>OY969712.1:0-4460000 GCA_963702105.1 uncultured Gammaproteobacteria bacterium
GATAGCCCGAGCGCGGAATCAACCGCCCGTCCGCGCGCCGAAACTCAAGGTGCCCGTCGCGCCGGCGCATGCTGAAGCGGCCTTCGTGCAGGAGCCGGTGATGCCATGAGCACAGGAGGACAGTGTTCTCCGCGTCCGTTTTGCCGCCGTGGATCCAGTGCTGCACATGGTGGGCATCCACGTAGCGATCCCGCCGCCCGCAGCCCGGAAACGTGCAGCCGCGATCACGCGCCCACAGCAGGCGCCGCAGCGACGTCGAGACGACCCGGCGCTTGCGCCCGAGCGCGAGCGGCGTGCCCTGCGCGTCCTCGACGACCGGGACCAAGCTTCCATCGCACAGCAGCCGCTTGACCGTCTCGATGGGCGCATCCGACCGCCCGCGCCCTCCGCGGAGGGCGCACTCGTCGACATGCACCACGACTTGATAGTGATCGGGCAGCGCGCCTGCGCGCACCTCCGCGGAGGGCTGAGGCGACGGCTCAGGTGCCGGGCCCGATCGGGGAGCGGCCGCGGATCGGGCTGCATTGTCGCGGCGCCCCTTCGCTGCCAGATACGCGCGCGCCACCGCAACCAGCGCATCGGCCTGTTGCGCCCGCCACCCGTCGATGGCCCGACTTCGATCCGTTCCCGCCCGATCGGCTCCGTAGGCTCCGACGTACTCGGCCCCGAGCGCCACCTCCCCGGCCCCGACCGCCGACTCCAGCGCCCGGACGATCAGCTCCCCGTCCTCCGCCGGCAGCTCGACCGAGATCAGCAGCGTGCCGCGACTCGGGTTGCGCGCCACAGTCAGCGCGCGCCGTTCCCAGGCGCGGCGCGCGACCTCGGTCGACTCCGGCGTCACGTTCCGGATCTGGCGGCAGCGCTCCTCCACCTGCGCGGCCGTGGCTTGCAGCGCGTAATCGAGCAACTCCTTCTCATTCGCCAAGTGTCCGACCCGCGTCAGCGCGCGCACCTTCGAGTACGAAAGTTTGCCGGCCGCAAAGGCCGCCGAGACCGCCGGCAGCTCGCGCAGGGCGTGGGCCGTGCGGACCTTCTCGTGCGCGGCCGAGATCGAGAGCTGGCAGCGCCACGCGAGCCACTCCGCGCAGTTCTTGTAGCTCCACTTGGCCCAGCCCAAGCGCTCGTCGAACTCGCGGATCAGTACGAGCAGCCTATAACTTTGGCTGTGCAAATGGCGGGCGAGGCGGCAGATTGCGGCATCCAGCTCTTCGATGGCGACGTGGTTGACCGTCGTGTGGGCCGCGGGCGACGGCGAGCGCCCGGCGGACGGCTCCTTCGGCCGTTCAGCGGCGATGCCCGGCGCGGCCTCGCAAGCTTCGAAATCCGGGCCGGAGGATGGGGGAGTCTCGTTGGACATGGGTCTCCACCAGTTCCCATCGAGACTGGAATTATATCCAGCAAACCGGCGCCCTTCAAATCTGTTTCAAGCGATTACGCATGGATTTCGGCATTGCGCGCAGCGTGTGCTTCCGGACCCAGGCCTGCAGGTCGCCGGGCGTGGGTTGTCCATGGCTTACCGTCGCGACCGTTTCCCCTTCGCGGTGACCTCTTTCAAGGCGCGCTTCTTGGCCGGCGCCTTCGCGGCCGCCGACGCCGACGCTTTGGACTTCCGGCGTGGGGCCTTTTTCGCTGTCTTCCCGGTCTTCTCAGTCGTCTCAGTCCTGCGATCCGCGGTCCCGGTCTTGTCGGCGGGCGCGAACGCTTCGCCCGACGATACGCCGTCCATATCGATGTCCACGCCGAATACGGACGACAGCTGGTCAGCCGCAAGCACGCGCCCTTTGGGTCCATTGCCGTTGCCCGCCGGCTGATCGACGGCGGCCTCGACCATCTCCGCCGGGTCCACGCCGCGCAGCGTGAAAAGCAGCTCGGGCTGGTGGTCCAGCCGTGCTCCGACGCCGTACAGCGTCGCTGCGACGTGCTTGCACATGCCGGCCCAGTCCGGGCAGGAGCAGTCCAAAGCGATCTCGCGAGGCGACGGAAAGAGCCCCTCGCCCTTGCGTGTGACGATCTCCATGACGCTTCGGGAGATCGAGCCCTGGAGCAGCTCGACCAGCGAGTCGATCTGGCCCGCGCAGCGCGCCTTGATCTGCGTCCAACTCTTCTTCGCGAGCGGCTTGATCGTGATGTCCACGGTATAGAGCGCGGTGCCGCTGACGAGCGTGCGGATGCGGCCGGCGTCGATCTGAAGATCGAGCACGCAGCCGTTGCGTACGTAGGTCCGCCCGCGAGGAAGACGGTTAGCGAAGTCGCTGTACGCTTCGAGGTTCTTGCACCAGGCTTCGCCCCAGAAGGTCGTGGTGATCTTGCGTCCCGTAATCTCGACCGGCGCAACGTTGCGCCCGGCTTTCCTCATCGACGCGATCTTCTTCGCCGCCTTCCGTCGACGCTCGGCGGCCGTCACGTAGCGCGGCCATTCGTAATCGTAGTATCTGCTCATGGTGCGTCTCGTGCCCTCGTTCGGACGAAGCGCAGCTCGTCTGGTCCGGTCCGGCTATCCCTCTATGGCGCTGCCCAGATCGAGCGACACCATCGCCATCAACTCCTCGTTGCTCATATTCGTCAAGGAGGACTCGACGCCTCCCTCCAGCAACTCATCGGAGAGTGCCTGCTTGCCCGCGATCAGCGCGTCGATGCGCTCCTCCACCGTGCCGCGACAGACGAACTTATGAACCAGCACATTCTTCCGCTGGCCGATGCGAAACGCGCGGTCCGTGGCCTGGTTTTCCACGGCCGGGTTCCACCAGCGGTCGAAATGTATCACGTGCGAGGCCGCCGTCAGATTCAGGCCGGTTCCGCCGGCCTTGAGCGAGAGCACCATGAACGGCACGCGGTCGTCGTCCTGAAAGCGCTTCACCAAGTCGTGGCGTTGCTTAACCGGCGTGCCGCCGTGCAGCACGAGCCCGCCTCTGCCGAAGACCTCGGCGAGAAAGCTGGACAGCGGCTCGGTCATCTCGCGGAACTGGGTGAACACCAGCGCCTTGTCCTGGCGGGCGGCGATCGCTTCGCACAGCTCGCGCAAGCGGGCAAGCTTGCCGCTGTCCGCGGGCTCAAAGGCGCCGTCGCCGAGCCACTGAGACGGATGGTTGCAGATCTGCTTGAAACGCATCAGGAAGGCGAGGACCACCCCGCGCCGCTCGATGCCGTCCCGCGCCTCGATCGCCTTCCGCATTTCGTCGACGGACTGCTTGTACAGCGCCGCCTGGCGCTTCGTGAGCAGGCAGTAGGCCGTGACCTCGGTCTTGTCGGGCAGATCGGCGATGACGTTCTTATCGGTTTTGAGCCGGCGCAGGATATACGGCCGAACGAGCCGGCGCAGCGGCGCATAGCTGCCCTGCTTGCCCGATGCCATCGATTTGCACGCGCGGCTGAAGGCCTTGGCCGAGCCCAGAAGACCGGGATTCAAAAAGTCGAAGATCGACCACAGGTCGCCGAGGCGGTTTTCCACCGGCGTCCCCGTCAGCGCCAGGCGCCACTGCGATCGCAGGACTTTGACCGCCTTGGTCTGCTGGGCGCCGGGGTTCTTGATCGCCTGCGCCTCGTCCAGGATCACGTTGCGCCATGCATGCGACTTCATCCACGCCGTCCGCATGGCCGTGCCGTAAGTCGTGATCACCGCGTCGTGGGCGTCCACCTGCCGTTTCGACAGCTTCTTGAGGTCCGCCGACGGAATCCGGGACGGGTGGGCGACGAGCACCTTAAGCTCCGGCGCGAAGCGCTCGATCTCGAGCCGCCAGTTGTCCACGAGCGACGCGGGCACGACGAGCAGATCCGTGCCCGGAGCTTCCGCGCGCCGGCTCATATTCAGGAGCCCGAGCACCTGAATGGTCTTGCCGAGGCCCATGTCGTCTGCCAGACAGCCGCCGAGCCCGAGGCTGCGCAGCGTCCATAGCCACTGCACGCCCAACTGCTGATAGGGACGCAGATCGGCGCGCAGGCCCGCGCCCGCGCCGATGCTCGAACGCAGCTCCGGCGACCGCAGCGCGTCCAACCGCGACGAGAGCCACTTGCCGGCGACGACCTCCGACCACTCGGGCGTCGCGTCCTCGAAGCCTTCGTCGCTGCCGTCGATGCGCACGCCGGCGAGCATGCGCATGGCCTCGCCGAAGCCGATCCCGCCCGCGCGCGCCTCGCGCTCGACGTCGCGCCACTGCGCGAGCATCTGCGAAAGCTTGTCGCCGTCGACCTCGACCCATTTGCCCTTGATCAGAACGAGCCCGTGGCTCGCGCTGAGCAACGCTTCGATTTCGCGCTTCGTGAGCTTCTCGCCGTCGAGCGTCAGACTGACATCGAAGTCGAGGAGCGCGTCCATTCCGAGGACGGACGGCGCCTTGCCGCCGATCGTCACGGATACTTTGGGCCGAGGCCGGTTCCTGGCGCTCCACCAATCGGGCACGCGTACGATGAGGCCGGCCTGCTCGTACAGCGCCGTTTCCGAAAGGAACCGGTGAGCCTCCTCGGCCGTCCACGAGAGCGGATGATAGATGTCGCCGGCGTCGAGGAGGCCGCGGATGAAGTCGCTCTGCTCCGCCGCTCGAGACAGCGGTGCCAACAAGGCCAGCAGCTTCTGGCGATTCCTGGCGCCCGCGTAGTCCTTGAGCGCTCTGCCGAGCGGCAAGTGCTGCGGCTTGGCTTGATTCGAAACCTTGTGGATGTAGGTGGCCATGAACGCGAACGGATACTCGGGATCGCGCTTGTTCTCGGCCAGGTGGAAGCAGACGCGGCCGACGACGTGCCAGACCGAGCCCTGGGCCCGCAGGTAACCCTGAACGCCGTCCTCGTACGCTTCGGCTTTCGCCGCGAGCGCCGTGCCCGCATCGGACCAGATGCCGCGAAGCACCTCGGTGCCAAGGAGCTCTGCGCCCTGCATCGGCGGCACGGCCTCGAAGAGGGCCGCGAGCTCGTCGGGATCCGGATCGGGGAGGGTGAGCGACTTCGGTTCGGTCGGGTCTAGCCCAGCGCAGACCCGAGCGACGAACGCGCGCCCCACGTCGCGCCAATAGGACAGCGACGGGGGAAGCTCCGTGGAAAGCTCCGCCACGGCCAGGTGCAGCACGCCCTCGCCGCGGCCCTCGGCGAAGGCATTGAGGATCCGCCCGGCGGCCTTGCTCGACAGGCCGGAGGCGCCCTCGGCGGGCGCCGGCTGGACGTCGATGCGGCCTCCGGGCGTTAAACGGCAGACAAGGGTTTCCCTGCCGCGGGAGGCGTCGGCGCGGGAGGCGCCGCCGCCCTGAGCGTCGCCGCGGGAAGCGTCATCGAGGGCAAGGCGATTCAACGGGCGTTCCAGTTCGGGGTGCTCGGTCGGCTTTCGGTCAGAAATCGCCGCTCGGCAGCGGGCGGCCTGCAAATACGATGCGCTTGTAAGCGATGGTCGTCGTATCTGTCAACGGATGCTTGGCGAAGTGGAGCTACCCGAGATACGGTCTCGAAACCGAGCGCGAGGGATGCGACAACGTCCGGCCAAAATCGGGTCAGGCCACGGCGGCAGTCTTCGCCCGTTCGTGCAGTGTCTCCGGCGCGATATCGGCGCCATTGGGCCAAGCGATTGTACCGCCATCGAGGAAGAATCGACCGAAGGAAGCAGGGTCCTTCAGAGGCTCGAAGACAGGCCCCTCGAACCAGTCGGCGAAATCGACCGTACCGTCTACGCCGTCGCTGAAAACCGCCCTGATCTTGAAAGCGCCGCGATATTCCGCGCGTACGACAGTCGGAAGGATTTCCATTCCACTTTCCTCAGTCGATGGGGCAATTCCCTCGAGGGACTCACCGGCTCTCGCCTTGCGCCAGTTTGCGTGCAACTCTTTGCGCCGCGCAAGGGCCCACCTTCCACGTCGGCCCTCACGAGCGCGCACGCGCGTTCCGAAAGCTGGTCAACCTGCTCAAGCCGGGCAGCCTCATCGCGTTCACGCTGCGCGCGGGCCCCGCCGAGCCTTACCGCGGCTTCTATCCGGTCAGCGCCGAGGAGCTCGAGCGTCTCGCGCGCGCACGGCGGGCGAACTGCAGTGCCGAACGACGTGTGGCACGCGATGCAGCGGTACAGCGTGCGGGTGGAGCCTGCGACCGTCGCCGAATGGCGGCGACTCATGCGCGAGTACGCCGAGTCCCAGGGGCGCCGGCTCGACGAGTGCCCAGAGCCCCTTAGCGCATCGTCGACCGCAACGTCGCAGCTCTCGTCGGCGAGAAACCGCACCGGGCGGAGCGGCTACGCCAGGTTCCGCTTTGGCTCGTTGCTGCTTTCCAAAAACGCGTCGGCCGCGTAGGCGAGGGCTGCTCTAATGTCTTCCGAGGACAGGTGAGGGTACGCGGTTAGGATGTCCGCTACCGTTGCTCCTTCCGAGAGCTTGCAAAGGATGCGCTCGACCGTGACGGGTGCCGCGGATAACCGGCTTCCCAAGCATAATGTTGGGATCGATCTCGACTCTCGCTGAGGTTGCCATGAAAGCCTCCGAGCCTGATTGTACGGCTGCGACCGGCTGCGCGGGAACCAGCGAATACCGACGGCGCTCGCAATCACGCGGACGTTCCGGCCATTTTCGGAGAGCGGCGGCCTCCAGTCATGACCGATTTGTCGAGAAAGGCGGCAGAAAAGGACCAAGAGGCTGCACACCGGCGCCGCGAATGGTGAGACCGCTTGCACGGCGCCGGAGGCTCCCCCGTCGAGTGGGAGCGGCGATATTTGCTCCGGCTCGTACGTCCTACGCCGCCCTGTCGTCCAGCGACTGAAGCCGTTTCAGCGTATCCGGATATCGACGCACCATCAGGATGAGTACCGCCGCGCGCGTTCGGGTTCGCGCCGCCGAGCAGCAGCTGCTCAATGACGTTGAGCGCGGCGGTCGTGTTGCCGCTCCTGGCGTGCCGATTGATCGGCGCCGGGCGGGTGGGTGATACTCGCCGAATGAATGCGAGAGACTTGCCAATCGATCTGGATGCTCGAGCCATTGCCGCTTTCTGCCGCGCCCGCGGTATTCGCAAGCTCAGCGTCTTCGGCTCGGTTCTGCGTGAGGATTTCGACCCCGGCCGCAGCGATGTCGATGTTCTGGTGGAGTTCAACCCTGATGCCCATCCCGGTTTGAAGTTCTTTGGATATGGCGACGAGCTCGCCGACATCATCGGCCGCAAGGTGGATCTCAATACGCCGGCTTGGCTGAGCAAGTACTTTCGCGAGGAAGTGCTTCGTGAGGCAGTCCCCATCTATGAGCAAGCATGACACTCGTGTGACGCTACGGCAGATCGCAGAGTATGGCCGCCATGCGCAGGCGATCTGCGAAAACAAGTCGGCGCACGAGATAGCGGCCGATTGGCGGGAGGCGTGCCGGCGTCTGCTACCCGATTGTCTCGAAAAAGCGGCTGTTGGTTGAGAATCGACTCCACGATGCGGCCTGACCGCCATGCATCGCTCCCGGACGTCCTTTGCAGGCCTAT
This sequence comes from uncultured Gammaproteobacteria bacterium, assembly GCA_963702105.1. Lineage (GTDB taxonomy): Bacteria > Pseudomonadota > Gammaproteobacteria > Steroidobacterales > Rariloculaceae > ZC4RG20. The sequence continues at coordinate 7,423 of OY969712.1, forward strand.
ACCGCTCGGTCGTCCAGCGCCTTGAGCCGCTTTGGTGTATCCGGATACCGGCGGACCATGAGTATGAGCGCCGCCGCCTGTGCATTCGGCTTGGCGCGCCCTTGTTCCCAGTTCTCGAGCGTGCGAGTGGAAGCTCGAAGGCGGCGCGCGAAGACGGCGCGCGAGACGCAAAGCCGCTCTCGAGTAGCGCGAATCGTGGCGGGGTCGACTTGCAGCGGCGGCAGATCCTCGACCATGTGCGTCTTCAGCATGATGTTCCCCTGACGCTGCTCGCGCATCGCGTCGACGCCATCCATCAACTCCTCGAACAACTTTCGCTTGGCTTTCATCGCGACTTCTGCCTTGACGTGAGCTCCGATTGCATTGCCCGTTTCACGATGCGCTTCACGTCTGCCGAAAGGTCGGCTTGGCGAGCAGAGCGTGCTGCAATAGTCGCTGGGCATGACCGCCAGCGCCTTGCCGTGGTACGCGTAGTACTCGCGTCCGTTCGCGAACTCTTCGCGGATCCGCCGGCTGACCTCGATGCGGAGCTCCGGCGTCACGGTGACCTAACCCCGATCGAAAAGAATGTGCAGATCGGATCGGAGCAGGAGACCGTTCGACACACGATGGGGGCCCGCTGCCGCGAACGGCCGGCTCCCGCTCGGCTGCCAGAAGTTCACCTCGTCCGGCGCAAGCTCGCGCAGGAACGAGAACCAGTCGTCGTCGGTCAGGCCTACCCAGATCTTCATGGTTCGTCGCGCGTCACGGCTCCTGGAACGTCGCGGCCAGCACCTCGAAACAGCTCGTAGCGAAATTCGAGCGCCGCGGTGTCCGGCCGATGCTCTCGCCGTCCGGGCACATGAAGTCGTTGACCGTGCATGCCCTGAAGACCATGTCGGAGCATGGGGCCGTCCTGCTCTTCGAGGATGTCCGCGCGGACCTCGATCACCGTGTCCGGCCGAATGCCGATGAGGTTCCGATCGAACGCCGTGTGATGGATCTTGCAGGCTGCCAGTCCGTTGCGGATCTCCGGTACACCCCGCGGATCGTTGTCGGGAATGATGTGGCTCGCATCGAGCAGCTCGCGGTGCCGGAGCCGGCACAGCGCGCACTGATTGCCGTAGGCCGCGAGCACGCGCTCGCGGAAGCTCTGCTGGTGAAGCCGGGCCTGGACCGTTCTCGTGATATAAGCGCGGCGCGGCGCTGACTCCTCATCGGCGACGGCCTGGGCTGCGCACCGCGAGAGCGTATCAGCGATCGTGTCCTTCGCGTCGGCCATGACCGTGAAGCACAAGCCGATTGGGTCGTCGCCGACCACAAACACGGGCCAGATGGGCAGATACCTGCCCTCCATCAGGCCGAATAGATAGACCAGCGGTGTACGTCGGCGCATTGCCTCGCGCAGGCCGACGTTGTCGCGATGCCGCGGGTCCGTGCCGCGGTAGCGGTAGAGGAGTCGATGATCGTCGGCGAAGCTGTCCTCGTACGGTCCGCCCGGAGACGTGCGGAACGAGAGGGGGATCTCCGGCAGGACCTTCGGCTTGAAGATGCCCTGCATGCTGACGAGCGGAACGCGCTGCCCCTGCCACTCGGGACCCTGCCGGAGCAGCTGCCATGGCAGGACGTCGCCGTGAAGCGCGGTCTGGCGCTCGAGCCAGTCGAAGACGGCTCTTCGAACCAGCGAGTCTTGCTCGTCGGTAGACATGGGCAGAGCATAAACGAATAGTGCGAGATCTGGATATTTGCTGAGCGGCGAAACGTCGTGCCGTGCGGCCTGAGGGCTTGCCGTACCCGTACGCTCCGAGTCGTTAGCGCATTAAACCTTTGAACTCTGTCACAACCCGAGGCGGAGCGGTGGTTCGACTTCGGAAGATCCGCTATCTTTCCCCGGGGCGGCTGTCCCAGGCCGCGAGCTACACAGGGGGCGAATAAGCAGATGTCCAGAGCGAGCGACACGTTTGAGCAGTCTATCCTGGATGCAGAGAACCTCCTCGCGCATTTCGATACGCTCAATACCCAGCCCCCTCCGCCGGAGATAGAGGTGCTGAAACGGGCAGGGCTGATCATGGCGATGACGGCCTGGGAAACCTACGTCGAAGATCGCGTGCTTGAGGCCGCAGATAAGCGACTGCGCACAGTGACCGACCGCTCCATTGCGGCGTTTGTGCAATCGAGGCTCGATGAAGACATTAAGCGCCTGCACAACCCGACTGCCGATAAGACGATTCAACTGTTTCGCGATTACGCGGGTGTTGATGTCACCGAGCATTGGTCATGGAACAACACCGACTCGAAAGCGATAGGCGAGTGCCTGGACCAGTACACGAAGCTCCGCGGCGATGTGGTCCATCGCTCGCGCCCGATCGAGCCTGGGCCGCCGCGTGCCCATCCGGTAACGAAGGAAAACCTCGCACGAGCCATTCGATTTCTGAAAAATTTGGTCGGGGCGACTGAAAAGGCGCTCTCGCCTCAACCCATCTAGGCCTCATCGTCGAGCACGACGAGCTTGACTGCGAGCGCTCGACAGGCGGCTGCTCGTGTCTCAATAGCGTCGTCCAAATGGTGCGAGACGCCGATGTTTGGACAGGATGTGGAGGAAGGCCGTGCGCGCGGGGCCAGCCCAGCGAGATCCAGCGGCAGAGCTATGCTATAGCGATACTACGAACTTCGCAGTTTTCGCGAACTTAGAACGTAGGACTATGCAGGCAGAACATGGGAGCCCTTCTCGTCATGCAGGAGGCCATGTTCGCAGCCGAGAGGGGAGAGCACCGCAGCCGAGGGTCAGTCCGCTACCTCCACGTACTCCACGCCGCTCGTCGGCAATGGAATGGCTAGGCCGCCATCGCGCAGGCCCTGCAGGTGCAATCCGATCGCCTCGATGCCGTTCCACGTGATCGTTGTCGACGAGTTTGCGGATCTGGTTCTGGCAGGCAAGAGCGAGAAGGCCGCGTTCGAGAGCCTGGTGGCACGTCTGGCCGCGAAGGGCCGCGCCGCCGGCCTGCATCTCGTGCTCGCGACGCAGCGGCCGGACCGGAACATCGTTACCGGTACGATCAAGGCCAATCTGCCGCTCAAGGTCTGCTTGAAGGTTACGAACGCCACCAATTCCCAGATGATTCTGGACGAACCTGGGGCGGAGGCCTTGGTTGGGCGAGGCGATCTGCTGTGTGATCGGGGCAGGGGAATTGAGCGAGCGCAATCGCCGCTGGTGCTTACCGAGGATTTGCAGCAGTTGAAGACCGGCCGTAGGGGCTGAGCACGCTAGCTGTTCGACGGCGATGCCGTTGCGCGAGGAAGCCAAGCGCCGGCACTGGCATCCGCGCATCCACTGGATCGACGACCGCCTCCCGGTGCTGTCGATCGACTTAGATCAGGGCTTGTCGAACAGCGAGTCCAAGCCGTCGATGTCGAGCAAACGTTCAGCCCACTGCTCGAGCTGCTCCGCGGACGCATTCGACAACCGCGCTTCGACCCAATCCGGCAGCTCGCCGAACCGATGCCGCAGCATATGCTGCAGCAGCTGTACTTCACCTTTACGCATGCCTTGCTGTAGGCCTTTCTCGAGGCCTTCGCGCAACCAGCCTTGCTCCCATTCCTGCATGCGCGCTTCGATTAGCGTGCCCATGGTCAGTAAGTCCTCCGCGCCTTCCACGGGTCCTCCGGGTGTCCGTTTCAGTATAACTCTGTTGATCCAGACGACGAACGCGCGCCGCAGGCTCGCTTGCTCTGGCAGTTTCAGCCAATTAATCAACAAGCGCAAAACACCGAGCACCTCCGCCTCGCTGCGGCTGTTTTCGAGCCTGAACAGCGCCGCGACCAGGTTGCGAAGCGGCGCGAGCTCGTCTTGCCCGTAGCGGCTCTCGTCGATCAGGAGGTATCGGGCTCGCGGCTGGTAGCGCTCGAGCGCGCGAGGGCCGGGTTGGATCAGCGCGGCCAGCTCTTCCGGCGCGCGCCAGCGTGCGGCGCCGTTATACAGCACGATGGCCAGCACCGGCGGCAGCCGTCCGTCGGACGAGAGTTGGCGAGTGCGGATCAGATCCTGATAGAGCAGGGCGATGTACGTCAGGATACGCACGGCCATGTACGCTTCCACTGTCGACTGGAACTCCAGCAGCAAGTAGACGTAGATCCAGTCCTCGCCCCAACGCACCCGCCAGACGACATCGTCGCTGCGCTCCCGCAAGTCGTCGCTGACGTAGCTGCCGGCGACCTTCTCGAGAGACGCGTAATCGAGCTGGCTCAGCCACCCCTCCTTGACGAAGCCCTCGAGCAGGTCGCGGACCATCTCGGCATGAGAGAACAGCAACTTGTAGGCATGGTCGTGTTCCGCCATTGCGCTCCGTCCTTGTGCGCCGCCCGCCATCCTCGGCCCCAGAATACGTTGATCACGAAACGAAGCCATGTCCGATTCCGATCGCTCCGCCCGGATTCGCCTCGCTCTTCCCCGAAACATCAGTTATCGCTCGCCGGGCCCTTCGCCCCCGCGACGGAGACACCGCGCGCCGAATGCCGCGCCGCCGCGAGATCGACCATGCGCTTCTGGTGGGTCAATCAAAACCAAACCTTCGAGCAGGAGACGCGCGGCGGCTACCTGTGGTCCCCGAAGCGCAACGCCAACGACCACCGCAATCCCTTCTACGAGTTCATGCGCGAGGTCGCGCCGGGCGACGTCGTGTTCTCGTTCCAGGGCACGTACATCCGCGCGATCGGCATTGGGGAATCGCACTGCTACGAATGTCCGAAGCCGGCCGAGTTCGGCTCGGCCGGGCCCAATTGGTCGAACGTCGGCTGGCGGGTCGACGTTCGATTCACGCCGGTCGAGCGGCCCCTCCGGCCGGCGGACCACATGGACGTGCTCGCGCCGCTACTGCCCGCCAAGTACTCGCCGCTGCGCCCGAACGGTCACGGGCTGCAGGGCATCTACCTGACGGCCCTCGAGCCGCTTCTCGCCGAGACGCTCCTCGGCCTCATGGGCCGGACTGCCCGGGCGATCGTCTCGGCTGCTTCCGACGTGCTCGACCGAGCGCTCGATCCGAACCGCTCCCCGGCACAAGGGCAGGTCGAGTGGGAAGAGCACCTCGTGGACACGATACGGCAGCAAGATATCGAAGAGACGCAGAAGGCCGCCCTCATCATTTCTCGCCGCGGCCAGGGCCTCTTCAAGCAGCGCGTCCGGCAGATCGAGCGGCGGTGCCGGATCACGGGCGTCGACCGCATCGAGCACCTGATCGCAAGCCACTGCAAACCCTGGCGGGACAGCGACGACACCGAGCGGCTCGACGGCGAGAACGGCCTGCTGCTGACGCCGAGCATCGATCACCTGTTCGACCGCGGCTTCATCTCGTTCGAGCGCAGCGGCGACCTGCTCGTCTCGCCCGTCGCCGATCTTGAGGCGCTCGAGTGCCCGATGCGCCGATCGTGCCAGTCCACCAGCACTCCCGACGGCGATGGACCGCGTTTGCACGGCCGACCGTCACCCTCTGGAATTTACCCCGTAAATATAACGCGTAAAGTTAAAATTGCGGGGTAACCTTTGGCGACCATAGCCCGCCGCCTCCGGTCACGGATCGAGACACGACTTCGCGAGCTGCCGGCGGTCGTCCTGCTCGGCCCTCGACAAGTGGGCAAGACCACGCTCGCATTGCAGATTGCCGAGAGTTTGGCCGACGCCGCGGTGTATCTCGACCTGGAGCGGCCGGCCGACCTCCGGCGCCTCGACGACGCCGACGCCTACCTGCGGGCCCAAACCGGCAAGCTCGTGATCATCGACGGGATCCACCGCGCTCCGGCCCTGTTCGAGCCGCTGCGAGGGATCATCGACGAGCGTCGGCGATCGGGTGAGCGAGCCGGACATTTTCTGCTGCTCGGATCGGCATCGTTGGATCTCATGAGACAAGCGTCCGAGACCCTGGCCGGACGGGTCGGCTACCTCGAGCTCGGGCCCATCGACCTCCGCGAGCTGACGGAACCGGTCGGAGATGCGGATCGGCTGTGGACGCGAGGCGGCTTTCCCGAAAGCCTCCTTGCGACGGACGACACGCTGAGCTTCGCTTGGCGGCGAGCCTTTATCCGCAGCTATCTGGAGCGCGATGTGCCGATGTTCGCGCCGAGACTTCCGGCGGAGACGGTCGGCCGCCTCTGGACGATGCTCGCTCATGCACAAGGCACGCCGCTGAACCAGTCGCGGCTTGCAGCGAGCCTCGGTGTCTCGACTCCGGCGGTTGGCCGTTACGTCGACTTGCTCGTCGATCTTCTGCTGGTGAGAAGACTTCGTCCGTGGAGCGGCAACGTCGGCAAGCGGCTGGTGAAGACGCCGAAGACTTACATTCGCGATAGCGGCCTTACGCACGCGCTTCTGGAGCTCGAGACCTGGAATCAGATTCTCGGGCATCCCGTTGCCGGAGCGAGCTGGGAAGGGTTCGTCATCGAGAATTTGATCGCCGCGGCGGGCGAGCGAAGAACGCCCTACTATTATCGAACCGCGGAAGGCGCCGAAGTGGATCTCCTGTTCGAACGGGCCGGCGAAGTCGAGATGATGATCGAAATCAAGCGCTCGTCCGCGCCGACGCTGTCGAGAGGTTTTCACTTCGCGCAGCAGGCGCTGAATCCGAAGGAGGCTTACCTCGTGCATGCCGGCAGCGACTCATGGCGGGCCGGGAAGGGTGTGACGGCGATTTCGCCGGCAGAGCTCATGGAACGTCTGGCGTCATCGGTGAGGAGTTGAGCGCCGGCGACGGCGCCGTCTCGTCTCGCCCGTGCTCGAATGACCGACTCCGACTCCATCGGCTGGTACGACGGCCACGTCCGCGAGGTCGCGCCCGCAATCGTGTCCTTCGCGTCGGCCATCACCGTGAAGCACAAGCCGAGCGGGTCGTCGCCGACCACAAACACGGGCAGGATGGCGAGTCCACCCGAAAGCTGATCATCTGCTTAAGCCCGGCCGTCTGATTGCCTTCACGCTGTGCGACCGCCCCGCGGAGCCTTCCGTGGCTTCCATCCGGTCGATGCCGAGGAGCTGAACCGACCCTGCCCAAACTAACTAAAACAAGGCGGCGGCCTTCCGTCCTTGTTAAAGGCAGCCTATCATATGGAGCGCATCTTGCCCCATACGAAAGGCAGGCATCTGCATGGAGACTGGCGGTGAAGCCCGGACCCGGGCGGGACGCTACATCACCCAGCCCATGGGCTACCGGGCGTTCGTGCCCGCACCGCTGCCGCCGCAGCCCGCGCTCGCACTGGGGGGTGAACTGCAGGGCCTGCTCTCCGCCGCCGACCGGGCGCTGGGTCGGCTCGATGGCTCGGTGCTCACTTTGCCGAACCCCGACCTCTTCGTCTTCATGTACGTGCGCAAGGAGGCGGTGCTATCCAGCCAGATCGAGGGCACGCAAAGCTCGCTGCAGGACCTGCTCGCAGCCGAGGCGCAGCTTTTCGAACAAAGCTTGCCGCGCGACGTGGACGAGGTGATCAACTACGTCCGTGCATTGAACCACGGACTGGCTCGACTCGCCGAGCTGCCGGTTTCGGTGCGCCTGATCCGCGAGATCCACGCGGAGCTGATGCGAGGCGTGCGCGGCGGCCAACTCCAGCCCGGCGACTTGCGCACGAGCCAGAACTGGATCGGCCCGGCCGGCTGCACACTGAACACCGCGACATTCGTGCCGCCGCCGCACGACTCCGTGCCTGCGGCGCTGGGAGACCTCGAGAGCTTCCTGCACGCGCAGGACGAGCTGCCGCCGTTGGTGAAGATCGCCCTCGCGCATGTGCAGTTCGAGACGATTCATCCGTTCCTCGACGGCAACCGACGCGTTGGGCGACTGCTGATCACGTTCCTGCTCACGGAGCGCGGTGTGCTGCACAAGCCAGTGCTCTATTTGTCTCACTACTTCAAGCAGCACCGGCAGACCTACTACGAGCACTTGCAGGCGGTACGCGACGAGGGGGCCTGGGAAGCGTGGCTCGCGTTCTTCCTGCGCGGCGTGATCGAGGTGGCGGTCGAGGCAGCCGAGACGGCACGGCGCATTCTGCAACTGCGAGAGCAGCACCGTAGTGCGATCACGGCGCAACTCGGCCGCGCAGCCGGTAACGGTCACAAGGTGCTCGAATCGCTATTCGACCGCCCGATTGTCGCCGTGAATGACGTGCAGACCATGACCGGCACCACGTACGCAGCGGCCAACAGTCTGGTGTCCCGGCTGGTGAAGCTCGGCGTGCTCAGCGAGATGACCGGCTACGCGCGGAACCGACGCTTTCGCTATGCGCCCTATATCGCTCTGTTCAATGAGGCAGGGAGCACCTGATCGCGAGCCGCGCCGATCGCGCCACGCGGCCCCCGTGCTCGAATGACCGACTCCGACTCCATCGCCTGGTACGACGACCACGTCCGCGAGGTCGCGCCCCGCTACGAAGCGCTCGCCTTCCCGGACGTCCACGCCTGGCTGCGGCCGCGCCTGCCGTCCGCGGACGGCGCGCTCGTGCTCGACGTCGGCGCGGGCACCGGCCGCGACGCGGCCTGGCTCGCCGAGCAGGGCTACGAGGTCGTGGCGGTCGAGCCCTCGCGCGCGATGCGCGAGGAAGCCGAGCGCCGGCATCCGCATCCGCGCATCCGCTTCCTCGACGACCGGCTGCCGGCGCTCGCCCGCGTCGCGCGGCTCGGCACGGACTTCGACGTGATCCTCCTCTCCGCCGTCTGGATGCACGTCGCGCCGGCCGACCGTGCGCGCGCGTTCCGCAAGCTCGTCAATCTGCTCAAGCCCGGTGGCTTGCTGGCGCTGACGCTGCGCGATGGCCCCGCGGCGCCCGAGCGGCGCTTCTATCCGGTCGGGAGCGAGGAGGTCGAGCGCCTGGCCCGCGAGCACGGCGCGTTCGTCGAGCACGTCGGCGCGGCGCCCGACAAGGATGGACGGAACAACGTCCGCTGGACGGAGATCGCCGTGCGCCTGCCCGACGACGGCACGGGCGCGCTGCCGCTGCTCCGGCACATCATCCTGAACGACGCGAAGAGCTCGACCTACAAGCTCGCGCTGCTGCGCACGCTCTGCCGGATTGCGGACGGCACCGCCGGCATGAGCCGCGACGCGGGCGACAGCCACGTGAGCGTGCCGCTCGGGCTCGTCGCGCTGACCTGGGTGCGGCTCTTTCATCCGCTGATCCGGGGCGATTTTCCGCAGGCGCCGCGGCTCTCGGATGGGCGCGGCCTCTCGTTCGTTCGGCAAGGGTTCCGCGAGGTCATGAAGCTCCCGGCCGGCGATCTCCGGATCGGGATGCGCTTCGCGGGGGACGGCGCCCGCGCGCTGCACGCGGCGCTCAAGGATGCCCGCCGCGCGATCGTCGATCAGCCCACCTTCTACATGACGTATGCGGACGGCAAGCCGATCCTCCGTCCGGTGCCGAGGCGCATGGCCGCAAACCCGGCCGAGCTGATGCTCGACGAGCCCTATCTCCTTTCGTTCGGCGAGCTGCAGGTGCCGCGCGAGCTCTGGCATGCCATGCAGCGGTTCAGCGTCTGGGTCGAGCCCGCGATCGTCGCCGAATGGCGGCGGCTGATGCGCGAATACGCCGAAGCGCAGGGCCGCCGGCTCGACGAGGCGCGCCTGATCGAAGCGATGACGTGGTCGGAGCCGACGAGAGACGTGCAGCTCACGCGCGCGCGGGCGCTGGAGCTGCTCGAGGAGGGGCGCGTGATTCGCTGCACATGGAGCGGAAAGGCGCTGACGCCGGGCAATCTCGACATCGACCACTGTTTTCCGTGGTCGGCCTGGCCGTGCAACGACCTGTGGAATCTGCTGCCCGTGCGCCGCGACGTGAACGGCCGCAAGGGCGCGCGGCTGCCGGCCGCGGCGACGCTACAGAGCGCCGCCGAGCGGATCATCGGCTGGTGGGACGAGGGCTACCGGCGCGCGGCGAATCCGATCGTGCCCGAGCGATTCGTGCGGGAGGCGGCGGCGAGCTTGCCGACGTTGGCGGAGGAGGGGGAGCCCGCGCTGGGAGATATATATGAGGCGGTGAATCTGAAGCGCGTGCGGCTGAAGCACGATCAGCGCGTGCCGGAGTGGGCGGCTAATTGACTAGGGGCGGCGGGGGCGAGGACGTCCAAGTTCGCTCGTCCGCCTCGCCACGATAGGCGGTCTGCTTGCCGCCTTTCGCAACGCAGTGGACGCCGCTTATTGAATCGCGAGCGCGAGCTTCTCGCGCAGGAACTCCGGCGCCAAGTCCGCGCCCTTCGGCCAGACCAAGGTTTTCAGCTCGGGGTGCAGCTGGACTTGCCGGAAGAACGCAACATCGCGCAGCGGCTCGAAAACGGGACCGTGCAATTCCCGCGAAAGATCCACCTCGCCCTCGAGTCCGTCGTCGAAGCGAAGCCAGACTATGTACCCGGTCACGTACTCGGCAGCAGTAATTCGCGACATCACCCGCGCTACTCCAGGGGCTCGACCTTGCCGGGCGGCAAGCCGGCTTGAGCCCGGCTCCAAGCGACCAAAAGGTCCGCCTCGTGCATCTGACGCCACTCTTCGATATGGCCGAGCACACGGGGCGGCAAATATCCGGTCACGCCGCCCGTCCGAATATCGATCGTCCCTTCGTGCTCGCCATACACGGCATGAAAATGAGGCGGGGCGTGGTCTCGATAATATATCGCCACCACTATCCCGAGGAAGCGGCTCAGCTCGGGCGAGGACGTCCAAGTTCCAGCGGTTCGATTTTGCTGGGCGGTACGCCTGCCTGCGCCTGGCGCCATGGCCCATGCCACCGACGTGGGCTTGGCTGCTGTCCTATGCCGATCGGTCGTCCAGAGCCTCAAGCCGCTTCAATGTATCCGGATACCGTCGGACCATGAGAATGAGCGCCGCCGCCTGTGCGTTCGGCTTGGCGCGCCCTTGTTCCCAGTTCTCGAGCGTGCGAGTGGAGACTCGAAGGCGGCGCGCGAAGACGGCACGCGACACACGAAGATGTTCTCGAGTAGCGCGAATCGTGGCGGCGTCGATTTGCAACGGACGCCGATCCTCGACGACGTGCGTCTTCAGCGTGATCTTCCCCTTGCGTTGCTCGCCCATCGCGTCGACGCCATCCATCAACTCCTCGAACAACTTTCGTTTGGCCTTCATCGCGATTTCTGCCTTGATATGAGCTCCGATTGCATTGCCCGTTTCAGGATACGCTTCTCGTCTGCCGAAAGATCGATGGCTTCGTCCTTGTCGTAGACCGTGAGCAGCCATACTTGAGCGTCTGAGAACAAGGGCGTTTCGATGAAGGTCAGCTTCATGTTTGACTATACGCGAGTCGCGTATGGTAGAGAAGCGCCGACTAATCTGCCGACTGCTTGCGCTGCTGCACGTAGTCGCGCGACGACAGATCGACCTTAGGGGCGCCGGACGCGCGAATACGAGACCCGAATCGTGGCAAGTCGGCGGGAAGGCCGGCTGCCTCGATTTCCTCGCCGCGTTACCTCGGACGTCCGTCAAGTCGTTAGCACGCGAAACCTTGAACTCCATCCCAGCTTCAAGCCGGGAATCTCGTCGCCATCGCTTGAATGGAGCTATCCTCCGGCTCCGCTCGGAGTGACCCGGAGTAGCGTCACACGATGACCACGCTCTACGTACTGATCGATTACGAGAACGTTCAGCCTAAAGACTTGTCGCTGCTGCAGGGACGCCAGTGCAGGACTTTGGTGTTCGTCGGAAAGAACCAAAAGTTAGCGGTCGAGTGCGCCAATGCGCTGCAGCCGCACCTCAACGCGCGCGGAATTCGAGCTCGGCGATGCGTGGACATCACGAGCGCCGTTGCCCCGACTTCCGTCGTTGCTGAACGCGAGAAACTGCTTGCCGCGATAGTCAAAGACCTGCGGAAGCGGGGTGACAAGCGGCCGCGAACTGAAAGGACGCTGATCCGCGCGCTTGTCGCACGCTTCCCGGCGAAGCTGGCGCCCGATACCGCGATCGGATTCGTTGAAGCATTGCAGAAGAAGGCGCTGATCGCCGTAGAGGACGGGCGCGTCGCGTACAAGTTCTGATCGAGGGTCGTCGGGCAACCGGTGCAGCTCCTCCACCGCCGCTCATATATCGGAAGCTATATTTCTTGCTCGCGCTGCTGAGCGGCCGAGCGGCCGTCATCCCGCGTACTCGGCCGACCGCATAGCGCATGGCTGCATTACTCGCTCTTCAGTCCTGCTTGTTTGAGAATACTTTTCAAACGTTCCCGGAGCCAAGGCGTCCGAGAGCTTTCCCCCAACCGTCACGCGGCCGGGCCCTGTTGACCCATTCCGAGTCGGGAACAGCTCGTGCAAATCGGCATCGATGAGGACGAGGTGGGGACAGAGTGGAGGAGAAAAAACGGCAGGCTGCCGCACGAGATGTCAACTTTTCTCGCTCTCGAACAACGCTTCCAGGCTGTCCACTTCGAGCAGACGCTCGGCCCATTGATCGAGCTGGTCGGACGAAGCGCCCTGCAGACGCGCCGTAACCCAGTCGGGCAGGTCGCCGAATCGTCGCCGTAGTTGACGCTGCACGACGTGCGTTGCGCCTTCGCGTAGCCCTTCGCGGTGCCCCTGGCGCAGCCACTCCTGCTCCCACTCCTGCATGCGGGCTTCGATCAGCGTGCCCATAGTCTGTAGGTCCTCCACGCCTTCCACGGGGCCTCCGGCCGTCCGCCCGAGTAAACTATAGTTGATCCAGACCACGAACGCGCGCCGCAGGCTCGCCTGCTCCGGCTGATGCAGCCACTCGAGCAACGACCGCACGACCACGAGTATTTCCTCCTCGCTGCGGCTGTTTTCGAGCCGAAATAGCGCCGCGACCAGATTGCGGAGTGAGAGGAGCTCGTCTTTGCCGTAGCGGCCTTCGTCGATGAGCAGATAACGGGCTCGCGGCTGGTAGCGCTCGAGCGCCCGCGGCCCGGGTTGAAGCAGTGCAGCCAAATCTTCCGGTGCTCGCCAGCGCGCGGCGCCGTTGTAGAGCACGATCGCCAGGACGGGCGGCAGCCGTCCATCGGCGGCAAGCTGGCGCACGCGCCACACGATGTCGTCGCTGCGCTCCCGCAAGTCATCGCTGATGTAGCTGCTGCCGACCTTCTCGAGCGATTCATAGTCGAGCTGGCTCAGCCACTCCTCCTTGACGAAGCCCTCGAGCAGATCGCGGACCATTTCGGCGTGCGAGAAGAGCAGCTTGTAGGCGTGGTCCTGATCCGCCATCGCGCCCCATCCTTGTGTGCGCTATGTCTTCATGCTTCATGCGAATTCGCAGGTTAGCGCGATCATGAATCGAAGCGAGGTTCGATTCCGGTGCTTGCGTCGAGATTCGCGTCCCTCGGATCTTGCCAGCCCTACGCTCCGTCCTCCGCCTCGAACCCACCCCGCTCGAAGCAATGCTCGTTATGCCACCGCAAAAACTCCGCCGCCGGCCCCTCCCGCGCCTCGCTCGGCATGACCGCGAGCGTCTTGCCGTGGTAGGCGTAGTACTCGCGTCCGTTCGCGAACTCCTCGCGGATCCGCCGGCTGACCTCGATCCTTAGCTCCGGCGTCACGGTGACGTAGCCGCGATCGAAAAGAATGTGCAGATCGGAGCGGAGCAGGAGCCCGTTCGACACGCGGTGCGGTCCCGCCGCCGCGTACGGTTGAATATGGGCCGCTTGCAGCACCGGCAGCGTGCGCTCGCCGCTGATCGCGCAGCGCTTCTGGTAGGCATCCGTCACGAGCACGCGGAACGCGCCCTGCCCGAGTCGAACTCGCGCGAGATAGTCCCCGCCGTATCGCGGCGCGCCGTCCTTGATCTCGCGGAGCCGCGGGTCGAGCGCGAGGCGTGCGAGCACCTCCTGCCAGAGCGCACGACCCGCGGGCGCCGCGTCGTCGTAGCTCTCGCCTTGGACGATGTTCGGCGCCCAGTCGGGACCTGAATCCACTCGTCCTCGCGCCAGAAGAAGGGCTCCGTCAGGATGTTGCAGCCGACGGTCGGATCGGGTCCCGGCTCCGCGTCGCGGCGGTAGCGCCGGATGCGCGCGCGAAAGGCGCCCGCATCGGCGACGCCGTTCTTCACGCCGAAGGCCGACCAGGCGAGCGAGCACGGCAGCGCCGTGTGACGCACGAAGAAGCCGCCGCCGACGATGAAGTTGCGCGGGCTGTGCAGCTTGAACAGAAACGGCTCGCCGGGTTGGAGGAGCTTGAACTGCCGGCTCCCGCTCGGCTGCCAGAAGTTCACCTCGTCCGGCGTGAGCTCGCGCAGGAACGAGAACCAGTCGTCGTCGGTCACGCCGACCCAGATCTTCATGGCTCGTGGTGCGTGACGATTCCGGCAGCGCCGCGGCCGGCACTTCGAAACAGCGCGTAGCGAAGCTCGAGCGCGTCGGGATCCGGCCGGTGCTCGCGACGCCCCGGCACGTGCAGCCGTTTGCCCGTGCATGCCTTGAAGACCGTGCCGAAGCATCGGTTCGTCCTGCTCTTCGAGGATGTCCGCACGGACCTCGATCACGGCGTCCGGCCGAATGCCGATGAGGTTGCGATCGAACGCGGCGTGGTGGATCGAGCACGCCGCCAGCCCTTTCCGGATCACCGGCACGCCCCGCGGATCGCTGTCGGGGATGATGTGGCTCGCCTCGAGCAGCTCGCGGCGGCGGAGCCGGCAGAGCGCGCACTGATTGCCGTAGGCCGCGAGCACGCGCTCGCGGAAACTCTGCTGGTGAAGACGCGCCTGCACGGTCCGCATGATATAGGCGCGCCGCGGCGCCGACTCCTCGTCGGCCGCGGCCGCCGGCACGCCCCGCGAGAGCGTATCGGCGATTGTGTCCCGAATAAATAGACGAGCGGCGTGCGCCGGCGCATCGCCTCGCGCAGGCCGACGTTGTCGCGATGCCGAGGGTCGGTGCCGCGATAGCGATAGAGGAGCCGATGGTCGTCGGCGAAGCTGTCCTCGTACGGGCCATCGGGCGAGGTGCGGAAGGAGAGGGGGATCTCGGGCAGGACCTTCGGCTTGAAGATGCCCTGCATGCTGACGAGCGGCACCCGCCGGCCCTGCCGCGTGGGGCTGCGGCGCAGGAGCTCCCATGGGAGGACGTCGCCGTGAAGTGCAGTCTGGCGCTCGAGCCAGTCGAAGATGGCTCTTTGGATAGGGCGGTCCTGCGCGTCGGGAGACATGGGCGCGAGGATAAAGCAATGTAGCGAGATGTGGATATTTCCCGGTCGCCGAGCGGCTGGCCGTGTTTCTCTTGACAAGGATCTCGTTTGGCGCCGACGCGGTGGTCGTGCGTGCTTGATCCGAGCTGCGCAGTGGATATAGTTCTAGCTCCGTGTGCCGAGCGACTTAAGGACGCCTCGACTTGGATCTCGCCTTCAGCACCCGAGAACTCCGCCAAATCTGCGAGAGCGCCGAATGCGGCCTCAACATGTTCGGACCGGGACTCAGCGGCCTCCTAAGAGAGCGCTTGGCCGACTTCGTAGCAGCGAGATCTCCCGCCGACCTTCTGGTGGGAAACCCCCGCGTCGTTGTGAGTCCCGATGGCGAACACATGGCGGTGAGTCTCGAGGATGGATACGAAGTCAGGTTCTCAGCGAACCATCCGACTAATCCGACTACGGAGTCAGGTAATATCGACTGGCCTAGAGTGAGTCGCATCAAAATTATTGGAGTCAGCCGTGGCAATGCGTAGCGCTCAGGGTTTTCAGCCAGACTGGGTGTCGCCACCCGGAGATACCATTCGTAGCGTTCTACGGGAACGCGGTATAGCTGAGAGCGATTTTTCCCGACAAATCGAGCTCTCATCAGGAGACTTGCAGAATCTCCTTGAAGGTCGAATGACGATCAGCATACGAGTGGCCAGGAAGTTGTCCGAAGCGCTTGGGGCTTCAGTCGAATTTTGGATGTCGAGAGACTTCCAGTATCGGCAGGATGCGGCGAGGCTCTGTAGGGTCGATGAAGAGTGGCTTACAACACTCCCCATCAGCGACATGGTTAAATTTGGCTGGCTACAACCGGCTCCTCGCCCGAGCGACGAGTTGGCCGCTTGCCTAAACTATTTTGGCGTTCCTAGCGTAATCGCATGGAAGCGAATCTATGGGCAACTACAGGACAGAGTCGCCTTTAGGACATCTCGGTCGTTCCAGTCAAAGCCGGCCGCTGTTGCCACGTGGCTCCGACAAGGAGAAATCGAAGCTGAGCGAATCGACTGTGGCCCATGGAATCCGGAGACACTTCGACGTTCAATTGAGCACATTCGATCACTCACCCGAAGAAAGGATCCTTCACACTTTCTTCCAGAACTCCAACGGTGTTGTGCCGCCGCTGGCGTCGCCGTGACAATCGTCCGCTCTCCAACCGGCTGCCGAGCTAGCGGAGTCGTCCGACTGCTCAGCCCCCGGAAGGCCCTCATTCAGTTAAGCTTTCGCTACTTATCAGACGATCAGTTTTGGTTCACCTTCTTTCATGAAGTTGGCCACCTGCTGCTGCATGAGCCAGAAGAAGTGGTTTTAGAGGAAGAAGGCGACGAGCCGAACACAAATGAAGAAAACGAAGCGAACGAGTTTGCGGCCAACACTCTCGTCCCGCGACAGCATCAGGGCACGATGATGAAGCTAGGGGCAAATTCCCGCGACGTAATCAGATTCGCCCTCCGGATCGGGGTTTCACCAGGGATCGTCGTCGGTCAGCTGCAACACAAGGGAAGACTAAGACGCAACCAGCTGAATAGCTTGAAACGTAGATTTGCCTGGGTGACTGACTTCGCGGAGTAGGTTTGATCAAGAGCGAAACGGCCGAAATCTTCGCGGGCTTTTTTGCCAGTTGCACAGGGCGTCCTCCAAGACTTGCATTCCAACGTTTAGGTCGCCATCAAGTTCTTGCAACCATTCGTCAAGCTCTGCTGTGCTCGCGCTGCCTTGGGTGGCATCCCCGTTAAATAGAAGTCGGGCCCCTGCGGCTGGCCCGGTAGAGTCTTTGATACAGGCGGATCCAGGCTCTATTGGGGCGAGGCCTAGCTTCCCGACCATCGCCAAGTAGTCAAACCTCGCCGTTCTACCGAAACTCGCTACTGCGTCCATAGATCTGTAAAGGGCATCGATGGCTTGCCGCCCATCCCCTCCGGCCGCCTCGCAGTGCTCGCGGAAAAGTGCAATGTGCCCCCTTTGCGGTTCCACCCACTCTACGTATGTCTCCACGGCAGCCCCGGTTCCATTAGGCGAGTATGCCTCGAGGCTTTGGTACTTACGGTGGTTTCCAAATCCGCCAGGGGCACCAGGTCGCTTTATCTCGGCCATATGGCCGTCTAGCCACGCGCGAAACGCTGCAGGATCCGCGCTAGTTCTTGCCCACGTCCAGAGCCCCTCGTGGCCCAAGCTACCGTAGACCTCGCTCACGTATCTCCATCCCCCCCTCGCGTGTTTCCCGAAGTGAACGAACAAGAATACGAGCCAGAACGCTTCATCGATATTTCCCGATTCTTGATGGAGGATTGCCGCGCGAATTGGGTCAAAGAGTTCGTCGTTGGGATCGGCTCTCCGCGCACTCAAGGGCCGACGCTTAATCACGCTCACGTAGTTGACGCGACGTAAGCTTTCGAGCATCTGCTCCACAAGGCACTGACGCGCATCCACGTCTGCAACGCCCGGCAGTGCCCTCTTCGTATTATTGAAGCGAACGAGAGCTGTATCGAGGCAGTTAGCTCGGGCCCTGTCTCGTGGCCTTGCCATTCACACTCCTCATCGACTCTGCAACCCAATCTCTAATCGAGCGTATGACGTGAGCCGTCACACCGTAACTGCTTTGCAAGTTGTGATTGAAGCCCAGCACTAGAATCGTTCGTCCAAGCTCCACGCCGCCTATCTCAGTTGCCCAACCTTTGTATGAGATGCCGGCAACGTCATATCCGTTCTTTCTAGGCAGGGACCACGCGGGAATTTCGCTCGCCTCCAGGCGAGTTCTTGATATGGCTTCGAACTGGGCGATAACGGACCGTCCATTGAGTATCAACGTTCGCACAGGCGAATCGCGTACTAGCAACCCTATCGCATCTCGATTCAGTTCCAGAAGTGTCGCCTTCTTGTCCTTTGAGAGCTCACTCCACTTCTGTGCAGTCGCGTATGGGATCAAGTCCAGGTGACAGGCGCTCGAGATCTGATCGTAGTACGAGGCATTGGTACCTGACACAACCAGATCAAGCGTTTTGAACCACCGGTCATACGGATTTCGATGAAAGTATCCGCAACACGATTCTACGATTAGACGTAAGTGGCGAGCATTGGCGTCCGCCCAGGAATCGAGCGTGAATGAATTGAGCGTATGAAATCTGCGGGCTTCACCCTGAAGTTCGGCGCCTTGCTCATCCACGAATTCCCTATTACTCGGGTTAATGCCAACCGTAGCTACTCGGGACTTTGAAATATCGCCGAACGCCGGAACTGGACAACCCCAGTCGAGTACTTCCGCTCCCTTCCCCCTTGCACCGTCTAATCGATCAAGAAGCGTTGTTAGCGTCGAGTGCATCTGAGCGCCTTGAGAGGGTGGTACAGAAGGGAAAACTACTTACCGCGAAACGCAGTTACTCGACAAGCGTCGCTGAATAAACGAATGAAAGCAGGTAGCTTCAACTTCTGCCGCGATTTTCCGAATCTGTTCAACGTCTTGATCTCGGTCGTATCGAAAGATTTGCAGCAAACGAACTAGATCGGCCCAGTACGAATCGAGGCCACCAACATCAATCTCATCCGCAGCTTTGGTACGTATGTGCGCTTCCGCGCTGACGAGAAATCGGATCGCGGGCCACGGGTCTCCTAAGGGCATCGCAGGCATGGGCAAGTCGCTTTGCTGCCAGCCCTCATCCAAAAAACGGTTTGCTGCATCTCTTCGCTCGTCATAGAGATGCAGGCTTCCCACGACATGCTTATATGTCCCCAGCCTAATCCGTAGCGTCCGTGCCATGACCTCCTGCAACATTGTGAAACAGAAGACGTCGTGCGGGAATCCCCAAAAGAACGTCATTCGAGCGCATGCTTACCAATAGGTGCAAAGCATCAGTTCGCACCAGGAACTGGAGAGTGCATGTACAGGGAACGTCTTTGTGCTGCTCCGCGATATCGTTTGCTGAGAAGAGTTGGATTACTGCTTGCCTAGAATGCCGCTTTCTTCTGAGAAGAGCGGCAACATTGGAGAACTGCGTCAGCCCGTTCCAATCGAACAATCGAGGGCCGTAGGCGCCGAATAGCCTGCCCCCCTCTGCAAATTTCCTGTAAACGGGTATGTAGTACTCGATAGTATCAAGCCGATCTGTCTTTCCGAGATACCAACATAGCTCGCCGAGACAACTGAATGGCTTGCCTCTAGTTTCAGTTCTGCTCACTCGCGCACGCGGATTCGACAGCTCCAGCATCACTCCGGTAATCTCAGTGTTCCCGCCCTTGGTAGCCTGTATATGATCGCCGCGCTCAAGGATTTCGTTTAGGGCAACCCGCATTAAGTCGTCTATTGTCGCTTCGGAAAAGTGTGCTTTGACCATGCGACACTGCCACCTTGCTTCATTGGCTGCCGATTATCTACTTGTATCTGCGAGACAGCAATGTTCGAGTAGCACTCTGACTTGCGGCACGTTATGGAATGGCCGGGCGATCAAACTTAGGTGCTGGCGGAGGCGAATTAGCCAATTTCCAAAACTCTCGAGGTATCTCCTCGGCAGCAGCCAGCGGCTGCTTCTCGACTTCGCCGGCGCGAGAAGGCGAGAAGGCGGGGTTGCGCTGCATATCACATATATATAACATATTTATAACGCGGTGCGGTGGCGCGGAGTATGGCGGACGTGAACGGATTTGCCGAGGAGCTCGCGGAGTTATCGCGGGCGATTGAGGTTGTCCAAAGACGACTTGAGTCCCTCAAGAGAGTAGGAGTTGTTTCCTCAGGCGCTCCGCCAACACCAAGCTCGGGGCTGCTCCTAATGAAGAGGAAAGAGGTTCTGGCCGCGCTGGGTATCGACCGTCATGTCTCCCGCGCGGCGTGGTCACACGACAGGGGGGACGCCATCATTTTTGACGCATGGGAGGACCAGTGGACGCGTGACGCTGCCGGCAACCTGAGGCGATATCCGATGCGCACGTCGAAACACTACAGTCTTCGCAAGGCACGAGCGTTCCCGAATCGAGGCCATACGCGTTGGCAGCACCATGTCGACATGGTGCTGGCCGGCCAGAGGAGCGCGATTTGTATTGTGCCTGTCCGATCGGAGTCCGGTGACCCCAACCGGCGCACGAAGGGCTGGTTGCCGCAATACGTGACAGGCGCCCTCCTGGAGCAGCCCGAAAGCCAGTATTGGTTCCAAGCTGATCGAGTCTCGCCAATCTCGGGACCCTGATCGCGAATGTTTGCGCGACCATATGCAGGCGACGCCGACGTCTCAGGACGTGGTGAGAGCCAGCGCGACGTGGATGTATCGGCATTGCATTACTGACGAGCAACAATTCGACCTCGAGAATGAAGTGCGTCGCAGTCGTCGCCCGCTTATGTGAGTTCGAGTGAGCAGCGGGCATGGTGAAGGGGAGCCTGCAAACAAATAGCACCGGATGACCCCGTGCCCGCGCCGACTTTTGAGTGAGGCAAAGCAGCCGTTTAGGGCGACCTACGTCACACGAATTGCTCGCGCCTTTTTGATAATCCTCGCGATATGGACATAATGCGGCGGAAATGTGGAGGGCTTCGGCAAACGCCGATTCTGTTGGCACTGCAAAGCCACCGCGCCGGTTCGATGACCTTCGCAAACACGCTTCGCCCCTGAGTAGCCCAGCTTGATAGAACATCAAGGTCAATCATGAGCATCTACTCTCTCTGCAAACCACGTCCGTCCGTCTTTTCTTCAGACAGACGAGCGACCGTTCTGAGCCTGGACACGTTCCTGAAAGGGCAGATCAACGGCCGTGAGTTCTTTGAGGAGAACTTCTTTACGAATGGGATGCTCACGCTTGTCGACCGGGCGTTTCGTCATCTGGGGGGTGTGAGTGCGGGATCGTCGCTCTTCCTGCTTTCCCAAGCTATGGGTGGCGGCAAGACTCACAGCATGATTGCGCTGGGACTCCTCGCGCGGGATCCAGCACTGCGAAAGACGGTACTCGGTGAACAGGACCCAGCTCCAAGGCTAGGCCGCTGTCGGGTTATCGGCTTCAACGGCAGAAGCACTGATGCAGCTGGCGGAATCTGGGGCTCGATTGCCGAGCAACTCGGCAAGGGCGAGCAGTTTGCCCGCTACGTCTCGCCTTTGCTCAGCGCACCGGGCCCAGAGGCATGGAAGCAACTTCTCGGTGGCGACCCGCTCGTTCTATTCCTCGACGAGCTTCCGCCTTATCTGGAATATGCGGTCGCCGTCCCAGTCGGCAATGCCGACCTGGGCGTCGTGACGACTACGGCACTCGCGAATCTTTTCGTCGCGGTCGCGGATATGGACAACGTCTGCCTGGTGCTCTCCGATTTAGCTGGTACAAACTTCAGCATTGGTCAGGCCAATCTCGAATCCGCATTCAATCGCGCGGTTCACGGTATCACGTCAGAATCCAGGCGGTACGCGGTACCAATCACCCCGGTGAATCCGAACGGCGACGAGCTCTATCATATTCTTCGGAAACGCCTCTTCGAGCGCGTGGCACCTGAAGCAGAGATCCAAAGTGTGGCAGCCGCGTATCGTGAAGCGCTTCGCGAAGCGAACCGAATGAATTTGACGACCACTTCGCCGGAAGGACTCTATGCTCGCGTCCTCGATTCCTATCCATTCCACCCGGACCTGCGCGAGCTGGTCGGCAAATTCAAGGAGAACGAAGGCTTCCAGCAAACCCGGGGCGTGATCCGACTCATGCAGATGGTCGTGTCTGACCTGTGGAAGTCGGAAGGAGCCGCCAAGATGGATCTGATTCATCCCTATGACCTGGACTTGAATCTCGACGAGATCGCTTCGGAAGTGCGCACTATCAATCCGTCGCTCAGCGAGGCCATCGCCCACGATGTGGCGCACGGGGGCGATGCCGAGGTTGAACAAATCGACCTCACGAACGGCAATTCCGATGCCTCGGATGCCGCCCGCCTCATTCTTGTTGCTTCGCTTTCAACCACGCCCGGAGCCATCCACGGACTCCGCGAATATCAACTCGTGGACTGTCTCCAACGGCCCGGTCGTGATCTCTCAACGTTTAAGACCAACGTTTTAGACAAGCTGGCGATCAGGGCCTGGTACTTACACAACTCTGCTGACGGTCGCCTGTTCTTCAAGAATCAGCAGAATCTTGCAGCAAAGCTGCGTTCGACCGCGCTCGCCCTCCACTCCGAAACGGTCGATCGTATGCTTCGAGAGCATTTGGAGCAGTACTTTTCTGCCTCGCTAAGAGACTGCTATCAGGTCGTCAAAGTGTTGCCGCCGCCGGATGAGGTTGCCCTCGAGCAGGAAAAGACGACGTTGGTAATCGTTCGGCCAGGCGGACAAGCCAACCAATTGCCCATTTCGGCAGACTGGCAGGCTTGGTGGGATCAGCAGCAGTACAAGAATCGCGTCCTTTTCCTCACGGGCTCGCGTGACACGTTTCAGAAAGTACTCGATTCCGCACGACAGACTCGCGCGCTGCAAAGCATCGAGGACGAACTCAAGGCTGAGAACACACCCTCAGATGATCCGCAGTGGCGAGCACTGGATGGACTTCGAGACCGCGTTGGCTTGCAATTCACTGCCGCATTGAAGGAAGCGTTCGATCATATCGTTTATCCCTCAATCAATTCCGCCCTGCGGGCAACGGGCACCGACCTTGCATTCGCCGGCAATCAGAGCGGCGAGGCGACGATTCGCAAGACTCTCGAAGGCGCCCAGAAGTTCACGACCAAAATCGACGATGACAGTTTCCGCTCTCGTGCAGAGGCGCGTCTCTTCGGTTCGGCCGACGCAAAAGTCGTGCTGTGGTCTGACTTCAAACGCGCCGCAGCCGTGAACACCAACTGGCCGTTCCACAAGACTTCGGCTCTCGAAGACTTAAAGGCCGAGTGTGTTCGTCGCGGTCTATGGCGCGAGGAAGGCAATCATATCCGGCGCGGACCTTTCCCACCGCCAGTACCCGAGGTCGCCGTTCGCGAGCTTTCCGTCCAGGAAGATGGCGACGGTCACACGTTTCTGAAGGTCGAGCCGCTGCACGCACCTGCCGTCGTCTACGAAACCGGGGATTCGGATCCGACCCGAGCGTCGAGTCCCGTGCCGACGCCGGCTCGCTTCGAAGCTACCGGATTGCGTTACCGATTCCTGGCCTTTGACCCCAATGATCTCGCTCGCGATAGCGCGGTCAGGGAATGGAGCGCAAAGCTTCGGCTCAAGTATCAACTGCATAATCGAGGTGATCATTACGAGGTGGAGCTACTGGCGTTGCCTAGGGCTAACGGCGTCGTCATTCGTTACACCACGGACGGATCTTCGCCTACTAGCACTGGTTTCGCGACGTACAACGGACCGTTCCGCGTTCCGGAGAACTGTCGCGTCGTTTGCGCGATGGCCGTGGCGTCCGGATACGATCTGAACTCGGAGACAATGCGTATCCCTATCCCGCAGAAAGGGAAAGAGGAGTTCACACTAGACCCGGCGATTCCAGCGCGCTGGAGTCAACAGACCAAGCTCGACGATTCGGGCGCGGTCTGGGATTTCATCCCCCGCATGGAAAAGGTCACCGGCATGACTGCCTACGACATTGGGCTCACGGCGGAAAGTAGCGACGGTCAGCAAAATGTTGAGTTCTCCGGAGCCTTGGAGAGTGGGTATGACGCGGAGGCGCTGAAGGTAGTGGCAGATAAGCTTCAGGACATTGTTAGCGGCGGAAGCCTGCGCATGGTCGTCGGTTCGCTCGGATTTGCCACCGGGCAGGCACTTCTCGATTGGCTGAAGGCGACGAATCAGCCTTTCAACCTCAGCAAAGTGACCCAGTAATCCAATGCCACGCGCGCGTTCAACATTAGCCCGAAAGGTCGTCGGCCTTGGCTTTCTTCCAGAGGAGGCAAGACACGGCTTCCTTATTGACGTACCGAAGGGCAAGGGCGCGAGCGATATCATTTGCATTACCGAACACCGGGGAGAGGAGCTCAATCATTTAGGCAACCGCACGGTGGACGCGCCATTGCCAGGGGACCCCGGACTACGGGTCGTCATTGACCGCACACGCTGGTTGGCGCTCGCTCCGGCATTTTGGGACGAAGCTAACCGGCGCCTTCGGGCCAATGGCTTGCCGACGCAGAAGTTCCACAAGAACCCGGTCAAGCCTGTGCCTGTCCATCCTTCACTCGGCAAGGAGCTCTGCATCCTCTGCTGGGCGGTGGAGGAAGCGTCACCTGACGATATCCCCAATGCCCTGCATAACTGGGACGCGCTCGCGCCCGAGGAGCGCTGGTGGCTCTACACAATGACTGTTGCTACCACGGGCCAGGCTATGCAGAAGGGGATTGGCTGGCGCAAGGCGCTCCGCGCTGCTCTAGCCGATAACCCATTCGTCAAAG
This sequence comes from uncultured Gammaproteobacteria bacterium, assembly GCA_963702105.1. Lineage (GTDB taxonomy): Bacteria > Pseudomonadota > Gammaproteobacteria > Steroidobacterales > Rariloculaceae > ZC4RG20. The sequence goes on from OY969712.1 coordinate 31,866, forward strand.
GAGAAGGACTATCACCGAAGGCGCGTCGTGAGCTCCTCGGCCACTCGCAGCTCGCGCTTTCTCTGTGACTGTTTTCGTGCCCGCATTCATCGAAACCCAGTTCCCCATCGCCCGCCTCTCCGCCGAGGCCTACAAGGAGCGCAAGGCGAACAACGGCCAGACGCTCACTCGTCTTGGGAAATGGTGGGGCCGTAAGCCTCTCATTCTCGTTCGCGCCTCCATCCTAGGCATGCTCATGCCGGCCTCGGACGACCCTCAGCGCGATCGCGAAATCTTCCTCAAGGTCCTCACCATGGATGACGAGGGTGCTTTGCACCGATGGCGCAAGGACAAACACTTCGGCGTGGAGGAACTCCGCGTCGTGGCGTCTGCCGAGGAGCGCGCCCGATGGGTTGAACTCGACAGCTGCGTTGAGGAAGCGAAAGCTAAAGTCCAAGAGCTCCGCGAAGCGTCCAAAAACATCATTTCGGTTGACGCAACGGCGAACGGGGAGGCGTGTGCGGCCATAGATGAGGCGGTTCGTGACGTCAAAAACCATGTTGAGAGGCTGGCTGAGTACATCGCCGAGCTCCAGATCGCCGCCTTCGAGCGACTTCCATATGCGGACCGTATCCGCCGCTGCGAGCGTCCTGAAAACATCGAAGGCCCCAGTGTCGAGGGATGGGAGGAAATCAACGCCCATCTCGGCACCACCGCCACCAGCCTTCCGGATCTCGTCAGGCAACTCGGTCAGCGCAGGTTCGGCCACACGCCGCGTGTGGGCGATGCCTTCTGCGGCGGCGGCTCTATTCCCTTCGAGGCCGCGCGCATCGGCTGCGAGGCCTTCGGCTCCGATCTCAATCCAGTGGCCGCCCTGCTCACATGGGCTAGCTTGAACCTCCTCGGCGGCGGCAAGGAGGTGCAGGAGGAGGTCATGCGCGTTCAGGCCGAGGCTCTCGCGGAGGCCGACCGACAGGTTACCGCATGGGGTATCGAGCACAATGAGAACGGCGAACGCGCGGACGCCTTCCTCTACTGCATTGAGGTCAAACCCGAGGGCTGCGGCTACTACATTCCACTTGCCCCGAGCTGGCTCGTCGGAGAGAAGTCCAAGGTCGTCTGCAAGTGGCACCAAATCCCAGGATTCGACCGCCTCCAGCCGGAAGTCGTCACGGTTTCGGCGGGCGAAGTGAAAGCCTATAAGGCCGGGAAAGACGCCACCGTCGCCAACAGCCGCGTCATCGATCCGTTCGATCCCGAGCGTTCCTGGTCGGTCGAGTCCCTGCGCGGCGCGGAGGGCCTGCGCCGCTGGACCAACGACGACGTCGTCCCTCGGCCGGGCGATGTCTTCCAGGAGCGGCTCTACTGCATTCGGTGGGTCAAGACCGTGATGAGGAACGGCAAACCGAAGGAAGTCCGGCGCTATGCCGCTCCGGAGGAGGCCGACCTCGCGCGCGAAGTCAAGGCTCTCGAGCTGCTACGCGAACGCTTCGCGGACTGGCAACGCGAGGGCTTCATCCCGTCCAAACCGATCCCGGAAGACGGAGACAAAACCGAAGAGCCGATTCGCAACCGCGGTTGGACCCGCTGGCATCACCTCTTCACCCCGCGCCAGTTGCTCACACACGGTTTGCTGGCGGAGATTTCCGCGAAGCTGGCGAGATCGAAGGAGGCGCGGGTGGGGTGCTTGCTGGGCATGGGGCGGATTGCCGACTGGGACGCCAGGCTAAGTGCTTGGATGTTTCACGCGACCAACGAAAAGGGAAATCAGGTCTTCTACAACCAAGCGCTCAACTGTCATTTCAACTACGCGGGTCGGGGCTTTACAAAACTATTAGATACGTTCCCGATTTCGAGCACATGGGATGAACGAGCGATCGCTGATCATGGGACTGTAATCCAAATCGACGCCCGGGATCTCCGCGAAACCTGCGATCTCTGGGTCACAGATCCTCCCTATGCTGATGCAGTGAACTACCACGAACTCGGCGACTTTTTCCTCGCGTGGTATGACAAGCAGCTCGCCAAGGCCTTCCCGGCGTGGACGCCCGACGCCCGCGCCCAGCTGGCCGTCCGCGGCGACGGCGAGGACTTCCGGCGATCTATGGTTGAAATTTACAAGAACCTCGCCCGGCACATGCCGAACAACGGCATGCAGATGGTCCAGTTCACGCACCAGGACCCCGCCGTCTGGGCCGGCCTAGGAATGATCCTCTGGGCTGCCGGCCTCAAGGCGACGGCTGCCTGGACCATCAGCACCGAGACGGAGGCCGTTGGCATCAAGAAGGGCAACTACGTCACAGGCACTGTCTGCATGGTTTTGCGCAAACGCACCGCGCCCGAGCCTGGCTTCATGGACGAAGTCTATCCGCTCGTGGAGGACGAAGTCCGCCGCCAGATCGCCTCAATGCAGGCACTCGACGAGGACGGCGAACCGAACTTCAACGACGCCGACTACCAGCTCGCCGCCTACGCCGCCGCCCTCAAGGTGCTCACCCAATACGCCACCCTCGATGGCCGCGACGTCGAGCACGAGGTCTTCGCTGTCCGCGACCGCGATACCAAGAGTGACTTTCAGATCGTCATCGAACGCGCCATCGAGATTGCCTGCGACACCCTAGTACCCCGTGGCTTGGATCAGCACTGGCGCGATCTTTCGCTTGTCGAGCGCTACTATCTTCGCGCACTGGACATTGAAAGCCGTGGTGAGCGCCGCAAGGGCATGTACGAGGAGCTCGCCCGCGGGTTCGGCGTGACGGATATCCGCCCGCTGCTCAAGAGCGACAAGGCCAACGGCGTGCGAATGTTAACCCCGAGTGGCTTCGGCGCCGTCGGCCTGGCAGCGCCTGCCGGGGCGGATAAAGACGGTGCAGTGCTGCCCGCGCGGCGGGGTCGTGCCGCTGCGGGAAGTGTTCATCCCTTCGCCGTTTCGCGGGTTCGTCATCTGCTTTTCTCAATTCGAGAGACCGCTGCAGCAGACAATAGTCCGGAGCCGGGTCGGCAATATCTGCGCGACACCTTCGGTCAAGGTTACTGGGGCCAGCGCGAACGTTTCGTCGGCCTGCTCGAATGGCTAGCGGCGCTCGGGAATGCCGAGGGTATGGAAGAGTGGGCTGCCGATTCTACAGCCGCGCGAATTCTGGCCGGTCGACTCCGCAACGATCACGCCTGATGCTTCGACGCCATTCCAGTCGCCGAAACCGGCTCGATCTTGGGGTGCTGAACCAGCGCCTCGAAGGCGCTAGTTCGTACGATCGAATCGCGGGCTACTTCCGCTCGAGCTTGTTTGAGGTGGCCGGCGAAGCCATTAGCAAAGTGGCAGGCCCGGTGCGAATCATCTGCAACACGGACCTTGATCCGCAGGACCTCGTCACCGCTGTGGCCGCTCAAGCTGCGCTCCGTCGCAGCTGGTGTGCAAGTCAACCGGAAGATGCGCCGCCTAGCGCGATGCCGCGCTATCGCGCCCTGTACCAAGCCCTCACAAGCAAGAAAATCGAGGTTCGGGTACTACCCGATTCCGCTTTTGGTCTCATCCATGGCAAAGCAGGCGTCATTCGCCGGCCGGATGGCACTGCGACCGCTTTTCTCGGTAGCGTCAACGAAAGCGCATCGGCCTGGAAGGTAAATTACGAGTTGCTCTGGGAAGACGACGATCCCGACACCATTTCCTGGGTGCAGGAGGAGTTTGACGCGCTTTGGAATGATGCGCGAGCCGTCGATCTGGCCTGCTGTCCGTTCATCGCCCAGGATGTTAAACGCATCATTTCACGCCGTGTCATAGAACCGGAGGAACTAAAGGCAACCGCCGATCCAGATGCCGCGGGGGCAGCTGCTGCCGTCGAGACGCCGGTCTATCGTCGGGACCAAGGACTCTGGCCTCACCAGAAGTATTTCGCTCGGTTGGCTCTGGAGCGTCATCGACTTGGGGGTGCGCGCCTGGTCCTCGCTGACCAGGTCGGCTTGGGCAAGACTGTCCAACTTGCGATGGCCGCGATGCTTATGGCGATCGACGATCCTGACGCGGGTCCGATTTTGGTGCTCGCTCCGAAGCCGCTACTTCAGCAGTGGCAGGATGAGTTAATGGAGTTGCTTTCGCTTCCGTCGGCACGGTGGAACGGTCGCGCGTGGGTAGACGAGAACGACTTGGAGTATCCGTCGGAGGGTGCGAAATCACTTGGGAAGTGCCCGCGCCGGATAGGATTGGTATCGCAAGGGTTGGTCGTCCGCGGTCTGTCGGAGGCAGTCAACCAGCTGCTGGGGCGCCACTACACGTGCGTGATTGTGGACGAAGCCCACCGCGCGCGCCGCCGCAAACTGCCGAAGGTGGACGCTGGCGCGGATGAGATCGACGAGCGAGCCGAGCCGAACAAATTGATGGCCTTTCTTCGGGAGATAGGCTCGAGGACTAAGAGCATGTTGCTGGCGACGGCGACGCCGGTCCAACTTCACCCTGTCGAGGCATGGGATCTCCTGTACGTGCTTTCTCAAGGAAACGACGGCGTGCTCGGTGGGTGGACGCACACTAGCCCATGGTTTCGTCCCAGTCATTGCCTCGACATAGCTACCGGCGCTGCGGTGGTCCCAACCAACGACGTGCGCGATGGGTGGCAATATGTCCGAGATCCTCTGCCGTCCCGGTTTGAGGATCCCGCCTTTAGGCGCATCCGCGATAACCTCGACGCCGAGGATACCCGGTGGCAATTCAACCCAGAGAGTCTACAGAAGCTATCGCCCGCGATTCGGCGAGTCCAGCTTCAAAATAGCCTGCTGCCGAACTATGGCGACCGCTTCAACCCTCTACTTCGTTGCATCATACGCCGGACGCGCGCGTACCTGGAGGCGACGATCAACCCGGCGACCGGCAGCTATTTTCTCCCAAAGGTCACCGTGAAGTTGTTCGGAGAGGAAGACGAAGGCGCCCTTGTCCTTGGAGGCTATCTGCGCGAGGCCTACCAGGAAGCAGAACAGTTTTCCCAGCTCCTGCAGAAGCGGATTCGAGGGGCGGGTTTCTTCAAGACTTTGCTGTTGCGACGCCTTGGTAGCTCCATGGAGGCGGGACGACGCACGGTGAGCAAACTCCTTGGGAACGAACCCGACCTCCTTGATGAAGAGGACGAGGATGACGCCGAGGAAGAGCTGCCATCCCAAATCGGAAGGCCTCCGCATGGCGCTAGCGAATTCAAGGACTTCACGGAGGAAGAAATTACCTCGCTGAATCGTTGCCTTCAACTTCTAAAACAAGGTGGCAACAACGACCCAAAACTCGAGGCCCTCATTGGCTATCTTCTTGGAACCCAACCCGGCGTTACGCGTCGCTGGCTCGATCTAGGCTGTATATTGTTTTCTCAGTATTACGATACGGTCCGTTGGGTTGGGAATGAGCTGGCCAAGCGAGCGGAATTCGCTGATAGGGACATCGGCCTCTATGCGGGCAGTAGCCGCTCTGGCTTTTGGCGCGAAGGCCGGTTCCAGCGATGTGATCGAAACGTTCTCAAAGCACGCGTACGCGCCGGCGAACTCACGCTACTGCTTGGCACCGACGCTGCATCCGAGGGTCTCAACCTTCAGCGCCTGGGCACGCTAATTAATATCGACCTCCCATGGAATCCGACTCGGCTGGAGCAACGGAAAGGCCGAATTCAACGCATCGGGCAAGCGCGCAGCGAAATCTGGATTGCCAATCTCCGTTACCGCGGTTCCGTCGAGGACCGTGTCCACCAGGTGCTGGCTGACCGTCTCGAAGCTATCCATGAGCTTTTTGGTCAGATCCCGGACACCCTCGAGGACGTTTGGGTGCAGGTAGCGCTCAATGATGAGCAAGCGGCGCAATTGCTAATCGATCGGACCACGGCCACTAGAAACCCGTTCGACGTGAAGTACAGCAAGGTTGACGACGCTGATTGGGAGACGTGCGCTTCGGTCCTAAACGGGGTGAGCAAGAAGGAGCTTTTCTCGCAGGGGTGGTAGCGCCGGAAGTGGCAGAGCTGGGCAAACCACGTTACAGCAATGGGGCGTTTCGCCTGACGAGACTTTCTTTCTCGGGGGCATTGAGAAAAGGCGAGTGCTTGAGATCCTGAAGCCGCACATGTTCTTCGACGACCAAATGACTCACATCGAGGCAGTTGCAGGCAATATTCCGTCGGTTCATGTTCCCTTCGGAATCCGCAATACAAATGAAGCTAAAGAGCCGGAGTCTCCACTTGCCCGTACAAACGCTGACCACCGGCAGTTCGTAGGACGCTACTCAGGGAGCGGCGGCTGAAACATCGATAGATCAAGGTGCTTCGCATAGGCCATGAAGCTCGAACAAGCCGTCCTCCTCGATTCCGTCCGAGCACCGGAGGGATGAAATGCGGCGGACGTCACTGCTTCCAAGGCGACTTACGCCAGCCTCGAACTCAGTTCAGCTATGCTTCCGAGCATAAGGCTCGTCGACCTGCTCAGGAATTTGAAGGGGATCTTTTTTGTCGGTCTCCCGGTCCTCTTCACCAGCGGGTGGGAGTACATACTCTCATACCGAGCATCATGAACTTCCTTGGCTAGTGCGAACGTTTTCGGATATGTCTTTGAGAGAGCCGAATTCTGGGAGCTCGTAACGCCCCCGATGTTTCCAAGGTGATACGTTCCTAGCGTTCCATCGGCCTGGTACACCGCGTCGAGGAGCAGGTCATTGAAGACATCGAGGAGATTGACGAATCCTGTGATGTTCACCCTCGACGCCGCAACAGCTTCTATCGCTTGTTGTTCAGCCTGCTTGTAGCGGGCCCCAAATAGCTTCCTCCAATTTATTCTCGGCATACGCTTGTGGAGTTTTGTGAAGGCGTGGTTAATTCCGCAATGCTGTATCGTGGCTCTGTGTATCAACCCCACTTCCCGCATGAGAAGTTCGGCGGCCTTGTTCCAGTCGCGCCTTCGTCCGGGAGGTACGTGCCCAAATTGGAATGCCCTCCAGGCTGCCGCTACAGCAGGTACTTTCCCTTTGTCCTTGATGGCGGTTTCCAGTATTTGATGTAAAACGGTTGTGCCCAAGGTGTCGGGCTTCGCGGACGCAATCAGCATCGCGCGGGCCCACCAAGATGGTGCCGATTTGCATACATACCTAATCTGCGAGGGAGTCAGATGTCCTGTCCGTATCAGAAAGCGACCTATTGCGACCTGAAGGTCCGGAGGCATGCCTCGTGGAGTCCACGATTTTCTAATTAGTTTCGCAAGTGCCGCATCCTGGGGTGCAGGAAGGCGACTGTCGGCAGTGCCGATAAACTCTGCGCGGACGTTCTGGTAGAGAACGTTTGACTTCACTGCCTCGACGAGTTTAGTTGCAGGGACCGAGGGCAGCTTGTCGTAGCGACGGAGGTAATTGCACACGCTGAGGTATATCTCGGGGTGCTTCTCCAGGATCCGCCAAAGACGCGCGGTCAACTTCGCGGAAGGATTCGCGTGCCCGAGGAGGTATTTGAATCGAGTACGATCAGGGAGCTTATAGCGCGGAGTAAGCTTTACGATACGCTTTAGGAGCTTGGGCTGATCTATGAAGTCACGTGCGATGGAGGGTTCTGGTGGGTTGGAAACGGACTTCAGCTCATTTTCGATGTCCCCAACGCGGTGGATGCCGATCTTGCCACTCTGGGGAAAGAGGCCGATGTCCTTGCTCAGCAGGTCGAGAGTCACAAGCAAGCGTCGCAGACTTCGTTCGTTCCTTGAAAAGAGGCGGATATCGTCAACATACCGGAAGTAGCGGAACTCGATCCCTTTCACTTTGATCTCATCGAAGTGACTTAGCACTACCTCCGAGAGAAGCCCCGATGAAAGCGGGCCTTGCGGGATACCATGATTGTGAAAGATGCCCTGCTCGGTAGCCGTCCAACGCTCGAGCCAACGAGTAAAAGTCAGGCAGAATTCGTCAGCCAGTCCTAGCTTGCTCAGGAAGTGGCGTAGCACGGCGTGGTCAAGGCTGTCATAGCAGGCAGTGAGATCAAAGCTGGCGGTGTAGACGAATCCGTTGGAGAAGGCAGCTCTCGCTGCGTCATTAAACGCCTTGTAGCCATCTGCCCACCTTCGATAAAACCAAGCCGACGTTTTGCCAGCGTACAAGTGACCGAAAACCTGTTTGAAGTAGCGGCGAACGACGCGGGGGTAAAGCTTCTCGGCAATGAGATTGACACCAGCCTGATAGACAATCTGATCTTCGACTGTTAGTAACGATATCGGCCGGAGAATGCCAGAGGGCTTCGGTTGGAATATCTTACAGGAGGCCTCCGGCTCGTAAATGTTGCGTCTAAGGCGATCGGCTAGATCGTCAATAAGGGAGGTCTCCGCGATTGCGAACTGCTCGTAGAGTGGCCGAAAGTACGACTTATATGCGGCGTCGGGATTTGAGCGGATCCATCGCCAAGCACGATGGAGGTTGTCGCGTTGTCTGAGTTCGCCGAGGGCTGTCATCGGAGCACTGTAGGAGGAGGTACTCTACTTCTCGGAAGTCGTCTCTCAAAGGAGGTGCATGCTGAGGGCTCGTGTCTGGAATACCAAAAGCGCAGCGGGTTGCGCTATGCGCTTCCGCGTCGAGATCGTATCAACTAGGGGGTCAACGGGTTGAGAGTTGTGTCACGGACGAAGTGCATGCGGGAGCAAACAAGAGCGAGTGAAGGGGCTCGCCAAGGCCTGGTGTTCCGGCGAAAGCGGACGAGCCCTTCGGCGAGCTGATCGGCGCGTACCTGCGGCCGTCGGGCGCGGAGAACGCGCGGACCGGCTCGGGGCCCGCTGGAACTTCGCGGGCGGCTGGTCCCTGGCCAGGACCTGAGAGGCAAACGAGTCTGCTTCACGGGGGAGCTGCAGGGAAAGATCGCAGGCGCACCGGTCACGCGGGCCGTCGCACAACAGCTTGCCGCACAAGCAGGATTGATCGTCACGAACAGCCTCACGAAGAAGCTGGACCCGCTGGTCGCAGCCGATGCCAATACGCTGTCGAGCAAGGGCCGGAAGGCTCGCGAGTACGGGATTCGGATCGTGGCGGAGCCGGCGTTCTGGAGCATGCTCGGGATCGCCGCCGCGTGAGCGAACGTGAGTCGAAACCTCGGAAGGACTAGGAACGCCCTGCATCGGACCTGACTGTACCCCGTCATGCAAGCCACACCCGCACAAATCGTCCTCGCGCCCGGATCTCAGCAATTTCTTGCCGGCATCTCTCGCGCGTCGACTTCGATGCGGCGCAGGGGCGGCGCGAGCGCCCGGTGCGCTACGGCCCGGTCATCGAAGAGCTTCAGAGGCGCGGGCGCGAGCATGAGCGCAACTATCTCGAGCACCTACGCGCCCAGAGGTTATCGATCGCCGGGCTTACCGAATCCGGCGATCGTTCCAGCAGCGGGGTCGACGGCACCTTCGCGGCGATGGAGCAGGGCGCCGACGTCATCTACCAGGCGACATTGACGGACGAGGCGTGGTCCGGCCGCGCGGACTTTCTGCTCCGAACCGACCACCCGAGCGCGCTCGGCGCCTGGTCGTACGAGGTTATCGACACGAAGCTCGCGCGCGACACGAAGGCCGGCACGATCCTCCAGCTCTGCGTCTATTCGTACCTGCTCGAAAAGCTCCAGGGTCTCAAGCCCGAGCGCATGCACGTGGTGACGCCGGGCAACGGCTTCGAGCCGATCTCCTATCGGCTCGATGACTACGGGGCGTACTTCCGCCTGCTCGATCGCGACTTCGACCGCTTCATGCAGGCGCCGCCGGAGACCTACCCCGAGCTCGTCGCGCACTGCGATTACTGCGCATGGTGGAACGAGTGCGAGCAGCGCCGCCGCGGCGACGATCACCTGTGCTACGTCGCTGGCATCCGTTCCGCGCAGATCGAGAGTCTCGAGGAGCAGGGGATCACGAGGCTCGCCGAGCTCGCCGCCCTCGACGACGTTCCGACTCCTGGCCGGGGCTCGAAGGCGGCGCTCGAGCGCGTCCGCGATCAAGCCCGCATGCAACTCGAGGGGTGCAGCGCAGGCAAACCGGTGTGGGTGCTCAAGGAGCCCTTCGATGCGCAGCACGGCTTCGCCTTGCCGCACGAGCCGACGCCGGACGATCTCTTCCTCGACTTCGAGGGCAGCCCCTTCGCGGAGCACGGCGTGCAGGAGTACCTGATCGGCTACGCCGCGCGAGGGCCGAACGGCGGGCTCGAGTACACGCCCCTCTGGGCCCGTACGCTCGAGGACGAGCGCCGCGCCTTCGAGCGCTTCATGGACGTCGCGACGGCGACGCGCGAACGCAATCCCGGCGCGCACATCTATCATCTCGCGCCCTACGAGCCCGCGGCGCTGAAACGCCTCATGGGGCGTTTCGCGACTCGGGAGGTCGAGCTCGATCGGCTGCTCCGCGGCGGCGCCTTCGTCGACCTCCATTCGGCCGTGCGGCGGAGCCTTGACGCGACGTCGAGCGCTACTCGGATCAAGGATCTGGAGCCGTTCTTCGGCTACGAGTGCGAGCAGGAGCTGTGCGAAGCGGCCGCGAGCCGGCGGCTCGTGGAGCATGCGCTCGAAGCGGGCGAGCTCGACGACGCGTTCGACGCGCATTGCCGCATCGTCGAGCGCTACAACGGGGAGGACTGCGAGTCGGCGGCGCACCTTCGCGATTGGCTCAAGGAGCTGCGAGCGGAGGCTGCCGGTAAAGGACACGCGATCCCGCGTTCGGAGCCCAAGGACGGTGAGGCCTCCGAGAAGATCAGCGAGCTCGATCGTGCGCTTCAAGCGCTGCGGGACGGCTTGCTGCGAGACGTGCCGGCCGATCCGGCGGCGCGCTCGGGCGAGGAGCGGGCCCGATTCCTGTTGGCGCACATGATGGAGTTCCATCGGCGGGAAGATAAGGCGAGCTGGTGGGACTACTATCGCGTGCGCGCGCTCGAGGAATCGGAGCACGCCGAAGAGCGCAGGGCGATTGTCGGGCTCGAATTCCTCGAGACCGTCGAAGCGAAGGCGGCGCCGCTGCAGCGCTATCGCTTCCCGGCCCAGGAGCTCGACGCGAGGCGGGGCGACGAGGTCTACGACTCGGAAGGCTCGGAGGGCGCGGAGGGCGGAAAGCTCGGCACGGTCGTGGACGTGAGCTACGCCGAGCGCACGATCGACATCAAGAAAACGAAGGCGACGGCGACAGTGCATCCTTCGACGGTCCTGCTGCACAGCCACGTCTCCAGCAAGACGGTGCGCGAGTCGCTGATGCGCTTCGGCGAGCACGTGCTCGCGCACGGACTCGCGCCGCGCGCGCCCTATCGCGCGGCGCTCGATCTGCTGCTGCGCCGGCCGCCGCCGCTCGCGGGCGCCGAAGTGCGGCTACAGCGCGAAGGCGAGACGCCGGTCCAGGCCGCGGAGCGCCTCGTCGTCGCGCTCGACGGCCACGTGCTCGCGATTCAAGGACCGCCCGGCACGGGCAAGACCTATACGGGCGCAAAGATGATCTGCGCGCTTCGAAGGCGCGGCCTCAGGGTCGGCGTGACGGCGGTGAGCCACCATGTCGTCGACAACGTGCTCGAAGAGGCGATGAAGGAGGCCGAGGCGCGTGGCCGAGGCAGAGCCGCCGAAGTACCCCCGCAGGGGTGGGGTGAGGCACGAAAACCCGACGAAGCTGCGAGAAACGGCGATAGGCGATCGACGCCAGAGGAGGCAATCTCGATGAAAACCTCGAGCCAATCGACCACCTGTGCAAGCTGAGCCGCTGTCGTGCGCTACAATCCCGCAATGCAGAACGAATACACCGCCGTGGTGCGCCAGGACGGGAGCTCGTGGATCGGTTGGATCGAGGAGATCCCGGGAGTCAATTGCCAGGGCGCATCGCGCGAGGAGCTAGTGGAGAATCTCCACTCCGCCTTGCGGGAGATGCTGGCCATGAATCGCAAAGAAGCGCGAAAGGCGGCCGGCGCCGGCTTCGAGGAAGTCCGGATCTCGGCGTGAAGCGCCGGGAGCTCCTGGCGCATCTTCGGGAGCAAGGCTGCGAGCTGCTTCGCGAGGGCGCGAAGCACTCGTGGTGGGTGAATACCGAGACGCGGGCGCGGTCCGCCGTGCCGCGGCATGCTGAGATAAGCGACGTCCTTTGCCGTTTACTCGACCGAGCTTCGGCCCTTCCTCCGAACCGCAAACAGGGCCAGAATACGCCCGCATGCTGAAAACAAGGAAAGAAGAGCAGTTCGATCCTCGAGAGGTCGCCGCCTATACGATTGCCGATGCCGCGCGGTACCTGCGGCTACCAGCAGCGACTCTTCGATCCTGGGTCGTCGGCCGCGAGTATCCAAAAGGAGAAGGACGTGCTCGCTTCGAGCCCTTGATCGAGCCGCCCTCGCTCGATCCGCCATTCCTATCGTTCTGGAATCTCGTCGAAGCGCATGTGCTGCGTTCGTTACGTACCGAGCACGGCGTTTCTTTGGGTGACCTGCGCGCCGCCCTGGCGTACGCCGAGCGCAATCTCAATATCAAGAGACTGCTGTTGAGCAAGGAGCTGCGGACCGACGCCGGCAAGCTGTTCCTGGAGCACTACGGGAAGCTCATCAATCTCTCCGCCTCCGGTCAAATAGCGATGCGTAGAATGTTCGAGGAGCACCTCAAACGGATCGAATGGGGAGACCTGGAGCTCCCGACTCGCCTCTACCCGTTCATTTCGACCACCGCCGAGACGACTGAGCGGCCCATCGCAATCGACCCACAAATCGCCTTTGGGCGGCCCGTCGTAGCCAGCAGAGCGATCTCCACGCGAACGATAGCCGATCGCATCGACGCCGGCGAGAGCATCGCCGAGCTTGCCGAAGACTATGGGCTCGAGCCGCGCGAAGTCGAGGAGGCGATACTGTACGAGCGGGCGGCTTGACCTTCGTCTTCTTTGCGGACCGCGATCTCGGTAGACAGTTTCCGTCTGTTCTTGCGGACGCTGGTATCGCGGTAGAACGGCACGACGACCTATTTTTCCGACCGCTCCCGATATCGTCCATCGCCTAGGGAATTGACGAAGGACGCTAGCGCCCCGGGCAAAGTTTCGCTTTGGTACCCTGCGGCTCGTTAACCACGAGCCGAGCAACCGGGCTTGGGTTTCGCGCGGCTCACAGAAGTCCGTCGCCCAGTCCATCTCATCGCAGGCGCGACCGTGGCTCACCGGCGTCGTATAATGTTCTGGTGAGGAAGCTGCGATGAACGACACCACTGCCCGACGACCCTCAGCCGAAACGCTGGCAATACTTTCTCGAAGGCTTCGCACGGCGCTCGCGCTCTACGAAGGCGGCATCGCCATGAAACGCGCGCAACTGCGCCGGCAGGATCGTTCCGCAAGCGAGGAGGAAATCGGGCGACGTCTGGCCACTTGGTTGCATACCCGGCCCGGTGCTCCCTTCGGTGACGCCGAAGGCGTCGGCAGGGCTACTGCCAATTCCCTCTGATGCAGCTTTTCGAAGCGCCCGATCAGATTCTCTCGCATCTCTACGATCAACGTGCAAGAGCGGCAGTGCTCGGTGGCCTCGCCGTTTCCGTGTGGACCGAGCCCCGCTTTACTCGCGACGTTCGACCTCGCGGTCGCCCTTCGCGCCGATGCCGATGCGGAGCGGCTGGTTCATCAGCTCACTCAGCGCGGCTATCGCCTATTGGCGACCGTGGAACAGACCGCCACCGGCCGGCTCGCTACCGCACGGCTACTGCCGCCCGGCGAGAGCGAGGAAGGTATGCTCGTCGACCTGCTGTTCGCCTCCTCCGGCATAGAGCCCGAGATCGTGGATGCTGCGGTGGAGGTCGATATCGGTGCCAGCACGCCTGTCCATGTCGCGCGCGCAGGGCACCTCGTGGCGCTCAAGCTGCTGTCGCAAGATGCCGCCGTAAGGCCGCAGGACACCCTCGATCTTCATGCTCTGCGATCGGTGCTCGACGCCGCTGAGACACAGCTAGCCAGCGAAGCCTGCGAGCTCATCGTGCGGCGCGGCTTTCATCGCGGTCGGGACCTCGAAGAGCTTTTACGGGCTTTCCTCGCTTCGACGAGGTAGCCGGCTTCGGTCCGCCAGATCCGCGAGCAACGCCTCGACGACGGACTTCTCGTGCACGAGCACGCCTCTACGTTCCCTGGTATCGGCGAGCTTGCGCCCGCGTGCTGAGTAAGCATCAAGCGGCCGCGAGCCTTTACTGCCGCGGCCCGATCCGGATCTCGGCGCTCTACTCGCGTTTCTCCTTAAGGCACCGAATGGAAGCTCGAATCTCGCGTTGATGCTGCCGTCTGGCTCGGTAGTACGCCATCCCGCATTCGATTTGATGCGCGCGAGGGCGGTCGGCGGTGCCATAGACCAGCGCGCCGAATAGCCCGACCAACGCCGCCCGATCGGGATAATCGTGAAGCGCCTTCCGGTACGTCTCAATCCGTTCGTCGACTTCCCTCTCGACGTCTGCGCGCAACTCCTCGTCGGTCTTGTCGACAAGGTCGAGATTGGCGCCGCCGAGATGCCGAATCGTCTCCCAGATGTGGATTGGGACGGGAAGCCTTACGCGCCCGTAACCCGCTTCGAAGTTCGTCGTCTCCAGTTCCAGATACACGTGGTCCTCATCGAGCGCCTCGTGATAGAAGTGGAAACCGGGGCCGTGCGCGATCGTCGATTTCGTGGACATCGTCGTTCCTCAATCAGAGTGCTCGCCGATCACCCGAAACACTTCCGCCAGCGTCGCCGCGGGTCCCTCGGCCGCTAGCGCTACGTCGGCGAGCTTCTTCGCCCGATACTCATCGCCATCGCACAGTCTAAGGAGCAATCGGACGATCTCGTCCCGCTCGAGCCCGCGGGTCCGCACGACCCCGAAGCAGCGCCCGGGCCGCACCAACGCCTCGTCGATGTCGCCGACGTTCGGCAGGTTCGTCGTAAAGACGATCTTCCTGCCGAGTGCACGCACGACGCCGTCGGCGACGGCGAGAAATCGATGCAGATCGACGTTGCCGTCGGTGCGGGCTGAGAGCACGTGATCGGCGTCCTCGACGACGAAAACGTCGTGCGCGCCGGTGATGAACTCGACGAAGATCGCGTCGTTTTCGAGCGCCCGCCGATCCGCGGTGTACAGCACCTTTGCGCTCTCGCCTTTTCGGCGCGACAGCGCAGCGAGAATCGCCCGCACCAGGCGCGTCTTGCCCGTGCCCGGAGGGCCTTGCAGGACGAGCACGGTCTCGGCGCCGTTCAGGAAACGATCGATGAAGGATGCGACCGGCTCGCCAAGCGCCGGGTACGCTTCATCGAGAAGGTCAGGATCGGCCAGCTCGTCGAACTCGACGTTCTCGAGGCCCATGTGCGGACTGTAGAAGTGCCAATCGACCGTGAAGATCTGCTCTCGAACTTGTTGCTCGTCGATGACATCGAGCAGCCGCGCTCGCACCTCGGCGAGTCGGTCGAGGCTTTCGGCCCAAATGTCGAACCTGCCGGAGCTGTAGCCAGGCTTACGCCGCCCTTCGGCGCTGACGAGAACGCCAGGGCCCTCGAGCAACAACGAGGCGGTATCGAGCCGCTGTGCGATGAGCCGCGAGCAAAGCGCCAGATCGTCGAACAGCGACTCCAGCGGCCGGCGCACGGCGAAGCGAACGCGCCGGTGAATCGGGAAACGTGCCGCGCCGCAATCGAGCGCACGCAGCGCCCGAAGCTTCAAGACAGTATCGGGCAGGTCGCGGAGATCGCCCTGCAGCGCGATGCGCAGCGGCAGAGCGAGATGCTTATCATCGGCGTCGGCAATGTCGAATTTCATGCGTTTCATCGGCGCAGCGTGTCAAGACACGAAAAAGCCTCCGGGATCGCTCGCCGGAGGCTTCGCGTCATCCGCCACGCCCGCCGGCCCAAAGCTTTTCGCTTCGAGCCGGAAGCCCGAAGCGCGCTAGGTTATTTCATCTATGCTTGCTGAAGATCGGACGAAAGCACCGAACATGGGAATGCCTCTAAAACGAAGCAGGCCAGGATACGTTTCGACGGGAAGATGTCAAGTGGGGATCCTGACCCGGCCGCGGACGCAGGCTCGACGGGTCTCAATCTGCAGGCCGCGGACACGGTCATCTCGAAGTACGATCTTGCGCTCGCGGCGCTCGACATGGAGTCCGAGGTGCGTGAGGTGGAGCTCGCCTCCGGTATCGACGAGCTCAAGCGGCGCCTCGAGGTGCTGCTCGGCGCGAAGCCGGATGCGGCCGTGGACGAGAGCGAGCGCGACCGGCAGCGCGAGGCGGCCGAACGCGCGGCGCGGCAGGAGCGGGTCGCGGAGGCCGGCGGACAGCTGCTCGCGGCCGCGTTCACGTTTCTCGGGCAGATGCTGCCGAAAGCCGAGCACGCGAGCGGCGGGGACACGGCACGGCAGCTCAAGGCCCGGCTCGACGACTGTCTCGAACGCGACGAGCGCGGCCGCCCGCGCCTCACGGTGACGCTGCCGGACGACTCCGCGCTGGAGACGCTCGCGAGCTCGCTGGCGACGCTGCTCGAGGCGCGATGAGCAAGACACACGAGCGGATGATCGCGCCTCCGCGGCAGCTGTTAACCAATACGACGCCGGCATCCAAGGCCACCGCGACGGACTGAAATTCAAATTTTCGCGTAGAAGTCTTAACATATGCCGGCGCTATCAAGACTTCGTCCACAGCTCAACTATGAAACGCGGCGCGACCGGCAGGCACGAGACGACCGCGTTCGCGGCGACGCGAAGGCCGTAGTCGCGGACCAAGGGCTCTGAAATCCCTGCAGTCTCAATCGAGTCCGCCGGCGAGCGAGCGCGTCACGAACTCCGCCGCCGCGCCCCCGCCTATGACCTCCCGGATTCGCCTGCGCGTCTCTTCGACGCGCCCGGCGTTCTCGGCCGCCGTCATTGCATGCGTATACGCTGCTCGCACGTCCATGCTCGTCACCTCGTATCCGTAGCCGAGAGCAAGCCAGTGCAGTGCGGCGATGCCGGCCTCGATCGCGAAGTCCGGGCGCTTCGCGGCGAAGTCGCGGGCGGCGCGCGTCAGCGTCTGCGGCGAGCACGGCGACCGGTACGCGAGTGCGATGGCTTCGTCGTAGAGCTTCGCGCTCTTGGCGGCCGCAAACAATTTGCCTTCTTCGCCGGGCGTGTACGCCACGAGGTCCTCGAGAATGTCGGCCGGAGCCTTGTGCGGATACCCTTTAGCGACGGCACGGAACCAGGCCAGATGGGTTTGGGCCCGGTTCGCCGTGAGGCCGTAACGCGCGTAGGCCTCGTCGGCAAGATCAGAGTCGAGCAGGATCTGCTCGCAGGCGCGCGCGATGGCAGTTGAGCTTTCGTTCAGCCCGCGGGTCGCTTCCGCGTAGCGGATCGCCTCGGCCGCGCGCCCCGAGGCCGCGAGTGCCCGCACGCCGAACTTGCGGTAGTGCCACATCCGATGGGGCGCGAGCTCGAGCAACTCGAGCAGCTCGTCGTAGCGCTCGGCCGCAAGCAGTGCGCTCAAGCAGCACGTCGTGCCCTTGAAGAAGCCGCCCGGCGGGCCGCGCCATACGTGGCGGGTCAAGTCGATCAGCTTGTCGGCCCAGCGTCCAGCGAGCGCCTTCGAGCGGCAGAGCTCGCCCCAATAGTCGCCGAGCTCTTCGATGTAGGGAATGCCGTCGTTTTGGTACGCGTCGAACAGCCGTTCGAGCCAGGCCTCGCGCCGTGCCTCGTCAACGGGAGCCGCGACGATGATCGGGACCAGCGCGTCGATCGCGTTGCTGACCGCCGTGCCGATGGCGCCCGAGGAGCTGTCCACGTGCTCGAGCGCCGGCGAGACGCGCTCGAGAAACGCGATCGCCCCCTCGGCTGCGAGCACGGCGTCGCTGCGGGCAACGCTCCGTATCTCCGTGACGGCTTCTTTGACGCGCTGAACGGCGGTTCGCGATCCCCGCCACCCGAAGGCGTGGCTGCGAAAACGCGATTTGAACTGCCATTTGTGCGTAAGGGGCGCAGTGCGTGTCATCACAACCGGCTGCTGAATCACTCGACGTCGCGGCGCGCGATCGACCGATTATCGCGCAACCAACGTCCGCTCGGGGACGGCGCCGTCGCGCGGGAGGCCATATGCCGGCGCCCCGAACATTGAGAAGCGTATGTCGAGCCGGCATACTGTACGCAATACAGACTGTCATACGAAACGCAATGCCACTCGTAAGCATCAGGCTTTCTGAAGAGGTCGAGATGCAGCTCGCACGGGAAGCCGAGCGCGCTGGACGGCCGAAGTCCGAGGTCGCCCGGGAGGCGATCGTCGATTACTTGCGACGCCTCGAGCGTGAGCGTTTCCTAGCGGAAATCGCGAGAGCCGCGCGAGACGGCGGCGACGCGGAAGCGCTTGCGAGCGCGGAAGAGGCGCTGCCGCTCGACAACGAGTCGCTGAATCTTCGCGAGGGCAGCGCCGTGCATGAGACTCGAGCCCGTTACCGCGGCAAGAAGAAGCCGAAGAAGCACCGATGAGGCGGGGCGAAATCTGGCTGGGGAACCTCAACCCGAACCGCGGCTCGGAGGTGGGCAAGGTTCGGCCTGTCCTGATCATGCAGGCTGATTTCCTCATCGCTCAAGGCGACCCGACGATCATCGTCTTGCCGCTGACCACCCAGGTTCGCGCGTCGAAGGAGCCTCTCCACGTGACTGTTACAGCGCGCGATCGGCTGCCGGATGACTGCCAGGTCATGCCGGAACAACCGCGCACGCTGGATCGGCGTCGACTGATAGACGGCCCGCTCACTCGCCTGACAGAGGAGGAGCTCGCGCGCGTCGAGCGCAGCCTGAAGGCAGTGCTGGGCCTGTACCAGTGAGTCTCGGGGCTGCTCGCGAGTCTCGGGGCGGCTCGGACCTAGCCGGACGGTGAGCGTCCTCCGAGCCTGCGCTGTTGGGCGAGCTCGATCAGGGTCTCGATACGCACGAGGCGGCGCTCGTGGTCGATCACCCGTGCTTCGATCTTTTCGACACCTGCGATGACGCGCTCCGCGCGCTCCTGCATGAGAATGGCGCGCCTGATGCCTTCCCGCAGATCGTTCCAGGCAGTCATGGTGAGCCGCGATCCATGGGAAACGCCGGAAACGGCCACCGCTCCGCCGACTCGCGAACCTCGTCGCGAACCTCCTTGCCATTGCGGTCGAGGTTCTCCTCGAGCCGTTCCAGGCGGCAGACGGCGGCATCGAGCGCCTGTTCGGTCCGCGCCACGGT
Organism: uncultured Gammaproteobacteria bacterium; assembly: GCA_963702105.1. Taxonomy (GTDB): domain Bacteria; phylum Pseudomonadota; class Gammaproteobacteria; order Steroidobacterales; family Rariloculaceae; genus ZC4RG20. The sequence goes on from OY969712.1 coordinate 50,978, forward strand.
CTCCAGAAGCTCGCCGGCGAGGGCCTGCAACTCGGCATCGTCGGCCGCGGGCTCATAGCTGGCCACGGCGCGCCGAATCAGCTCGCTTGTCGATAGATTGAGCGCCGCGGCACGGGCCACGATCTCCGCTTTGGCTTGCGGGGAAATCAGTAGATTGAGCCGCTCGGTCTTCATTCGCGGAACAATATATGTATACGCATGCGTAGCTCAATGCCAACGGACTACGCTGCTCGGCCCACGGGTGCCCGCCGTTGGGGCGGCCCATGCGGCAACGAGCCCCGCGATCGTCTTCGTATCGAAGCTCGTCTCGTTCCCGATGACCGCGATGGCGCGGCCGAGGCGCGGATAGATGCGCAGCTCCGAGCGAAACCCCATCCCGCCGCCGAGGTGATGGGCGTACGGCTCGCCGTTCGCCTCGGCGAGATGCCAGCCGAGGCCGATCGGAAGCGGGCGGCCATCGCGCGAGCGCATCGGCGCCAAGGCCAGGCGCACGGTCGCCGCGTCGAGCACTTGACCCTCGGCACCGCGGCCGCCGTCCAGCATCGCGCGGCCGAGCGCGACCATGTCCGTGACCGGGCCGACGAGGCCGCCGTAGGGCGCCCCGTCGAGCTCGATCGGCCGCAACTCAGTGAAGCGGCCGCGCGTCGGCCCGAACAGCGACCGATCGACGAGCAGCTTTGCGGCGATGCCCATGAGCGACCGCCGCCTGCTGTAGCCGCGCGCGGCGTCGGCCGGCAGCTCGAAGCCGGCAGCCGTCGCGCCCAGAGGCTTCAGCACGTTCCGGGCAACGTAGGCCTCGAAGCCGAGCTCGCTGACGCGCTCGATGAGGAGCCCCAGAACGAGGTAACCGAGATTCGAATAGGCGTAGCGCGTGCCGGGCTCGAAACGAAGCTTGCGGTGTCGCGCGAGGAGCCGCCCCGTCATCGACTCGAGATCGGGGCCGGGCTCGGTGGCCGGATGCACCCATCGCAACGGCATCGGGTTGGGAAGGCCGGACGTGTGCGCGAGCAGCTGACGCGGCGTCGTTTTTTCGGCAATCTCGCCGGGCAGATCCGGCCGGAGCGAGGCGATGGGCGCGTCGAGGTCGAGCTCGCGCGCCTGCGCGAGCTGGAGCACGGCCGTCGCCGTGAACAGCTTTGTAACGGAGAACCACGGGCAGATGGTTTGCGCCGTCATGGCGCGTGGCGGATCGAGCACGGCATGGCCCGCGCTTGCGACGTGTAAGGGACCGTCGCCGACGCTCCACGCGGCGGTGACGCCCGGCGCGCGGTGGCGGTCCGTGGCGCGGACGATTCTAGACTCGATGCTGTCCACGGGGGTCCTCATGCGCGCAACGCCGCGACTCGGCGCGCGATCGTTTTGGGTATGCCGTTCCCATAAGGCGCGGACGACAGCGAATGTCGTCGTATCGGCTCGATACCGGTAGCGTCGCGTGCCGTCATACGCCTGTATAAATCATCACAACGGAAGTACGTCTTGGTGAGGTCTCAAGGAAGCGGCGACATCTGCAGCCGAATTGGCAGGACTGCGATTCAGGGGCAACATACATGCACGATCTGATTTTCGAGTCTACGCGAACCGTGACGCCGGACGAATTTGCAGCGTTCGTTGCGACCCGCGAGGCCGCCGGGGACCTTGGCCATTACGAGCTGCTCAACGGTAGGGTCGTCATGAACCCGCCGGCGGGCTATCCGCATGGAGAGGTCGGGAGCAACATACAGCGGCTGCTGGGAACAGCGGTGCACGCGCGCCGCCTCGGCAAGCTATTCGATGCGAGCCAAGGGTTCGAGCTCCCCTCCGGGGATACGGTCGAACCCGATCACGCGTTCGTTTCGAACGAGCGTTGGGCGGCCGCGCCCACTCCAGAGCCCGGCCGCTTCCTGCGCGTCGTGCCCGACTTGATCGTGGAGGTGCTCTCGCCGAAGACGGCGTCTCAAGACCGCGGCGAGAAGAAGGCAATCTATGAGCGCAACGGCGTAACCGAATATTGGCTCGTCGATTCGCGGGCAGAAGAGGTTACGGTTTTTCATCTGGAGACCGGCCGCTTCGATGCAGGCGAAGTCTATGGCTCGGCGGATACTTTATCGGCTCGCGTTATCGAAGGCTTGACGGTGGCCGTGCGGGAGCTCATGGCCTCGACGTGAACCGGACCCGAACGGCGCGCTTGGCAGATGTTTCCCCGACGAACATCCCGAGTCGATCCGCACGATCCAGCCGACGCCATAGTCTCTCTGCAGTAGTGCGCAGACGATGCGCATCGAGGTATCGAACCATGGCAACCGACGATACTGCGGCCCGCAAACGGCGGGTCAACCTGACGTTGAACGAGGGTCTCGTCGCCGAGGCGCGGGAGCTTACAGAGAATCTTTCGGCCGTCGTGGAATCGCTGCTCGGCGAGTACGTAGCTCAGGAAAAGCAGCGGCGCGCGACGCAGGCCGATAACGTTCGTGAGACGGTCGCGATCTGGAATCGCTTCGCGAAAGAACGTGGTTCGTTCTCCGACGAGCACTTCACGCTCTGATCGCGCAGTTCGAGGTTCATCCGAATACCGGCAAGCAACGTGACGCCATTCCGTACAGGCTCTCGGCTGCGTTTCAGGGTGCGACGGCCTTTCCCGCATGCATGCCGAGCAGGAGCTCGAGCAGGGCGTTCATGTCCAGTGCGCGGCCCGCGCTGGCGAGAGATGCTACGCGCCATTCAGCTCGCGAGGTCCGCGAGCAACGCGTCCACAACGGCCTCCTCGTGCACGACCACGCCTCTGCGGTCCATAACATCGGCGAGCGCGGTGTCCCATACAGCCGCGCGCCGCCTTCCGTGCAACGGCAGCTCCAGGTCCACGCGAGCCGCTCGATAGTCGGCGGCGCCGAACCGCCAAGCCGCCGCTTCGTAGGTGCGCATGACGAAGTTGCCAATGTCGATGCCCGGCCAATCGAAGTCGCCGTGATACCGAAGCTTTGCGCCCCGCTCGCGAAGCTGGCGCAGTAGCGTCTGCTGCGCGGCGCCCGGCATGCCGTCCGTGCAGACGAGCGGCGCGCAGGCGGCGCCGAGCGCATCGGCGGCGACAGCGACGACCGAGGCGTTCTCGCACACGTGGACGGCACGGCCGGCGACGTCCCAGCTTGGCGCGTCGCGAAGCAGGGCGCGCAGCGTCAGATGCATCGGGCTGCCGGCCTCGGCGGCCGCCTCAGACAGGCGCGCGGCGGCGGAGTCGCCGCGGGCCCGAAGGTTCAGGATCAATACGGGGGCCGCGAGCTCGTTGAGCGTGACGCCCACGCTCGCCCATTGATCGCGGCGGGACGTGCGTTGCGACGTGCGACCGTCCGCGTCGAAGCCGGTGTAGTCGGACTCGCTGTGGTCGGACTCGGTATCGTCGAGCTCGGTTTCGTCGGACGCGGTTTCGCCAGTGCCCGTTTCGCCACGGCCATTTTCGCCGACACTCAGCGCGCGCAGCACGAGCGCCGATTCGGGTCGCCCGGCGTCGAGCGCGTGCGAGTCGCCGAGCGCGTGGGCGGCCAGGCGCGCGAGCGGCACGCCCGCAAGCGGCACGCCCGTCGCGGGAAGCTTCGCGAGCACGCGCTCGGCACGCTCGAGCAACTCCCTGCCGCGAGCCGCGTCGTTGCCCGCCGCTCGCTTGAGAAGGCCGAGGCCGCCCGCATCGGCGACGGCCGCGCGCAGCCGGCTGTCGCCCACGCCCTCGATGGCGTCGCGCCATTTGCGCTCGCGCTCCATGCGTAACCGCTTCTTGTCGACGACCGGTCCGTCCAGGGCCTCGAGCGCGGCGCGAAAATCGGCGGCGATGCCGGCGCGCGAGACCGCCGCATCGAGCTCCGAGTGACTGAGGCGCATGGAGCCGGCGCTGCGGACCGCGCGGCCGAGCAGCCGCTCGAGCGCGTGCCGCTCGGCTTCGCTCAGTTGCGTCAGCGTGAACCCGTCCTGAGACGCCCCGCGCTCGTAACGTGCGCGCAGACGGCGGCGCAGGTCGGCGAGCGCGGGGCCGCCCAGAAGTCGGTGCAGCCTTTGCAGGCGGTCGTCCGCGCCGTCCCGCGCAGTCACGGCGCCGGCTCGCCCGCGGCCGCCTCCTGCGCGATGGCCGGCTCCTCGCCGAGGGCATCGGCGGACTCCGGGAACCGTCCGACCGGCTCGGCCGCGGCGCGGCGCGCGATCCCGTCCCAGGTCCAGCGCGAGACATGCACGGCGTCGATGCCTTCGCGCCGCACGAGCTGGCAGATCGAGAGCCCCGGCAGCTCGGGGTAACAGCCCCACTCGCGCTCGCTCGTCATGACGAAGTCCAGGTCGAACTCGCGGATCAGCGCCATGCAGCTCGCGCGCGCCTCGTCGTCGATGCCCGCGAACGCTTCGTCGAGCAGCACGAGGCGCGGCGCGTGCGGATCCGCGCTTTCGTAATGGCTGCTGCAGGCCGCGAACAGCGGCACCGTGAGGCCGAGCGCGCGCTCGCCGCTCGATGCTGGGCCGGCGAGCGGGCGCCACTGCCCGTCCTGGAGGCGCTGCACGCGGAACCGGTGCCAGCGGCGATAGTCGAGCGCGCGGGCCAGGCTCTCGTAGAGCGTCGCCTGATCGTCGCTCGCCGTCTCCGCCGCGATGCGCGCCTGGAGGAACTCGCCGACCTGCCGCCGATCCTCGGCCGACCAGGCATCGGCGCTCGTCTTGAGCAAGCGCCGCCGCGCCTCGGTCAGACCGGGCACGCCGTCCTGCGCGTCCTCCGGAATCGGCTGCCAGAGCAGGCGGTAGCGCACGCCCGTCGAGGTCGGCCTGGCCGCGAGCTCGTCGTTGATGGAGGTCACGCGCCGATCGGTGTCCTGGATCATGCGCTGCAGGTTCGCGGCGATCTCTTTCTCGAGATGCTGCTCGAGCACCTCGCGCTCGCGCGCCGTGAGCAGGAGCCGGCGCTCGGCGAGCTCGGCTTCGATGCGCCGCTGGAGCACGTCCGGGCGCTCCGGCCGCTGCTGATGGACGATGCGCACGATGAGACCATGGTCGCTCGGCTCGGCGGTCGCCGAGTGACCGCGCACGGACATCGCGTTCTGCAGCTCCGTGAGGTCGCGGCCGACGTCGGCCTGTACGCGCGACCAATCGGAATCCTCGGCCGCGACGCGCGCCAAGGCCTGCTCGGCGCGCCGCGCGACGCCGAGGGCGGCGTCGATGCCCCACGGCGACTCGGGGAGCGCGGACGTCGCGGGCACCGCGGGCGTCGGGGTCATCGCGGACGTCTCGGGCGACGCGGCCGTCTCGGTCAACGCGGGCGTCTCGGGCGCCGCGGGCGCTGCCGGTACTGCGTGCGCCGCCGGGCCCGCGGCCGCCTCGAAGTCCTCGCCGAGCGCGACGGCCAGCAGCTCCGTCTCGCGCGCGAAGGCCTCGAGCGCCTCGACGGCCGCCTTGCGCGCCTCTACACGCTCGGCCAGGCGCGTTTCCTTAGCCTCGCAATCCTTCTGCGCCTCGCCGCGCCGGCTGCTCGCGACGATGAGCTCGGCGCGGGCCCGCTTCTCCGCGTCCTGATCTCGCGCCAGAGATTGTTTGGTCTGCTCGATGGCGCCGAGCAGCTCCTCGACCTGTTTGCCGACGGTGTCCTTGAGCGCCGCGACGGTCTCCTCGGCCTGGCGCAGCGCGATGCGCTTCTCCTCGAGGTCCGCGGCCGCGGCCTGCGCGTCCTCGTGCGCCTCGGTCTCGCGCAGCAGCTGCTCGTCGAGCTCGTCGAGGGCGCGGCGATGGATGCGCAGCGCGTTCGCGAGCTCCGCGGCCGCGGCGCGGTATTCGTTGAGCGCGGCTTCGATGCGCGCGAGGCCCTCCGCGTCGCTCGGCAGCGAAAGGTCGCGCGCGTCGCTGAGCAGCCGCTCGCGCGCCTCGGCGTGCGCCTGCTCGGCCGCGGAGAGCCGCGTCTCGGCCTCGCCGAGCTGCGTCTGGGCCGTGCGCCGCGCCTGCTCGGCGGCGCGCGAGGCCGCGTCGGCCCGCAGCAGCGGCTCGTCGGAAGGCGCGCGGGCCTGCTCCTCGTGCGCGGTCCGGCGCGTCGTGCCGCAGTGCTCGACGGCCGCTTCGCGCTCGGCCGTCGCCGCAGCGATCTCGGCGAGACGCGCCGCGATGGCCTCGAGCCGGGCGCGCCGGGCCGCCTCGCGCGCGGCGTGACCGACGAACGCGGCGGCGGGCTTGGACCAGGCGCCGCGCAGTGCGCCGATCCGGAACTCGCCTTGCGGCGAGACCCATGCCTCGGCGTCTTCGACCTCGCGCTCGGTGCACGCGATCGAGGCGAGCACGGCCGTCACGGTCGCGGCCGTCACGGTCGCGGTCGTGACCGTCGCGGTCGTCACCGTCGAGGCCGTCACCGTCGGGTCCGTCACGGTCGAGGCCGTCGGCGCGGCGGCCGCCGGCGCCGCGGACGCGTCCTGCGGCAGCGACGGTACGAGCCACTCGGCGAGCGATGCGGCCGCCGCCGCGCGCGGCACGAGCACGACGTCCTCCGTGCGCGCATCGATGACGACGCCGTCCGGCAGCACCCACGCGTCGAGCAGGCCCGCGGCCTCGAGCGCGGCCTCGAGCCCGGCGCGCTCGCTCGGTTTCACGCCGGGCGCGAAGTCGACGAGCTTCCAGAGCGGCGCGCCGGGGCGCTGAGCGCGCGAGTCTCGGTCCCGCGTGTAGGGCGCCGGCGGCGGCGTGTCCTCGCCGCGCTCGAGCTGGGCCTGCTCCTCGCGCAGCGCGGCCTCCTCGGTCCGTAGCGTTTCGAGCTCGCCGCGCAGCGCCGCTTCGCGCGCCGCGAGCTCCCGCTCGAGCCGCTCCCGCGCGGCTTCGAGCGCTCGCCGCAGCGGGTTCGGTCCCTCGAGCGTCTCGAGCCAGAGCTCGAGCTCGCCGAGCAGGGTCTCGTGGTCTTCGAGCCGCAGCACCGCGAGCGCGGCGACGTGCCGACGCCAACTTTCGCCGGCCTCGGCGCACGCGGTCCGATAGGCCTCGGCGCAGCGCTTCTGCGCCTCGACGGCCGCATCGAGCGCATCGGCGGTGAGATCCCGTCGGGCGCGCGCTTCGGCGCGCCGCTGCTCGGCGGCACCTACGGCGTGCAAGCGCGTGCGCACGACGTCGAGCTGCTCGCGGCGGCGCTGCGCGAGCTCGCGCGTTGCGCGCAGCAGTGTCTCGGGCGCGGCGCCGCGAGCGAAAGGATCGGCCCAGGCGCTCGGTGCCGGGGGCTTCTCGGCTGCAGGCTTCTCCGCCGCATGGATCAAGCGTGCGTGCTCGGCCGCGAAGCCGGCCGCCTCCGCTTGGGCTTCGGACTCGCCGCGCGCCTCGACGAGCTCCGCGCGCGTGTGCTCCGAGTCGCCGCGGCGTTTCGCGGCGCGCTCGCGTTCGGTCTCGAGCCGCGTTCGCGCCTTGCCCGCTCTGGCCTCGGCGTCCTGCGCGTGCCGGCGGCTGTCCGCGGCGTGCTCCCGGGCGTCTGCCATACGGCGCGCGTCGCGCATGACGGGATCGGCGTGCAGCACCTCGAGCCGCGCGCGGCCCGCGGCGAGCTGCTCGTCGAGGCGCTGCTCCTCGGCCCGGCAGCGCTCGACTTTCTCTTTTGCGCGCTCGAGCGTCTCGAGCGCCGCGTTGAGCTCGCGGCTCGCGGTGTCGAACTCCGTCTGCGCCTGGCGCAGCACGCGCGCCTTACGGCGCGCCGCGACCTGTGCATAGCGCTTATAACGATTGCCGAAGGCGGCCACGGCTTCGCGCATGGCGCCGAGCTCCTCGAGCTCGCGGCGCAGATCCTCGAGCTGGCCCATCGCGTCCGCGACGCTCTCGAGCGCGGCGCGGTCGAGCGGCGCGAGCGCTTCCGTGAGCGCGTCGGAGAGCCGCTGCTCGTTCGGCTGCTTCGAGAGCTGCGGCTGGCGCAGCTGGATCAACGTATCGATGAGCGCCGCGTAGCGGTCCGGCCCGAGCCGAAACAGCCGCTCGTCCACGGCGCGGCGATAGTCCTGCGCCGTCTTGAACACCTGGCCGCGCGCGCCGATGGCCTCCGCCAGGCGGTCCTTCGAGAGCGCCACGCGCTCGGGCGTCGCGAGCCAGAGGTCGCGGCCGATGCGCTGATCCGTCAAGAAGAACCAGGGCTCGACGCCGGCGCGCCCGGCAACGGCCCGCAAGCCGCAGCCCAAGGTCAGCACGTGCTCCGCGCCCGCGCGGTCGCGGCGGCCGAGCTCGACCCACGCGTAGCCGACGCGCCGGTCGTAGCGTCCGTTCATGAGCAGGTTCCACTCCATGCGCTTGTGCCGGTCGCCGTCGGGCTCGACGCGCGCCGAGCTCAGGTTGGCGTCGAGCAGGAACGGCAGCGTCAGGGAGAGGACCTTCGATTTGCCCGTGCCGTTGTTGCCGCGCAGCAGCAGATGCCCGTCGCGGAACGCGAACTCCTCGACCTCGTAGTGGTAGAGCTCGACGAGCCCGCAGCGCAGCGGCTGCCAGCGCTCGCGCTCGGGCGCGGGCAGGGTCGGCGGCGTCGAGGCCGGACTCACAGCAGTCCCCGCTGCGGCCGCAACTCCGCCTCGCGCACGGCATAGCGGAACAGCGCCGGCCGCGGCTCGATGGCTTCGCCGACGCGGCGCACGAGCTTGAGCCGCTCGAGCCGCTCGATGGCCAGCGCCGCGAGCTCCGTCTCGGCGCCGGGCTCGCGCGCGGCCTTGCGCCAGTAGCGGCCGTAGCGGTCCGCGGCCTCGCGCAGGAACGCGGCGATCTCGGGCAGCGAGTGCAGCCGCGGCCGGCCGGCCGCGGTCGCCGGGGGCCGCGCTTGGCCGGGCGCGATTCCCGTGCGCCGAGCGTGGTCGGCCGCTGCCTCCGCCTCGAGGCCCCGCGCCTCGGCGCCCGCCGCCTCGGCGAGATATTCGGCGACCAGCAGCGTTGCGTGCCCCTCCGTGCCGACCGAGGGCATCTGCTCGTCGCTGAGCTCGCTCTCGGGATCGACGAGCGCGATGCCTTCGGCCCGCAGCTCCGCTTCGAGGCCGGCGCCCTGCGCGAGCCGCGCCGACATCGGGCCGCGCTGCGAGGCGAGATACTGGCGCTCGTCGTCCGTGAGCTCGTCGTGGTAGAGGACCGGATCGTCGAGCAGCCGGCGCGCGATGCCGTGCCGCGCGGCCGTGCGCCGGCCCTCCACGCTGTCCGGCACGTATTCCTCGGCGAGCGCGGTTAGGCGCGCGTCGAGGCTCGCCGCGGCGGCCAGCGGCCCCTCCGTGGCCAGCGACGTCTCGATCCAGCTCGCGCCGCGCGCGCTGGCCGGCAGCGCCGCGAGCACGCGTCGATTTACGTCGTAGAGCACGTCGCCCGAGCGGTTCACGTAGGCTTCCTCGTCGCCGGCGACGCGCGCGAGCACGCCCGAGTCGAGCAGGAAGCGGCAGACCTGCACGAGCGCGCGGCGCTCGCGCATCGGCTCGAGCGTGAACGAGAAGCCGCGCGCGGCGAGCTCCGGGTCCGCAACGGCCTCGAGCAGGCGCTCGCCGAGCGCGCGCAGCGTGATCTGCAGGTCGGCACGCTCGAGCGCGGCGCAGGCGAGGCACAGCAGCACGTAGCGGTCGCGGTCGAAACCGGGCAGGCCGCGCGTGCGGTCGCCCGTGGAAGCGGGCCGCTTATAGAGGCGGACGCAGCCGCGCTCGATGCGCAGCGTCCAGCCCGTCTCGCGGCCGAACCAGTCGCGCAGGTACTCGCCGTGACGGCGGACGAGCGCGAGCGCCGGATCGCCCTCCGTCAGCAGCGGCCGCATGAGCAGCGCGCGGATTGCACGTTCGCGTTCCTCGTCGCGCTGACGGTCCAGCACGTCGGCGAGGCGCGGCACCTCCGCGAAGTGCGGACCGTCGGCGGAGCGCGCACCGTCCTCGGGCCGCTCGAGGTCGGCCGGGCGCGGCGCATTCGCTGGGCGCGTCGGCTCCGTCACGCCGCCTCCACCCTTCGGATCGTGAGCTTGTGGTCGCGCCCCGCGAAACGCCCGAGCTCCGTCTCGATGACCGCGCGGCTCTCCTCGCCGAGCGGCTCGAGGCGGATGCTCAACGAGCCGTCCATCGTGCGCCGCTCCACGACCTGGTCCGGATGCGCCTGGCTCGCGAGCGCCTCGCCGAGCAGCGTCAGAAACAGCCCGAAGGCGTGGCGGTCGAGGCGGCCGAGCTCCGAGAGCCGCGTCTCGCGGCCCGTCGCGAGGCGGCGCCATGCGCGCTCCGTCTGCTCCGCCTCGCGCGCGACGCGCGCCGCGAGCTGCGCGCGTTCCGCCGAACGGTCCCGGATCTTCGGCGGCGCCCCGCGCGTCGGCAGCTGGCCGCGCTCGCGCAGCTGCGGGTGCAGCTCGATCGAAGGCGCTTCGCGCCAGGGCGTGCCGGCGCCGCATTCCTCGGTCACGGCGAGCGCGAGATGGCGCGCCGGCGAGAGCGCGAAGGCCGCGCGCCAGAGCCGGTGCGCGTCGCCGTCGTCGTGCGCCTCCGCGAACCAGAGCGCGAGCCGCCGGAAGTCGGCCGCGCGGTCGCTGCGGCCGCTGCGCCGCTCGTTGAGCAGCGAGACGGCCTGCAGCAGCCGCGGGATCGCCGCGAGCGCCGTCCGGCGCAGCAGCTCCGCCTGCGCGCCGCCGCGGCCGCCGACGAACCAGCGGTTGAGGCCCGACCACCGCTCGCGCCAGGCCAGAAGCCTCGCCTCGACGGCCGCGCGCTCGGCCTCGCCGTCGCCGGGCGCGGCGTCGCGCGCCTCGCGCAGCGCCGCGACCTCGAGCAGGCGCTGCTCCTGCGGCGCGAGCCGCTCGAGCGCGCCGGCGATCTGCGCCGAGCGCGTGACGAGATCGCCGACGAAGCGCTGCAGGTAGTCGATGAGCCGCGACTTGAACGCGAGCACGGCTTCCGCTTCGGCGCGCTGCAGCTCGAGCGTGCGCGCGAGCCCCGCGATGAACGCCTCGGCATTCGTCGCGAGACCGTTGAATACATCCACGAGCGCGCGCAGCTCCATGTGGATCTTCGCCGCGTCCGGCGGCGCTTCGCCCGAGAGCCGCTCGAGCGCGGCGAGGTGACCGAGGATGTCCTCGAGCGCCACCGACTGCAGCTCCCCGCGCCGGCCGAGCGCCTCGACGAACGCCGCGAGGCCGATCTCGACGGCCTCGCCGCCGGGGGTCATGCGGTAGAGCAGCCGCCGGCGGTAGAAGTCCTCGATCGTCGCGACGCGCGAATTGTCCACCTGCGCCTCGAGGTTCCCCCATTCCGTGAGCTGATCGAGCGCGCTCTGCACGGCCTCGGGCGCCGGCGGCTCGCCGGGCCAGCGCGTCTCGGCGAGCACCTCGTCCGGGCGCAAATGCAGGCGGAACTGGCGCTTGGCGGCCGCGAAGCTCTCGAGGATGGCACGGTAAAGCGCCGCCTTGTCGGCGGTCACGTGCTGGAACAGGCGGGCGGCTTCGGTCATGCGGGGCCTTGGCGCGGGTAGGGGGAGGGTCATGTGGACGGGCGCGCCGGTCCGTGTACGGCCGCGCGCCAAGTTCGAGGATTCACGCGGGCCATCTTATCGGTTCTGTTTGCCACTGGCAGATTTGCTGGCTAGCCGCCGCGGGGAAATCGGTCGCGTATTTTAGCGCGGGCGCCGTGGGCGCGGCCCGACTGCCGCGCTTTCCAGAACGATTCCGCCGCGTGGCCCCTAATACCTTCGGTTTGGCGAAGTGGGGAGAAGATCGACGCCGCGAGGGTTGTGCGGATCTCATAACCCGGTGCGAGGAGCAACTCGTGGTGCCTGAGCCAGTACTCGTCGAACTCGAACACTGGCTTCGCAAGAACGCGACGACCGACGTTCTGGCTCGCGTTCGCCGAAGACGTGCAGGCGGGCGCCTCATGACGAACGCGGGCTCCCGGATCACCGCATGAGCTCGAGCACGGCCTCGCATTCGACCACGAGCGCATAGTCGAGCGTCTGCGGACTCACGCTCTGGCCGCCGGCTGCCCGACCCGCTCGGCCACGGCTTGCGCGACGCCGCGCGCGTCGCGGCCGACGCCGTGAATCATCCCCGACGACATCGCGTGCTGGAAGTGCATGCCGACGAAGTACAGGCCCGGCTCGTTCTCGACGACGCCGCGGCGCTGGCGGGGCCGGCCGTCCGCGTCGAAGACGGGCAGCTCGATCCAGTCGAGGCCCGGGTCGAACCCCGTGCACCAGACGACGTTCGCGACGTCGAGCACGCGGCCGTCCTCGAGCCGCGGGCGGCCGCCCTCGACGCCCGCGACACGCGGCACGCGCCGCACGCCCGCCGCTTCGAGATCGCGCGGGCGCTGGCGCAGCAGTGGTCCGCCGTGGCCGATGATTTTCGGCCGCAGCTTGCGTCCGATCGGCGTATCGACGGTCATGACGCGATGAAACAGCACGCGCAGCACGAACCTGACCATGACGCGCCGGCCCAGCCAGCCTTCGATGCGGAACGGGACGTGGCCGACGTCGCGGCCCGCGAGCCACACGGCGTGCCGGCCCGCGAGGTCCATCGCGATCTCCGCGCCGGAGTTGCCGGCGCCGACGAGGAGGACCTCGCCTTCGCGCAGCTGCGACGGGTTGCGGTATTCGCCGGCGTGCAGCTGGACGATGGCCGGATCGAGCTCGGCGGCGAACGCGGGCAGGTGCGGGCGCTGGAAGCTCGCGGCGGCCACGACGACCTGGCGCGCCTCGATGCGCCTCCCGCCGGCCGTCACGAGGTAACGGTCGTCGTGCCTCGATACCGACTCGACGCGCGCGCCCGTGCGCACGGGTAGATGGAACTCGGCCGCGAACTTCTCCAGGTAGTCGGCCATCTCGTCCTTGGTCGGGAAGGAGCCCGGCGGCCCCGGAAAGGGCATGCCGTCGAGACCGTCGAAGCGCGCGGGGGTGAACAGCCGCAGCGAGTCCCAGCGGCGGCGCCAGGCGTCGCCGACTCGCTCGTGGGCATCCAGGATCACGAACCCCACGCCGAGGCGGGCGAGATGGTAGCCGACGGAAAGTCCCGCCTGACCTGCGCCGATGACGACGACGTCGACGCGTTCGTCCGCCCCGGCTGCGGGCCGGTCGCCCAGGCCGCGCTCGCTCTTACTCCGCGCGTCGATATACCGGCCTTCGAGCGCCGCGACGGCCGCGCCCGGCTCGATCAGCGCGCCTGCGCTGGCCGGCCATGCCCGCTCGTCAATGCGTCGCGTCCGCCCCTGAGCCGTTTCGGTTTCGGTGTTCATGGTTTCTCCCGTTGCGTTGAGCCTCGGGAGCGAGTCTTACAGGTGAGCGCGGGGCGCGCTTCGGGTGAATGCCCCATCGGCCCGCGCGGGAAGGCATGGGGGGATCGGCCCAGGCCGCCGCGGGGGCCCGCTCAGAGCAGGCCTTGCTCGTAGGCGCACGCGGTGGCGGCGGCACGGGACGAGACGCCGAGCTTGGCGAAGATGTTCTCGACGTGCCGGTCGACGGTCTTGCCGCTGAGCCCGAGCACCTCCGCGATCGCCCGATTCGTTTTGCCCGCGGCGAGCAGCCGCAGCACCTCGAGCTCGCGCTGGGTGAGCCCGCGCTGGGTGAGCCCACGAGAGCGTTTGGCCGTTGCGGCCGGCTGCAGCGCCGCGAGCGCGGCGAGGTCGGGTTTCGCGCGCAGGCGCTCGAACACTTCCCGCGCGGCCTCGAGCTCGAGCGCCGCGGTATCCTCGTCGCCGAGACCGCGGCAGGCGGCGGCGATCGCGACCCTGAGCCTCGCGGCGATATAGGGCGCATCGACCTTCTGCCAGATCACGAACGCGCGTCTGAGCTCGACGAGCGCCGCTTGAAAATCCGCGCGTGCGCAATGCACGTGCCCGCGCGCCTGAGCGGCCACGGCAAACAAGACTTCCGTTTCGTATCGGCGCGCAATCGCTTCGAGCTCCTGCGCCCCCGCGTCCGCATCGTCGAGCGCACCGAGACTCAGCATGATCTCGACATAGGCGGGGAGCAGCTGCACGCGCCGGAGCGGATCGGCGGCGGTGCCGAGCACGCGCCTGATCGCGGCGCCGGCCTGCTCGCTTCGGCCTTGAGCGAGACGCAGCAGCGCGAGTCCCGGCTGGGGCTCGCGGCCGAAGCGGTTCGCGTCCCGATAGGCGGCTTCGGCGGGCCCGAATTCGCCGCGCAGGCGATAGATCTCCCCTTGCTGATAACACGCCGCGGCCGCCGCATCCCGATCGACGGACTCGGCGAGCTGGCGATAAGCCCCTTCGGCCTCGGCCGCGGCCTCGGGCCAAGCGCCGTTCCATTGCATGATCTCGGCTCGGTGCACCATGCACAGGCCGGTGAAGGGGACGAGCTGCGGTTGAGACTCGCACCAGCAGGCCAGCGCCTCGGTCCACTCGCGTGCCCGGTCCATGGCATAGACCAGGCAGCAGGTCGCGATCATCGTGCAATAGACGAGACCGGTGATGATCGGCGCGAGCTCGTCGTTCGCGGCGGCGAGCATGGCCTCGTCGAGCAGGACGAGACCCTCGGCGATGCTGCCCTGGCGCACGAGCGCGCGGCCCTGAAGCGTACGCGCGAACGCGACGAGGTCCGGGTCCGCGAATCGCTCGCCGATCTCGACGGCCCGGGAGGCCGCGGCATGCGAGGCCTCGAAGTCCCCGCCGCCCAAATGCCGATGCGCCTCGGGCAGCAGCAGATAGCCCTCGAGCACGCCGGACTCCGGCCCCGCACGCTCGAGCATACGGCGCGTGCGCTGCATCCAAGCCGCGGCCCGGGCAGGCTCCCCGAGCGAGAACAAGCGGAAGCCCGACCAGAACGCGGCGCGCGCCGCATCGCCGTGACGGCCGCCATCGACGTGGAATTGATGCAGGCGCTCGAGCGCCGCGAGCATGTCCTCGTCGCGGCCGCAAAGCGCGGCCGACCACGCGAGCGACTCCAGGTCTTCGCCGCCGAGTGCGGACAACGTGTCGGCGCGCCCGAATGCCTCGAACGCATCGCGCCAGGCCCTGCGCCGATAGGCGCTTCGGGCTTCGTCGAGCAGGCGCTCGCATCGGGCGTTCATATCGCCCGAACTATAGCGCGAGTGCGCCGCTCGCGCCCGGGCGCCCGAGAAGAGGCGCCGCGGCTCTCGAGAGGCGCGCCGATCTGCTACGGTTAGGGCATCGTCGCCGTATCCGGGTGCTTCTCGTGACTCACCAGAGCAGGCTCAACGTGACTTGGCGGATCGGGCTCGTGGTCGTCCTCGGGCTCACGCTGCTCGGGGCCGGCCGCGCCGGCGCGCAGGGTGCCGCGCAGACCGGTCCGCGGGGCACCGCGCAAACGGGCGCGCAGGGTGCCGCACAGGCCGCGCCCGACGGCACCGAGGCCGCGGCGGCCCAAGCGGCCGCGCCGCGGGCGAAGCTCGTGATCGGCACGAAGGTCGCGCCGCCCTTCGTGATCAAGACCGACAAGGGCGGCTTCGAGGGCATCAGCATCGACCTCTGGCGCCGCGTCGCGGCGGACCTCGGGCTCGACTTCGAGTTTCGCGAGACCGACCTCGACGGGCTCATCTCGGGGCTCGAGGACGGCACGCTCGACGCGTCCGTCGCCGCGCTCACGGTCACCGCGCCGCGCGAGAAGCGCATCGATTTCACGTACCCTTTCTACACGACGGGGCTTGCGATCGCGGTGCCGATGCGCGGCGGGCGGGTGCTCGGTGCGATCGAGCGCTTCGTGTCGTGGCGGTTCTTTGCCGTCGTCGCCGGCCTCGCGGCGCTGCTGCTCGCCGTCGGTTTCGTGCTCTGGCTGTTCGAGCGGCGTAAGAACGCCGAGCAGTTCGGCGGCAGCGTCGTGCGCGGCATCGGCTCGGGGCTCTGGTGGGCCGCCGTGACGATGACGACGGTCGGCTACGGCGACAAGGCGCCTTCGACGCTCGGTGGGCGCGTCGTCGGTCTCGTCTGGATGTTCACGGCCGTGATCATTATCTCGAGCTTCACGGCGGCCATCGCAACCTCGCTGACCGTGACGCAGCTCAATACCGGCATCCGGGGCCCGGACGATCTTGCAAACGCGCGGGTGGCGGCGCCGACGGGCTCGGCGACGGCCGCTTACCTCGATGCACGCGGGGTTCGCTATACCGGCGTCGCCGACCTTCCGGCCGCGCTCGATGCGCTCGCGGCCCACACCGTCGACGCCGTCGTCTACGACGCCCCGATCCTGCGCTACGCGGCCAACGAGGAATATCCGAAACGCACGCGCGTGCTGCCCGGCGTCTTCCAGCGGCAGGACTACGCGATTGCGCTGCCTTCCGGCAGCGCGCTGCGCGAGCCGATCGATGTCGCGCTGCTGCGGCTCGTCAACAGCGACGAGTGGACGGCCATCAAGCGTAAGTATCTCGGCGCCTCTGCCGACGCCGACTGAACGGGCGAGCGCGCGACGCCGACTGAACGGGCGAGCGCGGCGCCAAAACGGCCGCCCGTCGCTTCCCAGAAGTCGATGGTTACGCCGACGTAAGCGCGACGGCCGTCGATGTCGTAGCCACGGAAGTGGTGATGCCGCCCCGCTTACTGGCACAATCCGTGGCCTGCGGAACCTGCATTCCAACGTCGGCCGTTCCTGGGGGGCGAATCATGCGTCGATCGGCGGCAACGAGAATAATCCTGACCATGGCCGTCGGACTTGTCGGCCTCGTAATCACGACGAGCAACGCGATGGCGCAGTTCGGTCCGAGCGGTCCGGGTGGACCCGGCCGTGCGGGCGGACCCATCGCTCCGGACCGACCGGGCAGCCGACCCGACGCCCGCACGCCGGTCACCCCGGAGGCCGTGAGCCTGCCTGCGGCCTGGAAGCCGGTCACGGGCCCCGGACCCATGTTCGACTCCGCGCCCTCGCAGGCGCCGGGCCACACCACGCTCGATCTCGGCTACGAGACGCTCGAGTACTTCGTCTCGGGGACTGCGGCCGGCAAGCCCTACAAGACACGCGTCGTGATCCGGCGCCCGGGCCGCGACGCCGACTTCAGCGGCATCGTGCTGGCCGAGGCGATGCACATCAGCGGCGCCGCGCACGTGTTCGAGATGACGAGCTACTACACCATGGCGTCCGGCCACGCGGCTGTGGAGATCCTCACAACGTCGCCGCAGCAATTCGTCGCTTTCAACGCAGCCCGATACTCCGAGCTCGAGGTCTCACCCGATCAGACAAACGAAATCCTGGCCCAGGTCGGCGCGCTGATCAAAAGCCCGCAGGGGCCGCTCCGTCTGCCGGTCCGCAAGGCCATTCTGGCCGGGAGCTCGATGAGCGCGGGCGTGCTCGTGAACTACCTGCCGGCCCATGCGCGCTACCGCACGCCCGAGATGCAGCACATCTACGACGGTTTCTTTCCGACCTCGATCGGCGCGACCATCGGCAAGGTGGATGTGCCCCTGATCCAGTTGCCGACGCTGCGCGAGGTCGAGACCAGCGTCTCGCGGCGCAACGACGGCGACGCGCCCGGCGATCAGTTTCGTCTCTACGAGTTCGTTCCGGTCGGCCACGTCGATTCGCGCGACAACGTGAGGCTGATCCCGAACCCGTGCGCGCGGCCCCTGAGCACGCTCCCGCTGCAGGCCTACTATGCCGTCGGCCTCTACCACCTCGTCCGCTGGGTAGACCAAGGCATCGTTCCGCCGCACGCCGATCGCGTCTGGCTCGACCGCAACGTCGAGAACGACGGCTCCCAGATGCTCCTCGACCAGCACGCGAACCCTCGAGGCGGCATCCGCACGCCTTACGTGGACGTCCCGACCGCGACCTACAAGCCCATGAACGCGGCCGCCGACCCGCTGCCTGCTAAGGTCAGCGCCTACGTCCGGGCCAACGGGCCGCAGGGTGCGAGCCTGATGTGCGGGCTCAGCAACTATCAATACTCGTTCTCGAAGGGCGAGCTCAAGGCGCTGTACGGCACGCCCGAGGCTTACCGCAAAGCATTCGAGCGGCGGCTGAACGAGCTCGAGGCCGAGGGCTGGTCGCTGCCGCTGTATCACGAGATGATCATGGCGGACGCGCAGGCGATCGACTTTTAGATGCTCATCTGGCGCGCTATGCTCCAGGCTTCGAGATCGTTGCGGCGCGCGTCGGGCTCCGCAACGCGCCGCAGAGGGGAGGGGTATTCGATGCGCCCGAGTTCGGCTCCGATCGGAAGATGGCTTCTGGCGTTACTGGCCTTGGTCTGCCTGCACGCGCGTCCCGGGCTCGCTGCTCCGGTCGAACGTCCATGCGAACGTCGCCTACAAATCGGGCCCGGCGCTTTCCGACTACGAGCGGCAGCGTTGCGTGCTCGATCTATACGTGCCCCAGGGCGCGCGCGGCTTCCCGACGCTCGTCTGGTTTCACGGCGGCGGTCTGACCGAGGGCGATAAGGCCGGCGCTCTCGAGGTCAAGATTGCGCGCAGCCTCGCCGAGCGAGGGATCGCCGTCGCCATGGTGGACTATCGGCTTTCCGGGCAAGTGCGTTTCCCGGCGTACGTCGACGACGCGGCCGCGAGCGTCGCCTGGGTGCTGGAGCACATCGAGGACTACGGCGGCAGCCGTGGGCGGGTTTTCGTCTCGGGGCATTCGGCCGGCGGTTATCTCGCCGCCATGGTGGGTCTCGATGCGCGCTATCTCGAAGCGTACGGCCAAGAGCCGGGCGCGCTCGCGGGCCTCATTCCGATCAGCGGACAGATGGTGACGCACGCCACGGTTCGAAAGGAGAGGGGGCTGCCTCCGCAGCGTCCCATCGTCGATTCGGCCGCGCCGGTCAATCACGTGAGCCGCGACGCGCCGCCGATTCTCGCCATCGCCGGTTCCGAGGATCTGCCGGCGCGGGCCGCGGAGAACGCGTACCTCATCGCGGCCATGAAAGCCGCGGGTCACAAGGATGCGACGTTTCGCGAGTTCGAGGGGCGCAACCACGGCACGATCATCGCCGGCATTCCCGCCGAGGACGATCCCGTGCGCGGTGCGATCGTGGACTTCATCGCGCGGCATTCCCCCGGTCCGCCCTCCGAGGCAGGTGCCGCGGAGGCCGTGAAGATCGACACGGGTCTGCTTCTGGGCACTGTCGAGGACGGGCTCTCGATATACCGCGGGATTCCGTATGCGGCGCCGCCCGTCGGCAATCTGCGCTGGCGTCCGCCCCAGCCGGCCGCTGCCTGGGACGGCGTACGGCCGGCCACGGAGTTCGGCCGCGCCTGCATGCAGACGAACCCCGCCATCGCGAATCTTCCGGCGCCTTCGGAAGACTGTCTGTACCTCAATGTCTGGACGCCTGCCCGGGCCGCCGACGAGCGGCTGCCGGTCATGGTCTGGATTCACGGCGGCGGCTTCGTCGCGGGGACGCCCGCGGAACGGCTCTACCACGGCGAATGGCTCGCGAAGAAGGGCGTCGTGGTCGTGTCCATCGGATATCGTCTCGGCGTATTCGGGTTTCTCGCGCATCCGCAGCTCAGCAGCGAGAGCGAACGGCACGTGTCGGGCAACTACGGCATGCTCGACATGATCGCCGGGCTGCGATGGGTGCAACGCAACATCGCCGCTTTCGGCGGCGATCCGGGGCACGTGACGATCTTCGGGGAATCGGCCGGCGCCATCGCCGTGAGTCAGCTGTGCGCGTCGCCGCTTGCCAAGGGCCTGTTCCAGGCCGCCATCTCCGAGAGCGGCGGCTCGTTCGGCCCCGTGCGCGCGAACGGCGGGCCCGGCGAGAACATGCAGCCGCTCGCCGCGGCCGAGCAGGACGGCGCGGCCTGGGCGCAGTCCGTGGGCGCCGCCACGGTCGCGGAGCTTCGCGCGATGCCCGCCCAAGACCTGCTCGCGGCCGCGCGCGGTCGCGCCGGCATCGCGTGGCCCGTGACGGACGGCTGGGTGATTCCCGACGACCAGTACAAGCTGTACGAGGCGGGCCGCTACAACGACGTTCCGGTCCTGATCGGCTACAACTCGGACGAGGGCGCCACGTTCGGCG
This sequence comes from uncultured Gammaproteobacteria bacterium, assembly GCA_963702105.1. GTDB lineage: Bacteria > Pseudomonadota > Gammaproteobacteria > Steroidobacterales > Rariloculaceae > ZC4RG20. Next base: position 70,830 of record OY969712.1, read on the forward strand.
CGCCTTCATCGCAAACGGAATACGTCGAAAGCGTCCGCCGGCGCTACGGCCCGTTCGCCGATGCGCTACTGGCGGCGTATCCCGGCGGCGAGACGCCGGCCGCGATGAAGACCGCCCGCGATCTCACGCGCGACACCGTCTTCGGCTGGCACACCTGGACGTGGGCTCGCCTTCAGAAGCAGACGGGCCGCTCGAAGGTCTTCCTCTATTACTTCGACGAGCCGTTCCCGCCGGGCGCGCCTCGCCCGGGCTACGGCACGCCCCACTCGGAGGAGCTCCCTTACGTGTTCCGACAGCTGACCGAGCACCATCGGCGGGCGCCGACGGCCGAGGACGAGGCGCTCTCGGACAGGATGCGGACCTACTGGACCAATTTTGCGAAGACGTACGACCCCAACGGCCCCGGCCTGCCCGAATGGCCGGAGTTTGCGCGCTCGGCGCCGAGGATGCTGCACATCCGCTCGGGCGAGACGCAGGCGATTCCGGTGGTGGACGAAGCCGGACTCGAGGCGCTCGACGAGTACTTCGCCTGGCGCCGGGGGATGGAGCCTGCGGACGCGGCGAGGTAACCCTCGCCCGCCCCCAAAGCCCCGGCGTTGGCTCCTTACTGCCCCGCGCCCTGACTCGATCCGGCAAACAGACGCTTGCCGTCGGCCGTCGTCACGACGCGGGCGTTGCCGTTCGTGCTGTTGTCGCGTGCGCGGAACCCCTCGATCGTCACGTGGTCGCCTTGGCTCAACGACTTGCGGGTCCAGCCCTGGCGCATGAGGCCGTTCGGGCTCGCGAGCTCGAACGCCCATTCGGCCGTCTCGCCGGGCCCGAGCGTCTTGCACGTCCAGGGGGCCTTCTTCTTGTCGCTGGCCCCCGGCCCGCCGCTCCCGTGGCGCTCGCAGAGCTCCGTCACCTTCACATGGATCCATCCGTGCGGGTTCATCCATTCGAGCTTCGATACCTCGCCGGAGACCTTGATCTCGCGGCTCGCATCGAACTCCGCGGTGAACGAATGGTGGGCCGCAACCGGCCAGGGCGCCGCGAGCGTGACCACCCCGGCGCACGCGAGGGCGCCGATCCTGATTGCCGCGCCGACTTGCCGGCACGCCGTCATTACGTATGAGTTTCCCGTCATGGCCCGTATCTCCTACTCCAGATCGATTCGGCGGCCGAATTGCTGGTTCTCGTTGCAGATGAACTCGATCAGTTGCTGGTCGGGCAAGATCCGCTGATCGATGCGTACCGTCCAGGGTTTCGTGTAGGCCTTCGGATCGTCGATTGTGAAATCGATCTGCAGATGGCCGAAGGTCGGACGGCGGAAGCGCTCGGTGATCTTCGCCTCGCGCGTGTAAGGGCTGCCGTTCACGTCGAGCCAGCCGTCGTAACGGCTGTCCTCCGCGCCGCGCAGGTTGTTGGTCTCGACGACGAGATCGCCGTGATCCCAATGGCCGACCGAGTAACCGTACCACCACGGCTGCGGGTCCCCCTGCGGCGGCAGCTTGCGGCCGTCGAGGAAGATGTGGCGCAGGCCGTAGTTCGCCTCGTACTCGATGAGGATCAGCTTCTTCGTCTGGACGATCTTGCGCGGCTGCGGCTGCTGATGGAACTGCAGAAAGCCCATGGGCATGCAGTTGGCGTCCGGGTTGTCGCGCGCCTTGAGCGCGAAGCGCTTGTCCCTGAGGGCCTTGGCCCAGGGCGTGTACGGCAGGCCACCCTTCATGTTGGCGCCGGCTTCGAAGAAGGCCGCGACCGGTGGGCCGTTCGGATCGTACGGAAAGCGCTCGGTGACGACATCGATCGGCGCGCCGCCTCCGCCGCCGCCCGGCGGGCCTTCGCGCGGCGGCCCGCTTTCGGCGCGCATCCACACGCCCGAGAGATCGGGCGTCCCGTCGGCCATCTTCGGCGGCGGCGCGTCCATAAGGACCTTGCCTTCGGCGTCCCGCGGCACGTCCGGGTCCTTGAACGCGGGCCATTGAGCGTGAGCCCCCGGGGACCAGCCGAGCGCGGCGACGGCGCCCGTGAAGGTAACGAGCGCGGCCGCCATCCACGCTGCGCGGGGCCGGCCCGAAGGCGTATCCACACTCGAGGAGATTCTGATTTCAGGCATGTCTGGGTCTCCGTTCTCAGGGCACAGGGACGCCCCCGGTTCGGCCGCCCCCGGCTCGAGACTGATGAAGCGCTGCTAAGCGAGGGAATCGACCGGAAGACACGAGCGCCGGAACGTCGCGAAGACGCCCGGCGCCCGGACTGCGCAGACTCTAGTGGTGAATCTGCTCCGTGATGTCGTCCAGCTCGTAGGACTGGCACGAACCGCGCTCCGCGCCGAGCATCTGGCTGCGATCGCCGAACGGGCCGCTGACTTTGGCGCCCGTCGTCAGCAGGATCGGATCGAGCGTCCAGGGCTGGAGGAGCACGTCCGGGTCCTCGACCTTCGCCTCGTAGAGCATCTGATTGCCCTTCCGGGTGAAGCGTTCCGTGACCTTCATGTTTTCCGAGTGGAAGAAACCGCCGCGCGCGAGCCACGTCGCCGGCGTGAAGCCGCTCGACTCGATCACGAGCGTGTCCCCTTCCCAGTGGCCGACGGAGTGACCGGTGTACTTCGTCTGGATCAGCTCCCTTTCGGGGATCTTGCGGCCGTCGGTCGGGATCACGCGGAAGTCGGTGTAGCCACCGCCGCCGTCGCCGCCCGCCGGGTAGAGGAAGGTGATGTCCTTGGCGGTTTCGAACACGCGGCTCGGCGGTCCTTGCCGCGGAATCCCCATCGGCTGACAGGTCATGATGGGATCTTCCTTGTTCGTCCACATGTCGAGATAGACGACCTTGTCCCAGTTCTCGGGCCTGTACAGCGGACGATTCGGCCCGAAGCGCGAAGCCGCCTCGAACTCGAAGTCGATCGTCTGGTTCCACTGGGTGCTGCAGCCGTCGAGCTGTTCGGGTGCGCAGCGGCGGCTGCCGTAGCGCCAGATGAAGAACTTGGTGGGGCCGTTCCAGGCGCCCGTCAGGTCCGGCTTGCCGTCGGCCAGCCGCGGCGTCGGGGCGTCGGAATCGAGCACCGGGGCCTTCTGGTCCGTCCCGTACATCTCCACGGGCGGCGTGGGATGGCCGCTCACGCTCTGCGGCACGGGCACGACGACGTAGACGCTGCCCGTCTCCGTCTGCTTCGTCGTCAGGTCGCGCATGACCTTGCCGTTCTTGCGCTCCGTCATCTTGCCTGCCATGAGGACTTCGATGCGGTTCAGCGGATTGTTGTAGTCGTTGTAGTCGCTGTAATCGAACTCGTAGGTGTCGTTGCCGTGCTTGACGACGACCGACTTGGTCATGAATCGATCGTCGAGCCGGGCCACGGCCGTTGCGCCTTCGACCCCCGGAATCGGGAACGTGACGACCGGCGTTTTGCCGTCCCAGGTCACCGATGTCTGGCCGATCTTCGAGGGGCCGTCCTGAAGCAGGCCGCCGGGATTGCGCCACACCTTGCGCAGGGGGATGCCGGCGCCCGCGAGGGCGGCCTTGGGCGCGCCCTGGGGGCTGGCCCAAAGGCGGATCAGCCGTTCGTCGAGCTGGTCCGGCTTCGGCGTGGCCGTGCCTCTGCCGGGCTCGAGTCCGGCACCCGGCACGTCTTCGTCCCAGGCGTACCGGCCGCTCGCGACCTCGACGTTGGAATACGTCTGACCGTTCGGCAGCGTGCACTTGATTTCGGTGCGGTAGCCGGGCGTCTGGTAGCTCACGTCCATGCGATACCCGGACGTGCCGAGCTCACCCTTCCTGGCGCCGTCCTTGAACGGCGCGAGCGCACAGGGCTGGCCATTGACCTGGATCGTGCCTTCGCCCCGGTACTCGAGCGAGACCATGAGCTCGTGCTCCTCGATGCCGCGCAGCATGCCCTGATGCCAAGGCCAGTTGAACAGCACGGACTTCAAGTCTCTGGCGTCGGGCTTCGGCGTATAAACCTTCACCGGCGGGCCGCCGAACTGGGCGCTCGCCGAGAGCGAAACGCCGATAGTGAGCGCCACTGCCGCGGCGAGCGATTTTCTGAAAATCGCCTTGTCCAAGGTCATGATGATCTCCCCCAAAAACCGAAAATTCTTATTCAGCGGCGAGCCTATTCCTGTTTGAACTCGATCGTCTTCTTGTTGGCCAAGGTGATCGAGCGAATGAAGCCGATGGGCTTGCCGTTGCGTGCCGGGAAGTACTTGATGGTGACGGTGTCGCCGGGGAGCACGTTGTTCGGGCCGCCCTTACCGAACCCGAGACTGGCCAGGGTGTTGGCCGAGCCCGTCGTGAAGACCCACTGCGTCTTCGTGCCGTCGGCGTTCGGCACTTCGAGCGTCATGGCCCCATGGGGGTTCGAGAACTCGATCTTTTGGACGACGCCCGTGGCTTCCCCGGATTTGCGTATGTCGTAGACGCCCGACAGAGAGTGATGCGCCATGGCCACGCCGCTCGCGAGAAGCCACCCCGAAAAGATGACCGCCAAAGTTCGCTTGATCATTTCGTTCGCCCTTTCAATTGTTCGATTGTGTGGTCGGCAATTTTTCGGCAATCTTGCGTGCCGTCCGATGAACTTACGCCCTGGCGAGCGTACCACCCGGCCCGGTCCGCCACAATTTCCCTGCGGCTAATATGGCTCTGGCCATAGGAAAGTTGACAATTCAGCGGGCCGAATCAGGGAAGAATGGCCGGCGCCGATTGTTTGGAGGCCGCAACCCGCATGCGAGGCCCCGTCTTATCCGCCGTCCTCTGGCTGGGACTCGGTCTGGCCTTGGGCCTATGGCCGCCGGCCGGGCGGGCGCAGTCCTACCGCGACTTCGTGTTCACCGACCTGCAGGGGCACCTGGTGCTGCGGTTCGCCGGGCTCGGGCCTTCGGGCCTCGATCCGTCCCAGGCCGACGAGTTTCTCGATTCCGAATTCTCGACGATGGTTCACGACCACCTGCGTGCCGACCTGCTGTTCGAGGCGGAGCCGCAGGACCCTAAATGGGCGGCGGCCATCGAGCCGCGGATCGAGCAACACGTTAAGCAGGCCGGCCCCGCGTTCTCCCGCGTCGTCGTCGAATGCCGCGCGGACTCCTGCCGCGTCACGATGGAGCAGCCCGGGCACTGGAGCCTGCAGGACCATCTGGCCGTGCTGGATACCGTACAAAAGTCCGTCGAAGCCTTCATCGCGGCCCATCCGCAGGATTTCGAACGGGCCTTCATGATCACGGCCTACGACAAGCAGTACGAGACCGCGCACATCAAGGCGTTCCTGCGCAGAGCCGGGCGCACGGTTCCGGATCGGGTGGACCGATGAATCGCGGCGACAAGCCCCGTTCGCAAGCGGCTGTGACAGGCCGCTAGTGCGTCATGGCATACATCGCGAGGTTGACGCCGAGCCGCAGCGCGAGATTCGCCTTGTCGGCCGGGTAGCGCGGGTCGTCGGCCCACTGCCATGCGTCGGCGACGTCGTTGTTGTACGCGATGAGGACCATGAGCCGGCCGTCGTCGTCGAAGACCCCGCGCCAGGCTGGGGTGGCGTCGGAGCCCATGAAGCCGCGGCCGCCGTTGAGCGCGGCGCTGATGTGCGGGATCTGCACCAACGTCATGTGCGGCAGATCGAAGACGATGTGAAAGACCGGCTCATCGTCGGTGAGATTGACGATCGGCCGGTCCGGAAAAATTCTCGAGAGACTCTGCTGAAAGATGACCCAATTACGCTCGCCGAAGAAGCTGTCGCAGAACATGAAGCCGCCGCGCAGCAGATACTCGCGTATGTTCGCGGCTTCCTGATCGGTGAGCTGCCATGACGCGGCAAGGCCCACGATCATGAACGGCCAGTAGCCGAGGTCGTCGCCGTAGTCGGGGTTTACGGGCTGCTCGACGCCGCGCACGTGCGTGCGCGTGAAACGCCGCAACATTCTGATGAGCGTGCGGTCGCCGCGCGGGTAGTCGTCGGTCCAGCCCGTGCCGCCTTGCTCCCAGCTGCGGCCTCGGAAGCCGAAGCGCCCGTCCGGATACATGAGGCGCCCGACCACGAGCTCGCCCGGCACGTTCCAATCGGCCGGCAGCGGCGCTGCGGCGTCCGCGCCTTCGAAGCTCGGATACTCTTGGAACGCGCGCTGGGCTCGGGCCGTGCCGCCGCCGAGCACAAGCGCGGCGAGCGCAAGCGCCCACGCCGCGCGGCTATTCATGAGCGTCGATCGTCGTCATCGTCGTCGTCGTCTTGCTCATCGTTGTCATCGTCTTCGTCGCCGCCGTCGAGCTCGTCTTCGTCGTCGAGCTCGCCGCCGAAGCTCTCGGCCATGATCATGGCTTCGCTCGCGGCGTCCGCAATGTCCTCGTCTGCGGAGTCGGCGAGGTCCACGAGCGCCATGCCGGCTTCGGTGGGGTTGACGCTCGGTGCGGCTTCGATGGCTGCGAGCAGCAGAAACTTATCCGTGTCCCTCGACGACAACAGCGCATCGATGTGCCGCCACGCGGCCTCGATCTCCCAGCCGCCCGCCGCTTCGACCGCTTGGTAGAGGATATCCTCATCGTCGCTTTCGAGGGCTTCGAGGATCTCGCCTTCGAAGCCGCGCTCGAAGCGCATGCAGAATACGCCCGTGAGCTTCCATTCCGGATCGTCGCTCGCGTAGCTCGCAAGGATGGCCTCGCGATGCCACGCCTGCGGCGCGCGGACGGAGGCTTCGAGCACGCGCCGGCGCACGAGCTTCGGCGTTCCGGAATCCTCGTACAGTGCCCGCATCGATTTCAGAGTCCGCCGGAACGTCTCTTCGCTCATGGGCCAATCTTCGATCCCTTCGGGCCCCTCGGTGTCGATCGTCTCGAGCGCGGGACCGAGCGAGATCGCCGCTTGCGCCCGGAGCTCTTCCGGTTCGCCCGCCGAGACCATGATGTTCAACAGCGCGTTGGCGAGGGGCTCGTCGGTCACGACGGCGTCGCCGGCGAGCCGCGCCGCGATGAGCCGATTCTCGGGGTCCAGCGTCGCGTCCACGAGGCGATCCAGCAGGATCTGCGCGGCGTCCTCGGTCCAGTCCCAAGGCGGGCTGACCTCCAGGCGCGCCAGGTCTTGGTCGATCTCGGTCATTGCGGTGCCCTCGATCCGTTCGTGCGGCGGAATGTCCTCCGGCCTGCGTCGGACGGTAGCATAGGTTGACGGAATCGGCAGGCGGCGAGCAAGCGGCATCGATCTTGCAGCTCGTCACCGACTTGTGAAGCTCGGCAGAAGAGGCGATGGCGTCACCCTTCGAGCGGCTCGCCGCAACACTCGACTACCCGCTCTATATCGTCACGACGGCCGTCGAAAACGAGCCGGCGGGCTGCCTCGTGGGTTTCGCGACACAGTGCAGCATTCACCCGCCGCGCTTCCTCGCGTGCATTTCCGTCAAGAACCATACGCTCGCGCTGGCGCGCCGCGCGAGCGCGCTGGCCGTGCACGTCGTCGAGGAGCGCCACAAAGACCTTGCGGCGATATTCGGAGGCGAGACCGCGGACGCGGTGGACAAGTTCGAGCGCGTGAGCTGGCACTACGAGCAAGGGATGCCGATCCTCGAAGCCTGCGATCGTTGGTTCGCCGGCACGGTGCGGGAGCAGATCGAGCTCGGCGACCACGTCGGCTTCGTGCTGGAGCCGATCGATACCGAGACGGCCCGCGGCGCCGAGCAGCTCACGTACCAGCTCGCTCGCGACATCGAGCCCGGGCACAAGCCGTGACGCGCGGCTCACGGGCGCGCGCCGCGCAATGACGCCGCGCGGGCATTCGGTAGCCCGCGGACGCTCGGAAGCGCGCGGGCGTTCGCCAGAATGACGGCCAAATGACGGCCATGGAACCCAAGCAGGGCGAGCACGTGCTGCGGCTCTTCCCGGGACCGGCCGAGGCGGTGCCCTTGCGCGAGCTCTATCTCCGTGCGCCGTTGCGGCCCGCCGGGCGGCCGTCACGCGCGTTCGTCTACACGAATTTCATCGCCAGCCTCGACGGGCGCATCTCGCTGCCCGATCCGCGCACCGGGAAGCGCACGGTGCCGCCGGCTATCGCGAACGCGCGCGACTGGCGGCTCTTCCAGGAGCTCGCCGCGTGTGCGGACGCGCTCGTCGTCAGCGGCCGGTACGTGCGCGACCTGCCCAACGCCGTCACCGGGCGCAGCTTCCCGGTCAGCGCGAAGCCCGAGCATGCAGATCTGCTCGAGTGGCGCCGGCTCCAAGGCCTCTCGCCGCAGCCGGCCGTCGTCATCGTCACGGCGAGCCTCGAGCTCCCGCCGTTGGGCGGGCTGGCCGCGTCCGGGCGCCCTGTGTACGTCGCGACCGGCGATTCCGCCGATCCCGGGAAGAGCCGGCGCATCGAGTCCGAGGGCGCCCGCGTGCTGCGCGTCGGCGCGGGCCGCCGCGTCGAGGGCCGCAGGCTCGTCGAGGCGCTCGGGCGCGAAGGGCACTGGAACGTCGCGATGATCGGGGGCGGCGAAGTGCTGAACGCCCTGCTCGTGGACGACGTGCTCGACCGGCTCTACCTGACGCTCGCGGCGCGGCTGCTCGGCGGCTCGGCGTTCGACACGCTGTTGATGGGACCCGTGCTGGCGCCCGCCGCGCGATTCACGCTCGAGGCGCTGCACTACGACGCAGGCACGGCGGACGCCTCCGACGCCGAGCAGCTGTTCGCGCTGTTCGATCGCGGAGCCCGCGGCGTCCGGCGCGGCCGCTGAGCCGCGCGCCGGCAGCAAAGGCCCGGCGCGCAGCGGCGTGCCCGAAGCTCCTCGGGAGTCAGTGGGGCAGGTGGTCGAGTCCCCTCGGCAGCTCCATGACCTCGAGCGCGTTGCCTTGCGGGTCCGTGATCATCGCGATCTTGATCGGCGTGCCCCCGATCGGGGTCGATGCGACTTTGCCCTTCATCGTGGCACCCGCGCCCTTCGCGGCCGCCACGGTCGCTTCGATATCCGAGACGCGGAAGATCGCGTGCGGCATCTCGTCCGGCGTGACGCCGGCCGCGCGCTTCGCGACGAGAAACTCGGGCGAGGAGCCGGCTTTCGCCGCCGCGACCGAGTCGCCGTAGCGCATGATGATCTCGGTCGGCGGCTGCCCGACGTGATCGATCTCCTTCAAGCCGAAAGCCGTTTCGTAGAACTTTGCGAGTGCGGCGGGATCGCTCGCGCCGAGCCGCACCGCGAGCACGGTGCTGTCCGCCTGCACCGCCGTGAGCCAGGCCGCCGCGGTGAGCCCCAACAGGGCCGTCATCGTTTTTTGCATGGTTATTCTCCTGTAACGTCAGCCGAGACGCGACTGTATCACTTCCGGGGCGAAGCGAAGACGGCAGTCGCGCCTCGACCGACGTTCCGGCCGGCCTAGCGCTGGAATTCCGGCGTCATGTCCTTGCACGCCTGCTTCTGGAACGGCACGTCCGAGAGATACATGACGTCGTAGCTCTCGTAGGGCGCCGCGAGATAGACGGGATCGGTCACGGTGTACGCGCGCTTCAGGGCCATCTTCTTCGTATCGAGCGTGAAGCGCTCGACGATGTGCATCTGCTCGCTGTTGCGCGTCGGCGGCGAGAGAACGCCGGCCGTGAAGCCGACGGTATCGACGACGAGCGTATCGCCTTCCCAGTTCCCGATCGAGTGCCCGGCGAAGCTCGGCTCGAGGTTCTCCGGATGTCTTTTCATGCCGACGTGAATGCGACGGTTGAAGTTGTAGAGGCCATACGTGATGTCGATGACCTTCTCCCCGTCCGCGGTCGTCTTCTGCTCGAACCGGTTGATCGGCCAGTCTGCGGTCCAGTCGCGGATGATGCTGGTCGGCTTGCAGGCGAACCACGGGTTGTCCTTCGGCGAGCGCCGGTCGAAAGAGGCCGCAGCCTCCCGGCCCTGCTCCGTATAGACGACCTTCGGCCGCGGCGGCTGCGTAGCCTGCACCTCGGCCAGGCTGATCTTGCCGGCCGCGAATGCGGGAGAGAGGCTCTTGGGGATCATCGAGCCGTTGCCGCCGCTCGGGGGGACGGTCAGCACGAGCTGCTCCACGGCCCAGTCGCCGCTGATGTTGAGCTGACCGTCCGGGAGGCGCAGGGGACGCTTGGAAGTATCGACGGTCGCGCGCGTCTGCAGCTGATCGTTGCGGTTCATCTTGGCCGCGTCGCCGATCTTGAAGTTCTCGACGTAGCAGACGTGCGGGTCGTCGCGGTGCGGATGCCCCTCGATCTCCACGTGCGCGCCGATCTTGAACATATCAATCGACCAGCCGGAGCGCCGGATCAGCGTCGCCGCGCGCATCTCGCAGCGCATGTGCAGCGGCTTGCCGCTGTCGTCCACCGTATCGATCTCCATATAGGAGTGCGGGTTGACGAGGTTCATCTTCGTCAGCGTCCCGGACCAGACCTTGTTGATGCTCATCTGGAAGAGCCCGAAACCGTGGTGGGCGAGCGCCGGGCCGGCCAGGCCGACGACGGCCGCCACGGCGGCCGTGGACCGCAGGAGTTTGTATAACATGTGTATGATTATCTCTGGTGCTGTGTAGTAGAACGCCCGCTCGAACGCGCCGGGGGTCCTTCCCGGACCTCGGGTAAAGCCCGCCGGCTGCGAAACGGACGCAGGATTATAGAGATTTTTATCGCCGCGGCTCAGTGGGTGCGCGGCCGAAGACGGAACCTTACAGATTCATGTCGCTGTGCTGCGTTCGATCCGTCTCGGGCTGGGTGCCCGTGGCGTAGGCTTTCGCGGCCTCGAAGGCGTACTTCACGCCCTGCATGCCCGTGTTGTCCCAAAGCTCGCCGTGCTCGGCGTCGAAGCGCAGAAGGCAGATCGCCGGGTCCGTTTTGCCTTTGGGGAACCACACGCGCCACGCCTCTTTCCAGCGCTTCTCGATCTCGGCCCTGTCCCGGACCACGCTGATCTCGCCCGATACTGTCGCGAAGCGGTTGCTGCCCTGGAACGTGAGCGTCACGGTCGGGTTCTCCTCGATCTCCGCCGTCTTGGCCGAATCGATCGCCGTGACGAAGTAGGCCTCGGCGTCGGGCTCGAGCTCGACGACGGCCATGGGCCGCGCGTGCATTTGCCCCGCGTGGGAGCGGGTCACGAGCATCGCCGCATCGAATTCCTTGAGGATCTCGTAAAGATGTTTTTTCGGCTCGGCACTCGGGCTCATCCTTGACTCTCCGGAAACTGATTCGATGCCTTTAGTGTGCAAGACGCGTGCCCCCTGTGGCGGTATCCTCTAAGCGTGTCTCGCCATCGATCCAGGCAACGGAGATAGGCCGCCGGAGCGCTGCAGCATGCGTATCGACCCGCACTCATATACCGACGACCGGCAGCCCGTCATCGCGTCGCTCGATTGGAAGGCCTCGATCGACTTCGAACGCCGCGTGCTCCGCGCGAGCGCCGAGCTCGGGTTCGTCCGCCCGGGTGCCGGTCTGCTGGATCTGGACACGCGGGACCTGACCATACAGGGGGTGGAGACCGCGGGCGGCGCGCCGCTCGAGCACGAGCTCGAGGGGCCCGAGCCGATCTACGGCCGCAGGCTCCGCATCCGCCTGCCCGAAGCCGCCGCCGGCGTCCGCATCCGCTACGAAACCTCACCGCAGGCTTCGGCGCTGCAGTGGCTCACGCCGGCGCAGACGGCCGGCGGCAGGCTCCCGTTCCTCTTCAGCCAGTGCCAGGCGATCCATGCCCGGTCCGTCGTGCCGCTGCAGGATACGCCGCGCCGCCGCATCCGCTACACGGCGGAGCTCGAGGTGCCTCGGGCCATGCGCGCGCTCATGGCGGCCGGCTTCGTCTCCCGCGAGGAACGCGGGGACCGGGCGTTCGAGCGCTACGCGATGCCGCAGCCCATTCCGCCCTATCTGCTGGCGCTCGCCGTGGGCGATCTGGTCTCGCAGGACCTCGCGCCGCGCTCGCGCGTCTGGGCCGAACCGCAGACAATCGAGCGCGCCGCGTATGAGTTCGCCGAGGTGGATGCCATGCTTCTCACCGCCGAGAAGCTGTTCGGCCCCTACGACTGGGATCGCTTCGATTTCCTCGTGCTGCCGCCTTCGTTTCCCTACGGCGGCATGGAGAACCCGCGGCTGACGTTTCTGACGCCGACGGTGCTTGCGGGCGACCGCTCGCTCGTGGACGTGCTGGCCCACGAGCTCGCGCACAGCTGGGCCGGCAATCTCGTGACGAACGCGACGGCGGAGCACTTCTGGCTCAACGAGGGCCTGACCGTCTACGCCGAGCGGCGCATCGTCGAAGCGTTGCGCGGCCGCGAGGTCGCCGCGCTCAGCGCCGCGCTCGGATGGCAATCGCTCGAAGAGGCCGTGCACGATTTCGAGTCGTGCCCGGGGCTCACGCGGCTCCGCACGCATCTGCAGGGCGTGGACCCGGACGAAGCATATTCGACGATCCCCTACGAAAAAGGGTATCTGCTCTTTGCGGCGCTCGAGCACGCGGTCGGAAGGGAGCGGTTCGATGCCTTCCTGCGCGAGTACCTCGCTCGCTTCCGGTTCGAATCGATCACGACGGAGGAGTTCGCCGAATTCGTCGAGGGCGCGCTCCCGGGTGCGCTCGAGAAGGTTCATGCTCGCGCGTACTTCGAGGGTGAAGGGATCCCGCCCGAAGCGATCCGCCCGAGCTCGAAACGTCTCGATGCCATCGCGAGCATCGGGGAGGCGCTGCCGAGCCAAGAGCAGACGCGCGGCTGGACCGCGAGCGAATGGCAATTCTGGCTGCATCGGTTCGGAACGAAACCCGAGCATTCTGCCTGCGAGGAGCTCGACCGGCGGTTCGCGCTGACACGAAGCGGAAACTTCGAGGTGCTCGCGAGCTGGCTCGAGCCCGCGATCCGCGCGGGATACGGGCCGGCCATTTCGCGAGCCGAGACGCTCCTCGGCGAGGTCGGGCGCATGAAATACCTCAAGCCGCTCTATCGCGCGCTCGCGGCCCGGGATGCCGGCCTCGCGCGCGAGATCTTCGAACGCAATCGCGCGCGCTATCACCCGATCGCCGTGCAGGTCGTGGAGGCGGTGCTGAGGGAAGCGTGACGGCCGGAAGCCCGGCGTCTCGGGCCCGAGGTTCGCGTGAGCCGCTTCGAGCTGTTTGAGCTGCGCTGAGCTGTTTTACCAGATCCTTACGCGCTGATCCTCCGCGCGGACCATCGCATCCCCGGCGCCGCACCCGAACGCCGCGGCAAACGCGGGCATGTTCGAGGGCGCACCGATGGCGCGGAATTTCGACGGCGCGTGCGGATCGGCGTTGAGGAGCACGAGCTCGCGCTTCTCGCGGATGTTCGCCCGCCACACGCGCGCCCAGTTCAGGAAGAAGCGCTGGTCCTCGGTGTAGCCGTCGATCTTGCGGGCGGCCTCGTCCGGGTGCTGTTTCAGCGCGGTCTGCAAGGCATCGTAGGCCACGTTGAGGCCCGCGAGGTCGGCGATGTTTTCGCCGAGCGTGAGCCGGCCGTCGACGTGCTTGTCCGGCCGATCGGGCAGCGGCGCATAGGCGTCGAATTGCGCGACGAGCTTATCGGTGCGGGCGTCGAACTTGTCGCGGTCCTCTTTCGTCCACCAGTTCACGTTGTTGCCGTCGCCGTCGAACTGACTGCCCTCGTCGTCGAAGCCGTGGCTCGACTCGTGGCCGATGACCGCGCCGATGCCGCCGTAGTTGAGCGCGTCGTCGCCGTTCGCGTAGAAGAACGGCGGCTGCAGGATGGCGGCCGGAAAGTTGATCGTGTTGTCTGTCGGGTTGTAGTAGGCGTTGACGGTCTGCGGCGTCATGCCCCACTCGAGACGATCCGTGGGTTTGCCGATCTTGCCGATGTCGTACTCGTAATTGAATTTACGCGCGGCCATGACCTCCGCGTAGTAACTTTCGGCCGAGATCGTGAGACCCGACCAGTCGCGCCATTTGGCCGGATAGCCGATCTTCGGCAGGAACTTCTCCCACTTGGCGAGGGCCTTCTGCTTGGTGGCGTCGCTCATCCAGTCGAGGTCCTCGATGCGTGCCTTGAGCGCGTTGCGCACGTTCACGACGAGCTCCTCGGCGCGTGCCTTGGCCTCGGGCGGAAAATAGTCCGCGACATAGAGCTGGCCCAGCGCCTGGCCCATGGATCGGTTGACGCCGCGCAGCACACGTTTCCAGCGCGGCTCGAGCTCCGGCTGGCCGTTCAGGGTCTTGCCGTTGAAATCGAAGTCTTCCTGCTCGAAAGCCTTCGAGAGATAGGGCGCCGCGTCGTCGATGACGTGAAACGAGAGGTAGTCCTTCCACTGCTCGAGGGGCGTGCTCACGAGCATCTTGTCTAAGCCCGCGAAGAACTTCGGCTGCGAGAGTGAGAACCCCTTGCCCGGGTCGATGCCCTGAGCGGCGAAGAACGCCTTCCAATCGAAATGCGGCATCAGCGCATCGGCCTCGTCCACGCTGACGAAGTGATACTGGTTTTCGGGCTTGCGCAGCTCGACGGGCGGCAGCGAGACCGCGGCGAGCGTCGTCTCGACCGCAAGAACGTTCTCGGCGTGGCGCCGCGCGACGTCCGGTGCGGCGCCGGTCAGCTCGAAGAGCTTGGCGATATGGGCCGCATACGCCGCGCGCAGGTCCTTGTATTCGTCCTTCGAGTAATAGTCGGGGGTCGGCAGGCCGAGCCCGCCCTGGTACGCATAGGCGATCTGCACGGCCGCGTCCTTGTAATCGGCGTCGCTGCCGAACGAGAACACCTGCTCGTCGCCGGCGGCGAAGGCCTTCATGAGCCAGTCGGCCAGCTCGGCCGGCGTCTTCAGTGCGGCGATCGCCGCGAGCGTCGGCTTGACGGGGTCGTAGCCGGCGGCCTCGATAGCGGCCTCGTCCATGCCCGCGCGGTACAGGTCGCCGATCTTGCGCTCGATGGAGCCGGGCGCGGACGAGTTCGCGGACTGCGCGGCCTTCTCGGCGATCGTGCGCTGATCATCGAGGCTCTTTTCGCGAAGCTCGTCGAAGGCGCCCCAGCGCGTGCGGTCGGGCGGAATCGGATTCGCGGCGATCCACTTTGCGTTGACGAAGGCGTTGAAGTCGGTGCACGCGCTCGCCTTCGGGTCGAGGAGCGCGACGTTCAGCAAGCCCGCCCCTCGCGGGCCGGGTTGGGCCGCTTCGGCCTGCGGAACGGCGCCGGGCTCGCCCCGGCTACACCCCGCCGCTACGGCCACCGCGATCGTGAGACAAGCGGACCTCAGCGCGAGATTCGGCATGACGGGCTCCCGTGTGCGGCGGCGACCGTTGGTGTGGTTATCGAGCGATGTCGCGTACAAGAGCTTTTAGCAGAAGCGCCTGGGCGAATCAAAGCGCGGCCGCGGCCGCGCCGTGCGAAGAACGTCCCTCAGGCGGGGGTCGGCTCCGTTTGGGTTCGCCCGGCGGACGCTGCCGCCGAGGAGGCGGGAAGCGCGAGACAGTCGCTCCGGGGGCGGTCGTCCCAAGGGCGCAACCATGCGGCGATGGTACTATGCGCTGGCCGTCTTGCCGCAGAGCAATACATGGGGGGCGCATGAGCACGCAGAAATCGGTCGCCGCGAAGGAGGTCGCCGCGAATCGGCCCTGGCTGAATTACGAGAACGGCGTGCTGCTGCTGCTCGGCTTCACGTTCGGGCTCGTCTTCTTCGACCGCAACGCGGTCGGGGTGCTCGGCAGCTTCATCATCAGCGACCTCGGGCTCACGAACGAGCAATACGGTTTGCTCGGCTCGGGCCTGGCCCTGGCCTGGGCGCTCTCGGCTTACTTCGTCGCGGCATGGTCCGACCGGCTCAGAGCCCGCAAGCCGTTCGTGCTCGTCTCGATTCTCGTCTTCTCCATCTGCTCGGCACTCTCCGGTCTCGCAACGTCCTTCGTCTTCCTGCTCGGTGCGCGGCTCATCATGGGCACGGCCGAAGGGCCGTTCCTCCCCGTTTGCCTCTCGATCATGAACGTCGAGTCCTCGCCGCATCGCCGCGGTCTCAACGCCGGCATCATGCAGAACGTCTTTGCGGCCCTGATCGGGACATCGCTCGCGCCCATCGCTTTGACGTGGCTCGCCGAAGTGTTCAATTGGCGCGTCACGTTTTTCCTCTCCGGTATCCCGGGGCTGATCTGCGCCCTGTTGGTCTGGCTCTACCTCAAGGAGCCCGAGCGCAGCGCGGCGGAATCGGGCGTGCCGGCGCACCGCGCCGGCAAGGGTGCGCTCTCGATGCTCGAAGCGCACAACATTCGCGTTTGCTGCGTGATCTCGGTGTTCATGGTGGGCTGGTTTCTCGTGGTGCTGCAGTTCATTCAGCCCACGCTCGTGACGTTTCGCGGCTTCACCGAGAGCCAGGCGGCCTTCGCGTTCAGCATCATGGGTCTGAACGCGGCGATCTGCGGCTTCCTCGTGCCGGCCTTCTCCGACTACGTCGGCCGCAAGCCCGCGATGATACTTTTCTGCTTCATGGGCATGGTCGGGCCGATTGCGGCGCTGTATCTCGGCGGCCCGATCTGGGCCATCGCGGGGCTGCTCTTCGTCGGCTGGAGCGGTACGGGTGCGTTTCCGCTCTTCATGGGCGTAGTGCCCGGCGAAACGGTATCGCGCAGCCTGGCCGCTTCGTCCATGGGCCTCGTGGTCATGGTCGGCGAGCTCGTGGGCGGCGTCGGGATGCCGTGGGCGGCCGGGCGCATCGCGGATATGACGAGCCTCGCCGCGCCGATGACCGTCGCGGCCGTCTGTGCGTTCTTGGGCGGCATCGCCGCGTTGTTCCTCAAGGAGACGGCCCCGCGGAAGATCGGCGAGCCGGCCATGGAGATCGCCGGGGCGGGCACGACCACCGTCTAGGTGCCGCTCGCCCGCCGTTCACGGCGTGCGCTTCGGCAGCCTCTGCGAGCGACGGCCGTCGGCGGCCTCGTTTTCGAGCTCGAGCTTGTCGTTCAACAGCGGCAGAAGGTACGGATTGCCGTTTTTCCCGCTCACCCACCCGCCCTCGACGAGTTGGCTGTGTACCAGTGCAGAGACGCGTTGCACCAGCCCGACCTGGCGTTCGATGGTATTGGTCGAGACGAGCTCATCCAACAAGGACGTATAGGCCTCGGCCTCGGACCGCTTGCGAAACTCGAACGCGAGCCATTTCCAGTACGGCGTGAAGTCGCCGCTCATGAGCAGGACGATCCGCATGACGCCGGTGACGAATTCGCCGAGGCAGACGGCGATCGCGAGCGGATCGCGCCGGCGCGCGATGCGCTGCACGAAGTTGTATTCGCCGTGCTGCCACACTCGAAAGCACTCCTCGGCCAAGCGGCGGCGCAGGACTTCGGCCGGATATTCATGAAGCGCGGAGCGCCACTCGGTCATCTCGCCGCTGCCGTCGATCCAGATGGCAGCGTGGCGAAGAAAGTAGAGCATCGATTCGTGGTCGGATGCCGGCCAGTCCGCTGGGGCGGCGGGAGGCTCCGACAACCCGAGATACTTGCGAAACCATTCCGGAATGCAATGAACGCGTACGCTCTTGTCTCCGGCGCCCGCGAGCCTGTAGCCGTTCCACGGATTGGGGGCGGCATCGTTCATGGCTCGTTCGAGCTGCACGCCAATGGCTGCCGAGTCGCCGGCCGAGAGAAACAGATCGAACTGCGGTCCCCAATCGTGGTCGCGAGAGATCTCGTCGTCGCCGCCGAGGACGTCGGAGCCGAGTATCCGGCCGGCGGCGACCCGGCCCGCCAGTTGCGGAAACTCGGCCGCCAAATAGGGCTGACCCCACGAAAAGAAGAAGTCGCGGGCCACGTCCAGTCCTTTCATTGCCGCATCCGCATGAGGGGTCGAGGGGCCGGCGCGAGTCGCAGCATGGGAGGATCTACTTCTTGCGGGCAGGATAACGCCGCGTAACTCCGCCATAATAAAGCCTGAGGCCCTGCGGCCGCGCCCGAGATCGCGCCTTCCGGCCGCCGAAAGGCCTGGAGTACAGGTGCCCGCTTCCCCGCGTTTTCACAGAAGAGCTTCGCTGCCGCCCATGCCCGTCCCCGGCCTGACTCGATCGACGATCGAAGCCGCGCACGACCCCGGAAGCTTCGCGCGCGGGGAGCGCTATCGGCGCGAGGGCCGCGTCGCGGAGCTTTACGAGATGAAGACGCCGAACGGCGTCGCCATCAGCGGCACCGTCGTCGGCCGTATGGCCTACGACGTCTATGTCAACGTCGAAAGCGCTCGCGCGGGCCCGCGCATCGAATCCGACTGCGCGTGTCCGGTCGGTTTCGACTGCAAGCACGCCGTCGCCTTGCTGCTCGAATACCTGGAGCGCGATCCGGCTGCGGGCGGGACGGCGGAGGGGGCCGCGGCGCGTCCGTCTGCGGCCGGCATGCCGGCCGCTCAGCACGCGCCCATCCGGGCCGCGGAGACGTACCCCGCGCGCGTGCACGAGCGCCTGCTGTTCCTGCTCAACGTCGTCGCCGCGCCCGGAGGGCGACGACGGCTGCGCGTCGCCCTGGCCGCCGCCGAAGCGCGGCCGGACGGCGGCTACGGACACGCCGTCGCCGTCTCGCTGCGCCGCGTGCTCGACGATTATCCGCCGCCGTATGTGCTGCGCGCCAACGTCGATGCCGTGCGGCGGCTCATGGCCTGCGCCGAAATCTTGCGCGAGGACGCGATCGCCCTCGATGCGAACGCGGCCGCTGCGCTCGCGGCGCTGCTCGCGACCGGGCGCTGCCATTGGCAGAGCGCTGCGGCGCCCGCGCTTCGGCACGGCGCGCCGCGCCGAGCCGCGCCCGTCTGGCGGCTCGGCGGCGATGGTCGGCAGGACCTCGATTGGGGGCTGGAGCCGCCGGCCGAGTTACTGTTGCCGCTCGCGCCGCCGTGGTATCTCGACCTCGAGCTCGCGCAATGCGGTTGCGTCGAGACTGCGTTGCCGGCCGAGGCGGCCGCGCGCCTCGCGAATGCGCCGCGCGTCGCGCCGGAGGAGGTCGAGCCGCTGGCGCGCGAGCTGGCTGCGGCGTGCCCGGAAGCGCCGCGCCCGGCGCCGGTGGAGGTCGTCGATGTGGCGTCCGCCCCGCCGACGACGAGTCTCGAGCTGCGCGCGGGAGGCGGGGACGCGGCCGCGCGCCCGCAAGCGGCCCGGGCGCGCCTGCGCTTTCGTTACGGAGACCGATGCGTCGAGGCGCGCGAGGGCGGCGACCTGCTCCGGTCGCTGCCGGACGGGCGCGTCGAGCGCCGCGCGCGCGATCGGCGGGCGGAGTCGGCCGCGCTGGCGCGGCTGCGCGCGGCCGGTCTCATCGACCTGCCGGCCGCCTCGGACATCGAGCGCGCGGCGGACCTCGATCTCGTGCCGTTCGAGCACGACACGGCCGCCGGCTGGGTTCGCTTCATGACGACCGTGCGCGCGGAGCTCGAGGCCGAGGGCTGGGCCGTGACGATCGCGCCGGACTTTCCCTATGAGGTCGTGCGCGCCGAGGACTGGTACGCCGACCTGAGCGGGGCGCCCCCGGGCGATTGGTTCAGCGTCGAGATCGGCGTCGTCGTGGACGGCGAGCGGCTGCCGCTCCTGCCGCTGCTCAAGGAATGGCTGCGCGGCGCGCAGGGCGCGCGGGCCCGGCTCGATGCGCTCGAGGCGGGGACCTCCGTGGAGGTCGCGCTGCCCGACGGGCGCCGATTGATCCTGCCCGGCGAGCGCGTCGGCGCGATCCTTGCGACGCTCGTCGAGCTGTACGACGCGGACGCGGCGCTCGATGCCGGGCGCCTCGAGCTGCCGCGTTGGCGCGCCATGGCGCTCGAGTCCCCGGACGGCCTCGCATGGCGGGGCGCCGAGGGGTTGCGCGCGGCCGCCGAGAGCCTGCGCGCGGCGACCGGCATCGAGCGCGCGAGCGTACCGGCCGGGTTCCGTGCGACGCTGCGCGGCTACCAGCGCGTCGGCCTCGACTGGCTGCAGTTCCTGAGCGCCCACGGCCTCGCCGGCGTGCTGGCCGACGACATGGGGCTCGGCAAGACGGTCCAGGTGCTGGCGCATCTGCTGCTCGAGAAGGAGGCCGGGCGCGCGGACCGCCCGTCGCTGATCGTGATGCCGACTTCGCTGCTCGCCAACTGGCGGCGCGAGGCCGAGGCGTTTGCACCGGCGCTGCGCGTCATGACCTGGCATGGGCCCGGGCGGCGCGCGCTTCTCGAGGGCGGCGGCTTCGACGGCTGCGACATCGTGCTCACCACCTACACCTTACTCGGCCGCGACGAGGAGATTCTCGCCGCGCAGCCGTTTCATCTCGCCGTGCTCGACGAGGCGCAGTGGATCAAGAACCCGCATACGCAGGCGGCGCGCGCTGCGCGGGCGTTGAACGCGCGCCATCGGCTGTGCCTGACGGGCACGCCGCTCGAGAATCACCTCGGGGAAGCCTGGAGCCTGTTCGACTTTCTGCTGCCGGGATTGCTCGGCAGCGAACGCCAGTTCCAGCGCCTGTTCCGCGTGCCGATCGAAAGCCAAGGCGACGTCGATCGCAGCCGCGCACTGCAGCGCCGCCTCGCGCCGTTCCTGCTGCGGCGGCGCAAGGACGACGTGCTCGCCGAGCTGCCGCCGAAGACGGAGATCCTGCGCACGGTCGAGCTCGAGGGCGCGCAGCGCGATCTCTACGAGAGCATCCGCCTCGCGATGCACCGCGAAGTCCGCGAGGCCATCGCGGCCGCCGGGCTCGAGCGCAGCCGCATCGTCGTGCTCGACGCGTTGTTGAAGCTGCGTCAGGTCTGCTGCGATCCGCGCCTCGTCAAGCTCGAGCGCGCACGCGAAGTGCATGACTCCGCCAAGCTCGAGCTGCTCATGGGGCTGCTGCCCGAGCTCATCGAGGAGGGCCGGCGCGTGCTGCTGTTCTCCCAGTTCACGTCCATGCTCGCGCTCATCGAGACCGCGGTGCGCGAGGCCGGCATCGGCTACGTGAAGCTCACGGGCCAGACGCGCGATCGCGCGGAGGCCGTCGATCGGTTCCAGCAGCGCGCCGTGCCGCTGTTCCTGATCAGCCTCAAAGCCGGCGGCACGGGGCTCAACCTGACCGCCGCCGATACCGTGATCCACTACGATCCGTGGTGGAACCCGGCCGTCGAGGCGCAGGCGACGGATCGCGCGCACCGAATCGGCCAGCACCGGCCCGTGTTCGTCTACAAGCTGCTCACGCAGGGCACCGTCGAGGAGCGCATCCTCGCGCTGCAGGCGCACAAGCGCGCGTTGGCCGAAGGGCTGTTCGGCGAGGGCGAAGGCGGGCGCGGGCGCGGGGGCCAGGGCGCGTGGTCGCCCGAGGATCTCGAGGCGCTGTTCGCGCCGCTGGAGTAGAGCGGCCGGGAAGCGCATGGGCGCCGCGCCCGGGCTGGCGCCCGGCCGGCGCGTATGCGAGGCTAGGGCCAGCGAAAACGGGGGGGGCGGAGCATGCATCGAGCAGCGCCGAATGTCGTTCGTATGGCGGCCGCCGCATGCCTGTGCCTCGCCGCGTCCCTGGCGAGCACGCCCGGCCGGGCGCAAGCGGCCGCCGCCGATCCGGGCACGCACGTCGGCGTGCTTGCCCCGTCGAACCTCGCGAAGAAGCGGCCTGCCGCGCCATTCGATCTCACGGGCACCTGGCAGCACCAGCTCACCACGCCCGACTCGTGGCGTTTCGTGCCGAAGACGTTCGAGCTCACGCCCTGGGCGCAGAAGCAGTACGAGGCCGGCCTCAAGGCCCAGGCCGAAGGAAAAGTCTACCGAGACGACATCGGTCAGTGCTGGCCCGCGGGCATGCCGCTGATCATGACGCGCGTGTGGCCGATCGACATGATCCAGCTGCCCACCGCCGTCTACATGATCAGCCACTTCATGAACAGCGTCCGCGTCATCTACATGGATGGGCGCAAGCATTCGGACCCGGATTACGTCGTGCCGAGCTTCAACGGCGAATCGATCGGTTGGTGGGAAGGCGACGAGCTCGTCATCGATACGAAGTATTTCCCGGGCCATCATCATTGGATGGACCAGGGCGGCGCCGCGATCCCCGCGAGCGAAGATCTTCACATCGTCGAGCGGGTTCGCATGGTCGAGGACGCCCGCGTGCTCGAGATCGAGTACACGATGACGGACCCGAAGAGCTGGAAGGGCGAGTGGAAGACGACGAAGCGTTTCGGGCGCGTCAACGACGCCGATCTCATCGAGGCGGAGTGCCTGCCGGACCTCAACGAAAACCTGCCCGGTACGTCATCGGAATCGCTCGTTCGCTGAATCGCCGGCCGAGCCGAATAAGGAGAAGCCGTGATGCCGTCCGCAACGTCCTCGATCGCAGCGCGCCTCGCCGCGCTCGGTCTCGCCGCCGCCGCGGCGCTCGCCGCTTCGACGAGCTTCGCGCACCATTCGCCCGCCGTCTTCGACCGCAGCCGCAAGATCGTCGTCGAAGGGGTCGTCACGGAGTTCCACTGGGGCCAGCCGCACTCCTGGATCCATATGAACGTCGCGAACGGCGCGGGCGCCGTCAATGACTGGACGATCGAGATGGACCCCGCGAGCCAGCTCCGGCGCCACGGCTGGAACGCCCGGACGATCAAGGCCGGCGACCACATCGCCGTGACCGTGCATCCGCTTCGCAGCGGCGAGGTCGGCGGTCAGTACGTCTCGGTGAAGCTGCCCGGCGGCAAGGTCATGGACGCATCGTTCGCCGCGCCCAAAGTGCTCGACGACTGAGGGTCCCGCTCCGGCGGATCGGTGCAGCATCGCGTACGATCGGCGCCATGGACGCACGTACGGACGCGCCGCCGCCCGCGATTCAGGCCGCCATGGATGCGCTGCTGATCAGTCACGGCGCCTACATTCCCGTCGAGCTGCTGATCACGCTCGGCCGCCTGCGGTACGCCGATTACGAGGCTTGGCGCTGCGGCGAGCTGCCGACGCTGCAACGGGCACTGGCGGGCAACGCGGGCCGCGTGCTTTCGCTGCTGGAGTCGGCCGCCCGCTGGGCCGGGCGGCTCGGCCTCGAGCCCGAGCCGCAGACCTATTTCGGCTGGGGCGCGAACGCGGCGGCGCGGTTGGCGTTTCTCGAAAGCGAGTGGCAGGGCTCGGAGCCGCTGTTCGCAACGCATTACGTGCGGGCGGCCCCCGCGCACACCGAAGCCGCGCAGTTCGACCTGTTCCTCGACAGCGGCGCGACCGCGGCACTCGCGGACTTGCGCGCGGCGCTGCGCGCCCGCGATGCGGCCGGCGCGGCGCGCGCGCTCGAAGCGCTGGCCGTGCGCGAGCCCGCCCATCGGTTGCGCCCCGCGGCCGAGCGGCTCACGGACGCGCTCGCGCGATTGGCCGCACCAGTGCCCGCGGGCGCCGCCGAGGCCGAGCTCCGCGCGATCGAGCAGAGCCTGCTGCCGGCCGCGCGCGAGGTGCTCGGTCCCGACGCTCGGGACCTGCTCGCGCCCTTCTGGCAGCGGCTCGCCGCTGCGCTCGCCGAGGCGCCGTTCGACGCCGACCGGCCGCGCCTGCACGCGAGTTATGCGTATGCGCGCGCGCTCGACTGGCGGCGGGCGCGCGCCGCCGTCGAAGCCGTCCCGGGTTATGACGAGGAGCCCGCCCTGCTCGAGCGGCTCGCCGAGGCGCGCCGGCGCGAAAGCGACCGCAACGGCGCGGTGGCGGTGTGGTGCATGCTTTGCTGGCGCGCGCCCGCGGCCGCAAACGAATGCCTCGGCTCAGCGGATCTGCCCGATGCCGCCGTGCGGAGAGCCTGGCGCAGGTTTCTCGATATCGATGTCGAGCCCGAGCCCGAGGCGTCGTTCTTTCCGGCGTACCTGTTGCTGGCCGAGCCTGGGCTTGCGCGCTCCCTGCCCGACGAGCTCGGCTATGCGCGGCCTCCCGCTTCGATCGCCGAGCCGGGGCCGGCCGCCTTTGCGGCGATGCGCGCGCTGCTGCAGTCGGACGAAACGGCCGCGAGGCGTGCCCTGCATGGCGCCGCGCCCTGGCTGCTCGGGGAATATCTCAGAGTGCGGGCCGCTGGGCAGTGGAGCGGCCGCGGGCCGGCCGCTCTACCTACGACGCCTAGTTCTCCCACCCGGTCGGCGAGTTGTACGGCACGCTGATGCCGATGGCCTCGATCTCGTGGATCTGGCCGCCCCAGATCTTGAAGATGTGCATCGCTGGAAGGTCGAAAGGCTTGAAGTTCATCGTCGTGCTCTCGCGGCCCGGATCGTTGAGGATCGTGAACTCGTGCTGCGTGAACGCATGATGGAAGTGCGAGAAGCCGATCGCGAGGCCCGTCACAACGTCCGCGACTTCGACGCGCCGGTCGTCGATCTTCGTGATGTAAGTGAACGTCTGCGAATTGATCTGGCTCTCGCAGGTCTGCATGCCGAGCAGGCTCGGCGGCCGAGGCGGCGCGCCGGGAAAACTACCGCTGCTCGCGATCCCGCCGGAAGGCGCCGTTCGCAGGCCGTTCTCGTGCCGCTCGCAATCGCTCGCGAAGGGCGCGAGGGCGCCGTTATTGAGGTCCAGCGCGTCGTAGTAGGACTTCGCGATATGGATCAAGCGGCCGCGCGAGTCGGCATACTCGTACGGAATCTTCATCGGAATGGCCGGCCTCACCTTCTGCAGGCTCGGCATCTTCGGGTCGCGAGGCGCGACGACCAGGTGCTCGGCCTCGACGATTTTGCCGTCCGCGAGCTTGAGCCTGAATCCGACCTGCGCGGGCTTGCCGTCCGACCCCATCATGACGAGACCGCCGACCTCCTGCGAGGTGGGGTCCGGAACGATGATCTTGAACTCCGTGGGCCCGGAGCTCGCCGTCTTCCAGAGGCCCTCGCCGACATTGATGCGCTTGATGTTCTCGACCGTCTTGACCTCGGCCGCGAGCGGCACGCGGCTCGGGTCGTGAGCGACGAGCGCCGCAAGATAGTTGTCCGCAAGATCTATGAGGCAGTCGCGGTTACAGTCGGCCGCGTTCGCCTGGACCGACAGCGTGCAGGCGCCCAGCAGGGCGAGTAACGAGGTCCGGGTTCTATTTGTTTTCATCGTATGAGCTCTCCTTCGGGAGTCGGAATCGGAGGCCGAGCGCAGGGCAGCCCGGCAGCGAATCCGAATTGGAATAAGCGAGCCGGGATTATGCTGCCAAACCCGAGCGCCCGGTGTCAGCTCGCCGATCCGCGGCTGCGAGAGGCGACCCCAGGTCGGGGTGTCCCGCATGCGGGACGCGCGGCGCGATTTCGGGACGCGGCGTCGGCCGGGATCTTCGGCGGAGGTCGGGGCGATGCTTGCATAAACAAGGACTTCCGTAGCTCGGAGGGGATGGCATGCTCGTTGCGTGCCCAGCGGGACTCGGCCGCCCTAAAAAGGGAGCCCCCGCCCGGCCGGGGTTCCCTCAACCGTATGGGGGGGTGAATAAATGGCGATTCGACTCCCGAGGTGACTCGATGAGCCGCACGTTCCTCGCGGATCTTCGCTTTGCGCGCCGCACGCTGCGCAAAAACCTGACCTTCACCGTTACGACGGTCGTGACGCTCGCCCTCGGCATCGCCGCGGTGACCGCGATCTACAGCGTGGTGGATGCGGTCCTGCTGCGTCCGCTCGAGTACCGCGATTCCGGTCGGATCTACCGCCTGCGGACCATCGACGAGCAGGGCCTGCCGAGGGGGACGGTGGGGCAAGCCCTCATCGATCCGCTGTCCCAGGACAGCGCCGCGTTCGAGGCCGCGGTTTACGGCTACTCGCTCGAAACCTCCATCCTCAACCGCGAGGGCGCGGCGTTCGCGGTCAACGAGTACCGCGTCTCGGGCGAATTCTTCAAGGTCTTCACCGATCCGCTGGCGCTCGGCCGCGGCTTTCAGCCCGGCGACGACTTCGACAAGACCGTGCTGAGCTACCAAACCTGGCGAGACGTCTTCGCGTCCGATCCGAACATCGTCGGGGCGCCCATATCGGTCAACGGCGCGAAGCTCACCGTCATCGGCGTCGCCGGCAAGGGGTTCGAATACCCGACCGGAACGGCGCTGTGGACGAAGATCTACACGGGGCCCGCGGCCGCCGGCCTCTTCAATATGGACGGCTACGTGCGCGCGAAGCCGGGCCTCTCGCACGCACAGGTCCAGGCGGAGCTCGACGTCGTCGGCGCCCGCTTGGGGCTCGAGCGGGACGGCCACCCGATGCAGTTCGTCGCGCGGCCGCTGCTCGACGACGTGGTGGGCGACTTCAAATCGACGCTGATGGTCGTTTCCGGAGCGACGGCAATCCTTTTGCTGATCGCCTGCCTCAACGTCGCGAATCTGCTCTTCACGCGCGGCGTGAACCGGAGCGGCGAGATCGCGCTCAGAGAAGCCATTGGTGCGCGTGCGGGACGCGTGTTTCGGCAGCTCATGACCGAGAGTCTGATGCTCTGCACGTTGGGCGGCGCATTGGGTCTCGGTCTCGCCATGATGGCGATCGGCGGCCTGCGAGCGCTCGGCCCCGCGGACCTGCCGCGTCTCGGCAGCGCCGGGATCGATCGAGGCATGTTCGTCTTTGCGGCCGCATGCGTGCTCCTGACGGCGATCGTCGCCGGTCTCGCGCCGGCGCTGCGCCTGTCATTCAGGGACCTCAGCGGCTTGATCAATCAGGGCGGCCGCGCGAGCGCCGTGGGGCCCGGCCGCAACCGGGTGTTCGGCGTCCTCGTCGTCGCGGAGATTGCGCTCGCCGTTCTGCTCGTCATCGGGGCGGGACTGCTCGTGCGGAGCTATGAGGCGCTCACCTCCACCGACCCCGGCTTCGACCCGGAGAGGATGCTGACGCTCGTGCTCAACGTGCCGAACCGCCTCGATCCCTCGGGCGTGACGTTCGACGCTCAACACCACGTGACGGGCTCCGACCGCACGACCTACGGGCCGGTCCTGCGCTTTTACGAGGACCTCATGGATCACATCCGGGCACTGCCGGGCGTTGCGGCGGTCGGAGCGACTTCGGCCGCACCGCTCGACGCGGGCCTCTTCCCGGTCACGCTCGGCTCCTTCCCCATCGTCGGGGCGCCGGCCGCCGAGCAAAAGGACACCCCGCAGGCCTTCGGGAACGAGGTCTCGCCAAGTTTCTTTGCCGCCCTCGGCATTCGCCCCGAGCGCGGTCGCCTGCTCGAGGAGACGGATCGACGCAAGACGCGGGGCGTCGCGGTCATCAACGACACCTTCGCGCGCACTTATTTCCGGGGCGAAAACCCCGTCGGGCACCACGTCACCCTGCCCGGCGGCGGAAACTGGCAAGTCGGCGGCCTCGCGTTTCAACTCGGCGAGCGTTCCGTGGACGATGTGGAGATCGTCGGCGTGATTCCGGACGTCAAGCAGGCGAACCTCGCAGAGCCCGTTCAGCCGGCGATCTATATACCGCAGTCGCAGTGGACCATGAGGCGCATGGCACTCGTCGTGCGCTCGAAGACCGCGGGTCCCGCGAGTCTGATTCCGGCCATACGGCGCGAGCTTGCAGCCATGGATTCTACGATCCCCGCCCAATTCAGCGTCTACACCGATATCATCGCCGCGTCGGTCGCCCGGCAAAGACTCGGCGCGCTGCTGCTCGTCGTGTTCGGCGCGGTCTCATTGACGCTGGCCGCGGTCGGGCTCTACGGCCTCGTGTCTTACTCGGTCAGCCAGCGGACGAACGAAATCGCGGTGCGGTCGGCGATCGGCGCCGATCGCCGCCGGATTCTCGAAATGTTCGTCGGGCGCGCGCTGCGCCTCGCGGCCGCCGGGATCGTCATCGGTCTCGCGGGCGCGGCGGCGTTGCGGCAAATCGTCGCAAGTCAGCTCTTCGGCGTCAGCGCCCTCGATCCGCTGGTCTTCGCGGTCGTGCCGCTCACGATGGCGGCCGTCGCGCTGCTGGCTTCCTACGTGCCCGCCGTCAGGGCGTCGCGGGTCGAATCCTCGGCTGCATTGCGGGAGTACTGAGCGGTCCGAGCCGCGCGGCTACGGAACCTTCGGCTTGCCGTTGGCGAGCTCGACGAGACCCACGCGATTTCCGGCCGGGTCCTTGAACATCCCGATCACGGCCACACCCGGCACTTCGAGCCGGCCGAATTCGATCGAGCCGCCGTGCTCGACGATGCGCTTCAGCACGTCGTCGATGTCGTCCACGCCGATGTAAAGGATCATCGCGGCCGGGTCCATCCGAAAGGCCGCCGGCAGCGGCGAGGCGGCCGGCACGGAGAAGTTCGCGTCCGCGCCGGCGGTCCAGCCGAACAAGTCCGAGTAGAATTTGCGAAGCGCGGGCAGGTCCGGGGCGGCGACGTCGAAGAATACGATCGGTGCCGGCTTCCGGGGCGTCTGCGGCGTCTGCGGCGTCTGCTGCGCTTGCGCCGCCCCGAAGGCCTGAACGAGCGAAAGTGCGATGAACATACTCGCCGCCATCGCTGCGGCGAGGGACGAGGGCCTGCTACCGGCGCCGGCGATCTTCATATTTCCTCCTCGGCAACGCTTGTCGGCGTAGACGATCACGAGGATACGCGAAGCCGATCCCGGCGGCTCCGCGTTCAGCTACTCGGGCTAGCCCGGGCGCACACGTAGGCCTTACGCTCGTCGCACACTTCGTGCGCAACACCGAGGCAACACCCATGGGCGTCTTGAACGACATCCTCGCCGCCGACGGCAAGTCTATGGGAATCGCCAAGGACGCCGCCGCGCTCGAGGCGCTCGCAAAGCTTCGCGAGGGCTGGAGTGATCTCCGGCACGGGCCGTTCGACGCGAACAAGGTCATCGAGTTCGTCGCGCAACTGACCGGCGACGATCCAGGTTCCGCGCTTTCGGCGCTCGAGCGAGCCGGGCTCGATCCGGGCGTTAGGGACGCCCTCCTCGGCATCCGGGATGCTTTCGGCAAGGTGGATGCGCAATACGGGGCGCTGCTCTCGCCCGTTGCGACCTTCGACGAGGACGCGAACCATCAGAACCCCGGCCTCGTCGAGTGGAAAGTCCTCGGCGTCGACAAGCGGGAGCAGGGATCGACCGCAACGGTCCCGAGCGGCGACTACAAGCTCGACCTCGGATTGCACGCCTCGCTCGAGCTCGAGGCGGGCGACACGTGGCCGGACGACGAGCCCGGCGTACCGGATCCGCTGTTGCGCATCGGGATCGCCGGACGCATGGACGCAAGCGGAAAGGCCGATGTGCCGTGGTCGGCCGGTACTGTGAAACTCGGCGCCGACGCGACGCGGGAAGCGTTGATCGACTATTACTTCGACGTCCGCGGCGACGCCGAGCCGTACGCGCGCGCCGTTGCGCGCCGGCTCGACGCCTTACCGAGCCCGTGGTCGCTCGCCGCCGTCTTCGAGGCGCTGGATCGGCCGGACTTCGAAGGCGCCGTGTTCGAGACCAAGGGGCAGGCGGCGTTTTCGGTCGCCGTCTCGGTCGCCGACGGCTTGGCCCTGACCGACGAGACCAAGGCGGAGCTGGCCCTCTGCTTCAGCGCAAAGATCACGCGCGGCGGAAGCTATGCCCTGAAGCTTCGCCGGCTCGCAGCCTCGCCCGCCACGGCTCGAGCGCTCGAGGTAACGGTGGAGCGCCGCAGCCTCGACGGGATTGAGAGCGGCGCCGAGCTCGGCATCGACGTCGATCTCGCGGCCCTCGGCCGCAAGCTGGCGGAGGTGCTCGCTCCCTACGAGGCCGAGCTCGGCGGCGCGCTCGACGGGTATCGGGACTATCTCCAGCCGGGCACCTATCTGCGGGGCGCGGCGAGCAAATACCTCGACGAACTTGTCGCCCGCATCGCCGGCGACCCCGCACTCGGCTCCGCGCTCGCGGCCGCGCTGCAGCGCAAGCTCGGTCTCGCGAGGACGCCGAGCGGCGAGGACTTCAGGACGCTGGTCAAGCAAAAGGCGGCGGACGCGTTCGATGCCGCATCGGGTGTGATGAGCGGGAAGATCGACGAGGTCGTACGCGAGCTCGGTGCCGCCTTCGCGGTGCGCACCGGCCTGCCTGCGAGCGCCGTCGATCCGCTCGGCGAACGGCTGCACGGAGTCGTGAACGGCCTTCGTGCGGAGCTCGAGCGGAAGCTCGACACGACGGCGGACACGCAGGCGGGCCAAGGCGCGGACGCGGAGGAAGAGGCGCCTCAAGGCGCGGACGCGGAGGAGGGGGCTGGGGCCGCCGCGACGAAGGCCGAGGCGGCGGTGGAAGGCGCCGACGCCGCGGGTGCCCGAGTGCGCGATGCGATCGCGCGTTACGAGAGCGCGCTCGCGCGGCTCAGGGATGCGGTCTCCGATGCCGCGCGCATGAAGCTGACCGCGAAGATCACGACCGATTCGAGAACTCGAGGGGAGCGCTCGGTCGAGGCGAAGCTCATCTTCCGGAGCGCGTCGCCCGATGCCGAAGGGGTCTATCGCGACGTGGTGCGGGGCGACTTCGACGCGATCTTGAAGCTTCTCGACGCGAGCGTCCCGGACGTCGCCCTCGATCCCGCGGCGACATCCGTTACGGCCTTCAGATCCAGCGGCTGCAAGTACGGTTACGACCTCGTGCTGCTGCAGCTCGCCCGCGGCGGCTCGACGGTATTCGACGCCTCCTCCAAGGTCGTCGTCGAAGGCGACGGCCGAGTCTCGGTCATGAGCGAGCTCGAATGGAAGCGCCGAACCACGACGCCCCGCGAGGATCGCGAGATATCTTTTGTGGACGCGTACGACTTGTTGGCGGCGAAGGACACGCACCATTTCACGATCGGTCTCGCGCTGAGCCACGAGGACCAGGTCCTGAAACGCAAGGAGGTCGAAGGCCTGATCCGGAGCTTCGAGCGCGCCGCGCTGCTGGCCGCAGGCACGACCGAGCGGGCGCTGCTGCAATTCGACGAGTGGTTCGGGGCCGGCGATCATCGCGGGTTGGCAGCCGACTTGGATTTCGGGCTGCACCTCGACGGCAACGAGTCCGCTCGCCTGCTCTGCCTCGGCGACCGCGCGGGCGATGCGGTCACCGACAAGGGCCGCCGCAGGATATTCGAGACGGCACTGCACGGGCTCATCGAGGCGGGCGTGCACACGCTCGAATACGTCAAGAATCTCGCCGAGATCGTTCAGGCGCAATCGCGGGCCGTCGGCGCGAAGACAATCGTAGACGTGCTGTTCGACTACACGCCCCAGGCCCATCGAAAGCTGCTGGCCGACCCCTCGTTGTCGCCGACCGTCAATCGTCGCCGCATCGACGACCTGAACCGCGCGCAGGCGCTGAACAGGCTCTGCATGTCGTTCGTCGCGCTCGTGGACCTCATGGGCGAGGTGTATACCGCTAAGCCGGCCTCCGAGAAGGGGCCCGGGGTGTGGACGGTAGAGGACTACGACGCGGCGCAGCGCAAGATGAACGTCCTGCTCGGCACGTGGCTGAAGACCAACTCGAGAGTGTTCTGGATCGCGCCCGCGGCGCATCCTTATACGGTGGCCTTCATCGTCGCCGTGAGCGCGCTCGCGGGCGTTGCGACAAGCCGGGAGCACGGGGTTCTTTCCCTCACCATGACGCGGCGGAACGGTGCGCCGGTCACGGCGACGCTTGCCTAGTGCGACGTATCGTACTGGCGCGGGGCTCGCCGTTCCCTGCGTTCAGTCGCAATTCAGCCTCCATGCGCAGACTGTCTCTCTAAGATTTGGAAGGAGGGACTGCGCGATGAAACAGCTCATCGGTCTCGCCGCGCTCGGCTTGGTCGCCTGCACGAGCAGTACCCGCATTCGAGTCTCCGATCCGGAGGCCCGGATCTATGTAAACGGCGAGTACGTCGGGACCGGCCATGGCTACTACAGCGACCGAAAGCCCGCCTTCACGAAGCAGAAGGTCACCTTGCGCAAGGAAGGTTGCGAGGAGGAGACCTACAGCTTCAGGCGGGACGAGCGCCCGGCCGTCGGCGCGATTATCAGCGCCTATTATCTCTATGTGCCGATTCTATGGCTCACGAAGTACAAGGAGCGGCACAGTTACGAGTTCGACTGCGAGCCGGCCGCGGTTACACAGGCTTCGGGCTCCGCAAGGTTACCTTGAGAAGCGCGTCTCGAAGCACGCCTCACGCGTGGCGGCTCACGGGCCTGCCGGGCGTCCCGCCGGGGGCGCCGCGGCTGCCGCAGCAGCAGCCGCCGCCGCGCGTTCGTGCAGCCGCCGGGTCTGCTCGCCGGCCTCGGCGAGCAGCGCTTCCTCGTCGATCGTCGTGAGCGTGCCGTCTTCGAGCAGGATTCGGCCGTCCACGAGCACCGTGCACACGTCAGCGGCCTGCGCCGAGTAGACGAGCAGCGCGATCGGATCGTGGCGCGGCGCGAGATGGGGCTGTGCCGCGTCGATCATGATGACGTCGGCCTGCTTGCCGACCTCGAGGGACCCGATTCGCGCGTCCAACCCGAGAGCCTTCGCACCCTGGATCGTCGCCATGCGCAGGACCTGACGAGCCGGCAGCGCCTCGGCGTCGCGCCGCAGCCACTTTTGCAGCAGCGCCGCGAGGTGCATTTCCTCGAACAGATTCAAATTGTTGTTGCTGGCCGCGCCGTCCGTGCCGAGACTCACGTTGACGCCGCTCTCGAGCAGCGCCTGCACGGGCGCGATGCCGTTCGCGAGTTTGAGATTGCTGCCGGGATTGTGGGCGACGCTCACGCCGCTTTCCCGCAGCAAACGCCGGTCCTCGGCGTCCACATAGATTCCATGCGCGGCCACGACCGGCACCGCGAAACATCCCGATTCGGCCAACCACTGAACCGGCGTGCAGCCGTGCTGCCGACGGCTGTCCTCGACTTCGCGCTCGGTCTCGGCCACGTGAATGTGCAGGCCGCAGCGCAGGCGCTCGGCTTCGCCGATGATTTCCCGCAGGTAGCCGGGGCTGCAGAGATACGGCGAGTGCGGGCCGAGCCCGACCGTGACGCGGCCGGCCGCCTGGCCATGCCAGCGCTCGTGCAGACCCACTGCCGCCTCGAGGAGCGCCTCGCCGTGACCTGCATTGTCGAAGAGCGCGCCGCACAGGCACGCCCGAAAGCCCGCGGCGGCGACCTCCTCGGCGACCTGATCCATGAAGAAGTACATATCGTGGAAGCACGTCGTGCCGCCGCGGATCAGCTCCGCGAGGCCGAGGCGCGCGCCGATGCGAACGTCGTCCGCGACGAGGTGGTCCTCGAGCGGCTTGATGCGCTCGAGCAGCCAAGGCCAGAACGCGAGATCGTCGGCGTAATTGCGCATCAAGGTCATCGAGAGGTGCGTATGCGTGTTGACGAGCCCCGGCAACGCGATACGGTCGCGGCCTTCGAGCACGCGGTCGGGCACGAAGCCTTCCGGGGCGCTGCCGACGCCGACGATCTTGTCGGCGGCGATCGCTAGATCCGCGCGCTCGAGCACCTCGTCCCGCTCGTTGACCGTGACGAGCGTTGCCTCGCGAATCAGTGTCTTCACGGCGGCCTCAGACCTGCCAGTGAGCGAGATAGGCCTGCTGGTCGGCGCTCAGCGTGTCGATGACGACGCCGTCCGTGGCGAGCTTGAGACGCGCGACTTCCTCGTCGATCGCGGCCGGAACCGCGTGACAGGCGGCCGCGAGCTCCCCGGCCTGCTCGACGACGTATCGCGCCGCGAGAGCCTGGAGCGCGAAGCTCATGTCCATGATCTCGGCCGGATGGCCGTCGCCGCAAGCGATGTTGACGATGTTGCCGCCGCCGAGCAGGTTGAGCCAGCGGCCGTTCGGCAGCCGGAACCCCTCCACGTCGGCGCGCAGGGCCTTGCGCTCGACGGCCTGCTCCGCGAGGCTCGCGACGTCGATTTCCTCCCAGAAGTGCCCCGCGTTGGCGAGCAGCACGTTGTCCTTGAGCAGCGGAAAGTGCTCCGCGCGCAGCGTGTGGCGCACGCCCGTCACGGTCAGCACGACGTCGGCGACGCGGCACGCTTCGGCCAATGGCAGCACCCGACAGCCGTTCATCTGCGCGTCCACCGCCTTGATCGGGTCCACCTCGCAGACGATGACGTTCGCGCCGAGCCCGCGGGCGCGTAGTGCGCAACCCTTGCCGCACCAGCCATAGCCGACGACGACCACGGTCTTGCCGGCCAGCACGAGATTCGTCGCGCGCATCACGCCTTCCCAGGCCGACTGCCCCGTGCCGTGCACGTTGTCGAAAAGGTACTTGCAGCGTGCCTCATTGACGAGCACGATCGGAAAGCGCAGCCGGCGCGCCGCGGCTCGGGCCCGGGCGCGCAGCACGCCGGAAGTCGTCTCCTCGCAGGCGCCGAGGCAGTGCTCGCCGTAAGCCTGTAGCGACTCGTGCAGCAGCTCCACGAGGTCGCCGCCGTCGTCGATGACGACGTGCGGCTCGAGCTCGAAGCGCGAGTCCCATATTGCGGCGCATCTCGGCAGGTTCAGCGCCGTGACGCGCGTAGACGTGCATTCCCTCGGCGGCCAATGCCGCCACGACGTCGTCCTTGGTGGACTCCGGATTGCTGCCGGTTACGGATACCGCGGCGCCGCCCGCGCGCAGCACGAGCGCGAGATACGCGGTCTTGGCCTCGAGGTGGATGCAGACAGTAATCCGCTTATCGGCAAACGGACGCTCGGCGGCGAACCGTGCTTCGAGCTGCCTCAGAATCGGCATATTGCGGCGCACCCAATCGATCTTGCGGCGCCCTTCGGCGGCCAGCTCGGGCGCGGCGACGATGTTGTTCTGCATCAGAGGCGTGACCTGGACAATCACGAACGTTCATTTCGTACGCCGCTGAGTATAGACAATCCGGGCTTGGGGCCGGGCGCCGCATGGCCCTCGAGGCGCGCCGCTTCGAGCGCGGCGTAGGAGGGGCTTCGGCCTCGAGCTGCGTGCCGCCGCGGCTCAGTGCCGCGCAGACTCGCTCTCCGCGTGAGCTTCGCGCCCCGTCTCGGGCCGATCGGGGCCGGGGTGCCCTTCGAAGCCGGATCTTCCGGCGGCCCTGAAAGCGGCCCGCGCCGCGATGGCGGCGCGCCTGCCCTCCAGCCAACTCACGATTGCGTCGAGCTGGACCAGGTCCGTCTTCACTCGGTGAATCGGTAGCAGCCGCTCGTACGGGATGGCCGCCGGCAGATCGATGATCATGACGCTCGAGTCCGAGTGAGCCTTCATCGTCAGAAGCGCCGATGCGTACAAGCCCTCGCGGAAGCCCTCCATTCCGTGGATGACGGGCCGGTCCGGCGGGCGCTTCTCGAGCCAGCGCAGACAGTACCCCTGCGGGTCGCAATCGACGAGGGTCGGCGCGGGCGGCCCGCGGCCGCAGGCCGCGAGCGGTCCGGGCGGCGGAAGGCGGTTTCCGAACGGCGGCCGGAATTGACACCGCAACCGCTCCTTGCTACTGGTTGCACGGAGCGGGTCCGCGATCCGGGCCCGAGCGCTTCACAGGGGAGCTCCCCGAAGCGGCATCGAGAGGAAGCCATGGCCGAGAAGATTACCGTATGCGATCCGCGCGGCTATCCGCCCAAAGTCGTGGGCAAGCGGCTCGCGAACCGCCTCCAGAGCCTCGACGGCAAGGTCGTCTACCTCGTAGATTGCCTGTTCGACAATTCCGATGCCTTCATCGAGCAGTTGCGCCGGTGGTTCGCCGAGCATCTGCCGGCCGTCGTCACGCGCGTCATCAAGCCGCGCGAGAGCTGGGTGGACGACCCGGACATGCGCGCGAAGATCGCGGAGGACGGCGACGCGGCGATCCTCGGAGTCGGCCTCTGAAGCACCTGTTGCCCCACGGTCGTGGGGCTCGCGATGGCCCTGGAGCAGCAGGGCGTGCCGACCGTGCCGGTCAGCACGCACGTGTTCGCCCGGCTCGCCAATGCTACGGCGCTCGCGGCCGGCATGCCTGGCATGCGCAACGTATTCGTGCCCCAGCCCATCGTCGGCCGCTCGCCCGAGCAGCTGCGCGCGTACATCCAGGGCGCCGATCCCGTCGCCAAGCGGCCGTTCATGCAGGGCGTCATCGAAGGCTTGACGCGGCCGCTGGACGATACGGACCTCAAGGGCGCGACGTTCGAGCGCTCGACCCCGCGGCTGCTGCCGCCCGACACGGAGGAGAATCTGCACCAACTCTTCAACGAGAACCATTGGACGGATTTCCTCCCGATCGTGCTGCCCACCGAGGAGCGCGTGGAGCGGATGCTGAGCGGCACGAGGCACGCGCCCGACGAGATCGTGGGGCGGCTGCGCCCCACGGCCTTTCGGGAAGCGTGGCAATTCGACGTCGAGAAGGTCGCGGTGAACGCAGTCATGGCCGGCGCCCGGCCGGAGTATCTGCCCGTGATCCTTGCGATGGCGGCGAGCGGCATCACGGCGCGCTCGAGCAGCACGACCTCCTGGGCCACGATCTCGCTCGTCAACGGTCCGATCCGCAACGAGCTCGGCATGAACGCAGGTATAGGCGCGCTCGGGCCGTACAACCATGCGAACGCTACGATCGGCCGCGCCTACGGCCTGCTGAGCCAGAACCTCCAGGGCGGCTCCGTGCCCGGCGAGACCTACATGGGCACGCTCGGCAATTGGCTGGCCTACACGGCGTGTTTCCCCGAGGCCGAGGAACGCAGCCCGTGGGCGCCGTTTCACGTCGACGAGGGTTTCAAGGCGAGCGACAGCACGGTTAGCCTTTTCTTCGGCGGCTGGTACACGCACTCGGGCTTCGGTCCTCGCGAGACGTGGCAGGACCGGTTCATCCGCATGCTCACCGCCACCGACTTCTACAGCCCGCCGCTCATCGTCATGGATCCGCTCGTGGCCCGGGCCTTCGTCGATCTCGGCTTTACGAAGCAATCGCTGATCGAGTGGTGTGCGGCGCACGCGAAGCTGCCGGCCCGCGATTACTGGGACGACCAGTGGACGCAGACCCTGAACAAGCCGCTCGCGGTCGCGGGCGTCGAGCCGTTCGCGAGCCGGCTCAAAGCGGCCCCGGACGAGCTCATCGAGCTTTTCAGGCCCGAGGACATCAAGATCGTCGTGACCGGCGGCGAGACGCAGGGCGGCTTCAAGATGCTCAGCGGCCGCTATCTCGGCCGCGGCCCCGGCACGGACAACAAGGTCAAACCCACTTTCAGCATCGACGCCTGGCGTTGATTGCGGTCCCGTCGCTGCGTCTTGCGGCCGCGAGGTACGCGGAGTAAAAACGTCTTTGGCCGCAGCACACCTGGGGAGGTGTCTCATGGGGAGGGCGAAGGCGAGGGCGAGCTCCGAGACCGCGAGCCTTCGCTCGTCATGAGGGCCGAGGTCAATGTCAGCGACGTCATCGATGCGGGCGGGTTGAACCGCTATCAGCTCGGAATCTTTTTGCTCTGCGGCCTGTTCCTCGTCATGGACGGCTTCGACGTTCAGGCCATGGGTTTCGTCGCGCCTGCGCTGATCTCCGATTGGAAGATCTCCAACTCCGCGCTCGGCCCGGTGTTCAGCTCGGGCCTCGTCGGCCTTTTTCTGGGCTCGATGCTGTTCGGCATGCTGGGCGACCGGATCGGCCGCCGGCGCGTGCTGCTCGGCGCGACCGTCGTGTACGCGGCGTTCACGCTGTGGTCGGGGCTCGCGGCGTCCGTCTCGGAGCTCCTGATCGTGCGCTTCCTCGCCGGCCTCGGCCTCGGCGCCGTCCTGCCGAACGCGACCGCGCTCATCGGCGAGTTCAGCCCGAAGCGCCTGCGCGTCGCGACCATGATGATCGTGACGAACGGCTTCACGGTCGGCGCCATGCTCGGCGGCTTTCTCGCAGCGTGGCTCATCCCGCTGCACGGCTGGCGCGCCGTGTTCTACGTGGGCGCCGCCGTGCCGCTGCTCCTGCTCGCGCCGATGCTGCTCTGGCTGCCCGAGTCGCTGAAGTTCCTCGCGCTGCGCCGCAACGATCCGCGCGAAATTGGGAAGTGGCTGACGCGCATCGACGCGAACGTCGCCGTCGCGGGCGACGTGCGCTTCGTCGTGCCCGAGGAGCAGGCCGCCGGTGTGCCGCTGGCTCAGCTGTTCCGGGCCGGCCGCGCGCCGGCCACGGCGCTGATCTGGGCCGCGAATTTTATGAACGTCCTGAACGCCTACTTCATCTCGAGCTGGCTGCCGACCGTCGTGCGCGACGCGGGCTACGCGACGGCGACGGCCGTGCTCGTCGGCACCTCAGTGCAGGCCGGCGGCGTGATCGGCACGCTCGCGATCGCGGGCGTGCTGGGCCGCATCGGCTTCGTGCCCGTGCTCGGCGCCTGCTTCGCGGTGGAGACCGTCGCGATCGCCCTGCTCGGGCAGTCGGCGCTGCCTCTCGCGCTGCTGTTCGTCGTCGCGTTCGTCACGGGCTGGTGCATCTTCGGCGGCCAGCCGACGCTCAACGCCTGGTCCGCGACGTATTATCCGACCGACCTGCGCTCGACCGGCATCGGCGCGGCGCTCGGCGTCGGGCGCTGCGGCGCGATCGTCGGCCCGCTCGTCGGCGCGGCCATGATGCAGCGGCAGTTCACGAACGAGACGCTGTTCTACGCGGCGGCCGTGCCCGCGATCGTCGCGACCATTGCGGTGCTGCTGCTCGCGAAGGCCGGCGGCTCGCTCAGGGAGGCGGCGGCGGCCGTGCCGCAACCCGGCGCGTAGCCGGACTAGGTGCCGAGCGTTCAGCCGAGCTTATAGCCGAGCGGCGCGGGGCCGAGGCCCAGTGCCCGAGGCCCCAGGCCCGAGGCCCGAAAATCCAGGAGGTGAGAGCGTGAAAGCGATCCGAGTCCACGAGTGCGGCGGCCCCGAGCAGCTCCGTTACGAGGATGTGCCTACGCCTTCCCCCGGCCCCGGTGAGGCCCTCGTGAAGGTCGCGGCCGCGGGCGTGAACTTCATCGACGTGCAGCACCGTGAGGGACGCTACAAGCCGCCCGGGTTCCCGTTCACGCCAGGATCGGAGGCCGCGGGCACGGTCGAGGCCGTGGGGCCCGACGTGCGCGACGTCGCGGTCGGCGATCGCGTCGCGTACGCGATGGTCGTCGGCGCTTACGCCGAGTACGCGGTCGTGCCGGCACAGCGGCTCGTCGCGGTGCCGAGCGGCGTGAGCCTCGAGGCCGCGGCCGCGGTCATGCTGCAGGGCCTCACGGCTCACTACCTCACCCACAGCACTTTCCCGATCAAGCCCGGCGACTCGGCGCTCGTGCACGCAGCAGCCGGCGGCGTCGGGCAGCTCATCGTCCAGGTCGCGTGCCTGCGAGGCGCGACCGTCTATGGCACGGTCGGCGGCGAAGCCAAGGCCGCCCTCGCGCGCGAGGCCGGCGCCGCGCACGTCATCGACTATACGCGCGAGGATTTCGAGGCGGAGATCAAACGATTCACGGGCGGCCGCGGCGTCAACGTCGTCTACGATTCCGTCGGCAAGAACACCTTCGACAAGAGCCTGAACTGCCTGCGCCCGCGCGGCTACCTCGCGCTGTTCGGGTTCTCGAGCGGCCCCGTGGCGCCGTTCGATCCCGCCATTCTCGGCGCCAAAGGCTCGCTGTTCCTCACGCGGCC
The DNA here is from genome assembly GCA_963702105.1 of uncultured Gammaproteobacteria bacterium. Taxonomy (GTDB): domain Bacteria; phylum Pseudomonadota; class Gammaproteobacteria; order Steroidobacterales; family Rariloculaceae; genus ZC4RG20. The sequence continues at coordinate 110,045 of OY969712.1, forward strand.
GGGGCTCAACCAATACGTCGCGACGCGGGAAGAGCTTCTGGAGCGCGCCCGCGCCCTGTTCGAATGGCTCGGTACGGGCGCGCTGAAGCTTCGCATCGACCGCGTGCTGCCGCTGCGCGATGCGGCCGTCGCGCACCGCGAGCTCGAAGCGCGCCGTACGGCCGGCAAGGTGCTGCTCACGCCTTAGCGGAGCCGCCGCGCGCGTCGCCGCGCATCCCCCCGGGAGGCGGGGGCGCAAATCCCGCTCGCTTGCCGGCGGCGCCGCATCAGCTGCACAGCTCCTGCCGCTCCCGGCAACGGCGATACTCGTATTCGAGCGCCGCTCCCACGAAGCCGTGCGCCCCGTCGCCGGCTCCGCGGCAGGCCAACGCATAGGCGCACAAGGCCTCTCGAGCCGCTTCCACGGTCAGCCTTCGCAGCCAAACCGCCGTGGCGATTTGCCCCGCGAAATCCGCTTCGATCCGGGTCAGACGGTACTTTTCGAGAGAAATTTCGGCCTCCCGCTGCCTCAGGGTCGCATCCATCGTTCGATCCTCGCTCGGTCCTCGCTCGAACCCTCGGACCCATCATGGCGAGCCGTTATGCCGGGAGGCTGGCGAAATGCTGACGAATCCTGGCTCGAAGAGACTCACTCACTCCTCCCTCAGAAGCGGAGCGGCCTGGGTAAGGGCTGCGAGCCGCGCGGGTCCAAAGCTCGCCGCCAGCACGAGTGCGACGACGCCGGCACCGACAGCAATCTCGATGGGATAGGGCGATACCCTCGAGCGCCCGAAACCGCTTCGCAACTGGACCACGACCAGGAAGCAAAGCGGCAGCATCAACGCCAGCCCGGGCGCTGCTAGCAGCAGTCCTCGCCGGAACACGAGCCGCGCGAGGTCGAGCGGCTCGGCGCCTATGGCTGCATGCACCGCAAAATCGCGCCGGCCTGCGCCGACGAGGTAGCGCTGCGTGCCGTAAAGACCGACCGCGGCGAGCACGACTACGAGCAGCGTGGAGGCCAGCGCCAGAAACGTCCGCCATCGATCGGGCGCCAGCTCGCTCGACATCAGGTCCGCCACTCGCTCGACCCGGCTGAGCTCGAAATCCAGTTGCCCAGCGTCGATGAGCCGCTGCAGGGCGGCCCTGAGCTGGCCGGCGCCGAGGCCTCCTTTGACGAGAATCTGATTGGAAGAAACCGCGCCCAGGCCCGGCGCGAACAGGCGCGGCGATATCGGCTCCGATGGATGTCCGAAGGCAACGTCGCGGACGACGCCGACCACTCGCAGCGCAATAGGGAGCGGAAGGGTCTTGTCGACGATGTCAGTGCGCCCCCAGAGGGTCCGCGCCAGCGTTTCGTTGACGAGCACTTCGTTGCGAGCCGACTGCCGCGGCGCGCGGCCGTGCAGGATCGGCATGGCCAGCAGGCGCAAATAGGCCGCGTCGGCCGTATCGACGATTACCTGCACGGATTCGTCGGGCCCGATGAGGGTCCCGGCGATGCTCCCGGCAAATGTGACCGAGAAGAGCGCCGAAGGGCTTCCCGGCACCGAGCTTCCGAAACCGACTTGCTCCACGCCGGGAATCGATTCGACGATCTCGCGAAGCCGTTCACGGCCGGCGATGAGCGCCTCGACGTTTCCGGCGAACGGATTGCCGGCGCGGCGCTCGGCCCGCGGAACGACGACGAGCACGTCTCGGCCCTTGAAGCTTTGGACGGCGGCTGACAACTCGGCAAGATGCCAGGCGAAGGCGAGCGCGGCGGAGGCCAGCACGCCTGCAGCCGCGAGCTGTATCGTCGCAGCAAGGCGCTGTGCCCACCCCGCCCGCGCCGTGACGGCTTTGCCGACGGAGACGGCGCTGAGCGTACGCAGTCTTACGATCGGGGCCAGCGATACCAGGGCAGTCAGAACCAGCGCGACAATCATGACGAAGGCGAGCGCCCGCCAGTCCAGCAAGGCGACGGGCCGAGCCAGCTCGCCGTTCAGGAATGGCAGCCTGCGCATTGCCGCAGTGAGCCAGAGGCTCACGAAGACACCGAGCAGCGCTGCCGCTCCGACCACCAGAGCAGCCTCCATGGCGAGCTGGTGGGCGAGGCGAAGAGGAGTCGCCCCCATGGCCATTCGAATGCCGAGCTCGCGGCGCCTTCCGGGCGCTCTCGAAAGCAGAAACAAGCTCACGTTGCAGGCCGCGACGAGCGCGAGCAGCACGCCACTCGCGAGAAACAGCTGCACCTGGCGCACGAGGGCGTCCCGCGCCTCGATGTTTATGAACAACCCCTCGACGACGTCGAGCGGGCGAGCGGGAATGAGCCCGAGCTCCATGCCTGCTCTTCCATATCGTTCCCTGATCTCGGTCGCCGCCTCTTCGGCCGTGCTGCCGCGTGCCAACCGGCCGACGCCGTGAAGCATCGGCTGCCGGTGGTAGGTCTGCTTCGGATCGGCCGCGAAGAAAGCCGTCATCGCCTGTTCGTAGGGCATCCACATCTGCGTCCCATCCGCGAACGTCCCGCGCACGCTAGGCGCCATCACCCCGACGATGCGATAACTCTGAATCGTGTCGGCCGGGTTGATCCCCGCTACCATCGCGTTGGGACCGCGTATGCGCAGCTTGCGGCCCACGGCGCCGGGGTCGCCGTGAAATCGACGTCGCCAGTACCGGTACGACAGAATCACGACGGGCTCGGCGCCCGGACGGTGGTCACGCGGCTCGAGGCCTCGGCCGATCTGGATCGTCGGGCGCAGGAGCGTGAAGTACCGCACGGTCACGAGCTCGGTCTGGACCCGCTGCTCGTGCGTCGGGTCATCGGCGTCGAGCGCGCTCTGCTCCAACTTGCGGGTTCCCGCGACCCCTTCGAGCGACGCGACCTCGGAATTCATGCGCTCCACGAGGAGCGAAGACAGCGTCGTCAGCGAACGGCCGTTGTTTTGGCCGACCGTGACGAGCGCACGGGCGTCCGCAAAGCCGGGACAGCTCGCTGGAGAGGTCGCGCTCCAGAACGACAGGAACGTCGTCAAGAAGGCTATGGCAATCGCGAGCAGCGCTACAGCGAGGCCGCTGGATAGAGGCGTCGCAAGATGTTGGCGCAGGGCGATCCGCAAATCCGCGGCCGACGCGCTACCCCGCATCGATCCGGCCGCCTTTACCGCGGCGCCAACTGGAACACCATTTTCGTCTTGACGTTCGCCATGGGCTCCGCGACGCCGTCGACGATCTTCGGCGCGTACAGCCAGTGCGCCAATGCCTCGCTCGCGCTCTTGCCGAACGCCTCGTTGGTCGCGCGGACGACGCTGATGTCGATCGGCTTGCCCTGGTCGGAGATCGTGAAGTCGAGTATGGCCGAACCCTCGAGCCCCTGCTTCAGGGCCGCGGGCGGGTAGCTGGGCGGTTGACGGTAAAGGGGGACGGCGTCCCCGTCTTCGTAGGCGAACGTCGCATCGGGAGTCAACACGCGTTTGACGATATCGTCGCGCTGCGTGATGCCCGCGGCCAGCGTCTTGATGAGGCGCTCAAGCTCCTTGGAATGGTACAATCTCGAGGACGAGTCGTCGTACCAGTGCTGCGCGAGCTCCTTAGCCTGGGCGTCCCAGCCTTTGTGCTCGAGGAACGCAATCGCCGCGAAGTCGGAGGCTCCGCTCAAGCGGCCGAGGCGAAAAGCCTCGATGAGATAATAAGTCCCACGGCCGATCGCGCCGGGGTCGTCGCTCTGCGCGCAAATCCCGGCCAGGCGGATCAAGAGGTCGCCGTCGTTGGCCCGGCGCGCGCGCGCTTCCACTTCGTCGAAGGCCGTCGAAAGCGCTTTGGCCGTGATCGCGCTCGTGCTCGCCGCGGAGTCGCGGTTTGCGAGTACCTTCGAGCAGAATCGGCAGCCCGCCGCCATCCACCCATAGGCGGTGTCCGGCGTCGCCACATCCCGGGAAATGTAGTCCGCCAAGGCGTCCGCAGCTCTGTCTTGCTCGCCTTTCGCGACCAGCGCCTGGACGACCTTCGCCAACTCCTCGTCGTTCGCGGGGCTCGCATTGGTGCCCGCAAGCGCCTGGGATTTGAGCGCGGCGACAGGAACGATGAAGGTGGCCGTCAGGATCGAGAGGCATAGCACGTATTTCTTGCTCACGGTGCTTCTCCTCGAGTTCGGGCTGAGTATCGACCCAATGCGCAGCGCGACGGCCGAGCAACGTGCCATCGCCGTCGCGGCGGCCGGGCGGCCGAGTCGCCGGATGGCCCGCGCCGTATCAAGGAGCTGTTCGGCGTAGGCCGTCTGGGGAGCGCCGGCGAGCAACACGCGATCGTCGCAGGCGTGCTCGCTCTCGCGTGTCATCCGGCGCAGCGCGAGCCAGGCGAGCGGTTGCGCCCAGTACAGCGCACAGGCCGCGGTGCCGAGCAGCGTCGTCACGAAATCGAAGCGCGCGATATGGGATAGCTCGTGGACGAGCGCGGCGCGCTGCGCCTCTGCGGGCAGCGCGGCGAAGCCGCGCGGCACGACGACCGTGGGCCGCAAAAGGCCCCAGGCCCACGGGGTCGGATCGGTCGGCGAGACCCGAAGCCTTATGCTGCGGTTGAGGCCTTGGGTTCGGCGGACATCTTCGAGCACGTCGAGAAGGCGCGGCTCGCCCACGGCCGGAAGCCCGCGCAAAGAGACGGCGACGCGCAGGACCCCGGCGGCGAGGTAGATCAGCAGCGCGGTCGCGACGCCCAGATAGAGGACTTCGGCAATCGCGACCAACGGGCCGAGCGCAGGCCAGGTCGCGCGTGCGGCCGGCGCGCGGCTCGCGCGGGCCCCGCCGCTCCGCGCCGCCGATGCAGGCGACGTCCGAGCGCCTCCTTTTGGGATGGCGCTGGTTGCAGCTCGGGCGTCTAGCGGCGGCGCTCCGCTCGAGGTCGCGCGCGTGCCCTCGCGCGTCGGGGCCCACGGCGAGAAGGCATCTAACGCTGCGGCGACGCTGCGTTCCCCCGGCAGCGGCAGGCCTGGCCCGCAGACGGCCAGGACCGGCAGCACCGCCAGGCTCGCGAGCGCGAGGGCCCATACGACGTGGCGTTCGGCCGCCGACAGCCGGCGCGCGAGCCGCGCCCCGGCGAATGCGGCCGCGAGCACGACGGTGCCTTTCAGCGCGAGTTCGATCAGGAAGGCGGCGAGTGCGTTCATTTGCTTCTCTCCTTAGCCTGCTCGATCGCCTTCGCGAGCTCCTCGAGCTCCTGCGCTGAGAGCTCGTCGGCCGAGAGGCCGAGCAGCGCGTTCATCGTGCGCAGCGGCGAGCCCTCGAAGAATGTATCGACTAACTTCCTCAGCGCCGCCTGGCCGACGCGCTTCCGGCCGGCGGCCGGCGCGTAGACGTAGCGGCGTCCGGATTCGCGGTACTTGAGGTGGCCCTGCTCGACGAGGCGAGTCAGGACGGCACGGACGGCCGAGTAGCTCGGCGGGTCGGGCAGGCGCCGCTGCACTTCCTTGCCCGTCGCCTCGCCAAGCTCGCACACTGCGTCCATGACCTGACGTTCGCGGCGGGTCAGTGTCTCCGGCTTCGCCATGGCGTCTCCCGTAAGGGCTAAGAAGAGAAGAGTGCTAAAAAAATAGCAATATGCTACAAAAATAGCACTCTGGGCGCCGATGTCAAGGCTCGGATTCGCGCTAGGGCGTCTCGACCCAGTCGAACGAACGCGTGACGGCCTTCTTCCAGCGCCGGCAACAACGTGCGCGCTCGGCGACGGCCATGGCCGGAGGCGACCGCTTGTCGACGCTCCAGTGGCGGACGAGCTCGTCCGGGTTCGACCAGATATCGACGGCGAGGCCAGCCGCGTAGGCGGCCCCTTGTAGGCGACCGCCTCGCGTGCCGCACGGGCGATGTGGCCGCGGTTCGCGTAGCGCGTGAGTCCGACGATGGCGCCGCGGGCGTTCTCCTTCCAATATGGAGCGAACAGCCCGGAAAAGGCGGGGACGATATAAAACATCGCCGTTGTCCGCGACGCCCCGGGCAAGGCTTTCGATTTCGGCGCTCTCGCGGATGAGACCGAGGTTGTCGCGGAGCCACCGCACGAGCGCCCCCCGGGATCGCGATCGAGCCGGCCGGGCGCAGGCCGGCGCCGGCGAGGGCCGCGGCCGCCACATCCTCAGTGTTTCGCCAGATCTCGAGCCGATCGCGCTCGACCCAGCTCGGGCGCGGATAGATCTGGCCGTGCTCTTTCCGTGCGACGGATACGACCGAGCCTTCCGTGTCGAACACCATGAAGCGCGTGCTCGTCGTACCCTGGTCGAGCGCTCCCACGTAGCGCGTCACGCCAACCTCCTTGCGATGCACGAGGCCGATGCAGGATCCGCATTATGTCATCACGACCTTGTCACGCGCTCCCCGCAATCTATCTCCGTTCGCTGCAACGTCGTAATATCGGCTCACGATCCGCGCATCATCCCGAGTAAGAGAACAAGAAAGCCTCATGTCCCTGTTGACCAGCGCGTCGATCGCGACAGCGCGTCGAACCCTCAACTTCGTATGGACTATCGCCTGGCGCTTGCGAGTCCGCTTCGGTCCGGATGTGCGCATCGAGGGGCCCGAGCGCCTGACGGTGATCCTGCTGAGCTATCGGCGGCCGCAGAACATAGAGCCCATTGTCAGAGCCGCTCTCAAGTGCTCGTTCGTGCAGGACGTCGTGGTTCAGAACAACAACCCAGAGGTCGATATCGACGACTGGATCGGCATTTCGAGCGAGCGCCTGCGCACGTACAACAGCCCCACGAGGCTCGGGCCTCGCTCCCGCTGGACGGCGGCGGCGCGTGTGGGCGGCACCCATTACCTCGCGATCGACGACGATGTCTTTTTGTTTCCAGGGCAACTCGCGGCGCTTTTCTCGCAACTCTTGCGCAACCCCGACGTGCCCCATGGTGTCCACGGGGTCGTCTATCTGGAAGCAGGGGAGCCGGCGCACGTGGCGCGCAGCGAAGGGAGCGTGGACGTTCTGCATCAGCTGTACTTCGTTACGGATCGGCACGTGAATCGTTTCCACGAGGTGCTCGCAAAGCTCGCGGATCACGCCCCGGAAGTTCGCGCGCTCCTCAACAGAATCGGCGACGACATCATAATGAGCCATTGCGGAGCCGGGCCGGCCCGCATCCACGACGTCGGCCGGATTCCGATTTGCCCCACTTCTCATGCTAAGGGCATTGCCGTCAACCAGCGGGACGACTTCCTCGTCGATCGGGCGCTGATATTCGAAACTGTCCGAGACCTGTGCGCGGCTGCTCCGCGGCGGCTTGGCGAGAGGTGACGGCCGATGCGCGTCTTGGCGCTCGAGTACCAGTATTCGGGTCATCATCTGGAGCACCTGAGTTACCTGCTCGGTCCTCTCTTGAGGTCCGGGAGCCGGGTCACGGTCGCGTTGACGAGAGAAGCTCTCGAGTCGCCGCAGTATCGCGAGTACATTGCGCCCTTCGCAGGGGCTGTCGAGTTCGACGAAGGTTTACGTGCTATCGGAGCGGGCCGGCTGCACGCCCCGCGTGCGGTGCATATCTTCAGGGAGTTCTGCCGGGCCGTGGAGCGGCACAAGCCCGACCGCGTCCTCCTGCCGTCCGCCGACGTAATGACGTTCGGGGCTCTCGCAGGCGTCCCGAGAAGCGCGGCGTCCGCGATCGCACGGGCCCCTATCGACGTTTGTCTGCATTCGGGGCCGGGCGGCATGCGCGACGAGAGCGTCGGCCAGCGCGCGAGGGCATGGCTCATGCCCTTCGCACTCCGGCGGGCGCCGTGGGCCCGAATTCGCTTCCTGAATCCCCTTGTCGTGGATGCCATGAAAGCGCGCGCCGCGGGGAGCAGGCTGCAGCTTTCCTGCATGCCAAATCCCGTCCCGGTATCCCGTGGGCTCGATCGGCACCAGAGCCGGGAGCGGCTCGGTCTACCTACCTCGGGACGCTATCTGTGCGCCACCGGCGGCCTCGGGCTCTCGTGGAAAGGCACCGACCGGTTGCTGGAGGCCTTCCGGCGCATGAGACGGCGGCCGACCGACCGGCTGTTGCTCGCGGGCGCCTCTGGACCGAAGGTGCGGGCTCTGATTGCCGCTCGTTATCAGGGCCTGATCAACGAGCAGCGGCTCCTGACTCTCGACCGCTTTCTCAGCTCGCACGATATCGATGCAGTCTGCACGGCAGCGGACGTGGTATGCGTTCCTTATCCGAAGTTCGCGCGCGTTTCGGGAGTTCTGCTTCGAGGCGTCGCGGCGGGGCGCCCGGTGGTCTCCACCGATACCGGCTGGTGCGGCGAAGTAGTGCGGCGCTTCGGCCTTGGAACGACTTGTGATGCGACCGATCTGAATGTCCTAGTCGCTTCGCTCGAGCGAGCGCTGGACATCGAAGGGGAGCGATTCGCGCACCCATTGGCCGCGCTGTTCATGCGCTATCACTCCATCGGCAATTTCGTCGCTCATTGGCTCGGCGAACCGAGCGCGTGCCAGGGCGGCGACGCGGGAGAATTCCCCTATACGTGGCCGCAGCTGTTGGCGGATGGGTCGCGCTTGCGCGCCGAGGCTCGCTTGGGCCCGATGCCCGCATGAGCCTCACCGCCAGACCGACCTCGCCACGTCCACGACGAGCTCGAGCTTCGCCCTCTGCACTGCGGGCGTGATCGGGTTGCCGGGCGCCGTCGAGGCGAAGCCGCACTGCGGGCTCAGCGCGAGCCGATCGAGATCGACGTGCACGGCCGCCTCGTCGATGCGCTGCTTGAGCTCGTCCGGACTCTCCATGGCCGGCACCTTCGAGGAGATGAGGCCGAGCACGATGACCTTGTCCTTCGGCACGAAACGCAGCGGCGCGAAGGAGCCGGCGCGCGGGCTGTCGTACTCCATGCAGAAGAAGTCGAGCTCGAGCTCGTTGAACAGCCGCTCCGCGACATAGTCGTAGCCGCCCTCGCCGAGCCACTTGCCCTGGTTGTTGCCGCGGCAAAGGTGCATGCCCACGGTGAGGCTCGGCGGCCGGCCCTCGAGCGCCGCGTTCACGAGATCGATATAGCGGCCGACCCACTCGTCCGGATCGTAGCCGCGCGCGGCGAACTCGGCGCGCAGCTTGGGATCGCAAAGCAGCGGCAGCGATACGTCGTCGAACTGCACCTCTCCGGCCCCGATCTTCGCGAGCTCGGCGAGCTCCTCCTGATAGACGGCGGCAACGTCCGCGAAGAATTCCTCGATGTCCGGATAGGCCTTCTCCGAGATGCCCTGGCGCCACCGAAAATAGTGCTGAGAGCACGGCGAAGGCAACGTCACCTTCGGCATCTTGCTCGTGAGCGACTTGACGAAGAGGTACTCGTCGGTCGCGATGCCCTTCAGGCGCTTGATCTTGCCCGTGACGACCGGCGTCGTGTACTGCATGCCCGGATCCTGCTCGTTCCGGAACAGGAGCGCGGAGCCCATCTTCGTGAAGCCGCTGACCGCGGCCGGGAAATGGTCGAAATAGTAGTAACGGCGGAACTCGCCGTCGGAGATGATTTCGAGGCCGACCTCTTCCTGCAGCTCGACGGCCGCGCGGATGTGCCGGTCTTCGACCTCCTCGAGCGCCTCGTCGGAGAGCTTGCCTGCGTCGTGGGCCGAGCGCGCCTCGAGGAGCTCGGTCGGCCGCAAGAGGCTGCCGATGTGCTCGGCGTGAAACGGAGGATTTATCTTCGCCGCCATCTTCGTTCTTCTCCCTGTCGCCGTTCGAGATCGCTGCGGCCCGCGCATCGCCCGCCTGCGCCTCGCCTTCTGAGTCGGCAGAGGATAGTACTTTCGGAATGCGATTTGCATCTTCCGCTTCGGAGCAAGGCGCAAGCCGTAAGGAAGATACGTCAGGAGGACGAGATGGAGCGGATAGAGAAGACGATCGAACGTCGATCTCCCCATCCAGACCGTCTACGCGCAGTGGACGCGCTTCGAGCAGTTCCCGCGATTCATGTCGGGCGTGAAGGACGTACGCCGCGTGGACGAGACGCATCTGCACTGGCGCGCCGACGTAGGCGGCGCCGAGAAAGAGTGGGACACCGAGATCATCGAGCAGGTGCCGGACCGCGCGGTCTCCTGGCGCAGCATGGACGCCCCGACGCGGAGCAGCGCACGCGTGCAGCTGGAGGCTCTGGGGTCCACCCGAACACGTGTCCGCGTCGCGATTGCCTACGAGCGTGCCCGAACCCTGGGCGTCGGCCCGGTCGGTAAGGCTTCGGAGACCGTCTGCGCACGACTCGAGAGGACCGCACGCGAATTCAAGCGGTTCATGGAGGGGCAGGGGGCCGGCGGCTGGAGCGGCGAGCCGCCGTCGCGCACGAACTCGCCGGGCGCGCGCGTCATGCCTCAGGGCGCCGAGCCGGCGGGCCGCGGCGAGCTCGAGCGCGACTGAGCTTCTTTCCGGGCCACGACGAACAACGCCGCGTTTGCGTGCGGGCGCCACTCGTACTCGACGGCGAAGCCTGCGGACTTCATGCGCTCGATAAGCTCGCCGCTCGAAAACACGGCGATATGAGGCAGGAACCCGGTCGCCGAGGCGGCCGCGACGGCGTAGCCGATCGCCCTCATAACCGCGGCGTCGCCCATGCAGGTCGTGCTGCTTACGAAAACGCCGCCCGGCACGAGCATCGCGTGCGCCTTCGCGAGCGCCGCGTCCGGATCTTTGAGCAGGTGCAGGATGCTGTGCGCCATGACAACGTCGTAGCTCGCCGCGGGCGCCTCGATGTCCTCGATGCTGCCGACCTCGAAGCGCACGTTGGCGAGCTGCTTCGCCTCGGCCTTGGCCCGCGCTATCGCGATCATGTTCGGCGATACGTCGATGGCCAGAATGCGCTCGACGTAGGGCGCGTGGTAGATCGCCGTCGAGCCGGTGCCGCAGCCGAACTCGAAGACCTTGGTCCGAGCCGTGAAGTATTCCCGGGTCTTCTCGAGCTTAGCCCGATAAGCGGCTTCGTCCCTGACGGGACTCCGGGCATAGCGCTTCGCGATCCAATCCCAGAACTTCTCGTAGCGCTTCATTTCCCGGAGTATGCACAGGCGCGGCGCCACGCGTCGAGCGGCCGCGACGAGCGTCGGCCGCTACCGAATCGCCGTTCCGGGGCGCCCCGCGGCCGGCACGCTCGCTGCGCGAGCCGATGGGCGTTCGGCGCGCTCACTGCGCGAGCCGATGGTAGAAATAGATGGCCCCGGCCAGCAGCGCGAGGGTCGCGGCCCAAACGGCGACGTAAACGATCGTCGCGTGGCGCGCCGTGCGCTTCTCGAGCCAGGTCCGCGGTACCACGCCCTTGAACAGCAGCACGAGCTTGCAGGCGAGGTTCAGGCAGGCCACGTTGACGGCGAGCAGCAGGCCCGAGCCGAGCGCGGCCTCGGGCAGGCCGTGTCCGAGCGTGAGCCCGAGCGTCGCGGCGGGCGGCAGCAGCGCGACGGCGACCATGACGCCGACGAGCACGCTCGAGAGGCCCGTCGTCATGGACAGTGCCGCGGCCGCTCCCGAGCCGAACGCGAGCACGGCCGAGTCGAGGCCGACCTGCGTGCGCGCCGCGAGCTCGACGCTGAGCTCCGGAAAGGGCCAAAGCCAGCCGATGGACGCCGAGACCGCGACGGCGACGAGAATGCCGACGCCGAGCGCCGTCAAGGACCGCCGCATGAGCTTGAGATCGCCGAGCGCGGTGCTGAGGCCCAAGGCGAGATTCGGCCCGAGCAGCGGCGCGATGACCATGGCGCCGATGATGACGGCGACGTTGTCGCGCACGAGACCGATTGCTGCGACGACCGTGGACAGCACGAGCAGCAGCATATAGTTGGTGCTGAGCAGCGTGCTCTTCTCGGCCTCGGAGTACAGCGCCTCGCGGGATTCCGTCGCTTCGTCCTCCTGGCGGCGCGCCTGCTCCGCGGCCTTGGGCAGGGCGACCTCGATCGGCAGCACGTACGCGCGCGCGCTCGGGTAGGCACCGAGCACCGTCTGCAGCGCGTCGAGCACGGGCTGGACCTTGTCGTCGGCCGCAAACAGCTGCACGGACTCGAAGGGCGCCGGCCCGGCGCGCTCCTCCGCGGTGCCCGTGCCCGCCGTCGCGGGCTCGGCCGCTTCGGTGCCGACGGCCGCGAGCGCTTCGACCGGCCTGCGGACGGCCGGCACGGCCTGCTGGTCGGCGATGGCCGCGATCGTATCCGCGGCGCCGGGTGCGGCAATGACCTCGATCAATTTCATAGCTCGTCTTCGCCTCGCATTTCGAGCGCGGCGCGCACACACCTCACCGCGTGGGGCTGCCGCGCAGGTGATCGAGCGGCAGCGCGGTCCGGCCCATGACGCGCTGCAGGGAAAAGCTCGTCTCCACGTGATCCACGCACCCGAGCTCCAACAGCGCCTCGCGCAGAAACCGGTTATAGCTTTCGAGGTCGGCCGTCACGACGTGGAGCAGGTAGTCGTACCGCCCCGACATGGCCCAGCACTGCATGACTTCGGGCAACCCGTGCACGGCCGATTCGAACTGCGCGACCTCCTTCTTGCCTTCGCGCACGAGCCGCACTTCGGCGAACGCGTTGACGGGCAGCCCGAGCCGATTCTGGTCGAGGACGGTGACGTAGCGTTCGATGTACCCCTCGGCCTCCAGCTGCTGCACGCGCCTGGCGCAGGGCGTCGCCGTCAGCGAGACGCGCCCGGCCAGCTCGCTGATGCTCATCCGGGCATTGTTCTGCAGCTCCTTGAGGATTCGCACGTCGATCGCGTCCAAGCTCATCGCCGCGCCTCCACGCGATGCAGAGAAGCACCATTCTGATGGCTAATTCTAGAGATTTCCACTATTTGATGCGCGAATGGCTTTGTCATTTGGCTAAATCGGCTAACGACGCCGCGCTATAGTGTTTGCACGACGATCGATGGAGCAGCGGCGATGGAGAGCCGAGAACCCGCCTTCAGGGCCCGCCTTCGGGAAGAGGTGCTCTCGCATCCGGTCATCGTCGCGAATCCTTACACGGCCTGGTTCGAGCGCGGCGAGGCGAGCCTCGAGCAGGCGCGCGCGTTCGTGATCCAATTCTCTGTGTTCTCGAATCAGTTTCTCGTCGCTCAGCTCGAGAAGATGCTGAATGCCGAGACGGTCGAGGCCATGCGCGAGTCGAAGGAGATCCTGGCCAACGAGATCGGCGTCGGCTTTCGCGCCCGAGCCGGGGCCGAGGACCCCGAGCTCGGCGATACCTCCGGTACCATCGAGGGCGGGACCTTTCGATTCAGGGCCGCCCACTTCGAGCTGCTCGTGCGCATGGCAGCCGGCCTGGGCCTACGCTTCCGGGATCTCGGCAAGCGGCGTTTCGGCACGCCGTCTACGCTGTACTTCTGCGATGAGCTCGTGCGGCTCTACGGCAACGAGGATTACGACATCGCCACGGCGGCCTCGTGGGCCGTCGAGAACTGGGCGGCCGCGGGATTCTGGGACCAACTCGTCACGGGCTGGGAGCGCTTCAGCGCGCGCCGCCGACGAACGCAGCTCAACATCGGCTTCTTCACCTGGCACGCGCGCCTCGAGGCCAACCACGCGCAGCATACCTGGGACGAGCTCGAGCAGTGGTACGGCGAACGCGACGTGGACGAGGATGCCTTCGTGGCCCACGCCATCGAGATGCTCGACGCGGTTCAGGCGTTCTGGAGCGGGCTCGATCGGCAGCGCCGCGAAATTGCTGCGGCCGCCACGGCGGCCGGCTCCGCAACGACCGCAACGTCCGCGACTTCCGCATCTTCCGCGTCTTCCGCAACGTCACCGGCGCCCGCGGCGCCGGGCACCGAGGGGGTCCGCCATGGGCCGAACGGCTGAATCCGTCTTCGAACCCAAGCCGGCGGTGTGCGATGTTTCGCGCCCCGTGGCGCGCTTCGAGATCCGCTACACGCGCTTCGTGGACGAGCGCGGCCGGGCCGTCGCCGGGCTTCCGGCGTTCGCAGAGGACGCGGCCGAGCTGCGCGCGCTGTACCGCGGCTGCGTGCTCACGCGGCTCTTCGACGCCAAGGCCGTGGCGCTGCAGCGGACGGGCCGGCTCGGCACGTATCCCTCGAGCCTCGGCCAGGAAGCCGTCGCCGTCGCGATCGGCACGGCCATGCGGCCCGACGACGTGCTGCTGCCGACCTACCGCGAGATGGGCGCCATGCTCGTGCGCGGCGTCCGCATGACGGACCTGCTGCTCTATTGGGGCGGCGACGAGCGCGGCATGGCCTTCGCACGGCCGGCGCAGGATTTTCCGATCTGCGTGCCGATCGCGACCCATGCCCCGCACGCGGTCGGCGTCGCGTTCGCCATGCAGCACCGGGGCGAGCGGCGCGCGGCCGTCTGTGCGCTCGGCGACGGCGCGACCTCGAAGGGCGATTTCTACGAGGCGCTGAACGGCGCAGGCGTCTGGCAGCTGCCGCTCGTGTTCGTCATCAACAACAACGAGTGGGCGATCTCCGTGCCGCGGCGCGGTCAGTCGCACGCGCAGACGCTCGCGCAGAAGGCGATCGCCGCGGGCGTGCCCGGCGAGCAGGTGGACGGCAACGATGCGGTCGCCGTGCGCCACGCGCTCGAGCGGGCGCTCGCGAAGGCGCGCGACGGCGGCGGACCGCACGTCATCGAGGCGTTGACTTACCGCTTGAGCGATCACACGACGGCCGACGACGCCCGCCGTTACCGCGACGCCGAGGAGTTGACCCGGCGCGAGGCGCAGGACCCTCTCGAGCGGCTGCGCAAGCTCATGATCGGCCGCGCTGTTTGGAGTGAAGCCGACGAGGAGGCGCTGCGCGCGGACTACGCGGCCGAGGTCGAGCGGGCCGCCGCCGAGTATCTCGCGACGCCGCCGCGCGCCGCCGAGACAATGTTCGATCACCTGTTCGCGGCCTTACCGGCGCCGCTCGCGCCGCAACGTGCCGAGGTGGTCGCGCGGGGCGGCGCGGCCGGCCGGAGCGCGCCGCATGGCTGAGGTGACGCTCGTCGAGGCCGTGAACCTCGCGCTCGCGCGCGCGCTCGAGAGCGACCCGGATGTGCTCGTGCTCGGCGAGGACGTCGGCGTCAATGGCGGCGTCTTTCGTGCGACGGCGGGTCTGCTCGAGCGCTTCGGCGCGCAGCGCGTCGTGGACACGCCGTTGGCGGAGACGCTCATCGCCGGCATGTGCGTCGGTCTCGCGGCGCAAGGCTTGAAGCCGGTGGCCGAGATCCAGTTCATGGGCTTCAGCTATTCGATCGTCGATCAGATGCTGAGCCACGCTGCGCGGTTGCGGAACCGCACGCAGGGCCGGCTCAGCTGCCCGATGGTGCTGCGGGCGCCCTTCGGCGGCGGCATCCATGCGCCAGAGCATCACTCGGAGAGCACGGAGGCGCTGTACGCGCAGATGCCCGGGCTGCGGGTCGTGATTCCCTCGTCGCCCGGGCGCGCGTACGGCCTGTTGCTCGCCGCGATCCGCGATTCCGATCCCGTCGTCTTCCTCGAGCCGAAGCGCGTCTATCGTGCGTTCAAGGAGAACGTCGCCGACGACGGCCGGGCGCTGCCGCTCGACGTGTGCTTCGTGTTGCGCGAGGGCGCGGACCTTACGCTCGTGAGCTGGGGCGCCTGCGTCCAGGAGACGCTGGCGGCGGCGGATGCGCTCGCGGGCGAGGGCGTCGCGGCCGAGGTCATCGACGTGGCGACGATCTCGCCGCTCGACACGGACACGATCGTCCGCTCCGTGGCCAAGACGGGCCGCTGCGTGATCGTGCACGAGGCGGCGCGCAACGTCGGCGTCGGTGCCGAGATTGCAGCGGAGCTCGCGGATCGAGGCCTCATGAGCCTGTTCGCGCCGGTCAAGCGCGTGACCGGCTACGACACGATCATGCCGCTTCACCGGCTCGAGCGCGCCTATCTGCCGAGCACGGGCCGCATTCTCGCCGCGGCGCGTCAGACGCTGGAGGCGGCATGAGCCTGTTCACGCTGCCCGACCTCGGCGAAGGCCTGCAGGAGGCCGAGATTTCCGAGTGGCACGTGCGCGTCGGCGAGCGTGTCGAGTCCGGGCAGCCGCTCGTCTCGGTCGAGACGGACAAAGCGATCGTGGAGGTGCCGAGCCCTCAGGCCGGCGAGATCGTGAGGCTCTGGGGCGAGCCCGGCGACATCCTCGCCGTCGGGGCGAAGCTCGTCGAGTTCGCCGACGGCGCCGGGCAGCCGGCGGGCGCCGCGGGACGCCCGCGGGACGCGGGGACCGTCGTCGGCGAGGTCGAGACGTCCGACCGCGTCACGGCCGAAAGGCCGACTTCGGTCGGCCGGCCGGCCGCCGGCCTGAAGGCGCCTCCGGCCGTGCGCGCGCTGGCCCGAAGGCTCGACGTGGATCTCTCGATCGTGACGCCTACGGGGCGCGACGAGACGATCACGGCGAAAGACGTCGAGCGCGTCGCGCGAATCCTGCGCGACTTAGGGCCGCTCGAGCCGCTGCGCGGCGCGCGGCGCGCGATGGCGCACAGCATGGCGCAGGCGCACGCCGAGGTCGCGGCCGTCACGGTCGTAGACGACGCGGACGTCGCCGCGTGGCCCGCCGGCACGAACGTCATGCTGCGGTTGATCCGCGCGGTCGTCGCGGCCTGCCGCGTCGAGCCCGCGCTCAACGCCTGGTTCGACAGCCGCGAGCTCGGCCGCCGCGTGCTCGAGAAGATCGATCTCGGCATCGCGGTGGATACCCGCGAGGGACTCTTCGTACCCGTGCTGCGCGACGTCGGCCATCGCGATCACGACGATCTGCTGCGTGCGCTCGAGCGCATGAAGGCCGACGTCAAGAGCCGCAGCATCCCGCCGGAGGAGATGCGCGGTTACACATTCACGCTCTCGAACTTCGGCACCTTCGGCGGCCGCTACGCCGATCCCGTCGTCGTGCCGCCGACGGTCGCGATCCTCGGCGCGGGGCGCTTGCACGACGCGGTCGTCGCCGTGGACGGGAAGCCTGCCGTACACCGTGTGCTGCCGCTGTCGTTGAGCTTCGATCATCGCGCGGTTACGGGCGGCGAAGCGACGCGGTTTCTTGCAGCCGTCATAGGAGACCTTGAGCATGGTCAGTGAGCGTGCCGCAGCGAGCCCGCCGGCCGTCCGCGTCGATTTCGACTTCGGGCTCGGCGAGGACGTGGACTTGCTGCGTGAGCAGGTGGAGCGCTTCGCCGCCGAGCGCGTCGCGCCGCGCGCGGCCGAGGTCGATTCGAGCAACCGATTCCCGCGCGATCTGTGGCCCGCGCTCGGCGAGCTCGGTCTTTTCGGGATCACCGTGGACGAAGGCGACGGCGGCGCGGGGCTCGGCTATCTGCACCAGGTCGTCGCAGTCGAGGAGCTGAGCCGCGCCTCGGCGTCGGTGGCGCTCTCGTACGCCGTACATGCGAGCCTGTGCCTGAACCAGATTCGCCTGTGGGGCACGGCCGAGCAGAAGCGCCGCTTCCTGCCGAAGCTGCTCGACGGCACACACGTCGGGGCGCTCGCGATGAGCGAGACCGGCGCGGGCTCGGACGTGCTCGCGATGCGCACGCGCGCCGTCCGCGACGGCGAGGACTTCGTGCTCGACGGCGCGAAGATGTGGATCACTAACGGCCCCGTGGCCGATATCCTGCTCGTCTATGCGCGGCTCGGCGCGGAACGCGACGCGCCGCTCGGCGCGTTCCTCGTCGAGCGCGGCACGCCCGGCTTCTCCGTGGGCCCGAAGCTCGACAAGCTCGGCATGCGGGGCTCGGATACGAGCGGCCTCGTCTTCGATCGCTGCCGCGTGCCGGCGGCGAACAAGCTGCCGGGCGACGGCGTCGAGATCCTCATGACGGGCCTCGACCTCGAGCGCGTCGTGCTCGCGGCGGGTCCGCTCGGGATCATGCGGGCCTGCATGGATCTCGTCCTGCCCTACCTCCACGCGCGCAAACAGTTCGGCCGCCCCATCGGCAGCTTCGAGCTCATGCAGGGCAAGGTCGCGGACATGTACAGCACGATGAACGCCGCGCGCGCCTACGTCTATGCCGTCGCGCGCGCCTGCGACCGCGGACGGCCCACGCGCTTCGACGCCGCGGCGGCGATCCTCAAGGCGTCCGAGGGGGCGACGTGGATGGCGCTGCAGGCGATCCAGGCGCTCGGCGGTAACGGCTATACCAACGAGTACCCGGCGGGCCGGCTGCTTCGCGACGCGAAGCTCTACGAGATCGGCGCCGGCACGAACGAGATCCGCCGCATGCTGATCGGCCGCGAGCTGTTCGCGGCGACCGCGGACTGAGCGGCATTGGCCGGGTGAGGAGCGGGCCGTGAGCGTCATCAAGAGCCGGGTCGAGCCGGGCTCGGAGGAGTTCGAGGCGAACGCGGCCGTGAACCGCCGGCTCGCCGAGGAACTGCACGAGCTCGAGGCGCAGGTCGAAGCCGGGGGCAGCGAGCGCGCGCGCCGCCGTCATACCGAGCGCGGCAAGCTGCTCGTCCGGGACCGGATCCGCGCGCTGCTCGACCCCGATACCGCGTTCCTCGAGATCGGCAAGCTCGCGGCGCACGAGGTCTACGACGACCCCGTGCCCGCGGCCGGCATCGTCTGCGGCGTCGGCAGGATCGCCGGGGAAACCTGCGTCGTGGTCGCGAACGACGCGACCGTCAAGGGCGGCGCGTATTACCCGCTCACGGTCAAGAAGCATCTGCGCGCGCAGCAGATCGCGCTCGAGAACCGGCTGCCGTGCGTCTATCTCGTGGACTCCGGCGGGGCCTATCTGCCGCTGCAGGACGAGGTGTTCCCGGACCGCGAGCACTTCGGCCGCATCTTCTACAACCAGGCACAGCTTTCGGCGCGCAACATCCCGCAGATCGCGGTCGTCATGGGCTCCTGCACGGCGGGCGGCGCCTACGTGCCCGCGATGTCCGACGAGACCGTGATCGTGAAGGGACGCGGCACGATCTTTCTCGGCGGCCCGCCGCTCGTCAAAGCAGCGACGGGCGAGGAGGTGGACGAGGAGACGCTCGGCGGGGCGGACGTGCACACGCGGCTCTCGGGCGTCGCGGACTACATGGCCGAGGACGATGCCGAGGCGCTCGCGTTGGCGCGGCGTATCGTGGCGCACGGGCGCCGCGTCGCGCACGCGCCGGGTGCGGTCGGCGCCACCGGCGCCGACCGCACTGCCGGCGCTGACCGCACGGGGGCCGCCCACGGCATCGCCGCCGCCGAGCCGAAGTACGCCGCGGAGGAGCTCTACGGCGTCGTGCCGCGCGATCTGCGCTACTCCTACAGTGCGCGCGAGGTCATCGCGCGCGTCGTCGACGGCTCCGAGCTCGACGAGTTCAAGGCGCGCTACGGCACGACGGTCGTCTGCGGCTTCGCGGCCATCGGCGGTCATCCGGTCGGCATCGTCGCGAACAGCGGGATACTGTTCTCCGAGTCCGCGCTCAAGGCCGCGCATTTCGTCGAGCTCTGCAACCGCCGCGGCGTGCCGCTGCTGTTCCTTCAGAACGTCGCGGGCTTCATCGTGGGCAAGGAGTTCGAGCGGCGCGGCATCGCGAAGGACGGCGCGAAGCTCGTGAACGCCGTCGCCTGCGCGCGCGTGCCGAAGCTCACGGTAATCACGGGCGGCTCCTTCGGCGCGGGCAACTACGGCATGTGCGGCCGCGCCTTCGAGCCGCGGTTCCTTTGGACGTGGCCGAATGCACGCATCGGGGTCATGGGCGGAGAGCAGGCGGCGAGCGTGCTCGCCGACGTGAAGCGCCAGGCGCGCGGGGACGAATGGCCGGCCGAGGAGGAGCGGGACTTTCGCGAGACGATCCGCGCGCGCTACGAAGCGCAGTCGGGCGCACGTTATGCGAGCGCGCGGCTCTGGGACGACGGCGTCATCGATCCGGTCGAGACGCGCGCGACGCTGATCGCGAGCCTCGAGGCGACGCGAAACGCGCCGTTGGCCGAGGAGGGGCCGTATGGGATCTTCAGGATGTGACGGCCGCGGCGACCTTTCGGCCGGCTCGCGGACCGGGATCGCCGCGCCGGCACGGCCAGTAAGTCCGCCGCCGCGCTCGCTGCTGTTCGTCCCAGGAGACAGCGAGAAAAAGCTCGCACGTGCGCTCGACGCGGGCGCCGACGCGCTGATTATGGATCTCGAGGACTCCGTCGCGCCCGACCGCAAGGCCGCGGCGCGCGCGCTCGTCGCCGAGTTCCTGGCCGTGCCGCGCGTCGAGAGCGGCGGCGAGACCGGCGGCAAGATTGCCGCCGCGGGACCCGCGCTCTGGGTCAGGGTCAATGCGCTGTATTCGCCGTACTTCGCGGACGACCTATGCGCGGTCGTCCCGCACGGCCCGCAAGGCCTCGTCGTGCCGAAGCTGTGCGCGCCCGAGCTCGGGGCCGTGGACGCCGCGCTCGACGCCCTCGAGCGGCGGCTCGGCCTCGACGTCGGCCGAACACGGCTGCTGCCGATCTCGACCGAGACTCCGGCGAGCCTGTTCTCGCTGGGCCGTTATGCAGAGAGCGGCCCGCGCCTCGCGGCCTTGACCTGGGGCGCCGAGGACTTGAGCGCGGCGCTCGGCGCAGTGACGGCCGTCGGCGAGGAAGGCGCGTGGCTGCCCGTGTACGAGCTCGCGCGGTCGCTGTGCCTGCTGGCCGCCCGCGCGGCGGGCGTCGCCGCAATCGACACGGTGTACACGGACCTTCGCGACGCGCAGGGCCTTCGCCGGCAGGCGCTCGCGGCGCGGCGGGACGGCTTCGACGGCAAGCTCGCGATTCATCCGGAGCAGATCGGTGTCATCCACGAGGCGTTCCGGCCGAGCGCGGTGGAGATTGCCGCGGCGCGGCGCGTCGTCGCGGCGTTCGAGGCGGCGGCGGACGGTGCGGTGGCGCTCGACGGCCGCATGGTCGATCGGCCGCACCTGGAGCGCGCCCGGCAAGTGCTGGCGCGGGTCGTGCACTCGAAAGCGGAGTGACCCAGGGCACAGAGCCGCCCGGCCCGAGCGACCAAGCAAGGAGGTTTCGGCATGTCTTGGCTCAGAAAAGTGGATCACATCACCTACGCCTGCGCCCAGGGCAACATCGAGAAGTGGGCGTGGTTTCACATCGAGGTCGAGGGCGGCAAGCTCATCAACCGTATCGACGACGTGCGCCCGGACGATCCCGACAGCAGCATGAAGATCTGGTGCATCGACTACGGCGACTTCGGCGTCGCGCTCGTCGAGGGCATCGACCGGCGCGGCAAATCGCAGGTCACGAAGTTCGTCGAGCGCCACGGCGATCACGCCTGCCAGCACGTGGCCTACGACTGCAACGACCTCGAGCGGTTTCGCCGTCATCTGCAGAAGATGGGCGGCCATCCACGCGGCGACGTGCTCGAGCGCAACGACGGCTTCGGACACTTGAAGCAGATGTTCGCCAAGGGCTACGCGGGCGGCGACCCGGCCGAGGCGAGCTTCCCGGAATACGTCCAGCGGCCGCGCACGGGCGAGGCCGGCACGGAGACGCACATTACGTTCTCGAAACAGGCCGGGCGCGGGTTCTACGACCAGATCGAGGATGCGATCGAGGCCGGCGACGCCGAGCCGTTTTTCGATTTCTCCGGCATGCCCGAGGACTGGCAGCCGCCCACGCCGCCGCAGCAGTGAGGCCAGGCCGCCCCTCGCGTCTGGTAGCATGGAGCAAAGCCGCAGGGGAGAGGGCCGTTGGATCGTCGCGCCGGACGGGACGCCCGGGCGCGCAGCCGGCAGGGCAGCGCGCGCGTTTTCGCAGTCAGCGTCCTATTGCTTTGGGCCGCCGGCGCGGCCCGGGCCTTCGACTCGGTCGGCGACGATCGCCTCTGGGCCGTCACGCACGTCGCGGTCATCGACGCAGCGTCCGGCCAAGTGCGTGACGACCAGACGATCGTCATCCGCCACGGCGTCATTCGCGCCGTCGTGCCCGCCGGTTCCGCGGCGCTCCCTGCTGGGACGCTGAGCGTCGACGAGCACGGCCGCTACGCCATCCCGGGCCTCTGGGACATGCACGTCCACATGCGCGGCGGCCCCAAGCTCGAGGCCGCGAACGAGCGCTGGCTTCCGCAATACCTCGGGTTCGGCATCACGGCCGTGCGCGATTGCGGCGGCGACTCGCCGGATGCCGTGCTGCGCTTCAAGGACGACGTCGCTCGCGGCAAGATCTACGGCCCCCGCATCTTCACCTCGCTGCGCAAGATCGACGGGCCGCACGGCGAATGGGCGGGCTCGATTCCGGTCGCATCCCCGCAGGAGGCGCCCCGGGCGCTCGACGAGCTCGAGGCCAAGGGCGCCGATTTCATCAAGGTCTACGACGGCTCGATTCGGCCGAACGTCTACCTGGCCGTGCTCGGGGAGGCCGAGCGCCGCGGCCTGCTCACGGCCGCGCACATCCCGCTTTCGGTGCCGTTCGAGGACGCGATCGATGCGGGGCTCGACAGCGTGGAGCACGCCTATCATCTGCTCAAGGCCGCGAACCCCGACGATCGCGCCGCCTCCCGCGCTTTCGCGCGCGACGGAATTCCCGAGGACTTCGAGCCGTTCTTCGTCGCGGTTTCCGCGCTCGGCGAGTCGGCCAACGAGGCGCAGGCCCGCAAAATCTTCCGCAAGATGGCCGCGCGCGGTGCGGCGCTGACGCCGACCCTCTATATCCGCCTTGCCTGGGACCGCCTGCGGCCCGACGCCACGGGCGAGGACGATCCGCGGCTCGCGCAGGTGCCTCCCGAGATCCAGGACACCTTCGGGCCGGGTATCGACGTTCTGGCTTACCGGACGGCGGCAGAACGCGCCAGCGACGAGCGGCTCGAGAAGCTCGAGATGCGCCTGACCGGCGTCGCCGCCGAGGAGGGTGTGAGAATCCTGGCCGGCACGGACACCGGCGCGGAGAACTACGGCGTCTATCCGGGCGACTCGCTGCACCACGAGCTCGAGACGCTCGTGGACGCCGGCCTCACGCCTTTGAAGGCGCTGCAGGGCGCGACCATCGAGGCGGCCCGGTGGTTTCACAAGGACGACGAATTCGGCACGATCGCGCAAGGCAAGGCCGCGGACTTCGTGATCCTCACGGCGAACCCGCTCGCAGACATCAGGAACACGCGCTCGATCGTCGCCGTGGTGCAGCAAGGCGTTTACTTCGACAGCAGGAAGCTCGAGACACTGAGGAAGCTGCCGGGGCAGACCCGCGGCGGCGCGGATGCGGATTGAGCAACAGGAGCCCGACATGCAACGAATAACAAGAAAACTCGCGGCGGCCGCCGCCGCCCTCGCCACGGCCGCGGCCGCGGCCGCCGCCGCTTCGCTCGCCGCTGCGCCCGCGCTCGCCGAGACGCCGCACCTGGTGGCCGTGGACCGCTTCGTGGCCCACACCTCCACCGTGCCGGCCATCAAGGGGCGCGAAGTGGGCCTGTTCGTGCACGAGAAGGTCTCGGCCGAGAAGGCCGCCGCGATCGCCGCCGGCCGGGGCAAAGCGCGCGTCGTGCTGTTCGTGCACGGGCAATCGGTGCCGACAGTCCCGGACTTCGATCTGCCCTACAAGGACTACAGCTGGATGGCGGATCTCGCGGCTGCGGGGTTCGATACCTTCTCCGTGGATCTGACGGGCTACGGTTTCTCGCCGCGCCCGGAGATGGACGATCCCTGCAACCTCAGCGCGAAGGATCAGGCCATCGTCACGCCGAACCCGCTCTCGAAGCCTTGTGAGCCGAGCTATACACACCGGCTCACGTCGTTCCAAACGGATTGGGACGAGATCGATACCGTCGTGGACTACCTGCGCAAGCTCCGCGGCGTCGAGCGCGTGAACCTCATCGGCTGGTCGATGGGCGGCCCGCGCGCCGGCGGCTATGCGGCCCGTCATCCCGAGAAGGTGGACAAGCTCATTCTCTACGCGCCCGCCTACTGGCGCACCGGGCCCTCGGCGCCGCCGAGCGATGCGCAAGGGCCCGAAGTTCCGATGTCTCTGCAGACGCGCGAGACCCTGATGCAGGACCGCTGGCAGGCCAACGTCGGCTGCGAGCATCAGGTGGACCCCGGCATCCGCGACGTCATCTGGCGCAACATCATGGGCTTCGACTCCTACGGCTCGGTATGGGGGCCGCCCGAGGGCGTCATGCGCGTGCGCACGTTTACCGCTTCGGGCTGGAACGCCGAATACGCGGCGAAAATTACGGCGCCGACGTTGATCCTCGTGGGCCAGCAGGACGGCCTCAAGCCAGCCGCGGAGGCGCTTTACGCCGATCTCTCGGCCGCGCCGAACAAGGTCCTGGCCGAGATGGCCTGTGCGACGCACTTCGCCGTCTGGGAAGCGACCGAGTATCGGTTCATGCACGAGGCCTCGAAGCAGTGGCTCGAGTCCGGGGAGCTGCGGGGCAAGAAGAACGGCATGTTGTCCATCGAGGCCGCCAAGCCGGGGGACCGCTGAAGCGCATCCGGCGTGACGGACCCGCGCATCGAGCGGGCATTCGCCGAAACGGACCGCGCCGCGTTTCTGGGGCCGGGCCCCTGAGATCACGAACAGCGAACCGGCGCTCCATGCACGGTACATAGATTCGCGCGGGAAGCGGCGCGGACGGCGCTCTGCCCCCGGCGGACGTCGTTTACGTCAATGCCGGCGCGACGCGTCCTATGCCCGCGTGGCTCGACGCGCTGAAGCCCGGCGGGCCTGGCGGGTTGGCGAGGGATGGTGGCTCTCGACTCGTCGAGCGGGTGTGCGGCCCTTGAGTTAGACGCGGGCCGCCACCATATCCAAGCCTATCTGCCTTTCGGATCGACGTTGAATGAACGCTTTGCGCACCACGCTGCTGCTCGCCGGGCTTACGGCGCTGCTCGTCTTCGTCGGCCGCGCCCTGGGCGGCACGGCCGGCATGGCCATCGCCCTCGTATTCGCGGCCGTCATGAACATCGCGAGCTACTGGTACTCGGACAAGCTCGTGCTCAAAATGTACCGGGCCCGGCCCGTGGGGCCGGAGCAATCGCCGAAGCTCTACTCGGTCGTCGAGGAGCTGGCGCAGCGCGGCAACATCCCGCTGCCGCGGGTGTACATCGTGGAGAGCGAGACGCCCAACGCCTTCGCGACGGGCCGCAACCCGGAGCACGCCGCCGTCGCCGTCACGACGGGCCTGCTACGGCTCATGAACCGCGAGGAACTGGCCGGGGTCCTAGGCCACGAGCTGAGCCACGTCCGCCATCGGGACACGCTCGTCAGCGCGATCGCGGCGACGCTGGCGGGTGCTATCGCGATGCTCGCCAACATGGCGCAGTGGGGCCTCATCTTCGGCTTCGGCCGGGCCGACGATCGGGACGAGGGCGGCGGGCTCATCGGCGCCCTCGCGATGATGTTCCTCGCGCCGCTCGCGGCGGCGCTGATCCAGTTTGCCGTCTCCCGCTCCCGTGAATTCGGCGCGGACGAGGGCGGCGCGGAGCTCACGGGCAACCCGCTCGCGCTTGCGAGCGCGCTGCGCAAGCTCGAGACGGCCAACCGCCAGATCCCGATGGAGGCCGCCGACGAGCATCCCGCGACGGCGCATATGTTTATCGTCAACCCGCTGAACGCGCAGAATCTGGCGCGGCTGTTTTCCACCCATCCGCCGACCGCCGAGCGCATTCGCCGGCTGGAGGCGATGGCGCACTGAGGCCGGATGGCGCCGCGCGGCCGCGGGGCCCCGCACCCGGCGCCCCGCACAGGGCGCCCCGCACCCGGCGCCCCGCGCCCGACTTGGGCCGGCGCCCACGTTTGACCATAATCCGCGCCCGGTGAATCGCGGCGGGACGCCGCGCGGCCGCCGCGTGGGCTTCGACGCGCTCCGCGGCCCACGTGCAGCCCCCGTAACCCGGCGGCGGTAATATCGTGACGACGCCGGCCTTCAGGACAACAACAAGGTATGGGCTCGCGAATAACGAAAAGGCAGAAACTGCCGCCTTTGAACCTCGTCTCCCTGCCGATCGGATGTGCCCCGACGCGGGAATCGAACAGCCTCACCGTCAAGCGTGCCGCGCAGCTGAAGTGGATGCGTGACAAGGGGGTGAGGTACTTGGGCGACCCCCAGAAGAGGCCCGAAATCGATGCGCTTGCGTCGGACCGTCCGCGGGCGCCCGTCGTCGGCATCAGGAGCGCGCCGGATTCGGAGCCCGCGATCCGAGACGCGGCGAACTGAGGTCGAAGGTTCCGCCGGGCAGGCGCGAAGAAGCGGCCCCGTCCGCTTTGAATGGCCGCCTGCGCCTGTCTACAATTCGAAGGCGGAAACATTCCGCGCTACGGCATCCCAATCGCCATGAAATCGCCTTCGGCTCTTGCCGCCCTCGTTGCGACCGCCTGCCTGCTGGGCGCGGGCGCGGCGGCGGCGCACCACTCGATCGGCGGCATCCGCCATATCTCGAGCACCGACCGCAACCCCATCGTCAACGGACGGTTCACGGCCATAACGAAAGAGTAGGCCGGCGCCATAAGGAGGCCGCACGATGGCTGCCCTGCTTCGCGACCTCCGCTACGCTTTGCGCACGCTGCGCGCGAGCCCGGGCTACGCCGCCGTCGCGATCGTTACGATCGCGCTCGCGATCGGCGCCAACACCGCGATGTTCAGCTTCGTCAGCGGCATGCTGCTGAGCCCGCTGCCGTACAGCCAGCCCGATCGCATCGTCCGCGTGCTCGAGCGCCGTCCCGACGGCGGGCGCAACGGCGTCTCGACGCTGAACTACCTCGACTGGGTCAAGCAGAACGACGTGTTTCAGTACATTGCGGCCCAGACCGGGTGGACCGCCACGCTGACGGGCGGGGACGAGCCGCGCCTGCTGCGCGGGGCCCGCGTCTCGCCGCAATTCTTCGACATCATCGGGACGCGCCCCGCGCTCGGCCGGACGTTCCTGCCCGACGAGGATCAGACGGGCAAGGACCGGGTCGTGCTGTTGACGCGCGCCCTTTGGGAGAAGCGCTTCGGCGGCGACCCTTCCCTCATCGGCCGCAGCATCCTGCTCGACGGCCAGCCGTACACCGTGGTCGGGGTGCTTGCCCGCGGCGACGCCTTGAACCGCGGCGCGGCCGAGATTTACAAGCCGCTCGCGTTCGAGCCTTCGAACATGACGCGCGACTTCCACTGGTTCGCGGCGCTCGCAAAGCTCAAACCCGGCGTTACGCTCGAGCAGGCACGGGCGGAAATGGACGTGATCGGGAGGCGCATCGCCGCGGCGCATCCGGACTCGAACAAGGGTTGGGGCGTCGCCGTCGACCGCTACGCGGATCTTTTGATCGGCCCGGAGCTGCGCACGGCCGTCGTCGTGCTGTTCGCGGCCACGGCGTTCGTCCTGCTGATCGGCTGTGCGAACCTGGCCAATCTCGCGCTCGCACGCGGCGTCTCCCGCGTGCGCGAGGTCTCCGTGCGCGCGTCCCTCGGCGCGGGCCGCTGGCGTCTCGCGCGGCAGTTTCTGACCGAGAACGTCGTGCTTTCGGTCTTCGGCGGCGTCCTCGGCATCGCTCTCGGCTACGCCATGATGAAGTGGATAACGGCGCTGCTGCCCGCCAATTCGTTGCCGGCCGAGGTGGATATCCGCATGGATACGCGGGTCCTATTGTTCGCCTTGGCCGTCGCCGTCGCGACGGGCCTGTTGTTCGGTCTCGCGCCGTCCGTGCAGGCCGCGCGCACGAATCTCGCGGGCTCGATGAAGGAGGGCGGGCACGGCACGACCGCAGGAGGCGGCCGCCGCGTCCGCGGCACGCTGGCCGTCGTCGAGATTGCGCTCGCGTTCGTGCTGTTGGTCGGATCCGGGCTGCTGATGCGCAGCTTCTTCAGCCTCCTGCACGTCGATCCGGGATTCGACGCGGCGAACGTGCTGACCGCAGGCTTACCCATCGCCCAGCAGGAGCACCCGGACCCGAAGGAGCTCAACGCCTATCTCGATGCCATCCGGGCCGCCGTCGACGCGGTGCCCGGCGTGCGGAAAAGCGCGTTCACGTCCGCGCTGCCGCTCCAGGGCTGGGGTTACGGCATGCCGTACCAGGTGGCGGGCGCCGCGACCGTGGACAGGGCGCACCGCAAGGCCGGATTTTTCAAGATCGTCAGCCCCTCTTATTTCTCGGCCCTCGGCATCAACCTGCGAAAGGGCAGGCTGCTTGCCGAGACGGATACGGCCGGCGCCCCGCCGGCCATGGTCATCAACGAAACGCTCGCGAAACGCGAATTCAAGGACGCGAGCCCGATCGGTCAGCGGCTCCTGGTTCAGCAGATCGTGCCCGGCAAGACGGCGCTCGGCGACGACATCGCGTGGGAAGTCGTCGGCGTCATTGCGGACGAGAAGATCAACGGCTTGAACGACGACAGCAGCGCGGGCATGTACGTCTCGAATCGGCAGAGCCCGGTGTACGGCGTCAGTCTCATCGTGAGGGCGGGCCTCGACCCCCTGACGTTGCAGCGAGCGGTTCGGGCGGCCGTGAATTCCGTGAACAAGGACCAGGCCTTGAGCAACGTACGCACGCTCGAGCAGATCGAGCGCCAGTCCCTCGTGAGCAACCGCATCGAGAGCCTGCTGCTCGGCATCTTCGCCGCCATCGCGCTCGTGCTCGCAGCCGTCGGCATCTACGGCGTCATGGCCTACGGCGTCGTGCAGCGCACGCACGAGCTCGGCATTCGCGGCGCATTGGGGGCGAGCGCCGGGAGCCTGCAGAGGCTGATCTTCCGCAGCGGCATGACGTTGACGCTCGTTGGTCTCGCGATCGGTGTCGTCTGCTCGCTCGCGGTGACGCGCGTGATGGCCTCGATGCTCTACGGTGTCGGGGCGCGCGATCCCGCGACGATGGCGATCGTGGCCTTGGTCCTCGCCGCGATCGCGGCCGCGGCCTGTCTCGTGCCCGCGCGGCGGGCCACGAAGGTCGATCCCATGGTGGCATTGCGCTATCAGTGAGCGGCCCGCCCCGGCGCGGTCTGCGGTACGATTCGCGTATGTCCATGCGAGAGAGGCTGACATGAGAATCGACTTCGTCTCCAACGTCGCCTGCCCCTGGTGCGCGATCGGCTTCAGCGCCCTCGAACGCGCGCTCGAGCACGTCGGCGCGGAGGTCGGCGAGGTCGAGCTGCACATGCAGCCCTTCGAGCTCAACCCCGCCATGGCGCCCGAGGGCGCCGACCTCGCGGAATACCTGACCGGCAAGTTCGGCATGAGCCTCGAGCAGCTCGCGGCCAACCAGGCGCGCATCGCCGAGCGCGGCGCCGCAGAAGGGTTCGCCTTCGGGGAACGTACGCACATCTGGAACACGTTCGACGCGCACCGGCTGCTGTTCTTTGCGGGGGCCGAGGGGCCGCCGGGCAGCCAGCGGGGGCTCAAGCGCGCGCTGCTGGCGGCTTACCACGGCCAGGGCCGCAATCCCGGTGCCCGCGACGTCCTTCTAGAGTTGGCCGGGCAGGTGGGTTTGAACGTCGAGCGGGCGCGCGAAGTGCTCGAGCGCGGCGAATACGCGGATGCCGTGCGCCAGGCCGAGCAATTCTGGCAGCAGCTCGGGATCCACGCGGTTCCGGCGGTGGTCATCGATCGCAAGCACCTGATCTCGGGCGGCCAGCCGAGCCAGGTGTTCGAGCAGGCGCTGCGGCAGATCGCGGCCGAGCGGCAGGACGAGGCGGTCGGGGGCTAGCTAGACCAGCTAGTAGCTCAGAGCGGCCACGCGCCGGCGCACGATCCATTCGAGCGGATCGATGAGGCCCTGACCCTTGGCGAGCAGCTGGCGCGTACCTTCCGGACCGAGCGTCTTGGCGACGGGCGGTTCGCCGTCGAGCGGGGCGAAGCTTGCGTAGTACATGTTCAGCGTGATGAGGCCCCATTCGCCGCCGTGCTGGGAGACCGTGTAGTCGAGCCCGGCGAACGTGCCGTTGCGCTTGGCTTCGCGAAACACGGGCAGCATGTAGTCGCGGAAGTAGGCCGTGTAGGCGCCGGCCTTGCCCGGCAGCGCTCGATACTTGCTCGCGAACTGCACGGGCGCGTCGCCCGGATCGATGAAGAACGCGTTCTGCCGATTCTCGATCTGGACGTGGACCGATTCGATGCAGGCCGCGAGCCGCGCCTCGAGGGCGGCGGCCCGCGCGGGGCCGAGGGCGCGCACGAGATCGCTCGGCGCGTCGTAGATCTCGAAGCCTCGAATCGGCTGCCGGACCTGGAACTCGGTCGCGTCGCCGACGATGGTCCGATAGACGGCGCGCGTCGCGACGCCGGCCTTCTTGAGCGCCGGCACGACCTCGGTCTGCTCGAGCGCCAACCACCTCGGGACGCTCTCCGGCTTGAGGCGGTAGGTCGTCACGAGCAGGCGCGTGATGGGCGGCGGCGCCGCCGCCCGCTCCTGCGCCGCGGCGAAGCGGCCGTCGGCTGCCGCGAACGCGAGCAGGGCCGCGGCGCAGAGCGCGGCCCCGATCCGCGGTGTCACGGCGCGGCGTGCCGGGATCGCCGTCATAGTGTTGGGAACTTCGAGGTTCGCGCGTGGGCCGTCGCGACTCGAGCGCCGGATGTGTTGACCATCGATTAAGCTCCGTTGTCCCAATACCGCCGATAGGCCATCGATCCGCCGATCGGCAAAACGTCCGGCGGCCGCTTGCCTTGGGCCGCGAGGGCCGCGGGCCAGTCCCGCAAGTGGCTCTCGGCGTCGCCGATCGCGAGCACTTCGCCTCCGGGGCCGAGGTGAATCATCGCGCCGTAGACCACGAAGACGACGTCGGTCTCGCCCTCGGCATGGTCGGCGACCTTGAGCGTGTGCGTGCTGCCGGGCGGCTCGAAGAGGTAGGAGCCGGCGCGGTTCGGGGGCAGGTCGGCATGCTCGAGGTACGACCATTCGCCGGAAAGCGTGAAGGCGTGGACTTCGCCGGTGTGCTTGTGAGGCGGCAGCAGCACGCCGGGTGCGAAGCGGATGCGCACGGCCAGTCGCGCGCCTTCGATGTCCGCCATGAGCAGCTTCAAACGCACGCCCGGGGTCCCCGCCCAGTCATCGGCGTACGGTAGATCGTCCGTGCCGGTATGGAAAGCTCCTGGAACCTCGATCATGCCCTCGCCCCCGAAAGTCGCGGCTATGCCGAGAGTGTAGCGCTTGGCGGCCGCCGCGGAGAACCGTCGGCGGCCTGCCCGGTGCGCGGCACGCAGCCGGTGCTACACTTACCTCGAATCCTCGAGTTCCCGCACCGCGGCAGAAGAAAGATAACTCGGCGGAAGAACGACAACCGGGCAGAAGAACGGCAAGCCGGCGGAAGAAAGACAAACGGAGGAATCGGCATGAGCGTTCGAACGGGCGGCTTTCTCTGCCGGCGGACGCGCGGAGCTTCGCTCGCATGGCTCGGCGCATGCTTGATTTTGGCGGCCGCCGTTACGCGCGGCGCATTCGCGGCCGGAGCCGTGCCCGAGGACTTCTCGGGCGTCTGGCTCATGATTCAGCATTCGCGCCCCGGCGCGCCTTTCTTCATTCCCGTCGAGCCGCCGCTCAACGCGAAAGGCAAGGCCGTCACCGAGGCCTTCGCGGCCAAGTACCACCCCTTCAAGGCGCTCGAGGCGAACGCGAACTGCGTCGAGCCCGGCATGCCGACCGTCATGTGGGGCATCGGCGGCGCGGCCATGGAGATCGTGCAGCAGCCGCAGCGCATCACGCTGCTCTCGGAGCTGGCCAACCAGTCGCGCCGTATCTATCTCGACGGGCGCGCGTTTCCCACGGACTTTCCGACGCAACGCGTCGGCTATTCGATCGGCCATTGGGAAGGTAAGACGCTCGTCATCGAGACGCGGCTCACCACGGAATGGGACGCCCCGCGGTGGCCGCATAGCGACAAGATGCGCATCGTCGAGCGCTGGTCGATGCAGGACCCTTCGAAGTTCAAGATCGTCGGCTTACGCGCCGACCGGCCGCCGCCGAAGATCGAAGGCAAGATCCTCGTCAACGAGATGACGATGAGCGACCCCGAGTTTTACGTCAACGATGCCGAAGTCGTTACAGTGCTGTACCGCCGCGCGCCGAACCAGGTCATGCTCGAGGACAACTGTACCGAGGGCGTGTGGATGGAACGGCTGGAGCAGGCCGCCGCCGCGGGCCATTGAACCCTACATTCATCGAGAGCTCGACCCATGAAGAAAAGTACCGACCGCATCCTGACCACCCACGTCGGCAGCCTGCCGCGACCGGCCGACCTCATCGAGGCGTTCCGCGAAGGCGCCACGGGCGAAGCGATCGCCGCGCGCCTGAAGTCCGCCGTCGCCGCGGTCGTGGACCAGCAGGTCTCCGTCGGCATCGACGTCGTCAACGACGGCGAGTTCGGCAAGCCGATGACCGAGTCCGTGGACTACGGTGCATGGGCGACCTACGTCTGGGGCCGCCTCGAAGGGTTCGAGTTCCGCGAGATGCAGGATCGCAGCGAGGCCGTCAAGAGATTCATGGGCCAGAGCAAAGACCGGCACGACTTCGCGACGTTCTATGCCTCGGGCGCCGACGGGACGGCCTCGAATCGTCCGCGCCCCTTTCGCGTTCCGATCAACACCGGGCCGATCAAGTACGCCGGGCACGCGCTCGTCAAGCGCGACATCGACAACCTCAAGGCCGCGCTCGCCAACGTCTCCGTCGAGGAGGCGTTCCTGAGCGCTGTGTTCACCGGTATTCAGTTCGGCGAGAGCGAGTACTACAAGTCCCGCGAGGAGCAGGCCGTCGCCCTGGCCGAGGCGATGCGCGAGGAGTATCGCGCCATCGTGGACGCGGGGCTCAACGTGCAGATCGACGACCCGCTGCTCGTCAACGTCTACGAATTCGACTACTCGATGGACGGCGATCTGCCGGCGTTTCGCAAATGGGCCGAGGGCCATGTCGAGCTCCTGAACCACGCCCTCGAGGGGCTGCCCGAGGAGCGCGTGCGCTACCACCTTTGCTGGGGCAGCTGGGCCGGTCCGCACAGCTCGGACCTGCCGATCGGTGAGGTCGTCGACCTGCTCGTCAAGATCAAGGCGAGCCAGTACTCGTTCGAGGCCGGGAACCCGCAGCACGAGCACGAGTGGAAGGTTTGGAAGGACGTTAAGCTGCCCGACGGCCGCGCCTTGATCCCGGGGGTCGTCACGCACAAGACCAACGTGCTCGAGCATCCGGAAGTCGTCGCCGACCGCATCGTGCGTTTCGCCGAGGTCGTCGGCCGCGAGAACGTGCTCGGGAGCACGGATTGCGGCATGGGTGGGCGCATCGACCCGAAGCTCGCGTGGGCCAAGCTCAAGGCGCTCGCCGAAGGCGCGCGGCTCGCGACCGAGCGTCTTTGGTAGCGTGTCTTGTGCCAGGGCGCGGACGGCGCGCCGAGGGCGGCGGTGCCTTCACCCCGATGCGCGGATCAGCGCTTGAGTAAGGCGACGAGCTCGCGCGTCGTGATCGTCGTCTCCAGGTAGTCGAAGCTGCCACGGTCCCGAATCTCGCGTGCCGCGTCTAGAAGCCCCGTCAGCGCAGCGCGATAGAGCGAAGTCGCGAGACTGATGCGCCGAACGCCGGCCGCCGCGAGCTCCGCCACGCTGAACGAGCGCCCGCGGATGCCCGCCATGAAATTGACCGGCTTCGACAGCGCCGAGCACACGGCGCGCACCGCGTCGAGATCCGGCAGCCCGGGCGCGAAGAGCACGTCCGCGCCTGCGCGCTCGTACGCCTGAAGGCGCCGAATCGTGTCCTCGAGATCCGTCCGGCCGTGGAGGAAGTTCTCCGCTCGCGCCGTCAGCGTGAACGGGAACGGCAGCGCCCGCGCGGCCTCCGCCGCGGCCGAGACGCGCTCGACCGCAGCGTCGAATGCATAGAGCGGGGCGCCGGGATCGCGCGTCGCGTCTTCGATGGAGCAACCGGCGAGGCCGGCCTCGGCCGCCAACCGAATCGTCTGCGCCACAGTTTGCGGGTCGTCGCCGAACCCCTTCTCGAGATCGGCGGATACGGGGCAATCCACCGCAGAAGCGATCAGGCGCGCATGAGCAAGCGCCTCGTCGCGCGTCGCCTGGCCGTCCAGACGACCGAGCGTCGCCGCCATGGCCCCGCTCGAGGTCGCGAGCGCCGGGAAGCCGAGGCTGACGAGAATCCGCGCCGAGGCACCGTCCCAGGCATTGGCGACGACGAAGGGTTCGGGACCTTCATGCAGCGCGCGAAAGCGCTTCGCCTTGGCTGCTTGATCGGCATTCATGGGCGATCCTTTTGGTTGGTCCTCGGCGAGGGGTCACCTTTGTGCTGTCCGACGGGCGCTACTTGTTCGGCGGCACTGAGGGCCTTGGCTGCGCCGGCAGCGGCGGCTGGGGCCCGACGACCTGCGCGAGCGCCTGCCACGCGCAGATCTCGTCGCTCCACTCGGGCGTCGGCCTTTGGCCCCCGACGCCGACGAACCCGATGATCTGCTTGCCGGCCCAGATGGGCAGCCCGCCCGCGACGGGGAAGAAGCCGATTGCGATCTCCTGTGGGGCGCGCGCAGGGTTGCGCGTGACGTTGTTCTGCCTCAGCGAGGTCGGCTGGCGCGTCAGGAACGCCGTGTGAGCCTTCATCTCGGCCGTGTGGATCGCGACGTAGTGCGCGGCACCGTCCATGCGATGCTCGTGGACGACGTTGCCGAACGGATCGACGACGACGACGGCGACTGCCTCGCCATGCTCGGCCGCCAGCTTCTCGCAGGCGTGCGAGATCGCCTCCGCCGTCGCGCCGTTGATGATGCCCGTATCGCCCATCGCCTCGGCGTCCTTGCCGCCGATTACGAGCTTGGGATCGAGCTGGGACTGGGACTGGGACTGGGACTGGGACTGGGAGGACTGGGACTGGGACTGGGACTGGGAATCGGAACCGGAATCGGAAGCGGATTCGGACCGGGACGGCGGCCGGCTCTGCTCCCTGGTGGCGGCCTGCCCGGGGGCTTGAGCCTGCGCTTGCAGCTGCGCCGTGCCGAGGCCGAGCCCCAGAAGCGCGCAGCCGACCGCGCCCGGAATTCGTTTTCGTGTGAGCATTAATCCACCTCTGCTTTGCGTCCCGAGATGTTAGCAGCAACAGGCGCAGCTGCCACAGGCCGATCATGCGCGTACGCACACCTCGTGCGGGCTCGAGTCGTGAGAACGCGACATTGCTCGAATGCTCCGGAGCGCGTATGCCGTCATCTGCTAATCCGCGCGAACAGGCGCGCGCAGGATCGAGCGGCCTCCTCGGCGTGCTTCGCATGCCACAGCTTAGGAGCGACCTTCGTGCCGGCTCCGTCACGACTCCGTTCTCTTGCACGGCGCGGAGGTTCCCAGCACCGCACCAAGAGGGCTCAGCACGGCTGCTCCGCCTCTCTTCAAGACATGCGTGTAAATCTGAGTCGTGCGCACGTCCTTATGTCCGAGTTGCTCCTGCACGGTTCGGATGTCCATCCCACGTTCGAGGAGATGCGTCGCGAATGAATGTCGCAGCGTGTGACAACTCGCGGGCTTTTCGATGCCCGCCTTCCGGACGGCGTTTTTCACGGCCTTCTGCAACGCGCTTTCGTCGACGTGATGGCGCCTCATGATTCCTGAGCGAGGATCAAGGCTGCGACTGCGGGCGGGGAAAACGTATTGCCATGCGAGCGAGCGCCCGGCGCGGGGATATTTTCGCGCCAGTGCGTGCGGGAGCGCGACTTCGCCGAACCCGTCGGCCAAGTCCTTACTATGAATCAGCTTGACTCCCTCGATCTGGCGCGTAAGCGGTTCGATGAGTTCGTCTGCAAGCGCGACGACCCTGTCTTTTGCGCCCTTGCCGTCTCGGACGATTATGGCCCTGTGGTCGAAGTCGAGATCTTTGACACGCAGGCGAACGGTCTCCATTAGCCGAAGTCCAGATCCGTACATAAGGCACGCCGGCAGCCAGTGAGATGTGTCAATGCTCCGCAATAGCGACGACACCTCCTGCTGCGATAGGACGACGGGTAGCCGTTGCGGCGTCTTGGCGCGCACGATGCCGCGAATTTCCCCCAGCGGTCGATCGAGCACGAAGCGATACAGGAATACCAGAGCGCTGAGTGCCTGATTTTGCGTGCTGGCGGTCACTTCGCGTCGTACGGCGAGGTCCGAGAGAAATGACGCCACCTCGGGCTCCCCTAGTTCGCTCGGGTGGCGATTCCCGTGAAAGCGGATGAAGCGGACGATCCAGCCGATGTAGCTCCTCTCCGTGCGGATGCTGTAGTGACGCAGGCGAATCGCGCTCCGGACGCTTTCCAGAAATGGGGACCGGCGTCCTGGCTGGCTCACTTCCCGCTCCGCAGCTAAATTGCCTCGATGGTCGGCGATCGTTGGCTTTGCCTGCCCCCTAAAAAGTGAGGAATATCGCGAGATATTTGCGCCGACATTTGGAAAGCTCGAGCCAAGACCGTATTCTGGGAGGGAATGACGCACTTCCGGGTGAGTTGCTAGACTCCGCTATGAATTACGGACAAGATCCGTGTTTTTCAAAGGCGGTCGTCCGCAAGGTTGGACGGCCACTATCCGACTACTGAATGTTAGGCCGCGTAGAGGCCGATGCGCGAGATGTTCGACCAAGAAGAATTCGCCATTAGATGCGAATGGGGTGAGATGGGCGCGCGGGCGCTGGCTCCGACCAGCGATGTTATTGCGGTAGTTGACGTTCTGTCATTTTGCACGAGCGTCGATATCGCTACTGCTAGAGGCGCTTCGGTCTATCCTTTTCGGTGGCGGGACGACTCTGCGCGCGCTTACGCCCAGTCCCTCGGCGCCGTCCTCGCAGGCTCGGCTCGCGAGGACCTGAGTGGCTACTCGCTTGCCCCCACGTCGCTAATGAATATCCCAAACGGAACTAGGCTGGTGTTACCCTCGCCGAACGGGTCTGCGATTTCATTGGCAATCGATGAGGTACCAGTTATTGCTGGCTGTCTGCGCAACGCTCGGGCGGTGGCAGCTGCCCTTGCGCAGATTGGGCCGCGGATCAGCATCATTCCGGCTGGTGAGAAGTGGGGAGACGGAAGCCTGCGACCGGCAGTCGAGGATCTCGTCGGAGCGGGGGCCATTATCAATGGCTTACCTGGAGCACGATCGCCGGAAGCGGAAACTGCCGTGGCGACGTTCCTGCGCTTCAGAAAGGACATCGTCTCTTGTTTGAAGCAATGTGGTTCGGGCAAGGAATTGTTTGAAGCTGGCTTCGGCAATGATGTCGAGCTCGCAGGGGAGTTCGATGCGAGCGACTGCGTGCCGATGCTTACGCAGGGCGCCTATGTTCACCGCGCGGCCTAACAATGCGCTGCAGACGGACGTGCCTTACCGTCACGACCCTTGCATGCGCAAGGGTCGCGCCGGCAAGGCACGCCGCTGAGCTATATCGTTAGGCGCTGAACTGTGCCAAGGCGTGGGATAGGCCCTCGCCGGAGCCGGGGTATGAACGCGTTACGCAAGGTAGCCACAACATGGGCCATGTGTGCGGTGGTCGCAGCGTGCACCCCGGATACTACGTCGCGCATTGGGGGTAAGACGTACTGGCTGAATGTCGCACAGGGACGGATTAAAGCCCAAGTCTTCGCCAGAGAGAACGTAAGCGCGCACCCGATTTTGGTTGTGATACTGCACGGTGATATTCCGGATCCGCGCCCCGATTATCAGTATCTCGCTGCCAAAGCCATCACACTTGGATGGCCCGAGGATACCAAGAGATCTGATACGCTCCGCGACGCATTGGGTAAGGATTGGAATGACGACGATGTCGTAGCAGCCGGAATTCTTCGCCCGGGCTACACAGATCCGTCTGGCGATCGGTCCTCAGGTGACATGGGCAGAGCCCTCGGAGACAACTACACGCCAGAGGTTGTGGACGCCATTGCAGACGCGACACGGCAGCTTAGGGAGATCTACAGCGCGCGGGCAGTAGTCTTGGTAGGTCACTCGGGCGGCGGTGCGATCGTCGCGGACGTCTTGGGCCGACATCCAAACCTTGCCGAAGGAGCATTGCTGGTGGGTTGCGGCTGTGATCCTGAAGCTTGGAGGCATCGGATGCGAGCGCGGCTTCCGATCGGAAATGAGCCAAATCCGAGCCTCCTGCCCTTGACCTTAGTCGGCCAAGTGCGCCCGGAAACGGTCGTGCGCCTCGTCGTGGGCTCGGAAGATGACGTCGTAATGCCTGCGGCCAGTCGCCGGTATGCCGAAGCGTTGCAGGGGCACGGGGTCGACGCGCAGCTAACGATCGAACCAGGACTGGGCCACAATATCTTGGTCACGCCGGCCGCATTTCGAGAATTGGGCTCCTTAGTCCGAAAGATTGAGACCCGAGGTGGCTAGCAGTCGTGGTCTAACTCCGCGCGCCTAACAATGCGCTGCAGACGGACGTGCCTTCCCGTCACGCCCCTTGCATGCGCAAGGGCCGCGCCGGCAAGGCACGCCGCTGAGCTTAATCGTTAGGCGTCAGACAGCCCATTCTGGCTGGACCTGAATATGCCCTTTTGGCCATGAATTCGATTTCGCAAACCGTGCTGGGCACCCAAGACTTCCGGCTACTCTGGCTCGGGGAGGCCATCTCCGCGCTGGGCGACCAGTTCGCCTTGGTCGCGCTGCCGTGGCTGGCGCTCGTTCTCACCGGCAGTGCACTGACGCTCGGGTCCGTACTCGCAATAATGGCGATTCCGCGGGCGCTGCTGATGCTTGTCGGCGGCGTGTACGTTGATCGGCTATCCCCCCGGCGCGTCATGCTCGTCTCTAATGCGGTTCGCCTGTTCGCGGTTGGAGCATTGGGCCTGATTGTCCTCGCCGGTGGCGCCGGGCTCTGGGGGCTGTACGGTCTTGCGCTGATATTTGGCGTTGCTGATGCGTTTTTCTTCCCCGCCCAAAATTCCATCGTCCCGGCGCTGGTGACGGAAGCGCAGTTGCAACAGGCAAATGGGATCATCCAGGGTACAGGTCAGCTCGCCGTATTTGTCGGTCCGGCGCTTGCCGGCATCGTCATTGCCGGGCTCCGCAGCGGCGGTGCCAGCCCCGGCTTGTCGGGTATCGCCGCGGCGCTTCTCGTGGACGCCATCAGTTTCCTGGTGTCACTGGTCACCCTACTGGCGATTCGGGGCGGCTCGGATAGGAACGCGGACAACGAATCGGTCGTCGAGTCCATCAAGCAAGGCATTGGCTTTGTCTGGAATTCGCCGACCCTGCGCTTTGCCGTCCTGATTGTGATGGCTATCAATACGCTGGTGGTCGGCCCGTTCGACGTGGGCGTGCCCATGATCGCCTACACACGTCTGCCAGGGGGTGCTGAGGCCTATGGAACGCTTATGTCGGCATTGGGCGGGGGATCGCTGCTGGGGATGGTCGTGGCCACCGCAGTGCCCGGCCTGCGACCGGCGGCGTTCGGGACGGTCGTCATGGCGATTCTCTCCCTCACCGGTGTGGGGCTCGCGTCGCTGGCCACCGTCCATACACTCCAGCTGGCCCTAGGCCTAACGGCCGTGATCGGCTTGGCCACGGGCTATGGAAATCTGATGCTCATTACCTGGGCTCAGCAGCGGATTCCCCGGTCACACATGGGGCGTGTGGTCAGTCTGGTCGGCCTGGGCACGATGGGGCTGATTCCCGTGTCGCAGGTCATCGCTGGCGCGGCCGTGCAACTGAGCCTCACGGCAATGCTCACTATCGCCGGAGGCTTGATGGCACTAATCACGCTTGCATCAATCGCAACAGGAACGGTGCGTAGGATGGGGTTCGTGCCGACGGTCGGCGAAATGGCCACCAGAGACGGGCAGAAGATCGCAAGCGACACGCAATCGCTTCCTGGTTGAACTGGCGTCTGGCAGGGCTGTTTGAACAGATGCACAACAACAACACGCCGCAGCCGACCGAGCTGAGCTTCGTTGTTGGGCGTCTCGAGTCAGTGCGATTGGCAGAGCCCTTCTCAGTCTGACCAATCACAGTCCGTCGCGACAATCTAGATTCTTTCGCAGTGCTCAGAAGGAGGGGCGGTGTACTGGATAATCGTCTTCTCGGCGTCAGTATTGGGAGCCGTTGTTCACATCATCGTCACGGGGCTGGGCCCGCAGCCCGTGTCACACATCGCCGAAGTCAGTCTCATTTGGTTGCTGGCGGGATTCTACGGACTAGCCACGCTTATGGCCGGTCTTCAGCACTTATTCAACTCGGACCAGATTGCTAAATCAATCGGCTGGGCGACAGGAAGCGGCTTTCAATATGAGCTGGGTTGGGCAGAGGTCGGCCTTGGCGTGGCGGGGTTCCTTTCGATCTGGTTCAGGGGCGCGTATTTCTTGGCTCCGGGCATAGTCGGCTCGTTTCTGTATCTTGGAGCGGCATTTGTCCACTACTTGGACTTAAGGAAGAAGGGCAACGTCAACCCGGGCAACGCTGGACCTGTGTTCTACATCGACATTGTCGCCCCAGTTATCGTGATTGCGATGCTCGTGATGTATGCACCCTGGAACAACATGTAGTTGAAGGACTAACTCGCAATCACACTGGCTCGTGCGGCGCACGCGCATTCCCGGACGCAGCTGTGAGGCCACCTAGAGTTGCCTCCGTCCAGCTGCTCCAGGAGGGGGGCCGTAGCTGGTGTCGCCGGGCGGCGGCAGACACCCGCGCACATGGGCTCGAGGAAGATGATCACTAAGAAGCACAGGAACCCTGTCTGTTGCCAGTGACGCCTAACAACCGCATCAGTGGACGGCGCTGCGCGCCGACGCTGATGCCGGTCGTTAGGCGCTATACAGGTCATCGCGACGATTGATGATGCCAACGCTCTCCGGGAACATCTCGCTTACTATCAGGCAAGAGCGCACGAATACGATGAGTGGTGGCTTCGGCAGGACCGCTATGACAGAGGCCCACAACTCAACGAGCAGTGGTTTTCGGAAGCGGCTGAGGTCGTCAGCGCACTCGAATCTTTTCGGCCGACCGGAAGGGCCCTAGAGCTAGCCGCGGGTACCGGGATCTGGAGCCAGCAGCTGCTACCATTCGCTCGGGAGCTAGTCTTGCTCGATGGGTCACGCGAAATGCTGGCCTTGGCCGCTGTCCGCCTGAATTCAAAATAGGTGCGTTGCGTCGAGGCGGATATCTTTTCGTGGGACCCGAAGGACAGATTCGACACGGTCTTCTTTAGCTTCTGGCTGTCTCATGTGCCGCCTAACCGTTTTGCCGAATTTTGGGACCTTGTCAGCCGCTGCTTGGCGCCTGGAGGACGCGTATTCCTTCTCGACTCGATTCATGAGGTCAGTTCGATGGCGGTAGATCATAGCCTGCCTTCATCTGAAGCCACGACGCTGACGCGGCGACTAAATGACGGTCGGGAGTTCCAAATATACAAGGTATTCTATGATCAGAGGAAATTGGAAGAGGAGCTGGAGCGTCTCGGTTGGCGCTTCAACTTGTCGCGCACGCCGAAGTACTTTCTTTACGGTGACGGAACGTGCGCCTAACAATGCGCTGCAGCCGACCGGCCTCAGTGTCCAGCATTTTGCAAAGAGAAGAGCAAAATACTGGCCACTGAGCCCGGCGGCTGAGCTTGGTCGTTAGGCGGCCTGATCCATGAGGCATTTCGGCAAGAGACGAGCGGCGGCAGCCGACGCTTCGCTTGAGTGCGGAATGCGCCGTAGCATCGGTGGACGCGCGGCAAGCGAATGGAGTGAGGCTGAGTGGCGGATCTGAGGTCACCGAATCAAGTGGCCCGTATCGGCGGAATCGCAGTGGCAGTCGGAGACGTGTTCAGTGAAAGGCATCAGCGGTCGGGGAGGCGTGGCCATCGACATGGTGCTGGAAACCGGAGAGGTCAGCTTCGGTCGCGGCGCGCAAATACATCGCGACAGCGGGCGGAAGCGTGTGAGGTCGCCAAAGGTGGTTGGCACCGCGCATGCGCGTTCGGCGCCTTGGACGATTAGCCGACGCGCGTAAGCGCCGCTTGGCTCCCGGCGCGGCGAACGGAAGCGGGGTCAGGGAAGTGGTCACCCTTCGTTTGAGCGGATGTTTCGATAGGCAGTAAGATCCAAAGGGGAGGCGGTCCGGTGGTATTCGGAGAGGAAGACGCAGGCGCGCCTAACAATTCGTTGCATCGGACGCGCCGAACCGTCACCGATTTTGCGTGCGCTAAATCGGCGCCGGCCCGTCGCGCCGCTGAACTCCACCGTTAGGCGATGGTCATTCGTAACGCACGTGCCGAAGACTCGCACGGCATTGCCGTAGTGCACGTTTCGTCGTGGCAGCACGCGTATCGCGGAATAGTCCCACAGACCCACCTCGACCAACTTTCCATTGCGGATCGTCAAAACCGATGGGCGGAAATCCTCGATCAGGGGGATTCTGAAACGCTCGTTGCGGATACAGGTAACCACGTTGTGGGGTTTATCTCTTACGGCAAGTCGCGACGGGAGCGTGCCGAACGAAATGAGGGGGAAGTTTACGCGATATATGTCAGCCCCTCACACTGGTCGACGGGAGTCGGCCGGTCACTTTGGGAAGCGGCATTGGCTCGTCTACTCGAGCTCGGCTATGTTCGAGCGATTGTCTGGGTTCTGGCGGCAAATGTTAGGGCTATTCGGTTCTACGAGCGGGTCGGATTCACACTGTGCAAGGGATCTGAGACAGGGATCGAAATCGGTGGGGAGAGGCTCCCAGAAGTCAGATGTGACATCGCAATCGCCTAACAATGCGCTGCAGCGGACGTGTCAAACCGTCACCGATTTTGCAGGGGCAAAATCGCTGCCGGTTTGCCACGCCGCTGAGCTTAGTCGTTAGGCGCCAAGAACGCGGAAAGTCGACGGAGGGGGCGCGTGGACCTATTCACACGATTCAACAGAAAGAGTATCGCGGACCGACAAATCGACACGTTGATCGGACTGAGTAAGGGCCTTGTGGCGGACGGGAAAGTCGATCAGGCCGAGGCGGAATTCCTTATGGGATGGCTGGTGCAAGCCAGGCAGGC
This sequence comes from uncultured Gammaproteobacteria bacterium, assembly GCA_963702105.1. GTDB lineage: Bacteria > Pseudomonadota > Gammaproteobacteria > Steroidobacterales > Rariloculaceae > ZC4RG20. The sequence goes on from OY969712.1 coordinate 152,733, forward strand.
TGACGACAATCCAATCGTTGTAAACCTACTTGGGAAGGTCAGCTCCATGCTCGAGGATGGAATCCTGGACACGGAGGAGTCGGCTGAACTACTGACGATCCTAAGAAGGTTCGCCGGTGAGCCTTCGGCAGAAGGAGAGCTCGCTAAGACGTCGTCTCTTCCCGTTGATATACCTATGCCGCCAATCGAGTTTCAGAGCAGGTGCTTTGTGTTTACTGGTACGTGCGCATTCGGCACACGAAAACAGTGCCATGCTGCAACGGAGGCGCTCGGCGGCCTGATCGCAGGTGGGATAACGAAGTCGGTCGATTACTTGGTCCTCGGAACCTATGTCACGGATAGCTGGGCTCACGAGTCTTATGGCAGAAAAATCGAGAAGGCTGTGCAGTATCGGCAGGAGGGCGTCCCACTCGTCATTGTGACAGAGGAACATTGGGTGAATGCCGGCAACTTTTCGTGAATCGCTCCGTCGGCCGTCACGCGCTCAAAAGCGCCTAACAATGCGCTGCAGACGGACGTGGCAAACTGTCACCGATTTTGCATTCGCAAAATCGGCGCCAGTTTGCCACGCCGCTGAGCTTGGTCGTTAGGCGCCAAGGACGCGTTTTCGCGTGCATCGGCAGCACCCGATATCGGGTGTACTGCCGGCTTAGGGGTGTGTGTGATTCTTGAGGTAGCACAGCTACGGATCCGGAAGGGCGCGGCGCGGGATTTCGAAAGGTCGTTCCGGGAAGCGCAGCCTATCATCGCTTCAATGCCCGGATACGTCTCGCACGAATTGCGGCGATGTGTGGAGCGTCAGGATGAGTACATTCTGCTGGTCCGATGGGAGTCTATCGAGGCACATGAAGTCGGCTTTCGAGGCTCGTCCGAGTATCAGCGGTGGAAAGAGCTCCTGCATCATTACTATGATCCCTTTCCGGAAGTCCTCCATTATGAAGTAGTTGACGGCGTCGGCGGCAACAACGGCATGAGAACGTACAAGGGTTCATGCCACTGCGGCCGGGTCAGATTCGAAGTCGAGGCGGAAATTGATCACGTTCGTATTTGCGACTGCTCGATTTGTCGTCGTCGAGGAGCATTAAATTTTCGCGTTCCGAAGAGTGCATTGAGGCTGACGACGCCTTGGGAGGAACTGTCGCATTATCAATGGGGCTCCGGGACGGCGAGGGATTTTTTCTGTCGGACGTGCGGGATCCTCCCATTTCGCCGTCCCACTGACCCGTCACCGCAGGAACTGAGGGAAGGAGTTGAGCCTTTCGACGGATGGGCAGTAAATGTTCGGTGTCTGGAGGGCGTTGATGTCGAGGCGCTTCCGATTAAGAAGATCTATGGCAGTCGAATCCGACATGGCGCCTAACAATGCGCTGCAGACGGACGTGTCAAACCGTCAGCGATTTTGCAAGAGGAAGAGCAAAATCGCCGCCGGTTTGCCACGCCGCTGAGCTTTATCGTTAGGCCGCGTAGAGGCCGATGCGCGAGATGTTCGACCAAGAAGAATTCGCCATTAGATGCGAATGGGGTGAGATGGGCGCGCGGGCGCTGGCTCCGACCAGCGATGTTATTGCGGTAGTTGACGTTCTGTCATTTTGCACGAGCGTCGATATCGCTACTGCTAGAGGCGCTTCGGTCTATCCTTTTCGGTGGCGGGACGACTCTGCGCGCGCTTACGCCCAGTCCCTCGGCGCCGTCCTCGCAGGCTCGGCTCGCGAGGACCTGAGTGGCTACTCGCTTGCCCCCACGTCGCTAATGAATATCCCAAACGGAACTAGGCTGGTGTTACCCTCGCCGAACGGGTCTGCGATTTCATTGGCAATCGATGAGGTACCAGTTATTGCTGGCTGTCTGCGCAACGCTCGGGCGGTGGCAGCTGCCCTTGCGCAGATTGGGCCGCGGATCAGCATCATTCCGGCTGGTGAGAAGTGGGGAGACGGAAGCCTGCGACCGGCAGTCGAGGATCTCGTCGGAGCGGGGGCCATTATCAATGGCTTACCTGGAGCACGATCGCCGGAAGCGGAAACTGCCGTGGCGACGTTCCTGCGCTTCAGAAAGGACATCGTCTCTTGTTTGAAGCAATGTGGTTCGGGCAAGGAATTGTTTGAAGCTGGCTTCGGCAATGATGTCGAGCTCGCAGGGGAGTTCGATGCGAGCGACTGCGTGCCGATGCTTACGCAGGGCGCCTATGTTCACCGCGCGGCCTAACAATGCGCTGCAGACGGACGTGCCTTACCGTCACGACCCTTGCATGCGCAAGGGTCGCGCCGGCAAGGCACGCCGCTGAGCTATATCGTTAGGCGACAAGGATAGGCGGTGCCAGACACATACAATAGTCAGCGTAGGCTCCGCCGTCGCGAGTCTTTCGAGAACGTAGCCGAACTTTATGCGTCGGCGCGGCCCGGCTATCCAGATTCACTCGTCTCTGATCTCGTCCGAATGAGTCGAGCAGCAAACGTTCAGCGAGTGCTCGAAATCGGCCCAGGCACAGGACAGCTTACGGTACCGCTGGCCGAGGCCGGATTTTCCGTGCTCGCTGTCGAACTTGGTGAGCATCTCGCACAGATCCTCCAACGAAAGCTAGAGGTATGGGCGAATGCGATCGTCTGTGTTGCTGATTTCGACCGATGGAGCACAGCAGAGCGGTCGTACGATTTGGTTGTGGCTGCAACGGCCTTCCATTGGCTTGATGCAAGTACTCGTATGTCGAAGTGCGCTGGGTTGCTTCGCCCTGGCGGTTCTCTGGCAATTGTCCATGCGCACTGGGGTGCTGGTGCGTCGCATGATCCCTTCGCACTTGAGAGTCAGTCCTGCTATTCCCGATGGGATCCCGAGTACGACTCGACTTATCGGCCACCTGGACCTGACGATCTGCCCGAGCGGAACGCCGAATTGGAGAACTCAGGTCTGTTTGGCTCAGTCATCCACAAACGCTACATAGCGGAGCGAAGCTTTAGCGCTAAACAGTACTGCGACCTATTGCGTACCTTTTCGAATGTTTGCGCGCTTACCGAGGAAGAACGAAGCGGCTTTCTCGCGTGCATAGGCGAGTTGATTCGGACTCGATTCGGAGGAACGGTGGCGAGGCAGGATGTCTATGATCTATGGTTCGCTACAGCAGCCTGACTACATGGTCTATAGCGGCAGGGCGGTCGGAGCCGGCATGTTGTCGCCTAACAATGCGCTGCAGACGGACGCGCCTACTCGTCACGATTCTTGCCGGGCAAGAATCGCGCCGAGCAGCCGCGCCGCTGAGCTTAATCGTTAGGCGGCATGGAAGACGATGACCGAACCATCACTGTCAGATGTAATTTCGGAGGCGATCGAAACGCTGACTGCCTTTTCCGTTCCTCTCTATAGCGACGACGCTGGCCGACCGTTACTGCGCGGGACCGGCTTCTTTGTCAACGTAGGTTCGGAGTGTTTTCTGATTTCTGCGGCACACGTATTGGACCAGGCTATGGCTGAGGGGATGTACGTGTATTCGGCGCCGCGACAGAAGCGCTATCTTCAAGGGCGCGTCGTCCGGTCTGGGACGCCCGAAAATCGCTCGACTGATATAGTCGATATCGGCGTGTTAAAGCTTAGTGGGATTGGGCGTCCGCCCTTCGCCGAAGTCCGAAAGTTCGCGATGGACGTTTCGTACCTGAAGCCGCATCGATTGCCCCGCGCCGGTAGGGAGTACGTTATAGTCGGCTTCCCGGCGACAAAGAACCAATTCCGCGTGCGGCACAAGGACATGCTTGCGGTCCCATACGCGTATCGGTCGGACTCTATCCCCGAGGTGGAGTATCGGAAGAACGGAGTCTCACCGGAATCGCACGTGCTTTTGCCTTTGGATCTTCGGAGGGGTTTCGATGCGGCTGGGCGGCCAACTCACTTCCCAAGGCCTCAAGGAATGAGCGGCGCTCCGGTTGTAGTACTGTTCGAGGGCGAAAGTGAGGCGCGCGTATTCCCGGTAGTGGCGGTAGGCATTGAATATCGCAAAGCGGAACGAATATTGGTGGCGAGCGATGTGCGTTTCGTTCTTGAGGCAATCCGAAGAGCCGCCTAACAATGCGCTGCAGACGGACGTGCCTTCCCGTCACGCCCCTTGCATACGCAAGGGCCGCGCCGGCAAGGCACGCCGCTGAGCTTAATCGTTAGGCGCCGAAGACGCCCCATTTAACGGTTGGCGGTTGGGATTGCCATAGATACGCCACTGGCGTACAGTAACAGCCGTGTTCACGTTCATCGAGTCATCGGTATTCGAGCGGATATGTCCTGTCTACCTGGACGACGATGAATATGCGGAGCTACAGCAGCATATGATGCTTCACCCTGAGGAGGGTGAAGTGGTTCCTGGCTCTGGCGGTGTACGAAAACTTCGATGGGCGCGTCCCGGTATGGGTAAGCGCGGTGGCCTTCGCGTTATCTACTTTGTGAGATTCAAACCCAACGAATTCTGGATGCTGACAATGTATTCGAAGTCAAAGAAGGATAACTGACCGGGGCACATCGTAAAGAAATTGGTAGAGGCATTTCGAGATGAGCAAGAAGCTTAAGGGTAAGGCGCTGGAGGATTTTGAATCCGAGCGCGACGTTTGGAAGGAAGTGCTGGAGGGTGTTCGCGAGATCAAGGCTGGTGGCGGCAAGCGCAAGAAGGCGACTCCGAACTCGGACGTCGCTCGTATCCGCATTAGAAGCGGCCTGTCGCAATCAGAGTTTGCTGCGGTACTGGGGGTTTCAAAACGCACCCTGGAACAATGGGAGCAGGGGCGTCGCGAACCATCCGGAGCAGCCAGAACGCTATTGAAGATTGCAGAGCGCCATCCCGAAGTCCTAAGAGAGGTCGCGTAGGCGCGATGCTGGCGCGGCGCCTAACAATGCGCTGCAGACGGACGTGCCTTCCCGTCACGCCCCTTGCATGCGCAAGGGCCGCGCCGGCAAGGCACGCCGCTGAGCTTAATCGTTAGGCGACTCGACCTTCGTATCGGCAGGCGACCTCGGAGGACCAGCTTCAGGCAGACTAGCAATGGATAACGCGATCGCGACGACTAATGTGGTGGTACATAAGGTGGATGCTGAACCGATAGAGGTGACGGCATCGATTGGGCAGCCTCGCCAAATCGGAGACGATCCGGAAGAATGGGCTTGTCCGGTGTCTCTGGCTCCACTGTACTTACAACTGCACGATTCCCACGGAGGTTGTGCTCTACAAGCTCTTTGCCGAGCAGTGTCGCTACTGCTTTGCCTGTTGCATTCTGTTGTAGAGGAAGGTGGCAAGGTGTCGCTGTCTGACGGGACCGCCTTCCCATTTGAGGCATATTCATTTGGCGTGGCCGCTAGAGTTCCGGCACAGCGTGGTCAAGCAGGAGATGACCGGCACGGTTCGGCACCTTGAGCCCAATGGATGCTAGGCGTTATGGATAGGGTTGGCGCAGTGCTACTGGCGGGCGCGTTGTTCGCGGCTCTTGCGCTGCACCTGCTGTTCGGCGTAAGTCTCGGTCTAGCGCTTCTAATCTTCTTTGTCGGCTGGCCCTTACTTGGAACGTTGATAACCATAGACGACGACCTAAAGGGTGGGTGGAGTAATCCAGACGGAGCTGTGCGACCGCCCTGGCCGCAGATGCCGTTTTGGGGACGGGTCGTCGGAGGCTTGGCTTTATCATCGGTAGGGGCTGCAATTGATGCGGGTTGGCATAGTAGTGGCAGCTTGCCATTCTGGATAGTGGCCATCGTCGGTGCTCTCTTGGCGATCCGGATGGTCAATTGCGGTACAAAGCCTAAACAAGGGATGGTGCCATGAGGAGTGCGTCCGGACCCGGCAAGGGGCCTGAGAAGGCATGGCAGAATTTCGCGGGGAACTTCGAAGAGCGCCTAACAATGCGCTGCAGACGGACGCACCTTCCCGTCACGACCCTTGCAAGGGCAAGGGTCGCGCCGGCAAGGCGCGCCGCTGAGCTTGGTCGTTAGGCGCGCAATAGAACCGTCGGTGGTCGTTCAATCGTGAAGCTCCCGAATCTAGGCAACGCCATCATTTCGCCGGAGACGCTTCACGGGTATCTGCTCTCGCCGGTCCATTCTGTGGGTCGTCACAAGTCGGCGTTCTTCCGCTCCCTTGGTTATACTCAGGACAGATGGGAGACGCTGGAACGGGATCTGCGGGCTCTTGCTGCCGCAGATGCAGAGTTCATTGAAACGACAGACTACGGAAGAAAGTACGAGATTCGAGGGTCGATTACTGGGCCAAATGGAAAGACAGCGGCCATTGTCACGGCATGGATTGTGCTGAACGGCGAGTCGGTTGCTAGGTTCATAACCGCATACCCGGAGACTTAGCGATGAGTATCAATGTCCTCGACACTGTCGTACTAAACGAGGATCTCCCGGAACATAAGCTGAGGCGAGGGGACCTAGGCGCTGTGGTCGAGCTCTACTCTCCTGACGGGGTCGAAGTTGAGTTCGTAACTGGCTCAGGACATACACAGGCTTTGGTGACGCTAAAGATCAGCCAAGTGCGTCCGGTCGGGCCCACCGACATCCTTGCTGTACGAAACGTCGACGCCGCATAGCGCGCCTAACAATGCGCTGCAGACGGACGCGCCTTACCGTCACGACTCTTGCATGCGCAAGAGTCGCGCCGGCAAGGCGCGCCGCTGAGCTTGGTCGTTAGGCGGCGCATGAAGACGGTCGCGCTTTCCGTTTCCGCAGTTCTGCTAGCGTGGTGGGTGCCTTCGCATAGCCAACCCGAAACCGATGAGATCGTCCTTCAGGACCAGCGGGCTCCGGACTTCGCGCAAGCGGATTGGCCGGTGCTACCAAGCGTCTATGTGGCTGCGCCTGCAGCAATGAAACAAAGAATGGATGCGGCGGTGGTGGCAGCAAGGAAAGCGCAAGACCTAGTTTGCCTACGGGAAAGCACCTGCTCCTGGCTCGAGACTGGCGCCAGACAACTTTATCTAAGGACGATACTGGGCAACGGGCGGCTGTCGATGGACGGTTATGTTTGTCCGCGGCCACCGGGACTTCCCGATCTTCAGTACTATTCCACGACCTTCGTTGATCGAGGGTTATGCCTTCCATTGTTTTGGAATTCTGAGGCCGGAAAGTACGATGTGAGCGATAGGTAGTGCGTTGTGCCAGCCGCCTAACAATGCGCTGCAGACGGACGTGCCTTCCCGTCACGCCCCTTGCATACGCAAGGGCCGCGCCGGCAAGGCACGCCGCTGAGCTTGGTCGTTAGGCGCTATGCACGGTTGCGCTCACTAAGCCATGATCGAAGACGATCACTACATCGCTAACCTGAAGAATGCCCACATCGACACTTCGGAGTTCGAAGCGGCCGCGCACGCGCGATTAACCGCTTCCGAGGACAACGATGCGGCCCTCGAGTCCGTTTACGACCTCGTTATTTCACGCACTAGTGTTCCGCCGACGGAGCCAGACGACTGCCAGTTGATATGCAGGTATCTCTCCTCCGAAAAATTTTGGCAGTTTCTGCACACTCGGCACATCAACTTCCCAAGCGCGACTCAGTTCTGCGACTCCAGAGAGTGTCGCATCTCAGAAGACTACGAAGTAGCGGTATTGCGCGTTCTCAAGAGCCTGGGTTTGCCGGCGGACGATTGGACGAAGTTAGTAAGCCGGAGAGCGGCAACTTGGAAGATATCGTGCTGGACCCAGTTAAACGATTACTTCGATGACCACCTCATGTGGGACTCCTACGCGGGTGGCGCACGGGGTGTGGGCATCACCGTACGCTATGGGATTCTGAGAAACAGTCTCACCGAGTCAACTCGAAAATTTGCGGTGGACGGCACGCTGCACTGCGGAAGCGTCAACTATGAGACGCTCTGCCTCTTGCCCTTCAACAAGCACCGCATGTTCCGCAATGAGAAAGAGACTAGGTTTGCGTTTCGGGCATCTGCGGTCGGCGCATGCTCCGTCTCAGTTGAGGACATCTTTGGTTCTTTCGGAGTGCGAATCTCACCGGCCGCTACCGTGGACCATTGGGAGAGGATTAGGGACTTGTGGTTGAAGTACGGCGGTGAGGATCGCGTGCAGTGGCCGCAGTAATTGGCGGCAGCATGTTCGAGAAAGAGCCGTGGCGAACGAAGTCAAAGGCGCGCCTAACAATGCGCTGCAGCCGACCGGTCTCAGTGCCCAGCATTTTGCAAAAGAGAAGAGCAAAATACTGGCCACTGAGCCCGGCGGCTGAGCTTGGTCGTTAGGCGTCAAAGAGGAGACGTTGGCGGCGGTCGGCGATGAGCGAGACTCTGGAGGCCATCAGATCACTCGTAGCCGGCGGAGACGTGCGGATATCTGAGCATGGGTACGACGAGCTCGCGGAGGATGACATCCTGGTCCGAGACGTTCTTGGAGGTCTAGCTGAAGCAAAGGTTGTCGAGGACTATCCGGACTTCGCAAAGGGGCCAGCCGTGCTGGTGCTACAATTTGACGGCCAGAATCGACCGATTCATGTTGTGTGGGGAATTCCCAAAGGGTACAGCAGTCCAGCCGTCTTGGTGACGGCGTATCGGCCCGATGCAGAACGGTGGTCCGAGAACTTTCTGGAGAGGCGCCATGAGAAGCCGTAAACGAGCCAAGCTAATCCATGAAGGACGATACGTCGCAGAAGTCGACGTTGAATTGATCGAGGACGAGACTGGCTGGTCGCCCTATCTGTCGGTCGAGGATGCTTGCAAACTCGACGACGTCCGGGAGGCTCTCCGTCGAGGAGACGTAAGAGCTGCGGCCCAATCCGCGCGAGTTTACGAACTGCGTCCAGTTGCGTCGCAGTGACGCCTAACAATGCGCTGCAGACGGACGTGCCTATCCGTCACGATTCTTGCTGGGCAAGAATCGCGCCGGCTAGGCACGCCGCTGAGCTTTGTCGTTAGGCGCAAAAAGAGAGTGTTGCCGTGCTAAAAAGGGGCATTGCGTCCATCGTTGCCCTCGCGCTGTTTGCAGTTTCGCTGCCTTGCCTCGAAGACAACGTAGTTCCAGTCTCGCTATGCCAACTGCTGGCTAATCCGGCTGCTTACAATCACCGGTTAATCAAGACAACTGGTCATGTGTCCCGGGGTTTCGAAGACTTCACGATTGTGGACGAGGCTTGTCACAACCGAAATGTGGTTTGGCTCGAGATGGGCGGAACGAAGGGCGCGGAGGTTATGTATTGTTGCAACGTGTCCATGGCTTCGAAGCGTGCGACGCCCTTAGTAGTCGAAGGGGTCGCGACAACGGTAGTAATGGACGAAAAGCTTAAGCAATTCGAACTACTCACCAAGGACAGAGGTTCTGCGGAGGCCACAATAGTCGGCCGATACTTTTCGGGCAGAAAACAGAAAGTTGGGGGCGTAACTTTCTGGAGGGGATACGGACACATGGGTATAGGTAGCTTGCTCGTTATTCAGCAAGTACTTTCAGTGAATAGTAGGTAGCGCTTGAGATCAAGTTTGAATGAGGGTTATTTCTACGTCAGGGGCAGCCGAGGCCGCGATTGCGGTTCGCGCCTAACAATGCGCTGCAGACGCACGCGCCTTCCCGTCACGCCCCTTGCATACGCAAGGGCCGCGCCGGCAAGGCACGCCGCTGAGCTTAATCGTTAGGCGGTGTGGAGAGCGTCGGAGCGGGCCGATGGTTGCGTTCAAGCCAGATGTGCGACTCAGTTGTTCGGAACCCCTCAATGCATAAGACTTCCATAGCAGTTGCCTCGCGCACTGTTGTGGGGCTATCGCTCGTTTCCGCTCTGTTTGTCGCCATAAGGGAAACCTCGACATTGGAACTGGGCCTATTTCTAGGCGGCCATGTGGGCGTTTCAGGAACTCTGCTTAGGGTCGGAATTTTGTCTTTGAACGCTGTTTGCGTTAGCGCGCTGTTCGTCGTTCCTGCAACCTGGCTCTTTCGCGTCGTAGATCGGCGAGTCGCGGCGCCTGAGGCGACAGCGATGGCTCAATCGAGCGGATTCCGCTGGTTCATTTTTGCTACCGGTTCGGTCTGTCTTCCGTTCGCTGAGTATATGGGCTACGTATATCTCTCACATTGGCCGCACGAATGGTTTTCGGGGGCTAGCGACCTTGCGGCGTTCACCCTGGCTATCCTGACGTCGTTCGTTTTGTGTGTGGCTCATTCCCATCAGGTGGTACTGGCGGCTGGTCGTGTCCGTTCTTGTCGTGCCGACAGTTGGCTTCGCATTGATTACCTACTCGTTGTACGTTCTGTGCATGACGTTTCGGGAGTGCCTGTGAGCGCCAACCATCGTACCGGACGACGCGTGCCTCTGATTGGTGGTTGTTGGTGCAGTGCGCGATGCCGCCTAACAATGCGCTGCAGCCGACCGAACAAACTGCTCACGAGTTTTGCATGCGCAAAGCTCGTGCCAGTTTGCTCGGCGGCTGAGCTTGGTCGTTAGGCGCCGGAAGCCGACGTGGTAGCGAGTAGCGATGCAGTTTGAGATTCTCGGCGAGATCTCAGATGTCACAACGTTTGCTTTCGGCCGCGGGATACGGGAGTTGCCTCGTCTGAATCGAATTTATGGACGCGGCCGCTGGCGGAAGCGCAAGGGGATAGCGACGGTGCGCCTACCCGATGGTGTCGAAAGGGTGGCGGAACTACACTGGTACGAGGCCACCGGTATCGGGCGAAAGGAATTCAGGATTAAGCGCTTCGCGGATTGATTATGGCAACAAAGTTCGTGATTTGTGTGAAGAACGATGATTATCCTGCGTCACTGGAGGTCAGGAAGCTATACCGGGTAGTTCCGGATAGTGATGCGGCCCGACATGGGCAGATCCGCGTAATCGACGAGTCCGGTGAGGATTACTTGTACCCTGATAGCTACTTTATGTTCGTCGATCTTCCGGTTGACATCGAAAGAACGCTCTCTGGTGTGGCTTAGCGGCGAAGTCCGCGGAGTCGCATGCCCGGAGGTCGGTGTCATTGAACCGCGCGGCGCCTAACAATGCGCTGCAGACGGACGCGCCTACTCGTCACGATTCTCGCTGGGGCAAGAATCGCGCGGAGCAGTCGCGCCGCTGAGCTTAGCCGTTAGGCCCCGTCCAGGCGCTCTTTGCAGTCGTCAGTTCAGCGGCCGAAACGCTCGGGAGTTTAGAAAATGCGTGCCATTCTTGACGAGCTAAGTCACATCGCGCTTGTTGTCGCTGATCCACGGCGTACGGCAACTTTCTTTCAGAAACTGTTCGATGCTCCAGTTGTCAGTCGAACGGACGAGGATGGCCACGACGAAACGTTGATACGGCTTGGAAGAATTTGGTTTCAGCTTGTCCCGGCCGAAATCCAACCCCAGCGTACCGGCGACCACATCGCGTTCCATGTGAGCCAACAGGGCTTGCAAGCGACGCTCTCGAAGCTTCAAGACCTTCAGATGGAGTTCATTCTTGCACGTGGCGAGACTGCGCTGTACTTCTTCGACTACGACAACCACGTCTTTGAGTTAGACACAATTGGTATGGCCGGACTGGGCGGCAATGGGGCCTAACAAGGCGCTGGAGCCGACGTGCCTCAGTGTCAAGCATTTTGCAGGGAGCGAAATGCTCGCCACTGAGGTACGCGGCTCAGCTTGTCCTTAGGCGGCGATAGATAGGCCGCGGCGACTTTCGGCGCCGGACCTCTGGAAGCGCCTTTGACATACCGCATTCAGTATATCTACTTGATTGGGTATGTGGGTTGTCTACGAGCACCGCAGAGTTGTGCGGCAGATCCACAGGTTGCCGGTAGAGATCCTGAAGCGCTATGAGAAATGGAAGGATATCGTCGCCATTTGAGGTCCCGCGGGTCTTCGGCTGATTAAAGGGATTCGCCGACGAGAGCCTGTCGGGAGAGTGGAAGGGGCACCGCTCCTCGAGGCATCGTTAGGCGGCGAAGACCGGTGGCCATAGAAGCCGGAGCCGGCTGTAGATGACTGACTACCGATTCACGGCGTCCTTCGAGAAGGAGGTGCTCCGGAAGCGGCCGTACCTCAAGAAGTCGTGGTGCATCTACGTGCTCGAAAATGCCGTCTATTCTGAGCGTCAGGAGCACAATCGGTACCGCTTCTGGGCCGCCATCCCAGAACTCGGCGGTCGCTACTTGAGGGTGGTGACCGTGGAGGATAGAGTGACTATCCATAACGCGTTCCCGGATCGAGGCTTTAAGCCATGAAACTGAATTACTACGCAGAGACGGACTCACTGTATATCGATTTGTCGGAACGTCCGAGCGCCGAGAGCAAGGAGATCTCCGAGGGTGTCGTATTGGACTACGATGCCGACGGTCGACTGGTTGGCATCGACATCGATAACGCCAGCAACAAAGTCGAGCTTAAGAAGCTCATCCTCAGTAAGCTCCCCAGTAAGGTCGAGACGGCCGCCGCCTAACAATGCGCTGCAGACGGAAGCGCTTTACCGTCACGACCCTTGCATACGCAAGGGTCGTGACGGCAAGGCACGCCGCTGAGCTTAATCGTTACGCGCCGAAGAGGTGCCGTGGTTCGGCTGATAGACCAGTAACAGCCTTAGATGGCGGTGCTGGACGGCGGTACAATAGCCCATACCCCTCAGTACACGGATCACTGGGATGAATCTCTCCATTGAGTCAGAGCAGGAAGAGGACGGCCGGTGGGTCGCTGAAGTGCCGCAGCTGCCAGGTGTCCTCGCCTACGGCGCGGACCGCGAGGAGGCATTGGCGAAAGCGCAGGTGCTAGCCCTGCGTGTTCTGGCCGATCGATTGGAACACGGGGAACGCTCAGCGGAAACGATTTCCATATCAGTCGCCGCATGAGCCAATGGCCTTCGACAAAGGCCAAACGCGTCCTTGCCGCCCTGCTCCGGATTGGTTGGCGAATCAAGCGAGAAACTGGGTCTCACAAGACGCTGGAGCGCGACGGGTGGCCCGACGTGGTATTTGCGTTTTATGAACGCGATGAAATCGGTCCTCGCATGTTGGCGCGCCTGTCCAAACACACGGGACTGAAGCCGGAGGACTTGCGGTGACGCGACGCCTAACAACGCGCTGCAGACGGACGTGTCGAACTGTCACCGATTTTGCCTGCGCAAAATCGCCGCCGGGGCGGCGTGCGGTTGCAAGTTCCCGCGAGTTTCCAGCGAGAGGCGCGCGCACTTCTTGCCAACCGGGAGTCATGTGACGCAGCTGAGTCGGACTATCTGGCGACAAGGGAAGCATCGGACCCAGGCGAAGTACAAGACGATCACGTCGGTTTTGGGCTACTTCGGATACGCAATTGGGTCGAACGCAGAGAATTCCGGATCTATTTCGTCGCGTTCGACATAGTTCTCTTCACCTTGGCCCTTCTCGTTTGGGCCACGTCATGATTTGCGGCGCTGGGTTTCCCAAGTGCCAGCGAATGAGCGATGAGGGCAAACAATTGGTGGCGGCCAATAGGGAACGTGTCAGCCGGTGAGTTCGAGCGTCTCGAGGACGCATGTCGCGGGTAGCTCAAGGGGCGGAGAGGCCGTCGGGACGGAGGTGGCGCAAAGAAGGGTTCATTTGCCGGACAATGCGCTGCACCAGACCGAACAAACTGTTCACGAGCTTTGCATGCGCAAAGATCGCGCCCGTATACCTGCGGCTGAGCTTGATCGTCATCCGCAATCGACGTTGAAGCGTGCATATTGACGCCGAAGACATGGCCTTGCTGCATCCGCATTCGCAACAGGGGGCACTATGAACGAGTCGTGGATTCCTGAGGGCTTCCATACGGTTACTCCCAACATCATCGTCGATGATGCAGAAGCCGCCATCGCGTTTTTTAAGGAAGCCTTTGGCGCGACGGAGCGGTATCGGCTGACGATGGCGAACGGGAAAGTCGCGCACTGCGAACTCAACCTGGGAAACTCCGTCGTCAACATTGGAGAGTCCGCGGATGGATGGCCGGCGCATAGTCTTGTCGCGCAGATCTATGTCGAGGATTCCGACGCGCTGTTCGAGCGGGCCGTGACTGCTGGTGCATCGGTCATCATGCCAATGGCAGACATGTTCTTCGGTTCGCGCGAGGGCCGGGTATCCGATCCATTCGGAAACGTATGGACAATCGCCACGCTCAAGGAACGCGTGTCGCCCATTGAGATGCAACGTCGAATGGCGGCGGCGGGTTACTAGCTGGCACAAAGACGCTCGGGGCCACCGGGATTCGCGGATTCGCCGAGGCGCGCTCTTGATCAAGCTCCCCGAAACGCGCGATCCAGTTTCGCGATGTCGATCTTGACCTGCCTCAACATCTCGGCCGCGGCGCGCTTGGCCTTGACCGTATCCGAATCGGTGAGCATGGCGCGCAGCGTGCGCGCCGTGATTTGCCAACGCACGCCGTACTTGTCGATGATCCAGCCGCAGGCTTGCGGTTGGCCGCCGTTCTCGAGCAGCGCATTCCAGTAGCGATCTATTTCCTCCTGCGAGTCGCAATTCACGAGAAACGAGATTGCGTCGTTGAACTCATGATGCGCGCCGGCCGTGATGGCCGTGAATGGCTGCCCGAAGAGCGTGAATTCGACAACGACGACCGTCCCCGCGGGGCCGCTCGGCGAATCGGCCGCCAGCGGCGTCACACGGTCGACGTGAGAATCCTGGAACACGCTCGCGTAGAATCGAGCGGCTTCCTCGGCGTCTTTCGCATACCACAGGCTCGGAACGATCTTTCGTGCTGTCTCTGTCATGTTTTTTCAGCTTCCCCTACCGGTCGCTTCGGTTCGAAGCTCCTGTCGACCACCGGTCGGCGCGTGGCCGGCGGGGTCCCGTCTTCTTCTAGTCGTACGCCGGCCGTGAGGATCGACAGCACGCGCGCGAGGCATTCGCCCGGCCGCAAAGGCGCCCGTCAGCGCCGGCTTGCTTCGCCCGCCTCGATCAAGCGCCGGGCGGCGATCGTTGCCCCATCACTGCGCACGGCGTCGGCGACCGAGCGGGCGCGGGCGGCTACGGCAGGCTCGAACACGGCCGCGAGGGCTTGCGCCAATGAGTCGCGCGACGGCGATTCAGGTCCATGTGCGGCGCCGATGCCGAGGTCACGGACTCGCCGCGCCCAATAGTGCTGGTCGTAGTGCTGAGGGATCACGACCTGCGGCGCTCCGGCCCGCGCCGCCGCCGTCGTCGTCCCCGCGCCGCCGTGGTGCACGACGGCGGCGACCCGCTCGAACAGGATTTCATGGTCGACGTCGCCGATCCGGATCGCGTCGCCGCAGTCGTCGCCGAACGAGATCTCGGCCCAGCCGCGCGAGACGATCGCACGGCGTCCGAGCATGCGCGCGGCCTCGACCATGGCGGGGCCGACGTTTTCCGGCGCCCGGACGCTTCCGAAACCGAAATAGACGGGCGGTTCGCCGGCCTCGAGGAAAGCCGTCAGGTCCTCGGGTAGGGGACGGGCGTCGGGCAGGAACCACGCACCAGGCTGAAAAACGCTCGCGTCGGACTCATCGGGCCACGGCGCGAGCCTGGGGTCGGCCGCGAGCCAGGGCCGCGCCGTGAAGATGTGGCTGCGCACGTCCTCGATGGGCGAGAGGCCGAGCGATGCTCGATGGGCGTTGAGCGGGGGGGCGAATACGGTAAAGCGTTGAGCGTCGCGATCCCAGAGTTCGCCGTAATCGTTTGCTGCGGCAGGCGGGCCGTCCGCCCCGGGCGTCCCGCCCTTCGTCGTCCAGAGCACGGGCGGCGCGTGGTGCCGCGACGGCAGCACGGCGGGGCAATAGGCCACGAAGAAGTAGGACAAGCCCATGCTCTCGGCGATCGAAGGGGCGGCGATCTGGAGCGCCGTCGCGCCGATGATGAGGTCGCAGCCTTCGGCCGCTGAGGCGAGCGTTTTGAATTGGGCGGCGACGGTGGCCTCGGCCATCTGCCGCCGCTGCTCGGCCGTCGGCGGCGCGCTCGGCGGGCGGACTTGCGCCGTCGAGCGCAGCTCCGGGCCTATGGACGTAACGGGCATGCCGAGGTCTTCGATCCAAGCCCGAAAATCCGGCGGGACGCACAGGCGGACCTCCTGCCCGAGCAGCCGCAACTGCGACGCGAGGGCAACTAAGGGCTGCACGTCGCCCCGGGAACCGATCGTGGACAGAAGCACGCGCATGGCCGCCTCCCCAGTGGAACGCCCGGCGCGATGTAGACGGCTCGCATCCGTCCGCATCGCCGTGAGCCGAAGGCTCACGGCGATGCACTATGCCCCATGACGCCTCACTTGCCGCAAGTACGCGCCGTCGCAGTATCCTATAAGGGGGGTCAGGTCAGCTCGGGCCACGACGTGTCGCTGATCTGATCCGTCTGGCCGTCGCCATCGAGGTCGAGATCGAGCCGCACGTTAGTGCTGGCCCACACGACGACGCGAATGGTCGCGCCGTGCGCTGCCGCGCTTCGCCACCTTTCGCATCTCCTCTTTCCTCGGGGCATAATCCTGCAAGGGCCCGAAGGAGACAGGTCATGACCCGTAGCTGCACGGCGGCCATGCGCATCCGGCATCCGAGCATCGATCCGGATGAGATCACGCGGCGTCTTGGCATCGAGCCGCTGCACTGCTGGCGGGCCGGCGACGTCCGGGCCGCGGAGCCGGACGAGCTCGGCGGCGGCGTGCATCGCGAGACGTATTGGATCGGCTTGCTGCCTTCGCTGCTGAAGCCGCAGAGCTCGGGTCGGCTCGGGCCGGTCGGCCGTCTGTTGGCGGCCTCGGTATCGCCTTCGCTGGATTCTCCCGAGCTGCTGATTTCGAGCGCTTACGTGAGCATGTGGCGCGAGCGTGACTTTTGGCGGCGCTTCACCGACGAGGGCGGCACCGTGGACGTCGTGATCGAACGTCGGCAGTGCGGAGGGCTTGCACCTGGATCTGCGGCCGGACCTCATCGCGGTGCTTGCGGAACTGCGCATCGGCTTGTCGTTCAACGTGGAAGCGGAGATGCACGCAGCGGCGTGACGAGCCCCGCCTAGCCCCGGACGAGACCGAGACGCATGGCGTCCTCGCGAAACCACGGCGTGAAGTCGTCGGGCCGCGACGCGAAGGCTGCGGCGAGATCGCCGAGCGTCACGGCCTGCAGGTCGGCGACCTCCTCGGGATCGGCCGTGAGCGGGCCCTCGTAAAGGCAGCGGAAAGACTGTTGGAACTCGTAATCCTTGATGCCGCGCTCAGGCAGCTCGAGCCGCGCGGTGGCCGTGCCGCCGATGAGCTCAAGTTCCACGTGCGCCGTCACGCCGAGCTCCTCGCGCAGGCCGCGCATCGCGCCGTCGAGGTAGCTTTCGCCGGGCTTGAGATGTTCGGCGGCGCTCAAGTCCCAAGCCCCCGGACAGATGTCCTTGTCGAGCTGACGGCGTTGAATCACGAGCCGGCCGTCCGCGCGGAACACGAACACGTGCACCGCCCGATGCCACAGGCCTTCGCGATGCGCCTGCGTCCGCGGCGCGAGCCCGAGCGGTTCGCCGTGCTCGTTCAGGATCTCGAACAGCTCTTCGCTCACGGAGTCGCGCCCCAGGCAATCTCACGCCGGCTCAATGGGCGGGCGGATAAGCCGCGAACTGAGGGACGTCATCGGTGATGGCGAACCACGGCGCCTTGTCCGCGACGAAGATATGGCCCTGCGGGCGCGCGCCGGGGTCGGCCTCGAGTGCGCCGCCCGGAATGGCCACGAAGCTCGCGGGGCCGTGGACGGTCGGCGCTTTACCTCCGCAACGCGTGCAGAAGGACACGGCGAACCTTTCGGCTTCGGCAACCTTGAAGCGGCGAATCCCTTCCTGACCGCGCAACCAGCGGAACTGCTCGGCCGGGACGAAAACGTTCGTGGCGTGTGCGGCGCCCCGCGACCGCCGGCAGCGGGAGCAGTGGCAATTCATGATGCGCGACGGTCTGCCCGTGAACTCGAAAGCGACGGCGCCGCAAAGGCAAGCGCCCCCGACGACGCCGTCCTCGTGCGGTTCGGGAGCCGGCCCCGGGACCGCGCGCACCTTCCTGAAGGTGGCCGGATACTCGTCGTGCTGAGGCAGGCCGTCCGTGATTGCGTACCAGCTCGCCTTGGAGCCCGCAAAGATGTGGCCCTGCGGACGGATTCCGAGGTCGCCCTCGAGCGCGCCGGCCGGCGCGAAGGAGAGGCCGATACCGGGTGCGGGTGTCGCAACCGGAGAGCCGCAGCGGCGGCAGAACGGCCGATCGAAGCTTGGCGAGGACGCATAGCGGGCAACGTGCTCTTCGCCTGCGAGGAACCGCAGCCGCTCGAAGGGGGCCGAGACGAACGTCGCGAACAGGGCGCCGTGGTGCTTGCGGCAGATCGAGCAATGGCACGACAGCATCGTTTGGAACGGACCCGCGATCTCGTATTGCACGGCGCCGCAGAGGCATGCGCCCCGGCTCATGATCCCGCCTCCCCGGACGCGCCTGCCGCCCCGGGGGCGGCCTCCTCGGCCGCGCCTGCCGCCTCGGCCCCTGCCTCGGGCCCGGCCTCGGCCGGCGGCGCATCGTGATCGACCTGCAGCGCCTCGAGAAACCGCGAGACGAGGTTGTAACCGCCGATCGTCGCGGTGAGCTCGACGAGCTCGCGCTCGTCGAATTGCGCCCGTACGCGCGCGAAGACTTCTTCCGGCACCTGCGGCCGCCGCGTCATCGCTTCGGCATATTCGAGCACTGCGCGGTCGGCGTCGCTGAGCCCGGCGGGCTCGCGTCCGGCCGCGAGCGCTTCGATCTGCGCGTCGTCGAGGCCCGCCTGGCGCGCGTAAGGCACGTGGGCCGCGAACTGATAGTCGGCGCCCGTCACGACGGCGATCCGCAGCGTCGCGAGCTCGCGATAACGGGCGGGCAGGCGGGCGCGCTGGCGAAGCGCGGTGAACAGCCCGAGCCACCCCTCGGCGACGGGCGGGCTGTGCAGCAGCATGCGATAAAGAGCCAGCAGGCGGCCGCGCTCGCGCTCGATGCGTGCGATGAGCGGCGCGAGCTCGGGGTTTTCGATGTCCGGATAGGCGATTCGGGCCACGGGCAGCGTCCGTCGGGTGGAGCGCGGAGTATAGCCTCCGAGTCGCGGGCCCTTGAAATGGGCCGACGAATCCCTATTTCCCGGCTACGAGAGCGGTTAGCGCTCCGCAGCTAAGGGCTAAGGAGGTCGATATGGCAGTCGTGCGCTATGAACCCTGGAGCTTCGTGAATCAGCTTCAGGAAGACGTGAACAAGGTGTTCAGGAGCTGGTCGGCGGGAGAGCCGGCCCCGGCGGGCGCCGAGTGGCAGCCGGCCGCGGACGTCGAGGAATACGCGGACCACTTCGAGCTTTTCGTAGACATGCCGGGCGTCCCGGCCGATCAGGTCGAGATCACGCTCGAGGCCGGCGTGCTGACGCTCGCGGGCGAGCGCAAGCCGCGGGAGACCGCGGAGCAGGCCCTGTACCGCCGCGCCGAGCGCGGCTACGGCCGCTTCCATCGCCGCTTCGTACTGCCCAAGACCGCGAACGCGGAGGGCGTCGAGGCGCGCGCCAAGGACGGAGTGCTCGCGATCACGATTCCGAAGCAGGCCGCGGCCATGCCGCGGAAAATCGAGATCGCGGCCTAAACGTCACGTTCGCAAACACGCGCGGGCGTCGCGCGAGCGCCGTTCATTGCGAGCACACGCGCTCGTCGACGCCCGTGCCGGAGTAGTCGAGCGGCCCATCGGTCTCGTGCTTGTATTGCACGAGCACATCGCTGCACACGACCTGCGGCGTCTCGAGATTGCCGCCGCAGCGGAAGTTGGCCGCGTCGTCCGTGCTGCCGGTGCCTTTGTAGATCGCAGTCTGCGGGTAGGGGCAGAGCGGGCGGCTGCGCGTGACCTTGCCCTCGGGACTCTTCGTCTCGGCGAGGATGCGCTCGGGCGGGTGGCCGTTCTCGACCCAGTCCACGAGCTTGTCGAACAGGTGCTGCGGCTGCGGGCCGGCACCCCCGCCGCAATGCGCGACGCCAGGTGCGCGGAACAAGCGATAGAAGCTCTTTAGCCTCTCGAAGTCGGGCTTTCCGCCGCCGTAGCGCGACGCCATCCGGCGGTAATAGCCGATGACGCCACGCGGCATGATGAGCTGGTCGTTGCCGCCGACGAAGGTCAGCAGCTTGCCGCCGTGGCGCTCGAATTCATCGAGGGTGCCTACCGTATCGGTCACGTCGGCGATGTTGCGCGAGCCGTCCTGCGCCACCTTCGCAAAGTCGGCGATGCCGACCTCGTGCCAGTCGAAGTTCCGGTCGTGCTCGTCCCAATGGAACTGAGTGACGCCGAGCGGGAAAGGCCGCGCGCCGTCGAGACCGAAGCCGACGCCGAGGTTCGTGCCGCGATCGAGTCCGAACCAGATTTTGGCGCCGCTCGGGTTGCGCGGGCCGTCCCAGATCTTGTCGATCGCTTGGGCTTCCCGAGGCGTCAGGCACGCCGCAGCGGGCGCCGTCGAGGACCCGCATACGTTCGCCTTCGCGCTGAACGTGCAGCTGCGCGGATCGTCGATGATCCCGTCCACGACCCCGTCGTTGGCATCGCAGGCCGCGACCGCGGATTTGGTGGCCTGCGCCAGCTTTGCGGGCGCGATCGGGCCGCCCACGAGATCCTTCATGACGATCTGGCCCCACATCTGGGCCGTCTGAAAGCGCGTCCAGTTGATGGCGGGGGCATCCGCGAGAATGCCGTCGAGCTCCGTGCCGAGCTCCTGGGCCAGCACGTAGCCCTGGCGCCCGCCCGTCGAGCAGCCGTTCCAGTAGTCGTACTTCGGCGCCATGCCGTAATACTGCGTCGCGACCGCCTTGGAAAGCAGAACCTGCTGCTTCATGGCGTTGCGGATGAAGTCGTTGATGAACTGCAGGTCGTAGGTGCCGTCCGCGTTGACGCCGGGCTCGCAGTCGCCGCCGCTGTGCCCCGCGTCGCTGCCCGAGCCGACGTAGCCCGCGTTCACCGGGGCATCGACGTCGAGATTGCCGGAACAGCCGCCTCCGCCGATGCCCTGCGTCCGGCCGTTCCATGCGCCCTCGACGCCGCCGCGGCCGCCGTCCTTCGAGCTCAGGGGCAGGCCGACACGGATGTGAATGTTCTGGTCGGGCTTCGCGCCGTAGACGATGTCGACTTCGCAGTGGGCCACGTTCGCGCCGGCCGCGGCAACGATTCGGCTCGTGGCCGATTTCACATTCGGGTTCCGCGCCAGGCCCTTGGCCGAGTCGGTGGCCAGTGCTGCGCAGGTGGTGGCCGGCCCGGCCACCTGTGCCTTCCGGGCCGCCTTGGCCGGCCCGAAACCCAGCAGGGCCCCGGTCAGAAGCAGGGCGAACGAAATGGAGGACCACGATCGATTCATATTGTTCTCCTGGGCCGGATCGTCGCGAGACGAGTCCGCCGGCCTCCCCCAGCCGTCGTACGGCTGCAGCCGTACGGCAGTCTAACGCGTTGGAGCCGCCTGCGGGCGTACCCGCGGCGCGGCCCCGGTGCAGTTGCGGCTGTCCTCGGCCGATTGCCGTCCGCCGGACCGCGAGCGTATTCTCCCGGGCGACAACAACGAAATACGCGGCCGGATCCGAGGCCGCGCAAGCGGGGGAAATAGCATGTCACGGTCTTCACTGCCGTCCAGCGGCCGCAGCGCGGCGCGTGCTCATGGGGTCCGTTCGCTGCTCTTGGGCATCGTGCTCGCGGCCGCGGCGCCGCTGCAGGCGCAGCAGTCCGCGGCGCCCGCGCCGGCGGGCGAGGTCGTCGGCGTCGGCAACTTCGGTCACATCGTCGCGGATCTCGAGCGCTCGCTGGGCTTTTATCGCGACGTCCTCGGGCTCGAGGTCGTCGCGTCGCAGCCCTTCGCGCCGAACGACGCCGTCGCGAAGTTCGGCCACACCGAGGGCGGGCAGTCGCGGATTGCCGTGCTGCGCGTGCCGAACTCGGCGCTCGGGGTCGAGCTCATCGAGTACAAGGGGATCGAGCGCGCGCCGCAGCATCCGCGCTTCTACGATCCCGGGGCCGGCAATCTGCCGCTGCGCGTGCGCGGCCTCGATGCGCTGTTTCCGAAGATCGCGTCCTACCCAGGTGTCAAAGTGCTGACCGCGGGCGGTAAACCCGTCACGATCAAGACCCCGAACGGCGAGTTCCGGGCCGTATTCGTGCAGGACCCGGACGGTTTCGTCGTCGAGTTGGCCGATGCGGCAGACGGCCCGGCCGTGAGCGGCGGGACGTTCGAGGCGACGGTCGCGGACACCGAGCGCAGCGTCCGGTTCTTCCGCGATCTGCTCGGCTTCGACATGAAGCTTGGGACGGCGTTCAACGCGAACCCGCAGATGGCCTCGACGGCCGGCGCGGCGGGCGCGAGCTTCAAGCAGAGCACGGCGACGGTTCCGGGCACGAAGGTCCGATTCACACTCATCGAGTTCAAGGACATCGACCGCAAGCGCCTTTCCGGACGTACGCAGGACCCGGGCACGACGGTGCTGCAGCTGCGCGTGCGCGACGTCGCGGCGCTCACGAAGAAGCTGCGGGATGCGGGCGTGCCGATCGTGACGACGGGCGGCGAGCCCGTGCAGGTCGGCCCCGGCCTCAAGATCGCGATCGCGCGCGATCCGGACAACATGCTGCTCGAGCTCGTGGAATCGACGCGCTAGTGCGCCGTATCGCAAGTGCCGAATGTTAGCTGGCTAGCCTAGCTAGCTAGAGCTCGGTGCCGCTGTCGCTCTTGGCGAGCGTGACCTCGATTTTGCGCGTCCTGTCGCCGCGCTGCACCGTCAGCGAGATACGGTCGCCGAAATCGTGCATGTCCAGGATTGCGTCGAGATCGCCCTTGGTCCGAACGGGCTTGCCGTCCACGGCCGTGATCACGTCGCCGAGCTCCACGCGCCCGAAGGCCGTCGCGCGCGCCGCGCGCAGCCCAGCCCGGGCCGCCGCGGAGCCGCGCGCGACTCCGAGCACGACGATGCCTTTGATGCCCGTGCCGTAAAGGATCTGCCGGCTCACGTCGTCGTCGGCCGTGATGCCGAGCGTGGGCCGGACGTAGCGGCCGTAAGCGATGAGTCGCGGCACGACGCGATTGACGGTATCGACGGGCACGGCGAAGCCGATGCCCGCGTAGGCGCCCGAGGGGCTGTAGATCATCGTGTTGATGCCGATGAGCCGGCCGGCGCTGTCGATGAGCGGGCCGCCGGAGTTGCCGGGATTGATGGCCGCGTCGGTTTGAATCAGGTTGTGGATCGGGCCGCCGGCCTCGTCGTCGATGGAGCGGTTCAGTGCCGAGATCACGCCGGTCGTGAGCGTGTGATCGAGCCCGAAAGGATTGCCGATCGCGAGCACCGTCTGGCCGACGCGCAGGTCCGCGCTCGTGCCGATCGGCAACGGCGGCGGCGGATCGCTCGGGACCTTGATCTCGAGCACGGCGATGTCGTGCTCGGGGCTCGCGCCGACGAGCGAGGCCGGGTAGCTGCGCTGGTCGGCGAGCGTCACGACGGCTTCCTGCGCGCCCTGGATCACGTGATAGTTCGTGACGACGTGGCCCTGGTCGTCCCAGACGAAACCCGAGCCCGTGCCCTGGGGCACGCGCATGATGTTGCGGCTGAAGAAGTCGCGCACGTGCTGGACCGTCGTGATGTAGACGACCGAGGGACTCGCGTGCTCGAAGATGTGGATGGTCTGCTGCTCGTCGGCCGAGAGCGGCCCGCGCGGCGTGACGGCGCGAGGAGTCGCGGCGCCAATGGCGGCGCCGTGCGGCGCCGCCCAGGCCGGTCCGGCGGCGAGCGCGCCGCCGGCGAGCGCGGCGGCGATGAGCCCGGCGCGGGCGAACCCGGCGAGCGCCGAGCCGCGCCGAAAGGTGCCGAACGCCGTCATCGAAGCCTCGTCCCTTGCAGACCGCGAGCGGCGCGATTTCCGTGTCCGTCCATGAATTCCCTCCAGCGTACCAGGGACGGCTTCCTAGTCTACTACCGAGTCTACTATCGGATGGGCGAGCGGACCGGTGCTGCAGGCATTTGCTCCCAACCGATTCTGGTCTTCGGCCTCGGGGGCGTACGATAGGCGAGGCGGCGCTACGCCCGCCGCTCGCTGCTCGCAGAGACGCCTCGGAGGATACGTACCATGACGCTCGATTGGGCCTCGTTCACGCCGTTCGCCGCCGCCGCGGGCGGAGTCCTGATCGGCGGCGCCGCCGCCGCGCTGGTGCTGCTGACGGGCCGCATCGCGGGCGTCAGCGGCATCGTCGGCGGGCTGTTGCGGCCCATACGCGGCGACCTCGGCTGGCGTGCGGCGTTTCTGGCCGGGCTCATCGGGTCCCCGTTGATCTACGCGGCCGCCGGCCGCGTCTACACGGCGACCATCGATGCCGGCTATCCGGCGCTGATCCTCGCCGGCCTGCTCGTGGGCCTCGGTACGCGCTACGGCGCGGGCTGCACGAGCGGCCACGGCGTCTGCGGCGTCTCGCGCCTTTCGCCGCGGTCGGCGGTCGCGACGCTGTCCTTCATGGCGACCGGCTTCGCGACGGTGTTCGTCGTCCGTCACCTGATCGGCGTCTGAGGCACGAGGCCATGTACCTCATAGCGGCACTCCTCAGCGGTCTCGTCTTCGGCATCGGCCTGCTGGTCTCGGGCATGGCGAACCCGGCCAAAGTCTTAGGCTTCCTCGACCTCGCAGGCCGCTGGGATCCTTCGCTCGCGCTCGTCATGGCCGGCGCCGTCGCCGTCGGCGTCGTCGCCTTCTTCGTCGCAGGCCGTCGCAAACGTTCCTATCTCGGCGCGCCGATGCTCATTCCGAGTATCCGGGCCGTCGACATACGCTGCGTGATCGGGAGCCTCGTGTTCGGCGTCGGTTGGGGCATCGCGGGCTTTTGCCCGGGCCCGGCGCTCGTCTCGCTCGGCGCCGGCCGCGCCAAGGCCTGGGTCTTCGTCGCGGCCATGGTCGGCGGTATGGCGCTGTTCGAGCTCATCGAGGGATGGCGCCGCGCCGCCGCGCTCGAACGGATCGCACCGCGCGACGGCGCGGCCGTTGCCCGCGCCGAGGCTCGATCGCAAGCCGACGGCGCCGCGAGGCTCAGCGCCGACGGTTAGCCGCAGTCGTCGGGTACCCGCGTTCGTCGCTTAGCCGCGTTCGTCGGTTAGCCGCGGTCGTCGTAGTCTTTCGCGCCCGAGGGCTTGATGCCGCGCGTGTAGCGCGAGGTCACGATATAGTTGCGGACGGCCGTGTTGCCTTCGTGGCAGGCGTACTCGAAGAACCTGTACTTCGGGTCCCGGAACATCGGGTAGCTCACGGTCCACTTGTCCGTGAGCACCTTCGGATCTTCGACGGTCATCCGGTAGTCGATGCGCTCGGGGCTTACGCGCGTGAAGCGCTCCGTGATCTTCATGCCCGGCGTCGTCGGCATGTCTTTACGCGGTGCGCCTGGGATGCCGAAGATCGTCATGGCGACCTTACCGTTGAAGTTCGTGGTTTCGACGACGAGCGTGGAGCCCTCCCAGTGGCCGCGCGAAGCGCCCATCCACTGCTCGACATTCGGATCGAGCGGGGCGTCGTCGAGCGGCACGATGCGGGCCTCGTGCACCATCTCGAGGCGAATCACGACGTAGCCGGGCGACTGAAGAATCTGTATGCCGTTGTTGTAGTTGTAAGGCAACATCGAGGAAGGCAGACCGCGCGTGATGCACCGGTCCCAAGCGTCGAAATCCTGCGGCGAGTCGAAGACCTTGCCCGTATCGTCGCTGTGGAACTGCTTGGAGAGCGCCTCGCCGTAAGAGGTCAGGTCCGGGACGCGGCCGTTCGGCGGATACGAAATCAGGGACGTGAGGCGAGCGGCTTCGGTGCGCGTCGTGGACTCCGCCCAGTGGCCCATGCCGATCTCGTTCTTCTCGTTTTCGGCGGCGTAACGCTCGTCGCGGCGCTTGAGGATGGCTTCGGCCTTCTTCCACTCTTCGTCGTTCAAGTAGCGGCGGTCGCCGTATTTCGGATCGCGCTGCAGCGGCGTCGCGATCAGATGCATGATCGGCCACATGCCTTGGAGGTCCGGATCGCCCCATGGCGTCCGGGGCACCTCGTAGGCGGAAGCGTCTGTGCGCTGGGCCGCCGACGAATCCGCGACGGGCACCGAGGGCACCGAGGTCTGCGCATTGGCCACGCCGGCCCAAGCCGCGAGCGCAGCGCTCGCGAAAATAAGGTTCTTGAGACGCTGCGCGCCCATTTGCTTGTTCACGGGATCCCTCCAATCGGTCTCTGGCCGCACGGAAATGCGTTGCGGGGCCCGTCCGAAGTATAGGACGCCGATGCGCGAGCGGTCGAGGCAGGCTCCCGCAGATAGCGGCCGCGAGAACGCGAGGTCGTCGAAGCGTTCGGGGCGGTTCCGATCGGAGCATGGCGACTCGCCGCGTGCGGCCGGGCGGCGATGCTGGCAACATGCCGGCGCGGCGGGTAATCTCGTGTCACGGCCGGGATATCCGCGCAGTGAAGAACGATAATCTACAAAGGGCGCACGCGAGCCGGGAGCGGCGGGCGGCCCGGTGCCTCGGCCCGCGCGCGGCTTCGGGCCGCGGCCGCTGCATGCGGGAAGCGCTGGGGGGAACGACATGCTTCGAATGGCATTGGGGGCGGCCATACTGATGGCCGCCGTATGGTCGAGCGGCGAATCAGCGGCGGCGCAGTCGCCTTCGCTGACCGACATCGAGTATGCGCGGACCGGAGACGTGCCGCTCGTGCTCGATCTCTACCTGCCGAAAGAGCGCCGCGACGGGCAGCTGCTGGTCTGGCTGCACGGGGGAGCCTGGGAGTACGGCTCGAGGCGGGACATGCCGCTCGGTGCGCTCGTCGAGCGCGGCTACGCGATCGCGAGCGTCGAGTTTCAGCCCGCGTCGGCTGCGCGCTTTCCCGAGCAGATCCACGAGATCAAGGCTGCAATCCGCTATCTGCGGGCGCGCGCGGCCGAGTACGGCTACGATGCGGAACGCATCGCGGTGCTCGGCGCTTCCTCGGGCGGCCATCTCGCGGCGCTCGTCGCGACGACGAACGGCGACGCGGCGCTCGAGGGCTCGCTCGGCGCCTACGCCGGCGTCTCCTCGGCCGTGCAGGCAGGGGTGTCGTTCTTCGGCGCCTCGAACCTCACGACGATCCTCTCGCAATCGACGCCTTTCGGTTTGCGGGTCCGCGAGCCCGCGCTGCAGCGGCTGCTCGGCGGCTTGCCGGACGCCGTCCCCGAGCTCGCGCGTCTCGCGAGTCCCGTCTTTCACGTGGACGGCTCCGATCCGCCGCTGCTCCTGCTGCACGGCGACCAGGATCGGCAGATGCCGGTCAATCAGGCGCTCGAGCTCGATGCCGTCTACCGCCAGCACGGCCTAGACGTGAAGCTCGTCGTCGTGCACGGCGCGGGGCACGGGGCGCCGGCCTTCTTCGACGCCTCGCATCTCGAGCTCGTCGCCGATTTTCTGGCGCGGCATTTGGGTTCGGGTTCGGGTTCGGGCTCGTCCTGAGTCGGTCTCGTCCGAGCCCGCAGCGCCGCCGCTGCCCGAGCCTCGTCAGCGCCAGGCCTCGGCGGTCTCGACGGCCACGACGGCTCGGCACGCCGCCATGACTTCCCGATAAACCTCGCTCGGGTCGGCCTCGTAGCGCTTCGAGAAGTGAAACGGCACGAGCCGCTCCACCCGCGCGGGCCGCGCGCACTCGAGGAGTATAGTTTGAGACGCCGCCGCCTGGAGACGCTGGAATGGTCACGACCGCAAGCATGCTCGAGCGTCTCATCGCATTCGACACGACGTCGACGCGCTCGAACCTTGCGCTCATCGAGCAGGTGGCCGACTTCCTCGACGGCCACGGCGTCCCGACGCATCTCGTCTACGACGCCGCGGGCGAGAAGGCCAATCTGTTCGCGACGATCGGTCCCGAGACGGACGGCGGCATCGTGCTCTCGGGGCACACGGACTGCGTGCCGGTCGGCCAGGGCTGGTCGTCGGATCCTTTCCGAGCCGAGACGCGCGACGGCCGCCTGTACGGGCGCGGCAGCTGCGACATGAAGGGGTTCATTGCGGCTGCGCTCGCACTCGTCCCCGAGATGCGCGCGGCCCGGCCCCGAATTCCGCTGCATCTGGCCCTTTCGTACGACGAGGAGCTCGGCTGCCGCGGCGTGCCCGCGCTGCTCGAGAAGCTCGCTTCGGAGCTGCCGCAGCCCGGCGTCGCGATCATCGGCGAGCCGACGGGCATGGCGCTCGTCAACGCGCACAAGGGCATCTACAGCTTCGAGACGGTCGTCACGGGCCTTGCCTCGCACTCGAGCCTCACGCAGCACGGCGTTTCGGCCGTCGTGCCGGGCGCAGAGATCGTCGCGCGTCTCGACGGCTTCGCACGCGAGCTCGCCGAGCACGGACCATTCGCGCAAGGCTTCGTGCCGCCCTACACGACGATCAACATCGGGCGCATCGACGGCGGCACCGCCGTCAACGTCGTGCCCGCACGCTGTCGGATCGAGTGGGAATGCCGGCCCATTCCGGGCCAAGGTCCCGAGGAGATTCTCGTTCGACTCGAGCGCTTCGTGCAGGACGAGCTTCTCGAGCGCATGCGGCGGCGCTTCCCCGAGGCGAGCGTCGAGACGGCGGAGGTCGTCGCGGCTCCGCCGCTCGTGCCGGCGTCCGGCTCCGCGGCCGAGGCGCTCGTGCAGCGGGTCCTCGGCCCGCGGTCCGCGGAGGCCGTCTCGTTCGCGACCGAGGCGGGCCTGTTTCAGCAGGCGGGCATGGCGTCCGTCGTCATCGGCCCCGGATCGATCGAGCAGGCGCACAAGCCCGACGAGTTCGTGGCGCTCGAGCAGCTCGAGGCATGCGAGCGGTTGCTGCGGGGGATCGTGACAGCGGCCGCGGAGCGGTAACCGCGCAGCGGTAACCGCGGCACGGCGCCCGGCGGTTCCTACCCGCCGCAGCCCTTACGCGCTTGCTCGAATCCCGCGAACAGGCGCCCCGCGTGCTCGCCCGCGAGCGTCGCGAGCCGATGCGGCTGCCCCGCCTCTACCGTGTAGCGCGCGACGCCGCCCTTCGACCGCAGGAAGGCCGCCTCGCGCTTCATCTCGTCGTGCCACATGTACGGATCGAGCTCGCCGACGTACATGAACACGCAAATGTGCCGGATGGCCTCGAGCTTGCGATCGCTCGGCTGCCAAAGGTAGCCGGGGAACGCCGTGATCGAACGGAAGTACTGCGGGTGCGCAGCGGCGACGTAGAACGCCGCGATGCCGCCGTTCGAGGGGCCCGCGACGTTGAAACGCCCCCCTTCGATTTTGTAATCGGCCAGGATCTTGTCGAGGAAGGCCGGGAAGATTCGCGCCCCGCCCTCGAAGAACAGCCCCTGCGGCGGCGCGGCCGGCGCTACGACGATATAGCCGCGTTTTTCGGCCTCGTCGCGCAGGTACCGGTCCAGCAGCCCGTTCACGGTTTCCATGGTCTGCGGGCCGCCGCCGAAGGCCAGGATCGCGGGGTAGGTCTTGGCGGGGTCGTAGCCGTCGGGCAGGACGACCTTGTAGTGAACCGTCGTGCCGGCGACGGCGGCGGTTTTCTCCAGCACCTCGGCCCGAGCGGCCGGCGCGGCGGCGACGCAGCCCATCGCAACGACGACGGCGGCCGGCAGGAACCATGACCGGTTCGGTCGTTTCATGAGCCTTCCCTTCTTGTTCTCGACGCGGTTGCGAAAGTATAAGCCGCCCATGACCCGTGAGGCTCCCCTCGTGTCCGTCGTCCTCCCGGCCTACGACGCGGCCGCGTCCGTCGCGCGTGCCGTGCGCAGCGTGCTCGACCAGACGCTTGCCGACTTCGAGCTCATCGTTGTCGACGACGGTTCGACGGACGGGACGGCGGCCGAGGCGCGGCGCGCCGCCCGGGGCGATGCGCGGTTGCGCGTCCTCGAGGTCCCGCACGGCGGCATCGTGCCTGCGCTCGATGCGGGTCTCGCCGCCGCGCGCGGCCGCCTGCTCGCGCGCATGGACGCCGACGACGAGATGCTGCCCCGGCGCCTCGAGGCGCAGGCGGCGCTGCTCGCCGCGCGTCCCGACGTCGGCGTCGCGGCCTGCCTCGTCGAGTTCGGCGGCGACGCGCGCGAGGCCCTCGGCTACTCACTGCACGTCGATTGGCAGAACGGTTTGTGCGAGCCGGAGGAGATCGCACTGCACCGCTTCGTCGAGTCGCCTGTCGCGCATCCGAGCGTGACCTTTCGGCGCGAGCTCCTCGCGCAGCACGGCGGCTACCTCGACGGGGAGGCGCCCGAGGACTACGAGCTTTGGCTGCGCTGGATGGACGCGGGCGTGCGCTTCGCGAAGGTGCGCGAAGTGCTGCTGCGCTGGAACGATGCCCCGCAGCGCCTCTCGCGCACGTCGAGCCGCTATTCCTCCGAGGCCTTTTACGCGTGCAAGTGCCGGTACCTTGCGCGTTGGCTCCGCTCGCATGTCGCGCCGACGCGCGGGATCTGGCTCTGGGGCGCCGGCCGAACGACGCGGCGGAGATTCGCCGCGCTCGAGGCCCACGGCGTCGCGCTCGCGGGCTTCATCGACGTCGATCCGAAGAAGACGGGCCGGTCGCTGGCCGGCCGCCCGGTGCTCTCGCCCGAGCAGCTGCCGGCGCCTGCGGGTGCGTTCGTCGTCGGCGGCGTGGGCGTGCGCGGGGCGCGCGAGCTCATTTGGGAGCGGCTCGAGGCGCGCGGTTTCCGGCTCGGGGCAGACTTCGTCCCGGCCGCCTGAGCGGCCGTTGCGCAGGCCCCTTCGTAGCGTACACTGAGTTCGGGGCCCGCAGGGGGCACCTGCGGCCGAGACGGGGCGACCGACGGCGGGCGGCCGCTCGGGACTCCCTCAGAGCGACGATGCGCGTGGCGGCGTCGGAAGGAGAGCGAGGGATGCTTCGCCGAATCGTGAAGGGCTTCCACGCGCGTGCCGGACGCAAGCGCGCCATGCAGGCGGCCGTCGCTGCGCTCGCGCTCGCCCTCTCGTTGCTCGCTTGCGGCGGCGTCGAGGCGCAGCAGCCGTTCCGCGTCTATCCGAGCTTCGAGGGCGAGGACGCGGCTGCGCCGCTGCCGCCCGACTACAAGGTCCCGGGCGAGCTCGTGATCGGCCGGCTCATGTACCCGGGCGGCCGCTTCGGCTTTTTCGGCGGTGACTGGCGCAACGGCGGCACCAGCTGGACCGACGACTATCCGCGCGGCGACCGCACGCTCATCAAGATGATCCGCCGTTTCACGCGCACGAGCGTGCGCTCCGTCGAGCAGCCCGTGAACCTCGACGACGGCAACGACGTTGACTACTGGCCCTTCATCCTCGTCGGCCTCGCTCAATACTGGCAGCTCACGGACGCGCAGGCCGCGAATCTTCGCGAGTATCTGCTGCGCGGGGGTTTCCTGTTCTGCGACAGTTTCTTCGGCTCGCGCAATTGGGCCGGCTTCGTCGAGAGCTTGCGGCGCGTGTTTCCGGACCGCCCGATCGTCGACATCACGGACGACAACCCCGTGTTTCATACGGTTTTCGATTTGCCGCACATGACCCGCGTGCAGATCCCGAACATGAACTCGCTCATGGCCGGCGGCCCGGGTTATCTCAGCGACGGCGAGGTGCCGCGCTGGCGCGGCGTATTGGACGACCAGGGCCGGCTCATGGTGCTGATCGCCTACAACAACGACGTCGCGGACGCGTGGCAGTGGGCCGACGACGTGCGCTATCCCGCGGAGAAGGCGAATCTCGCGCTGCGGCTCGGCGTCAACGTCGTCATGTACGCCATGACGCACTGATCGAAACGCGACGGAAACGCGCCGCGGGCCGAGTGGATCGGAACGCCCGAGCGACGCGGATTGCGCCCCCCGTGAACGCACGGGCGCGGCGGCGAAAGAAGCCTCACTGCTGCACCACGAGCGTCCGCCGCATCTCGTCGAAGCGCTCGAGAAGCGCCTGGCGGTCGAACGGCTGCACGGTGCCGTCCGGGAAGTTTTCGAGCACGCCGTAGTGGATGCGGTAGCGCAGGGCGAGGCACGGGCTCGTGCCGGGCAGGGCATATACCGTGTCCTCGTAGCGGTTGCCCGCCGCGGCGCCGCTCGAGTGCGCGACAGAATAGGTCGTGCCGCTCTCGGCGACCGTCTGGGGCCGGCCGGAACCGGCCGGCACGAAGCGCTCCGCGGTGCACGTGGGGGCATACGGAATGGCCTCGACGGCGAGGTAGGTGTCCGAGGCGAGGTTCGTGCCCGCCGCGGTCGAAGGCGCGACGGTGAACTTCACGCCCGCGATGCTCGCGCCGCCGCCGAGGCCCTCGTAGCGGTAGTCCGTGTCCACCGAATAGTCGGCCGGATAGCGGATCAGGAACCCCCGGTCGCCGTTCTCGTAGACCCGCGGGAGGCCGCCCGGGTCGGGCACGGCCGCGATGCAGCCCGTATACGTGCGGACGCCGTGCTCGATGAGGAACGCACCGTGGCCCTTGGTCCAGAACACGCGAGCCTCGCCGATGGAGGCGTAGCGTGCGCCGTCCGCGGAGACCGTCTGGGACAAGTCGAGGCTGCGCCCGTCGGAGAGCGCGAGGCGCACGCGCCCGCCGGGCGAGGGCGGCTCGCCGGGAACGGCCGAAGGCTTGCTGCGCCCGGCATAGAACTTGGCTTCGATGGCCTTGCCGTCTTCGCAGGCGAAGCGCGCGGCGGCGAACGGCCGGGTCGAGGACCGAGCCGAGCGGCCGAGGTTGTGCATCATCCATCGCCCCGCGGCGATGATTAAGACGGAGAATGCCGTGATGATGAGAACGCGCGTCAACATGTCGTGAGTTACCGCTCGGGGGGCCGGCCTTCGACCGGCGGCGCCCTCCGGCCCGCGGCTCGGCCGGTCGGCACTCGCGCGGATCGCGACGAGGGGAACGGCGGACGAAGCTCGACGCGGCCATCCTAGGCGAAGTCGCGGACCCGGGCAAACGCGCGGGCGCCCCGCGGTCTTGATGCTAGACTGCCCGCACCCGGCCGGCGTCCCGATCCACAAACCCGGTGCCGCGAACCGGGCCCCGCACGGGCCCCGGCGCCGCCGCCGCCGGGCCACCGGGAGGTCGGCTTTGGTATCGATGACTCGCTCGCGCAGACACTCGCGTTACCTGATCGCGCTTGCCGCGCCGCTGCTCGCGGCCGGCACCGCGGCCCGCGCGCAGTCCGGCCCCGGGCTCGCCGACATTCCCGGTATCCGCGCCGAGGGCTGCTCGCCGGTCGGCGAGCGGCCCTGGCTCGACCCGAAAGCGCCGCCCGCTTGCCGCGCACTCGAGGTCATCGCGCGCATGACGCTCGACGAGAAGCTCGCGGAGGTCGGCGGCATCACGGGCAAGACCGGTTTGGCTCGGCTCGGCCTCGTTTCCGGAGGCGGCTCGGACGGCCCGAACGGCATCGCAGGCGGCGGCATCTCGCCGGCCCTTGCACCCCGCTCGAAGAACGTCACCGCGTTTCCGACGGCGCTGACGCTCGCGGCGACCTGGGACCGGGAGCTCGCACGGCGCTACGGCGCCGCGATGGCCGAGGAGTTTCGGGGCAAGGGCATGGATTCGGTGCTCGGCCCGACGGTCAACATCCTGCGCACCTGGCACTGGGGCCGCGCCGGCGAGACGTTCAGCGAGGACCCGTTTCTGACCGCCGAGATGGCCGTGCCCGAGATCGAGGCGCTGCAGAGCGGCAAAGTGCTTACGGTCCTCAAGCATTACGCCGGCAACAACCAGGAGAACACGCG
This sequence comes from uncultured Gammaproteobacteria bacterium, assembly GCA_963702105.1. Lineage (GTDB taxonomy): Bacteria > Pseudomonadota > Gammaproteobacteria > Steroidobacterales > Rariloculaceae > ZC4RG20. Next base: position 186,302 of record OY969712.1, read on the forward strand.
GGTCGGGGTCGCGCCCGAGCACGCGGGCATAGACGAGCGCATCACCTCGAAGGCGCTGCACGAGATCTACTTTCCGGCCTTCAAGGCCGCCGTCGAGCGGGCGCGGACGGGCGGCATCATGTGCGCCTACAACCAGGTCAACGGGGAGTTCAGCTGCAACGACCCGGGCATGCTCGGGCTGCTCAGGCAGTGGGGCTTCGACGGCTTCGTCGCGCCCGACGCGATCTACGCGCTGCGCGATCCTCTCGCGGGTGCGCGGGCCGGCGTAGACCGAATAGCGGGCCGGCAGCTGCGCGCGCTCATCGAGGCCGGCAAGCTGCCCGCAAGCGCGCTGGATCGCATGGTGTTCCACGACATCGTGCCGTACTTCCGGCTCGGGATTTACGATTCGCGGCCGACCGGCGACGCCGCGGCGAACGTCGCGACGCCCGCGCACGCCGCGCTCGCGCGCGAGGTCGCGGCCGCGGGCGCCGTCCTGCTCAAGAACGAGGGCCTGCTGCCCCTCGATGCGGCGCACGTGCGATCCATCGCCGTCATCGGCGACGACGCGGGCCCGCACGCGACCGTCATGGAGGGCGGCAGCGCGCACGTCCACGTCATGCACCTCGACACGCCTCTCGAAGGCATCCGCGCGCGCGCCGGCCAAGGGATCGAGGTCGCCTATGCCCCCGGCACGCTCGGCGTCGGCCCGCTGCCCGCGCTGCCGAGCGGCGTGCTCGCGCCCGCCTCCGGCGAAGGCCACGGGCTTACGGCGGCGTATTATTCGTCCGCGGATTGGTCGGGCGAGCCCACGACCCGCGTCGATCCGACGATCGATTTCGCCGCCACGCCGGCGCCGAAGCAGCAGGGCGCGGACGCGCGCAGAGCCGTCTGGTCCGCGCGCTGGACCGGGACGCTGACGCCGCCCGCGACCGGCACGTACCGCTTCTCCGTGACCGGCGGCGGCACGGCCCAGCTTTACGTCGCGAATCGCGCCGTCGTGACTCTCATGCGCGCGGACTTTCCGATGACCGCCCAGGGCGTCGTGAACCTTTCCGCCGGCCGGCCCGTGCCCATCGAGCTCAAGTACACGAGCGCCGCGAACCTGCTCGGCCGCGGTCTGCGCGTCGGCTGGCAGGCGCCGGACCCGGATCTGCTAGAGACGGCCGTGGCCGCCGCGAAGCGCGCGGATGTGGCCCTGGTGTTCGCCGCGAAGCCGGCCGGCGAGGGGCACGACGTGCTCTCCCTGGGCCTGCCCGGCGACCAGGACGCGCTCATCGAAGCCGTCGCACGGGCCAATCCGCACACCGTCGTCGTGCTGCACACGTCGAATCCGGTCGCGATGCCGTGGCTCGACCAGGTCGCGGGCGTCATCGAGGCCTGGTATCCGGGCCAGGAGGCCGGGAGCTCGATCGCCTCGGTGCTGTTCGGCGACGTCGATCCCTCGGGGCGGCTGCCGATGACGTTCCCGGCCGACGCGCATCAGGGCCCGGGCGCCGGCTGGCTCGAGTACCCGGGCGACGGCAAGACCGTCGATTTCGACGAAGGTGTGCTCGTCGGCTACCGCTGGTACGACGCAAAGCGCCAGGTTCCGCTGTTTCCGTTCGGGTTCGGACTTTCGTACACGTCTTTCGAATTCGGCGACCTGCACGTCGAAGGCGCGGGCAAAGACCGCAAGGTCACGGTGCGCGTGACGAATACGGGCAGGCGGCCCGGGGCAGCGGTCGCAGAGCTCTACGTCGGCTTTCCCGCTGCGGCGGGCGACCCGCCGCGTCAGCTCAAAGGGTTCGCCAAGGTTCGGCTCGACGCGGGCCGCAGCGAGGTCGTCACGCTGCCGCTCGGCGACGACGCGCTCTCGGCCTGGGACGACGGGGCGGGCGCCTGGCGGGTCTATCCGGGGAGGTATTCGGTGGCCGTCGGCCGTTCCTCGCGCGACCTCGCCCTGCGGACCGACGTAGAGATCGACTGAGCGCGAGCGCGCGAGCGCGCGATGGCCGCGCGCGTCACCGGGGCGGCACGCTCTGTACGCTGTCGCTGTCGGTCAGCGTCCCGAGAAACGCGAGCACGGCATCGATATCGGCGTCGCTCCAGAGCGGCGGCTCGCCGCGGCTGCGGTTCAGCGGCGCGTCGCCGCGGTCCACGTTCTCGCGCAGCGTCGGCGGGAGGTCGTCGAACGTCTCGACGCGGCCGGAGCGGTCTCTCGGGTACCAGCGCTGCGGGTCCGTGTCCCGGCTCGCGTAGAAGCGCAGCACGTCGCGCAGGCGATGAAAGCGGCCGTTGTGGAAGAACGCCTTGCGGGTCGCGACGTTGCGCAGCGTCGGCGTCTTGAATGCGCCGCAGTACTCGGTGTTCGCCGCCTGATCGCGCCGCAGCGGTCCGCAGAGGCCGAGGTCGTAATGTGCGGGATCGGCGTTCGCGCGGAGCTCGCGGTTGCGCGGCACGCCAAGGGCCTCGAACTCATAGTCGGTGAACAGCGGGTGCGAGCCGTCCGCTCCCTTCTTGTCCGGATGACAGGAGGCGCAGTTGCCGCCCGCAGGGTCGTCGAAGAGGTCGAGACCACGGCGTTCCCGCGCGGTCAGCTTTGCCTTGCCGTCCAGGTAGGCGTCGTACCTGCTCGTGTAGGGATGGAAGCTCGGGTCCTCGAACTCGAAGCGCTCGATGGCTTTCAGGGCAGCCGTGAACGCGGCGTGCGGCTCCGTGAACACCCGTTCGCCGAACAGCTCGCGGAAGGCGTCTGCATACGGGGCCGCGCGAAGCTCCGCCGCCACGGCCGCCTCGCTCGCGTTCGCCATCTCCTCGGGCGCGAGCAGCGGATACGCGGCCTGCGCCCGCAGCGTGTCGAAACGCCCGTCCCAGCCGAAGCCGCCCGAGGGCGGCTCGCGTCCCTCGCGGTAACGCTCGGCCGGATCGGCCGTGTAGGGCGCATGCCAGCGCGGCGTGCGGTTCAGCGTGTAGCGCAGCGAGGGCACCGCGCGCAGGCCCTGCCGATCGAGGCGCCGTCCGCCGAGCTGCGCCGCGAGACCGTTCGGCGGTCCGTAGGCGTGCGCGGGGCTGTGACAGCTCGCGCAGGCGAGGCGGCCGGAGGCCGAGAGCGAGCGGTCCGCGAAAATCCGGCGGCCGAGTGCGGCGAGCCGCGAGACGGGCGCCGGGGCCTTCGGCCCGGCTGCGGCCGAGGCGGCCGCGAGGATCCCGGCCGCCGCGGCCGCCAGGGCCGCGGCGAGCGGCGCCTTTCGGAGTCCCGCCCGCGCAGCGGTGCGCCGTGGCGCGAGCGCGGTCCTGCAGATCAAGCGGTCACTCCGCCTCGAAGACCTGCGCATCGTCGCCGATCGTGGCGAGTGTGTAGCCCGCGGCCGGATCGTCGGCCGCATAGCCGAGATGATCGAGCCCGAATATGTCCTCGAGGCTGCGCAGCATCGAATAGTGATTGTAGGGTGTCGCCGAGCGAGCGCCCCGCTTCACGAACGGCGACAGCAGGAGCGCGCCGACGCGGTCGCCGCCGTGACCGTCGAACACCCAGCGCCGCATCGTCCTGCCGTTGTCGAACAGCACGACGGTTCCGGGGCGCGCGTGCTCGAGATTGGGCCCGCGGGGCTGATCGCAGCACGACCGGCCCGCAAAGTGGAAGTCGATGATGCGCTTGCCGGTTTTAGGGTCGATCTGTCGGCTCACCGTGGACCCGCTCTCGTCGAACGTGACGACGAGCAGACCGTCCCTGCGATACGCGGGCGAGGCGAGAATCTTCGGGACCCAGCGCGCGAGGAAGGCGTCGGCCGACTTGAGGCCGCCCGGCTCGCCGTTCGCGCACAGCGTGCCCGGCTCGCCCGTCCCGGCGCCGTCGTGCCCGTCGTTACAGAGGTTCGGCGAGATCAGCGAAAAGTTCGGCGTCGTCTCTATCTTCGCGAGGTCTGCCGCGAGAACGTCGAGGTTTACGACCTGAGTATCGCAGCGCGGCGAGTCGATGATGGAGTGGAAGTAGACAAAAGGATCGTGACGCGTCGCGTACGCGTCGCCGAGCGGCACGGCCGAGCTCGGCGCTTCGGCGCTGCTCGTGCCGTCGAGGCCGCCGACGGCCGGGTGGCCGCAGGTCTTCGACTCGCGCGCCGGGTCGTTGCCCATGTCCTCCATGTAGCCCTTCCAGCGGTACCCGGCGGCATCGAGCTGATCCGCGAGCGTCCGCACGCTGCGGGGATAGATGCAGCCGTGCTCGGCGAGGACCTGACCGTCAGCGGCCACGCCCGTCGGCTCCACGTCGAGATAGCTCGGCCCCTTCCCGAGGGCGATGCAGTCGTTGTCCGTGTCCGGCGTCGGTGCCTGGCCGCTGATCAGCGCGATGTAGTTGTCGAGGCTCACGTGGCCGGTGCCGTAGTACTCCGTCAGCAGTGCGCCCATGGGCACGAGTGTCTCGCGCAGATAGGGATCCTGCTCGCTGGTCTCGAACGTGTCTTCGTAGTCCTTGTTCTCGAGCATGATCACGAACACGTGGCGGATGCGGGCCGCCGCCGTCGTGACGGCCGCGCGCGCGCCGGCGGCGGGCGCCTGCGCGAAGGCCGCGAAGCTCGGTAGGCACGTCAGGGCGAAGGAGGCGAGCAAAGCGAACGACTTGGGCATCGTGTTCCCCGCGGCGCGGTCAGGTCATTGACGGCGCAGTGTAAGGCGTTTCCGTGAATCAGCCGTGTACAGTCCGCAGGGCTGCGCAGCGGCGGCCAAAGGCCTTTAGCAGGCGCGCCGACTCGGGCGCGTCCCGGCAACCGGCCCGGATCGCGTCCGCGTCGAGGCCCTCGGCCTCGGCCGGCTTGCGCAGGGCTTCGACGTAGCCCGCGATGATCTCGCCGTCCATCTCGGGGTGAAACTGCAGACCCCAGGCGCGCTCCCCGAACCGCAAGGCCGCATGGCGGTCGAGCGCCGTCGAGGCGAGCGAGTGCGCCCGCGGCGGCGGCTCGAGCACGGTATCGAGATGCGTGGCCGAGGCGGCGAATCTCCCGGGCGCGCGCTCGAGCCCGGCGTCGGCGGCATGCCACGAGACGAGCACCGTGCCGAGCTCGCGGCCCCGCGGATTCGGTCCTGCGCGGCCGCCGAGCGCGACGGCGAGCAGCTGGTGGCCGAAACAGATTCCGAGCACGGGCACGCCGTCCCCGACCAAGCGCCGCAGGCCGTCCTGTATGTTCCGCATCCAGGCGGTTTGATCGGCGATTCGAGCGGGCGAGCCCGTGACGATCGCGCCCGCAATCGCGTCGCTCGCGGGCAGCGCCGCGTTCGCCGCCGTGCAGTCCACGATCGACCAGGGGCCGGGCCATGCGGCGCCCGTGGTTCGCCGGATCATCTCGGCGAAGGGGCCGTGCCCGCGCTCGATGGCGGGCGGCGGGGCGCCCGTGACCCAGATCGACAGAGGGCGGTCCGGCTCGGGTCTCATTGCGGTGGCTCGTCTCTCATTGCGGTAGTGTAGTCAGTCGGGTCGCGTGTGTGCCGCGGCCGTGATTCGTCGGAGGTCACGTGAGACGCAAACGCCGCAGTCAGCGATATCCACTCGTCGGCAGCCAGCTCGCCTTTGCCCGGCTCGCCACCGCATTCGCCGTTCTCAGCGTCGGCGCCCTCTCGATCGGCGCGCTGGCCATCGGCGCCCTGGCCGTGCGGCGGCTCGTGATCGGGTCCGGCCGCGTCAAGCGGCTCACGATCGAGGAGCTCGACGTGGGCCGGCTGCACGTGCGCGAGCTCGGCGGCCAGCCTCTGCAGCGAGGCGGCGGCGGACGTTAGCGAGCGTTACGGGTAGAGCGGCTCGAGCTCGGCACTCGAGCCTCGGCGCGTGTCGCCGCGCACCGGCAGCTCACCGAGGGCGGCCGCGAACTCCTGACCGCGCCACTCCCCGCCCGCGTAGCAGGCCCGGTCGAGCGAGCGGAGCAGCGCGCGGCGAGCGGGATCGCCGAGCCTGTCCGCCAGCGCGTTGAGACCCGCCGGCGGCGCCTCGGGCCAGACGGCCGCACTCCAGTCCAGCAGGCGGCGCCGGGCGGCGCGCGCATCGCCGGCCTCGCAAGCTGCGAGGAATGCGGCGCGCGCCTGCGCGGCCTTTGCCCGGGGCGCCGCCGCGGGGCGCACTGCGCCCGCGTTGGAGCGCTCGCGCCCGCGCCGCCGCGACCACAGCCACGCGCCGATCGTGAGGAGCCAGAGGCCGACGGCCGCGACGCTGATCCAAGGCCACGGCAGGCCGCCGCCCGCGGCGGCCGTGCCGAGTGCCGCGGGGGGCGAAGACGATGCCTGCGCATTCGGCCCCGAGCTTCCGGCGGGACCCGCGCCTTGCGGTACCGTCCGTGCCGCGGGCGGCGCCGATGCCGGCGCCGATGCCGATGCCTCCGCCGATGCCGATGCCGCCGCCGATGCCGATGCCGCCGCCGACGCGGACGATCCCGAGTTTGCGGACTGGCCGCCGGCCGCGGGCAGGATCGTGAGCTGCCGGGCCGGCAGCGTCGCTTTGCGCGGCGCGTCGGCCTTCGTGTCCCACCATTCGAGCTCCAGGGCGGGCAGGGTGTAGCGGCCGGGCCGATCGGCGATGAGGGCGACGCTCTGATCCCGGGTGCCGAGGACGGTGCCGTTGCGCGTCGCGTTCTTGAGCTTGGCCTGGTCGGGGTAGTCCTTGATGCCGTCCGGCACGGCGAGCAGCTTCGAGAGATCGGGCAGCTGAGCGGCAGTCAGGCCCTCGGCCTCGAGATGCAGGTCCACGGTCAGCGGGTCGCCGACATGGGCCTCGAGACCGTCGGGATTCCAGCGGCTCGAGATCGTGACGTTGCGCGCCGGCAGCCAGTAGCTCGCGGCCGCGGCGGCCGGCCGCGGCCGCACGTCGAGCGAGATCGCGTCGCCGTGCAGGCGGATCGGGCGCGTGCTCGTGAACCCCCCGAAAGGCGAGCCGCCGAAGAAGCCGCCGAATGCATCATTGCCGAACAATGGATCGTCGCTCTGCCGGGACGCGACCTCGGCGCTGAGCACCGGGCCCGGAAGCGTCAACTTGCCGCTGCGCTGCGGGAAGACGAGGTACTTGCGCGTCACGACCTGGTAAGAGAGGCCGTTGCGGTCCGCGGTCCCACGCTCGTCGGAGCCGATCTGCTGCACCAGGACGTCGTTGTCGTCGGGCAGCTCGAGGTCGGCGCGATACAGCGTTTCGCGCGTGAAGAGCCGGACCGTGACCTCGACCGGCGCCTGCACGTAAGGCTGCCCGCGATCGACGTTCGTCTCGAGGAAGACTTTGCCGGGCGCCGCGCTCGCGCCGCTCGAGGAACCCGCGGCGCCGCCCCCGGCGGCGACCTCGAGCGTCAAGGCCGCCGTGCGCTCGCCGTCCCAGTCGATGCGCGGCACCGTGATCCGGCCGCCGTGCTTGGGCGCGAGTGTGACGACGACCTGTGTGTTCGCGCTCGTTCTGCCGTTGACGATCTGGATGCTCGAGCTCCGGCTCGTGCCGAGGATGTCGAAGTCGGCGCGCAGCGGTGTCAGATCGGGCGCCGAGTTGCTTTGCCCGTCGCGCTCGAGCGTGAGCTGCACGGTGTCGCCCGGCGCGACACGCTGGCTGTCGAGCGAGGCGCTGACGTCCGCCCGCGCACGCGCGCCGAGCCCGAGCAGCACGAAGGGCGCCGAGCACAGGGACGCGAACAGGAGCTTTCGGCGGCGACTGCGCAGGCTCACTGCGGGCCCCCCTCGCGTTGCCTCAGCGCGTGCTCGATGAGGAATTTGCGGCGCAGCAGACCCGCGGCGTCGTCGGGAATGCGGCGCAGCCACTGATCGAGCGCGAGGGCCTGCTCGGATTCGGGCTTCTGCGCGGAGTCGTGCTCGGGTGCCGCCGCGCGGGGTTGCTGCGGCGCGGCGAGATCGGCGTCCGCGGTCTGCGTGTCGCCGGCCTTTCGATCGCTTTGCGACGCGGCCGAAGTCGGCGCGGCCGATTTCTTTTCGGCTGCCTCGGCCCCCGTGGCCGATTTCGCGTCGGCGGCCTTCTTCGCAGATGACCGGTTCAGCGCGACGGCGGCCTGCGCGTCGCGCTTCGCCTGCTGCTCGTCGTCGCCGCTTTTCTGGCCGGCTGCCGATTGCGTCCGGTTCGAAGATTCGCCCTGCCCGCTTGGCGTGCCGGTTCGGCCGCCGGCTTTGGGGGCGTCCGGCTTCGACGACGATCCGGTGCCGGCCTCGGAGTTTTGGCTGTCGGGCTTTCCGGACCTGTCGGAATGGCCGGCGCCCGACTTGCCGGACTTGCTGGTCTGCCCCGAGTCGCGCTCGGCGTTCCCGCCTGCGCCGCCCGTCGAGTTCGGTTTCTGCCCGCCCTTCGACGAGGACTGCGACGGCTTGTTCTGCTTCTTCTGCTTTTCGAGCGCGCGCGCGACGAGATCGCGGTTGTGGCGAAGGTCGCGATCCCCGGGTGCGGCCTCGAGGCCCGCATCGTAGGCGGCCAAGGCGTCTTCGAGCCTGCCCGCATGGGCGAGCGCGTTGCCGCGATTGTAGAGGGAGGTCGGATCTTTGTAGGGCGCGAGCAGCTTGGCGGCATCCGCGTAGTGCCCCGCCTCGAGCTCTGCGTACGCGCGCCGGCGGGGGTCTCTGAACTCGCGCGCCGCGTCGGCGGCGCGGCCCGAGGCGAGCAGCCGCTGGCCCCGCTGCGCCGGCGTGAGCCACAGGCGGGACCAGTCGGCGGCCTGGGCGGCCTCGGCGGCCACCAGGCACAGCGGCAGCAGGGCGAGCCACCGACCCAGGGCCCAGCGTCTCGGGGGGCGCCGCCTCATAGCCAGCCCCTGCGTGCGAGCAGCGCCGCGAGCAGCAGCAGCGGCGGCAGCAGCCAAATGCCGTCGTTGCGCCAGTGCGCCACCTTGACGCTCGCGGCGGCCGTGCCGCCGGCGAGCGTGCGGGCGCTCTCGGCCTGTAGCGAAGCGACGAGCTTCGGGAGCCCCGCGAGCGTCACGTAGCGCCCGCCGCCGGCCGCAGCGACGCGCTCGAGCGGATCGGGTTCGAGCCGCGTCAGGACGCTGCGGCCTTTCGCGTCGTGCACGAAGCCGCCGTGGCCGTCGGGCTCGGGCGCACCCGCAGGCGTGCCGATGCCGACCACGTCGACCGTCGCGCCCTGCTTGTGCAGCCGCTGCGCGGCCAGCATCGCATGCGCGGGATCGGCGAAACCGTCCGAGAGCACGACGACTTCCGGATGCGGACTCGCCGCCGCCTTCAGCAACCGGCCCGCGCTGTCGAGGGCGGGGGCCAGCGCGTCGCCGGGCGCGGGCATGATCTCGGGTGCGAGCGGCTGCAGCAACGATCGGACCGTCGCTACGTCGGTCGTGAGCGGCGCCACCGTATGGGGCTCGTCGCCGAACACGACGAGGCCGACACGCGCGTCCTCGGCCGCGGAGAGCAGATCGTCGATCGCGTAGCGCGCACGCGTGACCCGATTCGGCATCAGATCGGCAGCGTCCATGGAAGGGGAGAGATCGAGCACCAGCATCCAGGCCGCCGGGGCGCGGAAGGCCTGCGCGCGTTCCTGCTCCCAGCTCGGCGCGGCAAGAGCCGCGACGCCCAATGTCCAGATCAGGCTCACGAGCAGCCACGGCGACGCTCCGCGGCCGCCTTCGCCGACCCGCAGCAGCGGCAGCAGGTGCGCGTCGATGACGCGCGACCAGGCGCCGTCGCGGCTGCGCTGGCCATTGAGCCACAGCGCGGCGAGCCAGAGCACGGGCAGCGCGAGCAGCCACGCCGGATGGAGGAAATGAAAGGCGCTCAAGCGTTCAAGGCCCATGCGCGGTCTCCGAGGCTGGCCGCGGCCGGCAGGCTCAGCAACAGGGCCAGGCCGAGCGGCCAGGAGAAGTATTCGGTCGCCGGGCGCAGCCACTGTTTGCGGCCCGCGGCCGGCTCGAGCTTGTCGATCTCGCGATAGACGCCGGCGAGCGCGGCGGCGTCGGTCGCGCGGAAATACTTGCCGCCTGTCGCCTTGGCGATCGCCTTCAGCGTCGGCTCGTCGAGATCGACGTTGCCCGCCGTGCCGAAGAGGGTTTGCCGCGGCGGCGCGCCGACGCCGATCGTGTAGATGCGTAGTCCGGCCGCGGCCGCGAACTGCGCCGCCTTCAGCGGCGGCATGGCGCCGGCATCGTTCTGGCCGTCGGTCAGCAGCACGAGCACGGTCTCGTGGGCGGCATCCGCGCCGGTCTGCGAGTCCTCGCTGCCGCTGCGCAGCCGCTTGATGGCGAGGCCGATCGCATCGCCGATCGCCGTGTTCGTGCCCGCGACGCCGATGACGGCCTCGTCGAGAAATTGATGCACCGTCGACAGATCCGCGGTCAGCGGCGCCTGCAGGTAGGGCTCGCTGCCGAACAGGATGAGGCCGACCCGGTCGCCGTGCCGCGCGTCGATGAATCGGCCGGCGACCTGCTGCACGACCTGAAGCCGCGTCGCGCCGTTGGCCATGTCCTGGGCCGCCATGGAGCCCGAGACGTCGACGGCGAGCAGCAGCCGGCGGCCGGTCGTCGGCACGGGCACGGGATCGCCGAGCCATTGCGGGCGCATCGCCGCGCCGACGAGCAACAGCCAGACGAGACCGAAGAGCACGCGGGCGCGAATGGACGCCGTGCGCCCCGTGCCGGCCTGCGGGCCGAAGGCCGCGGCGAACGGCACGAACACGGTCGCACCCTGGGGCTCGACGGCACGGCGCAGCCGGTAGAGCAGCCACGGCAGCGGCACGAGCAATGCCATCCAAGGCCAAGCGAAATGGATCATGCGGCCTTCCTCTCGGGCCGCGGCCGCGCGGCGGCGCGCACGAACGCGGCTGCCCCGGTGAGCCAGCGCTCCCGCTCGTCGCGGGCGCGGCCGCCGAAGGCCGCGGCGAGCAACGAGCGGCCGGCATCGCCGGCCAGCAGCTCGCCGCCCTCGCTGCCGACGAAGAGGAGCCAGGCCTCGCCGCCGAGCCGCGCGACGCGGTCGGCGCCGAAGACGGCGATCGCGTAGCGTCGCAGCAGGTTCTCGACGGCCTGCGCCAGCGCCGGGGCCTCGGCGTCGGCGGCCTCGATGCGTCTGAGCTCACGCAGCGCGAGACGACGGCGCAGCCGGTGCGGGTCGCGGCGCCACCACCAGCCGAAGGCCGCCGCCGCGGCGAGCACGAGCGCGGCGGCGCCCCACCACCCTGGCGCCGGCGGCCACCAGCCGGCCGCGGGCGGCGCATGAGCGGGCGCAAGCTGCGAGAGCCAGTCCTGGTTCATGCCGCGTATCGGCTCGGCGGCAGCAATCGCCGCAACGTGTCCTCGGCCGCCTCCGCCGTATCGAGCCGCGCCGCGGGCGCGACGATGCGGTCTGCGAGCCGCTCGACGGCCGCTTCGCGCTCGCGCCAGGCAGCGAGCCAGCTCTCGCGAACGCGCGCCCCCTCGACGATGCGCGCTCGCCGCCCCGGGCGGCCCACTCGGAAGCGGCCGTCGGGCAAGCCCTGCGCCTCGAGCGGGTCGGTGATCCAGAACAGACGGCACTCGCCGTGCGCGGCGAGCTGCGCGCACAGCATCTCGGTCTTCTCGCCGAGGTCCGCGAAATCGCTGAGCAGCAGCACGGTGCTGCCGGGCTGGACGAGCGGGAGCAGCGTCCGCAGCGCCGCGTCGAAGTTGCCTTCGACGGCCGGGCCGGGCGCGACGGGCTGCGATTCGAGCAGCGCCGCGAGCACGGGCAGCACGCCGGCTTCGCGAGCCCGCGGCGCGAAAATACGGAAGTCGGGCGCCGCGCCGATCACGGCGCCGACGCGGTCGCCGCCGACGGCCGCGGTCCACGCGAGCAGCGCGGCGGCGCGCACGAGCAGCGCGGACTTGAGCTGGCGCCGGGTGCCGAAGAACAGTGCCGGATGCAGATCGGCGAGCAGCCACACCGCCCGCTCGCGCTCCTCCCGGAAGAGCTTCGTGTGCGGACGGCCGCGGCGTGCCGTGACGCGCCAATCGATCGTTCGCGGGTCGTCGCCCGCCACATAGGGCCGCACCTCCTGAAACTCGAGTCCGCGCCCCCTGTGCGCGCTGCGATGACCGCCCTGCAGCGGCGCGCGCGCGAGGCCGCGGCCATGCAGGGCCAGGCCCCGCGCGGCGCCGCGCAGGGCGAGCAGCTCGCCGAGATCCGGCAGCGTCACGGGGCGGGCACCTTGCCGAGCAGCTCCTCGACGCAGGCCTGCGCCGTGACGCCGCGCGCGACGGCCCCGTAATCGAGCAGCAGCCGGTGGCGAAGCGCGTCCGGCGCGATGTTCTGAACGTCCTCGGGGCTCACGTAGTCGCGGCCGTCGAGCCAGGCGACGGCGCGCGCGCCGCGCTCGATCGCGATCGCGGCCCGCGGGCTGGCGCCCCAGCGCAACCATTCACCGAGCCGGGTGCTGTAGGGCTCGGGCCGGCGCGTCGCGTCTACGAGCGCGGCGATGTACTCGGCGACGGGGTCGGAGAGCGTCACGTCGAGCACTTCACGGCGTGCAACCATGACGGTCTCCTGCGCGAGCCGCTGAGGCGGCGGCGGCAGCTCCTGCTGCGTGATGGCCTCATGGCGCGCGAGCGCCATGATCTTCAGCGTCGTGGCGCGGTCGGGGTAGTCGACGAGCGCGTGCAGCATGAAGCGGTCGAGCTGCGCTTCGGGCAGCGGATAGGTGCCTTCCTGCTCGAGCGGATTTTGCGTGGCCATGACGAGGAAGAGCTGCGGCAGTGCATAGCTCGAGGTGCCGACGCTGATCTGCCGCTCGGCCATGGCTTCGAGCAGGGCGGATTGGACTTTCGCGGGCGCGCGGTTGACCTCGTCGGCCAGGATCAGATTGTGGAACAGCGGTCCGCGCTGGAACCGGAACGCGCCTTCCTCGGGGCGGTAAATGTCGGAGCCCGTGAGATCGGCGGGCAGCAGGTCGGGAGTGAACTGGACGCGCTGGAAGTCGCCTTCGATGGCATGCGCGAGTGCCTTGATGGCGCGCGTCTTCGCGAGGCCGGGAGGGCCTTCCACGAGAAGGTGGCCGTCGGCCAGCAGCACGATGAGCAAGCGCTCGACGAGGGAGTTCTGCCCCACGATTTGGGTCGTGAGATAGTTCCTCAAGCGCACGAACGCGCTCTGTGCGGCACTTTCGTCCCGCTCGTCCTGCGCGGTCGCAGATTGGCTGCTGCCGATGTTCATCGTGGGGCTCCTCGCTGTCCTCGCGCTCGAAGGCGGCAGAGGCCTTCGACGGAATGGGTGGTCCGGTTGGTTTCGGGTTCGCCGGCAGGCGGGGGCGCGCGCTCAGGGTGGAGCGAGCTGATGAAAAACGAGGAATGTGCGAACGTCCGGGCTCATCTCCGGGCGTCCTCGCAGGCTTCCATATGCATCTCTCGGGGGCGGGCGCGCGGGCCCGCAGTTCTCCTGTTTTCCCGATTGACCCCCGTGGGGCCCCCTAAGTTCCGATACGGAGCACGCCGGGCATTGCGGGCCGCGGTCCGCACGGCGATGCCCGTCGACCGCGAGGCGCCGGGGCCGCGGCATAGGGACGCGCGAGACCGGCGGGCGCGCACGGCGGCCGCGCGCGCCCAGCCTGCGCCCGGCGCGCGGCCGGGCGCAGGCGGCAAAGGCGCGTTTAGCGGCGGTTGCCGAGGAAGCGCAGCAGGAACAGGAACAGGTTGATGAAGTCGAGGTAGAGCCTCAGTGCACCCATCACTTCCTTGCGGCCCGAGACCGTGCCGTCGTCGTTGACGTCGTAGATCTCGCGGATGCGTTGTGTATCCCAGGCCGTCAAACCGGCGAAGATCAGCACGCCGATCGCGCTGATGACGAACTCGAGGCCGGAGCTCTTGAGGAAGATGTTGACGACCATGGCGAGGATCAGCCCGAACAGTCCCATGATGAGAAAGGAGCCGATCGGCGAGAGATCACGCCGCGTGGTGTAGCCATAGAAGCTCAGCGCGCCGAAGGAGGCCGCCGAGATGAAGAACGTCCGGGCGATGGAGCCGTGCGTGAACGTCAGGAAGATGGAAGAGAGCATGACGCCGAGCAGGCCGGCATAGAGCAGGAACAGCCCGAGCGCGGTGCTGGGCTGCAGCCGGTTGATTCGGAAGCTGATGAAGAAGACGAGCCCGAGGGTGCCGAACATGAGCAGCAACATGAGCGGGCCGCCGAAGATCGTCTGGCCGAACGGCGTCAGGGCGAGTTGCCCCGCCGAGTTCACCTGCACGGCCGCGCTGAACGTCAGCCAGGCCGTGACACCCGTCAGCGCGACGCCCGAGGCCATGTAGTTGTAGACGCGGATCATGTAGGCGCGAAGGCCTGCCGCGTCGCGCACGCCGGCCCCCTGCCGATCGAAGGCTGGGCGGGCCGGGAACGGGAATTTGCGGTCGTAATCAGACATCGCGCTACTCTCTCTCGCTGACTTATGCGTTATCCGGTTCTGCGGGGGCCCGGGCTCCGAAGGCTTCCGATCGGCCGACCGCCCCCCAGGGCACGCTCGATGCCCGAATCCTACTGTCCATGGCCTGCGAAGGCCAGCAATCGGCCGGCATTCCGCCCAGGCCCCGCGACGGTCCGCCCTGCCGACACGGACTCTCACCTTATTGAAGACAGGGTAGGCGGCCCGGAAGTTCCGGACAGGTGGCCGCCTGTGGCCGTCCGCCGAGCGTCTCTCGCCCACGGGGACGAGCGGGCAGCAGTCGGCGCGAGGAGTTGCCGGCCCGGCTCGGGGCCGGGCCGGCGTCGACGAGGTCACCGGTTGTTCGGCGCTCCTTGCAGCTGTTCCGCGCGAGTGTGGCCGTTCGGCCCCGGATAGCTGTTCGCCCCGAATCGGCCGTATGAGTATCCGGATCCGTTCGGATTGCCGGTGTTCGCGTTGGCGTTGTTGCCATTGGAGTAGCTGCCGCTATTGCCGTAGCCATAGCCGCAGAAGATGTAGTTGCCGGTTCCAGGCTCGTTGTTGTATGCGCTCGGATTGTTGTTGTAGAGGCCGGGATACCTGTTGGCGGGGTTCTGGCCGAAGCTGGCGGGCGGCGGGGTCCGATTGACGCGCTAGCTGCCATAAGGCGTCACGACACCGCCATTTCGATAGCTGTTGTTGAACGCGCCGTTCCCGGTATACCGCGACATCCATTCGTCGGATGCGACCTTACGTTTCGGCCTCCCGCGGAATGCGAGCGGATAGGGTCTGCGCGCTCGCGACGGCCACGGATCGGCCCCGGGGACGCGCACAAGATCCGGCCGTTGATCCGGGACTTTCAGCAAGACCTATGCCAGTGAACCTTGAATTTCTCGATCGACGCTTGCGCGCGGACATGCGCACGCGCGCTCGGCGGGCGCGACGGGACGAGGAGGCCGGTGGGCGGCGAGAATCGGCGGCCGCGATTCGACGGCTGCGCAGAACGACGGACGCGAGATGCAACCCGGGGGGCCGGGGCGGCCCTCGGGCTGGAAGGAACGAAGACGGCGGACGGGGGAGACGGCGGACGGGCGATCGGCCGCCCGTGACGCTACGGTGTCGTCGCCGACTGAAGATCCAAGGTGCCGCTCGATTCCCGGGCGGCGGCCGAGCCGGCTTTGGAGGGCGCCTTCTCGGGCGTCTTGGGCCTCGACAGCTGCGGGACGGGCGGCGCGATGCGCGGCGGCGCCTCGAGCAGCGGCGGCGGCGCTACCTTGTTCGGCAGCAGCGGAACGGGATCGGGCAGACGTACTGCGGCGACCACCTCCTGAACGGGACTCGCGTCCTCGGCCGCCGCTTTCGCGGCCTTGACGGCGCCGGCCGTCGGTTCCCCGGCGGCCGCCATGCCGCAGCAGAGGGACACGCAGAGACCGAATAGGACATAACCTGCTTTCATGGCAGCGCTCCCTTGTCCTCGGCAACAATCGAACCCGGCACCACATGCGCCGGAGCCTGGAAATGTAGCGGACGCAATAATATCTGCGGTGAGATCGTCGGCATGTGAATCGGGTCACGATTTGAGTGCCGTCGCGTTCGGCGGAAGGTCGTGCCGTAAATGTTCCTTCCCGAAGCGTCGGACCGCGGGCAAGGCTCGGCCGCCCAGGCGCTCGGCGCCGGCGCAGCGCTCGGTGAGCCTATGCTAGGATTCGGACGGTTGCTGCCGCTCCCGGCCGGTCTTAAGCCGGCGGCGAGTGTCCCATCGAGAGAGAAACGTAGCGAAGCCGTGAATCGTCCCGGTTATGTCAACCGCGGGATCGCTCGCCTACCCGGAGGGTGGTTTTGAGCCGCGCCCGACCCCGGCTTCTCGAGCCCTTTCTTTGGCTGCTCGCCGCGCCGCCCTGGTGGCTGTCGGCGCTGTTCGCCGTCGGCAGCTTTGCCGTCATGGGCGCACTCGAGCGCGCCGGGGAGGCGGCTGCGGCCGAGCCGCACGGCGCGGGGACGCTCGTATGGCGCGCACTGCCGGTCGCCGCGAGATTCGGTCAATTCGCATTGCCCTGCCTGTTCGCCTTCGGCGCCGCACTCGCGATCGCCCGCAAGCTCAGGGCGGCCGGCGAGGCCGCGCTGGCGCCCATCGGCGATTCCGTCGGCGTCCCGCTTCCCTTCACGGCGCCGGCGGCGAAGGCCGGGGCATTGAGCCGCCGCGAGTTCGCGGTTTTGGCGGCCGAGGTCTACCGGCGGCAGGGCTATCGAGTCGAAGCGACCTCGGACCGCGAGGACGGTGGCGTCGATATCGTGCTGCGCCGAGACGGAGCCCGCTACGTCGTCCGCTGCAAGGCGCTTGCCGCCGAGCCGGCGAAAGGCTCAGAAACCGACGTGCTGAACGTCCCCGCCGCTCATGATCACGAATCCGCTGGCCCGCTCGACGCCCCCGACGGCATAGTCGAAGACGTAGGTACGCTCGATGCGCAGCCCGCGTCCGTGGAAACGCGGCCGCAGCTTGGCCAGGGCGACCGTGCCGTCGAGAAACTGTAGGTTCCGCCGCTCGCAAGCGTCGATGGCGACGCGGTTGGCCTTCTCTCGCGCGCGCATGCCGTCGTTCCAGATGCCCGCCGCCGCGATCGCAAGCGCAAGCAGAGTCAGGGCCGTGAAGCTCAGCGTCTGGCCTCCGCGGGTCTTTGTGCTAGGCCGGCGGGCCTTCGGCGTATTGCGGCAGCCGGTCCGCGATTTCGAACCATGGCGCTTTGGAAGCGACGTAGATGTGGGCCTGTGGCCGCAGGCCGGGATCGCTATCGAGCGTGCCGGCCGGCACGATGGCCGCGCCCCGCGCCTGCGAGACGAACGGCGCCTTGCCCCCGCACGCGGTGCAGAACGCCACCGTGAAGCGCAGCGCTTCGGGGATCTTGTACTCCGCCACGAGCGAGCGCCCCCGCGTGAAGGCGAAGTCGTCGAGCTTCGCGAGCAGATTGGTCGTATGGGCGGCGCTGCGTGCGCGCCGGCAACGCGAGCAGTGGCAATGGTACATGCGCAAGGCCTCGCGGAACTCGTACGCCACTTCTCCGCAGAGGCAGCTGCCGGCGGCGAAGCCGGCGCGGGCCTCGACCGACGGGCGGACGATGCCCGTGCCGCCTCCGAACTCGGGCGGGTTCCCTTCATGTTGGGGCAGGCTGTCCGCGATCGTGTACCAAGGCGCCTTGGAGCCGACGAACATGTGGGCCTGTGGCCGGATGCCGGGATCCGTTTCGAGGCCGCCGGCCGGAGCAATCGCGAAGCCGGCCTCGGGGAGCAGCGTCGGCGTCACGGAACCGCAGCGGCGGCAGTGGAAGCGGCGGCCGTGCTCCGACGAGGCGAAAGCGGCGACCTCGTGTTCGCCGGAAAGCCATCGGAAGGCCGTGAAGGGCGCCGCCGCGAAGGTGGCGAACGGCGCGCCGTGATGCTTGCGGCACATCGAGCAATGGCAGTGCATCATGAGCTCGAAAGCTGCGGTGAACTCGTAGCGAACGGCGCCGCACAGACAGGTTCCACGCGTCACGGCCGGCCTCCCGGGCTGGGTCTCGAGCGCATAGTACTGCCCGGCGGCGCGTGCGGCGACCCGCGCATGACGAGGAGATTCGAGCTATGACGGTGAGACTCTGGCTATGAAGCGGAGAAGGCTGGGCGCCGACGGCCCGAGCGTGTCGGCCATCGGGCTCGGCTGCATGGGCATGACGGGCGGCTACGGTCGGGCGACGGAGGCCGAGGCGCTCGCGGCGATCGACACAGCGCTCGAGGGCGGCATCGATCTGCTCGACACGGGCGATTTCTATGGGCTCGGCCGCAACGAGCTGCTCGTCGGCCGCGCGCTGCGCGGGCGCAGGCAGAAAGCCCTGCTCTCGGTCAAATTCGGGGCGCAGCGAGGACCGGACGGCGCCTTCCTCGGATTCGACGCGCGCCCGGCGGCGGTCAAGGCCGCCTGCGCCCACAGCCTCACGCGGCTCGGCACCGACTACATCGATATCTATCGCCCGGCCCGCCTGGACGAGAGCGTGCCGATCGAGGATACGGTCGGCGCCATCGCCGAGCTCGTGCAGGCGGGCTACGTGCGCTACATCGGCCTCTCGGAGGTCTCGGCCGCGACCGTCGCCCGGGCGCGCGCCGTGCACCCGATCGCGGACCTGCAGATCGAGTACTCGGTCATGGAGCGCAACCTCGAGCGCGCGATACTGCCGGCGCTGCGCGAGATGGGCGTCGCCGTCACGGCCTACGGCGTGCTGTCGCGCGGGCTGCTCGGCGGGCACTGGCGCGGCGCGGATTCGGCCGGGCACGGCGACATGCGCGGACGCTTTCCGCGTTTCGCTGCCGAGAACCTCGCTGCGAACCTCGAGCTCGTCGATGCCTTGGCCGCGCTCGCGAGGGACCGCGGCGCGACGCCGGCGCAGCTCGCCATCGCCTGGGTGCTCTCCCGCGGGGAGGATATCGTCCCGCTCGTCGGCGCCAGACGGCCCGACCAGGTCGAGAGCGCGCTGGGTGCGCTGGCGCTCGGCCTCGACGCGGAGGCCCTGGCGGCCATCGAGCGCACCGCGCCGGCGGCCAAAGTGGCCGGCACGCGCTATCCGCCCGAGCACATGGTCGGGCTCGACAGCGAGCGCTGAGCTTCGGCCGGGCGCGCGGCGGTCAGCGGGCGGCCGTCCGCTCCGCGTCGGCCGCGCGCCCGGGGGCGTTCCCGAAGCGCGACATCGCGAAGGCCGCCCGCGCCGCCGGCCGCTCGGCGATGCGCCCGAGCCACTCGATCGTGCGCGGCGCCCGGCGCTCGGAGCAGTACTCCGGGTAAAGGCGCGCGGCCCCCTCGACGTTCGGGTACGCGTCGATGTCGGCGAGCGAATAGCTCTGCCCCGCGAGCCAGGGCGAGCTTGCGAGCTGGCGCTCCATGCGGTCCACGGTCATGCGGATGCGGCGGCGCGATTCCTCGAGCTGCGCTTCGGTAAAGCCCGTCCCGTGGATCGTGGACCACTTCACGCGCATTTCCTCGAGCGGCACGCGCGCCATGCGCCGCGCGAACTCTTCGGCGGGCACGGCCTGCGCGAAACCGCGGAATCGATACTGCCAGCCGAGCATGCTGACGGAGGGCATGAGCACCTCGTCGACGTGCTTCGCCCAGATCCGCATGTGCGCGCGCGCGACCGGATCGGCGGGCCGCAGGGGGATTTGCGGGAAGACGTCGTCGAGGTACTCGTTGATGACCGTGGACTCGGTAATCACGGCGCCATCGTGCACGAGCACGGGCACCTGACCGTTCGGGTTCAGGGCGACGAACTCGTCCGCGTGCTGCTCGAACTTGAGCAGGTCCACGTAGCGGCTCTCGTATTCGAGCCCTTTCTCGGCAAGACACAGCATGACCTTCATGGAATTCGCGTAGGGCTCGTAGTGATACAGCGTCAGCATCGCTCGCTCCGATGAGTCGGCAGAGGGAAGAGTATCGCGGCCGCGCGTTAGACTCAGGGGGAAGCCGGCGGCGGTGCCGCTTCGGCCGCGAGCAGCACGAGGTCACGATAGCGGTCGTAAGGCAGGAGCCCGCTGTCGTAAATCGTCGTGAACCGCGTAATCTTGCCGTCGGCGTCGAGCTCGAGCGCCGTGTTGCCGCGGCGCATGGGTGCGGCCGAAGGGCCCGCGTGCCACTCGTAGCCGCCGCCCATCCGTCCGCCGACGACGTGCGCGACGGAAGCCCCGGGCCCGTAGGGCACCTCGGAGAGCGCGCGATTGAGGTAACGGCCGATCTGCAGCTGGCCGACCAGGCGCGTGTGGGCGGCCATGTCCTCGTAGACTGCGTCGAAACTGAACATCGCGGCGGCGGCGGCCGCGTCCCCGGCCGCGAATGCCTTCTGCAGGGCCTCGGCCGTGCGCACGATCGCCGGCGCCGCGTTGACGACGCCGTCGTGAAAGTCCGTCGGGTAGCTCGCCGCGATCCCCGTCTTGCGCTCGGCGCTGCGTCCGTCCCAGTAGTCGATCCAGCGCACGATCTTGCCCTTCGCATCGAACGTCACGGAGCCGAGGATGCGCAGCTCCCGGCCGAACAGGGCGGGCGTGTCCTCGAACTCGACGACCGCACTGTGCTCGTCGCCGACGATGCGCAGCGGGTACGAGAGCGCGTCGGGCCGGGCCGAGGGCAGGAAGCGATGAAACACGTCCTCGAGCGACTGATGCGTCGGCCATTGGTTGCCCGAGGAGGCGTCGATGTAGAGAACGGGGTCCGGCGCGAAGTAGGTCATGAGCTTGTCGGCGTCGTGCGCGCTCTTGGCGCTGAAGAAGCCGCGCAAGAGAGCGGCGGCCTTGGGGCTCGCATGCGAGGTGTCCGCAATGTCGGGATACGGGGGCTTGGCCGCGAAGGCGCTCGGCGCGCCGAGCGAGAGGACGAGGGCGGCTGCGAGAGCGGCGGCCCCGGTGCGACTCGCGAAGTGAAACGCTGTCATTTGTTCTTCTCCTAAGTTCTTCTCACACCGGTCCGCTGCAGCTCGTTCATGAGCTCGACCTGAATCTCCTGCACCTCCATGAGGCGCTCCCATTGCGTCCGCGTCAGATAGTCGATCTTTTCGTGCAGGTGACGAATCTCGAGCTCGGCCTTGAGGTTGACCTGATAGTCGTTCTGGGAGCGCAGCCGGTCGCGCGCCTCTTGACGGTTCTGGCTCATCATGATGATGGGGGCCTGGATCGCCGCGAGGCAGGACAGCACGAGGTTAAGCAAGATGTAAGGATAAGGGTCGAAGGGGCGCGTCGCGAGCAGCCACGTATTCACGATCATCCAGATCACGATGAAGCCGCCGAAAAGCGTGATGAATCCCCAGCTTCCCCCGAAGTCCGCGACGTGATCGGCCATGCGCTCGCCTAAAGTCAGCGCCTTCTGGAACTTGTCCTCGACGTCGCTAGAGAGGGTCTCGTGGCGGGCCAGACTTTCGACGACCGATTGCTCGAGCGTCGAGAGCTCACCCTTCTCCTTCTCGAGCAGGGACTGCACGTACTCGGCCCGGAAGCGGTTCAGGTCGGCGAGGCAGATGTAGTCTCCGGCCGACCAGTCGGGCCGCTCCTGGCGGATGCGCTCGACGATCGCCGGGCGGACGACGTCGCCCGGTACGAGCTCGGCAAAAGGCTTGGACTTGCCGCAGATACGGCACGTCTGCTGAGACGGCGCACGCTTCGGTCTGCTCATGTGTGGCTCGGGCGAGAGGGGACGTGCCGATGGTACGCTCTGTGGCGGTCCAGGCAAGGCTGCCGAATGGTCGGCCCGGAATTTGCTCGGGCTGCGTAAGTCGAGTCCATCGTCGCAACGGGAGGGCCCTCCCCATGCCGGAGCTTCCGGAACGTCGAGAATTATTGCCGGTACTTGAAGCAGCACGGCCTGCACAGAAGGATCGCGGGCGTGACCGTGACTTCGGCCAAGGTCCTGAAAGGCGTCACCGGCTCGGCGCTCGCACGCAGGCTCGAGGGGCATTCGCTCGAGTCCGTGCGCCGCCACGGCAAGCACCTTCTGGCCGCGACCGATGACGGCCACTTCCTCGCCTTTCACTTCGGGATGACCGGACGCTTCGCCGCGTTCAGCGACGGCGAGGATGACCCGAAGCACGACCGCCTGCGGCTCGATTTCCCGCAGGGGGAGCATCTCGCATTCGTGAATCAGCGGCTGCTCGGACGCATCGAGTGGGTGGAAGACGCCGAGGAGTTTATCCGCCGCCGCGGCCTCGGCCCGGATGCGCTCGCGCTCGACGAGAAGACGTTCCGCGAGCGCCTCGGCGCGAAGCGAGCCGCGCTCAAGGCCGTCCTCATGGACCAGAGCGTGCTGGCCGGCATCGGGAATGTCTACTCGGACGAGATTCTGTATCACGCGAAGCTGCATCCGAAGCTCACCGCCGCCGATCTCGACGACAAGCGCTTCAAGCACCTCTATCGAGAGATGCGCCGCGTGCTCGAGACGGCCGTGGAGAGGGGGGCAGGGGCCGAGGACCTCGAGAAGCGCGTGCCGCGGACCTGGCTGCTCGCGAACCGCCACGAGGGGGCCGGCTGCCCTCTCTGCGGCGGCAAGATTGCGACGCTGAAGGCGGGCGGCCGCACGGCGTATTTCTGTCCGGCCTGTCAGGCGGAACCCGCAAAGCGCTGAGCGGCTCGGCGCCGCGACCGAGGCGGTGTCCCATCCGAGCCCCCGGCCATGGCGCTGGGCCAGTGCGGCCCCCCGACGACGCCCGCGACGCTTGCGTCCGGACGGCCCGGACGGCACTATCCGGTGCCGCACGGTGCGGCTCTTACCGAGCCGCGCGTCATCTTCGGGGGGAAGCCGGTGCAGACGAAGGCAACGCGCAGGGCCGCGAAGTGGGCCTGGTATGCAGGCCTGGTCGTCATCTACGGCGTGACGCTCTGGGTCCCGTTCTACAACGCCGTCGAGCCGCGGCTCGCAGGCGTGCCGTTCTTTTACTGGTTCCAGTTCTTCTGGATCGTCGTCGCGGCCGCCGCGACCGCGTTGGCCTATCGCGCGCGGCTGTAGCCAGGGCCCCAGCCGTCACCATTCCGGAGCCGTGCATCGATGAACTGGCCCGCTCTGAGCGTTTTTCTCGTCCTGTTCGGGCTCGTCACCGTGCTCGGCTTCGTCGCGGCTCAATGGCGGCGCGGCGACCTAGACCAGCTGCACGAATGGGGCCTCGGCGGGCGGCGTTTCGGGACGCTCGTGACTTGGTTCCTGCTCGGCGGAGACCTCTATACGGCCTATACGTTCATCGCCGTGCCGGCCCTCGTGTTCGGGATGGGCGCGATCGGCTTCTTCGCCCTGCCGTATACGCTCATGGTCTATCCGTTCGTATTCATCGTGTTTCCCAAGCTCTGGGAGGTCTCGCACCGCAACGGGCACATCACGGCGGCGGACTTCGTGCGCAGCCGCTTCGACAGCCGCGCCCTCGGCCTCGCGGTGGCCGTGACAGGCCTGCTCGCGACGATGCCCTACATCGCGCTGCAGCTCGTCGGCATCCAGGTCGTGATCGCCGCCATGGGTTTCAAGGGCACCGGCCTCGCCGGCGATCTGCCGCTCATCATCGCGTTCCTGATCCTCGCGGCCTACACCTACAAGGCCGGGCTGCGCGCGCCGGCCGCGATCGCCGTCGTCAAGGACCTGCTGATCTATGCGACGATCGCCGTAGCGATCGTCGTGATTCCGACCCATCTCGGCGGCTTCCGCCACATCTTCGATACGGTGCCCGCCGACAAGCTGCTCCTCGCCAAGCCCACGGAGCACGGTTTCGGCGCCTACAGCGCCTACGCGACGCTCGCGCTCGGCTCCGCGCTCGCGCTGTTTCTCTACCCGCACTCCGTGACGGGTGTGCTCAGCGCGAGCAGCGGAGACGTCGTCAAGCGCAACACGGCCATGCTGCCCGCTTACTCCCTCGTGCTCGGGCTCATCGCGCTGCTCGGCTATATGGCCTTCGCGGCCGGCGTCCAGGACATGCCGGAGTATTCGGACTACTTCGCCCGCTACGGCTCGAACTTTGCGGTGCCGGCGCTGTTCCTGCACGAGTTTCCGGCCTGGTTCTCGGGCTTCGCCTTCGGGGCCATCGCGATCGGCGCGCTCGTGCCCGCGGCCATCATGTCGATCGCGGCCGCGAACCTGTTCACGCGCAACGTCTACCGCGAGTTCCTGCGGCCGGACTGCACGGATAAGGAAGAGGCGCGGAACGCGAAACTCGTCTCCCTCGTCGTCAAGGTCGGCGCGCTCGCGTTCATCCTGCTGCTGCCGACGACGTATGCAATTCAGTTCCAGCTGCTCGGCGGCATCTGGATCATTCAAACGCTGCCGGCCATCGTCATCGGTCTCTATACGCGCTGGCTGCATCGCTGGGCCCTGCTCGCGGGCTGGGCGGCCGGCATGGCGACGGGCACGCTCATGGCCGCCTCGACGCACTTCTCGAGCTCGACGTACGCGCTGCACGTCGGCGGCTTCACGATCGCGGGCTATGCCGCCCTTTACTCGCTCATCGTGAACCTCGTCCTCTGCGTCGCACTGACGCCGGTGCTCGGCTGGCTCGGGCTCGGCATGCCGGCGCCCGCGGCCGCGAGCGCCGACGAGGCGGTCGCCGAGGACAGCGCTGCCTAGCTGGACGGCGCCCCGGACGCGACCGGGCCGCGGCGCCGCCGGCCGGCGTCATTCGGCAGCGCCCGCGGGCGCCGCACCCGGATGCAGCCGCTGCCGCCGCCGGATCGTCGGAAACATCAGCATCCACAGCGCGACGACGATGAGCGTCCCTGCGCCGCCGATCGCCGCCGCTCCGACGGCTCCAACCCAGGCTGCGAGCAGCCCGGACTCGAATTCGCCGAGCTGGTTGGAAGTGTTGATGAAGATGGCGTTTACGGCGCTGACGCGGCCGCGCATCGGGTCGGGCGTCTCGAGCTGCACGAGCGCGCTGCGGATCACGATGCTGACCATGTCGAACGCGCCGGCGGCGGCGAGCGCGAGCATCGAAAGCCACAGCGCGTGGGAGACCGCGAAGACGAGCGTCGCGACGCCGAAGCCGGCGACCGAGCCGAACATGAGCGCGCCCACGCGGCGCTCCATGCTGCGCCGCGTAAGCCACAGCGACATGAGCAGCGCCCCGATGGCCGGCGCGGCCCTGAGCAGCCCGAGTCCCCAGGGGCCGGTGCTCAGGATATCGCGGGCGAATATGGGCAGCAGCGCCATCGCGCCGCCGAGCAGCACGGCGAAGAGATCGAGCGATATCACGCCGAGGAGCACGGGCCGCGCGCGGATGAATGAAACGCCCGCGAACAGCGTCGCGAGCGTGGCGGGCTGGCGCGGCGGCGGGCGGTGATCGTAGCGCAGCCGGGCCATGAGCACGACGGCCGCGAGATAGAGCAGGGCGGCCGTGCCGTAGACGACGCCGGGACCCGCGACATAGAGCAGGCCGCCGAGCGCCGGGCCCGCGATCGCCGCGGTCTCGCCTGCCGTCGCATTCGCGGCCAGGGCCTGCTGCAGCAGGTCTTCGGGCACGAGCGCCGGGACCATGGCCTGCCGCGCCGGCGATTGGAAGGCCCTCGAGGCGCTGATCGCGAAGATCAGCGCGAGGATCGCGATCTCGTTCACGCGGTTCGCGAGGCTTGCGGCCGCGAGCAGCGCGACGCCGAGACCCTCTGCGAATTGGCACAGCACGACGATGCGCCGCCGGTCGAACTGATCGGCGGCATGACCGGCCGGCAGCGCGAGCAGCAGCGAAGGCACGAATTGGGCGAGGCCGACGAGGCCGAGGTCGAGCGCCCGGCCCGTGATGGCATAGATCTGCCAGCCGACCGCGACCGAGAGCATCTGGAAGCCGAAACCGGCCGCCAGGCGAGCCGCCCAGAACGATCGATAGGTCGCGTGGCCGTAGAGGCCGGTGGTTCGGCGGGCGGCGGAATTCATGCCAGCGTGTGAGGAAGCGGCGGTCAAATACACCGAAGTGGCGGGCGGCAAGTTTAGCGCGTCGCTCCGAGGACCGTGACGAAAGTGTCTAGGACGGGGAATTTTCGGCGCCGCGTCGGGGGCGCTATCAGCGGGTCTCACGAGGTTTGCACGAATCATCGACGCCTATTTGCCGCAACACATGATGTTGCGCACCCGCCGGCATTACACTAGCATCGGGCCATGGGTGCTACGGCCGAACGCCTGACTCGCATCAAGCTCGAGCGCGTCGTCGACGTGCTCGGAGGCCGGAGCGAGGTCGCGCGCGCGCTCGGCGTGCACCGTTCCCGCGTCACGCGCTGGCTCGCGGGGGAAGAGCCGGACCCGCGCAACAAAGCGCGGCTGGATGCGCTCGAGTTCATCACGGCTCGCCTGCTGCAGACTTATCCGGCTCCCACGGCGCGCAAGTGGCTCACGGGTTTCAACGCACACCTCGGCAACCGCCAGCCGCTCCAGCTCATCGCGCGCAACCGCGTCGCCGAGGTCCTGGCTGCGATCGAGCAGGACGAGCTCGGCGCCTACGCATAGGAGCCGAGGACGCCTTGCGCCTCTATCGCGTGTTCGCCTGGGCCGCGTCCGCGGCCGGGCGCAGGCCCGGCGGCCCGCTGTTCGTTCCGCGTGACAGGCAGGGCGCGGGGCGGCACGATGCCCCCGAGAAATACGGAGCGTGGTACTGCGCGCGCGAGGCCGTCGCGGCCGTCGGCGAGGCCATCCAGTTCGCGCGGGGACAGTCCATCGAGAACGCCGATTTCGCGCGTGCCGGCGGCCGGGTCCTCGCGCTGCTCGAGCTCGAGCTCGACGAGCAGGCACGGCTCGTCGATCTCGACGACGCGGCGGAGCTCGTCGAGCGCTCGATTCGTCCTTCGCAGGTCGCGACGGGCCGCCGCTCCGTGACGCAGCGCATCGGCAGCCGCGTCTTCGACGAGGGCGCGACAGGCTTTTCGTGGTGGTCCACACTCGAGGCCGAATGGACGAACGTGACGCTGTTCTACGAGCGCGCGCTGCCGTTCGTCAAAGTGGCGAGCCGCCCCGTGCCGCTCTCGGTCGAGCTCATCGAGGTGCGCGAGGCGGCCGACCGCATCGGGGTGCAGCTGTGAGGAGCGAGCGCATGAGCCTGCGGCCGCTGGCCAACCCGACGCTCGCCGTCGTGGCGGTCGTATACGGCTTCCTGTTGACGATTGCCGGGGCGGCCGGCTTCTTCGGAATCGCGCTCGGCGTTTCCGTGATCCTCTCGCTCTGCCGCTACGGCTACAACGTCCTGCGCAATACCGCGCGCGGCCGCAACAACGAGGGGGCGCCGGACATCGACTCGATGAATCCCGTCGGCGACTACCGGCTCGTGCTGCATTCCATCCTGTTCGCGCTGCTGCCGGTGCTCGCCGCGCGCGCGTCGTCGCTGCCCTTCTCGCCGGCCGCCGACGCCGCCCTGACGCTAGGTGCCGCCGTGCTCGCCTGCGCCTACCCGGCCTCGGCCGCTTGGCTCGCGCTCACGAGCGACCTCGCGGGCGCGATGACTCCGCGCAACGTTTGGCGTCTCATCGCCATCATGGGCCGCCGCTATCTTCTGCTCGCCGGAGTGTGCACGGCGCTGCTGCTCTTGGCCGACCGGCTGCCCGTGCTGCTGCCTCTGCCGTGGTTTCTGGCGACGCCCGTCTCGCGGATTCTTTCGGTTTGGGCCGCGCTCGCGGTGTTCGCACTGACGGGCGCCGAGATCCGGGCGCACCGGCATCGCTTCGAGATCCCCGGCGAGCTCGAGCCCGAGGAGGAGCGCCGAGCGCGCGAGCTGCGCGCCGAGTGGCAGAAGACCCTGGACCTCGCCTACGCGTCGCTGCGCAGCGGCCTGCGGCAGCAGGGCTATCGGACTGTCGAGGGGCTCGTCGAGCGCGAGCACGGCAGCCTCGAGGTGCAGCAATGGATCTTCGACCGCATGCTGACGTGGGAAGACAAGGGCGATGCGCTCGCGTTCGCGCATCGCCTCGTCGCGTCGCTGCTGTTGCAGCGCCACCGCTACGACGCGCTCGAGATCGTGACGCGGTGCCGGCGCGTCTCGCCGGCCTTCGCTCCGCACCGCGCCGCGGCCGCCGACCTCGCGGAGTTCGCCCGCTCGATCGGCCGCCAAGGTCTCGCCGACGAGCTCGCGGCCGCCGCCGCGAGCGGCGAGCCTGCGGCCGGCAATGCGCCGGCACTCGACGAGTGAGCGCGGCGCCGCGCCGGCCGGCCGCCGCGGGCCGCCGCGAGGGCGGCCTCACTCCGGCAACAGCGCCCCCTCCGGGCCGGCGTCCGCCGTCTCTGCGGTGCCGGCCGTGAGCGTCGCGTCCTTGGCCTCGTGACCGAAAGCCGCGAGCAGCGCGACGAGCGCGGCCGCCGCGACGGCGACCGTCGCGAGCGCCACCGAGTAGGCGCCCCCAAGCGCCGCGGCGATGCCGGCCTGCAGCGGCGCGTTCGATGAGGCGATGAAGTTGCCGAGCTGATAGACGGTGCCGGGAAAGGTGCCGCGGGCTTCGGGGGGCGAGATCTCGTTGAGATGCGCCGGGATGATGCCCCAGCAGCCCTGCACGAAGACCTGCATAAGGAAGGCGCCGAGGCCGAGCAGTGCGGCCGTCGGCGCGAAGGCCCAGAGCGGCGCGGCCAGGATCGAGAGCAGGGCCGCGACGACGATCATGCGCCGCCGCCCGTAGTGCTGCGAGGCCATGCCGAAGCCGATGCCGCCCATGATCGCGCCGATGTTGTAGACGATGGCGATCGTCGAAACCGTGGCGTGCGAGAAGTGGCGTTGCTGCTGCATGAACGTCGGATACAGATCCTGCGTGCCGTGGCTCAGGAAGTTGAAGCCCGTCATGAGCACGATCGCGAAGAGCGCGAGCGGCCAGTGCCGGGCGAGCACCGCGAGCGTGCTGCCGGCCCCGGCCCCGGCCCCGTGCGCCTCGGGCTTCCACCCCGGCGACTCCGGCACGTGGCGGCGGATATAGAGGATCAGCAGCGCGGGCAGCACGCCGACCATGAACATGCCGCGCCAGCCGATGTGCGGATAGAGCACGGCGAAAACGATCGAGGCGAACAGGTAGCCGCAGGGGTAGCCCGACTGCAGCAGCCCCGAGACGAAGCCGCGCGAGCCCGGCCGCACCGATTCCATGATCAGCGAAGCGCCGACGCCCCACTCCCCGCCCATTGCGATACCGAAGAGCGCGCGCAGCACCATGAACACGGCCATGTTGGGCGCGAAGGCCGTCGCGAAGCCCAGCACCGAATACGCCGCGACGTCCGCCATGAGCACGGGGCGGCGGCCGAAGCGATCGGCGAGCCGGCCGAAGACGAAGGCGCCGACGGGGCGCAGCGCGAGCGTCAGCGTCACCGCGACGGTGACGGCGGCCACGCTCGTGTCGAACTCCTTGGCCACGTCGCCGATGACGAAGACGAGCAAAAAGAAGTCGAAGGCGTCGAGCGTCCAGCCGAGAAATCCGGCCGTGACGACGTGCTTTTGTGTCGGCGTCCAGCCTTTGAGCGCATCGAGATTCATCGTTCCCCCCAATTCTTTTTTCGCGCGGACCGCGCTGGCCTTCGCACGGGCGTGTCGACCCGATTCTACTGCATCGAGGCGGCCCGACTCGGGCGGCTACCAGGGCTCGGGCTGCCCGTCGTACCGCAGGAAATGCCCCGTGTCCGCGAGCGTGAGCTTGGCGATGGTCTCGATCATGTGGCTCACGCTGAACGGCATCTCGACCATGCCCTTGTAGCCCTCGAGATAGGATTGCCTCTCGGTCACGACGGCGCCGGGGTGCAGCAGGACGACCGTCACGCCGTGCGGTTTCTCGGCTCGCGCGACGAGCTGCATCTCGCGGTTCAGCGCGGCCTTGCTCGCCCGGTAGAAAATGGCTCCGGAGCCGGCGAGCTGCTGGGTCAGGGAGCCGTTCGTCGAGCTGATCGAAACGATCTTCTTCTGACGGCTCGCACGCACGTTCGGCAAAAACGCCTCGGCGACGACGAGCGGGCCCTTGATGTTGACGGCCATGATCGTATCCAAGAGGCGGAAGTCGAGGTGGCCGAAGTTCTGCGTGCTCCAGTCGCCGGGACAGTCTTCCGTATGGCAGGCACGGCGGTCGTTGTAGACGCCCGCGTTGTTGATGAGCACGTCGATGGGCACGTCTGCGAGCTTGGCGGCCAGCGCGCGAACGCCCTCGAGGTCGGTCACGTCCAGGTGCTCGATGCGCACTTTGGGGTATTTCGCCTGCACCTCGGCCAGAGAGGCGGGCGTCTCGTGATGCCGGTGCGTCGCGATGACCGTCCAGCCCTTGGCCGCGTATTCCTTCGTGAACTCGAGACCGATGCCGGAGTTCGCGCCCGTGATGAGCACGGTGTCCGCGGAGGCCGGTCGCGGCGCGGCCCCCAGCGCGAGAAGCGCGGCAAGGGCGGCGACGAGGATCGCCGCGCGGGCCGCGCGCAGGGATGACAACCCACTCTTACATCCGGTCATGGCGTCGCTCTCCGGCACAGAGCCTCCGGGGCGGGCCCGGCAGGCCGAGGTGTAGTGTTCGGGACGATTGTACAAGCCGGCGCTCCGGGACGAACCGATGCGAGCTCGAACGGTTGGGAGGCCTCGCTTGTCCGCGCGGCGCCGCGGCCCCAGAATGCGCGTCTCGACCTTCGGGGCTGCGCTGGCCGCGGTCATTCATGCAAAACCCCTGTCTCTCCTGCGGCGCGTGCTGCGCCCATTTCCGCGTATCTTTCCACTGGTCCGAGGCGGAGCCTTTCCTCGGCGGCCGGACGCCGCCCGAGCTGACGGTCAAGGTCACGCCGCACCGCCTGGCCATGGTGGGCACCGCGAGCCGCGAGCCGCGCTGCGTCGCACTCGAAGGACGGATCGGCCGGGCCGTGTGCTGCACGATCTACGACCGGCGCCCCTCGCCCTGCCGCGAGTTCGAATCCTCCTGGCAGAACGGCGTTCCGAACGAGCGCTGCGACCGGGCGCGGGCCGCCCACGGCCTGCCCCCGCTCAAACCTCCGCGCACGCGCTCGCCGCGCCGGCGCGCGGCCGGCTGAGAGGCCGCCGGCCTCGGCCGTCACGGCCGCCGACCGGCCGTGTTATCGTTCCGGGACCTCGCTCTGGTCCGGAGAAGAACAATGGCGCGCAGCTCTGCATGGGTTCTGGGGGTGGCGATCGCGGCGGCGGCCGGCGCCGATGCGCAGACGGGTTCGACCGGTGCGGCGGCGCTCGGGCCGCGCGGCAGCCACGCCGAGGCGCTCGAGCACACCGTCGCGAGCGCGCCCGTGACGGACGCGATGCTCGAGCACCCGAACCCCGCCGACTGGCTCATGTACAGCCGGACCTACGACGCCCATCGCTTCAGCCCGCTCGATCAGATCAACCGCGACAACGTCGGCCGCTTGGCCGAGGCCTGGTCGGTCCCGCTGCCCGCGGGCACGATCGAGACGATTCCGATCGTGCACGCGGGCGTCATGTACGTCATCACGCCCGGCGGCCGGGGCCAATCGAGCGGCGTCTGGGCGCTCGACGCGGCGACGGGCAGCGTGCTTTGGAAGTACGAGCCCGAAGGGAACCTCTCCTCGCGGGCCAAGACGCTCGCGATCTACGAGGACATGGTCTACTTCACGGCACAGGCGCCGCGCGGCGAACCGAGCCCCATCGTGGCGCTCGATGCGGCAACCGGGAAAGTCCGCTGGCGCTCGCTCGCCTCGCCCGAGAGCCATACCTCCGGGGCCATCGTCGTGGACGGCAAGGTCCTCTCCGGGCGGACCTGCAATACCGTTCGTGAGAACTGCTACATACAGGCGAACGATGCGCGCACGGGCAAGGTGCTGTGGCGCTTCCACACGACACCGGGCAAGGGCGAGCCGGGCGATGCCTCATGGGGCGGGGCGCCCGCCGAAGGCAGGCGCGCCTCGACCTGGGGCCTGCCGGGCACCTACGATCCCGCGCGGCACCTTCTGTTCTGGGGCATTTCGAACCCGATGCCCAATACGCGCGCCGAGCGCCACGGCGGCAATTCGGCGGCCGTGCCGCAGACGGCCCCGGCCGATCTTTACAGCAACTCGACGGTCGCGCTCGACCCCGACACGGGCAAGCTCGTCTGGTATTACCAGCATTTGCCGGGCGACGACTGGGACATGGACTTCAATCACGAGAAGACGCTGATTCGCACGGCGGTCGAGCCGGACCCGCGCTACGTCAAGTGGATCAACCCGGATCTGCCGAAGGGCCCGCACAACGTCGTAATCACGGTGGCCGAGGCCGGCGGCATCTGGGTCAACGACCGCGAGACGGGCAAGTTCCTGTGGGCGATGCCGTTCCCGTACGACACCTCGCATTACGTGCTCTCGGGCATCGACGTGAAGACCGGCATCACGCACATCAACTGGGATCTGGTCCTCGACAAGCCCGGTAAGGAAAGCTTGATCTGCTACTGGAACACGCGCAGCTTCTGGCCCACGGCCTACGACCCGCAGCTCAATTCGCTCTACATCCCGTATTCGGACATCTGCCTCGACATGCGTCGGCCCGATGCGGACGGGAAGGGTGCGATCCGGCGCGGCGCGCTGCGCCCCGGGGAGGACCCATCGAAGTTCGCGGGTCTCGCGAAGATCGACATGCGCACGGGCAAGATCGATCGGATCTACGAAGGCCGCGCGGGCGGCCAGGGCGCCGTGCTCGCGACGGCCGGCGGTCTCGTGTTCTGGGGCGACATCGCGCAGGTGCTGCACGCCTTCGACGCACAGACCGGAAAGCAGCTGTGGCAGTCGCAGGCGCTCGGCGCGACGGTCATGAACAGCACCATCACGTACGCCGTGAACGGCCGGCAGTACGTGGCCGTCGTCAACGGCGAGGCCGCGACCGGAAACCGCTACCTCTCGTCCACGGCCGGCATCGAGCTGCCGAAACACACGGGCAATTCCATCAACGTGTTCGCGCTGCCGAGCGCGGCGGGCACGACGGCCCCCCACTGACATCCGAGGCACGACGGCTATGACCACCTCGTTTCCGAATTCGCCGGACTTCACGGGCTTCAACGAGCCCATGCGCATGGAATGCGACATTTTCGATCTCGTCGTCGAGGGCGAGATTCCCGAGGAGATCCGCGGCACCTGGTACCGCTCGGTGCCGGATCCGCAGTATCCGCCCCTGCTCGGTTACGACGCGTTCATCAGCGGCGACGGGATGATCAGCGCCTTCACATTCGCGAAAGGCCACGTGGACTTCAAGATGCGCTACGTCATGACGGAGCGTCTGCGCGACGATCGGGCCGCGCGGCGCTCCTTGCACGGGCGCTACCGCAACGCCTTCACGGACGACCCTTCGGTGCGCGGCCACAAGCGCGGCGCGGCCAACACGACGCCCGTCTGGCATGGCGGCCGGCTCTTTGCCCTCAAGGAAGACAGCCGGGCCATGGAGCTCGACCCGGCGACGCTCGAGACGCTCGGCGAATGGGACTACGGCGGCCAGCTCCGAAGCGAGACGATGACGGCGCATCCGCGCTGGGACCCCGAGACCGGCGAGCTCTATTTCTTCGGCTACGAGGCCTCGGGCCTCGCGACGCGCGATGTCGCCTGCTGCGTCGCCGACCGCGAGGGCCGGCTCGTGCGCGAGGAGTGGTTCGAGGGCCCGTACTGCGCGCTCATGCACGACTTCGCCGTGACGAAGGAGCATATCGTCTTTCCGTTCATGCCGATCACGGCCGACCGCAGGCGCATCGAGGCCGGCGGCCCGCACTGGGTCTGGGATCCCAGCGAGGACTCCTACATCGGCATCATGCCGCGCGACGGCAGCGTGGCCGACCTGCGCTGGTTCCGGCGCCCCGCCTGCTCCGTGTTCCACTTCATGAACGCCTACACCGAAGGCAACAAGGTCATCGTCGACGCCTGCTTCACGAAGGTGAATCCGTTCCCGTTCATCACGGAGGAATCGGGCCTCGCGTACAACCCCGAGGAGCTCCAGGGCTCGCTGATGCGCTGGTCGTTCGACCTCTCGAAGCCCGGCGAATCGTTCGACGAGGATGCGATCGGCCCGGGCGGCGATATGCCGCGCGTCGCGGACAAGTACCTCATGCGGCGCCACGACGTGGCTTACTATGCGACCTTCGATCCGACGCTCGGCCCGCCGCAGCTGCAGGGCCCGATCGGGCCGGGCTTCAACCGCCTCATGCGCATCGAGCCCGGCGGCGGGCGGCTCACGTCGTTCACGATGGGCCACCTTTGGACGTTCAACGAGCCGATTCACATCGCCTCGAAGCAGCCCGGGCACGAGGGCTACCTCGCCCTCGTCATCGACGACCATACGCGGTTCCTGTCGGAGCTCGCAGTCCTGAACGCCGGCGACATCGAGGCGGGCCCGATCGCGCGCATCAAGCTGCCGATACGGCTGCGGCCGCAGGTGCACGGGAACTGGGTCGGCGCCGAGCCTTAGCGCGGACGCGCGGGCGCGCGGGCGAAGCGCGGCGGCGCCGAGACGTTTGTGGTGGGCTTCAGCCTCGGCGTAAGGGCGGTGTCGGGACCGCTGTGAATACGTCCATGTACGCTTCGTGCGCGCCATCCCTGGCGCTCACGATCCCGACACCGCCCTTACGCCGAGGCTGAAGCCACGAGAACGTCTGCGGCTGTCGCGAGCTCCGAAGAGCGCACCTCTCGGAAGCTCCGAAGAGCGCACCGGGCATGATCCGTTCCTGGAACATGCGGACTGGAGTCGCCCAGCACCGACTGGCCTGACGGAATGAGAAGCATTCAGGAAATACCGCCGCGGGCGGCCCCGGAGCCGACCCGATGGCCGGCCGCCGGCGGCGGTCTTGCCCCTACCACTATCCCGCTGCCGTATACCATGATATTTAAGGGATAAGCGTACCGCCCGAGAGTGCGCCGAAGGGGGATGTTTTAATGAGGATGAATTTCAGCTTGGCCGGCATCGGCCTCGGCACGGTTCTGGCCGCGGCTTTGCCTTTTTCCGCGTCGGCACAGAAGCACGCTTTCGGCGCCGGCTTCGGGCCGCCGCTCGAGGTCGTGCCGCCGCCCAAGGAATTCGCAACGTCGGACGACTACTACCAGTACCTTCTCGATAAGGCGCACGGCGGCACGAAGCAGACGCTCGACTCGGTCCCGCGCTGGGACGGCCTGTGGGTCACGGCCGGCAATACCCACATGGACATTTTCATCGATACCGGCGATTTCGGCGGCAAGGTCAAGGAAGGCGTGCTGACGCCGGCCTACGAGAAGGCCTACAAGGAGCGCTGGCGGGAGCAGAGCGAGGAAGGCGGCGTGCGCTACGACCGCCTGACGGACTGCGAGCCGCCCGGCATGCCGCGTTTCTTGCTCGAGCCCTACACCCACGAGTTCGTCAATTTGCCGAACGAGACTTACGAGATCCTCGATTACGGCCCCTCGATCCGCCGGGTCTACATCGGTAAGCAGCACAGCAACCTGCTCGGCACGCACTCCTGGTACGGCGACACGATCGGCTTCTGGGACGGCGACAAGCTCATCACGAGCTCGAAATATCTGTACCCGGCCGACTTCACGCGCTGGTCGCCCATGACGAGCAACGCGTTCGAGGACGTCGAGATCTGGGAGCTCAAGCATTATCCCGGCGATCAGAAAAATCCCGAAGGCTACGATCGTCTCGAGGTACAGGCGACCTTTTGGGACAAGTACGCGTTCGTGAAGCCCGTGAGCGCCGTCTACGCGTTCCGCCGCGCCACCGAGCTCGAGAAGGCCGATTACCGCGTGCCGCAGTGGGAGTGCGAGCAGAGCAGCAACTCTTACGAGGACAAGAACGGTCGGACGAACTTCCACCTGCCGGGCGATCCGGGCTTCAAGGACGTGCGCGGCACGAGCCATTTCCCGAATTTGCCGGGCCAGAGCCGGGATCCGATCTACAACACCACTCTTCCGACGACGAGCACGACGAATCAAGGAGATGCAAAATGACCCGAAGGTTCTCTGTCTTTTCGGCCGCGCTCGTGGCGGCGCTCCTCGGCGCGACGGTCGCCCAGGCCCATCACTCGTTCGCGATGTTCGACAAGACGGACGAGACCGTCGCGACGGGCACTATCGTGCGCTGGGCCTTCAACAATCCGCACTCCTGGCTCTACCTGAACGTCAAGGGTAAGGACGGCAAAGAGACGCTCTGGAGCTTCGAGGGGTCCTCCCCAACGTCGCTGATTCAGCGCGGCATCACGGGAAACACGTTCAAGCCCGGCGAGACCATACAGATCCTGTACTGCCCGCTGCGCGACGGGCGCCCGGGCGGCGGGCTCGGCTGGGCCAAGCTCGGCGACGGCAAATTCGTCGACCCGTCGGACGGCGGCTGCAATGGCAGCGAGGAGAATCAGAAGCGCTGGCAGGCGTGGCTCGCGAAAGGCTTCACGTCGGAGAAGGCCGCGCAGAAGGCGGAACAGGCGAACTGAGGCCGGACGCAGCGGCTGAAGCGCCGGCGTACTGGGTCGCCGGCGCGCGAAGGCCCGGTGGCGCAGCGCACCGCACGGGCCGAAACAGGGGAGGGAGCGGTCATGGCGAGGAAGATTGTCGGCGCAGCCGCCGCGTTCGCGGCGCTGATCGGTCTGGCGCAAAGCGCGGCCGCGCACCACAGCACGGCCGCCATCTACGATACGAGCCGCACGATAGAGGTCAAAGGCGTCGTCGAGGACGTCTCCTGGCGCAATCCGCACGGCCGCATTCGGCTGCGCGCACCGGACGGTGCCGGCGGGACGGTCGAGTGGACGGCGGAAACGCCGGCCGTCGTGGTCCTGCGCATTCTCGGCATCGGTCAGGACTTCATCGCCGCCGGCGATACGATCACGATCGCCGGCAACCCCGCGCGCCGCGAACCGCACTCGGTCGAGGCCCGGAACGTGCTGCTCGCGAGCGGCTACGAGCTCGCCTTCGGCGCGAACAAGCCGCACTTCGCCGCCGGTAAGAACGGGAACCTCATCAAGCGCTCGTACGACCAGTCCCACGTGGCCGCAGCCGAAGCCGCCGCCGACGGCATCTTCCGAGTGTGGAGCACGAACATGCTCGATCCGAAGGCGTTCCCGATGTTCAAGGGCGGCTATCCGCTCAACGATGCGGGCCGGGCGGCGGCCGCGAAATGGAATCCGCTCGACAACGATCTCCTGCGCTGCGGCACGAAGGGTCAACCGCTGATCATGATCACGCCGGCGCCGATAGAGTTCGTGCGCGACGGCGACACGATCGTCATGAAGATCGAAGAGTACGACTCGCGCCGCGTCATTCA
Source organism: uncultured Gammaproteobacteria bacterium (assembly GCA_963702105.1). Classification (GTDB taxonomy): domain Bacteria; phylum Pseudomonadota; class Gammaproteobacteria; order Steroidobacterales; family Rariloculaceae; genus ZC4RG20. The sequence continues at coordinate 223,256 of OY969712.1, forward strand.
TATGGACCCGAAGGCGGCCGCGCCCGAGGCTCATACGCAATTCGGCTTCTCACGCGGCCATTGGGAAGGCAAGACGCTCGTGGTCGAGACCGACCATATCCGGCCGCAATACTTCGATCCGGACGGCGTGCGGCAAAGCGAGCGAATGCGGACCGTCGAGCGCTTCACGCCTAGCGATTCATACGATCGGCTGGACTACAGCATCACGGTGGACGATCCCGTCTACTTCACGAAACCGTTCGAGCTCACGCGGTATTTCGTCTGGAACCCGGCCATGACCGTGCACGCCTACAACTGTCTCGACCGCGACACGCAAGCTGCGCGTTGAGCGAGCGGTTCCGGAGACGACGGCTCGCGCCGAGAGGGCGCCTTACGCGGTGAGGGTGCGCGTTACGCTGTGAGGCGAAGGTTTACGGGCGCCAGATCGTCGGCATGAGATAGGGCACGAAGGCCCCGACGCCCTCGACGCGGTACACCTTGCCGCCGCGCAGCTCGATGAGCTCGAGCACAGCGTAAGAGTTCGGGTACTGGACCGTGATCGTGTGGCGCTTCCCGTCGCGCGTCCGATAGTCGGCCGCCCGGGCCGCGTGATCGAGGAACGCGAATGCGACGACCACGCCGCGCGCCTCGTCGACGATCGGGAAGCGGCGCGCGCGCACGCGATCCACGGGCTTGAAATAGCCGTTGGCGAGCAGGTCGCCGCACGCCGCGCGCTGAGGGCCGTCGTCGGCGGCACCGCCCGATTCCGCCTGTCGGCCGGCCGCACCGTTTGCCTCGCCGCCTGCATCCGTCGCGCCGTCGTCGCGCGAAACGACGCCGTTCGTGAGGCGGCGGCAGGTGGGGTCGAACGGCGCGAACAACGTGCCGTCGTCGAGCTGCATCGTGTTGTAGTAGCCGTCCGCGAGCGCGAGAAGCCGCGCGCGCGGCTCGCGCTGACCCGGCGCGAGCGCCTGCGCGAAGCTCGGGTCGGGCGAGTAGCCGGCCGGGTCCGCGAACGGCATCGGCGTGCCCGCGCGGCCGACGACGGACTCGACCTCCGCGATGCGTCCGTCGACGACTCCGAGGCGTACGCCGAAATACGCGGGCTGACCGTGCTCCTCGACGATGCCGTACCACAGCGCGTTGCCCGTCTCGGGGTCGGCCGCCGTGAGAGGCGAGCCCGTGATTTTCGTGACCGTGCCCCAGGCCCCGTCCCCAATCATGAGCGGAACCTCGTTCTCGGTGAATCGCACGCGGTCCGCCCAGGGCAGCGAATCGGGAGTATGGGCCACGAGCGCGGCCATATATCGGTTTGCGAAGCCCACGAGGCAATCGCGGTCGCAGGCGGGCGCCTGGGCCCGCGATGGCGGGGCGGCCAGGCTTGCGGCGAGCGCGGCGGCGGCGAGCGCGACGGCCACCATTGTGGTCCGGGCGGTCAGCGCCGGCCGTGCAGCGTGCGCCGTGTCCGCGCTGGTCCCAAGCTCGGTTTTCATCGCGTCTGGTAGTCCGGGTTCGGCGCCGCGAAGGGCGAGTGCATGAAGTAGGGTACGTATGTGAAGACGGCTTCGATGCGGTAGATCCTGCCGTTGCGGATCTTGAAGGCCTCGAGCAGCGTGATCGAGTTCGGCCACTTGAGCACGGTCTTCATCTCGCGCCCGTCCGTAAGCTTGTAGTGATCGAAGTCGTTGGCATGGTCGAAAAAGCCGGAGGCGACGACGATGCCCCGCTCCACGTCGACGATCGGATAGCGGCGCTCCCGGACGCGCTTGTTGATGCGGTAGATGCCGAGCTTGAACTGTTGCTCGCAGCCGGCCGCGACGGCGGCCGCGCCGCGGCCGTTGGGGCGCGTCGTGCTGACGCCGTTCTCCGTGCGCTGACAGTCGGCGTCGAAGTCCGTAAAGATCTGGCCGTCGTTCTGCTCGACGGTGCTGAAGTAGCCGTCCGCGACGGCCACGAGACGCTGCCGCGAGCGCCGCTCGTCGGGAGGCAGCGCCATCGAGAACGCGGGATCGTGGTGCAGCGCCTTCGGGTCGCCGAAGGGCTTCGGCGCGTCGGGCAGCCGGTTCACGACCGATTCGACCTCGGTGATCTCGCCGTGCGCGACCTTGATGCGCAGCGCGAGATAGGCCGGGTGGTGATGTTCCTCGACGATGCCGAACCAGGCCGCGTTGCCCGTCTGCGCGTCCGCAATCTCGAGCGCGTCCGGCCACACGGCATCGACCGTGCCCCAGAGGCCGTCGTTGCCGATCGGCATCTCAACGTCGTTCTCGGTGAAGCGCACGTGGGGCGACAGCGCGACCTGGGTCGGGTCGCGCAGCGAGAGCGCATGGACATAAGCGCGGGCGAAGCCGATGAGGCAGTCCCGGTCGCAGTCGACGCGAACGTAGGCGCTCGCGCGGCCCGGCGCCTGCGCGTGCGCGGCGGGCCAGAGCAGCGACGCGGTTGCAGCCAACGCGGCGAGCGCGCAGGCCGCAGCGGTGCCGGTCGACTCAGGCCGTCTCATCGCTGCGGCCCTGTGCCGGTCGCCGTCTCCGGCGCCGCATGCGCCTCGGCACCGTGCGCCGCGGCCCGTGGCATGGGCACGGCGTAGATCATGAAGGGGCCGGGATCCTTGCCCTTGAGCGCCGGATCGGTCAGGTAGCGAATGTTGCTCTCGAGGACGTACGCCGTGTCGCCGACGGGTGTCGCGCCCGGCGAGGAGACGAGCTTATCCGTGAGCACGTCGAGCTTCGCCTCGTTGCCTTCTATGGTCAGAATGCCGAGCCGGCCGACCGTTCCTTCCGCCTGCAGGAAGCGGTGGCCCGAGATCAGGCGGAAGCCGTCCGGGCCGCCGAGTTTTGCGTCGACGTGCAGGTGCGTGAGCCCGCTCATGTTGCCGTTCGCGTCCGTGTCTACGCGCAGCACCTCGTTGCTGCGCACGTTATTCACGTAGAGCGTGCCGTCCCCGCTGAACGCGAGGCCGTCGATGCCGACGAGCGCCGGGGATTCGCCGTAAAGCGTCAGCGCATTCGCGCCCTTCGCGAGCTTTAAGATGCGGCCGTTGCTCGTATCCGAGACATAGGCGCTGCCGTCCGCCGCGACGGTGATGTCGTTGCAGACCGAGGCCGGCGGCGGAAACGGATAGCTGTTCTCGAATTCGCCCGTGTGCAGATCGAAGGCCATGAGGCTCGCGACGCCTTGCGAGCGCTCAGGGCCGAAGAAGTTCGGCGTCGAGCACAGCCACAGCGTGCCGCTCGCATCGTCGGCGAGCACGCCGAGGAGGGACAGGAGCCCATTGCCGGCGTCCGGACGTATCCAGGGCTCGGCCTTCGCGGCGCCGGGCGCCGCGCGGTAGACGATGCCCTTGACGCTGCCGACATAGATCGTGCCGTCTGCCGCGGACGTGACGCTTTCGGGAAAGACGCCCTTGTCGTCGATGCGGATGTCGCGCGGCGCGGCCCAGGCCGCGGCGGCGGCGCACAGCGCGAGCGGCGCGAGCGGCAGGCCGAGGATGGGGCCGTAGCGGCGAATCGTCATGGCGGTCGGGGCTCCGTGGCTGGCTGCTGCTGTTCGTTCTGCGACGCGGGGCGGGCAGGCCGAGGCTCGATTGTATAGGGCGCGCGGGCCGACCGCAGCCGCGGTTGCTATTCGGCCTCGGCGGCGGCCTAATCGACTCGATCCGCCGAGCCGGTTCCGGAAGGCGGAACTTGGGGCAATCGGGAGAGATTCGATGGAAAACGTGATTTCGGAGATGGTCGAAGGCTTCGAGAAAGGCGTGCTTTCGCGGCGGCAACTCATCCAGGGCCTCACGATGCTGGCCGCCGCCGGCGGCATGGGCGCGGCGCAGGCGCAGCAGGCGCCGTTCACGGCCACGCGTGTCGATCACGTCAGCGTGCAGACGCCGGACCTGGCTGCCTCGATCGACTTCTACAAGAAGGTCTTCGGCTTCTCGGTCCTCAACGAGGACAAGGAGCACGAGATCGCGCGCATGGGCACGCAGCGCATTCTCGTCTCCCTGCACCACAAGGCGCCGACGGGTATCGTGGATCATTTCGGCATCGCGGTCGAAGGCTTCGATCCGAAGTCGGCCGCCAAGTCGCTCGCGCAACTCGGTCTCAAGTCCGATCAGAATCTCGATTACGGCTTCTACGTCCGCGATCCGGCCGGGATTCCCGTGCAGCTCGTGCGCAGCTGAAGGGCCTGGCACGCATCTTGCTGCTTAGGGGGTGACACCGGTCACAAGGAGGAGCTGCAATGGCCGATAGGAAGGACGAAGAAACGAACGAAGGCGAAGGCAACCGTACGGCCGCGCGCCGCTACAACGAAGCCGTGCACGCCACCGCGCGCAAAGCGGGCGACGGCGCGCGTGTGAAGTCCGAAGAGGAGCGCCGCGAGATCGAGGACGCCGAGGAAGCGGGCCGTCGGCGCGCCAAGGAATTCGATCCCGAGGTCGACCGGGACTTCCGTAAGGGCACGAAGTGAGTGCGATTCGCGGCGTCGGCTGAGATGCCGCGGATCTCGATTCCAAGAAGCTTGCTTACACAAGCGGCGCTTGCCGTCGTCGGGGTCGCGCTCGCGGTCCCGGCTGCGGCGGCGTCGCCGCCCGTCCCCGCCGGGTCGCCGGCGGATCGTCTGCCGCTCATCGTGCAGCCGTCCCATCATCCGGCGCACGCCCTGGCGGTGTTCATCTCCGGAGACGGCGGCTGGGCGCCGCTGGACGCGCAGCTTTCGCAGCAGCTCGAGCGCGGCGGCTACGACGTAGTCGGGCTCGATGCCGCGCGCTACTTCTGGGACCGCAAAACGCCGCAGCAGCTGACCTCGGATCTCGCTGCCATCGCGAAGTACTACCTCGAAGCGTGGCATTGCGAGCGGCTTCTGCTCGTCGGCTACTCCCGGGGAGCGGAGGTGCTGCCCTTCGGTGTGACGAGGCTCGGCGAAGCGCTGACGCGTAAGCTTCAGGCCGTCGTTCTGCTCGCGCCCTCGCTGTTTACCGGCTTCAAGTTCCACTTCGCCGATTTGTGGAGCAACCACAGGCACCCGGACTCGGTCGATACGCTGCCCGCCGCAAAGCGCGTGACCGAGAGGGTCATCTGCTTCTACGGCGCGGCGGAGCAGGATTCCCTGTGTCCGGCGCTGAACGGGGGCTCGGACCGCACGGTCGTCAAGCTCCCGGGCGGGCATCACTTCGACCACCAGTACCGGGCGATCGGGAGGCGGCTGCTCGCGCTGCTGGGAGTGGACGGGCCGGACAAGCAAAAAGGGCTCTGACCTTTTTTTTCGCTACCGCGGCCGCACGCCGCGTATCGCCCCCGCGCTCCACGGGTCCTCGGGCCAGTAGTGCTTCGGGTATCGCCCGCGGAGGTCCTTGCGCACCTGCGCGTACGCGCCGCGCCAGAAGCTCGCGAGGTCGCGCGTGATCTGCACCGGGCGGCGGGCTGGAGAGAGAAGCTTGAACGTCACGGGCACGTGTCCGGCCCCGACGCGCGGCGATTGTTCGAGGCCGAACACTTCCTGCAGCCGCACCGCGACGACGGGGGCGTTTTCGTCGCGATAGTCGATGCGGACGTGCGAGCCGCTCGGTACCTCGAGCCGTGCGGGGGCGAGCTCCTCCAGGCGGCGGCGCCGGTCCCAGCCCAGGCGCGCGAGCAAGGCCTCGACGAGCGGAATGCGCGTGAGATGCTCGCGGCGCGCCAGCCCCTCGAGCCATGGCCCGAGCCAGCGCTCGAGATCGGTTTCGAGCGCGGCGTCGTCCACGGGCGGCCAATCGGCCGTCTCCTCGAGCGGAAGGCGGCGCGCGAACTCGATGCGCGCTTGAAGGTCGCGCGCCTCGTCGGTCCACGGCAGGGCGGACACGCCGAGCGACCGGAGCCCTTCCAGCATCGCGGCGCGCGTTGCCTCGGGCGGGACCGATGGCAGCGGCCGCTCGTCGACGGTCACGGCCCCGAGGCGCAGCGTTCGGCGGGCCACGACCGCCTGCTCGCGCGTGCTCCACGCGATCTCGTCGCGGCGTTCGAGGTCGCCCGCGAAGTAGGTTTCGAGGTCCTCGCGGCGCAGGGCCGCGGCGAGCCGGATGCGGGCGTCGCGTTCGCGATCGTCGAGATCGACGGCGACGATAAATTCCTCGCGCGCGAGCCGTTCGCCTTCCGGCAGCGCCGCGCCGCGGCCGTTCGCGAGCGTATAGCGGCCGGCGCCGCCCGGGCGGCGCCGGCCTACGCGATCCGGGTAGGCAAACGCGAGCAGCACGCCGATCGAAGCCTCCGCAAGGCCCGCGGGCGAGGCCGCGTCGGCCCGAGTTCCGCCGCCGACGCGGCGTTCGAGCTCGGCCGCGAATTTGCGCGCCCGGGCGGCGGCCCCGGTGCGAGCCGCGCGGCGCTCGAGCAGGGCGAGGCGCGTCGCGACGTCGGCGTCGCGCTCGGCCGCGCCGGCCGCGGGATCGCGTTCGGAGAGCACCGCGGCGAGCTCGGCGGCGAGACGCAGCCGGCCGAGCCGCTGGCCCTCGATGAGCATGTGAGCAAGCCGGGGGTGCAAGGGAATCTCGGCCATCTCGCGCCCGCGGGGCGTGATGCGGCCCGCGGCGTTCAGCGCGCCGAGGCGGCGCAGAAGATCGTGCGCGCTCGCGAGGGCCCCGGGCGGCGGCGCGTCGAGCCACCTCAGCGCCCCCGCGTCGGCCGCGCCCCAGCTCGCGAGCTCGAGCGCGAGCGGCGCGAGATCGGAGTCGAGGATCTCGGGCGGTGTTGCCGCCGCGAGCCGGGCGTGGGCGCCTTCGCTCCACGCCCGGTAGCACACACCAGGCGCCGTGCGCCCCGCACGGCCGCGCCGCTGCTCCGCGGAGGCGCGCGAGATGCGCTCCGTTTCGAGGCGCGAGAGACCCCTGCCCGGGTCGAAGCGCGCGCGGCGCACGAGCCCGGAGTCCACGACGATGCGCACGCCTTCGATCGTCAGGCTCGTCTCGGCGATGTTCGTCGCCAGCACGACGCGCCGCCCGCCCGAGGGGTGCGGCGCGAGCGCTTCGTCCTGCGCGGCCGTGTCGAGATCGCCGAAGAGCGGAAGCAGACGCACGCCCGGCCCGAGCGCCGCCGCCTCGAGGTGGGCCTGCACGCGCCTGATTTCGCGCGCGCCGGGCAGAAAGACGAGGACGTCGCCGGGCGCTTCGGTCAGTGCGGCCAGCACGATCGCCGCCGTAAGGCCTTCGGCCGTCGCCGCCCCCGGTCTCCTGCCGGCGGTGCCGCGCGCGCCGGGCAGCAGCGGCGGGCCCTTGCCGACGAAGCGCGTCTCGACCGGAAAGCTCCGGCCCTCGGCGCTCACGACGGCGGCGCCGCCGAGCAGTGCGGAGACCGGCCCCGCGTCGAGCGTGGCCGACATCACGAGCAGGCGCAGCTCGGGCGCGAGCACGTCGCGCGCTTCGAGCGTCAGGGCCAGGCCGAGGTCGGCCTGAAGGCTGCGCTCGTGGAACTCGTCGAAGATCACGAGCGCGACGCCTTCGAGCGCCGGATCGTGCTGCAGCATGCGCGTCAGCACGCCTTCGGTGACGACCTCGATGCGCGTCGCCGCGGAGACGCGGGTCTCGAGGCGCATGCGGTAGCCCACCGTGCCCCCTACGCGTTCCCCGAGCGAGGCGGCCATGCGCCGCGCGACCGCGCGGGCCGCGAGCCGGCGCGGCTCGAGCATGACGATGCGCCGGTCCCGGACCCAGGGCTCGCCCCGAAGCGCGAGGGGCACGATGGTGCTCTTGCCGGCGCCGGGCGGGGCCGTGAGCACGGCCGCGCGGCCGCCGGCGAGCGCCCGCCGCAAGGCCGGCAGCGCCTCGTCAATGGGCAGCCCGGATAACGCCGAGCCCGGGCGGCGCGGCCCGCCGCCCTCGGTCGAGGGGTCCCTCAGGACGTGGCCCTTCCGCTCAGAACGTTTCCCTTTGGTACGGGCTGCCCTGCAGGCGCTGCACGAGGGCCTGCGCCGCCCGCGCCGACGCGTCGTCGAAAGCCCGCCATTGCGCGGTCGTCGCACACTTCGTGACGATCACGTTGGACGGCGCTGCCAGTATGGGCCGGCAGGTGATCGGCTCAAGGGCCGCCGGGAGCTCCGGGCTCGGGCCGGTCGGCATGTTAGCGCAGGCAGACAGCAACCACGCGGCCGCTCCGGCCGCCATGCTCTTCGAAGCCGCCATGACTCCTCCTCCCCGGGGAACGCGCCCGGGACACCACGTGCCTGAGCCTTGCCGAATCGAGCTCAGGCGAAATACACGGTCTTGAGCTCGAAGTACAACTCGAGGCCCTCGATCCCGCCTTCGCGTCCTATACCGGACTGCTTGAAGCCACCGAAAGGCATCTTCGGATCGACGATCATCCCGTTGACGGTCACGCTGCCCGACCGCATGCGGCGTGCGATCTCGTAGCCGCGCTCGGCGTCCGCCGAGTAGACTGCACCGTGCAGGCCATAGTCGGTGTCGTTCGCCTTGCGGACCGCGTCGTCGATGTCCTTGTAGCCGATGAACGAGACCACGGGGCCGAAGATCTCCTCGCGGGCGATCGTCATGTTCGTCTGCACGTCGTCGAAGACCGTCGGCTCGATGAAGTAACCGCGGTCGAAACCCTTGTATCGGCCGCCGCCGAGCACGAGCTTCGCCCCTTCCTGCTTGCCCTTGGCGATGTAGCCTTCGACCCGGTCGAGCTGGCGCTTCATCGTGAGCGGGCCCATCTGCGTGTCCGGCTGCTCCGGATCGCCGACCTTGACCGTCTTGACGGCCGACACGTAGGCATCCAGCACTTCGTGCTTGCGGGACTCGGGCGCGAGCACGCGAGTCAGCGAAAAGCAGACCTGGCCGGTGATGGGCATCGAAAACGGCACGAGACTCTGGAGCACCTGGCCGATGTCGGCGTCCTCGAGCACGATCGCCGCGGACTTGCCGCCGAGCTCGAAGCTCGTGCGCGTGAGCCGGGCCGCGGCCGCCGCCGCGATGTGCTTGCCGGCCGCCGTGCTGCCCGTGAAGCTGATCTTGTCGATCCCCGCGTGCCTGATGAGGTAGTCGCCCGTCTCACGGCCCGCCGGAATCACGTTGAAGACGCCCGGAGGCAGGCCGGCCGCCTCGATGCACTCGGCGAGCAGGTAGGCGTCCATGGGCGTTTCCGGCGAGGGTTTGGCGACGACCGTGCAGCCGGCGGCCAGGGCGGCCGCCACCTTGTAGCAGAGCAGGACGAGCGGGGCGTTCCAAGGCGTGATCGCCGCGACGACGCCGACCGGCTCCCTGACGACTCGCACGAGCCCGCCGTCGTCGCGCCGGCGCTCGTCTACGAGCGGATAACTCTTGATCAGCGTGCCGTAGTACTCGAAGAGCTCGGGGGCCTGGCCCGAGGCGTAGCGCGTGAAGCTGATTGGGGCGCCGACCTGGGTCGTCCAGGCCTGGGCGAGCTCCGGCAGGCGCGCTTTGAGCCGCTCGGCAACGTCGATAAGGCGCGCGCCGCGTTCCTCGGCCGACATTCGGGGCCAGGGGCCGTTGTCGAAGGCCTCGCGCGCGGCGGCGACCGCCCGATCAACGTCCGCCGTCGAGGCCTCGGCGAACGTCATGACGACCTCCTCGGTCACGGGGGAGATGACGTTCAGCGACCCGTGGCCGGCCGGTTTCTCCCACCGTCCGCCGATGAAGAACGCCTTCGGCGCTTTGATCGAAAGTTCGGTTCGAGCTTGCGGCACTGCGTTCATCGATGGTTCTCCTGCAATAGGGCTGCAGCGCCGAGGGAACGCGGGCGCCGCGTGGACTTGGAATGGTGAGCCGCCCGCCGCGGGACTGTCAACGCGCGGGGCGCGGGGCGGTGCCGCGCGGCAACGCGGCAACGCAGCGAGCGGCAACGCGGCAACACGGGGACCGGCGCTGCAGCGCCTTGCCGAGCCTTGCCTACAGGGCCTCGACGAACTCCACCATGCGCCGCCGCTCCGCCGCATCGGGCAGACGGCCGTGCAGCGCACCGAGATCGTCCTGCATGTGCTTGGGATTGCTCGTCGCGGGCGTCACGCACGTGATGGCCGGATGGGAAGCCGCGAACTTCAGGAAGAACTGCGCCCAGCTCCCGGCGCCGAATTCCGCGGCCCAGTCGGGCACGCTGCGGCCGGCCACCCTGTCCCAAAGGCGCGTGCGGCCGAAAGGCATGTAGCCGAGGACCGCGATGCCCTTGTCCTGCGCCAGCGGCAGGATCTTCTGTTCGGCGCTGCGGTCGTCCACGGCGTAGTCCACCCCGATGAAGTCGAGCCGCTCGCTGCGGATGACGCGTTCGAACTCGTCGTACTGGCCCTTGAAGGTCGAGGTGGTGCCGATGTAACGGACGCGCCCCTTGTCCTTGAGCTCGCGCACGATGGGCAGCTGGTGCGGGATGTCGGCGAGGTTGTGGACCTGAAGGAGGTCGATGGGCTCGCGCCCGAGCCGGCGGAACGAGGTCTCGGCTTGCGCGAGGGCCCGGGCGCGGTCGGCGGGGCCGCGGCCGAAGAAGCCCACGACGTTGAGCTTCGTCGCCCAGAAGACGCGGTCGCGCAGGCCGAGCTCGCTGACGACCTTGCCCGCGACCTCTTCCGAGGCCCCGTAGGCAGGCGCGGTATCGAAGACCCGGCCGCCGCCCTGGAACAGCGTGCGCATGACGCCGCGGATCGCGTCGTAGTCCTCGTCGCTGGCCGTCTCGCTGAACGTCGCCGAGCTGCCGAGGCCGATGATCGGGAGCTTCTCGCCCGTCGAGGGGATCGCGCGCGTCAGCACGGCCTCGGTCTCCTGAGCGCGGAGCGGGCGCGGCCCCAAGGCCAGCGCCGCGCAGGCGTTCGCCGTCATCGCAAGACATTCGCGGCGGGTCGGCATGCGTCTCTCCCTCGATTCGGGCGTCCCCGGGGGCCTGAACATAGCATCGCGGCAGCGGGCCGCAAAGCCGCGGCGCGGCGGGCGCGCCCGCGTCGCTCGTGTCGATGGCGCGCAGCCCCGGCCGCGGCGCATTTTCTCCCGATTGCCGTAGTTTGCTGCCGATTGCCGTAGAATCGCTGCTGTGCGAGCGCCAGACCCGGAATACGACTACATCATCATCGGCGCGGGGACCGCGGGCTGCGTGCTCGCAAACCGGCTGTCCGCGGACAAGAGCAAGAGCGTGCTGCTGCTCGAGGCCGGCGGCAAGGACGATTACTTCTGGATCGACGTGCCGGTCGGCTACCTCTACACGATCGGCAATCCGCGCACGGACTGGTGCTACGAGATCGAGCCCGATCCGGGGCTCAATGGCCGCAAGATCGGCTATGCCAGGGGCAAGGTGCTCGGCGGCTGCTCGTCCATCAACGCCATGATCTACATGCGCGGCCAGCGCAGCGACTACGACCACTGGGCCTCCCTAGGCAACCGCGGCTGGGGCTGGGACGACGTGCTGCCCGTCTTCAAGCGCTCGGAGGACTATCAGCACGGCGCCGACGCGATGCACGGCGCAGGCGGCGAGCTGCGCGTCGAAGAGCGCCGCGTGAGCTGGGAGATCCTCGACGCCTGGCGCGACGCGGCGGAGGCCTGCGGCATTCCCAAGATTCCCGAGTTCAACCGGGGCGACAATTTCGGCAACGCCTATTTCCAGGTCACGCAGCGCCGCGGCGTGCGGTGGAGCGCGACGAAGGCATTTCTGCGGCCCGTCCTGCAACGGCCGAACCTGCGCGTGCTCACGCACGCCCACGCCGAGCGCATCGAGGTCTCGGACGGCGGCGACGGAAAACGCGCGACGGGCGTCGCCGTCCTGCTCGACGGCAAGGAGCGCCGCAGCTTCAGGGCGCGCGGCGAGGTCGTCCTCGCGGCCGGCGCGATCGGCTCACCGCAGATCCTGCAGCTCTCCGGGATCGGCCCGGGCGAGCTGCTCGCGCGCCATGGCATCCGGCCCGTGCACGAGCTGCCCGGCGTCGGCGAGAACCTGCACGACCACCTGCAGGTGCGCATCATCTACAAGGTCGCGAATACGGTTACGCTGAATCTTCGGGCGCGCACGCTGCTCGGCAAGGCCCGCATGGCGCTCGAGTATCTGCTCTTTCGCACGGGGCCGCTCACGATGCCGCCCTCGCAGCTCGGCGCGTTCGCGCGCAGCGACCCGGACCGCCCGGCGCCCAATATCGAGTGGCACGTGCAGCCGCTGTCGCTCGACAAATTCGGCGACGAGCTGCACGCCTTCAACGCGATCACGCCGTCCGTGTGCAATCTGCAGCCCACGAGCCGCGGCCACGTGCGCATCAAGAGCACCGATCCGGCTGCGGCTCCGGCCATCACCCTGAATTACCTCTCGAGCGAGGAGGACCGTCGGGTGGCCGTCGCGGGCGTGAGGTTTACGCGCCGGATCATGGCCGCCGAGCCGCTCGCGCGCTTCGAGCCGCGCGAGTGGAAGCCCGGCCCCGAGCTCACGAGCGATGAGGACCTCATGCGCGCCGCCGGCGATCTCGGCACCACGATCTTCCACCCGGTCGGCACCTGCAGGATGGGCGCGGACCGGCTCGCCGTCGTCGACGACCGCCTGGCCGTGCACGGTATCTCGAGTCTGCGCGTCGTCGACGCTTCCGTTATGCCGCGCATCACCTCGGGCAACACGAACGCGCCCACGGTCATGATCGCGGAGAAGGGGGCCGAGTTCATTCTCGAGTCGTCCTGACGGGCGGCGCATCCCGCGGCACGGCGCGTGCGCAGGCGCGGCCGTCCGGCCAGCGCGCTTGACGCGTCAGTTCTCCGGCAGGGGTATGAACTCGTCGTCGCCCGCCACGGTGCCGAGCCGCATCGCGCGCCAGTCGTCTTTCGCGCGCTCGATTCGCTCCTTCGAGCTCGAGACGAAGTTCCACCATATGTGCCGCGGCCCGACGGGTTCACCGCCGATCACGACGAGACGCGCGGGCTCGCGCGCCGTGAGCGTCAGGGCCGCGCCGTGCCGCGCGACGAGCATCACGTTGGGATCATAGGTGCCGGCGGCGCCCGCGCCCGCTGCGCGGCCGGCCGCGTCGACCCGGCCCGAGACGAGGTAGGCCGCGAGCTCGCTGTAGTCGCCGGGCAGCTCGAACGAAGCGCCGGCCGGGAGCCGGACCTCGAGATACACGATCGGCGAATACGAGGCGACGGGCGAGCGGCGGCCGTAGGCCCCGCCCATGACGACGCGCACTTGGGCGCCGTCGATCTCGAGCTCGGGGAGCGACTCGGCGGCGTAATGGACGAAGTCGGGCTCGATCTCTTCGGCCCCGTCGGGCAGCGCGATCCAGAGCTGCAGGCCGTGGAGCCGCGCGTCCACCGCGCGGTCGGCGCCCGACCGCTCGGAGTGGACGATGCCCCGGCCTGCCGTCATGAGGTTAACGGCGCCCGGGCGGATCGGCTGCACCGAGCCCAGGCTGTCGCGGTGCATGATCTCGCCTTCGAAGAGGTAGGTCACGGTGGCGAGCCCGATGTGCGGATGCGGGCGGACGTCCATGCCCTGGCCGGCCGGCAGCACGGCCGGGCCCATCTCGTCGAAGAAGACGAACGGGCCGACCATGCGGCGTTCGGCCGCGGGCAGCACACGCCGGACGGAGAAGCCGCCGAGGTCGCGGCTGCGCGGCCGGATCGTGAGATCGACGGCGCCCGCGTGGTCGGCGCAGGTCGGCTCGTAGTCGGGTAAGGTGCTCATGAGGGTTCCTTCCAGCCGACGGGGCGGCTGTTCTCGTGATCGACGAAGATCCGTTCGATGTGGCGGCGGCGGATGCGCCACCGGTCGTCGTCGCAGCGTACGTAGGCGTCCACGAAGTCCGCGACGAGGATCGGCACGGCCGGCGCGAGCGGCGGGAGGCCGTTCTGCGCGAAGGTCATGCAGACGCTCGTGCCGCCGGCCTGCGTCCGGCTCACGATGTCGAGCTTGAGGGCCGAGTAAAGGTGCCGGGCCGTGCGCGGCCCGGCGGCCGTGCGTTCGCGGAACAATGCGGCGATTTCGGTGCGGCCTTCCGAGCGCCGGCGGCCGTGCGTATAGAGCGCGTCCTCGGTGAACAGATCGACTAGCGCGTCGATGTTGCCGTGGTCGAGATGGTGCGTAAACGCGGTATTGAGGTCTTCAAGCGCGGCGCGAATCTCGAGGCGTTCGAGCGCGGTCAGCGGAGCCGCCACCGGCCCATCTCCCGATCCTCGACGACCACGGGGCTGCTCTGGGTGCCGAGGCCTTCGATGCTGATCTCGACGGGGCCGGCGACGCGCTGCAGGTCGGCGTGATGAATGGAGCGCCGCGTCGCGCCGGGCTTGAAGGCCGTGCCGAGCGAGACGACGTCGCCGGGCTCGAGTGTCTGGAACTGGCTGATGAAGCTCACGACCTCCGCGACTTTGAAGTTGTAATAGCGCGTGCTGTCCTCGGCGATCGTCTCGCCGCCGACCTTGCAGACGACGCGCAGGTCGTCGGGATTCGCGATCTCGTCGCGCGTGACGAGCCAGGGGCCGAGCACCCCGAAGGTGTCGCTGCCTTTGTAGCGGCCCGCGTAGGAGAGGTGCTGCTCGACGCGCTCCGTGACGTCGGGGTCCGTCTTCGAAGGGTAGACGGCGTAGTAGTGAAAGCGGTCCTCGGCGCGCATGCCGCTGCCCGTCACGTCGTCGAAGATCGAGTAGCCGTAGACGGCGTCGAGTGCCTCGCGCACGTCCACGTCGCGCGTCCGGCGGCCGATGACGACGGCGAGCTCGGGCTCGGGGTGAACGGTACCGTAGTAGCGGCGGACCCGGATCGGCTCGCCGTGCGCGGCCAGGCACGAGGAGGGCTTGAGGAAGAAGGCCGGATGATCGGGCGCGCTGATCTTGCGCTCGTTGCTGGCCGAGTTGTTCATCGCGACCGCGCAGATCTTGCCCGGGCGCACGGGCGGCCGCCAGCCGACGTCGGTACACGCGATACGCGGCGCCGCCGCCGCATCCTCGCGCGCGAGCTCGAGCGCGCGCTCGAGATCCTCGCGCAGCGAGTCGCCGCCTTCGATGACGGCCGCCATGCTCGTCAGCGGCTCGCGCCGCGGCACGCCTTGGCGCTCGGCCGCGATGCGCTGCAGCGCCTCGACGTTGACGAGGTGCTCGGCGTCGAGGCGCGCCGCGACCAGGTCTTCGTTCCCGTAGCGAATGCTCGCGAGCTGCACCTGGATCTCCAGCAGCGAAAAAGGGGTCAGAGCCCTTTTTCGGGTTCGGCTCCGCCGCGGCGGAGCCGTGGGCGGCAGGAGAAAAAGGGCTCTGACCCTTTTTTCGTCATTTGTGCGTCGGCATCGTGAATTCGGGGCCGCGGACCCCTGCGTCCGGCCACCGCTGCATGACCGACTTGTACCGCGTGTAAAAGCGTACGCCTTCCTCGCCGTAGATATGATGGTCCCCGAATAGGCTGCGTTTCCAACCGCCGAACGAGTGGAACGCCATGGGCACGGGGATCGGCACGTTGATGCCGACCATGCCCGCGTGGATGCGGCGCGCGAATTCGCGCGCGACCCCGCCGTCGCGCGTGTAGCAGGCAACGCCGTTGCCGAGCTCGTGCGCGTTCACGAGCTCGACGGCCGCGGCGAAGTCGGGCACGCGCACGACGGCGAGCACGGGCCCGAAGATCTCCTCGCGATAGATGCGCATCGAGGCCTGCACGCGGTCGAAAAGCGTCGGCCCCAGGAAGAATCCGGCCTCGCGGCCCGCCACGACCAGACCCCGGCCATCCACGACCAGCTCGGCGCCGGCACGCGCACCGTCCTCGATATAGGTCGCGACTCGCTCGCGGTGGGCCGCCGTCACGAGCGGCCCCATTTCGGCGCCCTCGAGCCCGTCCCCGACGCGCAGCCGGCGCGCGCGCTCGGCGAGCTTGGGGACCAGCGCGTCGCCCGTCGCGCCCACGGCCACGGCCACGGAGATTGCCATGCAGCGCTCGCCCGCGGAGCCGTAGGCCGCGCCCGTCAGGGCGTCGGCCGCCTGATCGAGATCGGCATCGGGCATGACGACGAGGTGGTTCTTGGCCCCGCCGAGCGCCTGCACGCGCTTGCCGCGCGCGCCCGCCTCCCGGTGGATGTACTCGGCCACGGGCGTCGAGCCCACGAAGCTGACCGCCGCCACGTCCTCGTGCGCGAGCAGCCCGTCGACCGCCTCCTTGTCGCCCTGGAGCACGTTGAATACGCCCTCGGGCAGCCCGGCTTCGGTCAGCATCTCGGCCAGCATCACCGCGGCGCTCGGGTCCCGCTCGCTCGGCTTCAGCACGAACGTGTTGCCGCAGACGAGGGCGACCGGGAACATCCACATCGGCACCATGGCCGGGAAGTTGAAAGGCGTGATCCCGACGCAGACGCCGAGCGGCTGGCGCAGCGACCAGTTGTCGATACCGCCGCCGATATTGTCCGCGAACTGGCCCTTGAGCAGCTGCGGCGCTCCGCAGGCGAACTCGACCACCTCGATGCCGCGCACGACCTCGCCGCGCGCGTCGTCGAGCACCTTGCCGTGCTCGCGCGTAATCGCGGCCGCGAGGTCGTCGCGCCGCGCCTCGAGCAGCGCCTTGAACTCGAACATGACGCGCGCGCGCTTGAGCGGGGAAGTCTCGCTCCAGGCCGGGAACGCGGCTTTGGCGGCCGCGACCGCCGCAAGCGTCTCCTCGCGGGCGGCCAGGGTGACCTCGGCCGCGACTGTGCCCGTCGCCGGGTTGAAGACCGGCGCGCGGCGGCCGCCGCCGGCGACCTCGCGTCCGCCGATCACGTGGCCGATGACCCGCGAGGGGCGCGGGCCCGGCGAGGTCGTGATCGCACTGCTCATGGCCGCATTGTAACGAAAAACGCGGGGGCTACTCGGGGCTACCGGTCGGCCGCAGGCTTCATGAACGGATCACTGGTAGTGGCAGCCTCCTCTGATACGTCGGTGGCCGTTCATGAATCCTGCTGCCACCGCGCGACGAGATCGCTGGGTGAAAGATTCCGGTCCGGACGCCTCCGCCCACCAGCGCCCACCTGTCCGAAGCGGTCTTCCGCCGAGGCCTCTGCACAGGCCTCCGCCCCGCTGCAGGCGGGTCCTGCTAGAACCGGAACGTGTAGCTGAATTTGACCGCCGCCTCGGCGAGCGCCGTTTCGAAGGTGCCGTTGCGGTCGTAATCCTGCAGATCGTGGTTCAACACCAGAAAGGCCTGGCGCCCGGCCTCGGGCGTCCATTGCAGCCGGCTGTTGACGCCGATTATCTGCGAGACGTTGTCGTACTGGATCAGGTTGGCCCAGCTGAGCTGCGCCGAGAAGACGACCTCGGCCCGCACGGAGACGAGCCGCGTCGTGAACGCGCCTTCGGGCAGCGCGATCTCATTGAGCTGGTACTCGAGCCGGGTGTTGAAGTGACCCGAAGGCCGCCACGCCAGGACGCCGAACAGCTTATCGCGCTTGCCGTCGTAGAAGCCGCCGGTGCCGATTCCGAAAGCGCCCGAGACGCTGCGCTGGCGCGCTCCGAAAAGATCGAGCTCCTGCTGGTCGAAACTGTATCGTCCAGCCGGGATCACGACGCCCGGGACGATCTCGAACGGCTCGGTCAGAACCTCGGTATCCCGCCACCAGTCGAGCGCGAGATTGTCGCCTTCGCGATCGCCGAAGTGGGCGACGTTGATGCGGAGCGTCTGGGTCTGAAGCCCGCCGGTGAGCCCGTCGATGCCCTGCCAGTGCACACCGCTCTCGAACGATCGCAGGAACCCGCCGCCCTCGGGCCGATACGTGTACTGCACGCCCGCATTGCTCTGGCGCACGCCGACTCGATTGACGAAGCCGAGCCCCGGATTGAAGTTGCGCTGGAACTCGCTGAAGCGAAGCCCGCCGCGCAACCCCGTGCTGTTGGGAGAGCGCAGCGCCCAGCCGAAGGCCTTGTCGTGCCCGCGCAGTCCCGCGGTTCGACTGCTCTGGGCCCAGGCCTCGCCTTCGAGCAGGCGGCCGCCCGGCAGGCGCGAGTTGCGGTAGAGGAAGTCTGCGCCGACGAGGCTGTTTTCGCCGACGCCCTGCGGGTTGCCGTGCGTCACGATGACGCCGGCCGTGGACTCGCTGAGCACATTGGCGGAAACGCGTGCGACCGTGGCCGTGCTGGCCGGCGAACTTGCCGACGCGTCCTGACGGATCGAGAGCGCGCCGATGTTCCAGCGCCCGATGCGCCCGCTGAGCTTCGCGCCCGCGCGAATGCCGACGGGCTCGCCGTTCCCGTCGAGGCCGATGCGCCGGGAGAAGAACGGCCGCCCGTTCTGGCCGATGTGGCCGAACTCGAAGATGTCCGAGTCCTGCAGGAAAAAGTCGCGCTTCTCGGGGTAGAACAGCGCGAAGCGCGTCAGATTGACCTGGCGGTTGTCCACCTGTGCGGTCGAGAAGTCCGTGTTGACGGTCAACGAGCCCGTGAGGCCGGGCGTAATCTTGTAAAAGGCGTCCACGGAAGGCGTCATTCGGGAGGTGTGCCGTCCCGCCTGCACGTCCCGCCGCGCCTCGGCCGAGATCGAGGGGACGACGTTGAGTCCCATGCCTTGGTCGAGTCCCGTCAGGCCGACGGCTTCCCCGGCCGTGCTCGGGTCCACGGCACGGTCCCGTGAGACCCAGGCCATGCGCTCGTCACGGCGCGCGATCGAGCGGCTGAAGTCGATGCCCCATGTGTCGTTGCCGGGATCGAACGAGAGCGTTTTGAAGGGAATCGCCATCTCGACGGTCCAGCCGTCGTCCGTTATCCGGGCGGCCGTGTACCAGATGCCCTGCCAGTCCCACTGCTCGTGGCTCACGTTCTTGAACAGCGCCTCGCGCCGCAGCCCGTTCGGATTCGTCTCGAAGCGGTAGCCGCTGCGGCGGTCGTGGAAGGGGTCCACGACGACCGAGAACCAGTCGTCCGAAGAGATGTTCGCCCCCTGCCGCAGCACGCGAGCCGTGATCTTGCTCGGTTCCCGGTCGTAGAGGCGGGCGCCGATGTACAGCGCGTCCTTGTCGTACATCACATAGACCACGGTGCGCTCGGCCGGCGCCGCGTACTCGATGGGACGGGTCTCGTGGAAGTCGTCGACGACCGCGGCCTCGGCCCACGCGGCTTCGTCGAGCACGCCGTCGATGACGGGAGCCATGGCCGCGCGCACGATGCGCACGGTCTTCCCGGAAGCGTGCTCGATGGCGGCCGCGCGGCGTGCGGCCCGCGCGTCAGACCGAGATTGGTTCGAGGGCGGGTTCGCCGCGGCCGTGGCGATGAGCGAAACTGCGAGACAGAGGCATGCGCTGACGGGTCTGCATTTCACGAAAAACCGGGCCCCTGTCGCGTCCGCCGCGCCGGCACTCCCTTGCCGCCGCGGGTCTCTCCGCGCAGGCCGACTGGCCGCGGGAGTCGAGTCGATCGAGGCGTGCCATGATAACCGCCCGGAGCGGCCGCGCGCACCCCGTGCGGGCCGCCGCCGGTTTTGCCGGCGCTTCGCCTCTCAACTACACTCGCGCCCTTCGAACTGCCCGGGGGGGCTTACCGATGACGGCGCGCACGCACGCGGTCGCGCTTCTTGCGGCCGGCCTGAGTCTGGTCGCACTTCGCGCATCCGCTCACCATTCCGTCTACGCCGAATTCGATCGCGATCGGCACGTCACGCTCGTCGGCGTGATCTGCGAGATCGAATGGGTGTACCCACATACGCA
The DNA here is from genome assembly GCA_963702105.1 of uncultured Gammaproteobacteria bacterium. Lineage (GTDB taxonomy): Bacteria > Pseudomonadota > Gammaproteobacteria > Steroidobacterales > Rariloculaceae > ZC4RG20. The sequence continues at coordinate 242,798 of OY969712.1, forward strand.
TTTTGAGATCGACGTCCTCGATCACGGCAACGTCGAGCGCTGGCGTCTCGAGTCGCTGCCGACGGCCATGTTCCACAAAATCGGACTGAGCCGGAGCAAGCTCATGGACGGCGAGACGGTGACGATCGAGGCGCTGCGCTCGAGAAAGGCCGGCGAGCGGTTCGGCTGGATTCTCAGCGTCCGGTATCCGGACGGGACGCGGTATCAGGTCGACGACAGCTGAAAAAGGGGTCAGAGCCCTTTTTCTTCCTCTGCCCGTGGACGGCTTGCGGGCCCGCAAGAAAAAGGGCTCTGACCCCTTTTCCCCTCACCCGTGCCCGCGCGCTTCGCGGCGGCGCTCGTGCTCCGTCAGCAGCTTCTTGCGCAACCGAATCGAGACGGGCGTAATTTCGACGAGCTCGTCGTCGTCGATGAACTCGAGCGCCTGCTCGAGCGAGTAGCGGATCGGCGGGGTCAGCAGAATATTCTCGTCCGAGCCCGCCGCGCGGATGTTCGTGAGCTGCTTGCCCTTGGTCGGATTCACGGGCAGGTCGTTGCCGCGGCTGTGCAGGCCCACGATCATGCCCTCGTAAACCTCGGCTCCGTGCCCGATGAAAAGCGCGCCGCGCTCCTGCAGGTTGAACAGCGCGTAGGCCAGCGCCTTGCCCTTGACCATCGAGACGAGCACGCCGTTGACGCGCTGCGCGATCTCGCCCGGAATGCGCGGCGCGTAGCCGTCGAAGACGTGGTAGAGCAGGCCCGTGCCGGCCGTGGCGGTCAGGTACTCCGTGCGGAAGCCGATGAGCCCGCGGGCCGGTATTCGGTACTCGAGCCGCACGCGGCCGCGCCCGTCCGGCACCATGTTGCGCAGCTCCCCTTTGCGCTCGGCCAGCCGGCTCATGACGGCGCCCTGATGGGCCTCCTCGAAGTCCACGGTCACGACCTCGAAGGGTTCCTGCACGACGCCGTCCACGACGCGCTCGATGACGGCCGGCCGCGACACGGCGAGCTCGTAGCCCTCGCGCCGCATCGTCTCGATGAGCACGGAAAGGTGCAGCTCGCCGCGGCCCGAGACGCGGAATTTGTCCGGGTCCTCCGTATCCTCGACGCGCAGCGCGACGTTGTGGGTGAGCTCCTGATCGAGCCGTTCGCGGATCTGCCGGCTCGTGAGGAACTTGCCCTCGCGGCCCGCGAACGGGGACTTGTTGACCTGAAACGTCATGCTGATGGTGGGCTCGTCGATCTTGAGCGGCGGCAGCGCCTCGGGCTTGCCGCGGGCGCAGATCGTGTCCGAGATGCCGAGGTCCTCGATGCCGCTGAAGGCCACGATGTCGCCGGCGCCGGCCTCCTCGATGCGGATGCGCTCGAGGCCGTCGAAGCCGTAGAGCTCGCCGAGCTGGGCGTTGCGGGCCGTGCCGTCGCGGTGCACGAGCGTGACGGGCGCGCCGGCCTTGGCAACGCCGCGTGCGATGCGGCCGATGCCGAGCACGCCCACGTAGGCGTTGTAGTCGAGGCTCGAGACTTGCAGCTGCAGCGGGCCCTCGAGCTCGACGGGCGGCGGCGGCACGTGCCGCACGATGGCCTCGAGCAACGGCTGCATGTCGCCCGAGCGGGCGGCGGGGTCGAGGCTCGCGTAGCCCTGCAGCGCCGAGGCGTAGACCACGGGAAAGTCGAGCTGCCGGTCGCTCGCGCCGAGTCGGTCGAAGAGATCGAACGTCTGGTCGAGCACCCAGCCCGGGCGTGCCGCCTCGCGGTCGATCTTGTTGATGACGACGAGCGGCACGAAGCCGCGCGCGAAGGCCTTCTGCGTCACGAACCGTGTCTGCGGCATGGGGCCGTCCACGGCGTCCACGAGCAGCAGCACGCCGTCCACCATCGAGAGCACGCGCTCGACCTCGCCGCCGAAGTCCGCGTGCCCGGGCGTATCCACGATGTTGATGCGCCAGCCGTTCCAGCGGATAGCCGTGTTCTTCGAAAGAATCGTGATGCCGCGCTCGCGCTCGAGATCGTTCGAGTCGAGGGCGCGCTCGGGCAGCACGATGCGGCGGTCGATCGTGCCGGATTGCTGAAGCAGCTTGTCGACGAGGGTCGTCTTGCCGTGGTCGACGTGGGCGATGATCGCGACGTTGCGCAGTTTCTCGGTGGGGAACATGGCTCGGGCAGCGGGGAAGGGTGGCGCATTATAGGGCCGCGCCGCTACAAGAAAAGGGGGCCGCGCCGGCGGGCGCGGCGGCGGGCCGCTGCGCGACCGAATCCTTCGGCGTCGAGATTCCGCAAGAGTTCCGGCCGGCCGGCCGCCGCGGGCTCAGAAATCCACGGTGCTGTCCGTGTTCGCGGAAATCGTCACGTCCGTGCCGGCCGAGAAGTGCACCTTGTCCGTGGCCGGGTCGCCGGTCGTGTCGTCCGTATCGGGATCGTCGTTGCCGCCCTGGCAAGTGAAGGCGACGGTGTAATCGCCAGGGGTCAGCAACGCCTCGTAGACGTAGTCGCCCGCCTGGTTCTGCCTGACCTCGATCGTGGCCACGGGATCGGGGTCGTTACCGTCGATGTCGTCCGGCGTCACGCCCTTGCCCGCGTAGACGTAGACGAGGTTGCCGACGCCGAGGTCGCCGGCGGCGTCGGCCTGGCAGTCGTTGCCCGGGTCGGTGATCGTGCCCGTCGCCACTGTCCCCGAAAGCGTTCCGTAAGAGGTCATGTCTACGACGCGGAAAGCCGGGCGCAGCATGAAGCCCCCGTTGTGCCCCGGAGGCTGCACGAGTCCCATGTGGGCGTTCCAGTCGACGAGAAACCGAGTCGCCTGATCGGCCGTGATCGTCAAGCCGCTTACGAGGCGGACGCGTCCGCTGGGCACGCTGAGCTCCTCCTGCGTGCCGGAATTCGTCATAACGTAGCCGTCGGCCGTCGAGCCGTCGAATTTGGAGGCGACGTCCATCGCGAGCCAGTCGTAATGACCGCCCGGCACTTTGACGCCGTCGAGCAGCGTGACCGCATCGGCGGCCGTCTTCAACGATGCGAGATTGACGAGCCGGCTCGGGTCGACCGGGAAATCGATCGCCGGCCCGTTGCCGGCCGGCTTGAGGCTCAGGCTGGTAATCGAAATCCAAATTTCGCTCGCGTCCGTCGCGGGCGCATCGGCGAGCTGCAAGGTCAAACTGCCATTCCCGCTGCTGCTGCCGGCGGCGCCGGGCCCCCCGCCCGAACAGCCGGCCGCGGCGCAGACGGCGAAGACGACGGCGAGACGTCCCTGATTTGCCTTCATATTTGGAACTCCCTTCAAGATGCTAAGCTGATCGGCGGGCGCGGTATCGCGAGGTTCTTGCCCAGCGCCCGGCGCCCAGCGCCCAGCGGCTCAAGCGGTTACACGGGCGGGGCGGCGAAGGGTTGCACGAGGCCCGAAGGTGGGAACCTCTCGGCCGCCGATCCGTGTGTCTCGCAGGAGAGTGGGACTTTCGATGGCGAAACTCAGGATCATTCCCGGCGGAAAAACGGACACGGAGAGGTTCGAGGCGCTGATCGGCCGGCACTATTCGCTGCTGTATCGAACGGCTTATCGATTCACGCGCTCGGTCCACGACGCGGAGGACCTCGTGCAGGAGGTCTGCGTTCGTGCCTATCCGCGGCTCGACGAGCTCGAGACGCTCGAACAGCCGCACAGCTGGCTGCTTTGCGTCATGCGCCGCCTGTTCATCGATCAGAAGCGCAGGTTCGACCGTAAGCACGTCGATTCCATGGAGTCGCACGACGCCTCGGTCTTCGCTTCCGAAGCGCCGGGGCCCTTCGAGGAGGCCGAGAAGGCGCTGCGGGCGCGGCAGCTGGACCGTGCATGGCGGGGGCTCGACCGCGATCAGCGTTCGTTGCTGGCGCTGCACGACATCGAGGGCTATTCGCTCGCAGAAATCATGAGCATGACGGGCCTCAAGGAAGGCACGTTGAAATCGCGCCTGCACCGGGCACGCGTCAAGCTCGGCAGGCTTATTGAACGGCAGGAAGGCCGGCCGATCCTGGCGACCGGTTTCGGAGGAGAGCCATGAACTGCATGGAGGCCATGGAGTTGACGGCGGCGCCGCCGGCTCCGGACGCGATGGACGAATGGCTGGCCGCGCTCGAGCACATTCGCCTCTGTTCGCCGTGCCGGAGCGCGAGCCGGGCTTTGGCCGCGCTCGGCACCGAGCGTGAGGGCGCCGGTCCAGAGCCGCCGCCGGGTGCGCTCGACCGTGCCGTGCGGCTGGCCGCCGAGGCGGGAAGGGCGCCGTCGGTGCGCGCGCCGCGCCGCGCCTTTTGGGTCGGCATGGGGCTCGGGGCAACGCTTGCTGCCGCCGCCGCGTGGCTCGCGTTCGCCGTGCTCACGTTCGCGCCGCGCGCGCGGCCGGGCAACGGTACACCGGAGGTGGCGCTCGCCCTGAACGAGACCCGCGACGTGAACATCGCCGTGCAGGCGCCGACGGATCTGCCGCACGCGGAGATTCACGTCGTCCTCACGGGCGCGATCGGCCTCGCCGGTTTCGGCGCGCAGAAGGAGCTGCGGTGGAATACCGATCTCGCGGCCGGCGCCAACGAGCTCACGCTGCCGATCGTCGCGCTCGGCAGCGACGGCGGCCAATTGCTCGTCGAGGTCCGGCACGGAGCCAAGCGGCGCACGTTCATCGTGGACGTGAAGGCGGCCGCGGCGCCCGCTCAGAAGCGAACGGAGCCCGGGGCGGCGTGATGACTCCAAGGCCCAATCCCGGCGTCGGCCCGCGGGCCCAACAGCGGGCGACGAGGCCCCGGGCGCCGGGCATCGGGGTCGAAGGGCGCTTCGCCGCCGCGGCGGCCGCCCTCGTGCTTTGCGCCGGTGCGGCGTACGGCCAGCCTCCCGCGGCCGGGCCGGCCGAGGGCAATCTCGATGTAACGATGACGCTGCTTCCGCAGAACGCGACGGGTCCGGAGGACGTGACACGCGTCATCGAGCTGCCCGCCGGGGTCCGCGAGCGCAAAGCCCACGCCGACGCCGCGGCCGCGGGCGGCCATCCGGACGCGGCCGGCCAGGCGGCGTCGCCCGCGCGGGGCCCCGGCGGCGGCGACCGGGTGCCCCAGGGCAAAGCGGCCGCGCCGCGGGGCGCGCAGCCGCCGAGCGCGGCGGCCCTCGACGCGGCCGAAGGGGCGCGCGAGCTCGGCAGCGACGTCGGTCGGGCATTGACCGACCAGGCTCAAGAGAACCGCGAGGCCCGGGGGCGCGGACGCGGCGCAGGGACGGGCGGCGGGCCTGGTCAAGTTCCAGGCGGACCGCCGGGCGGCGCGGGCGGGCCGGCCCGGGGCGGCGGCGGGCCGCCGTCCAGCGGTCCCGGTTCCGGGGGGCCGCCCGCCGACAGGGGCCCGCCGAAAGTGCCGCCCGGCCAGTCGGGCGGGCACGGCCCTCACTGATCCTCGTGCGCAGATCCGAAGCCGACCTGCAGACGTCGGCGATCCCCTAGTCGCCGATCCGCGACGCGTCGCCTGCGCGGCGCGCCTCGCTATACTCGATGTGACTTGCGTTCGGCCGGTCATTGCGGCGGCCGACGCTCGGCTCGATGGAGAGTGGAAAAGCGTGTGAGGCGGCCCGCCGCGTTACTTTTGCTGGGACTGGCCGCGTGGCCCGGGCTGCGCGCGTCGGCCCAGTCGGCACCTAGCCCCTCGGGCGCCGTGCCGGCTGCAGTAGGCGCCGACGAAGCCGGGTCCGCGGCGCTCCCCGCGTCCCCTGCAAAAGCCGCCGAGACCGATCCGGGCCGGCCGACGCGGCTGTTCAGGGCGGGCACGGAAGCCTTCGCGCGCGGCGACTTCGCCGCAGCCGTCTCCGCGTTCGAAGCCGCTCGGGCCGCAGGCCTCGGCGGGCCGGCCGTCATTTACGATATCGGCGTGTGCCAATACAAGCTGGGCCGGTACGCCGACGCGGAGGGCACGTTTGCCGAGCTCGCGGCGAGCTACGAAACCATGCGCGGGCTCGCGGAGTACAACCGCGGCCTTGCCCTGACGCGCGAAGGCCGCGGCGCGGAGGCGCGCACCTCGTTCGAGCGCGCGCGCAACGCCGGGAACGACAAGATCGCCGCGCTGGCCGACGCCATGCTCGCAAGGCTCGCACCTTCGGCCTCGCGGCCCGGGCCCGCCGGACGGGCCGTCGAACGGTTTGCGGCGGATACATACAAGCTCCTCGATCTCAACGTCGGTTACGACGACAACGTCGCCCTCATCGACGAGGCGACGCTGCCGAGCGGCGTTTCCGGCAAGAGTCCCTTGCTCGAGGTCTTCGGCGCGGTCCGCGAGCGCCCGCGAGCTTCCGGGCCGCTTTATGTGGACGGCAGCGCCTACGTCGTGCGCTACCGCGCCGCCGGCGATTTCGACCAGACGGCCCTGCGGCTCGGGGCCGGATACGAATGGGACGCGAGCGCTTGGCTGCTCGGCGCCGAACCCTACTACACGCGCAGCTCCCTCTCCGGCGACGCTTTCGAGCGCCGCGTCGGTGCCGCCGTGACGGCGCGGCGCAGTTTGGGCGCGGGCTCGCTGCGGCTCGCGTTCGCACACGAGTCGATCGACGGCCTCGACCCGCGCTACGACTACGTCGGCGGTACGCGCGACCGAGTCTCGCTGGACTACAGGCAACGGCACGGGCGCGGGCGGCTGTCTTTCGGCCTCGCGAGCGAACGCAACGATCGTCAGGGGCCCGGGGTCTCGCCGCTGCGCAACGAGCTGTATGCCGGCTTCGAGTATTCCCTGCCGCTGCGCTGGCGCGTCGGCGCGCAAGGCTATCTGCGCTCGAGCCGTTTTGACGCGCTCGCCGTGCCGCGCAGCGAGGATCTCGCGCAGGTCAGCCTGAGCGCGAGCCGCGACCTCGCTTCGGGCTGGATGTTCGAAGGCGAGTGCCTCGTCGGCCACAACGACTCGACCGACCCCACGTTTTCCTACGATCGCACGCGCTTCGCATTCGGCCTCAGCAAGCTCTTCTGAATCCGGCTGTCGGCGGCTCTTGCCGCGCGTTATGATCGGGAAGACGCGAGCGCGGGAGCAACAGCGTGATTCGACTGCATTCGACGATGGCCTCGATCAACGGCTACAAAGTCCGCATCCTGCTGTCGATGCTCGAGCTGCCTTACGAGCTCGTCGATGTCGACATGTACGGCGGCGAGCACAAGCGCGAGCCCTTCCTTTCCCTGAATCCTTTCGGGCAGATGCCGGCGCTCGAGGACGGTGCCTTCCGCGTCGGCGACTCGCACGCCTGCCTCGTTTACCTCGCCCGTAAGTACGACTCGGAATCGCGCTGGCTGCCGCAGGACGCCGAGGGCGAGGCCAAGGTCGCGGAGTGGCTGTCAAAGTCCGCCAACGAGGTGCATCAGGGCCCCTGGATGAAGCGCGCGAAGATACGGCGGCCGGATGCGATCAAGCTTTCGGACGAGGAGATCGACGCGCGCTGCGACCACATCCTCCGCATCATGGACACCGAGCTCGCACGCCGGGACTGGCTCGCCCGGCCGCACGCCACGATCGCCGATGTATCCTGCTTCGGGCCGATTTCGCTGCTGAAGATTTCCGGCTACGACACGGGCCGCTGGCCTCACCTCACCCGCTGGCTCGACCGGGTGCGCGGGCTGCCGGGCGCCATCGATATCGAAGGCAACCGCTTCGAGGACTAGTGAGCCGGGTCGCAATGGCCTAGAACGTGCCCTTCGTCTCGATATTGAGCTGCAGGTTGTCGATCGACCGGTCGCCATCGAGCGGAAACGCGAGATCGATGTGCACGATGGTGCCGCTGCTGGCCCGCGGGGAACTGAGGCGCAGGCCGAAGCCTACGTCGCGCAGCAGCCCCAGGCTCGGCGTCGCGCGCGGGTCGCGGCCCCAGGTTCGGCCGGCGTCGAAGAAGGCGGCGTAGCCTATGCGCACGAGGTGCCACGGGTACCAGTCCGTGAAGACCCGTTCCTCGAGCGTGAGCACGCCGCGTTTCGTCCCGCTCTGGTACCGCAACGGATAGCCGCGGACGCCGCTGTCGCCGCCGACGAGGATCTGCCGGTCGAGGTCCAGCCGCCCCGTCGTCGTCGCGCTCGCGCTGACCATGAAGAGCTTGTTGCGGAAGTTGCGCAGGTAGTAGTGCACGTCGGCGGTCACGACGGAATTGCGCAGGCCTTCGTGCTCGCGGCGCGTCGAGGCGGCCGTATCCACGAGCACCAGGCGTCCCGGCGCCGGCTCCCAGCCCTTGTGAGCCTCGAGCTGTGCGAGCCAGGCATTGCGGTCGGCGCCGAGGCGCTCCGTGGAGTAACCGATGCTGCCCGTGAAGCTCAGGCCGAGATGGACGTCCTCGGTCCGGCCCATGTCGTTGAGCTCCTCGAGCTCACGAAACTCGTCGCCGACGATCTGGATTCCGAACCACGGATACACGAGCTTACGGTCGGCGGGCAGGAAGCGTGGTCCGACCCCGTTGTCGCTGGGCCCGAACCGGTCTTCGGCGTCGGTGAGGCCGAGCAGCCAGCGGCGCGTACGGCCGCCGACGAGCCCCCGCGACCAGCCGCCCTCGATCGAGACCAGCTTGTCGCGATGCTCGAACTCGTCCACGGTCTCGCCGAGGTCGTACATCTGATCCACGCGCCGCTCGTCGAGCAAGCTGCCGCTCAACGACCAGCGCGTGTCGAGTGCGAAGAACGGCCGGCCCGCGTTGAGCGCCTTGCGCAGGCCGTCGCTCGTATCGGCATAGGTCGCGTCGAGACGGACTCGGCTGCCGAATACGTTCTCGTCGCCGTAGCCGAGGATGTTCTGGGCGCGGTCAACGTCACTCGTGTGCGAGAGGAGCAGCTTCTTGCCCGTGCCGAGGAGGTTCTTCTCCTCGAACCCGAACCCGTAGTCGTTCTTGCCCCCGCTGCGGCCGAATTTCAGGTCGAGCGAGAGCGACCACGAATCCCGCGTCTCGACGCGTACGTCAACGGTATTGGTGTCGCGGTGATAGGCGGTCGGGACGACGGAGGCCTCGGCGATTTCGGGCTGCTTGCGCAGCAGGCGCGCGGATTCCTCGAGCACGCGCGGGTCGAACCGGTCGCCGGGACGAAACAGCAAGACGTTGGCGACGACGCTGTCATGAGTCTTGACGTGGACCTTGTCGGCCCAGCGGTAGAGCCGCTTGTCTTCGTCGGGATTCGTCGTGTCGAACACGTTCGAAACGGCGACGCGTACAGCGCCGATTCGGGCGCCGTGGCGTACGACCTCGGCGATCGTGGCCGCATCGAGCGGGGCGTCCGGCGCGGCCTCGAGCAGCTCCGCGCGAACGAGTGCGGGACAGGCGAGCGTGCCTATCGCGCAGACGGCCAGGGGAGCGAGCGCCGCCGCGATGCGCGTGACGGCACCCCGCGCTCGGCGAGCTCTTGCGAAGACCGCAACCGGGGCGCGCATCAGTATGGGCCCTCTCCGCGGCAAGCGACGAGCTGGGCCAGCGCCGCGGCACGTCCGTCCGGATCGTCCAGCACCGCCTCTCGATAGAGCAAGACGCGCAGGCTAGGATCGCTCGCCGCCATGACGTCGTGCAGCATTTCGTTCGGCGCATACCGAAACTCGGGCGTGCGCGGCCCCGCGACCGCCGCCCGGGTACGCAGATGCTGCTCGACGAGCAGGCACCCGCCCTCGGCAAGCGCGCCGGCCAGGCGCGGCAGCAGCGCGCGATTCACGTATCGGACCATGACGATGAGCGCGTAGCGAGGCTCGTCCAGCAGGCCCGGAGGCGGGTCCTCCAGGTCCGCCGCGGCAAAGCCCGCGGCGACGCCGCTTGCGGCCGCCGCGGCGCGAGCGCGCTCGAGGCCGGCCTCGGAAATATCGACGGCGTCCACGCGATAGCCGTGCTGCGCGAGGAACACGCTGTTGCGGCCCGCACCGCAGGCGAGGTCGAGCGCGCGGCCGCGCGGCAGCTGCGGCAGCCACTGCGCGAGCAGGGTGCTCGGGTGCGGCCGCTCGGCGTAGGCGCCGTTGCGGTACCGTTCGTCCCACTTTCGTCGGTCCGCGTCGCTCACTTGCCGGCCATGAGTCGGGTCAACGGCAAACGCAAAGCGGCTCGGCCGGACTCCTAGGGCAGCTGTGACCAGTGCCACGGCTCGTAGACGAAGCCATAGCGGTTGTCACGGCCGTAAGGCATGCGGAAGCCGAATCGTTCTGCATTTTCCCGCATCCATGTGAACGCCTCCGAGTGCTCGAAATCCTCCGTGACCGGGCGCGTGCCGGGTGTCGCAACGTCGACGGCGAGGCCCGTGTGATGCTGACTGAAACCCGGCGCGGCCGTGGTTCGCAGCACGGCGTCCATGGTTCGGCCGGCGCCGACTTTGCGGCGGATCAGATCGATCTGATCCAAGTAGCTGCGGTAGCCCGAGACGAGCAGAATCGTCACGTGGTCTTCGCCGGCCGCGGCCTTCATGGCCCGCCACGCGCGCGCCGCGGCGGGCGCGAGCCGCTGCATGCGCCCGAGTATGTTCGGCTCCACGTCCTCCAGGGCTTCGGCCTCGGCATAAGCCGGCCGCGGCGGAATCCAGCCCGTAGTCGGGCGGAATGCCTAGCTTTGCGAATAAATCTGCGACTTGCATCGGGCAGCGGCGTCTTTGGCTTCGCGCGGAAGGCTAGTGTACAACCCCGGCAGAGGTTGTATTAGGGTACTCGGATTCGCGGCCACGGGGCCGACCGTCACCGGGCAAAGAGGATCATGATGGCAGGGACGCCGGAATCGACGAAGGGCAGCGGCCCTTATGCGCGGGGTTTTGCGCCCGTGGCGGCCGAGGACGCGAAGGTGCTGGTCCTCGGCAGCTTGCCGGGCAGGCGGTCGATCGAGATGCAGCAGTATTATGCCCAGCCGCAAAACGCCTTCTGGCGCATCATGGGAGTTCTCTACGGGGCCGGCCGCGAGCTCGAGTACGCCGCGCGGCTGCACCGCCTCGTCGCGGCGCGCATCGCGCTCTGGGACGTGCTCGCGGCGGGAGAGCGGCGCGGCAGCCTCGATGCTGCGATCGTCTCTTCGACCGTCGTCGTCAACGACCTTGCGAGGTTCTTTACCCGGCACCGGCAGGTCCGGCTCGTCTGTTTCAACGGCCGCAAGGCCGCGGAGCTTTATCGGCGATGGGTGCTGTCGACGCTGCCCGCCCGCTTCGCCGATCTCGAGACGCGTCATCTGCCCTCTACGAGCCCGGCTCATGCGGCGCGCTCGTTCGAGGAGAAGCTCATGCTTTGGCGGGCGGCGTTGGGGCCGGGCGGCGCGCCGGCTGCAGCAGGCGAGTGAGCTCGACGAACAGCCCGCCGCCCGGTGAGCCGCCCGGAGCCGAGTCCCGTAGCTCCGCGCACGGCACGCGCGGCGGCCTGAGTTATTTCAAGCAGGCCCAGGATTATGACGAGTCGGGCTCGGCGGCGGCGCACTCGGCGCGAGGCGTGTGCGGTGCGCGCCGCGGGCGCAGAGATTTGAACATCCATGCGTCTTCGTCGTTCCCGGCAGAGACGAGGAGATCCCGAAGTATGGAGAGTAAGCGGCCGTCGACAGAGTGAACCGTGTCACATTGTCCCGGCCGGGCCGATGTCGGCCGACGCGTGCTACGGCTGGGTGCGGCGGTTCGCTCCGTTGGAGGTCGTGCCGATCCGCGCGGCGAGCTCGCGGACAGCATCGATCGTGTCGGCCTCGGCGGCGGACTTGTCGGGGCGGTAGCGAACGACGCGCGCGAAACGAAGCGCGAGGCCGCCGGGGTACCTTTTGCTGCGCTGCAGCTCGTTGAACGCGACCTCGACGACGATCTCGGGCCGCACGCGCACGACGTAGCCGCCGCCCTCGGTGCCGACCGCGAGCCGGGTGAGCGCTTCCGTCTGCCATGCCAGCATCTCGTCCGTGAGTCCCTTGAATGTCTTGCCCAGCATCACGAAGCCGCCGTGCCCGTCGCGCGCGCCGAGATGCAGATTGCTGAGACGGCCGCGGCGGCGCCCGCTGCCCCATTCGGCCGCGAGAATTACGAGATCGAGTGTATGTGCGACCTTGATCTTGAGCCACGAGGCGCCGCGGCTGCCGGCCTCGTACGGACTGGCGAGCGATTTCGCTACGAGTCCCTCATGCCCCGCGTCGAGCGCGGCACGCAGAAACGCCTCCGCCTCGCGTCGCTCGCCCGTGACGATGCGCGGGACGACGAGGGGATTCGGCACGAGCGCCGCGAGCCGGGCGAAGCGTTCCGCGCCGGGACGGTCGATGAGGTCCTGGCCCTCGGCGTGCAGGCAGTCGAAGCAGAACAGCGAGAGCGGCAGCGCGGTGTGCAGATCGGCGTCGGCGCGCTTGCGGCCGAAGCGGCGCATCGTCTCCTGAAACGGGCGGGGCCGGCCCGAGGCAGCGAGGGCCAGCACCTCGGCATCGAGCATGAGCTGCGCCGCGGGAAGCTCCGCGACCGCGGACTCGATCTCGGGCAAGCTGGCCGTCACGTCGCGGCCGCTGCGCGAGAAGATCCGCACGCCGTCGGCGCCCTTGTGGATTTGGGCCCGGGCGCCGTCGAGCTTGAATTCGAACGCAGCCGTGCCGAATGCCTCGAGCGCGCTGCCCGTGTCCTGGGTCGGCGACGCGAGCATGGGGCTCAGCGGCTCGTAGAGGCGCAGGTGAATCTCCGCGAGTCCCGCGGCCCCGCGGTCGAGCGCTGCGGCCGCGACGGAGCCGGGCGCGCGGGCCAGCATGGCGGCTCTGCGCACGTCCGGGGCCGGCACGCCGGCCGCCGTTGCGATCGCGTCGAGCATGACACCCTCGAGCGCACCCTGGCGCAGCTCGCCGAGCAGGAGGCGCGCGAGGAAGCGCTGTTCCTCGGCCGTCGCCAGGGCGAAAAGCTCCGTCAGCGCGGCCTCGCGGCGCGCGGCCGAGCCCTTGCCGCCGAGGGCCGCGATTTCCGCGAGCCGGCGGGCCGCTTGGCCGAGGGTCAGCGTGGCGGCCGCGGCCGGTTGCACACCGGTTTGCGCGTGCACCGCGGCCGGTCCGAGGCCGAGGCGCCCTTCGGGCAGCACGCCCGCAAGCCAGGCGGAGCCCGTTTCACGCTCGTCGGGCGCGAGTGCGCGCAGGCCCCGCGCCAGGATTTCGACCTTCTGCGAGCGGCTGCGTGTCGCGCCGACCGCTTCGGAAACGGCCGCGAGCTCGGCCAGTTTCATGCCGTCGCCGAGGGCTCCGGCGCCGGGAGCGAGGGCTCCATGGTCGGGTGTCCCGCCCGGCCCACGGCCGCCGAGGGAATGCGCAGCGTCACGACGAGGCCGGGCCGGTTGTCGCCGAGCGTGAGCTGGGCGTCGTGCTGTACCGCGATGGCCTTGACGAGCGCGAGACCGAGGCCGTTGCCCGGCAGCGAGCGGGAGCGGTCGAGACGCGCGAAGCGCTGCAGAACGCGTTCCCGTTCCTCGGGCGGCACGCCCGGACCGGTATCCGCGACGCTGAGCACGTAGGCCGCTGCGTCGAGCTGCTTCGTGAGCCGCAGCACGATGCGGCCGCCGCTCGGCGTGTGCTTGACCGCGTTGTCGAGGAGGTTCGTGAGCGCCTGGGCCAGCAGCTCGCGGTCGCCGAACACGAGGGCGGGCCCCGCCGGAAGCCGGCAGTCGAGCCGGACGTGCCGCTCCTCGGCCGCGGCCTGATACAGATCGCCGACGTCCCCGACGATCTGCGCGAGATCCACGTCCGCGAACTTGCTGCGGTAGGCGCCGGACTCGACGCGCGCGATGCGCAGCAGCGCGCTGAACGTCGCGAGCAGCGCGTCGGCCTGGGCGACGCATTCCGCGAGCCCCTCGCGGCTCGGAGACTGCTCCGCGGCCAGCGTATCGAGGCGGTTCCTGAGCCGCGTGAGCGGCCCGCGCAGGTCGTGCGCGATACTGTCGCCGACGTGCCGGATGCCTTCGAGCAGCGACTCGATCTGGTCGAGCATGGCGTTGAGGTTGCGGGCGAGCTCGTCGTGCTCGTCGCGGCTGCCCTGCACGGGCACGCGCTGGCTCAGATTGCCGGCGATGATCTGGCGCGTCGTGCGGTTGATCTGAGCCACGCGCCGCTGCGCGCTGCTCGCGAGCAGCAGGCCGCCCGCGAGCGCGAGGCCCAGGGTCAGGCCGAGGCCCCAGAACGAGGTCCGGTGAAACACCTCGTTGATACGGGCGAGGTCCTGCACGTCCCGCCCGACGAGCAGATGCAGCCCGGGGCCGAATGTGAATATGCGCGCACGCACGGGTGTCGTACCGCTGCGGTCGCTGCGCGAGGCCACGAGGTCCACCCAGCCGTCGTCGACGTCGAGCCCCTGGGGCCAGCCTTCGAGATTGCCCGCAAGCCGCACGCCCGCGGCGTCCACGAGCAGGTAAATCGAGCGGCCGTCGGTGTCGCGCTGGACCCGCTCGTTGATGACGTCCATGAGCCCGATCAGAGCGCCGCGCTCCTCCTGCTCGCGCAGGCCCGCGACCTGGGCGCGAATGACCTCGTCGGTCTGACGCTCCAGGTAGCCTATGGTGGACCAGTAGATGAAGGCGAAGAGTGCGGCGACGGAGACGGCGAACAGCGCTACGTAGCCGATCGTGAGCTGAAAGACGCTGGTCCTGAACAGGGCCGGGAGGCGCATCCGCCGCGCGAAGCGCCGGGGTCCGTCAAGCCTGCTCGTCAAGCCGGTAACCGACGCCGCGAACCGTGTGCAGCAGCGGCGTATCGAAGCCGCGATCGATCTTCGACCGCAGCCGGCTGACGTGTACGTCGATGACGTTTGTTTGCGGATCGAAATGATAGTCCCAGACTCCTTCGAGCAGCATCGTGCGCGTTACGACTTGCCCGGCGTGCCGCATGAGGAACTCCAGCAGCTGGAATTCCCGCGGCTGCAGGTCTATCTTCCGGCCGCCGCGGTGAACTTCGCGGCGCAGCAGGTCCATGTGCAGGTCGCCGACTTCGAGCACCGTCTCGGCCGCGGCGCCGCCGGCCTTCGCGCGCCGCACGAGGGCCTCGAGCCGGGCCATGAGCTCGCTGAACGCGAACGGCTTGACGAGGTAGTCGTCGCCGCCGGCTTTGAGCCCCTTGACGCGATCGTCTACCTCGCCGAGTGCGCTGAGGATCAGGGCCGGCGTCGTGTCGTTCGAAGCGCGCAGCGTGCGCACCACCGTGAGCCCGTCCACGCCCGGCAGCATGCGGTCTACGACGAGCGCGTCGTAGTTCTCGGTCGTGGCGAGGAACAGGCCGTCGCGGCCGTTGCCGGCCACGTCGACGTTCCAGCCCGACTGGGCGAGTCCTTTCTGTAAGAACGAGGCGACTTCCCTGTCGTCCTCGATGACCAATACGCGCACGTTACGGCCGTGTCCCTCGGTTCCGCCGACCCGGCGGCGCTCAGGAGTCGCGGGTCTTTCGGCTCCACTCCTTCGCGTCCGCGCGGCTCAGCTTGTAGATACCCCTTATAGGGTAACTAAAACCGCGCACTTTCACCGAGTCGAACTTCGCATAGATGCGGCTCCCGAAAGACGTGACGCCTATGGCCTTGGCCCACCTGAGGTCCGGGCTCGGCCCGTAGAGCTCGACGAGATAGGGGTCGAACGGGGTCGCCCAGACGATCAGCGAGTGGTCGTCGACGACGCTCCAGCTGTCCAGGTGCGTGAGCGCCGGGATGCTGTCGACGGCCTTCAGGGTCGAGACGGCCGGTAGGGCGCCCTGCGCCGTCGCGGCCTCTGCGGCGCCGGCAGTGCCGGCGGCCGCGAGCCCGAAGGCCAGCGCGGCTGCGGCTGCGGCTGCGGTAACTAGCGGTTTCATGACTCACCTCCTTGGATGTGAGAACGTCCGGTTTACGTCGATGTTGCGCCCAGCCTAATGGGCGGGACCTGAACGGCTCATTAACGGTGTGTAAGCCCGCGCAGATGAAAAAACCGTAGGGAATTCGTGAGCGGCAGGTAAGGAGCGCGGCCGTAGCTTGGGCAGCACAGAAGCCTTGTTGGAAGTTTTCAGGTACAGGAGGTCCCGCGATGAATTCGAGGCAAAATCGATCCAGACGGTGGCGATTGCCGGTGGCCGGCATGGCCGCCGCCGCGATTCTAGGCGGCGTGGCCGTCGAGTTCGCGCCCATTCCGTACGCGCCTCCGGCTTACGCGGACGAGCAGCCGCAGGCCGCCGCGCCCCGGGCCGTCGGCCCCGTCTCGTTCGCCAACGTCGTCGCCAAGGCACGTCCGGCGGTCGTCAACATTCTCGTGACCAAGGTCGAGCAGACGGCGGCGCCTGAGCAGCAATACTACGGCGGCCCGGGCGGCACGCCCTTCGACCAGTTCTTCGGCCGTTTTTTCCAGTATCCCCCTGAGCAACAGCAGCGCCGCATGCAAGGCCAGGGCTCCGGGTTCGTCATCGACCCGGCCGGCTACATCGTCACGAACAACCACGTGATCAGCGGCGCGAGCAAGATCGTCGTGACTTTTCAAAACGGCGAGAAGCTCGACGCTAAGCTCATCGGTCACGACCCGAAGACGGACCTCGCGCTGATCAAGGTCGACGCCTCGCACAAGCTGCCGACGGTCTCGTTCGGCGACTCCGACAAGGCCCGCATCGGCGACTGGGTGCTCGCGATCGGCAATCCCTTCGGCCTCGGCGGTACCGCGACGGCCGGCATCGTCTCCGCGCGCGGCCGCGACATTCGCTCCGGCCCCTACGACGACTACCTCCAGATCGACGCGCCGATCAACCCCGGCAACTCCGGCGGCCCCGTGCTCGACGCGTCGGGCCACGTGATCGGCATCAACACGGCCATCTACTCGCCCAACGGCGGCAACATCGGCATCGGCTTCGCGATTCCTTCGAACGAGGCCGCGTCCGTCGTCGCGCAGCTGCGCAATGGCGGCGTCGTCGAGCACGGCTGGCTCGGCGTGCAGATTCAGAACATGTCGGACGATCTCGCGAAATCGCTCGGTCTCGAAGGTACGCAGGGCGCGCTCGTCGCCGACGTCGTCGGGGGCAGCCCGGCCGCGCGCGCGGGGTTCGAGACGGGCGACGTGATCACCCGGTTCGGCGGCACGACCGTCGACTCGGCCCGCGCCCTGAGCCGGGCCGTCGGTGAGCACAAGCCCGGCGACAAGGTCAGCGTCGAGGTCCTGCGCGACGGCAAGCCGCAGACACTCGATGTGAAGCTCGGCGACGCTTCCGGCGACAACGCCGTGGCCGCGGCCGGGCCCGACAATCCCGGGGATCACGGAGCCTCGCTCGGGCTCTCGCTCGCGCCGCTCACGGCGGAGAACCGCGCCGAGCTCGGCCTGCCCGACGACGTGCAGGGCGCCCTCGTGACGGACGTGGACCCGAACGGTCCGGCCGCGGACGACGGCATTCAGCCCGGAGACGTCATCACGCAGGTCAACCGCCGTCCCGTGACCTCGGTTGGCGCGGCGGTCGCCGAGCTCGACAAGGCGAAGCGCGCGGGATCGGAAGTCCTCGTGCTCGTTCGGCACGGGGACGCGCAGCACTTCGTCGCGCTGAGCTTCTCCTGATCCGCTCGAGATCTCTTCCTCCGAGTGGTCGGCTACAAGCAATGTAGCCTTTGGGCCCCGGCGACCCCCAACGCCGGGGCCTTCTTTTCGTCGGCCTCCCCGCAAACCTCGAATGCCCGGCGTAACAGGCCGTTAGGCCGGGTTTATTAACCGTTAAATATCGGCTATCGTGGGCTGCCCGGGGCCGTCGCCGCACGGCCCGAACCCCAAAGCCGATTGCATGCCGGAATACACGCCCGAGCCGGATTTCATCCGCGAACAAGTCGAGAAGATCAAGCGCAGCGGCGCGCTGGGCCGCTCCCGCTCGTACCCGCGTTTGCTCGAGTTCCTCATGGCCTGCACCCTCGAGGGCCGCACGCCGAAGGAACACGAGATCGCGACGAGCGTCTTCAAACGCGGCGCGGACTTCGATCCGAGCCAGGACGCAATGGTGCGCGTCTACGCCCACCATCTGCGCCAGAAGCTCGAGAGCTACTACGCGGCCGACGGGCGGGCCGAAGGGCGCAGGATCACGGTTCCCAAGGGGGAATACCGGCTCGCGGCCGTCGAGGTGGAGGCGGCCGCGGAGGCCGCGCCGCCGCGGGAAGAGGCGCCGGCCGAGCCTAGGCGCGCGCGCCTGTCGCGCTTCGCGGCCGGGGCCGCGCTCGTGGTCATCGGCGTCGTCGTCGGCGTCGCCGCCGTGCTCTCGCTGCGTCCCGCCGCCAAGGAGGCCCCGACGCGCTATGAAACGGCCGCCCAGGCGCCGATTTGGCGCGCGCTGCTCGATGACAAGCTGCCCATCACGATCGTCGTCGGCGACTACTACATCTTCGGAGAGCTCGATTCCCACGGCAACGTGAAGCGCATGATCCGCAACTTCTCGATCAATTCGCCGGGCGATCTCGACCAATTCATCATGCAGCAGCCGGATCTCGCTAAGCATTTCATCGACCTCGACCTCACGTACCTGCCGCTCGGCACCGCGTTCGCGCTGCGCGACCTGCTGCGCGTGCTGTACACGTCCGACAAGCCCGTGCGGGTCGAGGCGATGTCGGAGCTCAAGGCCGAGGATCTGCGCACGAATCACATCGTCTACGTGGGCTACGTCAGCGGCCTTGACAAGCTGCTCGACTTCGTCTTCGCCTCTTCCGGGCTCGCGATCGGCGAGACTTATGACCAGCTCGTCGATCTCTCGACGGGCAAGGTCTACACGAGCGAGGCCGGTCTCGCCCCGAGCGACCAGAACTACCGGGACTACGGCCTCTTTTCGACGTTTGCGGGCCCCGGCGGGAATCAGTTCATGATCGTCGCGGGCACGCGCGACGCGGGCCTCATGCAGACGGCCTTCAACGTCACGGATTCGGCGCACCTCAAGGCCATGGCGGCCGCGGTCCCCAAGCAGGCGAAGGCCAAAGACCCGTCGTTCGAGCTCCTTTACGAGGTCGCCGGGTTCGACCGCACGAACCTCGATTCCGTCATCGTGCACGCCGCGCCGCTCGCGCCGAGGCACAACTGGGGCGCGGACGTGATGCCGCCGGGGTAAGCGTTCGCCCTCAGTCCGCCCTCGCGCCGAGACCTCCGCCCGCTGCAGCCCCGACGGTCAGGCCCGCCGCGGCAGGTGGATCTCCGCGAGCATGCATCGCACGCCGCCGCCGCCGTAGGTCTCGATCGTGCCGACGTCGGCCGGGACGAGCTCCGCGTGGCGTTCGAGCCGGCGCCGCTGGTCGGGGCGCAGCGAGCCGAGCGCCCGGGTCGAGAGCGCGACGACGGGGCCTTGCGGGGCCGCGAGCTCGAGAACGTTGGCGGCGAAGGCCGCGAGCTGCGCAAAGTCGATGTCGATGATCTCGCGGCCGCCGTCCTCGAGCGAGGCCCGGAGGCGGCGCCGCGCGTCCGGGTCCGGCAGCGCGGCGCCGCAGACCACGGCGAAGCGGGCCCCGAGGGCCATGAGCACGTTCGTGTGGTAGACGGGACGGCCCTTGGCATCGAGGGCCTCGAACGCGTGGGGCCGGTAGCCCAGCTCGGTCCCGAAGGCGTCGAGCACCTGCGCGGAGGTCCGCGGCGAGAGGCAGGCGTAAGCGACGCGCCCCGGGCGATCGAGCACGAGGCTGCCGGTGCCCTCGAGGAAGGCGCCGCGGCGCTCGTGAGGCGTAAGGTCCAACAGGCGCGTCGTGCGATAGCGGGAGTCGAGGGCCGCGACGATGTCGCTGCGCCGCTCGAGCCGCCGGCTGGGCGCCATGAGCGGATAGAGCACGAGGCTGCCATCGGCGTGGGTGCTGAGCCAGTTGTTCGGGAACACCTCGTCGGGGCTCGCGGACCGGGCCAGGCCCGAGAACACTTCGACTTCGACGCCGACCCCCTGGAGCGCGAGCGCGAGGCCCTCGAATTCGGCGCGCGCCGCGCGGCGGAGCGCGGGCGTCGCGCCGCCCGCGCGCTGGAAGCGGTTCGATGCGAGCGTCTCGGGATTGCTGCCGAAGCTGTCGGGCCGGACCATGAGCAGGGCCGGAGCCGTCTGGGCTTCGTGTGTCACGGCCTGGCGCCGGGCGCGTTCGCGCCCTGCCCGAGGTAGGTCAGCGGCAGCGCCGTCGTGTCCACGGCCTTGCGCAGCACGAACGAGGAGTGCACGCCGATGACGCCCTCGATGCGCGTGATCTTGTTGAGCAGGAAGTCCTGGTAAGCCTCCATGCCGGGAACCGTGATCTTGAGCTGGTAGTCCGCTTCCTGCCCGGTGATCAGGTAGCACTCCTGCACCTCCGGGCACCGGCGCACGGCCGCCTCGAACTGCTCGAAGCGCTCGGGCGTGTGGCGGTCCATCCGGATGTGGATCAGCACAGTGAGATCGAGACCGAGCGCCTTGGGATCGAGCTTTACGGCACGGCCCCGGATGACGCCGGCTTCCTCCAGCTGCTTGATTCGGCGCGAGCACGGCGAGGGCGAGAGGCCGACGCGCTCGGCAATCTGCTGGTTGCTGGCTCCGCCGTCGGCCTGCAACTCCGCGAGGATTCTGAGATCGAAAACATCGAGCTTGCCGTTCATAGAGGGGCTGCGACAGACGATGCCAATAAATGTATATATATTAGTGAAAGATTGCGCAGAATGTCGATAAGGTGGGCCAATTAGACCAAAAATGGCGCGTAGATGGGCATAGAATGGTCAGCGTGGTGCGAGGTTCGCCCGCGTCGATGGAAGCAATGAGACAAGGATCCGCCATGAGCGAAACCAACCGACCCGTGATCGCGACCGCCGGCGCCGAAGATCGGCGCCCGCGCTTCGACTATCGCAAATACCGCCCGTACCGGCCCATCGAGCTGCCCGACCGGCGCTGGCCGGATCGCGTGCTCACGGCCGCGCCGGACTGGTGCAGCGTGGATCTCAGGGACGGCAACCAGGCGCTCGTGGAGCCGATGTCCGTCGAGCAGAAGCTCGAGCTCTTCGAGGCGCTCGTCGAGATCGGGTTCAAGGAAATCGAGATCGGCTTTCCGTCGGCTTCCCAGACCGAGCTCGAGTTCACGCGCCGGCTCATCGAAGAAGGCCGCATACCGGATTCGGTCACCGTGCAGGTGCTCACGCAGGCGCGCCGGCCGCTCATCGAGCGAACGTTCGAGGCCCTCGAGGGCGTGCGGCGCGCGATCGTTCACGTCTACAACTCGACCTCGCCGGTTCAGCGCGAGCAGGTCTTCCACGCCGGCAAGGAAGAGGTCGTGAAGATCGCCGTGGAAGGCGCCCGCTGGGTCCGCGAGGCCGCGGCCCGGCATCCGGAGACGGAGTGGGTGTTTCAGTATTCGCCCGAGAGCTTCTCGGGCACCGAGCCGGACTATGCCGTCGAGGTCTGTAACGCCGTGCTCAACGTCTGGCGGCCTCAGGAAGGGCAGGGCGTGGTGCTGAACCTGCCGGCGACCGTCGAGATGACGACCCCCAACGTGTTCGCCGACCAGATCGAATACTTTTGCCGTCACGTGAATCACCGCGAGCACGTGCGCATCAGCCTGCACACGCACAACGACCGCGGGTGCGCCGTTGCGGCCGGCGAGCTCGGCATGCTGGCCGGCGCGGATCGCGTCGAAGGCACCCTGTTCGGCAACGGCGAGCGCACGGGCAACATGGACATCGTCACGATGGCCATGAACCTCTATTCGCAGGGTATCGATCCGCGGCTCGATTTCTCGAACATGGCCCGCATCGTCGACATCTACAAGCGTTGCACGTCGATGGCCGTGAACGCTCGTCATCCCTGGGCGGGCGAGCTCGTCTATGCGGCGTTCTCCGGCAGCCATCAGGACGCGATTCGCAAGTCGATGCAATTTCACCGCGAGCACGCGCTGCCGGTCTGGAGCGTGGCCTACTTGCCCATCGACCCCCGCGACCTGGGACGCCGGTACGAGGAGGTCGTGCGCATCAACAGCCAGTCGGGCAAGGGCGGCGTCGCGCTCGTGCTCGAGCGCGATCACGGCATCGCGCTGCCGAAGTGGATGCATCCCGTGCTGAGCCGTATCGTGCAGCGCGAGGCTGATCAGAGCGGCAAGGAGATCACCTCGCCGCGGATCCGCCAGCTGTTCGAGTCCGAGCTGCTCGCGGTCCCCGAAGGCTGGCGGCTGCGCGGCTACGACTCACGCTCGGAACGTCAGCACACGATCGGCCGCTTCCAGATCGAAACCGGCAAGGGCCGCGTGCGCGACCTGGCCGGCGAGGGACAGGGGCTCGTCGAGGCCCTCATCGACGCCTTGAACAAGGCGTTCGATCTGGGGATCTCGGTCTCCGCCTTCGAGGAGCACGCGGTGGCGCCGGGCACGGCGGCGTTCGCGCTGGCCTCCGTCATCGTCGAGGCCGGCGGGCGCGAGTGCGCGGCCTGCTCCATGGACGAGGATGCGGCCGTCGCGACGCTGCAGGCCGTGCTTTCCGCCGCCGGCCGGCTGCTCGGCACGGCCGAAGGGCGCCTCAGGGCCGCGGTCTGAGAAAAGGGGTCAGAGCCCTTTTTCAGGTCGCCCGCCCATGCTGGTCGACGGAAAAGGGCTCTGACCCCTTTTGGGGGGCTCGTCCACGGCGGGGGGCGCGCGGCCGATGAACTCGTAGATGAGCCCGAGCATGGCGTTGAAGCCCGTGACCCGCAGCACGAGCGCGGGCGCGGAGATCGAGCGCCGCGGTTTGCGCAGCTCGCGCACGCGGCGCACGACCAGCCCCGCGAGCACGGCTCGCACGACGCCCGAGATCCCGAACAGATAGAGCAGATTGCTCCCGGCCGCGGCTGCGCCGAGCAGCGGCGGGCGCGGCGGCAGCACGGTGGCCAGCAGCGCGCCGACCATGGCGCCCGCGAATACGCAGGCCGCATTGCCGATGTTGTGGAATGCGACGTACTCGGCGCGCCGGCTGCGCGGCACGAGGTCGTAGAGTAGGTTGCCCGAGCTCAGCGTGAAGCCGGCCCAGCACAGCCCCGATACGCACTGCACGGCCAGCAGGTAGAAGAAGTCCGCCGAGAGGAGCCACAGCACCGGCACCACGGGCAGCACCATGCTCGTGACGATGAGTATGGCGCGGTTCCCGTAGAACGTCCGCGATACGCCCCCAGGTGTTCAAGGTCAGAAACTGCACGAGCACGCTCGCGCCCGTGGTCGCCGTGAACTCGAGGTAGCTGAAGTGCAGGTCCCTGAGCATGTAGACCGCGAAGAAAGGCGAGGCGATGCCGACGGCGAGGTTCATGAGCGCGAAGTAGGCCGTGAAGCCCAAGGCCCCGCTCGTGCGTACGCCGTGCCACCAGTGACGCAGGTGCATTTCGACCGCCGGCACGGCCGCGGCGGGCGGTTCGTGCAGGAAGCCCAAGTGGTACACGGAGACGCTGCGCGCCAGGAACGAGCAGAAGAACACGGCCACGAAGCCGACGTACGCGTCTCCCGCGCCCGCGAAGGCGTTGAGGATCGCGCCGGCCGTCACGAGCGCCGCGAACGAGGCCATGGTCGTGAGCCGCGTGCGCCGTCCGAAATAGCGCCCGCGGCGCTTCTCCGACACGAGGTCGCGCATGAGGCTCGTCCACTGCGGCGCCGCGAAGTTGCCCGCGGATTGATACAAGGCGAACAGCACGAGCAGAACGGTGACGGCGTGCGCCGGGAAGAGCCGGGGCAGGGCGAGCAGCGGCAGCCAGATCAGCGCCTGCAGGCCCGCGCCGAGCAGGACGAGCTTCTTGCGCGTCACGCGCCGTCCGGCCCACGCCGAGACGAGCTGCGCTCCCGAGCCGATCAGCGGGGGCAGCGTCGTGAGCAGGGCGATCTCCGGGGCCGTCGCCCCGAGCAGCAGCGCAAACGCCGAGAAATAGGTCTCGCCGGCGCCGGCCGAGATCGAGAACGCCATGCCGTCGCGGACGGAGTGGCGCAGGGCGCGATCCACGGCCGGGTCCTTGTCGAAGTGCGCGGCTGACATCGCGGCGGGCATTGGTTCCTGGCCGGCTGGCTGCGAAGAGGCTACGAGCGGCCGGGGATTCAGCGGGCGGCGGACTCGACGAGCTGCTCGGCGCGTGCGCGCGTCTCCGCGTCCGCGCCCGCGAGCGTCAAGGCCTTGCGGGCCATGACGCCTGCCTGCTGGGCGTCTCCCGCCGCGAGCTTGATCTGTCCGAGCTCGAGCCAGAGCCGGGCGTCGTTGGGCGCGATGCGCAGCGCGCGTTCGACGGAGGCCTGCGCGGCGGCGTAGCTGCCGGCCGCCGCCTGTGCGCGGCTGCGCTCGAGCAGCACGCGGCTCGCCGCCGCGGCGCCGTTCTCGGGCGCGCGCGGCGAGCCCGCTGCGGCGCCCGCGCCCGCCGAGTTCGGCCCGCCGCCTTCACTCGAGCCTGCGCCGATCGGCCCAGCCGCCGCGTTTCCGGGGACTGTTCCCGGCGGGGCCAGCGCGCAGGCGGCGAGCGCGAGGCTTACGAGCATGGTTGCGGCGCGCAGCAGCGCGGGCACGCGCCGCGCGCGCCCGGGAGAGGGCGGATTGGTCACTTCAATGCGTTCCTGAGCCAGTTTCGGATGCCGGGTGCGACCTCGGTTTTCGTGCTGCCGCAGCTGCGGGCCGCCGGCGGGTCCGTGCCCTGCGGAAGCGGCAGCTGCACGGCTTTCGGACAGCTCGGCTCGGTCGCGAGACCCGTATCGTAGTCGATCCATTGCATGTCTACGCCGGCCGGCGGAGGGACGTCGTAGGATTTCGCGTCCAGCCGATTAAGCACGGCCGCCCACACCTTCGAGGCGCCTGCCGCCCCGGTGAGCCCTGTCGCGCGGTTGGCATCGTTGCCGACCCAGGAGACGATGAGGCGGTCGTTCGTGAAGCCCGCGAACCAGCTGTCGCGCAGATCGTCGGAAGTGCCCGTCTTGCCCGCGACCGTGAGGCCCGGCTCGATGAGATGGTGCGCGGTCTTGCCCGTGCCGCGCTCCATGACCTGCACGAGCGCCTGGTTCACGGCGTAGACGTTGTCCGGGTCCGCGGCTTCGTCGATCTTGAGCGGATAGGTGTGCACGGTCTTGCCCTCGCTGTCGAGAACCGCGCGCACGGCCCGCAGCGGCGCCCGGAAGCCGCCGTTGGCGAGCGTGTTGTAAACCTGCGCGACCTCGAACGGCGTGAGCTCGACGGCGCCGAGCAGCAGCGACGGGTAGCGGGCCGGCTCGTGCGTGAGGCCGAGCCGTACGAGAAGCTTGGCGACCTTGTCCACGCCGACGTCGAGCCCGAGCCGCACGGTCGCGAGGTTGAACGATTCGGCGAGGGCCTGCACGAGCGGCACGCGGCCGTGCGACTCGTCCGTGAAATTGTTGGGTTTCCACTGCGAGCCGTCCTCGAGCGGGACCGCGATGGGGCTGTCGTCTACCGTCGAAGCGAGCGTGTAGCGCTTCGTCTCGAGCGCCGCGAGATAAACGGCCGGCTTGACGAGCGAGCCGATGGGCCGCTGCGCGTCGAGCGCGCGGTTGAATCCATCGAACCCGCTCTTGCGGCTGCCCACGATCGCGAGGACGTCGGCAGTCTGCGGGTTCGTGACGACCACGGCGCCCTCGAGCTCCGGCGTCTTCCGGCCGCGCTCGGCGTCGAGCTTGTCGAGCTCGTCCTTGAGCGCGCCCTCCGCCGCGGACTGGATGGCCGGATCGAGCGTCGTCAACACCGTCATGCCTTTGCGCTCCAGCACGCCCGGCGGGTACTCGAAGTACAGCTGACGGCGGACCGCGTCGAGAAACGACGCGAAGTAGCTCGCGATACGGCCGGCCGAAGGCAGCACGTCGAGCGGCTGCGACTCGGCCGCGGCCGCGGCCTGCTTGTCGACGAGGCCCTGGGCCGCCATCTCGTCGAGGATCAGGTTGCGCCGCTCGAGCGCGCGCTTCGGGTGAGTGCGCGGGTTGTAGTAGCTCGGCCCGCGTACTTGCGCGACGAGCAGCGCGAGCTCGTGCAGCTCGAGCTCGGCGATGGGCTTGCCGAAATAGAACTGGCTCGCGAGCCCGAAGCCGTGAATGGCGCGCACGCCGTCCTGCGCGAGGTATACCTCGTTGATGTAGGCCTGCATGAGCTCGGCCTTCGAGTACCGCAGCTCGAGCGCGATCGCCATGAGCGCCTCGCGCACCTTGCGGTCGAACGTGCGTTCGTTCGAAAGGAAGAAGCTGCGCACGAGCTGCTGCGTCAAGGTGCTGCCGCCCTCGCGAATCTCGCCGTGGCGCAAGTCCACGAAGGCGGCCCGAAGCATGGCCCGCAGATCCACGCCGTGATGGTCGTCGAAGCGCCGGTCCTCGACGGCCTTGAGCGTCTCGACGAGCAGCGGCGGCGTCTCGTCGGGCGTGAGGATGATCCGGTCCTCGCCGTGTGCAGGGAACAGGCTGCCGATCAGCAGGGGATCGAGCCGCAACAGCGGCACCGCTTCCCCGGCCGGGCTCGCGATGCCCGTCAGCGTATCGCCCGTAAAGCGGATCTCCACCGCCTTCGCGGTCTCCGCCTCACCCTCGTAGCGGTAGGCGCGCGTGGTCAGCTCGAGCGTCGCCCCCTGCCTGCGGTAATGGCCGGGTTGCGGCGGCCTTGCGCCCCCCTTGCCGGTATCGTCGCGGTAGCCGAGGCGACGCAGCTCCACGGCCAGACTGGTCATGCCGAGGCGCCGGCCCGCATAGAGCTCGAGCGGCGCCGCGTACACCTCCGCGGGCAGATCCCAGCGCCGCGCCTCGAATTCCCGGCTGACCGTGTACGACAGGTAGGCGATGTAGCCGCCCATGCCCAGGATAGCGAGCGCGGTCGCGGCCAGCACCGGGCCCAGCAGACGGCGCAAGGCGCG
Source organism: uncultured Gammaproteobacteria bacterium (assembly GCA_963702105.1). Classification (GTDB taxonomy): domain Bacteria; phylum Pseudomonadota; class Gammaproteobacteria; order Steroidobacterales; family Rariloculaceae; genus ZC4RG20. Next base: position 269,442 of record OY969712.1, read on the forward strand.
TCTCAGCAGCGACGGCTTCGCCGCCTTGCGGCCCTTTGGGCCGTTGCGTGATCGAGAACGACGCTGTTTCGAGGACGACTTCAAACGGTCACCTGTGCGGCGGCGGCGCGCGGCCGTGGCGGGCGCCGCCGCGGCCCCCGCGCGGTGCGGCGGGCGCGCCGCCGACGCCCGACATTGTAACGGTTTCGCTCACTTGAGCAGGCCTTTGAGCAGCCGATTCTCGAGGCGCTGCTGTAGTTGTTTCTTGACGCGCCGCTGAATGATCGCCGTGAAGTCGGGGCGAATGTCCGGATTCGTGACTGTGCCGCGCAAGGTCAACGGGATCGACTCGCCCACGAGCCCGTCCATCGACTCGCAGCCCGGGATGCCGACCTTGCCCGTCATCTTGGCCTCGAGCTCGTAGTCGAGCCCCTGCTCGGCGAGCTCGAGCTTGCCCGCGCCCTTGACGTCCATGAACGCGGCACGGGCAAGCAGGTCCGAGCTCGAGGCGACGCCGTTCGCCACCGAGGCCGTGCCGCTCACGAGCAGGTAGCGCGTGACCGCCGGCTGCGCGGGCGGGCCGGGCAGCTTCTGGGATGCGTTGTAGACGGCGCAGAGCGTACGCCCGAGATTGAAACCTTCGATGGCTCCGTTCTTGAGGGCGAAGGAAACCTTGCCGTCGGCGCTGCGCACGTTGTCGATGACCTTCGCGCCGTGCCCGCGGAGCTCGAGGTCGAAGTCGCCCTTGCCGCTGAAGTTGGCCTTCTCCCGAGTCAGCGCCGTGATCAGGGGCGCGAGGTCGAGATCCTTGCCGCGGCCCTCGAGCGTGAGCCCCGGCTGCTTGCCGGCCGCCTTGACCTCGAAGCTGCCGTCGAAGCGGCCGCCGTAGAGTTTCGCGCCGGCCTTGGAGAGCCGCGCCTCGCCGTTGCCGACGGCGACGTCCGTCGCGACCTCGCCGAGATCGAGGTTCGCGAGCTTGAGCTTGCCGACCTTGACGTTGCCCTCGAGTTTCAGCGTGCTCAAGGTTTCGGCCGGCAGCTCGATGTCGCCGGCCGTGGGCGCCGCCTTCGGCGAAGACGCCGGCGCAGCCGCCTTGGCCGAGGGAACCTTGGACGCCGCCCTGGCCGCGGGGGCCGGCGGCGGGAGGTAACGGTCCGCGTCCACGCGATCGATCGCGAGCGCGAAACGGTACTCGGGGTTCGTGATGCCCTGGACCGTAAAGTCGCCCGTGATGCGGCTGTCGTCGAGTGCGAGGACGATGTTCGTGAAGCGGCCCTGCCCGGGGTCGATCTCGAAGTCCGTCGCGATGCTGGCCCGCTGCAGCGCTTTCGGGTCGGCCGTGATGGGCGGATCCTGGCCGAAGCGCCGCAGCAGGTCGCGCGGGGAGAAGGTCGGCAAGCGGGCCTGGCCCTTGAGCACGGGCGTGCCGGTCAAGTGGCTGGCGGTCAGCCGCCCGGCGGCGGAGAGGCCGAAAGCCTCGAACTGCAGCGGCTCGAGCGAGAGCACGTCGTGCGCCGGGTCATAGGTGAAAGCGCTGTCGAGCGCGAGTGTGCCGAGCTTCGCCGGCACGATCTTGTCGGACAACAGGCCCGCGAAGACGGCCGCGAACTCGTTCGGCGCGAAGCGGGAGGTCTTAACCGTGCCGCGATACATGGTGGCGCCGGCTTGCGGCACCGCCTCGATGCCGCCCGTGACCGTCGCCCCGAGCAGCTCCGCCTTGACCTCAGAGAGGCCGAAGCGCCGGCTGTCGAGGTCGCCGGTGAGGCGTCCCGAGAACCCGAGGCGCTTCAATCCGGCCAGATTCACGGCCGCGGGCGCGTGGGCACGCGCGAGCGCAAGCAGCGTGGCATTCGGCGTGAAGGCCGGAAGCTCTAGACGGGCGTCGAGCTTGCCCGCGTCCGTGAGGCGCCCCTGTCCCCGCAGCGCCAAGCCCAGCCAGCCGGCACGAAGGTCGATGATCTCGGCAGATCGCGCCACGTAGCCGCCGGCCCCCGATGCGAGCTCGGCGCGGAAGTCCGCCGCCGCCTGGAACGTGCCCAGCGCCTTGGCGTCTACGCCGGGCGGCGCCGCGAGGCCGAGCAGCTCGAAGGCCGCGGCCGCGGAGCCCGATGCGACGGCGACGTGGCCGGTCAGCGTCGGGGCGCCGAGGATGTCGCTCGCGTCGAGCTTCCACTCGGCCGCCAGCCCGGCAAAGCGCGTCGAGAGTCCCGCCACGTGCAGCGAACCCGCGGCGGGATCGAATGAAGCCTCTGTCCAGCCGAGCGCCACGTCCACCTTGCCTTTGTCGATGGGCATCCCGGCCAGATGCGCCTCGATCCGGGACTGACCGAGCTCGACGCGGCTGCCGGTCACGGTCGCGACCGTATGCGCTTCGACGGCGGCAGTGCGCTGCGAAGCGACGTCGCGCGCCTCGAACGCGGCCGTCAGCGAGATCGGCCGACCGGCGCGGATCGCGCCCGTCGTGAGCTCGAGGCCGTCTACGACGTAGTGCGGACCCGCGGCGTCTCGCCATTCGACGCGGCTGTCGCTGATGCGCACGCCCGCGACGTTCACGGCATCGAGCCAGCCGGATGTCGCGTCCTTACCGGGCGCCGCGGGTATTCCGGCCGAACCGGGCGGCGCGGGCGCGGGCGGCGCGGGCGGCGCGAGCAGATCCTCCCAGTTGCCGCGGCCGGCCGCGTCGCGCGCGAGATGCAGCTGCACGCCGTCGAGGCGCACCATGCCGACCTCGACGCGTTTCTCGAGCAGCGGCCACAGCCGCACCTCGGCGGCCGCATGGGTCGCGGTCGCGAACGGTTCCGCGCCGAACCCGTCGGCGTTGCCGATCGTGATGCCGCTTGTCTCCACGGCGAGCCACGGGAACAGCTGCAGCTCGAGCTTGCCGTCGATGGCGATGCGGCGGCCGGTGTGGGCTTGCGCCCACTGGGTCACGTAGCCTTTGTAGTCGTTGGGATCGAACCATACGAGGAGCGCCGCGGCGCCCGCAATCAGCGCTATCCCGACGACTCCCGCGGCGAGCGCGAAAATCTTGAGGGGTCTCAACTTTCGGTCTCCATGCGGACTGCCGGCCGGCTGGCCCGGCCGGTGGCAATCGTAACGCGGAGCCGGTCCCGGGGGGAGCGACCTGTGTCCCGTCCCGGTGCGCCGACTCGAGCGCCCGGCGGGGCGCATAATGCTCGAGCGCGTTGAGCAGGGGGGCTTGGAAATGTCGGCGAGTTGGATTGCGGCGGCGCTCGTGCTCGGTTTCGCGATGTCGCGCGTGGGTCTGCCGCCGCTCGTGGGCTTCCTCGCCGCCGGGTTCGCGCTCGGTGCCCTCGGCGTTCATTCCACGCCGTTCCTAGATACGCTTTCGGAAGCCGGCGTGCTGCTGCTGCTGTTCGCGGTCGGCCTCAAGCTCAGGTTCAAGACGCTGCTGCGCCATGAGGTCTGGGGCTCGGCAGTGCTGCACCTGCTGATTTTCGGCGGCCTGCTGATCGGCGGGTTCGCGGCGCTTGGTTTCCCCCTGCCCGCGGCCGTCACGCTCGGGCTCGCGCTCGGCTTCTCGAGCACGGTTTTCGCCGGCAAGGTGCTCGAGGCTCACCGCGAGCTGCGCGCCGTGCACGGCCGAATCGCGATCGGCATCCTCATTGTCCAGGACCTGGCGGCCGTCGCGCTGCTGGCTTCGCTGAACGCGCGCGCCCCGTCACCGTATGCGCTGGTGCTGCTCGCGCTGCCGCTGCTGCGGCCGCTCCTCGGCCGTGCGCTCGATTGGGTCGGCCATGGCGAGCTGCTCGTGCTGTTCGGCGCCGCCCTCGCGCTCGCGCTCGGCGGCGAAGGTTTTGCGCACCTCGGCTTGAGTCCCGAGCTCGGCGCGCTCGTGCTCGGAACGATGCTTTCCGATCACCGGCGCGCGCAGGAGCTCAGCGACGCGCTCTGGAGCCTCAAGGAGCTCTTCCTCGTCGGTTTCTTCCTTTCGATAGGGCTCTCGGGGCTGCCGACCTGGGACACCGCCGGCACGGCCGCGCTCCTCATGCTGCTGCTGCCGCTCAAGGCCGCCGGCTTTTTCCTGCTGCTCCTCGCATTCGGGCTGCGCGCCCGCACGGGTCTGCTCACGGCGCTCGGCCTCGCGACGTTCAGCGAGTTCGGGCTCATCGTGACACGGACGGCGGTCGAGGACGGCCTGCTGGATGCGAGCTGGCTCGTCGCGGCGGCGCTGACCGTCGCGCTGTCGTTCGCGTTCGCGGCCCCGCTCAACGCCTACGCCAATGGGCTCTACGCCTTGGCCGGGCGTTGGCTCGAGCGGCTCGAGCGCGACAAGCGCCATCCGGACGACGAGCCGATCACGCTCGGCAGCGCGGAAGTCCTCATCGTCGGCATGGGACGCGTCGGCACGGGCGCGTTCGATTACCTGCGCGCGCACCGCGATCATGTCGTCGGCGTGGACAGCGACCCGGGCAAGCTCGAACGCCATTTGCGCGAGGGACGCCGCGTGGCCTACGCCGACGCCGAGGATGCGGGCTTCTGGCAGCGCCTGAATCTCGATCGGATCGAGGCGGTCATGCTGGCCATTCCAGATCTCGACGCGAAGCTGCTCGCCTGCCGCGAGCTTCGCGCCCGCGGCTTCTCGGGGCTCGTCAGCGCGACCCACGTCTTTCCCGAGGAGCTCGCGCCCATACTCGAGGCCGGTTGCGACGTGAGCTACAACTACTTCAACGAGGCGGGCGTCGGTTTCGCGCGGCATACCTGGGAGGCGCTGAATGCGCCGGCGGAGCAGGCCGTGTAGCGGCGGGCCGCGCCGACCCCGAAGTCCGCCGCCGTTCGTGAGCCGAGCGGGCCGCGGCGGCCCCCTGTGCGGCGGCGAATTTCCGTCTATGATGCCGACCATTTTCCCCCAGTAAGGAGTTCCCGATGGCAATCTCGATCTACGATCAGACGGTTCCCGTGTTTTCCCATATGCTCGCGAGTCTCGCGGGGATACTCGGCAAGGCCGAGGCCGATGCAGCCGCGCGCGGCATCGACCCGCAGGTATTCCTGCAGGCCCGGCTCGCGCCGGATATGTTTCATCTGGTCAAGCAGGTGCAGGTGACCTGCGACCAGGCGAAGAACGGACTCGCGCGGCTCGCCGGGCGGGAGCCGCCGAAGTGGGCGGACGAAGAGCAGACGTTCGCCGATCTCGCGCAGCGCATCGCGCGCACTCGCGATTACGTCCAGTCCTTCGAGGCGGGCGCCTTCGAAGGCGCCGAGACTCGCCACATCGAGCTCAAGTTTCCAACGGCGACGCTGACCTTCAAGGGCCAGGAGTATCTGCTGACCTTCGTCGTGCCGAATTTCTATTTTCACTTGACGGCCGCTTACGCGATTCTGCGTCACCAGGGCGTGCAGATCGGCAAGCGCGATTTCCTGAGCGGCGGCGTCTAGGTCCGACAGGCTGCTGGCCGAACCATTGGGCCCTCGCCGGGCGCGTTACAATGACTGTCCGATCGAGACGGAAGGCGACGAGAGATGGAGTACCGCAACCTCGGGCGCACGGGCGTCAAAGTCAGTCAGCTGTGCCTCGGCACGATGATGTTCGGCCGCCGCACGAGCGAGGCCGAATCCATCCCGATCATCGAGCGCGCGCTCGACGAGGGCATCAATTTCGTCGATACGGCGAACGCCTACGCGGCGGGTGAGAGCGAACGCATCGTCGGCAAGGCGCTCGCGCAAGGCGGGCGCCGCCGGCGCACGATTCTCGCGACGAAGGTCTTTCTGCCGGAGAACGACGAGGACCCGAATGCGCGCGGCTTGAGTCGCCGCCACCTCATCGAGGGCTGCGAGGCCTCGCTGAAGCGCCTGCAGACGGACTGGATCGATCTGTATCAGCTGCACCGCGCCCAGGCGGAGATTCCCATCGACGAGACGCTGCGCGCCCTCGACGACCTGATCCGCGCCGGCAAGGTTCGGTATATAGGCACGAGCATGTTTCCGGCCTGGAAGATCGTCGAGTCGCTTTGGGCCGCGAAGGAATTCGCGCTGAATCGATTCGTCTGCGAGCAGCCGGCGTACAACCTGCTCGACCGCACGGCCGAGCGCGAGCTGCTGCCCGCCGCGCGAAGCTTCGGCTTGGCCGTGATTCCGTGGGGTCCGCTGTGCGGCGGGCTGCTCACGGGCAAGTATCGGCGCGAGGACCAGAGCGCGCAGGGCCGCTGGCAGGGCGGCAAGGACAACTTCGGACGCGCGATCACGCCGAAGGCCTTCGACGTGATCGAGGCGTTGATCGGTCTCGCGGCCGAGAAGGGCTGCTCGCCTTCGCAGCTCGCGCTCGCCTGGAACGCGGCGCAGCCCGGCGTGACCGCGCCGATCATCGGGCCGCGCACCATGGAGCAGCTCGTCGACAATCTCGCCGCGGCGAAAGTCTCCCTCGCGCGCGAAGACCTCGAGCGGCTCGACGCCGCGGCACCGCCGCGCTCGCAGAGCCTGCCGTACTACGACGCGGCCATGTCCGTGGACTTCAACCCGAACTTCGGGCGCTGGTGAGCGCCCTCCGCCGTGCGGCGCGCCGACGAAGGGGTCTTGAAGAAACGAAGCGGCCCTGTCGGGGGAAGCCGCCTCAGTGCGTCATCGCATAGACGACGTAGTTGATCCCGAACCGATACCCGAGCGCCGTCATCGGCTCCGGATATTCCGGCGTGTCGGCCTCCTCCCACGAATCGCCGATGTCCTGCCGGAAGTTCACCGCGACCATGAGCCGGCCGTCGTCGTCGTAGATGCCGAGCCACTGCGGCGGAGGCAGCTCGTTCAGATAGCCGATATGACGCAGTCCGGGGATCTGCGTGAATTCGTCGATCGAATAAAGCACGTGCAGCACGGGATCGTCGCCGGGAATCGAGACCATGGGCCGATCGGGGAACAGCCGCGACATCGTCTGCTGAAACACCGCCCATTCGTCCGGGTTCCAGAAATCGTCCGTCATGAGAAAGCCGCCGCGCAACAGGTATTCGCGCAGCCTCGCGATTTCCTCGTCGCTGAGATCCCAGTAGCCGACCTGAGTCGCGTAGAGCCACGGGTACTCGAAGAGCTTGTCGTCGGTGAGGCGGACGAACACGGAATCGCCCGCATCGATGCGCGTGAGACGCTTGACGACCTCGATGAAATGCGCCTCGGCGCGCGGGTAGTCCTGCTGCCACCATCCGCGGCCGAAACCGCCCCCGCGGCCGAAACCGCCCCCGCGCCCGAAGCCGCCGCGCCTGAAACCGCCGTAGCGCGGCAAGTCCGTGTAGACCATGCGCGCAAAGTGGAACTCGCCGGGCGCGACGATGTCTTCGCCGCCCTGCTGGGCCGCGCCGCTGCCCGCCGCGACGGCCAGCGCGACACCGCATGCGAGCCAGAGCAGGGAGCGAAGCCGCTTCGACATCAGCCAAAGCTACCACAGCTTCGGGGCGCGGGCGACGAGCGCCTATCCGTGCAGGCGGGGCCGCGCGGCCGCCGGCGTTGCGGGCCGAGCCGGGCCGCTTCCGGCCTGTGCTAAGCTGCCCTGCGGCTCTACCAGACGACCTTGTTTCGGCTACGTTTTCGGAAGTCGCGCATGACCAAGCCCTCGCATATTACGGCAAAGATCGACATTGGCGCCGACGTGCGGCGCTACGACACGCTTGTCCACATGTTCCAAGCGGCCGTCGACGAGGAGCCCGCGGTCACGGCGGTCATTTACGAGGACCGGCGGCTGTCCTATGCGCAGTTCGGTCGCGCGGTCGCCGGGCTCGCCGCCGAGCTCGAGCGCGGCCGCGGCGAGCGCGTCGTCGTCATGATGCCGAATTCCATAGAGATGGACGTCGCGATCATGGCCGGCATGGCGGCCGGCGCGCAGGTTGCGCCCGTGAACCCCTACTTCAAGGTGCCCGAGCTCGAGAAGGTGCTCGCCAGCATCGACGCCCGTACGATCGTCGCGCATCCCGAGATGCAGGATAAGGCGGCCGAGGTCGGTGCGCGTCTCGGCCTCGCGGACGTGCGCGCATTCGGCCGTCCCGAGCTCGAGCGGTTCGCGCAGGACGACTCTCTCGAGCTCGACCCGAGCCGCTTCCCGAGCGGCGAAGACCTCGCACTCGTGATCTTCACGGGCGGCTCGACGGGTGTTCCGAAGGGGGTGGACCATACCCACCGCGGCCTCGTCTGGGGCGTGCTGCAGCACGTGAGTGTCTGGCCGCTCGAGCCGGGCGCCGAGCGGTTCCTGAACGTCGCGCCCATGTTCCACATTTGGGGTCTGGCTTACGCTACCTGGGTGCCGATCCACGCGCGCGGCACGCTTGTCATGGTGCCTCGCTACGACCCCGACAAGATGCTCCGCGCCTTCGCCGAGCATCGCATCACGGTGTTCGCCGGCGGTCCGGCTCCCATCTACATGGGGCTGCTCGCGAGTCCGCTGCTCGACGAGACGGACTTCGGGCCGCTCAAGTACTGCCTGTCGGGCGGGGCGCCGTGCCCGGAGGATCTGCATCGGGAATGGAACGAGCGCGTCGGCAGCCCCCTGCTCGAGGGATGGGGAATGTCGGAAGGTGCCCCGTTCTGCCTCAACCCGTGCCCGGGCGTGCGCAAGCTCCTGTCCGTAGGCAATCCCGTGCCGCGCACCGAGGTCGAGATCGTCGACGTGGAGATCGGCGAGCGCGTGCTGCCCATCGGCGAGGCCGGCGAGGTGCGAGTCAAGGGGCCGCAGATCATGCGCGGCTACCGCAACAATCCGGAGGAAACGGCCCTCGCCCTGCGCGGCGGTTGGCTGTATACGGGCGATATCGGCTACGTGGACGAAGACGGTTTCCTGTTCCTCGTCGATCGCAAGAAGGACATGGTCATCGTCGGCGGCTACAACGTGTACCCGCGCGAGGTCGACGAGGTCCTGTTCAACCACCCGGCGATCCGCGAGGCCGCGACGGTCGGCAGGCGCGACCAGCGGCTCGGCGAGGTGCTCGTCGCCTTCGTCGTGCTCGATGCCGGTCGGCACCTCACGGAGCAGGAGTTCTTCGCTTATTGCGAGGAGCAGATGGTCAAGTACAAGCGGCCCGTCGAGGTCCACTTCGTCGAAGCGCTGCCGAAAACCGGGACCAACAAGATCAATCGCCCGGCGCTTCGCAAAATGCTGTAAGTGTTTCCCGCGACCGCGAGCTAGCTTCGCCCGCCCTTCATCGCCTTGACGGAGGCGGCCGCCGTCGCAACGTCGCGCGGGTACGTGCGCCGCGCCGGGATGGACAGCAGGGCCGCGACGGCGACCGGGCCGAGCATCAGCAGGTAGGTCCACTGCAGCCCCTTCGCCCCGCCTCCGAGCCAGCCCGAAATGAGGCCGAAGAGGATGGGCGCGCTGCCCTCGAGGCCGGCACGCAGGGCCATGCGGCCTGCTTCGGCGCGGCCCCACAGGCCCGGGGTCACGATGTCGAGCCGGGCGGCGTCGATGGGAGGGTTCGCGGCGGCCAGGGCAGCCACGCCGAGCGTGAGCAGACCGAACCCCAGGTAGACGTTTTGCGTCCAGATCCCGGGCGCGAAGAGCAGCACCGAAAGGCCAAGCGCGACCCCGGGCACGATGATCCGGGCATCGAAACGCTTGCGGTCCAACAGCCACGACGAGATGCGCCCGCCGGCGACGACCCCCGTCACCGCGCCGATGCCGAGCACGACGACGGCGGCGCTCGCGATGCTGCGGCTGATGCCATAGTGCTCGGTGACGTAGATCATGGCGAACCCGCGCACGCCCGCGAAGAAATAGTAGCCGAGGGCGGACGCGAGGACGATGAGCACGTAGGTGGGGATCCTGACCACGTAGCGAATGGCCCACCAGAGGCTGCGCCGTGTCGGGTCCTCGTGCAGGATCAGCGCCTCGCGCGGCCGCACGCCCGCTCGCAGCATGGATTTCTGAGCCTCCTCGGCGGCGCCGCCCTGCTCGGCCTCGCCCTGTTCGCCGGGCGGCGGGTCCGCCGACTCGTTCGGGCTTTGCGCGATTTCCTCGGCCGAGCGCACGTCTTCCGCGCCGCGGCCGATCCAGCTTTGCCCCCCTCGGGCCGGCTCGGGCAGGTAGCGCCACAGCGTCCAGACGAGGGCGGCGCCCGGGACGCCCATGATGTAGAAGGACCAGCGCCAGTCGAGCCAGGAGGAGGCTTCACCGGAGACGAAGAAGCCTATGCCCATGCCGACGAGCTCGCCGGCCAGGATGAGCCCGTAGATCTGGGCGCGGTCGCGCGCCGGGAAGAAATCGCCCGTGAGCGACGCGACGGCGGGCGCGGCCGCGGCCGTCACGGCGCCGAGAAAGACACGCGCTCCGAGCAGATAGATGAAGGACGTGGCGGTCCCGCTCACGACCATCGCGACGCTCCAAATCGCGACGACGACGAGGAGCAGCCGCTTGCGGTGCGTGCGATCGACGAGAATGCCCATGGGCAGCGCGAAGGCGGCCCCGACGAACGAGACTGCGGCGATCAGCACGCCGATTTTGGCGTGACCGATGTTGAATGCGCTCTCGATGCTCCCCGCGACGGCTGAGACGGTGCCCTTGTCGGCCGTATCTAGGGCCAGGACGGCCGCGAGCAACGCGATGATCTTGAGCCGCGCCGGGCCCCCGACTTTCTCCTCGATGCGCTCCTCTGCCTTTCGGAGCACACCGCGGCCTTTGTGCCTGCAGTCCGACATGCCCGGCCGAGGCATGCACGAGAAGTGCCAGGCCGTGGGCGCGTTAGAATCGGGGCGTACGCAACAGCTGAAGGAGAGGCATGGTACTCAAAAGACCGGATTGGGCCAGCGGACGCGTCGTCACGCTCGACTTCGAGTCGTCGATGCTCGCGGACAACCCGCTCGGAGACCCGTGCGCGCGCCCCCTCAACGTCTGGCTGCCGCCGCAGTACGACCAGGGCCGCGGGCGCGGCCTCGGCAAGCGGTTTCCCGTCATGTTCGACCTCGTCGGCTACACGGGGTCGGGCAAGTCGCACACGAATTGGAAGGCTTTCGACGAGAACGTGCCCGAACGCGCGGCGCGGCTCATCGCGGAAGAGAAAATGGCGCCGGCGATTCTCGTTTTTCCGGATTGCTTCACGGCGCTCGGCGGCAACCAGTACGTGAATTCGGCTGCCGTGGGCCGCTATGCGGACTACCTGACGAAGGAGCTCGTCCCGCTCGTGGACCGGGAGTTCCGCACTCAGGGTGAGCGCGAGCACCGCGGCTGTTTCGGCAAGTCCTCCGGCGGCTATGGGGCGATGATCCATGGCATGAAGTACGCGCCCGTCTGGGGTGCAATCGCGAATCACTCGGGCGACGCGTACTTCGATTTCATTTACCGCTGCGACTGGCCCGTGACGCTCGACGAGCTCGCCAAGTACCGCTCGCCTAAGAGGAAGGAAGGGCCGTTCGATCCGCTGCTCGGCCGTGGGGGCGCCGAGCGCGAGCCCGGCTGCGACGATGGCCGCGCGCGGCGGTTTCTCGAAGCCGTCTGGAAGAAGCCCCGCCTCTCGAGCGCCGAGGTCCACTGCCTCATGAACCTGGCCATGGCCGCGACCTACGATCCGGATCCCGAGCACCCGGAACGCTTGCGGGTGCCTTTCGATCTCGAGACCGGAGAGCTCATTCCGCGCCGCTGGCGCGAGTGGCAGCGGCACGATCCGATCCATCTCGTCGAGCGCCATGCGAAGAATCTCAAGACGCTGCGCGGGATCTACATGGACTGCGGCTGGCGCGACCAGTACCGCATCCACTACGGGTGCCGGATTCTTTCGCTGCGAATGGCCGAGGCCGGCGTCGAGCACCGTTACGAGGAGTTCGACGGCACCCACTCCGGCATCGACGATCGCATGGACCTCAGCCTGCCGTTCCTGTCCAAGGCGCTGCGATGACCCAAAAAGGGGTCAGAGCCCTTTTTCGCATTGCGCGGCGGCGGGCGATTGCGGCGGCGGGCGAAAAAGGGCTCTGACCCCTTTTTTGCGTTACCGCTCGAACATTGACGCGACCGGCTCGACGCCGACGGCGCCCGCGATCCTGAGCGGGTAGGTCGCGATGGCCTTGTCCTCGTCGAGGATGGACTGCGGCTTGGGGTTCGCGTAGGTGATGGGGCTCGCCGCGTCCGCCGCGAGCGCTTCGGCGAGGGCCTCCGCGGCGCCGGTAACGATGGCGATCTTGAGGTTCGCGTACTGCAGGTGCTTGCGGATCGCAGCGTTGACGTCGTAGGCGGTGAGCTCGCGCAGCATGCGCCGGAAGCGCTCGAGGTGGCCCTCCGACGAGAGGCCGTAGAAGCGGTCGTCCACGGCGTAGCCGAGGCGGGCCGACGTGGTTTCGGCGAAGTGCAGCACGTACTTCGAGAGAAACGACCGCGTGAGCTCGAATTGCTCCTCCGTGAGCCCGTCGTCGACGAGCCGCTGCAGCTCGCGCAGGGCGGCCCGGAGCGCGAACAGCGCCTGCTCGTTCGGCAGCGTACGTATCCAGACCTCGAAGATCTGCCGGTGGCGGGGCACGTTGACGGGCGGCATCTGCAGCTCGCCGCCCTCGGGGAACGCCTCGATGTATGAGTAGTCGCCGTAGTTGAGCCCGCGCGCCTCGCGTATGACCTGGAACAGGTGGCTCGCCTGGTTGCGATGTTCGCCCAGCCAGGAGTTCGCGATCCAGAGGGCGTAGAAGTCGCGCTCGCCGCGCAGCACGTCGAGCGGGAAGCCGAAGCTCATCGAGGCGTCGGCGCCGGGTTTCTCGACGATGAGCACATGTCGGCCCTCGAAGGGCGGCGGCGAGGCCTCGGGGCGCGCAGGCGCGGTGCCGGCCGGCAGCCGGCCGAGCGCCGCGCGCATGCGCTCGACGAGCGTATCGTCGAAGCCGCCGCCGAGCCCGAGCGTCGCGGCCCCGCCCGTGAAGCGGCGGCGGTAGAATTCGCGCACGTCGTCGAGGGTCACGGCCTTAAGGCCCGCGACCGTGCCTTCGGCCGGATGGGCATAGCGCGTCCCCTCGAAGGCGAATCGGTAGAGCGCAGCTTTCGCGAGCTCCTCGTCCGAGGAGTACCGCAGCGTGTTTTCAAGGTAGTTGACGGCGTCGTGCCGCACGCGCTGAAAATCCTGCTCCTCGAAGGCCGGTTCGAGCAGCGCCTCGAGAAGAAGCGGCACGTAGGCCTCGAGATTGTCGCGATGCGTACGGCCCGTGAGCGTCGTGGCCTCCCGGTCGACGCGGATCGAATAGTCCGACGCGAGCGGGTACAGCTTCGCGAGCACCTCCGCGTAGCCGTTCCGGCGCGTCGCCGCGTCCGCGAGCATCTGTGCGGTCAGATAGGCCAGACCCTCCTTGCCGGGCGGATCGTCCATGGAGCCGACGGCGAACTGCACGGAGAAGGCGACCGTCGGGTCGGTGGCGACGCGCAGGAGCACCTCGCGCTCGCCCCCCGCGGCCGTTCCAGGAGCCTCGTGCTGCGCCACCCTCATTCCTCCGTCAGCACGCCGACCGTGCGCCGCTCGGGCGCGAGGTAGGTCTCGGCCGCGGCCTGCACCGTCTCGGGCATCACGCGCGCGTAGGCCGCATAGAGCGCCTCGACGCCCTCGAGCCCCCCGCCGATGGCGAGATACCGCGCGAGACGCGAGGCGACGTGATCGGGCGTGTCGAGGCCCATGAGGAAGCCGTACCGCTCGCGCGACTTCAAGGCCTCGAGCCGGGCCGGGTCCGGGGGCGAGCCGCGGTAGTGCTCGACGGTCTCCTCGACGACCTCGAGCACGTAGTCCACCTTCGCCGGATCTTTGACGCGCGTATAGACGTCGAAGAGGCTCGGATCGCGGTTCGTGCCCGCCTCCGCGTGCAGGAATTCGACGACCTGCTCCTCGAGCACGAGGCGCCTGTAGGCGTCGCTGGTCGGCCCGAACGCGAGATCGGCCAGCAGGGACGCGGCGACGCGCAGCCCGTTCGCCGGGTCGAAGCGATCGATCTTGTAGGCGATCCAGAGCAGGGGCAGCGTACGCCCGGCGTAGGCGACGGCGACCCGCCGCTCGCCCTGCTGCGGCGGCTCGGCCGGCACGGGCGGGGCGACGTAGCCCGGCTGCCAATCGCCGTAATACCTTTCGACGAGCCGCAGTGTTTCCTGCGGCTCGATGGCGCCCGCGACGAACAGGATGCTGTTGTCGGGCCGGTAGTAGCGCGCGAAGAACTCGCGCGAGTAGTCGTACATGCCGGGCATCGCGGCAATGTCGGCTTCGTAGCCGAGCGTGGTGTGGCCGTAAGGGTGCGTCTCGAAGGCCGCGCCGATGAGTTTCTCGTAGAGCGCGAACAGCGGGTCCGTGCGGCTCTTGCGGTACTCGCCGTACACGGCGCCGGCTTCCGTCCTGAAGTCGGCCTCGGAATAGGCGAGGTGCTTGAAGCGGTCGCTCTCGAGCTCGACGACCTTCTCGAGATCTTCGGCCGAGAGGGAGACGTGATAGGCCGTGAGGTCGTCCGTCGTATAAGCGTTCGCGTCGGCGCCGAGCCCCATGAGGATGCGCTGATACAGGTCCGAAGGGTAGCGCTCCGTGCCGCGGAACATCATGTGCTCGAAGAAGTGGGCGAAGCCCGAGCGGCCCGGCTCGTACTCCTCGCCGGACCCGGTCCTGACGACGGTCCAGTACGAGACGAGGCCGTTGCCCGGCAGCGGCATGAGAATGACCTTGAGGCCGTTGTCGAGGCGGCTCACTTCGGTGGGGTAAGGGATGATCGAGCTCACGGCGTCCTCTTCACTGATCGGATGCGGCGCGCGCCCGGCGCGCCCCGCGCGTAAACTGACGCCATGCACGAGCTCATGGCGAAGACCCCGATGCCGAACGCAGTGCCGCGCGGCCGACCCGCGGCCTCATGCCTTGGATTAGACCATACCGCGCGAAACGGCGCGCAGCCGGAGCCGCACCGATGCCGCCGCCCGCCGGGCCGCGGGACGCGGTGGCGCCCGTGAGCGAGAGCGAGAGCGGGAGCAAGAGCAAGAGCGACGAGCTGCCTTACGCGCGCCTCGGCCCGAACGTCGTGCTCGCCGCCGCGGAGAGCGCGGGCTTCGAGTGCGACGGCCGCATCCTCGCGCTTGCGAGCTACGAGAACCGGGTCTACCAACTCGGCATCGGGAACGGCTTCGTCGTGGCCAAGTTCTATAGGCCGGGGCGTTGGGACGACGCCGCCATCCTCGAGGAGCACGCATTCTCGCTCGAGCTCGCCGAGCAGGGGATCCCCGTCGTGCCGCCGCTCGCGGCGGCCGGCCGGACGCTGCACGAGCACGAGGGGTTTCGCTTTGCGCTCTTCGAGCGCCGTGGCGGCCGCTGGCCCGAGCTCGGCACCGCCGAAGAGCGTGCGTGGATGGGCCGCGTGCTCGGCCGCATGCACGCCTTCGGCGCGCTCGGCCGGTTCGGCCATCGGCCGACGCTCTCGATCGAGGGCCTCGGCCGCGCCTCGGTCACGACGCTCGAAGCCGGGGGCTTCATCCCGCCTCATCTCGAAGCGAGCTACTCGAGCATTGCCGCGGACGTGCTCGAGGCCGTAGAGCGCCGCTTCGCGGCCGCCGGTCGCTTCTCTCTGCTGCGCATTCACGGCGACTGCCATCCCGGCAACGTGCTCTGGAGCGACGCCGGGCCGCACTTCGTCGATCTCGACGACTGCATGAACGGCCCTGCCCTGCAGGATCTGTGGCTCTTTCTCTCCGGCTCCAGGGACGAGATGGCGGGGCAGCTCGGCGACCTGCTCGAGGGCTATCAGCAGTTCCGCGATTTCGATTACCGGGAGCTGCATCTCGTCGAGGCGCTGCGCACGCTGCGCATCATGCACTATGCGGCATGGCTCGCGCGGCGCTGGGGGGACCCCGCCTTCCCGCGCGCGTTTCCGTGGTTCGCGGAACCGAAGTACTGGGAAGAGCACGTGCTCGCCCTGCGCGAGCAGCGCGCGGCGCTCGACGAGCCGCCGCTCGAGGTGCTGTGCCGCTGATCGCGATTCGGTATCATCGGCCGCTCCGAGGCGCCCGGCGAAAGCCCCGAGGCGCCCGCTGCAGGGGAGGCGATGGAGCTTTTTCGGGTCAGCCGCGACGTCTACGGCCAGGAGGTGCTGCAGGGCCTGTCCTGGGACCTGCTCTGGGTGTTCCTCGGCTTGGGTTTGGCCTTCGTCGCCGTGCATGCGCTCTACCGCCTGCTGCTCGCGCCGAAGCCGTTCGCTTCGCCGCCGTCCGCGTCGCCGTCGTCCGGGCCGAAGCCGGCCGGCCCGGGAGCGGCAGTGCAACCCGAGAGCCGGGTATGAGCGGCGCCCGCGTCGAGCTTCGCGCCGCACCGGCCGCGCGCGTCACGCGTCACGCTCTTCCCGACCGGCTGTTTCACTGGGTCACGGCCGCGGCCGTGCTCACGCTGCTGGCCACGGCCTTCCTACCTGTCGTCGGCGTGCGCTTCCCCTGGCTCGGGCTGCACTGGGCGGCCGGCTGGGTGCTCATTGCGGCGCTGCTGTTTCACCTCGTCCGCAGCCTCTCGGTGCAGGAATTCGCACGCGTCTGGTTCGGGCGCGCGGACTTTCGCGATATCGCGGCGATCATCCGATTCAGCTCGAGGCGCACCCTTACGCCGCCGCCTAAGCCCGGCAAGTACTCGCCGGCGCAAAAGCTCATCCATTGGCTGTTCGCGACCGTGCTCACGGCCTCGGCCGTCACGGGCGGGTTCATGATGGTCAAGATCGACACGCCGTGGTGGCACCGCCATCCGTATTGGCTCGCCGACGGCACCTGGGGCCTCGTCTACGTCGTCCACGACCTCGCCGCGCTCATGCTCGTGACGATGGTCATCGCGCACGTCTATTTCGCGCTCCGGCCCGAGAAGCTCGCGTTCACGCGCGCGATGGTCACGGGCTCGATGAGCCGCGAGGAATTTCTCGAACATCACGATCCGGAACGATGGCGGGTCCCGAATGAGCATTGATCGCGCCCGGCGCAGGCAGGATCTCGACCAGCGCATCGAAGCCATCGAGTCCGGCTACGAGTTCATGCTGGCGTATGCCGCGCAGGGGCGGGATACGGACCGCGGCCCGGGCTCGGGCACCCGGCTGCGCGAGTTCCTCGGAGGCATGGGAGGCGCGCTCGACGGCCTGCGGGGCGTCGTCGAGGACCTCGTGGCCGAGCGGGGCGAGGAGGCGGAAACGGCCGGCCGGCCCTTCCTCGAGGCGCTCGAGCGGGATGCCGCCACGGCCCTCTCGGCCCTGCGCCTCGTCCTCGCCTGCGAGGACATCAGCTCTCAGCTCGTCGACAACCTCAACGCCTCGATTCACCTGCGCGCCGTGCTCACGGATCTGTTCATCGTCGACGCGCTGCTCGAGAAAGGGCCGGCAGCGTAAGGCCGCGGCGGCGATCGTCGGCGATCGACGACGATCGGGACGCGCACGGGGCTTACTTGCCCGAGGCAGACCGTGCGTTTATCCTGCGCCGGTGTCCTGAACTTCCAAGCCCAAGAAGCTCCAAAGAAGGTCCAAGATGAAGATAACGATCAGCAGACTCGTATTCGTCGGCGCATTGTCCGCGCTCGGTCTCGTTGCATGCGGGGGAGGGGGCGGTCAGCAGCTCGACGAGAATTCGCCGGAAGCGAAGGCCTTTATCTACCGGAGTTCGCTCATGAACGTCATGGGCCATGAGATGGAAGTTCTCGTGGGCATGACGCGCGGGCAGATCCCGGCCGACCAGGACAAATTCAAGATGGCCGCGCACGACCTGCAGACGCTGACGACGATGGTGCCGGACGCGTTCACGGCCATGGGTATCCCGAAGATGAGCCGCGCGATGCCCGTCATCTGGCAGAACATGGCGGACTTCAAGATGAAGGCTCAGGCCTTGCAGGACGCCGCGCAGGGCGTCGCGATGTCGGCCGACAGCGGCGGCGTTGACGGCTCGAAAGGCACGGTGCAGCAGCTCGGCCGGACCTGCGGTGACTGCCACCGCATGTATCGCAAGCCCGAAGACAAATAGTCGGCCCGCCTCGCGTCCGCGGAGCCCGGGCCTCTCCCGGGCTTCGCGAGCGCGGCCCTACTGAACCGTTCCCTTGCGCTGGAAGGTCGCCCGGTCGGCCGACCGGATCACGATTTCGAGCCTTTCGGTATTCCGCAGCACCGTGACGGGCACTTCTACGCCCGCGCTGCCGAGCTCCCAGACCTGACGGAACAGATCGGCGAGCCTGTCCACTCGTTCCCCGTCCACGTCGAGAATGAGATCGCCCGGCTTGAGGCCGGCGCGGTCCGCCGGACAGTTCCGATACACGCCGACGACCTGGAGCTGATCCTCGTAGTCGTGCACGAGCAGCCCGAGCCAGGGGCGCGGCGGGGCGAGGCTGCGGCCGTGCGCGCAGATTTCGTCGATGATCGGCATCAGCAGGTCGATCGGCACGAACATGTTGACCGTCGTGACCGTGTCGCCGATCTCGAATTCCTGGATCGCGAGCGAGCCGAGGCCGCAGAGGCGGCCGCGCGAATCGACGAGGGCGGCGCCGGACCAGCTGTCGTGCGCGGGCGCCGTGAACACGGCGTCTTCGATGAGGTACTCCCAGCGGCCCGCGAATTCGCGCTTCGCGACGACGTGCGCA
The DNA here is from genome assembly GCA_963702105.1 of uncultured Gammaproteobacteria bacterium. GTDB lineage: Bacteria > Pseudomonadota > Gammaproteobacteria > Steroidobacterales > Rariloculaceae > ZC4RG20. The sequence continues at coordinate 287,921 of OY969712.1, forward strand.
TCGAGGCCGGTATCTGCGCGGCCGCTCGCGACCACGGTCACGGCATCGCCCACCATGAGCTCGGCCGCCGAGCCGATCTCGATCGCGGGCCCTTGCAGGGGGAGCGTCGGCTTGACCAAGCCCAAACCGCTGTCGAAGTCGTAGCCCACGACGAAGCCCGGCACCGTCTTGCCGTCCCGGGACCCGATCCAGACCTGCTCGGCTTCGTTGATGACGTAGCCGATCGTCGCGATGAGCCCGTCGGGGCGGATGCGCGCGCCGTGCCCGAACCTTTCGCTGCCGAGCAGGCCGGCGCTCATCGCATCCTCGGGGATGTGCGCCTTGATCGAGACGATTGCGTCGTAGGGCGGCTGCATTTTTTGGGCCGGGCTGCTCATGGCCGTTATGTTAGCGTCCGCGCCGTGCCTCCGCGAGCGGGCCTTGCGGATCTTCCCGGCCTCGAAACGAGTGCGCCCGCCTCGAGCCGGCGCGAGCGACGGGGCAACGCGCCGGCCGCGCGAGTCCCCGCGTGCGCTGCGCCGGCGTCGTCGTGAGCCCATTCGGAATGCTCGTAGAAGTCCGAATGGTCCGCGGCAGGGAACACGCGTACGGTGCGCTCCGGTTTCGGGCCGCTCGACGGCAAGGGTCGGAGACTTAAGAAAAAATGAGACGTAAACCTCCGACTCATCGGGCAAATCGAGCATGGTCCGTATGGCATAATCGTTCGCTTGCTGCGGCAAACAGTTGTATACGATCGAGTGGCGCATGAAATACGTACTTTCGATTCTGTTGGCGGCCGCGCTGGGCACCGGTATCTGGTACTTCGGCATGCGCGGCCACGGCCAATCCGGGGCGCCGCAAGGGGCGTCGGGCGCTCGCGCAGGCTTCGGCGGCCGCGGTAGCGAGGTCCCGCTCGTCACGGTCGAGCGCGTCCGCAAGCAGCAGCTTTCGAATACGATCGAAGCGATCGGCACGGCCAAGTCCAACGAGTCGGTGACGCTGACGGCCAAGGTCACGGATACGGTCACGCGCGTGGACTTCGACGACGGCGCTTACGTCAAGGCCGGCGACATCCTCGTGCAGCTCACGAACAAGCAGGAGGAGGCCGATCTCGCGGAAGCGCAGGCGAACCTCGACGACGCGGACACCTCCTTGTCCCGAATCCAGGACATGTACGCGAAGAAGCTCGCGCCGAAGTCCGATCTCGACGCGGCGCGCGCGAAGGCCGCCGCCGCCAAGGCGCACTTCGACTCGCTGGCCGCGAAGCTTCAAGACCGTCTCATCCGCGCGCCGTTCAGCGGCGTGCTCGGGTTCAGGCAGGTCAGCCCCGGCACGCTCGTGCAGCCGAGCACGGCCATCACGACGCTCGACGACATCTCGACGATCAAGCTCGACTTCACTGTGCCCGAAACCTACGTCGGCGAGCTCAAGGTCGGCGCGCCCGTGGCTGCCCGCAGCGCGAGCTACCCGGACCGGGAGTTCCACGGCGTCGTGCGCACGGTGGGCACGCGCATCGATCCCGTCACGCGCGCCGTCCAGGTGCGCGCGCACATTCCGAACGACGATCGCCTGCTCAAGCCCGGCATGCTCATGACCGTGGATATCACCACGTCGACGCGCGAGGCGCTCGTCGTGCCCGAGAGCGCGGTCTATCAGATCGCGGACAAGGCCTACGTCTACCGCGTGGACGGCGACCGCGTCGCGCACGAGCGCGAAATCCAGATCGGCGCGCATCGCTACGGCATCATCGAGGTCAAGAGCGGGCTGGCCGAAGGAGACCTCGTCGTCACGCAGGGCATCGTCAAGCTCCATGACGGCAGCCACGTCCGCTTCGAGGACGTCGAGCCCGCCCCCGAGGTCAGCCGCACGTCGGCCGGCGACGCCGCGCAGAGCGGCCTGCAGGGGTGAGGGCCGCTCCGCGCGGCCGCCTATCGCATCGGCGCTGATCACGGGAGCAAGCGGCCATGTGGCTTTCCGACATCTCCGTCAAACGCCCGGTGTTCGCGACGGTGCTGAGCCTCATGCTCATCGCCTTCGGCGCGCTTTCGTTCCGCGACCTCACGGTCAGGGAGCAGCCCAACGTCACGCAGCCCGTCGTGCAGGTGCAGACCTCGTACCCGGGCGCTTCCTCGGACGTCGTCGAATCGCGCATCACCCAGGTGCTCGAGGGCGAGCTCAGCGGCATCCAGGGCGTGAAGTCCATCCGCTCGACGAGCCGGGACGGCTCCTCGAGCGTAACGGTCGAGTTCGGCCTCGACCGTAATCTCGACGAGGCGGCCAACGACGTCCGCGACCGCGTCTCGCGCGTGACCCGGCGCCTGCCCGACGACGCCGATCCGCCGACCGTCTCGAAGGCCGACTCCGACACTCAGCCCATCATGTTCCTGACCTTGACGAGCGACAAGATGGACATGGTGTCCCTGACGGACTACATGGACCGTTACGTCCTCGACCGCTTCGCGACGCTACCGGGCGTCTCGCAGATCAACGAGTTCGGCGCCGGCGGCCCGTCGATGCGCGTCTGGCTCGACCGCCGGGCCATGGCTGCGCGCAATCTGACCGTCACCGACATCGAGAACGCGCTGCGCGCCGAGAATATCGAGCTTCCGGCCGGTCGCATCGAATCGCGGGACCGCGATTTCCAGGTACGTATCGCACGCAACTACGAGACGGCGGCCGACTTCCGCAATCTCGTGCTCAAGCAGGGCGACGACGGCCACCTGACGCGGCTCGGCGAGGTCGCGCGCGTCGAGGTCGGGCCGCGCCAGGATCAACGCCTGTTCCACACCAACGGGGCGACGACCACCGGCTTCGGCATCGTCAAGCAGTCTACGGCGAACACGGTCGAAGTCCTCGACGCGGTCAAGAGCGAGGTCGCCAAGGTCAACCGGGATCTGCCGGACGGCATGAAGCTCATCACGAGCGGCGACGACTCGCTGTACATCCGCGCGGCCATCAAGGACGTTTATTGGACGATCGCGATCACGACGGCGCTCGTCGGTCTCGTGATCTTCGTCTTCCTCGGCAACCTGCGCGCAATGCTGATTCCGCTCGTGACGATTCCGGTCTGCCTCATATCGTCGTTCACGGCGCTCGCGCTCTTCGGCTATTCGATCAATCTCGTGACGCTGCTCGCGCTCGTGCTCTCGATCGGGCTCGTCGTGGACGATTCGATCGTCGTGCTCGAGAACTGTCATCGCCGCATCGAGGAGGGCGAGGCACCGCTGCTCGCGGCCTTCAACGGCACGCGTCAGGTCGCATTCGCCGTGCTCGCGACGACGGCGGTGCTCGTGGCCGTATTCGCGCCCGTCGCATTCCTCAAGGACAGCATCGGCCGCATCTTCGCCGAGCTCGGCGTCACGGTCGCCTCGGCCGTGCTCTTCTCCGGCATCCTGGCCCTGTCCCTGACGCCCATGATGTGCTCGAAGCTGCTGCATACGAGCGCCCGCGAGAACCGGCTCACGCACAAGCTCGATCATGCCTTCGCCTGGCTTTCGCGGCGCTATCAGGGCCTGCTGCGCGGCACGCTCAAGGCGCCGGCGCTCGCGCTCGCGTCCGGCGTCGTGCTCGCTTTCGGCGCCTACGTCCTGCTGCAGCACATTCCGCGCGAGTACGAGCCTTCGGAGGACCGCGGCCAGTTCGACGGCCGGCTCCTCGCGCCCGAGGGCACGAGCTATGCCGACATGTCGCACGGCGCGCTCGAGGCCGAGGACTGCATGAAGCCCTACTTCAAGTCGGGCATGATTCAGCGCGGCGTCGTGAGCGTGCCGGGCTGGGGCGGCGCGGCCGGTATCGTCAACGTCACGCTTAAGCCTTGGGACGAGCGCGAAGTCTCGACGAGCTGGCTCATGGGTAAGCTCAACGACTGTTGGTCGAACATCCCGGACGTGCGCATCATCACGTTCATGCGCGGCGGCAGCGGCGGCCACGGCGGCGGCCAGCCCGTGCAGCTCGTGATCGGCGGCCCCACCTACAAGGATCTCGCGCACTGGCGCGACATCATCCTCAAGAAGGCGGCCGAGAACCCCGGGCTCGTGCGGCTCGATTCGGATCTCAAGGAGACCCAGCCCCAGGTCATGGTTCATGTGGATCAGGACAGGGCGGCGAGCCTCGGCGTCTCCTCGCGCAGCATCGGCCAGACGCTGCAGGCCATGATGAGCGCCCAGCAGGTCACGACCTACGTCGTGGACGGCGAGCAGTACGACGTCGTGCTGCAGGCCAAACCCGACCAGCGCGCGACGTTTCAGGATCTCAGCAACATCTTCGTCCGCTCCGACCGCTCGGGCGAGCTCGTGCCGCTGTCGAATCTCGTGAAGCTCGAGTCGATGGCCGGCCCGAGCGAGCTCAACCGCTACAATCGCCTGCGCGCCGTGACCATCAGCGCGAACCTCGCGCCCGGTTACACGCTCGGCGAGGCGCTGACCTATCTCGAAAACCTCGTGCGCACGGAGCTGCCCTCGACCGCGCAGATCGACTATCGCGGCGAGTCGCTGGATTACAAGGAATCCTCCGGCGCCTTGTACTTCACCTTCGGCATCGCGCTGTTCGTCGTGTTCCTCGTGCTCGCGGCGCAATTCGAGAGCTTCGTGCACCCGCTCGTGATCATGATGACCGTGCCGCTGGCCGTAGCGGGCGGCCTGTTCGGAATCTGGGTGTCCGGCCATACGCTGAACATCTACAGCGAGATCGGAATCATCATGCTGGTCGGCATCGCTGCGAAGAACGGCGTGCTCATCGTCGAGTTCATCAACCAGCTCCGAGACGAGGGCTACGAGTTCACGGAAGCCATCGTCGAGGCCGCGCGCGTGCGATTTCGGCCGGTCGTCATGACGGCATCGGCGACGCTCATGGGCTCTGTGCCCCTCATGCTCGCGACCGGCCCGGGCGCCGCGAGCCGCACGGCGCTCGGCGTCGTGATCTTCGCCGGAGTGGGCGTCGCGACCCTGTTCACGCTGTTCGTCGTGCCGGCGTTCTACCACGTGTTCGCGCGGCGGACCGGGTCGCCCGGCGAGATCGCGCGCAAGCTCGAGACCCTGCAGGCCGAGACGGCGGTGGAGGCGGAGCGGGACGTTTCGCACGGCGCCGTCTGAGCCGCCCGCCGGCGCTGCTGGCAGCGGGAGCCCATGGCCTCGTCCCGACCGCCTGGGCGAGGGCGGACGCCGGCGCCGCGCCCGCGCGGGCTCTCGGGGCTGATCCGACAACGGCAATTGCGATGGGGCGCAGTAGCGGTTACAACCACGTCGACATGGCGATTTCATCCATGCAGAAGCGACGGCAATTAATCCATCATATGCTAACTATCAAGGGCCGTACGCCCACGCGAGAACGAGCGTCCTGATCCATGGCTGTCATGACACGTTTCAGCGATTCGCTGCCGATGTTGCTGCTCAAGGCGCGGGAGGCCGCGCTCTCGAGGCTGCGACCCATCTTCAACTCTCGCGGCATTACCGAACAGCAATGGCGCGCGCTGCGCGCGCTCGAGGAGTTCGGCGAGCTCAGCGCGGCCAGGCTGGCCGCCGAGTGCTCCATCCTCGCGCCGAGCATGACGCGCATCCTGCGCAAGCTGGCCGAGCACGAGCTCGTGAACGTGGCCAAGTCGCGCCGCGATCACCGTGAGCTGCAGGTGCAGATTGCACCGAAGGGCCAGCAGCTCATCGCGGAGATCGGGCCGCAGATCGAGCAGCAGTATGCGCTGCTGCGCGAGCACCTGACCACGGAGCGGCTCGGTACGCTGCACCAGGAGCTGCGGCACTTCATCGAGCGGGCGCCGGCGAACGGCGACGAAGCCGAGCAAGGCTAGGTGGGCTATCAGCTGGAGCTTTCGTCCTCGACGCGGTTGCGGAGCGTGCCGATGTCGGGCACCGAGACTTCGACGAGGTCGCCCGGGACGAGGTAGCGCGGCGGGTCGAAGCGGGCGCCTGCGCCGGTCGGGGTCCCCGTCGCGAGCAGGTCGCCGGGGGCGAGGGGCATGAACGTCGAGACGTAGGCGATGAGGCGGGCGAAGCCGAACAGCAGGTTCGCCGTCGTGTCGTCCTGGCGCACCTCACCGTTGACGCGCGTCGTGAGGTGCAGCGTCGAAAAGTCCGGAAGCTCGTCCGAAGTCACCATCCAGGGGCCGAGGCTGCCCGATGCGGCGAAATTCTTGCCCGGCGTCACGTTGAATTTCGCGTGCCGGAGCCAGTCGCGGACCGAGCCCTCGTTCATGAGCGTAAGCCCTGCGACGTGCTCGAGCGCGCGCTCCTGTGGGATGCGTCGGCCCGCCCGGCCGAAGACACAGACGATCTCGCCTTCGTAATCGAGCTGCACGGACTCGGGCGGCCGCAGGATCGGCTGCTCGTGTCCGACGAGGCTTTCGACGGTTCTGAAGAAGACGCTCGGATAGGCCGGCGCGCTCGCGTCCCGGTATTCCTCGTTGCGGTTCGGATAGTTGATCCCGATGCAAATGATCTTGCCCGGGTTCGTGACCGTGGGCAGGAATCTCACGTCGGCCAGCGCCAAGTCCGGTGTCCCGGCCTCGGTGATCCTGCGCGCTTCGTCGAGGCGGCCGGAGGCGACGAGGTCCTTGAGCGTCGGCCGCGTCTCTTTCGGCCCGCGCCGCAACCGGGCGCCGAGATCGACGATGCCCGTGCCGACGGCCGCGCCGACGCTCGGCTCGCCCGCGACCGCGAAGCTCAGGAGCCGCACGGCCTGCCGCTTTCGTCGATGAGGCCGGCCCGGTGCAGCACGGCGTCGAGGCGGCGGGCGACCTCGGGGGCGGGCGGCATCATGGGCAGACGATGCTCGTTCTCGGGGATCAGCCCGCAGCGCTTCATCATGTATTTCATCGGGATCGGATTCGTGTCGAAGAACACGGCCTTGTTGAGCTCGAGCAGCCGCTCGTGCAGCGCGCGCCCGCGGGCGAGATCGCCCGCCTGGACGGCCTCGCAGAGCTCCGCGAGCGGTCCCGGGCGAAGGTTGGCCGCCGCGTTCATGAGTCCGCAGGCGCCGATGGCGAGCATCGGAAAGCTGAGCTCCTCGAGGCCGGCGAAGACCTTGAACTCGGGGCCGAAGGCGCAAAGACACTCGGAGACGAACCCGAGATCGTTGACGGCGTGCTTCATGCCGACGAAGTGCTCGCACCGGTCCCGCAGCGCGGCCAGCGTTTCGAGCGTGACGCCGACGGCCGTGCGCCCCGGGATGTGGTAGACCATCCAGGGCAGCGAGTGCAGCGAAGCGAGTGCGGCATAGTACTCGACGAGGCCGCGCTGCGGCGGCCGGACGTAGTAGGGCGTAACGACGAGCAGCGCGTCCGCGCCGGCCTCGACGGCATGGCGCGTCAGGGCCTGCGTCTCGGCCAGGGATTGCGAGCCCGTCGCAGCCACGACGGGCACGCGGCCGCCGGCCGTCTCGACGGCCAGCGTCACGAGCCGATTGCGTTCCTCGATCGTGAGCGTCGAGGGCTCGGCTGTGGTGCCGTTGACGAGGATGCCGTGTGAGCCCTGCCGCAGGTGATGCTCGACGAGCGCGGCGTAGGTGTCGTAATCGACGTGGCCGTCCCGAAAGGGCGTGATGAGCGGCGGGATGGAGCCCCGCAGACGCTCGAGCTGATGCATGGCGCAGCTCCCTGGACTCTCGGTGTGTGTTTGGCGCGTTGACCGCGCAGCCGAGAACAATTTAGCATGTTTAGTTGGTCTCGTCTTCGCATCAACTCGAGGCCCGTCATGCCCCATCTCACGATCGAGTACTCGGCGAACATCGAGGACAGGCTCGAACTCGAAGCCTTGCTCGACCGCCTTTACGACGCGGCGCTCGCGACGGGCGTGTTCCCGCTCGGGGGCATCCGCATCCGCGCCCTGCGGCTCGAACACTATCGCGTGGGCGACCGCGCGCCGGAAAACGGCTTTGTGCACGTGACGGCCCAGGTCGGTCACGGCCGCCCGCTCGACGTGCTCGAGCGCGCGGGCCGGCAGCTGTTCGAGGCGCTGACGGCCCATCTCGCGCCGCTGTACGATCGCAGCCCGCTGGCAATTTCATTGAACATCCAGGAATTTCATCCCGTGCTCAACTTCAAACGGAACAACCTGCACGAATATGCGGCCAGGCGGCAGGGCGGCGCTCATGGCGCACAGTGATCTGATCGCCAACCGGGCCAAGGCCGAGCGCTACCTCGCCCGCTTCGAGGGCGCGCCGGTAGGGCATTTCATCGATGGCGCCGCGGCTGCGGGGGTCTCCGGCGAGACGTTCGAGGACCACACGCCCGTCGACGGCCGGCTCCTTGCGCGGGTATCGGCCGGCGGCGCGGCCAACGTCGACGCCGCGGCGGGTGCCGCTGCGCGCGCGTTCCCGGCCTGGCGGGACGTGCCGGGGGCCGAGCGCCGGCGCGTGCTGCATGCGCTCGCCGGCGCGATCGAGGCGCGCGCCGAGGAAATCGCGCTCGTCGAATCGGTGGATACGGGCCAGCCCGTGCGCTTCATGGCGGCCGCGGCGAAGCGCGGCGCGGAGAACTTCCGATTCTTCGCGGACAAGGCTTCCGAGGCGCGCGACGGCCTCTCGCTGCCGGCCCGGGACCACGTGAATTATACGGTCCGCGATCCGCTCGGACCGATCGGCGTCATCACGCCGTGGAATACGCCGTTCATGCTTTCCACGTGGAAGATCGCACCGGCGCTCGCCGCGGGCTGCACCGTCGTGCACAAGCCCGCCGAGTGGAGCCCGCTGACGGCCGCGCTGCTCGCTGAGATCGCGGCCGAGGCCGGGCTGCCGCCCGGCGTGCTGAACACCGTGCACGGCTTCGGCGAGACGGCGGGCCGGGCGCTGACGGAGCATCCGGCCATCCGGGGCATCGCGTTCGTGGGCGAGTCGGCGACGGGCAGCGCGATCATGGCGCAGGGCGCGCCGACGCTGAAGCGCATTCATTTCGAGCTCGGCGGCAAGAATCCCGTCGTCGTCTTCGCGGACGCCGATCTCGAGCGCGCCGTGGACGCGGTCGTCTTCATGATCTACAGCCTCAACGGCGAGCGCTGCACGTCGTCGAGCCGCCTGCTCGTCGAACGGCGGATTCACGACGAGGTGCTCGAGCGCGTCGTCGAGCGGGCCGCAAAAGTCCGCGTGGGCGATCCGCTCGACCCCGAGACGGAGCTCGGCCCGCTCGTGCACCCGGATCACGTCGCGAAGGTGCTCGGCTATTTCGACGTCGCCTCGGCCGAAGGAGCGCGCATCGCCGCGGGCGGCAGGCGGCTCGGCGACGGCGGCAACTTCGTCGCGCCGACGGTACTGGCCGGCGCCGACCGCCGGATGCGCGTCGCGCAGGAAGAGATCTTCGGCCCCGTCTTGACCGTCCTGCCGTTCGACGGCGAGGATGAGGCGCTCGAGATCGCGAACGGCGTGCGGTACGGGCTCGCGGCCTACCTCTGGACGCGCGATGTCGGCCGCGCCCACCGCTTCGCGCGCGGCCTCGAGGCCGGCATGGTGTGGGTGAACTCGGAGAACAATCGGCATCTGCCCGCGCCTTTCGGCGGCATGAAGGCGAGCGGGATCGGGCGCGACGGGGGCGATTACAGCTTCGATTTCTATATGGAGACGAAGAACGTGTGTGTCGCGTTGGATACGCATCGCGTGCCGACGTTGGGTCGCTGACGCTCGTCCTCTTCACGCTCGACTCATGAGTCTTTATTACGTGCAGAAGCTGCTGTACCAGCTGAACCGCGATCCGCGCACCGTGCAGCGATTCCGGGAGAATCGGGAAGCCGTGCTCGACGAGTATCGGCTCGACGACGAGGAGCGGGCAGCGCTCGAGAACGGCGACATCGGCCTGCTTTACGTGCTCGGCGTCAACGGGCAGCTGCTCATGCACTACTCCGCGCTGCTCGGGCAGAGCTGGGACCAGTACATCGCGGCCATGCGCGAGGGCGTCGCGCGGCACGGGCCCGTGCGCCAGGGGCTCTATACGCTGCTCGTGGACCGCAAGCCATGAGCCTCGTCTTCGCCGGGGTATGCAGCCACGCGCCGGGTATCACGGGGCGCGCAGGGAGGGCCGACCCGAAGATCAGGGACGGGTTTTACGCCGCGTTCGAGGAGTTGCGCCGCCGGCTCGAGGCCGCCCGGCCCGACGCCCTCGTGGTCGTCGGAGCCGAGCACTTCGCGAATTTCTTCATGAACAACATGCCAGCTTACTGCGTCGGGATGGCCGAGTCCTACGAGGGGCCGATCGAGGACGAGGGCTGGCTCGCGATCCGGCGCACCGAGATTCCCGGCAATCCGGACCTGTCGCGCCGGCTCATCGAGTCGATCATGCAGGATGTCGATCTCGCGTACGCCGAGGAATGGAAGTTCGATCACGGCATTATGGTGCCGCTTCACTTCCTGACGCCGCGCTTCGATCTGACGGTCGTGCCCGTCAACATCAACTGTCAGGGTCCGCCGCTGACGCCGCTGCACCGCGCCTATGAGTTCGGCCGCGCTCTGCGCCGGGCCTGCGACGCGCAGCCCGAGCGCATCGCCGTCGTCGGGACCGGCGGCATCTCGCATTGGCCCGCAACGCCGGATTCGGGCGCCATCAACGAGGCCTGGGACCGGGAGTTTCTGCAGCGCTTCCTCGCGAACGATCGCGAGGGGCTCACCGCCTATACCGACGCCGAGACGTTTCGGGACGCGGGGCAGGGCGGGTTCGAGATCCGGACGTTCATCGCGGTCGCGGGTGCGACGGAGGGCGCCGCGGGCGAGCTGCTCTTCTATGCGCCGATCCCGATCTTTGCGGTAGGCTGCACCGTGGCGCAGATGGCCGTCGCCTGAGCCGCGGCCGCGTTGCCGCGCCGCCAAGCAATCAGATGCAAAGGAAAACGACAATGCTGTTCATCGTCCAATTCGAAGACAAGCCCGGTGTTTCCGAGCTTCGCAAGAAGCTCTTCGAGGAGCACATCGCCTACCTCGACAAGATGAAGGACAAAGTGCTCGTGCCCGGCTCGATGCGCGAGGTGCCCTCCGACCGGCCGCTCGGCGGGCTCTGGATCGTCGACGCCGAGGACGAGGAGGGCGTCAAGGAGCTCTTCAAGGACGATCCGTTCTGGGTCAACGGCATGCGCGCCAGCGTCCGCATCAATCGCTGGGTCAAGGCCTTTCCAGACCGCAAGGTGTCTATCTGACGTCTGCCGCATGAAGGACCGGAAGCGCGGCGGCCTGCTCGAGATCGGCTGGCGCGAGTGGGTCACGCTTCCCGACCTCGGGCTCAGGGTCAAAGCCAAGGTGGACACGGGCGCCCGCACGTCGGCGCTGCATGCCTTCGACCTCGAGACGCTGACGCGCGACGGGGCCGAGTGGGTCCGCTTCCGCATGCACCCCAAGCAGCACCGGCTGGATCGCGTCGTCGTCTGCGAGGCCCGGCTCGCGGACCGGCGCCTCGTGACCGATTCGGGCGGCCACATCGAGCTGCGGCCGGTCATCGAATCGGCGCTCGAGCTCGGCGGCCGCAGCTGGCAGATCGAGATCACGCTCACGTCTCGCGACGACATGCGCTTTCGCATGCTGCTCGGCCGCACGGCCCTGCGGCACCGTGCGCTCATCGACCCGGCCCGCTCCTATCTCACGGCAACGACGGGCGCCTGAGCGCGCCGGTCCGCACGGACGGGCCACTACGATGAAGATCGGAATACTCTCGCGGAACAAGCGCCTGTACTCGACGCGCCGGCTCGCAGAAGCCGGGCGCGCGCGCGGCCACGAGATGCTCGTCATCGATCCTTTGCGCTGCTACATGAATATCGCGAGCGAGACGCCGACGGTGCACTTCAACGGCCGGCCTCTCGACGACCTCGATGCGGTGATTCCGCGCATCGGCGCCTCGATCACGTTCTACGGCGCGGCCGTCGTGCGCCAGTTCGAGCTCATGGGCGTCTACGCGCTGAACCGCTCGCTCGGCATCTCGCGGGCGCGGGACAAGCTGCGGTCCATGCAGCTGCTTTCGCGCCGGGGCATCGGCCTGCCCGTCACGGGCTTCGCGAGCTCGCCCGACGATACGAACGACCTGCTCGATCTCGTCGGCGGCGCGCCCGTCGTGCTCAAGCTGCTCGAGGGGACTCAGGGCAAAGGCGTCGTGCTGGCCGAGACGCGCAAGGCGGCCGAAAGCGTCATCGACGCGTTCCGCGGCCTCTCGGCGCACTTTCTCGTACAGGAATTCGTCGGCGAAGCCCGGGGCACGGACATCCGCTGCTTCGTCGTCGGGGACAAGGTCGTCGCGAGCATGCGGCGGCAGGCCCCGGAAGGGGAGTTCCGGTCCAACCTGCACCGCGGCGGTGCGGCCGAGGCCGTCAAGATCACGCCGCAGGAGCGCGCGACGGCCGTGCGCGCGGCCAAGATCGTGGGGCTGCGCGTGTCCGGCGTGGACATCCTGCGGTCCGAGCGCGGCCCGCTCGTCATCGAGGTCAACGCCTCGCCGGGCCTCGAGGGCATCGAGCGGGCCACGGGCAAGGACATCGCCGGGCTCGTCGTGCAGTTCATCGAGAAGCAGGGGCGGGGGCGCCGCCCGCGGCCCGAGTAGAAAAGGGGTCAGAGCCCTTATTGCCCCGATGCCGGCACCCGGACGCCACGCCTTGCGCCCGGGGTGGGACGCATGCCCCGTTGCCCGCCGTGAAGATACCTTATACTGAAATGTGTTCGGAAAGGACGCCATGACGAATACGGTCTACTCGCTTCAGGTTTATCCTCACTTGCCGGCCGCCATCGAGCGGCTCGAGGAGCTCGCCTCGAACTTCTGGTTCAGCTGGAATCCCGCCGCGCGCCTGCTGTTCGCGCGGCTCGACGAGAGCCTTTGGGGCCGCACCGACAGCAACCCCAAGCTGTTCCTGCGCTGCGTCGATCAGGGAATCCTCGAACGGGCGGCCGAGGACGAGACGTTTCTGAGTGCCTACCGCAAGGTGCTGACCGAGTTCGACGCCTATCTCGAGCTCGGACCGCTGCCGTACAAGGCCGGCGGCCTCGGGCAGCAGGACCTCATCGCCTACTTCTGCGCCGAGTACGGCTTTCACGAGAGCTTTCCCATCTACTCCGGGGGCCTCGGCGTGCTCGCCGGCGACCATTGCAAGACCGCCAGCGACATGCGGCTGCCGTTCGTCGCGGTCGGCCTGCTGTACCGGCAGGGCTACTTCAATCAGCACATCGACCGCCACGGCCAGCAGATTCCCGAGTACGTCCACATCGAATCCCAGCACACGCCGCTGCGCCCCGCGCGCGACGGCTCGGGCAACGAGATCTTCGTGCGGTGTCCGTTTCCGGGCCGCACGGTCGTGGCGCGCGTCTGGCGCGCGGGCGTCGGCCGCGTGCCCATTCTGCTGCTCGACACGGACGTTGAGGAGAACGCCGAGGCGGACCGGCACATCACGCACGTGCTCTACGGCGGCGGCCGCCAGCTGCGCCTGCAGCAGGAAGCCGTGCTCGGCATCGGCGGCGTGCGCGCGCTGCGCGCACTCGGCCTCGCGCCGTCCGTCTGGCACATCAACGAGGGCCATGCCGCGTTCATGATCCTCGAGCGCATGCGCGAGTTGACGGTCTCGGGTCTGCCGTTCCGGCCGGCCCTCGAAGCTGTCGCCGCGGATACCGTGTTCACGACTCATACGCCCGTCTCGGCCGGCCACGACGTCTTCGCACCCGAGCTTTTCGTCGAGCATTTCAAGGGGCTCGTCGAGGATTTCGGTGTGGACGAGCAGACGCTGCTCGAGCTCGGCCGCAATGGCGAGGGCGACGGCTTCAACATGACGCGGCTCGCCCTGAACGGCGCCCGCTCGGTCAACGGCGTGAGCCGGATCCACGGGCGCGTCTCGTCCGAGCTCTGCGGCGCTTCCTGGCCCGACGTGCCGCCGCTCGAGAACCCGGTCGGCTACGTGACGAACGGCGTTCACGTGCACAGTTTCATGCGGCAGTCCTGGTCGGACCTGCTCGATCAGCATCTCGGGCCGGGCTGGCATCAGCACCTCATGGACCGCTCGCTCATGGAGCGGATCCACGACATCCCGCACGAGCGGTTCTGGTACACCAACCAGAGCGTCAAGACGGAAATGCTCCACGTGCTCAAGCACAGGCTCGCGCGGCAACACACGCGCAACGGCCTGAGCGAAGCGCACATTCACCGCCTGTGCCAGCTCGTCGATCCTTCGAACCCGAACGTGCTGACGATCGGCTTCGCGCGCCGCTTCGCGACGTACAAGCGGGCCACGCTGCTGTTCACGGATCTGCGCTGGCTCGAGAACCTCGTGAGCAACGAGGACCGCCCCGTGCTGTTCGTCTTTGCGGGCAAGGCGCATCCGGCCGACGAGCCGGGGCAGTGGATGATGCGCGAGATTCAGCGCATCTCGAACCAGGTGCCCTTCGTCGGCAAGATACTGCTCGTCGAAGGCTACGACGCGGGGTTGAGCCGCGCGCTGACCTCCGGCGTCGACGTTCTGGCTCAACAACCCCATCTATCCGTTCGAGGCCAGCGGGACCTCGGGCATGAAGGCCGCCATCAACGGCACGATCAACTTGAGCGTGCTCGACGGCTGGTGGGCGGAGGCCTACGACGGCGAGAACGGCTGGGGAATCCCGCCTTCCATCGACACGCAGGACGCCGCCGAGCGCGACCGGCAGGACGCGACGGCGCTCTACGAGATCCTTCAGGACGAGGTCATCCCGCTCTACTACGCGCGCGATTCGAAGCTCGGTTACTCGATCGGCTGGGTCGAGCGCTGCAAGCGCTCGATGGCTTCGGTGCTGCCGAGGTTCAACAGCCAGCGCGTCATGCACGACTACGCGCGCCTCTTCTATGGTCCGGCGGCCGAGCACGGCCGCAAGATCGCGGCCGAGGATTTCCGGGTCGCGCGCGAGCTCGCCGACTGGAAGGTGCGCGCGCGCAGCGCCTGGCCAGGCGTCGAGATCCGTGCCGTGGATGCGGGGCCGCGCGTCGTCGGCTACGGCCAGGATCTGCGGATCGAGGTAGACGTGAAGCTCAACGGCTTGCGGCCGAAGGACCTGCGCGTGGAGTGCGTGCTGCACCGCAGGCTCTGCTCCGAGCTCACTGTGCCCGTCGAAGGCTATGCGAACAATCGGCGTCCGCAGAACGGCCTCATGTACATAGGCGACGACAGGGCCGCGATCTGGGTCTTCGAGCCCCACGAGGAGCAGGGCGGCGACGTGTGCCGCTACCGGCTCGAGTTTCAGTCGCCCTGGTCGGGCGGGCTCGAGTACGAGATCCGTGTCGTGCCCAGGCACCCGGCGCTCTCGCACCCTTACGAGCTCGGCCTCATGCGCTGGTTATGAGCAGGCCCGCGGCCTGAGCGCATGCCGGAGTTCGAGGTTCTACCGGGTAAGCGGCTGCCGGGCGGGGCGACCCCGGGCCCGGACGGCGTCAACTTCTCGCTGTTCAGCCGCGAGGCCGCGGCGGTCACGCTCGTGCTGTACGAGACCGCGCGCACGCGCCGGCCGCTCGCGACGATCGAGCTCGACCCGGCCGTCAACCGAACGTTTTATTTCTGGCACGTCTTCGTCAAGGGCGCGAATCCGGGGCTGTACTACACCTGGCGCGTCGACGGGCCTCACGAGCCGAAGGCCGGCCTGCGGTTCGACTCGAGCCGCGAGCTGCTCGATCCCTGGGCCCGCGAGGTCAGCGACGCGCTCTGGGACCGCGCGGCAAACCGGCGCAGCGGCCTCACGGCCATCCGCGCGCGCGTCCCGAGATTCGACGACTACGACTGGGAAGGCGACCGGCCGCTGCGCCGGCCGCTCCAGGACTCGGTCATCTACGAGCTGCACGTCCGCGGTTTCACCAAGCACGCCTCCTCGGGCGTAGCGCACCCCGGCACCTTCCGCGGCCTCGTGGAGAAGATCCCCTACCTCGAGTCCCTCGGCGTCACGGACGTTCGAGCTCATGCCCGTCATGGCCTTCGACGCGCAGGACGTGCCGCCCGCGGCGGCCGCGCGCGACCTCGTGAACTACTGGGGTTACAGCCCTTACGGCTTCTTCGCGCTGCATCCGGCCTACGCGGCCGGCGACGACCCGCGCACGGAGTTTCGCGACCTCGTCAAGGCGCTGCACCGCGCCGGCATCGGCGTGATTCTCGACGTCGTGCTGAATCATACGGCCGAAGGCGACGAGACCGGGCCCGTCATCTCGTTCAAGGGCTTCGGCAACGAGTTCTTCTACCATCTGGACCCGGCCGACAAGCGCAAGTACCGCAACTACAGCGGCTGCGGCAACACGGTCAACTGCAATCACCCGCTCGTCGCGCGCTTCCTGCTCCAGTGCCTCGAGTTCTGGGTCACGGAGATGCACGTAGACGGCTTTCGGCTCGACCTCGCGAGCGTGCTTTCGCGCGGCGAGGACGGCGAGCCCATGTACCACGCGCCCGTGCTCTGGAGCATCGAGTTCTCGGACGTGCTCGGCCCGGCCCGGCTCATCGCCGAGGCCTGGGACGCGGCCGGCCTGTATCAGGTCGGCGATTTCCCGGGCTTCCGGTGGCTCGAGTGGAACGGCAAGTACAGGGACACGTTGCGGCGCTTCCTGCGCGGCGAGGGCGGTCTCATCGGCGACGTCGCGACGCGCCTCACCGGCAGCAGCGACCTCTACGGCCCGACGGGGCGCAATCCGACGAACAGCGTGAATTTCGTGACCTGCCACGACGGCTTCACGCTCTACGACCTCGTCGCCTACGATCGCAAGCACAACGAGCCCAACGGCGAGGACAATCGCGACGGGGGCGACCACGATTTCAGCTGGAATTCGGGCAGCGAAGGCCCGACCGACGAGGCGGCGATCGAAAGGCTGCGCCGCAAACGCGCGCGCAACTTCGTGACGCTGCTGCTCCTGAGCCAGGGCGTGCCCATGCTGCTCGCCGGCGACGAACGGCTGCACACGCAGCGCGGCAACAACAATGCGTACTGCCAGGACAACGAGACCGGTTGGCTCGATTGGTCCGAAAGGCAGGGGAGCGTCGAGATGCTGCGGTTCACGCGCGCGCTCGTCGCGCTGCGCAAGCGCCACCCGGCGCTGCGCCGGACGCGCTTCCTCGATCCGGCCGACCGCGGTCCGGGCAGCATCCGCTGGTACGGACGCTCGCTCGAGCCGCCGGCCTGGGAGGACCGCGAGGCGGGCATTCTGTGCTTCACGCTGTTCGGGCTCGTGCCGGGCGAGCCGGCCCTGCACGTCATGATCAACATGTCCGCCGAGGCGGCGAAGCTGCCGCTGCCGCCGCCCCCTCCCGAGCAGGGTGGCGACGGCTGGAGGCGGATCGTGGACACCTCGCTCGCGCCGCCCGAGGACGTTGCCGATGCCGAGGCGCGTGGGCCGGGCGTGGACGGCGCCTACGAGCTGGCTTCGCTCGCGGTCGCGGTGTTCGAGGCCGGGTAGGATACTCGGTATACTCGACGAGAGTCCGGGGGGCGGAGCTCGAATGAGACCCAGAACGGTTCACCGCGTCGTCAGTCAACTCACGCGGCGCACGATGGCCGTCATCATGGCCGGCGGGCGCGGTCAGCGCCTCATGCAGATGACGGACAACCGCGCGAAGCCGGCGACGCCTTTCGGCGGCAAGTACCGCATCATCGATTTCTCGCTTTCGAATTGCGTGAATTCCGGGATCCGGCAGATCCTGATCCTCACGCAGTACAAGGCGCAGTCCCTGATCCAGCACGTGCGCCGCGGATGGGGCTATCTGCACGGCGAGCTCGGCGAGTTCATCGATATCGTGCCGGCGCAGCAGCAGCACGGCGAGCGCTGGTACGTGGGCACGGCGGACGCGGTCTATCAGAACCTTTCGATCATCGACCAGCATCGGCCCGAAACGATCCTCGTGCTGGCCGGCGACCACGTCTACAAGATGGACTACGGGCCGCTCATCGCGTTTCACAAGGAGAGCGGGGCGGATATCACGATCGGCGGCGTGCAGGTGCCGCTGGCGCTGGCGAGCCAGTTCGGCGTCATGAGCGTCGATGCGAGCCACCGCGTCGTGAGCTTCGACGAGAAGCCGGCCAACCCGCAGCCGATGCCGGATCGCGAGGGCGTCGCGCTGGCTTCGATGGGAATCTACGTCGTCGAGGTCGATTTCCTGCGCGAGCGCCTCGAGGCGGATGCGGCGGACTCGAATTCCGATCACGACTTCGGCCGCAACATCATTCCGCAGGCCATCCGCGACAGCCGCGTGTTCGCCTACCCGTTCCAGGACATCGAGACGAAGGCACAGGCCTACTGGCGCGACGTGGGCACGGTCGACGCCTATTACCTCGCCAACATGGAGCTCGTCTACGTGAGCCCGGAGCTCAACCTCTACGACGAGGCCTGGCCCATCTGGACCTACCAGGAGCAGGTGCCCTGCGCGAAGTTCGTGCTCGACGACACGGGCCGGCGGGGCATGGCCGTAAACTCCATGGTCGCAGGCGGCTGCATCGTTTCGGGCGCGACCGTGCGCGAGTCGCTGCTGTTCTTCAACGTGACGATCGACGAGTGCAGCCAGGTGTACCGGTCCGTCGTGCTGCCGCACGTCGAGATCGGCCGCAACTGCGACATCTCGCGTGCAATCATCGACGAGGGCTGCATCGTGCCGCACGGCACGATCATCGGCAGGGATCTCGCCGCGGACAGCCGGCGCTACCACGTCACGGAGAACGGCGTCGTGCTCGTGACGCGCGATATGCTGACCGTGCAGCGCCGCGCCTCCTCTTGATCTCCGAGCCGTTCAAGCGGCGCCGCGCGGGCGTACTGCTGCACCCGACCTCGCTGCCCGGTGCCGCGGCCTCCGGCGCGCTCGGCGACGACGCCTGGCGCTTCGTCGACTTCCTCTGCGACGGCGGCTTCACGGTTTGGCAGACGTTGCCGCTCGGCCCCGTGGACGCGCAAGGCTCGCCCTACTGTTTGCGCTCGGCCTACGCGGGGGAGCCGCGGCTCATCGACGCGCGCCGCCTCGCGACGCTCGACGAGCTGCCCGCCGCCATGGCCTTCGAGGCCGTCCACGACGCGCCGCTCGAAGCTTATCGCTCCTTTTGCGCGAGCGCCGACCCTCGGCAATGGCGGGCGTTCGCCGCGTTCGTCCAGCGCCACCGGCGCCGGCTGTTCCGCTACGGCCTGTTCGAGCTGTGCCGGAGCGCGGCGGGCGGGGCGCCGTGGTGGGAGTGGCCGGAGCCGCTGCGCGAGCGCGATCTCGCCGCACTGCGGCGCCGTCTCGCGGCCGGCCGCGAGACGTTTCGGGCACTCGTCTTCGTGCAGTACCTCTTCGACCTGCTGTGGTTCTCGCTCAAGCGCTATGCCAATACGCGGGGCGTGCTGCTGTTCGGCGACCTGCCTTTCTATATGGATCTCAACAGTGTCGAGGTCTGGTGGGAAAGGCGGCTGTTCTGTCTGGACGAGCGCGGGCGCCCCCTCGCCGTCGCCGGCGTGCCGCCCGACTACTTCAACGCGGATGGCCAGCTCTGGGGCAATCCACTGTACGACTGGGACCGGATGCGCGCCGAGGGCTACGAATGGTGGATCGACCGCTTCGCGGGCCAGCTCGAGCGCTTCGATCTGCTGCGCATCGATCACTTCCGGGCGCTGGATTCGTACTGGGAAATTCCGGCCGGCGCCAAGACCGCGCGCGAGGGCCGGTGGCGGCCGGGCCGCGGCCGCGAGCTGTTGCCCATGCTGCGGCAGCGCCTCGGCGATCTGCCGCTCGTCGCCGAGGACCTCGGCCTCATTACCGAGGGCGTCGGCGAGCTGCGCGACGATTTCGATCTGCCCGGCATGGTCGTGCTGCAGTTCGCATTCGACGGCTCGGACGACAACCCGCACCGCCTGAGCAACCACAGGCAGAACGCCGTCTGCTACACGGGCACGCACGACAACGACACGACGGTCGGCTGGTATGCGCGTCAGGATCGTGAGGCCCGACGGCGGATCGCGGCCGAGCTCGGCGTCCAGCGGCTGCGTATGCCCGACGATCTCATCGAGGCCGCTTACGGCTCCGAGGCCCGCCTGACCGTGATCCCGATGCAGGACCTCATGGCCCTCGACAACTCCGCACGCATGAATCTGCCGGGGAGCAAGGGCGGCAATTGGGCCTGGCGGTTCCGCTGGCAGGACCTCGATCCTACAGTGGCGGTCGCCGCGCGCGAGCGCGCCGAGCGGCATGGGCGCACGCCGGGCTAATTCTGCATGCTTGTCAGCTCGGGGCAACGACGGCTTCGGATGCGCCAGTGGCTGGGCTTCAGGCTCGGCGCAAGGGCGGTATCGGGACCGCTGTGAATACTTCCCTGTACGCTTCGTAAGCGCCATCCCTGGCGCTGACGATCCCGACACCGCCCTTGCGCCGAGCCTGAAGCCCGGAGACGTTTGCGGCCGTCGTGGACGCCCGAAGACCCCGCGGAATCGGCGTCGCATGAGAATCGCGAGCTGCGCATGGATGGAGCAACGCGGCCGACAGCTACCAGCCCGACACTCGGCGACGTCATGCTGAGCGCAGCGACCGAGCGAGCCGTGCATACAGCGCCTCGTACTCGGGCGCCTGGTGCGCCCATGAGAAGTCGGCCGCCATTGCATTGTCCATGAGACGAGCCCAGGCGCCGGGCTCGCCGTACCAGGCGAGGGCCGTCGAGACGCCCCAGAGGATGCCGCCGAGGTCGGCGTCCTCGAAGACGCTGCCGTTGCCGGTTCCGGCGGCCGGGTCGAAATGCTTCACGGTGTCGGCCAGGCCGCCGGTCGCCCGCACGATGGGAATCGTGCCGTAGCGCAGAGCGTAGAGCTGCGTGAGGCCGCAGGGTTCGTAGCGCGACGGCACGAGCACGAAGTCGCCGCCCGCGAGGATTCGGTGTGCGAGCGCTTCGTCGTAGCCGCGCCGGAAGGCGATGCGCTCCGGGTGCCTCGCGGCCAGGTCCCGGAGGGCCTGCTCGAGACCCGCCTCGCCGCTGCCGAGCAGCGCGAAGCGTGCGTTCGAGCGCTCGAGCAGGTCAGGG
Organism: uncultured Gammaproteobacteria bacterium; assembly: GCA_963702105.1. Lineage (GTDB taxonomy): Bacteria > Pseudomonadota > Gammaproteobacteria > Steroidobacterales > Rariloculaceae > ZC4RG20. The sequence continues at coordinate 308,816 of OY969712.1, forward strand.
AGCGCGGCGGCCAGAAGGTCGATGCCCTTCTGCCATACGAGCCGAGTGACCGCGCCGACGAGGGGGCGCGCGTCGGCGGGAAGCCCGAGCTCGGCGCAGAGCGCGGTCTTGACGCGGCGTTTTCCCGCGGGCTCGGCCCGTGAATAATGGGCCTCGAGAAAGGCATCGGAATCGGGGGACCAGGTCGAGTAGTCCACGCCGTTCAGGATGCCCGTGACGGCGTCGCCGCGCGCGCGCAGGGCGGCCTCGAGGCCCATTCCGTACTCCGGCGTCTGGATCTCGCGCGCGTAGGTGGGGCTTACGGTCGTGATGGAGTCGGCGCAGCGGATGCCGAGCTTGAGAAAGTTCACGCTGTGCTCGGCGCGCTCGCGCTCGTCGCGCAGCTCGGCCAACTCGCCGAGGCCGTTATCCGCGAGGATTCGCTCCCCGAAGACGCCCTGGTAGCCGACGTTGTGCAGCGTGAGCACGCACGCGCGGTCACGGCCGGCCGCGCCGCTCGCGAGGGCGGGCACGAGCGCGGCATGCCAGTCGTGGCAGTGCAGGATTTCGGGCCGCCAGCCGAGGGCGTCCGGAAGCTCGAGCGCGGCGCGCGAGAGTCTCGCGAAGCTCGCGGCATCGCGGTCGTCGCCCGCGTACAGGCCGGCGCTGGCCTCGAACTCCGGGGCCTCGAGCAGGTAGACGCGCGGCCCGGGGCGATCCCCCGCGACTTCCACGAAGGGCGCCGCGGTTCCGGGGGCGGACGCGGCCGCGCTCCCGGCATGGGCTGCGCCGCGGCCAGCCCGCACCGGCGTGAAACCGGCCGGCGGGAGCCCCGGATACTTCGGCAGCAGCACGCGCACGTCGTGTCCGCGGGCGTGCAGCGCGGCCGCGAGTCCCGCGACGGCGTCGGCGAGGCCGCCGGTCTTGGCGAGCGGCGCGTATTCGGCCGTCACCATGAGCACCTTCATACGGCGCCCCGGCAGCGGTGGGAAGCGAAGAGGCGCGCGGTGCCGGCTCGCGAAGCGGCGGCCGGCGGCTTCACCCGCGCTCGCCGATCGGCACGTAGGCCCGCTGCGTCGGGCCGACGTAAACCTGACGCGGCCGGTCGATGCGGGCGGTGCCGTCGATGCGCACCTCCCGCCAATGCGCGATCCAGCCCGGTAAGCGGCCGATGGCGAACAGGACGGTAAACATGTTCGTCGGAATGCCGATTGCGCGCATGATGATGCCGCTGTAGTAGTCGACGTTGGGGTAGAGCCGGCGCTCGACGAAGTAAGGGTCGCGCAGCGCGACCTCCTCGAGCTCGAGGGCGAGCTCGAGCAGCGGATCGTCGATGCCGAGCTTCTCGAGCAGCGCGTCGCAGGCCGCCTTGATGATGCGCGCGCGCGGATCGAGGTTCTTGTAGACCCGGTGGCCGAAGCCCATGAGGCGCACGCCGGCCTCCTTGCGCTTGACGCGGTCCACGAACTTCTCGAGCTTCTCGCCGCTCTCGTGCAGCTGGGAAAGCATCTCGATGACCGCGACGTTCGCGCCTCCGTGCAGCGGCCCCCAGAGCGCGCAGACGCCGGCCGCGACGGAGGCGTAGAGGTTCGCCTGCGAGGAGCCGACCATGCGTACGGTCGAGGTCGAGCAGTTCTGCTCGTGGTCCGCGTGCAGCAGCAGGAGCCGGTCGAGCGCCTCGACGACGACCGGATCGGGCTCGTAGAGCCCGTACGGGTCCGAGAACAACATGTGAAGGAAATTGGCCGTGTAGCGCAGCTCCGAGCGCGGGTAGTTCATGGGCTTGCCGACGGACTTGCGATAGCTCGCGGCCGCGATCGTCCGGACTTTGCTCATGAGCCGCGCCGCGGGCTCCATGAAGTGGTCGCTGTCTTCCGGCTGCATGAAGACGGGCTGGAAGCATCCGACGGCGTTGATCATGGCCGAGAGGATCGCCATCGGCGGCGAGTTCGGCGGAAAGCCGTCGAAGTGATGCCGCATATCCTCGTGGATGAACTCGTGCGCGACGAGCAGCTTGCGGAAATCCGCGAGCTGTGCGGCCGTCGGGAGCTCGCCGAAGATCAGCAGATAGGCCGTCTCGACGAACGTCGATTTCTCGGCGAGTTCCTCGATCGGGTAGCCCCGGTAGCGCAACACGCCCCGGTCGCCGTCGATGAAGGTGATGGCGCTCTCGCAGGCGCCCGTATTGGCGTAGCCGCTGTCGAGGGTGATGAGCCCCGAGCGGGACCGCAGGTTCGTGATCTCGACAGCGGTCTCGTGTTCCGTGCCGACGACGACGGGCAACTCGTAGGACTTGCCGTCGTAGGTCAGCGTTGCAGTCTTGGTCATTGAGCGCCTCCGGAAGATGGCGAGCATTTTACGCCGGGCCCGCGGCCGGAGCGACGAGACGGCGGTGTGACGTACGTACCGTCTGCGAAAAAAAGGCTTGCATTATTGATACGCCGTTCTATATTTACGCGGTTTTTTCGGCAGAAGGTCTGCCGAGCCGGCGCCACCGCGGGAGTGGTCCGGCAAGTTCCATCGAAAGGCCGCCCGGCCTTGGGACACGGACGCAGGTGAACAAGCTGCTGTCTCTGGAGGAAGAACCTCCGAGTTCGGCCTCCGCCGAACAAACGCTCTCGACTTTTCCACAATCCGTACCCTACCAAGTCAAACGCCAGCCGCCGCGGCTCGTATCCGTCGCGCGCACGCGTTTTGTCGTCAGTCCGGCCGCCAACGCGTTTCGCAAGCGCTTCTTCCCCGATGCGAAGACGGCCGACTGGAACGACTGGCGCTGGCAGAACCGCAACCGAATACGCAGCCTCGAGCAACTCGAGCGCTTCGTCCGGGTCACGGACGAGGAGCGCGAGGCCATACGCAGGCACGAGGGCCCGCTGCCCATCGGTCTGACGCCGTATTACATGAGCCTCCTCGACCCCGAGGACGCGAGCCAGCCGCTGCGCCGCACGGTCGTGCCGACGCTCAGCGAGTTTCGCGTGACGGCCGGGGAGGAGGACGACCCGCTCGGCGAGGACCACACGAGCCCCGTTCCGGGCCTCGTGCACCGGTATCCGGACCGCGTGCTGCTGCTCGTCACGAACTTCTGCTCCGTCTATTGCCGCTACTGCACCCGGGCGCGGCTCGTCGGCGCGAGCGGCGAGCGGGCGCTCAAAAAGGGCGACATCGACCGCGCACTCGAGTACATTCGGCAGACGCCGGCCGTGCGCGACGTGCTGATCTCGGGCGGCGACCCATTGAGCCTCGACGAGGAGCGGCTCGAGTACATCGTCGGCCAGCTGCGCGCGATCCCGCACGTCGAGTTCGTGCGCATCGGTTCGAAGCAGCCCGTCGTTCAGCCGATGCGCATTACGCCGACCCTGACGCGCATGCTTCGCAAGTACCACCCGCTATGGATGAGCCTGCACTTCACTCATCCGAGCGAGCTCACGCCCGAGGTCGCCGAGGCCTGCGGGCGGCTCGCCGATGCGGGCATTCCGCTCGGCAGCCAGACCGTGCTGCTCAAGGGCGTCAACGACGACACGGATACCCTGAAGCGGCTGTTCCACGGCCTGCTCAAGATCCGTGTGAGGCCGTATTACCTCTACCAGTGCGATCCGATCCGCGGTTCGGCGCACTTTCGCACGACCGTCGAGCGGGGCATCGAGCTCATCGACAGCCTGCGCGGCCACACGACGGGCTACGCCGTGCCGAACTACGTCGTCGACGCGCCGGCCGGCGGCGGCAAGATCGCCCTGCTGCCGAATTCGATCGTCGGCCGCGAAGGGGACGACCTGCTGCTGCGCAATTTCCAGGGAAAGACGTGCCGGTACCCGGACCCCGAGGGCAAGCTCGGGCGCTGAGAAGGGTTCTCGCACCCGCAGGGCCGCAGTCGGCTGGGCTTCGACTCGGTCCTCATTCCAGGCGGGGCGTCCGCCGCGGGCGCCCCCGACCCGTCTTCCGCGCCGGCGGCCGGCCGCGGACGTCTCCACAACAGTCTCGCTGCAGATAAGTGCGGCGTCCCGATCCACGGCGAGAGAAAAGGCGTCTGACCCCTTTATCCAAATGCACATCGGGCTCACCTACGACCTCAAAGACGATTATCTGGCGCAAGGCTTCTCCGAAGCCGCCGTCGCCGAATTCGATTCGCGGGCCACGATCGAAGCGCTCGCCGGCGCGCTCGCATCGCATGGCCACGAGGTCGTGCGCATCGGCCACGTCAAGGCGCTGGCCGCTCGGCTCGTCGCGGGCGAGCGCTGGGACCTCGTGTTCAATATCGCCGAGGGCGTCGCGGGCTTCGGCCGCGAATCCCAGGTACCGGCGCTGCTCGAGGCCTATGGTGTGCCTTACACGTTCTCCGATCCGCTGGTGTGCGCGTTGACGCTTCACAAGGCCATGGCGAAGCACGTGGCCCGCGGCGCGGGAGTGCCGACGCCGGCTTTCGCGCTCGTCACGAACCCGGCCGAAGCCGCAGCCGTGGATCTGCCGCTGCCGCTCTTCGCGAAGCCCGTAGCCGAGGGCACCAGCAAGGGCGTGACTTCGGCCTCGCTCGTGCAGACGCGGGCGGCGCTCGAGCGCACCTGCGCCCTGTTGCTCGAAGAGTTTCGCCAGCCCGTGCTCGTCGAACGCTTCCTTTCGGGGCGCGAGTTCACGGTCGGAATCCTCGGCACCGGGCCCGACGCCGAAGCGCTCGCGACGCTCGAGCCCGTGCTGCGGGCGGGAGCCGACGCCGAAGTCTATTCCTACCGAAACAAGGCCGAGTGGCGCGAGCTCGTGGACTATCGCCTGCTCGAGGCCGGAGCGTTGCGCCGTGAGGTCGAGGCCGTGGCGCTCGCCGCGTGGCGCTGCCTCGGCTGCCGCGATGCCGGCCGCGTCGACCTGCGCCTCGACGAGCGCGGGCGGCCGCACATGCTCGAGGTCAATCCCCTTGCGGGCCTCACGCCGCAGCACTCCGATCTGCCCATCATGGCCGCGCTCTCGGGCCTCGACTACAGGGGCCTGATCGGCGCCATCCTCGACCGCGCATGCCGACGCATCGCGGCCGAGCGCGCGGCCGCTGCCTGACGGGCCGATGCGCGACCGCATACTCGTGCTGCACGACGCCCTCGATGCCGTGCCGCGCCCGGATGCGGCCGACGTGCTCGCCGAGGCCGCGCACGTGGCCGGCGCCCTGACGCAGTCGGGGTTCGAGCCGCTCGTCGAGCCCGTCGGGCTCGATCTCGCCGCGCTGCAGCGGCTCCTCGACCGCGCGCGACCGCTCGCGGTCTTCAACCTCGTCGAGTCCCTCGGCGGAGAGGCCGCGCTGATCGGCGCCGTGCCCGTTCTGCTCGAAGCCCGCGGCGTGCCGTTCACGGGCTGCCCGGCGGACGCGCAATACCTCTCCTCGAACAAGCTGCTCGCGAAGCGCTGGCTCGCCGCCGCCGGTATTGCGACGCCGGCAACGTCCGGCTCCGCCGAGCCGCAGGCGGGCGCGGCCGCGGAGCGGCGCTGGATCGTGAAGTCCGTATGGGAGCATGCCTCGCTCGGTATCGACGATGGGTCCGTCGCCGACGCTGCAGCGCTGCCCGAGCTGCTCGCCGGCCGCCGCGCGGAGCACGGCGGCCGCTGGTTTGCCGAGGCCTTTATTCCGGGACGCGAAATCAACGTGGCGCTGCTCGCCCAAGGCGGCGGCGTGCGCTGCCTGCCGCCGGCGGAGATCCGCTTCGAGGGGTATCCCGAACACAAGCCGCGCATCGTCGGCTATGCGGCCAAATGGGACGAGTCGAGCTTCGAGTATGGGCACACGCCGCGCAGCTTCGATCTCGAGCCGGCGATCGCGGCCGCGGTCGCCGCGCTCGCGCACGAGGCGTGGGCGGCCTTCGGACTCGCGGGCTATGCGCGCGTCGATTTTCGTGTCGACGCGGGTGGCCGGCCCTGGGTCCTAGAGGTCAATGCCAATCCGTGCCTCTCGCCCGACGCGGGGTTCGCGGCCGCGCTCGAAGCGGCCGGCATCGGCTTCGCGGCCGCGGTGGCCGGCCTCGTCGAGGACGCCCTCGCACGTGAGGACGGTACAATCGGGCGAACCTTCCCTGCCGCCGAACCCCCGGCCGATGTTCAGCATTCGTAGAATCCACGATGCCGCCACGGGCGCGAACCGCGAGCGCCTCGCTCAGGTTCAGGCGATCCTGCGCGCCCAGTTCCCGCAGCTCGGCGAGGCGCAGATCCGCAAGCTGCCCGATCAGCTTGCGAATCCGGTCAAGTACCGCTTCCGGTCGATCCTCCTCGTCGCCGAAGACGCCAGGCGCGCGGTGCGCGGCTTTGCCCTGCTGCTGCACGCGGCGGATCTCGGCTTCTGCTATCTCGACTTCCTGTCCGCCGGATACGGCGAGACGGGACGCGGCGTCGGCGGCGCGCTCTACGAGCGCGTGCGCGAGGACGCCGAGGCGCTCGGCTGCATCGGACTCTTCTTCGAGTGCCTGCCCGACGACCCTGCACTTTCGCCGGAGCCGAAGCAAAGGGCTCAGAACGCGGCGCGTCTGCGCTTCTACGAGCGCTACGGCGCGCGGCCCATCGCGAACAACGAGTACGCGACGCCGGTTTCGCCCGGCGACGACAATCCGCCGTATCTGGTCTACGACCCGCTCGGGCGCCGCGAAATGCCGGGCCGCGAGAGCGTGCGGGCCATCGTGCGGGCCATACTCGAGCGCAAATACGCCGACACGTGTCCGCCGGAGTACGTCGCCCGCGTCGTCGACTCGTTCACGGACGACCCGATTTCGCTCCGGCCTCCGCATTATCTGAAGGCGCGTGAGCCCGTCGCCGCGGCGCCGCGGCCGCGGCAGACGCGCATCGCGCTGGCCGTCAACGACCGCCACGAAATCCACCATGTCCGCGAGCGCGGCTACGTCGAGGCCCCGGTCCGCATTTCTTCGATCCTCGAGGAGCTCGGGCGCACGGAGCTGTTCGAACAGCTCGGCATAGAAAGCTTTCCGCTGCGCCACATCGAGGCCGTGCACGACAAGTCGTTCGTCCGGTTCCTGCGGCTCGCATCGGCCGGTATAGAGGGCGACAAGTCCGTCTACCCGTATGTGTTCCCGATCCGCAACCGCGCGCGGCCGCCCAAGGACCTGCCGCTGCGCGCCGGCTACTACTGCATCGACACGTTCACACCGCTGAACGGCAACGCCTACCGGGCCGCCGTCCGCGCGGTCGACTGCGCGCTCACGGCGGCGCGCAGCGTGCTCGACGGCCGCCGGCTGGCCTATGCGCTCGTGCGCCCGCCCGGGCACCACGCCGAGCGCGCGAGCTTCGGCGGCTTCTGCTATCTGAACTCCGCGGCCGTCGCGGCCAACTACCTCTCGGCCGACGGCCGCGTCGCGGTCCTCGACATCGATTACCACCACGGCAACGGGACGCAGGACATCTTCTACGAGCGGGCCGACGTGCTCACGGTCTCGATCCACGGTCACCCGCGCGTCACCTACCCGTACTTCTCCGGCTTCGAAGACGAGACCGGATCCGGGCCGGGCGCGGGCTTCAACGTGAACATCCCGCTGCCGGAAGGCATCGGCGAGGAGGACTACGCGCGCGCGCTCGAGCGGGCGCTCGCGAGGATCAAGCGGTTCGGGCCGGCGTTTCTCGTCGTCTCGCTCGGCCTCGACGTGGCGCGCGGCGATCCGACCGGCTCGTGGCTTCTCGCCGCGAAGGATTTGCACCGCAACGGCGGCCTCATCGGCGCACTCGGCCTGCCGACGCTCGTCGTGCAGGAGGGCGGCTACCGGACGCGCACCCTCGGCGTCAATGCGCGCAATTTCTTTCAGGGGCTATGGCAGGCGGCGCACTGACGACGCGGACGGCCGGGCCGGCACGCCTGCGTTACCGTCAGACACCGCGGCCGGAAGACGTCGCGGCCGTGCGGCGCCTGGCCGCGCGGACCGGGGTATTCACGGCCGCGGAGTGCAAGGTTGCGGGCGAGCTCGTCGATGAGCGGGTGCGGCTCGGCCGGCGCAGCGGCTACTACTTCGTGTTCGCGGACGCGGAGGGCTGCCCCGCGGGCTATGCAGCCTGGGGGCCGATTCCGATGACGGCCGAGAGCTACGATCTGTATTGGATCGTCGTCGACCCGCGCTTCCAGGGCCGCGGTCTCGGCCGCGACCTGCTCGCGCGCGCCGAGCGTGCCATCGCCGCGAGCGGCGGCAGGCGCATCTACATCGAGACCTCCTCGAAGCCGCGCTACGCACGCACTCGGCGGTTCTACCGCCGGGCGGGCTACCGGCTGGCCGCGCGCTTCGAGGACTTCTATGCCGCGGGCGACCATAAGGTCGTCTTCTGTAAAACGTTGATACAGAAAGAATAATCCTGCTTGACAGGCGCCGGGATCGGCATATAGTGGCGCAGCGCCGGCCGCATAAGCGGACGGCGAGGAGTGCCTGGCGCCCGTAGATAACCCGAAGAAAAAAGAGCTCCCGCCGCGAAAACTGCGTCAGGCCCGCCGTTGTCTAAGGGCTTCAACCGAGGCGCCGATCAAAAGGTTTCTGCCCCATGCGGCAGAAGGTTTTTCATCGGACGCCGGTCCGGAGCGCGCGCAGCCGCCGAGGCGGCCGATGAAGGTCAAGGAGAGCGTTCCATGCGTAAGTCCAAACAGGACGTTGAAGAGGATTTCGGCGAGGCCCCGTTTTTCAACGCGGAATTCGACGAGGACGACGGGTTCGCGGGCGAGGGGATCGATCTTCGGGAGGCGTCTGCCCGGCGCAAGCCCGCGCGGCAGCGCGTCGAGTTGCGCAACGAGCAAAAGTCGCTGCGTGAGCAGTTGTCCGACTGGGACGACTACAGCGACTTCGACACGGACCTGTAGCCATCGCCGTGCGGCCCCGCAAGCCGGCCGCGCGCCCGGTGCAGCCGGGGCTCGGCCTCGTAGTCGAGCAGCAGCCCGACGACGAGACCTGCGGGCCGGCCTGCCTGCACGCCGTCTATCGCTACTACGGCGAGTCCGTGACCTTGCCCGAGGTCGCGGCGGACCTCCGCATGCTCGATGCGGGCGGCACGCTCGACGTGTACCTTGCCAACCACGCGCTCGCGCGCGGTTATGAAGTCACCCTCTACACCTATAATCTCAAGCTCTTCGATCCGACCTGGTTCGGGTTGAAGAACGAGCAGATCCGCGAGAAGCTGCGGCGGCAAGCCGAGCTCAAGACCGACGAGAAACTCAGGCTCGCGAGCCGCGGCTACGAGGCGTTCCTCGCCGACGGCGGCCGGCTCCGATTCAAGGACCTCGAGCCTTCGCTGTTGCGGAGCTATTTGAACCGTGGTATTCCGGTCATCACGGGACTGAGCGCCACTTATCTGTACCGATCCATCCGTGACTTGCCGGAGACGAACGAGGATGACGACATTCGCGGTGAGCCGGTCGGGCACTTCGTCGTGCTGACGGGCTACCGCCAGGTCGCGCGCGAGGTGCTCGTCGCCGACCCCTACAGAAGCAATCCGCTCGCGAGCTCGCGCTATTATGCCGTGCGCATCCACCGCCTCATCGGCGCCATTCTTCTCGGGATCATGACCTACGACGCGAATCTGCTCGTCATCGAGCCCCCAACCACCGCCCGCTGATGACTGCCCTAATCGTCGTAGACCATCCGGAGCAATGGCCGGTCAAAGTCCGTTCGGCCGAGGTCATCAGCGCGGACGCGTATCTCAGGGAGCCGCGCTTCAGCGAGCGCAGGCGCACCCGCGTGTTCAATCTCTGCGATTCGTACCGCTATCAAAGCGTCGGCTACTACGTCTCGCTGCTGGCCACGGCCCGCCGCCATCGGGCCATGCCGAGCGTCACGACGATTCAGGACATGAAGTCCCGCTCGCTGTTCCGCCCGGCGGACGAGCTCGAGGAGCTCATCGACCGCTCTCTGCACGGCATAGTCTCGAACCGCTTCGAGCTCAGCATCTACTTCGGCCGCAATCTCGCCGAGCGGCATGCCGACCTGAGCCGGGCCCTGTTCAACCTGTTCCCGGTGCCGCTCATGCGGGCGACGTTCGCGAAGTCGAGCCGCTGGCGGCTCGTCGGTCTCGGGCCGATTCCCGTCGGCGACCTGCCGGCCTCGCACCGGGAGTTCCTGCGGCACGTCATCGAGGAGCATTTCGCGGGCCGAGGCCCGGCGGGGCGGGCCGGGCGCAGCGCGCAGTACGAGCACGACCTCGCGATTCTCGTCAACGAGGAGGAGCGCTCGCCGCCCTCCAACCGGGAGGCACTGAAGCGCATCGAGCGCGCCGCGCGCGCCCAGGGTTTCGCCGTGGAGTTCCTCGATCGCGACGACTATGGCCGGCTCGCGGAATTCGATGCGCTATTGATCCGCGAGACCACCAACGTGAACCATCACACGTATCGGTTCGCGAGCCGCGCCCGGGCGGAGGGGCTCGTCGTCATCGACGATTCCGAGTCGATCATCCGGTGCGGCAACAAGGTCTATCTGTTCGAGCTCGCGAAGCGGCTGAATCTGGCGATTCCGCCGACGATGGTCGTCGGCCGGCCGAAGCCGGACGAGGTCGTCGCCGAGCTCGGCTTGCCGTGCGTCATCAAACAGCCGGACAGCGCGTTCTCGGAGGGCGTATTCCGCGCCGACACGCGCGAGGAGCTCGCGACCGGGCTGCAGAAGCTGCTCTCGCGCAGCGATCTCGTCGTCGTGCAATCGTTTCTGCCCACCGAATTCGACTGGCGCGTCGGCATCCTCGACCGCGAGCCGCTGTTCGTCTGCCGCTATTTCATGGCCGAGGGCCACTGGCAGATCTACCACCACGGGGTCAAGCACAACAAGGAAGGCAGCGCCGAGACGCTGGCCGTCGAGGATGCCCCGCGCGACGTCGTCGCGCTCGCGCTCAAGGCCGCGAACGCGATCGGCGACGGGCTGTACGGCGTGGACATCAAGACTGTGAACGGCAAGCAGGTGCTCATCGAGGTCAACGACAATCCCAACATCGACCGCGGTGTCGAGGACGCCGTGCTCGGCGACGCACTGTACGAAAGACTCATGAAAGTATTCAGGACACGCGTGGATGCCGGAAAACAACCCCGAGCCGCAGTCTGAGCCCGCGACCGCCCGAGGGCCCTTGCACCTCTTCGAGGCTTACGGCGTCGAGCTCGAGTACATGATCGTCTCGGCCGAAACGCTCGAGGTCGCGCCCGTGGCCGACCGGCTGATCGAAGCCGTGGCGGGCGAGCTCACGGACGAGTACGAGAACGGCGAGATCGCGTGGAACAACGAGCTCACGCTTCACGTCATCGAGTTCAAGTGCAACGGCCCGCGGCCTACGCTCGCGGGACTCGCGGACGCGTTCCAGCGCAACGTGCAGCTCGCGCTCGATGCGCTCCGCGGCGACGGCGAGCGTCTCATGCCGACCGCCATGCATCCGTGGATGGATCCGCATCGCGCCGAGCTGTGGCCGCACGGCTCGCGCGAGATCTACGCGACGTTCGACCGGATCTTCTCCTGCAAGGGGCACGGCTGGGCGAACCTGCAGAGCGCCCACATCAATCTGCCGTTCGCGGGCGACCAGGAGTTCGGCCGGCTGCACGGCGCGATCCGATTCCTGTTGCCGGTCCTGCCGGGTCTCGCCGCGAGCTCGCCGGCCATGGACGGGCGCCTCACAGGCGTCGCGGACAACCGGCTCGTAGTCTATCGCGGCAATTGCGCCCGCATTCCATCGATCACGGGGCAGGTGATTCCGGAGCCCATCTACTCGATCGGCGAGTACCGCGAGCGGTTGCTCGATAAGCTCTATGCCGATCTCGCGCCGCACGACCCCGAGGGGATTCTGCGCAACGAGTGGGTCAACGCGCGCGGCGCAATCGCGCGCTTCGAGCGCATGAGCATCGAAATCCGCGTGCTGGACATCCAGGAGTGCCCAGCCGTCGACCTGGCCTTCGTCGGCGTCATTGTGGATACGCTTAAGTCGCTGGCCGAGGAGCGCTGGGGCGACCTCGCGTCCATACAGGCCTGGCCTACGGAGGCGCTGGCTCGGCTGCTCGGCCTCGCGGAACGGCGCGCCGAGCGGGCGGAGGTCGGCGAGAGTCGCTACCTGCGGGCGCTCGGCCTGCGCCGCGCGAGCGCGACCGTCGCCGAGCTCTGGGAGCATCTCATCGAGGCTGCCGCCGAGCGCGGCGCGATCGGGGACGAGGACGGGCGCATGCTCGAGCACTATCTGCGCCATGGCACGCTTTCGACGCGCATCGCCGCGGCCCTCGGCACGAATCCGAAGCGCGCAGACTTTGCCGCCGTGTACGCGCGGCTCTGCGACGCCCTCGCCGCCGGCGCGCCGTTCGTTGGCTGACCTCGCCGTCGTCATCAGCTGCGAGCACGGCGGCAACGAGGTGCCGGCGGGCTACCGCGACCTGTTCGCGGCCGCCGCCGACGTCCTCGCCTCCCACCGCGGCTTCGACGCGGGTGCGCTCGAGGTCGCCCAGGCGCTCGCCGCGGCCTGCGGCGCCGCGCTCGTGAGCGCGACAACGACGCGGCTGCTCGTCGATCTGAACCGCTCCGCCGGACACCCGCAGCTGTTCTCGGAGTTCACGCGGGCGCTCGCCCCCGACGCCAAGCGGACGATGCTGACGCGGCACTATGCGCCTTACCGCGACCGCGTAGCGGCGCTCGTCGCGACCGCGATCGGCCGCGGGGAGCGGGTCCTGCACGTTTCGTCCCACAGCTTCACCCCGGTCCTCGACGGGCGCGAGCGGATGGCCGACCTCGGCCTGCTCTACGACCCGCGCCGGGCCGGCGAGAAGGCGATCGCGGATGCCTGGGCTCGCGATCTCGGGGACTCACTGCCCGGGTTGCGCATCCGGCGCAACTATCCCTACCGAGGGGCGGCCGACGGGCTGACGACGCATCTGCGGCGCCGGTTCCCCGACGCCGACTACGCGGGCTTCGAGCTCGAGGTCAATCAGGCGCTCGTCGGGCGCGAGGCGTGGCGGCAGACGGTCCGCGCGCTCGGCGAGTCGCTGCGCCGGGTGGCCGCTTCGCTTGCGCGTTAGCAGCGCCATCGTCCAAGATGACCGGATTCTTTCGCTGACGAGACGATATTCCCGTGATCAGAAGAGAACCGACGACAAGGCGGCGGCCGTGAAGCTCGACATCACTCAGGAGACGGAGCTCACGGTCGCCGTGTTCGTGGACTTCGAGAACCTCGCACTCGGCGCCGAGCAGAGCAACAAGGGCCGCTTCCAAATGGAGCCCGTGATCAAGCGCTTGCTCGAGCGCGGCCGCATCGTGTTCAAGCGCGCGTATTCGGACTGGGCCAGGTACCACAAATTCACGCGCGAGCTCCACATGGCGGGATTCGAGATGGTGGACATCCCGCACTCGTCGGCGAGCGGCAAGAACAGCGCGGATATCCGCATGGTGGTCGACGCGATCGACCTCTGCTATCAGAAGTCGCATATCGATACGTTCGCCCTGCTCACGGGCGACAGCGACTTTTCCCCGCTCGTCTCGAAGCTCAAGGAGAACGACAAGCGCGTCATCGGCTGCGGCGTGCGCAGCTCGACCTCCGACCTCCTGGCCTCGAGCTGCGACGAATTCTTCTACTACGATGCCCTGATCGCCGAGCCCAAGCGCCCGCGGCGCCGCAGCGGCGCCAAGGAGCACTCCGCCAAGCAGCAGGAGGTCTTCGAACGCCTCACGGCGACGGTCTCCTCGCTCGAGGAGGAATACGACCCGCTCTGGGGCTCGGTCGTCAAGAAGACCCTCAAGCGCGTGTATCCGGATTTCGCAGAGAGTTACTACGGCTATCGAAATTTTTCGGAGCTGCTGGCGGACGCGCATCGCGAAGGAATCATCGAGCTGGAGCAGGGCGAAGCCGGCAACTTCAAGATCCGCACCTCCTCTTCGTAGTGAGGAGTGTCGGGGCCGGGGAGAGAAGAGGCGCCTCTTCTCTCCCCGGCCCCGACACCCATTTTAAGGAATTGTCCGCCGACCCACGGCCGCTTCCGCTCGCCTGAGCATGAGCGGCGGGCCACTTCGTTCGGGCGCCGTACCCGGCTTGGGTGCCGTCGCGCCGTCTGCGGCCCCGGCTTCGGTTGCAGGAAGTGGGCCAGTAGATTCAGGGTCCCGACTATCAGTGGAAGCGCGGTCGCGCGGCCGGCTGCGAATGCGGTTTCCGAGTTCCATTCCGTTAAATGTGTATCTGAAGAGGCGTCCGCAAACGGCCCCTGTGGGCTCGCTGGGCGCCAGGGATGGCGCCCAGCGAGCCCACAGGGGCGGGTTTATGGCGGGCCCGACAGGGGCCGTTTGCGGACGCCTCTTCGGACACACATTTATTCTTGTGCGCTGGGTCTCAGCATTCGCCCGCCGCCCGGAGCAGACTTTGCCTCGGCCAGGGACGGCCTTTCCTTCTTGGGAAAACGAGCGATGCCCGAAGGCTCAATGGTCACTAGAAGCGGTGTCCGCGTGATCCAAGGCACGCCGCGGGCGCCGCTCGAACGTCCCACCCTTTTCCTGCGCATGTGGCGCTCTGCGCCGCCCGGGGAGGCGCCGCGCACGCTCGCGGCGCTCGGCATGGCTCGGCCGGGCCGCGGCGGTTACGTCATCAAGGAACTCATCGGCGAGATGGAACTCGCGCCGGCGGACGCCGTGGAGAAAGCCGTGGCGATCGCGCGCCGCGGGGACGTGACCGAGGTCTACGTCAACGCGGATCTGTCCCGGTTGCCGCAGCCGAAGCTCGCGGAAGCGGGCTGAGCAGCGCCCGGGCCGCAACGGTTCGAGCCGGCGGGACCGACAACGCGGCCAGCGAGGGCCGGCCCGGCAGCTTGGGCGCGGCATCCGAAGCGGCACGGTGCCGCGTGTCAACGACGACTTCCGACCCCTTGTGCACGATGCGGTCCCAGAGCAGCGCCGGGGCCTTCGCAAATACGTCCTCGGCCTGGGCGTCTGCGACGACCCACTGGCCCGCCGCGATTTCACGCTTCAGCTGAGCGCCTTCCCATTCCGCATGCCCGGCGTAGAGCCGTAGCCGGCTCGGGTCGGCCTGCTTGGCGAGTGCCGGGATCTGATCGTCGTCGGCCCCGGCGTATACCTCGCCGAAGACGGGTTGCGACTTGAACGTGCCCGCCGCGGGGTTCCGCATGAGATAGATGATCTGGCTCGCCGCGACGGGCCCGCCTCGGTACACCTTGCCGCCGTAGCCCTGCAGCGCGTCCAGATCGGGGTCGACCTGCTTCGGCTCCACCCACGTCGGCCGGTTCACGATGACGCCGAGCGTGCCGCTGTCGTCGCTGCGCAGCAGCAGGACCACCGTCTTTGCGAAATTCGGGTCCTTCATGTCCGGCGAGGCGATCAGGAACTTGCCCTGGGCCGGAGCCTGGGCGCGGACAGCGAGCGGGCCGGCGGCGAGCACCGCGAATGCCAGAGCCGCGGCGACTTTGAGATGAGCTTTCATGACCGAATGATAGCGCTTTGGCACGCGGCGCGCCGGGATGCTCGGCGTGCGCGCCCACGTTATTATGGCCGGCTCGACTCCCCGCCAATCCGATCTGGGCCCGTGAAGACCGAAACCACCCCCGCACCCGCCGCCCGAGGTTACCGCATGCCGCCCGAGTGGGCGCCGCACGAGGCGACGTGGGTCTCGTGGCCTCACAACCCGGAGACGTGGCCGGGCTGCTTCGAAGGCGTTGCGCCCGCCATGGCCCAGGCCGTCGGCGCGCTCGCCCCGACCGAGCGCGTCTACATCAACGTGCTCGACGAGGATCACGAGCGTCAGGTGCGCCGCCTGCTCGAACGCGTCGCGCCGGCCGATGCCGTCCGCTATTTCCGAATCCCGACGAACGACGCCTGGGTCCGCGACCACGGGCCGATTTTCGTGCTGCGCGCCGGCGATGAGCCGCGGCTCGCGCTCGATTTCGAGTACAACGCCTGGGGAGGGAAGTATCCGCCCTTCGACCTCGATCGTCTCGCCGCGGGGCGTATGGCGGCGGCGCTCGGCGCGCCGCGCTTCGTGCCCGGCATCGTGCTCGAGGGCGGGTCGATCAACGTCAACGGGGCCGGCGCCGTGCTCACGACCGAACAGTGCCTGCTGAACCCCAATCGCAATCCCACGCTCGGGCGGCGGGACATCGAGGGCGTGCTCGAAGACACGCTCGGGGCCACCGAGGTGGTCTGGCTCGGCGATGGTATCGAGGGCGACGATACGGACGGGCACGTCGACGACCTGACGCGCTTCGTCGCCGCCGACACCGTCGTCACCGTCGTCGAGCCGAACCGAGCGGACCCGAATCATTTGCCGCTCGCGGCGAACCTCGAGCGCCTCGCCGCAGTCGAAGTCGGCGGCCGCCCATTGCGGGTCGTCGAGTTGCCGATGCCGGAGCCGCAGTATCATGGCGGCCAGCGCCTGCCCGCGAGCTACGCGAATTTCTATGTCGCGAACGGAGTGGTGCTGCTGCCGGTCTTCGGCTGTCCGGCCGACGAGCAGGCGGCGGCTGTGCTGGCCGCGTGTTTCCCGGGGCGGCGAATCGCGCCTGTAGACTGCCGCGTGCTCGTGGCCGGTCTCGGCGCGCTCCACTGCCTGACTCAACAGGTCCCGGCGGTGCCCGAAAAGGGGTCGGAGCCCTTTTCCAGGGACGTTGCGGGACGGAGTGCCGACTGAGCCACGCGCCCCGAAAAAGGGCTTGGACCCCTTTTTTCGGCGCGCGCTATTTCCTACGCTTGTACCTTTTTCGCGCGCGACGGACGCTTGGAGATTCGCGACATGGGCCCGATATCCACATTTCTAGAGCACCATTACCGCCACTTCAACAGCGCCGCGCTGCTCGACGCCGCCAAGGCCTACAAGCGCCACGTCGAGACGGGCGGCAGCATGCTCGTCACGCTCGCGGGTGCGATGAGCACCGCGGAGCTCGGCCTCTCGCTGGCGGAGATGATCCGGCAGGGCAAGGTCGACGCCATCAGCTGCACGGGCGCGAATCTCGAGGAGGACGTGTTCAACCTCGTCGCGCACGATCACTACGTGCGCATCCCGAACTATCGCCACCTCTCGCCGGAGCAGGAGGAGGCGCTGCTCGAGCAGAACCTCAACCGCGTGACGGATACGTGCATTCCCGAGCACGAGGCCATGCGCCGCATCGAGAAGGTCATGCTGCGGCGTTGGATGGCGGCGGACGCCGCGGGCGAGCGCTATCTGCCGCACGAATTCTTCTACGCGGCGCTCAACTCGGGCGAGCTCGAGCCGAGTTATCAGATCGACCCGAAGGACAGTTGGCTCGTCGCGGCCGCCGAGCGGAATCTGCCGCTGTTCGTGCCGGGCTGGGAGGACTCGACACTCGGCAACATGTACGCGGGCCACTGCATCTCAGGGGACGTCAAGCATCCCACGACGATCCGCGGCGGCATCGAGTATATGCTCGCGCTCGCCGAGTGGTACCAGTCCCTCGCGGGCGACCGGCCCATCGGGTTCTTCCAGATCGGCGGCGGCATCGCGGGCGACTTCCCGATCTGCGTCGTGCCCATGCTCGAGCAGGACCTCCAAATAGAGGACGTGCCGCGCTGGGCCTACTTCTGCCAGATCAGCGACTCGACGACGAGCTACGGATCGTACTCGGGCGCCGTCCCCAACGAGAAGATCACTTGGGGTAAGCTTTCGGCCGACACGCCGAAGTTCATAGTGGAGTCGGACGCGACGATCGTCGCGCCGCTCATGTTTGCCTACGTGCTCGGACACTGAGATGTCATCGCAACCCGATCTCACACAGCCCGTTCCCGCGAACGAGGAGTGGACGGCCGAAGATTCGGCCGAGCTCTACCGCATCAACAGCTGGGGCGAGCCGTTCTTCTTCGTCAACGAGCAGGGGCACGTCGCCGTGCGGGCGCTCGATTCGGGCGACACGACCATGGACGTGCCCGCCATCGTGGAGGAGCTGAGCAGACGCAAGGTGCAGTTCCCCGTGCTGATCCGCTTCCAGGACGTGCTGCGCGCCCAGGTCAAGCGCATCAACGAGGCCTTCCGCGCCGCAATCGCGGAATCCGGCTACGAGAACGTGTACCGCGGCATCTATCCGATCAAGGTCAATCAGCTGCACGAGGTCGTCGAGGAGCTGCTCGACGCAGGCCGGCCTTACGGCATGGGCCTCGAGTGCGGCTCGAAAGCCGAGCTCATCGCCGCGCTGCCGCAGATCGACCACGATACGCTGCTCGTCTGCAACGGGGTCAAGGACCGCACGATGCTCTCGCTCATGCTGGCGGGCCAGCGCCTCGGGCAGAACGTCGTTCCCGTCGTCGAGAAATTCTCCGAATTCACCGACCTCAAGAACGTCGCGGCGAGCCTGGGCTACCGGCCGCAGCTCGGCGTGCGTGTCCGGCTGCTGACGCGCGGCTCCGGCCGCTGGTCCGAGTCCTCGGGCACGAACTCGAAATTCGGGCTCTCGGTCACCGAGCTCGTCCGCCTCGTTCAGGAGCTCGAGGAGGCGGGCCTCAAGGACCGGCTCGTGCTGCTGCACTGCCATATCGGCAGCCAGATCGCCGACATTCAGGTGCTCAAGCAGGCCACGAAGGAGGTCGCCCAGATCTACGCCGCGCTCATCAAGCGCGGCATGCGCCTCAAGTACCTCGACGTCGGCGGCGGCCTCGGCATCAACTACGACAAGGGTCACTACGAAGAAGATGCGGGCATCAACTACAGCCTGCAGGAGTACGCGAACGCGGTCGTCTTCACGATGAAGGAAGTCTGCGACGCGAACGACGTCCCGATGCCGATCCTCGTGACCGAGAGCGGGCGCGCGCTCACGGCGCACCACTCGATGCTCATCGTGCCCGTGCTCGGCGCTTACCCGAAGGACGACGGGAGCCAGCCGCTCGATCTGCCCGAGGACGTTGAGGAGCCGGTGCGCGCGCTCGCGCGCATCCTCGAATATCTGCCCGGCATCGAGAAGCCCGGCGAGCTGCTCGAGGCCTATCACGACGCCAAGGAACGGCTCGACGACGTTGCGAGCCTGTTCACGCTGGGCTATCTGACGCTCGAGCAGCGCGCGCTCGCGGAGTCGTTGTATTGGCGCGTCTGCGGCGCCCTCCTCAAGGGCCTCAAGCGGGACGAGGAAGTCGCGCGCTCGGAGGTCATGGAGCTCGAGGGCGCGCTCACCGACCTCTACCTCTGCGACTTCTCCGTGTTTCAGTCGATGCTCGACCACTGGGCCATCGGGCAGCCGTTCCCGATCATGCCCATCGCACGGCTCGGGGAGCAGCCGCGCCGCCGCGGTCTGCTCGTGGACCTGACCTGCGACTCGGACGGCAAGGTCAGCCACTACGTCTCGAGCTACCCGGACAACCGCTTCCTGCCCGTGCATCCGCTCAAGGCGGGCGAGGCGTATTACCTCGGCTTCTTCCTCATGGGCGCCTACGAGGACATCGTCGGCGACGCGCACAACCTGTTCGGGCGCGTCTCCGAGGCGCACGTCTACGCGGACGCGGAGGAGCCCGGCAATTTCTGGATCGAGAAGGTCATTCCCGGCACGGCCATTCAGGACATGCTCGCGCAGGTCCAATACTTCCCGAACGACCTGCACCGCCGCATGAGCGAGCTCGTGCGCGGCAAGATCCAGGCCGGCGTGATCCGGCCGACGCAGGGCATGGAAATCCTCGATCAGTACATGGCCTGCTTCCCGCAGAATACGTACTGCGACCCGCGCGAGGTCGGCCGCGAGGACAAGGCGTGAGCCTGCGGCACGCGGGCGATCCGGGGCAGGGCGGCGTGCCCGGGGGCGCGGCCCCGAGCGGCGCGCCCCCGAGCGGCGCCGCCGGCACGACCGGCGCCGGCGCGCAAGCCGGCAATACGCGGGGTGCGCCGGGCGGCGGGGCGCGCAAGCGGCCGCTGCGCGTCGGGCTCGTGCAGATGGCCATGTCCGAGTCCCCGGATGAGAACGTGACCCGCGCCGTCGATCTCATTCGCGAAGCGGCCGGGCAAGGGGCCGAGCTCGTCTGCCTGCCGGAGCTGTTCCGCTCGCGTTACTTCTGCCAGGATGAGGACCCGCGGCACTTCGATCTCGCCGAGCCCGTCCCGGGCCCGAGCACCGAAAGACTCGCCGCGCTTGCGGCCGAGCTCGAGGTCACGATCGTCGCGAGCCTGTTCGAGCGCCGGGCCCCGGGCCTGTTCCACAACACGGCGGCCGTGCTCGACGGCAAGCGGGGCTACGCGGGCAAGTACCGCAAGATGCACATCCCGGACGATCCGCGGTACTACGAGAAGTTCTACTTCACGCCCGGCGACCTCGGCTTCAAGTCTTTTCACACGGCCCATGCCGAGCTCGGTGTGCTCGTGTGCTGGGACCAGTGGTATCCGGAGGCGGCGCGCCTCACGGCGCTGCGCGGCGCCGAGCTCCTCGTCTATCCGACGGCCATCGGCTGGCACCCGGAAGAGAAGGCCGAGTACGGCGAGCGCCAGCACGAAGCCTGGGAGACGATGCAGCGCAGCCACGCGATTGCGAACGGCTGCTTCGTCGTCGCGATCAACCGCGTCGGCTTCGAGCCCGATCCGGCCGGCACCGGAGGCATCGAGTTCTGGGGCCAGAGCTTCGTCGCGGCTCCTGACGGGCGCGTGCTCGTGCGCGGACCGGCGGACCGAGAGGCCGTGCTCGTCGAGCAGGTGGACCTCGCGGACATGGAGGCGTTCCGCGTCGGCTGGCCGTTTTTCCGGGACCGGCGCATCGACTCCTATTCGAAGCTGACGGAGCGGTTCATCGAGCCCGGGGAGTAGATCCGGCCGGCGCTCACGATCCCGACACCGCCCTTGCGCCGAGGCCGAAGCCCGATACTCCGGCGGCTCTCGTGAACTCCAAAGAGCGCACGGGTCGGCGGCCTCGCGTCCAAGCTTCGGGAGTGCGGCCTGCCCCCGCCTACGTAGAAGCCGTGGAACGGCGCGGCCTGGGTCCGTGACAGAATGCGCCCTCGGTCTTCACCCGAGGAGGCGAAGGATGGACGCGGAAATCAAAGGCAAGATCCTCGAGCTTTTGGATCAACACCGCATCATGACGATCGCCACGCTGCGGCCCGACGGCTGGCCCCAGGCGACGACGGTCGGGTACGCGAACGAAGGCTTGACCCTGTATTTCCTGTGCGGTCTGGACAGCCAGAAGGCCATGAATCTCGCGCGGGACGATCGCGTCTCGCTCACGATCGATCATGATACGCCCGATGTCATGGCCATCGCGGGGCTCTCGATGGCGGCCCGCGCGGAGGCGGTCACGGATCTGTCCGAGTCTGGACGCATTCTGGGATTGCTCATGCAGAGGTATCCGGAGCAAACCTCTGTGCCCCTCGAGATGCCGACGCCGGAGCAGGTGCGCGTGTTCCGCTTGACGCCGAAGGTCATCTCCGTGCTCGACTACTCGAAGGGCTTCGGCCACACGGATCTCGTGACCTGCTGAAGCGGGCCGGTTCACGACGGGCTTCTCTGCGGGGTAGAGCGCGTGGCCTGCCGTCTTCCCGCCCAGTAGTCTCCTCGCGCAACCGCAGCAGGATTCATGAACGGCCACTGTCGTCTGCGCGAGCCTCCGGCTGTCACCGAAGCCCGAGCCCGTTCATGAATTCTGCGGTCGACCGAATGATGCGATCGACTGCGGCCGACTGCGATCGACGGCGGCCGACGGATTCCGCCGGCCGCCGGACCACCCGTCGGCTATACGGCCTGCTTCGTCAGCGCCGCCGCGTCCGTCTGGCTGAAGCGCTCCGTTAACACGTGCAGCGAAGAGCTCACGGTCGAGAGCTTGGCGCCGAGGGCGTTGAGCCCGTCGTGCGCCTGCTCGGCGGCGCTCAGGCGCCGGACGAGCTCCTCGAAACGCTCGTTGGCCTTGTTGCCGGCCTGCTCGAGCTGCGCGCCGAGGTCCTGTTCGAACCTTTCGGCATAGCCCCTCACGAGCTGATCCGGCAGGCCGCCGGCCACCGCGTCCACCATCTTTTCGAGCCGGGCCATGATCGCGTCCCGGATGGCCTCGCGGGCCGGCGGGCCGAGGCGCTCCGCCTTGATCGCCGGGGCGATTTCGGCGTCCGGCCGCTCCGGCGCACCGAACAGGCGCCGGCGCACGTTCACGGAGGAGCGGAACATGCACCAGTCCCCGAACTTGCGGCGTACGGGAATCTCCTCCGCCGTGAGCTCGGGCCGCGGGGAGGCGACGGCCGCATTGGCCTTGAGGCCGCCGAGCGCGACTTCCGCGGTCTTGGTCATGTCGACGCCGACGGAGCGCAGGTCGGCGCGCAGATCGTCCGTCGCCGAGAGCCCCACGACGTCATCGGCCGCGCGGTGCTTCAGCGCATCCTCGGCGTCGCGCACGAGCTGAGTCTGAGCCGAGGCGAAGATCGGCAGCAGCTCCTTCTCGAGCAGGTCGTTGAGGCTCGCCCCGCTTTCGAACCACTGGTCGATGGCTGCGTTGACGGGCGTCGCCGTCTCCGTCTTGACCTCGCGAGCGAGCCGTCCGACGCGTTCCGTGAGCCAGGGGCCGAGCCCTTGCACGTGGTCGCTCCACTTGACCTGCCGCAGGCGGTCGATGGTGTCTGCCACGTTCCGGGCCTCGTCGCGCTGACCGTTCAGCGAGGAGACCTCCCGGCCGAGCTGCTTGACGGTATCGTCCTCGAGCGCCTCCTTGAGCTCGACGGTCAGGGTCCGCGAGCGGCGCAGGCTGTCCTCGAGGAAGGCCTTGAGGTACTCGTTGCTGTTCAGGAAGTCGGTCAGATCGCCGAGCAGCGACTCGAAATCCGCCTTTCCGCCGGGCTGGTCCGCATCCCCGGCCACCGTCTCGACGCCCTCCGTATGGGCCAGGATGCGGCGGCTCGCCGCGCCGAGCAGGTCCACGGGATAGATGCTGAGCCGGCCGTCGTCGGCCGCTTCCTTGAGCGGCGCCGTCATGGAGAGATTCTCGAAGGCCTCGATGATCTCCCATGGGTTCTCGTGCTCGAGGCTCGGCGCCAGGGTTCCGTCGGGCAGCAGGTCCTTCTTCGCCGAATCGAGGTTGACGACGAGGAAGATGCGGCTGAACAGCTGCAGCAGCTCGGTGAACTCGTCGAAGACCTGCTCGAGGAAGAGGTTGTCCGTCTTGACGACGAAGATCGCGCAGGCGGCCGCGTTGCGGAAGTCGCGCGTCATGCGGTCGTAGCCGAACTTCATGCGGCTGTAGAGGCCCGGCGTGTCCACGAGGACGGCGCCGGAGCGGGCGAGATCCGGAATGTCGATCTTGACGTCGATTTTTCGGATCGCGTCCGGCATGTGCACGGCGGGATCGAAGACCTCGCCGTCGGCTTCGACCTCGCGGATGCGCCGGGTGAGCTGGCGGTGCGCGTTCGCGACGACCTCGTGCAGCGCCTCGCGTTGCGTGAACGTCGCAGTACGGCCGTCGTAGTGCGTGACGACGATGTGCGGCTCGTCGGCATGCGAGACATAGACCATGCAGGGATACGCGGGCAGGCACGTGACTTCGCTGACGTAGGCCGAGCTCAGGGCGTTCATGAAGGTCGACTTGCCGCTCTTGAGCGGCCCGAAGATCAGCACATAAGCTTGCTGCTCGGCGACTTTGTCGATCAGCGTCTGCATCTGGTGCCGCAGATCGCGCAGGGCTGGCAGCATGCGTCGTGCAGTGATGTCCTGCGGGGCGCCGGCGAGCGCCTCTGCAGCGTGTTGGACGGGATCCAGTATCGGCCTGAACTCGCTCTCGAATTCGTCGCAGAATTGACTCAGAACGGTACGCATGAAGGGCGTGTGGCTCGGAGAAGCCGAATCGTCAAGGTTCTGGCTGTACGGCATGACAATGGAGCTCCCATTGGCGAGTGGTGGTGGCGAGGGATGCACGTGACGACATCGGCGTCGAGCATACCGTCAATGCGAGCGAGATCAAAGCCGCAAGCGCTTTGGGACGGCAGGAGGCGGCGGTCATGAGCGCGAAGAGCGGCAAAGGCAAGTTCGCGAACCGGAAGCGCGAGAACGGCAAGCGCGAGAGTGCGGGGCGCGCGACCGGGAAGCGCGATGCCGGCGATCGCGAGACGCGGCTCGTCGAACGCGCGGAGGGCTGGTGCGGTCTCTTCGACGCGATGGCGAGCACCTGCGAGGTACACGTCGCGGCCGAGCGGCCGATCGCGATGCGCGCGCTGCGTCTCGCTGCCCTCGAAGCCTGGCGCATCGAGGCCAAGTTCAGCCGCTACCGCACGGACAACATCATTCACGGCATCAATACTTCCGGCGGCAAGCCGGTCCGCGTCGACGAGGAGACGGCGCGCCTGCTCGACTACGGCGCGGAGCTGTTCCGGCTCAGCGAGGGGCGTTTCGATGTCACCTCGGGCGTGCTGCGCGGCGCTTGGCGCTTCGACGGCAGCGACGCCGTGCCTGCGGCAGAGCAGGTCGAGGCCCTGCGCCGCCGCGTCGGGTGGCAGCGCGTGCGCTGGGAGCGCCCGTTCGTCACGCTCGAGGCGGGCATGGAGATCGACCTCGGCGGGATCGGCAAGGAATATGCAGTGGACCGCGCCGCCGAGCTCGTGGCGCCGCTGACCACGGCCTGCCTGCTGAATTTCGGCGGCGATCTGCGTGCGCTCGGTCCGGCCCGGGAAGGCCGCCCCTGGCGGGTCGGCATCGAGGCGCCGGAGGCGCTCGGCGCCGCGAACCGCAATCTCGCGCTCTTCAGCGGCGGGCTCGCGACGAGCGGCGATGCCCGCCGGTTCCTGTTGAAGGACGGCGTGCGTTACGGCCACATTCTCGATCCGACGACCGGCTGGCCGGTGCGGGACGCACCGCGCTCCGTCACCGTCGCCGCGCCGACCTGCACGGAGGCCGGCATGCTCGCGACGCTCGCCATGCTGCGCGGCCCCGAGGCCGAGGCGTTTCTGCGCGACCAGGGTGTGCGCTTCTGGTGCGAGCGTTGAGGGGCGCGGACTATACTCGAGCCATCACGGGCTACGGAGGAGTTGCCGGCCATGATTGCGCACGCGACGTTGCTCGTCAGCGACTATGCGAAGTCCAAGGAGTTCTTCGGCAAGGCGCTCGCCCCGCTGGGCTATAAGAGCAACATGGAGTACGGCGAGGCGGCCGGCTTCAACGACGGCAAGAACACGGATTTCTGGATCGCGAAGAGCGATCGGGTCGTGCCGCATCATCTCGCGTTCGAGGCTCGCAGCCGCGACGAAGTCGAAGCCTTCTACCGCGCCGCGCTCGCCGCCGGCGGCCTCGACAACGGCGGTCCCGGCTATCGGGACTATTGGCCCGGCTACTACGCGGCCTTCGTGCACGACCCGGACGGCCACAACGTCGAGGCCGTCTGGTACGACTACAGCCGCGCGAAGTGAGGCACGGTGGATCTCGAGGCGGCCGAGCGTTTTGCGGGGCTTGCGCTCGCGTGTGTCCATAAGGAGTATCCGAACCGCATCGGCCACACGCTCGGCAGCGACGCCGACGTGCGGCCGCCGCGCGAGCTCACGCCCGCGTTCTACGGCTGCTACGACTGGCATTCCGCCGTGCACGGCCATTGGCTGCTCGCGCGCGTGCTCGGTCGGTGTCCTCGGCTGCCGAGTGCCGGCCGTGCGCGCGCGGCGCTGGCACGGAGCCTGACGCCCGCGAACATTGCCGCGGAGACAGCCTATCTGGATGATCCCGGCCGGGCCTCGTTCGAGCGGCCCTATGGGCTCGCCTGGCTGCTGCGCCTCGCGGCGGAGCTCCGCGCAGTGGCCGATCCCGAGGCGCCGGCATGGTCCGCCGCGCTCGCGCCGCTGGAGCAGGCCGCGGCCGCGCGGATCGCGGCCTGGCTGCCCAAGCTGCGCCATCCGGTTCGCACCGGCGAGCACAATCAGACGGCGTTCTCGCTGGGCCTCGTGTTCGACTGGGCCGCCACAGCGGGCCCTGCGGGCGGCGGCATGCGGGAACTGCTGGCCGACGCCGCGGCCCGCTTCTATCTCGGCGACCGCGCGGCGCCGCTGAGCTACGAACCCTCGGGCGAGGATTTTCTCTCCCCTGCGCTCGGCGAGGCGGACTTCATGCGGCGCGTGCTCCCGCGCGCGGAGTTCACGCGCTGGCTCGCGAGCTTTCTGCCCGGCATTCCGAGCGCCCCCGATGCGGGCTGGCTCCGGCCGGCCGAGATCACCGACCGCGGCGATCCGAAGCTCGCGCACCTAGACGGGCTCAACCTGAGCCGGGCCTGGATGCTCGAGGGCATCGCGGCGGCGCTCGAGCGCGACGACGGGCGCGGCGCGGCTTTGCAGGCCGCGGCGGTCGCTCACGCCGCGGCCGCGCTGCCCGCCGTCACCGCCGAGCGCTACGAGGGCTCGCACTGGCTCGGCACGTTCGCGGTCTATCTGCTCAGTTCGGCGTGGTCGGATGCAGCAGAAGCTTCTGTGCGCGCCAATTGAGCAGCTCGCCGACGTAGAGCTCGTTCTCGGAGGGGCACGCGAGGCTGTGGATCCACGCGAACTTCTTGAGCACCTTGCCCGAGCCGCCGAGCCAGCCGAGCACCTTGCCGTCGAGCGTGAGCTTGTAGATGCGCCCCGGGTACGCGTCCGACACGTAGAGGAACTGCTTCGGGCCGGGCGTGATGCAGAGCGCCCAGGGCGCGCCCGGCGTCATCGCACCGCGGGCGCTCGTCTCGGCGGGCCGGTTGCCGATCGCGACCGGCGCATCGGGCGGAACGGGCACGTGTATCTGGATGATCCGCAATACCTTGCCGGAGGTGTCGAGCACCTGGATGCGCGCGTTGCCGCGGTCGGCCACGTAGAGGCGGTTCTCGTCGTCGATGACGAGCGCATGCGGCGTATTGAACTGGCCGGGCTTCGAGCCGGGCGTGCCGATGGACCCGATCCAATTGCCGTCTTTGTCGAATTTCGCGATGCGCGAATTGATGTAGCCGTCGCTGATGTAGATGTTGTCGTCGGAGTCGAGGGCGATGTCCGTGACCTGGCGGAACATGCCGGGGACGGGCGGCAACGGCGGGTTCGGATGAGCGAGCGGATGTGCGCTCTCGTCCGAGGCCTCGGCTTTGCGGCCGAAGACCATGGTCACGCGGCCTTCCGGGTCGAAGCGCACGACGACGTCGGAGCCCTTGTCGGCGACCCAGATGTTGTCGTGGCGGTCGACGCGGACCTGGTGCGCGAAGGACCAGGCGTACAGGTTGTGGCCGATCTCGCGCATGAAGCGGCCGTCGCCGTCGAACTCGAGCAGCTGGGCCGCGGCCGCGCCGTAAGCCGGGCCCGTCGTGTTGCCGCGCGAGAGCACGAAGATGTGCTTCTCGGAATCGACGGCGATGCCGGTCACTTCGCCGAAGTAGACGTCCGCGGGCAGCTTCAGGAAATTCGGTACGGATTCGAAAGGAATTTCGGGCGGCGCCTGCGCGCCCGCGGCGACCGAAAACGCAAGCGCAACGATCGCGCCGAGCCATGTCTTCTTCATCTTGTGTCCTCCCCGTTAGTGCCCGGAAGTGCCCTCGGCCTGCGGCGCGAACCGCGCCGAGGCGAGGACCTCGAAGGCGGCCGCGCCTTTGCCGGCGCGCTTGACACGGTACATGAGACCGTCGGCCGCCGCGATCGCTTCTTCGACGGAGCGCGGCGGCTCGACGAAAGTCACGACCCCGATGCTGCAGCTCACGGCGAACGGCTCGTCCGCGAAGGCGGCTGCGAGGTCCTGGCGCAGGCGTTCCATGAGGTGCTCGGCGCCGCTCGAATCGGTGTCGGGCAGCACGAGCGCGAACTCGTCCCCGCCGAGGCGAGCGACCGAATCGGCGCGCCTCGTCGCCCGCGTCAAGACCTCGCCGACGCGCCGCAGGGCGCGGTCGCCGGCCGGGTGACCGTGCGAGTCGTTCACGCCCTTGAAGTCGTCCACGTCGAGATAGGCGACGGTCAATACGCCGCGCCAGCGGCGCGCGAGCTCGAGGTCGTGTGCGAGCCGTTCTTCGAAGCTGCGCCGATGCAGCAGGCCCGTCAGGGCGTCGGTCCGGGCGAGGCGGCGCTCGCGCGCAAGTGTCTCGCGCACGCGGCAGAGCAGCTCGGCCGTCAGGGCAAACAGCCCGAGCCGCACGGCCGCGTTCCAGACCGATATGGCGGCCGGATGCGGCATCGGAAGCGCGAGTCGATCGGCGACGAGCCACACGACGGAGGCCAGCGCGGCCATCGCCAGGCCGCTGGGCCGGCCGGCGTACCATGCCGCTGCGGCGACGGGCGGCACGTAGAGCAACGCCAGTGAAAGCTCCGACCCCGTGACATAGTCGAGGGCGCCGACGACAGCAAGGGCGGCCGCCGCGCCGGCGAGCAGCGGTACCCGCGGAACACGGCCGAGAATCCGGTCGAAGGCGGCGAGGAGGCGGTCCACGCGGACACACTCTTGGGGGAAGCCGCGCTCATGATGAGGCCCGCGCGTCTGCGGCTCAAGCCCGCGCCCCGGCACGGGCGCCGGAGGTCGGCCGGACGGGCGCCGACGCGCTGCGAGGCGCGCCGCGGCAACCTTGCCGCCGGTCTGGACGGGTCGCGCCGGCGCCGCTTACCATCCGGCTTTCGCAGCCCCGGGCGGCCGCGCCGCGGGTCGACGCGCGCCGGCCGAACCGGCTTGGCCTTCGGAATTCCCCGCAACCGTTCGACGACGGCCCGCGCGCGGGCTCGAGGAGCACGACATGAACCAGGGCGACGACAGGAAACGGACGTTCGTCGAGGAGCTCGAGGTCGCAGGCAACGAGCTGCTCGACCGCATCAAGGAGCTCATGAAGGAAGGCAGTACGCGGCGCGTGACCATTCGCAGCTCCGACGGCACCGAGCTCATGACGATCCCGCTCACGGTCGGCGTCGTCGCCGGCGGCCTCATCACGATCAGCGCGCCGTTGCTGGCCGCGCTCGGCGCGCTGGCCGCGCTCGTCACGAAGTGCAAGCTCGAGGTCGTCCGCGAGTCCGAAGCGCCGGGCGGCGACGATACCGACGACGACGGGCCCGCCGGGCCGCCGCCGGGGGCGCCCTCGGCCTAGCCCGTGAGGCGCGCGGTCGGATTCGGCATACTGGCGCATCCGGCCCCGCGTCGAGATTTTCCAAATGGAGTTCAAGGACTACTACGAGGTCATGGGCGTCGCCCGCGACGCCACGCAGGACGACATCAAGCGCGCCTACCGTAAGCTCGCGCGCAAGTACCACCCGGACGTGAGCAAGGAGTCCGACGCGGAGACGCGCTTCAAAGAGCTCGGCGAGGCCTACGAGGTGCTCAAGGATCCCGAGAAGCGGGCCGCCTACGATCAGCTCGGTGCGAACTGGAAGGCCGGTCAGGACTTCAGGCCGCCGCCGGATTGGGACCAGGGCTTCGAGTTTCACGGCGGCGGATTCACGGGCGCCGACGCCGGGCAGTTCAGCGACTTTTTCGAGAGCCTGTTCGGCCAGGGTTTCGCGCGGGCGGGAGGGGGACCGGGCGCCGGGCCCGGCGCCGGTCCGCGCCGCAGCGCCCGGGGGTTTCGAATGCGCGGCGAGGACACTCACGCCAAGGTCGCCATCAACGTCGACGACGCCTACCACGGCGCGAGCCGGACCCTGACGCTCAAGCACACCGAGCTCGGGCCCGACGGGCGCCCGCGCCTCGCGGAGCGCACGCTCAACGTGCGGATACCGAAGGGCGTGCGCGCAGGCCAGCACATCCGTCTCGCGGGGCAGGGGGAACCCGGCGTCGGCGGCGGCGAGGCCGGCGATCTTTACCTCGAGGTCGAGTTCCGGGCCGACGGCATCTACGAGGTGGAGGGGCGGGACGTGTACCTCGACCTTCCCGTGGCGCCCTGGGAGGCCGCGCTCGGCGCGACGGTTAAGGTGCCGACGCCGACGGGGGCCGTCGAGTTGCGCGTGCCGCCCGGCTCCACGGCGGGCCGCAAGCTGCGCCTCAAGGGCCGGGGCATACCGGCACAGACGCCCGGCGATCTCTACGTGGTCCTGCAGATCGCGCTGCCGCCCGCGGACTCCGAGGCCGCCAAGGCGGCCTACCGAGACCTCGCGCAGGCGGTCCCGTTCAATCCGCGCGCACGGCTGGGAGTCTGAGGGGGCATGGCGAACGAATCCGAGCTGCACGGCGAAGTGCTGGACGAGGAAGCGGAGATCTCGCTCGGCGAATTGTGCCGGGCCTGCGAAGTGACGGCCGAGACGGTCCTCGAGCTCGTCGACGAGGGCATCGTGGACGCGGCGGCCGCGGGGCGCAACTGGCGCTTTCGGGCCGTGAGCATTCGGCGCGTTCGCTGCGCGGTGCGCCTGCAGCGGGATCTCGGCGTCAACGCGGCCGGCGCCGCCCTCGCCCTCGAGCTGCTCGAGGAGCTCGAGGCCGTGCGCGAGCAGCTGCGGCGCGCGGGTCAGTGAAGGCCGCGCGCGTATGAGCGGCGAGAAAGACCTCGCGGAACGTTTCGTGGTCATCATGGCGGGCGGCCGCGGGGAGCGGTTTTGGCCGTTGAGCCGCGAGAAGAGCCCGAAGCAGCTTCTGAGCCTGATCGGCGAGCGCTCCTTCCTGCAGCAGGCCGTCGATCGCGTGCTGCCGGCCGTGCCGGCCGAGCACATCTTCGTCATCACGAACGCGGCACAGGCGGAAGCGGTGCGTGAGCAGCTGCCGGGCCTGCCGGCGGCGAACGTCGTGGCCGAGCCCATGGGGCGCGACACCTGTGCGGCCGTCGCGCTCGGCGCAGCCCTCGTCGGCGCCCGCTCCCCGCGCGGGATCATGGCCGTGCTGCCTGCCGATCACGTCATCCCCGACGAGGCGCGGTTTCGCGCCGTGCTCGGGGATGCTTTCGATCTTGCGGCACGCGAAGCGGCCATGGTCACGATCGGCATCGAGCCCACTGAGCCCGCCACGGGCTACGGCTACATCCGGCTCGGCGAGCCGCTGCCGGAGCGCCCCGGCGCCGGCCGATCCGAGACCCTATTCCATCACGCGGAGCGTTTCGTCGAGAAGCCGCCATACGAGCGCGCCGTCGAGTATGTCGAGAGCGGGCGGTACCGCTGGAACGCGGGCATGTTCATCTGGAGCTTCGAAACCATCATGCACGGCTTCGAGGCGCACCGGCCCGAGATTTTCGCCGCATGCCGGCGCTGGACCGAAGTCGCGGGAGATGCGGACGCGCTCGCGGCCCGGCTCGCCGAGGACTACCCGGGGCTCGAGAAGATCTCCATCGACTACGCCGTCATGGAGCGGGCAGGCAACGTCGTCGTCGCGGACGCGGGCTTCGCCTGGGACGATCTCGGTTCCTGGACCGCGCTCGCGAGACACCTGGCGAGCGACGTCCATGGCAATTGTGCGGTCGCCGACATCATTCACGTGGATGCCGCCGGCAATCTGGTCTACGACGCCCGCACGGCCGGCAGGACCCCGATCGCCCTCGTGGGGCTGCGCGACGTCATCGTCGTCCATACCGACGACGCCGTCCTGCTCGTGGACAAGCGGCACGCCCAGAAGGTCAAAGACCTCGTGAAGCTGCTCGCCGCGCACGAGGAGCACAAGCGATTGGTGTAGCGCGGGAAGGCGGCCGCGCCGGCGGGCGCGGGCGCCGCGCGGCCGCGCCCGGCACCGTGTACGGGCGAGACGGCCGCGCGGAAGCCGCGCTGCCTGCCGCCGTCGCGCGCTTTCCGCGGCTGCGGTTCATGGGCAGCAAGTACGCGCTGCTGCCGTTCCTCCACGGTGTTCTGGCCGAGCTCGAGTTCGACACGGTCGTCGACGCGTTCGCCGGCTCCGGCTGCGTGGCCTACCTGCTCAAAGCCATGGGCAAACGGGTGCTCGCGAACGACTTCCTGAACCTCGGCGCTACGGTCGCCGCGGCGCTCGTAGAAAATCCCGGCATACGCTTGTCCGCAGGCAGCCTCGCAGAGCTTCTGCGCCCGGCGCCGCACCGGGAGCGCTTCATCGAGAAGACCTTCGGCGGCATCTTCTTTCGGCCCGAAGACCTGCGCTTTCTCGATCTCGTGTCCTGGAATCTGCAGGCGCTCGAGAACCGGCACGAGCGAGCGCTTGCCATGGCCGCCCTGATCCGTTCCTGCCTGAAGCGCCAGCCGCGCGGCGTCTTCACGGTCGCCGGCAGTCCGGAGCGCTACGACGACGGCCGCCGCGACCTCAAGCTGAGCCTGCGCGAGCACTTCCTCGAGCAGGCGGCCGTCTACAACTCGGCGAGCTTCGCGAACGGCCGGGCGAACCGCGCCCGGCACGGCGACGTGTTCGAGCTGGCCGCGGAGACGGCCGACCTCGTCTACCTCGATCCGCCCTACGTGCCGCGCGCCGACGACAACTGCTACGTCAAGCGCTATCACTTCGTCGAGGGGCTCTCCTGCTATTGGCGCGGGCTCACGATCCGGCACGACACGAAGGTCAGGAAAATCGAGAAGCGCTTCACGCCGTTCTCCTCCCGCCGCACGGCGCTGCCGGCGTTCGATCGGCTGTTCGGTCAATTCGCGGACTCGATTCAGGTGCTGTCCTACTCGTCGAACGCGTATCCGGACCTGCCGGTCCTGCTCGAGCTCATGGGAAGATACAAGCGGCGCGTGGAGGTGCACGAGCACGCGCACCGCTACCACTTCGGGACGCACGCGGCCGCGCGGCGCAGGTGCGTCAGCGAGTTCCTGATCGTCGGCACCTGACGCGGCGCGCAGCCGGCACGACCTCTCCCGGGTTGCCGCCTCGCGCTACGACTCCGCGTTGTCCGCGGTCGCCCTTCGCGGCGCCGGCTCGAGCTCCGCCGCAAGCACGTGCTCGATGCGTCTGTCCGGCACGAGCCAGAACAGCGCGACGAGCGTGTAGATCGCCATCGACGCCCAGCGCGACCAGAAGGCCAACGGGACCGCGGCCGCGTACAACAGCGGCGAGGCCTTGCCCTTCCAGTCGCCGCCGACGGCTCTCTTGAGCAGCGAGGCCGGCCCCTGGGAGGCAATGATGATCTGCTGCAGCACGAAGTACGCGATGGCGGCGAGAAGCAGCACCAGGCCGTAAAGCGCGACGGGCAGCGGGGCGAAGCGGTTCTCGCCGACCCAGCCCGTCGCGAACGGCAGCAGCGACAGCCAGAAGAGCAGGTGCAGGTTGGCCCAGAGCATGCCGCCGCGGACGGCGTGCACCGTCTGCAGCATGTGATGATGGTTGTTCCAGTAGATGCCGAGATAGAGGAAGCTCAGCACGTAGCTCAGGAACACCGGGGCGAGCGGGACCAGTGCGTCGAGGCCGGCTCCGAGCGGCACCTTGAGCTCCAGCACCATGATCGTGATGAGGATCGCGATGACCCCGTCGCTGAAGGCTTCGAGACGGCTCTTGCTCACGCGGCGATGGTAGCAGCGGAGCGGGCCGCCGGGGCGGTCGAGTTCCGTCCGGGCCGGGCTGGCCGCGGCCTTGTCACCGGCGGGCCGGGGCGCGCTACAATCGGGCCGAACAGACCCGGGGGGAGAACCCATGAAGCTCGAATCGGCAATGCGCCTGCTGCTTGCCGCCGCGCTCGGCGCGGGCGGCGCGTCCACGGCCAGCGCGCACCACTCCCGCGCGAACTTCGACATGGACTCGACGATCTCCGTCGAGGGCGTCGTCACGGAGTTCAGCTGGCGGAATCCGCACGCTTATGCGGTCGTCGAGACGACCGACGCGGACGGAACGAAGCACAAGTGGACCTTCGAGCTCAACTCGACACCCGTCCTGAAGCGCTTCGGCTGGAACCCGCACACGCTCGTCGTCGGCGACCACGTCGTTGCGCGCGGCAACCCGGACCGCGACAGCAGCCGGCGGTTCGCGTATGCGGAGACCTTCGAGAAGGACGGCAAGACGATCGTCGCCTGGGGCGGCGCGGCCGTCAAAGGGCCCAAGCTCGCGGCGCAGGGCTCCACCGATTTCTCGGGGGTCTGGCGCATCCGCTTCGAGCCCGGCTACGACGTGCTCGGACGCAACCGTCCGGACACAAAGCTCGTGAACACGCTGCCCGTCAACGCCAAGGGGCAGGCCGAGGTGGACGCCTTCGATCCGGACGACAACCCGGCCTGGTCCTGCGGGCCGGTCACGATGCCGGAGCTCCTCGGGTACCCGTACCCGTTCCAGGTCGTGCGCGAGGGCGGCGACACGCTGCGCCTGCGCTACGAGGTCGACAATCTCGTGCGCGTCGTGCACTTGAACGAGAAGGCTCCGCCCGCCGGAGCCCCGCGTACGCCGCTCGGCTATTCGGTCGGTCGGTTCGAGAACGGGGATCTCGTCATCGAGAACGTCGAATTTCGCGCCCGTGAAGTGGGGGAACGGGCGCGGCGTGGACTCGAGCGAGCGCAAGTCCACGGTCGAGCGCTATCGGCTCGGCCCGGACGGCAAGCAGCTGACGCTCGAATTCACGATGACGGACCCCGAATACCTGAGCAAGCCCGTTTCGTCGAAGCACACCTATAACTTGCTGGCGGACTACAAGTTACAGGACTACACGTGTGACCCCGCGGACGCGCGCCGCCACCTGACGGCCGGCGAAGGCGGCTAGCGCGCTCCGGGTGCAGCTCGCACCGCCTCGCCGCTGGGCAGCTCGTACCGGCTAGCCCCTGGGGAGACGGCGGCGCGGGCCTGCGCGCGCGACGGTCAGTCGAAGAGCTTCCCGATCACGAAGCCGATGCCGAAGGCCGTGAGAATGCTTGCAAAAGGGCGCTCTTCGATCTCCTGCCCCATGCGCTCCTCGTACTCCTGCGCCCGCGTGCGCACGCGGTCGGCGAGGTGCTCGGCACGGCTGAAGGCCTCCTGCTTCTTCGCGTTCCCGAGGTCCTTGAGCGCGCGCGCGATGGATGCGAACGTCCTTGCGGATCTCGTCCATATCGCTCTTGAGCTTGTCGATGTCTCTGGAAAATTCGGTCGTTGCCATGTTTCTTCCTCTTGTTTCCGGGCCTGTCGGCTTCGGGAACGTTGCGCCCTGTGTCCTACGATCTTACCCGTGGCGGTGCAGTCAACGCATCCCAGTCCGGATCAGTCCCTAGCAGACCAGGCGGCAGGCTGGCGGCCGGCGGTGGCAGGCTGGCGGCCGCCAGCCGCCGGAAGACCCTTGGCCGCCACGGCCCACTAGGCGTGCTTCCCGCGGGCATGGCTCACGGGCAGCCCGCGCTCGTTCCATCTCATCATGCCGCCGGCGAGATTCGCGACGCGCTGGAAACCCGCCTTCTCGAGAATCACGACGGCCTGGGCCGACCGGCCGCCCGAACGGCACACGGTGACGATCGGGCGCTCGCGATCGAGCTCGCCGACGGCGCCGGCCAGCCGGCTCAGCGGCAACAGGCGCGCGCCTGCGATGTGGCCGAGCTCGCCGCCGTATTCGGAGGGTTCGCGAACGTCCAGAATCTGCAGGTCTCGAGCGTGATCCGCGACCCAGTCCGGGTCGAGCTCGTCGATGCCCGCGTAGGTATAGCGCAGCGGCGCCCAATTCGGCTTGTTTTCGGCCTCGGTCGAGTCGAGCCGCCCGCAGCGCAGGTTCGCCGGCACCGCCACGTCGATCTGCTTCGGATGCGGCAGCCCCAGGTTCTGCATATAGCCGACGAAGTCGCCTTCGCTGCGTTCTGCGCCGATCCGCGGGTTGTGCCGCTTCTCCTCGCCCACGCTGCTCGCAGTCAACCCGCGGTAATCGTGGGCCGGATAGATGATGCACGAATCGGGCAGGGTGAAGATCTTGTCCTTGATCGAGCGGTAAAGGACATGCGCGTCGCCTTGCTGAAAGTCCGTGCGGCCGGCGCCGCGGATCAGCAGCGCGTCGCCCGTGAAGGCCATGCTCGCGTCGTCGAGCACGTACGTCATGCAGCCGTTCGTATGGCCGGGGGTGGCGCGGGCCTCGAGGTGATGCCGCCCGAAATTCACCACGTCGCCGTCCTCGAGCCCGAGGTCCATGCCGCTCGCGCCCGAGCTGGCCGCGATCGCGATGCGGCTGCCCGTCAGCTGCTTGAGCAGCCAGGCGCCCGTCACGTGGTCGGCGTGCACGTGGGTGTCGAGCGTATAGAGCAAGCGCAGACCGAGCTCGCGCACGAGCGCCGAGTCGCGGCGAGCCTGCTCGAAGACGGGATCGATGATCACGGCTTCGCCGCTCTCGGGGTCGGCGAGCAGATACGTGTACGTCGAGGATCGCGGGTCGTGCAGCTGCCTGAAAACGAGGTCCATATTCACGTTTCTCCACCGGCATGGCTTTGCGTCGCGCCCCCCTCACGATGCCGCCCCTGCGGCCCGGGGGCAAGGCCGGATACCCGAACCCCGCTGGGCGGCTTGGAGCTCGGATCGCAAATCTTGGAACCGGCTGAGGCGATTGAAAATACGGGGGAACCGAAACTGGGCCGATTGTGTCGTAGGCGTCCACGGCTGGCATGAAAAGTGCTGCCAGCGGTGATCGAACGAAGAACCCCGGCTCCGAGCAGCTTCGGCCCGCGATCTCCACGCTTTCGCTCCGCCTGCGCACAGCCGTCGCGCGGCCCCGGCTTTTCGGGCCCCTGTGCGGCCGCGGGGCGGCGCGCTAGTCTCAAAGTGAAGTCCGAGTCCCAAGACAAAGTACTGCTGACGCTCGCCCTCAAGGTGTGGGCGTTCCACGCGCGCGTGCTCGCGTCCGTCGTGCTGCTCGTCGTGGCCAAGATCGCTGCGGTCTGGGTGCCCCTGCTGCTCAAGCGCGTCGTGGACGCGCTGAGCCGGCCCGAGGAGCTCGTCGCGCTGCCCGTGGCGCTGCTGGTCGGCTACGCCGCGCTGCGGTTTTCGACGACGCTGTTCAGCGAGACGCGCGATCTGATCTTCGCGCGCGTGACCCAAAGCACCGTGGCCGACTATGCGCTCGCGGTGTTTCGGCACCTGCACGCGCTTGGGGCTCGGTTCCACGCGAATCGCGCGACGGGCGCGCTGACGCGCGACGTGGAGCGCGGCACCGCCGCCATCGGGTTTTTGCTTGGTGTTGCGCTGTTCACGATCGTGCCGACGATCGTCGAGATCGCCATCGTCGTCGGGATCATGGTCCGCGGCTACGACGCGGGCTTCGCGATCATCATCGCCGCGACGTTCATGGTCTACTCGTATTTCACCATCGTATTCACCCGGCGCCGCGCGGTGCGGCAGCGGCGCGTCAACGAGCTCGACTCGAACGCGAACCGGCGGCTCGTGGACAGCGTGCTCAACTACGACACCGTCAAGTTCTATACGAACGAGGCCTTCGAGGCTCAGCGCTTCAGCTCGATCATGGGCGACTGGATCGAGGCGAACATCGGCAACCAGAAGGCGCTGTTCCTGCTGCACATTGGTCAGAGCGCGATCATCGGCGTCGGCGTCGCGGCCGTCATGGTGCTGGCCGGGCGCCAGGTGCTCGCGGGCTCGATGACGGTCGGCGACCTCGTGCTCGTCAACGCCTACGTGATTCAGGTGTGTCTGCCGCTGAACTCGCTGGGCTTCGTGTTCCGTCAGGCCAGCGATGCCATGGTCATGGCAGAGCGGCTGTTCGAGCTGCTGCGCGAGCCGCCCGAGAGCGACCCGGCCGGGGCGCTGCCGGCGCTCGAGGTCGCGGACGCCGCGGTGAGCTTCGAAAACCTGAGCTTCGGCTACGAGCCGAGCCGGCAGGTGCTCTGGGACATCGATTTTCGGATCGCGCCGGGCAGCACCGTCGCCGTCGTCGGCGGCAGCGGCTCCGGCAAATCGACGCTCGCCCGGCTGCTCATGCGCTTCTACGATCCCTGGACGGGCCGCGTCTCGATCGACGGCCGGGACATCCGCGAGTTTGCCCCGGACAGCGTGCGCCGCTGGGTCGGCATCGTGCCCCAGGACACGAGTCTCTTCAACGAGACGATCGAGTACAACATCGCCTATGGGCGCAGCGGCGCGACCCGCGAGGAGGTCGTCGCGGCCGCCAAGGCGGCAAACGTGCACGACTTCATCAGCGCGCTGCCCCAACAGTACGACACTGTCGTCGGCGAGCGCGGGCTCAAGCTCTCGGGCGGCGAGAAGCAGCGTATCGCAATCGCTCGGGCGATCCTCAAGAACCCGCCGATACTCGTGCTCGACGAGGCCACGTCCGCGCTCGACATGCGGTCGGAGCGCGCGATTCAGACGGCGCTCGAGCGGCTCGCTGCGCGGCGCACGACGCTGATCATCGCGCACCGTCTCGCGACCGTCGTCAACGCCGACGAGATCCTTGTGCTCGAGGCCGGCCGCATCGTCGAGCGCGGCACGCACGCCGAACTGCTCGAGGCCGACGGGCTCTACGCGCAGATGTGGTCGCTGCAGGAACAGGAGCGGGCGCTGCGTCGTTCCGAGCGCCGCGCGCGGCTGCAGCCCATCAATCTCGCGATGCTGATCGCCGGCGCCATCGACGGCGCGCGCGGCGAGATCGATGCGAAAAGCATCAATCTTTACACGACGCTGGGACTCGAACGTCGGGCTCGTCACGGGCGATCCGGGCGCGCTCCAGGAAGTGGTCTGGGACTTGCTCGCCCATGCGGTGCGCGTCAGCGACCCGGGGTCCCGCGTCGAGGTCTGCCTCGAGCGCCTCGGCAACGAGGTCGCCGTGCGAGTCACCGATACGAGCGCGAACTCCGAGCGCGAGACGATGGATGCGGGCGGAATCGGAACCGGAGCCGGAGCCGGCGCCGGCGCCCGAGCCGGAGCCGGGAAAGCGGACGCGACGGACGCGGGACGGCCCATGGATCTGCGGGCCATGGCGCACGTGCTCGAGGATCATCACGGGCGGCTCGCGGTCGAGGCTTCGGGCGGCGGCGGCACGAGCTACACGGCGGCGTTGCCCGTCCGGGCCGTGTCGGCGCCCGAGGCGGCCGAGGCCCTGCCGGCGCCCGAAGGGGCCCGGTTGCCCGCCGTCGGGGAGGGCTTTTCGCTCGCCGGCAGGCGCCTGATCGTCGTGGACGACGACGAGGACGCGCGCGAGACCCTGGGGCTGCTGCTCAGAGCGTACGGCGCCGAGGTGAACGCCTTCGGCGACGGCCGCGGGGCCTACGAGCATTTGCGCGCGGCGCCCGGGCAGGACTGGCCGGACCTCATGATCTGCGACATCGGGCTGCCGGACGAGGACGGGTACACGCTGCTGCGCCGCATCCGGTCGCTCGAGGCCGAGCGGCGGACGGCGCTGGCCGAGCGCATGCCCGCCATCGCCCTGACCGGGTACGCCCGCTCCGAGGATCGCGTGCGCGCGCTCGTCGCCGGCTTCCAGGCGCACCTCGCAAAGCCCGCGCGGCCCGAGGCGCTGCTGGCCGCGATCCGGAGGCTGCTCGGGGAGGGCGATGCGGCGCTGCGCGCGAGGATCTGACCTTTTTTCAGGAGCGCTGCGAGGTCAGCAGTCCGAGCGCCGCAAGGATCATCGCCATCCCGACGCTCTCGGCCGGATCCGGCCGTTCGCCGAGCTGCAGCCAGGCCGCGATGACCCCGACGATGGGCACGATGAGCGAGCTGAGCCCGCTCAAGGTTGCAGGCAGACGCTGCAAGATGTAGAGCCAGAGCAACGTGGCGACGGCCGTGCCGCCGACGGCGTTGTACAAGAGCGTGGCGACGAAATGGCCGTTCCACTCGATGGCGGGCTCGTGGACGAGCAGGCCGGCGGGGACGAGCGGGATCAGCCCGAACACCATCTGCCACGCCGTCAGCGACAGCAGCTCCGAGCGGCCGCGCACGGGAATCTTCTTGGCCACGATGACGCTGACGCCCCAGGACGCGCCGGCCCCGAGGGCCACGAGACTGCTCGTCAAACTCGCGTCGCTGCCCCAGAGCTCGAGCACGAGCACGAGGCCCGCGAGCGCGAGCCCGACGGCCGGCCACTGGCGCCCGTGCAGCCGTTCGCCGAGGAACGGCCAGCCGAGCACGATGACCCAGAACGGCATCGTGTAGGAGAGCACGGCCGTCTTGCCCGCCGCCCCCGCCGCGAGGGACCACGAGATCATGCCGATGAACCCCGTCGTCTGAAACAGACCGAGCAGCGCCGTCTTGCCCGGGTACCGGGGTTTCAGGGGAATGCGCAGCACGAGCAGCAGGGCGACCATGAGCAGGGCACCCAGGCCGACGCGCCACATCGCGAACTCGACCGGACCGCTGTAGCGCAGCGCCACCTTCATGACCACCCAGTTGTAGCCCCAGAGGAGTGCCAGCAGCGCGAAGGCCGCGAGCGGACCGGCGTTGGACGAGCGGGGCGGGCCGGACACGGGCTCGGACATGCTGAAGGGCCGGGGCGAAGGCGGCGCTAACGGCGGGCGCGCGGGCGGTGCGGGGCCAGCGCGGCCACGCGTATGGACTCCCGCGCCCAGGTGCAGAGCCTCTCCGAATCTTCGAGCACCTCGATGGGCACCTCGAAATAGCCGCGCATCGGGCGCTGCTGCGGGGAAGGCGTGAACGGACCCATGCCGAATCGAACGTAGGCGGGCCGCGTCGATTCGTCCACCTTCAAGTAGAGGCGGTCGTCGTGAACGATCGCGAAGAAGCGCTCATCCGCATAAATGCCGATGCCGCCGAACATCCGCTTCGACACCGTGGGCAAGCCCTCGAGCTGCTCGAGCACGAAGCCGTGGAAGTCGGCGGAGACCGTCATCGGCGGGGTTCCGCGCTGGGCGCGGGCGGTCGTTCGGAGCGCATGCTGCAATGATAGCGCGCGAGCGTCGTATCGAGGGGCCTCGCCCGGGGCCGCCCGCCGGCGCGCCGGCGCCCGGATGGGTCGCAATCGGCGCTGGTCTCCCTCGCGGCCGTTCCCGCGCCCGTGTAGTCTGGTGCTATCCATCGTCTCGAGCGCCAAGGAGCAGAACAAGATGAACTACAGGACCCTCGGCAGATCCGGTCTCAAGGTCTCGGCCGTCGGCCTCGGCTGCAACAATTTCGGCCGGCGCTGCGACGCCGCGGAGACGAAGGCCGTCGTGGACAGCGCTCTCGATCATGGCATCACGCTGTTCGACACCGCCGACATCTACGGCGAGGGCCGCTCCGAGGAGCTGCTCGGCAAGGCGCTCGGGGCCCGGCGGCACGAGATCGTCGTCGCCACGAAGTTCGGCATTCCCATGGGTCGCGGCGAGTATCTGCGCGGAGCGTCGCGCCGGTACGTGCGCATGGCCGTCGAGGCAAGTCTCGCCCGGCTCGGCACGGACTGGATCGACCTCTATCAGGTCCATTTCCCCGATCCTTCGACGCCGCTCGAGGAGACCGTCTCGGTCCTCGACGATCTCGTCCGCGAAGGCAAGATCCGCTATGCGGGCTGCTCCAATTACGCGGGCTGGCAACTCGTAGATTCGCTCTGGATCGCGAAGACGCGCGGCATGGAACCCTTCGTCTCGGCGCAGAATCACTACAACCTGCTGGAACGCGCGATCGAGCGCGACCTGGTGCCGGCCGCTGCGGCACACGGCATCGGCCTGCTGCCTTACTTTCCCCTGGCGAGCGGCCTGCTGACGGGCAAATACCGCCGCGGCCAAACGCCGGGGAGCGACACGCGGATCGGCAGCAGCGAGGCATTCAAGAACCTTCTCAGCGATGCCAATTTCGACAAGGTCGAAGCCTTGACGGCCTTCGCCGAGGAGCGCGGCAAGACCCTGCTCGACCTCGCCTTCGGCTGGCTGCTCGCGCAGCCCACGGTGGCGAGCGTGATCGCCGGCGCGACGCGTCCGGAGCAGATCGAGGCCAACGTCGCCGCCGGGGAGTGGACGATGACGCCGGAGGATGCCGAGGCGGCGGGGGAGATCGCCGTGCCGACGCCGCCGAATCCTTTCGGACGGCGCTAGCCCGGAGCGTTCTTCAACGTTCCTGCCGTCGCGCTCGTATGCCTGATCTCCGCATTGCTCTTCTTCGGGATTCGTCTCGATCGGCGCGCTCGCGGCCTTCGTCATCGTCTGCATCGGCGTCATGGTCCTGCGCCGGACGCGCTTCGGCGCGGTCCGGACGATGCAAGCGGCACACCCGGGCGGGCCGCCGATCCTCGGGCCGGGCATATAATACGCGCCGCACGGCGGGCCCCGACGCGGGAAGGGCCTGCCCTCCCCCCCGCTGCCGCGAGAGAAGACGAGCCCACAGCGCACATGAGCGACGACAAGATCCGCATTCGCGGCGCCCGCCAGAACAACCTCAAGAACCTGGACCTCGACCTGCCGCTCAACGAGCTCATCGTCGTGACCGGCGTCAGCGGCTCGGGCAAGTCTTCGCTCGCCTTCGACACCGTTTACTCGGAAGGCCAGCGCCGCTACGTCGAGACGTTTTCGCCGTACGCTCGGCAGTTCCTCGATCGGATGGACAAGCCGCAGGCCGACCGCATCGAAGGCATTCCGCCGGCGATCGCGATCGACCAGACGAATCCGGTCAGAACCTCGCGTTCGACCGTCGGCACGATGACCGAGCTCAACGACCATCTGAAGC
Organism: uncultured Gammaproteobacteria bacterium; assembly: GCA_963702105.1. GTDB lineage: Bacteria > Pseudomonadota > Gammaproteobacteria > Steroidobacterales > Rariloculaceae > ZC4RG20. The sequence continues at coordinate 350,996 of OY969712.1, forward strand.
TCATCTTCGCGCGCGCCGCGACCCTCTATTGCGGCGGGTGCGGGCGGCCCGTGCGGCGCGATTCGCCGGATACGATCTACGCCGAGCTCGAGCGCAGGTTCATGGGCGGCGGCGAGGCGCCGCGGGCGGCCATCACGTTTGCGGTCGAGGTGCCCAAGAACTTCGACCAGGCGGAGATCGAAGGCTACCTGGCCCAGCAGGGTTACACGCGCATCGAGCGGCGCGGTGCCCACCGGCTCGAAGTCGTGCAGGATCGCCTGCGCCTCGCGCCCCAGCACCGCGGGCGCATCGTCGAGGACCTCGAGGCGGCGCTCGAGCACGGGACGGGCCGCGTGGCCGTGACGCTCCTCGACGCGCCGCACACGACCGCAAGGTTTTCGACGGGCCTGCACTGCGCGGACTGCGATCGGAGGTACGCGGACCCGATTCCGAACAGCTTCTCGTTCAATTCGCCCGTCGGCGCGTGCGAGACCTGCCGGGGCTTCGGCCGGGTCATGGGCGTCGATTACGCGCTCGCCGTGCCCGATCCGTCCAAGAGCCTCGCCGAGGGCGCGATCAAGCCGTTCCAGAGCAAGAGCTACCTCGAGTGCCAGGACGACCTGTTGCGCTACGCGAAGCGGCGCGGCCTACCCGTGGACGTGCCCTGGGCCGAGCTCTCCGAGGTCGATCGAGCCTGGGTCATCCAGGGCGAAGGCTCGTGGCGGCAAAAGAAGTGGTATGGCCTCGAGCGCTTCTTTGCATGGCTCGAGAGCCGCGCATACCGAATGCACATTCGCGTGCTGCTTTCGAAGTACCGGTCCTACGATCTGTGTCCGGACTGCAAGGGAGCCAGGCTCAAGCCCGATTCGCTGCTGTGGCGGCTCGGCAGCCGCGAGGGCGCGCGGAACGTCGGGCACGAGCGCGAGCTGCCCGGGCTGAACGTCCACGAGATCGCCCAGCTGCCGATCGAGCAGGCCCTGCGGTTTTTCGAAGAGTTGGGAACGGGCTCCGGCGTCGAGCTCGACGAAGCCGGCCGGCTCGTGCTCGGCGAGATTCTCACGCGGCTGCATTATCTGCACGAGGTCGGGCTCGGTTACCTCACGCTCGACCGGCAGTCGCGCACGCTGAGCGGCGGCGAAGTGCAGCGCATCAACTTGACTACGGCGCTCGGCACATCGCTCGTGAATACGCTCTTCGTGCTGGACGAGCCGAGCATCGGCCTGCACGCGCGCGACATGGAACGCGTGATCGGCGTGCTCGAGAAGCTGCGCGACGCGGGCAACACTTTGCTCGTCGTCGAGCACGACGCCAACGTCATGCTGGCGGCGGACCGCATCCTCGACATGGGACCCGGGCCCGGTACGCACGGCGGCCGCGTTGTGTTCGAGGGCAGCCCGGGCGCGCTCATCGAGGACGGGACGACCTTGACCGCGCAGTACCTCCGCGGGGAGCGGCGCATCGGCGCAGGGCGGCGCCCGCGGCCGCCCGCGGACGGTCAGCCCCGGCTCACAGTCGAGGGGGCGGCCGAACACAATCTCAAGGAGATCAACGTCGCCATCCCGCTCGGCCGCCTCGTCTGCATTACGGGCGTCAGCGGATCCGGCAAGTCGACGCTCGTCGAAGATGTCCTTTACAACGGTTTCCAGAAGCTGCGCGGTCGCCCCAAGGAGACGCCGGGGCGCCACCGGCGCATTGCGGGCGCGGAGGCGCTGGAGGACATCGTGCTCGTCGATCAGTCGCCGATCGGCAAGACGACGCGCTCGAATCCCGCGAGTTTCGTCGGTGCGCTGGAGCCTATCCGCAGGCTGTTCGCCGCGGCACCGCTCGCGCGCGAGCGGCGCTACACGGCCGGTACGTTCAGCTTCAACTCTGGCAACGGGCGCTGCCCCGCGTGTTCGGGCAACGGCTTCGAGCACGTGGAGATGCAGTTCCTGAGCAACGTCTACCTGCGTTGCGCCGAGTGCAACGGCCGGCGCTACCGGCCCGAGGTGCTCGAGGTCACGCTCGCGGGGCCCGACCGGGCCGCCGCGCCGAAATCCATCGCCGACGTGCTCGAGACGACCGTCGCCGACGCCGTCGAGTTCTTCCGCAACGACAAGGACGTTCTGCGCTGCCTCGAGCCGCTCGCCGCGGTCGGCCTCGACTACCTCGCGCTCGGCCAGCCCGTGCCGACGCTCTCGGGCGGCGAGGCGCAGCGGCTCAAGCTCGCGAGCCACCTCGCCAAATCGAAGAAGCCGAAAAAGGGCTCTGACCCCTTTTCGACGCTGTTCCTTTTCGACGAGCCGACGACGGGCCTGCATTTCGCGGACATCGCGACACTGCTCGACGCCTTCGAGCGATTGCTGGCCGACGGCCACTCGGTCGTCGTCATCGAGCACAACCTCGACGTGATCGCGGCCTCGGATTGGGTCATCGACCTCGGTCCCGAAGGCGGCGACGCGGGCGGCGAGCTCGTGGCCGCCGGCACGCCGGCGCAGGTCATGGCCGTGCCGGAGAGCCGAACCGGGCGCGCACTCGCCGCGCAGCGCGAGGCGCGCGACCCGGCCGGCCGCGCCCGCCATCGCGGCGCCGTGCGCGAGCCCGCGCCGCGGCGGCGCGCGCGCAAGCCGGCCGTAGAGATCGTGCATGCGCGCGAGCACAATCTGCGCAACGTGAGCCTCGCGCTGCCGCGCGACAAGCTCACCGTCATCACGGGCGTCAGCGGCAGCGGCAAGAGCACCGTCGCGTTCGACATCCTCTTCGCCGAAGGTCAGCGCCGGTATCTCGAGTCGCTGAACGCCTATGCGCGCCAGTTCGTCGAACCCGCGAGCCGTCCGGACGTAGACGCCGTCTACGGCATCCCGCCCACGGTCGCGATCGAGCAGCGCACGAGCCGCGGCGGCCGCAAGAGCACGGTCGCGACGCTGACGGAGATCCATCACTTTCTGCGCCTGCTGTTCGTGAAGCTCGGCGTGCAGCACTGCCCCGACTGCGGCGTCGCGATTCACGCTCAGAGCGCGGCCGAGATCGTTGCGAAGCTCGCGACGAAGTACCGCGGCCGCAGCATCGAGCTGCTGGCCCCGCTCGTGCTCGGCCGCAAGGGCTACTACACGGAGCTTGCGGACTGGGCGCGCGGCAAGGGTTACGCGACGCTGCGCGTAGACGGCCTCGAGACGCCGACCGACGCCTGGCCGCGCCTCGACCGCTTCAAGGAGCACGACATCGAGCTGCCGGTCGGTACCCTCGAAGTCAGGCCCGCCGCCGGTGCCGAGCTCGAGCGCCTCGTCGAGACGGCCCTGCGCCTCGGCCGCAACATGCTGCGCGTCGTGCCGAGCGGCGGCGCGGGGCGCGCGCGCGGGAAGGGCGGCCGGAGCCGCAGCGAGGCTCGCGCCGAGCTCTATTCGGCCGAGCGGGCCTGCCCGAGCTGCGGCCGCAGCTTCGAGCCGCTCGATCCGCGTCTGTTCTCTTACAACTCGCGCTACGGCTGGTGCCAGGCCTGCTACGGCACGGGTCTCGAGCTCGCCGGGTTCGACGCCGAGCAAACGGGCGAGGAGGAATCCTGGCTCGCCGAAGGGGAGAGAGTGCGCGGCGGCGGTGCGGCCGACGCCGGCGTCTGCCCCGCCTGCGAAGGCAGGCGGCTGCGGCCGGAGGCGAACGCCGTCTATTTTCGCGACCGCACGATCGCGGAGTTCGGCGCGATGTCGATCGAGCGTGCGCTGGCCTACTTCGAACGCCTCAAGCTCGGTCGCCGAGAGGGTGCCATCGCGCGCGACGTGCTGCCCGAGCTCGCCGGCCGGCTGAGCTTCCTCGATCTCGTCGGCCTCGGGTATCTGACGCTCGACCGCGCAGCGCCGACGTTGAGCGGCGGCGAGGCGCAACGCATACGCCTCGCGGCTCAGCTCGGCTCGAATCTGCGCGGCGTCTGCTACATCCTCGACGAGCCGACGATCGGGCTGCATCCGCGCGACAACGCCCTGCTGCTCGATACGGTCGGCGAGCTTGCTCGCAAAGGCAACACCGTGGTCGTCGTCGAGCACGACGAGGAGACGATCCGGCGGGCCGAGCACATTCTGGATCTCGGGCCGGGGGCCGGGAGGCACGGCGGCGAGGTCGTGTTCAGCGGCCCGCTCGCGAAGCTGCTCGAGAGCAAGCGCTCGGTCACGGGGCGGGCGCTGGCCGATCCGCCGCGGCATCCGCTGCAGCCGCGCCGGCCGACCTCGATCCCGCGCACCCCCGCGGCTGCCGGCGAGCCGCCGGAGATCCTGCGGGTCGCCGGCGCCTCGCTGCACAACCTCAAGCACGTGGACCTGGCCCTGCCGCTGCACCGGCTCGTCTGCGTCACGGGTGTCAGCGGCAGCGGCAAGAGTACCCTCGTGCGCCAGGTGCTGCGGGACAATCTCGAGCGCCTCGTCGCCTCTCGCGGTCGGCGGCGCGGCGGCCGCGGGCCGAGCCTCGAGGGCTGCGACGGCCTCGACGGCTGGCAGGCGATCGACCGCGTGCTCGAGGTCGATCAGACTCCGATCGGCAAGACGCCGCGCTCGTGTCCCGCGACGTACGTCGGCATTTGGGACGAGATTCGCCGGATTTTCGCCAAGACGCCGGAGGCGGCGATCCGCGGCTATGGCGCGGGCCGCTTCTCGTTCAACGTTTCGGGAGGTCGCTGTGAAAGCTGCGAGGGACAGGGGCTCAAGAAGATCGAGATGAGCTTCCTGCCCGACGTGCGCGTCGCCTGCGAGCGCTGCAACGGCGCGCGCTTCAACCGTGAGACGCTCGAGGTCGCGTACAAGGGCAAGACCATCGCCGACGTGCTGGCCATGACCGTCGAGCAGGCGGCCGAGTTCTTCGCGGCGCATGCCAAAATCCGCCACAGCCTCGAGCTGCTGGCCGACGTGGGTCTCGGCTACCTCACGCTCGGCCAGCCGAGCCCGACGCTCTCGGGCGGTGAGGCGCAGCGCGTCAAGCTCGTCACCGAGCTCGCCAAGGCGCGCCCCGCGGCGCTGCGCGGCAGGGCGCGCGCCGACCACGTGCTCTATGTGCTCGACGAGCCGACCATCGGCCTGCACATCGCCGACGTAGAGAAGCTCACGCGCGTGCTGCATCGGCTCGTGGATGCCGGGAACAGCGTGGTCCTCATCGAGCACAACCTCAACGTCATGGCCGAGGCCGACTGGCTGATCGACCTGGGGCCGGAGGGCGGCGAGCGCGGCGGGCGCATCGTGGCCCAGGGACCGCCCGAGGCCGTAGCCGCGCGCAAGCGGGGCTCGCACACGGCGGCCGCACTCTCGGCATTCCTTACGAGCCGCCTCGCCGCTCCCGCGTCGCGCGCATCGGCCTAGAAAGCTAGAATCCTTGCGTCTGCCGAAACGGATAGGCGAAGCGAAGGAGATGGACCACACCATGCTCTCGGCAATTCAGGCACTCGAGCGACTGCAGCAGGGCAACGGCCGCTTCGCAACCGGCGTGCGCAGCGTGGAAACGCTCGTGGGGCAGGGAAGGCGGGCCGAGCTCGTCGAAGGCCAGGCGCCGTTCGCCGTGATTCTGGGCTGCTCGGATTCGCGCGTGCCCGTCGAGATCGTGTTCGACCAGGGGCTCGGCGACCTGTTCGTGATCCGCGTTGCGGGCAACATCGTCGCGGCCTCGCAGGTCGGCAGCGTCGAGTTCGCCGCCGCGCAGTTCGGCACGCGTCTCGTCGTCGTGCTCGGGCACACGCGCTGCGGCGCCGTGCAGGCGACGCTCGACGAGCTCCAGCGCCCGAGCGCGAGCCAGTCTCGCAACCTGCAGTCGATCGTGGATCGGATCCGCCCGGCCGTCGAAGGTCTGCTCGAGACCGAGCTCCGGCACGACGCGGCCTCGCTCGCGCATCTGGCCATGCGCGCCAACGTGCGGGTCGCGGCCAATCACCTGCGTCACGGCTCGCCCGTGCTCGAGCAGCTCATCGAAGAGGACGGCCTGCTCGTGGTCGGTGCCGAATACGCGCTCGAGACCGGCCGCGTCGAGTTCTTCGACGGCGTGCCCGCGCGTGACTCGTGAACCCATTCCCGCCGCCCGATCGCCCTTCCGCTTCGGCCCCGTGCCGAAAGGAGCGCCCTCCATGCCCCGCAAGCCGCCGCCCGCGCTCGTGGCCGGCCTCCTGGCCGCCGTTCTGCTCGGCACCGAAGCCTCCGCCCCGGAGCCGCCGCAAAGCACTCCCACTCTCGAGGACGCGCCGGGCCGCTTCACGGGCTATGGCGCCAAGACGCTGCCCGGCGTGCGGGAGGCCATCGAGGAACGCCGCTTCGACGACGCGAACCTCTAGGTCGGCCGCACGGCGGCCGTGCTCGAGGCCTATGCCTCGCGGCTCGACGCGGCGCGGGCGCTGATCGAGGGCCCGTGACGGGCGTTGCATTCGCGCAAGCCGCCCCCTATCGTCGTCGGAAACGATGAAGGGGGGGTTATGCGTTTCGTTCTTGCCCTCGTGGCGATGGGCGCGGCTTCGGCGGCCGGCGCTCAGCATCTCGCCTTGACCTATACCGCGGCGCAGGCCGAGCAAGGCGAAGCCGTCTACGGCACGACCTGTGCGAATTGCCACGGCCCCCACCTCGACGACGGCGCGCTCGGGCCGCCGCTCGCCGGGCCGGTTTTCATGCAGAAGTACGGCGGCAAGAGCGCCGCGCAGCTCTTCGACGTCGTCTCGACGACGATGCCGAGCAACGCGCCCGGCTCGCTCGGCGCCGACACGTACGCGGCGCTCGTCGCCTATGTGTTGCGGGCGAATTCGGTCGTCGCGGGCGAGGAGCCCCTGCCGACCGACTCGAAGCGCCTCGCGGCCATGCGATTGCCCGAGGGCGGCTTCCATTTCATGGCTTACTCCGCGTATACGCCGCGGCCGCCCGAGAACTTCCCGAATCCGCTCGATCACTACACGCCTGTGACGGACGCGTTGCTCGCTAACCCGCCTGCCGAGGACTGGCTGAGCTGGCGGCGGACCTACGACGTTCACGGCTTCAGCCCGCTGCACCAGATCGAGAAACGCAACGTCCGCGAGCTGCGGGTCGCCTGGACGTGGTCGCTGCCGCCGGGCTCGAACGAATCCGCGCCGCTGGTTCACGACGGCGTCATGTTCGTGCACGGCTACGGGGACAAGCTCGAGGCGCTCGACGCCGCCACCGGCGATCTGCTTTGGGAGCACACGCATACGCTCGACGCGGGCGCGGCGCCGGGCCCGAAGCGCGGCATTGCGCTTTACGGCGGCAACGTCTACGTCGGCACCTCGGACGCCCACGTCATCGCCGTCGACGGGAAGACGGGACGCCTCGTCTGGGATACCGTCGTCGGGAACTTCCACGCCCGGGAGAGCATCGCGGGCGGCCCGCTCGCCGTGCACGGCAAGATCCTGATCGGCACGACGGGCACGGGGGTCGGCGCCGCGCCCGGCGGGCCGCAGATCGTCGGCCTCGACGCGACGACGGGCGAGATTCTCTGGCGCTTTCACACGATCGCGCAGCCCGGCACGCCGGGCGGCGACAGCTGGAACGGCGTGCCCGGAGACAAGCGCACGGGCGCTTCGGTCTGGACGACCGGCAGCTACGATCCCGAGCTCAATCTCGCGTACTTCGGCACGGGCAACACTTACGATACGGCGCCGCTGCTGCGGCCCACGCCGACGCCCGGCGTCACGAACGCCGCGCTCTACACGGATTCGACGCTCGCGCTCGACCCCGACACCGGCAAGCTCGTGTGGCACTTTCAGCACGTGCCCGACGATCAGTGGGATCTCGACTGGGCGTTCGAGCGGCAGATCGTGCACCTGCGCCTGCACGGCGAGCCGCGCACCGTCGCGCTGACCTCGGGCAAGCTCGGCATCTACGAGGGGATGGACGCGAAGACGGGCGAGTTCCTGTTCGCGCACGACCTCGGGCTGCAGAACGTCGTCGCCGCCGTCGATCCCGAGACGGGCCGGCCGAAGATCAACCCGGCGGTCATGCCCGGCGACGGCAAAGTGCATCTCGTGTGTCCGCATGCGGGCGGCGCCAAGAGCTACATGGCCGCGTCTTACGACGCGGCGAAAAAGCGTCTCTACGTACCGCTCGTCGAAGCCTGCATGGACATGTACCCGGTGCCCGGAGGCGGGCGCGGCGGGCTCTCTTCGGGGCTGAATTTCGGGGTGCGGCCGATCCCCGGCAGCGACGGCAAGTACGGGCGCGTCGAGGCGCTCAACGTCGAGACGGGCAAGCCCGTCTGGACCGTGCGCCAGCGTGCGCCGGAGACCTCGGGCGTCGTGGCGACGGCGGGCGGTCTCGTGTTCGCGGCCTCGATCGACCGCTATGTGCGCGCCTACGACGCCGACAACGGCAAGCTGCTGTGGCAGACCCGCATGAACAACGTCTCGAGCGGCAACCCGGCGACGTTCGCTGTGAACGGCAGGCAATACGTGGCCTTCATCGTGGGGCAGGGCGGCTTCCAGGCCGGCAGCTACGGGCCGCTCGTGCCGGAGCAGAAGAGCCCGCCCGATCGCGGTGCGGCGGTGTGGGTCTTCGCGCTGCCGGAGCGCTGAGCGGCGGGGCTACTCTTCGAGCGTGCTCGCGGCGAAGATTTCGTCGAGCCGCAGCCGCCGCGGCGTGAGCCCCTGCTCGGCCGAGTAGGCGGCCGCGGCCTCGAGCTCGGCGCGGTTCGCCGCGATGCCGTGGCGGAACAGCGGCCGCTCGAGCGCGGCCGCGGCTTCGGCGCCGAGGAGTCCCGTCTCGCGATGGGACTCGACGTGCGCACGCCGGCGCGCATCGGCGATCTCCGCGGCGGTCTGGAACGCCTCGAGCAGGTTGAGCACGACCCAGGGATCGGCGGCGGCGACCTCGCGGCGGACCACCATCGCGTGGTTGATCGGAAAGAGGCGCGTCTTGCGAAAGAAGCGCACGCCTTCGGCGGCCGGATCGGGAAACAGGGTCGCGATCTCGGGATGACCGGCAAGGTCCTCGGTGCTGCGATCCACGAGGTTGACGGCCCGAATGTAGAACAGCGCGGCCTCGAGCTCGCCCGAAAGCATCATGGAGCCGAGGGTCTTGTCGGCGGGGATCGTATGCAGCGTGACGCCGGCCGGCGGTTCGAAGCCCGTGGCCGCGGCATGGCTGTGCGCCGCGCCGCGCTCCATCCAGAACTCCATTTCGCGCGGCGCGATGCCGAACTCGTGCTCGAGCACGCCGCGCGTCCAAAGCGCCGCGGTCTGCTGGTACTCCGGCACGCCTACGCGGCGGCCCTTGAGGTCCGCCGGCTTGTCGATCTTCGCGTCCCGGCGCACGAGGATGCCCGTGTGGAAGAAGCGCCGCGTCGTGAACACGGGCAAGCCGACGAAGCGATCGTCGCCGGCAGCTTTGAGCATCATGAGCGAGGAAAACGACATCTCCGAGACGTCGAAGTCGCCGAAGCGCAGCTGCCGCCAGAAGAGCTCGGAAGGGTGAAGGACGCTCGGCACGAGCTCGACGCCTTGCGGGCTCACGGTGCCGTCGAGGATGGGCCAGGTCCGGGGATTCGAGGCCGCCAAGGCCAGGCTGAGCCGGCGCTTCATGCGGCGCGGTCCGAAGACCCTTCGGCCGTGAGCCCAATGGGCCCGGCGATGGACCCGGCGGACGCGGCGGACGGTACGGACGCGACAGCGACGGCGGCGGCCCGAGAGGGCGCGAACGCCGTTCCCGCGGCATCGGCTTCCAGCGGCATACGGGGCCCCAAGGCAATGGTCGGGGCATTGTAGGGCGTTCCGTGCGCCGGTGCTTGGACGGCGTCGAGGCGCCATGCGAGTATCGAACAGCAGGGTTGCGCGCGATCCGCGAAGGAGAAGGCGGCCCGACCACGTCGTAAGACCAGGCCCGGCTCGTCCCGGGCACATGCGCCCGAGGACGCCGTGACTTGCACCTTATTCTTTGGCGGCGGCGGCGTCCTGCGGTCAACCGAGGAATCGGCCGGGCGTTGTCTCGTAATCGGAGCCGGGGGGGCGCCGGCCCGTGTCTGGGGAAGGGAGGCACTGTGAAAGGATCCATGGAAGTCCGCCGCCGGTTACGGCGCCTTTCGAAACCGCCGCTGCTCGCGGTGCTGCCTGCCGTGGCGGCCGCGTGCGCCGCCGGAGGCGGCGCCGCGCAGGCCCAATGTCGTCTTCGCCTCATCGTCGGACTCGACCAGGCTCCGAATCCCGCGCTCGTTCGCGAGCTCGCGCAGGCGAGCGGCGCCAGGCTCGACTTCATGAGCTCGATTACGCCGGGGAGCCTGTACGTCGTCTCGCTCTCGGCCGATGGGCCGGCGCCGAATTGCGAGGAGGCCGCCAAGCGGCTGCGCACGGCTGCGCACGTGCAGTCGGTGGAGCTCGACCAGGGGCGTAAGCACAATGAGCCGCGCTAGCTCGGCCGGGCGGCGGCGGACGCGGACCGCAGCCGGAGCGCTCGCCGCGACGCTTGCTCTGCTGGCCTTCGCGCTCGCGGCGGCCGCGGCGGCGTTGCCTGCGCGCGCCGGCGAGCTCAATCCCGCGCGCAAGGCGGCTGCCGCGGCGGCCGTGAGACCCGGGGCCGCGGCGCACATCATCGTGAAGTTCCGGGCGGCGGCCGTTGCCGTCCTGGCTGCGCGCTCGGACTCCGCCCCGACCTCGGTCCCGGGCTCCGGCGCAACATCGGCCAAGCCGGTCGCGGAACCCGCCGCCGCGCTCGCCGCGCGAGCGCAGCTGAAGCTGCGCGGTGCGCGCCGTCTCGCCCCGGATCTGCAGGTGCTCGACCTCGACGCGAATGCCGCCGGCGACTCGCTCGACGCCGAGCTCGCGCGGCTCCGCGCCGACGCCAACGTCGAGTACGCCGAGCCCGACATGCGCCGCCAGGTGCTGGCCGTCCCCGACGATCCGCTCTATCCCGGGCAATGGTATCTGCAGGCCGCGAGCGTGGCGCCGAGCGCCATCGACGCCGAAGGCGCCTGGGACGTGACGACGGGCAGCGCGGGCGTCGTCATCGCCGACATCGATACGGGGGTCCTCTACGATCACCCGGACCTCGGCCGCGCGCAGGAGGGCGGGCGCGTGCTGCCGGGGTACGACTTCATCAGCGAGACGTCCATCTCGAACGACGGCGACGGGCGTGATCCGGATGCGACCGACCCCGGCGACTGGGTCACGGCCCCCGAGGCCAAGTCGCTGCCTTTCAGCGATTGCACGGCCTCGCCGAGCTCCTGGCACGGCACGCGCGTCGCGGGCATTCTCGGGGCCAGTACGAACAACGGGGTGGGCGTCGCGGGCGCAACCTGGAAGCCCTGGATCCTGCCCGTGCGCGCGCTCGGAAAATGCGGCGGCTTCGACTCGGACATCCTCGCGGCCATGCGCTGGGCCGCGGGCCTGCACGTCGACGGCGTTCCCGACAATCCCTATCCGGCCCGGATCGTCAATCTGAGCCTCGGCTCGCAGGGCGACTGTCTGCCCGCCTATCAGCAGGTCGTCGCCGAGCTGGCCGCGCACGGCGTGCTCGTCGTCGCCTCGGCCGGCAACGAAGGCGGCCCCGTGGATTCGCCCGCAAACTGCGCGGGCGTCGTCGCGGTCGCCGGCCTGCGGCAGGTCGGCACGAAGGTCGGTTTCAGCAGTCTAGGTCCCGAGGTCACGCTCGGCGCTCCGGCCGGAAACTGTGTGAACGTCGGCGCGGGCGAGCCCTGCCTGTATTCGATCGATACGACCTACAACGTCGGCGCGCAGGCGCACGAGGCCTACTCTTATACGGATCAGCTCGCGATCAACGTCGGCACGAGCTTCTCGGCGCCGATCGTGTCCGCGATCGCCGCGCTCATGCTCTCGGTCGACGGCAACCTCGGCGCGGCCGCGCTCGAGGCGCGTCTGCAGGAGGGTGCGACAACCTTCCCCACGTCATCCGACCCGACGGTCCCCGTCTGTCACTTGCCGAGCGGCCCGAACAACGTCCAGACCTCCGAGTGCACCTGCACGACGGCGGTCTGCGGCGCCGGCATGGCCAATGCGCCGGGCGCCGTGCAGGCCGCTCTGCGGCCCATCGCGGCCGTCGCGCTGCCGGCGAGCGTGAGCCCCGGCCAACAGGTTTCGCTTTCGGGCGCGGGCAGCGGCGCGGCCTGCGGCCGGACGGTCGCGGCCTACAGGTGGGCCGTGGTCGCCGGCCCGGGCGCCCTGACCAGCACGAACACGGCCGACACGAGCATCGACGCGCCGAGCTCGGGCACGACGACAGTCCGGCTCACGGTGACCGACGACGCGGGCGCCGAGGACTCGACGGACGTCGTGATCGGTCCGAACAGCGCGAGGACGAGCGCCCCCGCCGGGATCGGTGCCGATCCGTGCCTCGCGGCCTTTCCGCCGCCGGCCGCCGCCGCGGCGATCACGCCCAAGTCCGCCACCGTGCAGGTCGGCGCGACGCAGACGTTCGTCGCAAACGTGACCGGAGCGATCGACACGGCCGTGACTTGGCAGGTCGACGGGCTGCCGGGCGGCAGCGCCACGGTCGGCACGATCACGGCGGACGGCGTCTATACGGCGCCCGCAGCCGTGCCCATCCCGGCGACCGTGACGGTCACGGCGGTGCCGAGGACCGATCCGGGCCTGGCCGCCTCGGCCGATTTGACGATTACGACGGTTCGGACGCCGAGCGGCGGATCGGGCGGCGGAGGAGGCGGGGGCGGCGCGATCGGTCCGCTCGGGCTCCTGCTCGGGCTCGCCGCGCTTCTGCGGCGCCGCAGTGCCCGCCGCGGCTGACGCTCGCGGCGCGCGGCGCTGCGCCTCAGCCTCGAGGTTCGGCCATCGAGGCCGGGCGCACTCCGAGGCGGCGGTTTCGCACATTCTCGGCAAGCGATTCGAAGAGACCGAGCACCTGCTCCGCACATCGGTCCCAATCGAAGTCCCGTGCGCGTTCCAGCCCTCGGGCCACGAGGCGCTTGCGCAGCTCGGCATCCGCGAGCACTTTCCGCATCCCCGCGGCGATGTCGTCAACGTCGAGCGGATCGACGAGATGCGCCGCCCCGTCGACGACCTCGGGCGGGGCGCAGGTATTCGCGGTCACGATGGGACAGCCGCAGCCCATCGCCTCAAGCAGCGGAATACCGAAGCCCTCGTACAGCGACGGAAACGCGAATAGATCGGCCAGCGTGTAGACCGCGGGCAGATCGTCGTGATCGATCCAGCCCGTGAACTGGACGCGTTCGTCGAGGCCGAGCAGCCGGATCAGCTTGAGGTCCTCGGCCGCGCCGGCGGCCATCGGGAACTTGAAGCGCTGCTCGCCGACCAGGAGGAGCCGATGCGGGACCTCGGCCGCAATGCGCGCAAATGCCGTGATCAGGCGGCCGATATTCTTCCGCGACTCGATTTGTCCGGCCCACATGACGAAGCGGTCGGGCAGCGCGTACTTGCGTTTGACGGCTGCGAGCCTTGCCTGGTCCTCCACGGGCCGGAACAGCTCCGGATCGTAGCCGTTGTGCACGGCCGCGATCTTTTCGGGCGACACTCCCACGTGGCGGATGATGTCCCGCCGCGTCGCCTCCGAAACCGCAATCAGGGCGTCGGCGCGACGGCAATAGAACGGCGTTGCGCGCCCGAAGTAGAGCCGGTCGTACCAGAGAAAGTGGTCCGGGATCCCGAACCATTCCGAACCGTGCAGTACGAAGACTTTGAGACCGCGCGCGAGCACCGGCACCGTAAATTTCGGATTGAAGATGAGGTCGAGTTTGCGGCGGTTCGCGATCCGAGGAACCGCCACCTGGTCCCAGAGCACGGATCCCGGCAGGCGCACGGCCGTCTCCTCGACATTGGGGTAGGCTCGGTAGGTGCCGATCAGTCCGGGGTCGTTGTAGATCAACACGAAATCGTGGTGCGGCGCCTTGGAGAACAGCAGCGGCAGCAAGCGCCGCGTATAGAGCCGCACGCCGCCGTCCTTCTGCGCGTAGTGCCGCAACATGACGCCGATTCTCATGGGGGCCACGCTCCTCATGTGGGCCTTCTCGGGGCCGGGTAGCGTTCCCATATGCAAGGAAAATGCCGCAGCCGGACCCCGGCTCTTCCACGGACCGACAAATTTCCCGATTCAGGAATCGAAGGCCGCGCAGCCGGGGGCGAGCTCCGGGCCGACGAGCGCCGGCACCCGCCGGGGGCCGCACGCGAAGAGGTGCGCCGAAGTCGCGGCCGGCGAGGCCGAGAAGGGCTTACTTGAATTCGTAGAGCGAGAACGTCGTGCCGCGCTTGGCGTCCACGACGAGGTCGCATGCCCCCCAGCTCGCCGGAAGCTTCCATTCCACGTCGGCCTGAAAAGGCAGGTCCGCCTTGCGGCGGTCGCACTCGAAGTGAAGCCCCTCGATCTTGCCGTCGACTTTCGTAATGGTCAGCGTGCGCCGCGTCGGCTGAAATTCCCATGTGCGGTCGTCGACCCGGGCCTTGACGGCGATCGCGCCGTCGCCCTGCAGCGCCTTCTCGAGCGCGGCCGCCTGCTGAGCCGTCGGAATCCGTGGCCGGGAGCGGCTTGATCGCATTGATGCGATCGAACGTCGCGAGGGCCTGCATGACGCGGCCGAGCTCGAGCTCGATGGCGAAGCGATATTGCAGCGCGATGCGCAGCTCGTCCGGCGTCATGAGGACCAGATCGGGGTCCGTCGCCCGCCGGATGGCCTTCAAGGCGGCCTGCGTATCCTCGAGACCGATATCGATGATCGCCGCTTGCGTCTCGCCGACCCCGATCTCACGAAGCCGCGCCGTCGTGTTCTCGAGCAGCAGATCGCTGACTCGCTTCGCGGCCTCGTAGTCCTTTTTCTCGAGCGCCTCCTGCGCCTTCTTGTACCCGGCCGAGAAGAAGGGGCTGAGCTCGAGCGGCACCTTCGGGTCGTCGAACGTCACGATGCCGACCGCGTTGTCCCATTCGATGGGCTTGCCGGCGACCGTGGCCGGCTTGAACTTCCACTTCTCGACCGCATGCACGGCGAGCTTGGCCTGGAGCTGCGCCGGTGCGGAGTCCATGACGCGCACGTCGGCCGGCGTACCGTCCATGCGCACCGTGAAGTGCACCTTGACGAACCCTTCGATCGGCAGCCCGAAACGGGTCTTCGGCACTTCGGGCATCGGGGTCGAGACCGGCGCGGGCGGAACGACCGCGTCGTCCGCAGCGGCGGCAGCTCCCGCGCAGGCAAGCAAGCCCGCTGCAGCGGCGGCCGCCAGCGTCGTATTCTTCGTCCACATAAGGAGACTCCCGCGTTGCGCGGCAGGCCGAGCTCTCAAGAGGAGACGAGCGAAAGCTCGGGCGTCGCCGCGATGCAGTCCGCTTGCGGCACGCCGAGCTCCTTACGAACCGCGTTCGTGCCGAGCACCATCGAGATCATCTTGTACTGCGCGTGCCGACGGCTCATGCCCTCGCGGCCCATGCCGCAATCCGAGGTCACGACGAGCCGCTCGGCCGGAATGTAGCGAAGCGCCGTGCGCAGATGGGCCGCGATCTCCTCGGGCCGCTCGACCTGCAGCGAATGGTGGTCGATGACGCCGATTGCGATCTTTTTGTCCGTGATGTGCCGGCCGATGGCCTCGAGGTCCGCCCCGCCGGAGCTGCAGGACTCGAACGTGACGACGTCGGCGTCCACGTGGTTCAGCGCCTCGAGCGCGGGCTGATAGCTCATGACGCTCGTGAACATGCGCTGCTGGGCCGGGTTGCCCCAGCACGTGTGGCACCAGACCTCGGTCTTGCCGCGCAACCCGCGGACGGTGCGGTTGAAGACCTCGACCGACTCCATCATGTCCAGCTTGCCGAGCACCTTGCCCCGCGAGGGAATCATGTGGATCTGCGGCTCCTCGAACTGAATCGCGCCGCAGCCCGCATCCGCGAGCTCGTGCAGCTCCTCGTTGAGCGCGTTCGCGAAGCCGTAGATGCGCTCGACCGGATCGCCGTAATAGTCATCGTCTACAGAGGCCGCGAGCAGCTCCGGGCCGATGGTTCCGAACTTCACGGGTTTCGCCGTCAGGCGCTGCGCGGCCTTGTACATCGCGGCGTACTGCAGCTCCCCGCGGCCGATCGGGCCCACCACCTTCGGCAGGATCCGCGCCTCGAGGTAGTCGTGCAGGATGTGCCCCATCGGAAACGGGGCGCCGCCGATGCGCATGCGGCTCGGCTTGACGTGCGAGAACGTCGAGCCCCGCCATGCGAAGCAGCGGGTAGCTGACCCAGCTGTTGCCCGCCACCTCCTCGTCGTAGTGCGCGTCGCCGTCGGTGACGATGTCTACGCCGGCCGTCTCCTGATCCTTGATGTGAACGGCGACGGCGTCTCGATACTGCTCCCGAAACCGCGAGTTCCGCATGGCCTCTAGAAACGTGCGCGTCCCGAGGTTCTCGGTGTGCCAGAGCGGGCGCGGCAGCGAGCCCGTGATCGTCGTCGGCAGAATCAGGTCCTTCGTGGCCTTGAGCATATTGGCGGCTCTCGTTATCGAATTCGGTTCTTGGTCAGACGGAATCTTTGGGTTTTGTCACGGGGCCTTCGGGCCGGCCTCGTTGCGGGCCAACTCGTCGTCGATGATCTTGGCAAGGACGTCGTAGCCGACGGCACCGCCGGGCACCGGCCGGCCGTTGACGAACAGCGCCGGCGTCCCCGAGACACCGGCCTTCTCGCCCGCGTCCTGGTCGGCGCGTATCGCCGCGTCGTACTTGCCGGAATCGAGGCACTTGTCGAACTGTTTCGCGTCCATCCCGAGCTTGCCCGCTGCCGCCTTGAGGTCGTCGACGGTCAGCTTGTCCTGGTTGCCGTACATGGTGTCGTGAAGCTCCCAGAACTTGTTCTGCTCGCGCGCGCACATCGAGGCTTCCGCGGCCTTGAATGCGTGGGGATGGATGCTCTCGAGCGGGAACTGCCGGAACTCGAGCCGTACCTTGCCGGTGTAGTCCTTGAGCACCTTCTCGAGGGTCGGCTCGAGGCCTGCGCAATACGGGCACTGAAAGTCGCCGAATTCGACGACGGTGACGGGCGCGTCCGCCGCACCGCGCGAAGGCTCCTTCGGGGAGTCCACGGCGACCCGCAGCGGCTTGAGCAGGACGGCGACGCCGTACTTCTTCTTGAGCGCATCCGTGTACTCGGTAAAGACCTGCGCCTGCCGCTGCTGCGTGAGGTATTCCTTGATGCGGTCCGCGATCTGGTCCTTTGGCGCGGAGATGCGGTCCTTGTTCTGCTCGTAAAACGCGTCAACGTCCTTGTCCGTCGGCGCCTGGACCTTGGACGCGACTTCCTGCTGGAGCAGCTTGTCTACCGAGACGCCCTTCGCCTTGGCCTCGCGTTTGACGACCTCGTCCGAGAGGTAACGGTCGAGACCCTTCTCGAGCACCTCCTGCTGCTGTTGGCGCAAGGTCATGAGCTGAGGCGCGACGAACGCCTCGAGCTCGCCGCGTGTGACGGGCGTCGAGCCGATCTTCGCCACGGACTCGTCCTGACCGGCGCCGCTCGCTCCCAGCGTCGCCCGGCTCTGGGCCCCTGCGGGCCCGTTCGCAAGCAGCGCGACGGCGGCCAAAGCGGTGATCGCGGCAAACGCCGCCCATGGGCGGCGCACGGAAAAGCTGGATAAAACGGCCATGCTGGCTCCTGTGGGATCACGGCCGGCGATGAAAGGCCGGCCTCTTGCGGGGCATTCTAGTGTCCCTGGTCGAAAGTTCGCCACCTCCGTTTGGCGCCGTCCGCACGGAGCAGCCCGCATGCTTCACGAACGGTTCCGGCTTCGCGGACGCCGGAGCCGGTGCACACGGGACGCCTCCGCCCGCTATGCCCCTTCTCCGGCCTGTTTTCCCGTCCCCGAGTCGAGCACGTGCGAGAGCAGCCCATCGGCGAGCTTCGGCTCGAACCAGGTCGACTTCGGGGGCATGAGCTTCTCGGCATCGGCCACGGCCATGAGCTGCTCCATCGAAGTGGGATGCAGTGCGAACGCGACCGCGGCTTTGCCGTCCCGCACGCGACGTTCGAGCTCGGCGAGGCCGCGGACACCGCCGACGAAGTCGATGCGGGCGTCGCGGCGCGGGTCGGAAATCCCGAGCAGGGGCCCGATCGCGAGGTTCTGCAGCAAGCTCACGTCGAGGCTGTCGACGGGGTCGGCGGGAATCTTGTCCGCCGCCAGCGCGAGCGAGTACCAGGCGCCGTCGAGGTACATGCCGAAGGTCGCGGGCCGATCGGGCTTGAACGGCTCGGCGCGGCGCGAGACCTCGAACGTTTCCTCGAGCCGTTCGAGCAGGCGCGCCGGCGAGAGGCCGTTCAGGCCGGCGACGACCCGGTTGTAGTCGAAGATGCGCATCTCGTCGTGCGGGAACGCGACAGTCAGGAAGTATTCGGCGCTCGCGTCCGGGTGCGCCTTGCCGCCGGACTTGGCGCGCCTTGCTTCGGCGACGCGAGCGGCGGCGGCGGAGCGGTGGTGGCCGTCCGCGATGTAGAGCACGCCGAGCGCGTTGACGGCCTCCGTGAGCCGCGCGACGAAGGCCGGGGAGCCGATCTGCCAGATCGTGTGCATGACCTGGTTCGGGCCCTCGACCTCGAACAGCGGCAGCTGGCGCGTGCCTTCGCGCAGCAGCTCGCGCACGCCCGCGTCGGCCCGATAGGCCGTGAGGACCGGCCCGGTCTGCGAGTTGAGCGCCTCGATGTTGCGCACGCGGTCGTTCTCCTTGTCGGGCCGCGTGAGCTCGTGCTTCCGGATGCGGTTCTCCTCGTAGGCGCGCACGGAGGCGACGCAGGCGAGCCCGGTCTGCTCGTGCCGCCCCATACGCATGCGGTAGACATAGAACGAAGGGATCGGTTCTCGCGTGAGCACGCCCGAACGCAGCAGGCGCTCGAGATTGGCCGCCCCGCGCGCGTAGACGCTGTCGGCGTGGGGGTCGGTGCCGGGCGGCATGTCGATCTCGGGCCGCGAGACGTGCAGGAAGCTCCAGGGCCGGCCCTGGGCCAGGGCCCGCGCCTCGTCCGTGCTCACGACGTCGTAGGGCGGGGCGATGACCTCGTCGGCGTAGCCGCGCCGGGGCCGCAGCGCGGCGAAGGGTCTGACGAGCTCGCTCATGGGGCGGCGGCCCGGTCGAGCGAGGAGGCCTCGGCCGGCACCGCCCAGAGATCGTAAGCGTCGGCGCGCTCGACGACAACGTCGACGAGGTCACCCGGCGTGAGCTCGGGATCGGCGGGCAGAAATACGTTGCCGTCGATCTCCGGGGCATCGCCCTTGGAACGCGCCACCACGGCGTCCTCGCCGACCTCGTCGACGATGACCTCGAGCCTCGTGCCGACCCGGCGCGCGAGCCGCCGCTCGCTGATAGCCTTCTGTGCGGCCATGAGCGCGTGCCAGCGCTCCTCCACGACCTCGGCCGGCAGAGCGCCGGGCAGGGCGTTCGAGGCCGCCCCGGTCACGGGCTCGTAGCGGAAGCAGCCGACGCGGTCGAGCTCGGCCTCCTCGAGCCAGTCGAGCAGGTATTCGAAATCTTCCTCGGTCTCGCCGGGAAAGCCCACGATGAACGACGAGCGCAGCGTGAGCTCGGGCACGGCAGCGCGCCAGGCATGGATGCGCTCCAGGGTCTCGGCCTCGCCCGCCGGGCGCTTCATGGCCTTGAGCACGCGGGGACTCGCGTGCTGGAACGGGATGTCGAGATAGGGCAGCACGGCCCCCTCGGCCATGAGCGGAATGAGCTCGTCCACGTGCGGGTAGGGGTAGACGTAATGGAGCCTGACCCAGGCGCCGAGGCTGCCGAGTGCCTGCGCGAGCTCCGTGACCCGGGCCGGGACGGCCCGACCGCGCCACGCGGAGGGCGCGTAGCGCAGATCGACGCCGTAGGCGCTCGTGTCCTGCGAGATCACGAGCAGCTCCTGGACGCCCGCGGCGACGAGGCGCTCGGCCTCGGCGAGCACGTCGGCGGCCTGGCGGCTCGCGAGGCGGCCGCGCAGGCTCGGAATGATGCAAAAGCTGCAGCGGTGGTTGCAGCCCTCCGAGATCTTGAGATACGCGTAGTGCCTGGGCGTGAGCTTGATGCCCTGCGGCGGGATCAAGTCGAGGAACGGGTCGTGCGGCGGCGGACAGGCCTCGTGCACGGCGGCGACGACGGCCTCGTACTGGTGCGGCCCCGTGACGGCGAGCACGCCGGGATGCGCGCGGCGAACCGCCCCGGCGTCGGCGCCGAGGCAGCCCGTGACGATGACGCGGCCGTTCTCGGCCAGCGCCTCGCCGATCGCCTCGAGCGACTCCGCCCTTGCGCTGTCGAGAAAGCCGCAGGTATTGACCACGACAACGTCGGCCCCCGCATAGTCGGCGGCCGTCTCGTAGCCTTCCGCGCGCAAGCGGCTCAGTATCCTTTCCGAGTCCACGAGGGCCTTGGGGCAGCCCAAGCTGACGAAGCCTATCCTTGGTGTCGTAGCCATGTTGTCTTGAGGGGTTTCGATCGCGGCCGGAGCCAGGCCGGGGAGAAAATCCATCTATTGCGCCATGGACCGGCCCAAAACGCAACGCCGCCCGAAGGCGCGCGTGACATTCCGGACACCGGATGAGAGGCTGGAAGCGTCGGCCGCCGGGGCCGGCGACGCAGGAGGGAAGCGTATGCAGCCGACGACGCTGAAGGAGCTCGAGGGCCGGATCGGCGCCGATCTCGGGGTCTCCGCGTGGTTCGAGATCGATCAGGCGCGCGTAGACAGCTTCGCGGATGCGACGCTCGATCACCAGTTCATTCATGTCGATCCCGAGCGCGCCGCCGCGACGCCTTTCGGCGGGACGATCGCGCACGGTCTGCTGACCTTGTCGCTCATCGTGCCCCTGTGCCTCGACCTCGTGCCGAAGCTCGAGGGCACGGCGATGCTGCTCAACTACGGTTTCGACCGTGTGCGCTTCGTCGCGCCCGTGCGCGTCGGCAAGCGGATACGCGGCGGCGCGCGGCTCGCGGGCTGCACGCAGCGCAAGCCCGGGCAGGTGCTCGTCAAGCTCGACGTGACCATCGAGATCGAAGGCGAGGACAAGCCGGCGATGACGGCCGAATGGCTGAGCCTGCACATGCTCGGGGCCGCTCGAGACCCGCGATGACCCGCCTGCGGCTGTTTCAGGTCGACGCCTTCACGAGCCGCCGGTTCGGCGGCAATCCAGCGGCCGTCGTGCCGCTCGACCGCTGGGTCGAGGCCGAGCTCATGCAGGCGATCGCGGCCGAGAACAACCTCTCGGAAACCGCGTTCTTCACTTCGAATGGCGAAGGCTTCGAGCTCAGGTGGTTCACGCCGACCACGGAGGTCCAGCTCTGCGGGCATGCGACGCTCGCGACCGCGCACGTCCTGTACGAGCACCTCGGCTGCAAGCAGGCGGCCCTGCGCTTTGCGACGCGCTCGGGCGAGCTGCACGTCGCGCGAGCCGGGGAGCGTCTCGTCATGGACTTCCCGCGCTGGGAGCTGCGTCAGCTCGACGCCCCTCCGCCCGCGTTGGCGCAGGCGCTCGGAATTGCGCCCCAGGAGGTGTTCGTCACGGCCGCCGGCGACAACCTGTTCGCGATCTACGACGGGGAGTCCGAGCTGCGGTCGCTCGAGCCCGATATGCGCCGGGTCGCCGCGTTTCATCCGGCGGGCGTCGTCGTCACGGCCCGCGGCGTCGATTCGGACTGCGTCTGCCGTTACTTCGCCCCGAGTTACGGCGTCGACGAGGATCCCGGGACCGGCTCCATTCATTGCGGGCTCACGCCGCTTTGGTGCGAGCGTCTCGGCCGAACCCGTATCCACTCGCGGCAGCTCTCGCGCCGCGGCGCCGAGCTCTTCTGCGAGCTGGCCGGGTCGGGCACGGCGATCGCGGGCAGCGCAGTGACCTACCTCGAAGGCTGGATCTCACTCTAGGCCAGTGCGCCGGTCCGGTGCGCGGGTGTGGTGCGCCTGTCTGGTGCGCGGGTGTGGTGCGCTCGTCTGGTGCGCCGGTCTGGTATGCCGAAACGGCGGCTCAGTCGGTGTGGCACTCGTAGATGACCGGCACGCCGTTGCGCTCGGCATAGTTATGCGCGATGAACAGCGCGTCTTCCTTCGACATCGGCTCGGCATCGACGATCGTCGCGCAGCGCCAGCCGGCTCCGGCCTCGGACCGATAGCTCAAATGCTCGAGCGTCACGAGGCGCAGGCAGCGGTCGCCGGGCTCCGGGGCCGTATGCAGCCTGAGAAAGTTCGACTCGGTATACGTTTCGGTCGGCCTGACCTGCGGCTGAACCCTGGTCATGTTCCCATGCTCCCCGCGCGACGGCGCCTCGAACGCTCTCGAGCTGCAATGGACGTGCCAGCGGCCGCGCGGGCCCCGGCGGCGCGGTCGGGCGGCGCTTATGTCAAGCGGACGGTGCCGCACAGCGGCGCTTTTTGTCCGTCCTCGGCCAACGCGGGGCGCCGATCGCATTCCGCCGGGCCCGACCGTCCCGGCCGTGATCGCTCTCACAGCCCCGCCGCCATTATTTTGTTCAAATCCTCGCCGATCGAGTGGGAGTCGAGCTTAGTCGTGGCTGATATGAGCGCGTGGAGAAATCCAATCGAGCCCGGTACCGGCCGACCGAGCGCGAGCCTGCGGTTCATCGATCGCTTTCTGCGCCGCGCGGCGCCCAACACGCTCGTTGCCCTCGTGCTCGGCCAGCTCGACGCCTTCAATCGCATCAGCACGACCTTCGGGCACGATTGCTCCAACAGCTTCTGCGGCGAATACGCGGATAAGCTCAGGGCCTTGCTGCCGCACGGCACGCCGATCATTCGTCTCTCGGAGCGCCGGTTCGTGCTGCTGCTCGGCCTCGACTCGATCGCGTCCGTGATGGACGTAGCCTCACATCTGACCGAAGACAATCAGACGCAGGTCGCGGTCGGCGAGGATCGTTTTCTCGTCGATCTCACGCTCGGCATCGCGGTCTACCCGACTCACGCGGACGACGGTCCCACCTTGTTTCGCCGCGCCGAACTCGCGCTCAAGGAGGCGCGCGAACGCGAGCTTGCATTCGATATCTACAGCCCGGACTCGACTCAACAGCACGCAGCCCTCTGGAAGCTCGAGAGCGATCTCGATCGCGCGATCAACCGCGGCGAGCTCGAGGTGTATTTTCAGCCCAAGGTGGCGCTGAGCGGGGAGCGCGTCGTCGGTGTCGAGGCCTTGACCCGCTGGCGCTCGGCGGCGGGCTTCGTGCCGCCGCAGCAGTTCATTCCGATCGCGGAACGCTCGGGCTCGATTGTGCCGCTCACGTGGCTCGTCCTCGACAAAACGCTCGAGAGCGCGCGTCGGTGGCCGCGGCCCGGGGCGGCCTTCTCGGTCGCGGTCAACGTCGCCCCGCAGCTGCTGACTCACCGGGAGTTCTTCCCGCGCGTCGAAAGCCTCGCCGAGGCGCTGCGCGGGCTCGGCATGAATCTCACGGTGGAGCTCACCGAGGACAGCCTCGTGCGCGGCCACGAAGGGGCGCCCCTCGCGCTGCAGCGCCTGCGCAAGCTCGGCATCGGCATCGCGATCGACGATTTCGGCAAGGGCTACTCGTCGCTGACCTATCTCAAGGAAATCCCCGCGACCGAAGTCAAGATCGACAAGGGCTTCGTCGAGGCCCTGGCGGCCAATGCCAAGGATCGGCAGATCGTGCAGGCCGTCATCTCGCTCGCACGCGCGTTCGAAATGACCGTCGTCGCCGAGGGTGTCGACAGCGAGGAAGCGCTCAAGGCCGTCGCCGAGCTCGGCTGCGAGATCGGCCAGGGGTTCTTTCTCGCGCGTCCCATGCGTCCGGATCTGCTCGCGGCCTGGCTCGCCGATCTCTCGCCCGGCGGCCGGCGTTTCCCCCAACTCGGCGTAATCCGACTAGAATAAGCCGCTTTTGCGGTGTGGCGGCGGGGCGCTTCCATGGGCCTGTTGCTCGATCTCGGCTATCTGCTAGGGGCGTTGGCCGCGTCTCCGTGGCTCTTGTACCGGCTCATCAGGACCTCGGGCTGGCGCCGGCTTCCGGCGCGTTTCGGCACCGGACTCGGCGAGCCCCTGCAGGGCTCGATATGGCTGCACGGCGCCTCGGCCGGCGAAGTCTCGCTGCTGCGGCCGCTCATCGCGCGGCTCGAGCGGGATCGGCCCGGCGTGCCGCTCGTCGTCTCCACCTACACGGCCACGGGCTACGCGGCGGCCGCGCGCGCGTACGCGCGCCACCGGGTAGTCCTGTTCCCGCTCGATCTCTCGCCGGTCGTGCGGCGCTTCCTGCGCCGGCTGGACCCGCGCCTCGTCGTCATCGTGGAGTCCGAGCTCTGGCCGAACTTCCTGATCGCGGCCCGGTCGCGCGGCGTACCCGTCGCCTTGCTGAACGGCAAGATGTCGGAAAAGTCCCGGGCGGCCTACGCCCGCACTCGCGTCGTGCCCTACGCGCTCGGCGCCGTCGCCGTGCTCGGCGTGCAGAGCGCGGAACATGCGCGGCGGTTTCTCGCGCTCGGCGTCCCGGCCGACCGCGTCCACGTCACGGGCAACATGAAGTACGACCTGGCCGAGCGCGTGCCTGGCGATGCCGAGCGGCGGCGTATGCGCGAGCGTCTCGGCTTCGCGCCGAGCGACGTCGTCGTCATCGGCGGCAGCCTGCACGCGGGCGAGCACGAAGCGCTCGTCGAGGCTTTCGCGGCGCTGCCCGCGAGCGCCGACGCGGGTCTCGTCCTCGTGCCGCGCTACCCGACGGACGTCCCCGGCGTCGTCGACCTGCTGCGCGAGCGCGGCTTCGAAGCCGTGCGCAAGACCGCGCTCGATCGCGGCGAGGTGACGGCCCCGGGGCGCCGGGCCGTGCTCGTCGTCGATACCGTCGGCGAGCTCGGCGTGCTGTACACGGCCGGCGACGTCGCTTTCGTAGGCGGGAGTCTTTTCTTCCGCGGCAGCAACAAAGGCGGCCACAACGTCATGGAGCCGGCCGTGCGGGGCCTCGCCGTCTTGTTCGGCCGCTATAATTTCAGCTTCAAAGAAACGGTCGAGGATCTGCTGCGCGCGGATGCGGCGGTCTGCGTGGAGGAGGCCGCGGCCTTGAGCGAAGCCCTCGCCGCCCTCGTCTGCAATCCGCTCCGCCGGGCCGAGCTCGGCGAGCGCGCGCGCCGGGTCGTGTGGCGCGGCCGCGGCGCGGCCGAGCGCAATTTCGGGCTCATCGAGCCCCTTCTTGCCGGGACCGGCGAGCGCTTGCAGGCCCAAGCGCTTGACCGCACAATGCCGCGAGCGAGTGGCGACCTGGACATTTGATGAGCCAAAAGCATGTATCGATCGACGATATCGACTGCGGGTCGGATCGCCTGTTCCTCATCGCCGGTCCGTGTGTGATCGAGGCCGAGCCGCTCATGATGCACACGGCCGAGCGGCTCAAGAAGTTGACGGGGGCTCTCGGCGTTCCGCTGATCTTCAAGTCCTCCTTCTCCAAGGACAATCGCAGCTCACTCGACTACTACCAGGGCCCGGGCCTCGACGAGGGGCTCAGGATGCTCGAAAAGATCAAGCGTGAGTTCGAGCTGCCGATCCTAACGGACATTCACTACCCCACGCAGGCCGCACCGGCGGCGGAGGTCGTGGACGTTCTGCAGATCCCGGCGTACCTGTGCATGCAGACGGAGCTCGTCGTCGCGGCCGCCAAGACGGGCGCCGTCGTGAACGTCAAACACGGCCAGTTCATCGCGCCGGACAACATGATCAAGCCCGTGCAAAAGATCGAGGCCTCGGGAAACGAGCGCATCATCCTGACCGAGCGCGGCTATACTTTCGGTTACAACGATCTCATCGTGGACCCGCGCAGCTTCTACCTGCTCGCGCAGGCCGGCTACCCCGTGGTCTTCGACATCACACACACGATCAGGAAGTACGGCATCCCGAGCAAGGATCCGCGCGGGGGCACGCGCCAGTACCTCTCGGTCATCGCGCGGGCCGGTGTCGCCGCGGGGGTCGACGGTCTGTTCATCGAGGCCCATCCGAATCCGTCGGAAGCGCTTTGCGACGCCGCCAGCCAGTACGAGCTCGACAAGCTCGAGGAGTTCCTGAAGCCGTTGCTCGATATTCACGCGCTGGTTCGGGCCCGCGCGCACTGAGGCAGAAATGGACCTGTATCTCGATTCCGTAGACTTCAAGGAGATCGAAGCGGCATTCGATTTCGGGTTCGTCAAGGGCCTCACGACGACGCCGACGTTCATGCATCGGCACGGCATCACCGACATCGACGGCGCGATCGTGAGGCTCTCGCGACTCGTGCCCGAGCTGCAGGTCGAAGCACTCGGCGACTCGGCGGACGCGATCCTCAAGGAGGCGGACCGGATTCTCGAGCTGCCGCTCGAGCGCGAGCCCGTCTTCAAAGTGCCCATCTCGAATGCCGGCGTCAAAGCCTGCAAACGGCTCACGAACCGGGGCCAGCGCGTCAACGTGCATCTTATCTACACGCTGAACCAGGCTTACATGGCCATGGAGGCCGGCGCGGCTTTCGTTTGCCCGCTCGCGGGCAGGCTCCAGGACCAGGGCCACGACGCCATCAAGCTTTTCGAGCAGTGCGTCGAGGTCGTCGCGCGCCAAGGCTACGACACGAAGATCATGTTCTCCTCCGTGCGCCACGCCGAGCACGTGCGCCAAGCGCTGCTCGTGGGCGCGCATGTCTGCACAGTGCCTTACGGAGTCATGCAGCATTTGTGCGACAACTCGCTGACGACGGTCGGCGCGGCCCAGTTCCGCGAGCACACGCAGCTCATGACGCTCAAGGTCAAGGACCTGATCCGGCCGGAGAACCCGGTGTGCACGGAATCGGATACGCTGACGCAGGCCATGGTCCGCATGACCGAGTCCCGGCTCGGTGCGGTCACGCTCGTGGACGGCGAGGGTAACGTCGTCGGTGTCTTTACCGACGGCGACCTGCGCCGCCACCTGCAGCAGGACGGTCGCCGCATCCTCGATCAGACCCTTGCGGAGATCGGCTACACCAAGAGCCCCGTCCTGATCCCCGGCCAGAGCCTGCTCAACGAGGCTGTCAAGCTGTTCAGGGAATTCCAGATCGACAGCATCGTGGTCGTGGACGGGCAACAGCCGACGGGCGTGCTCGATATCCAGGACCTCGTGCGCCTCGGCCTGCTCGGGCCCCAGCGCACCTGAAAAAGGGGTCAGAGCCCTTTTATCCGCCCATGACGCCCAATCGACCCGAGACCGCCGCCGGAAAAAAGGGCTCTGACCCCTTTTTTTCGACGCCATGACGGGCCTCATCGAGGTCGAGGGCCAGTTTTCCGCGCTGGGGGGCACGTTTCTCGCCTCCGCGGCCGATCTCGCGCGGCGGCTCGAGGGGATCCGCGGCATCGTGCTCGACTGGGACGGTGTTTTCAGCACTGGGGCAAAGGGCGAGGGCTTCGGCAGCACGTTCAACGAGGCCGACTCCATGGGTCTGAACCTGCTGCGCTTCGCGCTGTGGCGCCGGCAAGGCGCGCTCCCCATCGCGGCGCTCATCAGCGGCGAGAACAATCCGACGGCCCGGCGCTTCGCCGCCCGCGAACACTTTCATGCCGCCTACAGCGGCACGCGCGAGAAGGCCGACGCCGTCCGCGGTCTCTGCGCGGATTTCGGGGTCGACGCGCGTTCGCTGATCTGCGTCTTCGACGACGTCAACGATCTCGGTATGGCCGAGCTCTGCGGCATCCGGGCCCTCGTGAGGCGCGAAGCGAGCCCGCTGCTCAAGGATTACGCGGCGCGGAACGGGCTGTGCGACTATATGACCGGATCGGGCGCGGGCGCGCACGCCGTCCGCGAGGTCGCAGAGCTGTTGCTCGGTCTCATGGGGAGGTTCGACGACGTCGTCCGGTCTCGGGTTGCATGGGATACCGATTACGCGCGCTACTTCGAAGCGCGCCAAGCCGTGGAGACGCAGTGGATCGGTGTCGCGCCGGCGTGAGCATTCGGAGCATACCGTGACCTTCTGGTCGGTCGGCGCCTATCTGTTGTTGCCTTACGCGATCGTCAGCCTGCTCTGGCGAGGTTTCCGCTATCCACCCTACTTCCACCGCTGGCCGGAGCGGTTCGGATTCGTGCCGCGGCCGGAGGGCGAGCGCGTCATCTGGGTGCACGCGGTCTCCGTCGGCGAAGTGCGCTCGGCGGCGGCGCTGATCCTCGAGCTCGACGAGCGCTATCCCGAGCATCGGATTCTCGTGACCACGATGACGCCGACGGGTTCCGAGCAGGTCGAGGAGCTGTTCGGGGAGCGCGTGAGCCACTCCTACGTGCCGTTCGATTTTCCCGACGCCGTGCACCGGTTCCTGAACCGCGTCCGTCCCGAGCTCGCGATCATCGCCGAAACCGAATTTTGGCCGAATATCTTCGCGGCGCTGAAGCGTCGCGGCATCCCGTTGTTTCTCATCAACGTGCGCATATCGCAGGCGGCGCTGCACGGGTATCTGCGGGTTCCGAACGCCGTGCGCCGGATGTTCGCGAATGCCGACCTGATCTGCCCGCAGACGGAGCTCGACGCCGAGCGCCTGCGGACGCTCGGGGCCGAGCCGGCCCGCATCCACGTCACGGGCAACCTCAAGTTCGACGTCGAAGTGCCGGGCAGCCTGCTGCAGGAGGGCGCGGCGGTGCGGTCGCTGTGGGGCCGGGATCGGCCCGTGTGGATCGCCGCCAGCACTCACGCCGGGGAGGAGACGCAGGTGCTCGAGGCCTTCGAGCGCCTTCGCGAGACGCATCCGAAGCTTCTGCTGGCCCTCGTGCCGCGCCACCCCGAGCGCTTCCAGGCCGTCGCGAGACTTTGCGAGCGCCGCGGCTATGCCATCGCGCTCAGGAGCCTCGACTACGGCGAGCTCGGCGAGGACATCGACATCGTGGTCGGCGACACCATGGGCGAGCTTCAGCGTCTTTACGCGGCCTCGGATCTCGCGTTCGTCGGCGGTAGCCTCGTGCCGCACGGCGGCCAAAACGTGCTCGAGGCCTGCGCCGTCAGCGTGCCCGTGATCTTCGGGCCGCATATGTTTCATTTCGAGGAGATCAGCGCGCTGGCGCTGGCCCGCGGCGCGGCGCGCCAAGTGCGCGACGCGGCCGAGCTCTCCGCAGCCGTCGCCGACTGGCTCGATCGCCCGGCCGAGCGCCGCGCGGCCGGGGAAGCCGCCCACGGGCTCATGCAGGATAACCACGGAGCGCTCGAGCGTACGCTCGCGCTCATGGACGAGGCGCTCACGCACTCGGGCTTCGCCATCGAAGCGAGCCGCAACGCTGCGGCCGCCTTACCGCGCGAGGCCAAGTGAGGGGCCTCGTGCTGGCGGCCCGCCGCGGGCCGCGCCACGGCTTCGGCCTGCTCTGTCTCGGCCTGCTGCTGGCGGGCCCCGCCTGCGCATATGGGCCAGAGGGGCACCGCATCGCGGGCGAGCTGGCCGAGCCGCTGCTCTGCCGGCCGGCGGCGGCGCAGGTCGCCGCGCTCGGCAAGGGGCAATCGCTCGCCGAGCTGGGGCTATGGGCCGACGAGATCCGCGACCGCAAGGCATGGCGGCACACGGGGCCCTGGCACTACATGAACCTGCCGGACGGCGCTTCGGTGGCCGGCTACCGGCATCCGCCCGAGGGCGACGTGCTCTGGGCCATCGAGCACTTCTCGATGCGCCTCGCCGCCGCTCGTTCGGCCTCGGACCGGCTCGAAGCGCTGCGTTTCGTGGTCCACTTCGTCGTCAACGTCCACCAGCCGCTGCACGTCGGCCGGGCCGCGGACCGCGGCGGGAACGACGTGGACGTGCGTTATCGCGACAAGACCGTCAACCTGCACCGCTTCTGGGACACCGACGTGCTGCGGCTCGCCGGGCTTTCCGAGACGCGGTACGAGGCCGCCCTGCGCCCGCTCGTCGCCGACCTCGCCGTGCACTCCGGCGACTCCCCGCCCGAGACATGGGCCGCCGAGAGTCTTGCGCTCAGGCCTTGGGTCTACGACTTCCGCAGGCAAGGCCGCGAGCCGGCCCGGCTCGATGCGGCCTATCTCGACCGGGCGGAGGCCGTGACGCGCCTGCGGCTCGCCCAGGCCGCCGTGCGCCTCGCGGCCACGCTGAACCGCCTGCTCGGCTGCTGAAAATAGGGGTCAGAGCCCTTTTTTCGGCTCTGCTTTCGGCTTATTCCGTCCGCAGCGCGTCGAGCGGCTCGAGGCGCGCGGCGTGTCGCGCGGGCACGACGCCCGCGAGGAGCCCGATGGCGACGGCGACGAGCACGGCAAGCCCGATGTAAGGCCAGGAAAGCCGCGCGGGCATGGCCGGCACGACGATCTGCACGCCGAGCACGATAGCGATCCCGACCGCGAGGCCGCCGAGCCCGCCGACGCCCGAAAGCAGCATCGCCTCGCCCACGAAGATCTGGGCAATGCGGCCGCGGCCTGCGCCGACCGCGCGCAGGAGGCCGATCTCCTGCGTCCGCTCGCGCACGGCGATGGTCATGATCGTGAAGATGCCGACGCCGCCCACGAGAAGGGAAATGCCGCCGAGGGCCGCGACGCCGAGCGTGAGCACGTCGAGGATCTTGCCGAGCACATCGAGCATCTGCTGCTGTGTCGTGATCGTGAAGTCCTCGTTGCCGTGCCGCGCGACGAGCAGGCGGGTGATCGCGGCCACGACCTCGGCGACGGGCGCAGAGGGGCTGTAAAGCGCGTCGATTTCCTGCAGACCTTCGCGGTTGAAGAGCTCGAGGCCGCGCGCGGCCGGAATGTAGACCGAGTCGTCGAGATCGAAGCCGAGCATCTGGCCTTTGGGCTCCATGACCCCGACGACGCGGAACCGATCCATACCGATCCGCACCCGCTGGCCGAGCGCGCTGTGCGCACCGAAGATCTCCTCGTTGACCTTCGCGCCGAGCACGCAAAGGGCCCGCGGCCGCTCGAGCTCGTCGTGCGGCAGGAACGTGCCGATCGCAACGCGGAACTTGAAGGCCTCGTCGAAATCGGGCCCGACCGCGAAGACGTTGACCGTGCGTTCGCGGCCCTCGGCCTCGACCGTGGCGCTGCCCGAAACCGAGGGCACGGAAGCGAGCACGTAGGGCGCGCGCGCGATGGCCTCCGCGTCCGCGAGCGTGAGCGGGCGCGTGGAGTTCAGCACGCCCGGCGACAGGCCGAGCGTGTTGGCCTTGCCGGGCTGCACGGCCAGCGTCGTCGTGCCGAACTGCGTGAATTCTTCCACGACGTAGCGGTTCAGCCCCTCGCCGATCGAGGTCAGCAGCACGACGGCCGTCACGCCGATACCGATGCCGAGCGCGGTCAACGCGCTGCGCATCGGGTGCGCGAAGACCGAGCGGCCGACGAAGCTCAGGAAGTCCCCGGGCAGCATGGGTCACCGGTTCATGAGCGCCTGCACCGGGTCGAGGCGGGCCGCGCGCCTCGCGGGCAGGATGCCGAAGATGAGCCCGCTCGCAACGGCTACCGCAAGGGCCGCGACTACGGCCCAGGCCGGCGGCCGGAAGTCGAGCACCGGAAACGCGAGCCGCAGCGCGACGACCCCGAAGCCGCCCACGAGCAGGCCGAGCAGGCCGCCGAGCACCGCGAGGCAGGCGGCCTCGGTCAGGAACAGGCCCACGATCTGCCTGTTTTTCGCGCCGACCGCCTTGAGCAGACCGATCTCGCTCGTGCGCTGATTCACGGCCACGAGCATGACGTTCATGATCAGGATGCCGGCGACGACCAGGCTGATGCCGGCGATCGCGGCGAGCGCGAGCGTGATCATGTTGAAGATCGAATCGAACGTCGAGACGATCGCGTCCTGCGTGATGACGGTCACGTCCTCTTCGCCCTGATGGCGCAGCTTGATGATTCGAAGGATATCCTGCTTCGTGGCTTGAATCGTTTCGCGGCTCGAGGTCTCGACGAGCACGCGGAACACGCCGTGGGCGTTGAACAGCTGCTGGGCCGTCGCGACCGGGACGATGACGGTTTCGTCGGTATTGAACGGGCCCGCGCCGCCCGCCGATTGCAGCACGCCGATGACGCGGCAGCGATAGTCCCCGATGCGCAGCCATTCGCCGAGCGGCTCGACGGTACCGAACAGCTCCGTGACCAGCTTGCTGCCGAGCACGCAGACCGGCGAAGCCGTGTCGAGCTCCATGGGCGGCAGGAAGCGCCCGCCGGCCAACGTCCAGTGCTCCATGCGTGCCAGCGGCGCATTGCCGCCGAGCACCGTGATGTCGCGCTGCCGCCCGCGCCACGAGACGGTTCCGCTGCCGAGCACGAGCGGCGCGACGGCCTCGACGTAGGGGCTGCGCTCGAGTGCCATGGCGTCCTCGAGCGTGAGGTCTCGCGCGGTGGCGCCGATGAGCATGCCCGTCGCTCCGGCACCGGCGGTCTCCGAGCGCCCCGGCAGCACGGCCACGAGGTTCGCGCCGAGCGCCGCGAACTCGCCCGTCACGTAGCGGCGCGCGCCTTCGGCGACGCTCGTGAGCAGCACGACGGCCGCGACGCCGATCGCGATCGCGAGCAGCAGCATCGACGTGCGCAGCGGGAAGCGGCGCAGCGCCTCGACGGCGAGCCGGGCCGCGTCGGCCGGCCTCACGGCGAAGGCCCCGGCCCGCGGTTTTGCGCCGGGTCCGGCTCGCGCCTCGGCGGCTCGCCCGGAAGCGTCGCAGGCGCCGTCCCGCGCCGCGGCGCGTCGCTGTGAACCTTGCCGTCGCGCATGAGCAGATGTCGAGCGGCGCGGCCGCCGATGGCCGGGTCGTGCGTGACGACGATGAGCGCGATGCCTTCGCGGTTGAGCCGCTCGATGATCTCGACGATCTCGGCGCCCGACTTCGAATCGAGATTGCCCGTCGGCTCGTCGGCCAGCAGCACGCGCGGACGCATGACGATGGCGCGGCCGATGGCGACGCGCTGACGCTCGCCGCCCGAGAGCTGATCCGGCCGATGGCCCATGCGCGGCCCGAGGCCCATCGACTGGAGCGCCTCGCGGGCGCGCTCGCGCCGCTCGCGCGGCCGCGTGCCGGCCAGGATCATGGGCAGCTCGACGTTCTCGGCGGCCGTGAGACGCGGGATCAGATGGAAGAACTGGAACACGAAGCCGATCTCCTGCTGGCGGCGCAGGGCCAGCGCGTCGTCGTCGAGCTCGGCAACGTCCTCGCCGTTCAGAAGGTAGCGCCCCGAGTTCGGTCGGTCGAGCAGGCCGAGGATGTTGAGCAGCGTCGACTTGCCGGATCCCGAGGGACCCATGATGGACATGTATTCCCCGGCCTCGATGTCGAGATCGACGTGATCGAGCGCGTGCACCGTCTGGTCCCCGACCCGGTAATTGCGGCAGACCTCGCGAAGCTGCATGAGCACGGCGGGCTGCGCCGCTATTCGGGCCGCACGAGCGCGCCCGTTGCGACGCCCTCGCGGTCGATCGAGCGCACCACACGGTCGCCCGCCGAGAGCCCCGAGAGGATCTGCGTATATTCCCAGTTCGAGATGCCGGGCTCGATCTTGCGCTTCACGAGCCGGGACGTGGCCGGATCGTAGAGGTAGACCTCGCCGCCGGGCAGGATCACCGAGCTCGGCACGCGCAGCACGTTCTCGCGCTGGTCGAGGACGACCTCGACGTCGGCGCTGTACCCCGGCACGAGAAGCTGGTTCTCGGGATGGTCGAATTCGGCCTCGACCTCCACCGTGCGCGCCTGCTTCTCGACGTCGAGCACGTACGGTGCGACGCGCCGGACGTGACCCGCAAACGTCCGGTTAGGGAAGGCGTCGAGGCTGATGCGCGCGGGCATGCCTTTGTGGATCAGCGGCGCGTCCACCTCGTCGATGGGGGCGCTGACGTAAAGGCAGCTGGTATCGATGAGATCGACGGTCGGCGGCGTCGGAATGCCGACCGGCGAGGGCGTGACGAACTCGCCGACCTCGCCGTTGATCTCGGCGATGACGCCCGCGAACGGGGCGACGAGACGCGTGCGGTCGAGCTGCGCCTGGGCGACGTCGACCTGGGCGCCGGCCGAGCTGGCCGTGTCGCGCGCCGCCTGGCAGGCCGCGGCGTCCGCCTCGGCCGTCGATTGCGCCTGGTCGGCTGCTTCCTCCGACGCCAGTTTCTGGGCGTGCAGCCTCATGAGCCGATCGGCCTCGCGCTGCGCATTGTCGGCGACGATGCAGGCCTGCCTGGCGCGCGACTGGGCCGCCTCGGCGTCGCGCTTCGCGAGTTCGAGCTGGGCCTTGACGTCCTCGTTCCAGAGCTCGAGCAGCACCTGCCCCTTCTCGACGTGCTCGCCTTTCTCCACCGGCAGACGCTCGATCTGGCCGCCTTGGGGGGGCGAGAGCCCGGCCCGGCGGCAGGCATCGACCGTGCCGGCGCGCGTGTTGGAGACGGTTGCCGCGACGGTGCCGCGGTCGACGACGGCCAATTGCACCGGGATGGGCTTTGGACGGGCGACCCACCAAACTGCGGCCGCGACCCCGGCCGCGACGACTGCGAAGATGCCGATCCGTTTCACGTTCATAAAAAAAATGGGTCAGAGCCCATTTTCCGGCAGCCCACCGAGGCAGCGGCCGTTCGTGAACGGCCGCGGGTGAGTCGAGACTGTAGCATGCGGGCCGCGGCTCGGCCCCCGCAGCGGGTGCGGGAGAGGCGTCCGACGGCGAACGGCGTTCGCGCTGCCGTCGCAGGCCCGCTACCAGGTGCGGACCCGGCCCGTATCGAGATGGACGAAATTGTCCCGAGGATAGTAGCCCACGCCGCCGCGCGCGAGGCTCAAGGCGGCGTCGCGCAGCGTTCGCGTTGCAAGGCCCGCGAGCCGGACGTCGATCGCGCGGCCGTACATGTGGAAGCTGTTCTTTGCGACGGCCGTCGAGCGGCGGCGCAGCATCGCGTTCGTAGCGGGCGAGCGATAGCCGGAGATGACGTCGAACGGACCCTTGACGTCGAGCCGTGCGCGCAGGACCCACAGCGTATCGAGCAGCCCGACGTCGATATCGTGCGTCTCGTCGTTCCGAAAGTCGCGCAGCAGATGCTTGATCTCGTCGACGGCACCGTCGACGAGGGTGCCGTGCTCGCGATAGGTCACGCGCAGACGCTCGCCGGTATGGAGATGATAGAAGGAAAGGGTTTTGCCGCCGGTAACGAGCGCCCCGAAAGACCGCGCGGTCGGGGCGAGGCTTGCGATGCCGGCGAGGCCGCCCACGATGAGAGTCCGCCGCTGTACCGTCATCTACACCGTCCTTTCCGATGGCGTGATCATGGCGTGCGGCCGGCCGTCGGACGGCGCACTGCGTCTCAGAACCGAGAAGACGGGCCGGAGCCCGTTCCTGCTCCCACCAGCTCTCCGAACCCGATTTTGTCAACTAACCTTCCGTCAGAAACCTTTCCGCGTCAAGCGCGGCCATGCAACCCGAGCCCGCCGACGTGACCGCCTGGCGGTAGACCGGATCGGCAACGTCGCCGGCCGCGAATACGCCCGGGACGCTCGTGGCCGTGGCGAAGCCCTTGGTCCCCGAGCGCACGACGATGTAGCCGCCCTGCATTTCGAGCTGACCTGCGAACACTGCTGTGTTCGGCGTATGCCCGATCGCGACGAAGACCCCGTGCACCGGCAGCTCGCGCGCGCCGCCGCCCTGCGTGCCTTTCAGACGCACGCCCGTGACGCCGTTCTCGTCGCCGAGCACCTCGTCGAGGACGTGATTCCAGACGATCTCGACGTTACCGCCGCGCGACTTCTCGATGAGACGGTCGCTCATGATCTTTTCGGCCCTGAACGCGTCGCGCCGATGCACGACCGTGACCCGCGAGGCGATGTTAGAGAGATACAGCGCTTCCTCGACGGCCGTATTGCCTCCGCCGATCACTGCCACGGGCTGATTCTTGAAGAAGAACCCGTCGCAGGTCGCGCAGGCCGAAACGCCGCGTCCCTTGTAGGCTTCCTCCGAAGGCAGCCCGAGATACTTGGCCGATGCGCCCGTTGCCACGATGAGCGCGTCGCAGCTGTATTCGCCGCCGTCGGCAACGACGCGGAACGGTCGCTTACCGAGCTCGACGGCGTTGACCGTGTCGTAGATCAGCTGCGTGCCGAACCGCTCTGCGTGACGCTTCATGCGCTCCATGAGCTCCGGCCCGAGCACGCCCGCGTCGTCGCCGGGCCAGTTGTCGACCTCCGTCGTGGTGGTCATCTGGCCGCCGACCTCGACGCCCGTGATCAGCGTGGGCTCGAGCCCGGCACGCGCCGCGTAAACGGCGGCCGTGTAACCGGCGGGGCCGGAGCCGACGATGATGAGCCTCTCGTGTTGTGCAGCCATAGCGCCTCCTCGGGAGGCCGTATGGTAGTGGAGGGCGTCGGGCCGCCGCCAGTCGCAGGTTCACGCGCCGGCACAGGCTCTGGCATCATCGGCAGCTTATGACGTTGACCCGTATGCTCGCGCCGCTTCGCAGCGTGGCCCTGTGTGCACTCGCGGCCGCTCCGGCGCTCGCCGCGCTGCCCGCGCGCGCGGCATGCTTGCAGCCTCGAACGGTCGGCGGCAAGCCCGCTCGCCCCACGATCGGCCTCGTGCTCTCCGGCGGCGGCGCGCGCGGCGGCGCCCACATCGGCGTGCTCCAAGCGCTCGAACAGCTGCACGTGCCCGTCGACTGCATCGCGGGGACGAGCATCGGCGCCGTCGTCGGCGGCTTCTATGCGACGGGCCTGCGCGCGGACAATCTGAAGGACATCGTGACCCACCTCGACTGGGACGCGCTGTTCCTCGACACGACCCCTCGGCGGCTGCTCGCCTTCCGGCGCAAGCGCGACGAGGATCTGTTCCTCGTCAACCTCAAGCCGGGACTCAACTCGGGGCAGATCGAGCTGCCTATCGGGCTCGTGCAGGGCCAGGTCGCCGACACGATTCTCGAGCGCGAGACGCTGCCGGCCGCCGAGATCCACGACTTCGACAATCTGCCCATCCCGTTCCGTGCCGTCGCGACGAACATCGCGACCGGCAAGGCCGTCGTGCTCGGCTCGGGCAGCCTGGCGCGCGCGCTGCGCGCGAGCATGGCGATCCCGGCCGCATTGACGCCCGTCGAGATCGATCATCAGCTGCTCGTGGACGGCGGCATCGCGATGAACCTGCCCGTCGAGGTCGCGCGCGACATGGGCGCGGACGTGATCATCGCCGTCGACATCACGGCGTCGTTGCGCAAGCGCGAGGCCCTGCGCAACGTCGTCGACGTGACGACTCAGCTCACGAACCTGCTGACGCGCGAAGGGCTCGACAAGCAGCGCAAGATGCTCGGTCCCAAGGACATCCTGCTCACGCCGGAGTTTCCGCCCGCCCTGAGCTCCGTGGATTTCGAGCACATGGCCGACGCGATCCAGGCGGGCTACAACGTCGTCATGCAGCACCGCGACGAGCTCGAGCGCTACGCGCTGACGCCCGAGCAGTACGCGGCATATCTCGGCCGGCGCCCCGCCTCGACGATGCGCGAGCTGCCCATCATCGACTTCGTCACGCTCGACAATCACTCGAAGATCGCGGACAGCATCATAGAGACGCGGTTGCGCGGCATCATGCTCGGCAAGCCGCTCGAGTTCGCCACCATCGAGAAGGCCATCGATCAGGTCTACGGCCTCGACCTTTTTCAGAACGTGCGTTACAGCATCGTCAAGCGCGGCGACCAGACGGGCGTCGAGGTGGAAGTCGTGCCCAAGTCGTGGGGCCCGAACTACCTCCAGCTCGGCATGCAGTACAGCTCCAGCGAGGATTCGGACGCGCTGTTCGCGCTCGCCGCGAGCTACCTTCGCACGGCCATCGATCCGCACGGCGGCGAATGGCGTGCCGTTTTCGAGATCGGCGACGAGCCGGCCGTGACGTTCGACGCCTATCAGCCGCTCGGCCCCAAGGGGCTGTTCTTCATCGAGCCGACGCTGGCCTTCCAGTCGGTCCGCTACGACGTATTCCAGGACGAAACGCTGCTCTCGCAGGCCCAGCTGCACGAGGCCGCCGTCGAGTTCAGCGGCGGCCGCGAGCTCATGACCTGGGGCGAGCTGCGCGCCGGCATTCGGCGCGGCTACGGCGAGACTCGCCTCATCGTGGGCCGGCCCGAGATGCTGCCCGCACCTAAGTATCAGCGCGGCGAGTTCTTCCTGCGCTTCTCGGCCGATACGCTGGACGACATCGCCTTCCCGAGCCGGGGCGTGCTCGCGACCGCCGAATGGCGCGCCTCGCGGCCGACGATCGGCGCCGACGGAGACTTCGATCAGCTGCTGCTCAGCGCGACCATCGCCAAGTCCTGGGGGCGTCACACGCTGCTCTCGCGATTCCGCTACGACACGACGTTCAGCGGCCGCGCGCCGCTGAACCGCGCCTTCAAGTTCGGTGGCTTCCTGGATCTTTCCGGCCTGAACCAGGGCCAGCTCAAGGGCCAGCACGTCGCGCGCATCGGCGCGAGCTACTACCGCCGCATCGGCGACCTCACGTTCCTGCCCGCCTACGCAGGCGTCAGCGTCGAAATCGGCAACGCCTGGGACGATCGCGCCAGCATTTCCCGAAAGAACACGCTCCTCGGCGGCTCCATCTGGGGCGGAGTGGACTCGCCGGTCGGCCCGATCTACGTCGGCTACGGGCGCACGGAAGGGGGCGTCAAGGCGTACTACGTCTACCTCGGCCGCGCGTTCTGAGCGGCGCCCCTGCCGCTCCCGCCGCCTCGTCGCGCCGACCGCTACTCGGGCACCACGCGGCCGGGGTTCAGGATGCCGTGCGGATCCATCGCCGCCTTGAGCCGCCGCATGAGCGCGAGTTCCGCGGGCGAGCGGGAGAGGTGCAGATAGCCGCGGCGCAGCACGCCGACGCCGTGCTCGGCCGAGATCGAGCCGCCGTGCGCGCCCGTGGCGCCGTAGACGATGTCGCAGAGCGTCGGCAGGTCCTCGGCGCGGCCCGTCGTGATGGCGAGATGCAGGTTGTTGTCGCCGAGGTGGCCGAAAACGAGGTTCGTGACCGACTCGAAGGCCGCGGCCAGCTCCGCCTCGACGCGCGCGAGGAAGGCAGGCATCTCGCCGATCGGCATGCTGACGTTGAAAGAGAGCATCGGCTGCAGGGCGGGCGTGATCTCGCCGATGCCGTCGCGGATCGCCCAGAAGTCGCGGCGCTCGCGCTCGGACTGCGCGACGGCGGCGTCTTCGACCGCGCCGTCCGTGAGCGCGGCCTCGAGCAGGCGCTCGAAGCGCTCGCGATCGGCCGTCTCGTCGCTGCCCTCGCTCTCGAGCAGCACGTAGATCGCATGCCGGTTCTCGAACGGGGAGCGAAGCGTTCCGACGTGCGCGAGCACCCGCTCGAAATACCCGGCCCACATCGCTTCGAACGCGCTCAGCGCGCCGCCGAGATCGCGTTGCGCCCGCTGCAGCAGAGCCACGGCCTCGTCGAAGCCGGCCACGGCGCAGAGCGCCGAGGTCTTGACCGGCTGTTGCGGAAACAGGCGCAGCACCGCGCGCGTGACGATGCCGAGCGTGCCTTCGGTGCCGATGAACAAGTGCTTGAGGTCGTAGCCCGCGTTGTTCTTCAGCATTTTGTTCATCGAGCTTACGACCGTGCCGTCCGCCAGCACCGCTTCGAGCCCGAGCACGAGGCTGCGCATCATGCCGAAACGCAGCACCTGATTGCCGCCCGCGTTCGTCGCGATGTTGCCGCCGATCGTGCACGAGCCGCGGGCGCCGAGATCGAGCGGGAAGACGAAGCCTTCCGCCTGCACGGCCTCGCGCAATGCCTCGAGCGGCGTCCCGGCACGCACGGTCGCCGTCATCGACTCGCGGTCGATTTCTTCCACGCCCGTCATGCGTTCGAGCGAGAGCGCGATCTCGCCGGCCTGCGGCGTCGCCCCGCCCGCAAGCCCCGTCATACCTCCTTGAACGACGACCGGCTGCCGTGCCTGCGCGCACAGGGCGATCATGGCCGCGAGCTCGGCCGTCGTCGCAGGCCGGAGCAGCGCCTGCGGGGCCGCCGGGCGCTCACCGCTGAAATCGACGTGGTGCCGGGCGCCGACGGCCTCGCCCTCGAGCACGGCCGCCGAGCCGAAGCGCTCGACCAAAGCGGCGATCAGCGCGCCGCCGGCGGACGACTCGGCGCCCGCGGCGCCCGCGGGGCCCGCGTGACCGGTCTGGCCCTTCCGACCGGCCTGCGCCGGCTGGCCCGCCGCCGCTTCCGCTTCCGTTTTTCGCGCTCCGTCCTCGATGTTCATCGTGCTCATATGACCTTTCGCTGCGCCAAAATGCGCCAAAATGGTAGTTCCGGGAGGGCGCCCTGGCTCCGCCGGCGGCCCGCGCCGGGGCGGCGCCCGGCCTCTGCTTCGAACTTCCGGCCGCCGTTATACTCCCACAATTCGTTCCCGGCGCGCAGGATGCGCCGGCAGGGCGGGCGGCCCGGCGTCGATGAGGAGAATCGCAATGACACGGAGGCACATGGCCGTCATCGGCCTCTTTGCCATGGCAGGCCTGGTCGCCGCCGGCACGTTCCTGAACAGCCCCGCCGGCCCGACTTTTCTCGGCATCCGCGAAGAGTTCCTGCTGTTCGGGCTCACGCTGTTCGGCGTGGCCGTGTTCCACGACCACACGCTCGAGGTCGCGGCCACGGGCCTGCTCGCGATCGTGCTGCTCAAGTTCGAGACCGCGCCCGATTTCAACCTCGCGCACCACCTCGTGCACGAGTCGCCCACGCTCGTGAACCTGTTCGGGCTGCTGCTCGGCTTTTCGGTCCTCGCGCGCTACTTCGAGCAATCGCAAGTTCCCGAGATCCTGCCCCGGTGGCTGCCGGACGACTGGAAGGGCGGCTTCGTGCTGTTGCTCATGGTCTTCGCGATCTCCTCCTTCCTCGACAACATCGCGGCCGCCCTGATCGGCGCCACGGTCGCGCTGCACGTGTTCAGGCGGCGGCTCGACATCGGCTTCTGCGCCGCGATCGTGGCCGCGAGCAACGCGGGCGGCGCGGGCTCCGTCGTCGGCGACACGACCACGACGATCATGTGGATCGACGGCGTGCGGGCCGTCGACGTTCTGCACGCCTACATCGCGGCCGTGCCCGCCCTGGTGTTCTTCGCGATCATGGCCGCCCGGCAGCAGCAGACCTATCACCCCATACAGTGCGACGAGGTGGGCCGCCACCCCGTGAACTGGAGAAATATCCTGGCCGTGCTGCTGATCCTCGTCGGTGCCATCGCGGCCAACATTCTCGTGGACCTGCCTGCGGCCGGCGTCTGGGTCGCGATCGGCATCGCCGCGTTGTTTACGAAGACGGACTGGAAGGTGGTCCCGGCCTCGCTCAAGGGCAGCCTCTTCCTCGTCGCGCTCGTGACCTGCGCCTCGCTCATGCCGGTGCAGACGCTGCCGGCGGCCTCGTGGCAGACGGCATTCGGGCTCGGCTGGGTCAGCTCCGTGTTCGACAACATTCCGCTCACGAAACTCGCGCTCGAGCAGGGCAACTACGACTGGGGGCTGCTCGCCTACACCGTCGGCTTCGGCGGCTCGATGATCTGGTTCGGGTCCTCGGCCGGCGTCGCGCTCTCGAACGTCGTGCCCGAGGCGCGTTCCGTCAGCGAGTGGATCCGCCGCGGGTGGTTCGTGCCCGTCGGCTACGTGCTGAGCTTCGCGCTCATGCTCGCTTTGCACGGCTGGCAGCCGCACGCGGCGTCGCCGGGCTGAGGGTTGACGGCCGACGGATGCGGCGGGCGCGGGCCGAGGGCCGAACGGCTTGCCGGCTGCCGGCTGCCGGGTGGCGCATTGCGGCGCCTTACGATGGGGCGGACGCCCGCGGCAGGGCGTCGTTCAGCGCGGCGATGTGCGCCGGGGTCGTGCCGCAGCAGCCGCCGAGGATACGGGCGCCCGCAGCCATCCATTCGAGCCCCAGAGCGGCGAACGCCTCCGGCGTGACGTTCGACGCGATCTCCGGGTAGACGCCCCGCGCATCCACCGCACGGGCCTCGAGCGCCGCGAGCGCGGCCGGGACCGCGTCGACCGGCGTATGCATGACGTTGACGGCCGCGGGCGCGAAGCCGAGCAGGCCGTCGAGGACATCGCCCAACGGGATCTCGGGGAAGTCGTAGGCCGCGAGGCCGCCGCGCGCATCGAGCCGGCAGCTCACCCCGAGCCAGAACGGCAGACCCACGGCGCGCACGGCGTCGGCAGCCCGGCTCGCGTGGACTACGTCCTCCATCATCTCGAGCACGAGCAGATCCGCCCCGAGCTCCGCGAGCAGCTCGGCGAGCTCCGCATAGGCGGCGCGCTCGCTGCGGGCATCGGGATAGGCGGCCGGGTCGAAGCCCGGCGGCAGGCAGGAGATGGAGCCCGCGATCGCGGCTTCGCGGCCGGCGGCATCGAAGGCGCGGCGCACGG
Source organism: uncultured Gammaproteobacteria bacterium (assembly GCA_963702105.1). Taxonomy (GTDB): domain Bacteria; phylum Pseudomonadota; class Gammaproteobacteria; order Steroidobacterales; family Rariloculaceae; genus ZC4RG20. Next base: position 393,120 of record OY969712.1, read on the forward strand.
CTTCGACGGCCGCGCGGTTGATGTCGACGAAGCGGTCGGCGCAGCCCGCGGCCGCGAGCACGAAGCGGTTCGTGGCGAAAGTGCTCGTCGTGACGACGGCCGCGCCTGCGCGCAGATAGTCCGCGTGGACGGCCGTCAGCACTTCCGGGTGCGTGAGCGGAACGAGGCCGCTCCAGGCGACGCGATCGAGCTGCACGCCCCGGCGCTGGAGCTCGGTGCCGGTCGCGCCGTCGACGAGCACGACTTCGCCGCCGATCGAGTGCCGAGGTTGCGGCCGCTGCAGACGGCCGTCGCTGCCGCCGCGGCGGCCCGTGCTCACTCCGGCGCCGTCCCGGCGGTCACTTCGCGGCCGTCTTCCCGGCGGCTGCGTTGCCGGGGCCGACGGGCGCCAATGTGCCGTCGAGCCCGAAGAGCCAGACGCTGTCGCCCCGGGTCGAGCCGGCGAACAGGTTGCCGGCCGAGAAGGCGACCACGTACTCGCGGCCGTCGTGCTCGAACACGGTCGGCGGTGCGTTGAGCCCGGCATCGGTCTGAAATTCCCAGAGTTTCGTGCCGTCCCGCGAGTCGAGGGCCGTGAGAACGTCCGTCGCTGCGGCCGACGAAGACGAGACCGCCGGCCGTAGCGGCCGAGCCGCTGTAGCAGGGCTCTCCCCATTGCTGGCGCCAGACGAGCTTGTTCGTGCGCACGTCGAGGGCCGCGAAAATCCCGAGCGAATGCAGGTAGAAGCCGCCGAAGCCGCCGCCTATGAAGGAGCCGCCGCCCGGCGGAGGCGCGTCCGGTGTGTCCGCGCTGATGTAGGCCCAGATGCGGTCCGAGGCGCAGACGAACAGGCGGCCCGTCTCCGGGTCGTAGCTACTCGCCGGCCAGTTCGCGCCGCCGCCGACGCCGGGCCGAATCACGACGGGCCGGTCCTTCCAAAAGGGCGTGAAGATGCGCCCGTGGTTCACGAGGGTCAGGTCCTCGGGGGGGATCGGGATCGACTGCGGCACGAAGGCGTCGCCGACGGGGTAGGGCTGCGTCGCGGCCGTGGCCTGGCGCGCGTCTTGGGGCACCGGCAGCTCCTCGATGCCGACGAGCGGCTTGCCGTTCGTCCGGTCGAGCAGGTAGACCCAGCCCGTCTTGCTGGCCTGGGCGAGGCCGTGGCGCAGCACGCCGTCGATCTGCACGTCGAACAGCACGATCGGGCTCGGGCCGTCGTAGTCCCAGAGGTCGTGGTGCACTTCCTGGAAGTGCCAGCGGTAGCGGCCCGTCTTCGCGTCGAGCGCGACGATCGAAGCGGCGAACAGATTGTCCCCGGGACGCTTCGAGCCGTTGTAATCGGGGGAGGGGTTGCCGGTCGAGACGTAGAGCAGGCCGAGCGCGGGGTCGACGGCCGGGGTCTGCCAGATGGGCGCCCCGCCGTATCTCCATGCGTCGCCCTTGGGCCAGGTCTCGTGGCCGGGCTCGCCCGGCCCCGGAATCGTGTGAAACGTCCAGGCCGGCGAGCCGTCTTTCGCGTGATAGGCCGAAAGGCGCCCGCGGATGCCGCGCTCGCCGCCGGCAAAGCCCGTGATGACGAGCCCGTCGTAATACAGCGGCGCCGCCGTGATCGTGTAGCCGTCCTGCCAGCGTGCGGCCTGAGTGGCCCATGCGACCTTGCCCGTCCGGCGATCGAGGGCGACGAGCCTGCCGTCGAGCTGCCCGACGAAGACCTTGCCGTCGCCGAGCGCCACGCCTCGGCTCGTCCACCCGCAGCACACGGCGTTGTTCTTCGGATCCAGGTGCGCCTCGTATTGCCACAGGATCCTGCCGCTCCCGACGTCGAGCGCGAACACGTCGTCGGCCCCCGTGACGACGTAGATCACGCCGTCGGCGACGAGGGGCTGGGCCTCGCCGGAGTATTGCGGGCCGATTCCGGAGCCCCGCAGATGGGTCCTCCAGACGCCCTTGAGCTGCGCGACGTTGTTGCGGTCGATCCCGCTCAGCGGAGAGTAGCGGCGGTTGTAGAGGTCACCGCCGTTCGTCGGCCACGCCTGCGTCGGCGGCGACACGGCCCCGTCGTCTTCGCGCGGCGCCGCGTCGGCGGTCACGGCGGTCACGGCGGTCACGGCGGTCAGGGCGGCGGCGGCGGTCACGGCCGTGCCGGCGGTCGGGGGCGCGCCGGCAGACAGCGCAAGGGCGAGCAGCGGCTCGAGGTGCCGCCGCAGGCGCGAAAGGGTCTCGGTCATCGTCAGGTCTCCGCTGGCGGCCGCGCGTCAGTTGCCCGCGGCGTCGCGGGGCGCCTTCTGCGCGGTCTGCGCCTCACGCGCGTGTTCCGCCTCGAACTCGAGGATATGGGCGCTCACGTCCCGGATCTGGTCCGCGCTCAGCGAGCCGCCGAAGGCGGGCATGTTGCGCCGGCCCTCGGCGACGATCTGAATCACGCCGGCCAGTGAATGGTGGCCCTTGAAGGCCGGCCCGCCGCCGTGGCCGCCATTGCCGTCTTCCCCATGGCAGGCCTCACAGGCCGACTTGTAGACGGGCACGCCGTTCGCGGCGTTTGCGTTCTTCTCGATGTCTCTCGGCAGCGCCATGACCTTCGTCGGCTCGGGGGCCGGCCCGAGCGTGCCTTCGAGCCCGAAGAGCCAGACGCTGTCGCCGCGCGGCGAGCCCGCAAAGTAGTTGCCCGCCGAGTAGGCCGCGACGTATTCGTGGCCGCCGTGCTCGAAGACGGTCACGGGCGCGTTCATGCCGGCGCCCGTCTGGAACTCCCAGATCTTCTTGCCCGTGGACGAATCGAGCGCCATGAGGCGGCCGTCGTTGCGGCCCGTGAACACGAGGCCGCCGGCGGTCGTCGCGGACCCGCTGTAGCAGGACTCGGCCCAGTGCTGCCGCCATACGAGCCTGTTGGTCCTTACGTCGACGGCCGCGAAAATGCCGAGCGTCGGGATGGTCGAGCTCGTCAGAGGCCCGCCCGTGAACAGCGTCCCGGGTTTCGCCTCGCCCTCGACCGGATCGCGCTGAAAGATCCCGATGCGGTCCTGACCGCAGACGTAAAGCCGCCCCGCGGCCGGGTCGTACGAGCTCGGCATCCAGTTCCCGCCGCCGAGCGCGCCTGGCTTGATCGCGACCGGCTCCTGGTCGAACGGTGTGAAGATGCGCCCGCCGTTCACGAGCCGGTAGCCTTCGGGCGCTATTTCGATCGAGTGCGGCACGAAGGCCTCGCCGTCCGGGAAGGGCTGCGTGGCGGAGGTCTTTTGTTTCGGTTCCTGCGGGACCGGGCGTTCCTCGATGCCGACCAGCGGCTTGCCCGTCGTACGGTCGAGCAGATAGACCCAGCCCGTCTTGCTGGCCTGCGCGAGCCCCTTGCGCAGCGTGCCGTCGATGCTCACGTCGAACAGCACGACGGGGCTCGGGCCGTCGTAGTCCCAGATGTCGTGGTGCACCTGCTGGAAGTGCCAGCGGTAGCGGCCGGTCTTTGCATCGAGCGCGACGATCGAGGCCGTGAACAGGTTGTCCCCCGCGCGCACGGAGCCGTCCATGTCCGGCCCCGGGTTGCCGGTCGAGAAGTAGATGAGGCCGAGGTCGGGATCGAGCGCCGGGGTCTGCCAGACGGAGCCGCCGCCGTGCTTCCAGACGGAGCTGTTCGAAGGCCAGGTCTCGTGGCCGCGCTCGCCCGGTCCCGGGACCGTGTAGAAGGTCCAGACGAGGCGGCCGTTCTTGGCGTCGAAGGCCTTGACGCGGCCGCGGATGCCGTACTCGGCCCCGGCGAAGCCCGTAATGACGAGGCCGTCGTAGTAGAGCGGGGCGCCCGTCATGCTGAGGCCGTCGTGGGTGCTTTCGGCCTGAATGGACCACACGACTTTGCCCGTGCGCTGATCGAGCGCCACGAGCTTGCCGTCGAGCTGGCCGACGAAGACCTTGCCCGCTCCGAGCCCGACACCGCGGCTCGTCCAGCCGCAGCAGATCACGTCGCCGATGGACGGATCGAGATTCGCGCGGTGGGACCAGAGCGTGCGGCCGTCGGCGACGTTCAGCGCGAAGACGTCGTCCGCCCCCGTCACGATGTAGAGCGTATCGCCGTAAACGAGCGGCTGCGCCTCGCCCGAATACTGAGGGCCGACGCCCGAGCCGTCGAGCCGCGCCCGCCACACGCCCTTGAGCTGCGCGGCGTTGCCCCGGTCGATCTCGGTCAGCGGGGAATAGCGCCGGTTGTACCAGTCTCCGCCGCTGACCGCCCAATTTGCGCGCGGGGGCTGGACCAGATCGCGCCGGCCGAAGCTCGGGGCGGGGCGGATCGGCGCGGGCGGGCTCGCGGTGCGCTGGGCCGCCGTCGCCGGCGTGCCCGCCGCGGGCGGAGCCGCGGTCGGGGCCGGCCGCGCAGCCCCGCTCGGGGCACGGCTCTGCGCGACGGCCTGCGGCCCCGGCAGCCCTGCGAGCAGCAGCGCAGCGGCCACCGCAGTTGCGGCGGTCGCGCCGGCGCCGCCGCGGGCCGGCGTGTTCGGTCCGATCATCGTCACCCCCCTCGTTCGGCCGCCGGGACCGCGGGATCCGGCGGCACCGGTGTCCGGGCTATTCGCCTTCGCGGAAGTTCTCGAGCCCGGGCCGGAACTTCTTGTCGTCGAGGAACGCCTTCATGGCCTTCTCGCGGTTCTGGGAGCCGCCGAGGTGCAGGGCCTCGGCCATCTTCCCATACAGGTAATCCGCTGAGACGTCCCAGTCCATATAGCGCACGCGCTTCATCGCGATCTTGACGCCGCGCAGCACGGTCTGATTCTTCTCGAGCAGGGTGCGAGCGAGCGCGCGCGTTCGGCCGCGCAGTTCTCCCCTCGGCACGGCTTCGTTGACGAGGCCCATCTCCGCGGCCTTGCGCCCGTCGAAGCTCTCGCCGGTCATGGCGTAGTACAGCGTGTTGCGGTACCCCATGGCCTCCATGGCCGCTTTCGAGACGTTGCCGGCCGGCAGAATGCCCCAATTGATCTCCGAGAGCCCGAATACGGCGTCGTCGGCCGCGATCGCGAGGTCGCAGGCCACAAGCGGCGTGAAGGCGCCGCCGAAGCACCAGCCGTTCACCATGGCGATGGTGGGCTTCGGATAGTCGCGAAGCCGCCGCCACTGCCATTCCTCGGCCGTCCGCCGCACGTTGAGCAGCACCGTGTCGGGGCCGCCGTCCGTCTCGCGGAAATACTCCTTGAGGTCCATGCCGGCCGCGAACGAGTCCCCGGCGCCCGTCAGGACGAGCACGCCGCAGCGCTCGTCGGTCGCGAGCGCCTCGACGGTCCGGCGCATCTCCTCGTTGAGGGCGGGGCTCATGGCGTTGCGCTTTTCGGGGCGGTTCATCGTGACCCAGGCGATGCCGTCCTCGAATTCGACGAGGACGAGCTTGCCCCAAGGGTCCTGGGTTGCGGTCATGGTCGTTCTCCTGAAGAAGTGGTCGATTCGGCGCCGCCGCGGCGGCGCGCCTGCTGCTCCGAGGCGGATATTGTTGTAGGCTAGGCGTTCCCGCAACTCTACGACAACTCGTTCACGCCGAAAGGGAGGGGGCCCCGATGGCCGACAGGCTCGGAGTAGACGGCAATGAGGAGGTGGGCATGCACGCGGAGCCGCAGTACGACGACGGCGGCTCGGCCGGTTTCGCTGCACGCAAGGCCTCGCGGCGCCAGTTCATCAAGGGGGTCATCGCCTCGGGCGCGGTCGCCTCGAGCGCGGGCTACCTTTTCGCGGGGCTCGCGGGTTGCTCGGGCCAAGGCGGGCGCGCGGCGGGCGGCGTCGAGCGAATGCTCATGCTCAACGTCAACGGCAAGATGCGCCCCGTCGACGTGCTGCCGAACGAAACGCTGGCCATGACGCTGCGGTACAAGCTCGGCCTCACGGGCACGAAGCTCGGCTGCGACCGGGGCGAGTGCGGGGCCTGCACGGTGCTGCTCGACGACGTTCCGCATTACTCCTGCTCGACGCTGACGCACAGCGTGCGCACGCGCGCCATCACGACGATCGAGGGCGTCAAGGGCGCCGACGGCGGCCTGCATCCCGTGCAGCAAGCCATGATCGACGAGCTCGGCCCGCAGTGCGGCTTCTGCACGCCCGGGCAGATCGTGAGCGCGGTCGGCCTGCTCAAGGCCAATCCGAAGCCGACGCGGGAAGAGGCGCGGCATTGGATGTCGGGGAATCTTTGCCGTTGCGGGGCGTACGATCATTACCTGAATGCGATCCTGCGCGCGGCCGGCGGCAACCAGCTCAGCCAGGCTTAGTGGTGTTCCGTAAGCGTGCGTGCAGGGCGATTTACGGGACCGCGGGGAACCCGTCCCTGGGGGCCCGCTTCGCGCCGTCCTGGCGCTCAGCGTCCCGCAAATCGCCCTGCACGCAGACTTACGGGACGCATTGTTTATCGGTCTGCCCTAGGCGCGCGGGCGGGGGCTTCATGGAGTCCGCCGGCGGCTGAATTGGGGGAGGTGACGTATGGCTTACGAGTTACTCGGTAAGAATTTCGTCCCGCCGGACATTCTCGGCAAGGTCACGGGGCAGGCGAAATACGCGGAGGATTTCCGCGCAGACGGCATGGCGTTCTGCCGCCTCGTGCTTTCGACGATGCCGCACGCGCGCGTGCGCAATCTCGACGTCTCGGCGGCGAAGAGCCTCAACGGGGTGCTCGCGATCCTCACGGCCGATGACGTGCCGGCGCAGCCCGGGCCCGCGGATCAGATCCTGACCAAGGAGCCGATGTTCATCGGGCAGCCCATCGCGGCCGTCGTCGCCGTGGACGAGCAGACCGCGCAGGACGCGATGGACAAGATCCGGGTGGACTACGAGCCGCTGCCGTTCACGGTCGATCCGCTCGAGAGCCTCTACCCGGGCGGCCCGGATGCGCGCTCGGACGGCAATGCCATCAACAACCAGCTCATCGGCGGGCCGGCCAAGGTCCAGCAGGTCAAGTGGACGGCGGCCGATTTCGCGGCCGCGGGCGAGGGCCAGCTGCCCATGGGCAAGCCCATGGCCGAGTGGTCCTTCGGCAACGTCGATGCCGGCTTCAAGAAGGCCGATCTCGTGCTCGACGAGTCCTTCGTGACGGCCGGGATGTCCCATCACTCCATGGAGCCGCGCTCGTGCATGGCCTATTGGCAGAACGGCAAGTGCATCGTCTACGGCTCTTCGCAGAGTCAGAGCTACATCATGCCGGGGCTCGCGGGCTACATCGGCATCAAGCCCGAGGATCTCGTCTACGTCTCCGAGACCTGCGGCGGCGGCTTCGGCTCCAAGGGCTCGGCCTACCCGATCATGGCGATTCCGGCCTATGCCTCGAAGATGCTCAACGGCCGGCCCGTGCTCATGCGCGTCAGCCGCGCCGAAGAGTACTACCTCGGTAACGCGCGCACGGGCTTCCAGGGGCGCGTCAAGCTCGGCTTCCGCAAGGACGGCCGCGTCGTCGCGGCGGATCTCTACATCGTGCAGGAAAACGGCCCGACCGTGGGCTTCCCGGATTGGCCGTCTGCGGGCGACACCGTCTCGCTGCTGTATCAGCCCGAGGCCATGCGCTTCCGCGGCGTCTGCGTCCTGACGAACACGCCGCCGCGCTCGGCGCAGCGCGGCCCGGGCCACAATCAGACCGTCGCGAGCGTCGAGCCCTTCATGGACAAGGCGGCGCGCATGCTCGGTCTGGACCGCTACGAGATCCGGCGCATCAACACCCCGGGCATGGACGCGAAGTTCGGAGGCCGGCAGGGCGGCGTCACGAGCTGCTACCTCAAGGACGCGATCGAGCAGGGCATGAAGGCCTTCGGCTGGGAAGAGCGCAAGGCGCGCAGCGGGCAGCGCAACGGCACGAAGGTGACCGGCATCGGCATCGGCCGCGGCTTCCATCCCGCCGGCTTCTCGGGCTTCGACGGGCTCGTCGTGATCAGGCCCGATGGGAAGCTGCACGTGCACACGGGCGTCGGCAATCTCGGGACCTACTCGCATACGGGCACGGCCCGCATCGCGGCCGAGGCGCTCAAGTACGATTTCGCCAACGTCGTCGTCGAGCGCGGCGACAGCCGCAAGCACCTGCCCTGGAACATCGGCCAGTTCGGCAGCAACACTTCGTTCACGATGGCCCGCACGAACTTCGTCGCGGCCCAGGACGCGCTCGCGAAGATCAAGGAGATCGCCGCCATGGACCTCGGCGGCAAGCCCGAGGACTACGACGTTGGCGGCGAGAAGGTCTTCAGCAAGGCCGATGCTTCGAAGAGCATGACCTACGCGCAGGTCGCGAAGCGCGCCATCGAGCTCGGCGGCAAGTACGACGGGCACGAGGTTTCCAAGGACATGAACCCGATGAGCCAGCAGTCGGCCATGGCGCTCGCCGGCACGGGGCTCGTCGGCGCGGGTAAGGACAACCTGCCGATCACGGCGCAGCCGGCGGCCTTCGTCGCAGGTTACGTGGAGATCTCGCTCGATACGGAAACGGGTAAGTTCGATATCGTCGATTATCTCGGCGTCGCGGACTGCGGCACGGTCATCCACCCGCAGGGACTGGAGTCGCAGATCCAGGGCGGAGCCGTCATGGGGATCGGCATGGCCTCGCTCGAGCGGCCTATCTACGACCCGCAGAACGGCCTGCCCGGCAACGTGGGCCTGTATCAGTCGAAGCCCCCGAGCTATCTCGACGTGCCCTCCTTCATCAAGACCGACGCCGTGGACAAACCCGATCCCCAAAGCCCGTTCGGCACGAAGGGGATCGGCGAGCCGGTCATGGGTGCGGCGGCCTCGGCGCTCGTCAGCGCCATCACCGACGCGTTGGGCGGGCACTACTTCAACCGGCTGCCCGTGACGCCGGATCAGATCGTCAATGCGTTGGCCGGGCGGCCGCAGTCGCACACGCCGCTGCAGGTCAACACGGCCTGAAATGTAGGGAGCGCGAGCCATGTCCAGAGACGTGATGCCGGGTTTCGAGTTGTACCAGCCGGATACGGTCGAAAACGCCGTCGATCTGCTCGCCCGCTACGGTGACGATGGCTGGGCCATGGCCGGCGGCAACGACAGCCTCGATTGGTTCAAGGACCGCATCAAGCGGCCCAAATACGTCGTCGAGCTCGGCGGTATCGCCGCGCTCAAAGGCATTCGCGAGATGCCCGACGGCGGGGTCGAGATCGGCGCGCTGACCACCCTGACGGAGGTCGCGGCGAGCTCGATGATCCAGCAGCGCTATGCCGTGCTCTCGACGGCTGCCGGGCGCGTCGCGAGCCCGCAGATCCGCAACAGCGGCACGATCGGCGGCAACGTGAGTCAGGACGCGCGCTGCTGGTATTACCGCTACGGCGTGAACTGCTATCGCGCAGGCGGCAACACCTGTTATGCCAATACACCGAAGGGCCAGAATCGCGAGCACTGCCTCTGGGGCGCGAGCCGCTGCGTCGCGGTGAGCCCGTCAGACACGGCGCCGGCGCTCGTCGCGCTCGATGCGAGCATGGTGATTCAGGGGCCGAAGGGCGAGCGCGTGGTGCCGGCCGAGCAGTTCTTCATCGGGCCGGACATCGACATCCGGCGCATGACCGTGCTCGAGCACGGCGACGTGCTCAAGGCGCTGCGCATTCCCGCCGAGTGGGGCGGGGCCAAGTTCTATTTCGAGAAGGTTGCGGACCGCAACGTTTGGGATTTCCCGCTCGTCAACGTGGCCGCGGCGATCGTGACGGACGGCGACGGCGAGGGCGCCAAGATCGCGAAGGCTCGGCTCGTCGCGGGCGCCGTGCAGTGCAAGCCGCGGCGCCTTACGCAGGTCGAGGCCGTCGTCGTCGGCCAGCCCAAGAACGCCGATACGGCCAAGCTGGCCGGGCAGGCCGCCGTGCGCGACGCGACGCCGTTGAACTACAACCACTTCAAGATTCCGCTGCTGCAGAACCTCGTCACGCGGGCAGTCCGCGACGCGTAGGCGGAAAAGGCGAAAAAGGGGTCAGAGCCCTTTTTCGTCCTCGATGCCGGCGGCCCGGGTGTCGCCGCCGAAAAAGGGCTCTGACCTCTTTTCCGCCGCGAGCACGGCTCGGGCGCGCTTGACGACGGGCACGTCAATGACGCGGCCGTCGAGCGAAGTCGAGCCGCGGCCGCGCCGTTCCGCCTCCTCGAAGGCAGCGACGATCCGCCGGGCCTCGGCGATTTCCCTCTCCGACGGCGAGAAGCAGGCGTTGAGCGTCTCGATCTGCGCCGGGTGAATCGCGAACTGGCCCTTGAAGCCGAAGCGTCTCGCCGCCCCCGCTGCCGCACGCAGCCCTGCCTCGTTGCGAAACTCGAAATACGGCGTCTCGAGCGCCGGAACCCCGGCGGCGCGCGCAGCGATGCACAGCGCGGCCCGCGGGTACGCGAGCTGCGCCTCGTCCTCGACGCGCTCGACGCCCAGGTCGAGCGTGAAGTCCTCGGCGCCGAAAGCGACGCCCACGATGCGCTTGCTCGCGCTGCAGATTGCGTGACACTGCACGATGGCCGCGGCCGTCTCGATCCAGGGGATCAGCCGCAGCCGCCCCACGGGCAGGCCGGCGCGCCGTTCGAGGTCCGCCATGAGTTGCGAAACCGTGCTGATGTCGGCCGGCGCGCGGATCTTGCCGATGGAGACGCCGTAAATGTCCGGCCCCACGACGGCCGCGAGGTCCTGCTCCGTCCAGGGCGTATCGAGCGCGTTCACGCGCGGGATGATCCGCGGGCCGGCGCCGGCGAGCCGCGGAAGGTACGCGCGGATCGTCTCGCGCGCGGCGGCCTTCTCGCCGTCGGGCACCGAGTCCTCCATGTCCGGCACGAGCGCGTCGGGGCGCGTGCCCAGCGCCTTCTCGAGCATGTCGGCCTTGTTGCCGGGAACGAAGAGCAGGCTGCGTAGCGGCGTCTCGCCGCGTGCCGCGCTCATACGCGCAGCACGATCTTGCCGAAGTGCGCGCTGTCTTCCATGACGCGGTGCGCCTCGGCGGCCTCCTCGAGCGGCAGCACCCGGTCGATGAGCGGCACGATGCGGCGTTCCGCGAACAGCGGCATGACGACGCGGCCGAACTCCGCGACGATCGCGGCCTTCTCGGCTACGGGCCGCGGCCGCAGCACGGAGCCGATGATGTGCTGGCGCTTCACGAGCAGCCTGCCCAGATTGATCGTGGCCTCGGCCCCGCCCATGATCCCGATCAGCGAAAGCCGGCCGCCGATCCCGAGGGCCTTCATGTTGCGCTCCAGGTAGGGTGCGCCGATGTGATCGAGGATCACGTCCGCACCTGCGCCGCCGCTGAAGTCGAGCACGGCCTCGGCGAAGTCCTCGTTGCGGTAGTCGATGACGCGGTCCACGCCGAGCCCGGCTACGCGCTCGAGCTTGCCGGGCGAGGCCGTCACGGCGATGCGCGCCTTGGGCGTGAGGCAGCGGCACAGTTGGATCGCGGCCGTGTTCACGCCGCCCCCGCCGCCGTGCAGCAGCACCGTCTCGCCGTCGGCGAGGCGCGCCGTCATGAAGACATTGAGGTACGCCGTGATGTAGGTCTCGGGGATGCAAGCCGCCTCGCCGAAGCTCACGGAGTCCGGAATCCTCAGCGCGAGGCCGGCATGCGCCACGGCAAGCTCGGCGTAGCCGCCGCCCCCGAGCAGCGCGACGACGCGGTCGCCGGGCGCGAAGCCCTCGACGTCGGCCCCGATCTGCTCGACCGTGCCGGCCGCCTCGAGGCCCAGGATCTCCGACTCGCCGGCCGGCGGGGGATAGCGGCCGAGGCGCTGCATGACGTCCGGCCGATTCACGGAGGTCGCCGCGACGCGGATCAGGATCTGCCCGGGGCCGGGGCGCGGGCTCTCCGCGTCGCCGAGCCGCATGACCTCGGGGCCGCCGAAACGCTCGAGTACTATGGCTTTCATCTGTTCGCCGTCGCGCTATTGTTGCGGCCCGCGCATGTCCTTACCATACGCGTCCCGTGTCCGCCTTCCCGTTCGATTCACCATAGCACATCGGCCGCGGCGCTCCGCGCCTGCGCTGGCCCGGCCGCCGCCCAGAGGAACGACCGTGTTTGGAACTCTGAAGCCACTGCCGCCCGACGCGATTCTCGGCATCATGACGCTGTTCCGCGCCGATCCCGATCCGCGCAAGATCGATCTCAGCGTGGGCGTTTATCAGGACGAGAGGGGCCGTACGCCGATCCTCGATTCCGTGAAGCGGGCCGAGCGCGCCGTGCTCGAGGCCGAGGACACGAAGACCTACGTCGCCATCGCCGGCAATGCAGGCTTCAATCGCGGCATGGAAGCGCTGCTGTTCGGCGCCGGTCACCGGGCGCTCGAAGGGGGCCGTGTCAGCACGGTTCAGACCCCGGGCGGCAGCGGGGGCCTCAGCGTCGCGGGCCATCTCGTGCAGCGGGCGAAGCCCGGCTCGCGGATTCACATCAGCGATCCCTCGTGGCCGAACCACATCCCGCTGCTGCGCCTGTCGGGCCTTGCGATCGAGACCTATCCCTATTACGACCGCGCGGCCCACGCGATCGACTTCGAGGGCATGACCGCGGCCGTGGAGAAAATCCCGGCGGGCGATCTGCTCCTGCTGCACGGCTGTTGCCACAACCCTTGTGGAGCCGATCTATCGAAGGAGCAGTGGGGAGTCCTGGCGCAGCTTTGTGCGAAGCGGGGCATCGTGCCGTTCATCGATCTCGCCTACCAGGGTCTTAGCTCGAACCTCGACGAGGACGCTTACGGCCTGCGTCTCATGGCGGACAGCGTGCCCGAGCTCGTCGCCGTCGCCTCGTGCTCGAAGAATTTCGGCCTCTATCGCGAGCGCGTCGGCGCAGTCTGCGTCGTCGCCGCGAATGCAGAGGAGGCCAAGGGCGTCGCCTCGAACGCCGCCAACGTCGCGCGCAGCATCTACTCGATGCCCCCCGACCACGGCGCCGCGATCGTCGACCGCATCCTGCACGACGAATCGCTGCGGGCCCAATGGACCTCCGAGCTCGAGGCGATGCGCAACAGGCTGAACGGGCTCCGGCGGCTCCTCGTCGAGAAGCTCGCCGTGCGCGCCACGCCCATCGATTTCTCTTTCATCGCGAACGAGCGCGGCATGTTCTCCTTCCTCGGAATCTCGCGTGAGCAGGTCGTCGCGCTGCGCGAGCGATTCCACGTTTACATGGTCGAGTCGAGCCGCATCAACATTGCAGGGATCAACGAGGGCAACGTGGACTACGTGGCCGATTCGATCGCGGCCGTGCTCTAGCAGTGCGCGGCGCCGCGGCCGAAGCCGGGCAGCGACCGGGCAGTGGCCGGCGAAAACCGATCCGCTTGGCGCCGGCGGCCGCGGACCAGACAGGCTGAGCCTTGGATCGCGAAACCCGCGCCGCCCCGTCCGAACCGGGCGCGAAGGGCTGCGGCCCTTCCCCCGGCCCTGCGCGCTGCATGCGTTACGCGCGCCTCGAGCGCCTCGGATGCTTGGGGCGCCTCGGATGCCTGGGGCGTTTCGTGCGCCTCGCGCGTCTCGCGCGCCTGCGTCTTCCGCCGCCCTACGACCGCATGGCGGCGCCGATCTACGTCCCGTCCCTGTTGATTTCGATCAGCTACCAGGGCCTTCTGATTCTGCTGCCCTTGCACGTGCTGCAGCTCGGCGCCGGCGCGGCGCTCGCGGCCTCGGTCGTCGGCCTGCGCGGGGTCGGCGTGCTGCTGTTCGACTTGCCGGCCGGGATGCTTTCGGCCCGCTTCGGCGACAAGCCGGTTCTGCTCGGCGGCCTCGGTTTGATCCTCGTCGGGATGGCGACGCTCGATCTCACGACGGCGATCTGGGCCATCGCGGCCGCCGCCGTCGTGCTCGGGGCCGGCCAGGCGGCCTGGATGCTCGGCCGCCAGTCCTACATCTCGCAGACCTGCGCGCCGACCGAAGTCGGGCGCGCGATCTCCGTCATGGGCGGGCTGCAGCGCGCCGGCGCTTTCGTGGGACCGGCCGCCGGCGGGTTCGTCGCGGCGGCCCTCGGCTATCGGACGGCGTTCCTGATCGGGGCCCTCGCGGTTCTGTTGGCCTCGGCGTTCGTCGTCGCGTTCATCGACGTGGACGATCTCGAAGGCGGACGCCGAGCCGGTCCCTCGGCCGTCGCGCAGGTCCTTCGCAGCCACCGTAGGGAGTTCGCGACGGCCGGCTTATCGGTCTTGGCCTTGCAGCTCATGCGGGCCGGTCGGCAGCTGCTCGTGCCGTTGTTCGGCGAGGCCGCGGGGCTCGGCTCAGCGGCGATCGGTCTCGTCTATTCGCTCTCGTCGGCGCTCGACATGACGCTGTTCTATCCCGTGGGCGTGCTCGTCGATCGGCGCGGCCGCAAGTGGAGCGCGGTGCCGAGCATGACCCTGTTTGCCGTGGGGCTCGCGCTGCTGCCCCTGGTGCACGGCTTCCGGAGCCTGCTCGGCGTCGCCCTGCTGCTCGGCCTCGCGAACGGCCTCGGCACGGGCATCGTCATGATCATGGGCGCGGACATCGCGCGCCGCAGCGAGCATCGGGCGCAGTTCCTCGGGGTTTGGCGGCTCATCGGCGACCTCGGGCTCAGCGTCGCGCCGCTGCTCACGGGCGTGCTCATCGACGCCTCGGGGCTCGCGCTCGCGAGCCTCGCCGTCGCGGGTCTCGGGCTCGCGGGCGTCTCGATCATGGTGCTGCTCGTCCGTGAGACCCTGCCCGGCGAGTAGGTGAAGCCGCCGGCGCACGACCACAGGCGTGCCCGGCTGCCGGGCGCTGCGGGCGACCGCAAGCCGCGGCCGCGCCGGCAGGCGGCGTCGCCGGCAGACGGCCGCGCCCGCTGGCGGCGTCGCCGTCGGGCGGCGCCCGCACCGGGGCCTGCTAGAATTGTGCGCGAGGAGTGAACCATGCAGACATCGATTCCGAGCTTTCTCATGCGGGGCGGTAGCTCAAAAGGTCTGTATTTCCGCAAGACGGATCTGCCGGCGGACCCCGAGCTGCGTGACCGCGTGCTCGTCGCGGCCATGGGTGCCGACAAGCGGCAGATCGACGCCGCAGGCGGCGCGCATCCGCTCACGAGCAAGGTGGCGATCGTCTCGCGATCCGAGGACGGCGCGGCCGACGTCGACTACCTGTTCGCCCAGGTCGTCGTCGGCGAAGGCCGCGTCGATACGACGCCGAACTGCGGCAATATGCTCGCCGCGGTCGGGCCGTTCGCAATCGAGACCGGGCTCGTCGAGGCGCAAGACGGCGAAACGCGGGTCCGTGTGCGCATGCTGAACAGCAACAACCTCTGCGAGCTCATCGTGCAGACGCCCGGCAGGCGGGTGAGCTACGAGGGCGACGCACGCATCGACGGCGTCCCCGGCACGTCCGCGCCCGTGATCTGCAATTACCTCGACGTTGCAGGCTCGATCTGCGGCAGTCTGTTGCCGACCGGCAGCGTCGTGGACGAGGTGGACGGCGTGCGCGTGACCTGTATCGACAACGGCATGCCCGTCGTCATGCTGCGCGCGCAGGATTTCGACCGTAGCGGCTACGAGACGCCGGCCGAGCTCGACGGCGACACGGAGCTCAAACGGCGCATCGAGTCGATCCGCCTGCAGATCGGGCCGCGCATGAACCTCGGCGACGTCGCGAGCAAGGTCGTGCCGAAGATGAGCCTCATCGCCCCGCCGCGCTCGGGCGGCCACGTCTCGACCCGGACGTTCATCCCGCACGACTGCCACGCGGCCATCGGCGTGCTCGGCGCCGTCTCGGTCGCGACGGCCTGCATCCTGCCGGGCTCGGTGACCGAAGGCATCGCCAAGGTGCCGCCGGGCAGGACGAAGCACATGTCCGTCGAGCATCCATCGGGGGAGTTTTCGGTCACGCTCGAGGTCGGCGGGACGCCGGATCAGCCCGTGGTCGAGAAGGCCGGGCTGCTGCGTACCGCACGGCTGATCTTCAAGGGCGAGGTGCAGATTCCGAGCGCGGTCTGGGACGGCCGCAGGTAGCGTAGCGAGGGGGCGCGCCCCGATGCGCCCCCGTCGGCGCGAGGCGTCCCCGTCGCGCCTCTCGGCGGCGTCGCATGGCGCCTGCCTCGCTGCGCAGACGCCCGCCGCGCGGCACGAGCCGCCCCGCTATTTCGCGACGCTGATGACCTCGGGCTCCATGTAGCCCTTGAGCCCCACGATCGAATACTGCCGCCCGAGGCCCGACTCCTTGGCGCCCCCGAAAGGCACGAAGGCCGACGTCGCGCGGTGTTGGTTGACCCAGGCCGTTCCGACCTCGAGCCGCGCCGCGATCTTCTTGCCGCGCTCGGGATCGCTCGTCCATACCGAGCCGCTGAGGCCGTAGCGCGTGTCGTTCGCGCGCGCAATCGCGTCCTCGAGATCGGCATATTTCAGGATCGGCACGACGGGTCCGAACTGCTCTTCCTGCACGAGGCGGCTGTGCTCGTCGATGTCGGTCACGAGCGTCGGCGGGATGAAATACCCGTCACCCTCGGGCACCTCGCCGCCGACGAGGATCTTCGCGCCGCTGCGCTTCGTGTCCTCGATGATGTCGCGGACCTTGTCGTACTGCATCTTGTTCTGCAGCGGCCCGAGCTGTGTTTCGGGATCGAGTCCGTTGCCGACCTTCGCGTTCCTGGCCTCCTCGACGAGCGCCGCGCAGAGCGCGTCGTACACCTTCTCGTGCGCGTAGATGCGTTTGATGGCCATGCAGACCTGCCCGCTGTTCACGAAGGCCGCGAAGAACACCTTCTTGGCGATGGCCTTCGGGTCCACGTCGTCGAGGATGATGGCCGGATCGTTGCCGCCGAGCTCGAGCGTGACGCGCTTCAGCGTCCCGGCAGCGCTGGCGGCCACCTTTTTGCCCGTCGCGACCGAGCCCGTGAAGGAGATTTTGTCGATGCCCCCGTGCTCCGTCATCCACCGACCGAGCTCGTCGCCCCCGGCCAGCACGTTGACGACGCCGGCAGGGAAGATGTCTTTGAGCAGCTCCCCGAGCTTGAGCGTCGTGAGCGGCGTGTAGGGCGAAGGCTTGAGGATCACGGTGTTGCCCGTGTACAGCGCCGAGACGAGCGGTCCGAGCGCGAGGTTCACGGGGGCGTTCCAGGGCGTGATGATGCCGACGACGCCGAGCGGACGGTAATGCAGCTCGATGTGCCGCTGCGCGTCGTCGACGAGCGTCTCCACCGGGACATCGATGCTGACCATGCCCTCGGACTGACCCGCGCCGCGGTCGATTTCCGCGATCGACTGCGAGAGCGGCTTGCCTTGCTCGCGCGTCAGCAGCTCGCCGAGCTCCTTCTGGTGCTCGCGCAGCGCCGCGGCGAGGCGCTTCACGAGGCCGGCCCGGTGCTCGTAGGACGTCTCGCGCCACGCCTTGAACGCCTGGCGGGCGGCACGAACGGCTTCGTCGAGCTCGGCGCGGCCGGCGGCGGGGCAGCGCGCGAAGACGGCGCCGAGCGCCGGATCGATGACGTCGAGCGTAGCGCTGCCCTCGCGGAGCCGGCCGTCGATGAGCAGCGCGAAGTCGTTACGAAGCTCGAGGTTGCTTGCTCTTTCGGCCATAGGTGTCGTCACCTCCGTTGCGCGTGTGCTTGGAAGCGGCGTCGCCCTCGGGGATGCGCGCCGAGACCGGCGGCGGCTTGCGGCCGGCCGGCCTATCTGAAGTAGAATTCATGATACACGATCGATCCCGAAGGGATCTCCCGTCCACGAAAGAGCGGCTCTCTTGCACGAGCCGAGAGCGCCGTGCGCGAGGATGGGGACCCTTTCTTTTTCCGCTGATTGGGAGGAAGGCTCATGAAGATTGTCGTCGTCGGGCAGGGCGCATTCGGACGCAAGCATCTCGACGGACTCAAGAACATTCCGGATGTCGAAGTCGTGAGCCTGGCCGGAGGCAGCCCGGATACGACCGAGAAGGTCGCCAAGCAGTACGGCATTCCTCATTGGACGACGGATCTCTCGGAAGCGCTCTCGCGGCCGGGCGTGGAGGCCGCAATCATCACGTCGCCGACGCAGATTCATGCCCGGCAGGCCGTCGAGGTCATGAGGGCCGGCAAGCACGTCGAGGTCGAGATTCCCATCGCCGACAACCTGGCCGACGCCGAGCAGATCGAGAAGGTCAGGAAGGAGACCGGGCTCGTGGCCATGGCCGGCCATACCCGCAGGTTCAATCCCTCTCATCAATGGGTGCACAACAAGATCAAGGCGGGCGAGCTCAAGCTGCAGCAGCTCGTCGTGCAGACGTTCTTCTTCCGGCGCGAGAACAAGAACCTCGAAGGCAAGCCGCGCAGCTGGGTCGACCATCTGCTGTGGCACCATGCCTGCCATACGGTCGATCTCTTTCACTACCAGACCCGCGAGACGGCCTCCGAGGTCTTTGCATTGGAAGGTCCGCACCATCCCGAGCTCGGCATCGCGATGGACATGAGCATAGGGATGAAGACGCCCAAGGGCGCCATCTGCACTCTCGCGCTTTCGTTCAACAACAACGGGCCTCAGGGCACGTTCTTCCGCTACATCTGCGACAACGGCACGTACGTCGCCCGCTACGATGATCTCTTCGACGGCCACGACCAGCCCATCGATCTCACCGGGGTGGCCGTCTCGAACAACGGCATCGAGCTGCAGGACCGCGAGTTCGTCGCGGCGATCCGGGAAGGCCGCGAGCCCAACTCGAGTGTGCAGCAGGTCATGCCCGCGATGCGCACGCTCGATCGTCTCGAGAAGTGTTTCGAATGACCGTCTCGGCCTGAGCCGCATCGAGGCGAGAAGAGGTATCGAGGGAACGATGACAACGAAGGAAATTCCGGTTTGCATGGCGCCCGATCCGAACACCCGGACGCCGAACTACAGGCCGCCGGCGAATGCCTGCGATGCGCACTGCCACATTTTCGGTCCGGCGCATAAGTACCCATACGCGCCGGACCGAAGCTACACGCCGCCGGACGCGCCGCTCGAGAGGTTCCAGGCGCTGCAGAAGACGCTGGGCCTCACCCGCGCCGTGCTCGTCAACGCGAGCTGCCACGGCAGCGACAACACCGTGATCCTCGACGCGATCGCGCAGAGCGAAGGGCGCTACCGCGGCGTCGCGAACGTCGAGGAGTCCATCACGGACCGCGAGCTCGAGATCCTGAATGAAGGCGGAATCCGCGGCATCCGCTTCAATTTCGTGCAGCACTTGGGCGGTACGCCGGACCTCGCCGTTTTCCATCGGCTAGTGGAGCGCGTGAAGCCGCTCGGCTGGCATGTCGTGCTGCACTTCGACGCGAAGGACCTGCTCGACTTCGAAGAGATGCTGCGTAAGCTGCCCGTGCCCTTCGTCATCGATCATATGGGGCGCGTGCCGACCAAGGACGGGCTCGAGCAGACGCCCTTCAAGATCCTTCTGAACGTCGCGCGCATGGAGAACTGCTGGGTCAAGATTTGCGGCGCCGAGCGCATTTCCTCTGCGGGGCCGCCGTTCACGGACGCCGTGCCGTTCGCGCAGGCGCTGCTCGAAGTGCAGTCCGACCGGATCCTCTGGGGCACCGACTGGCCGCATCCGAACATCAAGAAGCACATGCCGAACGACGGCGACCTCGTCGATCTGATCCCGCTCATGATGCCGGAGGCGGCGCTGCAGAGGAAGGTGCTCGTCGAGAATCCCGAGCGGCTCTACGGGTTTAGGTGATTCGAGATCCGAAAAAGGGCTCTGACCCCTTTTTCGGCGTGAATATTTCGGCCGCGGCCTCCGTATCAGGGGTATCGAAAAGACTCCGAGGAGAACGGCTGTGGCCGATACGAACTCATCCCCGCTGCCCGCCGACGCGGCGTATGAGGCCGGCCGCCGCGCCGGCCTGGCGCTGGCCGCGCTCGCCCTGAGCATCACGGCGTTCATCAACCTGCTCGGGCTCGAGAAGTCCGTGCTCGCCATCGTGCTCGCCGTAACGGCGCTCGCCGGTGCAGGCCCCGGAAGGAGGCTCGCGGGCTTCGGCCGTGCGGCCATCATCATCGCCGCGATTCACGTCGTGACTCTCGTTACCGTCCTGGCCGTGTTCCACGAGCGGCTGGCAGAGCTCATCCGCCTATTGCGGCAGCTCGGCTGAGCGTGCTCGCCGAGCCAGAGTACGAGCGCCTGCTGCGGCCTTTGCTGCCGCAGGCCGCAGGATATGCCCGCTCGATCGTACGCGATCGCCACGACGCCGAAGATGCCGTGCAGCAGGCGGCCCTGCGCGGCCTCGAGCGGCTGTCCACGTATGACAGGGCGCGACCGTTCAAGGCGTGGTGGTTTGCGATCCTGCGCAACTGCTGCATCGACGTGCTGCGAGCCCGGCGCGCCGCGAAGACTGCCTCTTTGGACGACCGTGACGCCGAGGGCGCGGCCGCGGCCGAGACGCCGGAGTGGGAGAGGCTCAGCGGCGCCATCGATCTCCTGAGGCAGGAGCATCGCGAGATTCTGCGCCTGCGTTACTTCGGCGGATTGAGTTATCGTGAGTTGGCAGAAGTACTGTCGATTCCGCAAGGGACCGTGATGTCGCGGCTCCATGCGGCCAGAAAGGCGTTGGCGGCGTTGGCCACGGAGGAAATACCATGAGGACCATCGAGCCGGGCGAGCTTTCGGGGTATCTCGACGGGGAGCTGGACCGGGCCCGCGCCGCGGAGGTCGGGGCCGCCCTCGCCGAGGACGCTGCGCTCGCTGCCGAGCTCGCCGCATTGAGCGGCGCCGACGCGAAGTGGTCGTACGCCGCACGCACTGCGCAGTTCCTCCCCGACGTTCGGCTGGCCCGAAATAAGAACCTCCTCGAGTCCGCTGCGGGCCCCGCGCGACTCGCGGGCCTCGTGGCCGCGCTGCTCGCGCTGCGGTTCCTGCCGGGCCTCGGCGGAACGCCGGTTTGGGCATTCGCGATTCACGGCGTCGCGCTCGCGGCCGTCGTCGCGTGGGTCGTCGGCTCGGGCGCCGGCATCCGCGGCGGCTCCACCGGGGCGCTACTCGGCCCGCAGCGCGACGCAGGGATCGACTCGTAAGGCCCGGGAGGCCGGCACGACGCACGCGATTGCCGAGACGGCCGCGATGAGACCGATCTCCGCTGGATAAGTCAGCGGGTCGAGCGCGCCGACGCCGAAGAGCAGCGCACTGAGCCCTCGAGCAAAAGCCGCCGCCGCGGCCAGGCCGGCGCCGATCCCGACGCCGGTCAGTATCATGCCTTGCCTCAGCACGCCCGCGAGCGCCAAGGCAGCGACTGCGAACGTTGCGAAGGCCGTCAATGCAAAGCGGCGCTGGCCTTCCGAGGCCTCGACCAGCGCGCTCATGGTCGTGATCCTCGCGAGCGGAGCGCTGGGGTCCACCGACGCAATCGCGCGCTCGACCGCGGTCGTGAGGGCGGCCGCGTCGCCGCGAGCGCGGACGACGAGCGATTGAGTCTGATCGACCCAAGACCATTGACCCATCGCCACGTAGAACGCACCCGTCGATCCCCGCGCGAGCGAGCTCTGGCGCACATTGCCGACGCGAAAAAAAGGGGTCAGAGCCCTTTTTCGCCACCGCGGCGGCGGATAGCGACGTCCTCGCGCGGCGAAAAGGGCGCTGACCCCTTTTTTGGTCAGTCTGCCCCGGACCCGGCGGTCTCGGCGCGCTGCACGCCCTTGTAGAGCAGCGAGTCCTGCATGCCCTCGGCCAGGCACCATTCGGCGAAACGCTCGGGCGTCTGCTCGAAGCTGCCCGGCACCCAGCGCTCGTCGACCTGGTCCGAATCGAAGTCGTACTCGGCCGCGCCGCCCGAGGGACAGTGGAAGTACCAGAAGTAGCACGAGGAGATCGGGTGACGGCCCGGGCCGAGCGCCGTCGTCCAGCCGCGGCGCGTCATGTTGAGCCCGCCGCCGAAGAGCTCGTGGATGTTCGAGAGCTCGAACGCGACGTGGTGGAAGCCGCGCTTCGGGCCGACGTTGAGCAGAAACAGATCGTGGTGGTGGTGCGAGGCCGAGCCGCGCATGAAGTAGCCGCGGCCCGGGTAGCAGTCGCTGACGATGAAGCCGAGGCGTTTGGTATAGAACTCGACCGCGTCCTCGATCCCGGGGCCAACCATGAAGACGGCGTGCGTCATCTCGAGCGGCGTCGCGTGGTCGAAGAACTCGCCGCGGGTATTGATGCGGTCGGGGTGACCGGGCGTGTTGAACTTGAGCTCCGGCGCCGACACGGGATGGCGCTTCGCGACGCGGAACGCGACCGGAAAGCCGACGGGATCGACGCAGTGGACGCTGCCGTCGTCGCCCATGCGCACGTCGCGGTCGCGGCCGATCTCCGCGGCGATCTCTTGGAGGTCGGCGGGGCTCGCGACGCCGAAGATCAGCTCGCGCTGCGTCTCGCCGGCCACGGCCGGCGCGGGCAGGGCGGGATCGTCGGCGCGGCGCAGGATCACGCCCGAGCCGTCCTGAGCCTCGAAGACTGCCCCGGCGCCGTCCGCCTGCTTCGGCTCGAGCCCGAAGTCCGTCCAGAAGCGCCACGATTTCTCGAGATCGCGCACGCCGTAAGTGATTGCATCGAGGTTCGTCACTCGCATAGCCGCATGCCGCATTCAGATCCGGGGGGCAAGTTTAACGCATCGTCGCGCTGTCCCGCCGCCGGCTCTTGGTTTGCCGCAAGGTCAGCGTGTCGAGATCGAAGCGCTCCGATGAGCCGCGGCCGCGACGTCAAGGCGTCCAGCCGCGCCCCTCGAAGGCAACGCTCTTGATCAAGGCGAAGACCTCGCGGCCCGGCGCGAGCTCGAGGTCCTCGAGCGCCTCGCGTGTGATGCGCGAGCGCAGGTGCCTGCCCTCGACGGAGAGCAGCAGCTCGACATAGGCCGTCTCGTCCGTATCGATCGCGAGCACGCGGGCCGGCAGGACGTTGCGAATGCTGAGCTTCGCGGGCCGCTCGGTCGCGACCGCGACATCGCGCGCGTGTATGCGGAGCCGCAGGGTACTGCCGGGCTCGGCGCGGGCCACGGGCACCCGCAGGCTCTGCCGGCCTAGACGCAGGGTCGCCATGCCGCCGCCCACGTCGGCGACCTCGGCCTCGATGACGGTCCCGGCTTCGAGGCGGCCCGTGATGGGCCACAGGTCGATGCGCTCGAGGATCTCGGCGACGGGCCCGCGCGCCGCGACCCGGCCGCCGACGAGCAGCACGACCTCGGCGGCGAGCCGGACGACTTCCTCGACGCTGTGGGTGACGTAGAGGACCGGCAGGCCGAAGGATGCCGGGAGCCGCTCGATGTAGGGCACGATCTCGCGCTTGCGCGGCTCGTCCAGCGAGGACATGGGCTCGTCCATGAGAAGCAGCCGCGGGCGGGCGAGCAGGGCGCGCCCGATGGCCACGCGCTGCTTCTCGCCGCCGGAGAGCGAGCTCGGACGGCGCGCGAGCAGCGGCCCGAGGTCCAGCGCCGCCGCAACCTCGTCGTACCGCGCGTCGCGCCCCCGCAGCCTGCGCCGCAGGCCGAAGGCGAGATTGCCGGCCACGTCGAGGTGCGGGAACAGACGCGCGTCCTGAAACACATAGCCGACGCCGCGCCGATGCGCGGGCACATGGCGGCCCTCGTCCTGCCAGACTTCGCCGCCGTAGACGATGCGGCCGGCGGCCCCGCGCTCGAGGCCGCTCAGGACGCGCAGCAGGCTCGTCTTGCCGGAGCCGCTCGGCCCAAACAGGGCCGTGACGCCGCCGAGCGCGAGCCGCTGGTTCACCTCGAGCCGAAACGCACCGCGGGCAAGGGCGACCTCGAGATCGAGCTCAGGCAAGGGCGCGCTCCGCCGCGCGCGAGCCGCGCCGATTCAGGACGTAGACGGCGAGCAGCACGAGGAACGAGAACGCGAGCAGCCCCGCCGAGAGGATATGCGCCGCGGCGTAGTCGACGTTCTCGACGTGCTCGTAGACGGCGATGGAAAGGACACGTGTCCGGCCCGGAATGCTGCCGCCGACCATGAGCACGACGCCGAACTCCCCGAGCGTGTGCGCGAAGGCCAGCACGGCCGCGGAGAGGTAGCCGCGCAGCGAGAGCGGGGCCGCGACCCGGAAAAAGGCTTCGGCGGGCGTCGCGCCGAGCGTCGCCGCGGCTTCGAGCGGGCCGCGGCCGACGGCTTCGAACGCGGTCTGCAGCGGCTGCACCGCGAATGGAAACGAGTAGATGACCGAGCCGACGACGAGGCCCGAGAACGAGAACGTCAGCGTCGAGCCCGTGAGACCGAGCCAGGCGCGGCCGAGGGGCCCGGCCGGCCCGAGCAGGATCAACAGATAAAATCCGAGCACGGTCGGCGGCAGCACGAGCGGCAGCGCGACGACGGCTTCGACCACGGGCCGTGAACGCGCGCGCGTATGCGCGAGCCACCAGGCGACAGGCGTCGCGACGAGCAGCAGGATCGCGGCCGTCACGCTGGCGAGCTCGAGGCTGAGCCATACCGGTTCGAGTTCGAGCTTCCCCATTCGACGCTCCGTCGGCGCGCCGGTGCCGACCGGCCGCAATTTGCGCACGCGCTGCGCGCTGCGTGCTGCGTGCTGCGGGCGGCGCCCGGCGCGCGGCGCGCCTACAGCCTGCTAACGGCCCGGGCATGTAGCCACGCGGCCCGCGCGCTTGTCAACGCCGGCGGCCGCAGGCCCGGCGGAGCGGTTCGACCCGGCCCGGCCGCGCGGCCCGGCGTGCTATGCTGCGCCAGCGCGCGCCCGCGCGCGGAAAACGCTCGGGACGAATCGTGAATTCTGGCAACAGACGGCGGATCGTCGTCGGCATCACCGGCGCGACCGGCGCCATCTACGGGCTGCGCCTGCTCGAGGCGCTGCGCGAGGAAGCGACGGTCGAGACGCACCTCGTCGTCTCGCGGGCCGGCTACCTGAACCTCCGCAGCGAGCTCGATCTCGGCCGCCGCAACGTCGAGGCGCTGGCCGATGTCGTGCACTCCGACCGCGACGTCGGCGCCTCGATCGCGAGCGGCTCGTTCCGCACGGACGGCCTGATTCTCGCGCCCTGCTCGATGAAGACGCTGGCCGCCCTCGCGACCGGGCTGACCGAGACGCTGATCGCGCGCGCGGCCGACGTCGCGCTCAAGGAGCGGCGCCGCACGGTGCTGCTCGTGCGCGAGAGCCCGCTGCATCTCGTGCACCTTCGCAACATGGTCACCGTGACGGAGATGAGCGGCATCGTCATGCCGCCCGTCCCCGCCTTCTATGCGGGCGTCGACTCGATCGAAGCGCTCGTCGATCAGACCGTGGGCCGCGTGCTCGATCTTTTCGATCTCGAGCCGCCGCGGCTGCGGCGCTGGCGGGGCCTCAAGGCCGCGCCCGAGGAGGACTGACCGCGAAGCCAGCGCGCCGCGGGAGGAATGACCGCGAAGCCCAGCGCGCCGCGGGAGGATTGAGCGCGAAGCCGGCCGCTGCCGGAGGATTCGGCGCAGGGCATCGCAACGGGCGCGCATGCGAGCGGCGTCCGTACGAAAGGCATCTCAAAGGGCACATAGAAGCGGCATCGATCCACGGGCCGCTCCGGGGGGAGGCGCACGATGAACGCAAGCTCGATGGATTCGGGAGTCTTGGAGACGATGCCGCCCGAGGGCCGGAAGGCCCTCGTCGGCGCATGGGTCGGATTCTTCGTCGATATGTTCGACATCTATCTGCCCGTCATCGCACTCGCGCCGGCGGCGGCCTACTTCGAGGCCAGCAACGTCTCGCCCGGGACGGCGGCCATCATCAGCGGCATGATCTTCGCGGCGACCCTGATCGGCCGGCCCATCGGGGCCATCGTCTTCGGCCATTTCGGCGATCGGGTCGGGCGCCGGCGGACCGCGATCGTCGCAGTGACGGGCTTCGGCGTCACGACGCTCGTGATCGCAGCGCTGCCGGGCTACGAGAGCTTCGGGCTTCCGGCCGTCGTCGTGCTGATCGTGCTGCGTTTCATCGACGGCATCTTTCTCGGCGGCGAGTACACGAGCGCGACGCCGCTTGCGCTCGAATACAGCCCGAAGCATCGGCGCGGACTCTTCGGGGCGCTGATAATGACGGGCTACCCGCTGGCCTACTGCGCGATCGCCCTGCTCACGTACGGCCTACTCAAGGTCATCCCCGCCGACGGCCTGCATTCGCCTTATGTTCAATGGGGCTGGCGCATCCCGTTCGTGCTCGGCGCGCTGCTCGCCTTCGGTTTCGTCGGCTGGTACGCCAAGCACGTCAAAGAATCCGCGGCCTGGGAAAGTGCGCCCAAGGCAAAGGCGCCGCTGCTCGAGCTCGTCAAGGGCGCGAACCTGCGCAGCTTTCTGCAGGTGTTTACGCTCATGACCGGCGTCTGGCTCGGGCTCGACATGGTCTCGGCCGTGCTGCCCGGTCTCCTGCGGCAGCCCGTCGGGCTCGACGCGACCGAGGTCGCGGTCGTGCTGTTCGTCTCTTACGCCGTGCTTGCCCTGGCCTACGTCGGCGCGGGCGTGTGGAGCCAGCGCATGGGCCGGCGCCCGTATTTCCTACTCGCCGGCGCGCTCACGACGATCGTTGCGCCCGTGCTCTACTGGCTCGTCGTGGACCGCGTCGTCACGGGGCTTGCCGGCATCGTGCTGCTCACGATCGTGCTGAACATCATCGTGCTCGCCGAATGGGGCGTGGTCTCGACCTACATCAACGAGCGCTTCCACGTGGGCATCCGCGCTTCGGGCTACGGCGTCGGCTACAGCCTGGCGGTGATCCTGCCGGCTTTCTACGCGTTCTATCAGGCGGGTCTCGCGAAGTTCATGCCGTTGGAGCTGACGCCGCTCGTGCTCGTCGCGCTCGCGGGCGCGTTCGTGTGGATCGGCGGGGCGATCGGTCCCGAGACTCGCGACGTCGACATGGCGGCCGGTCCGGCGGACGCCGAGACGGCGCGCGCTGAGCGGGCGCCGGCGACGACGGCGTGAGACAAGACCGGCGGGCGCGCGGGCGGGAGAGAGGGAGAGGGCTCGACAGGCCGATGCGGCGGCTCGGGCCGCTCAGACCCCGCGCTGGACCTTGATGTCGGAGACCACGAGCGGGATGCCCTTGCGTTCCGCATAGCTGCGCGCGAGCACGAGCGCCGTATCGGGCGACATGGGCTGCTCCGCGACGAGCGTCTTGATGCGCTGCGCGCACGCCGCAGGCGGCGCGTCGCGGTCCCTGTGCACGACGCGCTGAATCGTCGCGAGCGTTACGGTGTCCTGCTCCGGATCGCACCAGGCGCTGACTCGAACGTAGTCGGCCTCGCACGAAGGCGACGCATTTTCCTCGACGATCCTGACTGCCATGTTCGGTGGTCCTCTCAACCTCCCGGCTTCCCCCGGATATAAGCAATTCCTGTGCCACGGAGCGAAAGCGCGCAGGGACGCCGTCCCGGTTCCGTTATGTCTCATGGCCCTGACGCGGGACGTCACTTCCGGACGAAAAAGGGGTCAGAGCCCTTTTTCGTTGCGTCAGCCGCCGAGCGTGAGCAGGCCCGCGTTGCCGCCGACCGCCATGGTGTTGACGGTGTAGGTCTGCTCCGTCGCGAACTGGAGCAGGTAGTGCGGACCGCCGGCCTTCGGGCCGGTGCCGGAGAGGCCGACGCCCCCGAAGGGCTGCACGCCCACCTGCGCGCCGATGATGTTGCGGTTGACGTAGACGTTGCCGACGCGGGCGCGGCGCGACACGCGCTGGGCGACGCGGTGAAGGCGGCTGTGCACGCCGAGCGTGAGCCCGTAGCCCGTCGCGTTGATGTCGTCCACGAGCTCGTCGAGCCGATGCTCGGCGTAGCGGACGACGTGCAGCACGGGGCCGAAGATCTCCTGCCGCAGCTCCCGCGCGGCCTGCAGCTCGATGAGCGTCGGCGGCACGAACAAGCCTCGAGCGTGCGCCTCCCCGAGCGCCCTGCGATAAAGCACGTTCTGCCGCGGGCTTTCGATGTAGCGCATGAGCGCCGCGCGGGCCTCCTCGTCGATGACCGGGCCCACGTCCGTCTCGAGCAGCGCCGGATCGCCGACGACGAGCTCGGCCATTTGGCCGCGCAGCATCTCGAGAATCCGGTCCGCCGTTTCGTGCTGCAGGCACAGCAGCCGCAGCGCCGAGCAGCGCTGGCCGGTGCTGTTGAAGGCCGACTGCACGACGTCGCGCACGACCTGCTCGGGCAGCGCGGAGCTGTCCACGATCATCGCGTTGACGCCACCGGTCTCTGCGATGAGCGCCGCAAGCGGGCCTTCGCGGGCCGCGAGCTCGCGGTCGATGAGGCGGGCCGTCTCGAGCGAGCCCGTGAACGCACAGCCGGCGACGCGCGCGTCGCGCAGCAGCGCCGGCCCGAGCACGGGCCCCTCGCCGGGCAGGAACTGCAGCGCCTGCCACGGCAGTCCGGCCTGCGAAAGCATTTCGACGGCGCGCGCGGCGACGAGCGCGCTCTGCTCCGCCGGCTTCGCGACGACCGTGTTGCCGGCCGCGAGCGCGGCCGCGATCTGGCCGGTGAAAATCGCGAGCGGAAAATTCCAGGGGCTGATGCAGACGAAGACGCCGCGCCCGTTGAGGCGCAGCTCGTTGTATTCGCCCGTGGGTCCCGGCAGCGGCGTCGGCGCGGCCAGCAGGCGC
This sequence comes from uncultured Gammaproteobacteria bacterium, assembly GCA_963702105.1. Classification (GTDB taxonomy): domain Bacteria; phylum Pseudomonadota; class Gammaproteobacteria; order Steroidobacterales; family Rariloculaceae; genus ZC4RG20. Next base: position 421,508 of record OY969712.1, read on the forward strand.
TCCGCCTCGTTCGCGTAGTAGCGCAGGAAATCGACGGCTTCGCGGACTTCGGCGACGGCGTCTTCGATCCTCTTGCCGGCCTCGGCGACGCAGCGCGCGATGAGCTCCGGCGCTTCGGCCTCGTAGAGCTCGGCCGCGCGCCGCAGGATCGCCGCACGCTCCGCGACGGGCGTCTCGTTCCACTCGCGCTGAAAGCCGCTCGCGACGTTGACCGCCCTGGCCGCGTCCTCGGCCGACGCCTGGACGACGCGTCCGACGACGCTTCGCCGGTCGGACGGATCGCGCTGCTCCGTCGGCGTCCCGGCCTTGCGCTGGCCGTCCACGATGGGCGCAGCCTGCCAGGGTCCTGCCGCGCTTCTCGCGAGCGCGCCCGCGAGCCGGTTCATCTCGATGCCGTCGGCCAGATTCCAGCCGCGCGAATTCTTGCGCGCGGAACCGAAAAGGTTCACGGGCAGGGGGATCCGCGGGTGAGGCAGGCCGTCCCCGCGCTTCTCCGTCTGGGCGACCGGGTCCGCCGTGAGCTGCTCGACCGGCGCGTCGGGCCGCGTCAGGCGGTTCACGAAGGAGGTGTTCGCGCCGTTCTCGAGCAGGCGCCGCACGAGATAGGGCAGCAGATCCTCATGACTGCCGACGGGCGCGTAGACGCGCACGGGACGGTCGAACGTCGGCGCCTTCATGAGCTCGGCATAGAGCTCCTCGCCCATGCCGTGCAGCCGCTGAAACTCGAACCGGCTGTGCGTACCGACGTCGAGCACCCACGCGACCGTGTGCGCGTTGTGCGTCGCGAACTGCGGATACAGATGCGGGCTCGCGAGCAGAAGCAGCTTCGCGCAGGCGAGGTAGGAGACGTCCGTGTTCTCCTTGCGCGTGAACACGGAATAGCCCTCGAGCCCTTGCTGCTGCGCCCGTTTGATCTCCGTGTCCCAATAGGCGCCTTTGACGAGCCGTACGGGAATGACGCGGCGCTGCGCCGAGGCCAGCTCCTCGAGCCAGTGCAGCACGTGCCAGGCGCGCTTCTGGTAGGCCTGCACGGCAATGCCGAGACCTGCGTACTGCCCGAGTGCCCGGCTTCGCGAGACGCGCTCGAAGACGGCCAACGTGAGCTCGAGCCGGTCGGCCTCCTCAGCGTCGACGGTGAGCGCGAAGCCGGCTTCGGCGGCCGCGAGAGCGAGCCGTTCGACCCGGTCCGCAATCTCGGGCAATGCGCGCGCACTCTGGGAGTACTCGAAGCGCGGGCTCAGCGCGGAGAGCTTGACCGAGATACTCGGCGCCGTCGTGACGTCCGCGACCGGGTCGCGCGACTCGCCCAGCCTCTCGATGGCCCCCATGTAGGCCGAGAAGTACCGCTCGGCGTCGGCCGCCGTCAACGCGGCTTCCCCGAGCATGTCGTACGAGTAGCAGTACTCGGGGTGCTCCTCGGCGCGGCGCAGCGCCTGGTCGATCGTGCGCCCCATGACGAACTGGTGGCCCAGGATGCGCATGGCCTGGCGCAGCGCAGTGCGCACGACCGAGTCGCCGAGCCTGTCGACGAGGCGCGGCAGGAAGTGTCCGACCGCCTGCGCGGGCAGATCGTCCGGCCGCACGAACCGGCCCGTCAGCATGAGCGCCCAACTCGATGCATTGACGAACAACGATTCGCTCGTGCCGAGATGGGCATGCCAGTCCGCCTCGCCGAGCTTTTCGGCGATGAGCTTGTCGGCCGTCTCGGCATCCGGAATCCTGAGCAGGGCTTCCGCGAGGCACATGAGGACGATGCCCTCGGAGGAGGACAGATCGTACTCGCTCAGGAAGGCGTCGAGCCCGCTCGCCGCGCGGTGGCGGCGCCGGATCCCTTCGACGAGCCGGCGCGCCTCCTTTTGAATGCTCTCTGCGCGGGTCGCGGGCAGGCGGGCGTGCTCGAGCAGGAACGTGACCGTTCGCCCCTCGTCGGCCAGGAAGTGCCGGGCGATGGTATCGCCGCCCTCGATGAGGCGGCCGTCGCCGGCCGGGAAAATCCAGCTTCGCGGCCCGGTGCTCGTCATGCGGCTAGTTTAGCCCGCGGCGGCCCGGGGCGTCAGCGCATAGGGGCCCGCCCGCGCCGGGGCCGGACCGCGGCGGCTCCACGGGGCGCCGGCCGCCGGAAGCTCAGCCCGGTACGTGGTGGCCGATGATGTTGAGGAATTCCGCGCGCGTGCGCGGATCCGACCGGAAGTGGCCGAGGAGCTGGCTCGTGATCATCGAGACGCCGGGCTTGCGGATGCCCCGCGTCGTCATGCACTGGTGCGAGGCCTCGACGACGACGCCGACGCCCTTCGGCCGCAGCACGTCCTGGATGCAGTGCGCTATCTGCGCCGTCATGGTCTCCTGGACTTGGAGCCGTCTCGAAAATGCTTCGACGACGCGTGCCAGCTTGCTGATGCCGACCACCTTGCGGTCGGGCAGGTAGCCGACGTGGACGCGGCCGAGGATCGGCGCCAAGTGGTGCTCGCAGTGGGATTCGAACGAGATGTCGCGCAGCACGACGAGCTCGTCGTAACCGTCCACCTCGTAGAACGTGCGGCGCAGGAACTCGACCGGATCGTCGCTGTAGCCGCTGAACCAGTCTTCGTACGCCCTGACGACGCGGCCCGGCGTGCCGCGAAGCCCTTCCCGGTCCGGATTCTCGCCGACCCACTTCAGGAGCGTACGGACGGCTTCCTCGGCTTCTTCCCTGCTTGGCTTGCTCACGTTCTGTTTCCCGACTCGGTCCGGCCGCGGCCGGGCACGCCGAGGCAGGAGGCCTTGCGCGGCGCCGCGACGGGGCCGGCGCAAAGGAGTGCGAGTCTACGGCCCGCCGCTATCCCGCGCAACACGCGCCGCGCCCGTGCGCCCGGTTCTGCTATCCTCGGCGCCCGATATGAGCGTACGTCGAATCATCGAGACGTTCGAAACCTGGCGCGCCGAAGGCCGGCCCGTGACGCTTGCGACCGTCTACGAGACGTTGGGTTCGACGTACAGCAAAGCCGGCCATCGAATCCTCATCGCCGGCAACGGCGATTACCAGGGACTCGTCAGCGGCGGCTGCCTCGAGGGCGACATCGCCGAGCGAGCGCGCCGCGTGCTCGAGGCTCGGGTGCCGGCCACCGTGACCTACGATCTGCGCGACGACGCCGACGAGCTATGGGGGCTCGGGGTCGGCTGCAACGGCCTGATTCGGGTATTCCTGCAGCCGCTCGACCCCGAAGCCGGTCATGCGCCCTTCGCAGCCATGGCCACGGCCCTGCTTTCGCGGCAAGGGGGCGCGGCGGCGACGGTCATCGAGGCCGGCCCCGGCCGCGTCGCGGCCGGCGCCACGCTGGTCCGCGGCGGCGGCGCCGACGCCGCGTTCGGGCTCGACGCTCCCGAGCCCGACGCTCCCGAGCCCGACGCTCCCGAGCTCGACGCGGGCAACGGCCATCGCGCGCTCGTCGAGCGCCTGGAGGCCGGCTGCGCTCGCGTGCGCGCGGCCGGGCGCGCGGAGCTCGTTTCGGAAGCCGGCCTGCGCGTGCTGTATGCGCCCCTGAAGCCCGTGCCGCGTCTGCTCGTGCTCGGCGGAGGGCTCGACGCCGTGCCGATCGTAGACATGGCCGCCGCGCTCGGCTGGTTCGTGACCGTCGCGGACCACCGCCCCGGCTACCTGGCCCGCGGCGGCTTCGAGCGTGCCGACGGCGTGGTGCCGGTGCAGCCCGGCCGGCTGCGCGCGAGCCTCGAGCCCGAGGATTTCGACGCGGTGCTCGTCATGAGCCACCACCTTGCGACCGACGAGGCGTATCTCCGCGAGCTCGCCGAGCAAAGGTACCGCTATCTCGGCGTGCTCGGCCCGCCGGCGCGCCGCGCCCGGCTGCTCGATGCGCTCGGATCGACCGGGGAATCGTTGCGCGCCCGGCTCAAGGGCCCCGTCGGGCTCGATATCGGCGCCGACTCGCCGGAATCGATCGCGCTGTCGATCCTCGCCGAGCTGCAAGCGGTGCTTTCCGGCTCACGCGGATAGGCCATGTCGCCCGCTGTGCCCGTCGTGTCGCCCGCCGGGCTCGCCGCGTCGGCCCCTGCGCCCGCCGCGTCGGCATAGCGCTTCATGTGCTTGAAGAAGGAGCCCTGCGCCTCACAGTTCGCGATCACGAGCCCGCGCCACCCCTCGAGCCAGCCGGCCTGTAGGACGTAGCTGCGGAAGAAGGCCCAGGCGGCCCCGACCGCGATGCCGAGAGGCGAACGCAGGCGGCGTCCAGTCCCGCGGCCGAGCTCGCTGTAGAAGCTGATCTTCTGCAGGAACTGGTCGATGTCGGTGACGGCCTGGTGCCACAGCGGCCCTTCGACGCGCTCGGCGCCCGCGCCGGCGGGCAGGACGACCTTCTCGTGGACGGGCGCGTCGTCGAAGCCGCAGACGCGCCGGTCGAACAGCCGCACGAGCCAGTTGTCGCCCCAGCCGCCGCGGCGCACGTGCTTGCCGAGCAGCAGGTTGTGGCGGTTCAAGGCATAGGCGCGGGGACCGCGCTCGAGGTCGAGACGGTCCAGCGCCGCGAGCAGCTCCGCGCTGACGATCTCGTCGGCGTCGAGCGAAAGCACGAAGTCGCCGGCCGCAAGGTTGCTCGCGTGGCGCTTCGTCCGACCGAAGCCGTAGAACGGGCCTTGCAGGAGCCGGACGTTGGGGGCGCGGCGGCAGATGTCGAGTGTCGCGTCAGTCGAGCCGTTATCGTAGACGACGACCTCGGGAAACGCGGCGAGTGAGGCCAGCGTCGCCTCGAGCGTCGGCGCCGCGTTGCGGGCGATGATGACGGGATGGATCTGACTGAGGCTCATTTCGTCTCCGGCATCGCGGTCCGGGCGCGGTGCTTTCCGGCGCGGCGAGGGCGCGGGCCTACGCAGCAGCCGCGGCCGCCGCCCCGGCCGCAGCTCGAGTCTCCGCCCGGCCGCACGCCGCCTCACCGCCGCCCCGGCCGCGGCTCTGGCCGCCGCCGCACGGGCCCCGAGGCTATAATCGCGCGGCCCGGGCGGCGGGCACCGCAGCTTGCGCCCGCGCTGTGCGCTCGGAGACGGGCGTGCGAGGAATCGGCGAGATCTTACCTACAAGCCCATGCGGCAATCCACAATCGAACTTTGCCACATCAATCTCGCGCCGGGCTTCCGCGGGGGTGAACGGCAGACGGAGCTGCTGATCCGGGCGCTCGCCACGCGCGTGCCGCGGCAACGGCTCATCGCGCGCGTCGGCTCGCCTTTGCTGCAGCGCCTTGCGGGCACGCCCGGCCTCGAGCTGGTCCCGGTCCGCGGTCGGCTCGGCGCCCTCGCGGCGGCGCGCGGCGCACCGCTGATACAGGCGCACGAGACGCACGGGGCCCAGGCGGCGCTCCTGCGGCATCGGCTCGCAGGGACGCCTTACGTCGTCACTCGAAGAGTCGCGCAGCGGCCGTCGGGGAGCCGCGTCACGCGCGGGATATATCTGCGGGCCGCCCGCGTCGTCGCCGTTTCGGCGGCCGTCGCCCGGACCCTCGAGGCGTACGAGCCGGCTTTGGCATGCCGCGTCGTCCCGGATGCCTGCGCAGGTCTTGCGGCCGATCCCGACTGGGTCGCGGCGTTTAGAGCCCGGCACGAGGGCCGTTTTCTCGTCGGCCATATCGGCGCCTACGTCGCCGCCCACAAAGGTCAGGACATCCTTCTCGAAGCCGCAGCGCGGCTGCGGGTCCTGCGTCCGGACGTCCACTTCGTGCTCGTCGGCGCCGGCCCGGACGAGCAGCGCCTGCGGGCCGAGGCCGGCCGGCTGCCCAACGTGACGCTGGCCGGCTGGGCGGACAACGTCGGCGACTACCTCGCGGCCTTCGATCTGTTCGCTTTCCCTTCGATGCACGAAGGCCTGGGCTCGATACTGCTCGACGCCATGGAGTTCGGCGTGCCCATCGTCGCGAACGCCGTGGACGGCATCCCGGAGATCGTCGAGCACGGCGTCAACGGCTTGCTCGTCCCGCCCCGCGACATCGAAGCGCTTCTGCGGGCGATCGTCCGCTTGCGCGACGATGCGGCCGAGCGGGCCCGCATGGCCGAGGCGAACCGCGCCAAGGCGCGCGGGTTCGGCGCCCCCTGCATGGCCGAGCGGTATCTCGAGATCTATGCGGGACTGCGGCTCACCGCGGGGCGGCGAGCCCGGTGAGCTCGAGGCTCAAGGCCTTGAGCCGCGCCCGTGCAGCCTTGTCGTAAGCCTGGCCGTCGGCCCGCGCCTCCCGCCGACCGTCGAAGTAGAGGCCGCTGCGGCCCTCGAGCTCCGGTGCCGCCGCGAGCTGCATGACCGCGGCCGCGCCCTCGTCGACAGTACTGCGCACGGGAGCGCCCGCGAGCCGGACCATGCGCGTATCCATGAGGGTCGCCGGATGCAGTGCGTTGACCGCGACGTCGCGCTCCGCCAGCTCGGCCGCGAGGTCGAACGTGAACATGATCTGCGCGAGCTTGCTCTGCGAATAGGCCCGCGAGGCCGAAAAGCCGTGCTCGAGGAAGACATCGTCGAAGTCGATCGCCTGCTGGGCCACGGAGGCGACGTTCACGATGCGAGCCGGCCGGCTCTTCTCGAGCAGCGGCAACAGCAGGCGCGTGAGCAGGAACGGCGCCAGATAATTCACGGCGAACACGAGCTCGTAGCCGTCGGCGCTCGTCCGCCGGTTCGAGTGGCCGCCGTCCGCCCAGATTCCCGCATTGTTCACGAGCAGGTGCAAATGCGCGTGCGCGGCGATGACGTCTCGGGCGAGGGCCCGCACTGCGTCGAGCGAGGCGAAATCGGCCAGGCGGAGCTCCGCGCTGCCGCGGCCGCGGGCGGCGACGGCGTCCACGACCTCGCGCCCGCGCTCGGCGTCGCGGCCGTGCACGATGACGTGCGCGCCGCGGTCCGCGAGCCGCAGCGCGACCTCCCTGCCGAGGCCGTCCGTAGAGCCCGTGACGAGGGCGATGCGGCCGGCGAGCGTATCGAGCTTCTCCGCCATCTCTTCATTCTCACGCGAAGCGGCCGCGCCGACCAAACCGCAGCGGCCGCCCGATCGCCGCGTGATACCCGCCTCGGTCTGCCGTATAAGTATGCGATGGAGCTCGAAGGCGAAATTCCCGCAGGCGCGCCCTGGGCCGAGGCGGCAGACGAGCCCGACTGGGAGGCCGTGTACCGAGCGCAGTTGCCGCGCATCTACAACTATTTTCGTTACCGTCTGGCGAACGAGGCCGCAGCCGAAGACTTGACCTCGCGCACGTTCGAGAAGGCCTGGCGCAGCCGGCACCGCTATCGTCGGGACCTTGCCGGCTTCGGAACCTGGCTGATCGTGATCGCGCGCAACGTCGCCGTGGACCACTTCCGGGCCGAGCGCGAGCATACCGATCTCGAAGCGGCCGGCGACGTCGCGGCGCCCGGCTCGCCCGAGGAAGACGGCGCCCGGGCCTCGGACCTCGAGCGGCTCCGCCTGCTCGTCCGGGGGCTCTCCGCGCGCGACCGCGAGCTCCTGGCCCTGAAGTACGGGGCGGAGGCGACGAATCGCGCCATTGCCAAGCTCCTTGACCTGAGCGAATCGAACGTCGGCACGCTGCTGCACAGGATCGTGCAGACGCTGCGCCGCCGATGGTGACCGTAGCGGCGCTCGAGGCCGCATCCGCTGCCGAACGCGAAGGAGGACGAAATGGACGACCGGTTTCTGCATGAGCTGCGCCGCGAGCCTTCCCCGGAGTTTGCCGAGCGTCTGCGCGGGGTTCTTCGCGAGACCGAGGCGGATTGGCCGCCGGCCGCCTGGGCGCGCGCCGGACGCTGGGTCGGCCTCGCCGCCTCGCTCGCGCTCGTCGCGGCCGTGTTCACGCTGCCGCCCGTGCGCGCGGGCGCGCAGGCGTTCCTGGATCTTTTCCGCGTGGTGAATTTCGTCGGCCTCTCGTTCGACCCGCAGCGGCTGGCCCAGCTTCGCAGTGACGGCCTCGATCTGCCCGCCCTGCTCGGCGATCAGGTCCAGGTCCTGAAGTCCTCGGGGCCGCCCGTCGAGTTCGCGGAGCCCGCGGAGGCGGCCTCGGCCACGGGCATGGAGCTCGCGACGCCTGCGTGGATGCCCGTCGGTCTTGCGCGCACGCTCATTCAGGCCGGGGGCGAGAAGGCGTTCCGTGTCACGGTCGACGCCGCGCGCCTGCAGAGCGTGCTCGACGCGCTCGCGATCGACGATGTCAGCGTCCCGTCCGCCCTCGACGATCAGACGGCCGAGGTGCAGGTGCCGCCGGTCGTGCGCATGGTCTACGCGAACGGTTCCCAGCGCGTCGAGTTTCTGCAGGCGCGCTCGCCCGCCGTCCAGTTTCCGGCCGGCGTCGATCTGCCGACGCTGGCCCGGATCGGCCTGCGCGTGCTGGGGCTCGACAGCGACGAAGCCTATCGATTTGCGCAGAGCGTCGACTGGCGCAGCACGCTCATCGTGCCGGTGCCGGCCTCGGCCGCTTCGTTCCGGCAGGTGGACGTTGCGGGCAGCTCGGGTCTGCTCATCGAGTACGCCAAGCCGCAGGCGGCGGAGGCTCCGACGGCCCTGATCCTGTGGTCCGCGGCCGATAGGGTCTATGCCTTGCTCGGAAATCTGCGCGAGACCTCGCTGCTCGAAATGGCCGACACGGTGCAGTAGGAGCGGCGGTGTCAGACCTTGTCGTCGAGACGCGATCCTTACGCAAGCAGTTCGGCCGCAACGTGGCGGTCGCCGACCTCTCGCTCGCGATCGGTCGCGGCGAGGTGTTCGGCTTCCTCGGCCCGAACGGGGCCGGTAAGACGACTTCGCTGAAGCTGCTGCTGGGCCTCGTCGAGCCCAGCGGCGGCTCGGGCCTCGTGCTCGGCCGGCCGCTCGGCCGCCGCGAGGCGCGGGCTCGCGTCGGCTTTCTGCCGGAGCACTTCCGATTCCACGATTGCCTGACGGCGCGCGAGCTTCTGCGCCTGCACGGCCGGCTGTTCGGCCTGCGCGGGGTTGCGCTCGAGCAGCGCATCGAGGCGCTGCTCGAGCGCGTGAGCCTCGAGCAGGCGGCCGACCGGCCGCTCGGCACCTACAGCAAAGGCATGATGCAGCGCGCCGGATTGGCGCAGGCGCTCCTGAACGAGCCCGACCTCGTATTTCTCGACGAGCCGACCTCGGGGCTCGACCCGCTCGGCCGCCGGCTCGTGCGCTCGATCATCGAGGAGCTGCGCGCGCGCGGCACGACCGTCTTCCTGAACTCGCACCTGCTCGGCGAGGTGGAGGCGACCTGCGACCGCGTCGTGTTCGTCAAGCGCGGCCGCGTCGTGCACGAGCTCGGGCTCGGGCAGTCCGCTTCGGCCGCCTTCGAGGTCGAGCTCCGGCTCGACCGCGCCGATGCGGAGCTCATGGCCGGTCTCGGCGCTTTCGGCAGGGACGTCTGCGAGGCCGAGGGGCGGGTTCGGCTGCACGTCGACGACGAGCGGCGGCTGCCGGAGCTCGCGCGCTGGCTCGTCGGGCGCGGCGTCGGCCTTTACGAGCTTCGCAGCCGCCGCAAGTCGCTCGAGGAGTGGTTTCTCGAGGTCATGGGCGTCGATCAGGCGCCGGGCTGAGATGCGTCGCCTGCTCACGATCGCGCATCTGACCTTCCTCGAGGCGCGGCGGCGGCGCATCGTCTATGCGGCGGTGCTGTGCGGTCTAGCGTTTCTGCTCGTGTACGGCGCGGCCATCTACTTCATCGGGAGGCACGCGCCGTCCGCTCCGCGCCGAATGCCCCCGGCCCAGCTTCGCGCGCAGCTCGAGTTTCTCGTGCTCGCCGGTCTCTACGTCGTGAACTTTCTCGGCATCGCGGCGGCCGTGTTGCTGCCCGTCGACACGCTCTCGGGCGAGATCGGCTCCGGCGTCATGCAAACGCTCGCGTCCAAGCCCGTGCGCCGCGCCGAGATACTGCTCGGCAAATGGCTCACGTATTGGGCGCTTGCCGCCGCTTATGTCTTCGCCATGAGCGGCGGAATCGTGCTGGTCGTCTATGCGCTGACCGGATTCGTCCAGCCTCACGTCGCGAGGGCCGTGCCGCTCATGATCCTCGCGGCGACGGTCATGCTGACGGTCACGACGGCCGGCGGCGTGCGTCTCACGACGATCACGAACGGCATAACCGCTTTCGGGATCTACGGGCTCGCCTTCATCGGCGGCTGGGTCGAGCAGATCGGCGCGATCATGCACAACGACGCCGCCCGCTACATCGGTACGGCCATCAGCCTCCTGAGCCCGAGCGACGCGATGTGGCGGCGGGCGGCGTACGAGCTGCAGCCGCCGTTCATGAGGGCCCTGCAGCCCACCCCTTTCGGCTCGGTCTCGGTGCCGAGCGCGGCGATGATCGCGTGGGCCGTCGGCTTCGTTGCGGTCGTGCTTGGGCTCGCGCTTTTCTGGTTTCGGCGGCGGCCGCTTTGAGGGGCGCGCGGGCGCTCCTCGAGCGCTTCGCGCCTCATCGACCGCCGCGAGCGCCTCGTCGACCGCCGCGAGCGCCTCGTCGGCCTTCTCGCGCGGGTCGTCGCTTGACCGCGGGTCGTCGCTTGACCGCGGGTCGTCGCTTGACCGCGGTTCGTCGCTTGACCGCGGTTCGTCGCTCGACGGGGGGTCGTCGCTCGATGGGGGGCGGCGCCGCTTGACGAAGAATCAAGAATCCGTATTCTGTTACTCAGCGGCGAGCGAAGCGTACGGCGGGCGCACATCGTCGTGGGCTTCGCCTCTTAGGGAGGTTCCCCCTTGAGCGGGCCGGGCAGGACGCCCGGCCCGCTCACTTCTTCGGGACGAGCTCGTCGTAGGCCGACACCAGGCGAAACGCCCGGATCAGATTCTTGACGAACGCGGCCTGGCCGACCGCGGAGGGCTGTGGCCGGTTGACGATTCTGTTGTTCACGGCGGCCAGCACGAGCTGGAACGCGAAGCGCACGTTCTTGCGCTCCGATTCGGTCAGGGGGCGCCGCGCGTCCTTGCGAATTCGCGCGGTGACGGCATCGAAAGAGAATTCGGCTTGCGCGCCGATCGGTTTCCAGAATTCGGGATCGTGAGTGCTGCGGATCAGGGCGGCGCGCCAGAAGCGCCGTCGCCGCCAGTAGTAGCGCACGAGATCCGCGATCAGGACGTCGATCCATTCGTTGTTCGGCGTGTTCTCGAGGAGCTCCGCTCGGCGCATGGAGCGTTCCTCGAGATGATGCGCGATCATGGCCTCGAAGAACTCGTCCTTGCTGTGGAAGCGGGAATAGAAGGCGCCGACCGAATAGCCGGCGTCTTGCGCGAGCTCGGCGATGGTCACGGATTCGAATTCGCTATTCTCGAGGAGCCGGAACCCGGCGGCGATCAGGGCCTCGTAGGTGATTCGGCTTCGCTTCTGCCGAAGCTGTCGGCCGACCCTGCCTCGGGCCTGCACGTCGCTCTTCATGAAGAATCCAGGTTCTGTTTTGAACGGCGTGGACTATACAATGTCGGCTCGCTCGCGAATAGGGACGTTCGCGTACGCTGGTGCATGGAACACGCGAAGCTTCCTTCATCAAAGGGGACAGTCATGGCCGTCATCTCGAACCGTTTCGCGGCCCTCGCTTTGACGTTCGCATGCGCTGCGGCGACGGCGGCACCCTCGGTGTTTCCGACGGGGACGACGATCTACGATCCCGCGCGCGCCTGGAGCGGCTTCACGGTGCTCTCGCCCCTCGGGACCGAAGCCGTGATCGTCATCGACATGAACGGCAACGTCGTCAAGCGATGGGACGGATACAACGATTCCGCGGGCGGCCCCGCGCGTGTGCTGCCGGGTGGGCAGGTCGTCGCCGCCGCGGGCGCGCGGCCGCCCCATCAGGAGTCACTCGAGCTCGTCCAGCGGGACTTCGACGGCAACGTCGTCTGGCGTTTCGGTCGCAACCGGCAGGTCCAGACGAGCGACGGTGCGACGATCTGGGCTCTGCGTCAGCATCACGACTGGCAGCGCGGGGATTTTCCGGCCGGGTACTACTCGCCCGGCGCGGAGCCCGCCGCAACGGGCGCGACGACGCTGATTCTCACGCATCTCACGCACATGCAGCCCGACGTCGCCGACGTGCCGCTCGAGGACGACCGGCTCATCGAGGTCTCGTGGGACGGCAAGATCGGCTGGCAATGGATCGCCGGCGAGCACGTCGCCGAGCTCGGCTTCGACGACAATGCGCGCGTGGCAATCAAGGCCGCGGCCAAGACGGGCCGTGCGCGCGGCGGGTTCGATTGGCTGCATCTGAACTCCGCGACGTACGTCGGACCGAACCGTTGGTACGATCAAGGCGATAAGCGGTTCGCGCCCGACAACGTCATCATCAGCAGTCGGCAGGCGAGCTTCATCGCGATCGTGGCGCGCGACGGCAAGATCGTCTGGCGCCTCGGGCCGGATTTCAGCCGCTCGAAACAGATGCAGGCCATCCGCCAGATCATCGGCCAGCACCACGTCCACCTCATCCCGAAAGGTCTGCCGGGCGCCGGCGACCTGCTCGTCTTCGACAACGGCGGCGCCAGCGGGTACGGCTACACGAGCCCGATCGCGCCGCGCGGATACGGCGCGCTCGCGCGCGCGAGCTCGCGCGTGCTCGAGATCAACCCCGTTACGCTCGAGCTCGTCTGGTCGTATCAGGCGCCCGGGAAGTTCTATGCCGCCAACATCAGCAGCGCGCAGCGGCTGCCGAACGGCGACACCCTGATCACCGAGGGGCCGGACGGCCGCTCGTTCGAGGTGACTCGGGAAGGGCAGATCGTCTGGGAGTACGTAAACCCGCTGTTTGCGGGCCCGCGCCAATCGAACGCCGTGTATCGAGCCTATCGTGTGCCCTACGCCTGGATCCCGCAGCTCAAGCGGCCGCAGGAGAAACCCGTCGTGCCGCCCGCGCTCGGCTCGTTCAGGGTGCCGTAGCGGACTGGCCGAATTAGAGGTCAGAGCCCGGGTCGGAGCCCATTTCCCTCGATCCGAGCGCGCACGCCTTCGTTGCCCGGATGCCGGGCCTCAATCGCGGCTTTCGAGGATGATGTGCCCGACCGCAGTCGACGAAGCGGGCACATGATAGAAGCGGTAGACCTCTTCGACGCGTTCTCCGAGGGCGCCGCGCATCATGAGCCACATGACGAGCTCGATGGCCTCGGCCCCGGCGTCGCGCAGATACTCGATCGGCGGGATGCGCACGAGCCGCTCCGGATCGCGCGAGAGATTATCGAGGAACGCCGTGTCGAATCCCTTGTTGATGAGGCCGGCGCGCGGACCCTGAATCTGGTGCGACATGCCGCCCGTCCCGAAGATCACGACCTTGAGGTCCTCGTCCCAGCTCTCGACGGCCTTCTTGATCGCCTTGCCCAGCATGTAGCAGCGGTGGCCCGTCGGTGCCGGGTATTGAATCACGTTGACGGCGAGCGGAATGACGCGCAGGGGCCAGGCTTCGGGCTGGCCGAACATGAGGCTCATGGGCACCGTGAGCCCGTGGTCCACCTGCATTTCGTTCACGATCGTCATGTCGAACTCGTCCAGGACGAGCGACTGGACCATGTGCGAGGCCAGCTCCGGGTAGCCGACGACCGCGGGCACCGGCCGCGGCCCCCAGCCTTCGTCGGCGATCGGGAACTCGGCCGCGCAGCCGAGCCCAAAGGTCGGGATTATCTTGAAGTCGAACGCGTTGACGTGGTCGTTGTAGACGACGATCGCGACGTTGGGCCGCGCCTCCGCCATCCAGCGCTTCGAGGGCTCGTAGCCCTTGAACAGCGGCGCCCAGTAAGGCTCCGCGGCGCGGCTGTTGTCGAGCGCGGCGCCGATGGCCGGCGTGTGCGACGTGCCTATCCCTGCAACGATTTTCGCCATCAGTCCTTTCTCTCCGACTTCGAGCGCCAGCCGTCGGGTGAACGGCCGCCGGCCAGCATCATGTTCACGTACTCCTGCTCGGTGACGCCGCACATCTGCGAGGCCATGTACTGGTACGACTTCTTGTCCGTGAACGCGAGCTTCGCGAGCGCGTAGGAGACGCCGCCGAGCTCGAGCAGCCGGTTCCAGTCGCGCTTCATCACGGCTTCGCGCTGCTCGTCGGTCATGGGAAACTGCATGAGATAGCCCCGCTCGTCGGCCAGAAACGCCGCGCGATTCTCGGCCTTCATGAGCGAGTACAGAAAGGCGTTCAGGTGGTAGCCCTTGCGCGCCCGCTGGGCGTCGAATACCCAGGTGCCGGGTATGTCCTCGTAGGCCTCAAGCTCCTTGCTCATCGGCAGGTCCTCGCTGCGTGCGTCCCGTTTGGGTATCCGTTTCGGGCCGCAACAGTATCACAGATGCGCCGCGCACGCGGCCGAGCCCCGCAGCCCGGCGACACGGAGGAGGCTTGCACCGGCAGGCCGCGGCGCGGCACCTTACTGCCTCGTGCGGATCGAGCGGCAACCGTCTACGAAGCCTGTGCGCGCCTCGTCCGGCCGCGGCCGGCAAGCGCTGCTGTTCGTCTACGGCACGCTTCGCCCCGGCGCCGCGGGCCCAATGGCGGCCTGGCTGCACGCGGCCGGCCGGCACCTCGGCGCCGCCGCGCTCCGCGGCCGCCTCTTGGACTTGGGCGGCTATCCGGGCCTCGTCGAGGCCGCGCGGTCCACGGACTGGGTCAGCGGCGACCTTTATGCGCTCGCGTGCCCCGTGCCGAGCCTGCGGGCGCTCGACCGCTACGAGCGCGGTGCCGGATGGCGCGGCGCCGCCGAGTACGCGCGCGTCCGGCGCCGCGTCCGAGTCGGGCGCCGTTGGCGCAGCGCCTGGGTCTACCTCTACGTCGGGTCCGTGCTCGGCAAGCGCAGGATTGCCGCGGGCGACTACCTCGCACCCGGCCCCGGCTCCGGCTCCGGCGGTCGCGGCCGAGGGCCGAGATCGGGGATCATATTGCGGCAGCCATGGAAGCCGAAGGGCGGGGCGTCGTGAACCGGCTGGGCGCCCGAGGGAGATTCCGATGACGAAGACCTGGATACGAGGAGCGGCCGCTGCGCTGGTCGTGAGCTGGCTTGGGCTGGGGATGACGGCCTCGGCGCAGGAGACGGGGGCCGGTCCCGTTGGCGCCGCCGTCTCGACGGTGACCGTGGCCGCGAACGGAGAGGTGGCCGCGGAGCCGGACACGGCGAGCGTGCGGCTCGGCGCCGTCGCGGAGGCGAAGGACGCTTCAGCCGCCCAGAAGCAGCTCGCCGCGACGATGCAGAACGTGCTCGCGGCACTCAAGAAGCTCGGTGTGCCCGAGCGCTCGATCCGCACGGACACGCTCTCGCTTTCGCCGATCTACGCGCAGCCTTCGCCCGGTCCCGGTGGATCCGAGCCCGGCTCGCCCCGAATCGCGGGCTACCGTGCGGTCAACGTCGTGACCGTCCAGCTCGGCGACCTCTCGATGATAGGCGCGGTTGTCGATGCGGGTATCTCGGCAGGCGCGAACCAACTCGAGGGCGTGTCCTTCGGGCTCAGGGACGATGCGAACGCCCGCAGGCAGGCGCTGACCCAGGCCGTGCACGAGGCGCGGGCGGAGGCCGAGGCGATCGCGAACGCCCTCGGCATGCGCGTGGACGGCGTCGCCACGGTCACGACCGAGGGCTATTCGACCGTGCCGCCGAGGCCCTATCCGTTGGCGAAGTTCGCGGCGGAGGCCGCAACGCCCGTTCAGCCCGGGCAGCTCGAGGTTTCGGCGAGCGTTCGGGCCACGTACTACCTCGAGAACGCCGGCGGCCGCTGACCCGGCGGCTCGGCGGCTTCGGCGTAGGACCGATAGCCACGTTGGTGGTCGGCGGAGGCCTCGGCGTACGGGCGGTGTCGGGACCGCCGCAAATCCATCCCTGGAGGCTTCGTGCGCGCCATCCCTGGCGCTCACGATCCCGACACCGCCCGTACGCCGAAGCCTCCGCCCCGAGACGTTTGCGGCTGTCGTGAACGTCGAAGATCGCAGGTACCGCGCGTTCGCGGGCGAGCCCCAATGAACCGCGCGCATTGACGCCGGAGGGCGCGCAGCTCAGGGACTGCTGCGGCCATCGCAAACCGCGAATACCGTGCGGCCACCCCACCGACCTGTCCCCGAAAGCGCCTGTCTGCGCGAGCCTCCACCGGCCACGGTCGCTCAAACCCGTGCATGATTCCTGCGGAAACTCCGGCGCGTTCTTTTAGTTGTTCAGCGCCTGCAACGGCGCCGGGATGCGTCCCCCGCGCCTCACGAACGCGGCGCTCGACGCGGGATGCAGCGCCATGACGGGAGCGCGCCCCAGCAAGCCGCCGAATTCGACGTACTCGCCGACCGACTTGCCGGGCGCCGGGATGATACGCACGGCCGTCGTCTTGCGGTTGATCATGCCGATCGCCGCCTCGTCCGCGATGATCGCCGCGATCGTCTCGGCGCTCGTGCCGCCCGGCACCGCGATCATGTCGAGCCCCACCGAGCACACGGCCGTCATGGCCTCGAGCTTGTCGAACGTAATGGCGCCGAGACTCGCGGCCTCGATCATGCCTTCGTCCTCGGAAACCGGAATGAAGGCGCCGGAGAGGCCGCCGACGTAGCCCGACGCCATGGCGCCGCCCTTCTTGACGGCGTCGTTGAGCAGGGCGAGCGCGGCCGTGGAGCCGTGCGTGCCGATGCGCTCGAGGCCCATGGCCTCCAGGATGCGGGCGACGCTGTCGCCGAGGGCCGGCGTCGGGGCCAGCGAGAGATCCACGATGCCGAAGGGCACACCGAGCTTCGTCGAGGCCGCGCGGCCGACGAGCTCGCCCATGCGCGTAACCTTGAAGGCCGTTCGTTTGATGGCGGAAGCGAGCTCGCCGAAGTCGAGATCCGGAACCTCCTTGACGGCGTTGAGGATGACCCCCGGCCCGCTGACGCCGACGTTGACGACGCAGTCCGGCTCGCCGATGCCGTGAAACGCGCCGGCCATGAACGGGTTGTCGTCCACCGCGTTGCAGAAGGCCACGAGCTTCGCGCAGCCGATGCCGTCGCGGTCGCGCGTGGCGCGGGCCGTCTCGGTCACGATGCGGCCCATCTCGGCCACGGCGTCCATGTTGATGCCGGCCCGCGTCGAGCCGATGTTGACCGAGGCACAGACGCGTTCCGTCGCCGCGAGCGCGGCCGGGATCGAGGAGAGCAGGGCGCGGTCGCCCGGCGTCATGCCCTTTTGCACGAGTGCCGAGAAGCCGCCGATGAAGTTCACGCCGACCTCGGCCGCGGCGCGGTCGAGCGCCTCGGCGAACGGGCCGTAGTCCTCGCCGGCCGAGGCCTCGGCCACGAGCGCGACGGGTGTGACCGAGATGCGCTTGTTGACGATAGGAATGCCGTACTCGTGCTCGATCTCGGCGCCGATCTCGACGAGCCGGCCCGCCGCACGGCAGATTTTCGTGTAGGCCTTGGAGGCGGACGTAGCGAGGTCCGGCCCGGCGCAGTCGCGCAGGCTGATTCCCATGGTGATGGTGCGGATGTCGAGGTTCTCCATCTGCACCATGCGGATGGTCTCGACGATTTCCTGCGGCGAGAACGGGATGGCCATGCGGGGCCTCAGACTCGATGCATGAACTTGAACACGTCTTCGTGCTGGGCGTCGACCTTGACGCCCATCTGCTCGCCCTTCTCGAGGAGCCGGCGTTTGAGCTCGTCGAACGGAATCCTCGCCCTCTCCAGGTCGGCCAGCAGAATCATCGTGAAGAATTCGCGCAGGGTCGTCTGGGAGATGTCGACGATGTTTGCGTGCGCCTCCGCGAGCACGGCCGTGACGCCGGCGATGATGCCGACGCGGTCCGCGCCGATGACGGTAACGATGATCCGATTCGAGGCGCTGGCCATTCGGGAGCTCGCAGGTGTGACTTCGGAACCGAAGCGGGCTGCGCCATTCGACTGGATTTCCGCGGCGGACGCAAGGCTGCCGCGGGCTGCCGCGGACGCCGATGCGCGCGCGGCGGCGCGGTCAGCGCTCGCGCATGGCGCGCAGCCGGGCGCGCGTCTCGGCGTAGTGCACGAGCTGAACGGCGAGTCCGACGGCGAGCGCGGCCCAGAACAGCCAGCGGTCCTGAGGCAGGCCGAACAGCCAGGCGGCGATCCAGCCGCCCCCGAGCAGCACGAACGCGAAGGCGGCCGCGAGCGGGGCGTAGCTGCGCCAGGCCCGTTCGCGCGCTTCGCGCAAGACGGCCCTGCGGTCGGCCGCGGGCCAGGCCGAGAGATCGGGAAACAATCGAACGAGAAGCCCGCCTCGGGGCTGGGCAGACTCCGGACTCACGTCCGCGCCGGGTCCGGGGGCCGCGTCGGGTTTGGGAGCTTCGTCGGGTTTGGCAGCCTCGTCGGCGCCCGTGCGCGAATCCCGCTGCCGTTCAGAGAGCGTCTCGGGCCGATTCGGTTGCCGCATGCCGTGCCGCTCCGTGCGTTCGGGTTGTGCCGCCCGAAATCGGCACGGCATCGGCATTGTAGCGGCAACGGGCCGGGCCAGGGGGGCGGCCCGCCCGGCAAGGGCACGCGGAGCAGCCTGCCCTTCGTTAGGATGCGGCGGCCGCCGCCCGGGCCCATCCCGGACGGCGGCCGGTCCGCGAGGACGACCGCGTAAAGGGGGAGGAGAACTACGCGATCTTCCCGTTCACGATCGGCGCGAAGGCCGTCAAGCGGTCGAGGGCCGTGCTGTCGCCGAGGCCCATGCCGAAGGGCGCAAACGTCGTCGCGAACTTGCCTTGCTCACCGTGCAGGGCCATGTAGTTCAGCAGCACGGTCTGGACGAGCAGATTGACGTTGTTCGCGGCCGGAGTCCCCGCGCGCTGCACGTCCCCGCTCGAGTTGAAGTAGCCGATCTGCTGATGCTGCGCAGCCGTGAGCCCGTCGGAGCCCTGGAACAGCTGCGGGCGGCCGTTCGGGTTGTAGACCAGGAAGAATGCCGACGCCGTGTCCTGGTTGTCGCCCGTCCACACGCCCTTGCCGCGGCCGCCGACGGAGCCGTCGGTCTGACCGTTGCTGAACAGCGAGCCGTCGCTGAAGACGTAGAGCATGAGCGGCACGCCGACACGGGCCGCATACTCGAGGCAGGCGCCCATGCAGCGGCCGGCCCGGAAGTCCTTGGCTTCGCCCGTCATCCGGTCGCCCGTGTGGTAGTCGAAGCCGCCCATCGTGATGCAGCCGGCGCCGGCGAAGCCGTCCACGACGAGCTTCATGACGGAGGCCGTCTTGCGGAACTCGCTCCCGTCCGAGTCGTTGCCGTTGAACTCGGCGTCCGTGAAAATGCCCGTGGTCCCGACGATGTTCGGGTCTTTGCCGGGGTCGAGCTGGATGTTGCCGAAGCGGTCGGCGACGTCGGCGGCCTTGAGGTACCCGCACTTCACGAGGTCCTTGACGATCTGGTCGCTGTTCGGGGCGGTCGTCGGCAGGCCCGTCTTGATGCTGTTGTCCACCATGTTGGCGCTGATGCGGTACATGGATTCGAGCACGGCCGTCGCATCGGAGGGGCCGAGCAGGCCGACGAGCTGGCCCGTGTCCACGAGGCCGACGACGTCGCTCGGCCGGTCGACCTTCGTCGGCCGGAACTGCGGGTCGATCATGGCCGCGGGCGCCATCGAGTTGCCGCCCGAGTCCGAGTTCTGCGTGCCGCACAGCGTGAGGATCGAGCCGTCCGCGCCCGCCAGATGAATGCCGTAGAGCGGGTTGTGCGGGTTGTTGCCCGTGTCGTTCTCCGAGCGCGCGGGAATCACGGCGCCGTTGATGTTCGCGCCGAGGCTCGCCGTCTTGATGCTGGCCTGCATGCCGCGCAGGAAGGCGCTGTCGCTGTGGAAGGCGAGCCCTAAGCTCGTATCGGTGTGGTCGCCGTTGCTCGTCGCGGTCGGTGTCGCCTCCGTGACGCCCGGGATCATGTTCCCCGGCAGGCCGAGCTTGCTGTAGCCGGCCGTCGGCAGGAAGTCCATCTGGCCGCCCTGGCCGCCGACGACGACGTTCGAGCCCGCGATGTTGGCGCCCCCGGCAAGGTCGAAGCAGATGAACGGGATCTTGCCCGCGCCGTTCGTGATCCCGCAAGCCGCCTTGAGCGGCTCGAGGTCGTTGGCGAGCGCCGCATAGGCCGCCCGCGGGCTCGCGAACAGACTCAGGACGCCGCCCGTCAGCACCGTCGCCGAGCCCGCCATGAAGCCTTGCGCGATGAGCTCGCGGCGCGTCATGGGCCGGCGGTGATCCGGGTGCCGCAGCGGTGCGTCCAAGCGGTGCGCCTTGCGCTTGCCTTTGATGATCTTGGCCATAACCTTTGGTCCTCGAATCGGTGAACGGTTACTCGATCAACATCGCGGCGCTGCCGAGCACCGCCGAGCAGACGGACTTCGCGATGACCAGCGTCCGCGCGGCGTCGTCGGATGTGCCCGCCGTATGCGCGAGGCCCGGCCGCGTCGAATCGCCCGGGATACCGTTGACCATGTTGTGCAGCTCGTCATGCACGGCGGTGCGGTCCGGCTGGCTCGCGAGCTGCGGCGCGCCGAGCATGCCGTCGAGCAGCGGGTTGAACAGAGCATCCTCGTCGGCGGGGAAAGCGGCCGAAGGCGGCTGACTGAAATTGAAGCTGCCGAACATGCTGCCGCGCAGCGTCGTATCGTCCATGAGCGCGTTGCAGTACTCGATTGCGAGCTGCGCGATCGCGACCTGATGCGACGCGAGGAAGCTCTTGACATCGGGCACCGCGGGCAGCGACTGGCGCACCGCCTCATACGTGTTCTGCACGTTCGTCTCGTCCCGGCTCACGCCCGTGATCGCAGACATCGTCGCATCGATCTCGTCGAACGTGCGCACGCCCACGGCGGAGATGGGGTCGAGATCCTGGGCCGTGTCGGCCGGCGCGCTCGGCGCCGCGGGACGCGCGTAGGTATGCGTACCGAGCTGGTCGAAGGTCAGGAAGAACTCGTCGGAGCTCGGGCCCTTCTGCAGCTGCACGATGCCGCCGAGCTGCGCGAGCGGCTCGCCGTTGACCGGGTCGTAAGCGGCGGCCGTGATGGTCGTATCGATATGGGCGAACGACTGTCCGACCGGCGCCTCCGCGCCGTTGATGCCGATCCTAATCCCCTTGATGCGGATGCCGTCGGGCATGGCGTTTGGGTCCAGACTGATGAAGTACGGGTTCCGGAACAGATAGGCGTAGCTGTCGAACTGCGAGACCTCGAACACGATGTAGCTTTGCGCGACGTTGACGAGGTCCGATACGTCGAACATGACGAAGTAGCGCTCGCCGACGCCCGCGTCGTAGTTCTGCTGTATCTGCTCCTGAGTCAGCGCCCGGTTGTGGATCGCGACGAGGCGCGTGACGCCGCTCCAGGGTTTGTCGCTCGAGACCTCGTTGCCGAGCACGAACGCGAAGGTGTCGTCCCAGGAGTCGAGTGTGCCGCCCGGCGCGGGGTCCTGCGTCGAGACGAGCTGGCCGTTGACATAGATCTTGCGGCCTTCGACCGGGTCGAACGTCACCACCACGTGCTGCAGCGTCGCCTGCAGCACCTCGGCCTTGTCGGGCGTCGAGAGCTGCGGGTTGCCGTTCTCGTCCGAGTTGCTGCTGCGGTTGAAGAAGTCGTAGTTGTACATCGTCTGGCCGAGGTTGAAATTGCGCGCCATCGTGCCGGCGGAGTAGCTCACGATGCGCCGGTCCTCCTGCACGACGTTGGCGGGCGCAACCCAGGCCTCGATCGAGTACTCGCCCGAGGCCGTGATGAGCTGGCGCAGCTTGGCGCTCGCGGCCGTCGAGGCCTGCGCCTTGCCGCCCGAGAAGTTGAGGCCCCAGCCGCCGACCCACTGCACCGCGCCGGAGAGGGTGAGATCCATGGCAGGGTCTACGCCGCTCGTGTCGAACGCCGTGGAACCCGTGCCAGCCTTGAACTCGTAGAGGGCGATCTGGCTCGCCTCGTAGCGGTTCCCGCCGGACGCGATCGTGCCCTCATAGAGCGTCGAGGCCTTGCTCGTCACGAGGTTCGGATCGACCTGCGTCGGCGTAATGCCCTGCGCGAACGCTTCTATCTTCTGCTGCATCCAGTCGGCGTCGGCCGAGCAGTCGTTCGACCAGCAGTTGTGCTTTTCGTCCCGCAGGCGCACGACGAAGCGCGAGGAGGCCGGGTCGTCCAGGTTGATGCGCGCCTTGGCCGCCTCGTAGGCCGCCGCGACGGCGTCCGGATCAGTGCTCGGCCCTTCCGCGAAGAACGGCTGCTGCTTGATGGTCGTATCGGAGGCGTGGCAGCCGCTGCAGTGCGCCGCGAGCACGGGATAGACCGTCGTCGAGAACAGGCCCGGGTCGGCCGGGAACGTGCGGCTCTGGCCGGGATCGCGCGGCGCGGGCGGCTTGAGCTCGATCTTGCGGCCCGAGGCGCCGGCGACGGCGCCCGCCCAGTTCGTGATCCACTTCGTCAGGATGTCCGCGCAGGCGCTGTTGCTGTCGAGCCAGCAATGGTGCCCGCCGCCGACCTTCTGGACCATGAGCGAATCCTGCGGCGAAGTCAGCGTCACGACCTGGTTCGCGGCCGCGTAGGCGAGATTCACATCGTCGCTGCGCGCGAACATCGGCGTCTGCCCGCCCTCGACGCTGTGGCACGCGCCGCAGCGGTCGCTCGACCGAATGTTGTCGTAGAGGTTGATCTTGAACGACTGGATGT
This sequence comes from uncultured Gammaproteobacteria bacterium, assembly GCA_963702105.1. Taxonomy (GTDB): domain Bacteria; phylum Pseudomonadota; class Gammaproteobacteria; order Steroidobacterales; family Rariloculaceae; genus ZC4RG20. The sequence continues at coordinate 444,047 of OY969712.1, forward strand.
CGGCCGTGTCCGGCGCCGGGCCCTTGTAGGCCTGCGCGTCGACGGTGCCGCCGCCCGTCGTCGGGTTCTGGACGACGGCCGGTCCGCTCCCGCCGCTGCAGGCCGCGAGGCTGCCCGCGAGCGCGAGTACGAGCGCGGCTGCGGCGCCGCGCAGGCCGGAAACGGTCGAATCGTAGTGGTGTACGTGCTGCATCTTCGTTGCTCCGTCACTCGCCCATGCAGTACACGGCGGCCGAGGCGAACGTATCCCTGAGCTTGTAGTTGTCGCTCTCGAGGCTCGAGGCCATCGTCGATATCTGGTCGCGATCGGTCTGGTCCACGGGGGGCCGCAGGCACACGGCCTGGAACACCTTCTTGGCCTGGCACTGCGCGAATGCATGGCTGCCGGCCAGCTCCTGCCCGAGCGACTTGGCGCCCTTGCCGGCGCCGGGCAGGCTCGCGTTCCAGCCGAGCCGCGCGTCCTGGCCTTCCCGCCAGTAGTTCGACCACGAGTCGTCGGGCGTCACGAAGCCGTCCGGAAACGTCGTCTCGTTGTGGAAGTACTTGGGCTGCACGTTGCCCGGCGTGTACTCGATGCGCCCGGCCGTGTCGTCGTAGTTGTAGTACGCAAAGGCCTGGGCCATCGGGTCCATGCCCGCATGACAGCCGATGCAGCTGTTCAGGAAGACGCGGCTGTCGCCGCCGGGGCTGCGCGAGACGTCCTGGCGGATGCGGTCGGGCACGACCGTCACGTCGTGGACCTGCTCGAGGTCCGTGCACAAGTGATCGATGAGCATGAACCGGAACATCGCCCGATTCGTGCCCGCGATGAAGTAGGCCTGCGCCGCGGCGCGCGTCGTGATGGCGCCGGCGGTCGCCTCGGTCGGCAGACCGTAGACGGCGGACTGCGTCGTCTTTACGAGGTCCGTCTGCGGGTCGAACGTCGGCGAGAGCATGGCCTGCTCCAGCGCCTCGTAATGTGCGTTGCTGTCCGCCGTCGGCGCCGGAGAGATACCTTTCCCCGTATAGAGCAGGTCGGCGGAAAGAATCTCGTTGAACGGCACGTCGTCTTTGACCATGCCGATCACGAGCGTCGTGTAGTCGTTGAGCGGCACGAAGGGCGATTGATCTCGATTCGTCCAAGGTGCCGCAAAGTTCTTGAGCGTGACCGTGTAGAAGTGCGGATCCTGCATGGCGAGCTGCGCGGCCGCCGTCGGGTCGTTGTTCACGATGTCCGTCGCCATCTGATCGAGAACGGTCGCGCTCGGCGGCACGCCCGCGAGGCGATCGTGAATCCGCTCGGCCTGCTCCCTGGGCCCCGCGAGCGCCACGGAAAGGCCGCCGAGCGCGAAGGCCGCCGCGAAGATGAAGGAGCCCGTCGCCCGCGTCGCCGCGAATCGGCGAGCCTTCGTCCTGCACTGTGAGTTGCTGCTCATCGTCTTCGTCCCGTTGGCTGGAAACTAATCGGTCGCGGCGCAGTACAGCACATGAGCGTTTTCCTTCGTAATGTGGAAATTTACCAACGTCTCGAATTCGCGACAGTTTCTGTGCCAGCGTAGCCGGCATGTAAGCTGCGCGAAGTGATGCATTGCTACATTTCGCCGCGCAGAGGGCCCAACGGCTGCGCGGCCAAGTGCGCGAGGATGGGCGGCGGCCGAGCCCGGAAAGCCGCCCGAAGCGTTCTGTGATCGCGTTAACGGCAGGCAAGTTTTGTCATGCTCATCATTCGAGGCGCCGACATTACGTCCAATGTTCGCGCGCATCGGTGCCGAAAGACTCGATGTCGGCACCCGGCTTCGGCTTGACAGAGCTGCACGATGACACGCACGGAACGAGTTCCCGCGCCGCCCGAGGGCCGGAAGTGAAACGAGAGGGAACTCCGATGTCCGATTACGCATGGAGCATGACGAAGGGCGGAGGCCGCCGACGTTTATGTCGCGCGTTGCCCGCGATCGCCGTATTGAGCGCGTTGGCGCTCGGGGCGTGTACGGGAGGCGGCGACGGCAGCGTCGGCGTCGGCACCGGACAGCAGCCCGATCCCGTCGCTTTGGATTTTCCGATCGCGTACACGAAGGGGCCGCTCTTCGACGACAAGATGCAGCTGCAGTCGAATCCCGATCTGCGCCGCGTCTTGCGCTTCAACGTCGGTACCGACCTTTACGTGCGCGACCGCGCCTCGCCGAGCGCGCCGGAGCGCAACGTCACGTCCTCAGTGACGCAGGGCATGGGAGACGTGCAGGGCGTGCAGATCTCGGCGGACGGCAAGAAGGTGCTGTTCGCGATGCGCGGGCCGTTCGACCCGAATCTCGCCGCCAAGGATCAGCCGACGTGGAACATCTGGGAGTACGAGATCGCGACCGACACGCTGCGGCGCATCATCGCCTCGGACGTCACTGCGGAGGCAGGCCAGGACATCTCGCCGCACTACCTCGCCGACGGCCGCATCGTCTTTGCCTCCACGCGGCAGCGCCAGGCCAAGGCCATCCTGCTCGACGAAGGCAAGCCGCAGTTCGACGCGCAGGACGAGGATCGCAAAGAGCCGGCGTTCGTGCTGCACGTCATGGACGACGACGGCGGCAACCTGCACCAGATCTCGTTCAACCAGAGCCACGATCTCGATCCGACGGTGCTGCAGAGCGGCAAGATCCTGTTCAGCCGCTGGGACCACGCCGGCAGCGTCAACGGCGTCAATCTCTACGAGGTCAACCCGGACGGCACCGAGCTCGATCTGCTCTACGGCGCCGAAAGCCACATGACGGGAACGAACGGCGCCGAGGTCGAGTTCGTGAACGCGCACGAAATGCCGGACGGCCGAATAATGGCGGTCATGCGGCCCTTCGTGCAGCCGGACCTCGGCGGCGCGATCGTGACCATCGACACCCCCGACTACGTCGAGAATACCCAGTCCATCGCCTCGAGCCCCGGCCTTGCCGGGCCTGCCGAGACGCCCGCGACGCCGAACGACGTGTCCACGGCGGTCGCGCCTTCGCCGGGCGGGCGCTTCAGCTCGGCGTTTCCGCTTTGGGACGGCACGGGACGCGTGCTCGTGAGCTGGTCCATCTGCCGCGTCTTAGACGCGAACGGCGACTTCGTGCCCTGCACCGACCAGGCCTTGGCCGACCCGGCCGTGCAGGCCGCGCCGCCGCTCTACGGCATATGGATGTACGATCCGCGCGATCAGACGCAGCTGCCCATCGTGACGGGCGAGGAAGGCGTCTTGATCTCCAACGTCGTCGCGGCGCAGCCGCAGCCCGCGCCGCAATCGATTCCCGACAAGACCGTGGGTGTCGACCTCGACCGTAACCTCGCCGCCGCCAACGCGGGCGTCATCGACATCCGCAGCGTCTACGACGTGGACGGAGTCGATACGGCGAAGCCGAACATCGCGACCCTGGCCGACCCGGCCATGGCGACGGCCGCGCAACGGCCGGCGCGCTTCCTGCGCATCGTCAAGGCCGTCGCGATACCGGACAAGGATACGCGCGACTTCAAGAACACGGCATTCGGCCCGGATCGCCGCCAGGGGATGCGCGAGATCGTCGGCTATGCGCCGATCGAGCCGGACGGCTCCGTGCGCGTCGAGGTCCCCGCCAACGTGGCCCTCGCGGTCAGCGTCGTCGACGCGAACGGCCGGCGCATCTCGGCTCGGCATCAGAACTGGCTGCAGGTACGGCCCGGCGAGGAGCTCAAGTGCAACGGCTGCCACGATCCCCGCAGCGGCCTCTCGCACGGCCGGCGCGACAGCTTCGCTTCGGTCTACGCAGGCGCCGCGGCGACCGGAGTCGCCTTTCCCGACACGATCCAGTCGGGGGCGGACGCGATCATTCCGAACTTCGGCGAGACGATGGCCGAGGCCCGCACGCGCGTGAGCTGTCAGTCGGACTGCGCAGCGCTCGTGCCTTCGATGGATGTCGTCTACAAGGACGTTCTGGACGGATCCCGCCGTGCGCACGCCAGATCCGGACGTGACCTTCAGCTACTCGAACGTGGCCGCGCCGCCGACGACGACGGCGTGCATGACCAAGTGGACGGCGACCTGCCGCGCCGTCATCAACTACGTCCAGAACATCGATCCGCTGTGGAGTCTGCCGCGACCCGACGGCAGCGGCGCGGACCATACCTGCAACCAGGGCGGCTGCCACGCGCCCGTAGACGCCATGGGAGCCGTCGCCGTTCCGGCGGCACAGCTCGACCTCGAGGCGGACGTGCTTTCGCCCGATCAGATGGACCAGCTCAACGCCTATCGCGAGCTGCTTTTCTCCGATGATCAACAGGAAGTCGTCAACGGCGCGCTGCAGGACGTGCTCGTGCAGACGGGCACCGACGCCGACGGCAACCCGATCTTCAGCCCCGTGACCGTGCCCGCACCGATGAGCGCGGCCGGCGCGCGTGCCTCGACGCGCTTCTTCTCCGTCTTCGACGCGGGCGGGACTCATGCGGGCTGGATGAGCCCCGATGAGCTCCGGCTCGTGGCCGAATGGCTCGATATCGGCGCGCAGTACTACAACAACCCCTTCGACGCACCGGTCAACTGAATGGCGCGTTTCCTCCTCGCCGTGCTCGCCACGACGCTGCCGCTCGCGGGCGGCGCGGTCTGTGCCGCCGCCGAAGCCGACGCCGGTCCAGCAGCCGCAGCGGCTGCGCCGACGGCAGCCGACGCCGGGGCCGCGAAGGCGGCCGGGGTCGAGGCCGCTCGCGCTTCGGCCGGGTCGGAGCGGGGCCGAGACGAGGCCCGCGAAGGTCGAGAGGGCCGCCGCGGGCGCGGCCGTCCGGGCAGCCGCGCGCGAGGCCGCGAGGTCGTCGTCGAGGACCCGTACCTGAACCTGCACACCGGTCCGGGCCGCGGCTATCCCGTGTTTTACATCGCCGAGCGCGGCGAGCAGGTCAACGTGCTGGAGCGAAAGACGGACTGGTTCAAGGTGCGCGTGCCCCGGGGCGAGGAGGGCTGGGTGCCGCGCGAGCAGCTCGTGCGCACGCTCGGCGAGGACGGTAAGCCCTTCGACGTGCCCGGCCTCGAGCTCGGCGACTACTCCAAGCGGCGCTGGGAGGTCGGGGCGCTGTACGGCGATTTCGGCGGCGCCAACATGATCGCGACCTACGGCGCGTTCAGCCTCACGCAAAACCTCTCGCTCGAGTTGTGGGCCTCGCAGGCGCTCGGCCGGTTTTCGGACAGCAAACTGCTCAACATCGACATCGTGCACATGTTCTACCCCGAGTGGCGCTTTTCGCCGTACTTCACGCTCGGCGGCGGCATCGTCACGACGGAGCCGAAGGCGACGCTCGTCGCGACGACGGACCGAACCGACCGCGCGGCCCACGCCGGGCTCGGTTTCCGCGCCTATCTGACACGGCGCTTCGTCTTTCGCGCCGAATTCAAGAGCTACGTGATCTTCACGAGCCGTGACGAAAACGAGGATATCCGGGAATGGAAGGCAGGCTTTTCCTTCTTCTTATAGGGCCGGCGCTGGCGCTCGCTCTGACGGCTTGCGCCCACCGGCCGCCGGCCGAGGCGGCCGCCGACGCGCAGCCGCAGGTCATCGAGCCCAAGGTCGAGCGCAGGGACGTGAAGCCCGCCAAGATTCCCACGAAGGACTTCGAGCTCGGCGTCTTCGGCGGCGAGATGAGCATCGAGGACTTCGGCGTCAACACCGTGACGGGGGCGCGTTTCGCCTATCACGTGACGGAGAAGTACTTCGTGGAGCTCGCGGGCGGACAAACGACGGCCGGCCTCACGAGCTTCGAGCGGCTCAGCGGCGCTGCGCAGTTGCTCACAGACGCCGAGCGCGACTACTCCTACTATAACGTCTCGCTGGGCTACAACCTGCTGCCCGGCGAGGGCTTCATCGGGAAGAATCGAGCCTGGAACACGCAGATTTATGTCATCGGCGGTGTGGGCAAGACGAAGTTCGCGGGCGACGACCGGTTTACCGTGGACTACGGGCTCGGTCTGCGCGTCCTGCCTCTCGACTGGCTTTCCGTGCACGCCGACGTCCGGGATCACGTGTTCGACGTGGATCTGCTCGGTCAGCCCAAGACGACCCACAACCTCGAAGGCCACCTCGGCGTGACCTTCTTCTTCTAGCATCCGAAGGTGACATGGAGGTTTTGCGATGATGAAAGCAGTGCTCGTTCTGGCCGCCGCGCTCTGCGCCGCGCCCGTCTCGGCGATCCAGCCGCAGGCTACGGCTCCGAACTTCACCTTGCCGAACCGCAGCGGCGAGAACGTCGCGCTCGCGGGCCTCAAGGGTCAGGTCGTCATGATCAACTTCTGGGCCAGCTGGTGCGGCCCGTGCCGGGAGGAGATGCCCAAGCTCGAAGCGCTCTACGAGCGCTACAGCGACCTCGGCTTCACGCTGCTCGGCGTCAATGTCGAAGACAATTCGAAGGCTCCGCTCAAGTGGCTGCAGGACACTCCGGTTTCGTTCAACGTGCTCTTCGATACGGCCAACAAGGTCAGCAAGCTCTACGACGTCGTCGCGATGCCGAGCACGGTCATCATCGACAAGACCGGCAAGGTCCGTTACGTGCACGAAGGCTACGAGCCCGGCTACGAGAACGATTACCAGTCCGAGATCCGGACGCTGCTGACGGAATGAGGCGGCTCCGGATGGTTGTCCGTAATCGTATGCGCAGCGTGCTTCGGTCCGCGGCCGTCGCGGCCGCCCTCGCGGCGGCCGCCGGCTGCAGCGTGCAGCCCTGGGTCAAGCCTTACGAGCGCGATCACTTGGCCGATCCCATCATGTCGTTCGACCGCAATCCCGTCTCGACGGAGTACAGCGATCACGTCGAGGAAGTGCGCGAGGGCGCGCGAGGTGCGACGGGCAGCACGGGCGGCGGCTGTGGCTGCAACTGAGCGCGCCGCGCGGTCCCGCCGCCGGAGGAGTACGCCGTGATCCGAGTTCGACTTCGAGCGGCTGCGCTGGCCGCCGTATCCGTGCTCTTCGCCGGGGCCGCGGGCGCGGGTGTGCTGCCAGACGACCGCACCAACGTCCTGTTCCACTCGTACGAGGGCGGCGGCATCACGGTTCACGGCCCGTCGGTTCTCGTTCAGAAGAAGTTCGCTAAGCAGTTCTCGGCTTCGGCCAACTACTACGTGGACAAGATCAGCAGCGCCTCGATCAACGTCGTGACGACGGCGAGTCCGTACAAGGAAGAGCGCAAGCAGTATTCGCTCGGCCTCGACTATCTGCACGGCAGCTGGCTCATGAATCTCGGCGTGATCCGCAGCCGCGAGAACGACTACGCGGCCGACACGGTCAACTTCGGGATCAGTCAGGACTTCTTCGGCGATCTCACGACGGTTTCGCTCGGTTACTCGGTCGGCAACGACACCGTCGGCCGCCGCAACGATCCGACCTTCTCGCAATCGCTCAAGCGGCAGAACTACCGGCTCGGGCTCTCGCAGATCCTGACCAAGAACCTGCTGCTCGGTCTGTCGTTCGAGACCATCACGGACGAAGGTTTTCTGAACAATCCCTACCGCTCGATCCGCTACGTGGACGAGAACAGCCCGCGCGGGTACAGCTTCGAGCCCGAGGTCTATCCGCACACGCGCACGAGCGACGCGGGCGCCCTGCGATTGCGTTATTACTTGCCGTACCGCGCGGCCATCCACGGTGAGTACCGCGCCTACACCGACAGCTGGGACATCCGTGCGACGGCCGAGCAGATCGGCTACACGCACCCTCTGAAGAGCGGCTGGACCATCGACGCGCAGCTGCGGCTGTATTCACAGGACCGGGCCGCGTTCTTCGCGGACCTGTTTCCGCGTGCGGATTTTCAGAACTTCATGGCCCGCGACAAGGAGCTCAGCACGTTCACGACCCGCACCTTGAGGCTGGGGCTTTCGTACGACATTCTCAAAGGCGGCTGGAAGTTCGTGGACAAGGGCAGCCTGAACCTGACCTACGACCGCATCCGCTACGATTACCAGGACTTCCGGGATCTTCGCGTCACGGGCGTCGCGCCCGGGGACGAACCGCTGTTCGGGTACGACGCGAACGTCATTCAGATGTTTGTCTCGTTCTGGCTGGCTCACTGAGCCCCGAAGACGACGGGCAGGCGGCGGCATCGGCCGGCCGCCGGGCCCGCCGAGCCTACCAGCGAAACAGCCTGACAACGTCGCCGGCCGCGTACCGCCGCCGCCTCCGCGGCAGCTCGACGATGCCGTCCGTTCCTGCCAGCGAGACGAAGTCTCCGGAGGTGTTCGTCGGCCGTGGCACGGCCTGCAGGACGCCGTCCTCGGCCGAAGAGCGCAGCTGCACGGGCGTGAAATAGGTCAGGTCCGCCGCGAGCTCGACCTCGGCGGCCAGCGCGGCATGTTCGGGCGCCGCGGCCTCGAGGCCCAGAGAAGCTCGCAGCGCCGGCAGCACGTAGCGCGTGAGGCAGACTAGGGCCGAGACCGGATTGCCGGGCAGCGCGAACACCGGCTTGCCCCGCTCAGTGACCCCGAACCACATCGGGCGCCCCGGCCGCTGCTGTATCTTGTGGAAGACCAGCTCGACCCCGAGCCGCTCGAGCACGGCCGGCACGAAGTCGAACTGCCCCATGGAGACGCCGCCGCTCAAGATCAGCACGTCGTGCTGGGCGTGGAGCCGGCCGATCGCGTCGAGCAGAATGGCTTCGTCGTCCGCGAGGTGAACCCGCGTGACGCTCGCGAGACGGTGCAGGAGGAGACTCGTCTCGATCGCGCGATCGTTGCTCGAGCGGATCTGATACGGTTCGAGCGGCTCGCCCACGTCCACGAGCTCGTCGCCCGTCGAGACGACGGCCACGCGCGGCGGCGCGCTCACGAGTACGTCTGCGGCGCCCGCGGCCGCGAGGACGGCCATTTCCGCCGGCCCGAGGCGCGCGCCCGGCCGCAGCAGCTCACTGCCCGCCGAGCGGTCGCTGCCGCGCGCGTGCACGAATTGCCTCGGCTCGACGGGCGCTTCGGCCTGCACGGCGGCGGCCCCGTCTTCGCGCCGCAACCGCTCGACGGGCACGACGGTATCGGTGCCGGCCGGGAGCATCGCGCCGGTCATGACCTCGACGCAGCGCCCGGGTCCCGCGACGGGCACCGGCGGCGCGCCGGCCGCCTGGGTGCCGACGACCTCGAAACGGCGCACGCCCGCGGCCCAATCGCCGTAGGCGATCGCGATGCCGTCCATCGTGACGCGGTCGAACGGGGGCTGGTCGCGCTCCGCCCGCACGGGCTCGGCGAGCACGCGGCCGAAGGCGGCTTCGAGCCTTTCGCGGACGGGGGCCGCGGCCGGCATTCGCTCGAGGATCAGGCTTTCGGCTTCGGTTACTTCCGTCATGCGGGCGAGGCGGCAGGCTGTGGCGCAGCGGCAGAATGCTATACTGCCGGACAGGAGGCAACCATGGGCCGCTTAATCGTCGGCAGCCTCGTCTTCGTCCTCGCCGCCGGCGCGCAGAGTCAGCCGCCGCACCGGCCGGACCGTGCCGGCACGAACGTCCAGGTGCTCGGCAATGTGAAGCCGCTGCTCGCTTCCGGGTCCGATGCCATCCGCATGGGCCGCTACGAAGAGGGCATTCGCCTCACCTCCCTGGGGCTCGAGCGCGAACATCCCACGCCGGGGGAGAAGTCCGCCGCGCTGTCGAATCTGTGCGCGGCGCAGGCGGCCCTGGGCCATACCGATGCCGCTATCCGGTCGTGCTCGGAGTCGCTCGCCATCGACGATCACAACTGGCGGGCCTACAGCAACCGTTCGTACGCCTACTACCTCAAGGGGCTGTACAGCGCCGCGCGAATCAACGTCGAGGCGGCCGCCGTGATCGCGCCCGGGGCCGACGAAGTACGCGCGATCCGCGGACTCATCAACGAGCGCACCCTCGCTCCGCACGTCGTCATAGAGGAGAACCGCTGATGCCCCGCCTGGGGCCGGTGCTCGCCGCATGCGCGAGCGGCGTCGTGGCCGTCGCCAGCGGCCTGCTGGCCTGCGCGCCGGCCAGCGCTCAGGCGAAGGGCGGCTCCCCCGGCCCGGCCGTGGTGCCGATTCAGCACGACGCGGCGCCCATTCAGCACGACGCGGGGCCCACTCAGCACGACGCGGGGCCCGCCGCGGAGCGGCCTACGGCCGGAACACAAGGCGGCGGCTCGGGCGCGCAGGCCGTGCCCGAGCGCCGGCGCCCGGCACCGATCCCGCGCGTAACCGTGAGCCCCGTCTATCCGGTCGCCGCCATCCGCGCGGCCAAGCAGGGCCGGGCCGTGGCCTGCTTCGTCGTCGATTCGGACGGCCGCGTCCGGGAGCCGCGCCTCGTCGAGCTTTCGGACGAGATCTTTCGCGCCCCGACGCTCGAGGCCTTGGGCCGCTCGAGCTACGTCGGCTGGGACGACCCGGCCGTGACGCTCGAGGCCTGCCGAACGTTCGTCTTCCAGCTCGAACCGAGGCATCCGCTCGAACCGAGGCATCCGCAAGCTCCGCAGAACTAACTGCCGCGCGCATCGACTAAAATGCGCGCATGGATACGACGACCGCCAGCAGCGACTTCATCCGCCAGATCATTGCGAGCGACCGCGCGGCCGGCAAGCACGGCGGCCGCGTGCAGACGAGGTTCCCGCCGGAGCCGAACGGCTACCTGCACATCGGGCATGCAAAGGCGATCTGCCTCGACTTCGGGGTCGCCGAGGAGTTCGGCGGCACCTGTTATCTGCGTTTCGACGACACGAATCCCGGCAAGGAATCGGTCGAATACGTCGAGGCCATCAAGCGCGACGTGAAGTGGCTCGGGTTCGACTGGGACGACCGGCTCACGCATGCCTCGGACTATTTCGACAAGCTCTATGAGTATGCCGTGCTGCTCATCCAGGCCGGCAAGGCCTACGTCGATCATCTGACGGCGGAGCAGATCCGCGAGCACCGCGGGACCCTGACTGAGCCCGGCCGCGACAGCCCGTATCGCGAGCGCGGCGTGAAGGAAAATCTCGAGCTGTTCGAGGCCATGCGGCGCGGCGACTTCGCCGAAGGCGAATGCGTGCTGCGCGCGAAGATCGACATGGCGGCGCCGAACCTGAATCTGCGCGATCCGACGCTCTACCGGATACGCAAGATTCCGCATCAGCGGACGGGCGCGAAGTGGTCGATCTACCCGATGTACGACTTTGCGCATACGCTCTCGGACGCGCTCGAAGGCACGACGCACTCGCTGTGCACGCTCGAGTTCGAGGACCACCGGCCCCTCTACGACTGGCTGCTCGAGCAGCTGCCCGTCCCGCATCGCCCGCAGCAGATCGAGTTCTCGCGCCTCAACCTCATGTTCACGCAGATGAGCAAACGGCTGCTGCGCCAGCTCGTCGAGGAGGGCTGCGTCGAGGGCTGGGACGATCCGCGTATGCCGACGCTGTCGGCGTTCCGGCGCCGCGGCTACACGCCCGAGGCCATCCGCGACTTCATTCGCCGGACGGGCCTGACGAAAAAGAATCACGTCATCGAGCTCGGCATGCTCGAGAACTCGATCCGCGAGGACCTCAACGAGCGCGCCGAGCGCCGCTTCGCCGTGCTCAGGCCGCTCAAGCTCGTCATAGAGAATTTCCCCGAGGACCGGGAGGAGTGGCTCGAGGCCGCGAACCATCCCAACAGGCCCGAGCTCGGTTCGCGCAAGGTGCCGTTCGCGCGCGAGATCCTCATCGAGGAAGACGATTTCCAGGAGGCTCCGCCGAAGAAGTTTCACCGGCTGAAGCCCGGGGGCGAAGTGCGCCTGCGCTACGGCTACATCGTCAAGTGCGAGCGCGTCGTCAAGGATGCCGAGGGTCGCGTCGTCGAGCTGCGCTGCAGCTACGATCCGGAAACGCGCAGCGGCTCCGGCGCGGAGGCGCGCAAGGTCAAGGGCACGATCCACTGGGTCTCGGCCCGCCATGCCGTGCCGGCCGAGGTGCGGCTCTACGACCGGCTCTACTCCGTCCCCTTCCCTGGTCGCGCCGAGCTGCGCGAGGAGCTGAATCCGGCCTCGCTCGAGGTCGTCGAGGCCGCGATGCTCGAGCCGTCGCTGGCCGAGGCGGCGCCGGAGCAGAAGTTTCAGTTCGAGCGCGTCGGCTATTTCTCGGTCGATCCGCAGCGCTCGGCGCCCGGCCGGCCTTCGTTCAACCGCACCGTGACCCTGCGCGACACCTGGGCCAAGCTGGAGCAGCAGGCCGCCGCGGGCTGAGATCGCGATCGCGGTCTGCCGGCGGCGCCTACCGAGGGGCTGCGCCCGAGGTGGATTCGGCCGCGCATTGTGGGAGGCTCTGCCCGACGCCGATCGCCGCGGGGAGTACCGATCATGAACGCAGCCGGGTGCGCACAGCGCTGCCTCGTCATCGCTTCACTTGCGGCGGCCGGCGCAGCGGCGCCGCCGGCGGCCGCCCAGCGCGGGGTGCTCGAGCACCACAACGGCGCAGACCGCAGCGGCACTTATACGATGCCGACCCTCACGCGCAGCCGCGCGGCCGGGCTGCATCGGGACACGGCGTTCGACGGCTCCGTCCAGGGCGCCGTCTACGCCCAACCGCTGTATTGGGACGACGGGGCGGGGAGCGCCCGGGTCGTCGTCGCCACCGAGGACAACGTCGTCGAGGCGCTCGACGCGAAGACGGGCAAGGCCGTCTGGCAGCGGCGTCTCGGCCCGAGCGTGCCCCACTCGGACTTGCCCTGCGGGAACATCGTCCCGCTCGGGATCACCGGTACGCCCACTGCGGGACCTACCGCGGCTGGGTCGTCGGCTTCGAGCTCGACGCTCCGCGGCGGGCCGTGAGCTTTCATACGCGGGCCCGCGGCGGCGGCATCTGGGCGCCGGGCGGCATCGCCCAGGCGGGCGGTGCACTGCTCGTCGCGACGGGCAACAACTTCGGGGCGCAGACCTGGCACGACGGCGAAGCCGTGCTCCGCCTGCAGCCGGATCTCGGCAGGCCGCTGTCGAAGCAGGACTACTTCGCTCCAGCCGACTGGCGCAAGCTCGACGCCCGCGATCTCGATCTCGGCGGCGTCAATCCCATGCCGCTCGCCGACCCAGGAGGCGGCGCGGCGAAGCTCGTCGTCGCGCTCGGCAAGAACGGCGATGCTTATCTCTTAGACGCAGACGAGCTCGGCGGCATCGGGGAGCCTGTGGCCTCGGCCCACGTTTCGCGGGCACCCATCATCACGGCACCGGCCGCTTATGGCGCGGGCGGCGAAACGTACGTCGTGTTCGTCGCCGCGCCCGAGGATTGCCCGCAGGGGCAACGGGGGGACCTCGCCGGGCTGCGGCTCGAGAGGGGTGCCAAGCCGGGCTTGCGCGTCGCTTGGTGCGCCCAGGCACAGGGCAGGGGTTCGCCCATGGTCACGACGACGGGCGGCGGCCGGGACTCGATCGTCTGGATCGCCGGCGCCGAGGGCGACGACGAGCTGCACGGCTTCGACGCCGAAACGGGCAAGGTGGTATTCGACGGACGCGGTACGAAGATGGACGGCGTGCCGCGTTTCCAGACGCCGGTCGCGGCCAGCGCGCGGCTCTACGTGGCCGGGCGGGGTCGGGTCTACGCCTTCGCCTGGTGAAAGACTCGGCACGGCTTGCCAGCTGGGTGCCGGGTGCCTCGACGCCGAGACGTCAACGGCAATGGCGATTGGGCCGTTACAGGCCGCTAGGCGTAGCGCCAAACGACCATGCAGACCACGGTGACCGCAAGCAGGACGGCGCCGATCCTTTGGCTCGTGAGGACCCAGCCGCGCAGCGCGAGCGCTTCGGAATCGTCGGCCTGCCGAAGCTGACGCACGGCGGGCAGCGCGGTGGCCTGCAGGCCGGCGGCGACGACGGCACAGGCGGCGCCCGCGCCGAGTATCTCCTGGGGCAGGCCCGACGCCCGCGTGAGCCCCGCTACGCCCCAAAGCGCGCCGCCGGCGAGTATGGCGATGACGGCGGCGCCGGCTTGCGCATAGGCAAGCCGGTCGAGTCTCGTGACGGCGGCGTGCGCCACGGCGAATGTGGATCCCGCCCAGAACACGCCCGAGAGCACGTGCAGCGCGGTCAGCAGTATCAGTACCCAGCCCATCTCGGCCTCGCTCGCGAAGCACCGCAGTATACCGAATGCGGCCGGCTTGGCGGAGTATGATGGCCGGTGCAGGAACGCGCGAAAGTGACCGAAGCGAAGAACGGAAACCTGGCGATCAGGGCCGCCGCGGATACGGCCGCCATGCCTTGGACTTCGAGTCCGAGCGGCTCCGTTTGGCGCAAGCGGGTCCATCTCGTCGGGCCGGCCGAATCCGGCCAGGTCACGTCCGTCGTGCGCTTCGAGCCGGGGTCGACGTTCCCCGAGCACGGCCATCCCGAAGGCGAGGAGATCCTCGTCCTCGAAGGCGTGTTCTCGGACAGCCAAGGCGATTGGCCGGCCGGCAGCTTCCTGCTCAACCCCGAGGGCTTTCGCCACGCACCGTTCTCGAAGCCGGGCTGCCGGCTGTTCGTGAAGCTCAGACAGTATCCGGGGCGCGGGCGGCTGCAGGCGGCAGTCGATACGGAGCGCCTGCCGTGGGAGCGCGCGGCCAGGGCGGGTGTGGCCTTCAAGCACCTGTACGAGCAGAGCGGATTTTCCGACACCGTGCGCCTCGAGCGGTGGGAGGCCGGTGCCGAGCCCGGCGCCGAGGCGTACCCGCAGGGCGTGGAGTTCTTCGTGCTCGAGGGCGATTTCGAGGACGAGCAGGGCCGTTACGGCCCCGGGCACTGGCTGCGCCTGCCGGCGGGCGCCGAGCATCTGCCTCGATCCCAAGGGGGCTGTCTGCTGTACGTGAAGCGCGGCGGTTTGCCCTACCTGCGCGGCGCCTGAAGAAGGCGTCAGAGCCTTTTATCGCTGGAAATTCCCGCGTCCTTCCAGCGCTCAGCGCGAGCGAAAAAGGGCTCTGACCCCTTTTTCAGGCGAGCTCGCAGTACTGGAGGCTGCGGCGCCAGAGCTCCTCGGCAAGGGCGCGGTCCTCGGCCACTGCCGTCGGCCGCTTCTGCGCGCAGCCGGCGTAATAGAGCCCGGTCTCGCTCGCAAGCTCCGGGCGCGTAACGCAGTAGACCGAGGTGCGCGCGCCCTTCTCGTTCGAGATCATGAACAGCTTGGCCGTTCCGCGGACGGGCGCGGGCAGCCGCCGCCAGAGCCCGGACGCTACGACGCCCGGGTGCACGGCATAGGTCGTGACGCCCGTGCCCCGGAGCCTGCGGGCGAGCTCAGCCGAGAACAGCAGGTTCGCGAGCTTCGAGACCGCGTATTCGCGCCAGGCCGTACGCGTGCGCGTCGGCTCTCGGAGCGCATCCCAGTCGATGCCGCGCGCCTGCCGGTGCGCCTCGCTCGCGACCGTGACGACGCGCGCGGGTGCCGAGGCGGCCAGCCGCTCGCGCAGCAAGTGCGTGAGCAGGAAATGGCCGAGATGATTGACGCCGAACTGGATTTCGAAGCCTTGCGCCGTCGCGCCCCGCTGGCCGGCGACGCCCGCGTTGTTGATGAGACCGTGGATGGGCCCCGCGTGCTCGAGCAGGGCCGCCGCGCCGCGGCGCACTGAGCCGAGATCGGCGAGGTCCAGCGTCACGAACTCGACGCGGCCGTTGTCGAAGTCCCGCCGCAGCGCGTCGACGAGCGTCTTGGACCTGTCTTCCGAACGGTTCGCGAGCCAGAGCGTTGCGCCGCGGCGCGCGAGGGCGCGCGCCGTCGCTTCGCCTATCCCCGAAGTCGCGCCCGTGATCACGAAGACCCTGCCCTCGAGATCGCGCTCGCTCGCCGACCGCAGCGAGGCCTTCTCGGAATCGCCTGCCATACGAGCATGCTCTCACGCCGGCCGGGCGCCGTTAAGGGTGCGTCACCCCAAGGCCGGCCCGGCGCATCCGAGCGGGCACGCGCGCAGCCCGCGCGTCTCGCTCAGCCCGGTCGGAAGGCGACCTTGTCGTAGAGCGTAGGCGCCCTGCCCGCGGCGTCGTACTTTGCCTTGAGCCGCTCGTAAGCCGCGCCATTGAAGCGCGAATCGAACTCCTCGCGCGGCAGGAACGTCGAGGAGTAAAGCATCTTGATGCCGCCGAGCTCGAAGCACTTGGCATCGA
This sequence comes from uncultured Gammaproteobacteria bacterium, assembly GCA_963702105.1. Classification (GTDB taxonomy): domain Bacteria; phylum Pseudomonadota; class Gammaproteobacteria; order Steroidobacterales; family Rariloculaceae; genus ZC4RG20. The sequence continues at coordinate 460,049 of OY969712.1, forward strand.
GGATACGCGTGTAATGGAAGGGCTCGGCGCCGGGCGGGCGGCGCACGTGGCAATAGCAGCCGAGATTGAAGTACAGCGTGTCCGGCGCGATCGGGTAGAGCGTGGGCTGGCGCGGCGTCTTGATCGGCACGGCGGCCCAGGGTCGGCCCTCGAGGTCGACGTGCTCGAGCGCGAACGCGAGCAGATCCTCGGCCTGCGGCCAAGGCACCTCCCAGTCTTGAATCAGCGGCTCCGTCGCGGCGTCGGCGCCGAGGTGCAGCCGCTCGCGCAGGCGGCTCTTGAGTGCCACGTAGCGCGTATAGAAGGCCGAGTTGCGGAAGCGCGCGGGCGCATACCGCCGGAACAGCGCGTATCCCGCGCCCTCGGGAATGTTCCAGAACCACTCCGGGTCGTAGCGGAAGATGTAGTCGCGCGTCGCGAGGTAGAGGTCCTGCCTCTCGCGCACGAGCTTGTAGAACACGTGCCGGCGCAGGATGTCGTCGACGTGCGGCACGTTGCGCGCGAAGCGGCCCGTCATGAGCCTGAAATCGGAGGACGAGAACACGAGCCCCTCGACGAAGTCGTAGGGGCCCGTCTCGGCCGCGGCGCTCATGGCCTCGAGATAGCGGCCGATCTCGTCGAAGCGCTCGATGCGCAGGTTCACGTAAGGCTGGGCGGCCTGCAGGCGAATCCGCGCGCGCAGGATGTAGCCCAGCGTGCCGTAGGAATTAGGCAGCGCGCGGAACAGGTCCGCGTACTCGTTGTCGGCCGTCGCCGTCACGATGCGGCCGTCGGGCAGCAGCACGTCGGCCTCGACGAGCCCGTCGTGGACGAAGCCGTGCCGGAAGCAGGTCGATTCGATGCCGATGCCGACCGTCGCTCCGCCGACCGTGATGTGCTTGAGCTCGGGCGCGACGAGAGGCAGGAAGCCGTGCGCGAGGGCCGCGTCCACGGCCGTCTCGTAGGTCGTCAGGCCCTCAACGTCCATGGTGCGTGCGGCGATATCGACCGCGATGACCTCGTTGAACTGGCCGAGCGAGATGCGCCGCGCGGCCCGGCCGCGCGGCTCGTACCGGAACAGATTCGAGATCGTGCGCTTGGCGAGCCGCAGCTGGCCCGCGCCGTCGCGCCAGGTCCGCTCTAACTCGGCCTTCTTGTGCGCGTAGCTACTCGCGGTGGGCATAGATGTGCGCGCGCGTCCACGGCACCTCGTTCATGCCGGAGCGCGCGAACACGACCTGGAACAGCTGCAGCTTGCCGTGCAGGAACGCCATGATCGAGCCCGCGAGGTAGAGGCGCCACGCACGCACGAACGTATCGCCGAACATGGCATTGACCTTGTCGACATTCTCCTCGTAGCGCTCGAGCCATGCCTCGAGCGTCTTGGCGTAGTGCAGCCGGATGTTCTCGACGTCGAGCACGGAGAGCCCGTTCGGCTCGAAGATATCCATCATCTCGCGCAGGGTCGGAGGGTAGGCGCCCGGGAAGATGCGCTTGTCGATCCAGGGGTTCAGGCGCTCGGGCCGATCGCGGCCGATGCTGTGAATGAGGCCGCGGCCCTCTTTCTTGAGCAGGCGGTCAATGAGCTTACCGAGCTCCTGGTAGTTGCCGGCGCCCACGTGCTCGAGCATCCCGATCGAGACGAACGCATCGATGCCCCCCGGCGCCGCCGCGTTGCGGTAATCGTCCTCGACGAACTCCACGAGATGGTCCAGCCCATCGCGCTTGGCCCATTCGCGCGCATAGGCGATCTGCTCCTTCGAAATATTGAAGCTGCGCACGCGCACGCCGTAATTCTTCGCCATGAAAAGCGCGAAGCCGCCCCAGCCGCCGCCGGCCTCCACGACCGTCTCGCCGGCTTCGAGCCGCAGCTTCCTGCAGACGTGATGCATCTTGGCCTGCTGCGCCTGCTCGATGGTCATCGTCGGCTCGGCGAAGTAGGCGCACGTGTATTGCAGCGCCGCGCGATCGAGCCACAGAGTGTAGAAGTCGTTGCCGATGTCGTAGTGATGATAGATGTTGCGCTTCGACTCGGAAAGGTCCGGCGCGAAGTGACGTCCGCGGGCCAGCCACTTGCCGAGCGGCGTGCTCGTTTCCGTGTATCGGTAGGCCGCATCCAGCAGCGTGAGCAGGTCGCCGTAGACCTCGAGGCGGCCGGCGCTGTAGAGATCGCCGAAATGCAGCTCGGGATTGACGAGCACCTGCCACAGCGCGCCGCGGTCGGCGATGCGGACCGTGACGGTCTTGGAATCCGTTCCGGCTTCCGGTCGGGGCGCATCCCAGAGTAGGACGCGCACGGGGCTTTCGCCGAGCTTCTGCGCGAGCTTGGCCACGACCCACCGGTCCAGCGCCGACGGGGCGTGGCCGCGCTCCTCGGCGCCGTAGGCGATAGTGGAGCCCGGAACCCCGAGTGGTTCGACGCGACTTCTGTTCATTAGAGTTGTTCTCCGCTCGAGACGCATATTGTGCCACGGCCCGGCGCGGCGAGTGAAATGGTGCGCGACGCAGGTCGTTGAACTTGGACCGTTTCCGCCGGCCGGACGGCTCGCTCGGGCAGGCCGGGCCGCGCACGCGGCGACGGCGCGACGGCGCGACGGCGCGACGGCCGCCCGGCGGGCGCGAGGTGCCCGAAACGCCCGGCGCCGGCCGCGCCGGCTTTGCGGGCGCGGTCCCGCCATCCGAGGCGCCGCCCACGGCGGCGGCATCGACGGCCGCCCGAGGCTGATAGAATGGCGGTCGAGGAAGACACGATGAGCAGCAGCATCAAAAACTGGCAGGGGCAAGGCGCGGTCAAGGATCGGCTCGATCGCCCGTTGCGCGATCTCCGAATCTCGGTCATCGACCGCTGCAACTATCGCTGTCCCTACTGCATGCCCGCAGAGGTCTACGGCGAGGGTCATCGGTTTCTGCCGCGGGCGGAGTGGCTCACGACCGGCGAGATCAAGCGGCTCGGGGGGCTGTTTCTGCAGCTCGGCGTCACGAAATTCCGCCTGACCGGCGGCGAGCCGCTGCTGCGCCGCGATATCGTCGAGATCGTCGAAGGCCTGGCCGGGCTCGCGGGCGTCGAGGATCTCGCGCTGACGACGAACGGCACGCGCCTCGCGCAGCAGGCCGAGGCCCTGCGCGCGGCCGGGCTCAAGCGCGTGACGGTGAGCCTCGACAGCCTCGACGAGGCCGTGTTCAGGCAGATGAGCGGCGGGCGCGGGGATCTCGGCGCCGTCCTGGGCGGCATCGAGAAGGCGCTCGCGGCGGGCTTCGCACCGCTCAAGATCAATGTCACCGTGCAGAAGGGCCGCAACGAGGAAGGCGCGCTCGATCTCATCGAGCGCTTCCGCGGAACGGGCGTCATCGTGCGCTTCATCGAATTCATGGACGTGGGCACCATGAACGGCTGGCGCGCCGAGGACGTCGTGACCTCGAAGGCGCTGCTCGAGCGCGTCGCCGCGCGCTGGCCCGTCGAGCCGGTCGACAGCAACTATCGCGGCGAGGTGGCCAAGCGCTACCGGTTCCTCGACGGCGCAGGCGAGATCGGCTTCATCTCGTCCGTCAGCGAGCCGTTCTGCGGCGACTGCCATCGCGCTCGCCTCTCGGCTGACGGCACGCTGTACACCTGCCTCTTTGCGGCGCGCGGTACGAATCTCCGGGACGCGCTGCGCTCGGGCGCGAGCGACGCCGAGCTCGTCGGCCTGCTGCAGAACGTATGGCGCGGCCGTGCGGACCGCTACAGCGAGCTGCGCGGAAAGCGAACCGGGAGCGAGAAGGGCGATCCGCGCCGTGTCGAGATGTACAGGATGGGCGGCTGATGCTCACGCATGTGGACGAGGCGGATCGGCCGACCATGGTCGACGTGGGCGACAAGGCCGTGACGACGCGCACGGCCGAGGCGCGCGCGGTCGTCGAGTTTCCGCCCGAGGCGCCCGTTGATGCGGACGAGACGCTGCGCACGAAGAAGGGGCCCGTGTTCGACACGGCCATCATCGCGGGCGTCATGGCCGCGAAAAAGACGCACGAGCTGATCCCGTTCTGCCATCAGCTGCCCCTCGAGAGCTGCAAGATCGCGATCGAGTGGTGCGGCCCGCGCGAGGTCGAGGTGCGCTGCCGCGTGCGCGCGACGCACAAGACCGGCGTCGAGATGGAGGCCCTGACCGGCGCTTCCGTTGCGGCGCTCACGATCTACGACATGTGCAAGGCGCTGACGCACGGAATCACGATTCGCGAGGTGGCGCTGCTCGCGAAGACGGGCGGCAAGCGGGACTATCGCCGCGAGCCGCCCGTGCCCGAGCGGGCTGCCGCCCCGGCTCCCGCGGAGCGGGGTGCCGGCCGTTCCGCCCGCGAACCGGAGGGCGGGCCTTCGGCTGCGCGGCGCAGGGGCGCGCCATGATCGAGGTCACGGCCCGCTACTTCGCCGCGTTCCGGGAGCAGGCCGGCCGCGAGACGGAGCGCGTCGCGACGCGCGCCGGCACGACGGGCGAGCTATATCGCGAAATCGCCGCGCGGCACGGCTTCGCCGACGCCGTCGGGCGCTGCAAGGTTGCCGTCAACGACGAGCTCAGCGACTGGAATCGGGCGCTGCACGAGGGCGACGTCGTGCTGTTTTTCCCGCCGGTCGCCGGAGGCTGAGGCGGGCATGGGCGCGAGCACGAGCTTCGCGATCGCCAAGGCGCCGCTCGACGTGAAGGCGCTCGAAGTTCGCTTGCCGGATGCCCGGGCCGGCGCCCGCGTGACGTTCGAGGGCTGGGTCCGCAACCACAACGAAGGGGAGGCCGTGAACGGCCTCGAGTACGAGGCGCACGAGCCGATCGCGGTGGCCGAAGGCGAGAAGATCCTGGCGGAAGCCGCGGACCGTTTCGAACGTCCTAGCCGTGCACTGCGAGCATCGCGTGGGCCGGCTCGAGATCGGGGATTGCGCCGTGTGGGTCGGGGTCAGCGCCGCGCATCGCGGAGCCGCCTTCGACGCCTGCCGCTACGTCATAGACGAGGTCAAAGCGCGCGTGCCCATCTGGAAGAAGGAGCACTACGCGGACGGCGCCACGGGCTGGGTCAACTGCGCCACGGGCGCCCGCGCGCCAAGCGTGCAAGATCCTCCGGCCGATCCACGTCGAAAGCCGCTTCGGGCATAGCTACAGGTGTCACGCGCGGCGCGGCCGCCAGCACCGCGCGGGCGCCGGCGTCTCCTGTAAGCGCCCGGAGCGCGGGCCATTCGCGGCGCGGCAGAATCGCCGGGACGCCGAGCCGGCCCGCATACGCTGCGGCCGCGGGCAGGCCGGGCCGCCGCCGCCAGGCCCGCACGAGCCGTTCGAGCGCCGCGCGGCCGACGAGCGGCTGGTCCGCGAGCACGATCATGACGGCCGGCGCCGTCCTCGGCACGGCCGCGAGTCCCGCTCGCAGCGAGGTCGCGAGGCCCTCTTCCCACGCCGCATTCGCGACGATGCGGCAGGACACCTCTGTGCGCCGCAGCAGCGCGCGCAGGCGCGGCGCTCCGGCACCGAGCACGACGATGGGATCGGTCTCGGCCGCCTCGGCCGCCCCCTCGACGGCGCGCCGGAGCAACGGCAGCCCGAGGCGGCGCACGAGCTGCTTCGGCGCGCCGAGTCGGCGCGAGCCGCCGGCCGCGAGGACGATGCAGGCGAGCCCCTCGGCGCTGTATCGCATACCCCCGAACACGATGGCACTATACTCGAACGCGAGGAGTCGCCATGACGAGTATCCGATTGAGCCTCGCCCGGCGCGACGACGCCGCGGACATCGCCGAGATGTCCCGCCGCTATATCGAGCACGGGCTGCCCTGGAGCTGGGACGAGCGGCGCGTGCTGCGCTACATCCGCGATGCGGAGTCCGCGGCCGTCGTCGCCCGCGACCGGCGCCGGCTGGCCGGCTTCGCCATCATGGAGTTTCACGACGAGGACGCGCATCTGAACCTGTTGGCCGTGGCCCCCGGGTACAGGCGGCAGGGCGTCGGCATGCGGCTCCTCGAATGGCTCGAGGCCTCGGCCCGTACGGCCGGCACGTTTCTCGTGCGTCTCGAGCTGCGTGCCGACAACGACGCGGCGCGCCGGTTCTATGCCAAGCTCGGCTACTCGGAAGTCGGCCGCCGGCACGGCTACTATTCCGGGCGGGAAGACGCGGTCTGCATGGCGCGGGACCTGCGGCTCGTCGACGCGTCGAACGCGGAACCGTTCGACTGGAAGCAGTACTGATCGTGAAGAAGCAGTCTCGATCGTGAAGAAGCGCTATCGATCGTGAACGAGAGATCGTTCCTGCCGCTCGACATCGCGGTGCTCACCGTGTCCGATACGCGCACCGAGGCCACGGACAAGTCCGGCGCGCTGCTCGTCGAACGTCTCGAGGCGGCCGGGCACCGGCTGGCCGCGAAGCGCATCGTGCGCGACGACATCTATGCGATCCGCGCCGTCGTCTCCGACTGGGTGGCCGACTCCCGGGTCAACGTCGTGATCACCACGGGCGGTACGGGCGTCACGGGGCGCGACGGCACACCCGAGGCCGTCGCCGCGCTGCTCGACAAGCAGATCGACGGCTTCGGCGAGTTGTTCCGTGCCGTCTCGTTTCCCGAGATCGGCACCTCGGCGCTGCAGTCCCGCTGTCTCGCGGGCGTAGCGAACGGCACCTATGTCTTCTGCCTGCCGGGCTCCTCGCACGCCTGCGGCACGGCCTGGGACAAGATTCTCGCCGCGCAGCTCGACTACCGCACGCGGCCGTGCAATTTCGCCGAGCTACTTCCGCGCCTGAAGGAGTGACGCTCGCCGACGTTTCTTCTATGATGGAAACGTCTTGATCCGAGGGGTGGCCCCGTCCGGCCTGAGAGGTTGACGAGATCGTCAACCAACCCTTTGAACCTGATCCGGTTAGTGCCGGCGTAGGGACTGGAGCCGCTGTCATCTCCCCCATCGCTAAAACGGACCGGGTCTCTTTCACAGAGGAGATCCGCAATGCGTCATTCGCTCGCAGCGTGCGCGAGGCTTGCGCTCGCGCTCACCCCGTTCGCACCGCTCACAGGGATGGCTGCGGCGTCGCCGGCGCCGGCAGCGGAGGCGCCCGCGCAGGCGCAGGCGGGGGCCAAAGCGGAGGCCAAGGCGGGGGCCAAGGCGGGGGCCGTCGCGGCCGGCGCGCCTGAGACGGCGGCCGAGGGCGCGCCGCTCGAGGAGATCGTCGTCAAAGGCGAGCTTCGCGATACCGGCGTGCTGAACCTGCCCGCCAGCGTTTCCGTGCTCGACGACGAGACGCTGCGCGAGACCACGCTGCAGCACTTCGAGGAGGCGACGTCGTTCATCCCGAACCTGAACTGGTCCGGAGAGGGCTCGCGCGCTCGATACTTTCAGCTGCGCGGCGTCGGCGAGCTCGAGCAGTACGACGGCGCGCCGAATCCGTCCGTCGGCTTCATCATCGACGACATCGACTTCTCGTCGCTCGGCACGGCGGCCACGCTGTTCGACGTCGACCGCGTCGAGGTGTTGCGCGGTCCGCAGGGCACGCGCTACGGCGCGAACGCGCTCGGCGGCCTGATCTACATGCGCTCGACGGAGCCCTCCGATACGCTCGAATCCAACCTCGAGCTCACGCGCGGCACCGACGGCACGGAGGCGGCCGGCGCGGCGGTCGGCGGGCCGGCCGCCGAGCACGCAGACTACCGCGTCTCCGTTCAGCGCTACCGCAGCAACGGCTTTCGCACCAACACCTACCTGCATCGCGACGATACCTACGGCCGCGACGAGCTCACGACGCGCGGCAAGCTGCGCTGGAATCCGTCGGCGCGCGTCGAGGTCGAGACGACGGGGCTCTACGTGGACGTCGATAACGGCTACGACGCGTGGACCATCGACAACGACTACACGACGGAGTCGGATCGGCCCGGGCGCGACGCGCAGCGCTCGGTCGCGGGCTCGGTGCGCATCACCGCCGATCTCGACCGCTTCGAGCTCGTGAGCATCTCGTCGGCCAATCGCACGAAGGCGATCTACAGCTTCGATGCGGATTGGGGCAACCCGCAGCTCTGGTCTCCTTACGTCTACGATTATTTCAGTGCGAACGACCGTATCCGGCGCACCGACAGCCAGGAGGTCCGGCTGCTCTCGAAGCCCGGTGCGATCGCGAACGGGCGCGGGGATTGGCTCGTCGGCGTCTACGCGCTCGGCCTCGCCGAGGCCAATGACCTCTCGAACACGGGTGTCTACGGCGACGGCCGCCTGCCGGCCTCGACCTACGACGTTTTGGACGACCTCTCCCACAGTGACTACGACGCGCGCAACCTCGCGGTCTACGGCGAGCTGGACCTCGCGCTCGGCTCGCGGGCCGAGCTCACGGCGGGGCTGCGCTCGGAGCGCAGGGCCGCGCATTACGCCGACACGAACGGCAACCGCTTCGCGCCCGTCGATCACATGCTGGGCGGCGAGCTCGCCGTGAGCTGGCGGCTCGGCGAGGCGTGGCGTCCTTATGTGCGGCTCGCGCGGGGCTACAAGGCGGGCGGTTTCAACACGGCCTTCGCCGGGGTCGATTTCGGCACCGTGGACAATCTGACGCCCGATCAGATTCAGTTCGGTCCGGAGTTCATGTGGACGCTCGAGGCCGGCCTCAAGGGCACGTGGCTCGGGGGCCGCCTCAGCGGCGACATGGACGTCTTCGCGGGCCGGCGCGACGCGCAACAGATCAAGATTCCGCTGCAGCTGCGCCTCGGCGATCCCTCGTCGTTCCTGTTCCTCACCGAGAACGCGGACAAGAGCAGGCTCAGTGGCCTCGAGACGACCCTGCAGTGGCGCGCCACGCACAGGCTCACGGTCGGCGGCTCGCTCGGCCTGCTCTCGACCGACATCGCGAGCTTCCCGCTATACCCCGGGCTCGACGGCCGCAGCGAAGCGCATGCGCCGCCCTGGAACTTTGCCGTGAGCGCCGAGTATCGGACTCCCGAGGGCTGGTGGGGGCGCTTCGACGTAACGGGCCGCGACGCGTTCTATTTCGACTACAGCCACGATCAAAAGTCGTGGAGCTATTCGCTCGTGAACCTGCACGGCGGCAGGGACTTCGGGGACTGGAGCGCCGAGCTCTGGGTCCGCAACCTCTTAGACCGCCGGTATGCCGTGCGCGGGTTCTACTTCGGAGACGAGCCGCCCGACTTCCCGAACAAGCTGTACGTGCGGCTCGGCGACCCGCGCCAGGCCGGCGTGACGCTCAGGTATCACTTCTGAACGGAGGCGACGACATGAACATCACCGTGGAGCTCAGCCTGTACCCGCTCGGCAGCGAGGATCCCGTACGCACGATCGTCGATTTTATCCGCGACGTGTCCGCCCACGAGCGCGTCGAGGTCGTCGTGAACCAGCTCAGCACCCAGCTGCGCGGGCCCCTCCCCGTGGTCCTGGAAGTGCTCGGCGCGGCCATGCAGCGCTCGTTCGAGAACGGGCCCACGCAGGCGCTCGTGGCCAAGTTCCTGAACGTGGATCTTCCCGTGGCCGAGGCGCCCGACCTTGCAGCATTCGATTGAGCTCGCGAGGTCGCTGCTCGCACGGCTCTCGCCGCTCGAGGCGGTCTCGACCGTCCTGGCCGTCCTTTATCTGCTGCTCGCAATCCGCGAGAACATCTGGTGCTGGGCGGCTGGTCTCGTCGGCTCGCTGCTCTCGCTCGTCGTGTTTTGGGACAGCCGGCTCTACATGGAGTCGGCGCTGCAAGTGTTCTACGCGGTCATGTCCGTCTACGGCTGGTACGAGTGGCAGTTCGGCGGCAAGCGCGGGGCCCGGGGCGGCGAGAGCGTTGAGCTGCCCATACAAGTGTGGCCCGCACGCACGCACGCGGCCTGGCTCGCCGGTATCGCGGCCGTGACCGCGCTTTTCGGTTACTACCTGCTCCACCACAGTAACGAGGCGAGGCCGTTCGTCGACTCGTTCACGACGGTCGGCGCGCTGCTCGCGACCTTCATGGTGGCGCGTAAGGTGCTCGAGAACTGGGTGTACTGGTTCGTCATCGACGGCGTCTCCGTGTACCTTTACAGTTCGAGGGGGCTGTATCTCTATGCGGCTTTGTTCGTGGTGTATCTATTTATGATCGTCGTCGGCTACCGGGCCTGGAGGCGCCAGTGGCTGGCCGAGCAGGCCGGCATGGCGGCTCCGCGAACCGGTGCGTCGTCCGCGGCCCTGGGCCTCGATGCCTGAGCGGCGAGCGAGCGGGCCCGCACCCGAGTTCCGCGACCGGCTCGCGCGCGCCCTGGCGAACGCGCTGCCCGAGGCCGTCTCGGCGGACGGGGTAATCGAGGTCGAACCGCTCGCCGGCGGGGTCGCGCCGCGCACGTATCTCGTCTCTCGGCGCGCGGAGCGCTGGGTCGTGCGCCTCGCGTCGCCGGGCCTCGAAGGCGCGCTCGACGCAGGCGAGGAGGCCGCCGTGGCCGGGGCCGCCGCCGCCGCCGGCCTGGCCCCGGCCGTCCTCGGCTGTCATGCGGCCGAGGGCACGCTCGTGACCGAATACCGCGCGGGGGCAAGGCGCCTCACGCCCGCGGACATGCGCCGGCCAGAGACGATGACCGCTCTCGCCGAGCTTCTGGCCGCATTGCACCGCCTGCCGCTGCGCCCGCGCCGGTTCGAGCCCGAGCGTCTCGCGGCCCAGTACTTTTCGGCTGCGGGCGGCGCCTCGTTGCCGCTTGCGGAGCGGCGGCTCGGCACGGAGCTCGAGAGGCTGGCCCGCGATTACGCCGTCCGCTACCCGACGATCGCGCTTTGCCACAACGACCTCGTTGCGGCGAACGTGCTCGACGAGGGCCGCTTGTGGCTCGTGGACTTCGAGTATGCTGTTTCGGCCGCGCCGGTCCTCGATCTCGCCGGCGTCGCGGCCCTGAACGGTTATGATGACGCCGAGCGCTGGCGGCTCGTGGAAGCGTACTATCGCGGCGCCGCGGCACCGTTCACGCCGGCGGAGCTCGCGCGTGTCGTGCGCCTCGTTCGGCTTATCGGCTTTTTCTGGGCGCTGGCGGCCGAGCGCGGGGCCGCGGACCCTGCGCCTTACGCGCACTTCGCGGCCGAAGCCGCCGCTTGGTTGAAGTAAGGCTTGGGGTCAGAGCCCTTTTTCCGGAACGGAAAAACGGCTCTGACCCCAAGCCTCGGCTTTGACCCCCGGCCTCGTCCTTGGCTGAACAGGAGTATCTGCGTATGAGTCACGTCGCGTTTCTCGGTCTCGGCGTCATGGGCTATCCCATGGCGGGCTGGCTCAGCAAGGCAGGCCACGAAGTGTCGGTTTACAACCGCACGACGGCAAAAGCCGAGCGTTGGGCGGCCGAGTACCGCGGGCGCGTGGCCGATTCGCCGGCCGATGCCGTCGCCGGCGCCGACTTCGTGTTCACCTGCCTCGGCGACGACCCGGACGTTCGGGCGGTCGTGCTCGACGGCGACGGCGTGCTCGAAAACATGAAAAAGGCGGCCTTCTTCGTCGACCACACGACGGCTTCGGCGGTCCTTGCGCGCGAGATCGCGAAGGCCGGCGCGCGGCACGGCATCCATTGCTACGACGCGCCGATCTCCGGGGGGCAGGCCGGCGCCGAGAACGGCAAGCTCACGGTCATGGCCGGCGGCGACGCGCAGCAGTTTCAACGCGTCGAGCCCGTGATCCGCGCCTACTCCCACAACGTGCGGCTCGTCGGCCCGGCCGGATCGGGTCAGCTCACGAAGATGGTCAATCAGATCGCGATCGCCGGAGCCGTGCAGGGGCTCGCCGAGGCACTGAATTTCGCGCAGTGCGCCGGGCTCGACGCGACGGCCGTCATCGACGCGATCGGCAAGGGCGCGGCCCAGTCCTGGCAGATGGACAATCGCTGGAAAACCATGATCGAAGGCAAGTTCGATTTCGGCTTCGCCGTCGAGTGGATGCGCAAGGACCTGCGAATCTGTCTGGACGAGGCGCGGCGCAACGGGGCCGAGCTGCCTGTCGCCGCGATCGTCGACCAGTTTTATGCCGCCGTCGTCGACATGGGCGGCCGGCGCTGGGACACCTCGAGCCTCATCGCCCGGCTCAATCGGGGCGCGAAATCCTGAGCCGCCGTGCCGCCCGCGCCGCGCATGCATCCGATTCTCGCCGACCTGCTCAAGCTGCTCGAGCTCGAGCGCATCGAGGACAACATCTTCCGCGGCGAAAGCCGCGACATCGGCAGCGACCGAGTTTTCGGCGGCCAGGTGCTCGGCCAGGCGCTGACCGCGGCGAGCTACACCGTCGAAGGCCGCGAAGTACATTCGCTGCACGCCTATTTCCTGCGGCCCGGCAACGTCAACGCCGCGATCGTCTACGACGTCGATCGCGCACGCGACGGGCGCAGCTTCAGCAATCGCCGGGTCGTCGCGATCCAGCACGGCCGTCCGATCTTCAACATGGCGGCTTCGTTCCAGGTTCCCGAGCCGGGGCTCGAGCACTCGGCGCCCATGCCAAAGGTCGCCGGGCCCGAGGGGCTCGCCAACGTCCGCGAGGTGCCCGAGGACGTCCTGCGCCGGCTGCCCGAGAAGATGCACCGTTTCGTGACGCACGAGCGGCCGTTCGAGATCCGCCCCGTCGAGCCCATCCAGCTCGTGGACCCGAAGCCGGCCGAGCCGCGCCGGCACATCTGGATCCGCGCCGTCGGCCCGCTGCCCGACGATCCGTACCTGCACCGCAACCTGCTCGCCTACGTCTCGGACTACCAGCTCGTCGGCACCGCGACGCTGCCGCACGAGGTCAGCTTCGTGGCCGGCAATCTGCAAATGGCGAGCCTCGACCATGCGATGTGGTTCCACCGCTCGTTCCGGATAGACGAATGGCTGCTCTACGCCATGGAGAGCCCGAATGCCTCGGGGTCGCGCGGGCTCGCGCTCGGCAGGTTCTACACGGCCGACGGGCGGCTCGTCGCCTCGACGGCACAGGAGGGGCTGATACGCGTGTGGCCGAAAAAGGGGTCAGAGCCCTTTTCCGGGTGATCCGGTCGAGCACCTCCAACCCTTCGGGCGAAAAAGGGCTCTGACCCCTTTTTCGGCGTCGGCCCGTTGGACCTTACCGGGGAACCGAAAATCGCGGTACGCTGTCGGCGCCAAGAATCACAAAGCGGCCCGCGCAGGCCGTATCGGGGGAGGCAGCATGATGAGCAAGCGGCGACTCGTGACGGCGCTCGCGGCGGCGGCCGCGACGGCCGGGGCGACCGGGGCGGTTTTGGCCGACGATGCGGGGCAAGGTAAAGCCCCGCCGACGGAATGGCCCGTCTGGGGCGGTAATCTGGCCGAACAGCACTATTCGCCGCTCGCGCAGATCGATGCTTCCAACGTTGCCAAGCTGCAGGTCGTGTGGCGCTGGTCCGGGGCCAATTTTGGTCCGCGGCCCGAGACGCGCAGCGAGGCGACGCCGCTCATGGTCGGCGGTGTGCTCTATACGACGGCCGGACTCAAGCGCAACGTCGTCGCGATCGACGCCGCGACCGGTGAGACGCTTTGGCTGTGGCGCGCCGACGAAGGCGCGCGCTTCGACGCGGGCGCCCGCAAGGGGTCGGGCCGCGGCGTCGCGTATTGGAGCGATGGGCACGGCGACGACCGCGTGCTGACGGTGACGCCCGGCTTTCATCTCGTGGCGCTCGACGCGCACACGGGGCGCCCCGAAGCGGGCTTCGGCGACGGCGGCGTCGTCGACCTCAAGCAGGGCCTGCGCGGCGGTGGCGCGGAGGACGTCGGCTCCTCGTCGCCGCCGCTCGTCGTCGGGGACGTCGCCGTGGTCGGCCCCGCGCATCTCGTGAGCGTCCGGCCGAGCTCGAAGACACACGTCAAGGGGGACGTGCGCGCGTACGACGTGCGGACGGGCAAGCTGCTCTGGACCTTCCACACGATCCCGGAGCGCGGCGAATTCGGCTACGACACCTGGCTCAACGGCTCGGCCGACTACACGGGCAACGCGGGCGTCTGGGCGCCGATGTCGGCGGACGCCGAGCTCGGCATCGTCTACCTGCCCGTCGAGGAGCCGACCAGCGACATGTACGGCGGCGAGCGGCCCGGGAACAACCTGTTCGGCAATTCGCTCGTCGCCGTGGATGCGAAGACCGGCAAGCGCGTCTGGCATCAGCAGCTCATCCACCACGACCACTGGGACTGGGACAATCCGACCGCGCCGATCCTGCTGGACGTCGAGGTGGACGGCCGGCCGGTCAAGGCCGTCGTGCAGCTCACGAAGCAGGCGTTCGCCTACGCCTTCGACCGCCGAACCGGCAAGCCGCTCTGGCCGATCGTCGAGCGGCGCGTGCCGAAATCGGACGTCCCCGGCGAGTGGTCCTCGCCGACGCAGCCGATCCCGACCAAGCCGCCGGCCTTCGACCGGCAGGGTGTCGGGCCCGACGATCTCGTCGACTTCACGCCGGAGATTCATGCCGCCGCGCTCGAGGCCGTCAAGGGTCTGCGCATGGGCCCGATGTTCTCGCCCGAGTCGCTCGAAAATGCATCCGACGGCACACGTGGCACGCTCGTGCTGCCGAGCTACGGCGGCGGCGCGAATTGGGAGGGCGGGGCGGTCGATCCGGAGACCGGCATCCTCTACGTCGGCTCTGAAACGAACCCTGTCGTCGAGGCGCTGCGTCCCGATCCCGAGCACACCGATATCCGCTACGTTTTCGCGGCCGGTCAGGTGCCGCAGCCTATGGGCCTGCCGCTCGTGAAGCCGCCCTATGGACGCATCACGGCCATCGACATGAACCGCGGCGAGGACGTGTGGATGGTGCCGAACGGGGACACGCCGCAGAAGATCAAGGACAACCCTGCGCTCAAGGGCCTGACGATTCCTCCGACGGGCAAGCCCATGCAGGCCGAGCTGCTCGTGACGAAGACGCTGCTGTTCGCGGGCGAAGGTTGGGGCGGCGACCCGATTCTGCGCGCCTACGACAAAGCCACGGGAAAGGTCGTGGCCGAGATCGAGCTGCCGGGCCAGGTCGGCGGACTGCCCATGAGCTATGCGGTCGGCGGGCGGCAGTTCATCGTCGTCTCCGTCGGGCGGCCCGATCCGGCGCAGCTCGTGGCGTTGGCGTTGCCGGATTGAGGCGTAGTGGTTACCCGCCGGCCGCTACCGGTCGGCCGCAGGCTTCATGAACGGTTTGGGCGACGGTGGTGGGGAAGGAGGCTCGCGCAGACAGGCGCTTTCGGGGACGCCGTGAATCCATCCCTGGAGGCTCCGGGCGCGCCCTCCCTGGCGCGCCCGGCCCCGAAAGCGCCTGTCTGCGCGAGCCTCCTCTGTGACGTCGGCGGCCGTTCATCAATCCCGCTGCCACCGCGCGAGGAGATCCCTGGGTCGAAGATAGCGTGCCGGGCGCGACTCGCAGTCCACGAGCGCTGCGCGCTGATCCGCCCACCACCACCTACCCGTCCGAAGCGGCCGCCGGGACGGACGCCGGAGTCGGCGCCGGCGCCGCCACGGCCGCCTGTCCTCGCGCCCGCCACAACGCCGCGAGCGCGCTGCCGATCAGCGAGTGGAACAGGCTCGAGATCGCGCTCGGCACGGCCGTGAGCGGGTCCGGGAAGTTCTGATTCGCGAGCACGACGCCGAGGCCCGAGTTCTGCATGCCGACCTCGATCGAGATGGTGCGGGCCGAGACGACACCGGCCGCGAGCAGCCGCGCGAGGCCGTAGCCGAGCACAAAGCCCATCGCGTGCAGCAGGAACACGGCCAGCGTGAGCCGCGCGCCGGATTGCAGGATGTCGGCCCGGTTCGCGCCGATGATGGAGGCGACGATGAGCGTGATGAGCACGACGGCGACGAGCGGCGCGGCCGGCAGCACCGCCGCGGTGACGCGCCGCGCGTAACGGCGCAGCAGCAGCCCGAGCACGATCGGCACGATGACGACCTGCACGGTGTTGACGAGCAATCCGCCGGCCGGCACGTCTACGCGGCTGCTCGCGAGCAGCGTCGTGAGCGTCGGCGTCATGATCACGGACAGCAGCGTCGAGACCGCCGTCATCGAGACCGAAAGCGGCACGTCGGCGAGCGCGATGTAGGAAATCACGTTCGAGGCAACGCCGCCGGGGCAGCAGGACACGAGGATCAGGCCGACGGCGAGCGGCGTCGGCAGATGCAGCAGCCAGGCGATCGACCAGCCCAGCGAGGGCATGACGACGTACTGCAGCGTGACGCCGAGCGCGACGAGCCGCGGCTGTTTCGCGACGCGCCGGAAGTCCTCGACGGTCAACGTGAGGCCCATCGAGAGCATGATCGCGCCGAGGCTCACGGTGATGAGCGGCCCGCTGAACCAGGTAAAGGCGCCGGGCCGGACGAGCGCGAGGAGGCTCGCGGCGAGCGCCCAGAGGGGAAAGCCGAAGGTCAGGATACGGAGCAGCGTCGCGTAGGCGGGCATCGGGCGTCCTCGGTGCGCTCAGCGCGGTGCGAGCTCGCCGCGGTAGCGGCGGCCCATCTCGACGTAATGCTCGGCGCTTTTCGCGAGCATGGCCATCTCCGCGTCGGTGACCTCGCGCACGCGTTTTGCCGGCACGCCGACGATCAGCGAACGGTCGGGAAAGTTCTTGCCCTCGGTGACGAGCGCGTTGGCGCCGACGATGCAGTAGCGGCCGATGACCGCGTGGCTCAGGATCGTCGCACCGATGCCGATCAGCGAGAAGTCCCCGACCGTGCAGCCGTGGACGGTCGCCGCGTGGCCGATCGTCACGTCCGTGCCGACGGAGGCCGGCGCGTCCCCGTCTACGTGCACGACGGCGTTGTCCTGCACGTTACTGCGGTCGCCGATCGAGATCGCGGCGCTGTCGCCGCGCAGCACGGCGCCGAACCAGACGCTCGCGTCGCGGCCGAGCGCGACGCGGCCGATCACGGCTGCGCTGGGCGCGACGAAATACTCGTCGCCGACGCTCTGGACGCGGTGGCCGCCGAGGTCGTACAGCACGTTCAGCCTTTCGCTTTGCCGGCCGCCGCCTGGTTCGCGACGGCCTCGGCGGCCGCGGCGATCGCGGCCGGATCGCCGAGGTACTCGGCGCGCGTCGGTTTCAGCGCGGCGTCGAGCTCGTAGAGCCGCGGGACACCCGTCGGGATATTGAGGCCTACGATGTCGTCGTCGGAGATGTCCTCGAGCATCTTGACGAGCGCGCGTAGGCTGTTCCCGTGCGCCGCGACGAGCACGTCGCGGCCGGTTCGGAGCTCGGGCACGATGCGGTCTTCCCAATACGGCAGCACGCGGCCGAGTGTGAGCTTCAGCGACTCGGTGGCCGGCAGCGCCGACGGTGCGAGGCCCGCATAGCGCGGATCGTGCTGCGGGTGGCGCGGGTCGTCGGGCGCGAGGGGCGGGGGCGGGATGTCATAGCTGCGGCGCCAGATCTTGACCTGGTCCGCACCGTGGCGCGCGGCCGTCTCGGCTTTGTCGAGGCCCTGCAGCGCGCCGTAGTGGCGCTCGTTGAGCCGCCAATGCCGCTCGACGGGAATCCACATGAGCTGCATCTCATCAAGCACGAGCCACAGCGTGCGGATGGCGCGCGTCAGCACCAACGTCAACGCGAGGTCGAACCCGATGCCCGCTTCGCGCAGTGTGCGGCCCGCGGCGCGGGCCTCCTCGATGCCGAGCTCGCTGAGATCGACGTCGGTCCAGCCCGTGAACAGGTTCTTGAGATTCCAGTCGCTCTGGCCGTGGCGCAGGAGCACGAGCCTTCCGGGTTTGCTTTCGTTCATAGGCTGCCATTGTAAGCGGAAAGGAAAAGGGCTCTGACCCCTTTTTCGCTCTTTCGGTTACGCGAGGCGGTTGACCTCTTTGAGGGCGATCGAGAGCGTCGCGAAGTCCATGGGCCCGGCCGCGCGCATCTCGTCGAGCACGCTCGCGACGCGTGCGATGCGCCCGCCGAACTCCTTGAGCCAGTCGGCGAGGGCGGCCTCGAGATTGGCGCGCCCGTGCCGGGCGAGGATGGCGGCAACGACGGCGCGGTGCTCGCGCGCGAGCGTCTCGCGCAGTGTCGCCCGGGCCATCGCGCGCCAATGGCCCTCGACGTGCAGCTCCTCGATCTGGCGGCCGATCCAGTCGAGGTGCAGATGGTGCCCCACGTCGAGGTAGACGCGCGCGAGGTCGCGCGGAACGAGCGCGCATTCCTCGGCGAGCTCCACGATGTCGAGTACCTGCGTCGAGGCGCCGAGCGCGGCCACCTCGCGCGCGACCGCCGCCGGCACCTCGGCGGCCTCGAGCCGCCGCGCTTCCTCCTCGAAGGGCTGGTCGCCGTCGCCCACGAGGCTCGGGAGGACGCCGAGCACGCCCCGAACGCCGGGGCCGAAGCGCGTGACCATGGGCTCGATGTCGAGCTGAGTCGAGTAGCGCTGCAGGAACCAGTAGACCGCGTGCCGCACGCGCCGGCTGATCTCGAACATGACGCCGTACTGCACGGCGGCCGCGACGGAGTAGTCGAGCGCCTCGATGCGCCGCCACAGCGCGCGCACCCCGAAGACCTCGCGCACGATCGAATAGGCGCGCGCGACCTGAGCGATGTCCGCGCCCGTCTCTTCCTGGGCCCTGAACGGGAAGTACGGGCCCATGCGATTGATCATGCTGCTCGAGATCATCATCGCGACGATTTCCCGGTGCAGGCGGTGCGAGGACATGAAAGGCCGGAGCCGCGCCTTGAGCCGCGCGGGAAAATACAGCTCGAGCTCGCGTGCGGAGAACGGGTCGTCCGGGATGTCCGTCTCGACGAGGCTGCCCGTGAGCTCGAGCTTCGCGTGGCTCATGATGACCGCGAGCTCCGGCCGCGTGAGTCCGCGCCCGGCCCGCCGCCGCTCTTCGAGCTGCTCGTCCGTCGGCAGGAACTCGAGGCCGCGGTCGAGCTCGCCGTGCGACTCGAGGATCCGCATGAGCCGCGTCTGCTCGCCGAGCCGAGCCGGTTCCTGCGAGCTCATGACCGACAGCGCCTGCGTCTGACCGTAATTGTCCGCGAGCACGTACGCAGCGATCTCCTCCGTCATGGCTGCGAGCAAAGGATTCCGCCGGGCGGGACGGAGGGCTCTGGACTCGAGCGCCGCGTTGAGCAGGATCTTGATGTTGACCTCGCGGTCGGAAGTATCCACGCCGGCCGAGTTGTCGATGAAATCCGTGTTGATGCGGCCCCCGGCGAGCGCGTACTCGACGCGTCCGAGCTGAGTGAAGCCGAGGTTGCCGCCCTCGCCGACGACGCGGCACGCGAGGCTCGAGCCGTTCACGCGCACGGCGTCGTTGGCCGGATCGCCGGCATCGGCGTCGTCCTCCGTCGAGGCCTTGACGTAAGTGCCGATGCCGCCGTTCCAGAGCAGATCGACGGGCGCGGTCAAAATCGCGCGGATGAGCTCGGGAGGGGTCACCGTCGAGGCCCCGAGGCCGAGCAGCGCACAGGCGGCGGGTGTGAGCTGAATCGATTTGCCCTGGCGAGGATAGATTCCGCCCCCCTGCGAAAGCGCTTTGCGGTCGTAGTCGTCCCAGGTCGAGCGCGGCAGCTCGAACAGGCGCTTGCGCTCGGCGAAGCTCGCCGCCGGATCCGGATCCGGATCGATGAAGACGTGCTGATGGTTGAAGGCCGCGACGAGCTTGATGTGCGGCGACATGAGCATGCCGTTGCCGAACACGTCGCCCGACATGTCGCCGATGCCGGCGACCGTGAAGTCCTCGGCCTGCGTGTCGCGGCCGAGCTCGCGGAAGTGCCTGCGTACGCCGACCCAGGCCCCGCGCGCCGTGATCCCCATCTTCTTGTGGTCGTAGCCGGCCGAACCGCCCGAGGCGAATGCGTCGCCGAGCCAGAAGCCGTAGTCGGCCGCGATGCCGTTGGCCAGGTCCGAGAAGGTCGCCGTGCCTTTGTCGGCCGCGACGACGAGGTAGGGATCGTCCTCGTCGCGTGCGACGACGCGCGGCGGCCGCACGACGTCTTCGCCGACGATATTGTCCGTAAGATCGAGCATGCCGCGGATGAAGGTCTCGTAGCAGGAAACGACCTCGCGCTGCACGGCATCCCGATCGCCCGTGGGCAGCTGCTTGCAGACGAAACCGCCCTTCGCACCGTTCGGTACGATGACCGTGTTCTTGACCTGCTGGGCCTTCATGAGCCCGAGCACCTCCGTGCGGAAGTCCTCGCGGCGATCGGACCAGCGAATTCCGCCGCGGGCGATGCGGCTGCAGCGCAGGTGCACGGCCTCGACGCGCTGCGAATGCACGTAGATCTCGAACGCGGGCCGGGGCCGCGGCAGGTCCGGCACCTTCGACGGATCGAGCTTGAAGGCGAGATAGGGCTTCGGCGCGCCGTTCGTCTCCTGAAAGAAGTTCGTGCGCAGCGTGGCTTCGAGCACGGCCGCGAACGTGCGCAGGATACGGTCCTCGTCGAGGCTCACTGTCCGGTCGATCTCGGCGCGAATCGCATCCAGATGCTCGGCGGCGTCGCGCTCGCGCGCGGCCGGCGCGAGCGTCGGGTCGAACAGACATCGGAAGCGACCGATCCACGCGCGGCAGAGCCGCGGATAGCGAGCCAGCACTTCCTGTACGTAGCTCTGGCTGTAGCGCATGCCGGCCTGCAGCAGGTACCGGCAGTAGGCTCTGAGCACGGCCGCCTCGCGCCAGTCGAGCTCCGCGTCTACGACGAAGCTGTTGAACGCGTCGTTGTCGATCTCGCCGCGCAGCGCGCGCGCGAAGCACTCCTCGAAGCGTTCCTCGATCGCATGCGCCTCGACGGGCTCGCCCGTGCTCACGGCCGCCTCGAAGTCCTGAATGAAGACCGTGTCGGCCGTGAGCCCCACCGTGTAGACGCGCTCGTCGAGCACGCGCAGGCCCATGTTCTCGAGCAAGGGCAGGGCGATGTACAGTGGGATCGGCGCGTCGAGCGAGAATGCGGAGAAGCGCAGCAGCGGCGTTCCGCGCTGCGTCTGGAACATCCGCATCTCGAGCGTGCTCTCGCGGTTCGCGAGCCGCTCCACGCAGAGCACGTCCTCGGCCGCTCTCTCGGGCGAGACGCCTTCCTTATACGCGGCGGAGAAGTGCTCGGCGAAGCGCTGAAACAGCGCGAGGGCGCGGTCCTCGGCGAAGCTTGCGAGCAGCACGTCGCGCAGCTTGTCGGCCCAGCCGCGCACGGCGTCGGCGAGCTCGCGCTCGAGGGCGGCGGTATCGACCGGCGTATGCGCGGCGGGATCCGTATGGACGACGACGTTGAGCCGGGCCAGCGCCGAGTCCGAGACCTGCACGTCGGACTCGACGGAGCGGCCTTCGAGGCCGCGGCGCAGCACCTGCTCGATGCGCGCCCACGTGCGCTGGTTGTACTGGTCGCGCGGCAGATAGACGAGGCAGGAATAGAATCGCCCGAAGGGATCGCGCCGGCAGAACAGCCGGACTCGGCGCCGTTCCTGCAGACCGAGGATGCCGTGCGTGATGCGCACGAGCTCCTCGAGCGAGGCCTGGAACAGGTCGTCGCGCGGAAACGTATCCACGATGTGCTGCAGCGTTTTCCCGCGATGGCTCGCCGCGTCCACGCCCGCCTGCTCGATGAGCTGCCGCGCCTTGCGCCGCAGCAGCGGAATGTCGCGCGGCAGCTCGTTGTAGGCAGAGGAAGTGAACAGGCCCAGGAAGCGGCGCTCGACCTGAGGTCGTCCGCGCGCATCGAAGACTTTGACGCTGATGTAGTCGAGCCGCGCGGGCCGATGCACGCGCGAGCGCGCGTCCGTCTTCGTGACGACGAGCGGCCGCCGCGAACGCGCCTCCTCACGGGCCGTGCCCGCGAGCCGCAGCGTCTCCTGGGGGCGGCCCTCGTCGCGCAGAATGCCGAGGCCGGTGTCGGGGACGGGCTGCAGCAGATCCGCCCGGCTCCCGCGTACGAGCTTGTACTCGTGGTAGCCGAGCAGCGTGAAGTGATCGTCCGCGAGCCACTCGAGGAACTCGGTCGCCTCCTGCCTGAGATCGGGCGGCGGTCCCCTGCTCGTCGCGAGCTCGCTCGTCGCCTCCTTGAGCTTGCCGAGCAGCGAGGGCCAGTCCTCCACGGCGTGCCGAACGTCGCGCAGCGTCGTCGCGAGCTCGCTCTCGATCGTGCGCAGCGCCGCCGGGTCCGTCACGCGGGCGATCTCGACGTGAATGAATGATTCGCGCCGCGAGTCCTCCGGCCGCTCGTCGAGGCAGACGCACACGAGGCTCCCGCGGCCGTCGCGCCTCACAGGCAGCAGCGGGTGGATCGTGAGCATGATGCCGTGTCCCAAGGCGTTCAGCGTCAGCGTCACGGAGTCGACGAGAAACGACATGTCGTCGTTGACGAGCTCGACGACCGTATGGCGCGACGTGAAGCCGTTGTCGTCGAGCGTCGGATTGAAGGCGCGTATCTTCGCCGTGCCGGGTTTGCGAGTGCGCGCCCATTCGAGGTGGTCGAGCGCGGCAGCCGCGAGCGCACCCGCGTCGCCGGCCAGGTCCTCGGCCGGGACCTGTGCGTAGTAGCGCTCGACGAAGCGGACGGGGTCGACCTCGAGGCCCGGGTGGACTTCACGGCGGGCCGCACAGGCGGCGATTGCCTTGAGTCGCTCGGCCGCGGCCTGCTGCGGATGGGCTGCGGGTTTAGCGGGCATCGCGAGCGATTGACGTTCCGGCCAGATCGAGTACCCTGGCGCGAGGCCTTTCTTCCACTTTCGACGTTTCCCTGCCGCCGCTCGCGCCGAGCCGGCGAGTCAGAATCGGACCATTGAGGACCATTAGGTTAAACGTTGCGTCCGAGGCCGGCCAGCGGTACGGCCCGGGGTGCGGCGGGACAGCTTCTTATGAACGGTAAAACGGGCGAGGACACACGCAAGCCTCCGGCGCGAACCGAAGGCGCGGGCGAGCCGGCGGATACCGCGGCCGAAACGCGCTACGACCGCTACCTGCAGCTCGATGCGTTGCTCGGCGCACAGCGGCCCGTGCTCGGCCATCACGACGAGATGCTGTTCATCATCCAGCATCAGGTTGCGGAGCTGTGGTTCAAGCTCGTGCTGCACGAGCTCGACGCGGCGCTCGAGTGCCTGAAGCAGGACGAGCTCGCCCGCAGCATCAAGACGCTCGGCCGCATCACGACCGTGCAGCAGCAGCTCACTTCCCAGTGGGCCGTGCTCGCCACGCTGACCCCGCGTGACTACGCGGCATTTCGCGACGCGCTCGGCACCGCCTCGGGCTTCCAGTCGCCGCAGTACCGGGTGCTCGAGTTCAAGCTCGGCAACAAGGCGCGGCACCTGCTGCCGATGTTCCGCCATCATCTGGAGTATTACCGGACCCTGAAGCGCGCGCTCGAGAGCCCCAGCCTGTACGACGAATTCCTGCGCTACCTGTACCGGGTCGGCCACCGCGTGCCGCTCGAGCGCGTCGAACGCGACTGGACGGAGCCTTACGAGCACCACCCGGGCGTCGTGGACGTGTTCCAGGTCATCTACGAGCACCCGGAGGAGTACTGGGCGGCCTACGAGGTCTGCGAGCGGCTCGTGGACATCGAGATCAATTTCCAGAGCTGGCGCTTTCACCACATGAAGACGGTGGAGCGCATCATCGGCTACAAGGCCGGCACGGCCGGGACGGCCGGAGTCAAATTCCTCAAGAAGGCGCTCGACATCCAGTTCTTCCCGGAGCTGACCGAAGTCCGGACCCGAATCGGGGGGAAATAGCGAGTCCTTTCGGCGGCCGTGTCGAGGGCGGCGCCCAGCGCGAGTTTGGGATTGCCCCCTAGGCCCGGTGTTCCGCGGCGAGATATTCGCGGCTCTGCATTTCCGCGAGCCGGCTCCTCGTCCGCTCGAACTCGTGCCGGAGCCGCGTCCCCTGATACAGCGACTCGACCGGGCTCGCGGCCGAGACGATGAGCTTCACGCGCCGGTCGTAGAACTCGTCGACGAGCGCGATGAAGCGCCGCGCCTGGTTCTCTAGCCGCACGTCGAACTGCGGCACGTCGGAGAGGAGGACGGTGTGGTAGAGCTTCGAGAGCTCGATGTAGTCGTCCTGGCTGCGTGGGCCGTCGCAGAGGGCCTCGAAGCCGAACCAGACGACGCCGTCCGACTCGCGGCGGAATTCGATGGGGCGGTCCAGGACTTCGATGAGGCCGTTCGCCTCGCCGCGGTCCCGGGCCATGCTGCGGAAATACTCGGCGAGGCGCCGGTCGGCCTGCTCGTCGTTGGGCTGTAGATAGACGTCGGCCTGCTCGAGGAACGCGAGCCGGTAGTCGAGATCGCCGCCGACGTGGACGACCTCGGTGTGGCGCTCGATGAGGTCTATGGCCGGCAGGAAGCGCTGGCGCTGCAGGCCTTCCTTGTAGAGATCCCGCGGCTCGAGGTTGGAGGTGGCGGCCAGCGCCACGCCGCGCTCGAAGAGCGCCGCGAACAGCGTGCCGAGGATCATGGCGTCGGCGATGTCCGTGACGGCGAGCTCGTCGAAGCAGATGACGCGCGCGCGCTCGGCGAGGCCGTCCGCCACGAGCTCGAGCGGGTCGGCGCGGTCGCGCAGGCGCTTGAGGTCGTCGTGCACGGCGGCCATGAAGCGGTGGAAGTGGCGGCGCAGCTTGTCCTCGAACGGCAGGCATTCGAAGAGCAGGTCCATGAGAAGGGTCTTGCCGCGGCCGACGCGGCCCCAGAGGTAGACGCCCCGGGGCGGCGCGCCGGGGCGGCCGACGAAGCCGGCTACCCGGCGCCGCCACCCACGCACGGGCGGGCCGCCGGCCGCGAGCTCGGCATAGAGCCGGTCGAGGGCCGCGACGGCCTCTTTCTGGGCAAGGTCCTCGGCCAGCTCGCCGGCCTCGAGCCGGCGCCGGTATTCGGCAAGCGGGGTCGTCATGCGGTCGGCGCGTCCTTGTGCAGGCGGATCGGGTCCCGAAGTGAAAGAGCGAGCGTCATACCGCTTAGGCGCTCAGCTGGCAAGCTCGGGCCGGTTGCGAAACCCCTCGAGCGCGGTTGGGTTCGCGAGCGCATCCGTATTCGCGACGGGCCGGCCGTGGACGACGTCGCGCACGGCGGCCTCGACGAGCTTGCCGTTCAGCGTGCGCGGAATGTCCTCGACCGCGAGGATCTTGGCCGGCACGTGGCGGGGGCTCGCATCGCGGCGCAGCGCCTCCCGCAGTGCCCGCTCGAGCTCGGCGTCGAGCTCGCGGCCGGGCGCGAGGCGAACGAACAGCACGACGCGCGTGTCGCCGCGCCATTCCTGACCGATGGCGATGCTCTCGGCGATCTCGGGGAAGCTGTCGACGACGCGGTAGATCTCGGCAGTCCCGATGCGCACGCCGCCGGGGTTCAGCACGGTATCCGAGCGGCCGTAGATCACGAGCCCGCCGTGCGCAGTGAGCTCGGCGTAATCGCCGTGATGCCAGACGCCCGGGAAGCGGTCGAAGTAGGCCCGGCGAAACTTCTCTCCGCCCGGATCGTTCCAAAAGCCGAGCGGCATCGACGGAAACGGGGATGCACAGACCAGCTCACCCTTGCGTTCCCGTACCTCGCGGCCGGCGTCGTCGAAGATGCGCACGTCCATGCCGAGGCCGAGGCATTGCAGCTCGCCGCGGTATACGGGGAGCAGCGGATTGCCGAGCGCGAAGCACGAGATGATGTCGCTGCCGCCCGAGATGGAGGAGAGCTGCAGATCCTCTTTGACGGCCTCGTAGACGTAGTCGAAGCTCGCGGGCGCGAGCGGCGAGCCCGTGGAGAGCAGGGCCCGAAGGGCGCCGAGATCGGCTTCCTCGCCCGGCCGGCAGCCGGCCTTTTCGAGCGCCGCGAGATAGCTCGCGCTGGTCCCGAAGACGGTAATGCGCTCGCGCTCGGCAAGGCGCCAGAGCGCCGCCGGGTCCGGGTGCAGCGGCGCGCCGTCGTAAAGCAGGACGGCCGCGCCGGAGGCGAGCGCCGAGACGAGCCAGTGCCACATCATCCAGCCGCAGGTCGTGTGGTAGAAGACCACGTCGCCCGGACCGATGTCCGTATGCAGCACGTGCTCCTTCTTGTGCTGCAGCAGCGTGCCGCCCGCGCCGTGCACGATGCATTTCGGCGCGCCCGTCGTGCCCGAGGAGTAGAGGATGTAGAGCGGCTGCGCGAACGGGAACGGCGTGAAGGAGGGCGCTGTCCGGCCCTCGACGAGGTCCTCGAAGCGCAGCACGGGCACGCCGAGCCCCGAGAGCGCGTCCAGATTCGGCTGCGGATCGAGCCGGCCCGCGATGACGACGGCCTCGAGCGAGGGCAGCCGCGCGGCAACGTCGCGCACGGTCGGCAGCGAGCTCAGCCTCTTGCCGCGATAAAGGTAGCCGTCCGCCGCGACGAGCACCTTGGGCTCGATCTGGCTGAAGCGCTCGAGCACGCCCTTCGGGCCGAAATCGGGGGAGCAGCCGGACCAGACGGCGCCGCGGCCGGCCGCGGCCAGCATGGCTACGACGGCCGGGACAGCGTTCGGCAGGAACCCCGCGACGCGATCGCCGGCGCCGACGCCGAGCTCGGCGAAGGCCTGCTCGAGGCTGCCGGCGCGGCGCCGCAGCTCGTCCCGGTCCACGACGGTGCGCGAGCCGTCCTCGCCCATCGCGACGAGCGCAGGTTCCGCGCCTTCGAACCGCAGAAGGTTCTCCGCGAAAGACAGCGTAGCGCCTTCGAACCAGCGCGTCCCGGGCATGCGGCCGTAATCCGCGACGACGCGGGCCGCGGGCGACGCGAAGCGCATGCCCGTGAAGTCGGCGACGGCCTGCCAGAACGCGGCCGGCTCGCGCACGCTGAAGGCATGCAGCGCAGCGTAGTCGGCGCCCGAGGGGCCGTACCGCGCCATGAACGCGTGCAGGCGCGAGCTCGCCGCGCGCTCGGCCGAAGGCCTCCAGAGGAGTTCGCTCGCTGCTCGCATCGTCTACGTCGCCGCCGTACCAGCCGCCGCGGCTTCGAGTTCGCCGCGGCTCGAGGCGACTGCGGCCAAGGCCGTGCCGTCGTCCGCTCGGGACGCACGGCGGACCTTGCCGAAAACGGCCCCGTGGTTGCGATGTTACAATGCGCCGCCTCCCGCGGCAGCCCGCCCGGATCTCGCGTCAGGCGCGCAGCGGCGGACGCGGACCGCCTTCGAAACGCACGGAGACCCCCATCACCGAACCTTCGACAACCGGGGCTGCGGATCGCGAGGCCATGGATTTCGACGTGGTCGTCGTGGGGGCGGGTCCCGCGGGTCTCGCGGCCGCGTACACGCTGAGCCGGCTTGCCCGCGAAAGCGGCGCCGAGCTCGGAGTCTGCGTCGTCGACAAGGGCTCGGAGGTCGGCGCACACATCCTTTCCGGCGCGCTGCTCGACCCGCGCGCGCTCGACGAGCTCGTTCCCGACTGGCGCGGGCTCGGCGCGCCCGTCACGGTGCCGGTCGCGAGCGAGGCCGTTCGCTGGCTGCTCGGCCCGCGGCGCAGCCTGCGCATCCCCGAGCCGTTCGTGCCGCGCCCGATGCGCAACGACGGCCACTACGTCGTGAGCCTCGGGCGCCTGTGCCAATGGCTCGCGCAGCAGGCCGAGCAGCGCGGCTGTAACGTGCTGCCGGGCTTCGCGGCGACGGAGGTGCTTTACGATGCGGATGGCCGCATCGCCGGCATCGCAACGGGGGATCGCGGCCGCGACCGGGAAGGCCGCCCCAAGCCGGGCTTCGAGCCCGGCTACGCGCTGCGCGCCAAATACGTGATCTTCGCGGAAGGCTGCCGAGGGAGCCTCGGCCGCGAGCTCGAGGCACGCTTCGCCTTGCGCGCGGACGCCGATCCCGAGCACTACGGCCTCGGCTTCAAGGAGATCTGGGAGGTCGCGCCGGCCCGGCATTGCCCGGGTGCCGTGCTGCACACCTTGGGCTGGCCGCTCGACGCGCAGACCGACGGCG
Organism: uncultured Gammaproteobacteria bacterium; assembly: GCA_963702105.1. Classification (GTDB taxonomy): domain Bacteria; phylum Pseudomonadota; class Gammaproteobacteria; order Steroidobacterales; family Rariloculaceae; genus ZC4RG20. Next base: position 487,785 of record OY969712.1, read on the forward strand.
GCGGGTTCCTGTACCACGCCGAGGAGGGCCGCGTGTCGGTCGGTTTCGTCGTGGCATTGAATTATTCGAACCCGCATCTCGATCCCTTCGCGGAGTTCCAGCGCTGGAAGCGGCATCCGGCCGTCGCGGAGGTCCTCGAGGGAGGGCGGCGGATCGCGTACGGCGCGCGCGCCGTCAACAAGGGCGGGTTCTTCTCGCTGCCGCGGCTCGTCGTGCCGGGCGGGCTGCTCGTCGGCTGCGAGGCGGGCTTTTTGAATCCGGCCCGTATCAAGGGGTCGCACACGGCCATGAAAACCGGGATGCTGGCCGCGGAGGCCGTGTTCGCGGCGCTCGCCCCGGCCGGCCAGGGCGGGCGGGCGAGCGTGGCCGGCGGGTCCGCGGAGGGCGGCCGCGAGCTCGCGGACTATCCCGCCGCCCTGCGGTCCTCCTGGGTCCACCGTGAGCTCTATGCCGCGCGCAACTTCGGCGGGGGCCTTAGCCGCTTCGGCCGGCTCGGCGGCGCGGCGCTCGCCTTCGTCGAGCACAACTTGCTCGGCGGCCGCTCGCCATTGGCCCTGCACAGCCGCCGCCCGGATCGCGAGGCGCTGAAGCCCGCGGCCGAGGCACCGGTCATCGAGTACCCGGCGCCCGACGGCCGTCTCACGTTCGATCGGGCGTCCTCGGTCTATCTCGCGAATACTGCGCACGACGAGGACCAGCCCTGTCACCTGCGGCTGGCCGATCCGGCCGTGCCGATCGAGCGGAACCTGCCGCTCTACGACGAGCCGGCGACGCGGTATTGTCCGGCCGGCGTCTACGAGGTCGTGCGCGACGCGCAAGGGCGGGCGCAGTTCCGGATCAACGCCGCGAACTGCGTGCACTGCAAAGCCTGTGACATCAAGGATCCGGCGGCGAACATCACGTGGACGCCGCCCGAGGGAGGCTCCGGCCCGAACTATGCCGGCATGTGACCGACGCCCCCGGGCGGCGGCGCCGGCGCCATTATGTCAGCCCCTCCGATCCCGAGCCGCTCCGCGGGCGGCGCGCGCGTCGCCGCCGGCGTGACGCAATGCCGTTTATGTCAACGCCCGATCGATTTGTGATGCTGGTCACCGACCCGCACTCGGCCGCTGCGCATACTCGACTCGCACCGGCTTGGAGCGTTCACTCGGATCTCTTCTTGCAATGCTTTGAACCTTATACCGTTTCGCGGTCTTCATCGACCCCGGCGCGGAGCGCCGCCTACGCGGTGCCCGTAACTCCAACACGGTGCACTTCGGCTGCGCAACGGATGCTGCGGCATAAGACGATTCTCGAATAATGGCCCACAACTTTTTGCACACGGACACTGCAGAGGCGCGGAGTAAACTGCCCGGGGATCCGAAAAACCTGATCGACCGCTTCCTGGACGCCATTTGGATGGAACGCGGTCTGTCGGAGAATACCCTCGGAGCCTATCGCGCCGATCTGCTCGCGCTCACGCAGCGCCTCGGCCACCGCGGCGTGGACCTGTGGGACGCGCGGCGCGCCGACGTGCTCGACTACATCGCCTGGCGCGTGGACGGCGGCGCGAAGCCGCGCTCGACGGCCCGCCAGCTCTCGAGTTTCCGTCGCTTTTATCGCTATCTGCTCCGGGAAGGCCTCATCGCCCAGGATCCGACGGCCGACATCGCCATGCCCAAGATCGGGCGCGCGCTGCCGCAGTCGCTCACCGAAGACGAGGTCGAGGCGCTGCTCGCGGCGCCCAACGTCACGGAGCCGCTCGGGCACCGGGATAGGGCCATGCTCGAGGTGCTCTACGCGACGGGCGTGCGCGTCTCCGAGCTCATCAACCTGCGCATGTCGCAGGTGAACCTGAACCAGGGCGTGCTGCGCATCATCGGCAAGGGCGACCGGGAGCGGCTGATCCCGCTCGGCGACGAGGCCCAGGACTGGCTGCGCGAGTTCATCGGCGGCCCGCGGCTCGAGATCTTGCTCGAGCGCCAGACGGAGTTCCTGTTCCCGACTCGGCGCGGGGACCGCATGACGCGCCAGGCCTTCTGGCACATCATCAAGCGCTATGCGAAGAAGGCGGGGGTCAACAAGAAGCTTTCGCCGCACACGGTGCGCCACGCGTTCGCGACGCACTTGCTCAACAACGGCGCCGACCTGCGCGTCGTGCAGCTGCTGCTCGGCCACAGCGACGTTTCGACGACGCAGATCTACACGCACGTGGCCCGCGAGCGCATGAAGGAACTGCACAGCCGGCACCATCCTCGCGGCTGACCCGGTCTCGAAACCTGCTCCGGGCGCCGCCGCGCGCGCTCCGCGTCGCCGACCGCGCCCGGAGCCAGACTCTTTGCTAGAATCCAGCCGTTCGCCGGCCGTGGCCGGGCGTCGATTTCGGGAGAGCGCCGTGAAGAGAACGTGGATGATCGTGCCGCTGGGGCTGTCGGCGTCGCTCGCCGTCGCGGGGCCCTCGAGCGCCCCGCTGACTAAGGCCCAGCTCGCCGCGAAGCTCAACAACGTCGATCCTGCGGCCATCACGCCTTCGCCCGTGCCCGGCCTCTATCAGGTCACGCTCGGCTCGAGCGTCGCCTATGTGACCGAGGACGGCCGCTATCTGATCCAGGGCAGCGTCTACGATCTCGCGACGAGCAAGAACCTGACCGAGGCGACGCGCGACAAGGCGCGCGTGAAGATGCTCGCGACCGTGCCGCCGGAGCGGGCCATCGTCTACGAGCCGAGGGACGGCAAGGTCCGGCACACGATCACGATGTTCACGGACGTGGACTGCGGGTACTGCCGCCAATTCCACCGGGATATCGAGAAGGTCACCGCGCTCGGCATCGAAGTCCGCTACCTGTTCTATCCGCGCACCGGCCCGAATACCGAGTCCTGGACCAAGGCCGTCAAGGTCTGGTGCGCCAAGGACCGCAAGGCCGCGCTCACGCGCGCCGAGCTCGGCGGCGCCCTGCCGGCCGAAACCTGTAAGGACAACCCGGTCGAGCAGGACTGGGACCTGGGGCAGCAGGTCGGCGTGCGCGGCACGCCGGCGATCTTCGCCGAGAACGGCGCCCTCGTCGGCGGCTACCTGCCGCCGCAAGAGCTCTCGAAGCGGCTCGACGAGATCGTCGCCGATACGGGTGCAGACGCACAGCACGGGAAGTGAACGGCGCCGTGCGCTCGGCGGCCGCCGAGCGCACGGCCGAGACAATCGCGTCCGAGGCCTCGAGGCGCCGCATGCGAAGGGATGGTGCGGGCGGTCGGAATCGAACCGACACTCTGTCACCAGAACTGGATTTTGAGTCCAGCGCGTCTACCAGTTCCGCCACGCCCGCTCGAGGTTCGATTTGCGCCGGCTCGTGGCCGCCCGGCGCCGTGGGGCCCGTAGTATAGGCCAACTCCACGGGCCCGGCACGGGCCGAAAGGGGCTAGAATCCACGCCCCCATGGACCGCCGCGACTTCAGTTTCGATCTCCCGCCCGAGCTCATCGCGCAGCATCCGCTGGCCGAGCGCAGCGCGAGCCGGCTGCTCGCGCTCGAGGGGCGAACGGGCCGCGTGCAGGACCTGTGCTTCAAGGATCTCGTCGGCCTGCTCCGCGCGGGGGATCTGCTCGTCCTGAACGACACGCGCGTGCTCCCCGCGCGCCTGTTCGGCCGCAAGGCCTCGGGCGGCCGCATCGAGCTCCTGCTCGAGCGCTTGCTCGGGCCGCGCCGCGTCCGCGTGCAGCTCAAGGCCAGCCACCCGCCGAAGCCCCGCCAGACCCTGCTGTTTCCCGAGGGCGCGGAGGCCGTCGTCGAGTCCCGCGAAGGCGCGCTGTTCGATCTCGTCTTCGATCGCGAGGCCGAGCCCTACTTCGCCGCGCACGGCCTCGTGCCGCTGCCGCCCTACATCGCGCGCGAGCCCGACGCCCGCGACCTCGACCGGTACCAGACGGTATTCGCGCGCCGCGCGGGCGCGGTCGCGGCCCCGACCGCGGGCCTGCACTTCGACGCCGCGCTGCTCGAGGTACTCGCACAGCGCGGCGTCGAGCGCGCGTTTCTGACGCTGCACGTCGGCGCCGGGACCTTCGCGCCGGTGCGCACGGAGCATATCGAGGCGCATCGGCTGCACGCCGAGCGCCTCGAGGTCTCGGCGGCCCTCGTCGAGGCCGTCGAGCGGACCCGCGGCCGCGGCGGCCGCATCGTCGCGGTCGGCACGACCGTCGTCCGCGCGCTCGAGACGGCGGCGCAGGGCGGCGGGCTTGCGCCTTACGAAGGCGAGACGGAGATCTTCATCTTTCCGGGGTTCGAGTTCCGCGTCGTGGACGCGCTCGTCACGAACTTTCACCTGCCCGAGTCGTCTCTGCTCATGCTCGTGGCCGCGTTCGCAGGCCGAGACGCGACGCTCGCGGCCTATCGCCATGCCGTGGCGCAGCGCTACCGTTTCTTTTCCTACGGCGACGCGATGTTCGTGACGCCCGCGAAGGCCGGCGCGATCGGCAAAGGCGTAAAGGAGGGCGGTCCGCATGGAGTTTGAGGTCAGCGCCAGGGACGGCGCCGCCCGCAGGGGCCGCCTTCGCTTCCGCCGCGGCACGGTCGAGACGCCGGCGTTCATGCCGTGCGGAACCTACGGCAGCGTCAAGGCCATGACGCCCGAGGAGCTGCGCGCTCTCGGCACGGAGATGCTGCTCGGCAACACTTTTCATCTCATGCTCCGGCCCGGACCGGAGGTCGTCGGCCTGCACGGCGGCCTGCACGAGTTCATGCACTGGGAAGGCCCCATCCTCACCGACTCAGGCGGATTCCAGGTCTTCAGCCTCGCCGGTCTGCGGCGCATCACGGAGGCCGGGGCGGAGTTCCGCTCGCCCGTGAACGGCGACCGCATCGTGCTCACGCCCGAGCGCTCGATCCAGATGCAGCACGTGCTGGACGCAGAACGTCGTCATGGTCTTCGACGAGTGCACGCCTTACCCGGCGGACTTCGAATCCGCCCGCCAGTCGATGCAGCTCTCGCGGCGCTGGGCGGCGCGCAGCCGCGCGGAGTTCGATCGTCTCAAGCGCGGCGGGGGCGGCGACGCGGCGCTGTTCGGCATCGTGCAGGGCGGCATCCATGCGCCGCTGCGACGCGATTCGCTGGCGGGTCTTTTGGAGATCGGCTTCGACGGCTACGCGGTCGGCGGCCTCGCGGTCGGCGAGCCGGAGCTCGAGCGTCTCGGCGTACTCGATGCCCTCGAGCCGCTGCTCCCGGCCGACCGCCCGCGCTACCTCATGGGCGTGGGCACTCCGGCCGACATCGTCAAGGGCGTCGTCCGCGGCATCGACATGTTCGACTGCGTCATGCCGACGCGCCACGCCCGGAACGGGAACCTGTTCACGAGCGAAGGGAATCTGAACATCCGGAACAGTCGGTTCCGCGAGGACACAGGGCCCCTCGATCCGGCCTGCGACTGCTACACCTGCCGACATTACTCGCGGGCCTACGTTCGCCACCTGCAGCGGTGCAACGAGATCCTCGGCGCGCGGCTCGCGACGACGCACAACCTGCGCTTCTATCAGCGGCTCATGTCCGACATCCGGGCCGCGATCGAGCGCGGCACCCTTGCGGAACTCGCGGCGCGCTTCGAGGCCCAATCGGCAGATCCCCCCACGGCTATGCCATAATGACGGGCCTTTTCCGCGGCTGGGGAGCCGTCGGAACCTCCTGAGCGGATCGTAAACATGGATTTCCTCATGAATTTTCTTATCAGCAGCGCCTGGGGCCAGGCGCCCGCGGCCGGCGCGCAACCCGCCGCCGGCGGCTACAGCTTCTTGATTATGGTGGTCGGCTTCGGCGCATTGATGTATTTCATGCTGATCCGGCCCCAGAGCAAGCGACAGAAGGAGCACGCGCGCATGATAGAGGGGCTCGCCAAGGACGACGAGGTCGTCACGAGCGGCGGGCTGCTCGGTAAGATCATGGCGGTCGGCGAGCAGTTCGTGACCGTGGAATTCGCCCAAGGCGTCGTCATGAAGGTGCAGAAGAGCACCATCTCGATGGTCATGCCGAAGGGCACGATGAAGAACAGCTGAATCGAGAGCGCCGCATGAACCGGTATCCGCTATGGGTCAACTGGCTGGTGGTGGTCGTCATTCTGGCCGGCGGCCTGCTCGCCATGCCCAACATCTTCGGCTCCGACCCGGCCGTCCAGGTTTCGACCACGAACGGCACGCCCGTCGACGCCGCAACGCTCGCGAACATCCGTTCGACGCTCGAGAAGGACGACGTCGGGATCGTGGCTGCCGACATCAAGCAGAATGCGGCGCTGATCCGGTTTCCGAGCGTGGCCGCGCAGTTGCGCGCACAGGACGTGCTGCGCGCCAAGTATCCCGACAAGGTCGTCGCGCTGACGCTCGCGACGCGCGAGCCGGACTGGATGGCGGCCGTCGGCCTCAAGCCCATGAACCTCGGCCTCGACCTGCGCGGCGGCGTGCACTTCGTATATCAGGTGCAGCTGCAGAGCGCCATCCACCAGTACCTGCAAACGGACGAGGGCGACCTGCGCCGGGCGCTGCGCGAGGCGGACGTCCGTAACCGCGTGCGCGTCGAGGGCGACACGCTGCTCGTCGCGGTCGAGAATTCCGGCGACCTCTCGAAGGCCGAGAGCGTCATCCGCAAGCTCGACACGAGCGGGCTCGGCCAGCAGGGTCTGCTCGTCAATCCGACGGAAGTGGACGGCAAGCCCGGTTTCCGCGTGCAGCTCTCGGACCAGCTCATCAAGCAGCGCCAGGATTTCGCGATCCAGCAGAACATCATCACGCTGCGCAACCGCGTCAACGCGCTCGGCGTCTCGGAGGCCATCGTGACGCGGCAGGGCCTCGACCGGATCCTCGTCGAGCTGCCCGGCATCCAGGACCCGGCCCAGGCCGAGCGCGTGCTCGGCGCGACCTCGACGCTGCAGTTCCGGCTCGTAGATACCGAGGCCAACGCGCAGGAGGCCGTCGAGCGCGGCCACGCGCCCGTCGGCGACGAGCTGTATTACACGAAGGACCACGTGCCCTACGTCCTGAAGCGCGAGGCCATCGCCACGGGCGATGAGCTCGTGGATGCTTCGTCCGGGTATCAACAGGGGCAACCGGCCGTCAATGTCCGGCTCAACGCCCAGGGCGCGCGGCGCATGCTCGAGACCACGACGGCCAATCTCAACAAGCCCATGGCCGTGCTGCTCATCGAGGAGAAGCCGCAGCCCGTCGAGCGCAACGGCAAGCAGATCATCGAGACGAAGGAGGATCGGACGATCATCAACGTCGCGACGATCCGCGGCGTCTTCTCCAACAGCTTCGAGATCACGGGTCTCTCGCCGTTCGAGGCGCAGGACCTTGCACTGCTGTTGCGCTCGGGCGCGCTCTCGACGCCGATCTACAAGGTCGAGGAGCGGACCATCGGCCCGAGCCTCGGGCAGGACAACATCAACAAGGGCCGCCAGGCCGTGATCGTCGGTTTTCTCGCGGTCGTCGCGTTCATGGGGATCTATTACCGGCTGTTCGGCATGATCGCCAATCTCGCGCTGTTCGCAAACGTCGTGCTGACGATCGCCTGTCTGTCGCTGATCCATTCCGCCCTCACGCTGCCGGGCATCGCCGGCATCGTGCTCACGGTCGGTATGGCCGTAGACGCCAACGTGCTGATCTTCGAGCGCATACGCGAGGAGCTCAGGAGCGGCAACTCGCCGCAGGCCAGCATCCGTGCGGGCTACGACAAGGCCTTCGGCACGATCTTCGACTCGAACCTGACGACGCTCATCGCGGCCCTCGTCCTGTTTTTCTTCGGCACGGGCCCGATCAAGGGCTTCGCGGTCACGCTGACGATCGGCATCATCACCTCGATGTTCACGGCCATCGTCGGTACCCGCGTCATCGTCAACCTGCTCTACGGCGGCCGCCAGCAGGTCAAGCGGCTGTCGATCGGGGGAGTCTCTAATGCCTCTGCTTAAGACCCCGACCCGCTTCGACTTCATGGGCCGGCGCGGGCTGGCCTTCGCGTTCTCCGGCACGCTGATCCTCATCGCAATCGTCTCGGTCGCCGTGCGCGGCCTGAACTTCGGCCTCGACTTTACGGGCGGCGTGCTCGTCGAGGTCGACTACGGCCGGCCCGTGCAGCTCGAGAACGTGCGCACTGCGCTGAGCCGGGCCGGGTACACCGACGCGCTCGTGCAGAACTTCGGCACGGCCTCGGACGTGCTGATCCGTTTGCCCCCGGTCGAGGCCGGTCCCGCGGCCGCGGCACCCGGGGCGGCGGCCGGCGGCGGCGGCGCGACGCCCGGCGGCTCGCCCTCGGCGGGCGCGAATGCGGATCAGAGCTCGACGGCGAATCCCGGCGCCAACCTCGGCGAGCAGGTGCTCCAGGCGCTGCGCATGCAGGATCCGAACGTCCAGCTCAGGGAGACGCAGTACATCGGGCCCCAGGTCGGCGCGAATCTCGTCGAGGCCGGCGAGCTCTCGATGCTGTTCACCCTGATCCTCGTGTTCGGCTACGTCATGCTGCGCTTCCGCTGGAAGTTCGCGGCGGGCGCCGTCGCGGCGCTCGTGCACGACACGGTCATTACGATCGGTTTCTTCTCGGTCTTCCATCTGCAGTTCGACCTGACCGTCGTCGCGGCGATCCTGGCCGTCATCGGCTACTCGCTCAACGACACGATCGTCGTCTATGACCGCATCCGCGAGAACTTCAGGACCATGCGGCGCGGCTCGGCCAGCGACATCATGAACGCCGCGATCAACCAGACGCTTTCGCGCACGATCAACACCTCGTTGACGGTCATCCTCGTGCTCATCGCGTTGCTCACCCTCGGCGGCGATTCGGTGCGGGGCTTCTCGATCGCGCTCATCGTCGGCACGGTCATCGGCACCTATTCGTCGATCTACATCGCCAGCGCGCTCGCGCTGCTGCTCGACGTGACGCCGGCGGATATGATTCCGGCGAAGAGGGCCGAAGTCGACGAGCTGCCTTAGAAACCTGGGCGAAGACGGCTGCGGTTCCGCGGCGGGCGCACGCACGAGGGCGCGTGCGGGAACGCCGTGAATCCCTCCCTGGAGGCTCCGAGCGCGCCATCCCTGGCGCGCACGGTCCCGACCGGGCCCTTCGATGGACCCCGTCGCGGAAACCTTGCCGCTCTTACATGCCTATGCCCCGGGAATGCGGTGCCAGCGTCCGCGACAGTGCGCCGTAGATCTTCGGATTGCCGGCCACGACGTGCCCGCTCTCGAGGTAGCCGTCGCCGCCCTGGAAGTCGCTGATGCGGCCGCCGGCCTCGCGGATCATGAGGGCGCCGGCCGCGATGTCCCACTTGCTGAGGCCGAGCTCGAAGAAGCCGTCGACGCGGCCCGCGGCGACGTAGCAGAGGTCGAGCGCCGCGGAGCCCGGGCGGCGGACGCCGGCCGTGCCGATCATGATGTCGCGCAGCATCGCGAGGTAGCGATCGAGATACTGGACGTTGGCGCGGTAAGGGAAGCCCGTCGCGATCAAAGACTGGCCGAGCGCAGTCTGCTTGCTCACTCGGATGCGGCGGCCGTCGAGCTGCGCGCCTTCTCCGCGCGTGGCGCTGAAGATCTCCTGACGGAGGGGGTCGTACACGATCCCGTGCTGCAGCTCGCCGCGGAGCGCGACCGCGATCGAGACCGAGAAGACCGGGAAGCCGTGCAGGTAGTTCGTCGTGCCGTCGAGCGGATCGATGATCCACTGATACTCGTGCTCGCCTTCCGCGCCGCGTTCTTCCGCAAGGACCGAGTGGTCCGGATAGTGATCCCGGATCACCTCGACGATCGCGGCCTCCGCTGCGACGTCGACCTCGCTCACGAAGTCGTTGCGGCCCTTGTCCGACACCCGCAGCGTCTCGAGCTGGTTCCAGTGGCGGAGCATGATGTCGCCGGCCCGTCGGGCCGCGCGAATTCCGATGTTGACCATGCCGTGCATAAGCTGCGGGAGCGTAGAATACTCGGCCCCGGCTGACAAACTATTTCGGTCTGCCGAAGGCGCTTCGTTCGAATCGACACCAATGCAAATTCCGGTCCGCATCGTACTCGTTGAAACTTCGCACCCCGGCAACATCGGCGCGACCGCTCGCGCGATGAAGACGATGGGCCTCGAAGATCTCGCGCTCGTGCGGCCGCGTGCGTTTCCCGATGCGGAAGCGACGGCGCGGGCCTCCGGCGCCGACGATATTCTCGCGCGGGCCCGAGTCGTCGAGAGGCTCGAGGAGGCCGTCGGGGATTGCGGTTTCGTCGTCGGCGCGAGCGCAAGGCTGCGCAGCGTCGCGTGGCCGACCGTCGACCCGCGCGCGGCCGCGGCCGAAGTCCTCGAGCGCGCACGCGCGAACCGCACGGCGCTCCTTTTCGGTCCCGAGCAGTCCGGTCTCACGAACGAGCACCTTGCGCTTTGCCAGCGTCTCGTCCGGATTCCGACCCAGCCCGAGTTCGGCTCGCTGAATCTCGCGATGGCCGTGCAGGTGCTGGCCTACGAGCTGCGCATGACTTGGCTCGCCGACGGGGGCCATACTCAGCGCGCCGATTCCGGCCCGCCTGAGGAATCGCAGCCCGAGGCGCCGCCGCTCGCGACCGCGGCCGAGCTCGAGGGGTTCTTCGCGCACCTCGAGCGCGTGCTGACCGAGACGGGCTTTCTGCACACCGAACACCCGCGGCAGCTCAAGCTCAAGCTGCGGCGGATCTTCCAGCGAGCCGAGCTCGACCGCAACGAGATCAACATCCTGCGCGGCGTGCTCACGGCGCTCGACCCCGGCCGTCCCGGCGGCGGCTGAATCCGGCCCGTGGACGCCCCGACGATCTACCTGGATTACGCGGCGACGAGCCCCGTCGACCGGCGTGTCGCGCGCGCGATGGCGAAGGCCATGACGCTCGACACCGCGTTCGCGAATCCTTCGTCGACGCACGAGCCGGGGGCGGCTGCCATGCGGCTCGTCGAGGCCGCGCGCGAGCAGATCGGGGCCCGGGTCGGCGGTCGCGCCGGGCGGCTCGTCTTCACGTCGGGCGCAACCGAAGCCAATAATCTCGCCATTGCCGGAGCGCTGGCGGCCGCGCGCCGCGACCGGCGGCATGTCGTCACGACCCGAATAGAGCACAAGTCGGTGCTCGATACGGTCCGGCAGCTCGAGCGCGCCCACGCCTTTCGGGCGACCTACGTGACCTGCGGCCCAGACGGCGTCGTGCCCGTGGAGGCCGTGGCCCGGGCCATCGCCGCGGAGACGGCGCTGGTCTCCGTCATGCACGTCAACAACGAGACCGGGGCGATTCAGGACATCGCGGCGCTCGCTGCGCTGTGCCGCGAGCGCGGCGTGCCGCTGCACGTGGACGCGGCCCAGAGCGCCGGCAAGCTGCCCGTGGCGCTCGACGAGTGGGGCGTCGATCTCTGCTCGCTGACGGCCCATAAGGTCTGCGGTCCCAAGGGCGTCGGCGCTTTGTACGTCGGGCCCCGGGTCGCGCTGGCCCCGTTGCTGCACGGCGGCGAGCAGCAGTGGCGGCTGCGGGCCGGCACGCTGCCGACCCACCAGATCGCCGGCATGGGCAAAGCCTTCGAGCTCGCGGATCCGGAGCGCGAGGCACCCGTGCTCGCGGCTCTGAAGTCGCGCCTGTGGGCGGGCCTCGCGGCCGTTCCCGAGGTTCGCCTCAACGGCCCGCTGGGGCGCACGGCGCCGCATATCCTCAACGTCGCCTTCGGGGGCGTCGAAGGCGAGAGCCTGCGTCTCGCGCTGCGCGACATCGCGGTCTCGGCCGGCTCGGCCTGCATGGCGCAGAGCCCGGAGGCGTCCCACGTGCTCTCCTCGATGGGCCTCGGCGACGCGCTCGCCGGCAGTGCGCTGCGGTTCGGGCTCGGCCGCTTCACGAGCGCGCGCGAGGTGGACTGGGCCGTCGAGCGGGTCGCGGCCGAGGTCGGACGCCTGCGCGGCCTGGCGCGGGGCGCGCCCGCCTGGTGCCGCACTTGAGCCTTACGCTAAACTACTGAGCTTCTTATGGATTACAGTCCCGAGGTCGTTCGGCGCTTTACGGCCGCTCTCGAAGCGCCGAAAGCGCCGGAAGAGCCGGAAGCGCCCGAGGCCCCGGAGGGCGGCCCCGAGGGCGGGCGGGTCGTCTCGGCGGAGGCCGAGGACCGGACGCTGAACGTTTGGGTCCGGTTTCGTGTCGAAGCTTCGCGGGGCATGATCCGTTCCGTAGGGTACGAGGTCTTCGGGTGCCCGCATACGATTGCGGCCGCCGGCTGGGCCGCGGAACGGCTGCGCGGAGCGTCGGCCGAGGTGCTCGGCGCCTTCGACGCGCGCGCGGCCCGGGAGGCTTTGGACGTGCCGGCGGAGAAGCTGGGCAAGCTGCTCCGCATCGAGGACGCGCTCCGCGCGTGTGCGGCGCAGCTCGCCGAGCCGGCCCGGCGCACGCGCTCTCAAGGAGGTTGATTCATGGCGGTATCGTTGACGAAGAATGCGGCCGAGCGGGTCAGGACTTATCTCGTGAAGCGCGGCCGCGGCGTCGGCTTGCGCATCGGCGTCAGGAAGACCGGCTGCTCGGGCTACGCCTACTCCCTGGACTACGCCGACTCGGTCGATGCGGACGATGTCGTCTTCGAGGCCGATGACGTCAAGGTCATCGTGGACCACAAGAGCCTCGAGCTCATCGACGGGACCGAGGTCGATTTCGTCAAGGACGGCCTCAACGAGGCATTCAAGTTCCGTAACCCGAACGTCAAGGGCGAGTGCGGGTGCGGCGAGAGTTTTAACGTTTAAGAATTTGCCGTCGGCGGCGCGGTGTTACTCAGCGAAAGGTGAACAATGTCAGTCGAGCGAACTTTATCCATCGTGAAGCCGGACGGCGTCCAAAAGAACCTGATCGGCGAGGTCTACAAGCGCTTCGAGGCCGCCGGGCTCACGGTGGTCGCCGCGCGCATGCTGCGTCTGCGCCGCGATCAGGCCGAGGGCTTCTACGCGGTCCACCGGCAGCGTCCCTTCTTCAAGGACCTCGTCGAATACATGACGTTCCGGGCCGGTTATGGTGCAGGTGCTCGAGGGCGAGAACGCAGTGCAGAAGAACCGCGAACTCATGGGCGCGACGAATCCCGCCGACGCGAAGCCCGGCACGATCCGTGCGGATTTCGCAAAATCGATCGAGGAGAACGTGGTGCACGGCTCCGACGGCCCCGACACGGCGGCCGTGGAGATCGCGTTCTTCTTTGCAGAGGCCGACATTTGTCCGCGGACGCGCTGACGCTTGCGCCGACGGAGCCGGGCAGGATCAACCTGCTCGGCCTTCCGGCCGCCGAGCTCGCGCGCTTCTTCGGCACCCTCGGCGAGAAGCCCTACCGCGCGCGGCAGATCATGCGCTGGCTGTATCAGCGCGGCGTGCTCGACTTCGGCGCCATGACGGACCTGAGCCTCGGGCTGCGGGAGCGGCTCGAGCATACGGCCGAGCTCGAGACGCCGGCCGTGCTGTCCGTCGAGCAGTCGGCCGACGGCACGCGCAAGTGGCTCCTCGACGTGGGTGCGGGACAGGCCGTCGAGACGGTCTTCATCCCGGAGCCGAACCGGGGCACGCTGTGCATCTCGTCGCAGGCGGGCTGCGCCCTCGATTGCGCGTTCTGCGCGACCGGGCGGCAGGGCTTCAACCGCAATCTCTCGGCCGCCGAGATCCTCGGCCAGGTCGTGCTCGCGTCCCGCGAGCTCGCGCCGACGCCGGTGACGAACATCGTGTTCATGGGCATGGGCGAGCCGCTCGCCAACTACCGCAACGTCCTTCCCGTCGTCGAGCTGCTGCTCGACGATTTTGCTTTCGGCCTCTCGCGCCGGCGCGTGACCATCAGCACTTCGGGCCTCGTGCCCCAGATCCTGAAGCTGGCCGGGGACTGCAACGTCGCGCTGGCCGTCTCGCTGCATGCCGCCACCGACGAGGTCCGCGACCGCATCGTTCCGATCAACCGGATTCATTCGATCGCCGAGCTGCTCGAGGCCTGCTGGCGCTATGCCGAGGGCCTCGCCAGCCGCCAGATCACTTTCGAATACGTGATGCTCGCCGGAGTCAACGACTCGGCCGAGCAGGCCCGGCGGCTCGTGCGCCTGTTGCGCGGCCGGCCCGCGAAAGTCAATCTGATTCCGTTCAATGCTTTCCCCGGCTCCGGCTTCGAGTGCTCGACCCCTGAAGCCATCGATCGTTTCTGGCAAACTTTGCGTGCCGCCGGGATCGTCGCGACGATCCGCCGGCCGCGCGGCGACGATATCGCCGCCGCATGCGGTCAGCTCGCGGGCCGCGTGCGAGACCGACGCCTCGTGCCGCTCAGCCGCAAACTCGCCGGAGCCAGCCAGCCATGAACCTGTGCCGAGCCAAAGACTCAACGCCGCTCGCCGGCCGCGCGCGGGCTGCGCGCCTTCTCGGAGCCGCGGCCATGCTGGCCTGCATTTTCGCCTTGCAGGCATGCTCGAGCAGCTCGGGTCTCGCCGGTTCGGACCAAAGCTCGAGCGAGAAGGCCGCGCAGGCGAATCTCGATCTCGGCGCGGCGTACCTGCGCGACGGGCAGCCGCAGGTCGCCATCGACAAGCTGCAGCGCGCGCTCGACCAGAACCCGCGCCTGGCCGAGGCGCACAGCACGATCGCGCTGGCCTACGATCAGCTGGGCCAGACGGACGATGCCGAAAAGCACTATCGCCGGGCCACGCAGCTCGCGCCCGACGACCCGGCCGTCGCGAACAGCTATGCCGTGTTCCTGTGCCGCCAGCATCGCTGGGTGGACGCAGAGCCGTATTTCAAGCGCGCGGCGAGCAACCCGCGCTATGCGACTCCGGCCGTCGCCCTCGCGAACGCCGGGACCTGTGCGCGCGGGGCGGGTAAGCCCGACCGCGCCGAGGCTTATTACCGCGCCGCGCTCGAAAAGGACCCGAAGAATCCGGACGCCTTGAGCGGCCTCATGCAGCTGGCCTACCAGCAGAAGGACTATCTGCAGTCCCGCGCGTTTCTCGAGCGCTACCTCGACGTGCAACCGGCCAGTGCGCCGGTGCTTTGGCTCTGCTACCAGATCGAGCGCCAGCTGAAGAACCCGACGGCCGCGCGGCAGTGCGCCGAGCGTCTACGCCAGGATTTCCCCACGTCGGCCGAATACGCCGCGTTGCACCGTGCCGAGCAGGATGCCGGACAAGCCGCGCAATGAGACGCCGCCGGCCGACGAGGCGGCGGAGCAGGCGCGCCCGCGGGAGGCCGCCGAGTCGCGGCCGCGCGGTCTCGGTGAGACCCTGCGGGCCGTGCGCGAGGCCGAGCGGCTCTCGATCGAGCGCGTCGCGGCCGAGCTTCGCATCGAGCCGCGCTACCTGATCGCCCTCGAGGAGGAACGCTTCGAGGCCGTCGGCCCGCCCGTGTTCGCAAAGGGGTACCTCAGGCTTTATGCCGAGTGCCTCGGCCTCGATACGGCGAGCGCGCTGCGCATGTACGAGGAGAAGGCGGGCACGGCGGCGCCGCCGTTCGAGGGGCGCCGGTCAGTGGAGCGGCGCGACAGCACGCAGGGCGGGCTTTGGATACTCGTCGGTCTAGTCGCAGCCGCCGTGCTGGCCGCGTTGCTCGGCCTCTGGCTCTTGAATCGGCCGGCGCCCGCGACCGTGATACCGGCCGCGGCCGTCGCAGTCTCCCCCGGGAAGGCGACGGCGCCCGCGTCCGGCGGCGAAGACGGGGCGGGGCAGGCCGCGGTGCCCGCGCAGAATGCCGTTTCTGCCCTCGAGGAGGCTGTGTCTCGCCACGACCAGGCCGTCCCAGCAGGCATCCCGGGCGCCGCCGGCCAGACCCCGCCGCCGCCGCTTACCGAGCGAACGGGCGGCGGGAGCGGGCCGTCCGCGCCCGCGGCGACGGCCACGAATGCGGCGCGGGCGGCGCCGAGCCCCGCGGCGGCCCCGGTAGCGGCCGCTTCCGCGGCGGCCCCTGAAGCCGCGGCGTCGACGGCGTCCGGAGCGCCGGCGACGGCCGCGACTTCGGCAGCCGGAGCTGGCGTCGACGGCCTGGAGATGGACTTGCAGTTTCTACAGGATTCCTGGGTCGAAGTGACGGACGCGCGCAAGCAGCGGCTCTTCTACGGGCTCGGCAAGGCGGGAGACTACTCGCGCGTGACGGGCGAGCCGCCGCTCGAAGTGCTGCTCGGCAATGCCGACGGCGTGGTCGTGGAAGTCGGCGGCCGGCCCTATACCTACCCGCGGCGCGCGCGCAACGGCAACGTCGCGCACTTCAGCGTCGCCGCTCCCGCGGACTGAGGCCATGCCGGAATCGATTCAGCCGGTCCGCGGCATGAACGACGTGCTGCCGGACGAGGAAGCGGTTTGGCAACGCGTGGAGTCGGCCGCGGCGGAGATCTTCAAGGCCTACGACTATCGCCGCATCCGCATCCCGGTCGTCGAGCGCACGGAGCTATTCAAGCGCTCGATCGGCGAGCTCACGGACATCGTCGAGAAGGAGATGTACACGTTCGAGGACCGCAACGGCGACAGCCTGACGTTGCGGCCCGAGGCGACCGCGAGTGTCGTGCGCGCTTGCCTGACGCACGGTCTCGTGCACAACCAGCAGCGCAAGCTCTGGTGCAGCGGCCCGATGTTCAGGCACGAAAAGCCGCAGAAGGGACGCTACCGGCAATTCCACCAGCTCAGCGTCGAGGCGCTCGGCTATGCCGCGCCGGAAATCGACGCCGAGCTCATCGTCATGGGTGCGCGCCTTTGGCGGCGCCTCGGGCTTGCGAACCCGACGCTGCAACTGAACTCGATCGGCACGGTCGAATCACGTGGGCGCTACAAAGAGACCCTCGTCGAGTACTTTTCGGGGCATCGAGCGGTGCTCGATGCCGACAGCCTGCGCCGGCTCGAGCGCAACCCGCTGCGCATCCTCGACAGCAAGAACCCGGAGATGGCCGAGGTCGTGGCGGCCGCGCCGCTGCTCACGGACTACCTCGACGAGGAGTCGCGGCGGCACTTCGAGACCGTGCAGGCGCTGCTCGCGGATTCGGGCGTCGAGTTCGTGCTGAACCCGCGGCTCGTGCGCGGGCTCGATTACTACACGCGTACGGTCTTCGAGTGGGTCACGGACCGGCTCGGCGCGCAGAGCGCCATTTGCTCGGGCGGGCGGTACGACGGGCTCGTCGAGCAGCTCGGCGGCCGGAGCACGCCGGCCGTCGGCTGGGCGCTCGGCATCGAGCGGGTGGTCGAGCTCATGCGGGCCGACGGCACGGCCCCGCAGGCCGAGGCCCCCAACGTCGTGCTCGTCACGGTCGGGGAGGCCGCACGGCGGGCGGGCTTCACGGTCGCCGAGAGGCTGCGGACCGCGGTCCCGGGCCGGCGCATCGCGATCGGCTCGCCCGAGCAGGGCTTCAAGGCGCAGCTGCGCCGGGCCGACAAGAGCGGGGCCGCCTATGCCGTGATCCTCGGCGAGGACGAGGTCGCCGCGGGCCGGCTGGCCGTCAAGGCGCTGCGCCGGGACGAGCCGCAGCGCAGCCTCGAGCTCGAAGAGTTCGCGAGGCAGTTGTCATCGGAGGCAAAGGGCCCAGAATAGGGGCCACCTTGGCCCGAACGCACGCCGACGGGTTCGGCGCGCGGCCGAGTATTCGATTTCCGTCGGAGGGCGGCGTGGACGAATTTTTAACGGAAAAGGAACAGATCGAGCGGATCCGCGAGTGGTGGGGCGAGAACGCCTGGTACCTGATCGGCGGCATCGTGCTCGGAGCGCTCGTGATCTTCGGAGTTCGCGAATATCGCCATCACGTGGACGTGCAGGCGCAGCGCGCTCAGGCGCTGTACTCCCAGGTGCGCGAGGCGATCGACAAGGATCACGTGGATGCCGCCGCAACGCTCGTGGGGCAGCTTCGCAAGGACTATGCCTCGAGCCCCTACACCGATCAGGCCGGGCTCATGCTCGCGCGCTCGTATCTGCAGAGCGAAACGACGCAGGCCGCGAAAGAGCTGCGCTACGTCATGGACCACAGCAAGGATCACGAGCTCGCGCTCATCGCGCGGCTGCGCCTCGCGCGCGTCTTGATCTACGAGAAACAATACAAGGACGCGCTGAACCTGTTGGCCGTGGACAACCCCGGGCAATTCGAGGCGCGCATCAGCGAGATTCGCGGGGACGCCTATGTCGCGCTCGGCGATACGGACGCGGCGCGCACCGCTTACTCGAGCGCGTTGACCGCGCCGGGCGCCGATTGGCTCAACCGGGACTTTCTGCAAATGAAGCTCGGCGCACTTCCGCAGGCGAACGCGGCCAAGGCGGCGGATCAAGGCGCGGGAGCGTGATGCGCTCGCGGCTGGTCGGGTCGAGGCTGCGGCGGTTCGGTCTGCTGCTCGCGGCCGCCTTCGCGGCGGGCTGCTCCGGCGGTAAGGATAATTCGGCGCCGCCGGCGCCGCTGCAGGATATACAGCCCTCGCTCGAGGTCCACGAGCTCTGGAGCACGAAGGTCGGCGGCGGCTCTGAGCGGCTTCGGCTCGGGCTCAAGCCCAGCAGCGACGGCCGCGAGGTGTTCGCGGCCGGCCACGACGGCCGCGTCGAGGCGCTCGACGCGAAGACGGGCAAGCGGCTCTGGCGCCTGGAAACGAAGCTGCCGTTCTCGGCCGGGCCGGCCTATGCGGACGGCATGCTGGCCGTCGGCACGAGCGACGGTGATCTCGTGGCGCTCGACGCGAAGACGGGCACTCAGCGCTGGCGCCGATCCGTGGGCGCCGAGATCCTGGCGCCGCCCGCCGTCGACTCCGGCGTCGTCGTGCTGCGTACGGTGGACGGCCGTCTCCGCGCCTACAATGCCGACGACGGCAAGGACCTCTGGTCGGCCGAGCAGACGATGCCGTCGCTGATCCTGCGCGGCGCGACCGCGCCCAAGATCGCGAACGGCGTCGTCGTCGCAGGTTTCGACAACGGCCACCTGGCGGCGTACCGATTGCAGACCGGCGAGACGCTCTGGGATCTCGCCCTCGCAACGCCCACGGGCCGCAACGAGCTCGCGCGCCTCGTGGACATCAGCGCCGGACTCGAGATCGTCGGCAACGACGTGTTCGCGGTCGGCTATCAGGGCCGGGCCGTGGCGGTAGACCTCACGACGGGCCTCGTGCTCTGGCAGCAGGATATGTCCTCGTTTGCGGGCCTCGACGTCGACGCGAACAATGTCTACGTGACGGACGCGGTCGGCAACGTCGTCGCCCTGAGCCGGCAGGCCGGCGCCCCCGTCTGGCGTCAGGAAGCACTCAAGAATCGCGACGTCACGGCGCCGACGCGCTTCGGCAACGCCGTCGTCGTCGGCGACCTCGAGGGCTATCTGCATTGGCTCGGCGTGGACGACGGGCACTTCGTCGCGCGGACGCGCGCCGCCCACGCCCGCATCACGGCTGCGCCGATCATCGTCGGCGACAGCATCGTCGTGCAGGCCGAGGACGGCTCGGTCGCGGCTTACACGTCGGGCAAACAGAGCTCGGGAAAGCGGTAGGCGGGCAGGGTCATGACGATGCTGCCGGCCGTCGCGCTCGTCGGGCGAGCAAACGTCGGCAAATCGACGCTCTTCAACCGGCTCACGAACTCGCGCGACGCCCTCGTGGCCGACGTGCCGGGCGTGACGCGTGACCGGCGCTACGGTATCGCGCGCCGCGAGGGCGCAGCGTTCATCGTCGTCGACACAGGAGGGCTCGGCGCCGAGGCGTCCGGCAGCCTGCAGGCGCTCGTCGAGAGGCAGGTGGACCTGGCGCTCGAGGAGGCCGATGCAATCGTCTTCGTCGTCGATTACCGCGAAGGTCTCACGGTCGAGGACGAGCGCATCGCCGCGCACCTGCGCCGCGCGGGCAAACCCGTTACGGTAGCGGTCAACAAGGCAGAAGGCGTCGACGCCGACGCGGCCGTGGCCGACTTCTACCGGCTCGGCTTCGGCCGGCCGATCCGCATCGCGGCCCTGCACGGCCACGGCATACCGGATCTCGTCGAGACCGCGCTCGCGCCTTTCCCGGCGGCCGCCGAGGCCGAGCCCGAGCCGGACCTCGGCCCGAAGGTGGCGGTCGTCGGCCGCCCCAACGTCGGGAAATCGACCCTCATCAACCGTCTGCTCGGCGCCGAGAGGCTCGTGACCTCGGCCGAGGCGGGCACGACGCGCGACAGCATCGTCGTGCCCTGCGAGCGCGACGGTCGCCGCTTCGCGCTCATCGACACGGCCGGCATAAGGCGGCGCGCGCGCGTGGACGCCGGCATCGAGAAATACAGCGTCGTGCAGAGCCTCAAGGCCATCGAGGACGCCGGCGTCGTCGTCGCGCTGCTCGATGCGCGGGAAGGGGTCACGGAGCAGGATCTGCACCTCGTCGGCCTCGTCGTCGAGCGCGGCCGCGCGCTCGTCATCGGCGTCAACAAGTGGGACGGGATGAGCGCCGCCGACCGCCGGCGCACGGAGACGGAGCTCTCGCGGCGGCTCGACTTCGTGCCCTACGCCAAGGTTCACTTCATCTCGGCCCTGCACGGCAGCGGGATCGCGGAGCTCGTGCAGTCGGCGCTTGCGGCTTACGACGCGGCCGGCGTGGACCTGCCGACGCCGCGTCTCAACGCCCTGCTGCGCGATGTGATGACGGCGCACCCGCCGCCCGTCGTCCGCGGCCGGCGCATCCGCCTACGGTATGCGCACCAGGGCGGCCGGCATCCGCCGCTCATCGTCGTCCACGGCAGCCAGACCGAGCGCATGCCCGGGCATTACCTTCGCTATCTCGAGAATGCGTTCCGGGACGCCCTGCGGCTCGAGGGCACGCCGATCCGCCTCGAGCTGCGCAGCGGCGAGAACCCCTACGCCGGCCGGCGCAACGAGCTCACGCCGCGGCAGCGCGAACGCAGGCGCCGCGTCATGCGCCACTCGCGCCGCGGCCGCTGACCTCGCCCGCGGCCTGCAGACCTGCGATTCCGCTCTAATGTCATAACGAGAAGTTCCGAAGTCCCCCGCATGGGGGTCTTACACTCCGGCTCTCTTGGTACGGGGAGCGCTACCTTTGGCTAAGGCGCGGCGACATCTGGTTCTGCCGGGCGAGTTTCCGATGCATCGGGGCGGCTCGCTGCTCGAGCCGACGATCGCCTACGAGACCTGGGGCCGGCTGAACGCGGAGAAGAGCAACGCCGTCCTGATCTTCACGGGCATGTCGCCCTCGGCGCACGCGGCCTCTTCCCTCGAGGACCCGACACCGGGCTGGTGGGAGGACATCATCGGTCCCGGCCACCCCATCGATACGCAGCGCTACTTCGTGATCTGCATGAATTCGCTCGGCAGCTGCTTCGGTTCGACGGGGCCGGCCTCCGTGGACCCCCGCACCGGTGAGGTTTACCGGCTCACATTCCCCGTGCTCTCGCTCGAGGACGTCGCGCGCGGCGGTTACGAGCTGCTGCGGCATCTCGGGATCGAGCGGCTCAAGGCCGTCGTCGGCCCCTCGATGGGAGGCATGACCTCGCTGGCCTTCGAGCTCATGTTTCCGGGCGTCTCCGAAGGGCTCATCCTCATGTCCACGGGGCCGCGGGCTCTGCCGTTCTCGATCGCGCTGCGCTCTCTGCAGCGCGAGCTCATCCGGCGCGATCCGAACTGGAACGGCGGCAACTATTCGCGCGACGCCATACCGCTGACCGGGATGCGGCTCGCGCGCAAGCTCGGCATGATCACGTACCGCTCCGCCGACGAATGGCGCCAGCGCTTCGGGCGCGAGCGCGTGGCCTCTTCGGAGGAGCCCATGAACGGGGGCGGCTTCGGCATCGTTTTCGAGGTCGAGGCTTACCTCGAGCATCACGCGAACAAATTCACGGGGCAGTTCGATCCGAACTGCTACCTCTATCTCTCCCGCGCCAGCGATCTCTTCAACGTCGCCGATCACGGTGCCTCGGTCGCCGGCGGCCTCGGGAAGGTCGAAACGCAGCGCGTGCTCATCATCGGCGTGACGACGGACTTCCTGTTTCCGATCTACCAGCAGCGCGAGCTGGCCGAGGGGCTTGCGCGGCCCGGGCGCGAGCTCGAGTTCGTCGAGCTCAATTCGCTGCAGGGGCACGATTCGTTTCTCGTCGACATGGATAGTTATCGGCCGTTGGTGGCGCGGTTCTTCGAGTAGGTCGCAGCCCGTCTTTGGCGCATCCTCCACGCGGGCGGGGCTTGTCGCGGGCGTGGGCGCGTGCGTGTGCGGGCCTTCACCGGAACGCCGTGAATACCTCCCTATGGGCTCCGGGCGCGCCAACCCTGGCGCGCACGGGCCGGTGAAGGCCCGCACACGCACACACCCACGCGGAGACGTCGGCGGCGCGTGGAGGATGCGAAGACGGGCGTGCCGGGGAGGGTAGGGCGTGGTGGCGTAAAGGTCGTGCGCGCGCCGAGGACGCGCGGGCTGGTGCCGGCGGCCCCAGCCCGCCCGGTGCTCCGGGTCAGTCGTTCTTGTCTACGGTCGCGCCCAGGCGGCCTTTGGACAGGCGGATTTCGAGGGGCGTGCCGGGCGGGGCCGCGGTGCTGTCGGTCAGGACGCGGCGCGTTTCGGCGTGCTCGACGATGGCGTACCCGCGGTCGAGGGTGGCCAGGGGGCTCAGGGACTTAAGCGTGCGGGCCGTCAGGCTCAGGCGGTGGTTGGCGCGTTCCAGGCGGCGGTGCATGGCGCGCTCGAGGCGCTGCCGGAGCCAGCCGCTGCGCTCGCGCGCGGCGGCGAGCTTGGATTTCGGGTTCGCGGCTTGGACGGCCGCGGCCAGGCGGGCCAGACGGTTGCGGCGGCGCTCGAGGGCCAGGGCGAGGCAGCGGCGCGAGCGCGCCTCGAGCTCGTCGAGGCGCTGGGCGTGCTGGCGGAGCACGACGCCCGGATGGCAGCGGTCGATGCGGTGATTCAGGACCTCGAGGCGGCGCCGGTCGGCCGCGACGCAGCGCAGCACGGCGCGGCCGAGCTGGGCCGCGCAGCGGTGCAGGCGCTCGCGCCACTCGGCGGCGTCCGGCACGGCGAGCTCGGCGGCCTGCGACGGTGTCGGGGCGCGCAGGTCGGCGGCGAACTCGGCGATCGTGAAGTCGGTCTCGTGGCCGACGCCGACGATGATCGGAATCTCGAGCGCGGCGACGGCGCGCGCGACGACTTCCTCGTTGAAGGCCCAGAGGTCCTCGAGCGAGCCGCCGCCGCGCGTGAGGATCAGCAGGTCGCATTCGGCGCGGCGGTCCGCCAGTGCCAGGGTGCGCGCGATCTCCTCGGCGGCGCCGCTGCCCTGGACGCTCGTCGGGTAAATCAGGACCTCGACCGTCGGGAAGCGGCGCCCGAGGCCCGTCAGGACGTCGCGGATGGCGGCGCCCGTGGGCGAGGTCACGACGCCGATGCGGCGCGGCACGCGCGGCAGGGCCCGCTTGCGCTCGGCGGCGAACAGGCCCTCGGCCGCGAGGCGGCGCTTGAGCTCCTCGAAGCGCCTTCGCAGGACGCCTTCGCCCGCCTCCTCGACGTAGTCCACGACGAGCTGGAATTCCCCGCGCGCCTCGTAGAAGCCGACCCGCGCCCGAACGAGCACCTGCCGGCCGTTCTCGAGCCCGAAGCGCAGCTGGCGGTTCGCCATGCGGAACATGGCGCAGCGGACCTGGGCCTGTGCGTCCTTGAGCGAGAAATACAGGTGGCCCGAGGACGGGCGGGACAGGTTCGAGATCTCGCCCTCGACCCAGACGGTGCCGAACGTGCCCTCGATGAGGAGCCGGGCCTCGCGATTCAGGTCGGAGACGGTCAGGACGGAGCGCGCCGGACCGAAGTCGAGCTCGAGCGGGCTGCCGCCGCGGGTAAGCGTGTCGCCGTTGCGCATGGCCGGAGTATAAGGCAGCCGTTTACCCGAGTCCGCACGCGCATTAGACTGCCCGGCTTATCTGTACCCGCCGTGCGGAGCCCCCTATGCGGATTATTCACGAGGCGCTCACCTTCGATGACGTCCTCCTGCAGCCCGCTTATTCCGACGTCCTGCCGCGCGAAGTCGATCTCAGAACCCGGCTCACGCGCTCGCTCGTGCTGAACATCCCGATCGTCTCGGCGGCCATGGACACGGTCACCGAGTCGCGGCTCGCGATCACGCTGGCGCAGGAAGGCGGCATCGGCATCATTCACAAGAACATGCCGCCGCGCGACCAGGCGGCGCAGGTCCGCCGCGTCAAGAAGTTCGAGAGCGGCGTGATCACGGATCCGATTACCGTCAATCCGACGGCGACGATCCGCGAGGTCATTCAGCTCACGCGCGCGAAGAACATCTCCGGCGTGCCCGTCGTCGAAGGCGAGGACCTCGTCGGCATCGTGACGCACCGCGACTTGCGCTTCGAGACGCAGCTCGAGGCGCCCGTCTCCTCCGTCATGACGCCCAAGGAACGGCTCGTGACGGTGCGCGAGGGCGCGGGCAAGGACGAAGTGCTGACGCTGCTGCACCGCCACCGCATCGAGAAGGTCCTCGTCGTGGACGACCACTTCAAGCTGCGCGGCATGATCACGGCCAAGGACTTCCAGAAGGCCACCGATTACCCGCTCGCCTCGAAGGACGAATACGGCGCGCTGCGCGTCGGGGCGGCCGTCGGCACGGGCGTGGACACCGAGGACCGCGTCTCGCGCCTCGTCGAGGCCGGCGTCGACGTCGTCATCGTCGACACGGCCCACGGCCACACGCGCAGCGTCGTCGAGCGCGTGCGCGACATCAAGCGCAGCCATCCGGACCTGCAGCTCATCGCGGGCAACATCGTGACGGGCGAGGCGGCGCTCGCGCTCATCGAGGCCGGCGCGGACGCGGTCAAGGTCGGCATCGGCCCGGGCTCGATCTGCACGACGCGCGTCGTGGCCGGCGTCGGTGTGCCGCAGATTACCGCCGTCGCCGAGGTCGCCTCGGCGCTGCGCGAGCTCGACGTGCCGCTGATCTCGGACGGCGGCATCCGCTACTCGGGCGACATCGCGAAGGCCGTCGCGGCAGGCGCGCACGCGACAATGATCGGCAGCCTGTTCGCGGGCACCGAGGAGTCGCCGGGCGAGGTCGAGCTTTACCAGGGCCGCTCCTACAAGTCCTACCGCGGCATGGGCTCGCTCGGCGCGATGTCGCAGCGCCACGGCTCGTCGGACCGATATTTTCAGGACACGACCGAGGAGCTGCAGAAGCTCGTACCCGAAGGCATCGAGGGGCGCGTGCCTTACAAGGGCAGTCTCGTCGCCATCGTGCACCAGCTCATCGGCGGGCTGCGCGCCGCCATGGGCTATACGGGCTGCAGCGACATCGCCCAGCTGCGCACGCGGCCGAACTTCGTGCGCATCACGAGCGCAGGGCGCCGCGAGAGCCACGTTCACGACGTGACGATCACGAAGGAAGCGCCGAATTACCGCGTCGAGTAGCAGCGTGAGCAAAGCAGAACAACCGTCAGGCGGCGCGGCGGCCGCCCGCATCCTGATCCTCGACTACGGCTCGCAGTACACGCAGCTCATTGCGCGCCGAGTGCGCGAGGCCGGCGTCTACAGCGAGATCTACGCGCACGACGCGCCGGGCGAGGCGATCCGCGCGTTTGGGCCGCGCGGCATCATTCTCTCGGGAGGGCCGGAGTCCGCCGCCGCGGCGGGCGCGCCTGCCGTCGACGAGGCCGTGCTCGAGGCGGGGGTTCCCGTGCTCGGCATCTGCTACGGCATGCAGGCACTCGCGGCGCGCTTCGGCGGCGAGGTCGCCCCGGCCGAGCACCGCGAATACGGCTACGCGGAGGTCGGCGTCGTGGCCGAGAATCCGCTGCTCTCGGAACTCGTGGCTCCGCAAGACCGCCTCAAAGTCTGGATGAGCCACGGCGACCGCGTGGAGCGGCTGCCCGAGGGCTTCGTCGCGATCGCCGCCTCGCGCAATGCGCCGCTCGCGGGAATGGCCGACCCGAGCCGCGGGCTCTACGGGCTGCAGTTCCATCCCGAGGTCACGCACACCGAGCACGGCGCCGAGATCTTCCAGCGCTTCGTGCACGAGATTTGCGGCTGCCCCTCGGACTGGACGCCGAAAAACATCATCGCCGAGCACGTCGAGCGCGTGCGCGAGAGGGTCGGCGACGAGGGCCGGGTGCTCCTCGCGCTTTCGGGCGGCGTCGATTCCTCCGTCGTCGCCGCGCTGCTGCACCGGGCTATCGGCGACCGGCTCGTCTGCGTCTTCGTCGATACCGGGCTGCTGAGGCTCGGCGAGGCCGACGAGGTCATGGATGTCTTCGCGAAGCACCTCGGCGTCCGAGTCATCAAGGCCGAGGCCGAGCGGACGTTCCTGCGCGAGCTCGAAGGCGTCGCGGACCCCGAGGCCAAGCGCAAGATCATCGGGCGGCTCTTCATCGAGGTTTTCGAGGAGCACGCGCACCGGCTGCAAGGCATCGAGTGGCTCGCGCAGGGCACGATTTACCCGGACGTCATCGAGTCGGCCGGCTCGGCGACGGGCAAGGCCGATCTCATCAAGTCCCACCACAACGTCGGCGGCCTGCCCGAGCGCATGAAGCTCAAGCTCATCGAGCCGCTGCGCGATCTGTTCAAGGACGAGGTGCGCAAGATCGGCCTCGAGCTCGGCCTGCCGCAGACGCTGATCGGGCGGCACCCGTTCCCGGGCCCCGGTCTCGGCGTGCGGATCTTGGGGCCCGTCAGGAAGGAGTATGCGGATCTGCTGCGCCGCGCCGACGATATCTTCGTGCGCAGCCTGCGCGAGCACGGCCTCTACGACAGCGTGAGCCAGGCCTTCGCCGTGTTCCTGCCCGTGAAGTCCGTAGGCGTCATGGGCGACGGGCGCCGTTACGACTACGTCGTCGCGCTCCGGGCCGTCGAGACCGTGGATTTCATGACGGCGCGCTGGGCGCGGTTGCCCTACGAGTTCCTCGACGAGGTCGCGCGGCGGATCATCAACGAGGTCCCCGGCATTTCGCGCGTCGCCTACGACATTTCGGGGAAGCCGCCGGCGACGATCGAGTGGGAATAGCGCCGATGCGGCCGGAGTGATCGAGCGCAGCCTGCAGGATGGCGGCGAGGCTTTCGCGGCAGTGGTCGTCGAGCCGGCGGAGCCCGATCGCCTCGTGCTTTTCGCCGTCGGCGCCGGAGGGCGACCGGAGCGCCACTTGCCGTTGCTCGAGGCCTTGGCCGAACACGGCTGCACGGTCGTCGCGCCGCGCTCGGAGCGGCTCGCGACACCGACGCCGTCCGTCGGTGATTTGCAGCTGCGCGCCCGGAGACTGACCCTGGCGATCGACGCGGCTGCGCGGCCGGGGTTGCCTGTTGCGGCCATCGGCCATTCCATCGGCGCGACCGTGCTGCTCGCGCTGGCCGGGGGCACGGCGCGGACCCGCGACGGCCGAGCGGTCGGCATCCGCCCGGACCCGCGCCTCGAGCGGCTCGTGCTGCTGGCGCCCGCGACGGACTTCTTCGCCGCGCCGGGCGCGCTCGAGGCCATACGCGTGCCGCTGTTCGTTTGGGCCGGCTCACGGGATACCATTACGCCGCCGGCGCAGGCCGAGCGCCTGAAACGTGCGCTCGAGGGCCGAGCGCCGGTCACGCTGCGCGTCGTCGAGGATGCCGGTCACTTCTCGTTCATGAACGAGCCGCCGCCCGGGACGACGGAGACGCTTTCCGATAGGAAGGGTTTCCTCGATGCGCTTGCGGCCGAAGTCCGCCGCTGCGTCGCAGGCTGAGCGTATTCGCCGCCTCGTCGCGCGAGCCGAGCCGAGCCGCGGTTATCGCTGCCTCATGAGTTGAACATGCCCTATCGCTTCGTCCACAGCGCGGACATTCACCTCGACTCACCGCTGCGCTCGCTCGCGTTTCGCAATGCCGAGCTCGCGGAGCTGGTCGGCAACGCGACCCGGCGCGCGTTCGTAGCGCTCGTGGACCTTTGCCTCGACGAGCGCGTGGACGCCCTGCTGCTCGCGGGCGATCTCTATGACGGCGATCAGACGTCGATGAAGACTGCGCGATTCCTGGCCGAGCAGGTGCGCAGGCTCGACTCGGCCGGCGTTGCGGTCTTCATCATCCGCGGCAACCACGACGCGCTCTCGAAGATCACGCACGAGCTCGTCTTCCCCGAGAGCGTGAAGGTCTTCGGCGGCCGCGCGGAAGCGGTCGAGGCGCGTACGACCGGCGGCTTGCCCGTCGTCATCCACGGCTTGAGTTTCGCAAAGCCGCAGGCGCCGGAGAGCCTTCTGCCGAAGTACAAGCGGCCGGTCGAGGGCGCCGTGAACGTCGGGCTTCTGCACACGAGCCTCGCCGGCGCGCCCGGCCACGATCCTTACGCGCCGTGCAGCGTCGCCGACCTCAAGGCCACCGGGTTCAGGTACTGGGCGCTCGGTCACGTGCACAAGCGCTCCGTCATCGAAGGCGCCTGCACGATTGTCATGCCCGGCATGCCGCAGGGGCGCGACATCAACGAGGCCGGCCCGAAGTCGGTCTCGCTCGTCACGATCCGGGACGACGGCAAGATCGAGATCGAGGAACGCGTCACGAGCCTTGCGCAGTTCGAGCGCGTGGCGGTGGACGCGACGGGCATCGGCGATTGGCGCGGGCTGGCGGAAGCCGTAAGCCGCGCGCTCGAGCGCGCGCGAGCGGGCGTCTCCGCCGAGCACCTCGTCGCGCGATTGCGCGTCCACGGCGCGACGCCGCTCGCGTGGCGCGTAAGGCGCGACCTCGATCTGCTCAAGGCGGAAGCGGACGACCGCGCCGCGGATATCGGCGGGTGCTGGGTCGAGAAGCTCGAGGTCGGGTGCCGCGCAGCCGAAGCCGCCCCGGCCGGAGGCGATCCCGTCGCGGACTTGAGGGCGCTGATCGTTGCGAAGGTCGCCGGCTCGGACGGCTTTCGCGAGGCAGCGGCGGCCATCGCCCAGGAGCTCGCGCCGCAGCTGCCGGCCGAGTCCCGAGGCTTTCTGGGCGCCGACGAGGCGGCCTTTGAAGCGGCCGTCGCAGCGCTTGCGGAAGAAGGGGCCGACGACGTCATTGCGCGCCTGCACGCCGCGCCCGCCGCGGGGGAGGACTGATGCGCCTCAACCGCCTCGACCTTTCGCGCTACGGGATCTTCACCGACTACTCGCTGAATTTCGGAGAGCGGCGCCCGGGCGCGCCCGATCTGCACGTCGTCTACGGCCCGAACGAGGCCGGCAAGTCGACGGCGTTCTCGGCCTTCCTCGACCTGCTGTTCGGCATCGAGCCTCGCAGCGCCTACAACTTCCTGCATCAGTACTCGACGATGCGCATCGGCGGCTCGCTCGAGGTAGCCGGCGCGGCGCGCGAGTTCGCGCGCGTCAAGAAGGCGCAGAACAGCCTTCTCGACGGGCACGAGCGGCCGATCGCCGACGCCGTGATTCTCGGCGATCTCGCCGGCATCGACCGTGCCGCCTACACGACGATGTTCTCGCTCGACGACCACACGCTCGAAGCCGGCGGGGAAAGCATTCTCGAGAGCCGCGGCGATCTCGGCCAGCTGCTGTTCGCGGCGAGCGCCGGCCTCGCCGATCTGAGCCGCAAGCTCGACGGGTTGCGCGCCGAGGCGGAGGGCTTCTACAAGCCCCGCAAGCGCGGCCTGCTGACGGAGCTCAAGGAACGCTTGGGCGAGCTCAAGAAGGAGCGCGAGAGACTCGACACGCTGGCCTCCGAGTATGCGCGGCTCCTCGAGACGCGCGGCCGCGCAAAGGCGAGCTACGACCAGGCACTCGAGGCGCGCACGCAAGTCGGCGCCAGGCTTGCGGCACTGAACGCGCGGTCGGCTGCATTGCCCAAGCTGGCCGAGCTGCGCAGAATCCGGTCCGAGCTCGAACCGCTCGCCGCGATTCCGGAAGCGCCGGCCGCGTGGACCGAGGATCTGCCGGCGCTTCAGGAGCAGGAGACCAAGCTCGCGACGCAGGCCGAGGATGCGGACTCGGAGGTCGCGCAGCTTGCCGCCGAGCTCGAGACGATCGCGGTGGACGATCGCGTCGTTCGCCTCGCCGATGCCATCGAGCGGCTCGCCGACCTGCGCGCGCGCCATGTCGCGGCCCAGAAGGATCTGCCGGAGCGACGCCTGCAGCTGCGCGAGACCGATCGGGCCGTCGCCAGCATCTTGACGCGCATCGAGCGTTTCGAGGATCCCGATCCGGGCCGCCTTTCGCTCGGCGCTTCGATCGTCGGCGCGCTTCGCGACCTCATGGAGAAGCGTTCGGGCATCGAGGCGCGCCTGGCGATGGCCGCGGAGGAGGCGTCGGCGGCGGGCCGACGGCTCGAAGGCGCGAAGACAAAGCTCGCGGCGGCCGGGGGCGGCGGTGCAACGGTCGAGATTCCGCGGGCCGCCGTGATCGGCCTCGAGGTCGTCCTACGCGCGGCGCGCGGTGCCGATCACGAAGTGCGGCGCAGGCTGGCCGCGCGCGCCCGCGCCGAGCGAGCGGCCGAGCTCGCGGAGCGCATGCTTGCGCTGCGCCCATGGCGCGGAGAGGCGGACGAGCTGCTGGCGCTTTGCGTTCCCGAGCCCGAGGACATCGAGCGCTGGCGGCGCACGATGGAGACTGCGCAAGGCGAAGTGGAACGCCGCTGCGAAAGGATCGAAGCGCTTGCGGCGGAGCAGCGCCGCCTCGCCGCCGAGCGCGACGGGTTGAGCCGCGCGGTGGGCGTCGTCGGCGACGACGAGGCCGTGCGCCTGCGCGCCGCGCGCGAGCAGGCCTGGGCCGCGCACCGGCGCAGGCTCGATAGTGAGACTGCCGATGCGTTCGAGGCGGCGCTGCGGCGCGACGACCTTGCGACGAGCGGGCGCGCAGCGCATGCGGCCGAGGCGGCGAAGTTGACCGAGATCGCGCGCATGCTCGAAGCGACGGCGGCGGATCTCGAGGCCGAGCGCGCGCGCCGCGACGCCGCGGCCCGGACGGTCGCGGCGCTCCGGACCGAGATCGACGCGGCCGTGGAGGCTATGACGACGGCTCTGCCCCGACCCCTGCCGCTCCAGAGGCTCGAAGGTTGGCTCGAGGGGCGGGCGCGGGCCCTCGAGACCTACCGGGCGCTCCTGGCAGCGGAGCGCGATCTACGCGCTGCCGAGGAGGATGCGCACGCGCTCCGGCTGAGGCTCGCGGAGGTGCTTGCCGCAGTCGGCCTCGAGTTCGAGCCCGATGCGGACGCCGAGCGCCTCGTGGCGCACGCGGAGGCGGCCGTCGAGCGCGCGGCGCAGCTCGATCGGTTGCGTGCGGAGTCCGTCGAGCGGGAGCGGGAGGCCGAGGAGCGCACGCGCGCCCTCGAGACGGCGAAGGCCGCGGCGTCCGAATGGTCGCGGCGCTGGGCCGAGGTCTGCGCGAGCTGCTGGTTGGGAGAGCGCGGCTCGGCGCCCGAGCTTTCCGCGGTGCGCGAGGTGCTCGAGGCGCTCGACGAGCTCGAGCCTGTGCTTACCGAGCGCGCCGGCCTCGCTGAACGCGTCGAAAGGATGGCAGCGGATCAGCGCGAGTTCGCGGCCGAGGCCGGGCGGCTCGCGAAGGCGCTGGGATTGGACCGGGAGGGCCCCGAGCTCGACCTCGCGGCCGCGCTTGCGAAGCGCCTCGATGAAACCCGGCGCGCCGAGCTCGCGCGCGACGACCTCGGGAAGCGGCTCGAGCGCGCCCGGGCGCGCCGGCGCGCGATCGCCGCGCAACGTTCGGCGCACGACCTGCGCAAGGCCGAAATGATCGGGCATTTTGCAGTCGGCTCACTCGCCGAGGCCGGGGCACGGCTGCGCGATCTCGAGAGCCGCCGCAGGCTCGCGCAGCGGGCCGCCGCCGTCGAGTGCGAGATACTCGATGCGCTCGGCGTGCGGACCGTTGCGGAGGCCGAGCGGCTTCTCGACGCGCTCGGTCGGGCCGCGGTCGAGTCCGAGATCGACGAAGCGAAGCGCCGCTTCGACGATCTGGATACGGACGCCCAAGAGCGGTACGCGGAGTACAAGGAGGCGGCGCGGCGCGTCGACGCGGTCGGCGGCGACGATGCAGTCGCGAGAATCGAGGCGCGCCGTCGCACGACGCTGCTCGAGATCGAGGACGGCGCGACGCGCTACCTGCGCCTGCGGCTCGGCGTCGCCGCAGCCGAGCAGGCGCTGCGCCTGTACCGCGACGAGCATCGCAGCTCGATGCTCGCGCGCGCTTCCGAGGCATTCCGTGTGATGAGCCGCGGCGCGTACTCGGGGCTCGCGACGCAGCCCGAGAAGGACCGCGAGGTCTTGATCGCCGTGGCGGCCAACGGCGCCACGAAGCTCGCCCCGGCGCTATCGAAAGGCACGCGTTTCCAGCTCTACGTCGCCTTACGCGTCGCGGGCTACTACGAGTTCGTGCGCTCGCGCCCGGCCGTGCCGTTCGTCGCCGACGATATCCTCGAGACCTTCGACGACCTGCGCGCTGCGGAGACCTTCAAGCTTTTCGCGGAGATGGCCGAGGTGGGGCAGGTCATCTATCTGACTCACCATCGCCATCTATGCGAGATCGCGCGGCGCATCTGTCCCCAGGTCCAGGTTCACGAGCTCGTGTCGGCCCCGGCGGCCGCAGCGGCCGGCGGCGCGTGAACGGCGGCGCGTGAACGGCGGCGGAAACTCGAGCGCCGAGGCTGAGAGGGCGGCGCGCGACCTGCGCTTCATGCGTGCGGCGCTCGCGCAGGCAGCCGCCGCCGCGGCCGCGGGCGAAGTCCCTGTGGGTGCCGTGCTCGTCGGGCCAACGGACGAGCTGCTCGCGGAAGCGGCGAACGGCCCCATGGCGGCGCGAGATCCGACGGCTCATGCCGAGATCCTCGCACTGCGCCGCGCCGCCCGGAAAGTCGGCAACTACCGGCTGCCGGGAACGACGCTCTACGTGACGCTCGAGCCCTGCGCCATGTGCGCCGGTGCGCTCGTGCACGCGCGCGTCGCGCGCGTCGTCTACGCGGCGCCCGATCCGAAGAGCGGCGCTTGCGGTTCGGTGCTCGACGTCGCCCGTCACCGGCAGCTCAATCACCGTCTCGAGGTCGAGGGCGGCGTGCTCGAGCCCGAAGCGGCCGAGTTGCTCAGAGCGTTCTTTCAGGCCCGCAGATGAGCGCGGCGGATTGACCGCTGCGCGATGCGCTTTCGCGCGGCCAAGGCGGCCTCAACCGGCCGACGCGCCGCGCCTCGTATCGGGCGCGGGCGCGAAGTACTCGGTCAGCACCTCGCGGTCCGCCATCCAGTTCAGCAGCTCGAAGTAGCGGCGCACGTTGTCGACGTACTCCGTCGCAACCGAGCCGCGCGCATAACCGTGCTTGACGCGCGAGTACCAGCCCTTGCGCTCGAGCAGCGGCAGGCGCTTGCGCACCTGATCCCAGCGGTCGGGATTCGCGCCCTGCGTCTCGGTAATGATGCGCGCGTCCTCGAGGTGGCCGAAGCCGAGGTTGTAGGCGGCGACCGCGAGCCAGAGCCGGTCCGGGCTCGCGATGCGGTCAGGAATCTTATCGAGGACCCGGCGGAAGTAGCGCGCGCCGCCGAGGACGCTGTCGTGGGGGACATCGCGGTCCGCAACCTCCATCATGTCGGCCGTCTTGTCCGTCAGCATCATGAGGCCGCGCACGCCCGTCGGCGAGACGGCCTCGGGGTTCCAGTGCGACTCCTGATAGCTGATCGCAGCCAGCAGGCGCCAGTCGATGCCGGTCTCGCGCTGCGCCTCCTCGAAATAGGGGCGATAGTTCGGCAGGCGCGATTCTATGTGTCTCAGAAAGGCGCGGGAGCCGACGTAATCGAAGTCGCGCGAGGCGAACGAGTAGCGGTCGATGATGCGCTCGAGCTCCCCCGTCGCTTCGATCTCGGCGAAGTAGGCTGCGATCTGCTCGCGCAGCCGCTTCGCCCCCTTCGGCACGGCCCAGGCGATCTGCTCAGCGCCCGTGAGCGCGAACGCGGCCTGCGCCTCGGGGTAGGAGTGCTGCAGCAGCGCGAAGGTATTCGAAGGCACGATCGTGTAGTCGATGATGCCCTCGGCGACGCGGCGCACGAGCTCGTCGATCGTGGCCTTCGGATCTTCCCGCCAGGCGAGCTCGGGGTGCTTCGCGCGCGCCTTCGTGAGCAGCGCGGCGTCCGCCGACCCTGCGAGCACCTCGATGCGGCCGCCGACGAGGTCGCCGACGGCATGCGGCCGCTTCGCGCCGCGCCGGTAGATGACCTTCTGCTCGACCGTCTCGTAGGCCGGCCCGAAGCTCACGAGGTCCTTGCGCGGCGCGGTCACCGTCAGCGCCGCGGCGGCGATGTGGGCCTTGCCGCTGCCGACGTCGGGCAGCAGCTGGGAGAAGCGGTCCTCGACGGAGATCCTGAGATTGACGCCGAGCCGCGCCGCGAAGCCGCGCGCGAGCTCGTACTCGATGCCGCGCGGCTCTTTCGGACCGGCGTAGAACGTCAGCGGTCCGTCGCGCGTGACCACTCTGAGCTCGCCCAGAGCCTTGATCTGGTCGAGTATGGACGGCGGTCCCGAACAGCTGCCGAGCAGCGCGCTCAGGACGACGGCCAGCAGCGCTCGCACAATCCTCATCGTCTTGTTTTCTTTATCGCTGCAGTGAAGTATAGCGCCTCGGCCGCGCGCGGTCCTCGCGGGCCGGGAAGAGGGCGCCGCGCCGGTGCGGCCTCGGGGAGTTCCCGCCTTCTGTGCAATTGCCCCCGCGGCTCCGGGCCGCGCCATTTGAAAAATGCTGGCCGTATAGTCAGTATGACGCCGGGCTCATAGCCGCAGGGACAGCCGAGCGTGATGACACGACACTCCACGACTACTGCCTCGCTCCTCGTCGCCGCCCTCGTGCTCGCGCTCGGCGCCGGCCGGGCCTTCGCAGAGGATGAGTTTGGCCGCTGCGTGGCCCAGCTCGGGGCGACGGCCCGCGCGCACGGCGTTTCGGAAGCCACGGCCGCGCGCGTCCTCGCGAAGGTGCGCGAACGCCCCGAGGTCGTCGCGCGGGACGATCACCAGCCCGAGTTCGTCGAGACCTTTGCGGCGTATCTGCGCTCGCACGTGACCGAGGCGCGCGTTGCGCGGGGCCGCGAGCTGCTCGCGCAGTACCGGGCCGTCATGGGCCGCCTCGAAGCGCAATACGGCGTGCCGCCGCAATATCTCGTCGCGTTTTGGGGCCTCGAGACCGACTACGGCCGCGTGCTCGGCGATATGCCCGTGTTCGATTCGCTCGCGACGCTGGCCTGCGACACCCATCGTGCGGACTATTTCGCGGGCGAGTTCGTCAAGGCGCTCGAGATCGTGGATCGCGGCAACGTCGCGCCGGCGACGATGACGGGCTCGTGGGCCGGCGCCATGGGCAATACTCAGTTCATGCCCTCCGTTTACCTGCAGGAGGCCGTGGACGGCGACGGGGACGGGCGCGCGGACATCTGGGGCAGCGTGCCGGATGCGCTCGCCTCGGCAGCGAATTTCCTCCGGTCGCTGAACTGGACGCCCGGCTGGCGGTGGGGCCGCGAGGTCCTGCTGCCCGAGAAGTTCGACTACTTTCGCGCGGGCCTCGACCGTTCGGAGCCCGTGTCGAGCTGGCGGATGGCCGGCGTGCGCAGCGTAGACGGCCGCCTAGTGCCAGATCTCGACGCCCCGGCCGCGCTGCTGCTGCCGGCCGGCCGCCGCGGTCCCGCGTTCCTCGTCTATCCCAATTTCAAGACGATCATGCGCTGGAACCGTTCGGAGCTTTTCGCGCTGGCCGTCGGCCGCCTGGCCGACCGCATCGCGGGGGCCGGCCCGCTGCACTCCGCGCCGCCCGACGAGCCGGGCGTCGCCCGGGCGGACATAGAGAAGCTGCAGCGTAAGCTCAACGCGCTCGGGCTCGAGAGCGGCGAGCCGGACGGTATCGCCGGGGCCGCGACGCGCCGCGCGGTGCGGGAATGGCAGCATGCGCACGGTCTCGCGGCCGACGGTTATGTCGACCCGGAACTATTGCATAGTCTAGGCATCGAATAGACATGCCGCAGTCTCACGTTCGAGGCGGCCTCGGCTGTCCGAGCGCCGGTGACCGTCCGATGTCCGCGGTTGCGAGACGGTTCTCCGTACCGGACGGTGCGGTTTTGAGCGCGGGCGCAACCTTAAGTATCATCCCCCATCTTTTTTTTGAACTAACACATGGAGTTGGTGTGGCAAGGGACAACGTATCTGTAAGTACTTCCTCGCAATCGCGTCGCGCTTCGTCGAAGGCCCGTTTTGATTCCAACGGCGTCCGCAAAGCGGCCATCGCGCTGTTGACCGTCTTTCACAAGTCGGGTCGTCACGGAACGCTCGCCGAAGTGCTGGTTGCGCTCGAAGTCATCGACGCCGCGATGAGCGGCAACCCTCACTCGATGAAGTCGCTGGCTCAGAAGCTGGATATCCCCTATACGTCGGTCTCGAGAATAGTCTTTTCCCTGACGTCGGAAGCGGCGCCGGGAGGCATCTTGAAGCTCGTGCCCGACACCGAGGACCGGCGCCGCAAGCACATCGAGATCGACTTCGATATCTTCAAGCAGTCTTCTCCGCACTTGCGTGCGCTCGAGAAGGCCATGGTCGATTACTACGGCAACTCGGTCTACAAGCTCAAGGCCGCCAAGAAGCATTGAGGGACGCGGCAGGGGCCGGGAAGACCGCTGCCGCAGGTTAGTCTTTTCCCTGAGATCTTTCGGCGCGGGGCGCCCTCCGGCGGGGGCGCCCCGCCCGGCGCGGCGCGTCGGGTAAGCGGCCCGCGCCCGGGGGGCTCGTGGCCGGCGCCCCGCCGCGCGCGGGGCCTCGTGGCCGGCGCCCGCGCGCTTGCGAGCCTCGGAAGTGTCAGGCCGCCTTCGCCTTGGCCGTGTGGGAGGCGATGGCGTCCATGAGCGGCGGCGAGAGGCAGTCGTAGGGCTTCAAGCCGAGCTCGTTGAGGCGGGCGCGGACGTCGCCCATCTTGGCCGGATCGAAGCCGGATTCGATGATCGACGATACGAAGGCCGCAAACTCCGGCGGCGCCCAGCCGGACTGGTCCGAAAGCTCGGTATGGATGAAATCCAGACCGTAAAACGGGTGATTTCGGTTCTCGATGCGCCCGAACATGTGCACGCCGCACTCCTTGCAAGCATGGCGCTGGATCGTGGCCTTCGGGTCCACGATGTAGAGCTTGTCCTCGTTGGCCGTGACCTTGAGATTGTCCCGGGGCACGACCGCCACCATCGAAAACAAGGCGCCCGCAGGCTTCCAGCACTTCGTGCAGCCGCAAACGTGGTTGTGGGCGGACTGTCCCGTGATGCTCACGGTGACCGGATTGGTCGCGCAATGGCACTTCAGGGTGCCGCCGGCGAAGTCCGGGGCTGCGGATTGGTGCCCGTTGTCGACGGCCGGATGAATCTTAATCGCGGTCATTGGAGTCCCCTTGGCGTTGTTCGTGGCGTTATTCGTTATGAGGCTGGTTCACGTGAGTGACCCGGGGGCCGGCGCTCGACGGACACCCGATACCGGCGAGTATAGAAACCGCCATGCATGCAGACAAGAAAGCCGCGGGGCTTGATTTGCGATGCTTTCGGCGCGCTGCTATTCTGACCGTTACCTTTTGCGTTCTCGTCTTTGCCCCGCGCGCCCGTGCGGGCGCTGCTCCGACCCGAGCGTTGAAGGTGCAGGACCGACGGACCGAGCATCGGCCAGAACGTCGTCCCCGGGATGACGGCATCCGCACCTCGATCGAGAGGGGCGAGACCATGCACCGTCGCCGCACAACAAGGATTCCGCGCGCCGCCGCGCACGCTTGCCTTGTGCCGGCCCAATCAGGAGGAGGAAGCTCATGATCGAATCCGGAAAAACCGTCGCACTCGAATACACGCTCAAGCTCGAGGACGGGTCCGTCGTGCAGAGCAACAAGGACGCGGAGCCCCTGCGGTACGTACAGGGGGAGAACCAGATCCTGCCGGCGCTCGAGAAGGAGCTCGAAGGCATGGACGTGGACGAGAAGAAGGTCGTCGCGCTCGCGGCCGAGGACGCCTACGGCGACGTGAACCCCGAGGCCTTCAAGGAAGTGCCCGCGGAGCAGATTCCGGAAGGCGCCCGCCGAGTCGGGGCGCAGCTGAGCGCGCAGGGCTACAGCGGCACGATCCGCGTCTCTCAGGTAAAGGACGATACAGTCGTGCTCGATTTCAACCATCCGCTGGCCGGTAAAGATCTCACCTTCGATGTCCGCGTGGTGGCCATCGAATGAGGGGGCGCACGCCCAACGACGAGCCGTTCGAGCTCGTCTCCATCGAGAAGGCCGCCGCCCCGAGCGGGAGCGAGGGCAACGATTGGTTCAGCTACTGCATCGCGCAGGGCTCGAACACGATCACGGGCTACCGGCAGGGCACGGCCGCCGGCATTCGCGAATCGCTGCAGGAGATCATCGTCGGTCTCAACGAGCGGCGCTCCCTGAAGCGCGGGCGCGTCCAGCTCACGCAGAGCAAGAAGCCGAAAGCCGCGACCTGAAGGCACCCAGCCTTCGCACGTAGCGTCGGCACGCCGCAGCCGCCGCAATTCTCGCGGCCCGAACCCGGTCACGAGCCGTGCGGTTCGCCTCGCTGTCGAGAGGCGGCGAACACGTGAGTGAACGGGCCCGCCCGGTACTCCTCGAGCCGCCAGCCGGCCTGCGGCCACAACGCCGAAAGCTCGCGGGCCGCGAAGCCGGCCCGCACGCTGACCTCGGCGTCGTGCCGGGTCACGTCGTTGCAGCCGAGCGCCCAAAGCAGGCGCGAGCCCCAGAGGGCCGCCGGACAGCGGCGCGGCTCGCAGGCGACGAACAGTCGCGACTTTTCGGTCAGCAGGCGGAACAGCCGGACCAGTGCCGGATCCTCGAGATGGTGGATAAACAGATTGGCGACGACGGCATCCGCAGGCGGGGCGTCCGCAAGGTATTCGAGGGCATCTGCGCGGACGATCTCCAAGCGCCATGCGCAGGCCGCGAAGGCCTCGCGCGTGCGATCGGCGACGAGGTCGTGACGGTCGACGAGCGTGACCTCGACGCCGCGCCAGCGTCGAGACAACGTGCGCCCGATGCCGAGCAGGAGCGTGCCGTCGCCGCCGCCGAGCTCGACGATGCGGCGCGGGCTGCCGTCGGCTCGAGCCGCGAGCCCGGCGGCGAGGATGCGCCGATGCCCCATGACGGCGTTGATCCGCGCGAGGTCCCGGCGCGAATGCGCCGCGCGCGGGTCGGACGGCGGCAGATCGTCGAGCCGCTCGGGCTCCAGGCGGCGAGGGCCGGGCGGCCGCCGCAGCCGGTTCCGGCGCGGCAGGCGTGGCGGAAGGGATGTCACGGGGCGAACCTTTCGCGCGCTTTCAGCGGGTGCAGCGGAACT
This sequence comes from uncultured Gammaproteobacteria bacterium, assembly GCA_963702105.1. Classification (GTDB taxonomy): domain Bacteria; phylum Pseudomonadota; class Gammaproteobacteria; order Steroidobacterales; family Rariloculaceae; genus ZC4RG20. Next base: position 526,920 of record OY969712.1, read on the forward strand.
GCATCGTCTCGGCCACGAGCCCGGGGCCGAAGGAGACGGCGTAGCCCGCGTCACCCGGCGACGCTTCGCGCATGAGCCGTTCGAGCACGAACAGAATCGTCGGCGAGGACATGTTGCCGTAGCGCCGCAGAATTTCCCGCGACGGGACCAGGGCGGAGGCCGGCAGATCCAGACCCTTCTCGACGGCGTCGATGACCGAGCGGCCCCCGGGATGCACGGCCCAGATGTCGACGGGCTCGCCGTTCGCCGCGCAGAGCACGTCTTCGCGACGCTCGCCGAGCGCGTCGCGAATCGCGGCCGGCACTCGCCCGGAGAGCCTCATGTCGAATCCCGTGTCGCGGACGGTCCAGCTCATGAGGTCGCGCGTGTCTTTGGCCAGCACGGTCTTGAAGGCGTCGAGACGCAATCCCGGCGGCTCGGCCGTGACGAGACACGCCGCGGCGCCGTCGCCCCAAAGCAGAAACGAGAGCATCTGCTCGAGATCGGCGGTCTCCTGCAGATGAAGCGTGCAGAGCTCGAGGCTCAGGATCAGCACGCGCGCACGCGACTCGGAGCGCACGATGTGGCGGGCGAGCCGAAGGGCGTTGACCGCTGCGTAGCAGCCCATGAAGCCGAGCGTCACGCGCTCCACCGAGCCGGGCAGGCTGCAGCGGTCGATGAGCTCGAGATCGAGCCCGGGCGAGACGAGCCCTGTGCAGCAGGTCACGAGCAGATGGGTGATGCGCCCCGCCCCATCGCCGAGGCCGAGCCGGCCGACGGCCGCGGCGGCGAGGCTCGGGGCGTGCCGCTCGAAGAACTGCATGCGTTCCGCGGTCCGGGGAAATGACCCCGGCGCGTAGAAACGATCCGCGTCGAGCGCCTCGGAGTCCGCCTCTCCGGGTACCAAGAACGAGTATCGATGCTCGATTCCGCAATGTTTGACCATGCGCTCGAACAGCCTCGAGCCGCGCGCATCGTCGTGCAGTCTGCCCCTGGCAAAACGCACGAATGCCTCGTGCACGTCGTTTTGCGGCACCGCGGTCGCGATCCCATTCAGGAAGGCGTGCCTTTCCCGCTCCGGCATACGGCCCGACTCTGCAAAGATCGGGCCATTGCGTCGCCGGGCATCGACCAGGTGCCAGGTCTGGCATAAGTATTGCTGCGAGCGATTGCTGCGAGCGCGGATCCGCCCGCCAGCGGACGAGCCGGGCAGCGAGGCGCGATGAGCCAGTCCGATCCCGAAACGACCCCGACTCCGGCGACGATGCTGCGCACCTGCTCGCGCGCGGCACCGAATTCGCGCTCATCATCGGCGGCGGCGACGGCTGCGGCGGCGACGACCGAATCGTGGATTGGAGCGAGGGTGATATGGCGCTTTAGAGGCCCGGGCGCGACGAACGAAACGCCGCCCTGCGCAGTCACAGGGACATCAACATGGAGGAACGAAAGTCGTGAAAGGAAAACGAGACGCGGGCGACGGGTTTTCGCAGGGCAGGCGGCGGGTCCTAAAGCAGGGCGCCTTGGGCTTGGCCTGGGCCGCGGCGGTCGGAGCGATCGCGCGGACTGCCCAGGCCCAAGGGCAGGAAAAGCCGCAGAAGGTGGACTCCGGCAGTCAGCTCGCCATGGCTTTGCATTACACGACGGATGCGACGACAGCGCCGGCGACGCTGCGCATGCCCAATTCGTTCTGCCACAACTGCCGATTCTTCCAGGGTCAGGAGACGACGGGGTATGCGCCGTGTCAGGTATTCAGCGGCAAGCTCGTCGACGCCAAGGGCTGGTGCAGCTCCTGGTCCGCGAAACAGCAGGGCGGCGGTTGAGCCGACGCGATGCCGGCCAACGACCGATACGTCACGACCTGGTCGGCTGCCGCCCCGCAGCGGTACCCGCTCGTCAGCTTCGGCGCGCGACGCGTCGGACACTTCCGCGCGTCCCCCCCTGGGCATTCGGCCATACGAACCGCGACAGCGCCTTGCTCCGGCTCGGATTCGTCTTGGCCAACGTCGTGGACCGCGACGAACGCCTCGACGACGCCGAGGCCCAGGCTTGGGCGACGGTGCTCGAGCGGCATCTCGCACGGCATTGCGAAGGACTCGCCGGCGGTTCCGCGCCGGCCGTCGCCGCGTTCGACGAGCGCGTCCGGACCACCCTGAAATTCATCGACGACAATCTGCAGCAGCGGCTGGCCGTCGGCCGGCTTGCCGAGATCGCAGGAGTGTCCCGAATGCATTTCGTCGAGTTTTCAAGGCCTCGCTCGGCCTCTCCCCGCACCAGTTCATCCTCGAGCGGCGAATCGCCAGGTCGCGCCAACTTCTGGCTTCGACCGAGCTGTCCTTGACCAACGTCGCCTACGCCGTGGGCTTCTCGTCCCCGAGCCACGTGACGAGCGCCTTCCACCGATCGGTGGGGACGACGCCGGGCGCCTACCGGCTGGTCCTCAGGGGATAGGCCGAGATTCGGCGGTTCCGGGAGGGGGGGCGAAGGGAGCGCTTGTCCGCGGCCGTCTCAGCTATACTGGAAGCCGTTCCATGGAGGCTTTTCCCGATGCGAATCCGTTCGACCGTCCTCGTCGCCGCCCTGGCGGCAAGCTGCTGGGCCGGCGCCGGGCGGGCGCAGGAGTATCGAGGTCCCTACGTCGGCGCTTCGATCGGGGAATTCAGCTTCACCCAAAAGGACATCGGCGTCGTCTCGCTGCCGGGCTACGGTGTGCCACTCTCCGACAACGGCGGCGCGTACCGGCTGTTCGGCGGCTATCAGCTGAACCGGTACTACGCCATCGAAGCCGGCGTCGCGAAGACCAAGGACTTTACCGAGTCCTACGGGCCGTCGCCCTATCAAGGCGAGATCGTGGCGGAGAGTCTCCAGGCGAATTACGAGATCTCGACGCTGCGGCTCATCGCCCTGGCCCCGTTCTCGTCCGTCAACATGTTCGGCGGCGTCGGCTACTACAACGCGAACCTCAAGATCGACGGGCAGTTTTACGAGAACGGCGCTATCACGCAAACGGGCGCCTACAAGCACAGCGACGGCGGCCTGACCGTCGCGGGCGGCGTGCAGTTCGACCTCGCGCGCTTCAGCATTCGCGGTGAGTACGAGTGGTTCGACACCAAGAACTCGACCCGCGCCTCGAGCTTCAACATCGGCGTGCTCTTCGTCTTCCAGTAGCCCCGCGGAGAATCGAGCCGAGCGCGGCTCAGGCGAGCGCCACCGCGGCGACGGGTAGTAACGTTCTTCGCGCGCGGACCGCTTCCGCGAGTCGCTCGAGCACGGCGGCCGAAGTGTCCCAGTCGATGCACGCATCCGTAACGCTCTGACCGTAAGTCAGCTTGCGGCCCTTGCCCAGATCCTGCCGCCCGCCCACGAGGTGGCTTTCCACCATGACGCCGAGAATGCGCGTTTCGGCGGCCTCGATCTGCGCGGCCACGTCGTCGATGACCGCCGGTTGGTTCTCGGGCTTCTTGCGGCTGTTCGCATGGCTCGCGTCGATCATGATGCGAGGCGGGAGCCCGGCCTGCTCGAGCATCGCTGCGGCAGCCGCGACGCTCGCAGCGTCGTAGTTCGGGGCCCTGCCGCCGCGCAGGATCACATGGCAGTCGGGGTTGCCCGTCGTCGCCGCCACTGCGGAGCGGCCGTCCTTCATCACGGCCAAAAAATGATGGGGATGCGAAGCGGCCGCCACCGCATCGACCGCGACCTTAACGTTGCCCTCGGTGCTGTTCTTGAAGCCGACCGGGCACGACAGGCCCGAGGCCATCTCGCGGTGAAGCTGGCTTTCCGTCGTGCGCGCGCCGATGGCGCCCCAGGCGACGAGGTCGGATATGTACTGGGGCGAGATCGTGTCGAGGTACTCGCAGCCCGCAGGCAGACCGAGCGCGTTGATGTCGCGGAGAAGCCCGCGCGCGAGGCGCAGGCCCTTGTTGATGCGGAAGCTTCCGTCGAGATCCGGATCGTTGATGAGGCCCTTCCAGCCGACCGTCGTGCGCGGCTTCTCGAAGTACACGCGCATGAGTATCTCGAGCTCTGCGGCGTGGGCGTCGCGCATCGCGCGCAGCCGCTCCGCGTATTCCATCGCGGCAGCGGCATCGTGGATCGAGCAGGGTCCGATGACGACCGCCAGGCGGTCGTCGCGGCCGTGCAGGATGTCGTGCAGCGCGCGGCGGGCTCGGGTCACGACCTCCGAAACGGCCTCATCGCAGGGAAGCTCCCGCAGCAGCTCGGCTGGCGTCACGAGCGGCTGGAAGGCCTTGATGCGTAGATCATCGGTATGGGGCGGCACTTTGTCTTCTCCATCTTGTGGCCGCGGGCTTGGCCGGCGAACAAAAAAGCCGCCGGGGGCGCCGGCGGCTTTTTCGGGAATGCTTCTGGCTACTTAACGCTCAGAACGATCGCAACCCTTCCTCCGCCGGCGGCATCGGAAAACGGTAATACCAAAAGTAAAAGCGGGTCGCGATCATCCGGCTATAGATACCACATCGGGGTGGCGGCGCCAAGCGCTGAGGTGGGCGGGGCGCAGGCATCGGCGCCGAAACGCCGGCAGCAGGCGCAGGCACCGGCCCGAGGGCGGTTTCGGGACCGCCGTGGACCCGTCCCTGGGGGCTCGCTGAGCGCCATCCCTGGCGCTCAGCGTCCCGAAACCGCCCTCAGGCCGATGCCTGCGCCCGGAGGCGTGGGTGGCCGGCCACGGAGTCGGTGCGTCGACGGCCGATCGTCGAATCTGCTGCTGTTGCCTACGCGTGGTCTCTATAGCGGATGCGCGTGGGATCTGCAAAGAGCCTGCGGAGGGGTACCACCGATGTCCTCGCGCGGTTTCAGCATGATTCATGAACGGCAGCGGGGCCGACAGCGGAAGCTCGCGCAGACGGGCGCTTTCGGGGCCGTGCGCGCCAGGGATGGCGCGCTACGGAGGCTACATGGACGTATTCATGCCGTCCCCGAAAGCGCCCGTCTGCGCGAGCTTCCGCTCCCACCGGCATCGAATACGTTCATGAATCATGCGGCCGACCGCCGACCGCCGACCGCCGACCGCCGACCGCCGACCGCCGACCGCCGACCGCCGCCGGCAGCGGCGGCGCCTATCGTCCGAGCACGGCGCCCTTGTGCACCGGGGACACCGTCCGTTGGTACACGCCGAGCCAGCCGTGTTGATTCTGGGCGCCGAACTTCTCGTGCAGCTTGCTCCGGCGCTCGGCGAGCTCTTCCTCGGGCACCTCGAGATCGACGACCTTGCGCTCAACGTCGATCGAGATGGTGTCGCCGTTTTCGAGGAAGGCGAGCGGGCCGCCGTCGGCCGCTTCGGGCGAGGCCTCTCCGACCACGAGGCCTTCGTTTACGAGGCCGGAGAGCTGGCCCTCCGTGATCATCGCAACGTCATTGATGAGGCCGGCGCCATCGAGTGCGAAGACGACGGCCGAGGTCATGGCCATGCCGGGGCCGCCGATGACTCCGAGGCCGCGCAGCACGACGACTTCGCCCGGCTTCACGCGGCCCTGCTGGATGGCTTCGAGCGCTTCGTCGCGTGAATGAAAGATATTGGCGGGGCCCCTGAACTTCAGCGTGCGCTCGCCCGTGCCGCCCAGGCGCACGATGCCGCCGCCCGGCAGCAGGCTGCCGCGCACGATGTTGATCGTCGCGCGCTTCGAGAGCGGTTCGTCCACGCTGCGGATAACGCTCTCGTCCTCGACTTGTGTATCCGCGAGGATCTCGCCCAGGGTCCGGCCCGTCACGCCTCGGGCGTCGAGATCCAGGAACCGCTCGAGCCGCTTGAGAACGGCGCGTACGCCGCCGGCGGCCTCGAGCTCCTCGATGCGGCCCGGCCCGTTCGGCCGGATGGCCGCCAGCAGCGGGATCTTGTCGGCATAGTCGGAGACGATCTGGTAAACGTCGGCGTCCGCCTCGGCCTCGGCCGCGATGGCCTGCAGGTGTTTGATGCAGTTGATGGAGCCGCTGAGCGCGAGCACGACGAGCGCGGCGTTGCGCACGGCGCCGGGCGTGATGATGGCGCGCGGTTTGACGTCGTTCCAGACCATCTCGACGATGCGCGTCCCGCATTCGCGCAGGTTCGCCATCATCTTCTCGCTGTTCGCCGCGACGGGCGCACTGCCCGGCAGGGTCATGCCGAGGGCCTCGCAGACGATGTGCATGGAGTTCGCGGTGCCCATGCCCGCGCACACGCCGGGACTGCGGACGGCAACGTCCGCCATGCCCGTGAGCTCCTCGACCGTCACGCGCCCCGAAGCCACATAGCCCGACTTCAGGAACACCTCCTCGATATCGATGTGCTGGCCGCGCCACTCGCCGCTTGCCTGATAGCCGCAGATCACGACGATCGTCGGGATGTCGAGCCGGCCGGCCGCCATGAGCTGCCCCGGGGTCGTCTTGTCGCAGGAGGCGAGGCAAACCATGCCGTCGAGCAGCGCGCCTTCCACCTGGACCTCGATATCGGCCGCAATGAGATCGCGGCTCGGCAGGATGTAGGCCCCGCGCTTGCCCGCGCTCGTGATGAAATCGCTCGGCGCCGCGGTCCGCACCTCGAACGGCACGCCGCCCGAGGCGCGGATCGATTTCTTGAGCTCCGCGGCGAGCCCATCGAGGTGACTGAAGCAGCTCGACAGCTCGGAGGAGGAGTTGACGATGGCGATCTTCGGTTTCGTCATGTCCTCGTCGGAGATGCCGAGCGCGCGCCACTGCGCCCGCCGGCCCGCCCACAGCGCGGTGCCGGGTTCCAGGTTGCTGCGAAGCTTGCGGGGCATGGCTCCTCCCGTCCGGCTGTGCCGGTCTTGTTGCGTGCGAGACGTTGAAGACGATGCGCCTCAAGCGTAGGCGATCGCCGAAGGCCCGAGCAAGCACCGCCCCGGTAGCGGCCCCGAGCGCGACACGAGGTTCGATATCCTAAACTGATTTCGGAAACGCGCCGGCGGCGGTCGGCGCTGCGTTGCGATGAGCTTCGATGCGCGGGCGCAAAGGAGGCGAAAGGCGAGAGCATGAAAAACTCCGGCACGACAGGGCGGCCCGAACGCCGCGACCGCCTGATTCGCGAGCACATCAACAACCCCTATAAATTGCGGGGCGATCTGCCGGAGCCGACGCGCTGTCCGCAGTGCGGGGCGATTTTCGCCCACGGGCGCTGGACCTGGAACAAGGCGCCCGTAGAGCCTGTCGGCGATGCCCTGTGCGAAGCCTGCCGGCGCGTCAATGATCGCTACCCGGCCGGGGAGGTGCTGCTGCAGGGTGATTTCGTAGCGGCGCATCGCGACGAGATCCTCGGGCTCGCACGTAATCTCGAACGCCGGGAGAACGCCGAGCACCCGCTGAATCGAATCATGGGCATCGAGGATCGCCCGGAGGGACTCCTCGTCACGACGACGGACATCCACCTGCCGCATGCGATCGGCCACGCTCTCGAGAACGCGTGGGAGGGCGATCTGCAGATGCACTACGACGATCAGGGCTGCTTCGCGCGCGTCGTCTGGCGCCGGGATGGCTAGCTCCGCGCCCTAACGCTCCCCGACCGAGGCAGCGCGCGGCTCGTGCGGCAGCGGGACGTTGAGGCGGTTCGCGTCCTGCGCGAGCGCGAGGGAGTAGATGTAGTCAATGAGCTCGTAGCAGATCGCGAGCTCTCGCGAGTTTGGAATCCACGCCGCTTCCGGTCGGCCGCAACTGCGGACGACGACCGTAAAGGGGCGCTCCAGCGAGAACTGCTCGTTGAGCCGGTCCACGGTCCGCTCGAGCAGCTGCAGCGACTGTAGCTGCTCGGCCACACGCGCGGAAACCAGCGTCTTCGGCGGCTCGTACTCGACTTTGCTCTTGGGCGCAGGCGGATCGCCTGGTTTGCGTCCGTACGTCGCGATGAGCCAGCGGATCGCCTTGTCCGTGCGCTCGTACTCTTCGACGCAGCCCTCGGCTCGAGCCGGCGGCAAGCCCGTGATCTCGGGAATGCGGGCGAAGTTGGTCCGGTTGCTGCCGTAGAGCAGACAGGCGATCTGATAGTAGCGCTGAATGCTGAGCGCATGCTCTCCCCAGTACGGCAGCGACGCACCGGAGTCGAGCGCGCTGCGCCATGCGACGGCGAATGCGTTCGCGGCCGAAAGCAGGAAGCGCAGCGGTCGGTCCTGTTGATTCGGGTCGAAGGGCTTCTCGTTGAGCAGCGCCCAGGTCGCGATGTAGTCGGCGGCGTTCTCCGTCGGACCGACGATCGGAAAGCCCTTCTCGGCGATGAGCAGATGAGCGATCTCGTGCAGCAGCAGAAATTCGACGTTGCCGAGCACGAACATCATGACGTCCTGCTGCCGCGCATCCGCAGGCTGCGGCGTACCGTTCGCCCGCGGCGGATCGGCCGGGATGTGGTCCGCCGCGACGGGCGCGTGCGCGCATGAGGACGTTACCGCGGCCAGCAGGGCCGCGGCGGGGCCGAGGAGACGGCGTCCGAGGCTACGCATGGGACGATTGTAGCGGAGAGGCGGGCACTGGGCGCGGCGCGTCGGTTCGGAAGCGGCCGCCCCGCGGCCGCGCGTTGCCGCTGCGATGCCCCCCGTCGCTCGGCGGCCGCCCGGCCCCGCAGCTTGCCCGGTCGCGGGAGCTGCCGCCGGACGGCCGCGCTCTGTTACGCCACCTCAGCCGGGCGGGGTCTTCGAGACGAACCGCGCAGCCGCATCGAGGCGGCGGGCGGCCGTATCAGTACCAGTCACGCAAGCGCACGTCGATGTTCGGGTCGCGGCTCATGACGAGCTTCTTGAACTTCTTCGGGTCGCTGCCACGATAGTGATACGGGTAGACGATGCCGGGCTTGAAGGCGAGCACGGCTTCAGCCGCTTGCTCTTCGGTCATCGTGTAGGGGAGGTTGAAGCAGATGAAGGCCACGTCGATATTCTTCAGCGCACGCATTTCGGGGATGTCTTCCGTGTCCCCGCTGATGTAAATGCGCTTGCCGCCGATCGTGAGCACGTACCCGTTGCCAACGCCTTTCGGATGATATTGCAGCCGGGCGGCGGTCGTATTGTAGGCAGGCACGGCAAGGATCAGGACGTTGTCGATCGTCGTGCGGTCCCCGTTGCCGAGCACCGTCGTCTTGGACTTCAAGGCGGGGGGCATCTGGTTTGCCACGGCGGCCGGCGCGACGATGCGCGTCCCGGGCTGAATCACGGCCTCGAGTGTGCCGGCGTCGTAGTGGTCGCCATGCCCGTGGGTCAGCAGGATCAGATCCGGCTTCGGCAGGCCCTCGTAGAGCTTGGCGCCGCCGACGGGGTCGCTGTAGATCGTCTTGCCGTTCCACTGCATCGCGAAGCTCGCATGCTGGATCGGATGGATGAACAGCGTACTGCTGTCGGTCAGGATCTTGTCGCCGGGGAGGGGCTGAGCCGAGGCGGCTGCAGCGACGAGCGCGAGGGCCGCCGCCCACGCGAGCGCCGCGGCGCCGCGCAGGGAGAGGATACGGACGGGGTAGGTGTGCATGGACGTTACCTTTTGCTTTCGAATCACTATTTTTTTCTAACACGGACGCGCGGGCCCGAACAACGCCGGACGCAAATTCGGCCCCGAGCCCTGTATTTTCGAACGGCTATCCAACCGCTATCGGCCGTGAGAAGATTTGGCATTATCGAACCCCACTGGATAGCATGCACCCTTCCTCAGTTACCGTTCATTGGGCCTAAGGGCGTGGTGCCCCTATCCTCCTTTGGCGGTCTAAACCCATTCAGGAGGTACTAAATGGGCAGAAAACTCTACGTCGGCAATCTACCTTACTCGGTCACCGAAGAAAGCCTCGCGGCCAAGTTCTCCGAGTGCGGGCGCGTCGAGTCGGCGAAAGTCATTACGGACCGGGCGACCGGTCAGAGCAAAGGTTTCGGCTTCGTGGAGATGTCTTCGGATTCCGAGGCACAGGCCGCCATCGATAAGCTCAATGGGACGCAGTACAACGGCCGCCCCCTGAGGGTCAACGAGGCGAAGCCCCAGGAGAAGCGGCCGGCCGGCGGCGGCGGCGGCTACGGCGGTGGACGCTGGTAGAGCCTAGCCCGGCCACTTTTTTTCGGCCGGCGCCCGTCCGGGGCGCCGGCCGTTCGCTCGCCCCGGACGCGAGCAGCCATTCAGTCTGACGACACGGGCGGCGGCTCCGTGACCGGCAAGGCCGACCTCAATACCCAGTAGCCGAACGCCCCCGAAAGCACCGAGCCCAGGATGATGCCGAGCCGCTCGTCGAACGGCAGTCGGGCGCCCGTGTGCTCGAACGCCAGCGAGCCGATAAACAGGCTCATCGTGAAGCCGACTCCGCAGACGACGGCCGTGCCGTAGATCTGCAGCCAGGAGATCCCGGCCGGCAGGCGGGCGACGCCGGCCTGCACGGCGAGCCAGCAGGCGGCGAAGACGCCGAATTGCTTGCCGAAAAACAAACCCGCCAGCACGCCGAGCGGAACCGGGTGGACCAGGTAGTCCCAGGACACCCCGGCCAGGGAGACGCCGGCGTTGAAGAAGGCGAAGAGGGGCAAGATGCCGAACGCGACGGCAGCATGCAGGTCGTGCTCGAGGTCCTGCAGCGGCGAGGTGCCGGCCCGCGGGTCGCGCATCGGGATGAACAGGGCGAGGATAACGCCGGCCAGGGTCGCATGAACACCCGATTTAAGGATGGCCGCCCACATGACCACGCCCACGAGCAGGTAGGGGGCTCGCTCCGAGACCCGGAGGCGGTTCATGAGCGCGAGCAGCGCGATGCACACGGCGGCCGTCACGAGCGCCGCGGCGGAGAGTTCGTGCGAGTAGAAGACGGCGATCACGATGATAGCGCCGAGGTCGTCGAAGATCGCGATCGCGACGAGAAACATGCGCAGTGCGAGCGGGACCCGATTCCCGAGCAGCGCGAGCACCGCCAGCGCGAAGGCGATGTCGGTGGCCGTCGGAATCGCCCAGCCTTCGAGCGCCCTAGCGTCGGGCCAGTTGATCGCCGCATAGATCAGCGCCGGCCCGGCCATGCCGCCGAGCGCCGCCACCGCCGGGAGCACGATCTGGTCGCGCCCCGTGAGCTGGCCCTCGAGAAACTCCCGTTTGAGCTCGAGGCCGACGAGCAGGAAAAACACGGCCATGAGCCCGTCGTTGACCCAGAGCAGCAGGGGTTTCGCGATCTCGAAGGCGCCGAAGCGGACCTCGACGGGCAGATCGACAAGGGACCCATAGAGGCCGCCCAGCGGCGAGTTCGCGACGAACAGGGCTGCGACGGCCGCGGCCATGAGGATGGTGCCGCTCGCCGTCTCGAGCCGCAGGAAGTCGCGCAACGCGTTCAGCAAGACATTCTCTCCCTCATAGTGTGAGTTCGCGGGCCCTCGTGAGCCCACGGCATGGAACTTGCTCATTGCGCCGATCCTTCGAGCGGACGCGATGGCGGACCGGAACGAAAGAGCCGAAGCGGATGCTACCGAAGCGCGGGCCCGACACGCCATCAGCGCCAGAGTCGTGCATGACGCGGTCCGCCAGGAAGGCGAGGAAGAGCTGGCGCGGCCGCTCTCCGCACTGGCCTGGTCGGGGCTCGCCGCGGGCCTGTCCATGGGCTTGTCGCTCGTCGCCCAGGGCGCGATTCTCGCCCGCCTCGAGGCCGCGGCCTGGGCCCCGCTCGTGTCGAATCTCGGCTACACGCTCGGATTCGTCATCGTGACGCTCGGCCGGCAGCAGCTCTATACGGAGATCACGCTGACCGCCGTGATACCTGCGCTCGAGCGCAAGAGCGTGCGCGCATGGCTCGACGTGCTGAGGCTTTGGGCGGTCGTGCTCGCGGCGAATCTGATCGGGGCATTCGCAATCGCCGGGTTCGCCAGCACGGGCTCGTTCTTTCCCGAGTTCCGCGCGGCCTTTCTCGAAATCGGGCGGCAAGCGGCGGACGGCGGCGTCTGGGGCCACTTCCTGCGGGGCATTCCGGCGGGCTGGCTCATTGCATTGATCGTCTGGCTCGGTCCCGCGGTGCCTTCGGCCCGGCTTTGGATCGCGCTGCTCTTGTCCTACTTCGTGGGGATCGGGGGCTTCACCCATGTCGTCGCCGGGTCCGTCGAAGTGTTCTATCTCGTCGTCACTGGGCACATCACGGCGGGCCATTACGCCGTCGGGTACCTGTTCCCCTCGTTGTGCGGCAACACGGCCGGCGGCGTCCTGCTCGTGGCCGCGCTGAACCACGCGCAGGTAGCCGGGCGGCAGTGACGGGCCGTGGCCTTTGCGTATCTCGGGCGATTGTGCTGCGGCGTCTCATGGCGCTACATTGGGCCGGGTTCGCGGCACGGGCCCGCTTCCTCCATGAGCATAGATCGAACCATGAGCACAGATCGAAGCACGGATCGACAGGGCCTCCGGCACATTCTCGCCGACAATGCTTTTTTCGCCGGCCTCGCGCCGCAGCACCTCGATTTCCTCGCCGAGCACGCTTCGCGACGCGGATTGCGCCAGCAGGACGTGCTTTTTGCCTATGGCGACAAGGCCAGCAGCTTCTTCCTGGTTCTGGGCGGCCACGTGTCCGTCGAAGTCGCCGCCATTGAGGGGCCGGCGCTCACGCTGCAGGAGCTCGGGCCGGGCGCCGTGCTCGGCTGGTCGTGGCTCATCGCGCCGTACCGCTGGAGCTTCCAAGCGCGCGCCACGGAGCCCTCTGAGGTGCTCGAGTTCGACGGCGCGCGCATCCTTGCGCGCTGCGAGGAGGATGCGAAGTTCGGCTACGAGCTGCTCAAGCGCTTCTCGTCGCTGATGTCGGAGCGGCTGTTCTTCGCCAGGCAGAGGATGATGGCGGAGTGGAAGCCGGCGGGGTTCGCTTAGGGCGCCCGGCGGCGCGCAAAGCCGCAAAGCCGCAAAGCCGCCACGCCGCGAAGCCGTGAGGCTTTCGGATCTATACCGAAACCATGTCCCGCATGGTAGCATCGGGGCGGCACGCGCCTTTGGCTGAAAAATCAGGAGAATAACCGATGGCGATCTCGATTCATCCTTCCATCGATAGTGGCATCCCGGCGGCAGCGGAGGAGTTCGAAGGGGGAACGCTGCGATGCCGTTGCGCCACTGATCAGGTCGAGGTCACGATCAGCTGCCAGACCGCTCACAATCACGTCTGCGGATGCACCAAGTGCTGGAAGCCCGAAGGGGCCCTGTTCTCGATGGTCGCCGTCGTGCCCCGCGAAAACCTCGAGGTCACGGCCCACGAGGAGAAACTCCGGATCGTGGACCCGAACGCTGCGATCCAGCGCTATGCCTGCCGGGATTGCGGCGTCCATATGTACGGCCGGATCGAGGACAAGAATCATCCGTTCTACGGCCTCGATTTCGTCCATACCGAGCTCTCGGACAGCGAAGGCTGGTCGCCCCCGGGATTTGCGGCCTTCTGCTCTTCGATCATCGAGTCGGGTTTCGAGCCGGATCGCATGGACGAGGTCCGAAGCCGGCTGGAGGAGCTCGGCCTCGAGGCCTACGACGTGTTGTCGCCCCCGCTCATGGATGCGATCGCGACGCACACGGCAAAGAAAGCCGGGACTTACATGGCGGCGCCGGGCGACGGCCAACCGGCCCGCGCGGCCGCGCCGGAGGCGCCGAAGCCCGCCCCGAAACCCGCTCCGCAACCGACGCCGCAGTCGCAGCCACAGGCCGCGCAGTCCCCTGCCGCGTCCGGCGGTTGGTTTTCGCGTCTCATGCGGAAGATCGCGGGCTGATTACCCGCGCCGCGCTGCACGTTCGCCGAGGCGAGCGAGCGGCGCGGCGACGTCCCTCCGGCTGGTGAGTGCTGCGGTCGCTCGAGACCTTCTGCACGAGCTCGCCGGTCTTCGACTTGCTCGCGCTCAGCGCGAGATCGCCCTGGCTCAGTATCCCGATGAGCGGCTGTCGTCGCCGCAGACCGGCACGGCGCCGATGTCCGAGTCGCGCATCTGGCGCGCAATCGAATCGATCGACTCGTGCAGTCCCGCGAACTCCGCGCTCGAAGTCATTGCCTCTCTTACCAACGACATGGTGCGCGGCGCGGGGGCGTCTCAGGCGGTCGCGCTGCCGACGTACGCCGGCACGACCGCGTCGGTCCGGCGTGCGAAGCGATGGACCAGCGCGAAAAGCCGGCGCAAGTCGATCGGCTTCTCGAGATACGCGTCCACGTTGAGCTTCCCGGCCTCGATGTCGAGCTCCGACTCGGCGGAAAGCACGACGACCGGGATCCGGGCGAGCCGCTCGTCCTTGAGCAACTCTGCCCGGAACTGCTTCCCGTCCATGATCGGCATGTTGAGATCGAGGAGGATGAGCCGGGGGCGGCGGCGAACGAGGCGCGCAAGTGCCTGCTGCCCGTTCTCGGCGGTGACGGCTTTGAAGCCGCTCTCCTCGAGGAGCTTGCGCAGACACTCTCGAGCGTCTGCGTCATCCTCCACGACAAGAACCGTTGGTCGCATTCGAACCGTCCGTTGGTATCCGTCGAACCGCGTCTCATCCAGCGAGGGGCGACGGTGTGTTTTCATCCGGTCTCGACAGACTCGTTAGAGGCAGCACCTGCAGTCTTGATCAAAAAAGCAGCAAGGTCCATGCCAAAACCGCGCAATTGTCGGGGTTAGCGGCCCGTTTCTGCGCCTTTTCGCGGGGTTTCGCCTCGAGTGGAGGGTAAATCCGGAAGAAAGCACGCGGGCCGCCCCGTCTTGCGGCGCAGCAGCCCTCCCGGGCAGACTATTCCTCGCAGCCCTCAACCAATAAGAACAAGGGGGAGAAGATGGCTCACAGAATTTGGACGGCCCGCTGGGGAGCGGGTCGATTGCCTCTTGGTGCGCCGGCCCGTCGTCCGGCGGCAGCACGGCAGCCCGCAGCCGAATCGGCGCCCTAGAGGCCCGGGGCACCTCGAATGCTCGGAACGGCGCTCGTCGTTGTCGTGGCCGTATGCCTGCTCATTCTCATGAATGCCGGGGAGGCGGAATGACGAACGCGGCGCCGCCCTGCACACCGCGCAGAGCCGGGCCGGCGTGCACCGCGCCCGACGTTTTGTGCGCTTCGGCCCGCGCGCAGCGCGACGGCTAGGCCGCCAGGCGGGCGAGGACTCGCTCGCGGGCCTGCGAGGCAGCCGCAATGATCGCTTCGAGGTTGCGGAGAACGGTGCGAGCCTCCGCGGGCGTCCGCACCTCGGCGGGTGTCCCGACGGCCTGTATGAGAACCGGGACGATGCCGGCCTCGAGGGCCATGCGGTCGCAGCCGTTCACCGTATGCAGATAGCAGACGAGCCGCCCGCCGAGGTCCTCGCTCGAGAGCTCGAGCGCGAAATGCGGCGGATCGGCGATCAAGGCCTCGGCGACGCGCTTGCCGTTTTCGTCGTCGCCCCACGCCGCAGCGTCGTAAACCAGGAATTGCATGAGTGGGCTCGCTGCCTCAATGTGACGGCCGGCATGATCTCACGGCTCTCGCCGGCGGGAAGCTGGTAGATGTACGAACAAAATCATGCGAGGACTGCGGCGTGCTCCCTCGAAATCGTGCCGCACTGCCGCGCAGGCGAAGGTGTCGACCAAGGGACGCAGCGGCTGCCGAAGCGGCGGGATTTCGGCCGTTCGGGGCCGGAGATGGGTGCCGAGGGCAAGCGGCGCTGGCGGAGGGAGTGGGATTCGAACCCACGGTACGGGGAAACCGTACACTTGATTTCGAGTCAAGCCCGTTCGACCACTCCGGCATCCCTCCGCGCGCAAATCTAACAGCCCGGCCGCGCCACGGCAAATACCGCGTGCCCGCCGGCCTCAGTCCTTCGTCTCGACTGCCGCCGAAGTGCCGGGCAGCCGGCGACTGAAGTAGAGCACGAGCGCCGCCGCTCCGGCGATGCACGTCAGTGCCGCGCCTGCGAGGAACGTGGCTTCGGCGCCGAAGCGATCCCAGAGAATGCCGGCGCCCGTGCTCGCGGCGAGCAGCATGAGGCCGCTCACGAAGTTGAAGGCCCCGAAGGCCGTGCCGCGCTCGGGGAGCGCAGAGGCGTCGGCGACGAGCGCCGCAAACAGCCCCTGGGTCAGGCCCATGTGCAGGCCCCAGATGCCGATGCCGAGAAACGTCGCGGCGAGCGAATGGCCGAAGGCGAGCACGAGGTCGGCGAGCACGAGCACGGCCGAGCCGACGGCGAGGATGCCCCATCGGTCGAGCCGATCCGAGAGGCGGCCCGCGGGGTAGGCGGAGGCCGCATAGGTGACGTTCATGACGACGAGCACGAACGGTACGAACTCCGCGCCGAGCCCTTCGTGCGAGGCGTCGAGCACGAGGAACGCTTCGCTGAAGCGCGCCAGCGTGAAGAGCGCGGCCACAAAGACGAGCCACCAGTACCGGCTGTTCAGGCGGCGCAGCGCGCTGCCGAAAGTGTAGGACCCGGCCGCCGCGCGGTGAGGCGCTCGTTCCCGGACGAAGGTCAGCAGCACGAGCACGGCGGCGGCGGCCGGCACGGCGGCGATCCAGAATACGAGGCGGAACCGCTCACCCGAGGCGGCCATGAGGGCGACGGCGAGCAAGGGCCCGGCGAACGCGCCGACGGTATCGAGCGTCTGGCGCAGCCCGTAGGCCGCACCGCGAAATGCGGGCGCGACGAGATCGGCGACCAGGGCATCGCGCGGAGCGCCGCGAATGCCTTTTCCGAAGCGGTCCGTGAAGCGGGCCGCGAAGACCCACCCGACGGTCGGCGCGAGTGCGAACAGCGGCTTCGTCAGTGCGGCGAGGCCGTAGCCGGCGACGGCCAGCAGCTTGCGCCTGCCGAGCCGGTCGCTGAGCGCGCCCGAGAAGATCTTGGTCATGGACGCGATGGCCTCCGCGGCGCCCTCCATGACGCCGAGCGTCGCGGCGCTCGCGCCGAGGACTGAGACGACGAACACGGGTAAAAGCGCGTGGATCATCTCGGAGGAAACGTCCATGAAGAGGCTAACGAACCCCAGGGCCCAAACGCCTCGCGGCATGGCGCGTGCACCCGGTTGGGCCGGTGCGGTAGAGTCGGAGCGGTTCATGGCGCCGCTATCTTACCGGCCGGCCCGGCACCTCCGGCATCGACTTTCGCTCGGGGGCCCTCATTTTTTGCACAAGGCACGCATTTCGACCGCCCGGCGTATTGCAAATCGCCCGCTCGACCTTTTCAATTGGCGAAGGCCGGCGGAGGGGGGAAAGCGCCGGCCCGAGGACCTCGCAAAAAAGGCGCCCGCGCACCGGATGTCGGTCTCGGTTTCGCGGCCGACAGAGGCGCCGTCGATCAGCTGATTCCATTGCTCAAGGCCAGACAGAAACTCGGTAAGTACCGGATCGAGCGGCGAATCTCGAACGGGCCCGTCGCGGCCGTCTATGAGGCCCGGGACACGATTCAAGACCTCAGCGTCGCGCTCAAGGTGCCGCATCAGAACGGCATGGACGACTATTACCTGGTGGATTTCAAGCGCGAGGCGCGGCTCGCGCCGAAGCTCGAGCACCCGAACATTATGCCGATCCGCGACGCCTCGTTCATCGAGGGCCGCTTCGTGATCTCGATGCCGCTCGGCGAACGCTCCCTGGCACAGCGCATGCGGTGCCGCTTGTCTACCGAGACGGCGCTGAACCTGACGGAACAGGCGCTCGCCGCCGTAGCCCACGCCCACAGCCGCAGTGTCATTCACTGTGACATCAAGCCCGACAACTTCATCCTGTTTTCGGACAACCAGCTGCGCCTCACGGACTTCGGCTTCTCGAAGGTCGCGCAGCACACGGTCAGGGCCTCGGGCTCGGGCACCGTCGGCTACATCGCGCCCGAGCAGGCCGTCGGCCGGCCGATGTTCCAATCCGATGTTTTCTCTCTCGGGCTCGTCATCTACGAGCTCTTCGCCGGCGTGCTCGTCGAGTGGCCGTACGCGTGGCCGCCGTCCGGCATCGAGCGCGTGCGCGCAAAGCTCGGTCCGGCGCTCGTCGAATGGCTGCGCCGGGCGATCGCCGTGCGGCCCGAGGATCGGTACAAGAACGCCGTCGTCATGTACAACGAGTTCAAGCGCGTGCGCAACGGCGCCGGCCGCAGGAAGCGGCCGAGCCGGCAGAAGGCGGATGCCGTCGATCCGGCGCTCTGGCAGAAGGTGCTGTTTCGACAGTTCCAGCGAAAGTACCGCAAGGCGCTCGATACCCGATACGAGTGCCGCGACTGTACCGGACCGGTTTCCGAGGCGATGCAGGCATGCCCGTGGTGCGGCGCCGAGCACCCGATCGAGGGCATGGAGACCGGGTTTCCCGCGACTTGCCCGCGGTGCCACCGCGGCTCGAAGCTCGATTGGCCCTATTGCCCGTGGTGCTACGGCATCGGCTTCGAGGTCGAGACGAGCCGCCGGTACCCGGACCGGCGTTACACGCACTCCTGCGAAAACCCCAAGTGCCGCGGGCCGCTCATGCCGTTCATGCGCTACTGCCCGTGGTGTCGAACCAAGGTCAAACGGGCATGGAAGCTGCCCTTCGGCAGGGAGAAGTGCCCCTCCTGCCATTGGGGCGTCGACACCGATTTCTGGCATCACTGTCCCTGGTGCACGAAGGCCCTGGCCCCATGACGGATCTCGAGCAGCCGGTTCATCTGTTCCTCGGCACCGACGAACGCGAGGTCGCGGATTTCGATCTGCCCCAGGGCGTCGTCGCCGTGCGCAGTATCCGCTCGCCCGAGAAGGAGACGCCCAACGAGGACGCCGCGGCCGTGATCTCGGTCGCCGACGAGGCGCTCGTGCTCGCCGTGGCCGACGGCGTCGGCGGCACGCCGCTCGGGCGCGAGGCATCCAACGTCACGGTCCGCACGCTTTCGGAGGTGCTCGTCGAGCGCGCCTCGGAGGCGGCCCAGCTCCGTCCCGCGATCCTCGATGCGATGGAGGCGGCCAACAACGCGGTGCTTGCCATCGCGCGCGGCGCGGCGACGACGCTCGTGATCGCCGAGATCGTCGGCGGACGGCTGCGCAGCTATCACGTCGGGGACTCCGAGCTCATCGCAGTCGGGCAGCGCGGACGCGTGAAGCGGCGCGTCGTCCCGCACTCGCCCACGGGGTTCGCCGTCGAGGCCGGGCTCATGGACGAGGACGAGGCCGTGCAGCACGATCAGCGGCACATCCTATTCAACGTCATCGGCGCCGAGGATATGCGGGTCGAGATCAGCGGCCTCGTCAAGCTCGCCGCCTTCGACACCGTGCTGCTCGCGAGCGACGGCCTGCTCGACAACCTGTTCGCGGACGAGATCATCGACCTGATCCGCGTCGGGCCGCTCGCGAGCGCGGCCGACAGGCTCGTCGACAAGGCGCTCGGACGAATGAAGCGCGACGGATCGAACCAGCCGAGCAAACCCGACGACCTTACGATCGTGCTGTACCGGCCGCACCGCCGGAAGGCCCGCGCGGTCGGGGCTTCGCGGCCGCGGCGCGAGGGTGCCGTGCCCCCGCCGGCGGCGTAGAAAAAGGGCTCTGACCCCTTTCTTCTCAGCCCGTTTGCGCCTTCTTTTCGCCTTGCCGGGCCGGGGTGCGCGCGACCTCCGCATCGTAGGTGCGCGCGAAGTCGTCGAGGAACTGCGCGGGCAGCTCGCCCGGAGGATGATGGGCGACGATCTGGTACAGGTCCTTGTAGAGATCCCAGTACTTGAGCTTGTTTGCCGCGCCCATGAGGCCGCCGCTCTTGCCCCGCGAGAACTTGTGCTCGAGCTCGTCGGGATCGAGCCTGTGGGCATAGGCGTCGAGCGAGGCGCCGAGGGCTCGCAGCAGCGCCTGTTGGTGCAGCCGGACGTCGGCGAATGCTTCGCGCACGGCGTCCACGGGCGAGAGATACTCGGGCGATTCGCGGAACAGCAGATTCTTGAGCGTCTCCTCGACGCCCGCGGAAAACTTCAGCGGGTTGTTGTTCTGTTGCTGGATCGTCGTGTTCGGCAGCCGCAGCGCGTTCTTCTGTTCCGCGCGCAGGTGCAGGCTTTCCGTCACGCCCACGATCATCTCCCGCAGCAGCTGTCCGAGCCGCTGCAGCACGACGTCGGCCTGCGCCGGATCGATACGCTGGGGCGCGATGCCGGCGCCCCGGAAGAAGGCGTCGAGCGCGGCCGAGGCGCGGGCACCGTCCATGGGCAGGAGATTCGGCTCGGCGGCCGGCGCGGGGCGGGCGGGCGGCGACGCCGGCGCGCTCGGCGGGGTCGCCGCCTGACGCGAGGGCGCTTTAGCCGCCGGGGCGGCGGGCTTCGCGGCCGCCGCAGCTCCCGGGCGCGCGGGGCTCGCCCCCGCCTGCGTTTTAGGCCGGACGCCGCCCGAGGCGCTCGCGACCGGCGACTTGGCGGGCAGGCTCGCCGCCGGAGGCTCGGCCGAGGCGGCGCGCTTCGGCGCGGGCTTCGGGGCCGGCGGGTCCTCGAGCTCGAGCACGATCTCGACCTCGTCGAGCTTCGAGGGTGGCGTCAGCGTCTCGGCTTCGTCCTCGGTCAGCAGCTCCTCGATGCCGACGCCCGTGACTTCGTAGGCGTCAACGAGGTCGCGGCCGGTCGGCTCGGGCGCCTCGACGCGCTGGGC
The DNA here is from genome assembly GCA_963702105.1 of uncultured Gammaproteobacteria bacterium. Lineage (GTDB taxonomy): Bacteria > Pseudomonadota > Gammaproteobacteria > Steroidobacterales > Rariloculaceae > ZC4RG20. The sequence continues at coordinate 547,346 of OY969712.1, forward strand.
CAGGTCCACGGGGTCCACGTGATCCGGCTCGACCTCGGGCAGCCCGTCCTCGTCGTCGATCTCGACGCCGATCTCATAGTCGCCGATCTTGATCCGGTCGCCGTTGAACAGCCGCTGCGGCTTTCCCCGCCCGACGGGCTGCTCGGCGTCGTTGACGTAGACGCCGTTCTTCGATGTGTCGACGATATAGTAGCTTCCCGAACGGAAGTCGATGCTCGCATGCCGGCTCGAGAGGAAGCGCGCGCCGTCAGGCAGCACCCAGTCGCTGCTCAAGGAGCGTCCGATCGTGCCGCCGGCCCGCCCGAATTCTTTCTTCGCGCGTTCGCCGAGGCTCTCGGCATGGCGGCTCAAGATGGTGAGGCGAAGAGCCATGTCAGTGCATCCCTGTCCATGTTCGGCGGTTGCGGAGGCGGGCGGCTGAGCCGGGCCCGAGACGCATCGCCGAGCGCTCGCGCGAGTATATCTGGGCCGTTCACGATCGCGCCGACGGCCGTTCGATACTGTGACGGGCGTCTCAGGCTCGGCCGCGGCGCGCGCGGCCGCGCGCGGCCGCGCTGCGAACGGAGCGCGCGAGGGCCTGTGCTAAGCTCCGTGTGCAGCTCAAGCTTGGGACCCGGGATGTCTTCGCAGCCGATTTACAAGATCCTGTTCTTGAATCAGGGCAAGGTCTATGAGATCTATGCCCGCAACGTGAGCCACGGCAGCCTGTTCGGCTTCATCGAAGTCGAGAAGCTCGTGTTCGGCACGCGCTCGACGGTCGTCGTCGACCCGTCCGAAGAGCGCATTCAGAGCGAGTTCGCCGGCGTGAAGCGCACGTTCCTGCCGCTGCACTGCATTCTGCGCATCGACGAGGTCGACAAGCAGGGCATCAGCAAGGTGACGAACGTCGAAGGCGGCAGCAACGTCGCTCAGTTCCCCATGCCCATGTACTCGCCCCAAGGTCAAAGCGGTAAGCCGCCCAAAGACTCCTGACGTCCGGGGGCCGCGCGGCGCGAGCAGGTCGTGCGGGCGGCGGCGATCCGGTATCATTGGCCGCCCATCCTGAGGTCCGGCCCGGGTCGATCGAGCTCATGACGATGTTGCAGTTGCCCGGCCCGCCGGCCGAAACTGCTTTCCGCCTCGACAAACTGCGCGCGCGCGTCGGCGGCCTCGTGGGCGGCCTCGGCGCGCTCGGCGTGCGGTTCGTTCACTATGCGCACCTCGAGTCGCCGCTCGACGCCCGGCAGCGCCAGGTGCTCGACGCGCTGCTGACCTACGGGCCGGGCGTCGCTTCGCCGATCGAGGCCGGGCCCGCCGCGGGCCGGCGGTACGCGCTGCATGTCGTCCCGCGGCTCGGCACGATCTCTCCGTGGGCCTCGAAGGCCACGGACATCGCGAAGATCTGCGGTCTGCCCGTCGCCCGGCTCGAGCGCGGGCGCATAGTCGAGATCGAGACCGCGGGGGATTTCGGGCCGGCCGAGGTCGAACGCATCGCGCCGCTGCTCCACGACCGCATGACGGAGTCGCTGCTGCAGGAGGCTCCGACCGAGGCGCAGCTCTTCGGGCGCCCCGCCCCGGCGCCGGCCACGGCGATCGATCTGCGCGGCCGCGGAGTCTCCGCGCTCGAAGAGGCGAACGGCGCGCTCGGCCTCGCCTTGTCGGCCGACGAGATCGAGTATCTGGCGGAGCAGTTCGGCGCGCTCGCCCGCAACCCGACCGACGTTGAGCTCATGATGTTCGCGCAGGCGAATTCCGAGCACTGCCGGCACAAGGTGTTCAACGCGAGCTGGCTCATCGACGGGCGGCCCGCCCCGCGCAGCCTCTTTCAAATGATCCGCAACACGCACGCTGCGGCCCCGCAGGGTGTGCTCTCGGCCTACAAGGACAACGCGGCCGTCATGCGCGGGCCGGTTACGGCCTGGTGGCTGCCGGACGCGGAGTCGGGCCTTTATCGCTATGTGGACGAGCCGGCGCATCTCGTCGCCAAGGTCGAGACGCACAATCACCCGACGGCGATTTCGCCGTTCGCAGGCGCGGCCACGGGCGCGGGCGGGGAGATCCGCGACGAAGGCGCGACGGGGCGAGGCGCAGAACCGAAGGCCGGCCTCACGGGCTTCACGGTTTCGCACCTCGCGCTGCCGGACTGGCCGCAGCCCTGGGAGGTGCACTCGCCCGGGCGGCCCGGCCGCATCGCCTCGCCCCTTGCGATCATGCTCGAGGGGCCGATCGGTGCGGCCCAGTTCAACAACGAGTTCGGCCGGCCCAATCTCGCGGGCTATTTCCGCAGCTGCCTGCTCGAGGCGGACGGCGAGTGGCGCGGTTATCACAAGCCCATCATGCTCGCGGGCGGCCTCGGCAACATCCGCGAGGCGCAGGTCGAGAAGCTCGTGCCGGGGCCCGGCGCCAAGCTCGTCGTGCTCGGCGGCCCGGCCATGCTCATCGGCCTGGGCGGCGGCGCGGCATCGTCGCAACGCAGCGGTGCAGGCGAGGAGGCCCTCGATTTCGCCTCGGTGCAGCGCGGCAACCCCGAGATGGAGCGCCGCGCGCAGGAAGTCATCGACGCCTGCTGGGCCCTCGGTGAGGCGAACCCGATCGCGGCGATCCACGACATCGGCGCGGGCGGGCTCTCGAACGCCGTGCCCGAGATCGTCGAGCACAGCGGCTGCGGGGCGCGCATCGAGCTGCGCGACGTGCCGAACGACGAGCCCGGCATGAGCCCGATGGAGCTCTGGTGCAACGAGGCGCAGGAGCGCTACATGCTCACCATCGAGGCCGCGGACCTCGCCGTATTCGAGCGCATCTGCCTTCGGGAACGCTGCCCCTACGCCATGATCGGCGAGCTCACGGCCAAGCGCGAGCTCGTCGTGCACGACCGGCGCTTCGGCAATGCACCCGTCGCGATGCCCATGGACGTGCTGTTCGGCAAGCCTCCGAAAATGACGCGCGAGGCGCGGCGCGCGCGGCCCGAGCTCGAGCGCTGGGACCGCACCGGAGTCGCCCTCGAGGAGGCCGTGCAACGCGTGCTCGCGTTTCCGGCCGTCGCCGACAAGTCTTTCCTCATCCATATCGGCGACCGCGCCGTCGGCGGCATGGTCGCGCGCGACCAGCTCGTCGGCCCGTGGCAGGTGCCGGTCGCCGATGCGGCCGTCACGACCTCGGGCTACAGCGGCTACACGGGCGAAGCCTTGGCTGTCGGCGAGCGCACGCCGGTCGCCGTCAAGCACGGCGCCGCCTCGGCTCGGCTCGCCGTCGGCGAGGCCGTCACGAACATCGCCTCGGCCAACGTCGAACGGCTCGGCGACATCCGGCTCTCGGCGAACTGGATGGCCGCGGCCGGCCATGGCGACGACGATTTCGTGCTCTACGAGATGGTCAAGGCCGTCGGCGAGGAGCTGTGCCCGGCGCTCGGCATCGCCATCCCCGTCGGCAAGGACTCGCTTTCGATGCGCACGGTATGGCAGGCCGACGGGGCCGAGTGCGCGGTCACGGCCCCCGTTTCGCTCATCGTGTCGGCCTTTGCGCCCGCCGCCGACGTGCGGCGGACCCTGACGCCGGAGCTGCGCCGCGACGCAGGCGAGACGGTGCTGGTCCTCGTGGACCTCGCGGGCGGCCGGCATCGGCTCGGCGGCTCGTGCCTCGCGCAGACCTGGGGCGTCTACGGCGGCGAGCCGCCCGATCTAGACGATCCCGAGCGGCTCAAGGCATTCTTCGCGGCACAGCGCGAGCTGCGCGACGCGGGACTCGTGCTCGCGTACCACGACCGCTCCGACGGCGGCCTCTTCGTGACGCTGGCCGAGATGGCGTTCGCCTCGCGTGTCGGTCTCGACATCGCGGTCCCCGAGCACGAGCGCGACCCGCTCGCGTTCCTGTTCGCCGAGGAGCTCGGCGCGGTGCTGCAGCTGCGCGCCGCCGAGCTCAAGCGCGCGGAGGGCATCCTGCGCCGGCACGGCCTGACGGACTTCGGCGTCGTCGCGAAGCCGGCCGGGCATGGCGACATCGCGATCCGGCGCGGCGCGCAGACGCTGTTCACGGCCGCGCGGCGGGATCTGCACGCGCGCTGGTCGGAGCTCACGTATCGGATGCAGTCCCTGCGCGACGATCCCGTCTGTGCGGCCGAGGCGCGCGACGCGCTGCTCGACGAGGACGACCCGGGACTCGACGCGCGGCTCACTTTCCCGCTCCCGAAGGACGGCGCCGGCGCGGCGGCGCGCGGCTCGAGGCGCCCGGCGCGGCCCAAGGTCGCCGTGCTGCGCGAGCAGGGCGTGAACAGCCATCGCGAGATGGCGGCCGCGCTCGAGCGGGCCGGCTTTGACGCCTACGACGTGCATATGACGGATCTCGCGGCGCGTCGCCGCACCCTCGAGGGCTTTCGCGGGCTCGTCGCCTGCGGCGGCTTCTCGTACGGAGACGTGCTCGGCGCGGGCGAGGGATGGGCCAAGTCGATTCTCTACAACCCGGGCCTGCGCGCGCTCTTTGCCGATTTCTTCGCGCGCGAGGACCGCTTCGCGCTCGGCGTCTGCAACGGCTGCCAGATGCTCGCGGCGCTGAAGTCGCTGATCCCGGGCACGGCCGCCTGGCCGCGCTTCGTGCGCAACCGCTCGGACCAGTTCGAGGCGCGCCTCTCGCTCGTGCGCATCGAGGCCAGCCCCTCTATCATGCTCGGCGGCATGACGGGGTCACAGCTGCCGATCGTGACGGCCCATGGCGAAGGCCGTGCCGCGTTCGCCTCGGAAGCGGCGCTCGCGGCATGCGAGGGCGGGCTCACGGCGGTGCGCTACGTCACGAACCGGGGCGCGCAGGCCGAGACTTATCCCGCGAATCCGAACGGTTCACCGCACGGCATCGCCGGCCTCGCCAACGAAGACGGCCGCGTGACGATCATGATGCCGCATCCGGAGCGTGTGTTTCGAACCGTGCAGCATTCCTGGCACCCGGCCGAATGGGGGGAGCGGGCGCCGTGGCAGCAGATGTTCGACAACGCGCGGGCTTGGGTCGAGGCTGCGTCCTGAAGCCGCCGCATCGCTCGCGCTAGCCGTCGGCTTCTCGAACGACGGCGGACGGGCTGCCCAGCGCGCATCGCTTACGCGACGCTGACGTTGCGGCAGCACGCTGTCGGCGATCGGCGACTTGCAGTCGCGGTCCAAATTCAACCGCTTACGTGCGCCGGCTGCCGGGCGGTGTAGGCGTCCGCCGACAAAACTTCCTGATCCGGGATGATTGCCGGTCGCGGAAAGCTCGGTTCCGAGCCCCTTTTTCAGATCTTTCCGTCATTGGCATGTTTCCTGCCTTCGTAGTGCAGGAAATCGAGAGCCGCTCAGGACCACGAAAAGAGTGAGACCTGGCTCATAGACCCCCCAGCCGTGAAGCCATTATCGTGCGGGAGCCGGGGCGGACATTATGTTGCGCCTCTAAACGGCTGTCCTTCGGTCCGGGCGAGTGTGGTTGCTGCGGCTCGATACGAAGCACATGAAGGTGTAATTCGCAGCGATGACGTCAAAGGCACTGCTCGGTTCGATCATGACCGCCGTCCTGGCCGCGGGCCCCGTATCTGCCGACGGGCTCGCGGGCCGCGCGGCGCCGGATTTCGTGCTGCCGAGCGCGGGCGGCCCGAACGTGCGGCTCTCGGAGTACCGCGGCGAGGTCGTGATGCTGGCGTTCGAAGCGTCGTGGTGCGGCGACTGCAGTAAGGCCCTCGCCGGACTGGCCGATACGTACGAGCGTTACAGCGATGCCGGCGTCGCGCTGATCGTCGTGAGTCTCGACCGCGACCCGCGCGACGCGAAGGAGTTGGCGCGCACGGCCGAGACCGCGTACCCGATCCTCACGGATATCGACGGGCGCGTCGGCCGCCTGTACGGGGTTGGCGCCGTGCCGGCCCTCGTGCTCGTGGACCGCGACGGCGTCGTGCGCGATGTGTTCGATGGAAAGCGGGGCGGCGCCGCCGACGCTTACGTCGAGAGCCTGCGCGCGCTGTTGCGCAATCTGTAGACCGTCTTCGGAGTCCGCCGATGAGCAAAAGTCTGCCCGTTATCGCCATCGCCGCCGTGATCGGCCTGCCGCTCTCGGCGGGGACCGCGTTCGCGCAGCGCGTCGCGTCCGCGACGCCGCCGGGCGAGGGCGCGTTGTCGCCGCCGGCCGCGATGCCCGCGGGCGCTTCGCACACGTCGGCCGTACCAGCGGAAACGCCGCCGGCTGCTTCCGCCCCAGCGCCGGCTGCCCCGGCGCCGGCCGCCTCGGCGGCGGCGCCCACAGCGCCGGCGGCCAAAGCATCCAAGGCTTCGGCGCCGAAGTTCGGTGCGGCGGCCGCGGGCAAGCCGGCCGAGCAGGCCGCCGAGTTCAAAACGCTCGACCAGGACGTTCAGGATCTCAAGAAGCGCGCCGTAGCGCTGAATCGCGATCTGTTCCTCCTCGAGGAGGAGCTTCTTTTCCCCGCGAATACGCAGGTCGCCGTGTTCGTCGCCATGGACGTCGGCGCTTACTTCGGGCTCGACTCGATCCAGCTCAAGCTCGATGGCAAGGACGTCACGAACTACCTTTATACCGAGCGCGAGGTCGGTGCGCTCGCGCGAGGCGGCGTGCAGCGGCTTTACGTCGGCAACGTGAAGGCCGGCGACCACGAGCTCGTCGCCGTCTTCACCGGCCATGGGCCGCACGACCGCGACTACAAGCGCGGCGCTTCCCTCAAGTTCAAGAAGGGCATCGGGCCCAAATACGTCGAGCTCACGATCTCCGATCACGAGGCGAAGCTGCAGCCGGAGTTCGTCGTCAAGGAGTGGGAGTAGGCCGTGAGCCGCCTGTTCGCGTTCGCTTTTGCAGCGGCGCTGGCGGCGCTGCCCTCGGCCGCGTCCGCGAGGCACCATGAGGTGCCGCCGATCGAGGTGCACGACATCGCTTACGGCGAGGTGCTCTACGACTTCTACCAGGGCAACTATCTCGAAGCGTTGACGCGTCTCGAGGCGGCGAAGGTCCGCAACGAGTTTTCCGCGAACCGTGACGACGCCGAGCTGCTGCTCGGCGGTCTGTATCTTTCTTACGGCGAGCACGAGCTTGCGGCCTCGATCTTCGAGCGGCTGCTCGCGAAATCGACGGACGCGGCCGTGCAGGACCGGGCCTGGTACTTTCTGGCCAAGATCCGCTATGAGCGCGGCTACCTTCCCGAAGCGGAACAGGCGCTCGCGCGCATCGCCCATCCGCTGCCGGCCGATCTCGAGCCGGACCGCCGCCTGCTCGAGGCCCGCGTGCTCATGGACGAGGGTAAGTTCGAGGCTGCGCGCGCCAAGCTCGAGAGCTGGAAGAAACCCGCCGACGAGTGGATCGGTTATGCGAAATACAACCTCGGCGTCGCGCTCGTGAGGCTCGGTCGCGTCGACGAAGGCGCGCGGGTGCTCGCCGAGGTCGGGGCGCTCGAGACGACCGATCCCGAGCTGCTCGCGCTGCGCGACAAGGCGGACGTGGCGCTCGGCTATGCCTGGCTGCAGGCGGCCCGGCCCGGCGAAGCGAAGCCGGCGCTCGAGCGCGTTCGGCTCGATGGTCCGTTCTCGAACAAGGCTCTGCTCGGCCTCGGCTGGGCGGATGCGGAGCTCAAGCAGTACCGCGAGGCGCTGACACCGTGGACCGAGCTCGCGGGACGCGATCTGCTCGACTCGGCCGTGCAGGAGTCCCTGCTGGCGGTGCCCTACGCTTTCGCAGAGCTCGGCGCCGACGGCCAGGCGGCCGCGCGGTACACCGATTCGATCAAGACTTTCGATGCGGAAATGGGCCGGCTCGACGAGGCCATCGGCCGGGTGCGGGACGGCGAGCTCATCGGCCGCCTGCTCGCGAGCGGGCGGCTCGGGGCCGACGGCTGGTACTGGCGGCTCGACGCGCTGCCGGATTCGCCGGAGAGCCGCTACCTGTACGCCCTCGTCGCGACGAACCGCTTTCAAGAGGCGCTCAAGAACTGCCGGGATCTCATGTATCTGCTCAAGAACCTCGACCGGTGGGAGGACAGCGTCGGAGCGTTTCACGACATACTCGACACGCGCCAGCGCGCCTACGACGAGCGCAAGCCCCTCATCAACCGCAGCCTCGAGCAGGTGGACCTCGACGCGATGGCGGCGCAGCGCGTCGAGCTCGATTCGCGCCTCGAAACCATTGAGGCGACGAACGACTCCGTCGCCCTCGGGACGCCGAAGCAGCAGCAGATGTGGCGCAAGCTCAAGGCCATGGAGCCGCAGCTCGCGACGCTGGGGTCCGACGCGCACAGCGAAGAGCTCAGGGAGAAGGAGCACTTCCTGGCCGGGCTGCTGCAGTGGGATCTCGACCGTGACTACCGGGCGCGGCTCTGGGCAGAGAAGAAGAGCCTCAGGCGGCTCGATCTCGATCTCAAGGAGGCGCAAGGCAGGCGTCACGAGGTTGCGCAGGCTCGCGACGAATGGCCCGACCAGTTCGAGGCGCTGACCGCTCGCATCGACGCCGTCCAGCCGCGCCTCGACGCCCTGCGGGGCGCGGTGAGCAGCGAGCTCGAGCGCCAGAAGGCATATCTCGAGACGCTCGCGGCCGACGAGCTCGAAGCGCAGCGGCATCGGCTCGAGACGTATCGGCTGCAGGCACAGTTCTCGCTGGCCGCGATCTATGATCGGGCCGCGGCGGCGCCGCCCCCCCGGCGCGCCCGCCCTGCCGAGTCCGGAAAAGAGCGCCCATGAACGGGGGGCCGCTGCTCGCACTCGCGTTCATGGCGGGCCTTTGGCCACCGTGGCCCTTCGGGCGCGGACACGCCGACGGGCCGCGCACGATCGGCGATCTCGACGCGAAGCAGGTCGAGGTCCGTGTCGGCGCGCCGATCGAGGGCAGCGAGCGGAAGGCCATGGAGAGCTACAGGAGCTTTCTGGACTTGGGCTCGCAGGATCCCGCGCTGCGCGCCGAGGCGATGCGCCGGCTCGCGGATCTGCAGCTCGAGACCGGCGAGGCCGAGGAGCTGCAGCACAACGTGCAATCTCTCGGCGGGAGCTACGGCTCGACGGCCGAGCTCTACGAGCGGCTCCTCGAGACCTATCCGCAATACGCGAAGAACGATCTCGTGCTGTATCAGCTCGCGCGCGCGTACGAGGCGGACGGGCGCACGGACGAGGCGCTCGCCGCGCTCGACCGGCTCGTCAAGGAGTATCCGCACACGCCGTATTACGCCGAGGCCGAGTTCCGGCGCGGCGAGACGCTGTTCGTCGAGAAGCGGTACGCCGATGCCGAGGCGGCTTACGCCCAGGTGCTCGCGCAGGGTCGGGAGTCGCCGTTTTACGAGCAGGCACTCTACAAGCACGGCTGGTCGCTGTTCAAGCAGCTGCGCAATGAAGACGCGCTCGCCTCGTTCTTCGAGCTGCTCGACCGCAAGCTCGGCAAGTCGGCGGATGCGGACCCGGCGGATGTTTACGGCGGCCTGGGCCGGGCCGACCAGGAGCTCGTCGACGACACGTTGCGCGTGCTTTCAATCTCGTTCTCGTACCTCGATGGTGCCGCGGCGGTGACCAAGTGGTTCAAGTCGCACGGCCAGCGCGGGTACGCGTACGTGGTCTACTCGAAGCTCGGCGACTTGTATCTGGCCAAAGAGCGCTATCAGGATGCGGCCGACGTCTATCGCGCCTTCGCCGCGGCGGAACCCGCGCATGCGAAGGCACCGCTGCTCGAGGTCGAGGCCATCAAGGCCTACGAGAAGGGCGGCTTCCCGGATCTCGTGCTCGAGGGCAAGCGCGCCTTCGTCGAGCACTACGGCGCAGGCAGCGCCTACTGGCAGCGCTACACATTCGCGGACCAGCCCGCGGTGGCCGCCGAGCTCAAGAGCAACCTCGCGGATCTGGCGGCCTATCACCACGCGAAGGCCCAGAAGACGAAGGACCGCGACGAATACGCGGCCGCAGCGCGCTGGTACCGCGCCTACCTTGCCTCGTTCCCGAACGACGGCGAGGCGGCCGACAAGAACTTCCTGCTGGCGGAAGTGCTGTTCGAGAGCGGCGCGTACCGCGATGCGGCGCTCGAGTACGAGCGCACGGCCTACGCCTATCCCTTGAACGGCAAGAGCGCCGAAGCGGGTTATGCGGCCCTGCTTGCCTATGAGCGCCACGAGCAGACGCTGCCACAGGGCGCAGACCGTGCGGCCTGGCATCGCAAGGGCATAGACAGCGCGCTGCGTTTCGCCGCGACTTATCCGAACCATGCCCAGGCCGCCAATGTGCAGACCGATGCGGCCCAGCAGTTGTACGAGCTCAAGGAATACGCGGCGGCCCGCGACGCGGCGACGAAGGTCGTCGAGTGGCAGCCCGCGCCGCCCGCGAAGCTCGAGCGTACGGCCTTGACGGTCGTCGCGCACTCGGATTTCGAGCTCGAGCAGTACGCGGCGGCGGAGAAGGCCTATACGCGGCTTATCGCGCTCGTGCCGCGGGACGACAAGGAGCACGCCCAGATCGTCGAGCGCATTGCATCCTCGATCTACGAGCAGGGCGCGCAGGCCGAGAAGACGGGCGACGATGCCGCGGCGGTAGAGGCGTTCCTGCGAGTCGGCCAGGCGGCGCCGACCTCTTCGGTCGTGCCGACGGCCGAGTACGACGCGGCTGCCGCTCTGATTCGCGAGAAGCAGTGGTCGCGTGCGGCCGCCGTGCTCGAAGACTTCCGACGCAAGTTTCCGCAGAACAAGCTCGCGGCCGACGTGAGCGCGAAGCTCGCCGTCGCCTACGTCGAGGCGGGCGACAAGGCCCGCGCGGCGACCGAGTTCGCCCACATCGCCGACGGGAGCGGGACGGCCGACGATAAAAGGGATGCCCTGTGGCGCGCCGCCGACCTCTACGCGCAGACGGGCCAGACGGTTCCGGCCGAGGCGGCGTTCGCGAAATACGTCGAGCGCTATCCGCGTCCGGCGCCGCAGGCCGTCGAGGCGCGGCAGCGGCTCGTCGAGCTCGCGCGTAAGGCGGGCGACGGCCGCGCCGAGACGCGCTGGCTGCGCGAGATCGTCGCCGCCGATGCGGCGGCCGGGGCGGAGCGCACGGACCGGACGCGCTACCTCGCGGCCCATGCGCAGCTCGAGCTCGCGGGGCCGGAGCGCGACGCCTTCCTCGAGGTGAAGCTCGTTGCGCCGCTCAAGAAGAGCCTCGAACTCAAGCGCAAGCGCATGGAGACCGCGCTCGCGGCGTACGGCAAGGCCGCCGACTATGGCGTCGCGGAGGTCACGACGGCCGCGACCTACGAGATCGCAGAGCTCTACCATGCGCTCGCGACCGGCCTCGAAAAGTCGCAGCGTCCGGCCGGCCTCAGCGCCGACGCGCTCGAGCAGTATCAGCTGCTGCTCGAGGAACAGGCCGATCCGTTCGTAGACAAAGCCATCGAGGTTCACGAGGTCAACGCCGCGCGCACCGCCGACGGCATCTACGACGAGTGGGTCCGCAAGAGCCTTGCGGCGCTCGGTCAGCTCGTGCCCGCCCGCTATTCCAAGCCCGAGATCGGAGAGTCCTTTGTCAGCGCCATCCAGTAACGCGGTTCGCCGTTTGCGGCGGTACCGCGAGGCGGCGGGCGCGGCTTCGCTCGCCGCGGCCGCTCTGCTGGCCGGCTGCAGCGGTGCGCCGACGCGGCCTCCGAAGCCGAGTTCGGCGGCATCCGCGGCGGCACCGGCGGCAGCCGCGACCGCTCAGGCGACGGCCCCCGCAGTCCAGGTGCCGGCCGAGATCGCGGCCGCCTACGAGGCCGCCGTCGCGAGCCTCAAGGCCGGCAACTTTGCGGCGGCCGAGGCGGGCTTTGCGCCGATCATGCGGGCCTACCCGATGCTGCCGGGGCCATACGTCAACGCCGCAATCGCTTATGTGCACGACGGCCGCGACGACGATGCGCTTGCCGCGCTGCACAAGGCGCTCGCAATCGAGCCGGACGACGCCCAGGCGAACGACGAGCTCGGCGTCGTGCTGCGGCGCCGCGGCGACTTTGCCGGCGCGGAGAAGGCCTACCGGCGAGCCCTCGCGGCGCGGCCCGGTTACCCGCTCGCGCTCTACAACCTCGGCGTGCTGCTCGACGTCTATCTGCGGCGTCCCGCCGAGGCGCTGCCGCTTTACGAGCAGTATCAGCAAAGCCTGGCCGCGCCCGATAAGACGGTCGCGGGCTGGATCGTGGATCTCAAGCGGCGCGTGGGTGCACAGCCGGCGGCGCGCGTCGCGCAGGAGAAGCCGGAATGAAAACGCATGGCCGGCATACGGCGCTCGTGTTGGCGGGGCTGCTCGCGGCGGCCTCAGCGGGCGCGGCCCGCGGCCAACAGGCGCCCGCTGCCGCATCCCGTGCCGCCGAGGTCGACGCGCTCGAACCGGCCGTGGACGTAGGCGCGCGCGGCGGGCCGGCGGCCGCGCCCGCGGCCGCGGCCGCCCCGCGCCGGGCCGCGGCGGCCTTAGGTTCGACGGCAGCGGCCGCCGCACCTGAGCCGAACGGAGCCCGTTCGCGGACGCCCGCGGGGCCGGTTGCCGAGAAAGGCGCCGCTCCCGAAAAGGGCGGCGCAATGGACCGCGTGGATCTGGGAACCACGTCAATCACCGGGAACCAGGAATTGCCTAAGGTGCTGACCATCGTGCCGTGGAAGCGCTCGGACCTCGGGGAAGTCGTGGGCAGGCCGGTGAACACGCTCCTCGACGAGGTGCTTGCGCCCGTCGATCCGGACGTCTTCAAACGGCATCTCGAGTACTACGGCGAACTGTTCGATTCGAAACGGCAACGGAGCCCCTCTCCGGACACGCACGATTAAGGAGCGAATCAATGCATGTCTATACCACGGTCGTGAGATTCTTCCAGGAGGGAGGCATCTTCATGTATCCGATCGTGATCGTCCTCGCCCTCGGACTCGCGATCGCGATCGAACGGTGGGTTTTCCTGACGATGACGACGGCCGCCAACAAGGCGCTCTGGAGCAAGGTAGCTCCGTACCTGAAGACCGGCAACGTCGCCGGCGCCATGCAGGTCACGGGCAAGTCGAAGGCGGCCATCGCCCAGATCATGACCTACGGCCTCAACCGCGTCCGTACCGCGCGCCGGCGGGAGGACGTGGAGCAGGCCATGGAAGAGAGTCTCATGGAGGTCATGCCGCGCCTCGAGAGGCGCACGCACTACCTCGCGACCTTCGCGAACATCGCGACGCTGCTCGGTCTGCTCGGCACGATCATCGGCCTCATCAACGCGTTCACGGCCGTCTCGAGCGCCAACCCCGCCGAGAAGGCAGACCTGCTCTCGGCGAGCATTTCGGTTGCGATGAACACGACCGCGTTCGGCCTCATCGTCGCCATTCCCCTGCTGCTCGTGCACACACTGCTGCAGACGAAGACGACCGAAATCGTCGACAGCCTCGAGATGGCTTCGGTCAAGTTCCTGAATACGATCATGGACCGCGTCGCGACGGAGCCGAGAGCCGCGCCGGCCGGAGCAGCCGCCGCAGCCGCCGCCGCAGCCCCTGCCGCGAGGCAGGCGGCACAGACGCGCTGAGCGCCAGGCCGCCGAGGGCCGGGCGAGCACAGACAGGACGACCGAGGAGCGACGCATGGCATCCCGCCGAGAGCGCAGGCAACGGCGCCAGGACGCGCAAGAGCTCAATATCACGGCCTTCATGAACCTCATGGTCGTGCTCGTGCCGTTCCTGCTCATTACGGCCGTGTTCTCGAGGCTCGCGATCCTCGACCTGAACCTGCCGGCGGCGAGCGCGGAGCCCGCGCCCCCCGCCAAGCCGGAGCTCGCGCTCGAGATCACCGTGCGCAAGTCCTCGATCAACGTCGGGGACCGCAACGCCGGGCTGCTGAAGCACTTCGCGAACGGCGAGAGGGGCTACGACTACGCCGGGCTCGGCGCGTTCCTGCTCGACGTCAAACGCCAATTCCCCGACAAGTCGGATGCCACCGTGCTGCTCGAGCCCGACATCCCGTACGAGGTGCTCGTCGCCGTCATGGACAAGGTGCGCGTGGCCGAGCAGGTGGACGGCACGACTCACGACGTCGTCAAGGCGGAGCTGTTCCCGGAGATTTCGATCGGCGACGCGCCGGCCGAATGAAGGTGTAGACGCATGCGTTACAGGGGCAGGGCGGCGCGCATGGAGCGCCATCACAAGCGGCACAAGCGCGGGGCGGCGCTGAACCTCGTGTCGCTCATGGACATCTTCACGATCCTCGTGTTCTTCCTGCTCGTGAACTCGGGCGACGTGCAGGTGCTGCCGAATCCGAAAGACATCAAGCTGCCCGAGTCGATCGCCGAGGAGCGGGCGCGCGAGACCGTCGTCGTCATGGTCACGGACGACGAGCTGCTCGTCGAAGGGCAGCCCGTCGCGCGCGTCGCCGATCTGCTCGCGAGCGACGCGCTCGTGATTCCGAGCCTCAAAGCGGCGCTCGAGCAGGAGACCTCCCGGGCGCTGCGCGAAGCGACGAAACAGGATGCGGCGGGCCGCGAGGTCACGATCATGGGCGACAAGGCGATTCCGTACCGGCTGCTCAAGAAGGTCATGGCGACCTGCACGGACGCCGATTACGGACGCGTCTCGCTCGCCGTGCTGCAGAAGGCGCCGGACGCGAAGGCGGCGAGCGCGCCGCAGGGCGCTTGAGGCGAGGCCGGCCATGACCCAGCTCGTCGCGATCTACCGCACTCTGGAGCTGCCCTGGACGGCTGCGGCCGAGCAGGAGCGCTCGTTTCGCCGGACGCTCAAAATCTCGGTCGCCGCCGTGGTCGTGGCCGCGTTCGTGCTTTCGCTGCTGCCCTTGCCTCGGCAGGACCGGCAGGAGGTCAAACCCGTGCCGCAGCGCTTCGCGCGGCTCATCCTCGAGAAGCCGAAGCCGCCGCCTCCGCCGCCGCCTCCGAAGGAGGAGCCGAAGCCCAAGCTCGAGCCGAAGCCCGAGCCCGCCAAACCCGAGCCGAAGCCGCAGCCGAAACCGAAGCCCGAGCGCCGGGTCGAACAGCCGAAGCCGCCGCCGCCGAAGCCCGACGCGGCCGAGCGTGCGCGCCAGGCGCGCGCGGAGGCGAGCGGCGCGGGGCTGCTGCCGTTTGCCGAGCAGCTTGCTGCGCTGCGCGACGATGCGGCCGTCGGCCATTTGGACACCAAGCAGCGCGTCGGGCTTTCGACCGCGTCCGCGGCGCGCGTGACCGAGCGTGCGCTCGTCACGTCGAAGGTCGGGCGCGGCAGCGGCGGCATCAGCACCTCGGGCTTGAGCCGCAATATCGGCGGCACGACCCTGGCCGGCCGCGAGACGACGCGCGTCGAGAGCCCCATCGAGGGCGTCGCGCCCGGCGGCGGCGGTACCGTCGAGCACGCCGCGAACAGCGGCCGGCCGTCGCGCAGCCGCGAGGAGATCGAGCGCGTCTTCGACAAGAACAAGGGCGCGATCTATGCGCTCTACAACCGTGCGCTGCGGCAAAACCCGGCGCTGCAGGGCAAGGTCGTGCTGCGGCTGACGATCGCGCCGGACGGGCGAGTCACGGCCTGCGAGATCGTATCTTCGGAGCTCGGCGACGCGGATCTCGAGAAGAAGCTCGTGGAGCGGGTCAGGCTCTTTCGTTTCGAGGCCAAGGACGTGGATTCGATCACGACGACGAAGCCCATCGATTTCTTCCCGGCCTGACGCCCGCTCCGCCATAATGGCGGGCATGCCGCAGGCCGAGATTCCAACTTCAGAGCTCGAGGACTTCGCGTTCGAGCTCGGCCGAACCGCGGGCGGCATCGCGAGGGCCTACTTTCGCAAGGCCTACGAGATCGAGAACAAGGACCGGGAGGGATTCGACCCTGTCACGAGCGCGGACCGGGCCATCGAGCGCGCGCTGCGGACGACCATCGGCGAACGTTATCCCGGGCACGGTATCGTCGGCGAGGAGCAGGGCGTCAGCAGCTCGGATTCGCCGTATTGCTGGTACATCGATCCGATCGACGGCACGCGTTCCTTCATGATGGGGTCCCCGCTGTGGGGAACGCTCGTCGGGCTCACCCGGAACGGTACGCCCATTTTCGGCTTGCTCTGCCAGCCCGTGCTCGACGAGATTTTCTTCGGCACGCCGAGTGCCAGCTGGCTCATCGACTCGGAGCGCCGCCAAAGGCTCCGGGTGCGGGCCTGCCGTTCGCTCGAGCGCGCGACGCTCGCATCCACGCACCCCGGCATGTTCCGCGGCGCCGCCGCGCACGGGTTCGAGTCGCTGCGCAAGCGCTGCCTGCTCGATCGATACGGCGGCGATTGCTACAACTACGCGATGCTGGCCGCAGGTTTCGTCGACCTCGTCGTCGAGAGCGGCCTCAAACCGTTCGATATCGTGCCGCTCGTGCCGATCATCGAGGGCGCCGGCGGGGTCGTGACGGACTGGACGGGCGAGCCGCCGCTTGCAGGCGGCAACGTCGTGGCCGCGGCGACGCCCGAGCTCCACGCGCAGGCGCTCGAGATTCTCGCCGCCGCCCAGTAAGCGTCCCGAAAGCGTGCGGCGCCGGAAGCGGACCGGAAGCGAAGCGAAAGAGTCCGGGCCTTCGCGAGCAGCTGACTACGCGGACAGCGTATCCGCTGCCGCCTCGCCTGCCTCGGGCGCGAGATGCGCGTCCAGGACGCGGTTGGCTCTGCGCGCCACGACCACGGTGAGGGCGGCGGTTGCGAGAAGCCCGGAGGCGAGCACGGCCGGCCCCGTGAGGCCCTGGCCGAGACGGTGCGTGAGGGCCATCGTGTCCTTGGCAAGGCTGCCCAAGTAGACGTAGAACACGATGACGGGAAGCATGCCGAGCCAGGTGCCGAGCACGAAGTCCCGAAACCTCACGCCCGTCAAGCCCAGGCAGTAGTTGAGCAGATTGAACGGCAACAGCGGCGAGAGCCGCGTCAGGAACACGATGAGCAGGCCGTCCTGGCGCGTGGCCGAGTCGAGCGCGCGAAAGCGCGGCAGATGGCCGATTCTGCGGCTCAGCCATTCGCGCGCGCAGTAGCGCGCGACGAGAAAGGCGGCAGCCGAGCCGAAGACGCTGCCGATCGATACCAGCACCACGCCTTCACGCAGCCCGAAGACGAAGCCGGCCCCCAGCGTCAGGATCGCGCTCGGCACGACGAGCACGGCCGAGAGGGCGTAGCCGGCGACGAAGGCGAAGCCCGCGACGCGGTGGTGAACGTGAATCCAGCCCGTCGCCGGCGCGAGCCACTCCTGCACGGGAGCGAACGCGGCCAGCACGAACAGCGCCGGCAGCGCGCAGAGGAGTATCAGCGGTTTCGCTTCCTTCATCTTCGACTTCGTGGGTGCTGAGACCGCGCGGGCCTCACTGGCCCGCGGGGCCGTGCAATCTTAGACCGAAACCCGCTCAGATTCTCAAGCCGCCGTCGATTTCGACGACGCGGCCATTGACATAATCGTTTTCGAGCAGAAAGGCCGCCGTGTGCGCAATCTCCTCCGGACGGCCCAGCCGGGCCGCGGGGATCGCCGCAGTCATCTTCTCGAGCATCTCGGGCTTCATCGAGGCGACCATCTCGGTGGCCACGAAACCGGGGGCGATCGCGTTGACTCGGATCGAGTACCGTGCGAGCTCCTTGGCCCAAACCACCGTGAGCGCGGCGACGCCGGCCTTGGCCGCCGAATAGTTGCTTTGGCCGAAGTTGCCGGCGCGCGAGACGCTGGAGACGTTGATAATGGTGCCGCCGTTGCCGAGCCTCGCCATCTGTGCGGCTGCCTCGCGACCGCACAAAAAGACGCCCGTGAGGTTCACGTCGATGACCGCCTGCCAGGCCTCGAGCGGCATCTTCTCCAGCGGCTGGCCGCCGCGGGCTTTGACGAGCAGGCCGTCGCGCAAAATACCTGCGTTGGCGATCGAAGCGTCGAGCCGCTCGAAATCTTCCACCACCCGCTGGTACAGACCGACAACGTCCTCCTCGCGCGCGACGTTGGCGGCGTAGCTCCGTGCCGAGACGCCAAGCTCAGTGCAGGCCTGCCGCGTGGCCTCGAGGCTTTCGGGCTCGAGGTCCACGAGCGCGAGATCCGCGCCGCGGGCGGCGAGGCCCCTGGCCATGGCGGCGCCAAGGCCGCGGGCGGCGCCCGTTATCAGGACAGTTTTGCCGGGTAGCTCCATCGCGTCGTCGTCGGCGCCCCTCCGGGCGGCCGATTCAGCTTAGCGAAGCCGGCCCGCGTTGGCCAGGCGCCCCCGGCCCGGGCGCTCGCGAGGACCCGCGTTTCGGGTCTGCGCGGGCGATGCGACCTTTCTCGAGCACGAGCTCGTGGGTGAAGCGTCCGCCGTACGCGGCGACGTGCGAGGCACAGACGAGCTGCACGCCTTCGGCCAGCGACTCGTCGAGGCGCTCCGCGAGCAGGCGGCTCGCCGCCGAGTCGAGCCCTTCCCAGGGCTCGTCGAGCAGCAGCACGCGCGGTTGGGGTGCCAGGGTGCGGGCGATCAGCGCGCGGCGGAACTGCCCGTAAGAGAGCTCCGTCGTGAGCCGATCGGCGAGCGG
The DNA here is from genome assembly GCA_963702105.1 of uncultured Gammaproteobacteria bacterium. Classification (GTDB taxonomy): domain Bacteria; phylum Pseudomonadota; class Gammaproteobacteria; order Steroidobacterales; family Rariloculaceae; genus ZC4RG20. Next base: position 565,747 of record OY969712.1, read on the forward strand.
CTTCAGCTCGAAGCGCTCGAGCAGCAGCTCGACGCGTGCACGCTCGGGGGCCGTAAGCGCGCGCACGAGCCCGATACTCGCGTCGAAACCCGAAGCGACGCATTCCCTGACGGTCGCCCGGTAGCGGTACCCCGCCTGCAGCTCGGGCGCGAACCAGGTCACGCGCCTGCGCAGCGCCCAGACGCTGCGCGGGTCGCCGAGGGCGGGCCAGCGAACGCTGCCGCCGAGCGCGGGGCGGAGCTGACCCTGCAGCATGCGCAGAAAGCTCGTCTTGCCGGCGCCGTTGGCGCCTCGCACGAGCCAGTTCTCGCCTTCGTGCAGCTGCCAGTCGATGCCGTGCAGCACGCGGCGGCCGCCGAGCCAGGCATCCGCGTGCGAGACGACGATGAGCGGCGCGTCGGCTGCGTCCCCGGTGCGCTGGCCGGCACGCTCGCGCGCGGCGGCGTGCCCATCGACGGCGCGAGGCTCGGCGGCCTCGCGCGCGGCGTGTCCCCGGCGCGCGGACGGCGGCGTCCGCAGCTCGAGCCGGCCGGCGACGAGCTCCGCGACGCAGGTCACGGCCGAGGGCAGGTCCTCGAAGCCGTGTGCGGTGACGACGAGCTGCGTATCGCGCGCCGCGCGCACGAGCATCTCGTCGAGCGCGCCCCGGGACTCCGCATCGAGGCCGCTCGCGGGCTCGTCGAGCAGCAGCACGCGGGGGCCGAAAGCGACGGCGCGGGCGATGAGCACACGCCGCTGCTCGCCGCGCGAGAGCTTGAGGAACGGCCGGGCGGCGAGGCTCGCAAGGCCGAGCTCGCGCAGGATCGCGCGGGCGCGCAGCGTCTCGGCGGCGGAGGCGCCGCGGCGCGGCACGTCCGTCCGGAACAGGCCCGAGAGCACGACGTCGAGCGCTGCGAAGTTCCAGCCGAGGCGCCAGTAGCGGTCCTGCAGCTCGGGGCCGACGATTGCGATTTTGCGCCGCGCCTCGACGGCGTCGCGTCGAACGCCCCCGCCGAAGTGGTAGCGCCGAAACCCGCGGTCCGGAGCGGGCCAGCGCTCGCCGGCGAGCAGGGCGAGGAAGGTGCTTTTGCCGCTGCCGTTCGCGCCGACGATGCCCCAGTGCGTCCCGGGCTCGAGCCGCCATGAGACGTCGTGCAGAACCGCGGCGCCGGAAATTTCGACGTCGACGTGCTCGAGCTCGATGAGGGGGCGCGAATCCATTGCGCTCGACATGCATCAGGTAGTAGGGCCGCCGGCACGGCGGCGCGCGTACCTTAACACGAACACGGCGCCCCTGATCGGAGCCCGTTTTCGCCCGCGAGCGTCTCATCGGTGGCGGCTCGGTATGCGCCTTCGACCGCTCGTGAGCAGGGCGAAAAAAGGCTCTGACCCCTTTTCGGAATATTCTCGTTCAGAATCGCCCATAATAGGGCCCGTTCCGCAGGCCGTGGGAGCGGATAAGGGGTCCATGTCATTGCGTCGAATCGAACACCTGGACGAGTGCTATCTAAAGGATAGCGGGACGCTTCTCCTGACCGGGCTCCAGGCGCTCGTGCGCCTGCTCCTGACGCAAAGCTACCGCGACAAGGGCGCCGGGCTCCGGACGGCCGGATTCGTGTCCGGGTATCGGGGCTCGCCGCTCGGCGGCCTCGATCGCGAGCTTTGGCGCGCGCAGCGTTTCCTCGACGCCGCCCACATCCGCTTTCAGCCCGGCCTCAACGAGGATCTGGCCGCGACGTCGGTTTGGGGCTCCCAACAGGCGAACCTGTTTCCGCGCGCGAAGTACGACGGCGTGTTCGGCCTTTGGTATGGCAAGGGACCGGGTGTAGACCGCTCGGGGGACGCGCTCAAGCACGGCAACGCGGCCGGGAGCTCTGCGCATGGCGGCGTCCTGGTCGTGGCAGGCGACGACCATGCGTGCAAGTCCTCTTCCCTGCCGCATCAGAGCGAGTATGCGTTCGTTGACGCCCTCATGCCCGTGCTCGCACCTTCCGACGTTGCGGAAATCATCGAGCTCGGTCTGTTCGGTTACGAGCTTTCGCGGTTCAGCGGCTGCTGGGTCGGCCTCAAGGTCACGCAGGAGACCGCGGACGCGACGCAGAGTCTCACGCTGGAGCCGGATCGCATCGAGATCCTGCGGCCCGCCTTCGAGCTGCCGCCGGGGGGGCTCAACATCCGCTGGCCCGATCCGCCGCGCGACCAGGAGAGCCGCCTGCACGGCTACAAGCTGCCGGCGGCGCTCGCATTCGCGCGGGCGAACCGGCTGAACCGCGTCGTGCTCTCCGCGCCGTCCCCGCGGCTCGGCATCGTCACGACCGGCAAGGCGCACGTCAACGTCATGCAGGCGCTCGCCGATATGGGGATCGACGCGCGCCGCGCCGCCGAGTTCGGCATCAGCGTGTTCAAGGTCGGCATGAGCTGGCCCCTCGAGCCCGAAAGCCTGCGCGAGTTCGCGGCCGGGCTCGAGGAGATTCTCGTCGTCGAGGAGAAGCGCGGGCTCGTCGAGAGCCAGGTCAAGGAGCAGCTCTACGATTGGCCGGCCGGCCGGCGCCCCCGCGTGCTCGGCAAGCACGGCGAGCGCGGCGAGCCGCTGCTGCCCTCCACGGGCGAGCTGGACTCGGCGCTCGTGACGCGGCTTCTCGCCGCGCGCATTTCGCGCCTGCAGCCGAGCCCCGACATCGATGCTCGCCTGCACTTCCTCGAGGCGCAGGACAAGGAGCTCGAACGTCGTCGCGCGGGAGGCGGAGCGGCTGCCGCACTTCTGCTCCGGCTGTCCGCACAACACTTCGACTCAGGTGCCCGAGGGCAGCCGCGCCGTCGGCGGCATCGGCTGCCACTTCATGGCCGGCTGGATGGATCGGAATACGATCACGTATACGCAGATGGGCGGGGAGGGGGCAACCTGGATCGGGCAGGCGCCCTTCACGGAGACGCCGCACATCTTTCAGAACGTCGGCGACGGCACCTACGCTCATTCGGGCAGCCTCGCAATCCGCGCGGCGGTGGCCGCCGGCGTCAACATTACGTTCAAGATCCTCTACAACGATGCCGTCGCGATGACGGGCGGCCAGCCCGTCGAGGGCAGCCTCACCGTCGCGCGCGTCGTGCGCCAGCTCGAGGCCGAAGGCGTCGCGCCGATCGTCGTCGTGACCGACGACACGGGGAAGTACGCGCGCGGCGACGCGCGCTTCGCGCTGCCGGCCAACGTCACGGTTCGCGACCGGCGCGAGCTCGACCTCGTTCAGCGCCAGCTGCGCGAGACTCAGGGGGTCTCGGCCCTCGTCTACGATCAGAGCTGCGCCGCGGAGCTGCACCGCAAGCGCAAGCGCGGCCACGTGCCGCCCGCCGCGCGGCGCGTGGCCATCAACGAGCTCGTCTGCGAAGGCTGCGGCGACTGCAACGTCCAGTCGAACTGTCTTTCCGTCATGCCGCTCGAAACCGAGTTCGGCCGTAAGCGGCGCATCAATCAGTCCTCGTGCAACCAGGATCTGCGCTGCCTCGAAGGCTTCTGCCCGAGCTTCGTGACGCTCGAAGGCGCCGAGAGGCAGCCGCCGAAGCCGCTGGCCTCCGAGACGGTCCCGAGCCTGCCCGAGCCCGAGACCGCGGCCATCGACGGCGTCTACAACATCCTCATCGCGGGCGTCGGCGGCACCGGGGTCGTGACCGCGAGCGGTCTGCTAGGGCTCGCCGCGCACCTCGAGTGCAAGGCCGTGCTGCAGCTCGACCAGACCGGGCTCGCGCAGCGCTTCGGCGCCGTGCTCTCGCATCTGCGCATCGCCGAGGACCCGGCGCGCATGTACGGCATGCGGATCCCTGCGGGACAGGTCGATCTCGAGATCGGCGCCGATCTGCTCGTCGCGGGCGCGCGGCCGGCGCTCTCGATGCTCGCGCCCGAGCGCTCCACGGTCATCGTCAACACGCATCACGAGATGCCCTCGGATTTCATCCGCAACCGCAACTACGTTTTTCCCGAGCAGGGGCTGCTGACGGCGCTGCGAGCGCGCAGCCGGCCCGAGCGCTGCGCGACGGTCGACGCGACTCGGCTCGCCTCGGCGCTGCTCGGCGACAGCGTGGCCGCGAACGTGTTCATCCTCGGCTATGCCTTTCAGACGGGCCGCCTGCCCGTCGGCGGCCCCGCGCTTTATCGCGCGCTCGAGCTGTTCGGCGTCAACGTTGAGCAGAACAAGCTCGCATTCGACTGGGGACGCTACGCGGCCCACGATCCCGAAGCCGTCGAGCGGCTGGCGGGCGGCAGCGAGCCCGCGGCGGACCGCGTCGCCTCGCTCGACGATGCGATTGCGACGCGCGCGCGCTTTCTCGAGGGCTATCAGGATCGCGCCTACGCCGAGCGCTATCGAGCGCGCGTCGAGCAGATTCGCGCGCTCGAGGCGTGCATCGCACCGGGTAAGAAGGCGCTCGCGGAAGCCGTCGCGCGCAACTATTTCAAGCTGCTGGCCTACAAGGACGAATACGAGGTCGCGCGCCTGCACACGGAGACGGACTTTCTCGAGAGCCTGCGCCGCAACTTTGCCGGCAACTTCAAGCTCCGCTTCCACATGTCGCCGCCGCTCGTCGCACGCCGCGATCCGGCGACGGGTCGGCCGAAGAAATACGAATTCGGCCCGTGGCTCCTGCCCGTGCTCAGGCTGCTGGCGAAGCTGAAGCGCCTGCGCGGGACGCGCCTCGATCCTTTCGGCTACTCGAGCGAGCGGCGCATGGAGCGCCGCCTCGTCGCCGACTACGAGCGCACGCTCGACGTCTTCTCCCGCGAGCTCGACGCGCGGCGCTACGAAGTGGCCCTGCGCCTTCTCGCGCTGCCCGACGGCATCCGGGGCTTCGGCCCGGTCAAGGCGCAGGCGGTCGCCGCTTACGAGGCCGAACGCGCGGGCCTGCTCGGGTGCTGGGCGGAGGGCGATACGGCCGCCGCGGATGCCGAGGAGCAGGCGAGCGTCGCCTGAGCGGTGCCAGTCGCCGGTGCCGCTCGCTAGTGCCAGTCGCCCGCATGCTTCATGAACGGATCGGGCGTCGGCGGTGGCCGGAGGTTCGTGCATGAGGCCGCTGTCGGGACCGCTGTGAATACGTCCCTGTACGCTTCGTAAGCGCCATCCCTGGCGCTTACGATCCCGACAGCGGCCTCATGCACGAACCTCCTGTGGGACGTCGCCGGCCGTTCATGAAGCATGCTCCCGCGGCGCGAGGAAAGGGCTGCAGTCGGCATGCTGCAGCAAACGTCGATCGGGCCGTCCTTGCAGCTCTCGACCACAGGCTCGGTGTCTGGCGGAGGCGCCGGCGTAAGGGCGGTTTCGGGATCGTAAGCGCCAGGGATGGCGCTTACGAAGCGTACAGGGACGTATTCACGGCGGTCCCGAAACCGCCCTTACGCCGGCGCCTCCGCCGCCCCCCCGAGCCGCCTGCCGCCTCGGGAGCGAATTCCCTAGCGTCGCGGGCGCCCCTCTTCGGCGGCCGTCGCGCACCGGATGCAGCGGTCCGCGAACGGATAGGCCTTGAGCCGGGCCATCGGGATCTCGTCGCCGCAGTCCAGGCAGATGCCGTAGGTCTCGTTCTTTATCTGATCGAGGGCCTTCGCGATCTTGTTGAGCTCGGCGCGCGTCTCGTTGCCGAGCGCGTCGACGACCTCGGCGTTCTCGAGCTCCTGAGCCTGTTCCTGAGAGTCGGCGCTGCGGCCGCCGAGCAGATTCTGCTTGAGGCTCTCGAGCCGGCGCGCAAGCTCGACCTGTTTGGCTATGAGGGTCTCGCGGATGTCTGCATAGGGATCCATCGAACGATCCAGTCTCAGTGGCTCCGGGGAGTCCGGACAGCATAGCGCTTCCCGGGATAATCCCCAAACAGCTCCCGGGATAATCCTCAAAAGGTTCGCCGGCCGCGCGGCGGGCGCTCGAAAGGCAGGCGGCGCCGCCGGGGCTCTCAGCTGCGCTTGAGGCGCCGGTAGCTCGCGAGGTGGCGCAGAGCGCCGCGCTCATCGCCGGCGAGCTCGCAGAGGCGGGCGAGGTTGTAATGGGCTTCCGCCAGCTCGGAGTCGCGGCGGAGGGCGCTCTCGTAGGACGCCGCCGCCTCCTCGAGCTTGCCGAGATCCTCGAACACGACGCCGAGGTTGAAGCAGGCGACGGCATGCCCCGGATCGAGCTCGAGCGCCTCGCGGTACAGGGCCTCGGCTTCATCGAAGGCCTGCGCGGCGTGCCTCAGGCGGCCGAGGTTGACGCGCGAATCCACGTGGGCCGGATCGGCCGCGAAGGCCTGTTGGTAGGCCGCCTCGGCGTCCCCCTCGGCCCCCGACTGCTCCAGCGCCACGCCGAGCTCGAACCATTCCTCGGCGCTCGGCTGCTGGCTCACGCGACGGGCGGCAGCCCGCGGGAGCGCCTCGACCTTGGGGGGCGCGGCAGCGCGCGCGAAATCGAAGAGAGTCTGGCCCGATTCGGCCACCCAGGTCGTCCTCGCCGACGTAGCGAGCAGGCGGCCGCCTTCGACGCGCATGCGGACCGCGCTCAGCGGCGTGCCGTCCCGGAGCTGACGCCCGAGACTGCGCAGCGCCTGCCAGACCTGCCTTGGGCTGGCGGCATCCTGCGAGAGCGCGTTCGCCGTCCTGAGCAGCACGAGGTCCTGGAACGAGAAGCGCAGCCGCCCGCGCTCGTCGCGCCTCGGGTTGACGTCCGCCGCGCGCGCGAGGGCGCGGATGCGCTCGGGCCGGAACGTTCGAGCAGGGTGGCGAGTTGCCGCGTCGAGTATGGGGTCATCGTGGAGCCCAGGTGACGGACCGCTGCGTGTCGATGGTGCGAATTCTAAACGCGGCGCGCGTGATTTTCATCGGGCCGCGGGAATCCGGCCGGGGCTCGACCGGCGTCCCTCGCAGGCTCGCCGTCCGGGGGTCAGGCACGATCGGCCTGCAGCGGGATCGCGAAACGCTCGCAGTAGCGGCGGAAGCGCGCGAGCTCGGTTTCGCGATCGAGACCGTACTGGGAGAGAGAATAGCTGTGCACGCCGTGCTTGTTCTTCGGATTTGCGGCCAGGAAGCCGCGCATTGCCGTGCGCGCCTCGTCCGTCATGGGCCAGCCCACGAAGTCGTAGATGCGCTCGAGCGTGGCGTCCGGCGACCCTTCGATGTCCTCGTAGGCCACGTCGAGGAATTGTTCGCGCGGGGACCGGTCGCGCACCGTGAGAAAGTCGTCGAGCGCGCGCGCCCAGCGGCCAGTCCAGTCGGCGGCGATCTCGCTCGGGACCGCGACGTCGCTGAACGCCCGGCGCAGCACCGTCGCGTGGCTCGCCATCGAGGCCATGACGCGCAGCGGATCGCGGTGAGTCTGAATGATCTTGGCCGTCGGGTAGCGCTCGAGCAGGGCCGCGAGCGCGAACAGGTGTCCGGGCGCCTTGAGGACCCAGCGCCGGCCGGGGCGGCGCGCCTGAAGGTGCTGCAGGAGGCGATAATGGAAGCGATAAGCGAGACGTTGAGAGTCCCGTTCGAACCAATCCTCGTACGAGGCGACGTTGTGTGTCGTGTGAAACTGGATGCTCATGAAGACCTGCGCCGTGATCGCGATGCATTCCTGAGGCAGGTCGGGCGCGATCGGGTGGATGCGCTTGAACTCGGGCGCGAGCCTGTTCGCCCAGGCGAGGCGCGAGGCCGTGCGCCTGCGCACGTCGGCGATGCGCTCCGGCTCGTTCGAGTAGCCGGCCGGGTACATGACTTCCCATGTCAGCGGCACGCGGTTGGCCGGGTCCTGGCTCATGAGGCCGTGCAGCAGCGTGGTGCCGGTGCGCGGCAGACCGATGATGAAGACGGGGTCTTCGATCGTCTGCCGCTCCACCGCCGGGACGCTGCGCCGCTCGTCCTCGAGCCGGAGCAGGTTCTCGAGCAGGCTCACGACGAGCTCGCGTACCGTGATACGGCCGAGCAGCGTGAGCTCGGACTCCTCCCGATAGGCGCGCAGAAGGCGTTCGAGCGGCTCGCGGAATTCCCAAGGTCCGAAGTCTTCCAGGCCCGTGCGGCGCCTCGCGGTCCTCAGGAGCGATTCCGCCTCGAGCGCGGGCGCATCGATGCCGGCCCGGCGCATGGCGCGCCCGGCGGAATTCAAGGCGCCGACTGCGGCCGTCACGCAGCTGCGGGCAAAACTCATCGGGCGAGCCATTTGCTACTATGGAATCGCGGCATTGTCGCCCAGCCCCATCCTTGCGAGCAAACAGTCGGCCCCGCTTATGAGTCTGGATAGAGTTCGAGGATTGATCGCGGACGTACCGGATTTCCCCAAACCCGGAATCGTGTTCAAGGACATCACGCCGCTGCTCGCCGACCCGGAGGGTTTCGGCGCAGCCGTCGAAAAGATGGCCGAGGGAGCGGCGCCGCTCGCGGCCGACGCGCTGCTCGCGATCGAATCGCGCGGGTTCATTTTCGGCGCGGCGCTCGCGCAGCGGCTCGGACTGCCGCTGCATCTCGTGCGCAAGCGCGGCAAGCTTCCGCGCGCGGCGCTCAGCATCCGCTACGAGCTCGAATACGGTTTCGACCACCTGGAGGTGCACACCGATGTCGTGCGTCCCGGCGGCCGCTATCTCATCGTCGACGATCTCATCGCGACGGGCGGCACGGCCGCGGCCGTCGCGAAGCTCGTGCGCGAGCAGGGCGGTGTCGTGGCCGGTTATGCGTTCCTCATCGAGCTCGCGTTCCTCGACGGCCGCAAGGTGCTCGAGGAGGCGCCCGTCGTGAGCCTTTTGACCTATTGAGGCCGATCGAGCTTCCTCGAGGCGGGGTTTCCGCGGCGCGCCGGCTCTGCCGACTCGCGGCGGTGCCTCAGTACGCGCGCTTAAGGATGAATTCGCTGAGCCAGCGCAGCCCTTCGGCCCGCGCGCCGAAGGCGTCGAGCGCCGCGAGGGCTCCGGCATAGACGGAGTCCGCTTTCCGGCGGGCGCCGTCGGTGCCGAGCAGAGAGGGGTAGGTGGACTTGTCGTTCGCGCTGTCGCTCCCCGCGTTCTTACCGAGCGTGGCCGTGTCCTGCTCGACCTCGAGCAAGTCGTCGCGGATCTGAAAGACGAGCCCGATGTCCTTCGCAAAGAGGTCGAGGCGTTCGAGCTCGGCGCGATCCGGAGCAGCGAGCGCGGCGGGCATCATGATGGCCGCGCGAATGAGCTCCCCCGTTTTGCGCCGATGAATGTCCTCGAGAGCGCGCTCGTCCACACGCCGGCCTTCGGCTTCGAGGTCGAGCGCCTGGCCGCCCACCATGCCTGCCGGCCCGATCGCGCGCGCGAGCCAAGCGAGGACTTCGGTCAGCTCGCGCGGCTGCCGCCGCAGCGCCTCGTCCGTGCAGAGCGTTTCGAATGCGAGCGGCTGAAGCGCATCCCCTGCCAGTATGGCGGTCGCCTCGTCGAAAGCCTTGTGCGTCGTGGGGCGGCCGCGCCGCAGGTCGTCGTCGTCCATGGCGGGCAAGTCGTCGTGGACGAGCGAATAGGCATGTACGAGCTCGACGGCTGCGGCAAGCGCATCGAGCGCGCCCGCGTCGACGGCGAAGAGCTCGCCGCTCGCATACACGAGCAGCGGGCGCACGCGCTTGCCCGAGCCGAGGACCGAGTACCGCATGGCCTCGCACAGCCGCTCGGGGATGTTGCCCACGGAAAGAATGTGCTCGAGGCGGAGGTTGACCCGTTCCCGGTAGTGGGGCATCCGTTTCCCGAACGTCTCCCCCGGTGCTCGTGCTATCATAACCGCTCATCGTAACACCGAAACGGCGCGGGCGTCGCAAGCATTCGTGAAGTCGGGACCCATGCAAACGATCGGCGCCACTCCGTCCGATTTCGAATTTCAAACCAGGATTCTGCCAGGCGTTTCGCGCACGTTCGCGCTGACGATTCCGGTCCTTCCCGAGGGGCTCGCGACGGTCGTCACGAACGCCTATCTGCTCTGTCGGCTCGCCGACACGATCGAGGACGACATCGGCCTCGACAACGACCAGAAGTCGATTTTCCACAAGCGCTTCGTGGCAATCGTGGAAGGCACGGAGGAGGCGGAGCCCTTCGCGGCGGCGCTGGCGCCGCTGCTCTCCGAACGCGTGCTGCCCGACGAGCGCGACCTCGTCGAGAATGCGGCCGCCGTCATTCGCATCACGCATGGTTTCGACGCTGCGCAGCGCGACGCGCTGACGCGCTGCGTGCGCGTCATGTGCAGGGGCATGCCGGAGTTCCAGCGCAACAAGAGCCTCAAGGGTCTCGCCGATCTCGACGAGATGTCTACCTACTGCTACTACGTCGCGGGCGTCGTCGGCGAGATGCTGACGGAGCTCTTCTGCCGCCACTGCGCGGAAATCGAACCGCAGCGGGAGCGCCTCATGCACCTGGCCGTCTCTTTCGGCCAGGGCCTGCAAATGACCAACATTCTCAAAGATGTCTGGGACGACCGTCACGCCGGCGCCTGCTGGCTGCCGCGCGCGGTGTTCCCGGACAAGAGCTTCAGTCTCGAGCGGCTCGAAGAGCTCCACCTGACTCCTGCTTTTCGCAGCGGGCTCGACACGCTCATCGGCGTCGCTCACGCGCACCTGCGCAACGCGCTCGAGTACACGTGCATGATTCCGAAGCGCGAAGCCGGCATACGCAAGTTTTGTCTCTGGGCGCTCGGACTCGCCGTGCTGACGCTGCGCAAGATCCACCGTAACCCGGGCTATCGCGCGGGCAACGAGGTCAAAGTCTCGCGGCGCACGGTCAAGGCGACCATTTTCACGACGAACCTCACGCTCATGAGCAACCGTGCCTTGCGTCTCGTTTTCGAGCGCGCCGCGGACGGGTTGCCGCTCGTGAGTCTCGACGCCGCCGCCCGGCAAGCGGGGCGGACGATGCCGAGGCGGCTGGATGTCCGCTGAGGCGGGACGGACGAACGCCGGTCCGTCCCGAGACAAACCCGAGGTCGCCGTCGTCGTCGCGCTCGGGCTCGAAGGGCGGTCCCTGCGGGCGCGCCTTGCGGCGGCGCGCTCGTGCACCCTGACCCTGAATCAATGCGGGCCCGGCAGGGGCCGTGCGGAGCACGTCGCGGATTCGGCGCTCGCGCGCGGAGCGGGCGCCCTGGTCTCATGGGGCCTCGCCGGCGGCCTCGCTCCCGCGCTGCGGCCCGGCAGCGTCGTCCTGCCGCGGCGCGTCCTCGGCCCAGACGGCGTGGACTTCGAGACGGATGCCGTCTGGCGGAGCCGCATCGCAGAGGCGCTCGGGGCCGGTTTCCGGCTCTCGGAAGGCCCGCTGCTCGCCGACGGCGAGCTGCTGCCGAGCCCGGTGGACAAGGCCGCGGCCGCTTCCCGAACCGGCGCCGTCGCGGTCGACATGGAATCGGCCGGCGTCGGGGCTGCCGCGGCCGCGGCGCGCGTGCCCTTCGTCGTGATTCGCGCCGTCGCGGACGCGGCCGAGGATGCGCTGCCCGCGGGCGTCGAGGAATGGATCGACGAGCGCGGCAACCAGCGGCTCGCGCGTGTCGTGGCCGCGGCGGTCGAGCCGGGCCGCTGGCCGGGTCTCCTGCGGCTCGCGCTGCGCTATGCCCGTGCCCGCAGAACGCTCGACGAGCTCGCCCGCGCCCTCGCACCCCAAGGGTTTCTGTTCGACGAAGGCGCCGTCGGCGCCTCCTGAGCCGGCACCGACTCGATCATGACCGGTCTACTAAGCGTCGGGCTCGCACGATGGGTACGTGCTCTGCTGCGGTTCCGCGTGATCGTCGTCGTGCTCGGCGTCGTCTTGGCGGGCCTGTCCGTCCAGTACGCGGCCAAGCGGCTCGGGATCAATACCGACACGGCGAACATGATCTCCGCCAAGCTGCCTTGGCGGCGCGACTTCAACGACTACCGCAACACCTTCCCGGCGCGCGACAACAACGTCGTCGTCGTCGTCAACGGCGACACGGCGGACCACGCCGACGCGTTCGCGACGGCGCTCATGCACGAGCTCCAGAAGCGCCCGCAACTGTTCAAGTCCGTTTTCAGCGCCGGGCTCGGGGAGTTCTTCGAGCACAAGGGGCTGCTGTACCTTTCCGTGGACGACCTCGAAGGGCTGTCCGATCGGCTCGCGGAAGCGCAGCCGCTCATCGGCCGGCTGCGGCCCTCGTTCAACGGCGCCTCCGTCGTCTCGCTCGCGAGCGAAGCGCTGGCTTCGGCCCGTCGCGCCGACGATCCGACGATGGCCGCGTTCTACGGCGAGCTCGGCGCCGCGTTCGATGCCGCACGCAATGGACGCTCCGATCCCATCGCTTGGCGCCGGCTCATCACGGGGACACAGTCGAGCACGCGCAGGCTCATCCTGCTTCAGCCGAAGCTCGACTTCACTCGCGTCATGCCCGCGAGCGAGGCCATCGATACGATCCGCGCCGACGCCCGGGCGCTGTCGAAGGGCGAGCTCGCCGGCGTGCACGTGGAGCTGACCGGCACCGTCGCCATGGAACACGACGAGATGCTGACCGTTACGCGCAGCGCGGGTCTCGCGGGGCTCTCGTCGCTGATCATGGTCGGCGTGCTGCTGTACGCGACCCTGAGATCATGGAAGCTGCTCACGATTGCGCTCGTGACCCTCGTGATCGGCCTTGCCGGCACGGCCGCCTTTGCCGCGCTCGCGGTCGGACACCTGAACCTGCTGTCGGTCGAGTTCGCGGTGCTCTACGTCGGGCTCGGCGTCGACTACATCATCCATGTCTGCCTGCGCGTCAAGGAGCTCATGGGCCGCGGCTACGGGCTCGACGACGCGATCGTCGAGGCCGTGCGGGGCGTCGGCACTTCGCTCATCGTTTGCGCCGTGACGACGGCCGCCGGCTTCTATTCGTTCATCCCGACGCCGTTCGACGGCGTCTCCGAGCTCGGGCTGATTTCGGGAACCGGGATGTTCATCAGCCTCTTCGTAAGCCTGACTTTCTTGCCCGCAGTGCTCGGACTGTGCATGTCGGCGCGCGACGCCGCGCTCCCCGACGCCTGGCTCGGCACGGGGTGGCTCGCGGCGCTCGGCGGCCGCCCGAGGACCGTGGTCGTGGCCGCGGCCCTGATCGTGGCCGTGACCTTCGCCGTGCTGCCGCGCGTGAGCTTCGACAGCAACCCGATCCATCTGCGCGATCCGAATTCGGAATCCGTACGGGCGCTCAAGGAGCTCGCGGCCGACAGCGAGGCGCCGCTGTTCAACCTCGTCGCCGTCGCGCCGAGCCACGCCGAGGCCCTGCGCTGGGCCGCGGAGCTCGCGCGGCTGCCGACCGTGCGCAGCGCGCGCACCGTCGACTCGCTCGTGCCGGCCAAGCAGAAAGAGAAGCTCGACATTATCGACGACATGAATCTCGTCATGGGACCCGACTTCGCGCACATCGAGCACAAGCCGCCGGCGCCCGCACAGCTCGAGCGCGCGCTCGGCACGCTCGCTTCCGATCTTGCGGATCCGCCCCTTGCGGGCAGCGCCGGCGAGCGCCTCGAGCTCTCGGTGCAGGCGCTGCTCGCCGCCCTGCAGGCCGATTCGGCGAGCGTTCGGCAGGCGACGCTCACGAGGCTCGACCACGCGCTGACCAGCGGTCTGCCGCGCGAGCTCGGGCGGCTCGCCGCAGCGCTCTCGCCCAAGCCTTTCGGGCGCGACGCCTTGCCCATGCCGTTGGCCGAGCGTTGGCTCGCGGCCGACGGCCGCGAGATCGTCGAGATCGTGCCCGCGGAAAACGTCGACGACAACGCCGCGGCCAAGCGCTTCGTCGATTCGGTACGGTCCGTGGTGCCGACGGCCACGGGTCTGCCCGTCGTACACCTCGAGGCGTCGCACACCGTGGTGCAGTCGTTCCGGCTCGCGCTGTTGTATGCGCTCGTGATGGTCACGATCCTACTCGTCGTGCTCATGCACAACGCGCGGGACGTGCTGTACGTCATCGTGCCGATTGCCCTCGCGGCCGGCGTGACGGCCGGCGCGACGGTGCTGCTCGGGATTCCGCTCAATTTCGCGAACATCATCGCGCTGCCGCTGCTCATCGGCGTCGGCGTCGACAACGGCATCCACATCGTCCACCGCAAGCGCACCGATCCGGCCGCGGACCCGTTCCGCACGAGCACCTCCATCGCCGTGCTCGCGAGTGGCCTCACGACGGTCGCAAGCTTCGGCAATCTCGCGTTCTCGGCGCACGTCGGCATCTCGAGCATGGGCGAGCTGCTCACGCTGGGCATGGTCGTGACGCTCGCCGCGACGCTCGTGCTGCTGCCTGCGTTGCTGCGGCTGCTGGAGCCGGCGTGACGCTGCTCGTGACGGGCGCGAACGGCTTCGTGGGCGCCGCCGTCGTGCGCGCGCTGTTGGCCGGCGGCGAGACGGTCCGCGGGCTCGTACGGCCGTCGAGCGACCGCCGCAATCTCGAGGCCCTCGGCGTCGAGCTTCGCGAAGGCGACATCACGCGGCCCGAAACGCTGCGGCCCGCGCTCGCAGGCTGCTCGGCCGTCCTGCACGTCGCGGCCGACTACCGGCTCTGGGCGCCCGACGCGGACCGGATGCTCGCGACGAACGTGCAGGGCTCGCTCAACGTGCTCGAGGCCGCCGCGGCCGAGGGCGCGGAGCGTCTCGTCTACACTTCGAGCGTCGCGACGCTCGGCATTCGCCCGGACCGAGGCCCGGCCGACGAGGACACTCCGGTGTCGCTCGCGGACATGATCGGCCCCTACAAGCGCTCGAAGTTTCTGGCCGAGGAGGCCGTGCGCCGGCGCGCGGACGAGCTGGGTTTCCCCGTCGTCACGGTCAACCCTTCGACGCCGGTCGGGCCGGGCGACATCAAGCCCACTCCGACGGGCCGGGTAATCCTCGACGCGGCGGCCGGCCGCATGCCGGCGTTCGTCGATACGGGCCTCAACGTGGTTCACGTCGACGATGTGGCGCGCGGCCACGTCGCGGCCCTGCACCGCGGTCGTCCGGGCGAGCGCTATATTCTCGGCGGGGACGACCTGAGCCTGCGCGCCATCCTCGAGCTGGTGGCCGGTGTCACGGGCCGCCCCGCGCCGACGCTGCGCCTGCCGCGCTGGTCCGTCTACCCGGCCGCCGTCGTCTCCCAGTGGGCGGCCCGCGTGGCAGGCACCGAGCCGCGCGTGACGCTCGACGGGCTGCGCATGGCGGCCAAGCACATGTACTTCTCGAGCGCGAAGGCCCAGCGCGAGCTCGGCTACAGGTGGCGGCCCCCGGCCGAGGCCGTGCGGGACGCCGTCGAGTGGTTCCGGGGCCATGGCTACCTGTAGGGGCGTCGCAGCACGTGCTTGCCGAAGAGTGCCTTCGATGGGCCTTCGTGGTGGGCGGCGGAGGGCTGCGTGGACGGCCGCCGTCGGGACCGCCGTGAACCCGTCCCTGGGGGCTCGCTGGGCGCCAGCGGCGCGGGCACGTCTTCGCCCCGAGTGCGGCGTTGCGCGTAGCGTTGTCGCTCGGGAGGGCGCTTCGACAGAGTCTTCCAGCTCACGCAAGGCGCCGTCGGCAGGATGAAGAAAGAAGGCACCGCAAAGGCAAGGTCGAACATCGCCCTGGTCAAGTACTGGGGTAAGGCGGACGAGGCGCTGAAAATACCCGCCGTCGGGTCGATTTCGATCACGCTCGACGCGCTCTGGTCCGAGACGCGCGTCGTCTTCGACGACGCGCTCGCGGCCGACGAGCTGGCGCTCGGCGGGGTCTCCCGGCCCGCGCAGCTCGCGCGGGTTTCGGCGTGCCTCGACGTATTGCGCGAGCTCGCGGGCGTCGGCTGGCGGGCGCGGGTCGAGAGCCGCAACAACTTTCCGACGGGCGCCGGGCTCGCCTCGTCGGCTTCGGGCTTCGCCGCGCTCACGGCCGCGGGCGCCAAGGCGCTCGGGCTCGGGCTCGGCGCGCGCGAGCTCAGCATCGTCGCGCGGCGCGGCTCCGGTTCCGCGGCGCGCTCGATCTTCGGTGGGTTCGTCGAGATGCATGCCGGCAGCCGCGGCGACGGCGCCGACAGCTATGCCGAGCCGCTGCTCGACGCGGCCGAGTGGCCGCTCGAGGTCGTCGTGGCCGTGAGCGCGCGCGGGGAGAAGGAGGTTGGCTCCGGGGCCGGCATGGCGGCCTCGGAAAGGTCCTCGCCCTATTACGCCGCCTGGGTCGACACGCATCCTGCCGATCTCGCGGCCGCGCGGGCGGCGATAGCCCTGCGCGACTTCGAGGCGCTGGCCGAGGTCTCCGAGCACAGCTGCCTCAAGATGCATGCGGCGGCCATGGCCGGCCGGCCTCCGCTCGTATACTGGAACGGCGTCACGGTCGACTGTCTGCACGCGATCCGGCGGCTCCGGCGGGAGGGCCTTGCCGTGTTCTTTACGATCGACGCGGGCCCGCAGGTCAAGGCCGTCTGCGAGCCGGCCGCGCGCCCGCGCGTCGAAGCCGCCCTGGCCCAGGTGCCGGGCGTGCTCGACCGCCTCGTCACCGGCCTCGGTCCGGGCGTGGAGCCGGGCTGAGTGATCGTCGCCGCGCGCGCGCCCGGCAAACTGGCCGTCCTCGGCGAATACGCCGTCCTGTCCGGGGCGCCGGCGCTCGTCATGGCCGTGGACCGCGAATGCCTCGCCGAGATTGGCCCCGCCGCCGACGGGCGCCGCCGGGTCGAGACGCGCTTCCCGGTGCCGACTCGACACGAGGCTGCGCCGTGGGCCGAGACGGGGGTCGCCCTCGTGGACCTCGTCTGTGCTGCGCTGGCGCCCGCGCCCGGCTCGGAGCGAGGGGCCGCGTGGCATGCGCTGCTCGATTCGGGCGCCTTCCACGCGGGAGGCACCAAGCTCGGGCTCGGCTCGAGCGCCGCCGCGCTGTGCGCTTTCGCCGGCGCCTGGGCGCTCTGGACGGTTCAGCCGGCGCCCTCGCTGGAACGCCTCGTCGATCTGCACCGCCGGTTTCAGGGCGGCTCCGGCAGCGGCTTCGATGTGGCCGCGGCGCTCGCGGGGGGGGTCATCGAGTTCCGGCTCGATGCCGAATTCCGGCCGCATTTCGGTTCAGTCCGGATGCCGAACAGTGTAGGATTCGCGAGTATTTTTACCGGCCGCTCGGCGTCGACACCGAACTTAGTGGGTCGCTACCAAGCATGGAGTGCCGAGCGCCCCATGGATGCAGCAGAACAATTCAGCATCATGAAGGGTATCGCCGAGGCCGCGTGCGCCGCCGTGCGCGAGGGCGATGCCCGTGGACTCTTGCGTTCCGTGGACGATTACGGCGCGCAGCTCGAGCGGCTCGGCGCGGCCATCGGCGCGGCAATCGTAACGGCCGAGCACCGAGCGGTCGGGGTCCTCGCCCGGCGGTACGGCGTCGTCTACAAGGTCAGCGGAGCCGGCGGCGGGGACCTTGGTTTGGCGTTAGGGGACGACCCCGATGCGTTGGCCGCATTTGCCCGTGAGGCCGGCAAAAATGGCTACCTGGCCGTGAATTTGCATATGGCCCGCCGAGGGTTGACAGTCGAGGAGCGAACCGAGTGAGCGTCGATCGATCGAGGATTCCCGAATTCTACAAGCTCAGCGTAGAGGAGCGCGTGCGGGCGGTCCACGAGCGGGGCTTGCTCAGCGCCGCGGATTTCCGCGCGCTGTCGACGGGGCGCCACACACTCGATCTCGCCGCCGCCGACAAGATGATCGAGAACGTCGTCGGCGTCATGGGTCTGCCGCTCGGCCTCGGCATGAACCTCGTCGTCAACGGGCGCGAGTTCATCGCCCCTATGGTCGTCGAGGAGCCGTCGATCGTGGCGGCGCTCGGGTCCGCCTGCAAGCTCGTGCGGGCCTGCGGCGGCTTCCGGGCCGAGTCCACGGCGCCGGTGCTCATCGGGCAGATCCAGGTCGTGGACCTGCCCGACATCGAGACCGCCAAGCGGCGCCTGCGCGAACGCACGCAGGAAGTTCTGAACCTTGCAAACAGCTTCCATCCGAACATGGTCGCCCGCGGCGGCGGCGCGCAGGATCTCGAGCTCTTCGTGCATCCGCTGCCCTCGAGCGGCAAGCCCATGCTCGTCGTGCATCTGCTCGTAGACACGCGCGACGCGATGGGTGCGAATCTAGTGAACGGCATGTGCGAGGGCGTCGCGCCGCTCGTCGAATCGATCACGGGCGGACGCGTGTTCCTGCGCATCCTTTCCAACCTCACGGACCGGGCGCTCGCCCGCGCGAGCTGCAAGATCCCCGTCGACAAGCTGGCGGGCCGCGGCTATTCGGGCGAGGAGGCGCGCGATGCCATCATCCTCGCGGCGGACTTCGCGGCCGTCGATCCCTACCGCGCCGCGACACACAACAAGGGCATCATGAACGGCATCGATCCCCTTGCCATCGCGACGGGCAACGATTGGCGCGCCATCGAGGCCGGCGCCCACGCGTACGCCGCGCGCAGCGGCCGTTACAGCTCCCTGACGACGTGGAAGGCCGACGACGAGGGCAATCTCTGCGGCAGCATCGAGATCCCCATCAAGGTCGGCATCGTGGGTGCGCCGCTCGAGTCGAACCCCACCGTGGCCCTTAACCTGCGCCTGCTCGGCGTGCGCACCGCCACCGAGCTCGCCGAGGTCATGGCGGCCGTCGGGCTCGCGCAGAACTTCGCGGCGATCCGCGCGCTCGCCACCGAAGGCATCCAGAAGGGCCACATGACGCTGCATGCCCGCAGCGTCGTAACGGCCGCCGGCGCGCGCAAAGAAATCTTCGACGAGGTGCTCGAGCGCGTCATCCAGAGCGGTGTCATCAAGGTTTGGAAGGCGCAGGAGATCGTCGCCGAGATCGAGCGCGAGCAGGAGGCCGAGGCGGCCGGCGACGGCCGCGGCGTCAAGCGCCGCGAGGATCCGGCCATGGGTGTCGGCTACGGCAAGGTCGTGCTGCTCGGCGAGCACGCCGTGGTTTACGGGCGCCACGCCATCGCCGCGCCCGTGCCCATGACGATCAAGGCCCTCGTCGAGGACTGCGACGAAGGCATCCATCTCATGATTCCGCGCTGGGGCGTCGAGTATCAGCTGGCCCAGAACCCGAACGAGCGCCGCTCGTTCGAGCGGCCGGCCGGCGTCGTGCTCGACGCGCTCGGCCTGAGCCGCCGCAGCATGCGGATCGAGGTGTTCCCGGACGTCCCGCGCAGCATGGGCCTCGGCGGTTCCGCCGCCATGGCCGTCGCGATCGTCAGGGCGCTCGACAAGCATTTCAAGCTCGGACTCTCGGACGACGAGGTCAACAAGCTCGCTTTCGAGTCGGAGAAGGTCGCCCATGGCAGCCCGAGCGGGCTCGACAACACGCTCGCCTGCTACGGCAAGCCACTCGTCTATCGGCCCGGCGATCCGCCGCTCGTCGAGCCGCTGAACATCGTCACGCCGATTCCGGCCGTCATCGGCATGACGGGCTACGAGGGGCTCACCGCCAAGACCGTGGGCCGCGTCCGCGAGGCCTGGCGCCAGGACCGCAAGCTCTACGAGCGAATATTCGACCAGATCGACGCCTTGACGTTGCGCGGCGTCCAGGCGATTCAGGACAATGACTTGGGTTCGCTGGGCGAGCTCATGAACATCTGCCACGGCATGTTGAACGCCCTGCAGGTCTCGACGCCGGAGCTCGAGCAGCTCGTGACCGTCGCCCGGGAGAACGGCGCGCTCGGCGCGAAGCTCACGGGCGGAGGCGGGGGCGGTTCGATCGTCGCAGTGTGCGCGACGCAGGCCGAGGCCGAGATTGTGGCCGCGGCCATTCGGGCCGCGAACTTTCACGCCGTGACCGTCAAGCTGGGAGCGCCGCTCGATGCCGCGTGACGAGGTCGTTTCGAACGCGAGCGAGGAGCTGATCCTCGTAGACGAGCTCGACCGGGAGATCGGCTTCAAGTCGAAGGCCGATTGCCACCTCGGCAACGGAGTGCTGCACCGCGCGTTCTCGATCTTCGTGTTCAACGGCGACGACGAGCTGCTGCTCCAGAAGCGCTCGCTCGACAAGCCGCTCTGGCCCAATTACTGGTCGAATACGTGCTGCTCGCACCCGCGGCGGGGCGAGACGATGGAGGAGGCCGTCACGCGGCGCCTCCTGCAGGAGCTCGGGTTCGATTGCCCCCTGGAGTTTTTGTACAAGTTCAAGTACCAGGCCCAGTACGGCGCCGTCGGCGCCGAGCACGAGTACTGCTGGGTCTACTATGGCCGGTACGACGGGCCCGTGGACGCCAACGTCAGCGAGATCGCCGAGTGGCGCTTCATCGGTATCGGCGATCTCGAGGCGGAGCTTCTGGGCTCGCCCGAGCGCTTCACGCCCTGGTTCAAAATGGAATGGGCGCACATTCGGCGCAATTACCTCGATGCGCTGCTGCGGCGTACCGGCACGGACGGATAGACAGGAGAATTCATGAGCATTCCGCTGATACAGAAAGTCACGATCGCGCGATACATTCTTTCGCAGAAGCTGAAAGGCAATAAGCGCTATCCCCTCGTGCTCATGCTGGAGCCGTTGTTTCAGTGCAACCTCGCCTGCGCCGGCTGCGGCAAGATCGACTACCCGAACGAAATCCTGCGCAAGCGCATGAGCGTGGAGGACGCGCTCAAAGCCGTAGACGAGTGCAACGCGCCCGTGGTTTCGATTCCGGGCGGCGAGCCGCTTATTCACAAGGAAATGCCGCAGATCGTCCGCGGCATCGTCGAGCGCAAGAAGTTCGTGTATCTGTGCACGAACGCCCTGCTGCTAGAGCAGAGGATGGACGACTACGAGCCGTCGCCCTATTTGACGTTCTCGGTGCACCTCGACGGCAACCGCGACCGGCACGACGAGTCGGTCTGCCGCGAAGGCACGTTCGACAAGGCCGTCGCGGCCATCAAGAAGGCGCTGGAGCGCGGCTTCCGCGTCACCGCGAACTGCACGCTCTACGCGGGGGAAGACCCGGACAACGTCGCGGATTTCTTCGATTATGCGATGAGCCTGGGCGTGGAGGGCGTCATGATCTCCCCGGGCTACAGCTACGAGCACGCGCCGCGGAAGGACGTCTTCATGGGGCGGCGCAACTCGAAGCAGCTGTTCCGCGATATCTTCAAGCGCGGCCGCCAGCGCGGCAGCCGCTGGCACTTCAACCAGTCCACGCTGTTCCTCGACTTCCTGGCCGGCAACCAGAGCTACCAGTGCACGCCCTGGAGCAACCCGACCTACAACATCTTCGGTTGGCAGAAGCCGTGCTATCTGCTCGTGGACGAGGGCTACGCGACCTCGTTCAAGGAGCTCATGGAGACGACCGACTGGGACCGCTACGGCACCGGGCGCAACCCCAAATGCGACAACTGCATGGCCCACTGCGGCTATGAGGGCACGGCCGTCGAGGACACGCTCGCGAATCCGCTCAAGGCGCTCTCCGTGCTCATGTTCGGCTCGCGTCTCGATGGCGACATGGCTCCGGAGCTCCCGGTCCTGCACGGCGGGAAGGTGCCCGGCGTTGCGATCCCGGTAGACAGCATCGGCAAGCGCGAGTCTCACCGCGAGTCCTGACGGGCGCCCGTGACGGCCGCGGCCGCTCTCGCCTACGCCGGCTGGGCGGGCGCCGGGATCTGGGCGGCCGTGCTGCTGCTGCCGTGGCGTCCCTACGGCACGCGTGAGCGGCTCGAGGCCGCGGCTGCGCCCGCCGACCTGCGGGACGTGGCCGTCGTGATCCCCGCCCGCAATGAAGCGGCGCAGATCGAGCGCGTCCTCGAGGCGTTGACGCGGCAGGGGCCGGGCCTCGAGGTCCGCGTCCTGGACGACGAATCTACCGACGGCACCGGGGAGATCTGCCGCCGGTTCGCGCGCACGCTTGCCGCGGCGCGGGGTTCGGCGCCGTCCGGCGAGGGCGTGCAGCGGTTTCCGCTGCGGCTCGAGGTCGAGACGGGGCGCGCCGTGCCGCCCGGCTGGGCCGGCAAACTCTGGGCGCTGGAGCAGGGCGCCGCCCCCGTTGATCGGCCCTTCGTGCTGCTGCTCGACGCGGACATCGAGCTCGCGCCTTGTCTCGTGCCTGCGCTGCTCGAACGCGCCAGGAGCCGGCGCGCGGTCCTCGTCTCCTGCATGGCGACGCTGGCCTGCACGCACTTCTGGGAGCGGCTGCTCGTGCCGGCGTTCATCTTCTTCTTCAAGCTCCTCTATCCGTTCGCGCTCGTCGAGTCGGGGCATCGGGCGGGCGCGGCCGGCGGCTGCATGCTCGTCGAGACGGCGGCGCTGCGCGGGATCGGCGGATTCGCGGCGCTGCGCGACGCCCTCATCGACGACTGCACGCTCGCCGCGCGCCTGCGGCGCCAGGGCGGCAAGCTCTCGCTCAGCATGAGCCGTTCCGTACGGAGCCTGCGCGGCTATGCGCGCCTCGGGGACTTCTGGGCCATGGTCGCGCGCAGCGCGTTCACCCAGCTCGGCTACTCGACGGCGCTGCTCGCGCTGACGACGCTCGTCATGCTGACCGCGTTCTTCGGGCCGCTGGCGGCCGCGGCCGCGGCGCCGACGCCAGCCGCTGCAGCCGCGGGTCTCGTCGGCTATCTCTGCATGTGCGGAGCCTACATGCCCGTGGTCCGGTTCTACGGGCTCGGGCCCGCGTGGACCGCGGCGCTGCCGGCGGCCGCGGCGCTGTTTTTGGCCATGACCTGGTCGTCTGCGCTAAATTACTGGCGCGGCACGCGAGCCCAATGGAAGGAAAGATCGTATGAAGCCTCGGCCGAATAGTCCCGCGACGCGGCGCATCTCTGTGCTGCTGTGGATCGCCGCCGGTATCGGCGCGATGAGCGCCGCGGGCGTCGTGCGCGCGACGAGTGCTCCGCAGCCCGCCGCGACTCCGCAGGGCGCGATCGAGATGCTGTACAGCGGGCTCGTCTCGGCCGCCGCGGGGAATCTCAACGTCGAGCAGCGCTATGCGCGGCTCGAGCCGGTCATCGAGGCGACGCACGATCTGCAGTACATCGCAAAGCTCACGATCCGGCGCGAGTGGGACGGCCTGACGGCCGAGCAGCGCCAGCGCTTCGTCGCCGCGTTCGAGCGGCTCAGCGTTATGACCTACGCGAGCCGCTTCGGCACGCTCGAGCCCAACATGTTCAAAATCGATGCCAGCGAGCCGGCCGCGGACGACCGGGCCGAGGTCAAGGCGACACTGACGACGCGCGCGGGCAAGCAGATTCCGTTTCAGTACCTGCTGCACCGCGAGGACGGCGGCTGGAAGATCATCAACATCCTGGCCGACAACGTCAGCGACCTCGCGCTGAAGCGTGCCGAGTACCACGAGGTGCTCGAGAACGGCTCCGTCGACGACCTCATCGAGCACGTCGAGAAGCAGGCCGAGGAAGCCGCCCGGGAGGGTCAGGTCAAGTATCGATAGTACTCGATGCCCTCGTCGCTGAAGCGGGGGTTGGAGCTGGCGCCGATCGATTCGATGACGAAGCCGGTCTCGGGCGCCTTGAGGCCTTCGGCCTCGCCCGTCTCGTGCAGGCTCTCGTACTGGGCGCGCGTGAGGTTCTGGTACGGCTCGAGGGCCGCTTCGAAGCCTATGCGCGCGGCCGCCTCGGCCCAGCCTTCCAATACCTGCATCGGAATCGCTTCGGCCGCGTCGCCGCTGCCGTAGCCGACCGCGAGCACCTTGCCGCCGGCGAGGTCGAGCCCGCGCAGCTGCGCGTCCTCCATGCCGGCCGCCATCCACGCCGGCAGCGCCGCGCAGTACACGTTGCCGATGTCCTTCATGATGTCCGAGCCGAGCGACATTTTCGACGCCACGAGCGTGCCGAACTCGTCGCTGCTGCGGAAGTCCCGCGAGAGCCGGATGCTGAGCGGGTAGGCGTCCGCCTCGATGTCGCCCTGCTTGACGAGATCGAGCACGTCCGGTGTCGAGCCCATCTCGGCGAGCACCTCCCCAACTGCGAGCCCCGAGCGCTCGCAGTAACGCGCGAGCTCCGCGCGGCCGGCCTCGCCGTCGTCGGCCAGGCTGAAAAGGTAGCTCATGGCGAGCGAGGTTTCCGGCATGCGGTGATAGGGGCGATGCATGAAGACCGCGGCGAGCTCGCGATAGTACTCGGCCGAGTGCCGGCCCATGCGCCGCGTCATGTCGTTGAGCGCATGCAGCGTCTCGTCGAGGTAGCAGGTCGTCGAATACTTGCCGTTGAAGACGGGAAGATCCTGGAAATGACAGTTGAGTTTGCCGCGGATGATGTTGCGCAGCACGGGCTTGCGGAAATCCACGGCTCGATAGGCGGAGGCGCTGCCTATGTGATCGAGCTCGACGGCCAGCATTGTCGGACGGCGCTCGAGCAGCATCGCGACGGCGCCGGCGCCTTGCGTGGGCTCGCCCGAGCTGCCGCGCGCGTACTCCGCGATGTCGGCGCTGACCACGATCGCGCAGCGGTCCTCGCGCTCGAGCGCGAGGTAGCGCAGCGCGCCCTTGAGCGCGTAGACGCCGCCGAGGCAGGCGTGCTTGACCTCGGGCACCTCGCAGTAGCGGTTCACGGGCGGCAGGCCCTTCTGCTTGAGCCCCTCGTCGAGCATGCCCTTGATGATGATGGCGCCCGCCGAGTTGTCGGTGCTCGACTCCGTACCGAGCCCCAAAAAGCCGATGCGCGCCGGATCGATCCCGTAACGCTCGATGAGCCGCATGACGGCGTCGGCCGCCATCGTGTAGATACTCTGCTCCGGGCCTCGCATGCGGAAGCTGCGCCCGACGACGGCGCGCGTTTTATCCCACGGGGACCCGGTCCACCGACACCACTCCTCGAGGTCCACTCGATAAGGTGGCACATAGACCGCAAACCCACTGATTCCGACTTGCTCGCTCATACCTTTCCCCGAACTATCCGCCGCTTAGGGCGGGCCGCGTCCGCGACGAATCCTCCGCACGCGGCTCCCACGGTCATAATTATATGGCAAGGGCTTAAGAATCACCTAGTTAGAACCTCGATCTGCAGCTGCGCTAGAATCGCGCTCCGGTGCTGGCAGCTACAGTGATCGCATGAAGCTCAGAATCCGCGGCAATTCCGTCCGCCTGCGCGTCTCCCAGAGCGAGCTCAGGCAGCTTGCCGAGACCGGTACGGCCCGCGACAGGACGGCCTTTGCGCCCGGCGCCGAGCTCGTCTACGGCCTTTTCGTCGGCGGCGCCGGCCCCGTGCGCGCCGAGCTGTCGGGCGCGAATGTGACCGTGACCGTTCCGCGCGCCGAGTTCGAGCGCTGGCTCGACGAGGACCAGGTCTCGATCCGGGCCGAGCAGCCTCTCGATGGCGGACGGGTCCTCGCGATCCTGGTCGAGAAGGATTTCGCCTGTCTCGCGCCGAGAGAGGGCGAGGACGAGTCGGACCTGTTTCCGAACCCGACGGGTCGAGCCTGCTGAGTCCTCGGGGCGCACGCGCCCCGAAATCGGCCGGCCGGCGGCGCGCCTCGGTGTGCCCATCCGGTTATAATAGACGGCCCTTGAGACCCGATTTCAACCCGTGAGGTAACCTGAGCCGGTGAACGCCGTACCTACGACCGCAAGCGACGCCGCCATCCGCAGGCTAGCCGATGCCCACGCCGGCCGGCCCGGGGCGCTGCTGCCCATATTGCACGCGATCCAGGACGAGCTGGGCCATATTCCGGAGACGGCGGTGCCCATCGTCGCGAGCGTACTGAATCTCTCGCGCGCCGAGGTACACGGCGTCGTTACCTTCTACCACTTCTTCAGGACCAAGCCGCCGGGCCGGCGCACGCTCTACCTGTGCCGTGCCGAGGCCTGCCAGTCGATGGGTGCGCGCGAGCTCGAGCGCCACGTGCGCGAGAAACTCGACGTGGGCTTCCACGAGACGACGGCGGACGGCCGCTTCAGTCTCGAGCCCGTCTACTGTCTCGGCAACTGCGCCTGCTCGCCGGCCGTCATGATCGACGAGACCGTTCACGGCCGCGTGACGCCCGAGCGCCTCGACGAGCTGCTGAGCTAGGCGATGGCGGGCAAAGGCAACATGAAGGTCTACGTTCCGTCCGATACGACGGCCCGCTCCGTCGGCGCCGACGGCGTGGCGGCCGCGATCGCCGAAGAGTCGGCGCGCCGCGGCGAGCCGGTCACGGTCGTGCGCAACGGCTCGCGCGGGCTGTACTGGCTCGAGCCGCTCGTCGAGGTCGAGGTGAACGGCGAGCGAAGGGCCTACGGCCCCGTGACGCGCGCCGAGGTTCCGGGTCTCTTCGAAGCCGGCTTCCTCGGCGGCGGCGAGCATCCGAAGGCGCTCGGCCCGACCGAGGCGATCCCGTATCTCGCCAGGCAGACGCGGCTCACGTTCGCCCGCGTCGGGCTCATCGACCCGCTCTCGATCGAGGACTACAAGGCCCACGGCGGCTTCCGCGGCCTCGAGAAGGCTGCGGGGCTCGGCGGCCGCGAGATCGTGGACATCGTGACCGAGTCGGGCCTGCGCGGCCGCGGCGGCGCCGCGTTCCCGACGGGCATCAAGTGGAACACCGTGCTCGGCGCCGCGGCGCCGCAGAAGTACGTGGTCTGCAACGCGGACGAGGGCGATTCGGGCACGTTCGCTGACCGCATGATCATGGAGAGCGACCCCTACGTGCTCATCGAGGGCATGACGATCGCCGGGCTCGCCGTCGGCGCGACGCAGGGGTACCTCTACATCCGCGCCGAGTATCCGCAGGCCATCCGGACGATGCGCGAGGCCATCGAGAAGGCCGAGGCCGGAGGCTATCTCGGCGACCAGCCTCTCGGCGCGGACCGCGCGTTCCGGCTCGAGGTGCGCGAGGCGGCGGGGGCGTACATCTGCGGCGAGGAGACTTCGCTGCTCGAGAGCCTCGAGGGCAAGCGCGGCACCGTGCGCTATCGGCCGCCGTTGCCGGCGCACAAAGGCCTGTTCGGCGCCCCGACCGTCGTCAACAACGTGGTGTCGCTTGCGACGGTGCCGATCATCCTCGACAAGGGCGCGCAGTACTACAAGGATCTCGGCACGGGCCGCTCGCGCGGCACGTTGACGGTCCAACTCGCGGGCAACGTCAAGCACGGCGGCCTCGTCGAGCTCGCGTTCGGGCCGAAGCTCAGCGAGCTGCTCTACGACTTCGGCGGCGGCTCTGCCTCGGGCCGGCCCATCCGTGCCGTGCAGGCCGGCGGTCCGCTCGGCGCGTACCTGCATCCGTCGCAGTTCGAGACGCCGCTCGACTACGAGGCCTTCGCCGCCCTCGGCGCGTTGATCGGCCACGGCGGCCTCGTCGTTTTCGACGACACCGTGGATATGGGCCAGCAGGCCCGCTTCGCGCTCGAGTTCTGCGCGATCGAATCCTGCGGCAAGTGCACGCCTTGCCGCATCGGCGCGACGCGCGGCGTCGAGGTCATCGACCGCATCCTCGGCGGCGAGAACGAGAAGACGAACCTGCAGCTTCTGCGCGAGCTCTGCGACACGATGGTCGCGGGCTCGCTCTGCGCGTTGGGCGGCATGGCGCCGTACCCCGTGCAAAGTGTGCTGAATCATTTTCCCGAAGACTTGAGGGCGCGCGGCTGAAGCCGCGCGCGCAATGGGAGAGAAGCAAATGAGTGAAGCCTATCAGCCGTATCGACGAGCCAGGGACTTCGGCACGCCGGCCAGCGAGTCCGAGAGCCAGGTCACGCTGACGATCGACGGCGAGGAGGTCAGCGTGCCGGCCGGCACGACCGTGCTGCGGGCCGCCGCGAGCGCCGGCATCAACATCCCGAAGCTCTGCGCGAGCGACAACCTCAAGCCTTTCGGTTCCTGCAGGCTGTGCCTCGTCGAGATCGAGGGCGCCAGAGGCGTCCCGGCCTCGTGCACGACGGAGGTGCGCGAAGGCATGAACGTCACGACGCAGAGCAAGCGTCTCGCGGATCTGCGCCGCAACGTCATGGAGCTGTACATCTCCGACCACCCGCTCGACTGCCTGACGTGCCCGACGAACGGGGACTGCGAGCTGCAGGACATGGCCGGCGCTGTCGGGCTGCGCGAGGTTCGCTACGGGTTCCAGGGCGAGAACCACCTGGATGCCGAGAAGGACACGAGCAACCCGTATTTCACGTTCGATCCGAGCAAGTGCATCGTCTGCTCGCGCTGCGTGCGGGCGTGCGAGGAAGTGCAGGGCACGTTCGCGCTCACGATCGAGGGCCGCGGCTTCGATTCGAAGGTGGCCGCAAGCCAGAACCAGCCTTTCCTCGACTCCGAATGCGTTTCCTGCGGCGCCTGCGTGCAGGCTTGCCCGACCGCGACGCTGACGGAGAATTCGCTCATCGAGATGGGCCAGCCCGAGCACTTCGTGGTCACGACGTGCGCTTACTGCGGTGTCGGCTGCTCGTTCCGAGCCGAGATGAAGGGTGAGGAAGTCGTGCGCATGGTGCCGAACAAGGACGGCAAGGCCAATCACGGCCACTCCTGCGTCAAGGGCCGCTTCGCGTTCGGCTATGCGACGCACAAGGACCGCATCACGACGCCGATGATCCGCGACTCGATTCACGAGCCATGGAAGGAAGTCTCCTGGGAGGAGGCCATCTCCTTCGCGGCGCAGAAGCTCAAGGGCATCCAGGCCAAGTACGGCAAGGGTGCGATCGGGGGCATCACCTCCTCGCGCTGCACGAACGAGGAGACCTACCTGGTCCAGAAGCTCGTGCGCGCGGCCTTCGGCAACAACAACGTAGACACCTGCGCGCGCGTGTGCCACTCGCCCACGGGCTACGGCCTGAAGGCCACGCTCGGCGAGTCCGCGGGCACGCAGGCGTTCGACTCGGTCATGAAGGCCGACGTCATCATGCTCTGCGGTGCCAACCCGACCGACGCGCACCCGGTCTTCGCTTCGCAGATGAAGCGCCGGCTGCGCGAGGGCGCGAAGCTCATCGTCGTGGACCCGCGGGCCATCGACCTCGTGCGCTCGGCACACGTCGAGGCCGACTACCACCTCGCGCTCAAGCCCGGCACGAACGTCGCCGTCGCGAACGCGCTCGCGCACGTGATCCTCGCCGAGGGGCTCGAGGCCAAGGAGTTCATCGCGCAGCGCTGCGAGAAGGACGCCTTCGAGGATTGGCGCAAGTTCATCCTCGAGGAGCGCAATTCGCCCGAGGCGGTCGAGCGCGAGACGGGCGTGCCGGCCGAGAAAGTGCGCGGCGCCGCGCGGTTGTTCGCCTCGGCGCCGAACGCGGCCATCTACTACGGCCTCGGCGTCTCCGAGCACAGCCAGGGCTCGACGATGGTCATGGCCATCGCGAACCTCGCCATGGTCACGGGCAACATCGGCCGCGAGGGCACGGGCGTGAACCCGCTGCGCGGCCAGAACAACGTGCAGGGCTCCTGCGACATGGGCTCGTTCCCGCACGAGCTGCCGGGCTATCGGCACGTCTCGGACCCGGCCGTGCGCGCCCTGTTCGACAAGGAGTGGGGCGTCAGCGTGCTGCCCGAGCCGGGCTACCGCATCCCGAACATGTTCGACGCGGCCGTCGCGGGCCAGTTCAAGGGCCTCTACGTGCAGGGCGAGGACGTGGCGCAGTCCGATCCGGACACGAACCACGTCACGAAGGCGCTGTCCTCGCTCGAGTGCATGATCGTGCAGGACA
The DNA here is from genome assembly GCA_963702105.1 of uncultured Gammaproteobacteria bacterium. Classification (GTDB taxonomy): domain Bacteria; phylum Pseudomonadota; class Gammaproteobacteria; order Steroidobacterales; family Rariloculaceae; genus ZC4RG20. Next base: position 595,138 of record OY969712.1, read on the forward strand.
TCTTCCTGAACGAGACGGCGAAATTCGCGCACGTGTTCCTGCCGGGGTCCTCGTTCCTCGAGAAGAACGGCACGTTCACGAACGCCGAACGGCGCGTGTCGCCCGTGCGCAAGGTCATGGAGCCGCTCGCGCGCTACGAGGACTGGGAGGTCACGCAGCTGCTCTCGAACGCCATGGGCTATCCCATGAACTACACGCATCCGCGCGAGATCATGGCCGAGATCGCGCGCCTCACGCCGACGTTCGAGGGCTTCACCTACGAGAAGCTCGACAAGCTCGGCAGCATCCAATGGCCTTGCAACGAGGAGCACCCCGAGGGCACGCCGACGATGCACGTCGGCGAGTTCGTGCGCGGCAAGGGCCTGTTCCGCGTGACGCCGTACGTCGCGACGGACGAGCGCACCACGCCCATGTATCCGCTGCTGCTCACCACGGGCCGGATCCTGAGCCAGTACAATGTCGGCGCCCAGACGCGCCGCACGGAGAACCTGGCTTGGCACAGCGAGGACGTGCTCGAGATCCATCCGCACGACGCCGAGCAGCGCGGCATCCAGACCGGCGACTGGGTCGGCCTCAAGAGCCGCGCCGGCGAGACGGTGCTGCGCGCCCTGATCACCGAGCGCGTGGCGCCCGGCGTCGTGTACACGACGTTCCACCACCCCGAGTCGGGCGCCAACGTCGTCACGACGGACAACTCGGACTGGGCCACGAACTGCCCCGAGTACAAGGTCACGGCCGTGCAGGCGCACAAGGTCACGGCGCTCTCCGAGTGGCAGCAGCGCTTCGAGGCCTTTACGGAGCAGCAGCAGGAATACCTGCGGCAGGCGCGGCACGGCCAGGAACAGACCGTGAGCTGAGCGCATCGTCGTGGAAGTCAACAAGCTCATTCGCATGGCGAACCAGATCGCGGTCAACTTCGACTACGGTCAGGACAAGGACGCGCTCGTCGCGAGCGTCGCCGATCATCTGCGGCGGTTCTGGAGCCCCGACATGAAGCAGCAGATCGTGTCGGCGTATCGCGGCGGCGACTCGGATCTCGATGCGCGGGCGGCGGCGGCCGTCGCGAAGCTTGCGGAGGGGATGCCTACGGCGGCCTGACCGCCCTGGGGCCCTCCTTGGCGCCCAGCGTCCCGACACGTCCTTGGACACCCGCCGCCGCTGTCTCGGTCACGTGGCGTGCGTGAACGACGCAAGAGCGGCCGTCGTATGACGAATACGGCGGCCGCCGTCGCGTTATCATCGCGCATGAGTCGCCGCCGAGGCCATTAGGACGGGCACCGCATGGTCGATTTGAACGAAGCCCTGCGCCGGCAGAGCGTGCGGCACTTCGAGGTTCGCCGCGTCGGGCCCCGAGCCGGTGTCGAGGATGACGCCGTGGCCACCGAGGAGCCGCTCGAGATACGGCTCGGCTACTCGACGGCGGACGGCGCCCGGGCCGAGCGCAGCATCTCCGTCACGATGCGCACCCCGGGGAAGGATCAGGAGCTCGCGGCCGGGTTTCTGTACACGGAAGGCATCGTGCGCGGGCCCGCGGACATCGAATCCGTGGGTCCCTGCGGGCCGCCGGCGCCGAACGGGCTCGTCAACGTCGTGCGCGTCGAGCTGGCGCCGGGCGTGGAAGTGGATCTCGGGCGCCTCGAGCGCCATTTCTACACTTCGTCGAGCTGCGGAGTCTGCGGCAAGGCGTCGATCGAGGCCGTGGCCGTGCAGAGCCGCTTCGATCTCGCGGCCGCCGAGCTCGGCATTCGGTCCGAAGTGCTCGGCGGCCTGCCCGCCGCGCTGCGGGCCGAGCAGGAGGTGTTCGACCAGACCGGCGGGCTTCACGCCTCCGGGCTCTTCGATCCGGACGGCCGCATCGTGCTCGTGCGCGAGGATGTCGGCCGGCACAACGCGCTCGACAAGCTCATCGGCAACCGGCTCCTCGCGGGCGCGCTGCCGCTGACGGAGTTCGGAATCGTCGTGAGCGGCCGCTTGAGTTTCGAGCTCGTGCAGAAGGCCATGATGGCCGGGTGCCCGCTGCTCGCCGCGGTCGGCGCGCCTTCGTCCCTCGCCGTCGAGCTCGCGGCCGAGTTCGGGATGACGCTCGTGGGCTTCCTCAAGCGCGATCGTTTCAACGTCTACACGCGAACGGATCGCGTCTTGTAGCTCGGCCCCCCATGCGCTTCAGGCTCTCCCGGTTCGGCGAACGGTTCACGCGCCCGACAGGCGCGTACGAGCTCATGGACGACATGGGCCGGGCGCTGGAAGCAGGATCCTCGGTCCTCATGCTGGGCGGCGGCAACCCGGGCAAGGTGCCCGCCGTCCTCGAGCGGCTGCGCGGCCGTCTCGCCGAAGTCGAGCGGAGCCCGGCCGATTTCGAGCGCATGCTCGCCGACTACGCTCACCCGAGCGGCGAGATCGGGTTCCGGCGTGCGCTCGCGCGCATGCTCGCCAACGAGTACGGCTGGGCCATAACGTCCGACAACATCGCGTTGACCGCCGGCAGCCAGGCGGCGTTCTTTCTACTGTTCAATCTCTTCGGTGGGGAGGGCCGCAGGATTCTGCTGCCCGCAACGCCCGAATACGTGGGCTATGCCGACGTGGGCCTCACCGACGGGCTTTTCGTCGCGGCGCGCCCAACCGTCGAGGAACTGCCCGGGCGCCTGTTCAAGTACCATCCGGACTTCGCACGCTTGCGCGTCGGAAACGATATCGGTGCGGTCTGCGTCTCACGCCCGACGAATCCGACGGGCAACGTGCTGACGGATGCCGAGATGGTAAAACTCGAAGCGCTCGCGGCCGAGCGCGGCGTGCCGTTGATCGTCGACAGCGCCTATGGACCGCCGTTTCCGGACATCGTATTCACCGAAGCGCGGCCGATCTGGAACGACAACGTGATCCTGTGCATGAGCCTCTCCAAGCTCGGCCTGCCCGCGGTCAGGACCGGGATCGTCGTCGCCGAGGCGGACGTGATCGAGGCGCTGACGCGGATGACGGCCGTGATGAATCTTGCCGTCGGCAGCGTCGGACCCGTGCTTCTCGAGCCGCTCGTCGAAAGCGGAGAGGTCGTCGAGCTGTCGCGGCGCCACGTGAAACCGTTTTACGAAGCCAAGGCGAAGCGCACGCTCGCGCTGCTCGAGCGCGAGCTCGACGGCGTCCCGTTTCGCGTGCACCGGCCGGAGGGCGCCTTCTTCCTTTGGCTCTGGTTTCCGGGGCTGCCCTTGACGAGTGCCGAGCTTTACGCCCGCCTCAAGGCTGCCGGCGTCTTCGTGCTGTCCGGGCACTATTTCTTTCCAGGTCTCGACGAGCCCTGGCGGCATCGCGACGAATGCCTGCGCCTGTCCTATGCGCAGGACGAGGCCATCGTCGAGCAAGGCCTCGCAATTCTCGCGCGCGAGGTTCGGGCCGTTTACGAATCGCGCTCCGCAAACGGACGCCCGGAGGCGGGAGCGTGAAGATCGCCGAGCTCGACTACGTGCCGGACTCGGGCCGGCGCTTCCAGACGCTGCTGAACCGACCGTGGTGCGCGTTCCTCGACAGCGGGCGCGGCGGCCGCGAGGCCGACCGCTACGATATCCTGACGGCCGCGCCGTTCGCGACGCTCACGACGCGCGGTGCCGTGACCGAGATCGAGACCGCGGCCGGCACGCGGCGCTCCGAGCGCGACCCGCTCCAACTGTTGCGCGAATGCTTGGGCCCGCGCACTCCGGAGCGCTGCGGCCTCCCGTTCGTCGGCGGCGCACTCGGCTACTTCGCTTACGACCTCGGGCGCCGGTTCGAGCGGCTGCCGGAGGTGGCGGCCGCCGACATCGAGATGCCGGACATGGCCGTCGGCCTTTACGATTGGGCCGTCGTCGTCGATCACCACGAGCGTCGCAGCTGGCTCGTCGCGGCCGGCCGGGACGAGCGCACGCTCGCAGAGTGGGACGCGCTGCGCGAGAGCCTAGAGCGCCGCGTACCGCCGCCCGGCGAGCCGTTCGAGGTGCTCTCGGCCGTGACGGCGAGCTTCGATCGCGAGGCTTATGCCCGTGCCTTCGGTCAGGTCAAGGAGCACATCAGGCGCGGCGATTGCTATCAGGTCAACCTCACGCAGCGCTTCGAGGCTGCGGTGCGGGGCCATCCCTGGTATGCGTACCGCGAGCTGCAGCGACTGAACCCCGCGCCATTCTCGGCCTATATCGGCTTGCCTTACGGCGCCGTGCTGAGCTCCTCGCCGGAGCGCTTCCTGCGGGTTCGGGAAGGGCTCGTCGAGACGAAGCCCATCAAGGGCACGCGTCCACGGTCGCCGGATGCGGCCGAGGACCGTGCGCTCGCCGAAGCGCTGCGCACGAGCATCAAGGACCGGGCCGAGAACGTCATGATCGTAGATCTGTTGCGCAACGATCTGGGCAAGTCCTGCGAGCCGGGCAGCGTGCGAGTCTCGAAGCTCTTCGCGGTCGAGACCTTCGCCAGCGTGCATCACCTCGTGAGCACGGTCGAGGGAAGGCTTGCCCCGGGACGCGATGCGCTCGACCTGCTGCGCGGCGCGTTTCCGGGCGGCTCCATCACGGGAGCCCCCAAGACGAGGTCTATGCAGATCATCGAAGCGCTCGAACCGCAGCGGCGCAACGTGTATTGCGGCGCCATCGGATACATCGGCTTCGACGGCGCCATGGATCTGAACATCGCGATTCGCACGCTCGTGCAGTGCAAGGACCGCATCTATGCGTGGGCCGGCGGCGGCGTCGTCGCGGATTCCGAGGTCGACGCCGAGTACCAGGAGAGTCTCGACAAGGCCGCGGCGCTGCTCGGCGTGCTCAACGAACGGGTCGCGGGCGTCGCGAGCTGAAAGGCCTGCGCCGCTCGCTAAAAGAAGACCACGCCAAACCGCAGCGCGCCCACCGTCCGCCAGAACACAGCCAACGGCGGAATCAGCACGGAGGTCACGACGATCTCGGCGACGTGCGACAGGCACTTGCGGGCCGGCAAGAGCCTTGCGAGGCAGAGGCGCGCCGTGAGCAGACACCACAGCCCTGCGGCGCCGAAGGCCAAGGTTTGCGCGTGGAGCGCGGCGCCGGCCGCGGCGCCCGCGAGGCCGGCGACGATGAGATAGTAGTCCCAGCGGGGGCTGCGGCGGATGCGCTGTCGGTATGCGAGGCGGTGTTTCTTGAACAGCAGGGCGTCGAAGAGAACCTTCTTCTGCTGGCGCAGGCTCACGCCCCAGGGCGCGCGCCGCACGGGGTGCACGACGACGGCTTCGGGCGCGTGGACGATGCGGGCGCCGCGGTCGAGCAGGCGGAAGAACAGGTCCGAGTCCTCGCGCCAGGCGATCGCGAAGCGCTCGTCGAAGCCGCCGACCGCGTGCAGGGCCGCCTTGCGGCAGAAGCAGTTCGCCGTCGCAAATTCGGCCTGGGCGAGGCGGGCCGCGTCGAGCTCGTAGTCCGTGGGCGAGCGGCTCAGGGGCATTTCGATCCGGCCCCACGCAGCGTCGACTTCGCCGCCCGCGAAGACACAGAGCGCGGCGGAGAGCCAGCGCGGGTCCGGCACGGTGTCGTCGTCCGTGAAGGCGACGATGGGCGCGGCAGCGATCTTCCAGCCGACGTTGCGTGCGGCGGCCGGGCCCCGGTGCGCCGGCGAGCGATAGCGCAGGGCCGGGCCGCCTGCACGCCGCAGGCGGCTGCGCCAGGTCAGCGCGGTGCGGCGAGCTGCCTTGCTGGGGCCGTCGTGCACGACGACGATCTCGTAGGCGGAGCCCGGCAGATCCTGCTTGGCCAGGGCGGCGAGGCACCGGTCGAGCAGATCCAGCCGGCGATAGGTCGGCACGACGACGGAAATCCGCGGTCTCATGCGGCCTTCTCCAGCATGAAGGAGCCGATCACGAGCGCATCGAGCGGCGAGCTCCAGAACGTTTCCACGGCGTCGCGGGGCGTGCAGACGATAAGCTCCCCGCGCGCGTTGAACGAAGTGTTCACGAGCACGGGCACGCCCGTGCGGGCGCCGAATGCCGTCAGCAGGTCGTAGTAGAGCGCGTGCTGGTCTCGGTTCACGGTTTGCACGCGCGCCGTGCCGTCCACATGCCGCACCGCGGGGATCCGTTCGGCCTTGTCGGGGCGCACGTCGAACACGGAGACCATGAAAGGCGCGGGCCGGCCGCCCACGAACCAATCGGCGGCTGCCTCCTCGAGCACCACGGGCGCGACGGGGCGAAAGTCCTCGCGATCCTTGAGGGCGTTGAGGCGACGCTGCATGCCGGCGTCGAGCGGCGAGGCAAGGATCGAGCGTGCGCCGAGTGCTCGCGGCCCGAATTCCATGCGGCCCTGAAACCAGCCGACGATCTCGCCCCGCGCGAGCCGCTCGGCGGTCTCACCGGCCACGTCTTGAAGGCGCCGGTAGCGCAGCTTGCTGCTCTGAAGCAGGGCTTCGATCTCGGAGTCTGTAAATTCCGGGCCGAGAAAGACATGGTCGGCCCGGTAGCGCCGCTCCGGGCCGCGCTCCTCGCGATCGATCCAGAGCGCGGCGCCGAGCGCCGTGCCGGCGTCTCCCGCTGCGGGCTGGATCCATACGTCCCCGAAGACGCCCGCATCGCGCAGGCGCGCATTGAGCACGCAGTTCAGGGCGACGCCGCCGGCGAGGCACAAGTGCCGCGCCCGCGTCGTCCGCTGCAGCCAGCGCGCAAGCTCGAGCACGGTCTCTTCGAGCACGAGCTGAAGCGAGCGCGCGAGATCGAAGTGCTCCGGCGTCAGCGCGCCCCCGCGGGGTCGCGGCGGCCCGAAGCGCTCGGCGAGACGCGCGGCGCGTACCTGATAGCCGCCGTCGGTCCCGGCGCGAACGATCTCCCTGAACGCATCAGCGTAGGCGGGCTCGCCGTAGGACGCGAGCGCCATGACCTTGTACTCGTCCGATGACCTCAGGAACCCGAGGTAGTCCGTGACATCCTCGTACAGCAGGCCGAGCGAGTGCGGCAGCGGCACTTGGCCGATCCGGCGGTACTCGCCGTTTTCGAAGTGGCCGTAGCTGGTTGCGGTGCGCTCGCCGCGGCCGTCGAGCGTCATGACGGCCGTTTCCTCGAACGGCGAGGCGAGGAAGGCGCTCGCCTCGTGGCACAGATGGTGCTCCACGAAATGCCAGCGCCATCGTTTCGCCCGCTTCGCGGGCAGGAACCGCTCGCGCAGACGGTGAGGGGCGCCGTCGACGAGCTGGCGTTCGGCGTTGACGACGTAGGACAGGAACAGCGGTTCCCATGGGGCAAGGCCCGGTTTCGCCCTCGCGCTCGGCTCGAGCGGCAGCGAGATCGACGCCTCGCCCGTCTCGAGCAGCCGGCGCGTCTCGAGCAGCCGGCGCGGATCGAACGAGTACGCGACGTGATCGACGGCCGCGAGGTCGATGCCCGCACGCGCTAGGCAGAAGTCGACGGCATGGTAAGGCAGTTCCCACGCGCTGAACGGCACAGGGCGCTTCGCATGCTTGACGCGCGTGAAGCGCTCTTCCTCGGCGGCCGCGACGACTTCGCCGTCGCGCACGAGACAGGCTGCGCTGTCGTGAAAAGCCGCGTTGATTCCGAGCGTATACATTGCGATCCTGGGACGAATTCGTGCCTCCGGCGCCGCGCGAGCAAGGCGTTCGCCGGCGTTCGTGCGCGCTTCTCCCAGAGCAAGTACCGTGCCATGTGGGACAGGCCGCAGGCGCGCACCCTCTCCGCTCTCGGACGTTGCAACTCCCGCAAAGAGTCCTATTCGTGGAGCGACGAGCGGGGGCCGGCCCCGCTAAGGGGGCAGGAGGTGGACCCAGCCGCGATAGGCCGCGACGTGCGAGGGCACGTCGTGGACGCGCAGGATGTCCACGCCCTGCGCACAGAGATTCAGCGAGGCCCCGACCGTCACGAGGTCCCGTTCGGCGTGACCGCGGCCGCCGAAGGTGCCCATGAACGATTTGCGGGAATGGCCGACGAGCACGCGGAGCTCGGGCGGCGAGAACGCCGCGACGTCGCGCAGCAGGGCGAGCGACTGCAGCGGTGTCTTGCCGAAACCGATGCCAGGGTCGAAGATCACGCGGTCGAGCGCAATGCCCGCCGCCGTCCAAACCTCTAGCCGGCGGTCCACCCATTCACGCAAGCAGGCGCCCGGGGCCCGGTCCGGGGGCAGCGTGACCGTCCGGTCCGCCGGCACCGTCAGGCTGTGCATGGCGACGAAAGTATTTCCGCTGGCCGCCGCGAGCTCGATCATCCGCTCATCGGTGAGTCCCGCGACGTCGTTGACGATATCCGCGCCGGCCGCAAGGGCCCGGCGCGCGACGTCGGCGTGGTACGTATCGATGCTCACGAGCGGGCGCAGGGGCAGGTCGGCGACTTTCGCGAGCACGCGGGTCAGCGGCATCTCGAGCCGCGCCCATTCGGCGTCGGCCGAGAGCGGCGCGGCGCCCGGCCGCGTCGATTCCGCGCCGACGTCGACGATCTGCACGCCCGCCTCGAGCATCGCCTCGAGGCGGGCTTCGAGGGACCCGGCCTCGAGGAGCTCCCCGCCATCGGAGAACGAATCCGGGGTCACGTTCAAGATGCCCATCCAGAGCGGAATCCGGTGGCGCAGGGCGCGCGCGTAGCCCAGGACCGTCGTCGGCCCCCGGCCGGGAACCGTGAGCCCCGGCGCCAGCGCGGCCAAGGGCGTGAGCACGAACGCGCGCTGCGTGAGCCCCGGGTGCGGCACCTCGAGCCGCGGCGTGTGGATGAGCTCGTGTCCCCAGAGCAGGATGTCGATGTCGATCGGGCGCGGGGCCCAGCGCGGCCCCTCGGTCGCCCGGCCCAGCGCGGCTTCGACGGCCTTGATGCGCTCGAGCGCCGTTTCCGGCGCAAGCGCCGTGCCGCAACGTATCACTGCGTTCAGGAAGGGCCGGTTCCAGTCGCTGGGCGCGCCTTCGGGCAAGAGCGCCGGCGTCTCGACGACCGGGGAAACGGCGTGCACGTCGATATCCTCGGCGCGCAGACGGGACAGGGCCGCAGCGAGATGCGCGCGGCGATCGCCGAGGTTCGAGCCTAGACCGAGGTAGATGTCCATGACTGGGCGGATCGGGAGGTCGATGCGAGGGGCGCCAGTTTAGCGCGGGGGCGACAGGGAAAGAGCGACTTCATTACAATGGCGCCCTTGCCACTTTAGGTTCGGAATAACCACAAGCTCAGAGGGAAGCGAATAATGAAAGCGAAAGCGGCCGTTGCGTGGAAGGCGGGCGATCCCCTGTCCATCGAGGAAGTTGACGTTCAGGGCCCGAAAGCCGGCGAGGTGCTCGTACGCATCGTCGCGACGGGCGTCTGCCATACGGACGCGTTCACCCTGTCGGGCGACGACCCGGAGGGCGCCTTCCCGGTCATTCTCGGCCACGAGGGCGGCGGGATCGTCGAGGAAGTCGGCGAGGGCGTCACGAGCGTCAAGGTGGGCGACCACGTGATCCCGCTATACACGCCCGAGTGCGGCAAGTGCGAGTACTGCCTCTCGGGAAAGACGAACCTCTGCCAAGCGATCCGCGTCACGCAGGGCAAGGGCGTAATGCCGGACGGCACGAGCCGGTTTTCGATCAAGGGCAAGCCGATTCTGCACTTCATGGGGACCTCGACGTTCTCGGAGTACACGGTGCTGCCGGAAATCGCCGTGGCCAAGGTCAACAAGGAGGCGCCCCTCGAGAAGGTCTGCCTGCTCGGCTGCGGCATCACGACGGGCATCGGCGCCGTGCTGAATACGGCCAAGGTGCAGCCCGGCTCGACGGTCGCGGTGTTCGGCCTGGGCGGCGTCGGCCTCAGCGTGATCCAGGGCGCGGTCATGGCCAAGGCCTCGCGCATCCTGGCCGTGGACATTAATCCCGACAAGGAGCAGATGGCGCGCGCGCTCGGCGCCACGGATTTCGTGAACCCGAAGAACTACGATCGGCCGATCCAGGAAGTCATCGTCGAGATGACGAACGGCGGCGTCGACTACTCGTTCGAGGCCGTCGGCAACGTCAAGCTCATGCGCTCCGCGCTCGAGTGCTGTCACAAAGGCTGGGGCGAATCGACGATCATCGGCGTGGCGGGGTCGGGCCAGGAGATTTCGACGCGCCCGTTCCAACTCGTGACGGGCCGCGTGTGGCGCGGCAGCGCGTTCGGCGGCGTGAAGGGCCGCAGCCAGCTGCCCGGAATGGTCGATCAGTACATGCACGGTGACATCAAGATCGACCCATTCATCACGCACACGATGGGTCTCGAGGACATCAACCACGCCTTCGAGCTCATGCACGAAGGCAAGAGCATCCGCGCGGTCATCCACTACTGAGCGGGGCGTTCGCGGCGCCGGCGCCGAAAAAAGGGTCAGAGCCCTTTTTTCGTGCGCGGGCGTGCCGATTCGGCGGCCGGGTGTGAAAAAAAGGGCTCTGACCCCTTTTTTCGGTCAGTGGTAACGGTAGTTGACGGTCACGCCCGCGAACAGGTTACGCCCGGGGCCCGGCTCGAAGTAGCGGCCGCCGAACGCGTTGAGGCGCACGTTTGCGTAATAGCTCTTGTCGAACAGGTTGTTGATCGAGAAGAACGGCGTGATGAGCAGCGAGCCCGCCTCCCCCTTGTAGCCGAACCGCAGGTCCGTGATCGTCGAAGCCGGGCTCGAGTTCGTGTTCGCGTCGTTGGCGTACTGCTTGCCGGTATAGAGCGAATCGATCGAGCCGAACCAGCCGTGCGGGTCTTCGTAGTTGAGCTCGGCGTAGAAGAGATTCTTTGACGTGCCCGGGATCACGTTGCCGCTGAAGTCGTGGCCGTCCTGATCGATGAAGCGGTCGAACGTGAAGTCCGAGTAGGTGTAGCTGAACGTCGTGCGCCAACGGTCCGTGAGGTGCGAAACCATCGAGAACTCGAGGCCGTTTCGCGTGGATTTGCCCGCGTTGACGTAATAGTCGCGCCCCGGCGTGCCCGGTACCGTGAACGGGATCAGCTCGTCCTTGACGCCGATCGTGAATAACGAGACCTCGTACCGGTGCTTCTGGGCGAGCGTACCGCGTAGGCCGATCTCGTAGTTCGTCGCGAGCTGCGGCTTCAGTGATTGGTTGAAGCCGCCCGCGCCCGTCGGGTTCGCGTACTCCGTCGTCGTCGGCGTCTCGAAGGACGTTGAGTAAGTGCCGTAGAAGTTCAGCGCCGGTGAGATCGAGTAGACGATGCCGGCCATCGGGCTCGTGCTGTCCTCGGTGACGCGCCCGGAGTCGTTGCCGTCGGCCAGGAAGTGATCGGTGACGTCGAACGTGACCTGGTCCGTCCGCACGCCGAGCGTCAGCAACACGTCCTTCGTGATGCTGAGCTCGTTCTGTGCGAAGACGCCGGAGCTCGTGACGTGTTCCCGCTGATCGAGCGCGAGGGCGCCCTGAACGCCGAGGTTGTTGTCGTAGTTCGTGCGGTCGTCGTCCTGATCGTTGTAGTCGAAGCCGACGACGAGGCGGTCCGGGCGGTCCAGCCAGTAGCCGTCGTAGTTGTAGTTGAGCCCGCCGCCGGCGAAGAACCGATTGAATTTGACCCGGCCGCCCGCCACGAACGGCAGCTTGTTCGCAAAGTCCTGCCACAAATAATAGTTGCGCGCCGTGAGGCTGTTGCCGCCGTTCAGCGGCACGTCGTAGACGAAGCCGACGCGCGACTGGGTCAGCGCTTCGCCCGCGTCGTAGGCGATGTTCGCCGGCCAGGCGGCCTTGGGATCGCTCGCGGCCATGGCCGCCGTGATGCCGCCCGGGTCGTCCGAGACGGGCTGATCGGTGTAGTTGACGACCGCGAGCAGCTTGCGGTCGCCCTTGAAGTCGAGATTGAAGCGTCCGCTGAACTGCGTGCTTTCGGCCCGGCTGTGGTCCCGGAAACCGTCGTAGCCCATGTCGGAGAGGCTGACGAGATACCCAACCTTGTCGCCTTGGCCGCCGGCCTTGACCTGCGTCTTGCGGTAGTCGTATTCGCCGGCCGCGACCCTGACGTCGGCGAAGGGCTGGTCGGGCGGGGACTCGCTCGTGATGTTGATGACCCCGCCGGAGGCGTTGCCGTACAGCGTCGAGCTCGGCCCGCGGATGACTTCGATGCGGCTCGCCGTGCCGAGATCGACCCCGTCTACCGAGCCCGAGCCGTCGGGCAGTGTTGCGGGAATGCCGTCGATGAGAATTTTGACGCCCCGGATGCCGAAGTTCGCGCGGGCGCCGAAACCGCGGATCGAAACGCGCAGGTCCTGAGCGAAGTTGTAGCGATCCTGCATGAGCACGCCCGGCACGCGGTCGAGCGACTCGTCGAGGCCGAGCTGCTGGCGGCCCAGCTGGATGTCGTCCTTGGTCACGACGCTCACGGCGGCCGGAACGTGGTCCAAGGGCGTCGCCAGGCGCGTCGCCGTGACCACGATTTCCTCGAGCGGGTTCTTGGCGCCGGCGGCCGACGCCTGGGCTCCGGCGCCGGGGTTCGAGCTTTGGGCCGATTGCGCGCCGGGGCTCGAGCCTTGGGCCGATTGCGCACCGGCCGAACCGGCCGCGGCGCCGAGAAGCAGGGCCACGACAACGCTGTGGTTTTTCTGCATCATCTTCGAGCTCTTGAAAAACAGGGGTGGGAACACGGCCGCACTTGGGCGCGTATCATGACGGATACAGCCGTGCGGGTGCAAACACCTGCGCGCCCGGGCACACTACTGCGCCGTGTCGCAATTTTCCCTTCTTCTCCCTGAGACCCAGATGAGGCCGGACGGCAAACTCGGCGCGGCATGCACGTGATTTCGGCGGCCGAGCTTGCCGCATTCGTCCAGGTCGTGTTCGTGGACCTCGTTCTCGCCGGCGACAACGCCGTGGTCGTCGGCATGGCCGTCGCCGGCTTGCCGCGCGAGCAGCGCGCGCGAGCCATGATGATCGGCATCGCCGCGGCGACGGCCATGCGGATCGTGTTCGCTTCCGTCACGGTCCAGCTGCTCCAGATCATCGGCCTCACGCTGGCCGGAGGGCTGCTGCTCCTGTGGGTCTCGTGGCGGCTTTGGCGCGAGCTCGAGCAGACGCGCCAGGAGCGGCGGCGCACCTCGGCCGAGGCGCCTTCCGAGGCGCACACCGCCGCGGGCCAGGGCGGCTTCGGCCTCGACGAGCCCGAGCCGGCCCGAGCTGCGGCGAGCAGGCCCCGCGACGCGCATTCGCGCTACGGCAAGACGCTGCGCCAGGCCGCGACGCAGATCGTCGTCGCGGATCTCTCGATGTCGCTCGACAACGTTCTCGCGGTCGCCGGCGTCGCGCGCGACCACCTCGTGGTCCTCGTGTTCGGGCTCGGCTTGTCCGTGCTGTTCATGGGGCTCGCGGCCGTGCTCATCGCACGCCTGCTGTCGCGCTTCCACTGGATCGCCTACGTCGGTCTCGCGCTGATTTTCTACGTCGCCGTGCGGATGATCGTCGAGGGCTCCTTCGAGGTCGCGCACGCTCTTCCGCCTTTCTGAGGCCGCTCCGTCCTGGCGCAGAGGCGGCGCGGCATGCACGCCCATGGAGCACGCCCCCAACCGCCGATTCCAGAACTTTCAAACAGTTGTGCGGAGCCGAAGCGCGGCACGGCTCTTGCTATGGGACCTCGGGCGTCTCGCCCTAGGGAGGCAGCAGAGCAGAGATGGCGAAGAAGGCGATGAGCGCGGCGGCCGGCGCGGGCGATGCGACGCGAGCGGCCATCGCGGAGCGGGCTTATTTCAAGGCGGAGCGCCGGGGTTTCGTGCCCGGCTCCGAGCTCGACGACTGGCTCGAGGCCGAACAGGAGCTCGCGGTACCGAAGAGCGCGGCGCGGGCAAAGATTCGGCGCCGCAAGGCGGCCGACGGCGCGGCTTAGGGGCAGGCGGCCGAGCCTGGGGCGCCGGGCTCCGGGCTCCGGCCGGCCCTCGGGCAATCTCATGATCATCGAACCTGTACGCGAATCCGTCGGCCTGCGCGCGCCTCACCCAGCGCGGACGACGGCTTTAGACCGCGCGGCGTTCAAACGCGCTTTCCTCGACAAGCTTTTCTATGTCCAGGGGAAGTTTCCGCGGCTCGCGACCGAGACCGACTACTACCTGGCGCTCGCATATGCGGTGCGCGACATGCTGCTCCGGCGCTGGGTCAGCACGGCGGCCGTCTACACGAACGAGGCCGTGCGCACCGTCGCCTATTTCTCCGCCGAGTTCCTGCTCGGGCCGCATCTCGGCAACAACCTCATCAATCTCGGTCTCTACGACGAGGTCGAGGCGGTCATCCGCGAGCTCGGTCTGGATTTCGATGCGCTGCTCGCGCGCGAGCCGGAGCCCGGGCTCGGCAACGGGGGCCTCGGCCGCCTCGCGGCCTGCTTCATCGATTCGCTCGCGACGCTCGAGATTCCGGCCCTCGCTTACGGCATCCGTTACGAATTCGGCATTTTCGAGCAGGACATCGTCGACGGCTGGCAGACGGAGCGCACGGACAAGTGGCTGACCCATGGCAACGCGTGGGAAATCGCGCGGCCCGAGTGGGCCGTAAACGTCAAGTTCGGCGGCAACGTCGAACGCTATCACGACGAGCAGGGGCGAGAGCGCGTGCGCTGGGCCCCGTCGATGGTCGTCAAGGGCGTGCCATACGATACGCCGATCCTCGGGTTCCGCAGCAATACGGCGAACACGCTGCGGCTCTGGCGGGCGGAGGCTCCCGAGTCGTTCGATTTCGCGGTCTTCAATCGGGGCGATTACTACGGCGCCGTGGACCGGAAGATCGTCTCCGAGAACCTCAGCAAGGTTCTGTACCCCAACGACGAGCAGCTTCAGGGCAAGGAACTGCGGCTGCAGCAGCAGTACTTCTTCGTCTCCTGTTCCCTGCAGGACATGCTGCGCGTCATGCGCGTTCAGGACATCCCGCTCGAGCGCTTCCACGAGAAATTCGCCGTGCAGCTCAACGACACGCACCCGGCCATCGCGGTGCCCGAGCTCATGCGGCTGCTCGTCGACGAGCACGGCATGCCCTGGGGCGAGGCCTGGTCGGTGACGCGCAGAACCTTTGCCTACACGAATCACACCCTGCTTCCAGAGGCGCTCGAGTGCTGGCCGCTCGAGCTCATGCGCCGCGTCCTGCCGCGCCACCTCGAGATTATCTTCGAGATCAACGCCGCGTTTCTGGACGACGTGCGCATGAGCTGCCTCGCGGACGACAGCAAAGTTGCCGCGCTCTCGCTCATCGACGAGCGCGGCGAGCGCTACGTGAGGATGGCGCATCTCGCCTGCGTCGGCAGCCATTCCATCAACGGCGTGGCCGAGCTGCACTCGGATCTGCTCAAGTCGCGTGTGCTCAAGGACTTCCACGACCTCTGGCCCGAGCGGTTCTCGAACAAGACGAACGGTGTCACGCCGAGGCGCTGGATCATGCTCGCGAACCCGCGGCTCGCGCGGCTTCTCAACGAGACATTGGGCGACGGCTGGGTGCGCGATCTCGACGAGCTCCGGGGCCTCGAGCCGCTTGCGGACGAGCCCGAGTTCCGCGAGCGCTGGCGCGGCATTCGGCTGGCATGCAAGCGTGAGCTCGCACAGTTCGTGGCCGAGCGGCTCGATATGACGGTAGATCCGGACTCGATGTTCGACGTGCAGGTCAAGCGCATCCACGAATACAAACGCCAGCACTTGAATGTGCTCCACATCGTGGCCCTGTACCACCGGCTCAAGCAGGGCCTCGATGCGGACGCGCCCTCGCGCACGTTCGTGTTCGGCGGCAAGGCGGCGCCCGGCTACCGCATCGCCAAGCTCGTCATCAAGCTCATCCATTCGGTCGCCGCGGTCGTCAATCGCGATCCCGACGTCAACGAACGGCTGCGGGTCGTTTTCGTCCCTAATTTCAACGTCACGACGGCGCAGCGCATCTACCGGGCCGCCGATCTCTGCGAGCACATATCGACGGCCGGCAAGGAGGCTTCCGGCACGGGCAACATGAAGTTCGCGATGAACGGCGGGCTCACGATCGGCACGCTGGACGGCGCCAACATCGAACTGCGCCGCGAAGTCGGCGCCGAGAACTTCTTCATCTTCGGGCACGACGCGACGGAGGTCGAGGCGATGCAGCGGGCGGGCTACCGGCCGCTGAGCTTCGTCGAGCGCGATGCCGAGCTTACGGCCGTCTTCGAGCTTCTCGCGAGCGGCCTGTTCTCGCGCGGCGATAGGGACCTGTTCCGCGGCCTGCTCGACGGTCTCCGCTACCACGACCCCTACATGGTCCTCGCAGACTACTCGAGCTATGCGGAGTGCCAGCGCCGAGTCGGCAGAGCCTTCCTGGACGCGGACGGCTGGACGCGGATGTCGATCCTCAACGCGGCGCGCAGCGGCAAGTTTTCTTCGGACCGCAGCATCCGCGAGTATTGCCGCGACATCTGGCGCGTGGACTCGGTGCCCATCGAGCTGATCTGATAGGGGCGCTCTCGCGCCTTGCCCCGACGCGCCATCCATCGCTCCACGCTCTGCCCCCTTTTTCGGGGTGATATGATCGGCCGGCCGAGACAAGGAGCCGGCCCATGATCTTGCGCTTGAGCCCGTCCGGGCCGCGCCCGGCACGAAGCCGCCGATTCGGCCTGCTGCCTGCGCGGGTGCCCCTGTCGTGAAGCGCCCAAAGGTACTGGTCTTCCGTCCCGTCGACGAGACCGGGCGCTCGCATGCCCGTTTGACCGACGCGGGCTGCGAAGTCGTCGTGGGCGACTTCGACGCCTCTCCCGAGCTGCTCAGGCGTGCCGCGCCCGACGCGGACGCGCTGCTCGGCGCGACGTTTCGCGGCGGCGTGATCGACCGCGAGGTGCTGGCCGCGTTCCCTTCGCTGCGGATCGTCTCGAAATATACGATCGGCACCGACGACGTGGACGTCGAAACTGCCACGGCGCTCGGTATTCTCGTGACGCATTGCCCCACGGAGGCGAACTGGGGCGGGGTTGCCGAGGGCGCCGTCGGCCTCATGCTCGCGCTGCTGAAAAAGCTCGCGCGCCGCAGCGCCGAGGTCAAGGCCGGACGCTGGCGCGACAAGGCGCTCGAGGGCCGCTACGTGGGCCGGCGCGCGGATGGTTATCCGGGCCTTACGATCGGCATCGTCGGGCTCGGGCGTATCGGCTCTCGCGTGGCGGAGCTGCTCGCGCCGTGGCGAGTGCGCCTGCTGGCCGCGGACCCCTACGTCGATCCGGCCGCGTTCGCGGCCCTGGGGGCCGTGCGCGTGCCGCTCGTGACGCTGCTGCGCGAGGCCGACGTCGTGAGCCTGCACTGCAATCTCACGGCCGAGACGCGGGGCCTGATCGGGGCCGGCGAGCTCGCGCTCATGAAGCCGGATGCATTGCTCATCAACACGGCGCGCGGAGCCCTGGTCAACGTCGAGGCGCTCTGCGACGCGCTCGAAGCCGGGCGGCTCGGCGGCGCCGCCCTGGACGTGCTGCCCGTCGAGCCCCCTCCGGCCGATTCACGGCTGCTGCGCTTCGGCGACGAGCTGCTCCTCTCCCCGCACATGATCGCCGCCAACCGCGGCGGTACGCTCGCGGCCGCGATTCCGTGGGCGACGGAGGCCGTGCTCGCCGCGCTCGCTTCACGCGTGCCGAAGTATGTTTACAATCCGGAAGCGGTGGAGCGATGGCTCCGCCGGTTTGGGGAGCAGCCGCTGCTCTGAGCGACGGTCGCCGGAGGCTCGCTGCAGAGGCGCCGGGCAGGGCGGCGGGCCGGTCGGCCGGCCAGGTCGCCCGGCCGGGCGGTGGGCAGGGCCGAGAGGAGAGAAGAAAGGTGATCAGACGACTGAGCATTGTTGCGGCTGCCGCGGCGCTGTTGACGGCCGCCGCGGCCGAGGCACACCACTCGTTTGCGGTGCATTTCGTCGCCGACAAGGTCGTGAGCGTGACGGGAACGGTCACGGAGTTTCGTTTCCGCAATCCGCACGGGCTGCTGTTCTTCACGGTGCAGGGCCCGAACGGCGACGAGGCCTGGAAGGCGGAAACCAATTCGCCGAACATTCTGAGGCGGCGAGGCTGGGACGAGCATTCGCTCAAGGCGGGCGATCGCATCACGGTAACGGGTTATCCGTCGCGGGACAGCGGCCACTACCTACGGGTCTACAAGATCACGTTCGCGGACGGTCACGTGCTCATCGGGCAGCGGCCCACGACGGGGGTGTCCGATGGCAAGGACTGAGCCGACGAACGTGGCCGGCCCCCGGTCGCCCGCGCTCGCCGCTCCGATGGCGCGGAGGGTCGGCGCCGTTGCCCTGGCCGCGCTCGGCCTCGCGGCCGCCGCGAGGTGCGGCGCCGCAGACGCGGTGCCGAACATCTCGGGCGTTTGGAAAGTCAAATTCGAAAAACAGCCTTCGGGGCAGGCGCTCATCGACGAGCTGCCGCAAGGCACCGTGCTCATCAACGACACGGGCGGCGGCGAGCTCGCCGCCGGCGACTATGCGGGCCTGAAGCTCACGAAGCGGGCGCTCGACGAGGTGCGCCACTACGACTACGACGCCGAGCTCTCGCGCGAGAACACTTGCCGCGCGCCGTCCGTCGCGTTCTATATGCAGGCGCCCTTTCCAATGCGCATCCATCAGGGCCGGGACCTCATCGTGCTGCAGATGGAGTTCTTCGATATGTATCGCGTCATCCATCTCGATACGAAACTGCACGCGCCGCCCGATGCGCCGCACACCAAGTCGGGCGACTCGATCGGCCACTGGGAAGGCGACACGCTCGTGGTGGACACGACGAACATCGAGGCGGGCACGTTCATGAACAACGGCTTCGATCACAGCGACGACCTGCATCTCGTCGAGCATTTTCGGCTGAGCCCGGATGGCAATACGCTGTGGCTCACGCAGCTCTACGAGGATCCGCAGACGTTTGCGGGCAAGGCCGCGCGCTACATGGCCTGGACGCGCGATCCGCACGGGGTCATTTATCCCTACGAGTGCGACCCGAGCTACGGGCAATGATTCGGGGCTGCCAAGGGACGCGGATGCAGCGCGGCCGCGCCGCGCGGCGCGGGCCAGCGGGAGGCCTCGCCGGGCCGGCGCCCTAGGTGGCGCGCGCGAGGTCCGCCGCGATGCCGGCGTGACGGATCTGCCCGTCCGCGACGTTGAGGCCCGCCGCGAGCTGCGGGTCCCGCTCGAGCGCCGCGCGCCAGCCGTGATCGGCGAGGGCGCGCACGTAGGGCAGGGTCGAGTTCACGAGCGCCTGAGTGGACGTGCGTGGCACGGCGCCCGGAATGTTCGTCACGCAGTAATGCAAGACGCCGTCGACCGTGTAGACGGGGTCCGCATGCGACGTGGGCCGGCTGGTCTCGAACGAGCCGCCCTGGTCGATCGCGACGTCCGCGGCGACGCCGCCCTTCGTCATGCTCGCGATCATCTCCCGCGTGACGAGCTTGGGCGCGCTGCGGCCGGGCACGAGCACGGTGCCGATGACGAGGGCGGCTCCGGCGAGGCTTTCGGCGATCGCGGCGCGGGTCGAGAACAGCGTGCGCAGCCGGTTCTCGTAGCGGACGGCCAAGCGCTCCAGCTTCTCGAGATTGTTGTCGATGACGGTGACATGGGCCTGTAGGCCGATGGCGACCTCGACGGCGCTCGTGCCGGCCATGCCCGCGCCGATGACGACCACGCGCGCGGGAGGGACACCGGGGACGCCGCCGAGCAAGAGGCCCGCGCCGCCGACGGGCTTTTCGAGAAAGTGCGCGCCCACCTGGACCGCCATGCGGCCCGCGATGCGGCTCATGGGCGCGAGCAGCGGCAGCCCCCCGCCCGGACCCGTGACCGTCTCGTAGGCGATGGCCGTGACCCCGGACGCCTGCAGGGCCCGCGCAAGCGCCGGCTCGGCCGCGAGGTGCAGGTAGCCGAACAGGACGTGCTGAGCGGACAACAGCGGAAGCTCGGCCGGTTGCGGCTCCTTGACCTTGACGATGAGCTCCGCCTCGCCGAAGAGCGCCTCCGGGCCTTCGGCGAGCCGCGCCCCGGCCGCCTCGAAGGCCTCGTCGGCGAAGCCTGCGCCCGCGCCGGCCGCGCGCTCGACGATCACCTCGTGGCCGGCATGCACGAGCTCGCTGACGGCGTGGGGCGTGAGCCCTACGCGGTACTCGTGAATCTTGACTTCTTTGGGAACACCGATACGCATGCCGTCTCCTCGCCGTCGCTGCAAGTTAAGTGCCGGCCGGGCGGGTGTAAAGGCCGTGCGCCTTGAATTGAGACTCGGCGCCCGGCCGCCGGTTCTCGGCGGAGGGCCGCGCTGCTTGAATCGTCTTTCGGGCGGGTGTTACCGTCCGCTCTCCGGCCGAACGGTATCCGCCATGTCGAAATTCGCGCAGACGCGCCGCCGAGCGATCGTCTCGTGGGCGCTCTACGATTTCGCGAATTCACCGTTCACGACCCTGGTCGTGACCTTCGTCTACGCGACCTATTTCACACAGGCGATCGCGCCCGATCCTATTCTCGGCACGGCGCTGTGGTCGAGGGCCGTGACGACGACCGCCGTCATCGTCGCGCTCGGTTCGCCCGTCTTCGGCGCGCTGGCGGACCGCGGCGGCTACCGCAAGCTGTTCGTGGTGCTCGCGACGTTCGTGTGCTCGGTCGCGACGGCCATGCTCTATTTCGTGCTGCCGGGGCAGGTATTCAAGGCGCTCGCGCTGCTCGTCGTCGCGAATATCGCGTTCGAGTTCGCCGAGGTGTTCTACAACGCCTTCCTGCCCGACATCGCGCCGCACGAGCGCATCGGCTCGGTGTCGGGGCTCGGTTGGGGGCTCGGCTATTTCGGCGGCCTCGCGGCCCTCGTGCTGGCGCTCGTCGGTCTCGTCCAGCCGGACACCCCCTGGCTCGGGTTCACGAAGGCCGCCGGCGAGAACATCCGCGCCACGAACCTGCTCGTCGCAGTCTGGTTCGTCGTCTTCAGTCTGCCCCTGTTCTTCTGGGTGCACGAGGATCGCTCGCGCGTCTCGCCGGCCGGCACGGTCGTGCGCGAGGCGGTCGCGCAAATCAAGCAAACGTTCTCGCACATCCGCCGTTACAAGCAGATCGTGCGCTTCCTCGTCGCGCGCCTGATCTACAACGACGCGCTCGTGACCGTCTTCGCCTTCGGCGGCATCTACGCGGCGGATACGTTCGGGTTTTCCCTGCAGCAAGTTCTCGTGTTCGGCATCGTGCTGAACATCGCGGCCGGCGGCGGGGCGATCCTGCTCGGCTTCGTCGACGACCGCATCGGCGGCAAGCGCACGATCGTCGTCTCGCTGATCGGGCTCATCCTCGCCACGACGCTCGCGGTGCTCGCGACGACCAAGTTCTGGTTCTGGGTCGCGGGAATATTGATCGGTATCTTCGTCGGCCCGAACCAGGCCGCGAGCCGCTCGCTCATGGGACGCTTCGTCCCGGCCGAGGCCGAGAACGAATTCTTCGGGTTTTTCGCGTTCTCCGGCAAGCTCACGGCCTTCATCGGGCCGTTCTTTCTCGGCCTCGTCACGCAGATAACCGGCTCGCAGCGCATGGGCGTCTCGGTCGTGCTGATCCTGTTCGCGATCGGTTTCGCGCTGCTCCTCGCCGTGGACGAGCGCGAGGGCCGTCGGGCCCGCGACGGAGGCGCCGCCGCGTCTTTGGCCCTCGCGGCCCGGCCCGGCGACGAGCGCGTAGGCGGGTGACGCGGCCTGTGCGCTTGAGGGCCGCGGGCCCCGAGCGTATTCTGTGCGTCCTTTTTTGCGTCCCCCTTCAGCGGGGTCATGGGGCCCATGACGCAGCGCCAAATACTGTTCGTGTTCCCCGGGCAGGGCTCACAGTACGCCGGCATGGGGTCGGACCTCGTGAACGAGTTCGAGGCTGCGCGTGCGGTTTACGAACGCGCAAGCGAAGTCGTGGGCTACGACATGCGCGAGCTCTCGTTCGCCGATCCGCGCGAGGAGTTGAACCGGACCCGCTTCACGCAGCCCGCTCTGCTCACGCACGAGGTGGCCTGCCTCGAGGCGTTCCGGAGCCTCGCCGGCGACGCCGTTGAACCGGCGATCGCGGCCGGACACAGCCTCGGCGAGTACTCGGCCCTCGTGGCCGCCGGAGCGCTGACCTTCGAGCACGCGCTCGCGCTCGTTAAGCGCCGCGGCGAGCTCATGAGCGAATACGGCCGCGGCGGCATGCTCGCCACGACACTCGATCTCGCGACGGCTTCGGCGCTCGCGGACAAGCATTTCTGCGGTATCGGCGGCTGCAACCTGCCGGATCAGACCGTGATCGCCGGCGAGGACGCGGATCTCGACGCGCTGACCGGGGAGCTCAAGGACCGGCATCCGGGCAAGCGCGGCATCCGGCTCAATACCGAGGGCGCCTTCCACACCTACCTCATGGTTGGCGCGGCGCAACAGTTCCGGCCGGTACTCCAGAAAACCGAGCTCGCCGCGCCCCGCGTACGCATTTTGTCCAATTACACAGGCGGCTTCCACGATCCGGAGCCCGACGCCATCCGTTCCCGGCTCTTCTTCCAGCTGTTCAATCCCGTGCGCTGGATCTCCTGCATGAGCACGGCCATCGATGCCGGAGTCGACGCCGTCGTCGAGCTCGGCGGCGGTATCGGGAAGGGTAGCGGCCCCCATGAAAAGCGGCCCAACCTCGAAGGCATCGTCAAGAAATCTTTGAAATGGCGCGAGCATGACGCACAATACCTGCCCGCGATCAACGCCGCCGGCATTCGTTCGACGGTGCAGCAACTCGTAGCGGACTAGCGAACCACCGGGGATCGCACCGGCCCGGCCGCCGGAAGGCGGAGCGGGCGCCGTTGTTTCGCTGTCGTGTCATCAAGGACTGAGGAGCCATTGCCGTCATGGGAGCATTCAAAGAAGCCCACGGAGGGGAGCTGAAGGATCTGTATCTGCCCGAGGCCGAGCGCGAGGAAGAGAAGCGCAGGGCCAGGGATATGGCGTCGTGGGATCTCACGATGCGGCAGCTCTGCGATCTCGAGCTCCTGCTGAACGGAGCCTTCTCTCCGCTCGAAGGCTTTCTCGGCCGGGAAGACTACGAGGGCGTCGTCGAGGCGATGCGGCTGAAGAGCGGCGTGCTCTGGCCGATCCCGATCACCCTCGACGTCACCGAGAAGTTCGCGGAAGGTGTCCGGGAAGGCAATACGATCGCGCTGCGGGATCCCGAGGGTGTGCTCATCGCCACGCTCGAAATCACGGACGTCTATCGTCCGGACAAAGCCGCCGAGGCGCACGGCGTCTTCGGTACCGAGGACGAGGCGCACCCCGGGGTGAGCTATCTGTTGCAAAAGTCGCACCCGGTCTATCTCGGCGGCCGGCTGCGCGGTGTCGAGCCGCCCACGCACTACGATTTCAAACATCTGCGGGATACGCCCAAGGAGCTCCGAGACCGCTTCCAGAAGCTCGGCTGGCGCAAAGTCGTCGCGTTTCAGACGCGCAACCCGATGCACCGCGCCCACCTCGAGCTCACGTTCCGCGCCGCGAAGGACGTCGAGGCGAACCTGCTCATCAACCCCGTCGTCGGCATGACGAAGCCCGGGGACGTGGACCACTTCACGCGAGTGCGCTGCTACGAGCATCTGCTGGCCCACTACCCCGAGCAGACGACGCAGCTGAGCCTGCTGCCGCTCGCCATGCGCATGGCGGGCCCGCGCGAGGCCCTCTGGCACGCCATCATCCGCAAGAACCACGGCTGCACGCATTTCATCGTCGGCCGCGATCATGCCGGCCCGGGGGCGGGCAGCGACGGCAAGCCGTTCTACGGGCCTTACGACGCGCAGCGGCTCATGCAGGAGTACGAGCACGAGCTCGACATCACGATGGTGCCCTTCAAGAACATGGTCTACGTCGAGGAGCGCGCCCAGTACATGCCGGAGGACGAGGTCGATCCGAAGGAGCGGACCCTGTCCATCTCCGGGACGGAGCTGCGGCGCCGTCTGCGCGACGGCCTCGATATACCCGAGTGGTTCTCGTTCCCGGAGGTCGTCGCCGAGCTGCGCCGCACGCATCCGCCGCGTTACGGGCAAGGGTTCACCGTGTTCTTCACGGGACTTTCGGGCTCGGGCAAGTCCACGATCGCGAACGCCCTGATGGTCAAGCTCATGGAAATGGGCGGCCGCCCCGTCACGCTGCTCGACGGCGACGTCGTGCGCAAACACCTCTCGAGCGAGCTCGGCTTCTCGAAGGAGCACCGCGACCTCAACATCCAGCGCATCGGCTACGTCGCGAGCGAGATCACGAAGAACGGCGGCATCGCCATCTGCGCGCCCATCGCCCCATATACCGCGACGCGCCGCCTCGTGCGCGAGATGATCGAGCCACTCGGCGGCTTCATCGAGGTGCACGTCGCGACGCCGCTCGAGGTCTGCGAAGAGCGCGACCGCAAGGGCCTCTATGCCAAGGCGCGGGCCGGCATCATCCAGAGTTTCACGGGCATCAGCGACCCCTACGAGGAGCCGCAGAATCCCGAGATGCGCATCGACACCTCGGAGCTCACGCCGGACCTCGCGGCGCATCGGATCATCGTGAAGCTCGAAAGCATGGCGTTCATTCGGTAGCGGTTCCGATCCCGTGCTTCGCCGCCGCTTCGGGCTGCTTCAGGACATGTAAGTCGCGAAGAACGGATTCAGCAACCGATCGTGGGGGTCGACCTCGCGCCGGACCTTGTTGAAGAACGCGAGCCGGCGCTCGAATCGCTGCGTCGCGAGCGCGGCCGTGACGTTGCGGGTCTGATTGAAGAAGGGCACGCCGCCGTGCTCGGCCGCGAACTCGGCATAGTCGAAGACGAAGTCGTCCCAGCCTTCGCTCTGAGTGCATAGCTGGCTCAGCGTCACCATCGGCCCGTCGAACGACGGCGAGAGCAGGGCGCTGCGGTCCTGGTTGAGCCGGAAACCGATCGCGGGCAGGTCGCAGCGGAAGCCCGTGCGCGCGTAGTGCTCCTTGCAGAAGAGCTTGTAGGCGAGCGCGGTCTGGCCGAAATCGGCCGCCGGGAAGGCCCAGGTGCAGTATGTGTACCGGTCGTGGCTCGCGGGCGAGTGGAAGCGGCCGGTTTGCTCGACCGCGTTGCTGCCGCGGCGCGTGAGCGCCCCGCTCAGCAGAGACTGCATGACCGTGCTGAATCCGTCGATGAGCGGGTAGCGCAGCTGGCGGATCGGTACGGCCGCAGCAATCGAGCGCGCCGCGCCGGGCAGTGCGGAGTAGACCGCCCAATCCTTGAGGCGCCAGGCGAACTTCCTGCCGGTCTCGGAGCCGGCGGACGGGCGGCGCAGCTCGAAGTAGATGCGGTTGCGAAACGGCAGCAGGTAGAGTTTGACGCCCGAGCCGGCCGCCGCGAGGCGCGGCCCGAGCTTGGCGAACTCCTTGAAGCCCGCGCGCGCCGTCTGCACCGTGAAGCCCTGCACGGGGCGAATCCGGAGCGTGACCTCGTACACGATCCCGAGCAGGCCGTAGCTCAGGCGCATGAGCGCCATGAGATTCGGCGTCTTCTCGTGGACGACGAACTTTCTGCCGGTCGGGCTGACGATCTTGAGCTGCACGACATGGGCGGCGAACTGGCCCGCGTCGCCTGCGATCGAAGCCTCGAGCCCCGCCCCGCAGACCGCGCCCCCGACGCTGCGATGCGCGAGGTCGAAGCCGCCGATGAGCTCCATGCCGCGCTCGCTGAGTATCTCTGCCAGATCGGGTAAGGCGATGCCCGGCTGGACCGTGACCGTGTCTGCCTCGATGCGCAGCACGCGGTTCATGTCCGAGAGGTCTACGACCGTGCCGCCGTGGGCGGCGATGCAGCGCGTCGTCGAGCTGCCCGAGCCGACGGGCCGGACGGGCGAGGGATAACGCTTGATGTCGGCCATGATCTGCGCGATGTCGGTCGGCGAGGCCGGTCGCGCGACGACGGCCGGACCGGCCGCGGACATCATCCCCACGCGCTTACGCGCCGCCATGCTCATCTCCGAATGCCTCCCGGGCCTGGTACTCGACTGCGAGCCGATCCATTCGGGGTTCCGGTGATGCACGCTGTGGACGCGAAGCTCCGCCTCGTGCCGAGCAGCGCGGCCCGGCGAGGGCTGACCTCTCTCGACCCAATGCCGGCAACCCCGCTGTCCTAGGCCGTTGCCCGTAGACCGGAAGCTTTGTGTCCCCGGCTTTCGCCGGGTTTACCCTTGATCGGCGCAGCGACTATGGCGCAGCCGCCGCCCGTCTGCAAGCGGCAACGTCGCCTTCCGGAGTCGGGCCAGCTTATGTCAAAGATTGACGTCGAGGAAATGATAGATGCGTCGCCTCGTGAAGTTCAGCCCGAGCGGCGTCATCGAGTAGAAGCCGCTGCGGTGGCGCGTGAGCAGCGTGATGCGCTCGGGGTGCCCCGTCGCGTCCCAGAGCGCATCCCGCGAGGAGCGCGACATGCAGTTGTCGAAGGCCGCGTCGATCATGAGGATCTTCGTCGGGTCGTAGCGGCCGCGGTAATTCACGGGATCGGCCGGCCCGAACAGCTTCTGGAAGAAGTCGTGATACCGCTTGAGCGACCAGCCGTAGGATGAGAGCACGTGTTTGCGCACCTCGCCGGCGCGGTCCCCACAGTGCGTAAAGATGTCGGCAAAGTCGGCCGCCCCCATCATGAGCACGGCCGTGGAGACGCGGTCGTCGTTGCCGAGAAGCGTCGCGGTCACGAGCGCGCTCATGCTGAACCCGACCATGCCGATATGGCCCGGATCGATGTCGGGCTGATTCTCGGCCCAGTCGAGGAGGCGGCGCATATCGATGACGGCCGTGCGGTACCTCTCCGCGCTCGCGCGCGCCATACGCTCGAACTGCTTCTCGCTCGAGGTCGTGCTGAGGCTCGTCCAGGGAAACAGCGGCGTATCTCCCAGAATCCAGATGACGTTCGCGTCTCCGTGCGAGTGCCGCGCGTAGCCGCGCGTGATCCGGCTCGGCGGATATTCGCTCGTACCCCAGATGGGCAGAACGATGACGAGCTTCTTGCGGCCGGGCAATTGGCTGCGATAGTAGATCGCATGCACCTCGTTGTCGGGGGACCCCGTCGTGCCGCTCGAGGGGAAGGACAGGTGCATGATCTCGTGGAAGCGCGTGTGGTCGAACGGGGCCGAGAGGTGCACGTGGCCGTTGGCCTCGTAATCGAACCTGGGATTGGCGTCGACGGGCGGCCGATACCGATAGTCGGCCGGCGGCATGAGGTCTTTGTGAAGGTGCGCCACGCAGCCCGAGGCGAGAACAAGGAGAAGCGCGGCTGCGAGCCGGCGAACGAGCCAAGAAAACACGTCTATCTACTCGCGTATTCGATGATCCAAGCTGAATTACGCCGGAAGTCGACAGACTGAATATTCGGCCATGCCTTTCGGCGAACGGCCATTCTACCCGCAACCGGGGCGAAGCGTGAACTTCGCGCCGCAGACCGGGCAAAGGCCCGTTTCCGGGTTATTCGTAGCGCAGGGCTTCGATCGGGTCGAGACGCGCCGCGCGGCGCGCCGGCCAGATTCCGAAGAACAGGCCGACGCCCACGCTGAAGGCAAAGGCGAGCACGACGGAGTTCGGAGCGACGAACACTTCCCACCCTGCGAAGCGGGACATGAGGTCTGCCGCGCCGGTTCCGGCCGCGATGCCGACGAGGCCGCCGAAAAGGCAGAGGGTGACGGACTCGACGAGGAACTGCAGCATGATGGTGTTGCGCGTCGCGCCCAGGGCCATGCGGATGCCGATTTCGCGCGTCCGCTCGGTCACGCTGACGAGCATGATGTTCATGATGCCGATGCCGCCGACGACGAGGCTCACCCCGGCGATGCTCGCGAGCAGCACGGTGAACGTTTGCTGGGCCTCCTGCTGGGTCTGCAGGAACTCGCGCCGGTCGATGATCGAGAAGTCGTTGGCCTTGCCGGGCAGCAGCCGATGTTGCTTGCGCAGCACCCGCTCGATGTCGACCATCGCGCGCTCGACGGGCAGCCCCTGGGTGACGCGTACGCTGATACTGTCCAGCTGCTGGCGGCCGAAGACGCGCAGCTCGGCGGTCTTGAGTGGGATGTAGGCTTCCTGGTCCGGGCCGCGGTTGCCGAAGCCGCCGCCGCTGCCCTCGCTCGCGAGCACGCCGACGACCTCGAACGGCTGGCCGTTGACGCTGACCGTCCTGCCGACGAGCGCCTGCGAATCCGTTTCGAGCTGACCCGGAATGTCCGAGCCGACGACCATGACCCGGCGCTTGGCGTCGTCGTCCTGAGCCGTGAAGAACCGGCCGAGGGCGACCTTGTAGTTGAAGACGTCGGGGTACTGAAAGGTCGTGCCCGTCACTCGGGCATTCGTGTTGCGGTTTTCGAACTTCAGTTGCCCGCGGCCCTGAATCTCGGGAATCACGGCGTCGAGGTAGCGCGAGTCCTGCTGCAGCGCCGGCACGTCGTCCACGGTCAGCGTCATCTGGTCCCGGGAGACCCCCATGGCGAAGAAGCGCGAGGCACTGATATTGAGGATGTTGGCGCCGAGCGACGCTATCTGCTCGTCGATGCGCTTCTGCGCGCCGGCGCCGGCGGCCAGCATCGCGATGACCGCGCCGACACCGATGATGATGCCGAGCATGGTCAGGACCGCGCGAAAGAAATTCGCGCGGATCGACTGCAACGCAACGCGGATGATCTCGCCGAAAAGCATGTGGCGCCCGTCCTACCGGATTGCCCGGTAAAGTAGCAGGTCGCCGAGGCCGGTCAAGCCGCTGCCGCTGAATTTTTCTATGGCTCGGCGACACCCGTCGCAAAAGCCGTCGGCGCCGTTTGCCGAGCCGGCGCGGCTCATATAGATTGGGGTTGGAAACGGGAACCTCGGGATGACACTCAGGGAACAGGTGGAACGGGTACTGCCGGGCTGGCGGCGCTGGTACCCGAGTCTGTTCGATGCGGCGACCGATCTGGGTCTGCTGCGCGCCGAAGTCTGCTCCCCGGACTCGCTGCTGCTCAGCAAGCGGCATGCGAAGGTTCAGCGGGCCGCCGAGCAGGCCCACCGCGACAAGTGGGGCGGCGGCGGGCCGGACGAGGGTTGATGCGGTGGACGCGAAGCCCCCGGTACCGCCCTTCACGGCAGCGACGGCAGCCGCCAAGGTCAAAGCCGCGGAGCAGGCCTGGAACAGCCGCGACCCGGACCGGGTCGCACTCGCTTACACGCCCGATTCGGTTTGGCGCAATCGCGACGAGTTCTTCGTCGGCCGGCCGGCAATAGTCGATTTTTTGCGACGCAAATGGGCCCGCGAGCTGGACTATCGTCTGCGAAAGAATTTGCGGGCGTTCGAGGCGAACCGGATCGCCGTTCGCTTCCAGTACGAGTGGCACGACGCGGACGGGCAATGGTTTCGTTCGTACGGCAACGAGCTTTGGGAATTTGACGCGCTCGGCCTCATGCGCCGGCGCGAAGCGAGCATCAACGACGCGGCCATCGCAGAGGACGAGCGCCGCTTCGCTCGCCCCGATTGGCAGGAGCTCGAGCTGCCTCTGCGCTGACAAGTCCTTCCACATCCGGGATGTGACGTTTTTTTGACCAACCTGACACGGCGCCAACGGGGACTACGCGAGCGCCGGTTTTCAAGCCCCTTTTCCACAAGCTTATCCACAGATTTTGTGGATGTAAGCTTTAGCTCATATCCAAGTGCGGCTTTCTTATAACCGGAAGACGGGGTGCCCCGTACAATGACGCCCCTGGCGCGCCGGCGGCGCGACGCTCGGAGCAAGGACCTACGCCCCATGCCGCAGATGATCATCGCGAATCGGTTGGCCGACGGCCGCGTCGTGTTTCTCGATGCCGCCGAGGGCTGGGTCACGGACATCGAGGCGGGGCGCGTGCTCGGCGAGGACGAGGCCCCCGACGCGCTGGCGCTCGCGCAGCGCCACGAGGCCGAGTGCCGAATCGTAGAACCGACCCTCATCGAGGTGACGGGCGAGGACGGCGCGCGGCGGCCGGTCGCCATTCGCGAGGCGATCCGCGCCTTCGGCCCGACGGTCACGACGGGCCTTTCGGATTCCGCGCCGGCCGGCCGCCGCCGGGCGGTCGGCTGATACGACCAAGGGCCGAAGACGGCCGCAACGGCAGGGGACCGCACCCGTATGTACCGTTACGATGAATTCGACCACAAGCTCGTCGGCGAACGGGTGGCGCAGTTCCGCCGCCAGGTTGCCCGGCGCCTCACGGGCGAGCTGACCGAGGACCAGTTCAAACCGCTCAGGCTCATGAACGGCCTCTATCTGCAGCTGCATGCTTATATGCTGCGCGTCAACGTGCCTTACGGGACGATGACCTCGGCCCAGCTGCGCCGGTTCGCGCACATCGCCCGGACCTACGACCGCGGCTTCGGCCACTTCACGACTCGGCAGAACATCCAATACAACTGGATCAAGCTCGAACAGGCGCCCGACATTCTGGCCGAGCTCGCCGAGGTCGAAGTTACGGCAATCCAGTCATCGGGCAACTGCGTCCGCAACATCACGTCCGATCAGTTCGCGGGGCGGGCCAAGGACGAGCTCGCGGACCCGCGCGTGTACTGCGAGCTGCTGCGCCAGTACTCCGTCCTGCATCCGGAGTTCTCCTACCTGCCGCGCAAGTTCAAGATCGCCGTCACGGGCTCGCCGAACGACCGCGCGGCCGTCGCCGTCCACGACATCGGCCTGCGCATGCATCTCGACGAAGCCGGCGAGCCCGGCTTCGAGGTGCTCGTGGGCGGCGGCCTCGGCCGCACCCCGTACATCGGTCAGACGATCCGTGCCTGGATCGCGCCAGAGCACCTGCTCTCCTACGTCGAGTCCATCCTGCGCATCTACAACGTCTACGGCCGGCGGGACAACATCCACAAGGCGCGCATCAAAATCATCGTGAACCAGATGGGCATCGAGAAGTTCCGCTCGCTCGTGGACCAGGAATGGGAGCGCATCAAGGACGACCCGGATCTCGTCCCGCAGAAAGAGATCGAGCGCATCGAGGCCTACTTCGCGCCGCCGGAGTACGAGCGCCTCGAAGATTCGAGCGCGGGGCTGGCGCGGCGCGGCCAGGCGGAGCCGGCCTTCGGCCGGTGGCTCGAGCACAACGTCGTCGCGCACAAGGTGCCCGGATACGCGATCGTCAACGTCTCGCTCAAGGCGCCCGGTGCCGTGCCCGGCAACGTCACGGCCGACACCATGGACGCGCTGGCCGACCTGGCCGACGAGTACAGCCTCGGCGAGATCCGCGTCACCCATCGGCAAAATCTCGTGCTGCCGGACGTCAGGCAGACCGACCTCGAGGCGCTGTGGCGGCGGCTGGCAGGCCACGGGCTCGCGACGGCGAACGTCGGCCTCCTCACGGACATCATCAGCTGCCCGGGCCTCGACTATTGCGCGCTGGCCAACGCGCGCTCGATTCCCGTGGCGCGCGACATCGGCATGCGCTTCGTGGATGCCGATCAGCTTGCCGCCGTCGGCAATCTCACGATCAACGTCTCGGGCTGCATGAACGCCTGCGGCCACCACCACGTCGGCAACATCGGCATTCTCGGCGTGGACAAGCGCGGCGAGGAATTCTTCCAGCTCACGCTCGGCGGCTCTTCGGACCGGGGCGCATCGCTCGGAGACCGGCTGGGTCCGGGCCTGCCGCAGAGCGAGGTGCCGGGTGCGATCCAAGCCATCGTCAACGTCTACCTCGAGCTGCGCGAGACCGGGGAGCGGTTCCTCGATACCTACCGGCGCGTCGGTATTGCCCCGTTCAAGGCCGCCGTCTACGACGTCGATGCCGAGAAGGCCGTCGCATGAAGAGCGGGGCAAACTGATGGCGCTCGTCAAGAACGGGGCGCTCGTAGACGACCCGTTCGTCGACGCGAGCGGCGCCGACACCGTGCCCGACACGGGTCCGGTAATCCTGAGCCTCGAGCAATGGCGCGCGGGGCGGGACACCCTAGCGCTGCGGAGCGATCCGCTCGGTCTCAAGCTCGCGAGCGACGAATCGCCCGAGCTCGTCGCCGAAGACCTGCCGAGCTTCGCCGTCGTGGCGCTCGAGTTTCCGAAGTTTCGGGACGGGCGCGCCTACACCTACGCGCGCTGGCTTCGCCAACGCTTCGCCTTTCGCGGCGAGGTGCGTGCCGTCGGCGAGGTGCTGCTCGAGCAGCTGCATTTCATGCTGCGCGTCGGCTTCGACGCATTCGAGATTCGGGAAGCCGACCCGCTCGCCGCCTACCGGGCCGCCGAGCGCGACTTCTCGGTCTGGTACCAGCCCAGCGGAGACGGGCGCGCGACCGCCATGGAGCTGCGCCGGCGCGGCGCACGGCCGTAGCGGTGGGGTCGTCGGCATCGGGCATCGGGCATCGGGCATCGGGCATCGGGCATCGGGCATCGGCATCGGCGTCACCAGACGCGTCAGTGGTGGGCGGAGGTCTCGGCGTAAGGGCGGTGTCGGGACCGCTGTGAATACGTCCCTGTACGCTTCGTAAGCGCCCTCCCTGGCGCTTACGATCCCGACACCGCCCTTACGCCGAGACCTCCGCCCCGACACGTCTGCGGCTGTCGTGGACTTTCGAAGACGGCATCCATCCGGGTATTCCCATTCGAAAAGCGAAGCCGCATGGACTGAGCGTCATCGGCGGAACTGCGGCCCAGCGATCTCCTCGCGCGGTGGAAGCAGGATCATGAACGGCCGCCGACGTCGCAGAGGAGGCTCGTGCAGACAGGCGTTTTCGGGGCCGTGCGCGCCAGGGAGGGCGCGCCCGGAGCCCACCGGGACGTGTTCACGGCGTCCCCGAAAGCGCCTGTCTGCGCGAGCCTCCGGCTACCACAACATTAATCCGAAGTTCTTCATCCCGTAGTCAGCCCCGGCCCTCTGGAGGCCGCGCTATTGCTCGCTTTCTGAAGCTGAAGAGGCAAGATCTGGCGCTACAATGTAGTCACTAACATGACTTGAAAAGTGAGCCTGCATTGGCTATTATCCCGGCATGCCCAAGCGCGCCGGCTCTGCCCACGTCGTCACTACGACCCGCAAGTACAAGGGCAAGACCTACCGCACCCATCTGCTGCGGCGCAGCTACCGCGAAGGCAACACCGTCAAGAACGAGACGCTCGGCAACCTCTCCCATCTGCCGGATCCTTTGATCGAGATGATCCGCCGCTCTCTGCAAGGGGAGCACTTCGTCCCGGCCTCCGAGCGCTTTGAGATCATCGCCTCCGCAGCGCACGGCCACGTTCAAGCCGTGCACACCGCGATGCAGCGCCTGGGCCTCGCCTCGCTGCTCGCCGCCAAGCCGTGCCGCGAGCGCGACCTGGTGCTCGCGATGGTGGCCGCTCGCATCCTCGCCCCGCAGACGAAGCTTGCGACCACGCGTTGGTGGCACACGGCGACGCTCGCCGAGGACTTCGGCGTGAGCGATGCGAGCGAGGTGGAGCTTTACGCGGCGATGGACTGGCTGCTCGAACGCCAGCCCCGCATCGAGAAGAAGCTCGCCGCCCGGCATCTTGAGGCAGACAGCTTGGTGCTCTACGACTTGTCCTCGAGCTACTTCGAGGGCACGAACTGTCCCTTGGCGAGACTCGGCTATAGCCGTGACGGCAAGAAGGGGAAGCTGCAGGTCAACTACGGGCTGCTCGCCGATCCGCGCGGCTGTCCCGTGGCGGTCTCGGTCTACGAAGGCAACACCGCCGACCCCGAGACGCTGATGCCCGAAGTGAATCGGCTGCGCAAGGACTTCGGCGTGCAGCGGCTGGTGATGGTCGGGGACCGGGGAATGATCTCGAGCAAAGCGATCGAAGCGCTGCGCGAGGAGGCGGGTCTGGGGTGGATTACGGCGCTGAAGAGCGTCTCGATCCGCGCCCTGCTCAAGCAAGGGCACCTGCAGCTGGACCTCTTCGATGAGCGCAATCTCTTCGAGCTCACCCACCCCGACTACCCCGGCGAGCGGCTGATCGCCTGCCGTAACCTGCAGCTCGCAAGCCTGCGGGCCCACAAGCGCGAGGAGCTGCTGGCGGCCACCGAGAAGAATTTGAAAAAGGTGCAGTCAGCCGCCGCGGCCGGGCGGCTGAAGGGCCAAGACGCCATCGGCGTGCGGGTTGGCAAGGTCGTCAATCAGTACAAGGTCGCCAAGCACTTCGAGCTCGACATCAAGGAGCGCTCGTTCGTCTTCCATCGGAAGGCGGACAGCATCGCCGCCGAGGCGGCGCTCGATGGGCTGTACATCATCCGCACTTCGGTCCCGACCGAGCGCATGGACTCGGCCGAGTGCGTGCGCCGATACAAGTCGCTCGCGCAGGTCGAGCGAGCGTTCCGGTCCTTGAAAACGGTCGATCTGAAAGTGCGCCCCATCCATCATCGCCTCGCCGATCGGGTGCGTGCGCACATCTTCCTATGCATGCTCGCCTACTACGTCGAGTGGCACATGCGCGAGGCGTGGCGCGAGCTGATGTTCGCCGACGAAGATCAACAGGCGAAGCTCGCTCGTGACCCAGTCGCCGCGGCCCAGCGCTCTGACGCCGCCGCGCGCAAGGCCATCACGCATACGCTCGAGGACGGCACCCCGGCGCACAGCTTCGGTACGCTGCTTGCCGAGCTCGGCACGATCGTCCGCAATACCTGCCGTATGCCGCAAGCCGAGCAGACGCCGTCCTTTCAGATCACGACCACAGCCAACGCCAAGCAACAACGCGCGCTCGAACTCATCCGGCAGATGCCGGTGTAGTCAGAACAATCACGCACCCGTTCGCTCTATCTGCTTGAACGGCCAGTAGAATCCGCGCTGAACCGGCTATAACTTCGGATTAATCCGTTCATGACTCCTGCGGCCTACGGGCCCGGAAAAGCTCCGCCAGCGCGTTCACGAGCGGCTTCATGTGGAAGTTCTCGGCCGGCATGACATCGGCCCGCAGCCCCTCGGCCTCGAGCTCGGCGGCGACGATCGGGCCGATGGCCGCGATCCTCGTGGCCGCGAGTCCGTGGTGCAGGTTGTCTTCGAGGCCGCGGTCGCGGGCGAGCTTGCGGAGCCGGTCGAGCTGGGACTTGCTCGTGATCGCGATCGCGTCGATCTCGCCGCCGGCGAGCCGTGCGATGAGGGCGGCTACCTGCTCGTCGTCGGCCGCGGAGGCGTAGGTGTAAGGGGCGACCGGGTCCGCCTCGGCGCCGCGACGCTCGAGGTAGTCGAGCAGCACCCGATTCGGTTCGTCTCCGTAGAGCTGCACTCCGATGCGCCGGCGCTCGAGGTCCAGGCCGTCGAGAGTCGCGATTACGCCGTCCGTCGTCGGCGCCTCGGCCTCGATGTCCGTGTCGAGCCCGAGCTCGCGCAGCGCGCGCTTCGGTTTGGGGCCGCGCGTGAGCTTGCGTGTCCTGCCCAACGCCTCGACGAAGCGCTCGCGCAATCCCGCGCGCTCGGCGAAACCCGCGAGGCGGGTCACGCCTTCGCCGGTGTAGAGAATGAGCAGATCGTGAGGCGCGGCCGCGAACCGGCCGAGCCAGTCGAGCACGGGGTCTGCGGGCGCCGCGTCTCTGATCGAGACGAGCGGGCAGCGAAGCACGCGCGCGCCGCGGCGCTCGAGCAGGGCCGCGAGTACGTCGAGCTGGCGGGCCTCGGGCACGGCGACGAGCCGGCCCGCGAGCGGTTCTTCTTCCGCAGGCGCTCGATTCATGGGGTCCGCCGCGCCTCGAGCGGACCGGCGTCAGCCTCAGACGACGCCGTCGCCGTTGGAATCGTGGTCGCCGCCCGAGTGGCCGTCGTCATTGTCTTTGTCCCCTGCGTCGCCGTCGCCGTCCTCGTCCGTGATCGCCTTCAGGCGCGGGAATTTTACGACGGCGCCCGGCGCGACGTGGTCGAGGTCCAGGTCGGGATTGTACTGGCGCAGCAGCCACACCGGCACGCTGTAGGTATGCCGAGCGAGCACCCAGAGCGACTCGCCGCGGCGCACGATGTGGTCGTCGATCGAGGTGATGCGGTAATGCGAAAAGAAGTCTTCCTGCAGCTTCTGGTGATAGGCGGTGCGGCGCTGCTCGAACTCCGCCGCCGATATGTGCGAGAAGTCGAGCTTCAGCGACTGGCCGATTACGACGGCGCGATGAAAGGGCAGACGATTGATGTCGCGAAGGTGCTGGGTGCGGATCTCGAGCCAGTCGGCATAGTGGCCGAGGGTCTCGAGGGACTGCACGGTGATCGTGCCGTCGTCGGCGACGGAGTAGTCGCTGGGGTCCGCGGCGAGCTCCGACTGATTGCTCGCGAGCGCATTGGAATCGGCGTCGAGCGTCCCGTCTGAATCGTCGGCCGTCGTGCTCTGATCCCCGAGGTTCGCCGTCAGGCCGGCGGCCGGGGCGGCGTCTGCCTCCGTATCGGGCGCCGCGTTGCCGTCGGCCGGGGCCGAGGCGGACGCCGCCGGGGGCGGCGCCGCGGCCGGGGCGCCGCCCCCGGCGGAGGCGACCGACGCAGCCGACGCGAGCGTCGCGTCGGCCTGAGGCGCCGCGGACAGCGAGGCGACGGCCGGCACCGCGGCCGGCCCGCGACTCGTGCCCGTGTCGATCGCCGGCACGGCCGGCGGCCGACCGCTGCGGCTCGCAACCTGAGCGACCTCTGCGGAAGCCGCGTCGTTCGACTTCGGCAGCAGCAACATCTGGCCGGCGACGATCACGTTGCGATCGGTGATGTTGTTGGCCTGCAGCAGGTCGTCCACATCGAGGTCCAAGGCCTTCGCGATTCCCTCGAGCGTATCGCCCGGCCGCACGACGTACCGGCCCTCGGACCCATCGGCCGCCGCGAGCGTCTCGGGCGGCGTCTTGCTCGGCATCGGCAGCGCGAGCATCTGTCCGGCGCGGATGAAGTCCCCGTCGCGAAGCCCGTTGATCCGTATCAGCGAAGCGAGGCTCACGCGGTACGAGGCCGCAATGCCGGAGAGCGTCTCGCCCCGCCGCACGCGATGCTGCACATCGGGCTGTTGAGCCGTGTAGCGCTGCGTGGCCGGCACGTCTGCGAGCAGCCCGGCAGGGTCCGAGACTGCGGCGCCCGGCAGGCGCAGCGGAAAGTCCTTGGGCACGAACTTGTCGCCCTGCCAGACGGCCTCCGTCAGCGCCGGGTTCAGCTTCTCGAGCGTGGCCAGGCCGACGCCGAGCGCAGTCGCGAGCGTCCTCGCCTTCATGTAGTCCGGCACGCCCGTGACCAGCGTCTCGAGCGGCGGGCTGCGGCGGACGGAGCCGAAGTACTTTTCGGGATGCTCGTCGATGTCCACGGCGGCGAGGAAGGCCGCGTAAAAGTTCCGCGAAGCGAAGCCGAAGGTCCGGCTATCGTACTTCTGCACGATGACGCCGATGTCGGTCGTGCCGAGCTCGCTGACGGCTCGCCGCATACCGGCCTGCCCGTGGTTGTAGGCCGTGATCGCGAGCGGCCAGGACTGCAGCACGTCGTAATTGTCCCGGAGCAGTCTTGCGGCCGCGTTCGTGGACATGAACGGATCGCGGCGCTCGTCTACGACGTGATCGATGCGCATATAGCGCAGCCCCGTCGAGCGCGTGAACTGCCACAAGCCAGCGGCGCCGACCTTGGAGTAGGCGTCCGGGTCGAACGACGACTCGACGTGCGGCAGCGCGGCGAGCTCGAGCGGCACGCCGTTGGCCTCGAGGATCTTCTCGATGTACTTCTTCCAGCGCCCGGAACGCACGAGTCCGGCGCGGAACCGATCCGCTTGCCCGAGCTGAAAGCGGATCTGGTCGGCCGCATGCCTGAACTCGGCATCCGTCGTGTCCTTGGGCCAAAGGGCGAGCACGCGGCGCTCCTCGGCGCTCAAACTCGTGCGAGCGCCGCGGCCGAGCTTCAGCAAAATCTCGCGGTAACGCCGCACGTCGCGCTGGATCTCGTGCCTTCGCTCGCGGCGGCTCTCGTCGTTCGAGTGGACCGTCTCGTAGACGACGTCCAGGTGCTCGGCGTCGTGAATGAAACCGCCGTGAGTGTCGACCTCCGTGTAGACACGCGTCCAGAAGCGGATGGCGGGCTCGAGCGACTTGGGACGCGGAAAGGCCTGCTCGCTGCTCCACGCGGCGCGCGAAACGGCCGCCGAGACGAGGATCATGAGGGCCAACCAACAGCGTCTGTTCTCGATCACCCGAACGCCTCCCTAGGTGGGTTGCAGGCAACGCGCGGGATTATGTCCGATGAATGGCCATCGGTCTCAGACCTGGGTCACGCCCGACCGGACGGACGGGCGGCACCAAGGGATCGAGTCACGCCCCCCGCGACGCTCCCTTTTTCTTTTGCTGATAGCAGCTTACCAGTATAGCAGCTCTTCCGTCGGCGCACAGGTCCCTGATGCACGCGTCGCCTTGCGAGTCAGCCGCGCCGAACTGAGAAGGGCTGGCGGCGACGGCTAACGGCTGAACATCTCGTAAAGCGTGAGCAGGATCTCCACGACGATGAGAATCACGATGTACCACTCCACGCGCAGCGAGTGCTTGCTCGAGAGCAGCTGCACCACCGTCTGCGCGGCCTGCGAGATCAGATTGAGCTTGCGCTCGAGCGCCGCATGGCGAGTCGTGATCTCGAACTCGTCTTCGACCTTGACGTACAGTGCCTCGAGCGCGGGGTTGTCCCAGAGGATCTCCGGCTTGTCGGCGATCTCGGCGCGGCCGACCATGCGCTGCTCGACGAGCAGCATCGAGCCGATCATCTGCAGCAGCTCCTTGCTGTGCCGCGGCACGCGGCCCGAGCGCCCGAGCTGCGCGGCGAGCGGCTCGATCCGGTCGAAGTCGCCCGCGACGCGGCGCTCGTAGAGCGAGAGCAGCACGCTCTTGCTCAGGATGTCCGCCAGCACCTGCAGGCGCTCGACGCTCGCGTCGGGCAGCAGCACCACGCCGCTCACGAGGCTGCCGCGGTCGCCGGCCTCGATCCGGACCTCGAGCTCCTCGGTTTCCGGTTCCGAATAGGGGTTTTGCACGAACGACTCGAGATGGCCGAGGAACGCGACCTGCTCGGCGGCGTGCACGCCGAAGAAGACGGCCACGCCGAAGCGGTACAGCGTGACCGCGCCGCCGCCTTTGACCCGCACCATGAGCGGATTCGTGGTCAGCGCGTCGGCGGCCCGCCAGGCGCGCAGATCGAGCCGCTCGCCGAGCAGGATCGCGCGCGCCGTGAACCTCGTGTCTTGGATCGGGGCGTTTTGCAGCGGGACGTTTTGCATCGGGGCGTGAGGCAACCTCGGGGCGCGCGGGGCACGAGACGCGGCGGAGTTTCCCATTTCCCGCCCCGGCCGATCAAATGACCCCGGCAACGAGCGGTTGCCGGGTGGCAGGCGCGGAGGCAGAATCGAGGAGACGCAACGAGGGGGATCAGGTCGATGCGTGAGCTCTTGCGTGCTGGGCGAGTTTCAGACTTCCGGCCAGCACCGAAAGGCGCGGCGGCCGCGGCCGTGTGGATTTTCCTGGCGCTGGCCGGAGCGGGGGGAAGCTCGGCGCCCGCTGCCGCTGCGGAGCCTGCGCCGGCCCCGCTGACGCAGTTTCCGCGCATGGCGGACGGCAAGCCGGATATGAGCGGCGTCTGGCAGGCCCTCAACACCGCGAACTGGAGTCTCGAGCCGCACGCGGCGGCCGCTGGCGTCGTCCCGAGCCTCGGCGCCGAGGGGGCCGTGCCGCCCGGCGTCGGCGTCGTCGAAGGCGGCACCATCCCGTACCTGCCCGCGGCGGCCAAGCAGCGCGACGAGAATTTCGCGCACCGGGCTACCGAGGATCCGGAACTCAAGTGCTATCGGCCCGGCGTTCCCCGGGCGACGTACATGCCGCAGCCGTTTCAGATTCTAGAGAGCGACTCGGACATCATGATCGTCTACCAGTACGCAGGCGTCGCCCGGACGATCTACATGAACAAGCACATCGACGCGCCCGTGGACAGCTGGATGGGCTGGTCCAACGGGCACTGGGAGGGGGATACGCTCGTCGTCGAGGTCACGGGGCAGAACGGCATGACCTGGCTCGATCGCGCGGGCGATTTCGGCAGCGAGAACATGCGGGTCACCGAGCGCTACACGCCGCTCGGGCCGAACCATCTGCTGTACGAGGCCACGATCGAGGATCCGACCGTGTTCTCGCGGCCCTGGAAGATTCGCATGCCGCTGTACAGGCGCATCGAGGCGAACGCGCGCCTGCTCGAGTTCAAGTGTCCGGAATTCGCCGAAGAGCTGCTCTACAGCAAGCTTCGTAAGCACCCATCGAACGGCGGGAGCCACGACGATGCAGAACCCAAAGCCTCGCAGCCTTAGTCTAGCGATCGGGCTCGCGGCGGCGGCCGCCGCGTTCGCGAGCTTTTCGGCCTCCGCCCAGACGGCGCAGTCGGCGGCACCTGCCTGGACCGGGCGTACGTCTTTCGGCCAGCCGGACCTGCAAGGCTACTGGACCAACATGACGGTCGTACCCATGGAGCGGCCCCGCGCCCTCGGCGACCAGGCCTTCTATACGAAGGAGGAGGAGGCGGCTTTCCTCAGCAAGCGGTTCGCGCCGAATCCGACTGAGCCGGGCACGACGGCCGACGTGCACTATCAGCTCTCCGACTATGCGCTCGGCGCAAACGCGGAGGACATCGTGCCCAACATGGCCACCTCGCTCGTCGTCGATCCGCCGAACGGCCGCATTCCGCCGCCCCTGCCGGCCGCGGCGGAGCAGGCGCGCGAGCGCATCGCCTACGAGAAGGTGCACGGCTTCGACAGCGCCCAGGACCGCTCGCTTTCGGAGCGCTGCATCATGTGGTCGCACGAGGTGCCCATCGTTCCGGTCGGATACAACAGCCATCTGCAGATCCTGCAGTCGCGCGGCTACGTCGTCATCCAGCCCGAGATGTTGCCGGATGCGCGCATCGTGCCTTTGGACGACCGTCCCGCGCTCGCCGATTCGGTCCGCCAATGGCTCGGCGACTCGCGCGGCCACTGGGACGGCGACACGCTCGTCGTCGAGACGACCCACTTCACGGGCAAGACGCACGTGCAGGGCATGGCGCGCGGATTGCTGCTCTCGCCTGAGGCGCGCGTCGTCGAGCGGTTCACGCGCATCGATCCGAATACGATCCGCTATCGGTTCACGGTGGAAGATACGAACACCTGGGCGCGTCCGTGGACCGTGGAATTCCCCATGAAGAAGACCGAGGGACCGCTGTTCGAGTACGCGTGCCAGGAAGGGAATTACGGTCTGCCCGACACGCTGCGCGGGGCACGGGCCGAGGAAAGAAGGGCCGCCGAGGCGGCGGCGAAGGCTCAATCAACCCATAAGGCCGACCATGAATAGTCGAAGCTCGTCCCGGCGCCTCGCGCGCCCTTCCGCCCTACTCGTCGCGACGCTTGCGCTGCTCGGCGCGGGCGTGGCTTCGGCCCACCACTCTTTCTCGGCCGAGTTCGACGTGAAGCGCCCGATCGAGCTCAAGGGTAAGGTCACCAAGGTCGAGCTCATCAATCCGCACTCGTGGATCCACATTGACGTAATGGGGGCGGACGGCAAGACCGAGGCATGGATGATCGAGGGCGGCAGCCCGAACGCGCTGTTCAAGAAGGGCGTGACCAAAAAGAGCATCCCGCTCGGCTCGGAAATCGTCGTCAAGGGCTATCAGGCGCGCGATGGGTCGAACCGGGCCGTCGGCCGCGACATCGCGTTTGCCGACGGGCGGCCGCTGTTCTTCGCGAGCTCCAAGCCCGAGGGCAGTCCGTAAGGCCATCGCGGCTGACCCTCTGTCCATGGCCCGCATAATCGAATCTTGAACCGACCTCTCAGGCTTCCAGCCCCCGCGTCTCGCCGATGCGCATGATCCAGACGCGGCTTTCCGGGATGCCGTTCGCGATGGCCGCCTCGCGGAATTGCAGCGGCAGCTCGAGCGGCTTCGACTCACCGAGGTAGAGGGTGCCCCAATGCAGGGGCACGACCGTCCGCGCGCCGAGCTCGGCCGCGATGCGTGCGCACTCGGGGGGGCGGCAGTGCGAGCCCGCGGCCGGGAAGCCGCCGATCGAAATCAGGGCGAGGTCGAAGCCGCGCCAGCGCCGGGCGGTCTCGGCGTAGACGGGGCCGTAGTCCGAGTCGCCGCCGAAGTAGATCCTTCGGCCGCTCGGCCCTTCGATCGCAAATGCCGACCAGAGCGTGGCGTTATGGCTGAACAGGCCGCGCTGCGACCAATGTATGGCCGGCAGCGCCGTGAATCTCGTGCCGGCGACCTCGACATCTGCGTGCCAGTCGAGCTCGACGACTCGTCCATAACCGAGGCGTTCGAAATAACGGCCGACGCCGAGCGGCACGACGGCCGTGATGCGGTGCCGGTCCGGTAGGCGGGCGAGCGCCTCGAGGTCGAGGTGGTCGCGGTGGACGTGCGAGACGATGACGACATCGACGGGCGGCAGGTCGTTGATGCCGAGGGCGGCCGGCGCGAGACGCCTGGGGCCGAGCCCCGGAATCGGGCTCGCGTAGTTCGCCCACCAGGGGTCTGCGAGGATGGTGCGGCCGTCGAGCCGCAGCAGGACCGTCATGTGGCCGATCCACGTCAACGAGTCGCGGCCGGCGAAAGCGGCCAGCTGAGCTGCAGCCTCCGAGCGCGGCAGGACGTGACTGCGATCCTGCCGCCGCAGGCCGTGAACGACGAAGCGGCCGATCAGCACGGGCAGCCGCGTGACGAGGCTCGTCCGGCGCGGGCTGCCGGGCGGATTTTCGAAGCGGGCCATCGAGCGGCCTTGAAGCAAGATTCACACCACGGCGCTCGACTGTTTCAGGCCGCTACGGCCTGTCCGGCAGCGCGAAGACGTAGAGCACGTTGCCGTTACGCGGGTTGTGAATCTCCGGCGCGAGCAGGCTCGGGATCAGCCGAGGGCTGCCGCCGCCGAGGCCCGTCGTGACGGCCACGTACTGTTTGCCGCCGACGCTGTACGAGATCGGGAAGCCCTGCACCGAGTTCGCGAGCCGCGTCTGCCACAGCACTTTGCCCGTCTGCGTATCGACGGCCATGAAGTGCCGGTCGAGGTCGCCGACGAACACGAGGCCGCCGTCCGTGGAAAGCACGGCCGTCAAGAACGGCGCGCGCTGCTGAATCGACCATACCTCCTTGAGCGTGTCGACGTCGTAGGCCGCAAGCTTGCCCAATCGGCCGTCGGTGCCCGGCATCTCGAAGAAGCGTCTTTCGGCTCCTGCGCCGCCGCCGCCGGGCTCGAGCTTGACGGGCCGCGCGCGCATCTCGAGGCACGCCTGCACGAGCGGGACGATGAGGCGCCGCGTTCGAGGATCGTAGGTCATGGCCTGCCAGTCCTTGCCGCCGGCCGAGCTCGGGCAGACGTCGAACCACTCGCCGATCTTCTGGTTGGCGATGTCGTCGCGGTAATGCGGCTCGCCGGTCTCGGGGTCGATCGACTTGTAGACGTTCTGGAACACGGTTTCCGTGTGGCCGAGGTATTCGCCCGTGCGCCGGTCGAGCTTCCACAGAATGCCCGGCTTGCCGACCGTGAAGAGCAGTTGTCGGCCGCCCGCGTCGACGAGCACGCGCTCGAAGACCTCGTCGAGGTCGAACGACTCGCCGGGCGCGTGCTGGTGATACCACGCCAGGGACCCATCGCCGACCCGGAGCGCGAGCGTCGAGTTCGTGTAAAGCTCCTTGTCGCTCGTGGTCTGTCCGCGGCTCACGGCCATCCATGGCTTCGCCTGCGCGACGCCCCAGTAGGTCAGCCCGAGCGCGGGGTCGTAGGTGCCGGTGATCCAGGTCTCGCCGCCGGCG
This sequence comes from uncultured Gammaproteobacteria bacterium, assembly GCA_963702105.1. Classification (GTDB taxonomy): domain Bacteria; phylum Pseudomonadota; class Gammaproteobacteria; order Steroidobacterales; family Rariloculaceae; genus ZC4RG20. The sequence continues at coordinate 638,671 of OY969712.1, forward strand.
CGGTAGAGGTCGGGCAGCTTGCCCCAGGTCTCGGCTCCGGGCGCGACGCCGGTCGCCACCGTGTCGAACTTCCAGAGCCGATGGCCGTCGGCGGCATCGTAGGCGCTCACGAAGCACTTCTGTTTCCGGAAGCGGATGCAGCCGCCGAGGCCCTGGATGAGCTTACCGTCTGCGACGAGCGGGCCGCTAGAGGCTGCAAAGTCCCCGTCGGTGCGATCGCCGATCGTGGTTTCCCAGACCTTGAGGCCCGTGTGGGCGTCGAGCGCGACGAGGCGCGCGTCGGTCGTGGTGAAGAACAGCCGCTCGCCGTAGAGGGCCAAGCCGCGCATGGCGCTCATGCCGGCCGCGTTCGGACCCTCGTGGCGTTCCCAGATCAGGTCGCCCGTTGCCGCGTCGAGCGCCTGCACGGTGTTGTCCGTGTTGTTCAAATACATGATGCCGTCGTGCACGAGCGGCGCGGGCTCGTTGGCGCCGCCCTCGCTCATGGCCCATTGCCAGGCGAGCCGCAGCTGCTTCACGTTGCCGCGGTCAATCTGCCCGAGACCGCTGTGGTTCCAGGCCTCGTAGTTGCCACGCAGCATGAGCCAGTCGTCGGCCGGCGGCTTCTCGAGCATGGCGGCGGTCACGGGCGCGATGTGCTCGATGCGGCCGGCTACCGTGACGCCGGTCGGCCGCTCGGCCTGTGTCGCGCCGCCGACGCGGCTCTCGGCCAGGGTCTTGGCCAAGGCTTCGGGCAGCCGGCCCGTCGCGATGGAGCCGATCATGGCATTCGCCGCCGTCGTCAGCTCTGCGGACCCCGGCTCGGCGCCGTTCGCCTCGAGCAGGAAGGCCGCGAGATTGAGGTAGCTCTGTGCGCCGAGGCTCCCCGGGGAAGCGGGCGGCGGCGGCATGGCGGCCGAGATGAATGTGACGAGCTGACCGACCGTGCGGTCCTTCCACGTGCCGTAGAAGTCGGCGCCCGTGAGCGGCTTGGCCTCGTTGTTGCCGCGCAGGTCGCGCAGGTGACAGCCGGCGCAGTTGGCGAGGTAGGAGACGCGGCCGGCCGCGGCCTGCGCCTCCGTGAAGGGTCCGGCCGCCGGGGCCTGGGCCCTTGCGACGCCCGCGGCGGCGAGCAGCAGCGCGGTCATACGATGCAAGCGCATATTTCTCTCCCTCGTTTTCTGCCGCCGCGGCGCGAGGCCGGAGGCCTGTTCATCGCCCCCCCTAGGGGTGCAGCCAACCCCAAAGGTTTCCCTCGGGCGCGCTCCGGCTCTGGATCTGTATGTATAGACGCCCTGCGCGCAGTGCGGCGATCTGCGCGGGCGTGAGCTCGAGCGTTGCGGAGACTGTCCCGGCTTCGGCTCGAGTGACGGTCAGATCCGCGATGGCGGCGCCGCGCCGACCGAGGCCCGGTCCCTCGTGGAGCTGGCCGGTCGTCGCAGGACCTTTGAGTCCCTCGAATGTTCCCGTGATTCGGAGCTCTTTGCCGCGCAGCTCGGCGGCAACCTTGCCTTCTCCGGCGACCTTCGCGGCCATGGTCGCATCGATGGGGACGGTGGCGAGCCGAGTGCTCCAGTGAGAGTCTTCGGCGGTCGCGGTCAGCTGGGTCGCGAGCGCCAGGCCTGCCGCGAAGGCCAAAACCATTCCCCTCATGGTCGTTCCTCCGGCCCCGCCAGCGGCGGGTTTCGTTCTTGAAATCGTTCGGACGACTATATACCAAGGGGACGGATCGGCCCATCGATCTACTATCGGGCGGGCACGCGCGGTATCCTCAGCCGCTGCTGCATACCGCGGCGCTTCGGCTTCGAAATCCGAAAGAGGGAGATGTCAATGGCAGATCAGAGCGTGCGGGGGCGTTTTATCTGGCATGAGCTCGCGACTCGAGACGGCTCGGGCGCGAGGTCCTTCTACGCGCAGGCGCTCGGCTGGACCCATGTCGCGTCCGACCACAATGCCGACTACTCGATGTTTGCGGCGCAGCGCGGTCTGCTGGCCGGCGTCGGCTCGCTCGAAGGGGCGCCGCATTGGGTGCCTTTCGTCGGCGTGCCGAACGTGGACGAAACGGTGAGGCAGGCCGCGGGCCGCGGCGCGCAGATCGACAAGGGTCCGACGGACATCGCCGGCGGCGGCCGCTACGCGGTGCTCAGGGACCTTCAAGGCGCCGTCTTCGGCATCTACGCCCCGCCGGGCGAGGCCCCGCCCGAGCATGCGCCCGAGCCCGGCGAGTTCGTCTGGCACGAGCTCGCCGCCCACGACTGGCGTTTGGCTTTCGACTTCTACTCCGAGCTTTTCGGATGGGAGCGCCTGGACGAGCACGACATGGGGCCGATGGGCACCTATCTTTTGTTCGGGCGGAACGGCGTCCAGCTCGGGGGCATGTTCGACAAGCGCGATCAGGGCCTGCCGGGCGACGCTTATTGGCTGGGCTACGTTTCTGTGGAGAACGTCCGCGAGGCCGCGGCGAAGGTTGCGGCGGCCGGCGGGCGCGTCGCCGCGGGCCCCATGCAGGTGCCTGGCGGCGGTTGGATCGCGCAGTGCACGGATCCCGCGGGAGCGCTGTTCGCGGTGCACATGGCGCCGGCCGAGATGCAGTCGGGGGGAGAAGCGAAGCCGGCCCCGGCGGCGGACGAAGCCGCCGGCCAGCTCGACCGCGGCGCGGAGCCCAAACCCGAACCCGAGCCCGAGCCCAAACCCGAACCCGAATCCGAGCCCAAACCCGAATCCGAGCCCGAGCGCGCGGCCGCCGCCGCGGCGGGCAAGCGCAGCGGGATGCGGCCGCCCGCTGAGAAGAAGACCCCGGCCGCGGCCAAGAAGAAGGCCAGCAAGAAGAAGGCCAGTAAGAAGAACACCAGCAGGAAAAAGACGAGCAAGAAGAAGGTAAGCAAGAAGAAGGTCGGCAAGAAAGTCGGCAAGAAGACCCGCTCCGCGAAGAAGCGCCCGGCGGCTAAGGTGGCGAAGAAGAAAGCGGCGAAAAAGGCGGCCAAGAAGAAGGTCGCCAAAAAGAAGGTCGGCAAGAAGAAGGCCGCCGGGAAAAAAGCAGCGAAGAAGAAAGCAGCCAAGAAGAAAGCTGGCAAGAAGAAAGGTGGGAAGAAGAAGCTGAGCAGGAAGGCCTCGGCGAAGAAGAAGTCGACGAAGGCGTCGAAGAAGACCGGCGCCAAGAAGACGGCGAGAAGGACCGCGAAGAAATCGCCCGCAAGGTCCGGGAGCAAAAGGGCTGCCCGAAAGAAGGCGCGCGCGAAGAAGCCGGCGGGCACCAAGACGGTCCGGAACCGGAAGCCGGGAAGGAGGAAGACGTCGCGGAGGCGTGCGAGGTGAGGGCATATCGACGAACGGCGCAAAGAGCTCGCGGCCGCGGCCGGGCTTCGCCGTTACGGGCCCGGGGCCGGCCGAGCTGCCGACGTACCGCGCGACGGATCGGCCGAAGCACGGGCCGAAGCCTGGGCCGGCGCGGGCGTTAGACCGGTCTTAGGAGCGGTGTCCGCCTCGCCGCCATCTTCGACCGCGTGAGCTCGGCCGCTCCAAGGACGCCGACTCGACGCGAAGCGCTCGTCGACGTCGTGCTGACCGTCCTGCTGCTGCCGGCCAGCGCACTTTCGGCCTCCGTGGTCGTCGGCCTGTTCACGGGCGGCCGGGCCGGACTGACCGTGACCGTCGTCGTCCAGGCCCTTCTGACGCTTGCAGGCGTCAATGCGCTGCTCGAGTGGCGCAGGCGCAGCTGGAGCGGCATCGGCATGCTCAGGCCCCGGGCCGCCGATCTCGGCAGGGCGCTGCTCGTCTTGGTCGTCGGCATCGCAGTCAACGCCGCGCTCGTGCTTCCGGTCGCCTTGGTCGCTCCGCAGAGCCTCTACGCACACCTCGGCGAGCTGCAGTCGGTGGCCGGAGAGCTCTCGGCCGGCACGCCGCTCGCGGGGCTGCTCGGCCTGCTGCTCCTCGTCGGGTTCTACGAAGAGATTCTGGCCCGGGGCCTGCTGCTTACGCGTGCCCGGGACCTGTTCGGCGGCATCTGGGTACCCGTCCTGCTTTCCTCCGTACTGTTCGGGCTCGGGCACTTCTATCAGGGGTTGTTCGGCGTGGTTCAGACCGCAATTTTCGGCGCCGTGCTCGCGCTTTTCACGATTCGCTGGGGCACGCTGTGGCCGGCCATCCTGGCCCACGCCGCGATCAATATGCTCTCAGTCGTGCAACTCGGAAAGCTGAATCTGCCGAGCTAGTATTGATTCCGGCGCCCGTCGCCGGCTGTCCCGACCGCGGGATCCGGTGCTCCGATTGCGGGACTTCGCCGCCGAGCGGCGCGCGGCGGATACAGAAGAAAGTTAGTTGTATCAATTGGTTGAGGGGCGAAGCCGCGTTGGCACGCTCGTTGCGTAAGGTCGAGCATGGATATTCCGCGTCCCGGTAATCTGCGTAAGAAGCGAATCCGCCAGGCGGGCATCGCTGCGGCCGGGGCGCTCGTGCTCGCGGCTGCGACCGTCGGCCTGAGCCGCCTCGAGCCGGCGGCCCCGAGCGTGTCGCGCGACTCGCTTTGGATCCGGCCCGTGCGGCAGGGCGATTTCCTAGTACAGGTCCGCGGGCCGGGGACGCTCGAGCCGCGCGAGATCCGCTGGATTCCGGCCCAGACGGACGCCCGGGTCGAGCGCATCCTCGTGCGTCCGGGTGCGGCCGTCAAACCCGACACCGTCCTCGTCGAGATGTCGAACGGCGACCTCGTGCAGAAGGCGGAGGCGGCGCACTTCGCCGTCGAGGCCGCCAAGGCCGATTTCGCCGAGAAGAAGATTCAGCTGCAGGGCCAGCAGCTCGATCAGCGCGCGAAGATCGCCGAGCTCGAGAGCCAGTACAAGTCCGCGCAGTTCAAGGCGGACGCGTACAAGGCGGTGGCCGACCAGGGCATTGTGGCCGGGCTGGATTACAAGAGCACGCAGCTCGACGCGGACCAGCTCAAGATTCGCCTCCAGATCGAGAAGCAGCGCCAGTCCCAGTCGGCCTCTCTGATGGACGCGCAGCTGTCCTCGCAGCAGGCCGCTGTGGATCAGGCCCGCAGCGCCTACGAGCGGCTGCTGGAGCAGGTCGATTCCTTGCGCGTGCGCGCGGGTTTCGCCGGCGTGCTGCAGCAGATGCTGGTCCAGGCGGGCCAGCGTGTGACGATCGGCGCCAACATCGCGAGCGTCGCGCGCCCCGACGACCTTCAGGCCGAGCTGCAGATCCCCGAGACCCAGGCGCGCGACGTGCAACTCGGCCAGAAAGTCAGCGTGGATACGCGCAACGGCATCGTCGAGGGCCACGTCTCGCGCATCGACCCCTCCGTGCAGGGCGGCACCGTGCAGGTCGACGTGGAGCTTACGGGCAAATTGCCGCGCGGCGCGCGGCCGGATCTCTCCGTGGACGGGACGATAGAGATCCGCAGGCTTTCCGACGTCGTCTACACGGAAAGGCCCGCGCTGGCCCAGCAGAATTCGACGATCAGCCTGTTCAAGGTCATCGACGGGGGTAAGTACGCGGTGCAGGTGCCCGTGCAGATCGGCGTGACTTCCGTGAACAATGTCGAGATCGTCAAGGGCCTCTCGCCCGGGGATCAGGTCATTCTGTCGGATACGTCCGCCTGGGACGATCATGACCGCATCCGGCTCGATTGAGAGTCGGCCGACGACGCAGAGTTAAATTTGGGGGACGACGGCTCATGAGCGCAGATGCTGGACCTTTGATCAAGCTCGAGGATCTCAAAAAGGTCTTCTATACCGACGAGGTCGAAACCCACGCGCTGTCCGGCGTGCATTTCGACATCAACGAGGGCGACTACGTCTCGATCGCCGGCCCCTCCGGCTGCGGCAAGTCTACGCTGCTCTCGATCGTCGGGCTGCTGGATACGCCGAGCGGCGGCCGCTACTGGCTCAACGGCACCGCCGTCGAGGATCTGGACCGCTCCCAGCGCGCCAAGATCCGCAACCGCGAGATCGGCTTCGTGTTCCAGGCCTTCAATCTCATCGGCGACCTCACGGTCTTCGAGAACGTCGAGCTGCCGCTGACCTATCGCAGCGGCGTCAACGCCCAGGAGCGCAAACAGCGCGTCATCGAGGCGCTCGAGCGCGTGCGCATGGCGCATCGCCTGCGGCACTACCCCTCGCAGCTTTCGGGAGGGCAACAGCAGCGCGTGGCGGTCGCGCGCGCGCTCGTCGGCAAGCCCTCGATACTGCTAGCGGACGAACCGACCGGCAACCTCGATTCGAAGAACGGCGAAGCCGTCATGGGGCTGCTCACCGAGCTGCACGCCGAAGGCGCGACCATCTGCATGGTCACGCACGACCCGCGCTACGCGGCCTATGCGGACCGCGAGATCCACATGTTCGACGGCCGCATCGTCGACGAGGAGACGCTGAACCGGTTGCGCGAGGAGGAGGACCGGCGCATCGCCGAGCAGGCGCGGCGCGGGCGGGCGCCGGTGGCCTGAGCGGCATACGCGTAACACTCGGGCGCAATTTCAGGGCCGACGAGTCCGAGCGTGTCGCCATCGTGGACGAGACGTTCGCCAAAGAGTACTGGCCGAGCGGCAACGTGCTCGGTGCCCGCGTGCGCGAGGCCCGCGACCCCCCCGAGCAGTGGCACACGATCGTCGGCGTCGCGCCGGCCGTGAAGCAGTCGAGGCTCGACGAGGCGGCGGACAAGGGCACGATTTACTGGGACTTCCGCCAGCGCCCGGCGTTTGCCCCGCGAGCCGCTCTGACGGTGCGGACCGCGTTGCCGCCCGAGCGTATGACGCGGGCAGTCGAGGCCGCGATCCATCGCGTGGATCCCGGCCTCGCGCTTTTCGACGTGCGTTCCATGGACGCGCGCGTCGCGCAGGCGCTCGGTCCGCAGCGCACGCCCATGGTCCTCACGCTCCTTTTCGCCGCCGTCGCGTTCACGCTTGCCGTCGTCGGCATCTATGCCGTGCTCGCGTGGACCGTCACGCAGCGTGTCGGCGAGATCGGCGTGCGCGTGGCGCTCGGCGCCGACGACCGCCGCGTCGTCGGCATGGTGCTTCGGCAGGGCGGTCGTCTAACCCTCATCGGAATCGCTTTCGGTTCGGCGGCCGCGATCGGGCTCGGCCGGCTCCTGGCTTCGCAGCTTCCCGGCGTCAGCGCGGCGGACCCGCTCGTGCTCGGAGTTGCGACGGTCGGCCTGGCCGCGGCCGCACTTCTCGCGAGCTGGATTCCGGCACGGCGTGCCGCTCGCATCGATCCGCTGAGGGCGCTCAGAGAGGAGTGAGAGGCTCCGAGGCGGGGACCAGCAATCCGTACGCCGCCGACTTATCCAGCCGCATGCAGCCGGCGCATTTACGGCGATGCCGAAGCCGCTATTCCGCGCTGACCCTGCCGCTCCCTGAGGCTCTGCTGACGATACAGGTCGAAATAGTGCCCGCGCCGCGCCATAAGCTCGGCGTGCGTGCCGCTCTCCGTGATCACGCCGTCCTCGACGACGACGATGCGTGTTGCGCTGCGGATTGTCGAGAGCCGGTGGGCGATGACGAACGCGATGCGGCCTTCGAGCACGCGGGCGAGCCCGCGTTGGATCTGCCTTTCGGTCTCGGTGTCGACCGACGATGTTGCTTCGTCCATGATTAGGAGCTGAGGGTCGGCCAGGATCGCGCGCGCGAACGAGACGAGCTGCTTCTGGCCCGCCGAGAGCCGATTGCCGGCTTCGCCCGCCTCCGTTCGATACTCGTGCTCCAGCCGCACGATGAAGCCGTGGGCGCCGGCGACCCGGGCAGCCTCTATGACTTCGGCGTCGGTCGCGTCGAGACGGCCGAACCGGATGTTCTCGAGCAGCGTCCCGCTGAAGACGTGAGCGTTCTGGAGCACGACGCCGAGCCGCGACTGCAGCCAGGCCAGGCTGCGCGCGCGATAGTCCACGCCGTCCACGAGCACCTGGCCCGAACGCGGTTCGTAAAACCGGCATATCACGTTCACGAGCGTGCTCTTGCCGCCTCCGGTCGGCCCCACGATCGCGATCGTTTCCCCCCGCGAGGCCTTCAGCGAAACGCCGCGCAGGACCGGATTCGCAGCGTCGTAAGCGAACGTCACGTCGCGCAGCTCGATCTCGTCTATGCGGGGCGGGTCCGCGGCCATCGCGGCCTCGACCGTATCCCGGATCGTCGGCACTGCCTCGATGAGGCTCAGAATCCGCTCGGCGGAGGCCTGGGCCATCTGCATCTCCGCGAACCAGCGGCCCAGCTGCTCGACCGGGTCGAAGAACGTGCGCGCGTAGGCCATGAACGCGACGAGTGTCCCGGCGCTGATCGCGCCGCCGAGCAGGTCGAAGCCCCCAAGCGCGAGCGTAAGGCCCGTCGCGAGGCTCGCGATCATGAGCACGATCGGCACGTAGGTGGCGGCCTGCGTGAGATTCAGCACGGAAGCGTCGTACATGTGCCCCGTGAGCTGGCCGAATTCCCGGACGTTCGCGGCCTCGCGCACGAAGGCCTTGCTCGTGAGCACGCCCGTAATGCCCTCGTTGTAGGCGGCCGTGATGCGCGAGTTCGTGCGACGGACTTCGCGGGCGCTCTTGAGGATGCGCTTCTGGAAACGGCCGCTGACCCAGCCGAGCACGGGCACGATCGCGAGCACAGCGAAGGCGAGCTTGGGGTTCATGACGAGCATCGCGACGGCGATGCCGAGCATCATCGTCGTGCCCCAGACGGTGTCGAGGAAGGCCCAGGTCAGGATGTTCGAGAGCCGGTCGCAGTCCGAGGTCATGCGCGCGATGAGCCAGCCCACCGGCCGGTGGTCGAAGAACTCGAACGACAGCCGCTGCAGGTTCTCGAAGGCGGCGCGGCGAATGTCGTGGCTGACGTATGTACGGATCTTGCCGCCGGCCCAGATGAAGGACGCGATCGAGCCGGCGAGCGCGGCCGTGCAGGCGGCATACGCGGCGAGGTAGGGGAGCAGGTGAGCGCCCGCACCCCGCGCGCCGACCTCGTCCACGACGGCCCGCGTGATTAACGGGAACGCGACCTCGGCGGCTGCCGTGGTCACCGCGAAGACGCAAAGCCGGATCAGCTCCCGCCGGTAGGGCAGCGCGTATGCGAACAGCTTGCGCCAAAGCGCGAAGCGCGGTCCGCGCGCGAGCGCCGCTTCGTCGAAGCCGTCGGCCATGTCTTCTTCGTACATATCCTTACGAATCCTGTCGTTCTCAGCTCGCGTCGCGCCGCTCTCCCGAGCGGATGTCCTCGCGAATCTCGGCGTCGAGCGCCGACTGAATCTCGCAGAGGCGCCGATACGCCCCCTCCGCGCGCGCGAGCGTCGCGTGATCCCCGATCTGCGTGCAGCGTCCGTTCTCGAGGACCATGATCCGGTCGGCGTGCATGACGGAGGAAAGCCGGTGCGCGATGACGATCGTCGTGTGCCGCCCCTTGCGCCGGCGCAGCGCCTCGAGGATGCGTTTCTCGGTGCCCGTGTCGACGGCCGAAAGCGAATCGTCGAGCACGAGCACGGGCGGATCCTTGAGCAGCGCGCGCGCGAGCGCGAGCCGCTGCCGCTGACCGCCCGAAAGCGCGATGCCGCGCTCGCCGACGAGTGTCCCGTAGCCCGCCGAGAAGCGCGCGATCGCATCGTGAATCGCGGCATCCCGCGACGCGTGCTCGAGCTCGGCGCGCGCGGCGTCCGCCCGGCCCACACGCAGGTTCGCTTCGATGGAGCGCGAGTACAGGAACGGGTCCTGCAGCACCACGGCGATCTGGCGGCGCAGCCACTGCCGGCTCTCGCCGGCGACGTCGCGGCCGTCGATCGAAATGCGGCCCCGCTGCGGCGTATACAGGCGCAGCAACAGGCGAATCAGCGTCGACTTGCCCGAGCCGGGCGCGCCGACGATCGCGAGCGTCTCGCCCGCCGGCACGTGGACTGAAACGTCCTCGACGACGGGCCTCGCCGGGTCGTAGCCGAAAGTCAGATGCTCGAAGCGGATCTCGCCGTCGGCGCGCGCGGCGGCGGGCACCGGTTCCTGCGACTCCTCGGGTGCCGCGAGGATGTGGTTCACGCGCGCGAGCGAGACGACGGCTTTGCCGCTGTCGGTCAGCACGCGGCCGAGCTGCCGCACGGGCCAGATCACCATGGCCTCGTACGTCAGGAACGCGAACAGCGTGCCGACCGTGATGCGTCCGTGCACGATCGCGAGCGCACCGAAGAACAGGACGATCCCGACCTGCGTGAGCGCGAACGATTCCGCAACGGCCCAGTACAGACCCATGAGCCGAATGAGGCGGTGATTGTGGTCGCGGAATGCCGCGTTCTTACGGGCGAACTTCTCGATCTCGAACTCCTGCCGCGCGAAGGCGCGCACGACCCGAATGCCCGTGAGGTTTTCCTGCAGCACGGCCGTCATCTCGCCTTCTGCCGCGTCCGTGACCTCGAATACGCGCTTGACCTTCCTGAAGAACACGAACGCGGAGACCGTCAGCAGCGGCATCAGCGCGAGCGAGACCCATGCCAGCCTCGCGTCGAGCCAGAACAGGATCGGCGTGACGGTCGCGAGCAGCAAAAGCGCGCGGCCGATCTCGACGATGTCTCCCGAGAAGAACACGCGCAGGGTCTCGACGTCCGAGGAGCAGCGCTGCACGAGATCGCCCGTATCCGCGTCGTCGTAAAAGCCCGCGTCGAGGTGATGCAGGCGCCGGTAGAGCTCTTCCCGCAGGCGGCGCGCGATCGTCTCGGAAGCCGTTGCCGAGAGGCGGCCGCGCAGATACTGGAACGCCCCGCCGATCGCGGTCATGACCGGGATCGCGAGCGCGGAGAGCCAGAGATAGCTGCGGTAAGGATCGAAGCCGGCGAGGCCGCGCAGCGCCACCGTGAGCCACGGCGTCCCGGCCCCGAGGTCGTGCTGAACGACGACGTCGATGGCGTACTTCGCGACGAGCGGCGCACCGAACATGAAGAGATTGGCGAGCCCCATGGCCAGGATCGCCGCGCCATAGCGAGCGCGCCGCCCGCGTGTCAGCGTCCACAGGCTTTGATGCTGAATCGACGTCATCGCTTCCGCTTCCGAGGTAAAGGGGTCGGCGGGCCCGGAATGACGACGTCGTCGAGGAGGTGGAGCCCGCCCGCACATACTGGCTGAGCGGGACTCCGAATCACGACGGGATCAGGAGGCGCTCACCGTTGAATCGAATCGCACTTGAGCTGCATCGAGCGCTCCGGCCGGGGGAAAAGGGGAGGGAATTTTACTCCTCCCTCGGAGGAAAACAAGCGCCCGGCCGCGGTCATTTGACGCCCCCGGGCGGCCGGCCCTATAAGTCGGGCTTCATGATCACCGCGGTGCCCGCTCGATGAAAAAGCTCCTCCGCGAGCCGCTGCTGCACTTTCTCGCGGCGGGCGGCCTGCTGTTCGGCGCTTATCGATGGATCCACGGCCCCGCGCCGGCGGCCGAAGCCGGTCCCTCCAAGGACATCTTCGTGGACCGCAAGTCGCTGCTGACCTTCCTGCAGTACCAGGCCAATGCGTTCCAGCCCGAGTACTTCGCGGGTCAGCTCGATGCACTGTCCGCCCAGGCGCGCCAGGACCTCGTAGACAAGTACGTGCGCGAGGAGGCGCTCTTTCGCGAGGCCGAGGCGCTCGGGCTCGCGCAGGGCGATTACGTGATTCGGCGGCGGATGGTGCAGAAGATGCTCTATCTGATCGAGGACACGGCGACGGAGTCGTTCGCGCCGACGGAGGCGGAGATCGAGCGCTACTTTCGAGCTCATCGGCAACGCTACGAAGCCGCGCAGACCCTGACCTTCACGCATGTCTTCGTGGACGGCGCGATCAAACGCTCCGAGGGCCCGGAGAAGGCGGCCGAGCACCTCGAGCACGAGCTCGAGACGCGGCACGCCACGTTCGCGGACGCGCCGAAGTACGGAGACCGTTTCCCGTACCTGCAGAACTACGTGAACATGACGCCGGACTACATCGGGAATCAGTTCGGTGCCGAATTCGCGGCGGCGCTCATGAAGCTCGAACCCTCGGATCACGATTGGCGAGGCCCGATCAAGTCTCAATTCGGGTACCACCTCGTGCTGTTGACCGCGCATACGCCGGCGCACCTGCCGAAGCTCGCCGAGATCCGGGAGGCCGTCAGGGACGACATGCTGCGCGATCGCGTCGCGGCCTATCGCGAGCAGGCCGTCGAGGACCTTACGCGACGCATGCACGTGGAGCTCGATGCTTCGGTAGCGGCAGGCACGAAGACGCCCGCGGCCTCGGCCCTGCCGTCTCGGAACCCTTCGTCCGCAGGCCCCCCGCCGTGATGTGGGGCAGGATGATGACCCGGCGGAATCGGCCCTTCGGGCCCGTCTGCACGGCCGGGCTATGGCTCGCGGCGGCCGGTTTCGCACCCGGCGCGGCCGCGCACGATGCAAGGCCGCTTTCCGTGAACATCGCCGAGCAAAGTCCGAACCTTTATGTGGCACGCATTCTCGTGCCGCCGACCGTCGACGCCGCCGATCAGCCCGACGTCATCTGGCCGAGCGGTTGCGAGATCGCGAGCCGCGAGCCCGCGCGCCCCCCGGCCGTGGCGTCGGAGACGGAGGTCGTGCGCTGCGACACGAGCCTCGAGGGCCTCACGCTGCGCATCGCATACCCCGTCTTCAACCCGTCGCTCTCGACGCTGTTCAGGCTGCACGAGGCATCCGGCAAGGTCGTCACGAGCGTCCTGACGCCGGATCGGCTCGAGTGGACGGTGCCGCGGGAACCCGGCTGGCGCGAGGTGGCGGCCGATTACCTCGGTCTCGGCGTCCGGCATATCTGGACGGGCGTCGATCACCTGCTGTTCGTGACGGCCCTGCTCATCCTCGCGGGCACGATGCGTCGCACGCTGCTCGCGATTACCGGTTTCACGGTCGCACACTCGGTGACGCTCTCGCTGTCGGCGCTGGACCTCGTGCGGTTGCCCGTCGCGCCCGTCGAGGCGGCGATCGCGCTGTCCATTCTGTTCCTGGCGAGGGAGATCGCGGCCCCGCATCCGGAAAATCTGGCGAGCCGGTATCCGATGCTCGTCTCCTCGTCCTTCGGCCTGCTGCACGGCTTCGGTTTTGCCGCGGCGCTGCGCGAGGTCGGCCTGCCGACCAAGGAGCTTGCCGTGGGGCTGCTGTCGTTCAACCTCGGCGTCGAGATGGGCCAGATCGTCTTCATCGCGGGCGTTCTTGCGGGCGCCTATGCCTGCCGCCGCCTCTCCCGCGGCGGATCGGGGCGGCTTCTGGCGGCCTTCGGGCCGCGCCCCGAGGTGCTGGCCGGTTACGCGCTCGGCGTCCCGGCTGCGTTCTGGCTCGTGCAGCGCCTCGGCGCATTCTGATCGGCGCCTCCCGCGGGCGACGCCCGGCGCACGGCCGACCGCGCATCCGGTACCCCGCGTCGCGGTTCGAACGCGCGCCCATGCGGGGCGCAAGCCGCCCAGGCGCGAGCCGCCCGGGTGCGAGCCGCACCCGTTACGCCTCGTCGACGTCCAACGCGGCCAGTGCGCGTTTCAGCTGTTCGAAGTTCGTAATCCGGTGGCTCGGCTTCGATTGGACGCTGCCGTTCAAATCGACCCGGCGAAGGCCGGCGGGGTCGCAGCCGAGGAAGGCGACGGCCGCGCGTGCCGCCTTGTCGTTGTCCGCCGCGAAGGCCTCGTATTCCACGCGCAGGTAAGGGTTGGTATCGCGAAGCGTCGCGAGTCGTTCGTCGATGTGAAGCTTCGCGCGAACGCGGCGAGCGGCCTCGCGCGGCCGGATGATGACCTGCATGCCGTCCGGGTAGGCGGCGCCGGCATAGACGCCGGTGGCGTCGGCGAAGGCCTTGGATTTGAGCCACGCAAGCGCGTCGTTCCGGACGACGTGAATCACGTGCACTTCTGGGCGCCTGGCGAGCCAGCGTATGTGCGCCTCGAGACCGTCTACGATGAGCGGGCCGAAAGCCGGCGTGCCGAGCCACTTGTTCGAGGCCCTGAATAGGCGCTTGAAGCCGAGCACGCAAGTGGACGGCGAAAGCAAAGCCTCGATCTGCCGCCGGTGGTGCGGCAGGAGCACGGAAAAGTCCCCGTTCAGGGACCGCTCCGCCATGCGCAGGGCCCGCGCCGGCAGCCTCTTCTGCGTCCACTCGACCCCGCAGGCGATCTGCGGGTGCAGGTTCAGCGCATCTACGAGCGGGCTGCTGCCCGTGCGGTAGGTGCCGACGATGACGAACCGGATTCTTATCGGCATGGGTTTGTCGCTTGATTTGTGCGAGCCCATGCAATCGATGTGCCATGCCCTTCGTCGGGCCCCGCCGTGCCTTCCGGCGCCGCGCAATCCGGAATCGTTCCCGAATTGACAACTTGGATGCAGCGCTGAGATTTTCGGCCCGGGAAGATGCCCGGCCGGCGCGCGCCGCCCGAGGGCGGCCTGGAGCCGGATCGCGCGCGGTGGCACACCGCTTGCAAACGTCCTATTACGACGGGCATCACGGTTACGGGCGTTTTCGCAGATTATCGTTGAGCGAATGGCGGTTGCCGCATCCGCAATGCGTTGCCGGCCGGTGAATACTTTCGCGTCTGGAAATGGCGACGGTTTGCCGGGGGACGGCACCGCGCCTATCTTCGCCTTGCGTGGCAGGGCCGGGCGTGGGGGTAACGAAGCCGGCGAAGTCCGGTGAGAGCCGGGCCGAACACCTAATCACAAAGAGAGGTTGCCACGCCGTCACCCTTACGAGACAACGGAGATCCAATGTCCGACCACATCGACTTTGCCGCGACTCCCTTTGCGGCAGGCCTGCAGGGCGCTTCCAGCGTCGCCCTGAATGACGGGACCTACCGCAGAGGCGCGATGCTCGTGCGGTCGCTCGCGGCGGTCGCTGCGTCCGCCTTGCTCGCGTCGGCGGTCTTCGCCAGCACTCCGAAGCCTCCGCGCCTTTGCAACGCCGCCCAGGACGGCTGCGCGCCGACGGCGAGCGAGGCGCCTCAGAGCGCGGCGATGAAGTGGCATCCCGGCAACTACGTGAACGTCTCGGGCGACTACGCACAGGCGGATCAGCAGCGCTACTTCCGCAGTGTGCTGAACCAGATCGAGTCCAACGTGCCGATGAGCCCGAACTTCGAGGGCGCCTTCGTGATTTACGGCTGGGGCGGCCTCGAGAAGTCCGCCGGGCAATACGATTGGACGCCGATCTACGACGCGCTCGCCTGGCTCAAGGCGCACAACAAGCAGCTCATGATCGAGCTCGCGTACAAGTGCTTTCACGGCGACGCGACGGCGATCGTGCCGGCCGACCTGCGCGATCAGACCGCGCCGACGAAGGTCTGCCGGATCGCCGCGGTGTGGCGGAAGCCCGTCATGGATCGGTGGATCGCGTTCGTCCAGGCCGCCGCCAAGGAGTTCGACGGCAACCCGAACGTCGAGCTCGTGAACATCGACTCGGAGCTGTGCCCTTCGTTCACGACGCCTCCAAGCGATTTCTCGGACGCCGGCTACGCGACGCAGTGGGAGAGACTCTACGACGCGGCGAGCGGCGCCTGGAAGCAGACGAACGTCTCGACGCAGATCAATTGCGCATGGAGCGGTTACGGAAGCAAGCTCATGGAGTACGCCTACGAGAGGGGTATCGGCATCGCCTCGCCCGACAGTCACGACGACTACGGCAACACGGCGTTCCGCGGCGAGCGCGATGCGGCCAGGGACTATCGCGGCACCCTCGCGCACAACACCGTCGTGTCGTTCCCGAACCTCGGCGGCAAGGACGATATCCTGCCGCTGTCGCACGTCCAGTCGCTCATCGACGCCGGCAAGATGACGCACGTATCCTGGGCCTTCGGCGGCAAGGGAGCAGGCGGCGGCGTTTCGGACGTGGTCAAGTGGATCGACGACGCGCGCCACCATCCTTACGCGAGTTGCCCCACTCAGTACGTCAAGAACCGCGGCGGATGCCGCCCCTGATAGGGCCTCGGCGCCCGCCCGAGGCGTAAGGAGAGCCTCGGCCGCCCGGCGTTCCCGTCGCCGGGCGGCCGGCCTTTCGGCCAGCCGGAATCGTCCGCCGGGATCTACGCCGCCGGCTTTCTCCCGTGGAAGAACGTGGCGGCGATAATGTGCGTACCGGCCCAGTAATCGCACCCGCATGCGATCTCCTCGAACGCGCTCATCCAGACGCGTAAGCCGCTCGGCGTCACTCGCCAGTAGTCGTTCGGGTCCGCGTGATACGGGAACAGGAACGGGAGCTGGACCCAGATCTTTCCGCCGGGCCGAAGGACCCGGAACAGCTCCGAGATCGCGCGCTGCGGCGAAGGAACGTGCTCGAGGACCGACCAGCAGACGGCCGCGTCGAAGGAAGCGTCCCGAAAGCCCAGGGATTCGACGTCGTCGTGACGATCGATGACGGCCGAGTAGTCGAACCTGTCCACGCTGATCCAATTAGGACCGAATTTTCGGCCGATCTCGTCCTTGACCGCGATCTGCAGGCATTCTCCGGAGGTCTCGGCCAGGAACTGCTCGAAAAGCCGGCTGCGCGGCACCCGGCTCTTTACGCGGATCGACGAGCGCCGGTATTGGAGCACGTACCAGGGCAGCGGGAGCCAATCCGACACGGCCTTCTTGACGATCCTCTTGAGCCGGCTGCCTCGTCCGGGGATTCCTTCGAGAACGGCAGTCTGATTCATCATCTCGAAAGCCCTCGAGTGGCACTCGGCCGTACGGCGAAGCGAGAGCATCCCATCGAGTCCATCGGCGCCATGGCTTTCTCCTTTGTGTGGGCCGCCGTTCGTTCAAATTGGCTCGCGACCCGATCCGTTGCCCGACAAGGGCGATCCCGCTCCATTTTGAGCCGATGCTATTGATTGCCCTGGTGGCAAACAACCGGTACAGCAACCTATCCAGGTCGGAAACTGGGCGCGACGTGGAACGCTACGGGAAGCGCGAACTTGCGCGGATGCGGGCGCGTCCCGGACCCGGGACGCCGAGCGCGATTGCGGGACGCGAGCGCGCTGCACGTTTCGAGCGCCGGCCGGAAAAGCTGTTGGAGAACAAGGTATTGCGGGTACGTGCCGGCCTGGCACGGCTGTTGCGTGCCCTCGAGGCGCAGATCGGTGGAGCGGCGGGGCGATCCCGCCGCCGCGCGTGCCGCCGGGAGTGTACAGTGTCCGTCGCGAGCTGGTTCAGTAGGGGTTTATCGGCATGCCGTTGATCAGAATGCATGGACTCGAGAAATCCTATCCATACAAGGGCGGGCGCACGTGGGTGCTGCGTCAAATCGGCCTCGAGATCGACGAAGGGGAGTTCGTGACGATCATGGGCCCTTCGGGGGCCGGCAAGTCTACGCTGCTCGGAATACTCGGCATGCTCGACGGCGACTTCGACGGCGAATACTGGTTCGACGATCAGCAGGTGCACGGCACCAGCAACAAGCAGCGCAACCGCCTGCACCGCGAAAACGTCGGGTTCGTGTTCCAGCAGTTCCACCTCCTCGACGATCTGACCGTCTACGAGAATCTCGACATCCCGCTCTCTTACCGCAACGTGCCGCGTAAGGAGCGGCAGGCACGCGTCGCCGAGATCCTCGATCGCTTTCAGATCGTCGGGAAGAAGGACCTTTATCCCGCGCAGCTATCCGGCGGCCAGCAGCAGCAGGTCGCCGTGGCCCGAGCCGTCATCGCCGCGCCGCGCGTGGTGCTCGCAGACGAGCCGACGGGGAGCCTGCACTGGCGGCAGGGCGAGCAGATCATGCACCTGCTTCGCGGCCTCAACGAGGATGGGACGACGATCGTCCAGGTCTCGCACGACGAGCGCGTGGCGGCCTTCGGGCGGCGCGTCATCGAGGTCGAGGACGGGTGGCTCAAGGACGCGCAGCCCGGGGGCTCGATGGAGACCCGGCCCGGGGAGCTCGACCGCCGTTAGCGCGGTTGCGTTCCACGAGTGTAGGATTCCCGTTGCCGACCGTGATTGGGCCGCTCGGTCCGAGTAGTCCCTCAGATGCGCGGCTCTGTCGGACTTAGAACAACCTGGCGGCGCTGCATGAGGGGGTCGATCGTGAAGAAGAGCTCGAAGACGACATGGGCGGCGGTCGCCGCCGCCGCAATGGCGGGGCTTGCGGCATCGGCGGCAAGCCGGGCACAGCCGCCGCAGGGACCGCCGGTCATGTTGCCGACGGCGGACAAACCGCTCGTGCTGAACGCGGGCCGCCGTAAGGTCAAGGTGGAGCTCGTGACGGGCGGGCTCGTCGGCCCCTGGGACCTTGCGTTCCTGCCCGACGGCAAGACCATGCTCGTGACGGAGAGCCCGGGGAGGCTGCGCATCATTCGCGACGGCAAGCTCGCGCCCGAGCCGCTCTGGACCGTGCCTTCGCCCCAGGGTAACGATGTGCTCCACGGGCTCGTCGTGCACCCGGACTTCGCCGCGAACCATTTCGTCTATGTCTCGTACGCCAAGAAGGGCGACAAGGGCCTGACGCTTGCCGTCGCACGCGGCCGGCTGCAGGGCGGCAAGCTCGAGGACATGCACGACATCTTCGTCGCCGACGCCTGGGAAAACGCGACGATGGCGACGGCCGGGCGCATGCTGTTCGATCCGGACGGCACGCTCTACGTCACGGTCGGTGATCGCGACCGGCTGTGCTGCACTCCGAAGGACGACAACAGCCTGCGCATGAAGGCGCAGGTTTTGAGCAACGACGTCGGCAAGACGCTGCGCATCACGGACGACGGCGGCATCCCGAAGGACAACCCATTCGTCGGGCGGCCGAATGCGCGCCCGGAGATCTTCACGCTCGGCCATCGCAACGGCTACGGGCTCGCCTTCAATCCGAAGACGCACGAGCTTTGGGAGCTCGAGATCGGCCCGCTGGGCGGCGATGAGATCAACATCCTGAAGCCCGGCCACAACTACGGCTGGCCGCTCGTCTCGATGGGCCGCAACTACACGGGCACGCTGGTCTCGGACCAGCCGTGGTACCGGAAAGGGATGGACAACCCACGGATCTTCTGGACGCCCGCCATTACGCCCTCGGGCATGATTTTCTATACCGGAGACAAGTTCCCGGAGTGGAAGGACAACATCTTCGTGGGCGCCTTGAGCGGCAAGCAGGTGCAGCGGATCGCGCTCGATCAGCCGCGCGAGGCGGAGGTGCGCGAGCCCATGCTGACCGAGCTCGGCGTGCGCTTCCGCGATGTGGAACAAGGGCCGGACGGCGACATCTACGTGACGACGGAGGTCCGCTACGGCAGTACGAAGCCGGACGGCACGGTGCTCCGGATCGCGCCCGCGGATTGACGGCGCCGGGGCACGCGCCGCGGGCCTGACGAGACCGTCGAGAGATCGGGGGGCGGCCGAATGAGACTACGACAGTTGTGCAGGGATCCGGGTTCGAGTCTCGTCGTCGTGCTCATGTAGACATGCCGAAGCACAGCCCCAGCCTCTTCATCGCGGACGATCAGCGCGACGTGCTCGAGTCCCTGCGCCTGCTGTTCAAGGCCGAGGGCTATACGGCCGAAACCTTCCCCGACCCGGGCGCGCTCATCGACGCGTTGCGGACGCGCTCGACGGACGCCGTCCTAATGGACCTCAACTACACGCGGGATACGACGTCGGGTGACGAGGGCCTGGACGCCATCGCGGCGATCCGCGCCTTCGACGCCTCGACGCCGATCGTCGTCATGACGGCCTGGGGCAGCATCGAGCTCGCGGTCGAGGCCATGCGCCGCGGCGCGCAGGATTTCATCGAGAAGCCGTGGGACAACGAGCGCCTGCTCAATGTGCTGCGCACGCAGGTCGCGCTGGGCCAGGCCCTGAACCGGGCGCGCGCCCTCGAGACGGAGAACCGGCAGCTCACGGCGGCGGACGGCGAGCTCGTGGCCGAGTCGCCCGTTATGCAGCCTGTGCTCGAGACGATCGAGCGCGTCGCGCCGACGGACGCGAACGTGCTCATCACGGGCGAGAGCGGCTGCGGCAAGGGGCTCGTCGCGCGGCTCATACATGCCGGCTCGCCCCGCGCCGAGCATAGCCTCGTCATCGTCAATATCGGCAGCCTGTCCGAGACCGTGTTCGAGAGCGAAATGTTCGGCCACGTGCGCGGCGCGTTCACCGATGCGAAGAGCGACCGAGTCGGCCGCTTCGAGCTCGCCGACGGAGGCACGCTGTTCCTCGACGAGATCGCCAACATTCCGGTCGCGCAGCAGGCGCGCCTGCTGCGGGTGCTCGAGGACGGCGAGTTCGAACGGCTCGGTTCGTCGCGGACCCAGCAGGTCGACGTCCGCGTGCTGGCCGCGACGAATGCCGACATTCATGCGGAAATCGAGGCCGGGCGCTTCCGCGAAGACCTGATGTACAGACTCAACACGATTCACATCCATCTTCCGCCGCTGCGCGAGCGCGGCGAGGACGTCATCCTGCTCGCGCAGCGGTTTCTCGCGCGGCACGCAAGGCGGTACCGGCGCCCCGTCGAGGGCTTCACCGATTCCGCGCTGTCCGCGATGCGGCGCTACGGGTGGCCCGGCAACGTGCGCGAGCTCGGGCACGTCGTCGAGCGCGCCGTCCTCATGGCGCGCGGCAAAACCGTCGGCCCCGCGGACCTGCGGCTCGAGGCGCCGGGCCCCGTCTCCGATCGCCGCGCGACGACGCTCGAGGCGCTCGAGCACGAGGCGATTCGTGCGGCGCTTGCCCGGCACGGCGGCAACGTCGTGGCCGCGGCCGACGAGCTCGGCATGAGCCGCTCGGCGCTGTACCGGCGAATGGAAAAGTTCGGTCTGTGAAACGGCGCCGGCGCCTGCGCTTTCAGAACCGCTTGTTGTTGCCTGCGCTCGCCGCCGTCGCGCCGGCCTGGCTCGCCGCGTCGCTGTTCCTTTGGACGTGGGATGCGACTGCGGCGTTGCGCGGGACGCTGTTCTTCTTCGTGACCGCCTTTGCGGCCGGCGGGCTGCTGACTCTGCGGCAGCGCGTCGTCTATCCGTTGCAGTCGCTCGCCAACATGCTCGAGGCGCTGCGCGAGGGCGACTATTCCCTGCGGGGCCGCAATACGGATCCGGCCGACGCGCTGGGCGAGGTCATCGTCGAGGTCAATTCGCTGAGCCGAACGCTGTACGACCAGCGGCTGCAGGCCGTCGAGGCCGGCGTGCTGCTCGGGAAGATCATCGCCGAGATCGATATGGCCGTGTTCGCCTTCGATGCCGCCCGCAGGCTCGTGCTCGTTAACCGCGCCGGCCAGACGCTGCTCGGGGGCTGCGCCGAGGAGCTGGCCGGCTGCACCGCCGCGGCGCTCGGGCTCGCGGGCATGCTCGACGCGGTGTCCGGGAGCATCGTCTCGCACGTCTTTCCCGGCGGCGGCGGGCGCTGGGAGATTCGGCGACGCACGTTTCGGGAGGGCGGGCGGCCGCACGAGCTGCTCGTGATTTCCGAGCTCAGCCGTGCCCTGCGCGAGGAGGAGCGGCAGGCATGGCGCCGACTCGTGCGCGTCATGGGCCACGAGCTCAACAGCTCGCTCGCGCCGATCAAGTCGATGGCCGGCACCCTGCGCAAGCTCATCGACCGGGAGCCGCCCCCCGAGGACTGGCGGGAGGATGCGCGCTCTGGGCTGGCCGTGATCCACGACCGCAGCGAATCTCTCGCGCGCTTCATGGGCGCCTACGCGCGGCTCGCGCGGCTGCCGCCGCCGACGCCGCGGCCGGTCGCATTCGCACCACTCGTGCGGCGCGCGGCCTCGCTGCACGGCAAGACTGTCGCGGTCGCGGGCGGTCCCGAGCTCGTGCTCGAGGCCGATGCCGATCAGCTCGAGCAGGTGTTCGTCAACCTCATCAAGAACGCCGTGGAGGCGGCGGGCGAGGACGGCCGCGTCGCCGTGCGCTGGTGGGTCAGCAAGGGCGGCGCCGTCGCGGAGATCGAGGACGACGGGCCGGGCATTGCGCGGACGGAGAATCTCTGGGTCCCGTTCTTCACGACCAAGCCCGGAGGCACCGGCATAGGTCTCGTGCTTTCGCGCGAAATCGTCGAGAACCACGGCGGCACGATCTCGCTCGAGAACCGCAAGGACGGCCGCAGCGGCTGCATCGCGCGCGTGAGCCTGCCGGCCGTCGCCGCGCGCTCATGAGCCGGTCCGCAGAGGAGGCCCGCCTGCTGGCCGCCTGCCACGCGCGCGCCGTGGCGCTGCTCGAGCGCAATCTGACGCCGAGCGGCATTCTGGCTGCGGCGCCCGGCGCTCGCGCCCAGGAGCGCGGCTACACCGCCATCTTCGGCCGCGACGCGGCCGTCTGCGCGCTCGGCATGGCGCTCTCCGGCCACCCCGGTCTCGCGCGCGCCGCCGCAAGCGGCCTCGAGACGCTCGCTCGCCATCAGGCGCCGAATGGGCAGATCCCGAAATTCGTCGACCCGGCGCTCGAGGAGGCGGATTTCTGGTATCTCGGCTGCATCGATGCGACGCTCTGGTGGCTCATCGCGCTCGACTTTCTCGACCGGCAGTCGCAGCCGAAAGGGTTGCGGCGCCGCTGGGCACGGCAGGTGGGGCGCGCGCTCGCGTGGCTCCTCGCGCAGGAGCATCAGCGCTTTTTTCTCCTGCAGCAGAACGAGGCCAGCGACTGGGCCGACATCATGCCGCGCTCGGGCTTCGTGCTCTATACGAACGCGCTCTGGTACCGAGTCAAGCGCCTCTACGGACTGGACCATGCCGCCGAGACGCAGGCGAACTTCAACGGCCTGTTTCATCCCTTCTCGGCCGCGCTGCCCGAGTACCGGCGCGCGCGGCTGCTCAACGAATACGTGCTGCGCGGCGCGCGCAACCGCGAGCTTTACCTGAGCTTCGTCAACTTCTCGTTCTTCGGGGACGAAGGCGACGTCTTCGGCAACGTCCTTGCCATACTCTTCGGCGCCGTAGATCCCAAGGCGGCCCGGCGCACGCTCGCGGCCCTGCTCGCGGCCGGCGTGCACGAGCCCTATCCGGTGCGCGCCGTCGTGCAACCGATCCGCAGGGCCAGCGCGCTGTGGCGCCCATACATGGAGCGGCACCGGCAGAACCTGGCCTGGCAATATCACAACGGCGGCGTCTGGCCCATGATCGGCGGTTTCTGGATCGCCGCGCTGGCGCTCTGCGGCCGCAGACGCGAGGCGCGGGCAGGACTCGTCGCGCTCGCGCGCGCCTGCGCGCTCGGCGATTGGGCCTTCGACGAGTGGCTGCACGGCCGCACGTCCAAGCCGCGCGGCATGCCCGGGCAATCGTGGAACGCGGCCGCCTATCTCATGGCGGAGCACATCGTCGCAGGGCGCGGCGAAGATGCGCTCCGGGATCCGTTCCGGGGTCAGAGCCCTTTTTCGAGCGAACCCGTCAAATGATCGGGACATCCGGAACGAAAAAGGGCTCTGACCCCTTTTTTTGGCGCGCCCGCTAGCTCGAGCCGCCCTCCGTGATGAGCCCCTCGGCGACGTCGGGCATTGCGTCCGGCAGCTGCCGCACGGCCGCCGCGAGGTCCGCGGCCTCGGCGCGGACGTGCAGCGGCGGCGCGTTGCCCTGCTTGTCCTCGCCTAGGTAGAGCGTGACGTGCGGGAACGGGATCTCGATGTTGCGCTCGTCGAAAACCTCCTTGACGATCTCGTTGTATGCCCGGCCGAGAGCCCACTGTTTGCCGGGCAGCGTCTTGATGCGCGCGCGAACGATGACGGCCGAGTCGGCGAATTCGGTGACGCCGTGCATCTCGAGGCCCTCGATGATGTCGGGGCCGTACTCCGTCTTCTTGAGCTGCTCGAAGGCAGCCTCCATGGCGGCCTTGACCTCCGGGATGCTCTCTCGATACGCGACGCCGATCGCCGCGATGTGGTAGCTGAAGTGCTTCATGAGGTTCGAGACGGTATCGACCGAGGAAAACGGCACGACGTGGTACGTGCCGTCGAGGCTGCGCAGCGACACCGAACGGATCGTGAGGCGCTCGACGACGCCCGTGACGCCGCCGGCCGTCACAACGTCGCCTTCGTTCATCGTGTTCTCGAACTGGATGAACGCGCCGTTGATGACGTCCTGCACAAGCTTCTGCGAGCCGAAACCCAGCGCGAGGCCCACGACGCCGGCGCCGGCAAGCAGCGGGGCGATGTTCACGCCGAGCTCGGCCAGCATGAGCATGAACATGATGACGAAGAGCACGATCGTGAATGCGTTGCGGAACAGCGCGAGCAGCGTGCGCTCGCGCGGGCCCGCGATCTTGCCGTAGGCGGGGCTCAGCCGGTATTCGATCCACGAATGCACGGCGAGGTAAACGATGCCCCCGAGCAGCAGCACGAGCGCGGCCGACGCGAGCGAGGTCACGAAGCGCTGGCCGCCGTCGCTCGCAAGCCACGCGGCCACGTCGGCGAGGCGCCAGGCCTG
The DNA here is from genome assembly GCA_963702105.1 of uncultured Gammaproteobacteria bacterium. GTDB lineage: Bacteria > Pseudomonadota > Gammaproteobacteria > Steroidobacterales > Rariloculaceae > ZC4RG20. The sequence goes on from OY969712.1 coordinate 662,922, forward strand.
CACGATCGTGAGGATTACGGCAATCGCGATCACGACGCGCACGACGCGCAGGACGTTCGGCACGAAGGCGTTGAGCCGGCTCTCGAGCAGCGGCAGCCGCGCTTTGACGTCCGGAGGCAGGCGCATGCCCCCGAGTGCGAGCCGATAGATGAGGCCGTTCAGAATTCCGCCGATCACGATCGCGACGGCCGTCTGTGCCGTGGCCATGAGTACGAAGGGCAGGGCAGTGTCGCCATCGGTGATCCAGAGCGCGAACACCACGAGCAGATAGACGATCGCGAGCACATGCCAGATGCGCCCGAGCAGATAGAACGGCCTCGCCATCGCGCTCGTCCGCCCGCCCTTGGCGCGGCGCTCGAGCCAGCCGCGGACGCGGTCGCGGTTCTGCAGAATGATTGCGACGACGATCGCGAGCGCCATGAACAGCACGATCGTGCGCACGGCGGTGGCCGAGCGCGCGGAGACGCCGAGCGTGAGCAGCGGCGCGACGAAGAGAAACGTGTAGCCGACGAGGCTCACGAGACGGCTGAGCCAGAAATACCAGTACGCGGCCGTCGTGTCGTCGATCGGCAGCGCGCGCAGCGAGGTCCAGCGCGGCGCAAGAAGCGTGCGCGCGCATACCTTGACGAGCTGAATGATCAGAAACGCGTTGAGAAACAGGCTCTGATCGATGCCGACACGCGGTGTCCGGCCGACATAGAGCGCGACGCCGTATCCCGCGGCCCAGGGGATCAGCACGGTCGCGATGTCCGTCAGGGCCGACGTCGTCGCGAGGCGGATGCGCTTGAACGGCCGTCCGCCTTCGGCGCGCCGGGCCAGTCTTCCCTGCAGCCAGCGGAACAGAATCTGCAGCGCGAGGTAGGCGACGAAAGTCCCGGCGACGACGAACGCGACGGCGAGAACGACGCGGCGCAGGGCTTTAAGGTCGATGTCCGCGGCGCCCGTGACGATCTGCGTGACCTCGTCCGTGAGGTTGCGGACCGCGTCTACGATGCCCGCCGCGCCTTCGACGGCCTGCCGAGTATAGACCGCGAGGGCTCCGGCCAAGGTCTGCTGGACGGCCGTAGTCTTTTCGGCGGGCGTCTGCGCCGTGGCGCCGGCCGCCTTGAGACGCTCGATGAGCTTCTGGCGCGCCTGATCGTTCTCGAGCACCTTGATCAAGGCGTCCACGTCGGCGTTGGCCGCTTGCTGATTCGCTTGCTGATTCGCTTGAGCGGGCTGCGCCTTCGGCGCGGGGAGTTTGGGCACCTGGGCTTCGGAGGAGGACGGTGCAGCGGTGGCGCCGATCAACAGGGCCAGACATGCGAGGGCGGGTATCACGGCGCGGGGGAGGCGATAGTGGTTCCTGATCCAGCTCGGCATTACGTCTCCTCGGAAGCATTGCATTCCGATAATACCTATTCGATCGAGGCCCGCGAGCCGATTCGGCTTCGGCCCGTGAGGCCCTCGGCGGAACGGGCTCGGCTGGCAGCGGCGAGGACCGGAGCCGGCGGGCGGCTCCGCGCGCGCTTCAACCTGCGCTCTTCGGGGCGCGCGGTTCTATCCAGATGGCGCGCGCGAGCGCGCAGAGCGCGCCGTCGACGCCGTACAGCGCCGTCCCGGCCAGATGCTTGCGGCCCTCGCCACCGATCGACCAGCCCATGACGAGGCAGCGCTCGCCGACGGCGACGCGCCGATCGATGCGGGCCGTGAGCTCGCCGAGCAGCATGCTGCGCATGTCGGGCGCGGCGGCGGCGTACCCCGGGCAATCGAGCGCGGCCCAGACGAACTCGGCGCGAACGAGGCCGTCGCCGGCGCCGAGCGTCGCATCCGGCGTCCAGGGCGCCGCGACGCGATGGGGGACGCCGGCGATCGCGGGCAGAGAACCGGGGAAGATCCTGAGCCCGTCGCCCTCGCTGCGTTCCGGCCCGCAGACGAAGCACGCGGCCGCTGGGTGCGTGCGGAAGCCCTCGAAGCGGCGCGCGGCGGCGACCGCCTCCTCGTACGTGGGGGCGGGCGGCGGTGCGAGCTCGCCGACGCTGCCGGGCCGGGCCTGCGCGACGGCGTCTTCGCCGCTCAGGAGCTCGAGGACCCCGTCGCGAGGGCGCAGCTCGAGCTCGGCCTCGAGCGGAGGCGGCTTCAGGAGCCGCACCGTGACGCTCTCCGACGCGTGGCCGGCGAGTAGGCCGCAGATGTAGCCGCCGTTCGCGGAATCGCGCGGGCCGCAAAAGCGGCGCCCGATCCGAATCGTTGCGCGCGGCGCAGTCATTCTTCCTTGCGTTGCCGCGCGCGCAGCAAAGCGTCTGCCAGCGCGCTGTTGTAGGGCGCGGCCGGGCTGCGGTCGCGGCCGCCGCGCGGCGGTCCGGCGTGCCGGCCGCCGTCACGAGGCCCGGCCTCGCGTCCCGCACTCTCGCGCGGCCCGCCCTCGCGGCGGCTGCCTTCGCGGGGCCGACGAGCGCCGGTGTGCTCGCCGCGTCGGCCGTCGTTCGCCGACCGGCCGTGGTCGGGACGCCCCTCGCCGCCCGCGCGCGCGCCCTGCGGGCCGCCCTCGCCGCGCGCCGCGGCCTCGTCGTCGAGACGCAGCGTCAGCGAGATGCGCCGCCGAGCCGTGTCCACCTCGAGCACCTTGACCCTGACGACGTCGCCGGCCTTGACGACCTCGCGCGGATCCTTGATGAACTTGGTCGACATCGCGGAGATGTGCACGAGGCCGTCCTGGTGCACGCCGATGTCCACGAATGCGCCGAAGGCGGCGACGTTGCTGACGACGCCCTCGAGCACCATGCCGGGCTTAAGGTCGGCGATGTCCTCCACGCCTTCCGCGAAGCGTGCGGCCTTGAACTCGGGGCGAGGGTCGCGACCGGGCTTCTCGAGCTCCTTGAGGATGTCGCGCACGGTCGGCAGGCCGAAACGCTCGTCGGTGAAGGCGGCCGCGTCCACGCCGCGCAGGAACGCGCTGTCGCCGATGAGCTCCTTCACAGTGCGCCCGCACTGGGCGACGATGCGCTCGACGACCGGATACGCCTCGGGGTGGACGGCAGAGGCGTCGAGCGGGTCGTCGCCGCCGTCGATGCGCAGGAACCCGGCGCACTGCTCGAACGCCTTGGCGCCGAGCCGCGGCACCTTCAGGAGCTGCTTACGGCTGCGGAACGGACCGTTCGCGTCGCGAAAGCCGACGATGTTCTCCGCCACGGACTTCGAGAGCCCCGCGACCCGCGAGAGCAGCGGGCCTGACGCCGTGTTCACGTGCACGCCCACGCCGTTGACGCAGTCCTCGACGCGCGCGTCGAGCGCCCGCGCGAGGCGGTACTGGTCGACATCGTGCTGATACTGGCCGACGCCGATCGATTTCGGCTCGATCTTCACGAGCTCGGCCAGCGGGTCCTGCAGGCGTCGCGCGATCGAGACCGCGCCGCGCAGGGAGACGTCGAGATCCGGAAATTCGCGCGCCGCGAGCTCGGAGGCGGAGTAGACGGAGGCGCCGGCCTCGCTGACGACGATCTTCTGGAGCTTCGGGTCCGGGTGTCGCTTCATGAGGTCGCCGACGAGCCGGTCCGTCTCGCGGCTCGCCGTGCCGTTGCCGATCGCGACGAGGTCGACGGCGTGCTGCTTGCAGAGGGTAGCCAAGGTCTCGATCGCCTGATCCCACTGGCGCTTCGGCTCGTGCGGGTAGATCGTGCCCGAGGCCACGAGCTTGCCGGTCGGGTCTACGACGGCGACCTTGACGCCTGTGCGCAGACCGGGGTCGAGGCCGAGCACGGCACGCGGCCCGGCCGGAGCGGCGAGCAGCAGGTCCTTGAGGTTCTCGCCGAACACAGCAATGGCTTCGTCGTCGGCCTTCTCGCGCGCCTGTCCGAAGAGATCGAGCATGAGATGCGTGTGGATCTTCGCCCGCCACGTCAGGCGGCACGCAGTCTCGAGCCAGGCGTCGGCCGGGCGGCCGCGGTTCGCGACGCCTGCGTGCCGTGCGACGCGGGCCTCTGCCTGCGCGTGCCCGGCTTCGGGGTCCGTGCCCGGCTCGAGGTCGAGCTGCAGGATTTCCTCGCGTCGGCCCCGAAACAGCGCCAGCAGGCGATGCGAGGGGATCTTTGCGAGCGGTTCGGCGTGCTCGAAATAGTCGGCGTACTTGGCGCCCGCCGTCTCCTTGCCCTCGATGACGCGCGAGCGGATCTGGCCTTTCTCCACGAGCCAGGCGCGCAGCTCGCCGAGCAGTGCCGCGTCTTCGCCCCAGCGCTCGATGAGAATCGCGCGCGCGCCCTCGAGCGCCGCCTTGACGTCGGCGACGCCCTTCTCTGCGTCCACGAAGGCCGCCGCGAGCTCCTCGGGTACGCGGCTCGGGTCTTCGAGCAGCCCGTCCGCGAGCGGCTCGAGGCCGGCCTCGCGCGCGATCTGCGCGCGCGTGCGGCGCTTGGGCTTGTACGGGAGGTAGAGATCTTCGAGCCGCGACTTGCTCTCGGCGGCCTCGATGTCGGCGCGCAGCTCGTCGGTCAGTTTGCCTTGCTCCTCGACGCTCTTGAGGATCGCGGCACGGCGCTCCTCGAGCTCGCGCAGGTAGGCGAGCCGCGTCTCGAGCGTGCGCAGCTGCGTGTCGTCGAGGCCGCCCGTCGCTTCCTTGCGGTAGCGGGCGACGAACGGCACGGTGGCGCCCTCGTCGAGCAGGGCCACCGCAGCCTGGACCTGTGCGGGCCCCGCGCCGATTTCGGCGGCGATGAGGTGATTGATCTTGCGCGCGTGCTGCGTGGCGATAGCTTCCATCGGTCCATGACCTGCCGGCGGGGTGCCGTGAGCCATGAATTGTGGCAACGGCGGCGCCTCGACGGAAGCCGTTGACAGGCTACCCCGAGTCTGGCCGGGCCACCGACCGGCTCGCTCCCGACACCGACAGACTCCTAGCAGCCTGCGTTTCTGGCTAGACTGGGTCCGATGCCGCAAGAAGCCACGAGCGCCAGCAGGGTCGAGCTTTCTCCCGCGTCCGCCGGCGCGCTGCGCGGCGTTCGCGAGCTGCTCGCGGGCTTTGCCGCGACCGGCGCCGTATGGCTCGTCCACGTCTACGGGCGCACGCTGCCGACGGCGGGCGTCGTCGCCGTCTGGGCGGCCCTCACGCTCGTCATGGCGGCTGGCCTGTTCTGGCGCGCACGCATCCGCCGCGCGGCGTTTCTCACGGCCTATATCTCGCCCGCGAGTCCGCTCTCGCACCTCTTGCGCGGCGGAGTCATCATGGCTTCGCACCAGGGCGCGCTCGCCGCGGCCCTGGCCGCCGTGCTGACGCTGGCCGTGATTCGGCTCGAGGACGGCGAGGCCTGGGTCGTGCTCGTCGCCGCTGCGCCGGCGCTCGTGCTCACGCGCGTGCTCGTGACCGGCGCTTTCGCAAGACACGCGAATCGCGGCTACCTGCCCGAGCTCGTCTGGCGCGTGACGGCCGCGCTCGTCGGCGTCCTCATGGTGGCCGCGCTCGTCAACGTCGCGTTCCACCAGTCGTATCCGGCGCTTCGTGGCGTAAGCCTCGAGCAGGCCGTGTTCCACTTCACAGATCGCGAACAAGCTCGCAGCGCATGGGTTGCGATTCTGTTAAAAATGGCGGCCGCGAAGGAAGCGCTGCGGCTCTGGCTCGCCGAGCAGCTCATGCCGCGGCCCGGCACGTCGATGCTGCAAGCCGCGGGCTGGCTCATTCTGCTTGCCGAGGACGCGGTCTTCGTTTGGGCTTATCTTCTGTTTTGCGGCAGCGTGCTGGCCTGGTCGGAGAGGATTTTGCGGAGATCGAAGCCATGACGGCGACATTGACCCTGCGCTCCGCAGCCGGGAGGCTCGCGGTGGGGTCGCTGCTCGTGCTGCTCGCCGCCGGCGGGCTGCTCTGGGGAGTCACGCATGTCGCGCAGCGGCCCTGGCGCGCACCGCCCGCCGTGCCGGTGACGCTCGAGGGACAGCACTACCGCGTCCCGCCCGGCGAGCTCTCGTGGCTCGAAGGATTTTCCGCGCAGCACTTCGCCGAGGGTGAGGAGAAGTCGCGCGAAGTCGTCGAGAAGGAGATCGACGCGCGGCTCGACGGGATGTTCGCCGAAGCGCGAGACCGTGTGCCGGCGTTCGCCGATTGGTATTACTCGCTGCGCGGTGAATACGCGAGGGTCGGCATGCGCGCCCTTTCCGCAGTCGGGCTCGCGGCCCCGGAATACGTCGCGCGCGAGGCGGCCCAGACGCTGTTTCCCAAGGAAGTGTGGACCGCGGATCTCGAGGCGCTGCAGCAGCAGACCGAGGCGCGGCTCCGGGCGCACGAGGCGGCCGTGCGCGAAAGCTGGCTTGCGGAAGTGAACCGGCATCTCGGCCCGCACCGGGTACCCGCGCCCTTGCCCGGCGATACGCAGGTGGCCGACCGCGACGTTGATCTCGATGGCCTCGTACAGAATCTCGTCTCGCGCGAGCACGCGGCCCTGACGACGCGGCTTTCGCTGAGCACGGTCGCGGGCGGCGGAGCGGCGCTCGCTCCCGCGCTGTGGCGCGCGGCCGGGCGGGGCGCCGAGGAGGCCGGCGCCCGCGCGGCCGGCGAGCGCCTCGCGGCCGGCGGGGCGGCGCGCATCGGCGAGTCCGCGCTCGGCGGCGGCGCAGTCTGCGCGCCCGGCGGCCCGCTCGCCCTCGGCTGCGCCCTCGTTGCGGGCACGGCGGCCTGGGTCGGAACCGACTGGGCACTGCTGCGGCTCGACGAACACCTTCATCGGCAGCAGTTCGTCGGCGAAGTCGACGCGAGCCTCGGCGCGCTGCAGGTGCGCATGCGCGAGGCCCTGCTCGACGCCTATGATCGAATCATCGCGGGCCACTACGACGCCGTGCAGGACGACATCCGCCACAGCTTTGTGCCGGCGCGGGCTGGGGTCGGCGAGGCCGGCTCGGCCGCAGGTTCGCGCGCTGCCGCGTCGGGCGCTGCGGACGCCGCGTCCTCCGGGTCTTCCCACGGCGCTCCTGGCGCGCCGGCGGCGGCACCTGCTTCCGCCGAGTGAGGTGCGCGTCGTGAAACGCATCGTCAACGTCGACGAGCTCGAACTCGCGCCGCGGCCCGCCGCGTTCGCGGCCCCGGGGAGGCCGCGGAACGCTTCGAGGCGCGCACGGCGCCGTTCGCTCCCCGGCTCCGCGCGCAGAAGCTCGGCTACAACCTGACCGCGGTTCCGCCCGGCAAGCCGGCATTTCCCTATCGCAGCCGCGTCGCGAACGAGGAGACGATCTTCGTGCGCGACGGCCGCGGCGAGATCCGCATCGGCGGGGTCACGCCGGCGATTCCCAAGGGCGACATCATCGCGTGCCCGGCCCCGCGAACGGCCGACGCTTGTTAACATAGCTGCTCCACTCTCGATTGCCGGAGCAGCCCCCATGCAATACGCCAGACTCGGTGACACCGGTCTCATCGTCTCCCGCCTCGCCTTCGGCAGCATGACCTTCGGCTCGGCCGCGGGGCCGTTCGCCGCGGTCAGCAAGGTCGACCAGGCCGGCGCGAACGAGCTCGTGGCGCGCGCGATCGACGGCGGCATCAACTTTTTCAATTCGGCCGATGTCTACGCGGGCGGGGAGTCCGAGCGCATCCTCGGCAAGGCGCTCGGGGCGCGGCGCAAGGACGTCGTGATCGCGACCAAGGTCGGCAACCGCATGAGCCCGGCGCTCATCGACTCGGGCCTCGGGAGGCACCACATTCTCGCGGCGGCCGAGGCCAGCCTCGAGCGCTTGGGGACCGACTACATCGACGTCTACCTCGTTCACAAGGTCGACACGCTGACACCCGTCGAGGAGACCCTCGAGGCGCTCGAGGATCTCGTGCGCCAGGGCAAGGTTCGCTACGTCGGTTTTTCGAATTGGCCCGCATGGCTTGCGGCCAAGGCCGTCGGCATCCAGCGTGCACGCGGCTGGAGCCGCTTTCGCGCGGCCGAGATGTACTACTCCCTCGTCGGCCGCGATCTCGAGCACGAGGTCGTGCCGTTGTGCGCGGACGAAGGGATCGGCGTCATGGCCTGGAGCCCGCTCGCGGGCGGCTTCCTGAGCGGCAAGTACACGCGCGAGAAGCCCAAGGGGGAGAGCGGCGACCGCCTCGGCGGCTTCGACTTCCTGCCCTACGATCGGGAGCGAGGCTACGCTCTCGTCGATCTGCTGAAGTCGCTCGCGGCCAAGCGCGATGCATCGCCCGCGCAGCTCGCGCTCGCCTGGCTGCTCACGAAACCCATCGTCTCGTCGATCCTGGTCGGCGCCTCCAAGATGGCGCAGCTCGAGGACAACCTCGGCGCGGCCGGGCTCGAGCTCGATGACGACGAGCTCGAACAGCTCGAGGCGGCGACGCGCCCGGTCACCCCATATCCCAACTGGTTCACCGAGCGCGTAAAGGACAGCAAGGCTCACGAGGCATTGGGGATCGAGCTCGAGACGCCGCCGCTGCGGTAGCGAGGCCCTCCCTCGAGCGGTTCCGCGAGGCGGCCCACCGGGCCGCTGCGCGCCCGCCGCCGCCCGCCCCACCGCCGCGCCGCTGCGCCGGTATGCAGCGCGCGGCGGACGCCCGCCGGCACCCGGCCGGCGACCTCGAAGTGTGATACCGTTTGCGTTACTGGAATAGCTACCTATGTAGACTTTCCGCATGACACGGCCCCGCAACGTCTCACGGCAGACCCGCACTGTTCTTGCGGCCCTGCTCGAGGTCGGGCGCGACTGGACCCACGGCTACGAGCTCTACAAGCGCACGGGGCTGAAGTCGGGGACGCTGTACCCCCTCCTGATGCGTCTCCATGACCAGGGGCTGCTCGAGTCGAGATGGGAAGAGGCCGTCGGCCCGGGCCGGCCGCCGCGCCACGCTTACCGGCTCACGACGACGGGCGCCGGACTCGCGGCGGAGCAAGCGGCCGCGGCCGAGGGCGCCCCGGGTGCCGATGGGGCGAAGGTATGAATGCAAGGGCGGGCTTCCGCTGCTGGATGCGTCGGGCCGCCCGGCAGGCCGTGCAGCACGCCGCGGCCGCGCTGCCGGCCGCCCGCGCGCCGTGCGCAAGACGGCACCCGCCGCCCGCCGAAGCGCGGACCGACCCGCGGCGCCGGCGCCGATCGCGAGACATGGCTCGAAGCAGGCGCTCGCCGCTGTCCTTCTGCCTGCGCCTCGCGCTCGGACTGCTGCTCGCCGTCGCCGCGCTCGGTGCCGCGGCCGTCTTGCCGCTGCGTTGGTTCAGGCCGCCCGCGACGATGGTCATGCTGCTCGCGCCCGGCCCCTTCCGGGACGTCCACTACGACTGGGTCGCGCGGCGGCGCATCGCCGCGACCGTCGCCGAGGCCGTCATCGCGAGCGAGGATCAGAAATTTCTCTCGCACCACGGTTTCGACTTCGCCTCGATCGACGCGGCCCTGGCCGAGTACCGCGATGGCGAGGGGTTGCGCGGCGCCTCCACGATCACGCAGCAGGTCGCGAAGAACGTGTTCCTGTGGCCGGCGCACAGCTTCGTGCGCAAAGGGCTCGAGGCGTATCTGACCGTCCTGCTCGAGGCCTTTCTGTCCAAGCGGCGCATTCTCGAGATCTACCTCAACGTCGCGCAGTTCGGCCCGCACGAGTTCGGCGTGGAAGCCGCCGCCCGGCGATTGCTGCACAGGGATCCCGCGCACTTGAGCCCCGCACAGGCGGCGCTGCTGGCCGCCGTGCTGCCGAATCCCGAGCACTACTCCGCCGCGCGGCCGAGCGCCTACGTCAGAGAACGCCAGGCCGAAATCGAGGAACAGATGCGGCCGCTCGCGATGCGCGGGCACTACCGCGGCCTCGACTGGACGCGCTGACGGAGCGAGCCCCCAGGGACGCGTTCGCGGCGGTCCCGAATCCGCCTTCATGCCGATCCCGACGCCCCGCGCCGGCATCTCCGAGCCAAAGCGCGCTCCGAGCCGCGTCGAGCCCGCGTCTTCTAAGCCGAAGTTATAGCCGGTTCAGCGCGGATTCTACTGGCCGTTCAAGCAGATAGAGCGAACGGGTGCGTGATTGTTCTGACTACACCGGCATCTGCCGGATGAGTTCGAGCGCGCGTTGTTGCTTGGCGTTGGCTGTGGTCGTGATCTGAAAGGACGGCGTCTGCTCGGCTTGCGGCATACGGCAGGTATTGCGGACGATCGTGCCGAGCTCGGCAAGCAGCGTACCGAAGCTGTGCGCCGGGGTGCCGTCCTCGAGCGTATGCGTGATGGCCTTGCGCGCGGCGGCGTCAGAGCGCTGGGCCGCGGCGACTGGGTCACGAGCGAGCTTCGCCTGTTGATCTTCGTCGGCGAACATCAGCTCGCGCCACGCCTCGCGCATGTGCCACTCGACGTAGTAGGCGAGCATGCATAGGAAGATGTGCGCACGCACCCGATCGGCGAGGCGATGATGGATGGGGCGCACTTTCAGATCGACCGTTTTCAAGGACCGGAACGCTCGCTCGACCTGCGCGAGCGACTTGTATCGGCGCACGCACTCGGCCGAGTCCATGCGCTCGGTCGGGACCGAAGTGCGGATGATGTACAGCCCATCGAGCGCCGCCTCGGCGGCGATGCTGTCCGCCTTCCGATGGAAGACGAACGAGCGCTCCTTGATGTCGAGCTCGAAGTGCTTGGCGACCTTGTACTGATTGACGACCTTGCCAACCCGCACGCCGATGGCGTCTTGGCCCTTCAGCCGCCCGGCCGCGGCGGCTGACTGCACCTTTTTCAAATTCTTCTCGGTGGCCGCCAGCAGCTCCTCGCGCTTGTGGGCCCGCAGGCTTGCGAGCTGCAGGTTACGGCAGGCGATCAGCCGCTCGCCGGGGTAGTCGGGGTGGGTGAGCTCGAAGAGATTGCGCTCATCGAAGAGGTCCAGCTGCAGGTGCCCTTGCTTGAGCAGGGCGCGGATCGAGACGCTCTTCAGCGCCGTAATCCACCCCAGACCCGCCTCCTCGCGCAGCGCTTCGATCGCTTTGCTCGAGATCATTCCCCGGTCCCCGACCATCACCAGCCGCTGCACGCCGAAGTCCTTGCGCAGCCGATTCACTTCGGGCATCAGCGTCTCGGGGTCGGCGGTGTTGCCTTCGTAGACCGAGACCGCCACGGGACAGCCGCGCGGATCGGCGAGCAGCCCGTAGTTGACCTGCAGCTTCCCCTTCTTGCCGTCACGGCTATAGCCGAGTCTCGCCAAGGGACAGTTCGTGCCCTCGAAGTAGCTCGAGGACAAGTCGTAGAGCACCAAGCTGTCTGCCTCAAGATGCCGGGCGGCGAGCTTCTTCTCGATGCGGGGCTGGCGTTCGAGCAGCCAGTCCATCGCCGCGTAAAGCTCCACCTCGCTCGCATCGCTCACGCCGAAGTCCTCGGCGAGCGTCGCCGTGTGCCACCAACGCGTGGTCGCAAGCTTCGTCTGCGGGGCGAGGATGCGAGCGGCCACCATCGCGAGCACCAGGTCGCGCTCGCGGCACGGCTTGGCGGCGAGCAGCGAGGCGAGGCCCAGGCGCTGCATCGCGGTGTGCACGGCTTGAACGTGGCCGTGCGCTGCGGAGGCGATGATCTCAAAGCGCTCGGAGGCCGGGACGAAGTGCTCCCCTTGCAGAGAGCGGCGGATCATCTCGATCAAAGGATCCGGCAGATGGGAGAGGTTGCCGAGCGTCTCGTTCTTGACGGTGTTGCCTTCGCGGTAGCTGCGCCGCAGCAGATGGGTGCGGTAGGTCTTGCCCTTGTACTTGCGGGTCGTAGTGACGACGTGGGCAGAGCCGGCGCGCTTGGGCATGCCGGGATAATAGCCAATGCAGGCTCACTTTTCAAGTCATGTTAGTGACTACATTGTAGCGCCAGATCTTGCCTCTTCAGCTTCAGAAAGCGAGCAATAGCGCGGCCTCCAGAGGGCCGGGGCTGACTACGGGATGAAGAACTTCGGTCTAAGTCGCCGGCAACTGCGCCGGTTTCGGCTCGGCGACCTCGCGGCCGGCGCGGCCGCGGCCGGCCATCTCGGCGCCCGCGTTCGGCGGCAGGCGCCACATGAACAGCGCCGAGCTCGCCGAGACGAGGCCGACGCCGAGGAAGGCAAAGTAGAAGTTGTGGACGTCCGTCGCGGGCCGGCCGGCGAGCGCGCCGGCGATCTGCAGGAAATAGCCGCCGATCGCGATGCCGAGGCTCAGCGAGAGTTGCTGCATCATGCCGGCCAGGCTGCTCGCCTGGCCCAGGCGCCGTGAGTCCACTTCGGCGTAGCTGATCGCATTGAGGCTCGTGAACTGCAGCGAGCGGAAGCAGCCGCTGACGAGCAGTGCGCCGACGATGAACAGATGCGGCGTATGCGGCCGGAACAGCCCGAAGCCGGCCAGCATGGCGGCGGCCGCGAGGCCGTTCCAGACGAGCACGCGGCGGAAGCCGAAGAGGTTCAGGATGCGTGCCGCGACGGTCTTCATGAAGATCGCACCCATCGCGGAGACGAACGTCAGCAGGCCCGACTGCACGGGGCTCAGTCCGAAGCCGAGCTGCAGCATGAGGGGCAGCAGGAAAGGCGTCGCGCCGATGCCGATGCGAAACAGCGTGCCCCCGCCGATGCCGGCGCGGTACGTCGGCAGGCGAAACAGATTCAGGTCGAGCAGCGGCCGGAGCGACCGGCGGGCGTGGACGACGTAGCCGGCGAGCGCCGCGAGGCCGGCCGCGAGCGCGGCCACCGCGACCTCGACCGGCACGAGATGGCGCCCCAGCGTCGAGAAGCCGAGGATCGCGAGCGCGAGCCCGAGACCCGCGAGTGCGAAGCCGAGCCAGTCGAGCGGCGGCACGTCTTCGCGAATGTCGGGAATGAAGCGCAGTGCGAGCACGATACCGAGCACGCCCATCGGGACGTTGATGAGAAAGATCCAGCGCCAGTGGAAGTACGTCGTGATGAAGCCGCCGAGCGGCGGGCCGACCATGGGCCCGACCAGCGCCGGGATGGTCAGCCAGCTCAGCGCCTGCACGAGCTCGGCCCTGGGTACGGCGCGCAGCAGCACGAGACGCCCGACGGGCACCATCATGGCGCCGCCCATGCCCTGCAGGAAGCGGGCGGCGACGAGCGCGCCCAGCGATCCGCTGGCCGCGCAGCCGCCCGAGCCGAGCAGGAACACCGCGATGGCGGTCATGAAGGTCGGCCGCGCGCCGAAGCGGTCCGCGACCCAGCCGCTGATCGGGATGAAGACGGCGAGCGAGACGAGATAGGCCGTCAGCGCGAGCTTGAGCGCGATGGGATCCGTGCCGAGATCCGTGGACATCGCCGGCAGCGAGGTCGAGATCACGGTCGAATCCATGTTCTCGATGAACAGGGCGCTGGCGACGACCAACGGCAGGAGTCGGGCGGGTTGCATTGCCGGCGGCGGTTAATGTGGGGCCGTGGATCTTCGGATCGGTGCCGGCCGGCCCTGCTGGGGCGGCCGGCCGGGGATTCTACACGAGGGGGTTCGACTCGGTAACGAGCCGCGTGCCGCGCCCGCGTTTTGCGCGATCAACTCTGGGTCGGCGCTTCGTCGAGCCTGCAGATCCAGCCGCCCTGGACGGCCGGATAGCGCTCGAGCACGAGCGGATCGTGGCCGGGCACGACGTGGGCCGGCGAGCTCGCGAGTCTGCGCAGCGTCTTATAGCCCTCGAGCAGCTCGCCCAGGTTGTACAGCACCGGAAATGCGCGGTTCGTTTCCATGTGGGCGTAGAAGTGCGAAGCATCCGAGGCGAGAACGACGTGACCGCGGCGCGTCGCCACGCGCACGCACTGCAGGCCCTTGGTGTGGCCGCCAAGGCGATGGACCGTGACGCCGGGGGCGATCTCGTCGGCGCCGTCGTGAAACTCGACGCGCGCGGCGAAGACGCGGTGCACCATGCGGGCGACGTCGTCGGCTTCAAAGGCGTGGCTGATGGGGCGGTGGCACATGCACCGGCCCGTCACGTATTCCATCTCGGCGTCCTGAAGATGGAACCGTGCGTTCGGGAACAGCGCGGCATTGCCGCTGTGATCGTAGTGCATGTGCGTGATGATGACGTCGCGCACTTCCTGATGGCGGATGCCGAGAGCCTCGAGCCCCGCCTCGACGGGTTGCGTGATCGTGCGGCCGCGCTTCGCTGCCATCGCGGCGTCGAAACCGGTGTCGACGACGAGTGTCCTGTCCTCGCCGACAAGGGCCCACACGAAGTAGTCGAGCGGCATGTCCGAATCGTCGTGCGGGTCGCCGTCGATGAAATTGCCGTGAGCCTTCCTCGCGAGCTGCGCATATTTGATCGCGTAGACCTCGTAGATCGAGCTGCTCATCGTATTGGCTCCTTGTCGGTATCCAGGGCGCAGGGACAGTGGCATACGACGCGCAGGCCGCCGGAGGCTTCGTCGAGCTCGATGTCGCCGTTGATCAGGTGCGCCCGGTACCGCATGTTCGCTAGGCCGGAACCGGCCGCCTCCGCGTTGCCGCCCGGGATCGCGTTCGGCAGGCCCACTCCGTCGTCGGCGACCTCGAGACGGATCGTCCTGCCGTTGCAGCGGTAACGCACCTCGATGTTGCGTGCCTGCGCGTGCTTGACGGCATTGCAGACGGCCTCCTGCGCGATCCGGTACAGGTGCGTCTCGAGATCGGCGTGGTGCGCTTCGTGGCGCGTCTCGCAGGTCACGCTGAAGCGGAGCGGCGTCTGGCCGAACTGCCGGGCCAGGTCCTCGAGCGCGGCCGGCAGCCCCGACATGCGCGGCGAGAGCAGCCGGACGGCGCGCCGCGTCTCGCTCAGGGCTTCCTGCACGTTGTTCTCGAGCTGACGCAGCATGGCGACCGGCGCATCCTCGAGCTTCTGCAACCGGTTCGAGAGGGCCTTGAGGCTCAGTGAGATGCCGGTCAGCGTCTGGCCCAGACCGTCGTGCAGGTCGCGGCCGACGCGCTCGCGCTCACGTTCGCCGGCGGCGACGATCTCGCGCTCGAGCTCGACGCGGTCCGTGATGTCCTGGATCGTGCCGACGAGGCGCACGGCCCGGCCCTCGGCGTCGACGACGACGTGTGCGCGGCTGTTCAGCGTCCGCTGTCTGCCTTTCGGCAGAACGATGCGCAGATTCGAGACGTAGGCGCGGCGGCGTGCGACGGCCTCCTCGACCGCCGCGACTACATGCGCGCGGTCCTGCGGATGCACGCGGGAGAGGAACGTCTCGAAGGCCGGCGGCACTGCCGCATCGATATCGAGCAGCTCGTAGGTCTCCCGCGACCACCAGACCTCGTTCGTGCCGACCTCGCGTTCCCAGCTGCCGATTCTCGCGACGTGCTGGGCTTGGTTCAGGCGCGATTCCGTGCGCTGCAACTGCAGGGCGCTGCGCTTTTTCTCGGTGATGTCGCGGACGATCGAGATGATTTCGTTCTCGCCGGTCGGCACGATCCGGACCTCGTAGTCCCGCAACTCGCCGGCCGACTCCAGCGAGTACTCGCAAATGCGCATGCTCCGCGTCTCGAGGGCCGCGCGGATGTTGCGCATCGCGACCGAAGCCAAGGCGTGGCCGAACAGGTCGTCGATCGTGCGGCCCAGAAACTCCTCCGGCGCGGCGACGAGCGACTCGGGATTGCCGCTGTGAAAGTCGAGGTAGCGCCCGTCGCCGTCGATGCGGAAGATCATGTCCGGATTGGCATCGAGCAGCGCTCGCGTCCGGGACCGCAGGGCTTTGTACCGCTGCTCCAGCGAGGATTGCTGTGCCGGTTCTTTGCGCGCCTTCTGCATGCGTGCCCCCGATCGAACGCCCGTTTTCAGTAGCCCGCTGCGAGCCCGGCCGACCGCCGATCGTCGTTCGCGCCTTCCAGCGAGCCCGTCTCGGGATCGCGGCGGATCGCCTCGACGGCGCCCCAAGAGGGGCGCATTCGGAATCGATAGCCCATCTTCTCGAGCGCCTTCTGCGTCTGCGGCGTGAGGTAGCCGGGCTCGACCATGACCACGTCGGGCAGCCACTGATGGTGCAGGCGCGGCGCGTCGACGGCCTGCTGCATGTTCATGCCGAAGTCCACGACATTGAGGATGCTCTCGAGCGTGGTCGAGATGATCGTCGAGCCGCCCGGGCTGCCAGTGACCAGGCCGAGCCGCCCGTCCTTGAGGACGATCGTCGGCGTCATCGAGCTCAGCGGCCGCTTACCCGGGGCGATCGCGTTGACGCGGCCCTGCACGAGCCCGAAGCCGTTCGGCACGCCGGGCTTGGCCGTGAAATCGTCCATTTCGTTGTTCAGGAAGAAGCCCGTGTCCCCTGCGATCTGACCGTTGCCGAAATAGAAGTTGATGGTGTAGGTCGTGGAGACGGCGTTGCCCTCGGCATCCACTATCGAGTAGTGCGTCGTGTGCTGGCCTTCTGCGGGCCCAAGGCTGCCCTCGACTTTCGAGGAGGGCGTCGCCTCGTCCGCCTGGATCTGGGCCCGTATCTTCGCGGCATGCTCGGGCGAAACGAGCTCGGCGACGGGGTTGTGCACGAAGGCCGGGTCTCCGAGATAGGTGTTGCGGTCGGCGAACGCGTGACGCTCGGCCTCGACGACGTAGTGCGTCGTCTCGACCGCGCCGTAGCCCCACTTCGCGAGCGGATACGGCGCGAGAATCTGCAGGATTTCGCAGACCGTCGTGCCGCCCGAGCTCGGCGGCGGCGCGGACACGACCGTATAGCCGTGATAACCGCAGGTGACGGGGGCTTCCCAAGCGACGGTGTAGTCGGCGAAGTCCCGCATCGAGAGCAGGCCGCTGTTGGCCTGGCTGGCGGCGACGATCGCGCGGGCGATCGGGCCCTTGTAGAAGGCATCCGTGCCGCGTTTCTCGATGAGCTCGAGCGTGTGCGCGAGCTCGGGCTGCACGAGCTTGTCGCCTGCCTTGTACGGCTTGCCCTCCTTCAGGAAGATATTGGCGACGTTGGGATGCTCGGCGAAGCGCTCGGCGCGGAAACCGAGCAGGCGGGCGTCGCCCTCCGTCAGGACGTAGCCATTCTTCGCAAGCGCGATCGCGGGCGCCATGACCTCTTTGCGAGTCATCGTGCCGTAGGTTTTGCGCGCAGCTTCGAGGCCCATGACCGTCCCCGGCACGCCGACGGCAAGCCAGGTGTTCGTGCTGCGGCCGCGCACGACCTCGTCCTGATCGTCGCGGAACATCTTGAAGTCGGCCTTGAGCGGGGCCTTCTCCCGAAAGTCGAGGAAGACGTTCTTGCCGTTCGCGAAGTGGATCGTCATGAAACCGCCCCCGCCGATATTGCCGCAGCACGGATGCACGACCGCCAGCGCGTAACCCACGGCGACGGCCGCATCGACGGCGTTGCCGCCGCGCTCGAGGATGTCGACGCCGACCTGGGTCGCGAGATGCTGAGCCGTCACGACCATCGCGTGCGGTGCCGTAACGGGCTTGACCGCGGAGAGCGCCTCGAGCGCGGGATTGGCGTCCTCGGGCCCTAGGGCCTGGCTCGGGATAGCCGCGTCCGCGGCCTGAGCGTCAGCCTGCGAGGTACAGGCGAAGGAGAGCAGGGCCGCAAGGGCCGTGGCTGCAAAGCGGATCGACATTCCTGTTCCTTGTCACGGGTGGCAGTGCTGCGAAACCGGCGCACTGGCGGGCCCCCTTGCGCCCGTATTCTAGCAAGGCGCGGGCGCCCGCGACCCGGAACGGGCCGCGAGCGGCCATCGTCGCCTCGACTCCGCCCTCGCCGACGGAGGGGCGCCGCTGCAGCATCGCCGTGCCCCGTCAGCCGATCACGGCGTCGAGCGCTTTCTCGAGGCGCCCGACGGCGCCGTCGACGTCGTGAAGCTTGTCGAGACCGAAGAGCCCGAGCCGGAACGTCTTGAAGTCCTTCGGCTCGTCGCACATGAGCGGTACCCCCGCTGCAGTCTGCAGCCCCTGCGCGGCGAATTTGCTGCCGTCGCGGATGCCGTCGTCCTCCGTGTAGCAGACCACCACGCCCGGGGCCTCGTAGCCCTGCGCGGCCACGCTCTTGAAGCCCTTACTGGCCAGCAGGGCGCGGACGCGCCGGCCGAGCTCGAGCTGGTGCCGGCACACGGCCGCAAAGCCGTCGCGCTTCGTCTCGAGCATCGAATCGCGGAAGCGTGCGAGCGCATCGGTCGGCAGGGTGGCGTGGTAGGCATGGCCGCCGTTCTCGTAGGCGCGCATGATGTCGAGCCACTTCTTGAGGTCGAGCGCGAAGCTCGTGCTGCGCGTCGATTCGATCCGCTCGAGGGCGCGGTCGCCCAGCATCACTAGCCCGCAGCAGGGCGAGCTGCTCCAGCCCTTCTGCGGCGCGCTGAGCAGAACGTCGACCCCGCGCGCGCGCATGTCCACCCAGAGCGCACCGGAGGCGATGCAGTCGAGCACGAAGAGGCCGCCGGTCTCGTGGACTGCGGCCGCAACGCGCTCGATGTAGCCGTCCGGCAGCAGCATGCCCGAGGCGGTCTCGACGTGCGGGGCGAAGACGACGTTGGGCCGCTCGCGGCGTATCGCCTCGAGCACCTCGTCTACGGGCGCCGGCGCAAAGGCCGCCCTGGGCCCCGCCTCGACGGGCCTGGCCTTGCAGACGGTCTCGGCGGCGGGGATCTTGCCCATCTCGAAAATCTGGCTCCAGCGGTAGCTGAACCAGCCGTTGCGGATTACGAGGCACTTGCGGTCCGTCGCGAGCTGCCGCGCCACGGCCTCCATGCCGAACGTGCCTCCGCCCGGCACGAGAGCGACCGCTCGAGCGCCGTAGACCTCCTTCAAGTTGGTCGAGATGTCGCGCATGACCTGTTGAAACGTTCGCGACATGTGATTCAGGGCGCGGTCCGTGAACACCACGGAGTATTCGAGCAGGCCTTCGGGGTCGACTTTCGGGAACAGGCTGGACACGGTGGATCTCCGTACGGGATGGGCGTTGCGGGATAACGCTAACCCGGCCGGCCACGGCTCGGCAACGCCGCGCCGGCGCCGAATCCGCGCTCTGCCGGTCAGCGCTGCGCCGGATCGGCGGTCCCGCAGCGGCACTCGCGCTCGGCTAAACGCCCCCCTCCCGAAGCGCTGCGGCAAACGAGCACCTCGGCTCGGCAGGTGTAACGCTCGACATACTGCGGTGCGATACTCACGAGATCCGTGCCGTTCAGCTCGACCTTCTCCGCGGGCTCCACGCGTGCACGGTCGCCCCATTGACCCGCGCAGCCGGCAAGCACTGCCAGCAGGACGTTCCGGGAGCAACATTCGGCGGCGGCACAGGGCCCTGGACACGTTCAGACCTATCCGCATGCTCGTATCCCCCTCCGAGGCGCGGTTCGAGGCGCGACTGCAGCCGCGGGCCGGGAGCAGTCAGCGCCGAAGATGAACGTTCGTTTAAGCCGCCGCCGCGCTTTTTCTGGTTCCTTGTCGCGGCGGCACTGGGACGTTAGCGCAAAGCTTTCGGACAAGGCAAGCCGGCGCTTCGGCCGGCGCCTCGGGCGCCGGCCGAAGCGCACGCTCAACGCACTATGAAGGGATTCGGCACGTCGGCCCCGCTCATGTCGATCCACACGCTCTTTTCCTGCACGAACTCGCGGATCGCGAGCAGACCGCTTTCGCGCCCGAAGCCGGAGCGCTTGTAGCCGCCGAAGGGAGAGAGCGGGCTCGAGACGCGGTACGTGTTGATCCAGACGGTGCCCGACTCGAGCCGCTTCGCCATGTTCAGGCACCGCGCCACGTCGGGCGTCCAGACGCCGGCGGCCAAGCCGTAGATGCTGTCGTTCGCGATGGCGACGGCCTCGTCCTCGTCCTCGAACGTCATGATCGAGAGCACCGGGCCGAAGACCTCTTCGCGGGCGATGCGCATCTCGGGCGTGACGTTCGTGAACACCGTGGGCTCGACGAACCAGCCCTCGCCGCACTCCGGCAGCGAGGCGGGCCCGCCGCCGAGCACGCAGCGCGCGCCCTGCTCCTTGGCGATGTCGATGTAGCCTAGCACCTTCCGGTATTGCTGCTGCGTCGTAATCGGCCCGACCTGGGTCGTTTCCTCTAGCGGATTGCCCATGCGGGCCGTCTTGGCGAGCGCGAGGAAGCGCTCGACGAACTCGTCGTGTATCGAACGCTGCACGAGCGCGCGCGAGCCCGCGACGCAGGTCTGGCCCGTGGCCGCGAAGATGCCGGAGACGACGCCTTTGACTGCGTTGTCGAGGTTCGCATCCTCGAAAACGACATTCGCGGACTTGCCGCCGAGCTCCATGGTCACGGGCTTCAAGGCTCGCGCGGCCGTCGTGTAGACCTGCGTGCCGGCCGCGTCGCCGCCCGTGAAGCAGACCTTGGCGACGTCCGGGTGGCCGACGAGCGCCTCGCCGATCTCGGTGCCGAAGCCCGTGACGATGTTGACGACGCCGGGCGGCAGCCCGGCCTCCTCGAGCAGCGCGGCGAACTCGAGCGCGGAGACCGACGAGTGCTCGGAGGGCTTCCACACGAACGTGTTGCCCGCGGCGAGCGCGGGGGCCATCTTCCAGCCCGCGAGCATGAGGGGCGAGTTCCACGGCACAATCGCGGCGATGACGCCGAGCGGTTCCTCGAGCGTGAAGTTGAACAGGCCGGGCCGGTCGATCGGAATCACGCGGCCCTCGAGCTTGTCGGCGAGGCCGCCGAAGTAGCGGAACCACTCCGGCAGATAGCGCGTCTGGGCCCGCATCTCGAGCACGAGCTTGCCGTTGTCCCGTGTCTCGATCTCGGCGAGCGCGTCGGCGCGCGCGGCAATCTTGTCGGCGAGCGCGAAGAGCAGCTTGCCGCGCGCGGTGGCCGTGAGCCCGCGCCAGTCCGGGCTCTTGAAGGCGGCTCGAGCGGCCCCGACGGCCCGGTCGACGTCGGCCGGCGTACCGCGAGGGATCAGCGCCCAAGGTTTGCCGGTGTAAGGGTTGAAGGACTCGAACCACTCGCCGCCGGCCGCGGCGACGCGCTCGCCGCCGATGAGCATTTCGTACTTCTGCATTCGGGCTCC
This sequence comes from uncultured Gammaproteobacteria bacterium, assembly GCA_963702105.1. Taxonomy (GTDB): domain Bacteria; phylum Pseudomonadota; class Gammaproteobacteria; order Steroidobacterales; family Rariloculaceae; genus ZC4RG20. The sequence continues at coordinate 683,755 of OY969712.1, forward strand.
AAGGAAAAAGGGGTCAGAGCCCTTTTTCGGCAATTTCGCGCTGAAGCGGGGGAGGCGGCGGTCGAAAAAGGGCTCTGACCCCTTTTTCTTTCGCCGGCTTACTCCATCTCGGCCAACGCTTCCTTCGCGAGCCGGAACGAATCGACGGCCGCGGGTACCCCGGAATAGATGCCGACCTGCAGCAGCACTTCGCGGATCTCTTCCTTCGTGCAGCCGTTGCGGATGGCGCCCTTGACGTGGATCTTGAGCTCGTTCGGCCGGTTCAAGGTGCTGAGCAGCGCGATGTTGATGAGGCTGCGAATCTTCTTCGGCAGCTCCTCCCGGCCCCAGACGGCGCCCCAGCAGTACTCCGTGACGAGCCGCTGCAGCGGCTTCGTGAACTCGTCGGCGTTGGCCAGCGACTTCTCGACGTATTCGGCGCCGAGCACCGACTTCCTGACCTCGAGGCCGCGTTCGAACAATTCGTCGTTCATTCGTCGTTCTCCCTATTCGGATTTGTTGCTTTAGTTGTCTACTTACCCTTGATTTCGACGCCGGCCCACTCCTCGACGACTCGCGCGACCGAGGTGAAGTCCGAGTCCGCACCGAAGCGCTGCTTCGTGATGCCGAGCATCTGGAGCACGGCCGCGCCCGCGACCATGGGCACGCCGAGGCTCTCCGCCTCGTGCACGCAGAGCCGCACGTCCTTCCAGGAAAGCCCGGTCGCGAAGCCGAAATCGAACGTGCGTGTCAGCACCGCGCGCGGGAACTTGTCCTGCGTCGCGCTGTTGCGCCCGCTGCCCGCGTTGATGACTTCCAACATCTGGGCGGGATCGAGGCCGGCCTTGACGCCGAAGGCCACGGCCTCGGAGGAGAGCACGATGGCGGCCGCGGCCAGCAGGTTGTTCGCGAGCTTCATGACCTGCGCCTGGCCGGGTGCGTCGCCCACGTAAAACAGCTTGCCGAACTGCTTCAGGGCGGGCTCGGCCTTCTCGTAGGCGGCCTTCGGGCCCGAAACCATGACGGCCAGGGTGCCGTTGCGCGCGCCCGCGAGGCCGCCGCTCACCGGCGCGTCGGCATAGACGATCTCGCGCTTCGCCAGACCCTCGGCGGCCTGGCGCGCGATGCCGGGGCCCGTGGTCGAGCAATCGAAGACGTAACGCAACGGGCCCCCTGCCTGCGGGCCGCCTTCCCCGAGGCCGCCGGAACCGAGTGCCACGTTGTGCACGACCTCGGGCGTCGGCAGGCTCAGGAACACGATTTCGGCCGCGGCCGCGACTTCGGCAGGCGAGCCTGCGCGCTTGGCTCCTTGCTCGACGAGCCGCCCGACGGCCTCGCTCGACGGGTCGTACACCGTGAGCGAGAAGCCGGCGTCCAGCAGGCGCTTGGCCATGAGGCCGCCCATTCGGCCGACGCCGACGAACCCAAGATCGGTCGTATCCACTCGATTGCTCCCCGTTACGCCCGGCGGGCGCCTTCCCTGAAATTCAGCTCGATGACGAGCCCGTTCGGATCGCGGATGAACAGTTGGCGCAGGCCGATCTCGTCGAGCACGTTGCGGCCGAGCACGACGCCGAGCGGCTCGAGCCGCTCGACGACTGCGTCGTAGCCCGAGGCGTTGAACGCGATGTGATCGAGCGCCCCCGTGCCGGAGCCCCGCGTCGAGATCGGAATGCCGACGCGGTCCGTGAAGACCTTGTAGGTTTCCCACTCGGCAATGTGAATGCAGGGGGTCTCGCCGACGTAAAGCCAGTAGCCGGGGAAGCCGAGGTCCGGCCGGAAGCCCTCCCGCATGCCGAGGACCTCGCAGTAAAAACGCTTGGTCTCGTCGATGTCGTCGCTGAGCACGAGGTAGTGCTCCATTCTCTCGACCGGCATGCGGCCCCGTCTCCCCTTGTTCCCACGGTCCCCTTCAAGTCTACAATAGCCGTCCATGGCAACGGGCAAATCCTATCTGCGCATCGCGACCGAAGAGGCCTTTGCCCCGGCGGACATGCTGGCGCGCTACCGCAAGGCGCTGACCGAGCGCACGTTCGACGACCCCGGCTTCGAGAGCCTCATGGGCTATTTCCTGTTCAACGACAGTCCCAAGACGCGGGACGTCGTGGCGCGGCTCGCGGATCTCGGCGATCGGCGCCTGGCCGACATGGATGCCGCCGGCATCGACCGGCAGCTGCTCTCGCTGACGGCTCCCGGCGTGCAGGTGTTCGACGGGCCCACGGCCGTCGCGCTGGCGGAGGCCTACAACGACGAGGTCGCCGACGCGGTGCGCCGCCATCCGGAGCGTTTTTCGGCGCTCGCGGCCGTCGCCCCGCAGGAGCCCGAGCGCGCCGCGCGCGAGCTCGAACGCGCCGTCACGAAGCTAGGCCTCAAAGGCGCCATCATCAATTCCCACACCCGGGGCGAGTACCTCGACGACCGGAAATTCTGGCCGATCTTCGAGGCCGCGGACGCTCTCGACGTGCCCGTCTACATTCACCCGCAGACCCCGCCCCGCAACATGATCGGGCCGCTGCTCGAGAGCGGCCTCGACGGCGCGATCTACGGCTTCGCCGTCGAGACCGGGATGCATCTGCTGCGCGTGATCATGAGCGGCGCCTTCGACCGTTTCCCGCGGCTCAGACTCGTCGTCGGCCATCTCGGCGAAGGCATCCCGTTCTGGCTGTTCCGCGTGGACCACTTCCACGCGGGCATCGTCAAGACGCAGCGGTACGCCAATGTGCGCCCGCTCGAGAAGAAGCCGAGCGACTACATGCGCGAGAATATCTACGTCACGACGAGCGGCATGGCGTGGGAGCCGGCGATCATGTACACGCGCTCCGTCTTGGGCGCCGACCGCGTTCTCTACGCGATGGACTATCCGTACCAGTACGTTCCCGAGGAGGTCGCGGTCACCGACGAGCTCCCGATCGGCGAGGACGAGAAGAAGGCGCTATACCAGACGAACGCGGAGCGGGTATTCCGCTTGTAACGCGATTGCCGCTGATTCATGAACGGGGCCTCACGCCGAGGCCTCCGCCCACCACCGACGTTTCCCCGCGTCTCAGGAGGGCGCGCCGCTCTTCTTCGCCTTCGCGCGGACCTCGTCGAGCGCCATGCGCTCGGCCTTGTGCGGGTCATCCTCGACGCGGCAGTTGTCGTCGAAGACCATCGTCGCGCGCGTTTTCGCATCGAACTTCGGCCACGTCGGCAGCACGTCGCAGTTCGGATCGCCGTGGCGCGCGAAGGTCGCGAACGCCGAGCTCATCTTCGTCGCGAGCGCGTAGCGGTCGTTGGCGGCGCCCGTCATGGAGGCCGCCACCTCGACGTTGTCGAACGCGAACGGGATGTCGAGGGTGTGGTAGGCCCTGAGCTTGCCTTCGTGCACGGGCGATTGCCAGGTGAAGTAGTAGACGTAAACGGGCGCCGCGCCTTGCTCGGACTTGCGCTCGGCCTCGGCCATGGGCGCTTGGCGCAGGAACGAGGCGTCCGAGGCAATCGTCTGGTAAAGCTCGATGTTGCTGGCCTTGGGCCGGCCCTGCCGATAGACCTCGACGAGGTGGGCCGCGTCCGCGTCGTCCGCGCCCGTGGCGCGCTTGACGTCGCTCATGAGGGTCGCGTTGTCGATTTCGTCGCGCGGCGTGTTCGGGAAGAAGTTGATCTCCTGGGCCACGGTGCCGACGATCATCGGCACGTCGGCCGAGACGGCGGGCGCGCCCGGCGTGAACGGGCCGGACGGCAGCGTGCGGCCGTCGGTGACGGGCGAGAGCGCGAGCCCCGGGGTCCGGAGGTAAACGTCGCGCACGGTCTCCATCGGCAGCTTCTGCATCTCCTGAGGCGTCCGGGCGCCGAGCGCGCTCATGAACTTGCGCGCCGTCTCGGTCGCCGCTTCGGGCGAGACGCCCTGCAGCATCGCACCGCTCATGGCGATCGCGCGGTGGAACAGGCCCTTGGCCGCGGGCATGCCCATGAGCGTCGAGACCTTGGCCCCGCCGCCCGATTGGCCGAAGATGGTCACGTTGTTCGGATTGCCGCCGAAGCGATCGATGTTCTGCCGCACCCAACCGAGCGCGGCGACGATGTCGAGCATGCCGACGTTGCTGGCTTCGTCGAATCGGCTGTCGCCGAGCCCGGCCAGATACAGGTAGCCGAACACGTTGAGCCGGTGCGTGACGGGCACGACCACGACGTCCTGGCTGCGCGCGAGCCGGGCGCCGTCGTAAAGGAGCCAGTTGCCGGAGCCGCTCGTGAAGCCGCCGCCGTGCAGCCAGACCATGACGGGCCGGTCGCCGCGGCCGAGGCCGGGCGTGAAGACGTTGAGGTCGAGGCAGTCCTCGCCCATGGGCTCGCGCCGGTCGAGCGCGTAGACCTCGGAGATCGGTCCGCCGAACGTCTGCGGGGAGCGGTGCCCGACCGTGACCGCCGGGCGGATACCGGGCCAGGGCTCCGGCAGCTTCGGCGGCATGAAGCGGTTCTCGCCCGCCGTCGATGCGCCGTACGGGACGCCGTAGAACGCCTTGACGCCGCCGTCGAGCTCGACGCCCTGCAGGCGGCCGGCCGTCGTGTCCACGACGGCGCTCGGTTTCGCGCCGCGGATGTCCTGGGCGAAGACTCGGCCCATGGGGCCGACGGCCGCCATGCCGGCCGCTGCGGCGATGCCGGAGCCGATGAAGGCGCGTCGATCGATCAAGGGGCGGGGGCGGCGTCCAACGGTCATGGTTCTCCTCCAGAAAGGCGGCAGAAGCTGCCGCGCGCAGCCGCGCGCCGAGTGCTCCCCGCCCGATGTGTCGTTGTGGTTGTTACCCATTTATCCCGCAAAGGCGGCGCGGAATCAAGCGACGAACGCTGCGGTTCGCATGCGCGACAGCGGGCCCGTGCCGGCGCGCTCCTTGCATGCTTCAAAAGTGAGACGAGCGGCGCGGAGAACTTCCCGAATGGAGAGACGAGAGCGCGCGAGCGAGAACCGGCGCGAGCGGCCGCCGGGCGAGGCCGTGCAGGTCAGCCTGTTCTTGAACGGGCGTGCGGTGCGGCTCGAGATCGACGCTCGCGTGACGCTGCTCGACGCGCTGCGCGAGAGGCTCGGGCTGATCGGCACGAAGAAGGGCTGCGATCACGGCCAATGCGGCGCCTGCACGGTGCACGTAGACGGCCGCCGAGTGCTCGCGTGCCTGACCCTCGCCGCGACCCTCGAGGAGCGCGAGGTGACGACGATCGAGGGCCTGGCCGAGGCCGGCCGGCTGCACCCGCTGCAGCAGGCGTTCATCGAGCACGACGCTCTTCAATGCGGCTATTGCACGCCGGGTCAGATCATGTCGGCCGCCGCGCTGCTCGAAGAGTCCCCCGGCGCTTCCGATGCCGAGGTGCGCGAGTTCATGAGCGGTAACCTCTGCCGCTGCGGCGCCTACCCCAACATCGTGGCGGCGATACGGTCCGTCTCCGGCGCCGCGGCCGAGCTGGCGGCCGAGGACTAGGCGGGGAAATGCGGCCGTTCGTCTTCGCCGCCGCGGCCGACGCCCGGACCGTGCGCGACGTGCTCGCGCGCGAGCCCGGCGCCCGGGTGCTTGCAGGCGGCACCACGCTCGTCGATCTCATGCGCCTCGGCGTCGAGCGGCCCTCGCACGTAGTGGACATCAACGAGCTGCCGCTGGACTGCGTCGAGACGCTCGGCGACGGCACGCTGCGCATCGGCGCGCTCGTGCGCAACAGCGATCTCGCGCGGGACGCGCGCGTGCGAAAGCACTTCCCCATGCTCGCGCAGGCGGTGCGCGCCGGTGCCTCTCCCCAGGTGCGCAACATGGCGACGACGGCGGGCAATCTGCTGCAGCGCACGCGCTGCTACTACTTCCGCGACGCGGCTTCGAGCTGCAACAAGCGCGAGCCCGGCACGGGCTGTCCGGCGATCGACGGCTACAACCGTATTCATGCCGTGCTCGGCACGAGCGGCGACTGCATCGCCTCTCATCCTTCCGACATGGCCGTCGCGCTCGCGGCGCTCGACGCCGTCGTCAGGATCGAAGGACCGGGCGGCGAGCGGACCGTGTCGGCCCGGGAATTCCACCTGCTGCCGGACGCACATCCGGAGCGCGAGACTGTTCTCGAGCACGCCGAGCTCGTCACGGCCGTCGACGTCCCGCCGCTGCCTTGGGCGGGGCGCTCGCTCTACCTCAAGGTTCGCGACCGGGCCGCATTTGCCTTCGCGCTGGCCTCGGCGGCCGTCGCGCTCGACCTTGCCGGAGACCGCGTCCGCGCCGCGCGCGTCGCGCTCGGCGGTGTCGGCACGAAGCCGTGGCACTCGCCCGAAGCGGAGCGCGTGCTCGCCGGTTCGCCGTGCTCGCCGGCAACCTTTTCGGAAGCGGCCGACGCCGCGCTCGCGGGCGCGGTCGGCCGCCGCCACAACGCATTCAAGATCGAGCTCGCGAAGCGCACGCTCGTGCGGGCGCTCACACAAGCGGCAGCGCTGCCATGAGCGTCGGCGCGCCGCTGAATCGCCGCGACGGGCCCGCCAAAGTCACGGGCGGAGCGCGCTATGCGGCCGAGATGCCGGTCGCCCGCGCGGCGCACGCGGTGCTCGTGACGAGCACGATCGGCCGCGGCACGATCACGGGCGTGGATGCGACCGCGGCCGAGCGGCTGCCGGGCGTGCTCGGCGTGCTGACGCCGCAGAATGCGCCGCGGCTCCCCGAGGGAGGCCGCGCGGGCTTCGGGCCGCCGGCGGGCCGAGCTCTTTCGCTGCTCCAGGACATGCGGGTGCACTACAACGGCCAGCCCGTCGGCGTCGTCGTGGCCGAGACGCTCGAGCAGGCCGAGGCCGCGGCGGCGGCGCTGCGCTTCGAGTACGGGGCCGAGCCGCCGCGCGTGGACATGGAGGCAGAGCTCGACGCCGCCGAGCCGTACGCGAGCAGGATCCTGGGCACGGCCGAGCCCGTGACGCGGCGCGGCGATTTGAAGGCGGGCCTCGCCCGCGCCGAGGTCAGGGTCGACGCGACCTACACCGCGCCGATCGAGACGCATAATCCCATGGAGCCGCACGCGACGATCGCGGCATGGCAGGACGGCCGGCTCACGCTCTACGACTCGACCCAGTATGTTTACGGCGTGCGCCGCTTCGTCGCGAAGACGCTGGGCTTGCAGGAGGCCGACGTGCGCGTCGTCTCGAGCTTCGTCGGCGGCGCGTTCGGGTGCAAGGGCTCGGCCTGGTCCCATGTCGTCCTCGCGGCGCTCGCGGCGCGGCACGTCGGGCGGCCCGTCAAGCTCGTGCTGCAGCGCGGGCAGATGTTCGGGCCCGTCGGCGCGCGGCCGCATACGGTGCAGCGGCTGACGCTCGGCGCGCGCCGGGACGGCACGCTGACGGCCATGCGGCATGCGAGCACCTCGAGCACGTCCGAGCTCGAGGACTGGCTCGAGTCCTCGGCCCTGGCGACGCGCATGCTCTACGCCGTGCCGAATCAGGAGACCCGCCACGACATCGTGCGTCTCAACGTCGGGACGCCGACCTTCGACCGTGCGCCCGGGGAAGCCTCCGGACTGTTCGCGCTCGAATCCGCCATGGACGAGCTTGCGACGGCTCTCGGGATGGACCCGCTCGAGTTGCGGCTCAGGAACTACGCCGAGTTCGACCTCGACAAGGGGCTGCCGTGGTCGAGCAAGTCGCTGCGGCGCTGCTACGAGCAGGCGGCCCAGCGCTTCGGCTGGGCGCGCCGCGTGCCTGCGATCGGAGCCATGCAGGCGGACGGCGAGGCCGTCGGCTTCGGAATGGCAACGGCGACTTATCCGGCAAGGCGCCTGCCCGCCGCCGCGAGCGTTCGGGCCGCTCCGGGCCGGCCCGTGCTCGTCAGGGCCGCGAGCCACGATCTCGGCACGGGGACGTACACGGTCATGGCGCAGGTTGCAGCCGCCGCGCTCGGCGTCCGGGTCGAGCGCGTGCGCGTCGAGCTCGGGGACACCGAGCTGCCGGAGAACCCGATCTCCGCCGGCTCGATGACGGCCGCGAGCACCGGCACGGCCGTGCACCTTGCGGCACGGGATCTGCGGCGCAAGCTCGAGGCCCGCGGCGGCTCGGAGCCGGGCGGCGGCTCGGTCGAGGCGGCGCTCGACGCGCTCGAAGAGCCCGTCGAGGGGCGGGCGCAGACCGAGCCCGGCGAGGAGCGGTTGCGGTACTCGATGCATTCCTTCGGCGCCGTCTTCGCCGAGGTGCGCGTGGATCCCTCTCTCGGCTCGGTGCGCGTCGCGCGCATCGTCGGCGCCTATGGCGTCGGCCGCGTGCTGAACGGCAAGACGGCGCGCAGCCAGCTGCAGGGCGGCATCGTCTACGGCCTCGGCCAGGCCCTGCACGAGGACACCGTCCTCGACCCGCGGACCGGCCGCTACCTCAACGCGGATCTGGCCGAGTACCTCGTGCCCGTCAACGCCGACGTTCCGGAGATCGACGTGACTTTCGTGGAGGAGGAGGATCCGCACGTGAATCCGATCGGCGTCAAAGGCATCGGCGAGATCGGCACCACGGGCGTGGCGGCTGCAATCGCCAACGCCGTATTTCATGCGACCGGCATCCGCGTCCGCGATCTGCCGATCCGGCTCGACGCCCTCTTGAAGTAGCCCCGTCGCCCGCGGCGGCGCTGCCGAGGCCGGTAATTTCCCTTACCATGCAAGCTCTTCGGCACAAGGCAGGGCAGGGCGTGAACCTCGTCGACTCGACCGATTCGCTCGTCGCGCTCGGCGCGCTGCTCGGCGCCGCGCTCGCCGGCGGACTGCTCGCATGGTGGATGCGCGCTTCGCTCGCGGCCGCTGCCCGTGAGGCGGCGGCTGGCCGCATCGCCGATCTCGAACGCGAGCTCGAGAGCCGCGGTCTCGAGCTCCAGAGGCAGCGCGAGGAGATCGCGGCCGCTGCGGCCGAAGTCAAGGGAGAGACCGAGCGCCGGGCCGTGGCCGAGGCACAGCTGCGCGGCGAGCGCCGGACGGCCGTCGAGAAGCTCGCGGTCCTTCAGCAGGCCGAGCGCGCACTCTCCGATGCGTTCAAGGCGCTCTCGGCCGAGGCGCTCAAGAGCAACAACCGCGCGTTTCTCGATCTCGCGAAGAGTACGCTCGAGACGTATCAGGAGGGCGCGCGCGGCGACCTCGAGGCGCGGCGGAAGGCCGTCGACGAGCTCGTCCGCCCGCTGCGCGAGTCGCTCGAGCGCGTGGACGGCAAGCTCGGCGAAATCGAGAAGCAGCGCGTCGCGGCCTACTCCGCGCTCGACGAGCAGCTGCGCAGCCTCGTCGAGACGCACCTGCCGATGCTGCACGATCAGACGGCGAACCTCGTCAAGGCCCTGCGGCAGCCGGCCGTACGCGGGCGCTGGGGCGAGATTCAACTCGAGCGGGTCGTCGAGATGGCCGGCATGCTCGAGCATTGCGATTTTCTCGAGCAGCAGAGCCGCTCGACCGAGGAAGGCCGGCTCAGGCCGGATGTCGTCGTGAGGCTGCCGGGCGGCAAGCAGATCGTCATCGATGCCAAGGCCCCGCTCGCGGCCTACCTCGAAGCCGTCGAGTCCACGGACGAAGCCGTGCAGCGCGCGGCGCTGGCCGAGCACTCACGCCGCGTGCGCGAACACATGGTCGCGCTCGGCCGCAAGAACTACTGGGCGCAGTTCGACCCGAGCCCGGACTTCGTCGTCATGTTCCTACCCGGCGAGGTATTTTTCAGCGCGGCGCTGCAGCACGATCCCGAGCTCATCGAATTCGGCGTCGGCGAGCGCGTGATTCCGGCGACACCGACGACGCTGATCGCGCTGCTGCGCGCGGTGGCCTACGGCTGGCGGCAGGAGGCGCTCGCGCGCAACGCGCAGGAGGTCGCCGCGCTCGGCAAGCAGCTCTACGAGCGCATTGCGGCGCTCGCCGGCCACTGGAGCGACGTCGGCAGCCGTCTCGACAAGGCGGTGGACGCCTACAACCGCTCGGTCGCCACGCTCGAGTCGCGCGTGCTCGTCACCGTGCGCAGATTCCGGGAGCTCAAGGCCGCGCCCGAGGATCTCGAGATCGCGACCCCCGAACCCGTGGAGCGCGCGACGCGCACGCCGCAGGCGGCGGAGCTGGACGACGCGGCGTCGGGCGCGACCGCGCTCGAGCGTCTCGACCAGGAAGCGCCATGACCACCGCCTTCGATTTCGCCGCGCGCGACATCGAGGGCCGCGAGCGCCCGCTTCGCGAGTTCGAGGGCAGGGCACTGCTCGTCGTCAACGTCGCGTCGAAGTGCGGGTTCACGCCCCAGTACGCGGGTCTCGAGGCGCTCTGGCGCCGGTATGGCGAACGCGGCTTCGCGGTGCTCGGGTTTCCCTGCAATCAGTTCGGCGCCCAAGAGCCCGGCGACGAAGCCGAAATCAAAGGGTTCTGCACCGCGCGCTACGACGTGACGTTCCCGATGTTCGCGAAGATCGACGTCAACGGCCCGGGCGCACATCCGCTGTTCGCATGGCTCGCGAGCCAGCAGCTCGGCGTGCTCAACACGCGGGCCCTCAAATGGAACTTCACCAAGTTCTTGGTCGACCGCAATGGCCGCCCCGTGAAACGCTATGCCCCGAGTATCGCGCCGGCGCGCATCGCGGCCCACATCGAGCGGCTGCTGTAGCGCGCGGCGGGAGTTTCGGCTCGAGGCCCGCTTGCCGGTATGCTATGGGGGCAGAAAAGGTCTCGCCGAGACCGCACAACAACCGCTGACAACAAGGATTAGTCTATGAAGCTCACATCGATGGCGGCGGCCATCGCGCTGATTGCCGGATCGTTCCTTGCCCTGGCCGTCGAGGCGCAGGACTCGCCTGCGGCCGAGACGGGCGCCGCGCAGGCGCAAGGGCCCTCGGGCGCTGCGCCGGCCCCGGCGCCCGCGCGCGCCGTTCGTCCTCCGAAAATGCCTTACGGTATGCCGATCACGCTCGCGCAGGCCAAGCAGGTCGCCGCGGCCGCCGAGTCCGCGGCAATCCAGGCCAACGTCAAGGTGGCCATCGCCATCACCGACAACAGCGGCGAGCTCGTCTACTTCGAGCAACTCGACGACACTTCGACGGGTATCCGCGACATCGCATTGCAGAAGGCGCGCTTCGCGGCGCGCTATCGGATGCCGACGAGCTATGTCGGTGCCATGAAGCGCAACGGTGTAGACATCTTCACGGCCTTCCCGGGTGCGTTTCCGGGACCCGGCGGCGTGACGCTGACCTACGACGGCCACACGGTCGGCGGCCTCGGCGTCAGCGGCGGCGCGGACGGTGCGGTCGCCGACGCGGGGGCCGCCGCACTCGGCGCGCCGGCCGCGGCCGGCCAGAGCACGGGAGGCTCGCAGCCCGAACCCGAGCCGCAGGCCTCGCCGGGCCCGAACGGCCAGTAGGCGCTCGGCCGAGCGGCAAAAGAGAAGGCCGCCGCGGTTTCCCGCGGCGGCCCTCGTCGATGGCTGTCGGCGCGTCGCGGCGCCGGCGGTTTACTGGCGCGGCACCCGCTTACCGTAGACCCCGATCTCCGCGACGTTCGGACCAGCCGCCCGGGCCGTGACCGCTGCCGGGCATGAGATCCACGAACCCGACCTCGTCCACTTTGCTGAGGTCCGGTTTCTCGACCCAAACGCCCTTCGTGACGAGCTTCTCGGGATCGAGCTTGAGCCACTTCATGCCCTTGAACGCGACCTCGTTCTCGAGCCAGCCGACGGTGGACCCGCTCGTCGTATCGCCGACGAGCCACGTTCCGTCCGCGAGCTTCACGACCGGCCGGATCGCGTGCATGCCCGACACCTTCGTGTTCCACTTGATCGAGGCGAGCCCGGTCAAGTCTACGTAGTCGTTGCGGTCGCGCAGGGCGGCCCCGCAAGGCGTCGTGCAAAGGCCCGTCCACAGGTGCATGGGATTGCCCTTGTTGTCGGGAATGCCCGTTACCTGGATGTCCTTGCCCGTCGGCCCGAGCAGATCGAGCTGCAGCGGTCCCTCGCCGACGTTGGCCTGCATGGCCGGCGCTTCGCTCTTGTTGTCCGGCCCCCGCGTCCAGGTTTCACGGAAGAACAACGGCGGCGGCGGGGTCGGCGGCAGGTCGCGCAGAGCCGGATTGTTGCCCTGGGCTCCGCTGGGCCCCGGGGCCTGTCCGAAAGCCGCCACGGCGGACAAGGCGCCGAGCGGTAGCAGACAGACGGCGGCGGATAAACGAAGGGTGCGTCGTGACACGTGAGCCTCCTTTAGAGTTGGAATGGACCGAGGCTCCGGAACCAGCCGGGGCGCCCTCACTATAGCAGGGCTTCGGGGCATCGGCTGCACGATCCGCCCTGCTACCCGCCGATCATCTCGAGATTCGACGCCCCCGGCGGCACCATCGGCAGCACCTGCTCCTCGGCATCGATCGGCGCGCGGATCAGGCACGGCCCCGGCGCCGCCAAGGCCGCTGCGAGGGCGCGGGGCGGCTCGAGGACCGTCGCGAGGTCCACGGCCGCCACGCCGAAGGCCGCGGCGAGCTGCGTGAAGTTTGGGCGCACGGCGTGATGGGCCGCAAAGCTGCGGCCGCCGAAGAACAGCGCCTGCTGCTGGTGCACGAGGCCGAGCGAGCCGTTGTCCATGAGGACGATCTTCACGTCCACCCCCTGCTCGGCGGCCGTGGCGAGCTCCTGGACGTTCATGAGCAGCGAGCCGTCGCCGGAGAAACAGACGACCTTCGCGCCGGGCTCGGCCAGGGCCGCGCCGATCGCGGCCGGCAGGCCGAAGCCCATCGTGCCGAGGCCGCCCGAGGTCAGCCAGCGCCGCGGGCGGAGCTTACCGTAGGCCTGCGCCACCCACATCTGGTGCTGGCCGACGTCGGTCACGACGAAGGCGCGCTCACCGACGGCCTCGGCGACGGCCTCGACGAGGCCGTAGGGCCGGTCGAGGGCTGCCGAGCCCGGACGGCGCAACGGATGCTCGCGGCGCAGGCGCGCGATCTCCGCGAGCCAGGCCGGACGGTCCCGGCCCCGCGCACGCGCGAGCAGGCCGCGCAGCACAGCGGCCGCATCGCCCTGGATCGCGACGTTCTGGTCGCCTGATCTTGCCGAGCTCGGCCGCGTCGATGTCGGCGTGCACGACCTTGGCGTCCGGGCAGAACTCGGCCGCCTTGCCGATCGCCCGATCGTCGAAGCGCGCCCCTATCGCGAGGAGCAGGTCGCAGCGGCCGAGCGCGAGGTTCGTGCAGCGTGCGCCGTGCATGCCGAGCATGCCGAGCGAGAGCGGATGGGCCGCGGGGACGGCGCCGAGGCCCATGAGCGTCATGACGGCCGGGACCGAGTGCCGCACGGCCAGCGCGAGCGCCTCTTGAGCTGCCCCAGCCTGCACGACGCCGCCGCCGAGATAGAGCAGCGGCCGCTCGGCCGCTTCGAGCATGAGCGCCGCTCGGTCGAGCGCGGCCGGGTCGGGCGCCGGAAGGCCGACGGGCAGCCCCGGCGCGGGCCACGCGGCCACTTCGGCCGTCTCGGTCTGCACGTCCTTCGGGATGTCCACGAGCACGGGCCCGGGGCGCCCCGAGGCCGCGACCCGGAAAGCCTCGGGCAGCACCTCGAGTAGCTGCGCGGCCGAGCGCACGAGGTAGTTGTGCTTCGTGATCGGCAGCGACAAGCCGAAAGTGTCCACCTCCTGAAACGCGTCCGTGCCGATCATCGCGCGCGGCACCTGCCCCGTCAGCGCGACGAGCGGCACGGAGTCGAGCTTGGCGTCGGCGACCGCCGTAAGCAGATTCGTGGCGCCCGGCCCGGAGGAGGCGATGCAGACGCCGGGACGGCCCGTTGCGCGCGCCATGCCGCCTGCAATGAAGCCCGCCGCCTGCTCGTGGCGCGCGAGCACATGCCGGATCCGGCGCGAGCCCGCCAGCGCGTCGTACACGGGCAGCACGGCCCCGCCCGGGAGCCCGGCGACGCAGCGCACGCCCTGGCGCTCGAGCAGGCGGACGGTGATCTCGGCTCCGGTCAGTCGTCTCATTTCGGGCTCCTCGTCGCGGCCGGCTTCGGCGGCGGGGCCCGAAAATAGAAAACCCCCGTCGGCCTTGCGCCGGCGGGGGTGATTCGATCAGAACTCTATTTCGTCATGGGGCCCCGCAGCGCGACTCTTCCAGCACGCGTACGAGTACGAGGCCGCGGCGGGTGCGGCGGCTCTTCGAAGGCGCGGCAAAGTGAGTCATGGCTCGCGGAATCCCAATCGAACTCTCGAAGAAGGGGCGAATTATCTTTGGGCCCGAGTGCGCGCGCAAGGGCTCATTTCGCGGCGTCGCTCGGATTCGCGCCGGCGAAGATCCGGCGGCCGTCGGCGAGCGTCACGGTGCCCGCGCTCCCTACGTGCGCGGCGTTCTTCGCGCCGAAGCCCTTGACCGTGATCTTGTCGCCGACCTTGAGCGAATTCCGGTTCCAGCCGCGGCGCATGAGCACGTTCGGGCTCGTGAGCTCGAAGTTCCAGTTGACCTTGTTGCCGTCCTTGTCCACGACGTCGATGTAAAAGCGCGCATGCGGGTTCATCCACTCGACCTTGGTCACGGTGCCCGTAAAGTCGACGGGCTTGTTGCGGTCGAACTCGGCGGCAAACGAGTGATGGGCCGATGCGAGCGGCGCCAGGACCAGGGCGAGCACCGCTGCCGCGGCACCAAAGAAATGACGAGTCTTCATGATCGCTGAACTCCTGAAAGGCAAGTTCTCGGGCTCAGTCGCCGTCGTAGTAGCGCGACGACTGCTCGTTTTCCAGGCAGATGAACTCGATGAGGTTCGTGTCGAGCAGGATCTTGTGCCTGACCCTCACCGTGAACGGCTTCGTATACGCCTTCGGATCGTCGATCGTCACGTCGATGATCATGTGGCCGAAGTCCGGCCGCGTGTAGCGCTCGGTCACGGTGGCCTGGTCCGTTTGGGGGCTGCCGGTCACGTCGAGCCAGCCGCCGTCGCGCAGGTGCGTGGTCGTCACCACGAGCGTGTCGCCGTCCCAGCGGCCGACGGAGTACCCGTACCACCACGGTTCCGGATCGTTGTCCGGAGACTTGCGCCCGTCGGTGAAGATCTGCCGAACTCCGTAGTTAGACTCGTAAAGCATCACGAGCTCCTGCGGCGTCTGAATGATCTTGCGCGGCTGCGGATGCATGTGAAACTGCGTGAGCCCGATCGGGAGGCAATGCGCGTCCGGATTGTCCTTGTCGTTGTTGGCCATGCGCTCCTCCCGGAGCTTCCTGGCCCAGGGCTTGAAGGGCAGGCCGTCCGCGAAGCCGGCGCCGATGTTGAAGAAGGTGGCCCAGGGCGGCGCTCCGGGCGCGGGCGCCGGGGGCTTGGCATTGGGGCCGGGCGGGCCGCCTTGCGGGACGTCCACCTGCCAAATCCCGGAGAAGTCCGGGTGGCCGTCCGCAGCGCGCGGCGCGGCGGCGGCGAGGTCCGGCTTGCCGTCGGCCGTCTTCGGCACGTTCGCGGAAGGGTAGGCCGGCCACTGCGCCCAGGAGGGCGCGGAGAGCGCGGCCAGCAGCGCGGTGAGTCCGAGCGAACGCAGAACACTTCTCATGCTCATGGGGATTTTCATTCTTTGATAACCATATGACGTGCGCGCTCTTCGCGCCTTGCCAGCCGGGCGCGTCGACGCCGATACGTCAACGGCCCTTGCGATCCGGTGCACTAGGTGCGCTCGTAGGTGCCGACGAGCCGGTTCATGCCGAGAACGTGCGGCTCGACCTTCTCGAGCAGGTCCCAAAGGCTCAGGCCGGGCGAGAGATCGAGCTCCGCGTCGAGCGCGAGCAGCCAGAAGAAGTAGTGGTGAGTGCCGTGACCGTTGGGGGGCATGGGACCGTTGTAGCCTCGCTTACCCATGTCGTTGACGCCGGGGGTGTAGCCCTGCACCCCCTCGGGCAGCTCCGCAACGTTGGCGGGAATGTTGTACAGCACCCAGTGAACGAAGCCGTACCGGCCGGGGGAGACCAGCGGGGCATCGGGATCGTGCGCGAACACGGTCAGCGAGCGCGTCCCGTCCGGCAGCTTGGACCAGGCCAGCGGCGGCGAGAACGTCCTGACCCTCGCCGGTATGCTTGCGCGGGATCGCGCCGTGAGCGGCGAATGCCGTGCTCGCGAGGCGAAGATCCGAGAGTGCAAATCCCATGACTGTCTCCCTCCCAACTGAAAGCCGAGCCGAAATGGTCGCATAAAACGGCGCCCCGGAGGCCGCGCACAGCGAGAAGAATTCTTTAGGCTCGCGCGGCTCGCTGCGTTTGTCGCAGCTGTCGAATTGGGTCACGATGATCCTCGGCATGACTCCGAAGCGCCTACAGAAGCTCGTTTTGCTCGGCCTCGCCGCCCCGGCGGCCGTGACGGCGCCGGCTGCGCACGCCCAGGCGCCCGGCGCGGCCGCCGCCGCGGCGCCGGTCGAGGTGACCGGCATCGCGTGGCGCGCGGACCGGCCGCTGACGTGGGCCGATTTCCGGGGCCCCGTCGATCCCGCGGCCGCCCGGACGACGGGCGCACGGACCTCCGCGACGCTGATCTGGGCGTATCACTACGCGCTCGAGCAGGGCGGCGAGGGTTGCCGCTACCGCATTACGCAGATGGTCGCAGAGGCCACGTTCGACCCCCAGGCCTCGTGGGTGCGCCCCGGCGACGAAGGGCCTGCATTGCTGCGCCACGAGCAGGGGCACTTCGATCTCGCCGAGGTCCACAAGCTCATGTTCGATGCGCTCGCGCGCAAGCTGGCGGGTCCCGCGCGGCCCTGCACGCCCGGCAGCTCGAGCGCAGAGATTCGCCGGCAGGTTCAGGCGCTCGTCGAGCCCATGCAGCGCTCGCTGCTGCACCAGTTGGCGGAGCTCGAGGAGCGCTACGACGAAGAGACGGACCACGGTCTCGACGACGAGGCGCAGAAGGCGTGGAACGAGCGGATTCAGCGCGCGCTCGAGTCGGGCGCCTGGGAGTAGGCTGCGCCGGCTCCCCGTATGACCTCGAGGAAGCGCTCGCCGTAGCGCTCGAGCTTGGCCTGGCCTACGCCGCCGAGCGCGAGCAGCTCGCCTTCCCCGGCCGGGCGGCGCTGCACCATCTGCAGCAGCGTCGCATCGTGGAAGATTACGTAGGGCGGAACGCTGTGCTCGGCGGCCAGCCGGCGCCTGCACTCGCGCAGGGCCTCCCATAACGCCTTGTCCTCGGCCGTCTCGAGCGCGAAATCCGCGGCCGCCGGCGCGCGCGCCTGACGGCGCGGGGCTGCGGCCCGCTTGTCTTCGCGGAGCCTCAGCGCGATCTCGCCACGGAGCAGCGGCCGGCTCTCGGGTGTCAGCACGAGCGCGCCGAAGCGCTCCGGGTCCGCGCGCAGGTAGCCGAGCACGATGAGCTGGCGGATAACCGAGCGCCAGGCCTGGGCACCGAGCTCGGCGCCGACCCCGAAGACGCTGAGCCGCTCGTGGCCGTGCTGGCGGACCTTCGGCGTATCGCTGCCGAGCAGCACGTCGGTGACGTGCGCGCTGCCGAAGCGCTGACCCGTGCGATAAACGGCGGACAGCAGTTTTCGGGCGGCCTCCGTGCCGTCCCAGGTTGCAGGCGGACCCTGGCAGTTGTCGCAGTTGCCGCACGGTTCCTCGAGGGGCTCGCCGAAGTAAGCGAGCAACGGCCGCCGGCGGCATTCCGTGATCTCGCACCAGCCGAGCAGCGCATCGAGCTTCTGGCGCTCGTGGCGCTTGTGCTCCTCGCCGGCCTCGGAGCCGTCCACGATCTGGCGCAGCTGAACGACATCCTGCAGGCCGTAGACCATCCATGCGTCGGCCGGCTGGCCGTCGCGGCCGGCGCGCCCCGTCTCCTGATAGTACGACTCGATGCTTTTCGGCAGATCGAGATGGGCCACGAAGCGTACGTCCGGCTTATCGATGCCCATGCCGAAGGCGATGGTCGCGACGATGACGACGCCGTCTTCCGTCACGAAGCGCCGCTGATGCTCCGCGCGCACGTCGCCCGCGAGCCCCGCATGGTAGGGCAGGGCCTCGAAGCCCTGGCTCCGCAGCCACGCGGCCGTCTCATCCACCTTCTTGCGCGACAGGCAGTAGACGATGCCCGCCTCGCCGCGCCGGTTGGCGAGGAACTGCTGAAGCTGACGCCGCGGATCGGTCTTCGCCTGCACGGCGTAGCGAATGTTCGGCCTGTCGAAGCTGCCGACGGCGATCTCGGGATCGTCGAGCTCGAGCCGCTCGACGATCTCGGCGCGCGTGCGCGGCGTCGCCGTGGCCGTGAGCGCGATGCGCGGCACGCCCGGGAACGCGCGGCCGAGCTCATGCAGGCCCAGATAGTCCTGCCGAAAATCGTGACCCCACTGTGAGACGCAGTGCGCCTCGTCGATGGCGATGACCGAGATGGGGACCTGCGCGAGCAGCTCGAGCGTCTGCGGCTGCAGCACGCGCTCGGGCGCGACGTAAAGCAGATCGAGCCGGCCCTGCTCGAGCTCGGCGACGACCTCGCGCTGCTCGCGCCAACCGAGGCTCGAGTTCAGGAAGGCCGCGCGGATGTCGAGCTCGCGCAGCGCGCGGACTTGATCTTCCATGAGCGCGATGAGCGGCGAAATGACGAGACCGCAGCCTTCGCGCAGCAGCGCCGGGATCTGGAAGCACAACGACTTGCCGCCGCCCGTCGGCATGAGCACGAGCGAGTCCCGCCCGGCCAGCACCGCTTCGATCGCGGCCTCCTGGCGGCCGCGGAACGACTCGTAGCCGAACACGCTGCGCAGCAGGCGGAGCGCGTCTTCGAGGGTCGGGCGGCGGATGGAGTTGCTTGCTCCCTGCAGCATGCGGCGCATGATGCCACAGCCGTCGCCTTCAGCGAAACGCAGATAACTCCCGGATTCTCCAGCTTTCTTCATGCATCATCCGTCGTCTTCCTCAGTCCAAGAACGTTGTATGCATGGTCCGATTGCGGACGAGGAGAAAGGCAATGAAAGCACGCTACGGCTTCGGAATCGGTCTTGTCACGGTGCTCTTCGCGGCGTCGGCCATGGCCGGGGAACCGGCGGTCAGCGCCGGGGCGGCGAAGTCCGCTGCGCTCGCGAGCCTGGATGGCGATATGCCGGAAGTCATCGTCGTCGGCGACCTCGCCGCGCTGGTCACACCCGCGAATGTCGCGCTGCCCGCACCGCCGGCCGTGGACAACGTCGCGGAGGCGAAGGCAGCGGTCAAGGCGACGCTGGAGCTCAAGGAGCCGCTCAAGCTGGACTTCTGAGGGCACCGGCCCGATAGAATTGTCGGGCTATGAGTACTTCGACACAGGACTTGGCAGCGGCCGAACCGCTGCCGCGGCTCTCGCTGCTCGCGGGGTTCGGCACGCTGCTGCTTTGGAGTGGAACACCGGTCGCGAACAAGGTCGCCGTCGGCTACATGAGCGGTCTGACGGTCGGCCTCACGCGCTCGCTGATCGCGGGCGCGATCGCCGTGCTCGTGGCCGTGGGGCTCAGGCTGCCGTTTCCGAGGAGCTGGCGCGAGCGTCTCGTGCTGGCCGTCTCCGGCACGGCGAGCTTCGCCGTCTGGCCCGTCATGCTCAGCATCGGCATGGAGCGCACGACCGCGGGGCATGCGGCGCTGATTCTCGCGACGATCCCGATCATGGCCGTGCTGTTCGCCTGTCTGCTGAATCGGCGCTGGCCGACGCCGGGCTGGTGGTCCGGCGCCGTCATCGCGCTGGGCGGCGCCGCCCTGATCGTCGCGGCCCGCGACGGCGGCTTCGGTGCGCGAGGCGCTTCGTCGGCGGGCGACATCACGGTTTTCTTCGGCGGGCTCGTCTGCGCCTTCGGCTACGTTCTGGGCGGCCGCCTCGCGCCGCGGCTCGGGGCCGCGCCGACGACGTTCTGGGGCCTCGCGCTGGCGCTCATAATCAACGTCCCGGTCATGATCGGCGCCGCCCCTGCGGTTGACTGGGCCGCGCTGCCCGCGCAGGGCTGGCTCGCCATGGCGTGGCTCGCGCTCTTTTCGTCCGTGCTGGCCTACGTCTTTTGGTTCTATGCGCTCGGCCACGGCGGCATCGGCAGGATGGCCTCGCTGCTGCTCGTGATGCCCGCCATCACGCTGGCCGCCGCGGCGGCGCTGCTGGGCGAAAGCGTGAGCCCGTGGCTGGTCGGGAGTTGCGTCGCGGTCGTGCTCGGCACGTATCTCGCGCATCGGCACGCATAGCGGCGCGAATCACCGAATCGCCGGCGCAGCTCCCGACTGAGGTCGCCCATGGCCCGTCGCCCTGTGCGTGGCAGCGGGGCTTCAGGCTCGGCGTAAGGGCCGTGTCGGGACCGCCAAAAACCCATCCATGGGGGCTGCGTTGCGCGCCGTCCTGGCGCGCACGCTCCCGACACGGCCCTTACGCCGAGCCTGAAGCTCCATACCGGCGCGCCCATGGCTCGAAGAGAGCAGGCCCCCGAGTTCGCTGCAATCGCCTCCGATCACCACCGGCAATGATTCGTTCATGAATCATGCGGCCGACAGCCGTCAGCCGACAGCCGACAGCCGATGACGACGGCCGTTCGCCCACGGGCGGTCCGGGGTCCGGGTAGCCTTGCCGCTCAGTTCGCCGCGCCGGCCGCCTTGGCCGTGTGTTCACGGGCGGCCAGCTTCTCGATGATTTCGAACCAGCGCTTGTACGAGCCGGCCATCGAGCCCTCCGTCAGATACTTGCCGTCTACGACGACCGAAGGGGTGCCCATGACCTGATAGCGTTTGATCAGATCGTCCGCGCGCTGCATTTTCGTATGCACGGCAAACGAATTGAAGGTTTTGTCGAACGTCGCGCCGTCCACGCCGTGTTTGCCGAAGAAGTCGCGCAGCTTGTCTACGGTATCGAGGTAGTTGTGCTGGACATGAAACGCGTCGAAGAAGTCATGATCTATCGCGTCCAGCTTGCCGAGCACTTCGGCGGTGTAATAGGCCTGCGCGTGGAGCTTCGCGAGCGAGTTCCAGCTCGCGGGCAGGCGGACGACGTTGATGTAATCCGGCTTGTGCTTCTGCCAGGCCTCCCAGTGGGGCTCGAAATCGAAGCAGTGCGGGCAGCTGAACATGAACACTTCCGCGACCTCGACTTTGCCTTCGGGCGAGCTCGTGGGCTGGGCCGGCGAAAGGAGCTTGTAGTCCTTGCCCTCGACGAGGCCGTCCGACGCGGCCGCCGCGGCGCGGCCGGCCGCGAATTGCGCCGCGCACGCGACGAAGAACAAGAGCGCGGCTTGTACCGCGATGGCCTTCCGATTCATGTGTTTCGAACTCCTGGGCGGATGCCTTTCGATAGACCGATGCTAGCGCAAGAGGTTCGCCGGAAAAAGGCGCTTGTCGGCGCCCGGCAACAGGTTGCCGCCGGGCGGCGCGCCTCGCAACATTTCCGCGCCAGGGACGAGCATCGGAGGGGGCATGGGGGCGCGCTGCGTGGGCGGACTCGCGGGGGGAGTCGCGTCGGGAGCGGTCGCGGCATGGATCGGCGCGGCGGCCGCAGGACCCACCGTGGACTTTTCGGACGCTTCGTCTTCGGCGAAGCTCGAGAGCCGCGTGGGAGTCGGCATCGAGCAGGACGGTTTCGCCCTCGGCGCCGATGTCAAGCTCGTCGGCCAGGACGGCCGAACGGAGGTGCTGCCGCAGGTCACCTCGGGCTGGTCGGGTCCCGGCGGACTCGACTTGAAGACGGTGCTGAGCTACGGCGACTGGAACCTCGGGCCGGCTGCGTTCCGCCCGAGCGTCGAAACCACACTTCTGGCTCGCCCGAACTTCGCGTTCATCGACCGCGTTACGGGCGACGTGCGCCGCTCGGCCGGCGGCGACATCAGCTCGCTGGACTTCAAGTTCTCGAGGCTCGATACGGGCTGGACGCTGTTCGGCGGCAGTCCGCTCGACGTTGCAGCGGATCTCGCGCTGCAGGATGGGGCGGCCGCTGCGGCCACCTCCACTTTCGAGTCCAGTCTCGGTGTGGGCCGCGCTCTCAACGTCACGGGCGATCTCAAGCTCACCGCGACCCCGCTGGGCCCTCCGGCCCCCGTCCTCGATACGCGGCTCGTCTACCGCGTGCCCGTCGCTTTCGTCGATCGCGTCGAGGGGAGCGCGGGCCGGGATGCGGACGGAGAGGCGCACGGCAGCCTCAGCGTGCTGTTCCCGAGCCTGTCGAGCCGGACGCTCGAACGCACGCCGTTCAAGCTCTCGAGCAAGGCGACGCTGCAGCAGCTCGTGCTGCCCGGGGGCGGACCGGCCGCCGTGAGCATGGACTTCGAGACGCGCGTCTCCGGAGTGGCCGCGCCTGCGCTCGGCGGCACCGACGCGCTGAGTTTCGTCTACGAGCGGCGGCTCGACGCGGATCGCGGCGCGCGTTCTTCGCTGGCCTACGACCACTCGTGGCAACCGGCAGAGCGCGCCACGATCGGGTTGGACTTCAAGATCGTCGCGGATCCCGGCGCCTTGGCGCCGACCATGGGCCTGCATTGGAGCGCCGAGTTCTGATCTTCGCCCGCTCCGGGCATCGAAGGCGGGCCGGAGGCCTCACCGCGGCGCCGCCGGGCCCGTCTCCTCGACGAGGCTCTCGAGAATCTCGATGTTGCGGCGCAGGTCGCCGCGATTCGGATCTGCCTTGCTCGCTGCGCGCAGCAGGTCGAGCGCTGCCGCGTAGTCCGCGCGGTCGATGGCCATCTGGGCGTGGCCGAGCAGGGCCTGCTCCTTGACGTCGTCGAAGGCGCCGGCGCGCTCGTAATAGAGCTCCGCCCGCACGTATTCGTGCTGCTGGGCGTAGAGCGTCGCGAGCTCGAGCAGCGCCGTCGAGTTCGCAGGATCGATCTTGACGGCCTGCTCGAGCAGGCCGATGGCCGTCGACGTTTTGCCGTCGTGAACGGCGAGGGCGGCCCTCCGGCTCAGGAACGCGCTCTTGTCCACGGGCCCGAGCTCCGAAGCCTTCGGTGCGACGGCCGCGACGAGCTGCGCAGCGTAGTCCCACCGCTGCTCGCGGATCAGCCAGGCGAGCGTCTCGTCGAGGTACCGGAAGTCGAGCCCCTGCGCATAACTCTTCTTCAGCAGCTCGACGGCGCGGGCCGTGCTGCCGAGCTGCAGATGCAGGAGCGCGCACGCGTGCAGATTGTCCTTGTCCGATTCGCCGAGCTCGATGGCGACCTCGAGGCTCGTCAGCGCCTCTGCGTCGTCTTTTGCACCGAGCGCGGCCTTGGCGCGGTAGAGCCATAGGTCCTTGTCGCCGAAGTCGTTCTCGAGAAGGTGGTCGATAAACGAAAGCGCCGAGTCGTAGCGGTGAGTCGAGACCAAGCTGAAGAGCAGACCTTGCTGCCACGCGGCATTGCCGCCGTCGAGCATCAGCGCCTGCTCATAGGCGGCGCCGGCGCCCCAATCGTTGCCGAGCTCGTGATCGAGGTAGCCGAGGTAGCCGAGCAACTCCGCGTTGGCGCCGCCCAATGCCACGGCTTCGCTGATCTGCGCGAGCGCTTCCTTGTAGCGCTTCTGGAATATGTAGGCGACGCCGAGGGCCTGATGGGCCCTGACGAAATCCGGCAGCTTCCTCAAGGCGCCCTCGAGATAGGTGTCGGCCTTGTCGTAAGCGTCGACCCGCATGTAGATCTGCCCGATCAACAGCAGCAAGGCGGGATCGAGTTCCCTGAACGGGTTCGGCCCGCTGAGCGAAACGCGTTTCTCGACGAGCGCGACGGCCTCGCGGTACTTTTCCGCCTTGATGAGCGGCGTCAGCTCGAGCGCGAGCCGGCTCGGCTGCAGGGGCGCTTCGCGCTGTCCCAATACCGGTCCTATGGCGCCGAGCGCCCACTTCGGCTCGGGCAGCTTCACGTCGAGGTCCTCGGCTGCGCACAGCGGTGCCCACGCCAACAGCAGGATGGCGGCGAGCCGCTTCACTTCGCGCGGCCTCCGGCCGGCGTCGAATGGTGGAACAGCAATGGCCACACATACACGGCCTTGACCTTCCGGCCGCCGACGGTCGGCGACGTGAAACGGACCTGCGAGACGAATTCCCGCAGAGCGTCGTCGAACGGCGGGTAGGGCGTGCTCAGGATATCGAGCAGGGTCGGCTTTCCGGACTCGTCGATTTGAATCAGGACCTCGATCTTTATCGAATCGATGCCGCGATCGAGCAGCGCCTTCGGATAGTCGACGAGCGGGGCGCTCCTGACGCTCGGGATCGAGTCCAGGTACGGGGCTTGGAAGCCTTCCCACTTCACGCCGAACCCGCGGCCGCCGTCGCCGAATCCGCTCCCGACTTCGCCGAATCGGCTGTTGCCGGGGCCGAGATCCCCGGCCGGGATAACGACTTTCACCTGCAGGTCTTGAAGCAGCGAAGGGGGCGCCGGCGCAGCCGTCTTCTCGATGTTCAGATCGAGTGAGCGCTTCGGGCCCACCCGCGCCACTGCGGGCGGCGGCGGGGGCGGCGGCGGCACGGCCAGATCAATGTGCCGGGCGACGATGCGCGGCGCCCGATCCTCCACCGCAGGCGATCCGAGCGAGACGAACAGCAGCAGGACTGCGAGGAGGCCGACGGCGAGCAGGACCGCGAGCAGCCGTCGCGGGCCGGGGCTCATGGCGCCTGCACCTGCCCCTGCCCCCGGGCCTGGGACGTCGCGAGATCGATCTGCTGGGCGCCGCCGAGCTTGGCCTGGTCCATGACCTTCACGAGCATGTCGGTCGTGACCTGCCTGTCGGCCTGGATGACGACGGGCCGCGCCTGAGTGCGCAGCAGCATCGAGACCGTCGGACGGATGCCGTTCAGACCGATGTCGTTGTGATCGTAAACGATACGACCGTCGGCCGTGACGGCGATGATGATGACTTCGTTCGGCAACGGCCTGTCCACGACCGACGTCGGCTTGTCCACGTGAACGCCGGTCTCCCTGATGAACACCGTGGTGACGATGAAGAAGATGAGCAGGATGAACACGACGTCAATGAGCGGAGATAGATCGATTCCATGCTGATAGTGCTGTTCCAGCCGCTGCTGCAGGCTCGCTCTCATCGGCTCGCCTCGGCCTCGGCGCGGCGGCCGTTCGAAAAGACCGCCTTGGCATGCTGTCCCCTCAAGTACGTGGCCATGAGCAAGCCCGGGATTACCATGACGAGCCCGAGCTGCGTCGTAATAAGCGCCGCCGCGATGCCGCTGGTCAGCAGCTCCTGCGCGTTCAAGCCGCCCCGCGCCGCCATCTCGTCGAACGTCGCCATGAGCCCGACGATCGTCCCGAGCAAGCCCAGCAGCGGCAGCGCGCTCAGAAGCACGGGCAGCACGCGCAGCCAGGCGGCGACGCTCGCGGCCCAGCGCGCATCGCGCGGCGCGAGGATCAGATTCAGCATCACGCTGTAACTACCGAGGCCGAGCAGCACGATGGCCCAGACGATCCAGTTGCCGGTGAACGCCGCCAGATAGTACGAAGGCATCATGCCGCCTGCTCCCGCAGCGGCAGCTGACTCAACTCGATGGCGCTCGTCTCGAGCGCGGAGAAGTACGCGCCGACCCGCCTCGTCATGATCGCGTGGGCCAGCAGGGCCGGAATCGCGACGATGAGCCCGAGCTCCGTCGTAATGAGTGCCTGCGAGATACCGACGGAGACGGAGGAAGGGTCCCCGGCGCCGAACAGCTTGAGCAGCTTGAATGTCGTGATCATGCCCGACACCGTACCGAGCAGCCCCAGGAGCGGCGACACGCTGGCCGTCACTGCGATTGCGCCGAGCCAGCGCTCGAGGCGGTGCTTATGTGCGAGCAGGCACGCGAACAGCCGCTCGTCGCGCTGTTGAAGGTTGCGCGCCGCAAGGCTGATGTCGAACAGCTCGGCTTGCGCCCCGACGAGCCCGTTTCGCAGGGGCGCCAAGTCGCCGCCGGCTTCGCGCATGAGCTTTTCCGCCTGAGTCGCGAGCGCGGGTACGATCGCCGGCAGGCGCCACAGGCTGACGCCCTTGACGACCGCAGTGCAGGTCGCGAACAGCGCGAACAGCAGGATCGGAATCACCCAAATGCCGCCTTTGCGCAAGTGCTCGACGAGGGTGTCGTGGTCCTCGGCGATGAGCAGCGCCTCGGAGAGGGTCGGATCGAGCGTCACGGCCCCGCGCCCCGAACGATATAGGCTTCGCAGGCCGTCCGTTTGCGCTGCGGCCGCGAACACGAGAGCGGCTTTGGCGATGCCGCCCTCCCGGCCGACGAGGCCGCCGCGATCCGCGCTCGGCTCGAAGAACCACTGCACGGGCCCGAGCGCCAACGACCTCACGCCTTCGACTCGGCCGTCCGGCATCGCGAGCTCGAGGTCCTGCCACCGCGGGTCGAGATCTTCCGTCGCACGCGCAAGATAGGCCTTCAGCGCGCTCAGGTTGCCGAGCAGATCGT
Source organism: uncultured Gammaproteobacteria bacterium (assembly GCA_963702105.1). Taxonomy (GTDB): domain Bacteria; phylum Pseudomonadota; class Gammaproteobacteria; order Steroidobacterales; family Rariloculaceae; genus ZC4RG20. The sequence goes on from OY969712.1 coordinate 709,979, forward strand.
CGGCGCGCGCGGGCGCGCCGGGGATTGCCGGCTTGGTACGGTCGGCGAAGTCGGTCAGCAGCCGACTCTGAAATTGACTCTGATTCCTGAGCGCCGCCACGCGCGCCTCGAGCTTGTCGAGTCCCAGCGTCTGCTCGTCGGCAAGACGCCGGGCCGCGACGGTCTTTGCGCGCAGATCCTCGACTGCGGCTTGCGCCTCGTCGAGCTGCTTTGCGAGCTTCGCGCGCTCGGCGCCGATGGCGTTTTGGCGCTTCGCGAGCTCGCGTTCGGCACGTTCGATGTTCGCGGTCAAATTCTTCGCGACGGCGGCTTCGTTCTGTGCACGAGCGGGACGCGGCGCGAACGCATGCAGCGCCGCGGCGACGATCAGGGCACCGGCCAGCCGCGCGGTTGGGCCCCGAAGGCGAGCGTAGGAAGCGTCGCTCACGGACCCCTTTCCTCGTTGTTGCCAGGCGCCTCGGGCGCAGCGGCGGGAGGCTCCGCCGTTTCGCCCTTCGCCGGCCCGACCGCAAGCTCGACCGGCACCGAGAGCAGGTCGGCGCTCCGGCGCGCCTGCGCGATGTCGATGAGGCGAGCGATCGTCACGCCGTCCTCGCTCTTCTTCCAGACCCAGCCTTCGTGCGTGGCGAAGCCATGGGCGGCCCTGGTTCCGTCGGCGTTGACGTACCAGCCCCGGGCTAAGCCCAGATAGGCCTGCCGCACGAGGTACCGACCGTCTTCGGCGTTCACGATCGCCTGGCTCACCGAAAGCTTCCGGCGAAAGTCGTCGAGCGCGGTCAGCATGTCGACGACCGTCTGCAGACGCTTGCCGTCGTCGAGCGAGCCGTCGCGGAGCTTTGGAAGGCCGTCCTTCCATGCGTTCTGCACGGGCGGGGGGAGCCGGCGGGACATGTCTTCGAGGTCGGCGACGACGGCTTCGAGCGTCCGATGAACTTGCTCTTGATCGCGCTCGAGGGAAGTCTGCTGCTCGACCAGCTCGAGGCGCTTTTGCTCAACGTCGTTCCGAGTGGTCTTGGTCTGCTCGAGCGTCTTCGTCAGCGCGGCGCGTTCCTTGTCGAGCAGCACGAGCCGCTGCTCGAGGACCGGCTTCTGCTCACGCCAGTTCGATTCGATGGCGTTGGACTGCTGCTCGAGCTGCACCCAACGGTGCATGAGCGAATCGACCGCGCCGACGGAATCATGCCCTTCCGACTGCGCGCGCGACGAGGGAACGCAATAGAGTAGTGTGCAGGCGCAACAGACTCCGAGCCAGATCCGTCCCCGCATCTGCAAGACCGTCCCCTTGGATCGCCGCGACTCCGGACCATTATGAGGGCAGGGTAGGCGGGATTCAAAAGCGCATCGATAGCGCCGTCAATGAAGCCCGCCTTGCGGCGGTCTGCGAGTGCCGAGCGCGAAGCGGACGGACGCTGGCGGGCCGCCGGGAAGGCGGAGGCCGGAGCGCCGGAGCCCGCTCGGCGGACTCCGGCGCCCATGCTCGAAGATTATGCGCCGCCGGACGATGCGCCGCCGGACGATGCGCCATGGGACGCCGCGCCGGCCGACGATGCGCTCTCCGACGAAGCGTCCGAGACGCGGTGGAACGTGACCGGCAAGGCGTCCGGCCGGATCTCGATGCTCGTGAACGACCCCTTGATGGTGCCGTCGTCCTGGAGCTCTCCGGAGAAGCTCCACGGCTGATCTTGCGGCGTCGAGAAGCGGATCTTGCGCCCGTCGATCTTGAACTGCTCGACCGGCTTGTCCACCTTCCCGAAGTTTGTCCCAATCAATCGGGCATTGACCGAATCGTCCGATTTCTTCGTGAACTGCAGCTTGATCTGTTCGTCGATCGTGAGCATGTGCTCGGGCATGCCGACCCACGTTCCGGCGAGGGCGTCTGCCACCGCCGGCGATACCTGGACGGGCTTCTGCGGCGACTCGGGCTCCGGATGGGCCCGCTGATAACGGTTCGTCGTCGTGTAGTCGCGCACGATCTCGTTGCCTTCGTGACAGGCGTACTCGGGCATCTGGTACGTCGGGTCGTTGCGCATCGGGTAGCGCACCGTGAACGGATGCGTCAGGATCACGGGATCTTCCGTCGTGATCTCGTAGAGGAACCAGTCGTCGTTCAGACGCGTGATCCGCTCGGTCGTCTTCATCTCCTTGCTGATCGGGAACCGATTTCCGGGAGGCGAACCCACGACCGCGAGGTTGAGCATGGGCGGCCCCTGCTTGTAGTGGTCCGTGACGACGACGAACGTATCGCCCTCCCAGTGGCCGCGCGAGATGCCCATCCACTGCCGGATGGCGGAGGACGGCACGGGGGTTCCGTCCGTCGGGATGATGCGTGCCTCGTGAATCATCTCCAGCCGGAAGACCACGTAGCCCGGGCTCTGGACGATGAAGAAGCCGCCGTTGTAACGATACGGCATCATCGACGACGGCATGCCGCGCGTGATGCACCTGTCCCAGCTGTCGAAGTCCTGCGGCCCGTCGTACGTATTCGGTACGCCCGGCAATTCCCAGTCGCTGTGCATCTCGAGTGCGCGGCGCTTGCCCTCGGGCGTGAGCGCGGGCAGCAGCCCATCGCTCGGATCGACGAGTAGATTGACCTCGTGCTGCGGAAGACGCGGATCGGAGACGCCCGCTTGCAGCGCCGCGCCGAGCTTGCCTTCCTTGGTCAATTTCGTCGCGAGGTCGCCGCGGGCGTTCAACGCCTCCGCTTCTTTGTCGTATTCCTCTTGCGTGAGCCACTTCTTGTCGAGGCTGCAAGGCTTGGCCGGGAACTGCCTGGCCTCGGGACAGCGCTGCAGCGGAATGCGGGAGGCCTGCATCATGTCGAGCTTGGCCTGGATATCGGGCTCGCTCCACGGCGTCATCGGCTGTTTCCAGCCCTTCGGCGTGCCGATGAAGTAGTTTTCGGCGCTCGGTGCGCCGCGAATCGAATCGTTGATGTGCTGAAAATCGTCAGCGTGCGCCGTGGCGGCAAAGATTGCGGTGACCGCGGCGCCGAGCAGCGCCGTTCGCAGCGGGGATTGGATCGTTCTCATCGTCGCTCCCGTCTCGTAAGCGTGTCGTTGACCGGCGCCGGGCAGCAATGTGCGGCTCGTCGCCTCGGGGCCATCGCCGGAGCTTGCGTTTCCCGACTCTCGCGGCCCGGTTACTGGAATATTAACGGCGAAGCGGATTCGGGAGAACCGCAGTGCGGCGCGGACGCGCGACGTTGCCGCTCATCCGGCCGCTCGAGGGCACGAAGTCGAGGTGCGCGGGAGGGCTCTCGCGCGGCAGCGCGAGTGGGCCTCGGAAATGCCGCGCGGCCAGCAGTACGCTACCACGTACTATTTTGTGAGAAATTCGGCCTTGTAGCAGGCGCTGTCCCGGCAATATAGTGCGCGAATGCGTAGTAATGTAGCGCCAGCCGTTCAGACGGGCCTCGACGCCGAACGCGCCGTCGGCGTGCGCCGCGCCGTCACCTCGCTCGCCGCCCGCCTGCGCAGCGAACGCGCGGGTCGTCTCACATTGAACGAGACGGCGGTCCTCGGCCGGCTCGCGCGGCGCGGATCGATGACGGCCGGCGAGGTCGCACGTCACCTGCGCAGCAAGCCGCAGTCCCTGACGCGCTCGTTCGCCGCGCTGGAAAAAGCAGGCTTCCTGCAGCGCAGCGCGGCCGCCGAGGACCGGCGCCATGCCGTGCTCGCGATCACGGAGGCGGGGCTGCGCGCGCTCGAGGCCGAGATGGCGCCGCGCGACGCCTGGCTCGATGCCGCGATGCGCCGCCTGCTCTCGCCGGAAGAGGCCGATCTGCTCGTCGTCGCCGGCCGGCTTCTGCAGCGGCTCGCGGACGCGGAGCCCGGCCTCGAGCCGGCAGGATCGTGACCGGGGCCGCGCCCGGCAGGCGCCCGTCCCGCGAGCAGACGGACCGGACGCTGCGCCCGCCGAGGGCGGAGCTCCGGGCCGGCGACGAGACGGGCCGCGTGCCCGCCCAGGCACATACGCTTCGCATCGCGAGGCTGTTTCTGCCGTATCGCATCTGGGTCGGCGGTCTCGTCGGCGTCGCGCTTCTGCAGGGGCTCGCAAACGTCGTCTCGCCTTTCCTGCTGCGTCAGATCCTCGACGAAGCGCTGCCGAAGCGAAGCGCGGGCCTCGTCGCGGTTTATGCCGGCGGCATGATCGGCGCCTCGGCGCTGGCCGCCTTGCTCGGCGTCGCTTCGACCTATCTTTCGAACCGCATCGGACAGGACGTCATGCATGACCTCCGCGTGCAGGTTTACGAGCACCTGCACCGCATGTCCCTGCGCTTCTTCACGCGCACGCGGAGCGGCGAGCTGCAGTCGCGCATTGCGAACGACATCGGCGGCGTGGACGGCGTCGTGACCAATACGGCGAGCGTCGTCGTTCAGAACGCGTTCGCCGGAGCGGCCGTCGGTGCGGCAGCCTTCGTGATGGACTGGCGGCTCGCGAGCATTTGCCTCGTCATCGTGCCGGTTTTCCTTATCCTTTCGCTGCGGCTCGGTCGCGAACGCCGCGCCCTCGCGGGGAGCCGGCAGCGGCGCGTCGCGGGGCTCGCCGGTCTCGTCGAGGAATCGCTGAGCGTCGCCGGCGTGCTGTTGACGAAGACGCTCGGCCGGGAGCGGCACGTTGCGGCGCGGTTCGTGGCGGAGTCGCGGGAGCTCTCGCGGGTCGAGATGGCGCGCGCCATGAGCGGCAGGTGGATGGCCTCCTCTCGGCGCGCGAGCCTGACGATGATCCCGGCGATCGTCTACTTGATCGCCGGGATTCGCGTTGCGCACGGCGGCTCGCTGCTGACCATCGGCACGGCCGTCGCGTTCGCGAGCATGCTGAACCGGCTCGTGGGGCCTACGACGGCTCTGCAGGGCATCGGCGTCCAGTTGTCCGCTTCGCTTGCGCTGTTCGGCCGCATCTTCGAGGTCCTCGATCTGCCGCTCGACATGCCCGAGGCCGCGAGCGCGGTCCGGCCAAAGGCGCTGCGCGGCGAGGTCGAGTTCGATCGCGTCTGGTTCCGCTACGAGGACGCCGGCGCGTTCACTCTGCGCGACGTGAGTATCCGCGTGGCCGCCGGCACGACGACGGCCATCGTCGGCGAGACGGGCTCGGGAAAGACGACGCTCGCCTACCTCGTCGCACGCCTGTACGACGCCGAGCGCGGCGCGGTCCGCATCGACGGCTGGGACGTGCGCGACCTCGCAGCGGATGCGCTCCGCGGAGCCGTCGGGCTCGTGCCGCAGGAGACTTATCTGTTTCACGACACGGTGGCGGCGAATCTGCGCTTTGCCGCGCCGGAGGCTTCGATGGAGCAGCTCGTCGCCGCAGCCCGCGCCGCCCGGATTCACGATCTCGTCGCCGCGCTGCCCGCTGGCTACGAGACCGTCGTCGGCGCGCGCGGGTATCGCTTCTCGGGCGGCGAACGGCAACGGCTCGCAATCGCTCGCATGCTGCTCCGCGATCCTCCCGTCCTCGTGCTCGACGAGTCCACGAGCGCCCTCGACAACGACACCGAGCGCACGGTGCAGAACGCGCTCGAGGCGTCCCGGGTCGGCAGGACGACCATCGTCATCGCGCACCGGCTGTCCACGGTCCGAAATGCCGATCAGATCGTCGTGCTCGCCGAGGGCGCCGTCGCCGAAATCGGGACGCACGACCATCTCGTCGCCGCGGGCGGCCGGTACGCCTCGCTCGCCGGCTGCATGCAGCCGTAAAAGAATTGCTCCTGCGGCCGGGTATGGCTACGCTCGTCCTGGGCGAACGCGATCTCGGCGAGTCCATACCGGGCGCGCCGCGATCGCAATGCGGAGGGCCGTCCATGAATGGCTTGCGTTGTGCCGTCATCGTAGTCGCTTCGGTGTTGCCCGCCTTCGGCGCCCGCGCGCAGCTCGACAATCGCGCCGCACGCGTCGTCGTCGGTCATTTCGACATCAACGCGACGAGCGTCGAGGCGCAGAAGAAGTTCTGGGTGGACACGCTCGGCGGCGAGCTCGGGCGCGCCGGACCGGACGGCGCCGAGGTCGTTAAATTCCCGGGCATCGAGCTTTTCCTGCGCGCGCGTCCGCCCACGGGACCGACCCGCGGCACTACGTTCGATCACATCGGCTTCGCGGTGCCCGATGTCGGCAAGGTGGCGGCCCGAGCCGTCGCGCACGGGTACGCCCTGACGGTCGGGCGGGAGCCGGGCCCGGGTCAGAAGGTCAGCCCCCCGACGGCGGGCAATTACGGCAAGTTCGCCTATCTGCTCGGGCCGGACGGCGTCAAGGTCGAGCTCGTCACGGCGTCCGCGCCGGATGCGCCGCCGATCAGGTACCACCATGTGCATTTCGTGAACAAGGATTTCGTCGCGATGCAGCAGTGGTACATGAAAGCCTTCGACGCGACCCTGCGGCCCGGGCAAACCGACTTCTTCATCGGCGCCGATCTGCCCGGCGTCGGTTACTCGCTGAACTTCTTCTCGTGGCTGCCGGACGAAGCTCTGGTCGGTACTCGCGGGCGCGTCGTCGCGGACGTTGGCTTCGAGGTCCGGGGGCTCGAGGAATTCTGCCGGGCGCTCTCCGCGAAGGGCATTCCGTTGACCGAGCCGTACCACAAGGATCCCGCGCACGGCGGCGCGGCGGTCGCTGCAGTCACGGATCCGTGGGGCACCGTCGTCGAGCTGACCGAAGGCCTGCGGCCGGATTGAGACCGCGGACCGATCGAGGCGGCGCCTGCCGCGCCGGCCGGGCAGCCTTTCCGCGCGGACTGTGATGCCGGCGGCGGCTTGGCGTCGCCATCCCGTGTAAGCTCGGGTCAAACCGCTTGGGGTGAATTCGATGGGCAGCTTCGGTATCGGCGAGAGGTGGACGCGGTTGCTGGCGCTCGCGGCGCTCGCGCTCGTCTGCGGGGCGGCGGCGGCCGCGAACGTGGTGCTGATCGACGGCACGGTCATCCATGGCGAGGTCGTTTCGCTCGAGGACGGCGTCTACACGGTCCGGTCGGACTCTCTGGGCATGCTCCGCGTGCCGAAAGCCAAGGTTCGGACGATCGAGGAGGGGCAGGCCGCGGGACGGCCGGCCGCGTCCGGGGCCTCGAGCAACGCGTCCGTTCCACCCGCGGCCGCGATACAGGGCATCGAAACGAACGTCCTGCAGAATCCGGACCTGCTGAAGATGCTGTTGGCGCTGCAGAACGATCCGGACGTGCTGGCCGTTCTCTCGGACCCCAAGGTCATGAGCGAGATAGCCGCAGGCGATTACTCGGCGCTCATGAACGATCCTAAGATCGTCGCGCTCATGAACAACGCCAAGGTGCGCGCCTTCGTCGAAGAGGTCAAATAGCGCGAAGCGGCCTTCCGAGTCAGCGTTGCTCGCTCGTGCTCGTGCTCGTGCTCGTGCTCGTGCTCGGGCTCGTGCCGCCGCGCGGGCCCGCGAACATCTTCTTGCCGGTCGCTACCATGACGATGGAATCCGCGTGCGCGAGGTTACTGCCGTCCCGCGCGCGGCTCCCCTCGGCCGTAATGAGATCGCCGGTCTTGAGCGAATCGCGTTTCCACCCGAGGCGCAGGAGCTGGTTGGGGCCGCCGAGCTCCAGGGTCCAGGCCGCGGCTTGTCCCGTCTGCGCGTCCGGCACTTCCATGTGAATGAAGATGTGCGGGTTGGTCCACTCGACTTTCGTGACTTTGCCCGTCAGCGATACGGGCTTCTTCACGTCGTATTGCGCCGGGAAGGAGTGGTGAGCGCGTGCGGGCAGCGCCGCCATGAGCGCGCTCCCGGTCAGCGAAAGCAGGACGGCTCTGATTGTCGTCTTCATCGGTTCAAGGTCCTCGAAATTCGATCTTTTCGGGCTCGGATGCGAATACCAATACCAACGCGAATGCGGGTGGCTAATACGGAAGCTTCATGCGCTTGACGAACTGCTCGTTCTCGAGACAGATCTCGTCGATGAGCTCGGCGTCGACGACGATGCGCTGCTTCAGCGTGACCGTCCAGGGCTTCGTATAGGCCTTCGGATCGTCGACGGTGACGCGGATCAGAAGATGGCCGAAGTCCGGGCGCTGAATCTCCTCTCGGACCTTGGCCGCTTCGGTCAACACATCGCCGTTCCAATCAATCCACGTATCGTCGCGGATGCCGATGGTGTCCACGACCAGCGTATCGCCCGACCACTTCCCGGAAGAGTAACCCTGCCAGGAGGGGCTTGGGTCTTCCGGCAGCGCACGGCCGTCCGTGAATACCTGGCGGTACCCGGCATTCATTTCGTCGAGCACGACGAGCAGGCTCGGCGTATCCACGAACTTGAGCATGTGCGGTAATCCGTAAGCGCGCAGGAAATTGTCCGGCAGACAACGGATGTGAGGGTCGTCGATGGCCTTGTTGGCCGTTCGCTTCTCGACGATCGGCACGAGCCATGGCTGGTAGGGCAGCTTGCCGCCGGGGAGGTCGACGCCGATATTGGCCATTTGGCGCGACGACGCAAGGTCGGACACGTCGCTCGGAGTCTGTTTGCCCTTGGGCGTGCGGTCGGAGATCCAGATCCCTGAGAGATCGGGCTTGCCGTTTGCCAAACGCGGCGCAGGCGCAGCCATGTTCACCGAGCCATCCGCGTTACGCGGCACGCCGGCGGTCGGATAGCCGATCCACTGCGCATAGGCAGAGACCGATGCCAACGATGCACCCAGAACGGCGACGGCGGCGACCGCGGCCTGCAAACGGCGGCGATGCCCCGGAATGGCCGAGTTCCTGGGGTGCGGCGAAAACAGACGGGGCATGGACACTCCTTCGCGTGGCCGGACGCGTGTCGTAAGCGTTGGGATTTGTGCTTCGATGGTATGCTCTCGCGCTCGAATTTACGAGAGCGCGAGCCGGCCCTGCAGGACCCCCTCGTTGTTGAGGTCGTACACGCTTGCGACGGCATTGTGGGCCTGAAGCCCGGCGCCGATCGGAGAAAATCCCCCCAATGCGACCCGCCGGATAGCCCATCGAGGCACGGGTATTGTTCCTTGTTGTAGGTTGCGCGGATCGATCGTAACGCCGGGTTGCGGAAGCGGCAAGCGTCCGTCGCGCGAAGGCCGACGAGGGACTTATGCCGTTCCGCGCGCCGCGAGCAACCTGCGCTGGGACTCGGCGTTTGCGATCCTTACGTACGCCGGCAGCATCTCTTCGGTCGCGAGCTCGAGCATCACACGGTTCTCGACCCAGAATTCGTACAGCTCGAACAGTTTTACGGCGCCCGGGCCGCGCCAGAAGTGCTTCGTGCGCCAGCCCTCCCGCCGGCCGATCCGTTCGATGGTCGCCCTGTCGGCCTTGACGGATATGAGGGCGTGGAAGGCGACCGCCCGCGGTGCATCGCCGAAGTGCGTCTCGCCCATCCCGTCGCCTTCGCCCGGGACGATCATCGTGCGCTCGTCGTAGACCTCGATGCCCGTGCCGTATCCGTCGTCCTCGTAGACGACCCAGGCTCCGGGCATGGGTCCGACGAACGGGCCGGCGTAGCCGCCCATGAGCTCGGCGAGGACGCGGGCGACATGCTCGGGCTTCCGCGCCGGAATCGACACGTGGTGAATCATGGGTTAGCCTTTTAGTTCGTTAACCGGACTATTATAGTCAGGCTGGCTGACCAAATATGTCAAGCGAAAAGATCGAGCCCGGCAAGGGGCCCATGCTCGGCGCACTGCTGCGTCTCGCCTCGCAGTACATGGCGGAGCGGTTCGCGCGCTGGCTGGCCGAGTCGAAGTTCCAAGGCGTGCAGCCGGCGCATTCGGCGGTCATTCAGCCTCTGTGGGAGATGCCGGAAGGCGCGCGCGTCACGACGCTCGCCCGCGCGTCACGAATCACGAAGCAGTCGATGAGCGCGCTCGTTTCGGACCTCGAAGCCGGCGGCTACGTCGAGCGCGTGGAGGATCCGGACGATGCGCGCGCGATTCGAGTCCGACTCACGGCCCGCGGACGCGCGTATGGACGGGCCGTGCGCGCGTTCGCCCGCGGCATCGAAGCGGAGTGGGTAGGCCAAATCGGACCGCATCGCGTGGCGGAGCTGCGCGCTACACTCGAGGAACTGAGCAGCAGCGTGTTCCTCGCGGATTCCCCCGCCCAAGGCGGCGCAAAGGGCGGACGCCGCCCGCGCGGCTGAGACAGTTCGCAGGCGGGTCACGCCCCGTCGCCGCCGGCATCCTGCTGCACGGATCGGCCGCCGTCGGCCCCGGTACTCCTGTACACCTCGGCGAACGCGGGCTTCGTCGCGACGAGAATCTCGGCCACGGCCTTGCGGTCCGCGGCCGCCAGCGACGCGAATTCTCCGCTCTGATCGTTCCCGCGGAGAATTTCGGCGAGCCGCGCGTAGAACCGCGCGTGGACGGCTGCCGGCAGCCCGTCGAATGCGCGCGAGTAGACGAGATAGCTCATGGGATAGCGGAACAGTCGCCCGTCGAGCGCGAGCTCCCTGAGGGAGCGGCCCTGCGCGTCGTGCGGCCCGCGGCTTTCGAACGCCTTTGCGAAACCGGAGCTCCCCGCGACGGGATGCGGGATCTTCGCCGCACCGACGAACAGCATGGCGCGCAGCAGCGAGTCGGTGACGTCCCCGAGCGTCTTGCGGGCGGCGGGCGAGAGCGTCGTGCCGTGCGTGCCGGCGAGCGCTTGCCGGGCGTCGAAGTTCGCGCGCACGATGAGGTCCTGCACTTCGGTTTGATGCTGCAGCACGAGCAGCGCCACGATGTCGCTCGTGTTGCGGATGTACGGGCTCGTGTCGAGCAGGCCGTCGAGGCGTTTCAGGGTGCCGACGCGCAGCGAATCGAGGTGCTGCAGCGAGGCCGGGTCGTCGACGACGAGGTTGCCGAGATGCGCATTGCCGTCCGGCTCCCCCGTCACGTACCAGCCGCCCCAGCGGCTCTGGAGCGGCGTCTCGTCCGTGGTCAGGATCCAGCCTTCGTGGGAGATGAGCTGACCTTGCCGGCCGATGTAGCCCGAGCCCAGCAGGAACCGCGGCACGCCGCCGCCCGAAAGCTCGTAGGTATCGTGGCAGCGCAGGCAGCGCGTCGTCTCGCGCGGCATCGCCACATTGACGACGCGGCTCTGGCGCAGCGCGTAAAAGACGACGCCGAGAGCGGGGTCCATGGAGCCGATCTCGATGAGCGGCGCGCCGGGCTCGAAGGCGACGTAGGTGTCGTCGTTGAAGTAAATCGCGCGCGGCGTCTTCGGGGCGATGTATTCCGCCTGCAGGCTCGTCTTCGAGAACACGAGCACCTGCGAGTCCGGGTCGATGTCGAGCGCCCGGAGCAGGGAATCGAGGTAACCGCGGGCAGGGGAGTACTCGAGCTCGACCCGTCCGGCTTCGAGATCGGCCGCGAGCTTCGCGGCGCGCGCCGTCGGAGTGCGCTGACGATAGCCGATGACGGGGTACTCCACGTCGTACGGGAACGGCCGCCGCGCCGCGTCGCCCTCGGCGCCGAGACCGAGGCCCCGGTCCGGGCCTCGACTGCCGTCCGGCACAGCCGTGCTCGGACGGAACGCGAACCAGTAGACGGCCGCGGCGCCGCCCGCGGCGAGCGCAAGCGCCGCCACCCACGGCAGTAGGCTTTTCGGCTTCATGCCGCCGAAGCTAGCAGAGCCCGGCGCGCGCCTACAAGCGGGCCCCCGCACCGGCCGCTCCCGCCGCGGCCGTCGGGGACGCTTCCTCGCTGCCGAGCGTCTGCTCGAGCGACTCGATGAGCTGGCGCAGGGTGCCCGCGAGCAGGACGAACTGGGCGTCCAGCCGCGCGAGCGGATCCTCGTCGTCGATGTCGCCCGCCGCCTCCTCGCTGCCCGCGAATTTGAGCTTGCTGAGCACCCCGTTCTGATCGATGACGCAGCTCATTGCCTGCCCGATCTCGACGCCCAGGTGCGTGATCGCCATGCCTTCCTTGACGTGATTGCGCACCGAAGCATCCGTCAAGTCCATGGCCACGCAGCGCACCGAAGCCTTGATGTCCGCGGGATCCTGCATGCGGCATTCGCGGCCGAGCGTGAACGGCCGCGGGGCGTGGCCGAGGAAGATGTCGTTGAGGAGCCGTGCGATGGGCCGCCTGAACGTCAGCGGCGCGGCGTCGAGACCGCCGAGGGCCGCGCGCAGCCGGTCGAGGAAGCGCTCGGCCTTGGCCTCAGAGCCCGTGTCGATCGCGAGGATGCGCTCGTTGACGAGGCAGAAGCCCAATGTGCGCTCGGACTTCAGCAGCGCCTTGGGGAGCAGCTCGTCGCGCGTCTGCTCCTTGAGGCGGCGCCGCTCGCGCCGCCCGGGCTCCTGCTGCATGCGCTCGCGAAACTCCTCGACGCGCTGCTCCAGGGCTTCATTGACGGCGGCCGCTGGCAGGAGCCGGCTCTGGCTCCGTAGGCGCAGCAGGTCGGCACCGTTGACGCGCCGACACAGCGGGCCCTGCGCGCCGGGCGTCGGCGGCTCCCAGCCCGCGCTGTGCTCCGAATAGGCTCCGCAGGGCGAGAATGCCGCTTGCCCGAGGGCTTCGGAGAGCTCTGCCTCGGACTCGGGCCACGGACCGTGCAGGCGATAGAGACGTGCGTTGCGGAACATGTGCTCGGCGTCCAAAAGGGGCGGGAGTATCGTCCCTGGCGCGGTTCCTGTCACTACCGTTGATTGCGGCGCCTCGGGCTGACATGCTCGCGCCATGCCGACGAAACTCAGCGTCAACCTCAACAAAGTGGCCCTGCTGCGCAATCAGCGCGACGTGGGCTATCCGAGCGTGACGGACATGGCGAGGCTCGTCATCGCCGCGGGCGCGGCCGGCATCACGGTGCACCCGCGGCCCGACGAGCGCCACGTGCGGCGCGCCGACGTCTACGATCTCGCGCGCCTGCTGGCCGAGGAACATGCGGGGCGGGTCGAGTTCAACATCGAGGGCAACCCCACGGAACCCTTCCTCGCGCTCGCGGAGGAGGTGCGGCCCGAGCAGGTCACGCTCGTTCCGGACTCGCCCGAACAGCGCACGTCCGATCACGGCTGGGATTTCGCGAGCGACGGCGAACGCCTGCGGCCGATCGTTGCGCGGCTGCGCGGCGCGGGCATCCGCGTCTCGGCCTTCGTCGATCCGGACGTCGCGGCCGTCCAGGGCGCGGGCGCCGTCGGCGCGGACCGCATCGAGCTCTATACCGAACCCTATGCCGCCGCGTTCGCAGCGGGCGACTACGAGCACGTGTTGGCCGGCTATGTGAGCGCCGCCGAGGCGGCCGCGCGGCTCGGGCTCGGCGTCAACGCCGGTCACGACTTGAACCTCGAGAACCTGCGCGCGTTCCGCGTGGCGGTTCCCATGCTGGCCGAGGTCAGCATCGGCCATGCGATCACGGCCGATGCGTTGAAGATCGGCTTCCCCGCGGCCGTTCGCGCCTACCTGGAGCTGCTCGCTTGAGCCGGTCCGCTCGCCGCGCGGTGCGCGCCCCGGTTGACAGGGCGGGTGCGGCGCATTGAGATAGATAAAGACTTCGAATTCGCAAGCACAAGCCTTCATGCTCGTAACGTTCCATACGAAGGGCTACGCCAACATCACCATGTTCGGCGATGTCGCCGTCAGGCTGCTCAAGCTCATGGGCCACAGCGGCACCGTGCCGAGCGCGATCTCGGCGGACGACGTGCCGGCCGCCCTCGAGCGGCTCAAATCGGCCGTCGCCGCGGAAAAAGCAAATCCTCCGCCGGCGCCGAAGGCCGCGCCGGACGACGACGAGAAGCCGCGCATCGGCCTCGCGAACCGGGCCCTGCCGCTCATCGAGCTGCTCGAGGCGGCAGCTGCGCGCCGCGACGGCGTCATGTGGGACTAGAGATTGCGGTATGGAGCGCTAGCGGCGTGCCCGACAGTCCGGCAGCGGAAAGGAACAAAGGGCCCATACTCGAGCGGCTGCGCGCGACGCTGCCGGATGCCGGCCTCGTGCTGGAGATCGGCAGCGGCACGGGTCAGCACGCCGTGCATTTCGCGGCCGCCCTGCCCAAGCTCGAGTGGCAGCCGACGGAGGCCGAGACGGCGCTCGTCGCCGCCATCGCCGCTCTGGCCGAGGCCGCCGGCATTTCAAACCTGCGCGCGCCGCTTATGCTCGACGTGCTCGAGCATCCTTGGCCCGTCGCGCGCGCGGACGCGCTGTTCTGTGCGAACGTGATCCACATCGCGCCCTGGGCCGTGACGCAGGCGCTGTTCGAGGGCGCTTCGCAGGTCCTGCCCGCCGGCGCGCCGCTCGTGCTCTATGGGCCATTTCGCATCGGGGGCTGGCATACGGCTCCGAGCAACGAGGCCTTCGACGCGAGCCTCAAGGCCCGCGATCCGGAATGGGGCGTGCGCGACCTCGACGACGTCGGGAGCACGGCCGCGGCTTGCGGCTTCGCGTTCGGGGGATCGTTCGAGATGCCGGCCAACAACCTGACGGTCGTGTTCCGCCGGCTCAGTCCCGATCGATCATGAGCGGAATGATGAGATCCTCCTCGTCGTCGAGGTGGCGGAGCAGGCGCGCGCAAAGCCGCAGGCTCGCTTCGGCATAGCGAAGGCCGGATAGGCGCTGCACCTCCGCAGCGGCCTGGACTCTGACGGCGCCGACGAGCGCATCGATCGCGCCGGCGACGTCGGCGATGTCGGCCGCCAGCGTCTCGTGATCGCGCCCCAACGTCTCGAAGCCGCGCGCGAGCCGCGGCTCGGCGGCCTGGAACGCCGGAAAGTAGTGATAGTCCTCGATCTGATGGTGCCCGTGCAGGTAGGCGATGAAGTGCTGCAGCCGCGGCGCGGCCCAGATCGAGAGCTCGCGCGGCGTGCTGCGCTCGGCGCGATGATCGGCCGCGGCCGCCTCGAGCTCGGCCGCCAGCCGCCGGAACGAGTCGTGCTTTTCGAGCCAGAATTGCGCCATGGGCGAGCGGCGCTCGGACCAGGTGTCGCGGGGATGGCGGCAGAGCAGTACCTTGAGCTCTTCCGGCCAGCCCGTACGTCGATCGATATCGAGGCTCAACGGACGTCTCTCGCTTTGGACTCGGCCGGCATTCTCGCAGATTCGGCGCTTCGGCGACCGAGACGCGCGCCGCGAAACGCTGCGCGGGCGAAATGCGTCTCCCGAAACGCACGCGCGCCTCGGTGAGGCGCGCGGCGGGAATTAGTGGGCAGAAGCGGCTGTGGCATCGAGGAGAATCGGAAGGGGGGGAGCGATCTTCGAACCGACAGCACAACCGACCCTGCCCGCTGTGTATTTAGCAAGTAGCGTGCCAGCCCGCGAGGCGCGCGTTTCGTGGGTTTCCGAGTGCCGCGCCGCTCCGGTCTGCACGCAATCGGGGCGGCGCGCGCGCCCGGCGCCCGGGAACGGTGCGAGGCGGCTCAGCGGGCCGCGCCGGCCTCGGCTTCGGACGGCCCGGTCGGCTCGTCGGCCGCCGCGAGCATTTCGAGGGCCGACTGCGAGGTGCGGCCGAGCATGACGAACGGCTCCTGCGCCTCGATGGGCGGCGGGGGCCGGACGCTCATGCGGACGAGCACGAATACGGCGAGGCCGGTCTGTATCGCGGCAAGGAAGGCCAGGAACGTGACCGGTCCGAGAAACTGCATGAGCGGCCCGACGGGCAGCGGTCCGATCGCGGCCCCGATGCCGTAGATCAGAAGGAGGCCGCTCGCGGTCGAGACGAAATCCGTCTGCTCGACGTGGTCGTTGCTGTGGGCGACACAGAGCGGGTAGAGGCTGAAGGCCGCGCCGCCGTACAGGAACACGGCGGCGAGCATGCCGAGCTTCGAGTGCTCGAGGAGCCAGGCGGCCCCGCCCGCGAACGTCGCCCCGCCGAGCGCGACCAGGAGAATGACCCGGCGCCGGTCCAGGCGGTCCGAGAGCTGGCCGATCGGCCATTGCAGCGCGACGCCGCCGAGCAGGACGAGGCTCATGAACACGGCCACCTCCGCCGTGCTGAGACCAACGCGCCGCGCAAAGACGGGACCGAGCGCGAACAGCGCACCGTTCGCGAGCGCTGCCACGCCCGTGCCCGCGACGCCGAGCGGCGAGATGCGCCAGAGTCTGCCGATATCGAGCTTCACGGCCGTGATCGGCGCGGGATGCGGAACCCGCGTGAGGACGATCGGCACGAGGCCGATCGAGAACAGCCCGCCCGCGATGACGAACGGCGTCGTGAGCTTGTTCTGGCCCACGAGGATCAGATATTGGCCGCCCGCGAGCGCGAGCAGCGAAATCACCTGGTACAGCGCAAAGATCCGGCCGCGCGCCTCGTTCGTCGAGCGCTCGTTGAGCCAGCTCTCGATGACCATGTAGAGGCCGACGACGCAGGCCCCGGTCACGAAGCGCAGCAGCATCCAGACCGGCGCGGCGACGACGAGCGAGTGCAGCAGGACCGCCGACGCGGCCGTCGCCGCAAAGGCCGAGAAGGCGCGCACGTGGCCGGCGCTCATGACGATCTTGGGGCACACGTAGGTGCCGACGACATAGCCGGCGAAGTAGGACGACATGACGACCGCGGTCAGCGTGCTGGAGAAGCCGAGCCCGTTTGCGCCGAGCGCGAGCGCCGTGCCGAGCAGGCCGCTGCCGGTCACGAAGAGACTCGTCCCGAGCAACAGGGCGAGGAGGGCGTTGACGAGCGGCTGCATGTTCGAAAAGGGCTGGCCAGACGGGAGCTCGGTGGGGCGTCGAGGCAGCCGCAGGTTACACGATCGAGTTCGCTTCGGCACGCCGCGTTCGTCCGGCCGCCACCGACGCCTGCGCCACGCTTCGCCTCCCGCGCCGTGCTCGCACTCAAGCTGCGGCGGCGTAAGAAAAAATTCACGCCGCCGCCACGTCCGTGACATCTGCCGCCCGCAATCTCGCCGGGACGACCAACGGAGGCCCTTACGGTGTCCGGACGCTTCGCAGACGCGTTTCGCCGCTTCGACGCGGCCGAGCTCGGGATCTGCCGCTATCTGAACCGATCGAGCGACGTGGGCGCGATTCGCCGGCTGTTCGCGGCGGTGAGCGTGCTCGGCGACGGGTGGATCTGGTACGCCCTGGTCGGCGCCCTGCCGCTGCTGTACGGCCGCAGGGGCCTCGAGGCCGCGATTCAGATGAGCCTGACGGGTCTGGCCGGCATCGCGCTTTACGGGCTCATCAAGAACCGGGCCGTGCGGGAAAGGCCTTACATAACGCACACCACGATCAACTGTCTCGCGGCGCCGCTCGACCGCTACAGCTTCCCCTCCGGGCACACGCTGCACGCCGTCTGCTTCACGCTGCTGACGGCCGCCTATTTTCCCGCCTGGGGACCGGGGCTGGCCTGCTTCGCGCTGCTCGTGGCGCTGTCACGCGTCGTGCTCGGGCTGCACTACCCGAGCGACGTGGCGGCCGGCGCGCTCCTCGGCGGCCTCATCGGCGCGGCGAGCATCGAGCTCGCGGGATTCGTCGCCGGTTGAGGGCGGGCTTGCATGGCTGATTCGGCGCCCGGCGCCTTCTATAATTCAGTATGACCAAAACAACAAGAACGCGGCGCACGCGCAATCAGGTAAATCGCTCCCACACCACGAGGCCCCAGACGAGGAGCGTGAGCACGAGGCTCACGAATACCGCGGCCGAGCCGAGATCCTTCGCGCGGGCGGACAACAGATGGTGGTCCGTGCCCACACGGTCCACGGCCGCCTCGATGGCGGAATTCAAGAGCTCGACGATGAGCACGAGGAGGCAGGTGCCCGCGAGCATCGCCTTCTCGACTGCGCCTTCGCCCAGCCACAAACCCACGGGGATCAGGAGGGCGGCCAAGGTGCTTTCCTGCCGAAACGCCGCCTCGTGGATCCACGCCGCGCGCAATCCCGAGAAGGAATAGACCGTCGCGTTGACGACGTGCCGCAGCCCGACGCCCGGGGCCGGCTGAATGCCTCTCAGGCTTTCGGTCTCGGTCGCTGGGGGGCGTGCGTCGGAATCGCTCGAGTCGGCCATCGTCGGGGGGTCGTTATCGGTAGGGCGATGATAGCGCGAACGCAAAACGCGGTGATGCGAGCAAGTTAGCCCGCGGGCGTTAAGGTTTCATGTCGCCGCCGCGGCATCGCCGCCGCCTCGGCGCTTCGCCTGGCCGCGGCGGCCCTTTCGGTTCGGCCGATGCGCCGTCTCGAAATCTTAACCTGTCCGTCACCGTCCGTTCACGTCCCGGTCGCAGCATCGCGGCATGACGATCCGGCTGCCGTGCGTGCTCATGGTCTCGGACGTGTATTTCCCGCGGGTGAACGGCGTCTCGACCTCGATCCGAACCTTCCGTGCCGATCTCGCGCGCGCCGGCTGGAACAGCGTGCTCGTGGCCCCGCGCTATCCCGGGGCCGGCGGCGCCGCGGAAGGCGACGACCTCGTGCGCGTGCCGTCGCGCTATCTGCCGTTCGACCCGGAAGACCGGCTCATGCGCGCCAGGGCGGCGCTCGCCGCGTGCGGGCGATTCGCAGGCCGCTTCGACGCGGTGCACATCCAGACGCCGTTCGTCGCCCATCGCGTCGGGCTCGCCGCCGCGCGCCGCGCAGGCTGCGGAACGGTCGAAACCTACCACACGCTTTTCGAGCAGTACTTTCATCACTACCTGCGCTTTGCGCCGCGCGCCGTGCTGCAGCGCGCCGCGCGCCTGCTCTCCCGCAGACAGTGCAATGCCGTCGACCGCGTCGTCGCGCCCTCCGCAGAGATGGCGACGGTGCTGCGGGGCTACGGCGTCGAGACACCCATCGAGGTCATTCCGACGGGGCTGGATCTCGCCGAGTTCGAGGGCGGCGACGGGGCGCGCTTCCGGGCCGAGCACGGCATCGGCGCCGCCCGGCCCGTGATGCTGCACGTCGGCCGCGTCGCCTTCGAGAAGAACATCGGCTTCATCGTCGAGGTGCTCGAGCGCGTGCGTCTCGAGATTGCGGATGTGCTGCTCGTCATCGCCGGCGAAGGGCCCGCGCTGCCCGGCCTCCGGCGCGAGATCGAGGCCCGGGGCCTTGCCGGCCACGTGCTGTTCGTCGGCTATCTGGATCGGCGGCGTGCGCTGCTCGACTGCTATCGCAGCGCGAACGTGCTCGTTTTCGCGTCGCGCACGGAGACCCAAGGGCTCGTGCCGCTCGAAGCCATGGGGGTCGGTACACCCGTCGTTTCCACGGCCGTGCTCGGTACGCGGGCCATCGTCGAGCCCGAACGCGGGGCCATTGCGGCGGCCGAGGAGGTCGGCGCGTTCGCACGGGCGGTCATGCGCGTGCTGGCCGACCGGGCCTTGCAGGCGTCGATGGGCCGAACGGCCCGCGTCTACGTGGCGGAGCAGTGGTCGAGCCGGGCCATGGCCGAGCGGCTCGCCCGGGTTTACGAAGCCCTTGCGGCCTCCGCGCGTCCGCCCGCCAGGGCTTCGGGCTCGTCGCCCGCCGCACGGCGGGGCCGCGAGCGCGTGAACGCGTCGCGCTGAATTCGATCGATGAGGTCCGTCAGCGTTTCGGTCTGCGATGCGAGGTCGAGACCGTCCAAAGCGCTGTCGAGATCGGTCACGGCCGCTTTTTTGTGTTGACTCATTTCCTGCTTCTTGGCTTTTCGTTCGAAGTTTTCGTTCCCGCCTCCGCCGGATGATAGTCAATTCGCGGCCGCCGACAATTTCGGAGGCCCGCAATGGAAGTTACGAAAATGTTTCGATCTCGGCGCGTCAGCCGCTTACGCCCCTAAGCTCAGGTCGATTTGCGCAGGCGCGGAGCGGTTGCCGGCCGCATCGCGCGCAATCACGCGGTAACGAATCTTACGGCCGCGCGGCGGAGCCGCGTCGAGGAACCGCGGGGCCGTCGTCAAGCCGAGAACCTTGCCGTCGCGCTCGACGACGTAGTCCACCGTGCCCGTGTCGTCGCCGGGCGGACGCCAGCTCAGCACCACGCCACGGCCGCGCTCGGCGGCCCGGAGGCCGTCGGGCCGCGCCGGCGGCGAAGTGTCTTTCGGGTGGCGCTCGCTGCGCAGCACAGGGCGATCGAACGGAAAGCGCTCGGCGCGCACGCGCGGGTCCGTGAGCCCCTGGCCGATGAACGCCAGCAGGTCGCGCTGCATTTCCGGGCTCATGTTGAAGGTATACGTGCCGCCGTCCGGGAGCGGGTCCCGGTCCTCGAGCGTCGTGCCGCTGCGGTAGAAGCCGATGGCCGCCGCGAGGGTCGGGAACTCGCCCGTGTGCATGTACCGCGGCAGCAGGCCCGCGTTTCGCAGACTCGGGACCTTCATGTCGCCGGCGTCCGCGCGGCGGCCCGTGACGCCCTCGCGGCCGCGGTCGTACTCCGAGCGCCGGAGTCCCGTGTTGAAGAACTCGTCGTCGGTGAAAAGCGGCGGCACGTGGCAGCTGACGCAGCGCAGCTGCTCGAAATCGTGCCAACCGCGCAGCTCGGACGCATCGAGCGCGCGAGTGTCGCCGGCCTCGAAGCGGTCCCAGGGGGTCTCGTCAGCCACGAGCGTACGCTCGTAGGACGCGATCGCGTAGGCGATGCGCACCGGTGTGATCGCGGGGTCGCCGAAAGCCGCGGCGAACAGCGCGGGGTACCCCGAAGCGGCCGCGAGCGCGCGCCCGACGTCGGGCGGCAGCTTCGCGGCCAGCGCCAGCGGCTCGACGCGCGCGAGCTTGTGCGTGAGCTCGCCCCAAGTCTGGTGCTCGTGCGCCATCTCGGCCGGATTCGCGAGCGCCTCGAGCGTCTGGGCCTCGAGTGCGCCGTGACGTTCGATGACGACGTTTCCGCTCACGGGGTCGCGGAACCGCGGTCCCGCGCGACCGTCCCAGAAGAGCCGCTCCGCCCAGAGCCCGCCGAAGTTCGAAGGCGCAGCGCGCGGCGTAACCTGTGGAGCGCGCCCGAATACGGGGTCGTCGGCCGGGCGGCCGTGCGCGTCCAGGCGCACGACGCCGGGCGAGCCCAGCACGTCGTCGATCGTGCCCGCGTCCTTGCCCGGGTGGCGCCCGAGGCGCGGGTCGGCGCCGCCGGCGCCGGCACGGTGGCAGCTGCCGCAGGCAATCGTGTTGTCGGCCGAGAGCTGCTCGTCCCAGAAGAGCGCCTTGCCGAGCACTCGCTTCGGCTCGGTCACCGGATTCTCGGCCGGGACCGGAACGGGCGGCAGCCCCGCGACCGCGCTCGGGGCGGCGCCGAGCGCCGCCCCGAGCAGGACCGGGGCAGGCAGGGCCTGGGCGAGCAGGGCCGAGGCGAGCCGGGCCGGCGAAGCCCGGCGCGCGCGAAGCCGGGCCGGGGACGACCCGGTCGCGCGAAGCCCGGCCGCGGGCGGCCGGCCGCCGCTGCGCCGCCCCGTCTTCATCGCTACCTGCCGAAAAGGGCCCGCAGGCTCACGCTCCACCCGCCGTCATTGTGGTTGAGGTTGTAGCCGGCGCCGACGGCGACCGTGCTCGTGAGGAAGTACCGTCCCGAGAGCTGCAGGGAGGTCTGCGAGTCGAAGACGTTGACGTGGCCGATCCCGCCCTGCAGCTCGACCTTGGGGCTCACGCGGCTGCGCAGACCCACGTCGAGACGCAGACCGTTGTCGTGGGCATGGCCGAGACCCGCATCGACGCGCGCGTGGACCAGGGCGGCGTCGGCGTAAGCGTCGAGCTTGGCCTGCAGCGACCAGCGGTAACCGGCGCCGACCTCGTAAGAAACCCTGTCGATGCTGCGGTCGAAGTTGCCGTTTTCGTAGCGGGCGAGAACGAAGACGCGCGGCGTTGCGGCGAACGAGCCGTCGAGGGCCAGCACGTCGCCGCGGACCTTCGGTCCCACGTCGATCTGCGAATTCTCGTAAGACGCCTGCAGGTACGTGTAATCGAGTCCCTCGGCCCCGGCGGCGCCGGCGTACGAGGCGAGCGCTGCGGCGGCCAGCAGCCAATTCTTCGGTGCGATCATTCCGTGACTCCTTGCTCCCGTGCGGCCGTCTGGGCCGCAGCGCGAATGCTATCAGAAGCGGCCGAGGACCTCGGCAGTCCGGCCGGGACTTCTGCGGGCGGCCTCGCGGAGACTTTTTCGACACCCTGCTAGAATGGGCGCCCCGCGCCGGCGGCGCTCGCCGCCGTCCCGCACACAGCAGCCGCCGGCTCGCAACGACAGCAAGGGAGAATTCATGTCGGAGATGCCCGCATTGGCAGTCACGGATCCGGAAATCCATGCGCTGATCCTCGATGAGACCCGCAGGCAGGACGAATCCATCCGCCTGATTCCGTCCGAAAACTACGCTTCGGCCGCCGTCATGGAGGCCACGGGCTCGATTCTCACGAACAAGTATTCGGAAGGTTATCCCGGGCGGCGCTACTACGAGGGGCAGCAGTACATCGACCGCATCGAGACGATCGCGATCGAGCGGGCGAAGGCGCTGTTCGGCGCCGCCCACGCGAACGTCCAGCCCTACTCGGGCTCGCCCGCCAACCAGGCCGTGTATCTTGCGCTGCTGAAGCCCGGGGACACCGTCATGGGGTTGGGCCTGCCTTTCGGCGGCCACCTGACGCACGGCTGGAACGTGAATTTCTCGGGGCTGCAGTATCACGCGGTGCAGTACGACGTGGACCGGGAGACGCATTGCGTGGACCTGGACCGCGTTCAGCAGCTGGCCAAGGAAGCGCGGCCCAAGCTCATACTCTGCGGCGGCACGGCGTATCCCCGCATCTGGGATTTCGCGGGCTTCGCCGAGATCGCGCGCAGCGTCGGCGCGACCCTCGTCGCCGACATCTCCCATATCTCGGGCCTCGTGGCCGCGGGCGCGCACCCGCATCCGTTTCCGCACGCCCCGATCGTGACGAGCACCACGCACAAGACGCTGCGTGGGCCGCGCGGCGGCATGATCCTTTCCGACGGCACGCATGCCAAGGAGCTCGATCGCGCCGTGTTTCCGGGCCTGCAGGGCGGGCCGCACAATCATACGACCGCGGCGATCGCCGTGGCGCTCAAGGAAGCGACGACGGACGCCTTCAAACAGTACGCACACCAGACCGTCGCGAACGCGAAGGTGCTGGCCGCCGAGCTCGCCGAGCGCGGGTTCAGGCTCGTCTCGGGCGGCACGGACAATCATCTGATTCTCATCGACGTGACCCCGAGGGGGATCAACGGCAAGCCGGCCGCGAAGGCGCTGCACCGCGCCGGCATCGAGTGCAACTACAACACGGTTCCGTTCGATCCGCGCAAACCGTTCGATCCGAGCGGCGTCCGCATCGGGACGCCGGCCGTCACGTCGCGCGGCATGCAGGAAGCGGAGATGCCGAAGATTGCGGAGTGGATCGATCGAGCGGTTGCGGCGGCCGGCGACGAGGCGATGCTCGCGCGGATCAAGGGCGAGGTCGCGGAGTTCTGCCGGGCATTTCCGGCGCCGGGCATCCGCGTCGCGGACCGGACTTGAGTCTCGGTCCGCGACGCGGTGAGCGCAGCTCAGTCGTTCGAGCGTAGCTCAGGTCGCAGTCACGTCGCCCTCAGGTCGCCCTCAGCACATCGCCCTCAGCACGTCGCCCTCAGCACGTCGCCCTCAGGTCGGTTGCTGAGGCGGGTCACTTCGTGAGCTTGAGCGAGACCACGACGTTGACGTTCTGGCCGACGAAGCTCGAGTCGCTGAAGCTCTCGCCGACGTTGTACTGGAAGCGGTCGATCGTCATCGTGCCGTGGAACATGGCCGTGTTCGCATCGACTTTCTCCCACGTGAAGGGCATCTTGATCGGCTTGGTCTTGCCCTTGAGCGTGAGTTGGCCGTCGGCGACGTAGCCGCCGCTCGCCGCCTTCTCGATCTTCGTCGATTCGAACTTCGCCTCCGGGAACTGCTTCGCCGCGAACCAGTCGGCGTCCGGCAACTGCGAATCGCGCTCGCTGTCGCCCGTGTCCACCGATGCCGGGTGAACCGTCCCGACGATCTTGCCCTGCATCGGGTGATCGGCGTCGAAGGCGATCTGAGCCGTAAAGTCCTTGAACTGGCCCGTGAACTTCGAGCCTTCCTGCGTCGCGCTGAACTTCACGGAGCTTGCGTCCTTGACCACGTTCCATGTGGTCGCGCCGCCGTCCGCGCTCGCGGCCGCGGCGAAGGCCATGCTCGTGCCGGCGAGGGCGACCATTCCAAACTGGCGTACTTTATTCATCCGACTTTACCGTTCTCGTGGCGAATTCGATGCGGCTCATTGTATAGGGTGCCGTGCCGCGCGCAATGGAACCGCCGCGGCGTGTAAGTTCCCGCTTCGCAGCTCGAGCTTCGCGCCCGGCGCGCCGGAGCGGCAGGCGCTTACGTTAGAATCTTGACGAGGCGTCTAGGCCGAGGTGGTACGCCCGCTGGAACTTTTTTCTCAAACAGGCGCTTGCGGGCCATTTGACGATTTGACGTGAAGACACGAGTCGGCATCATCGGCGCTGGGCCATCGGGCTTGCTGCTCTCGCAGCTGCTCGACCGTCACGGCATTGCGTCCGTCGTGCTCGAACGTCGGAGCCCGGAATACGTGCTCGGGCGCATTCGAGCGGGCGTGCTCGAGCAGGGCACGGCCGAGATCCTGCGGGCGGCCGGCGTCGGGTCCCGCATGGATGCCGAGGGCCTCGTCCACACGGGCGTCGAGCTCTCGGCGGGCGACCGCCGCATCCGGGTCGACTTCGAGCGGCACACGGGACGCCACGTTCTCGTCTACGGCCAGACGGAGTTGACGCGCGACCTCATGGAAGCCCGCGAAGCCGCGGGCGGCACAGTGATATACGAGGCCGAGGACGTCGCCGTCGCCGGCATCGATTCGACCGAACCCGAGCTGCGCTGGCGTCGCGACGGCGCGGAGCACCGGCTGACCTGCGATTTCGTGGCCGGCTGCGACGGCTTCCACGGCGTGAGCCGCGCCACGCTGCCGAGCGGCCGACTCCGCGTCCACGAGCGCGTCTATGCGCTCGGGTGGCTTGGGATGCTCGCGGAGACGAGGCCCGTTGCGGACGAGCTCATTTACGTCAACCATGAGCGCGGGTTTGCCCTTTGCAGCATGCGTTCGAGGACGCGGAGCCGCTACTACGTGCAGTGCGGTCTCGACGAGCGCGTCGAGGACTGGAGCGATACCCGATTCTGGGAGGAGCTCGCCGCACGCCTGCCGGCCGAGGTCGCCGCTCGCCTCGAGACGGGCGCCGCGCTCGAGAAGAGCATCGCCCCGCTGCGCAGCTTCGTGGCCGAGCCGTTGCGGCACGGGCGCCTGTTCCTCGTCGGCGACGCGGCCCACATCGTGCCGCCGACGGGCGCGAAGGGCTTGAACCTCGCCGCGAGCGACGCGTACTACCTCGCCGAAGCACTCGCGCGCTTCTACACCGCACGCGACGAGTCGGCTCTCGATGCTTACTCGGGCCGTTGCCTGCGCCGAATCTGGAAAGCCGAGCGCTTCTCGTGGTGGATGACGCAGCTTCTTCACAAGCTGCCGAAGCAAACTTCTTTCGACCGCGGCCTTCAGCTCGCCGAGTTGGACTACTTGGGCGAATCCACGTACGCTCAAGCCACGTTCGCAGAGAATTACGTAGGGCTCCCGATCTGACATGAGGGCTTCCGATCCGACATGACGCTGCAACAGCGAATCCGGGACGGCCGTTTCGTGCTGACGGCCGAAATCGTGCCGCCGCTCTCCGGCGCCAAAGAGGCGCTGCTCGCCGAGGCCGAGCTGCTGCGCGGGAAGGTTCACGCCATCAACGTGACGGATGCGGCGGCGGGCCGCACGACCATGGCGAGCTTCGCGGCCGCCGCGATCCTGGCCGCCGCGGGTTACGAGCCGATCCTCCAGGTCACGTGCCGCGACCGCAACCGCATCGCGCTCGCCGGCGACCTGCTCGGCGCGGCCGCCCAGGGCGTGCGCAACGTGCTCGTGCTCAAGGGTGACGATCCTAAAGGCGGCGACCAGCCTGAAGCGATGCCGGTTTTCGATCTCGATTCCGTGCAGCTCATCAAGCTCGCGCACGACATGGGCCAGACCGGAACCTTGCCTTCGGGCCGAAAGATCGCGTCGCCGCCGCAGCTTTTCCTCGGCGGCGCAGACGTGCCGCGGCGTCCGGATGAGAAGTGGAACTCGGGCGGGCTCAAGGCCAAGATCGAGGCCGGAGCGGGCTTCGTGCAGACCCAGTTCGGCTACGATCTCGACGTGGTCGAAGCCTACGTCGGGCGCCTGCGCGAGGAGGGTCTCGCGCAGAAGGCCGGGCTCATCATCGGCATCGGGCCGATCCGCTCGGCGAAGTCGGCGCGCTGGATGAACGACAATCTCTTCGGCGTGCACGTGCCCGATGCCGTCATCGACCGGCTCGAGCAGGCCGAGGACCAGGCTGCCGAGGGGCGGCGCATCTGCGCCGAGCTCATCGAGGGGCTCAGCAAGATCGAGGGTGTGGCCGGCGCGCACATCATGGCGCCGGCTCAGGGACCGGACGCGATCGCGGCCGTGATCGAGGCGCTGCCCGCGGGGCTGCGCTAGAAAAAGGGCTCTGACCCCTTTTCCTGGGGAGACGGCGATGAAGTGGTGGCTCGGACTGGTGGCATTCACGCTGTGCGGCACGGCCGTCGCACAAGCGGCGAAGTTCGACAAGCAGGCGATGATCGCCATGGGCGAGGCGCACGCGTCCGCTTGGGACCTTTACCAGTCGCTCAAAGCCAAAGCGCAAGGCGGGCAGCCGCTTTCCGCCGAGGACATGCCGGACTGGACGGGTCTTTGGACGCGCAAGGGGCCGCCGTTCTACGACCCGGACCAGACGTTCGACCAGCTCACGACGGCGAAGCTCAAGCCCGCCGCGCTCGCCGAGCTCAAGGCGCGCCGCGAGCGGCTCAAGGAAGGCATCGAATACGACCCGATCACCGACTGTAGCCCGCCGGGCTTTCCGCGCTGGCTCGCAATCCCGTTCCTGCGCGAGTTCATCGTGACGCCGCAGGAGACGTGGATGACGTTGGAGACCGTCAACAACGTCCGCCGCATCTACACGGACGGCCGCGGCCACACGCCCAAGGACGACGCCTACCCGCTCTGGTACGGCGATTCGATCGGCTTCTGGGACGGCCACAAGCTCATCGTCCATACGAGCCAGCTGCGCGCGAACATTTTCCACCGCAACGATCCCAAGTTCTCGAACAACATCGAGACCGTCGAGATCTGGCAAAAGCTCGATCCGGACACCATCGTCGTGGACGCGTGGGCTTACGACCCGGAAACGCTCGAGGAACCCTGGTTCGTGCGCGACACGTACACGCGCGTGCCCAACAAGGACAAGGAGCTGCGCATCCGTTACTGGGATTGCCACGAGAATCCGAACAACGATGTCGTCGAGACGAAAAACGGCGGCTCCGAGTTCAAGAACTTCACGTTCACGCATTCGGACGATGCGCATCCGCCCGAGCCCGTAGCGAAGTAGCGCCGCGACCTCGGAGCGCCGAGCCCTCGGCGTATCGGCGTCACCAGAGACTAGTACACCGCCGCGCCGAGCTCGACCGTCGGTGGAAAGTACCCGCGCGCCGCGAGCCAGTCCTTGAGCGCGGGCCCCGTGCCCTGCGGCCAGGGCCTGAGCCGCTCGAGCGGAACCTCCTTGTGGTCTGCGAGCTCCTCCCGGCACAGCCGAATCGGGCCCGGTCCCGCGCTCACGTGGTAGGCGAAGATGATCTGGTTCAGTCGCTCGAAAGGATAGGCGCCGAGGTAGGATTCGAGCCGGCCGCCGAGCCCGAGCTCTTCCTCGACCTCGCGCAGCACGGCCTCCTCGGGCCGCTCGTTGGCCTCGAGGAACCCCGTGACGAGGCCGTACCAGGTGGCCGGCCAGCCGCGGCTGCGGACAAGGACGACGCGGCCCTCGCGCTCGACGACGGCCGCGACGACCGGCACGGGATTGTCCCAGTGCACGTAGCCGCAGGCCTCGGCCGGGCACGCAAGCCGCAGCTTACCGCCGTGGTGACCCTCCACGAGCGGCGCCCGGCAGCGCGGGCAGTAGCGGAACTTGGAATCGGGCATGAGCCTCGAGGCCACCGCGTGCGGCTCGCCTCCTCGAACGATGCTTGCCGCAGTATCGTTCAGGGGTCCGAAGCAGACAAACGCCCGAGGCCGGCCGGTGGACCGTCCGCCGTTTCGGCGTCAGAATCAGCGACCCAGTCCGTCGAATTCGGGAACCACGATGCGAGCTCTGAGCGCACCCATCCCGGGGGTCCTCGTCCTATTGCTCACGGCCATGGCATGGCGGGCTGCGCCGCTCGAGGCGCAGACGCACACGCCGGCGCAGGCGCAGCCGCCGGCGGCCGCGCCCGCGTTCTCGGGCGAAGCGCTCGTCGAGCCGCCCATCGATGCCTGGCCCACGAACGGCGGGAACGTTTACAACCAACGCTACTCGCCGCTCGCCGAGATCGATCGCACCAACGTGAGCCGCCTGCGCGGCGTCTGGCGCACGCACCTCGCCGGCTCTGGCCTCGCGGCCAAGTACTCGGGCGAGGCGCAACCCATCGTCTACGACGGGGTCGTCTACGTCTCGACCGGCGCCGACAACGTCTTCGCGCTCAGCGTCGCGACGGGCGCCGTGCTCTGGCGATTCGAAGCGCACCTCGATCCGGACCTGACCTCGGTCTGCTGCGGCTGGGACAACCGCGGCATCGCACTCGGCGACGGCAAGGTCTTCGTCGGCCTGCTCGACGGCCGCCTCGTCGCGCTCGACCAGCACACGGGCAAGCCCGTCTGGTCCGTGCAGGCCGAGCGCTGGCAGGACGGCTATTCGATCACGAGCGCGCCGCTGTATTACGACGGCGTGGTCGTTACCGGCTTCTCGGGCGGCGAGCTCGGCATTCGCGGCCGCGTCGAGGCCTTCGACGCGGCCACGGGCGAGCACCGCTGGACATTCTTCACCGTGCCGGGCCCGGGCCAGATCGGCCACGAAACCTGGCCGGCCGACAACGACGCCTGGCGTCACGGCGGTGCTCCCGTCTGGCAGACGCCGGCTCTCGATCCCGAGCTCGGGCTGCTCTATTTCTCGACCGGCAATCCGGGCCCCGACTTCAACGGCGCCGTCCGCGCCGGCGACAATCTTTTTACTTCGTCGATCGTCGCTATCGACGCGAAGACGGGCCAATACCGCTGGCACTACCAGCAGGTGCACCACGACATCTGGGACTACGATTCGCCGAACCCGGTCGTGCTGTTCGACGCGAAGATCGGTGGGCGCCTGCGTCACGGGCTCGCCGAGGTCTCGAAGACGGGCTGGGCCTACATTCTCGACCGCGAAACCGGCAAACCGCTACTCGGCATCGACGAGCGGCGCGTGCCGCAGCTCGCGAAGCAGGCGACGGCGCGCACGCAGCCGTATCCGCGCGGCGATGCGGTCGTGCCGCAGGCCGTGGACATCCCGCCCGAGAACTTCGAGCTCGTGAACGGCGGCCGCATCTTCACGCCTTACCTGGGGGACGACGGCACCATCGTTAGCCCGAGCCTTTACGGCGGCGCGAACTGGCCGCCGAGCTCTTACGATCCGGTACGCCATCGGCTCTTCGTCTGCGCCTCGGATCTGCCGGGCAACTACATCGGCGGCGACCGGGATTTCGAGGGCCCGACGCCCGGTAAGACCTACGAGGGCGGTGTCGTCGGCTTCGCGCCGCTGCCTCGCGTCGGCATCTTCGCGGCACTCAACGTCACGACGAATCGGCTCGTCTGGCGCTATCGCTGGCGCGACCAATGCTACAGCGGCTCCGTCGCGACGGCCGGCGGCCTCGTATTCGTCGGCCGCAACGACGGCCGGCTGACGGCGCTCGACGCCGACACGGGCCGCAGGCTCTGGGAATTCCAGACCGGCGCAGGCGTCAACGCGCCGGCCAGCGTGTTTCGCTACGAGGGCAAGGAGTACCTCGTCGTGCTCTCGGCCGGCAACGTGCTGATCGGCTCGGCGCACGGCGACAGCGTCTGGCTCTTCGGTCTCGACGGCCCTCTCGGTCCTGCGGAGCCGAGTGACACGCCGGCCGCGAAGGCGGCCGCCGCCGGCGCGTCGGCGGCGGCGCAGACCGGGGACGCCGCGGCGAGCGCGGCGGCGCAGAAGGATCCCGCGGCGGCCGTCGCGGCCGGGCGCGAAATCTATACGAGCACCTGCGTTCCCTGCCACGGCGCGGACGGCCGCGGCGGTCACGGCGGCGGCGCGCCGCTCGACGAGGTCGCCGACGTCGGGACCGCCGTGAGGACTATCGAGAGCGGGCGCAACTCGATGCCCGCCTTCGGCGGCTCGCTGACGCGCGAGCAGATTCGGGACGTGGCCAGCTACGTCGTCAACGGACTATTCGAAGCACACCGGTAAACGCCGGTCAGAAGGGATATGAACGGCGAAGGAGCGACTGCGGTGAGCCGCGCAAGATACACCAGCACGGCCGGCACGACGGTGCCTTACGGGTTCATCGTCTTCGTCGGCGCGCTCGTCGCGCTCGGGCCCGTGAGTCTGGACGCCTATCTGCCGGCCATGCCCGTCATGGCAAAGGCCTTCGGCGTCAGCATCGTCGAGCTCAACAACACGATCAGCACCTACCTCGTCGGCTACGGGCTCGGCCAGTTCTTCGGCGGCGCGTTCTCGGACCAGATCGGCCGCAAACGCATCGGCATGATCGGGCTCACGGTCTTCATCGCGGCCGCCGCGTCGATTGCGTTCGCCGCCCACACGATCACGCAGGTGCAATGGCTCAGATTCCTGCAGGCGATCGGCGGCGGTTTCTCGACCGTGATCTGCATGGCCTCCGTGCGCGACGTTTATCCGCTCGATCAGCTCGGCCGGCGCTTCGCGACGGTCACGATGATCATGCTCACGTCGCCGCTCGTCGCCCCGGGACTCGGCGCGTTCCTGGCCGTGAATTTCGGCTGGCATACGATATTCATCGCGAAGACGATTTACGCCGCGGCGCTGCTGCTCGTCTACGCCTTCTTCATCCCCGAGACGCACGGCGGCAGCTGGGGAAACGTCTCGGTGCGCTCGACCCTCGTGCAATGCGTGGGGGTCGTGACCCGTCGCGTCGAGGGCCGGCGCCTGCCGATCCGCTACGCCGTCGCCATGGCGCTGTCGGCGAGCGTATTCATGACGTTTCTCACGAACTCCTCGTTCATCTACGAGGAGTATTTCCACGTCACGCCCGCCGAGTTTCCGGTCTTCTTCGGCCTCAACGTGCTCGGCATGATGTCGATGAATTTCTTCAGCATGAAGCGTCTGCACGCGGACAACGCGGGCACGTTCTTCCGCCGCGGACTGCTCGTGCAGGCCTGCGCCGCCACGACGCTGCTGGCCGTCGTCGTGCTGCACGTCGATTCGCTGTGGACCGTCGTGCCGCCGCTCGTGATCATCGTCGCCACGATGGGCGTCGTCGGGCCCGCGGGCTCGGCGCGCTACATGAGCTTTTTCCACAAGCTCGCGGGCAGCGCATCTTCCACGTACACGACGATGATGTTCTCGGGCGGCGCCGCGCTCGGCGCGCTGAGCGGCGTCTTCTTCAACCGCACGCTGATGCCGATCGTGCTCATCATGGCGGCCGCCAGCCTCACGGCCAATCTGCTCGCGCGGTCGATTCCCGTCGAGGGCGCCATGGTGCCCGCCGAGGAAACGGGCGCGGCCTGAGCGATGGTAGACTGATCCGGGTTCGGCGGCCCGGGCTGGGGGCCCCGGGCCCGGCGGCCCGCGCTCGGGCCGGCCAGGAAGAACGGGAGTGAAATAAGAACATGATCATCGATTGTCACGGTCACTACACGACGGCGCCGAAGGAGCTCGGCGACTACCGCGAGCGGCAGAAGGCCGAGCTCGCGAAGGACCCGAACCACAAGGCGGAAAAGGGCAAGCTCGCCATCACGGACGATCAGCTGCGCGAGAGCGTCGAGGGCGCCCAGCTCAAGCTGCAGCGCGAGCGGGGCACGGACGTGACGATCTTCTCGCCGCGCGCGAGCTGGATGGGGCACCACCTCGGCAACGAGACGACGAGCCGTGCCTGGACCGAGCACTGCAACGACCTCATCTATCGGCTCACGCAGCTGTACCCGAAGAATTTCGTGGGCGTCTGCCAGTTGCCGCAGTCGCCCGGAGCGCCGATCGAAGGTTCGGTGCGTGAGCTCGAGCGCTGCGTCCTCGAGCTCGGCTTCGTCGGCTGCAACCTGAATCCCGACCCGACGGGCGGCTTCTTCACGGGCCCCGGGCTCGGCGACCGCTACTGGTACCCACTCTACGAGAAGATGTGCGAGCTCGAGGTGCCCGCCATGATTCACGTGAGCGGCGCCTGCAATACGCCGTACTTCCAGACGACGGGGTCCTATTATCTGAGCGCCGACACGACGGCCTTCATGCAATTCATGACGACGGATATCTTCAAGGACTTTCCGGACATCAAGTTCATCATTCCCCATGGCGGCGGCGCCGTGCCATTTCACTGGGGCCGTTTCCGGGGTCTTGCGGATATGCTGAAGCGCCCGCCGCTCGAGGAGTCGGTTCTCGAAAACGTCTATTTCGACACCTGCGTCTACCATCAGCCCGGCATCGATCTGCTGCTCAAGGTCATTCCGCTCAAGAACATCCTGTTCGCCTCCGAGATGGTCGGCGCGGTGCGGGGCATCGACCCCGAGACGGGGCACTATTTCGACGACACGAAGCGCTACATCGACGGCAATACCGAGATCACGGACGCCGAGCGCCGGCAGATCTTCGAGGACAATATCAGGCGCGTGTACACGCGGCTGCCGGCCGCGCCTGGCGCATAGGGTCCGGTACCGCGGAGGCGTCGCCGGCGGCAGGCGCTGCGGCAACACAATGCAATCCCCGCGCCCATGAGCGTCGACCTCGAAAGGTATTTCGCCCGGGTCGGCTATACCGGCCCGCGCGCCGCGACGCTCGATGTGCTGCGCGAGCTGCACCGGTTGCACCCGGCCGCGATCCCGTTCGAGAATCTGACCACGCTGCTCGGCCACACGCCGTCCCTCGAGATCGACGCCCTCGGCGAGAAGATCCTGCGCCGGGGCCGCGGCGGCTATTGCTTCGAACACAATACGCTGTTCGCGGCGGTGCTCCGGGAGCTCGGTTTCAACGTGAGGTCATTTGCGGCCCGGGTTCTCTGGAACCGGCCCGAAGGCCCGCCTGCGGCGCGCACGCACATGCTGCTGGAGGTCGAGGCGGCGGGCGGCGTGTATCTCGCGGACGTGGGTTTCGGCGGGCTCACGCTGACCGCGCCGCTTGCGCTGTCGTCGGGCCTCGCGCAGCCGACGCCGCACGAGCGTTTCCGTCTGCGCGAAGTCCAGGACGGCTTCGTGCTCGAGGCCGAGATCGGCGAGGCCTGGCGCCCGCTCTACTGGTTCGATCGGCACGACCATCTCGGCATCGACTTCGAGGTGCTCAATCACTACGTCGCGACGCACTCGGGCTCGCCGTTTCCGACGCGCCTGTATGCGGCGCGCGCGCTTCCCGACCGTCGACTCGCGCTGCTCGACAATCGATTCACGGTGCACGGGCCGACCGGCGCCGAGAGCCGCAAGCTCGACCGGGCGCCCGCGCTTCGCGGCGTGCTGGCCGAGGAGTTCGGCATCGTGCTTCCGGGCGACGAAGCGCTCGACGTCGTGCTCGCGAGGGTGGCAGCGTGTTAGGGCGGGCGGGGAACTGCGTGTCATAGGCGCTGAGCCGCGTTTCCGCGGAGGGATTGTCGGAATGCTTCTCATTCAAATAATCCCTCCGCGGAGGCTAATCCTCCCGCGGAGGCCTACGATGCCTTGACCCGAGCCGCCTGCGCGGAGCCGCTCCAAGAGAGCCGCCGCGCGGTTGCGCGCCCAGGAGGCCGATCGCATACTGTGGCGCTTGCCGCGGCTGCAGCGCTCGGCAGCCGTCTCCCGAAACAATCCCCAAGGTGCCGTCGTGGCCGTAACACTCAGTCGATTCGCTCGCTCGCTGACCGTCGAAACGGCGTTTACCGTCCTCGGTCTTGCGAAGGCGCTCAAGGCCAAGGGCAAGGACATCGTGGAGCTCGAGATCGGCGACAGCCCGTTCGACAGCACGGCGTCGGCCCGAGCGGGCGGCGTCGCCGCCATCGAGGCGAATCAATCCCACTATTGCCCTTCGCCGGGCATTCCCGAATTTCGCGAGGCCGCGGCGGAATTCGTGCGCACGGAGTTCGGCGTTCCGGCAGCGGCCGAGAACATCGTCGCGGGTCCGGGCGCCAAGGTCTTCGAGCAATTCTTCTGCGAGGCCTTTCTGAACCCGAACGACGGCGTGCTCGTGTTCAGCCCGTACTTCCCGACCTATGTGCCGAACATCGAGCGCCGCGGCGCGAGGTGCGTCATGGCACCGCTGCGCCAGTCGAACGAGTTCCGTCCCGACGTTGCCGACATCGAGCGTTTTCTCGATGAAGACGCTGCGCCGCGCGCCATCTTCCTGAACTCGCCGCACAACCCGACCGGCGGCGTCGCGACGGAGGAGGATCTCGCCCGCATCGCCGCGCTCGTGCGCGGCCGCGACGTTGCCGTGTTCAGCGACGAGCCGTATTGCCACATGATCTGGCGCGGCTCGCATCATTCCATCCTGAGCCAGCCCGGCATGCTCGAACAGTCGGTCGCGGCGTACACTTTCAGCAAGTCGTACAGCATGAGCGGCTGGCGGCTCGGCTTCGCCGTTGCGTCGGCCGAGGTCGCGGAAGTGATCGGCAAGATGGTCAACACGACGCTTTCGTGCACGCCGCCCATCGTGCAGCTCGCGGGCACGGCCGCGCTGCGCAAGGACAAGGCCGAGCGGCAGGAGGCCATGCAGCGCTTTCGCGAGAAGGTCGTGCTGCTGACGGAAGGCCTGAATCGGATCGAGGGCTTCCATTCGCTCGATCCGACTGCAACGTTTTACGTCTTCCCGAACATAGCGCCGGTCTGCAATCGCCTCGGCGTGACGAGCCATGGGCTCGCGCTTTTCATGCTCGAGGCCGCCGACGACGAGTTCGGCATCGCCTGCCTCGGCGGCGAGTGCTTCGGCGCGGCCGGCGCGGGGTTCCTGCGCCTCAGCTGCGCCGAGCCCAACGATCGGCTCGAGCGGGCGCTCGAATTCATCCCGGTCGCAATCTCCCGCAGGGACCGGCTCGAAGCCTGGCTCGAGCGCAAGCCGCAGTATCGGTTACGCGAGCCGTACCCGGAACCGTAACGCGACGCCGCGCCAGGCCGCGAGCGGCCCGGTCCGGCTCAGCGCCGGCCCGAGCCGTGACCGCCGATCTCGTAGCGCTCATGACGGCCTCGGGCCGCGGCCCCGCCGCGGTCGCCGCTGCTCCGAGACGCACCGGAGCTGGGCGCCGTCCCGGTCGAATTGCCGCGGCCCGCGAACGCCGACGAATGCCCGGCGCCCGTGATCGTACGCGGAATCCTCACCGGTTCACGCGCGCTCCCGCTTGCTGCCGTGGCGCCCTGACCGTTGGTCACCCGATGGCCGATCGAGCTGACGAAGCGGGAGGCCGTCCCCGGGTCGGCGGTCCCGCGAGAAGAGCCGCGACCGCTGGTGCCGTGCGTGGAGTCGCGACCGCTGGTGCCGTGCGTGGAGTCGCGACCGCCGGTGCCGTGCGTGGAGTCGCGACCGCCGGTGCCGTACGAAGGGTCCCGGCCGCCGATTACACGTCCACGGTCGATCGTGCCCGAGCCGCCGTGCTCCGACGCCGAGTCGTGTCCGCCCGTTCGGTCGCGCAAGTCTCCGTGCGCGGGCGCCGAGTGCCGGTCCGTCTCGCGGGGCCGGTCGGTCTCGTGGCGTCGGTTGGTGGTGTAGTGCCGGTCCGTGGTGTAGTGCCGGTCCGTCGTGTAGTGGCGGTCGCGATCCGATCCGAGGCCGCCATGATGGTCGGGGCGCTCATGCTCGGGCCGCCAGGCGAGCGCTCCGTGGCCGCCCTCGACGACACGCACGTGCACGTTCAGCGAGCGGCGCACGTAGAACGGTGAATAATAGTGGTGCCCAAAGTAGGGATGGCCCGGATAGTTCCAGGGGTCCACGTGGATGTAATGCGCGTGCCAGCCGATTACGAACGCCGTCGTGACGCCGAAGAAGAAGCCCGTACGAAAAGCGTAGCCCGCCGGGTACGGATAGTAGTAGAGGGGGTAGGCGTAGGGGTAATAGGCGATCGGCGAGTAGAGCTGCAGGATGACGCGCTCCGGCTCGTAGTAAGGAATGTAGACGCGCATGGGATCGGCGGGCCGGATTTCGACGGCGCCGTCTTCGCGGCTCACGATCTGGTGCCCGTCCGTCCGCAGGTTGCCGGACGCCACTGCGCGGTCCCTGAAGCGCTGGATCGCGTCGAAGACGTCGGCCTGCTGGCTCGCGACGGCATCCCCGAGCTGCGAGGTCCACTCGAGGTCGTCGTTCATGAGCTCGAGGACCTCGGGGTAGTTCAGCAGCGCGACGACCGAGTCGTCCCAGTCGGGGTTCGGCTCGAGCGTCGGGTCCTTCTTGCGGCGCGCCTCGAAGCGGGCCGCCTCTACGACCTCGAGAGGATAGGTCGACGCCGGAAGAACGATCCCTATGAGATCGTCGGGGTAGAGCGCGATGCGGCCCACGAGCTCGTCGAGCTCGGCGGCCGTAAAGCGGTCCTGGGCGGCCTCCGTCGTGTCGGTGCCGAGTGCGGCCGGCGTTTGGGCGAGTGGGGCGCCGTTCGCGCCGAGCCCAACGATGCCGACCAGCGTCACTCGCAGCGCCTTGCCGAGGAGCCGCCTGCCGCGGTCCGATCCGATTGTTAGAGTTGCCATGACGCGCCTCCGCTGCGCCGGGGACGGGAAGTCCCCCGATCATGGGCAAAGCCTAGACGCGGCTACCTGAATCAGGCCTTAACGGTCCGATGAAAGAGGCCTGCGCCTGCCGGGCGCGGAGTCGAAAATGGGTGCGGCCCGCGGCGCGCCGTCAATCGGCGCCGGCCGGCCGGCGCGCGGGCGGCCCGGGTTCACGCGGCAACGGCACCGGGACCGGGTGGGCGAATTCTTCGGGCGTGGGCGCGGGCCGGCCGATGTAATACCCCTGGGCGTAGTCGATGCGGTACTTCGCGAGCAGACTCATGGCGGTGCCGCTCTGCACGTATTCGGCCACGGTCTTGATGTTGGCCGCCTTGGCGACCTC
This sequence comes from uncultured Gammaproteobacteria bacterium, assembly GCA_963702105.1. Lineage (GTDB taxonomy): Bacteria > Pseudomonadota > Gammaproteobacteria > Steroidobacterales > Rariloculaceae > ZC4RG20. Next base: position 746,889 of record OY969712.1, read on the forward strand.
GCCGATGAGCCGAACCATGGTCTGGTCCACGGGATCGCGCTCGAGCCCTCGAATGAAGGAGCCGTCGATCTTGAGGAAATCGACGGGCAGGCGCTTCAGGTAGGCGAAGGAGCTGTAACCCGTGCCGAAGTCGTCGATGGCGAACTGACAGCCGAGGGCCTTGACGGCCGCCATCTGTTTCGCGGCCTGGAACGCGAAGCGGATCGCCTCCTGCTCGGTGAGCTCGAAAATCACGCTGTCGCCCGGCAGGCCGTACTGCTCGAGCTTGCCGTGCACGTAGCCGATGAACTCGTCCTCGTCGAAGACCGAGGCCGAAAGGTTGACCGAGAAGCGCAGTTCCGGACGGCCGCCGCGCAGCTCGGCAAGCGTGCAGAGTGCGCGGTCGACGACCCATCGGTCGATGTCCGGCAGGAGACCGAAACGCGCGGCAGCCGGCAGGAAGACGCCGGGCGCGACGACTTGCCCCGAGTTGAGCTTGAGCCGCAGCAGCGCCTCGTAGTGGTTCACCACGCCGGAGCGCACGTGTACGAGCGGCTGATAATGCAGCTCGAAGCGGTCGGCCTCGAAGGCTTCACGAATGCTCTTGACCCAGTCGATATCCTTGGTCATCTGACGGCCTTCGCGGCCGGCCACCCTGTAGAGCTCGAGCCGATTGCGGCCCTTGGACTTCGCAACGTGGCAGGCGAGGTCGGCCTGCGAGAGCAGCTCGTGCGGGTCGGTGCGGGCCGTGTCGATCTCGGCGATGCCGATGCTGCACTGCAGCGAAAAGGCCTTGTCGTCCTGCACGTGCGTCAGCGCGCGCATCTGCTCGAGGATCTTGAGTCCCACGGACCGCGCCTGCTGCCGAGAGAACGTCCTTGAGCAGCACGGCGAACTCGTCGCCGCCGAACCGGGCGACGATGTCCGTCGCGCGAACGGCGCTGCCTATGCAGCGCGCGGCGAGCTTCAGGAGCTCGTCGCCCGCCGGGTGGCCGCAGGTGTCGTTGACGTACTTGAACTGATCGAGGTCCACGAACAGGACGGCGCTGCGGTGGCCGTCGTCCGCGATCTCGACGATTTCCTGCTCGAGCTCCGTCACGAAGCGGTGGCGGTTGTAGAGGCCCGTCAGAGAATCGTGCATCGCGAGATGCACGAGGCGCCGGTCGCGCTCGTGCAGGGCCACGGTCGTGTCCTCGAGGGCCTTGACGATGCTGTGAATCTCGGCGTGCTCGGAGGCGGGGAAGGTAACCTCGAGCTCGCCGCTGGCGAGGTTCGCGAGCGGCTCCTGCAAGGCGGCGAGCGGCGAGAGCGCGCGCTTGACGAGCCGGTGGCCGATGATCCACGACGCACCGAGCAGCGCGAGCAGCGCCAGGCTAGCGACCCAGAGCTTGGGCAGGAATTGGCGGTGGTACCAGGAGTAGTCGAGGTCGACCGCCACGAAGCCGAGCAGCCGCCGCTTCGTGTCGACATGGGAGGCGCCAACGTCGAGCAGCGTGTCGCCGACCGCAGCCTCGCTCCAGATCGGCCCCGCGAGGCTGAACTCGAGCGGCGAGCCCGGCTTCTCGGTCAGCGAGTAAGGCGAGTCCTTGCCCACGAGCTCTGCGAGCCGCGCGACCGATTCCGGTGGGAGCGGCCGCGGCTCGACGCCGTGATTTAGGGACGGGACGGCCGCGCCGTCCGGCCCGTACCACGTCACGGCCGCGATCTCGGGATACTTCTCCGTGAACCGCTCGACGTCGACGACGGCGGCGCCCGTATTCGAGAGATAGAACGGCGCGCCGAGCTCGTTGAGCTCGCGCGCCCACTGGGTGGCCCAGTGCGTGAGGTTCTCGTCGATGACGGTCCGGGAGGTCCAGTAGAGCCCTGCAAGGGCCAGGAGCCCCACGGCCGCCACGATGGCGAGCTGAAGCGTGAGCAGCTGCGCGATGAGACTCGAGCGGGCCTTCTGCCCGCGCCCGCGCAGCTTCGGGAGCCGCAACGAGCGGCGCATGCGCGCGACGCGCCCGATGGCTTCGCGCAAGGCGAAGGGCCTCACGTGCCGTCTCCGCGGACGGTCCAGGCGGCTGCGGGCGCGTGCAGGCCGAGGCGCGCCGCCGCAGTTTCGTTGACCCTCAGCTCGAGCTCGGACAGCGGCGTCATGGCCGGTACGTGGCCGCCCGCGCGGGCCACGCGCTCGACGACGCTCGTCAGCGTTGCGGCGAGATCCTCGGGCGTGCTGCTCACGCTGAGCAGGGCGCCCCAGTCGAGCAGCGCGGGCGTGAAGGCGAGGCTCTGTACCTTGAAACGCGAAGCTTCGGCGAGCATGGACTTGATCGCGCGCGGGCTCAGCACGGCGTTGTCGGGCAGCAACCAGAGCCCGTCCACCTCGGGCGCCAGCCGCTTGAACACGTAGGCGGCTTCCTGATCGGAGCGGGCGACCCGGTAGACGAGCGAAATCGAGAGCCGATCGGCCGCCTCCTGGGCCGCGGCGGCCATGGCGGCATCGTCGGGGCCGAGAATCAGCGCGACGCGACGCAGGTTCGGCGAGAAGCGCTTCCAGGCTCGGAGCTGAAGCGCCAGCGGCGGCAGCGCCGCGACGCCGTAGAGCCCGCTCTCGGCCGGCCGCAGGGCCTCGGCACTTTCGCAGTAGACCGTTGGCACGTGCAGATGGCCTGTGCCGATCGCTGCGGCCTCGCTGCCGACGGCGACGGCGTACGTCGCCTGACCTTCGCGGGCGGGGGGCACCCGAGGCCCGGCGGCCCCGTATGCGAGGGTCGTGACCTCGAAACCGCGAGCCGCGAGGCGCGGCTCGAGCGCCGCGAGCGTCGGGCCGAAGCTCTTGTCGGCGGCGGGCAGCAGCACGATGACTCGCGGGGGCGGGGAGACTCTGGGCGGACGGCGAACCGGACGCCGAGGAGCCGCGGGCGCCGCGACCGAGGCCGTGGCGCGCGGCGGGGAGGGCGGTGCCGGCTGCGAGGCGGGTTCAGGCGCCTGGGGCGCCTGCTCCACAGGCGCGAAGACGCACGCCGTCAACCCGTGAGCGAGCCACGCGAGAACGAGCAGGCGCCCGACGAGGACCCATGAGCTTCGCTGGGATCGATACACCGAAAACCCCCGGACCCGCGAGGTTAACGGCAGCCCGGCAAGAGGGGCGTGTCGAGCATCACACTCGTCCCCATGCCTTGCCGGGCCCGTCAATCTGCGCAACCACGGGCGCCGAGCCCGTATTCTCCCTCGAGGCCTGGACTCTGTCCGGCTCACGACGCGCCAACGGCGGCCGCCTCACACCAACGTCTTTTCGCGATCGTTCCGCTTGCAGAGTCGCCGCCGTGCGCGCCCAACGACCGCGACAAGCCGCTGGCCGTGGGGCACCCTCGCTACGGCGATCATCAGTCGGACAGACTTCTAGAGTCCGGCGTCTCCCCGGATGTGCTTCACGTCTTGGTTATTTTCGTTGCAGATATATTCCATAAGCTCCCAACCCGGCCTCAAGTGCGCCACGAAGCGGATCGTGAAGGGCTTCGCGTAGGCGCCCGGGTCGATGATCGTCGTGACGTTCTCGAGCGTGTCGTAAGCCGTGCGCGTGTAGCGCTCGATCGTGTGCAGCTGGGTCGTATGGGGATGGCCCTTGAAGTCGAACCAGAAACGGTCGTTGAAGCCGACCGTGTCGACGACGAGCGTATCGCCTTCCCAGTGACCGACCGAATGGCCGTACCAGCTCGGCTCGAGGTCGTCCGGGTGCTTGCGCCCGTCGAGAAAGATCTGCCGGAAGCTGTGAATGTTGCCCTCGAACAGAAAGAACATGTGCGTGGGCTTGCCGTTCGGCGGGGTCTGCACGATGCGCCACGGATACGGCGCGATGCGGGGCACGCCCGTCGGCAGGCAGTTCGCCTCCGGATCGTCGGCGGACTTGCGCGATTCGTAGATCTTCTTCGCTTCGGGCAGCATGACGATTTCCTGCCCCTTCATGAGCCCCTGGGCGATGTCTCCGATCGGGCCGCCGCCCTGCCAGATGCCCGTCAGATCCGGCTTGCCGTCCGGCTGGCGCGGAATGGGCTTCGCCTCGGGCTTGGGCTGAACCGCCGGGCTTTCGAGTCCGCCGCTGCCCGCCGGCAGCGCCGGGTCCGGCGGGGTCGACTGCGCGTTGACGGTCATGGCCGTCATGGCGCCGAGCACGAGCGCGGCGGCTGTGAAGATTCTCGTCGTGATCATGGGCCGGCCCGGATTACTTGGCTTCCGTTTCGGCCGAGCGCGCGAAGACGCGCTTGCCGTCGGAAAGCGTCACGACGCGGGCGTTGGCCATCTTCGTGCCGTCGCGCGCCATCGAGCCCTCGACCTTGACGTGGTCGCCGACGTTGAGCGAGTGGCTGCTCCAGCCCATGCGCCGCAGAACGTTCGGGCTCGCGAGCTCGAGGTTCCACGTGGTCGTCTTGCCGTCGGCACCCTTCACGTCGAGGTAGAAGCGGGCGTGCGGGTTCATCCATTCGACCTTCGTCACGATGCCCTCGAGCGTGACGGGCTTCTGCGAGTCGTATTGAGTGGCGAAGGAATGGTGCGCCATGCCAGGGGCCGCAAGCAGCAGGCCCGTTCCGGCGAGCACGGCGGAAAGGAAATTCTTCATGTCGAATCCTCAGCGCAAGCGATGAACCCCAGGATACTACTCCTTCCCGGCAGGGGCCGTCAGCAGCGCGATAAGGCGGAGAAGCCCGGCCGCAACCGCGAGGGCGGGGCTTCAATGCGGGCTCGCGTCCTCGCTCTGCGAGCGTCCGCCGCGCCGGGCGCGCGGCTCCGGACCGCAGCTCTCGTCCGTCGTGAGCCCCGCGAGCGTCTGCGCCGTCTGCGCGTTCGTGGGCACGAACATGATGAGGCGCAGAAAGGAGCTGCCCTCGGGTATGTACGAGGAGTAGTCGAACGAGAGAGGCCCCAGCGATTCGTGCTGGATGACGTCCGTGCCGCGGATCGCGTTGCGGATTTCACCGGCCTTCCACATATCCTCGAACTTGGGCGTCGTCTGCCTGAGCTCGGTGATCAGCTGCTCGAAGGCCGGATCACCCGCGTTCTGACTGAAATCCACGCGAAACTTCGCGAGCAGCCTGCGGGCGAGCACCTCGAAGCCGCTCGAATCCTTTTGGTAGTTCGTGTCGCTGAGGATGATGCGCAGGAGATTCCGCTCGGCTACGGGGATGCGCCCGTAGTCGCGAAAGACCTTCGTGGCGAGGCAGTTCCAGGCCAAAATGTCCCAGCGCAGCGTCATCACGAGCGCCGGGACGGGCAGCCGTTGAATCGTGCGCTGGAGATTCTCGGTCACGGCCTGATCGGGCTCCGAGAGGCGCGGCGCCGGCCGGCCGTGCACGAGCGCGAACAGGTACTCGCGCTCTTCCGGCGAGAGCCGGAGCGAGCTGCAGATCCGTTCGAGCACGTCGGCGGAGACGTTGATGTCCCGGCCCTGCTCGAGCCAGGTGTACCAGGTTACGCTGACGCCCGCGAGCGCGGCGACGTCCTCGCGGCGCAGGCCCGGGCTTCGCCGCCGGCAGGGGCCGCGCAACCCAACGTCGGCCGGCGTCAAGCGTGCCCGACAGGCCTTGAGAAACTCCTTGATCTGTTCCTTGCGTTCGATCATGACGCGAGCCAGGGGCAGGCCGAGACGGCTGGTATGCGGGCCGCCGGCCGCAGGTCTCCGGCACCGCAGAAACTATTATACTTGGTGATGGTAGTAAAACTACCCCGAAGTAGCGTCCTAGCCACCGGCAGTCCCCCTTATTAGCCGCTTATGTCGCGGCCCCGCCAATTGTGGTGCTGCAGATAATACTATTCTTGCTGGTCTGGCAAATCGCGTCAACGCGGCGGATATTGGGGTCGCAAAAACCGGGCGCGTGCGGTCTTTATCCGCGGCCGCCCATGCGGCGGAGGGTTTTCGCGATCGCGGGCCTTCGCAAACGCAATCGAAGCCTGCGGTCTCGCGTCCTCGTCGATGCGGAGCGAAGGGCGTAAACGAAGGGCGTAAACAAGCAGTAAACGCGGGGAGCATCGACTCGATGGCACAGGTTCTTCAATCCTCGACGGCCGCCGCGAGGCGTCCGCTTTGGGCTGCCGCCGTGGCCGCCGCAATTCTCGCGCTCGCGCACACCGGCGGCGTTTCGGCACAGGAAGGGTTCCCGCTCAAGGGCACCTGGCTCGGGACCTGGAAGGGGAACCAAGTCAGCGGCGACAATGTCTTCCTGACCATGAGCTGGGACGGCAAGAAGGTTTCCGGCATGATCAATCCGGGCACCGACAACATTCCTATCGCCGAGGCTTCTCTGGATCCCGACGGGTGGAAGGTTCACATCGAGGCGGATGCCAAGGATAAGGGCGGCAAGCCGATTCATTACGTGATCGACGGCCACATCGAGCACCTCGAGCTTCCGAACCGCAGCATCGTCGGGACCTGGAAAAGCCAGGAGGGCGGCGGCGAGTTCGAAGTCAGCCGGCAGTGACGGCCATGAAGCATGAACTCACAACGCCGCGCCGAGCGCGCAGGCGCTTCGCTTTGGTGACGGCCGCGCTGGCCGCGGGGCTCGTCGCCCGCGCCGGCCTCGCGCACCACGCCATTCAGGCGAAGTTCGATCCCGCCAAGCCGATGACGATGACGGGCGTCGTGACGCTCGTGGACTGGCGCAACCCGCATGTGCACGTGTTCTTCAACGTGCCCGAGGGCGACGGGAGCCTCGAGAACTGGGCCGTCGAGCTCGAGAGCGCGATCGCACTGCAGAAGAGCGGCTGGCGCGTAGACTCCGTTCGGCCCGGCGACAAGCTCGAGGTGCACGGGATCGTGGCGCGCAACGGTACGCGGCAGATCTGGGGCGAATCCGTGATCCTGGCGGGGACGGGCCGCAAGGTCCTGTTCTCGACGGATTCGGCGCCGACGGCTCCGGAGCAGGCGCGGCCGACGCCGCGCTGGCCCGACGGCACGCCGATCCTCGGCGCGACGGACGGCGTTGGGGGCTACTGGGGCTATCCGACGACGACCGTGCTGGAGCAGGAAGGCGCGCACGTATCCATGGGCCCCTATGGGCTGCTCGAGGACATTGCGGACGCGCCCAAGGTCGCGCCGTTCCAGCCCTGGGCGCTCGGGCTGTACATCGCCCGGCAGCGGCGCTACCTGCAGGACGACCCGATGTTCCGCAACTGCGAACCGCCAGGGGGCGTGCGCCAGTTCGAGTCGCCGCTCGGTGTGCAGTTCGTGGAGGATCGGGCCCGCCAGCGGATCTTCGTGCTCATGGGCAGCGGCAACCACAACTACCGCATCCTGTATCTCGACGGGCGCAAGCCGGTCGGGCAGGTCGGGGGCGACGACGACAACCCGCTGTTCTACGGGCGTTCCGTCGGCAAGTGGGAAGGCGATACGCTGGTCATCGATACCTCGGGGTTCAACGAGGAGTTCTGGTTCGCGAACGGTGGCCTGCCGACGACGAACATGCTGCACCTGACGGAGCGCTTCTCGCGGCCGAATTTCGATACGCTGCACTACGAGGTCACCGTGGACGACCCGGGCGCCTACACGAAGCCCTGGACGAGCAGCTGGGACCTGCATTGGGTGGGCGGTGAGGAACTGCCGATCTATTTCTGTCAGGACAACCGGCCGTAGAGCGACGGCCACGCGGGCGGCGTCGCGGCCGAGGCCGGCGCGTTCTGCGAGAGAGGCCGGCGCCTTCTACGAGAACTGAGCGGATTGGAAATTTGCGGATGGAGAGCAACATGAAATTACGCAGTTTGACGGGTTGTTTGATCGGGGCCGCGGCGGCGCTGCTCGTCGCCGGCCAGACGTTTGCCCATCATTCGTTTTCTGCCGAGTTCGACGCGAACCAGAAGGTCAAGCTCACGGGCATCGTGACGAAAGTGCAGTGGACCAATCCTCACGTTTGGTTCTACATCAACGTCAAGGACCCGAAGACGGGCGAGGTCACGAACTGGGGCGCGGAGATGGGGCCGCCGCATCTTCTGCAGCGCAAGGGCTGGCGGCGCGAAAGCCTCGCGCTCGGCACTGAGGTCACGGTAGACGGTTACCTCGCGCGCAACGGCAGCAAGCGCGTCAGCGCGCGCGCCGTGACGCTGACCGCGACGGGCGGGCGTCCGGGCCAGACGCTCGACGCCGCCTCGAGCAAGGGTAACGACAACGGCACGCGGGATCTCGGCGTCAATTGACGCATGAGGGCCGTTGCCGCGCGGCGCCGGCCGGCGCCGCGCGGCCGGCCCTCGATATCGATCATCGGGGAGAGAGTTGTTGATGAAACGGGTAATGCTGGCCGCGGCGCTCGTCGTCCTTTCGGTCACGTTCGCGGACCCGTCGCTGGCCCAGCGGCGTCCCATCGATCCGAAGGCTCCGCCGCCGGGACCCGCGCCGCGCAATGCCGTCGGCCGCGTCCTGCTCGGCGGCGCGACGCCCAAGGTCAAAGGCGTTTGGACGCCGCTGTTCGGCATCACGCAGCCGATCAAGCCCGTGGACGAGCTGCCGTTCCAGCCCTGGGCGAAGGCCCTGTTCGTCGCGCGCCAGTCCGCGCAGCTCGAGCCGCACACGCGCTGTAAGCCTTCCGGCACCTCGCGCGAGTTCCTGACCCCTTACGGCGTCGAGTTCGTCGAGCTGCCCGGGATCAAGCGCATCTACATCTTCGACATTGGCGGGCCTCATACCTTCCGCACCGTTTACATGGACGGCCGGTCCCACCCCAAGGACTGGGTCCCGACCTACTACGGCCACTCCGTCGGCTGGTGGGAAGGGGATACGCTCGTCGTAGACAGCGTCGGGTTCAACGAAGGGTTCTGGATGGACCGGCGCGGGCTGCCGACGACGGACCAGCTGCATACGGTTGAGCGCTTCACGCGGCAGAACGCGGACATCATGCGCTACGAGATTACGGTGGACGACCCGGGTGCCTACACGAAGCCGTGGACGACGTGGTTCAACCTGCATTGGGAGAACGGCACCGAGCTCTACGAGTACGTGTGCCAGGAAGCGAATTACGCGACGAACCTCATGGTCGGGGAGCACGCGAAGTCCGTTGATCGGACGAGCCCGATCGCGCCGTGAATGACACGGCGAAAAAGGGGTCAGAGCCCTTTTTCGCCCCGGCCGACGCCTGGTGCGGCGGCGACGCAATGGCGAAAAAGCGCTTTGACCCCTTTTTCGCCTCTTTCGATCAGCTCCGCCCGAGATAGGCGCCGGCCGCCTCGAGCCGGCGCTGCAGTTCCCGCACGTCCACCTTGCGCGGCGTCACGCCGGCGCCGAGCGCGAGGTCGGCGGCCGTACCGGCGGCCTGGCCCATGATGAAGCACGGGCCGCTGACGCGCGCCGACGATTGCCCTTCGTGCGACATCGACGCGCAGCGCCCGGCGACGAACAGGTTTTCGACCTTCCGCGGCAGCACGATTCGATAGGGAATCTGATTGAACCCGCGCGAGCCTGGCTCGGTGAACACGAACTTCACGTCGCCCTTGATGTGGGCCTCGACGGGCCAGCCGTTGACGCCGATCGTGTCCTCGAAATCGCGGCATTCGAGGATGTCGTGCTCCGTGAGCACGTAGTCGCCGAGGACGCGGCGCGTCTCGCGGATGCCGATCTGCGGCGCGATCTCGACGATGTAGGCGTTCTCGAAACCCGGCGTCACTTCCCTGATGAACTGGAACACGTCCCAGCACTGGCGCCGCCCTTCGACCTCACCGTAGCTCAGCTGCTCGAAGTCGACGCCGTTCACGGCCGTGCCGTCCGGATTCTTGATCTGCGTGAGATTTGCGCGCCACTCGATTGGGTTGCGCTGGGGCCGGACGATGGGCTTCTTGCGCGGAAAGCGCCGACCTTGCTTTTCCGCCTCCTCCATGAGCGTGGGGATGGACTCCCACGCGCGGCCGGCCTTGGCCGGGTCCACGCCGTTGATTCGGAACATCGTCGAAGGGTAGAGCATGCTGCCCGCGCCGTCGCCGAGCTCATAGGGAGCGCCGGCCCAGGCCGCGAGGTCACCGTCGCCGGAGGCGTCCACGAAGATGCGGCCCCGGATCGCCCGGCGCCCCGACTTCGTTTCGACGAACACCGCGTCGATACGCTCGTCCGAGTCCATGACGGCGCCGACGCAGAACGCATGGTAGAGCACCTTCACCTTCGCTTCGGCCGTAAGCTCGTCGGCCGCGATCTTGAAGGCCGAAATATCGTAGGCCTGCGCCGTGATCTGGTCGCGCACGGTCAGGTGAGGGCGGTTCAGTCCGTTCATGGCCTCGAGGCGCGCGAGGATGTCGTCGGCGATGCCGTGCACGACCTGGCGGTGCTCGCCGTGAACCACGGCATGCAGACCGCAGAACGTGCTGAGGCCTGCGGCGGTCCCGGCGCCGCCCATGAAGCCGTACCGTTCGACGAGGATCGTCGAGCGGCCGCTGCGGCCGGCCGCGAGCGCGGCGGCGATGCCCGCGGGCCCGCCGCCGACGACGACCACCTCGAATTCGCCGAGCAGGGGCGTGCGGCGGGCGGGTTCTGTCAGGAAGCCTTCTTGCATGGTGTCGTCCTAGCAGCCTGTCGGACCTAGGCGTGATCTACTGCGGCGGCGGGAGAGCGGCGTCTTTCGACCATCGCTTTCGTCAAATAGTCACCGCTATTCTCCTCAAACGATCGCCGAAATCCACTCGCTCTCCCACCGCCTCGCTACGATCGCTAAAGTCCGACAGGCTGCTGCGTCGCCTCGTCCCGAGTCCTCGTCCTCAGGATAGCTCGAGAAGAGCGCGTATCTCGGGCCAAGACTTCTCGCCGTTCGCGCGCATCTCGGCTGCGAGATCGGCCGGCATCCAATCGACGAAGGCGGGGCCGAACGTGGGCCGCTGCCGCAGGCGCACGAACCAGTCGGCCACGCGGGGCAGGCGTCCGTGCTGCCAGAGCCCGTGCATCGAAAGCGCCGCGAGGCGGTTCAGGTAGGGGGCCATGGCCACGTCGGCCATCGAGAAGCGGTTCGCGACGAGCCAGTCGGAGGCCTCGAGGGCCCGCTCCATCTTGTGCAGATAACCGTCGTAGAGCGCGATGTTTTCGGCGGCGCCGGGGGCGGCGAGCCCGTGCTGGATCCACGCCCACTTCCGGGCCCGGGCGTCCCGGCCCTCGTGAGCGCCCTGCTTCAGGAACTCGTCGAAGCTGCCGACGCCGTTCCGCAGGATCGTGTGCCGGTGCGAGACGACATAGGTCAGGGCGGAGCAGGCAGGATGCAGCTCCTCGTCCACGGCCTTGGTCCAGAGCCGCACGTGTGCCCTATCGAGCGGCGCGCGAGGAAGCAGCGGCTTTTCCGGGAACGCGTCCTCGAGGTACTCGCATATGACGGTGGACTCCGCGAGAACGGCGCCGTCGTGGACGAGCACGGGCACGACGGCCTTGGGATTCACCGCGAGAAACTCGGGGCGGAACTGCTCGCCCTTGAGGATGTCCACGTAGCGGCTCGCCCACCGGAGACCCTTCTCGGCCAGAGCGAAACGCACCTTGGCGGCGCAGGCCGAAGACCCGTGATGGTAAAGCTCGAGTGCCATCGTCTCCTCGTCACGGCGCCGGCGCGCCGCCCGCTGCAGCCGGCGTCGGCGCCCGCGCCGAGCGTCGGGACTTCTAGAACTTCAACGCGTAGTCTACGCCCCAACGGCGCGGCTTCGCCTTGAACACGAAGCCGCCGGGCGAGAACTCGGCGTTGTAGCGCACGTCGTTGAGGTTGCGCGCCCAGGCCGTGACGGACCACTTGTCGTGGTCGACACCGAGGCGCAGGTCGAGCAGGTTGACGGGCTTGCGGACCGTCGAATTTTGCGGGTCCCAATAGGTGTCGCCGAGGCGCCTGTAGTCTGCGCGCACGAACAGCTCGAGGCCGTTGGCCGTAATCGGATGGCGGTACTCGACCCCTGCGTTCGTCGTGTTCTTAGAGACGAGCGGAGCCTGATTGCCGATGACGGTCGGGTCTTCTGCCGCCTTGATGTCGCTGTCCGTCGCGCCGTAGCCGAAGTTGAGATTCAGGCTATCCGTTATTTCCGCTTTGAGGCCGAGCTCGTAGCCTTTGTACTTGACCTTGTCGAGGTTTCCGAGGTTCTGAGTGGAGTTCGCTGCGAGGAATACGAAGAAGTACGAGCCCGTCGCGTCGGTGTCGAAGATGCTGAAATCGGTGCTGATGCGTCGGTTGAGAAACAGCGACTTGACGCCGAATTCGAGCGTCTTGGCGACCTCGGCGTCGAACAGGTCGTGGACGCCCAAGATTCCGTTCGCGAAGGCGACGGCCCCGACGCCTGTCTGGTTGAAACCCCCGCTGCGGAAGCCCTTGCTGTAGCCGCCGTAGAGCGTCACGGTGTCGGATGGCTGATAGCGCAGCGTGACCTTGGGCTGCAGCTCGTCGAAAGTATGGCTGCGCACCTGCCCCGTATAGCCCTGCGGAAAGCCCGGGACGTTGACGAACTGCAGGAAGGCGTCCGGCGTCTCCGTCGTCTGCTTGCGGTGGTCGTTGTCGTACCGCATGGCGAGCTCGAGCTGCAGTTTCTCGGTCAGGTCTATGTTCGTATCGGCGAAGGCGGCCCAGGCGAAGTTGTCCTGCGAGTCGGCCAGGAACGAGAACTGCGGGTTCAGGGGATTCGTGCTCGGCGTGTAGTAGACCGGGAAGACGCCGTTGCCCGTGTCGATCATGTTGCCCGTCGATATGAATCGGTTCGTCTTGATCGCGTAGACGCCCGCGATCCAGTTGAACCTGCCGAGGTCCTTCGACGTGAAACGGACCTCCTGGCTTACGGTGTCGACCTTCAGATACTGGCTCTGATTCAGGTCGAAACCGAAGATGCTGTAGAAGAACGAGTCCTGGATCGGCAGGAAGTCGAACGCGTCGCCCGTCAGTATTTCCGTCGTCTTGTCGGCGGATGTCGTCGAGGTCAGCGTGCCGAGGTCGGTGTCGTAGTCGAGCTTGAAGGTCAGGCGCGAAATGTCGCGGTCGTTCTGTCCCGCGTTGTTGACGCGCACCGGTAGGCTCGTATCGTTGACGTTGTTCGTGATGTTGAAGTACAGCGCCTGCGTATTCAGACGCGAGACGAAGACCCGTGCATCGGTGTGCAGCTTGTCCGTCGCGTCCCAAAGCAATCTCGCGTGCGCGGAGACGTCCTTGTAAGGGTCGGCCTTCTCGTGCAGATAGGTGTTGTCGATATAGCCATCCGTGTCGAAGTACGACACCGCCGCGTGATATTTGAGCTTGTCGGAGCCCGCCAGTGGGCCGCTGCCGCTCAGCACGGCCCGGTAGCCCGGGCCGGAATCGCGGCTGAGCTGGAGCCGGCCCTCGAACTTGTCCGTCGGCTGCTTCGTCGTGATGACGATGGCGCCGCCGATGGCGTTGCGCCCGTAGACGGCGCCTTGTGCGCCCTTGAGCACCTCGATCTGCTGGATGTCGAACAGCTCCTGGTTGAACTCGGCGGGGTTCGTCTGGAGGACGCCGTCGACGACGACGGCCACGGAAGGCTCGCTGTTGCGCGCCTGGGAAATCCCCCGGATCGTCACGAACGCGTTGCCTTCGTTCTGGGTCTCGGTCAGCGTGACGTTGGGCGTCAGGTTGATGAAGTCTCTTGGTCGCTCGATGCCGGCGGATTGGATCTGCTGTTGGTCGAACGCGGTGATCGTGACGGGCGCGTCGTGGTAGCTCTCCGATCGGCGCCGGGCCGTCACGACGATTTCCTCGAGCTGCGCGGCTGCGATGTCGCTGAGCAGCAGCGATGCGGCGGCGGCGCCGAGAACGATGGGAATTCGCGCGGAACGCAAAAAGCTCATCGAGGTAGGCATGGTTCTCTCCCCCTGTCGGAAATCCACGGCGGCCCGTGCCGAGCTCCCCGCCCGTCGGGCCGCAAGAACAAGCCCGCCGCTCGCTGCCGAGGGGCGGAACGAAACATTCCTCAGGCGCCTGGGACCAGCGAGTAGCGCGAGTCGGCCAGCAGGCACTCGGCCTCGGGGACGCCGAGCTCCTTGCGCACGATGTTCGTGCCCTGCACGAGCGCGCCCATCTTGTAGAACGCGTGGCGCCGGCTCATGCCCTCCCGGCCCATGCCGCAGTCCGAGGAGACGACGAGCCGCTCGGCCGGGATGCTCTCGAGCGCCCGGCGGATGTGGCCGGCGACCTCCTCCTTGCGCTCGATCTGCAGCGAGTGGTGGTCGATGACGCCGATCGCGACCTTCATGTCCGTGATGTGCTCGCCGATGGCCGCAAGGTCCATGCCGCCGGAGCTCACCGACTCGAACGTGATCACGTCCGCGTCCACGCGGTTCAGGATCTCGAGCGCGGGCTTGTAGGTCTGCACCTCGGCGAACATCCTCTGCTGGGAAGGATTGCCCCAGCACGTGTGGCACCAGACCTCGGTCTTCGCGCGCAGGCCCCGCACGGTGTTGTTGAACACCTCGAGCATGAACTCGGGGTTGATCTTCTCGTCCACGATGCCGCGCGCGGCCAACAGGTGCACCTGCGGCTCCTCCATCTGGATCACGGGGCAGCCGGCGTCGGCGAGCTCGTGCAGCTCCTCGTTGAACGCCTCGCTGATGGCCCAGATGCGCTCGCGCACGTCCTTGTAGTAGCGGTCCTGGACGGCGAAGGCGACGAGCTCGGGGGTGACGGTGCCGAACTTCACGGGCTTGTGAGAGAGGCGTTGGGCGGCTTTCCACATGGCCGCATACTGCATGTTGCCGCGCCCGACGGGGCCGACGATGCTCGGCATGATCCTGGCCTCGATGTAGTCGTGCAGGATGTGGCCGCGCGGGAAGGCGATGCCGCCGCCGCCGACGGGGGCGGCCTTGGGGTCGCGGTCGAAGCCGGCCATGTGGTAGGCCGGGTAGCTGGTCCAGCTCTGGCCGCCGATGTCGGCGTTGAAGCGGGCGTCGCCGTCGGTGAAGATGTCCAGCCCCGCGACGGACTGCTGGGTCAGGTACACCGAGAGGGCGTCGTCGTACTGCTCGCGGAAACGCGTCTCGACCATGGCCTGAAGGAAAGTCCGTTGCCCCATGTTGTCCGTATACCAGCTCGGCCTCGGCAGCGAGCCCGTCACGGTCGTCGGCAGGATGATGTCGGCGGTGGCTCGAAGCATATTTTTTCTCTCTTTGGGCGCGTCCCGGATCGCAGCCGCCAACCCTAGCCGATAGTGTGGGGTGTTAACAACGCAGTCAGCGGTGCTAGTGGAGATTATGCTGGTAGTGTGCTAAATAGCATGGCTCGTTGCACGCCTCAGGTCGGGGCGCGGGCTCGGGTCTAATCGAGGTCCGAGCGGGAAGGGGGATGGCTTCGCGAAAGACTCAGCTCGGCGAGTTCCTGAGGAGTTGCCGCGCGCGCATCGATCCCGGGGAGCTCGGGCTGCCCGTCGCGGACCGCCGCCGCACGCCGGGCCTGCGCCGGGAGGACGTTGCGGCGCTCGCGGGCGTCAGCGTCACCTGGTACACATGGCTCGAGCAGGGCCGGGACATTCAAGTGTCGGCCGCCGTGCTCGAACGTGTATCGGCCACGCTACAACTCTCCCACGACGAGCGCGAGTACCTTTTCGCTCTCGTTCAGCATCGGCCTGCGCCGCCGCTCGAGTGGCACGAGGTCGCGATCAGCGCCTCTCTGCAGCGTCTATTGGATAGGCTGAACCTGCCGGCCATCGTCATGACAGCGAGGTGGGACGTTGTCGCCTGGAACCGGCTCGTGTGCAACGTCCTCCGGGACTACGAGCGCATTCCTCGGGAGCGGCGTAATCTGCTGCGCATCCTGCTCGTCGACGACGCCGTGTACACGCACGATTGCGAGCTGTTCGACGCCATGGCCCGCCGGGTCGTCGCCAAGTTCCGCATCGACTGCAGCCCTTACACGGGCGACCCCGAGTTCGAGGCGCTCATCGCGGATCTCATGGAGCACTCGCCCGCGTTCCGCCGGTTCTGGAACAGTTCCGAGGTCATCGGCCGCTCGGAAGCGGTCGTTCGCCACCCCCAGCACGGCGGCATCACGCTCGAGCACACGTCGTACGTGCCCGAGGGCAGCCAGGGGCTCCGCGTCGTGATCTTCGCGCCCTACGACGAGGCGAGCGCGGCGAAGATCGAAGCGATCGCCGCCGCCATGCACGGCTCAGCGGCCGAGAGTCTGCCTCGGCCGCCGGCGAAGGCCTCGGCGTAGCGTCGGCTGCGTTTGCAGCCCAGTTACTACCGCCCCCAGAGCTCTTCGCTCGCCAGCCGCGCGCCCTCGACGAGCGCTTCGAATTTCGCCCACATGACGGAGGGATGCACACGCACGACCGCTTCGCTTTGTGCGAATCCGCAGTCCGTGCCTGCGATGACGTTCTCGCGGCCGACGAGCTTAGCATAGCGCACGATGCGGTCCGCGACGAGGCGCGGGTGTTCGACCGTCCCGGTGTGGTGCGTGACGACGCCGGGGATCAGGATCTTGCCGTCCGGCAGGCTCTGTTTGGCCCATACGCGCCACTCGTGCTCGTGCCGCGGGTTGGCGGCCTCGATCGAATAGGCGCCCGCGTTGACGGCGAGAACGAGATCGACTATCTCCTCGAGCGGTGCGTCCGACAGATGCGGGACGTGCCAGCTGCCGAAGCACACATGGTAGCGCACGCGCTCGGGCGGGATGCCCTCGAGCGCATGGTTCAACGCTTCGATGCGGACCTCGGCCCAATCGCGGAAGCGCTTGCGGCCGCTCCCCACGAGGTGGTCGTACATGTTCGCGAGCACGGCGTCGTCGACTTGAAGCAGATAGCCGGCCTCGTGGATCGCGCGATATTCGTGCCGCAGAGCCTCGGCGATCGCGAACACGTACTCCCGATCGCTCGCGTAATACTCGTTGATGCCGTTGAAGGCGGTGCTGGCCGGCGCGACGGCCGTCATGAACACCTCGCTCGCTTCTGCGGCCTCCGCCGCCACGCGCAGGTTCTCGATGTCGCGCCGGATCGGGGCCATGTCCCGGTACTCGATCGGCCCGACGCAGACCTCGGCCGGCAGGCCCCGCTCGACGATCGGCAGGTCCGCGGCGATGGCTTCGGCGAAGCGTTCTCGATCGCTGCCGAGCCACACGAGCGGCACGAGCCGGTCCGGCCGGATGTCGAAGCCGCTGATTCGGCCCAGCACGTAGTTCGACCAGCCGGATTTGCCGTATTCGCCGTCGTTGACGACGTCGAGGCCCGTTTCCACCTGACGGCGCACGGCCGCCTCGACGGCGTCGCGCAGCACGCCCGGCGCCGGCGGCCCGTCTTCCGGGCCGAGGCGCAGCTCGGGCGGCCTCACGAGACTGCCGACGTGCGTCGTGAGGATTCTGCTCTCGCTTCGGTTCATGCGCCTCGTCCGTCCGGAACTCGAGCGGCCAATATAGTACGTTTCGCACCACGCCGCTTCCGCGGGCGCGCGCCTTCGGTTGTTCGCCAGCCACGCTTGTTACACAATCGGAGGAGCGCGAATGCCGTGCGGTTCGCAATGCTGGATGCCTTCGAGAGGCCATCGCGGCCGCGAGCCGTAAAGTTCGCGCCGCCGAGGACTCGCTTGAAGGAACGAACCATGCAGGATTTTCAACGCCCGTACGGAACGGACGCTTGCCGCGCTCCCCGGTCCGTGAAGTCTCCGGCCGCGGCCTTGCTGCTGGCCGGCATCCTCTCGGCCGCGGCGGCTCCGGCGGCGGCGCAGAATGCTCCGCGGGACGCGGCGCAACCCGCGCAGGACAATTACATCCGAATCTGTCCCTCCGTGAAGGGCGCCTCCTGCGTTCAGGAGCCGGCGCCGAATACGCCGGTGCCCAAGCAGTACGAGCCCTCATACGAGGTCTACCTGAACATGAAGCAGGCCGCGCACGGCGGCCGCAAGCTGACGGCGGAGGACAAGCCCGATTGGTCCGGCATCTGGGACCATGCGGGCGGCTTCAATTGGGATCCGCAGCCCAACCAGGCGGCCAACGCGCCCGGCGAGGATGCTGCACAGGCGATTCTCGACCACTGCAGCAACTTCCCGTGCGAGGGCTGGATCACGGCCGCGCTGACGCCGAAATATTCGCTTCAATACCGACAAAAACTCACCGCCGTCGCGCACGGCTTCGAATGGGATCAGCTCAGCGATTGCCTGCCGGCCGGCTACCCGCGCTTTCTGCTCGAGCCCGTCATCAAGCGCTTCGTCGTCACCCCGGATATGACGATCTGGATCAACGAGTGGCAGAGCGAGACGCGGTATCTGTACACGGACGGCCGGGGCCACATCCCGGCCGACAACGCATTTGCACTCTGGGAGGGCGATTCGATCGGCTTCTGGGACGGCGACACCCTCGTCGTGCACACGATCCGCATGAAGCCCGAGGAGCTGCAGCGCAATCAGCCGAGCATCAGCGACGAGGCGAGCACGGTAGAGCGCATCCGCATGATCGATCCGAACACCATCGAGGACGACGTGACGCTCTGGGACCCGAAAGCGCTCGAGAAACCCTGGCACGGCGTGCAGATGTACAAGCGTGTTACGACGCCGGGCATCCGGCTCGACATGTACTCGTGCGAGGAGAACAACAACGTCATTCAGACGAAGCACGGCGGCTCGACGTTCATTCTGCCGGGCGAGACCGTGACCGTGCAGCGGCACTACCGCGATCCGAGCAACTTTCAGAACGCGAACCTCGACCGCGCCATCGAGTACGGCGCTGAGCTCATGAAGCAGGAGGAGCAGGGCAAGGAGAAGGGCCAGTCCGCCGGAAAGAGCGATACGTCGAAGTCCGGCTCGTCGAACTGAGGCGTTCGCGAACTGCGGGGGTTCCGGCGCGCGCGGCGCCGACGTTCGGAAGCGGGGCGGGCCGATACGGCGTCGGTCCTACCGGCTGCGCACTCGGCTAGCCTTCGCGTTCCTCGGCAGTGCCTTGCGGGCGCCCCCGCCTCGGCTCCAGCAGCGAGGCCTCCAGCACGCGCGCCACGTGCACGGCTGCCCGCGACGCGCCGTCGCGAATCTGGTGGCGGCAGCTCGTGCCGTCGGCGACGACGACGGTCTCGGCCCCCACGGCGCGCACGGCGGGCAGCAGCGCGGACTCGGCCATCTGCAGCGAAGCCTCGACGAAGCGCGCGTCGTAGCCGAAGGCGCCGGCCATGCCGCAGCAGCTCGAATTCACGGTCTCGACCTCGAGGCCCGGGATGAGCCGCAGCGCGCGCGTCACGGCCGGCATGGCGCCGAAAGCCTTCTGGTGACAGTGGCCATGAAGCAGTGCGCGCCGATACGGTCCCGGGCCTAACGGCAGCGACAGACGCCCGGCCGCGACCTCGCGGTCCACGAATTCCTCGAACAGCACGGCCGCGTCGGCGAGCCGTGCGGCTTCCGCGCCGGGCAGCAGCGCGGGCAACTCGTCGCGCAGGCCGAGCAGACACGAAGGCTCGAGCCCGACGACCGCGACGCCGCGCTCGACGTAAGGCTCGAGCGCCGCGAGCAGGCGCCGGGCTTCGGCGCGCG
This sequence comes from uncultured Gammaproteobacteria bacterium, assembly GCA_963702105.1. Taxonomy (GTDB): domain Bacteria; phylum Pseudomonadota; class Gammaproteobacteria; order Steroidobacterales; family Rariloculaceae; genus ZC4RG20. The sequence goes on from OY969712.1 coordinate 766,276, forward strand.
CCTCGTCGATCATACCGGCCGCGAGATAGGTGCGTCCGCAACACAAGGGCCGCGTTCCCGCACCGGCTACGGGCGCCGCGACCGAAAGGCGACATCCGCCGGCCGCGAGGACTCGGGCCGCCGCGCGCAGATTCTCGGGCTCGAAGTAGGTGTTGAAGGTATCGGGCAGCAGTACGGCCTCGACGCCCTGCGGGCCTGCCTCGAGCCCCGTCCGGGGCCGCCCCTCGAGCCCAGCCCGGGGCCCCGCCTCGAGCCCGCCCCGCACCTCGTCCGCTCGAAACGGATCGCGGCGGAATACGGGCAAGCTGCGCCGCGCGGCGAAGCCGAGCAGCCGCTCGCCGAGCGCCGCCGCGCCCGGCACCCGGTCCCGCATTTCGAGCAGGGGCGCGAAGCGGGACGCCCAAGGCGCCCACCGCGGCAGATGCGCGACGATCGCATCCTTGAGCGAGCGCCGGCGCCGGCGATGATAACGGTGCAGGAACTCGATCTTCATGCGCGCCATGTCCACGCCCGTCGGACACTCGCGCCGGCAGCCCTTGCAGGACACGCAGAGCTCGAACGTGCGCAACATGTCTTCGGTCGCGAAGGCGTCGGGGCCGAGCTGCCCGGAGAGCGCCAGCCGCAGGGTGTTGGCGCGCCCGCGCGTCGAATCGCGCTCGTTGCGCGTAAGCCTGAACGAAGGGCACATCGTGCCCGCATCGAACTTGCGGCAGTGGCCGTTGTTGTTGCACATCTCGACGGCGGCCGCGAACCCGCGGCCCGCGTTCGCGGTCCCGACCTCGTGCGCGGACCAGTCGAGGCCCGCCGCGAACGGTGTCGTCGCGTAGCCCGGCTTGTAGCGGAACAGCGAGCGATCGTCCATCTTGGGCGCGCCGACGATCTTGCCCGGATTCATGAGGCCGACCGGATCGAAGGCCCGTTTGAGCTCACCGAAAGCGGCCGCGAGCCGCGGCCCGTAAACCCGCTCGATCCACTCGGAGCGGACGAGCCCGTCGCCGTGCTCGCCCGAATACGAGCCCTTGTATTCGCGGACTAGCGCGCAGGCTTCCTCTGCGATCGCGCGCATCTTGAGGGCGCCCTCGGCGCTGCGCATGTCGAGCACGGGCCGGACGTGCAGGCAGCCGACCGAAGCGTGTGCGTAAAACGTGCCGCGCGTGCCGTGCTTCTCGAACACGCGGTTCAGCCGGTCCGTGTAATCGGCCAGGTGCTCGAGCGGCACCGCGCAATCCTCGATGAACGAGACGGGTTTGCCGTCGCCCTTCATCGACATCATGATGTTGAGCCCGGCCTTACGGACCTCCCAGATGTCCCGCTGCCGGCCCGGCTCGACGACCTCGACGACGCTGCCGGGCAGCCCGACGTCGCCCATGAGCTCGACGAGCCGGGTCAGCTTCTCGAGCTGCGGCGCGCGGTCCGCGCCGGCGAACTCGACGAGCAGGATCGCCGCGGGCTCGCCGATGATCGCGTGCTCGATCGCGCTGCGAAATGCCGGGATGCCGCGGGCAAGCTCGATCATCGTGCGGTCCACGAGCTCGACGGCCGCGGGCCCGAGCTCGACGATGCGGCGCGTCGCCTCCATGGCGCGATAGAACGTCGGGAAATGCACGACGCCGAGCGCCTTGTGACGCGGCAACTCCGCGAGCTTGAGCTTGAGCCGCCGGAAATAGGCCAGGGTGCCTTCCGAGCCGACGAGCAGGTGCGCCATGTTGAAGGGGCCGCGGGCCACGTGGTCGAGGTTGTAGCCGGCGACGCGGCGCTGAACCTTCGGCACGCGCGCCTCGATCTCGGCGCGCTCGCGCGCGTGCAGCGTGCGCGCCGCCGCGACGAGCTCCGCGTAACGGCGCGGCAATGCGCCCGGATCTGCGCTCTCGGCGCCGACCTCGCCGAAGCGCAGCGTCTCGCCCGTCGCGAGCCATGCGTCCGCTTCGAGCACGTTGTGCACCATATTGCCGTAGTGCAGCGAGCGTGCGCCGCAGCTGTTGTTGCCGGCCATCCCGCCGATCGTGGCCTGCGCGGCCGTGGAGACGTCGACCGGGAACCACAGGCCGTGGGGTTTCAAATACGCGTTGAGCCGGTCGAGCACGATGCCCGGCTCGACCCAGACCGTGGCGGCCTCCGTGTCGAGCTCGATGACGGCATCGAGATGGCGGCTGTGGTCCACGACGAGGGCGCGACCCACGGTTTGGCCGCATTGGGAGCTGCCGGCGCCGCGCGGCAGGATCGGGACCTTGGCCTCGGCTGCAATCTGGAGCGCCGCGAGCGCGTCGGCGTCGTCGCGCGGCACGACGACGCCGAGCGGCTCGATCTGGTAGATCGAGGCGTCGGTCGCATAGCGCCCGCGCGTGAACGCGTCGAACGCGACTTCGCCGCGCAGCGCTTGCCTGAGTCGAGTTTCGAGCCGATCGGGCATCGCGGTCAGAGTCCTCCGAGCTTTTGTGCCACGGCGTCGTAGTCGATCGGCCGCGTCGTATCCACGACGACGGCTTCGCGGAGCTCCTCGAGGGTCAGCGCCTCGGCGGTGCGGAGCTGCGCCTCGAGCACGGCCTCGGTCGCTTCCGAAGCGTCTCCCTGCGCGGCGGCGCGTGCGCGAACGCGCCGGCGCAGCGCCTCCTCGGGCGCTTCGCAGTCCAGGACTGCGAAGCGTGCGCCGAGCCGGGCCGCAAGCGCGCGAAAGTCTTCGCGTTTGATCCGCTCGAGAAAGGTCGCGTCCACGATGATGTCGAGGCCTGCACGGAGCGCCGCGGCTGCGCTGCGCTCGAGCGCTTCGTAGGTTGCGTACGTGCCTTCGGCGGCGTAGCGCCCCTCGCCGACCGCAAGATCCTCGTGCACGTCCGGCGCGACGCCGTGCAGGCGCTTGCGCTCGAGGTCCGAGCGCACGCGCAGCGCCGGCAGCCGCCCGATGAGCTCACTCGTGATCGTCGTCTTGCCGCTGGCCGAGAGCCCGTGCGCGATCGTGAGCTGCGGGGTCCGCGGGCGGATGAGCTCGTCCGCGAGTAGCAGGTAGGGCCGGACGCGACCCTCGAAATCCGCAACGCCGGCGCTCGTCTCCGCGCCCTTGAGCAGCCTGACCTTCGCGCGCACGAGCGCGCGATACACGAGATAGAACGGGAGCACTTCGAGGCCTTCGTAGTCGCCCGTGATCTCGAGGTAACGGTTCAGGAACTCGAAAGCGAAATCGCGGCGGCCGTGCGCCACGAGGTCCATGACGAGAAAGCCGGCCTCGTCGAGGACGTCGGTGGTGCGCAGGTCGGCGCTGAACTCGAGCGCGTCGAACGGGACGATGCGCCCGTCGAGGACGACGAGGTTTTCGACGTGCAGGTCGCCGTGTCCTTCGCGTACGCGGCCGGCCCGCGCACGAGCCGCGAACAGCGGCGTCAGGTTTGCCTGCCGCCGCACGGTCCATGCGCGCAGCGCGTCGAGCGCGTACGGCCGCTGCGCCTTGCGCAGGGCGGTTTCGAGCTCGTCGAGATTGTGCGCGGCCTGCCCGGGCGCGGCCGCGGTCTCGCTCGCGGGCTGGGCCGCCTGAAAGCGGGCGAGCAGATCCGCGAGGCCGCGGATCTGTGCGGGCGAGACGGCGTTCGCCGCGAGGGCTCGGTCGAGGACGGCCTCGGCGGGGAACTCGCGCAGCTTGACCGCGTACTCGACCGCGGGCTCGGCACCGATCCGCGGCGCTTCGGGTCGGCCGCCGATCGGTACCACGTCGAGGTAGAGCTCGGGTGCGAGCCGGCGGTTCAGGCGCAGCTCCTCTTGGCAGAAGCGCCGCCTCTGCTCGAGCGTCGAGAAATCGAGAAAGTCCAGCCGCAAGGGCTTCTTGATCTTGTAGGCGAACGCCCCCGTCAGGAGCACGAACGAGATGTGCGTCTCGACAACGTCGACGCCCTGGACGGCGTGCGGATAGCACGCCGGATCGCGCAGCACTTGGACGAGTCGGCGTGTGGAATCCAGGTCGTTCATGGGCGGCAGGAGCCCGTCACCGCGAAGGTCTGGCGCGAGTCTAACAGGTCCGAGGGTTACGTTTCGGCGCGCTCCATGTCTCTCGCGCCGCATTTTGTATAGACTGCACGCGGCGCCGGGCGCACGCCGGCGCCCGTTAGGCCAAGGGGGTTACCAATTTGAACGGCGATAGCTCGACGAACGGGCGCCGGCCTCGGAGGATCGTCAAGGTCACCGCGCGGGGCGCCGAACTGCTCCACAATCCCATTCTGAACAAGGGCACCGCGTTTTCCGCCGAGGAGCGGCAGCAGTTCGATCTCGAGGGGCTGCTGCCCGTGCGCAGCAAGAATATCGCGCAGCAGGCTCGGCGGATCTATGCCCAGCTGCAGACCCAGTCCGACCCTCTGCAGAAGTACGTCCTGCTGGCCGCGCTGCTGAACCGCAACGTACATCTCTTTTACCGCGTGCTACAGGATCATCTCGAAGAGCTCATGCCGATCGTCTACACGCCGACAGTCGGCTCGGCCGTGCAGCATTTCAGCCGCGTGTTCCAGGGCGGCGGCGGCATCTGGATTACGCCCGACATGAAGGGCCGCATGGCGGACGTCCTGCGCCGTGCCGTGGGCCGCAAGCAGGTGCGGCTGCTCGTCGTGACCGATAACGAATCCATCCTCGGCATCGGCGACCAGGGGGCGGGCGGCATGGCCATCTCGGTCGGCAAGCTCGCGCTCTATACCTCCGCGGCCGGCATCGATCCGGCGCTCTCGATGCCCGTGAGCCTCGATTTCGGCACGGACAACGAAGAGCTGCTCGCGGACGATCAGTACCTCGGCTGGCCCACGCGCCGCATGCGCGGCGAGGCCTACATGGAGCTCGTGGACGAGTTCGTGGAGGCCGTGCGCACCGTCATTCCGGGCGCGCTCGTGCAGTGGGAGGACTTCCGCAAGGACAACGCGCTCAGGATTCTGGATCGCTTCGTAGACCTCGTGCCTTCGTTCAACGACGACATCCAGGGCACGGGCGCCGTCGTCATGGCCGGCCTCAATACGGCGCTCGCCATCAAGAGCGAGCGGCTGGCCGCGCAGCGCATCGTGATCCTCGGCGCGGGTGCCGCGGGCCTCGGCGTCGCGCGTCAGATCAAGACGCAGCTGGCCGAGGAGGGCGTCGCGGAGGCCGAGCGCAGCGGCGTCGTGGCGGTGCTCGACCGCAATGGCCTGCTCGTCGACGATGCGAAGATCATCGATCCCTACAAGCGCGAGCTCGCGTGGCCGGCTGCGCTTGCCGCGAAGTTCGGATTGGCCGACACGCGCGAGCGGCTGCTCCTCAACGTCGTCCGCGCCTACCGGCCGACGACTCTGATCGGCGTTTCCGGCGTCGGCGGCGCCTTCGGCGAGCAGGTCGTGCGCGAGATGGCGGCCCATTGCGAGCGCCCCGTGATCTTCCCGTCCTCGAATCCCGTCACGAATTCCGAGGCGAAGCCCGCGGACCTCTATGCCTGGACGGAAGGGCGCTGCCTCGTCGCGGCGGGGAGCCCGTTCGCCGACGTCGAATGGAACGGCCGCCGCCACCGTGTCGGGCAAGGCAACAACGTCTTCATCTTCCCCGGTCTCGGGCTCGGGGCGCTCGCGGCGCGCGTCAAGCGCGTGACGAACGGTATGACGAATGCGGCCTCTCGCGCACTCGCGACGCTCGTCACGCAGGAGGAGCGCGACGCCGGGCTGCTGTTTCCGGCCGTGACTCGGCTGCGCGCTGTCTCCTTGCACATCGCGATCGCCGTGGCGCTTCAGGCCGTGGACGAGGGAGTGGCCGAGGTCGGCGCCGACGAGGTCGAGGCGCGCGTCCGCGCCGAGATGTGGGAGCCGGAATACCCGGATTACGAGCCCGCCTGAAGCGAGCGTCGGCTCGCGCGCTGCGCGCCTTCAGCCCTTGTCGGCCTTCTCGGCCCGCGCGGCCCGCGCGGCCTGCGAGGTCGCGACGGCCTGCGCTCGAGCGGCATCCTGCGCGGATGCGGCGGCGGCGTTGCCCGCCTGGGCGTCCATGAGCTTCTTGATCAGGTCCGCCGTGCTCTGGTGCACGACGCCTTCCTTGCCCGCGAAGCCGAAACCGCCCGCCTTGCCGAGCGCCGTGTCGAGCGGCGTGAAGCCGCGAGCGTCGCGCACGTCGAGCCGGGCTCCGTGCTCGGCCAGGAAGCGGACGACGTCGTCGTAGCCCTGCAGCGCGGCGCCGTGCAGTGCAGTGCGGCCGCGGCCGTCCGTCGCGTTGATGTCGAGCCCCTGATCGAGCAGCAGCTGGATGGCTGCGATGGCCTCAGGCTGGGTCTTGTAACGGCCCGTGGTGTCCTGCTCTTCCGAGCCGAGTCCCGCAGCCGCCATGAGCGGATTGATGCCCTGCTTCGTCGCTATCTTCGGATTCGCGCCGTGCGCGAGCAGCAGCTTCATGGCCGGCAGGTCTCCGGCCTTTGCGGCGCGCAGAAGCGGCGTCGTGCCCGTCGTCAACATCATGTCGTTGCCGCGGTCGAGCTTGGCACGGTAGGGCGGCAGCTTCTCGAGCTCCGCGTTGACCTTGGCGCCGTGCTCGATGAGCAGGCGCGCGACGTCGAGCGCGCTGTGCTTGTTGTCGAGCACGTAAGGCGCGGGCCGGTTCGAGGCCGGCATCGTGTTGAAGTCGATCGCCGCATAGAGTGCGCCGCGCCCCGTATCGTCGTACAGGTTCGGATCGGCCCCGGCCTGGACGAGCGCCGCGGCAACGTCGTAGTGGCCGTTGATGAGCGCGGAAACCGTGGGGCTGATGCCGTCGGGCGTCGTCATGTTCGCGTCCGCGCCGAGCTTGAGCAGCGTCTGCACGCTGTCGAGACAGCCCTGGCGCGCCGCAAACAGCAGCGGCGTCATGGCGCCCGGCGGCAGCCACTTGGCGCGCGGCTCGGCCGTGACCTGCCGCTGCCATTGCTCCTCGCTCGAGCGCGCGTTCACCTCGGCGCCGTGCTTGACGAGCGCCTCGACGACGGCCGGATGGCACTCGGCGGCGGCCCACATGAGTGCCGTCTGCCCGTGCCAGCGCTCACGCGCATGGACGTTCGCGCCGCGGTCGAGCAGGAGCTCGACGGCCTTCGCGTTTCCCGTACGGGACGCGGTCATGAGGACGGTCTGGCCTTCGTTGGTCGTCTCGTTGACGTCGGCGCCGTGATCGAGCAGCGCGGCGAGCATCTCGGCATCCCCGTTTTGCGCTGCGAGATAGAGCGGGGTCACGTCGAAGTCGTTGCGGGCCTTTGGATCGGCGCCCGCCTCGAGCAGGCGCTTGGCCAGATCGAGGTCGTTGTTACGGACGGCCCACATGAGCGCCGTCGTGCCGTCGGCCTCGGCCGCTTTCACGTCTGGCTTCTCGGCGAGCAGGCCGACGGCGGCCGCGTGGTCTCCGGCGCGCGCGGCGTCGAGAAGCGGCTCGGCGCCCGAGGCGAATGCCGCGCCGGCCGCGAGCATGGCCGCGGCCGCGAGGGCCGAGGTCCCGAAGACGAAATTCAAGCGCATCGCGAGTTCCCCCGAGCCTTTCGATCCGCGCGTACCGATCCGCCGGCGCGCCTCAGAGTTCCGTCACCGTGCCCGTGCTGTCGCCGAGTTTCTCGAGCGGCACGTCGGCCTTGTGCAGCATCGTGAGCACGAGGTTCGTCATGGGGGTGTGGTCCTCGCACTTGATGTGCTGACCGCCGTTGAGTCGCCCCATGCCGCCGCCGATGACGAAATTCGGCAGCGGGAAGTGATCGTGCGCGTTGCTGTTGCTCATGTTGCTGCCGTAGAGCAGCATCGTGTTCTCCAGCAGCGTGCCGTCCCCGTCCTGCACGGCCTCGAGCTTCTTGAGCAGCCGCGTGAACAGCGTGACGTGGTAGTTCTGAATGCGTGCGTTCATGGCCATCTTGTCGGGCCGGTTCTGATGGTGCGAGACGGCGTGATGGCCTTCCTGCACGTCCACCTGCGGGTAGGTGCGGTTGCTGAGCTCGCGCGCCATCTGGAAAGTCTGCACGCGCGTGATGTTGGCCTGATAAGCGAGCGTCATGAGGTCGAACATGATGTCGACGTGGTCGGCGTAGACGAACGGGATGCCCGGAGGCGCCTGCGGGATCACGAGATCCTTGTTCTGCGCGACCTGCGCCTCGGCATGCTCGAGCCGGCGCTCGATCTCGCGAACGCTCTCGAGGTATTGGTCGAGCTTGTCGCGGTCGTGCGCGCCGAGCTGCCCCTTGAGCGACTGCGTCTGCTGCGAGACGGCGTCGAGAATGCTGCGGTCCTCGCGCCGGCGCGCGATCTGCTCCTCGACGCTGCCGCCGTCGCCGAACATGCGCTCGAAGACCTTGCGCGGATTGATCTCGATGGGCAGCGGCGTCGTGTGCGTGTGCCAGGAGATGTTGTTCATGTAGATGCAGCCGTAGTCGCGGTCGCAGGCGCCGATCAGCGAGGAGTGGTCCTCGGTGCCGAGCTCCATCGAGGGCAGGATCGTGTCCTGCCCGAAGACCCGGGCCGCGTATTGGTCGGCCGTGACGCCCGCGTAGGCGTCGACGCCCTGCGTCGGCTTCGGGCGCACGCCGCTGAGCCACGTGGTCGGGCTCAGAGAGTGCACGGCCGTCGAATCGGCCGCGCGATGATGCAGGCCGCTGACGATCGCGAGCTTGTCGCGCCAGGGCGCGAGCGGAGAGAGGATGGACTTGAATTCGAAGTCGCGCCCGACCTTGTCCGGCGTCCACTGACCCATGATCGCGCCGTGCGGCACGTAGATGAAACCGAGCTTCGGCGACTGTTTGATCGTGCTCGCGAAGGCCGGGACCATCGCATCCAGGAGGGGCAGCGCCAGCGTGGCTCCCATGCCGCGCAGGAAGGTTCGACGTGGAAGCTGCTTCTTCGTGATGAACATCGCGCTCTCTCCCGTATCCGGTGCAATGCGGAGCCGCCGCAGCCGACTCCAATCGACGGCCGGGGCCTCGCCTTCTGCGCCGGCCGGCACCGGCGCCACGGCCGTCTTAACCGCTCAGCTTAGCAACAATCTCGGGCGTGTCCACTCGCGCGCCTCAAGAATTACGAAAGCCTGCGCGCACTTGCGTGCGCGGACCGGGCCGTTCGGATTAAGGCGTTGATGCGGAAGGGCTAACCGCACTCTCGGTGCCGCTGCTCGATCCGGTTGGACCGGCACGGCGGGGCCCTGGGGGCCCGGGACGCGGCGAGCGCGGCCCGAACCGGCGGGTTCGTGTGGCGGACGAGCGACCCCTCGCCCGGTAGCGTGCGGGGCGGGCGGCGGCTGCGCGCGGCGGCGAGGCCGGGCGGCGATTCGGGGCGGCGATTCCGGGCTCGATCCGGGCGCAGCGGGCTTATCATGCACCCGGTAATCTCGCCGCCGGCATGCGCCCATAGCCGCTCATATGGCCCACCGGGCCCGAGGAGGATGAGACATGAGAAAGCTTCCCGCCCTTATCGCCGCGTTCGGGCTCGCAATGACCGCCTCGCCGGCGTTCGCACATCATTCGGCCGCGCAATACGACTTCTCCAAGACGGTGACGATGCACGGCAAGGTCAAGGTCATGGACGTGCAGAACCCGCACACGAAGCTCGTGCTCGAGCTGCAGGGCAAGGACGGCAAGATGCACGCCGTGACGTTCGAAGGGCAAAGCCGCAACAACATCTTCCGCCAGGGCTGGCGCCCGAGCCTGGTCAAGGCCGGCGACGAGATCACGGTCGGCATTGCGCCGCGCAAGGACGGCGGGGAAGGCGGCTACGTCGAGAGCTACAAGCTCGCGGACGGCACGGAGTTCTGAAGAGAAAAAGGGGTCAGAGCCCTTTTTCTCCCCCGTGCGTCCGGGGCCGCTCCGTTTCGAGCCGCAGGCGAAAAAAGGGCTCTGACCCCTTTTTCTCGCTTCAGTTCGGCTTCGGCAGGTCCGGGAAGTCCTGGAACATGTCGGCCTTCTTCTTGCGCTCGACGTACGGCCGGTACACCGTGGACGGCCCGTCGGGCTTCACGTCGAGGATGCCGCGGACGGTCCCGTTGTCCGTCGCCTTGGCCCAGCTCGTCTCGAACGTAGTGCGCACGATGGGCGCGAGGTTCGAGTGCACGATTCGCCGCTCGTTCCGCTCCTGCGGCGCGAGCTCACGCCGCCGTGGGCTCGGCCGGCCCCGCCGCGAGAATTCGAAACGGCGAAAGCTCCGGCAGGCGGCAGTTCTCGACCGGGACGAGCAGCGTCGTGACGAACGCGTACTGCCCGGTCAGCACCGAGTGGCTGATGCCGTCCGTGAAGACCATCCACGCCGACATGGGCGGGAAGCGGATCTCCATGTAGCCCGTGGGATCGTCTCGGAAACTCGGCGCCTCCTTCATGTGGTTGTGGATCCGGCGCATCGCGCGGTCGTAAGGGCTCGAGTCCACGACCTTGAACAGCGGATACATGCGCCCGAAGCCGCCGACGAGACCGCTGTACAGCCTGTCGAGCGGCGACTTCTCGAGCGAGACGCGAGGCTTGCCCTGCCGCGCCGCCGCCCATAGCTCGGCGCGCTTCTGCATGAGCGAGCCGAAGCTGCCCTTCGTGCCCCAGACGCGATCCCGCTCGGGATGCACGTTGACGAAAAAGCGCAGAATGCGCGCGCCGTTCGTGGCCCCGTACGCGCCGGCATCGACGTGCACGAGCTCGTTGCTCGAGCGCGGCTTGAGCTTGCGGCCTTGCTCTTCGACGGGCCTGAAGCTCGTCGTGCCCATGGTCCAGCCGCTCGCGTAATCCGGCAGCACACGGCGCAGGTACGTCTCGACGCGCCGGCCATGGCTGCGCAGGATACCCTCGACCCGGCTCTGAACCTCGGGCGGCGCCTCGAAGCGCGGGACCGAGTCCGACTCGGGATGGTAGCTCACGTTCTTCGTCTTGAGCTCGGCCGGCAGCCCCTCGCGAAGAAAGTCGAGTTCCTCGGACGAAGGCAGCTCGACTGGGCAACGCTCGAAGTAGACGACTTCCGAGCGCTCGAGCGCCTCCTCGATCTGGTGCGGGGTCGCGGACCCAAAGTCGTGGAGCGGATACAGCGGGTGGGCGGTCATGGTTGTTTAGCTCTGCGTCTCATCAATCTGCGGCCCTTGTCTGCGGCCCTTGTCTGCGGCTCCATCCGCGGCGCCCTCGTGCACGCCGCGCACGTCGCCGGCGCCCGGCACGATGCCGCGCTCGGCGAACGCGAGATCGAGCTTCTCGACAACGTCCTCGACGCGGATCAGGTCCATGGCGTTCGGGTCGCGCACGCGTCTTCCCCAGCGGAGCTCCTGGACGGACTTGCCGAACTCGCGGCTGACGGCCTCCGGATACTTGTCCACGACGAGGTGCTGACTGAAGTACGGGCCCGTCCGGAGTCGGTTCGAACGTCGCGTAGAGCCCGACGACCGGCGTGCCGACGGCCGTCGCCATATGCGCAGGACCGGAGTCTGGACACAGTACGACGGTCGCTCGCTCGAGCAGCGCGAGAAGCTGTTTGAGACTCGTTTGCCCGATGAGGTTGCGCGGCCGTGACTTCGCGAGCTTCATGATGCCCTGCCCGTAGTCATTCTCGATCTGCGTCGTCCCGCCCGTCAGCAGCACCTGTGCGCCGTAGCGGTCATGGGCGTAATCGGCGATTCGAGCATAGCACTCGATGCGCCAATTTCGGTAGTTGCGAAAACGCTGGCCCGTGCAGGGGCTGATGACGAGAACGGGGCGCGCGGGATCGACGAGCGCCGCCGCGGCGTCGCGGTCGGCCGAGTCGAGGGGGATATCCCAGCGCGGCGTCCCGCGCGCTATGCCGAGCGCCTCGGCGAACTCGAACAGCCCGTCCATGACGTGCCGGCGCGGCCGCGCGGGAATGTGGCGATTGCAGAAATACCATTGCCAGTCGCGGGCGCGGGCCCGGTCGAAGCCGAGCCTCACGTCGGCGCGGACCATGAGGCTCGCGAGGTTCGCTCGCATCGAGGCGTGCATGGCGAGCAGCACCGGAAAGCGGCGTCCAGCTAGCGCGCGCCGAAGGTCCGCGTAGCCCCCGAGGCCGCGCGCCTTGTCGAGCACGGCGAACTCGACGCCTTCGAGGCCGCGCAGCAGGCCGTGCTCGACGCGCCCGACGATCCACGTGACGCGGGTGGCCGGCCACGCATCCTGGATCGCGCGGACGACCGGGACCGTATGGCAGGTGTCTCCGATCGCGGAGAGGCGGACGATGCAGAGTTCCGGCGGCGGGGCGGAGACGACGCCCAAGGTGTTTCCTCGAGTTGGCGCCGAGCTGCGGCGGCGGCGCTATGGTACACAAAGCGGACGGCCGGCACGGCTGGTCTCGGACGCGGGGCCCGGCTATGCTGGCCCGCGTGCACGGTCCAGCGCGAAAGGCGGGATCGCCGAGCACGTCCGCGGGCAGCGAGTGAGGGGGGGACATCTGCAGATGAAGTCGATGCTTCGAGGCGCAGGCGCGGGCCGTTTGAGCCGCCGCGCCGTGCTCAAGGACCTTGCCGCGCTCGCGGGCGCCGGTGCCGCCGCCGGCCTCGCGCCCCTGACGTTGGCCCCTCTGCGCGCTTCGGCGCAGAGCATCACCGGGCCCGCGCCGACGCCCGAGTCCGGCGCGCACGTCGTCCTGCTCGGCACCCAAGGCGGCCCGAGCGTCAATCTGCGGCGCAGCCAGACGGCCGCGGCCGTCGTCGTGGACGGCACGCCCTATCTCGTCGATTGCGGCTACGGCACCGTGCGCTCGCTCGTCGAGAGCGGCCTCGGCTACAACAAGATCGCCAACGTTTTTCTTACGCATCTGCACGACGATCACACGATCGATCTCGCGGCGCTGCTGTCGCTGCAATGGACCGGGCGGCGCACCGAGCCGACGAACGTCTACGGGCCCTACGGCACGGACGCGCTCGTCGAAGGCGCCCTGGCATTCTTCAAGGCGAACACCGAGATCCGCATCGCCGACGAAGGCCGAACCGTACGCCCCGAGACGCTGTTCCGCGGTCACGATCTCGCGGCGACATCGGCGCCTGCCAAGGCCTTCGAGGACGAGCGCGTGCGCATCTCCTCGGCCGAGAACACGCATTTCCCGGAGCACTCCAAGGCGAAGATGCCCTATCGTTCGATCGCCTATCGAATCGAAGCCGGCGGCCGTTCCATCGTCTTCTCCGGCGACACGGCCTATTCCAAGAACCTCGTCGAGCTTGCCCGCGGCGCGGATCTGTTCATTTGCGAGGCCATGGACGTCGCGCAGCACGAACGCCTCGTCGCCTCTGCCGACGAGGCCAAGGCGCAAGGCGGCCCGCGGTACACGATCCTCAGGCACGTCATCGACACGCACTCGACGACGGAGGATGCGGGCCGCATGGCGGCCGAGGCGCAGGTCAAGACTCTTGTCCTCTACCATCTGCTGCCGGGTTCGAACGGACCGGTCGCGAGGGAAGTGCCGGACACCACTTATATAGCCGGAGCGAAGAAGTTTTTCGACGGAGAGGTCATCGTCGGCCGCGACCAGATGCGGCTTTGAGGCGTGCGTCCCGTGCGCGGCTCGGCGCGGTCGCCGCGGCGCTCGCGCTGCCGATCGGCGGCTGCGGCTCGGCCGAGGGGCCCGGCGCGCCGGTCCTGCATTGGTACGTATTCAACGAGCCGTCGGGCGCCTTTGCCCGGGCCGCGCGCGAATGCTCCGCCGCTTCGAACGGTGATTACCGGATCGAAATGGTCCCGCTGCCGACGGATTCGGATCAGGATCGCGCGCAGCTCGTGAGGCGCCTCGCCGCGCGCGATCGCGACATCGATCTCATGGGCATGGACGTCATTTGGACCGCAGAATTTGCGGCTGCGGGCTGGCTGCTGCCGTGGTCGGGGCCGGAAGCGGCGGCCGTCACGGGGCGCCTCGAGGCGACGCGCCAGAGCGCGAGCTGGAACGGGAGGCTCTGGGCCGTGCCCTTCACGACGAACGCACAGCTGCTCTGGTACCGCAGCGATCGCGTCCCTGATCCCCCCGAGACCTGGGACGATATGCTGCGCGAGGCCGAAGCCCTGGGGCCGAAGGGCACCATCGAGGCCCAGGGAGCGCGTTACGAGGGCCTCACGGTGCTGTTCATTTCGCTGCTGCGCTCGGCGGGCGGCCGTCTGCTCTCCGACTCCGGTCGCGGCGTAGCGCTGCCGCGCGCGCCGACGCGGCGCGTGCTGACGCTCATGAAGCGCTACGCGACCTCGTCGGCCGCGCCCGCGAATCTCGCCAATGCGCACGAGGACGAGGCACGCCTCGCCTTCGAGACGGGCAACGCCACCTTCATGCTGAATTATCCGTACGTCTGGCCCAGCGCCCGCGCCAACGCGCCCGCGGTCGCCGCGCACATGGCCTGGGCGCGCTGGCCGCGCGTGAATTCCGACATGCCGAGCCGCGTCACGCTCGGCGGCATCAACGTCGGCGTCGGCGCTTTCACGCTCCATCCGCGCCGCGCGTACCGCGCCGCGCTCTGTCTGACCTCGGCGGACCATCAACGCCTCGCGGCCCGGCTCGGCGGCCTGCCGCCGACGCTCGAGGCCCTCTACGACGACCCGGCCGTCCGCGCGACCTTTCCATTCGCGGATACGCTGCGGGCCACGCTGCGTGACGCGGTTCAGCGGCCGCAGACGCCCCTCTACAGCGACGTGTCCCTGGCCGTCACGCACACGCTGCATCCGATGCGCGACATCGAGCCCGGCGCGACGGGCGAGCGTCTGCGGCGCGCCGTCGAGCGCGCACTGCACTCGGAGGGGCTGCTGTGAGACGCTTGCCCGCCGAGACGCGGCTCGGCTGGCTGCTCTCCGCGCCCGCCGTCGCGGCCATGCTGCTCGTGACCGGCTACCCGATCGTCTACGCGGCTTGGCTCTCGCTGTTTCGCGACGACCTGCGCTTCCCGGGTCAGCGCGCGTTCGTCGGCCTCCAGAATTACGCGAGCGTGCTTGGCTCACCCGTGTGGTGGCGCGCCCTCGGCAATACGCTCATCGTGACCGCGGGCTCGGTGAGCGTGGAGCTCGTGCTCGGCTTCGCGCTCGCGCTCGTCATGCACCGCGCGGTGTTCGGGCGGCGTACCGTGCGCACCGTGCTGCTCGTGCCGTACGGCATCGTCACCGTCGTCGCCGCGCTGGCCTGGCGCTTCGCCTTTGACCCGACGACGGGCTTCGTCAACGGACTGCTCGGCCTCGGCGGCGACTGGCTCACGCACCGGGCCTCGGCCTTCCTCGTGATCATCAGCGCCGAGGTCTGGAAGACGACGCCGTTCATGGCGCTGCTGCTGCTCGCCGGCCTCACGCTCGTCCCGCCCGATCTGCTGCGGGCCGCGCGCGTGGACGGTGCAGGCCCGGCGCAGCGCTTCTTCCGCATCACGCTGCCGCTCATGCGGCCCGCGATCATGGTCGCGCTGCTGTTCCGGACGCTCGACGCGTTCCGGATCTTCGACACGGTGTTCATTCTCACGCGCGGCGCCGAGGGTACGGAGACCGTCTCGATGGTCGGTTATCGGACCCTGATCACGCGGCTCAACCTCGGCCTCGGCTCGGCGGTGGCCGTCGTGATTTTCCTGTGCGTCGTGCTCATCGCCGCGGCGTTCGTGAAGTGGCTCGGCGGCCCGCTCGCGGCTTCCGGCCCTGGGCCCCGCGGGTGAGTGTGCAGGCGGCGGTCGGCGCGAAGCCCGCCTCGCCGGCGAGCGGGGCCCGGCTCGAGCGGCTATATTGGGGCGCGGGCATCGCCGTCGTCGTGGTCTACGCGCTGCTGCCGGTCGCGTGGATTCTTTCGCTGTCGCTGAAGCCCGCGGCCGAGCTCGGCGACGGCCGGTTTTTCCCCGCGCATGTGACGCTCGAGCATTACGGCGCCATCTTCCACGACGCCCATTTTCCGGCCGCGCTCCGCAATTCCTTCGGCATCGCCTCGCTCTCGACGCTTTTCGCCGTCGTGCTCGCGACGTTCGCCGCCTATGCCGTGGTGCGCCTCGAATTCCCGGGCCGGCGCGTGATTCTCGGCGCCGCGCTCTCGATCGCGATGTTCCCGCCGATCGCGATCATCGGCCCGCTGTTCAATCTCTGGCGGCTCACCGGGCTCTACGACACATGGGCGGGCCTCATCCTGCCGTACATGACTTTCACGCTGCCGCTCGCGATCTGGACGCTGTCCGCGTTCTTCCGAGAGATCCCATGGGAACTCGAGAAGGCCGCACGCGTGGACGGCGCGACGCCGTTCCAGACCTTCTACCGCATCATCGTGCCGCTCGCCGCGCCCGGCGTCTTTACTTCGGCCGTGCTCGTGTTCATTTTCGCATGGAACGATTTCCTGTTCGCGCTTTCGCTGACCTCGACGGACAGGGCGCGCACCGTCCCGGCCGCCATCGCCTTTTTCACGGGCGCCTCCCAGTTTCAGATGCCGACGGGCGCGATTGCCGCCGCGTCCGTCGTCGTGACCGTGCCCGTCGTCGTGCTCGTGCTGATCTTCCAGGGGCGCATCGTCGCGGGCCTGACGGCAGGTGCGGTGAAGGGTTGAAGTGCTGAAGGGTTGAAGGGTTGAAGGGCCAGAGGGACGGATCGTGACCGAAATCGTGCTCGACAACGTCAGCCGGCGCTACGAGGACGGCACGTTCGCCGTGCACGACGCGAGCTTTACGATTCGCGACGGCGAATTCTTCATCCTCGTCGGCCCTTCGGGCTGCGGTAAATCGACGCTGCTCAATCTCGTCGTCGGCCTCGATGCGCCGACGGCCGGCGAGATTCGCATCGGCGGCGCGCGCGCCAACGAGATCGACGCGCGCGGCCGCAACATGGCCATGGTGTTCCAGAGTTACGCGCTGTATCCGCATATGACGGTGCGCCAGAACCTTGCGTTTCCGCTCAGCGTCGCACGCGTCGGGCGGGACGAGATCAGGCGCCGCGTCGAGAAGGCGGCTGCTTTGCTCGAACTCACGGAAGTGCTCGACCGCCGCCCGGCGAACCTCTCGGGCGGCCAGCGCCAGCGCGCAGCCATGGGTCGCGCCATCGTGCGCGAGCCGGCGGCGTTCCTGCTCGACGAGCCGCTCTCGAATCTCGATGCCAGGCTGCGCGTGCAGATGCGCACCGAGATCGCCCGGCTGCAGAAGCGGCTCGGGACGACGACCGTCTACGTGACGCACGACCAGGCCGAGGCCATGACGCTCGGCGACCGCGTGGCGGTGCTCCGCGGCGGGCGCGTGCAGCAGGTCGGCACGCCGCGCGAACTGTACGAGGCGCCGGCCAATCTTTTCGTTGCGGGCTTCATCGGCTCGCCCGGCATGAATTTCCTGCCGGCCCGGCTCGAGGGCGAGCGGCTGCGTCTGCCCATGACCGAGCTCGATTGGCCGCGCGAGGCCGCCACGAGCCTCGACGTGAAGCGCGCAGGAGCGCTCGTGGCGGGGATTCGGCCGGAGCACATCGGTGCGGCGCCTCGCGGGACCGGCGGCTCCGAGGGCGGCGTCTTTCGAGCACGCCCCGAGGTTGTGGAATGGATGGGTGCCGAAACGTTCGTCCACTTCAGTGTCGGCGACGAGGGCGAGGCGGCCGCGCTGGCGGAGGCGGGCATCGCGCCGTTTGCAGACCATGCCGCGCGCCGCCGTCTGCCGGTCGTCGCTCGCATGCCCGGCACGAGTGAGGCTCAGGAAGACCGGGAGATCGACCTTATGATCGATTCGCGTAAGATCCATCTGTTCGATGGCGAATCGGGCCGGCGACTCGGTTGAGCCGGGCCGCCGTCGCAGCTTCGGACGGGTCCGAGGGAACATTTCACCGCGATGGCCGCCCGCGCGATCTATCGGCTCGAGCTCCTATGGCATCTGGTCTGGTTCAGCAAGTCGGCCTTGGTCTTCGTTGCCGCCGCGCTCACTGCTCTGTTTGCTCGGCGAGGGCTGCTCCACGGGACCCGGAGGCGCAAGACGGCCTTCCGAATCATCGAGGGCGTTATCGCAACGCTCGTGTTGTCCGTGCCGTTACGGATGTTCTTGCCCATGTGCCTGCTGCCGGGCGGTATCGATCAGCACACCTTCGTGCCGCCGTACGTCGCCGCCGTGGCGGTCGTGCCGTGGGTCAATTGGTCGGAAGTTAGGGCCGTGAAGAGTCGAACCGGGGGGCGGTTATGAAGATCGAACGAAGCGACCGTGCGGCTCGCGGCATTCGTTTTTCGATCGACGCGGGCGGCAGGGAGGTCGGCAGGGCTTACCTCTACATCATGAACAACGACCTTCATGAGGCCCCTTTCGGACTTCTCGAAGACGTTCACGTGGAGGAAACCGAGCGCGGCAAGGGGTTCGGGACGCGCCTGGTGGAAGAGGTGATTCGTGCCGCGCGCGAAAGCGGCTGCTACAAGCTCATAGCTACCAGCCGCCTGTCCAGACCCAAAGTGCACGCGCTTTACGAGCGCCTGGGTTTCGAGAACCATGGCGTCGAATTCAGAATGGACTTGGATTCCTGACGGGCAGCGGCTGCGCCGGCGGCCCTGCGCATGGCTTTGCAGGCATGAACCGATGCTGGCGTGACGCCATTTGGTCTGCGCTTGGTCGATCGTACCCAACTCGAGTGGTGAGCCCGGGAGGCAGTCGATGGAACTGGTTATCGAGGCCGTTCGAGAGGCGGACGGCGCGTGGATTGCGGAAGTCGCGGATTTGCCCGGCGTCGTCGCAAGCGGAGCCAGCTGCGATGAAGCCATCGCGAAAGCGGAAGTGCTCGCGCTTCGAGTTCTCGCCGAGAAGATCGAACGAGAGACGAGCGCCCCGGAGCCGATTTCGATCCTCATTTCGATAGGGTTCGCCCGACGCGAAAACATTTTGCAGTGGCTTCGTCTCTTCCGTGAATCTCGGGGCGGATGACGCCCGCTATTCGCCGAAGGAAGAATCGCCCGATCCATTAGAGCGTCGCGGTGCCTTGGGGGAACTCGCGTCGCAGGCGCCGGAGGAGCCCGCTGCCGTGGACGTGACGCTGAGTTTGACGGACGCCGCCGACGAATCGATACGCCAGGCTATCCTCGGACCGCTGGTCGCGTTCAACGACGAGAAAGCGGGAAACAGTGGCCACAGGCCGCTCGTGGTTGCCATCTCGGATTCTCGAGGGGAAGTGGTCGGAGGGCTGTGGGGCAGAACCTCGTACGCATGGCTGTTCATCGAGTTGCTTTTCGTCCCAGAGAGCCTTCGCGGTCGAGGTGTCGGGCGGGAGCTGGTTCGGCGAGCGGAGCAGGAGGCCGTGAGCCGGGGTTGCCGCAACGCATGGCTCGATACCTTCGGGTTTCAAGGGCGCGGCTTTTATGAGCGCCTCGGCTTCAAGTGTTTCGGCGAACTGCGGGATTATCCCCCGGGTTTCTCGCGCCACTTCATGGCGAAAGTGTTGGAATAGCGGCCCGGAGACGTGGACGCCGTGGAGGCAGGAGCAACGGATTCGAGCCGGTTCAGTGCGTCGTCGTCGAGGACAGCGCGTTCGCGGTCCTTGCTCCACGGGCCGCCGACTTGGCCGCAGGTGGGGGGTCCACAGGCGGGACCTAGGCGTCTTACACTTGATGCCCGGTGCGCCCAGATCATCGGCCTCATTCGAGTCGTCCGAGCTTATGGAGAGCAGCCGGGCTGATACGCTCCCAGCGCCGAGATCGGACTTCCCGTAAGGCCGGCCGCGCTTTCAGAACTTCGAAGGCCGTGGCCGTTCGGCCGCCGGCGGTCCGGCCGACGCCCGGCGTCCTCCGTGCCCCAGTGCCGAACGACCTGTTAGGCCGAAGTTATAGCCGGTTCAGCGCGGATTCTACTGGCCGTTCAAGCAGATAGAGCGAACGGGTGCGTGATTGTTCTGACTACACCGGCATCTGCCGGATGAGTTCGAGCGCGCGTTGTTGCTTGGCGTTGGCTGTGGTCGTGATCTGAAAGGACGGCGTCTGCTCGGCTTGCGGCATACGGCAGGTATTGCGGACGATCGTGCCGAGCTCGGCAAGCAGCGTACCGAAGCTGTGCGCCGGGGTGCCGTCCTCGAGCGTATGCGTGATGGCCTTGCGCGCGGCGGCGTCAGAGCGCTGGGCCGCGGCGACTGGGTCACGAGCGAGCTTCGCCTGTTGATCTTCGTCGGCGAACATCAGCTCGCGCCACGCCTCGCGCATGTGCCACTCGACGTAGTAGGCGAGCATGCATAGGAAGATGTGCGCACGCACCCGATCGGCGAGGCGATGATGGATGGGGCGCACTTTCAGATCGACCGTTTTCAAGGACCGGAACGCTCGCTCGACCTGCGCGAGCGACTTGTATCGGCGCACGCACTCGGCCGAGTCCATGCGCTCGGTCGGGACCGAAGTGCGGATGATGTACAGCCCATCGAGCGCCGCCTCGGCGGCGATGCTGTCCGCCTTCCGATGGAAGACGAACGAGCGCTCCTTGATGTCGAGCTCGAAGTGCTTGGCGACCTTGTACTGATTGACGACCTTGCCAACCCGCACGCCGATGGCGTCTTGGCCCTTCAGCCGCCCGGCCGCGGCGGCTGACTGCACCTTTTTCAAATTCTTCTCGGTGGCCGCCAGCAGCTCCTCGCGCTTGTGGGCCCGCAGGCTTGCGAGCTGCAGGTTACGGCAGGCGATCAGCCGCTCGCCGGGGTAGTCGGGGTGGGTGAGCTCGAAGAGATTGCGCTCATCGAAGAGGTCCAGCTGCAGGTGCCCTTGCTTGAGCAGGGCGCGGATCGAGACGCTCTTCAGCGCCGTAATCCACCCCAGACCCGCCTCCTCGCGCAGCGCTTCGATCGCTTTGCTCGAGATCATTCCCCGGTCCCCGACCATCACCAGCCGCTGCACGCCGAAGTCCTTGCGCAGCCGATTCACTTCGGGCATCAGCGTCTCGGGGTCGGCGGTGTTGCCTTCGTAGACCGAGACCGCCACGGGACAGCCGCGCGGATCGGCGAGCAGCCCGTAGTTGACCTGCAGCTTCCCCTTCTTGCCGTCACGGCTATAGCCGAGTCTCGCCAAGGGACAGTTCGTGCCCTCGAAGTAGCTCGAGGACAAGTCGTAGAGCACCAAGCTGTCTGCCTCAAGATGCCGGGCGGCGAGCTTCTTCTCGATGCGGGGCTGGCGTTCGAGCAGCCAGTCCATCGCCGCGTAAAGCTCCACCTCGCTCGCATCGCTCACGCCGAAGTCCTCGGCGAGCGTCGCCGTGTGCCACCAACGCGTGGTCGCAAGCTTCGTCTGCGGGGCGAGGATGCGAGCGGCCACCATCGCGAGCACCAGGTCGCGCTCGCGGCACGGCTTGGCGGCGAGCAGCGAGGCGAGGCCCAGGCGCTGCATCGCGGTGTGCACGGCTTGAACGTGGCCGTGCGCTGCGGAGGCGATGATCTCAAAGCGCTCGGAGGCCGGGACGAAGTGCTCCCCTTGCAGAGAGCGGCGGATCATCTCGATCAAAGGATCCGGCAGATGGGAGAGGTTGCCGAGCGTCTCGTTCTTGACGGTGTTGCCTTCGCGGTAGCTGCGCCGCAGCAGATGGGTGCGGTAGGTCTTGCCCTTGTACTTGCGGGTCGTAGTGACGACGTGGGCAGAGCCGGCGCGCTTGGGCATGCCGGGATAATAGCCAATGCAGGCTCACTTTTCAAGTCATGTTAGTGACTACATTGTAGCGCCAGATCTTGCCTCTTCAGCTTCAGAAAGCGAGCAATAGCGCGGCCTCCAGAGGGCCGGGGCTGACTACGGGATGAAGAACTTCGGGTTAGGGCTGCACGCGACAATCTCGCGTCGCGCGCCAACTCATCACGAATCGCACCTCCGCCGCGCAGCCGCGCACGAAGTCGCGGTGTCCCAGATCTTCAACTCCGTCAGCGACTTGCGGACCCAAATGACAATGGCACGAAAGCTGCTAGCGGAGCGAAATTAAGGATTCCGGGAAAGGTCTCGTCTACGATACGGACGTCGGGGACGGCGTGCCGGCGGCGGCAACCGAGTCGCTTACTGCCGCTGCGCGGGGGGAGTTGCGTGAAACGCAAAGTCCGTGAATGGCTGTTGCTCGGTTCGACGCTGCTCGCGCCCGCGGCGGTCGCGGCTCAGGTGCCGGCCGCGTCGCTCGGCGCCGCGCACGATCTGGGGCCCGCAGCAGCCCGAGGCGTCGCGCACGGCGTCGGAATTCGCAACGTGCCGCACTCGAAGAAGGCGTTCACGATCGACGGCAAGCTCGACGATCCCGTCTGGAGCGACGCGCTCGTAGTGCCGCTGACCATCGAGACCGACCCCGCGGAGAACGTGCCGGCGCCCGTCCACACGGATGCCTTCCTCGTCCAGGACGGCTCGCGCCTGCTCATCGCGTTCGACGCGATGGACCCCGATCCGGACATGATCCGGGCCTACCTCAGAGGCCGCGACTCGGCGTTCAACGACGATTTCGTGGGCGTCGTGCTCGATACGTTCGACGATCAACGAAGCGCGTACGAATTTTTCGCGAATGCCCTGGGCGTCCAGATGGACCTCACGAACGACGACGTGAATCGCCGCGAAGACTCCTCGTGGAACGCGATCTGGAAGTCGGCGGGCCGCATCGACGGCGAGGGCTACACGGTCGAGATGGCGATTCCGTTCAGTCAGATTCGCTTCCCGGAGGTTCACGGCAAGGAGGTCTGGGGCGTGGACCTGCTGCGTTTCTATCCGCGCAGCGACCGCATCCGCATCTCCGACAATCCGCTCGAGCGCGGCCGAAATTGTTACCTGTGCCAACTCGGAAAGGTCGAGGGCTTCGCGGGCGCCGAGTCCGGCCCGGACCTCGAGGTCGTACCTTCTCTTACGGCATCGAGGACGGCGACGCGCAGCGACGCCGCGAGCGGGCTCGAGCCCGGCCCGACGAAGACCGACGTAGGTCTCGACGTGCGTTGGGGCGTGCTCCCGAGTATGACGGCCAATCTCACCGTGAACCCGGATTTCTCGCAGGTCGAAGCCAACGTCGCGCAGCTCGACGTCAACAACCAATTCGCCCTGTTCTTCCCCGAGACGCGGCCGTTCTTCCTCGAGGGCGCGGACTACTTCACGACGCCGATCAACGCGGTCTTCACGCGCACGGTGGCGGACCCGGACGCGGGCGCGAAGCTCACGGGGACCTTCGGCGACGACACGTTCGGCGTTTTCGCCGCCGAGGACGCCGTTACGAACCTTCTGTTTCCCGGACCGCTCGAATCCAGCACCGATTCGCTCGCGACCTCGACGCGCGACTTCGTCGGCAGGTACCGCCGCAGCATCGGCGATTCGACGACGCTGGGCATGCTCATGACCTCGCGCACCGGGGCCGACTACTCCAACTCTGTGGCGGGCGTGGACGGGCGGTTTCGCATCGGCGACCGCCATCGCGTCACATTTCAGACGCTGCGCTCGCACACGCGCTATCCGGCGGACGTCGCGCGTGACTTCGCTCAACCGATGGGGGACTTCGACGGGGACGCCTCGGACTTCAACTATGCCTTCAGCTCGCGGAACTGGTTCGCGAACTTCGAGGAGCGCGCGTTCACCCCGAACTTTCGAACCGACCTCGGGTTCGTGACGCAGGTCGATTACAGACAAAGGCACGTCGGCTTCAGTCACGTGTGGCAGGGCGAGAGCGCCAATTGGTGGAATCGGCTCGAGGCGGGCGTCGACGCCATGACGACGCACGAATACGACGGCCGGCTGCTCGGCTCGAACCGGCAGATCCACTTTGCCATGCAGGGTCCGCTGCAGTCCTATGTGGAGCTCGACCGGTCCGCGGGGCGGCAATATTGGGACGGCCGGCTGTTCGACCTCGACCGCTATCATCTCTGGGGACAGCTTCGTCCGCGCGGCGGCGTCAACCTGACGATGCAGCTCGATACGGGGGATCAGATCGACTTTGCGAACTCGCGGCTCGCGAAGGAACTGCGCATTGAGCCGAGCGTCGACTGGAACGCGAACCGGCACGTGTTGGTCCGCTTGAACCAAACGGCGGACCGGCTGAAGACGCCCGACGGGCGCAAGATTTTCGACGCGCAGCTCACGGACCTGCGGCTGACGTGGCAGTTCAACCTCCGCAGCTACGTGCGGTTCACGCTGCAGCGCCAGCTCGTGACGCGCGATCTCGCGCAGTTCACCGACCCGACGACCGAGGCGCGCTCGCTGACCGTCGGCTCGCAGTTCCTGTACTCGTACCAGGTCAATCCTCAGACCGAGCTCTTCGTCGGCTATTCGGACAGTCAGCTCGAGGGCGCACTGTGGCCGACGCTCACGCGCACGGCCAGCACTGCCTTCATGAAGTTCAGCTACGCCTGGGTCCCCAAGTAGCCGATGCTTGCGACGGGAAGGACGCCCGCGCGCCCTCGCACGCCGCCTATTTTTCGTCGGCCGGCTTGCGGAACTTGTACGCGAATTGATCGGTGCGCCCGCGGACCTTGGGATTGAACACGACGAGCGTGTGATCGTCCGCAGGATTGCGCAGCACGTCCGTTTCGCCGACGAATTCGAAGCCGGCCGCGAGGACCTGCTGTTTGACCGTGGCGGGGTCGATGCGGTGCAGCGTCTCGGTATCGCGCATCCCTGATCCCGACTCGGCCGCGTGATCGATGACGACGTAGAGCCCGCCGGGTTTGAGCGCGGCGAACACGGCTTTGTTGAGGACGGCAGGGTCCGTCGGGCCCATGAACTTGTCCGGATAATCGTGGTAGTTCTGCGAGGTGAACACGACGTCGACGGGCTCCGGCGCCGTGAGCTTCGCCGCGGGCTGCATGAGCAGCTGCACGTTGGGGTACTGGGCCGCGACGGCACGGATCTTGTCCGTGCGCTCGTCGTACTCCTTGGGCCATACCGCGTAGACGCGGCCCTGCGGCCCGACGACCTTGCTGAACACGCGCGTGAAGTAACCGCTGCCCGGAATGAGCTCGAGCACCTTCTGGCCCGGCTTGACCTCGGCGAACGTGACGAGCTCGGCGACCTTGCGGCGGCCGTCGATCTCGCGATCCTGCGCGCGCCCCGGGTCGGCGACCGCCTTCGCCACGTAGTCCGGAATCGGCGTCGCCGCAGGCGCGACGGCGAGGGACAGCATCGCGGCGGCAAGCGTGGCAACCGCGGCAAGCACGGGAAGCGCTCGTTTCATGGCTTCGACTCCTGTGGCGGCCGACGAGGCGCGAGCCGCCTCTGCAGCCGCGCCGCGACAGCATTCTGCCATGAACCGCCGCCGCGGCGCCCCCGCCCCCGCTGCCGCGGGCGCCGGCGGCTCTTGGCACGAAACTTGTTGGCGCTCGAGGCAAAGACGCATGTTCACGGAGAAGCTAATGATCAAACCTACAGTAGTCATCACGGGCGCCTCGGCCGGTATCGGCCGCGCGAGCGCTATCGAATTCGCCCGCCACGGCTGGAACGTCGGGTTGATCGCCCGGGGCCGGGACGGCCTCGAAGGCGCGCGCGCCAACGTCGTCCGGGCCGGCGGCGAGGCCCTCGTGCTGCCCGCCGACACCTCGGAATTCGAGGACGTCAAGGCGGCCGCAGACCGAGCGGTGGCCGAATGGGGTGCGATCGACGTGTGGGTGAACTGCGCCATGGTCACGGTCTTCTCGCGCGTGCACGAGATGCGTCCGGAGGAATACCGGCGCGTGACGGAAGTCACCTACCTCGGCTACGTGCACGGCACCCTCGCTGCGCTCGAGCACATGCGCAAGCGCGATGAGGGAACGATCGTGCAGATAGGCTCGGCGCTCGCGTTTCACGGCATCCCGTTACAGTCGGCCTACTGCGGGGCGAAGTTTGCGATCCGGGGGTTCACGGAGTCGCTGCGCACAGAGCTCATGGAGGAGCGCAGCCGGGTGCGCGTCACGATGGTCCACATGCCGAGCGTCAACACGCCGCAGTTCCTGTGGGCCCGGAGCCGGCTCGCGCGGCGGCCTCAGCCCGTGCCGCCGATCTTTCAGCCGGAGGCCGTGGCGCCGGCGATCTTCAAGGCCGCGCTGAAGGCCCCACGCCAGCTGCTCGTCGGGCGTTCGACCGTCGAGACCGTGTTCGGCGACGCGCTGGCGCCCGGTCTGCTCGACCGCATCATGGCCAAGGCGGCCGGGAAGGGCCAAAAATCCAAGGTGCCGGCTTCGCCGAACCGCCCCGATAACCTCTTTCAGGCGGTCGACGGCGACTTTTCCACGCACGGTCCCTACGACAAGCGGGCGTCGCGGCGCGTGACGGCCGTGAATCCCGCCCACGTGCGCTGGGCCGCGGGCGGCGCACTGGCCGCACTCGCCGTTCTCGGCTTGGCCGGCGCCGGCGCGGCGAGCAGGGACCGGGACGAGGAGCGCTACGCCGCCCCGGACCGATGAAGTACCCGGCGATCGAACGGCTCGGCGTCATCGGGGATCGGCGCACGGCCGGGCTCGTCGCCGCCGACGGTCGCCTGTGCTGGCTTTGTTTGCCGAACTACGACAGCGCGCCCCTGTTCGGATCGCTCGTCGACGCCGAGCGGGGCGGCTTCTGGCAGATGGGGCCCGCGGACGGCCGCGACGGCGAGCATCGCTACGTCGAGCGCGCCGCGACGTTGCTGACGAGCTGGATGGCGGAGGACGCCGAGCTCGAGCTGGCCACGGTCATGCTGGACCCGGAGACGGACAGGCCCGACGCGCCGCGCACGGTCGTGCGCCGGCTCAGGTGCCTGCGCGGCGCGCCCGAGTACCGGTTCCTCTTCGAGCCGCGCAACGGCTTTGATGCAGCCCGGGTGTTGTCGGACGGCGCGGGCGTGCGCGCCGAGGCGGGCGACCGGGCGCTGCGCCTGTGGTGCTCGCGGCCCCTGGAAATCGGCCCGGGCCGCGCCGAGCGCATCGAGCGCCTGACCTCGGGCCAGGAGCTCTGGGCGGTGCTGGCGCTCGGAGCTGCGGACGAAGCGGGAGAGTGGTCGGTCGAACGTGCGCGCGCCGCCGTCGCCGTCGCCGAGGCCTTCTGGAAGGATTGGGCCTCGAGCCTGCGCTACGAGGGCCCGCGGCGCGGGAACGTCCTTCGCTCGGCCATGACGATTCATTTGCTGAGCTACGCACCGACGGGCGCGCTCGTCGCGGCGCCGACGACTTCGCTGCCCGAGCGGAATCGGCGGCCACCGCAATTACGACTATCGCTACGCCTGGATTCGGGACGTGTCGCTCGCGACGACGGTCCTCTCGCTCGTGGGCGACCTCGAGGCGACCGAGCGCTATATGGACTGGCTTGCCGGTCTCGGCTCCTCGACCGAGCAGCCGCTGCAGGTGATCTACCACGTTGACGGCCGCACCGACCTCCGCCAGCACGAGTGCGAAAGGCTCGAGGGCTATCGAGGCTCGCGCCCGGTGCGCATAGGCAACCACGCGTATGCGCAGCACCAGATCGGCAGCTTGGGCTACCTCACCGACTCGGCCTGGCTGTATCTCGTGCTCGGCGGCCGGTGGAAACCCGAGTTTTCGGCGCTGGTTCGGAGGCTTGCCGACTACGTCGCCGGGCATTGGCGCGAGCCCGGTAACGGCATCTGGGAGCTTTCCGAAAGGCGTCACTACGTCTGCGACAAGATCATGAGCTGGGTCACGCTCGACCGCGCGTGCAGGATTGCAAACAAGGCCGGCGCCGCAGCGGACGCTGCGCCCGACGTTCGAGCGCTGGCGCCGCGAAATGGACGCGATTCGCGCCGAGATCATGGACCAGGGCTGGAGCGAGTCGCTGCAGGCGTTCCGCCAGCGCTACGACGCGGAGGCACTCGACGCCTCGGCGCTCTTGGCCGTGACGATGGGCTTTCTGCCCGCCGAGCACCCGCGAATGCGCGCCACGATCGAGCGTATCGACGAGCGTCTGCGCCGCGGCGATCTCGTGTTCCGCTTCGACCCGAAAGCCTTGCCGAAGCCGTCGAAGCTGCCCATGGGCGAGGCCGAAGGCGCGTTCTTGCCCGCCACGTGCTGGCATGCGGCGGCCTGTGCCCTGCTCGGGCGGCGGGAGGAAGCCCGCGCGCTGCTCGACCGTGTAGAGGGGCTCGCCGACGGGCTCGGGCTTCTGGCGGAGGAGGCCGACCCCGCCTCGGGCGTTCAGCTCGGCAACTATCCGATGATCTTCTCCCACGCGGAGTACGTTCGCGCCGTCCTCGTATACGGGAAAGGCCGCCCGGGCGCGGACGCAATCGAGTCCGGCCGGAAAGAGGCGTAATCGCGCCGTCGTGCCGGGCTTTCGCGTACTTCGGAAAACCATTATGGATATCTCTATCCAGATATCCTAAAGTCCGATCATGCTGTCCAGAACCGCCGAATACGCGCTCCGCGCCATGATCGTGCTGGCGGCCTCCGCCCCGGCCCTTACGGCGCAGGAGATCGCCGGGCGCTCGAAGATTCCGCCCGACTATCTGGCGAAGATCCTGCGGCTGCTGGTGCGCGCAGGGCTCGTGAACGCGCGCCGGGGCCGCGGCGGAGGATTTCGGATCAGCCGGTCGGCCGAGCACATGACAGTGCTCGACGTCGTGGACGCCGTCGATCCTCTCGAGCGCATCGAGGTCTGTCCGCTCGGTCTCGCCGCGCACCAGCGGCAGCTCTGTCCGCTGCACCGCAAGATCGACGAGGCCATCCGGCTCGCGCGCGATGCCTTCGCCGCGACGACCCTGGCCTCCCTGTCGCAGGAGCAGCCGGTCTTCATCGAAGGGGAGAACGATGCCGTCGCATAGTCTTGGTAGTTTTCGCCGGTTCGGCGCCCTGGCCCTCGCGGCAGTGTTGGCCGCGCCGTTCGCCGTCGAGGCCGGCGGCATGGATCCGAACTACGTCGTGCCGATCGATCATCCGGCCATCGACTATCTCAAGGCCAAGACCGACGACCCGATCGTGCGGCTCGCACGCCGGCTGAAGAGCGGGGATCTGAAGCTCGCCTACGATCAGGACGGTTTCGGCTATCTCGAGTCGGTGCTCGCGGCGCTCGGCATCTCGCGCGACTCGCAGATGCTCGTGTTCTCGAAGACGAGCTTTCAGCGCGAGCACATCGGCCCGGATACGCCCCGCGCGCTCTATTTCAACGACGAGGTCGCTGTCGGCTTCGTGCAGGGCGGCCCGATGCTCGAGTTCGCGGCGCTCGATCCCAAGGAGGGGACGCGGTTTTATACGCTGAACAACGTCAAGCCCCGCGATCTGCCGGTCTTCGCTTCTAACGGCCTGACCTGCGTGCAGTGTCACGACTCGACGCCGACGCTGGGCGTGCCGGGTGCGCTCGTGCGTTCCGTTGTGCCCGATTATCAAGGGACGCCGATCTCGGAAGCACCGTCCTACATCATCGATCACCGCAGCCCCATCGAGGATCGCTGGGGCGGGTGGTACGTGACGGGCAGCACGGGAGACGTGCGGCATCTCGGCAACGCGGTGGCGGAGAGCCAGGCCAACTACTCTGACCTGGATCGCCGGCCGCCGATGAACGACCTCAAGGGCGTCATCGACACGAGCCGCTACCTCGAGCCGACGAGCGATGTCGTTGCGCTCATGACGCTCGAGCATCAGGCCCGCATGTGGGACATGCTGACGCGGCTCGGATGGGATGCGCGCATCGCTGCCGCGGACGGCAAGCCGTTGGACGAGGGCGAGATCGAGGATCTGCTCGAGTACATGCTGTTTACACACGAGGCGAAGCTCAAGGCGCCGATCACGGGCAGCTCCGGCTTCGAGCAGTCCTTCGAGAAGCGCGGTCCGCGCGATTCCCAGGGACGCTCGCTGCGCGATTTCGACCTGAAGACGCGCATGTTCAAGTACCCGCTGAGCTACATGATCTACTCGGAGGCGTTCGACGCCCTGCCGCAGCCCGTGCTCGACCGCGTGTACCGGCGCCTGTACGAGATTCTGACGGGCCGCGACCGGAGTCCGGATTACGCGCGGCTCGCGGCGCCCGATCGCAAGGCGATTCTCGAAATCCTCGTCGAGACGAAAAAGGGACTGCCTGCGTACTTCAATGCCGGAAGCTGACGTGGCGTCGGGCGCTTACGTCGCGGGCGGCGAGATCGAGCGCGACGGCAAGCGCCTTGGCTGCGGGCGCCGGCACGTCCGGGATTACGCCCGTGCCCTCCCAGTTCGTCCCCGTCACGGGATTGACGGCTCGCGCGAACGGCACCTCGAGGGAGAAGCGCGCATCGAGACGCTCGCCGCGGGTCATGTGCGCGCCGCCCGCGGTCCTCTCGCCGACGACCTTGGCGCGGCCTTGCGCCTTGAGGTCGTAGGCGAACTCCTCGGCCGCCGAAAAGCTGCGCGCCGAGGTCAGCACATAGACGGGCGTCTCGGCGAAGCGCTTGCCGGGAAGGTAGGGAAGCGTCCAATACTGCGTCGTCTCGCCGCTCGCCCGGCTCCAGACGTTGTTCAGGTGAGTCGGCCGCTCGAACAGATACGAGCACAGGAGCGCGACCATGCGCGGATCGCCGCCGCCGTTGTCGCGCAGGTCGAAGACGAGCGCATCGACGTTCTGCATGAAGGTCATGGCCGCGGCTGCCGTGGGGCCCGCGTGCTCTGGGTTCGCGAACCGGTCGAACTTCAGGTAGCCGAAGTTGCCGGGCAGGACCTCGACGCGAGCGAAGCCGTGGTTGCTCCGTTCCATGCGTTCACGATGCCGCGCGACCGCTTCCGCGTCGGGTTCGCCGAGGAGCTTCGCCACGGGCACGGGGCTGAAGCGCAGCGCGAGATGGGCGTCGCCGCTCGCATCCTTTAGGTGGCGCGTCACGCGCGCGGCGAACTCGGTGCCGTCCGTCACCGCGTCGTAGGCGCCGCGATCGCGGTGCCGCGCCAGCGATTCGACGAGGCGCACGGCCGTCGCGGGGAACACGTAGAGTGACTGAAGCCGCGCGGCGACGGCGTCGAGGACGGCTGCGCGCACGGCCGCGTCGATCGAGAAGCCGCTGCGGGCGAGCCGGTCGGGCGGTTGCGAGCGGGCCGGCGGCGTGCCGACGACGCCGACGAGGCTCATGAGCACTACGAGGGATCGGCGGCCTGCGCTTCGCATCGTACTTCTCCGCAAGAAGGGACTCGCTCGATGGTATTGCAAACCTCGATGCCGGGGGTATCCGCCCGACCGTATAGGTACGCGGCCGCCTGCGACCGGCCGAGCTCCTTTGGTCTATGCTCACGAGATGCCCTCGCGAGGCCCTATGTCATGACCGGGCCCGCGCGCCGGGCCTGGCAGCACGCGGTCTCACCGACCAAGAGCGTTCGCTATTCGATTACGCTTCGGACGCTTGCGCGCCGTGCGCAGCGGGAGGGCTAGACGGGCGGGCTCAGCGTGTCCGCGCCGCGGCCGCCGTAA
Organism: uncultured Gammaproteobacteria bacterium; assembly: GCA_963702105.1. Taxonomy (GTDB): domain Bacteria; phylum Pseudomonadota; class Gammaproteobacteria; order Steroidobacterales; family Rariloculaceae; genus ZC4RG20. The sequence continues at coordinate 797,388 of OY969712.1, forward strand.
GCCGAGCTCCTGGGCGCCTCGAGCCTGCGCCGATGCAATGGGCGAGTAGGACGCCCATGGCGCGGCCGGCGCGCCCATGGCGGGCACGATCCTCGGCGCGGTCGCGGCAGAGGACCACGCACAGAACCACGCAGAGAACGAGGGCGCATGGCGCTGTACGAGCTGCACGAGGATCAACCAATAGTCCTCGAGCTCGTCGAGCGCCTGCAGGAGCAGTTCCATGAGCATCCTCCTTGATCCATAGTTAAACACGATTGCACCTGCGAAAGGTTTCAGCGAATCCGCCAGGTACGCACACGGGGGCAGCCGCATGCAATACGACTCAGCCCGGGACGGACCGCGTCCCGAGATCGCCGCCATCAAGGCCGCCGTCGCGGCGCTCTGCGCCCGGTTTCCGGCCGAGTATTGGCGGCGACTCGACCGCGAACGCGCCTATCCTGTCGAGTTCGTGGCCGCGCTGACCGAGGCCGGCTACCTGTCGATCCTGATTCCGGAGGAGTACGGCGGCAGCGGCCTCGGTGTGACCGAAGCCTCCGCAGTACTCGAACAGATTCATGCGAGCGGAGGCAATGGTGCCGGCTGCCATGCGCAGATCTACACGATGGGCATGCTGCTGCGGCACGGCAGCGCCGAGCAGAAGCGCCGCTTTCTGCCGCGCATCGCGACGGGCGAGCTCAGGCTGCAGGCCTTTGCCGTAACCGAGCCGGCGAGCGGCACGGATACGACGCGCATCCGCACGAGCGCCGCACGATGCGGCGACCGGTACGTGGTCAACGGCCACAAGATGTTCATCTCGCGCACGCAGCATTCGGATCTCATGCTGCTGCTCGCACGCACGACGCCGCGCGAGGAGTGCGCGAAGCGTACGCAGGGGCTCTCGGTGCTGCTCGTGGACCTGCGCGAGGCCGTTGGCCGGGGCCTCACGATCAGGCCCATCGCCACCATGATGAATCATGCCTCGACCGAGCTCTTCTTCGACGGCCTCGAGGTGCCGGCCGAGAACCTCATCGGCGAGGAGGGTGCGGGCTTCACCTACGTGCTCGACGGCATGAACGCCGAGCGGATTCTGATCGGCGCCGAGTGCATCGGCGACGCGCGCTGGTTCGTCGCGCGGGCGTCGGCCTATGCCAACGAGCGCGAGGTCTTCGGGCGGCCGATCGGGCAGAACCAGGGCATCCAGTTTCCAATCGCGCGCGCCCACGTGCAGACGGAGGCCGCGGCGCTCATGGTCGAGAAGGCCGGCGGGCTCTACGACGCGGGCCGGCCCTGCGGGGCCGAGGCCAACATGGCCAAGCTGCTCGCGTCCGAAGCCTCGTGGGCCGCCGCGGATACGTGCATGCAGACCTTCGGCGGCTACGGCTTTGCGGAAGAGTACGACGTTGAGCGCAAGTTTCGAGAGACGCGGCTCTATCGCACCGCGCCGATCTCTACGAATTTGATTCTGTCTTACGTCGGAACGCGCGTGCTGGGGATGCCGCGATCGTTCTGAGAAGAATAGGGGTCAGAGCGTGAGCTCTTCCCGGATCGGGACGACGAGGTGAAACAGCTTGAGCCGATCGTTCCCGCGCTGGGCGATGCCCGCGGTCTCGGAAGGGCCGAGGTAGATTCCGGCGCCCTTCGCCACGTCGTAGGCTTTGCCGTTCAGGTGGATGACGCCGCTGCCTTCCATCAGATAGAGCAGCTGATGGCTGTCCGCCGCGGCCTCGGCGTCGAAGCGCTCGCCCGCGTCGAGCCAGCGCAGCGTGCCGTGCACGTTCTCGGCGCCGCAAAGCGCCTTGTTCAGGATCTCGGCGGCCTCGCCGCGCGCTCCGAGGTCGCGGCGCGGAACGTCGTTCGTGTGGATCAGAGTCGTGGACATGAAAACAGCGTCTCCCTGGCTATTGCCGGCGCTCAGGCGGCCGGGTCAGCTCTGCACCCAGACCTTGCCGTCGCGATGTTCCCAGAGCAGGTCCTGCTCCGTGCCGTCGAGGATCGTGGTCTTGAAGCGGTTAGGGGCCTGGAACTCGAAGTAGAACAGCGGCCCCTTCGAGCGCAGCCGGTGCTTTTCCTCTGCCGGGATAAAGACGAGGTCTCCGGGCTCGAGATCCTGTGCGCCGTCCTCGGTCTCGATCGTCGCGGAGCCTTCGAAGATGAAATAGAAGTGCTCGCAGTTCTTGTGCATGTGATAAGGCGAGGATGCGCCGGCCTTGTAGTGCATCACGCCCGCGAGCATGTCGTCCATGTCCGTGAGCTCTTTGCTCACGAAGAAGATCCGCTCACGCCCCGGCACGACGGACAGCAGGCGCGGCAGCTCGTCCTCATGAAAGATGTAAGCCATGACAAATGTACTCCCGCGGTCTTCGCTGCTCGAACCGTCCCCTGTCGGTCCGCGGCGCCGCTTTGTGTCCGATTCGCCGAAGAGTAGGCGAATTCCGCGGCCCGGGCAATCGGACCGCGCGACATCCTGCCGCGGCGCATCTCCCCGGGACTTCCGGCCGGGGGTGCACTACAGCACCGCTTCGGAGACGGCTGCGGCCGGCACGGCCTCGGCGTTCTCGTCGAGCGCGAGGCTTCTCAGCTGCCGCAGTTGGGCCTCGGGCAACGGCTGCGTGAGGCGCGAGACGACGGCCGTCGCCGCGACCGACACGATTGCGCCGAAGGTTGCGGCCGAGTAAGGGTTCGTCGAGTAGAACTTGAACCAATGCCCGAAAGCGTCGAGCGACGTGCCGTAGAACCACGAACCGGAGACGATGTCACCGCGCACGAGCACGAACGTGAGTGCGCCCGCCCAGAACCCGGCCAGCGCTCCGGCGCGCGTCACGCCGAACCAGATCGAGCCGACGACGAGGGGCCCCATGAGCGCGGCGACGAAGCCCCCGACGCCGGTCCACATGAGCAGCACGACGTTCATCCCCATCGTGGCCCAGCCGAGCAGTGCTGCGCCGACGACCGTGGCCGCCGTCATCGCGCGGCTGATGTTGAGCACGTTGCGGTCCACCTGCGCCTCGCTGAGACCCGAGTGGAGCCGCGGCGCGATGCTGCGGCGATAAATGTCGTTGGCGAAGACCTGCGATGTCGAGATCAGCAGGCCGTCGGCCGTGGACATGACGGCCGAAAGGATCCCGACGCCGAGCAGCGCCGCGAGCCAGGTCGGGAAGATCTGGATGAACAGCGCAGGCAGGGCCGAGTTCGCGCCGCCGGCCGCGCTGAGCAGCGAGCCGCCGAGCACAACCCGCGCCGTGGCGCCGCCGAGCGTGATGGCGGGCAGCAGCAGGCCGAAAGCGAAGGCGATGATGATGAAACGCTTGCGCGAGCGCTCGCTGTCGAGCGCCCAAAGCTTGTTGCCGATGTGCGGCAGCAGACCGAGTGGAATATGCGCGATCGTGACCGAGACGGCCGACCAGATCGAGGCCGTCGTGGGGTCCGCCGAGTTGAAGGCCTGCAGCAGCTTCGGATCCTGCGCGCGCAGCGAAGCGATGAGCCCCGAGAAGCCGTGCGCGCCGACGCCGAGCGCGAAGAAGATCGCGATGGCAGCGGCCAGCAGCAGCATGAGCAGCCCTTGGGCGCCGTCGGTCAGGATGTCGGCGTGGGCCCCGCCGAGCGTGCAGTAGCCGAGCAGCACGGCCGTCGTGATCACGAGCGCCCAGGCCTTCGAGAGCCCGAGCATCATCTCGAACATGATGAGCCCCGAGACGAGCTGACTCGCGAGATAGAACAGCAGGATCAGCGAGAACACGGCCGCCGACAGGCGCAGCGCCTCGGAGTCATAACGCTCGCCGAGGTACTCCGGGATCGAGCGCGCGCCGATCATGTTGCCGTACCGGCCGATCGTGCGCTGGCAGATCATGATGCCGATGTAGAGCCCGACGGGGTAGCAGAAGGCGATCCACAGCGTGGACATTCCGAAGCGGTAGGTCAGGCCGGGCAGGCCGAGAAACGTCGCGCCGCTCGCGGCCGTCGACGCGAAGGCGAGGGCCAGCAGCAGCGGGCCGTACGCGCCGCGCGCGGTCGCGAAGTCGTCTGCGTCGGCGACGCGCCGGCTGCCGAGCCAGCCGAGGGCCAGCATGACGCCGACGTAAAGGGCCAGAAACAGCCAGGACCAGGCGTGTAGATCCATCCCCTTCCCCCCGGGAGAATGTGCTTTTTTTGTGGCCCGCGCCGTCCCCGCGCCGTCTTAGCCGCGGCGGCGGACCGCAGGTCGCCGGATTATAGCGGGCGTCGCGCGCGGGGGCCCAGCCGAGCCTGAGTGGGCCAAATCCCACCATGATTGCCCCAATGGCGGGTGGGCAGGGAAAATCTTGCCTTCCGGACGTGCCAGGCGTATGGTCGCGGGTCAGAACACTATAAGGCACTCCGGCGGGGCGATCTGATCATGCGAAGTGCGGCCGACAATCTGCTCGGCGAAATCGAGCTTTTCTGCCGTCGATACGGGATCGCCGAGTCCACCTTCGGCCGGCAGGCCGTCAACGACGGCAAGCTGTGCTCGAGGTTGCGCAGTGGCAAGGATGTGACACTGGAAACCGCGGAAAAGATCAGGAGTTACATCAATCGGCACCAACCCGTGCAGCCCTCGAACGGCCAGGATCATGCCGCCCTCGAGAATGGCACGAAAAAGGACGAGACCATGAGCGCCACGACCGTCAAGCGTAAGAAGCTCAACGAAACGCAACCTTCCGAGGCGGAGGAGGCGCAAGACCGGCCTTTCCGCTTCTACGACAATCGCCAGAAGTACCTGGCATTCGTCAATACGTGCAACGAGAAGTGGAAGGTGGCCGAGCGGGCGGCGCGCGAGCTCGCGCACCTGAAGCCGCGCCCCCCGGCGCTGCGTCTCTTCGACGCCGGCATGGGGGACGGCACGGTCCTGACGCACCTGATGCGCGCCATGCACCGCCGCTTCCCGATCATGCCGTTCTTCATCGTCGGCAAGGAAATCAGCCTCGAGGACGTGCGCCTCTCGCTCGAGAAGCTGCCGGACCGGTTCATGGAGCACCCGGCGACCGTCATCGTCATCACGAATCTCTACTATGCCGAAGCGCCGTGGCTGCGGCCGCGCGACGTCAAGAACGCAGCGGCACTGAATTGGCGCGAGGTCGCGCTCGAAGGAGACTCGGCCTACGAGTACGGCGAGCAGCTGCGCTCGCTCGACGACTTTCTCGTGGACGGCTGGCAGGTCAAGTCGAGCGAGAAGACGGGCAACCCGATGTACGTACGGCCCTCGGTGCTCGTGATCTACCGCAAGGATCACTCGTTCCTGCTCGATTCCGTGATCCCGCATCCGGGCCAGGTCGGCGGCAATTACGATCTCGCGATCGCCTCTCAGCCGTGGCGTGCACGCATGAGCGCGGAGTTCAAAGTCAAGAAGGTGCTCGCGCCGCTCGTCCGCGCCTTGGGGCCCGCCGGGCGGCTGCTCGCGGTACAATCCTGCGGCGAGGACCCTGCGCTCGAGCTCGTGCGCAAGGTCTGGCCGAACGAAGAGCCCTTCAAGGTCAATCGCCACGAGCTCATCAAGGTCCTTCGCGAGGAGCTCGGCCGCGACGCCCGGAATTTCAATTTCGTGGCGGGCTCGGACGCGAAGGCGGTCTTCCGGTACGAGATGCACACGCTGCCGAGCGAGGTGCAGCAGAGCATCGGGACCTCGACGCTGTTCGCGGCCTGGAACGCTTCGATTTACGTGGCTCAGATCGAGGACGAGCGGCTCGAGCCCGTCATTACCTCGGGCGCGTATCTGAAACACACGGCCGAAGTGCTGAAAAAGTACAAGGGCCTTTGGTTCAACGACGAAAGCTTCGTCGTTTCGAGGAAGCAGTGAACGTGAACGGGAGTGAAGCGCGGATGCTGTCCCAGGACGACCTCAAAAGCCAAATCGTCTCGTTTCTGGAAGGATACTCGATCGAGGCGACACCGCACGATGCGGACAAGATGCCGGCCATCGCCGACGCGCTGCCGCCCGGCACGCCGCTCTACGTCGCGAATCTGCCGGGCGTCCCGCTCGACACGGTCGTCAAGCTCGCGGGCCAGGTCCAGTCGCTCGGCTTCACGGCCATCCCTCACATCGTCGCGCGCCGCGTCGAGAGCCGCGATCAGCTCGAGCGCGCCCTGGCCGAGCTCGCAAAGCTCGGCGTCAACGAGGCGCTCGTGATCGGCGGCGACGAGGCGCTGCCGAACGCGCCGTTCGACAGCAGCCTCGAGGTGCTCGAGACGGGCCTCTTCGGTCAGTACGGCTTCAAGGCCGTCGGCGTCGCGGGCCATCCGGAAGGCAGCAAGGCGATCGGCGAGGAGCGCGTCGAGAAGGCGATCCGCGGCAAGGCCGCGTTCGCCGAGAAGGTCGACTACGAGATTCGGCTGGTGACGCAGTTCGGGTTCGACCCGGAAGCCGTGACGAGCTGGGAGGCGAGCACGACGGCCGACGGCATCCGGCTGCCGATCCACGTCGGCATGCCGGGTCCGGCATCGCTGCGCCAGCTCGTACGCTTCGCCATGATTTGCGGCGTCGGGTCGTCGGCACGCATGGTCATGTCGAGGACGGGGGCGACTGCCAATCTGCTCCGCACGCAGGCGCCGGACGAGTTCATCACGGCGTTGGCAAAGCACAAGGCCGAGAACCCGGCATCACGGCTCGCCCGGGCCCACTTCTTCTGCTTCGGCGGCGTCGTCAAGACGGCCAACTGGGTCAATGCGGTCGTGTCCGGGCGGTTCGAGCTCAATTCGAAGGGCACGGGCTTCGAGGTCAAGTGATTGGGGTCGAGGGTTTGAAATTCCTAGACAAAGATTTTTATAACGAGTAGGTACAGTAAGATGAGCAAGTCATATCTGTTTACCTCGGAGTCGGTCTCCGAGGGCCATCCGGACAAGATGGCGGACCAGGTGTCCGACGCGATCCTCGACGCGATCATCGCGCAGGATCCGAAGAGCCGCGTCGCGTGCGAGACGTTGACGAAGACCGGGCTCGTCATGGTCGCCGGCGAGATCACGACGAACGCTGTCATCGAGGCCGAGGAGATCATCCGCAAGGTCGTGCTCGATATCGGCTACGACAGCTCGGACAAGGGCTTCGACGGCAATACGTGCGCCGTCCTGAACGCGCTCGGCAAGCAATCGCGCGACATCGCGCAGGGCGTGGACCGCTCGGCGCCGGAAGAGCAGGGCGCGGGCGACCAGGGTCTCATGTTCGGGTACGCCACGAACGAGACGGACACCTTCATGCCGGCGCCGATCATCTACTCGCACCTGCTGCTCGAGAAGCACGCCGAGCTGCGCAAGGCAGGAAAGGCGGACTGGGCGCGCCCGGACGCTAAGAGCCAGCTCACGTTCCGCTATGAGGACAACAAGCCCGTCGGCATCGACGCCGTCGTGCTTTCGACGCAGCACAGCCCGGATATCTCGCTCAAGGACCTGCAGGAAGCGGTCATGGAGGAGATCATCAAGCCCGTGCTGCCCTCGAAGTGGGTTACGAAGGACACCGAGTACCACATCAATCCGACCGGCCGGTTCGTGGTCGGCGGGCCGATGGGGGACTGCGGCCTGACCGGGCGCAAGATCATCGTCGACACCTACGGCGGCATGGCCCGTCACGGCGGCGGCGCGTTCTCGGGCAAGGACCCTTCGAAGGTGGACCGCTCCGCGGCCTACGCTTGCCGCTACGTCGCAAAGAACATCGTCGCGGCCGGTCTCGCGGAGCGCTGCGAGGTGCAGGTGTCCTACGCCATCGGCGTCGCGAAGCCGACCTCGGTCACGGTCGAGACCTTCGGCACGCACAAGGTGTCCGAGGAGCGCATCGCCCAGGCCGTGCGCGAGCACTTCGACCTGCGGCCGTACGGCATCATCAAGATGCTCGACCTGCTGAAGCCCATCTACCGCAAGACGGCCTCCTATGGCCACTTCGGGCGCCCGGACTTCAGCTGGGAGCGCACCGACAAGGCCGAGGCGCTCAAGGACTCGGCGAAATAAGAAGGGGTCAGAGCCCTTTATCTTGCGGCGCCGGCGGCGGCCTTCGTGACGCCGGCGCCGCTCAAGAAAAAGGGGTCAGAGCCCTTTTTTCGACATGGCCGGCGGCCCCCTTCGGGGCCTCGGCACAGGCTTTATGAATTCTTCGGTGACTCGAAAAAGGGCTCTGACCCCTTTTCGGCTCGCCCAGGGGAGAGAGATGACGGCGCTAATCTGCGGCTCGGTCGCATACGACAACATCATGGTGTTCGAGGATTCGTTCAAGAACCACATCCTCCCCGACAAGATCCACATCCTGAACGTGGCATTCCTCGTGCCGAAGCTCCGGCGCGAGTTCGGCGGCTGCGCGGCCAACATCGCCTACAACCTGAAGCTGCTCGGCGAGGAGCCGCTGCCGATGGCGACCGTCGGCCAGGATTACGATCCTTACCGCGCCCGGCTCGACGAGCTCGGCGTCCGTCAGGATCACATCAAGGTTCTCGACGACGTATTCACGGCCCAGGCCTTCATCACGACGGACCTCGACGACAACCAGATCACGGCCTTCCACCCGGGTGCCATGAACTTCTCCGAGCGCAACCGCGTCGCGGACGCCAAGGGCGTCACGATCGGCATGGTCTCCCCGGACGGCCGCACCGGCATGATCGAGCACGCCGAGCAGTTCGCCGCCGCCGGCATCCCGTTCATCTTCGACCCCGGCCAGGGCATGCCGATGTTCAACGGCGAGGATCTGCGCCGCTTCGTCGATCAGTGCACCTGGGTCACGGTCAACGACTACGAGTGGCAGCTGCTCAAGGACCGTACGGGCTGGGACACGGCCGACGTGACGGCGCATGCCGAGGCGCTCATCGTGACCCGGGGCGGCGACGGCTCGACGATCTACACCAAGAAAGGCGAGCACGTGATTCCCTCCGTCAAGCCGAAGTCCGTGGAGGACCCGACGGGCTGCGGCGATGCCTATCGCGCGGGCCTACTGTACGGCCTCATGAACGGTCTCGACTGGGATACGACGGGCCGCATCGCGAGCCTCATGGGCGCGATCAAGATCGAGTCGCACGGCACGCAGAACCACTCGTTCGACCGCGACGCATTCGAGCAGCGCTTCAAGGCCGCCTTCGGCCGCTCTCTTTAGAACCGAATACGCATTACCGAATACCCATTAATAGAACCGACACTCGCATCAGGAGTCTTCAACATGACTAACGAGGCTTTGGCCGCCAAGAACGCGAATAAGGACTACTTCGTCAAGGACATTTCTCAAGCCGCCTACGGGCGCATCGAGATGGAGCTGGCCGAGAACGAAATGCCAGGCCTCATGAAGATCCGCGAGGAGTACGGGGCTCAGCAGCCGCTCAAGGGCGCGCGCATCACGGGCTCGCTGCACATGACGATCCAGACGGCGGTGCTCATCGAGACGCTGCAGGCGCTCGGCGCCAAGGTCCGGTGGGCCAGCTGCAACGTCTTCTCGACGCAGGACCACGCCGCCGCGGCCATCGCCGAGCGCGGCACGCCCGTGTTCGCCTACAAGGGCGAGACCCTCGAGGAGTACTGGGAGTTCATCGACCGCACGCTCGACTGGGGCAACGGCGAAGTGCCGAACATGATCCTCGACGACGGTGGCGACGCGACGCTGTACGTGCACCTGGGCAACCAGGCCCTCAAGGATCCTTCCATCCTCGACAAGCCGACCGAGAGCGCCGAGGAGAAGGTCCTGTTCGCGCAGCTCAAGAAGGCCCTCAAGGAGAACCCGGGCCGCTTCGAGAAGATGGCCAAGGAAATCCGTGGCGTCTCCGAGGAGACGACCACCGGCGTGCACCGTCTCTATCAGATGCACAAGCAGGGCAAGCTGCTGTTCCCGGCTATCAACGTCAACGACTCCGTGACGAAGTCCAAGTTCGACAACGTCTACGGGTGCCGCCACTCGCTCGTTGACGGCATCATGCGTGCGACGGACGTGATGCTGGCCGGCAAGGTCGCCGTCGTTGCCGGCTACGGCGACGTGGGCAAGGGCTCCGCGCAGTCGCTGGCCGCCCAGCGCGCCCGCGTCATCATCACGGAGATCGACCCGATCTGCGCGCTGCAGGCCTGCATGGAGGGCTACGAGGTCCGAACCATGGACGAGGTCGTCGAGACCGCCGACGTGTTCGTCACGACCACGGGCTGCGTCGACATCATCACCGAAGACCACATGAAGCGGATGAAGCACAACGCGATCGTCTGCAACATCGGCCACTTCGACAACGAGATCCAGGTCGAGAAGCTGCGCAAGTACAAGTGGGAGAACATCAAGCCCCAGGTGGACCGCATCACGTTCCCCGACGGCCACAGCATCATCCTGCTGGCCGAGGGCCGGCTCGTTAACCTCGGCTGCGCGACGGGTCATCCGAGCTTCGTGATGTCGAGCAGCTTCACGAACCAGACACTCGCGCAGATCGAGCTCTTCAAGCACACGGAAAAGTATCCGGTCGGCGTCTACGTGCTCCCGAAGCACCTCGACGAGAAGGTCGCCGCGCTGCACCTCGAGAATCTCGGCGCGCACCTGACGAAGCTCTCGCCGAAGCAGGCCGACTACCTCGGCGTACCCGTCGAGGGGCCGTACAAGTCGGATCATTACCGGTACTGAGACCGCGAGGTCACGGCGGCCGCTCGAGGGCGGCCGCCGGCTCCGCAGCGGCCCGGCATGGAGCTTGGCGCGCCGCGGGTCAAGCTCCAAACAAAAAACAGCGAGTAGGCGCAAGAATTATGGATGACGACATTACAATAGCCCGCAACGCGAAGCTCGAACGGATTTCCGACCTGGCCAAGAGCCGCCTCGGGATCGATCCCGAGGATCTGGAACCCTACGGGCACTACAAAGCGAAGCTGTCTTCGGAGCTCATCGCCAAACTCGAGAACCGGCCCGACGGGAAGCTCATCCTCGTCACGGCCGTGACGCCGACGCCCGCCGGCGAAGGCAAGACGACGACGACCGTCGGCCTCGGCGATGCGCTCAACGTCATCGGCAAGAAGGCCATGGTCTGCGTGCGCGAGCCCTCGCTCGGGCCGTGCTTCGGCAGCAAAGGCGGCGGCGCCGGCGGCGGCTACGCCCAGGTCGTGCCCATGGACGACATCAACCTGCACTTCACGGGCGACTTTCACGCCGTGAGCCTCGCGCACAACCTGCTCGCGGCGCTCGTGGACAACCATATCTACTACGGCAACGCGCTCGGTTTCGACACGCGCAGAATCACCTGGCGCCGCGTCATCGATATGAACGACCGCTCGCTGCGCAACATCGTGATCGGCCTCGGTGGTCCTGCCCAGGGCGTGCCGCGAGAGACGGGCTACGACATCGTCGCCGCTTCCGAGATCATGGCGATTCTTTGCCTCTCGACGTCCCTGCAGGACATGAAGGAGCGCATCAGCAAGATCATCGTCGGCTACACGCGCGATCAGAAGCCGATCACGGCGGGTCAACTCAACGCGCAGGGCGCGATGACGGTCCTCATGAAGGACGCGATCAAGCCCAACATGGTGCAGACCATCGGCCATACGCCGACGTTCGTGCACGGCGGTCCGTTCGCGAACATCGCACATGGCTGCAACTCGGCCATCGCGACGAAGACCGCCCTGAAGCTCGCCGATTACGTCGTGACGGAGGCGGGTTTCGGCGCCGACCTCGGCGCGGAGAAGTTCGTCGACATCAAATGCCGCAAGACGGGCCTGAGCCCGAACGCCGTCGTGCTCGTCGCGACCATCCGCGCGCTCAAGTACCAGGGCGGTGTCGAGCTGGCGGACCTCAACAAGGAGGACGTCGAGGCCCTCAAGCGGGGCATCGTAAACCTCGACCGACACGTCGCGAACATCCGCGACCACTATGGCCTGCCGCTCGTCGTCGCCATGAACCGCTTCGGCAGCGACACCGACAAGGAGCTGCAGTTCGTCAAGGATCACGTGGCGTCGCAGGGCATCGAGGCCGTCGTCTGCCAGCACTTCGCCAAGGGCGGCGAGGGCGCGAGGGGCTTGGCCGAGGCCATCGTCAAGCTCACGGACAAGGCGAAGCCGCAGATGACCTTCGTCTATGACGACAAAGACACGCTCTGGTACAAGATCGGCAAGGTCGCTGAGAAGATCTACGGCGCCGCGGAGGTGATCGCCGACACGGCGATCCGCAAGAAGATCGAGCGCTTCCAGGAGCAGGGCTACGGCCACTTCCCGATCTGCATCGCAAAGACGCAGTACTCGTTCTCGACCGATCCGAAGTTCCGCGGCGCGGCCAAGGGACACGTCTTCAAGGTGCGCGACGCATATCTCTCGGCCGGCGCCGGCTTCATGGTCGTGCTCGGCGGCGACATGATGACGATGCCGGGGCTGCCGAAGGTGCCGGCGGCGGATCATATCGATATCAACGAGAAGGGCGAGATCGTCGGCTTGTCGTAAGGCTAAGGGGTCCCGTCGGCGCCCGTGCAGAGGGCGCCTGGCGGGAGCGCCGTAAACCCGTCCGTGGGGGCTCGCTGGGCGCCATCCCTGGCGCCCAGCGTCCCGCCAAGCGCCCTCTGCACGAACGCCGGCGGGACGCATTGATAGAAGGTATGGAGAGAGGTGGCGGACCTTCGGCTCCGCCACCTCTCTCCATACCTTCATCTCAGCCGAACGCTCCCTGTCAGCCGCAAACGTACGCGGGCAACCCAACTGCCCGCGCCGGCCGCAAACGTATCCGGGCACGCCAACCGTCCATGCCGCCCGCAATATCCCGCGGAAGCCCCGGCGCAGGCTGCAAACGTATCCGGCGGAGGCTTCGGCGCTGGCCGCAAACATGTCCGGCGGAGGCCCCGGCGTACCACCGACCCAAAAAAAACGGGCCGGCATCTCTGCCGGCCCGCTTCGCTGCTGACGTGGGTGTCAGGGTCGCTTAGGCGCCGATTTCCTTGCGCACGATCGCGGCGCCCTGGGCCAGCGCCTCGAGCTTCATCTTTGCCACGGGCCGCGCAAGGGGCTTCATGCCGCAGTCCGTGCTCAGCGTGACCTGCTCGGGCGAGAGGTGCTTGAGGACGAGGCGGACGCGGTCGGCGACGGCCTGCGGCGTCTCCAGCATATTCGTGCGGATATCGAGGATGCCGACCTGCACGCCCTTGTTCTTGGGGCAGTTCGCGAGGAACTCGATGCCGCTCATGTGACGGTTCGCGTAGTCGAGCACGAACTCGTCGATGCCCTCCGTGTTCCAATAGTGGGGCAGCACGGTCTGGTAGCCCTGCGGAAAGTTGGCGCTCAGGATGTCGTTACCCCAGGCGTTGCCGAAGCAGAAGTGCCAGCCGATCTTGGCGTCGACGCCGTCGCACATCATTTCGATGCTTTCGCGAATCCACTTGTAGTCGTCCTGATTGTTCGTGAACAGCGGGAGCCATGCGCCGAGATCTTCGATCTGGAAATACTTCGCTCCGAGCTTCACGAGCTCCTTCATCTCCTTATTGAAGATCGGCGCGAGCGCGAACGTCAGGTCTTTCGGGCTCTTGTAGTAGGAGGTCTCGTTGAAGTAGACGTGCCAGGCCAGATTGGCCGGGCCTGCGCCGATGGACACCTTGATCGGCTTGTGCGCATGCTGTTGGGCGATCGTGAACAAATCTGCCCAACGCAGCGTATCCGGCTTGCTGTCGACGGGGCCGCTGTTGATGACGCCGCCCCAGTCGTCGAGAAGGAACTTGCCGGCGCTCGGCGCCGCGCCGACCTGCGACGGATGCGGATTACGTGCGGGCTCGAAGCCCGGAATGCGCTCGTAGAGGTACCAGCAGAACGAACCGATGACGCCGACGTAGTCGTCGTACCACATGTTGCCGTCCGTCACGATGTCGAGGCCGGCTTCTTCCTGGTCGCGGATGACCGAGGCGACGGCATCCGTATACTCTTCCTCGTGGTTGTGCTCCTTGAAGGCCACACGGACGTCGCGGCCGAGCAGCTGGTGCTTGAACCATGACGGCCGGGGATAGGACCCCACCATGGTCGTCGGGAGTACGGTGTCGACTATCTTCGTTGGCATTATCTTCTTCTCCTTGGAGTGCAGTGCGCCCGCTGGTTGGGTCTTATGGTGTTGTCGGTAAGGCCCCGCAGTATACGCCAAGGCGGCGAGCTGTCGGTAGGGCTGGGAAGGGGGTCAAGGCCAGGGAAAGCCTCGCGCGCGAGATCGAGAAACCGGGGCCAAACGGCCGGTGCATGGGACCGGAGCAAGCGGCCCGGCATTGGGAGAGTAGCGTGAGGGCGGCCGCCCGCCGTGAGAGGGCGGGCGGCCGCAGTTACCCGCAGTTACGGTCGAAAGACGCGCTTCGAAAAAGGGCTCTGACCCCGTATCTTCAGTGGCCCATGACGAACGGCGGCGGGAAGTGGCGGCCGCCGCGCTCGAGCGTGATCCAGCGCAGCTCGGTGAACTGCTCGATGCCGGCGCGTCCGCCATGGCGGCCGACGCCGCTCGCGCCGATGCCGCCGAAGGGTGCGTGCGGCTCGTCGTGCACGGAGCTGTCGTTGACGTGGGCCATGCCGGTGTTGAGCCGCCGCGCGACGTCGAGGCCACGCTCCTCGTCGCGCGTGATGATGCCCGCCGAGAGGCCGTACTCGGAGTCGTTCGCGATCTCGACGGCTTCGTCCTCGTCCCGTGCACGCAGCACGGGCGCAACGGGGCCGAAGGTCTCCTCGCGGAAGATGCGCATGTCGCGCGTGACGCCCGTGAGCACGGTGGGCTCGTAGAATAAGCCCTGATGCTTGCCCCCGCACATGAGGCGCGCGCCGCGCGAGACGGCCTCGTCGACCTGCTCGCGGATCTTGTCGAGCTGCTTTTGATTGATGATCGGGCCGATGCAGTTCGCGAGCTCGCGCGGGTTGCCCGTTTTGAGCTTCTTGACGTTGGCGACGAACTTCTCCGTGAATTCGTCCGCGACGGACTCGTGCACGATAACGCGTTCCACGGACATGCAGATCTGGCCCTGGTGCATGAAGGCGCCGAACGTCGCCGCGTTGACGGCGTGCTCGATGTCCGCGTCCTCAAGGACGATGAGGGCGTCCTTGCCGCCGAGCTCGGCGCAGAACTTCTTGAGCAGGCCGCCGGCCTTTGCCGCGATTTGCCGGCCGACGGCCGTCGAGCCCGTGAAGCTGATGCCGCGGACGGCCGGGTTCGAGAGCAGCTCGTCGCCGACGTCGCCGACGTGGTCGCGGGAGCAGGTCACGACGTTGAAGACGCCCTTCGGCATGCCGGCCTCCTCGAGGATCTCGGCGATGAGCAGGCCGCCCGCGACCGGCGTCTCCTCGGAAGGCTTGAGCACGACCGCGTTGCCGACGGCGAGTGCCGTCGCGAAGCCGCGCGAGGACAGGATCAACGGGAAATTCCAGGGCGAGATTACGGAAACGACGCCGAGCGGCTCGCGCACGATGAGGCTCAGCTTGCCGAGGTCCGAGGGCAGGATCTCGCCCGTGACCTGATAGGCGGCCGCCGACGCCGCGCGATAGACGCCCGCGCTGTAGCCCGTCTCGAACATCGCCTTGCCGATCCACGAGCCGCCTTCGTCCACGAGGACGTCGTGGAACTCCTTCTGCCGCGCCTCGAGCACGTCCGCGACGCGCGCGAGAATCTGCGCGCGTTGCGCATGGCTCAGCGCGGCCCAGCCCGGCTGCGCCGCCTTGGCGGCTGCGATAGCCGCGGCCGCGTCGGCGCGCGAGGCGTCCGCGACCCGCGTGAACTCTTCCCCGGTGGACGGGTTGTAGACCGGAAATTCGGCCCCGTCTCGGGCCGCGCTCCATTCGCCGTTGATATAGAGATTTCTGTTGTTGCTGGCCATCGAGCTCTCCTAATTCAGGGCCCATTACGATCCGAGTTCCGCTTCTACCCCGCGGCCGCCAAAGCCAGGTGTGCGTGCGCGACAGCGGCGAAGGCGGGCACCGCGCCGGGGGCTCGCTCGGTGCGGGTGCGGATACTCGCCTCGAAGCGGCCGCCGCATGATCATCTCAGCAGACTGCGAAGGCGGCGCCTACGGTCGTCTTACCCCCGCGACCGGACGCCATCGTAGTATAGACAGAGGCTTAACGGCTTGTCAGGCCTGAGCCCGCGGTACCGTGCGGGCCGGTCACGGCGTAACGTGACGACCGCGACAGCCGCCCGAAACGATGACAAGGGTCCTGACAAGCACAACCAATCGAAGCCTCGCATGGCTCGCGCTCCTCGCCGGCGGCCCGCTCCTCGGGAGCCTGCTCGGCTGCACGCCGATCGCCCGGCTGCCGGACCCGCGGCCGACGTTCGCCGAGGCCCCGGCCTCCTCGGGCGTTCTCGCCGCTGCCGCCGCCCGGCTCGCGTCGGCGGCGCCGGACGAGTCGTCGTTCCGGCTCCTGCACGACAACGAGGACGCGCTCAAGGTGCGTCTCGCACTGACCGACCTTGCGGTCAAGAGCCTCGACATCCAGTACTTCATCTGGCAGCAGGATGCGACGGGCCGGCTGCTGCTGCAGCACGTCATCGCTGCGGCGGATCGCGGTGTCCGCGTGCGGCTGCTGCTCGACGACCTCGCACTCGGCGGCCTCGATACGGAGCTCGCCGAGCTCGATGCCCACCCGGACATCGAGGTCCGCATTTTCAATCCGTGGACGGATCGCTCCGTGATCGTGCGGCCTTTGCAGTTCGTCGTCGAGCCCGGGCGGCTGAATCACCGGATGCACAACAAGGGCTTCATCGCCGACGGGCGGTTCGGCATCGTCGGCGGCCGCAACATCGGCGATCGCTACTTCGGCTTGTACCCGCGCTTCGTACAGAACGATCTCGACGTGCTCGTGTCCGGACCGGTCATGCGGCAGCTCTCGGGCAGCTTCGACCTGTATTGGAACAGTGCCATGGCCGTGCCGATCTATTGGAAGCGCGGGGGCGGGGACGTTAACGTCAACGTTGACGGCGTCAGGCGCCTGTGCGCGGCGACGGTCGCGGCGAACCGCAGCCGTCTTGTCGCTTTCGCGCCCCCAGCCCAGGGCTGGGGCAGCTATCTGCGCTCACTGCTCGGACAGGCGAGCCACGGGCGAGCGGAGCTTTACGTCGATTCTCCTCAGGTGGACCGCCGCGCACCTACCCAGCTCTACCGTCAGTTCAAGCGCTTCGTCGCATCCGCGCAGCACGAGGTCCTGCTGAGCTCGCCTTACCTCGTGCCGGATCGCAGCTTCATCGACGAGCTGCGCCGGCTCGTCGCGCGCGGCGTGCGCGTGCGTGTGCTCACGAACTCGCTCGCCTCGAACAGCCATGTCGTGGCGCATTCGGGCTACAAGAAGTGGCGCCGGGCACTGCTGAAATCCGGCGTCGAGCTCTATGAGATGCGCGCCGACCCGGCCGTGATCGAGCGTTTCGTCACGCCGCCCGCGGATCCGGTCAAGCTCGCGCTGCACGCGAAGGCCGTCGTCGTGGACGGGCGTTGGACCTTCGTCGGCTCGCCGAACGTCGATCCGCGCTCGATGATTCTAAACACCGAGAGCGGGCTCGTCGTGGACGATCCGACATTGGCGGCCGCGGTCTCGTCGATCCTCGAACGCGACATGCGGCCCGAGAACGCCTGGCACGTCACGCTCGACCGGCAGGGCTGGCTGCATTGGACGCGCGGGCGCGTAACTGTGGACCGCGAGCCGGCCGAGGGATTCGGTCAGCGGGCCGTGGAGTTCTTTCTTAACCTGATTCCGATCAAGAATCAGACGTGAGGAGACCGAAAAAGCCGAAAAAGGGGTCAGAGCCCTTTTTCGCCGCGCCGCAGCGCAGAGATCCTCAGGCGCTTCTCGCGAAAAAGGGCTCTGACCCCTTTTTCGCTTCGTGGCAGAGTCCTAGCGCTCGAGGTACTGCAGCTTGTCCTTGACGTCCTTCCAGTCGTCGGCGTCGGCCGGCGGCTCCTTGGCCTTCGTGAGGACCGGCCAATCCTTCGAGAGCTCGGCATTGAGCTCCAGGAACTGCTCCTGACCCGCCGGGACGTCGTCTTCCGAAACGATGGCTTCCACGGGGCACTCGGGCTCGCAGAGCGTGCAGTCGATGCACTCCTCCGGGTCGATGACGAGCATGTTCGGGCCTTCGTGGAAGCAGTCGACCGGGCACACTTCGACGCAGTCTGTGTACTTGCACTTGATGCAGCTGTCGGTGACTACAAAAGTCATGCCCTTTTTCCTCGGTGCGGGTAATGGGGAAGGTCGCGAATTTTGCTACAAAACGAGCGACGGTCCAAGGCGGAGCGCGCGCAAGCGGCGAACCGCCCTCAGATCTGCGATTCGGGCACGCGCACGAGCAGCCCGTCGAGCTGCTCGCCGAGCTCGATCTGACAGCTCAGGCGGCTGTTGGGCTGCCGGTCCAGGACGCAGTCGAGCATGCCGTCTTCCTGCGCATCCGGCGGCGGCAGCTTCTCGAGCCATTGCTCGTCCACATAGACATGACAGGTAGCACACGAGCAGGCGCCGCCGCACTCGGCGACGATGCCCTCTACGTCGTTGTCCACGGCGGCTTCCATGACCGTCGTGCCGGCCGGCGCCTCGACTTCGCGCACCGTGCCGTCGGGTTCGATGTAAGTGACTTTCGGCATTGCTCCATGGTCCCGCTCGGGACCCTCGTTCCTCGTGGATGAACTCCGGGACCGGATCTTGTGAAATATGCTTATGAACATTGAGTTGCCGCGCGCGGCGGCCGGCCAAGCTATAATTCGCCGTTCTTTTGCGCAGGCTCCGGCCTTTCCGCGGTAGGCAACAACCCCTGGCCCTCTCTGCGCGTTCGACCCCGAACGCTGCGACTTAAGTTTATTGCAAAATCGCGGGTTTGTCGGCGGATCGAGCGGGTCCGGGAACAGGAGGGGGGCCTCGAGGGGCCTAAGCAGGCAGCGAGACGGACTTCGGGCTTATTGAATTGCGACATATTGATATGAGCGACCGCAACAGCATCGACTCCGAATCCATCGTGATCCGCTTCGCAGGCGACTCGGGCGACGGCGTGCAGCTCATGGGCACGCAGTTCGTGGCCGCGACGGCGCTTGCCGGCAGCGATTTCGCGACCTTTCCGGACTACCCGGCCGAGATCCGGGCGCCGGCCGGCACGACGTTCGGGGTCTCCGCCTACCAGATCAACCTCGGCGCGGGCCCGATCACGACGGCGGGGGACGCCCCGCAGGTCCTCGTCGCGTTCAATCCGGCCGCGCTCAAGGTCAACGTCGGGTCGCTGGCCCGCGGCGCCCTCATCGTCGTCAACACGGACAGCTTCACGAGCCGCGGGCTCGCGAAGGCCGGCTACGAGCAGGACCCGCGCGAGAGCGGAGCGCTCGACGGCTATCAGGTCGTCGAGCTCGACATCGCGAAGCTCACGGGCGAGGCCGTCAAGGCCTTCGGGCTCAGCAAGAGCGACGCCGGGCGGTGCAAGAACTTCTGGTCGCTCGGCCTCGTGCACTGGATGTTCGGCTACGACGTCTCGGGCGTCGAGACATGGGTCCGGAAGCGTTTCGCGAAGAACGAGCCTATCCGCGACGCGAACGTCGCGGCGCTCTACGCGGGCCACGCCTACGGCGAGACGGCCGAGCTCACGGCCGCGATTCCGCATCTGCATACGCGGCGCGCGACGTTTCCGCCCGGCGAGTACCGCGGGGTGCGCGGCAGCGAGGCGCTCGCGCTCGGGCTTGCGGCCGGGGGCGAGCTCGCCGACCGGCCCATCATGTTCTGCTCGTATCCGATCACGCCGGCTTCCCCGCTGCTGCATCGGCTCGCCCAGATGGGCGAGCACGGCGTCGGCATCTTCCAGGCGGAGGACGAGATCGCCGCTGCCTGCGCCGCGATCGGCGCTTCGTACGGCGGCGCGATCGGCGTCACGTCGAGCTCGGGCCCCGGCATCGCGCTCAAGACCGAGGCCATCGGACTCGCGATCAACGCCGAGCTGCCGCTCATCGTCGTCGATTCGCAGCGCGGCGGGCCCTCGACCGGGTTGCCGACGAAGACGGAGCAGTCGGACCTTTACCAGGCGGTCTACGGCCGCAACGCGGATGCGCCGCTGCCCGTGCTCGCGGCACGCTCGCCGAGCGACTGCTTCGATGTCGCGATCGAGGCCGTGCGCATCGCTCTGCGCCACATGACGCCCGTCTTCCTGCTCACGGACGGGTATCTCGCGAATGCTGCGGAGCCCTGGCGAATCCCGGACATGGCGGCCTATGCGCCGATCGAATCGCAGGCGGCCCCCGCGGAGGGCATCGAGCCCGGCAAGACCGAGGCGGTCTTTGCGCGCGACCCCGCAAGTCTCGGCCGGCCGTGGATCACACCCGGCATGCCGGGCCTCATGCACCGCATCGGCGGCCTCGAGAAGGATATCCGTACGGGCAACATCTCGTACGACGCCGCGAACCATCAGGCCATGACGCGGCTGCGGGCGGACAAGATCGCCTCGGTCGCGAAGTTCATTCCGGAGCAGACCGTCGAGATCGGCTCGAGCGAGGGCCTTGCGGTCGTCGGCTGGGGCTCGACGTTCGGTGCCCTTTATCAGGCCGTGCGGGCCGTCTCGCGCAGCGGCGGGCGCGTGGGGCTGATCCACATCCGCTACCTCTCGCCGTTCCCGCGCAATCTCGGGGATCTGCTCGCGCGCTACGATCGGATACTCGTGCCCGAGATGAACATGGGGCAACTCGCGACGCTGCTGCGGGACAAGCTCGGCGTCGATCCCGTGCAGCTCAACAAAGTCATGGGTCAGCCTTTCCTCGTCGCCGAGCTCATCGCCGCCATCCGGCGCGAGCTCGGCCAGATTCCCGCCGCGCAACATGCGCCGCGCGCGGTTTGAAGACCGGAGTACCGCAATGAGCGCTGTCGTTTCGAACAAGCTCGATGCCAAGGATTTCGCTTCGAGCCAGGAGGTGCGGTGGTGCCCGGGCTGCGGCGACTACGCGATCCTGAAGTCGATGACGCGGACGCTGGCCGATGTCGGCGCCAAGCCCGAAAGCACGGTGTTCGTCTCCGGGATCGGCTGCTCTTCGCGCTTCCCGTACTACCTCGAGACTTACGGCTTCCACACGATTCACGGCCGGGCACCGGCCATTGCGACCGGGCTGAAGCTTTCCCGGCCCGAGCTCAACGTCTGGGTCGTCACGGGCGACGGCGACGGCCTCTCGATCGGCGGCAACCACCTGCTGCACGCGCTGCGTCGCAACGTCGGGCTCAAGATCCTGCTCTTCAACAACGAGGTCTATGGGCTCACGAAGGGGCAGTATTCGCCGACTTCGCGGCTCGGCACGCGTACGCCTTCGACACCGCAGGGTTCGATCGATACGCCGGTCGTGCCCGCGCTGTTCGCGCTCGGCGCGGGCGCGCGCTTCATCGCGCGGGCCGTGGACACGGACAAGACCGGTCTCGGCAGCGTGCTCGAGGCCGCGCACGGGTTCGAGGGCGCGGCCTTCGTCGAGATTTTCCAGAACTGCATCGTGTACAACGACGACGTCTTCAAGGCTTTTACCGCGCGCGAGATGAGCGCCGAAGGCCAGATACACGTCGAGCACGGCAAGCCGCTCGTGTTCGGCGCGGGCGGAGCCAAGGGCCTGCGCTTCGACCCGGCCGCCATGGCGCTCGAGGTGATCGACGCCAAGGCCAGGCCGGACGAAGTTCTGCGCCACGACGAGACGAACGCCGTGCTCGCGCAGCTGCTGCTCGGTATGGCGCCGCCGGCATTTCCCGTCGCCATGGGCGTCGTGCACCGCAAGCCGGCCGAGAGCTTCGAGCACGCGTATTACCGCGTGCATCCGACGGGGCTCAAGCGCACGGCGCGCGTGGCCGACGCGCTGCGCAAGACCAGCACCTGGCGCGTGGATTAAGAAAGCGAAAAAGGGGTCAGAACCCTTTTTTTCGCGGTCGCGTTGCCGTCGACCGGGCGACGGCGGTAGCGGCGAAAAAACGGCTCTGACCCCTTTTTCGTCTTCATTCGTGCAGCGCCGCCACTCCGAGATCGACCTCGTCCTCGGGATCCGGCGTCTCCATGTGGTGCTTCGCGTCCACGGGCCGCATGAGCGCGTTGCAGAGCAACCCGACGGCGAGCAGCCCGGCCATGAGATACATGGTCGTGTTGTAGAGGCTGCTCGTGGGGTCCACGGTGCCGGGCGGTGCGATGGCCATGAGCTTCGCGATCGTGACGGTGTTCTGCGAGACGAGCTGATCCAGCTGATCGAGCCCCGCCCCGAAGGCCGCACGGAAGCGCTCCGGGTCGACCGAGGCCGCGAGCGTGTGAATCGCGCCGCGCATGGCGTGCTCGCGCAGCGAGGTGATCGCGAGCGGGCCGAACACGCCCGCCGCGCTCCAGGCCGTCAAGATCCGGCCGTGAATGCCGCCCACGTAGCGCGTGCCGAACACGTCGGCGAGATAGGCCGGAATCGTAGAAAAGCCGCCGCCGTACATCGTGAAGATGATCATCGTCGCGGCATAGAAGTAGACGAGCCATAGAACCGCCGGATTCACGCTCACGCGCGCGGCCGTGAACGGAATAGAGAGGTAAAGCAACAGTCCGAGCCCCAAGAAGATCGAATACGTATTGCGCCGGCCGATGTAGTCCGACGTGCTGGCCCAGATGAAGCGGCCCAGCATATTGAACACGCTGATCATGACGACGTACGTGGCCGCGAACGCGCCGTCCACGACGCCGGGCAGGGCGGTGCCGAAGATCTCGCTCATCATCGTCCGCGCCACGCTGAGGACGCCGATGCCGGCCGTGACGTTCAAGCACAGCACGAGCCAGAGCTGATAGAACTGCGGCGTACGCAGCGCCGTGTCGATGTGCACGTGCTTACCGGAAATCATTCTGCGCTCGCGGTGCGCCTCGTCCGGCGGTGCCCAGCCCGCCGGCCTCCAGCCCTGCGGCGGCAGGCGGTACGAGAACGAGGCGACGAGCATGACGAGCAGGTAGAGAACGCCCAGCGTGACGAACGTCTGCCCAACGCCGACGCTGCCCGTCCCGACGAGGTACACGCCCGGAGGTCCCGGCACGATCATGTTCGCCGTCTCGTTGGCGCCGACGACGACGGCTTCACGCGCGCTCCCGTCTACCTGCACGTAGCGCCGCCCCTCGCGCGTCTCGAGGTTCACGCTCTGCACGGGGCCGACGTACTGCGGCGCCCGGTAGTACGCCGCGATGAGATGGTTCTGCAGCGGCGCGCCGATCATGGCGCCGCCGCCGAACCCCATGATCGCGAGCCCGGCCGCCATGCCGCGCCGATCCGGAAACCAGCGGATCAGCGTGCTGACGGGCGAGACGTAGCCGAGCCCGAGACCGCAGCCGCCGATGACGCCATAGCCGAGATAGACGAGCCACAGGGCGTGCGCGAAGACGCCGATGCCGCCCACGACGTAGCCGCCGCCCCAACAGAGCGCCGCGACGACACCCACCTTGCGCGGCCCCACGTCCTCGAGCCACTTGCCCGCGAACGCGGCCGCGAGCCCGAGCACGAGGATCGCGACCGTGAAGATCTGCACGACGCTGCCGAGGGACCAGTCCTCGGCCGCCGGGGTCACGACGCCGAAGATGCGCACGAGGGCGGGGTTGTAGATGCTCCACGCATAGACCGAGCCGATGCACAGGTGAATCGCGATCGATGCGACGGGCACCCACCAGCGGTTGTAGCCCGCGGGCGCGACGATGCGCTCCTTCGACAGTATTGCGGCCATGGTTTCTCCCCGATGTCTGCGGTATATCGTGCGCGCCGCGATCCCCTCCGCGTCCGCCCACGCGATTTCCGCCGCGCTCCCCGCCGGGATTGTCCTCGATTTCGCCTTCGATGTCCCTGTCATCGAAGGCCGTCGT
The DNA here is from genome assembly GCA_963702105.1 of uncultured Gammaproteobacteria bacterium. Taxonomy (GTDB): domain Bacteria; phylum Pseudomonadota; class Gammaproteobacteria; order Steroidobacterales; family Rariloculaceae; genus ZC4RG20. Next base: position 821,083 of record OY969712.1, read on the forward strand.
TCTCTAGAATTTTCCGTGCCTCTTAACGACGAGGCGGGGGAGACTGGAACAGCCGGGCGCACGTGCAGCCCGCCGAGGAGAGAACATGACTGGAACGAGACGCCTCGCGGCGCTGGCCGCGATACTTGCACTTGCGCAGACCGCCGTTCATGCCCAGACGGACGGCACGCCCGCGACCTCGTGCGATCGCCGCTGCCTGCTGACTTTTCTGACCGATTACACCGAGGCCCTGACTGACGACGACACATCGCGACTCGCCGTTGCGCCCGACCTGCGTGTGACGAGCAACGGCGCCGTGACGCAGCTCGGCAAGGGGCAGGTTTGGGGGCCGGGCCGGCGGCTGCCCTATCGACAGGCGTTCGTCGATCCGATCACGGGGGCGGCCGTTTTCTACGGCATCGTCACGAACGTCATTCATTCGAACCGCCCCGGAGCCAAAACCGAAGGGCCGAATGCGCCCGAGCATTCATGGTTCTACGTCGTTCGGCTCAAGATCGTCGACCGGCGCATCGCGGAGATCGAGGAGGTCTCCTACGAGCCCCCGAAGGGCGGCTTCGGCGCCGATCCCTCCACGCTGCACCTGCCGGACCGCATCTTCGACGCCGTGCTGCCCGCCGACGAGCGGACGCCGCGCCCGGAGCTCTTCCACATCGCGGATCTGTACTTCGACGCGGTGTCGCAGAAGATCGATTACCACAAGGTTCCGTGGCACCCGGAGTGCGAGCGCGTCGAGCTCGGCGTCTTCACCGTCAACTCCGAGCGTTCGCCGGGCAGTTGCGGCGGCGAGTTCCAGATTCCTTCCGTGAAGTGGAACGTCGAGAACCGCCGGTTCTACGTGGCCGACGAAGCGCGCGGCCTCGTGCTCGCGATCGGCAACTTCACGACGCCGCCCGAGTACCCGCACAACAACGGTTCGGTCGTTTTCGAGCTCTTCAAGATACAGGACGGCATGATCCGTCAGATCCAAGCCTTCTTTCGGGGCAACGGCCAGCTGCATTCGGGATGGGGAGAGGGCCCCGGGTCGTAGCCGATTGCGGGCTCCCGCCGCGCGGGCGGTATCGTGACGAGTCGTCTGCCGACTCGCACCGTCCCGCGGTTCGGCCGCCACGGGGGCCCGTCGCGGTTCCGCCGCAGCCGGGGCTTCGCGTAGGCTCTCGCCGAGGTGTGACGCTTCGAGGTGAACGGCATGACACGCAAGATCCTGCAGGCGGCCGCTTTCGGGGCCCTGGCGCTCTTAGTCGGCTCGGCGGCCGCACAGGCGCCGCCGCCGGCGCCGGCCCCTGCGCCGGCGGCGGACCAGGGCAGCGCGAATCCGGGTCGGACGAACCGGGGCCAGACCGACCAGGTCCAGACCGACCAGGTCCAGACGGATGAGATCCAGACGGATCAGGGACCGGCGGCTGCGGCAGGCCGGAACCCGCGCGGCTCCACACGGCCAGGGACCCAGCGGACGCTCGAGCAGCGCGTCGAGGCCCTGGAGAAGCAGGTCGCAAGTCTCGAGACGCGGCTCCGGGCTTATACGAGCGTCAACCCGACCGCGCCGAAGGTTCCGCTGGCCGGGGCATCGACGGCGCAGCGTGTCGAGCAGTTGCAGGCGACGCTCTCCTCGCTGTCGGCCAAGGTCGAAACCGCGACGCGTACGGCGGATCAGGCGCTGCGCGAAGCGCAGCAGGCGCAGCGCACTGCTCTGGATGCCCAGAGGACCGCGAATCAGCTGCAGCTGCGTGTGCATTGATGGGCGTGCGGCGCGGAGCGCGGCCAGCGTGCGTGCCTGCCGGGTACTGGCCGGGGCTCGAGCGGTGCGATTGAGGTAGAATGAACGGCCGCCGCCGCGTGGGCTTCCACGCGGAAGTCCTCACCGAGTGCCCCGGTAGCTCAGGGGATAGAGCGTCCGCCTCCTAAGCGGAAGGTCATAGGTTCGAATCCTATCCGGGGCGCCATTCCGCCGAGGGTCTATTCCGGGGTCCGTTTCGCCCCGGCCGCGGCCAATCCTACCGATCCCCTTGTCAGATCCTGCAGCCGGCCGCGATCGCGTCACGCTCAAGCCGGCGCCGCGGCCTGCTCCTCCGCGGTCGCCGGCACGCGCACGCGAAATACCGAACCCACACCCGGCTGGCTCTCGACCTCGATCGTGCCTTCGTGGGCGACGACGATCTTGCGGACCACGGAGAGCCCGAGCCCGGTCCCGCTGCGCTTGCCCGAGCCGTTGGCCCGCCAAAACGGCTCGAAGATGCGTTCGCGGTCCTCCTCGCTGATGCCGACCCCCTCGTCGGTCACGTAGAGCTCGCCCGTGCCATCGTGCCGCGTCACGCCGATCGCGATGCGGCTGCCCGGCGCCGAGTATTTGATCGAATTGCTCAACAAATTACCGACGACCTGCTCGATGCGTGTGCGGTCGGCGAATACCGGCACGGGCGCTTCGGCCAGCGCGACTTCCACGGCTCGGTCCGCGGCCGCCGGCGCGTAGAGATCCAGGACGGACTTCACGGCATCGCGCAGGTCGAATATCTCGCGCGTCAGCGTGAGCTCGCCGGACTCGATGTAGCAGGTTTCGAGCAGGTCGCTGACCATGCGGGTCAGATGGGCGAGCTGGCGTTCCAGGACGCCGACGAGCCTCTCGGTCTCGGTGTCCCAGCTCCGATTCTGAACCCGCATGGTGTCGAGGCTGTACTGCAGGGCGGCGAGGGGGTTGCGGAGGTCGTGCGCGACGCCGGCGATGAACGCCAGCTCGCGGGCTTGGCGGCGCTCGAGCTCCTGGCTCATGTCGTTGAAGGCGCGGGCGATGTCCGCGATCTCCCGGGGCGCTTCTTCGTCCGCGCGTGCCTTCGGGTCGCCGCCCCGGTACCGATCGATGGTATCGCGCAGCCCGAGCACGGGCCGCAGCAGGAAAGTGCGGATCGCGACGGTCATGAGCACGAGCAGGACCGCGGTCAACGCGACCGTGGCGACGGCCGCCGCGATGAAGAAGGAACCGGCGCGCTGGGCGTCCGCGTAGGCCGCGCCGACTTCCTGCTCGTCCGTCGCGGCAAGCTCGCGCAAGCTGGCCAAGGCCGCGTCGAGGTAGGGCAGCGCCTGCCGCTGAACGTCCCGTACGGGGATTCCGCTCTGCTCGAGCTCGGCACGCTGCGTGAGATACGTGTCCACGTCTTGTGCCGAGCGTGCGATGAGGTCGCTCTCCTTCGCCGACGCGGCGAGCCCGACGATCTGGCGCAGACTCGCCTCGAGGTCGCTTCCGACGCTGCGGCTGTCCGTCTGGGCGCGAGGGTCGTCGGTCAGCGCCGCGAGCCGCTGATAGTTCAGCAGCAGCAGCTCGATGCGAGTTGCGAGACGGAGGCTTTCGGAATCGCGCACCAAGGAGCTGGTTTTGGCCTGCAGCTGCCCGGCGACCCAGGCGACGCTGGCCGATACCACGAGGCACAGCAGCACGAGCGCGGTCACGCCCATCGAGGCTAATCCTCGGACGCTGTAGTCTGAGCCCTTCGGCGATTTCATCGCTGCTCCCGCGCCGGTGGGCCCGGATGGCGCCGGCCGACCGGGGAGAGTCTGCCATATCGGGAAACGCCTAGGCGAGGCCCCCTGGTTGGAGACCCCATTCCGGGCCGCGGCGCGGCAGCGTCATTCGGGCCCCGGAAGCTCCACGACTTTCCAGTAGTTCTCGACGAGCTCGATCGCGCGCATGAAGCTCGTGCCCATGTCGGACTTCAGCATGTAGCCCGCCACATTGAGGTGGTAGGCGTCTATTTTGTCCTGCTCGTCGTTGGATGTCGTGAGCACGAAGACGATCGAGTCCCGAAGCTCGCTAGCCTCGCGAATCTTGCGGATCAGCTCGATGCCGTTCATGCGCGGCATGTTGATGTCCGTAATGACGAGGAACGGGCGCGCCAGGTTCTGCAGGGCCTCCAGGGCCTCGACGCCGTCGCGCGCGACCTCGACGGGGTTGGCGATCTTGAGCTTGGCGAACGCCCACTTGAGCGCCTTGATGTCCACCTCGTCGTCCTCGACGAGCAGGATGGTGACAGGTCTGCTGGACGGCATCACTTGGTCTCCCGGGCCGAGGCCTCTTCGGCGGCGGCCCCTTCGGCTCCCGCCTGGTCGCCGGCTGCCGCCTGGTCGCCCGCTGCCGATTTCTCTGCAGCGGCCTCCTCGGTCGCGGCGGGCGGGCGCTTGCGCCACTCGAATCTGAACACCGTTCCCGAGCCCTCGGGCGCCGGCTCGAACCATACGCGGCCGCCTTGCCAGGCCACGATGCGGCTCACGATCGCGAGGCCCATGCCGCTGCCCTCGACCTGGTCGCGGGGCTTCAGCGTCTGGAACATCTCGAAGACGCGGTCGGCGTACTCGGCTGGAATGCCAGGCCCGTCGTCGCGAACAGAGAAGACGTACAGCTCGTCGCGCTCCTCGGACGACACGGTGATTTGCCCCGCCGGTCCCGAGTGATGCTTGAGCGCGTTGCCGATCAGGTTCCGGAACACCTGCTCGAGCGGCACGGGGTAGGTCTCGATGGTCGGCAGCCGGCCTTCGATGCCGCAGACGAAGGACTCGGGCGGATTCAGCAGCTGGATCGCGTCGAGCACGAGCGCGTGGACGTCCGTCTCGCGGCACGCGCCGATCTTGCGGCCCGCGCGCGAATAGGCGAGCAGGTCGTCGAGCAGCCGGCCGAGGCGCTTCGTGCGCTGCCCGAGCAGGCCCAGGTTCTCCTGCACGCTCCCGACGTCGAAGTCGCCGATCTCCTCCTTGATCCACTGGACGAGCAGCTCGATGGCGCGCAGCGGGGCTTTGAGGTCGTGCGAGGCGACATAGGCGAACTGCTCGAGGTCCTTGTTCGAGCGCATGAGCTCGGCCTGCTTAGCTTCTAGCGCGAGCTCGACGTTGCGGCGTTCCGTCACGTCCACGGCGAGCGAGAAGATGCCCTGGATGCGGCCCTCGGAGTCCACGCTCGGCCGGTAGGAGAAGCGGAAGTAGCCCCATTCGCTGCCGGCCGCGCCCGTGGATTCGTACGAAACGGTCTCGCCCGCGAGCGCGCGGGCGTAATAGGGGCGGCGGGCGCGGAAGCGCTCGTGGCCCAGGAGCTCGGAAATGTGCCGCCCCTTCGCGCCCTCGGCCGTCCACCCGGCAGCCTGAAGGAAGACGTCGTTGGCGAACTCGATCCGCAGATCGCGGTCGAGGAACAGCAGCTGATTCGGCACGCCTGCGGCGAGCATGCGGAAGCGGGCCTCGTTCTCCCTGGCTTCGTGCTCGAGGCGCTGGTGCAGCGTAACGTCGGCGGCCTCCGAGCAGACGCCGCGCACGCTGCCGTCCGGCCCGCGCACGGGCCGGTTCGAGATTCTGAAGTGACGCACCGGCCCGTCCGGCCCCGCGATGGCCGCCTCGTAGCTGACCTCCTCGCCCGCGAGGGCGCGCAGCAGCTGCGGGACATGGCGGGCATACTCGGTCCCGAGCACCTCGCGCAGCGGCCGGCCCTCGAGCTCGGCGGGGCTGCAACCGAACTGCTCTGAAAACCGGGCGTTGGCGAATTCGATCACGAGCGCGCCGTTGGTGTAGAAGAAGGCGTTCGGCATGCCGGCTGCGATGATGGCGAGCTTCTCGGCCGCGGACTCCTCTATTCCGGGGGCGCCTCCCGGCGCCGCCGCCTTCGCCCGGACTCTCACGCGTAACCCTCCGAAGCGGCCTCGCGGCGCTCCTGGTGCCTGCGCCTGCGCGAACCCCTGGCGTGCGCGGCCGCGAGCTCGAGGGCTGCGCCGGCCGGCAGCGCCGCGCTGAAGAAGTGTCCCTGGCCGAACTGGCAGCCGTGCTCGAGCATGAAACGCAGCTGCCCCTCGCTCTCGATCCCTTCGGCCACGGTCTCGAGCGAGAGCCGCTGCGCGATCGAGAGAATCACGCGGCAGATCTCGCGGCCGCCCGCGCCCTCGTCGAGATCGGCCACGAAGCTGCGGTCGATCTTGAGGACGTTGATCGGGAACTGGCGCAGGTAATTCAGGCACGAGTAGCCGGTGCCGAAGTCGTCGATGGCCAGCCGCACGCCCGTGTCCTTGAGCGCGCGCAGGCAGTCGCGCACGTCCTCGGTGTCCTCCATGAGCGAAGTCTCGGTCAGCTCGAGCTCGATGCGGCGCGGGTCGGTGCCGTGGCGGCGCAGGATTCGACGCACCTGCTTCAGGAAGTCCGCCTGGTGGAAATGGATCGGGGCGACGTTGATCGCGATTCGCGGCACCTCGTGGCCGGCCTGGTCCCACTCGCGGATCTGCCGGCACACGCGTTCGAGCACCCAAAGGCCGATCGGCACGATGTAGCCGCTGTCCTCGGCGACCTGGATGAACTCGTCGGGCGAGACGAGCCCGCGCGTGGGGTGTTGCCAGCGCAGCAGGGCCTCGAGCGCATGCACCTTGCCGTCGGCGAGGCCGACCTGGGGCTGATAGAGCAGGTGGAACTCGCCGTCCGCGAGCGCGTTCTTGAGATCCGTCTCGATGCGGTGGTAGCGCAGGATCTCCTCGTGCATGCTCTGCGTGAAGAACTTGAAGGTGTTGCGGCCGCTCTCCTTCGCTTGATACATGGCGATGTCGGCGTTGTTGAGCAGCGCCATCGGGTCGTTGTTGTCGAGCGGATAGACCGTGAGGCCGACGCTCGCCGTCACGAACAGCTGCCGGTTCTCGACCTCGAACGGATCTGCGAAGGCCGCGAGAATGTTCTTCGCGACCGCCTCGACCTCGAGCGGGCTCTCGACCTCCTCGAGCAGGACGGCGAACTCGTCGCCGCCGAGCCGCGCGAGCAGATCACCGGCGCGAATGCTCTCCTGCAGCCGCCGCACGACGGCCTTGAGCAGCGCGTCGCCGAGCTGGTGGCCCAGCGTGTCGTTGACCATCTTGAAGCGGTCGAGATCGAGAAACAGCAGGCCCATGCGTTTGCGGCTGCGCAGCGCGCGCGTCGTCGCGCGCTCGAGCTGGTCCTGCAGATACTGCCGGTTCGGAATGCCCGTCAGCGAGTCGTAGCGGGCCAGATAGTTGAGCTTCGTCTCCGAGCGCTTGCGCTCGATCGCATAGCGGATCGAACGCAGGATGATGCGCCCGTCTCCTTCCCACTTTACGAGATAGTCCTGCACGCCGCGGTTCAGAATCTCGACGGCATAGTCCTCGTCGCCGTGTCCGCTCAGCACGACGATCGGAACCGTGGGATGGCTGGCGAGGATGCCCTCGACACAGTCTCCGCCCGTCGCATCCGGAAGGTGCAGGTCGAGCAGCACGACGTCGAAGGCGCTCTCGGCGAGCCGCTCCACGGCCGCCGCGAGCCTGTCGCAGCGCTCGAGCTCGAGCTTCGGGCCGCCGGCGCGCCGCAGGCAGGCTTTGAGGAACGCCGCGTCGTCGGCGTCGTCTTCGACGAGCAGAATCTTCATGGGCTTGGCGCGGTGCGGGATGCACGTGGATGCCGGCGCCGGCCGTCAAAGGCGATGAACGGATATTGCCCTCGGCCTGCGCCCAAAATCGTGCTCCCCTCAAGTGCCGCGATCGGCGATCGACGCAGAGCCGGACGTTACCGGCCGATGTCGAGCAGGCCAAGGAAATCGATCACACATTCACGGCGAGTGCCGCGGCGCGCCGCGCATGGGCGCACGCGCCGTCGCGCGAGTGGACATAAGCGCTGGTTCCGGGGGTGGCGCCGCGCGGGACGGCTTCAGGCGCTCGGCGCGCCGGGGCGGCTCGCCCAGTCGATCGCGCGCTCGAGCTCACCGTAACCGAAGTGGCGGATCTCGGCGCCGACGAAGGTCTCGACGAGCGCGGGTGCGAGCTTCGCCATCTTGCCGTCGGCCGCGAGCGCGACGCGCCGGATCCGGCGGTGGTGATTGCGCACGAACTGCAGGTGCCGCAGAAAACTGCCGACCGTCTCCCAGCCCGGAAATTCGCGCGAGTGCACGACGATGCCGTGAAGCTCGTGGCCCGCTTCGATCCAAGGGTCCACCGTGACGGCGATCGCGTCGAAATCCTCGACCGTGAGGCGGCCATGCGGCTCGACGACGAGCACGTCGCGATCCGGGATCAGGCGATGATCGAGCTGCGCGGCCGCGGCCGGCGCGGCGAGCCATGCGACCGCGTCGTCGCGCTCGATGTCGCGAAAGACCCGGACGGGGCAGGGCAGCAGCGTGCCGACGACGCGCGATGCGCCGCGGATCCAGTCCTTGTCGCTCACGATCGCGCAGCGCTCGAAGAGGCGCAGATAGCGCAGACCGATCTCCGCATCCTCCCAAGCGCCGCTCGCCGTAAAGCCGGCGAAGCCGGGCGCGAAGTGATACAGGAAGCGGATGCGGCGCCCTTCGCGCCGCGCTTCCTCGAGCAGCGGCGCGACGATGCGGTCGTAATCCTCTTTCGACACCTTGCCGGTGGCTCTGACGCCGTAGATCCCGGCCGGAAGGTCCTGCATTCGTTCGAGCATGGTTCCTCCGTTGGCGTTGATTCGATCCGGTCAGTTGAAGCCTTGCAGCTTGATGACGTTCACAGTGCCCGAGCCGCCGTTCGTCGCGAGAATCGTGAACAGGCCCTGCGTCAGCGTAACCGATTCCGGGCCCGCGACGACGGTGCTCGTCGTCGGGTCGCGCACCACGAGATCATAGGTGCCGGGGGCGATGTCGAGCCAAGTGCTGATGGCGGGCGGCGCGAGCTCCGTCTGGGGGAGCACGGTCGTCACGTCCGTGCCCGGCGCGACCAAGTAGAAGTCGAGATACGTGTAGGCGCCTGCGGCGTCGAGGAAGCGCACGCGGGCGTCGTTCGCGATCGTGCGATCGTCGTTCCCGGTGCCGAGGACGGAGAGGCTGCCCGGGTCCCCCGAGATCAGCAGCGTCTCGGTGTTGCCTTGCGTCGCCGTGAACGTGCCCTGCACTTCGCTCACGCCCGGGTTGCCCGCCGGCGTCACGTTCGCGGTATGGTCGCCCGGGGCGATCTGAATCGTCGGCGTGACGGACGGGCTCGGCACGGCAGCCGCGCGGGGCGTCGTTTCGTCGTCGAGGTAGACATCGCGAGCGCCGCTGTCGCTCGCGGCGTTCACGACCTCGAGGCCCGCTTGCGCGTTCTGGTCGTAAAGGACGGTGTTGGCGGGGCCTGCGACGACGACGCTGAGAGGCGTGAGACCGCCGTTAGCACCCTCGGTGATCACGAACGTGTTCGCTCCGCCCGCGCCGAGCGTGACCGTCGGCGAGCGGAAGAGCACGTTCGCGGGGTTGCCGGACTCGGTCAGCACGAGCTGATAGTCCCCGGCGGTAAGGTCGCTGGGTGCCAACGTGCTCTCGAAGGCGACGTTGCCGAGCGGCGTCGCGCCCGCGGGGTCGGCGCCCGGAGCGACGATGTAGGCATCCATGGCCGCGGCGGTGTGGGCCGCATGGACAACGGCGACCTGCGTGTCCGTCGAGCTCGAAAAAACGGGGGCCTCGAGGGTGATCGGCGTGACGCCGTCGTTGCCGTCGTCGGCCAGCACGAAGAGATAGTCCGTGCCGTTCTGGACCTGCTTGGTAAAGGTTGCGAGGCGCGTGGCGCTCGTGGCGCCCGGCGGCATCGTGTCGACGTGGAAGTCGTATGTGTCCTCATCGAAGACGAGATTGCCGCTGGCCTGGCGGAAGGTCAGCGAGGTTTCCGAGTGGGCCTGGCGGACGAAGTTCAGCGTGCCGAGGGCAGAGGCCGCGTCCACGACCTGAACGTTGGTGCTGAGCGGGCGAGTGCGGCCGCCCTGACATGCGGAGGCGGCGATTGCGAGCGCCGCGACGAAGAGTCCGGCGAAGGCCGGGCGCAGAGTGCGTAAAGACATGCGATTCGGGGGGTCGTGGTACGGGCCGCCCATGTTACAGGCTCGCCGTGTCCCGGGACAGGCTGCGTATGCCGAGCGTGCCGCGTTGCGCGCGTCGCTCGGCCCGCGTCTGGGCGCGCACCCCGGCCCGAGGCCGGCTACAATGCCAGCGCGGATCGAGGACACGCGATGCAGGGATTCGTCGTAAGGACGCTCGTGACGGCGGCAGGCCTCGCGCTCGCGGCCTGGCTCGTGCCGGGCATCACCGTGAGCGGACCGGGCACGCTGATACTGGCCGCCGTTCTCATGGGTTTCGTCAACGCGCTCGTGCGGCCCGTCGTCGTCGTGTTGACGCTGCCGCTCACGCTCGTGACGCTCGGTCTATTTCTGTTCATCGTCAATGCAGCCATGTTCGGCTTCGTCGCGTGGCTGCTGGCAGGCTTCGCGGTGGCCGGCTTCTGGTCCGCGCTCGCGGGCTGGCTCATCGTGAGCTTCGTGAGCTGGGCCGTCTCGAGCTGCATCGGGCCGCAAGGGCGCTACGAGCTGCTCATCGTCGAGAGACGGCGCCGGTGACGGCACGCATGCCGGGCCTGCGCCGCGCGGCCGCGGCGCAGGCGGCACTTCTCGCCGTTTCGGCTTGCGTCCATGCCCAGCAGCTCGAGCCGTTCCGCACGCTGAACCTGAGCCCGACTGTCGCCGTCTATGGCCTGCCGCAGTGGGAGACGCCGGCCGAGGGCACGCGCGTCGCCGTGATGGGCGACATCGCCAACGACTATCGCTTCTCGTCGGGCGGCGACGACTTGCTCGCGCTCGACGGGGAGACATGGCGCGCCGGCGTCGAGATCGAGCACGGCTTCGGCCGGAAGTGGACCGCCGGCATCGAAATTCCGTACGAGCGGCAGACCGGCGGCGTGCTCGACGACGCCATCGACGCCTGGCACTCGGCCTTCGACCTGCCCGATGGAGGCCGCAACCAGCGCCCGCAGGACCAATTGCTGTTCCTGCTCGCCAATGGCCCGCGCGGGCTGCTGAGCCTGCGTCACGGCGCGGGCGGGCTCGGAGACGTGAGCGTGGGGCTGGGCCGCCGCTTCTCACGAGCGAGCGGGGACTATTATCTGCACGCGGCGATCAAGCTTCCGACCGGCGATCCCTCCATCCTGACGGGCAGCGGCGCGACGGATTTCGCGCTGACGCTGCTGCGTTCGCGGCCGCTGCCGCTCGAGTGGCGGCCGGCGGGCCTGTTCTGGGGCGTCGGCGCCGTGCACCTCGGCGAGGCCGAGCGGATCCCGTTCGTCGAGCGTCGGAACGTCTTCGCCGGCACGCTCGGCGCCGCCATCCGCATTCTGCCGCGCACGGGCTTCGAGGTTCAGGTCGAGGTCCACAGCCCGCTCTACGATTCGGTGCTCACGGAGCTCGGGCACGCCGCCGTGCAGGCCAGTCTCGGCGGGTGGCGGGAACTCGAGCGCGGCCGGAGGCTCGAATTCGCGATCAACGAAGACTTGAACGTCGGCACGGCGCCGGACGTCGCCGTGCACGTCGCCTACGTTTGGAACCTATGAGACGGTCGAAGAGAGAGGGTGGCCCCGCGGGCGGCCGCGCGCGCCGGCTCGGGGCCGCGAGCGCGTGCGCGCTCGGCATCGGCCTCGCGCTCGCGGGCTGCGGTCCCTCGGGCCGCCCGTCGGCCGGCGCCGGCGCGCCGGGCCCGGAGGCGGTGGCGGCCGGAACATCGGGCGAGGCGCCGGCCGGCACGGCAGGGCCGGGCGCCGCGGGTGCAGGCGCCGCGGGCGGAGGCGCGGTGGGTGCAAGTGCCGCGGGTTCGAGCGCGGCGCGTCCGGACGCAGCAGGGCCGAGCACAGCGGCTCCGAGCACGGCGGCTCCGAGCGCGGCCGAGTTCCGCGGCGCGAAGGCGGCGAGCGCGGCCCAATACCTGGCCGAGCCGCGCTACGCGCAGGCCGACCAGAAGCGCGGCGCCCTGCTCGTGCTCGCGTGCAAGGCCTGTCACGCGATCGACCCTGGGGAGACCAACGACCACGCGCCCAAGCTTGCAGGCGTGATCGGCCGGCTCGCGGGCTCGCGCGAGGATTTCGACTACTCGGACGCGCTGAAGGCCTCCGGCATCGTCTGGACGCCCGCGGCCATCGAGGCCTGGCTTTCGAACCCGGCGAACTTCGTGCCGGGCACGAAGATGAAATTCACGGGCTTCGCCTCGGCGGACGACCGGCGGGACGTCGTGGCCTATCTGCTCGAGCATGCCGGCAGCGCGCCCGCGCAGGCCCCGGGGACCACGAAGGACGGGGCGGGGCCGAACGATCCGACGAGTGGCGGCGGACGGACGGGCGCGGACCAGAAGGCCGCCGCGAACTAGTGCGCCGTATCGGCGCCCGAGCCCGCGCCGGCCTCCGTTACCCGAGTCCCCCGCGGCCGGCCCGGCTCACGATCGGATCCTCGAACCGTCGAATTGCTTTACGCCGGCCCGCGGAGGGCGGCCCGGAAGCCGCCGCGAAGCGGGATCCCGCGGCCAAGGTCCGGATCTTGCATGGTCCGGAAGTCCTCGAGTGGGAAAAGGCGGCATGTCGGAAAGGATTGGCATAAGCGGGGGCGCGGCCGCGGCCGCGCCGGCGGGATACGGCGGCGTGCTCGTCGAGCGCCGTAAGGGAGATCGCCGGCGCCTGACCGTGCGCACGTTCCTCCAGGGCGGTTTCACGCCCCGTCGGCGGCGCGGGCGGCGCAAAACGGACGCGCACTTTCTCGTGGACTGGCACGAGCCTCATCTGCTGTTCCTCTCCGTGGCGATCCTGCTGCTCAGCATGGCCGATGCGTTCATGACCCTTTCGCTGCTGACCCGCGGGGCGCAGGAGGTCAACCCGTTGCTGCGCTACGTGCTGCAGTTCCATCCGCAGCTGTTTGCTGGGGCCAAGATGGCGTTGACCGGGGCGGGCGTGCTCGTGCTCGTCGCGCTCGGCCGCGCGCGTGTGTTCCGGATTATCCGCGTGAGCTCCATCATGCACTGGGCGTTGCTCGGCTATGCCGCGCTCATCGGCTACGAGTGGTTCCTGCTGCGTGCCATAGCGTAGCGCCGCGCGTTTGAACTTGACCGGCGTTTAGCTACACTACGCCGGCTTTTCGAGGCCCGAGCGGACCCGTGGGCGCATTCACGCCCGCCCGCGGCCTTTGCGGCCATGAGCACAAAATCAATCAAAGAACAATACCGTTCGACGCCGTTGCAGGGCGCCAATGCCTCTTTTGTAGAGGCGTTGTACGAATCCTATCTCCAGGCTCCGGCCAGCGTCCCGGATGCGTGGCGCAAGTACTTCGACGGCCTCGGCGAGGGTCAGAGTCCCGCCGCGCGGGCCCCCGCGCCGCGCGGCGCCGAGCAGTGGGAGGTGCCGCACGGCCCGATCGTCGAGGCGGTAGGCCGCCGCATGCGCGCCGCGCCCGCCGCAGGCTCCGTCGCCCGCCCGGCCGGCCGGCCGGTGGATGCGCCCGCGAGCCAGAAGCAGGCCGCAGTCTCCCGACTCATTCAGGTCTACAGCCTGCGGGGCCATCAGATCGCCGATCTCGATCCGCTCGGCCTGTGGCAGCGGCACGTGCCGGCCGTGCTCAAGTTCGACTACCTCGGCCTCGACGACGCCGATCTCGACCGCGAGTTCTACACGGGCGGCCTCGCGGGCACGGGCCATGCGCGCATGCGCCTGCGCGACATCCTCGCGCTGCTGAAGCGCATCTATTGCGGCAAGCTCGCGGCCGAGTTCGCGCACATCTCGCGCGCTCGGGAGCGGCTGTGGCTGCGCGAGCGCTTCGAAGACTGCATGGCGCATTGGAGGATGCCCAAGGAGGAGCAGCTCGCAATCGTGCGCAGCCTGACTCGGGCCGAGGGTATCGAGCGTTACCTCAACACGCGCTACGTCGGGCAGAAGCGCTTCTCGCTCGAAGGCGGCGAGACGCTGATCCCGATGCTCGACGACCTGATCCAGCGCGCGGGCGAACGCGGGGTGCAGGAGCTCGTCATCGGCATGGCGCATCGCGGCCGCCTGAATGTGCTCGTCAACGTGCTCGGCAAATCGCCGCAGGAGCTGTTCTCGGAGTTCGAGGGCGCCTACGACCTCGCCTCGCTCAAGGGCTCGGGCGACGTGAAGTATCACCTCGGCTTCTCGGCGGACCTGCGTACCTCGGGCGGCAACGTGCACGTCGCGCTCGCGTTCAACCCGTCGCATCTTGAGATCGTCGATCCCGTCGTCGAGGGCTCCGTGCGCGCGCGCCAGGATCGGCGCGGAGACGCGACCGGCGAGCTCGTGCTGCCCGTGCTGATCCACGGCGACGCGGCCGTCGCAGGCCAGGGCGTCGTCGCCGAGACGCTCCAGCTTTCGCAGACGCGCGCGTTCTCGACGGGCGGCACCGTCCACATCATCGTGAACAACCAGATCGGCTTCACGACGAGCGACCCCGCCGACATGCGCTCGACGCCGTACAGCTCGGACATCGCAAAGATCATCGAGGCGCCGATCTTCCACGTGAACGGCGACGACCCCGAAGCGGCCGTCGCGGCGATCCGGCTCGCGCTGAACTACCGGCAGGCCTTTCATAAAGACGTGATCATCGACCTCGTGTGCTACCGGCGGCTCGGTCACAACGAGGCCGACGAGCCGGCGGCGACGCAGCCCGTCATGTATCACGCGATTCGCCAGCATCCGAGCGTGCTCACGCTTTATGGCAGCAAGCTCAGTGGCTTAGGCGTAACTTCTAAGGAAGAGCTGGATCAGATCGCCGAAAGTTACAGGGCCTGCCTCGACGAGGGCCGCCATCCCAACGAGGCCGCGCTCGGCATGTTGGGTAACCAGTACACCGTCGATTGGAGCCGCTACCAACAGGCCTCGCTGGCCGACTCCGTAAGCACGGGCATTGCCGCGAAGACCGTGAAGCAGCTCGCCAACGTCATGAATACGGTGCCCGAGGACTTCGAGCTGCAGCCGCGCGTGCAGCGCATCGTGGACGACCGCAGGAAGATGGCCGCGGGCGAGCTGCCGGCCGACTGGGGCTTTGCAGAGAATCTCGCGTATGCCTCGTTGCTCTACGAAAACTATAGAGTCAGGCTGATCGGGCAGGACAGCCGGCGCGGCACGTTCTTTCATCGGCATGCGGCGCTGTTCAATCAGAAGAACGGGGAGGTCTTCCTGCCGCTCTCGCAGCTCACGCGCGACGCGCGCGGCCTCATGGTCGCCGATTCGCTGCTCTCGGAGGAGGCCGTGCTCGGCTTCGAGTACGGCTACAGTACGACGTCGCCGGACTGCCTCGTGATCTGGGAGGCGCAGTTCGGGGACTTCGCGAACGGCGCCCAGGTCGTCATCGACCAGTTCATCTCCTCGGGCGAGGCGAAGTGGAACCGGCTCTGCGGGCTCGCGCTGTTTCTGCCGCATGGGTACGAAGGCCAGGGTCCCGAGCATTCCTCGGCCCGGCTCGAGCGGTTCCTGCAGCTCTGCGCCGAGCACAATATGCAGGTCTGCGTGCCTTCTACGCCGGCGCAGATGTTCCATCTGCTTCGCAGGCAGATGGTAAGAAGTGTGCGTAAGCCATTGATTGTGCTAACTCCAAAGAGTCTGCTGCGGCACCGGCTTTCGGTGTCCTCGCTCGAGGAGTTCACGGACGGGCGCTTCCAGCCGCTCATCGGCGAGGTCGAGGAGCTCGAGGCGAACAACGTCACGCGCATCGTCTTCTGCAGCGGCAAGGTCTACTTCGAGCTCGCCGAGGCGCGGCGCAGCGAGGCGCGCGGCAACGTCGCGCTCGTGCGCATCGAGGAACTCTATCCGTTTCCTATCGAAGAATACGCGCGCGCGATCGCCCAGTACCCGAAGGCGACCGAGATCGTATGGTGCCAGGAAGAGCCGCAGAATCAGGGGGCCTGGTACCAGATCCGTCATCGGCTGCAGGAGCCGCTCGGCGATCGGCATCAGCTGTTCTATGCCGGAACGTCCCGGGGCCGCGGCGCCGGCGTCGGGCTTCCATGCGCTGCACGCGCGCCAGCAACAGGCGCTCGTCGCGGCCGCGCTGTCGGCGGATTCGCGAGAGCGGCGGTCTTCGCTCGCGAAACGCGCCTGAGTGAGGCAATAGTGAATATCGAGGTCAAGGTTCCCCAACTTCCCGAATCCGTGACCGACGCGACGCTCGTCGCATGGCACAAGAAGGCCGGCGACTCGGTTCGCCGCGATGAGAATCTCGTCGATCTCGAGACCGACAAGGTCGTGCTCGAGGTGCCGGCGCCGAGCAGCGGCGTGCTCAAGGAGATCAGGGTCGGCGACGGTGCGACCGTGACGAGCGGGCAGGTGCTGGCCGTGCTCGAGCCCGGGGAGGCGGCCGCCGAGACGCGGGCGCCCGCGGCCGAGGCGGCGTCTTCGGGCGCCGCCGCGAAAGGGCCCGAGCCCGAGGCGCCGCCGCGCGGCCGTCCGGCCGCCGGGGCGCCGAGCGCGCCGCCCGAGCGGCGGGCCGAGGGGCAGCGCGGGCGGGTCGAGGGCGCGCCGCGTCCGGCGGAAGGCCGCGACGCACAGCGAGTGGGCCCGGCCGTGCGCAAGCTCGTCGAGGAGCACGATCTCAACGTCGCCTCCATCCAGGGGACCGGCCGCGAAGGCCGTGTGACCAAGGGCGACGTGCTGGGCTACCTCGCGACGAACCAGGCCGCGAGCGTCGGCCTCGAGGAGGAGTCTCCGGCCGAGGAGGGCGGCGGCGCGCAAGGTACGCGCCGCGAGGAGCGCGTGGCCATGACGCGGCTGCGCCGGCGCATCGCCGAACGCCTCGTGGACGCGCAGCACACGGCCGCGATGCTCACGACCTTCAACGAGATCGATATGTCGGCCGTCATGGCGCTGCGCAGCCGCTACCAGGAGGCGTTTCAGAAGCGCTACGACATCAAGCTCGGCTTCATGTCGTTCTTCGTGCGCGCCTCCATCGAGGCGCTGCGGCAGTTTCCGCTCTTGAACGCTTCGATCGACGGCGCCGAGATCGTCTATCACGAATACTTCGACATCGGCGTCGCGGTCTCGACCGAGCGCGGGCTGCTCGTGCCCGTGCTGCGCAACGCCGAGACCATGAGCTTCGCCGAAATCGAGAGCACGATCGCCGACTTCGCGCGCCGCGGGGCCGCGGGGACGATCGATCTCGAGGAGCTCACGGGCGGCACCTTCACGATCACGAACGGCGGCATCTTCGGCTCGCTCATGTCTACGCCGATCCTTAACCCGCCTCAGTGCGGCATCCTCGGGATGCACAAGATCGAGCAGCGGCCCGTCGTCGTGGACGGGCAGATCGTCGCGCGGCCCATGATGTACGTCGCGCTGACCTACGACCACCGCCTCATCGACGGGCGCGACGCCGTGCAGTTCCTCGTCGCGCTCAAGCAGTCCCTCGAAGATCCCGCGCGACTCATCTTGCAGGTTTGAGCCAATGACTGAGCAGACTTTCGACGTCGTCGTGATCGGCGGCGGCCCCGCCGGCTACCCCGCCGCCATCCGCGCCGCGCAGCTCGGCCTTTCGGCGGCCTGCGTGGACGAGTGGACCTCGGGCGACGGCGGCCGGCCTTTCGGCGGCACCTGCCTCAACGTCGGCTGCATTCCTTCGAAGGCGCTGCTCGAATCGTCCGAGCTCTATCATCGGGCCGAACAGGAGTTCGGCGCGCACGGCATCGAGGTCGGCTCGCTCGGGCTCGACTTGGGCCGCATGCTCGAGCGCAAGCGCTCGATCGTGAAGCAGCTCACGACCGGCATCGAGGCGCTGTTCAAGTCGGCCGGGGTGACCGCGATCAAGGGCCACGGTCGGCTGCTCGCGGGCAACCGGGTCGAGGTCGAGGACGGCGGGGAGACGCGCACGATCGAGGCGCGCCACGTCGTCATTGCGACCGGGTCGGCGCCCGTCGAATTAGGCATTGCGAAGTTCGACGGCGAGCGCATCGTCGACTCGGCGGGCGCGCTCGAATTCACGGAGGTGCCGAAGCGGCTCGGGGTCATCGGCGCGGGCGTCATCGGGCTCGAGCTCGGCAGCGTCTGGCGCCGCCTCGGGGCCGAGGTCGTTCTGCTCGAGGCGCTGGATACGTTCCTGCCCATGGTGGACCGCCAGGTAGGGAACGAAGCGCTGCGGCAGTTCAAGCGCCAGGGGCTCGACGTGCGGCTCGGCGCCAAGGTCACCGGGGCCGAGGCCAAGGGGGCCGGCGTCCAGGTGCGCTACGAGCAGGGCGGCGAGGCGGCCGAGCTCGAGGTGGAGAAGCTCATCGTCTGCGTCGGCCGGCGGCCGTTCACCGAAGGGCTGCTCGGCCCGGATACAGGCGTCGCGCTCGACGGCCGGGGCTTCGTCCAGGTGGACGATCTCTGCCGCACGGGGGCGCCGAATGTCTGGGCCGTCGGCGACGTGGTGCGCGGGCCGATGCTCGCGCACAAAGGCACCGAGGAGGGCGTCATGGTCGCGGAGCTCATCGCGGGCCAGACGGCCGAGGTCAACTACGAGGCGATTCCGTCCGTGATCTACACCGCCCCGGAGGTCGCCTGGGTCGGCCAGAGCGAGGAGCAGGTCAAGGCGTCCGGGCGGCCCTACAAGGTCGGCACGTTCCCGTTCAGCGCGAACGGCCGCGCCAAGGCCATGCAGCAGACGAGCGGGCTCGTGAAGCTCATAGCGGACGAGCAGTACGACGATATTCTCGGTGTGCACATCGTCGGTCCGCTGGCCGGGGAGCTCATCGCCGAGTGCGTGCTGGCCATGGAGTTCTCGGCGTCCGCCGAGGACCTGCAGCGGACCGTGCACGCACATCCGACGCTGAGCGAGGCCGTGCACGAGGCGGCGCTTTCGGCCGACAAGCACGCTATCCACGCGATCAATAAATGAGGGGTCAGAGCCCTTTTTCGCCTCATGCGCTCCCGGTCGCGGCCACCGTGCGCGAAAAAGGGCTCTGACCCCTTTTTCGGTTAAATCCCGTTATGATAGGCGCCGGCGGGCCCGCAAGGGCCGCCGACGTGGGATACGGAGTTCTAATACGGTTTTCGGGGTGCGTGACGGGCGGCCAGGGAGCGGCGCGTCCGCGCTCCGCATAGGAAAGGCTGGGAGTGCAGTGACATGGCAGGTCACAGCAAATGGGCCAACATCCGCTTCCGGAAGGGCGCCCAGGACGCCAAGCGCGGCAAGATCTTCACCAAGCTGATTCGCGAGATCACGATCGCCGCCCGCGCGGGCGGCGGGGACGTCACTTCAAATTCGCGCCTGCGCCTCGCGATCGACAAGGCCAAGGCGCAGAGCATGCCCAAGGACAACATCGACCGAGCCATCAAGCGCGGCACGGGCGAGCTCGAGGGCGTGCACTACGAGGAGACGCGCTACGAGGGCTACGGCCCCGGCGGCGTCGCCGTCATGGTCGACTGCCTCACGGACAACCGCAACCGGACGGTCGCCGACGTGCGCCACGCGTTCTCGAAGTACGGCGGCAACCTCGGCGCGGACGGCTCCGTGGCCTATCTGTTCGATCACGTCGGCCAGCTGAACTTTCCTCAGGGCAGCGACGAGAACCGCATCATGGAGGTCGCGATCGAGGCCGGCGCGAGCGACGTCGTGACGAACGACGACGGCTCGATCGAAGTCCTCTGCGCACCCGAGGACTACGAAACCGTGCAGCAGGCCATGGCGGGCGCCGGCCTCGAGCCCGAGTCCGCGGAGGTTACGATGCGCGCCTCGACGAAGGTTCCCGTCACCGTCGACGAAGCCGAGACGCTGCTCAAGCTGCTCGACGCCATCGACGAGCTCGACGACGTGCAGAACCTGTATTCGAACGCCGAGATCCCCGACGAAGTCCTGGAGGAATCCGCGTAGGTAATCGGACGATGATCTGGTGAACCGCCGTATTCGCATACTCGGAATCGACCCCGGTTCGCAGATCACGGGCTTCGGCATCGTGGACCTCGACGGTCTCAAGGCTTCGGCCGTGCGCTGGGGCAGCATCAAGACGGCCGGCGACCACAGCGCGCGGCTGCGCACGATCTTCGCCGAGCTCGGCCGCATCGTGCGCGAGCTCGAGCCTGCCGAGATCGCGATCGAGAGCGTCTTCGTCCACCGTAATCCCGACAGCGCGCTCAAGCTCGGACAGGCTCGCGCGGCAGCGCTCTGCGCGACGTTCCATGCCGACCTGCCCGTGTACGAGTACACACCGCGGCACATCAAGAAGGCCGTCGTCGGCACCGGTCGCGCGGAGAAGACTCAGGTGCAGCACATGGTCAAGCTCATGCTCGGGCTCCGCGAGGCGATCCAGCCCGACGCTGCCGACGCGCTCGCGGCCGCGCTCTGCCACGCCCACTCGCGCGGGCCGCGCGCGGCCCTCCTGCAGGCGGCAGGCGCGACGTGATCGGCTATCTCAAGGGCACGCTCGCCGCCAAGCGGCCGCCGTCGTTGACCGTCGAGGTCGGCGGCGTCGGCTACGAGCTCGCAGCGCCGATGTCCACGTTCTACCGGCTGCCCGAGGTCGGCCAACCGCTCACGCTGATCACGCATCTCGTGATCCGCGAGGACGCGCACACGCTCTACGGCTTCTCGACCGAAAGCGAGCGCGAGCTCTTCCGCAGCCTCATCAGAGTCAGCGGTGTCGGCGCGCGCATGGCGCTCGCCGTGCTCTCGGGCATGACCGTCGAAGGCTTCTACGACTGCATCCGTGCCAAGGACATGGCGAGCCTCGTGCGCCTGCCGGGCATCGGCCGCAAGACCGCCGAGCGCCTGCTGCTCGAGATGGCGGACCGGCTGCCTGCCGAGATCCTGAAGTTCCCCGAGGGCACGCGCGCGAGCGCGACACCCGCCGGCGAGGCGCAAGAGGCGCTGCTCGCGCTCGGCTACAAGGCGAGCGAGATCGACAAGATGCTCAAGGGCCTCGACACGGCCAAGCTTTCGACCGAGGAGCTCATCCGCGAGGCACTGCGCCGCGTGCACAAGAACGGGGCCAAGCCGTGAACGACGACGGGCGCCTCATGGACGCGGAGGCCGCCCGCGAGGACGAGGCCTTCGACCGCGCGGTCCGGCCGCGCCGGCTCGCCGACTACATCGGCCAGCCGCGCGTCAAGGAGCAGATGTCGATCTTCATCACGGCCGCACGCAACCGCGGCGAGGCGCTCGACCACACGTTGCTGTTCGGCCCGCCCGGCCTCGGCAAGACGACGCTCGCGCACATCATCGCGAACGAGCTCGGCGCGACGCTGCACCAGACCTCCGGGCCCGTCCTCGAGCGCCCCGGCGACCTCGCGGCGCAGCTCACGAACCTCGAGCCGCGCGACGTGCTGTTCGTGGACGAGATCCATCGCCTGAGCCCCATCGTCGAAGAGGTGCTCTACCCCGCGCTCGAGGATTTCCAGCTCGACATCATGATCGGCGAAGGCCCGGGCGCGCGCTCGATCAAGCTCGATCTGCCGCCATTCACGCTGGTCGGCGCGACGACGCGCGCGGGCCTATTGACCTCGCCATTGCGCGACCGCTTCGGCATCACGCAGCATCTCGAGTTCTACGATCAGGCCGAGCTTGCGCGCATCGCCGAGCGCACGGCGCGGATTCTCGATCTGCCCATCGACGAGGCCGGCGCCCGCGAGATCGCCTCGCGCTCGCGCGGCACGCCGCGCATCGCCATCCGCCTCGTCCGGCGTGTGCGCGACTATGCGCAGGTCAAGGCCGACGGGCGCGTGGACCGCGACGTCGCGCGCGCGGCCATGGACCTGCTCGAGGTCGATCCGCACGGGTTCGACGCCATGGACAGGCGGCTGCTGCTCGCGATCATCGAGAAGTTCGACGGCGGCCCGGTCGGCGTCGAGAGTCTTGCGGCCGCCGTGGGGGAGGAGCGCGGCACGCTCGAGGAGGTCATCGAGCCGTATCTGATCCAGGAGGGCTATCTGCAGCGGACGGCGCGCGGGCGGGTCGCGACGAAGTCCGCGTACCGGCACTTCGGCCTGGCGCTGCCGGCTGCGCGCGCGCGGCCGGACGCACCGGATTTGTTCGACTGAGTCACGAGCGATCCTCGGTGCCGCCGTTCGTGCTCAAAGTCAGGGTTTATCTCGAGGATACCGATGCGCAGGGTGTCGTCTACAACGCAGGCTATTTCCGCTTCATGGAACGAGCTCGCACCGAGTGGCTCAGGGCGCAGGGCGTGGACCACACCGCGCTCCTGCGCGAGCGCGGCGTGCAGCTCGTGCTCGCGCGGGTCGAGGCCGAATTCCGCGCCCCGGCGCGGCTCGACGATCTGCTCGAGGTGGAGGCGCGCGTCGCCGCCGCACGCGGGGCGCGCGTCGTCTTCGAGCAGACCATTCGGCGGTCGGGGGAAGCCGGCGCCTCGGCGCTCTGCCGTGCCCTGGCCGAGGTCGCGTGCGTCGATGCGGAGCAGGGCCGCCCCAAACGGCTGCCTGCCGAACTTTTGAACGGGTTGAAGCAATGAATGATCTATCAGTACTGACTCTAGTCGCCGATGCGAGCCCCATCGTCAAGGGTGTGCTCGCGCTGCTGCTGCTCGCGTCGATCGCGTCGTGGGCGGTGATCTTCGAGAAGAGTCGCCTCGTGCGCCGCGCCGTCCGCAGCGCCGACGAGTTCGAGAGCGATTTCTGGTCCGGGGGCGATCTCGCGACGCTGTACCGAGACATCTCCCAAGGGGAAGAGGCGGCCTTCGGCATGGCCGGCATCTTCGAATCGGGGTTCCGCGAGTTCGGGCGGCTGCGGCAGGAGGCAGGGCTCGCGAGCGAGCAGCTCGTCGAGGGCGCGCGACGCTCCATGCACGTCTCGCAGTTGCGCGAGGTGGATCGGCTCGAGAACAACCTCGCCTTTCTGGCCACCGTCAGCAACACGAGTCCGTACATCGGCTTGTTCGGCACGGTCTGGGGCATCATGAGCGCGTTTCACGGGCTCGGAAACGTGCAGACCGCAACGATCTCCATGGTCGCCCCGGGCATCTCCGAGGCCCTGATCGCGACCGCCATGGGACTTTTCGCCGCGATTCCCGCCGGCTACGCCTACAACCTGTTCGCGGACAAGGTCGGCCGGCTCGAGGTGCGCTACGACACCTTCATGGAAGAGCTCACGGCCATCTTTCAGCGCAGCGCGGCCCGCAAGGAAACGCACGGAGCTGCCGCATGATGGCCGCCAAGGGCAGGCGCCGGCTCATGGCCGAGATCAACGTCGTGCCGTACATCGACGTCATGCTCGTGCTGCTCATCATCTTCATGATTACGGCGCCGCTGCTGAGCCAGGGCATCAAGGTGGATCTCCCGAAGGCCGGGACGAAACCCATGGAGCCCACGAAGGATGATCCGGTCGTGCTCAGCATCGACAAAGAGGGCAGGCTCTATCTCAACGTCGGCGGCAAGGATACCGAACAGCCCGTCGACGAGAAGACGGTTCTGGACCGCACGACGGCCGTGCTGCGGCGCAATCCCAAGACGCCCGTCATGGTCAAGGCGGATCAGGCCGTGGACTACGGGCGGGTCGTCGCGGGCATGGCCCTGCTGCAGCAAGCCGGCGCCGAGAAGGTCGGCCTGCTCGCGGAGCCGCCGGCGGGCAAAGCCGCGCGCCCCTGAGGCGTGAGGCCTGCACGCGCATGCGATCGTTCTTCAGCCAGCATTCGGGGGCCGTGTTATGGTCCGTCCTGCTGCATGCGGCGATCGTCGCGGCGCTCACGCTCGGTATCGCGTTTCCGAGCGCACCTCGCCAACAGTCGCAGGGCGTCGTGATCAACGCGACCGTCATCGACGCTGCGGCCATCCGCGAGGAGCAGGAAAAGCTGGAGGCGCAGAAGCAGGCAGAGGCGCGGCGCCGCCAGGAGCAGGCACGCGCGGAGCAGGAGAAGCAGGCCGCCGCGGAGGCGGACCGCAAGGCCCAAGCCGAGGCCGCCGCCAAGGCCAAGGCGCGGGCAGAGCAGGCTGCGAAGGCCGAAGCCGCGCGCAAGGCCAAGGAGGCCGCCGAGCTCGCCGCCAAGCAGGAGGCCGAGCGCAAGGCCAAGGCCGAGGCGGAACGCAAGGTGAAGGAAGAGGCCGCCGCGAAGGCGGAGGCCGAGCGCAAGGCCAAAGAGGAAGCGGAGCGCAAGGCCAAAGAGGAGGCCGAGCTCAAGGCGAAGGAAGAGGCTGAGCGCAAGCGCAAGGAGGCCGAGGCGCGCGAGCAGGCGCGGCTCGACGCCGAGGTGCAGCGCGAGGCGGCCGAGGAAGCCGCGCGGCTCAAGGCTAAGCAGTCCGGCCTCGAGGATCAGTACGTACGCATGTTGAGGAACCGCATAGAGCAGAACTGGAACCGGCCGCCGAGCGCGCAGAAGGGGCTCGATTGCTGGGTCAACGTCACGCAGATTCCGAGCGGCAACGTCATCAACGTTTCGGTGGACAACTGCAACGGCGACGACGCGGTGGTGCAGTCCATCGAGCGGGCCGTGCAGCGGGCGTCGCCGTTGCCGCTGCCGCCCGTCCAGGCCCTGTTCGAACGCAATCTGAGGTTGGAGTTCAAGCCCGACGAGTAGTCTTCGCCCGCCGGCGGCGCCGGCCGAGGGCCGAGGGCCGGATGGACGGAGTCTGCCGAGTCGCGCCACCGTATGGAATCCATGGGGACCTTCATGATTTTTGATAGAACGTCGAAGTTTTTCGGGCCGTTTGCGTTTGCGGTCGCAGTCACGCTCGCGCTAGTGCTCGGCGTCGCGGCGCCCGCGAACGCTCAGCTTACGATCCAGATCACGCGCGGCGTCGAGCGGCCGGTCCCGATCGCAGTCGTGCCTTTCGGCTGGAGCGGCACGGGCCCGGCGCCGTTCGACGTGGCGGGCCTCGTCGCCCAGGATCTGCGCAACAGCGGCCGCTTCGCGCCCATGGCGCCGGCGGACATGGTCTCGCGGCCGACGCAGCCGACCGACGTGAACTTCCAGGACTGGCGCGTCGCCAAGGCCGACGTGCTCGTGATAGGCACGATGACCGAGACTGCGCCCGACTCTTACACGATCGAGTTCGAGCTCTTCAACGTCCTCCGCGCCCAGCAGCTGGTGGGCTTCCGACTCACGTCGGCCAAGGACGGTCTGCGCGCGAGCGGGCACAAGATCGCCGACATGGTCTTCGAGAAGCTGACCGGCATCCGCGGCGTCTTCAGCACGCGTATCGCTTACGTGAGCCAGAAGAACGTTCAGGGCAAGCCCCGCTACCAGCTCATCGTCGCCGACGCCGACGGCGAGAACGCGAACGTCATTGCCGATTCGGCGGATCCTTTGATGTCGCCCGATTGGTCGCCGGACGGGCGCCGCATCGCGTACGTCTCCTTCGAGGGCCATCAGTCCTCGATCTACGTGCAGACGCTCAAGACCGGCAACCGCGAGCGTGTCTCGGCGCGGCCCGGTGTCAACGGTGCGCCCGTGTTCTCTCCGGACGGGCGCATGCTCGCGCTCACCCTCTCCGACGCAGACGGCAACCTCGACATCTACACGCTCGATCTCGCGACCCAGGTGCTGCGCCGGCTCACGAGCGATCCGGCCATCGACACCGAGCCGAGCTGGACGCCCGACGGCGGCACGATCTACTTCACCTCCGACCGCGCGGGCGGCCCGCAGATCTATCGCATGGCCTCCGAGCCGAGCCGGCGCGCACCGGAGCGCGTGACGTTCGAGGGCAGCTACAATTCGCGGCCGCGCGTCTCGCCCGACGGCAAACACGTGGCGCTCGTCCATCGGAGCCAGCAGGGCAACGACCAGATTGCGCTCGTCGACCCGAAGTCCGGCCTCATCGAGGTTCTCTCCAACGGCCGCCTCGACGAGGCGCCGGACTTTGCGCCGGACGGTGCCATGCTGATCTACGCGACGCGCGACAAAGGCAAGGGCGTGCTCGAGTGGGTCAGCTCGGACGGCCGCATCCAGCAGGAAATTGCCTCTGGCACGGGCGACGTGCGCGAGCCCGTGTGGTCGCCGTTCCCGCTGCCGTGACGGGGCGGCGCTTCGGCGCTCGCCTACGAGGCCGGTTCATGCGTTTCGAGTATGTATTCAGTTACCTAGAGGTAAACCAAATGGTTCGATCCAGCGTCATGATCGCCTGCGCCGTGGCGATGCTCGCGGTGGCCGGCTGCGCCAATCATTCCACGGTCCCGGATTACGAATCGGGCGCGGCCGCGAACGGGGCTGCGGGCGACTCGGGGACCTCCACGAACGCCCTCGGCAGCGGGAGCGGCGTCGGCGTCGAGGAGCAGCAGGGCGGTGCGGCCGGGCAGCAGGATCTGCTCAAGCAGCTCTTGATCTACTTCGACTTCGATACGAGCGAAATCAAGCCCGAGTTCAACGACGTTCTGGCCGCACACGCGAAGTACCTCGCCTCGCACCCCAATGCGCGCGTCCGCCTCGAGGGTCACGCGGATGAGCGCGGCACGCGCGAGTACAATATCGGCCTCGGCGAGCGCCGCGCGCAGGCCGTGCGCCGCGTGCTCATGCTGCAGGGCGCCTCGGCCGACCAGATCAGCACTGTCAGCTACGGCGAGGAGCGGCCCGCGGCGCAGGGCCACGACGAAGCGGCCTATCGCCTGAACCGCCGCGTCGAAATCGTCTACCGGCAGTGAGCGGGCGCCCGCGCCACAACACGAGGAGAATGCGGTGAAGAACGCACTACTTGTCCTGACCTTCGGGGCCGTCTGCGGCTGCACTTCGCTGACGCCGCAGGACGACCCCGTCAATCTGCGGCTGCAGGATCTCGACGCGCGCCTCGGCCGCATCGAGAAGGTCGTCAACAACCAGAGCCTCGTGCAGCTGGCCAATCAGCTGGACCAGCTCCAGGCGGAGACGAAGGAGCTGCGCGGCGAGATCGAGACGCTACAGCACGACAACGAGACGGGGCAGGACCGGCAGCGGCAGCTTTATCTCGACGTCGATCGACGGCTGCAGGCGCTCGAGCGCGGCCAGGGCGCCGTGGCCGGGCAGGGCGGCGGCGCAGGCGCCTTCGCGGGCGGCGCGGCGGGCGGCGGGCAGTTCGCGAACCAGGCGGGCGGTGGAGCGGGCGCGGCCAGCCAATCGGGTGCGTCGGGTGCAGGCGGGGCGGCCTTCGGCTCGGGCGCAACGGGCGCAACAGGCGCAACGGGCGCGGCGACGGGAGGTCCCGCAGGGGCGCAAGCCGGCGGCAACGATCAGCAGGCCTACGAGGCCGCGTTCAATCTGATCCAGTCGCGCCATTACCCGGAGGCCGCGAAGGCGTTCGAGAACTTCCTCGCGAACTATCCGCAGAGCACGCTCAGCGACAACGCGCAGTATTGGCTCGCCGAGACCCACTACGTGCAGCGGGACTTTTCCGGCGCGCTGCCGCTGTTCCAGAAGGTCGTGGACATGTACGGACAGTCGTCGAAGGTGCCCGATGCGCTGCTCAAGGTCGGCTACTGCGACTACGAGCTCAAGATGCGCGACCAGGCGCGCGCGGCGCTCGAGAAGGTCGTGCACGACTACCCGGACACGACGGCTGCACGGCTCGCGCAACAGCGGCTCGACCGCATGACGCAGGAGGGCGGCTGAGTCCGCCTGGACGGGCGTGAGCGGGGATAGCGAAATCGGAGCCTCGCGCACTACCGACGCCGAGGCGCGCGCGGCGACGCTCCGCCCGCACGGCGCCCACTTTGCGCCAAGCGCCGGCGACCGGGTCAAGATCACCGAGATCTTTCACTCGATCCAGGGCGAGGCGCTTACGAGCGGTTGGCCGACCGTCTTCGTGCGCCTCACCGGTTGCCCGCTGCGTTGCGGCTATTGCGACACGGCCTACGCCTTCGGCGGGGGCGAGTGGCGCACCATCGCCGAAGTGCTCGAGGAGGTCGGCCGGCACCGTACGAGATTCGTCTGCGTCACGGGCGGCGAACCGCTCGTACAGCCGCGCTGCGGGGCGCTGCTGACGGCGCTCTGCGAGGCGGGCTATGACGTCTCGCTCGAGACGAGCGGCGCTTACGATGTGACGGGCCTCGACACACGCGTGAGCCGGATCGTGGACGTGAAGACGCCGGGTTCGCGTGAAGTCGAGCGGAACCGGTGGGAAAACCTCGGGTCGCTTACGGCTCGCGATGCCGTGAAGTTCGTGATCTGCGATCGGGCCGATTACGAGTGGGCCAAGGACGTGTTGGGGCGGTATCCTGATCTCCATTGCACCGTGTTCTTGTCGCCGAGCTATGGCCAGATGGCGGCGGGGGAATTGGCGGACTGGATCCTCGCGGATCGGCTCGGCGTGCGGCTGCAGGTGCAGTTGCACAAGGCGCTGTGGGGCGACGTGGCGGGGCGGTAGCTCGCGGTCCGGCGCCGTGGTGGGCGGCGGTAAGCCGCGGCGCGGTCTGGGGTCGATATCATGCGCGCAGTCGTTTTACTTTCCGGCGGGCTTGATTCCGCGACCGCGCTCGCCCATGCGACGCACGAGGGCTACGCCTGCCATACGATGAGCTTCGACTACGGCCAGCGGCACCGGGCGGAGCTCGCTGCGGCCAAAAGGGTTTCCGAGGCGCTCGGCGCCGTGGATCACTGCGAGTTCCCGATCCCGATCGGGCGCTTCGGCGGGTCGGCGCTGACGGATGCAAGGATCGAGGTGCCGGACGAGGGCGGGGAGGGTATTCCCGTGACTTACGTGCCGGCCCGCAATACCGTATTCCTGAGTCTCGGACTCGCGCGGGCCGAAGTGCTCGAGGCGGACTCGATCTTCATCGGAGTCAACGCCGTAGACTACTCCGGCTACCCGGACTGCCGGCCCGAGTTCGTCGATGCCTTCAACGCGCTGAGCCGGGTGGCGACCAAGCAGGGCGTCGAAGGGCGGCCCGTTCGCATCGAGGCACCGCTGATTCGGATGAGCAAGGCGGATATCATTCGGCGCGGGACTGCGCTCGGGGTTGACTACTCATTGACGGTGTCCTGCTACAGGGCCGACGATGAGGGGCGTGCGTGCGGACACTGCGACGCGTGCCGGCTTCGGCGGGAGGGGTTTGCGGCTGCGGGCATCGCCGATCCGACGCGGTACTCTTAGCAGGAAAAGCAAGAAAAGGGGTCAGAGCCCTTTTTCGAGAGCCGCCGGAAATCTCAGGCGCGACGAACGTTGAAAGGGGGATGGGTTGTGCTCGGCGGCTCATTTAGTATGATCGCAGCCGAGTGTGATCTCCGACCCGCGCCCCGCAGTGAGCGGAAGTCTGCGCGGAAGTCTGCGCGGAAGTCGAAGAATAAGGAATGGGCCGTTAGCTCAGTTGGTAGAGCACCGGACTTTTAATCCGTTGGTCGTAGGTTCGATCCCTACACGGCCCACCATCGAAACAAAAACTTACCGAACTTTACTTACTCGATCGTCCAGCTCTTTGCGTGAGTTTTGCGTGAATTGCGTGAGCCTCACGACACGTTGAGCCTTCGCAGCACGACGAGCTCAGGCTGGTTCCGTTCCCGACCTTCGCAGACGTGCTCCGCGGCCTCGATGAGCTGCGTGAGCTCCGCGGCCGAGTAGTGCGTCGCGATGCGTCCGGAACGATGACCGAGCAGATCCTGCCGATCCTCGAAGCTCACCCCGGCGGCGCGCAGGCGACGCCCGAACGTATGCTTTAGATCGTGCACGCGGACCTGCGGCAGGCCGGCTCGTTTCCGCGCCTGCCGCCATCCGGAGCTCAGCATCCTATCGATCGGTTTGCCTCGGTAGACGAAGACGAACTCAGGATGTTTCCGCCGCTGCCCGTCGATGACGCTGCGCGCCACCTTGTTCAGCACCACCAGCCGGTCCTCGCCGTTCTTGACGTGCCGGTCCGGGACGATGAACACCGAAGTCTCGAGCACTGGTACCGGCTCTTCCCAGTCCCAACGCAGCCCACAGATCTCCCCGTCTCGGCAGCCGGTGTTGACGGCAAAAAGTGCCATCGCGGCAAGGTGGCCAGGCAGCTCCCGAAAGAGCCGGGCCTGCTCGTCCCAAGAGAGCGGGTAAGGACGGCGCTTATCCCTGTCCGGGATCAGCTTGATCTTCGGCGCCGCGTGCAGCCACGTGAGGCCGTAGTCGTCCGTTCGAGCGCTTCCGCAAGAGGCCGCCATGCGCCGCTGACATCATGGTGGTTCTGCCTCCGCTAAACTTTCGGTTGCTATCGACTGGATTCGCAGGGCCCCCGTGCGCGCCTGGCAAGGATCGAGCCCTTTGGCGAGTTGCCGCCGCGCCGCGGGCCGCTGCACCGCGGACAGACCTGCTTGATTCTTGATTGCGCGCCCGGGATGTCGTTGGTTGCGTAGAATATTTTATGTAGTGTCGATGCGCTCGTTGTGCCGCTCACACCGTCGCCGTTGGCCGTACGGACGCTGCATCAGCTTCTCGATTTCCTCGACAAGCGGCGCTGAGAGGTCCAGTTCTTGCCGTTCTTTTCGATGATCGATGTGTGGAAGAAACTGCAAAACGACACGGCCGCACGTCTGCGTTCCGAGTTTCCGACGATCCTCGATACCGAGGTCCCGGATGGGACGGTCATCGAGTAGGTCGCGGTGCGGCGCGCGCCAGTCGAGGTCCTTTTGCCGAGCAGCGCGGCCGCGCGCATCTATCGTGACCTGTGGAACGAGATCGATGCCCGCTTGTCGGTGAACGGCCGCCGTGAGCGGCCGACCGACGACGCCGAAGCGCCCGAGACGTCCGGACCCGCGGCGGCTTCGCCGAACGTGGCGGCGCCCAGTGTGGTTGCGCAGGACACGACAGCGGACCGCGAGAAGGAGACGGCACAGGCGCAATATCGCGCGGCGCGACGACGCACTCTCCTGACGAAGGAGCGCGGCAGCCTGCGTTGGTCTCTACGATTCCGCGGCCCTACTGCGGAGCCGGTCAGACACGCTATTCCCCTGCCCGTGACCCCGCCCGCCCATCGAGCATGCCGGCGAGCCCTTCGATGCGGCCCCGGATCTCTTCACGTGCAGCACGAAAGCGCGCCCGCAGGTCGTCCGACGTAAGCGAGGGATCCCGCGATGCGGGATCGGGGATCGGCCAATGTAGGCGCTCGACGCGCCCCGGCAGGACCGGGCAGACCTCCTCCGCACACAAGGTGACGGCGAGGTCGATGCTTCCGACGTCGATCTCCGCAACGGCTTTGGAACGATGAGATGCGATGTCGATGCCGATCTCGGCCATGGCTTCGATCGCGTATGGGTTGACGGCCGAGGGTGCGGAGCCCGCGCTCGCGACCTCGGCGCGTGGACCGAGAATCTGTCGCGCGAGCCCTTCGGCCATCTGGCTACGCGCCGAATTCGCAACGCAGAGAAACAGGATTCGCCTTGCCATGGCCTATGCCGCGCTGGCCGCCCGGCCGCGCGTTCCGGCGCGGCCCTTGACCGCTCGGCCCCGCTCGTACCAACCGCGGCTGACATTCACGATCTTGACGACGGATAGCATCACAGGTACCTCGATGAGCACGCCGACCACGGTCGCGAGCGCAGCCCCCGAGGCGAAGCCGAACAAGCCGATAGCCGCGGCGACGGCCAACTCGAAGAAGTTGCTGGCGCCGATGAGCGCCGAAGGCGCCGCGACGCAGTGGGCTTCGCCCGTTGCGCGATTCAGCAGGTAGGCGAGGGCGGCGTTGAAGTACACCTGAATCAAAATCGGCACGGCGAGCAGGGCAATGACGAGCGGCTGCGCGGTGATCTGCTCGCCCTGAAACCCGAAAAGCAGCACGAGCGTCGCGAGCAGGGCGATGAGTGCGACGGGTTGTAAGGCTGCCAGCAGCCGGTTCAGCCCGTCTTCGCCGCTGCGTCCGAGGATGTATCTGCGCACCGCTTGCGCGACGAGGACGGGAAGCACGATATAGAGCCCCACTGAGAGCAGCAGCGTATTCCAGGGTACCGCGATCGCGGCCAGGCCGACCAGCAGTCCGACGATGGGCGCGAACGCGAACACCATGATCACGTCGTTCAGCGCCACTTGAGCCAGCGTGAAGTGCGGT
Organism: uncultured Gammaproteobacteria bacterium; assembly: GCA_963702105.1. Taxonomy (GTDB): domain Bacteria; phylum Pseudomonadota; class Gammaproteobacteria; order Steroidobacterales; family Rariloculaceae; genus ZC4RG20. The sequence continues at coordinate 852,721 of OY969712.1, forward strand.
TCGCCATCGCAGAGGTTGCTCCACACGAATACCATCGCCGTGCAGGGTGCCGCCGCGAGAATGATCAGCCCGGCGACGTACGAGTCGATTTGGTCGATGGGCAGGAACGGGCGAAACAGATGAGCCACGAAGAGCCAGGCGAGCGCTGCCATGGAAAACGGCTTCACCGCCCAGTTGACCAGCAGCGTCACGCTCACTCCGCGCCAGTGTTCCGTGATCTTGCCGAGCGCCGCGAAATCGATGCGCAGCAGCATCGGGACGATCATGAGCCAGATGAGCACGGCAACGGCCAAATTGACGTGGGCTATCTCGAGCGGAGTTACTGTCAAGTCTGGTGTACGCGTCGAGTCAGGCGGCTTTCCTGCTGACCTCTCTCTCATCGACACCGTCAATGAACTTCACCCCGGCGACGACGTCGGCCAGCTGCTTGAAGCCGCGTAGCCGCCGCCAGCGTTTCTGGGCGCTCATCGCGAGCTGATGCACTAAGCTTAGTCCGCTCTTCGCGCTCACACAGTTCCTCGTCTTCCTCGTCCGCAACCGGATTGTTGCGAATGTCGATTCGATCGGGTTCGTCGTCCGGATGTGCTGCCAATGCGCGGCAGGAAAGTCGTAGAAGGCGAGCAGCTCCTCGCGGTCCTTAACGAGGCAGGCGACGGCTTTCGGATACTTCTGCTCGTAGGTTGCGATGAATCGATCGAAGGCCTTCTCCGCGTCTTTGCGGCTGTCGGACCGCCAGATCTCATGCAGCGCTGACTTCGCTTCCGGCTGCTGCGTTTTCGGCAGCTTGTCGAGCACGTTCACCGTCTTGTGGACCCAACAGCGCTGCGAGCGCGTGGCCGGAAATACCTCCGCCAGCGCCGCCCAGAAGCCCATCGCGCCGTCTCCCACGCCAAGCTTCGGTGGCGTCTTCAAGCCTCGGTCTCGCAAGCTCAGAAGCAACGCCTTCCAGCTCTGCTTCGACTCCCGAAATCCTTCCTCGATCGCGAGAAAGTGCTTCTTTCCCTGCGTATCGCAGCCGATCAGGACCAACACACAGCGGCGCTCATCGCTGCGTACGTTCGTGTAAATGCCGTCCGCCCACAAGTACACGAACTCATGCCCTCGCCAGTCCTTCCCTCGCCACTCCGCGTACTCCGCTTCCCAAGAGCGCTTCAGCCGCCCGATCGTCGCCGGCGACAACCCCTTTACCGACTCTCCGAACAGCGCCGTCAGCGCCTCGTCAAAGTCGTTCGTCGACACGCCCTTCAGGTACAACCACGGCAGCACCGCCTCGAGCCGCTTCGCCTTCTTCAAGTAGGGCGGCAGCAGCTCCGAGCGAAAACACCGTCCCTCGCCGGCCCGGTCACGCGTCTTCGGCACCCGAACTTTCACCGGCCCGATCCCCGTCAGCACCTCACGCTCCGGCTGGTAACCGTTGCGCACGACCGCCCGACGACCTGCCGTGTCTTGCGTCCCGGCGTGTTGCTGCAAAAATGCCGTCAACTCCGCTTCCACCGCTTGACGAATGATCCGCTGCGCGCCCTCGCGAACCAGGTCGCTGAGCTCGTCCTGAAAGGCTGGATTGCCGAAAGAAACAATCGTATCGTTGGCCATGGGTGGCGCGTCTCCTCTTTGCTGAACTCAGTTGTGGTAAACCGAATTTCAGCAGGATGCGCCGCCTTCCTCAACTTAGCCTATACACCAGATCTGATCGTAGCTCTCTCGAGCGCGCCGAGGGCCTGAAGGGCCGCGGGCAGGAGATGCCCGAAGGCGATGCCCGTGACAATGCACAACGCGACCCACAGGGTCAAATACCGTTCGAAGAAAGACATCGGGGGCCTCCCTCGGCGTCCCAGGGTCAACGGCGACGCGCACGCGCGCGCGCAGGCGCTTGTTGGCTACGTGCTCCTCGACCCGCCGTACGTCTCTTCGCAGGAGAAACGACATCGCAGACGCCGCCCTGACAGCAGTTCTCTGTCAGATAGTTGATGAGGCCATTCATGGCGGAATATTCCGCGACGTATATCAGCGAGCGGCCTTCGCGGCGGAAACGGACGAGGCCCGCGTGCCGAAGTTGGGTCAGGTGAAACGACAGCGTAGCGGCCGGCAGCGTCAAACACGCGCCGATGTGTCCCGCCGGTAACCCTTCGGTGCCGGCCTGCACGAGCAGGCGAAAGATCTCGAGCCGCGTCTCCTGCGCGAGCGCGCCCAACGCGGCGACCGCATCCACCCTTTCCATAGTTCCAATATAATGGAAATGATGGTTCCGTCAAGCCTCGGTCATGGAGCGGCAGGAGGCCGCGGTGCAACCTTGGGTCAGCGCTGCGCTGCCTGCTGACCGAAAGCGTGAGCCAGGCGCAGCTCGCGAAGCAACGAGCGCTTCTTCGTCTCGTGCCCTTGCATGCGGCGCAGAATGTCGTCGAGCGCCTTGACGGCGCTCAGGACATAGGGACCCTTGTTGAGCATTACGCATTCGGCGCGATGACTCATCGCGGCGTCCGTGATTTCGGCCCGGGACGGCAGGCCGCGCTTCGCGAGCGTCTCGAGCACCTGCGTCGCCCAGATCACCGGCAGGTGTGCGGCCTCGCAGATCCAGAGAATCTCCTCTTGCACCTCCGCCAGACGCTCGAATCCGCATTCGACGGCGAGGTCGCCGCGCGCGATCATCACCCCGCAGCTCGGCCAGCGCATCGCGGCCAAAAGCATCTCGGGCAGATTCTGGAAGCCCCGCCGCGTCTCGATCTTGAGGACGATCGCAGGCGGTCGGCCGCCGAGCCGCATCAGATGCTCCTGCAGATGCTCGACGTCGCGGGCGGTGTTGGCGAAGGAAAGCTCGATGATGTCGGCGTGCTGGGCGGCGAAGCGCAGATCCTCTATGTCCTTGGGGGTCAGGGCGTCGAGGCGCAGTGCGCTTTCGGGCAGGTTGATGCCCTTGTCCCCGCCGAGCTTCGCGCCTGCGACGGGCGCTTGCGTGATGCGCACAACGACGCGATCGGGCTCCACGGAATCGATGACGCCGCCGAGTTTGCCTTCGTCGAACCAGATCGCCTCGCCCGTGCGCACGCAGTCCAGCACCTGCGGAATCGTGCAACCGATGCTCGCCGGCCTCAGCACTGTGCCGCGGGCATCGCGGCTCGCCGGTCGGCCGGGCCGGAGATTGCGCGTCAGTACGAGCCGGTCTCCGGCGTGTAGGACGAGTACGCCCGGGATCGGTGCGAGCGGACCGACGATGCCCTCGATTTGCTCGTCGGCCGCAACCGCCGCATCCGCCGCAGCCGGCCCCGCGGCTTCGCGCCGCAAGACCGTGCCCGGCACGACATAAGCGCTCTTCGAGGCCTCGGCCCAGCACCCGTCCTCGCCGGAGTCGATGACGACGAATGCCCGGGCGGCGCCGCGCGCGTCCGTGAAATGCAGCCGGTCACCGGGACCGAGGCGCCCGAGCCAATCCGCGGGCACCGACAGGCAAGCGTCCGTCGGCGTCGGCGGCAGGCGAGCCGGGGACGCGGCGGAGAGCCACACGCGCGCCGGCTCCGCCACCCGCCCGAAGTCATCCCGCCCGGGGCGTACGTGGACGACGGCGGGACCCGGCATCACCGGTCCCGTGCGCAGCTTTGGCCCGGCGAGGTCCATGACGACCTTGCACTGGCGGCCGAGCGCTTCCTCGGCGCGCCTCAGGTTCTCGATTATCCGCGACCACGTCGCGGCGTCGTCATGCGCGCAATTGACGCGCATGCAATTCATGCCTTGTGCAAGGAGGTCGTGTACGAGCATATAGTCGTGCGCGGCCTCGGTCGGCATCGTGACCATGATTCTCACGTCGCGGCCCGCGGGCGCCGGCCCCAACAGTCGCTCGGTGTGTTCGGCCAGCAGTCGCTGGCCCGTCGAAAAGTCGACGCTCGAGGTAGCGGGGGCCGGAGGCGTCCAAGAGGGCTCGGCGAGGCGGTGCAGCACCGCGAGCACCGCGTCCACGCTCGCGAGGACGCACGCTTCGGCGCGGCCTAGCGAGGACAGGCCGAACTCGGCCAAGCGAAGCTGCAGCGGGCGCAGGTCCCGCCGGCGTAGCGTGAGGTAGTTGAGCAGATTGCGCGCGCTCGCGCGGTAAGCGGCATCCACCGTAGCGAGTACGGCCGCGGAGGCCGTCAAATCCGACACCATCTGCTCTCGGATTGCCGAGAGCTCGCGTAGGAGCTTATTGATTTGCTCGTTGTCGAGTACGGAAGCGGTCATTGTCTCGGTCCGCGATCCGGGATCGAAGGGCATTGCACACCCGTCCGGGAGTGCCGCCAATACGTGAGTGTTCGTATCGCCGGCATACCGGGCTTGCCTCAGCGATTCACGGCACTGGCGGGCGCGATGGCCTGCTCAACGAGATGAATCCTGTCGCCCGCCGGCGGCGAGAGCGGAACGTGCGCGCCGAGGTAGGCGGCCGTTGCCTCGACATCGACGGGGCCGACCTCCACGATCTTGGCGCTCTTCAACACCGAAAAGCCGTTTCCGCCGCCCGTGAGAAAGTCGTTGACGGTCACCCGGTAGTGCTTGTCAGCCTCGATGCGCTTGCCTTGCAGCCGCAATGAGCCGGGGACGACGTGATCGACCGCGTTACCGTCGCGCCAGGCATATTGAAAACCGGCCGACACTTGCAGCATCGGGCCGCGCCGGTCGCCGCGCCATTGCTGCTCGAGCAGCGCGCGAATGTCGCGGCCCGTCAGATCAACGGTCACGAGGTGGTTTGCGAAAGGCTGGACGCCGAATACGTCCGCGTAGGTCACTTGGCCTTCGGCGCCCGGCACGAGGTCGCCACGCAGGCCGCCCGGGTTCATGAAAGCGATTTGGGCCGCGCCCGCGTTGACCGCTTCCGTCGCGGCCAGCTGCGCATCGGCGACGACGTCGCCGAGCGGGGACTCGCCGGCCGGGTTCGGCATGCGCCTGAGGCGCTCTGCGATGCGCCCGACAACGCGCCTGCCCAGAGGCGCCGCGGCATCGTCGTACCGGCGAACGAGCGCGGCCACCGTACCCGCGCTTTTGTGAAGGGGGTCTTCGCCGGCCGCCGCGGCAACTTGGGCCGAATCCAGCACGGGCATATTGTGTGCGGAGACGACGCGAGCGCCCTCGCGACCGGCGTCCACGCGCAACACGATTCGAGTCAGGAAGCGGCCGTAGCTGCCGGCCTGCGTCGTCAAGACGCGGCGTGCCGAGTCGCGAGTCGGCAGACGGCACACGTACGCCTGATGCGTGTGGCCGCTGACGACGGCCGTGATTCCCGGATCGAGCCGCCTGACTATTTTCACGATGGGGCCATGAATGCCATTGCAGCCGTCGTACCCGCCGGCGACGCGTCCGCCCTGATGGATCAACACGACGACGGCCTGCGCGCCGGCAGCGCGTAATGCCGGTACGGCGTCGTTGATCGCGTCGGCTTCGTCCCCGAAAGTCAGCCCGCCGATGCCGGCGCTGCGCACGAGATCCGGCGTATCGCGCAGGACCGCGCCGATGAAGCCGATCCGGATCGAGTGGCCGCCGGGCAACGCGATGCTGCGGAGCGCGTACCCGGGAAAGATGCGGCGACCCGTTCTCGCATCGAAGACGTTAGCCGCGAGATACCGGAACCGAGCGCCTGGAAAACCGCCCTCGAGGCACGTGTCTGTGCCTCGAACGCCGTTGGGGTCGCAGCCGCCGCGCTGCATTCTCTGCAGTTCCTGCGCGCCGTCGTCGAATTCGTGGTTGCCGATCGAGGAAAACTCGAGGCCCATGGCGTTCAGCGCCTCGATCGTCGGTTCATCGTGAAACACCGCCGAATCGAGCGGACTCGCCCCGATGAGATCGCCGGCGGCGACGACGACGGTGCGCGGATTTGTTGCACGCAGATCCTCGATCTTGGCTGCGAGGAAGGTCGCCCCGCCGGCGGGCAATTCGGCGGCCCCGCTGGACGAGGTAATCCGAACGCGCCCGGCCGGCGCATCGATGTGGCCGTGGAAATCGTTGAACGCGAGAATTTGAACCTCGGCCGCGGCCGGCTGTCGGGCGGCCGTTGAAGAGCCGCCCACCTCGGTTTGCGGTCGTGCGTTGGAGCACAGGAGCACGGCCGCGAGCGCGAGCATCGAAGGTAGGCCGCGCACTCGCAGCTCTCTCGAGCGTGTCATTCGGTTCTCGGCCGGGTAGTGATGGTCGGCATTGGCAACGAGCTTGCCGAGGCGCGATGACAGCCGCGTGACACTCGTTCCGCTTGCAGGGTCTATTCCCTCACCGGCCTGTGCATGAAGGGCCAATGTTCAAGTCCGGATGGCGGATCTTGCTATGTCGCCCACCGCACTGTGCAGCGCTTGGTTTGCACTGAAAATTGCCTCTTGAGTCACCCTTCCCGCCGTCATGTTCCTGTAACACAGGAGCGCGGTAATGATTCCGGCAGCCTAGGATTGGGCGCCGTGTTTGCAGGAGGTTAGGTGGTAGAGGACAGCGAAGGCGCCCGGAGTAAGGCGCCTAGAACATCGCCCGGCGAGTCAAAGCATTCCTCACAGCCGCTCCCGCGCCTGACGCTGCACGTGAGGCATGGGAAGGTCGAGCGAGCCCTTCCGCAAGTTCCGCAAGTTCCCGAAGTGCTGAAGGCCGTCGTGGACGGCTTGAGCTTCTACTATGGGACCAATCGCGCGCTCAAGGATCTGAATCTGCCTTTGGCCCAAGGAAAGGTCACGGCCCTGATCGGTCCGTCCGGCTGCGGAAAGAGCACCCTGCTGCGGTGCTTCAATCGAATGCACGATCTGCAGCCGGGCACGAGGTATGAGGGGCGAATTGTGCTGCTTCCGGATAACGTCAACCTCATCGGCCGAAACATAGACCCGATCGAGGCGCGCATGCGCGTCGGCATGGTCTTTCAAAAACCGAATCCTTTTCCCAAATCGGTCTTCGAAAACGTCGCGTATGGCCTGCGCTTGCGAGGCAGACAGAGCCGCCGTGTGCAAGCCGAGCACGTGGAACAGGCGCTGCGCAATGCGGCGTTGTGGGATGAGGTCAAGGATCGACTGTCCGAATCGGCTTTGAATCTTTCGGGCGGACAGATGCAGCGTCTTTGCATCGCGAGAGCGCTGGTAACGAATCCGGAAGTCCTTCTTTTCGACGAGCCGACCTCCGCCTTGGATCCGATCGCGACGGCGAAGATTGAAGAATTGATCGCGACTCTCCGGGATCGCGTCACTGTCCTGATCGTGACGCACAACATGCAGCAAGCCGCGCGCGTATCCGACTATACGGCGTTCATGTACCTCGGCGAGTTGGTGGAGTTCGGAGACGTTGCCAAGATCTTCACGAACCCCAGCGAGAAGGCCACGGAGGACTACATCACGGGGCGCTACGGCTAGCCGCTCACCGGTTCCGGCCAACCGCTGGCCTAGCCGAAAGCCGGTTCACGCGGCGCCTGCGCGAAGTCGAGCCCGTCCAGCAGGTTGTATGCGCCGGCGTCCCGGGTCTGCAGCGGCCGGAGCCCGAAGCGCGCCGCGATGAGCGCGAGGATGGAAGTCGTGTCGGCCACGCGATGGTCCACGTAGCCGCGCCTGGCCCAGGGGCTTACGAGCAGCGCGGGGACTCGCGTCCCGCAGCCGTAGGCGTCGGGCCGCGGCGGCGGCGCGTGGTCCCAGAACCCGCCGCCTTCGTCGTACGTGATTACGACGAGGCTCCGTTCCCAGGCCGCGCTGCGGCCGAGCGCCTCGAGCAGGCCGAGCACCCAGCGCTCTCCCCACTCAGCCGCCGAGTTCGCCGGATGCTCATCGCGGCTGCCCGTGGCCTTGAGAAAGCTCACGCTCGGCAGGCGGTCAGCCGCAACGTCCTCGAGAAAGTCGTCGCTGTCGCGCATGCGCCCCGCGCGTACGTTGTCGAACCAGCTCGGGAAATACTGAAACGGATTGTGGTGCGGCAGGTAAATCTCCGGCGTATCGACGACGACGGAGCCGTCGCCCGCCCCAAAGGCCGTCTTGAGTGCCCACGGTTTGACGGCGTTCCAGCCTTCGTTGTACCAGGCCCAGTCCAGGCCCGCGGCGTCCAGCCGGTCGCCGATATTCGGAAAGGACTGCTGCTCCGGCGGCGGGCAGAGCTCAATGGACCCCATGAACGTTTCGGTGGGGCCGTTGACGGGCGGCACGTCGTTGACGAGCACGCCCCGAGCATCGTAAGGGCGATCGAAGACGGGCGGGACGAGGCTGCCGACCTTGTTCGGCGGCGGCATGGCCCACTGTGCCGAGCGCCCTGCGACGAGGTAGAGCGCGTTGCCGGTCGAGCCGCCCGACATCGCCTGAAAGAATCGATCGAAAAGCACGTACTCGTCTGCCAGGCGGTGGTAGCCGGGGAGGTCGTCGCGCGTGTAGTACCCCAGCACGGCGCCCGATGGCGTCGAATCGGCCAGCATCGCGTCCACCGAGTCGAGCGTCCGGTCGGGGCTCGCGAACGCGTGTTGGCCGCCGCCCGCGAGCGCGACGAAGCGATCCATCTTGCCCCCGTCGATCTGCGCGAACATGCGGAAGAAGTGATGGAGCGGGTCCCAGGGCACGTTCGCATTCGCCGGAATGTACGCGCCGAGGTGAAAGGGCCGATTCGGCAGCTGCGCCGTCGCGAAGCCGGGGATCCGGTAGGGCAGCGGCAGGCTCGTATACGGCACGCCGGCCGCATTCTTCTGCAGCCCCGAGAAGCGCTCGTGGACGCGTCCATGTTCGTCGAGCAGGCCGTCTACGGCAGCGCCGGTTGCGGACCGGTAGGCGCCGAAATAGTGATCGAAGCTGCGGTTCTCCTGGAAGATCACGATGATGTGGTCGATCTTGGCGCGCAGGCCCTTCAAGTCGGGGGCTGCGGTCTGCGCGTAGACGAGCGAGCCGAGGCGCGGGCCGAGCAGAGCGAGCCCGCCGGCGAGCCCGGCGGACCCTAGAAAGCGGCGGCGAGTCTGGTTCGTGGTCATGGGGTGGATTCCGAGGTTTCGTCGTACGTGTCATAGCACGCGCGGATGACGAACTCGAGAACCTCGATATGCCGCGGCCCGTCAGCTCGAAGGGCCTCGAGCCTCGACCGTCGTCGAGGCTCGAGCCCGGTGCACCGGAGGAAACCGGCGCGTTAAAGGCCCGCCAGCGCCCTGGCCTGCTCAAGTAGGTGCCGGCCGTCCCGGATCAGCTGCTCGCCGTGCCCGCGATGGAGGTCCGTCTCGCGCATGCCCGGTCCCCGCTCATCTCCGCGTCCGCGACCTGTCCACTCGGCGGCGTCCAGTACGTCTTTCATTTCCCGGACCAGCGTGTCGCGCTCGATGGTGAGCCCTTGTATTCGCCGCTCAGTCGCGAGGTACGTCGCGTCGTCGGCTTTGATGCCGGCCGTGGATGCGACGATGAGCGAATGCGCGAAATCCCCGTAGGGCGCGCTGAGCTGTTTGTATAGCTCGCCCAGGGCCGTGATCGATTCGCCGTTGCCGCCCTTCGCCCTGGACGGCGAGAGAATCTCCGTGACGACGCGCCCGTCGGGCTCATAGTCGGCGGTCAGACCGAGCAAGGCATTGACGGTTGGCACGATGTCCGTGTGGTCCGTCCAGGTAGAGGCGTCGATGCCTTTGCGCTCGACGCCCGGGCCGACGATCCCGAGCCACGTCTTGCCGATGTCCTCGGAATAGTCGCCGTGGATCCACGCGTAGCTGTCGTTCAAACAGCCCTGGCTCTTACCTGCGCATGGGCTGTACGTCTGGAAGTAATAGTCCGGCTGGGCGAACATCGTGAACGACATCGTGCGCTGCGGGTCGGCGTTGATCATGTGCAGCGCTTGCAGTGTCGGCCCATCCACGAGATAGCGGGCGACGGGCGTCAACTGCGTCGCGTCGATGTACGGGTCGAACGCCTTGAGATTCGCAGCCGCCTTTTCGAAGTCGCGCAATGTCGGATCCAGGACGACGTTGCCGTGGGCATCGAGGGCCTTAAGCTGCCCGTCAATGAAGAAGCTGGGCCCGGAGTCGAACGAGATGTCATATCCGACGCCGTCGATCTTGCTGCCGAGCAGCCAGGACATGTTGTAGCCGAGCTCGCCCACCAGCGGCCCGTTGGTCCCCGCGGGCGGCCATGCGGATGGACCTTGCCATGCGGAAACGTCCGCGCCGCCGTTCGTAAGGTCGTATTGGCCGTGATAGGGCTTGCTGGACACCGTGTTGTACTGGCACGGCGCTTGGATCCCGTCGCAGTGCTGTGCCTGTTCGCCGGCATAGTGATCGTTTTCGTCTGCGGTCACCACGAAGAGCGTATTCGAACGGTCGATGCCGTCGTCGGCGAGCCGCTGTAGAAACGCCGCGAAGGCGTCGTCGTAGCGCTCGAGGGCCGCGACGTAACCCGCTTCGCCAGGACCGTAAGCGCCTCCGCCCGCGTGGTTGTCGTGTACGTCCGAGATATAGCCGTACGTCACGGGAATCCCCGCTTCCTGCATGGCCGCGACGTAACCCAGCGTCGTCGCCGCCGACATCGAGTCGAAGCCGGGAAAGCCGGGTTGACCAAATGAGTCGGTAATCGGCTGCGTGCCGTAGACATCGGTGACGGCGGGCGAGCCGTGCGTGATCGCCGGATTCACGTACTTCGCTCCGAAGAGCGCCGCGAACCCGCGGTAGCCGCCGGGCTCGTCCGGCAGCAGGTCCGGCGTGGCGTTCGCATTCCCCGCGCAGAGGCTGGTCGCGCTGCGGCCGCAATGAATGGCGATGCCGACGAAGTCCGTCGCGGCGAGGTTGGCGGCGGCCGAGCCGTAGGGCGCGGTCTGGGACGCGAGCCCCTCCTGCCACTCGGGCGAGTCGGCGCCGAAGAGGGTCGTAAGGTCGCCGGTATGGTCGACGGGGTCCGCGGCCGGCACCCAGACTTCCACGTTCTTGGCATGGGGGAAGGCGAGCGGTGACGTCAGATAAATGTAATAGCCCGAGATGTGGTCGATCGTCGCGGATTCCTGGTTCGCGCCTTGGTCGATCACAATCGTGTCGCCGGCTTGAAAACCGCTCGTGCTGTAAGGATCGATCCTCGTATCGCCCGTCTTGCTGGCGTAGTAAAGGTCGCTCGGGCCCGCCTTGAAGGCGGCGGCCTTGGCGTTCTCGAGGACGGTGTTGGCGACGGAGACGTTGCCGACATCGCAGCCGGCGCGCGTGTAGGTGACCCAGGGCGCCGGGGCATTCTTGCCGCCGCTCGTCACCATGTTGGGGCGGACGTCTACGGGCGAGGCGACGGGCGCGGTCCAGTACTTGAACGCCGAGGTGTAGGTCGGGATGCCCGTCGAGGGATCGTAATAGTCGTAGGAGTTCGAGAGCGTGATGCCCATGCGGTCGGGATACAAGCCGGTCAAAGAGCTCGTGATGCCGCCCGCCGTGTGGGAAATCAGCACGGTGTAGTGTTTGTCGAGCAGCGTTCCGTTGCCCTTGAGGAACTCGTACAGATGCGGCATCTGTTCCAAGTCGGAGGGAACGTTCGGGTTGTCTCGCGTGAGGTGCACGTTGTCGAACTGAAGGTAGATGACGTGCTTGATCCGGCCTCCCGGCGAGCGAAGCTGACAGGCATCGTGGGCGGGCGAGTCGTGCGCGACGGCCGCGGGGGGCGCAATGCACGCCAAAGCGGGGGCCAGCGATAGGAACGCGCATAAGGAATGTCGCGAGCGCAGAACTAGCGGTAACGGGCTTCTCACTGGTGCAGCTCCTTCGTGTGGTGATTCGCGGGACGAGACCGGCGCCTTCTCCCGGCATACGCAGCCAACCGCAGAGCCGGCCGTTTCGATTCTTCTCGAGCGAAGGTCGCGAATCGGAACCGTAGCAGCGCTGTATGCCCGCGGAATGACGCCTTCGTGAACAGCGCCGAAAACGATCAGTCACGCTTACGACACGCCCGCTTCATGGCGCCGTCACGCACCGCGCGCAGCATCGGCGCGCTTCTTCGTTCCCACCCACAAAAGGAAATCTGCATGAGCGAATCAATTCGTTCCCTGCCGAGCCTGACGCTGCTCGCCGCGTCGCTCGCGATCCTGATGACGCCTGCGGCTTTCGCCGGCCACCCCGAGCGCAATCACGAGCGCGACCACGAGCGCAGCGCCACGACCACGCCCATCGAGCACCTGATCGTGATCGTCGGTGAGAACCACACATTCGATAACGTGTTCGGCACGTACCAGCCGCGCCACGGCCAGCGGATCGACAATCTGCTTTCCAAAGGCATCGTGAATGCGGACGGCACGCCGGGCCCGAACTTCGGCATGGGTGCCCAGCAGATCGGTCAGGACTACCACACATATCAGGTCCGGACCTCTTCGATCAGGCCATACGCCGTCCTGCCGCGGCCCTGGACAACCTATGCGATCGGTCAGCCGCAAGCGCAGCTCGACACGCGCTTCCCGGCCGATATGCCGAACGGTCCCTTCCAGATCAGCAAGTACGTGCCCTATGCCGAATATACGGGCGATCCCGTGCACCGCTTTTTCCAGATGTGGCAGCAGGTAGACGGCGGCAAGAACGACAAGTTCGCCTGGATCGAGCAGACGATAGGCACGGGCTCGAACGGGGCGCCGTTTCCTCCGGGCGGTTTCAACCCCAAGGAGGGCGCCATTTCGATGGGCTTCTACAATATGAATCCGTTCATGGATGCCGACGGCAAGCCGCAGCCCGGCGACGCGCCGATCTTCAAGCAGCTCGCGGACCAGTACGCCATCAGTGACAACTACCACCAAGCCGTCATGGGCGGCACGGGCGCGAATTTCCAGGCCCTGATCACCGGCTCGGCGGCGTTCTTTACGGATCCGGTCGCGCTCGACGGCAGCCCGGCCGTGCCTTATGAGAACCAAATCGAGAACCCGGACCCGCTCGGCAACACGAACAACTACTACACGCAGGACGGCTACAGCGGCGGCTCCTACGTCGAATGCGCGGACGACTCGCAGCCGGGCGTCTCCGCCGTCATGGCAGAGCTCCAGGCGCACCGCGTCGACGACCGCCGCTGTGCGCCGGGGCACTTCTATCTCGTCAATAACTACAACATGTACTGGAACCAAACGAGCGACGTGACGCGGGCGCTCGGTCCTGATTCGTTCACGCTGCCGCCGCAGACCGCCCCCACGATCACGGACGTGCTGACGAAGCACGGCGTCTCGTGGAAGTACTACAGCGCCGATCGGGGCGACGATTCGAAGGTGTTTGCGGATGGAGTTGACGGCATACCGCTCCTGTTCCACTCGTACTGCGGCATCTGCGATCCGCTGACCGGCTACGCCCAGATCATGAGGAACTCCTCCGAGGAGGCCAAGCTGCAGAACTACGGCGCGTTCTTGAAGGACGTGCACGACGGGACGTTGCCCTCGGTCTCGTGGTTACGGCCGTTCGAGGCGCTCGCGGGCCATCCAGCCGACTCGACCACGAACCTGTACGAGCTGTTCATCGCGGACCTGATCAAGCAGGTGCAGGCGAATCGCGATCTTTGGCGTTCGACCGCAATCGTGATCACGACCGACGAAGGCGGCGGTTACTACGATTCGGGTGAGGTGAAGGTGCTCGATTTCTTCGGGGACGGGACGCGCATTCCCCTCATCGTCGTGTCGCCCTATGCGAAGAAGGGCTACGTGGATCACGTGAACAACGATCACGTCTCGATCCTGAAGTTCATCGAGCGCAACTGGAGGCTGCCGACGGTCTCGAAGATCAGCCGCGACAACCTGCCCAACCCGCACAAGGAAGACGAGCGCTCCCGCGGCAGGGACGACCGTCCGGCGATCGGCGACCTTACGACGCTGTTTACCTTCGGCGGAAAGGACTGAGGCTCGAAGGTCGATGCGTCCCGGCGCGAGCGGAAAGCTCGCGCCGGGCACGTTAGCCCTTTCCGCAACACGGGGGGCTTGACGCCTCGGCAACCCGCGGTCCCCTCGGGTCCGCCGGTTGTTCTTCATCGCGATTTCCCGCCATGGAACTTTCATCAGGTTGTCATGGTTCCGCCGTAGCTTCCCGCGTCGCGTATCGGCGCACCGCCCGTACGCCCCAAGGAGCACGACATACATGAAGACGCACAAGAGTGTTCTCGCGATTGCGATCGCCATGGCCATTGCCGGTACGGCCTCGGCCGACGACCATCATCATCACCATCACATGGAACAACGTATTCCGCCGCTGGATCACGTGTTCCTGATCGTCATGGAGAACCACCACTACGACCAGATCATCGGCAATCCTTCTGCCCCGTTCATCAACAGCTACGCCCAGACGGCCAACCTCGCCGCCAACTACTTTGCCGTCGGGCATCCGAGCCTGACCAACTACCTGGAAATCGTCGGCGGCTCGAATTTCGGAGTCGTCAACGACAATTCGCCGGATTGGCATGACGACACCTGTGTGCCGAACATCGTTCTCAAGACGCCTGCGCTCGAAGGCGCGCCGAACATCTGCCCGATCGCGGGCCAGGGGCTCGACGCCGAAACACCGGCTATCGACACGACGAACGAGGGCACGCCGAGTGAGCCGGTCTACAACGACCCGCTGCCGGCTGCGCCGACGGTCGGAATGACAATTGCCGATCAGCTCGAGCTTGCCGGCATGACTTGGAAGAGCTATCAGGAGAATCTCCCGCCATACGGCGCGGACAACGTGGACTACAGCGACGGTCTGCTCTCCGAGGTGGGCGCCCAGTTCTCGCCGCTGCCGAAGCTGTATGCCGTCAAGCACAATCCCTTTGCCTACTTCGCAAGCACCGAGGAACACGGCCTCAAGAATATGGTCGGCTTCGACCAGCTCTATCGCGACCTTAAGGCCGGGCATGTGCCGAATCTTTCATTCATCGCGCCGAATCAGTGCCACGATCAACACGGCCGCGGCAGCGCCGAGGTGGGGACAGGCTGTCAGTACGATCCGGATCCGAACAACGACGTATTGAACCCGGCCCTGATTGCACAGGGTGACGCGGCGCTGAAGGATCTCGTGACGGCGATCAAAGGGTCGCGCGTATGGCGCGAGGGCGAGAACGCGATCGTCGTGGTTTGGGACGAGAACGACTACAGCAGCAAACCGAATCAGGTCGTCACGATCGTGGACACCAACTATGGAGTCAAGGGCGTGAAGAGCGAGGTGAAATACAACCACTTTGCGCTTTTGAAGTCCCTCGAATCCGGGTTCGGTCTGCCGTATCTCAATCACGCCGCCGATGACGACGTGGCGCTGATGGCGGACTTGTTCAACCGCTGATTCGCGGGCTCGAGGCGGGCCAGGCCTCCGGCCCCGGCGGCCCCGCCGTACGCCTTGGCGTGCGGCGAGACCGCCGTCCGCGATTATGCTCGGGAGGCGCTTCGGCCGACGGAGACGGCCCCCGAGCTGCACCTCGGGGGGGGGCTGCAGCGCGCATTCGCCGAAGCCGCACGGCTACCGGTAGGCCGCTTGGGATGACGGGCGCGTGATTTCGGGGTTGCGCGAGGCGCTGGAAGGATACGCGGGCCCGCTGATCGGCCTTTCGGCGCTCGCCACGGTGATTGGACTGGTGCTGGTCCCGGTGTTGATCGTTCGGGTACCGGAGGACTATTTTCTTTGCCCGCATCGGGATGCAGCGCGATCGCCTCCAGGGCGTCGTTGCATCCTTCGGTTCGCCGTATCGGCCGCGAAGAATCTGCTCGGCGCCCTGCTTCTCGTGACCGGCTTCGTGCTGCTCTTTCTTCCGGCGGAAGGGCTGTTGACGCTGCTGACGGGACTCCTGCTCATGAACTACCCGGGCAAGTATGAGTTCGAACGCTGGCTAGTTCGGCGGCCCTTGGTGCTGCCGGCCATGAATTGGCTCCGGAACCGGTACGGGCGGGCTCCGCTCAAGTGTCCGTGACTTCGGCGAGGACCTGCGTAAGACTCGCCTGTGCGCCGCCTGGCCGGGCGCTGCCGCTTTCGCGACGCTCAAGACCGCATCGGGCGCGAACCAAGACAGTAATTAGAATCCATATTTGACGCGAAAGTGCAGACGATCGTCCCCTTTCAGCACCTTGGCTCCGTCCAAAAGCGGCCGTGCCCAGTCAAGCTCCGCCTCCATGCCGTTGAGCCCCGAAAACCGTAGTCCTGCGCCCGTGCTTTCGAGGCGAAAGCGTGCTTCCTGACCGGGCAAAGGATCCAAGATCGCGAGCGATGCCGCATCGAAGAATGCGAGCACGCGCAAGTTCTGCACGCGCTTGGCAGCGGTGAGCGACGGCGAGCGCAGCTCGACGTTAAGGCTTGCGCCCTTGTCGCCGAAACGTTCGGCCTCGAGGTAGCCTCGAACACTGGTCGCTCCTCCGGCGGTAAACTGCTCGTTGCTGACGAGCGGCGCAGCGGAATACTGCCAGCTGAGGCGGGCATCGAATTGCGCGCCGCCGAATACGTTGCGGGTGTGCTCGGCGGAGCCGACGAGATAAAGGTAATTGGCCCGCGCTTTGTAGCGCTTGTTCTCGAACTCCAAATCGGAGTTTGCGAACCCGCGCAGGCCCCAATCGACGCCGGCCGTAAACGTGGACTGAGACTTCGGCATAGTCCACCCGAAGCCGTAAATCGCCGACCAATTCATGTAGCGGATCGCCGTGCTGAGACCCGAGTCCTGAGTGAGGTTGATGTCTTCGCCGAAATCTTTGTAGTCGAGTCCTAACGTGAGATTCTGGGAGTAACGCCCCCGGCTCGAAAGTGAGCGGATGCCCCGTACGCCGTAGATGCGGCCTCGTCCAATCACGGACAGCGTTCCCACCGTCGCCACGTCGCTGTTGGAATCGACCCCGTAGAATGCCAATGCGGTGCCGGACCGCCGCAGCCGCGCCACGTAAGTCAGGGCCGTCACCTTGGCCTCGTCTGGTTCCTTGGGTGCCGTCTGGTATTGAAGCGAGGCGCTATGACCGCGCTGCCAGAGGTTGCCGTAGCTCAGCGTGAAGTTGCTGCGCAGCGGTGTCGTATCTGCGGTATATCGATTGTTGACCTCGAAGCTGCCGTGCAGCGGATAGTGATCCTGGACGTGCAGTTCCATATCGACGGTACCGGGATAGCGCCCCGCACGCAGCACCGGCGTGACCGTAAGATCGGGGGTTTCGCTGTTCAAGGCGGCCAGCTCGTTTTGAACATCCGGTAGATGCGGAACCTTGCCGCTTTCGGCGGCCGGCAGCTCGGCCAGAATTCGCCGGTTGGCGAAGTACCGCGCTCCGGACACCCTTACCCGGTCCAGCCGCCCCTCCGTCACCGCGAGTCTTACGATGCCGCGATCGACTGTTTGCTCAGGAATGTCCACGAAGACACTGCTGTAGCCGGCGCTTCGATACGCGGCCTCCAGCGCCGCGCGTGCGGACTGAACGTCGTTGATCGACTTGTCCGGTCCAAGGTAGCCGTAGACTGCCTGCTCGACGATTCGCGGCGCAAGCACCGTGTTGCCGAGCACCCGATATTCCCACACGTCGAACGACTTACGGCTGCCGGCTGCGGCTTTCGATTCGGCGCCGTTTGCCCGCACTGCCTTCGACGCAGAGGCAGACGCGCCTTGCTGAGCGTGGCCAACCGAACATATCGCCAACAGCGCGATGGCGCCGGCGGCGTGCGCGAGGGTTCGAGCGGCTCTGGCGCTTGGAGGGGCGGATTCGTT
Organism: uncultured Gammaproteobacteria bacterium; assembly: GCA_963702105.1. Classification (GTDB taxonomy): domain Bacteria; phylum Pseudomonadota; class Gammaproteobacteria; order Steroidobacterales; family Rariloculaceae; genus ZC4RG20. Next base: position 870,267 of record OY969712.1, read on the forward strand.
GACTTTCGGGCGGTGGGCGATCGGTAACGGGATGTGCATCTGGCTCTCTCAAGCGGCTTTCGAGCGAGGCTGAGGTTCGGCGCGAAGCGCGATGGGCCCGGATTCTAAAGCATCGGTGCGTCCCCTAAGTCAACGAAAAGTTACAAGCGGCCGCGGGCGGTGCAGGCGCCGAACAACATCCGGTCCGACGTGCGCGGTTCGTACATCGGAAGTACACAAAACGGTAACCGCCGGGCTGCGATTGTCATAACGTGGAAACATTCCAGATCGACAATGCCGAATTCGCAATGCCGTCGCGCGCGCCGCGGGCATTCATGGGTCAACAACGTCAGTCTGCGATACATGAGCAACTTCAAGCTTGCCGCCGCCGCTTTGTTCATCTGCGCGCTCGCGCCGCGTCTCGCTTCGGCCTGGTGGAACGACGATTGGGCCTACCGCAAGCAAATCGACTTCGACGCGTCGCAGACCGGTGCAGGGCTATCCGCGACTCTGAAGGACGTGCCCGTTCTGATCCGGCTACACGCCGGCAACTTCAGCTACTTCGGCGATGTGCAGCCGAACGGCGCCGACCTTCGCTTCGTCGCGGCCGACGATAAGACGCCATTGAAGTTCCACATTGAGCGCTTCGATCCCGTCAACCAGCTCGCGCTGATTTGGGTCAAGGTCCCGCAGCTCACGGGCGGCGCCAAGAGTGACTCCCTCTATCTTTACTACGGCAATCCGAAAGCCACGGCCGGCGGCGACCCCGGAGGCACTTACGATAAGAATCAGGTGCTCGACCTTCACTTCAGCGAGGAGACCGGCCCGCCTCGAGACTCTACTGCCTATCACAACAATCCGGAGCAGTCCCGAGCGACTCCGGCGGCTGCGGCGCTCATCGCGGGAGGCGTCGAGCTGGATGGCACCCAGGGCATAGAGATCCCGAGCTCGCCTTCGCTGCGGGTGCTTCCGAGCCAAGGCGTGACCGTGTCCGCCTGGGTCAAGATCGCGCAGCCGCAGCAGGACGCTTATCTGGTGTCAATGCTGGATGCGGTCGGAAGCGGTCTCGTGTTGGGCATTTCCGGACAGGGACCGTTTGCACGCCTGGGCGCGTCCGATGGCGCCCGCGTTGCGGCTACCACAGCTCTTTCGCTCGGCGAGTGGCACCATCTGGCGGTTGCGGCCGGCGAAGGCCGGCTGCGCCTTTACGTAGACGGGCAGCCCGCCGGCGACGTTCAAGCCGATCTACCCGAGATCGGGGCGCCGACGCTCGTCGGACAGTCGGGCTCCGGCATGCACGGTTTGGTGGGCGCACTCGACGAGCTCGAGATTGCCAACACCGTCAGGTCGCCTGATTGGATCAAGGCCGCGAATGCGAGCCAGGGAATGCTTTCGTCGCTCGTCATATACGGAGCGGACGCCCAGAAGGAAGCGAGCGGCGGCCAGTCCTATTTCGTCATTACGCTGCGTAACGTGACGCCGGACGGGTGGGTCGTGATCTTCCTCCTGGGCGTCATGTTCGCGATCAGCGCGGCCGTAATGATCGGAAAGACACTGCTGCTCGGACGCGTGGAGCGCGAGAATCGACGTTTCCTGACCGAGTATCGCAAGCTCGGCACGGGCGATCCCCTCGCGCTCGCCAAACTCGACGAGAGGCAGACGGAAGAGCCTGAGGAGGAGTCGACGCTGTTCGCGGCGCTCGCGAGTCATGCGGCATTCCGTCCTTCGACCTTGTTCCCGCTCTACCTCGCCGGCGTAAACGAGGTTAGACACCGTTTGCAGTCGCCGTCGGTCGGTGTGCAGCGCCGCGGCTTCACCGCGGAGACTATCGGCGCGATCCGCTCGACGGTCGACGCCAGGCTCGTGCGAGAGCGGCAAAAGCTCAACAAGCAAATGGTGCTGCTGACGATCGCCATCAGCGGCGGCCCGTTCCTCGGGCTTCTCGGAACCGTCGTCGGCGTCATGATCACTTTCGCGGCGATCGCCGCAAGCGGCGACGTGAATGTCAACGCCATTGCGCCCGGTATCGCGGCCGCGCTCGCGGCTACGGTCGCCGGTCTTGCGGTCGCGATCCCGGCCCTGTTCGGCTACAACTGGCTCAGCACGAGGATCAGGGACATCGACGCCGAGACCCACGTATTCGCCGACGAGTTCGTCAATAAGCTTGCAGAGCACTACGTGTAAAAGCGAAATGAAAGTTCAGAGCGAGAATACTCCGTACGACGAGATCAACATCACCCCGATGCTGGATTTGGCCTACGTGCTGCTCGTGATCTTCATTATCCTCACGACGGCAACGGTGCAGGGGATCAAGGTGGATCTGCCGAAGGCCAGCGCGCAGCCGAGTCTTGCCGAGTCGAAAACGAAGGCTATCACCATCGCTCAGGACGGCACGATTTACCTGGATACGTTTCCCGTCACCATGGACGAGCTCGAGCAGCAGCTTCGGTCATACCAGGCCGTCACGCCGGATCTTCCCGTTATTTTGAAAGCCGATGCGACGATCCAATATCAGCGGGTCGTGGACGTGTTGGATCTGCTCGGGCGCCTTCAGATTACGCAGCTGGGGCTTGTGACGCAGCGCGTCGTCAAGTAGCTCGAAGCGGCTTGCGGGGAGGGGAACTATGGCTATGAGTCGCAAGCTTGTGCGGTTCGTCCCGCTCGCGTGCGTTGCCGTGCTGACGATCGCGACCGGGGTCGGTGCCGTATGGTTTCTTCATCGCCTCGCCGAGGCGCCCACGCCTCCCGCTAAGCATGTGATCCAGCAGGTGCGGCTCATTCGGCCGCCGCCGCCGCCGCCCGAGATCGAAAAGCCGCCTCCGCCTCCGAAGGAGGAGCAGAAGGTAGACGTCCCCAAGCCGCAACCGAAGCCGGACCGATCGGCCGACCAGCCGCCGCCGGGCCAAGATCTCGGGCTGGACGCGCAGGGGGTCGCGGGCGGCGACGGCTTCGGACTCGTGGCCCGCCCCGGCGGCCGCGATCTGCTCGCAAAGGGCGGCGACCGATTCGGCTGGTACGCGAGCGTGCTCAAGGAGAACCTGCTGCAGTATCTATCGGAGCAGCCGGATATTCGCTCCAAGCCGTACCAGGTGGAGGTCCGACTCTGGCTTCAGGCGGACGGCACCGTCGGCAAGATCGCTCTCGGTAATTCGACCGGCGATGCGGCCCTCGATCGCAGGCTCAAAACGCTGCTCGCCGGACTCGGCCGGGTTTCGGAAGCGCCCCCAGACGGTCTGCCGCAGCCCGTGCGCCTCAGGATCGTCTCGCGCCTGTAGGGCCCCGCTTTGATCGACAGGAAGAAGAATGAATAGGACCGCTATAGCCGCTGGAGCGGCGCTCGCGCTCGCCCTGTCCGGCAGTACCGTGCTCGCACAGGACGCAGCGTCATCCGGGGGGTCGCAGGATGACTCAAATTCGAATGCCGCTGCCGCTCCGGCGGGCAACGGCGAGCCCGCGAGCGCGCCTGCCGACGCGGCCGCCGGCGGCGGCCAGGACGCCGAAAACGTTCTCGAGTTGCGCAATACGGTCGTGAACCTGCTGCAGGCGCTCGTCCAGCGCGGCGTGCTGACGCAGGCCGAAGCGCAGACCATGGTCGCGGATGCCCAGCAGCGCGCCCGCAAGGAAGCGGAGCAGACGCGCGCGGCCGAGGCGGCCCAGCGCCGTGCCGACGAGGGCGCCGTCCGCGTGACCTACGTACCGAAAATCGTTCAGGACAAGATCGAGACGCAAGTGCGCGAGGACGTTGAGAAGAGCGCCGTCCAAGGCGTGCTCGCGAAAGCCAAGGACGAAGGCTGGGGAATCCCAGGCGCGCTTCCGCATTGGGTCAACAACCTCGACTTCGCGACGAATCTGCGCGTGCGCGGGGAAGGGCGGTTCTACGGCGGCGAGAATGCCACGAATACCTACCTCGACTATGATGCCGTGAACCGCGCTGGCGGCATCGCCAAGGCCGGGCAGGACGCGCTGTTGAACACGAGCGAGGACCGCGGCCTGCTGCGGGCCCGGCTCCGCGTCGATGTGACCGCGCATCTTACGCCGCGTCTCGACACCCTGTTGACCTTTACGACGGGAAACTTGAACGACCCGGTCTCGATGAACGAGACGCTGGGTAACGATTGGCGCAGGCTCAATTTCGCGGTGCAGAACGCCGCCATGGAGTGGAAGCTCGAGAATGAGCGAGCGACGCGCGGCCTGAACCTGTACTTGGGCCAGTTCCCGAACCCATTTCTTTCCACGCAGATGGTGTGGGACGAGGATCTGAGCTTTCAAGGATTTGCCAGCAAGGTCGGCTTCGACGTATTTAAGCGGAAAGCCGGCGGCTACGCCCCCGGTGTATGGCTGACGCTCGGCGCCTTTCCGCTGCAGGAAGTGGCGCTGGCCGCGGACAAATGGCTATATGCAGGGCAAGTCGGCCTGGAGGCGCCCATAGGCGGCAACAACCGGTTCCGTTTCGGGGCCGCCTACTATGATTTCAAGAATGTTACCGGTATCAAGAACGCGATGGACAGCCGGCTCACCGATTGGTCGGCGCCTCTGATCGTTGGCCGCGGCAATACGGTGTTCGACATCCGCAACGATGCCGATCCCAACACGAACCTGATCGCGCTCGCTTCTGAATTCAGGCTCGCGGACCTCATGGCGCAGCTCGATTTCGGCGCGTTCGGGCCCAATCGGGTGAAAGTGACCTTCGACTACGTCGACAATCGCGGCTTCGATGCGCAAGAGGTGCAGATGCGCACGGGCAGGGCCGTGGAGCCGCGTACGAAAGGACGGGATGTGGAGCTCAGCATCGGCCGCGACCGAGTCGCGGACAACGGCGAATGGCGGGTGTTCGCGGCCTATCGCAGGCTGGAGCGGGATGCCGTGCTCGCCGCGTTCACGGATTCCGACTTCGGGCTCGGCGGCACGGATACCGAAGGATTCATTTTGGGCTTCGATCTCGGTCTTTCTCGGAATACCTGGCTCAGAACGAAGTGGTTGAGCTCGAACGAGATCGACTACCCGCCGCTTGGGATCGACGTTCCTGCAGCTCGATATCAACGCGCGCTTTTGAGCGCTCGGAGCCGGCCGTGGTTTACTCGACGATCTTTCGTGCCGCGTCTCTGGGGGTCGCGGGGCTGCTACTCTTCCAGCACGCCGCCGCGCAAGTCGCCCGAGACGGCGGAGATACCGGACGGCTCCAGGCCATGATTCAGCAGATGGCGAACGAACGCGCGCAGCTCGAGGCCGAGTCCAACGCGCTGCACAAGAAACTCGACGAGGCCAATGCCCAGGTCGCCAAGCTCGGCGAGCAGAACGACTCGCTGAAGAAGCAGCTCGACCGCAGCCGCAGCTCACTCGATCAATCGAGCGCGGCCAATAAGCGGAACGAGGAGACGATATCCCAGCTGCGCAACCGCATGAACGAGCTCATCGCCGAGTTTCGCAAGACCGCGAATACGCTCCGCGAGACGGAAATGGACCGCAATCGGCTGCGCAAGTCCCTCACGGCGCGCGAGGGCGATCTCAAGCAGTGCGTCGACAATGACATGGCGCTGTACAAGATCGGCAACGAGGTGCTCGATCGATACGAGCACAAGGGCGTCTTCGAGTCCCTGCGTGAGCGAGAGCCGTTTACGAAGATCAAGCGCGTGCAGCTCGAGAACCTCGTGGACGAGTATCACTGGAAGCTCGACGACGAGCTGCTGCCCGCCGCAAAGGCGAAGGCGAGGGGCCAGAACCCGACGCAGGCCGGGCCGAGCGGCGACGACGCGCAGGGGCCGCCGAATTCCGGGCAGTAGCCCGGTAGCGACTTCGAGGCCCCGGTTCGACCCGGACGCGGTCCCGTGTCCCCGGGGCTTCCTTCGGCCTCCATGGGTCAAGCATTGGCCGAGGTCACCGAAACGTCACATTGACTCCACTCCAAATACATAGTCGGCCGCTACGATCTCCGTCACACAGTCGGAAATTCGCGTCGAAAGAACAATCGCATCGCTGACTGTCGTAATCGGCTAATAAACACGAGAGGGAGATCATGAACGCTAGGCTACGCACATCTCTGGGCGCACTGTTGGCGCTCGGCGCCATCGGCGCCGCGCATGCCGACATCGCGCCCTACAGCTCCGGCGACGGGTCGCTGTACTTCAACCTGTTGGACACGACCAATCAGAAGTCGTATGTCCTCGACCTGAACATCCCGATCAGCACCTTCAACAGCACCGGTACCTACAGCTTCAGCGCGGACAGCAACCTCCAGAGCTTTCTGAGCGGCGGCTCCGGAAACTACATGTGGTCCGTGTTCGGCGGCGACTCGATCGGGTCGACGGCCGGCAGCGTGAAGTACTTCACGACGTTGACGAACCTCGGCAGCTTGGACGCGCCCACCAATGCCCGGCTGTACACGCTTTACAAAGACGAGGGCATGCTGACGAGCATCAACGCCATGCTGCCCGACGACGGAAGCGTGCGGTCGCTCGTGTCGAACTCGACGGATCCGACTTTCTACACGACCCAGTACCAGACCTGGAACAACACCGGCGACTTCGTCGCCAACCAGACGGGCTTCGGGAGCGTAGGGTTCTTCAGCCTGACGACGAACGGCGGCACGATCCTGCCCTTAGGCAGCGGCAACCCCGCGACGAAAGGGGCCCTCGGAAACTGGACGCTGGCCTCGGACGGTACGTTGAGTTACGCGGCGCCATCGACCGTGCCGCTGCCCGCGGCCGTATGGCTCATGTTCAGCGGTCTGGCCGGCCTAGTCGGCATTGGCCGCCGCAACGCGAAGCTCGCCTGACGGCGCGTTCGCGACCACCCTCCACGCCATCGAAAAGAATATCCATTTGGAGAACCAGAGAGAATGAACACGAGAAAGCTACCGTTGGCCGCTGCGCTCGCCTCCGTCTTCGCCGCATCGTCGGCGTTCGCGTTGGCGCCGAACGCAATCAACCCGCAGAGTCCGACCGCCAACGACATCGTCATCCACTATTCCGGCTCCACGGCCCAGCTCGATACCGTGAGTGCCCTGGCCGAGCAGTACTGCGACCTCTCCACCCGCGACATTTACAACAACGCCTCGGGCAACAGCACGAATAACGGCTTTCCCAATGCCACGCACCGCGTCATCTCGTGCACGCTAAAGAACAGCGCGCCGGTGCCTGCCTCGATCCGCGGCAAGAACCTGTACTTCTCGTATCAGCAGAACGGTGGCTCGATTTACGGCGTGACGCCGGTCATCGACCAGATCAACCTGCCGTTCATGAAAGTCTACGGCGGCACGTGCAGCGGCGGCACGTCGCCGTCCACGGCCTGGACCTGCCAAAACGGCAACGACCCCACCGACAAGCTGGCTAAGATCCACGGCCCCACTTCGGATCAGTACCTCGCCAAGCCCGTCGGCGGCGGATCGGACGTGGAGCCCTCGGCGTTCAAGGGCGAGAACATCCGCGGCCTGGACTTCGGCGCACCCGTGGGCACCGACTACCACGCCGAACAAGCCTTCAACGTCGTCTTCGGCATTGCCGTGCGCTGCGAGCTGCTGGATCACTCGATCTATACCTCGTGCACGGGTACCTCGGGCCCGATCCAGTCGCTGAGCAAGGCGAGCCTCGCTTCGATTTTCGAAGGTGACAAGACCACGTGGGAGCAGGTGCCTGAGTACGGCCTGAACAGCCACAAGGTCTCGGGCTACGGCAATGACCTGGATGCGTTCTTCCAAGGCGGCACCTCGGGCACGACGATTCACGTCTGCCGCCGCCGGCCGGGCTCCGGTACGCAGGCGTCGGCGCAGGCCTACTATCTGAACCAGGAGTGCGGTTCGCCGAGCCGCGTGTTCGTCACGGCCGCGGGCGACCCCGGGCGCGTCGAGGAAATCGAGAGCTCCTCGAAGATCCTCACCGATTGCGAGGACGTGAATGCCGGCGCGATCGCCATCTCCGGCACCGAGAAGCAGCCGGGCGCGACCTACGGCACCAACTGGGCGTACGTGGCCATCAACGGCGTCATGCCGACGCAGGAAAACGCGGCGCTCGGCAAGTACACCTACATGTTCGAAAACAGCATGCAGTACAACACCGCGGTGATCACGAGCGACCAGAAGGCGTTCCTGGACGATATGTTCAAGGCCGCCAAGGATCCCAGCACGCTCGTCGGCAAGCCCGGGGTCCTGGCGATTCCGAGCGCGACCAACTTCCCGTTCGACTTTGCGGACGCGAACGGGAACGGAGTCATCGGCGAGTACACGCCGTTGAATCCGGTCGCCTCGGTCTCGCGCGGCGGCAAGATGTGCCGCCCGGAGGCCTCGGTACTGTAGTCGTCGCGATGACGTATGAGCGGGGCTGAGCCGACCCCTGCCTGATGGCTCGGTCCCGTTCTTTGCGAGCAGCGGCGAGCCCGGCACCGAAGGAATCGGTGCCGGGCTCGTCCTCATTTTTGGCTTAGTCGAACGGTGAGCGGATTGCACCGGAAACAGAATCTGCGGACGTCCGTCCGCGTGTTGCTTTGGGGCGGGTGCTCGATGGCGGCGGCGACGCTGGCCCGGGCGCAACAGCCCATCCCTTGCGGGCCCGGGCTCTGCTCGCCCGTCGGGGGGCCTTCGACATGGGTAAGCTCGGGGGCGGCGACCGCCACGCTCGGCGCCCACCAGCTCACCGTCAACCAGAGCACCGACAAGGCGATTCTCAACTGGCAGACGTTCGAACGTCGGGCCCGAGGACACGGTCCGCTTCGTGCAGCCCGGCTCCACCTCGGTCGCGCTCAATCGGGTCTGGGATCCGAAGCTGAACCCTTCACGCATCCTCGGGACGCTCCAGGCGAACGGCCAGGTCTACCTCATCAACAGGAACGGAATCCTGTTCGGGCAGGGGGCGCGCATCGACGTGAGCTCGCTCGTGGCCTCGACCCTCGACATCAGCGACGCAACGTTCAATCTCGGGCTGCTTTCGGCCATTAATCAGCCGTCGCGGGGCGACAAGGCGGCGTTCCAGGGCGACGGCCGGGCGGTCGTGCTCGGTCCCGACGGCACTCCTGCCCATTTTGCGGTCGGTGCGGACGGCAAGCCCGAGCGCTTCCGCGTCGACGCCTCCGGCGCGCCGGTGCTGGATGCGGAGGGAAACAAGATTCCGGATGCTGCGGGCCGATACATCGTCGATCCGAATGGCGCCACGCTGCCGGTCGAGGTGACGATCGCGGCCGGCGCCGAGCTCAAGGCGGACAGCGGCGGACGCGTCATGGTCTTCGGCCAGAACGTCCGCAACGACGGATCGATCGAGACGCCGGACGGCCAGACGATCCTCGCGGCCGGCAATCGCGTCTATCTGCTCCAGGACGCGCAGTTGCGCGGCCTGCTCGTCGAGGTGGATACGACGCAAGTGGACCCCGCGACGCTGCAGGCCTACCTGAACGGCGATACGGACAACGTGCCGGAAGGCACCGTGACCAACGGCGGCGCGATCAGCGCCCCCCGGGGCGACGCCACTCTCATGGGGCTCGCGGTGAATCAGCAGGGCCGCGTCTCCGCGACCTCGGCCCTCGACGCGAACGGCAGCATCCGGCTGCTCGCACGCAGCAGCGGCGCTTCGGGCCCGACGATCGTGGAGCAGTCCGGATTCGTGCAGTCCATGCTGGGTACCGAAACCGGTCGAGTCGTGCTCGGCGAGGACAGCAGCACGCGCGTCGGTCTCGATACCGAGCGCGCCGCCGACACGGCCGTGGACGAGCAGACGGTGTTGCCTTCCACGGTCGAAGCGGCGGGCCAGCAGATCGAAATGCGGGCGGGCGCCGAGATCGTCGCACCGTCCGGCAAGGTGAGCCTTGCGGCCGTCGTATCTCCGAGCGAGGCGCCCGGCACGAACACGACGCCCGAGCCGGACGCGTGGGTGCGTGTCGACGCCGGCAGTCGCATCAACGTCAAGGGCACCGATGTCACGCTGCCGATGTCGCGCAACCAGGTCAGCGTCGAGCTGCGCGGGACCGAGCTTGCGGACTCGCCACTGCAGCGCGACGGCGTCCTCTACGGGCAAACCGTGAACGTGGATCTGCGAACGCTCGACGCGAACGGCAAGATCCCGATCGCCGACATCTCCGGCGCCTTCGCCAATATCCGCCGCACGCTCGCCGAGCGCGATACGCCCGGCGGCGATGTGGCGATTTCTTCCGTGGGTGCTGTGGATATGGCGTCCGGATCCACAATCGACGCTTCGGGCGGAACCGTCCACTATGAGTCGGGGACGCTGTCCCCGACTCAACTGCTTTCCGATGGCCAGGTGTTCGACATCGGCACGGCCGATCCGAACCGGCACTACGACGCCGTGCTCGGCGCCTACACGCAAAAGTCCTCGAAGTGGGGCGTCACGCAGACCTGGAGCGACCTGTACGGTCAGCTCGACCAATACGTTCGAGGGTTCGACGCCGGCGCCGACGCGGGCAGCGTTCAGGTGCAGGGCTATTCGGTCAACCTGGATGGGACGCTCCAAGCGGCCGCGAACGCCGGCCCTTTTCAACGCGAACCCTTCCAGACGCCGCTCGGCGGCTTGCTCGTTATCGGCGATCCGACCGGCGGTGCCCTGACCGGAGGTCGAAGCTATCGTGCCCCGAACGTCGTGCTGGTCGGTACCGGGGGCGCTCCGCCCGGCGGCGAAGGCGACAACCCGCTCGTGCTCGATCTGGCGGAGCTGACCCGAGACGGTTTCGACCGGACCCGCGTGTTCAGCAATGGTCGCGTGACGCTGGCCGGAGATGCCGCGCTGGCGGTCGGCGGCGAGCTCTCGCTGACGGGCGCCGAAGTCGTCGCGGAAGGGAGCATCAGCGCGCCCGGCGGGCGCGTCGCGCTCGATGCCGAGGCCGTCGACCCGGCCGTGCAGTTGACGCAGACCCGCGATTCGCTGCTGCAGGTGGCCGACGGCGTGACCCTCGACACGGGCGGCCGATGGACCAACGATACGGATACCGCCGCGCTCGCGAACGGCGGGGCCGCGCGCGACCCGGTTCGGATAGACGGGGGCGAGATCTCGCTCGCACTGAACAACAGCGGCAACCTGGTCGTCGGGAACGAGGTCACGCTCGACGCGTCCGCCGGTGCATGGCTGTCGGCGACGGGTCAGCTCACGGGCGGGCGCGGCGGGCAGATCGGCGTCGTCGCGAGGCCTTCGAATTCGTCCGGGGCGTCCCCGTCCGTCACGCTGGGCGACGGCCTCGCGCTCGAGGCGTACGCCTTGAGCGACGGCGGCCGCCTGGATATTTCGCTGCCGAACGCGACCATCGGGGCGCAGGCCGGCGACGAGGCGTCCGGCGCCTCGGCGCCCGGCGTAGCTCCGTTGCCGGCCGAATCGCCGCCCGTCACCCTGCCGCGAGGACTCTTCGATACCGGCGGCTTCTCCGCGGTCGGCCTGGACATCAATCGCGGCGACCTGCAGATCGCGGGCGTGGCGCTGCAGCCCGTGCTGCAGAACTTCGTGCTCGAGCCCGGCTACGAGGAGCGGGCCAGCGGCGCGAAGCTCGCGGACTTGGCGCAGGTCGAGACGCTGCCGGCATGGCAGCGCGGCGGCGTCGACGTGTCTCTGAGCGTCAGCGACAAATCACGCACCGACCTGCCCGCGCTCAATGTCGACGAGGACAGCACCATTGCGCTCGATCCCCGCTCGAACCTGAAGCTTTTCAGCACGGGCATCATGAACATCGACGGCGTCTTGAGCGCGCCTGCCGGAAGCATTTCGCTCGATGTCACGAATGACGGACCGCAGTCGCGCATCGACTACAACGCGAACCGGGTGCTGCAGCTCGGGCGCACCGCGGTCGTCACGGCGGCCGGTCTCACGGTGCCGAAGCCCGATCCGCTCGGCCTGCGGCGCGGCGATATCTTCGACGGCGGCAGCATCTCGATTTCCGGCGAAGGCGCCTACGTCAACGTCGCGGCCGGCGCCGTTCTGGACGTTTCGGGTGCCAGCAAGGTGCTCGACAGCAGCCGACCCTCGGCGGTTACGTCGGCGCCCGTGTACGTCGCGCAGCGCGTAGACAGCGATGCCGGCAGCATCGACCTCAGCGCGTCGGAGGGCATTCGTTTCGACGGCATCATCGAGGGCCACGGCGGCGGCACGGCCTCGAAAGGGGCGGCGCTGACAGTGGACCTCAACACGGTTCGCGCCGGCTTCGATCTCGTCGGCACCCCCATTTTCGCGAACGAGCATTCCCAGCCCCGCCAGCTCGTTCTAACGGTAGAGTCGAATTCGAGATCCGGCGGCGTCGGGACCATCGACGGCAAGGCCGTGATCAGCGCCCCTGGGCTGGCGAGCAGCGGCGTCGATGCCCTGACCCTGCGCAGCGCCGACGAGATCGTCGTCGACGGCCCCGTCGACCTCGCCCTCGGCCGCAGCCTGCGCCTCGACGCGCCCCTGCTGCGCCATACAGGCACGAACGGCGAGACGGCCTCGCTCGACGCGCCCTATATCGGAATCGGTCCCGATAACGTCAATCGCGCGACACCGGTCGGCGATACGTCCGCCACGGGGACTTTGGTCTTGGGTGCCTCGCGCGCGGCGCTCGTGGACCTCATCGGCCGGACAAATATCGTCGGTTTCACGGACACGACGATACGCAGCGCCGGCGATATCCGGCTCGTCGGCTTGCAGGACGAGTTTACGCCGAGCAATCCCGATCCTGTGATCAGCGGCCTCGTGACTTTCGGAACGCTGACGCTGCAAGGGGATCAGCTGTATCCGACCACCCTTTCGAAGTTTGATATCGAGAGCCTCGATCTGCCGGCCGGGCCTGCCGGAATCCGACCCCGTCTACGGATCGATTGCGGTGCTGCCCGCCGTGACGCCTGCGAGCGCGCCGACCCCCGCAGCCTCCGTTTTCGGGTCCGTGTCGCTCACGGCGAGCTCGATCGTACAGGGCGGTGTCATCAAGGCGCCGCTCGGCACCATAGCGCTCACGGCCACGCCGCGGTTCGGCCCGCCGACGGGCGCGACCGCGCAGCCGGTGCCCGGGACGGGCGAGCTCACGGTCACCGGAACCCTGTCGACGGCCGCGGACGCGGGCACGACGCTTTTCGGGCACGTCGTCGCGGGCGCCCAATGGTTTTATTCGGGCAGCAACGATATTCCGATCTACAACGAAGGCCTCGGCCAGCCGCAGTTCGGCACCGAGAAGCGGGTGACGCTGACGGCGGACAAGCTTTCGCTGGCGTCGGGATCGGTCGTCAACGTCGACGGCGGCGGCGATGCGCTCGGCTACGAGTTCCAGCCCGGTCCGGGCGGCTCGATCGATGTGCTGAGCGCAAACGTCGCCCAGGCCGAAGGCACCTATGCGATCCTGCCTTCGCTGCGCAACGGCTATGCGCCCTACGACACGGAAATCTTCAAGGGTTGGAACCTGCAACCAGGCCAGAGCGTCGAGCTGCTCGAGGGCACCGGCTCCCTCGCGCCCGGCCTCTATCCGCTGTTGCCGGCCCGCTATGCGCTGCTTCCTGGCGCCTACGTCGTCAATGCCGTAAGCGATACCCGGGATTTGCAGCCCGGAGAGGGCACGAACCTCGTGGACGGTACGCCGGTCCTGGCGGGCCGGCTGGCTACTGTCTCGACGCCGATCCACGATTCGCGGACCTCCGGGTTCGCCGTTCGCAACGCCGCCTATGCGCTGGCCCGGTCCGAACTGCAGCTGTACCCATTCACCGACTTCCTGCAGCAGCGGACGGCCCTGGACGAGGTGCCGCTGCCGGCGCTGGCCCGTGATGCCGGCACGGTAGTGCTCGATGGTTCGAGCGCGATCGGGCTGGACGGACAGCTGTCGGGCCGTGCGGCGCAGGACGGGCGCGGCGCGCGCGTCGACATCGTGTCGGATCGCATCACGATCGTGCCGCAAGAGACGGACGGCATCGCCGGTGTGCAACTCCTCGACTCGGATCTCGATTCGCTCGATGCGACGAGCATCCTGATCGGCGGGCGGCGCAACAGCTCCGGTGCCGTCACCGACATCGATGTGCGGGCAGCCAACGTCACGGTCGCGAGCGGAGCCGAGCTGCGCGCGCCGGAGATACTGCTGGCCGCCCGCGGCGGCACCGATGCCGAAGGTGCCGCCGTCGGCGGCGTCACGTTGCAATCCGGCGCGGTCGTCAGTGCCGAAGGGGCCTATTCCGGGATGCCGCGCGACCTCGTGATCGGCGACGCGACCGGTGCGGCCGGCAACGGCGACGGCGTTCTGATCCGCGCTTCGACGGGCGATCAGGTCGGGCTCACGCGCTACGGCACGACGGGCAGCCGAGGCGTGCTCAACGTCCAGGCCGGGGCCTCCGTCGCCGCGGCAAAGTCCATGATTCTCGACGCGTCGGCCCGCACGGCCGTCAGCGGGTCGGTGGGCATCGCCGGCGGCTCGCTGATGCTCGGGGCCGAGCGGATCAGTCTCGGAAACGTTCCCGAGGGCACCCCGGGTCTCAGCGTGCTCACCGACCAGCTGGCGGCGCTTTCGCCGGCCGAGCTGGTGCTGTCCAGCCGCAGCACCGTCGATCTTTACGGGGACGTCTCGCTCGGGACGGACGCTTCGGGCAAAGTGCTGCTCGATTCCTTGATTATCGACGCGGCCGGCATCGAGGGCTACGGCGGCAGCGGCACGAGCCGATTCACGGCGGGACGCATTTCGCTGTCGAATCCGGGCAATGCCGCGGCGTTCATGGCGCCCGGGCTCGCGTCGCTGCCCGCGAAGGGCACAGGGACGCTGCAGCTCGAGACGTCGCAGTCCGCGCTCGCGGATGCCTCGGGTCCCGCGAACGGAACGGGCACACTGGTGCTCGGCGAGGGCCTGTTTCAAGTGGATGGCTTCTCCGCGCTCAGATTGCGGGCTGAGCGCGGGCTCGTCGGCGCGGGGTCGGGCACGTTTTCGACGCCGGTCGATACGCAGATCGAGACGCCTCGGGTCAGCGTGGCGAGCGGAGCGAGCGCCGCGCTCGAGATCGGCGGCACGCTCGACGTCGCGGCCGGGCCGGCGCCGGTAGCGACCAATGTCCTGCCCGATGCCGGTCTGGGCGGCACGCTGTCCGTAACGGCCGACGCCATGACGCTCGCCTCGGGCATCGAGCTGCCATCCGGCCAGGTCAGCCTCGCGACGCGCGGGGACCTTTCGCTCGCGAGCGGCGCGTCGATTGACGTCGCCGGAAGGGTTCGAAACCTTGGTCAGACCCAAGTCGGCTCGTGGGGCGGCAGCGTCCATCTCACCTCTCGCGAAGGGAATCTCGTGCTCGCGCCCGGTGCATCCGTGAATCTCTCCGGTGCCGCGCCGGACAGTGATTCGGCGGGGGCCGATGCCGGTCTGCTGTCGCTGAGCGCGTTGGGTCTTGCGGGCGGCAACGGCGGCAGCTTGAATCTCCAGGGTCAACTCATTGCGCGTGCTCAGGACGGCTACCGCCAGGGCCGGTTCAGCCTCGACGCAGTGCGGCTCGCCGGCACCGACGGCTTTGCGGCAATGAACGCGGTGCTCGACACAGGCTCTTTCGGCGAGTCGCGCAGCTTCCGGCTGCGGCAGGGCGACGTTGCCGTCGGCGCCGACTCGCGCCTGGTCGCGGACGACATCAGCCTGACTGTCGATGCCGGCTCCATCGACGTGCAGGGGACGCTCGACGCCGATGGGGCCTCTGGGGGCGCCGTCGCGCTCGCGGCCGGCGGCGACGTCACGCTGCACGGTGCCAGTGCGGTCACAGCCCGCGCAACGGTGGCGAACGGCAGCGGCGGCTCGGTCTCCGTGTCGAGCTCGGGCGGGCGCATCGATCTCGAGGCGGGGTCGACGATCGATTCGGGCGCAGACGGTCAGGTTTCCTTGCGTGCGAGACGCGCGAGGTTGGCCCAGGCGACCGGAGCAGACGGCCAGCCTCTGTTCGACGCACAGGGCCGGCCCGTGGCGGCGGTCGACTCCGCGGGTCGGCCGATCTTCCTGTACTCGGGAGCGGACGGGGAGGTCCTCGCGACGGGTCCATCGGGCGGCCAGACCCCGCTCGATGCCGCGGGCCGTCCCGTCGTCGATTCGGGCACGGACGACATAGTCGCCGTGACCGGTCTCGATGGGACCGTCACGGCGGGGCGCGTGGCGATCGAGGCGTTCCGGAGTTACCAGGCCACGGATGGACAATTGACGGCCGCCGACACCTCGGCCGATGCGAGCAACCCATTGTTCGCCGACGCCTCGGCATTCACGGATCAGGCGCCGGCGATAATGTCGTCGCTCGGCGTGGCCGCCGATCCGGCCTATCGGCTGCTGCCGGGAGTAGAAGTCGTCGCCGACGGGAATATGACGCTCGGCAGCGACTGGAATCTACTCGACTGGCGCTTCGGACCCGAGGCGGCCCCGGGCGTGCTGACGCTGCGAGCCGGCGGCGATCTGCTGCTGGCGCACTCGTTGAGCGACGCGTTCAGCACGACGACGACCGCCGGTCTGCTTCAGACTGGCGACTCTTGGGGCTACCGCCTCGTGGGCGGCGCCGACCTCTCGGGCGCCGACCCCGAAGCGCTGCGTGCGCTGCCCGCAGTGGGGACCGCGGGCAACGTCGTGGTCGCATCGGGGCAGCGCGTGCGTACGGGCAACGGTGACATCGCTTTGGCCGCAGCGCGGGACTTTCAACTCGCCGACCAGACATCGACCGTCTACACGGCCGGCGTGCCGGTGCGTCCGCCGGAATCGATCGCCGGCACCGTCGCCTTCACCGAGAACTGGTCTTCCGACGGCGGCGACATCTCGATAAGCGCGCAGCACGACGTCCTCGGCGCGAAATCGACCCAGCTCGTAAGCTCCTGGCTCTGGAGGCAGGGGCGTCCCAAGGCCCCCCTCGTGCCCGATACGTCCACGCAATGGGCCGTGGACTTCGGCCGGTTCCAAGAAAACGTCGGTGCGCTCGGCGGCGGGGACGTCTCGGTCGCGGCGGGCCGCAACGTGGTCGAACTTTCGGCGATGATCCCCACGACCGGACGCCAGGCGACACCGGGCGCCGACCGATCGGTGATCGATACCTGGGGCGGAGGCAACCTTTCGGTCGGCGCCGGCGGCAACGTCCTCGGCGGGGTGTTCATGACGGGCGCCGGCAACGGCCGCATCGAAGCAGGCGGCCGCCTCACCAAGGGCGTCTCGGCTTTGAACGGACAGCCCCTGGCCGCCATCTTCGTGGGCGGCGACAGCAGTTTCGACGTTCGGACCGGCGGATCGAGCGAGATCGGCACGGTCGTGCAGGAGAACCTCATCCCGCAGCCCATCAATACGCTGACGGACTTCAGATACCGGAACTATTTCTCGTCCTTCCTGAACTTCGGGCCGGACAATGCCCTGCGTGTCGCCTCGGCGGCCGGCGATATCGTCCTGCAAACGCAGGCATCGCAGGCCTTCGCAGCGAACTTCCCCGACCTGCGCTCCGGCTCTGCGACGCTGAGCCTGCTGCCGCCGACCGTCGAGGCCTACGCTTTGAGCGGCTCTGTCAGCGTCGCTAACCCCGTGACGCTGTTGCCGGCTCCCGAGGGGACGCTGGACCTGCGCGCCGCCGGATCGCTCGCGCTGCAGACGATCATCGTTTCGGACGCAGACCGGGGGTTGCTGCCGAGTCCGGCCGCCCCTGTCGCCGACATCGCCGCGGCGCTGACACACATCGAGAGCGACCACGCGAGTCCGCTGCTGCACGCGGACGACCCCGAGCCCGTGCGTCTCATCGCCGATGCGGGCAACGTGCAAAGCAACGGTCTGCTCGAGTTTCCGAAATTCGTGGACATCTCGGCGGGCAACGACGTTCAGCGCCTCCAGCTTTCTGCGCAGAACGTCCGCGACTCGGATGTGAGTTCGATACAGGCCGGGCGCGACATCCGCTTCACGTCGGCCGTCGCGATCCGCAACGAGAAGATCGAGGTCGGCGGTCCCGGTCAGCTCGATGTCGCGGCCGGCCGGAACATCGATCTCGGCGCTTCGAGCGGCATCACGACCATCGGCAACCTCAAGAACCCGTTGCTCGCGGACACGGGCGCCGGAGTGAGCGTCGTGGCCGGCACCAAGGGGCTGCCGGGTTATCAGAGTTTCTTGGACAAGTACTTCGTCCAGACCGATGACCACGTCAACGAAGTCGCGGTCTACATGCGCGACCTGCTGGGAGAGCCCAAACTCGGCGAGGCGGCGGCGCGCGAAGCGTTTCTCGCATTGCCGGTCGAGCAGCAACGTCCGCTGGTACTCAAAGTGTTTTTCGACGAGCTGCGCGCGGCGGGCCGCGACGCCAACGCGGGCGGGGACTACTCGGGCGGCTTCGATGCGATCGCGACGCTCTTCCCGCCGGCCGCCGAGGGTCAGCCGTCGCCTTTTGCCGGCAACGTGAGCATGTACCAGAGCCGCATCTACACGCTCGACGGCGGCGACATCGACATCCTCGTGCCCGGCGGCTACGTCAACGAAGGCCTTGCAAGCGCCAGCAACTCGACGAAAGCGCCTTCGGATCTCGGCATCGTGGCCCAGCGCAGCGGCAGTGTCCGAGCCTTCACCGACGGCGATTTCACGGTCAACCGCTCGCGCGTTTTCACGCTCGCCGGCGGCGACATCGTGATGTGGTCCTCGAAGGGAAACATCGACGCCGGGCGCGGGGCGAAAACGGCGATCTCGGCGCCGGCGCCGTCGGTGACCTTCGACAGCGCCGGCAACGCCGTGGTCGATCTATCCGGAGCCGTGGCGGGAAGCGGGATCCGGGCCATCATCACGAACCAAAGCATCGCGCCCGGTGCCGTCGATCTCATCGCGCCCGTCGGCTTCGTCAACGCCGGCGACGCCGGTATTTCCTCGGCCGGCGACCTGAACATAGCGGCGGCCGCAGTGGTCGGCGCCGACAACATTCAGGTGGGAGGGATCGCGACCGGCGTGCCCGTCGATACGGGCGGACTGGGGGCGAGCCTCTCGTCCGTCAGCGCGGTCGCGGCGAGCGGGTCGAACGCGGCGCAACAGTCGGTGTCGGCCAATCGGCAGGAGGAATCGGCGACCCCCCTGGCCGACGAGGCGCTGGGCTTCCTTCAGGTGTTCGTGACCGGGTTCGGCGAGGAGAACTGCAGCCCCGAAGACAGCCACTGCCAGGCGCAGCAGGGCGAACAGCAGGAGCAGGACCAACACCAGCAGGACCAGCAGCAGCACGAGCAGCAGGATCTGCAGCATGAGCAGGACCCGCAGCAACCGCAGAATTGCCGCCCTGACGATACCGAGTGCCGCCAACGGAGCAAGTAGGGGCATGCGGCGCAGGTTTCGCAGCTTGGGGGTGGCGTGCCTGTTCTTCGCCGTCGGCGTCGTAAGCGCGGTCGCGTTGGAAATGCTCGTCCGGAGCGGGAACGAGCGCGGAGCGGGCGCCGAAAGCGGGACTTTTGCCGAGGTACCCGCGTTCCTAGCCGTGGAGGCGGAAGGGACAACGCTTGCGACGGAGGCACGGGATCGGCCATTGCCGCCACCCCAGCGCAAACGTAACCGTTCGAGGACCGTCGAGGAGAAGTCGCCGGGGCAGAAATCGCCGGTGCAAGAGATATCACGGCCGGTCCAGGAGGCTCCGCGTAATGGCGCGGACGCGTCTGCCGGCGCGGGCTCGGAAACGCCCGTGAAGGACCCTGCGACCCGGATCGAGGAGCTTTCCTACACGGCCATTGCGTCGGACCAGCGGTACAAGCGAATCATGGCCGTCTACGCGCTCGGGCAGATGGCCGAGAAAGGAGACGAATCCGGCCAGATCAGTGCCGCACTCGCCTACGCGATGGCGAGCCAGGACAAGGCCGTGGCTGCGCGCGCCAGAAGCTTGTACAACCGAATGAAAGCTGCCGAATGAGAGCGTGCGCTTACAGCAAGCGGCCCCCCGAGGTGTTAGCGCCCGTCGCACCGAGCGAGAACACAGCCGCCTGCGATGTCATCCCGTTGTCATCGATTATCCACTGTCAGTCAACACGAGCGCATTACATTCCAAAGACGCAGTCCGCGCTCGAGGCTTGGAGGTGAACCGGGTGGAAGGTCGGAAGTCCGCGATTTCGGTGCGCATGGGGGCGTCCGAATTGCGCAAGATCAAGGCCATAGCAAAACGGCTCGGCGTGCGCGAGTCCGATGTCTTTCGTTACGCCGTCAAGAATTCACTGGCCCAGCTTGCGCCGCTCGAGGACTCCTCCATCCGGGGCCGAAATCTGCTGCCGGTATTCGTCGAAAACGGTCTCACCCTCGTGAGGTATTTCGATCTCGACGCGACAAGGCTCGGCGACATCGTCAACGCCGGCGTCGAAGACGCCGAGTCGCTCGTGGCCGCCGAAGACCTTACGCTGCTTTCGATGGCCGGCCTGCGGCTTTCGTACGCGCTCGTGAAGCTCAACGAGATCCTCGAGGATCCGGCGGCGATCCCGGCAGAAAGCGACGGTGTCCTCGAGATCCTGCGCGGCTATCTGTACGAAAAATACGCGTTCCGTACGGCCAAGAACGACGCGGGCGGCGAGGCCATGAATTCGGTGTCGGTGCCGCCGTCTGCGGAAAGACTTGCAGAATAAGTATCTGTCGAAAAAGAAACTTGAAGCATCGAGCGAACAGAAACATCAGGAGTGGCGAACATGTTGCACGCTGCAATTGTAAGGTTAGGGAAATCGACGAGATATGCGTGGTTGGCCTTGCTGTTGGCCGGTTGGTCGGCGTGTTCTCATGCGGAGATGACCACGTACTCGGACACGGTTCTGGTACGCGGCGAATACTACCTCGGCGTCTTCCCGTTGCCGTTCGATGCGCCGGGCAGCTACTCGATCACGGCGACCGACCTGCATTGGATGGACGAGCCGCTCGATGCGCTGAGTTTCGGCGCCTTCTCCGCGACGGGCCCTCTGGGGACCCGGCAGGGCGCAGGAACCCTCGAGTTCTACAAGGCCGGCTCCGATCCCGTCTACCTGCTGCTTTTCGCCTCCACGTCAGGGCCGCACTACGCGGGACTCGTGGGCATCGAAGGGCGGTCCGTCGTGCCGCTGCCGGCGTCTGCGTTGCTGCTGGGCTCCGGTTTCGCGGCTCTGCTGCTCGTGCTGCGGCGCCGCGCGATCGGCGCCGGTAGAGAAGGAGCAGCGCCGAAGGTGCCGGAAGGTTTCGTGCCGACCGACATTTGTAATACGTCCGCCATGTTCGTCTGATTTCATAGCGGAGGAATCCGCAGCCGAGACCGCTCGCAAGAATAACAATGAGAACTCTTTCCTCGAGCACCCGCCGGCGTACATCGCGGCTCGTATTGGGCCTACCGATCGTGCTGGGCCTTCTCGCCGCGGGCGAGGGGCGAACCGAGGCGCCCTCCGCAGCCGCGGCGGAGACGGTGCACGCTTCCGATTCGCTCTACCGCCTGCAGGCGGGGGATGTGCTCAACATCTCTGTCTGGAAGGAAGACAGCCTCGATAAGCAGGTGCTCGTGCGGCCCGACGGCGGGCTCTCGTTTCCGCTGGCCGGCGATCTCATGGCCGCGGGCCTCACGCCCGCGGAGCTGGAACAGAAGATCGAGCACCGACTGGCGAAATTCCTCTCCGCTCCCACGGTCACCGTCTCCGTCATGCAGGTCAACGGCAGCCAGATCTACGTCGTGGGCAAAGTGAACCGTCCCGGCGCGTATAAGTTCGATCGCCAATTGGACGTGCTGCAGGCGTTGAGTCTCGCCGGCGGCATGACGGAGTTCGCAGCCACCGACGACGTTAAGATCATTCGCCGCCGTCTGGACGGCGGCGAGCAGGTCTTCGAGTTCGAGTATTCTCAGGTGGCGCGCGGCAGGCACCTCGACGAGAACATCGTGCTGCAGAGCGGCGATACGCTCGTCGTGCCTTGAGGGGTGCCGAGCCATGCCGGGAGAGCTCAACGCAAGCGCGCACGATCGGCGCCCGCCGCATCGTTCTGGTGCCGGCGTCACCAGTTGCGCTGCCGCGGGCGCCGCCGCTATCGTGCTTCTCGCCGCGTGCGGCGCGCCTTTCCCGGCGCGCGCCCTCGAGTGGCGCCAGACGCCGCAGGTCGAGGCCGCTGCGGGCTACGACGGCAATATCAATCTCGACCCTACGTTTGGTCGCTCCGTCGGTTCTGCCGCGCTGACCGCCCAGACGAACGTCGTCGGGCGGAGCGAGCGCCTTCGGCTGCACTTCTCCCCGCGGCTTCGGTCGCTGCAGTACAACGACAGCCGCGAGCTCGATCGCACGGATACGTATGCCGACTTCGGAATGGAAGTGACCGGCGAGCGGCAACGCTGGTCTCTCGGAGGCGGTTACGCTCGCGAGGGCACGCTCACGACCGAATTCGAGGGCTCGGGATTCGTCCAAACCGGAATCGACCGCGTGCAGCGCTTGTGGAACGGGCAGTGGAGCCGTGCGCAAGGTGAACGGGGGCGATACGAGCTTTCGGCGTCGGCCGTCAGCGTCGACTATCAAGAGGCGCTGTTTTCCCCGCTCGTCGACTATGGCTATCGTGTGTTCGAGGCCGCGTACTCCCTGAACTCGAGCGAACGAGGAAGCTGGCGCTTCAGCCTGTCCCGCGCGGAAGTGCGCGCGGCCGCCGTGAATGCGGAGACGGCCAGCACCGAGCTCAGGGCCACGTGGACCCGCGCGTTGTCGAGCGTGCTGAGCGCAAGCTTCGGTATCGGCGCCTTTCAGGTCGACCAGCAACGGCCATTCGGGGCGCGCGCTTCGAGCGGCAGCCTCGATCTCTCTTTGAACCGGCGCTGGGCGCGCTGGACGCTGGATGCAAGCGTCAGGCGCGAGATGCGGCCGGACGGCCGCGGGGCCCTCGTCCGCCAGGACCGGATGGAGCTCCGATCGACGCGCCGGCTCTCGTCCCGCACCGCTTTCGAGGCTTCGTTGGTCGCCGCGCGGCTGGCGCCCGAAAGCCGCTCGTCCTTCGTCGTGGGCCGCGACTACGGGCAGGCCGCGTTGGAGATACGGCGGCGGTTGAGCCAAACAGTGGCCATCTCCTGGTCGATTTTCGGGCGCTCTCAGGCTTACCAAAGCTGGCCGAAGGCGCGCGGCCTGGGCGGCGAATTCGCGGTGAAGTATCGAGGCCGATAGACGGGGCGGCAGGTTGTGGACGAGAACGAACACGAGAAAGGCTTGACGGAGTATCTGGCGGCGCTGCGGCGGCGCTGGAGAGCGGCCGCGCTCGTGTTCGTCTCGGTTGCCGTCGTCGGCGGCGGGGTTGCGATCTTCTGGCCCCCGGTCTACCGCTCGACGGCGACGATCCTCATAGAGCAGCAGGAAATTCCGCAGGATCTCGTTCGCTCGACTATCACGAGCTTTGCCGATCAGCGCATCCAGATGATCAAGCAGCGGGTCATGACGACGGCGAACCTGCTCGACATCATCCGCAAGCACGGCCTGTATGCCGACAGGTTCGAGCGCGAGCCGCGCGAGGAGATCATCGACAGGATGCGCAAGGACATCCATATGGAGATGATCAGCGCCAACGTCGTGGATCCGCGCAACGGCAGGCCGACCGAGGCGACGATCGCTTTCACGGTGGGCTACGACAATCGTTCGCCGCAGCTTGCGGTTAGCGTCGCCAACGAGCTGACCAGCCTGTATCTGCAGGAAAATTCTCAGACGCGGCGTGAGCAGGCGACGGAAGCGTCGAAGTTTCTGACCGACGAGGCACAACGCGTAAAGCAAGAAGTCTCCACCCTCGAAGGCCGGCTCGCGGAGCTCAAGAAGGCCAATGCGGATCGGCTGCCGGAGCTCGAACAGCTGAATCAGCAGCTGCTGGACCGAACCGAGCAGGATCTCGCCGACGTGCGTCGGCAGCGTAGGTCGGTGGAGGAGAGAAAGGCGTTCCTCGAGTCCCAGCTTGCCCAGATGAATCCGAGGCGCGATCTCGTCTCGACGAGCGGGCAGGTCGTGCTCGATCCGGCAGACCAGCTGCGCTCCCTCGAGGCATATCTCGCGAGCATCGCGGGCATATACAAGCCGGACCATCCCAACGTCGTGCGCACTCGGAAGCGGATCGCCGCGCTGCGCAAGCAGCTTCACCTGGCACCCGCGGAGACGGTTGCGTCCGAGGACGCGGGCGAAACACGCAACGAGCTCGAGACGCTCGAAGCGCAGCGCACGGCCTTGCTCGAGCGCTACAAGCCAGAACATCCGGATGTCGTACGCTTGGACAGGCAGATCGAGGCAGCCCGGGCCAGGCTCTCGAAGGCCAACAAGGGGGACGGTGCGACGGATTCATCGAGCGACCTCGGCGTCCAAACGACGGTAGCGGGCACGCTATCGGCGGACAAGCACGTCGAAGACATTGCAGGGCGCGCGACGAACCCCGCCTACATCCAACTCCAGGCGCAGCTTGCGAGCGACGATGTGGAGCTGAAGTCCTTGGGGGACCAGGAAAAGAGGCTCAAAGACCGGGTTTCGGCGCTCGAGGCCCGGTTGGCACAGACCCCTGCGGTCCAGCGCGACTACGACGCGATCGCGAGCGACCTCGACAATGCGCGCATGAGATACCGCGAGATCAGTGCCAAGCAGATGGACGCAAAGGTCGCGCAGAAGCTCGAGATGGACGACAAGGCCGAGCGGTTCAACCTCATCGAGCCGCCACTGTTGCCGGAGCGCCCCGTGTCTCCGAACCGCATCCTGATTTCATTCTTCGGTTTCGTGTTGGCATTTGCCGCGAGCCTTGCGACGGTCGCCGTTAAAGAGGGCCTCGACGGGAGCGTCCGGGACACCGAAGAGCTGCAGCGCCTGACTGGCGTAACACCCCTCGGCATCATTCCCGTGATCCGAACGCTGGAGGAGTTGCGCGTGGCGGCCAAGCGGCGTTTGCGGGTGGCATTCGCGGCCGCCGGAAGCGTTCTCGTGCTCGTCGTGCTCGCGTATCTCTTTGCGCCTGTCGACGGGTGGTGGTTTCTTGCGATGCGGCACCTGGGCGGATAGGAGCCACGAAGTGGAGGGTTCCGGGTTGGATAGGGTCGAGAAGGCTGTGGGCCTCGTTGATCTCAGGCGCGGACCGGACAGTGAGGCGGTCCGTTTGCCGGACGTCCCGCCGCACCGGGGTGAGACGGGACGTCCGGCAAACAACGACTTCGAGTACACACAATCCCGCGTCATCACCGTGCCGGACCGGCTGTTCTCGGCCGGCCGCCTCATCACCGGTCATGGAAGAGACGGCGTGACGCGAGCCTACAAGCTTTTGAGGACCCAAGCTCTGCAGCGGCTCACGCGGGAACGCTGGAGCACCATTGCCGTGGTGAGTCCGGCATCCGGCGAGGGCAAGACGCTGACGGCGATCAATCTCGCGATCAGCTGTGCCAACTCGCCGAGCCATACGGCCCTGCTCGTCGATCTCGATTGGCTGCAGCCTACGATACACACCTATTTCGAGTACGTCCCCGAGCACAACGTCCACAGCTTCTTGCGCGGCGAGCAGCCCCTGAGTGCAGCGCTCGTAAATCCAGGCCTGCCGCGCTTCTGTTTTTTGCCCTGTCGTGAGCCCGTGCTCGATTCTTCGGAGCAGATCGGCGAGCTCTCCGGCTTCGTGCGCGAGCTCAAGGGCCGATATCGCAGTCGCATCGTGTTCTTCGACCTTCCGCCGCTGCTCGCGAGTGACGACGCCTTGAGCTTCCTTCCGCACGTGGACTGCGCGCTTCTCGTCGTAGAGGAAGGCCGGACGCGGCGCGAGGACGTTCTCCGCAGCCTCGAGATGGTGGGGCGCGATCGCCTGCTCGGTATCGTCATGAACAAGTCAGATCAAGTTCTCTGCGAATACTAGCAACCCGAACAATAAGAACGATGGTCGAGAAGCTTACCAGGATGTTTGCAAGACTCGCCGGCGCGGAGGGGGAAGCTCCAGCGTATGCTCGCCCGGCAGCCGGCAACAGCGCCCCCGCGCTTCAACCTTTGCTCTGGCTCGCCGCGGGCGCGATCTTCAGCCTCGTCGTGGCGCGAGAGGGTTTCTCCCTCATGACGAACATCTGGTTTACGCGCCCAGAATACAGCCATGGCGTGCTGATTCCGTTGATCGCGGGATATTTGATCTGGCAGCGCAGGCACGATATCGCGGCGCGGGGTTTTAATGGCAACTGGCTCGGGCTCGGCGCCGTGGTGCTCGGTCTCGCTCTCTGGCTGATAGGCAGAATCACAACGATCTTCGCCGTGAGCCAGTATGCGCTCGTGATCATGTTTTATGGTCTCGCGCTCGCGCTCGTCGGGGCCAAGTCGTTCGCGAAGCTGTGGCCTCCGATGCTCATGCTGTTGCTCATGATCCCATTGCCCTACTTCTTTTACTACAACCTTTCTTCCGAGCTGCAGCTCGTTTCATCGGCCTTCGGCGTCTGGCTCATGCGGCTTGTCGGCATCAGCGTTTACTTGAGCGGCAACGTCATCGATCTCGGAAGCTTCCAGATGCAGGTTGCGGAAGCCTGCGACGGCCTGCGGTACCTATTTCCGCTCATGACGCTCGGCTTCATTATCGCCTACTTCTTTCGAGCGCCGCTTTGGCAGCGCCTGCTCGTGTTCCTCTCGAGCGTTCCCCTGACGATCTTCATGAACAGCCTGCGAATCGCGATGATCGGGGTGTTCGCGGATCACGGCAATACAAGCCTGGCAGAGGGACTGTTGCACCAGCTCCAGGGTTGGGTCATCTTCATGGCAAGCGGTGCGCTGCTGCTCGCGGAAACGTGGGTGCTCGCGAGGCTGTTCATACGTGATAAGCGGTGGCACGAGCTCCTGAGAATGACCGCGCCGACGGACGAAGAAGGCTGGGAACGGCCTGTCGTCGCCGCGCGCCGTCCGGTGCCTTCGAGCCTCATCACGGCCGTCCTCGTGCTCGGAGCGGCGGCCGTACTCTCGTATGTCCTGCCTCACAGAGCCGAGTCTCGGCCTGACCGGCAGTGGTTCGTCGATTTCCCGATGACCATCGGCGGTTGGCAGGGCCAACGCGGCCGCATCGAGGATATGTATCTCGATCGGCTCAAGCTCGACGACTACCTCATGGCAGACTACAAGAAGGGTCCGAACGTCATCAATTTGTATTCGGCCTACTATGCGTCGCAGCGGCAAGGCGAAGCCGTGCACTCTCCTCGGTCCTGTCTTCCGGGAGGGGGTTGGCGTGTCACGAGCTTTGGCCAAGTCGAGATACCGGGCGACGAACGGGTCGAGGGATTCCGAGTGAATCGAGCCGTGATCGCTCTCGGCAGTCAACGCGAAGTGGTCTACTACTGGTTCAAGGAGCGCGATCGACATTTGACGAACGAATACGTCGTCAAGTGGTACATCGTCGTGGATGCTCTGGTCCGGCATAGAACGGATGGAGCGCTAATCCGGCTCGTCACGCCGCTGGCCCCTGGAGAAGACCCGGGCGCCGCCGACGCTCGGCTGCAGACCTTCGCCCGGCAAGCGAGTGCGGCGCTGCGTCCCTATTTGCCGGACTGACGTTAGCGAGCGCCGTAGCTGCCGCGTGTCATGCGAATGTCACCTTGTATAACTACATTTTCCTTCGAGAAAGAACACCTCGGTTGTCCTATTTGCAGGCCGGCCGTTCTAGAAGAAGGTGAGCTGTGATCATCAGAAGTCTATGCATTGTCATTCTGCTTGCCGTCGTGGGCGCCAGCCTGTGCGGATGCAGCGGTCCCGAGGCCCGCAAGGCCCGCGCCATGGCCGAAGGCAAGCAGTATCTGGCAGCCGAGAACTATGAGAAGGCGAGAATAGAATTCAGCAACGTGCTGCAGATCGATCCCAACGACATCGACGGCCGATACCTGTCCGCCGTCGTGGCCGAGAAGCTGCACGACTTGCGGGGGGCGTTTCAGGGCTACCAGGCCACGCTAAACGTCGACGAAACGTACGCGCCTGCTTTGGCGGCCCTGGGCAGGCTCTACGTCTTCTCGGGGCTGCCGCAGCAAGGGCTGGATCGTGCAGACAAAGGCCTCGCTGTCCATCCGCACGATCCGGATCTGCTGGCAGTCCGTGCAGCGGCCGAAGTTCAGCTCGGTCACGAGCAAGCTGCATTCGATGATGCGACTGCCGCTCTGGCGCAGAGCCCGGATCACGAGTATGCCGTCGCGCTCCTGGCGGGCATTTATCGCAAACGCGGCGAATTGGACAAAGCCGCCACGCTCGTCGAAGCTGCCATCGGGCGGCGCCCAGACAGCGTCGACCTGCACACCGTGCTCGCGCAACTCGACCTGGACCGGGGCGAGAACGCGCAAGCAGAAAGCGAGCTCAAGCACCTCGTGGACTTGCGGCCGAAGGATCTCGAGCAGCGGCAGAAGCTTGTTGCGTTCTACACAAGGACAGGCCGGCTGGACGAAGCCGAAAAGGCCCTGCGCGACCTTATCGGACTAGACCCTAAGTCGGCCGACTACAAGATGGCCCTGATCGATTTCCTGGCCACGCGACGTTCGCTCGGGGCTGCCGAGAAGGCGTTGAGCGAGCAACTCGCTAAGGACCCGAAAGACGATTCGCTGCGCCTTGCCGCAGGTCGGTTTTACGAGGCCCACGCTTTGCCCGCAGAGGCCGAGCGCGCGTACGAAGCGGTCATCGATCACGCCGGCCGAAATGCCGCCGGGCTCGCGGCCAGAGACCGGCTTGCTGCGCTGCGCATTCGGTCCAACCGGATCGAGGAGGCGCGTCCGCTGATCGAGGAAGTCTTGCGGGAGAGTCCGCGCGACAACGATGCCTTGGTGCTGCGCGCGACTTTGGCGCTCGCCGCGCATCGCCCGGCCGATGCCGTCACGGATCTGCGTGCCGTGCTGCGAGATCGACCGAATTCGGCCCCCGTTCTGCGAACGCTCGCCCGCGCGCACGCCGAAAACAACGAGCCAGACCTCGCGCGCGACAGTTTCCGCCGGGCCGTGGAGGCCGATCCCGGCAACGACGATATCCGGATCGAGTTTGCGGACTATCTAGACAGCCACAACGCCGACGACGAGGCGCGCCAGCTCATCGACGCCGTATTGAAGAATCGTCCACAAAACGTCAAGGCGCTCCAGATCGAGTTCCGCCTCCGTCTCCGGAACGGCGATACCAAAGCGGCTCGCGAGGCGGCCGAGGAGATCGTCAAGGCGGAGCCCCAGAGCGCCCTGGGGTATTACCTCGAGGGCCTGCTCGAAGAGTCTGCCGGCAATCGTGATGCGGCGATCGCGGACTTCAACAAGGCGCTCGAAAAGAGGCCTGAGGCCGCCGAGCCGCTCGGCGCCCTGGTGCGGGTGCTGCTGGCGGCCGGGCGGGAAGAGGACGCGCGGCAACGGCTCGAGGGCGTGGTCAAGCAGTTCCCCGAGGATGCCCCGGCGCTGAACCTGCTGGCGCAGATCATGCTGCTCGACAACCAGGCGGAGCAGGCCGCGGCGCTGGCGCAGCGTGCCATCCAGGCGCGGCCGGGCTGGTGGGAGCCGTATCGCACGAAGGCTCTGGTGATGCTCGGACAGAAGAAACAGGCGGAAGCGGAGAGCGCCTATCTCGAGGGCATGAAGGCGACGGACGACTCCCCGGCGCTCGGCATGGACCTTGCTGCGCTTTACGAGCGGGACGGCCGTACCGACCCCGCCATACAGCTCTACGAACGCCTGCACACGGCAAATCCCGCATCGCAGGCCGTCGCCAACAATCTCGCCATGCTCTTGGCGACGTACCGCAACGACGGCGTGAGCCGCCAAGAGGCGCAGGATCTCGTTCGGAGCTTTCGCAACTCCGACAACCCAGCCTATTTGAATACCTATGGCTGGGTGCGGTTTCAGCAGGGTCAAATCGACGAGGCCGTGACCTATTTGCGACGTGCTTCCTCGGCGGCTCCGAAGGATCCCCTCATGCACTATCACCTCGGCAAAGCGCTGCTTGCGGCAGGTGACGCGGAACAGGCGCGCGCCGAGCTCGAGATAGCGGTGCAGGCGAAACAAACTTTCCCGGGAAAGGACGATGCCGAACGCACGCTCGATTCCCTGTCACGCAAGCAAGGGTGAACGTCGAATGCAGAGGAATTTATCCTTCGCGGCGCTGCTGACGGCCTTTTCGGCTCTCGCCGGCGCCCCGGCGGGCGCACAGCCGCTGCTCGACGAGACCCTGACGCTCGGTCCGAAACCGGATGCCGTCATGCTTCCCGTGACGCTTCCCGCACACGGCGAGTATCGGCTCACGGTCACGGATCTCGGCGCATCCGGCACGGGCCCGCGGCTCTCCCGCGTGGATGTCGCGCTAGCGCAAAGCAGCGCTGCGGTGGGTTCCGCACACGTGCTGGCGGCGGACTCGAGCGGCCAGGCGAGCGCGACATTCGTCGCCGATGCAGGGGCTTACGAGGTAATCGCCGTCGGGCAGCCGGCTGCGCCGAAGGGAGTGGGGAGCGCGGGGCTGCGAGTGGAGGACGTCTCGAGCGGAAAGACGATTCTGGACACCGTCCAGACCTTCAATTTGCCGCCGGCGGCCGGCGCGAGCCCCTTCGACAAGGAGGTCGACGTCTCGGTGCCGGCCGGGGGCTCGTACACGCTGGAGACCGCGGATTTCGCGCTTCCGAAGCCGCTCGTCTCCGTACGGACGACCGTGATTCGGCGCCGAGACGGGACGGTCATGGCGAACGCCGCGGGCGCTACATCGGTATCGCTGAGTGCAGGGGGGCCGGAGGAGTACGAGGTCTTACTGCATGCGGAACTCGGCGGCGGAGCGGACCGCGGCCTCTTGGGCGTAAACCTGCGATCGACGGCGACGGGAAGCGTGCTGTTTTCCGAGCTCGAGGAAATCGGTGCGTGGCCGTTCAAGTATCCGTTTGAACGTCGCCTCGAACACGACCTTGAAGGTGTCGCTGAACGACCTTGGCTTTCCGCTGCCGCTCGCGAGCTTGGGGCTCGCGCTGGCGCGCGACGGCCTGCCGGCCGCTCAACCGCAGATCGGTTCGGCAAACATCGATGTGCCGGCCAGTGCGGGCTCATACGCTGCTTACGTCGACGCCGCCGAGGCTTCCGGCAGTGCCGGCAGCTTTGGGCTTCGGATCGCGGATGCGACGCAGAATCTTGTCGACACCGTGCGGGACGTCGGGCCGGCGGAAGCGAACACGGCAGTTTCCGCGCTCGAGGACGGATTCGATGTTGCCGCGGCCGGCAACTATACGCTGACGCTGACCGATTTCGGCCTCTCCGGCTTCTTCGTTCCTCTGAAGTCGCTTTCGCTTGCGTTGACGCGCGATGGCGCGATCGTCGATACGTTGGGCGCGGCGGGCAGCTTCGAATTTGCCGCCACGCCCGGGCACTACTCGCTCGCGATCCTCGCCGAGCCGGCTGCTGCGGACGGCCAGGGGCTGCTCGGCGTCCAGGTGCGCGGCGGTCCGCAGGATGCCGTGGCGTACGAGGACACCGCAGCCGTAGGCACGGGATTCGTTTCGCGCACGTTTACTGTGAGCACGCAGGAGAGCGTCGATGCGTCCTTGAGCGATCTCGGTCTTCCGGCCGCGCTGAAGTCTCTGAAGCTCGCAGTCACGCGAGGCGCGGAGCGCGTTGGCGAGATTGTCGGTGCGGGTAAGTTTTCGTTCACCGTGACGCCTGGGACTTACTTCGTGAACGTGCTCGCGACACCTGCCGACGCGGTTGCGTACGGCACACTGGGGCTGCGCGTCGATGCGACGCCGCCGGTGCCGACGGTCGCCATGACGGCATCCGTCAAGAGTGTGAGTCCGGGCGGCAGCGCGCAGTTGACCTGGTCGTCCACGGACGCAACGAGCTGCGTCGCCTCGCAGGGCTGGTCGGGCCAGCGGGACCCGAGCGGTTCGGTCTCCGTGGGACCGTTGAATGCCGAGACCGCCTTCGCGCTGACCTGCACCGGGCCGGGAGGCAGTGCCGATGCGGCGGTGACGGTCGGTGTAGATGCCGCGAGTCAGTCGGGCGGCGGCGGCACCGCCGGCGGGGTGTCGCTCGTGCTGCTCGGCATCGCGGCATGTCTGCGGCGCAGGCGGCGCTCTTGGTTCGCCTTCCGGACGCCGGAATGAGCGCCTTCCCGGCCGTCGGCGCCGTCGCCGTCGACCTCGGCGGTGAGCGCGGCGCGGAGCGCGAAACGGCGACGAGCTGCGCTGGAGCCGTGCCGGCGTGAAGATCGCATTGATCACGCCTCGGTTCGTGCCTGGCGACGGCCAGGGCCGCGTGAACTTCGAAATCGCGAAGGCGGCTCTCGATGCCGGTCATGATCTGTGGCTGGTCGGGCGCGAGTTTGCGCCGGAGCTGGCCGCGCACGAGCGTGCGCGTCTCGTGCGCATTACCGTCTCGCGCTGGCCCAGCGAGCTCATCAGGAACCAGGTGTTCGCTTTGAAAAGCGCGGCATGGCTGCTTCGCGCACGCCCGTCGTTGGACGTCGTGCACGTCAACGGCTTCGTGACCTGGGGCCGCTCCGACCTGAACACGGCCCATTTCGTGCATTCGGCCTGGCTGCGCTCGCCCTATCATACGGCGCGATTTCGCAGGGGTGCCTACGGCGTCTATCAGCTGCTGTACACATTGGCCGGCGCGCGCTTGGAGCGCTGGGCTTACAGGCGTACGGCCCGTATCGTCGCGGTCTCGAAGCAAGTCGCTCGCGAGCTCTCTCTGGCCGGAATCGATCCCCGACGACTGCAGGTAATCGGCAACGGGGTCGATCTCGAGGAGTTCAGGCCCGAACGCGTGCCTCGAGCGGACCTCGGGCTTCCGCTCGAGGGCGTACTGCTGCTGTTCGTCGGCGAAATCAGGACGCCCCGAAAGAACCTCGACACGCTGTTGAGGGCACTTGCACTAACGGAATGCATGAGACTCGCCGTCGTCGGCGATACGTCGGGCAGCCCCTATCCGAAGCTCGCGGCCGCGCTCGGCGTGGCGCACCGCGTCTCATTTCTCGGCTACCGCAAAGATGTCTCGCGGCTCATGCGCGCCGCCGATATCTTTGTCTTTCCGTCGCGCTACGAAGCGTGTTCGCTCGTGCTCTTGGAGGCCGCCGCGTCGGGACTGCCCATCGTCGCGGCCAAGACGACCGGAGGCGTCGAGCTGCTGCCCCCCGAGTCCTGCGTCCTGCTCGACGATACGGAAGACGAGAGCGCCCTTGCCCGGGTTCTTCAAGACCTTGCAGCACAACCGAGCGAGCGCGCGCGGATGGGTATCTCAGCGCGGGCTGCCGCCCAGGCGAACTCCTGGCGGACCATGGCCGAACGCTACCTTCATGCGTACGCTGAGCTCAACGAGCCTCCCGTCGCCGGCCGGATCTCTTCCTTGCCCGTGGGAACGGGTTGAGCGCTGCCGGGATGTGGGCGAGAGTCAAGCAGACGGTACGCGCCGCTGCCCCGGGCCTTATACGTTATTGGACCCGGCGAAACGTCGCTGCCGCCCGCTTGCGAAATCGGGACCGAAGCCCGCGCGAAATCTTCACGGAAATCTATTCAAAGAATCGTTGGGGCGGAGCGGCCGGAGCGGTCTCCTCAGGCAGCGGCTCGACGCTTGAGCATGCCGAGCGCTACGCCGAAGCCGTGAAGCGCTTCATGCGTGAGCGCGGGCTGCGGCGCATGGTGGATCTCGGTTGCGGCGATTTCACGGTCGGTGCCTTGCTCGTCGGCTCGGATGTCGACTACGTCGGCGTCGACATCGTGGAAGGCCTCGTCTCGCGGCATCAGCGCGAGCACAGTTGTGACGGCGTGGCGTTTCTGTGTCTCGACATCGTCAGCGACGCTTTGCCGGACGGGGATCTGTGCTTGCTGCGCCAGGTTCTTCAGCATTTATCCAATTCGCAGATAGGGCAGGTCTTGAGCAAGCTCGCGAAGTATCGGTACGTACTCGTCAGCGAGCACTATCCGGCGCCTGGAGCAGAAGGTCCGGCCAATCTGGACAAACCCTGCGGCGAGGACGTGCGGGTTTATGACGGCTCAGCCGTTTATCTCGACCGGCCGCCATTCGACGCGAAGGTGACGCAGACGCTTCTCGATGTCGATGCAGGTCGATGGCTGGTGCGCCCGGGCGAACGCATCCGGACCGTTGTCATCGAGAACTCGGTATCGGAGGCGGGTCCTCGGCCCGGGCTCGCGGCATGTCCGTAATTGAGTCGGAGGCGGCCGGCTCGGACATGGAGCGCCGCAAGCAGCGCCGGGGGCGGCGTGATGCTTGCCCCGGCCGCGCCGCCGACATCCTCGAGATCGGCATGGGATGGTTTCGCGAGGAGCCGGGCGGCTTGAACAGGATGTATGCCGGTCTGATCCGGGCTCTGGCCGCCAGGCATGTCCGCATCAGGGGCGTCGTCGCGGGCGATCCCGCGCTGGCCGGCCCCGTTCCCGAAGGCTTGAGCTTTTTCGCCCGGCGAAGTGCGAGTTGGCCGCTTCGCCTCGCCGCCTGTCGAAGAGCCGTGAACAAGGCATTGAAACACGGCTCCATTGATTTGGTTGCTGCGCACTTTGCGCCTTATGCCTTGCCCTCCCTAGATCTCGTGCGCGACAGGCCCTTCGTTTTTCACTTTCATGGCCCCTGGGCGGACGAATCGCAGTTCGAACAGCAGCACGGCGTCGCCGTGAGCCTGAAGAAGAAGATCGAATCGTTGGTTTATGGACGCGCCGTGCGCTTCATCGTCCTCTCGCGTGCCTTCGGAAGCGTGCTCGAAGAAAGGTATCGCGTCGATCCCGATCTCGTCCACGTCGTGCCCGGCGGTGTCGACGTGACCCGCTTCGAGACTCGGTTGTCCCGCCGCGACGCTCGCCTGACGCTCGGACTGCCGACGGATCGTCCCATCGTCTGCGTGATTCGCCGCCTCGTGCGTCGGGTCGGTCTCGAGGAGCTCGTCGAAGCGATGCGCCTCGTGCGCGCGCGCCTCCCGGATGCGTTGCTGCTCATTGCGGGCAAGGGTCCGCTCGCGGGCCGGTTGGCTGCGGTCGTCGCCGACCGCGGGCTCGAGCACCACGTGCGCTTCATGGGGTTCGTGGACGACGAGCGGCTTCCGTTGTTGTACCGGGCCAGCGAGGTCTCGATCGTCCCTTCGGCTGCGCTCGAGGGCTTCGGCCTCACCACGATCGAGTCGTTGGCCGCGGGCACGCCCGTCCTCGTTACGCCCGTCGGCGGGTTGCCGGAGGCGGTGGCCCCTCTGTCAGCGAATCTCGTGTTGAACGGCGCGGGCCGGGCGGCGATCGCTTGCGGCGTCATCGACGCGTTGAGCGGCGACATGTCGTTGCCTTCGCCGGAGGGCTGCACGCGGTACGCGCGCGCGAATTTCGATTGGCCGATGGTCGCGGACAGAGTGTTGGCCGTGTATGGGTGAGAGGTCACAATCCGGGCGCGTAGTATTCGTCACTCACTCCAGCGTATTGAGCGGAGCCGAGCTCAGTCTTCTCGACATCGCGCCGCACTTCCCGAACTCCTTGGTGTGCGTTTTTTCTCAAGGACCTTTGGTCGAGGCGCTGCGCCAGCGCGGCGTCGCCGTCTCGGTCCTGAGCTCGACGGACACAGTACTAAGCGTACGTCGAAATGCCCGGCTCGCCGCGATTACGCGGGCCGTGCCGGGCATGCTCCAGATCTCACGAAGGCTCGCGCGGTGTCTGCGACCCGGTGACCTGCTGTATGCCAACTCGCAGAAGGGTTGGATTGCGGCGGGATTCGCCGCTTGGCGCGGCGGCGTTCCGGTAATCTGGCATTTGCGCGACATCATGAGCGCCGAGCATTTCAGTCAGCTGCTGTCGCGGCTCGCAGTGACTCTTGCGAACCGATTGGCCACGGCCGTCGTGGTGAACTCGGATGCAACGGCCGCAGGTTTCGTGCAGGCAGGAGGACGCCGCGAGCTCGTAAGGCGGGTCTACAACGGCGTCGACAGGGGCCCGTTCGTTGCGGCGGCCCGAAAGGATCGCGCGGCACTGCGCCGCCGGTTGGGCTTCGGCGACGAGCTCGTGGTGGGACTGTTCGGCCGGATCAGCCCCTGGAAGGGTCAACACGTATTGCTCGAAGCGCTCGAGCGGCTCCCTGAGGCGCGGGCGCTCGTGGTCGGTGCTCCGCTGTTCGGCGAGAAGGACTATTTTCGAGACCTCGAGCGCCGGGCCTACGCGCCAGCGCTTGCGGGTCGCGTGAAATTCCTGGGTTATCGCTCCAACGTCGCCGCCTTGATGTGCGCCGTCGACGTCGTCGTCCATACGTCGACGGCTCCCGAACCGTTCGGGCGTGTCGTCGTCGAGGGGATGCTTGCACGCCGGCCGGTCATCGCCTCCCGGGGCGGTGGCGTGAACGAGATCATCGAAGATAGCGTCGACGGAGTGCTGGTCGAGCCCGGCAATTCGGAGGAGCTCGCCAGGCGGATCAATGCGCTGGCGGCGGATAAGGCGCAGAGGGAACGTCTGGCCGCGCGGGCGTACGAGAAGGCGGTGCGCCAGTTCTCCACGGAGGGAATGTTGCGGGAGCTGGAGCGCGTAGTGGCGGAGTTCCACCCCGGAGCGCAGACCATGTCACCCCAGTGTCATGCGGCTTCGTTACAGTCGTCTAAAGGCGAGCGCCAGCGCCGTGCATAACAAGAAACAGACAATTCTCGAGCCCGGTGAGGTTTGGTTCCGTGCCCCGGCCACGTCGTCGCGGCGGCCTTCGAAGCGGCTCGGCGGAGGGGAATGAGCGGTGCGTGTTGCAGTCATCCACGACTGGCTTATCGCGAACGGCGGCGCGGAGCGCGTGCTCGCGATAATACTCGAGTGCTACCCCGAGGCGGAGATTTTCACGATTGCGGACTTCATGGCATCGGAGGAGCGCGGTTTTCTCCAAGGCAGGCAAATTCACACGTCCTTCATTCAGAAGTTGCCGTTCGCCCGCCGTCACTATCGTTCCTATCTGCCGTTGATGCCGAGCGCGGTCGAATCGTTCGATCTTTCGGGCTTCAATCTCGTCATTTCGAGCTCGTTTTGCGTCGCCAAGGGCGTTTTGACCGGTCCGGACCAGCTCCACGTCACTTATCTGCACTCCCCGATGCGCTATGCGTGGGAGATGCAGCACGAGTACCTGCGCGAAGCGAAACTCGAGCGCGGTCTCAAGGGCGGACTTACGAGGGCGGTTTTGCATCATATGCGGCTCTGGGACTGCCGCACGGCCAACGGCGTGGATAGCTTCATATGCAACTCCCAATTCATCGCCCGCCGCGTCTGGAAGACGTACCGCCGAGAGTCGACGGTAATCTATCCGCCGGTCGATACGGAGTATTTTCGGCCCGGAACCCGTACGGACGGGTTCTACGTTACGGCGTCCCGGCTCGTGCCATACAAGCGAGTGGGGGAGATTGTCGATGCGTTTGCACAGCTTCCCGCGCGGGAGCTGGTCGTGATCGGCGAGGGCCCGGAGCTCGAACGTCTCAAGGCGCGCGCGGGAGACAACGTGCGCTTTCTCGGTCATCAGCCGCGCGAAATATTGTTACGGTACCTGCAGCGCGCCCGGGCGTTCGTGTTTGCGGCCCGTGAGGATTTCGGCATCGCACCGGTCGAGGCACAGGCCTGCGGCACGCCGGTGATCGCTTATGCGCAAGGCGGCGTAACGGAATCGGTCGTCGACGGCCGCACGGGGCTGTTCTTCGATGAGCAGAACGCCGATTCGATCGCCCATGCGATCAAGCGCTTCGAGGCTGTGTCGAACGCTTTCGATCCTGCCGCCGTACGCGCGAACGCGCTGCGCTTCAACCCCCAACGCTTCAAGCGGCAGATCAGGGCGCACATCGACGAAATGCTGGATAACCGGCTGGTCAGCGCGAAGACATCCTCTGGACGCGTGCCGTGGCTAGTGGAACAGTACAGCGATGAAGAGGCGGCCGGCATAGAGACTCAGGTCGTGCCTTAGAATATGAACCCTTTCTTGATATTCAGCGTCGCCGTAGCTGCCAGTATGTTGACGATTTCCGTGGTCTGGCGCTTGTCGGCTAGGCTGGGGCTCGTCGATCATCCTAGTCCCCGCAAGGTGCACACCACACCGATTCCGCGCGTCGGCGGTTGGGGGATTACTGTCGGCATGCTCGTGCCGATCTTGTTGACGGTCGAGCCCGATCCGCTGCTGTACTCGTTTGTCGCCGGCGCCTTCACGCTGTTTCTGTTCGGCGTCTGGGACGACGTCGCGGAGCTCGATCACTGGCGCAAGTTCGCGGGCCAGCTCGCGGCGGTCGCGATTGTGGTCTACTACGGCGGCCTGTACGTTTC
Source organism: uncultured Gammaproteobacteria bacterium (assembly GCA_963702105.1). Classification (GTDB taxonomy): domain Bacteria; phylum Pseudomonadota; class Gammaproteobacteria; order Steroidobacterales; family Rariloculaceae; genus ZC4RG20. The sequence goes on from OY969712.1 coordinate 908,280, forward strand.
GCGCCTGCCCTTCTTCGACACCGCTCTCGATCCCGCAGTTGGCAAGGCGTTTACGGTGTTTGCTCTCGTCGGCGCGATCAACGCCGTGAATCATTCGGATGGCCTCGATGGTCTCGCGGGCGGCGTGTCGATGCTCAGCCTGATTGCCATCGCCGTCCTGGGTTACCTCGTTCGAGACGGAATCGTCGTCGGCGTGGCGTTGGCGGCGATCGGCGGAATACTCGGCTTTCTCCGCTACAACTCGTATCCGGCCCGCATTTTCATGGGCGACTCCGGCAGCCAAGTACTCGGGTTCACGCTCGGGTTTCTGGTCGTCTATTTGACCCAGGTGGCGCATACCGCCCTGAGCGCGGCGCTGCCGGCGCTGTTGCTGGGGCTGCCGATCGCCGACATTCTGGTCGTGCTCGTGCAACGAATGCGGAGAGGGGTGAATTGGTTCAAGGCCTCGCGCAATCATGTTCATCACCGGCTTCTCGATCTCGGCTTCGACCATTCCGAGAGCGTCGTCATCATCTATTCGGTGCAGGCTGTATCAGTCGTCACGGCGACTCTCGTGCGATACCAATCGGATTGGACAGTCGCAGCGATCTATCTCGGCCTTGTGGGCGGGCTGTTCGCCGCGCTGATACAGGCCGAACGCCGCGGCGCGCGCCTGCTGCGCGGCGCTCGCGGCCGCTCGCTGCTTTCGGTTGTGCTCACGAGAATGGCCAACAGCGCCGCGCTGAGGCGCGCTCCGCTCGTCATCGTCTCTGCCGTCGTTCCGGCTTTCATGTTGGCCGGCACCGTCTGGGCCGCGCGCGTCCCGGAGGATTTTTCCGTCGTGGCTGCGGTCCTGGCCGCGGTCGTGGGGCTGGAACTTTTGCGGACGCACGGGGCTGGCTCCGGAATCGTCCGCGCGGCCATCTACGTGACGGTCGTGTTTTCCGCCTATCTTGTCACGCATTACCCAGGTCCAGCGCGCTCCTCGGCACAGGCGGTGACCGCAGGCGCCGTTCTCATGCTCGCTCTCGCGATCGGCGCGTACGTGCGTCTCGCGAAATCGGAAGAGTTCGGAACCACTCCGACGGACTATCTCATCGTATTCGGCGCGCTGGCCCTCACGGTCTTTGGAAGCATCGACATGAGCTCACGCTCCATAGCGGAGCTTGTGGTGTACGCGATCGTCCTTCTCTATGGCTGCGAAATTTTATACGGCTGCATAGCCCGCCGATGGGGTACACTGCAGTTGGCGACACTGGCCACTCTCGGCGTCATAGCCTTGAGAGGAGTCGTCTGAGCCGGCACTGCGGCTTCGGATCCTCGGACCGGGCCCGGCTCGAGCCCCTAAATTGCTGATTTGGGACCGAACCTGTAGCCGATGCCGTACACGGTCTGGATACAGTCAGCGCAACCCGCACCGGCGAGCAATTTGCGCAAGCGGCGGATCTGATCGTCTACGGCACGAGGGTCGACCGGCTCCTTCTTGCGCCATACGTGGTCGATGAGTTCGTCGCGCGTATGCACTCGGCTCGGGTGCATCATGAGGTGGCGAAGCAAGCGGAATTCGAGAGGCCCGAGGTCCAGGGGAACACCGTTGGCCGTGACGCGAATGCGCGCCGCGTCCAGCCGCAGCCCGTGAAGCTCGATGACGTCGATCGATTCGCAAGGGATGGCCCTGCGCAGGACCGCAGCCACGCGCGCGATAAGCTCGTCGCGCGAAAATGGCTTGACGACATAATCGTCGGCGCCCGCGCGCAAACCGCGAACCCGGTCGCTCTCCCTGCTACGGCCGCTCAGGATGATCACGGGCATCCCGGCAGTGCGCCTCGATTGCCGCCAGGCCTCAAGCATTCGGAAGCCGTCTATGTCGGGTAGACCAACGTCCAATATGGCAAGGTCGGGCACGTAGTTGTGCAGGATGTGGTGCGCATCCCGAGCGCCGGCAGCTTCGTCGACTGTATAACCGGCACGCCGGAGGCAAAACGTCACAACGTCTCGGACCGGGGCTTCGTCCTCCACAACCAATATCGTTTCCATTCGAGGGCAGCCGCATGATCGCAATCTACGGGCGAAGTAGAACATCCAGCCGTGACGCTAATATGTAGCGCTTGTTCACCGCTCGTTTCGGCAGCGGGGCCGGGCGATCAGGGGTGTGCGGGACGGCGAGCGCGCCCGGGGCGAGGCTTGGCCGAGAGAGCGTCCATCGCGCCGATGTGCATCCACAATAGTGCGGCCATCGAATACTCGCCCCCTATGAGCCAGCCGCCGAATGTCGCCGTAAGCAGCCCGACGGTGACGAGCGCGAGCACAGTCCGAGTCGATTTCCACCAGCGGATCGCCGTTCGGAATATCAATACGATGGCGGTACCGTAAAGGAGCCCGCCGAGCAGCCCCAATGAGATCATTATGTTGGACACATCGAATTCGGAGTTCGTCTTGCGGGCGCCATACTTGTCGGCAGCGATCGTCGTGGAGCCTAGACCATGGCCGGCCGGCGAGATCACTCCTTCGGCAAGGCCGTCGACAATCATGGTCAAATGGCCGGCGGCCGTCGACGTCCTGGCGTTGGCCGGGTCGAGCAGCCCCTCGATCTGGTGCTGGACCAAGGGCGAGACTCGGGCGCCGAAGGAGAAGGTATGCAGGTAGAGCAAGACGGAAACCAGTGCGCCGGCGCCTACGGCGGTTCCGAGAAGAAGTCGCGGCAGCCACAGCGCGCTCGTGCGGGAGCATATGGACCAAAGTACGATGGCTGCGAGAGTGAAGGCCAGCACGGGACCGCGTGCAGCGGCGAGGAACAAGGCAACGAGCACCAAAGGGAGGCAAGCAGCCAGCCAGGAGCGTTCGGCGAGCCCCATCGCGAGTAACGCTGCAGCCGCGGCGGCTAGGTAACGTTGGTATTCGGCGCTCGCGTTGAAGAATCCGATCGACCGAACGACGTCGTCGGAGATGTACAACGCGCCGTAGCCGATTGCGTCGACCCAGCGCTGCTCGAAGCCGAACAGTCCGAATCGCGCCTGGAATAGTCCCCAAACCGCCGCAAGGATGCCTATCCCGACGACCACTCGACGGCTGAAGAAGCTCATGAGCTCGAGGGAGCCGTAGGCCTGCCCGATCCAGAACCAACTGAGCGGCACGAGATAGAAGAGCACGCCTGCAGCGCCGATCTGCAGTCCTCCCTGTACGGGATTGAAGACTTGCAGCAGCATGAGCAGCATCAAGGCCCCGACGGTCTTCGCGAGCCATGATCGAGCACTGAGGCGGCCTTCGAGAAGCGCGCGGGCGAACAGGAACAGAGCGACTACGGGGCCGACGAGCAGCAACGAGTCGCTCAGCGGGTAGCCCTCGAAGAAGCCTGCATAGCGCCGGTAATCGCCGAGGGCGGCGAGGAACACGGAGACGGCAATAATCCCCGCACGCGGTGAGAGCAACGAGATGCCGCAGCTGGCGAGGGCGAGGATGACAGCTGTGAGGGCGTGCTCGTGATCGAATCGGAGCAGATAGGGGAGCGGTACCGCGATAACGGCCATGCCGAGGAGAGCGAGCCCGGCCGCTCGGCGGATGCGCTTATGCTCGCGGGCGGCAGACCGCGCCATGACCGGCGGGTCTTGTGCGGCCGAAGGCGGCCGCGGATGTTCGACGGCAGACATAACGGGCTCGGTCAGCACGGGGATTCAGACCCATGGGAGGCGGGACGGCAGCGCAACGCTCGCTGTGACGATTCGTGCGCCGCCTCCGACGCTTGCGCAATGCGGGGCTTCGCGCGAGCGGCCGCCTCTGTGATCTCGAGTAGTCGGGGAACGTCCGTAACGCCGACCGTCACCGTGATGCTGTGGTCGGATCGTGCCTTGACCTTCACCGGCTCGGCGCTGTCCGTGAACGGCGAGTAGTAGCTCACGGCTGCACCGTCGCCGCGGACACCGGAAATCGAGAGCGTATGCTCTCGCGGCGGGAGGTCGGCCGGGAAGTCTCGGGTCATCACGTAGACCCCGAGGGCGAATCTACGGTCGGTGACCTGAAATGGGAGAATGGCGACGCGGTCGATTGGGGCCGTCTCGCCGCGCTCTGAATCGGCCGCCGCTCCGCCGTCCGAGCGGTCGAGGCTGAGCGTCAGACGGCGTGGCGCGGATATCGGCTCGGCGGCGGCCAGGTGCCGAGTCAGCATGTGGAGCGCCCGCATCGCCGGGCTGACGCCGCCGTCTGCGTCGAAGATCCCGAACCCGAGCGGATCAGTCTCGTAGACGGCGTAGACATAGAGGGCCGAGATGCCCTTGTTCAGCCAGAACATCGGCGCACGCAGTAGGAACTTACTCTTCGCCCGCGCCGCCGCAGCCGGGCCGACAATGCCGATTTCGGCGGGGCGAAAGCCGTGCTCGCTGATGAAGTGCCGGAAGTGACGCGTGCCCGGGGGCGGCGAGTTCCTGACCTGCGGCGCGAGCAGTCGCATCAGCGATTCCGTTTGATCCCAAGTGTGGGCCGAGCCTTCCGGTTCCACGATGCATCCGCTCGGAACTTTGTCGTCGACGAGCAGGCGCCTGCGGTGCTTCACTATGTCTGCGTAACAGCGCCGGCCCGTGCCGTAGGGGTGATAGCTTTGTCCGTCGGTGCCCCGGGGAAGATCACGCGTTGCCACGTGGAAGAACGACGTATTCGAGAATCCCCAGATCACCTTTACCCGCGGGTGCTGGTCGTGCAGAGTTCGAACTGTCCGATCGGCAAGTTCCCAGATTCGTCCGCCCCGGTGAAACGGTTCCGGTTGGGGCGCCCCGCCGGGGGCAGGGCTCATGTAGTTGTTGATGTCGAGGAAGGCGGAGCCAAAGCTGTATTCGTTCCACATTTCAACGTCAAAGTCGTCGCCGTAATGCTCGGTGGTAAAGTCAGCGACAAGCCGGACATACCGCAGCCATCCCGCAATGGTCCGCTCGAACTCCGGCGTGCCGGGCCCGAAGAGCGGGAGGTATTTCAGGGTCGCCAACCGCAGCTTCTCGCCCGCCTTAAGTGAACGAGACAACGGTTTGGAGAGCTCTAGAGTCGGAGCCGTACCGTGCGTGTACCCCACAATGATGGGCCCGGCCTTGACCGAGTCTGCCAATGACATAATCGTCGTATGCCCAGCGGTCACGGCGCTCAGGCTTCCGGTAACGTTGAGGGTACGGCTGCCGGCGGATGCGTCGCGCCGCACCACGACCTGGCTCCAATGGACCGGGCACGGGTCCAAATGATTCGCATTAAGGAGGATGAGCGGACGCAGATGGTGCGCGCGCAACGCTTCGAGTATGCTCGCGAAGCGCCGGGCGGCGGCAGCGTCCAAGCCCTTCTCGTCCCACCTGACTGCGCCCCACGGCATTTCGACCCGCACGCGCGCGAATCCCGCCCAGGACAGCTCGGCCGCCGTCCAATCCGCGGATCGGTCCGGGACCGAGCGATTCCAGACCACCCCGAGCCCGTCCAGGTAATCGACCGCCGGTACGGTCTCGAGATAACCCCGCCACGGGTCTCGGGTAAACGAGTAGTTGCCCCAGGGCATGTTTAACAGCGCCGGATCGATGTAGGAGCCGGCACGGGTCGACCCGAGCGTGACCAGCGTATAGAACGCGTAGCACGCGGCGAGAGCCGAGGCACGAATGCGAACGCGGCTCATGCCGTCGCTCCTGGGCGCAGGCTCGCCACCAGCATCACGCAATCGCTCCAGGCCGGCACGAGCCGGGGCGCTTTCATCCTCAGTACGAAGGAATAGCCGCCATAAACCAACGCCAGTCTCCCGGCGGTTGCCGCGAGCAGTCCGAGCGCGGCACCTTCAGTGCCGAGCCGCACGAGCAATAGGATCGCGGCCGCGCCTACGCCCAAGCTCGCGACCTGGAACGCCGCGACGAAGCCGGCCCGACCCGTCACAAGGTACGGTTGCTGCAATATTGAGGCACCGCTCGCGGTTACCGCTTCCACACCGAGAATGACGAGCGTCCAGTAGCCCCTCGCGAATTCCATGCCATACAGCCAGCGCAGAGCGAAAGATCCGCAGAAGATGAATGCGCCGAGTGCGCCGAGCGACAGCAGTAAAGTTGCGGACAACGCGCGCGCCGTGGTCGTGCGGATGTCCTCCGCCCGCTTACCCGCCGTGCGGGCAACGAGCACGGGAACGACGGCGCCCGCGAAAGTCGTGATCAGGCGCGATAAATTGAAGACGACGACGTAGATGCCGAAAGCCGCCGGGGAGAGCGCGCCTACGAGAATCAGCTTGTCGATCTGACCGAGTAACGTGCCGGCAGCGTCGACCCCATGTACGGGCAAGCCGTAGGAAAGCAGCCCGCGCATTTGAGGCCGTAGGCCGATCAGTCGCGGCTTGAATTCGCGAAAGACCCAGCGCAGGTTCCAGACAAAGAATGGGACGGGCGCAAACAAGTACGCGAGCGCCCACGGGAACGCCTCGTTCTCTCCAGCGGCGGCGAGGCCGAGCAAGGCGAGCAGTACCAATGCGCTTTGGCCATAGCGAATGCGATTGTAGGCGTCGAAGCGATTGCGGAGCTGCAGCGCCGCTATCATGACAGTCGACGGAACTCCCGAGAACACGAAGGCGAGCAGGATGCGGGCGAGATGGATGACGTGCGCGTCGTACCGCCCGAGGACGAATGGTGCGGCTGCGAAGCCGGCCGCGGCGGCGGCCGCGCCCATTGGCAGGCTGAGCGTCAAAGCGGCGCCGAGCAGGCCGGAAGCGTCATCGGGGCGACTCTTCACCTTGACGATCAGGGCGATTGGCAGACCCAGCGTGAACAGGAAGCTCAGCAGCTGCGGGCCGAGCAACAAGGCCGACAGCTCGCCACGGCCGCGAGCGCCGAGAAAGCGTGCGGCCAGAATGCCGGTTGCCGTGTTGATGGTTAGGACGAGCAGCGTCGCGAGGCCCGTCTGCGCGACGGCAGCGACGCCCGATTGCCCGCGGAGAAGCGAGAGCAGCTTTGCTGCCCGGCCGGCTGCGCTGCTTATCGCGGCGCGCACGTTCGGGAACCGGACCTGCGTTCCAAGAGCGGGCCCGTTCCGGGCGGCCGAGCGGACGCCGTTCGGACCCCGACTTGGGCCTCGGCATGCATTTCGGACATCGACGCCAGCACTTCGCCGACGAATCGAGGAACGTCGTAGCGCGCAAGCCGCTCAGTCGCCGCGGCCGCCAAACGCACGCGCAGCGCGGGCTCGGTGGCAAGCGAGCGCAACGCGCCGGCCAATTCCGAAGCGCTGCCGGGTTCGACAAGCAGGCCGTTTTCGCCGTCCTCGATGATCTCCAAGGGGCCGGCGGCGCGTGTCGCGACAACGGGCTTGCCGAGCGCCATGGCCTCGAGAATGACCATGCCGAACGGCTCGCCGAGCGAAGGGCTTGCGACGATGTCCATGGCGGCGATCCACTCCGCGGCATCGTCCTGATGCCCGGCCAACCGAAGATGGGAACGCAGCTGCAGCTCGTCGGCGCATTGCTCGACGTAGGCCGCGTAGTCGGGTTCGAGCGAGTGGGGGCCGCCGACGACGACGAAGTATAGGTCGTCAATGTCGTCGACGAGCGCCCGCGCAGCCGCGAGGAACACGTGCACGCCCTTCCATCGCTGCAGCCGGGCCACCATGCCGATCACGACCTTATCGGACGGCAGGGTCAGGCGGCGGCGAGCGGAGTCCCGGTCCTGAACGGTCCGGAGGACGCTCAAGTCCACGGGCGGGTAGATAGTGCGGGGCTCGACGCGATTCAACCAGACCCGCCGCTGCGCGTGTGCTGCGGCGAGCGAGCACGTCAAGATGCCCCGGGCCCGCACGAGTGTCGCGAGCAGATCGACGCCGCGGTTTGCCGCGAGACCGTGCTGCCACCACGCAGCCGGAATGCCGGCAAGCAGCGCGGCGGGGCCGGCGTAGAGGTGCGCTTTGGTCATCCACGACAATACGAGCTCGCAGCGCGCGGCGCGCAGCCAGCGTCGCAGGCTCAGCACGCAACGCAACCAGGCAGGCGGGTGGCGCAGCCGTCCGGACTCGATGACGGTCGTCGGGAACCCGCTCAGCGCGCTCTTCTCGGCCAACGGACCATGTTGCAGAAAGCATACGTGGACCCGGTTGCGAAGCTCCGGACTGACGCCTTTCAGAAAATGCAATAGCGAGGCCTCGGCGCCGCCCCTGACCTCGGCCAAGGGCATGACGATCGCGAACGATGGTAGTTCGTCCTGACCGATCTCGGTGATTGGTATTGGTTCTCTTGTCACACCGCTGCGGACGGATGCTACGACCTGACCCGAGCCCAATGGTCGCAGGGCCTTGTTACGACCGTGTTGCATGGCCCGGGCCCAGCTCTGAATCTTCGAGCACGAAAGCAGTGCGGATGCCCCTCCGGTGCGCACGGGATTCGCCTACGTGCCGAATCGTCGTCAATCGATGGCGGCCGCTGCGAATCTGTAGCCGACACCTCGAACGGTTTCTATTCGGCGGTTAAAGCCCACGTCCTCGAGGAGCCTACGAAGCCGGCGGATCTGCACATCGACAGCGCGTGGATCGACGTATTCCTTACTGCGCCATACCCGATCGATGATCTCGTCGCGGCTATGCACGCGGTTCGGCTGCGTCATCAAATATTGAAGCAGGCGGAATTCGAGCGGAGCGAGCTTGAGCGTATGGTTATGCGCTGTGACCCGGATAGTTGCACCGTTCAATCGCAACCCGTCGATCTCAACGATCTCCTTGTCGCTCCCCGGAGCCGCTCGCCGCAGCACGGACTCGATTCTCGCGAGCAGCTCGTCTCGAGAAAAGGGCTTCGTCACATAGTCGTCCGCGCCGAGCCTCAAACCCCCCACCCGATCGCGCTCGTCGCTGCGGCCGGTAACGACAATGACCGGCAGCATGCGCGTGCGCTCCTGCTTCCGCCAGCTGCGCAACAGCTCGAGGCCGCTGATATCGGGCAGTACAACGTCCAGAAGAACGAGGTCCGGCAGATACCCGTGGACCTCGCCGAGAGCGTGATATGCGTTCGGCGCGCTTCTGACGGAATAGCCGGAGCGCTCAAGGCAGAACCTGAGCAGGTCGCGAACGGCCGCGTCGTCTTCGACCACGAGTATTGTTTTCATAGTGGCGGATGAGCTCGTTATGGTTTTTGTAATTCGATCGTAAACATCTGCGCCCCGAACTAAACCAGCAGAATGTTACCGGGTGATGTAGCAATTGTTTCGAGGAATCACAAGGCGGCTCGGGCCGATTCGATTCGCCTAGCGCGAACGACTCGAGAGCGATACAGCTGCGTTGCCGAGCGGGGCTTGCGGTCTAACGTTCTCCGTGCGCGGGCGCGCGCGCGCACGAGACTCGGTCCGCCTCAAGGGCGGCTCTCGCTATGCGGGGGCACGGCGTCGGCAAAGACGAGTCGCCCGACTGTCTAGGGCGCGACGGCCTTTGTCGGCGTCAAGAGCGTCGTGTCAGGCTCGGCGGGGCGCGAGTCTCGGCGGTCGTAACTGGCCGCCGCCGAGAAGCGGTAGCCGAAGCCCCGTACTGTCTGGATCATGTGTTCGCATCCGTACGGCTCGAGAACGCGTCTTAGACGGCGCACATGGACGTCGACCGTCCTCTGCGGCCGGCCGGCGAAGTCCTGCGTCCAGGCCCCGCGCAGGAGCTCGGTCCGGCCGAATACCCTGTCCGGATTGCCGACGAAGAATGCCAGCAGCCGGTACTCGGTCGGCGCGAGCTCGACGCGGCGGCCGCGGATGGTCAGCGCGTGCAGTGCTTTGTCGAGTACGATGGGACCGACGGCGATGCGTTCGGGCGGCGGGTCGATGGGCGAGCGCCGGAGCGCCGCGGCTGCCCGCGCGGCGAGTTCGTCCGGATCGATCGGTACGCGCAGACAGTCGTCGGCACCCATCTCTAGGGTAGCGAGCGCCTCGTGCGCGGCCGCGTCCGGCGCGAGTACAATGACGCGGCTCGACGAGCGGCCCGGGGTTGGCTTGAACCGGGCGAGCGCCTTTGCGAAGGCTTCCCGGCCCCGCCACTCAAGCAACACGAGGTTGGGCCGAGCCTGCATGGTTTCGGCTAATGCGACGGCCTCCTGGAAGACGCAGGGGCCGAGGCAGGCGAGAACCCTTCGAACCGCGCTTCGGACGGCGGTCTCGGCATGAACGACGAGAACGACGGCGGCCATTAGTATTGGTATCGGCTGGAAACCACCGCAGTCCAGCATCTTATGATTGCGGTAGCGCTCCCGCCAAATGTACATGCATTCATTCGGCGCGCCGCACTCAACCGGTGATCAGTCCCGCAATCTCGATGCTGACAATGGCGAGGGTGCCACCCAGCAGCGCGCCGGCCGCTACGTCCGTAGGGTAATGCAGACCGAGCACGACTCGTGAAAGCGCCACCAGGAGTGCGAAGCCCGCCAGCACCGGACCCAAGGCCGGGAAATGGGCAGCAGCCAATAAGGTGAAACAGACGGCGTGCATCGTGTGACCCGACGGGAAGCTGTAGCGGTCGAGCGGCGCCGCGAGGCAGTGGATGACGCTATGCGTAATATAGGGCCTCTCCCGCACGGCCCGGTTCTTGATCAGTCCGTACAGCACGATACCAACAATCCCCGTGACGCTCATTTGCATCGAGAGCTCGAAGCCGCGGCGGCCGTAGAGCATCGGCAGCGTGCCGACCAGGGCGTACCATATCCACCCGTCGCCGAGCACGCTGACGATCGCGAACAACCGGCGGATTGCGCCGAATTCGCTCGAGCGGTTCAGGTATCTGCAGATTCCGAGCTCGGCCTCATCGAAGCGGCGAAATGCGTCTGCGGAGCGTCCGGACATCGGAGGAGCCTCCGTCAATTGTCTCGCGGAAATTGCTCGCAGCGCATGTCAACAATATGGCGATGGCGTGAATTTTATCTTACCGTCCCGCAGCTCATTTTCGTGCAGCGCCGGTCGTCGGTCTTGTTGGCCCAAGCGATCAGGCGTCGCGGTGTCCATCGTTGGACGGCCTACGACGGCCAAGGACATCCAGGCCACGATTGGGGTAGTCTTAGGGGTAGCGCGACGAAGCTAGAGAATATACTGTTGAGGGAACAATCTCTTACGAGCGATATGCGGAGCCTACACGGCCCACCATTCGACAACAATGCAATACATGCTGCGCCTGACTAAACAAAGCCCTGGAACTGATCGACAGCGGGCGCTTTGCCCAGCGGGCAGATGTTCACATGAAAGTCGCTTTGCCAGCTTTGCCAACTCCGGTCTAGCCGCAGACGAGCCGATACAAGACACCGTCGAGTGCTCGAATGACGGCACGGGCCCCGTTGTAATCCGTTTGGGACGGCGCACAACTCTCACACAAGTAGCGAGTACTTCTGGGGGTCGCCACGTTGATCATGGAACGGGCTATCGAGACGATCCGCTCATGCTAGTTGCACGGTCGTAGGTATTCGAGAGCCACTGATCCGGCGCACATCAATGCATCGTTCCATCACCGAGGTGCCGGAGCTTGTCCGGATTGCGCACAACGTAGATGGCAGATATTTTGCCATCGACGACCTCGAGCGCCGTGGTCTGAAGTATCCCGTCACGTTCTTCTGTCACGAAGCCCGGCAAACCGTCGATGAGGCCATAGCGGACGAGCCGCGACATATGCTTGGCGAAAATCCTTGCAAAAATGGCGTGCGCCTTGAGGACTTCGGCGATTCCTACGATCGGAGCCATCGCCGCGGGTCGCTTTCCGCCGCCGTCCGCGTGGATCGCGACATCGGCTGCAAGCAGCGATCGAAGCGCCGCCATGTCGCCGCCACGGGAAGCCGCAAAGAAGGCTTCGGCGATTTCGAGGCCCCGTTCCCTCGAGACTCGAAAACGCGGCCGCTCTGCTCGCAGATGAGTGCGAGCGCGGCTGGCGAGCTGGCGGCACGTGGCTGGACTACGCCCGATCGTCTCCGCCACCTCGCCGAATTCGACGCCGAAGACGTCGTGTAGAAGAAAGGTCGCACGTTCGAGCGGTGAGAGACGCTCGAGGGCGATCATCAGCGGCAAGGTCACCTCGTCCAGGTCGTCCGACTCCGCGTCGATGATCGGTTCAGGCAGCCATGGTCCGATATAGCTCTCCCGTTGGCGGCGCGCGGACTTCAACACGTCCAAGCACAGCCGCGTCACAAGACGGCGCAAGAAGGCTTCCGGCTCGCGCACGGCGTCGCGATCGGCATTCAGCCAACGTAGGAACGCGTCCTGCGCCACGTCCTCGGCGTCGGCCATCGAGCCCAGCATCCGGTAAGCGATGCGCACGAGCTTCGGACGCAGCGGGTCGAAACTGACCGCTGCATCCTCATGTCGGATCTCCGCCATCAGGCGACGGCCTCGGCCTTGGTCCAAGCGGATTTTACGGCCGCCGGATCTACAAATCCGCCGAATCCAACGGCAATGCGGTTCCACCCGTTGATGACATTGATTAGCAATGTGAGTTTGACTTGCTCCTCCTCGGTGAACTGCACCTTCAAGGCTTCATAGGCACTTTCTTGCGCATGCCCTTCGGAGAGCCGCGTCAGCGCCTCGGTCCAGCCGAGCGCGGCGCGCTCCCGGTCCGTGTAGCACGGCGCTTCGCGCCAAGCCGACAGCAGATGCATACGCTGTTCGCTCTCGCCGTTCTCGCGCGCTCCCAGCGTATGCAGATTGATGCAGTTGGCGCACCCGTTGATCTGGGAGGCACGGATTTCCACGAGGTGGGCAAGGGTAGGTTCAAGGCTCAAAGCGATGGCGGTCGACGTGCCGTGCCAGGCCTTCATGAGGTCAGGGGCCGCGGCCAAGGGATCGAGTTCGGCGGTCATGATTCGTCTCCTTCAGTGCGTTCCAACATCATGACGAGGCAGGATCTCTTGGCGTGACATACATGCCAATTATTTGCCTTGTGCAGCAGGAATGCACGCTTCGCACGTCGGACTCGAGGCCCGTGCGATGGGACGTGTCACGCTCTGCCGGGCCCACCGTCACTCCTCAGCGTGAAGCCGCGAGGCGACTACTCACCACACAGGAGAATCCACATAACAACGAAGCTATGCGCGCAATGGCGACTTAGTGCCGGGACGAGGCGCTCGGGCTGATTAGAAGCCCGCAACTGCCCGAGTGTCACAACCGCGTGGAGTACACCGTCTCCAGAGCATTGGACCACGAAAGGCACCGAGAAACCGCCATGGACTATCGCGTTGCTACATTCCAAGAGCATCGCCCCAAGTTATATGGGATCGCATACCGGATGCTCGGCTCGAGAGCCGATGCCGAGGATATGCTTCAAGACGCCTATCTACGTTGGCACCACGCGGACGTCGGACGCGTGCGCAGCCCGGAAGCATGGCTGGCGACGACTGTTGCGCATCTGTGTATCGACCGCTTGCGGGCGGAACGCCATAAACGCGAAGCTTACGTCGGTCCGTGGTTGCCCGAGCCGCTGGTCGGTGACGAGTCCCTGTCGCCGGAGCACAAGTCGGAGCAGTCTTCGGACGTCTCCATCGCCTTCCTGGTCATGCTGGAACGGCTCGGGCCGGAGGAACGTGCGGCGCTGCTGCTGCACGACGTGTTCGACTACGGCTATCCGGATATCGCACGGTCTCTGAGCAAGAGCGAGGCCGCGGTCCGGCAAATCGTGCACCGGGCACGGGAGCGCGTGCGCCGGGATCGGCGCCGTTATGCCGTCAACGAAAGTGCTCACCGCGGACTGCTGGAGCGGTTTGTCGCTGCCGTCCAAGCCGCCGATCGGCAGTCTTTGCTGGAGCTGTTTGCCCTTGATGCCACGTGGATGGCGGACGGTGGCGGGAAGGCGAATGCCGCCACCAAGGTCGTGCGTGGCCGGGCGGTAGTGGCGAAGCTGCTGGCCGGCGTAGGCCGCCGGTTCGTTGCGCCCTATGCGCACCGCATGACTTTTCATCTCGTGCCTATCAACGGCGAGATTGGAATCATGAGCTACCGCGACGGCAAGCCGATAATGGCGTTGTCGTTGGTGACCGACGGCACGCGCATTCTCGCCGGGTTCAACGTCGTCAACCCCGACAAGCTTGCCCGCACTCCGGACGAGGCTAGTCTTCGGGGGCGTCCCGATAGCGCTCCGTCGACCGTTTCGCTGCCCCGCCACTGACATCTTGCCGACCCGCGAGGCATGGACGCATGGCGCTGCCGATCGAAGATTACGCGATGATCGGAAACTGCAGGACGGCGGCGCTCGTCGGCCTGGATGGCTCAATCGATTGGCTGTGCTGGCCGCGATTCGATTCCGGAGCCTGTTTCGCGGCGCTTCTCGGCACGCCCGAGAACGGACGCTGGCTGCTCGCTCCCCGATCGACCCCCTTCGAAGTCAAGCGACGCTATCGGCCCGGCACGCTCATCCTCGAGACGGAATTTCGCACCGCGGAGGGCTCGGCCGTCGTGCTGGATTTCATGCCGCCGATGAGCTATTCGGCGGATTTGGTGCGAATCGTCGTGGGACGCTCGGGGCGCGTCACCTTTCGTACTGAATTCGTTGTTCGATTCGACTACGGCAATACCGTCCCATGGGTCACGCGAAGAGACGACGGCACCATCGACGCGATTGCGGGGCCGCAGCGCCTCGTTTTGCGCACGCCACTCGAGTTGCGCGGCGCAGATCACCGGACGGTCGGCGAATTCTGCGTCGACTCCGGCGAGCGCGTTCCTTTGGTCCTCTCTCACGGCTCGTCGTTGGCAGGTCCACCGAGCGAGGTCGACGCCTTCGATGCGCTAGAGCGCACCGAAGCGTTCTGGCGCCGATGGAGCGAGCGTTGTCCGGACGTCGGACCCTGGACGGAAGCGGTCAAGCGATCACTGATCACGTTGAAGGGGCTCGCCTACCAACCGACCGGCGGAATCGTCGCGGCGGCGACAACGTCCCTTCCCGAACGCTTGGGCGGCGTGAGGAACTGGGACTACCGCTACTGTTGGCTGTGCGACGCCACGTTGACCTTGCTGGCGTTCATGAACCTCGGCTACTACGAGGAGGCGCTAGCGTGGCGGGATTGGCTCTTGAGGGCCGTGGCCGGCAGCCCGGGTCAGATCCAAGTCATGTATGGCGTGGGCGGAGAGCGGCTGATGGGCGAGTGGATGGTGCCGTGGCTGCCTGGCTACGAGAGTTCCTCGCCGGTGCGCGTTGGGAACGAAGCAGTGCAACAGCTGGGCGCCGTGGGGAGTAGGGCAGCGTTCCTCCCGGCCCAACGGCTCGTGGCCCACGGCGGCGAGCGATGATCGGGACGGCATGCGACGCCTTGGTCTTGTTCGGCGCGACAGGCGACCTGGCGCGCAAAAAGGTCTTCCCGGCATTACACGCCATGCTGAAGCGCGGCCGGCTCGACCTGCCGATCATCGGCGTTGCCAAAGGCGGAGGGCACGTAGACCAGTTTCGTGCGCGTGTGCACGCGAGTCTTCGAGAGCACGGGGACGTCGATGCCAAGGCTTCCGCCAAGCTGATCCGCCTGCTGCGTTACGTGGACGGCGACTATCGGGATCCCGCGACCTTTCGGGCGCTGTACAAAGCAATGAACGGTGCCGTAAGGCCCGCGCATTACCTTGCGATACCGCCGAGTCTGTTTCGGACCGTCGTCGAGCAACTCGACGTTTCCGGCTGCGCCAGGTGCGGACGCGTTATTGTCGAGAAGCCCTTCGGCAGAGATCTGCATTCGGCGCGCCGACTCAACGAGAGCCTGCTGAGAGTGTTCCCCGAGTCCGAGATCTTCCGCATAGATCACTATCTCGGCAAGCGTCCGGTGAACAACGTCATGGTTTTCAGGTTCGCGAACGCGTTCATGGAGCCGTTCTGGAATCGCCACTACATCGAAAGTGTGCAGATTACGATGGCAGAGGACTTCGGTGTGGAAAGCCGAGGCGCCTTCTACGATGCCATCGGCGCGACGCGCAACGTCGTGCAAAACCACCTCTTCCAGATGCTGTGCAATCTCGCGATGGAACCGCCCGTGCGTGCCGACAGCGAGACGATTCGCGACGAGAAGGTAAAGGTGCTGAAAGCGATAGCGCCGGTCGAGGCGCGGGATTTGGTCAGGGGTCGATATCGCGGCTATCGCGAGGAACGAGGCGTCGCGGCCGATTCCGAGACGGAAACCTTTGCCGCCTTGCGACTCGAGGTCGACTCCTGGCGCTGGAAGGGCGTCCCGTTCTATGTCCGTACCGGAAAGCATCTCCCGGTCACGTGCACGGAGATACTGGGCAGATTCAGAAACCCTCCGACGGCGATGAGGCATTGGGTATCGCCCAACCATATCCGTTTTCGGATCAGTCCGGAAATGACAATCGCCATCGGCACGACAATCGTGGCACCGGTTGATCCGATGAAGGGCCAGACGATAGAGATGATCGCGACGCATCACCCAGATGCGGAAGAGATGGAAGCCTACGAACGGGTGCTCGGCGATGCCATCGCCGGAGACGCCACGCTATTCGCGCGCGAGGACTACGTGGAAGAGGCGTGGCGAATCGTCGATCCCGTGCTCGAAGCCGGAACGCCGATCCACGAATACGCCAAGGGCGCTTGGGGACCCGAAGAGGTCGATGTACGCGTTTTGCCGCCAGGCGGCTGGCATAACCCGAGTGCAGAGACGCTGTCTGTCACACCGCATGCAATTCGTTCGTCTCAGTGACAGTAGTCAACACTACGCCGACTGATGCTCGCGAAATCTCTCAAGAGGTGAATCGAGATGGAAACTCGTTTGGATTACAAGCGCGCCGCGCCCTCAGCAGTCGAGGCGATTCTCGGCCTCAGGTCGTATGTCGCCAATTGCGGTCTCGAACGTTAGCTCCTGCATCTCGTCGACACGCGGGCGTCGCAAAGCAACGGTTGCGCCTATTGCCTCGACATGCATTCGAAGGACGCGCGCGCGGATGGGGAGACCGAGCAGCGCCTCTACACGCTCGACGCGTGGCGTGAGACGCCGTTCTTTTCCGAGCGCGAGCGAGCGGCTCTGGCTTGGACGGAGGCGGTGACATCGATTGCAGAGACGCATGCGCCGGACGACGTGTACGCAACGGCGCGCACGCAATTCTCCGAGCACGAGCTCGTGGATCTGACGCTCGCCGTCGTGATGATCAACGGCTGGGACAGGATCGTGCTGGGCTTTCGCGTGGAGCCGGGCACTTACCGGCCCGAGCGGACCGGCCGCAACGGTTCCGGTAGCCCGCAGTGAAGATCGATGCCGCGCGACGGGCAGCAGGGAGGACGACGATGTTCAAACGAGGTCACTTGGTTCTGCAGAGCGTGTTGATGGCGCTGGTGGCGACGGGCTGTGCGGGCCTGCGTGGGCTGCAGCCGCGCAGACGCCTCGTGAGCCCGGCAGAGCTCAAAGCAGGGCGAACGCTGGCAAAGGCTCCCGTCGCGCCGAGCGCCTGGCCGGGCGAGGCCTGGTGGGCTCGTTTCAAAGATGTGCAGCTCGATCGTCTCGAGCACGAGGCGCTGGCCTCGAATCCGTCGCTGGACGCGGCCCAGGCGCGCGTCGAGAAGGCCGTCGCGCTCGCGGGCGTTGCCCGCGCGGCGGGCCGGCCGGGCGTCGACGCCGCGCTCCAGAGCACGCGTCAGCGCTACAGCGAGAACGACATCGTACCGAGACCGCCGGCGGGCCAGTGGGAGACGGCGAACGGTCTTGCCTTCGATTTTCGCTACGAGCTGGACTTCTGGCACAAGAATCGAGCGGCGCTCGCCGCTGCGCTGAGCCGCGTCGAGGCGGCGCGCGTCGATGCGTTCGAGGCCCGCTTGGTGCTATCGGTCGCCGTGGCACGCGGCTACGTTCAGCTCGCACGCTTGTACGAGCAGCTGGATGTCGCTCAGGCGACGCTCGATCAGCGGAAGCGAATTCTCGATCTGACGAGGCAGCGTGTCGCCGCCGGGCTCGATACGCGCGTTGAGCTCGAACAAGCCGAAGGCGCGTTGCCGGCGGCGCGCGTAAACATTACGGCGTTGCGCGAAGCGCTGGCGCTCACTCGTCATCAACTCGCGGCTTTGCTGGGGGCGGGTCCGGACCGCGGCCTCGACATTGCGGGGCCCGAGCTCGGCGTCGCCGCCGGTCTGCCGGTCTTACCGAGCGCCGTGCCGGCGGACCTGCTGGGCCGGCGTCCCGATGTGATCGCGAGCCGCCGCCGCGTGGAAGCGGCAGCGCAGGACATCGTTGTCGCCAAGTCTGCGTTCTATCCCGATATCAATCTGCTCACCTTCGCGGGGTTCAGCAGCATCGGACTTTCGCAATTCATCGACACGGGTAGCCGCATTGCCGGCGTCGGCCCCGCGTTGCATCTGCCGCTGTTCGACCGCAAGGCTCTCGCCGGGCGGCTCGCCGCTCGCGATGCGGACTATGACAGCGCGGTCGCCGAGTACAACGAGACCTTGATCGACGCGCTCCGGGACACGAGCGATCAGCTCGCGTCCGTTCGCTCGATTGCGGAGCAGCGCCGGCAGCAGCAGGCGGCGCTCGACGCAGCGCGTGAGGCCTACGACCTGGCGTTGATGCGCTACGGCCAGGGGATCGGCAGCTACCTGCGTGTGCTTTCCGTCGAGACCGAGCTCCTCAAGCAGCGGCGCCGCGAGGTCGATCTGCGCGCCCGCGACTACGACAGCTGGATAGGTCTGACCCGGGCTCTGGGAGGCGGCTTCGACGGCGGCGATCGACTGATGAGCACGCTTTCCGTCTCTTCCAAGCCGAGGAAATCGACATGAGTGCAACAGAATAAGTATCGAAGCGCGCGAACGCCAAGCGAAAGAAGGTGCTGTTGGCGGTCATCGTGGCGTTCGCTTGCGCAGGCATCGCCTACGGGACGTATTGGCTCACGGTGGCGCGTTACGTCGAATCGACGGACGACGCCTACGTCGACGGCAACGTCGTGCCGATCACACCGCGCGTCTCCGGGACGGTCGTCGCGATCGAAGCCGACGACACGCAGTTCGTCAGGGCCGGGCAGCCGCTCGTGAAGCTCGATCGCGTCGATGCGCGAGTCGCCCTCCAGAAGGCTAAAGCGCGGCTCGCCCAGACGGTGCGCAAAGTGCGCGGTGTCTTCGCGCGCACGAACGAGCTCAGATCGGAAGTCGCCGGGCGCAAAGTGGATCTCGCCGGTGCGCGCGCGGACCTTGCGCGCCGCCAGGGGCTCGCGAAGTCCGGCGCGGTTTCCGCGGAGGAGGTTCAGCATGCCCGCGATGCCGTGCGCGGCGCGCAGTCCGCGCTCGGCGCTGTGCGTCAGCAGCTGGCCGGCAATCGGGCGCTGGTCGACGACACGACCGTCGCATCGAATCCGGACGTGGAGCACGCGTCGGCCGTCGTGCGCACAGCTTACTTAGCCTACCGGCGTGCCGTCATTCCCGCGCCCGTCTCCGGTTACGTCGCGAAGCGCAGCGTGCAGCTCGGCGAACACGTGAGCCCCGGGACGCCTCTGATGGCGATCGTGCCGCCGGATCAAGTGTGGGTCAACGCGAACTTCAAGGAAGTGCACCTCGAGGACATTCGCGTCGGGCAGACGGCGCGTGTGGCGGCAGACGCCAACGGCGTGACCTACCACGGCACCGTGGTCGGCTTCGGGGCGGGCACGGGCGCGGCGTTTGCGCTGTTGCCGGCGCAAAACGCCACGGGGAATTGGATCAAGGTAGTCCAGCGTCTACCGGTGCGCATTGCGCTCGAACCCGCCGAGGTCGAGGCGCATCCGCTCGCCATTGGATTGTCGATGGAGGTCAGCATCGACGTTCACGGCGGCGCCAAGCAGCCCGACACACGGGCCAGAACCACGGATGCTGACTATCGCACGACGGTCTTTGCCGACGAGGCGCGCTCAGTCGACGCATTGATCGCCGAGATCGTCGAGCAAAACGGCGGCGAGGGCGCCGTCTCTGAGGCTGCGCCGGGAGACGCACCTACACGTGCAAGGGTCGCCGACGCCGGCGGGCGTTAGTAGCAGGGTGACGCGGTCATGCAAGCTCAAGACAGCCGGCTCGAGGGATCGACGCTCGCGCTCGTCACGGTGGCGCTGGCGCTCGGCAACTTCATGGAGGTGCTCGACACGACGATCGCGAACGTGGCGCTACCGCATATCGCGGGCGATCTCGGCGTGAGCCCGAGTGAGGCGACTTGGGTCATTACCTCGTACGCCGTCGCGAACGCGATCTCCGTGCTCCTCTCCGGCTGGCTCGCGCAGCGGTTCGGTCAGGTGCGGGTATTCGTCACGGCCGTGCTGCTGTTCACGACGGCGAGCTGGCTCTGCGGCATGGCGGTTAATTTCCCAATGCTGCTTGCGTTTCGGGTGATGCAAGGCGGCGTGTCGGGGCTGATGGTGCCGCTGTCTCAGACCTTGCTGCTCGGCAGCTATCCGCGGGAGAGGCAAGGCGTTGCGCTCGCAATCTGGAGCATGACTGTGGTGGTCGCGCCCGTCGTCGGACCCATCCTCGGCGGCTGGATCACCGACGACTTTTCGTGGCCGTGGATCTTCTACATCAACCTGCCCGTCGGAATTCTCGTCGCCGTGCTGGCGCGTCAGCTTCTGGGCCGGCGCGAGACCGCGACACGCACCGTGCCGGTCGACGCCGTGGGTCTCGGCTTGATCGTGATCTGGGTTGGCGCGCTGCAGATCATGCTGGACAAGGGCAATGAGCTCGACTGGTTCGGGTCGCCGTTCATCGTCGTCCTCGCGGTCGCCGCGGCGCTCGGCTTCGCCCTGTTCGTCGTCTGGGAGCTCACCGCAGAACACCCGATCGTCGACCTGACGCTCTTCAAAATCCGCAATTTTTCGGCCGGGACGCTTGCCGTAAGCCTGGGCTACGGTGTTTTCTTCGGCGGCGTCGTGTTGCTGCCTCTTTGGCTTCAGACGCAGATGGGTTACACGGCGACGTGGTCCGGGTTCGTCGTGGCTCCCTACGGCGTGCTCGCCTTGCTCCTGTCGCCAGCCGTGGGGAAGAATCTCGACCGCGTCGATCCGCGCCTGTTTGCCACGGCTGCCTTCTTGATCTTTGCTGCCGCAAGCTTCGAGCGTGCAGGTTTTACGCAAGAGGCAAACTATGCCGCGCTTGCGCTGCCGCAACTCATCCAAGGTGCGGGGATCGCGCTGTTCTTCGCGCCATTGATCGCAATCACCTTGAACGGCTTGAGCCCGGACCGAGTGGCGTTCGGCTCGGGCCTCGCCAACTTCTTCAGAATCACGGCAGGCAGCTTCGGCGCCTCGCTCGTCACGACCGTTTGGCAGCGCCGCGCGGCCGTTCATCACACGCATCTCGTCGCGCGCGTCAGCGCGTTTGCGCCGCAGGCGAGCCATGCAATGAAGGGGCTGGCCGCCACCGGTTTGCATGGCCACTCTGCGCTCGCCCGAATCGGCGCGGTTGTCGGCCAGCAATCCATGCTGCTCTCGACCGACGACATCTTTTGGATTTCAGGTTGGCTGTTCGTGGCGCTGGTCGGCTTCGTCTGGCTCGCCGAGAGGCCCGCAAGCGGCGTGCCGACGGGCGCGCACTGATCTGCCGCCGCGCTACGGATCGCGGAGTTCCGAAGATGCGGCCGGGTAGCGCCGCGGCGAAGCAGCCGGCATTGCGACTGGAGACTGTAAATGAATCATCGCATATCTGCTTCCAAGCTCATTTCCGCCCCCGCCACGAGCGTGTATTCGATCCTCGCAGACTACAGGAATGGGCACCCCCTGATCTTGCCGAAGCCACCGTTCGTCTCGATGAGCGTTACCAGTGGCGGGGTCGGGGCCGGCACCGAAATCGAGTTGACGATGCGGATCATGGGGAGGTACGAGACGTACCTGGGTGTCGTATCGGAGCCGATTCCCGGCCGCGTGATCACAGAGCACTATCTCGGCAAGAATACACGGACGACCTTCAACGTAGAGCCGTGCAACGCGGGTCGCAGCGCCAACGTCACGATTGCCACGGACATCGAGGTGCGAGCCGGGTTGCCGGGCGCGGCCGAGCGTTGGCTCGCAACGTGTTTGCTGCGCCCGGTTTATTTAAAGGAGCTCGAGCAGCTCGCCGACCTTGCCGAGACCTCTGTGGCGTGGGGGACGGCATGAACTTCGCCTGGCTCGTCGTCTCGCTCACGCTCCTGGCGTCGGCCGTTCAGGGGCGCGTGACCGCCAAGCTTGCACGCCGGCCACGCTCACCACGGGAGCGTCATTGGACACTGCACACCGACAACGATCTCTTCGCCTTCACCCACCTGGATCAGGACTACACGGGCGGTGTGTCCGTCACGATGACCGACGTCGCGTCGTCCAGCGGGTCCGTCCGCGCCTGTGTGTCACGCAACGCGCGGCGGAGTTGCACGGCGGCGCGCGCGAACACATCCGTCACAGCGCGGGCTCTGGAAGTCGGCTTGCAGCTGTTCACGCCGCAGGATCTGCGCGCCAAAGCGCCTTTGCGCAACGACCGGCCGTACGCAAGCCTTCTCTATGCGTCCCGCTCCAAGCTCGTCCGCGACCCGTCACGCGAGGTCGCGTATCAGTCTACGTGGACGGTGGGCTTGCTCGGTCTTCGGCTCGCCGAGCAAGTGCATCGCCGCGTTCACGCCGCCGTCGGGGCGCCGCTGCCGGCAGGCTATGCACATCAAATATCGAACGGTGGCGAGCCGACATTCCGCTACGCCGTGTCCCGCTATCGATTGCTCGCTCGGCGAACCCGCGGAGCACGACACTACACCTTGCGGCTCGACACCGGCGCGAGCGTGGGTAATCTCACCGAGGTCAATGCCGAGCTCGCCGTGCGTTGGCGGAGCGAGGACGTGCCGTGGTGGACTTCGTACAACGAAGCAGGGGACTATGCCGGGCAGCCCGTCCTGACGGTTGCGGCGAGCAGGGCTCGCTCGCGGCATGTCGCCTTCGGCATATCGGCCGGGCTGAAGCTTCGCGGCCGGCTTTACGATACGTTCTTGCAGGGCCAGTTTCGTTCCAGCGACGTTGCGTATTCCTCCTCGAACGTCAAACACTTCCTGTGTGAGCTATGGCTCAGCGTCGATGTCGCGCTCGCGAACGGTGTGCACATCGGTTACGTAGTGCGCCATCAGACCGCAGAGCTCAAGGTCGGGCGTGGTGCGCGAGCTTTCACTTGGGCTGGATTGACCGTGACACGAGGCTTCTAACTGTCGGCGCGTCGTCCGTGCTTCCCCTTTGAACGCGGCCTTCCGAGACAACGCGGGGTATGGGCACTTGACGCGCTCATGCATTTGGGCATATGGTTTGGGCAGATGACCAAATCAACGTTACCGCCGAAGGACCCACTTCCCTCAGGAACCCGCGAGCGCATCCTGCACGCCACCGTGGAGTTGATGGCCGAGATGGGGATCGACCGCGTGCGCACGCGCTCCATCGCGGAGCGCGCCGGGGTGAACGCCGCCCTCGTTCATTACCACTTCAGCTCCGTGTCGGCCCTCGTGATGGAGGCCGCCCAGGATGCGCTGCTGCGAACGCTCGGCCCTTCGCTCGAGGCGTTGCAACAGGGACGCACGATCGGCGAGTCGGTGCGGGCGATTCTGGATTGGCTCACCCGCTACGGGGAGCATAGCCCCGGGTCCACGATCCTGGCCGAGGCGATGGTGAAGGCGACCCGCGATCCGTCGTTCCGCCGGTGGGCGCTGAGAGCGTCGCAGCGCTTTCGCGCCGTCGTTTTGGAGCGGCTCCAGAGTGCGCGCGACGGAGGCCAGATAGATCCCGAACTGGATTTGACGGCCACGGCCGTCCTGCTGGCCGCGGCCCTAGACGGCCTGCTGTTTCACCACCTGGTGGATCCGAAGCTCGACGTGATGCAGGTGGCGGGCCCGATCGATGCGATGTTGAACGCCGGGAGCCGCGGTCGCACGCGCACGACCGTTCGCCGGCCGGGTCAGCGAAAGAAGAGGTGAACGATGAGAGTGGCGATCAACGGAGCTGGTATCGGAGGGCCGACCCTGGCCTTTTGGCTGCAATACTACGGCCACGAGCCGGTGCTGTTCGAGAAAGCGCCCAATCTGCGTGCCGGTGGGTACCTCATCGATTTCTGGGGACTCGGGTACGAGATCGCCGATTCTATGGGTATCCTCCCGACGCTGCGCGCATGTGGATATCAAATGGAATGGATGCGCCTCGTCGACGGCAACGGCCGGCCTCAGGCGACGGCCAACCTCTCGGCGATGCGGGACGTGCTGGACGGACGCTTTCTCAGCGTCCCCCGTGCCGATTTATCCGCGGCACTTTTCGACGCCTGCGATGGCGTCACCACGCACTTCGGGGTCTCGCTCACCACGCTTGCGCAGAACCGGGACGGTGTCGTGGTCACGCGCTCCGACGGACACCGCGAGCGCTTCGATCTCGTCGTGGGCGCAGATGGACTCCACTCGGAGGTCCGCGGCCGCGTATTCGGTCCGGAGCCCGGATTCGAGCGATTCTTAGACTGTTATGTTGCTGCCGCGCGCCTGAGGCTCTACCCGCATCGGGATGAGCTCACCTACATCTCGCACACAGTGCCCGGACGCCAGGTCGCTCGCGTCAGCTTGCGCGACGACGAGACCCTAGTGCTCCTCGTGTGCACCAGCGAGCGCCTGGATGGCGATCCTCCGCGGGGCCGGCTGCCCGAGACTCTGCGGCGCGTCTTCGGTGGCATGCGTTGGGAAGTGCCGGCGATCCTCGACGCCCTGGACAGCGCCGACGACATCTATTTCGATCGCGTCAGCCAGATTCATCTCCCGCGCTGGTCGTCGGGCCGCGTCGCGCTGCTCGGCGACGCCGCCGCCTGCCCGTCGTTGCTGGCGGGCGAGGGGACCGGGCTGGCCATGCTGGAGGCCTATATCCTTGCCGGTGAGCTCCACAGCGCGGGCCCCGATCACTCGCGCGCCTTCGAGGAGTACGAGCGGCGGCTGCGGACTTTCGTGGCCGCGAAACAGCGCGCTGCGCTGCGACTGCGCGGCTTCTTCACTCCGCGCAGCCGTGCTGCGTTGACCGTCCGCAACCTCGCCGTTCGGGCGCTCTCTTACCAGTTCCTTGCAAAACGGCTCCTGGCCCGCTCTCTTCGCGATGACCTCGAGTTGCCGCGGTATCGGGTGTCTAGCCGCCGTCGCCCGCCGACCGTTCGGAAAGATCACTCGGCGCCAGCCAATACATGACAGCGAGACGCAATATCCGGAGGACTTGATCATGGCATCGCGGAATCACACAGCGACGGGCGATCGCTGGGAGACGTTCCAGCGCAACCGGAGCCGACTGGTCACCATCGTCAGCCGCATTCTGCGCTCCGCCGACGACGCGGAGGATCTGGTGCAGGAAGCTGCGCTGCGCTGGCTGGAGACGAACTCGGCGTCCGTGCGCAACCCGGAAGGTTGGCTGATTGCCGTCGTCACTCGCCTCGCGATTGACCGGCTACGCCGGACCTCGGCCGAGCGGCGGGCGTACCGTGAAGTGCAGTACATCGAGCAACACGCCGATCCGCATCCGGCCTCTGCGGAAGCGGTAGAGGTGACTGCGCGCCTGTCGAATGCTTTCGATCTGCTGCGCAAGCGGCTCGAGCCCGCCGAGAGGACTGCGTTCGTGCTCCGAGAGATGTTCGACTGCGGTTACGACGACATCGCGCGCTTGTTGGCGAAGAGTGAGGTGGCGTGTCGTCAGGTCGTGCATCGTGCCCGCGTGCGGCTCCGACAGGCGCCGCCACGACTCGGCCTGCGCCGCGAGGAATCGCCGGCCCTGGCGCAGCAATTTTTTGACGCCGTATCGGCGCAGGACCGGGACGCAGTCGTGTCGATACTTGCGGCTCCTGCCTCCGAACGTCGTCGCCGAACGCGGCGTGTCATGCCGGCGCCGATAGGACGGCCCGCAAGTGTGGTGTCGTCGCGTGCCGCGCTGGCGGCTGCGGGACCAAACAGTATTTCTCGTCCGTTCGTTCCAGTTCCTCGACCAGTTTACGCTGACCGAGCGACCGGAAGCCCGCGGCGCCTTCCTCAGCACCGCCGAGTTGTAAAACGGCGGTCCGGAGGCCTATCCGTCGCGTTGCCTGATGACAAAGGAGTCCCAATGATCCAACCGAACCGCTCGCCCGTCACCGGACGTGAACCCCGAGACGCGCTGTCGCCCCGGCGACGGGCCCTCTCCGAGTTCTACCGCGCGCTGAACGGTCGCGACATGGAGTTAATGGCCTTGAACTGGGGGCGGGGCGCCGACGCCGTCATGGACAACCCTCTGGGCGGAGTCTGCCGCGGCTGGGACGAAATCCGGACCATCTACCGGGAACTCTTCGATAACCCGCAGCCGTACCGGTTCGAGTTTTACGACTATACCTGCCACGAAGGAGAGGAGCTGTTCTATGTCGTCGGACGGGAGCGGGGATCCTACGGTGCCGGAGAGGCGGCGCTGAGCATGGAGATCCGCACGACGCGGGTGTTTCGACTGACTGATGGCGCGTGGCGTCAGGTGCACCATCACGGCTCGATCGAGGATCCGCACCTTCTCGCGGCATGTCAGCAGGCAGTTGCCGGCGGGTCGGGGAGCGCGATTGAGGAAGCGCGCGCCTAGATGAGAATCCCGCTCCGCGGAGTCTGGACCTGTTGAGTGCTCAATGCGTGTCGGATGCGAATTGCCAATTAGAGAGCACCGGCAGTGAAGCGGGAGGACACGACGTTCCCGATCACGGAGAGTATTCGTGAGACACGTCGAAAACCTTGGAGATTCTTGATGACGTTTACCACGTTAGCGTGACACTGGCGGCCCTGGCCGGCGCCTTCATCGGACCGCCAGCCCTCTCCTGGTTCCTGCCCGTGCTCTGCGTCAAGCTCATCACCGAACATGCTGCGCGATGAACGGATTCGCAGCATTTGCTCGCTAGGTTCATCGTCGGTCGGTGACCGTTATGCCTCCGCGAGCCGATGTCGCGCGCTCCACGCCGGCCGCGAGCGCGACGCCGAGGGCGATGGTGACAGCCCCGGCTATGAGATGGGCGAGCGACACGATCCAGTGAGCCGAGCCCGGCAAAATCGTTGCTTGTGCACGCCCAAACGCGACGACACCGATTCCCCACAGGAAAGCAAACATCGAGAGCGCGCGGTGCGTCGCCGTGCGGGCGGCCAGCGCGGCCGCCGCCCACATGGCAACTACGAGCACCACACCGAACGCGATGTGAACCGTTAGCCATGAAGGCGCATATCCCGCCCAGATGGTGAGTCCGAGCAACAGTGCTCCGGCGCCCGAGAGACGAATGAGCATCTTGAGAAGCCGTGCGGTAGCGCTCATGTGACGCGATCTCCTTACGTGTGTCCGCCTGGGCCCGTTCCAGCGAACGGCGCCGATGCGTGGTGCAGTCTTCATGACGAGTTGGGCGTCGGAGTTGTGACACGTCGACGTGTGACGGTCGGTATCGGCTGCCTGGGCAGGATTACGAGAACGCTCGACACCGAACACGCAATAGTGAACGTGATCTTCTAGGGATCTCCCGCCTATCGAGGATGCACTTGCGGTGTCACAGGTGCAGTTGCCGTCTCGTCTTGTAAGCATGCAGGCGTCCTCGAACAGGGAGATGACGATGAGAGTATTTGTGGCAGGGGCGACCGGAGCGATTGGAAAGCAACTGGTGCCGCGTCTCGTCGCTGCGGGTCATGACGTACATGGGATGACCCGAAGCCCGGCAAAACGGGCAATGTTGTCGGAACTGGGCGCTGTCCCGGTGGTCGTCGATGCGCTCGATCCCGATGAGGTTGCGGACGCCGTGGGCAGGTCGAGACCCGAGGTAATCGTCCACCAGCTGACTGCGATCGGTTCGATTGATCTGCGTCATTTCGAGCGCTCATTCGCGCTGACCAACCGCCTTAGGACCGAGGGCACGGACTATCTGCTCGCGGCCGGGCAGGCCGCGGGGGTGCAGCGTTTCGTGGCGCAGAGCCACATCGCCGCTTATGCGCGCACCGGCGCAGCGGTCAAGAGCGAAGAAGACCCATATGATCCCTCGCCCGCCGAGGCGATGCGCGCGAACCTCGCGGCAATCCGCCACCTGGAACAGGCAGTGCTCGGTGCGCGGTGGACGGAGGGTATCGTGCTGCGCTACGGCTGGTTCTACGGCCCGGGCACATCGCTCGCGTCGGACGGGGACCAGTTCGAGCTGGTCCGCAGGCGCAAGTTCCCGCTGGTCGGCGACGGCGGCGCCGTGTGGTCCTTCATCCACGTCGCGGACGCGGCGGAGGCGACGGTGGCGGCGGTCGAGCGCGGCAGTCGCGGCGTCTACAACGTCGTCGACGATGAGCCCGCACCGGTAGCGGAGTGGTTGCCAGCCCTGGCGCGGACGCTCGGGGCCAAGCCCCCGATGCGCGTGCCGCGATTCATCGGGCGGCTGTTTGCGGGGGAGCCCGCCGCAGTGATGATGACCGAGCTTCGTGGTGCCTCCAATGCCAAGGCCAAGCGCGAGCTTGCGTGGCGCCCGACGCACCCGAGCTGGCGTGGGGGGTTCGCTGCGACGTGACCGTGCGAAATGCGGCTCCGCAGTCTGACCGCAAATCGTGACGCCGTGTGCATCGATCGAAATCAGACTTAACGCTCGCTCTCGCAGATCGTCCGCCTTGATGCTTTGCGGCGAGCCATGTCGTCTACGTGGGGTTAACTGGAACATGACAATAGTGCTAGTCGCTGGAGCAACTGGATATCTTGGAAACTTCTTGCTTGGAGAAGCAAAGGAGCGGGGGTACCGGGTGCGCGCGTTGACACGATCCGAACAGAAGCTGTCGCACGCTCGGTCAGTCATTGATGAGGTCTTCATTGGTGAAGTGACCAAGCCTTCTACCCTGGTTGGGGTCGCGCGGGACGTCGATGTCGTCGTTTCCGCCATTGGAATTACCCGACAACGAGAGGGTCTTTGCTATCAGGACGTCGACTATCAGGGCAACCTCAATCTGCTCAGGGAAGCTCTAGGCTGCGGCGTGAGGAAATTCATTTACGTATCCGTGCTAGATGCCGGTCAGATGCCGGATCTCAAGATTGTTCAATCGAAAGAGCGCTTTGTTGCCGAGCTGCGTAGTGCCGGCATCGATTACACCATCATCAGGCCGAACGGATACTTTTCGGACATGCTCGCCTTTCTCGACATGGCCAGGAAGGGTCGGGTCTTTCTGTTCGGTCGAGGCGACTTTCGCATCAACCCCATATCCGGAAAGGATGTCGCCGCCAGATGCCTTGATGCGATTGATCTTGCTGATCAGGAGCTGGACTTTGGTGGGCCAGTAACGTTCACGCATCGAGGGATCGCGAATGAAGCGTTCGCCGCGTTGGGTACCCGTCCAAAGGTCACATGCATTCCGGTGTCCATCGCAAGAGCCTTGTTATGGCTCGTCAGAAAGCTGACGCCGGAGCGAGTTTATGGGCCGATCGAATTCACGTTGACGGTAATCACCAGGAATATGGTCGGGCCCTCTTGCGGCAAGGAGCACTTGGACGACTTCTTCCGCGATGAAGTCGCCCGTAAACCCACCTGATAGCAGTATACGGGCGGTCCTGGGCATTGCGCGCGAACTTCTCACCACCCCACAAGTCCATGAAGACGTCGGTGCGGTCTGGGTCGTGATCTATGGACTGTTCGGCCCGGTGGACTAGCCGGCATGGCAGATCGTCGTGCTAGCGCTGGTAAGTGGCGACCCTGTTTGGAGGTGCCGTCGCGAATGCGTCTAACCCCACGAAACGTTGGTACCACCGACCCGGCCAAGGGTTTCGTCAGCACATGAGCTTTGCGGTGAACCATATCGTCTACGTGGGTTGATCGGTTGGCTGTTCCGGGGCCTCGATATCGCCTATATCGTCGGCGTTTCGGTGGCTTTGCTGGCATCGGCCGCGCTCGTCCCGCGAGCACCGTCGTCCTTGTGTCGCCCGTTGGCCGCCGGATTACTGGCACTGGCGGCCCTGGCCGGGGCGCTCGTCGGACCGCCGGCCCTCGCCTGGTTTCTGGCCGTACTCTGGGTCAAGCTCATCACCGGACATCCGCTTCTCGCCGAGGGCCGAAGTTGTTCGCAGGCGCACCGCCACACCCTTGGTGTCTCGAAAGCGCTGAGTAGCGGACTTAGCTTCGCTCTGTCGACGCCGGATTAACACACGCCAAGGGCAAGTTTCGCCTGCAGGGGAGAAGGCACGATTCGACGCCGCTGCGGGTCAAGGGCGGCGCCGGCCGTACCATGTGCAACCATGGCTCCGTAGCAGGCGCTGCCGCCGTGCTGTGGTACTTGCGGAGCGCGTCGCCGACCGTGCGCGCGGCCCCTTTCAGCTTCGATCGCGCCGAGAGACTGAGATTGCTCATGCGCCAGTGCATGGGCTTCCTCCAATGAGGCGGCTTGAATGACGCCTCGTTTAAGCCCGGGCCGGACCGGTCTGGAACGGCAACTGCGCGCCCGTTTCGAGCAGCGTCTTGAGGCCGCCGCCAGGTCTGAACGGGCGTCGGCGTGCGAATGCGCACCCGATATGCCATCCGGCTGGATTGGCGGGTCGGGACGGCCTACGACGGCCAATCACATGCAGGACGCGATGGGGGTATTCCTGGGGGTAGGGCGACGACCCCAGAAAATCTACTTCAATCAGCACAATCTCTTACGAGCGATATTCGGAGCCTACACGGCCCACCAGATCAAAGACTTAGGAGTTAGCTCCTGCGAATTCACGGGAAATCCGGGCTCTTGTGGGAAAACAGTGTGGCTCATCTAGGTAGCAGTAACGCCCGCCGGCCACATCCGCTACATACTAAAGACGCCGTATCGCGACGGCAGGAGTCATGTGGTTAGCCGGCGCGCTGGGGCGAAGACCCCGTGATAGCGGACGAGATGCACGCGCTGCCGCGGCACGAGGGCGGCGAGCCGGGCGAGGAAATCGAAGAGCTCGTACAAGCTTCCGCCGCCAGTAGTCAAAGCTACTCGTCGAAACCGATGCCTGCTCGCAAAAAGCCTCGCGGCTCAGCCCGCTGCCACTAATGCTCGCGCACAACCGCTCCCAATCGGCTGCGCTCCACGCCGAAGCCCCGACGTTGTGTGCCAATTCTTGCCTTGAACGCCGGCGATGGTTGCGTCGTG
The DNA here is from genome assembly GCA_963702105.1 of uncultured Gammaproteobacteria bacterium. Classification (GTDB taxonomy): domain Bacteria; phylum Pseudomonadota; class Gammaproteobacteria; order Steroidobacterales; family Rariloculaceae; genus ZC4RG20. Next base: position 939,229 of record OY969712.1, read on the forward strand.
GTTTTCGCATCTGGACTGCTCCTTAATCTGTTAGGCTACACAGCAGTCCGTCCACTTAGCAAGCTGGCCGAAAAAGCGCAGCCACCTCTCACTTCCCACTTCGACCACGAACGCGTATCGGCTCGGGCTCGCGGACCTTCAGCCCCCGCACGAAGCGCTTGACCGAGTTGTACCGGTGCTCGAACCCGAACCGATCGACGAGCTCCTGGTAGATCGCCTGGGCATTGCGCCCGAGCTGGACCTGCTCCTCGATCCAGGCCCGGTGCGGCTCGCAGGCCGAGGCCGCGTGCTTCGGGGGAGCCGGTGGCCATGGGGGAGTTTGACTGGTACCGGCGGATAGTCTTGCGATCGACCCCCGTCCGCCGGTGGATCTCGTGCTGGCTCGCCCCCTTGGCCAGCAGCGTCTCGATCGTGATCCGCAAATGCGACTTCAAGACGTTCAACTCCTCGCTCCCCCGGCAAAAGGGAAGCAGCGTAAACGTCCCGCCGCGAAGCGGTGCCGGCGACGCCGGCGCAGGTCATGGGTGGGGGATTTTCAGGTGGCCACAGATGGGGGAATTTGGGCGGCCGCCGGGGCGCTGCCAACGCTGCGGTGGAGCGCTGAAGGTCATCGCGAGCATCGAGGATCCGGTGCTGATCGAGCTATCTGGGCCGAAGAGTTTCCTGCGCATAGTCGAACTGATCGAGAAATTCGGCGCCATGCTTGATTGGGAGTGATTATGGGCGGGCATTGACGGCGGGCAGTGCACTGATCAAAGCTAGGCTACCAGTCATTGGATCCGAGCCGGACGCACGAGCGTGGAAATCGAAGCAACTCTTCGCAAAGTGGTGGCGTTGCTGCCGCAAGTTCGTCAAGCCATTTTATTCGGCTCCGTCGCCGCAGGCCGGCAGCGACATGACAGTGATCTCGACTTTGCCGTCGACGCGGGACGGCCGTTGACTGCCGAAGAGAAGGTCGCATTAATCGCGGAACTCGCCGCTGCGCTCGGGCGGCCCATCGACCTCATTGATCTACATACCGTCGGCGAGCCCCTGCTGGGCCAGATCCTTCATACCGGGAAGCGTATTCTCGGCTCGGACGCGGAGTATGCGGCGCTGATTCAACGTCACGTATTTGAGCAGGCCGACTTCGCACCGTACCGCGCCAGAATCCTCGCAGAGAGGAGAGACGCGTGGATCGGCCGCTAATCGAGGAAAAACTCGAATCGCTGCGCCGATGCGTCCGACGAGTTTCCGAAAAGTGCCCGGCCGATGTCAGCGTCTTGCAGAGCGACGCCGACCTGCAAGACATCGTCTCGGTGAATATCACGCGCGCCGTTCAGCTTTCCGTAGATATCGCCGCGCATGTAATTGCAAGCTTGGACGCCCCGGCGCCCGACAGCATGGGCGAGACTTTCGACATCCTGGCGCGACAGCATGTGCTTTCCGACGAGTTGGCACAAAGGCTGAAGAAGGCGGTCGGCTTCAGGAACGTCGCCGTGCACAGCTACAAGAAAATCGACTGGGAGATCGTGCATCGAATCGCGCGGCAACACCTTGACGATTTCGAGCATTTCGCGCGCGCGATCACAGCCACGCTGAGTCGGTAATGTCTCTACGTGGCCACGGACGGGCACCGAGCCGAGGTGCTCCGCAGATGCCTGCCCATGCCGAGCGCCGGCAGGCCAGGCGAGCGCGACGGACGCTCACGCAGGTGTCAAGATATGTCTTCTCCGGGGCTTGAGCCGCCCGGAATAGTAGAACTCGATCGGTGCCGTGGATAGGGGAAGGGCAGCGATCTCGCGGGCATCCTGTCGGGGGGCGCTCCGCTCTGCCAGAAGCCCGAATTGCGGGGGTCCGTCGGCGCCAAACCCTCAATTGGCATCGGCCGGCTTGGCGACTCGGGACGGCCTACGACGGCCAACCACATGCAGCCCGAAATAGGGGTAGTCTCGGGGGTAGCGCGACGAAGCGCGAGAATTTACTTTTTAAAGAACAGTCTCTTACGAGCGCTATTCGGAGCTACACGGCCCACCATCGAAAATAAGATGTTTGCCGACGTTTACTTACGTTTCCGCTCAGCTCTTTGCCTGAGCTTTGCGTGAATTGTGTGAGTCTCACGACACGTTGAGCCTTCGAAGCACGACGAGCTCCGGCTGATTTCGCTACCGACCTTCGCAGACGCGCTCCGCGGCCTTGATGAGCTGCGTGAGTTCCGCGGCCTGCCCGACTTGCCGCGCGCTCTCACTTCGGAGCGGCTTTACCTCCTCGCTGCGGACCCATTCCCTCGCGCCAGAGGTAGAGCACCGTCTGCGCGTTACCCGCGTCCGTCCGCGCCATGAACCAACCAACCTTGAGGCCCAGCGCGCTCTCCAAGTCGGCGATTCGAGGTCCGGCGCGCCCCATCAATGCCACGCCGCCGATATTCGTAAGCTTCAACCGGCACATCGTGGACCTGCATTCGGCGCGTAGGCCTGAGAGCGCAAGCCCGGGGATCTGTGCCACCTTCTCCAGGAGGCTCGCCTCGGCACCGGGCGCCCACGTCTCATCCACCGGCTCTGCCGCGAACGCGCGCTCGATCTCCGCGAAGTCGGGCGGCGCATGCGGCTTGACTTCTTCCAGGAGCTGAGTCATCACCGTCACGGGTGCTTCGCCGGGCAGCGGCGAACGAGCGGGCGTCGACGCGCTCGCACTCGCAGTGGTTTCGGGCTCCGCCGGCGACGGTGCGGGCAACCGCACATCGACCACCGCGGAGGGCCGCGCGCTGTTGGCCGTCTGCTCGCCGGGCGCCCGCGCCGTGCCTGCGACGTTCTCGGCGTTGTGTTTGGCCGTGGGCTGCGACGCCGGCCAAAAGCACCACGCGGCCGCGATCGCCGCACCGACGATGGCGACCCCAAGCGCTGGACGTACGATGCGCATCGGAACTCTCCTTCGGGCGCGAACGGCGCCCGTCGACCTCGGCGTCGGCGTCGGCGGATAGTGCGTATAAGCAGTCATTATGTCAGCAGCGAAACCGTTGGGGCGAGCTGAAACCGGGCGCAGGGACTGATCGAGGCTGCCATCCTGCCGGAACCGTCCCGATCCGTCGCCATTCGGGCGCCTGAATCTTCCCCTTTCTGCCGGAAATGCCGGCGCAGCCTCGCTCAAGCCAGAACCCGCCCGCTCCCGCACGTTGGCGCAGGTGGTGACCAGAATGGCGAAGAGGTCAGTTCAAGAGATCGCCCTGGGGCGGCGCTCGGCGGGGGTGTGCCGGATCGACCGACTCCGTATGGCATCCGAGGTGCTCGAGAATCCGCTCGATCACTGCGGGTCCTCGATACTGGCGATCACCCCCAGCAGGCGCCCCTCGCCGTCTCGGCGATAGACGCCGTCCAGCACGAGCAGGTGAAAGTGCACGTTGAGATTGAGGGCACTGTCGAAGCGCTGGATCAGGGTCACGGCGCCGGTCGCCGCACTCGTGCGCTTAAGGCCCGCCTTGCGAATCAGATGGCCCGAGATTGCCCGATAGACGATACCGAGCAGCGACGTAACGACCTCGGGCCGCGTCGCCAGCAGATAGCGCAGCGCCAACGGCAGCGACAGCACCCACTGGCGGACCGGCTGGCGCAGCAGAATGTCGTCCACGAGCAAGGCCGCCGTCTCAGCCATCCGCCGGGCGCCGCAGCTCGGACAGAAGCCGCGGCGCTTGCAGCTGAACGCGACCAAACTCTGAAGTTTGCTCGGTCGTCGAAATTGTCTTTCATGCGCTAGTACTTGCGCCATAGCAGCGCTGCTGGCAATATGCCAGCATGAGTGTTCAAATCACCATACGTGATGTCCCGGAGAAGGTTCGTGATGAGCTCGCTTCTCGTGCGGCGCTACAGGGCAAGTCGATGCAAGAATATCTGCGCGCCGAGCTCCAGCGCCTTGCGTCTCGTCCGTCTGTGGAGACGTGGTTGACGCAGGTTCGTAAGAGAAAGCGGGCGTCGCAGACGCGTGTTTCTGCGGGGCAAATTCTAAAAGACCGGGACGCAGATCGGCGTTGAATATCGTCGTCGATTCTTCCGTGCTCGTCGCGGTGCTCATCGATACGGGCGAGGAGGGCACCTGGGCGGAAAGCCTCCTCTCCAGGGATGGGTCTCTGTACGCTCCGGAGCTTGCACCAGCCGAGGTGACGAATATCCTGCGCCGTCTTGAGAGGGCGAAGAAGATCTCGACTCCAGAGGCGAACGCTGCCCAGGAAGACCTCATGGAACTCGAGCTCACCCTGTTCCCTTTCGCGCCGTTCGCCGCTCGTATCTGGGAGTTGCGGCATACTGTTACGAGCTACGACGCCTGGTACGTAGCAGTGGCGGAGGGATTGAGTGAGCCTCTAGCGACGCTCGATGTGTCGCTTTCGACGGCGAGCGGTCCACTCTGCGAGTTTCTGACACCTTTTCGCTGACAGGCAAGCTTGTCGAGGGTTGCCAGATGAGCCGACATGCGAGCGCGTGTCTTGGTTTGCGTAGCGCATCTGGGTCTCGACGGCATTGAGGTTCTGCTCGAAAATTTTGCGCAAGTCGTCGGACGGCGTGGGCGCATGTGGTCCGACGACGTGGCCGATGACCGGCAAAGCCGGGCTCCGGGCGTTCAGGGAAAATCGCCATCAGCCGGGTTGGCAAAACTCGGATGGCCTGCGACGGCCCAAAACATCCAGTGCGCGATTGGGGTAGTTTTAGGGGTAGCGCGACGCATGGCGCGAATTTACTTCTGAAAGAATAATCTCTTATGCGCACTATTCGGAGCCTACACGGCCCACCATCGAAACAAGAACTTGGCGAACTTTTCGTACTCATTCGCGCAGCTATTTGGGTGAGTTTTGCGTGAATCGCGTGAGTCTCACGACACGTTGAGCCTTCGAAGGACGACGAGCTCAGGTGGATTCCGTTCCTGACCTTCCCAGAACCGCTCGGCGGCCTTGATGAGCTGCGTGACCTCCGCGGACGAGTAGTGCGTCTTGATGCGTCTGGAACGATGGCCAAGCAGATCCTGCCGATCCTCGAAGCTCACGCCGGCGGCGCGCAGGCGACGCCCGAACGTATGCTTTAGATCGTGCACGCGGACTTGCGGCAGGCCGGCTCGTTTCCGCGCCTGCCGCCACGCGGAGCTCAGCATCCTATCGATCGGTTTGCCTCGGTAGACGAAGACGAACTCAGGATGTTTCCGCCGCTGCCCGTCGATGACGCTGCGCGCCACCTTGTTCAGCACCACCAGCCGGTCCTCGCCGTTTTTGACGTGCCGGTCCGGGACGATGAACACCGAAGTCTCGAGCACTGGTATCGGCTCTTCCCAGTCCCAACGCAGCCTACAGATCTCCCCGTCTCGGCAGCCGGTGTTGACGGCAAAAAGCGCCATCGCGGCAAGGTGGCCAGGCAGCTCCCGAAAGAGCCGCGCCTGCTCGTCCCAAGAGCGCGTAAGGACGACGCTTATCCCTGTCCGGGATCAGCTTGATCTTCGGCGCCGCGTGCAGCCACGTGAGGCCGTAATTGTCCATCCACTCTGTCGCCGCGAAGTTCAAGATTCGCCGCACCACCTTGAGGCCATGGCTGATCGTGCCGACCGTGACGCCGTCCTTCCGCCGTTGCTCGACCCAAGGCTCGAGCGTGCCGCGGTGAAGACGGTCCAGCCGAACTCGCCCGATGAACGGCTGAGCTGCGCCAGCCGGCACGCAACGATTCCGTCGGCGACGACAACGAGGATCGCGCCGCCTCGCCGATGGAGACCGGCTCGCGGGAGCACTCCAAGCGAATAAGGCGAGGACGAGATGCACGCGCTTGGCGACACCACTACAACCACGTCCGGCCTAACCAATCACTCGGCAAGAAGCCGCCCGCGGTGTTCGCCAAAGAAGCAGACTGATATGCTCAAGCTGGCACATTCAACGTGGCGGCGGCCGCTTAGTCTCTACTTCTCGCTTCCGCCAAAAGTGGGGGAATTATAATCTCTTCGCCAACAGGGAGCGAATATAGATGGCCAATACAATGCGAATTTGCAGCGAAACGACAGCTAGGGTGCCGGACACGCAGGTCTCCACCCGTCTCCCTGGCCTGTTCTCGGTGCTGGGCGTGCTGGCCCTGTTCTCGTCATCGACCGCCCATGCTTTCGGCAGCTGTAGCGATTCGAGCTATCTCTCGCACTTCGGCCTGGTCATATCCATCGCGGCGCGCTGTGAAGAGGTATCTACCGAGGCAACCATGCACACGGCCGATGGAACTCGCCAGATCCGCATCGTCCGCCTGGTCCGCGGCGCCCATTCCCCCGACGAAGAGACGATTTCAGCCGTACGTCGCGCCGTCGACGACGCGACTCGCGCAACGTTGCAGCTCGGTCGATTCTCCATGGACGAGGCAACCATCCTTGTCGTCGACGGTGCCTCACCAACGGGCGGCGAACACTTCGGCAGCCATGCCGTGCGGGCAGAAGCCGGGATAGATGAAAACGAGTGCTACGTCACCCTGGGAGAGGCGGATACTGGCGGCTCCGCGCGAGAAATCGCACCCCTGATCGCTGCAGCTCTGTTTCGCTGTATCGAAGGCAAGACCCTGCGGCCGGCACAGATCGACACAATCGAAGGCGAGAACTCGAAGTGGTGGTACGAAGGGTCGGCGGACTGGTTCGCCACCCTGGCCGTCGACTCAGAAGAGTTTCGACGCGATCGCATGGGCGAATTTGATCACACATCCACCGAGACACCGCTCTATCACATGGGCGAAGCGGCGAGTATCTTCTTTGACTGGCTGGGGCATACCCGGGGAGACCTGGCGATCATTCCGATGCTACGCCAAATGGCGGACTCCGACGAGGAATCGGCACAAGTTATGGCCATGACCCAGTCCGTCACGCCCGCGGAGTGGCTGAACTTTGCCGAGGCCTATCTCGACGGGAAGATCGTCGATGGTCAAAACCACGAAATCGAGTCCGAGCCGGAAGAGGGACATGAGTGGGAATGGGAGGGGACATCCAGGATTCCACTGGTGCTGGAGCCGTTCCTGCTGATCCGCCACCGGATGAAGTTCGGCTGCGCCCCCTGGGCGGTGTTCGAGATCCCTGACACACCGGAGGCCCGACGTGTCGGCTACCTCGACTCGCCGGAGGCCAAGCCGGGTATCGCGTTATCCATGGCAATACACTCGGTAGAAAGCAATCGTCTTCCCTGGACTAGCGGCCTCGTCCACCCCGTGCACGGGACAAAGTACTGGTTCGCGGGGATGTATGCCGGGCTCGTGCCGACCAATGTACTGGTTGTCGGAAACGCGGGGGCCGAATGCGAGGAGGAAGGCGATGAACCGCCCGAGAATCCCGAAGGTGATAGCGAACCGAAGGCCTGCGCCGGGTATCGCAAGATCGATCAATGCATGGTCGGTAAATGGCAGTTGAGCGGCGGAGGTCCCATACCCTGGATGCAGTCCATGCATATCCCCAATGTCCATACCGATGCGGAATACCAGGGCCAGCCGCCCAGTTTCGTCCTGAAGGAAGATGGCACCTCTGCCGGCGATGTAAGTACCCAGGCGGACACCTTCGTGACAGGGATGAGCTTGCGAGGATCGCCAGGCGTCGCTCATGGACACGGGACATTAGATGCTCACGACACGGGTACCTGGTCGGTCAACGGGGGTAGCGTGTATTTCTGCGAGAACACCCTGGACATGAATTCCGACTTTCATGGGGAAACCCGATACAGCAACGGAGTTGTTGTTCCGATGCAGCCGAAGAATTTCGCGCCACCGTCGTCCACGACAAGAATGAGCTACACGTGCCGCGGCGATACGTTGCACATGGTGATGCATTTTCCCATTCCGCGTGTGCCGGACATGCCATTCACCTATACGCGTGTCGCGTCGCAGACCAATGACGAGCATCGCGAACAGAACGAGAACGAGCACTGATGTCTGTTCCAGAATGCCTGGCGCTATGCACGCGTTCGAGCGCGCGTCCGATCCGTACCGATGACACCTCGTTCTATGATGTTGGGCACGAGCCGCGGGAAACGGGACTAGAAGAACGGCCAGCAGCCCTTACCGCACAAGGCCGGCGGCGATTCGAGAGAAACGCGTGCCCAGAATGTTACCCACCCCGCATAGGAACGGGCATGGTAATCGCGAGCGCTCAGAGAGTTTGCGAACCGGGCCAGCCGCGCGAACCAATCGGATATCACCTAAGAGAGGGCACATGATTCGGCACTCATGATTTTATTATCGGTGGTCATTCTGCATCGCGACGTTTAAGCGATGCGGTGCCATAGTCCACCCTTGCGCAGAAGGAGATCGCTTGGCCCTCTACAGAATGCGGGAACTCAACCCGAAGCCGGCGACTGATCTGCTACGGGCTCCAGCAGACTGCCCCATCGGCGATCTGCCCGACGCCCATGCCGACGCCCCTTCCAGCAAACGCTGGGCCCTGGAATGGGCCTGCCTTTCGCATCGGTCACTGTGCCGGCAAGGCGGGCCCGCACGTAAGCCCGCAGTCGCTCGTTCGTGGCGAGCTTGACCGTCTTGGGCCGCCTAGCGGCCCGCTCCGGCCTCATTCGAGCCTCGGCTACTTGACGCCGATGGAGTTCATCAACAAGTCGTCACACCATGACCCGGACGGAGCCGTTCTCCAATAATAGGTGGTCCGAAAAAGTCGGGCAGGCCACATGCGGGCGTCTCGACCCAGGGCGGCAAACGCACGAAACTCGAGCATCTCGTTCGCTACGTCGCGCGCCCCGCGGTCGCGACCGAACGCCTGGCGGTGGCGCCCGCCGGCCACATCCGCTACACACTAAAGACGCCGTATCGCGACGGCACGACGCATGTGGTGTTCGAGCCCTTCGATTTCCTCGCCCGGCTCGCCGCCCTCGTGCCGCGGCCGCGCGTGCATCTCGTCCGCTATCACGGGGTCTTCGCCCCAGCGAGCCGGCTGCGCGGCGCCGTCACCCCGGCCGGTCGCGGCCGCGGCGGTGCGTCATCCAGCGGCGAGGACGCAGAGGAGCGCGCGCCTAAGCATCGCAGCATGACCTGGATGCAGCGGTTGAAGCGCGTCTTTGCCATCGAGATCGAGCGCTGCCAACGCTGCGGCGGAGCGCTGAAGGTCATTGCGAGCATCGAGGACCCGGCGCTGATCGAGCGTATCCTCGCCATGTCGGACAGCCGGCTGAGGAGGAGGAGCTCGTCCCGTTCGCCTCGCGCGGGCCGCCGCAGCGGCCGCTGCTCTGAGCGTCACTCGTCACCCCTTCGCTGGTCCGCGCTCGGCGGGCGAGAGTGGCTGCGCGCGTCCGACCGAGCGGGGCGGAGTTTCTGGGCAAACCGACGGGAAAGGGTGCCCTCGGTTGCAAGCCGCGCTGGCGGAAAGCGCTCGCGCGCACCCACCGCCTGCCGCCGGCGGTGCGGGCCGGCCTTCAACTTCAGCACACATAACGCCCATTCGGCGCAACGTCCGTCATGTCGGCCGCAATTGTTCTTCCTATCCGCCGTCAGGACACAAACCTCACCTCTCGATCCGTGCCGACTCGCGAGACAAGAACGCTATGGACCTTGACGGGACCGTGGTCGGTGTCATTCGAGCCGCGTCGTGGCGCGCCGCCGAGTACGACCTTGGACGCTCTGACTTCGTGGAGTGACAACGCGAATCCCGGTGTCAGGTATTTCTCCGGGACCGGAACTTACACCAAGACGTTCGAGTTGCCGCCTCGGCCTTCGGGGACGCGTCTGGTTCTCGACCTCGGCGGTGTCTATGAATTGGCTACCGCAACCTTGAACGGTCGGTCGCTGGGCGAAGTGTGGACCCCGCCTTTCGAGATGGATATCACGAAGTATGTACGCCCGGGAAAGAACGAATTGAAGGTTGCGGTGACCAACCTGTGGGTCAATCGCCTGATAGGCGATCTGCAGCCGGACGTGAAAAGGAAATATGCCGCTACGACTATTCCGACTTACAAGCCCAATGCCCCGCTGCGCACGTCTGGCTTGCTAGGGCCGGTCGAGATCGACGCGGTCTTGAGGCACTAGAACGAAGTTTCGACGTTACGAACACCGAATCACGACTCGATAGCCGCATTGCGGAAGAGCCTTGTACGGATTCCCGCTCCGAAAATCGCGCCCTCGGAGCCGGCCGGTGCCGACTACGGCCGGCACCGACGGCTCGACCTCGGAAGCTACGGCGCCGGCGGTCTGTTGATCACCGAGTCCCTGCCCGCTGTCGGCGACCGCGTGGGCTTATTGGAATCGTCGCCCAGGTCCGGCTGCGAAATCCGCCCCTTGATCGTCCCCGGATCCGTCGGCCGCACGGTTTGCAACGAGTCCGTGCCGCCGTCGCCGCTTTCGCCCGGATTGCCGTTGGGGACGTGCCGCAAAATGTCGTTCACGCGCCTCTGTCTCTCCGTGGCAGCGGCGGGATCGTTCCTGGGGCCGGCGTCGTCGCCCAGCGCCGGACGCGCCTCTTTCGACAGGATAAAGGTTTCCGCGGCGTGCTCTTGGCTCTCTGCTTGCTGATCGTGGCCGCGGTCGATTGCCTCTTTGGATGCATCGGTTTCCTTGGCAACGGCGGTCGGATCTCGTTGCGCGGCACGGCTGCTGCCTGCACCGGCCGCGAACTTGCGGTCTCGTGCCGAGGAGGAGCCAAGCGACGTGCCTCCGCTCTGAGACTTCATGTTTCCGTTGTGGGACTGGGTCTTGAGGCCGCCGGGTCCGGCCAGCTTGGGTGTGCCCGCCGTTCCGTCGTCGAAGCGACCGTGCTTGCCGAACGCATCGCTGGGATTGTCGAGCCGGTCGCGCGAACTATCGGGCCTCGTGCCCTCGGTCAATTTCGTTCGGCCGGCCCCTTGGTTGACCTTGCCGAGCTTCTCGAGGTCTTGTGTGCGTCCGAGCTGCTTGTTGCGGTTGTCGTCGCGTAACCGGCTTTTGCCGTTGGCCACCTGCACGGCGGGCAGCTTCTCGTTGGTTGTCTGCACGGCCGGCAGCTTCTTGCGGCGGGCCGCGCCGCGCTTCGACTTGGCGATCTTCGAGGCGGCCGCCGCGGTGCTCGACGCTGTCCCAGGCTTCGCCACGCTCGATGAAGTGCCGGCGAACGCAATGGAAGACCCACAGGCCGTGGCGAGCGCGGCAATGAGCAGCCGTGTAGCAAACCTCTCCGGCGCCAATCGACGCGCCCGGCCGTGTGCGTTTTGTGACAGAAGTTGCTCGTGTCTCATTGCCTGCTCCTCCAGTGACTCGTTTAAGGTGGCCCTACGTTAAGACTTGCTTCGTGAACCGAATCTTAACGGCAGGCCCCGACTCGGTTGGGACTCGCCTTGGACCGCCGGCGTCATATGAACTCGTCGTAGTTCGTCGCGCCGGCCGAAATGTGCCCGAACTTGGGTCCGTCGAGAGAGTAGTGGTGTTGGGCTGAATGCCAGCTTAATCGTATTGGGGCCGGAAAGAAAACGTTCGCTTCAGCTTACGTTAACAATTCGCAGATTAGGCGTAGTCCCGGAACCAGGACCATAGGCGGCGCGCGACAAAACGGGGCCGCTGAGCTGCGTATTGCCGCAAGGCGGGTCCGCGCGCACGCTCGCTAGCCAGACTATGTCTTCTACGCTAACGAGATATTCGTGCAGGCAGTCCGATCATAGGCTAGTCTTCGACTCCACAAGGGAGGGTTCACGACGGCGAAGCGATCGACGCACGATCGGAGTGACGCGTTACGCCAGGCCTGAAATCACAATATTTCGGCGCATGGACCGAGTTGATAGGGAGAAAATGATGCGGAGAGTCGGAAATGACCGAGGTTACCGTCGCGTCATATCGCTGGCGACCGCCGCCGCGAGCGTTGCCATGGGGATCAGTGCTCACGCGCAGTCCTTCCGATACGTAGCGACCACCGAAGCGGCAAGCGTAGCGAGAACCGGCGCCGTTCGAGCGGGCACCTTGACTTGGCAATGCGCGGGCAATCGCTGCACTGTGAGCGGACCTTGGAAGGCGCCCGCGGTCAGCGCGTGTAAAGCGCTCGCGAGCGAAGTCGGAAGGTTGCGCAGCTATGGACGCATCGGTGCCGAGCTCAGTGCCGCCGAGCTGAAGGAATGCAATAGGAGCGCGGCCGAGAGCGCTTTCGCGTCGGCAGGGGCCCTAGCCGCCGCGCAGCAGGCAGCACGGGCCGGCCGCAATTCCAGGATCCCGAACGCGAACGGCGGCGTCGCAGCGGCGGGGGCTTCGACGCAACTCGTGGCGGAAACAGTGGCTCCGGCGCGCGCTCATGGAGCCGTTCGGCTCGCCAACGGCGACATGTGGAACTGCTCGGAATCCCGGTGCACGGCCGACGGCGGAGTCACCGTCGCTCGCTGCTTCGTTCTAGCGCACGAGGTCGGGCGAATAAGATCGGTCGCAGGCCCCGGTGGAAGCTTGAGCGCCGCCGAGCTGCGAACCTGCAACGCTCCTGGTTTGCGGCGGATCAATTTCGCGGCGCGCAGCGGCGATGACGACCTGCGCGAAAACAGCGAGCTCGCCGCGGAATTTACCGCTTCCGGCGGCGGCAGTCGGAGATTCGATATCTTCCACAAGATCCCGTCTCACGCCTACGCGAGGGGACTTGTCGACTTTTGGGATCGGCATGCGGTGAACTTCGCGGCTCAACTCAGCATCGATAGCATCGAAACCATGACGCTCGTTTTCAAAAGCGGCCGCAGCGGCGACTTCGATACACAGGACAATTGGGACATGGTCGAGCTCGAGGTTCGCGCAATCGTGGAGGACGTCGACGGCCGGTTCCAGGAGAAGACCGTCTACTCCCGTTCGCAAAACAGCCCCATCAGGCGTTTCAGCGATGGCGATCGCATGGTGATACACATAGGGGACGCGTTGCGAGATTGACGTCCGGTTTTCCGCACCGGACGTTGATTGCGCTGCGCGCGATGCCATGCACGCGCGCCGCGATGTCGATGTGTCGCGAACCTTGTACCAGCCGATCGTGGCTCGAGACGATCCGCAGGGGTGCTACGATGCGGCTCATTCCGCGATACCGGTGATGGTCGTGTCTAGATGCACGGTCTCCCCGGGCTTACAGCTGATCGTCTGCTCGGTGCCGGTCCCGCGGAAGCCTAATTTGCCGACCGGATTCACGGTCACACGGTAAGTGCCCGGCGCGAGGCCGGCCTCCCGATATGTGCCCCGGGCGGTCATCTGGGCTCCGAGCGGCTTGCCTTTGGTTGCCCCCATGGGTGTCACGGTGACGCCGCCCACGAGCTTCAGCACACCGCCGACCCGGCCCTCGATGGTGCAGTTCCTCGCGACCTGGACGGGCGCTGTGCGCTTCAAGTTGGTCTGCGGGGTCAGGAGTCGCGTCGCTTTCGTCCCTTGACTGACGCTGGTTGCATACCACGCGCCGTAGTGCGTCACCTGGGGGCTCGCATAACGCGTGACTCCTGCCATGAAGCGATCGGTCTCGCGGCCGACCATGCCTTCGGCCTCGAACTTCCGCCCGTCCGGAGTGGCGAGCAAAACGTGGATAGCGCGGCGCGGATCTCGCGAATACTCGCGCGCCTCGAGCGTGCCTCCGACGTGTAGCCACGCCACTCGCGCCGTCAGCACGGTCATGCTCGGATCCGAGGTGTTGATCTTGGCGTTGCTGATTACGAGAGCACCATCCCAGTCGTCGAGAGTGAGATGCCACGTCGCACCGTCACCGAACAGTGTGGAAAGATCGCCGGCGCTGGCCGCCATCGAGTAGCCGGCTAGCAGCGCCGCCAGGGCGGGGCAGGCAAACGACTTCGACATTGCATTTCTCCTTCCGTTCGTAGTTGGGGTTCCGCGAGGCGATCCCTACTTGGACGGTCGCGCCGGACCAAGGGGTCCGATCGTCCGGATACCCGAATCGAAATCCATGACGGAACGCGTTCTTGCGTTGATGTAAGCGACGGGATATCCGTGTTCGGTGCATGACACCTTCCAGGTGAGAGTGAAGGGCGCAGCCCGGTTATAGGCCGGTCGATAGAGCCCGAGTTGCGCCTCGACCTGGGACGGATCCTGTGCGCAGGGGCTGCCCGGAATCGTTCCAGCGGGGGCCCCGCGCAAGTCGACGATGCCGACCGTTCGTGCCCTTTCTGCAAAGACCGACTTCGCGTCCCTCACGGACACCGTCGGCGTCGTGTCAACGTCGGCGTGCGTGAGGTCTATTTGGTCGCCGCCGATAAACGGCCGGCCGTCCGTGTTCCGCCGCAGAGCGCCGGCCGCATCGAAATGAAATGCGCTGGAGACGCCGAAAACGGGCAATTTGTGAAGCAGTGGCTGCGCCCAAATCATCCCGTCGCCGGAACTGTACAGCACGAGTCTCTCGACTCTGTACATATCTGCGGTGATGCCGTTGGCAGCGAGGATCGCTCGTCCGCGTTCGACTGCGCTTTCGGGCGACGCGTCCTGCGCCAAAACGGCGCACGCGCAAACGCCCGCCGAGACCAATGCCAGCTCGAGTAGCCACCGTCTTGGGCGCATCATGAATCCTCCCCACTGCACTCGCATCTTAGACGATCTTTGTCGAAAGACTAGCTGCCGGATGCTTAACGTCCACTGAACGCGCTTGCTTCGGTGAACCGCCCGAGCGGCATGTCGCCTTCGCGATCGACCATTGTCGTGGCGTTACTTCTCCACGAGTTCGACGCGACGATTCTTTGCGCGTCCTTCTTCGGTTCTGTTGGATGCGACCGGCGCCAGATAACCGGCGCCCCAGGCTGATAGCCTCGCCGGCGCGATCCCCTGATCTCTGACCAGCGCGTCGCGCACGGCCTGCGCCCGGCGATTCGAAAGATCCATGTTGTATTCAAGACCGCCCTGGTTGTCGGTATGGCCGACGATGACCAGCTCGAGCTTCGGCTGGTCTTTCAGGAGTTGCGCGATCTGCTTGATCGTGGGTTGCGATTCAGGCTTCAGATCGGCCTTGTCGAAATCGAAATAGATCCCGTAAAGCGCGATGCGGCCGTTCTCCGCGATCTCCTTCGCCATCTTCGAGGCGCCGACCATTTTGTTGGCTATCGCCTGCTGCTCCAAGACCGACACATAGACATAACGGGGCTCCGGCGCATTGGCGTATTTCGTCACCCAGACGGAAGCGAATGCATCTCCTTCGGGGCGTTTGAGTCGCGCGCTAATGAAGCGGAAGTTGAAGCGATCCCATTCATAGAGCCCGGGTTCGGGCAAGTCGCTCGGCTTCTTAATTTGCGAAGCGAAGTCCAGCGCGCTTCCGCAATCGCCTTTGGCGGTGTCGCATTCGAAATCGACGGCGAAGCCCTGGCCTTCGAGCCGCATCCGGAAATTACGCGCGACTTCTGCAAAAGAAACGCCCTTCGGCAAGCGATAGCCGATCATGGTCAGCTTTCCTTCGACCGTTTGCGCGTTTGCGCCGCTGGAAGCGTATCGCTTGGTGATGTAGGGAAACTCGTCGAACTCCAACTGCTTGTAGACGCGGATTTCGGAACCCTCGAACCGTCCGAGCAGCGGGTCGTCTTTGCTTCCCGTGACATCCGCCGCCAACGCGTCGGCGCTCAACAGACTCGCCGCCAACGCGACCAAAATGCCAATTTTCACACGTCTCATGGACATCTCCCCTATCCAAGGCCTTAAATGAGCTTCAGGTTCTATCGCCAATGCCTTGAGCGACGCTGCCGAAGAGAGTCACTCTCGGGTCGAGCGCGAGGTCGGCGTTCTCGCAACCTTGTACGTCGAGCCCTTACTGCGCGAGCTTCTCATCGGCCCGATCGCGTTGCGGCGGCGCTCTGTTGCCCGGCGAGTCTATCTCACCGTCACCCAGTTTACGTGCCACTCGATCGGATCGTTGCCGTCGGAATCCTGAAACCCGACGCCTGCGCGGCCACGTGCCGGCCCGCCACCAAGCTGCCGCCCTGAACCGGGGGGAGCAACCGCGCTCCTTCCCTCAACCAGGACCTTGGTCTGCTTTAGGTAATGATCGGAATTGGTGAACGCGAGTAAGAACCCCTGTATGACGGCTTTCCCGCTGGCAGACGGCAACTGGCCCGAATCGTAGACCGCGGAGCTGCCCGAAAGAGCTCCGTGGCCGGTGATCATCGAATCCGGCACCCAGGCGTATTGCACGCTGACCCGGTAACGGCGCAAGTTGTTGACGGTGGACTCATTCTTGAACGTGCCACTCAAGATATTGGCGCTTTCGATATTCATCAAGAACGCGCCTTGGGGCACGAAGATCGTCTCCAGCACATTTCCCGCACTGAACATCCCACGGAAATCCGGCCCCTGGTCGTCGAGCAGATCGACCCTGATCTTATCGGTCCGAGGATCGATCCTGACGCCGATTACTCTGACGTTGGCGTCAGTATTATCCGGCCGGCGGAACGAAAAGCCCGTGAGAACCGGCGTATAGTGGCCGCTCGCAGGGGGCGTGATATCCATTTCGAATTCGCCGCCGCCTTCGGCCGAGACCGCACCCTGGATGAAGGCGGGCGATTGCCACCACGAGGCGTCGGCAGCAAACGGGTCATTGGAGTCCCCATCGGCAAACGAGAAAAGCGCGCTGTCGCTTTCTCTCAAGATGCTCATTTCGCGCAGCTTGTGGTCGCCGTTCAGGAAGGAAAGGTCAAAGGTCCCCAGGCCGGCGCCGCCGCTGAACTCGCGCGAGGGCGCGGCGGAAATTCGTTTGGTTGCCCTTGAAGTGCGGGCCGTCACCGCGGCGGCGTCCGTCATGGCGAGGGTCCCGGGGAGCCTTCTCGGCACAAGAACGACGCCCGGGGATGTCGATGCACCGGCATTGCATCTCGCCAACTGTGCTGCGGTCAAGTGCGATTTGGGATGGCCGTAGCTTGCGAGCTGTCCCACCCGCCTGGCTAACGCGTTGCAGGCGCTCACGCCGGGTGTCGGCCAGGGTCCGCTGATGGTGCATCGGTTGCCCGAGCATTTCCAAGTCAGCGATCCGGCTCGCACGGTGCCTTGTCTGGCGGCACGCGGCGCTACCGTTACCGCGGTGTATGGAAAGTCGGCTGCCGCCGCGGGCGGGCCGGCGCCGAGTGAAGAGAACAACAGCGCAAAGCCCGCCAACATGGGCGAGCGTGTCCAAGGCAATAGAGTTTCACGTTTCATGGAACCGTCCTCTTGCAATTTCGTCAGTCTTTGAAGGGCTCGCCAAGCGATCGAAGGCTTCGAGCCGCGTTTCCGACATCATTGACTCTTATCGTCCTGCGACGGAGCGGACACGGCTCCATTGACGCGATGGTATTCGCAAAGCGGCCCGGCTCCCGGCGTCGCCTCATGGATGCGTCCGGATACGGGGTCGAAACCCATGGCCTGCGGCATCGGTTCTGCGAGTCGCGATTCGCCGGTATCGACAGACAGTTCGATTACAGCGAGATTTCTCGCGTGCCAGCTTCCGCTGCGCCTGACGATACCCGACCACACGCATGTCGCGCCACGCCGGCACGGTGAGACGTAGTCGATGGCCGCGAAGCGGCCGCCCGCTTGGAGCGTCAATTGCCGGTCGTACTTCCGAGCACCGCAAGCCGCGGCGGTCCAAGTACCAATGAGTGATTCGACTGTCGGTTCCGGCCGTGCCGGAGGCGCGGCAGTGGTTCGCGCGCCGGCGTCGAAGCGCAGCACGCCGCCCTTCTTCGCGTCGACCATGGCCATCGGATTGAAGTCGCCGTCGGGGCGGACGCGCCAAGCGAGGCGAAATTCAGGATCCTTGCCGGTACCGAGATTCAGATCGTAAAAGCCCAAAACGGCATCGGCCCCCCTGCGCGGCTCGTAATCCGCGCCGAATCGCGGCTCGGAACGGACTTCGGCCAGCCATGTTGCGATCGCACCATCGCGCGCAATGTCCGGTTGATGATCGACGGGGAAGGCGCTTGCGGGTGGTGTCGGGCCGCCGAGAAGCCGTGGCTTGCCGGTATCCGGTTCCCTCTCGACGTTCCCGCCGGAGTCGAAGGAATAGCCAGTGTCGTGATCGAAGATCGGCAGCTCGGCAAATCGGTTCTGCACCCAAACGACGGTTCCGTGCTCGCCGCGAACTATCCGACTCCGCGTGTCTTTGTCGAAGTCGATGCCGTTTGCGCGAAACAGCAGCATGACTTGAAATCCACTGTCGGCTTGTCGCCTGGTCACCTGGACATTTGTCGAAGCCGAGCCCTGTCCGAGCGCGGCCGTGGTCGCCGTCAAGAGAAGCGCCGTGACGATGGTCTCTGAGCACGTCGATTTCATCGCGTCCACTCCTGGCTAGGTCTCTCTCTGCTGCGGGACTGCCGCTCATCGTCGTAGTGAAGACGATCGATGCCTGGTCGGGCTCACGGGGCCCCGACAGATCAGTCACGCCATTGTTGCGCTGGAGTTTAATCCCATGGCATGAACCATGCCTGAACCGATAGGAAATTTGAACGGTTCGGGCAGTCATCGATGACGCTGCGGCCCGCAGATGCGCATGACCGTGACCTTCGGGTCGCCGTCCTCGAAGAGGCCGCGCCGCCGGCTGATTAGCTGGAAGAACAGGTTCGCCCGCTGCGGAGCTGGAACGCCGGTGGAATGAGACGCTCAAACGTTACCGCGAGATCGAGCAAGAGTTGCAGGCACTGAACGCGAACCGTCCCGAGCCGTTGAGTCAGGACACGCGCAATGCGCTTCTACAGCTCGGCGAAGATCTGTCCGCTCTTTGGCATGATCCGGCGACCTCGCAACAGCTGAAGAGGCGCATCGTGCGTACACTGCTGCACGAAATCGTCGTCCGCAAGGAAGGCGAGAAGATTTTTCTGCGATTGCATTGGCAGGGCGGAGATCATACGGAATTCGACTTTCTGAAAAACAAGACCGGTCAACACCGTTATGCGACGCCGGACAACATTGTGCGGCTGGTCCGAGAACTCGCGCGCGTTCAACCGGATCGGGGGATTGTCGCGATCCTCAACCGCCTGGGCGTAAGGACCGGACGCGGACACGCCTGGACTGAAGGGCGGCTACGAACTTTTCGCACGTCTCATGATATTGCCGTGTATGTAGAAGGAGAGCGACTCGCGCGCGGTGAATTGACGTTGGAGGAGACAGCGAGCAGGCTCAACGCCAGCCGGGAGACGGTACGCCGCTTAATCGTGAGTAAGGTGCTTCCCGCGCGTCAGGCATGCAAGGGTGCGCCATGGATAATCGAACAGAGCGCCGTTGAACGGTTGATTGCCGAAACAAGTGCTGTGAGCGGTCCACGCACAAAAGACCCAGATCAACTAGCCCTTAAACTTCAATGACGTAGGAAGGTGTGCATCATGTCGCAAGATCGGAGGCTCGGAAGCGGACAACAATTACGTATGTGGTAGCTTTTCCGGGACTTCTGCAACCGACCCAAAGGCGTCATCGATTGGGTACACCCATGTTCACCACGAGCCGCCTGCTACTCAGGCCCTATAAGCCTACGGACTGGGAATTCGTACACGTCTATGCCGCAGTTCCGGAGTTCTCGCAGTACGAGCTTTGGGGTCCGAACTCGGTAGAGGACACGAAGGAATTTATAGCCCGTTGCATCGCGGAGACCTCCTCCGAGCCGGTTGCGGGATATCAGCTTGCTATGGAGCTTCAAGAAACAAACGTGCTTATCGGCGGCTGCACGCTCAAGAAGCAGCATTCAGAAGCAAACGAAGCCTATCTCGGCTATGCGGTCAACCCGGGCTACCAGAATCAGGGGTACCCGACCGAAGCAGCGATCGCGTTGATTCGGTTCGGTTTCGATCAGTTAAATCTCTCGTGTATCTGCGCGACGTGCGATACGCGAAACGTAGCGTCTTGGCGGGTCATGGAGAAGGCCGGGCTGCACAGAACAGCATTGATTCGCGGTGACCGTATCCGAAAGGGCGCTAGGTCCGACAGCTATCGCTATGAGATCCGCAGAAAGGGCGAGGTATGACTGCTCCTGGCCGGAAGCCGAAGTCGTTTTCAGGGTCTACGTGCGGCTCTCGGGCGTCTCGAATGGGCTCCGAAGCAGAGGTTGGACGTAGACCAGTTCCGTTAACGCGAAACTTAGCCGGATTGCGTCCCCGGTAGTGGTGTACGAGGGCTAAGCTGATTTGAGGCGGCGGCCATCGTGAGTCTTGGTAATGTAGGGTTACGACACGCTCAACTTCGCCAAGGAGCTACACGATGACCACCAAGACCAATATCGCACTCGCCGAACTCGCGGAATAGGGGGCGGACGCCGAACTGCTGCGCGAGATGATCCAGTACGTCGCCCAGCGATTATGCCGACTCCGCGCCCCTGGACCTTGCCTGAGGCGGAGAACGGGCTCGCGAGGTCGGCATAATCTAGGCGAGGCTTCCTCCCCCAGGATCTGAAGAGGGAGAAGCCCGATGTCCCATCCGTCACGGGTCCGGATGACCGGACCGCTTACCCCATTCGCCGAAGGCTTTGCTGCCGAGTTGAGCAAGCAGGGCTATCGGTCTGGCGCCGCTGCGAACCAACTGCAGCTGATTGCGCACCTGAGTCGATGGCTCGCTGCGAAGGGCGTGGGCGCCGAGAGCCTTACCAGCCCGGTTCTCAACGACTTTCTTGCTGCCCGACGCGCACAGGGCTACACCCTATGGCTCTCGCCCAAAGCGCTGATGCCATTCCTCGGCTACTTGCGCGATATTGGAATCACAGTCGCCGAGTCGGGGATCGAACTGACTCCGGTTGAGAGACTGCTCGCCGACTACCACAGGTACTTGCTCGAGGCGCGAGGACTTGCTGACACCTCGGCTCGCGGCTACGTGGACATGGTCCGGCCATTTGTCCTTCACAGATCGGTCGACGGCGACCTCGACTGGGCGGGCTTGAAGGCCGCGGATGTGACCGCGTTCGTGCTCTCGGCGTGTCATCGTCGCTCTGCCGGATCGGCAAAGCTGCTCATCACGGCGTCGCGCTCGCTGCTCGGCTACCTGTATATGGAGGGGCTGATCCACAAGCCGTTGGCCGCAGCGGTGCCGTCGGTCGCCAGTTCGAAGCTCGCCGGATTACCTCGGGCGCTCGAAGCCGGCGAAGTCGATCGCCTCCTGGCAGCTTGCGATCGACGAACGCGCACGGGCCGGCGAGACTTCGCCATGCTCATGCTGCTCGTTCGCCTCGGCTTGCGTGCCGGGGAGGTATGCAAGCTGAGCCTTGACGACCTCGACTGGCGCACTGGCGCACTGAGCGTCCGAGGCAAGGGGGGTCGGATCGAGCGTCTGCCCTTGCCGCCGGATGTCGGCGAGGCACTGGCCGGATACCTGCGGCACAGCCGTCCCGCTACGGCGCAAGGTCGCACAGTCTTTGTCCGCGTTCGAGCTCCACACCGGCCTCTCACATCGGGTGCCGTCACGAACGCGGTGCTGACGGCCGCTTCCCGCGCCGAGCTGCCCGCCGTGACGGCTCACCGGCTGCGTCACACGGTGGCGACGCAGATGGTTCGCTCAGGTGTTCCGCTTCCCGAGGTCAGCCAAGTACTCCGCCATCGCCGGCTTCTGACGACCGCGATCTACGCGAAGATCGATCGAGATGGCCTCCGTTGTTTGGCGCGCCGATGGCCAGGAGGTGCGCCATGACCACGTTACGCCAGGCGTTGGCCGATTACCTGCGACTGCGGCGTTCGCTCGGCTACAAGCTGCACCGACCAGAGAAGTTACTACGGCAGTTCCTCGACTATCTCGAAGCCGCGGGGGGCGAGGCGATCACGACCGAGCATGCTCTGGCGTGGGCCTGCCAACCAAAGAGCAGCGACAGCAGTTGGCAGAGCCAGGGCTTGTCGGTCGTCCGAGGCTTCGCGAACTACCTGCAGAACATAGACATCGATGCGGAGGTGCCACCACGGGACTTGCTGCCCTGGCGGCCGCGACGCGCGAGTCCCTACTTGTACACCGAGCAGGAGATCGTGGTGCTGATCGAGGCAGCGAAGACGCTGAGTTCGCCGCTTCGTGTCGCCACTTACCGAACCCTGATCGGACTGCTCGCCGTCACCGGCATGCGCGTCGGCGAGGCGATCAACCTCGACCGCGACGACTTCGACGCCCGGCATGCTCTGCTCGTCATTCGTCACGCGAAGTTCAACAAGACCCGCGAGCTCCCATTGCACGCGACGACCGTCGCGGCCCTGCGTCGTTACCTCGCACGGCGCGATCGTCAGCGGCTCCAGGCGAGGAGTCACGCGCTCCTGATCTCGCCAGCCGGCACTCGGCTTCTCTACTGCAACGTTCAGTGGACGTTCCAGCGACTGGTCCGCCAGGCGGGGCTCGTCGCCCGAACTCGCTCCTGTCGGCCACGTATCCATGACCTTCGCCACAGCTTCGCTGTCCAGACGCTGATCGAGGCCTACCAGGACGGCTGGATACGCAGCAGCGGCTGACGGTGCTCTCAACGTACCTCGGGCACGTCGATCCGGGGCGGACGTACTGGTACCTGTCCGCCTCTCCGGAGTTGCTCGCCAGAGCCGCCGAACGCTTGGAGCAGCACGGAGAAGGACCATGAGCGCCCTCGGACCGACTCTGCAGAGCTTCTTCACCGATCGGCTCATGCGCGAGCGTGACGCGAGCCCGCTGACTGTGGCTGCCTATCGCGACACCTGGCGACTGTTGCTTGGCTTTGCGAGCAAGCGAACTGGCAAGCCGCCATCCGCGTTGGACTTCGACGACCTCAACGTTCCGCTCATCGGCGCGTTCTTGGACCATCTCGAGCACGATCGGGGGAATACGGTGCGCACGCCCAATGCGCGGCTCGCGGCCATCCGCTCGCTGTTCCGCTACGCGGCCCTACGCCACCCGGAGCATGCAGCCAGCATTGGTCGCGTCCCTGCAATCAATCGGACGGCGTGATTGCGCCATGCTGCTCGTCGCCGTACAAACCGGACTTCGGATCTCCGAGCTGATCGGCCTGTGCCCTGGTGATGTACACCTCGGCGCCGGCGCACACCTCATCTGCCACGGCAAGGGCCGCAAAGAGCGGGTCACTCCGCTGACCTCTGCAACCGTTAAGGTCCTACGGGACTGGATCACAAAGCAGCAGGCCACGACGACCAACCGGTTGTTCCCGACACGAACGGGCACACCGCTCAGCCGTGAGGCGATCGAGCGCCGCATCGCTCTCTACACGGCTACGGCAGCAAAGGTCTGCCCGACTCTGACCAAGAAAAACGTCACTGCCTATGTGCTTCGTCATACCGCAGCTATGCGGCTGCTCGAAGCCGGCATCGACACTACAGTGATCGCACTGTGGCTCGGCCACGAACATGTCGAGACCACGGCGATCTATCTGCAGGCTCATCTGGCGATCAAGGAACGCGCGCTCGCAAAGATCCGCGCACCGCAAACCCGGATTGGGCGCTATCGGCCCCGCGATGCACTGCTCACGTTCCTCGAGGCGCTTTGATTATGCCGACCTCGCGAGCCCGTTCTCCGCCTCAGGCAAGGTCCAGGGGCGCCAAGTCGGCATAATCCGATGGTCGGCGTAATGCACTTTATGCCGAGGTCGGCATAAAGTGCACTTCCTGCGCGACGCCCTGGCTCAATCCCGGAAGGGCCAGCGGCAAATGGTAGGTTGGGAGCCAGAGGTTGCTCGTCAGTTGGATCAGCAGCCATGCGACCATGGCATAGGCACCGCCGACCTTGAAAACATTGCGTCTTCTGAGCTCTCGCCAGAAAGACACGCCATTCCCCGGGCTCGTCTTGAACCCGAGTCTACCCAAGGGTCGTCCGCGTCACACCCCGTTTGCAGACGAGGGCTTCAACCACCCGGCGGCACGGGCGCCGGACACGTGAACGTCGCGCCGGGCAACGCACCGAAATGTCTTGAAACGCAGGCCTCGTAAGCCGCGGCCGCATTCGCCCAAGCCTGGAAATATTGCAGGCGCTCCGCGCTATTGTGAAACACGCGCCCCGTCGGCGGCTTCCGCAACGCCCAGGGTTGCGAGCGGTAAGGCGCCATCAGCACCTTCTCCTGCGTACTGGCCGTGCTTCCGTCGAATCCATGGTTGTCGCGGATGTATTGGGCCATGTACGCGGAATTCGCGTCGCCCTGCGCGGCGGCCTTGTCATACCACGACGCCGCCATATCCAGATTCAACGGCACGCCGATACCGTACTCGTACGCGCGCCCCAGCGCGGCTTCCCCGAGCTTGTTTCCGAGCTCCGCGCTCTTCATATACCACTTGCCCGCCTCGTCCCAGTTGTCGGGAACGCCCTGGCCCGCTTCGTAGAGCGACCCGAGCGCCCACGCTGCGCCCGATTCGCCTTTCTGGGCCGCGTTCAAAAACAGTGCTGCCGCGCGTGCCGGATCCTTCGGCACGCCGTCGCCCTTCATGTAGAGATAACCCAGCTCGTAGGTGGATCTGACATTGCCCGCCTGTACGGCCCGCAGGAACAACTGTGCGGCGCCGGCATGATCGCCAGCGTTGTAGCGTGCCACCGCCTGGTTCTGCAGTGAGCGCCCGGGATCGTCGCGCCATCCGTCGGAGCCCAATCGCCCCAGATCCTGCTGCGCCTGCGCATTGCCCTGGTTCGCTGCCGCCTGGAGGAGTCGTCGCGCCTTGGCCAAATCCTTCGGAACGCCGCTTCCGTCCGAGTACATCAGCGCAAGGTTGAATTCCGCGCTTGCCGAACCTTGTGCGACGGCCTTGGCATACCATTGCGCCGCGAGTGGGAGATCTTTTGCGACCGGGAAGCCCGTGCGATAGCCGTCTCCCACCATCGCCTGCGCATCGGCATAACCCATTTCGGCGGCCTTTAAGACATGCTGAAAAGCGAGCGTCATGTCTCGCGGCATGCCAAATCCCGCCGCAGCGCGGATACCTTCGCAATATTCCGCGACTGCTGCGCCGGCATTCGTCGGCAGCGACAAGCATCGTTGCAGATCGCTCTGCTGGCCAAGGGCAACACCGTCGAGCGCCAACAGAGCAAGGGAGAACAAGGCAAAATTCGATGCGCGCTTTCGCATGGCAGTTCCTCGCCTCGATTGGCGGAATCGTACCCGGGGGGTGCACCGAATGATCGTGCGATCCCGGGGCTTGATTAGCACGGCCCCCCGGTCCAGTCAAACCGGTTCGCCTTGCGCTCATCCCACTGACTCCTGAATCCGGCGATAACCGTCTTCGCGTTCGAGCAGCGTGGTGAGGTCGTCGTCAGGAGCCCGCACTTCGTCGACGAGCTGCTCACTATCAAGAGACGAGCGGGCAGCATTGAAGCACAGTTTCTGCCGTGAACGGTCGATATCGTAGCCGTTAAGGGGACGGACTACGCCGTCGCGGGGACTACAGCCGCCGGTACCGGCATCGACGATCTCGGGAGCCAGGTCGATATGCTGCGGCTCGACCACGGCGCCGTCCTGCCCGGCGATGTCCTCTATGTCGTCATGATCGGCGGCAACGACGCCTTATCCGCGCACCCGGAAGCCGTGATTCTGCCGTTCGACCTGTTTTCCGCGATGGAGACGCTGCGAGCCTCTGAAGCGGCCGCCGGCGTCAACGTCAGCGACGCGTGCTTCGACAGCGAGGCCTATCGTTCGTCGTGGGCGGCACCACGAGACTTTTCTCCTGGCTGCGTGCCCGTGGGGGGCGGCGAGCCACGCTTCGACGCCTACTTCTTCTGGGCTGCCATCCATCCGACGGCTCAGGTCCACGCTGCCCTGGGGCGCGCGCTGCTGGAAGCCTATCGGCAGCGATTTCCCGATAACGGATGAACCGTGGGAAAAGGACCACGTCTCGGCCTACAATCCGAAAGCTCACTTCCAACGCCTTGAGGCCGGGGTAGTGGCTTGCCGAGACACCGTTGAGTGTCGAACGCTCTCATGACTCGCGATATGCTGGGTCTCGGCACTCAAGCCGAGGAAATCGCGGCCCTGAGGGCTGAACTCGCGCGGCTGAAAAGCATCAGCCTCGAGATTTTCACTTGGGCTGCGGAGCCGCGGATCGTTTTTCAAGAATATTTGGGGCCGAGGGGGGACCGACCATGAGATTGAGCACGTTACTTCCGGTATTTCTATGTGCCGGGCTGACCGCCTGCGGACAGTCCAGCAGCGAGAACTCAGCAACGTCGCCGGCCTCCGAGGCGCCGCACGCCAAAGCCCCGGCAACCAGCGGGCCCGTCGCCACGGTCGAAGGCGGCCAAATTCGGGGCAGTGTGCAGGACGGCGTCGTGTCCTATCTGGGTGTGCCTTACGCCGCCCCGCCAGTCGGCGATTTGCGCTGGATGCCGCCGCAGCCGGTGAAGTCCTGGGAAGGTATCCGCGACGCGACGCAATACGGCTCTGAGTGCGTGCAGGGCACCTTCGGCCCGCCGCCGTCGAGCGGCAATGCTCCTCCGCCGAGGGGCAGCGAGGATTGCCTGTATCTGAATGTTTGGGCGCCCGCCGACGCGCAAGGCAAACAGCTTCCCGTCATGCTGTGGGTTCACGGCGGAGCGTACGTGCTCGGCTCGGGCTCCTCGCCCATGTATCGTGGCACCGGCTTCGCCAAGGACGGCGTGATTCTGGTAACCATCAATTACCGTCTCGGTAACCTGGGCTTCTTCGCGCATCCGGCGATCGATTCGGAAACGCCCAACGCCGATCACGGCAATTACGCGTTCATGGATCAACGTGCCGCCTTGAAATGGGTACAAGACAACATCGCCTCTTTCGGCGGCGATCCCAAAAACGTAACGCTGTTCGGGCAGTCCGCCGGTGGCTCGTCGGTCGGCTTTCTGTTGACCATGCCGAGCGCCAAGGGGCTCTATCAGAAAGTCATCATCGAGTCGGGCTCGATTCGCAGCGCCGTCCGGCCGTTGAAGGACGCGCCCGAAGGAGCGACATCCGCCGAGGACATGGGAGTGGCGATGGCCAAGGAGCTCGGGCTCGAGAAGCCGAGCGCGGCCGATCTTCGCGCCTTGCCGGCGGCCGCGGTCATGGGGCGCGAAGCCGGCCGCTTCATGCCGGGGCCGATCATGGACGGCAGCAACGTCCTCGGGCCGACATACAAGGAACTCGCCGACGGCAACTTCAACCATGTGCCGGTTCTGATCGGGGCCAACAGTTACGAGGTCAGCATAATGCGCGGCGGCGAGAAGGCCGTTCCCGGCGCGCTCGGCAAGAACCTCGATGCCGCCATGAAGCTCTATGATGGCTACGGAACGGGCACCGACGACATGAAGATGAAGCAGATTGCCGGCGATATTTTCATCGTCGATGGCGCTCGCGTCTATGCCGAATCTCTCGCCAGGGCCGGCGTGCCGACCTACATGTACTTCTTCGACTACGTCCCGTCGTTTCAGCGCGCCACGAGCCCCGGCACCGGCCACATCATGGAGATCCCGTTCGCCTTCAACACCGTGTCCGAAGCATGGTCCAAGCAGGCCGACGACGAGGATCTCACGTATGCCATGAAGGTACATCCCTATTGGGTGGCCTTTGCCAAGGCGAGCGACCCCAATGGCGGCGATCGTCCGAACTGGCCGAAATTCGACAACGACTCCAAGACCATGATGTATTTCGGCCCGCAGGGTCCTGCGCCGAAACCGGAGAATCTCGGGGCGCGGTTGGACTTCTTGGAACAGCACGGCATAGCCTCGCTGAATCCGGGGCGCTGAGCGCAAGGGGGCCGAACCGGCCCTCGTGCAGCAGCCGTGATGCCAGGAGGACAACAACCGGCGTTGGGGCAGCCTTTCAGCCCGGTGACCAAGGCGTCGGAGGCGCCTCGTAATCTGCCTTCCGATGGCCGAAGGGCCGGTGAATACTTAGGACGAAGCCGGCGTCCCGCAGGTGGATGACGTTGCCGTCCTCGCGGCTCTGCTCGTTCTGTTCGAAATTGCTCTTGAAGGCGGCGACCGATACCCGCCATGTGTTTGCGAGGCGCACGGCCAACCCGAGGGACACTTCGGCGTTCGTCTGCTCCAGGCGGACCGTGCCGCCCTCCTTGCGCAGGCTGTTCACTCGGGGCAGATGGCCGTAGACGGCACTCCCGATCAGACTAAAGTGCTCGGCAATTGGAAATTGCAGTGCGGCACCGATTACGGGCACCGGCAGCTCCTGGGCATCGAAATCCTCGCGGGTCTCGCTGCCCGCGCTGAGCGTCGGGTCGAGCGTTCCTTTGAGCTTGAAGTTCAAAAAGACGGTCGTGGCGCCGATGCCGCCCCAGAAGCTCCCGCCTCGGGCGAACGTCGCGAAGCGCCGCCAATACGAGGCGTCTATCTGCAGGAAGTGCGGATAGGTCGTCGTCGTCTTAAGCTGCCCAGGCGCGAGAGCTGCTCCGTTGTAATACACGGGCTCGGCGCTTGTCGTCGTCCCCACTACGTCGTAGGTCGCCAACGAGATCATCCAGGCCGCCCGCTCGTTCAGTCGCTTCAAGCCGCCGAGACGAAACCCGGTCCTGCTATTCACGTTCAGGTCGTCATTGATGTGAAGCTGCGTGCCTTCGATAGCATTCTCCCTCACGCGTACCCATCCGCTCGGCCTGTCGGCCGCGACAGATGCCTCCCACCACCAGTGACCAGCCGCGTGAGCGGGCGCGGCCGCCGGCAGCGATGCGGCGATTGCGGCCGTCCAAAGGATGCTTCGAGCGATTCGCGTATCCATGATGCGAGCCCTCCTGATCGCCGAGCGGGTGTCTAGCCGACCGGTGTAGCCATCGGCCCTTAGACGGGCCGCGGGCCGTGCGCCCCACGCTTCGTGCCGGCCAAACGTTCTTTCGGAGCCCACCACGCGTACAGAGCCGGAAGCAGCAACAGCACGATCGGCCCCGATAGCAGAAAGCCCCCGATGACGGCGACGGCGAGTGGCTGTTGCACCTGCGAGCCTGCGCCGACGCCGAGCGCAAGTGGCGCCAGGGCAAAGGAGGTCGCAAGAATCGTCATGGCCAGCGGCGCAAGCGCAGCGCAGAGGCTTTGCGCCAGGCTTCTTTGGGGGCGGCACCCGACAGCATCGACAGCCGCGCCTCATGAATCACGAACACGGAATTCTCGCCGACGATGCCGACCATCATGATCATTCCGACGAGGCTCGAGGCATTGAGCGTCGCGCCGGTCATCCAGAGCGCGCCGAAGACGCCGCATAGCGCCGAAGTTGCGAGGATCACCGTCAGTACGGGCGCGCGCTGGTCCCCGAACTCGAAGAGCAACACGACGCCGACGAGAACGAGGCCGGCCCGAAGAACGATAAAAGATTGGCAAAAGGAGCTTTGCTGCTGCGCGTAGTGCCCGCCGTACTGAATCGACATCGAGGCGGGTAAGTGCAGATTCGCGGCGAGCTTCCAGATCCGAATCATAGAGCTACCGGTCTACGGTCGCCCCATGGGCGACGGCCGCGCGGCCGAGGTCGTGCATAGACCAGGCCGGCCGCGCGATCGATCGTCTCAATCCTTATCCTGCGTGCCCTCCCAGCTGTTCTCCACAATCTTGCCTGTCTCGGCATCGACCCCGATTTCGTGGATTCGATTGCCCTCGCGGATGTCGAAGGAATACCGCCAGCCGCCGTTCTCCTTCTCGAATTCCTGATCGACGATCTTGCCGCCTTGGGCGGCCTTTAGCGCTGTCTCGCGGGCCTGCTTCATCGTAATCTTCGCGTTCGCCTGAGCTTGGTCCGTGCTCTGCGAGCGCGAGGACTGCGCCGATGCCCCGTAACCGACAGCGAGCGAGACCGCAAGCGCCAGTGCCGCCGCAACTCTGCTAGAACCTTGCATGCTTCAACTCCTTTCCAGCTTTCCCTGTCGAGACGCGTCCGGGGTCGCTGCGAGCGCCCGTACCGGACTCACAAACATCTTAAGCCGGTTAACCTGACAGCACGTTAACGAAGGGACGAGTTCTAATCGGTAACGGTGCCTAAGGGCCAGGCGATGCGGCAGGCCTCGTCGAGCACCGTCACGCCGAGCACGATGGCGAAGGCCACGCTGAGTTTGTCGATCGGCGCGACGCGCGAGGCCGGCGCGAGCTGCGGCGCCCGGTAGTAGCACAGCCAAGAGCGCGACGAGGCCGGCGGCGCACGAGCCTGCCCGTCGGGTCTTGCAACTTTCCAAATGCAGTAGTGATCTCGGCACGCAAGAGGCGCGCCGGAAGTCGTCAGGGTCGCGGCCGCAGGCGGCCTAGCGCGTCGCTCCGCTCAGCGCGACCGAACCCGTACGTTCAGGTGCTCCCCTGCTCGTTCGGGCTTTGGAGGGCCTCTCCGGCCAAATGACCGCGCGGATCAAGCAGACGGTATAACCCCGGAAGCAGGAACAACACGATGGGACCGGAGAGCGTGAAGCCGCCGATGACGGCGATCGCGAGCGGCTGCATGAGCTGGGAGCCCGCGCCGACGGCGAGCGCGAGCGGCAGCAGCGCGAAGCCTGTCGCGAAGATCGTCATCGCCACCGGGCGCAGGCGCCGCATCGAGGCGAGATGCCAGGCCTCGCGCACGCCCACTCCCTCCCGGAGAGCGTGCCTCGCCTCGTTGATGACGAACATGGCGTTTTCCGCGACCATGCCGACCATCATGATGGCGCCGACGTAGCTCGAGACGTTGAGCGTCTTGCCGAGGATCAGCAGCAGCCCGAGCGCGCCGGGTAGCACGGCGATCGCGCACAGCGACGTGACAATCGGCGCACGCCAGTCGTCGAAGGCGAACAGAACGACTAGCGAGACGAGCACGAGGGCGGCGATGAGGACATACAGCAGGTCCTGGAAGGACTGCTGCTGCTGTTGGTATTGTCCCCCGAACTTGATCGACATTCCGGGACCGAGCGCGACCTCGCGATTTATGCGGTCGCGGATCTCTGCGACGGTGCTGCCGAGGTCGCGCCCCGAGAGGCGCGCCGTCACGCCGACGTAGGTGTTGAGGTTCTCGCGGTCGATCTCGGTTTCGGGGACGCCCGTGCCGATGGAAGCAACGTCGTGCAGTGGCAATAGCGCCGAGCCGGCCCGGATGCGAAGATCTCCGAGCTCGCTCGCGCTCGGCTCCAGCACTCGCACGTCGTACATTCGGTCGCCGACGCGAATTTGATCTACGACCGTGCCGATAAGCGCCGGGGCGACCTGGGCGTTGACCTGGGCGGTCGTGAGCCCGTAGCGTGCCGCCGCCTCGGGATTGACACGAACGTTCAGCGCGGGCCCGGCAATCGTGATGCCGTCGAATGTGTCCTCGACGCCCCGCGTGTCCTCGGCGATCTTCGCGATCTGCTTTGCCTTTTGTTCGAGCAGGGCCGTGTTGCTGCCGTATATTTTGATGTCGATCGGCTGCGGCTCGCCTCCCGTCAGGTCGCCGAGGTTGTCTTCGATGAGTTGGCCGAAATCCGTATTGATCGCCGGCTCCACGGCGTCGATCCGCGACCGCAGCTCGTCGATGATGTCATCGACGGGTCGGCGCTCGGACCGAGGCTTCAGGTTGATGACATAGTCGCCGCGGTTGGGCTCGGTGATGAAGAAGCCGAGCTGCGTACCGGTGCGGCGCGAGTAGCTCTCGACCCCGGGCACCGACATGATGACTTTCTCCGCCTCGTTCAGCATCTTATTCGTGTCGCTCAGCGAGGTGCCCGGCGGAGTCCAGTAATCGAGGATGATGGAGCCTTCGTCCATGGCGGGCAGGAAGTCCGTGCCGATGCGGCCGTAGAGCAGCCAGGCGGCGACGATCAAGCCGATGAGGCCGATGATGGCGACCGACCCATGATCGACGAACAGCCCGGCGAGGCGGCCATACCCGGTGCCGAGGGCCGCCGTCAGGCGGCCACTGAAGCCTTTCGGCTTTTCGCGCTTTGTCACCGCTTCGCTTTCGGCTCGCTCGAGTGCGGCACCGTGCCCACGCTCGGCGCGCCTTCCGCGGCCGATCTTCTCGAGCGCGACGATTGCGGCCGGCGCGGCCATAGCCGCGACGAAGAACGAGACGGTCAGCGACAAGGCCATGGTCAGCGCGAGCGGTTTGAAGAAGGCGCCCGTGATGCCCGGCAATAGCGCGAAGGGCAGGAAGATGATGACCGTCGAAAGGCTCGAGCCGATCAGCGCGGGCAGGAGCTTACGGATCGAGGCGCCCGCGGGATCGGCGTGGCCATCGTCGCGATGGCGCTCGATGTCCTCGACGACGACGATCGCGTCATCGGCGATGAGGCCGAGGGCGGCGGCGATGCCGGCCAGCGTCATGAGGTTGACGGTCTGGCCCGTTGCACCGAGCAGCAGGCCGACGATGGCGACCGTAACGGGAATCGTCGCCGCAGCAACGAGCGTGGTCCGCCAGCTCCAGAGAAACCCATAGAGGACGAGGGCCGCGAGCACGACGCCCACGAGCACTGCGTCCTCGGTGCCGTTCACGGAGTTGGAGACGAACCGCGCCTGATCGTAGAACGGCGTCCAATTGGCCCCGGACGGCAGCAGGTTGGGCTGGTCCTTGAAGAGTTGCCGCACGTCATCGGCGATCGTGACCGTGTTCGCCGAAGGCTGACGAATGACGTTGACGAGCACGGCGGGCTTGCCGTCGGCCGTCGTGCGGATGAAGGAGACCTCGTCGGCGACTGAGAGCTTGGCGAGATCGGCGAGCGTCGCAGGGGGACCCTGGCGCACGGGCACGGAAATCTTGGAGAGGGCGCCGAGATCGTGGACGCGCCCGGTCGTCAAGGCGAGATAGAGCTCGTGGTTGCGCTCCGTCAGCCCGGCCGAGAGCACGTCGTTGTTGGCTTTGATTGCATCGACTACGTCCGCGGCCGAGAGGCCCCGACCCTGCAGTGCCTGCGAATCGAGCCGAATCTGAAATTCGCGCTGGCGCCCGCCTTGGACCTGAATTTGCGAGACGCCGTCGATGCCGAGCAAGGCGGGCTTCAGGGTATACAAGGCGAAGTCGAGAAGCTGGGCCTGCGACTCGGTATCGGACGTGAGCGCATAGCCGAGGATCGGGAAGATGGCCGTGTTCATCCACTCGACGTCGACGTGAGTGTCGGCCGGCAGGTCCGGTTGGATGCGCTGAGTCTCGCCCTGAACTCGCTCGAGCGCGACCTGCATGTCCGTGCCCCAGCGGAACTCGGCCGAGATCTCGGTAGACCCGCGGGACGTGATCGAGCGCACGACCGTCACGCCCGGGACTCGGCGTATCGCCTCCTCGAGCGTTCGAGTCACCGTCGGCATCATGCGGGCCGCCGGCTCCTCGCCTGCATCGGCGATGACCTTGACGATCGGGAAGGTAACGGAAGGGAAAATCGAGGAGGGCAAGCGCGCAAGCGAATAGATGCCGGCCACGGACAGCAGCAGCAGCAGACCGAAGATCGCATGCGGCCGCTGCCGCATTTTGTCGAGAAAATTCATAGCGCTAGGTCAACTCGGCCGTGGACGAAGCCGATTCTATTCTCGGGGACCTGACAGCAGGTTAATGGGGCTCGGCACACTTCACTGCCCCCCGTCGACCTGGACTTTCGCACCTTCCGGGAGCCCGACTTGACCATCGACGATGACGCGTGCGTTGCCGGCAATTGCCGGCTTGACGATTTCGACCGAGTCTCCGTCGGTCACCCCGGTGGTCACGTCGAGCCAATGGGCCTTGCCGTCGCCGTCCACTACGGCGACACGCGATACGCCCGTCACGTCATCCGTCAGCACGGCCGCTCGAGGTACGACCGTGGCATCTGCGTGGCGCGCCGTGACGATGCGCGCCGTGCCGAACAGGCCGAGCCCGAGCGCGGGCCGGGCGGACGAGAAGTCGAGACGCACCGGTGCGCTGAAGTTCTCGGTCGAGGCGAGCGGCAGGACGCCATGCACGACGGCGGGGATGGGTTTCGCGGAGACGGCCGGGAGGCTCACCGAGGCCTGCTGGCCCGGCTTCACGCCGTCCACGGCACTCTGCGGGACCTCCGCCCTGAAGAAGACGCTGTCGGTTTCGGCCAGGGTGACGAGCACTTCGCCCTCGTCGACGTAATCGCCTGCCTCGGCAGAATGCGAGAGCACGACGCCATCCGCGGGCGCCCGCAGCGACTGGCGGACGAGATCGCGCTTGGCGAGCTCGACGGCGCGTTCGGCGTCGGCCTTGTCGGCCGTCGTGCGTGCGGCGGCGAGCATCTGCCGGGCGCCGTCGAGGGCCGCCTGGCTGTCCTTGGAGACGACCACGGCCATGACCTGGCCCTTTTTGATGGCGTCGCCGTCGGCGACGCGCAGGGCGATGAGGCGGCTCGCGTACGGTGCGCGCACACGGCCTTGCCGCAGCGCTTCGGTTCGCCCGGAAGCCTTGACGGCGACGTCGACGTTCTCGTGCCGGACGGGAGCGATTTCGACCGGGACGCCGACCGGCGTCGGCGCCTGCTCAGGCGCCGCCGGCTCGGCGGCCGCGGCCTCGGGGCCCGTGCCGACCGAGGTCGCGTCGCGACCACAGCCGCTGAGCACGGCGGAGCCGGCAAACAGCGCGGCGACCAATACGGTGACGCTCGAGCTTCGGGCGCGGCGCCTCGGCAATGGGTGTGCGGGTATCGCCGCACGCCCGCGGCTCTTCCACGATTCGTTCACGGGGCCCCCCAGCGGTAAAGATCTGCTTGTGCCACTCGATAGCTGTAGACCACGTCGAGCAGCGATTGGTTTGTGGTGATCCAGGCATCGTAGGCATCGAGCACGCCGAGCGCCGTGCCCTGGCCGCCGCGGTACAGACTCTCGGCCTGCAGATACGCATCGCGCGCGGCTGCCGCGGCGGCTAGGCGCTGCTGATACTCGTCGAAGAGGTCCGCAAGATCCGTAGCGGCCTGAGTGAAGGCCAGCTGCGCTTGCCTGCGGACGAGCACGCTTTGGGCGCGCGCCTGGCCCAGTGCCGCCTCGGCCTCCGCTATACGACCTTCATAGACGCCCTTGTCCCAGAACGGCCGCGAAAAGTTCAGTGTGACCTCGGCGCCCGAGCCCGTCCCGTTGTTCATGAGCGCCACGTCGGAGCCCAGTACCGGCTGTGAGCCCACGTCGGCATCGAGCGTGACGTGGAATTTTCGGCCGGCGCGTGCCACTCGAACGCCGGCCTCGCCGGCGCGGATATCCGCTTCGGTCTGTGCCACGTCCGGCGTCGCGAGCCACGGCGCGTCGGCCGCTTTCGACGACGGGGTCGGCGCCGGCAGCGGCGCGAGCGTCAGGGGCGTTTCGGGTGCCCGGCCCATGAGCTCGTTGAGCGTCAACAGACCTTCGTGCCGATCGCGTTCGGCGGCGGCCACGTCGGCCTGCGCGCTCGCGACCCGCTGCCGCGTGCGGAGCACGTCGGCGCCCACCCCTTGGCCGGCGGCCTGCCGGGATTGGACTACGGAGAGATACGTCTGCAGCCGTTCGATGGCCCGGCCGCGGAACCGGAGGGCCGACTCCGCGCGCAGCACCTGGTCGTAGGCCAAGCGCACCGAGTGATCCACTTCCCGCGTTGACACGCGGTAGCCCGCCATGGAGGAGCTCGCCTCGGCTTCGCGCTGTGCGAGCCCGGCGCGCAGCTCCCCGCCGTCGTAGATGGGTGTCTGTACCAGCACGCGGGCGAGTGCGTCGCTGCTCGCATAGGATTGGGGTGCGCCACCATGGATGTCGCCGTCGACCGAGAGCTGCGGATAGAGCTGGCCCCGGGCGACCCGTGCGCGGGCCAGCGCCTGGCGCACTTTGTAGTTTGCGACGGGCAACTGGGCGTTGTTGCGTCGCGCCTGGCTCAGTGCCTCGTCGAGCGTGATCGAGCCCGGCTCTCGTGCCGTCTTGTCCTCCACGGCTCGAGTCGTGCCGAGGGCCGGCTGCGGCCCCTTCTGCGCCGCCTTCTGAACGACCTGTGCGTTCGCATCGCCGTCCGAGTCGTTGCCCGCCGCCGCTCCGGGTTGCTGCGCAAGAGACGTGGCTCCTGTGCCGAAGGCGGCCAGAAGCGTCAACGTTCGCGTCGCAATGAGGATTCCGCGCAATCTCATGAATTCTCCGCTAGTGGAAAGGACACTAGGACCGTGGTGCCGCGTCCGGGAGCCGAATCGATGGAAATCGTGGCGTGGTGGACCTGAGCGATCCAACGCGCAATCGAGAGCCCGAGGCCCGCGCCGCCGGCGCGCCCGTGCGAGGTGTCGCCGCGATAGAAGCGGTCGAACACGCGCGGCAGCTGCTCCGCCTCGATGCCGGGGCCCGAGTCCTGCACGGAGACGAAGGCGCGCCCGTCGCGGCGCTGGACGGCCGCATTGACGCGGCCCCCCACGGAGGAGAATTTGACCGCGTTGTCGAACAGTATCACGAGCAGCTGGCGCAGAAGCTCCCGGTCGCCATGTACCGGCGCCTCGTCGAGCGCGGTGACGTCGAGCGTTACGTCCTTGCCGGGGCCGAGGGCACGCGCGTTGCTCGTCACGTCGAGCAGCAAATCGTCGAGATACAGCGACTCGAGCCGCACCGGCCAGGCGCCCGCATCAGCGCGGGCGATCGTGAGCAGGTTCTCGAGAATGCCTCCGAGCCGCTCGGCCTCGGAGTGGATCGCCCCCAAGATTTCGAGATACTCTGCGCCGCCGCGGGGCTGACGCAGCGCGACCTCGGCGTGACCTCTTACCACCGCGACCGGTGTTCTGAGCTCGTGCGCAGCGTCCGCCATGAATCCGCGCATGCTCTGGAACGCGTCCCGGACCGGCTCGGTGGAGCGGCGCGCGAGCAGCCAGCCGCCGACGCCGACGAGCCCCAGGGCGAGCACCGCCGACAGGCCGAAGGCGACCAGGAGACCGGGATACTCGCGGTCGATCTCGACGACGTCGGCGGTCGTGACCCCGACATAGTTGCGGCCGTCCGTGAGCGTAAACCGCCGCGCATAACCTCGCCAAGTTCCGTCGTTTCCAGCCTCGTGCTCGACGAGCCGATCGCCTTCTACGAGCGCCTTCGCTGCGAGCTCACTGATCCAGGCCGGCGCGGCAGCGGGATGCAG
This sequence comes from uncultured Gammaproteobacteria bacterium, assembly GCA_963702105.1. Lineage (GTDB taxonomy): Bacteria > Pseudomonadota > Gammaproteobacteria > Steroidobacterales > Rariloculaceae > ZC4RG20. The sequence goes on from OY969712.1 coordinate 975,961, forward strand.
CAGACGCCCCGTATCGTCGAAGAGGTAAAGGCGGCGATCGGGGATGCGCAGCTCGTCGAGCGCGTCGACGCGGTGGGCGTCTGGCGGGCCCTCCCGGATGCGGATCTCGGCGGCGCGCTGCAGCTCCTCGCCGGCGTCGGCGAGCGACTCGTCCAGGCGTGCCGAGATCTGTCGGGTCAGTACGTAGAACAGGGCGCCGCCGAACACGGCGAGCACGAGCGCGAACACGCCGACGTACCACGCCGTAAGCCGAACCCGGAGGCGTTGGAGCTCTTCGATCACAGGCCGAAGCGGTAACCCGCGCCGCGCACGGTATGGATGAGCCGCGGGGAATGATGGTCCTCGATCTTGCGCCTGAGCCGCCCGATCAGGACTTCGAGCACGTTCGAGAACGGATCGTGGTTATCGTCCCAGACGTAGGCCGAGATGCTCGCGCGGTCGATGACGGCATCGTGATGCCGCACGAAGAATTCGAGCAGCTCCCACTCCTTGGCCGTGAGCCGGATCTGGCGCCCCGCGCGCGTCACACGGCGACTGCGCAGATCGACGTGCAGGTCCTCCAGGTCAAACGCACCTTCCGGGGCGCCGACGGACCGTCGCGCCAGGACGCGCACGCGGGCCAGGAGCTCGCGAAAGGCGAAGGGCTTGGTCAGGTAGTCGTCGGCGCCGCCCTCGAGCCCTTTGACCCGATGGTCCACCGCCGCGAGCGCCGTGAGCATGAGGACCGGCGTCGCCACTCCCTTGTCGCGGATGACTCTGCAAAGATCGAAGCCGCTGCCGCCGGGAAGCATGACATCGAGCACGATCACGTCGAACCCTTCGGATTGCGCCTGGAAGCGCCCCGTCTCGAAATCGCCGGCCGCCGTCACATGGATGCCCTCGTCGCCGAAGCCGCGCTTCAGCAGGTTCACGAGCTCGCGGTCGTCCTCGATGAGCAGAAGGTGCATGATCCTCGGTATCGATTCACGGCCATTCCCGGGACGTCCAGGAAGTCCGGAGCTCCTCTTGTCCCCGGATGGGCCATATAAGGGATTCTATCGGCTTCTACCTGACACTACGCTAACTCTCATATCCGCCGAGCCGGTTGTTATCCCTGTGTCAGGTTCGCCGGCTTATCATGAGCGGTGTCGCACCCCGGCCTGCATCGCCGCGCTCACGGACGCCCGTGCCGGAGTGACGCTGACGAACAAGAACGCCCATTCTCCGAGGAGTGCCCGATGAACAAGAAGATCCATGGGCTGGCCGCGGCCGCCGCGGTGCTCGCGCTCGCACAGGCCGGGCCGGCCGGCGCCCAAACGTACCACGTCACCCACACTTACAAGCTCGGCGGCGAAGGCTTTTGGGATTACCTCAATCTCGACGAGACCACGAACCGTCTATTCATCGGCCGCAATGACCGCATCATGGTCGTGGACCCGGCGAACGGTAAGGTCCTCGGCCACGTACCGGGCCTCATGCGCGCCCACGGCGTCGCGTTCGACCACGCGAGCGGGCGCGGCTTCGCAACGTCAGGCGGCGACGCGACCGTAGTCATGTTCGACCTCAAGTCGCTAAAGCCGATCGGCAGCATCAAGGTTGACGAGGATGACGATGCCGTCCTGCACGATCCGGCCACGGGCCACATTTTCACGTTCAACGGCGACGCCCACACGGCCAGCGACATCGACCCATCCACGGGCAAGCTGGTCGGCACGATCGATCTCGGGGCCAAGCCAGAGTTCGGCGTCTCGGACGGGCAGGGCAAGCTCTACGTGAACCTCGAAAGCACCTCGCAGATCGCCGAGATCGACGCTTCCGCCATGAAGGTCACGCGGAAGTGGGCGCTTGCGCCCTGCGATTCACCGAGCGGCCTCGCGATCGATGCGGCGCACCACGTCCTGTTCAGCGTCTGCCGCAACGGCATGATGGCGATGTCGGACGCCGAGAGCGGCAAGGTCGTCGCACACGTGCCCATCGGGCTCGGCCCCGATGCGGCCCGCTTCGATCCGGGCACGCAGCTGGCGTTCGCCTCGACGGGCGGCGACGGCGCCATCACGGTCGTGCAGGAGGACAGCCCCGGGAAGTTTCACGTTGTGCAGACGGTGAAAACCGCGCCGGGGGCCCGGACGATGGAGCTCGACCCGAAGACGCACCGGCTCTACACGGTCACGGCCGAGTTCAAGCCGCAGGCCGCGCAGGCGCAGGGCCAGCGTCGGCGCCGGCCGGAGCTCGTCCCAGGCAGCTTCAAGCTGATCGTCCTCGAGAAATAGCTCGAGAAGTAGCGAACGCGGCCGATAGGCGGCGTGGTCCCGCCTGTCGGCCGCGTGCACGAGGTTGTGGCAGCACGCTTGCGGCCGCGCAAAGGATTCGCAGCGTGAACGTTGGCACGCGAAATGGCGCCGACGCTCGGGCGTGAGACGCCTAAGCTCCGGGCTTTCGAGCCTAGGGGCGTCGGCGCGACGCGTTTAGGAGATCGTCAGCGAAACCGATTTGGCTGATCCCAAACGGCGCGCAGTGATACGCCAACGTTTGCAGACACTCTGAGGAGAGATTCTGCCGACCAAGTTCTGTCACGGCGCAACCACGATTTCGTCCGTAATGAAATAGACGCCGACGCGGAGCCGGACGGTCGGGCCGGACTTATCGGCGACGCCGGGCAGGCGACTGCGGTTATCTCCTATCGAAAGCGGACACGCGGCCGGACGTATGGTAGCTTCTCGGGGATTTCCGCTGTCGACCCAACGAGGACATACGGATGTCGGTGGCTGTGTCTAATCGGTAATCCCCAGCTCGGGTGTCAGTTAGAGGACGGATTGTGGGCGTCAGCCAGCTTGGATACCTCGTCTTCAACGTCTCCGATATCGAAGCCTGGCGCGATCTCGCCACCAGGGTCATCGGCGCGGAAGAGCGTCACGACTCAAACTCCCAGAGTCTTAAGCTACGCTTCGACGAGCAACATCACCGGATCACGCTGTGCCCGGCTCAGAATGATTCGATCGTGGCGATTGGCTGGGAAGTCTCCTCTTTGAGCGAGTTGGAAGCTGTACGCGGAAAGGTCATTGAGTATGGATTCGCCGTCACCGAAGGCACGGGCGACGAACTCGCTGATCGCAAGGTCAAGTCCATGTTCCGCTTCCACGACCTGGACGGGTTCCCCCTGGAAATCTATTACGGCCCCTGGATTGATCAAACACCGTTCTGCCCATCGCGGCCTATGTCGGGGTTTAACTGTGGAGCTCTCGGCATTGGGCACGCCGTGCTGGTGAGCAAGGACGCAGAGCAGTCCGCGCGCTTTTACCAGGACGTTCTGGGCTTCTTGGTGACCGACTACATCATCTCGGACGAACTGGATGCGACATTTCTGCATTGCAACCCGCGCCACCACAGCCTCGCCCTGATGAATGAATGCTACGGGATGAAGAGTGGCGAGATGAATCACTTCATGCTTGAGACACTGGCTCTGGATGACGTCGGCCGCGCCTACGACATCGTGCGTAGTCGCAGGCTTCCGCTGGTTCTTCTGCTTGGTCAGCACTCGAACGACCGCATGACCTCCTTCTACATGAAGACGCCTTCCGGATTTTCTATGGAATACGGTTGGGGCGGGCTGCTAGTGGACGATGCTGTGTGGCGGGTCAAGCACTACTCGACAACCAAGCTCTGGGGGCACGAATCCCCAGGCTAACCAGCCGCGAATCGATCGTCACGGCGACACGCTTTGCTAGAAAGAGCGTCTGGACGAGTGGCGCATGTCGGCCGCTCTCGGCCGAAAGCCGACCGTCAGTGAAGCATTAATGTGGCCTGCGGATGCCTGCAATCCTCGACGGAAAGGGCTGCTGGACCGGCGATGGAGCGGCACGAGCGGGCGGTTGGTTCCTTTCCGCAGGCGGCGACGAGCAGATTCGGCAAGCTACGCGCTCAACCAAGCGGCGTCGAGGTCGAACGAGTTCAGTCACGGAACAGGAGCGGAGCGAACTCCCGAAGGCTTCGTCGCCACGACAAGAATTCGTGGGCGGTATTCGGAGACACGTAGAACACGCTCCTGATGCCCGCCCTTTGCAGCGCCTCGGTCGTCGCGCGGGGATCGCCAGTCCGTATGGGGTTTCCCTTGCCCTCGAGCTCACGACTACCGTAGCTGATGAATACCAGGCGGACCTTGTCGTTGAAGCCGGGTGCGCCCTCGACGTCCTGCATGGAGATAGTCCCGCCGCTGAACAGGCCGATATACGCGAACGTGTCGAGGTTCTTCAAGGTGATCCACCGGGTCTCCATGCCGCCCATGGATAGGCCGGCCATCGCGCGATGAGGCTGGTCCGCGAGCGTGCGGAAATGGGCGTCGATATAGGGGATGAGCTCCTCCACGAGTACTCGCTGGAAATGGTTGACGTCGAATTTGGCCAGCTCGCCGATCTTGACGTCATTGGTCATGCCATACGTCATCACGATCAGGAAGGGCTTCGCTTTGTGCTCGGCGAGCAGGTTGTCGACGATCAGATTGGCATGGCCCTGATTGACCCATGCCGTTTCGTCCTCGCCCCAGCCGTGCTGCAGGTAGAGGACCGGGTATCGCTCGCTGCGGTTCGAGTCGTAGCCGGGAGGGGTATAGACGAAGGCCCGACGCACGCTGCCGGTACTTCTCGACGGAAACAGCACCTGCTGCACGTGGCCATGCGGCACATCCTTGAGCGCGTAGAAATCCTGATCGTGGGCCGGAACCTCGATGCCGCTTTCCCAGCGCGTCGATCCATAGAAATTCAGTGTTCCGGGATCGTTGAATGTGCCCCCGTCCACGGTCAGATGGTAATAGTGGAAGCCCTCGTCGAGGGGGCCGGCGGTCGTGCCGATCCAAGCGCCGTCCTTGCCCCTCGTGAGCGGCGTGCCGCCCCTGCCGCCCAAGCCCAGGCTGACGTTCACGCTCTTTGCCTCCGGCGCCACGACTCGAAACCGCGCATAGCCCTGCGAATTCACCTGCGGGTACTGCTCGCCGGGCTGGTTCACCGTCGAAGGCTTGAAATCCGCCTTGACGTTGGCGGCTCTGGACGGACCGGCTATCCCCCAGAGCGCGCTCAACAACAGTACGACGATCGTATTGCGATTCATATTCCACCTCTCGAAATGCGGGTCATTACCAAGTCAGGATGCTGCATGGGGGCGTCCGGGTGCGAGACGACACGATGCGTGAAACGGCCGCGCTACCGCTCGAGCAACTCCAGGCCGCTGGCCATCTTGCCGGTCCTGCCATTTTGAGCCCGCGGGAACGGCCGCGCACTCATTAATTCTTTTCCCTATCCGCCGGCGCAGCCGCGTGTCGGTGAGGTCAAGAAGACCGGCGTATCGCGCTCGACAAATCGTGGACGATTCGCTACCGCCAGACGATGTCCGAGGAGCGGTCGTTCGAGATCTGCTTCGCCGGGGGGTTGCCGTGGATCGTCACATCGCTGCCGCCGCGCGCCCCGATGTCGACCGCGGCCGTCGCACGGATGGTGGCGTCCGAGCCGCCAGACAACCGGAGGCGCGCGCGCTCGGCCTCGAACGATCCGGCCGCCACGTCGCTGCCGCCGCTCGCCTCGATAGACAGCGACGGCGCGGTGCCTTTGAGCACAAGATCTGATCCGCCGGACAGAGTGAACCGAAGGCTTTCCGCCTGAACGTCGAGATCGACATCGCTGCCGCCCGACGCATCGACTTGCAGCGAATCGAGCTGCAGTGAAGCGCCCCCCTTGATGTCGGAGCCGCCGGAAGCCCGAACCTGCGTCAAGTCGACGAATCCGAGGTAGACGTTGACGTGGCTGGGACGGATGAGGCGACCGGGCCAGCCTCCTCGTCGCTCCAGCACGAGTTCCCCTCCGTCGACGCGCGAGATGACGTCCTCCAGGTCTATGCCCCGCGCCTCCACGCGCAGGCTTTCCTTCGCGCCCTCTGTCAGAAACACATCGATGCCGCTCTGCACTTTCAGGCGCGAAAACGGCGCGACGGGCCGTACCGCGCTCGCCGACCGGCCGAACACGACTAAGGACACGGCGATGAGACCGAACGCCAGAACGAGAAGCCGCAGTGTGAGTCGATTCATGATTCCCCCCCTTCCTGCACTCGCACGGACGCGCGCTACCCGTTACAGCAACGGCCGTGCCAATCTGACCGAGCGCGCCCAAGTTGCTGGCCCAGAGAGGAAAATCGGGCGCCGCGCCACGCGTCCGGGGGCGGCGGCGATGGTGTGCTCGACCAATCTCTAGTCTTATCCGCCGACGATACGCCCAAGTCGCCAGCGCACCGGTGGACCCGCAGCGGCGCGCGCACAGCGGCTGAACCGGGGCTCAAGCCGGAAGCGGCAACCAAGGCCGTCAGGAATGCGACGAGGCCCACGTCGCTACGCCTCACTGTCGAACTGTGCAGGCCCCATTCGATTAGGAATGCCCGCCGTCGAATCGGATCGAGCGGGGATGGAAGCCGGGCGACGTATCGAGCCGGCGGCGGAACGGCGGGCGGCGATTGAGAGGAGGAAAACCAGCATGAAGAAATTCTTCGTATTGTTCGAGATACCGTTTGCGACCATCGACGAGTGGAGAAAGACGACGGACGACAAGCAGATGAAGGCGGCTGCGGGCGAGATGATGACGGCATGGTCGAGGTGGATGGAAGAGCACGGCAATGCGTTCGCGGATGCGGGCAAGCCGCTCGGAAAGACAAAGAGAGTGACGCCTTCGGGGTCCGAGGACGTTAGAAACGACTTGAGCTACTACGCGGTCGTGGAAGCGGCGACCCACGAGGCTGCGGCCGAGATGTTCGTCGGCCATCCCCACTTGAGAATACCCAGCTCTTTCATCGAGGTCATGGAGATTTCGGAGATGAGCCCGGCGTGAGCCACGTCTCGGGGCGGCGCGCCCGCTCAGCGGAAGCGCGTGCGTCGCCCCGGTCGAGGCCCAGGGGCGCCCGAGGACGTGATGCATCAGATCGAGCTCAGGGCAAGCGCAATCAAGGCGGAGGCTGATCGCATCGACGAAGGCCTAAAGGCGGCCGCGGACGTTCCGAGGCTGTTCCTTCTCGAAATGGAATATCTGCGGGCTGTGCAGGCCGCGAAATTGGTCTGGGTCAATTCAGTTCTCGAGGGCTTGCGCGCCGGGCGCCTTACTTGGAGCGAGGCCTGGTTGCGCGAGATTGCGGACGAGTTATCACCTGCCGCCGTTGGCGGCTCGGAGTGACGCTATGCAAGTCCTGATCATCGGCGCTGGAACGGGCGGCCTCACCTTGGCCCATGCGCTCAAGCGAGCGGGTATCGGCGTTTCCGTCTACGAGCGCGAGCTTGTGCCGAACGCCGACACCGGCGGCTACCGCGTCGGAATCAGCCCGGCCGGCAGCCGCGCACTCAAGGCCTGTGTCCCCCAGGAGAACTACGAGCTTTTCGTCGCCACGTGCGCCCGGCCGCCCCGGTATTTCAACATGCTCACGGAGCGCTTCTCGGAGGTCCTGTGCTTCGAACTGAACGGCGCGATGGCGGAAACCATGGACGGAGAGAAGAACGTCATCCGAAAGACGCTGCGGCGCGTCCTGCTTGCGGGCCTCGAAGGCCAAGTGTCGTTCGGCAAAGCCTTTGTAGGCTATGCGCACGAACCGGACGGTTCCGTCACGGCGCTTTTCGATGACGGAAGCAGCGCCACGGGCGACGTCCTCGTCGGCGCGGACGGTTCCAACTCCGCCGTGCGCAGGCAACGCCTGCCCGAAGCCCGGTTGGAGGACACAGGCATGGTATCCCTCGGCGGCAAGCTTCCTATGACGGGCGCGAGCAGAGCGCTGCTGTCCGAGAAGATGTTCTACGGCATGTCGATGGTCATGGCGCCGAAGGGTTTTGGGGCCATCATCCACTCGCTCGAGTTCGCGCCGAGTCGAGCCGATCCCCGCATTACGGCGCGTTGGCCGGAATTCATTGACGCACTCGAGGACGACAGCATCGGGTGGGGCCTGTGGGGCGCCCGCCAGAACTTTCCCAGAGATCCGGCGACATTGGATGGCGGGGAGCTCCAGCAGCTTGGGTTCGAGCTAACGCGCAAGTGGCATCCGCACATGCGCGAGCTCATCGCGATGACCGAACCCTCTGCAGTGGGATATATCGGCGTTCGAACCTCCGTCCCGCCGCCGCCCTGGGAGACCTCGACCGTCACTTTGCTCGGTGACGCGATCCACACGATGACTCCGGGGCGGGGCGCGGGCGCCAATACCGCGCTCCGCGACGCCGAGCTGCTTGGTCGCCTGCTCGTCGAGGCCGATAGGGGGCAAAAGGCGCTCCTTCATGCCATCCGCGAATACGAAGCAGAGATGCTTCGTTATGGCACCGAAGCGGTCAATGATTCGAAAAAGCAGATGAGCTCGACCGACGTGATTCACAAGCCGTTGGTCGGCCGCCTGCAGCTCGGTCTCATGCGAAGCGCGATGCGCGTCGTCGACACCGTGCCCCCCTTCAAGCGGCGCGCGCTCGAAAGCGTGATGCGGACTCGCGGCGAGAACTAGAGTCGCTCGCGGCGGGCACGACGTTCGCGAGCGGGCCGGCGACCAGGATAAGGGCTTCGTTCCTGCGATAGTGCGCGAGACTAGGGTGACTCAGGAGGACAGCACCGCGCGAGAGGGGAAGCGGGGCGAGATGACGAGCTGATTCAGAGTGCGCAACGTTCCCCGAACCGACGGGATGATCGTGCGGACCGTGACGCCGGCGCGGCGCGCGGGCCATCGTCGAGCTCGATGTCCGGCGCGCGGCGGTGCGACGCGCCTGCGGATGGAGCAGTCCGGCTTCCGCGCCGACCAGGAGCCGATCTTCCAGGGCGCGGCCCACCCCGTGGCCCGCGTTGTGATAGACGAGCGCCGTGACTTGATGTGCAAATCGCACGCCGTAACCTTGCTTGGCGAGGGACGGCGCGAACGTGCTGATCATGTCGATTCCGCCCTCGGAGCCGCCGATCAGGATGAGCGCGCGGCGGCCCCGCCCCAAAGCGCCTGTCACTCCGGTGCGGTTTCCTGCGATCCCTTCATTGGGTTAGGATGCCATCTGTCTGGCCGCAGCCAACATTGGAAACTTTCCGAATTGGGGTGACGAAAGCAGGACGCCCAAGCGTCTCTCCAATGTGCCGCCCCCGGGTCGCTGGGGGAATGCTTACCTCCATGCCGTCGTTAGGCGGCCTTGGCTGAGGAGGCCGGGGATGGCAGCTTTTCACGAGACCGGATTGCCCGGCACGGCAAATTCACAGAGGCCGGGGCGCCGGACGATCCATCTCGCTGACCCCGGCGTCGCCCGCTCCGCTGTCGTAAAAGCCAGCATACGCATCCTGCCGCTGCTCGGGCTGGGCTATCTATTCGCATACATGGATCGGGTCAACATTGGCTTCGCCGCTCTTCAGATGAATGGCGAGCTGGGCTTCAGTGCCGCCGTTTATGGTCTAGGCGCAGGGATATTCTTCCTAGCGTATTCGCTGCTTGAAATCCCCTCGAATATGTTGCTGACCCGCTATGGTGCGCGCCGTTGGCTCGCGCGGATCATGGTGACGTGGGGCCTCCTTGCGACCGCGACGATGTGGGTGCACACGCCTTGGCAGTTCTACACCATCCGCTTCTTGCTGGGTGCGGCTGAAGCCGGCTTCTTTCCGGGCGTCATCTTCTACCTCGGCACTTGGTTTCCAAAGGAGTTTCGAGGCCGCGCGATCAGCCGCTTCTATATCTTTGGCCCGCTCGCCTCGGTGCTCCTCGGCAGCGTCTCGGGAATGTTGCTGTCGATGGACGGCCTCTATGGGCTTCATGGATGGCAATGGCTACTTGCGCTACAAGGCCTGCCGGCGGCGGTCATCGGCGTCGCCATCTGGTTCGTCCTGCCGAATGATCCTTCCTCGGTCGGTTGGCTTACAGCAGACGAAAAGTTATGGCTCAAGAGCACGCTCGAAGCCGAAGCGGCAGTGATCGGATCGCCACTTCGTCACGACCTGTTATCCACGATCCGCAACCCTATCGTGCTGCAGATATCGCTGATTGGGGCGCTCATCGTCGGCGTTGGGATCACGATGGCCGTCAACACACCGCTCTTGCTCCAGGCGACCACCGCTTTCGACGTATACGAGATCGGCTACGTCGTCAGCGCCGGCGGCGTACTGGGCATCGTCGCGATGCTGCTGACGGGGTGGTTTTCGGATCGCCGTGGCGAGCGCTTCTCTTCCGCCATCGTGAGCGCGCTCGGGATGGCGGCGGGGATTTCTATGATCTGGGTTCACGGCTCCGCGGCGATCACGATCGCAGGCTTCTTCATCTTCAGTATCTGCGCGTGGTCCCAGGTCCTGACATGCGCCATGTTCTGGCCGGACCTTCTGCACCCCCGCCTGCTCGCGCTGGGGGGGGCGACAATCAACACCGTTTCACAGATAGGGTCATTTGGCGGTCCGTACGCATGGGGTGTCGCGAAGGACGCGACCGGCACCTATTCGGCGGGTCTTGCCGCGATGGCCGTCGCGATGGTAGTCACGACCGTGCTGCTGATAGGGCTAGAGCGCCACGTTCGCATTCGGCGACCAACCCAACGATCAGTCGCTATGACATAGCTGGCACCCGAGGCCGCTGCGGCCGGATTTGGCTCAAGCATATGACCGATTCCCGTGCTGCCAGCGCGGTTCGACCAGACTATGAAGGCTCTGCTCTTGTTGCCGTCAACGGCGGTTCCCATCCTTGCTTCGCGGCTCGAGGGCAACCTTCAGGCCCGCGGTCCCGGTTCTACCGAGTCCAGCGCCGATAACCTTAAGTCCCATTGCCGCTATCTCCCCCCCCCCAATCCTCCATTTGTCTATTTGGCCTCGTTCTCGATCGCTACTACAACTTTGCGACCGAAGAGCGCCGGCAGCACACCGCCTCGGGACGACTGGGCCGCTCCGCCGCTCGGTCGCCGGCTCCTCTCAAGCGGCCGCGCTGCCGATCAACCACATGGCGCCCGGCAGACGGACGCTGTCGCCCTCAGAGTACGGCACCAGCGCTTCACGGATCGACTCGACGGCGGCGGCGATGACCTCCACCGGCTGGCTGCGAAGCCAGCTGTTCACCGCGCCTATCTGGGTCGACTGTACGACGGCCTCCTCGAGCCCGCGACCGGCGGCGAAATCGAGATCCATGTCCAGGCGCTCCAACCGCGGCGCGGCCCAGCCTGACGCCGTGAGTACGTCGGTGACGCGCTCCGGATCGGCGAACGCGAACATACCGGGAGCATGCGGAGCCGGCGGCGGCCGCGGCGGCAGATGCTGCGCGACCGCATTCATCGGCACCTGCATCCACGGGTTTTCGGGCAAAGACCGCCACGAGAGGATCGCCATGCGCGCACCAGGACCGGCGGCTCGGCGCATGTGCGCGAAGGCGCTCACCGTGTCCCCGAAGAACATCGTGCCGAAGGCCGACGTCAAGAGATCGTATTCGTCGAGCTCGGCCGTGGCTGGATCGGCCTGCCGCCACTCGACATTTGCGATGCCGGCGGCCTTGGCGCGCGCCTCACCCTCGGCCAGCATCGGCCCGGAGATATCGAGTGCCGCCACGCAGCCGCCAGGGCCGACGGCGCGCGCGAAATCGAGCGTGGGGCCACCGCAGCCGCAGCCAACGTCCAATACCCGGTCGCCTGCGCGGGGCGCGGCAAAGGCGAGCAGGGCCTGCGTCGCCGGGGCCAACGTGATGTCGGTGTGCTCTTGCCGGGCCACCCACGTATGGCCGCCATGCCCGTTCCAGAAGGCGAGCATATCGGCGTTGATCTCTTCGGAGGCGGCCATTCGCTCGTTCCTGCCTACGGGATGCCCGGGATGCTGCGACATTTTGGACGCTGCCGCAAGCCGCGGCGCCTCGGAGCTCGGCGTCCGCATCTCGACGTTTGGAAGCGGGTCTACGCTGGCCGGGCTCGGTTAGTCTGCGGGTCCGCCGGCAAACGCTGGAATGAGTTCCCGCCCGATGAGCTCTGTTGTCCGCATCGCTTCATCGAATGCCATGTTCCCGAAGGCCACGTCGCAGGTGATGTAGTTCGCGCCGATCGCTGCAACGCTGTCCGCGACGAAATTTCGAAAAGCGGTTGGCGTCCCGGCAAAAGCGGCGCCGACCTCGATCATCGGGCCGATCTCCGGCGGCAACTGCAACGGAAATTCCAGGCCGCGCCGATCCCAAAGCAGCCGCATGTGGCCGAGCCAGGAGGCGTAGGCACGCTGCGCCGTGCTCAGAGCTTCGGCGTCGGAAGCGGCCAGCACTACGAGCCGCATTACGCCCATTAGAGGCAGGTCGCGCGGCGATCTGCCGAGGTTAGACCATTCGGACCTGTAGCGGTCGATCACGGCACGCGCACCCTGCGTCGGCAACAAGGTGACCATGTGCGCGCCTTCCAGGGCCGCCCAATGAGTCGCATCCGGCGAAGTGACCCCGTACCACAATGGCGGATACGGCTTCTGCGCCGGGCTAAGCACCATGGGGACGTGCCCGAAACTATAGAACTCGCCGCTGAAGTTCAGCTCGTGGGACGTAAGCCCCTGTTTGATGAGCTTCAACGCCTCGGGAAATTGGCGAGGTCCCGCCTGCGCGTCGACGCCGTAAAAACCCACTTCTATCGGCGACACCCCGCGGCCGACGCCGAGCTCGAAGCGGCCCCCGCTCAATTGGTCCAACATGCAGATCTCTTCGATCAACCGGATCGGGTGGTAAAGCGGCAAGGAGTATACGAGCGGACCGAATCTCAGCCGCTTCGTGCGCTGCGCGACCGCGGCCAGAAAAATTCCCGGCGACGGTGCGAGCCCCAGCGGCGTGCCGTGATGCTCGGCAAGATGATAGGCATAGAAGCCGAGCCGGTCGTAAGCTTCGATCAGCCTCAACCGCTCGTCGAATTGCTGTACGAGCGGGACGTCGGCCTGGTCCATATGATCGAAAACACCGAACTTCACTTCCAATTTTCTTTCCTTGTTTCGAGATCCACCTCGTGCCGACGGACAATTCTGGCCACCATACGCGCTCTTTTGACTGCCATTGCGACTCTACCATCGCCGCGACCTTTCTGTATGCATCAATCCCTCACTCATGTCTTGCCCCCCCTTGGCGCTCGGGCTGCGCGCGACTACTCCTGCTCGGCTTCGGCATAAAACTCGGTCGCCCATACGTTCGTGAAGGCTCGTCCGACGGCGACCTTGAACCCTTCCTCGGCACCGCTCCGGGCGCTGGTGCCCCGGCTGGTGAACGCGCGTGATTCGACTTCGCTCTCGCCGCGCACGACTCGGTGCGAGTAGACCTGGTAATCGGAGGCGCCGGCCGGACCTCTCGGGACGGGTAGTGGGCCTCGGGGGCTGTTCCTACCTTGCGCGCGACTGACGCAGTTGAGTGGGGACACGCATCGGGATGGAGCCGGTGCCTCGCCGGTTTTGTTGCATTTGGTTCACGCTCGTACGCCGTCCGGAGTGGCCAATACAGCCGATAGCGACTGAAAATTTACGCGTGTCGGGGCTACGATTCGTTAGAAGGATTGGATTCCAACCAACCTATCGCCGATGTTCGAATCGGTGTACTTAGTGCTCCAGGATCGAACGTCCGCCGGAGCCGTGCGCGCATCATGCGGAGGAGACCGCTGCGCGCGGCGCGATGATCCAGGAAGCGAGCGGCTCGCTCCAGTGCGTCGACGACGCGGGTGTAGCGACAAGGGAACGAATCTGCCGGAGGCATTGGCCGCTCGGGCAGCCGGCCACGAGCTGCGCCATGGCGGCCGGCCAGCCGGCACGCAGCCGATCGGGCGTCAGCACGGCATGCTCCGAGAGCTGAGCCGGGCCCGCGAATACATGGCGCACGCGGCCGTCGGGGTTGCGGGTATGCTCGACGCGCAGGACCACGCGATGACTTGCGTCCCAGGCGAGCCGCTCGAGGCAGAACAGCGCGCTCGCGCCGGTCAGGCCCGCGATGACGGCCGGACCCTCACGCCAGCGGTGGTAGAGATCGTCGTACCAGAGCGCGGTTACGTCGCCGGAGATCCCGTGAGTGCGCATGCCGAGCGCTCTTGCGGCCTTCGCGAAAGCGCGGCTTTCCGCGAAGCCCTCGTCGAAGACCACCTTGACCGGCCAAAGCCGGCCACCCGTCGCCCCAGCCGGTCGCCGATATTGCTGCCCGGAAGGGGTTGGGCTCGATGAGCCGGCCCTCTCCGTCGCCCATCCCGGTACGGCCGACGAGGCGACGGTCGCCGTCAAGGCGATCCCTGTCCGGAGAAATTCGCGTCGATTCGACATGCGCGACTCCTGTCGCCCGACTTGGGCTTCTTCTTGCGATGCGGCTGCAACATTTTGCGGCGCCGGCGCATCGCCCGCGTCGAACGATTGTGGTGACGAGGGGCCATGCGCCATTGTTTGCAATCGCATCTTCCGTGGGCTAGATTCTGAGTACGCTCAGTAACGAATCTACCTCCAGCGCCGCACATAATCAACGGACCGAGCAACGGAGCAAGAACACAGCGGCGACCGTCGCAAAACGCTGTTCGCCATGGAAGGGTCCCGGGCGGCCCGCCGGCTGCGCGGCACAGGGAGACGGAGCGGATGACTCGAAGGGGGATGACTATGAAAAGCGCCGCCGCGCCGCTGTGGCTAGCCGGTTCTCTCGTCGGTTCTTTCGTCTTGTGCGGCACCGTCCGCGCCGCTCCCGAGCTTCCGCCCGGCGGCCCGGCCTGGGTCAGGGCGCCGATAGACGCCGCCGGGAAGCCGCGCGGCTACGTTCAGTACCAAGAGTATTGCTCTGCGTGTCACGGAGCGGGTCCCGAGAAGCGGCCCGGCACCGAGGCGCTGCGCGCGAAATACGGCGGCCGAAAGCCTGCGCTGCTCGAGGAGCGCACGGACCTCACGCCGGCGCTCGTCAAGGCCATGGTGCGCAACGGTATCTCCGTCATGCCGTTCTTTCGCAAGACCGAGGTCAGCGATGCCGATCTCGATGCGATCGCCGCCTACCTGACGCGCAACAATCATTCCGACTGACCGGAGGCATGCCATGCAGATTCCGCCAGGGGTGAGCGCCGGCGACTGGGCCGAAGCGCTGAAGCAGTTTCGCGCGACCGTTGGTGAAGAGTGGGTCTTCACGAGCGACGAGGACGTCGATCTCTACAAGGACGCCTATTCCCCGTTCTACGGCGAGCCGGAGGAGGTCACGGTGTCCGCGGCCGTGGCGCCGACGACGACCGAGGAAGTCCAGAAGATCGTCAAGACGGCGAACCGCTACCGGATCCCGATCTATCCGATCTCGACGGGCAAGAACCTCGGCTACGGGGGCTCGGCGCCGAACCTTTCCGGCAGCGTCGTGCTCGACCTCAAGCGCATGAACCGGATTCTCGATGTCGACGAGGCGAGGGCCTACGTGCTCGTCGAGCCGGGCGTAAGCTATTTCGACCTCTATCGATACATCAACGAGAAAGGTCTCAAGCTCTGGATAGACTGTCCCGACCCGGGTTGGGGCAGCCCGATCGGCAACGCGCTCGATCACGGCGTCGGGTATACGACGAACCGTTTCCGCAACCACTTCGACTCGCACTGCGGCATGGAGGTCGTTCTCGGCAACGGCGACATCGTGCGTACGGGAATGGGCGCGCTGCCGGGCGCGGAGACGTGGCAGCAGTACAAGTTCGGCATCGGCCCCTGGGTCGACGGCATTTTCTCGCAATCGAACTTCGGCGTCGTCACGAAGATGGGCTTCTGGCTCATGCCGGCGCCCGAGGCGTATCATTCGGGAACGGTTACCGTTCACCGCTTCGAAGACATCCACCGGCTCGTCGATATTGTGAATTACTTGGAAAACCTGGGTATCACGAACGGCATGCCCGCCTTCGGCAGCCCGCTGTTCTTCCGGGGAGGGTTCCTTGGCGGCGGCAAGCCGGATACGACTCTCGCGGCGATGTACGAGCACGGCGAGCCGCCGGCCGGCGAGATCAACCGCTACGCAGCGCAACGGGGCGTCGGCGTCTGGAGCTGCACCCTCGGCTTCTATGGCGGCAAGGTGACGAACGCTGCGAACTGGGAATACTCGAAGCAGAAGCTCGCGGAGATCCCGGGCGCCGAGTTCAAAGAGGGCGACAGCTACGATCTGCCGCTCAAGCCCGAACAGCAGACGATGTTCGATCTGCCGCGGTTCGGCACTCCGAGCCTGCAGCGCTTCGTCATCGGCGCTCGCTCGGCAACGAACCAGGACCCGACGAACGGCCACCTCTGGTTCTCGCCGCTGATTCCGAGGACCGGCCAAGCCATTCTCGACATCAACCGGGTGCTGCGGCCGCACTTCAGCGAACTGGGCATGCCCTCTGCGGCGCTCTACGTGCTGCCCGCGGGGTATTTCGAGCGCTCCTTCATTTTCACGTTCGGGTTTCCGATCCGGCACGAACGTCGCAGCCAACCGGAAGATGCGCGAGACGTTCAGACAAGTGGCTGCGCTTTGCGCCTCGCACGGCTGGGGGGAATACCGAGCGGCGCCGGCCTTCCAGTCGCTCGTTGCGGATACTTATTCCTTCAACGATCATGCACTGCGGCGGCTGCACGAGACGATTAAGGACGCCGTCGATCCGAACGGTATTCTGGCCGCGGGCCGTTACGGGATTTGGCCGAAGCACCTGCGCACGACCAAGGACTGAGCCCCGCTGCCTATGACACGCCGCCCTATGACCCGCCGCACCAGGGCGATAGCCGAGCTCCGCCGTCCCGGAGAAGACCTCCGACAAAGAGGATCGGGAGCATGATGAAGAACGTTCAACTCAAGAGGAGCGATCCGTAGGCCAATGATCAAGTCGTGGCGCGGAAAGCGGTCGTTGCGCGCGGCTGTGCTCCCGGCCGCCGCGCTGTCCGCGCTCGTAAGCGCCGTGAGTTCCGGCAGTGCCAGAGCAGGTACGCTGGACGCCGAGGCGCAGCAGGCAGCGCAGCACAACTTCGCCGAGTACATCGATCTGCTGCGCATCCCCAACGTCGCCGCCGTCCCGGCGAACATCGTTCGCAATGCGCAATTCCTGCAAGGGGCGTTCGAGCGGCGCGGCTTCCGCGTGCGTCTGGTGCAGAACGCGGCCGGACGCCCGGTCGTGCTGGCCGAGCTTAAGGCGAGTGCACGGCGCCTGCCGACCGTGCTCTTCTACATCCACTACGACGGTCAACCCGTCACAGACCGCGAATGGTCGCAGCCGAATCCATTCGAGCCCGTCGTGCGCCGGCGCGGCGCCGAAGGCAGCTGGCAGGACGTTGGCCTGGAGGCGCTGCAGGCGCGGCCGCTCGATCCCGAGCTGCGGGTGTTCGCGCGCTCCGCCGCGGACGACAAGGCGCCGATCGAGATGTTTCTGACGGCGGTCGATCTGCTGGCGGCGCGCCATGCGGCGCCCGCCTTCGGCGTGAAGGTGCTGCTCGACGGCGAGGAGGAGATCGGCTCGCCGAGCCTCGCGGCCACGATCGCTTCCGACCCGGAAGCGTTTCGCGCGGACGCGCTCGTCGTCCTCGACGGTCCCTTGCATGCGTCGGGTCGGCCGACGCTCGTGTTCGGCAATCGCGGTCTCGCCCAGACTACGCTCGAGGTTTTCGGTCCCCGCGCACCCATGCACAGCGGCCACTTCGGCAACTACGTTCCGAACCCCGCGCAGCGGCTCGCTGCCTTGCTAGCGAGCATGAAGGATGATGACGGCCGGGTAACGATCCCAGGCTACTACGACGGCGTCACGCTCACGCCCGCGGACCGCGCTGCGCTCGCCGCCGTCGGCGACGACGAGGCCGCGCTTCGCCGGCAAGCCGGCATCGCGCGCCCGGAGCGAGTCGGCGCCAATTACCAGGAGGCGCTGCAGTATCCGTCCCTGAATGTTCGCGGCATGGCGGCCGGCGGCGTCGGCGCAAGCGCCGCGAACGTGATTCCGAGCACGGCCGTCGCAGAGATCGATCTCAGGACCACGCCGGCGACCGACGGCCGCCGGCTCTTCGATCTCGTGAGGCGGCACATCGAGCACCAGGGCTATCATCTCGTCGAGAGCGCGCCGACGGACGAGGAGCGCACGCATTACGACAAGCTTGCCCGCTTCACGCTCCACTCCGTGCAGGCCGCCGAGCGCATGCCGATGGATTCGCCGATCGGCCGCTGGGCGCTGCGCGCGCTGCGGGCGCCGACCGCGCCGGAGCCGCAAGAGGCGCCGGTGCGCATTCGCATGATGGGGGGTACGGTACCGACCGACGTGCTGGTCGGCGCCCTGCATATGCCGTTCGTGCTCGTGCCGACCGTCAACGCCGACAACAATCAGCATGCCCGCGACGAGAACCTGCGCATCGGCCAGTTCGTGACCGGCTCGGAGACGATCTACAGCTTGTTGACGACGGTGTTCCCTTAGACTTTGTGAAGCCCCGTCAGAATGGGCGGCCCGTCTCGAATAGCGGCTACTTCGAGGCTCGCGCGCCTTCGAAATAGGTCTTCAGCGCGGTCCGCAGATACGCAGAGCACTCCGGCAAGCTGAAGCGGCTCATTAGGAAATGCGACAGCGCCATGTAGTACAGGGAGAATAGCGCCAGCGAAATCTCCTTCGGCTGCAATTCTTCGCGGACGCGGCCGAGCTTCTGTTCCCGAGCGGCAACGTCGGCCAACGTCTCCATGATGACCAAGGCGGGCGATCCCGTCTTGGAGCCTGCGGACTTCGGATGGCGCGGCAGAGAGAACTCGCGCACATAGAAGCGGGACAGGTTCTTGTCCTTCGCGTGATACTGCAGCAGCCCCCTGAAGATATGCCAGGCCTGGTCGGGCAATTGGCGATTGCGCGGAAGAGATGCCTCGAGCGCATTGACCGTCTCGATGAGATCGTTCGACATCACGATGCCGAGCAGGTCTTCCTTCTTCGGCGCGTACAGGAACAGCGTGCCGGAGCCGATGTCCGCCTTCTCGGCGACGGCCTGAGTCGTCGTCCCTTCGAAGCCGTGCTCCCTGAACAGCGCCGCGGCGGCGCGGCGTATCCGCTGCAGCTTGTCCAGCTTGTTGCGCTCGCGCCGGCCGACGGCAGCCTTGGAGCGGGATTCAGACGTCGGTGTACGGCGCGCGCTGGCGGTGCCGGCCTTCTTCATGTCTTCTCACGAACAGGTGAAATCAAAGCCCGGTAGTATACCGTGCACTTAGCGGAGCTTGACGGGCGGCACCCAGCGGCCGTCGGCTGTTCTGCCTCGTCCCTCATGCCTCGCTCCTTGCTCATTGCTCCATGCCACAAAAGTGACTGGGCGGCTTTGTCGCCTCGAGGCGCCATCTTGGGCTAGGATGGCGTCCGAGCCCGGCAGGGAAGGATGCAATGATGCGACGTTTCGCTATCGGCGTAGCTCTCGTCACTTGGCTGCTGGCGGCAAACGCGCTGGCCCAACGTGGTGCAATGCGCCCGCCCTTGTTCTTCAGCGAAGGGTGGAAGGCGCTTTCGACTTCCGCCGACGACCACGGCGCGTGGCCCGCCTCCCAGGCGGGAGTCGCGAGCCCGAATCTCGAGCTCGGGCTGTATGGCCCCTCCGGAAAGGAAATCCAGCTTGTCGGCGTCCGGGGCTCGAGCAACGTCTATCCGCTCAACCTCTGGACGGGGACGACCACATCGCCGAGCGCAGTGACGCTGCGTGACCGCGACCATTACGTCGATCTCTCCAGTCCGCTCGCGAAGATCCGTTGGGTCGTTCGCACATCCGGTTTCCACCAGATTCATCCCGTCGTGAAGCTGGCCGACGGCACCTGGCTCGTTGGGGATCATGCGACGGGACCGGAGCTCGATTTCAACGTCTCCGATGTTTCGATCGCAGACCTGCGATGGCTCAAGCTAGACATCGAGCGCGTGGTGGCCGTCGGCAACTGGATCGAGCATCCAGACCTCCGCAAGGTCGACGAGATAGGCTTCGCCGATCTGATGCCCGGCAGCGGCCACGGGCCCGGGGGCTACGTCAATGTCGGTCGCATCGAGGTGTACGGAGCGCCTGTCAACCGGTAGCGGACCTTCGACGCGGAACCGAAAGCTCGAGCCGTGAGTCAGTCCACGCTCGTGCTCGCTGATCTTTAGGCGTCCGCCGTCGCCGTAAGGAGTCGTATGCAGCTCGATCTCGTCGACAAGGTAGCCATCGTCACCGGTGCAAGTCGCGGCATCGGCCGCGCAATCGCACGGACGTTGGCGGCCGAGGGCATGAAGGTGACGGTAGCGGCCCGCACGTCGGCTGAGCTCGAGTCTCTGGCTGCCGAGCTGCCGACGGAATCACTCGTGGCCGCGCTCGATCTTGCGAAGCCCGAGATGCCGACGCAACTCGTAGCCGCGACGGTCGCGCGGTTCGGCCGTCTCGACGCGCTCGTAAACAACGCCGGCGCCACTAAGCGCGGTGACTTTCATGCCTTGTCGGATGCGGATTGGCACGACGGGTTCGAACTGAAGTTCTTCGGCGCGATGCGCTGCTGCCGCGCGGCGTGGCCGCATCTGGCTGCTTCAGGCGGCAGTATCGTGAACATTGCCGGGATCGGCGGCCGAACCGGCAAACGCGACTTCGCCATCGGTGGCGCCGTCAACGCCGCCGTCATGAACCTCACCAAAGCGCTCGCGGACCAAGGCAAGCTCGACGGGGTGCGCGTGAATGCGATCAATCCTGGAGCTATCGCCACGGATCGGTTGCAGCGCCGTTTGGAGGCGTTTGCGACGCAGCACGGCCTCACGCGAACCGAGGCAGAAGTGAGGTTTGCTGCGCAGCAAGGGATAACGCGCTTCGGTCAGCCCGAGGAGATCGCACGAGTCGTGGCGTTTCTCCTCGGTGCGCCGGCAAGCTTCTGCCATGGCTCGATCGTTGACGTGGATGGCGGTCAGACGCAAACGTTGTAGCGCGGAACCGTCGCTCCCTACTGTCGAGCCGCCACCGCCTCGTCCAGCGCTCTTCGCACTTGGCCCGCCCACATCTGCGCCAGCGTTTCGCCTGGAGGAAGGTTGGTCGAGGCTCTTCGATACACCACGGTCCCCTCACCGTCGATGACCATGATGCCGGGCGTGTACTCGACTCCGTATGCCTTGGCGATGGCGTCGCCGTGGACGATCACGTGCAACGGAAAGCCGAGGCCGCGGGCGTAGGCTGCGACCTCCGCCCACTATTACACAGCCTGCCGGCTGCGTGAGTCGGCCCGAAAATTGCTGACCAACGGCCGCCGGCCCCACGCGGGCCGATCTTTGGGAAACATAGGCAACATAAAGGAGTTCTCCAACATGCAATCCCGGGCCATCTTCAAAAGAACGGGCGCCGCGCTCAGCTTGAGCCTTCTAGCGCTCATGATCGCAATGCCGTCGCTCGCCGACGATCAAAGCGATGCCAAGGCCTTGTGGCAGCAGCTGCAAAGCGCCAATTACCGCCAGAACTGGAAGCTGTACGACAAAGGCAAGTTCTATCGCGGACAGGAACCGCACGGCGCGTTGCTCACGACCTACCTGAACCCCGAGGCGGCCACGGGCAAGCAGGCCAAGAGCGGCACGATGCCGAACGGTGCGGTCATCGTGAAGGAAAACTATATGCCCAACAAGAAGCTCGCGGCGATCACGATCATGCAGAAGCGGCAGGGCTTCGATAGCCAGCACAATGATTGGTTCTGGGCGAAGTATGGACCCGACGGCTCGATCCAGGCGTCGGGTAAGGCAGACAGTTGCCTTGCCTGCCACGGAGCCGTGCGCTCGAACGACTACATTTTTTCCTTCCCTATCGCGCCGATCAAGCCGTAGCACTGGAAATCGGACTGGCTGAACGCAGGCTGCCGGAGCGCGGGCGAGTCAGCCGGATTGAAGCAGGAGTGGCCAAGGACGGCCCCCGGGATTTCGTTGCAGCGCCAACGTGCAGCTGCCGTCGCGCACCGAGCTGACGGCATCGACGTGACATCAGAATGCGGGGAGGGCGCCGTACGTCGCCGCGCAATTCGCTGCGGGAGGACCATAGCAGGCCCGGCTCCGCCGCTAGTCTTCCCTGATGGGCGCCCGGATGCCGTCCGTGAGGCTCTTGTTGAACTTGAGCGCGGTCATCAGCTCGTCAATGATCGCTGCTCCGCGCTCGTCCTGCACGGCCTTCGAGAGACAAGTCGAGAGGTGCGCCCGCAGGAACAGTTGCTGGACACACTCTAGGCTCGCCTGCACCGCGCTCAATTGCTTCATGAGGTCCAACCACTGCGCGTCCTTGTCCACCATTCGGCGCACGCCCTCGAGATGGCCGGCCGCAATCTTCAGTCGCAGTGCCGCCTGTTGCTTGAGATCTGCGTTCATGGGGCGCGAGGATACCACCCCACCCGGGGTGGGCCCTATTATTTTTGTCAGCTTTTCCGTAGGCCTCCGACTCATCTTCGAGTTTCGGAAAATTGGCGGCGCAAGCGCGCGCCGCCAGGGGAAAAGTCGATGTCTGAAGCCAAACCTGAGGCTCCGCCGGCGCTCGAGGCACCCCCGACGCCGAGGTTGCGGATCGTCGAAGAGCATGCGCCTCAGGAGGGTTGGGAACGGACTGAGCAGACGGAGCCCTCTCCGGGCGCGGCACCGGGAGTCGACAGCGAGTCCCGCGTGGCGGGCACCGCCGCCGTTCCCCGGCGTGCCGTTGACGTCTCTCACTTTGAACGCATCGTCGCGCAGGTGCGCACTGATCTCTACCGCTATGCCTTCTGGCTGAGTCGCGATGCCTCTTTGGCCGAGGACTTGGTCCAGGAAGCGCTCGTCAGGGCCTGGCGTTTCCTGCCGAGCCTTCGAGACGGCGCCGCCGTGAAGCAGTGGCTGATCACGATCGTACGCCGCGAATTCGCGCGGACATTCGAGCGAAAGCGGCTGCGAGCCGTCGACATCGACGAGATCAACTTCATCGAGGAGGGGCTCGCAATCGATCCGCCCGACCCCGACGTGGCCACGCTTCGCCGGGCGATATTGGAGCTCGAACCGGAGTATCGCGAGCCCCTGGTCCTGCACGCGCTGTTCGGATACAGCACCGCGGAAATCGGGCGCATGATGGGAATCACGCAGGGTGCGACGCTGACCCGCCTGTTCAGAGCGAGAAAGAAGCTTGCGACCGCGCTCGAGGCGGCAGAATAGGGCGTCCGCTTGGTTGAGCTGGAGCGGCCGCAATAGAATGAGAATCGGCCCGGTCATTAATGAGTGAGCAGGACTCTGGAGTGGAGCCTTGGAGTGTCTCGAGTTCCGGCGCATCTGTGAAACCGAGCCCAGCTGCACGTCAACTGACTTTTTGACACACGCCGAGGAGTGCGAGGCGTGCGGACAGCAGCTCGACCGCGCCAGACGGTTCGACGCACTGATCGGCGCGGCATTGCGCGTCGATGTGCCCCGCAGCGACCATGACCGTTTCGACCTCCGTGCGCCAAGTTCTCGCGCACGGCGCTGGCTCGGAGTAGCGGCCGCCGCCTTGCTGGCTTGCGGCGTGAGCGTAGCATTCTGGCTCGCGGGGCCGGAGCGCCCGGCCCTGACAATGGAGGTCGTCGATCACGTGCGCGGCGAGCCGGCGGCGCTGCGAGCCGATGCGGCGCCGCTCACTCCCGCGTCGGTCCAAGGTCTGTTAGCGCGCTATGGCGTGCGGTTGCGCGAGGGGATCGGCGCCGTCACGTACATCAGGTTGTGCCCGTTTCACGGGACTCTCGTGCCGCATTTCGTCGTCCGCGGCCCCGAGGGCCCGGTGACGGTGCTGATTTTGATTGGTCGGCCGGTGCGAAGCGTAACGACTTTCGAGATGGGCCAGTTCTCCGGTGAGCTCGTTCCGACGCGGACGGGAAGTGTCGCCATTGTCGGGTATCGACGGCGGGTCGATAGTGCCCAGGCGACGAGGATTCTCGCAGCCATCGAATGGGATGCCTAATATCCCCGGACCCGCCCCAAACCCCAAATTCAGCTGCTCGTCTTCGAGGCGTGCCCCGCTCTGCGGGTTGCATTCGTGAGCAGTTCGTTACTTCTGCACTTGGTTGCGCCGGAAGAACCATCGAGCGATCAGGTAATCGCCGGAGATGACGCCCGGGCCGCGGCTCAGGATGAACAGCAGCATCGACGCCCACGTAAGGTGCTGAAGCCAATCCTCGGGATAAACGAAGGCCTCGATCACGAAGATCATCGCGAGCATCGGCAGCGTCGCGAGGCGCGCGCCGAGCCCGATGACGAGGAGGACGGGGCACGTGAGCTCGACCGAGGCCGCGAGCGTCGCGGCGAGCCCGGGCGAGAGCAGGGGGACGTGGTATTCGTCCCGGAACAGCACGACCGTGGTCTGCCAGCTCGCGATCTTGGCCATCCCGGAGTCCCAGAAGACGCCGGCCGCACAGACTCGGAAAAGGAACTGAAACACCGCCATGGGGACGGCTCCGAGCTTCGCCAAAAGTCTGTCGATGGCGTGTCGCAGTGCGAGGACGGATGCGGGCCGTGCGTGCGTGCTCATCACGGCTGATCTCCGGGCATGGTCGGCGAGGCAAGCCGAAGGCCGAGGATTGCCTCGTCGCTGAACAGGCCGCCGAGCGCGGCGGCGAGGTCGTATTCGGGATCCATCGTCAGAGCGGCTTCGGCGGCGGTCTCCAGGGCCGCGCCCGTCCAGAGCGCGTTCCGGAACGCGAACGTCGACGCCTCGAGCTCACGCAACGCCACCCCCCGCCGGGTTCGGGCGATTTCGAGCCCCACGCCGCCGGCATCCAGGGTCACGGACTGTATCGTGCTTTCGCTGTCCGAAGTACCGCCCGCACGGTTCGCCACCCAGATCCGATCGATCGGCCAAGCGGACTCCACGTAGCCGAAGGATGGGTGAAAGAGGAGCACGAGCCGGGGCGTGTCACCCGGCGCGACGGCTTGCAGCGCGGTGGACCCGACCGCCGGCACGTCGGGCGCCTCGCCGGCGGCGTGCACGAGCCACTCGAGCTGCGCCACGTCAGCAAAGTAGGGATACGGCCGGCAGGGCTCGAAGCCCGCGATGAACGCGGGGAACCGCGCGCCGTACTCGGCGAGCCGCGGGCGTTCGGGGGGCGATGCCGTAAGGAACTCGTGGGCCGCATACTCGAAAAAACGCGGATCGACGAGCCGTCGCAAGGCCGGGAACGTTTCCGCCAACACGTCCGTGAGCGAGGACACGATGTTGTTGCGATAAACGTCGATCCGCGCGGCGGCCCGCATGCCGGCGGCATCGATGAGCGGCAGCACGCTCGTGTCGTCTCTTGCCAGGAGCGCGCTCGCGAAGCGGCGCTGGAGATCAAGCAGCGTGGTCATGCGCGCCGACGAGCGAAAGCAGTATGTTCTCGGCCTTGCGGGCTTCTTCCTCCAGCACCGGCCAGGACGGGAGGCGGCGGTCCCATTCCACGAGACTCGGCACGGACCCGAAGCACCTCAGCGCTTCGCGATACAGCGCCCAGACTGCCTCCGAGACCACGTCGCCATGATCGTCGATGAGCAAAGGTCGATCGTCTCGATCGGTGCGAAAGTGTCCGGCGAGATGAATCTCCGCCGCGGCCTCTGCCGGAAGCGCACCGAGGTAAGCGAGCGGATCGCCGCCGACATTGACGCAGCTGACGTAGATATTGTTGACGTCGACGAGGATGCCGCATCCCGTCCGCTTCACGAGCTCCGCGAGAAATTCGGGCTCCGCGAGCGTCGAGTGAACGAAGCGCAGGTAAACGGAAGGATTCTCGACGAGGATCCGCCTGCCGAGCGCCTCCTGCATGCGCTCCACGTTGCGCGCGACGACGTCGAGCGCTTCTTCAGTGTAGGGCAGCGGAAGCAGATCGTTGAGGTAGCGGCCTCCGACGACACTCCAGGACAGGTGCTCGGAGACGAGGAAAGGCTCTGTGCGGGCGGCGAGCGCCGCGAATTCCTCGAGATGGCTCGCGTCGAGGCCTTCGGCGCTGCCGAGCGACAGGCCGACGCCGTGTAGACTCAATGGGTAATCGCGCCGTAGATCGAGGAGGGCCGCCAAGGCCGGCCCTCCTCCGAGGTAATTCTCGGCGTGCACCTCGAACCACCCCACGGCCGGGCGAGTCGCCCGAATTTCGGCGACATGGGGGCCGCGCAGGCCGACCCCGACCGTCTTTGCCGTCGAACTTGCTTTCGAGCTCATGTGCGACTCGCGCGCTTGGCTTACGCCTTCTTCGGCGTGAGGCTTCCTCCCTGAATCTTCTCGCACGTCCCTGTCGGCACATAGATCCAGGAGTTCGGATCATTCGCCCGTTTGGCCATTCCGGCGCACGAGTGGTTTCCGGTAGAGGCGCAGTCGTTCTTTCCCTTGGCGTTGACGCCATAGCACTTCTCAGCCTTGAACGTTGGGGCAGGGGCGGGGCCGGCTTTGGCCAATACCGGCACCATGAACGTGGCGGCCACGGCGGACATGACGAGGTTGGTGGTCTTCATATTGTGTAGCGCTCCTTTGCGCGTAGTCGTCTTACCCGGCGCGGCCACACCGGCCGCGCCTTCGGGAATACCCGGGTCGGGTGTTCCCTTGGAGAAAGAGACCTGCAATGGAGCGGCGATATTACATCCGCAAGGGTGCTGCCGGCGGACGCCGGCGACGCTGGCCTGCTCCCTCTGAATCGGCGGCGCCCGGATGTGCCGGTTCGCTATAATGCTGCAACTGTCGTCGATGCGAGAAGAGCAATGACCTATCTCGACTTCGGGCAAGCCGCTGCTCCGGAACACGTCGAACCAACAAATTGTCGCTCAGCCACACTGCAGTCTGACGTTCGAAACCGGAAGCTGCAGTACGGAGGTACGCACATGAGAGCAGCAGTCGTCCTGGGTCTGTTGGCGGCGAGTGCAGCCCAAGCGCACCACGGGTTGGCCAACTACGACTTGAATACGAACATCGAGCTCGACGGTGTCGTTACCCGCGTGCAGTTCGTCAATCCGCATTCCTGGCTCTACTTCAATGTCGCCGACAGCGATGGGAGAACGGTTGCCTACAAGTGCGAGCTACGCGGCCTGACGGTGTTGAAGCGCTCGGGTTGGTCAGAGGCCATGTTTCCGGCCGGGATGCACATTCGCGTAACCGGTTCGCCCGATCGCCGCGACCCGACCACCTGTTACACCGGCACGATCTTCTTTCCGGACGGCTCGTCCGTGGATCGTTACGGGCAGCTGAAGTCGGCGCCGAAGCGAGTCGTCGCTGCAAACAGACCGGCGCGGCGCGCGGATGGTAAGCCCAACATCGCCGGCGACTGGGCGCGCGAGCAGGTGGTCATGACCGATCCTCGCGGGCAGAGCGGCACCCTGGTGCCTCTCAGCACCGCCGGTCGTTTCAAGCCCGGCGAAGTGCCGAAGGGGGCACAGGCATTCCCCGGCGCTCGCGGTACGGCGATCTCGCTTGCCAAGGACCCCGTCAACGCCTATTGGAACCAGCGAGGCAGCATGCTGCCGTTGACGGAACGCGGCAAGGCTGTCATGCGCGACTTCGACGGCTCCTCCGCCGATAACCCCCGCCTGAGCTGCAAGCCCACGAATATCTTGTTCGATTGGACCTTCGAGGAAGACATCAACCGCATCGTGCAGAGCGACACCGAAATCCGGTTGCTGTACGGGTCCTGGGGACTCGATCGCACGATCCATCTGGATCGCGACTCGCCACCCGAGAACGTTCCTCTGACGAGATCGGGGTATTCGATCGGGCACTGGCAAGGCGATACGCTCGTCGTCGAAACGACCTCTTTCCTCCCCGGCATTCTGAGCGCCGATGGCCGTCTCCCGCACGGCAGCAAGATGCGCGTTACCGAGAAGTTCGACTTCGATCCGCAGGCCGGTGCGTTGCATCGCTCCTACGTGGCCGTGGATCCGGAGTACTTCGAAGGAGAGTTCCGTGGCGAAGACACGGTCTATCTGTCCGCATTGCCGTATCACGGCACCACGCCCTGTCAAGCCGACGAGTAGAAACGGTCGCGTGCCGACCCTGAATGTCATCGCGCATCGCATATTGCGCAAGGCGCGCTGACCGCCGCCAGTCGCCAGCGGCCCTAGATGGGCGGTCTCCTGGTGCCCCCATGCTCGCCCGTTGCGCCCGGCAAAGTCCCCGCGGGCTCGGTCACGGATACCGGGTCGGAGGCGGGGAAGGTGTCCTCGAGGCCCTCGTCGAGCTCCCGCTCGAGGCGGCGTTTGAGCTCTTCGTTGGGCTCGTTCGGCTCCGATGACTCGGGCCGCTCGTCCGCGCGCTGCGGCGGTCTTCGCGACGGCCGCGCGCGGCCTTCGTATTGATAGGCCATGATCCGCGGCCCGGGCAGGTAACCCGTCTCGAGCTCATCGACCTCGAAGCCTGCATGCCTGACGAGCTCGGCGATGGGCCGGTTCAGATGGCAGCCGCCCGCGACCTTCATCCACACGGGCGTCAGGCGATTCTGCCACTTGCGCACGCCCTGCTCCGGGGCGAGGCCGTGTTCGGCAAAAACCAGCCGACCATCCCGTTTGAGGACGCGATGCATTTCGGCGAGGGCGCGGTCCGGATTCGGAATCGTGCAGAGCGTCCAGGTCGTCACGACGGTATCCACGCTTTCGTCGTCGAGAGGGATCTCCTCGGCCGAGCCCTGGATGAAGGTTACGCGACGGCCGGCCTTGGCCGCGTTGCGCTCGGC
This sequence comes from uncultured Gammaproteobacteria bacterium, assembly GCA_963702105.1. Taxonomy (GTDB): domain Bacteria; phylum Pseudomonadota; class Gammaproteobacteria; order Steroidobacterales; family Rariloculaceae; genus ZC4RG20. The sequence continues at coordinate 1,004,476 of OY969712.1, forward strand.
GAGCTCGAGGAGCTTGCCGTCGGGCTCGAGCGCGAGGATCTCGCTTACCTCCGGCGGATACAGGCCGAGATTCAAGCCCGAGCCGGCGCCGATCTCGAGCACACGGCCCCGCGCTGCCCATGCGACGCGCGCACGATACGGACCGAACCGCTTGCTCCGCATGGCGAGATGGCAGAGTCGGGGAAGAAGTACGCTGTTATAAAAGCCCATGGAACTCACTTGGAAGACGCGTCGGCGTTCTTCGAATTGCTCCTTGTCGATCTCGCCGCACGCGTAGCGTTCCCTGAGGATGGCGATCGCGTGCGCGGCGGCGGGAGGTGAGGGGGCTGCCGGAATGCTGCCCCCGAATCCAACCACCCGCCTGGCCAGCGTACCACGACCGCGACGCGCCTAGCTGGACCAGGACAACCCCGGCGAGGCACTTTCGGTGCGCCGGCGGCGAGGCCGGCGTTCAACTTCGGCAGGCATGACGCCGACACCGCCCTGTCAGAGGAAATTCTTCGCACGTCGGGAGCTTGCAGCCGGTCCCGGCCGCGGCTGTCCCAATGACGGAGGTCTTTTGCGGCTATTCGTACTTCAGGCTCTCGAGCAACGATCTGCGGGCGGCGCGGAGTGCAGGCAGCAGAGACGCCAGGAACGCCGCCGCGACTGTGACCGCGACGACGCAGGCGATCGTCGCCGGATCGGTCGGCTTCACCGAGTAGAGCAAGTTCGCCAGTAACCGGCCGAAGACGATTGCGGCCGCGAGACCCAGAGCGAGGCCTAGCAGGACGGGCCGCAGGCCCTCGATCACAACCATGGTGATCACTCTGGATTGTTGTGCGCCGAGAGTCATGCGCACCGCGAGCTCCTGGTCTCGGCGCGCGACCGAATAAGCGAGTGTGCTGTAGATTCCGAGCGCGGCGATGAGCAACGAGGCCGCGCCGAAGGCGACGACGAGCGTGAGCTGGAAGCGACGTTCGGCGAAGGATGCGCTGTCGATCTGCTCCATCGTACGAATGTTCGAGATGGCAAGTTCCTTGTCGAGAGAGGCGACGGCCCGGCGTAGCGTGCCGGCAGCGGCGGCAGGCTCGCCGCGCGTGCGGATCGCGACGGACGACACGCGGAATACGACCCCGCCCGTTGCGGTCAGCGGGGCGTAGACGAGCGGGGCGGGATTGGTGGCGAGGTCCTCGCTGTTCACATCTGGAACGAGGCCGACCACTTTGAAGAACTCGCCTGGATTGCCGCGGCTAAAGCGCCGGCCGAGCGGGTTGCGGCCGGGCCACAGCAGCCGGGCGGCGCCGAGGGAAAGGACGGCAGCCGTATGCCCCTCGTCGGCGCGGCGCAAGGTTCGTCCCGCCACGAGCCGGATGCCGAGCGCATCAAAGTAGCCTGGCGACACGAATCGATATTGGACGGATGGCCTGTCGGCCGGCGCTGGATGCTGGCCCTCGCCGACGGCTGTTGCGCCGTAGTTGCTCCCGGTGAGCGGCAGGGACGAAGTGATGCCGGCGGCGATGACTCCCGGTGCCGCACGCAGCTCATCGAGCAGCGAGTCCCAGAAGCGAAGCGCTTTCTCGTCGCTGTCATAGCGCGCGAACGGTAAGCCGACTTCGGCGGTCAACACGTGGCTCGCGTCGAAGCCGCGGCCGACGGCGTCGAGGCGCAAAAAGCTCGTCAACAAGAGGCCCGCCGCGACGAGCAGGCTTACGGTCAGGCCGACTTCGACGCTTATGAGCGTCTGGCGCGCGCGGAGTGTGCCGGGCGATTCGGTCAGGCCGCGGCCGGTGCCGCGCAGGGCTTCCTGGGCATCGATGCGAGCGAGCCGTAGGGCCGGCATAAATCCGAACGCGACGGTCGAACCGGAGCCGAGCACGCATGCGGCCAGCAAAGCCGGCCAGTTCAAGCCCACCTCGCCGATGCGAGGGAGTCCTGCGCCGCCGAGCGCAGTAAAGCCTTTGAGCGCTGCGGCGGCGAGACCGACGCCGCCTGCCGTGCCGGCCATGGCCAACACGACGCTTTGCAGCGCGGCGCCGCGGAAAATCGCGAGCCGCGTGGCGCCGAGCGCGGCCCTGATGCCTGCCTCTCGCCCCTCGGCGGCCGCCCGCACGAGCATGAGATTGGCGATGTTGAGGCAGGCGACGAGAAGCGCAATGCCCACCGCGGCGAGCAGAAGATAAAGACCTTCCCGGCTCGAGCGGGTGACCCAAGCATGCAGCGGAACGATGACGGCGCGAAGGCTCAGGGAGCCGCGGTCGGTGCCGAAATGATCGGCGGCGATGTCCGCGTCGATAGTATCGAGCTCGCGGAGCGTGGCCTCTTGGGATACGGAGGGTGCGAGCCGACCGACGGCCGTGTAGCTATAGTTGTTCGTCCACGTCCACCAGGCCAGCGGCACGAGCGCCCAGGGCCGATAGATGTCGATGGGTTGGTTACTGGCCGGGTAATACCGGAATCCAGGCGGCAGCACGCCGACGACGGTTGAGGGGACGGCATCCAGAACCAACTTCTGGCCGAGAATGTTCGGGTCCGCACCGAAACGCATGCGCCAGAGGCGGTCGCTGATGAGGACGGCGTTGTCGTGGCCGGGCTCGCCGTCCTCCGGCAGGAAAGTCCGGCCGAGCCGTGCTGAGACCCCGAGCACGGAAAACGCATTCGGCGTCACGCGCAGCGACGAGACACGCTCGGGTTCGCCGTGCGCCGCCATGTTGACGCGCTCAACGTACTCCGAGAGCGCGACGTCAAGGAAGCAGCTGCAGCGCCGCCATTCCATGAAGTGCAGGGCATTTACTGACCGCGGTCCCGGGTCACTCGGCGGAATCCGCTCTTGGACGACGACGAGCCGCTGGGGATCGGAATACGGCAGCGGCTTCAGAAGCACACTGTCGACAACGGAGAATACGGCGACGTTGGCTCCGATCCCAAATGCAAGGAGGAAAATAACGCCGGCCGCGAAGCCCGGGCTCCGCCGCAGCGTACGCACCGCATGGCGCACATCCCTCGAGAGGCGGTCGAGCGCCGCCACGACCCAACTCTCGCGGCACGCGTCCTTGTGCGGCTCAGCGCGACCGAATACACGCCTGGCCTCTGTCAGCGCCTCCTGCTCGTCGAGCCCACGGGCGCGATGCTGCTCGATGAGCTGCTCGAAGTGAAACGCGAGCTCCTCGTCGAGCTCGCCCTCGACCGTGCTGCGCCGAACGATCGCGCGGATCAGCAGTGGGACTTGGTAGCGCCACTGCTCGAAGCGCATCTCAGGCCTCGTTCAGCTGCACGATGTGCGTGATCGCCGTCGATAAGCGGGTCCAGTCGTCGGCTTCCTTCTTCAAGGCTTCCGTGCCGAGGCGAGTCAAAGAATAGAATTTGGCGCGCCGATTATTCTCGCTGCTCTGCCACTGGGCCGTGATCCAACCGCCGTGCTCGAGCTTATGGAGCGTGGGGTACAGCGAGCCATCGCTGACTCGTAGAACGTCCCCGGAGAGCTGCTTGAGGCGCTGGCTGATCATCCACCCGTTCATGGGCTTCAACGCCAGCATCTTGAGGACGAGAAGGTCGAGCGTTCCCTGAACCAGGCTCGGAGGTTTGCTCATGCCGTTCCCCTTGGTTACCGAGTAGAGTACGCCGCTTCCTCTCGGTAAGCAAGTGAAGCTCGTTTTCGAGGGCGGGCATCTCCGGACGCTCCTATCCAGAGCCACCCGCGAACCGTCATGTTCGATGCGGCGCACCTGAAGCCATCGACCAGGCAGGGCGGAACTGCTCAGCCAGGCAAACGTGCCCTTTTCGTCAGTGACGATCGCCGGGCGTCCAGCCCTCGGGCGGCTACGATCGCGTGAATTGCACCTGGCCGGTGTAGGTCACCATCCACTGCACGCCGAACTTGTCCGCGCAGATGCCATACTTCTCCGCCCATTCCGTCTTTTGAAGCGCCATCTCTATGCGGCCGCCCGCGGCGAGCCCGCCGAACAGCCGCTCGGCATCCTCGGCCGTATCCGCCGTCACCATGATGTAGACGTTGTTGCCCGTGTGGAGCGACTCGCCGCGGGAAGCCGGGACGTCGCTCGCCATGAGCATCGTCTCCCCCAGGGGGAGCGCAACATGTGCGATTCTGTTGCGCTCGTTCTCGGGAAGACTCCCCGCGCCGCCGGGGAAGTCCTTGAAGCGCACGAGCATCTGAAAGTCGCCGCCGAAGACGGACTTGTAGAAGTCGAAGGCCGCTTGGGCATTGCCATTGAAGTTCAAGTAGGGATGCGCCGCTCTCATGCGATTGTCCTCCAAGCCGTGGGAATGGATCTGTGTGGGGAATGAGACCAGTCTCCTCGTTGATTACTCCGGCGCCTCCATCGCTTCGAGCGGCCGAACCTCGCATTCGCCCGTGAATTTCGGCCAGTGAATGCGGTGCAGCTCCATGAACCGCCGCGCGAGCTCGAGCGCCTCGGCCTCGGACTTCGCTTCGACGAGAGCGTAGCCGCCGACCACCTCTTTCGATTCGGCGAACGGGCCGTCGGTGACGGTAATGTTTCCGCGCTCCAGGCGGACGCGCTTGCCCTTGGCGCTTGGCTGCAGGCCCGCGGTGTCGACGATCGCACCGCTCTTCAAGGCTTCACCGACGAACTCGCCCATTGCTTGAAACAGGGACGCCGGAACCTCCTCGTGGCGGTAGTCCTCTGTGTGCTTGATGAACATCATGTATCGCATTGGCGTGGCTCCTTCGGAAGTTGAGTGGGTGTTCATCTACTCGTCGAACCGGGGCCCGCGAAATCGACAGCCGCAAAAACTTTGGATCGCCGGGCGCCAACGCGGGCCGGTCTGCCTCGCGGGCGGGGCCATCTCGGCCGGCATGCATGACTCGGGGCAGCCACTGAAAAGAACGCCCGCTTCCTATGCGTCGGATTTGGCAACTCCCGCCAGTAATACCTGCTAGAGTGAAAACCGCTGCTCGTCCCAGGCGCGCGCGCTTTGGCTTCCCTGTATGGCCAGAGATCCAGCGCGCGCCGGTTCCCAACTAGCCAGGACAAAGCAGCCTCGGTCCCGCTTCCCGGTTCAATCGCTGAAAGGACACCGAAATGGACGACAATACCCATCAAGGCGGAAGCTATGTGACCACGGACGATGGCGTTCAAATCTTTTACAAGGATTGGGGGTCGGGCCAACCGATCGTGTTCAGCCATGGCTGGCCCCTGTCGGCGGACGACTGGGATCCGCAGATGATGTTCTTTCTGCAACACGGCTATCGCGTCATCGCCCATGACCGCCGCGGGCATGGCCGCTCGACGCAGACCGATACCGGCAACGATATGGATCACTATGCAGCCGACCTTGCGGCACTGACCGGACGCCTCAACCTTACGAACGCCATTCATGTCGGCCATTCGACGGGCGGCGGCGAGGTGGTGCGCTACGTTGCGCGCCACGAGGAGCGCGTCGCGAAAGCGGCGATTATCAGCGCCGTGCCGCCGCTGATGCTGAAGACGGATGCCAATCCAGAGGGTTTGCCGGTAGAGATGTTCGACGCTTTTCGTTATCAGAACGCATTCAACCGCCAGCAGTTCTACCGCGACGTGCCGGAAGGGCCCTTCTATGGGTTCAACCGGCCCGGTACGAAGACCATCACTGGCTTCGTAAACAATTGGTGGCGACAGGGCATGATGGGCGGCATCAAGGCGGAGACCGATTGCATCAAAGCATTCTCGGAAACCGATTTCACCGAAGATCTGAAGAACATCACCGTGCCCGTTTTGGTCATGCATAGCCGGGACGATCAGGTGGTGCCTTACGCCACCTCCGGTCCGAGATCGGCGGCCCTTCTGAAGAACGGCAGACTGATAACCTACGAAGACTATCCGCACGGCATGATTACGACCCACGCGGAGCGTATAAACGCCGATTTACTGGCTTTTGTGAAGGAGTGACTCCCGAGTCGTCGCAGTATGAGGTATCGCTTGAACGCTCATGCACTCGCTACCGGCGCCGCGGCCTTCACGGCGTTTTTCGCGACAATCGGTCCGCTCGACGTCGCGGCGATCTTTGCGGCGCTGACGCCGAGCGCTTCGCGGCAGGCGCGCCGCTCCATGGCCATGCGCGGCACCGCCGTCGCCACCATCATCCTCGTCTCAGTGGCGTTGTTTGGCAAACCGCTTCTCGATACCCTCGGTGTCTCGTTGCCGGCGCTCAGAACGGCGGGCGGCGTGCTGCTGTTGCTCATCGGTATCGAGCTCGTGTTCGGACGCACCTCGGGGAGCACGTCGGCGACGCCGGAGGAACGACGCGAGGCGGCCGGCAAGGACGATATCGCGGTGTTTCCGCTCGCGACGCCGCTCATCGCCGGCCCCGGCGCCATGGGCGCGGCGATCCTGCTCATGAGCAACGCCCACGGCTCGATCATGCTGCAGGCTGCTGTCCTCGGTGCGCTGCTGCTGATGTTGGCCCTGACTTTGCTTGCCCTGCTGCTCGCGGGCGAGATCGTTCGGCTTCTCGGTGTCACCGGGATGCATGTCGTCGGGCGAGTTTTCGGCATACTGCTGGCCGCGATGGCCGTGCAGTTCGTCTTCGACGGCATCGAGCAAAGCGGCTTGCTCGGAGGCTGAGAGGGCTTACGGCCCAGCTTGCTGGCCGGTCAATGAGCGGCTTGTTCGGGGAGAGCCACGGCCTCGAGACGCTCGTGTCGATCAAGCGCCTTCGCCGCTCGGGGGAGCCGGCGAGGACCGGCCCGGTTGTTCGGTCAGCTTCAGCAAGATATCGGCATACCAGGCGCAATTGAGCCCCAGCGCCTCATCGAGAGCGAGATCGCGGCCGCCGACATCGATTCGAGCCGAGTGCACGCCGAGCAGCATCCACGGCAGATCGCCCGTGATCGCGTCCGAGGCGGCAACGCGAGCTACGACCGGGGCTCCGCTGCTTCCCCGGTGCGTCCGCCCGTCCGTCAGGAAGTAGCCCTCCCCCTGAAATCGCAGCCCAAAGGACGAAGCGACCACCGCATGCCGTACCACGGGCATGTGGTGCCGGGTGTCGTGAAAACCTAGGGGGAAGCCGACGATCAGCAGCGAGGCACCGACCTCTATGCGGTCGAAGCACCTCACCAAATGCCGAGGTGTGAACGCGCGATACGCGGCCTCCGGAGGCAGCGCATTGCGGTCGATCTCGATAGCGGCGACATCGACGGCGCCCGCCGTGTCGCTCCCATGGCGCCAGACGCCGAAGCCGTTCCGATACAGCGGGATCGAGAACCCCGTCGATCGAGCCATATCCTCGACACCGAGATGCAGCTCGATCTCTATGCGGCTCGGCACATGATGGCTGAGCTCGTCGAAGACGACGTGGCGACTCGTTACGAGAAAGAGGCGCCCGTCGCGCTCGAAGTAGAAGCCGCTTGCATTGGTCAGGAGCCGACGATCGTCGAACGTCGACACGCGCACGGCCGTGAGAAGGATAGGCTCGATCATGGGCTCAGCCTCCTTCCGCAACGTTTCCGTGCGAGTCGATGAACGGTCGGCTCTGTGTGAGAACGCAGATGATGGTCGTCCCGAAAAAACGCGGCCGAGGCGCGCGTCGGTACCGAGTATATCGGGCCTTTCTCCCACGGCCGAATCGAAGCCCGGAAAAATAGTCGAACGGCGGCACACTGCTTCGGCTATGATCGATGTTCAACCGTAAGGCGCGACTAAGGGCAATTCCGCCCCTGCCCGCCTTTAGCGATGCTACCTCCTCGAGGAGGATCCCATGGGACGCAAGCTGTACGTAGGCAATCTGCCATTCTCCGCAACCGAAGAGTCGCTCGGCGTGAAGTTCTCGGCCCACGGCCGCGTGGAATCCGTGAAGCTCATCACCGACCGGGATACGGGCCAAAGCAAAGGCTTCGGATTCATCGAGATGAGCAGCGATGCGGAAGCGAGCGCCGCCATTGCCGGGCTCAATGGCACGGACTTCGAGGGCCGGACCATCAAGGTCAACGAGTCCAAGCCGCAGGCGAAGAGGACGGATGGAGGCCGGCGCGGTTACGGCGGCGGAAACAGGTGGTGAGCGCATCGGGCCCGGAGGGTTCCGAGCCCGCCTCGCTCAAGTTGCCGGACCCCTACCGAATCCTCTCCATTCGTTCCGTTCCGGCGCCGAGCGGCGCGGCAGGGCCGAACTGGCACCGGTACGAGATCAGTCAGGGGCGCAATCGGATCGTCGGCTATCGCGACGGGGGCCTCGAGAGCGTCACCTCGGCGGTGCAGGCAATCGTGGTCGCATTGAACGAACGCCGGTGGCCGCGTCGCGGCCGCGTGCAGGTGGTGCTGGGGCGCGCATCGGCTGCGGCGCCGGTGGGTAAGCCGCCCTGAGCGAGGGTGCATGGCCGATCCTCCGCACTCGAACGTCAAGCGGCTCCGCACGGCACCGCGGATTCTGACGGGCGACGGCTCGGAGGCCCATCGGGTTCCGGTGCCCGAGTGCTCCTTTTGTGGGCGGCCGTTGGGGGAGGCGCGCTATTTGCTCGTCACGAAGACGGCGCGGATCTGTGAGCAGTGCGTCGGCACTTTTTCCGAGCTCGTCGGTGCATTGCCGCGAGGCGAGTAGCCTGAGTGCACGAAGTCCCGCGGCGCCCGCTGCCCACCGCGCATAGTTTCGGACTCTATTTCGACAGCGACCCGAGCAACTCGGCCACCGCGCCGAGTTCGGCGGGCTTCAGGAGATAGTGATCGAACTCGGCACCGACTCGGCCTGCGGCGGAGCGGGCGCCGTGACCGGTGAGGGCGACGAGCGTGAGGCTGTCGGACGCCGGGAACGCCTCCCGCAGCCTTCTCGCCACCTCCTGGCCCGTCATGCCCGGCATCGAGAGATCCAGGAACGCGACTCGAGGGCGCTGCCGCTTGGCGAGCTCGACGGCCTGTTCTCCCTTATAGGCAACTTCCACGTCCTGACCGAGACGCTCGAGGACCTTGGCGAACGAATCCGCAACGTCGGTCTCGTCGTCGACGACCAGGACTCGAAACCGGTCGAGCGGCGGGTGCGCCGCTCGCGCCGGGTCCGCGGCGTGCGGAACGTCCTGTGCTAGCGGGAGACTGAGCCGAAATTCGCTGCCGCTCGCTCGACTCGCGCTCTGCGCCGAGATCGTGCCCCCATGGAGCTCGACGAGGCGCTTGACGAGGGTGAGGCCGAGGCCGAGGCCTTCGTTATGTCTTGCGCTTCGCCCCTGGCTGTATGGCTCGAAGAGTCCGGTAAGCTGCTCCGGCTCGATGCCGACGCCCGAATCGCGGATGCTGACGAGGCCGCTGGCGCCCTCGGGCCTTGCGGTGATACGGATCTCGCCGCCCGCCGCCGTGGCGTTGATGGCGTTGCGCAACAGGTTGTCGAAGATCTGCGTGAGGCGCTCGGGGTCTGCATCGAGGTAGAGAGACGCCTGCGGCATATCGATCTCGAGCCGCAGGCCGGCGGCATCGATTTGCGGCCGAAGCGCATCGGCCACATCGCCGATGCATTTGCCGGCGTCCGTCGGCAGGCGGTGAAGCTGCAGCTTGTCGCGAGTGATGCGGGTGATGTCGAGGAGATCGTTGACGAGTCGCGTCATGTGCGAGCTTTGCCGATCCACCACGGTGAGGCAGCGGCGAATCAGCGGCCAGTCCGGCCGTGCTTCCGCCCCGTCTTCGTGGGCCCTCGCGGCCTCGACGCTGTTGCGGATGGCCGCGAGCGGATTACGCAATTCGTGCCCGAGCATCCCGAGGAATTCGTCCTTGCGCCGGTCCGATTCGCGCAGCGACTCGTCGGCCTCCTTGCGTTCGTGTATGTCGATGTTCATGCCGACCCAGCCGCGCACGGCCCCGGCTGCATTGCGCAAAGGCACGGCGCGAACGCTCGTCCAGCGATACGTTCGCTTCGGAGCGTAGTAGAGGCGGAACTCCATGCTCAGGGGCGTCGCGCTGCGGACGGCTTCGCGCCAGCGCTCCTCGACCGTGCTGCGGTCGTCGGGGTGCACCGCCTGCAACCAGCCCGAGCCTTTCCGCTGCTCGGGCGTCTGTCCCGTGAAGGCCTGCCATGACTCGGAATCCTCCTCCGCGAGCCCTTCGGCACTCGCGGTCCAGACGGTCTGCGCCGAGGCGTCGACGAGCGCCCGGAAGCGCTCCTCACTCTCGCGCAGCACCCTCTCGGCGCGCTTGAGCGCGGTTACCTCGACGAACGTCATGACGACGCCTTCGATCCTGTCCTCGGCCGCGCGGTAGGGTCGGATCCGCATGATGAAGGCGCGTCCGTCGCGGCCATCGAGCTCGCGCTCGATCGGGGTGAGGTGTGCCAGGACTGCGCGCGCATCGCGCTCGAGCTCGGCGTAATTCAGGGCGTGAGTAATGTCGGCAATGGGCCGGCCTCGATCGTGCAACTTCACGTTGAAGATCTCGGTCAGCTGAGGCGTGAACTGCTGGATGCACAGCCGTCTGTCGAGAAACAGCGTTCCCACCCCGGTCGCGGCCATGAGGTTTTCCAGGTCGTTGTGCGCCCGCGAGACCTCCTCGAGTTTGTTCTTGAGCTCGACGTTGACGGTCTGCAGCTCCTCGTTGATGCTCTGCAGCTCCTCCTTGCTCGTCTCGAGCTCCTCTGTCGTCGAGCGGTATTCCTCGTTGAGGCTCTGCAGCTCCTCGTTGGCTGCGCGCAGATCCTCATCGGTGGTGATGTGGTCGGCGCGCAGGCGCGCAACGTGCTCTTCGGCCTCCTGCAGCCTCTCGAGCAGCACGCGCTCTCGTTCGTTCTGAGCCGGTGCCTCGGCGGGGCCGGTACGGCTCGTCGCAGGCCCCGCGTCGAGCAGAAGCACGAGGGCTCTGCGCTGCGGACCCGCGGTCGGCTGCACGAGGACGGCCACGCGTTTCGGCGTGCCGTTGAACTGAACGGGAACGAATTGCGAAAGCGAAGGCTCCCGGTGCTCGAACGCGTGCCGGAGCGCCGCGCTGAGCTCCGCGCGAAGCTCGGGACGAACCAGGTCCGTCGCTGCCAGCGTGCCCGGTCCTCCCCGGGGCTGCACGAAGCGCCCCGCGGTTTCCGAGAGGTGCAGAATGTTCCACCGCTCGTCGACGAGCATGCTCGGCGGCGCGGCGTCCTCGAGCGCGATACGGTGTTCGTCCCCGACGGCACGGTAATCCGGCCGGGATCGCTCGATCTCGCGCTTCGCCGCGGTCTGGGGAGAAGAGGCCGGCAAGTCGGGCAGCGTGGGTTTGCGTCCTTTCGGGGACTCGCGGGCTTCGTAAATGCGGAATTGCTTCACTAAAGGACGGAAGTAGTCGTCGCTCGCCGTCTCCGAGCCGCCTAGAAAGAGGTAGCCGTCATCCCTGCAGGCATAGCGGAAGATGCCCATGACCTGCTCCTGCAGCTCGCGGTTCATATAAATGAGGAGGTTGCGGCAGGAGATCAGGTGCAGGCGCGAGAACGGCGGGTCGCGCTGCAGGCTGTGGGACGCGAACACGACCCGGTCGCGGACCTCCGCGCATACGCGATAGTGGTCGTCGGTGGGGTTGAACCAGCGCTGCAGCCGCTCGTCGGAGACGTCGGCGGCGATCGAGGCGGGATACACGCCCGCGCGCCCCTTGGAAAGCGCGCGCTCGTCCACGTCGGAGGCGAAAATTATGAGCTCGCGCTCGACTCTGCGGCGCGCGATCTCCTCGCAGAAAAGTATCGAGAGCGTGTACGCCTCCTCGCCGGTCGCGCAACCGGGAACCCAACACCGTATGGGCTGCGCGGGGTCGGCGCGCTCGATGAGCGGCGCGATGACGTGCTGTTGCAGCGAGGACCAGGCCTCGGGGTCGCGAAAGAACGTGGTGACCGTGATCAACAGATCGTTGAATAGGGCCTGCACCTCCTCGACGTTCTGTTCGAGATACTGCAGATAGCCGTGCACCGTCGGCACGTACTGCAGCTGCATCCGCCTGGCGAGGCGGCGCAGAACCGTGTTGCGCTTGTACTTGGAGAAGTCGTGAGACGTTCGTTTACGTAACAACTCGAGCACGCGCTCGAGTGCCGCTTCCTCGTCCTCGGCGACGCTCGGCTCCTCGCCGACAGGCGCGAGCAGCCGCTGCACATTGCCCCTGCTGCGGACGAGCTCGGCGAGGCGCGCTGCGAGGTCCCGAACGGGCAGCACCACGTCGGCGACGCCGGTCGCGATGGCCGCTCGGGGCATGCTCTCATGGGCCGCCTCGCGCGGTTCCTGGACCAGCACGATGCCGCCCGCTTCCTTGACCGCCTTGGCGCCGACCGCCCCGTCCGAGCCCCCGCCGGACAGCACGACCGCGAAGCTCTCACCGTGCACGGCGGCGAGCGAGCGAAAGAAGACGTCGATGGCCGCGCGCTGCCCGCGCGGCCGGTCGAATTGAGAGGCGCCGACGGAAGAATCGGTGAGCTCGAGCTTGCGGTTCGGGGCGATGACGTAAACGTGGTCGGGCCGCAGGGCAGTCTTGTCATCATCGCCGACCTGCATGACCGGCATTTTGGTCTCGCGGCTCAAGATCTCCGGCAGGCCGCTCTCGCGGTCCGGCGCGAGGTGCACGATGACGACGTAGGCCGCACCGAGGTCGGCGGGAATGCTCTGAAAGAACGTCTGCAGGGCTTCGAGGCCGCCGGCCGAGGCCCCGATGCCGACGATCGGAATCCTTCTGCGCTTTTCATCGCCTTCGTTCGGGACAGAATCCTGCTGCTTCTGCACTTCGCCCTCGCGTACGCCGGGACTGGGCAGGGTAGCAGGATTGTATTGGTGCCGATATGGGCGGCGATCGCCCGGGGCGCTGCTTTTTCGTGACGTAAACGAAAGAGGCGGCCCGGTTGGGCCGCCTCCGAGACGAGCAACGGTAAGGCGCTTCCTTGCGCCGCGCGCTCTAAGCTGCTTTGAGATCGCTCGCCGCGAGCTTGCCGCGCTCGGTCACCACCTCGAAGCTGACGCGCTGACCTTCGGACAGGGTGCCGAGACCGGCGCGCTCCACGGCGCTGATGTGGACGAAGACGTCCTTATCGCCGTTTTCCGGGGCGATAAAGCCAAAGCCTTTGGACGTATTGAAGAATTTGACGGTTCCGATAGCCATTTCGGCCTCCATATGAAGAACTCGCGCGCAAATCGGGCGCGACAAACGAGCAACCTGATCGCTGTGCTGTCTTGAGGTGCACGCCCGGGAGCCGGGCAGGTCGCTAAGGCAGGCCAAAACGTAGATCGCGGCGCAAGACTGCGCCATATTTGCGCGGAAGGCAAGCCCCGGCCTCACATTGTCGAGGACACAGTGCGCCGTTGCATGTTGGCTCTTGCGCGTTTCCTTCCACTCCCGGACTCGTGACGTACTGCCGCGACTGTCGCAAGAGAGCGCCTGTCAGTCTTCAGAAGGAGCGGAGCTATCCGTCTGCTTTGCCGCCTTGCGCGCCGCTCGCTTCTCCTCCTTCGCGCGCCGCTTATCCTGCTTCAGTTGCTCTCGCTTTCGCTTGTTTTGACTTTGCGCCGATGATCGACCCATTTGGAATCTCCTTGTACGATTTAGGCGCTGTGCTTCAGCTCGGTCCTTCTAACCGATATTACAACGTCGTCGTATTGCGTCATGTTGAGCCGATCGATGGCTCCAACCAGACCGTCAAGAAATTGCGCTATCGGTTCGGTCCACGGCGAGGTTCGGAACTGCAGCCGGCCTCTAAACCGTGCTCGAGCGATAGGGCTTCTTCGGAACATCGCGTTCGAAGGCGAATAATCCGGGGCGGTATGGAAGTCGTGAGTTGCGTGCCCGGAATCGGGTGGGGCCGCAGAGAAGTGGCCAAGAGGCAAAGACTGAGGCGTTGATCTTCGGCCCCGCCGCCTCCGAAAGCAAGAAGTATCGGTCCGCTCGCCTTTTCGTGCGGGGAGGGACGCCGCCGACGCGACGGCTCCGACCGTTTGCCGCGGGACTCGGGCGACTCGGTTGGCGAACGTCTCGTGCTTTCCGCGGAGGGGTTTATTGAATGATTCTCAATTAACAAACCCCTCCGCGGAGGCTCGATGCCATCAGATCGACCTCGCCTGTGCGGCTCGAACCGGCGTTGAAGATGCCGCTGTTCAGAATCACTACCGCGGCGATAGGGCCTCCAGCTGCTCGGGCGGCACGGCCGGCACGACGGGCTGAGCTTGGGCGCGCGATGGGGTCCGCGGACCATCGGCCTCGCCGCGCCGCCAGGCGAAGTAGGCGTCGAGCGCCGCGAGTTGCTCGGCGTTCGGCAGCGGTTTCGCCCCCGCCTGCCCGTCGAAGTACATGACGCGTTCAGCGTTCGCGCTGAAGGCCGGCCAATCGGGCAGTCCGGCGCCGTTCGGATCGCCCGTTTTCGCGAAGTTCGTCCAGTAGCTCATCATGAGCTCAGACAGGGCCTTGTCCTTGGCCGTCGGCGCGGGGCCGGGGCCGCTCCCGAGCGTTCCGAATACGTAACCGAGCTCGGCCGCGTGGTTGGAGCCGTTCGGCGACTGCGGCGTGCGGTGGTCGAAGTAATAGACGAAAGCCTTGCCCTTGCCGTGCTGCGACTGCAGACGGGCCCACGCCGCCGTGCCCCACGCAAACGTCGAATCGCGGAACAGATCCTTCGCGGCGCGTGTCGCCTCGGCGTCGGTCGCGTGCGGATAGGCGGCGAGTACCGCCGCGGCGCCTTGGCCGTAACCGTTCCGCACCTGCGCCTCGAAGGCAGCCTTCGTCGACGAACGCACGAAGAGATTCCCTTCGTCGGAATTCGTGCCGACGAGAATCGGCGTATCGTTGAAGCGGCCCGCTTCGTAGAGTCGATACTCGTCGCCCGGCAATACGTCGCCGTCGAACACGGGCCAGAAGCGCGCCATGGAAGGCCGGACGGCCGCGAGGACCTTGTCGGCGGGCAGCGCCCGCGCGGCCGCGAGGTCCCCGGCACCGAGCGCCGACAGGAACCGCTGGCCGGCCGCCTCGGCGACCTTCAGCGTCGGCGCCGTCGCCCCGCCTTCGTTGGCCGTACGCGGGATGCCAAGATTGCCGCCGCTCTCCGAGATCGCACGCTGGAACAGGCCCTTCGCGTGCGGCGATACCGTCAGCATGCTCACCGCGATGCCGCCGGCGGATTCGCCGAACACGGTGACTCGGCTCGGGTCACCGCCGAACTTCGCGATGTTTCTCTTGACCCACTCGAGCCCGGCGATTTGGTCGAGCAGGCCGTAGTTGCCGGAGCCCTTACCGCTCTCCCGCGTCAGCGCGGGATGGGCAAGAAAGCCGAAGGGCCCGAGCCGATACGCGACGCTGACGAGCACGACGCCCTTTGCCGCGAGGCGCGCGCCGTCGTACGTCGGTAGGCTCGTGGCGCCGCCGGCGAACGCGCCGCCGTAGATCCAGACCATGACCGGGAGCTTCTCGGCCGGCGTCCTGGCAGGCGTCCAGACGTTGAGGTACAGGCAGTCCTCGCTCATCGAGGCCACCGGAGCATAGGGGCTGGATGCCTGCAGGCAGGCGGGGGCGAAGGTCGTGGCCTGTTTCACGCCCTTCCACGGCCGTACCGTCTGCGGCGCCTTCCAACGCAGCGCGCCGACGGGCGGTGCGGCGAACGGGATACCTTTGAACGCCACGATACCGTTCGATTCCGAACCCGCCACCCGTCCGCCCGCGACTTGCGCTTCGCGGACCTGGCTCAATGCCGCTGCAGATGTGAACGTTGCGAGCGCCAGCAGCAATATGCCGAGGAAACGCTTCATGACTGCCTCCGGTTGGAATAGTTATTGAATTTGGAGCAGGCACGAACATGATAGGCGTGGTTTGCGACCGTCGACAAGCCGGCGATCTTCATCGTCCATAAACCGCGGATCGAGCGACTTTGCCTTCTCCGCCCTCTCCGCATTGCAGTGCTTCTGCTCGTGTCGGATGAGTTCGCGGATCTACCGCCGGTTCGCGCGGAGGCAGGCCGGCGCTGAAGGCGGGGCTTGACCCGAGACGGTGTACTTCTATGCGGTGCAGTTTGCGTAAGATCGGCGGACGGAGCCCATGGCGAAGGCGCTCCGAGAGGCGATGCCATGGTTTCGCAGCACCGATTACACCGCGAATTCTTCAACCGATCCGTCCATGTGGTTGCCCCCGAGCTGATCGGAGCAACGCTTTTGGTCGACGGAGTCGGCGGAGTGATCGTCGAAGTGGAGGCCTACCATCACACGGACGCCGCGGCACACTCCTATCATGGTCGAACCGAACGCAACAGTGTGATGTTCGGCCCGCCGGGTCGCGCCTACGTTTATCTCTCCTATGGGATCCACTGGTGCCTCAACTTCGTATGCGAGGCCGAGGGTTCGGCGAGCGCGGTGCTCATCCGGGCGCTCGAACCGGTATGCCGCGTCGCCGCCATGCGGCGGCGCCGGGGCATGCAGGACGTGCTGGCGCTGTGCTCCGGACCCGCCAAGTTGGGCGCGGCGCTGGGCATCACGCGCGAGCTCAATGGGCTGGCGCTCGACGAACCTCCCTTCGAATTACGCGCGCGCGCCGGTGCGCCGGAGATTGCCGTCGGGGCGCGGATCGGCATTAGCAAGGCCGTCGACCATCCCTGGCGATACGGATTGAAGGGTTCGAAGTTCTTGAGTAAGCCTTTTCGCGACGAGGCGGCGAGCCATCGGCCGGCTCGCCACCGACGTTCCTGAGCTGAGTCCGTCTGAGTTTCCGATCCTCAGTTTCCTTCCCGATGCGGTGCCCCCTTGCTGCACGCGTACAAGGAGCTGGGTGCTATTTCCTGTATTCCAAGATATCCCCGGGCTGGCAATCCAATGCTTTGCATATCGCTTCCAACGTCGACAGGCGAATGGCTTTCGCTTTGCCGTTCTTCAATATGGATATGTTGGCCATAGTGATACCGACCTTCTCGGCGAGCTCGGTGACGCTCATCTTGCGCTTCGCCAGCATGACGTCGATGTTGGTGACGATCGCCATGACCGTTATACGGTTAGATCGCTCTCCGATTTCAGATCTACGGCGTTTTGCAGAATCCGTTCAAACATCGCCGCCGCGCTGGCGATCACGATAGAGCCGAAGCTAATGAAGATGCCCATCATGATACCGCCTGCCGGATCGTCACTGCCGTGGTTCAACAGGATGAAAAATTCCTCTACGACAACAAAGCCTATGATTGCCAGGGCGCAGTATTTTATGGTTCGCAGAGCTTTCACGGCCGCAGGCGAAAACACTTTGTTTTGTCCGGAATACCCCAGCACTTTGAATGCCTGAAAGAGCGCAAAGAAGAAGGGAACGGAGCCCGCATACACAAGCGCCAGAAACGGGTCGTCGAAGTAGATTTGATAGAGCGTCGTAGCGTTTGCGTTCACACCCTCCGTGCGCGGTTCCAAAAGCAGGAGAGCAAGAGCACCGATGCCGACCAGCACGACGACCAGCCGAAGGAACACCGTCGAGCTGCGTGTCATAGTTGGTGACCTCGCGACGTTGAGGATAACCAGTAGCCTACCTTTGAGCTTATCGACAGTCAATATATTTTTATCGTTCCATCCATCGCCGTTCCAGCCCTCGAAAATGACTGTGAGGTTCCTGTCCGCGAGGCGACGGCGGCCGAAGCCGCGTGCCGGTTCGGGGCGACCGGCATCGTGTGCGGCTTTCGCTGGCGGACATCCGGTGCCGCCTATGGTAGCGTCTCGAAGACGGCTGCGTTCCGAACGCAATGATCGCTACGCGAGCGGGCGCACTGAGGACCCGCGTTCGTTTCTTTGAAGGGATGAGAACGAAATAGCCGTTACTCGGCCGGCGATCTTCGGAAAAGGGGGGTGGGGCATGTTCGCAGAGTTTCGGCGTGATCTTCGCTGGGGAATGAAACTCTTGCGAAAGAGCCCGGGCTTCACGCTGGCTGCGGTCCTGACCTTGGCGCTCGGCATCGGCGCGACCAGCGCGATCTTCAGCGTCCTTGACACGGCGGTCCTGCGGCCGCTCCCGTTTCCACACCCGGAGCAGCTCGTCTGGGTCCAGGAAGTGAATCAGCAGGACGGGCGTATCCGCACGCCCGTATCGGAGGTCCTCAACGCCTGGCGGGAGCAGAGCCGGACTGTCTCCGGCGTCGCCGCAGGCATCGTCGGCTCCCTCGAAGTCTCGGTCACCGGTCCGGCCGGAGCGGCCCGGATCGGCCTCGGGGGCATCGGCGTGAACACGCTGTCCGTGCTCGGAGTTAAGCCGATCCTGGGCCGGTGGTTTCGCCCTGACGAGGTCACCGTCGAGGGGGGCACAGCCGAGTCGCTCGTCATCAGCTACGGCCTATGGCAGCGCTACTTCGGCGGGGATCCCAACGTCTTGGGCAAGACGATTCCAGGATGGGACGCGGCCTGGGGCCGAACGATCATCGGCGTGACACCGCCGGGCTTCTGGCTCGATCCGTCGATGGCCGACGTCGACGGCTGGTATGCATTCAACTACGCGCGGATGCCGGGCGCGCGGCCCTCGGTGGTAGCACGCCTCAAGCCTGGCGTCAGCTACGCCAAGGCTCAGGCTGAGCTGGACACGATCGCCCGGCGCATTGCTTCTTCCCGCCCCGGCGGCGCCGACGCCGGGGAGTGGCGCATCCAGTTCAAGCCGCTTCACGAAGTCATTACCTCCGGCTATGGCAAAGCGCTGTATCTGCTGCTCGGCGCCGTCGGATTCGTCCTCCTGATCGCCGCCGTGAACGTGGCGAATCTCCAGTTGAGCCGGAGCGTCACGCGCCAGGCGGAAATGGCCACGCGCGTGGCCATGGGGGCGGGGCGCTGGCGCCTGATCCGCCAGCTCGTGACTGAGAACATCCTGCTGGCGCTCGCGGGCGGCGGTCTCGGTATCGGGATCGCGTTCCTCGGGAAATGGGTGTTCGTCACGCTGGCGCCCGGATTCTATCCTCCGGCGCAGGGCATCTCGATCAGCCCAACGGTTCTGCTGTTCACGTTCGTCGTCTCCGTGCTGACCGGCATCCTGACGGGGCTCGTGCCCGCGTTCCGGGCCTCGCGGCCGGACCTGCAGGACGTGCTCAAACAGGGGGCGCGCGGCGGCGCGAGCGGCATTCGCCAAGGCGTTCGGCGCGCGCTTGTCGTCGTCGAAGTGGCAATGGCTCTGGTCTTGCTGGTCGGCGCCGGGCTCATGATCAACAGCTACTCACGGCTCATGGGTGTCGACACGGGCTTCAGACAGGACCACGTCCTGACGATGGAGATCAGCCTGTCCGGTCTGAAGCGATACAGGACGCGGCATAACGCACGGCACTTCAGCGTCACGCCGCGAGTTCAGGACTTTTACCGCGAAGTCTTGGATCGGGTCGCGGCGCTGCCCGGCGTGCGCGGGGTCGGCCTCAGCACAGTTCTGCCGCCGCAGCAGTGGATGAGCCCGCCGTTCAGTATTGTCGGAAAGCCCGGCGCTGCCGCCGCCAAGGGCCAGACCGCTCAGTACTACGAGGTCAGCGAGGACTACTTCAAGACAATGGGCGTCCGGTTGCTGCGAGGGCGTGAGTTCACCCAAGCGGACGGCGAAAAGGCGGCCGGAGTGGTCGTGGTCAACGAGACCCTCGCGCGGCAGTTTTGCGGCGACACCGACCCGCTAGGCCAAGTGGTGCAGGTTCATTTGAATCAGGCGAATCCGGATCTGGCGGACGACCGGCCCCGGGAGATCGTCGGCATCGTGGCGGACACGCGCCCGCGGCCGCAGGACGACCCGACGCCGCTGATGTACGTTCCGTACCAACAGCATCTGTGGGACTACGCCGGCAGCGTCCAATTCCTCCTCGACGCCCGCAAAGGCTTCGCCATCCGAACCGATTCCGGCGATCCGATGGTCCTGGCCGCCGCCGTGCGCAAGGTCGTGGCGAACGTGGACCCCTCGGTGGCCGTCGAAAACATGATGCCGATGCGCCAGCGCATGGCCGCGGCCGTGGGGAATCAGAGATTCTGGCTGCGTCTGCTCGGGCTGTTTGCCGGACTGGCCGTTTTCCTCGCGACGGTGGGCATCTACGCCGTGATCGCCTACGCCGTGGAACAGCGCGCCCACGAGTTCGGGATCCGGATGGCGCTCGGGGCGGGGCCGCGGGAGATCGTTCGGCAGGTCGTCCGGGAGGGCTTCTTCGTCACCGCAATCGGGCTCGTAATCGGCGTCGCGGCCGCGTTTGCGCTGACGCGATTGATCGCGAACCAGCTATTCGGAGTGTCGCCCATGGACCCTCTGACCATAGCGACGGTGGCGCTGTTGCTGACGGCAGTGGCTATGCTGGCCTGCGTGATTCCGAGCCGGCGGGCGGCGAAGGTGGACCCGCTCCGGGCGCTGCGGATCGAGTAGTCGGCCGCGCAGCGCCATGATAGGGGCCGCTCCGGCGTCATTCGTTGTTGTGCGCAAGCGCCGTCCACGAGGGCGCGTTTATCGCCGCGCGACGGCCCAGCCCAGCATCGCGATTGCCCCGACGCCCGCGACGCCTACGAGGGTCCACTCGAGCCGCGTTTTGAAGGGCGTTGCGTAGGCAGTGCAAGCGCCGCGCCCGCATTCGGCGGCGCGCATCGCGGCCGCCGAGGCGAAGGCGGGCTTCGTGGCCGTCAGGATCTCGAACGTGTCGCGCCGCTCCCGGGCGCTGAGATCGGAGTACCGCGAGCGGCGATCGCGTCCGCTCAGAATGTCGGCAAACCGACGATAGACATACTCGAGCACGCAGGGCGGCAAACCGTCGAAGCCCTTCGAGTACACGAGATAGCTCAATCGATATCGGAACAGCCGCTTGCGAAGGTCGAGCGCGCGAAGGGACCGACCGCGGCCGTCGTGCGGCCCCTGTGATCGGAACCAGTCATCGAAGCCCGAGGTGCTGGCGATGGCGTCCGTGAACTTTGCGGAACCGACGAGCAGCATGGCTTCGACCAGCGGCTCGAGCAAATGCTTCAGCCCTTCCTGAAAGTCCGCGGGGAGAGACGACCAGGTGGTGGCGCTCGAGTCCGGGGCGAGGCCGAGCCGCGCGAGCGCCGCGCGCGACTTGAAATTCGCATGGGTAATGAGGTTGTCGATATAGACCTGGTGATCGAAGACCAGCAGCGCGACGATGTCGCTCGTGTCGGTGACATACTTCCGCAGGTCGACGATGCCGCCAACCGTGGCGAGATTTCCGCGCCTCAAGCGGCCGAGATCCTTGGGACCGGTGCCCGGCGCCGCCAATATGTTGCCTAGATGCTGCTGTTGGCCCTGCCGGCCGCTCACGTACCAGCCGGCCCAGCGGTCAGCAATAGGTGTTCGATCGGTGGTTTCGACGCCCGCGTTCAACGTGAGGCCGGCGCCGGTCTTATCGACGAGCGTCGAAAGAAACTGGAACCGGGGGACGCCGCCTCCAGCCATCCCGTATGTATCGTGGCAGGGCAAGCAGCGGGAGGTCTTGCGGTCGAATCGCGGGCTGGTCGGGGATACGTTCGCCAGAGTGTAGAACACCGGGCCCAAGACGCTATCCATCGTCGCGATCTCGAGGACCGCGCTCCCGGGTATCCAGGCGACGTACGTGTCGTCGTCGAAATAGATCGAGCGGGGCGTGGCTGCATCGATGAGCGCGGCCTGTAGACTCGTTTTGGAGTACACGAGCGTTTGCGAGCTTGGATCGATGCCGAGCGCATCTAATACCGAATCGAGGTAGCCGTGCGGCGGCTTGAACTCGAGCCGCAGCTCGCCGCGCGCGAGCCGCTCCTGCAGCCTCGCGACGGCGTTATGCGTCGCCGCGCCGGAGTAGGGGATGGTCGGGTAATCCTCGTCGTATTGGAACCCGTCATTTTGGCGGCTGGTGGTCGGCAAGGCCGCGTCGGCGCGCTCGACCGGCGCGGCGAGCGCGGATGCTGGCGCGGATACGGCGCAGACCGCGGCTACGAGGAACGACGCCGCGGCCCCCGCGCGGCTCGCTGCCCCATCGGCCTTGTTCCTCGCGCAAAACATGCATTGCGGATGTTACTTTAAAGGTCGGAAAAGACAAGATCGCTTTTCCTAGGCGCGCGCCATGCCGTCGGGACCGTCGTACGCCGCGCTGACGTCATAGCGGAACTCTATGGACGGGTCATGGAGAAACGTCTACCTCGAGAATTCTGCGGGCCTGAGCGCGAACGTGAGCAGCACCGCAAGCACGGAAAGCAGCGAAACCTGGACATGGCCGGCGATTTGCCATCCCCAGCTCGCCACCATCGACCCCATCATGAGCCCGCCGAGCGCCCCGCCGGCGTACATGCTGGAGATGAACATGCTCGAGCCCCTATTGGCCAGGCTGTGACGAAGCGCCTTGATGTGACCTCCGGCGAGGTTCGTATAGACGATGGCCGCGCCGAAGATACCGACGAGCAGGGCCATGAGCTTGTAAGCGACGATGCTCAGGCCCGGAAGATACAAGAAGAAGCCGAGTACGACGAGCACGAGGGAAGCGGAGATCAGGATGATCTTCGTCGGGAAACGATCGCCCAACTGGCCGGCGAAGAAGGCCGTCAGCGAGCCCAAACCGAAAAACGGCATGACGCCGCCGACTTCCGCGGGCGTCAATTTCAGAACTTCCCTGAGGAACGTCGGATAAAGGCCGAGCCATCCATAGACGGTCAAGCCGTAGAGCACGCTGAGCACGGAGAAGATGAGCGTGTTCCGGTTCAAGAGCGACTCCGCGCCGCCGGCGTCCTCCCCGTGCTCCGCTGCTCGCTTGGTCTCGGTCAACCATGAGCGCACGAACAGCGCGCACAGGATCGCGAGGCCGACTCCCGTAACTCCGAAGACCACCATCGGCGCGCGCCAGGTGCCGGTGTTGGACTGAATGTTGCCGATGGCCCAGGGGCCCAAGAATGAACCCAGCCCGAAACACACGTTGACGATGCCGAGCGCCGCGACTCGCGTTTTGGAGAAATAGCTGGCCGACAGCGCGAACATGCTGGTGGCCAGGAACGACATCCCGGCACCCTGCATGACAATCAGCACGAACATACTGGCGAAACCTGTGGCTTGTGTGAAGAGCAGGGTGGCTACCGAGAACAGCGCGATGCCCAACAGCAGAACCGTCCTTCTCGAGGTCCTCGCAATCAGTCCGCCGCCCGGCAATCCCGCGATCGCGATGCCCAGAGTGAAGGTCGTAGTCAGCGTGCCCATCTGGGGCAGCGAGAGGTTGAGGGCTTCGCGAATATCGGTGCCGAGCATGCTGATGAGGTAGCGATCGGCCGCCATCAGCGTGTAAGCGACGAGCAGCAGGGCGAACATCGCGAGCGCGGCCGTGCGGGCGGAGGATTGATCGACGCGGACGGGCCGCTGCGCGGGGCTGGTTGAGGCCATACAGTTTTCTCCGTGTAGTTTTGTTCGTGCAGGCCTTGAGACGCTCGGATGCTATCACGGCTGTGCCGTGCGCCCGCAGGAGTTCGGCGAGGTAACACCCGCCGGCCGATCGAGGCGCAAGTGCTCCGCGGTGCAGCACCGCTGGCGTCGGCCGCTACTCACCGCTACCGTGCGCATACGCGCACTTCTGCGCGGAAGGAGGGGATTATGAACCGTCGCGCTTTCCTGCAAGCCGCCGCGCTTTCCGCCAGTGGCGCTCTTTCGTCTCTAACGGCGGAGCCGGCCGACGCAGCGCTCTCCGATATGAAGATTACTCGTATCCGCGTCTTCAATCCGAGCGACAAGACGAATCTGAGCGGCTGGGTGAACTTGAGCGACATCGTCGTGGCGGTGGATACCGACGCAGGAATCACAGGCTTCGGCCAGGGCGGAACGCCTGATCTGTTGCGCTACGCCGCGGGCTCCCTGATCGGACAGGACCCATTCCGCACGGAATACCTTTGGCAACGCATGTACCGCAGCTCCATCTATCCCGCCGGCAGCGAGCGGTTGCACGCGGTGGGCGCGCTGGACTGCGCGCTCTGGGATATCAAGGGCAAAGCCTTGGACGCGCCGGTGTATCAGCTGATCGGCGGTCGCGCGCGAGACTACGTCGAGTGCTATCACTCTTTCGGCATGTTGTCGCCGGAGCAGGCCCGTGAAGAAGGGCACAAGGCGATGGCCGAAGGCTTTCGTGCAATTCGCATCCATGGCGTGCCGACGCCGGGGAACGTCTTCGATGCGACGCGCGCCATAGACGCTCTCGTCGAGATCGCGAAAGCCCTTCGTGACGGCGTCGGCCCCGACGGGGACTTCATCGTCGACGCCCACACGCGCTTCGAATACGCACAGGTCGCGCGGCTTTGCGATCTGCTCGCGCCATTGGCGCCCTTGTTCGTCGAAGATCCGCTCCATGCGATCGACAACGTCACTTTGTTCGAAAAGCTGCGAAGCAGAGTGACCGTGCCGCTCGCGGCCGGCGAGCAGTTCGGCGGGCTGCGCGATGGGAATTTGCCGCTCGTCGAGCGGGGCCTCATCGACTATCTTCGCACCAGCATTCCGAACTGCGGCGGGGTCACGAGCTATCGGACGCTGGCCGCGCTTTGCGAGGCGCACTCGGTCGGCTTGGTGCCGCACTTCACCGGGCCCCTCGCAACGTCGGCCGTCGTGCACAGCCTATTGGCGTTTCCCGGCTTGGCGCTCAACGAGGTTTTCCGCGTCGAGCTTCCGTCGTACCTCAAGGAGGGGTACGTCTTTCGGGACGGAAAGATGCGCGCGAGCGATCGGCCGGGTCTTGGCGTGGTCCTGGACGAAAGCCGCCTCAACCTCGTGGCCGAGTTCACGGAACCGCGGCCGGCAGGGTTGTATCAAGGGCAGAGCCTTTACCGGCCGGACGGTTCCTATCTCTATCTGTGAGCGCCGCGTGCCGATCCTCGAGCGTCATCGCGAGCGGCCGCCTCGCACGCGGCTTGTGCCGCTTCACAAAGCCTCTATGATGGGGCGTTTTGCGGGGTTTCTCCGTACCGCTCGCTCGAGGACGAAGCCAATGCTCAGGAATCGAATGACCCTAGCCCTTCTGCTCCCGCTGCTTGCATTCGCCGTGCCCGTTCCGGGGCGCGCCGATACCATCGCCATCATCGGTACGGGCAACGTCGCCGGGGCGCTCGGTCCGGCCTTCGCCAAGGAAGGGCACACCATCGTCTATGGCTCCAGGGCGCCCTCTCGGCCGGAGGTCGCTCAGCTCGTCGAACGCACGGGCCCGAAGGCGTCGGCCACGACGGAGCGAAAGTCGGTCATCGGCGCCGACATCGTCGTGCTCGCTGTGCCCGGAACGGTAGCGGAAGAGGTGGCCCGTTCGCTCGGCGATCTCTCCGGCAAGATCGTACTTGATCCGACGAATCGCGTGGCGCGCAACACGGACGGCTGGCTCGATTACGGCGTGCCGGGCACGAAGTCCAACGCGGAGCTCGTTCAGAAGGCGGCGCCCAAGGCCCACGTCGTCAAGGCGTTCAATACGCTCAACTACCGTACGATGATCGACCCGGCGTCGTCGGGCGGCCCGGTCACGATCCCGATTGCGGGTGACGATGCAACGTCGAAAGAGAAAGTCGCCGAGCTTATCCACGGCATGAACCTCGAGGTCGTAGACTTCGGCCCTCTACGTTTCGCGCGCGTGCTGGAGGAAATGCTCGTCGTCTGGGCTAACGCCAGGAGTCACGGCCAGGCGTTCAACTACTATCTGCGGCCGCAGCCGCAGTAAGGAAACTCTCGGCGTTCATTGACCGGGGCGTCGCCGCCGGCTAGGCTCCGTCCCAAAAGCAGCAATGTCGGAGGTAGGGGAGATGACTGGCGTGGGATTCGCAAGTGTCGGCACTGGCCTCTGCGCGGCCGCGGTACTCGCCATTTGGGCGGGACCGGCGCCGGCGCATCATGGCACGGCCGTCAACTATGATGCTTCGAAGACCATCACGCTCGATGGCACGGTTACCGAATTTCGTTGGCGCAACCCGCACTCGGCGTTGTTTCTCGCAGTGAAGGGCGCGGACGGTAAAGTCACGAACTACGCGATTGAGCTGCCGAGCCCGACTCTGCTCTCGCGCGGTGAGCTTGGCTGGACTCGCCACACGTTCAAGCCTGGGGACCACGTCGTGTTCAAGGTTCATCCTTCGAGGACGGGCGCACCGGTGGCGGACGGCGGATGCATCAAGACCTGTGACGTCCTCGTGAATGGCAAGCCGCCTAAGAAAGAATACTGAGCGAATTCGTGAGCGAGTGCTGATGAACGAAATTCGTTTGCTCGCCGCCGCGGCGTTCGTCGCGGCCACGGTGTTGAGCCCCGTCGCCTTGGGTCAGCATGCAGGTGCCGGCGCCGTAGAAGGCAGTGCCGTCGCGGAGGGAGGCGAAGCGACTGCGCCAAAGAGTTTGAGCGGTGTCTGGTTGCCGGCTACCAACGCCCGCGGTTACCCGATGTCGGAGTGGTCGGCGGATGCGTTGCCCTTCACGCCAAAGGGCCGAAAAATGTTCGAGGCCAACATACCCGGCAAAGGCCCTCGGCAGACCCTGCCGGCGCGCGGCAACGACCCGATCGGCACCGCGAATCCGCCCGGTCTATACCGCACGCTCGTCTATCCACGGCCCTGGGAGTTCATTCAGCTTCCGGACAAGGTGGTTCAGATCTTCGAGTGGGGCAAGCACTGGCGCACGATCTGGACGGACGGACGCAAGCTGCCGGACGAGATCGTCTCCGGCCCCTTCTGGTACGGCTATTCGGTCGGGGAGTGGCAGGGCGATACGCTCGTAGTGAAGACGAATAATCTCGATGGGCGCGCGTGGTTTGACGAGTGGGGCACGCCCATCAGCGAATACGACGCGAAGGTCGAGGAGCGTTGGAAGCGTGTCGGCGACGATCGCCTCGAGCTCACGATCACCGTCACCGATCCTGAAGTCTATGCCCGTCCTTGGACGAGCGCGGTCAAGATCTACAAGCTGCAGCCGAAGGGCTCTGCGAGCGGCGAGCCGATGGAACAGATCTTCGCCCCGATCGACGAGCAGGACTTCAACGAGCGCGTTCGCGATCCCTCGGCGGAGGGGCCCAATCAGGTCAAGTGAGCGGCAGCAGGGCCGCCTTAATCGAGATGCCCTGCCGGGTCAGTCGCCCCCACGGATTCATGTAACGCTCCGAAGCATCGAATCGGGGTGCCGTCTTGATCGGTTTGGAAGAGGGACCAAAAGATGTCTTCTACTTCCTGTTCCGGCGCGTCATGTCCGTCCAACAGATAGCATATGCGGATGAGCATTCTTGCCTGCATTCCGCGGACCACGGTTGCAATGTCCTCGTCTTTCGCGCCCGATTCTCGGAGGCGTTTCAATGACCGGCCGACCTCCGCATTTTGGTCCTTCGGACGACGCTCGGAGTAGGCGATATAACCGTCAATCCAATGACTGTCGTGCTTTGGAACGACGCGCTTCCATGCTTCCCGAAGGAACAGAAACCGCAGGAGCCGCGGAATTCCTTCGTCAAGCTCCGAACGGGCCAAAGACTCTGGATGCGGTGCTCCGAGCTTCCGAAGCAGCTCCGTCAGCGACGCCAAGTCTACCGGCTCGGTCATGCTCCAGCGTCCGGGCGATTGTTCCTCGCGGCCATTTGCTTGTCTTCTTGTTCTCCGCGGCGCACCGCGAATAGGCAGGTTGACGACGGGGAGCCTACACCACCGTACCGGTAAGTTCGAGTTGTGTATACAATCGGGGGCCGCGGCGCCTTGCCGAGGTCAAGATTGGTGAACCTCGCCCTCGACCCCTTGATTTGAGCTCGGGCATGCAGCAACCTACTTTGTCTCTGCTGGAGGGTTCTCCGGTTTTTTCATGGCTATGTGGTCGCACGAGGTGCCGATCACAACGTTGGGAGGCACAAATGATTAGACGAGCTTTGGGCTGTGTTGCCGTGTTCGGGTGTCTGATGGCCGGGGCGCCGGTCCAGGCGCATCATTCCGTGGCCGGCATCTACGACATGTCGAAGCCGGCGGAAATCAAGGGCGCGCTGGCCAAGCTCCAGTTCGTGAATCCGCACGGATCGATCACGGTAACGGTGAAGAACGCCGACGGCACGACGACCGACTGGACGTTTACGACCGGTTCGGCCACGGCGCTCGCCCGGCGCGGCATCACCAAAGTCGGCCCGAAGGCGCTCACGATCGGCGAAGAGTTGACGGTGAAATTCTACCCGGCACGGAACGGGCACCCATTGGGAGACCTCCTGGCGATCACGCGGCCCGACGGCACGGTCATGGATATGTCCTCCAATACCCCCCGATGATTGAACCGCACCTTCGACGGAGCTCACTATGGCTTCTAGAACAAGAATGATGTGGACGCGTGCCGCAATCGTCGCGACGCTCGTGGTCAGTGTGCCGTCCCTGTCCAGTGCTCAAGCGCAAAGCGGAGCGTCGGCAGCCGGTGCACAAGGCCGCCCGGGCGCGCCGGAGTACTCCTACACGCCCGCACCAGGCGCCAAGGACCTGAAGTCGGTCCTGTTCAACTGGGCCTGGTACATGGGCATGCTGCGGAGCACTGAAGAGCGCGATCTGGTCATGACGCTCGACTATCAGGGCAAGGGCACCATGCAAGTGGACGGGCAGCCCTGCAATGTATCCCTGTATCGAGCGGACTTCAGCTACCGGGCCTCTGGTGAGCGGGTCCGGATCACCGGCACTCGGCCCGATGGTCAAAGCTGCTCCAACATCCAAGTCCTCAGTGGAGCCTATGCCTGGAACGAAGACATTCAGGGTGCCGAGCTCGTCCCGGGCCAAGGCCACGCGACTCCGATGCCGGCAACGGTAGAGGAGCGAATGATTCGTCTGTGGGCAAGCCCTCAAGGTGCGTGGAAGGCCGCAATGGCCGGCACCGAGTACCCAAAGCCGCCTCACCTGGCGCCCAGGCCGCAACGGGTACCCGCCGATGTAATGACGGCCGGCAAAACCTCGGTTAAGTGGGAAGGCGACAAGCCGGAGCTGACGTTCCCGATCCCGGGGGTCCCCGATGCAACGGCGACCGCCACGCTTTCTTCTATCAAGAGCGCGCCCACCGCAAGGTTCATGCCCGAGCGCGTCGTGGTGAAAAATGGCGCGAACACGTACGAGTTCACTTACGGCGACTATAAGGACTGGAACAATAAGCTGAACCCTGCCGAGGCGTTCTATGCCGGCAAGATGACGGAGAAGAAGAACGGCGCCGTCGTAAGCGACATTACGACGACGGTGACGGAAACGGGGCAGATGTACGTCATTATGCCCGTGCCCACAAGCGTCAAGGCCGCGATCAAGCCGACGAATCAGCCTCTCGACTGGACGCTGGAGGCAGCGCCCCCGGAGCAGACGGCGGCCGTCGCCACGCCGCGCCGCGAGGATGGCCATCCCGACCTGAGCGGGATATGGGGCCGCCCATTCAATCCAATCAGGGGGAGTGGCAACCGTCGATGCGGTCCATCGCAGGTAAAGGGTGGAGGAATCAACCCCGAGTTCGGCTGCCGCATCCCGCAAGACAACTTCTGGGTGGAGTACGAGTGGATCTCGCCCTCGCGGTTCGGGGTCTGGGGCCTTCCCACTTACAAGCCGGAGTACTGGGACAAGATCCAGGAACTCGATCAGTGGACGAACAAGGACGATCCGGTCATGACGTGCAAGCCGTTGGGCCTCCCCCGGCACGGCACGCCCCGGCGAATCGTTCAAACGGGCAAAGACGTCATCTTCTTCTATCCTGAGAACGCCGATTACGGTGGCGGAAACAACGAATATCGCGACATCCCCACGGATGGCCGCAAGCGCCCGACAAGCGGGACGGAGGCGAACCTCGCGACGTTCTATGGCGAGAGCATAGGAACCTGGGAAGGGGATACGCTCGTCATCGACTCCACCAATTTCGACGATTCGACGTGGCTGGGACGAGGAGGCTTCATCCACTCGGGCCAGATGCATATCATCGAAAAGATCACGCGGGTCGGAAACGAGCTCCGGTACGACATGACGATCGAAGACCCTGTGATGCTTCTCAAGCCATGGGTGATGAAGACCCGCGTCCTGCACCTGATGTCTGGCGCTGATGTCGTCCAGCCCGAGCGTAGGGATTGCCAAGTGTACGAAAGCGGCAACGTCACCTTGCAGGTTCGACACTGAGCCGAGGCGCGCAGTAGCCGAACGAGACCGTTGAAAGGCCGACTCCGGCGACGACGTGCGTCGTCGCCGTGAGCCGGCCACGCGCTTGCCCCGTATGCGGCGCTGATTCGGCGCCACGTGTTCGATCAGGCCGACTTCGCACCGGAGATGGCTCGAACAGACCTCGACGTCGTTCCCGAGGATCGCCGAGAGGCCCTGCGCGCCGCGCTGGCCTCGGCGTTCGGCCGAGCGCGGCCGAGCTCGACGGAGCGCATCACCCGGGGCGCCTCCGGCGCGCTGATCTTTCGGCTCGATGTGGCCGGTCGCGCATACCTGCTACGCCTCGAGCCGAAACGCGAAGATTTCGACCCTGAAGGCGTCGGCTACGCCTGCATGCGTGCGGCGGCCGCGGCCGGCATCGCGCCGCGGCTGCTCTATGCCGACGCGGCAGCAGGCATCGCGATCATGGAGTTCGTGGCAGCGCAGTCCCTGTTCGGACATCCGGCTGGACGGGAAGGATTGCTGCGCGGCCTCGGGGCGCTCGTAGCAGAGCTGCAAGCCACGCCGCCGTTCCCCGCCGCCGTCGACTATCCGGTCCTCATTGCGGACCTGCTGGACCGCCTTGCGGAATCCGGCCGCTTCACGCCGGGTTTGCTCGATCCTCATCGGGAAGGCTTGCGGCGCCTCGTGGAGAGCTATGGGTGGGATCGGAGCGCGATCGTGTCGAGCCACAACGACTTGAACCCCGCCAATATCCTGTTCGACGGAGAGCGCTTATGGCTCGTCGACTGGGAGCTCGCGTTTGGAAACGACCCTCTGATCGACGTAGGCAACGTGGCCAACTACCTCGCGCCCACGGCCGAGCTCGAGGACGTGCTGCTGCGCGCGTGGCACGGCCGCGATCCCGATCGTCGGCTGCGCGCGCGATTCCTTCTCGCGCGCCAGTTCGTTCGTCTCGGTTACGCGTGCCTGACGCTGACCGTCTCCGCGGGCGCCGCCTCGTCGACACCGGACGGCGATTTGACGGCGCCTAGCCTGGACGAGTTTCACAAGGCGATGGTGGAAGGACGCCTGAGGATGGATGCGCCCGGCAGCATGTATCTGTACGGGAAGGTATACCTCAACGAATTCATGACCCGCCTACGGTCGCGAGAGTTCGAGCAGGCCCTGGCAATCGTAAGGCAGGCTTAGCGCGCGCAGATGAGCGGTTGCTGCGGCCCCTCAAGTCGAGGCCACTAGATGGGCGCCCCGGAATGAAAACGGAAAACGGGGTCGGCACCGGTGGCGAGTTCCGCTTCTTTCGCGGCGATCGCCGCAAGCCGGCGCGTCGTTTCGGCATGATCTTCGGAGCCGTCGGCGTCCCGCGCTAAATTCAGATAGAGCTCGAAATGGCGCGCCTCGGACCGCTCGAGCGCGGCGTAGAGCTCGGCCAGCGGTTCCTGCAGGCGAGGCACGAGGAGCCGAAAGCGCTCGGCCGAGCGCGCCTCGATGAGCGCACCGACGAGCAAGCGATCGATCTTGCGGCCCGGCTCGTTGGTGCGCATTGCAGTGCGGAGCCCGCTTGCATATCGCCCCGGCTTCTGCCGGACGCTCGAGACTCCCAGCCCCTCCATCATGCGTTGTACCTGCTCGAAGTGGCGCAATTCCTCCCTTGCGAGCCGTGAGAGGGCAGCGCTGAGCTTGCGATCCTCGGGGTAGGCGAACATCAGCGAGAGCGCGGAGGAGGCCGCCTTCTTTTCGCAATTCGCATGGTCCACGAGGAGGACCCGCCATCGTTCTACCGCGCGGTCCACCCATGAGGCGGGCGTCGCGGCGAGCAGGATCGTCTGCGCTGAAGCCGTGTTCGACATGCTCGTGGTGAACCGAGAAATAGGAGGCGCATTGTGTGGGAGGCGCATTGTATGCCGGTGCCGCGCTTCCCATCCACCCGAGCGAGGCCTGAAGCCAAGCCCGGTCAGCATACCTCGGCACAACCTCGGCCCTGCATGACGGTCCTCGCCGGCTGTCGCAATCGGGTGCCGGCTCGATCAGTAGCCGGGGTTGGATTGTGGGCGAGTATTGAAGCTCAACACGATCCTCTCGGGGGATTGGTTTCGGTCGATCGATCCGTGTTTCAGCCAGCTGGGGAACAGCACCAGCGTCCCGACCGTGGGCTGCAACGAGGCGGTCCGGGTCGTATAGCCCGTCGGTTGCTGTACGATCGTGACATCGATGAACGGGTTCGGGTTGAAGAAAGTGGTCTTACTGCTGGCGTCGTCCACCTTCAGGTACAGCACACCGGAGACGATACTGAGCGGGTGCGTGTGATAATCCAGCCCGCTTCCCTCGCGCTGTATATTGACCCAAGAGTTGCCGAGCCCAACGGGTCTCATGCCGAAATCGCGGGCGTATAGGTTGACGCGCCGCGAGATTTCTTCCTTGACCGGAATGGTCTCTTCGACCTCGTCGAGCGCGTGACGTCCCTCGTTGAACCCATGGTCGAACGACGACGATGCGTTTCCGCTCAGCGAGCCATGCGATCCAAACGCCCGGGCGTCGAGCTTAGAGACTATTTGGGCGCACTCCGCCGCCGACAGGAATTCGTCTATGCGCCTGACCAGAATCGGGAATAGATGGAGGTCTGTCTCTACTGCCACTCGCGCTCGCATCGAATCATTCGGCCCGACCGCGGCGAGCCGGACATGCGTACTTTGCATGCCGGCCGGCCGCCGAGGCGCGGACGGAAGGGGATCGTTTCGCAGTGCGTCCGGAACCGCCGGAGGCCGGCGTCGGCGCCGGAGGACTGACGAGTCCGGCTTGACTGCTGCTACCCAACCTCCGCCTTTCGGATGCTAGAAGGATACGTTAGCGCCGAGGTAGAACTGCCTACCCAAGAGGTCGTAGAAACCGGCCTCCGTTTGTCCCGAACCCGTGCTCGGATGGTTGTCGGCAGCCGTCCGCCCGCCCGTCCACACCGGCGGAGCGTCGAACAAGTTTGTAATCCCGAAGCGCACGGTCGTCTTGGCCGTGGCGTTCCACGCTCCCGTCAAGTCGAACACGTCGTAGGACTGCTGCGCCCCTACGTGTGTCGACACGGGCGAAACGACTTGGGTCGGGTCCAGTGCGCTCGGCAGGTGCCGCCACCGCATCGCCAGATTCCACAGGTTGCGCCCGTAGCTGAAGGTGGTGAACGTGCGGTAATTGTAGGCGCCGTTTGTCAGCGACGTACCGGGCGTGGGCCCGAGGCTGCCTGTCCAATCGTAGATCGGCGAGTCGGCCGTCGCTTGCGTCTCTTCCCTGAGCAGATCGGTGATCATGAAGTTGATGCCGAACGTTCCGTTGGCGAGCATCGTCCGCCATGTGGCCGTGAAGTCTACGCCCTGAACCTTAGCGAACGCCGCATTCACATAGGTCACTCTGCTGGGCGCCTCGAAGCCCGAGGTCGGATTGCGGAAGATCTGCTGGCACGCCGGGGTTGTCGGGTCGGCCGTCGGGTTGGACGCGGCGCTCAGGCAGGCTTCGTACACGACCTCGACCGGTTCGACCGAGATCATGTCCGCAACGTCGATGCTGTAGTAGTCCACCGTCAGGTTCAGCGCGTCTAATTTCTCGCGGCCCGATTGCGGTTGCCATACGAATCCCGCCGTCCACGTCGTCGCCGTCTCCGGGTTGACCTTGGGATTGCCCGTGGCGTTATAGAACGGCGTAGAGAAAAAGCCGTTCGGCTGCAGCGTACTGGGGTCGTAGAAATAAGCCGCGCCCACGGGCCCCATTCGCGCCGAGCACAGAGCGATCGCCTGCTGGTAATTGGGGTTTACGTTTTTGTTCGCCCCATAGGTCGCGTTGCTGTTCAGCCCGCAGGGATCGCCCGTGCCCGAGACGTACCAATTTTGAGTCGCCGCTTGGAACATTTCGGCGATATTCGGCGCGCGTGTCGCGCGCTGTTTACCGCCGCGGAAGCGCAGACTTTTCGTGATGCCCCAGTCCAGCAGAGCTTTCCAGGTGGTCACGCCCCCCTGAATCTTGTAGTCCGAGTAGCGATAGCCGAGCTCGAGATTAAGATGATCCGCGCCGGGTTTGTCCTTGATCATCGGCAACAGCATCTCGCCGTAAAGCTCCTTGACCGACGTCGAGCCCTGCGTGTTGTTGCCGAGATTCGTCGCCATCAAGTTGTCGGTGAACGCCTGGTCCCCGGCGAGGGAATCGAACAGGTAGTAGTAATCGTTCGACCGTGTCGTCGCGCCCGCCGAGAAGCGCGCCTCGCCGGCCGGCAAGTTCACGAGATGACCCTGGAAGTCCAGCTCGACGAAGTTCTGCTCCATCTGAGACTGCTCTTGGGCCGT
This sequence comes from uncultured Gammaproteobacteria bacterium, assembly GCA_963702105.1. Lineage (GTDB taxonomy): Bacteria > Pseudomonadota > Gammaproteobacteria > Steroidobacterales > Rariloculaceae > ZC4RG20. The sequence continues at coordinate 1,038,673 of OY969712.1, forward strand.
GATGAAGATCGTGTCGAGGCAGTCCTGCGTGATCTCGCTGTGATTTCGAAACGTCGGTATTCCGGACGTACAGGTCGCCACGCCGCCCGAGAAGCCGCCGCCCTGGCCCCCGCCATAATCGCCCGCGTTGCCTTGTTGATAGAATCCCGTGCCCCAGTTCGGCGAAGTCAAAAGAGTTCGAACGCGAGCCAGCGAAGCCATGCCGTTGAGATGGGCATCCATCTTGGACACGCCCTTGGAGACGACCAGGTTCCAAGTGCCGTCGATACCGGGAAGATCTCCCTCGAGGCCGAAATTCAGTTGCTGCGATCTCGTCGCGCTGTGAATCTGGCGCTCGTAGTCGGGGATGCCCCAATCGGAGAAGTCCAGGTTGTAATTGAAACTGAAGTCAGCGTTCGGATTCGGGCGCGAGTCGAGCAACTGTCCAAGCTCGGGCGATACCGGCCAGACCTGCGAATTCGTGCAGCCGCCCGTCGGCGCACAGTTGAGCCCAAAGCGCCCGCCCTGCAGGTAGTCCGGGTTGGTCGTGCCGTCCGTTTCCAGCGACGGCGCGTAGGTATCTGTTCCGTGCGGGACCATCACGCCCCAGCCGCCGAGCGCGGGCGACACGAGGGTGTGGCGGTCCGTGCTCGACGTGACACCGAGGAACTGCACGAAGGCCTGCACGCGGTCCGTCAAATTGTATTGGGCGCGGCCGAACAACGAGGTCCTGTCGAGCGGGATGTTCGCTACGAATTCCGGCATCTGTTCCTGGATGCGGCCCTGCGCGTCGATTTTGCGCCAGGGGTAGGAGCCCGGCAGGTTCGCATTGCCCTGAGTGATGTTGAACGGCCCGTTATAGCGGTAAACGCCGACCGTCGAGCCGGGACCCTCGGGAGAGCCGCCGTTGAACGAGGCGCCGCCGGTGTAGATTGTGCCGTCGTTGTTCCAATAGGCGCGGCCCGTCACCCCGCCCGCACCGTTGCGCAACACCACGCCTGCCGGAGCCTGGTTGAAAATGTTGTCGATCACGGCGCCGCTCGGTGCGTTGGCAGTATCGATGTTGTAGTAGGGGTCCGTTTCGAAAAAGGCCGTGCCTTCGACCGTCGGGTCGCTCATTGCGTGCTTGTAGAACGCGGTGTCTTGGCCGAGGACGGCCGCGCGTTTCGAGCGCTCGACGCCGATCATGATGTTGCCCTTGCCGTCGGCAGTATTGACGCCGAACAAGGCGGAGATGTGGCCCTCGCCGGCGTCGCCGTTTTGCATGCTTCCGTACTGGGCGTCGATGTTGACGCCCTGGAAGTTCTTCCTCGTAATGAAGTTCACCACGCCGGCGACCGCGTCGGCGCCGTACACGGAGGAGGCACCGCCCGTGATGGTCTCCACGCGCTGAATGGCGGCCGACGGAATTGAGTTGATGTCCACCGCCATCGTCGCATTGACCGGCACCGCCCGGTAACCGTCGATGAGCACGAGATTCCGGTTCGTGCCGAGGCCGCGCAGGCTGATCGTTGCGGCGCCGGCCGTAATCGTCGGGTCGTTGTCGGTGAGGTTGGCCTGATCCTGCAACTGCGTGAGGCCTGTCGCGGCCGGCACGAATTGCGGCAGCTGGTTCAAGGCGGTTTCCAGCCCAATCGACGTTCTGGGACTCCAGCGCCGATTTATCGATCGTTTGGATCGGGCTATTGGCCGTGTAGTCCTTACGCACGATGCGCGACCCCGTGACTACGACTTCTTCCAACGCCGGGTTCGTCTTGGCCTGCTGCGGCGGTCCTTCCTGGGCCCGGCTCGTCTGCATACCAATCGCCGGAATCGCCAATGCCATAGCAACGGCGCTGGCGAGCTTGTTCCGCTTTGGCGCGGATAGGTAGATCGTTCCCATCTTCAATCCTCCCCGAAGGCTCATCGTGAAAATAGCCGCCCGGTCCTCGGGGCCTTTCGGCTCTGGACTGGACTGCATGCGACGGTCGGGACGTTAGAAAGGCGGGACTTCGTGGCGGCGCCGGGGAATCACTGCGAGCAGGCAAACCCCTTCCGGCAGCGGCCGGAAGAGGTCGCGCCCGTGCAAAACGTCCTATTCATTTTTCTTTCGTAAGGCGAGTGTCAACCGTACCCTGCGGCGGCACCAATGACAAGCAGGCGTCGAAACGCATGGTCGTTTCCTGCCAGCCTGTCGGACCTAGGCGTGATGTACTGGGGCGGCGGGAGAGCGGCGTCTTTTGATGATCGTTTTCGTGAAATAGTCACCACTATTCTCCTCGAACGATCGCCGAAATCCGCTCGCTCTCCCGCCGCCTCGCTACGATCGCCTAAGTCCGAGGGCCTGAGTCCGAGAGGCTGCTAGTAGTCGAGATACTTGCGGGCGACATTGGGATCGCATTTTTCTCCAGGCGGAGAAACCTTCAGGTCGGGCCGGTGATCCCACAGCATCGTGAAGCTGGCCGGCTTCTCGAGATAGACCGGGTCTTCCACCGTGGTCTGGTAGCGTAACCGCAGATGATCGTCGGTAAGCGTCAGCCGCTCGACGGTGTGCTTGCCCGCGCTGGACGGTATGTTCACGAAGAGGCCCGAGGGGTTGGGAGTGAAGGCGACGGTGTCGATCACTAGCGTATCGTCCTCCCACCAGCCGATGGCGTCTCCGAAGCGCGAGGGTTTGACATCGGCCGGATGCTTCGAGTTGAGACGCACGGTGCGTACGGCATTGTCCCCCGAGTTGTCGAAGTGAATTACGACCTTGTCTTTGCCGATGTCGATGCTGCGAACCTCGTCGAGCGTCGCGAGGAACGGCGTCGGTTCCACGTAGCAAAGCCCGTCGGCCTTCTTTTCACTCTGGATCTTGCGACCCTCCGGCGTGATCGGCCACCGCGCTATCACGCCCCAGGCCGCGTTCATCGACTGCCGGGAGGGGGCCCAGTTCCCCTGGAGAGATTCCGCCGGCGTGAGTTTGCGGGTACGCCTGTTGGCTGCGTAGAACGGATGGATCTCGCCGTCCTCCGTCGTCACGTCGAGCAGGCGGACGGTCTTGCCCGGGCCCGCCCGGTTGGGATTCGCGCGCACGACGACATGCGCGCCGGGCGGAAGATCCTCCTTGTGCAGGCCATCGACGAGCGCCTGGGTGGTGGCCAGCCCTTCGCCCTGTATGAGCTCGGACTTGCCGTCTTTGTCCACGGTCCTCACGACCAGATACATGTGCGGGTTCGTCCATTCGAACCGTTCGACCGTCCCTTTGATCAGCACTTCCTTGGACGTGTCGAACATGGCTTGGCTGTGATGGGCGAGGGCGGGGCCGCCGAACAGGACGGTGGCGGCGAGGGCCGCGAGGGCGGCGGGCAAACGTCTCATGGCAGAACCTCCAGAACATCCGAGCGGTAACGCTCAGGGATGATACCGCGAAAGGCAACTATTTCCGCTATGGGGCGGGTGCAGGAGCGCGACGGTGCGAGCGCGGGCCCGGCGGCCGAGGGGCCCTCTCGGTAGCCGCGGACGGTCCCCTTATCTCCCGATCGAGCCGTTGCCACGGGTACGGGAGCGCGCTATCTTTACGGTTTCTTCCACCGACCGAGGGGAGGCATCGCGTTATGAATGTTCGCTGCTCGAACCTCGGCTCGGGGTCCGCCCGCGTCTGATCGCCCGCGCACCTGCGCGGCGGCCTTTCGGCGATCCCGGCCTGTTCAGGTCCGCACGCCGGCGGTGTGCGCACGCATGGCTTCACCGGGATCGCAACCATGTCGGACTTCGCTCCGTATTCTTCGGCTCCTTCCTCTTTCGTCGTTTCATTGCGCCGACTCGGCTGGCGCACCTTCTTTCAGGCGCAGCTCGGCCTCGATGAGCTCCAGGCCGTCGTTCCGGCGCGCGTCGTCGCCGTGCATCGATCCGGACCGAGACTGCTCACCGAGAAGGGCCTGGTGGCTGACCCGACGATCGGGGCCGCCCCAACGCCGCCTGCCGGCGGCGTCACCGTCGGCGATTGGCTCCTGCTCGAGCCGTCAACGCTGCGCCCGGTAAGAGTGCTCGAGCGCGAATCGGCGTTCGTGCGCCTGGCGGCCGGCCGCCGCGAAGCCGCGCAGGCCGTCGCGGCGAACGTAGATTCCCTGTTCGTCGTCTCCTCGTGCAATCACGACTTCAACCCTGCGCGCCTCGAGCGCTACCTTGCGCTGGCGGCCGAGGCGCACGTGCAGCCCGTGCTCGTGCTCACGAAGAGGGACCTCGCGGCCGACGACGGCGCGGACTACGTCCGGACCGCTCGAAATCTCGCCCCGCGCGTCGAGGTCTTCGCGCTGAACGCGACCCGCGCCGACGAGGTTCTGCGCGAATTGTCGCCATGGCTCGGCATCGGGCAGACGGTCGCCTTCGTCGGCTCGTCCGGCGTCGGCAAATCGACGCTCGTCAATGCGCTTCTCGCGAGGCCCGTGCAGGAGACCCGCGGTATCCGCGAGGACGACAGCAAAGGCCGGCACACGACGACGGCGCGGCGCATGCTGCTGTTACCGCACGGAGCGTGGCTCATCGACACTCCTGGTATGCGCGAGCTCAAAATCGGCGGCGCGGAGGAAGGAGTCGCGGCGGTGTTCGAAGACGTTGCGGCGCTGGCGGCGGGCTGCCGTTACAGGGATTGCCGCCATCGCGAGGAAAAGGGCTGCGCCGTGCAGGCAGCCATCGCCCAGGGGCGGCTGGATCCGCGCCGGCTCGCGAGCTACGTCAAGCTCGAGAACGAAGCGCGCCGGGCTTCGGAACCCATCTGGCAGCGGCACGAGCGTGCAAAGAGGCTCGGTCGCCTATACAAGTCCGTACAGCGCGGACGGCGGGACGGGCGCGAGCCTTGACGCGGCCGCCCGCTATGGCGTCAAGAAGCCTTTCGCGAGCTTGACATCCACGTGAGGATGTAGCTGTGCTACATGCATGGGATGTAGTTAACGCCAAGGCCCGGCCGGGGCGCGACAGAACGTCTGTCGAGGGTCACCGCGCGCTGTTACAATGCCTGCAAGGTCCGATCCAGGCTCCAGCCATGCATCGGGTGATCGTTGCGGCCATCCTCTCGATGTTCGCGGCGGGCTGCGCCGCGCCGGGCAGCGTCCGGCCCGCGCTTTCGCAATCGGAGCTTCTCTCCGGGGACAGTCTCTTCGAGCATGCGACCGATTCGCCCATTCCGGCCGGCGAAGTCGTCGCATTGGATGACCGGATGCGCCGCTTCGTGGCCGCGAGTGTCAACGGTGTCCGCGGCGACGAGGCAAGGCTCCGGGCATTGCTCAGGCGCATGCAGGCGAACGAGCTGCTCTCCGTAAACTACGACGCCGGCACCACGCAGACCGTCCGCGACACCTTCTACTCGCGTCGCGCCAACTGCCTCTCCTACACCATGCTGTTCGTGAACCTCGCGCGCAGCGCCGGCCTGCGCGTGAACTATGAGATCGTAGACGTGCCCCCGAGCTGGTCGCAGGATTCGGGCACCGTGATCCTCGCGCAGCACATCAACGCCCATGTCGTGGCCGGGGTTCAAGGGGGCTACGCGGTCGATTTCGACATTGCCGACTTTAGAACGTCCTATCCCCGGCACGACGTGAGCGACCGCTACGCACTCGCGTTGTTCTATACGAACCGCGGTGCCGAGGCGCTGCTCGAGGGAGACTATTCGCGTAGCTTCGTCAACTTCCGGGAGGCGCTACGTACCGATGCAAGCGTGGCCGGAGCGTGGGAAAACCTCGGGTTGCTCTATGCTCGGCTCGAGCGCTGGGACTATGCCGAAGCGGCCTATCTGCAGGCGCTGGCCATCTCACGCGATGCGCCGACAGCGCTGACCAACCTCGCCACGCTCTACGAGAAGACAGGCGACGAGCGCGCCGAAGCGTATCGCGAGCGTGTCGCGCGCGTTGAACTTCGCAACCCCTACTACCACTACTTCCGAGCGCTCGGCAACTACGGGCAAGGCCGATTCGAAGACGCGCTGGCCGCGCTCGGCAAAGCCCTGCGCCTGAAGCGCGACGAGCCCGAGTTTTACCTGCTGCAGGCGCGCACCTACCTGCGCCTCGATAGGCCCGAGGACGCTGACCGCAGTTTCGACCGCGCCGCGCGAGTCGGCGGGGCGCCGCAAGCTCGTCGGAACGAGTGTCCCTCCGGGGATCTCATTCGATGCGCAACCCGTTGACGGGGCTGCGCCGGATCGCGAAAGGGCCGGCTGGAGACGGACGTTCTCGCGGGGCCGAGCGAAACCCCGAGTGCTCGAGGATGCCGCCATGCCAGACGACGCCGAGGCCGTCCAAGAACAACTTGCTTATTATCGGGGCAGAGCGCTCGTGCTCGTAGACGGGTCGCGCGAAATGTTGGCACTAGCCTCTGCGCGCCTCGATTCACGGAAGGTGCGTTGCGCGGAGGCGGATATCTTTATGTGGAAGCGGGACGAGAAATTCGACGTCGTGTTCTTCAGCTTCTGGCTCTCGCGCGTTCCGCCGAGCCGCTTCGACGAATACTGGGGGCTGGTCGGGTCTTGCCTTGCCCCGGGAGGCCGGGTGTTCTTCATCGACTCGATTCACGATGAGACTTCGACGGCCACCGACCACCATCTGCCCCCGGCTGAGGCAATGACCCTCAAACGCCGCCTGAACGACGGGAGGGAATTCAGCATTTTCAAGCTCTATTATGGCGAGCGCGAACTCGAATCAAAGCTGGCAGGTTTAGGCTGGCGGTTCGACGTGGCGAGCACGGAACGGTACTTCCTTTACGCGAGCGGTACACGCGCCTAGCAGCGTCGAGAGGGCCGCGCCTCAGCGCAGCAGCTATACCTATAGCGTCACGGCATCTGCGAGGCGACGTAGGCCGATACGTCCACGATGTCCTCTGCGGTCAGGTTCGCGACGACCTGACTCATGAGCGGCGCCCAGGTTCCTCGTCGCGTCTTCCGTTGAAAGTCGTAAAGCTGACGAGCGATGTAGCTCGGTGATCGCCCGGCGAGCGGAGGGACGAGAGCCAGGCCCTCGAGCGAGGGGCCGTGGCATATCACACAGGCTATCGATCTTGCGCCTCCGGTCGTGACCAGCGCCTTGCCCCGCTCGAGCGAGCCTGGCGGCACGTAGGCTATAAAGCCCGAGCGCGGATCGCGAAGGCGCTCGGTTCGCTCGGTGCTTCGAGGCGCCTCGACGATCCGCTGCCGGATCGGCTCCGATCCCGCGTCGGCCCCTTCCAGGCGAAGGTACATGCCGCCCGCGATGCGGGTCTTGGGCACGGTTTCGGTCTCGGCCACGTCGATCCAGGGCGTCCAGCGCATCGAGCTGAAATACTCGGCCGCCTGCTGGATCTCGCTCTCTGTCATCGCCCGGGCGAAGGCGATCATGAGGTTCGTGTTCGTCTTGCGAGGCTCCGCGCTGCTTCGGACCCCCGCGGCGAAATCGTGAAGCTGCTCCACGATGTAGCCCTTCGGCAGGCCTGCGAGGCCCGCGTTTTCGGGACGACCTTTTCCGTTCGGGTAATGGCACAGGGAGCAGGCCATGATCCCGGCCTGCCGACGCCCGACGGCCACGATCTCGGGCATCTTGGGATGGTCTTCCGGGTACCAGTCGGCCGGCCCGTAGGGGTTGGCGATTTGTCGCCGCGTGAACGAGCCTGCGGCGCCCGGAAGCGAGTAGCGCTGCTCCGGCTCGGCCTCGGGGGCAGCGCCAGGCGTCGCTGCTGGGCGCGCTTCAGCCGGAGGCTTTGCCGGCCTCGCCGTCGTTCCGGCCGCGGTCGTCGCCGGCGCCCCGCCCGCGCCTGCCGCCGCCCCAGCCGGGACTCCGTAGGCCCAGTCGACCCCGTCGAGCGGCACGCCGGCAGTCGCGGTACCGCAACTCAGTAACCATGCCAAGGCGGAGGCCGTCCGGTACCGCGTGATGCAGCCGATCCAAGCACGGAAGAAACGCATGCGCCAACCCTTCGGATGCATTCGTGCCCGGAACACTACCATATGCGCGCCGAGTGGCCACCTGGAACGGCTGCGGGCGGCGGACCTTCACTTGCCGAAAGTCGGCGGCGGCGTCCCGTCCGTCTAATCTGCGGAGCCGGCGAAGATCGCCTTGCCGTTCTTGTCCGTCACGACCTTGCCGATTCCGATGGTCGGGAACTTGCGGGCGCGGTAGCCGGATACCGTGACCTCGTCGCCTGGACGAAGCGCGCTGCGCTTCCAACCTCTGCGCATCAGGGTGTTGGGGCTCGGCAGCTCGAAGTTCCAGCTGACGACCTCGCCGTTGTCTCCCCTGACGTCCACGTACAGCCGCGCGTGCGGGCTCTTCCATTCCACCTTGCTCACCGTACCCGTCACCTTCACGCGCAGGTTGGGATCGAACTCGGACTGGGAGTGATGGGCCAAGGCAGGCATCGTCAGGATCGAGCCGAGCAATGCCAGTTGCATTGCGCGCGTCAGGCGAATCTTCATGGCGCCCCTCGTCGTTATTATGAGTGAGTTCCTAATGATACAGCTTCGCGTCTTGCTCGTCGTCGAGGCAGATCTCGTCCAGCATCTGCGAATCGGCCTCGAGGGCCATGTCGAAGGCGACCGTGAACGGCTTGGTATAGGCCTTGGGATCGTCGATCGTCACTTGAACCCGCATGGTGCCGAAGTCGGGTCGCGTCAGTCGCTCCGTGACATGCGCATGGGAGGTAATCGGGCTGCCCTGAATATCGAGCCACATGTCGTCGCGAATGCCTATGGTCTCGATGACCAAGGCATTGCCTTCCCAATGCGCCGTCGAGTAGCCGTTCCAGGTGGGGTTGGGATCCTCCGGCAACGGCCGCCCATCGAGAAAGACTTGCCGATAAGCCGCGTTGAACTCGTGCAGCATGACCATCAGCGTCGGAGTCTGCACGATCTTCGTGTATTGCGGCAGCGTCCATGCTCGGGGGTAGTTCGGCGGCATACAGTGAGCGTGCGGATCGTCCCTGCCGCCATTGGCCATCCTGATCTTCATTTGGTTCTTGGACCACTGCGTGTAGGGCAGGCCGTTCGGCAGGCCCAGGCCGAGGTTCACCTGCAGGCGCGACATTCTTTCCTCGGTGATGCACCCTTCCTGTTTGCATCGATCCGACACCGTTTTGGCGGCGAACCACATCCCGGAAAAGTCCGGCTTGCCGTCGAACGTGCGCGGCGGGGGCGCAGCGAGATCCGGTGCGCCGTCGGCGGTGCGCGGGATGCCCGGAGTCGGATAACTCAGCCACTGCGCCCATGCGGCCGAGGACGCTGTGCACAGCAGGAGGAAGCAGAGCGTGCTCTTCATGGCGTGTGTGGTTCCGAAGCGGGTGCGGAGGACTCACCCATCAGCGCGGCGTAGGGCGCTCGCGCATGGACGACGCGGCCGCCGATCATCGTGAGCACCGGCCTGATCTTCTTGATCTCCTCGGCGTCGATCGTGAGATACGGCCGATCGAGCACGACGAGATCCGCGAGCTTACCCGCCTCGATCGAGCCCAGTTCGTGCTCGTCGAAGCTGAACCAGGCATTGGCCGCCGTATACAGCCGAAGCGCGTCTTTGCGGCCTATCTGCTGCCCCGGAAGGATGACGTTGCCGCCCGCGTCCTTCCCCGTGACCATAAAATAGATCGAGAGCCAAGGATTCAGCGCGCCCACGACCCCGGAATCCGTGCCCGCCCCCATGCGGATGCCGCTCTCGAGCAGCGTGCGGAAGGGCGGGCCTGCGTTCCAGCGGGAATACGCGTTGCGGATGTAGTCGTGATCCTGGACCCGGACGGAGACCCCGATGGCTTTGAGCCGCTCGATCTGGTCGGGCGTGATCTCGAAGACGTGCTCCAAGGTCCAGCGCAGAGAGCGGATCGGGGTCTTGGCCGCCACTCGCTCCATGATGCGGATGTAGCGCTCGATCTCGTCGTGCCGGATCGTGTGCTGCGACAGCGGCCAGCCCGCTTCGGCGATGCGCTCGTAGACGGCGAACACCTCGTCGTCCGGCGCGCCGGGCGTGATGACTTGCTCGCCGAAGCGCACGGCCTTGAACATGTCGTCGCCCAAGTCGTAGGTGGTGTTCGCGAGGCGCGCGGTCGCCGAATGGATGTCGTGCTGGTCGCGCGTGTCGCGGTGGTCGTATTGAAAACGCAAGCGGATCGGCAGCTTTCCGGCGCGCCAGAAGTACTCGGCGATCCGCATATTCGGCCGGTCGGCCGCCGTCAGATGCGCGCCGAGCCAGTCGCAGCACGCCTGATCGACGACCGTGGTCAGCCCGAGCGACATCGCGTAGTTCACGTAGTCAGGGAAACGCCGCTTCATGCGCTCGTCGGTACGAGAGCGCAGAACGAACGTCAGGGCGGCGCCGCCCGGCGGCACGTCGCCGTTCTCCGCCACGTGAATCCCGGCGGCCTCGAGCACGCGGGCTGCCGCATCGTTCACACGGCCCGCGGCCGAATACCCGACCTGCATGTACACGGGATGGTCGGGTACGGCGTCGCTGAGCTCCTCGCGCGACGGCATGCGCCTTTCCGCGAATTGAATCGGCGTGAACCCCCCGATCGCGGCGACCCACTCGCCGGGCTCGGCCTTCCTGGCGGCGGCCGCGAGCGCATGCTCGAGGTCTTCGATCGAGGCCGCGGCCTCGAGCCCTTCGATGAATGGACCCGGCGCCTGCGCCGTGCGCACGAAATGCGTGTGCGAATCGATCAAGCCCGGGATCACGGTGCGGCCGCCCAGATCGACGACGCGAATGCAGGGCTCCTCGGGATCGACGGCGCCGCCGACGCCGACGATGCGCCGACCGCGGACGCGCAGGTTGCTCACCGTCCTGTCGGCGGCATCCATGGTGATGATCGTGCCGTTCGTGAAGACCCAGTCCCGACCGCCCCGGCAAGCATCCGCGGCGCGGGCGGCGGGCGGCACCATGAGGGCGAGAAACGCGAAGCATGCGAGCGATGCGAGAAGCGCGCCCCGACGGGGGCGAACTGCCCCTGACAACAGTGCCCGGCAATGCCTGCTCATGATCTACGTCCCCCGCGATCGGAATGCCTGATCTTACAGGATCGCGGCCTCTCCATGGCGACGACTATGGAACCTTCTTGACAGTGCTCGGCCCGCTCGCGGACACTCTTGAAGCAAGCGACGAAACTGAAACGAGAGCGGCTAGCCGAAGTCGCCGTCGTCTCTCCTGTCCGCTGCCCGTCCTGCACGAGCGACTGCGCGGAGGAACCGTGGCCGAGAAGCGTGAAGCTTTGGAGACCGAACGAGAATCGGCTGTCACGATGCTCCGTAAGCGGCCAATGACGGGAGCCGAGTATCTCGAGTCCATCGACGACGGCCGGGAGATCTACATCTACGGCGAGCGCGTCGAGAAGACCAGCGAGCACCCCGCCTTTCGCAACTCGGCCCGTATGCTCGCGCGGTTGTACGATGCGCTGCATGATCCCGCGCGCGCCGCGGAGCTGCTCGTCGATACGGATACGGGCAACGGCGGGCGCACCCACGCGTACTTCCGCGCGCCGGAAGACGCCGATCAAGCCCTCGCGGGGCGCAACGCGATTGCCGCCTGGCAGCGACTGACCTACGGCTGGCTCGGCCGCTCGCCGGACTACAAGGCGGCGTTTCTCGCGACGCTCGGTCCCAACCGTTCCTTCTACACCTTTCCGGAAAACGCGCGGCGCTGGTACGAGGACAGCCAGGAGCGCGTTCCGTACGTCAATCACGCCATCATCCATCCGCCCATCGACCGCAGCCGTCCGCCCCATGAGCTCGAGGACGTGTGCGTGCACGTGAAGGAAGAGTCGGACAGCGGCATCGTCGTTTCGGGCGCGAAGGTCGTCGCGACCGGATCGGCGCTCACGCATTACACCTTCGTCGCGCACCACGGGTTGATTCCCGTTCAGGACAAGAGATTCGCCTGCGTGTTCATGGTGCCTTCCGACGCGCCCGGAGTTAAGTTCATCTGCCGACCCTCCTACGAAATGACCGCTGCGGTCATGGGCAGCCCGTTCGACTACCCGCTGTCGAGTCGAATGGACGAGAACGACGCGGTATTCGTGCTCGACGATGTCCTTATCCCTTGGGAGAACGTGTTCATTTATGCGGACGTGGAGGGCGCCAACGACTTCTTCCCCAAGACGGGTTTTCTGCCGCGTGCCATGCTGCACGGCTGCACGAGGCTTTCGGTCAAGCTCGATTTCATTGCCGGCTGCCTGCTCAAGGCGGTGGAGGCCAGCGGAACCAAGGACTTTCGGGGCGTCCAGGCGCATGTCGGGGAGGTCATCGCCTGGCGGAACCTGTTCTGGGCGCTCTCGGAAGCCATGGTCCGCAATCCGGGCCCCTGGGTAGAGGGTTACGTGCTCCCGAACCCTGCGTCGGCGAGCGCCTATCAGGTCATCGCGACGATCGCGTACCCAAAAGTCAAGTACATCATCGAGCAGGCCTGCGCGTCGGGACTCATCTACCTCAATTCGCATGCCCTCGATTTTCGTGCGCCGGAAATCCGTCCGTACCTTGACCGCTATCTTCGGGGCTCGAACGGGTACAGCGCCGTCGAGCGGGTGAAGCTCATGAAGCTGCTTTGGGATGCGATCGGCACGGAATTCGGCGCGCGCCACGAGCTGTACGAAATCAACTACAGCGGTTCCACGGAAGAAATCCGGCGCTATGCCCTGTTCGGCGCGATGGCCTCGGGTGACGCGGATCGAATGAAAGGGTTCGCCGAGCAGTGCATGGCCGAATACGATCTGGACGGATGGAGCGTGCCGGATCTGATCGATCCGGGCGAGCTCAGTTGGCATGCAAATAGAACGAAGTAAGCTTCAGGGGACCGCTGGTCGCACTTGCATGAGATGGGTTCAGTGTCCGCCGCCAAGCTTACGAACGAAGTTCAGCTAGCCGCCGAATACGATGCGGCCGGCCGCCACGACGAGGCAGTGGAGGCGCTCGCGCGCGCCGCAGGTCGAGGCGACGCGGAGGCGCTCACGCAGCTCGGCAAGCGTCTCATCGTCGGCGACCGCGCGCCTTCGCTGCCGCGCGAAGGTTGCCGCTTTCTCGTCGACGCGCTCAATGCCGGCGGCGCGGAGGCACCCCTGAGGCTTGCGGCGCTCGCCGCGCTCGGCGCCTTTACGGCGCAGAATTGGAATACCGCGCTCGGGCTGCTCGTCACCGCGGCGGACCGCGGGTCGGTCTCGGCACGGCGTCAACTCGCTCTGCTGTCCTCGAATACCGTCATTGCTCGGGCCGCGGCGAATTCTCCGGAGCAGGGGCCCGGGCTCTGGCGCGCCCTCGCCGCGAGCGTCGACCTGGCGGGCTGGTCGGCGCCATGCGAAGGCGTTACCGTGCACGCAGAGCCTGCGATACGGGCGTTCCCCGAGTTCGCGTCCGCGGAGATCTGCGCGTGGCTCATCGAGCGAGCGCGCGGCAAGCTGAAGCGCGCGCTGGTCTATGATCCCGTCGGCAGGCGCGACATGGCCGATCGAAGCCGGACCAATACGGTCGCCGAGTTCGATCTGGTCGAGACGGATCTCGTACAGGCGGCGATCCAGGCACGCATGTCGGCTGCTTGCGGCATCCCCATGCAGAATATGGAAGCGCCGGCCGTGCTGCACTACGAGGTAGGGCAGGAAATCGTCAATCATTACGACTTCGTCGATCCCGAAACGCCGAACTACGAGCGCGAGATCGCCGAGCGAGGCGAGCGAGTCATTACCTTTCTCCTGTACTTGAACGACGACTATTCGGGCGGAGAGACGGACTTTCCGCGGCTGAACGTCAATCACAAAGGCAGCGCCGGCGAGGGACTGTACTTCGTCAACGCGTTGCCCGGCGGCGGACCGGACAGGCGCATGCAGCACGCGGGCCGTCCGCCGACGCGGGGCGAGAAGTGGGTCGTCTCGCAATTCATCCGGAATAGGACGGCCTTGCCCGTGGCTGCTCACTGACGATCCGGTGGAAGTCCTCGTTCGCTGAAGCCCATCCACGTCCACGACTCCGAGGTTTCGATGCTGCAAGTCGTCCGTCACGCCCATGCAGGAGCGTTCCTTGAGCGGGCGGAAGCGTGGCTGCTCGAGTCGGAAATGGAGAACGCCATCGCACTCGCGAGCGCGCGGCAAGCTCGAGCAAACGATTCCGGTTACCAGAGGCCGATCTACTGGGCCACGATCGAGGAGGACGGTCGGCTCGTGGGCTGCGCCTTCCGGACGCCGCCTTATCGGCTCGGTGTGACGGAGCTGGCGGAAGAGGCGCTCGGGAAACTCGCGGCGGACGTCGGAGAGGTCTATGCCGAGTTGTCGGGCGTCAGCGGCCCGGCGCGCACGGCGGCCGCGTTCGCGGCAGCCTGGACTCGGCCGCGCGGGGTCGCCTCGGCTGTGAACCTGAGCCAGCGCCTCTATGCGCTCAGCGGGCCTCCGCGTCGGCCTTCGAGCCCGCCGGCCGGGCGCCTGTGTCTCGCGAGCGCGGAGGATGCGGGGACGGCGCGTACCTGGGGCGCCGCCTTTCTCGCCGAGGCGCGGTTGCTGCAGGTCGACACCAAGGTTTTCGCCCAACTCATTCAGGCGCAGCAGCTTTTCTTCTGGGACGACGGCGAGGCGCGGTGCATGGCTGCGCCGATCCGCCGCGTGACGCACGGTGCCGCGATCGGCGTGCTTTATACGCCGCGCGAGGCGCGCGGCCGCGGCTACGCGAAGGCAACGCTCGCCGCCCTGGCGGAAGCGCTGAGAGAGCGGGGCCTTCGAGATTGCTATCTCTACGCAGATCCGGCGAATGCGGCGGCGGAAACGGTCGCGGGCAGCGTCGGGTTCGCGCCCGTGCGGGATTTCCTCGATATCGACTTCGCGTCGCGCACCGGCTGATTCTAGCCGACGTTCTCCGCGCGCGCGCCCAGCGCCGGCTGGCTCCGGAAAAACTGCGAAACGATCCACTTCTCGCCGCGGGTCGGCGGCAGACCCGCATGCACCATACGAAAGTCCGGCCCGCCCGTCGGCAGCGCATTCGTGAAGAACAAGCCACCGCCTCGCTGACCTTTGTGTCTCACGCCGAGTTTCGCGAAATCGGTTTCACCGCCGCCGTAGTCATCATTCAGATACAGCAAGAACGTAATGATCCTTTCGCCGTGCCGCTCGATATGGTCGGCATAGCCGGCGGTTCGAACGTTGATGAAGTCGTAGTGGTCGGTGATCTGCTCGCCGACGGCGTAGTGCAGGATCGTCGGGCCCTCGGCGTTCCGCACAGGCACGCCGCAGGCGGCGCTCATGCGATGTTGGAGCGCAATCTGGACGAGATCGATATCGGCGAGGCTGAACCCCGCGATGGTGTTGCTCCGCATGTGGTCGACGACGTCGCCGCCTTGGTTCGGATCGTAGATCAGAGCGCGACGCAGACGGCCTTCCGCCCGCCGCTTGAGCCATTCGCACACGGCCTCCGTTGCGAGCTGTGGGAACCGCCGGACCAGCGGCCGGGCGTGGAGCGTTTCGCCCTCGGGCGGCGTGAGCCAAAAAGGCAAGTCGACGCGAGAGGCGAGGCTGCGCCAATCGGCGGCGGCTTCGTCCGAGCGCACGCCGGCCAGCGCGCGAAGCTGCCCCTGGGCGTCGGTAGACCCGCGTTCGGCGGCCACGACGAGCATTGCGAGCGCATCGTTCCAACTCTGTGCCACGTGCGCGCCGAGCGCGGCGAGGGCCGCAAGCCGAAGCGCCGCTTCGGCACTGCCGGCGGCCACGGCTTGGCCCAGAAAACGCACGGCTTCCTGCGGCAGGAAGGGCGCGCGGTCGCCAACGAGCAATCGCTTGGCGAGCGCAACCGCAGCGTCGGCGTTCCCCGTGGCTGTGGCGCGCGCAAGCGTGTCGATCGCCTCGTGGTGGCGGCCGGCGGCGTCATGCTCGGCGGCGAGATCGAGATCACCGGTCATGCGTAACCTCCGGCGAGTGTATCCAGCGCGCGACCGTGGCGGCGCGTTGGGCCGAAGTATAGCGTGCGCCGGTTCCCTTGCGATTGACTAAACTGACGCGAGGCTCGAAGCTTCGTCCGCGAGCACCCGATCGGGCTCGCAGCCGAACCGCGCCGAGCGGAGTAAGAGCATGAATCAACGCGCGACATTCCCGCTGTTCTCCACGCCCGTATATATCGGCAACGTGGGCGATTTCGAGCGCCCGGACCTCAAGGCCCTGCAGTATTCGAACAGGGCGCCGACAGGGGAGGTGTTCCACTTCCTGAGCTCGACGGACAAAAACGTCCTCGACCGCCCCGAGTTCGCGGGCATCCGCAGAATCGTCATGGAGCAGATCGACGTCTACGCCCGAGAAATCCTGCTCGTGAACGAGAGTATCGAGTTCTACGTCACGAACTCGTGGATCAACGTGTATCGCCGCGGCGAGCAGGCCGGCGCACACATGCATCACAACTCACTCATTTCGGGGGTGTTGTACTTGAACGCCACGGATGCCGGCGGCGATATCGTGTTTCATCGGGACGTTCAGAGTCAGGTGCCGTTTCCGCCGGCCCTGGACCTCGATTTCGATTCGTTCAATATCTACAATTGCAAGAGTTGGGGCTATAAGCCGAAGACCAACGACATCTGCTTGTTCCCTTCCGTCGTCTCGCACTCCGTCGAGCCGAACGACTCGGATGAGCCGCGGTGGTCGCTGGCCTTCAACGTCTTCGTCCGAGGCAATTTCGGCGCGCTACACAAACTCAGCATCAAGTGACGCTGCCGGCGCCGCGATGGAGATGAACGGCGCGAGCGCCCGATGCCTGCTCTGACCCGCAACCCGCGTCGCTGCGCAAAGGGCGGCCCTGACCCAAGACGTTACCGGTGGCGAACCTGTGTGGGAAAACCGACAACGCCAGCGGCGCGCATCGTCTCAGGCTTGCCGTAGCCCGGAATCTAATGCAGACTTGGCTCGGCGCCTATATGTCAAATAAGGCGCGGTGTCGTTTGGGGAAGCGACTTTCGATTTCTCGGTACCTAAGGGCTTCGCCGGCAGCGTGCGTCTTCTGCAGTCGCTTGCGCGCCACAAGCCGAGGAATCATTCGAACAGGGGAGGCTTTACGATGATTCCTAGCACGCGCGACCAGGGAGCGAAGCTCAATCGCACCATTCTGGCGTCCACGATTTCCGCCTTGCTCGCCGGCGGGGGTGTCGCCCATGCCCAGCAGCAGGCGCCGCAAGCGCAGCAAGGGCAGCAGGGGTCACAAGGCATCGAGGAAGTCCTCGTCACGGGCTCGCGCATCGCGCGCCGCGACTTCCAGGCGCCGAGCCCGATCGTCACGGTAGACGCCCAGCGGCTCGAGAATTCGAGCACGATGGCCATCGAGAGCGTGATGAACCAGCTGCCGCAGTTCACGCCCGCGGACACGCAGTTCAGCCAGGGCATCCAGGCCGGCCCGACGACGTTGCTCGGCATCGGCAGCCTGAACCTGCGCGGCATCGGCCCTAACCGTACCCTCGTGCTCATCGACGGGCGCCGCGCGCAGCCCGCGAATTCGGCGCTGGTCGTCGACACCAACACGATTCCCTCGGCCGCCATCGAGCGTGTCGAGACGATCACGGGCGGCGCCTCGGCCGTGTACGGCGCCGACGCCATGGCGGGCGTCGTGAATTTCATCCTGAAGAAGAATTACGAAGGCGTGAACATGGACGTTCGGTCCGGCATGAGCCCGAACGGCGACGGCCGGGAAACTCGGTTCACGGGCCTCATCGGTGTGAACTCCGGCGACGGCAAGAGCAATGCGATGCTCGGCGTCGAGTGGTACGACCGCGGCGCCGTGCAGCTCAAGGACCGGGATTTCTTCCTGAACGGCTGGTTCGACCCGGGCACCCAAGCGGGCGGCTTCATACAGATGCCGGGCTACTCGCCGTCGACGGCGATTCTCGGCAGCGGCAGCGCCGTGCCGAGCGGCGGTCTGCCGACCCAGGCGGCCGTGGACAGCATCTTCGCGAGCAACCCCAACTACGTCGGGGGCGGCGTCGCACCCGCGGGCGGGTTGACCGGCGGGCAGTTCATTGCCACGCCGCGCAACGAGATTTATTTCAATCCGGACGGCACGCCGTTCCTGCTCGCGGGCGCAGCTAACTACGATGGCCCGATGGACAGCCCGTCGAGCCAGACGGCGCCGGGCGCGGGCTACTCCGGCGTGCGCCTGCAGCCGAACGGCGACCTGGGCCAGGTCAGCTACGCGGGCTACGCCTCCTCGCCGATGACGCGCCGGTCGCTGTTCGGGCGCGCGACGCACGATATCAGCGACAATCTGACGGTGTCGGTGCAGGCGAACTACAGCACCGACCAGGTCTCGACCACGGGCGGTTACCCGCCGGCCATCACGGTCTGGTCCGCGCCGATCCCCGTGGACGGCCGGGCGATTCCGCCGGCGCTGCAGACGCTGCTCGACTCGCGCCCGGACCCGACCAAGCCCTGGACGCTGTTCCGCGTGCTCGACTTCCTGGGCGGCCCCGAGACGACCACGAACACGAACAACGTGTACCAGATTCAGGCCGGTTTCGACGGCAAGTTCAGCCACCGCGACTGGACCTGGTCGGCCTACGTGTCCTCCGGTAAGACGGATACCGAGAACTACTTCGATGAGCTGCCCTCGCTGCAGCGCTACCAGTTCCTGCTGGCGCAACCGAGCGCCACCTGGGGGCGCGGCATTTTCACTCAAGGCCGAAACTACGTCCAAACCTGCACGAGCGGTCTGCCGATCTTCACGGACAGCTCGTCGCTCGGCGCGGGCCAGGTCTCCCCGGACTGCCTCGAAGCCATCGCCTCGAAGGCCCGCTCGGTGCAAGAGCTCAAGCAGGACATCGCCGAGTTCAACCTGCAGGGCAAGATCACGGACATGAAGGCCGGCGAGCTCAGGTTCGCGCTCGGCGCCGACACGCGGAAGAACAGCTTCAGCTTCAGGCCGGCAGAGACGAACGATCGCGAGTCGGTCGTCGACAACCCGATCGGCATTTTCGCCTCGAACAACACGGCCGGCCAAACGAAGGTCTCCGAGCTCTACGGTGAGCTGCTCGTGCCGGTGACCCATAAGTTCGATGTCGAGCTCGGCCTGCGCGGGTCGGACTATGCCGATTCCGCGATCGGGACCACGCAGACGTCCAAGGCGCTGTTCACGTTCAGACCGACGGATACCGTGTCCCTGCGCGGCGGATGGCAGGTGGCCGAGCGCGCGCCGAACACCGCGGAGCTCTTCCAGGGCGTAGGCCTCGTCGTCGTGCCGTTTTCGGTCAGCGACCCGTGCGACTACACGACGACGGCGTCGTGGGGCAACCAGCCCGGCAACCCGAATCGGGCCGCGGTCCAGGCCTTGTGCGCCGCGATCATCAACAACAGCGACGCGGACCCCTCGAACGACAATACCTCAGCGTGGGCTCAGGCTCCGGATACCTATGCGCGGCCGGGTCTCCCGTTCTTCCCGCTCGAGATCGAGCTCCGCCAGGGCAACCCGGACGTGAAACCCGAGAAGGGCAATACCTTCACGTTCGGCGTCGTACTCCAGAGCCCCGGCAACCTCAAGGGCCTGACGGCATCATTCGATTACTACGACATCAAGATCACGGACGCGATCGCGCCGCTGAATTCGCTGTTCGCCTATCAGCAGTGCTTCAACGCGG
Source organism: uncultured Gammaproteobacteria bacterium (assembly GCA_963702105.1). Taxonomy (GTDB): domain Bacteria; phylum Pseudomonadota; class Gammaproteobacteria; order Steroidobacterales; family Rariloculaceae; genus ZC4RG20. Next base: position 1,058,178 of record OY969712.1, read on the forward strand.
ATGGCACGAGCAACCCGACGCTTTCGTACACCGGCAGCCCGTACTGCAAATACATCCTGCGCAACGTGATCTCGGGCGAGCGTTCCTCCGTGGACGCGCCGTTCATCAACACGGGCAGCTTGAAGACGAACGGTCTCGACGTCGCCGTGAACTGGACGAAGGACCTCGCGCGAGGCTCGTTCTCGATCAACTCGCAGATGACGTTCCTCGGCAAGTTCGACGTGCAGGACGCCCCGGGCAGCCCGATCGTGCACGAGAAGGACACGCTCCAGACGCAGGACGGCGGCCAGTTCAAGTACAAGATGACGAACACGTTCGGCTACAACTTCGGCGGCGGCAAAGCCAATATCCAATTGCGGTGGCGGTACCTGCCGGGCATCCGGGACGAATCGGCGGCGCGCAATCCAACCACGAATGTCTATCCGGTCGCCTCGTACCAGAACTTCAGCCTGCTCGCGGGCTACAACATCAACGAGAAGATGAGGCTGCGGATGGGCATCGACAACCTGACCGACGTGCAGCCGAACGTCGTCGGTGCGCGTCCGGGCAACAATAACGCCGCCAACACGAACGCCGGCTACTACGACATCCTCGGGCGTCGCGCGTACGTGGGCCTGAATTTCGAGTTCTGAGGCGCCTCGGGCTTCCGACCGAGCGGCGGCGAGCCCGAAAGGGCTCGCCGCTTTCGCGTTCGACTCAGCGCCAGCGGGTTCCCAAGACCCATGCCACGAGGCTCCACCGCGTGCCCCGGGTCACCGGCGCCACGCGGTGCAGAACGAAGCTCGGGAACGCGATGAGCGCTCCGCGCGCGCGCTCGACCTTCTGCGGCCGGTCGATGAAGAACAGCTCGAGATCGCCCCCGTCGTAGTCCTCGGGTCGCGACAGCTGGATCGACACCGAAATTTTCCGCAGCGGCCTGATGGCCGCGAAATCGGTGTGCCAACCGTAAAAGCCCTGGTTCGAGCTGTCGTAGCGCGCCAATTGGATGCTGCCCTCGAGCCCTTTCAGGTCCACGCCGAACGCCAACCGGTTGATCTCCTGGCCGGCTTCCCAGATCCGCTCGTAGAGCCACCGGTACTTCGTCTCCACTCCGAGGAACACGACCCGCGAGCGCCTGACGTTGGGGTTCGTATGACCGGCGCCGAGCTTGGCCTCTTCGAGGAGCGGTTGATGCTCGGTGATCAATCGATCCATCTCCTGATCGCTGAGGAATTCCCTGACGGTTGCGACCATCTGAAAGGGCGGCAAGCTATCGTCGTCGGTCATGGCACCACGATATCGGGAAGCATCAATTTCAGGACTTCCGCTGCGGTCGCCGGAAGCCCGGCAAGTTGCGCCTCGCGGCCGGCTCCCACGAAGTCGGTCAGCAGATCCTTCGTAATGGCAGCCCATCCTCCCGGAGTCTCGTAAACGACGAGGAAGTACCCCTCGCGGCGGCCCCGGACGAGCTCCGTCTGCTCGTAAGGCTCGGCCTTCTGCGCGGCGACCATCTGCAGATCGGAAGCTCCGACGTACCGGGCCGGAAGATCGGGAAGCGGCGAGGCCGCACGATCGGAGGGCAGGGGTTTTTCGGGTAGAACGAACAGGCGCCCCCTCGGCGCGCCGGTCGACGCTGAGTTCGCGGAGGCTGCGTTATCGGAGACGCCGTTCGCGGAGGCGGCGTTCGCGGAGGTCGCCTTCTTGAAAGCGCGCCTCTGCAGCGCGTCCTCGATTCGCGCGAAGATCTCTTCGGCAAACTGCTGCGGATAGTCGAACAGCCTTTGCACTTCGGGCTCGATGTGCGGCAGTTTCCGCCAGCCGCTCACCCAGGCGAGCTTGGCCGCTTTCCCGGCGGTGAAGGCATCCTCGAGAGCGAAGCCCGTCTCGGCATCCGGCTGCAGCGTCTTGAAAGCCATGTGTTCGATGAGATTCGAGGCAAAGCCGAACAGCACCCCATATGGAGAATAGCCGCCGGCGATCGGCCGAAAGCGGCTGCAATCCTCGCACAGCGATGCAGACATGCGACCGAGCCGCGCTTCGTATTCCGCGAACAGCCGGCGGTGGCGGCGCCCGTGGAACGTGTAGTCCACGCGATCCTCTGCGTCCGCGCCGATGAAGACGTGCTCGATCATGCTATAGGGGCGCAGTAAATCCAGGCGATTCACGAACAGCTCGGGATCGGGAGAAATGCCCTGGCAAATGGCGTCGGCCAACGCGAGCCTCGTCTCGCCTTCGCCGGCCTGACACGCGCGTTCGTACGCCTCGAGGAGAGGCACGAGATCGTGGATCAACAGCGCGAAATCGAGGGCATTGGACTTGCGGCTGTTCAGCAGCATCGCGCGGTCCGAGAGAGATACGCCCTCTCTCGTGCAGTAATGGTGAAGCTGGGAACGCAGGTGTCCGCCGGCCAGCAGAACCGCGGCCCTGTGGATTTCGTTCCGATCCTCTTTCGAGAAGGACTCCGCGATGCTTGCGGCCACTTCGAAGTAGGGCATCAATTCGTCGTTCGTGGGGCTCTGGGCGACCGGGATCAGCCAGCGCGCATCCCGCACGAGCACGGGTTGATCGGCCGGTTGACTTCTCCAGAGCTCGTCGAGCACCGCTTGCACCTCCGCAAGCCGCTCGGCGGCGCTGCCGGTCCCCCCATCCCACACGCGCATACTCAACAAGGCGAGGCATCGCAGCACGAACAGGTTGAACAGCGTGTGCGCGTAGCGAAGCCGCGCGTTGCGGCCGGGCCAGCGAGTCTGCCGCCACAGATGAAAGCCGCGCGCCATCATCTCACCCGGATCGACGAGGCCGTTGGGCAAACTGGAGCTCTGCGGAGGCTTGAATCCGCTCGCTCGGTGCGCTTCCTCCAAGCGACCCCTAAGACGCACCTGGTCGGGCGTGATTGCCGAGAGCGAAAAGAAGCAGTCGCCGACGTAGCGGGCAAGTAGGGGACCGTCTTGCAGGGTTTCGAGGGGCTTGCGTTGCGCGTTCAGCAGCCCTTCCAATCTCTCGACGATCTCGGCGCGGCGCCTCAAGAACATCTGCAGGAGCTCGACATGCGCCCGAAACGGCACCTGGATGGGACGATCGCCGATCACCATGTTCCCCGCGCTGATCCGGATGCCTCCCGATAGTGGCGAACCCCGTGCGCACGGGCAAGAGCACGCGCTCGGAGCCGGTTAGCAGTCTCTATTGCGAGCTCGTTTCCGGCTCGGGCGTCAGGAGCAATCGGCTGTCTCCTCCGCGCGCTACCGCCGCCACCTCCCGCCGCGCAGGGCGCACGAGCAGGATGCATACGAGGCCGATGAGACCGGAGCCCGCGATCAGCGCAGGGATCGGCCAGTAGGCGCCGCCGGCTGCAGCCACGAGCGAGGCGGCGACGAGCGGGACGAAGCCGGCGATGGCGCCGCCGAGCTGGTAGCCCAATGAGGCACCGCTGTAACGCGTGTGCGCGGGGAACATCTCCGAATACAGCGCCGCCGTCGGGGCGTACACCGCGTTGTGGCCGAAGCAGATACCGACGACGACCGCGACCCAAGCGAGCACCGGCACGCGGGACGTGATCAAGAGGTCCAGCGGGACGGCGAATGCCATGATGAACAGCGTGCCGTAGATGATGACCGCGCGCCGGCCGAGCTTATCCGAGAGCGCGCCCAGGAAAGGAATGGTGATGATCTGGCCCGCGCCTGCGGCCGTGACTCCGACGAGGTAGGTATTCTGCGCCAGGCCGTAAACGCTCGTGGTGTAAGCCAAAGTGTAGACGGTCATGGCGTAGAACAGCACGCCGTGCGCCAGGTAAAGCCCCGCGGCCAGCAGTACGTTGCGCGTGTCGGCGCGCAGCAGCTCCAATGCCGGCAGCTTCGCGATTCGACGGGCCTTCTTGATCTCGGCGAAGATCGGCGATTCCATGATCCGCAGCCGAATGAACAGGCCGACGAGCACGAGCACGATGCTGAAGAGGAAGGGCACGCGCCAGCCCCACGCCAGGAACTGTTCCTCGGGAAGCTGCTGCATGAGGAGGAACATGCCCGTCGCCATGAGGCCGCCGACGGCGCTGCCGATCTGCGCGAAGCTGCCGAAGAACCCGCGCCGCTCGCTGCCGGCGTGCTCGGTGGCCATGAGCACGGCGCCGCCCCATTCACCGCCGACGGCAAGGCCCTGAAAGAAGCGCAGGACGACGATGAGGATAGGCGCCCAGACGCCGATGGTCGCGTAATCGGGCATCAGCCCCATCAAAAAAGTGGCGAGCCCCATCATCGTCAGCGTCAGCACCAGCATCGTCTTTCGGCCGATTCTGTCGCCGAAATGGCCGAATACGAGACCGCCTACGGGCCGTGCGACGAACCCGACCGCGAACGAGCCGAACGCCGCGAGCGTGCCGGCCACCTCGGAGAAGGTGGGAAAGAACAGCCGGCCGAACACGAGCGCCGATGCGGTCCCGAAGATGAAGAAGTCGTACCACTCGATGGAGGTGCCGACCATGCTGGCGAGGGCGACGCGCCGTACGGACTCCCGCGGCGTCGAACCGGTGTGCGCTGTCTCAGTCATTGCGTTGTCGTCCCGGTACACGCCGGCCCCGTCGCGACAGCGCCAACGCTAGGTGTGTTGATGTGACGGCCATAACGATAGGCGCCCACGCCCGGGGCTGGCAATAGTCGGGCGGCAAAGCCTGCGTGCGCTACTGTCCGTCGGTCACGGCGGAGTCAAGTCCGCGCACGGTTCCGGATGAAACGGTACGTTGGAGACGATCATCGTCTCCGAGCCGGAATAGGTTCCGGTGTAATAGAGAGGATCCTCGGCCGTAAATTCGCGCTTGAGCCGCATCCCTTCCGGATCGAGCGAGAAGCGCTCGACGACGTGCAGCTGCGCGCTGTTCGGCGTCGCGCCGGTCAACGTCCCCGGTGGGAAGCCGACCGTGTCGACGACGAGCACGCCGTTCTCCCAGTGACCGATCGAATGGCCCGCGCGGCTCGGCTCGATGGCCTTCGGGTGGGCCCTCATATTCATATGAATGGTGCGCTCGAGACCGGAACGCCCGTATTGCAGCGTGATCGCATCGCCGCTTTGCTTAACGCGGTTGACGGGCTCTCCGCCCCATTCCGAGACGATGCTGCCGGCCATGCAGGAGCGCTGCGCGCGCGGGATGTCGGCGAGCGCCTGCATCGCGGCCTTACCGGCCTCGGTCAGGCCGACGACGGGCGGTGGGCGAAACGTTGCGAGCGGATTGCGCCCTTGCGCGGCCTCGGGCGTGCCCCGCGCCCCCGGAATCGCACGCTGCCCCTCGGGGACCGCGCCCGGCGCGAAGCGGCCGGCCTCGGAGAGCGGCACGAGCGTACCCTCGCGGCCTTTGGGGTCCGTCATCACGCGCTGCTCGACGGCCCAGTCGCCGGAAATGTTCGGGTCGCCATTCGGCAGCCGGGCCGCGCGTTTCGTGGCCGCGTTCGCAGAAATGCGCTGGCTGTAGCGATCGAGGCGCGTCCCGTCGGCGAACGTCAGCGTGCTCGTGTAGCAGGCGTGCGGATCGTGGCGGTCGGGGGAACCCTGAATCGTGATTCGACTGCCGATTTTGAACATTTCGGGCGTCCACCCCGAGCGGCGCAGTGTCGTCGCCGAGCGCAGCTCGCAGCGGTACTCGGCGGTCTGACCCTTCTCGTCGGTGACGTCGAAGTGCACCCAGGAGTGCGGATTGACGAAGTCGAGCCGCGTAATGAACCCCGTGAGCTCGATGTCCTTGTTCATCGCGAAGTTGCCGAAGCCGTGATGGGCCGCGGCCGTTCCGGCGAGTGCCGAAGCGAGACCGAGCAGGGCGACCGTTCTTAGTGTCATTGTTGTCTCCTCCACGGGGACGGCGTTCATCGGCGGCGACGCCGCGAGAGCGAGTGTAACGCACAGCAGGCGCGCGACACGCGTAAACTGGCCAGCGGAGCGGCGAGCATGAGCCGGCGCCTACGGGAAACCGATGGACCCTTCCGCCGGACATTGCAACGTTGAGCGAACGCGACGGCGGAGACTGGGCACACTGACCGCGCGCAACGACGGAGGTCCCCAACGATGAACGGCTTCGAGTCGGCTACGTCCCTCAAGGCGATGCTCGAGAAGAAGGAGGTTTCCGCGCGCGAGGCGCTCGAGCTCTATCTGCAGCGCATCGAGCGCCACAATCCCGAATTGAATCTCGTGGTCGCGCTCGATGCCGAACGGGCACGCGCGCAGGCGCGGACGGTCGACGACGCGCGCGCCCGCGGCGAGGCGCTACCGCCGCTTGCCGGGCTGCCGATCACCGTCAAGGATGCGTTCGAGACCGAAGGCCTCGTCACCACCTGCGGCATCCCGGATCTCAGGTCCCACGTTCCCCACAGAGACGCCGAACCCGTCGCGCGCCTCAAAGCCGCCGGTGCAATCGTGTTCGGCAAGACCAACCTGCCCATGGGGGCGGCCGACTGGCAGAGCTACAATCCGGTGTACGGCCGCTCCAATAACCCCTGGAACGTCGAGCGTACGGTCGGGGGCTCTTCGGGAGGCTCGGCGGGGGCGATCGCGGCCGGGTTCTCGGCGCTCGAGCTCGGCAGCGACATCGCCGGCTCCATTCGCGTGCCGTCGCACTTCTGCGGCGTCTTCGGGCACAAGCCCAGCCACAACATCATTCCGCTGCGGGGCCATATTCCGCCGCCGCCGGGCCTCGGCTACGCGCCGGTCGAGCTGGCCGTATGCGGGCCGATTGCCCGCAGCGCAGCCGACTTGCAGCTCGCGCTCGGTCTCATGGCGGGCCCCAGCGACGTACAGGCGCTCGGCTGGCGCCTCGCCCTGCCGCCGCCGCGCGGGCGCCGCCTTGCGGAATTCCGCGTCGCGGTCTTTATGGGCGATGAGACGTTCACCGTGGACTCGGCCTATCGGTCCGAGCTCGAAGCCTTCGTCGAGGACGTGCGCCGCGCCGGCGCCCGCGTGACCGCGGTCACGCCGCCGTTCGATTCGGGGCAAATGCACGAGCTGTTCCTGCGCAGCCTTTTCGCGGTCGTCGGGTCCAGTGCGCCGCAGGACGCGGCGGCCATGGCCGCCGCGGTCGGCAAGGACGAAACGGGCTACGCGGCCCGCCTCGCGCCGCTCTATACGCCGCCCCTGGCGGCTTGGTTCGAGCTTCGCGAGCGGCGCGAGCATCTGTTTCGCGCCTTCAAGCAATTCTTCGAGGATTACGATGTGCTGCTCTGTCCAGCGGCCGTGGTGGTCGCATTCCCGCACATGACCGAGGGCGCTTCCCACGCCGACCAGCTCTCGCGGCGCCTCAGCGTCAGCGGACGCAGCGCGTCCTATTTCGACAACTTTGCCTGGCCGGGTGTGGCGGTCGTCGCCAATCTGCCGGCGACTGCAGCGCCCACGGGCCGCTTTGTGGGAGGGCTGCCTGCAGGCGTGCAGGTCATCGGGCCTTATCTCGAAGACTACACGCCGATCGCCTTCGCCCAAGCGGCGGAAGAGGCGATCGGCGGCTTCGAGGCCCCGCCGCTCGTCTCCCGGTAGCAGCCCCGATACGACGTACGCGTTATTGACGATTTGTCAAATTATCAATAATCTCCGAACTACATCACCCGTCAACGGGGCGACGTTCCGGGCGGGCGAAAGCTCCGACCGCTGACCGGTCCGGGCCCTTGTGGCGGTGCAGAAGGTCGGGAAGGTCGGCGCTCAAAGTCGCGACGTGGGGGAGGGGCGTGAAAACGTTGTCCAGAATAGTGGCTTTCGCGTCGCTCCTCGCAGTGGCGTTCGCAGCTTCCGCGGCAGCCGATCTCGACGCAAAGCTGCTGAACGCAGCGCAGAAGGCGGATTCGACAGAAGTGCGCGCGCTGCTCACGGCGCATGCCGAGCCGAACGCGCGGGCGCCCGACGGGTCCACGCCGTTGCTCTATGCCGCCCATTTCGGCGACCTCGAAAGCGTGCGCGCGCTGCTGGCTGCCAAAGCCGACCCGAGCCTCACGAACCGGTATGGCGTCGGCCCCATGCACGAGGCGGCGCTACGGGCAGACGCGCCGCTGCTGCGGGCGCTCCTCGAAGCCGGCGCCAAGGTCGATCAGGCGCTGCCGGAAGGTGAGACGCCCCTCATGCTCGCATCCCGCACGAGCGGTCTGGACGCCGTTCGCCTGCTCATCGAGCACGGCGCAAACGTCAACGTGGTCGAGCAGTGGCAAGGCGAAACACCGCTCATGTACGCCGCCGCGAACGATCGCAGCGAGGTGGCGGCTGCCCTGATTGCGGCGGGCGCCAACGTCAACGCGAGGACGCGGAAGGACGATCTGCCGGAGCGAAAGCCGGCCGTCCGGTACTTCGTCGAAATCCCCGCCGCGGGTTTGACTCCCGTGATGTTTGCGGCTCGCGCCGGCGCCGTTTCCGCTTTGCGCGTGCTGATCAAGGCCGGGGCGGACATCAATGCCAAGACTCCGGAAGGTTTTTCCTCCGTCGTGATCGCGCTCGACAACCTCCACTTCGATGCGGCCAAGGTGCTCGTGGAGGCAGGCGCAAACCCGGACGGCGGCGGGCTGTTCGCGGTCGTCGAGGCGCGTAACCGCGTCAACTATGTCGGCGAGATCCAGGTGCCGACGGGTGCCGGAACCTCCTTGGAGCTGCTGAAGCTCATGCTGGCGCACGACGCCGATCTCATGGACCGCCTGCCGCAGCCGCTGCTGGATCGGGACCCGCGGTTCCTGCCGCCGCCGCCGAAGATCACCGACGTGGCGCTGATTCGCGCGGCCCGGTCTTCCGATGTCGAAGCAATGCGCGTGCTAATAAAGGGCGGCGCAAATCCATCGCTTCACGACGAAAAGCGGGGCGGCGTTACGCCTCTGCTGGCGGTAATGATGGGGCCCGAGCTGCCTGCGCTCATTCAGGCCGACCGCCGCCCCACGGAAAAGGAGGCGATTCCGGCGCTCGACTTTCTTCTGGATCACGGCGTCGATCCGGGTATCGCGAACGACGCAGGCGTAACCGCTCTGCACGAAGCTGCATTGCGAAACTATCCCGGCGTCGTCAAGCATTTGGTCGAACGCGGCGCCAACGTCAATGCCCGGGACAGCCAGGGTTTTACGCCCCTCGACTATGCCTTGGGCAACCTGCCTTCGAAGCGCCGGGCCGCGGCGCCGGCGGGGCCAGAGACCGCTGCCGCCGCCGCGCTTCGTGCGCTCGGGGCGCACGGTAAGGACGACGCGCTCGCGGCGCACGGTAAGGGCGAGCAAAGGACGGCGGCTCGATGAGAAGATCCGCAATCGAGCGTTGGGTCGGACTGTCCATCGCAGTACTCGCCGCAGCGTCGCTCATATCCTGCGGCCAATCGAGGCAGGAACTGGCCGCCGCGAACGGCGCCACGATCAACCGCTACTGTACGGATTGCCACAACCTGACGGAGCAGGAGGCGGGGCTCGTCCTCGAGCACGCGGACCTTCTGCATCCCGGCGCGCACCGCGCGAAATGGGAAAAGGTGATTCATAAGCTCCAGGCGGGGCTTATGCCGCCGCCGGGCGGCCGGCGGCCGAGCCGGCAGGAAGTTTCGAGCCTCGTCTCATATCTCGAGACGAGTCTCGACGCGAGCCCGCCGAAGCCGGCCGGCGCCCCCATCCGCCGGCTCACACGTGCGGCGTACGGCAACGCGGTGCGGGATCTGCTCGGGTTTCCGATCGACGTTCGAGTCGATGCTGCCCGCGGAGATCGCGAGCGACGGGTTCGACGACGTCTCGGATACGTTGAAGACCTCGTCGCTTCTGCTCGAGCGGTACCTGACGGTGGGGCTGCGCGTAGCGGCGATGGCTGTCGGGGACACGAAGCTCTCGCCGCAGGCGACGGAATACCGTCCGCGGCTCGACCTTTCTCAGAACACGTGGATCGAAGGCCTGCCTTACGGAACGCGCGGCGGGCTCGTCGTCGAGCATTACTTCCCGACGGATGCCGAGTACGAGATCCGCCCGGATCTGTGGAACGCGACGGGGAGCACGATCCGCGGGGTGGAAGGGTTCGACACGCCCTTCGCGCTGCAGATCCTCATCGATGGCGTCGTCGTACATACGGCGAAGATCGGCGGCAAGGAGGACGACGCGCTCTCGAATCGGGACATCGGCAGCGCGACCACTCAGGTGCGGGAGCGGCTCCCCGTGCGGCTGCCCGTCACCGCCGGTCTGCATCGCGTCGGGGTCACGTTCGTCATGAAGAGCTTTGCGCTGCAGCAGAAGCTCCTCGAACCGCGTCGGGCAGACCTGCCGATCGGCAATGACGCCTACGGCTGGCCGATCATCACGCGCGTGCTCGTCGCCGGGCCGTACAACTCGACCGGGCCCGGCGACACCGCGACGCGCCGAGCCATATTCACGTGCCGGCCGAGCGCTTCGTTGAGCGATACCGCTTGCGCGAAACAGATACTCGGCCGCCTCGCGCGCCGCGCCTATGGCCGCCCCTTGGACGATCAGGACCTCAAGACCTTGCTCGCGCTCTACGAGAGCGGGAGCGACAACGGGCGCGATTTCGAGGCCGGCATCCAGCTGGGGCTCGCGAGGATCCTGAGCGGCCCCGAGTTTCTGCTTTACCACGGCGTGACTGCCGACGACGCGGGCAGCGGGGAAGCCCGGCATGACGACGGCGTCACGCTGGCGTCGCGGCTCGCCTTGTTTCTCTGGAACAGCATCCCGGACGAGAAGCTGATCGAGGAGGGCATCTCCGGCCGGCTCCTCGAGCCCGACGTCCTCGAGGCCGAGGTGCGAAGGATGCTGGCCGATCCGCGTGCCGAGACGCTCGTGACGGATTTCGGGGAACAGTGGCTGCAGCTGCGGCTCATCAATTCGAAGTCTCCGGACGAGCGCCTGTTTCCGGGCTTCGACGACAATCTGCGGCGCGACATGCTGCACGAGACCCGTCTGTTTCTTCGGTCGGTGTTCCTCGAGGATTCGAGCGTGCTCGACCTGCTCGGGGCCGACTATACGTTTCTCAACGAACGGCTGGCCGAGCACTACGGCATCGACGGCGTCTTCGGCGACGCCTTCCGGCGCGTGAAGCTCGCGGACCCGAATCGGCGCGGGCTGCTCGGCGAGGGCAGCATCCTATTCTTGACTTCCGTCGCGAACCGGACTTCGCCGGTGTTCCGCGGCAAGTGGATCATGACCGTCCTTTTCAACTCGCCGCCGCCCCCGCCGCCGCCGAACGTGCCTGCCCTCAAGGAAAATACGGGTACCGGCGCCCCGCAGAGCGTGCGTGAGCGCCTCGAGCAGCATCGCAAGTCTCCGGTATGTGCCTCTTGTCACTCGATCATCGATCCTCCCGGGCTCGCGCTCGAGAATTTCGATCCGATCGGCCGCTGGCGCAATACGGATTCGGGCCAGCCGATCGACGCGAGCACGACGCTGCCGGGCGGCATTCCGATTTCAGGTCCTAAAGGTCTGCGCGAAGCGCTCCTGAGCCGCCCCGAGGTCTTCGTTTCGAGCTTCACCGAGAAGCTCATGGTGTACGCGTTGGGGCGCCGCCTCGAGGCCGACGACATGCCGACCCTGCGGCGCATCGTTCGCGCCGCCGCGCGCAATGACTACCGGTTCACCGACATCGTGCTCGGCATCGTGCGCAGCCCGGAGTTTCAGGAGAAGGCGCACCTGCCGACGAGCCCGGCACAGACGGTCGCCGACACGCGGGCGTCCGCAGCGTCGCCAGGAGGGTCGAAGTAATGTTTATCACGAAGAAACATCTTTCGCGCCGCACCGTGCTTCGCGGGGCGGTCGGGGCCGCGATCGGCTTGCCTTTTCTCGACGCCATGGTGCCTGCCGCGAGCGCGGCACCGCCGCCGCAGTTGCGATTCGGGGCGATTTACGTGCCGAATGGAGTGCGGCCGGAGGTATGGGAGCCCGCGGCGGGCGAAAACCTGGAGCTGCCGTCCCTGCTGGAGCGGTTCGTCCCATTGCGCGAGCACATCAACCTCGTGACCGGAATCCGGGCCCCCGACCCGTTCGGCCATCACGTAATCGGTTCCCTTTGGCTGAGCGGAGGCTCCGCGAAGCAGACTCAGGGTGCAAACGTCCAGGCGGGGCAGACGATCGATCAACGCATCGCCGACGCCATCTCCGGGGATACGCCGCTGCGCTCGCTGGAGCTCGGAATCGAGGACATCAACAGCGCCTCGAACTCGTGCCAATTCGGGTGGAGCTGTATCTACATGAACACGTTGGCCTGGAAGACGCCGACGGTGCCTCTGCCCATGGAGGTGAACCCGCAAAGCGTGTTCGAGCGCATGTTCGGCGACGTCGGGTCGGCCGAGGAGCGCGCTCGCCGGCTGAAGGCCAAGGCCAGCATCCTGGATTCCGTGATTGCATCCGCGAGTCGTTTCAATAAGGAGCTCGCGCCCCAGGACCGTTCGACCGTCGAAGACTATTTAGAAAACGTCCGCGACGTCGAAAAGCGAATCCAGGCCGTCGCACACCGAGCGGATACCGTGGGCCAAATTCCAGACGCGCCGGCGGGCATTCCCGCCACTTACGACGAGCACGTGCGCGTGATGTACGAGCTCATCGCGCTCGGTTGGCGAGCCGATATCACGCGCGTAGCCACGTTCATGAAAGGCGTCGAGGCGAGCAGCATCGGTTACCCCCAGATCGGCGTACCCGAGTCCCATCACATCGTCTCGCACCATGGGAACATTCCCGAGACGATGCGCAAGTACGCGAAGATCAACGCCTACCACGCTTCGCTGTTCGGCGACTTCGTGGAGAAGCTGCGAACCACTCCGGACGGCGATGGTTCGCTGCTCGATCATTCGCTGGTCATGTACGGCTGCGGCATGGGCAACGGCAACACCCACGATCAGAACAGGATTCCGATCATGCTCGCGGGCTCGGCAACGGGCCGCCTGAAAGGCGGGCGGCACATTGCCGCTCCGAGTCCTACGCCCCTGGCGAACCTCATCGTCGGCCTCGGCAACGTCGCGGGCCTCGAGCTCGGCCAGATCGAGAACTCGACCGGTGTCGTGGCGCTGTAGAAGCTCGGATTCGCCCAGAGGAGTCGATCGTTGTCGGTGCCCGCGAAAGTAGCCGTTCGCGCGCAGGGAGGCAGCCGTGAGCCGCCGGCCCCGAAGCTCGGTGCCAAGCGCGAGCGCACGCGCAAGAAGATTCTCGAAGCGACTTTCGGACTCATCGGAAACGAGAGAGGCTTGGCCGTGCGCATCGAGCAGATTTGCGCCGCGGCCCATGTTTCCCGGGGTACCTTTTACAACTACTTCACGAGCCTCGAACAGTTGTTCGAGGTCCTCGCGATCGAGCTCAGTCACGAGCTGAACCGGGCGCTCGTATCGAAGTTCGAGGACGTCCGAAGCCACGCCGAAGGCGCCAACGCCGCGATTCAGCACTACCTCAACTATGCCGCGCGCGACCCCGCGTGGGCATGGGCCATGGTGCACCTGAGCGCGTTCGGGCCGAGTTTCGGCGCCGAATCCTGGGAGGCGTGTTACCGCTCGATCGAGAAGGGCATCGAATCGGGTGAGTTCGACGTTCCGAATGCGACCGTCGGACGCGATCTCATGACCGGAACCGTGCTCGCGTCCGTGCGCACCATGCTCCGCTCGGGCAGCCGGCATTCGCAGCCGAGGGTCGTCGCGTTCCACTTGCTGCGCGCGCTAGGCGTTGCGGACGCGCGCGCGAGGGAAGTGGCCGACGGTCCGCTTCCGGAGATCGTCGTTCCGAAGTAGCTCTTGCGAGCGTGCGCCGCGGGGGCCGCGTGAGCATGTCGGAGCGGCGAGAGAACGCCCCGTCGCTGCCGCTGCGCGCGATTCCTGCTAGTATTCAGGGCCGTTCGCACGCCCGAGCGAGGCCCGAAATGGCCGACTACGAGATACCCTCGAGGTTGAGCCAAGCGCAAGCGCCCGACCAGCCAGAGGGCCGCTCCGCCGCCGGATTTTCCCGGCAGGACGCCGAAGGGATGCGGCTCGCGCTGGCCGCCGCGCGCCTGGGTACCTGGTGGCGCCATGAGCCGAGTGGTCACTCCGTCTGGTCCGCCGAGACCTTTCTTCTGCTCGGCTACGAGCCGTTCTCGATCGAGCCGACCCTGGAGGCCTTCCTGGAGCGCCTGCACCCCGAGGACGCCGCCGCGGCCCAGGCAGGATATAGGACGGCCGCGCGCGAACGGCGCGACTACGAGACGGAGTACCGCGTCATTTGGCCGAACGGCGAAGTGCACTGGCTGCAGGGTCGGGGCCGGTTCACCTACGACGAGGCGGGCAACGTCGAACGTGTGTTCGGCGTAATGATCGACATAGACCGCCAGAAGCAAACCGAGGGCGAGCTGCGGGAGGCGCATGCCCGCCTCGGGACGCTTGCAGACCAGCTCCGGTCCTTGGCGGAGGCGACGCCCGGCACGCTCTTCACGTTCCGCCAACCCAATCGGGGGGAGCCGGCTTACCTGTTCGTCGGCCCGCATTTGCGCGAGACGCACGGTTTTTCGCCGGAGGACCTCGCTGCAGACCCGTTGCTGCTGTTGAAGCATGCGCATCCGGACAACGTCGAGGGTTTTCTGCGCCAGACCGCCGAAGCCAGACGAACGCAGTCGATGTGGCATACGCAGAGCCGCCACATGCACCCCGAGAAGGGCGAGGTGTGGATCGAGATCTTCGCGAGCCCCGTGGCGGACGCGGAGGGGTTGACTTGGCACGGCATCGCGCACGAGATCACGGCGCACAAGCGCATCGAAGCCGACCTGCGCGCCGCGCACTCTCGGGCCGAGGCGGCGGACCGGGCCAAGAGCGAGTTCCTGGCGAACATGAGTCACGAGATCAGGACACCCATGTCCGCGATTCTCGGCTATGCCGAAATACTGAGCGGGCGCCTGCAGGACGCTCAAGATCTTCAGTATCTCGAGACGATTTACCGCAACGGCCGCTATTTGCTCGAGATAATCGACGACATCCTCGATCTCTCCCGCATCGAAGCCGGCAAGGTCGAGTTGCGCTACGAGTCGGTGCGTCCGGACGAGATCGTGCTCGAGGTTCAGGCGCTCATGAGCCTGCGAGCCTCGGAGAAGGGGCTTGCGCTCGAGGTGTCGTTCTCGGGCCCGCTGCCGGAAACCATTCGAACCGATCGCACGCGGCTGAGGCAGATCCTCATCAATCTCGTCGAAAACGCCATCAAGTTCACCGAACGCGGGCACGTGCGCATCGTCGTGCGTCACCTGTCCGAAGCCACGCTCCGCTTCGACGTGGCCGATACAGGAATGGGCATCCGCGACGAGGTGCTCGAGACCCTGTTCAAGCCGTTCACTCAGGCGGACACTTCGCTGACGCGCCGCTTCGGCGGCAGCGGCCTCGGGCTCTCCATCTGCCGCGCGCTGAGCCGCAAGCTCGGCGGGGAGATTACCGTGGCGACGCGCGAAGGCGCCGGCAGCACCTTTACCTTGACGCTTCCGACCGGCAACTCCGGAGGCGTCGCGCTCGTCGAGCCCCAGCGGCCGCGCGCTCGGTCCTCGGCTCCGGCGCAGACGGAGCGCCGGCCGCTCGGCTGTCGCGTCCTCGTCGTAGACGATCATGCGGACATGCGCTCGCTTGCGAAGACCATCCTCGAGGAGGCTGGGGCGGAAGTCGAGCTGGCCGTGGACGGAGAGGACGCGCTTCGGGCGGTCGCGACGAGTGAGAGCCGCTCGAAGCCATTCGACGCCATTCTGCTGGACATTCAAATGCCCGCGCGCGACGGCTACTCGACGGCTTCGGAGCTGCGGCTCGGCGGCTACTCGGGCGCCGTCGTCGCCGTCACGGCCCACGCGCGCAAGGAGGACGAGCGGCGGTGCCTGGCCGCCGGCTGCGACGAGTACGTCAGCAAGCCCCTGGGGCGCGAGGAGCTCGTCGACATCGTCGCCCGGTACACCCGCGGCCGCTCTCGGGCGGACCCCGAGCCTCCCCGCGGCGGCAGGCAGGGTCCGCGCGTGCTCGCGGTCGAGGACGACGAGGACGCGTTGACGTTGCTCGCCGCGCTGCTCGAGACCGTGGGCTGCCGCGTGCGCGTGGGCTCGGATGCCGCGAGCGCCATGAGCGCCGCCAAAGGGACCGCCGTGGACGTCGTGATTCTCGACCTCGGCCTGCCCGACATGTCAGGCGGCGAGCTGCGTGCCCGGCTCGAGTCGCTTCCCGAGTGCGCGGACGCGCGGTTCATCTGCCTTTCCGGCCGCGCCGAGCATGAAGTCGATTGGCGGGGCCTCGGCTTCGACCACTTCCTCGCAAAACCGGCGAGCTTCGAGGATCTGCTCGAGCTCGTCATACCAGGGAGAAAGGTTCATGGGGCGTAGAACGGCAACCCATCTCATGTTTCAGGGAGAAGCCTCTGCGGCCCTGGAACTCTACGCGTCGACATTCCCTTCGTTCCGGCTCGAAAACATGGAGCGCTACGGGCCCGGCGAGGCGGGACCCGAAGGCACGGTAAAGCGGGCCGACGCGCTCCTCGAGGGGCATCGGCTGATCGTCATCGATAGCCCGGTGAAGCACGCCTTCACGTTCACTCCGGCCATGTCGATATTCGTGGACCTCGAAAGTGAACAGGAACTCGAGTCGACGTTCGGGAGGCTGGCGGAAGGGGGTCAGGTGCTCATGCCGCTCAACGACTATGGGTTCAGCAAGCGGTTCGGCTGGTGCGCCGACCGATTCGGCGTCTCCTGGCAACTCAACCTTCCCTGATTCGGGCCGGGGGCGTTCCAAGGCCGGAGGCCGTCCCTGGAACGCGCCGGTTTCGTCGATGCCTACCGGTTCGAGTGAATACGGGGCGCGCCCCTCGGCAGCGTGCCGCCACCTCGACAAACGCGTTTCGGCGCCCGACAATGAGACTTTCGCCGCGGCAAAGCCTGTGGAGTGCCGGCCCGTCTTGCCGTCCTGGGTTCTTTGAACCGCCCTGTAACGAGGAGTACCGCCATCGCCGCAAAGCTCGCGATACCCGTCGCGGTCATCGGTGCCGCCGCCGCCGTCGGCCTCGCGGTGCTCGTCTGGCCGCATCACCCCTCCAAAAAGGAGGAGTGGGGTGTCATCAAGAAGTACTGCTTCGATTGTCATAATGAGATCGACATGGCTGGCGGGCAGGCCTTCGACGAGCTCTCTCCCGACCATATCGCGGCCAACGCGGATACCTGGGAAAAGGCGATCCGGAAGCTCAGCAGCGGCCTGATGCCGCCGGCGGGCAGGCCGCGTCCGGACGCCCAAACCGTCACGCAGCTCGTCTCGTGGCTCGAGAACGAGATCGACAGGTCCGCGACCGAGCCCGCGCCCGGGCGGGTCTCGCTGCGCAGGCTGAACCGCCGCGAATACGCGCATGCCATTCGGGATCTGCTCGCGCTCGAACGTCGATCCGGCCAAGTGGCTGCCGGACGACAACGTCAAGGGCCACTTCGACAATGACGCGGACGCGCTGCAGGTTTCGCCATCGTTCGTGAGTCAATACATCGAGGCGGCGCGCGAGATCGCGGCCGAGGCGGTCGGCAATCTCAAGGCGCCGCCCATCACGACCACGTACGGCGATCCCGCCAACATGGTCATCTCGCTGCCTCCGCGCGGTGCGCCCGGCACGGGGCGCCAGCAGCATCACATCGACGGCATGCCGTTCGGCACGCGCGGGGGGTTCACCGTCGAGCACGACTTCCCGGCCGACGGCGAGTACGAGCTCACGATCGGGGATATGGCGCTCGCGCGCGAAGTGCCGCGCATGGAATTCAAGAACACGGTCGTCGCGCTGCTCGACGGCAAGGAGTTCTACCGCACGAACATCGGCGGCGAGGCGGATCACAAGGCCATCGACCAGCACCTCGATCCCGCGGTCGAGGCGATCAACGACCGCCTGAGGAAGATCAAGTTCAAGGCGACGGCCGGCCAGCACAAGCTCACCGTCACGTTCGTGCATCGCAGCTTCGCGGAAAGCGACGAGCGCATCCGCACGATCGCGCTCGAAGGCGGGCAGGAGCGCATTCAGGCCGCACACGCGCTGCAGATCCGCGGGCCCTTGTCGGTCACGGGCCTCAGCGATTCGCCGAGCCGCAAGAAGATCTTCATTTGCAGGCCGGCCGAAGCGCCGGAGCGCGCGTGCGCCACCGAGATCGTCACGAATCTCGCCGAGCGCGCCTTCCGTCGTCCCGTGACGACCGCCGATCTCGATCCCCTCATGGCGTTTTACGACGCGGGGTATCGAGAAGACGGGTTCGAGCGCGGCGTTCAGGACGCGCTGAGCGCGATCCTCGCGAGCCCGAACTTCCTGTATCGGGCCGAGACCGGCGACCGCCCGGGCACCGTGGTCCTGCCGGACCTCGAGCTTGCCTCGCGGCTGTCGTTCTTCCTCTGGGGCAGTCTCCCTGACGAGCAGCTGCTGCGGCTTGCCGAGGACTCCCAATTGAGCAAGCCGGCCGTGCTGGCCGCGCAGGTCAAGCGCATGCTCGCGGACGACCGTGCGAATGCGCTCGTGGACGATTTCGCGTTTCAGTGGCTCGGTCTCGCGAAGCTCGACACGATCGTTCCCGATCGCGCCCGGTTTCCGCAGGCGAGCGGCTTGCTGGACCCTCGAGACTTATATAAGCAGGAGCTTCGGCTGTTCATCCGCAGCGTGCTGCTCAGCGACCAGAGCGTCGTGAAGCTGCTGACTGCGGATTACACGTTCCTGAACGAGCGTCTCGCCGAGCTCTACGGCATCGAGACCGTCAAAGGCGCTCACTTCCGGCGCGTGAAGCTGCCGGACGATTCGCGCTACGGGTTGCTGGGCAAGGGCGCCATCCTCATGCTGACGGCCTACCCGAACCGCACCTCGCCCGTGCTGCGCGGCGCGTGGATACTCGAGCGCGTCCTCGGCTCGCCGCCGCCCGAGCCGCCGCCCAAGGTACCGACCTTGCCCGAGAACAAGCGGGGCGCGCCGCCGAAGACGCTGCGGGCCCGGCTCGAGCAGCACCGCCGAAATCCCACCTGTTTCGCCTGCCACGGCGTCATGGATCCGCTCGGCTTCGCGCTCGAGAACTTCAGCGCCGTGGGCCAGTATCGGGCGGACGATCCGGATACTCGGACGCCGATCGACGCGAGCGGCAAGCTGCCGAATGGTACGCCTATCGACGGTCCGGGCGACCTGCGCCGCGCGCTCGCCGCGCATCCGGCGCAGTTCGTGCAGGCCTTGACAGAGAACCTCATGACCTTTGCGTTGGGAAGAAGTCTCGATTATCGGGACATGCCGGTCGTGCGCGCGATCGTGCGGCATGCGGCGAAGGACGATTACCGCTTCGAGGCGATCGTGCTCGGCATCGTCAAGAGCGACGCGTTTCGCGAGCGGGAAATCGAGGCCGCGGGCGTGACGACCGCGCAGGCGGCGCCGCCGCCAACGTCTTTGCAGTAAACTAGAGCTCGGAACGAAGGGGATCGCAGCTATGTTCCTGACCCGCAAGCATTTGTCCCGACGCACTGTGCTCAAGGGCGCCGGCGCTACGATCGCTCTGCCGCTCCTCGACGCCATGATCCCCGCCGGCAAGGCATTGGCGGATACGCCCGCGGCGCCGAGCCCGCGTCTCGGCTTCGTGTACTTCCCTCATGGGGCGCTGCAGGACCAATGGCAGCCCAAGAAGGTAGGGCGGGACTTCGATTTCCCGTTCATCATCGAGCCGCTCGAGCCTCTGCGCGACTATGTCACGATCGTCAGCGGTCTGCGCAACAAGGGCGGGGAGAGCCCGAGCCCCCATGGCATCGTCGAAGAGACGTGGCTCAACTGCGTGCACCCGCGCGAGCGCAACCCGAAAACGGGCGTCGGCGTCACCGTCGATCAGATCGCGGCGCGGCACCTCACGAAGAACACAACGCTGCCCTCGATGGAGCTCTGCGGTGAGCCCGGCGGCATGATCTCGTTCCGGACGCCGACTCAGCCGCTGCCGATGGAAGGCAACCCGCGCAAGGTCTACTTCTCGATGTTCGGGCAGGGCTCGACGAGCGCCGAGCGCCAGGCCATCCTGAGCACTACGTCGAGCCTGCTCGATTACGTGCGGGACGCGAGCGCGAGCCTGAACCGCAAGCTCGACGCGGCCGATCGCACGCGGGTCGGCAACTACCTGGACTCGGTCCGGGCCGTCGAGAAGCGCGTGCAGAAGCTGGAGCAGAGCAGCGCCTCGCTCAAGGATCTGCCCGCCGCCCCGATCGGCGCACCCGACGACTTTCGCGAGCTCCTCGACGTGCAGTTCGAGATGTTCGCGCTGGCGTGGGAGACGAGCCGGACGAACGTCGTGACGCTGAAGATGGTCGAGGAAGCGAGCATGCGCACGTATCCCTGGCTCGGCGTCCACGAGGCCTTCCACCCGACCTCCCATTGGGGCGGTTTCCCCGAGCGCATCGCGAACCTGCGGCTCATTCAGAACTACCACACGAAGGTGTTCGCGAAATTCGTACAGCGACTCAAGGACACGCCGGACGGCGACGGCTCGCTGCTCGACCACTCGATCATCCTGTTCGGCAGCAACATGGCCAACAGCGACGCGCACAACCAGGATCCGCTGCCGCAGGCGCTCATCGGCCGAGGCGGCGGTCTGCGCGGCAATCAGCACCTGCACTATCCGCAGGATACGCCGCACGCGAACATCCTCGTGACGATGCTCGACCGCGCCGGGATACCGGCGCACGAGTTCGAGAAGTTCGCCGACAGCACCGGGCCGTTCTCGGAAGTCTGAGGTTCGAAGTCCTGCATGCGCAGTAGAGGCCCGAGCATGGCGAGGCTCCCGCGCCGCCGTATCGTCTTCATCGCGCTGCCGGTGCTGCTCGGCGCCGGGGCCGTGGGACTCCTTGTCGGTCATGGCGACGCCGGCGGCGGGGTCGCGAAGGCCGCAGGCCCGGCCGGCCTCGCGGCCGCCGACCCGAACCGGCGCAATGCCGACGGCAGCACTCCGCTGCAATGGGCCGTCTACGACGGCAACGTCGCCGAGGTCAGGCGGCTCATCGCCGCCGGCGCCGACGTATCGCTCGCGAACAACTACGGCGCGACGCCCGTGGGCCTCGCGGCCGAGGTCGCCAACACCGAGATTCTCGGGCTGCTGCTCAAGGCGGGTGCGGATGCCGATTCGCCGAATCCCGAGGGCCAGACGGCGCTCATGGCCGTTGCGAGGACCGGCAACGTGGACGCCGCGAAGCTGCTGCTCGACCACGGCGCCACGGTGGACGCGCGCGAGCACTGGGGCGGACAAACGGCGCTCATGTGGGCCTCGGCGCGGCGGCATCCGGAGATGATGGCGCTGCTCATCGGGCACGGCGCGGCCGTCGACGCCCGCTCGATCCATCGCGACTATCAGCGGCACGTCACGGCCGAGGGGCGGCCGAAAAATCTCGACAGCGGCGGTTTTACACCGCTGCTCTATGCCGCGCGCGAGAACTGCCTCGAGTGCGTGAACGTGCTGCTCGCGCACGGGGCGGACATCGACTTGCCGGATCCGGATGGCGTATCGCCGCTGCTGCTCGCGATCATGAACGCGAACTGGGATCTCGCCAAGCGGCTCATCGAGGCCGGCGCCGACGTGGACCAATGGGACATCTACGGGGAGGCGCCCCTGTTCACGGCCGTCGGGCTGCGCGGGCGCGTGGACGGAGGGCGCGCGTCGATCGATCCGCCCAACAAGACCAAGGGCACCGACATCGTGCGCCTGCTGCTCGAGCGCGGCGCGAATCCGAACATGCAGCTGTATTTCCGCCCCGCGGGCGTGCGGGGCTCGACGAACACGCGCGGGTCCACGCCGCTGATCCGCGCCGCGAACGACGGCGATCTCGAGGTCGTGAAGCTTCTGCTCGAGCACGGCGCCGATGCGAAGCTCTACATGGCGGATCGGCAGACGCCGATCCACGCCGTGCTTGCGGGCCGTGCCCCGCAGAAGGTGGCGCTCGAGATCATCAAAGTGCTCCACGACGCCGGCACCGAGGTCAACGTCGTCGCGCTCGTCAACCATGAGCAAGAGGTACGCGGCGGGTCGGCGCTGCATTTTGCCGTCCGCAAGCGCTACCGCGAAGTCATCAAGCTCCTCGCCTCTTACGGCATCGACATGAACCTCAAGGACCAGGACGGGCTCACGGCGCTCGATTACACGCAATCGCGCGGCTTCATGCCGTTCATGGCATTGCAGACGCCCGTCTACAAGGAGGAGGCCGCCTTGCTGCGCGAGCTCGGCGCGACGGTCATGCTGGACAAGGCTCCGGTATGGCCCGTGCTTGGCCCGCCGCAGGGTATCTGGCCGGACATCTGGCCGCTCGGCGAGCCGGTCGTGCACGAGCCGGTCTACAAGCATGACCCGATCGACTGAGAGCCTCGAGAGTCACCTCCGGATGCGCCGGCGTGTGCTGGGCGCGGGCGTCGCCTCGCTCGGTGCCGCGCTGTTTCCGGCGCTCGCAGTCCGCTCGCAGGACGCTGGGCCCGCCATCGTCAAGAGCGACCTTGGCGGCGGTCTCATGGTGTTCAAAGTCGCCGACTGCAACGTCCTGGCGATGCACGGTGCCGGCGGCGCGCTCATGATCGACGGCGGCCCCGCCGCGACCGCCAACGCCTTGGTCCGGGCGGTGCTCGGCGCGACGGGCAACGACCGCGTCGCCATGCTCGTGAACACCCACTGGCATCCGGAGCAGACGGGCGCGAATGAGCTCGTCGGGCAGGCGGGCGGCGTGATCTTCGCGCACGAGAAGACGAAGATGTACCTGAGCCACACGGTCTACGAGCGGACGGCCGACGATCGGCTCGTGCCCGTGCCGCCGCTGCCCGCGGCCGCGCGGCCGACGCGGACGACGCGCGGCGAGGGCTCGCTCGAGTTCGGCGGCCGCAAGATCGATTACGGCTACCTGCCGGCAGCGCACACGGACGGCGACTTGTTCCTGAGGTTTTCCGACCCCGACGTGCTCGCCGCCGGCGGCGTGGTTTCCGGCGTGCGCTGGCCGCTTCTCGATTACCGCGACGGCGCCTGGTACGGCGGCCGCGTGCGCGCGCTGCAGAGGCTCGCGGATCTGGTGCGGCCCGATACGCGTGTCGTGCCGGCCCAGGGCCCCTTGATGACGGGGCGCGACATCGTGCGTCAGCGCGACATCTATCTCGATCTGTTCCAGACGTTCATCGGCTACATGAACAAAGGGCTCGGCGCCGAAGATGTCGTCGCCCTGAACCCGCTCAAGCGGTACGAGTCCGAGTTCGGGGACGCCAAGGCGTTTCTGGACGGGGCTTATCGCAGCATGATGATCGCTTACGTGCCCGATTGATCGTCGAGCCGACCGGCGGCAGATGCTCGGCGGAAGGTTCCGCCGCCTGCCGGCCGGCTTCGACTATTTCTTCAAATCGAAGATGTCGGCCTGATCGGGCCGCTGCATTCCCTTCTCGAAATACTTCTCCCAGATCTGGGCCCACGGGCGCGCATACATATCGAGCACGTCGTATTGGATAGTCTTCGGCGGGGCGACCGGAGTGGCGACGCCGTGGATGGGGTAGATCGTTTGGAGACACTCGGTGAAAACGAAAGGAGCGCCCTCGTCGAAATCGCTGAGCTTTACGAAGTTGCGGACGATGCGAACCGGCTGAACGAGGGCCTCCGGATCATAGAAAATCGACTCGTGACGGAGCCCGATGAACTTACCGCTCGCATCCCGGTTCGGAGTGTAGATCTCGATGGTCTGCATCTTGTTCGAGAATTCGAAGTCGCTGTGCGACGTCCAGCCTTGAATGTTCGACGTCCACGTAATGAGCGCGTCGCCGTCCCAGAAGCCGATCGTCTCCCCGTACCAGCGCGGCACGTCGGCGCCGAGTCGCGGCACGGTGCCGCTCACGTCGAACTTGCGACCGACGTGTATCTGCGTGATGTAGTTGTCGTCGGAGGATGTCTGGATCTGCACGAGTTTCGGCGTCACGAGAATCTCGTGCACACCCGTGGCCGCCCAATGGTAGCGGCGCATGAAGCCCTCGGGCCAGCAGTATGTGCCGGGCCACTCGGCGGCGTTCGAGTTGCCCTCATGGAAGGCCTGCTGCACCATCCGGGTCTGATACTCCGGCGTCAGCAGCGACAATATCGTCGGGATCTGGTTCCACAGCATCCCGTACCAAGTGCCGAACATCATTTCGAAGTTGACCGGCTCGTAGCGGCCGTTCCATTCGTCCGGGAGCGTGGCCGCGGTCATCTTCGTCGGGCCGCCGTGCCGACGCGCTTCCGCGAGCAGCGCGTTGTAGTGCGCTTCCGCCGTCTTGAAAGGATAGGGGCTGACGATGGCCTCGCGCGGGTAGTCGCGGTTGCAGTACCCCCAGGCGGCCGTCTTCGGCGACCCGTGAATCGTCGCCATGCCGACAGCGGTGTCGCCTCGCTGCTGCTCCAACGCAAAGCTGCTGTTGCAGCGAAAGTATCGGGGGTCGCTCCACAGCGCCCGATCCTTGTAGAAGTCCTTCGTTGTGAATAGATCGACCGGCAGCGGCTTGACGTCCGGGGGCGCCGCGCCGCCGAAGGCCGAGCCCACGTCGATGATCTTTCCGTTCACCTTGAGGCGAAACGGACCGACGACCGGGTACCTCGCGAGCAGATCGTCCGTCAGCAGCCCCGTCGTCCGCACATGCGGCAAGTCCTTGAGCACGGGAGCGCCTCTTCCGACGCTGACTGTCCCGGTCCCCTGGGTCTGCGCTTGCGCGCCCGGCGCGAACGAGATCAGAGCCGCTGCGCAAATTCCCCAACCGATCTTCGTCGCGCCCACGCTGCCTCCCGGCTGTGCCGAATATCAACCGTGGGGATCATGAAGGCCGACGTTGACAAAAGGCAAGTGCGCCCGCATTCGGAACGCTCGAAGTGGCGCTGTTGCCGTCGGCACGGTGCACGAGGCGTCGTCGACAGGCCGGCAGCCGCTGAGCCACCGGCGCTGGTATGGCTTCTCCACTTAGCGCGGCTCGAGCGGCGAACTTACGCCGAAGATTCTTTCCCGGCTGCATTAGGGAGGGATGACGCTAGGGTGAAAGGGAAGATCGGCCGGGGCGTAAGCGGTGACTCCGCGCGCACGTCAAGCCGCCACGACTGAGATCGTGACGAAGAGAAGATCCACCGACGACAAGCTCGCCGAGCTCGACGCGCTCGCGGAGGGTGCGGCGGAGCGGGCCGCCCAAATTGCCGCTGCGCTCCGCTGCCGCCAACCGGAGGCCGTCTGGGGCGGCTCCGTGGATACGGCCGGCGAAGTCCGCTCGAGGGCGGCTATGGGCCTCGTCGCAGCGGGGTACCCGCGCGCGCTCGTCGAGACTGCCGAGCTGTTGTATGACTCGGAGGCGGAAGCGCGGATCGGCGCTATACGCGCGATCGCTTGCGGGAATCCACGCGAAGCCGAGCTCCTG
This sequence comes from uncultured Gammaproteobacteria bacterium, assembly GCA_963702105.1. Taxonomy (GTDB): domain Bacteria; phylum Pseudomonadota; class Gammaproteobacteria; order Steroidobacterales; family Rariloculaceae; genus ZC4RG20. The sequence goes on from OY969712.1 coordinate 1,083,440, forward strand.
CTGCGCTCCAAGGTATTTGCCGGCGACGATGAGCCGGCGGTGATCGGAGAGGCGTTCGCGGGACTGCTCGCAGTCGAGCCGGAGGCGTCCTTGCCGGTCGTCGCCAAGCGGTTGGCCGAAGGCGACGAGGCCGTGCGGGAGTGGGCCGCGCTCGCGCTCGGCGAATCGCGCCTCGAGGCGGCCGTACCGGCGCTGCGGGCCGCGTGGGAAGACGTGCTGGTCGCGCCGGCGTTACGGCGTATCTTGGTCCGGGCCGCAGCGCTCAACCGGAGCGGGGCCGCGGACGCGTGGCTGCTCGAGTGCCTCGAGCGCGCCGACGACGCGCGGATTACTATGATTGTCGAGGAGCTTGCGGCGTACCACCGCGGCGGGCTGCTGCGCGACCGGGTGCGGGCAGTGCTGGCCGAGCGCGGCCGTGAAGACCTTGCCGAGATGCTGGCCGAGGGCGGTGCTCCGGCCCGGAAGCGGACGGGGAGTCTTTAGGAGAGTCTTTGACGAACGTCCCTCGCTGAAGTTTGCCGGCATTGGCACGAGCATTGCCTCAAGGGCTTCGAGCTATGAAGCCATGTACAGGAAAAGGCCATGGTCGCCGCAACCGTTGACCTCGAACAGACCGGCAAGCGCACTTGGGACGTGGCCGTCATCGGCGCCGGCCCCGGCGGGGCGCTGGCCGCGCGCTGCCTCGCGTTGGGCGGCGCGAGCGTGCTGCTCGTGGATCGCAAGTCGTTTCCCAGGGCAAAGGTGTGCGGTGCGTGTCTCAACCGCACGGCGCTTGCGGCGCTCGATGCATGCGGGCTCACCGAGCGCATCGAGGGGCTGCGGGGCAGGGCGCTCGATCGTTTCGAGCTCCGCGTGCCGGGACGAAAGGCGAAGTTTCCGCTGCCGAAAGGCAAAGCGATTCCCAGGGAGGTGCTCGATTCGGCGCTCGTCGAGGAGGCAATTACGGCTGGGGCGGAATTCTTGCCGGCCACCCGAGCGACCCTAGAGCCGGGGCAGGATACGGTTCGAAGACTGTGCCTGAAGCGTCGCGGCCGCAGCGAGCGCGCGCGTGCGCGCATCGTGGTCGTCGCCTCCGGCCTGGCCGGGCTCGAACGCAATCCGGAGCCGAAGCTCAAGACCTCCGTCTCGAATCGATCACGCATCGGCGTGGGCTGCGAGGTGGATGGGCACTCCGACGCCTACGGTGAAGGGGCCATCCATATGGCTGTCGGCCGTTCCGGCTACGTCGGCCTCGTGCGCTTCGGAAGCGGTCGGCTGAACGTGGCCGCGGCGTTCGATCGTGCCTTCGTTCGTGCCTTGGGCGGGCCCGCCGCCGCAACCGAGGCCGTGCTCTCGGAGGCGGGTTGCGAATCATTGCCGGGATTACGCCGAGCCGCGTGGCAGGGTACGGTCGGCTTGTCTCGCCGAACGAGACCCGTGGCGGGGCACCGGCTGATGTGTATCGGCGATGCGGGCGGCTACGTCGAGCCGTTCACGGGCGAAGGTATGGCCGCGGCCCTGACTTCCGCTCGAGCCGCGGCTCCGCTCGTGCTCAAGGGGGTGGAGAGTTGGGATCCCGCTCTCGCCCGCGAATGGTCGCGCCGCTATCGGCGGCTTATCGGTCGCCGGCAGATACTCTGCCGAGGAATCGCTCTGGGCGCACGGCACCCGGCTGCCACCCGCCTGCTCCTCGACGTCTGCGTCGATTTTCCGGCGCTCACGCGATCGTTGATCGAAGCGGTGAACAGTAAGCCGCGCATTCCCGACTCGAGCTGACAGCCCTCGGCGCCAAGGACCGTCGTCACGGAACGTCGTCAAGGACCGTCCTCAAGGACCGTCGTCGACGGACCACTTCCCGTTCCAGGATTCCACCTCGTAATGGTCCGTCATCGGGAATCCCGGGGGACGCGCCTCCTCGAACCGCTTGTCGAACTCCAGCTTTGTTCTGTATCGAGGCTCCGTCGCCGTCAAAGAGCCGGCAGTCAGGCTGCCATAGACTTCCAGCGTCGCGGTCGAGCGCGTCCCGTAATCGCGGACGATGAACTGGCGGCGCGCGTAGATCGACGCCTGCACGCGAAGATCTCCGGGCCCGGTGACCGAGGGCTTCGCGATCTCCACGTCGCGGTCGGCGACGAGGCCCAGGTAATCGTCGGAATCGGCGATCGCAGGATCCACGGCGTAGGTGAGGTCGCCATCGATGATGATGTCCCTCGGCGAAAAAACCATGACTTTGCCATTGACTACGCCTTCGACGTGCAGCTCGGCCTTGTCTGCGCCGATAAGATAGAACGGCTCGTCGGGCAGAGGCTGCCGGGCCTCGCCCGCGGCGCCGCCGGCGCGAACGCCGTCGCGTTCTTCCGGGGCCTCGCCATGAGCGCTGTCGAGATAACGCCACCCGAAGCTGCCGTCGGCGAAGAAGCGGATGCGAGCGTCGCGGTCGAATCGGCGCACGCGACGAGCGGCGGCCTCGGCGCTCAGCGCAGGTTCGAACCCCCTCGGGAGCAGGATTGGCCGCACGTGGGTCTCGAGTCCGCCTGCGAAAACCTGCCGGCGCGAGAGGAAGCCTTCCGAATACGTCGTATCGACGTCCTGTGCCGTCGTGACCTCGCCCGAGAAGTGCGGTTCGACGCCGTCGAGCTTCGAAACGTAGATCTTCGAGTTGGAGTGAAAGCGCCCGTCGATGCGATCGTCGTGAATCTGAACGAGCGGGTTCCAGTAATCCACGAATTGCGCGAAGCTGGAGAAGGCCATGCGCTTGAGCTGCAACTTCGTCGACAGTGCCTGCCCGTGGTCGCGGGTGCGCACGGCCACGACGAGATGGTCGACGTGGGTGCTGTCGCCGCTCTCGAAGCGGATGACACGCGCCTCGAACTCTTGACCGCGATGGCTCCAGGACAGGCTGACGTCGCTTTTCCCGGTCTCGAGGCGACGCCCGAGGTCGTCGACGTGTCGCAACAGGCTTCGGCGCGCCGATTCGGAGACGGCACCAGCAACGGGCTCGGACTCGGCCGGCGCATCGAGCGCGGGCTTGCCGTAGGCGGGCTGGGGAAGGCCGATGTGAAGGTCGGCGATCTGCGGCGCCGGAATCTCGAGCTTCCCGAGCTCGATCTGCCCGTGGCGAGGCCGTTCGGGAAGCGGCGGCTGCGGCCGCGGCGGCGGCTGGGGAGTACTCAGCCTCGGCGGCGTCGGCAGCGCTACGGCGCGGGCCGCCGCGGGCAGGGGCGCTGTCCGAGTGCGCCGTTCCTCGCCGAGCCTGGCGCCGGGCGCGCTCGCGGCTTCCGAAACCGAAGGCGGCGAGGGGTCGGAGGTTGCGGCCGCCGCGTCCGGTGCCGCGGAATCGCGGCCCGTCCGGGCTGCGCGGCCGTTTTCCATCTGCAGCAGCTCGACGGTCAGGATTCGAGTGGGCTTCGGATCATCGAACTTCGAGTTCGCGAGCGCCGCGACCAGCACCGCGTGCAGTGCGAGGGACCCTACTATGGGGCGTGCTATGGTTCGACCGCGGGCGGGCACGAGGCCTCCTGAGCGGATCGCAATCCCTCAAGCCTCGCGCGCAGGCCGCCCGCAGTCAATGCGAAGACCGCCTCGGTGGCGGGAGTTCGCTCGTATGAAGGCAGGCGCGGCGGTATCGACGGCTCGGTGTGACGGTATCGACCGTCCGGCGCGCCTATGCTATGAATTGCGCCTTCCCCGCAGCTCCGTCGGCTGCAGCGACCTTCTCGATGCGCGGACGATCGTGCTGAATGCAGATATCCAAACCACTCTGGCGCCGCGAAACTGGCGTCACGTGCTGAGTGCCGAGGACCGCAAGGCCCTCGGCGCGAACGGATTCCTGCATATCCGCGCAGCCGCCCGAGAGCGCGAGCTGGAGGCCATGCGTGCCGTCTGGGCGCGCCGCATGCAGCCGCACGTCGGGCCCGTCTTCGTACGCGATAAAGGCAACAACGACGGTCCGGACGGGCTCGAGCACGATCCCGCGTTTATCACTTGTGTAGAGCATCCTTACGTATTGAGCGCAGTCGCGCACGTGCTGGATGGGGACGTCCATCTGCTCGGGATCCGGGGCCGGAATCCGCATCCGGGCAGCGGCCAACAGGGTTTCCACGTAGACGCCGCGGGGCCGGTGCCGGCAGATCGGCAATGCATGGCGAATGCGTTCTGGTTGCTGGACGACATGGATGAGTCCAATGGAGCCACCCGCCTCGTTCCCGGCACCCACCGTCTCGAGCGGGTTCCGGGCAAAGGTTTCTCGCGTCGTGAAGCCCAGCATCCCGAGGCGGTATGCGTCCGTGCGAGAGCCGGCGACGTCATCGTCTTCAGCGCGCACCTCTGGCACGCCGGCTCGAAAAACGTCTCCGGGGCGCCTCGAAGGATCTCCATGGCGCATTTTGCACGACGTGAAGTCCTGGAATCCCTGAGCCGGGCGGGGGAAGGGAAACGATGGTGAGGCAGGCCATTGCGGCCGATGTGGCGGGCATTCAGCGCGTGAGATGGGCGGTACGGGAGAACCGGCTCGTCTCGAGGGTGATCGCGGACACCGAGGTGCTGGAGGCCATAGAAGTCACCGGAAGAGGTTGGGTCGTCGAGAAGCACGGCGAGGTCAGATGAGCAACAGTTCCAGAGTCACGATCCACATGGCAGTGAGTCTCGACGGTTTCATCGCCCGGAAGGACGGCAGCGTGGACTGGCTCGAAACCTCGGATACGTTCGAAGGCGGGGAGACGATGGACCCCGGGTTCGTCGCGGAGTTCCTGAAGACAATCGATTGCTACGTCATGGGATCGCGGACCTACGAGACCGCATTGGATTTCGAGGCCAAGGGCTTCGGATGGTCTTACGGTGAGAAGCCTGCGTTCGTCCTGACTGGCCGCGCGCTGCCGAAGAGACGGGACAGCGTCGAGTTCTACTCGGGAGACCTCGCGGGCTTCGTGAACGGGCGCTTGAGGCCGCTCTTCGGCAGCATCTGGTTCGTGGGCGGAGGAATGGTTTCCGGCGAATGCCTTCGGCTCGGGCTGGCGGACGAAATCCGCTATTCGATCCTTCCCGTCGTGATCGGCGAAGGCATCCCGTTCTTCGCAGGCCTGGATCGCGACGTCGAACTGCACCTCCTCGAGGCCAAAGCCTACAAGAACGGTGTGGTCGCGCTTCGGCACGAGGTCAGAAGGTAGAGGCCGGCAGGGTCGCCACGAACCCCTTCATTTTCGATTCGCTACGGCCTCCAAGCGCTTCGATCGCGTGTCCCAGTTCGAGTCGACGCACAGCGCGCACTTCTCGCCGAGGAACATAGCGCCGGCCTTCTCGTCGCCTTTCAGCGTCCACAGCAGCCAGTTCGACGCCACGTTCGCGAACTCGCCGCCGCCCGGATGGTCGACGGTGGCGGTATGGCCGGCCCCATGGCGCGAGCCGTAGAAGACCGGCAGCCGATCGATCATGTCGTACGTCGCCCCGGACGACTCCAGCATGAAGTCGCGCTTGCCGCCGTTGACGAGCAGCACGGGACCGTGCAGGTCCGCGAGCGCGCTCGTGGGGGGCCAAGGGGCATTCCACGTCTCCTTCACGGGAGGCCGTACGCCGGCGTTGAATACGCCGATCGTATCGACACGCGGATCGCCGCCGAGGACGATCGAGAGGAAGCCCCCGCACGATTGGCCCATGACGGCCACCCGATCCGTTGCGATCTTGCCTTGGAGCGGTGAGCCGGCTCGGTTATTTTCGGCATCGGCCCAATCGAGCGCTTTGCGCAGGTCGTCGGCCGTCGCTTGCCGGCGCGGGGCGCCCTTTTCTGCGGCCGTGGCGATGACGAGAAAGCCGTGGGAAGCGATCGTCGTCAGGAAGCCGGCGTAGCGCGTGCTGTTGATCGCGCAGCCGCCGTTCCCCCAAACCATGATGGGCAGCGCGTCGCGGGCCGGAAAGGCATCGAGGTCGGCGGGGCGGAAAACGACATGGCCGGGCGAGCCGAACGCCGGCTCGGACGTAACTCGATACGGCCCGGGCACGGCAAGCGGTGCGCCCTCGACGGGCAGAGACGTTCGGACCATGTCCATCGTGATCTCGCGGTCGGCATGAGCCGCGCCTGCCAAGGCGAGCGTGGCCACTAAGGTCCCAAGAACAATCGATAATTTAGCCATGGTTCGAGCTCTCCGGCCGCCGACGCTTCCGGTGCCCATAATGTTCCGGGCCTCGAGAACGCGCAAGTGGACGATAATCGCCTCGCGCCGTCCGGCGGGAAATGGCTGACGATTCGGAGCGGCCCTGCGGCGATCTCATGCGTGACAGGGCGCCGCCATCCCGTATACTGGGGAGAGCAGCCTGCCGCGCTCGTATCGTGGAGCACCAAGGCCACTAGCCCTCAGGCTGCGAGCCCGTCCGAAAATGAACGGCCCACCGGCCGCACCAAAACAACTGGGGGACCTCCGATGCCATCTGCAAGTCGTTATTGCTTATCGCTCCTAGCGTTATTCGGCCTCGTCGCGACTGCGCAGGCGCAGTCGAGCAGCCAAGACCTCATGACGCGCCTCCATAGCGCGATGATGGCGAAGGCACGGCCGGCGGAGGACAAGGCGCTCGATGCGAAGAGGGAGCCCGAAAAGGTGCTGGCCTTCTTCGGAGTCCAGCCCGGCATGAAGGTCGTGGACGTCGATGCCTCGAGCGGCTACTACAGTGAGCTGCTGGCGGCGGCGGTCGGCCCGACGGGGACGGTCTACGCGCAGAACGGCAAGCGCATGATGATGAACAAGGAAGGGATGAAGACGCTGCACGAGCGCGTGGAGCGCCTGCCCAACATCAAGCCGATCGACGCCCCCGAGACGGACTTGGGGATGAACGGGCAGCTCGACTTTGCGCTTTTGAGCCTGCATCTGCACGACGTCTACAACTTCGGCGGCAAGGACGCGGCGCTCGCGCTGCTGCGCGGCATCAATGCCTCCCTGAAGCCCGGCGGCAAGTTGGGCGTCATCGACCATATCGGCGACACGAATGCCGACAACAAGACGCTGCACCGGATCCCGGTCGCCACGGTCGAGGGGCTGCTGAAGGAAGCCGGCTTCAAAGTCGAGGGCCAGTCGGACGTGCTGCGCCGCCCCAAAGACAAGCACACCCTCGTGAGCCACGACGCGAAGATCCGCAGGATGACGGACCGCATGGTCGTGCTCGCGATGAAGCCCGAGTGATTCGGGCGTCTCGCGCTACGCGACGGGCAATATAGCTCGCTGCACCGATAGTCATCGTCGCGCTCCGGGGGGGAGTTATGCGTTCGCTTCACCAATTCACGGCCCTGGCCGTGCTGGGTCTCGTCGCCTTGCCGCTTGCCGCGCAGCAACACGTGCCGATCAGAAACGGCATCCCGGCGCCGCCGCCCGGCTACAAGACGCCGCCGCTGCCGGACCATCCGGTCCAATACTCGACGGCCGAAGGCCAAGACATTCGCGTCGTGGTCGTCGCGCGGGGGCTCTCGCATCCGTGGAGCCTCGCTTTTCTCCCTGGAGGCGACATGCTCGTGACGGAGCGTGCGGGCCGCCTGCGCATGGTTCGGGGCGGCCGGCTCGAGGACGAACCCGTCGCCGGATTGCCTCAAGTGCACACCGGGTTTCTTTCCGGGCTGTTCGACGTGGTGCTGCACCCGGATTTTTCCCAAAACCACTACGTCTACCTGAGCTACGACAAGCCGCAAGTGGAAGGCGGCGCCGTGCTGGCCGTCGCGCGCGGAGTCTGGAACGGCCGGGCGTTGACGGACGTGCGCGACGTCTTCGTCGCGCCGAAGGGCACGAGCGGCAACTCCCGCCTTCTCTTCGGGCCGGACGGAATGCTCTACGTCAGCACGTATGGTGCCGAGGCGGGCGATGCGCCTCAGGACCCGAACAGCGACACTGGTAAGGTCCTGCGGCTGCACGACGATGGCACGGTGCCCGACGACAACCCGTTCGTGGGCAAGCCGGGCTACCGGCCCGAGATCTATACGCTGGGTCACCGAAGTCCGCTGGGCTTGGCCGTGCGCCCGGGCTCCAACGAAATCTGGGAAGTCGAGATGGGCCCGAACGGCGGCGACGAGCTCAACGTGCTGCACGCGGGCGCCAACTACGGCTGGCCCCGGATCAGCCTCGGGCGCGCGTATCCGGGGCCCTGGCAGTCGAAGCATTTCCAAGAGGACGGCTATGAAGATCCGGTCGTCTACTGGACGCCTTCGATCTCGACCTCCGGCCTCGCGTTCTATACCGGCGACAAGCTGCCCAAGTGGAAGGGCGACGCGTTCGTGGGCGGCATGCGCTACGGCGAGATTCCGGGCACGGGTCAGCTGCAGCGGATCCTGTTCAACGAGCAAATGCAGGAGCTGCGCCGAGAGCCCCTGCTGCTCGACATGCGGCAGCGCATTCGCGACGTGCGGCAGGGCCCCGACGGAATGTTGTATCTGCTGACTGACGACGCCAAGGACGGCGGGATACTGCGGATCGAGCCCGCCGAGGCGAATTGAGGCGCGCCTCAGCCCGCCCGCCCATAGGCCGTCAGTACACTCAGGGCCCGCAGCGTTTCCATGCCGCGGTAGGCCAACGTCGCGGCCCGGCTCGGCGGCTCCCAAGTCAGATCCCAGCCGCCGTCGGCCTGTTGGTGCGCCTCGAGACGGTCGAGATGGCGTTCGATCAGCGCGTCCTCGAAGAGCGCGCCCCATCGGCTCTCGGGATGCGGTGCCTGGCCGACGCTGGCGCTTGCGACGCCATTCTGCAGCCTATAGAGTGCTCCCTGAGGCTCAGACTGCAATGAATCCTTTGGCAAGACTCAGGAGTGGGCGCCGGCTCGTGACTCGGCTGATTGCGCCGCTGCTGTGCTTTGTCTGGCTCGGCGCCTTCGGCTGTCCTTGCGTCATGGCCGCCGATCTTGCCTCGAGCGCCGCCGCTCCGCACCACGCGGCGCACGGCGATCACCACTGTCCGCGCTGCCCCGGAGAGGGCCACGGCAGCTTCCTGGGCTGCTCCAGCGTCCACAACGCGGTTCACGCCGCGCCGCAGCCGGTTCCCCTGAAGTGGGACCTGAGCCACGTCTTGCCTGTCGCGGACCTGCCGCTCACCGATACCTCCGCCGCGATTGTCGGCGTCGTTCCTCGCGCGCTGCATCCAGGCGCGCATGCGCCTCCTGTCCCGCTGAGGCTGCGTCACTGCACGTTCCTGAATTGAGCCGCGCCATGGGCGGACGGCCACCTGCGAGCGCGCGCACTAGAATCGTCCTGCGCGACCGTTCGTAGCGGCTCGTCCGAGTCCTGCGCCCCCTCACCGCGGTCCGCAAATAGGTTCCGCGGCGCCCCGGGCGTTCCAGGCACGCGTTTCGCGTGCCCATACGACTTCATCTTCCTCAAGGGCTGTAACGAGACAGCCTCATCGGAGGAGCGCAAATGGCCGATAGATATACCCGCAGCTTTCCGCCGCTCGCCACGCGCCGGCGTTTCCTCGAGGGCATGACCGCGACGGGCGTGCTCACGGGCCTGAATATACTGGGCTTCCCGCGTGCCGCCGCGGCGGGCATTCGGCGTCCCGACGCGCTGACGCGCACCCAATTCGACCTCACGATCGCGCCGCACGCGGTCAACTTCACTGGTAACCCGGCAGTCGGCACGCTCGTAAACGGCACTTTGCCGGGGCCTTTGCTGCGCTGGCGAGAAGGCGCCACCGTGCAGATCAGGGTGCACAACGCGCTGCGCGAGTCCGCCTCGATCCATTGGCACGGCATCCTCCTGCCGGCCGAAATGGACGGCGTGCCCGGCATGAGCTTTCGCGGGATCGCACCCGGGGACTCCTACCTGTATCGCTTCCCGGTGCGCCAAAGCGGCACCTACTGGTACCACAGCCACTCCCATTTCCAGGAGCAGACGGGTGTCGTGGGCCCGCTGATCCTCGACCCGCGCGATCCCGAGCCCTTCACGTACGATCGGGAGCACGTCGTGATGTTGACCGATTGGAGCGACCGCGACCCCGACGAGTTATATGGATTGCTGAAGAAACAGTCCGACTTCTTCAATTACAACCGCCGTACCCTCGGCGATTTCGTCCACGACGCGGAGCGCGAAGGCTTCGGCCGCGCCCTACATGACCGGCTCGGGTGGGCACGCATGCGTATGAACCCCAGCGACCTCGCCGATGTGAGCGGTCACTACGGCTACACCTACCTCATGAACGGCACGCCGCCCGCGGCGAATTGGACGGGCCTCTTTCGACGCGGCGAGCGTGTGCGGCTGCGGCTCATCAACGGCTCGGCCATGACGTACTTCGACGTGCGCATTCCGGGGCTGAAGATGACGGTGGTGGCGGCCGACGGCCAGTATGTTCATCCCGTGACGGTGGAGGAGATCCGGATGGGCGTCGCCGAGATCTTCGACGTCATCGTCGAGCCGACGGGGGCCGATGCGTTCACGATTTTCGCCGAGTCGATGGACCGCAGCGGCTACGCGAGGGGGACGCTGGCGACTCGAGAAGGCCTGAGCGCGCCCGTGCCCGAGCTCTCCAAGGTGATCTACCTGTCGATGGCCAACGTCGGCATGGGCGGCATGGGCGGCATGGGCGGCATGGGCGGCACGAGCGGCCGCATGAGCGCCATGAGCGGCACGAGCGGCACGAGCGGCACGAGCGCACATGGAATGGACTCGGCGAGCGGGAAGCCGGCCGCGATGAATCACTCCAGCGAGCAGAGGCCGATGGACCATTCCGCCATGGCCCACGCAATGCCGGGGCACGATGCACCCGAAGCGAATGGCCCAGGCGGTGCGACGCAAATGGCCATGCAGCAGCATCCGGCCAGCGAGATGCACAACCCGGGCGTGGCCATGCGCGTGATGCGGCCGACGGCCCGTCTGGACGATCCGGGGATCGGCCTAAGGGCCAACGGGCGGCGCGTGCTGACCTATGCCGACCTGAAAAGTCTGTTTCCGGATCCGGACGGGCGAGAGCCCGGCCGAACGATCGAGCTGCACCTGACGGGCCACATGGAACGCTACATCTGGTCGTTCAACGGCATCCAATTCTCGCATTCGGAGCCGATCGGACTGCGCTATGGCGAACGAGTGCGTCTGCTGCTCGTGAACGACACGATGATGGATCACCCGATTCACCTGCACGGCATGTGGAGCGATCTCGAGGACGAGGCAGGACGATTTCACGTCCGCAAGCATACGATTCGCATCCCTCCGGGCACCAAACGGAGCTACCGGGTGCGGGCCGACGCTCTGGGCCGCTGGGCCTATCACTGCCACCTTCTGTACCACATGCATGCAGGCATGTTTCGGGAAGTGCGCGTCGATACGGAGGCGACCTGATGCACGGCAAGCGCTCACCGTTCTTTGGCAGCCCCAGCCGCACGGGAAGTCTCGGCCGCAGCGGAAGTCTTAACCGCAGCGGAAGTCTCAGCCGCAGCGGAAGCCGTGGCGGCTGGCTCGCGCTCGGTACTCTCGGCCTCGCTTCCATGACGGCTGCAAGCGGCCGCGCCGAGGCCCAGGCGGCGGACGTGCCCGTGCCGCGCGTTACGGCTGCCGATCGTGCGCGGGCCTTCCCGGACCTCGGCGGCATGGACGTCCGCAAGTCGATGCCGAACAATCCCTACGAGAGCTATCTGCTGGTGGACCAGCTCGAACAGGCAACCGGGAAAGCAGGGGCCGCAACTTGGGACATGACCGCGTGGACAGGCCGCAATTTCAATCGGCTCTGGCTGCGCAGCGAAGGCGACCGGCAAAGCGGTGACACCGAGCGGGCGGAACTACAGGTGCTCTACGGCCGTACGATCGCGCCGTGGTGGGACCTCGTGGGCGGGGTGCGCGAGGATTTCCGGCCTTCCCCTTCGCGCGGCTGGGCGGCTTTCGGGATACAAGGGCTCGCGCCGTATCGCTTCGACCTCGAGGCCACGGCGTTCGCCGGCAGCGGCGGTCGGGCGGCCGCTCGCGTAAAGGCGGAATACGAGTTGCTGATGACCGAAAGGTGGGTTTTGCAGCCGCACGTGGAACTGAACTGGTACGCACAGGACGAGCCGAGATACGCGCTCGGAGCGGGTTTCGCCACGGCCGAGGTCGGTCTCCGCCTGCGTTACGAGTTCCGTCATCGTGTGGCGCCTTATGTCGGGGTCGTGGCGGAGAGCAAGCATGGTGCGACGGCGCGTTACGCGCGAGCCGAAGGTGCGGAAGCGCGAGACACGCGCTACGTTTTCGGCGTGCGGTTTTGGTTCTGAGCGGAGCGCCAACCAAAGGAGCCATTCGTGATGAGTAAAATGGTCGGGATCGTCGGGACGGTGGTGCTCGTATGCGCAGTCGGGCTGGCCGCATCTGCGTATTTCGGGGCATACGACGTGGCCGCAGACGTGCCGCATACGCGCTTCGTCTACGCCTTCCTCGAGACCGTCCGGGACCGGTCCATCGCGAAGCGCGCTCGAAGCGTGCAAGTACCGGAAAATCTCGCCGACGCGGCGCGCATCGAGGCCGGGGCGGGGCTATACGCCGAGATGTGCGCCGGGTGTCACTTGGCGCCCGGCATGGAAAAGACCGAGATCAGCCAGGGGCTCTATCCTCGCGCGCCGGAGCTCTTCAGAGGCACGGACTTGACGCCGGCGGAAGAGTTTTGGGCTGTCAAGCATGGGGTGAAAATGACGGGAATGGCCGCCTGGGGCCCCACGCACAACGATACGTTGATCTGGGACATGGTCGCGTTCTTGCGCAAACTGCCGGGGCTGACGGCAGCTCAGTACGAAAATATGGTCAAGAGCGCCCCCGAAGATCACGACGAGATAATGAAGCATCAGGAGGAGTCTCCGTGACAGCCGGGAGAGGCCGGGAACGGTCGCAAACTCCGCGGAACTCCGACGAACGGGGCGCCTCGCCGCCGGCAATTCTCCCGACGTCGGCAGGGCCGAGCGCCGATGCAGAGAACAACTACGAGAGTATGCAGCGGATGCAAAGATCGCTTTTGAACAGGCGAGAATAGCTCCCTAGAACTCCCCTCTTTTTATATCTGTATAAAAAATACTGGATATGTAAACATATTGCACGTAAGTCACAAATCTGCGAGCGTCGCGGGCTGGGAGTACAAGCGCTCCAGAGGCTTTCGGGCCGATTGTTGTTTTTGAGCAAACGGCCGAGGGATGCCTGCCAAGAGATCGTGCGCCGGACCTTCCTGCGCACCGGGCGATCGATGGCGATCGTCATCTCGGGAGCCGTGCAGAATTTGCGCTCGCGCGGCGTGTCGGCGTGCCCGCTTTGTTTAGGAAATACGCGGGCTTACTGCTTTTCTGACGAGAGAGTCGGCGAGGCGGGCCGACTGCCGTGCGGTCGAAGAGGGAGGTCGCTGCAGCGTACGCAGGAAGCGTGCAGGCAGCATCTCGCAAGATCAAGGTATTGAACAGGCTCTTGCGAGCCACGAATGCGGAGAAGGGGACCGTGTCTATGACCAAGCGATCGATGGTAAAGAATCAGGTGGCGCTCGCGGTGGCGGGCTGCCTCGGATTGGCGGCCGGGCAGCAGGCCTTGGCCCAGCAGCAGCAGGCGGGTCAGCAGGCCTCGCAAGGCTCGCTCGAAGAGATAACGGTCACGGGCTCGCGCCTCGTCACCTCGGGCCTCAATACGCCGACGCCCGTAACGGCCGTAAGCGGCGCCGACCTGCAAACCATGAATCCTGGCTCGCTCGTCAACGCGCTGAGTCAGCTGCCGCAGTTCTATAACAACCTCTCGACTCAACAGGCCGTCGGCGGCTCGGTCGCCCCGGGCGGCAGCAACGTCAACCTGCGCGGGCTCGACGCACAGCGCACCCTGGTGCTGCTGGACGGGCACCGGCTCGGGCCCAGCAACAAGTTCGGCACGGTCGACATCAGCGTCATTCCCGAAACGCTCGTGCAGAGCGTCGAGGCGGTCACGGGCGGCGCTTCGGCCGCCTACGGTGCCGACGCGGTCGCCGGCGTCGTCAACTTCCGTCTGAATAAAAACTTCGACGGTCTCAAGTATGCGGTGCAGGGCGGGACGACGACGTACCGAGACGACACGAATTATAAGTTCCAGATTGCATACGGCACGGATGTCGGCAAGAAGGGCCACATCATCAGCTCCTTCGAAAACTACCACATCAACGGCATTTGGGGCGTCAAGTCGCTGCAGGATCGCAGCGATACGTACCAGCTCAGGGCGCGCGTCACGAACCCGGACCCGACCGGGCCGACTTACCTGACTGAAAAGTACGTTCAACCGACGAACTACACGGCCGGAGGCATTCTGCTTGGGCCCGCGCTCGGCGCTAACAATCAAGGCGTCGCTTTGCCCGCGTCGCTCGATCACCTGGAGTTCGTGCCGAACGGCTCGGGCGAGACCCAGCCGCTGGTCTTCAGCGGTATCGGCCAGGTGAGCGGCGGCTGCAACTGCCAGGCGATGCCGAGCCTCGATTACGGCGTCGACGCCGGCGATTTCGTGGACGCACCGGCCGACCGCTACAGCGCGTTCGTGCACTACGACTACAACGTGAACGATCGCAACAGCTTCTACGTCGAATCCCTGCTCGCAAACACCGAGGACACGAACCATTGGCAAACGGCCGCGCTTCTCGGGCCTTGGGTGGGAAGGGTCTTCGCCGACAATCCGTACCTCCCGGGGAATATCCGCGATACGATGCAGGCCAACGGGATCAGCTCGATCGGCTTCGGCATCTTTACGCCGAACACGCCGGGCAACCCGTTCGCGGGTGGTGAGCTGATCGCCAAGAACCGCTACGGGCAGTTCACGGGCGGCTTCACTCACACCATGTCCGACAGCTTCCTGCACGGCGGCTGGGCACTCGACGGCTACGTGCAGTACGCCCAAAACAGGCAGGAGACGGTCGTTCCGGGGGGTATGCGAACGGATCGCCTGTTCCTCGCCATGGACGCCGTGACCGACCCGGTCACAGGTAAACCCGCGTGCAGCGTGACCGTGGCGAATCCGGGGCTCTTCCCCGACTGCGTGCCCATCAATCTGTTCGGCGGCACGGACGCGGTCACGCCCGCGGCGGCCCACTACGTGACCGACGACGGCAAGATCGCGCGCGGCAGGACCACGGAAGACGACGCCGAGATCACCTTGAGGGGCAACCTCACCCAGGGCTCGGGCGTATTGGGGCCGATCAGCGCGGCTTTCGGCCTCTCCTGGCGCGAGGAGCAGCTCGGCGTGCGGACGATCGACCCGTGCGACGAGTATCCGTGCACGATCAACGGCGTGCGGCTCAGCGATCTCGGTCTAATGTCGCCGGATCTGCGCGGCATCGAGGCCGGCGCCAACCCCGACGGCACTCGCAATTCGAATCCTAACGGCATCCCGGGTCTGCGCTACGTGCCGCCCGGCTTCGCCGGCGACTCGAATTCCAGCACGGTCCTTTTCTCGAGTCAGCGCGCCGTCGAGGGCGGGTATAACGACCGCGAGGCGTTCTTCGAGTTCGGCATTCCGCTGCTCAAGGACGGCAAGCTTAACCTCGACGAGGCGGCTCGCGAGGCGAGTTACACCGGCAGCGGCAACACGCTCGCGTGGAAGTCCGGGCTGTCCTACCAGGTCACGCCGACGCTGAGACTGCGCGCGACGCGCTCGCAGGACGTCCGTGCGCCGACGCTGCAGGAACGCTTCGAGTCGCAGCGCGGCGGCGTCAACGTCAACGATCCGGCGCAGCCGGGCGATCCCGTCATCAGCACCGCGTCGTTCTCGGGCGGAAACCCCGAGGTCGGTCTCGAGACCGCCCTGACCAGCGTGCTCGGTATCGTCTATCAGCCGCTCGACAAGTTCTCGATGACCCTCGACTCCTACGATGTCAACTTGAGCGACGCCATCGGTCAGCTGACGGCCCAGACGATCGTCAACAGCTGCTGGAACTCGGTGAACCACGATTCGTCGTCGCTGTGCCAGTACGTCCATCGCGATGCGCCGCTTCCGGGGCAGACCTACGGCGAGATCAACCGCGTCGACGCCCTCTACATCAATCTCGCGAACCAGAGGGTCCGGGGCTTCGACGTGGAGCTGAACTACAGCGGCATCACGCTGGGGGCCGGCACGCTGAGCTGGCGCTTGCTGGGCTCGCGGCTCAACGAGAATTCCGTGACGACTCCGGGGAGTCCGAAGGATGAGCGGGCCGGCGACGTTGGGACGATGGGCTTGCCTAAGAACAAGGTCACGACGAGCTTGACTTACGCCAACGGGCCTTTCTCGGTCTTCCTACAGGGGCGGTACATCGGCGGCGGCTTGAACGACCGGCAGTTCGTGGAAAGCAGCGTGGCGATTCCGGGCGTGCAGACGATCGACAACAACACGGTCAGCGCGGTGACCTACACGGACCTGGCCTTCAGCTACTCGGCTCATCGAGGCAGCACGCCTTGGCAGGTGTTCCTGAACGTCAATAACCTGTTCAACACGGTTCCGCCGGATACGTACCCCGGCCTCGGCCGCGCGGGCGTCCCCGGTCCGAGCTCGGTCCTGTACGACACGATCGGCCGTCGGTTTGCCGCAGGCGTGCGCGTCAACTTCTGACGCAAACCCGGGCGCGGCGCTCCCGCAGAGCGCCGCGCCTGGATGTCTTGAGATCAGAGACTCTGCGCCTCTGCCGGGCGCCGGATGTCCGCACCCAGGCAGAGCAGCAGGGAAGCGGCCTCAGCCGCCGAGGCACTCGAACTTGGCCTCACCATTGGCTACGCCGAGCCGGATTTTCGAGGAGTTGGCCGGGCACGTCATGGTGCCCGAGTGCGCGAAGGAGGCGCTCAGGCACGCCCAAGGCACGTTCTGATTGGCAATCTCGAACGTGCTCTGATTGCCGGGCCGTACCGCGTGCACGTTATCGGCAACGCTGCCCAGATCCGAGGCGAGCAGCGTACCCTGGCAACTTGCCGTATCGGTCTTCAACACTTTGTTGCCGCTGCTGAACGGCGAATTGTTGCCGCCGTAAAACACGCCCTGTCCGATGTCGTCCGCATCCGCATGCGCGAGCGCACCGGCGCCCGCGAGCAGTCCTGCTGTGATCGCAAACATTGCGATTTTCATGTGACTCCTCCTTGATGACTGCGTCGTACCCATACGGTGCAACTAGCGTGCCACGCATCGAATGCGCCCATCGATGACCTGCGCCGAAAGCGCCCAGTGCTCCGGCCGCCGTCGCGGCCCACCGCGACTACCGTGATCCGGATGCCGGCACAGCCAACGGGAAGTGGCACGCGGCGCCGTGGCCCGTTCCGTGCGCGCGCCACTCCGGCTCCACCTCCGCACACCGCGGCAGCTCCGCCTTCGGGCAGCGCGGATGGAAGCGGCAGCCAGAAGGCGGATCGATGGGGGAGGGGACGTCGCCCTTCAAGATCACTCGCGAGCGGGTGTCCGCGGCATCGGGATCGGCAATGGGCACGGCCGAGAGCAGCGCGCCCGTATAGGGATGCCGCGGCTGTGAGTACAGAGCGTCCACGGGCGCCTGCTCGACGATGTTGCCGAGGTACATGACGGCGACGCGGTCCGCGACGTACTTCACGACCGAGAGGTCATGGGCCACGAAGACGTAAGTGAGCCCGAACTCGCGCTGCAGATCCGCGAGCAGATTCAGAACCTGCGCCTGGATCGAGACGTCGAGCGCCGAGACCGGCTCGTCGCAGACGATGAGTCGAGGCCGCAGGGCCAGCGCCCGGGCGATGCCGACCCGCTGCCGCTGGCCGCCCGAGAACGCGTGCGGATAGCGGTTCGCGTGCTCGGGGTTCAGCCCGACGAGCTCCATGAGTCTGCGCACCTCGTCGCGAATCCCGTTCGCCGGGACCGTGCCGTGGATGCGCAACGGCTCCCCGATGATCGCGCCTACGGTCTTGCGCGGGTTCAGCGACGCATAAGGATCCTGAAAGATCATCTGAACGTCGCGACGATAGCGCCGCAGCTCGCCGCCTTGGACGTTCGTCACGTCCCTTCCATCGAATTCGATGCGTCCGGCCGTCGGCGCGAGAAGCCGCAGAATGAGCCGCGCGAGCGTGGACTTGCCGCAGCCCGATTCGCCGACGAGGCCGAGTGTCTCGCCGCGCCGCACCTCGAGGTCGACCCCGTCAACGGCATGCACGTGAGCGACGGCCTGCCGCCATAGCACGCCGCGTCTCACGGGAAAGTGCTTGACGAGGCCTCGCAGGGCGAGCAGCGGCGCGGCGGCGCTCATGCCCGCACGTCCGCGGGCTGACGGCCGATCCGATCCTTCTCGAGCGCGGAGAGGTGGCACGCCTCGCGGTGCGCCGCCCCGGGAGGTCCGAGCGCCGGAGTCTGGATCCGGCACACGTCCATCGCATGCGGACACCGCGGATGGAAGGGGCAGCCTGGCGGTACGTGAATCAGCGACGGCGGGCGGCCTTCGATGGGATGCAGGCGGATCGCGCGGTCCTGATCGATGCGCGTGATCGAGCGCAGCAGACCCCACGTGTACGGGTGACGCGGGCGATGAAAGATGTCTCGAACGCCTCCGGCCTCCATGATCTTACCCGCGTACATGACGGCCACGCGGTCGCTGTGGCCCGCCACGACGCCGAGGTCGTGCGTGATCAGGATGACTGCGGTCGAGTAGGTCTGCTGGAGGCGCCCGATGAGGTCGAGGATCTGCGCTTGAACCGTGACGTCGAGGGCTGTCGTCGGCTCGTCCGCGATCAAGAGATCCGGCTCCAGCGCCAGAGCCATGGCGATCATGGCGCGTTGCCGCATGCCTCCGGAGAATTCGTGCGGGTATTGGCGCGCTCGCTCGCGCGGTCTCGGGATGCCGACCTGCTCGAGCAGGCCCACGGCGGCCTCGAAAGCTTCCCGTTTCCGCGCGCCGCGGTGCACGATGAAAGCTTCCGCGATCTGGTCGCCGACGCGGTGCACGGGATTCAGGGCCGTGAGCGGGTCCTGAAAGATCATGCCGATGCGCGCGCCGCGAATCGAGCGCATCTGATCGTCAGGCAGTGCCAAGAGATCCGTGCCGTCGAAAACGGCCCGGCCCGAGATACTGGCGTCGCCCCGGCCGATGAGCCCCATGACCGCCAGCATCGTGACGCTCTTCCCAGAGCCCGACTCGCCTACGATGCCGAGCGTCTCTCCGCGGTCGATGCGGAGCGAGACCCCGTCGACGGCCTTTACGAGGCCTTCGCGGGTCGGGAAATGAACCTCGAGATCCTGAACCTCGAGGAGCGGCCGCCCCACCTAGCGCTCCTTCAATGTCTGGTGCGGATCGAAGGCATCCCGGAGCCCGTCGCCGAGGAAGTTCACGGCCAGCACGGTCACGAGGATGGCGAGGCCGGGAAACCAGACGAGCCAGGGCGCGACGAGCGTAAGGTTCTGCGCGTCGCTGAGCAGATTGCCCCAGGAAGGCGTCGGCGGCTGGACGCCGAAGCCGAGGAAGCTCAGCGAGGACTCGGTCAGAATCGCCGTCGCGACGCCGAGCGTGACGTTGACGGTCATAGGGCCCAGCGCGTTCGGCAGGATGTGCCCGAGGATGATCCGCGCGTCGGAGGCGCCTGAGGCGCGCGCGGCCTCGACGAACTCTTTCTCCTTCAGCGAGAGAAACACGCCGCGCACGATTCGCGCCTGCCCCATCCAGAAGAACAGGGACAGGATCAGCACGATGTCGAAGACGCTGCCGCCGAGCGCGCGCGCGGCGATGATGAGAATCACGAGGAAGGGGATCGCGAGGAACAGGTCGGTGACGCGCATGAGCAGGTTGTCGGCCCAGCCGCCGTAGTAGCCGGCCAGCGCTCCGACCAGCGCGCCGATGACGCCCGCCGAAAGTGCGACCGCGAGGCCCACGAGCAGCGAGATGCGGCCGCCGTACAGTATGCGGGCGAATTCGTCGCGGCCGAGGTTGTCCGTGCCGAACCAGTGGCTGCGGCTCGGGCCCGTGAGCAGGGCACCGACATCCTGGTCCACGACCCCATAGTGGGTGATCCACCCTGCGAGCAAGACCGCCAGCGCAAGTCCCACGAGGACGACGAGGCTCGCGATCGCGAGCCGGTGGCGCTTGAAGCGAAGCCACGCGAGCTGGCCGGGGCTCAGCAGCACGTCGGCCGAGGGACCTACGTCAGGCATAGCGGATTCGCGGGTCGAGCACGGCGTAGAGGATGTCGGCCGCGAGGTTGAAGACGATGACGAACGCGACCGTGATCATGAGCCACGGCAAGATCTGCGGATAGTCGCCGTATTTCATGGCGGTAATGAAGAACATGCCCATGCCCGGCCACTGGAAGATCTGCTCGGTGATGATGAGCCCCGCTGCAATCGCGCCAACGTCGATGCCGACCTGTGTCGTCAGCGGGATCAGCGCGTTGCGAAGTGCATGGCGAACAATGACGCGCCGCTCCTTGAGCCCCTTGGCGCGGGCCGTGCGAAGGTAATCCGCGTGCAGCACCTCGAGCATGCTCGCGCGCGTATAGCGGCTGTAGACGGCGACGATCTGCACGGCGAGCACGAGCGCCGGCGCGACGAGATGGCGCAGCAGATCCACCGGGTGAAAGCCCGTCGAGCCGGGCGAGGTCATGCCGGCCGTGTACAGGATCGGCTCGCCGAGCCCGAGCCAACGCGTAAGGTAGAGCCCGAAGAGGATCTGCAGCATGAGCGCGAACCAGAAGTTCGGGATCGAGAGCCCGAGGAACGCACCGCCCGTCGCGATGTTGTCGAAGACCGAGTATTGGCGCAACGCCGAAAACACGCCGATCGCGACGCCGACGATCAGCGAGACCCCGATGCCGGCCGCGCCGAGGATGGCGGAGTTAAGCAACGCGTGCCGGATGTCGGCGCCGACCGGCGCGCCCGTGATCAGCGATCTGCCCCAGTCGCCGCGCAGAAAGTGGGAAAGCCAGGAGAGGTATTGCTCGGGCCCGGACTTGTCGAGGCCGAGCTGGTGCCGCACGCGCGCGATGTCGGCCTGGCTCACGCGCGGGTTCGAGCGCATGAGCGCGGCGGGGTCCGCCGTCGCGTGGACGACGGCAAAGACGAGCACGCTCGAGAGCAGCAGGACGGGGATAGAGAACAGCAGACGCCGAATCGCATAGCCCAGCATCGGGACCTACCGGCAGGCTCCGGGGCTTGCGCAGTACCAGCGATCCATATTCGCAAACACGCTGAGAATCGAGTCGTTGTAAAGGCCCACGGGCCCTGCGAGCTTGTCCTTTCGCCACGCGCTGACTTCCGGCAGCTGATAAAGCGGCAGCATCACGTGGTCGGCCTCCTCGCGCGCGTACACCTCCTGCATGAGCTCGGCGCGGCGGGCCTCGTCGAGCTCGCGGTCGGCCGCCTGCATGGCTTGCCACGCCTGCGGGTCGCACCAGCGATCGATGTTCTGACCCGACCAGCCGTTCGCGGCCGTCGGGATCGAATCGCAGCCCAGGATGGACTTGACGCTCGGATCGGGACTGCCGCCGTAGGCGAAGTCCGCCATGCCGAATTCGCCCTTGGGCAGGACGTTCGAAAACAGGTCGCCGGCCTGATAGTTGCGGACGACGAGCCTGAAGCCCGCGGCCTTCGCCTTCGGAATCTCGAGCGCCTGCGTGGATTCGCGCCGAGAGTTGCCGGCCACCGTCGTGTACTCGACCGTGAGGTCGCGCCCGTCCCTTTTGCAGAAGCCGCCGGCGCCCACGGCGCTGCAATCCCAGCCGGCGGATTCGAGGATCTGCATGGCGTGCTGCGGGTCGTAGTGGTACTTGGCGAAGGGCGTGCCGCCCGGTCCCTGACACCAAGGGCCGAGGTTCGCATAGGCCAGCGCGCCGCAGTTCAAGACTTCGGCCGCGGGGTTGTTGATCTTGACGAGCGTATCGAGAAGGCCCTGCCGGTCGATCGCATACATCAAGGCCTCGCGCACGCGACCGTCGTCGAGCGGCGGCCGCTTCACGTTGAGCCACATGGCTTCATAGTACGGGCTCGGGCCGGATTGGACGGCGACGTTGGGGTTCGATTGGACCTGACGCAGGATGCTGACGTTCGAGGGTTGCGTGTAAATGACGCTGACCTCGCCGGAGAGCAGGGACGTGATTTCCGTAGACTGCTCCTCCCGCGGCACGAATACGACTTCGTCGAACAGCGGCGGCCGGCCCCAATACTTCGGGTTGCGAACGAGCACGGCCTGCTGCCGGTCCCAGGACTTCAGCAGCCAGGGCCCTCCGGAAAACGGGATCGAGGTGTTCATGGCGGTCCGCAAGTCCGGTCTTTCGGGATCGGCGTTCGGGAAAGCCGCCTTTTCGAGAACGCCTTGAAGCGGCCCGCCGAACAGGTCCTGCCAATCCACGACGACCTCGCTGAAGCGGATGACGACCGTGTGAGGGTCTGGGCCCTCGATGGAGGTGATGCGGTCGTAGCCCACCGTGATCAGCGTGCCCGTCGTATGCATGATCGCCTTCCAGGTGAAGGCGAAGTCTGCGGCCGTGATCGGCGTGCCGTCCGTCCACACGGCATTCGGGTCGAGGTGGAAGGTAATCGTGAACGGGTCTTTCGCGATGCCGCCGTTCGCCAAGGTCGGCGCCTCGGTCAAAAGCGGCGAGGGGATCCAGTGGCCGTGTTCGTCGAGCGTCATGGCCCTCGGAATGACGTGATAGAGCATGCTGTCCCAAAGCCAGCCGATATCGGCGCACGAGGTGATTGGGTTCAGGCATTGCGGCCACTGCTCGGCGCCGAAGACGACCTTGCCGCCGGGCGCGGGCTCGCCGCTCGGCGCTGCCGCGCTCGACGCCGCGGTCGCCGCGCTCCCGGAGGTCTTGCCGGAGTCGCCGGGGCCGGAGCAGGCGGAGTTCGCGGCGAGCGCAAGGACGACGGTGAGCAGGGCGAGCGGGCGGAGCACCGAATCGGTCGAATGCATCGGACGTCACAGTCGGCGGAAGTTGACTCGGATCTTAGCACGCCGAATTCGGGCCCCTGGCGCGGCCTTGTTACGTCGCTGTACCGGAGGGCGGCCGGGAGGCAGGCGTGCTCAATCACATGCGGCGGCTGGATCAGGACTTCATTCGCGTCGAAGCCGACGAAATTTCGTATCCTCTGCACGTCATACTTCGCTACCGGCTCGAGCAAGCGCTGCTGGCCGGCGCGCTCGAGGTGAACGACCTGCCGGACGCCTGGAACGAACAGTTCCAGGCGCTGCTCGGCCGCACGCCGCCGGACCACGCGCGCGGCTGTCTTCAGGATATCCATTGGGCGGCCGGCTACTTCGGCTATTTCCCGAACTATGCGATCGGCGAGATTTTGGCCGCCCAGCTTTTCGAGCGAGCGACGAGGAATGAGACGGCCATCCTCGAAGGACTCGGCGGCGGCGATTTCGGGCCTTACTTCGAGTGGGTGCGCCCGCGCATCCACGAGCAGGCCAGCCTCAAGAGCTTCTCAGAGATCGTCGAGGAGGCGACCGGCGGGCCGCTTACCACGGGGCCCTTGAAGCGTCATTTGGCGCGGCGCTATCTCGAGGAGGAGCTCGGATAGGTTCTCCGACCGCTTTAGGACCGCGTTCGGCCTTTCGCGAGGATGACGCGAGAATCTAAAGCTTCACGCCGGACCACGAGCATCAGCGGCGATTGTAGGGGTCGAATCCGCCGCCAGCCGGTTCTTCCAGGGACAGCATGTCGGGGCCCTCGGCCTCCTTGACGCGCTTCGCGGCCTTCGACCGCGCGCGTAGCGCGGGCACGGGCCGAGTCGCTTCGAGCGCGAGCGAATCGTTCTCGAGGCGCCTCAAGAGGATCGAGGTGCTGTCGCCGGGTTCGCTGTTCCAGCACCAGATGCTATTGCCGCGGCTGTCGAATTCCACGTGGCCGGCCGGCTTGCCGCCGCCGCTTCGCCGGTCCGGGCTGCTGGTGTCGCCCATGGGGTTCTGTCAAATCAAATCGCCGCTCATTCGGCTTGCGCAGCATAGCCCAGGTGGACGGCCGCTTCCGTGTGGCGTCTCACAGTTCGCCTTGGGAGCTCGAGGTGGACCGCGACGGACGCTGGTCCGAGATGCTCGGATGGGGCGTCGTTACGGAACGCATGGTGCGCCATTCCGGCGCGAGCCCAAAGCGTCATGCGGCCATCGTGTGGGCCACGGACGCGAACGAATCGCAATGCTACGCTATGGCATCGACGACATCCGTAAGATCGATGTGGGGCAGGTGGCATGATGGTGACGGTGATTGACGCGGGAGAGTGGCTGCGTAGGCGGCTTTCGGAAGAGCTGCGCGCGGCCCTGGTCGGGCACGAGCGCGAGGCGGTGAGTACTATTCGATGTGTCATCGCGGCCATCGATAACGCGGGTGCCGTCCCCCAGCCCGTAGGGCGCGGCACGCTGCCAGCGAAAGTCGCGGACGTGGCGCGGAGAGTGCTCGGCCATAGCGATGTCGCCGCCATCCTGCAGGCCGAAGTCGATGAGCGGAACGCGGCGGCGGCGAGCTACGAACGGTTCGGCGAACTCGAGAAGGCGCAGCAGCTTCGCGCGGGCGTGGAGAGAATCCTCGGGTGGTTGGAGCTCGTGAATCGTCGCCAGGCCGGCGCGGCCGACTGACGGATCTTCGGCCGTGTATATGCGGCTCGGCGACGTGCCCGGGTGGGCTGTCCTTCCGGCGCGCCTTCACCAAGGCTTCGTGAAGCAGCGCTGACTATCATTGCCTCAGCTTCGGCGACGCCTCCGCCGAGGCCGACGCGATTTGCACCGCTTCGCCCTATGGACGATGATCGTACCGTGTGTGAGCCAGTCGGGGGACGAGCGATGAAAGTGCTGTGGTTTCACCTCATGCCCTATCAGGCGCTGCCCGAGGACTTCAAGCAGAAGCATTCCTCGGTCTGGGTCGACGTCGATCCGAGCCTCTTCGACCCGGCCGAAGGCCACAGGCTTTACAACGAATACATCGACGAGCTCGAGTTCGCCGCGGCCGCGGGCTTCGACGCGGTCTGCGTCAACGAGCACCACGCGAACGGTTACGGCCTCATGCCCTCGCCGAACCTCATTGCCTCGACGCTGGCCCGCAGCACGTCGGACGCGGCGATATGCGTCATGGGCAACTCGCTTGCGCTCTACAATCCGCCGACCCGCGTGGCCGAAGAGATGGCCATGCTGGACTGCATTTCCGGCGGCCGGCTCATCGCGGGCTTCCCGGTCGGCACGCCGATGGATACCTGCTATGCGTACGGTCAGAACCCGGCCCTGCTGCGCCCCCGCTATTACGAGGCCATCGACCTCGTCACGCGCGCGTGGACGGCGGAGCAGGCGTTCTCCTTCGACGGGCGCTTCAATCAGCAGCGTTACGTGAACTGCTGGCCGCGGCCCGTGCAAAAGCCTCATCCGCCGATCTGGATACCGGGCGGCGGCTCGATCGAAACCTGGCACTTCTGCGCCGAGAACGATTTCGTCTACACGAATCTTTCCTACTTCGGCTACACCGCGAGCAAGGCGCATCTCACGGGGTTCTGGAATGCGATGCGGGAGCTCGGGCGCGAGCCGAATCCGTTTCAGGCGGGGTTCCTGCAGTTCGTCGGCGTCGCCGAATCGCGCAAGGAGGCGCTCGAGCTGTACCGCGGGCCGGCGGACTACTTCTACAACCGCTGCCTGCACATCGACGCTGCGTATGCGAATCCGCCGGGGTACACCTCGGAGGCGACCGTTCGCGCCAAGGTCTCCTCGCAGGTGCTGCGGGCGGCCGAGCAATCGCGGCGCGAGACGGCCACGGGTCAGAGCGACCTTTTCGAGAAGGGGCACGTGGTCGTCGGCAGCCCCGACGAGGTCGCCGCGCAGCTGCGGCAGGTTTGCACGGAACTGCACGTCGGGCATCTGTTGCTGCTGCTCCATTTCGGCAACATGAGCCGCGACCTCACGAGTTACAACACGGAGCTGTTCGCGACGCGCGTGCTGCCGCAGATCCGGGATCTGTTCGAAGCCGAGTGGGAGGATCGCTGGTGGCCCAGGCCCATGCCGGCCCGCGTCCGCGGCCAACAGCGGCAAGGGCGGGCCGAACCGGTGATCGCATCGTGACGGGCCCTTCGGAGGCCGTCGTCGAGACGGCGCTCGGGCGGACGCGCGTGTGGCGGCGAGGAAGCGGACGGCCGCTCGCCTACCTTGCCGGGCTCGCGGGCCTACCGCGCTGGACGCCTTTCCTCGACGCGCTCGCCGAGCATAGGGAAGTCGTCGCACCCTCGCTCCCGGGTTTTCCCGGCGGGCCGAGTGCGGATTCGCTCGACGATCATCTCGACTGGATCGTCGCCGCACGGCAGGCTCTTCGCGCCGCGAATCTCGAGGCCGCGGACCTCGTCGGCGCCTCCGTCGGTGCGGCGCTCGCCGCAGAAGTCGCGGCGCTTTGGCCGGAATCCGTGCGCCGGCTCGTGCTCGTCGCGCCTTTCGGATTGTTCGATTCCGGGCAGCCCGTTGCCGACGTGTTCGCGCAGCGCCCCGGGGCGCGATCTTCGATTCTCTCTACCCAACCCGCGGAGCTCGATGCGTGGCTCGCGCCCCCGGACGGCGCAGACCCCGTCGAGTGGGAGGTCATGCGGCTGCACGCGGACGTTGCGGCCGCCAAGATTCTCTGGCCGCTCGGCGATACGCGCCTCGCGAAGCGCCTTCCGCAAATTTCGGCGCCTACGCTGCTGCTGTGGGGGGCGGAGGACCGAGTCATTCCGCCGGCCTATGCAACGCGTTTCGCCGCGTTGATTGAAGGGCCGACCCGGATACAGACGCTCGAAGGCGCCGGCCACATGGCAGAGTTCGACTCTCCCGAGCGGGCCGCGCGCGCGATCGAGGAATTCCTTACCCGCTGATCGTTGGGGCAGCGGCATGGGCACGGGGATAGCCCTCGTCCA
The DNA here is from genome assembly GCA_963702105.1 of uncultured Gammaproteobacteria bacterium. Lineage (GTDB taxonomy): Bacteria > Pseudomonadota > Gammaproteobacteria > Steroidobacterales > Rariloculaceae > ZC4RG20. The sequence goes on from OY969712.1 coordinate 1,110,147, forward strand.
AATGGCGGCTGTGCTAGGCTGGGGACCCGACGATTTCGGCTGGCCGTATACCAACAAGAGGGAGGCCCCCGCATGATCTCGCGACTCGGAATTCGGAAGTGGCTTTTGCCATCCGCCCTCGCCGTCGCCGCCGGCGCGGTTTTCGTGCTGCCGCCGTTCGCCGCGCCCGCGCGTGCGCAGCAGGTCACGATGGAGACCCTGCTCGACCGCATCCAGATCGAAGATCTCCTGACCCGCTACTACTACGATCTTTCCCAGGGTCAAAGCCACGCGCTGTCCGAGTACTTCACAGAGGATGCGCTGCTGGATGTCGACGGGACGATCGCGAAAGGCCGCGAGGCGATCGCCAAGCTTTACGAGGGGCCGAACGGGAGCGGGTCGTCGGGAGCGAAGGCCAAGGCGCCGGCTCCTCAAAACCACATGCTGCTCACGAATCCCGTCATCGAAGTGAAGGGCGATACGGCCACGGCCCATGTCATCTGGACCGGCATCGCGAACCACGGTGTCGGGAAGCCGCCCGAGCTCACCGAGCAGGGCCGCGAGGACACCGAGCTTGTGAAGCGCGACGGCAAGTGGCTCATCAAGCGCCGCTATATCAGCTCCGATAGCGGTTTGCCCGATCGCTTCGACGCAACGTACAAGCCCCGCGGGAACCCGCTCAACGATTCCGACTAGCTTTCGTACGAGCTCTACTTGGCCGGCGGCGCCGCCGCCTGCGCCTCGATCATGCCGAAGCGCTTCGCGCGCCCGGGGACTCGGGGGTCGATGGCGACGGCAGCTTTGAAGTCCGCGTCGGCGTCCGCCTCCGCGCGGGCTTGGCCTTTGCTCTTGGCCTCGGCGGCTTCGCCGCGCTCGGCGAGGCCGCGGGCGTAGAGCCACCACGCCTCTTTGGGCTGGCGCTTGAGCGCCGAATCGTAGTCCTTGACGGACCGGCGAAATTGGCCGAGCCGCAGATACACGAGGCCGCGCGAGGAGAGGATGGCCGCGTTGCCGGGGCTGATTTTGAGCCCGGCATCGCAATCGTCGAGTGCCTTGTCGAGCTCGGAGAGATTACGGCGACTTGCCCGGTGCCTCGAGCTCGACGCGGGCCGCGGCGATGCCCGTCTCGCCCGCGACGGAGTAGTAGAGATAGAGCCGGCCGTCGTCGTCGAGGATCGCCGGGTCGCGCAGCGCGCGTTCGCGCCCCGCGGACATGCCGCCCTTCGACCGCGCCAGGGGCAGGTCTGCGCCTTCGTAGGCGGTCTCCGGCCGCAGGACCTCGGTCGGGGCCGTAGCGGTCCACTCCGTCCAGTTGGGCCGTAAGTCCACCTGCGAGTAATAGATGCGCTCGGGGTCGTCGCCGACGACCGTGTAGAAGAGGTGCAACAAGTCCCCGGTCCGGAACAGGGCCGCATGTCGCATCTCGTCGAGGATACGCGGACCGGCTTCGAACGGCGGCATGCCGGTGGCCGAGCGGAAGAACTGGCCGCTGCGCAACCACGTCGGATACGCGCTCTTCTTGTCCGACATGCCGAAGCCGTAGGTGTATCCGCCATAGCGGAACACACGCAAGTAAGGGGCAGCGAAGCCCTCCTGCACGGGATCGAAGTGCAGTCCGTCGGCCGACGTCGCGACGAAGGTGGTCTGGGCGTAGGGCCGTGCCCTCTTGACGTCGACGGATTCGATCGGGCAGTGGAAGTAGAGCAGTACGCGCTCGTGCTCGTCGTCGACGAGCGCGTCCGGTGAAGCGACGTGGTTGAAGCAATGGCTCATCTGGTCGAGCCGAAGCGTACCGGGCGCGTAGACGCGCCACGGCCCTTCGGGCCGATCGGCATAGGCGAGGCGGATGTATTTGCCCCTGTGATTCGCAAAATACATGTAGTACTTGCCCAGAGGCGACGCGAGCCACGACGGCGCCTTGATCACGGACGGGCCGTCGATATTGTCGCCGAGCTCGCCTTCGAGCCCCGGCATGCCTTGGTAGATGATCGGCCCATTGCCGATGCGTTGCGCAGAAACGGTCGGCCGGGGCGGGGAGGCCGGCGGCTGGGGGCGCGGCGCCTCGGCCGCGCGTTCGGCTACGGAACTGCGGGCCGCGGCGTCGCGCGCGGCGGGCTGCGCTTGACCGTAGGAGGGCAGGGGCGCGAGCAGGGTTACCAGGACGGCGACCACGCCGCCGCCGAGTGACCGAACGAAGCATGTTGTCATGCTCTTCTCCCGAGGGTGCGGGCTTCGAAATGGGTCTCGAGCGAGCATAGACCGCCGGAGCGACGATTACGAGGCCGAGCGGGCGTTGCGCGCCGGCCTGAACAAGGCCGCCAGGGGAGGATGGTCTCGTGCCCACGGTTATGGTTTGATGCACGAGACGCCTTCGCGTCATTGTCGGAAGAAGCACAACAACGACTACTTTGGGGGGCATAGAGCATGAGCAGGAGCGTCCAAGCGAAGACGGCCGAGGTCTTGGGTATCGGGGTCGCGGTGCTCGTCGCCGCGGGCTGCGCGGGCCCATCCGCCGACCCGCGAACGGCGGCGGTGGCGGAGCGGCAAGCGATCGATCAACTCGTCGAGGGGGACTACCCGCGTGCGCTCGACGCCCATGACTGGACAGCATACGCGGGCATGTTCACGGAGGACGGCACGCTCTCGCTGGGCGAGCAGACGGCAAAAGGCCGCGCGGAGATCATGAAGCTCGTCGGCGCGCTGCCGACCGATCCGATCAATCACGTCATCAGCAATCTTTCGTACAAGATAACGGGCGACACGGCCACGGGAGGCGCCTATTGGCAGGACATCGGGCTCGTCAACGGCGCCCCCGGCGTCGCGGTCGCCGGTCATTACGACGATACGCTGCGTAAGGTCGGCGGCGAGTGGAAGTTCACGAAGCGGGCCATCGTCATAGACTTCATGCGGCCCGCGCAGACTGCGCCTGCGACGGCCGACGGCGGGTCCGGCGTCAAGGACGCGCCTGCCCCTGCAGCGAGTGGAGAGACTCGATGAGCGCAATTCGTTGGCGAATCTCCTCTGCGGTTGCAGCGATTTTCGTTCTCGCGTCCATCGGCCCCGCGTTCGTCGGCGTGGCGTTCGCCGCCGAGCTCGACGGGGCCTACATGGCCGGGCCGCCCTACGTCTTCGAGTTTGCGCACGACGGCAACGCCTACACGGGCACGGTCGTCGATTGGTCGAACGGACGCAGGTATCGGATCGAGGACATCGCGGTCCAAGGGGAAAAGGTCTCGTTCTTCGTCGTGCACGAAGCGCTTTGGGACCAGGAAGTGAAGCAGAACGGCGGCCGCGCGTTCCGCAACTCGGCCGAGGGGGAGTTCGAGGGCGATACGCTGCACATCCACGGCGATCGTGAAGACCCGAACATGCCGAAGCGGCCGTTCGACGCGGTCCTGAAGCGCCTGCCGAAAAGCGCCGGCCGCGGCGGCCCGCCGCAGCTCAAGCCGGAGAGTATCGTCGGACCCGACGGCAAGGGGATGTTCACGGGCCCGGGCGTGCCGGACGGTCTCGTGCCCATCTACGCCGCCAGGGACGGCGCCGCGCCGGCGGGCATCGAGCCGCTGCCTGTGGATGTCTTTACCACGAAGGACTTCTACCGGGATCGGGCGCTGTGGACCGACAAGCGCTATTTCCGCTGCAACTCGCCGGGCGGACTCGAGACGCAGTGGGGTGCGACCGAGGTGCCATTGATCAGCCACAACGACCCGCACACCGGCGCCTGGGGCTACTGCGACCGCGATTATCCGCGTCAGCAGATCGTGAGCCCGTATCCGTTCAAGACGGCCAAGGAACACTACGCGGCGCTGCTCGCCGAGGCGCGCGCGAAGGGCGGGCCGACGGTCTACGACCGCGAGACGGTGCCGGATTGGGACGGCAAGTACGTGCGGGATCGAAGCAAGACGGCGTCGTGGTACTACAGCGAGCTCGCGCAGATCCCGACGTATCTGACGCTGCTCACGCCGGAGTACCAGCAGCGCTTCGTCCAGCAGATGTACCACTATGCGGTGCCGAACGACCCGCAGTGGCCGGGCTCGTATTGTCAGCCCGAGGGCTTCATGCGCAGGTTCGCGCAATACGCGGCGGGCGCGCCGCAGGTCATCGTGACCCCTGGGCTCGTCCAGATTCTGAATACCTCGTCGTGGAACTTCCTGACGCAAATCTATGTCGGGCGCGAGTTCAACGAATCGGGCGTCGTGCCTCGGCTCGGTCCGGATGTGCCGCAATGGTACGGGGAGACGGTCGGCTTCTGGGACGGCGATGCGCTGATTACCTGGACCTCGAACATTCAAGGTTGGTTCGCGCACGGCGAGTTCGAATTCAGCAACAAGCTGCAGACGATCGAGATCTACACACCTCGCCGGGACGATAAAGGCGCGATGATCGGTATCGATCACGAGGCCGTGCTCTACGATCCCGAGGCGCTCGTCGAGCCCGTGCGCATCACGCAGTATTGGGCGAAGAAGCAGGCCCTCAATGAGGGCGAGCCCGTCCCATACCTGTTCTGCGTGCAGACGATCTTTCCCGTGAAGGGCATCGCCACGCCGCTGACTCCGGGCACGACGTTCGAGTATACGGTGCCGGATCTTTACGGCAGGCCGTGGGCGCAGACCTGGCAGAAATACACGGAGAAGGGCATGCAGCGCCCCGTGAAGAAGGATCAATTCGGCTTGGAGCTCGGAAATTGACAATGGAACTCTACAACGCAAACTGGTCCCCGAACTGCCTGCGCGTACGTGCCGTGATCTTCGAGCTCGACGCCGACGTCGAGATCGTCGACGTCAACGTCTTCGGCGGCGGCACGAAGACGCCCGAGTACCTCGCGATCAACCCGAACGGCAAAGTGCCCGCGTTCGTCGACGGCGATCTGAAGCTTTTCGAGTCCCGCGCAATCAACGCCTATCTCGCAAGCCTGGACCCCGCGCACCGGCTCTATCCGGCCGATCTCAAGAAGCGCGCGATCGCGGATCAGTGGTCGTATTGGCAGGCCATCCACCTCGGCCCCTCGAGTCAGAAGCTCACGTTCGAGAAGGTTCTCAAGGAGAAGTTCGGCCGCGGGAAGCCGGACGAGAACGTGATCGCCGCGGAGGCGAAGGAGACGAACAAGCTGCTGGGCGCGCTCGAGGCGGGCCTCCAAGGGCGGGACTGGCCGGCCGGCGAGCTCAGCATCGCCGATTTCGCGCTCGCCAGCACTTTGACGCGGCGCAAGGCGGCCGGCATCGAGCTCGGCGGGTTTCCCAACGTAGCCGCATGGATCGAACGTCTCGAATCCCGCGATTCGTGGCGACGGGCGATCGAGCCTATGGAGCTCTGAGGCTCGCGCCCCCTGTCCCCCGCCGGCCGTTCGGGCGCCCGGCGGCTCGCTCGTCGGCCGCTTGGGCACCGCCCGCTCGCGCGGTAGCGTCGCGGTCCACGGTCAAGTTTTCTCCGAACCTGGACCGGTCTCCGGGCCGGCACCCGGGTTTCTCCTGCCTTTCGCCGAATCCCTCCAGGGAAGTCCACACAACTTGAGTCGGCGACGGTCAATCTTTACGCCGGAGCGGCGTCTCGTCTTCGGGGCCGAGCCCCTCCGTCTTGGAGACATGCCCTGGTCGGATCGATGCTATGAACGTTCGCCTTTGGTCGTTGGCCCTGGTTTCAGCCCTTCTGGTTCTTGCCGGATGCAGCTCCAAGGGGGGCTCTTCGAGCGACGCCGCGCAGCAAAAGCCCATGCTGCGGGCATTCCACGCGGTTTCGGACATGGGCACAATCACGTTTCTGAGGGAGGAGGAGACCTGGTCGTCGATCGAGTACGGCGGCACGACAGATTTTCGCAGCGTCGATCCCGATCAGTACAACCTCAACTTCGACGATCAGTTGCCCGGCGACGCGGTCGGCTCGCCGACGCGGGTCGCGACGGTCGCGGCCAACGTCTTGGACAACCACCAGTACACGGTCGTCGTGGCAGGTACATACGGCAATCTGAGCACGATCGTCTACGACGAGCCCTGGCACGTGTTCGATACGCAGACGGCCGATGTGGACGGTACGCCCGAGGACCTCAACGCGGAAGTGCAGATCTATCAGCTGGCTCCTTCGCTCGGGCCCGTGGACGTTTACATTGCGGCGCCGGGTGCGAACCTTTCGCCCGTGCAGGCGCTCGGCTCCGTCTCATACAAGGACAATCTGTACGACCTCATCGACGAAGGCAGCTATCAGCTCATCCTGACCCCCGTCGGGGATCCGGGTACGGTGCTGTTCACCTCGGAGACGTTCGCAATCGACAAGCAGACGCGGATCTCGTTCGCCATCCTCGACGGCGCGGGAGAAGGCACCTATGCGCTGAAGGTGCTGGAGTTCGGCGACCGAAGCGCAACGTTCCTCGACCGCAACGTCACGAGCGAGATGCGTGCGGTGCATGCTGCGCCGCTGACCGAAAACGTCGACATCGTGGTCGGCGACGGCTTCGCGGCGCCGCTGGTGCCGAATTTGGCTGAAGGGCACGCGTCCGGCTATGTCCCCGTCGCGTCCGGCGAGCAGACGCTGAACATCACGCCGGCGGGCGACCCCGGCGTCTTCCTCGCGGAGCCGGAGGTCACGGTCACGGCCGGTTCCATGGCCTCGTTCTACCTCGTGGGCCTTCCCGGAAGTCTGCACGGCATGCTCGTGACGGACGCCAACCGGCGGCTAGCACCGAGGGCGCTGGTCCGGGTCGTGGACGGGGCGAGTCATTTCACGTCCCTCGACGCCTTCATCGTGCCGCCCGGCGCCAACATTCAGACGCTCGTCGCGACGGCGAGCGTGACGTATCGCACGAGTAGCGGTCTGACGCGCATCGACCCGGGCAGCTACGACATCGTCCTGCGGGATCCGACGACGGGCGACGTTGTGTTCGGTCCGCAAACGGTGCAATTGAGCGCTGACGGCATCTACACGGTGGTCGCGACGGACGGCACGGACCAAAGCACGGCGTCGGTTCTGCTGCTCGACGACTTTGCGCATTGACGGGAGGGAAAACCCGATGAGATGCATCCTCGCCGAGAGCAGGTTTCGATGGCTCGCGCTCGCGCTGCTGCTCGCCGCCGCGGCGGCCTACGGACAGGAGCCGGAACCGGCGATGCGCGGGTTCTATGCGGGCATCGGAGCCGCGGGCTTGTCCCATGACGATCGGTATCAGGGAGCCCCTTACAGCGATGCCTCGACGGGGCTCAATGCTTATGCCGGGCTGAATCTGAGCCAGTACCTCGGTGTCGAACTGGCCGTCCAGCGCTTCGGCGCTCTCGATTCCGGCGAGTTTTGGGGCAGCGGCACCGATCATCTTCGTATCACCGGCACTCTGCAGGCCGTCTCGGCACGCGCCGTCGCGGTTGCACCGATCTCCGATCTGCTGCACTGGCGGCGGCACTTCGATCTGCTGGGCTCGATGGGCTACGGCGAGGTCAAATTGCAGCGGGAGATCCTGGATGTCGAATCCGGCCGGCGCACGGCGGCACCGGAACGCAAGTCCGGCACGACGCTCGGCACGGGTGTGGTCTACCGGTTACCGCGGTTCGATCTGCGCGGAGATCTCGATTGGCTTGCGACGAACCACGAGAGGCCGGCCGAGTACTTGGGGGTCGGCGTGCAGTTCAAGTTCTAAAGACGCCGCGGGCGGTGGGCCTTAAAGATGTTCGCGAGTCATTGCAGGGTCTCGAACGCTTCACGCGCGCGGCCCGGCGCAGCAAACGGCTCGACGGAGGCGACGGGCGCCGGCTCCCATACGGGAATGAATAGATAGCCCGCGCCGCGCAGCGTCTTGATCGGCGTCTCGCCCCCGCCGTCTACGCCGAGCTTCGCGCGCAGACTGCTGATGTGGGTGTCGATCGAGCGATCGCACGCCGGCAGGGCGCGCCCCAGGGCGTGCTCGGCCAGCTCGGCGCGAGGCACGGCGCGCCCCGCACGCCGCATGAGCAGCTCGAGCAGGCGTGCTTCGGCCCCCGTGAGCCGCGCCTCGCGCTCGGCGATCCTCACTGTGTGCCCCATGACGCACAAGGCGACGCAGCCGACCTCGAGCGTGACGGGCCCGGCCGACTCGGTGCCGAAGGTGCGACGCAGCAGGGCGTGCGCGCGCAGCAGGAGCTCGCGCGGATTGAACGGCTTCGCGAGGCACTCGTCGGCGCCGCTCTCGAGAAGCTCGATGCGATGGGCTTCTCCCGCTCCCGCCGCGAGGACCAGAATCGCCAGGTTCGCTCGGCGCCGAAGGCGCCGCAATACATCGAGGCCGTTGCCGGTCGAGGCCACGGCCATGATCACGAGGTCGAAACGCGCCGCCGTCGCGGCCGCATCCAAGGCCATATAGTCCTGCCGCGCCTCCGCCTCGTAGCCGTGCGCGCGCAGCAGTTCGGAGAGCAGAGCGGCGAGCTGTCGGTCCGCCTCGATCAACAAGATCCGCGCCGTCCGGTTATTACTCGGCGGTCCCAGCCGGTCACGCATGCGCACCGTGCGCTCCGTCCATTGTCTGAAACCGGAAACGCAGGGCCGCGCGAACCGTTGACACGGCGAAGCGTTAAAGAAATGTAATGTCTCGGAAGCCGTCCCGCCGACGGTTTCGCTACGCTGCGCTACGCTTCGACCCTCGCGGCCGCGCGCCCGGCCATGCGCCCGAACACGGTGACCCGCGGCAGCCCATGAAGCGCGAAGCCGCCGGCGGATTCGCCGCAGCAGTAAAGCTTTGGGATCACCTGGCCGTGACGGTCGATGACCCGGCACTCGGTGTCGATGCGAAGCCCCGTGAGTGAGTCGTGCAGGATCGGCGTGGACCAGGCCGCGTAGAACGGCGGCTTACCGATCTTATAGCGCGGCGCCGGCTTGTCGAAATCCTCGTCCTTGCCCTTGTCCACGAACGCGTTGTAGCGTGCGACCGTCTCTTCGAGCGCGGCCGCCGGCATCGGCTGCAGCTGGTAAGGGCTCTCGATGGCCGCGGCCAGCTCGGCCAGCGTATCGGCTGCGAAGAAGAAGCCGTTCCGGTCCACGTTCGGAGGCTCGGGCCGCCATTGCTCGCGTTCGACCGCGTCCGCGTCGAAGATGGCCCAGATGGGCCCGCCGCCGTCCTTCTTCGCGCCCGTGCCGAGGTTGCCGTTCGTGCCGAGGCAGGCGTTGAGGAAGTCGAACGAGCCGTCCATCTCGTTCCAGAAGCGCCGACCGACCTGGTTGACGAGGATCAGGTCCTGGAAGCTGCGCACGGTCAAGCCCGAGGCGCCCGCGCGGTCGAACACAGGGCTCCTCGGGTCCCACTTCAGGTGCTGGTAGCCGTATCGGCAGCCGATGTGCTGCGTCTTCGTGATCGGCCCGAGGCCGGCCTGACGATTCTGATTGGCCGTCGCCCAGAGCGAGGCGCCGAGATCCATGGCGGCAATTTCGCCCGCGGCCGACTGGCGCGACCAGGGCTCGCCCGCGACCTGATACTCCTCCGTCAGACGAGGATCGAAGATGCGGCGGAATTCGACGTTGCTCGTATGGCCGCCCGTCGCGACGATGACGCCTTTGACGGCCCGGATGTTCACATCTCGATCGCGAAAGCGCGCGGTCAGGCCCAAGACGCTGCCCTCCTCGGCATCGCGAACGAGCGAGGTCAGGCTGTGCGAGAGCAGAAACTCGACGCCCTTCTTTCGCGCGCTCGCTTCGAGCGGCCGCACGAGGCCCGAGCCCGGGTTGCCCGCGATGGTTTGCTCGAGGTCCTCGGAGAAGACGCGGCATACGAACAGGCGCGGAACGGAGCCTCCGTTGACGACGGTCGGCGCCCTGTCCTCGAACTCGACGCCGTTCTCGAGCAGGAACTCGAACGTCGGCGCGTTCTCGTCCGCCCAGGCGCGGATGAGCTCGCGGTCGCCGTAGACGAACTCGGGGTTGCGATGATTCGTGTGGTCGAGAAACACGAGATCGGGTGAATCCTTCACGCCGTACCGGCGCTGCCAGCTCGTGCCGCCGCCGAGCGGAACGCGTCCGCCGCTGACCATGGCGTGGCCGCCCACATCGTGGTTCTCGTCGATCGCGATCACGGAAGCTCCGAGATCGCGGGCCGCGATCGCGGCGCAGAGACCGGAGGCGCCGGCGCCCGCGATGACGACGTCCGCCGTCGCGTCCCAACGCCTCGGCGATTGCGCCGTCGCGGATTCGTCCGCCCCGAGAGCGACGACACCCGCGCTCACCCCGAGCGCGGCACTGTTCTTCAGGAAGCTTCTGCGGTCGGTGCGCGCAGATCGATCTTTGTCCGTCATTTGGTTTTCATTCCCGGCACGGCTTCGCGCACGCACGCATAGATGTCGTCGAGAGCCAGGCGCAGTGAGCGCGAAGCGAGGTGGAGGCTTTCACCGGCTACGTAGCTCTCCAGTTCCCAGCCCTCGTCGCTCCGCCGAAAGATCTCGGCGGCGCGCCTGTCGTGGGCGACGAGCACGCATTCTGCGAGCGAAGGCAAGCGTCGATAGGCGAGGCGTTTCTCCAACCGGTCGCGGGCCTCCGTTGTCGGGGACAGAACTTCTACGATGACGACCGGCTCGGTCAGGTAGTAGACCTCGGGCGCTACTGGCTCCTTGGAGACGACTACGTCCGGGTAGTAGAAATCGTCGCCGACGCGCACCTTGGCGTCGGACGCGTACACGCGCCAGGGCGCTGCAAGCAGGCCGTGCAGCCTGGCCGCGAGCGTGACGGTGATCAGGTTATGAACCTGGCTCGCTCCGACCATCTCGTGCGTTTGGCCGCCGACGAGCTCGTGCCGCGCGCTCGCCGTGCGCTCGGCTTCGAGGAAGGCGGCAGGCGACAGCGGTGCGACTTTTCGGACGATCGACATCTTGCGCGTAGGATATCGCTCCTATACCCGCGAGCCTAGCGGCCCCGCGGTACGGTCGCTCGCGGAAAATCTGTCGCGCTCGGCGCGATTCCAGTCCGTCCTCAGGGCGGTGCCGACGAGGCTGTCCACTCGAGAATGATCTTGCCGGACCGCCCGGACCGCATGATCTCGAATGCCTGCTCGTAGTCGGAGAAGGGTAGGTGGTGCGTGATGATCGGCTCGATGTCGAGCCCGCTCTGCAGCATGCTCGCCATCTTGTACCAGGTCTCGAACATCTCGCGGCCGTAGATGCCCTTGATGGTCAAGCCTTTGAAGATGACCTCGTTCCAGTCGATGGCGATGGGGGCCGGCGGCAGCCCGAGCAGGGCGACGCGGCCGCCGTGGTGCATGGCGTGGAGGAGGCCGCCGAGCGCATCCCGGTGCCCGGACATCTCGAAGCCCACGTCGAACCCTTCCGTCATGCCGAGCGCGCGCATGGTCGCGGGAATCGATCCTGTGCGCACGTCGAGCGCGACGCTCGCGCCCATGCGGCGGGCCAGCGCGAGGCGGTATTCGTTGACGTCGGTGATCACGATATGCCGGGCGCCGACGAAGCGCGCGATGCGGCAAGCCATGATGCCGATCGGGCCGGCGCCCGTGATCAGGACGTCCTCGCCGACGAGATCGAAGGAGAGGGCCGTGTGGGTCGCGTTGCCGAGCGGGTCGAGGATCGCGCCGAGATCGTCGCCGATCTTTTCAGGCAGCTTGAAGACGTTGCTGGCCGGCACGACGACCTGCTCGGCGAAGCCGCCGTCGCGCTGCACGCCGATGCCGAGCGTGTGCTCGCAGAGGTGCCGGCGCCCGGCCCTGCAGTTGCGGCAGTAGCCGCAGGTGATGTGGCCCTCGGCGGAAACGCGGTCGCCCGGCGCGTAACCGCCGACCTCGTCCCCCACTTCGGCGACGACTCCCGTGAATTCGTGGCCCAGGATCAACGGCGGCGTCACGGCCTGCCGGGCCCATTCGTTCCATTCGTAGATGTGAACGTCGGTGCCGCAGATCGAGGCGCGGCGCACGGCGATGCGCACGTCGTTCGGGCCCACGGCGGGCTCGGGCACGTCCTCGAGCTCGAGGCCGGACTCCGGCCGCGCCTTGACGAGCGCCTTCATCCGGAGGCTCCGAGCACTCCGAGCTCGCGGCCGACCTCCGTAAACGCCGCGATGGCCCGATCGAGATGCACGCGCTCGTGAGCCGCCGAAAGCTGCACGCGAATGCGGGCCTTACCCATGGGCACGACGGGATACGAGAAGCCGACGACGTAGATGCCGCGCGCGAGCAGCGCGTCCGCCATCTGCTGCGCGCGCTTCGCGTCGCCGATCATGACGGGGACGATCGGATGCTCGCCCGGCAGCAGCTCGAACCCCGCGGACGTGAGGCCCGCGCGCAGGTAGCGGGCGTTCTCGAGCAGGCGATTGCGCAGCTCGCCGCCCGCGGCGATGCGGTCGAGCACGGCCAGGGAAGTCGCCGCGATCATCGGCGCCAGCGAGTTCGAGAAGAGGTACGGCCGCGAGCGCTGCCTGAGCCAGCCTACGATCTCGGCGCGCCCGGAGGTGAACCCGCCCGACGCGCCGCCCAAGGCCTTGCCGAGCGTGCTCGTGAGGATGTCCACGCGGCCTTCGACGCCGCAATGCTCGGGCGTGCCGCGGCCGCCGGCGCCGAGGACGCCTGTGGCGTGCGAGTCGTCCACCATGACGAGCGCCTCGTGGCGGTCGGCCAGGTCGCAGATCTCGGCGAGCCGGGTGACGGAGCCGTCCATCGAGAACACGCCGTCCGTCGCGATGAGCTTCACGCGCGCGCTCGCGGCCTGCTCGAGCTGGCGGGCGAGGTCGTCCACGTCGTTGTTGCGATAGCGAAAGCGCTTGGCCTTGCAGAGCCGGATGCCGTCGATGATGCTTGCATGGTTGAGCTCGTCGCTGATCACGGCGTCGTCCTCGCCGAGCAGGGTCTCGAACAGGCCGCCGTTGGCGTCGAAGCAGGAGCTGTAGAGAATCGTGTCGCCGGTGCCGAGGAATTTCGAGATGGATCGCTCGAGCTGTTTGTGGATGACCTGCGTGCCGCAGATGAAGCGCACGGAGGCGAGCCCGTACCCGTACTCGTCGAGCGCACGGTGCGCGGCCGCGACGACCTCCGGGTCGTCGGCCAAGCCGAGGTAGTTGTTGGCGCAGAGGTTCACGACCTCGGCGGCCGCGAGGCCCGCCACGCGCACCGAGGCGCCCTGCGGCGTCTCGAGCTCGCGCTCGAACTTGTAGAGGCCCTGCTCGGACAGTTGCCCGAGCTCGGTTGCGAGCTTGTCGAGGAAGGGCTGGTTCATGGGCCTCCCGCGAGTCTAAGCGCAGCGGGGCGGCCGGTCGAGTTCGCTAGTGCGCACTATCGCGCCGCGCTCCCGCCGCCGCAGTAGATCACGCCTAGGCCGGACGGGCTGCTAGGGACTCTGCGCCGTATCGGCCCCGTCACTCGGTCGATCGCGGCGCCTGTGTCCCGTAAAGAAGCCGCGCACCTTCGAGGCCGCATTGCGCGTGAAGGTCTGCACGCGCTCTCCGGCTTTGCGGGTCGCGTCGTCGGCCGCCTCGGTTGCGGGCGCGTTCGCGCCGTGGAGCGCCTCGGACGCGCTCTGCTGCGTCGATCGGCGCAGGTCCGCTGCGCTCTGCCGCGGCAGCGCGCGCAGCGTGTTCCCGTCTGCGGCGCGCGGCGGCGGGGGCGGCGCCGCGGCTCACGGACCTTCGCGGGGCGCTGGTGCGGCCGCGGTTGCGGGGCTACTCTTGGCACCCTCCGAAGAGGGTCGCCGTGATGCAGTCGAAACGCTCGCAATTGCGAACGCTCTCCCGCCTGTGTGCTTTCGCGTGCGCGTGGTCGGTTCTCGTGGTCGCGGGCTGCGGCCGCGCAGAGCGCGTAGACCCGAGTCTCGCAGGAACGTGGGAGATGGCCGTCCCGGGCGGTCGTTGGCTTCTGACGATCGACGCCGCCGGCCGCTACGCCTTCGTCAATGAAGGCGCCAGCGACGCAGCTTCGCATTCCGGCACCTTCCGCGGCGAGGGAGGCAAGTGGTCCCTGACCGCGACGAGCATGAGCCTCGAGGATGCCGGAACGTACAAAGTTGGGGGCGGTTCCCTGACCCTCAAGGGCAGGCGGGCCACGACGACTTGGGCGCGGAGCGCGGTAGATCTTGCCGCGGCGCCTCGAGCGGCGCCGGCAGCGGCACCGGCACCGGGTCCGGTTGCAGTTCCGGTCGCTGCGGCACCGGCCCCGGCAGCGGCACGCGTCGCGGCGGCCGTGCAAGCGCCGCCTCCCGTCCGAGCCGCCTCGCCGACTCCGGCGCGAGGCGCGTCCCTGCCCGCGACGATCGACCCTTGTCTCTTGGTGAGCGCCGAGGAAGCGGCGCGCACCCTCGGCGCTTCGGTGACCACGAGCCGGACGACACCCCAGCCGCACGCGCAGAACGACTGCCGATATCGCGCGTCCAACGGCACCTACCTCGGCGTGACGACTTACAACGGCGGCGGCCTCGATCCGACCGGCTACCTCGAGCAGCAACGCAAGCGCGGGGGCGTCGCCCTCGCCGGTGTCGGTGATGGAGCGTACCTGAGCTACCGGGATATCACCGGGCTCGGGGCCGTCGATTTCGTGATCGGGACGGCAAGCTTCGAGATACTCACGAGCGGGCTCGACCGCAATCGTTCCCTTGCGGCCTTGAAGGCCCTGGCGCTCCAGGCGTCCGGGCGGCTGACCTCGTCCGCGGCCGCCTTCGAGGTGCCGGGCCTCGAGCGCTTCGTCGGCAGCTGGCTCGTCGCGACTCAGCCGAAGAACGGAGGGACCGCTTACCCGAACCTGATCTTCACCGTCGGTGCCGATGGCGAGCTGCGCGGCCAGACGGTCAGCGCCTATGGCGGCACCTTGCAGCTCGCCGCGGGTACGTGGCGGCTCGACAACCCAAACGGTATCTCGCTCGGCGGTCGATTCACCTCGAGCGCGGCGCGCTGGAGCCTCTCCGGCGACCCGGTCTCGGGGGAATTGACGAGAGTGGCCTGCAACCAGCGCCCGAAATTTACGGTGCCGTATCTGCTGACGCGCGACTTGACCGGTTTCCTCGACGGCCGCGCACTGGCGTCTCTGAATCCGAACCCGCCGCCGGCGCAGACCTTCGACGCGGCGCTGGCCGGACTATGGGAGGGACAGGGTGCGTTGAAGAACGTGCCCGCGCACATGCTCGTCGCCGTGGACGCACGCGGACGCGCCGCGTTCGCGTTGTTTTTGCAGCTGCACGGGCACCTCGCGGCAAGCGACGGGCGATTCCGCCTGCGGCTCGACGGTGAGCCCGAGCAGAGCGGGACATACAAGTTTGCGGGCGGCGTGGACGAAGGCGCGGTTGCGCTCGAGGACGCTGCCGAGACCATGCGCTGGGTTCCGTTCGACCCGGACAAGCGGCCGCCTTACGAGACGCCGATTCTGGGCCGATGCCAACGATAGCGAAAACCGCGACCGACTCGATAGCGAAGAAGGGGAGGAGAACGAACCGATGGCCACCAACGACCGCTGCTGCACGATCGGACCCTATTTCAAGGTTCACCCGGGGCGCATGGATGCATTCCGGCGGATCGCCGAGAGATTCGTAGACAAGACGGCTACGGAGGCGAAGTGCCTGTACTACGGCTGGAGCTTCAACGGCGACGAAGTGCACTGCCGCGAGGGTTACGCGGACGCGGACGGGCTGCTTGCACACGTCGAGAACGTGGGCGCACTGATTCAGGAAGCCTTAGAGGTAGCCGACATCGTTCGGTTCGAGATCCACGGTCCCGAGGCCGAGCTCGCGAAGTTGCGCGAGCCGCTCGCGGCGATGAACGCGACGTTCTTCACTCTGGAATACGGCTTTCGGCGCTGACCCGCCGGGATTCGGCCTCTTGAGGGCGGGTTCTGCATCTGTCGTGCGGGTGCATCAACGTCATGCTCGTCGCAGGAATGCGAACCGCCTTCAGGTCGCTTGCGGTATGTCGTCGCGCCGCACCGCATTTGCCCGTTACTCCGTGGCCGTGCCTTATGCCCCCGCGGCCGTCTCGGAGTCACCAGAACCGAAACGAGCCCGTTGTTGCACAAAAACATCGCGCCTCCTGTTCCCCATTGAACCGACGGGTTTGTTGGCCTTGCGAGACAGAATGACGGGTGGTAGAGTCAAAAAGCCAGGGGCTGGGGACTCGGTAAACTAGTACCACGAGTGCCCAGGAGTGCCGCTCTCCCGAGGGGGCGGTGTGCTCATCAGTTGGGGGGTATCCATGCAAACGCTCAAAGGCGCAGGCTTGTATCCGCGTGCCGCCGCGTTGCCGTGCGCAATCGCCAAGGCAATTCAGATGATGTCGAAGGTAGGGCGCAGAGTTCACGACGCGGATCTGCCGCTCTCAGTCCTGGCTGCCTCCGGCAGCGTGATTCTCGGCACGGCCCTCGCGGTGATGCCCGCGACGCGGGCGGCAGCTCAGGATCAGCCCGCCGCGGCGCAAGGTCAGCAGGGCCAGCCGCTCGAGGAGATCACGGTCACGGGCTCGCGCATTCTGCGCCGCGACAACACGTCGAACAGCCCGATCGTGACGGTGGAGGCGAGCCAGTTCCAGCAGCAGAACGGCCTGAACTTCGAGTCCTATCTCAACAAGCTGCCGCAGTACAACCCGGCGGCCTCGCCCGTGACGACGCAGGGCGACGTGCAGATCACGCCCGTGAACTCCGTCGGCATCGCTTCGATCTCGCTGCGCGGCTTCGGCCCGAACCGCAGCCTGGTTCTCGTCAACGGCAAGCGCACCGTCCCCGTCAACGCGGAGATGGTGACCGACATCAACTCGATTCCCTCGGCGCTGATTCAGCGCGTCGAGACCATCACGGGCGGTGCCTCCGCCGTGTACGGTGCCGATGCCATCAGTGGCGTCACGAACTTCATTCTGCGCGACAACTTCGAAGGGTTCCAGGCGGACGCGCAGTACGGCACGGGCGAGTTCGGAGATGGGGAGGAGAAGCGCCTGTCAATGGTATTCGGTGCGAACCTCGACAACGGCCGCGGCAACGTGGCCGTCGGCGTCGAGCGGTACGACCGCGGCGCCGCAACGCAAGGGAACAACAAGTTTTACCAGGAGAATTATCGGGACCCGTACGCGCCCGGCTACTTCTTCTTCCTGCAGGGCAGCAACGCGCTCGACTGTCAATTCAACTGTCCCAGTAAACAGGCCGTGGATGGCGTATTCGGCATAGACCCGAACGATCCGAACGCCGCGCAAGTGTTCAACTGGAACAACGCCAATATCTTCCACACCTACAACTTCAACGGTGACGGCACGGTTTTCGTCAACGGCACCCAGGCCGGTCTTTCCAAGTACACGGGCTCTCCGAATTACAATTTTTACCCGAACAGGACCTTCGACAGCTCGCTGCCGGGCACGACCACTCACGAGATCGACGGCCTCAAGTACGAGGTCCCGGCTGCGTATACCGAAGCTCCTCAGCAACGCTACTCGCTGTTCGCGACGGGTCACTACGACGTGACCGATAAGCTTTCCGTTTACGCGCGGGCCACTTTGGCTGAGAGTCAGACCCGGACTTTGCTGTTCGGTACGGACGCGATCTCGGGCTGGGAAGCGCAGGTTCCCTACAATCCGACCACGGACAGCCCGCTGAATCCGGCGCTCAACTACAATGACGCATCGACCGTCGCGGCCGCTATCGCCGCGGTCAAGGCCAACCCCGCGGATCCGACCTACGGCAACCCGAGCTTCATCCCCACGGGGACTGCCGGTGCCGGGCACCCGGTCCCCGTCGAGGTGGCCGCACTTCTGAACAGCCGCCAGAGTTTCTTCGGGATTCCCAATGCAGCGTCGCTGCCTTGGCTGCCTGCTTGGTATCCGGACTACAGCCTGCCGCCGCGCAGCACCGTCAACACAAATACAGTTTGGCAGTTCGAGAGCGGGCTGAACTTCAAGTTCCTGACGGACTGGACTGGCGAACTGTACGTCTCGCACGGCCAATCGCAGGCCTATAACAACGCCTTCGGCAATCTGTCGCTCGAGCGGTACCGCGCATTGATCAACCAGCCGGACTGGGGCCGCGGTGCATCGTTGACGGGCAATAACGTCAGCGACGGCGCGAGCACGCCGACGCGGCCGGGCTTCGGCATCGCGACCGTTCATTGCACGAGCGGCTTCTACGACACCTTATTCAGTGGCGACATGCCGCTCTCGACCGACTGTTTCAATGCGGTTAACGCGACGCTGCAGACTCGCGCCCAGAATACACAGACCATCGAGGAGTTGAATCTCCAGGGCCCTATCGCCAACATCAAGCCGGGCGAGATCCGGGCGGCTTTCGGTCTGCAGCATCGTTCGAATAGTTCGTCTTTCGTTCCGGACATTCTTCAATCCGAGAACTCGTTCCTGGATCAGGTGGTCGGCGTCTATCCTACCGGTTACCTCGACGCTTCCACGGAGGCCAGCGACGTGTACCTCGAGACCCTGGTGCCGCTGCTTTCGAACAAGAAAGCGGCCCGGCGGCTCGAAGCTCGAGCTGGGCGCTCGCGAGTCGAGGTACCAGCACACGAGCACCGAGCCGACCTGGAAGTCTTTGATCAATTGGCAGATCAACGACTGGTTCAGGCTGCGCGGCGGCTTCAACCGTGCGACGCGCGCGCCCGATATCGGTGAGCTCTTCCTGGCCCGCCAGGAAATCTTCACGGGCGGCGGTGCCTTCAGTGACGCCTGCAGCCTGCGCTCGACGGCGCCTTTCGGTGCCGGCGGTACGGGGCCCGACCCGGTCTTGAATCCAGGCGAGCCGCAGACTCAGCTGGCGGCCGGGCAGACGGCGGCGGGTGCCGAGAGCGCCAGGTTGATCTGCGAGGCCCTGATGGGGCAGGCTGCGTCCCAGCAGTTCTATCATGTGGCCGACTCCGTGCAGTCCGGCGGCGGCGGCTTCGCCTGGGTCGATCAGGTCGGCAACCCCGATCTGAAGTCGGAAACGGCGGATACCTGGACCTTTGGCTTCGTCATGAACCCGCCGTTCAAGAAGCCTCTGTTGTCCAACATCACGCTGACCCTGGATACCTACAGGATCAACCTCAAGGACGCGATCGAGCTTTACTCCCTTGACTACGCGGCTTACCGCTGCTACGGGTCCGTGATCGTGACCACGCCGGCCGAGGCGGCTGCCCAGGCGGCTTCGCCGGCCTGCCAACTCACGCCGCGCGACCCAGTCAGCGGCGCGCCTTTGAGCACCACGCTGTCGTACGACAACCAGGCGACCATCAAGACGCAGGGAGCGGACATCGCGTTGAACTGGCGCGTGCAGTTCTCGGACCTCGGCTCGAACATCAAGGGCGGCCTAGGGTTCAACATGCAGGCGACGATCCTGGATTACTATCGGACGAAGACCTCGCCGGCCGTCTACGACGTTGAGACCGACTGGGTCGGCAGCCTCGGGCCGACGCTGCAGGGGACCAACGGCGGCGCTTACAGATACCGCACTTTCAGCACGTTGAGCTACTTCCGTAACAACTGGAGCCTCAACCTGCGCTGGAGGGGCTTGCCCTCGGTATGGTCCGCCGGATATGCCACGCAGCAGGCGATCAAGGAGAACAACGCGAGAGTGGCCGCCGGCGGACCGGGTATCCTGCTGAGCTACACGCCGACCACGGAGGTCAAGACGAAGTCCTACCGCATCTTCGACTTGTCCTTCAGCTACGACTACAACAAGCTGTCGTTCCGCGGCGGTATCGACAATCTGTTCAGCACGGCCCCCGTCAACGTCGGCAGCACCGCCGGCTACCCGATCGGCACGACTCTCAGCGACGTCTGCGGCGGCGCGCCCGGCTGCGTGAACCCGGGCAGCTACAGCTTGCCCAGCACGGGCGGTTTCAACGGGGGCTACTACTCGACCCTCGGCCGTCAGTACTACGTGGGCATGAACGTGAAGTTCTAAGCCGTATCAAATACAGCTGACGTTTCCTTCTTGCACGGCGGGTCATCGACCCGCCGTCTTTCTTTGGGGGAGGCGAGTGCTTAGGCTTTCGCGGAAAGTCCACGCCATGGCAGCAGAAGCGGCGTCCCGAGCATGAGCAGGCCGGCGGCGCCTACGGCGAAACGCACGCCTGCGACGCCGGCCAGCACGCCCCACAGGGCCGTCATGACCGCCACGGTGCCGTTGCTCGTGATCGACCAGGCCGAAAGCATGCGGGCGACGCGCGAGCTCTCCGTTTGCTCCAGCCGATAGGCGACGAATACGGGATTGAACACGCCGACGCAGGTGATCAAGCCCAGTTCGAGCAGGATCACGAGCGCGAGGCCTCCCGCGCCCGGGCCGATGAAAGCCAGGCCGAGCGACCAGCAGGCGCGCAGGGCGCCCGCGACGAGCAACGTCCTGCGCCTCCCGAAGCGTGCGACAACTCGAGCGGACAGGCGCGAGCCGACCAAGCCGCCGACGCAGGGTACGCCGAAGGCCAGGCCGTACTGCCACGGCGCAAAGCCGAGGCGGCCGAGCATGAGCACGGCGAGGAGCGGCGCGGTCGCGAGGATCAGGGCGTTGACGAGCACGGTGTTGAAGAACAGCGGCCGCAGCACCGGGTGCGTCAGGATGAACCGCCAGCCTTCGAGGAGGCTCCGGGCACGGGCGTGCATGGCCTCGGTTCGCACGGGCCGAGGTTCGCGCACGGCGATGCGTCCGAGCGCGGCGGCGGAAACCAGGTAGCTCATGCCGTCCGCGACGACGGTCGTCACGGGGCCGAAGAGCCCGATCGCGGCGCCGCCGAGCGGCGGTCCGAGCGCGGTCGCGGTCCAGGACGTGGACTCGAAGCGGGCGCTCGCGACGAGCAGGTCTTCGGGCCGGACGAGCATCTTGAGGTAAGCGCCGCTCGCGGCCCTGAACGCGATATTTGCGCCGCCGACGATTACCGCGACGACGAGCAGGTGAGCGAACCGAAGCCGGCCGAGCACGAAGGCGCCGGGCACGCTCATGAGCGCGCCGAAGCGAAGGAGATCCATGCCGATCATGACGGGCCGCTTGCGGCGGAACTCGACCCAGGGCCCGAGCGGCAGGGCGGCCGCAGCGCCCACGGCGAGGCCGGCGGCCGCGAGGGCGGACACGCGAGCGGGGCCCGCGTGCAGCACGAGGATGGCGATGAGCGGAAACGCGTCGAACGCGATCCAGGTGCCGGCCGTGCTGACGGCAAAGGCAGCCCAGAGCCAGCCGAAGGGCCGGCCGAGCGACCCGCCGAGCAACCGGCCGAAACGCCGCGGCGGCGACGCGGAGCGCAGGTCTTCGGAAGCCTGCACCCCGCCGTCGCCGCCGCGATGAGGCAGTCTCAGTGAACCGGATTACCGGGTCAGCCGGCCGAGTCGCTCGTCTCGTTCGAGACGCGATGGAACGTCACCGGCAGACCGCCTTGAGCGCTTGTGAGGACGCCGACGATCGTGCCGTCGTCGGCCACCTTGCCCGTGAACCTCCAGGGCTGAATGTTAGGCAACTGGAAGCGCATCATGTCGCCGTCGATCTTCAGGTCCCGCAGCGGCTTGTCGATCTTGCCGAAGTTCGTCCCGATGAGCTTGCCGTGGACGCTGTCGTCCGAGGCCTTCGTGAACTGCAGCTTGATGTGGTCGTCGAT
Organism: uncultured Gammaproteobacteria bacterium; assembly: GCA_963702105.1. Lineage (GTDB taxonomy): Bacteria > Pseudomonadota > Gammaproteobacteria > Steroidobacterales > Rariloculaceae > ZC4RG20. Next base: position 1,131,581 of record OY969712.1, read on the forward strand.
CGTGACGATGCGGGGCGTGCCTTCCCACGTGCCAGCCAGCGTATCTGCCAGCTGCGCCGAGACCTGCACGGGCTTTTGCGCCGGCTCCGGCTCCGGATGCGCGCGCTCGTAACGGCTCGTCGAGGTGTAGTTCTGGACGATCTCGTTGCCCTCATGGCACGCGTACTCGGGCATGATGTAGCCGGGGTTGTTCCTCATCGGGTAGCGGACCGTGAACGGCTTGGTCAGGATCACGGGGTCTTCGGTCGTGATCTCATAGAGGTACCAGTCGTCGTTGAGGCGCGTGATGCGCTCCGTCGTCTTCATCTTCTCGCTCGTCGGGAACCGATTTCCCGGCGGCGTGCCGACGACCGCCAGATTGATCATGGGCGGCCCGGTGCGGTAATTCGTGGTCTCGACCACGAGCGTGTCGCCCTCCCAGTGGCCCGTCGAGACGCCGAGCCACTGCTTGACGGCCGGCGAGGGGACCGGCGTGCCGTCCGTCGGGATGATGCGGGCCTCGTGAATCATCTCGAGCGAGAAGATCACGTAGCCCGGGGCCTGACTGATGAAGAAGCCGCCGTTATAGCGGTACGGCATCATCGAGGAGGGCATGCCGCGCGTGATGCAGCGGTCCCAGCTGTCGAAGTCCTTCGGGCCGTCGAACGTCAAGTCCTCGCCGGGCAGCGCCCAGTCGCTCTTCATCGTGTACGCGAGGCGCTTGCCTTCGGGGGTCAGATCCGGCAGCAGGCCGTTGGACGGGTCCACGAGCAGGTTGGTCTCGTGCTGCGGCAGGCGGGGGTCGACGACGCCGGCCCGAAGGGCCTCGCCGAGCTTGCCTTCCTTGGTCAGCTTCAGTGCCGGGTCGCCGCGTTTCTCGAGCTGATCGACCTGAGCCTGATACTCCTCGGGCGTCAGCCACTTCTTGTCGAGGTCGCACGTGGAGCCGAACCGGAAGTAGCTGTTGGCGCAGCGCTCGAGCGGGATCGCGGAGGCCTGCATCATGTCGAGCTTGGACTGGATGTCGGGCTCGCCCCACGGCGTCATGGGCTGCTTCCAGCCTTTCGGAGTCGCTATGAAATAATTCGCCTCGCTCGGGGCGCCGCGAACGGAATCGTTGATGTGGGTGAACGTCTGGGCCTCGGCCGAGGCGGCGAACACTGCGCCGACCGCGGCTGCGAGCAGCACGGAACGCATCGTCGTCTTGATCGGGTGCATGGTCACTCCTGTGGCGGTCGGCGAGCGTTTGGACGGCCGACGGAAGGCCGATAAAGTACCCCGCCGTGCCTCCGGCGTCCATCCGCCAGAGCTGTAGGTTTCCCAAGCGGCCGGGTCTCGCCGGAGGCCGCGGCGGGGCTCGCGAAATGGCGGGATTCGTGCACGATTCCGCATGCCCCAAGGATTGTAGTAAGGTCTGGACGTCCCTCTGTTTGTGTCGGAATCAAGGCTTCGAAAGATGGCGCGCCTGCCCCTCAAAAAGAAACGCCGCAAGGCCCGTAGCCCCGGAGACTACGAGGCGGAATTGGTTCGCCTTTGCAAAGGCGACCGGCGCGAAGCGGATCGGCTCATCGCCGCGGAGCTGCAGCGCTCGCCGACGCTCTCCCGGCAAGGCGCCGCGCTGGCTCTCGTGACGCGAATCCGCCACGAACGCGCCCCCGCGCGCCGGCCACTGTAGCGTGATCCTTCCGGAACTCGACCTGCAGCCGTTCCTCGAGGCGCCGGAGAGCCCCGCCGCCGCGGGTTTCGTGCGCAAGCTGCGCGAGACCTGCCACGGGCCCGGGTTCTGCTATCTCGTCGGGCACGGCGTCCCGGCCGAGATGGAGGCGGCCGTGCTCGAGGCGGCGCATGCGTTCTTCGCGCTGCCGATCGAGGAGCGGCGCGCGCTGGCGATAGCGAATTCCCCGCACTTCCGCGGCTACACCGAGCTTGGCGGCGAGCGCACGCGCGGCGCGGCGGATTGGCGCGAGCAGCTCGACCTCGGCCCCGAGGAGCCGGCCGAGACCCTCGGGCCGGCGGCGCCGCCTTGGCGCCGGCTACGAGGTCCCAATCAGTGGCCGGCGAGCCTGCCCGGCATGCGCCCGACGATTCTCGAGTGGATGCGCGAGATGGACCGCGTCGGGCTCGCGGTTCTGCGTGCGCTCGCGCTCGGCCTGGGGCTCGAGCGCGAGCACTTCGACGCGGCCGTGCTGCCGCGCGGCGATCCGCACATGAAGATCAGCCGCTATCCGGCCCAGCGCGAGGGCGCCGACACGGGACAGGGCCTCGGCCTTCACAACGACAGCGGCCTCGTGTCCTTCGTCCTGCAGGACGGCGTCGGCGGGCTCGAGGTGCAGGTCGGCGGCCGGCTCCTTGCCGTGGACCCGCGGCCCGGGTCCTACGTCATGAATCTCGGCGAGATGCTGCAGGCCGCAACGGCGGGCTATCTGCGCGCGACGAAGCATCGCGTCGTGAGTCCGCCCGCGGGACGGGAGCGGCTCTCGCTCGCCTATTTCTATCACCCGCGTCTCGAGTGCGTCTTCGAGCCGGTCGCTCTGCCGCCCGAGCTCGCCGAGCAGGCGCCGGGCGGGGCGAATCCCGATCCCGACGACCCGATCTTCGCTCGCTTCGGCGAGAACTATCTGAAGATCAGGCTGCGGTCCCATCCGGATGCGGCACTGCGCCACTATGCGGATGTAACGACCCATAACACCCTCCCGAACGAGAGAGAGTCCTCGCTAAGGGACCGGTAGCGGCACAAAGGGCGCTTCGCGCTCGGACCACCCTTTCGCTCCTCTGCACGGCCGGCTCGAGTCGCCCGCGCCGGCCCCGCGCTCACCGGAACCCTGGGGCGTTTGCAGCATCGGTGCCACAGTCGCGCCGGCGCATCGATCCATCGCCGTCTATTGCATATTTTGCTACAGGGGCGAAACCGCATAGACAGTCTATGTGCAATCTGATATCACAATCGGCCAAGGCGCCCGATGAAAAGTGTTGTAAAGTCACAACACATTGCGGTTTGTTGTCAATTGACCACCTTTCCAGGAGGGGGCTCATGCATACCGTACGTCAGGCCGTTTCCGCCGCTCAGGCCGTTGCCGCCGCGCTCCGCGGCGGACAACGCGGTGCTCTATCCCATAGCTCGCTTCATAGCTCGCTTCGCTTTCTGCTCATCGGGACGGCGGCCGCGGCCGCGCCGCTCTTCGGTTTCGGCGAAACGGCGAACGCCCAACAGCCGCCCGCGCAGCAGGCCGCGAGCCCAGGGGGCGGCCAGTCCCAATCGCAAGCCAACCAGCCCCAGTCGATCGAGGAGATTACGGTCACGGGCTCGCGCATCCGTCGCAAGACCGACTTCGACTCGCCGAATCCGACCACGGTCGTCAACGCTTCCTACCTCAAGAATCTCGGCCTCGTGAATGTCGGCGACGCGGTGCAGCAGCTGCCCGTCAACGTCTCGAACGACACGCCGACTACGACCGGCAACGCCAACTTCTTCACGGGCTCGACGATCGCCAACCTGCGCGGCCTGAATCCCTTCTTCGGCAGCCGCACGCTGACGCTCGTAGACAGCCGCCGCTTCGTGCCGACCAATCAGGGCGACGGGGTCGACCTGAACTTCATACCGTCGATCCTCATCGATCGCGTAGACACGGTCACGGGCGGCGCTTCGGCGGCCTACGGCTCGGGCGCGATCTCGGGTGTGCAGAACATCTTCATGAACCGCCGCCTCGAGGGCGGCCGGGCGGACGTGGACGGGTACGAGACGGGCCACGGCGACGGTCTCGACCGGCACGTCGGCGTGGCGTACGGCCTCGCCTTGGGGAACGACCGCGGGCACTTCGTCGTCGGATACGAGGCGCAGAACACCGACAACATCGATTGCCTCTCCCGGGATTGGTGCCGGAAAAACGAGGAGATGATCACCGGCGGCGACAATACGCCGAGCCGCGTGCTCGCGAGCGACGTGCACGCTAACCAGATCAGCTCCACCGGTGTTTTCAACAACGGCAATACCATCGCTTCGCATACGACCCAGCAGCTCACGCCCGACGGGCAGCACCTGACGACGTTCAACATCGGCCAGGGCTACGAGTACATGAACGGCAGCCTGCAGTCGATCGGTATTCCGCCGTTCCCCGACACGACCGCGTCGTCGCCGTTCAACAACGTCGTCGGCGGCGACGGCGTCCCGATCTACGAGTTCACGAACCTGCGCGCCCCGATCGATCGCCGCGTGGCGACGTCGCTGTTCACCTGGAACCTTACGGACAGGACCACGATGGACTTCGACCTCTCCTACGGGCGCGTCAAGACGACGAACATCACGCAGGCGCTCACGGACCGGTTCGACGTTATCCATCCCGACAACGCCTACCTGACGCCCGAGGTTGCGACGGCCATTGCGCCCGCCGGTCCGACATTCTTCAACAAGGACTGGACGAGCCAGGTGGATTCGCACACGACCGTGGACACGAAGGTCAAGCGCGCGGTCCTCGGCTTCAACGGGCAGTTCGGAGAATCGAGCTGGACGTGGGAAGGCTACTACACTTACGGCAAGACGAACCGCGAGCAGCTGGTCTGGGACAATCGTCATTCGAATGCCTACGCCATGGCCGTGGACTCCGTCATGGTCAACGGCAGCCCCATGTGCCGGGTCACGCAGCAGATCCAGCAGATGGGCGGCAGCCTTACCGATCCCGGCGATCCGAGCGACCCGAATTCCAACTATTACGTCCTGAAGTCGGCCGTCGCGGCCGCCGCGGGGCCGGGCGGCGCCTATGCGGACGCCGACCCGCGCATCGCGCTCGGCTGCGTGCCGCTGAATCCCTTCGGCACGCAGCCCATCACGACGGCGCAGCACAATTACGCCTTCGGTTACCTCGACGAGAACCTAGATTACAAGCAGCAGGTCGCGGCCTGGGATGCGTCGGGAAACATCTGGAAGGGCCTCGGCGATGCGGGGCCGTTTGCGCTCGCCGCCGGCGTTGAGCTGCGGCAGGAGATCGGCCACAACATCGATTCGGAAAACGACCTCAATACGGGCCAGCCCGTGCCGGCCTGGGTCCACAGCGATTACCTAATCAACTATGGCGAAACGTTCGCGGGCAAGGTTGACGTAAGCGAGGCGTTCGCGGAGCTCAACGCGCCGCTGCTCGAGGACAAGCCCGTGGCGAAGCGGCTCGAGTTCAATACGGCGGTGCGCGAGTCGCGTTACCGGAACACGGGCCTCGAAGGCACCACGGGCCAAACCCGCACGCACGATTTCACTACCTGGAAGATCAGTGGCCTCTGGGACCCGCTCGACTGGCTGCGCGTGCGCGGCAGCCGGTCGCGCGACATGCGCGCGGCGAACTTCCGCGAGCTCTACTATGAGCAGCAGCTGCGGGCGGGCGGCATCTTCGGGTACTGCGGTCCTGCCGGAAGCTCCCAGAAGGATCCCTGCGACTGGAGTCTCGAGGGCAACGTCGATCTCAAGCCCGAGCGGGCGGACACCACGACTCTCGGTCTCGTTTTCACGCCGAAGGAGAAGGCGCAAGGTCTACGGTTCGCAGCGGACTACTTCAAGATCGAGATCAACGACGCGATCCAGCAGGCGAACGTCCGGCGCGTGCTCGACGGCTGCCAGATCAGCCATCTGCAGCAGTTCTGCGATCTCATCGTGCCCGATTCGGGCGCCGGCCCCTATGCGAGCTACGACCCGAACGGCGCCGCCGGGCGCGGCAGCGGCGTGCAGTCGATCCGCGCGCTGGCGTTCAACGGCAGCGGCTACTCGTACAAGGGCATCGATTTCACGGGCACCTATCAGCTCGCGCTCGGCGGCGAGAGCAATTTGAACCTGAGGCTGCTGGCGACACACATGCTCGAGCAGAAGTTCGAAGCGACGCCGGGTGCGCCGTACGTGGACATCGTCGGACAGACGGGCGGGGCCAATTCGTTTCTCTCCGACAATCAGCCGACGGCCGATTGGGTCACGAACCTCTCGGCGACGTGGAACCACAACAACCTCAACGTGACCGGGCAGATGCGCTACGTTTCGTCGGGCGTCATGAACTACTACGGCATTACGCCGAGCGACCCGGGCTACGCGAGCGCGGCGCCGCCGCTCGTGACGATGAGCGTCAACCACGTGCCGAGCTATCAGGTCTACACGCTCGCAGGCTCCTACACCTTCGACCTCGGCGACAAGACGAGCATGCAGCTGTTCGGCACGATCTTTAACGTGTTCGACAAGAATCCGCCGTTCGCCGATGGGAGCACGGGCGGGACGAATCCAGTGTTCTTCGACACGCTGGGGCGCGCTTATCGCGTGGGTTTGCGCTTGACTTTTTGATCTTTATCGGCCCTGAGAGGGCCCTTTGTCGCGGGGCCGCGTCGGTTTGGATGCGGCCCCGCTTTCTGTGTACTATCCGCACCCGTCGGGTCCGCAGTTCAGTTGTCCGCTCGCTTTCGTCCACCCTGTGACGCGGTTCAGGGACAGACGTAGCTGCCTGACAGCACGCTTGTGTCGATCGCTGTGTGGAGGCTCTCAATGGGGAACAAATTCGCTTACATCTCACTGCCTGACGTGCGCGGCTCGGACTGTCCGAGCTGCGGCTCCTCGGCCGTGAGGCTGGACCCGATGGATTCTATCAGCGTAGACCAAGGCCGCGACCAGCTGGCCGTCTCGGTGCCCATGATCTGCGTTCAGTGCGGCTCGATCTACTCGGTCGAGATGGCGCCGGTACGCGTGACGGTCACGGGGGACCGGCTCACGCGCGCGGACATCGACCAATGCATCGGCGCGCCGACGGGCGAGGTCTTCCGCGGCCTCGATTGAGGGGCGCCGAGGGGCGCACCGGCCCCCCGCGCGGCAAAGGGCTCCCCGGGGAAGGGAAGCCCGCGCTATCATCTGGCCGCAACTCGAACGATTTTCCGGGGGGAACATGAAAAAAGCCGTGAAACTGGCCGCGGGCGTCTGTGTCGCCTGGTTGTCGATGAGCGCCGCGCACTCCCACGACTCCCTTTATGCGGCCCGTATCGGCGCAGTGGACGGCGACTCGCTCGCGCGGTTTTACGAGTTCGCCTTCGGCATGCACGTGGTCCTGCGCCGGGGCCGCGAGATCATGCTGAATTTCGGCGAGACCGACGAAGCGGCCAAGGCCAATAAAGATCCTCTGCTCGTCATCATCCACCGCAATACCGATGCCGTGGACGATCCGGTCTCGCATCTGATTTTCTACGTCAGCGATTTTCCGGTCACGGCGCAGGCCATCGAAGCGGCCGGCGGCTCGATACAACGCGGGCCGATCTTCATCAAGCAGAGCGGCGACACGATCGGCTTCGCCGTCGATCCCGCCGGCAATCAGATGGAGCTCATCGAGCCGCCGAAGGAGTAAGCCAAATAAAAGGGCTCTGGCCCCTTTTTCACAGCCAGGCCGCCGCCCCGATGCCGGCGGCCGCGAGCGCGACGAGCGCCAGGGCCGGCAGCAGCCCGCGCCTGAGGCCCGCGAAGCTCAGCGTGTAGCACGCCTTGAGGACGTTGTTCGAAGAGGCGGCGACGAGCACCGCGATGGCCATCGAGCCGGGCGGCATACCCTGGACGCCGCCCTGGGCGAGGCTCAGCACGAAGGGATCGATGTCGGTGACCCCGACGAGGGCCGCGAGGCCATAGACGCCGGCGTGGCCGAAGCGGCTTTTGACCCACTCCGTCGCGAGCGAGATCAACACGAACATCAGCGCGAACACGAGCGCCGTGCTGATCTCCAGCGGGTTGGCCGGCAGACCGACGGTCGGGCTCGGGGCCGAACGCCGGCGCGTCGCCCAGCGCCACAGGGCCGTGCCGGCCAGGGCCGCGGCGGCGAGCGCGCCCAGCACGGGGGCCAGCGTCAGCGCGAGCTTCAGATTGAATGCCGCGATCACGAGTCCGAGCCGCAAATACATGAGTCCCGTCGCGACCACGATCCCGAGCTGCACGTCACGGGCCTCGGCCGGTTCGCGGGCGCGGCGGGCCAGGACGACCGTCGTCGCCGTCGAGGAGTAGAGGCCCCCGAGCACGGCGGCCGCGAGCACACCGCGCTCCGGCGAGACATAGCGCTGGACGAGGTAGCTTGCGTAGGAGAGGGCGCTGACCGCGACGACGGCGAGCCAGAACGTCGTAAGGCGTGAGCGGTGACAGCGCGCTGACCGGCGCGCGCGGCAGCAGCGGCAGGACGATGCCCGTCAGCACGAGAAACTTGCCCGCCGTGATGATCTCGTAGGCGGGGACCTTGTGGGCCAGGGTATGCAGGCGCTCGCGCCAACCCAGCAGAAGCACGGTCGTGACCGTGATCGCGGTCGCGAGCCACGCGGGCTGCAGCAGCACGAGCGGCCCGAGCAGATAGGCGATGAGGTTGCACAGCGGCACCATGAGCACGCCGCCGTCGTCGAGGCTTCGGCCCGCGTCCCGAAGCTGGCGGACGTAGTAGGCGAACAGCCAGCCGCCGAGCACGAGGACGCCCGCGATGAAGGCCAGCAGGAGGTTGGGATCGAGCAGCGTTAGGCCCGCGCCGACGAGCGCGAGCAGCGGGAAGGTCCGAACCCCGCCCGGCCGCCGCGCCGGCTCCTCGCCGTAGAAGTCCTCGAAGGCGAGCCCGAGGAAGAACGAGAGCCCGAGGACCAGGGCGAACTCGTAGAACGTGACCGTCATCTGGGCTGGGTGTTGGACCATCTTCTTTCGCCGCGGCGCCTGAGCTTCCCGCCGAGCGGAGCGGGGGACGGCCGATATTAGAGCAATGCGGCGTCGGTCGGCAGTGACGAAATCCGGGGTTGCGGCAACCCCGGGTGGAGGCTCCGATTCGCCGGCGCGGCCGATTCGCTATCATGGGGCGACGGCGACGGCGACGGCGACGGCGGCGGCGGCGCCACGCAGCAGCCAGGCGTCACCCAGCCGCCACGCAGCCGGGCCCATTGGCGCGAGCGGTGCCTGCAGGGAGTTTTTTGGGTGCGCTATCCCGTATATCTGAAAGGCGAGCTGACGCCGCTTTCCCGGTGGCTCTGGCTCGTCAAGTGGATCCTCGTGATCCCGCACGTCGTGGTGCTGATCTTTCTCTGGATCGGCTTCATCGTCGCCTGGGTCGTCGCGCTCGTTGCGATCGTCTTCACGGCTTCCTACCCTAGGGCGCTGTTCGACTTCAACGTCGGTGTGCTGCGCTGGAGCTGGCGCGTCGGGTTTTACAGCTATCAGGCGATCGGCACGGACCTTTATCCGCCGTTCACGCTGAAATCCGTGCCGTCGTATCCCGCCGATCTCGACGTCGACTACCCCGAGAGACTTTCCCGCGGGCTCGCGCTCGTCAAATGGTGGCTGCTGGCCATCCCGCATTACATCGTGGTCGGAATTTTCCAGGGCGGGGCGGGTCCGCACGTCGGCGGGCTGATCCTCGTCCTGACGGTGTTCGCGGGCGTCGGCCTGCTGTTCACGGGCCGCTACCCGCGCGGCATTTTCGCCTTTCTCATGGGCATGAACCGCTGGGTCTGGCGAGTGGCGGCCTACGCCGCGCTCATGACGGACCGGTATCCGCCGTTTCGGCTCGATGTCCCGGCAGGGTAAACTCGCGGCCCTCACTTCCAGCGAGAGTCGCCAATGCGAATCGAGGCCATAGCGATCGGCAACAACCCCCCGCACGACGTGAACGTCATCGTCGAGGTCCCGCTGGGCGGTCAGCCGATCAAGTACGAGCTCAACAAGGAGGCCGGAACCCTCGTCGTCGACCGCTTCCTCTATACCTCGATGACGTATCCCGGCAATTACGGCTTCGTGCCCCACACCCTCGCGGAGGACGGCGATCCCATCGACGTGCTCGTCTGCAACACGCGGCCGCTCGTGCCGGGGTGCGTAATCAACGTCGAGCCCATCGGCGTCCTCGTCATGGAGGACGACTCGGGCCGCGACGAGAAGATTCTCGCCGTGCCGTCGCCGCACCTGACTCAGCGCTTCGTAGACATTCACGACTACTCCGACATTCCCGAGATCACGTTGAAGCAGATCGAGCACTTCTTTGAGCACTACAAGGATCTCGAGCCGGGGAAGTGGGTGAGGATCGGAGACTGGGGCGGCGCAGCGGACGCCCGGCGCGTGATCGAAGAGGCGATCGCCCGCGCCCGCTGAGGGGCGAATAGGCTGGAGCAGCCGGCGGGGCGGAGCTGTGATGCAATTCAGCCCCCCAAGCCTCTGGCCTTGCTAGCCTTGTCCGCGGCCGTAGCCATGAAGAGCCCTATGAGCCACGACGGTACCGTAGAACGCCGGAACATCCTCGCGAGGCTGCAGCGTGCGCCCCGCCCGGGTCCGGACGAGCGCGACGCGACGATCGAGCTACTGGAGCGCACGCTCGCGGACGAACGCGAGGCCGCCGCGGCGCTGCAGAAGGAGTTCGACGCGCTGCGCTTTCGGCTCGAGGTCCTCGAACGCAGCTACGCGAAACAGCTCGCGGAGGCGCGCGAACGCTGCGCCGCCGCCGAGCGTGCCGTCGCGGATCAGCAGGGCCGCAACGCGACCGTCGAGGAAGAGCTTGCCGCCACGGTGCGCCAGCTGGCCGACGCCAAGGACATGGTCGAGCGTTTGTGGGCGAGCGCCGGCTGCGGCCGGCGTCCGCGTCCGAGCGACGCGGACCCGGCCGAGAGCACGATCAATGCGCTGCTCGGGGACGCGAGCTGGCTCGATCCGAAGGGGCCGCCGCCCGACGCGGAAGGGCCCGTGTACTCGCGCGTCAAGGCCGAGGATGCGGTCCCGGAGAACGAGATGATCGCTCCCGATCTGGTGTTCCCGGGCGGGGACGAAGAAGAGGACGACTGACGCGGCATCCGACGTGCAGGCAGCGGCGGTTCTCCTGATCGGCTACTCCGTATTCTGCGCGCCCGTGCGCTTAAGACATTTTTTATGTTTATCGAATAACATTAAGTTTTATATAGAGATTTACCTAGCAGATCGCTGGGTCGAATCTCATGAATCCCCTCATCGGACTCCGCATGGCCGCGCAGGCCTCCGTACCGCCGGGGGACCGCTTTCGGTAGAATCGGCCATCCAACAACAATGCGGGACGAAACCCGCCGGGGCGCAGGCCTCGATCCAGGAGAGACCGATGCAACGCAAAGTATTCGCCGTCCTCGCGCTCGGCGCCGTCGCCGTCGCTCGCGCAGCCTTCGCCGATCCCGAGTACAGGACGATCGTCATGGAAGTCGACGTCGCGAAGCCGGCGGCCAAAGTCTGGGCCAAGGTCGGGGGCTACTGCGCCATCGGCCAATGGATGAAGGTCGACTGCAAGATCACATCTGGCGACGGCGGCATGGGCACGGTCCGGTCCCTCGCCGGCGGCCGCGTCACGGAGATCCTCGTCGGCAAGACGGATCTTTCCTACGGCTACACGCAGCCCGCGAAGCCCGGCCAGTTTTATAACCTGTATCACGGCTACCTCGAGGCCAAGCCCGTCACGGCCGGCACCTCTAAGCTCATCTACACGCTCGTTTACGACGAGTCGGACAAGCCCGATCAGGCTGCGAAGGACGCCGACGCGACGCGCCGCCGATCGATGTTCGAGGGCGCACTGAAGAACATGAAGGCGCTGGCCGAAGCGAACTAGCCGATTCGCCCTCTCTCAGCTCACGTGCACGGGCTCGCCGCCCGTGGCGCCGCCCCTCGTGTCGGCGGCCGCAGGCTTGCCCTGCGTGATGCGCGTGCTGAATCGATCGAGATAGACGTAGATGACGGGCGTGATGTAGAGCGTGAGCAGCTGTGAGAGCAGCAGGCCGCCCGCGACGCAGAGACCGAGCGGCCGCCTCGACTCGGCACCCATACCGGAGCCGAAGGCGATCGGCAGCGTGCCCATCATCGCGGCCATCGTCGTCATCATGATCGGCCGGAAGCGGATCAGCGCAGCCTCGTAGATCGCAGTCTCGGGCAAGACGCCGGCTTCGCTGCGGCGCTTCTGCAGTGCGAAGTCCACCATCATGATCGCGTTCTTCTTCACGATGCCGATCAGCATAATCATGCCGACGAATGCGTAGAGCGTGAGCGGCATGCCGACGATGTAGAGAGTCAGCAGCGCGCCGACGGCCGCCGACGGCAGGCCCGACAGGATCGTGAGCGGGTGGATGAAGCTCTCGTAGAGAATGCCGAGCACGATGTACACGACGATGATGGCGATGAGCAGCAGGACGCCCATGTTCTGCGTCGCCGTTTCGAACGCCCCGGCCGAGCCCTGGAAGCTGCCCGAGACCGTCGGCGGCAGGCCGATGTCGCGGCTCGCCTTCTGTATACCGGCGACCGCGTCGCTGAGCGCGTAGCCTTCCGCGAGATCGAACGAGATGGTCACCGCCGGCACGGTGCCCGAGTGGTTGACGCTGAGCGGGATCGTGCTCGTCGTGACGCGCGTGACGGCACCGAGCGGCACCAGCGAGCCGTTCGACGAGGTGATATAGAGCCGCTTGAGCGCCGCCGCATCGCGCTGAAACTTCGGCAGCAGCTCGAGGATGACCTGATACTGGTCGTCCGCGGCATAGATCTGCGAGACCTGCTGGCCGCCGAAGGCGTAACCCATGGCCTGCTCGATCTGCGCGGGTGAGACGCCGAGCGCCGCGGCGCGATCGCGGTTGATGTCAACTTCCAGCGAGGGGGCTGCGCGGTCGAAGTCGCTGTTGACGCCGACGAAGCCCGGCATCGTCTGCAGCCTCCGCACCAGCCGCGTCGAAACCTCCTGCAGCTGTTTGAGGTCCACACCCTGGAGCGTGTACTGATAGCTGGAGCGCGAGTCGCGGCCGCCGATGCGGATGCTCGGCGGGTTCGTTACGAAGACGTTGATCCCGGTGATGTTGCCGAGCTTGGCGCGGAGCTCGCGGGCCGTCTGGTCGGCGGATAGAGGGCGATCCCCGAGGGGCTTGAGCATGACGAACAGCCGGGCCGCGTTGGCGCCGGCCCCGTTCGAGCCCATGCGCATCATGGCGCCTTCGACATTCGGATCGGAGTTGACGATCTTCGAGACGTGGGTGCCGTAGTCGACCATGCGCTCGTAGGACGTGCCGTTTTCGGCCTGGATGTTGACCTGCAGCACGCCGATGTCGTCGCTCGGCAGGAAATCCTGCGGCATGATCATGTACAGACCTACGCTCGCGACAATGCTCGCGACGAAAAGGCCCATGATCGTGCGCTTGTGATCCAGGCTCCAGAGCAGGCTGCGGTGGTAGGCGTCCTGCACGCGGTTGAACGTATTCTCGCTGAGGCGGTAGAGCCAGTTGTGCTTGAGGCCGTGCTCGTCGCGAAGCGCGCGTGCGCAGAGCATCGGCGTCAGGGTCAGCGAGACGATGCCGGAGAACAGCACGGCGATGATGATCGTGACCGCGAACTCGTGCAGCAGCCGGCCGACGATGCCGCTCATGAACACGATCGGAATGAACACCGCGGCCAGCGAGATCGTCATCGAGAGGATCGTGAAGCCGATTTCCGACGAGCCTTTGATGGCCGCCTCGAACGGCTTCTCGCCGCTCTCGATATGGCGCACGATGTTCTCGAGCATGACGATGGCGTCGTCCACGACGAAGCCGACCGAGAGCGTCAGCGCCATGAGCGAGAGGTTATCGAGGTTGTAGCCGAGCAGCGACATGCCCGCGAACGTGCCGATGACGGCGATCGGCAGCGCGAGCGAGGGTATGATCGTCGCAGAGAGCCGCCGCAGGAAGATGAAGATCACCGTGACGACGAGCACGCCCGCGATGAGCAGCGTCTCCTGGACGTTGTTGACCGAGGCGCGGATCGAGACGCTGCGGTCGTGGCGGATCTCGAGATCGATGCCGGCCGGCAGCGAGGCCTCGAATTTCGGCAGCACCTGCTTGACGCGGTCCACCACGGCGATCGTGTTCGACCCCGGCTGGCGCATGATCGCGACGGTGATCGTGCGCTCGTTGCGGTACCAGGCGCCCTCGCGCGTGTTGTCCACGCTGTCCACGACGTGGGCGACGTCCTGCATGCGCACCGGCGCGCCGTTGCGGTAGGCGATGATCTGGCGCTGGAACGCCGCGGCGCTGTGAAGCTGGCCTTCGGTATGAATGATCTTGGCTTCGTCGAGGGCGTTCAGGGCGCCCGTCGCCTGGTTCACGTTGGCGGCCTGCGTGGCCTGCGCCAGCTGGTCGATGCCGATGCCGCGCGCGGCGAGCGCGTCGGGATCGGCCTGGATGCGCACGGCGTAATGCGCGGCGCCGAAGACGTTGACCTGCGCGACGCCGTCGATCGTCGAGAGCTGGCGCGCGAGCAGCGTCTCCGCATAGCGGTCCACGACCGTCAGCGGCAGCGTCTTCGAAGTCAATGCCAGATAGAGGATAGGCGAATCCGAGGGGTTCTCTTTGCGGAACGTCGGCGGATTCGTCATCGTCTTCGGCAACTGGCGCATGGCGCTCGAGATCGCCGCCTGCACGTCCTGCGCGGCCGCGTCGATGTTGCGGTCGAGGTTGAACTGCAGCGTGATGTTGGTAGAGCCCTGGCTGCTCGATGAGGTCATCGAGTCGATGCCCGGAACGGTCGAGAACACGTTCTCGAGCGGCGCCGCGACGGCCGAGGCCATGGTCTCGGGATCGGCGCCGGGCAGCCCGGCCGAGACCTGGATCGTCGGAAAGTCCACGTTCGGCAGCTCGCTGACGGGCAACGTCAGATAGCCCACGACGCCGAAGATCACGATGGCGGCCATGACGAGCGTGGTCATGACCGGGTAGTCGATGAAGCGGCGCGAGATGTTCACGGCCTGGCACTCCTCAAACGGAGAGACTCGAAAAACGCAGGGACTCGAACCTCACTCGGAGAGACTCGAAGGCGCGGCCCCTTGAGACGGCCCGCGGCGGGCCAGGGCGCGGTCGCCCGCGACGCGGCCCGTGCTCGAGACCGTCCCTGCGGCGGCCGACTCGGCGGCGGGCGCCGGTTTTTCGACGTACACGGCCGCGCCCGGGATCACGCGCAGCTGACCGTCGACGATGACGCGGTCGCCGGGTTTCACGTCGCCCTGGATGGCGTCGTCCGTACCGTCGTCGAACAGGACCTTGACCTCGCGCTGGACTGCGCGGTTTTCGGGCGTGACGACGAAGACGTAGAGGCTGTCCGGCCCCGTGTTGACGGCCTGCCGGGGCACCACCGTCGCCTTCGGAATGTTATTGAGCTCGACGGTGACATCGACGAGCTGCCCGGGCACGAGCGAGGTGTCCGAGTTCGGAAAGGTCGAGCGCAGCTCGATCGTTCCCGTGAGGTTGTCCACGTGGTTGCTGATGAAATCCACCGGCGCCGAGAACCGGCTGCCGCCTTCGTTGCGCTGGTCGATGGCGGCCATGAGGCCTTCACCCTGCGCCCGGGCCTGGATGCGCGGCAGATCCGATTGCGGCAGCGAGAACGAGACCTTGATCGGTTTGATCTGATTGATCGTCACGAGCGGATTCGTGCCGTTCGCCTGTACCATGTTGCCCTGCTGCACGAGGATCGGCCCCGTCTTGCCGTCCACGGGGGAGCGGATCTGCGTGTAGTCGAGATTCAGCGTGGCGATCTCGATCGCCGCCTGGTCGGCTTCGATCTGGGCCTTCGCGCTTGCGACGGCCGCGACGGCGGAGTCGAGCTCCTCGGTCGAGGTCAGGTGCTGGGCCGACAGCGAGCGCTGGCGCTTCTCGGTGTTGAGCGCGTTGTCGAGCTGGGCCTGGTCTTTGGCGAGCTGGGCCTTCGCCTGGGCGAGCGCGGCGCGGTACGGGCGCGAGTCGATCTCGAACAGCAGGTCGCCCTTCTTGACGAATTGGCCTTCCTGAAAGTGGGCCGCGTCGATGACGCCCTGCACCCGGGAGGTCACCTGCACGGCCGTGTTGGCGACGACGGTGCCGATCGTGTGCTCGACGACCGGCATGTCCTGCTGCCTCGCGAGGGCGACCTGAACGGGCGCCGTCGTCGTGCGGGGACCCCGGCGATTGGCACCGGTGCCCGAATGGTTCATATAGGCGAAGGTACCGAGCACGGCGATGAGGGCGCCGCCGCCCAGGAGCCACTTGAGCGCCTTGAACCGCGGCGCTGCGGGCCGGGCCGCGGGCGCAGGCGCGCCGTGCTGCTCGGCCTCGGCCGGCGGCAGGTGTCGATCCATTCGAAAGCGATCCTCAGACGGGACGGTCATCTCTCAGCATTCCCCAACGTGACTCGCGCAGTATATGAGCATCCGGGCCCCAAGTTGGCCGCTTTCTCCTCATCCGAATCAGAAGTTTGTTTAAACCGCGGGGGCCCCGCTGAAGCCGGACCGCCCCCTGCCGGCGGACAAAGTTTAATATCGCACGATATAAAATCACATGCTATAGTAACCGCTGTGATTTCTCAGGAGGACCGTCCAGGATGGACCCCGTCCGCAACATCGGCTTCGTCCTGAAGGACGTTCTCGCGGCTCTGGGTACGCCACTTCGAGCAGCTGGCGGCTCAGCTCGGTATGACGCTGAGCCAGGCCAAGGTACTCGTCCATCTTGCGCGGAACGAGGGGACGACGCAGGCGCGCCTCGCCGAGTTGTCGGATACGGATCGGATGACTCTCGTGCGGATTCTCGATCGCATGGAAAACGATGGTTGGCTCGAGCGCCGGCCGGACCCGAACGATCGGCGCGCTCATCGTCTGTATTTGAAGCCGGCCTCGAGCGAGATCCTGGCCGAAGTGACGCGGATCGCCGATAAAACGCGCGCCGATGCGCTTCACGGCGTCTCCGCCGAAGAGAGGGCACAGCTGCTCACCCTGCTCGAGCGCGTTCGCGGCAATCTCGTGTCGCTCGTGCCCGGCAGCGGCGAGTCCGCGGGCCGCGCGACGGACGACACGGCGGCCTGAACTCCATGCGGCAGGGCCGAAAAGCCCGCCCGAATCGCAACGGACGCAGGAAGGCGTCTTCAATGAACGACACGAACGACACCGCTTCATCCGCAAGCGCCGCCCGGCAGTCGACGCCGGCGGCGAAGCCCGTCAGGCCGAGCCGGCTCAAGCGTCTGCGCCTGCCGCTCATGCTCGGCGGCACGCTCGCCATCGTGCTCGCGGGCGGCTTGTATTTCTTCGTATCCGGCCGCTACGAGTCCACCGACGACGCCTATGTCAATGCCGCGCGCGTCTCGATCAGCGCCAACGTGCCGGGCCGCGTCGTTGCGCTCGACGTGCACGACAACGAGCGGGTCAGCAAGGGCCAGGTCCTGTTCCGGCTCGACGACCGCCCGTTCCGCATCGCCGTCGAGCAGGCGCGCGCCAAGCTCGACGGCGCCCGGCTCAAGATCCGCGCGCTCAAGGCGACGCGGCTGCAGAAGGTCAGCGAGCTTCGGGCCGCGCAGGATACGCTCGACTATGCCCAGCGCGAGGCCAAGCGCCAGCAACGCCTGCGGAGCTCGGGCATCTCGTCCGAATCGCAGGTCGAGAGCGCCGTGCACGCGCGCGATGCCGCGGAGCAGTCCGTCGCGAAGGCGCAGCAGGAAATCGCGAGCCTGACGGCGCAGCTCGGCGGCGATCCTTCGATCGAGCCCGACAAGCACCCCTTGGTCGAGGAGGCCCAGTCCGCGCTCGACCAGGCGGAGCTCGATCTCTCGCACACGGTCATCAAGGCGCCCGCCAACGGCATCGTCACGCAGGTCGAGAAGCTGCAGGTCGGCGACTACGTGAACACGGCAAGCCCGGTGTTTGCGCTGATTGCGACGGACGACATGTGGATCGACGCGAATTTCAAGGAAGTCCAGCTCGCAAAGATGCGGCCCGGTCAGCCGGCGACGATCGAGATCGACGCTTACGGCGACAAGACGTTCAAGGGCCACGTCGCGAGCTTCACGCCGGGAACGGGGGCTCAGTTCTCACTGCTGCCCGCGCAGAACGCGACCGGCAACTGGGTCAAGGTCGTGCAGCGGCTCGCGGTGCGCATCGCCATCGACGATCCCGACGCCGAGCACCCGCTGTACGCCGGCCTCAGCGCAACCGTGAAGGTCGACACGACGGCCGCGGGCACGGCGCCGCACGAGTCGTCCGCGCCTCCTGAGAGCGGGGAGGTTTCGGAGCAGGGAACCGCGGGCCCGACCAGCGACCCCACGGCCAGCACGAGCCGCAGCGCGCGCTGATGGCGACCTCCGCCGCAGCGCTCGGCAACGTCGCCCTCGACTCGCCCGAGGCACCCATCAATCGCGGCCTCATCACGGCCAGCGTGATGGCGGCCTCGATTATGCAGGCCATCGACACGACGATCGCGACGATCGCGCTGCCGCACATGCAGGGCAGCCTCTCGGGCACGCAGGACCAGATGGTCTGGGTGCTCACGTCCTATATCGTCGCGACGGCCATCATGATCCCGCTGACGGGCTGGCTGGCCGTGCGCGTCGGCCGCAAGAAGGTCTTCCTGGCCTCGGTCGTCGGGTTCACGCTGAGCTCCGCGCTCTGCGGCATGGCGACTTCGCTGCCGCAGATCGTGCTGTTTCGCGCGCTGCAGGGGGTGAGCGGCGCGGGCCTGCTGCCGCTCTCGCAGGCGATCCTGCTCGACATCAACCCGCGCGAGCGCCATGGCCGCGCCATGGCGCTCTGGGGCATGGGCGTCGTGCTCGGCCCCATCCTGGGTCCGGTGCTCGGCGGCTGGCTCACGGACAACTACAGCTGGCGCTGGGTGTTTTACGTCAACGTGCCTTTCGGCGTCCTGGCAGCGCTCGGCATCATTGCCTCGCTGCCGGAAACGAAGCCGCGCAAGTCGGCATTCGACTTCTTCGGCTTCACGACGCTGAGCCTCGGCATCGGCGCGCTGCAGGTCATGCTGGACCGGGGCGAGCTCAAGGACTGGTTCTCCTCCGGCGAGATCCGCATCGAGTCGCTCGTCGCCGCCGTCTGTCTCTTCCTGTTCGTGAGCCACACCGTCACGGGCGAGAACACGTTCATCAGCAAGACGCTGTTCAAGGACCGCAACTTCGTCGTCGGCAACCTATTCATCTTCATCGTCGGCGTCGTGCTGTTCGCGACGATTGCGCTGTTGCCGCCGCTGCTGCAGGGGCTCATGGGCTACCCCGTGTTCGAGGCGGGGCTCGTGACCGCGCCGCGCGGCATGGGCACGTGGATCGCCATGCTCGTGGTCGGGCGCATCGTGGGACGTGTGGACGCGCGGCTGCTCATCGCGATCGGCTTCGGCCTCGGGGCCGTCGCGCTCGCACAGATGGGCGGCTTCTCGCCGCAGATGGACGCGCACCCCGTCGTCACCTCCGGGCTCATTCAAGGCTTCGGCACGGGGCTCGCCTACGTCTCGTTGACGACCGTGTCGTTCGTCACGCTGCCCGTCTCGCTGCGCGACGAAGGCGCCTCGTTCTTCAATCTCATGCGCAACGTCGGCAGCAGCCTCGGCATTTCGTCGATCCAGGCGTACGTCACCTCGGGGGCCGTCGCCGCGCACGCGCGGCTGACCGAGCACGTCGTCCCGTACAATCTTGCCGCGACGAACCCGCAGGCCGCGGCGGAGCTCGCCGCTCCGGGCGGCCTCGCGGCCGTTAATGCACAGGTCAACGTGCAGGCGAGCTGGATCGCGTACCTGCACGCCTTTCATCTCATGATGATCATCACGCTGCTCGTCATTCCGCTCATCGTCTTTGCCCGCGGCGCGCGGCCCACGGCCGCCCCCGCCCAAGTGCGCATAGAATGAAACTCGTAGTATTGGTATTTGCGCTCGTCACCCTCGCGCTCGCCGGCTGCGTCGCGGGCCCCGATTTCGTCCGTCCGAAGCCGCCGGCCGAGGCTCGCTATACGACCGAGTCGCTGCCCGACGTCCCGCTGAAGGGGAAGGCGCCGCAGGCAACGCCCGGGCCGTCCGCCGCGTCCGCCGCCGGCAATGGTGCCGGTAACCCTGCCGGTGCCCCTGCTGGTAGCCCTGCCGGTAACCCTACCGGTAACGCCGCCGCAGTGCCCGAATGGTGGACGGTGTTCGGCTCGCCGAACCTCGACGCGACCGTCAAGGCGGCGCTCGAGGGTAACCGGAATCTCGGCGCGGCGCGGTCCAGCCTCGCCCAGGCGCAGGAAATCTACGGCGCGAGCCGCAGCGCGCGCCTGCCGGAGCTCACGGGCACCGCGGGCACGGGTCGCAACAAATACGGCGCCGCCTTCCTCGGCGGCTTCCAGCTGCCGCCGTTCACGTACTACTCGGTCGGCACCAAAGTCAGCTATCTGCTCGATTTCGCCGGGGGCGTCCACCGCACGATCGAGGAGCAGCAGGCGCTCGCCGAGGTCAAGCGGCACGAGCTGGACGCCGCTGATCTCTCGCTGTCGGGCAACGTCGTGCTGCAGGCGTTTGCCATCGCCTCGGCGCGGGCCCAGATCGCGGCCGTGCAGGCCGTCATCGACGAGGACTCGCGCAACGTCGAGCTTGTGCGCGAGGCGCTGCAGGAAGGCTCCGTGGGGCGCGTCGATCTGTTGAGCGCCGAGAGCCAGCTCGCTCAGGACCAGACCTTGCTGCCGCCGCTGCATCAATCGCTGAGCGTCGCGCGCCACGCGCTCGCGGTGCTCGTCGGTCAGCCGCCCGGCAACTGGTCGGCGCCCGATTTCGACCTCGACGACTTCATGCTGCCCGGGACGCTGCCCGTGAGCCTGCCTTCGGAGCTCGCCCATCGGCGTCCCGACATTCTGGCCGGGGAGGCTCAGCTGCATGCGGCGACGGCGGCCATCGGCGTCGCCGCGGCCAAGCTCTACCCGAACATCGCGCTGACGAGCTCGCTGAGCCAGCAGGCCTTGTCGCCCAAGGATCTGTTCCAGTACTCCGCCAACGCCTGGGGCATCGCCGGCGACCTCACGGCGCCGATCTTCAACGGCGGTAAGCTGCGGGCCGAGCGCCGCGCAGCCGAGGACGCCGCCCGCGCGGCACTCGCGAAATACGAGCAGACAGTGCTCGAGGCCTTCGGCCAGGTCGCGGACGTGCTGGCCTCCCTCCAGCACGACGCCGAGCAGGCGGCGGCGCAACAGCGGGCGCTCGAGGTCGCGCAATCGAGTCTCGCGCTGACGCGCGAGAGCTACGCGGCCGGCAACGTCGGCGTGCTGCAGGTCCTCGACGCCGAGCGGCTCGTGCAGCGTGCGCGCATCGGCGTCGCGCGCGTTCGCGCCGCCCGCATGCAGGACACGGCCGAGCTCGTGGTCGCGCTCGGCGGCGACGCGCCGACGACTTGAGGCGCGGAGCCGTGCGGAACGGCCTTGCTGCGACACTGGCCGAGCGCGAGCGCGGCGCGCTTGCTCGGCGGCCGGCGCAGCCGTAATCTTCCGAAAGCGACTTTCTCAGAAGCGATAACAGCAACGCGTTTCCTCGAGGTCTTTCCAGTCTCTTCGTTGAGGAGTTCGGTTATGGCCAAGTACCTCGTAAAGGCGTCATACACGGCGGCGGGTGCCAAGGGTCTCGCAAGCGAAGGCGGCGTGAGCCGCAGAAAGCGCGTGACGGAGATGCTCGAGACCATGGGCGGCCGAATGGAGGCGTTTTACTACGCCTTCGGCGAGACGGACGTGTACGCCATCTGCGAGCTCCCGGACAACGCTTCGGCCGCCGCCGCGAGCCTCGCGATCAACGCGAGCGGGGCCGTGACGGCCGCGGTGGTGCCCCTGATTTCGCCGGAAGAGATGGATCGCGCCGCGAAGCTCAGCGTGCGCTATTTCCCGCCCGGCAGCGCCTGAAGGCATGCGGGGCAGTCGGGCACCGTGATTTCCGAGAGCGCGGCCGCGAGGTCGCGCAGGACGCATGGCTACGCGAACGAGGCATTCCTTCGCGCACGACGCGTTACTCTATGCCTCCATCAGCGCCGTCGCCAGCGACAGGCACTGTGCCCGCACGGCCCGCCAGTCGTCCCAGGGCGGCGTGATGCCCTTGTACTCGCTCAAGTCCACGTCGGTCAGGTCGTACGGCTCGGGATGGGTCAGCTTGACGACGACGGTGGTGAGCATATCGCCGCCTTCGCCTGCGAACTCCGCGTAGAGCTCGTTCATGCGCCCCAGCGCACGCGCACTTCGTTCGAGCCCCAGGTGGTGGGAAAGCGCCGCCACGTCGAGGTAGTCGCGCGTCGCGTTCCGCTCGACCGTGAGGAAAGCCTTAACGCGCAGCATTTCCTCGACGGTCGGAATCTTGAGCTGCCTGCCGTCAGGAACCTCTACGACCGTCGTCTCGAGCGGCGCCGAGCGCCTCTGATTGCGCAGGCCCGCTTCGATTCCGTCGATAGCACCGAGCACGAGCTTGCCTTTGATGCGTCGCTTCGAGCGCCAACCGACGACGGACTCGAGTGCCGAGATCGCGGAATCGTAATTCTTGCCGAGGTCCTCGATCACGTGATCGTGATCGAAGGAGATTCGATGGCGCGCATGCAGCGCCGCCGCCGTGCCGCCGACGAGCACGGCATTCGGTATTTTGGTCTGGAGCATCGCCGCGTGCGCGAGCAGCTTTTCCCAATCAGCGGCGACGGGAGGGGGTTTCCGCATGCGCGCCTCCGGGATGCAGGTCTCGACCGGCTTCCTCGAGAAGTGTATTCAGGAGCGTCGCGAACGCGCGCGCCTTCGTGTCGTGGGGGCTCAAAGCGGCTGCGACCTGTCGAGCGCGCTCGGCGATGCACGCGGTTTCATCCGCTCGCGCGGCGCGGACGAGGCCGCGCCATGCGACCAGGTCTCCGCGTGTAATCACGTCCTCGATCGCGGCCTTCGTGAGCTCGCGGCCCGCGGTGTCGGTGAGGTGGCGATGCGGCATGAGCGGCGCATCGAGCCGGGGCGCACGGGCTTCGAGGGTCAGATCGACGGCCGCGCAGAGGCGCGCAACCTTGTTGAACCCGAGCTCCGCAAGCTTGCCCGCTTCCAGCGCCGCCAACGTCGAGCGGCCTACCTTCGCGGCCTCCGCGAGCTCGCGGACGCTGAGGCCCTTGGCGCGGCGTCGGTGCGCGATGAGTTGGCCGACTGCATTGAGGTTCATGGGCGCCAATATACAAGATAAATTGGCATGTGTCTAAGATATAGGACAAGCCGCCCGTCGGCGTAAGCCGAGTCATGGATCAATGCGTGGGCGCAAGGCGGCGCCCTCGCGCGCGTATCCCCCGTTTGGAGGAAGCCCCGGAGAGGGCATTTGAGCAATGCTTGGCCAAAACGACCGGGTGACCGCCATGCTCGAGCGCAGCCTATCGCGCGGACGCGCGTCCGCTCCTCGGCTTCACGCAGGCAGACCTTCGAAGCAGTCACGCGCGCTCGCGCGAATCGTCCTGCTCCTGCTCGGGACGGCCTTCGGGCCGGCCGCGAACGTGCTCGCCGGGCCCAAGGCCCCCGCGCCCCAGGCGCCGCGCTCGTCCGGCCCCTCGTCGAGCGCCGGCAAGACCGCGATCAAGCCGAAGATGCAAAGCAGCTCCGAGCCCACGGTTTCGACGGAGGGCATCTCGGTGTCGGAGCCCTCGACCGCGCAGGCGATCCGCGGCGCGACCGCCGCACCGCCGCCGGCGGCGCCCTGGCGCTTCCGTGCCGGCGTCCTGCGTGGGGTGGTTTCGCCCGACTCGGAGAACCCGGGCGGCGAGCACGATACCGCTTCGGCCGCGCCGGCGCTCGTGGCGGCCGGCACCAGCGCCCCGATCGCACCGCCGCCCGGTCAGCTCTACCTCGCACAAATGCCGAACGGGAAGGACGTTCTCGACGGCCGCCGCGCAGTGGCTCGGCAAGCAGTCGATCCACATCGCGTTGCTCGGTCAGCACAAGTACATGCTCGCGGATTGCCTCGGCGTCAAGGTCAGCGTCGGCGAGTTCTCGCTGCAGCTCGGGGCGCCGACCGTCAAGATCGAGAACGCAAGCGTCGTCGCGACCTATGCCGTCGACTCGCTGGCGTTCAGCGCCTTCAAGCTGCGCTTCCGCCCTGACCTGACCGACGCCGCACAACCCTGCCACTTCAGCGGCCGCGTCGAGCTCGGCGGCGAGGCCCGTGACATGCGCGTGACGCTGCGCTACAACCCGCTCGTCGACGTGCAGCACTGCAAGGTTGGCGATCCGGGCCGACTGGACGTGGACCTCGATATCGGCTACTTGAACCTCGGCCCCGTGCCTCCGGGGATCGCCGATCTCGAGAACCCTTTCAAGGACATGGTCGCCGATGCGTTGAACGGCGCGTTCTTCGCCGCCGAGGCCATGGCCGACCTGCCGGCGCCCGTGGCCGCGTTGCTCGCGCTCGAGTCGAAGTCGCTCGACCAGGTGCTGAGCAAGATGTGCGGCGACGCTTACTCGCAGGCGACGAATGTGCTGACGAGCAGCGCGGACGCGGCCCTCGG
This sequence comes from uncultured Gammaproteobacteria bacterium, assembly GCA_963702105.1. Classification (GTDB taxonomy): domain Bacteria; phylum Pseudomonadota; class Gammaproteobacteria; order Steroidobacterales; family Rariloculaceae; genus ZC4RG20. The sequence continues at coordinate 1,155,786 of OY969712.1, forward strand.
CGGCGCCGAGAACGGCGCGACCGCGGCGGTCGGCAGCGCCGCGAGCAGCGTGGCGGCGACGAACGGTGCGCCGGGCAGCGGCGCGGGCGCGGGAACGGGCAGACTTTCGCCCGGCGGCGTCGGCGCCCCGCCGCCCATCACTCCTTGCTGCGGCGTAAAGGCGAACGCCGCGCTCACGGGCCGCCTCGGCCGTATCGTCGTGACGTTTCCCAAGGCGCCAAAACCCGTGACGGCCCGCCTCGAGCTGCGGGGCCCGGACGGCAAGGTCGTCAAGTCGGTCTACGGCGACGTCGCGATGGAGTTGCTGCCGGGCACGTACAGCGTGGCGATCAACGGCGTCGAGGTTCAGGGGGTTGCGGTGCGCGCCGGATTCGATACGCAAGTTCGGGTCGGCGCGCTGCACACTCACGGCTCGAAGAGCACGCGCTTCGAATTCTTCACGCCGGGCGGCACGGCCCCAGTGCGCTCCGACTACGGCGAAGCGGCGCTCGGTTTTCCTGCCGGCCGCATCGAGGTGGGGGTCGCCGGGCAGCGCGCGCCGGTGACCATCGAAGACGGCCGCATCACGGAATTTTGATGCCGAGACGAACGATGAACGCGATGACCGCGCGCACCCTGCTCGACCGGCGGCTCTTGGTGCACGCCGCGGCCGGCGCGGCCGCCGGCGTCCTGCTGTCTCCGCCGGCCGGGCTTGCCGCCGACGACGGCGATCTGCAGGTCTGCATCGACGCCGCGGCCGACTATTCGCCCGTCTACCCGACGCACGACATCCCGTCTTCGCTGCGTCAGGTCTCCATGGTGGTCGATTTGCCCGGCACGCTGGGACACGACGTGACCGGGGCATGGTACGCGGTCGACGTCGGCCGTGCGGCGCCGCCCAACCTGCGGATCGCGACGACTTCGATGCACAACCTCGAGAAGGGCCGCTTCATTCTCAGGCTGCCGCATCCCTTTCCGGTCGGAACGTACAGGCTGGAACGTCGCCGTCGACGGCAAGCCCTGGAAGTCGGCCGCGTTCAACATCGTCGAGGACCTGCCGATGCCGAAGGCCGAGCGCCCGGAGGCATGGCTTCCGGCCGAGCCGGGGCGGATCTGGACCTACGACTTCGTACAGCAGGGCGGCCACGGCGCCAAGGTCGATATGCCGGACGTGAAGCCCGACGCCCAGGGCCGCTACCGGGCGACGGTCACGATGACCGTCGCGGGCGAGGACGCGAACGGCCGCCACGTCGAGCTGCGGCGCAACGGCAAGCTCGTCTTCGAGGAGTGGTGGCGCATCGATTCGGGCGGCCTCGCGGCCACGCAGCGCAAGCAGGGCGGACAGACGGTCGCGCTCGATCCGCCGCAGCTCATGTGGCGCTGGCCCCCCGAGCCCACATCGAGTTGGACCTACACGCCTGCCGACGGCTCTTACAAGGAGACGTTCCACATGTGGGGCCCGGTCGCCGTGGCCACGCCCGCGGGCGAGGAGCCCGGTTTCGTCGTGCTCGCCGACCAGCGTGACGGAAGAGTCCGCACGACGGCCGAGCGCGAATTCGTGCCGGGGCTCGGCCTCGTGCACGAGATCGAACGTCACGGCCCTCGACGACGAAATGGTCAACCGCCAGGAAATGCGGCTCGCGTCGGTGTCCGCGGCGGGCGGCGCGCAGGCGGGGCCGCCGAAAGGCGCGGCGCCGGCCGCCGAGGCGATCGGCCTCGCGGACGAACTCGCCGGCCCTGATGCGGCGCCGCCTTTCCACAGCGTCCCGAATCCGAGCCTGAAGCCGGGATACGGCCGGCTCGTCGTCGCTTTTCCCCAGGCGCCGCAGCGCGTCCAGGCCCGCGTCGAGGTGCGTGATTCGGGCTCGCATGCCGTGAAGCAGATCACCTACGGCTCGCTGAGCCTGGAGCTAATGTCGGCAGCCTACAACGTCTCGATCAACGGAATCACGATCGCCGGGGTACCACTGCAGGCCGGGCAGGACACGCTGGTGCACGTCGGCGTGCTGCATACGCACGCGGACCGCACCACCCGTATCGACTACTTCGCACCGGGAGGCCGAGCGGCGCTCAATTTCGCATACGGCGAGGCCGCGCTGGGCTTCCCGGCCGGGACCGTGGACGTCGCGGTGCAGGGCCAGCGCGAGAGTGTCCGCATAGAGGACGGCAAGATTACAGAGTACTGAGGGTCGGCGCCTGCGGCCGGCTCCCCGCGCCCCGGCCCGGCTTTCGCAGCGCCTCTGGACCGCCGGGCCTCGGCGCCCCACGGCCATCTCTTCCCTGCGCACAAAATAATCCTATACTTGGCGTAAAAAGAAGCGTCAGCGGGGAGCGCCCTGTTGAAACGTCCTCGGACTTGGCCGCCGTGATCGGATCAATCTACGACTCCGCGCTCGAGCGCGATGGGTGGCCCAGCGTATTGAGCGAGATCGGCGCCGTCCTCGACGGATCGTGGCTCTTGATGGGCATGCTGCGGCTCGACGGGACGGCGACGCTCAACATCCAGGATGCGGCGAGCGACCCGCATCATCTGGCCGTCTTCGAGCAGGGCTTCACGAGCCCCGAGACCAACCCGGCAGTGGCACGCCTGCTCACGGTCCCGCCCGGCACGTTCATTCTTCCCGAGCACGAGATGAGCGACAGCGAGTGGAAACGTCACCCGATGTATCGCGAGCTCTACGAGCCGGTCGGGCTCCGGTACGGCCTCGGCGCGCTGATCCTCAAGACCGAGACGCACATGGTCCCGCTCGGCGTCAATCGCACACGCAAGCAAGGCCCGTTCACGCCGCGGGACTTCGACCTGCTCGCCGAGCTCGTCCCGCATCTTCGCCGCGCGCTCGGCGTGGTGACGAAGATCGCCGAGCTCAGCGGCCGAAGAACGGCCTACGAGACGCTGTGGGACCGGCTGCCTCACGGCGTCGTGCTGCTCGACAGCGACGCCAAGCTGATCTGGGCGAACCGCTCGGCATGGGCGATCGTGCGGGCCGGCGACGGAATCGACCTCCACAAGGGACGGCTGCGTGCCGCGGCGCACGCCGAGAACGAAGCGCTCGGGCGGCTCATACTGGCCGCCGCAACGGCGCCGTGCCGGACTCTAGGCGGCGAGGGCGATGCGGTCTCCGTCAGCCGTCCCTCGCTGCTTCGTCCGTACTCGCTGCTTGTCGCGCCGGTCAAGATCGCGCCCCTCGAATTCGGTCGCGCGCCGGCGGCCGTCGTGATCTTGACCGACCCGGAGGAACGCTCGGGCGCGCAGCCGTCGCGTCTCGCGCGGTTGTTCCGGCTGACACCGCGCGAAGCGGCGCTCGCGGCTTTGCTCATGGAGGGGCAGGGCCTCGAAGACATCGCTGAGCGGCTGCGGCTGAGCCGCAACACCGCGCGCCAGCACCTGCGGGCGCTGTTCCAGAAGACGGGCACACACCGGCAGGCGGAGCTAGTACGGCTGTTGCTCCGAAGCGCAGCCGGACTCCTTTAGCGAGCCCGCCTATCCTCCATTTGGGGGAAGCCCTGCACGGACCGATTGCGCAATGCTTGGCCGGAATTCTTACCGGGCATCGAAGGCCATTTCGTCATTGCGGAGGTCTCATGCGCAACTGCATCAGGCTGTGTTCGATCCTGGCGGCTTCCGTCGCAGGTCTGTCGGCCAATCCAGGCCATCCGGCGAATGCGGCCGAGCCGACGGTACAGCTCTGTTTGGACGAGGCTGCCGACGGGACGCCCGTGTACCCGACGACCCGCTTCCCGGACTCGACCAAACAGGTGACGCTGCAGGTCAACCTGGGCAAGGACCACCCGTTCAAAGAGCTCGAGGTGGCCTGGATTGCCGTGGACGTCGGCCCGGCGGTGCCGCCCAACACCGTCATCGCCAAGGGCGTCCTCGGGACGCAGAATTTCGTCCGCGGGCTCTTTCCGCTCCGGCCACCTCGGCCGTTGCCCGTCGGAAAGTATCGCGTCAACGTCCAGGGCGACCACAAGCCGTGGAAATCGGTCGAATTCTCCGTCGTCCCGGCGCCGGCCGCGCCGGCCCTGGCAAAGCCCGAGGAGTTCATGCCGCTGCACGCGGGTCAGGTCTGGGTCTACTCGTTTGTTCAGCAGCTCGGCGAAGGGCAGAAACTGGAAGAGCCGGGCATCCGGCCGGACGCGGACGGGCGGTTGAGGGCGACGGTGACGATGACAGTGGCGGGAAAGGACGACGGCGGCATCCGAGTCGACTCCCGCCGCAACGATGCGTTGGTGTTCCACGAGTGGTTTCAGCTGGACTCGCGCGGTCTCGTGTCCGCCAAGCGGCAGGGCGGACAGCAGACGGCTGTCATGGACCCGCCGCAACTCATGGTCAAGTGGCCCCTGAAGACTCAGGCCTGGGACTACACGCCGCGTGATGGCGTATATCGGCAGCACTACAGGATGTGGGGCCCGCTGCCGATCGACTGGGCCGGCGGGCGTGCCGCGGGCTATATAGTCCTTCTCGAGCAGGAGAGCGACAGCCGGCACCCCGTCATGACCGTCGAGCGCCACTACGTACCGGGCGTCGGCCTCGTGCGGGAGACTGCCACCACGGCATTCGGCGACACGCTGCTCGCGCGCCAGGAGATCGTGCTGCAGAAGAAGTGAAGCGAGCACGCCATGCACATATCCGTTACAGGCTGCTAGGCTCACCGATGTCGAACGTTCGCTCACGGCCGCCCGTCGCCGCACGCCTCGCAACATTCATCCTTGCGGTATCGGGATGTGGAGGCTTGGCCGCCCAGCCGACCGGCTCGTCCGCTCACGGGCTGCGCGGCCGCTATTACACCGCGCATTTGAGCAGGGATTCGCGCGACTACAAAGGCGTCGACTACGACGACGACTGGCTGCCGATCCCGCGCAAGCCCCCCGATGCCGAACGCGTGGATGCGCGGATCGCGTTCGGAAAGGGGATCGGTTTCGTGCTCGATCGGGGCAAGCAGCGCGAATGGTTTGCAGCACCGATGACCGCGGCGGTGATCTGGACCGGCTACATCCGCTTTCCGGCCGCCGGGACGTACCGTCTCGTCACCGTCTCGCACAACGCCTCGGCGGTTTACTTGAACGCTGCGCGCGTGAGCCTGTGCGGAGGCTACGGCGGCGTCGCCGTGAGCCCCGAGCTCACGATCGAGTCACCGGCGGTGAACCGTCTGGCCAATCCGGGCGCCGAGTCCTACGCCGTCCCAATCAAGATCGACGCGCCGCGAGTGCTGCCGATCGCGGTCTCGCTCAGCATGCGTAACGCGTCCTCGACCTGGGGATTCGGAATCGACCTTTACTGGACGACGCCCGATTCGCCTCGAGACGCGCAGGGGAAGCCGGTTGCGGAGATTGTCCCCACCGAGGCGCTGTATCCGGGCGCGCCGCAGAGGATTCCGCCGGCGACGGTCAGTGCCGCGCGCTCCTCCTTGACCGCCGACAAGTTGTACTACTTCCAGCGCATGAGTAAGCCGGTCAGGCTCCGCGTCCGTCTTCTCGATCGCGAAGGCAAGCCGCTCGCCGGTCGGCACGTGCACCTGAGCGCGCTCGCCGACGAGGGTGTCCCTGAGCCGATCGACGATCCGCCGCCGACCGACGCGGACGGCGCCACGACGGCAAGACTCGCACCCGATCCGAAGGCGCGGAGCCACGTCACGAAGGTCTTCGCCACGGCCGTCGACGACTGGGTCAACGTCGCCGAGAGTGTCGAAGTGAACATCGTCAATGCGACGAGCGCCGCCCCGAGTTTCTTTCAGGACCTCTACAGCCCGTACTACGACTCGCACGCGCTGCAGATCGATCCCGGCACCCCCGTCGCCGGGCATGAGACTCACTTCGCCGTCCCGCTGCGGAACCCTCTCGAATATCCCGTCTCGGTTTACGTCGTCCTGAACACCATGGAGTTCAACATCGGCGTCTCGAAGTGGGAAGAGATCGCGAGGTCCGCGCGCGTGACGCTGCAGCCCGGCGAACGTCACGAATTCCGCTTCACCTGGACGCCCCACCGGCCCGCCAGCCATCAATGCTTCAGCGCCGTGGTCGTCGGCAGGATCGTGGGCGTGAAGGCGCAGGCGATCGTGCCGCCGCAGGGCCGGCTCGCGGGGCGGGGGGACGCGGCCACTCCACCACGCTTCGTACGAGCGGCCTGGCGACCGGCGGATCTGCCGTCGCCGCTGCTGCGCGTCTCCCGAGAGCTGCTCGCAGGGCACTTCTGCAGCAGGGGGAGCGATGCGATATGTCCGGGTCCCGACCCCGATTTGCAGCTGATTCCGGATTCGGGTGCGGACTCGGCGCCGACCGAAGACACGCCGCTTGCGGAAACGCAACGCAACCTCGCGGTGGCAGGCGTCGCGAACTGGGCCATGCAGAAGCTCGCGGGCAAATACGGCTCGATTCCCGTCGGCCCCGTGGATTTCGACGTCACGTCCGGCAGGTTCTCGGCGGGAGCGGGCGCCGATCTCGACATCAATGGCCACCGCGTCGGAGGCGTCGATGCCAGCGCTTCGGTCGGCGCCGAGGCCTCGTCCGACCCGCACAAGGTCCTGTCAGCGACGTTCGACATCTCGGCGAATTTCGCGGGCTATCACGCGACAATCACGGAGGGGACCCATGTGCTGCCGGCTCCGGCCATTTCGCGCGACATGGATCCAGCCGTCGGCACCGGGCCGATGTTCTCGGAGCTGCGCGGGCTCGGCCACTAGGCGGCCGGACGCGCGGGACAGGACGAGCACACGAAGAAATGCGCGAGCAAAGATCCTGTCGGCCGGCAGCGTGGGCTTGTGAGATCGGCCTCGTTCTCGCATGGTCCCTCGCCGGGGCGGATCCGCCGCCCGAGGCGCGGCCGAGTACTTTCGCGGCGCAGGCCGACGCTCCAGCGATCGAGGCCTTGCTCGATCTCGGCAGCGAGTTCTCGTCCCTCGATGCGGCTCAGAAAAAGCGCGTGCTCGTGCTCATCGACAACCGGGGGCGCCGGCTGGACCTCGAGCGCGACATCGTCACGGCCTTGGATCGAGCCGACCCCGAGTCGCCGTACGACACCCTGGCGGCCGCACAAGGGCGCGGGGAGGCGGACGACTTGGAGGCGGCGTACCATTCGTTCGCGCGTTACGTGGCCGCGGAACAGGCGCTCGATGCCGAGAGCGCCGCCCGGCAGTTGCGGGCCTTCCAGCAGTACCTGGCCCTTGCCGCAGACGCCATCGAGATGGGACTCAAGGGCGACGACGAGACGTTGCGGCAGATGAGCGGCCGGCCGGCGTTGCGCCGCCGTGGGCCGGCCGAGCAGGCCGCGTTCGTCGCGAGCCTCCGCTCATCGGGCTTGCCGGCCAAGAGTCTGGAGGTCCTCCGGGCCCGCGGGGCGACGGACGCGCAGCAAGCGGAGTACCTGCGGCGGTTGCTCGCCATGAAGCCCGAGGAGATCGGCACGAGCGCCGACGATTTCCTCGCGGCCATCGACGAAGCGCGGCGCAAGCTGGTCGAATACCTGCGGGCGCTCGCGACGGCGAATCCAGCCGCGATGGCCGGGCCGACGTATCAGACCTTCCTCGTGGGCAACCCCGGCAATCGCGAGGGACGGGTCACGCTGCGCATTCGCCGAGCGTCCGTCCCGCCGACGTGGAAGATCGCCATCGTCAACGCCGCCGAACCGGACGAGGCGAAGCCCGCATACCGCGTCACCGAATCCGAGCCGGGCCGCACTTACACACTGCAGCTCCCCGCCCACGGGCAGGCGCGCGTGGCGGCCGTCGTGACCCCCGTCGGCAACGTGGCCGAAGGCACGACTGCAAGCTGGGCCGTGGAAGGCACCATCGACGGCGTGCTGATCGGCGGCATGCTGATGGAAATGCACGTCCCGGCGTCGGTTCCGCCAGTGCGCCTTCCGCCGATAGAGCCCGCTGCCGGGCCCCCGACCCCGCCCATCGAGCAGCGCGAGAGAACGGTTGCCGGGGCGAACCGCCACCGGGCCTCTCCGGCTGGAATATCGGTATATGTCGGTGCCGGTGCTTTGCTCGTCGTGTTGCTGCCCCTCGTTCTCTTCATTCGTCGGAGGATGAACCGTGGGGCCGCGCGTCGGCGCTGACGGCGGGCTTGGCACCGGTCGACGCTGCGCGCGCGCGGCGCCGCTCGCGCCGAGGCCGCGCCTGCCGCACGAGCAGCCATGCGACCCCGCCCCAGATGGCCCACCATACGGCCGCGATGCCGGCACCGATCACGACGTTGTGGACGTTCCAATCAGTCACAGGGTCCATGAGGGCGCCGTAGAGATAAAAGTAGAACGCGAGAAAGCTCGTGACGTAAAGGACTCCCCAAGTTCGGCTGCGCGGGATCCTCCGCAGCCAGGCCGGCGTCAGCGCCTGCGTCAGGCGCATCCATGCGCCGTTCACCTGCCAAGGCAAGGTTACGGGGCGAAACGTCCAACCCGCGCCGGTCACGACCCGAGCGACGGTTCTCTTGATCGCGATCGTATCCAGCTCGAACGGTTGTGTCCGGCCTATGCGCGGCGGGAATCCAGGCAGCATGCCGTAGGCGACTCCACGCCAGACCGCGTCGATGTAGCCGTATTGAAGCCTGAAGCTCGCGTTGAAGCGTGGCCTGAAGCCCACGAGGCCGAGGAACCAGCTGCCCGTCCGCAGCACCTCGAACCAGCGCACCTCGAGGGCCGATCCGTCGAGACACATGCGCGCCCGGTAGAGGAGGTCGAACTTGATTCTCGCAAGGCCCTCACGCCAACTGCCGTCGACGACGTTGAACACGAGTTCGAACTCGCCGTCGGGCAGATCCGTGACGTGCCAGCGCCCGTCGGGATCTGCGATCGCCGACAGTCGGGAAGCGAGCTGTGCCGCCGCGATCGGCCGCCGGTGCCCGCGGCGGACGAGCAGCGCCGTCGTGCACGCCACCATCGAATAGACCATGAAGCCCGCGATCAGGAAGAGCGGGACGATCCACCAAAGGCCATGTGCCAGGAGACCCATCGTTCCTCCTTCGAGAAGGCGGAGGCCGGGAGCAACGCTACGGTGGAGGGTAATGGTGTCCCCGGGGCGGTGAGCGCGCAAGCGTCTATCGGCACCGCCCGCGAATCCGATCGGGCGCGAGGCCTGACGAGGCTATGAGCGGCTACGAGCGCTTCGCCGTCGTGGTTTCGCACGTCGGCATCCTTTTGCTCCTGGCGGCAGTGACCGGAATGGTGCTCACGATCGCGGGCATGACGGCATACACGATTCTGCGCGGCCGCGCCACGGGCCGCCGCGGGCGTGTAATCACGGACTATGTACCCGTGCTCCCCTCCGATCGACTTCGCCCGCGCGGTCGTATCGCCGCGGTGCGCAGGAGCAAGATCCTCTTGGAGAAGCAGACCGAGATCACCGACGAATCGCTGGTCGACGGGAGTGCCACGCTCGGCGAGCGCCTCATGGTTATCGGCATCATCACGTTCATGACCTGTTTCTTCTTGCTGTTCGTCGGCATCGGCTTGTGCTTGCTAAAGGACAATCCGATCGGGCTCTTCTTCCCCCTCATCGCCGGCTTCTGGTTCTTCAAGAGCATGCTTGCAATGCGTGAAGGCCGCCGAAGTGCCAAGGCGCGGGTCGCCGTGCGCCGCTCCGGCATCGCCGTCGCCGGCGAAGGGCCTGAAGAGTCGGAGGCGTGGGACGACGATAGCGACGACGAGCCGCGGGACGGCGCAACGTCTCGGGCCGCCACCGGGCTCAACGGCTTCTTGGACAGACATCTAATTGCGATTGTGGGTGCCGCATTTCTTCTCGCCGGCGCTGCCGTCACCACGGCCGCCGTCTCGTTGTTCACTATCGATCAGCGTTATGCACGCGAAGGCACCGTGGTCGAGGGCATCGTCCTCGCGCGCAGCATCAGCACGCTCCACGGAGCGCGGCGCACGACGACCTCGTACGCGGTCCGTTATCGCTTCCAGACGCCCGACGGCGCGGGCCACGAGAGCCAAGACGCGGTGGGGAGCCAATTGTGGAACAGCCTGCGGGAACAGGGGCCCGTCGCCGTTCAGTATTTGGTGCGCGACCCGTCGCAAAGCAGGATCCCGGGCGAAGACGAATGGCTCGCGGTGCTGGTCCTCGGCGGTCTAGGCGGCATATTCGTCCCCGTCGGGGGCGGCCTCATCGCATTCGCTATTGTGAAACGATTCAGAGCGGCGCGACCCGTAGGAGCCGCTTTGCATGCGGGACCAACGGCAGGCCCGGCCCGTACCCGCAAGAGACGACAGTCCCGCAGCCGAAGCTGACGCGGTGCGATGACGCGTCTGGCGCGGCGCATGAGGGCAGGGTACGGCAGGACTCCGGTTCGCAAGCCGGAGTGGTGGAGGCGTTCAACGAGCACGATCTCGACAAGATTATGGCGTTCTTCGCCGACGATTGTTCGCTGGACATGCCGCGAGGCAGCGAACCATGGGGAACTCGGTACTCGGGGAAGACCGCAGTTCGAAAGGGGCTGCAGAGCCGCCTCGAGATGCTCCCGGACGTGCACTACGCAGACCCCGGACATTTCGCCACCGAGCGAATCGGAGTTTCCGAGTGACTCCTTACGGGCACGCTGAGCTCGGGCAAGACCCTCAACGTTCGAGGCTGCGATCACTATGAATTTCGGGACGGGTGCGTGGTCCGAAAGGATTCCTGCTGGAAGATTGTAGAGTGACGCTGAGCTTTGTCGGCGCCTTCGTATCAAACGGCGTTCGTCGTCGCTTCACTGATTTGGGTTCTGCCGTTGTTCGTCGTCGTGGCAGCCGAGGGAAGGCCCCCGAGGTATTGGCCAGGTCTTGGAACGCATCATTGGCAACGCGGGAGAAGCGACGGAGGAAAGGCAAAAGAACGGCGGTGAGGGCGTGGAGCGCGACCGCGCAATAGTCCGGTGCGCGGTGGCTCGTGCCGTAGAGTGCCGTTGCCGATGAACAGGAACCGTTCACTGCAGGTTACTGACCATACTGGGCCTCAAGAACGGTGCCAACCTACTCGCGGACAATCACACAAACTGGTCGTCGGCCGCACCGCCCGAGGGTCGGAGCATGATTCGATTGGATCACCTTGCAGTCCCGGTCAGGGACGCTGCGAAATCTCGAGACTGGTACAGAGAGAATCTCGGCTTGCAGGTCGAGTTCGAAGTTCCGGAGCGCAAGACCGTGGCTCTGCGCGACGATGCGGACTTGACGCTGTTTCTCTACGAGCCTTCTGACGAGCCGGTCTTCCCTTCGTGCACCCTGACGTTTCAAGTGGACGACGTAGATGCCAAGTATCGCGAGCTTTCGGCGCGCGGTGTGGCCTTCGAGCGGTCGCCGCAGAGGCTGTTCTGGGGCTACGGCGCCGAGCTTCGCGACCCGGACGGTTACCTGATCCATCTGTGGGATGAAAAATCGATGCGCGAAAGGTAGCTGTACGCAATGAAGGAGTCGATGGATAAGGATTTCGTCGAAATCCCGCGATGGGTCCGGATCTTGAGCGACAGGTGTCGATTCGGCGGGCCGGGCTTGAGCCGGCAGGACTTTCGTGTGCTCGAGCGGCTCTTGATCGTTTGCGCCGTCATCTTGTTCGCCGTGTCATTCGCGGTCGGTTCGGGTGCCAAGGCGCAAGTCGTCCGCATGGGGGCGTTCGTCGAGGTTTTGTGCGCGTACTTCGTATCCGCGAACGTTCGTTTCATGGATAAGTACGAGCTTTGGCCGGGCGCCAAGAACGCCCCGCCGCCCAAGCCTCGCACGTGGCGGACCACAATCGCCGAATACACCTTCTTCTTCGGCGTCGGGCTGTGCAGCGTCGTGGTGGTGATTTGGCTTGCCGGTTGAATTCGGCTCCGAGCCCCAGACCTGGACCGCAGCGCCGGATCGACGGCGGGGCGGAAGCGGCTGCAGTGCCGGATCGGCGCCGGGCCCGGAGCGCGCGTAGAATGATCTTCCGAACGACATGCTCCGTCAACGTGCTGTGTCCGAGGTCCATCCAAGAAGAACGAGGAAGGGAGGGTCTATGAAGAAGCTCTGGCTGGCCGTGCTGGGTCTCTCATTTTTGTGCGGGATCGCCACGGCGCAGGACGCCGCAACGGTGATCGCGAACGCCGAGAAGGCTTTGGGAAACGTCCGATCGATCACTTACTCAGGCTCGGCCCGAGACGTGGCCTTTCAGCAGTGCGGGGCGAACGCGACCGAAATGATCTGCCACGGCACGCACGACCCGATGCGGCCGATCATGAGCTATGTGCGCGTCATCGATCTCGAGGCGCCCGCGTCGCGCCACACGGGCGCTACGGTGAACATCGGTCCGGGCGGCTCGACGACCGTCACGCCCGGGACGTTCTTTCAAGAGGTGACCCCGCAGCAGGCGGATCTCACGCAGCCCTGGGCCGGCTCGCTCGAGCTCTACATTACGCCGTGGGGCTTCCTCCGGGGCGCTGCGGAAGCGAACGCGACGGTGAGCCGCCGCACGGTGGACGGCAAGGCCTACACTGTCTTGAGCTGGAGTCCCGCGGTCAAGGCGCCTTCGGGCAAGAGCTACGTCGTCAACGGCTATCTCAACGACGACAATATCGTCGAGCGTGTCGAGACCTGGCTCGGCGAGAACATCATGGGAGATATGCACATCGTCGCGACTTACTCGGACTGGCGCGACTTCGGCGGCTTCATGGCCCCCACGGAGATCGTGCAGACGCGCGGCGGATGGCCGTTCTTCGCGGTGGACGTGACCTCCGCGGCCGCGAACGTCTCCGACGTCGCCAGCCTGGTCCCGGAACCCGCGAACAGACCCGCGGCCTTCGGAGCGCGGCCGAGCGGCCCGCTCAACGTCACCGCCGAGAAGCTCGGCGAGGGTCTGTACCGGCTCACGACGGGCGCGGGCAGCTACGACTCGGTCATCGTCGAATTCAAGAATTACGTCATGATGCTCGAGGCCGGGCAGAGCGAGGCGCGGGCGCTGGCCTACATCGCGGAGACGAAGAAGCTCATTCCCGGCAAGCCAATCCGCTACGTCTTCAATACGCACCCTCACTCGGATCATACGGGCGGGCTGCCGGCGCTCGTCGCGGAAGGCGCGACGATCATTACGCAGGCCAACAACAGGGAGTTCTTGCAGCGGGCGCTCAACACGCCGCGAACGCTGCTCGACGACACGCTCGCGAGGAACCCGCGGCCGGCGAGGATCGAAACCGTGGACGAGAAGCGGGTCTACTCGGACGGGACGCGGATCGTCGAGATGTATCACATCTATCCCACTCCGCACTCCAACGGGCTGCTGGTGGCATATATCCCGAAGGAGAAGGTCCTGTTCCAGGGCGATTTCTCCGTCACGCCCGGGGAGCCGGCGAACGACCACGTCAAGGCGCTCGTGCCGGCGCTCGAGAAGCTCGGCCTCGTCGATTTCGATCGCTACATCAATGTCCACGCGTCTGCCGCCCCTCAGACCAAGGCGGACGTTTGGAAGGCGGTCGGCAAATAGAGCGTGCTCCTGTGTCTTAGGCGACGCTCAGGCCCCGAGCGGGCCGAGCGTGCAGCAGGGCGACGGCTCCTAGCGCAGAATCGGGGCTCGTCGGAGTAGGTTCGGAGCGTAAGGAAGCTCAGATCACCCCAGCCCGCTTCAACGAGGTGTAGCGGTTCACGAGCTCGATGCCGAGCCTCTCGGGCTCGGCGTCGACCATGAGCGCGTCCCGGGCCGCGAGCCGGTTGAAGGCGTCGCGCCGAGCCTGCTCGTACAGGTGCGCGCTGGCGACGTCGAAGGCGCCCTCGGCCGAGTCGAGCGGCGCGGCCGCGAGCTCGCGCACGATGCGTTCGCGCAGACTCGCGAGCAGCACAAGGTGGCGCGAGCGCAGCAGGCGCAGCGCCTGATCGAGCTCCGCACCGTCCTCGTCCCGGAAGTTCGTGATGACGATGACGAGGGCCCGCTTGCCCTGCCGTCGCAGCAGCCTTTCGGCCGCGGCGACGTAGTCCGAGTGCGTCGGCGTCGGCTGCACGTCGTAGAGCTCGCCCATGAGCGCGTTGAGCGTGTGCGCGCCCTTGCGCGGGGCGAAGGCGCGCTCCTCTCCGGCCGGCGTGCCGAAGGTCAGCGCACCGACCGCGTCGCCCTGTTTGAGGGCCACATACGAGAGCAGCATGACGGCGTTCAGGACCTGATCGAAGTGCGCCGTGCCGATGGCGCTTTGCCGATCGTCCGCGCGCATGCGCCGGCCGCAGTCTACGAGCAGCACGATCGCCTGGTCGCGCTCTTCCTGAAACTCCCGGATGATCGGCTTGCCGAGCCGCTGCGTCGCCTTCCAGTCGATGTTCCGAACCGGATCCCCGTAGCGGTAGTCCGAGAGCTGCTTGAAGTCCGTGCCTTCGCCGCGCTGCCTGAACATCCTGATGCCGATCTCCTGCAGCCGCCGGTCGCCCGCGAGCCAGGCGTAGCGGGCGACCTGGGCGAAATCCGGGTAGACGCGCCGGACCTCGTTCGTGCCAACGGTGACGAGCAGCTCCACGAGCCCGAGCCGCGAGCCGAGCCGCAGATCGGCCGGCGCGAACGCGACCTGGCCGCGCCGCGTCGGAACGACCGTGTAGACGAGCTCGACTTGCCGGCCGGCCGGCAGCTCGACGGGGGTCGGGAGGCCGTCCACGACGAGGGTCGGATCGGCATGGTCGAAGAGCTCGCCGCGCCAGGTGCGCGCGCCTTCGACGTCGATAACGAGCTTCAGCGCGCGCCGCTGCCCGATCGCGAAGGCGTGCGGCAGCTGCCGCGTCATGCGCACGCGCGCCCCGCGCCAGGCCCGCCGGGAGAGGGCATAGTCGGCTGCCGCCGCGGCAAGCAGCAGAGCGACCCACGTCGCGGCGACTGCCGTCACGGCCGGGACCGGGGCCCCGGCGACGAGGGCGGCCAGCGCGCCCGCCGCGGCGGCCGCGAGCGCGGCCGGCAGTCGCTTTCCGGGAATGACGCGCATGCGCCGCTCGGTCTATAAACGCGGCGCGGCGACGCTGTCCACGATGGCCGCGAGCACGTCGTTCGCTTCGCGGCCCTCGAGCAGTGCGTCCGGTGCGAGCGCGATGCGGTGACGCAGGGCCGGCAGCGCCACCTGCTTGACGTCGTCCGGCGTCACGAAGCCGCGGCCCTGCACGAGCGCGACGGCGCGCGCGCCGCGGACGAGCGCGAGCGCGCCGCGGGACCCGGCGCCGAGCGCGAGGCCCGGCCAGTCGCGCGTCGCGCGCGCGAGGCGTACGGCATAGTCGATGACCTGCTCGTCCACGCGCTGGGCCGCCGTGAGGCGTTGGAGACCCACGAGGGTTGCATCGTCGAGCACGGGCTGCACTTCGGAGAGCGGCAGCTCGTCGCCGGCCTGGTTCGCCGTCGCGCGGATGACGACGCCGACCTCGTCGGCCAGCGGCGGGTACTCGATTTCGATCTTGAACAGGAAGCGGTCGAGCTGCGCTTCCGGCAGCGGATACGTGCCCTCCGTCTCGACCGGGTTCTGCGTCGCGAGCACCATGAAGGGCTTGGGCAGCGCCAGCGTCCGGCCCTCGAGCGTCACCTGGTATTCCTGCATGACCTCGAGCAAAGCGCTCTGGGTCTTGGCCGGCGCACGGTTTATCTCGTCGGCCAGCAGCACATGTGTGAAGACCGGCCCGCGCACGACGCGCAGCTCGCTCGTACGGGGGTCGAGCACGGCGTGCCCCGTCACGTCGGAGGGCAGCATATCCGGCGTGAACTGCACGCGGCCGTGCGTGAGATCGAGCGCTTTGGCGAGCGCGCGCACGAGCAGCGTCTTGCCGAGCCCGGGCACGCCCTCGATGAGCACGTGGCCCGAGGCCGCGAGCGCGACGATGACCTCCTCGACGACAGCCGCCTGGCCTACGAGGGCGCGGCCGATTTCCTCGCGGAGCCGGTTCAACAGCTGCGCCGCACCGTCTATCGTCTCAACTTCGGGTTGTTCCACTTGTAGACCTTGTGTCGACGTGAAGAATTCTGCGGCGCGCCGTCTCGAGCAGCGCGATAGCGCTCGCGAGCGCCGCGCCCCTGTGCTTCATGCCTTCGGCCATGGCGGCTTCGAGCTTGGAGCCCTCGAGACCGGTCGCCGCGGCGAGCCGCTCGGCGCGTTCGGCCGGGCCGAGCCGGCCGTAGGAAGGGATGCGGCGAGTCGCGGCCTCGTCGAGTGCGCGGCGGACAGCCGCCTGCAGCGAACGGCCGCCGCCGACCCGTCGCGTGAAGCGCCCGGTGCCGAGGATTTGCTCGGCCAGCGAGCGGCGGGCCGCCTCGGGCGGCGGCACGAGCGGGCCGAAGCGCACTGCACCGCGCCAGATTGCGAACGCGGCGAGCGCGAGCAACAGCTCGACGACGGGGCTGCCGTAGCGCCAGATCAGCCGAGGCAGCCCGAGCTGCTCGCCTTCGGAGAGGAAGTGGACGAAGTCGCCGGCGCGCAGCTGCGCCGCCGCGACGAGGAGCCGGGCATGATCGCTCTCGAGCAGATCGCGGCCCAGGAACGGCGAAGCGTTGATGTAAGTCACGCTGCCTCGCCCGACGTTGAGGCGCAGCGCCTCGATCGGTCGGCCGCCGCGCTGCATGTCTCGCAGTCCCCAAGTCGGTTTCCGGTCGGCTCGCAACGCTGTGGCCGTATCGACGTTGCAGATCGTGTAGTGGCGAGGCGCCGCGACCGCCGCCATACGGATCGGGGCGAAGTCGCGGCACGGATGGGGCGGAGTCCGCGGCTCGGGCAGCGAGCCCGGTATCGTCCGCGCGCGTGCCGGCTGCAGCGGGACGGCGTGTATTCCGCTCCAATTGCCGAAGTCGTCGCTGCCGAGGATCAGTGTACGGTCCACGACGAGCCGGCCGCCGGACTCGACCCAGCGCTTCATGCGTTCGCGTCTCGCGGCCGTGAGATCCCAGCTCCAGCCGGACGCGACGACGACGTCGTTCGGGTCGGGCGATGCGAGCGTGCGGTCCCAGCGAGTGTGTGCGCCGAGCGCCTCTGCAAACCGTTGCGCCGCATAGAAGGGGTTGCGCGCCGCCTCGCCCTTGAGCGGGATCGGGATCTCCACGGTGCCCCAGTACGTGTGGTTAGCAAACCAAACGACGAGCACAGCCAACACGCCTGCCGCGATGAGCCATACGGCCACGCGCCGATTCACGCGTAGCGCCTTCGGCCGACTTCGGGCGGCTGGGGCAGCGGCGCGGGCTTCGGATCGAGCGTGGGCGCAAACGCTTCGCACAGGGCATGCACGCGCGCGTCGGACGGTTCCTCGTCGCCGTACACGGCGAGCTGCCAGACGCCGACGAGATCGGCGGCATAGGCCTGCTGCGGCGGCATGAGGCGGCCCCTCGCGAGCGCGAGGCAATCCCCCTCGGTACTCGAGTCGCGGATGGGTACGCCATGGACGTGGACGAGCCGCGAGAGCAGGCCGCGGTAGAGCAGCGCGAGCGCGCCGCGGCGCTCGCCCGCGTCCCAGAGCCCGGCCGCGGACCTGCCGACATCGTCGGGCAGCGTCTCGGGCCGGATGTCGAGGTCGCGTACTCGGCTCGGCGGGGCGAACGCCTCGCGCGCGTCGCGCGGCCCGCGCTCGCGCACGAGCCGCCATACGTAAAGCGCCAGCAGGCCGACGAGCAGCACGGCGGCGGCCCAGATCAGGAAGCGCCCGGTCTCCGCAAACCAACGGAAGAAGCCTACGAGCCACCG
Organism: uncultured Gammaproteobacteria bacterium; assembly: GCA_963702105.1. Classification (GTDB taxonomy): domain Bacteria; phylum Pseudomonadota; class Gammaproteobacteria; order Steroidobacterales; family Rariloculaceae; genus ZC4RG20. Next base: position 1,173,372 of record OY969712.1, read on the forward strand.
GAGCCAACCTGGTGCAGGGCGCTCCGAGGCCGTCGAGTTCTTCCACTTGAGCGTGTGCACCGTGCGCACGCTCGATAGGTTCGGATCTGCCTCGACGGACTCGAGCGCGCGCCGAATTCGCGCGTCGTCCGGCGCCGCAGCAGTTGGCGGCGCGGCGGAGGAAGGCGCGCCGGCGTCGGGAGCGACAACGGGGGGCGCGGCGCGGGGCGCCTGTGCCCGCGGTGCCGCCGCTGCCCCGAGGCCGAGCGCGGCCAGTGCCGCCAGCGCCGCCAGCGCCGCCCGTGCCGGCCGTGCAGCCCGGGCCGGCCGTGCCGCCCGGGCCGCCCGGGCCGTCCGCGTCGCGCGGTCAGCGCGGGCAGTGCGCAAACGCACGGCGAAATTCCTGCTCGATGTCCCAAGCCTCGAGCTCGGAACGGCGGTTCAGGTACATCGCGAACCCGGCCGCGACGTAGAACGGTTCGAGAAACAGCACGACGATCGCGTAGGCGATACTCGAGACGAGCACGGCGAATCGGCCCGTTTCGCCGAAGATCAGCGAGGCGAGCACGGAGCCTTGCTCGGGCGGCGCGAACCAGACGCCGAGCGAGGCGACGGCCATCGTGAGCGCGAACTCGGCCAGCGAAAAGGCGGAGGTTACGAGCAGGCCCTGGCCGCCGCGTGCGGAACGGATCTGCCGGGCGCGCCGGCGCGCTTTCCCGAGCGAGAGCCCTTCGAGCTGGTAGACGGGTTGCGTGAACGAGCGCCACGGCGAGAGCCGGCGCAGCGTCCACGTGTGGAGGAGTTGGTGCCAGAGCACGAAGCGCTGCGCCCGCCACAGCTCGCCCGGGGTCGTGCGCTGGCCGAATGCCGCGCGCGACAGCACGAACAGCACGGCGCGGTCGAACCAGGGCTTTGCCCACCACAGCGCGAGGACGGGCAGCCAGTCGGCGATCTCGAAGGAGGCCACGGCGAGCACGGCGAACGGCAGCGCGACGGCGAGGTAACAGGGATATACGGAGCCGGCCGCCGCCTGGCAGAGGCGCGCGCCGAGGTCCGCGGCTTCCATGAAGCTGCGCGGACGGATGCGCAGAGCGAGCGCGTCAATCTGCACGACGGCCCTGCAACGCGAAATAGGCGAAGACGCCGAGCCAGCACAGGGCGGCAATGCCGTACTTCATCGAATGCGGAATCCACCGGGCCGAGGACCAGAACGCTTCGATGGCGGCGGCCACGACGAGCATGGCCGCGAGCCCGTAGACGATGACGGCGCACTCGCGGCCGGCCTGCGCAAGGCTCTGCATGCGTGTGCGCCGGCCCGGGGCGAGCAGCGCATGTCCGAGCCGCATGCCGGCGGCGCCCGAGAGGACGATGGCCGTGAGCTCGAACGCGCCGTGCGTCACGACGAACGAGTAGAACGTCGCGCCGAGGCCGCGCTGCGTGACGTACCCCGCGACGGCGCCGAAGACGGCGCCGTTGAACAGCAGGAAGACGATACTGCCGAGGCCGAGGAACAACCCGCCTGCGAAACACTGGAACGCAATGCCGACGTTGTGCTGGATGTAGGAGCCGAAAGCGACCCAGTCGCTTTCGGCCGTGCGCCCGATGGTCGCGGCCGAGGTCGAATACATCTGCTCGAACGATGCGGCCGTGCGCGCGTCCACGACCGAAAGCACGAGGTCGGGCCGCGCATAGACGAGCAGGCCGACCGCGAGCGTGGGCAGGCCGAGCAGCAGCGCCGCGGCGAAGACGTAGCGCGCGTGGCCGCGCACGGCGCGGGGGAAGTCGAGCGCCACGAAGCGCCGCAGCGCGGCCACGCCGAACTCTCGGCGCTGGTAGATGAGCTGATGCGCATCGGCCGTCAGCCGCTCGAGACGGTCGAGCATATAGGCGGGGTAGGCGCGAGCGCGCGCGAGCGCGAGCTGCTCGCAGGCGCGCCGATAGAGCGCGGCGAGTCTTTCCCCGGGGACGGGCGCGGCGACCCTCGTGCCGGGCGAGGCGCGGCCGAAAGCCCGGTCGAGCAGCGTTTCGAGCTCCCGCCACTCGGCTTCGTAACGCGACTCGAACTGCAGCGGAGTCACGAGCGCCTGCCCATGAGCCACTGGGCGACGCCGAGGACACGGCGCGTCAGCTCGGCCCCGGCGATCGCCGAGCCGCCGCATACGGGGGCCGCGAGGGCCGCCAACTCGTCCAGCCGCTCGCCCGTCAGCGTCGGGGCCCGAGCCGCGAGCGCGATGAGCGCGGCTTGATCCTGCGGGGCGAGCGGCACCGCCGGCGGAATCGGGTCGACTTGCGCGAGCTCCACGCGCGGCGCGGGCATCGGGGCGTGGACGACCAGCGTCTGGGCGGCCAGATCGCCGAGCCGCTTGTGGTCGGCGCGCAGCAGCATGCTCACGATCGCGAAACCGTAGGCGAGCGGCAGAAAATCGGCGACGCGCAACAGGTTCCGAGTCAGCGACGCGGCCGGCGTCACTGGCAAGCCGCTGTCCATGACGACCCTGAGACCGAAGATCTTTTTGCCCGGCGTCGCGCCGGCTCGGGCGAGCTCGAACGCGACCGGGTACAGCCACTCGAGCGCGAACAGCAGCACGATCCAGAACGCGATACCGAGGCCGCCCATGAGCGCTGCGGCGATCGAGGCGCCGTAGAGCACCGCCAGGCGGATGAGCCAGTCCACCGCGAAGGCGTAGAAGCGCACCGTGAGACCGGCCGGCCGCAGCTCGAGCAGTATCCCCTCGGGCGTTTCCGCCGTGACGACCGTGTCGAGCACTTCGCGCGGGGCGGCCTCGTCAGGCCCGGATGACGATCGTGTCGGCAATCATGTCGTGCAGACACTGGCGGCGCTGCCCGAAGATCACGAGCGCGTCCACGATGCCGTACAACGGAATGATGCTGAGCAGGATATTGACGACATTGCGCAGCCAGAAAATGCGGCCCAGAGAGGCCCGGCTGCCGTCGCTTCTGATGACCTTGATGCCGAGCAGCCGCTTGCCGATCGTCTGGCCGTAACGCGAAACGAACAGGATCGTGATCCAGCACCAGGCCAGGAAGCCGAGGAAGCCGAGGCTCGCTCCGACGATGAAGGCGGGCTGAGAAAAGATGCCTTGCGGCGAGGTGGCGGGCGCCACGCCGATGACGAGCGTCGCCACGAGCACCGGCAGGTACGTCATGGCCCAGGCGATCAGACCGTCGAGAATGACGCCGACGAACCGAATGCCCCGGCTGGCGGGCTCGTGCACGCCCGTCGGGATGTCGCGGACCTCCGCCTGGGGCGGCGCATAAGGATTCACCGTGCTCATTGCGAGACCCTCCCATCTCGGCTGTGAACGGCGAGATTGTCGGCGCGCGCCCGGATTCTGTCCCGGACCTCGTGCACATTGCGCCGCGAAACTATTGAAGCATACGGATTGACTACATTCTATACACAAGGTAAAGGGCCGGGCGGCCCGGCGATCGGCCCCCGGCCAGCGGGCGGGCCTGGCGCACCACGGGCGGGTCTGGCGCACGACTTGCGGGCCACCTGGCCCTCGCCGAGAAGGCGGCCGGCCGCGCGACCGCCCGCGGTCGCCTACTGCGTGGACCAGCGGGCGGCTCAGAACCGCCAGGCGGCCGTGAGCCAGACCGAGTGCGAGGACGCGAACTGGCTGACGTCGATCTGCTCGTATTCGGCGCGCAGGCTCAATCGCTGCAGCACGACGAAGCCGATGCCGGCGCCGTAAACCGCGTCGTGGCTGCTCGCGTCCACGAGCCTGCCGCTCGGACCGTTGACCTTCAGATCGTAATAGAGGACCCCGCCTTTAGCGAAGAGCTCGACCGGCCCGATGGGCAGGGTACCGACGACGTAAGGGGCGAACCCCGTCGTCTTGGCCGTGATGCCGAGCGTCTCGACGGCTGCCTTCGACTTGCCGAAGTCGACGTAGTCGCCCTCGAGGGCGAAAAACCTCGTAAAGCGCCAGCCCGCGAAGACCTTCGAGGCGCTCGTGTTCCTGTCGAAGGAGATGTTCGTTGTCGACACGGTATCGTTGCGCTCGAGCTTGGCGGAGAAGTCGCCGAGCCCGGCGCCGACGTAAAGTCCCTGGTGGTTCGCGGCTGCCGCCGTGCCCGTTACGAGCAACAGCGAGGCGCCGAGGGCAATCCATGGCTTGCACATTGGGCATACCTCGAATCGATGATCGGGATCGATGCTGGAGGTAGCTAAAGCAAACTTCGTGCCGCGGCGGCGTTAGCGGCCCATGGGCGGGCGCGCTATCATCCCGCGGCACATCACCTCCAGGAGAACGCGAATGAGAAATGCTGGGAAGGTCACGGCGGGCGGGGCCGTGGGGCTGCTGCTCACGGCTGTCGTGCACGCGGACGTGACGCTCAACGCGGCGCGCGTCGGCGCCGAGGACGTAGCCGCGGACGCCAAGTTTTACGAGTCGGCCTTCGGCCTCAAGGAGGTCAACCGCCTACAGCTGCCGGGCAACATAGAAATCATGATGAACTTCGGTTCGTCGGTCGAAGCCGCCAAGGGTAACTCGAACCCGCAGGTCGTCGTCATGCACCGCGCCTCGAACAACGTCGACGATCCCGTTCCGCACATCATCTTCAATGTGACGGACATGGCGGCGACGGTCGCGGCGGTCAAGGCGGCGGGCGGCTCGATGCAGGGCGAGCCGCGGCCCTTCGGCAATACGGGGATCGTGATCGGCATCGCCAAGGACCCGGCCGGCAATCGGCTCGAGCTGATTCAGCGCCCCAAGCAATGAGCCTGCGCCGCGGCGGACGGCTGCCCGGGTCAGCGCCCGGGCAGCTCCGCCTCGGCCGAGAGGGTGCCGCCCCTCGGGGGCGCGGCGAGCCGGCCGTCATTCGCCTCTACGGTTTCGGCGCCGGTTCTCCCGCCGATTCGGGCCAAAGGCTCTCCTCTTCCGGGAATTCGACGCGCACGGTCGTCCCGCCGGCCGCATTGCGGGCCCACGACGCGGCACCGCCGACCTGATGCGCGAGCGACTGCACAAGTCGGCGTCCCGAGCCGCTCGCCTGGCGGCCCTCCGCTAAACCGACGCCGTCGTCGGCGATCTCGAGCCGCAGGCGGCCGTCCTCGGCGCGCAGGCGAACCGCAATCGTCCCGTCCCGGTCCTCGGGAAATGCATGCTTGATCGAGTTCGTCACGAGCTCGTTGACGATGAGCCCCAGCGAGACGGCCCTGTCGACGGTCGTCTCGTACGACTCGATGGCCGTGCGCACCGCGATCGCGTCCGTGACGACGCTGTGCTTCAGGTCGTCGCAGAGGCCCTCGAGAAATTCCTGGATGTCGACGCGCGAAACGCTGCCGTGCAGGTGCAGGCGGTTGAAGACGCGCGCGAGGACGATGAGCTGGCGCACGGCCGCGCCGATGGCGTCGTGCGCGGCGCCATCGGCGAGCTTGAAGCGGGCCACCTCCAGCGAGGCCGCGATCGATTGCAGGCTGTTCTTGATCCGATGGTTGATGTCGGCGAGCAGCAGCGTCTTCTGCTCGTCGGAGGCGCGCAGCCGGCGTTCGGCCTGCTTGAGGTCCTCGATGTCGCGGGAAATTCCGATGAGCCCTAAGAGCTGTCCCTTGGGGCCGTACCAGGGCGCTTTGGTCGAGAGGTAACAGCGGGTGGCGGCGGCGGCGCCCACGCCCACCAGCTCTTCGGTCGTGCTCACGTGACGCGTTCGCAGGACGTCCTCGTCGCTCGCCTCGATGGCGCGGGCCGCTTCCGGCCGGACCAGGTCGCTGGCCCGTTTGCCCTGCAGCGCATCCCGGCGCGTGCCGAGGAGCTGGGCCGTTGCGGAGTTGGCGCGCACGAACCGGCCCTCGCGATCCTTGACGTACAGCGGGTCGGGCACCCCTTCGAGGACGGTCTCCAGAAGGCTGTTGTTCTCGGCCAGCTCGGCATTCGATATCGCCAGCTCCTCCACGGTGGTGCGCAGCGCTTCGATCAGAGCGGCCGTCAACAGCGCGCTGACGAGAAATATGAGGACGGACGCCGCCGTCGAGAAATTCGTCAGCGCGAATGTCCGCATGGGCGGCACTTAGTAGTAGACGCCGAGCGCGGCGCTGAGAAAGGTCGCGAGGAACCCTGAGCCGCGGTCGAAGATGAACGACGAGACGATCACGGCCGGCATGAACAGCAGCAGCGGCGAATAGGCCGCGCCGTTCGGGACCGCGCGGGTCACGGCGAAGCTCGCGTAGAAGGTCACGAGGACGAGCCCGGCCGCGATCGCGTAGCGTAGGAGCCGCGGGAAGGTCCGCAGCGGTCTGAGCTTCTGAATGAGTGCGATGATCATCGGTTGTGTCGGAGTCCGGGCTCGGGCGCGCGGCCGCGGCACGGGCCCGCGGCCTCTCGGACGAACCGGGCTCGTCGTCGCGACGAACATCGTCGGCGATGCCTGCGAGCTGAGTTTTCGTAGGCACAAGCAACGGCCGTGCCAACCGCGCCGGGGGGTTATGCTAGCGTTAGGACATTGGGCGCCATGGAGGGTTCGCCGCTGAGAAGCTCTTCGGGTGCGCAATCGATGCGGTGACGGCACGAAGGAGGCGGCGAGTTGAACGGAGAGCTCGACTTTCTTCAGGGCGGCGGCGACATGGGCGCACTCGTGCGCGCGCACGACTGGTCGCGCACTGCTCTGGGCCCTGCTGCCGGATGGCCGCAGAGCCTGCGGTCGGCCGCCGGGATCATGCTGAACTCGCGCTACCCCATCGCGCTGTATTGGGGGCCCGAGCTCGCGCTTCTTTACAACGACGCGTGGAGGCCGATTCCCGGAAGCAAGCACCCCTGGGCGCTCGGGCGCCCCGCCCGCGAAGTGTGGCCCGAGATCTGGAACATGATCGGCCCGCTGTTCGAGCGCGTGTTCGCAACGGGTGAGGGCACGTGGTCGGAGGATCTGCTGCTGCCCATGCGCCGGCACGGCTACACCGAGGAGTGCTACTTCAATTTCACGTTCAGCCCCATTCGAGGGGAGGGCGGCCGGGTAGAGGGCATTTTCAACGCGGTCGTGGAGACGACCGAAAGCGTGCTCAGCAAACGCCGGCTGCAGACGCTGAGCGAGCTCGGCGCGCACATGCAGGAAGCCGGGAACGAGACGGAGGCCTGCAGGCGGGCGGCGCGCATCCTCGGGCGCAACGAAAAGGACGTGCCGTTCGCCTCGATCTATCTTGTCGATGAGCGGGGCGCGGCCCGCCTCGTCGCCGCGGCCAATCTGGAGCGGGGCCAGCCCGGCGCGCCGGAGGCGATCGACGTCCGCGAGGCCGACGGCGTGTGGCCGCTCGCGCGGGCGATCGATCGGGGCGAGCCCGTGCTCGTGGACAATGCAGAGCTCGGCCTCGCGGAGCTGCCGACGCCTTGGCCCGAGCGTCCGCCGCATTCGCTCGTCGCGCCCCTGCGCCCGCCCAACGACGCGCGGCCGTTCGGCTTTCTCGTCGCGGGCGTGAACGCGCGGCGGCGCCTGGACGATCAGTATCGCTCCTTTTTCGATCTGGCTGCGCGGCAGGTCGCGACGGCCGTGGCGAACGCCCGCGCGTACGAGGCCGAGCGTGATCGCGCCGAGCAGCTCTCCGCCCTCGACCGTGCCAAGACCGCTTTTTTCAGCAACGTGAGCCATGAATTTCGAACGCCGCTGACACTGATGCTCGGTCCGCTCGAGGACCTGCTCCCCGCCTCGAGCGGGCTGCCGGCCGCGGCGCGGGACCGCGTCTCCATGGCGCACCGCAACGCGCTGCGTCTGCAGAAGCTCGTCAATTCGCTGCTGGATTTTTCGCGCATCGAGGCGGGGCGCGTGAGCGTAGCGTTCGAGCCGGTCGAGCTGGGCCAGCTCACGTGCGATCTGGCGAGCAATTTCCGCTCGGCATGCGAGAAAGCGGGGCTCGAGCTGCGCGTGGATTGTCCTCCCTTGGCGGAGCCGATATGGGTGGACCGCGACATGTGGGAGAAGATCGTTCTGAACCTCGTATCGAACGCATTCAAGTTCACGCTCGAAGGCGCCATCGACGTCGCCCTGCGCGAGAACGGCGACGTCGTCGAGCTCGAAGTGCGCGATACCGGCGTCGGCATTCCGGCTGCGGAGCTGCCCCGGCTTTTCGAGCGCTTTCACAGGGTCGAGAACGGCCGCGGCCGCACGTACGAGGGCACCGGCATCGGCCTTGCGCTCGTTCAGGAGCTCGTCGAGCTGCACGGCGGCGGGATCGGCGTCGAGAGCGAGCTCGACCGGGGATCGACGTTTATGGTCACGATACCGCGACGGAGACGCGCACACGAAGAGCCCCCGCCCGCTGCGCGAACACCGGCGTCGACGAGGACCGGGGCCTCGGCCTACGTCGAGGAAGCCCTGCGCTGGCTTCCCGGGTCCGAGGAGGCGCTCCCGTTACAGGACGAGGCAGAGCGGCGCAAGGACGCGCCGCGGGCGCGCCTCGGCCGCGTCCTGCTCGCGGACGACAATGCCGACATGCGCGATTACGTGCGCCGACTGCTCTCGGAGCGCTTCGTGGTGGAGACGGCGGCCGATGGGCGAACAGCCTTCGAGCTCGCGCGCCGCGCGCCGCCGGATCTCGTGCTCGCCGACGTCATGATGCCCGGCCTCGACGGCTTCGCACTGCTCGAGGCGCTGCGCAGCGAGGCCGCCACGCGCGCCGTCCCGGTCGTGCTGCTTTCCGCGCGCGCCGGAGAGGAAGCGCGGATCGAGGGTGTCGCCGCCGGCGCCGACGATTACCTCACGAAGCCGTTCAGCGCGCGCGAGCTTCTGACTCGCGTCGAAGGTCACCTCAACCTGGCCCGCGTCCGGCGCGAAGGCGAGCAGTACTTCCGCGAGCTCGCGGATGCGGCCCCCGCGATGCTCTGGATCGCCGGCCCCGACGGCGGGCGGACCTATGTGAGCCGAGGGTGGTGCGACTTCACGGGGCAGACGCCGGACGCGAGCCTCGGTGCGGGATGGCTCGAGGCCGTGCATCCCGAAGATCGCGCTCGCGTCGAGGCATGCCTGCGCGCCGCCACGGCGAGCCCGGCCGCATTCGAGCTCGATTACCGGCTCCGTCGTCGCGACGGCGAGTATCGCTGGGTGCTGGATGCGTCGCGGCCGCGCATGGGGCGCCGAGGCGGGCTGCTCGGATTCGTCGGCTCCGTCATCGACGTCGACGAGCGCCGAAAGGCTGAGGACGCTCTGCGCGACGCCGACCGGCGCAAGGACGAATTCCTGGCCGTACTGGGACACGAGCTCCGCAACCCGCTCGCGCCCCTCGGCACGGGCCTCGAGCTGCTCGACCGGGCCCGAGGCAAGCCCGAGCTCGCCGACAGTGTGAGGGCCATGATGGGCCGGCAGCTCGCGCATCTCGTGCGTCTCGTCGACGACCTCCTCGACCTTTCGCGCGTCAGCCGGGGCAAAGTCGAGCTGCAGCGAGCGCGCATCGATCTGAACGCGGTCGTCGACGCCGCCGTCGAGCAGACTCGCGGGCTCGTTGCCGATCATGGCCATAGGCTCGCCGTCGAGCCCGCGAGCGAGGAGCTGCCCGTGTACGGCGATTTCGAGCGGCTTACGCAGGTCGTCGCGAATCTTCTGAGCAACGCAGCCAAGTACACGGAGCGCGGCGGAACCCTCGAGGTGCGCGCCGGAGCCGAAGGGGACCAAGGCCAGATCCGCGTGCGCGACGACGGCCTCGGCATTCCGCCGGACAAGCTCGAGAAGGTATTCGAGATGTTCATGCAGGTGCCGGAGCATCACGGGGGGGCCGGAGGGGGCGGCCTCGGAATCGGCCTTGCGCTGTCGCGCCAGCTCGCCGTCCTGCACGGGGGCACGATCGAGGCCAGGAGCGAGGGCTTTGGCCACGGCAGCGAGTTTGTTCTTCGAGTGCCGCTCGATCGCAGCGCCGCCCGCACGGCTGCCGAGCTTCCCGATGGAATCGGCGTCTCGACGCCGCGCCGGGTGATGGTCGTGGACGACAATGCGGATGCCGCCGAGAGCCTGGCGTTGCTGCTCGAGATGCACGGTCACACGGTGCGCGTGGAGCATTCGGGCGCCGCCGCGCTCGAGGCCGCGGCCGAGTGGCAGCCCGACGTCGCGCTGCTCGACATCGGCTTGCCCGGTATGGACGGCTACGAGATCGCTCGGCGCCTCCGCGCCGAGCCGCGCAGCGCCCCTCTCGTGCTCGTCGCCGTCAGCGGCTGGGGGCAGGCGGAGGACAAGCAGCGGGCCAAGGCCGCGGGCTTCGACGGGCATCTGACCAAACCGGTGGACGCGGCCGACTTGACCGGCCTCATCGAACGCTTGACGGGCTGAGCGTCGGCAGTCGGCGTGCCGCAAGAGGCCGCAATCGCCGCCCCCGGCGCCCTCCGGCGTCCTCCGGCGTCCTCGTTGCCGCCGCGAGTGACCGCCCGCGGAGCCTGTGCTAGCTTCAGGCCATGAACGGCCTTTACCGCGAGCTCAATGACGCCTATCTCGCCGTCCACGTGCCCAAGGAGAACGCCTTCTGGGCCATGAAGATGGCGCTGCCGGGTTACGCCGGCGATTTCGAAGACCGCGAGATCCGCTACCGGAACCTGATCTCGGACGCGTCGTACCTGCCGCGCATCCGCGCCGAGCTCGAGCGCACGGACTTGGCCAGCGACGAGCGCATCGGTCTCGAAGGCTGGCTGCGCTTCTTCGAGGCCAACGCCGTCGAAAGCCGCGAGGCGCAGGCGCTGCAGGAGAAGATCATCCGCATGGAAGGGGAGCTCGAGCGGGCGCGCGGCGCGCTCGAGCTCGAGTACGTGGACCCCGGGTCGGGCGAGCGCGTGAAGTCCGACGTCGTCTCGCTCTCGATCATGATGCGCACCGCACCGGCGGAGGCGCTTCGCCGCGCGGCCTTCGATGCGATCCGCGAAATCGAGCCGCACGTGCTCGGCCGCGGCTTCATCGAAGTCGTCAAGGAACGCAATCGCCTCGGCCGCCTCATGGGCTACGAGGACTACTACGACATGAAGGTCCAGCGCAACGAGGGCTTCTCCAAGCGCAGGCTCTTCGAGCTGCTCGACGAGCTCGAGCGGGACACGCGGGACGCCCAGCGCCGCGCCGTCGAACGTCTCGTCGAAACGCACGGCGAGGGCGCCCGCCGCGGCTGGAACTGGGGCTACCTGAATGCCGGCAGCCTGACGGCCGAGCTCGATCCCTATCTGCGGGCCCATTCGACTCTGCGCCGTTGGGGGCGCAGCTTCGCCGCGCTCGGCATCCGCTACAACGGCGCGGAGCTCACGCTCGATCTGTTCACGCGCAAGGGCAAGTACCAGAACGGGTTCATGCACGGGCCCGTGCCGGGGTGGATCAACGAAGGCCGCTACCAGCCTGCGCGCATCAATTTCACCTCGGACGCGACGCCGAGCCAGGTCGGGGCGGGCGCCGCGATCCTGCGCACGCTGTTTCACGAGGGCGGCCACGCCGCGCACTTCGCGAACATTCGCATGCCGGCGCCGTGCTTCGCGCAGGAATTCGCCCCGACCTCGGTGGCTTTCGCCGAGACGCAGTCGATGTTCTGCGACAGCCTCGTCGAGGATCCGGACTGGCGTGCCCGCTATGCCGGCATCCCGCCCGAGCTGATTCGTAAGGGAATAGAAGTATCTCAGCGCACACAGGCCGCGGCCGTGCGCGGCCTGCTCGCCGTCGTCTATGGCGAGAAGGCGGTATACGAGCTCGACGAAGACGCTCTCACGCCGGAAAACATCCTGGCCGTCCTCCGAGACGTGGAGCGCCGCTTGTGGCTGCTCGAGGAGGGGCCGCGGCCCGTGCTTTCGGTTCCGCATCTGCTCTCGGGCGATTCCTCGGCCTACTACCACGGCTACGTCCTGGCGGAGATGGCCGTGGCGCAGACGCGCGCGTTCTTCCTCGAGCGCGACGGCTATCTCATGGATAATCCCACGATCGGCCCCGAGCTCGCGGCCGGCTACTGGCAGCCCGGCAATTCGCGCACGTTCCTCGAGTTCGTGCACGACCTCACGGGCGAGCCGTTTTCGGGCAAGGCGCTCGTGCGCCGCGTGGATCGATCGCTGCCCGAAGCGCTCGCGGAGGCGCAAAGGGCGCTCGAGCGCGAGCGCGCCACGCCCTCGGCCCGCGGTCCCGTGGAGCTCGATGCCCGCATCGCCGTGAAGCACGGCGACGAGCTCATCGCCTCGAACGCGCATGGCGAGAGCTTCGAGGCGCTTTGCGACCGGTTCGAGGCGTGGGTCGAGGCGCGCGAGAAGGCGCCGGCCTGAGGGGTGGGTTTATGAATATCGTGCAGGGCGACGAGGTGGCGCCGACGCCGGCTGTCAGGCATCGCGGCGGAGGGCTCATGTCACGCATCCTTCTCGAGGGACAGCCGGGGCGGCCCGACAATTTCCAGCTGTCGCTTGGGCTCACGGGACGCGATTTCGTCTCGCCGCGGCACCGTCACAACTTCGAGCAGTATCGCTGCGTGCTCTCCGGAAGCTACGACTTCGGCCGCGACGGCGTCATGACCGAAGGCATGGTCGGCTACTTCCCCGAGGGCGTTCACTACGGTCCGCAGTCTTCGGCGGACGAGACCTTGGCGCTCGTCCTGCAGTTTGGGGGCCTTGGCGGAGGCGGATATCTCTCGGGCGCCGAGGTCGAGGCGGGCCGAGTCGCGCTCGAGCGCACCGGCGAGTTTCGCGACGGCATATACCGCCGCGCCCCGGGCACGGCCGGGCGCCGCAACCAGGACGCGTTCGAGGCCATCTGGGAGCACGTCAACGGCCGCCCGCTCGTTTATCCCGCGTCGGCGTTCGAAGGGCCGACGCTCGTCGACCCGGCACGCACGGCCTGGCGACGCCTGTCCGATGCGGGCGTCGAGGAAAAGCGTCTCGGTTCTTTCGCTGCGAACCACACCGGCGCGCGCCTGCTGCGCCTCGAGGCGGGCAGCGAATTCGAAGCGCGAGGGCGGGGCATCTTTTTCGTGCTGAAAGGTTCGGGCGCCGCGGGATCCGAGGCCCTTCGGCCGTGGACGTCGATCTATCTCGAGGCGGACGAGCGCATTCTCCTGACCGCCGACGCCGCCGTCGTCGCGCTGCACTTCGAATTGCCGGAGTGCCGGTCCAAGCTCGGAATCGCCGCCGGGTAATTGAAAATTCGGCGGGACCCGCTCAAAATCCTCCGTTCACCCGGCTCGAACCCCCCACCCGGTTCGACTGGAGCTTAATAATTCGAGGAAAGGATTCGCCCGTAGGAAGGGGTAATAGGCAATAACTATGAGTCACAAAAGCTTGGAAGATTTGTTGAAGACCGTCAATCCGGTCGAAATGTTGCGCAATTCGCGAATCGGCGCCTATGTCTACCCGGTCGTTCCTTCGGAATTCTCGAACTGGCGCGACGAGCAGCGTGCGTGGCGTGACAGCTGCGTGCTGTTCGACCAGTCGCATCACATGGTGGACATCTACATCGAAGGCCCCGACGCCTTCAAGATGCTTTCGTATCTCACAATCAACTCCTTCAAGAACTTCAAGGTCGACAGGGCCAAGCAGTTCATCCCCTGCAGCTACAGCGGCCACGTCCTCGGCGACGGCATTCTGTTCTACCTGGCCGAAAACAAGTTCGTGTTCGTCGGCCGCGCGCCGACGGCGAACTGGATCGAGTTCCACGGCGAGAAGGGCGGCTTCGACGTGTCGATCGAGAAGGACGACCGTTCGCCCTCGCGGCCGATGGGCAAGCCCGTCGTGCGCAAGAGCTACCGCTACCAGATCCAGGGCCCGAAGGCCTGGGCGCTCATCGAGAAGCTCAACGGCGGCCCCGTGCCCGACATCAAGTTCTTCCACATGGACCGCATCCACATCGCGGGCCGTCAGGTGCGCGCGCTGCGGCACGGCATGGCCGGCGCTCCGGGCCTCGAGATCTGGGGGCCCTACGAGGAGGGCGAGGAAATCCGCGCCGCGATCATCGAGGCCGGCAACGAATTCGATTTGTACCAGGTCGGCTCCCGCGCCTATCCCTCGAATACGCTCGAGTCGGGCTGGATTCCCTCGCCGCTGCCGTCCGTCTACACGGACGAGCGCATGAAGCCCTACCGCGAGTGGCTCTCCGTATCGAGCTACGAAGCCTCGGGCTCGCTCGGAGGCAGCTTCGTCTCGAAGAATATCGAAGACTACTACGTGAATCCGTACGAGCTCGGCTACGGGCCGTTCGTGAAGTTCGATCACGACTTCATCGGCCGCGAGGCGCTCGAGAAGATCGCGGAGAAGCCGCATCGCCACAAGGTAACGTTTGCCTGGAACGCCGACAACGTCGCCAAGGTCTTCCGCTCGATGCTGAACCCGGGCGAGGACGGCTACAAGTTCATCGACTGGCCGCTCTCGAATTACGCCTCGGCGAACTACGACCAGGTGCTCGCCAACGGCAAGCCGGCCGGCTTCTCGATGTTCACGGGCTACAGCTTCAACGAGAAGTCGATGCTCTCGCTCGGCACGGTCGATCCGGACGTGAAGATCGGCAACGAGGTCAAGATCGTCTGGGGCGAGCCGAACGGCGGCTCGAAGAAGTCCACGGTCGAGCGGCACAAGCAGCTCGAGATTCGGGCCATCGTGAGCCCCGTCCCGTACTCGGAAGTCGCGCGCGAGGAATACGCCGCGGGCTGGCGCACGGGCAAAGCCTGATCGAGGCGCGAGGGGCTCGAGAAGGGGCCGTTCGCGGCCGTTTCCCTCTCGAGGACGCCGCAGCCGGGTTCGCCCGCTGCGGCGTTTTCGTCGGCGGGCGTCTCTTGTTGCCGCGCGCGCTGCTGCGGCGGTGCGCACTGCGGTGGCGGTGTGCGCTGGGGTGGTCGTGCGCGCTGCGGTGGCTGCGCTCCGGTTGCTGCGCGCGTTGGCGGCGGTGCCTTGTCGCTGCGCGGCGCTATTCCTGCGTTTTTTCCTGCGTCTTCTGCGGGCTCGCGGGCTTCGGCTCGCGCACGGTCCGACGGCCGCCGGGCAGCCAGCGGATTCGCGCCGTCGCGGGCCGCGTCTCGGCCTCGTAGGACACGGCCACCATCCATGGCGCGTAGTCTGCGTGCTCACGCTTCAACCCCTCGGTCAGCTCGGCGCGCAGGATCGCCTCGACGGCGCCGGCCCGATCCGGCCAAAGCGGCAAGCGAAGCCGCAGGAACTGCTTGCCGGACTCGAGCCGGCGCTCGCCTTCCACCGAAGGGGCCGCCATGAACATCGCCGGGAACTGCTCCCGGAAGCCGCTAACGAACCGCTCGGTCGTCTCGCGCATCTTTGCCCGCTGCACGGCGTCGCCGAGCAGGGTCACGTCCACGATGCAGCGCACGTAGCCGCGCGGATAATTGATGACGCTGCTGATCGTTCGATTGGGGATAAACACTTCGGCCCCGAGCGCGTTGCGCAGCCGGACGAAGCGCATCGTGATGCCCTCGACGAGCCCTGTCTGCCCCGAGAGCTCGACGAGGTCGCCGACGTCGATGAGGTCGGAAAAAATCAGCGTGAGCCCCGTTACGACGTCCTGAACGAGGCCTTGGGAGCCGAAACCGACCGCGAGGCCGATCACCGACGCGCTCGCGAAGAAGGCCGTCAAAGAGACGCCGAATTGACCGAGGATCAGGCCGAGCGTCAGAAAGTAAGCCGTGAATACGAGGATGCTCGTCGCGAGCGTCGATATCGAGCGCAGCTTGCGGAATCCGCGGCCGCGCGCGGCGGACGATACGTGGTCCACGTAGCGCTTGATCACGAGGGCGAGGAAATGCACCACGGCGGCCAGTACGAGCAGCAGCAGGACGCGCCAAGGCAGCGCGAGCGCGTACGCGATTGAGCCTGCGTTGAACACGAAGCGACATTAGTGGAGTCGATTCACGCCGGTCAATCTCGGCGGCACAGACCGGCCTCGACGGCACCCGCCGACGCAGGTCGCCGCGGCCGCCGCGCCGTGTGGCACGCGGCTTGCCGCTTGCAGTTCGAGGGCGCTCCCAATTCGCCGCAGTTGAAGCGCCCGCGCCGGCGCGAGCCTTGGACGCGGCGGCGCCGCGCGCCGGTCCACGAGCACGCGCGTGTCTTCAGAGACGGGCAGTGCGACGAGTGTCGGGCCGAAGAACTCGTTAGGGCCGAATAGCACGAACCGCGCCGGGACGGTCAGCGCCGGCTCCGAGCGCAGATCGAGGATGCCGAGCACGTCGAGCCCGGGCCCGAAGACGATGCGCAGCTTGTCGGCCTCGACTCGCTCGACCTTGCCGATCCGCACGCCGTTGGCATTGATGACCGTGGCGCCGGCGTACCCGCCCAGAGCCTTCGCGGTGCCGGCCTTGCCGGGCGTTTTGCCCCGCAGGGTGCGCCGGGCCTCATCGACGTGCCTGCGAGCCTTGCGCGGCCGGCCGTTGTGCAGCGCGCGCCGCGCGGCGCGAACCCGCGCGAGCGTGACGCCAAGCATCCCGCCGCGATCGGCCGCCGCGCCGACCTCGGCGGCCCGGAGCGCCGCATCGAGAGCGCGGGCCGCCTCGCTGCGCCGCCCGGCGCCTAGATCGCGGGCCGCCACGTTCAAAGTCCCGGAAAGGCCGGCTGCCAACGCATCGAGCGGAGTCCTGAGCGGGGCACTCCCGCGCGGCTCGGCGGCCACCGCGCCTTCGATGCTGCGGCCCTCGTGCCATTCGAAGAGCCATGCCGTCAGCGCCATGGCGCCGACGCCGAGCGCGTACATGGCGACGAGGAGCCACTCCTTCATCGGCTCTCGGCTGCTTGGGCCCGCCACCGGGTTTCGGGGCCGACCCGGCTCATGATCCAGCTCATGGGTAGGGTCGTGATCGTGCCCGCGAGCAGACCGAGGGCTGCAAAGCCCCAAAACGCGAAGGTCAAAGGCGGCGGCTGTTGGCCGACGCTGACCGGTGTGATCGTGCCGGTGACAATTCCCCAGCCGGCCATGAGCGTCATCATCGAGAAGAACTCGACACGGAAGCCGGCGAGCAGCGCCAGGCGCGCAGAGCCCGTGATCCGCGCCATCGCGGCGCGCTCAAAGACGATCCAGCCCAACAGAAAGGCCACGCTGTATTCGAACCAGAACTCCACCCAGTAGGGCACCGCGACGGCGCGCGCAATGATCATTGCGGTCACGATGCCGATGCCGTTCCCGCCGACGCAAAATGCGGCCGCCGCCATTGCCCGGCGGAACGGATGGCGCGCGTAAGCCTCGAACCTACGGATCTTGGCCTGACCCTCCCGCTTTGCGATGCCGGGCGGCCGCGACGCGGCGAGGTAAAGCGCGAGGCCGAGGACGGAGAAGAAGAACACGACGACGGGCCACGTCCAACGGGCGGGGCCCTGTAGGGGTGTATTGACGGCCTGCGTATCGTAGACGAGCCAAATCGCGCCTGCTGTGCCGATCGCGTACCACGGCACGACGAACCAAGGTTGCGCCAGGAAGGTCAGAAAATCGGCCGCTCGCATGCTTGGTCCCGTCTTCGATGGGACGCTTCAGGCAAGTTTCGTGCCTGTGAACGACTGCGCCGCGTTCCGCTATCCGTGCCGCGTTCCGCTACCATGGCGCGGCCGAGGAGAACCGATGAGCGAAGCAAACACGTCCCCGCGATCTGCGCAAGCCGCGACGGAGCACCCGGCTCCGAGCGGCGGGCGCGGCCAGAGCCGAGTGCAGCCGAGGACGGCCGACGGTGACGTCGATCCCGTCTGCGGCATGCAAGTCGATTCGGCGCGCGCGCCTTCGTACGCGCACGACGGCCGGACCTACTACTTCTGCTGCGCCGGGTGCCGAGACAAATTCGCGGCCGACCCGCGGCGCTACCTGGTCGGCGAGCAGTCGGCGGCCCCGCGCGCTGCGCCGGCCCAGCCGGCGGCGTCGGCCCCGCGCGTGGCGTCGGCCGCGAGGACGCAGTGGACGTGCCCGATGCACCCGGAAGTGGTGCGTGAGGAGCCCGGCGGTTGTCCCCTGTGCGGCATGGCCCTCGAGCCGCTCAGCGTGACGGCCGCGGAACAGGAGAATCCAGAGCTCGTTCAGATGACGAGGCGGTTCTGGATCAGCCTCGTGCTCACGCTGCCGCTCGCCGTGCTCGCCATGGGGCACATGGTGGCCGGCGGCGCGCTCGGCGCCTTCGTGCCGCGCAGCGTCGGCCGGTGGCTCGAGCTCGCGCTCGCGACACCCGTCGTCGCGTGGTGCGGCTGGCCCTTTTTCGTGCGCGGCTGGCAGTCCGTGGTGAACCGCTCGCCGAACATGTTTACGCTGATCGCGCTGGGAACCGGGGTCGCCTACGCGTACAGCGTCGTGGCGACGCTCCTGCCGGGTATCTTCCCGCCTTCGTTCCGGTCCGGCGGCGAGGTCGGAGTCTATTTCGAAGCCTCCGGCATCATCGTCACGCTCGTGCTGCTCGGTCAGGTGCTCGAGCTGCGGGCCCGCTCACGCACCGGCAATGCGATACGGGCGCTGCTCGGCCTTGCGCCGAAGACGGCTCGCCGCATCGGCGCGGACGGCGGCGAGGAAGACGTGCCGCTCGAACGCGTCCGGCCCGGCAATCGGCTGCGCGTGCGGCCCGGCGAAAAGGTGCCCGTGGATGGCACGGTCCTCGAGGGCGAGTCCTCCGTGGACGAGTCGATGATCACGGGCGAGCCGCTGCCCGTCGGCAAATCCGCGGGCGATGCGTTGATCGGGGCCACGATCAACGGCACGGGTTCGCTCGTCATGGAAGCGCAGCGCGTAGGTGCAGAGACGCTGCTCGCGCAGATCGTGCAGATGGTTGCCGATGCCTCCCGGAGCCGAGCGCCGATCCAGCGTCTCGCGGACGTGGTCGCCGGCTATTTCGTGCCCGCCGTGGTCGCCGCGGCGGTGCTGACGTTCATCGGCTGGGCGGTCTGGGGACCGCCGCCGGCTATGGCCTTTGCGACGCTCAATGCGGTCGCGGTGCTCATCATCGCCTGTCCGTGCGCCCTCGGGCTCGCTACCCCCGTCTCGATCATGGTCGCGAGCGGTAAAGGCGCCGGTGCCGGCGTGCTGTTCAAGAACGCCGAAGCCCTCGAGACGCTGCGGCGCGTCGACACTCTCGTCGTGGACAAGACGGGCACGCTGACGGTCGGCAAGCCGAGGCTCGAGCGCGTCGCCGCCGCCGAGGGCTTTGCCGAGGAGGAGGTGCTCGCGCTCGCGGCGGCGCTCGAGCGCGGCAGCGAGCATCCGTTGGCCGCGGCGATCGTCGCCGGCGCTCGCGAGCGCGGCGTGCAGGCGCAGCCTGTCGAGGCCTTCGTCTCCGTGACGGGCAAAGGCGTGCGCGGACGCGTCGAGGGCCGCGAGGTCGTCCTGGGCAACCCGGCCATGATGGCGGCCGCCGGAGTGGAAACGGGCCAGCTCGCAGAGCCCGCCGAGAACTTGCGCCGACAGGGCCAGACGACCATGTTCGTGGCCGTCGAGGGCCGAGCGGCCGGTCTGATCTCCGTCGCCGACCCCATCAAGGAGACGACGCCGGCGGCCATCGCCGCGCTGCACGAGGAAGGACTGCAGATCGTCATGCTCACGGGGGACAACCGCACGACGGCGCAGGCCGTCGCGCGCCGCCTCGGGATCGACAACGTCATCGCCGAGGTGCTGCCCAACCAGAAGGCCGATGCCGTCCGGAAGCTGCAGGGGGAGGGCCGCTTCGTCGCCATGGCGGGCGATGGCATCAACGACGCTCCCGCGCTCGCCCAGGCCCAGGTCGGGATCGCGATGGGCACGGGCACGGATGTCGCCATGGAGAGCGCGGGCATCACGCTCGTCAGCGGCGATCTCGCCGGCATCGTGCGCGCGCGCAGGCTGAGCCGTGCGACGATCCGCAACATCAAGCAGAACCTGTTTTTCGCCTTCGTCTATAACTCGGTCGGCGTGCCCGTCGCGGCCGGCGTCCTGTTCCCGTTCTTCGGCGTCCTGCTCTCGCCGATCTTCGCGGCCGCAGCCATGAGCCTGAGCTCGGTCTCCGTGATCAGCAACGCGCTGCGTCTGGGCCGCACGAGGATCTGACGCTCGGTGCTGCGGTCACTGTGCGCCACCGACCCATGACGGGCCGGACCGCGGCTGCACCGGCCGCCCGTCCGCGGGCCTGCGACAAATACGGATGTGGGCGGCCCTGCGAATCATGTTCAACTGAGCGTCGATCCGGGCGCGATGCGGGCGCTCGATCGGTTTCCCGAGGAAGGAGGTTCGCCGTGAGGAAGTTGTTCGTGATCGGCCTGTTGTCGCTCGCTCCGGGCCTGTTGTTCGCACAGCCGCCCGGCAACGCACAACCCGGCGGGAGCGCGACGCAGCGCCCCGAGCTCATGCAGCAGCGCATGCAGGAGATGCAGAACCTGCTGACCGAAATGCAGCATCAAATGCAGGAGCTGCAATCGACGCAGAATCCGGCGCAGCGGCAGCAGCTCATGCGCGAGCATATGCAGATGATGCAGAACGGTATGGGCATCATGGGCCAGATGGGGCACATGATGTCCATGGGCGGCATGGGCATGATGCACGGCGGGCGCGGCCCGGGGCAAAACGCGCAGCAGCAGGCCTGCGCCCAGGAAAACTCCGAATGTCGGCTCCGGCAAATGCAGCAGCATCAGCAGCTCATGCAGCAATACATGGGCACGATGCAAGGCATGATGGAGCAGATGATGCAGCAGATGCAGGCGCTGCAACAGGCCCGCTAGCCCGAAACCGAGAAAAAGGGGTCAGAGCCCTTTTTTGGAATGCGGAGCGGGCGCGCGCGTCCGCGTGAGGCTTTGGGCAGGCACGCGCCGCTCGAGCAGCGAGGAGACACCATGGGGCTCAAGAAACCCTACCTGGACGTGCCCGGGACGATCATTTTCGACTCGGACATGGCACGCAAGGGCTACCAACTCAACCAGTTCTGCATGTCGCTCATGAAGGCCGAGAACCGAAAGCGGTTCAAAGCGGACGAGCGAGCGTATCTCGACGAGTGGCTCATGACCGAGGAGCAGAAGCAGGCGGTCATGGCCCGTGACTACAACCGCATGATGGCGCTCGGGGGCAACGTCTATTTCCTCGCAAAGCTGTTCGCGACGGACGGTCAGACGTTCCAGTACGCGGCAGCTTCCATGACCGGCATGACGCAGGAAGAGTACGCGGAAATGATGAAGCGCGGCGGCCGCGCGCCCGAAGGCAACCTGTACAAAGAAGGCGAAACGAATGGCTAGGATCACCGCCGGCGTCACGACGAGCCACGTGCCCGCGATAGGCAGGGCCATCGATACGGACAAGACGCGGACGGAATATTGGCGTCCTATGTTCGAAGGCTACGAGTTCTCGAAGCGGTGGATGCGGGAGAATACGCCCGACGTGATCTTCCTCGTCTACAACGATCATGCCACGGCCTTCAGCCTCGAGATGATTCCGACCTTCGCGATCGGCTGCGCCGACGAGTTTCAGCCTGCCGACGAAGGCTGGGGCCCGCGGCCGGTTCCGGTCGTGAAGGGCTATCCGCCGCTCGCGTGGCACATCGCCCAGTCGCTGATCCAGGACGAGTTCGACCTCACGGTCATGAACAAGATGGACGTGGATCACGGCCTCACGATTCCGCTGTCGCTCTTGTTCGGGCAAGTCGAAGAGTGGCCCTGCAAGGTCATCCCGTTCCCGGTCAACGTCGTCATGTATCCGCCGCCCTCGGGCAAACGCTGCTTCGCGCTCGGCCATGCGCTGCGCAGGGCCATCGAGTCCTTCGACGAGGACATCGACGTGCAGATCTGGGGCACGGGCGGCATGAGCCACCAGCTCCAGGGCCCGCGCGCGGGACTCATCAACAGGGAATTCGACGAGGACTTTCTGGACCGCATGATCAACGATCCCGAGTCTCTCGCCGAGATGCCGCACGTAGACTATGTGCGGTTGGCGGGTTCCGAAGGCATCGAGCTCGTGATGTGGCTCATCATGCGCGGCGCCATGCACGCGGTCGTGAACCCCGTGCATCGCTTCTATCACGTGCCGGCTTCGAACACGGCCGTCGGGCATCTGATACTCGAGAACACCTTGCGGCGGGCCGGGTCTCACGGTACCGAAAGCGCCGGCCTGCACGAGCCTCCGGCTGCCGCCACGGCTCGAGCGCGTTAATGAATCCTGCGGGCTACACTCACCTCGCGTCGCCGATGCGTTGCGTCGCCGCGGCCGGCAAGCCGCCGAAGCGCCGCTCCCTGCGATAGAACTCCTCCAGCGCCCGGTCGAAGGCCTTCTCGTCGAAATCAGGCCAGTACTCGTCGACGAACACGAGCTCTGCGTAGGCGCATTCCCAGAGGAGGAAGTCGCTGAGCCTTCGCTCGCCGCCCGTGCGGATCAGCAAGTCCACGGTGCCGGGCGCGGCCGAATGCGAGGCTGCCTGCACCGCGGACGCGAATTTCTCCCTCGAGGCGCTTCGGCCGGCGGTCGCGCGGGCGGCCGCGAGGATCGCGTCCCGCGCCGAATAGTCCACGGCGAGCTGGAGCAGAAGCTTGTCGCCCTCCGCCGTGAGGCGCTCGCTGCGCTCGACGATGCGCGCGAGGTCCGCGCTCAAGCGGTCCCGCCGGCCGATGACGTTGAGCCGGACGCCGTTCTCGACGCAGCGGGCGACCTCGCTTTGCAGGTAACGCTTGAAGAGACGCATGAGGGTCGAGACTTCGTGCGCGGGTCTAGACCAGTTGTCCGAGGAGAAGGCGTATAGGGTCAGAACGTCGACGGGAGCGCGGGTCGCGGCTTCGACGATGCGGCGCACCGTGCGCGCGCCGGCCTGATGGCCGGCCGAACGCCGAAGGCCGCGCCGCGCGGCCCAACGCCCGTTACCATCCATGATGATTGCAACGTGCATTCGTAATTCCTTGCTCGAATTCTTGGTGACTCGATGCTCGCGGCCGCGGCCTACTCGCCGCGGGCCGCCTGAATCAGCGCTTCCATATGCTCGAGATGGCGCGCGAACATGCGCTTGCCCTTGGGCGTGAGGCTGTACTCGGTTTTCGGCACGCGCTCCGCGAACTTCTTGCGGCACACGATGTAGCCCGCGTCCTCGAGCTTGCGCGCGTGCGTGCTCAGGTTGCCGTCGCTCGTCTTCAGCAGCTCCTTGAGCTCGGCGAAGCTCATACTCGGGTTGACGCTCAGCGCACTCATGATGCCGAGGCGGATGCGCTCGTAGATGAGCCGGTCCGTCTCTCCGGACTCCGGGTCCGAGAAGTAACCGGCGACCGCGCGCAGCCGCTGCTTTTGAGGCTCCGAGGGACTTGGCGCGCTGGCTTTCGGCAATCCCTTAGCCACCGTGGTCCCTCATGATGATGACCCCGAGCGCGATATGAACGAACCCGAAGCCGAGCGCGAGCATCAGCGGCGCCCAGGCGTTCGGCGCGACGAACGTCACGGTTCCGAGCCCCATGAACGCGAACCCGGCGATGAGCACGACCGGGATCGAAAATACGCCGCACGCGGAGAGACCGACGCCGTACAACAGGAGCCAGACGCCGGCGATGACGCCGCGGTCGGCGAGGTGCAGCAGCGCGACCGTGAGCACGCCGCCGGCGACGAAGGCCGGCGCGATCGTGAGGAAGAAGCGCAACGAGACGCTGCGGCGCAGGCTGAGGCCCTCGGCCCGGGCCTTGGCCTCCATGAAGAACAGCGCGATGGTCCCGGCCACGACGGCCGTGATGAGCCAGATCGGCAGCCAGTACGCCTGCAGCGGCGGAATCGATTCCAGCGCCGCGGCGCAGAGCGCGGCGGCCCCCATGACGAGGCAGCCCTTTCCGGGCACCGTCGTGAACGTATGCGCCGCCTCGATCGTGCTGCGGATG
Organism: uncultured Gammaproteobacteria bacterium; assembly: GCA_963702105.1. Taxonomy (GTDB): domain Bacteria; phylum Pseudomonadota; class Gammaproteobacteria; order Steroidobacterales; family Rariloculaceae; genus ZC4RG20. The sequence continues at coordinate 1,197,047 of OY969712.1, forward strand.
TACCGCAAATGCTCGGCGGCGCCGGAGTGAATCGGCGTCGGTTCGCGGCGGCGCGTGGGTTCCTTGCGGGCGCTTTCGGACATGGGCGTAAACGTAGCCGAATACGCGGCCGTGTCAAGTACTTTGTAACAAAAAGTCAGAGACGATACGTCCTTTGGTCGGCCCCCGGGCCGTCGAGCCTCGACCTATGCCCCGTGGCTCGACACGAGCCGGACCAGGGACGGCCGAAGAGTCTCGTCGTCGAGGCCTTTGGCGATTTCCCGGTCCGAGAGGACGAGCGTCGCCTCGGCCGTACGACCGGCCAGCGCCGCCATATCGGCAAGAACGCCCGGGCCGCCCGAGCCGCCCTGGGTGCAGAAGCAGGCGAGGCGGGCGATCCGGCCGCTCGACGCTTCGAGATACGCCCGGACCGGCGAGGCGACGTTCCCGGCCCAGACAGGGCCCCCGACGACGAGCGCCTTCGCCATGGCCTTCTCCTCTCGCATCGATGACCACGATAAGGGCGGCGAGTCGGGCCGTGTATACGCAGGTGCCGCAAGACTGCGGCCGGACGAACCTCATTCGAAGCCCAGGTACCCGATGCGGTTGCCGACCGGGTCCGTGAACCAGAGGCGGTTGCAGAGGCGGGCCGCGGGCTGCCGATCGCTGCCGGCGCTGAGGCCGACGGTCCGCGCCTGGCCGGGCACGGGAAACGCCTTCATCGCCCCATCCTCGTCGACGCGGTAAAGCGCGCCGCCTTTCGTGAACCATATCTTGCGGTCCGGGCCGACGGCGATGTTGATGGGCGACGCGCCCGCGTCCGGTATCCGAAACTCCTCGACGCGGCCTTCGGGCGTGATGCGCCCGACTCGGTTGCCGTCCGGCGAAAGCTTGTCCATCGTGCCCGAGAGCTCGACGAACCAAAGGTTGCCATCCGCGCCGGTGGTGATGTCCCCGGGACCTGAGTTCGGCCTCGGCAGCGCGAATTCCGTCACCTTGCCGGCGGGCGTGATACGGCCGATGCGGCTGGCCTTGTACTCGGAGAACCAGACGTTGCCGTCCGGGCCGGCCGCGAGCGCGCGGGGCCCGCTGTCGTGCGTCGGAATCGCAAACTCCGTGATTCGGCCGTCGGGCGTGACGCGCCCGATCTTGCCGCCCGCGAATTCGCCGAACCAGATGTTGCCGTCCTCCCCGAGCGCGATGGCGCGCGGCTGGCTCCCGGGGGTCGGAATCGGGAACTCGCTGATTCGGCCCTTCGGCGTGATACGGCCCACGCGGTTGCCCGTGTGCTCCGAGAACCACATGTTGCCGTCCGCGCCGCGCGCGATGATACGCGGCGAGCTGTCCGGGTGCGGCAGCGGAAACGATTCGAAGCCGCGGCCGTCGGGTTGCATATGACCGATCGCATTGGCGCCGCTCAACGTGAACCAGAGGCTGCCGTCCTGCGCCAGGGCGATCGTCGAAGGCCCGGCGTTCGCCGTCGGCAGAGGAAAGTCCTTGACGGCTCCCGTTGCTGCGAGGCGCGTCTCGGGCCCGAGCCAGTGCTGCTCGTCGGCCATCGCGGTTCCGGCGGTTCCGGTCATCGATAGCATCCCCATGAGGCAGAACGTGATCGTTCGAAGCATGCGTCGCTCCCCTGGCGCGCGGTTCTGCCGCAAGTGTACGTGATCGGGCGACGCCATCGGAACGATACCGGCAGGGACAGACTTCAGTCTTTGGGCACCGGCTGCGCGCGCAGCATCTCGGCCATCTGATCGGGGTGGCAGGGCCGCGCGAAGTAATAGCCCTGAATCTCGTCGCAGGCGCGCAGGCTCAGGAAGCTGCACTGCTCCTCGGACTCGACGCCTTCGGCGATGACCGTCACGCCGAGGGTGCGGCCCATGGCGATGATGGCCTCGGTGATGGCCATGTCCTCGGCGTCCTCCGGGATCTCGCGGATGAACGAGCGGTCTACCTTGAGCGTGTCGATCGGAAATCGCTTGAGCTGGGCCAGGGAGGAGTAGCCGGTGCCGAAGTCGTCGATGGCGAGCCGCACCCCGAGCCGCTTTATGGCGCCGAGCACCTCTACGGCCTGCTCGACCTTGTGCATGATCATGCTTTCCGTGATCTCGAGCTCGAGCAGATGCGGCGGCAGACCCGTGGTCGCGAGAATGCGTTCGATCTCGCCGACGAGCTTCGGGTCCTTCAACTGCCGCTGCGAGAGGTTCACGGCGAGCCGCAAAGGCTCGAGCCCCGCGCGTTGCCACGCCATGGCCTGCGTGCAGGCCGTCTCGAGGACCCAGAGGCCGATCGGCACGATGAGGCCCGACTCCTCGGCCACGGGGATGAACTGGACCGGCGAAACCGAGCCGAGGTCGCGGCTCCACCAGCGCAGCAGCGCCTCGGCACCCGTGATCCGGCCCGTCTCGATGCTGACCTGCGGCTGATACTGGATGGAAAACTCGTCCCGCTCGAGCGCCGAACGCAGCGCCGTCTCGAGCGCAAGCCGCTCGACCGAGAGCGTGCCCTTGTCCCGGCAGTAGAACTGAAACGTGTTCTTGCCTTCTTCCTTCGCGGCATACATGGCCATATCCGCGTTCTTGATCAGGGACTGGGCGTCGAGGCCGTCTTCGGGAAAGACGGCAACGCCCACGCTGGCCGTCACGCGGCATTCGTGGCCATGGATGGCCACGGGCTGGATCGCCGCGGAAATCAAGTTCCGTGCCGTCGCTTCGGCGTGCCGCGCGCCGCTGCCGCATTGGGTCAGGACCACGAACTCGTCGCCGCCGAAGCGTGCGAGCAGGTCGGCCGGCTCGAGGCAGCGCTTGAGCTTGCGGGCCGTTTCCTTGAGCAGCAGATCGCCGGCCTCGTGTCCCAGAGTGTCGTTCACGTTCTTGAACCGGTCGAGATCGACGAACAGGACGGCGAAGCGTTCGCGCCGGCCTTCGGCCTCGCGTATCGCGCCCTCGAGGCGGCGGACGAATGTCGCGCGGTTTGCGAGGTCCGTCATCTCGTCGTGGCTCGCCATGTACTGGATGCGGTCCTCGGCCCGCTTGCGCTCGGAGATGTCTTCGACGACGGAGATGTCGTAGAGATGGGCGCCGTCGGCCGCGCGCTTGCAAGCGGCCGAGATCCTGACCCATACCGGCACGCCGTCTTTGCGCAGGTACCGCTTCTCGACCTTGAACGACTCGATCTCGCCCGCACGCAGGAGGCGGGCGCTCGCGTCCGTCGCGTTCGCGTCGTCGGGATGGGAGATCTGCTTGACCGTGAGCTGCAGCAGCTCTTCGCGCGTGTAGGCCAGCATCTCGCAGAGGCGGCGGTTCACGTGCAGCAGGCGCCCATCGGCGGCCACGTGCGAGATGCCTATGGCCGCAAGCTCGACCGTGTCGGCGTAACGCTCTTCGCTCTCGCGCAGCCGCTCGAGAGTGAGCGCGCGCTCATGGAAGTTGCCGATCTGCGCCGCGACGAGGTTGATGACCTGCAGCAGCCGCTCGTCGGGCTCGGCCTGGACGTGGGTCGAGTTGAAGTCGAGCACGCCGATCGTGCGGCCCTGCGAGACGACGGGAAACAGCATGGAGGCGTGCCAGCCCGTCTGCTGCACAATGTCCTTGCGCAGAAGCCGCTCTGATTCCTTCGCGAGGTCCGAGATCCACAAAGGCCGGCCCGAATCCCAGACGACGCCGACGAGACTGACGCCGCGCGGAATCGAGAGGCGCCGCGCCTGGCGCGCTACGCGTTCGATGACCGGATCGGCGACCGTCCAACCGACGTGGTAGCGCATTACGTCCTCGGCCGAGTCGAGGTACCAGTGCTGGCCCGCGTCCCAGCCTTCCGATTCGCAGATGGCGCGCAGCGCGCCGACGAGGGCCTCGCCGCTCTCGCGCGCGTCGGTGAGTATGCGTGTCACGGCGCGTTCGAGCCGCAGCAGACGCAGGTCCTGCTGCTCGCGGGTCACGTCCCGCGTGATGCCGCGGTAGCCTTTGAACGCCCCGAGCGAGTCGAAGACGGGCTGCCCGCTGATGCTGAGATAGCGCCTGCCCTCGGGCGGCTCGAATCGGCAGATCACGAAGTCCGTGAATGGGCGCAGCTCGCGGCGCAGCGTCTTGTGCTCCTCCCAGCCTTGGGCGCCGGTCAGGGGTATGCCGCCGAGCTCCCAGCTCGTTTTGCCGACATAGCGCCACGGCGCGTTGCGCGGGTCGGACATATCTCGATGCCGCAACAAGGTGAAGCGGTGGTTCTCGTCCTGCTCCCAGTAATAGTCGGACGAGAGCTCGATGACGGTCTGCAGTCTCTGCTCGCTCGTGGACAGCTCGTCGTGCAGGTTCGCTCCGAGCTCCAAAAGTGGATTTGACTTGTCCATCCTCGTCCGTGGTCGGCCGCCGTGCCGTAGGAGCCCCTCCGCTCGGTGGCGGCTAGCTGGGGGGATACGCGTCCGAAGCCGCGTGATGTTGGGGACTGCCTCCGTGCGATGCAAACAGTGATTTCACAAAACCACGACGAAAGCGCCGCTCACCGGCGCGGCTCGCGGCGCAATTGTGAAGCTGTTCACTTTATAGAGCAATATCGTGGCGAGGGCCGTCCCAGGTCTGCAAATGCCACGGTCGGAAAGACTCAACGGCGCGAACACCGTGACTCGAGCCACGCATTTTCGGCCCCGTACGCCGAGTCCGCGCGCTTCGAGACGACGCCGGTGAGGCCTGCGCGGCATCCTTCCGCGAAGAAGGCCGGGCCGTGGCCCTCGACGTGGTCGCCGTAGCGAAGCGCAGGCGGGGCGCCCGTGAGCAACAGCCGCAGCAGCTGTTTACGGGCGGGCAGTGCCGCGCCTCGAAGGTCCCAGCCGTCGAGGCGGAGCAGATCGAACGCGACGAACCGGACCTCGCCCGAGTGTGCCGCGGCGGTCAGGCGTCCTGCATCGCTGATGCCGCGCTCGTCGAACACCGTGACGACGCCGTCGACGAGCGCCTCGGTGCAGGGCAGCGCGAGCGCAGCGGCTGCGAGCTCCGGAAGCTCGAGCGTCTCGCGGCGGTCGCCGGCCCGCCAGAACAGGGCCCGGCCTTCGGCGACGCGGCACCATGCGCGCCGCCCCTCGAGCCTCGGCTCGTGAAGCCAGCCCGGGCCGCTCGGCACGTCGGCCGCGTGGCGCGGCACGGCCGGATCGAGCGTTGCGGGCGCTGCGGCGCGGCGCGCGCCCGGCACCCCCTCGGGTTCGTGCGCGCCGCGGTTCGAATGCCAGACGCGGTCGCCGGCCGCGGCCACGGCCTCGATGTCGCGGCCGCTCAGCACGCTCTCGGGGCGGACCTCCACGAGCTCGGGCGTCTCGGCCGAGGCCGCCGCGCCGTCGCGGCGCTTGATGAGCAGCCAGTTGTCCTTGCCCCCGCGCTCCCCGCGGCGCTTCGGCATGCGCACGAGCGTCCATCGGCCGCGCAGCTTGTCGCCGTGCAGCACGAAGTCGAGCCGGCCGCGCGCGAGCCCGCGCTCGGCCGCCGACTCCGGTTCCCAATACCCGCGATCCCAGACGAGCACGGTACCGCCGCCGTATTCGCCGCGCGGGATGATGCCTTCGAAGGCGGCGTATTCGAGCGGGTGATCCTCCGTCTGCACGGCGAGCCGGCGCTCGCTCGGGGCGAGGCTCGGGCCCCTGGGGACAGCCCAGCTCTTGAGCACGCCCGCGTGCTCGAGGCGGAAGTCGTAATGCAGGCGGCGCGCGGCGTGTTTTTGGACGACGAACTGGAGGCGGTCCGCGGCCGGACCCGGCGTTCGCCCCGGCGGCTCGGGCGTATTCGCGAAATTGCGCTTGCGGCGATAGCGCTCGAGCGCGTCCGAGGCTTCCTCTCGAGGCGGCGTGGATTTCGGCACGGGCCGCTCCTACGAAGTCTCCACGGCGCGGAAGGCCGAGCGGATCAGCAGGAAGGACACGACGGCGAGCCACAGCACCATGACCAGCGCGACCGACCGCTCGTAGGCGCCCTCCCACGAGTCGGGCACGACGGTGAGGATCGGAGCGGCCACGATCCACAGGACGGCCGTGCTCAGGCCGAAGTACATCGAGCGCTGGTACACCCGCTTCAGGCCCTTGGCCGTGCACAGCGAGACCAGCGCGAAAACGATGCCGATCGTGCCCACGAGCGAAGAGTGAATCACGAGCCCGTACGGGATGAGCTTCGAGTATTGCTCGTGGACCGTCAGGACCAGAATCGCCGCGGCGAGCACGGCCAGCAGGATCGAACCGATCCGCCAGCCTATGCCGCCGAGCTTCCAACGATAGAGGCCGATACCGACGGCGAAAGAACCGATCGAAAACCAGGCGAGGCCGATGTCCTGTATCCAGTCGAACGGCCCGCCCGCGAGCGCGCTGATCGTGTCGTGCACGAAACCGTATTGAGGACTGATGATCACACCGGCGATGTCCGTGCCTACGCCTGCGACGCAGCCGAAAAGTCCCAAGATTCCCGAAAAAACGAAAAAGTCGCTGTTCTTTGGTTTGGCGGGTACGGGCACGGCGTTCCTCTCGGTCGCTGCTGTGGCCGGCAACGGCGTTTCGGGCCTGTCCGACGCCTGTGAAGATGCATCATTGATGCCGGTCGTCGGCGCGTGCGGCGTGCGCCGCGGGCGCGATAGGGACGGGACCCGAGGGGATTTCGAAGCAGCCGCAGCGCCTATACTCCCGCCATGAAGCCTCGGCGACTCGCGGCCGGCATCGTGGTCGTGCGGCAGGGACCGGAAGGCCTGCGCGTGCTCGCGCTGCGCGCTTACCGGAACTGGGACTTCCCGAAGGGGCTCGTCGAGGCCGGCGAAGCGCCGCTCGCGGCCGCGCGGCGGGAGACGGCCGAAGAGACCGGCATCGTGGATCTCGAGTTTGCCTGGGGGCACGAGTATGCGGAGACGGAACCGTATGCCGGCAACAAGGTCGCCCGCTATTACGTCGCGCGCACGCGCAGCGAGCGCGTGACCCTCGGGCCGAATCCCGAGATCGGGCGCCCCGAGCACCACGAGTATCGGTGGCTCGCGCCCGCCGCGGCCGCGCGGCTGCTGCCGCCCCGGCTGCAGCCGATTCTCGCCTGGGCGCTGCGGCGCGCGGCCGCGCCTCCGCAGGGGAGTGAGGGGCTGCCCTTCGAATTGTGAACTAGTTTCGGGATTTGCCTGCGCGCCCTAAGTATCGTCCGGAAAGCGCCGCCGACTGATCCGCCGCGCCCACGCCATTGGGAAGGAGCCCCAAGTGCCGGACCAACACCCCGTCCTCATCGCCCTCGACGACGACGAGCAGATCGTCGAGGTCGTGGCCGCCGTCGGCAAGCGCGCCGGGTTCGACGTCGTGCCGACGACGTCGGCTGCGGCGTTTCACGAGGCTCGGGAGCGGCGCGACCCCGATGTCATCGTTCTCGATCTGCAGATGCCGGGCACGGACGGCATCGAGATGCTGCGCACGCTGGCCGATCAAGGCTCGAAGGCCGCCATCATCCTCGTCACGGGCATGGACACGCGAACGATCGCCGCGGCCGAGCACTACGGCACCGGGCGCGGCCTCTCGATACGCGCGACGATCCAGAAGCCGTTCGTTCCGGAGGAGCTCGAAGCTTACCTGGAAGCGACCGGGGCCGCGACGCGCCCGCTGACGGCCGCCGATCTGCACTTCGCGCTCGAGCACGGGGAGCTCACGCTGCATTATCAACCCGCCGTTCGCCGCTTCGCCGACGGGACATGGGACATGTCTACCGTCGAGGCGCTGTTGCGCTGGAACCATCCGGTGCGCGGGCTGCTGACGCCGGAAGCTTTCATCGGCATGGGCGAGCAGAACGGCCTGAGCCGGATGATGACGGATTTCGTGATCCAGCGCGGCATCGAGCAGCTCAAGGGCTGGCAGGCTCTGCGGCTCGACATCGGCCTCAGGCTCAACATCTCGGCCGCGCTCATCGCGGACCTGGATTTCCCCGACCGGCTCATGGCCATACTCTCCGTGCAGGATGTCGATCCCGCGGCGCTCACGCTCGAGATCAGCGAGACGGCCATGCTCGACGAGACGCCGAGCATGCTCGATATCCTGACCCGCCTGCGCGTCAAGGACATCAACCTCGCGATCGACGACTTCGGCATCGGCTATTCCTCGCTGACGCAGCTCTTCCGCATGCCATTCAACGAGATGAAGATCGACAAGTCCTTGATGCTGCGCGTGCCCGAGGCCAAGGAAGCGCGCGTCACGGTCGAGGCGCTCGTGGACCTGGCCCACAAGCTCAACCTCGCCGTGTGCGCCGAGGGCGTCGAATCGGCCGAGGCGCTCGAGTTTCTCGGCAGCGTGGGCTGCGACTCGGCGCAGGGCTACTTCATCAGCCGGCCGGTCGCCGCGCGGCAGATCCCCGACATCATCCGGCGCTGGGACGCCGGGCAGAGGTTCTCGAGCGTCATCGGATAGCGGGAGGGCGGCCTCGGACAGCCCCTCGGCCCCCCGGGACCGCCCGCCGCGGACCGCCCAGCAGGCGGCGGAGCCCGAGCCAGGTTCCCGTCACGGCGCCGCAGCTCGCGCCGAGCAGCAGCGGCAGCATGAGCAGATCCCAGACGGGACGCATCCGGACGACGCGCGCGAAGTCGCCGCGGTGCAGGGCTTCGAAGAGCCAGCGATAGCGCTCGCGCGCGGCGTCCACCGCGAAGGCGAGCTCCCCCGTGACCGCGTCCAGGTAGAAGCGCTCGCCGTCGCGATAGACGATGCGGTAGACGGGAAGCGCCGCCCGGTCGTGATGGCTGAAATAGTAGGCATCCTCGTTGCGCATCCAATCCGCCGAGGCGACGGGTGCGTGCGGGCGCAGCAACGCAGGCGCGGCTGCGAGGACGTCGCCGTCGAGCGGCCGCGGCGCCAGCGTATAGGCAGCGAGCCGCACGCGCGTCCCGTCGGCTCTCCACCCGACGAGCGCGAGCGTGCCGTCCACGAGCGCCGAGTCGAGGCGCACGAACGCGGGCGGCAAAGTCCGGCTCGCGAGCCCCGCGACGACGCTCGCGACTGCCTCCGGCGCGATCTCGCCGCCGCGCAGTCCGGCTTCCTCGGAGGCGAACGAGCGGCCCTCGAGCGCACCCCAGGGATTCATCGAGAGGCAGCCGCTCAGAAGCCACGTCAGCGTCAAGGCCCCGAAACCGAGCCCGGCATAGTGATGCCACCGCAGCCAGCCGCGATAGGGCGAGAGCCCGGCGCGGCCTGGACGCAGCCGGACGATGCCGAGGTAGAGCCCGAGCACGGTCAGGAGCAGCGCCGCGAGGCTGAGCCAGATCACCGTTCGGGCCCAGGCGGGCCCCCGGCGCCGCAGAGGCGTGAAATAGAGCCAATGCGGCACCGCGCCGAGTCGGTTCCAGAAGCGCTGCCGCGCCGTCGTGACCTGCACGACCTCGCCGGTCGGCGCCGAAACGTACCACTCCGTGCCGGCGGCGTCGCCGGCCGCGAACTCGAAGAGCGGCCGCGCGGCCTCGAGCTCGCCCGCGAGTGTCCACTGGTCCCGGTCGACCTTGCCGAGCAGTCGCAGGCGGCCCTCGCGTCCCAGACGCTCCGCGAAGGTCCGGCTCACGGCCTCGGCGTCGGCGGGCGTCAGCGGCGCGCGCTCGCGCCCGCTCGTAAGGTCCACCACGCGCTGCTCCCCGCCGACGAGCACGCGCAGCACGGGGCGGCCTGCCAGCATCTCGATGTGGAAGTCGTCGATCCAGGGCAGGCTCGCGAGCGGACGTGCGACATCCGCACAGCAGTCCCGAAACGCGAGCGGCTCGAGACCCGCGGCGCGGCCTGCGGCCGTGAGCTCCGGATACGGCACGTACATCATGACGAAGCCGGAGAGGCACCAGAGCGCGACGACGAAGCCGATCGCGATGCCGAGGTAGCGGTGCACCAGGATCAGAAACCTGAGCATGACCTTCGCCGCTTGGAAAACGGCGCAGTATAGGGCGAAGCCGGCCGGCAGGGGGCGAGGCTCGTGCCGCCTGTTTGACTGGCGCGCCGACTTGGACACACCATCGCAGTCGAGAGCTCGAGGAGACCGTCATGTCCATTTCCCGCCGCTCGCTGCTTCTCGCCTTCTTCGCCTTACTTGCCGCGGCGGCCGCGCCGCCCTGCACGGTGCTCGCGCAGACCGGGCCACGGCTCGGCGGCGAGACCGGGCTCGTGTCCTACTACATTGCGGATGGCGTCGCCGGTTCGCGGTTCGAGAAAGGCGACCGCGAGCTCGCGGTGTGGGCTCTGCACGACTGGGAGCGCGCCGCGCACGGCGCCGTGCACTTCGTGCCGAGCGAGGAAAGCGACGCGCTCGTGAGGATCTACTGGGTGCCGGCGGGCGGCGGCGAGTACGGCGAGACTCGCCGCATCGTCGTCGAGTCGCAGCCCGGCGCGGCCGTGTTCGTGCGGCCCGACACGCGCGCGCTCGGCGAAGACATCGCCGCGCGCGCCGACGCCGATCCGCTCTTTCGCGACACGATCGTCTACCTGACCTGCCTGCACGAGCTCGGCCACGCGCTCGGCCTCGAGCACACGGACAACTACGGCGACGTGATGTATTACTTCGGTTACGGGGGAGACATTCCGGCCTTCTTCGGCCGCTACCGCGACCGGCTGCACGAGCGCGCGGACATCGCCAAGGTCAGCGGCCTGTCGGCCGGAGACATTGCGCAGCTGCGCAAGCTCTACGGTTCGGGTGCGACGCTCGAGGCCCGCGGCGCGCGGGGCGGCGAGGCGCATCATGGCTGAGGCGAACGGAGCGCCGCCGCGGGGGGCCGTCGTCGCCGGCGTCGGCCCGGGGCTCGGCCTCGCGCTCGTCGATGCCTTCGCCGCCGAAGGCTACCGGGTCGTCGCGGCCGGCCGGCACGCCTCGGCACTGCCGCAGCTTGCGAGCCGCTCCCGCACGCACGGCGTGGTCGCGTTCGACTGCGACGCTACGCGGCCCGACGATGTGGACCGGCTCTTCGCGCGGGCCACGGAGATCGCCGGCCCGCCGGCCGCGGTCGTCTACAACGCCGGCGCCTTCGAGCCCGCGCAGGTCGTGGACATCGACCCTGCCGATTTCGAACGCTGTTGGCGCGTCGGCTGTTTCGGCGGATTTCTCGTCGGGCGCGCGGCCGCCCGCAGCATGCTGCCTCGGGGTGCGGGCGCGATCCTGTTCACGGGGGCGACAGCGTCCCTGCGTGGCGGCGCCGGCTTCGCGAACCTCGCGTCACCGAAGTTCGCGCTGCGCGCGCTCGCGCAGAGCATGGCCCGCGAGCTCGGGCCGCGCGGCATCCACGTCGCCCACGTCATCGTGGACGGGCAGATCGACTCCGAGCGCTATGCGCATCTGCGCGGCCAGCGCGGCCCGGATGCCCTGCTCGCGCCTGCGGCCATCGCGGAGACTTACATGAACCTCGTTCGCCAACCGCGCAGCGCGTGGACTTTCGAGCTCGACCTGCGGCCCTGGTCGGAAAAGTTCTAGTGCGGGGCCCGCGGGCTGTCAACCGTCCGGCCGCTCGCGCGTAGTCGCATTAGAGGCTGCGCGCGGAGGGAGCGATCATGAGGGTGGACGAGGCGGCGGTCGCCGCCAATCGGTTCGGTCTCGGCGCGAGGCCCGGCGAGCTCGATGCCATAGGCCGGAAGCCGCGCGAGTGGCTTCTCGCTCAGCTCGGTCCGCCCGTGCTGCCGGCGGGCCTCGGGTCCACCCCGGCGCGAAGCGGTGCCGTGGTCCGCGGCCTTGCGGAGCTGCTCGCCGCGCGGCGCGGGGCTCGGGCGGGCTCGGGCGGGGCCGCGTCCGACCGGGTTGCGGCGGCCGCGGACCCGGTCGCGGAGCTCCGGCGGCGCATGGCCGGCGACTACCGGACCCAGGTCGCTTTCAGATATCGGCTCGCGGCGGCGACCAGGCAGCCCTTTCGCGAGCGGCTCGTGCGTTTCTGGGCCAACCACTTCGCCGTCTCGGCCGATAAGTTGCCGCTGGCCGCGCTCGCTGGCGACTTCGAGAACGAAGCGATTCGTCCGCGCGTGACGGGCCGCTTCGCCGATCTGCTGCGCGCGGCCGTGCGTCACCCTGCCATGATCCTGTATCTCGACAACGAGCGCTCGATGGGACCCGACTCCAGGCTCGCGCGGGTGTTGACGCAGCGCGGCCGGACCTCGGGGCTCAACGAGAACCTCGCGCGCGAGGTCATGGAGCTGCACACGCTCGGCGTCGACGGGGGTTACACGCAGGCCGACGTGACGACGTTCGCGAAGGTCCTGACGGGCTGGTCGCTCGAGCGAAGCGGGGCAGGGCACGGCGTCGGCGAGTTCAGGTTCCGGCCGGCGATGCACGAGCCCGGCGCGAAAACCCTGCTCGGCAGGCGCTATCGGGCGGCGGGCGAGGCCGAAGGCGAGGCGGTCCTCGAGGATCTCGCGCGGCACCCCGCGACGGCCCGGCACATCGCCGGCAAGCTCGTCCGGCACTTCGTCGCGGACGCACCGCCGCAGCGCCTCGTCGATGCGCTCGCCGCCGAGTTCACGGCCGCGGACGGCAGGCTCGAGCGCGTCTACGAGGTGCTCGTGGACGCCCGCGAGGCCTGGCGCGTGCCCTTGGCCAAATACAAGACGCCCGATGATCTCGTGGTCTCCGTCTATCGTGCGCTCGGTGCCGCGCCCGAGCGCCCAAACCGTCCGCTCGCCATGCTCGCGGCCCTGGGCCAGCGGCCGTATGCGCCCGGATCGCCCGCGGGCTGGCCCGACACGGCAGCGGCCTGGAACGGCTCCGAAGCCGTCCTCGCGCGCGTCGACTTTGCGGCACTCGTCGGCCGTGCCGCTGCGGCCCGGGGTGCCGATCCCGCGCGCGTCGCTCGCAGCGCCCTCGGCGCCCACCTGGGCGCGGGGACGCTCGCGGCGATGCGCGGCGCCGCGGACGATCAGGCCCTCGCGGTGCTGTTCGCGAGTCCCGAATTCCAACGCAGGTAGGCACGATGGACCGAAGGGATTTTCTGAGCGGTGCCGCGCGGCTTGCGCTCGTGGCCGCGCTGCCGCGCGTCGCCGCGGCCGGCAGCGTCGATCGCCGCTTCGTGCTCGTGATTCTGCGCGGCGCGCTCGACGGTCTTGCGGCCGTCGCCCCCTATGGCGAGCCGCGTTACGCGGCGCTCCGGGGCCCGCTTGCTCTCGCGCCGCCGGGCGCGGAGGAAGGGGTGCTCGAGCTCGACGGCCTGTTCGGGCTCCATCCGGCCCTGCCGAAGCTGCATGCCCTCTACGCGAGCGGTCAGCTCGCCGTCGTCCACGCCGCCGCTACGCCGTATCGGAGCCGCTCCCACTTCGACGGGCAAAAGGTGCTCGAAACGGGCGGCAGCGGAGCGCTGGACCTCGCCGAAGGCTGGATCGCCCGCGCCGTCGCGGCCGCGCATGCGGGCCTCGGGGCCGTATCGGTCACGCCGGACCGACCCCTCGTGGTGCGCGGCGCCGCCGCCGTTCCGACTTACTTCCCCTCGAGCCTGCCGAGCGCGCGGCTCGCGACGCTCGAGCGCGTGCAGGCGCTTTACGCGTCCGACCCTGTATTGGGGCCGCGCCTTGCCGAAGGGCTGCGCACGCGCCGTATCGCGCTCGGGCCCCAGGGCGCGGCGGCCCCAGCCATGGCCGGGGAGGGGCGCGGAAGGGCGTCCCTCGCGACGGCCACGGCGGCGGCCGCACGCCTGCTCGCCGCCCCCGACGGGCCACGGCTCGCCGTCCTCGAGGCCGGCGGCTGGGATACGCATGCGAACCAGGGCGCCGCGCGCGGCCGGCTCGCGGCGCGGCTCGGCGAGCTCGACGCCGCCGTCCACGCGCTGCAGGCCGGGCTCGGCTCGGCCTGGGCGGCGACCGTCGTCGCCGTCGTCTCCGAATTCGGGCGTACGGTCGCCGCGAACGGGACGGCCGGCACCGACCACGGTACCGGCAGCTGCGTGCTGCTCGCGGGCGGCGCCGTCGCCGGCGGGCGCGTCGTGGCGGACTGGCCGGGTCTCGCCGCGCCGGCGCTCTTCGAGGGCCGGGATCTCGCTCCGACGACCGACCATCGCGCCATCCTCAAAGGCGTGCTCGCAGAGCACCTGCACCTCGACCGCGCGGCGCTCGACCGCAGCGTGTTTCCGGGCACGGGCTCCTTGCGGGCGCTCGAAGGGCTGATCCGCGCGGGCTGAGCGCGCCGGTGCTGCATCGCGCCCCGCGCCGAGCTACCCTGTCCGAAACGAAGGGGCTGCCCGGGCGGCGGCGCCGAGAACCGAGGGGGGAAATCGATGCTAGGAGCGTTGGCGGCCGCGCAGCTCGCGGCAACGGTCACGGGAATGCCCTGCGAGAGACTGCAGGCCCTGAACATTCCGAACGTCACGATTCGGAGCGCGGCCGCAGTGCCGGCCGGCGTCTTCGAGATCCCGGCCGGACCCGGGCCGCAGCCGCCGCGCCGCGCGGCGCCGGAGCCGATCCCGGCACATTGCGCCGTGCAGATGGTGCTGACGCCGAGCGCCGACTCCCACATCGAGGTCGTGCTCTGGATGCCGCTCGAGCACTGGAACGGCAAATTCCTCGCGGTCGGCAACGGCGGCTGGGCCGGCTCCATCCAGGGCTATCGGGACATGGAGGAGGCCCTGCTGCGCGGCTATGCCACGGCGGGCACCGACACGGGCCACTCGGCCGCCGACGGTCCAGGCGGCCTGTTTGCGCTCGGCCATCCCGAGAAGCTCGTCGATTTCGCATACCGGGCCGTGCACGAGATGACCGTGCAGTCGAAATTCATCGTGGACACGTTCTACGCGCGGCCGATCGAGTATGCGTATTTCAAGGGCTGCTCGACGGGCGGCCGGCAGGCGGTCATGGAGGCGCAGCGCTATCCCGGGGATTTCGACGGCATCATCGCGGGCTCGCTCGCGAACCGCCACATCCACATGCACACTGCCGCGGTGGCCGAGGCGATCCGGCTCGCGCGCCATCCCGACGAGGCGGTTTCCGCCGAGAAGGCCAAGCTCGTGAACGACGCGGTCATGAAGCAGTGCGACGTCCGCCACGAGGGCTTTCTGAACGACCCGCGTCAATGCGGGTTCGAACCCGCCACGCTGGCGTGCAAGCCCGCCGCCGATACGAACGCCTGTCTCACACCGGGCGAGTTGCGGACCGTCGAGACCTTCTACAACGGCGTGAAGACCTCCGCCGGCGAGACGATTTTCGCGGGCGCAGCCGTAAGCGTGCCGATGTCGCCGCGCGCGAGCCGCACCGAGGCGCCGTCGCCGTTCGTGTTCGACACGGTGCGAATACTCGGCTTTCAGGACGCCGACTACAATTGGCACCGCTTCGATCTCGACCGGGACATGCCGCGCATCGACGCCGCCACGGGATTCGTGGACGCCGTGAATCCGGATCTAAGCAGCTTCAAGGCGAACGGCGGCAAGCTGCTGCTCTACGTCGGCTGGGCCGACCCCGCGATCACGCCGAAAAACACGATCGGCTACTACGAGAGCGTGCTCGACCGCATGGGCGACGAACAGGCCGACTGGATGCGGCTTTTCGCTGTCCCGGGCATGGGCCACTGCCGCGGGGGCCCCGGGCCGAATACGTTCGATACGATCGGCGTCATGGAGAAGTGGCGCGAGCACGGGGCCGCGCCCGACGAGATCGCCGCCTCGAATCCCCGCTCGGGACTCAGCCGCCCGCTGTGCCCTTACCCCGAGATGGCCAAGTACGACGGGCAGGGCGACCCGTCCGAGGCGGCAAGCTGGCGCTGCGCGGCGCCCTGACCGGCCGAAGCCGTTCATAGACGGCACTTCGGACGGAGTGCCCCCACCTCCGCGCCCGGAGCCCGGAGCCCGGACGCGGGCGCAGCGCGTCGATGCGTCGCCGCAACGCCGAGCAGCCCGGCCCAAGCGCCGATAGTCTCGACCCTGGCATATATGTTGCACCTAATCGGGGAGTCGACCTTGCAACATAAGGAGGTGGAAAATGGCCAATGCAACGACAATGGGCGTAACGCCGTGGCGCGGCCAGATTCGATTGGCCAGCGGTGTCAACGTCCTCTTGGGCATTTGGCTCATCATCGCGCCGTTCGTGTTTGCATTCACGGCGGCCGCGTTCTGGAACAACGTGGCGGTCGGCGTCTTCGTGCTGCTGCTGGCCGCGACGCGTGTCTCGCGGCCTACGGCCTCTACAAAGGCCGCGAGCTGGACCAAAGCGATCATCGGCATCTGGCTCATCATCGCTCCCTTTGTGCTCGATTATCTTTCGCTAGGCGAGTTCTGGGACGACATTTCGGTCGGTGTGCTGCTGCTGATTCTCGCTTCCTGGAGCGCGTCGCTGCCGCGCGGCACGACGGTCACGACGACGCCCGCGGCGGGCAGCATGCCGGCGGATCGTCCCGTTTCCGATCGGCCGAGACCGCCGCGCGACCGCATCTGACCTGTGACCGCGCCTGATCTCGAGAGAGCCGGCGTTTTCGCCGGCTTTCCCCTATCATGGCGCGGTGCTTGCCAGGTATAGAAGCTGGCGTCGCGAACGGATCCTCGCGCGCCACGGGATCGCGGACGAAGTTTGGCGCGCCGCCACGGCGCGCCTCGTCTCGGCGAGGCGGCTCGAACCCGCCGCGAACGAGCGGCTCCGCGAGCTTGCCGCGCTGTTCCTGCACGATAAGCGGCTCGAGACCGCCGCCGGCGCCGAGCTCGACGAGGTCCGGCGCGTACGGCTGGCGGCGCTCGCGTGCGAGCCGGTGCTCGAGCTCGGGCTCGATTGCCTTTCGGGCTTCCGCTCCGTCGTCGTCTATCCTTCGGAATTCATGGCGCGGGGCCGCGAGGAGATCGACGAGGACGGCGTGGTGCATGTCGCCGACGAGGTCCTTTGCGGCGAGGCATGGGAGGGTGGGCCGATCGTCCTGGCGTGGGACGAGGTCGAGGACAGCGGCGTCGGGCACGCCTACAACGTCGTCGCGCACGAGATCGCCCACAAGCTCGATCTTCTGGACGGCGCGGTCAACGGCCTGCCCCCGCTGCACCCCGAGATGGACAGGCAGGCATGGACACGGGCCTTCCGCCATGCGTACGAGGATCTGCAGGCGAGGCTGCGGCGCGGCGAAGAGCCCTGGATCGACCCGTATGCCGCAGAGGATCCGGGCGAGTTCTTCGCGGTCTGCACCGAAGTGTTTTTCGACGTGCCCGCGCGGTTTGCGAAGAAGTACCCCGCGCTCTACGCCCAGCTCGCAGCCTTCTTCAAACAGGACCCCGCCTCGCGTCGAGAGGCGGGCGGCAGACGTGCGGCGCAGAGCAGGGTCTCGGCGGCACGGCGCCGCCCCAGGCCGGGCCCGGCGCCCGGCTGACGCGCTGCTTGAGCCGCACGCTGCACTTCTTCACCGCCTACGCGGAGTGGCTCGCGGGGGTCTCGGTGCTGTGTATGCTCCTCGGCGCCGTCGTCGTGCCGATACTCATCGTCAAGGCCCCGCCCGAGTACTTTCTCTATGAGCACCGCCATCGCATGTCGGCGCAGGGGCGCCACCCGCTCGTTCGCTTGTTGATCGCGGGCGCGAAAAATCTGCTCGGCGCGTCGCTGTTGTTGGTGGGGATGGCTTTGTTGTTTCTGCCGGGCCAGGGCCTGCTCACGCTCTTCGTCGGGCTCATGCTCATGAACTACCCGGGCAAGTACGAGTTCGAGCGCTGGCTCGTGCGCCGACCGCACGTGCTGCCGGCGCTCAATTGGCTGCGGCGAAAGTACGGCCGCCCGCCGCTCATCGATCCCTGATCGTCGCGCGCAAAGCTGCGGCCCGCGTCAGCTTCGAGGCGGCGCCGCCTGCAGCTCGCGCAGCACGGCCGAGTCGCGGTCGTAGATATCCTTGCGAAATTCGACGGTGCCGTCATCGGCCGTCCAGACCGTCCAATAGAGCAGGTGCACGGGGACCTGTGTCTTCAGAGGGATCGTCAGCTGGCGACCGCTGGCAATGGCGGTCTGGAGGGCCGTGCGAGTCCAGCCCGCGTCGGCCAGCAGGTATTCGGCGAGGTCGAGCGGTCGGTCGAGGCGGATGCAGCCCGAGCTGAACGAGCGGGATTCCTTGGCGAACAGATCGCGGGTCGGCGTGTCGTGGAGGTAGACAGAGAACGGGTTCGGGAACATGAACTTGATCCGGCCGAGGGCGTTGGTCGCGCCGGGCAGCTGCCTGAGCCGATAGGGGAAATTCCGGGCCGTGATCTTCGACCAGTCGACCGTGCTCGGATCGACGACCCGCTCCGCCGCGCCCCAGCCCTGAAGGACCTCGAAGCGCTGGTCGCGCAGGTAGTTGGGGTTCGCCTTGATGAGCGGGAGCTTGTCCTGGACGGCGATCTTCGGCGGAACCTCCCAGTAAGGGTTCAGGACGACATAGGAGATGCGGCCCGAGAACACGGGCGTGCGCCGGTAGGGCGTTCCGACCACGACGCGCATGTCGAGCCGTTTACGGCCGTCCTCGACGACCTCGAGCTCGAAGCCCGCGATGTTGACGAGCACGTAACGCTGGCCGAGATTCTCCGGCAGCCACCGCCAGCGCTCGAGGTTGACCGCGACCTGGTCGATGCGCCGATCGATCGGCACCGCGAGCTCGCGCAGCGTGCCCGGTCCCGCGACGCCGTCCGCCGTGAGCCCGTGGCGGCTTTGGAAGCGCGCGACGGCCGCCGTCAGCATGGCATCGTAGTCGCCGCCGACGCCGGCGGCGGGCAGGTCGCCTTCGGCCGCAAGCCGGCGGGCCAGGCTCGCCACGCGCTCGCCCGAGTCGCCCGGATGCAGGGCCGGCCCGGGCGGAATGCTCGGCCAGCCGCCCGCGTCGCGCTGGCGGCGAAGGGCCGCGAGGTAATCGACGAGCACCGAATAGGCCTTGGCGCGGGGCAGCAGCTCCTCGAGAACTGCGCCGGGCGCGTCGCTCGCTCCGGCCCGTTCCAGGTCCGGCACCAGGTCCCGCGTTCGCGGGTTGGCGATCCACTGCGGGTCGAGCGTCGTCGGGTCGAGTCGGCCGGCTGTGAGATGCGCCCCGACCGTCAGGAACGCGTCGCTGAGCGCGAGCTCGAGATCGACGGCCGCGCCCGGCTCCTGCGCCGCATGCAGGGCGCGGATCACGGCGACGTGGTAGTCCTCCGGGCGCAAACCTTGCCTCTCGGGCTCACGCGCGAGCCAATCGGCCAGCGCCTGGCCGCGCGCGTCGAGGCCGTTCTCGTCCACCCACATCGGTTTGAAGTCGATGTCCGCGTACGCGCGGCGCAGCGCATCGCGGGCGTACAGCCGTTCGCCGCCGACCGTCAGGCTGTCGCTCACGAGGCCGGCCTCGAGGCGGACGCGCAGGCGGTTCTGGAGCGCGGAGTCCGCGGCGGCCGAGCCGGCGAGAAGTAACGCGGTCAGCGGGAGAAGGGAAAAAGCGAGACGGCGGGCGAACGAAGTTCGGGCAGCGGGCATATCGTGTGCACGGTGGGTCTGCGAGAAACAACAATTATAGGCTGCGGGCGCGGAGGGCGGCGTGACGGCGTCCGCGGTCCGGTCAGCGTCGGAGCAGCCGGGCGCGGCCTGTTGCGGACCGAAGCCGGCGGCAGGCGCGCCGGGCAATGGACGGGTGGGCCGCGCGCGCCCGGGCCGCTCGCACGTCCGCGGATTTTCTTTGTGCAGGCGAAATAATTCGTTTGCCTAAAAAGGGCGGGTCAAACGAACCGCACGAGCGCGAATACGGCGACCATCGCGATGCCGAGCGCGACCTTCGCCGCCGTGCCGAGGATCATTCCGAGCGTGGCACCGTAACCGGCGCGGCCGGCTGCGGCGAGGTCGCTGCGCACGGAGAGCTCGCCGAGCATGGCGCCGATGAACGGCCCGAGCAGCACGCCGACGAGACCGAAGAACAGGCCGACGATCGCGCCGACGGCGGCGCCGAACACGGCGCGTCCCGAGGCGCCGTAGCGCTTGGCGCCCAGCGACCCCGCGACGAAGTCGAGCGCGTGAGCGAGCACGGCCAGCAGGCCGATCACGACGAGCGTCTTGGTGCCGACGTAGGCGAAATGCTCGGCCCATGCGGCCGAGAGCAGGCCGCCGAAGAGCAGCACGGGGCCTGGCAGCACCGGGAGCACGAGGCCCGCGACGCCGGCCGCGGAGAGCACGGCGGCGAGCACCCAGATCAGCGCGGTGATCATGGGGGGGGCGCCTGGCCGGCGTGCGCGGCGCGATGGGCAGGCGGCCTCGAATGCGGCCCGTGGTCCGTCGTAGGTTCCTCGATTCGATTGTCACGGCAGCCCGGCAGGCGAAAGCCGGCGAGCCGCTTTCTCGGCCCTCGGCCCGGAGCACGATCCGCGGGCGGGCGGCCGGGAGCAGGGTCCCGGGGGTGCGGGCCAGCGGCCGTTCGCCGAACGATTGTACATAGACGGGCACGCAGTCGCAGGGTTCCATCGCCGCACCGCCGCACCGCCGCAACGCCGCGCCCCCGCGCCGCCGCGTCGCCGCGTCGCCGCCCCGGCGCATAGCCCCACCCCCGCACCGGCGCACCGGCGCACCGGCGCACATTGCCGGGCCCGAATATGCCGCGCGGTCCTGTCCGATGCCGGGCGGCGCGGTACACTAACGCTTCGAAATCCCACCCTGAGCATCCCGGACGAGCGCATGATCGAGGTTTGGTGGCCGATAGACCGGCACGGCGGCCCTGTGACGAGTGCGGGGATTGCACGAGACCGGAGGGCCTTGGCATGAATGGAACGGAGGCGGAGCAGGTGGCGGAAGCCTACCGCCCCTCTGCGGCAGGCAGCTTCTTTCTGAACTGGCTCCAGGACCCGCTCTCAGTCGGCGCCGTCGCGCCGAGCGGCAGGTTCTTGGCCAGGCTCATGACGGCGGGGCTTGGTCCGGAGGCGAGGGTCGTCGAGCTCGGCGCCGGCACGGGTACGCTGACGCAGGCGATCCTCGATCGGGGCGTCGCGCCCGAGAATCTCTGCGTCGTGGAGCAGAACCCGCATTTCGCGGCGCTGCTCGAGCGGCGGTTCCCGCGCTGCGAGGTCGTCGTCGGCGATGCCGTCGATTTGGGCGAGCACCTGCGCTGCGCGGGGACCTTCGACGTCGTCGTGAGCGGCCTGCCGCTGCTCCTGTTCAGTCGAGCCCAGAAAAGGCGCCTGCTCGAGGCGGCATTCTCGGTCCTGAGCCCGGCCGGGTGCTTTCACCAGTTCACCTACGGCGGCCGGTGCTCCGTCCGCCGCGGTCTGCTCGAGGAGCTCGGTCTGCGCACGTCCTTGATCGGCGTTTCGCCGCTCAATCTGCCGCCGGCCTTCGTCTACCGCATCGAGCGCGGCGGCGCCGATCCGATGGAGCGGGAATCGGTCTATGGAACCGAGAGGGGGGAGGCGGATCATGCTACCGAGAGGGGCGAGGCGGTGGAGCGGAACGATGCATAGGCGCTGCGTCCCGAACAAGGTCTGCCTCGCGGCCGCTCTGGTTCCGCTCGTCCTCGCCGCTTGCGGCGGAAGTGGCCGCCCCGCGGCGGACGGACCGGCCGCGTCCGAGGGGCCGGCGTCCGCAGCTGCGGCGTCCGCCGCGGAGCGGACGGGGGCAGGCGGTCGGCAGGCGGCGGGCGCGCGGCCCGTGCAAGCGACCCCGCTGGCCGTCCCGGCCGCCGACGGCAGCGGCCAGCCGCGGCTCTCGACCGGGCCGGACGGCGCGGTGGTGATGAGCTGGCTGCAGCCCGACGGCGAAGGCTATGCGCTCGACTACGCCCGGCTCGAGCACGGCGTCTGGGGGCGCGCCGTGACCGTGGCCCGCGGGGAGAACTTTTTCGTCAACTGGGCGGACCTGCCCTCCGTCCGGCCGATTACGGCCGACGTGTGGGTGGCGCATTGGCTCGAGCTCAAGCCCGAGAGCGTCGAGGCCTACGACATCGCGTACGCGGTCTCGAGCGACGGCGGAGCGAGCTGGAGCGCGGCGCGCAGGCTCAACGAGGACAAGGCGCTGGCGGAGCACGGGTTCGTCTCGCTGTTTCCCTGGAACGGCGAGATCGGGGCGGTCTGGCTCGACGGGCGCCGCGCCGGTGAGGAGGGCGAGCAGGACGGCGCGGCGAAGGCTCAGGATGGCGAGCAGGCGCTGCCGCCCGGCATGAGCCTGCGCTATGCGAGGCTGGCCTACGACGGCAGCGTGGACGCGCGCGGGGAGATCGACGCCCTCGTCTGCGATTGCTGCCAGACCGATGCTGCGCTGAGCGCCTCCGGCCCCGTCATCGTTTATCGCGACCGGACGCCGGCCGAGATTCGCGACATCGCGGTCCGGCGCGCGTCCGCGGACGGGTGGTCGGAGCCCGTGGTGCTCGGCCCGGACCACTGGAAGATCGAAGGCTGTCCCGTCAACGGTCCGGCGATCGGCGCGCGCGGCCGCACAGTCGCCGCAGCCTGGTTCACGGCCGCCGGCGGCGAGCCCAAGGTCAGGCTCGCACGCTCCGAGGACGGCGGCGAGACTTTCGGGGCGCCCGTCGACGTGGATACGGCCGGCGCCTACGGGCACGTGGACGTGGTCGTGCTCGAGGACGGCGCGGCCGTCGTGAGCTGGTGGCGCCGCGCCGACGACTCCCATATCTCCCTGGGCGTGCGCCGCGTCGAGCCGGACGGCAGGCTCGGCAGGACGCTCGTCGTGGCGGGCAACGAGTCGGCCCGGCCGCTCGACGTGCCGCAGATGGTCGAGGCCGACGGCCGCCTCGTATTCGCCTGGACGGATGCCGCGGGCGGCAAGCTGCGGAGCGCGGCGGTGCCGCTGCCTTGAGGCGGGCGACGTGGGTGCCCGCTTCGCCGGTCTCGCCCGTCTGCTGGCTCTGATTGCCGCGGCGCTTGCCGCCGGCTGCGTCCACTACGCGCCGCTCGATCCCTCCTACGCAGGGCCTGAGCCGCTGCCGGCCTCGATTGTGGCCGAGTATGCCTACGAGCCGCCGCCCCTCGAGCCGCGCATCACGGCGCTCAAGGAGCGTAACGCCTATGCCGTGCGGGAGGTGCTCTTACACCCCATCGAGCGGGCGGCGGCCGACAACAGCCTCGCGAAGACCATCGACCTCGAGTACTACGACCCGACCGGCGACGGCCCGACGCCCGTCGTTTTGCTGCTGCCCATCTTGAACGGCAACCTGCACGTCACGCGCTATTTCGCGCATTACTTCGCTGAGCAGGGCTGGGCCGCGCTCGTCATGGGACGCGACCGCGAGCCGATTTCACTGGCGCTCGAGCACGTCGAGCAGACGATGGAAAGAAACCTGCTCGACTACCGCCGCGTGCTCGATTGGATCGGCTCGAACCCGCGGTTCGACCCGAAGCGCATCGCCGTATTCGGCATCAGCTTCGGCGGCATCGATGCCGTGATCCTTTCGGCTCTCGACCCGCGCGTCGACGCGGTCGTAGCGGGCATGGCGGGCGGCGCACTGCCGTATCTCTTCGTCAATACGAGCTATCGAAGCGTCGCGCGCCAGGTGTCGCGGGACATTCACCGCAAGGGCCTGAGCCGGGCCCAGCTCTCGACGAGCCTGGCCGCGCAAGTACAGACCGATCCCATGCGTTTCGCGCCCTATCTCGATGCGCACAAGCTTTTCATGATCATGACGCACAGCGATTGGATAATCCCGTTCGAGGCGCAACAGGCGCTGCGTCGGCGATTGGGGCACCCCCAGGCCGTCGTGCTGCCGACGGGCCATCGGCCCTCGGTCGTTTTCTTCCCGCTGATTCGTAGAGAGGCTTACGAGTTCTTCGCGCGACGTTTTGCGGACGAGGCGTCCGAAGGGCAGACGGCCGCGCGCCTCAGGCCGCACCCGCAGGCGCCAACCGCTCCCGTACGTAGTCGCCAATAGCGAGGCACGACGTGAGGCCCGGCGACTCGATGCCGAAGAGGTGCACGAGGCGCGCCGACCCGGGTTCCCCGAGCGCCTGAATCACGAAGTCGGCAGGCGGCTCACCCGGGCCGGAAAGCTTGGGCCGCACGCCCACGTAGCCGGGGCTCAACGCGCCGGCGCGCAGCCCCGGCCAATAGGTGCGTATCGAATCGTAAAACGCCGCGGCTCGGCCCGCGTCGAGCGAGTAGTCGATGGCATCGCACCACTCGAACGTCCGGGCCGAAGCGCGTCCGCCCCGCGAGGTCGAGCGTCGCGTGCACGCCGAGCCCGCCGTCTTCCGGCAAGGGGTAGACGAGATGAGCGAACGGGCTCTTCCCTTCGTACATAAAGTAGTTGCCCTTGGCGTAGCGCGTCGCGGGAATCGGGGACGCCGGCGCGTCTTCGATGGCGAGCGCGACGCGCGTCGCGTGCAGGCCCGCGGCGTTGACGACGGTGCGCGCCGTGAGCTCCGTCGTCTCGCCGTCTTCGCCCGTGACGGTCAAGGCGATGCCCTCCGGTCGAAAGCGCCCGGCGCGCAGCTCGGAGCGCAGCGCGACGGCCCCGCCCGCGTCCTCGATATCGCCGCGCAGCGCTAGCATGAGACCGTGGCTGTCGATGATGCCCGTGACCGGCGAGTAGAGCGCAGCCGATCCGACGACGGCCGGCTCTAGCGAGGCGAGCTCGTGGCGATCGATGCGGTGCAACTCGGTCACGCCGTTCGTGTGCGCCGTTCCGAGAAGCCTTTCGAGCTTCTCGTCCTGCTCTTCCGAGATCGCGACGATGACCTTGCCGCAGCGCCGATGGTCGATGTCCTTCTCGCGGCAATAGGCGAACAGTTGTTCCCGGCCTCGAACACACAAGTGCGCTTTGAGACTCCCGGGCGTATAGTAGATTCCTGCGTGGATGACTTCCGAGTTCCGCGACGACGTTTCCGCTCCCGTAGCCTGATTCTTTTCCAGCACGATGACTTCGCGACCGTCCCGAGCGAGTGCGCGCCCGATGGCGAGCCCGACGACGCCCGCCCCGATCACGACGGTATCGATGACTTCGCTCATCGTCTCAGCTCCCGTAGATCGTCGCAGCCCCGAGGCTGAGAGAGGCCGCTGCGCGGCACCGCGAGGCGTCGCTCACATTTCTTGAAAAACGAAATAAAATCATTTTGTTAAAGTCGCATCAAGCAGGTTGGCGGGTCATCCGTCGTCAGCTTCGAATACAGGAGATTTTCGCGATGCCGCAGAGCGCCCAGAGACCGGATACGGAGATGCTCGAGGGGCTGGCCGCCGTGATCCGCGGCAGACGCTCGATCAATCTCTTCGAGCCGTCACCGGTCGGCACGGCGGAACTCATGGAGGCCATTGAGCTCGCGCGTTGGGCACCCAATCATCGCCTGACCGAGCCGTGGCGATTCTACTTGATCGGCAGGGCGACCGCCGCCGAGCTCGTCACGTTCGGGGCGGACTACGACAGGGCCGTCAAGGGCGAGCGTGCGGGCGAGGCGCGCCGGGCGAGGCTGCAGTCGATACCGGGCTTCTTCGCAGTCACATGTAGGAAAAGCGAGGACGAGCTGACGCAGAGAGAGGATTACGCCGCGTGCTGCTGCGCGATACAGAACCTCATGCTGTATCTGTGGCAGCGCGGCATCGGCGTCAAGTGGACGACCGGCGGCATGACTCGACAGGAACGGTTCTACGAGATCCTCGGCATCGACTCGAACGCAGAGCTCGTCGTCGGCTTCTTTTGGTACGGGCGCCCGAAGGTCGTGCCGACGCAGAAGCGGCGCGACGTCGCGGATATCGTCGTGGAGCGTCCATAGATCCGCGCACGGACGTCGGCGGCTGGGGTTTGAAGCAGAGTGAAAGTAGTGAACGAAATCAACGGTCAGATCGCCGTCCCGAATTCCTCCCGTGGACGCGAGCGGCTTGCGCGGATCCTCGAGGCGGCCACGGAGCTGTTTCTCAGGGACGGTTACGGAGCGACGTCGATCGATTCGATCCTCGAGCGCTCGGGCGGCTCGAAGGCCACGCTCTACAGCTACTTTCCGGCCAAGGACGACCTATTCAGAGCGGTCGTGGACGAGGTCGTCTCCAACGACGCGCAGCCGCAGCTCGACGTGAGCCGCGATATTCGCACGACGCTCGTCGAATTTGCCGTGCAGCGGCTCGAGTCGGTGTTCTCCGAGCGGCATCGGGCGCTCATGCGCCTCGTCATCGCCGAGCGCGAGCGCTTTCCGGATCTCGCGCAGATGTACTACGAGCGCGGTCCGCGACTCGCGAGGCGCCTGCTGTTCGATTACTTCGGCACGTTGAAGCGTCAGAGCCTTCTCGAGGTCGATACGGCCGAGGAAGCCGCGGAGTTTTTCATCGGCATGGTGCTGCACCAGTGGTACATCGAGATCCTGCTGCTCGGCGCCGAAGTGCCGACGGGGGAGGCGATCCGCCGCCGGGCCGAGCGCTGCGTCGACAACTTCCTGTTCGCGTTCGATCGGCGCCGCGCGCCGGCGGCCGGCGCCTGACGCAGGCGCCGGCGCTCAGAGGCGTTCGCCGGTCGTCGGCGCGCCTTCGAGCCAGGCCTTGCCTTCCGCATAGAGTTTCTCCACCTCGGGGCCCCGCAGGCCCGGCAGCCCGAGCCTGACCTTGAAGCCGGCTTTGGTCTGCAGATAGGCGAGATGGCGGTAGCCGGCCGGGAACCGCTCCAGCAGCTCGCGGTCCAGCTCGAGGCGCGCGGCCGGATCCACGGGATCGAGGCGGTCCTTCTCGTAAATGGGCTGCCGGCGCACGATCCCCCAGCGGCCGTCGCGTTTCTCCAGAAAGTCGTAGAAGCGGCCCGTGCACAGCGCGTCGACGAGCACGCCGTCTACGCTCGCGCGCTGGCCGATGGTCATTTTCGTTTGCGAGACGGCGCGATGGCCCGCGATGTCGGCCGTCATCGCGCCGAGAAAGTGCACGATCTCGACGCCCCGCTCGAAGCCCGCTCGCCGAGCGGCCACGAATTCCTCGGCCGGCCCCTGAAACCAAGTCGCGGTCATCCAGCCGTCGTCGTGCCAGACCGTCGCAAAACGCTCCCAGTCGCCCGAGTCGCTCCAGATGACCCAGTTGTCGAGCAGCTCGAAGATGGCCGCCTTGTCGGCGTCGATACCCGGCATCGTCGTATCCCGTGCCGCCCGCTAAGGAATCTGAATGCCGCCGCCGCGCGGGCCGCCGAGGCCCCCGCCGGGGCCGCCGAAGCCGCCCGGTCCCTGGCCGCCTCCGCTGCCCGGCACGATGAGCGACGAGGCGGCCTCGCGCCTGAGCTCGTCGAGCCGCTTGAGCGCGTCCGCCAAGGCTTCCTGCGCGGCGTCGCCGAACTTGTCGACGGCGTCCTCGAGCGAGTCGGCCTCGAGCTCGAAGCTCAACGGTAACGCCCCGGCCGGCGTCAGGACCTGCGTTTGGCCCACGTAGAGCACCGGGCGCGCGGCGTCTCGGCTGCCCGCGGCAGTGATGGGCGTGAGCCGTTGCACGGTGCCGACGCGCCGATCCGTAAACGTCTCTTCCTGGTAGAGATTGGCGCCGTCCATCGTGATGTCGGCGTCAGCCGGCTGCTTTGCCATGGTCTTTCCTTGGGTCCGCTCGAGTCAAAACCGATAGGCTATCACTTCGCGGCGCAGAGAGGGCCGCGAAACCGGGCTCGCGCACGGCGCCCGGGTGGCCGAGCGAGGCGGGCGGTGGATCGCGGGCGGGCGCCCGGTCGGGGCGGCCGGCGGGTCAGCCGACGCGCCGCAGCACGTGGCTCACGACCGTGGCGCCGGTGCCGCCGATGTTCTGCACGAGCGCCGTTGCGGCGGCCGGCACCTGGTTCTCGCCGGCGCTGCCGGTCAACTGAAGACAGGCCTCCACGACCTGGTAAACGCCGGTGGCGCCGACCGGGTGGCCACGCGCCTTGAGCCCGCCCATCGTGGACAAGGGCAGGTCGCCGCGCAGCCCGATGCGGTCTTCCATCCCGAGCCGCGTGGCCGTTCCTTCGGCCGCGAAGCCGGCCGACTCGAGGCTCAGAACGGCCATGATCGAATACGCATCGTGCAGCTCGAAGAGGCCGATGTCGCGGTGGGTGAGGCCGGCCTGCGCGAGCGCCTTGCGCGTCGAGACCGCGACGGCCTCGAGGTGAAGCGCGTTCTCCCGGCGCTGCAGCGCGAGCGGTGCCGTGGCCGCCGCCGAGCCGGCGATTTCGACCTGCGGCGCGCCGGGGATGCCGAGCGTGCGCGCCGCCTCGCTCGACGCGAGCACGAGCGCTGCGGCGCCGTTGCAGACCGGAGAGGCGTCGAAGACTCGGATCGGGTCGATGACGATGCGCGAGGCCATGTAGCCCTCGAGGTCCACGTCCTTGTGGAACAGCGCGTTCGGGTTCGTGAGGGCGTTCTTGTGGGCGTTGATCGAGAACGGGGCGAAGTCCTCCGGACCGACTTGGTAGCGATCCATATAGCACCGCATGAGCTGTGCGTTGAGCGACATGAACGATTCGCCGCGCGCTCCCTCGAGCTCCCAATCGGAAGCCGTCGCGAGCGCGCGCGTCACGGTATCGCGGTCAACGTGGGTCATACGTTCCATGCCGCAGACGACGACGACTTCGTTGATGCCGCCGGCGATCGTCTGGTACGCCATGCGCAAAGCGGCGCCGCCCGAGGCGCACGCGGCCTCGATCGTCACGGCGTCTACGCCGGGCAGCTTGGCGTAATCGGCAATGAGCCCGCCGAGCTGGAGCTGGCCCGACAGGACCCCCGAAGTCATGTTGCTGACGTAGAGCGCGTCCACGCGTTGCCGCTCGACGCCGGCGCTGTCGAGCGCGGCCTCGACGACCGAGGCCGCGAGATACCGGCCGCGGACGGAAGTATCGCGCGTAATCGGCGCCTGGCTTGCGCCGACTATATGGACCGGTCTCATGGCGCTTCCTGCGGTGCCGCCCTAACCGGCATGAGGGGCTGCGCCGTCGCGCGCCCGAAACGTATGGGCGCGGCTGTTGGGCGCGCGGCTGTTGCGGCGGCCATGCGTGCGCCGCCGCTGGCCGGTGTTCTCCGCGCGGCTTTTGGCCGGAAGCACTCCTCCGATGATGCGCCGCATTTGTCGTGCTCCCTTCAAACCCTGCGCCGGTCGCCGCTGGAGCCGAGCTGCCGGCTCCGTACCAAAGCGCCATATTAACCAATCTGCCGCCGGCGTTGGATCTTGACGGGCGCCGAGAGCGGCTTTCACATTCGCGCATGGGCACGGGCCGTTGGCTTTGCATCGATCAGGGCGGGCAGTCCTCGCGCGCCGCCGTTTTCGACGACGCGGGCCGAATGGTCGCGCTCGGACGCGCGCCGGCGGCCACGCTGCGTCCGGCGCCGGACCGAGTCGAACATGCGCCCGAAGCGCTCTCCGAGTCCGTCGCGTCGGCCGTCGCCGCCGCGCTCGGTGCCCTTCCGGATGCAGGAAGGGCGCTTGCCGGTGCCGCGCTCGCGACGCAGCGCTCGACGCTCGTCTGCGTCCGGCGCACGAGCGGCGAGGCGCTCGCGCCCGCGCTGAGCTGGCAGGATCGGCGCGGCGCGGCCGCACTCGAGGCGCGGGCCGGCGCGGCGCGCGGCCGGATCGAAGCCTTGACTGGATTGAAGCTCTCTCCGCACTACGGGATCGGCAAATTGCGCTGGTGCCTCGAGCACATCGAGGCCGTGCGCGCTGCGGCCGCGCGCCGCGACCTCGTCGCGGCGCCGCTGGCCGCCTTTCTGCTGCATCGTCTCGGCGTCGGTCGCGCTTGGCAGGTGGACGCGGTCAACGCTTCGCGGCTTCTGCTCATGGACCTCGAGCGCCTGCAGTGGTCGGACGAGCTGCTCGAGCTCTTCGGCGTCGAGGCAGGACTGCTGCCCTCGATACGGCCTTGTCGTTTCCCCTACGGCCGCCTGCGTGCCGGCGGCATCGAGGTCCCGCTGACCGTCTGCACGGGCGACCAGCCTGCGGCACTCTTCTGTGCCGGGCCCCCGCGGGCAGGGGACGTGCTCGTGAACGTCGGAACCGGCGCGTTCCTGCAATGCGCGGCCGGCGCCTCGCCGCTGCGGGCGGCCGGGCTGCTCGCGAGCGTCGGCTGGCAGGATGCGGGCGGGCCGCTGTACGTGCTCGAAGGGACAGTGAACGGCGCGGCGGCGGCCGTCGAGAGCCTCGTCGCCGAGCTCGGCATCGAGGCGCCTGCGCCGGCTGCGCTCGCCGCGGCCCTGCGCCGTATCGAATCGGCCCCGCTGTTTCTGAACGGCGTATCGGGCCTCGGTTCGCCGGACTGGGTGGCGAGCTTCCCGAGCCGTTTCGTGGGGGAGGGGACGCCGCTCGAGCGGCTCGCGGCCGGCTACGAGAGCATCGCCTTCCTGATCCTGCGCAATCTCGATGCGATGCGCCGGCGCCTGACGCTCGAGCGTATCGTGCTGACCGGCGGCCTTGCGCGGCTCGACTGGCTCGCTCGCCGCCTGGCTTCGATTTCGGGGCTGCCCGTGCACCGGCCGGAGCGCGCAGAGGCGACGCTCGAGGGGCTGCGGTTTCTGCTCGCCGGCTTGCCGGCGGCGGGCTCGGTGCGGAGCCGTTCTGCCGCCGCGGTTTTCGAGCCCGAGGCCGATCCCGTGGCCGCTTCGCGCTATGCACGATGGACCGAAGCGCTGGAGGCGGCCCTGAGGGTGCACCCGCAGGCCGACGCGGTTTTCCGCGCCGGAGAAGCCGGGCGACCGGGGTGAGCGCGCGTGTTGCGCGGCCCGGCGATTGAGGCTAGCGTGCCGCGGCATGAGCACCGATACGAAGATTCTGCTCGTCGGTTTCGGCAACATGGGCCGCGCCCTCGTGCACGGCTGGCTCGAGCGCGGCCGCCCCGCGGCTTCGATACACGTCGTGGATCCGTCGGCGCAGGCGCTCGAAGAGGCGCGCCGGCTCGGGCTCGGCGCCGGTGCGAGGCTGGAGGCGCTGCCGTCCGGTTTCGCGCCCGCCGTCGTGCTTTTGGCCGTCAAGCCGAATCAGCTCGCCGCCGCGCTGGGCGGCTGCCGCGATCTCGCGGCGGGCGAGGCCGCCGACGGGCCGCTGTTCGTGTCGATTGCGGCCGGCAAGCCGATCGCCGCGCTGACGGCCGTGCTCGGCGACGTGCCGGTCGTGCGCGCGATGCCGAACACGCCCGCAGCCATCGGCCGCGGCATGACGGCGTTGGTCGCGAACGGCCGCGTCTCGGCGGATCAGCACCGCGTGGCCGAGGCGCTGCTCGGTGCCGTCGGCGCCGTCGAGTGGCTTGCGCAGGAGGCGCTCATGGATGCGGTGACGGCCGTCTCGGGCAGCGGTCCTGCGTACGTGTTCCTGCTCATCGAGGCGCTGGCGGCGGCAGGCGCCGAGGCCGGCCTCGACGCGAGCCTCGCGACGCGGCTCGCGGCGGCCACGGTCGCGGGGGCCGGCGCCTACGCCGAGCAGGCCGGCGAGACGGCGGCGGAGCTGCGCCGCCGCGTCACGAGCCCGGGCGGGACCACCGAGGCCGCCCTGCGCGTGCTCATGGCCGACGACGGCCTCGGCGTCCTCATGAAGCGGGCCGTAATCGCGGCCGCCGAGCGCAGCCGCGAGCTGTCGGGAGCCTAGACCATGGCGGGGTATTACTTCGAGGAGTTCGAGGTCGGCCAGCGCTTCCTGCATGCGATTCGGCGCACGGTGACCGAGGCCGACAACGTGCTGTTCAGCGCGCTGACGCACAACCCGGCGCCGCTGCACATCGACCGGGAGTACATGCGTACGCAATCGGAGTTCGGCCGCCCGCTCGTGAACAGCTTTTTCACGCTCGGGCTCATCGTCGGCATCTCCATCAACGACACGACCCTCGGCACGACCGTCGCGAACCTGGGGCTCGAAGACGTGCGCTTCCCAAACCCGTTGTTTCCGGGCGACACCGTGCACGCGGAGACGGAGGTGCTCGCCAAGCGCCCGAGCCGCTCGCGCCCCGGCAACGGCATCCTGACCCTCGAGCACCGTGGCTTCAATCAGGACGACGTCCTGGTAGCCGTGTGCCGTCGCGCCGTTCTCATGCACTGTCGGGCCGTCTGAACGGCCCCGCGAATGTTATGTCCATATGGGTGTATATGCTTCTCAATCAAGAACATTGTCGCTTGTATTCCTGTCGATTGGTGTCAGAATGAGGCGCGAATCGCCCGAGTGGTCCGCAGATCGAGACGTTCCGCGAGCAAGCAGATGGAGCCCAGATGGATGACGGGGCCGGACAGGTCGACAATCAGCACGACGACTCGACCGTCAGCCTGCTGATCCGGAAGGCCGCGGAGAGCGGCCGCGCCCCGGGGCTCGACCTCATCTGCACCAAGGTCGCCGTCGACTTTCAAAGCGTATCGATCAACAACTTCGCAGAGCGTTTCAAGGCCGGCCTCCAATCCCTGACGGATGCCTGCGGCGCTGACGCCATCTTCATCGCTCTCTTCGACCAGGAAGCCGGCACGTTCGATTCCGTCTACGCCGGGCGGGCCACGTTCTCGCTCTGCAACCCGGAAGTGCTCAAGGGCCGCGAGCTTACGGATTTTCCGTGGATAAAGAGCCGGCTCGAGCACCTTCGCCTGCTCGAGATTGCGGATACCTCCAACCCGCCGCTGGCCCAGCGGCGCGATGCCGAGCACCTCGCGAGCCTCAACGTCGGGGGCATGCTCGTCGTCGGCTTCAACATCCGCGACCGCCTCGGCGGCCTGCTCGGCCTCGTGAGCTCCGTGCCGAAACCGGATTGGAGCGCGGATCTGCATCTCGCGCTCAAGCTCGTGGGCGTGAGCTGCGCGAGCGGCCTCGAGCGCATCCGCCTGCAGGAAGACCTGTTCACCGTTCAGGAGCGCGACCGGCTCGTCACGAATACGGCCAACGACGGCCTGTGGGACTACGACGTCCGGGATAATTCCATGTACTTCTCGCCGCGCTGGCGGGCGATGCTGGGCTACGGCGAGCACGACAAGGTTCCGGAATGGCGGCTGCTCGTGCACCCGGACGACATGGCCCGCGTGCAGGCACAGATTCGCGATCACCTCGAGGGCAAGACGGAGCTGTTCGAGAGCGTGCATCGCATGCGCCATGCGAGCGGCGAATGGCGGTGGATTCAAAGCCGCGTCAAGGGTCGCGTGGACGAGCATGGCAGGCTCAAGCGGCTCGTGGGCGTCGAGACGGACATCACCGAGCGCAAGCTTTACGAGGAGGCGCTGTTCCGCGAGAAGGAGAGCGCGCAGATCACGCTGCAGTCGATCGGCGACGGCGTCGTGACGACCGATGCGGCGAGCCAGGTGCAGTATCTGAACCCTGTGGCCGAAGAGCTCACGGGCTGGCGGCTCGACGACGCCGTCGGCCGCACCATCGACGAGATCTTCCGCGGCTTCCACGAGGAGACCTGCGAGCCCGTCGAGAACCCGGTAGCCGTCGCCATGCGCCGTAACCGCTCGATCAAGTCCGTGCGGCCCACGCTGCTGATTCGCCGCGACGGCAACGAGCTTTACATCGAGAGCACGGCGGCCCCGATCCGCGATCCCATGGGCGCCGTCACGGGCGGCGTGCTCGTGTTCCACGACGTGAGCGAGTCGCGCGAGCTGAACCGCCGCCTGAGCTACGCGGCGAGCCACGACATCCTGACGGAGCTCGTGAACCGGCGCGAGTTCGAGAGCCGGCTCGAGCGCGCGCTGAAGAGCGCCGAGGCCCGCGAGACCTCCTATGCGGTCCTGCACATCGATCTCGACCAATTCAAGATCGTCAACGACACCTGCGGCCACAGTGCCGGCGACGAGCTGCTGCGCCAGATCGGCGCCCTGCTCAAGGCCAAGATCCGGTGGCGCGATACGCTGGCCCGGCTCGGCGGGGACGAGTTCGGCGTGCTGCTCGAGAGCTGCACGATGGACGAGGCGCTGCGCACGGCCGAGGCGCTGCGCGGGGTCATCGGGGATTTCAAGTTCGTCTGGGACGACCACACGTTCCGGCTCGGCGCGAGCATCGGCGTCGTACCGATCACGCCTGCAACCGACGATGTCGCAGCGCTGCTCACGGCGGCGGACAGCGCCTGCTCGGCGGCCAAGGACGCGGGACGGAACCGCGTCTACAGCTACCAGGAAAACGACATCGACTTGATGAAGCGGCGCAAGGAGATGCAGTGGGCCGCCCGCATCAACAACGCGCTCGAGGACAACCGCTTCGAGCTGTTCCGGCAGACGATCCAGCCCCTGCAGCCTGGGCTCGATACGGGCGCGCACTACGAGTTGCTCTTGCGCATGCGGGACGAGCAGGGCGCGCTCGTCTCGCCGGAGCTGTTCATCGCCTCTGCCGAGCGCTATGGCCTCACGCCCAACATCGACCGCTGGGTCATCGCGCAGGCGTTTCGTTGGCTCGTCTCGGAGGCGGACGAGCGCGAGCGCCTCTCGCTGTGCTCGATCAATCTCTCGGGCCAGAGCCTCGCGGACGAGAAATTCCTGCCGTTCGTCGTAGATCAGTTCCAGCGCAGCGGCCTCGACGGCTCGCGCATCTGCTTCGAGATCACCGAGACTGCCGCAATCGCGAGCTATTCGCAGGCGAATCGGTTCATCCACGCCTTGAAGGAGATCGGCTGCAAGTTCGCCCTCGACGACTTCGGTACCGGGCTCTCGTCCTTCGGCTACCTCAAGCACTTCCCCGTGGACTTTCTCAAGATCGACGGCAGCTTCGTCAAAGAGATCCTGCACGACCCGATCGACCGCGAGATGGTGCGGTCCATCAACGAGATCGGCCATCTGACGGGCAAGCAGACGATTGCCGAGTTTGCCGAGAACGCCGAGATCATCACGATGCTGCGCGGCATGGGCGTCGACTACGCGCAGGGCTACGGCGTCTCCGAGCCTAAGCGGCTGCTCCAGGCCGTCGCCTGAGTCCCGGCCGAGCGCCGGCGCGGGCTAAGGCAACGCGCCTCCGCGGTAGCACCACTCGAGCGCCGCCTCGTCGTCGAGCACTTCGCGGCCGATGCGGGCGATCTCCGCCGAGAGCGCCGGCGTCATGCCGTCTTCGTGTGCGGCTCCGGCCTTGCCCTTGCGGATCATCGCGCCGCGCTCGAGGATCGGCACCTCGCCCAGAGTGCTGATCTCGAACTTGTGCTCGTTGGCTTTCATCCACGCGAACGAGGTGTACTCGAGCACGGCCGGCCATTGCTCGGGCCTCGGTGCGAGGCCGAGGAAACGCCCGATTTCGCGGACCGAGCCCTCGTGGTCGCGCTTCATGTCGGAGAAGTGCATGAAGAGCACGTTCGGCTGCCGGCGCAGCGGCCACCACGCAGCCACGAATCCGAATATCGAGCCGCGCACGAGCGGCTGTGCGAAATCGTTGTAGAAGCTCTCTAGATCGGTTCGCACCATCGCGTCGCGGGGGACGCCCCAGAGGTCGAACCACGCGTCCGAATGCGCGGCGATGAACGGATGCATCGAGGCCAAGGCCTCTTCCGGATTTCTCACGACGACGACATACCTGACGTCGTGGTCCACTCCAGGCCGCTGATACGGCAATGGGCCCGGGGGCGAGTGCGTTTTGAAGGCCCTGCGGCGACTCCGAGGCATCGCGTCGAATTGGGCGACGAGCTCGTCGGGTGCGACGTTCGGCGAGGGCAGCAGCTCGAGCCACGGCACCTCCGCGTAGACGTCGTCGAAGTTTGGATCGCCGCCGGCGCGCAGCTGGTGAACGATGTTCATCGTCCACGTCGTCCCGCTCTTGGCCGGCACCGAGACCACGATATCCCCGTCCCGCCACTCGATGCGGCCTTGAATCGAGGGGTCCATCCATGGCGCGCCGCCGCGGGGCGGCTCTTCTAGGGTTTCGGGTCCGCGTTGCATGACAGGACTCTAAGCCCGCCCGCATCCGGCGGCAAGTCAATTCCGGCTGGGCGCGGGCATTGCCGCAACGTGCGACTCGAGCAGCGAGGCAAGACGCGATGCGTCGCCGCGCGCCATGCCGCACTCGGTGCCGATGCCGTCCACGCGGACGTGCCGGCGGGCCGCAGCGAGCCTCGCCGCGTCGCCGGGCCTGTCGTCGAAGTGGATGAGTCCCAGGTACAGCTCGGTGGCGGATGGCAGCGACAGGTGCGCGAGCGGGGCGAAGTACGCGTCGTCGCTGCGGGCCTTGGGGACGGGGATGTGAAAGAACTGTATGGGCCGCGACACGCGCTTGCACACAGCGTCGACGATGTCGGCCAAGATGCCCGCGTCCGTCGGTTGAACGAGATGCTCGTCGGCCGGGCTCCCGTAGCAAAGGTGATAGCCCAAATCGACTCCGGGCGGCACCGCGTCGCCGACGGCAGCCAGCACTTCGAGCGTTTCGCTGCGAAAGTCCACGGGGCCCGGCTCGTAGTAGCCCTCCCAGGCGAGCACCTCCTGGCAGACGTCCCACTGCACGGCGAGGCTAGCGGGCGGAATCGCCGCCGCGATTCGCCGCATTTCGGCGATCATGTGCCGGGTCAGCGCGGGCAGCACGCCGGCCCGGTCCGCGGGCACCATGTTGTTGTACGTGGGCGCGATGGGCGTCGGCAGGCTGACCTGGAACTTGATCCCGGAAGGAATGACGCTGGCTGCCTTGAGTGACTCGAATGCCCGCCACGACCGCAGCGCCATGTCCGCGTAGCCTGTGTCGAAGCCGTCCGAGTCTACGGTCATACCCGGGACGATGCGAAGCCGCGGTATCTCCCGTATCAACTTGCCGTCCCACTGAGTAAACCGGAACGGCGGGACGTCGACGGCGATGTCGATCGCAGGGTGGGCCGCCAGCACGTCCTGCAGGAAGCGAATCCAGCTTCTGCGTACGCCGGTCTCGCCGTCGGGCAGCCGGGCGACGTACGGACCGAGCGAGCGCGAAAGAACGCGGAACGTGGTCGCTGCGTCCGGCAAGGGCAGGCTGCCGACCAGGTGCACGATCAAGCGAGCATCCGCTTCCTGGGCCATGGCGATGGTTCGCTGGCTCTAAAGCTCGAAGTATACCGGCCCGGCACTTTTCGCCGCAGCCGCACGGAGGCCGCCGCCGGCGCGTGAGGCCAGCGCCGCCGGCTATCGGCGTGCCGTCGACGCCGGCCATCGGTGTCCCGTCCTTCGGCGGGATCTCGACGCCGAACGTCGGTGCACCGAATCCGGCCATCGGCACCGTCGGCATAGGATTCTGTCAACTCGGGGTGCTGGCGAATCCCCTCGACTGCCTGCGTTGAGGCGCCGGCCGAGCCGCCGCCGGGACGGGC
This sequence comes from uncultured Gammaproteobacteria bacterium, assembly GCA_963702105.1. Lineage (GTDB taxonomy): Bacteria > Pseudomonadota > Gammaproteobacteria > Steroidobacterales > Rariloculaceae > ZC4RG20. The sequence goes on from OY969712.1 coordinate 1,233,985, forward strand.
CGGCTTGAGGCGCGCCATTCGCCGCGACGGCGGGCCGTAACGTGCGACGGCCCGCCGAAAAGGCCGGGTTCGCGCGATCAATGCGCCCGCTCCGGCGGCGCCGACGCGGCGCCCTGCGTTTGTGGATCCAGGCAGCGGGATTTTGACACTCGCTCACGAAAACGTAAGGTAGGCAGGGGTACGGGGGTCGGCGCCCACGGGCCTTGCGGCCGCAACCGCCCGATTTTCGAGGATGTCCGCGGGGAGCGGAAAGGGTAGTTCATTTGTCCGCAACGTCTAACGCGGCTTCGGTCGCACTCGCTCCGCCCGATACACTCTCGGCCCAGAGCCTCGGCGCCGGAATGATCGGCAACGTGCTCGAGTGGTACGACTTCGGGCTCTACGGATACCTTGCGCCGGTCATCGGCACGTTGTTTTTCCCCTCGAACAACCCTGTTGCGTCGCTTATCGGCGCCTATGGGGGATTCGCGATCGGTTTCGCGATGCGCCCGATCGGCGGCGCCGTGCTCGGCCACCTCGGCGATCGCATCGGACGGCGCACCGTCCTGATCGCTTCGGTCGTGCTCATGGGCGTGGCCACGATGGCCATCGGCGTATTGCCGACATTTGCCGAAATCGGCGTCTGGGCGCCGATCCTGCTGCTCGTCATCCGGCTGTTCCAAGGCTTTTCGGTCGGCGGCGAATTCACGGGGTCGGTCTCGTACCTCGTCGAGACGGCTCCCACGCGGCGCCGCGGGTTCGCGGGCAGCTTCGCGAACGTCGGCTCGACGGTCGGCTATCTGCTCGCCTCGGGCCTCGCCGCGCTGACGATCGGCCTTACGAGCCACCACCAGCTCTACGGCTGGGTCTGGCGCCTGCCGTTTCTGGTCGGCGGGTTGCTCGGCGTCTTCGCCTACGTCGTCCGAAGCCGCCTCGCCGATACCGGCTACGAGCCGGAGCCGCCGCCGGAGGGCGAGCAGCGCGAGATCCCGCTCGTGACGGCGTTCAAGCGCAGCCCGCGCGCGATGGTGCTCGCGGCCGTCTTCACCTGGGGTTACGGCGTCGCCGACTACCTGACGCTCGTGTTTCTGCCGACGTTCGCGAGCAAGCTCGGTTTCATCGACGACGGCAAGGCCCTCGCGATCAACACGGCCGCCCAAGCCCTCGCGCTGGTCGTGATCCCCCTGGCCGGCTGGCTGACGGATCACGCGATTCGGCGGCGCTCGATGCTCATCGTAGCGTTCGGACTGATCTTCGTGACCGCCCTCGGTTTCTTCGCGGTCGCCGCCGGCCACAGCGAGCTCGGCTTCTGGGCCGTGCAGCTTCTGTTCGGCGCGTTTCTCGGTATGATCATGGGCACGGCCCCCGCGATGATGGCCGAGCTGTTCCACTCCGAGTTCCGACTTTCGGGCTACTCGGTGACGTTCAACATCGGACTCGGGCTCGGCGGCGGCACGGCCCCTCTGATCGCGACAGCGCTGATCGGCGGCACGGGCTTCAAGCTCGCGGGCGCGGCTTACCTCATGGTCGGCGCGCTGCTGTCGATCGGCGCGCTATGGGTCATGGTGGACCGGAGCCGCGAGCCGCTGCGCTGAGGATCGCTGGCCGCTGCGCTCCGGCAGTTTCGGCCGCACGCGCTCGGCCCAGGCTCCCGTTGCCTCGTAAGGATCGCCTAAGTCCGACAGGCTGCTAGAAAAATCGCATCGAATAGTCGATCGCCCGCAGGTGCTTCGTCAGTGCGCCGACCGAGACGAAGTCGACGCCGGTTTCCGCCACCGTGCGCAGCCTTTCGAGGCCGACGCTGCCCGAGGCCTCGAGCTCGGGGCGCTTGGCTGAGCCGCCCGAGCAGGCCGCGTCCCGCAGTGCGACGGCACGGCGCATATCCTCGAGCGTGAAGTCGTCGAGCATGATCCTGTCCGCATCCGTTCCGAGCGCCTGGCGCAGCTCTTCCAGCGTCTCGACTTCCACCTCGATCATGAGGCCGCCCACGCTGTCGCGGGCGCGCTGGACGGCCGGCGCGATGCCGCCGGCCGCCGCGACGTGGTTCTCCTTGATGAGCACCGCGTCGAAGAGCCCCTGGCGATGGTTCGAGGCGCCGCCGCAGCGGACGGCGTATTTCTGCGCCGTCCGGAGGCCGGGCAGGGTTTTGCGCGTATCGAGTACGCGGGCGCGCGTGCCGGCGACGGCGGCCGCGTACCGCCGGGCCGTCGTCGCCGTGCCCGACAGGGTCTGCAGGAAGTTCAGGGCAGTGCGCTCGCCGGTCAGGATGCCGCGCGCAGGCCCGCGCAGCTCGCAGACCACGGTTTCGGCCGGGACGTCGTCCCCGTCGCGAGCCCGCCAGTCTACGGCGATCGATCGATCGATGCGGCGGAAGACTTCGTCGAACCAGGCCGTGCCGCAGAGGGTCGCCGGTTCGCGGCAATGAACCGCGGCGCGTGCCGTGGCCTCGGCGGCGATGAGGGCCGCCGTCACGTCTCCCGGCCCGAGGTCCTCGTGCAGAGCGCGTGCGACCGTCTCGCCGATGTCGCTCGGCAGCGGATTAGTGGAAGAGCTCGCCATGTCCGTATCCCACCATGCTCATGACGAGGGGCACCGAAAGCACGACATTGATGCGCGATGCGACGAACGCCGTGCGCCGGGCGCGCTGAATCTGCTCGGCCGTCGCCTCGACCAAACCCAAAGCCTTCCTCTGGCTTGGCCAGATCAGCACCCAGACGTTGAACAGCATGACGGTGCCGAGCCAGGCCCCGATGCCGATAAGCCGGTCTCGCGGCGACCCGTTCGGGAAGCCGAGCGCGAATGCATCGGGCAGAATGCGCATATGGCCCAGCGCGGCGATGCCCGTCAGCCAGGTGAACAGGGCGGCCCAGCGGAACCAGGCCAGCGCGCGCGGGGCCTCGTACTTGGCGATGCCGCTGCCGCCCGGCCCCGAGCGGTCGAGGGCGGCCTCCGCGACGGCGGGCAGCTGCACGAAGTCGAAGTAATAGAGCAGCCCGATCCACGTGATGCCGCCGAGCACGTGAAGCCAGACGATCAAGCTCAAGGCATTGAAGCGGCCATGCAGGGAACCGATTCCGACGAGCAGGCCCGCGACGAGGCCGGCCGCGATCGTGCCCCTGATCCCGTTCCACGGATTCAACGTGCCCCCCTTGCTGAGCAACCCGCGCTAAATTCTTGAATACCCATGCCGGGCACTTGCCCCGGCCCGGGGAGTCTAGAAGAATAGGTGACAACATCAAGTCGGTTCAATGCGCCGGCAGGCGCCGAACCCCGATCGGAGGGTCGATTCGAATGGACATCAACGAACGCATCAAGAAGCAGCTCTCGGAATATCCGGTCCTGCTCTACATGAAGGGTACGCCGGACTTCCCGCAGTGCGGGTTCTCGGCGCAGACGGTCGCGGCCCTGCGCTCGGTCGGAGCGAAGTTCGCGTTCGTCAACATTCTCGAGGACCAGGAGCTGCGCGAAGGCCTCAAGCAGTACTCGAGCTGGCCGACGTTTCCGCAGCTTTACGTCGGCGGCGAGCTCGTCGGCGGCTGCGACATCACGCTCGAGATGTACCGCTCCGGCGAGCTCGAGCAGATGCTGAGCGAGAAGAACGCGATCGAGGCGTAGTCCGCGGAAAAGGCGGGAAAAGGGGTCAGAGCCCTTTTTCGCCCGCGGCCTCCCGCAATGGCCGGCGGGCCTCGCTCGAAAAAGGGCTCTGACCCCTTTTTTCTTTTTCAGGTCCCCTCGAACACGGGCCGGAAGCGGTTCACGATCGCGCAGAAGAGCTGCGCCGTCATTTCCGCGTCGTACAGCGCCGAGTGCGCGCTGCTGTCGTCCCACGGCAGCCCGGCCGCGTTCACGGCACGGCTCAGCACGGTTTGGCCGTAGGCCACGCCGCCGAGCGTCGCCGTGTCGAAGCTCGAGAACGGGTGAAACGGGTTGCGCTTGACGTTCGTGCGCGCGACGGCCGCGTTCAGAAACTGCAGGTCGAAGAACGCGTTGTGGCCGACGAGAATCGCACGGTTGCAATTCTGCAGTTTGACCTCCTTGCGCACCTCCTGAAACAGGCGCCGCAGCGCCTCGTCCTCGTCGATCGCGGGCCGCAGCGGGTGATAGGGGTCGATCCCGGTGATCTGCAGCGAGGCCGGCTCGAGCTTCGAGCCCGGGAATGGTTTGACGAGGTAGCGGAATTTTTCTCCGAGCTCGAGATCGCCCGCTTCATTGAACTTCACGAGCACGGCCGCGACCTCGAGCAGCGCGTCCGTGGCCGAGTTGAAGCCGCCCGTCTCGACATCGACGACGACGGGCAGGAAGCCCCGGAATCGCTTGGCGATGCCCGGCGCGCCGGCGTTCTCGGCCGGCTCTTGCATAGACTTATCGCTCACTGGGCCAGCTTCTCGGCGATCTCGGCGGGGGACGCCGATCGCAGCAGCTCGAGCGTAAGCTTCACGCCGAATCCGGTGATGTCCGTCGGCACGTGGCCGAGCCCGCTCTTGTGCTCGCCCGCGCTCAAGTCGATGTGAATCCACGGGATCGAGCGCGGCACGAACCGGCTCAAAAAGCGTGCGGCGAGGATGTGATCGCCTTCGCTCTCGACGGCGCATTGCTTCACGTCCGCGATGTCGCTGCGCAACAGCTGGTCGAAGTCCTCGTCCATGGGAAACGGCCACACGCGTTCGCCCGAGGCCGCCCCTGCGTCGATCATGAGCTGGTTCGCCGAACGCCGATTGCTGAAGACGCCCGAGTAGCGCGGCGTCAGGGCCGAGACGCACGTGCCGGTCAGCGTCGCGTAGTCGATGATGAGCTTCGGCTCCTCGCGCGCCGAGAGTGCGAGCGTATCGGCGAGGACCATTCGGCCCTCGGCGTCCGTGTGAATGACTTGGATCGTCGTGCCGTTCGCCGCGTGCACGACGTCCTGCGATTTGTAGGCGGCCGGCGACAGGCGGTTCTCGCTGATCGCGAGCCAGGCGTCCGCCGCGTAGGGCACCTTGAGCTGGGAGAGCGCGACGAGCGCGCCGAGAGCGACCGCGCTGCCCTGCATATCGGTGTGCATGTCGAGCATGCTCTTGAAGGGTTTGAGGTTCGTGCCGCCCGAGTCGAACAGGATACCCTTGCCGACAAGCGTCAGATCGGGCTGGCGCTGCTCGCCGGGCCGGTAGCTGACTCTCATGATGCCCGCGTCGCGCTCGGGATTGCCTTGCGCGACGGCCAAAAACGCGCCGGCCCCGAGCTTCTCGAGATCCTTCTCGCCGAGAAACTTGCAGCTCAGCCCGAAGCGCTTGGCGAGCTGCTCGATCGCGCCTCGATAGGCCGTCGCCGTCAGCGTGTTCGGCGGCAGCGCCGTGAACCAGCGCGCAATATTGTTGCCGAGCGCTTCGGCGCGCGTCGTCTCGACATCGATGCGAGGCTTTGCGTCGAACAGCGTCAGCGACTCGAGCTCGATGGGACGCGGGTGATCCTCCGTCTTGAACGAGGGCAGCTTGAACGCGGCCGCCGCGGCGGCCGCGCCGACGGCCTTGAGCGCGCTCGAACGGGCGGGCTCTTCGAGACCCAGCGCGGCGACGCCGAGCGAGGCCGGGCGTTCGCGCAGGCAGTCCGCCACGAGCTCGCGGGCCCAGCTCAGCAGCCCGAAGGTCGAGCCTTCCTCGAGAACGGCAGCCGTGATGCCGGTGGCACGGTTATTGGAAAGGCGGGAGGACACGCGCTTCGCACCTTGCGCCGCGGCGCGGGACAATAGCTTATGAAGCTGCTGCCCCTGGGGCAGCGCCGCGAACACGGCGTTCGCGGGATTTTTGGGAAGGATGACGGCCAAGTGATCGAAAGAGTTCAGTTGCGCATCGGCGACGGGCCTCGCACTTTGGTGGATCTTCAGCGGCGTGAATTCGGGTAATTCAATCATTCGGCTCGCCTTGACCAGCCCTGGGCAAACCCCGATCATAGCGCCGCTCCGCGAGGTACGGTCAGCTCACCGGCAGCCAATCGGCACTGAATCGTAGCAGGAGCACCGCGCAGATTCACGTGCAAGTCATTGAATTTGGCGTGAGACAGCGAAGACAGGAGCATCATGGCCACCGCACGACCACTGCCCACTTTCAGAGGAGCCATCGACGACGTCGATCCCGAGGAAACTCAGGAATGGCTCGAATCGATCGATTCAGTTCTCAGGGTCTACGGCGCGGATCGGGCCCACTTCCTGCTCGAATGCATGATCGATCATGCGCGCCGCTCGGGCGCGTATCTGCCCTACAGTCCGAACACCGCCTACCTGAATACGATTCCCGTCGGCCGGCAGCCCGAGTACCCGGGCGACCGCGCCATCGAGCGGCGCATCGAGGCCTACATCCGTTGGAACGCGATGGCCATGGTCGTGCATGCGAACCGCAAGAGCTCCGAGTACGGCGGCCACATCGCGAGCTACGCGTCCTCGGCCACGCTCTACGAAGTCGGCTTCAACCACTTCTGGCGTGCGCCGACGGAGCAGCACGGCGGCGATCTCGTGTTCTTCCAGGGTCACTCCTCGCCCGGCATCTACGCGCGCGCCTATCTCGAGGGCCGCTTCACGGAGGAGAACCTCAACTATTTCCGCCAGGAGGTCACGGGGCCCGGACTCTCTTCTTATCCGCATCCGTGGCTCATGCCGGAATTCTGGCAGTTTCCGACAGTCTCGATGGGCTTAGGTCCCATGATGGCGATGTACCAGGCGCGCTTCATGCGCTACCTCGAGAACCGCGAGATCCTGCCGCCGCAGGACCGCAAGGTCTGGTGCTTCCTCGGCGACGGCGAGACCGACGAGCCCGAGGCCATGGGCGCCATCACGATGCCCGTCCGCGAGCAGCTCGACAACCTGATCTTCGTCATCAACTGCAACCTTCAGCGGCTCGACGGCCCCGTGCGCGGCAACGGCAAGATCATCCAGGAGCTCGAAGCGGCCTATCAGGGCGCGGGTTGGAACGTCATCAAGGTCATCTGGGGGTCGCGCTGGGATCCTTTGTTCGCCAAAGACGACCATGGCGTGCTGCAGCGCACGATGGAAGAGTGCGTGGACGGCGAGTACCAGAGCTTCAAGGCCAAGGGCGGCGCCTATACGCGCGAGCACTTCTTCGGCCGGGACCCCGAGCTCAAGGCCATGGTCGCGGACATGTCCGACGAGGACATCTGGCGGCTGAACCGCGGCGGCCACGACGCGATCAAGGTCTACGCCGCCTACGATGCGGCCGTGCGCCATGCGAACCGCCCGACCGTGATCCTCGCGAAGACCGTCAAGGGCTACGGCATGGGCGAGGCCGGCGAAGGCCAGAACATCACGCATCAGAAGAAAAAGCTGGACGAGGACGATCTCAAGGCGTTCCGCGACCGCTTCAACATACCGATCTCCGATGAGCAGATCGCCGAGCTCGCCTACTACAAGCCCGCCGAGGACAGCGAGGAGATCGGCTATCTCAAGGCGCGGCGCGAGGCGCTGGGCGGCTTCCTGCCGACGCGGCGCCGCAAGGCCGAGCCGCTCGAGGTGCCGCCGCTCGAGTTCTTCCAGTCGCAGCTCGACGGCAGCGGGGACCGCGAGGTCTCGACGACCATGTCGTTCGTCCGCATTCTCGCATCGCTCGTGCGCGACAAGAAGATCGGCCCGCGTGTAGTACCCATCGTGCCCGACGAGGCGCGGACCTTCGGCATGGAGGGCATGTTTCGGCAGATCGGCATCTACTCCTCTGTCGGCCAGCTCTACACGCCGCAGGACGCCGATCAGCTGACGTATTACCGAGAGGACAAGAAGGGTCAGATCCTCGAGGAAGGCATCAACGAGGCGGGCTCGTTCTGCTCCTGGCTCGCGGCCGGCACGTCGTACTCGAACCACGGCGTGCAGATGATTCCGTTCTACATCTATTACTCGATGTTCGGCTTCCAGCGCATCGGCGACTTTGCATGGGCCGGCGGCGACATGCAGGCTCGGGGCTTCCTGATCGGCGGCACGGCCGGGCGCACGACGCTGGCCGGCGAGGGCCTGCAGCATCAGGACGGGCACAGTCAGCTCGTCGCGACGACGATTCCGAACTGCCGCGCCTACGACCCGTGCTACGCCTACGAGCTCGCCGTCATCATTCAGGACGGCCTGCGCCGCATGTGCGCGGAACACGAGAACGTCTTCTACTACATCACCTGCATGAACGAGAACTACGTCCAGCCGGCCATGCCGAAGGGCGTGGAGCAGGGGATCCTCAAGGGCATGTACGAGCTCAGGAAGGGTGCCGCAGGCAAACAGCGCGTGCAGCTGCTCGGCGCGGGCACGATCCTGCGCGAGGTACTGGCCGCGGCCGAAATGCTCGAGAGCGACTACAAAGTCGCGGCCGATGTCTGGAGCGTCACGAGCTTCAGCGAGCTGCGCCGCGAGGCGCTCGAAGCCGAGCGCTGGAACATGCTGCATCCGGGCAAGAAGGCGCGGGCCGCCTTCGTGGCGGAGCGGCTCGCCGGGCGTTCCGGTCCGTTCGTCGCAGCCACGGACTACATCAAGACCGTGCCGGACCAGATCCGGCAGTGGGTGCCGAACCGTTACTATGTGCTCGGCACGGACGGCTTCGGCCGCAGCGACAGCCGCAAGGCTCTGCGCGAGTTCTTCGAGGTGGATCGCAGGTCCATCGTCGTGACGGCGCTCAAGGCGCTGGCCGACGATGGCGCCGTCGAGCAGAAGGTCGTCGCGAAAGCCATCGAGAAGCTCGGGATCGACCCCGAGCGCGCCGCCCCGGTCACGCTGTGAGCGCTCGAGCGCTTCTCTCATTGAATTAAGGCTCGGCGACAGACTCGTGAAAATCTCCGTACCGGATCTGGGCGACTTTGCCGATGTAGAGATCATCGAAGTACTCGTCAAGGTCGGCGACCGAATCGAGGCCGAGGACCCGATCGTCACGCTCGAGACGGATAAGGCCACGATGGACGTCCCGTCGCCGGCGGCCGGCACGGTCAGCGAGATCGAGGTCGCGGTCGGCGACCGCGTTTCGAAGGGCGATGCCCTGATCGTCATCGAAGGGGAGCAGGGCGGCGGCGAGGCGCAGGCCGGACGCGGTGAGGCGCAGGTCGGGAGCGGCGAGGCGCAGCCGGCGGCGGCCGGGAAACCGCCAGAAGCCGCAGCGCCTGCGGACCGCGCACGGGGCGCCGGCAAGGCCGAGCCTGCCGCCGGCCCCGCACCCGAGCAGCCCGTCACCGTGCCGGACCTTGGCGACTTCTCCGACGTGGAAGTCATCGAGGTACTCGTCGCCGAGGGCGAGGAGGTGGAGGTCGAGCAGGGGCTCATCACGCTCGAGACCGAAAAGGCCACGATGGACGTGCCCGCGACCGAGGCCGGCACGATCGTCTCGATCAAGGTCAAGGCCGGGGACCGCGTGTCTTCCGGCGACGAGATCATGACGCTGCGTCCGCGGGCAGCGGCGGCCGGAACCGGCCCGGGCGCCACGGAGACGGCGGGCGCGGCTGCCGCGGCCGAGGCGGGAGGCGGGGCCGAGGGCGTAGCGCAAGCGGCCTCGGCGGCGGCTGGGCGGGTGTCGCGTTCGGCCTCCGAGCGCAGCCACGCGATCGCCACGGCCGCCGGCTCGCAAAAGGAGACCGGCCGGGAGCGCCCGGCGATGCCGACGGGCGTCGGCCGCGGTCCCCAGATTCTGCCGATCGACTCGACACGCGTAGACGAGGCAGGCTTCGCCCTCGTGCACGCCGGCCCTTCGGTCCGCAAGCTCGCACGCGAGCTCGGAGTGGACCTCGCCCGGGTTCAGGGCACGGGCCGTAAAGGCCGCGTGACGGCCGACGACGTCAAGGCCTTCGTCAAGGAGGCGATGCGCGGCCGAGGCGGCGCGGGCGCCGGTCTTCCGCAAGTGCCGGAAGTCGATTTCGGGAAGTTCGGGCCCGTCGAGCGCCAGGCGCTGGGCCGCATCCAAAGGATTTCCGGCGCGCGCGTGCACGCGAGCTGGGTCAACATCCCGCACGTTACTCAGCACGACGAGGCCGACATCACGGCACTCGAGGAGGCGCGCAGCGGCCTCAAGGGGCAGGCCGAGCAGCGCGGTATTCGGCTCACGCCGCTGGCGTTCATCCTGCGCGCCTGCGCGCTGACGCTCGCGGAATTCCCGCGCTTCGCGTCGTCGCTGAGCCCGGACGGCCAGAGCCTGATTCTCAAGCATTACATGCACATCGGTTTCGCGGCCGACACGCCGAACGGGCTCGTCGTGCCCGTCATCCGCGATGCGGACAAGAAGGACGTCTTCGAGCTTGCCGCGGATCTCGGCACGCTGAGCGCGCGCGCCCGGGAAGGTAAGCTCAAGGCCGAGGACATTCAGGGCGGCGTCTTCACGGTCTCGAGCCTCGGCGGCATCGGCGGCACGGCGTTCACGCCCATCGTCAACGCGCCCGAGGTCGCGATCCTCGGCGTCTCCCGCAGCCAATGGCGTCCCGTCTATCGCGACGGCGGCTTCATCCCGCGGCTCCTGCTGCCGCTCTCGCTGTCCTACGACCATCGCGTCATCGACGGTGCCGAGGGCGTGAGGTTCACGACGCGGCTCGCCGAGACGCTCGCGCAAACCGAGCGCCTGCTCGAGGCCGTGCCGTGAGCCCGGCGCAGCAGGCCGGGTCGCAGGCTGCCCCTGCGGCACGGGGCGCGGCCGGCGAGGCCACTCGGGGACGCCGGCTCGCCGTGCTCGGGGCCGGCCCGGGGGGCTACACCGCGGCCTTCCGAGCCGCGGACCTCGGCCTCGAGGTCACGCTCATCGAGCGCCGCCCCGCGCTCGGCGGCGTCTGCCTCAACGTCGGCTGCATCCCTTCGAAGGCGCTGCTGCATGCAGCCCGCGTCGTCGAGGAGACGCGCGAGATGGCGGCGCACGGCATCGAGTTCGGGGCGCCGCGCATCGACACGGAGAAGCTCCGCGCCTGGAAGGACCGGGTTGTCGGACAGCTTACGCAGGGGCTCGCCGGGCTCGCCAAGCAGCGCGGCGTCAAGGTCGTCCCGGGCACGGGACGATTCGTGTCCGCGAACGAGATCGAAGTCGAGAACGGGGGCGAGCGGCAGCGCGTCGCGTTCGATCAATGCATCGTCGCGGCCGGGTCGGAGCCCGCCCGGCTGCCGAATCTTCCGGAGGATCCGCGCGTCATGGATTCGACGGCGGCGCTCGAGCTCGAGGAGCTTCCGGAGCGGCTGCTCGTCGTCGGCGGCGGAATCATCGGATTGGAGATGGCGACGGTCTACGACGCGCTCGGCGTCAAGGTCTCTGTCGTCGAGCTCACGAAGACGCTGCTGCCCGGCGTGGACCGGGATCTCGTTCGGCCGCTCGAAAAGCGCCTGCGCGGCCGCTACGAGACCGTCATGCTCGGTACGCGCGTCGCGAAGATCGAGCCCGGGAAGAAGGGTATCGCCGTGACGTTCGAGGGCGACGAGGCGCCTGGCGACCCCGGCATCTACGGGCGCGTGCTGGTCTCGGTCGGGCGCCGGCCGAACGGGACGGCCATCGGCGCCGAGGCTGCCGGCCTGGAGGTCGACGCGCGCGGCTTCATCGGCGTCGACGCACAGATGCGCACGAACGTGCCGCACATTTTCGCGATCGGCGACATCGTGGGCCAGCCCATGCTCGCCCACAAGGCCTCGCACGAAGGGCGCGTCGCGGCCGAGGCGGCCGCGGGCCTAAAGAGCTACTTCGACGCCCGCGTGATCCCTTCGGTCGCCTATACCGACCCGGAAGTGGCTTGGGTCGGGCTCACGGAGGAAACGGCCAAGGCGCAGGGCGTGAAGTACGAGAAGGGCGTTTTCCCGTGGGCGGCGAGCGGCCGCTCGCTTTCGCTCGGCCGCTCCGAGGGCCTGACGAAGCTTCTTTTCGAGCCGGAGAGCGGTCGCACCCTGGGCGCCGGCATCGTCGGCACGAACGCGGGCGACCTCATCTCCGAGGCCGCGCTCGCCATCGAGATGGGAGCGGACCACGAGGACATCGGTCTGACGATCCACCCGCATCCGACGCTGTCCGAGACGGTCGCCTTCGCGGCCGAGGCGGCGGCCGGCACGATCACGGATCTCTACATTCCAAGGCGCAAGTAGCGGCCTGCCCCGGGCATGTCCCCGTGGGGAGGTCCCCATCGCGCCGCGGCCCCATTGGCAAGATCACGGCTTTCGGATAGCGTGTCGCTCTCCGGCCTATTCCAGGCACTAACCCCATAGGAGTTTTCGATGCATAAGGCTACGCTCGCGGCTGCGCTCGTCCTCGGCGTCTACGGCGCGGCGGCCATGGCTCAGCAACCGCCGCTCAACTCCGATCAGGACAAGACGCTCTACGCGCTCGGCATCGCGATCGGCAGGAACGTGAAGGATTTTTCGCTGACCTCGAAGGAGCTCGCGATCGTCCAGGAGGGCTTCCGCGACGCGGCTCTGGGCAACAAGAGCCAAGTCGATCTGCAGGCCTACGGACCCAAGATCCAGGCGCTGGCCCAAGAGCGCACGGAGGCCGCGGCCGCCACGGAGAAGAAGAAGTCGAGCGAATTCCTCGCGAAGATGGCCAAGGAGAAAGGTGCGGTCCGCACCGACTCAGGCCTCGTTTACGTGCCCGTGGACAAAGGCACGGGCGCCAGCCCGACGGCCGACGACACGGTGCGCGTGACCTACAAGGGCATGCTGCCCGACGGCACGGTCTTCGACAGCTCCGAAGCGCACGGCGGCAAGCCGATCACGATCTCCCTGACGAGCGTAATTCCCTGCTGGACCGAAGGCGTGCAAAAGATGCACGTCGGCGGCAAAGCTAAGCTCGGCTGTCCCTCGGATCTCGCCTACGGCGATCGCGGCCAGGGCCCGATTCCCGGCGGTGCGGCGCTCGTCTTCGACGTGAGCCTTCTCGGTATCGAGAAGGGTACGGAGAACGGCGCGGGCGCGAAGCCGGAGGCGGGCGGCGCGAATCGATAGTTGGGAACTGGCGTAGGTTTCGCCGCTTAATGCTTGGTGGTGAGCGGAGGCCTCGGCGCGGAGGGGGCAGCGCGCGGCGGAGGCCTCGGCGTAAGGGCGGTGTCGGGACCGCCGTGAACCCTTCCCTGGGGGCTCGCTGAGCGCCATCCCTGGCGCTCAGCGTCCCGACACCGCCCTTACGCCGAGGCCTCCGCCAGAGACGTTTGCAGCAGCGCCGAGGCCTCCGCCGATTTCCCCGCGCCGTTTCAGCACGGTTCATGAATGGCCGCCGACGTCAACGAGGAAGCTGCACCCGGGGGCTACGCGATGAAGCTCAGCCAAACCGCGCCGACGCCGGTGCTGAGCAGCGCCAGCGGTATTCCGACACGCAGGTAGGCCCGGAAGCCGATCCCGCCGACCTCGCGGGCGGACTCCGCGACGATGATGTTGGCTGCCGAGCCGATCAGAGTGAGGTTTCCGGCGAACGTCGAGGCCATGGCCAGGAGCTCCCAGCCGAAACGCGCGCTCGGCAGCGTCGCCATCTGGTCGCGGACGACGAGGATGAAGGGCACGTTCGAGACGACGTTCGAGCCGAACAGGAAGATGCCTGCGAGGCGCAGCGTGCCGAGCGGCCCCCGCGCGCCGGCCGCAAGCGGTACGTGTGCGAAGAACGCGGCCGGCACGCCGCTGCGCATGAAGCCCGCGACGACGACGAACAGGCCGCCGAAGAACACGAGCAACGGCCAGGCGATGCGCGGCCACAGCCGATCCGCGCCGACGCGGTGCACGAGCAGGAGCACGGCGAGGCCGCCCGCCGCCGTCCAGGCGAGGTTTCCGCCGACCGAGTAAACGACCGCCGTCGCGACGATGACGGCGAGCGTGACTTTCGAGCTGCGCGAGACGGAGCGGCCGGAGCCGCCGTCGTCGGTCAGAGCCGCGCGCGCAAGCTCGTCCCGGAACAACAGGTGCAGCAGCGCGTGGTTGATCGCGAGACCGGCCGCCGCGATGGGCAGCATGATCAATAGATAGTGCAGGTAGTCGAGCCCGCCGAGCAGGCCGCAAAGCATGTTCTGCGGGTTGCCGACGAGCGTCGCGACGCTGCCCGTATTCGCGGCCGTCGCGAGCGCCAGCAGGAACGGCAGGGGCGGCAGGCCGTGCTTCTGTACGAAACGCACGACGAGCGGCGTGCCGAGCACGCAGACGGCGTCGTTCGTGATCAGGGCCGCCATGAGGCCCGCGCCCCACACGAGTATGCCGAGGAGGCGCGCCGGCGTGCGGCTCGCGGCGGAAATGCGGGGCTCGATCTGGTCGAAGAAACCGTCTACGGCGAGGAAGCCGCCCATGCCCATGACCGCGAACAGCAACAGCAGCGGCTCGAGGTCGATGGCCCGCAGCGCCTCCGCGGGGGTCAGCACGGCGGCGGCGACGCAGGCGGCGCCCCCGAGCAGCGCGGCCGCGGGCCGGTCGAGCCGGGGGAACGGCCGGAACGAGATCAGCACGTAGGTGGCGGCGAAAATGACGATGCCGAGGGCGCTCATGGGTCGCTTCTCGTGTGCGGCGGCGGCTCCGGCCTCAGCCGATGCGGGTCTTGGCCTTGTACTCGCAGAGATCGGCGATCACGCATTCGGGACAGTTCGGCTTGCGTGCCTTGCAGACGTAACGGCCGTGCAGGATGAGCCAGTGGTGGGCGTCCTTCTTGTACTCGTCCGGCGTGAGCTTCTGGAGCCGATCCTCGACGTCGCGCGGCGTCTTGCCCTTCGCGAGCCCGGTACGGTTCGCTACCCGGAAAATGTGCGTGTCCACGGCGATGGCCGGTTCCCCGAAAGCCGTGTTCAGAATCACGTTGGCCGTCTTGCGGCCGACGCCGGGCAGCGCTTCGAGCGCGGCCCGGTCGCGCGGCACTTCGCCGCCGTGGCGTTCGACGAGCGCCGCGCACGTCTTGATGAGATTGCGCGCCTTGGTGTTGAAGAAGTTGATCGTCTTGATGTAGCTCTTCAGCCCTTCTTCGCCGAGCGCGAGCATCGCGGCGGGCGTCGGCGCGGCCGGGAACAGTTTGGCCGTCGCCTTGTTGACGCCTACGTCCGTCGCTTGGGCGGAGAGCACGACGGCGACGAGCAGCTCGAATGGGCTGCCGAACTCGAGCTCCGTCGTCGGGGCCGGATTGTGACCCGCGAACCGCTCGAAGATCTCGCGCCGCTTGGCCGCATTCACGCGGCCGGTTCCCCGGCCGGTTCGGGCTCCTCGGCGAGCGGCAGCCGCGCCGGTTCCGGCTCCTTCGCGAGCAGATTCTTCACGGCGAGCAGCAGCGCGAGGCCGAAGAATGCGCCCGGCGGCAGCAAGGCGGCGAGCATGCCGTGGAACGGCAGATCGATGCGCAGCCCTTGCGCGCCCGGACCGAACAGCAGGTCCAGCCCCGCGAACAGTGTGCCCTGCCCGAGCACCTCGCGGATTGCGCCGAGCGCCGTCAGCACGCCCGTGAACCCGAGACCCGCCGCGCAGCCGCTGACGGCCGATACGCCGGCGGCGTGACGGCTCGCGACCGTCTCCGCCTGTGCCAGGATCGCGCAGTTCGTGACGATGAGCGGAATGAACAGCCCGAGCACGCGGTGCAGGTCCGGCAGATAGGCGTTCGTGAGCAGGTCTATCGACGTGACGAGCGAGGCGATGATGAGCACGAAGAGCGGGATTCGCACGACGGGCGCGAGCAGACCGCGCAGCAGGGAGATGACGGTGTTCGTGAGAATCAGCACGATCGTGGTCGCGAGCCCCAGCGCGAGGCCGTTGACCACCGTCGTGGTGATCGCGAGCAGCGGGCACAGGCCGAGCAGCTGAACGAGGGCCGGATTTCCGCTCCACAGCCCGCCCCGCCATACCGCCCCGTATCGACTCATCGCTCGTAGTCTCCGCTACCGCCCGGGGCGCCCGTCGGCGGCGGCCGCTTGTGCGGCCTGTGCGAACAGCTCGTCCCGGTGCCCGGCGAAGTATAGCAGCGTGCCCTTCACGGCCTTGACCACGGCGCGCGGCGTGATCGTCGCGCCAGTCAGTGCGTCGAAGCGGCCGCCGTCCTTGCGCACGGCCCATTCGGCAGCGGGCGGATCGCCGAGGCGCGTGCCTTGGAACTGACGGATCCAGTCCGATTTCTCGATGTCGATGCGGTCGCCGAGGCCCGGCGTCTCGCGTTCCTCGACGACGCGCACCCCCGTGATCGTTCCGTCGGGGGCGAGGCCGACGAGCAGCTTGATCGGCCCGTTGTACCCCTCCGGCGCGACGGCTGCGAAGACCACGGCAACGGGCTGCCCCGCGCGCCGCAGCACGAAGACGTCGACGGGGGCGGCCCCGCCGAGCAGCTCGGCGTCGGCGGCCTCGATCTGCGTCGGCACGAGCCCGCTGCCGCGAAGCGGCGGAGCGAGGACGCTTTCGAGGCTGCCGAGCACGCGTGCGCGCTCGTTGGCCGCGATGCGGGGCCGGCTGAACTCGTGACTGCCCGTGACGAGCGCGGCCGCCCCGACCGCGACGAGGCCGACGAGGGCCAGCGTGCGCAGCGGGCTAACGCCCCGCATGGCCGTAGATGCGCGGGCGCGTGTAGCGGTCGATGATCGGCACGGCCGCATTCATGAGCAGCACCGCGAAGGCGAGGCCATCCGGGTAGCCGCCCCAGGTCCTGATCGCAAACGTGAGCAGGCCGATGCCTGCGCCGTAAACGATCCTGCCCCGGTCGCTCGTCGCGGCCGAGACCGGGTCCGTCGCGATGAAAAAGGCGCCGAGCATGCTCGCACCCGTGAAAAGGTGAAAGCCCGGGGAAGGGAAGCGGCTCGGATCGGTGAGATACATGAGCGTCGCCGGCGCGAGCAGGCCGGCGAGCGTCGCGAGCGGAATCTGCCAGCGGATGATGCCTGCATAGAGAAGGTAAAGGCCGCCGAGCGCGATGAAGTTGTCTACCCACTCCCAGCCACGGCCGCCGAAGTCGCCGAACATGGAGCCCGCGCGCGCCTCGGGGAACGTCTCCATGGCCCGCAGGCCTTGGCGCACCGTGTCGAGCGGCGTCGCCCGGGTCAGCGCGTCGACGGTCAGCCCGCCGGGCAGGCGGCCCGTGAGGCTGTAGTCGAGCGTCGCGACGAAGCCGAGGCGCGGGTAGTCGAGGTCGCCCATGCGCGGCGGGATCCAGCGCGTCATGGGCACGGGGAACGAGACGAGCAGGAAGACGTAGGCGACCATGGCCGGGTTGAACAGATTGCGCCCCAGCCCGCCGTACAGATGCTTCGCGAGCACGATGGCGACGCCGGCGCCGATGGCCGGCAGCCACCAGGGCGCGAGCGGCGGCAGGGCCAACGCGAGCAGCGCCGCGGTCACGAGTGTGCTGCCGTCGCCGAGGGCGCGGCGCACGGGCTTGCCGCGGATGCGCAGGACCGCCGCCTCGCTGCCGAGGGCGGCCGCGGCCGCGAGCGCGAAGTTGATGAGCAGCCCGAAGCCGAAGAACCAGACGTAGACGACGACCGCGGGCACGAGCGCGTAGAGGACGCGGCGCATCATGCGCGGCACGTTCGCCGGCGGCGGCACGTGGGGTGCGGCGGCGGTCTCGAACTCCATGCGTGTCAGCGCGAGTCTTCGCGCCGACGCCGCGCGCGCTCGACCGCGGCCGCGACAGTGTCTCGGCCCGAGGCTTCGCCGCCGCGCACGCCGCGCCGAAGCGTCTCCTGCGACTCCCGGCTTCGCGCCGCCTCCTGTTCGCGGCGGCGCTCGCGGCGCTCGAAGCGCCGCTCGGCCGCGGCCGAGAGCCGCGCGCGCCGTTCGTGGGCCGCGTAGGCGTGCTTGGCGGCCCGAAAGCTCGCAGTCAGCTCGATTTGGCTGGGGCAGGCCACGTCGCAGCAGCCGCACTCGATGCAGTCGCGAAGGCCGAGCGTCGCGAGCGCGCCCATGTCGGCGGCGCCGGCCGCCACGAGGAGCTGCTGCGGCAGGAGCCGCGCCGGGCAGGCGGCGGCGCACTCGCCGCAGCGGATGCAGGGCCACGCCTCGCCCGCGCTGCGCACCTCTGCCGCGCGGGCCGCGACGATGCAGTTCGTTGCCTTCGTCACGGGCAGCTCGTCGCTCGGCAGCGCGTAGCCCATCATGCTGCCGCCGTGGATGAGCCGTACCACATCTTCGCGGTAGCCGCCGCAGCGCTCGACGAGCCAGGCGATCGGGGTGCCGATCGGCACCTCGAGGTTCCGCGGGTCCGCGACGCCGCCGCCCGTGACCGTAACGATCCGCGAGACCAGCGGCTCGGCGCGCGCCGCGAGGCGGTAGAGCGCCGCCGCCGTGCCCACGTTCTGGCACAGGAAGCCGAGGTCGCTCGGCAGGCCGCCACTCGGCACCTGGGAGCCCGTCAGCAGCTCGACGAGCTGCCGCTCGCCGCCGGCCGGGTAGACGGTCGGCACCTCGGCCAGGCGCAGGCGGTCGTCGGCCCACGCGCTCGCGGCCGCGCGAGCCGCGGCCGCGACGGCCCTGATCGCCTCGGGTTTGTCCCGCTCGATCGCTATGACGCAGGTCGGCGCGCCTGCGAGATCGGCCAGCAGGCGGGCGCCGCCGACGACTTCCTCCGGCGCTTCGCGCATGAGCATGTCGTCGCAGCTGATGTAAGGCTCGCACTCGGCGCCGTTGACGATGAGCATGCGGCAGCCGCCCGCCGCCGCGAGCTTTGCCGCCGTCGGGAATACGGCGCCGCCGAGGCCCGCGAGCCCGCCTTCGGCGATGCGCCGCAGCTGGGCCTCGCGGTCCGCGGGCCAGGCAGGCGGCGACGAGGCCGGCGGCATGGCGCGATCCTCCCCGTCGGTCTCGATGATCACGCAAGGCGCGCACAGCAGCCCGCTGCCGCCCGGCACGAGCCTCTCCTCGATCGCCACGACGCGGCCGGAGCTCGAGGCATGCACGGCCGGCGCGGTGCGGGGCCCGGCCGCCGTCGGCGGCCCAGCTCGCGAAGCACCTTCGTCCACGGCGACGAGCGGCTGCCCCTTCAAGACGCGTTCGCCGATACGGACGACGGGCTCGGTGCGCTCCCCGTGCCGGCCCGCGTGCTGGCGCAGCGCGACGACGAGGCGCGGCGGCACGAGGCCGCGGGCGATGGGGCGCGCCGTCGAGGCGGCCTTGTTCGCGGCGAGGCGCAGGCCGCCGACCAGGAAGCGCTCGAGCGTGATCTCAAGCACGGCGCGGCACGAGCTCGATGCAGTCCACGGGACAGGGCGCGAGACAGAGCTCGCAGCCCGTGCACTCGGCCGCGATGACCGTGTGCATCATGTGCGGAATGCCGGCGATCGCGTCGACGGGACAGGCGCGCGCGCAGAGGTTGCAGCCGATACAGTCGGCCTCCTCGATACGGGCGACGCGCTCCATGCTGGCCTGCCCGAGGCTCTCGTCGAGCGGCGGGGCCTCGCGGCCGAGCAGGGCAGCCAAGGCCTTGATCGTCTCGCCGCCGCCGGGCGGACAGCGGTTGATCTCGGCCGCGCCGGTCGCGATCGCCTCGGCGTAGGGCCGGCACCCGGGATAGCCGCACTGGGCGCATTGGATACGCGGCAGCAGGTCTTCGATGCGTGCGGCCGCGTCGTCCTCGTCGGCCGGAAGGAACTCGGCGGCCGCGACCAGCACGCCCGCGAGCACGAGGGCGAGGCCGGTCAGGGCCGCGATGCCGGTCAGCATGGGCTGGGCCGGCTCCTGGCGGGCGCGCGGGCGAAGGACTCGGAGGGTGCGGGCGGCACGGCGGTCTCAGAGTCGCGCGAAGCCGGAGAAACCGAGAAACGCGAGCGACATGATGCCGGCCGTGACGAGCGCAATCGCATGGCCGCGGAACGGCGCGGGCACGTCCGCGTGCTCGAGGCGCTCGCGCAGCCCGCCGAGCATCGCGAGAACGAGGCCGAAGCCGAGTGCCGCGCCGGCACCGTAGAACAGCGCGGCGACGAGACTGCGTGCGGCCGTCGAGTTCAGCAGCGCGACGCCGAGCACCGCGCAGTTGCTCGCGATGAGCGGAATGTAGAGGCCGAGCACGCGGTAGAGCACGGGCGAGAGCCGGCGCACGAGCAGCTCGGTGAGCTGCACGGCGGCCCCGATGACGAGGATGAAGGCGATGAGGCGAAGATACTCGAGGCCGAAAGGCGCGAGCAGCCAGTGATCGACGAGATACGAGAGCCCCGACGCCGTCGTCAGTACGAGCCCCGTCGCGAGGCCCATGCCCACGGCGCCCTCGACGTGCTTCGAAGCGCCCATGAACGGGCACAGCCCGAGGAACTGGACGAGTACGAAGTTGTTGACGAGCGCGGCCGCGATGACGATCAGCGCCAAATGCATCCTCAGCTCACCTTCATGCCGGGCTCCGCGCCTTCGTCGGGCGCGAGCAGAAACACACCGGCGCCGGCTGCGTCGCCGTCTCCGCTCGCCGCGAGCAGCATGCCTTCGGACGTCCCGAAGCGCATCTTGCGCGGCTTGAGGTTCGCGACGAGCACGACGAGACGGCCCTCGAGCTCGGCCGGCTCGTAGGCCCGGCGGATGCCCGCGAAGACCGTGCGCCGTGTGCCGCCGCCCGTGTCGAGCGTGACTTTGAGCAGCTTGTCGGCGCCTTCGACGTGCTCGGCCGCGACGACGCGGGCGACGCGAAGGTCGAGCCGCGAGAAGAGCTCGATGTCGATCTGTTCCGGGGCCGCCCCGTCTTGGCCGGACGCCGGCCGCGACGACTTCGCCGAGGTGCGGTGCGTGGGCGTCTCGGCCGGTGCGGGGGTATCCGCCCTTTTGGGCGCGGCAGGACCTGCGGCCGGAACGTGCGGCGGCTCATGCTCGGCTTGCGGGCGGGATGCCGCGCTCACCGCGCGCAGCGCCGACTCCTCGACGCGCGCGAGCAGCGGCTCGAACTCGCGCACGCGGTGGCCGAGCAGCGGGCGCGCGACGTCGTCCCAGGTCAAGGGGTCGACGGCGAGAAAGCTTTCCGCGCGCTCGGCGAGCGCGGGCACGACGGGCTTCAAGAAGACGATGAGCGCGCGGAACAGGTTCAGGCCCAGCGTGCAGACGTCGACGACGGCGCCGCGCTGTGCCGGGTCCTTGGCCTTGAGCCAGGGTTTCTCCTCGTCGATGTACTGATTGGCTTCGTCCGCGAGGGCCATGATGCGGCGCATCGCGCGCGCAAAGTTGCGCGACTCGTAGTCCTCGGCGATCTCGGCCGCGGCGGTTGCGAACTCCTGGTACAGCGTGGGCCGCGCGAGCGTCTCTCCGAGGCGGCCCCCGCCGTGCCGCGAGATGAAGCCCGCGCAGCGGCTCGCGATGTTCACGAGCTTGCCGACGAGGTCCGAGTTCACGCGCGCGACGAAGTCCTTGAAGTTCAGGTCGAGGTCGTCCACGTTGGGCCCGAGCTTGCTCGCGAAGTAGTAGCGCAGGTAGTCCGGGTCCACGTTGTCGGCGAATGTCGAGGCCTTGATGGATGTGCCGCGGCGCTTCGATATCTTCTGCCCGTCCACGGTCAGGAAGCCGTGCACGAAGACGCCGGTCGGGCGGCGGTAGCCCGCGCCGCCGAGCACGGCGGGCCAGAACAGCGTGTGGAAGTAAACGATGTCCTTGCCGATGAAGTGGTAGAGCTCGGTGCGGCTCTCGGGGCCGAAGAACTCCTCGAAGTCGAGGCCCGTGCGGCGCGCGAGATTCAGGAAGCTCCCGAGATAGCCGATGGGCGCGTCGAACCAGACGTAGAAGTACTTGCCGGGCTCGCCGGGAATCTCGAAGCCGAAGTAGGGGGCGTCGCGGGAGATGTCCCAGTCCTGCAGGCCCGCGCGGAACCACTCGTCGAGCTTGCGGACCATAACCTCGTCCACGTGCTGCGGCACCCACTGGCGCAGCTCGGGCTCGAACTCGCTGAGCCGGAAGAACAGATGCTCGGACTCGCGCACGCTCGGCTTCGTGCCGGAGACGACGGAGACCGCGTCCTTGAGCTCGAGCGGGGAGTAGGTAGCGCCGCAGTTCTCGCAGGAATCGCCGTACTGATCGGGCGTGTTGCAGACCGGGCACGTGCCGCGCACGTAGCGGTCCGGCAGGAACATGCCCTTCTCTTCGTCGTAGGCCTGCTTGATGACCTCGCGCCGGATGTGCCCCGCGGCGCGCAGGCGCTCGTAGATCTGCTCCGTGACCTCGCGGTTCTCCGGCGCATGCGTCGTCAGATAGTTGTCCACGCTGATCCGGAACGTCTCGAAGTCGCGGCGGTGCTCGGCGCTGACCTGCTCTATCAGCGCCTCGGGCGCGATGCCTTCCTGCCGGGCGCGCAGCATCGTCGGCGTGCCGTGGGCATCGCTCGCGCACACGTAGATGCATCGATGCCCGCGCAGCCGCTGGAAGCGCACCCATACGTCCGTCTGCACGTACTCGACGAAATGGCCGAGGTGCAGCGAGTTGTTGGCGTAGGGCAGGGCGCTCGTGACGAGTAGTGTTCGTTTCTCGACCAAGATCGGGACTCCAGCGGCAAGGCCCAATTATGCCATCGGCCGAAAAAAGGGGTCAGAGCCCTTTTTCGCCCCGTGCCGAGGTCTCGTCGTGCCGCTGCGCCTGGCCGGGCGAAAAAGGGCTCTGACCCCTTTTTCAGGCCACGTCTTTGACGCCTTCGAACTTGGACTTGTCGAATGCCTGCAGGTAGGCCTCGCGGCCCGAGACCTTGCCCTCGTCGAGGAGCCGCTTCAGAGAGCCGTCCATGGTGCACATGCCCGCCGCGCCGCTCGACTGCAGCACGTTCTCGAGCTGCTCGAGCTTGCCTTGGCGGATCAGGTTCGCGACGGCGGGCGTGTTGATGAGGATCTCGAGCGCCGCGACGCGGCCGCTGCCGTCCTTCCTCTTGAGCAGCTGCTGGGAGACGACGCCGCGCAGCGAGGTCGATAACATGTTGCGGACGTGGTCCTGCTTGTCGGCGGGAAAGATGTTGACGATGCGGTCGATCGTCGCCGCGGCACCGTTCGTGTGCAGCGTGCCCATGACGAGCACGCCCATCTCGGCCGCGGTCATGGCGATGCTCATCGTCTCGAGGTCGCGCAGCTCGCCGACGAGGATCGCGTCGGGGTCCTCACGCAGGGCCGAATGCAGCGCGTCCGCGAAGGAGGCGCTGTGGAGCCCGACCTCGCGCTGGCTGATCAGGCAATTCACGCGCTCGTGCACGAACTCGATCGGGTCCTCGATGGTCAGGATGTGGCCTTTGAGACGCTTGTTGATCGCGTCGATCATCGCGGCCAGCGTCGTGGACTTGCCCGAGCCCGTCTTGCCCGTGACCAGGATCAGACCGCGCGTCGCCCGCGTCATGTGGTCGAGCGCCGCGGGCATGGCGAGCTCCTCGAGCGTCAGGGCCTTCGAGGGGATGCCGCGGAAGACGGCTCCGATGCCGTTCAGGTGCCGGAAGACGTTGACCCGGAAGCGCGCGAGGTCCGCAATCATGTGCGCGAAGTCGGCCGAGTCGTGGGCGTTGAACTGATCGACCGAGGACTTGCTCATGATGGCGAGCAGCGCGCTCGTGAGCTCCTCGGCGTCGAGCGCCTGATTCTGCAGCGTGATGAGGTCGCCGTTGACGCGCATGCGCGGCGGGTCGCCCGCAATGAGGTGCAGGTCCGAGCCCTTGCGCAAGTGCATGCTGCGCAGCAGCTCGTCGACGTTCATCGGCCCACGGCCTCCGAGCTCGGCAGCACTGTCGTATCCGTCACGAAACGCTCGAATTTCTTTCGATCCGCGGCGTAGCGGTAGGCGTCGTCGGGATCTATCTGGCGCTTCGAGATCGCCTCGAGCAGAGCCTGATCCATGAGCTGCATGCCGAGCTCCTTGCCCGTCTGCAGCTGTGCCGGGATCTGGTGGGTCTGCTCCGACATGATGAGCTTCGCGATGGCCCGCGTCATGACCATGACCTCGACGATCGCGCGGCGGCCGCGTCCGTCCGGCGTCTTGACGAGGAATTGGGTGACGACGGCGTGCAGGCTATGCGCGAGGAAACTCTTGGTCTGCTCGCGCTGATCGGTCGGCAGCGCGTCGATGATGCGGTCGATAGACTTGACCGCGCCCGTCGTGTGCAGCGTGCCGAGCACGAGATGGCCCGTCTCCGCCGCCGTCATGGCCATGCTGATGGTCTCGGCGTCGCGCAGCTCGCCGACGAGGATCACGTCCGGGTCTTCGCGCAGCGCGGCGCGCACGCCGTCCGCGAAGCTGCGGATGTGAGTGCCGAGCTCGCGCTGGACGACCTGCGAGCGCTTGCTCGGATGCACGAACTCGATCGGGTCCTCGAGGCTGATGATGTTGAGGGCGCGCGTCGTGTTCAGGTGGTCGATCATGGCCGCGAGCGTCGTAGACTTGCCCGTGCCCGTGGACCCCGTAACGAGCACCATGCCTTGGTGCTCGTCGCAGAGCTTCGTGATGACGGGCGGCAGCCCGAGCGAGTCGAGCGTCGGAATCTGCGTCGGGATGTAGCGGAACGTTGCGCCGAGGCCCGTGGCCTTGCGGTATACGTTGACGCGGAAGCGCCCGCCCTCCGAGCTCACATAGGAGAAATCGAGATCGTGGCCGCTTGCGAAGCGCGTCTTTTGCGATTCCATGAGGATCTCTTCGATGTAGCCCTCGAGCTCCGTGTCCCGCAGGTCGCGAAACTTGATGGGCATGAGATCGCCATGCAGGCGCAGCATCGGCGGCACGCCGACGGCGAGGTGGACGTCGGAGCAGCCTTGCGCGAGGCCGAGCTTGAGAAACGCGTCGATGCGTGCCATGCGTCAGGCGAGCTTCGGCAATACGTGCGCGAGCGCGTCCTTGAATTCCTCCATCGAGGCGTAGCGCTTGCTCTTGTCCACGGACATCGCCTTGCCGACGATCTCGGCGAGCTCCGCCGGGACCTTCGGGTTGGCCTCGCTCAGCGGCGCGGCCTTGCCCTGCACGTGCTGGTACATGACCGACATGTGGTCGCCGCGGCTGTACGGCGGCGTGCCGGCCAGCATCTCGTAGAGGATGACGCCGAGGCTGTAGATATCGGCGCGCTCGTCGACCTTCTTGCCCAGAATCTGCTCCGGCGCCATGTACTTCGGCGAGCCGATCACGTAGCCGGTCTTCGTGAGCTGCGTGTCTCCGCTCTTGGCTGCCGCCGCGACGCCGAAGTCCACGATCTTGAGCAGCCCCGCATCGTTGATCAGGATGTTGGCGGGCTTGAGATCGCGGTGAATGATGCCCTGCTGGTGCGCGTGGATCATGCCGACGCAGACGTCCATCGCGTAGCGCGCCGCCTTCTTCGGGCTCATGGGCTTTTCGTTGGCGATCTCGGTCCCGAGCGTGTGGGAGGGGAAATACTCCATGGAGATCGCGTAGCTTCCCGACACGTAGAGGAAATCGTAGATGCGGATGACGTTCTTGTGCGTGATGCGGCGCGAGTAGCGCAGCTCGTGCACGAAGCGTTTCATCATCTCCTCGTCGGAAGCGACGTTCGGGTTCAGGAACTTCAGGATCAGCCGCTCCTCGACGACCGTATCCTCGACGAGGACCACCGTGCCGAAGGCGCCCTTGCCGATCTTCTGGATGAACTTGTAGCGGCCTTCGATCAGATCGCCGGCCTGCAGCGCCGAGAGATCGAGCCCCGACGTCCCCGGCTCCGAGCCGACGTTGGCGCCTTCGATGAGCAGCGTCCGGGCCGTCGAGCCCGTGGAGGGCGGTGGCACCTCGCGCGGGGGCGGACCCGGGCTCGGCTGGGACGGGGGCGCGACGGAGGGAGCGCCGAGCGTGCCCGTGGCCGCGAATTGACCGCTCGCGGCCGTACGGCCGTCGAGCTTCTGCAGCGCGCGCGCAGCGGCGCGCGCGACCGTGTCGTCGCCGGTGGCGCCGGCCTGCTGCAGGTGGGCGCGCACCACATCGGCGCTGCGCTCCTCGGCGAGCTCCGCTGCGGCCGTGATGGCAGCGACGCGGATGTCCTTTTCCGGGCGCTGCAGATAGGGCAGGATCTTCGGGAGCACCTGCGAGTCGCCGAGCTTGCCGAGCGCGCGGATCGCGAAGGAAAGCGACCGGTCGTTGCGGGCCAGCATCTTCACCAGCGCGGGCACGGCCTTCGGGTCGCCGATCTCGCCGAGCGCGTCCGCCGCGCGCTCGCTGACCCACCAGTCGGCGTCCTGCGTCGCGAGAATCAGCTGATCGACCGCGCGCTTGTCCTTGCACGTATTGAGAATCTCGATCGCGGCCCGGCGGATGTTCTCGTCCTTGTCCTTGACGAGCTCGAGCACGGCATCCACGACGCGCCGGTCGCCGATACGGGCCAGCGCGTCCGAGGCGCGCGAGCGCACCCACCAGTCGTCGTCGGCGATGGCCTCGAGCAGGTACTTCACGCTGCTCGTCGTGCCGATATGGTTCAGGACCTCGACCGCGGCACGGCGGCTGAACTCGTTCTCCGCCTTGAGCGCGGGCAGCAGGTACTTGACGGTGTCCGGGTCGTTGATCTGGACGATGACGTCGCCGGCCTTGTTCATGACGTCCACGTCGCTGTCGAGCAGCAGCGCGCAGACGAGCGCAGTGTCGGCTTTGCCGCCGAGCTTGGGAATGGCTGCAAGCGCGGCCTGCCGCACGAGCTTGTTGGGGTCTTTGAGCTGCTCCTGCACGACGCGCTGCACGTCCGGGCGGTCGAACCGCGTAATCGTGTTGATCAGGTGCATCTTCACGACCGGGTCCTTGCCGTCCATGCGCTCGATGAGATCGGGGACGAGATCCTCGGTCGCGACCTCGTCGATGAGCTTGAAGACGGCCGCCTTCTCGTTCGGCTGCAGATAATAGAGCTGGGCCAGCAGCTGCCGGACGTTGAGGCGGTCCTTGTGCGCCGTGAGAATGTCGACGAGCGCCGACTTGGAGTAGTCGTCCTCGGCGAGCAGATCGACGAGCCGGTTTACGTTGAAGCGCTTGTTGCTCGAAAGCGCCCACGTCGTCCCCGACACGGTGCGCGGCTCCGAATCCGCGAGCCCGCGGGCGATGAGGTGCAGCGTCTTGTCGCTGACGAGCGAGCTCAGGATCTCGACGAACTCGAGCGTCTGCTTGCGGTCCGCCGAGGCGAGCGCATCGAGAATTTTCGGGATCGCCCCCGTGCCGAGCTTGGCAAGCTTCTGCAGCGCCTTCTTCGCGGCCGGCGAGGAAGGATCGGGCTGGTCCTGGATCTGCGAGATGAGCCGGTCCGCTTGTATGGATGTAAATAAATTCATGGGCCCCTGGGGAGTGCGCTCCAGGCGTTGGTTCTGGCGTTGGTTCCTTGTTGGCGACCTTCCGTCAGCGAGCAAGCGGCCGGCCCCGCGCCGCGGCGCTTCCCACGCCGCCGCGACCCCGCATAATCGAGACCGATCGCCCGGAATTATGCCACATGGCCCATTCCAGAATGTAACGGAAATCACAGGTTTGAGCGCTTGCAGTAGGCGGTTTCCGCCATCTCGTCCGCGGCGGTCCGGCCCTGCCGGACGGTACCTTTCAGGTACAATGACCGCCGATCCCATTCGTTCGACCCCCCGCCTGCCATGACCGATATCTCCCAACGCCTCGAGTCGCGCCTTCGCGAATTCGTCGTCCCCCAGACGGCCCGCCCGCTCGGCGGCCCCGGCAGCGCGTTAGAAGTCGACGCGGCCGGGCGCCGCGTCGAGGCCCGCTTCGGGTTCCCGATCGAGCGCTCGCGCGGCGCGCTCGCCGCCGCGCTCGCCGAGCACTGCCGCAGCGTCCAGCCGGAACCTATTGAATTCTCGTTGTCCTGGTCGGTGACGACCCACGGCGTGCAGCGGGGACTGAAGCCCATCGCGGGCGTCGCCAACGTCATCGCGGTCGCGTCCGGCAAGGGCGGCGTCGGCAAGTCGACGGTGGCCGTCAATACCGCCCTCGCGCTGGCCGCCGAAGGCGCCCGCGTCGGGCTGCTCGACGCCGACATCTACGGTCCGAGCCAGCCGCGCATGCTGGGCCTCATGGGCCGCCGGCCCGAGAGCCGGGACGGGAAGACGCTCGAGCCGCTCGAGGCCCATGGCCTCAAGGCCATGTCCATCGGTTTTCTCGTGGACGAGCAGCAGCCCATGGCCTGGCGCGGACCTATGGTGACCTCCGCCCTGAACCAGTTGCTTACGCAGACGAACTGGGGCGAGCTCGATTACCTCGTCGTGGACATGCCGCCCGGCACCGGCGACATCCAGCTCACGCTCGCGCAGCGCGTCCCGGTCAGCGGGGCCGTGATCGTCACGACGCCCCAGGACATCGCGCTCGCGGACGCCCGGAAAGGGCTCGAGATGTTCCAGAAGGTCAACGTGCCCGTGCTCGGGATCGTCGAGAACATGAGCATCCACGTATGCTCGAACTGCGGGCATCGCGAGGCGATCTTCGGGGAACACGGCGGCGAGAGGCTCGGCCGGGACTACAACGTGCCGCTGCTCGGCGCGCTGCCGCTCGACAGGCGCATCCGGGAGGAGACGGACGAGGGCGCTCCCACCGTCGCGCACGAGCCGGACGGTCCCCTCGCGCAGAGTTTTTCGGCCGCCGCGCTGCGCGCGGCCGGCGAGTTGGCCGCCGAGGCCAAGGACTACAGCCGGCTGTTCCCCAACATCACCGTCGAGGACGAATGAGCATCAAGTCGGACCGCTGGATTCGCCGCATGGCGGCGGAGCACGGCATGATCGAGCCGTTTTCCGCCGATCAGGTGCGTCAGAGCGACGGCGCGCGCATCATCTCCTACGGCACTTCGAGCTACGGCTACGACGTGCGCTGCGCAGCCGAGTTCAAGATCTTCACGAACATCAATTCGGCCATCGTCGACCCGAAGGAGTTCGACCAGTCGAGCTTCGTGGACATGCGCGCGAACGTGTGCATCATCCCGCCGAACTCGTTCGCGCTCGCGCGCACGGTCGAATTTTTCCGTATTCCGCGCAACGTGCTCACGATCTGCCTCGGCAAATCCACTTATGCGCGCTGCGGCATCATCGTCAATGTGACGCCGCTCGAGCCCGAGTGGGAAGGGCACGTGACGCTCGAGTTCTCTAACACGACGCCGCTGCCGGCGAAGATCTACGCGAACGAGGGCGTGGCGCAGATGATCTTCTTCGAGTCGGACGAAGTCTGCGAGACGAGCTATGCGGATCGCGGCGGAAAGTATCAGGGTCAGCGCGGGGTCACGCTGCCGAAGACCTGATCGTCCGAGCGGTTGCCGGGGGCACGGCGATGCGCCTCGCTACCGCGCTCGCCGCGATGCCGGCGTGGGGAAGTCCATCGGCGTACCGACCGCGTTGAACGTCGCCGACCCGGGAGCCGGGGGGTTCGCTGCGGACTCGAGCATGCGCTCCGCCTGTGCATGCTGCCCGGGATCGGTGAGGTAGCGGTCCGCGACCGCTCTCGTGCGGGTCGGGTCGGCGTGCGCGAGCAGCACGACCGCCGCCAGCAGGGACCGCGACCGCGCCGCTGCGGTGCTGAACGCGTTCACGAGCTCGGGCGGCACGGTTCCGGTGCGCGCGGCAGCGACCAACATGCGATCGAGCAGAGTGTCCCGCTCCGCGCCGGGGGGCAGGGTATGCACCCAGGCCGTGGCGGCGCTCTTGTCCTGGGCCGCCCATTGCTGCAGCATGGCTTGCAGCGCCGCGTCACGCGCACTCGGCGAAGTGAGGCCGCGGGCCCACGGGGCTGCGCTCTCCGGGTCCTGCTGGGCCCAATGGCTAGCAATAATCGAGGCTGCGACCGGCGCCTGGGGATCCTGCGGGGCGGCCTCGGCAAACAGACGCCCCGCGGCCGCGGGATCGGACGCGGCGAGCATCGGTGCGGCACCGACCACGGCCCGGCCGTATTCCGGCTGGCCGCGGAACTGCCCGAGCCATCTCAGAGCGGCATTCGGATCGTTCCTGGCATAGCCCTGCGCCACTGCGCTGATCCACTCGGCGCGCATGCCCGGCGGCACCTGGGCCGTATAGCCGGCCGCGGCGTCGGGCGTCTGCCCCGCCACCTGCATGGCGATCCGAGCGAAGGTCTCGTCGCCGAGGCTCGCGCCGTTCGCGAGCATCCACTGGACCGCCGCCGCCGGGGCGCGCGCGGCCCAGCTCATCGAGAACAGCCCGAGCAGCCTTGTCTTGTCCTCGCTGTTCGGCAACGCGAGGAGCCGGTCCGCGATCGAGCCCGGGTCGTCGGTTCGTGTCAGCGCGCCCAGCGCGACCGTCTGCACGGCTTCGGTTCGCTCGGAACCGGCCGGGAGTGCCAACGCCAGCGCCAGCGCTCGGTCGACGTTGGTCCGGGCTACCGCGCCGAGGACTGCGGCTTCGATGCCGGGCGGCGGTGCCCGCAGCGTGCCGACCCAGGCCAGCGCGCCTTCCGGATCGCGGGCGCCGTAGGCACCGGCGATGACCGGCAGAAGACCAGCGCGAGCCTCTGCGTAGAATCAGTCTTTCTCGGCCGCCTTCGGGCCGAGCCCTTCGACCGACTCGAGCTTGAGCTCCGTCAGCAGATCGTCGCCCTTGTACTGCGCGATCTTCACGGGCAGGAACGCGAGCTTTTCGGCCGCCCAGAACTTCGTGTAGCGCGAGGAGCCTTCGCTGCGCTGCTCGACGACGGTCGTCTCGAACGAGCCTGCGTCCGTCTCGACGGTCGTCTTGCCTGTCGTGTTATACGTGTATGTGCTCGGCGCTTCGCCGTCGGTGTACTTGAAGGGTCCCGGCGTCGTCCCTCGCGCGAGATCGAGCATGATCGCGACGAGCGTCGTGCCCGCGTCGAGCATGTGCGGCTCGAGTGCGAGCTGCGAGGACTGCGTGTCGTGCGTCACTGTCGCCGTGCGACGGTGCCAGTCGAAGACGATGTGACGGTCGTCGTCGCCTTTGCGCGTGCCGTCGTCGAACCAGAACTCGAGCGGCTTGATAGCGCCGTTCTCGAGCACGAAGTCCGTGCGCTGTATGGAGGGCTTGCGGCGCACGAGCCGCAGCATGCCGGTCGCCTGCGTTCGCGACTCGAACCGGTAGTGGCCCGACGCAGGGTCATAGCGGACCGCGAGGTCCTCGCGGCCGACATGGTGGCCCTTGTAGTCGACCTCGTAGCTGGCCTGGAAGGTCGGCACGGATCCCGGCTCCGCGGCGCGCGCGGCGGCCGCCCCCGCGAGTGCGGTCGCGACGAGCGCGGCCAGCGCGGCGAGCCGCGGCGCATCGGTTGGGCCGGCGGCAATGCGTAGAGCGGCGAGCGCCCTGCCCGGTGCGGGCGTAGCGGGATCTTCTCGCTTGTCCGGTTTGCTCATTCCTCGTCCTCCACGACGAGCGGCCCTTCGAGCCGCCTTCCGTCGAGCCAAACCGCTCCGTCCTTGAGCGCGAGCCGGCCGGTCGCGAGCCAGCCCGCCGCGCGCGGCAGGATCACGTGCTCGGCGGCGTGCACGCGCGCGGCCAGCGTCTCCGCCGTGTCGTCCGGCCGCACCTCGAGCCGATACTGCAGGATGGACGGGCCGCTATCGAGCTCTTCCGTCACGAAATGCACCGTCGCGCCGTGCACGGGGTCGCCGGCCGCGAGCACGCGGGCGTGCGTGTCGAGGCCCTTGAACCGCGGCAGCAGCGCCGGATGCAGATTGATCATGCGCCCCTCGAACCGGTGCACGAAGGCGGCGCCCAGCACGCGCATGAAGCCTGCAAGCACGATCGCGGCCGGCCGCTCGGCCTCGATGGCCCGCGCGAGCTCCGCCTCGTACGCGTCGCGGCTCGCGAAGGCCCCGCGGCCGATCCACGTGGCGGCGACGCCGGCGGCGCGTGCCCGCTCGAGGGCGCGCGCCTCGCGCCGGTCGCTGAACACGGCGGCGACGCCTGCACCGAGCCTGTTCTCGCGCGCCGCGTCGATGAGCGCCTGAAGGTTCGTGCCTTCGCCCGACGCGAGCACGACGATGCGCGGGGTGCCCTCGCTCAATGAATCTCGACTCGCCCTTCGGCGTCCGGGACGACGGTGCCGATGCGCCAGGCGCGCTCGCCGGCGGCCTGCAGGTGGCGCAGGGCCGCCTCGGCCTCGTCCGCAGCCGTGATCACGGTCATGCCGATACCGCAATTGAAGGTCCGATACATTTCCCGCGCCGGTATGCCCGCGCCCTCGAGCCACGCGAAAACGGGCGGCCGCGGCCAGCTCGCCCCCTCGAGCCGGACGCCCAGCCCTTCGGGCAGAACGCGCGGGATGTTCTCGAGCAGCCCGCCGCCCGTGATATGGGCCATGCCCTTGACGGGCACCTCGGCCAGGAGCCCGAGCAGCGGACGCACGTAGATGCGCGTCGGCGCGAGCAACTGCTCGACGAGCGGACGGCCGCCCGGCATCGGGTCGAGCGCATCGTCGCGTTCTTCGAGGACCCGGCGGATCAGCGAGAAGCCGTTCGAGTGCGGGCCGGAGGAGGCGAGCCCGAGCACGGCGTCGCCGGCCTCGATGCCGCGGCCGTCGATGATCTTGTCCCGCTCGACGATGCCGACGCAGAATCCGGCCAGATCGTATTCGCCGGGTGCATGCAGGCCCGGATGCTCCGCCGTCTCGCCGCCGAGCAGGGCCGCTCCGGCCAGCTCGCAGCCGCGCGCGATGCCGCCGACGACGCGCTCGGCGACGTCGACCTCGAGCCGCGGCGTCGCGTAGTAGTCGAGGAAGAACAGCGGCTCTGCCCCGAGCACGACAATGTCGTTGGCGCACATCGCGACGAGATCGATGCCGACATCGTCGTGGGCGTCGTGCTCGATCGCGAGCTTGAGTTTCGTGCCGACGCCGTCCGTGCCCGCGACGAGCACGGGATCGCGATAGCCTCCCGGCACGCGGAACAGGCCGCCGAAGCCGCCGAGGCCGCCGATGACCTCGGGCCGCTTCGTACGGGCCACGGGGCCTTTGATGCGTTCCACGAGCTCGTCGCCCGCGTCGATGTCGACGCCGGCGTCCTTATAGGTCAGGGTGTGCTTCGGGCTCATTGCGGCAGCAGGTGTGGGGCCGGGCGGCGCGGCGCCGCGGGCCGCTATAATACGCGACGTGACTCCCCGGCGGACAGGGCAATAGTTATGGAGCGACGCAATTCGTCGATGCATAGGATGTGCGCGGGCGCCGCGACGGCGCTGTTCGCGCTCGGGCTCGGGCTCGGCTGGGGACGGCCCGCACGCGCCGTCGTCTTCCCGGATCTTTATACGCTCAAGGTGACGCCGGACCGGGAAGCCGGCGACCGGCGCGCGACGGCCGTTCAGACGGCCATGCAGCATCTTCTCGAGCGCGTAACGGGCGACCGCGCGGCGGGCCAGGACCCCGATCTCAAGGCCATGGTGGACGACGCCGGGCACTACGTGCGTTCCTACGCGACGCTCGATCGGGACACGGACCAGGTGGGTTTCATCGCGAGCGAGGTGGACCGCGCGCTCGAGGCCAAGGGGAGGCGAGTCTGGGGCGCCGAGCGCCCGCTCACGCTGCTGTGGATCGCCGTGGACGGCGGCCACGGTGAGCGCACGCTGGTCTCGGCCGACGCGACGGGGTCGCAGCCCCTGAGCCCGGAGATGACCCAGCTCACGGATTCGATCCGCATGCAGATCAAGGACGTCTCCGCCGAGCGGGGCGTGCCGTTCGTTTTGCCGCTGCTCGATCTCCAGGATCTCGGCAACATCGCGTTCGCGGACGTTCTGGGGCGGTTTCTATCAGCGCATCGAGCAGGCATCGGCCCGCTACGGGGCCGACGCGATCCTCATCGGCCGCGTGCTCGTCACGGACCTCGGCACCGACGTGCAGTGGACGTTGCTGCGCGGCGACGAGCAGCGCGTGACGGCGGACCAATCCGTGAGCGACGGACTCGAATGGCTGGCGGATCAGTACGCGCAGGAGTACAGCGTCGTCGGCGGCGTCAGGACGCTGCGCATGGTCGTGCAGGGCGTAGACGATCTCGACGACTACGGGCGCGTCATGACGTATCTCAACGGCCTCAACGCGCTGCAGACCGTCGACGTGGAGAGCCTGGCCGACGGCGTGCTCACGCTGCACATCGCGGCGCGCGGCGACGAGGACGTGCTCACGCGAACGTTCACGCTCGGCAGAGTGCTGCAGCCCTCGACGGCGGCGGGGCCACAGGGTACCGGCGTCGCGGCCGGCACTCCGGGGGGCGGCCCGACGGGCACGGGTCCCTCGGAGGTCCAGAACACGCTCGTCTTCCGCGTCGCCGGCAGCGGGACCGCGCAATGAGTCTTCGATGGCTGCCGAACGCGGTCTGCGTCGTGCGGATCGCGCTCGTCGCCCCGCTCGTGCTCGCCCTGCTGCATCGGCACTTTCAAACCGCGCTCGCCATCCTCATCGTCGCGGGCGGCTCCGACGCCGTGGACGGTTTCCTCGCAAAGACGTTCGATTGGCGCACGCGGCTCGGAAGCCTGCTCGATCCCGCTGCCGACAAGCTGCTCATCGTCAGCATCTTTGTGACGCTGACCTATCTCGATTTCGTGCCCGCCGGCCTCACGCTCGTCGTCGTGCTGCGCGACGTCGTCATCGTGCTCGGCGCCATCGCTTACCAGCTCTTCATCGAGCCCGTGCGGGGAGAGCCTTCTTCGATCAGCAAGCTGAACACGGCCTGCCAGCTCGGCTTCGTCTTCTTCATGATGACGTACGCCGCCTACGGCTGGCCGCCGCAGATTTCGCTGCTGCTGCTCGGCGCGGCCGTGGTTTTCACTAGCATCGCGAGCGGCCTCAACTACGTCCTGCGCTGGGGCAAGCGCGCCTGGCTCTTCGCCCACGCCGAGACGCGGCCGTGAACGGGCTGCTGCGCCGGCCGGCATGAGCGGCCGCGCGCCGTTCGTGCCCCAACTGCCGCTCGCGCTGCAGCTCGATAGGCATGCCGTCTTCGAGCTCTTTGTCGCGGGCGCGAACGGCGCGGCGCTGGCGCACGTCCGGGCCATCGCGGCCGGCGAGCGCGCCGCGCTGTGGCTCGCGGGTCCGGCCGGCGTCGGCAAGAGTCACATTCTGAAGGCGGCCTGCCGAGAAGCCGCGGAGGCGGGCCGGCGGGTCATGTATCTGCCCCTCGGGACGGCCGAGGTCGAGCCGGCGCTGCTCGCCGATCTCGAGGCGCTCGACCTGCTCGCGCTCGACGGTCTCGACGCCGTCGCCGGCCGGCCGGAGTGGGAGCGGCAGCTGTTCAAGCTTCTGAACGCCGGCGCCGCGGGCGAGCTCGCGCTGCTCATGGCGGCCCGCGCCGTGCCCGCGGCCGCCGGTTTTCGGTTGCCGGACCTCGCCTCGCGCGCGGGCGGCGCCGTGGTCTACCGCCTGCAGGCTCTCGACGATGCCGCGCAGGTTCAAGCGCTGCTGCACGGTGCGCGCCGGCGCGGCTTCGAGATGGATCCCGCGGCCGCGCGCTGGCTGCAGGCACGCGTACCGCGCGACATGGCCGTGCTCACGGCCTGGATCGATCGGCTCGACGCTGCCTCGCTGGCCGCGCAGCGGCGGGTCACGGTGCCTTTCCTCAGGGAGATCTTGCGGGAAAGCTCAATGCACGCGCCGGCTCAGCAGGAACAGCAGCGCGAGCTCGACGAGCGCGGCCAGCAGCACGAGCGTCGCGACCGCGGAGGTGCCGAGCGAGGCGACGACCTCGACCACGGCGGCACCGGCGAATAGCACGAGGATGAGCGCCGTCCACTGGTATGTGTAGAGGCGGCCTCGGTACAGGCCCGGCCAGGCGGCCGCGAGCGGCGCGAGCGCGGCGGCGAGCAGCAGCCCCCGCGCGGCCGGCGCGATCGCGAGCCGGGCGACGCCGACGGCCGTGGCGACCAAGAGCGCGGCATGCGCGACGAGCACGGCGCGCCGCAGTGGCGGGACCGAGCGCACGGCGTTCAGGACCTGAGCTTCGCGGCCAGCCGCGCGACCCGCCGCCCGAGCGCCTGGGCGAGCTCGTTCTCGTCCCGGGACAGCTCGGGGTTCCAGCGGCTCGCCACGTGCGAGGCACCGTAGGGCGAACCGCCGGTACGCGTATCGAACAACCCGCCCTCGGTATACGGGATGCCGACCCAGACCATGCCGTGGTGCACGAGCGGGACCGCCATCGTCACGAGCGTCGTTTCCTGGCCGCCGTGTGCCGAGGAGGTGGAGGTGAAGACGCCGGCCGGCTTGTCTACGAGCGCGCCCGCGAGCCACAGGTCCCCGGTCGAATCCAGGAAGTGTTTGAGCGGCGCGGCCATGTTACCGAAACGTGTCGGGCTGCCGAGCAGGAGGCCGTCGCACTCGCGCAGGTCCTCGGGGCGCGCATAGGGCGGCCCTGCGGCCGGAATCTCGGGCGCCGTGGCCTCGGCGACGCTCGAGACCGACGGCACCGTTCTGAGCCTCGCGACGGCGCCGGCCGCTTCGACCCCGCGTGCGCACTGGCGCGCCAGGGACGCCGTGTGCCCCGTACGCGAGTAGTAAAGGACGAGGATCTCCGTCTCGCTCACTCGAGGAGCTCCAGCACGCGCTCGGGCGGCCGACCGATCCGCGCCCTGTCGCCCACGACGACGATGGGCCGCTCGATGAGGATCGGATGCCGCATCATGAGCCGAACGAGCTCCTCTTCCGGCGCATCGAGGGACTGGCCGCCGGCAGCGAACTCCGGTTCCTTGCTGCGGACGAGGTCGCGGGCGCGCAGGCCGAGCTTTGCGAGCAGATCGCGGAGCTCGGCGGCCGTCGGCGGCGTGTCGAGGTACTCGACGATGCGCGGCTCGATGCCGCGCTCGGTCAGAAGGGCCAACGTCGCGCGGGACTTGGAGCAGCGCGGGTTGTGATAGATCGTCGTTTCCATCGAGGGGCCTCCGGGGAGCGGGCGCGGAGCGGGCGGCCAACGAGCCGGGAAGTGTAGGGACGCCAGGGCCGGCTTTCCAGCGCCGGCCGGGGCGCGTGCGAGGCTTGACGCCCGGGAAGGGGCCTTGCTAGCTTCCGTCCGATCCCGGCGTGCGCATGGACCCGGCGCGCTGCAAAGAAGAAGAGAACAACGAGTGTTGCGAGGACGAGCCGAATCGAAGCTGCTCGCCTTGATCGCGGCCGTATTGCTTGCTGCCTGTGCGACCGCTCCGCCGGTGCAGGAAATGAGCAACGCGCGCCAGGCGATCACGGCCGCCGAGCAAGCGAACGCCCAAGGCTATGCGCCCGAGGCCCTCGGCGAAGCCCGTCGCTACCTGGCAGAGGCCGAGCAGCAGATCCGCCAGCAGGCCTACGGACCGGCGCGCGTGAACGCCGTCCGCGCCAAGAACAGGGCCCTGCAGGCGCTCAACGAGAGCGAGCGCGCCGTCGCCAAAGCCGAAAAGCATTGACGATGCCGGACGAGCCGAGCTGCGTCCGCTGCTACGTCGAGGGCCGCGTCCAGCGCGTATTCTTTAGAGCCTCGACGGCGCAGATCGCCCAGCGCCTCGGGCTGACGGGCTGGGCCCGAAACCTGCCGGACGGCCGCGTGGAGGTCGTCGCCTGCGGCGCCCCGCAAGCGCTCGACGAGCTCTGCGAATGGCTCTGGGAGGGGCCCGCCGCGGCGAGCGTCAGCGAAGTGCGGATCGAGCACTGCGAAGAGGCGCCGCCGCCGAGATTCGAGGTGCGATGATGAAAGGCCGAACTCTCGTGCGCGTCGTCGCCTTGACGGTCGCTGCGGCCGCAGTGGCGATTCAGCTCTACGCCAGACACCATGGGACGGCCCGGCACGGGGGCGCCGCGCCCGGGCCTGCCGCGGCCGCTTCGGCCGCTGCGACGGCGAGCGAGAGCGCCGCGCTTCCGCCGCCCCCGCCGCGTCACTGGCAGCTCGGGAAGTTGAACCTCACGTCCTGCGAGCTTCCGCACCGCAACAGCGGCGCGACGACGGCGGCGTGGTGCACCGACTTCGACGTTGCCGAGAATCCCGCGCGGCCGCAGGGCCGGCACATCGGCCTGCACCTGGCCGTCATCCGCAGCAACGCGGCCAAGCCCGCTGCCGATGTCGTGGTCATGCTGGCCGGGGGCCCCGGGGAGGCGGCCACCGAAGCCTTTGCGGATACGGCCATTTACTCGGGGGTGCGGAAGCACCACGACGTCCTGCTGCTCGACCAGCGCGGCACGGGCCACTCCAATCCGCTGACCTGCGAGAAGACCGCCGCAGCGCTGCGCGCGCAAGGCATAGACGCCGACAGACCCGATCCGGAGAAGGTCCGCAAGAACGTCGCCCAATGTTTGGCCGAGGTGCAGCAGAAGGCCGACCCGCGCTTCTACACGACGACCATCGCCGTCGGCGACCTCGAGAAGGTGCGTGAGGCGATCGGCGCGCCGGCGTTCGATCTGATCGGCGTCTCGTACGGTACGCGCGTGGCGCAGCAGTACCTCATGCGCCATCCGGACGGCGTGCGCAGCGTCGTGCTCGACTCGCCGGCGCCGAATCAGCTGATCCTCGGCGCCGGATTCGCGGCCAACCTCGATTCGGCGCTGCGGCGGGACTTTGCGGACTGCATCGAGAATGCTGCCTGCAAGAAGGCCTACGGCGACCCGATGCAGACGCTGCACGAGCTTCGCGATGCGCTGGCGGCGAATCCGCACGAGGTCACGTTCCGGGACCCTCGCACGTTCGAGCCCGTTACACGCATGTTGACGCCGTATACCTTGGCGGCCGTCGTCCGCATGTTCGCTTATGCGCCCGAGAGCGCGGCCCTGCTGCCCTTGTCGATCGATGCCGCCGCCCACGGCGACGTCGCGCCGCTGTTGGGCCAGGAACGGCTGCTCGACGCCGATCTCGCCGGCGACATGAACAGCGGCATGTCGATGAGCGTGATCTGCAGCGAGGACGCCGATGAGCTTCACGAAAGGCCCGAAGACGCCGGCACGATCCTCGGCAATATGCTCGTCGAGGGCATCAAGGCGCAGTGCGACGTGTGGCCGCACGGCGCGATGCCCGACGACTTCCACGATCCGGTCAAGAGCGACAAGCCGGTCCTGATCCTGTCCGGGTCCCGCGATCCCGTGACGCCGCCCGAAAACGGCGACGAGATCATGCGCGGGCTCGGCAACGCGCGGCATCTCGTGCTCAAGGGGCAGGGCCACGCGGTGCTGACCCGCGGCTGCATGCCGAAGCTCATCGAGCAGTTCGTGGACGATCCCGACCCGAAGGGCCTCGACGCGCGCTGCCTCGACCGCCTCGGGCCGACGCCGGCCTTCGTCGATTTCAACGGAGCCACGCCATGATCGAGATCGACGATCTGCACAAGTCGTTCGGCGAGGTCCGGGCCGTGGACGGCGTGAGCTTCAAGGCGCGCGACGGCGAGATCACGGGGCTGCTCGGGCCGAACGGCGCCGGCAAGACCACGACTTTGCGCATGCTCTACACGCTCATGCGGCCCGATGCCGGGCGTGTGGTCGTGGACGGCATCGATGCCGGCGCCGATCCGCTCGGCGTACGCAAGCGGCTCGGCGTGTTGCCGGATGCGCGCGGCTTGTACAAGCGCCTGACCGCGAGAGAGAACATCGATTACTTCGCTCACTTGCAAGGCGTGCCCGCCGAGGAGGCCGCGCGCCGGCGCGAGACGCTGATCGAGGTGCTGGATATGGCCGATTTCGCCGATCGGCAGGCCGAAGGCTTCTCGCAGGGGCAGCGCGTGAAGACGGCGATCGCGCGCGCACTGATTCACGACCCGAACAACGTGATTCTCGACGAGCCGACCAACGGCCTCGACGTCATGGCCACGCGGCGCATGCGCCAATTCATGCGGGATCTGCGCGCCGAGGGCCGCTGCGTGCTGTTCTCGAGCCACATCATGCAGGAAGTCGCGCAGCTCTGCGATCGCATCGTCGTGATCGCGCAGGGCCGCGTCGTCGCCGACGAGTCGCCGGACGCCCTGCGTGAGCACACCGGGGAGTCCAACCTCGAGGAGGCGTTTGTCAAAATCATCGGCAGCGAAGAGGGGCTCGCGGCGTGAAGGCCTCGCTCGTCGTCTTTCTCAAGGAAGTCCGCGAGAACCTGCGCGACCGGCGCACCGTGATCAACGCTCTGCTCACGGGGCCGCTCATGGGGCCGCTGATCTTCGTCATGCTCATAAACGTCGTCGTCTCGCGCGAGCTCACCCGGGCCGAGGCCCCGCTCGAGCTGCCCGTCATCGGCGCGAGCAATGCGCCCAATCTCGTCGAAGCGCTGCGCCAGCAGGGGCTCGATCCTCAGCCGCCCGTCGCCGATCCGATCGCGGCCGTCCGCAACCAGGATGCGGCCGCCGTGCTGCAGATTCCGGCCGGGTTCGGCGAGGCCTGGAGCAAAGGCGATCCGGCGCAGGTCGAGCTCTACTACGATTCCTCGCGGCGCGACTCGCAGCAGCCCGTGAGGCGCCTCGAGGCCATGCTCGAGAACTACTCGCGGCGGACCGGCGCGCTGCGCCTCGTCGCGCGCGGGCTCTCGTCCGCTCTGGCCGGCCCGGTGCAGGTGGACGAGCGCGATCAGTCCACGCCGCGCTCCCGGGCCGGTACGCTGTTCTCCGTCCTGCCGTATTTCTTCGTCCTGACCGTGTTCATCGGCGGCATGTACCTCGCCATCGACCTCACGGCCGGCGAGCGCGAACGCCAGTCGCTCGAACCGCTGCTCGTCAATCCCGTGGCGCCCTGGCGCATCCTGGCCGGCAAGATCGGCGCGATCTGCCTGTTCTCGTTGAGCAGCC
This sequence comes from uncultured Gammaproteobacteria bacterium, assembly GCA_963702105.1. Classification (GTDB taxonomy): domain Bacteria; phylum Pseudomonadota; class Gammaproteobacteria; order Steroidobacterales; family Rariloculaceae; genus ZC4RG20. The sequence goes on from OY969712.1 coordinate 1,274,389, forward strand.
TGCTGATCTGCATCACGGCGTTTTCGGTGGTCGGCCGCTTCGTCCCGGTCGAGAAGCTCGGCATGGAGCTCGGTCTCGGGTTCGGCTTCGCTCTCAGGGTGCTGCTGCTCATGCTGCCGCTCGTGTTGCTCATCGCCGCACTGCAGACGCTCGTGGCCGCGTTCTCGAAGAGCTACCGGGAAGCGCAGACGTACCTCGGCATCCTGATCCTCGTGCCGGTGCTGCCCTCGGTCCTGCTCATGGTGCTGCCCGTGAAGACGGCGACCTGGATGTACAGCGTGCCGCTGCTCGGCCAGCAGGTCGGCATTACGGAGCTTCTGCTCGGCGGCTCGGTCAGCGCGTCGCAGGTGGCCATCTCCCTCGTCTGCGGCTTCGCGGTCGCCGCGCTCATCCTCGCGATTACGGCAAGGGTCTACGGCTCCGAGCGGTTGGCCATCTCGGTATGAGCAATTCGGCACCTCCGGCAAGGCCTCCGCTGCACCGGGCGAGCTGTCACTGCGGCAGCGTGCGCGTCGAGATCTTCGTGCCATTGCCGGCGCGGGTCTACGACGGGCAGAACTGGGAGCAGGCCGCCGCGAAGCTGCAGGACGAGACGGCCATGGGGCCCCGGCAGGGCTCCGGGGAGGGGGCTCATGAATGAAAAGCGTTCGATCGATCCCTCCGCGGCGCGCGTGGTCGGGGACGCCAGAACGCAAAACCGGACGTACAATTCGCCGAACGACAATGAGTACGCGCAAAGCAACCTCGATTAGCTCGAGTACCTCGAGGACGACTCTTTTTCACTTCCAGGGGGATTATCATGCAACGCATCGATCGAACGGCTGAACGCGACGGCGCTCTAGCCGAACAGTCCATTTCTCGCCACCGCGCCGCTCGGCCGAAGCTCGCCGCGGCGTGTCTCGCGAGCGCGGTCTCGTTGGCATCGGCCGGCCCGCTCACGGCCGTCGCGCAGGACGGTCCCGGCGCGGCGGCGGCCCCGTTCGAAGTCTGCTCCTCGGTCGAGGGCGCGTCCTGCCTCGCGGAGCCGGCGGCGGATACCGCCGTCGCCCCGCAGTTCCGCGACTCCTACGCCGTCTATCTCGAGGCGAAGCGCAAGGCGAACGGCGGCACGCACTACACGCGCGCGGACTACGCCAAGATGCCCGACTGGTCCGGGGTGTGGACGCGCGCCGGCGGCGGTCTCAAGTTCGATCCGGCGCAGCCGGGCAGGCTCTCCGACGGGCATACGACGGCCAAGCTCACGCCGAAGTACGAGGCGGCCTACCGGCAAAAGCTCCGCGACGTCGCCGGCGGCAACGAATGGGATCAGCTCAGCGATTGTCTGCCCGCCGGGTACCCGCGCTGGCTCACGGAGCCGTTCCTGCGCGAGTTCATCGTGACGCCGCAGGAGACGTGGCTGATCAACGAGCAGCAGAGCGAGGCGCGGCGCATCTATACCGATGGCCGCGGCCACGTGCCGCAGGACGAGGCCAAGCCGCTCTGGACCGGCGACTCGATCGGCTTCTGGGACGGGGATACGCTCGTCGTACACACGATCAGTGTCACGCACGGCCAGTATCAGCGCCAGAACCCGGACTACAGCGAGTCGACGAGCACGGTCGAGCGCATGCGCATGGTCGGCCCGAACCTCATCGAGGACGACGTCACCGTCTGGGATCCGAAAGGGCTCGAGCAACCGTGGCACGTCATCGATCACTACGGCCGCGTCACCACGCCTCATGCGCGCATCGACATGTGGTCCTGCGATGCGAACAACAACGTCGTCCGGACGGCCGACGGCTCGACGCAGTTCATCCTGCCCGGTGAGACGGTGACGGTGCAGCGCGCCTATCGCGAGCCGGACGTTCTTTTACCTGACCGAAGCGCAGAAGAAACTGTTCGAGGACGAGATCGACGGCGGGCAGAGCCAGTAGCCGGCGCGGCGGCGGGCGCCCGGGCCCGCCGCCGTGCGTCACATTCGGAACCACTTGTCGCGCAGGCGGTCGAGGACTCGGTCCGCGTAATCGCGCCGCCCGCGGCTGCCGTTGTAGCGTTCGAGCGCCTTGACGAAGTCGCCGTGTTCCATGTCGAGGTAATACTTGAGGATCCGGCAGCCCAGCAGGACGTTGAAGTCGATGTTGAACAGCACGTTCTTGTCCTTGCGGCCGACCTCTTTGACCCAGAAAGGCATGACCTGCATAAGGCCGAGCGCGCTCGACGATGAGATCGCGTAGCGGTCGAAGTTGCTCTCCACGTCGATGACGGCCAGCACGAGCTCGGGGGGCACGTCGTCGAGCGTGGCCTGGCGATGGACGGCCTTGAGGATCTCGACGCGCTCGTCGGCGTCCGGGACCTGCGCGGCGAGGCGATGCGACATATCCGTGAGCCAGACGATGGCGTCGAACCGGTCCTTGAAGCTGCTTTGCGTCGCCACGGCCTCGCGCAGCGCGTCGCGCAGCGCCGGGTCCGGCGTCTGGGCGGGGTTCGGGGCCTTGGTGCCGGCCAGGGAGCCGGCGGGGGTGGCCACGCTCGCGAGCAGGGCAAGCAGGCAGGCGGCCCTCATCAGGCCGACCGCCCTCATGCGGCCTTGGTCGAGCGAGCGCGCAGGAATTCCGCGATGGACTCGAGCGGCACGAGCTCCACGTCCGCGGCCCGCCGCGCCTTGTACTCGCAGAGGCCCTGATCCAGGGCCCGCTCGGCGACGACGAGCCGGTGCGGGATGCCGATGAGGTCGGCGTCCGCGAACTTGAAGCCCGGGCGCTGATTGCGGTCGTCGAGCAGCACGTCGAAGCCGGCTTCGCGCAGCTCGGCGTAGAGCTTCTCGGCGGCGGTACGCACGCGCTCGGATTTGTCCATCTGCAGCGGAATCAGCATTACGTCAAAGGGCGCGATCGACTCGGGCCAGATGATGCCGCGCTCATCATGGTTCTGCTCGATGGCTGCGGCGACGACGCGCGTCACACCGATGCCGTAGCAGCCCATCTGCATGGCGCGCGGCTGGCCCTCGGCGTCGAGCACGGTCGCCTGCAGCGCCTCGCTGTACTTCGTGCCGAGCCGGAAGATCTGCCCGACCTCGATGCCGCGCGCGATCTCGAGGCGCCCGCCGCCCGCCGGGCTCGGATCGCCCGCGACGGCGTTGCGGAGGTCCGCGACCTCGGGCAGCGGCAGGTCGCGCTCGAAGTTCACGCCGCGGTAGTGCTTATCGACCTCGTTGGCCCCGCAGACGAAGTCCGCGAGCACCGCGGCCGCGTGGTCGACGTACACGGGAATCGTCAATCCGATCGGGCCGACGAACCCGGGCACGGTCCCGGCCGCGCTCGCGACCTCGCCGGCCGAAAGCATCGCGAGCGGGCTCGCGACGCCGGGCAGGCGCTGGGCCTTGACGGCATTGAGCTCGTGGTCGCCGCGCACGCACAGCGCCACGGCCGGCGTCTCGCTGCCGCGCACGAGCAACGTCTTGAGGCACTTCTCGGGCGGCACGCCGAGGAAGCTCGAGAGCGCGGCGATCGTGCCGACGGCCGGCGTCTCGACGAGCTCGAGGGGTTCGCTCGGGGCCGAGCGCTCGGCGGCCGGCGGCGGCAGGTCCACGACCTCGATGTTCGCCGCGAAGTCGTCGGCGTCGCTGTAGGCAATGACGTCCTCGCCCGTGGCCGCGAGCACCTGATATTCCTCCGAGCCGCTGCCGCCGATCTCGCCCGTATCGGCCTGGACGATGCGGTATTCGAGCTGCAGACGGTCGAAGATGCGCTTGTACGCTTCGCGCATGATACGGTAGCCCTCGAGCAGCGACGCCTCGTCGAGATGGAACGAGTAGGCGTCCTTCATGAGGAACTCTCGGGCCCGCATGACGCCAAACCGAGGGCGGATTTCGTCGCGGAATTTGGTCTGGATCTGGTAGTAGTTGACCGGCAGTTGACGGTAGCTCTTGAGCTCGTTGCGCGCGATGTCGGTGATGACCTCCTCGTGCGTCGGCCCCAGGCAGAACTCCCGGTCGTGACGGTCTTTGAACTTCAGGAGGGCGGGCCCGTAGGCGTCCCAGCGATGCGATTCGTGCCAGAGCTCGGCCGGCTGAACCGTGGGCATCATGAGCTCGAGCGCGCCGGCCCGGTCCATCTCCTCGCGGATGATGCGCTCGACCTTGTGCAGGACGCGCATCCCCAAGGGCAGCCAGGTGTAGAGCCCGGACGCGAGGCGGCGGATGAGCCCCGCGCGCAGCATGAGCTGATGGCTCGGGATCTCGGCGTCGGCCGGGACTTCCTTAAGGGTGTTGATGGCGAGCTGCGTAAGGTACATTGGGAATCGGTGGCCGTAATGGACGGTATTTCGAAAACGCCAGATTGTACTGGCGCGGCCGTTCCGAGGGCCAGCCGCGCAGGCGCCGCACACGGCGCGGCCGTCGCGGGCGGCACGGCCGTCGCGAGCGGCGCGGGCGTTGCGCGCGTGCGCGGCTTGCCTCAGCATTCGGGCCGTCGGCCGACTCACGCAGGGGTCCCACGTGGACGATGAAGTCAACGCTGCGCAACGCAGAGGCATCTACCTGTTGCCGAACCTGCTGACGACCGGCGGGCTGTTCGCAGGCTTCTATTCCATCATCGCGGCCATCGACGGCCACTTCCACGCTGCGGCCTGGTCCATCTTCATCGCGATGTTCCTCGACGGCCTCGATGGCCGCGTCGCACGCCTCACGAGCACGGCCAGCGACTTCGGCAAGGAGTACGACAGCCTGGCGGATATGGTCTCCTTCGGCCTTGCGCCGGCCATCGTCACGTATCAGTGGGGCGTCGCGCGGCTGTCCGAATACGGCGCGGTCTGGGGAAGGCTGGGTTGGCTGGCGGCATTCCTGTACGCGGCGGCCGCGGCGTTCCGGCTTGCGCGATTCAACACGAACGTCGGTACGCTCGACCGGCGCTACTTCCAGGGCCTGCCGAGCCCGGCCGCCGCGGCGACGGTTGCGGGCATGGTCTGGTTCACGACGACTTACGGCGTGGACGGCCTCGTTGCGCTCGGGGCGGGCATTGCCGTTACGGCCGCCGCGGGCGTGCTCATGATGTCGCGGTTCCGCTATCTGAGCTTCAAGGAGTTCGGCCCGGGGCACCGCGTGCGCTTCGCGCATCTGCTGCTGATCCCGCTCGTGATTATCGTCATCGCGATCGAGCCGCCGCTGACCGTGTTCGTGCTGTTCGCCGTCTACGCGGCGTCGGGGCCGCTGAACTGGCTTTGGCGCAGGCGGCGCAAGGCACCGGAGTCGGGGAGCGAATGAACGAGGCGAGGCTCCGCTACCTCGCGCGCATGGGTATTCCCGTCTATCTGCGCAGGGGCACGGGGACCGCCGAGTCCGCGCCGGCCGCGGCCCGGTCTCCCGCCTCCGCCCGGCCTCCAACCCCGGCCCCGGCCCCCGCCCCGGCCCAGCAGCCCGGCACGAGCCCGGGCTCGACGCGAACGGCGACCTGGTCCGAGCTCGAGGCCCAAGTGGCCGCTTGCACGCGCTGCATCCTGCACGCGAGCCGCAGCCGAACGGTCTTCGGAGTCGGCCGCCGCGATGCCGAGCTCATGGTCATCGGCGAGGCGCCCGGCGCGGAGGAGGATCGGCAGGGGGAACCCTTCGTCGGCCGCGCCGGTCAGTTGCTGAACGCAATGCTGCGCGCGATCGGGTTCGCGCGCGAAGACGTCTTCATCGCCAACATTCTGAAATGCCGGCCGCCGAGCAATCGCGATCCGAGACCCGAGGAGGCTGCCGCGTGCGCGGATTATTTGGCCCGCCAGATCGAGCTCGTCGAGCCGCGCGCGCTGCTTGCCGTAGGCCGGATCGCGGCGCAGTGGCTATTGCAGACGGATGCGCCGATCGGTAGGCTCCGCGGGGGATTACATCGTTTCGGCGCGCAGGCGATCCCGTTGGTCGTGACCTATCATCCGGCTTACCTGTTGCGTAGTCCCATGGCCAAGGCGAAGACATGGCAAGACCTTTGCATGGCAAAACAGGTGGTTTCCGCAAGGGCGGACGGCGAAGCCGAAAGAGCCGACGAGGACTGATCGAAGACGACGGGCCCATGAGCGCAGCAGCTCGACCGCAAGCCGAGATTCGTCTCATGCAGCCGACCGACCTCCGGTCGATCGCCTCCGTCGAACGCGCCGCCTACGAGTACCCTTGGAGCGTCGGGATTTTTCGCGATTGCCTGTTGGCCGGCTATTATTGCCTGGTGCTCGAGCTCGACGGGCGCGTCATGGGCTACACCATCATGTCGATCGCGGCCTCGGAGGCCCACGTGTTGAACCTCTGCGTGCATCCGGACGCCCAGCACTACGGGTATGGCCGCCGGCTGCTCAACGCATTGCTGGCCAAGGCCCGGGATTCCAAGGTCGACAAGGTCTTCCTCGAGGTTCGCCCGTCCAACGCCGTCGCGCTCGCGCTGTACCGCTCGTCCGGGTTCGAAGAGATCGGCATCCGGCCGGGCTACTATCAGGCCCGCCAGGGCCGTGAAGACGCCGTGATTCTCGCCGCGACCCTGCGCTCGCGCTGACCCTTACACTGGATTCGAGAATACGCGTGTGTGCCTCGCATGCACGCCGGAGACCCGTCTATGCAGGATGGCTCATTGAAGCGAGAGATCGAGCGGCGGCGCACGTTCGCGATCATCTCCCACCCGGACGCGGGCAAGACGACGCTGACCGAGAAACTGCTGCTGTTCGGCGGCGCGATTCAGATGGCGGGCGCCGTCAAGGGGCGCAAGGCTCGCCGTCATGCAACGTCGGACTGGATGCAGCTCGAGCAGGAGCGTGGGATCTCGGTGACCTCGTCGGTCATGCAGTTCCCCTTCGCGGGGCGGATCGTGAATTTGCTCGACACGCCGGGCCACGAGGACTTTTCCGAGGACACCTACCGGACCCTGACCGCCGTCGACAGCGCCCTCATGGTCATCGACGCGGCCAAGGGCGTGGAGGCCCGAACGATCAAGCTCATGGAGATCTGCCGCCTGCGGACGACGCCGATCATGAGCTTCATCAACAAGTTCGACAGGGACGGCCGCGAGCCGCTCGAGCTGCTCGACGAAATCGAGACCGTGCTCGGCATCGAGTGTGCGCCGGTGACCTGGCCGATCGGGATGGGGCGGGACTTCCGCGGCGTCTATCACCTGCTCGAGGACCGCGTTTATCTTTATCAGGCGCGGGACGGCAGCCGGCTGCCGGAGACGATTGCGATCGAGGGCATCGACTCGGACGAGGTCGACCGCCGGCTCGGCGCCGATGCAGGCCCGCTGCGCGAATCCGTCGAGTTGATCCGCGGCGCCAGCGCGCCCTTCGATCCGGCGCGCTATCTCGAGGGCCGCCAGACGCCCGTTTTCTGCGGTGCGGCCATCCACAACATCGGCGTGCGGGAATTGCTCGACGCTTTCGTCGAGCACGCGCCGCCGCCCCGGCCGCGCGAGACTTCGACGCGCACGGTCGAGCCCACGGAGCCGACGCTCACGGGGTTCGTGTTCAAGATTCAGGCGAACATGGATCCGGCGCATCGCGACCGGATCGCCTTCCTGCGCGTTTGCTCGGGGGAGTACCGGCCCGGCATGAAGCTCTACCACACGCGGCTCGGCCGGGAGGTTCGCGTGGCCGACGCCATCACTTTCCTGGCCGCGGATCGGCAGCATGCGGAGGAGGCCTATGCCGGCGACATCATCGGCCTTCACAACCACGGTACGATCAACATCGGCGACAGCTTCAGCGAGGGCGAGGAGCTCGTGTTCGCGGGCATCCCGGACTTCGCCCCGGAGCTGTTCCGGCGCGCCGTGCTCAAGGACCCGCTCAAGCTCAAGGCGCTGCAAAAGGGGCTCGCGCAGCTCTGCGAGGAGGGCGCGACGCAGCTTTTCAAGCCGCTGACCAACAACGAGCTCATCCTGGGCGCCGTCGGTCCGCTGCAGTTCGACGTGGCCTCGTTCCGGCTGCGCGACGAATATCGCGTCGAGTGCGTATTCGAGGGCGTCAACGTCGCGACGGCGCGCTGGGTGCGCTGCGCCGACTCAGCCAAGCTCGAGGAGCTCAAGAAGCGGCTCGCGGTGAACTTGGCCGAGGACCATGCAGGCGAGCTCGTCTACCTCGCGCCTTCGACCGTGAGCCTTAGCCTCACGAGGGAGCGGTGGCCCGAGGTCGAGTTCCTCGAGACGCGCGAGCATGCGGCCTAATAGGGGTAAAAAAGGGGTCAGAGCCCTTTTTCGCCCGTGACCAAGCCGCGAGTGTCCATGGACGCCGAAGGCGAAATAGGGCTCTGACCCCTTCTTTACCGCACGGCTTCGGCGACGAGCCGCTCGAGCCGATCGATGGCCGCGCCGTCGGCGTCCGGCTCGTAGCGTGCCGCGAGGTAGGCCGCCCCGACGGCCGCGATCGCGTCGGCGGCTTCGGGCAGGCTCGCGGCCGCGCGCGCCGTGAACGCCGCCGGGCCCTCCGCCGGTCCGCGCGGCGCTACGCCGCGCCGTGCGAGTCCACGGCAGAACCGCCCGAAAGCCCGCGAGGCGGCGTCGGCCCGAGGCCGACGGATGCGGCGGCGCCAGGACAGCCATGCGCCGAGCCCGCCGAGCAGCGCCAGCGTCGCGGCGGCGGCGAGCAGTGCGAGCTTCGTGCCGCTCGGGTTCGCCATGCCGAGCGACCGCATGAGCTGCACCTGAAGACGCGGTCCGTAGCCGACGATCCAGTCGTTCCAATACGTATCGACGGCGTCGAGCGCGAGCGACGCGCGGTGCATCCAGCCGCTCCGTTCGCCGGCGCCCGCGCCGGCGCGGCCCAGTGCGGCTTCGGGCGAGCCGTCGGCGATGCGTGCGGGCGCAACGGCGGCGACCGGGTCGACGCGCACCCAGCCCCGGCCTTCGAGCCAGACCTCGGTCCAGGCGTGGGCATCCGCCTGCCGCACGATGTAGTAGTCGCCGAGCGTATTGAGCTCGCCGCCCTGATAACCGGTGACGACGCGGGCCGGGACGCCCGCGGCGCGCATGAGCACGGCGAAGGCCGAAGCGTAGTGCTCGCAGAAGCCCTTGCGCGTGTCGAACAGGAACCGGTCGGTCGGGTTCGGACCTCCACTCGCGGGCGGCGTCAGCGTGTAAAAGAATTCGTGGCCGCGGAAAAAATCGAGCGCGCGATCGACGATCCCGTCCGGCGGGGTACCGTCCTCGAGCCAGCTTTGCGCGAGCGCCCGCGCACGCGGATCGCTGCCTTCCGGCAGCGCCGTGTAGATGCGCCTCTCGATGGGCGTCAGGGCTTCGCGCGCGTGATAGTCGGTATACAACGTCACGCGGTAGTCGAACCGGGACGGCGCAGGAACGTGGCGAGGCAGCAGCAGCGTGTAATCCCCGCCCATGAACATCGGCGTGGGCCCCGACCATTCCACGGGCATGTCGAGCGCGAGCAGCCACCGGCGCGTCTGCGGTTCGAGCATGACGCGGTAACGCGTGGCGGCGCCGGCGTGATCGATCGTCGCGAGCGGGCGCGGATTGCCGAGGAACGGTGCGCGGGACCAGGTGCGGCCGTCGAAGCGCGCAAGCACCGGACCGCGCCAGTACAGCCGGTCGGCCGGCGGCGGCGCACCCGCGAACTCCACGCGGAAGGCGACGTCCTCCGAGACGGCGAGGTGGGTGATGTCGCCGGGACTCATGGTGTCCGAAAGGCCCGTCGTCGCGTCCGTGGAGGCGTTCCCGATGCCCCAAAGCGGGCCCGGCAGGCGCGGAAACAGCACGAACAGCGCGACCATGATCGGCAGCGACTGCAGCAGCAGTCTTGCGGCCAGCACCGCGAAGGCTGCGGGCGGCAGCAGCGCGCCGCGCCGGCCGAGCTGCAGCAGACCGACGGTCGCGACCCAGACGAAGGCGAGCAGGTACAGCGCCACGGGCATGCTCTGCGAATAGAGCAGGCTCGCAAAAACGAGAAAGTAGGAGATGATGATCAGCACGAGCTCGTCGCGCTGGCTCGCGGTCTCGAGGAACTTGAGCGCCATCATCACGACGAGCAGCGCGCTGCCGGGTTCGACGCCGTTGATCGTGCCGTACCGGTGGAGCACGGCCGCCAAAGCGGCTACGGCGAGGCCGAGCCGCAGCGCCGCGCGAGGCAGCGGCCAGGCCCGCACCGGAGCGGCCAGGCGCCAGACGACGGCGGCCGCGAGCAGCAGCGGCGCCCAGATGGGCAGGTGCGACCAATGGGGGACCGTGGCGCCGATGACGATCCCCGCCGTCCAGATCAGTCTGTCCGTGGTCGGCTGCGTTTCGGTCCGGCCGCTCATGAACGCGCCGCCGCGGGTTCGAAGAGCGCGAGGGCCGCGAGGCATTCGTGCAGGTGCCGCTCGCCCGCGCCGGGGCCGATGCGCCGGCCCGGCAGATCGAGGCCGAACCCGAGGCCGGCTTCGTGCGCGTCGAGGCACCAGCGCGCGAGCTGGGAGAGGCGCTGTTCGGTGCCCGAGCCGGCGAGGCTTTCCCATTCGAACACCTCGGCGACGGCTTCTGCGCCCGAGAACTGCTTCACGAGCAGCGCGCCCGTGCGCGCATAGGCCTTCCAGGCGATGCGGCGCGGCGGATCGCCGGGCACGGCGTCGCGCAGGCCCGCGAAGTCGGCGCTCCCGTGAGGGTGGGCGATCCCACCCGACTCGGTCGGATTCGCCGCAGGCGGAACGGGCCGGCCGGGCGGCGCCGGCGCCGGATAAATGAGACAGCGCGCGTCCATGTGCACCCAAGTCCAGGCCCGGCTCAGGTTGCCGGGGTGGCGCGTGGCGACCGAAAGCCGCGGCAGCGCGATCCAGCCCCGGCGCGGGGCACGGAGGCCGAGCTCGAGCACCTGAGCGGTGCCGGCGTCGAGGTCGACGGGCGGCGTCGCCGCGCCGTCTGCCTCGAGCTCGATCTCGTACTTCGGCAACGCCGCGGCGTTCGAGACCTCGATCCGAAAACGTGCCTCCTCGCCCGCGAACACGGGCCGTGCGCCGACGAACCGCAGGCGCGTACCGAGCAGGTTGGCATGGCAGTGGTGCAGGGCGACGAGGCCGAGTCCTGCCAATAGGAAGCTCAACGCGAAGCCGAGGCTCGTCGAGTAGTTCATGGAGCCGAGCAGCATCGCGAAGACGAGCAGCGCGAACGCGAAGCCGTAACGCGTTGGCAATATGTAGATGCGGCGGCGGGCGAGCGTCACGTCCCTCGCATCCGGCCCCTGGCGGCGCCGGGCCCATTCTGCGGCGCGGGCCTCGAGGCGGCCGAGCGCGAGGTTCATGCGCTGCTCCGCCCCCGGCTGGATCAAGGAAGCGGGACGGCCTCGAGCAGCGCCCGGCCGACGTCGCCGCGGCCCGCGAGCTCCGACCCGGCCAAAGGCTCTACCCGGTGCGCCACGATGCTCGGAAACACGGCTTGGACGTCCTCCGGGTGGACGCCCGCATGGCCCGCGCCGAGCGCCCAAGCCTGCGCGGCGCGCACGAGCGCGAGTCCCGCGCGCGGCGAAAGCCCCGACCCGAGCTCGCCCGAGGCTCGTGTGTGGGCGATGAGGGCCTGCACGTAGTCGAGGAGCGGTTCCGCGACGTGCACGCGCGGCACCTCCTCCTGAAGGCGCAGCAGCGCGTCTACCGAAAGCACTGGCTCGAGCGCTTCGACGAGGCCGCGGCGATCGCCGCCGGCCAGCAGGCGGCGCTCGTCGGCGGGGGCCGGGTAACCGAGCGAGATCTGCATGAGGAAGCGGTCGAGCTGCGACTCGGGCAGCGGAAACGTGCCGATCTGGTGGGCCGGGTTGCGCGTGGCGACGACGAAGAACGGGGCCGGCAGCGCGAGCGTTGCGCCGTCGGCCGTGACCTGGCGCTCCTCCATGGCCTCGAGCAGCGCGCTCTGCGCTTTCGGCGTCGCGCGGTTGATCTCGTCTGCCAGCACGAGCTGGGCGAAGATCGGCCCCTTGTGAAACTCGAAGCGGCCGCTGTCGCGATTGAACACCGAGACACCAATAACGTCCGCGGGCAGCAGGTCGCTCGTGAACTGGATGCGCTGGTACGAGAGCCCGAGCGCGCGCGCGAGCGCATGCGCGAGTGTGGTTTTACCTACGCCAGGCAGGTCCTCGATGAGCAGGTGTCCGCGAGCCAGCAAACAGGCGACTGCGAGCCGCAGCTGCGGCGTCTTGCCGATGACGACGGTTTCGAGCGCGCCGACGAGGCGCGAAACGAGCGCCGCGGCCGGAGTCGCGGCCCGCGCCGTGCGCAGGTTAGGTGTTGCCATGGGTAAATGGTGGCCCAAATCGCGTCGGCGGGACAGCCCGGAAACGGGCAATTGTGAACCAGTCCGCTCGGCGGCCGGTGCGGCGGGCCGGATGGCCTACGGCGTCGGGCGCATCGGCCCGTTTGCGCAACGCCCCGCGAATCGCGAGCGGCGCGAGGCCCGGGCAGCGTCGAACAGGCCGAGACCATGCGGCATGGAACGGTAGAATCGGGGTGCGACAACAAGCCCCGAGGAGCATCAACCGCGTGCATTATCTAACTATTAAGGCGATCCACATGAGCTGCGTCGCGCTGAGCCTCGGACTCTTCGCCTCGCGCGGCGCGTGGGTTCTCGCGTCCGGCCGGCCGCTCTGGCGCTGGCTCCGGGTTCTGCCCCACGTCGTCGATACGCTTCTGCTCGCGAGCGGTCTCACGCTCGCCTACGTCATCGGTCAGTATCCGTTCGTAAACAGCGGCTGGCTCACGGCCAAGGTCGTGGGGCTCTTCGTCTACATCGGCCTCGGCGTCATGGTCTTCCGCGGACGCTTCGCGCGCCCGAGCCGCTGGGCCCTCTGGGCCGCCGCGTTGGCCGTATTTGCCTACATCGTGAGCGTCGCCGTCACGAAGCGGCCCGAAGGGTTCATGGTCTGGTTCTGACGCGGGCGGCTCGCCGCCGGCCGCTTGCCCCCGCCGCGCCCCACAACGCGCCCGGCTATACGTTCGCGAGCGAGGCAATTTGCCGTCGCAGCTTGTCCCCGCGCTGCTCGAGCTCCTCGACGCGCTCGCGCTCCTTGGCCACGATCTCGGGCGGCGCGTTCGCGACGAAGCTCTGGTTCGCGAGCTTGCGCACGCTCTTGTCGAGATCGGCCTCGACCCGCGCGAGCTGCTTGCCGAGCCGCTCGCGTTCGGCGGCGATGTCGATGACGCCCGCGAGCGGCACGAGCAGCCGCATTTCGCCGAGCAGTGCCGCCGCAGTGCCGTGGGCCTCTTGCGCCGAAGCGAGCGGCGCGATGTGGTCGAGGCCCGCGAGCTTTCTCAGGAAGCCCTCGTGGCGCCGCGCTCGCTCGAGATCCGCCTCGGAGCCGTCGGCGAGGCGCACGTCGAGCTTCACGGAAGGGCCGATGTTCATCTCCCCGCGAATCTGACGGATGCCGACGACGAACTGCTGGATCCAGGCCATCTCGAGCTCGGCCTCGGCGTCGGCGTGATAGTCGCCGCGCGAGGGCAGCGGCTCCGTCATGATCGTCGCGCCGCCGGCACCGGTCTTGTCGCGAAGCGCGAGCCACAGGTCTTCGGTCACGAAGGGGATCAACGGATGCAGGAGCTCGAGCAGCGCGCCGAGCACGTCGGCCAACGTTTGCCGGGCCGAGGCCATCTCCCCGTCCCGCGCATCGGGCGAGCTCAAGACCGGCTTCGTGAGCTCGAGGTACCAGTCGCAGAACTCGTGCCAGGCGAAGTCGTAGAGCGCCTGCGCGGCGAGGTCGAGCCGGTAGGCCGAAAACGCCGATTCCACTTCGGCGATCGTGTGATGCAGGCGCGAGCGGATCCACCGGTCGGCGACGGTCGGCTCCAGGGCGGGGGCCGTGCCCGCCGACGTGCCTGCCGCTTTGGCGGCAGGGTCGCCATCGCCGATCTGGGCGAACACGTACTTCGCCGCGTTCCAGAGTTTGTTGCAGAAGCGGTGATAGCCGTCCACGCGCCCAAGGTCGAACCGGATGTCGCGCCCGGTGGTCGCGAGCGAGAGGAACGTAAAGCGCAGCGCGTCCGCGCCGAACGCCGGGATGCCCTCGGGAAATTCCTTGCGCGTGGCCTTCTCGATCTTGGCCTTCAGGTGCGGCTGCATGAGGCCCTCGGTGCGCTTGCGCAGCAGCCCCTCGAGGTCGATGCCGTCGACGATGTCGATGGGGTCGAGGATGTTGCCCTTCGACTTCGACATTTTCTGGCCTTCGTGGTCGCGCACGAGGCCGTGGATGTAGACCTCGCGGAACGGCACGTCGCCCATGAACTTCAGGCCCATCATGATCATACGGGCCACCCAGAAGAAGATGATGTCGAAGCCCGTGACGAGCACGTCCGTCGGGTAGAACGCGGCGAGCGGCTCGGTGCGGTCCGGCCAGCCGAGCGTCGAGAACGGCCAGAGCGCCGAGGAGAACCAGGTATCCAGCACGTCCTCGTCCCGCCGCAGCGCGACATCGTTCGCCAAGCCGTACTTGGCCCGCAGCTCGTCCTCGTCGCGCGCGACGTAGACCTTGCCCGCGTCGTCGTACCAGGCCGGAATGCGATGGCCCCACCAGAGCTGGCGCGAGATGCACCAGTCCTGAATGTTGCGCATCCATTCGAAATAGGTCTTCGACCAGTTCTCCGGCACGAAGCGCACGCGGCCGTGCTCGACGGCCTCGATGGCGGGGCGCGCGAGCGGCTCGACGCGCACGTACCATTGGTCCGTCAGGTACGGCTCGACGACGGCGCCGCTGCGGTCGCCGCGCGGTATCATCGACGTGTGCTCGTCGATGCCGTCCAGCAGGCCTTCGGCCTCGAGGTCGGCGACGATGCGTTCGCGCGCGACGAAGCGATCGAGTCCGCGGTAGGCCTCGGGCGCGACCTCGTTCAGGGCGGCGTTCTCGTCGAAGACGTTGATCTGCGGAAGGTCGTGGCGCTGGCCGACCTCGTAGTCGTTGAAGTCGTGCGCCGGAGTGATCTTGACGCAGCCCGTGCCGAACTCGGGATCGACGTAGGTATCGGCGATGATCGGGATCGTCCGGTCCGTGAGCGGCAGCTGCACGCGCTCGCCGATCAGGTGCCTGTAACGCGGGTCGTCGGGATGCACGGCCACGGCCGTGTCGCCGAGCATGGTTTCGGGCCGCGTGGTCGCGACGACGAGCCAGCCGTCCTTGCCGAGCAGCGGGTAGCGGAAGCGC
The DNA here is from genome assembly GCA_963702105.1 of uncultured Gammaproteobacteria bacterium. GTDB lineage: Bacteria > Pseudomonadota > Gammaproteobacteria > Steroidobacterales > Rariloculaceae > ZC4RG20. Next base: position 1,289,473 of record OY969712.1, read on the forward strand.
CAGAGCTTGCCGCGCTCCTCGGTCGCCAGCACCTCGAGGTCCGAGAGCGCCGTGTGCAGCACGGGGTCCCAGTTCACGAGCCGCTTGCCCCGATAAATGAGGCCTTCGTCGTAGAGCGTCACGAAGACCTCGGCGACGGCGCGCGAGAGCTGTTCGTCCATCGTGAAACGCTCGCGCGACCAATCGACGGAGGCGCCGAGCCGGCGCAGCTGGGAGGAGATCGTGTCCTTCGAGCGCTCTTTCCACTGCCAGACGCGCTCGACGAAGCGCTCGCGGCCGATCTCGCGGCGCGAGGTGCCCTCGGCGTTGAGCAGGCGCTCGACCACCATTTGCGTTGCGATACCGGCGTGATCGGTGCCGTGCTGCCAGAGCGTTCGGTTGCCGCGCATGCGGTGCCAGCGGATCAGCGCATCCATGATCGAGTACTGAAATGCGTGCCCCATGTGCAGCGTGCCCGTCACGTTCGGCGGCGGGATCACGATGCAATACGGGCGGCCTTCGCCGCTCGGCATGAAGCTGCCGTTTTGCTCCCAGGTCCGATAATGTCGTGCTTCGACCTCGGCCGGCCGATATCCGTCACTCACTGGTTGTCCTCTGGTCCTTGTTCGGGGCCTTCCGCTGCGGCCCCGGGCTCCCAGGCCTCGAGCCGTTCCCTGAGTATCGTGTCGATGACCTCGGGCAGCGCCTGGCGCAGCCGCGCCGAGATCTGCTCGAAGAGCGCGGCCTCCATTTCGGCGAAGGCGCGGCGGACGGCATCCTCGGTCATCGAAAAGCATTCCGCCGCGATGCGCGTCTGCAGCTCGGCGACGAGCGCGTCCGTTGCCGAGGGCCACTCCGGCTCGTTCTCGCGGTCCACGACGTCCGTCAGTATCGGGATGCCGGCTTCCGGTTGCTCAGACACGGCGCTCAAACCTCGTGCGTCGCGAGGGTGAAACCCGAGTCTCTATAATACCGATAACGCTCGCGCCCCTGCCGGCGCCGCTCGGGCTCGGCGTCGACGACTTCGGCGACGCGAGTGTAGCGGCCGACGTTGCCCGGCACTTCCGGGCAGAGGTTGACGAGCACGTCCGGGCGCGCCCCGGCCGGAGCTGCGTCGACGCCGATCAGCACGGGCTCGGGCAGCGGCTCGGTCTCGCCGCCGGCGACGATGCGGTGCGGCACGAAGCTGCCGTCCGAGAACGTCCAGAGCAGCTCGTCGAGTCGCCGGGCCTCCGCAGCGGTCGCGGTGCGCACGAACACGTGCTGCTCCGCCAGCATCGCCTTCTCGGCGATGCGGCACGCGACGCGCAGGCGCGCGTCGTCCGAGTCGCCCTTCAATACATAGAAGTCGACCTGTGTCACGCGCCGAGGTTCAATAGGAAATCGACGAGCAGCGGCACGGGCCGGCCCGTCGCGCCTTTGGCGGCATCCGCCCGCCACGCGACGCCGGCTATATCCAGGTGCGCCCAGCGCGTTTTCTCGACGAAGCGCGAGAGGAACTGCGCCGCGATCGAGGCGCCGCCATCGCGCGTGCCGGCGTTCGCAAAGTCGGCGAAATTGCTCTTGAGCGAGTCGCCGTACTCGTCGTCCGCGGGCAGCGGCCAGGCGACGTCGAGTGAGCGCTTGCCGGCCGCAACGAGCTCCGCGGAGAGCTGCTCGTCGTTCGAGAACACGCCGGTGTAGAGATGGCCCAGCGCGACGACGCAGGCGCCCGTCAACGTCGCAACGTCGAGCAGCACGCGCGGCTCGTAGCGCCGGGCGTAGGCGAGGGCGTCGCTGAGGATGAGCCGGCCCTCGGCGTCGGTGTTGAGGATCTCGATCGTCTTGCCCGAGAGGCTCTTGACGATGTCGCCGGGCCGGGTCGCGCGGCTGCCGGGCATGTTTTCGCAGCAGGGGACGATCGCGACGACGTTGACCGGCGCGTCGAGCTCGGCCAGCGCGGAGACCGTGCCGAGCACGGCGGCGGCGCCGCACATGTCGAACTTCATCTCGTCCATCTTCGGCGGCGGCTTCAACGAGATGCCGCCCGTGTCGAACGTGATGCCCTTGCCGCAAAGCGCGACCGGGGCCGTATCCGCCTCGGCGCCGTGATACTCCGCCACGATGAGGCGCGGCGGCTCGTCCGCGCCCTGCGTGACGGCCAGAAACGCACCCATGCCCAGCTTCTTGATGTCCTGCTCGGTGAGGACCTTGACGTCGAGCTTCGCATGCCGCTCCCCGAGCGCGAGCGCGGCGTCCGCGATGTGTGTGGGCGTGCACACGTTGGCCGGCCGGTTGCCGAGATCGCGAGCGAGATCGACGCCGCCGGCGATCGCCGTGCCGTGCGCGATGCCGCGCCGCGTCTCCGCAGCGGCGGCGGAATCGGCGATCGCGATGCCGCAGCGCGAGAGCTTCGTCGCCGGCGGCTCGTCGCTCTTGAGCTCGTCGAAGCGGTAGACCGCGGCGCGCACCGTCTCGATGCTGACGCGCGCCGCATAGTAAGGGTCGAGAACGCCGGGCGGAGCGTAGGTCAGGTAGCTCACTGCCTCTTTGACGCCCGTGCCGGACAGCGTCGCAATCGCGGCCAAGAGCGCGCGAGCCAGCCGCTTCGTGTCGAATCCATCCGCATCGCCGCAGCCTACGAGCACCCACCGCTCGGGACCGCCGGCGGCCGGATTCGGGACGAACAGTGTGCTGCCGAGCTTCGCCGAGGCGTCGCCGTGACGCAGGAGCCGGCGGATCAGTCCTGCGGAGGCCGCGTCGAGCTCCTTCGCCGCGCCGGCCAGCCGACCCTCGAACACAGGGACGATGGCGCAGGCGGTGCGCTGGCTCGCAGGCGCCCCCGTTTTGACGGGAAACTCCATTATTCTTTTCTCCTCGCTGCGCCGCGGCCGGCCCCAAGTCTCACGAGGACGCACCTCGAGACCACGCGATTGCGCGGCCCCGTCCCAAAGGCCAGACCCACGGCGAGGACGTGAACCTGTACGCGGCGGCTGCAGGGGGCGCCTGTGTTATCTTTGTTGCCCGCGACGTTACGCGGCTAAGTGTAATCGATTCGCAAACCCGACTGGTAACGGATCCTCCGCCTTTGAGTCTCATCAGCCGCTACGTCCTGCGCGAGTGCTTCGGCGCATGGCTGCTGGTGACGGCCGTCCTGTTCGTCATCCTCATGGGCAACCAGTTCGCCCAGATTCTCGGCGACGCCGCGGCCGACCAGCTGCCGAGACAGGCCGTCTTCTCGGTGCTGGCGCTCACGGCGCTGCGCTACGTGACGCTGCTCGCGCCGATCGGCTTGTTTTTGGGCACCATGCTCGCGCTCGCCCGCTTCGCCCGGGACAGCGAGATGGCCGCCCTCGGCGCCTGCGGCGTCGGGCCCGTGAGCCTGCTGGGTCCCATCGGCCTGCTGACGCTCGTGCTCGCGGCCGTCTCGACGTGGCTCGTGCTCGTGCAGACGCCGGCGGCGAGCCGGCGGATCGCCGAGATCCGCGACGAGGCGCGGGCCGCCGTGCAGCTCAGCGCGCTCGAGCCTGGGCAGTTCGCCTCTCCCGATGGCGGCGACACCGTCCTCTACGCCCGCGACGTCAAGGGGGACCAGCTGCACGACGTGTTCGTCGAGCGCCAGTTTGACGGTCGAGTCGTCGCGATCCGCGCCGAGCGCGGCAAGCGGGTCAAGGACGCGAAGAGCGGCATGCTCTCTTTCGTGCTCTATAACGGGACGCGGTACGAGGGGGTGCCGGGCACGACCTCGTTCTGGATGATGAAGTTCGGGGAGCACGGCATCCCGGTCCGCACGTCCAGGCCCGCGAACGGGGCGCCCTCCCCGGATACGAAGACGACGGGTCAGCTCCTCGCGTCGCACGATCCGGCGGACCGCGCCGAGTTTTGGTGGCGCATGTCCACGCCGCTTTCGCTGTTCGTGCTCGCGCTGCTCGCCGTGCCGCTGAGCCGCTCGTCCCCGCGCGAAGGCCGCTACGCCCGGGTTGCCGTGGGCCTGCTCATATACATCATCTACAGCAACGCCATCTCGATCGGCCTTGTCTGGCTGCAGCACGAGCGCGTGCCGAGCTGGGCGGGCGTGTGGTGGATTCATGCGATCGCGGGCGCCGTCGCACTGTACTGGCTCGGGCACGAAGCCGGCTGGTTCGTGCGCGCGCGGCCGGTCAAGGCGCGGGCGGAAGTCTGCCCGTGAACCTCCTGGCCCGATATCTCGTCGTCGAGGTCCTGCGCGGTGTCGCCATGGCGCTCGGCGCGCTGACGGCGATCCTCGCGTTCATCGACATGGTAGGGCAGCTCGGCGACGTCGGGACCAACGGCTACGGTTTTCTGCAGGCCGCGGCGTTCGTCGCGCTCGGGCTGCCCGGCTCGATCGTCGACGTGCTGCCGGCTGCGGCGCTCATCGGCTCGCTGCTCGCGCTCGGCAATCTGGCCGTGCACCGCGAGCTCGTCGTCATGCGCGCGAATGGTGTTTCTCACATACAATTGCTTGGCGGAGTCGCCATCGCGGGCTGTATTCTCATGGTCGTCATGGTCCTGCTCGGCGAGTCGTTGGCGCCGTCCCTGAGCGCCTACGGACGGGACATGCGAACGCACGCCCTGCACAAGGACGTGAAACTCGAGGGCGGGCAGTCCGCGTGGCTCAAGACCGGCGAGCGCATCCTGAACTTCCGGCGCCAGCCCGGCGGCCTCGAGATGCACGGCGGCCTGTATCTGTTCGAGCTCGGTCCCGACGAGACGCTGACACGCATCGCTCATGCCGACTCGGCCCAGGTCGGCGCCGACAACGACTGGCTGCTCTCGAACTATGCGGAGACGAACTTTCTTCCCGACCGCGTCGAGGCGGACCGCAAGCGCGCCGTGCACAAGGACTACGGACTGAGCCCGGACCTGCTCGGGCTCGCCAACGTGCGTCAGGATCAGCTGACGACGCCGGGCCTGAAGCGCTACATCGCCTATCTGCGGGCGAACGCGCTCGACGCGACGGGCTACCTCATCGCCTATTGGCTGCGCGTCGCCAACACGGTCTCGGTACTGCTCATGACGCTGCTCGCCCTGCCGTTCGTATTCGGCGGGCTGCGCTCTGCCGGCACCGGCAGCCGCCTGCTCGTCGGCCTCATCGTCGGGCTCACGTATTACGTGGCCGCCCAGATGCTCGCTCACAGCGGCGAGGTCTTCGACCTCGACCCGCGCGTCGTCGCGTGGGCGCCGAGCGCGGTCCTGCTGCTGATTACGGTCGTCGCGCTCTCGAGGCTCCGGCGGCCCGGCGCCTGAGCGCCGCGGGGCATCGGCGTGGCGCGCCGGCGGTGCGGCGGAGGCCTCGGCGCTGGCACGCGGGCGGTGCGGCGGAGGGCTCGGCGCTGGCACGCGGGCGGTGCGGCGGAGGGCTCGGCGCTGGCGGGCGGGCGGTGCGGCGGAAGCCTCGGCGCTGGCGGGCGGGCGGTGCGGCGGAAGCCTCGGCGCTGGTGCGCTGGCGGTGCGGCGGAGGGCTCGGCGCTGGCGGGCTGGCGGTGCGGCGGAAGCCTCGGCGCTGGCACGCTGGCGGTGCGGCGGAGGCCTCGGCATAAGGGCGGTGTCGGGACCGCCATGAACCCGTCCCTGGGGGCTCGCTGAGCGCCATCCCTGGCGCTCAGCGTCCCGACACCGCCCTTATGCCGAGGCCTCCGCCTGGAGAGGTCGGCGGCGAGCGCCGAGGCCTCCGCCTGGAGAGGTCGGCGGCGAGCGCCGAGGCCTCCGCCTGGAGAGGTCGGCGGCGAGCGCCGAGGCCTCCGCCTGGAGAGGTCGGCGGCGAGCGCCGAGGCCTCCGCCTGGAGAGGTCGGCGGCGAGCGCCGAGGTCTCCGCCCGGAGACGTTGGCGGCGAGCGCCGCGGCTTCCGCGGGACACTGATCCGCGGCGCGAAGTCCCATGGCCTCACGGGCTGGACTTGCGTGTATGAACCGTGCAGAGCGCAAGGGCTGCCGCATTTCGACGAGGGATCTCCTCGTACAGTTGCAGCATGATTCATGAACGGCCGCACGCCTGGCAGAGGAGGTTCGTGCATGAGGCCGCGGTCGGGATCGTAAGCGCCAGGGATGGCGCTTACGAAGCGTACATGGACGTATTCACAGCGGTCCCGACCGCGGCCTCATGCATGAACCTCCGCCACCCCCGGCTCCCGAGCCCGTTCATGAATCATGCGGCCTCCCCGGCACGCCGCTCCGAGCACGCGGCACGCCGCTCCGAGCACGCGGCACGCCGCTCCAAGTACGCGGCGCGCGGCTCCAAGCACGCGGCTCCAAGCACGCGGCTCCAAGCGAGCGGCTCCAAGCGAGCGGCTCCAAGCACGCGGCACTCGGCACCGGGCACTGGGCACCGGGCGCCGATCGCCGGTCATGCGGCCTCGGGCTTGGGTTCGTAGACGAGCCGTGTCCCCGAGAGCCTGTCATGAAGGCAGAGCCGCCTCGGGTCCGCGAGCATCCACCAGTAGGCGAGGCCGGCGAGCAGTGCCCAGCACCACCACACCCCCGCGCCGCTGCGCCAGGCCCACCACGCGCCGAGACCGGCGGGCACGAGGGTTGCGGCGCCGGCCGCGAGGCGCAGTGCGGCGCGGCCCCAGCCGACGGGGCCGCCGGCAGCGGCGACGAGGCGCAGGCGCCAAGCCCGGGCCCCGAGCGTTTGCCCCCCGTGCGTCCAGAACCATAGGAAAAATAGCAAGATGAGGGCGCCCAGGCCGAGCTGGTACAGCGCGTGCACCGCGCTGCCGGGCGTGATCGTCCCGCCGTGCACGATGACGGCCGCGAGTGTGAAGACCATGAGCACGGCTGCGAGCAACAGAAGATCGTAGGCCAATGCGGCGAGCCGGCGCAGAAAGCCGCCGGGGAGGGCGGCCGCGGGCTGCACGGGGGTCGGGGCGGGCGGGAGACCGCTGTCGTTCGTCAAGATCCGTTTCCCTTTTTTAGTCAAATGTGTGAATCGGCTGCTTGCTTGCCGGCTCGCGGCTGCGTTTACTTTGCGCAGCCGCGCCTTGGCCGGTGCGGCCCTGTTTATATTCGATTTCGACCACAAGGGTGCGCACATGTCACAGAACCTCCGCTCGGGCAGACTCCTCAAGTCTCCACTGGCGGCGGCCATCGCAGCAGCGATCGGCACGGCCTGCATTTCGAGCCCGCTGCTCGCTCAACAGGCGGAGAGCGTCGGAGCGTCGGCGCTCGAGGAAATCATCGTCACCGCATCGCGCCGCGCGACGACCGTGCAGGATTCGCCGATCAACGTCCAGGCGTATAGCGGCGCCATGCTCGAGAGCCAGAGGCTCGACAACCTCACGGAGCTTTCCCGTTGGGTGCCGGGCCTCACGGTCGTGGACCAGGGGGCGCGGGCGTCGGACCTCATGACGGCGCGCGGCCTCAATGTTCAGTCGCTGAACGCCAGCGATTATCTGGACAACTCGAGCGGGGGCACGGTTCAGACGTATCTGGGCGACATCCCGCTCTACGTCGATCTCAAGCTGCACGACATCGACCGCGTCGAGGTACTGCTGGGCCCGCAGGGGACGCTGTATGGGGCGAGCACGCTCGGCGGCGCGGTGCGCTACATTCCGCGTGCACCCGACCCGACGACGTATACGGTTGAAGCCAAGGCCGATCTGTACGGCCTCGCGCACAGCAACGGGACGGGCAACGAGACGGACTTCGCGGTCAACATCCCGCTTGTGCGCGACAAGCTCGCGTTTCGCGCTTCGGCCGAGCGGCTCGACGATCCGGGCTTCATCGACTACCCGTATCTGGTCCGCAACCCGGGCGTCTCGAATCCGCAGCCCGATTTCAACAACCCGGCCAACGTCGCCGCGAACCTGCGCCGCGTCGACGATGCGGACTTCGAGAAGACACTCTCGGGCCGCCTGGCGCTTGGCTGGAACGTCTCGGACAAGGTGACGGCCACGTTCAACTATTACCATCAGGATCAGAACGTCGGCGCACGGACGATCAACAACAGCGCGGCCTTCGGTACGGGCAAGTACGAATCCGGTCAGCGCTTCCTCGAGCCGAACGACCGCACCACGGATCTCCTGAGCGCCGAGGTCGTCGCAGACCTCGGCTTCGCGACGCTCACGAGCGCGACGGGCGTCTCGGACTTCGACGAGCTCGGCCAGCGCGATCAGACGGATCTGCTGCTCGAGTTCCAGTACGGGTACGAGCAGTTCCCGTCCTTCGCGGCCTATACGCGCGAGACCGGAAAGGAACATCGACTCAACGAGGAGATCCGGCTCGTCTCGAACGGTAAGGGCCCTTGGAGCTGGATCGGCGGACTCTTCTACAACCGCTATGAGGTCGACGAGTCCAGCGAGGAGTTCACGCCCGGCTATCCCGCCTTCGTCAACGTATCGCTACCGACGGGCGACCTCGAGTACCGCCAGCTCACGCACGATCGGCTGACCGAGAGGGCCGCCTTCGGTGAGGTGGGCTACGGATTCCGGCCCAAGTGGACGCTGACGCTCGGCGGCCGGTTCTACGGCTATCGGACCGAGCAGCACGTGAGCTACGAGGTCCCGTACGTCAATTTTGCGGACTCGAACGGCAATGGCGCCGACGACAGCGGTTTTCTCGGTAAGGTCAACCTCGCCTACCGCTACAGCTCCAGGCTGCTCGGCTACATGACCGTGAGCCAGGGCTACCGCATCGGCGGCGTGAACGATGTGCCTGCCTGCGTGCTTCCCTTGGACCCGCAGGTGCAGAACGTCTGCGCGATGCCCAACGAGGTGCTGATCAAGCCCGATCGTACGACGAACTACGAGCTCGGCGTGCACGCGGACTGGCGCGACGGCCGGCTTCGGCTCAATGCGGACGTTTTCGACGTCGATTGGCAGAACATCCAGACCCTCGGCGTGACCCAGAACGGCGGTCAGGTGATTACGGTCAACGGCGGCGGTGCCCGGAGCCGCGGGGTCGAGGTCGCCATGCAGGCTACGACGCAGGGGCCGTGGTCGTTCACGGCGAGCTATACCTACGACCAGGCCGAGCTCACGACGAACGCGCCGGGCCTTCTCGATCACATGGTCGGGGGCGTCCTCGAAAGCGTGGATGCGATGGCGGGCGACCGCCTGCCCGGGACGCCGGAGCAGCAGGGCAGCGTCTCGGTCGGGTATTTGCGGCCGCTTGCGAGCGGGCTCATGCTCAACGCAAATTACGGCGTCACGGCCACGAGCGACGTGCTGACCAAGGTCGGCGGACGGGCGGACGGCGAGCGGCTCGGCGGGTACGCGGTTCACTCGGCCTCGGTCGGGATCGGCCGCGGGCAGTGGACGGCCGATCTCTACGCGGACAACCTCTTCGACAAGTTCGCCGAAACCGGCGTGCGCGTCGATCCATCGCACATTGTCGACATCAACGGCTTCGCCTCGCGGCGCTACTTCACTTACGTGCTGCGACCGCGCACCGTAGGGGTACAATTCCGCTACCGGTTGGGGTGGTAAACGGGCGAGCTCGATCGACGGGACGGCGGCACAGCTCGCAGAGCGGCGGCGGCAAGCGCATGACTGTCTCGCCCGCGGCGACTATGCGGGTGTCGAGCGCGCGTGCCGTGCCGTGCTGGACCGCATCCCGAACGATCCGGACGCCTGGTTCCTGCTGGGCGTCGCGACGGCCGCGGCCGGCCGCTACGGGCACGCGCTCCCGGCGCTCGGCCGCGCCGTAGCCGAGGCGCCGGCCAACGCGGAGTACCGGGCGCAGCTCGCGCGCTGCCTCGCTATGCTTGGCCGGGAGGCGGATGCCCTCGCGGCGGCCGAGGCCGCGCTCGAGCTCGGGCCCGAGGAACCGCTCGCGCTCGATACGCTCGGCGTCGTGTTCTCTCGGGCCGGGTCTCACGAGCGCGCTGCGGCGCTGTTTCGGCGGGCGGCGGCCCGGGCACCGGACAATCCGGGCTACCACTACAACCTCGGCTCGGCGCTGCGCTTCTGCGGCGACTTCGCGGCTGCCGAGGCGGCCTTCGAGACCGTCGTGCGGCTCGCTCCGCGTGAGTATCGCGCGCATTCGGCGCTCGCCGAGATCCGCAAGCAGACGCCGGCGCGCAATCATCTCGCGCGGCTCGAGGCCCTGCTTGCCGGCGTCGGCGTGGACGTGGACGGCGAGCTGCATCTGCGTCAAGCGCTGGCCAAGGAGTATGAGGATCTCGGCGAGTTCGAGGCCGCGTTCCGTCACCTCGCGGCGGGTCGGGCGCGCAAGCGCCGCGCCGTCGGCTACACGTTCGCAGAGGACCGCGCGCTGTTCGAGTGCGTGGAGCGCGTTTGCGACGCGGCCTTTTGCAACGCCGCGACGCCGGGCGCCGCCGAGGACGCCCCGATCTTCGTCGTCGGTTTGCCGCGCACGGGTACGACGCTCGTCGAGCGGCTATTGGCCAGTCACTCGAGCGTCGTCTCGGGCGGCGAGCTGCAGCACTTCGGCCGCTGCCTCAAGCGCGCGGCCGGCACGCCGACCCCGCGCGTGCTCGACGCAGCGACTTTGACGGCGGCCGCGGGCGCCGACCTCGCGGGTGTCGGGCGCAGCTACCTCGAGGGGGCCGCGGCGCTTAAGTCGGCTGCCCCGCGGTTCGTGGACAAACTGCCGCTTAATTTCTTCTATGCGGCCTTCATCCATCGGGCATTGCCCGCGGCGAGAATCGTCTGCCTGCGACGCACGCCGCTCGACGCGTGCCTTGCGATCTTCCGCCAGCTTTTCGCGGTCGGCTTCCCGCACTACCGTTACGCGCTCGACCTCGACAACGTCGCCGAATACTTCGTCTGCTTCGATCGGCTCCTGCATCACTGGCGCGAGGCGATGCCAGGCGTCGTGCTCGAGGTAGGCTACGAGGGCCTCGTGACCGAGCCCGCGGCCGAGACGCGGCGGCTGCTCGAGTTCTGCGGGCTGCCGTACGAGGAGGGCTGCCTTGCGTTCCATACGAATCGGGCGCCCGTCGCGAGTGCGAGCGCAGTACAGGTTCGAGAGCCGCTGCATGCGCGCTCGATCGGGCGCTGGCGGCACTACGCCGAAGCGCTCGGGCGCGTTCGGGAGCGGCTGCTCGCGGCCGGCATCGATCCCGAGGCCGCCCCGTGAGGCGCGTGCTATCTTCGGCAGTCCATGCAGGTACGGCGATTCAGCGACGCTCGGGCCTATCTCGACCGGGCGGGCCCCTGGCTGCTGCGAGATGAGGCCGAGCACGGCCTGTTTCTCGGCGTCGGCACCGCACTGCTCGGGCCGCATCGGTTCGATCGGCCCGTGTACCTCGCGACGCTCGAAGAAGCCGGGCGCGTCGTCGGCTGCGCGTTCCGAACGCCCCCGTTTCACCCTGCCCTGACCCGGCTCCCGCTCGAGGCGGTCCCGGCGCTCGTGGAGGACGTGGCGCGCGTGTACGAGCGCCTACCCGGCGTGCAGGGTCCGGAGTCCGAGGCTTGGCGATTCGCCGAGCACTGGTGTGCGCTCAACGGCTGCACGAGCGCGGTCGGGTTCACTTTGTTGCTGCACGTGCTGAGGCGCGTGCAGCCCCCGGCGCACCCTGCGCCGGGACTGCTGCGCCCGGCCATCGAGCCCGACCTCCGGCGCGTGCGTGCCTGGGCTGCGGCTTTCGTCGCCGAGACCGGCGTCGAGACGCCCGCCGAGGACTACGGGGAGCATCTGCTTCGGGCCGGCGGGCTGTACCTCTGGGAAGATGGCGAGCCGCGCTGCATGGTCGGCGTCAACCGCACGAGCCTGCACGGTGCGACGATCGGCGCCGTGTTCACGCCGCCCGAGCATCGAGGCCGCGGCTACGCGGCGACGGCCGTCGCCGACGTGGCGCAGCGTCTGCTCGACGCCGGTCGAACCTTCTGCACGCTTTATGCGGACCTCTCGAACCCGACCTCGAATCGTGTCTACCGCTCGGTCGGCTTCGAGCCCATTGACCGGAGCCTGCTGATCCGCTTTTCCTGACCCCGCCGCGAGCTGCGGCGCCCACTGTCCACAGACGGGGCGGACTGTAAAGATTGCTTAACCTTGAGCGTCCTTTGAGAAAAGAGCTTTATTAATGTCTCTTAAGCTCATGTGATTTAAAGAGAAAGTTTGTTTTAAGTTTTGTGACGAACGCAGCAATAAGTGAAATCGGCCCTCTTAAGCTATTGGCATCTCGGCTTTTTCCACCGACTTATCCACAGGCTCGTCTCGTTTCTGCGATCGTCCGCCGCGCGCCGCAGCGCCTGCTACGGCGCCTGGACGTCCTGCCACTCGGGATGAGAGCGCAGGAAATCCGCGACGAACGGGCAGCTCGGAATGACCGTGAGCCCATGTTCGCGGGCATGCGCAAGCCCCCGCTCGACGAGACGCGACGCGAGCCCGCGGCCCCGCAGCTCGGGCGGCACGAAGGTGTGCTCGAAGTCCAGGGTCTTGGCGTCCGCCTGGCGGTAGCTCAGGAAGGCCTTGCGACCGTCCGCATCGGCCTCGAAGCGGTGCGCTGCCGCGTCGTGCGCGATCGGCACATCCGAGCCGCTCACGGGCGCCTCATGTGGGCTCGCCGACGTTGCAGGGCGGCGAGAGCGCATCGACGAGGTCGCGCTCGATCGCTTCGCGTTGGGCGGGATCCGGCTCGTGGAGTACGCCGAGCGCATTCGCGTAGTGAAGGTCGAAACAGTCCTGCTGCACGTGGCCCCCGAATATGCCCGAGACGTCCTCGGTATTGCCGACGAAGACCACATTATAAGTCGGCTCGCGCTGCGGCTCGATGACACGCTCGGTCACGACGTAGACGGCCGGCACGGCCTTGAGCACCGTGCGCCAGACATAAAGGCGGAACTCGTAGCTGCGGCCGGAACGGCCCGTTAAAGCCAAGGTGCCGAGTTTCACGGTTACGAGCCCAAAAAAATAGAAAGAGCCCGGCCGCGCGGCCGGGCTCAGGGGAGGTCTGAAGATTCTTACAGGGGGAGAACCTTCAAGCCGCCGGCAGTATACGCGGCACCGTCATGATGCTCTGCAAAGAAGTCCCAAGTCCCGGGTGCTTCTCCCCGAGGCGCGCGGACGAGGCCCGGCAGCCTTGGCATCGCCGCCCGGCTTCGCGCCGGCTTCGCGCGGGACCGGCTACGCTGTATGCTCGGGCCATACTGTCGTTCGGGCCGCCGGGGCCGGCGACGAGCAGCGGAGGTTCCCATGTCTATTCCGTCTCGATCGCGCCAACTACTGATCGTCATCGGACTCGCCTGCGCGGCGGCCGCGGCTTCGGCCGACGAGGCCCTGCCGCAGTCCGTCGGGCCGCTGCTCTGGCAGCCCTCGATGAACATGTTCCGGCGCTTCGCCGCGGCGCCCGAGAAGATGTTCGAATTTTATGGCGCCGTTCTCGGCCTCAAGCAGCTGCAGACGTTCACGGTCGGCAAGGGGCAGCACGTCGCGCGCTTTCTCAAAGGCGGCTCGCAGATCAAGCTCACGGCCCGCACGACCGACCGTCGCTATCAGCCGGGCGGCGTAGAGGCCGCGACGGGCCTGCGTCTGCTGACGCTCACCTTTCGTGACGAGCACGCGCTCATTCAGCGCTTCGTCGCGCACGGCCTGCCGGCGCCCGAGTTTCGGAATTTGCCCGGCACGGATCGCCGCGTCGCCGTCGTGAACGATCCGGACGGCCAGCCCGTCGAGCTCAACGTCGTCGCGAACGCGCCGCAGGCGGTCTACGACACGATCGAGGTCGGACTCACGGTCAGCGATCTCGACCGCAGCCGCGCGTTCTACCGCAGCTTCGTCGGCCTCGAGGAGCTGCCGCCCGCCGACGATCCGCTGTTCCATACTAAGAAGTATTCGTTCAGACACGGCACGACGATCGTGACCCTGCGGAGCTTCGGCCGGGACCTGCCTGCCGATACCGGCAGCGGCGGCATCCAGTACGTCGTCAGCAATGTCGATAAGGTCGCGGCGCTCGCGAAGCAGCGCCACGTAACGGTCGAGCAGCCGCTCAGCGAGCTCAAGGGCTTCTCGCTGCGCACGATCTGGCTCGACGATCCGGACGGCATCACGAACTACTTCGCGGAGACGGCGCAAAGCGGCGGCGGCCGCGCGCGCGCAAACTGAGGCCGCCGTCCCAACAGAGGAGAGAGGGCATGGACCGGACATCGGGAGCGTCCGCCGGCGGAGCGCAGCCGGGCATGAAGCTCGTCGAAGAGTGCCGGGGCACGGGCGAGCTCGTGCTGGGCGAGCGCGCCTTCCGCGGCGTCGGTTACCGCATCAACCGCTTTCAGGGGATGGCGGCTTCCGGGCTGCCCGTGCCGGGCCTGCACCGCATCGAAGGCCGCATCGACGTCGCGGCCGTGCCGCTGCCCGGCGGCCTCGTGGATCGGGACGTCACGCTGCGCCTCGAGGACGGCCGCGCGCTGCGCGTCACGATCACCGCCGAGGACGGGCAGGTGCTGGCGGAGGGCCACGGCCCCTCGCGTTGCCAGTGCTGCTGACCGGTCCGCACCGATGCGGCGCAGCACGGACAGGATCCTGACGACTCATACGGGCAGCCTGCCGAGCATCGAGGCGCTCGCCGGCACCGAGGCCGACTACGAGCCGCGGCTCGCGGCGGCGGTCGCCGAGGTCGTCGCGCAACAGCGCAGCACCGGTCTCAACGTCATCAACGAAGGCGAGTACACGAAAGGCGGCGACTGGCTGTCGTTCATGGACGGGCGCCTCGGCGGCTGTGAGATCGCGAGCGGCGGCAAGGCGGGCTCGGCCCTTTTCAAGGGCAGGGAGCAGCGCGAGTTCGCCGAGTTCTACCGCTACGCCGCTGAGCGCGGCACCTTGTTTTATGCGCCTGGCGAGCAGATGCGCGTCTCGCGCAACTATTGGCGCTGCACGGCACCGGTGACTTACGAAGGCGAGGCCGCGCTCGGGCGCGAGATCCGCGAGCTCGTCGCGGCCGCTGGCACCGAAGACGTGTTTCTCACGACGACGGCTCCCGCGAGTCTCGAGCCTTACTACACGAACGAGTACTACCCCACGCAGGAAGAGTTCCTCTTTGCGCTCGCGGACGCGCTGCACGTCGAGTACCGCGCGATCGTCGATGCGGGCCTCATCGTCCAGGTGGACGACGCGTGGCTGCCGGCGATGTGGGACCGCATCGGCATCGACATGGGGCTCGAGGCGTTCAAGAAGCACTGCCTAGTTCGCGTGGAGGCGCTGAACCACGCGCTCGCCGGCATTCCCGAGGAGCGAATCCGCTACCATCTGTGCTGGGGCAGCTGGCACGGCCCCCACGTCTACGACCTCGAGCTCCGGCATCTCGTCAACGTCATGCTCGCCGTGAACGCGGGCGCCTACCTCGTCGAAGCCGCCAATGCGCGCCACGAGCACGAATACGTGGTGTGGCAACAGACCCGGCTCCCGGACGGCAAGATCCTCGTGCCGGGCGTCGTCACGCATTCGACGGACCTCGTCGAGCACCCGGACCTCGTGGCGCAGCGCATCGAGCGCTTCGCCGCAGCCGTCGGCCGCGAGAACGTCATCGCCGGGACGGACTGCGGCTTCGGCGGCCGATCGCATCTGCAGATCGCATGGGCCAAGCTCGGAGCCCTGGTCGAAGGCGCCGGCCGCGCCTCGCAGATGCTCGGGTTCGGCTGAGCGCCGGACGGCACGCGGGAATCAGGAGCGCGAGAACCAACCGGGTTTCGAAAAGACGTCGAGGTTCGTCTGCCGCGGCGCGCCTTTCTCTGCGGCCGGCGCGCCGTCCTCGCTTTTCGTCGGCGGCGCGGCCGCTTCCGGACTGCGATCCCGGTCGTAATGGCTGTCGAGTATGTCGTCGGCAAGGCGCGCCGCGCAGGCGGCGGCGTCGCCCATCGTAAATTTCATGCGGCCGCCGAATACGCGGCTCCGAACCGTGACGAGGGCAGGCTCATCGCCGACGGCCCACCATTGAAACTCGACGCCGTCTACAACGATGCGCCGGCTGATGAGCCGAGTGCTCGTGAGGTCGTCGTTCGGCCCGGCGTCCTCGCCGGAGGAATCATGTCCGTCCACCGACATGGCGATATGCAAAGGCGTTCCAAAGGCGTTTAGGAGTACGAAGGAATGTCCGGCCTTGGCTTCTAGCTAGTCGAGCTAACTATATAGGTAGAGGAGGCGCCGGGCCAAGCCGGGTCGTGCGGAATGTGAACCGGGTCACGCGGCGCGGCGCGCTCGGGCGGGGATGCGGGGGAGGGGCCGCACGGCCGGCGCCGCTGCCCCGGGCTGCGGTCGGGGCCGCCGGCCGCAGCCCCCTTCGGTTGCGCGGAGAGCCTAAGCATGTGCAAAATCGAACCCCGGCAAGGCCGCGCCCCGCCGGGCGCAGCCCGTCCGGATGCTGAAAAACTAGAAGGGGTCCGCATGTCAACATATCGTGGGGGAATCCTGGCTGCCGCGGCAGCCGTGGCGGCTCTGGTTCTGATCGCCGGGCCGGCATCCGCAGACGAGAATCTGCTCGCGCGCGGCAAGTATCTCGTCGACGGCATCGCGGGCTGCGGCAACTGCCACTCCCCGCGGGACAAGGACGGCAATTTCATCAAGGGTAAGGAGTTTTCCGGGGCCTACGTCATCACCGATCCCGGCTTCAAGGCCTACGCGAAGAACATCACGCCCGACCCTGAAACCGGCATCGGTAAATGGACGCCGCAGCAGATCGCGCGCGCTATCCGCGAGGGCATCACGCCGGACGGCAAGCTGCTCGGTCCGCCGATGTCCTTCGAGTTCTACCGCGACATTTCCGATTCGGACATCGACGCCATCGTCGCGTACATCCGCTCCGTGCCGGCCGTGCGCAACGAGGTGCCGAAGAGCGAGTACTACGCGCCCCTCCCGCCGAACTACGGTCCGCCCGTCGGCCACGTGCCCGAGGTGCCGCGTGAGGATCAGGTCGCGTATGGCCAGTACCTTGCCGGGCCGATGGGGCACTGCATGGATTGCCACACGCCGCGCGTGAAGGGTGTCCTGCAGCGTGACAAGATGGGCGCGGGCGGCAACGTCTACAGCAAGCCTTTCGTCTACAGCTGGACGGCCGTGTCGCGCAACGTCACCCCGAATCCGACCGCCGGCATCGGCAAGTGGACGGATGCCGAGATCAAGCGCGCGATCACGCAGGGCATCAGCCGCGACGGCACGAAGCTCAAGCCGTTCATGCCGTTCGAGCTTTATCAGAACATCGACGAGGAAGATCTCGACGCGATCGTAGCGTACCTGCGCTCGCTGCCTCCGTTCCCGCCGATCCAGCAGAAGTAGAGCGAAGCGGCAGACGCAGGCGCAACAGCAGCAGACGCAGCCTCGGAAGCAGCAGACGCGGGCGCACGTTTGCGTCCTTTGCGGGACCGCCGGGACGAGCCTCCCGGCGGTCCCGTCTCCGGCGGCCCCCGCAGCGCCGCAGCCCCCTTGGCTACCGCGTCTACCGCCGGCGCCAACCCTCTCATCGGCCCTCGAGCGGATCCCGGACTTTCCGCTCGGCCCTTTCCTCCGATTTCATGACGGCCTTGGCCCGGTGATGCTCCGCGTCGCCGTGGCGGCCTTGCTTGCGCACGTCGAGCGCTTCGATCTGCTCGATGCGCCCGTACGCGAACAGCGTGTCTTCGCAGAGCAGCCGCGTCTCGCCGCGGGGCGCGCCTAGAAAGGCGCCGTCGGGCCGCTGCACGGCGAGCACGAGGATGCCTTCCTTGCTGAGCTCGGCTTCGGCCAGCGTTTTCCCGACGAGCCAGTCGCCTTCCGTGAGCTGCAGCTCGACGATGCGGTACTCGCTCGTGAGGTGCAGCACGCTCGCGTAATCCTGCACGTGCAGGTGCGTATAGCGCCGCAGCGCGCGTTCCACGTGCCGCGAAAGGCGCCGGTCGAGCCAGTCGCTCGATGCGGCCGACCAGAGCACGAAGAGCCCTACGACGAGCAGCGCGAAGCGATAGCCGAGCTGCGCTGCGCTGCTCCTGCCGACGAAGGTCAACGCGAGCGACGTGACGGCCGTAACGATGCCCGCGTTGCCGAGCAGCATGAGCATCATGAGGATACGCCGGCGGACCGGGTGATTGACGACGCGCTCGCTTTCGGTCGTCGTAAAGCCCGAACCCGTGAAGGCCGAGCGCGCCTGAAATTTCGCGACCTCCTTCGAGAGCCCGGTGTGGATCAGCGCGAGCGTCGCGACGCGGGTGACGAGCAGGGAGACGATGAGCACGACGAGCAGGGAGGCGGCGGCCAGCATCGAGGCGGTTACTCTCGTTTATGGATTGTCCCGGGATGAAGCAGGATCGGTGCCCGACCGGACGCCGGAGCCGGATCAATGGGCTCTTCTAGGCAGCCGTACCGATACGTCCGTGAGCCCCCGGCCGCTCGACTCGATTCGCAGCGTCCCGCCGTGGGCCTCGGCGATTTGGCGGGCGATGAACAGGCCGAGCCCGAGCCCACGCGTGCGGCGGCTTTGCCGGGAGGGCAGGGAGGGGAGTTGCGTCAGCGGGTCGAGCATGACCCTCTGTACCTCGGGGGGTATCGGGGCGCCGCGGTTCAGCACGTGCAGCTCGACGCACGTCGGATCGTCGGCCGCTTCGGCCTCGATGCGCACCGGCGTGCCGCGCCGGCCATGCTCGAGGGCATTGGCCACGATATTCGAGAGCATCTGCTCGATTCGGGCCTCGTCCCAAACGCCTTCGAGATCGCCGCGGCACTCCAGCTCGAGCCGGACCTTCGGATGCAGCGTCTCGAGCTCTTCCACGGTATCGGCGCAGATCTTGCCGAGCTCGGTTGGCGCCGGCGCCACGGGCAGCGCCGCGCCGAGACGCGTGCGGGTGAAGTCGAGCAGGTCGTTGGCGAGATTTCGGAGCCGGAGAGTGCTGTTGCGGATGCGGCGGGCCGCCGCCCGATTTGCCACGTCGAGGTGCTCGTCCGCGAGCAGCGTGTCCGCGGAAGCGAGAATGGCGCCGAGCGGGGTCCTCACGTCGTGGGCGAGGATCGCGACGAGCAGATCTCGCCCGCGCTCGACTCGCTCGTAGAAACACTTGATGGTTTCCGTGGACATCCGATCGAGCGCCTCGCTGAAGCGCGCCAGCTCCTCGATGGCGTCGGCCGGCTCGAGATGCGTGTGCCGGCTCCAGCCGCGTACGACCGCCGTGCGCAGTACGCGGTATTCGCAGATCATTTCGTCGAGCGAAAAGCTTTGCGCGAGCCGCTCGGCCGCGTGCTGCTCGGCGGCCGCAGTGAGCGGCTCCCCTCGCGGCAGAGCCAGGTGGGCCGCGATCGCGCGCAGCACCTGGGCGGCCGGAGACCTGAGCGCCTGGGTGTCCAGCGCGCGAGCGGGCTCGATCTGACTATGCGCAAAGGCTTCCCAGTCGGAGAGAATCGGCTCGGTGTTGGCCTCGATGTACTCCGACAGCGCCATTTCTCCCTCCCGCCGATCTATTTTACAGAATAAAATACGTACTGCGAATTGCAGACCCTAAAGAACTCTGGGGACACGGGAGGGTGAGGGTCCGGAGCGAGGGGAGAGGCGAACGGCGGCGAGACGCGACGGTCGGGAAGACCGAGAAGCGGCGGACGGAAAGACGCGAATACGCTCAGGGTGCCGCGGCGTCAGCGCGACTTACGCCGTGGTGCCGCCTTCTCGAGCAGGTTCTCGAGCTCCCGCGGATCAACGGGCTTGACGAAGTGGAATTCGAACCCCGCCGCCTCGGCCCGCGCCTTGTCGGCCTTCTGACCCCAGCCCGTGACGGCGACGAGGATCGGACGGCGCTCGGCCGTTGCGGATAACCGTCGGGCGACCTCGTAGCCGCTGAGGTCGGGCATCGCAATGTCGAGCAGAACGATGTCCGGCTCGATGCGCGCGGCGACGGCGAGCGCATCCTCGCCTCCGTACGCGACGTAAGCATCGTGGCCCATCGTCTGCAGCAGAATGTGCAGGCTGTCCGCCGCGTCTCGATTGTCGTCCACGACGAGGATGCGCAGTCCGTGCGGCGGCTCGCGCGGTTCGCCCGCGTGGTCCTGCGGCCCCGGCTGCTGCTCGGCGTCCGGTGCCAATGGGAGCCTGACGATGAATTCGCTGCCTTGGCCGAGCCCGGCGCTGCGCGCCTGCACGACGCCGCCGTGCAGCTCGACGACGCGGCGCACGAGCGGCAGGCCGACGCCGAGCCCGCCCTGGGTCATGTTCGGCGTGGCGTTGAGCTGCGTGAACAGGTCGAATATCTTCTCGAGATTTTCGGCTTCAATGCCGCTGCCGTCGTCACGCACGCGGATTTCGATATCGCGCGCCCGCTCGACGGCCTTGAGCCAGATGTTGCCGCCCGGTGGCGTGTAACGAACCGCGTTGTTCAGCAGATTCACGATGGCCTGCGTGAGACGGACGGAATCGCCGCGAAGCGGTACCGCCCCGGCAGGCGCATTGACGTGCAGGTCATGACGCTGGCGATCGATGAGCGGCTTGCTGGTCTCGACGGCGCGCGCCAGGATGTCGCGCAGATCGATCGGATCTGCCGCGATGGCAAACTTGCCGTGGACGATGCGGTTCACGTCGAGCAGATCATCGATGATGCGTGTGAGATGCACGCTCTGGCGCTCGATCGTCTCGCGCATCGCCTCGAGCGTCGGATCCCCGAGCCCCTTCATGCGCATGAGCTCGACGGCGTTGCGGATGGGGGCGAGGGGGTTCCGGAGCTCATGGGCCAGCATCGCGATGAACTCGTGCATGCGCTGGGCCGTCTCGGCCAGCGTTTCGGCCTGACGCCGGTCCGTGAGGTCCTGGGTGACCTGCGCGAAGCCCGAAAGGCGCCCGTCCGGATCGCGCAGGGCCGTGATGACCGTGCCGGCCCAGTACAGCGTGCCGTCCTTGCGCGCGCGCCAATTCTCCTCGGTGAATCGGCCCGTCCGCCGCGCGATGGCGAGGTGCTGCCAGGGCCGGTCCTCCGCCACGTCCTCGGCCGAGTAGAAGTGCGAGAAGTGTCGGCCGAGGATCTCGCTCGCGGTGTAGCCGCTGATCGTTTGCGCGCCCCCGTTCCAGCTGCTCACGAATCCGCTCGGATCCAGCATGATGATCGAGTAGTCGTTGACGCCCTCGACCAGCAGGCGGAAACGCTGCTCGCTGGCCGCGAGCTCTTGCTCGT
Organism: uncultured Gammaproteobacteria bacterium; assembly: GCA_963702105.1. GTDB lineage: Bacteria > Pseudomonadota > Gammaproteobacteria > Steroidobacterales > Rariloculaceae > ZC4RG20. The sequence goes on from OY969712.1 coordinate 1,310,457, forward strand.
GGTGCCGCCTTTCGGTCAGGTCCCGAATGATCTTCGAGAAGCCGAGCAGCCGGCCATCGGGATCGCGCAGGGCCGTGATTACCACGTTCGCCCAAAAGCGCGAGCCGTCCTTACGCACGCGCCAATTCTCGTGCTCGAATCGGCCCTCGAGCGTCGCCATGCGCAGCTCGTGCTCAGGCCAGCGGCGGGACACGGACCCCGGCGGATGGAAGCGTGAGATGTGGGCGCCGAGGATTTCGTCCGCTTCGTAGCCGACGACCTGGCGGGCGCCTTCGTTCCAGGTAGTGACGAGCCCCTGGGCGTCGAGCATGAAGATCGCATAGTCCCGGACGGCTTCCACGAGCGTCCTGAAGCGCTCCTCGCTCTGGCGCAGCGCTTCGGACTGTCGGCGCTTGTCGGTCAGGTCGCGCGTGACCTTGGAGAAGCCGACGAGCTGACCCTGCTCGTTGCGCAGTGCAGTGATGACGACGTTCGCCCAGAACAACGAGCCGTCCTTGCGAACGCGCCAGGATTCGTCCTCGAACCGGCCGTCCTCGGTCGCGCGGGCGAGCTCGTAATCCGGCCACCCGCGGTCGATCTGCTCCTGAGGATAAAAGCGCGAGAAGTGGGAGCCGAGGATCTCTTCGGGCGTGTAGCCTTTGATGGCTTGCGCGCCCTCGTTCCACGTCACGATGTGGCCCGTAGGGTCGAGCATGAAGATGGCATAGTCGCGGACCGACTGAACCAACAGGCGGAACGTCGACTCCGCGGACGGATCGATGCGCGGGTTCTGATTGTCCTTGCAATCACTCATGATCGGCCTTTCAGGACATGTTAGAGGCTTGTGGGGGCCGGTCAAATCCTGTTTTCGGCCCGTTGTGCGGGGTTGCGGCCAAGGGCGCGGGCGCCGGCGCCGCCGTCGCGGCGTGGCACGCTCCTTGCAGGCTCGGGCCCCTGTAGGACTTCGGGATTCGACCGTCGAGCCATCAACCGGATCCGAGGGCGGCTGTTTCGAACACGCACAGGCCCCGCAACACACCCGCAACCGTTCCGCCCGCGGCGGCCCCGGCGTGAAGCGGCATTTCGGATCGCCGCTCCGGTGGATATTCGTGCTCGCCGTGCTCGGGGCCGTCGCCGTGGTGGCTTATCGCAATCACGACGAAGTCGTGCGCGCGATCCGCGTGATCGGCCGCGTGTCGCCGTGGTTCGTGGCGGCCGCAGCGGCCGCCATCGCCGGCGTCTATTTCTGCCGCGGCTCGGCCTACCGAATCGCGCTCTCGGCCATGGAATATACGTTCGGCCGCTGGTTCCTCGCGCGGACGGCGCTCGTGGCGACGACGGCCCATCATTTGATTCCGACGGGCGGGGCGAGCGGATACGCGTTCATCACCTACGCCTTCCATCAGCGCGGGGTCCCGGCCGGTAGGGCCTCGATGCTCGCGCTCGTGGATACGCTGAGCAACTCAATCGCGCTCGGCTCGCTCGTCGTCGTGGTCCTCGTGCATCTCGCATTCGGCGCCTCGATCAGCCGGGCGATCGTCGGCCTCGGTCTCGTGCCCGGCCTGATGCTGCTCGCGCTCGCGGGGGCCTTCTACTATCTGCAGCGAAACCGGGAGCGTTTCGAGGGTTTCGTTCTCAAGACGAAGACCTATGCGGCGCGCTTGTTGCGGCGGCGCTGGCCCGACGCGCCTGTGCACCGGTTCGTTGACGAGTACTTCGCCGGCAAGCGGCTCATCGTTCGCCGCCCGTGGCGCTTCGCAATCATGGTCGGCTGGCAGTACGGCGGCATGGTCTGCAATTGCGCGGCGCTCTACCTCATCTTCTATGCGCTCGGGGTCGTGCCGAGCGTCTGGTCGCTGTTCGTGGGGCTCGTGCTCGCGCTTGCCGGCGTCGCGCTCGTCGCCGTGCCGGCCGGCGGCGGGAGCTTCGAGGTCGTCATGAGCACGTACTTTTCGACGCACGGCATCGCGACGGCGGACAGCATCGCCGCGGCGCTCCTGTTCCGCCTCGTGGCTTTCTGGGCGCCGCTCGCGCTCAGCACCGTCATCGTCCTTGCGCTGCGTCACAGGCGGAATACCGTCCGGCATGCCGGCCACGGCGGCCATGGCGGCGTGCTCGAAGGCGATTCGGAACGCCGCGGCGATCGGGAGTGCGATACGGACCGCGACGCACCCGGGCGCCGCTGACTCAACGCAGCTGGCTGTCCTTGCTGCCCCGCCGGTTGTAGCCTGCAAAGGCCTGGTCTTCCCTGTCCCGTCGCGTTTGGCAGGCTACGCAAAAGCGTACGCCCTTGACGGCTTCGCGCCTTGCGGCCGGAATCTCGGTACCGCATTCCTCGCAGCGAGTCCGGCTCTCGCCTCTGGGGATACGCCTGCGCACGCGCTCGACCGCGTCGCCGACCGTATCGTCTATCTGCTCCTGAACGGCCCCGTCCTTGGCCCAACCGCTTGCCATCTGCCGCATCCTCCTGCCGCTTGGATCCATTCTTGGGGGCGGTTTCGGCAGTCGTCAAGGGCTGCGCGGCGGCGCCGCGTATGTGCGAAGATGGCGCGACATGAACGCACGGCCTCAACCGGCGCCGCCCGAGGCAGGCGCGCGGCTCTCCGACTTGCTCAAACCGTACCGGGGCTGGATCGCCGGCCTCGTCGTTCTGACGCTGCTCGGCAACGGGCTCAACCTCGTAATCCCGAAGATCATCGCGGCGACGATCGACAGCTATACGGCCGCGGAGTTTCACCTTGCCGGTGCAGCGCTCGAGTTCGGTCTGGCGGCGCTCGGCATCTTCGTGTTCATCTATTTCCAGTCCATCGTGCAGACGTATGCATCCGAGCTCGTCGCCCGGGACCTCAGAAACCGCGTCGCGGCCAAGGTGTCGGGCCAGGACAACGCCTACGTTCAGAAGGTCGGGGCGGCGCGTCTGCTCACGAACCTGACCTCGGACGTGGACTCCATCAAGATGTTCGTCTCCCAGGCCATCGTCTCGATCGTCTCCTCCGTCTTCCTCATTGTCGGCGCGAGCGCGTTGATGTTCTCGATCGACTGGCGCCTGGCGCTCGCCGTGCTGCTCGTCGTGCCCGTGATCGGCGGAGCGTTCTCGTTCGTGCTGCGGCGCGTCCGGGCGCTCTTCGTCCGCTCGCGCGCGGCCATCGACTGGCTCAACCGAGTCATCAACGAAAGCATCGTCGGTTCCTCGCTCATACGCCTGCTGAACTCGCAGCACGCCGAGTACGAGAAGTTTCTCGCCGCCAATACGGAGGCGCTCGACATCGGCCTGGGCATCATCCGGCTCTTCGCAGGGCTGATCCCGGTCATTACGTTCGCGACCAACGTCGCGACGTTAGTGATCCTGACGCTGGGCGGGCACTTCGTGATTGCCGGCCGCATGACCCTCGGGGAGTTCACGGCGTTCAACAGCTACCTCGCGATGCTGATTTTTCCGATCCTCGTCATCGGGTTCATGAGCAACGTCATCGCCCAGGCTTCCGCCGCCTACGCGCGCGTGGCCGACGTGCTCGGCGCGCCCGTGCCCGAGCGCGCCGGTACGGTCACGGCGCGGTTGCGGGGCGAGATCGCCGTCACCAGCCTGACGCTCGGTTTCGGCGAGCGCAAGGCGCTCGACGACGTCTCGATCCACGTTGCCGCCCGGTCCCGCACCGCGATCCTCGGGCCGACGGCCGCGGGCAAGACGCAGCTCTTGTACGCCCTGACGGGTCTGATCCGGCCGCAGTCCGGCCAGATACTCTTCGACGGCGTGCCGATCGAGCGCTACGACACGGAGGCGCTGCACCGCCAGATCGGATTCGTCTTTCAGGACAGCATCGTGTTCAACCTGAGCCTCAAGGAGAACATCGCGTTCTCCGATACCGTGGACGCCGACGCCCTCGAGAAGGCGGTGCGCACGGCCGAGCTCGGCGACTTCGTCGCCTCGCTGCCCGCCGGGCTCGAGACCGTCGTATCCGAGCGCGGGACCTCGCTCTCGGGCGGCCAGAAGCAGCGCATCATGCTGGCGCGCGCGCTGGCGCTCGACCCGAGGATTCTGCTCCTCGACGACTTTACGGCGCGCGTCGATAGCCGCACGGAGCAGCGCATCCTCGCGAACGTGCGCAGAAACTATCCGGACGTGACGCTGATTTCCGTCACGCAGAAGATCGCGCCCATCGAGGACTACGATCAGATCGTGCTGCTCATGGAGGGGCAAGTGCTCGCGAGCGGCACCCACGTGGAGCTCATGCACCGCTGCCCGGAATACGTGCAGATCTACCAATCCCAGCGGAGCACCGAGGACTATGAGCTACGCGCTTAGCCGCGAGGATGCGAGACGGAGGAAGCGTGAGCCGCTGCTCGGTGCGCTGCGGCGGCTTCTGCCCCTCATGGCGCCCGAAAAGCGCAACATCGCGATCGCCCTCGGCGCCATCGTCGTGACCTCCGGCTCCGCGCTGGCGGGCCCGCTCATCATCGCCCATACGGTAGACCGCTACATCGCGGCCGGGAACTATGCCGGCGTCGTGCTCTGGGCGTCGATACTGCTCGGGATCTACCTCGCCGGGCTCACGGCGAGCTACGTGCAGACGCGCACGATGGGCGCCGTCGGGCGGCGCATCCTGTTCAATCTCCGCAACGCGCTCTTCGAGAAGCTGCAGGAGCTGCCGGTCGCGTTCTTCAACGAGAACAGGTCGGGCGACCTCATATCGCGCATCAACAACGACACGGACAAGCTCAACCAGTTCTTCGCCCAGGCCCTCATGCAGTTCCTGAGCAACGCCGTTCTGATCACGGGCGCCGGCATCATGCTGATCGTTCTCGACCCGGAGCTCGGCCTCGCGGCGCTGGTTCCCGCAGCCGCCGTGCTCGTCGTGACACAGCTGATCTCGGGGTGGGTCCAGCGGCGCAATTTCGAGAGCCTGCGTACCCTCGGCGGGCTCAGCGGCGAGGTGCAGGAGAGCCTCGCGAACTTCAAGGTCATCGTGGCCTTCAACCGGCTCGACTACTTCCGGAACAAGTTCGCAGCCGCGAACGAGACGAACTTCAAGGCTTCCGTGCGCGCCGGCGTTGCGAGCAACGTGTTCATTCCGCTCTACGGCCTTGCATACAACCTCGGCCAGCTCGTCGTGCTCGCTTTCGGCATCTGGCTCATCTCCCGCGGCTCCATGACGACGGGCCTGCTGATCGGCTATCTGCTCTACGTCAACAATTTCTACCAGCCGCTGCGGCAGCTCGCGGTGGTCTGGTCGTCCTTCCAGCTCGCGCTCGCGGCCCTCGATCGCATCTCGGAAGTGCTCGCGCTCGAGTCGAATCTCGTGACCGTCCCGGCCGAGCAGACGGCTTCGCGGGCCGTCGTGGAGTTTCGGCGCGTCTCGTTCGGCTACGCGCCGGGCAAGGACGTGCTGCACGGAGTAGAGTTCGCCTTGGCGCCCGGCAAGACCTATGCGCTCGTCGGTCCGACCGGCGGCGGCAAGACGACGACGGCCTCGCTCATGGCGCGGCTCTACGATCCGCAGGAAGGGCAGGTGCTGCTCGACGGCCGCGACATTCGTTCCTATTCGGCCGCGGACCGCGCACTCCGCATCGGCTTCATCCTTCAGGACCCGTTCCTGTTCACGGGGACCGTCGGCGACAACATCGTCTACGGCAATCCCGAGTACCGCGACGGCTCGCGCGCGGCCCTCGAGGCGGCGCTCCGCGAGCTCGGGCTCGAGGCGCTGCTGGCTCGTTTCGAGGCTGGCCTCGAAACGGAGGTCAGCTCGACGGGGGACTCGCTGAGCCTCGGCCAGAAGCAGCTCGTCGCGTTTATGCGTGCCGCGCTCAGGCGGCCCGAGCTGCTGATCCTCGACGAGGCCACCGCGAACATCGACACGGTCACGGAGCAGTTGCTCGAATCGATCCTGGCCCAGCTGCCGGGCGAGACGACGAAGGTCATCATTGCGCATCGCCTGAACACGATCAAAAACGCCGACGAGATTTTCTTCGTCAACGGCGGCGAGGTGATTCGAGCCGGCTCGATGGAACACGCCGTGGACATGCTCATGCACGGCCAAATGGCGAGCTGAAGGCGGGGGCGGCTGGGTGGCCGCGGACGGCTGCGGGAGTGAGCCCGGCGCCGCGATCCCGGACATTGCGCCCGTTCAGGCTTGGTGGGCGAGGCGTGCGGGGGCCGCTGCCTGAGGTCGAGGCAGGCCCCCGCAACGTGGCGCGGGTCGGCTACTTACGCTTCGTGCTGCGCGAGGCGACCATTTCCTTGAGGTTCTTGAGCGGCGTGACGCGCACTTTCTTGCTGGCCGGCTTGGCCTTGAACGTCATCTTCTCGCCCGTGAACGGGTTGACGCCCTCGCGGGCCTTCGTCGCGGGCTTGGTCACGACCTTGAGCTTCATGAGGCCCGGAACGGTGAAGGCGCCGTGGCTGCGGAGGCTCTTTCGGATGACGCCGTTCAGGGAGTCGAAAACGGCATTCACGTCCTTTCTGGTCAGGCCGGTGTCTGTCGAGATCTGGGCAAGGACCTCTGATTTCGTCGGCGGGGTAGTCTTTTTTTCCACGTTGGTATTCTCCTGGCTGTTCTTCGGCGTCGAACGCCGCTTGAAATCGGCGCGAAGAATAGCACGTGGCGGTGCGTTCGGGACTACGGGAAGGCCGGATTTTCCCTGTTTTTCCGCTTTTTTCGGCTTTCCGGCACCTCACCGGAGACGTTGGGGATGACGACGGAAAGGTCCCGCCGGCTCGATCACCCCGTCGATCTGGGGCGTGACCATGGGCCGCGGGACGGAGCCGCGAGCTATAGTCGGCGCGCGGCGCCTGCGCTTCTCGCGGCGCCCGGGCTCCTCGCGGCGCCCCAGGTCGCGACGGCGTCGGGGAGCATCTTACGAATGCGCCGCAGCGCGGGCACGACGAGCGAGAACGCGCGCTCGTCGCGACGCGTCCACGCGAAGCAGTATTGCTCCCTGACGAACTCAGGCAGCAGTGCGAGCGCCAAAAGACGATTGATCGATGCGGCCGGCGCGCCGAGCATTCCGAAGGGGTGCAGGATTCGGGCGCCGAGCTCGCGGGCCTGGGGGCCGACGGCGATCCGGCCGGAAACGTACATGCCCTCGAGATAAGCCTGCAGCTCAGCCGCCGACCGCGGGATCGCATCCGGTCGCGCGTTGAGCGCGAGCGCGACGGAGGCGGCTTCGCGGCAATACGTATCGCGGTCCTCGGACGAGAGCGGTTCCTCGAGCAGCTCGAAGAACATCGGGATGGAATCGACGAGCGTGGCGTGCACCCAGAGCACGAGCTCCGGGTCCTCGGCCGAGTAGGGCGTGCCGGCCCTGAACGCGCCGACGTCCGTGGAGAGCGTTCCGTGCACTCGCCGATGGATCGCGCGGATGCGCTCGAGGGCCCGCTCGCGGTCCGCATCGTCGCCGAAAGTCAACGACAGCATCGCGGTGACGGTGCGTTTGAGGCGATGAACCCCGGCCCACGACGTGCTCATGAAGCTGCTGTGCTCGTAGACGCCGGCGGCCACGAGCGGATGGGCGAACTGCAGCAGGACGGCCCGCGTCCAGGCGAGCAGCGTAAGCCGCTCCGCGTTCATCCGCTGCGAAAGCGTCGGCGAGGCGCTCGCGCGACCCTGCTTCTGCTTTGGAAGCGCTGACTTCATACACGGCATGGCGGCCGCAACCCGAAGGCCACTGTATGTATCGATTCCGAGGGCTCCGGCGAGTTCCGGGCCGGAGCGCGGTTCGGAGGGGGCGGGCCTGCGGCTTGGAACTTCCGAGGCCGCCGGTTGAGCACGCGTGTTTGCCGTATCCGGCGACGAAGCAAGGCGCGCAAGCGCGCTTCGGGGTCATGGATTGGCGCTCCCTACGAGAATCGAACTCGTGTTTCCGCCTTGAGAGGGCGGCGTCCTAGACCGCTAGACGAAGGGAGCGCTGGGTGCTTCGGCTCGGCGAGGGCTGCTATGATAACCAGGTTTTGTGTACGGATAAATATGGAAGCTGATTGAACCCGAGCGACACCCAGCCGCGGCCCCGGCCCACGATCATTCCGCGTTCCGAGCACGCCATCAGTCGGGCCAACATCTCGAGCAGCGCACTCAAGGTGCTCTACCGCCTCAAGAACGCGGGCTTCGCCGCGTTTCTCGTCGGCGGCGGCGTCCGCGATCTGCTCCTCGAGCGTCACCCCAAGGATTTCGACGTCGTCACCGACGCGCTGCCCGAGGACATCAGCGAGCTGTTCCGTAACTGCCGGCTCATCGGCCGGCGCTTTCGGCTCGCGCACGTGCGCTTCGGGCGCGACATCATCGAGGTCGCCACCTTCCGCGCGGCCGCGGGCGAGGAGCACGAGGACAGGCTCCACTCGGACTCGGGCCGCATCCTGCGCGACAACGTCTACGGCACCATCGACGAGGACGTGTGGCGCCGGGACTTCACGGTCAATGCCCTCTATTACAACATCGCGGACTTCACGGTCTGGGATTACACGACGGGGCTCGAGGACGTCCGCCATCGCACCCTGCGCCTCATCGGCGACCCCGTCACGCGCTACCGGGAAGACCCGGTGCGCATGCTGCGCGCGGTGCGGCTCGCGGCCAAGCTGGATTTCACGATCTCGCCCGAGGCCGCCGCGCCGCTTTCGGAGCTGGCCGAGCTGCTGCTCGACGTCCCGCCCGCGCGGCTTTTCGACGAGGTGCTGAAGCTGTTCCATGCCGGGCACGCCGTGACGAGCTTCGAGATGCTGCGCCGGCACGGCCTGTTCGACTACCTGTTCCCGCTGACGGCGACCGCGCTCGAAGGCGAGCACGAGCACGAAGCCCTCGAGTTCATTCGCGAGGGCCTTCGCAACACCGACGCCCGCGTGCACGAGGACAAGCCCGTGACGCCCATGTTCCTCTATGCCGTTTTCTTGTGGCCCGCGATCAAGCACCTAGCAGCCGAGATCGAGGCCGAAACCGGCGACGGCGCGGGCGCCGCGCTCATCGAGGCCGCCCACCGCGTCGTCGGCGAGCAGCAGGGGCATACGACGTTTCCGAAGCGCTTCAGCATTCCCATGAAGGAAATCCTGGCCATGCAGCCGCGCTTCGAAAGCCGTCAGGGCCCCCGGGCCCAGCGCCTGCTCGAGCACAAGCGCTTCCGCGCGGCCTACGATTTCATGCTCCTGCGCAGCCGCTGCGGCGAGGTCCCGGCCGAGGCCGCCGATTGGTGGACCAACATACAGGAGCTCCCCGAGGGCGAGCAGCGGCAGGCCTTCGGCGGCAAGCGGCGGCGGCGCTCGGGCCGGCGGCGGCGCGGCGGGCGAGGCGGGGACCGCGGTGCGTCCGATGAGGCGCGCGATTCCGCCCCTTCCTGACTTGGCTCGGGCCGAAAAATCCTTAAAGTCTCGGTAGCCGGCGCTGCGCGCCGCTGGGAAGCGGTTTCCTGATGAGTGAGGGGCAAGAGGTCATCGCCGTGGACGGGCCGCGTTTCATCGTGGTCGAGGGGCCGATCGGCGTGGGGAAGACTAGCCTGGCGAAGCGGCTCGCCGAGAGCTTCGCGAGCGAGCTCCTCCTCGAGCAGGCCGAGGAGAACCCGTTTCTCGAGCGCTTCTATCGCAACCCGCGCCATGCGGCGCTCCCGGCGCAGCTGTTCTTTCTATTTCAGCGCGCGCGCCAGATCGAGCAGATCCGGCAGAACGACTTGTTCTCCCCGGTGCGCATCGCGGATTTTTTGTTCGACAAGGACAGGCTATTCGCCGAGCTCAACCTCGATCCGAACGAGCTCAGGCTGTACGATCAGGTCGCCGCGACGCTCGAGCTCAACCCGCCGCGCCCGGACCTCGTGATCTATCTGCAGGCGCCGGCGGACGTCCTCATGCGCCGCGTGGCGGGGCGCGGCATCGGCTACGAGCAGCTCATCGACCAGGCCTATCTCGAGCGGCTCAATCAGGCCTACGCGAAGTTCTTCTATGACTTCGACGCCGCGCCGCTGCTCATCGTGAACGCGGCGTCGATCGATCCGATCCATCGCGAGTCGGACTACCGGGAGCTGCTCCGGACCATCCTGAGGATCAAGCGCGGGCGCCATTTCTACAACGCCTCGGCGGCCGCATTCGGCTGATACAATGCCGGACCCCGCGGGAGCGGTAGCGAGCAGGTGCCGCCTTGTCGTCAATCCAAACGGTCGCAACGGGCGCCGCAGTGCGCGAGCGCGTCGCCGCGTGGCGGCGTGCCGGACAAACAGTGGCCCTCGTGCCGACCATGGGGAACCTGCACGGCGGCCACCTGAGTCTCGCGCGGCTTGCGCGCCGAATCGCCGACCGTGTCGTCATGAGCATCTTTGTGAATCCGACCCAGTTCGGCGAGGGCGAGGACTTCGCGGGCTATCCGCGCACGCTCGATGAGGACCGCGCGCAGCTCGAAGCCGAAAGCGCCGTCGATCTGCTGTTCGTGCCCGGCGAGCGGGAGATATACCCCTTCGGCACGCGCGAGGCCGTGCGGCTCGTGCTGCCCGCGCTCGCCCGCGAGCTCTGCGGCGCGAGCCGGCCGGGCCATTTCGACGGCGTCGCTTCGGTCGTCTGCCGGCTGCTGAACATCGTCGCCCCGCACGCGCTCGTGTTGGGCCGCAAGGACTATCAACAGCGCGTGCTCGTCGAGCTTATGGCTCGCGATCTGCACCTGCCCGTGCGCATCGTGGCCGGCCGTACGGTCCGGGAGGCCGACGGCCTCGCGATGAGCTCGCGGAATCGCTACCTGACCGACGAGGAGCGCCGTCGGGCGCCGCGGCTGCACGCGCTGCTCGCCGAGGCCGCGGCCGAGCTGCGTGCGGGCGGGCGCGACCTTTCGGCGCTCGAGCGCGCGACGGCTGCTGCGCTCGCGGAGGCGGGCCTTCGGCCGGATTACGTAGAGGTGCGGCGGGCCCGGGATCTCGCACGGCCTGCAGAGGCCGAGGCGGGACCCTTCGTCGTCCTCGGCGCCGCCTGGCTGGGGCGAGCCCGCCTCATCGACAACGTCGACGTCTGAGGCGCGGCCGCGCCGCGCCCCGCGGAGGCACTAGCGCTCGACGCGCACGCGGTCCCGGCCCGCGGCCTTGGCCGCGTACATTGCAAAGTCGGCGCGGTGGATGAGCTCGTCGAGCGTGTCGCCCGCGCGCGCCTCGGTCACCCCGATCGAAATGGTCACGGGCGTCGGTAGGCTCGCCGGCGAGCGCGCCTTGAGCTGCTCGCGCAGGCGCTCGGCGGTCTGCGCCGCGTGCGCCTCGCCGATGCCGGGCAGCAGGACGGAGAATTCGTCGCCGCCGAACCGGGCGATGAGGTCCGTCGGGCGCAGGTACTCGCGCAAGGTGGCCGCGACGGCCGCGAGCACGCGGTCGCCCGCGATGTGGCCGCAGCGGTCGTTGTAGTACTTGAACCCGTCGATATCGACCATCATGAGGCAGAGCGGCTCGGCCGAACGGTTCGCGCGCGCGAGCTCGCGGTCGAACATCTGGTGCATCCAGCGGCGATTGCCGAGCCCGGTCAGGGCGTCGGTCATCGCGTTGTGCTCCGCGCGGCGCAAAATTCCCAAGCTGTTCGCGATGTACTCGTTGTCCGAGCGCACGCGCTCGGACAACACGATGAGCAGGTTCTTGGCAAAGGCGTGCGAGCGGTCCACGAGCTGCCACAGGATGCCGTGGCTGATGACCATGAGGTGCGAGGATTCGGTCGCGACGACGTAGGCGGAGGGGTCCTTGTCCTCGATGAGCGACATCTCCCCGGCGCACGAGCCCGGCGGAAGGTCCGCGATCTTCGGAGCGTCGAGCGCCCCGAGGTGCACGGCCAGCTGGCCCGTGAGCACGACGTAGACGCAGCGGTTCGTGCGCTCGGGCGAGAGCAGTACCTGACCGGGGTCGATATCTATGCGCCCGCACTGCGGCAGCAGGTCCACGACGGCGTCGACGTCGACGCCGCGGAACAGGGCGATGCTGTCCAGCAGCGAACGCTTGAAGTCGGAGTCGATCGCGTTTGTCAGCGAGTCGATGCTGACGGTACTCATAGGCTTTCCGCAGCCCTTCGAACAGGCGAATGCTAAGCGAAATGGGCGAAAATTCAGTGACGCAGTCGGCAGTCGGGGGCCCCGGGCGGCCTGCCGGCCGGAGGGCGGCCGAGCTCGCTCGAGCCAGTTCGAGCCAGTTCGAGCCAATTCGAGCTAGTTCGGGCTGGTTCCAGCTAGTTCGAGCTCAGGTTCTTCCGGCACTGTTCGAGTGCGTCCAGGGCTTCGCCGGAAAGCTTCGGGAAGTCGATGTCGATGCGCGCGAAGGCGTCGTTGACGAGCTTGGCGACCTGCCAGCGCATATAGGGCTTGTCGTCTGCGGGGATCGCGTACCACGGCGCCCAGGGCGAGGACGTCGCGTTCAGGCACTCCTCGTAGGCGCGCATATAGGCGTCCCAGAACTTTCGCTCGGCGATGTCGTTGAGGCTGAACTTCCAGCGCTTGTTCGGCCGGTCGATGCGGGCGAGGAAGCGGCGCCGCTGCTCCTCCTTCGAGACGTTGAGCCAGAACTTGAGGATGACGGTGCCGTTCTCGGCGAGCTGGCGCTCGTGGGCGCGGATGGCTTCGAAGCGGTTGTGCCAGATGGCGGGGGAGGTGGGATTCGGGAGGTGCTGCGCCTCGAGGAACTCCGGGTGCACGCGCACGACGAGCACTTCCTCGTAGTAGCTTCTATTGAAGATGCCGATGTGCCCGGTCTCGGGAAGCTTGGCCGTCGTGCGCCAGAGAAAGTCGTGGGCGAGCTCGGTTTCCGAGGGACGCTTGAACGAGCTCACGCGCAGTCCCGTCGGGTTCGTGCCCGTGAACACGTGCCGGATCGTGCTGTCCTTGCCGGCGGCGTCGAGCGCCTGAAACACGAGCAGCAGCGAGTAGCGGTCGTCCGCGTAAAGCTTGTGCTGCCAGCGGCCGATCTGGTCCTTCTCCTTCTCGAGCTCGGCCTTCCAGTCCGTCGATTTCAACACTTCGTTGCCCGGCGAGGTGGCGGCATCGGCGACCTTGAAACCGCCGTCGGTCGGCACACGCAGAGGGTGGGGGGCGGCTTCGAACATGGCGACTCCGGGTGGTTTGGGTGGTTTGAGCTGCAATTGCGATAGGGGGGCACGGGTCTAAAGTGGCCGGGGTGAGTCGTCGCCGGCGCGCGCGTGCCGCGCGAGGGCCCAGGCGACGTGCTCGCGCACGAGCGCCGAGGCATGGCCGCGGCGCGCTTCGAGCGCGGCGACGACGGCGGGCTCGGTAGGCGCGTTGCCGAGCGCGACGGCAAGATTGCGCAGCCAGCCGACGTAGCCCGCGCGCCGGATCGGGCTGCCTTCCGTGCGCCGCGACCATTCGTCCTCGGACCAGCCGAAGAGCTCGGTCAAGGCGGCGGCATCGAGCCCGTGGCGCGGCGCGAAGTCCGCGACGGCGGTCGGCCGCGCGAACTTGTTCCAGGGGCAAAAGAGCTGGCAGTCGTCGCAGCCGAACACGCGGTTGCCCATGAGCGGGCGCAGCGGCTCGGGGATCGGCCCGCGCAGCTCGATGGTCAGGTAGGAGATGCAGCGCCGCGCGTCCACCTCGTAGGGAGCAACGATGGCGCCCGTCGGACAGACCTCCAGGCAGGCAGCGCAGCTTCCGCAATGAGCCGTCGCCGGCGCATCCACGGGCAGCGGCAGGTCCGTGTAGATTTCGCCGAGCAAGAACCAGGAGCCCGCGTCGCGGTCGATGAGGTTGCTGTGCTTGCCGATCCAGCCGAGGCCCGCGTTGCGCCCCAGGGCCTTCTCGAGCACGGGCGCGCTGTCGGTGAAGACGCGGTAGCCGAACGGTCCCGTGCGCCGCTCGACGGCCGCGGCGAGCCGCTTGAGCCGGGCGCGCAGCACCTTGTGATAGTCGCGGCCGAGCGCATAGCGGGCGATGTAGGCGCGCCGTGGATCGGCGAGGACGCGGGCCGCGTCGGCGGCTGCGGGGCCCGGCCAGTAGTCCATGCGCGCCGAGATCACGCGCAGCGTACCCGGCACGAGCGCCTCGGGACGCGAGCGCTTGCGGCCGTGCCGCGCCATGTAGTCGAGCTCGCCGTGGCGGCCGAGGGCGAGCCAGCGCTCGAGGTGCGCCTCGTCCTCGCCGAGGGCGGTGCCTGCAATGCCGATGCCGCCGAACCCCAGGGCTGCGGCCTCGCGCCGGATCTCCGTCGCGAGCTCGCTCAGCGCCGCCGCCGTGAGCTCGCTTCTTTCTGCTGCAGAGGCACCTGCCATGGGCCAAGTATAATCGGCCCAATGGACGCGCCCCGCGACAAGCTGCCCGAAGCCGTCTACGCGGCCGCGCAGGTGCGGGGCATCGATCGAGCGGCCATCGACGGGCTCGGGATCGCCGGCTACGAGCTCATGGGCCGGGCCGGGGAGGCCGCGCTCGAGGTGCTGCGGCGCCGCTGGCCGGATGCCCACAAGGTCGCCGTCTACTGCGGAGCGGGCAACAACGCGGGCGACGGCTACGTCGTCGCGCGGTTGGCCCGGGCCGCCGGTCTCTCGGTCCGCGTCGCGGCCGTGGCGGCTCCCGAGAAGCTCGCGGGCGATGCTTTGCGCGCATTCGAAGACTGCCGCGCCGCCGGCGTCCCGATCGCGCCCTTCGGCGATCGCGCCGAAGCGGCGTTCGCGCCTGACGTGGTCGTCGACGCGCTGCTCGGCACGGGCCTTGCCCGGACCGTCGAAGGCGGGTTCGCACAGGCCGTTGCGCGCATCAACGCGGCGGCCGTCCCCGTGCTCGCGCTCGACGTGCCCTCGGGCCTCGATGCCGACCGCGGCCTGCCGTTCGGCTGCGCCGTCCGGGCGTCGGCCACGGTCACGTTCGTCGGGCTCAAGCAAGGTCTGTTCCTCGGTACAGCGCCGGATTTCACGGGCGAGCTCGAATTCGCGGATCTCATGCTGCCGGCGGAGCTCACGGCCGGCCTCGCGCCGCGGCTGCGACGGCTCACCCTCGCATCCCTGCGGGCGGCGCTGCCGCCGCGTGCGCGCACCGCGCACAAAGGCACGAACGGCCGGCTCCTGCTCGTCGGCGGCGGGCCGGGCACGGCCGGCGCGATCCGGCTCGCGGCCGAGGCTGCGCTGCGCGTCGGCGCCGGGCTCGTCTACGTCGGGACGGACCGCGACAGCGTCGGGACCGTGCTCTCAGGCCGCGCCGAGCTCATGTGCCGGCCCGTTGCCGCGGCCGAGGAGCTCGACCCGCTGCTCGCGATGGCGGACGGCGTGGTGCTCGGTCCCGGCCTCGGCCGGTCGGACTGGGCGCGCGCGCTCTGGCATCGGGTCATGGCATCCGGCCTACCGCTCGTGCTCGACGCCGACGGCCTGAACCTGCTGGCGGAGCTCGGCCACGGGCCGCGCGCGGGCCGCGGCGATTGGGTCCTGACGCCCCATCCCGGTGAGGCCGGGCGGCTGCTCGGGTCCGACGCAGGCACGGTGCAGAATGATCGGCTCGCGGCGGTCACGGCGCTCGCGCGGCGCTTCGGGGCCGCAGTGGTGCTCAAGGGCGCCTGCACCCTGATCGGCGTGCCGGAAGCGGGCGGCGCGGCGCCCGCGAACGGAGCCGCCGGCGTCGCCGTCCACGTCTGCGACTACGGCAACCCGGGCATGGGCACGGCCGGGGTCGGCGACGTGCTTTCGGGCGTGCTCGGCGGGTTGGTCGTGCAGTTGGGGGATCTTCCCGAGGCCGCGCGCACCGGCGTGCTGCTGCACGCGCTCGCGGGCGACTCAGCGGCCGCGGACGGGGAGCGCGGGCTCGTGGCGGGCGACCTCATGCCGCAACTTCGTCGATGGTCGAATCCCCGCTGAGCCGGCTCTTCGAGTCGGAGCAGGCGCTCGCGGCTGCGGCGGGCGGCATCGCGGTTGCCTGGCGCGCGCGCGGGCTCGGTCCGCTGCTCGTCGGGCTCACGGGCGGTCTCGGCAGCGGCAAGTCCACCTGGGTTCGCGCGATGCTGCGCGGGCTCGGGCACGCAGGGCGCGTGCCGTCCCCGACCTACACATTAATAGAGCACTACCCCCTCGAGGGGCTCACGGTCGTGCACCTCGACCTGTATCGCCTCGCCGATCCGCTCGAGCTCGAGAACCTCGGCGTTCGCGATTGGCTCGCGGCCGAAGGTGCCTGGCTGTTCGTCGAATGGCCCGAGCGCGGCGGCCTGCTGGCCGAGCGCGTCGACCTCGTCTTCGCGTTCGAGGTCGCGGGCCCTGCCTCGCGGCGCGTGGCCGTAACGGCGCGATCCGCGGCCGGCCGGGCTGCGCTCGCCGCCTTTCGTGGCCACGACTTTAACAACTCCATCTAATTCCATATTTTTGAAAGCAAAAAGTCTTGAAATCACGGAGTAAGGCTGTAACATAAATCGCGGCGGCTTGTTGAGGGGAGGCCGGGGCGTGCATTTCGGGGTGTGGGCACGGGGAGCCTTGCTGCTGCTCCTGTCGGGTTGGGTCTTGTCCGCCGCTGCGGCGGAAGTCGAAGGCCTGCGCGTGTGGTCGGGGCCGGAGTCCACGCGCATCGTGCTCGATCTCAGCGCGGCCGCCGATCACCGTGTGTTCACGCTCGAGCATCCGAACCGGATCGTCCTCGACATCGCCCACGCCTCGCTCGCGCGCGCGCTGAAACTCGACGACGCCAAGGGCTACGTCACGGACGTGCGTACGGGATCGCGTCCCGGCGGTGAGCTGCGCATCGTCTTCGATCTCAAGCAGGCCGTGCGCCCGAAGAGTTTTCTTTTGCCCCCCAACGATCAATACGGCGACCGTCTCGTCATCGACCTGTTGCCGACGACTACGGAGACGGTCGTCAAGCGGGCGCCGCCTGCGGCGGCCGTGCGAGGGCGCGATCTCGTCGTCGTCATCGATCCGGGCCACGGCGGCGACGATCCGGGCGCTACGGGACCGCACGGCGTGCTCGAGAAGGACGTCGTGCTCGCGATCGCGCGCCGGCTGCGCACTGAGCTCGAGCGCCAACCGGGCATCCGGCCCGTGCTCACGCGCGACGGCGACTATTTCATCGAGCTCGATAAGCGCCGGGAGATCGCGCACGCGGCGCAGGCGGACCTGTTCGTCTCGATTCACGCCGACTCGTATCGCGAGCCCGACGCGCGCGGCGCGACGGTCTACGTGCTTTCGGAGCGTGGGGCCAGCGACGAGATCGCGCGGCGGCTCGCCGAGCGCGAGAACGCTTCGGACCTCATCGGCGGCGTATCGCTGGCGGACAAGGATCCGATCCTGCGCAAGGTTCTGCTCGATCTTTCGCAGAACGCCGCGCTGAGCGCGAGCACGGCCGTCGGCGAGCATCTCATCGAACGGCTCGGCAGCGTCACCTCGATGCGCAAAAGCAACGTCCAGCGCGCGCGCTTCGTCGTGCTCAAGCAACCCGACATCCCTTCGGTCCTCGTCGAAACCGCCTACATCTCGAACCCGCATCAGGAGCGCGAGCTCGACGACTCGACCTACCAGGCGCAAATCGCGCGGGCGCTCTACGCGGGCATCCTCGACTACTTCCAGGCCAATCCGCCGCCCGGCAGCTATCTCGCCCTCAACGACACGAAGCGTGTGCGCGTGCCGATTCGCTACGTCATCGGCCGCGGCGATACGCTGTCCGACATCGCGCATCGCTACAGAGTCAGCCTGCCCGTGCTCAAGCGCACCAACAGCCTCAAGAACGACGCGATTCAGGTCGGCCAGGTCCTGACCATCCCGCAAGGCTGAAAATGGGGTCAGAGCCCTTTTTCGATCCCGAAAAAGGGCTCTGACCCCATTTTCGATACAATCGCCGCGTGGCGATCCGCATCCTCCCTTCCCAGCTCATCGATCAGATCGCGGCCGGCGAGGTCGTCGAGCGGCCGGCGTCCGTCGTCAAGGAGCTCTGCGAGAACGCGCTCGACGCGCGCGCGCAGTCGATCGAGATCGATATCGAGGCCGGCGGCACGCGGCTGATCCGCATCACGGACGACGGCCACGGCATCGATCGCGACGAGCTGCCCCTCGCGCTGTCCCGGCACGCGACGAGCAAGATCGCGACGCTCGAGGACCTCGAGGCGCTCTCGACGATGGGCTTTCGCGGGGAGGCGCTGCCGAGCATCGCCTCGGTGTCGCGTCTTACGCTGACTTCGCGCGCGGCCGGGGCCGAAGGCGCCTGGGCCGTGGCCGCGGACGGCGGGGAGCTCGCCGAGCCGAGGCCGGCGCCCCATCCCTTCGGCACGACCGTCGAGGTCCGCGATCTCTTCTTCAATACGCCCGCTAGGCGGAAGTTCCTGCGCGCGGAACGGACAGAGATGAGTCATGTCGACGCCGTCGTAAAGAGCCTCGCGCTCGCGCGCAGCAACGTCGAGTTTCGCCTGCGTCACAACCAGCGCGTGACGTTCCGGCTGCCGGCCGCGAGCGACCGCGCGGGGCGGGAAGCCCGCATCGCCGAGCTCTGCGGCGCGGAATTCCTCGCGCAGGCCCGCTACTTCGAGCGCGAGATCGAGGGGCTGCGCATCTGGGGCTGGCTCGCGGCGCCGACGTTCTCGCGCAGCCAGCCCGACATGCAGTACACGTTCGTCAACGGCCGCTTCGTGCGCGACAAGCTCCTGCGCCACGCCGCGCGGCTCGGCTATCAGGACGTGCTCTACCAATCGCGTCAGCCCGCGTTCGTGCTGTTCCTCGCGCTCGACCCGCGCCGCGTCGATGCCAACGCGCATCCAGCCAAGCTCGAGATCCGCTTTCGCGACTCGCGGCTCGTGCACGACTTCGTATTCCGCAGCGTCGAGGCGGCGCTCGCCGCGACGTTCGAGACGGGCCCCGCGGCGGACCGCGAGGGTCGCGGTCCGCAAATCGCGCCGGCCGCCCCGGGCGAAGGCCTCCCGACGCCCGCCGGTACCGGCTTCGCGGCTGCCACGGCGGAGGCCGTCGATGCGGCGGCGCAGGTTCCCCCGGCGCCGTTCCGGCTGCGGGGCGCGCAGCCCGGCTTCGCCCAAGGGGCGTTGGGCTTATCGACCGGCGTGCGCGAGCACGCAGCGCTGCTCGCCCGGCTCCATTCGAGTTCGCCCGCGGGCGCCGACCTCGATCCCCACGGCCACGCTCACGCGGGAACCCACGCCCACGCGGGAACCGACGGCCACGCCCACGCGGACACTCACGGCCACGCCCATTACGCCGGCTACAGTCGCGGCCAGGACGCTCTCGGCGTTCGCGCGCCGGTCGGGAGCCCGGCCGAGATGCCCGCGGAAGCCCACGTGCCGCCGCTCGGGTTCGCGCTCGCCCAGCTCGGCGGCATCTACGTGCTCGCGGAGAACGCCGACGGGCTCGTCATCGTGGACATGCACGCGGCGCATGAACGAATCACGTACGAGCGGCTCAAAGCCGCGTTAGGCGAGGACAAGCTCAAGGCGCAGCCCCTGCTCGTACCCGTCGACGTGAGCGTCGCCGCGCGCGAGGCCGATTGCGCCGAGGAACGGCGGGAAGAGCTCGAGCGCCTCGGGCTCGTCGTCGTCCGGCGCGGCCCGCAGGCCGTGCAGGTGCAGGCCATGCCGGCGCTGCTCGAGGGCGGGGACATCGCAGGCCTCGTGCGCGACGTGCTGGCCGATCTCGCCGAGAATGCGGGCGCCGGACGCCTCGAGTCCCGCCTCAACGAGCTGCTCGGCACCATGGCCTGCCGTGCGGCCGTGCGGGCGCATCGCCGGCTCGAGCTTGCAGAGATGAACGCGCTGCTGCGCCAGATGGAGGGGACGGAGCGCAGCGGCCAGTGCAACCACGGGCGGCCGACCTGGACGCGGATCAGTCTGGCCGAGCTCGACAGGCTGTTCCTGCGAGGGCAGTAGCCGCACGCGGCCGTCCGCCGCCTTCGGGCGATTCGACTCCGCGGGATTCGACCCTTGCGAGATTCGATACCCCGAGATTCGACCCGGAGATGACGCGACCCGTGCCCGCCGACGAAGCGCTCCAAGGCGACCTCCGATGCATCTGCCTCACGGCGCCCACGGCCTGCGGCAAGACCGAGCTCGCGCTGGAGCTCGCGCGCCGTCTGCCCGTCGAGATCGTCAGCGTCGATTCGGCCATGGTCTATCGCGGCATGGACATCGGCACGGCCAAGCCCGACGCCGCCGTGCGCACGGCCGTGCCCCATCACGTCGTCGACGTGGCCGATCCGGCCGAGCCCTACTCGGCGGGCCGCTTCCTGGCCGACGCGACGGCCGCGATCGCCGCGGTCCGCGCGCGCGGCGGGCTGCCGCTGCTCGTCGGGGGAACCTTGCTCTATCTACGGGCACTAAGGCAGGGACTGGCCGCGCTTCCGGCCGCCGATCCCGTGCTGCGCGCCGAGCTCGACGCCGAGGCGGCCCGGCACGGCTGGGCCGCGCTGCATGCCCGGCTCGAACGGCTAGACCCGGACGCCGCCCGGCGCATCGAGCCGACGGACCGGCAGCGTATCCAGCGCGCGCTCGAAGTCTGCCTGCTCACGGGGCGCGCGCTGACCGAGCTGCAGCGGACCGGCGCGGCGGGACCGGGCTTGAACGCGACGACTTTGGCGCTGCTGCCGCCTTCCCGGGAGGTGCTGCGGGCGCGCATCGAACGGCGCTTCGACGCGATGGTCGAAGCAGGTTTTGTGATGGAGGTTCAGGAATTGCGGGCCCGGGGCGACCTTGGTATGGATACACCCTCGATGCGCGCGGTAGGCTATAGACAGCTTTGGGGTTACCTGGCCGAGCAGTACGATTGGCCGACGGCCCGCGCCAAGGCCCTGACCGCGACGCGGCAGCTCGCGAAGCGCCAGATGACGTGGCTTCGGTCGGAGAGGGAAGTCGAGAGGCTCGAGGCATTTTCTCCGGATCTGGCAGAGAAATTGCTGGAGCGCATCGGTTCGGAGTTCGAAGGGTGGAATGAGACCCTTTAGCATGTGTTAATATACACCGGTCGGTTAACACTGTTCCGTAAGTGGGATCGAAAAGCGGAACGAGATTTCAGGAACGCACCGGCTGCGGTTGAACTTCGGACCTGATCTCGAAAACCCTAACAATAAAGGAGACCTCCATGCCCAAAGGTCAGTCGCTCCAAGACCCGTTCCTGAACGCGCTGCGCAAAGAGAAGGTTCCAGTCTCCATATACCTCGTCAATGGCATCAAGCTTCAAGGACAAATCGATTCGTTCGACCAATTCGTCGTGCTGCTCCGGAATTCCGTCAGCCAGATGGTCTACAAGCATGCGATTTCGACGGTCGTCCCGGCGCGCAATGTGCGCCTCGCCGCGGCCGACGACGATGACGCAGAGGACTGACCGCAAAGCGGCTGGTCGAGGAGCGCCGCTTGCTTGAGCGTGCTCGCACCGCCGAACGATCCCTGCTAGTTCACATCGGCCTCGGCCGATCCTGCTACGAAGACGAAATCCAGGAGTTCGAAGCGCTCGCGGAGTCGGCCGGTGCCGCCGTCGTCGGCCGGCTGCACGCGCAGCGCGCGAAGCCCGACGCACGGTTCTTCCTAGGCACGGGTAAGACGGAGGAGCTCGCCGCGCTCGCGGCCGAGACAAAAGCCGATCTCGTGCTCGTGAACCGGCAGCTCAGCGCCGGGCAGGAGCGCAACCTCGAGCGCCGCCTTGGCGCCCGCGTGCTCGATCGCAACGGCCTGATCCTCGACATCTTCGCGCAGCGCGCGGCGAGCTTCGAGGGCAAGCTGCAGGTCGAGCTCGCTCAGCTCGAGCATTTGTCCACGCGCCTGGTGCGCGGCTGGACTCACCTGGAGCGGCAGAAGGGCGGCATCGGTCTGCGCGGTCCAGGCGAGACGCAGCTCGAGACGGACCGCCGTCTGCTCGGCCGGCGCATCCGGCATCTCAAGGAGCGCCTCGAGCGCGTGGAGCGTCAGCGCCAGACGGGAAGAAAGGAACGCGTGCGCGCAGGTCTCCCGCTCGTCGCGCTCGTCGGCTACACGAACGCGGGCAAGACGACCCTGTTCAACGCGCTGTCGGGCGCGCACCTCGAGGCCAAGAATCAGCTTTTCGCGACGCTCGACCCGACGGTCCGCCGGCTCGATCTCGGCGGCGACGAAGTGCTGCTCGCGGACACGGTCGGTTTCGTGCGCGACCTTCCGCACGAGCTCGTGGCCGCGTTTCGCGCCACGCTGACGGAGACGCGCGAGGCGTCGCTGCTGCTGCACGTCGTGGACGCGAGCGACCCGCACCATGCCGACCGCATGGCGCAGGTCGAGACGGTCCTCGAGCAGATCGGCGCCGGGGAGGTGCCACGGATCGAGGTGTACAATAAGGCCGATCAGATCCCCGACGACGGGGAAGCGCGCCAGGAGACGGCTTCGAAGCTGTTCGTATCGGCCGTGACGGGCGAAGGGCTTCCGACCCTGATCGAGACCGTTCGTTCGGCGGCGCTGGGCGGCCGCGTGGCGCGCCGGCTCAGGCTGGGCCCGCAGCACAGCCGCATCAGGGCCAAGCTCTTCGACTGGCATGCAGTCCGCGGCGAGACCCCGGACCCGGCCGGCGGCTGGACGCTCGACGTGGAGCTCACGGCCAGCCGCTGGCGGGAGCTCTGCAGCAACGAAGGTTTGTCGCAGGACGAAACGACACAGACGGTGTGATTTGCAATGGCATGGGACGACGGAGACAACAAGGGTAATCCCTGGCGAGGGTCGGACGGCAAGAAAGGCCCGACCGATCTCGATGCCATCGTCAAGGATTTCCAGCGACGCCTCGCGCGGCTGTTCAGCGGCCGCGGGCCGAGCCGGTCCGGCGGCGGGCATTCGGGCATGGGCTCGAGCCTGATCCTCGGCGGCATCGTCGTCCTTTTCCTCGTCTGGGTGCTCAGCGGGTTCTATAAGGTCGACGCCGCCGAGCGCGGCATCGTGCTGCGTTTCGGCGATTACCGCGCGACGACTCAGCCGGGTCTGCGCTGGCATTGGCCTTGGCCCATCGAGGGCGTCGAGAAGGTCAACACGGGCCGCACGGAAACCTGGCGTTACCAGGGCAGCATGCTGACGCGCGACGAGAACATCGTCGACGTCGAGCTCGTCGTGCAGTACCGGCGCGCGGATCCCGTCAAGTACCTGTTCAGCGTGCGCGAGCCCGACGAGACGCTGCACGACGTGACGCAGAGTGCCATCCGCGAGGTCGTCGGCAAGAACGACCTCGACTTCATCCTCACGCAGGGCCGCGAGGAGATCGCGTCCCAGACGAAGGACCTGCTGCAAAGCACGCTCGACAACTACGGCACGGGCATCAAGGTCTACGAGGTGAACCTGCAGGAGGCGAACTTCCCGCGCGAAGTCGAGGCCGCCGTGCAGGACGCCGTCAAGGCGCGCGAGGACCGTGAGCGCGCGATCCTGGAGGCGCAGAAATACACGAACGGCGTGCTCCCGCGCGCACGCGGCAAGGCCGCCCAGCAGACGCAGGAGGCCGAGGCCTACCGCGACCAGGTCGTCGCGCAGGCGCAGGGCGATACGGCCCGTTTCCTGGACATTCTGGGCGAGTACACGAAGGCGCCGGACATCACGCGCCGGCGCATGTATCTCGATACGGTCGAAGCGATCCTCTCGCACTCGACCAAGGTCCTCGTCGATACGGGGAACAGCAACAACATGATCTATCTGCCGCTCGATCAGCTCATGAAGCAGCGGCGCGAAGCGGACGACGCGAAGCAGTCACAGGTCGCGGCCGGTGTCGCTGCGGCGCCGGCCGACGCCGCTCCGAGCTCGAGCGCCGTTCGCGTGCGCCCGAGCCGCTGAGAGCCGCCGCGAGGAGCCGCCCCCAGGAGCCGCCATGAGCACCCGCTTCAATCTGATTCTCGTCGCGCTCGTCATCCTCGCGGTTGTCGTGCGCCTCTCCGTGTTCACTGTGGACATGCGCGAGCACGTGCTCACGTTTCGTTTCGGCGAAATCGTGGCGGTGGACAGCCACCCGGGCCTGCATTTCAAGTGGCCGTTCGTGAACACGATAATGCGCTTCCCGGATCGCGTGCTCACGTACGAGAACTCCGAAGAGAAGTTTCTGACGGGCGAGAAAAAGAACCTCATCGTCGATTACTTCGTGACGTGGCGGATTACGGACCCGTCGCAGTACTACCGCGCAGTGCACGGCAGCGAGGAGGGCGCCATCCAGCGCCTCTCGGCCATCGTCAAGGAAGGCATCAAGGCCGCGATCAGCCGGCGTACCGTGCAGGAAGTCGTCTCGGCGGAACGCTCCGAGCTCATGGACAACATGCTTGTGCAGGCGCGCAAGCGCTCGAAGGAGCTCGGCATCGATCTCGTGGACGTGCGCGTCAAGCGCATCGACCTTTCGGACGAGGTCAGCGATTCCGTTTACAGCCGCATGCGCCAGGAGCGCCAGCGCGTGGCCGAGCAGCTGCGCGCGGAGGGCGACGAGGAATCTCAGCGCATCCGCGCGGACGCGGATCGGCAAACGACGGTCATCGCGGCCGACGCTTACAGGGACGCGGAGAAGATCCGCGGCGAGGGCGACGCCAAGGCGGCGGACATTTACGCGAAGGCCTACGGTCAGAACCCGAAGTTCTACGATTTCTATCGCAGTATGCTCGCCTACAGGAAGTCGATCGGCGGCCCGAACGACGTGCTCGTGCTCAAGCCCGATAGCGACTTCTTCCAGTTCCTGCAGAACGAGTTCGGCGCCGAGGCGGTTCGCGGGCAGTAATCTTCTTTGGTACGGTCGGGAGGCTAGGCGTTGGCCTGGGCGGATCTTTTTGCGGGCTTGGCGTTTTATCTCATCATCGAGGGATTGTTCCCGTTCGTGAACCCGCGCATTTGGAGGCGCGGGCTCGGCGCGCTGGGTCGGCTCGAGGATAATCAGCTGCGTGCTTTCGGCCTCGGGGCCGTTATCACGGGGCTCGTGCTGCTGTTCCTGATTAGGGGTTAGAGAGTGGGGCGTAACGTCGTCGTGATCGGCACCCAATGGGGTGACGAGGGTAAGGGCGCGGTCGTCGACGTCCTGGCCGAGCGGGCCCAGGCCGTCGCGAGGTTCCAGGGCGGTCACAACGCCGGGCATACGCTCGTCATCGACGGGCAGAAGACCGTGCTGCATCTGTTGCCGTCCGGCATCCTGCGCGACGGGATTCTGTGCCTTATCGGCAACGGCGTCGTCGTCTCGCTCGAGGCGCTGGTCAAGGAGATGGACGAGCTCGGCGAGCGCGGCGTCGCGATCGGCGAGCGCCTGCTGGTCTCGCCGGCCTGCCCCATGGTCCTGTCCTCGCATCTCGCCCTCGACAAGGCGCGCGAGCAGGCGAGCGGAGCCGCGGCCATCGGCACGACGGGGCGCGGCATCGGCCCCGCCTACGAGGACAAGGCGGCCCGCCGCGCGCTGCGCATCTCCGACCTGTTCCTGCCCGAAGCCCGGCTCGAGGAAAAGCTCGTTCGCTTGCTCGACTTCCACAACTTCATGCTCGAGCGCTATTTCGGCGCCGAACGCGTGGAGCCTCAGCGCGAGCTCGATGAGCTGCTCGGGCTCGCGGGGCGCATAAAGCCGCTCGTCGCCAACGTCACGGAGCGGCTCCGCCAGCTCCAGGCGGGCGGCGGCAGCGTGCTGTTCGAAGGCGCGCAGGGCGCGATGCTCGACATCGATCTCGGCACGTATCCGTTCGTGACGTCTTCCAACACGACGGTCGGCGGCGTGTTCACCGGTCTCGGGCTCGGGCCCGCCGGCGTGGACTACGTGCTCGGCATCGTGAAGGCCTACACGACCCGCGTCGGCGCGGGGCCCTTCCCGACGGAGCTGCTCGATGACACGGGCCGGCACCTCGGCAGGGTCGGCGCGGAATTCGGCGCGACGACCGGCCGGCCGCGGCGCTGCGGCTGGTTCGACGCCGTGGCGCTGCGCCGCGCCGCGTTCTCGAACGGGCTCACGGGCTTGTGCCTGACCAAGCTCGACGTGCTCGACGGTCTCCCGGAAATCAAGATCTGCGTCGGCTATCGGCTCGACGGCGTGGAGCTCACGACGCCGCCGCTGCTCGTCGAACGGCTCGGCGACTGCGAGCCGATCTACGAGTCCGTGCCGGGCTGGGCAGCGGCGACGAGCGGCGTCACCGAGTACGATCGCCTGCCGCCCGAGGCGCGCCGGTACGTGGCCCGTATCGAGGAGGTTGTGGGCGTGCCCGTCGATGTCGTCTCGACGGGGCCGAGCCGGGATGCCGTCATCATCCGGCGCCACCCGTTCGCGGCCTAGTGGCTGTTACGGGCCACTCGTGTGCCGCATCGCCTTTGCCGGCCCATGAGCGGGCCGCCGACGGCGCGCGGCGGGGAGGGCGCCGCCGAGCCCCGCGTGAGGGCCGTCCCGGTTTCGGGTCTTACCCCATTTCTGTTCGGGCGCGGATGCGTTTATAATAACGATTATCATTTACATCCGCTCTGACCGGAATCCGGCTTGAACGCAGCGACGACCCTGGCCGACCTCGACCCCGGCGATCTTGCGGAGATCGTCTCCGTAGACGCTGCGGACGAGGCCGTGCAGCGGCTCATGGTGCTCGGCCTCGTCGAGGGCGCGGAGCTGAAGTTCCTGCGCCGCTCGCTGGGCGGCGACCCGCTCGAGATCAAGCTCTATGGCGCCGCGATCTCGCTGCGGCGCGATCAGGCCCGGAGATTCCGCGTCAGAACGTCTGACCAAGGAAGGACGCTGACATGTCGAGCACGGCCGAGATCGTTGTCCCTCTCGAGAAACTCACGGTCAATCGCCGCGCGACGGGCACGATTGCCGTGATCGGCAACCCGAACGCGGGCAAGAGCTCCGTCTTCAACCGCCTGACCGGCATGCGGCAGCGCACGGCCAACTATCCGGGCGTCACGGTCGAGCGACGCGTAGGGCGCGCCCTGATCGGCGACGTGCCCCTCGATCTCATCGACCTGCCCGGCACCTATTCCCTGAGCCCGGGCTCGACGGACGAGCGCATCGCCGTGAGCGTGCTGTTCGGCCGCGTGACGGGCACGGCCCGCCCGGACGCGATTCTCGCCGTCATCGACGCGACCCGTCTCTATCAGGGGCTGTACCTTCTGCAGCAGCTCGTCGAGCTCGGCCTGCCCATGATCGTCGCGCTGACGATGACGGACGCGGCGCAGAAGGAGGGGCTCAAGATCGACTTCGAGCGGCTCGAGGCCCGGCTCGGCGGCGTGCGCGTGTTTCCGATTGTCGCGACGACGGGCCGCGGCTTCGCGACGCTGAAGGCGGCGCTCGCGACGCTGCTGACCGAGCCGCCGCCTGCGCCGTACGCGCATTGGCCGGACCTCACGCGCGCGGCCGAGTCGCTCGAGCCCGAGCTCGGGCCGGGCGGCCTCGGCCTGCAGCGCGTCGAGATCGAACGCCTGCTCGTGGACGGCGCCGGCGGCCGCGCACCCGAGATCGGCCTCCCGCGCCTCGGCCCCGAGGCCGAGGCGCGGCTCGCCGAGACGCGCCGCCGCCTGTTCGGCGCGGAGCCGCCGCTCGCGGCGGAAGCCAGGCACCGCTACGCGTGGATACGATCGACGCTCGTCGACGTGCAGTCGGGCGGTTCGCAGATCCTCACGCGCGGCGCCCGCGTCATCGACTGGCTCAACCGGCCCTGGCCCTCGACGCTGCTGTTCATCCTCACGATGGCCGTCGTCTTTCAGGCCGTGTTCGCGTGGGCGACGCCGTTCATGAATCTCATCGACGCGGGCATGACCTCGCTCGGCCGAGTCGTTGCGGGCGTGCTGCCGCCCGGCGTGCTCTCGAGCTTTCTCGTCGACGGCGTCATCGCCGGTGTCGGCAGCGTCGTGATCTTCCTGCCGCAGATCCTGATCCTGTTTCTCTTCATCATCGTCATGGAGGATACGGGCTATCTCGCACGCGCGGCCTTTCTCGTGGACCGCGCCATGCGCAGCGTCGGTCTCTCGGGTCAGTCCGTGATCCCGCTGCTCTCGAGCTTCGCCTGTGCCGTGCCGTCGATCATGGCGACGCGCGTGATCCCGAACCGGCGCGACCGCATCGCGACGATCATGGCCGCGCCCTTCATGACCTGCTCGGCGCGGCTGCCCGTCTATGCGCTGCTCATCGCAGCCTTCGTGCCGAGCCGGCAGTACGGGATCGTGAACCTGCAGGGGCTCGTGCTGTTCGGGCTCTACGTCGTCGGCATCCTCGGCGGCATCGGCACCGCGCTGCTGCTGCGCCGCTCGGCGCTGCGCGGCGCGAACCCGACGTTCGTGCTCGCGTTGCCGGAGTTCCGGTTGCCGAACGTGCGGACCGTGGCCGTCAAGCTGCTCGACCGCGTGCGCGTGTTCATGCACCGCGCGGGCACGGTGATCTTCATGGTCGCCGTCGTCGTCTGGGCGCTCGCGTATTTTCCGCGCTCGCCGCGGGTCGAAGCCGTGCGCACCGAGGCGCGCACGGCGGCGGAGGCGACGCTGTCCGGTCCGGCGCTCGAGGCGCGGCTGCGCACGATCGACAACGACGCCGCGGCGGCGCACCTCGAGAACAGCTGGCTCGGCCGCGCCGGGCACATCGTTCAGCCCGTGTTCGCGCCGCTCGGATGGGACTGGCGCGTCTCGGCCGGCGTCATCGCAGGCTTTCCGGCGCGGGAGGTCGTCGTGGCCGTGCTCGGCACCATCTACGCGGTCGGCAATGACGCGGACGACCGCACGCTGGCTCAGCGTCTGCATTCGGCCCGCCATCCGGACGGCTCGCCGGTTTTCACCTTGCCGATGGTCTTCGGCCTGCTGATCTTCTACGCTTGGTGCCTGCAATGTGCGGCCACACTGGCCGTGATCCGGCGCGAAACGAACAGTTGGCGCTGGCCCGTGTTCGCCTGGAGCTACATGACGGCGCTGGGTTACCTTGCGGCGCTGCTGATCTATCAGCTCGGCAGCGCGTAGGCCGGCGAAGGAAGGACGAAGAGGGCCGAAGAAGGCCGAGGACGGTTGCCGCAATGAGCAAAGTCGAGGAGTGGGTCGAGCTCGGCCGCGAGCGCGTCGCCGATTACCGCATCTTTGAGGTCGAGCGCTCGCGCGCGCGTTCGCCGCACGACGGCAGCGAGCACGACTTCTACCGGATCCTGTCCGTCGAATGGGCCCAGGTCGTGCCCGTCACGTCCGATGAGCGCCTCGTCATGATCCGCCAATACCGGCACGGCGCCGAGTGCGTGACGCTCGAGATACCGGGCGGACTCGTGGACCCCGGCGAGACGCCGGCCCAGGCGGCGCTTCGCGAATGCCGCGAAGAGACGGGTTACCGTGCGCCGGGCGTGCGGCCGCTCGGCGTCCTGAAGCCGAACCCCGCGCTGTTTTCGAACCGCCTGCACGGCTTCGTGGCGGAGGGCGTCGAGCGGGTCGGCGAGATCCAGAACACCGGCAACGAGCACACCGCGGTCGAGCTCGTGCCCGTCGCAGACCTCGAGCGGCTGCTCGTCGACGGGACCATCGACCACGCGCTCGTGGCGGCGACGTTGTGGCGGTTCCTCAATTGGCGGACGCGGGCGCCGTCGCGGTCGCCGGCACCGTCGAGATCGCCGTCGCCCTGATACGTGTGCAGCGAGCGGCGGCTTGTGCGTAAGGGCGGTGTCGGGACCGCGGCCGCCGGACACGTATGCGGGTAGTCGTGAGCTGCGAAGAACGCAAGCGCCAACGTCCTCGCGCGCGCCGGTGTCCGACCTCGCATTCAGCCTGATACGTCATGGTCTGGGATCCGTGCCCCAGGATCTCCTCCCACCACTACCGCCCAAGGCGTTCATGAAGCATGCGGTCTAAGGTCGCGCGAGTAAGACGCCAGCAGCCCCTGCCACCACTCTGCATGCCGGAGCTGAAACGCCGCGAGCGGAAAGCCGTGCCGAGCGGCGTGCTCCCGCGGGATGGCGTCCCACCCGAAGTGCTCCACGGTCACGCGCGTCTCGCCGTCCACGGGCTCGAAGCGCACGTGGACTTCCGTTTCCTGGTCCGCCGCGAAGCTCGCCTGCCGCCATGCGAACACGAGCCGGCGCGGCGGCTCCCAGACGCGGATTCGGCCGATCTCGAACACGCTGCCGTCGGCGTAAGTTTCCACGAGGCGGCCGGCCGGACCGGGCTCGAAAGCGAGCCGGCCGCGTTTGCCGACCGTGAATTGGAACAGGGCATTAGGCCGCCACCACTCCGCGATGCAGCTCGTGAAGGCTTCGAACGCTTCGTCGGCCGAGGCCGATACGCGTACGGCGACGAGAACCCGCGAGGTCACGACCGCCTCTCGAGGTGCGTCTTGAATGCGACGAGCTGCTCGGCCCACAGCTGCTCCGTCTGCTCGAGCCATGCTCGAAGCTCGGCCATGGGCTGCGCGTTCAGAGAGTAGATGCGCACGCGCGCATCGAATTCCGGATGGGTCTCCTCGACGAGGCCGCACTCGCGCAGCACGCGCAGATGCCGGCTCATCGCGGGGGCCGAGAGGCCGAGGCGCTTCGCGAGCTCCCCGGCAGGCCGGGGACGCTCGCGCAGCAGGTCGATGGCTCGACGGCGGGAGGGATCCGCGAGCGCCGCGAGCATGCGGTCGAGCTCGTGCGCCGCGGCGCTCATTCGGAGGTCTTCCTACTTCCAATCGGGCGCGTATATCTTCGCGCCGATCGCCTGCTCGGCCTGCTCGCGGGTGACCTGGCGCACCGTCTGCGAGAACGTCCACATGTGGCCCTCCAGGTCGAGGGCCCGGTAGGTGCGGGCACCGTAGAACTGATCGGTGGGCTCCTGCACGACGCGGGCACCGGCGGAGCGCGCGCGCTCGCAGTGCGCATCGATGTCGTTCGCCAGGTCCACGTGCAGCGTTTGCGTATTGGCGCCGTCGACGGCGGCGGGACTGCGCACGCGCGCATCCCATTCGCCGCCGATCATGACGCGGCCGTGGCCGCCGAAGCTCATCTCGGAGTGCATCATCCGCGGATCGTCGCCGGATTCGATGAGCATGCTGACTTCGAAACCGAAAGCCTTCTCGAGCCAGTCGAGGGCGGCTTTCGGATTCCTGTAGAACAGGGCGGCGGTGAAGACCTGGGTTTCCATGGCCGGCTCCATTGTTTTTAAATGACGGCAATAGTTTTAAATTCAGTTAAGTATATCGTCAAGCGGGCCCGCCAGGGGCCGCAGGTCACAGCCTCAAGAGTATTGTTGAAACAACAATGTGTTGCAGTGACAACCTCAAGCGAAATAAAGATTCGGTGTGGCTCTAACGGCCGTCGGCAGGCTATGCCTTCTCGCGCTTCGCCAGTTCGATCCACTCCCGCTGGTTTCGCCGAAAGTGGCGCGGCGCGAGCCGCGCATCTGCGAGCAGCCGCGAAAAGATCTCGTCCGCGCGCGCGGCGTCGCCGGTCTTCTTGAGCAACAGCGCGTAGCGCGCCCGCGCTTCTGCGCCGGGGTAATAGCTCGCGACGCGTTCATACTCCTCGAGCGCGCGCCGCGCGTCGCCGCTCTGCTCGAGCGCGCGCGCGTAGATCAGGTGACCGTCGGGCGAGCGGAAGCTCGGGTTTTTCTCGCGCAGGTAGTCGAGCGTCTCGATGGTCTGCGCGTACTCCCCGGCGCCGAACTGGGCGTTGGCGAGCGCGAGCAGTAACTTGGGATCGTCCTCGAACAGACCTCGGCGCGCGTCGTTGCAGACGCGAATCGCTTCGGCATAGCGGCCGGCTTGAGCGAGCTCGTCGGCGAGCCGGCTCGCGGTCTCGACGGTCGGGTTGGTCTCGTACTCGAGCGTCTCGCGGCGCAGGCTGCGGCCGGGATCGACGGCATTGCGGAAGCGGCGCAGCGTGCGGCGCGCCGTGAGGCTCTGATTCAGCGAGGGCAGCAGCTCGACGGCCGCGTAGATCAGCGTGCCGAGCAGCGGCAGAAACACGATGAGTATGATCCAGCGCCAGTCCCTTCCCGTGCGCAGCACGTGCACGCTCGCGATGATCGAGATGATGAGCGGGAGGGAGATCAGCGGCATCGGCGTTTCGTCTCGGCGCGTCCGTTCCGCTCAGCGCATCCTTGCCGCCGTGACCTCGAGCATGCGCTCGACGAGCGCCTTCGTTTCCGGCGTCGCGGGCTCCGGGGCGCCGTAGATGCCGCGGACCGCGTCGAGCGTCAGGTAGTCCGGACTGTGCACCTCGGCGATCGTCGCATAGCGCAGCGTCGCGGCGCCTTTCGAGGCGTAGAGCGCGTAGACGTGAACGGCCAGGCGGCGGCCCGAGTCGTCGTGCATGAGTTTTGCGACCTTGGGGCTGGGCGCGAGCGTGCCGAAATAGAGGTTCTTTTTGGTCACGGTCCAGCCGTGCTTCTTGAACACGGCGCCGATGGACCCGCCGGCGAGGATTTCGCGGTGCTCCGCTGCGTAGCGCGGGTCCACGTTCTCGGGATAGCGCACGACGGCGAACGTGCGGCAGACCTTGACCCCGTGCTCGAGGCTGTAGAGGTCCGAGACGCGAACAGAGGCGTCGCTCGCGAGCACGTCGATGCCGTAGCTCCCGAACTTCTGCTCGATGCGTTCACTGTTCAGCAGCTTCGGCGCGCCGGCCGCTGCCTGCACGGCCGTGAGAAGGAGCACGAACGCGGCCATCGCAGCCGCGGAGGCCGCGAAGGGCCGGGGACGCTGCGCCCGCATCCCGGCCCGGCCGCGGGCGGCGCCGGTCGGCGCCCGGAATGCGCTTGAAATCGTCGAAATATCCATGGCCGGCAAGTTTCCCTCCATTGGTTCCCGTCGATGCCGAAGGATCGATGGCGAAGTGTAGCAGGCGCCGGGCCACCGACCGCCGGACCCGGCGCGGCATTCGGCTTTCGCGCCGGCTTTGCGGTAATCTGCGTCCCCGCGTCGGAGCGTCCGGTGCGGAACGAGACGGAGAGCTGCATGAAGATCGGGGTCCCGAAGGAGGTGCTGAGCGGCGAGAAGCGCGTGGCGACGACGCCGGAGGCCGTCGGCCACCTGCGCAAGCTGGGCTTCGCGGTGGCGGTCGAGGCCGGGGCCGGGCAGGCGGCGAGCTTCACGGACGAGGCCTACCGCGCGGCCGGGGCCGAAATCGTGCCGACCGCGGAGCAGCTGTTCGCCGGGGCGGACGTCGTGCTCAAGGTCCGTGCACCGGCGGCAGCCGAGGGCGAGCTCGAGCGGCTTCGGTCCGGGCAGGTGCTCGTCGCGTTCCTGGCCCCGGCCCAGAACGCGGAGCTGCTGAGCGCGCTCGCGGCCAAGGGCGTCACGGCGCTCGCCGTCGAGAGCATTCCGCGCATCTCGCGCGCCCAGAAGGTGGATGCGCTGAGCTCCATGGCCAACATCGCGGGGTATCGGGCGATCGTCGAGGCCGCGGAGCACTTCGGCCGCTTCTTCATGGGGCAGATCACGGCCGCCGGCAAGATTCCACCCGCCAAGGTGCTCGTCATCGGCGCCGGCGTCGCCGGCCTCTCCGCGATCGGCACAGCCCGCAGCCTGGGCGCGGTCGTGCGGGCGTTCGACACGCGGCCGGCCGTCAAGGAACAGGTCGAGAGCATGGACGCGCAGTTCCTCATGCTCGATTTCGAGGAGCAGGGCGAGGGCGCGGGCGGTTATGCCAAGGTCATGAGCCCCGAATTCATCGCCGCCGAGATGGCGCTGTTCCGTAGGCAGGCCGAGGACGTGGACATCATCGTCACGACGGCGCTGATCCCGGGCAAGCCCGCGCCGAAGCTCATTACGAAGGACATGGTCGAGGCCATGAAGCCCGGAAGCGTGGTCGTAGACCTCGCCGCCGAGCAGGGCGGCAACTGCGAGCTCACGAAGCCCGGCGAAGTCGCCGTTCACGAGGGCGTCACGATCATCGGCTACACGGATCTGCCGAGCCGCCTCGCCGCGCAGTCGAGCCAGCTCTATGCGACGAATCTGCGTCATCTGCTCGGCGAGATGTGCCCCGCGAAGGACGGCGAGCTCGTGGTGGACATGGAGGACGAGGTGATCCGCGGCGCCACGGTCGTCAAGGACGGGAAGGTCACGTGGCCGCCCCCGCCGCCGAAGATCACGGCCGCGCCCTCCCAGCCTGCTTCTCGGGCCGCGGCGATGCCGGCGCCCGAGGCGGCGCCGAAGCCGAGGCGGCCCGCCTGGGTGGGCCCCGTCGCGACGCTCGTCGTCGGCGGGCTCGCGCTCGCGGGGCTCGGCCTCGTTGCACCGCCGGCCTTCATGACGCACTTCACGGTCTTCGTGCTCGCGATCTTCGTCGGCTACATGGTCGTCTGGAACGTGACGCCCTCGCTGCATACGCCACTCATGAGCGTCACGAACGCGATCTCGAGCATCATCATCATCGGCGCGCTGCTGCAGATCGGCTCGCCGTCCGCAACCATCATGTGGGTGGCCGGCGCGGCCATCCTGATCACGAGCGTCAACATTGCGGGCGGCTTCGCCGTGACGCGCCGCATGCTCGCGATGTTCCGCAAGTAGGAGGCCGTTCATGATCACGGGAATCGTCATGGCCGCCTACATCGGCTCGATGGTGCTGTTCATCCTCGCGCTGGGCGGGCTCAGCAATCAGGAGACCGCGCGACGCGGCAACGTCTACGGCATCGTCGGCATGGCCGTCGCACTGCTCACGACGTATTTCGCGGCCGTGCACGCGAACTACGCCGTGCTTGCGGGCGCGCTCCTGATAGGCGGCGTCATCGGCATCGTGCTCGCGCGGCGCGTGCAGATGACGCAGATGCCCGAGCTCGTCGCGATCCTGCACAGCCTCGTCGGCCTCGCCGCGATGCTCGTCGGATACGCGAACTTCCTGGGCCCGGGCACGGGCTACGCGGGCGTGGAGCTCACGATCCACGACATCGAGACATACGTCGGCATCCTGATCGGCGCCGTGACGTTCGCGGGCTCGGTCATCGCCTTCGGCAAGCTCAGCGGGCGCATCGGGGGCAAGCCGTTTGTGATCCCCGGGCGGCACTGGCTGAACCTCGCGCTGCTCGGCGTCGCGGTCTGGCTCGGCGTGCTGTTTTTGAACGGCGCGGCGGCGGGCCGCGGCCTCGGCCCGCTGATCGGCATGAGCGCCGTGGCGCTCGCTTTCGGCGTGCACATGGTCATGGCCATCGGCGGCGCGGACATGCCCGTCGTAATTTCGATGCTCAACAGCTACTCGGGCTGGGCGGCGTCGGCGACGGGCTTCATGCTCGGCAACGATCTGCTCATCGTCACGGGCGCGCTCGTCGGCTCGAGCGGCGCGATCCTGAGCTACATCATGTGCCGCGCAATGAACCG
The DNA here is from genome assembly GCA_963702105.1 of uncultured Gammaproteobacteria bacterium. Classification (GTDB taxonomy): domain Bacteria; phylum Pseudomonadota; class Gammaproteobacteria; order Steroidobacterales; family Rariloculaceae; genus ZC4RG20. Next base: position 1,345,495 of record OY969712.1, read on the forward strand.
GCGCTTCCTCGCCGTCATCGCGGGCGGCTTCGGCGCTGCGCCGAGCGGGGCCGCCGCAGGTCCTGCGGCCGAGCAGGGCGAGGTGCGCCCGCTCGAGCCCGCAGAGGCCGCGTCGCTGCTGGAGGACGCGAAGGAGGTCGTGATCGTGCCCGGCTACGGCATGGCCGTGGCCCAGGCGCAGCACGCCGTCTACGAGCTCACGAAGGCGCTGCAGAAGCGCGGCGTGCGCGTGCGCTTTGCCATCCATCCCGTGGCCGGCCGCATGCCGGGCCACATGAACGTGCTGCTGGCCGAGGCCAACGTGCCTTACGACATCGTGTTCGAGATGGACGAGGTCAACGAGGAATTCCCCGAGGTCGACGTCTCGATCGTGATCGGCGCGAACGACATCGTGAACCCGGCCGCGCAGGAGGTCCCGAACAGCCCGATTGCGGGGATGCCCGTGCTCGAGGTGTGGAAGGGCAAGGCCGTGTTCGTCCTGAAGCGCAGCATGGCGACGGGCTACGCGGGCGTCGAGAATCCTCTGTTCTTTAGAGAGAACACGTACATGTTGTTCGGCGACGCGCGCGACACGCTGCAGGGGCTGCTCCGGGAGCTGAGCGACCCGAAAAAGGGGTCAGAGCCTTTTTTCGCGAAGGCGGAGCATGGATGATCGCCGACGACGCCAAGCCCGAAGAAGGGCTCTGATCCCTTTTTTCAGCGCTCCCACCGGACGCCGAAGGTCGGGATCAACGGCAGCCAATTCGTCTGCTCGAGGCGCAGAGCGCTCGGGCCGTAGCCGCCGAGACCGTACTCGTAGCAGCAGGGATTGGCGCGGTCGAGCGCATTGTCGAGCTCCACGTACCACTCGAGGCGACCGTGAGGGAGCGGCACGCGGCGGGCCGCCTTGACGTCGAGGCTCGCGAAGGTCGGTAGCCTCTGCGCGTTGAACTGGCCCGCGACGAGGCCCGCGGGGGTCGAGAGCAGCGCCGTCGTCGGCCAGCCCGTATGCACGTTGGCCGTCACGCTCGTCGTCCAGTGTGCCGCCGTCCAGGCCGCGCCCGCCTTGAGCGACCACGGCTCGTCCCAGCTGCGCGGGACGTGGCGGCCTGCGAGGACGTCGTAGGCCGAGGAGTGAGCCAGAGCGAGCCACCACGACCATGCTCCGTTCTCGCCGTCGAGGTCGAGCTCGATGCCGCGGGCCTCGCCGGCCTGCGGATCGAGGACGACTCGATCGGGCATGAGCTCGGGCAGCAGCGAGAGCTTGTAGTAGAGATTCTCGAAGCGAGGCTGCAGCGCGGAGTACCGCTTGCGGTAGGCCTCCAAGCGCAGCGTTGCGCCGGCGCCCAAGGCGTAGTCGAAGCCGAGCACCGTCTGGTTCGCTTCCTCGGGCGGATGCAGCAGCGGGCCGACCTCGCCGACCTGCAGTTCCGCGAGGTCCTGGCTCTGGTAGAAGCGGCCCCAGGCCGCCCGGAGCGTGCCGCGCTCGCCGACGTCGAGCATGACGTTGAGCCGCGGACTGAGCTCACTCGCGCCGAGGTAGCTTTGACGATCCCATCGCAGCCCGGTCTCTGCGGTCAGGCGGTCCCATGCCCGGAACCGGTATGCGGCGTAGGCGGCCGATTGCGTGCCGCTCACGTCCGCGTGGGCCTCGAGCGAAGGGGTCGCAGAGGGCAGCGGGCCCGTGTCGATCGGCTCGGGCTGCGCCGAGCGGGATTCGTAGTCGTAGCTTGCCCAGACGCTATGCAGCTCGGTCCCGAAGCGCAGCATCGAACGATCGGAAAGCTCGAGCGTCCAGTCGCCTTTGAGGGTCTCGTCCTCGAATTGGCGGCGGTCGTGCAGCGCGCCTTGAGCGACCCCGGCGCGGTCCACGAAACCCGCGCGCCGATCGTCGAGCCCCGTGCGCGAGAACAGATACGTGCCTGCGAGCCGTTCGCCGTCGCTCTGCGCGCGCAGCCAAAGGTAGCCGTCGTCGTAGTCGGCGCGCGCCGACCCGGTCTCGAGATCGCGAAGGCCGATGCGGTCCTTGAGCATGAGGCCGCCGGCCGTCACCGCGAGGTTCGGTGCCGCCGCGAAGCTCAACTCACCGAAGCCGTCGCCGTAGTTCGGGTCGCCGACGTTCGCGCCGACTTGGTCCGCGACAAAATCGAGGTTGCTGCGGCGTAGGGACCCGAGCCATCCGACCCGGCCCTCGGCCAAGCGGCCGCTGCCTTGAGCCGAGGTCGAAAGCAGACTCGTATCCAGTTCGTAGTGCGGCTGCCCGCCCGGCGCCATGGTCTGCATCTCCACGACGCCGCTCATGCGGTCGCCGAACTCGGCCGGATAACCGCCCGTCCACATGCGCACGGACTCGAGCAGATGCGGGTCGATGCTGCTGAAGGGACTCTGAAAGTCTTTGAAGTGGTAAGGGTTGTGCAGGCGCACGCCGTCGAGGTACAGCAAGGCCTCGTCCGTGGTGCCGCCGCGGACGTGAAACTTGGCGCTGAGACCGCTCGTCGCGACGCCCGGCAGCGTGGCCGCCGCGCGCAACGCGTCGCCGCCGAGGGAAGGGATCTCCTCGAGCTTGGCCTGCCCGATCTCCTGCGCCGCCGCCGGCGCCTCGCGGGCGATTTCGTAGCGGCTCGCGGTGACGACGATGCTGTCGAGCGGCGGCGCGGACGGTGGCGCGGGCTTTCGCGAAGAGGCCGGGCGTGGCCGGGGCGGGTCGCGCGGCGCGGCCGCAACGAGCCAAAGGCCCCGCGGCCCCGGCCGCAGTGTCAGCCCGTAGGGAGCCAGGACGGCCCGCAGCCGGTCGAGCGGCGCCGCCGCCGCGGGCGGCGCCTGCTTCACGTGCATGTCGCCCTTGAGCAGGGCGTCGCTGTAGGCGACCTGGTACCCGGCCGCCCGCAGGCGGCGGATGTAATCGACGATGGCCGTGCCGGGCGCGGGCGCGCCACTCGCGGACGTGACAGCTGCCGGAGTGACAGTTGCGGACGTGACAGCTGCCGGAGTGACAGCTGCGGGCGCGGATCGAGGCGATCCGGCCGCCGCGCCGGCGCGCGCGAGGGCGGACGCCGAAACGAGTACGGCGCCGACGGCCCCGAGGGCCATCCATGACCACGCGCGTGCGCGCCGCTCGATCCTCGCCATCAGGCGACAGACCTTAGCACCGATCGAGGGCGCGGGGCAGGGGCGCCCGGCGTCAGAAGCGGTGTGCGCCCGCGCCCGGCTCGCTTACGAGCAGCACGCCGCCGTCGAGTTTGAAAGCGAGGTCCGTCGTGCCGCGCAGCACCTCGAGCGTCTCGCTCGGGGACAGCCCCTCGACGCCGTGCAGCAGCGTCACGCGGGCCTTGGCCTCGACGCGCGGGCTCGCGAACTCGAGCCGGCGGCCGGTCTGCCGCGCGACCCAGCGCAACAAATCGAACGCCGCGTAGCGGTCTTCGTGCGGCACGGCCGCCAGGTTCTCGGCCCAGCTCCAGGCGGGCCCGTGCGTGTCGACGCGCGTGCGCTCGGGCGCGCCCGTCGGGCGCACCGTAAGCTGCTCGCCCGAGCGGCCGACGAGCCGCCCGGCCGGCCGACCGATCGCGACGGAACCTTCCCTTACCCTGACCGTCAGGGCCTCGCGCTCGACCTCGAGCTCGTATTGCGTGCCGAGGTGCGAGACCGTGCCGAAAGGCGTCGCCACGTCGAGTGCCGCGCTCCGAGCCGGCTGAGCGGCGGCGTCCGGCGCATGGCCGGAATCCACGTAGATCGTGCCGTGATCGAGCGAGGCCTCGTGACCGGATTCGAAAATCAGCAGCGAAGCACCGTCGATGCGCAGCGAAAGTCCGCCCGGGAGGGCGAGCGCGGCGCGTCCGTCGCCGCGCGTCACGACCGTGTCCCCCGCCTGGAGCCCGCCCAAGTCGGCCTCGGCGAGCATGCGCTGATGACCGGCGCGGATCACGTAGACGCCGCCCTCGGTCTTCGCGACTTCGGCAACCTGCTGTGCCGGCGCGGTCGGGGCCGCGGGACGCCGCGCGACGAGCGCCGCCGTTCCGATGGCCGCGGCCGTCACCGTGGCCGCGGCGGCGAACAGGAACCGGCGCCTGCGCCTGTGCGCGAGCGAGCGGCGCCAGGCGCCCTGCGCGGCGGCGTAAACCCGCGCGCGCGCCGCGGGCGTCGCCTGCGGACCGCGCCCGGCCGCCGCGACGAGGCGCCGAATCAAGGCTTCCTCGGCGCTCTCGGCGCCCGCGTCGGGCCGGTCTCGCTGCTCACTCATGGGCGGCCCCGAACACGGCATGGCCCTCGGTCGCAACGACGGCGGCAAACCCCTCGCGGAAGGCCGCGCGCGCCCGCCCGAGCAGCGACTCGGCGGCCTTCGGCGCGAGTCTGAGGCGGGCGGCGATCTCCTTGACGCTCTGGCCCTGGATGTACTTCCACTCGAGGACCTCGCCGTAGCGGACGGGCAGGTGATCGAGGACCACGCGCACGAGCCGGCGCAGCTGCTCGTCCTGCATCGCGTGCTCCGGGTCCTCGACGGGCTGGGCGGACAGCGCCTCGAGCGCCGCGCGGATCTCGTCGGTGTCCTCGAAGGGGACGGCTTGGCCGACGGCATAGGCCTTGGACCTGAACAGGTCCGCGATCGCATTGCGGCAGATTTGGCACAGCCACGTGAACAAGGCGGCCTCTCCCCTGAAGTACCCGAGCTTGTCTACGGCACGGCACAGCGACTGCTGGACGATGTCCTCGGCCGCGTCGGCGTCGCCGCGCAGGCGCACGAGCGCGAAGCGGTAGAGCCGGTCGAAGTAGGCGTTGAAGAACGCGTCGAACGCCCGCTGCTCGCCGGCCAGCATCCTCTCTACGAGGACCTTGTCGTCGTCGAAGTCCATGGTTTCGCTCCGTCCGGCACTTTGACGTGCCCGGCTCCGGGAATCCTTCGGCGCGGCCGCCCGCGAAGGACTTGACGCCCCGACGAATGATTCGCCCCGACGGTCGCGTCTTACGCTCGCAGGAGACGAAGCGTCCCCGCGTCACGGAAGAGGAGCGTCAGGTGCGAAGAATAACGTCAATCGCGTCGCTGGTCTTGGCCGCAATGGTGTCCGCCCCCGTCGGCGCCGCGCTGCCGAAGGAGATCGGCCCCGTGAAGGCCAAGGTCATCTGGGTGGACTTCTGGGCCTCGTGGTGCGCGCCGTGCAGGCGCTCGTTCCCTTGGCTCAACGACATGCAGCACAAGTACGGCGACGAGGGATTCGAGATTGTCGCCATCAACGTGGACAAGGATCGGAAGCTCGCCGACGAGTTCTTGGACCAGACGCCGGCCGATTTCACCGTGCGCTACGACCCGACGGGCAAGCTCGCGGCGAAATTCGACGTGCAGGCCATGCCGAGCTCGTTCCTGCTCGACGCTTCGGGCAAGGTGATCGGCCGCCATCTCGGCTTCAAGCTCGCCGATACCGATACGTACGAGGAACAGATCCGCAAGGCCCTGGGCACGCAGCGGTAAGAGCGCGCTCGAAAAAGGGCTCGGAGCCCTTTTTTCGGCGTTTCCGCTCGCGTCCGAGCGCGGACGATTCGAACTCATTCAAGGAGCCGAAGTTGAACAAGCAATCAAAGTGCATGCGCTGGGCCGTGCTGGCCGGCGCGAGCTGCGTGCTCGCGAGCCTTACGGGCTGCGCGAGCGTCGGCGTCAAGCCGTGGAATCGCAACGTGCTCGCGCGCGACGACATGCAGATCGTCGCGGAGCCCGTCGAGAACACCATCGATCAGCACGTCTACTTCAGCAAGGAAGCCTCGAGCGGCGGACAGGGCTTCGGCGGAGGAGGCTGCGGATGCAACTGAAAGCTTCGCGCACGCGCCCGTCAGGGAAAGGACAGGTCGGCGCCTCGCTCGCGGCGGCGACCTGCGCGCTGCTCGGGACGGCCGCATCGAAGCCCGTCCTCGCCCAGGAGATCGGCCACTGGAGCTTCGACACGGCCGGACTGTATTACGGCGAAGGGAACGGCCGCGTCCACGACTACAGCGTGGACGTGCTCGCCAAGTCGCAGGTCGAGGAAGACAAGTACCTGACGATGAATTTCACGTTCGACACCTTGAGCGGCGCGTCGCCGAACGGGGCGGCGCCGAGCGCCTCGCCTCAGGTCTTCGTCCGCCCGGTCACACTGACGCGCACCTCCGGCGGCACCATCATCCGCGGCGGAGGCAATCTCCTCGTCGCGCCCGGCGAGCTGCCGGTCGATTCGAGCTTCAAGGACATGCGCGTGGCGGGCAGCGTAGACTGGCAGCGTCCGCTCGGGCGCCTCACCCAGCTGACCTACGGCGGCGGCGCCTCGGTGGAACACGATTACACGCACTTCGGTTTCGACGCCCACGTCGCCCGCGACTTCAACGAGCGCAACACGACCTTGACGGCCGGCCTCGCGTGGTCCGACGACACGGTCAAGCCGATCGGCGGCAGCCCGACGCCGTTCTCGCCCGTGATCTCGGCCGAGGCCGCCCAGTACTACGGCATCGACACCTCGGGCGGCGGCAGTCATCCGAAACACGTGTTCGACGCACTGCTCGGCGTCACTCAGGTTCTCGGCCCGCGCATGATCGCGCAGGTCAACTACTCCGTAGATAACGCCGACGGCTATCTGACCGATCCATACAAGTTCATTTCTGTCGTCGATCCCCTGACTGGCGGCCTGTTGCCGGGGCCCGATGCGGGCTCCGGCCTCTATTTGTACGAAAACCGCCCAAGCTCGAGACAGAAGCGCGCCCTGTTCGGGTTGATCAAGCGCGACATCGCCGGCGACGTGGTGGACCTCTCATATCGGCGCATGACGGACGACTGGGGCATCAAGTCGAGTACGGCCGAGATGCATGTGCGGTTCAACTTCTCCGACGGCAAGTATCTGCAGCCTCACCTGCGCTACTACTCGCAGAACGCGGCGGACTTCTATCACACGGTGCTGCTGGCGAGCGGATCGCTGCCGACCTACGCGAGCGCCGACTATCGCCTCGCGGCGTTCGACGCAACGACCGTCGGGATCGAGTTCGGCAGCAAGACGAGCGCCGGCGAGTTCATGTCTCGCCTCGAGGTGTACCGCCAGACGGGCTCGCCCGATCCGGCCTCGCGCGTCGGGTCGCTGGCCGGCGTGAACCTCTACCCGGGGCTCAAGGCGGTGATCTTGCAGATCGGCTACAAGTTCGGCCTCTAGCGGCCTGTAACAGCGGATTGCGTACCGCCTGAGCGCCTCTCAGGCCTCGGCGATCGCAACCCGCGGGCGCCGCAGCGCTACGCCGATGCCCCCGAGCACGAGCGCCGAAGCGAGCACGAGCCGGGGGGTGGCCGTTTCGCCGAGCAGCGCGACGCCCGCGAGCGCCGCGATCACGGGCACGGAGAGCTGCACGGTGGCGGCGGAGGAGGCGCGCAGCCGCGGCAGGGCGCGATACCAGATCACGTAGCCGAGGCCGGTGGCGACGCTGCCCGACAGCAGCGCGGCCGCGGCGCCGGCGGGCGTCACGGTCACTTGCGGCCAGAGCGCGAGGTTGCAGAGCACGACGCAGGGGGCGGCCAGCAGCATGTTGCGGCTGGTCGCCGCGAGCGCATCCGCCGCGGCCCGGCCGCGCAGCGAGTACAGGCCCCAGCCGACGCCCGCCGCCGTCATGAGCGCGGCGCCCGCGAGGGGCGGGGCCGTGAGGCCCGGCGAGAGCAGCCACACCATGCCGGCGACCGCCGCCGCGAGCCCGACCCACGAGACGGGCGCGAAACGCTCGCCCGCGCGAAACGCGGCGGCGAACATCGTGAGCTGCGCGGTCCCGAAGAGAATCAGCGCGCCCGTGCCCGCCGTCAGCGACAGGTAAGAGAACGAGAAGCAGGGCAGGTAGAGCAGCAGGGCGCCGACGGCGCGCCAGTCCGTGGCGGGCAACGGACGCGCGTCCGCGCGCCGGCGCACGAGCCAAAAGAGGAGCAGCGCGGCGGAGAGCACCCGCAGGCTCATGAAACTGGCTGCGTCGATGCGCCCCGCGCCGAGCGCGAGGCGGCACAGCACCGAGTTGGCCGCAAAGGCGGTCATCGCGGCGGTCGTCGAGATCCAGGTCGGCATGTGCGCACTGTACGCCGAGGCCGGCCGCGCCGCTCAGAGCAGCCAAAACACGTAGGCCGCGTAGCACAGAAGCAGCCCTGCGCCTTCCCAGCGGGCGAGACCGCCGCGGTGGAGCATGAACGGCAGCGGCAGGGCGCCGAGCACGATCATGATGCCGATGTCGATCGGACCGACTCCGCCGCGCGCGAGCGGGTGGATGACGGCCGTGAAGCCGAGGATGGAGAGCAGGTTGAATATGTTCGAGCCCACGACGTTCCCGGCCGCGATGTCGGAATGACCTCGCAACGAGGCGACGACGGTCGTCGCCATCTCGGGCAGGCTCGTGCCGATCGCGACGATTGTGAGGCCGATGACGGCTTCCGAGACGCCGAGCAGATGGGCGATTCCGACCGCGCCGATGACGAACAGCTTACCGCCGACGACGAGCGCGCCGATGCCGAGCACGGTCGCAAGCACGCAGGCCGGAACCCCGGGCGAGTCCTCGCCGAGCTCCTGGCGATACTCGCTCTTTACGCGCCGGCGCTCGCTGCGGCTGTGGCGCACCGAGTAGGCCGTGTACGCGACGATGCCGGCGAGAAGCACCGCGCCTTCCGGTCGCGATATGTGGCCGTCGAGCAGCATCGCGCCGACGAGCAGCGACGCCGCGATCATGATGGGGACGTCTTGGCGCACGAGTTTCGAGCTCAGGGGCCCGGGGCGAATCAGCGCCGCCATGCCGAGGATCAGGCCGACGTTCGCGATGTTGGAGCCGACTACGTTGCCGACCGCGAGCTCGTCGGACCCGGCGAGCGCGGCCTGCAGGCTCACGGCCATCTCGGGAGCGCTCGTACCGAAAGCGACGATCGTGAGGCCGACAACGAGCGGACTGATGCCGACACGCATGCCGAGCATCGAGGAGCCTCTGACGAGGGCTTCTCCGCCGACGGCGAGCAGCACGAAGCCGGCGGCGAGCGAGGAGAGGATGCCGAACATGCGGCGCAACATAACTTATGCGCGAGAGGTCACGCACTCGGGGCTTCTCCGGCCCCGGCCAGAGGCGCCCGCGACGCGCTGCGAAGCGCCCGCCGGTCGCCGGCCCAATCGGCGGATACCGGCCGCCACGTAACGCAGAGTTCGCTCCGGTAGGGGAAAGTTCGGATGCGATGCCGTGACGTAAGTGGTAGATTTGAGACCATTCGGCACGACTGCCCGCCGACTGCGGGTCGGCGCGGCGCGGCCGTGCAGCCGCAGCGGGCAGCAAGGGGGACTTGAAGGGCTCATGGCGCGCAAATTCCGCTTCGTACTCTCGATCGGCCTTGCCGCAGGCGCCGTGCTCGCGGCCGGCTGCCAGCCCTCGGAGCAGAAGCTCATCGCCGAGAACACGGCGACGATCAAGCACTACTGCACGGATTGCCACAACGACACCGAGCTCGTGGGCGGGATGTCGCTCGAGCATCCGGATCTTGCGCACGTCGCGGCCAATCCCGATCAGTGGGAAAACGTCATCCGCAAGCTCCAGGGCCACCTCATGCCGCCGCCGGGCGGCCGCAAGCCCGATAACCAAGCGGTCGATACCATCGTCACGTTCCTCGAGGCCCGGCTCGACGACGCGGCCGCGAAGCACCCGAACCCGGGTCGCGCCGCGATCCACCGCCTGAACCGAACGGAATACGGCAACGCTGTCCGCGACCTGCTCGCGCTCGACATCGATCCGGCGGATTACCTGCCCGCCGACGACGAAGGCTACGGCTTCGACAATATCGCGGACATCCTGCGCGTCTCGCCCTCGCTGCTCGAGCAGTATCTTTCCGCGTCCACGAAGATCGCCGCGCTCGCGGTGGGCGACCCCGAGACGCCGGTCGTCACGAAGGTTTACCGCGCGCCGCCCGACCTCGCCCAGAGCGAGCACATCGCGGGCCTGCCGCTCGGCACGCGCGGGGGCATGGTCTTCCACGACAACTTTCCGCTCGACGGCGATTACGATGTGAGCGTGGTGCTGCTGCGCAACATCGTCGGCTACATGAAGGGCCTCGAGTGGGGCCACGAGCTCGTGATCACGATCGACGGCAAGCCCGTGTTCAAGTCCAAGGTCGGCGGCGAGGCGGACAACGCGATGTCGGACGCGAATTTCGCCGCCGCGGCGAACACGATCGACCAGCGCCTGCGCACGCGCCTGTTCGTCGAGGCCGGCCCGCACGACATCGGCGTGACGTTCGCGCGGCGCGACTCGGCCGAAAGCCACGAGCCGCTGCAGCCGCACACGCGCGATCTCGATCTGCAGAACATGAACGGCGAGCCCGTGTTCAGCTATATGAACGTCACGGGGCCGTACAATGCCAAGGGGCCCGGGGATACGCCGAGCCGCCGCGCCGTCTTCACGTGCCGTCCAAAGAACCCCGCGGATGAGCTGCCCTGCGCCGAGGACATCCTTTCGCGGCTCGCGCATCGCGCGTACCGCCGGCCCGTGAAGGAAGAGGATCTCGCCCTGCTGCTGAAGTACTACAAGCAGGGGCGCGAGCGCGGTTCGTTCGACGCCGGCATCGAAGAGGCGCTGCGCGTCATGCTCGTGAGCCCGGATTTCCTCTTCCGCAGCGAGCCCGATCCGCAGGGCGTCAAGCCCGGCACGGTCTACCCGGTCAGCGACCTCGCCCTCGCTTCCCGGCTCTCGTTCTTTCTCTGGAGCAGCCTGCCCGACGAGCAGCTGCTCTCGCTCGCCGAGAAGGGCAAGCTCTCCGATCCCAAGGTCTACGAGCAGCAGGTCCGCAGGATGCTCGCCGACCCGCGCTCCGATGCCCTCGTGACGAACTTCGCGAATCAGTGGCTGTATCTGCGCAACCTCGACCGGGCGCACCCGGACGCGGAGCTGTTCCCGAATTTCGACGACAACCTGCGCAGCGCGATGCGCCGGGAGACGGAGCTGTTCTTCAACAGCATCGTTCGCGAGGACCGCAACGTCATGGATCTGCTGACGGCGGACTACACCTTCGTGAACGAGCGCCTGGCGCGGCACTACGGCATCCCGAACGTCTACGGCAGCCGCTTCCGGCGAGTGGAGATTCCGAACCCGGCGCGGCGCGGGCTGCTCGGGCAGGCCAGCATCCTGACCGTAACCTCGTATCCGAACCGCACGTCGCCGGTCCTGCGCGGCAAGTTCATCCTCACGAACATCCTCGGGACGCCGCCGCCGTCGCCGCCGCCCAACGTGCCCGCGCTCGACGAAAACAAGCCGGGCGCGCCGGCACGCTCCGTTCGCGAGCGGCTCGAGGAGCACCGCAACAACCCCGTCTGCAAGGGCTGTCACGGCGTCATGGACCCGCTCGGGCTCTCGCTCGAGAACTTCGACGCCGTGGGGCGCTGGCGCACGGTCGAGCCCGGCGGCAAGGTAGACGCTTCGGGGCAGCTTGCGGACGGCACGCCCGTGAACGGTGCCATCGAGCTGCGCAAGGCGCTTACGAGTCACCCCGAGCAGTTCGTGGGCGTGGTGACGCAGAAGCTCATGACCTATGCGCTCGGCCGCGGTCTCGAGTCCTACGACATGCCGATGGTACGCAAGATCGTGCGCGATGCGGCGAAGGACGACTATCGCTTCTCTTCGCTCGTGCTCGGCATTGCGAACAGCGTGCCGTTCCGCATGAAGCGCGCCACGTCCGGGGAAGAGACCACGACCGAGGCCCCGAAGGCGGAGACGACCACCGCGTCGCTTCAAAGCCAGGGGTCGCTGCAGTAGGAGCGGCCGGCGCCGTCCGCCCATGACTCGGCGCCCCCGGCCTCCGTTCCGCGCCGACCACGTCGGCAGCCTGCTTCGCCCGCGCAGCCTGCTCGAGCTTCGGGCCCGCGTCGACCGCGGGGAGGCCGAGGCCGCGACACTCCGTGCCCACGAGGATGAGTGCATCCGCGCGGTCGTGGCGCTGCAGGAGGCCGTCGGCCTCGAGGGCGTTACGGACGGCGAATATCGGCGCCACAGCTTTCACGGGGACTTCATGAGTCGGATCGAGGGGGTCGAGTTCAAGCTCTCGCCAGGCGGCGAATCGCTGAGCGGCGGCCCGTTCGTCGCGACCGTAACGGGCCGAATGGCCCGGCCCCCGGGAGGCATCGAGCTCGAGAATTTCCGGTTCCTTGCGGCGACTACGCGGCGCACGGCCAAGCTCACGATCCCATCGCCGACCATGGTGCACTTCCGCGGCGGCCGCGAGTCGATCGATCGGACGGCGTATCCCGATCTGGAGGAGTTTTTCGCAGACCTCGCCGGCATTTATCGGGCCGAGATCCGGGATCTGGCCGCGGCGGGCTGCCGCTACCTGCAGCTCGACGACACCAACCTCGCGTATCTTTGCGACGAGGCCATACGCGCCCGCGTTGCCGAGCGCGGCGAGGACGTCGAGCACCTGCCGCACGTCTACGCCGAGCTCATCAACGCGTCCGTCCGGGACCGGCCCAAGGAAATGGCCGTCTGCGTGCACCTGTGCCGCGGCAACGCCCGCGGCCGATGGTTTGCGGCGGGCGGCTACGAGCCGATCGCCGAGGTGCTGTTCAACGAGCTCGAGGTGGACGGGTTCTTTCTCGAGTACGACGACGAGCGCTCCGGCGACTTCGAGCCCCTGCGCTACGTCCCTCGCGACAAGGCCGTCGTGCTCGGCCTCGTGACGACGAAGCGCGGCGCACTCGAGCGCGCCGAGGAGCTCGAGCGTCGTATCGAGGAGGCCGCGCGCCATGTTCCGCTCGAGCAGCTGTGCCTGTCGCCGCAGTGCGGGTTCGCGAGCGCCGCCGAGGGCAACCTGCTCAGCGAGGAAGAGGAACGGCGCAAGCTCGCGCTCGTCGTCGAGGTCGCGGCCGAGGTCTGGGGCTGATTCGGGCTGCCTCGGGCACGGACACGAGCACGGACACGAGCGAGAGCAAGGGCATGAGCACGATCCGCACGCTTGAGTCCGCTACGGCCGAAGCTGCCGGATCGCTGACCGATTTCGTGTATCTGCGGCTCGCGCCCGTGACCGCCGAGCTCGTGCGCCGGACCGAGGCCGCGAAGGGCGGCATCGACGCGGCGACCGTGCACGCCTTGCGCGTCGCGACTCGCAGGACGCGTTCGGCGCTGCGCTCGTTTCGCCCTTTGCTGCCCGAGCGCCTCGAGGCCGACTACGGCGGCGATCTGCGCAGGCTCGCGCGCGTGCTCGGGGCCGTGCGCGATCTCGACGTCTACCGTGAGCGCTATCTGCGCCGCGCAGCCAAGCTGGCGCGCAAGGATCGCGCGGCGCTGGCGCGGCACGAGCGGTACCTCGACGCGCAGAGGGAGCGGGCGGTCAAGGCCCTCGTCGAGTCCGTGCACGGCGGCCGCTGCATGCGCGCCGTCACCGAGCTTGCGGCCGCGATTTCGCGGGGGCCCGACGCCGCTGCGGATCCGGGGCCTTCCGCGGCAGCCGGCGCGGCAGCCTACGTCGCGCGCGCGCGTGCAGAAGTCCTTGAGGACGGCCGCGCCATCGAGGCGCGGTCCGCACCGAAGCGCCTGCATCGGCTCAGAATTCAGGACAAGCGCTTCCGCTACCTGCTCGAGTTCGTGGAGCCGCTCTACGGCGAGCGCCTGACGCCCGCCATCCGGGCCGCCGTCCGCCTCCAGGACGTGCTGGGGCGCCACCAGGATGCCTCGACGGCCGAGGCGAAGCTTCGCGATTACGCCCTCACGGTCTCCCCGAAAGAGGACGGGCGCGCCGAGCTGCTCTCGCTGGGTCAGCTCATCGAGGGCGAACGGCGCGCGGCGCGAACGGCGCGCCGACGCTTTTTCAAGGAGTGGCCGACCATCGAGGCAGCCGTGCGTGCCCTCGAGCTGCCTGCCTGACAGGCGGCGCGCGGCCTCACTTGCGACCTCACTTGTGCTGCGGCGGGCCCTCGGGCTGCTGTTTGCCGAGCCGCGTCTCGTACCACTTCTGCACGGCCTGCTCCTCGGCCAGCGCATATTGGGCGCGCTTCGTGATGAGGCTCTTATAGAGCGTCGGCGCGTTGTCGCCGCCCGCCGCGTCCAGCTCGTTCTTCAGGCACGCGACATAGTCGTGCACGGCCTTGAAGTAATCGTTCGTCGCCGAGTTGATCTTCTTCTCGTCGCGGCGGCTGTAGTTATCCTGCTTGGGAATCACGACCAGCGGCGGGTTGTCGCAGGCCGCAGCCGCCTGTTGCGCGACGCCGGTCCCGGCGACGCCGCCGAGCAGGGCGGCCGATAATACGAGCCAAGGTCTCATTTGGGTCCTCCACAATCCCCTGATCATAGGCACGTTAGCATACGCTTCTGCGGCGGTGGAAGGCGTGGCCCGCGCCTTCCGCGCCGGCCGGGAGGCGTGCCCCTTGCCGTCCGGGCGCCGGAAGGGCAGGGCTCATCAGGAGGCGCCGCGCTTGGCAAGCTCGGCGCGCACGCGCGGCAGCGCGTCCGGATGCTCGCGCTGCAGGTAGGCGATGAGCGCCTCGCGGACCTTGCAGCGCAGGTCCCAGGACCTGCTCGCGTCGGCCGCGCTGACGAGGCAGCGGATCTGCATTGCGCGCTCGCTCGAGTCGACGACCTGCAGCACACACAGCCTGCGGTCCCATTCCGGCGCGTCGCGGCAGACGCGCTCGAGCTCCGCACGCAGCGCGTCGAGCGGCACGCGATAGTCCACCCAGAGCAGGACGGTGCCGAGCAGCTCGGCGCTCGATCGCGTCCAGTTCTCGAACGGATTCTCGACTATCCATTGCAGCGGCACGACGAGGCGGCGCTCGTCCCAGATCTTTACGACCACGTAGGTCGTCGTGATCTCCTCGATGCGTCCCCATTCGCCCTGGATGATGACGACGTCGTCGAGGCGAAGGGGCTGGCTAAGGCCGATCTGCAATCCCGCGATGAGATTGCCGAGCACGGGACGAGCCGCAATGCCGGCGGCGAGGCCCGCCACCCCGGCCGAGGCGAGCAGGCTCGTGCCGAGCTGCCGCACGGCCGGAAACTGCATGAGCACGGATGCGATGCCGACCAGCAGCACGAAGAAGGTCACCGTGCGGGCGAGGATGCGCGCTTGCGTCTGCAGGCGGCGCGCCGCGAGGTTGTTCTCCACGCTCACGGGATGCGCGGCGACGACGGCATCCGCGAATGCGTTGATCGCGCGGATGCCGGTCCAGGTCAGCGCGGCCGTGACCAGCAGCGCAGTCGCGATGCGCGCGACATTGACGGGCGGCAGCGCCGGGGCTGCGGCCTCGAATACGAATTGCAGCCCGAGCAGCGGGAAGACGACGCGCGTGGGAACGGCGACTGCGTTGACCACGGTGAGGGCGGGGGCGCTGAAGCTCAGTAGCCGCCGGGCTACAGGGAAAATCACGGCATGCAGTACGATACCGGCCGCGGCAGCGACGGCGACGCCGAGCGCGAGCGTGACCCAAGGGTGGACGGTAAAGTCGAGATAGGCGGCCAGGTGCATGGAGCGCTTTCCTCGGCGGCTCTTGGGCGATCACCCCGGTCGCCGGGGGAGCGCGTTCCAGGAGAAGATGAAAGATACATGAAGGATCCGAGCTTTTCGAAACGCTCCGAGACGCGGAACGCGGCGCGCCCGGCCGCCGCGCTGGCGCTGGCCCGATGATATTGGCCCTTTCGCTGCCCAGCGTCGGGCATCTGATCGTCGCTTACCGGTACTGGATCATCTTTCCGCTCGCCTGCCTCGAGGGTCCGCTCGTCGCGTTCGCGGTCGGCTCCCTGACGGCGCGCGGTGCCTTCGAGGTCTTTTCGGCCTTTGCGGTGCTGCTGCTCGGGGACCTCGTGCCCGACGTGTCGCTGTTCCTGATCGGCAAGCGGGCCTCGCGGAGCCGGCGGCTCGCGCGCTGGGCCGACCGCTACGAGCACGTGGGCCGCTCGGCCCGCGCGATGCATGCGGCATGGCGGCGGCACGGCTTTCGGACGATGTTCGTGAGCAAGATCAGCTACGGGCTCGCGGCGCCGTTGATGGTCTCGGCCGGGTCGAGCGGCCTCTCGGTCTGGAGGCTCATCGCGTACGCGATTCCGGTGACGCTGTTTCAGTACGGAGTCTTGTTCGCGCTCGGCTATTACCTCGGCTCGCGCTTCAAGCAGATCGAGTCGGTCTGGCGTTACCTCGGCGCCGTCGCCGCGGGCGTCGTGCTCGTTTTCGTTCTGCGCATAGCCATCGGACATTGGCTCGAGCGCCGAGTGGACCCGGATTCAGACGCGCACTCGGATTCGGGCGCGGACTCCAATTCGGACGCGGACTCGGATTCGGGCGCGGACCCCGAGCGCTGAGCGCCGAGCCATGCGCATCGCGCTCGCCACCGACATCTACCTGCCGCAGCTCTCCGGCGTCGCGGACTCCGTCGACTCGCTGGCGCGGACGCTGATCGCGCGCGGTCACGCGGTCCGGGTCTATGCGCCCGATTTGCCGGGCGCGGCGGCCGACCCCAAGGTGTGCCGCCGTCCGGCCTGGACGGTGCCGGGCTCGGGCGGCGGGCTGGCGGTGGTCTCGCCTTTCGGCATGCTTCCGGACCTGCGCCGGTTCGCGCCCGATCTCGTACATACGCACACGTTCTCGACGGTCGGCCTCGCGGCCCTCGCCGCGGCGAGGCGCCTGCGCGTTCCGATCGTGGGCACGGACCATACGTTCCCGGCCGACTACCTGCATTATCTGCGGCTCGATTTCGCGCCGTTCCGATACGCCGTGCGCCGGCTCGCGGCCCTCTATTACGAGCGCTGTGCCCACGTCACGGGCCCGAGCCGAAGCGTTCTCACGGAGCTCGAGGCTTACGGCCTCTCGCGGCCGTCCTCGGTCGTCTCCAATCCCATTCCCGCCGACGTCTTTCGCCCCTGCGCGGACAAGCCCGCGCTCAAGGCGCGGCTCGGGCTTCGCGCCCCGACGGTCCTGCTTTTCGGACGTATCGCGGTCGAGAAGAACCTCGAGGTCGCGCTCGAGGTCTTTGCGCGCGCCGCCTCAGGCGCGGAGGCCGTCCTGGCCGTCGTCGGGGACGGGCCGCACCGCGAGGCCTTCGCGGCGCGCGCGGCTGCTCTGGGCCTCGGCGAGCGCGTGCGCATGTTCGGCGTGCTGCGAGGCGCCGAGCTCGTGGACACGCTGAATGCCTGCGACGTCTATCTCACGACGAGCCTTTCGGACACGCAGTCGATGACGATGCTGCAAGCCATGGCCTGCGGCCTGCCCGTGGTCGCCGCGCGGGCGGGCGGCCTCGTCGAGTACGTGGAGGACGGGCGCTCGGGTGTCCTCGTCGATCCGAAGGATACGGAGGGCTTCGCACGCGCCCTCGGCGAGCTTCTCGCCGATCCCGAGCGCCGGGGCCGGATGGGTCTTGCCGCCCGCGCCGATACCGGACGGTACGGTCCGGACAACGTCGCCCGGCGCTTCGAGGCGATCTATGCGGCCGCGACGGCCGGCGTCGAGCCGTGCTTCACCTCGGACCGGTTTTAATGCCATTCTTATCGCTTTCCGATCAGAGCGAGGAACTGCGTTGATCCGTTTTCCAGGCAACGCTTCGTTGCCCTATAAGCTTTCGAAGCCCATCGCCGCGCTCGCGGCCGCCGCGGCATTGGCCGCGTGCCAGTCCGGAGGAGGCGGCCCCTCCGGGGGCGCCGTCAAGGACGCCCAGCAGCTCACGACAGAAAGCGAAGCCTACGCCGGCCGCGACGTGACCGAGCTCGTATCGGATGCCGCCGCCATGAGGGTCGCGGCCGATCTCTACGCGGCCGATTGCGCCTCGTGTCACGGTCCAAAAGGAACGGGCGGCCGCAGCGTCATGAACCTCGTGGACGGCCGGTTCAACTACGGCTCGACGGCCGAGGCCATTCGGGCCACGATTGCTCAGGGCCGTAAGAGCGTCATGCCGCCCATGGCCAACCAGGCCAACCTCGGGGAAGTCGACTTGGGCCAGCTCGTCGCTTACGTTCGCGCGCTGCCGACCAAGGCGCCCGGCGCCGCCCCGACGACCTACGAGAAGCGCGGCCGCGAGCTGTTCGTCAAGCACTGTGCGGTCTGCCATGGCGACGATGCCAAGGGCAACACCGAGAAGGGCGCGCCGGACCTGACGGATCATTACTGGCTCAACGGCGACTCGATGATGAACGTCCGCCTTACGATTACGAGCGGCGATAAAACCGAGTGTCCGGCCCACGCGGACAAGCTGACGCCGGCCCAGATCGATCTCTTGACTGCTTACGTGCTCAAGCTGCATCGGCCGGCCGATTAGCGGCGGATCGGCGGCCGAGCTGCGGCCGATTAGCGGCAAGTTGTGCCGATCAGCGGCCGATTTGCCGCGCTCGGCGTCGCCCCTGAGCGGCCGGAGAATTACCGAGATCGGAAGCGCCGGGCCTCGGGGCGGCACGCGCAGCGTGGGTCCGATCGCTGGGTGCCGTCCGGAAAATCGGCTATCATCAAGCGGCCGTCACAAGGCTGTTTATTCCCGTTTCCGCAAGGAGGCAAAGATGAAAGATGACTCGATGAAGACCCGTAGAGAGGCGGCCAAGCTCATTCTCGGAGGGCTCGCGGCCGTACCGCTCATGGAGCTCGTAGCCTCTGCGGCCGCCGCGGCCGACGAGCTGCCGCATCTCGCGGAGACGGACCCGCAGGCGCAGGCGCTCATGTATCACGACGATGCGACCAAGGCCCCGCGCGCGGCCAAGGGCGACGTGCCGGCCGACAAGCAGTTCTGCCATACCTGCATGTTTCTGCAGCCCGGTGACGGCCAATGGCGCCCGTGTCAGCTTTTCCCCGCGAACACCGTGAACATCGACGGCTGGTGCTCGGTCTGGACGGCCAAGACGTCCTGATCTCGGCCTTCAGGGTGCCCGGCCCCCCGTAACGAGGCCCGGGCACGCCCGCTTCTCGCTGCTTCGAATCCGACGCTGCCTGTTCGATGCGGCGTCAGACCTTGTTCTCTGCCGCATCAGACGCCGCGTCAGACATTGTGGCCCGCGGCCTCATCGGCCTCCGCGTCCGCATCGCGCGGCAGGTGCAGCTCGAACGTCGTGCCGGTGCCCGCGGCAGACCTGAGCTCGATGCTTCCGCCGTGGGCCTCGGCGATGCGCTGGCTGATGTAAAGCCCGAGGCCGAGGCCGCCTTCCCTTCGGCGCCCGTTCCCTTCCTCGACGCTGCCGCGCACGAGCGGGTCGAAGATCGCCTGCTGCATCTCGGGTGCGATCGGGTCGCCTTCGTTGTGAATCGCGAGCACGACCTCGGCGCGTTCGCCGCGGGCCTCGACCGTGACGGGGGTCCCGCGCTGCCGGTATTTCAGCGCATTCGAGAGCAGATTTGAGACGGCTTCCTCGAGCCGTCCCGCGTCCCACCGGCCTCTGAGGTCGCCGGCGAGCGCGACGCGTACCTCGCAGCCCGGGTGAAAGGCCTCTGCTTCCTCGACCATGCGTGCGCAGATGTCGCCGAGGTCCGCGCTCGTCTTGGAAAGGGGCAGTGCGCCGCCGAGCCGGGTGCGCGCAAACGTCAGCAGCTCGTCGATCATGCGCCGCATGCGCAGCGCGCTGTTGCGCAGACGAACTACGGACTTGGTCTGCTGGTCGTCGAGCCGGTCGGCCGTGAGCATGAGGTACTCGGAGACCGAGAAGATGGCGGCGAGCGGATTGCGCAGGTCGTGGCCGAGCGCGGCGACGAACAGATCCCGCGAGCGCTGCACGGCCGTCGAGAACCGGTCGATGGACTCGGTCAGCGTTCGATCTACGGCGGCATCGAAGCAGACCAGGTCCTCGAGGTCGGCCCTGCCCGCGCCGTCGCCGATCTCGGCGGTCCAATAGCGCACGACGGTGGCCCGCAGGGCCCCGAACTCGGACACGAGCTCGTTCGGCGTAAAACCTTGACTCAGCCGCTCCATGGCATGCGCATGTGCCGTGCGCGTCAGGTCGGGCGCTGCGCCGCCCGGCTCCGGTTCCTGTGCCTGCTCGGGCTCGGTCCGTTCCATGTGCTCGGCCATTGCAGCCAGCATGCCGGCCGCCCAATCTCTGAGCTGTCGCGGGGTCAGCCGGCGCGCGGGCCGCAGATGGCGCGCGTGAGATTCCCATTCAGAAATAATGAGTTCTGTATTATTCCTAATGTATTCTGCAAGCTGCATTCCCGCTTCCCTCGCCTGTAGGGGACTCGGGGTGCAAATTCTTTGCCGGCCGCGGCCCGGCCGACGTCGAGGGGGCCGCCGCGCTCGCTCGCGCGGCGTGGGAGCGCGGCGGCCGGCGCGATTACTTCGCGCGGCTGAAGCTGAACTACTCTGTGCCGCTGAAGCTCGGCTACTTCGTGCAGCTGAAGCTCGACGCCTGGTCTTCGCTGCCCGGCGGGCCCGTGAACTTCGGCCAGGCCGGCCACTCGCAGAGCGGGCGCGTGCGGTGCGCTTTGGGATTGCCGTCCATGGCCGTGAGCCCCGCCGGCGCCTGCCCGTCCTCGACCCACTGTTGCAGCACGCCGAGATCGTCGAATTTCGCGTTGAACGGTCCGAAGCCGTGGCCGAAGCCGGGAATCAGATAGAACCGCATGAAGCTCTCGACGCCGTCCTTCCCGAACTGGCGGACCTGACGCCGGTAGTACGCGATCGTGTTGTAGGGTGTGATGAAGTCGTCCGCGGTTCCATGGGTCAGGATGATCTTCCCGCCCTTGGCCTTGAACTTCGCGAGGCTCACGTCGGTCACGTCCATGATCGAAGCGACCTGTGCGATGCGCGCCTGCCACTTCTTCGGGTCGAAGTGCATCGTGTCGAGGTTCGGGTCACGCGTGATGATGAACTTGGCCGTCTGGTCGCCGGCGGTGTAGAGCAGCGCTTCGTTGCCGGAAACCGGGTTCGACGGCTGCGGCGCCTTGCCGAAGTTCGAGACGTTGAACAGGGCGCCTTCGAGCAGCGGCCACTTCGGGAACGTCTCGAGCCCGGCGACCGCGAAGCCGGGTTTGTACGGCGAGGTGATCTTCTTGACGGCCGCGAGCTGCGCATCCGACAGACAGCCTTCGCCCTTGTCCGCGCCCCCCGGGCAGCGCAGCGTCTTCACGTCGAAGGCGGCGTCGCAGCCTTTGACGTTGCCGATGATGCCGTCCCTCGCCCCGTCGAGGCCGTCGCACTTGGCGTAGACGGCATCCGTGATGAGCCGGGTTTTGGCCGGGCTGATCCAGGCCGCGCCGTCGTCGGCATAGACTGCCTTGCCGACGTTCAGCGAGCCGAGATGCAGCATCGTCACGTCGTAGGCGGGATAGTTCGCGACCACACCGTCGTAGTCATCCGGATAACGGGCCGCGGCGTCGAGGGCCTCGTGGCCGCCTTGCGAGCCGCCGATGAAATAAAAACGCTCGGGCCTGCGGCCGTAGGCCTTCTCGATGACGGCCATGGCGGCGTCGTGCGTCTTCTTGACCGATTCCTTGCCGAAATTCAGCAGCGCCTCGTCGTCGGTGCCGAAGTGCCCGTCGAAGCCCGGGCCGGCCTGATGACCGCCGTCGCTGCCGAGCGTGGCGAAGCCCTGCGCCAGCGGGTTCTTCACCTCGGCGGGCTGCAGCGTGAAGGGACCGAGGCCGGTCACGAGGCTGCCGTCGTAGCCGCCGCCGCCCATCTGCAGGGCGCGCAGGTTCCACGTCTGCGGCAGGTTGACCTCGAACGTGAGGTTCGGGGAGCCCGGGTGGTGGGGCTGGACGATGCCGACGACCTTGCAGAAGTCGCCGTCCGCGTTGCCTGGGTCGCCCGCCGCGACCGCGGCCGCCGACTGCACGACAGCCCCGCCGCTCGGCAGTCCGATCGCGGACGCCGGGATTTGCATTCCCTGCAGCCGCGCGCAGTCGCTCGCCGCGAGGTGGGCCGCGTCGGCCGCCGCCGCCCCGCGCGCCGCGAGCCCTGCCGCCGAAGCCGCGAGCAGCAAAGCGGCTGCGTTCGCGAGTTGAACGTTTCTGATCATTTTACCGCTCCCCCCCGAGATTCTGCCCGCCCCGTAGCGGGCCCCATGTTTTCCAGGCCGATCATACACGGCCGCGCCGCCGGGCCGGGCGATCCGCCGCGCGGCCCGCGCCATTCGCGAGGCGGAACGGCCACCGCCCAAAGCTACGCGGAAAGGAAATTGCAGTGTTAACGAGATTGATCGCGATTTCGTACCGTCTCCGGTCCGCTCCTCAGGCGGTCTCTGCCTATTGAGATGCGGGGCGGCGGCGTCCTACCCTGTTTTCAGGATCACGTGTTCATGGAGTGAGCCGATGAGACGACTATCTTTTTCCGCCGCTGTGCTGCTCGCAGGAGCGCTCGCGGCGGGCACAGCGAGCGCCCAGGAACCGGCCGCCCGAGGTGCTTACGTTGGCCTGGGCTACGGCGTCATGCATCTCAAGACGACCAAGGTGCCCGGCGATTTCTCGTTCTCCGACACCGGCGGCGGATATCGCCTGTTCGGCGGGTATCAGTGGAACCAATACTTCGCCGTCGAGGGCGCCTGGCAGAAGACTAACAACCTCTCGGACTCGACGACGCTCCCGACGCTCGGAACGCTCGACGTTTCGACGGATTTCCGAGTTGCGCAGGTCAAGGCCATCGGTATCCTGCCGCTGAATCACGTGCGGCTCTTCGCGGGCATCGGGATCTACGAGTCCCACACGCGCGCCGACGGCACGATTACGGCGTCGCCCACGGGCACGGCGCCTTCGACCGTCATCTCCGAGACCGACAAGAGCAACCACGCCGGCTTGGCTACGTCCATCGGCGCCAAGTATCGCTTCGGGCCCGCGGATGTCCGCGGCGAGCTTCAGTGGTTCAGCCGGCCGAGCGGCGGCGACGCCTCGGGCTTCATGGTAGGCGCCGCGTTCCACTTCTGAGCCGCTGCACGGCCCGCTCGCGGCGCGCCGCCCAGAGTGCGGCGGGAACGCAGAGCGCGAGCAGGGCCGCGACGCCTAGATAGGTCGGCAGCATGCCGAAGTGCAGGCCCGCCTCGAGTCCCAGGATCGGGCCGAGGCTGCCGCCCACGTCGCCGAACAACTGGTAGTACCCGACCGCGCGGCCGTAGTGGTCGGGGGGTGTCACGTCCCCGAGCAGCGTCAGCATGGGCAGCGTGATGCCGTTGAACGAACCGCCGACCAGCACGGCGCCGAAGAAGGCGCCGGCCAGGCCGTGCGTGAGGCCGAGCACCGCGAAGCCCGCGGCGACGCCGCCCAGAGCCGGCATCACGAACGCCGCGCGCGAGGGCAGTCGGTCGAGCCGGCGGCCGAGCGCCAGGGCCACGACGGACGAGCAGGCCATCATGACGGCCATGACGATGCCGGCGGTGCCTTCGTCGCCGAATCCCAAGGCCGAGAGTCCGCGCTGGCGGACGAGCACCACGAGCGTCGCGAGCAGCACGCCCTGCACGGTCAGGAACACGAGCAGGTTGAAGCCCCACGCGGTCGCGACGAATCCGAACTCCGGGAGCGACGAGAGCCGTTCGGAGGACGCAGAGCGTCCGTGCGCGCCGACCTGCCCCGGGCGCGTGCGCGGCACGAGCCGCAGCGCGGCCGCCGCGCCGAAGAACGTCAGGGCGGCGCCCGTCAGGAAGGCCGCGTCGTTCGAGACGCGGTCCGCGATGAGGCCGCCGATCACGAGGCCGCCGGGCAGGCCGAGGCTCATGGCGATGCGCACGGTCGCGGCGAGACGGCCGCGGTTCGCCGCCGTGGACAAGGCGAGCACGGTGGCCTGGGCGCCGACGAACATCAGCGCGGAGCCGATGCCGAAAAGCGCACGACCGGCGAGAAACCACCAGCTCGCAGGGCCGAAGTCCACGCCGCCGCTGTAGCACAGAATCCCGAGGCCCTCGATCGCGAGACCGACCGCGATGGGGATTCGGCCGCCGATACGATCGACGAGGCGGCCGGCGAGCGAGTCGAAGAGCAGGCGGGTGATGCGGTTCATCGAGAGGATGAAGCCGATCATGGCGCCCGCAATGCCGAGCTTCAGACCGAGCGCCGGCAGGATCGGAAAGACGAGCCCGCCGCCGAGTCCGCCGATGAAGGTCACGGCGCCGACTCGCCGCGCCTGCGAAGCCGGAGACTTGGGAGCGCTCAACCGTCTTGCGCCTGCGGCCCCGGCGCGCCGGGCCCTCGGCGCGCCGGGGCCCGGCACACGACGTAGAACACGGGCGTGAATACGAGGCCGAAGAAGGTCACCCCGAGCATGCCGAAGAACACGGCCGTGCCGAGCGCCTGGCGCATCTCCTTGCCGGGCCCCGTGGCGATCGCGAGCGGCAGCACGCCGAGGATGAACGCGAAGCTCGTCATGAGAATGGGCCGCAGCCGTGTGCGCGCGGCCGCGACAGCCGCCTCGCGCCGGTTCATACCGTCACGCTCCTCGTATTGCCGCGCGAACTCGACGATGAGGATCGCGTTCTTGGCCGCGAGCGCGATGAGCACGACAAGGCCGATTTGCGTGAGAATGTTGTTGTCCATGCCGCGCAGGTCCACGCCGACGATCGCGGCCAGAAGACACATGGGCACGATGAGGATCACGGAGAGCGGCAGCGTGAATGCCTCGTACTGCGCCGCGAGCACGAGGAACACGAACACGACGGCGAGCCCGAACACGAGCCCGCCCGTGCTGCCCGCGAGCTTCTGCTGGAACGCGATGTCCGTCCACTCGAAGCTCATGCCCTGCGGCAGGCGCGCGGCCGCGAGCCGCTCCATGGCTGCGAGCGCCTGGGCCGAGGAGTAGCCCGGCGCGGCCTGGCCGCGGATGTCGGCGCTCGGGGCGAGGTTGTAGCGTACGACGCGCGCGGGGCCCGCGTCCTCGCGCAGATCGAGCACGGCGCCGAGCGGCACCATGGCGCCCGTCGCCGAGCGCACCTGCAGGTTCAGGATGTCCGAGCGCTCGTCGCGGAATTTCGGGTCGGCCTGCGCGATGACCTGGTAGGTGCGGCCGAACAGGTTCAGGTCGTTGACGTAGAGCGAGCCCAAGTAGATGTTCAGCGTGCTGTACACGTCGGAGGGGTTCACGCCGAGCAGCTCGGCCTTGTCGCGGTCGAGCACCGCATGCAGGCGCGGGGAGGCCGTGTTGAATTGGCTGAACACGCCCGCGACCTCCGGCACCTTGGCCGCCGCGGCCACGAGATCGTCCGCCGCGGCCTGGAGGCGACCGTAGTCGGCCCCGGACTGGTCCTCGATCATCATTCGCCAGCCGCCGCCGTTGCCCATGCCCTGCACGGTCGGCGGCGGAATGATGATGATCGAGGCGCCTTGAATGGCGGCAAGCTTTCCCATGAGCTCGCGGCCGAGGCCCGCTGCCGTCATGCCGTTGCCCCTGCGCTCGGCCGCGCTCGTGAGCTTCATGAACAGCGCGCCCGAGTTCGATTCCTGCGACGAGCTCGCTGCGTTGAAGCCCGAGAACGCGACGACCTGCTCGATGCCGGGAGCCGACTGCACGATGCCCATGGCCTGTTGCATGACGCGGTCCGTGCGCTCCGCGGAGGCGCCGGGCGGCAGCGTGATGACCCCGATGAGCGCGCCCTGGTCCTGATCCGGAATGAAGCCGCCCGGCGTCGCGAGGAAGCGCCAGCCCGTGATGAGCAGCAGGCCCGAATAGAGCGTCAGCATGAGCGCCGTGCGGCGCACGGTGTGCGAGGTCAGGCGGCCGTAGGCGACGCCGAGCCGATCGAACGCGCGCGTGAAGCGGCCGCCGGCGCGATGCAGCAGCTGCAGCGCCAGAGGCCCGGTATGCTCGAGGTCCTTCGTGTGCGGGCGCAGCAGGAGCGCGGCGAGGGCGGGCGTCAGCGTCAGCGACATGACGAGCGAGATCACGGCCGCGGCCGAGATCGTGACCGCGAACTGCCGGTAGAAGAGCCCCGGGATGCCCGTGACGAAGGCCGTCGGCACGAATACGGAGAGCAGCACGAGGCCGATCGCGATGAGGGCGGTCGAGACCTCGTCCATCGTGCGCCGGGAGGCCTCGGCCGGCGAGAGCCCTTCGCGGATGTTGCGTTCGACGTTCTCGACGACGACGATCGCGTCGTCCACGACGATGCCGACCGAGAGCACGAGCGCGAACAGCGCCAGCGAGTTCAGCGAATAGCCGAGGCCGAGCAGCACGGCCATCGACCCGATCAGCGCGACGGGAATCACGACGATCGGGATGATCGCGGCGCGCCAAGTCTGCAGGAACACGGCGATGACGACGACGACGAGCAGCAGCGCCTCGAGCAGCGTGTGGCGCACGGCCTCGATCGACGCGGAGACGAACTCGGTCGGATCGTAAGGGACGCTGTAGCTCACGCCGTGCGGAAAGTTCGGCTTCAAGCCGTCGAGTACGGCCAGCACCTGGTTCGCCGCCGCGAGCTGATTCGTCTCGGGCTGCGGCACGACGGCCATGCCGATCGTCGGCAGTTTTCCCGAAAACGCCTTGACGTTGTAGTCCTGGCGCGCGAGCGCGGCGTGGCCGACGTTGCGCAGACGCGTGACGCCGCCGTCCGCGCCGACCTTGATCACGATGTCGTCGAACTGCGAAGGCTTGGTGAGCCGGCCCTGCATCTGGATCGGCAGCAGGAAGGCGGATTTCTGCTTGCCGAAAGGCGCCTGGCCGATCGCGCCGGCTGCGACCTGCACGTTCTGCTCGCGCAGCGCCGCCACGATCTCGGCGGCCGTGAGGCCGTGAGCCGCCGCACGGTCCGGATCGATCCAGATGCGCATCGCGTAGTTGCCGCCGCCGAAGACGCGCACGTCGCTGACGCCCTCGATGCGCAGCAGCCGGTCGCGCACGACCGTGTTGGCCCAGTTGCCGACGTAGTCCGGGCTCACGCTCGGGTCGGAGGACTTGAGCGTGACGAGCATGAGGAAGCCCGGCGACTGCTTCGAGACGGTGACCCCGAGCGCGCGGACCTCGGCGGGCAGGCGCGGCTCGGCCGTCGCGACCCGGTTCTGAACCTGCACCTGTGCCGTATCGAGATTGGTGCCGGGCTCGAACGAGACCGTGATCGAGGACTGCCCTTGTGCGACGGCCGTGGACGACATGTAGAGCATGTGCTCGACGCCGTTGATTTCCTGCTCGAGCGGTGCGAGCACCGTCTCGGAGATCGTCTCTGCCGAGGCGCCCGGATACTGCACGGCGACACTGATGCCGGGCGGCGCGATCGGCGGGAACTGCTCGACGGGCAGCAGCGGATAGGCGAACGCGCCGACGATGACGATGACGATCGCGATGACGCTCGCGAAGATCGGGCGGCGGACAAAGAAGTGCGTGAGACGCATGAACAGGCCCGGTCAGGGGGCCGAGGCGGACGGGGCCGCGGCGTTCCTGCCGTTGCCGTCGCCGTCGCCGTCGCCGTTGCCGTCGCCGTTGCCGTCGCCGTCGCCGTCGTCGCTCGCGCGCGCCTCGCCGGCCGGCGCGTGAATCTGCGTGAGCTTCGCCGAGACCCGGGCGCCGGGCCGCGCGCGCTGCTGACCGTCGACGACGACGCGGTCGTCGGCCTCGAGCCCGCTGCGGACGACGCGCAGGCCGTCGTGCAGAGGCCCGAGCACGACCTTGCGCGTGGCGACGAGGCCGTCGCCGCCGACCACATAGACGATCCGCTCTGCGCCTTGTGTCCCGATGGCCGTGTCGGGCAGCAGCAGCGCGGCGTGCCGCTCGGACGCCTGCAGCTGCATGTGCCCGAACATGCCGGGCGTCAGAAAACCTTCTGGATTGTCCACGAGCGCGCGTCCGCGGATCGTGCCCGACGAGGGGTCGATGGTGTTGTCCATGAAGACGAGGCGCCCTGTCCAGCGCGGCCTTTTCTCGTCCTGCAGGCGGATGCGGACCTTGCGGGCCGCGTCGGACCCGTGCGCTTCCTCGCGCTTGTATTTGAGATACAAGGCTTCCGAGCCCTGAAACTCGAAGTAGATGGGGTCTACGGAGACGATCGTCGTCAAGACGGTATCGTCGGCCTTGACGGCGTTGCCCTGGTCCACGCGGCGGTACGAGACGCGGCCGTCGATCGGGGACGAGATCTCGGTGAATCCGAGGTCGAGCCGGCGCGCCTGAACGGCCGCTCGCGCCGCCTCGAGCTGAGCCTTGGCCGTGCGCAGGTCGGCTTCGCGCGCGTCGAGCTGCTCCTTGCTCGCGAGCTTCTTGTCCGCGAGGTCGCGGATGCGGTCGAGCTCGCTGCGGGCATTCTCGAGCTTTGCCTCGGCGGCATCCGCGTCCGCCTGCGCCTGCGCGAGCGCCGCACGAAACGGCCGCGGATCGACCGTGAAGAGCGGTTGACCCTTCTTGACGAGCTCGCCGTCCTCGAAGTGCACGCCGACGACGTACCCCGAGACGCGCGGGCGCACGTCCACGCTCTGGACGGCCCGGAACTGCCCGACGTAGTCGTCCCACTCTATGATCCGCTGCGCCAGCGGCTTTGCGACCGTGACCTCGGGAAGCTGCGCGGGCGCCTCGGCGGAGGGGGCCTTGGCGCAGGCGGTCACGAGGAGTCCGGCCGCGAGCGCCGGCAGGAGAGGGGAACGTTGCATCGTGAAAATCCCTGCGCAAAAGACGACACGCGACCTCGGCGGATCTGCCGGGCCGCGTGTCAACAGTCGGTGACTTATTTAATCGGCGCTGCTAGTCTCGTGTCAACGCCGCAGCACGTGAATGTATTTCACGTTACGTTTGCCCCATGACCCATTCTTTCGCCCCATGACGTCTCCGGAACCCACGAGGCCGCGCAACGCGGCCGCGACGCGGGCCGGCATCCTCGCGGCCGCCCGCGAGCGGTTCCTGCGCGACGGCTACGACCTCGCCGGCTTGCGCGCGATCGCGGCGGAGGCGGGCGTGGACCCCGCGTTGATCTGCCGCTACTTCGGCTCGAAGGAAGGTCTCTTCGCCGAGGTGCTTCAGAGCACGACGGCGGACCCGGCAGAGGTCATGGCCGGAGACCGCGCCACGCTGGGCGAACGTCTCGCGCGCGCCATGCTCGATCCTGCGGCGCCTTGCCCCGATCGGATCGCCTTCCTGCAGCTCGCGGCGCGCTCGAGCTCGTCGGCGGCCGCGAGCCGGCTCGTCCGCCGGCACGTGCAGACCCAGTTCATCGTGCCGTTCAGCCGCTGGCTCGGCGAAGAAGGGGCCGCAGAGAAGGCGTGGCTCGCCGCGGCCGTGCTCGTCGGCGTCGGGGTCATGGCGGGCATCGACCGGGGATCGCGGCCGGCTTCGGAGGTCGAGGGCGCGATAGGGAAGCTGGCCCGCGTGCTGCAGGGCATCGTGGACGCGTGCGAGGTCCCGGCGTCGCGCGCCGGGCGGTGAATCAGCAGACGACGAGCTTGCGCGCAGTCGCACCGCGTTCGGCGCGGCCGTTGGCGCCGTAGGCGGCCGGTTCGGGGGAAAGACCGAGGAGCCTCAAGCTCGCGTCGGTGTGCCGCTGCAACGCCGCGATCGCGCTGCCCGCAGCCTGGTTCATCTTTCGGCAGCGGCCGAGCCGCTCGACGAACTCATGCCACCAGGGCATCTCGTGGGGCAGCGCAGACATCAAGAGTCGGGCCGGCAGATCCGCGGTCGCGAGCCGGTCGTCGAGTGTGCGGATGCAGCGGCGTTTGGCCTCGACGGCGGCGAGCAGGGCGTCGGCGTTACGCCGCCTCAGGGCCTGCGCCTCGGCCTCGAGCGCCTGCTCGAGGTCGGCGACGAGCGGTAGCAGCGGCTTGACCCGGCGCTCGAGCTCGGCAACGGGATCTATAAAATCCGCCATTGTCTCGTTCCGGTCCGGTCTCGGTTCATGGGCAGCGCGGGCCGCTGCCTCGCGTTAAGCTTTCGGCAAGCCGCCGAGCTGGCGGTCCGCGGCCAGAAGCTTGTCCGCGACCCGGCGCGAGTCCACGCCGTAGGCGCCCTCGGCGATCGCGCCGCGCAGCCTTTCGACGCGCGCGCTGTCGAGGGGCGCAGGGCCGCCCGCTTCGCGTGCCGCGTCGACGAGACTCTGGGCCGTGCGGGTCAGGGTCACCTGCTCGCGGGCTTCGCCGTCCTGGACGGTCTCGCGCCGCTCGGCCTGCGCGGATTCGGGCTTCACGGGCTGCGGGCCCGCGATCGAACCGACTCCGGATGCGCTTTTTATGTCCATCTAATGGTCCCTGCTCGGGAGCGCTTTTCGCGCCCGTCAGCTCGACTATCGGCCCGGCCCCGAGATTCTTTAGGGCGGGCGTCAAAAAAGCGACGCGCTCGGGGGGCGGGGGCAGCCCTCGACGACGCCTAGAAACCTGCGACGACGTTGCCCGCCCGGTCCACGACGCCTTCGACGACGAGGCCGGAGCGTGTATTGCGTACGCGGACGCGGTCGCCCTGTGCCGCGTCGGCCAGGGCCTCGCCTTCGGCATCCACGACGAGCCCGCCGCCCTCCGCCCGGATCCGCACGCGCTGACCGCGCTGGACGAGTCGCGGGCGCTCGAGCATCGCCTGTGTGAGCACCGTCCCGGGGCGGACGAGCCGGCGCAGCACGAGCCCCTTGGCGTCGGCCAGCGCCGCAAGGTACCCGCCGCTGAGCCGCGCCACGTCGCGGGGCTCGAGCGCGAGCTTCGAGGCGTCGAGGACGTCCCCGCGCGCGGCCGGTGCCGTGAGCACGACGACGTCCACGGTGATCGAGAGGCGCACCGGCACGTAGAGCGACCACGAAGCGCCGGCCGGGCAGCGCAGGCCCACGACGGCTTCGGAACGGGCGGGCTGGCCCGGCGGATCGAAGGTCTCGGGCGTGACCGCGCAGGCCGAGAGGTGCAGCCGCGGGTCGAGCCTCACGGCCTCGGCCTTTACGTCCGCGCCCGGCGGCGCGAGCGAACGGGCGATCTCGAGGGCATGGGACTCGGCGAGCCGCTGCAGACGGTCGTGGCTCTCTTCGCCGGCCGTTCCCGTGGCGGCGGCGAATGCCGTCCAGCACAGCGCGGCGGCCGCAAACGTAGCTGATCTCAGTAAGGACATGGCGATCTCGCTGTCGAGTAAATGTAGCGTCAAAAAGACGACGCAAAGGGAAGCGTCCGAGAGGGTTCTGCAATAGGCGTGCCACATCGCGCTCGGTCGTTGCACGGTCTAATTTCTTCGGCATGCGGCAGTTCTTCGCCGCTCGCGGCAAAGTTTTGCCGCCTCGGAGCAGTGCGCGATGCGTTGCCGCATGTGGAAACGGCCGGTATCCGGGGACATTGTGGCCTTGGCACGGCTCTTGCTGAGTCGGCCCAACGCAACCGCGGAGGACCTCGAAAAATGGGCAATCTCGTCGACGCCGCGCTCGGCATTCCGATACGCGCTCTGACGCTCGGGGCCCGGCGCCTCGAGCTCATCGCCAACAACATGGCGAATTCCGACACGCCCGGGTTCAAAGCGCGCGACATCGACTTCCGCGCGACGCTCGCGCGCGAGGCGAATGAAGGCGGCAGCCTGACGCTGAGCACGACGGAGGCCGGCCACATTCAGCCCGACGCCGCGAACGGCGGCGCAGAGGTCAAGTACCGGATTCCGAACACGCCCTCGCTCGACGGCAACACCGTGGACACGCAGCTCGAGCAATCCGCGTTCTCCGAGGCCGCCGTGCGCTATCAGGCGAGCCTGGACTTTCTCAACAACCGCATCGCCGGCCTGCGCAGCGCGCTGCGCGGCCAGTAGGAGCCCGAGATGAGCCTCTTCAATATCTTCAATGTGTCCGGCTCGGCGCTCAGCGCTCAATCCGTGCGCTTGAATACGGTCGCGAGCAACATGGCCAACGCCGACGTCGCGAGCTCGACGGCGGCCGGCGCTTACCGTGCCCGCTATCCGGTCTTCGCGGCCGTCCTCGACCAGGCGACCGGCGAGGCGCAAGGCGCCGGCGTGCGCGTCGCGGGCATCGCGCAAAGCACGGCCAAGCCGCGCGCGGAGTACCGGCCCGGCGATCCGATGGCCGACGCGGACGGGTATGTCTACTACCCGTCGGTCAACGTCGTGGAGCAGATGGCGGACATGATTTCCGCCTCCCGAAGCTACCAGGGCAACGTGGAAGTCATGAACACGGTCAAGCAACTGATGCTGCGCACGCTGCAGCTCGGCGGCTGAGGCGCAAGGGGCAGGGGTAAGCGGCCATGACGAATTCGATCGACAGCAGCATTCTGAGCGGGCTCGGCATCTCGGCCGCGTCCACGAGCGCCGCCGCGGCGGCGGCAGGCCCGAGCAACAAGCTCGGCGAAGCGGACTTCATGCAGCTCATGATCACGCAGCTGCGCAACCAGGATCCGCTCAAGCCGATGGACAGCGCGAACTTTCTCGGGCAGCTCGCGCAGTTCGGCACCGTCTCGGGCATCGGCGACATGAAGACCTCGCTCGACGGTCTCGCGACGGCGCTCGGCGCGAACCAATCGCTGCAGGCCGCGTCGCTCGTGAACCGCAACGTGCTCGTGCCCGCGCACGAGGGCTGGCTGCCGCCCGCCGGCACGCTCTCGGGCGCCCTCGATCTGCCGGCCGGCACGAATTCGGCCACCGTAGGCGTCTACGACCTGAGCGGCAGCCTCGTCGCGACCGTGCCCGTGGACGCGAGCGAATCCGGGCGCGCGCCCTTCAGCTGGGACGGCACGCTGGCCGACGGCAGCAAGGCCGACCCCGGCTTCTACGAGCTGCGGCCCACCGCGAACGTCGCGGGCCAGAACCAGGCCCTCGACGCGCTCGTGGCGGGACGCGTCGAGAGCGTGAACCTTTCGGGCGGCACCTCGGGCTCGATGGCGCTGACCGTGACCGGTCTCGGCGTCGTCGATTTCAGCCAGGTGCGCGGCATCTCGAACTAGCGGGCCTTCGGCCTGCTTTCTGGTCAAGGAGTAGGAACATGTCCTTCAACACCGCCCTGAGCGGGCTCAACGCCGCCTCGGAAGACCTGCGGGTCACGGGCAACAACATCGCGAATGCCGGCACGACGGGGTTCAAGCAGTCGCGCGCGGAGTTCGCCGACGTTTTCGCGACGGCTTACTCCGGCATCAGCCGCACGGCCATCGGCACGGGCGTGAAGCTCGCCGACGTGTCGCAGCAGTTCACGCAGGGCAACATCGAGAACACCGGCAACAACCTGGATCTCGGGATCTCGGGCAAGGGATTCTTCGTGCTCGACGACGGCGGCGCGCGCAGCTATACGCGGGCCGGCGCGTTTCAGATCGACCGGGACGGCTACGTCGTGAACCCGGACGGCAAGCGGCTGCAGTCCTACCCGGTGCTCGACAGCGCGGCCGGCACCTTCGAGACCGGCACGCTCTCGGACCTGCGCCTCGCGAGCACGGATGCGCCGCCGCAGGCGACGAGCAGCGTCGAGGCGTCGTTCAACTTGAGCTCGACGGCCGACGACCTCTCGGCCGTGCCCTTCGATCCGGCCGATGCGAACAGCTACAACTACTCGACGCCGCTGACGCTTTACGACTCGCTCGGCCAGCCGCACGTCTCGACGCTCTACTTCCGCAACACCGGCGCCCTGTCATGGGACGCGAACCTGACCGTGGACGGCAATCAGGTCGGAGGGGCGCAGCCCCTGAGCTTCGCGGGCGACGGGACGCTGGTCTCGCCGACGAGCCCCGTGAGCTTCGGCCAGTACTCGCCGACGAACGGCGCGAATCCGCTCGACGTGAACTTCGACTTCTCGAAGGCGACGGAGTACGGCAGCCAGAACACCGTCTCGTCGCTGAGCCAGAACGGGTTCGCGAGTGGACGGCTGACGGGCGTAGACATCGATCAACAGGGTGCCGCGTTCGCGCGTTTCACGAACGGCCAGTCGCTCGCGCTCGGGCAGGTCGCGATCGCAAGCTTCGCGAATCCGCAGGGGCTGCAGCAGACGGGCAACAACGCCTGGGTGGATACCTACGCGGCCGGCGAGCCCACTCTGGGGGCCGCCGGCAACGGCGATCTCGGCACGATTCAGTCCGGCGGTCTCGAGGCCTCGAACGTGGACATCGCCGCCCAGCTCGTGAATCTCATCACGGCGCAGCGCAACTTTCAGGCGAATGCCCAGGTCATCAGCACCTCCGACTCCGTGACTCAAACCATCATCAACATCCGGTAGGCGGCGCACGATGGATCGGCTGCTCTACGTCGCCATGACCGGCGCCCGCGAGGCGCAGACCGCCCAGGCGGTCACCGACAACAACCTCGCGAATGCCTCGACGGTCGGCTTCAAGTCCACCCTGGCCGGCGCGATCGACGTATCGCTCACGGGACCGGGCTTCGCCGACGCGCGGGCCTATGCCGTCACGGCCGGGCACGGTACCGACTTCACGCCGGGCCCGCTCATGGCGACGGGCCGCAACCTCGATGTGGCCGTGAGCGGGCCGGGGTGGATCGCCGTGCAGGCGCCGGACGGCTCCGAGGCCTATACGCGTGCCGGCGATCTGCACGTCAACGCCTACGGCATGCTGCAGACGGCCGCCGGCCAGCCCGTGCTCGGCGACGGCGGACCGATCTCGCTGCCGCCGTTCGAATCGCTCGAGGTCGCAGGCGACGGCACGGTCAGCATCCGGCCTCAGGGCCAGGAAGCGGCCTCGTTGGCCGTCGTCGGCCGCATCCGGCTCGTGAACCCGCCCGAGAGCCAGCTCGTCCGCGGCACCGACGGGCTCATGCGGCTCGCGGACGGCTCGACACCCGCGGCCGACGCGAATGTGCGGCTCGTCTCGGGAATGCTCGAGGGCAGCAACGTGAACGCCGTCTCGGCCATGGTCGATCTCATCGAGCAGGCGCGCAGCTTCGAGATGCACGTGAAGATGATGACTGCGGCCGAGCAGAACGACCAGGCCTCGACGGAGCTCATGAAGCTCGCATGACCTCGCGAGCGAAGCCGGCGCAAGCCGTAGGCGGAAGCCGGCTCGACGCCGCAGGACCAAGCTGGCTCGACCAGCAGGAGTAGTACGAAATGAATCAGGCACTCTGGATTGCGAAGACCGGTCTCGATGCGCAGCAGACGCGCATGTCCGTGATCTCGAACAACCTCGCGAACGTCAACACGACGGGCTTCAAGAAGAGCCGGGCCGTTTTCGAGGATCTGCTCTATCAGAACGTTCGCCAGCCCGGCGCGCAGAGCTCGCAGGACACGCAGCTGCCCTCGGGTCTCATGATAGGCACCGGCGTGCACACCGTTGCGACCGAAAAAACCTTCACGCAAGGCAACCTCGTGCAGACGGACGGTCCGCTCGACGTCGCGATCCAGGGCCGCGGCTTTCTGCAGGTGCTGATGCCGGACGGCTCGGTCGCCTACACGCGGGACGGCTCCCTGCAGATCGACAGCAACGGCCAGCTCGTGACGGCCGGCGGGTTCAAGGTTCAGCCCGGGATCGTGATTCCCAACAACGCTCAGTCGGTCACGATCAGCCAGGACGGCATCGTCTCGGCGACGGTGCCGGGGAGCGTCGGCGCGACGCAGGTCGGGCAGCTGCAGCTCGCCGACTTCGTGAATCCGACCGGCCTGCAGGCCATCGGCAACAACCTGCTCGTCGAGACGGCCGCGAGCGGCTCGCCGCAGGTGGGCACGCCGGGCCTCACGGGGCTCGGAACGCTGAATCAGGGCTCGCTCGAGAGCTCGAACGTGAACACGGTCGAGGAGCTCGTCGACATGATCGAGACGCAGCGCGCGTACGAAATCAACTCGAAGGCGATCTCCGCGGCGGACCAGATGCTGCAGTATGCAAACAACAACTTGGGACGGTGACATGAGGAAAGGCACGGATTCGGAAGCAGCGCGCGCGCACGCGCTCGGCGCGCGCATCGTTGCGGCCGCCGTGCTCGCGGCCGCCATGGCCGGCGGGCTCGCAGGTTGTGCAACCTCGGAACCGCTCGCCGCGCAGGGCCACGACGGCCGCTTCGCGACGACGCTGCCGGTGCAGCCCATCCCGTCGGAGCGGAATCAGGGCTCTATCTACCAGGCCGTCTCGGCCCAGACGCTCTTCGAGGACTACAAGGCCCGCCGCGTCGGCGACGTGCTCACGGTCGTGCTCGCGGAGAAGACCGACGCGAAAAAGTCCGCGGACGCCTCGACCTCTCGGGACGCAGCCGTAAGCCTGCCGGATTCCGACGCTGGCCGGCGGCACCGTGACGTACCACGGCCGGCCGATCCTCTCGACGGACGTAG
Organism: uncultured Gammaproteobacteria bacterium; assembly: GCA_963702105.1. Lineage (GTDB taxonomy): Bacteria > Pseudomonadota > Gammaproteobacteria > Steroidobacterales > Rariloculaceae > ZC4RG20. Next base: position 1,381,462 of record OY969712.1, read on the forward strand.
CCTCGAAGCACAGCTTCAACGGCGCGGGCTCGGCGGAGCAGAGCAACGCGCTCTCGGGCTCCATCGCCGTGACCGTCGCCGAGGTGCTCACGAACGGCAACCTCGTCGTGCAGGGCGAGAAGTGGATCAAGATCAACCAGGGTAAGGAATACATCCGGCTGCGCGGCATCGTGCGGCCCGTCGACATCGGCGCCGACAACGCGGTCCTCTCGACGCAGGTCGCGGACGCCGAGCTCGCCTACGGCGGCACGGGCGCCGTCGCGAGCTCGAGCAAGCCCGGCTGGCTCAGCCGCTTCTTCCAGAGCCGGGTGTGGCCGTTCTGATGGGCGCGAAGCCGGAAAAAAGGGGTCAGAGCCCTTTTTCGAAGCGAAAAAGGGCTCTGACCCCTTTTTTCCTCCTCATCCTCGGTCTCGCGGCTCACGCCGACGAGCGCGTCAAGGATCTCGCTACGGTCGGCGGCGTGCGCACGAATCAGCTCGTGGGCTACGGCCTCGTCGTCGGGCTCAACGGTACCGGCGACCAGACGACCCAGGCGCCGTTCACGGCGCAGAGCCTGCGCAACATGCTGGGGCGGCTCGGGGTCACGATCCCGCCGGGCACGAACCTGCAGGTCAAGAACGTCGCCGCCGTCATGGTGCACGCCGAGCTGCCGCCGTTTGCGAAGCCCGGCCAGACCATCGACGTGACGGTGGACTCGATCGGCAACGCCGCGAGCCTGCGCGGCGGCAGCCTGCTCATGACGCCGCTGCGCGGCGCCGACGGCAACGTCTACGCCATGGCCCAGGGCAATCTCATCGTCGGGGGCTTCAACGCCGACGGCCGCGACGGCTCGCGCATCACGGTCAACATCCCGAGCGCGGGCCGCGTTCCGGGCGGCGCGACGGTCGAGCGTGAGGTGCAGACGAGCTTCGACCAGGGCGACAGCCTGACCTTGAACCTCAAGGAGAGCGATTTTACGACGGCGCACCGTCTCGCCGACGCCGTCAACGACAAGTTCGGCGCCGACACGGCGGTGCCGCTCGATGCGACTTCCGTGCGCGTGCGCGCGCCGCTGGATCCGGGGCAGCGCGTCGCGTTCGTCTCGATACTCGAGAATCTCGAGATTCAACCCGGCGAGCCGCCGGCGCGCGTCATCGTGAACGCGCGCACGGGCACGATCGTCATGGGCGGCAACGTGCAGGTGCTGCCGGCCGCGGTCGCGCACGGCAGCTTGACCGTGACGATCACGGAGAACGCCGACGTGTCCCAGCCCGCGCCGCTTTCCGCCGGCACCACGGTCGTGACGCCGCGCAGCGACGTCAGCGTCAAGCAGGACGGCGCGCGCATGTTCCCGTTTGGGCCCGGGACGACGCTCGACGAGATCGTGCGCGCGGTCAACGGAGTCGGCGCAGCCCCGGGCGACCTCGTTGCAATCCTCGAGGCGCTGCATCGGGCCGGGGCGCTTCGCGCCGACCTGATCGTCATTTAGGGCGGCCGATCGGGCGGATACAGAGCTTCTGGCCATGACCACTTCGGCACTCGGCGCAGCCTTCGATTTCGGCAACCTGCAGGGGCTCGGCGAGCTCCGGCGGCAGGCCGCGGCCGATGCGCCGGACGCGAAGCTCGCGACGGCCCAGCAGTTCGAGGCGCTGTTCGTGAACCTCATGCTCAAGCAGATGCGCGAGGCGACGACCGTCGACGGCGGCCTCTTCGAAGGGACGCAGATGGCCCAGTACCAGAGCATGCTCGATCAGCAACTCGCGCTGTCGCTCTCGCGCAGCGGAGGCGTGGGGCTCACGCCGTCGATACTGCGCGCGCTCGGCGGTGCCCCCCCGGCGCCGAAGCCGAGCGGCGGGGACGGCGGTGCCGCTCCGGGCGCCGTGCCGCCGCCGATACTGCCTCGGATGCCGGCCGCGTCGCCGGCCCCGGTCGCGGCCGCCGACGCAGCCGCCGCGGCCCCGGCTTCTCCGGCGGCCCCGGCTTCTCCCGCGGCCCCGGCTTCTCCCGCGGCCGCGCCTGCTTCCGACGTAGCTTTCGGTGCCGATTCCGACGCGGCGTCCGAGGCCGCTTCCGATCCCGCGGCCGGCGCGGCGTCCCCGGCCTCGCCCGAGGAATTCGTCGCGGCCGTGTGGCCTTACGCCCAGAAAGCCGCGCAGGCTCTCGGCTGCCCGCCGGAGGTCATCGTCGCCCAGGCGGCCCTCGAGACCGGTTGGGGACACGCGCAGATTCACGACGAGCAGGGCAGGCCGACGTTCAATTTATTCGGAATCAAAGCGGACGCCGGCTGGCAGGGCGGGCGCACGCGCGTCTCGACGCTCGAGTTCGTGGGCGGCGTGCCCGAGCGGCGGCGCGAGCCGTTTCGCTCGTATTCCAGCATGGCGGCCGCCTTCGAAGACTACGTCGCGTTCGTCAAAGGTCACGCGCGCTACGCGAACGCGCTCGGTGCCTCGACCCCGGCGGACTATGCCGAAGCGCTGCAATCGGCCGGCTACGCGACCGACCCGCACTACGCGAGCAAGGTCCTCGCCATCGTTAACCGTGGGCTGCCGGGCCGGCCCGATCAAGCCGGCGCCACAACGGCCGATATATCCATCGAGAGCGGGCCCGCCACGCCGGGCGCCGACGGAGGCCGCACATGAGCGGAGGCGGAATACTCGGCATCGGCACGTCCGCGCTGCTGACCTATCAGCAGGCGCTCGACGTGACGGGCCACAACATCGCGAACGTCGGTACCGCAGGCTACAGCCGGCAGCGGCTCGACCTCGCGACGCGTACGCCGCTGCAGACGGGCCTGGGCTCGCTCGGCACGGGCGTCATGGCCACGGGTGTGAGCCGCTCGACGGACGCGTTCGTCCAGGCCTCGCTGACCCTGAACACCTCCGCCAACGCGTACGAGCAGACGTACTCCGAGATCGCGGGCCAGGTCGACAACGTGCTCTCAGGCTCGAACTCGGGCCTCACGCCTGCGCTCGATAGTTTCTTCTCGGCCGTGCAGGACGTCGGCAACGATCCCACCTCGACCGCGGCCCGCCAGCAGATGCTGACCCAAGGCCAGGCGCTCGTGGACCGCTTCGGTCAGCTGCAGGGCAGCATCGACGATCAGAGCCGCATCGTGAACGGCCGGATCGGCTCGGCCGTCGAGACGATCAATCAGCTCGCCTCCGGCATCGCGGATTTGAACCGGCAGATCATGGCCGCCCGGGGCGCGGAGTCGCCGCCTAACGATCTGCTCGATCGCCGCGACGAGCTCGTGCGGCAACTCTCGGAGCAGGTCTCCGTGCAGAGCACCGTGCAGTCCGACGGCAGCCTCGCGGTCTCGATCGGGCAGGGCCAGGGGCTCGTCGTCGGCACGCAGACGAACAAGCTCGTCGCCCAGCCGCTCGGTGCCGATCCGGGGCAGCTCACGGTCGGCTTCAGTAACGGCGCGGCCTTCGTGCGGGCCGGCGATTCGTTGGGCGGCACGCTCGGCGCGCTGCTCGATCTCAAGTCCACGCTCCTCGACCCCGCGACCGACGGGCTCGGCCGCGTCGCCGTCGGCCTCACGCAGAGCTTCAATCAGCTCCACGAGGCCGGTATGGATCTCGACGGCAACCCGGGCCAGGCCTTCTTTTCGGTGCCGCCTCCGGCCGTGCTGGCCAATCGAGGCAACGCGGCGACGGGGACGCCCGCCTTGACGGTGACCGACGCGAACGCGCTCGTGCCGAGCGACTACCAGTTGCGTTTCGACGGCTCGGCCTGGACCGTGCGGCGGACGTCCGATGGCCAAACCGTCGGCAGCGTCGCACCGGGGGGCTCGCTGAGCTTCGATGGACTTTCGCTCGACCTCTCGGGCGTCGCGGGCGCACAGGCCGGCGACGGTTTCGTGCTGCAGCCGCTGCACGTCGCGGGGCAGATGCAGGTCAAGATCTCGGACCCGCGCGCGATCGCCGCCGCGCTGCCCGTCAAGGCGCAGGCCGCGGCGGCCAACACGGGCGGTGCGAGCGTGAACGCGCTCACGATCACGGATCCGACGGATCCCGCCGTGCGTACACCCGTGGACGTGACGTTCACGGGTGGCAATTTCGTCGTCGGCGGAACGACCGTGCCGCCCGATCCCTCGGGAGACACGACGATCACGGCCAACGGCTGGCAGCTCGTGATTCGCGGCACGCCGGCCGAAGGGGACGTTTTTCAGGTCCGAGACAACACGGGCGGCGTCGGCGACAACGGCGGCGCGCTGACGCTCGGCGCGCTCGCGGGTCAGCGCACGCTCGCGGGCGGCACGGCCACGCTCTCGGAAGGCTATGCGCAGGTCGTCGCGGACGTTGGCGTCAAGACGCAGCGCTCGAAGCTCAATGCCGACGTGCAGGCGCAGCTCCTGCAGCAGGCGCAGGCGCAGCGCGACAGCGTCTCGGGCGTCAATCTCGACGAGGAGGCCGCGAACATGCTGCGCTTTCAGCAGGCGTATCAGGCCGCGGCGCAGGTCATCGCGACGGCCGGCACGATGTTCGACAGCCTGCTGGCCGCGGTGAGCCGCTGAGGCCGACGCGAGGGCGCGGCGAGGACGAAGCGAGGGATCGAAATGAGAATCTCGACGGCGGATCTTTTCGGAAGCGGCATTGGTCAGATCCAACGCCTGCAGTCGGAGCTGCAGAGCACCCAGCAGCAGCTCTCGACCGGCAAGCGGATTACGACCGCGGCCGACGACCCCGGCGGCGCCGTGCAGGCGCTGAACTACGGCGAGCGCGTCACGCAGGTCGATCAGTACCAGCGCAACGCGGATTTCGGCACGAACCGGCTGCAGCAGGAGGAGACGGCGCTGCAGCAAATGGACACGAGCCTGCAGCGCGTCCGCGAGCTGGCCGTGCAGGCGGCCAACGGGACCCAGACGGACGAATCGCGTGCGGCGATCGCGCAGGAGCTGCGCCAGATCTCCTCAGGCCTGGTCGATACCGCGAATACCCAGGACGCGAGCGGCGAGTATCTCTTCGCGGGCTTTCAGTCGGCGAACCGGCCGTTCCTGCGCAACGGTAGCGGCGGCGTGGACTACGTCGGGGATGCCGGGCAGCGGCAGATCGCGCTCTCGGCGAGCCGGCAGATCGCGGTCAACGACAGCGGCGCCGCGTTCATGTCGATTCCGCGCGGCAACGGCGTGTACGTCGTGACGCCGGCGGCGGGCAACACGGGCACGGGTACCGTCTCGACGGCCGACGTGACCGATCCCGCGGCCGCCGGCGACGGGGCGACCTACACGATTCGGATGGTGACCGCCGATACCTACGAGGTGCAGGACGCGGGCGGCACGACGATCGCGACCGGCACGTACGCAGCCGATCAACCCATCGACGTCAACGGGCGGCGCATCGTGCTGAGCGGCCAGCCGGCCGCGGGCGACAGCTTTTCCGTGGCGCCGGCCGGCACGGCCTCCCTGTTTGCCGTCGTGGACAACCTCGCGACCGCGCTCGAGACGCCGCGGCCGACGGCCGCCGACCGCGCCGCGCTCGGCCAGAGCACCTCCGAGGCCCTGCAGAACATCGATCAGGCCCTCGGCCGCGTGTCCGACCTGCGCACGTCCGTCGGTGCGCGGCTCAACACGATCGATTCGCAGGGCACCTCGAATGCCGACAATAAGGTGCAGCTGCAAAGCGCGCTTTCGAGCGTCCAGGATCTCGACTACGCCTCGGCGATCAGCAAATTCCAGCTGCAGCAGACGGCGCTGCAGGCCGCGCAGCAGACGTACGTGCAGCTCGGTCACATGAGCCTGTTCGACTACATCCGATGATTGCGGCAGCGCGGGGCGCGAATTTCGGTCCGCGGATGTGCCGCACTTCACGAATTCGCGAACGAATCCGTGTCCGGAGGCATGCAAAGGCCTCCTCGAGCCGCCCAGGGCCTAAAGATCCGGGCCCTGGGGCCGACATTGGCCGGTGTGAGCGGCTCGAGGCCGCCGCGAAAGGTTCCGCCGGAGCGGCGGTAAGGACATTGCGAAACTGACGAGGTACCAGGAGGTACACAAATGGCTCAGGTCATCAACACCAATTTGATGTCGCTCAACGCGCAGCGCAATCTGTCGACGTTGCAGGGGCAGCTCGCCACCTCCCTGCAGCGACTGTCGTCGGGTCTGCGCATCAACAGCGCGAAGGACGACGCGGCGGGTCTCGCGATTTCCGAGCGCGCCACGACTCAGATCAACGGCATGAATCAGGCGATCCGCAACTCGAACGACGGTATCTCGCTGGCCCAGACGGCCGAAGGTGCCCTCGCCGAGGTCGCGAACAACCTGCAGCGCATCCGCGAGCTCGCCGTGCAGGCGCGCAACGCGACGAACAGCGACTCCGACCGCGCGGCCCTCGACGCCGAGGTGCAGCAGCGTATCTCCGAGGTCACGCGTATCGCGAGCCAGACGCAGTTCAACGGCCTTAGCCTGCTGAACGGTTCGTTCACCTCGCAGGTGTTCCAGGTCGGCGCGAATTACGGGCAGACGATCTCGGTGGATGCGATTTCGTCGGTGACGGCGCAGGCGCTCGGGCTTCACGGTGGCAGCTTAGTCGATTACTCGACGACGGGCACGGCGGTTGCGGCCGCGGGGCTGAGCGCCGGCGATCTCACGATCAACAACGTGGATGTCGGCGCGGCCGCCGGCGATGCCAAGGCGATTGCAGACGCGATCAATGCCTCGGGCACCGGCGTGACGGCGACGGCGCAGTCGAACTCGGTCACGGGCGCGACGCCCACGGCTGGTGCCGTCTCCGGCCTCACGATCAACGGCGTGACCGTAGCCGACACGACTGTTACGGCGGACGCGGCAGGCGCGACGGCGCTCGCGAATGCGATCAATACCGCGCTCACGGGCGGCGGAATTACGAACGTCGAGGCTTCGGTCTCGGGCACCGCCGTTAAGCTGACGGCTTCTGACGGTAGCAACATCGTCGTCGGCGGAACCGTCACGAACTCCGGTCTTACGGCTGCGACCACGTACGGCACCATTAACCTGAGCTCCTCCGAGGCCTACACGATCGGAGGCGCCAACGTCGCCAACGCGGGCTTCACCGCAAGTGACGGCGTCGCCTCCTCCACGACCTACGGTCCGGTCAACGTCCTCACGACCGGCGGCGCCGACACCGTCCTCCGCGTCATCGACCAGGCCCTCACGACCGTGAACGGCTCCCGCGCGTCACTCGGCGCCGTGCAGAACCGCTTCGAGTCGGTCGTCGCGAACCTCTCGACGGGCGTCGAGAACCTCTCGGCCACGCGCTCGCGGATCATGGACGCGGACTTCGCCGCCGAGACGGCGTCGTTGACGCGCAACCAGGTCCTGCAGCAGGCCGGTGTCGCGATGTTGGCCCAGGCCAACGCGATGCCGCAGAACGTGCTGCGGCTCCTGCAGTAGCAGGGTCGGTCGGCGGCGCTCGCGAGGGCGCCGCCGGCCGTCGCTCCGGCCTTCGGGCCCGGCGCACCGAAGGACAAGGAAAAGGACAGGGACAAGCGCAATGGCGACGGCGAGCACGGGCCTCGGCGCGGTCAGCAGCCTCGGTATCGGTTCGGGGCTCGACCTCAATTCGCTCGTCGACAGCATGGTGCAGAGCGAGCAGGCGACGGCGCAGGCGCCGCTCGACCGGCGCGAGCTCAGCGCCCAGTCGCGGCTCTCCGCCTACGGTTCGCTCAAGAGCGCCGCGGCCAACCTGTACGACGCGGTCAATGCGCTCAAGGATCTCAAGATCGGCCGCTCGGCCACGAGCGCCGACGACGGCATCGTTTCCGCAACGGCGACGGCCGATGCCGCACTCGGCGACTATCAAATCAGTGTGCAACAGCTCGCCTCGGCGCAGTCGCTCGCGACGACCGCGGCGAACCGGTTTTCGGCTCCTACGGACACGATCGGCACGGGAACGCTGACCCTGTCGGTCAACGGCAAGAGCGCCGATCTCACGATCGCGGCAGGCTCGAACACGCTGGCCAACGTCGCCGACGCTATCAACAACAGCGGCCTCGACGCACATGCCGCGGTCGTCAACGACGGCTCGGGTTACCGGCTGCTGTTGACGTCCGCCGTCTCCGGCACGGCCGGCACGATGACGCTGACGACGAGCGGGTCGCTCGATTCGCGGCTCGCCTCGGCCTCGATGGACGAGACAGCGGCCGCGCAGGACGCGCAGTTCAAGATCAACGGCCTCGCGCTGACCTCCTCCTCCAACGAGATCACGGACGTGCTGCCGGGCCTGACGCTCACGCTGCACAACGTCTCCCAGGGCACGACGGCGACGAAGCTCACCGTCGCGACCGACAAGTCGGACCTCAGCAGCAAGCTCAACGCCGTCGTGACGGCCTACAACGCGCTGCAGGACAAGATAACGGCATCGAGCACCGTCGACATCCAGAGCTCGGGCTCCGGATCGAGCTCGAGCTCGTCTTCATCGGTCACGAACAACTCGGGGCCCCTGGTCGGCGACGCGACGCTGCGGTCGCTGCAGGACCGTCTCGGCTCGGCGTTCTCGGCGGGCTTCGACACGGGCCAGACCGACAATCCGTTCTCGAGTCTCGTGAACATCGGCTTGCAGACGGACGTCAACGGCAAGGCGAGCCTCGACGCCCAGGCGCTCAGCGACGCGCTCGACATGAACGGCAGCGGCGTCCAGGCACTGCTCTCGGCTTTCGGGTCGAGCTTCTCGGACACGATCAATGCGTTCTCGGGCTCGGATGGAATCCTCGATTCCCAGACGCAGCAGCTCAACTCGGAGCTGCGCAGCATCGGCCAGCAGCGCGATGCGCTCGACACGCGCATGACGGATCTGCGCAATCGCTTGACCAAGCAGTTCTCTGCGCTCGATACACTGGTTTCGCAGTTCAAGACGACGAGCACCTACCTCACTCAGCAGCTCGCGAATCTGCCCGGGTAGTCCCGGCGCTCAGGTTTACCGAAGCGCTGCCGACAAGACGCTCGAGACCCACTTTGGAGCCATCGATGAACACATCCGGTAGCCGCCGTGCCCTGAACGAATATCAGCGCGTCGGCACGCAGTCTCAGGTCGCCGGCGCATCGCCCCATGAGCTCGTGCAGATGATGCTCGATGCCGCGCTCGCACGCATCGCGGCGGCGCGCGGCGCGCTCGACGCCGGCGAGACCGCAATCAAGGGCGTCATGATCGGCAGGGCCATCGGCCTCGTCGAGGGGCTGCGCGTAAGTCTCGACATGGAGCGCGGCGGTGAGCTCGCACAGAATTTCGCCGCGCTCTACGACTACATGGCGCGCCGCCTGCTCGAGGCGAACGCGCGCAGCGACGGCAAGATGCTCGACGAGGTCGCGAGTCTGTTGCGCGAGCTGCAGACGGGTTGGAAGGAGATGGGAAGCCTGCTCGTCGCGGAGGGCGAGGGCGGCGGCGCCGCCGTAACCTCGGCGCCGGTCCCTGTCTCCGCGCCCGTGTAACGGTATGCGACCTGCATGAGCGCTCGACCTGCAGAGTCTTTGGAAGCGGCCGCAACGCGCATCGAGGCGGCCGTCGCGGCCGTCGAGCGCGCCGTGGCGGCCTGCGACTGGCCGGGCGCGAGCGCAGCCGACGCCGTTCTGCGCGGTACGTTCGAGCCGATCGCGGGCGGGGCCTTCGGCGCCGGCACATTGAAGGCCGCCGACGTTCGAGCGGATTCGGTGTCGGCTGCAGCGGGTACTCGAGCGGCATCAGCGGCTTGCCCGGGAACTCGAGCGGGCACGCGACGAGACCGGGGTGGCCCTTGCGGCAGCGCGCCGAGCTCATCGCGGCGCGCGGCACTACCTCGAAACGGCGGCGCAATGATCGGCCGCCCCGAGCTTCCCCTCGGCGGTTCGGGCGCGGAGAGCGCGTCCGACGACACTCGGGCGGCCCCTTCGGCCGCAGAGCTCGCCGTGCTCGGCGAGCGCGTCTTCTGCGACGACGAGCTCGGTCTCGTCTGGAGGCAGGTGGAACAGCTGCCCGACGACTCGGCGCGCGCCCGCACGAATTCGCGTAACGAGACGGTCTTGCGGGCGCTCGCCATGCTCGAGGAGCACGACGGCTCGCAGCAGGACGACGCCCAACGGGCCGAGCTCTATCGGCTCGAAGGCAAGCTCGACCTGGCGCTCGAGCTCATGTCCGAGCTGGTCCGCGAGCGCCAGGGCGCGATTCCTCAGCGCTCGGTCCGCTTCAATGCGCGCGGATTTTGCTGGGACAGCGACGAGGACCTGGCCGCCGGCGCCCTGCTGGCGATCGAGTGCTACGTGCTGCCTCCGTGGCCGCTGCCGCTGAAGCTCTATTGCCGCGTCACGCACGTAGAGGCGGGCGGACGGCTGCGCCGCGTCTGCGCGCGCGTTGAAGGCCTCAACGGCGGCGTGACCGATTGGCTCGGCAAACTCGTGTTCCGCCGTCATCGCAGGACAGTCGCGCAGCGACGCCAGCGCACATAGGCCGCGAGCGCCGGCTGCCGGCGGCGGCACGGGCCCCGCCGGGGGAATAGAGCCGAGAATAGAGCCGGCACCGGAATCAGGCCGCGGAGGGCATGACCCGGGCTCCGGCAGTAGCCAGATGTCGGAATGAGCCATCTGCCGGAAAGAGCCATCCGCCGGAATGAGCCATCTGCCGGAAAGAGCCATGAGCCGGAATGAGCCTGAGCCGGAAAGAGCCAACGGCCGGAATGAGCCATCTAACCGAATGAGCCATCTGTCTGAATGAGCCAGCCCTCGGAATGAGAACGCTTCTCATGCGATCCTGGTCCGGCCGCGTCTCCTTCGGCGACTATTCTCTCCCTTAACAAACATTCAGCCATCGAGGGATTGAGTCCCCCGGAATTTCTGCTAGGGTCTCGGTCGGACCGGACACGAGGCCGCGCGAACGGCTGGGCGAGCGGACGCGCACGCCTAGCCCCGCAGCGCCGTACGTTGACGGTGGATTAGGCCCGTGTAGCATTGCGTCCGATGGCATCGACTTGGGATAGCGAACTCTCGCAGGGCACCCGCCCGTCTGCCACGAGCGCGGAGCTGTTTCGCTCCCTGGTCGGCCGCAGCGCCGGGATCCAGCGCGTGCGCGAGCTCGTGGAGCGCGTCGCGCCGACGGATACCACGGTGCTGGTCCTCGGCGAGACCGGCACGGGCAAGGAAGTTGTCGCCCGTAACATTCATTACCACTCCGCTCGGCGCGAGGGCCCGTTCGTTCCGCTGAACTGCGGCGCGATTCCTCCGGACCTGCTCGAGAGCGAGCTCTTCGGCCACGAGAAGGGCGCGTTTACGGGCGCCGTCACGGGCCGCAAGGGACGGTTCGAGCTCGCCGAGGGCGGCACCCTGTTTCTCGACGAGATCGGCGACATGCGGCTCGACATGCAGGTCAAGCTGCTGCGCGTCCTGCAGGAGCACCGCTTCGATCGCGTCGGCAGCGCGGTCAGCCTCGAGACCGACGTGCGCATTGTCGCGGCGACTCACCGCAACCTCGAGCAGATGATCGCCGAGGGCAGCTTCCGGGAAGACCTCTACTACCGGCTGCACGTCGTGCCCATCGAGATGCCGGCGCTGCGCGACCGGCGGGAGGACATCCCGCTGCTCATCGCCGAGCTCAATGCACGGCTCGAGCGGCGCGGAATGCCCACCGCGCATTTCGGCGACGATGCGCTGCGCGCGCTCCTCGACTATGACTGGAGCGGCAACGTCCGTGAGCTCGCGAATCTCGTCGAGCGCTGTGCAATCCTCGCGCCCGAAGCCAAAATTCGCCGCGAGGACCTGCCGCCGAAAATCGCGGGCGCCGCGGCCGCGGGCATCAGGCTCGCCGCGGACCCGGGCCCCGGGGCGCGGTCGCGGGCCTTCGACATGCCGGATTTCAGGCGCGAGGGCATCGAGCTCAAGGGCCTGCTCGAGACGCTCGAGACGCAGCTGATCCGCGAGGCGCTCGAGTGCTCGGATGGGGTCGTGGCTCAGGCAGCCAAGCTGCTCGGCCTGCGCCGCACGACTCTCGTCGAGAAGATCCGCAAGTTCGGCATCGAGAAGGCGAGCGAAACGCCTGGAATTTGACGCTCGCGGCGCTCTGCCGCCGACCGCGCTGCCGAGAGCGCCGGAATTCCGTCGCCCAGCTCCGCACGGCTCGGCCAACCGCTTGATATGCCTAATAAATTGATCGTGGCACGACAGTTGCAGTAGCCGCTCCGGTGCCTTCGGGCAAGCGGAGATGGAGTGCCACGGGATGATTGTTTCGGAGTCGAAACTACCGGCGTCCCGTGCGCGTGCGCTCGTAGCCGAGGATCCTGCGAGCCGGGAAGTGCTTGCACTCGCACGGCGCGTCGCCGCCGCCGACGTCACGGTCATGCTGACCGGTGAGTCGGGGGTCGGCAAGGAGATGTTCGCGCGCTTCATCCACGAGCATTCGAGCCGCCGCGACGGGCCCTTCGTCGCGATCAACTGCGCGGCGATTCCGGAGGCCATGCTCGAGGCGACGCTGTTCGGCCACGAGAAGGGGGCGTTCACGGGCGCGGCCGACGCGCGCAGCGGCAAGTTCGAGCAGGCCGAAGGCGGCACGCTGCTGCTCGACGAGATCACCGAGATGGCGCTCGGTCTGCAGGCCAAGCTGCTCCGCGTGCTGCAGGAACGCGAGGTCGAGCGGCTCGGCGCGACGAAGGGCCGCCGGGTGGATGTCCGCGTCGTCGCGACCTCGAACCGTGATCTTCGCCGGGCCGTCGCGGACGGTGTTCTGCGCGAAGACATCTATTACCGTCTCAACGTATTTCCGCTGCGCATTCCGGCACTGCGGGATCGGCCCGCGGATATCGTGCCTCTGGCCGAGCATCTCCTGGCCCGTCATTGCGGCGCGGGCGCGGAGCCTCCGCGCCTTTCGCCCGCCGCGGCCGCCTTTTTGGAGGCCCAGCCCTGGCCCGGCAACATCCGCGAGCTCGAAAACGTCGTGCAGCGGGCTCTGATTCTGTGCCGCGCCGCAGAGATCGGCATCGAGGACCTGCGAATCGAAGCGCCCGGCCCCGCGGGCCCCGCGGGCCCGGCGGGCCCCGAGGTGGAACCCGCCGACCTCGAATACTCGCTGCGGCGCTCCGAGGGCGAGCTCATCCTGAATGCGCTCAAGGCCGAAGCCGGGCACCGCAATGCGGCCGCGGAGCGCCTGGGAATCAGCCCGCGCACGCTGCGCTACAAGCTCGCGCGGCTGCGCCAGATGGGAATGGCGGTGCCTTGAGCGCCCCGCGATCGTTTGAGCCCAGCTCGATATTGTTTCGAGAGAGTAAAGACTCATGAGCGACATGCAGATCCAGCAGGTGCTCGCGCAGATGCGGGCGCTGGCCGAGCGAGCGGGCTCGGCCGGTCCGGCGGCGCCGCGCGGCGAGGGCGCCGAGGCGTCGGGCGCGACGGGCGCGGATTTCGGTCGGCTGCTCCAGCAGTCGCTCGAACAGGTCAACGACGCCCAGCAGCAGGCCGACCACATGACCACGCGGTTCATCCAAGGGGCTCCCGACGCGAGCCTGCCGGAGGTCATGGTCAGCGTGCAGAAGGCGAGCCTCGAGTTCGAGGCCGTGACGCAGGTGCGCAACCGCCTCGTGGCCGCGTACCAGGAGATCATGAATATGTCGGTCTGACGGGCGCGAGCCCCTCCGGCCGAAAGGTGGCGCCGCAATGCGGCGCATTCGCGAAGGACTAGCTTGGAGCTCGACACAACATGGCAGAAGGACTGCCGTATTCGTTAGCCAAACAACTCTCGGGCCTGACCCGGCTGCCCGCGCATCGGCAGTTTGGGCTCGTCCTCGGGTTGGCCGTCGTGGCGGCCGTCGGCATCGCCATCGTGCTCTGGGGCCTTTCGCCGAGCTACGAGCAGGTGCTGCCGGGCCTCTCGGAGGAAGATGCCGCGACGGCCGTCGATCTGCTCGATCGCCGGCAGATTCCCCACCGGCTCGACGAGGCGACGGGCGCCCTCATGGTACCGGCAGACCGCGTCCGCGTCGCCCGCATGTACCTCGCGACGGCGGGCGTTCCGCACGAGCACGGCACGGGCTTCGAGCTGCTCGACAAGGAAACCGGGATCGGCACGAGCCAGCTGCTCGAGTCGGCCCGTTACCAGCGCGCGCTCGAGGGCGAGCTCGCGCGTTCGGTCGAGACGCTCGACAGCGTCGATTCCGCGCGCGTTCACCTCGCGTTGCCGCGCCAGTCCGTGTTTCTGCGCGACCGCGTTCACCCGACGGCTTCCGTGCTCGTGAACCTGCATCCGGGCCGCGAGCTCGACGACATGCAGGTAGCCGGCATCGTGAATCTCGTCGCGTCGAGCGTCGCCGGGCTCGAGGCGAATCACGTGACGGTCGTAGACCAGAGCGGCCGGCTGTTGAGCCGCTCCGGAGACGGACCCACCGCGGGCGTGCCGGAGCAACTCGCCTACACGCGCAAGATCGAGGACGCGTATCGGCAGCGCATCGAGGACATTCTGTCGCCGCTCGTCGGGGCGGACGGCATGCGCGTGCAGGTGACGGCGGAGGTGGACTACACGCAAGTCGAGACGACGCGCGAAACCTATGATCCGAACAAGACCGCGGTCCGCAGCGAGCAGATTACGGACCAGGTCTCGAGCGCGGCCGGCGCCGGCGGCGTCCCGGGCTCGTTGAGCAACGAACCGCCCGGCACGGCAGCGGTCGCGGCCACGGGGCCCGGCGCGAGCGGCCCGGGCGCCAACGGTGCAGGCGCAAACGGCGCCGGCGCCGGCGGTGCGGCCGGGGCGACGGGTGCGGCGGCCTCCGGCGGCACCGACGCGGCCGCGGCGACACCGATCAGCCGCGATCGCCGCAGCACTCGCAACTACGAGGTGGACCGCACGATCGACCACGTGCGCCAAGCGCCGGCGACCCTGAAGCGTCTGTCGGTCGCCGTCGTCGTAGACGACAAGGACACGGTGGACGGGGAAGGGCACCATGCTCGCAAGCCGCGCGACGCCCAGGAGATGCAGCACTTGACGTCGCTCGTTCAGGAAGCCGTCGGCTTTCAGGCGGCGCGCGGCGATCGGGTCAGCGTCGTCGACGTTTCGTTCCGCGAGGCCCCGCCGCCGCCGGCCGTGCCGGCAACGCCGATCTGGCAGCAGCCGCTCGCGCGCGAGCTGATGCGCTACGGCGTCGCGGGCGTCGGGTTTCTGCTGCTGATCCTGCTCGTGCTGCGCCCGGCCCTCAAAAGTCTCGCCGCGGTCCCGCGGCTGGATCCGGCTGCCGAACCGGCGCGTGCACGCGCCGCGGCCGGCCACGCGCTCACGGGCGGCTCCGCCGGGCTCCTCGACGCGGGCGCTCCGCCCGAGCAGCAGTTGATTCGCGCGCGTAAGGCCGCGGTCGAGGATCCGCGCATCGCCGCTCAGGTTGTCCGCCAGTGGATAAACGACGATGGCAGGTGATTCTTCGCCGCTCAACGGCACGGCGCGCGCGGCCGCGTTCCTCATGTCCCTCGGCGAGGAGGCCGCTTCGGCGATCCTGAAGCACCTCGGCCCGAAGGAGGTCCAGAGCCTCGGGACGGCGATGGCGGCTATGCCGACCGTATCCCGCCCGCAGCTCAACGAGGTCGTCGCGACGTTCAATTCGCTCGTCGACGATCAATCGCCGATCGGCGGCGACAGCGAGGAATATCTGCGCAAGGTGCTCGTTCACGCCGTGGGCGAGGAACGGGCGCGCAACCTCATCGACCGCAGCCTCGTCGGCGGCCAGTCCGCGGGACTCGAGTCGTTGAAGTGGATGGACGGGCGGGCCGTCGCGGACATCATCCGCAACGAGCACCCGCAGATCATCGCCATCGTCGTTTCTTATCTCGACAGCGACCACGCCGCCGTCGTCCTGGGCCATCTGCCGGAAAACGTGCGCGGGGACGTCATCATGCGCATCGCGTCGCTCGAGAGCATCAATCCGAGCGCGCTGCAGGAGCTCGACCATCTGCTCGAACGTCAATTCTCCGGCGGCAGCGCGAGCAAGGCCTCGGTCGTCGGCGGTCTCAAGCGGGCGGCGGATATTCTGAACTTTATGGAAACGGCGTCCGAAGAGGCCATCTTGGTCGCCATCCGCGAGAAGGACGAAGCCTTGAGTGCGCGCATCCAGGAGCTCATGTTCACCTTCGAGAACCTGCTCGATCTCGACGATCGCAGCATCCAGCGCCTGCTGAGGGAGATCTCCGGCGAGCAGCTCGTCATCGCGCTAAAAGGGGCGACGGCCGAGATCAAGGCGCTGATCCTCAAGAACATGTCGAAGCGCGCGGCGGAGGCCCTCGAAGAGGACCTCGAGGTACGCGGGCCCGTCCGCGTCTCGGAGGTCGAGGCGACGCAGAAGGAAATTCTCGCCACGGTGCGGCGCCTCGCGGAAGCCGGCGAAATCTCGATGGGCGGCGACGACTATGTCTGACGTCTCTGCGTCGGAACAAACGCCGGCCGAAGCGCCGATTATCATGGCCGACGCGGCCGAGGTGCGGCCGTGGCGGGCGCCCGAGGTCGGCGACCCCGCGGCCGAGCGTGCGCGGCCGCTGACGGCAGCCCGCCTGGCCGAGATCGAAGAGCAGGCGCGCGCCGACGGGTATCGGCGCGGGCTCGAAGAGGGCCGCCGCGACGGCGAGCAGGAGATGCGGCGCACGGCGCAGGAGCTCGAACGCCTGCTCGCGGCGATCGAGCCGCAGGCTGCGGTCCTGGACGAGGCGCTGCTCGAGCAGCTCGGCGACCTCGTCGTCGCGATCGGCCGCCAGTTCGTGCGCCGCGAGCTCAAGCTCGAGCCCGGCGAGATCGTCCGCGTGGTCCGCGAAGCGCTCGCGGCCCTGCCGGTCTCGGACGCCGCGATTCGCGTGCACGCCCATCCGGAAGACGTCGCGCTGCTGCGGCGGGCGCTGCGTCCCGAGACGCTCGAACGGCCCTTGCAGCTCGTCGAGGACGTGACGATCACGCGGGGCGGGGCGCGCGTCGAGACGCAGGTGTCTCGAGTAGACGCGACGGTCGAGGCGCGGTTCAGCGCGATCGCCGCGCGCGTTTTCGGCGACGAGCGGTCCGAGCCGTGAAGGCGGCCGTCGACCGCGGGCGTCGCGCCGAGAGACGCGCGGGCGTTGCCGCCCGGCTGCAACGCTGGCGCGACGACGTGGAGGAAGGAATCACGCCGATCGCCGAAGGCCGTCTCGTCTCGATGATCGGCATGACGCTCGAAGCGGTCGGCTGCGAGGTGCCCGTCGGCGGGCGCTGCCGCGTCGCGGGCCGCGGCCGCTCCGGTTTCGAAGCCGAGGCGGTCGGGTTCGCGGGCGAGCGGCTGTTCCTCATGCCGGTCGGCCACGTCGGCGGCCTGACGCCTAACGCGCGCGTGATTCCGACCGCGCTCGCGCACTCGATCGCGGCCGGCGACGCGCTGCTCGGCCGCGTCATCGATCCGACCGGCGTGCCGCTCGACGGCTTCGAGCCGCCGCGCTGCGCCGACCGCGTGCCGCTCGAGGGGGCGCGGCTGAACCCGCTACGCCGCGACCTTGTTCGGCGGCCGCTCGATGTCGGCGTGCGCAGCATCAACGCGCTGCTCACGATCGGGCGGGGGCAGCGTATCGGGCTGTTCGCAGGCAGCGGCGTCGGCAAGAGCGTGCTGCTCGGCATGATGGCCCGCTACACGCAGGCCGACGTCATCGTCGTCGGCCTCGTCGGCGAGCGCGGCCGAGAGGTCAACGAATTCATCCACGAGATCCTGGGGCCGGCCGGCCTCGCGCGCGCCGTCGTGGTCGTCGCGCCGGCAGACGAGCCGCCGCTCATGCGCCTGCAGGGCGCGCGCGCGGCGACGGCGGTGGCCGAACACTTTCGTGCGCAGGGCCGCCACGTTCTGCTGCTCATGGATTCTTTGACGCGCTATGCGCAGGCGCAGCGCGAGATCGGTCTCGCGATCGGCGAGCCGCCCGTCACGCGCGGCTATACGCCCTCCGTGTTCGCGCGGCTGCCCCAGCTGCTCGAGCGCGCGGGCAACGCCGGCCGAGGCGGCGGCTCGATCACGGGCATCTATACGGTGCTTGCCGAAGGCGACGACGTGCAGGACCCGGTCGCGGACGCGGCCCGGGCCGTGCTCGACGGGCACATCGTGCTCACGCGGCGCATCGCCGAGCGCGGCCGGTACCCCGCCATCGACGTCGAGGCCTCGATCAGCCGCGTCATGAACGCGGTCGTGGACCCCCGGCAACGCGAGCTGGCTCAGCGCTTTCGCCGCATCTACGCCTGCTACGAGCAGCACCGCGATCTCATCAGCGTCGGCGCGTACCGGCGCGGGACGGAGCCCGAGGTCGATCGGGCCATCAGGTTGTATCCGGCCATGGAACGATTTCTCGAGCAGCAGCCCGAGGCCCCGGCGGACCTCGGCACGAGCCGTGCCGCGCTCGAGGCGCTGCTCGGCGACGAGGACGACGCGGCGGGCGAGGAGGAGGCATGAAACGGCGAGACGATGCGCTCTCGAAATTGCGCGGCATCAAGCACCGCGAGGAGCGCACCGCGGCACAGGCCCTGCGCGCGGCGCAGGATCGGCTCACGGAGGCCGCGGCGCAGCTCGAGACGCTGCGCGGGTACGTCGAAGAGTATCGGCAGCTCGCGCCGAGCGCGGGCGCTCTGCAGCGCCTGCGCGACGCCCGCAGTTTTCTTTCGAACCTCGAGCAGTGCCTCGACGCGCAGCGTGCGGCCGTCGAGCGCGAGCGGCAGAACGTGGAGTCGGTGCGCGAGCGCTGGCGCGACGTGCACGTCCAGCGCGAGTCGATGGACAAGCTGGCCGCGCGGCGCGCCGAGACCGGTATGCGCGAACGCCTGCGCGTCGAGCAGCGGCAAGCCGACGAGCACGCGAGCCGCGGGGGCAGAAAGAGCTGACGCGGGCTCCGCCGGCGCCGCTGGCCGGTGCCCGCGCCCTCGCCGCCGGCCTCCGCCGGTGTCGCTGGCCTCCGCGGCTCCGCTGGCACGGCACTTGCACATGTGGTTCGATTGCCCTGCACGGAACTTCCCATGCTGAGTCCGAATGGCGCCGGCGCTGCGCCGGCCGCTTCCGCAAACGCGAAGGCGTACGAATCGAACGGCGCGAATTCGTTCGCGCCTGCATCCAAAGCCGCGTCCGCGTCCGATTCCGCATCCGCGGCGTCCGGCGCCGGCAAGGGTTTCCGGGCCTGCCTCGCGGCCGCGCACGAGGGAGCGGGCTCCGTGGCCGCCAACCGATCCGGCAGCGGAGCCGCCCGGCGGGCCGCCGGCGGGACGGGCGCGCACGGCGCCGACCGCAAGGAGGACGAGACGGCCGCCCAGAGAGCACGGCAAGCCGACAAGCAAGCCGACAAGCAGGCAGACAACCAAGCCGACAAGCAGGCAGACGGGCAAGCCGATAAGGCCACCGACAGCCGGACCGAAGAGCGCGCGGACGACAGGTCATCGGGCTCCTCGGCGGCCGCGGCTAGCGCGGCGGCGCTGCAAGGCGCGGTGATTGTGCACGGCGCTGCGGCCGGGCCCTCCGCCGCCGCGCTCTCCGCCGCCGGCGATGGAAGCGGCACGAACTTGCCGCCCGGCGGCACGAACGTGCCGGTCGGGGCGGGAACCTGCGGCACACCGCTCGCCGCGCTCGGCGAAGGTTCGGGGGCGAATGCGGTCCTTGGAGCCGTCGTCGGAGCGCTCGCCGGAGCCGGGGATGCTTCGGGCGCCGCCGGCAACAAGCCGGGCGTCGCGGCCTTGGATCTTAACCGCATGCGGCTGCTTCCGACCTCGTCCTCGGCTCCCAATGCAGCGGGCGACGTCTCGGCGCAGGCGCCGACGCACGGGGCCCACGGCCCCACGCCGAATTTGCTGGCCCCGGCTGGCGCTCCGGCACAGAATTCCGGCGCCGCGCCGGGCGCGGGACCGGTGCCGACGGGCTTCGAGCAGGCCGTCGGGCAGCGGCTCGTTTGGATGGCGCAGCACGGCAGCCGCGACGCCCTGCTGCAGCTTCACCCCGAGCATCTCGGCGCTCTCGAGGTCCACCTCAAGATGGACGGGGATACGGCTCAGGTCACGTTGAGCTCGCCGCATGCGCCGGTCAGAGAGGCGCTGCACTCCGCGGTGCCGCAGCTGCGCAATCTCCTCGGCGCGGCGGGCCTGAATCTCGGCCAGGTCAACGTCGACGCGGGAAGGCAGCGTGAGGCGAACCGCTTTCTCGACGGCGACGCGGGCTCGAGAGCGGCCCCGGCCGACCCGGCCGGCCCCGTGCAGTCTTCGGGCGCCGTGCTCCAGCTCGGCAGCGGACTCGTCGATCTCTTCGCCTGACGTCCCAGGGCGCGCATTCGCCGCGCCCTCGAACTCTCGTCCCGCCGCCGCGCCGCCCGCCCGCGCAGCACCGCCGGCCGTCCCCGCCGCGGCCCGCGCCGCATCGCCGTCGCCGGATCGTCAAATCTCTGACGCTCGGGATAGTTATGCCCTGTATCGAAACGCTTCGCGGCGCCTCGGAAGAGCCCTGTAAAAGCCAGAAATAACAGAACGTTGCGATGGGCTTCTGAGCTGTGTCGACTTGCTGGCACGGCTTTTGCTCCTTGCGGTCCGACGAACCTTTGGAGTTTTCCATGAGCGCAGAAATCGCAGAGAACGTCGCCGCACCGAAGGCGAAGGGCAAGAGCCGCGGGCTGCTCGTCGCCGTGCTGGGCGTCCTCGTCGTCGCGGGCGGCGGTGCCGGGGCCTGGTTCGGCGGCTTCATCGGTCCGCATCATGCGGCCGACGGCAAGGCGGAGCCGGCCCCCGAAGCGAAGCCGATCTACTACACCCTCGCCGACAATCTCGTCGTGAATTTCCGCAATCCCGAAGGGGCCCGTTTTCTCGAGGTCGGCATCGAGCTCATGACCCGGGACCCGGCGGCCGTCGAAGTGCTGAAGGCGAACGCACCGGTGCTGCGCAACAACCTGATCCTGCTGCTCAGCGACCAGACGTACGCGGAGCTCATGACGAGGGACGGCAAGGAGTCGCTGCAGAAGGCGGCCCTGGCCGAGGTGCAGAAGGTCATGGAGAAGCTGACCGGCAAGCCGGCCGTCGAATCGCTGTATTTCACGACCTTCGTCATGCAGTGAGCGGCCGATGAGCACCAAGGAGGTTCTCTCGCAGGACGAGCTCGACGCGCTGCTCGAGGGCGTCGAAAGCGGCGATGTCGAAACAAAGGAGTCCTATCGCCTGCGCGACGGCGTCGCCCGCGACGTCGATCTGACGGCGCACGACCGCATCGTGCGCGGCCGGATGCCGACGCTCGAGATGATCAACAACCGGTTTTGCCGGAATTTCCGCGTGAGCCTCTTCAACTTCTTACAGCGCTCGGTCGAAGTCACGTTCCGGGGCGTCCGGCTCATGAAGTTCGGCGAGCACGTCCAGACCTTCGGTCTGCCGACGAGCCTGAACATGGTGCGGATGCCGCCGATGCGCGGCAACGGACTGTTCATCCTCGAGGCGAAGCTCGTCTTCTGGCTCGTCGAGAAGTACTTCGGCGGCGAGGGCCAGTTCGAAAATCGAATCGCAGGGCGCGAGTTCACGGCGATGGAGAACCGCGTCATCCAATTGACGCTCGAGCGCTGCTTCGCCGACATGAAGGAGGCCTGGTCGCCCGTGCTCGCCGTGGATTTCGAGTACATGAACTCCGAGGTGAACCCGCAGTTCGCGAATATCGTGAGCCCGACAGAGCTCGTCGTCGTATCCACGTTCGCCCTGGATCTCGACGATGCCGGCGGCGAGCTGCACCTGACGTTGCCTTACCCGATGCTCGAGCCCTATCGGCAGCTCCTCGACGCCCGCATCCAGGGCGACCGGGATACGCACGACGATCGTTGGAGCACGTCGATACGCACCGAAATGGAAGCGGCCGAGGTCGAGCTCCACGCCACGCTGCTCGAGCACCGGATGCGCCTCGGCGACTTGCTGCGGATCAAGGCCGGAGACATCGTCCCCGTCGAGCTCCCGGCCGAAGTCACGCTGTGCGCCGAAGGCGTCGCGCTTTACCGCGGCCAGTTCGGCGTCTCGAACGGCTACAACGCCATCAAGTTGCGGAGGCCGGTCGCGGACCCGGTTCTGGCCACGGCCGCCCTGCGCAAGCCGCCGCACGTCGTCTCGACAAGAACCGCTTGATCCCGCGCAGCGCGCGAAGGGAGTGAATCCATGACCGAGAGCAATTCCACCGAGGCCGGAGCGGGCGAGGCCCCGCCTGCCGAGGGCGCAGCCGCGGATCGCGCTGCGGCCCCCGAGCAGCAGAAGCCGGCCGCGCAGGCAGCCCCGCGCCCGGGAGAAGGGGTGGCAGTCAAGCCGCCCGAGCTCGGGGCTGCGGGACCCCTGGCGGCGGCCGACGGCGACCGCAACCTCGACATGATCCTGGACATCCCCGTGACGATCGCCATGGAGATCGGGCGCACGCGCGTGCCGATCCGCAATCTGCTGCAGCTCTCGCAAGGGTCGGTCGTCGAGCTCGACCGGCTCGCCGGCGAGGCCCTCGACGTGACCGTCAACGGCACGCTGATCGCGCACGGCGAAGTCGTCGTCGTCAACGAGCGCTACGGGATCCGCTTCACGGATGTCGTGAGCCCGGCCGAGCGCGTCCAGAAGCTGCGTTGAGCGCGCGCATGAATTGCGAAGCCTCACTGCGTCGCCGCGCGCCCCTGCGGGCATCCGCGGCCGCGCCGCGCCTGGCGGCCGCGGCCTTGTGTCTGCTCCCCGGGGCCGCCGCCGCGGCGGAGCCCGCGCTCGGTCCGACGAGCGCGCAGCTCCTGCGGCTCGTGCTCGGTCTCGTCGTCGTCATCGCCGTCCTGCTGCTCGCCGCCCGCATCCTGCCGCGGCTCGGAGGCGGCACGCTCGTCGGCGGCGGCGCCTTGCGCGTCGTCGCGCAGCTGCAGCTCGGTCAGCGCGAGCGCCTGGCCGTCGTGCAGGTCGGCGAGCGGCAGATTCTGCTCGGCGTCGCCCCGGGTCGCGTCGAGGCGCTGCACGTGCTCGAGACGCCGCTGCCGGAGCTCGAGCGTACGGGCCAGGCCTTCGGGCGCGCGGGCGCGCAGGGCTGGCTCGCGCGCACGCTGCAGGGGCGCCGGCCATGATGCGTCGGCGACGCTCGGGAGTCATCGTCCTCGCGGCAGCCGCCGCGCTCGCCGCAGCGCTGCCGGCACACGCGCAGCAGGGGCTCAACGTCCTGACCGTCAGCGGCGGGGCCGGCCACGCGCAGACCTGGTCCGTGAGCCTCCAGGTGCTGCTCTTCATGACCGCGCTCAGCGTGCTGCCCGCGGTCCTGATCACGATGACGTCGTTCACGCGCATCGTCATCGTGCTCGCGATCCTGCGCCAGGGTCTCGGCACCCAGGCGACGCCCTCGAACCAGATACTCGTCGGCATCGCGCTGTTTCTGACCGCGTTCGTCATGGCGCCCGTCGCGACGCGCGTCTACGACGAGGGCGTCAAGCCGTACCTCGATTCGAAACTCGCACCCGCGGCCGCGCTGCAGGCGGCGTCGGAGCCCGTGCGCGAGTTCATGCTGAATCAGACGCGCGAGAACGATCTCGCGCTGTTCGCCCGGCTCGCGGGGCGCGACACATTCAAGAGCCGTGCGGACGTGCCGTTCTCGCTGCTGCTGCCGGCTTTCGTCACGAGCGAGCTCAAGACGGCCTTTCAGATCGGCTTCGTGCTGCTCGTGCCGTTCCTGATCATCGATCTGGTCGTCGCGAGCGTGCTCATGTCGGTCGGCATGGTCATGCTCTCGCCGCTGATTATTTCGCTGCCGTTCAAGATCATGCTTTTCGTGCTCGTAGACGGCTGGACGCTCGTCATGACGACGCTCGCGGGCAGTTTCGTCCACTGAGCGGCCAGCGTTCACGCAGGGAGGTGCCATGACCGTCAACGACGTGATCCAGCTCGGCAGCCAGGCCCTTTGGGTCGGCATGCTGCTGGCCGCCCCGATGCTGCTGACCGCGCTCGCGGTGGGTCTTCTGATCGGCATTCTGCAGGCGGCGACGCAGGTTCAGGAGATGACCCTCTCGTTCATTCCGAAGCTCATCGGCGTCGGCGCGGTGCTCGTGATCGGCGGCCATTGGATGCTCTCTCTCATGATCGACTGGTTCCGCACGCTGCTGCTCGGCATCCCGGGCATGTTGGGCTGACGGGCGCGGAGGGGAAACACGCATGGCCCTGCTGCAACTGACGGACCAGCAGCTCCTCGCCCTCGTCGCGGGCGTGCTGTGGCCGTTCGTGCGCATCGGAGCGATGCTCGTCGCCGCGCCGATGTTCGGCGCGCACACCGTCCCCGTGCGCCTGCGGATGGCACTCGCATTCGTGCTGGCCGTGCTCGTGCACGGCCAGATCGCGGTGCCCGCGCAGACCGATCCTCTCTCGCTCGACGGCGCCTTGCTCGCCGGCCGCGAAGTGCTGATCGGCGCCGGTCTCGGTTTCCTGCTGCAAATGACGTTCGCCGCGCTCGGCATGGCCGGCGAGATCGTCTCGCTCGCCATGGGCCTTTCGTTCGCGAGCGTCGTCGATCCCGATCACGGGGGCGTCCCGCTCGTGGGCCAGTACTTCACGGTGCTCGCGACGCTGCTGTTCCTCGCGCTCGACGGGCATCTCGCGCTCATCGCGCTGCTCGTGGAGAGCTTCAAGCTGCTGCCGCCGGCAGCCCACGGCCTCGGCCCGGACGGCTTCTGGACGCTCGCGGCCTGGTCCGGACGCATGTTCGAGGCGGCGGTCCTCGTCGCGTTGCCGGCGACCGCGGCGCTGCTCGTCGCGAGCGTCTCCATGGGCCTCGTCGCGCGCAGCGCGCCGCAGCTCAACATCTTCGCGGTCGGGTTTCCGATGACGCTCATGCTCGGGCTCGTCGCGCTCGTGCTCGCGCTGCCGCAGCTCGCGCCGCAGTTTCAACAGATGCTCGGGGCCGCCTTCGATGCCGGCCGCGCCTTGATCGGAGCCTGGCAATGAGCGATCAGGCCGCCGCCGAAGAGCGCACCGAACAACCGACTCCCAAACGCCTCGAAAAGGCGCGCCGCGAGGGCCAGGTCGCGCGCTCGCGCGAGCTCAACACGATGCTGGTCACGCTCGCGGCCGGCGGTGCGTTCGCCCTGTTCGGCGGCTGGATGATGAGCGGCCTCAGGGCGATGCTCGTCGAAGGGCTCACGCGCCCGACGGGCGGCGCCTTCGACGCGGCCGCGGCGCTCGACACGCTCGACGGCTCGCTGCTCGATGCCGCACGGCTGCTCGCGCCGCTGCTGCTCGTGCTCATCGGGGCGGCCATCGCCGGGCCGGCCACCTCGGGCGGCATCGTCTTCGCCCCGACCGCCCTCGCGCCGAAGCCCGAAAGGCTCAGTCCTGCGGCCGGGCTCAAGCGCGTGTTCTCGAGCCATGGGCTCATGGAGCTCGCGAAGACGCTCGTCAAGTTTGTATTCCTGTCCGGCGGCGCCGCGCTGCTGCTCTGGCAGCTCAGCGGCCGCATGCTCGGGCTCGGCCGCGAGGCCCCGCGCGAGGCCATCGCCGCGGCCGGCGGTCTCGTCGAGCACGCCTATCTGACGCTGGCCGCCGGGCTCGTGCTCATCGCGCTCATCGACGTGCCTTACCAGATCTACAGCCATAGGAAGCGGCTGCGCATGACTCGTCAGGAGATCAAAGAGGAGCTCAAGGAGAGCGACGGCAACCCGGAGATGCGCGCACGCGTGCGCCGCCTGCAGCGCGAGCGCGCCGGGCGGCGCATGATGCACGACGTGCCGACGGCCGACGTCGTGATCACGAACCCGATCCACTTCGCCGTCGCGCTCAAGTACACGGACCGTCCCGAGCGCGCGCCCCGCGTCGTCGCCAAAGGCCGCGGCCTCGTCGCGGCGAACATCCGCGAGCTCGCGGCCAGTCACGCGGTACCCGTCTGCCAGGCGCCGCCGCTCGCGCGCGCGATCTACTTCAACACCGAGGTCGGGCAGGACATTCCGACCGGCCTGTATCTGGCCGTTGCGCGCGTGCTGGCCTGGGTCATGCAGCTCGAGGCCGCCCGGCGGGCCGGCGGCGCCGCGCCCGTCTTTCCGAACGATCTGCCGATCCCGGCCGAGCTTGCCGTGGCCGAGAGGGTCGACGCATGAGCGCCGTTATGCTGCCCGTGAGCCGCGGCCAGCTGCTCGGGCTCGGCACGCCCGTCCTCGTCCTGACGCTGCTCGGCATGATGATCGTGCCGGTGCCGCCGTTCCTGCTCGACGTGTTCTTCACGTTCAACATCGCGCTCTCGCTCGTCGTGATCCTCATGGCCGTCTATACGCGGCGGCCGCTCGAGTTCAGCGTCTTCCCGAGTGTGCTGCTGCTCGCGACGCTGCTCAGGCTCGCGCTGAATATCGCCTCGACGCGCGTCGTGCTCCTCAACGGCTACACGGGCACGGCCGCGGCCGGCCACGTCATCGAGTCCTTCGGCCAGTTCGTCATGGGCGGCAATTTCGCCGTCGGGCTGGCCGTGTTCGCGATTCTCGTGATCATCAACTTCGTCGTCGTGACGAAGGGCGCGGGCCGCGTCTCCGAGGTCAGCGCGCGGTTCACTCTCGACGCGATGCCCGGCAAGCAGATGGCCATCGACGCGGACTTGAACGCGGGCCTTATTACGCAGGACGAGGCGCGGCGCCGGCGCGAGGAGGTCGCGCAGGAGGCGGACTTCTACGGCGCGATGGACGGCGCGAGCAAGTTCGTGCGCGGCGACGCGGTCGCCGGCATCCTGATCCTCTTCATCAACATCCTGGGCGGGCTCGCGATCGGCATGGCCTCGCACGGCATGTCGCTTGCGGCTGCGTCGCACAACTACGTGCTGCTCACGATCGGCGACGGGCTCGTGGCGCAGGTGCCCTCGCTCGTGCTCTCGACGGCGACCGCCATCATCGTGACGCGCACGTCCTCGGCACGGGACATGGGCGAGCAGGTCGTCGAGCAGCTGCTCAGCAACCCGCGGGCATTCTTCACCGTCGCCGGAGTGATCGGTGCCCTCGGCCTTGTGCCGGGCATGCCGAGCGCGGTGTTCCTGCTGCTCGCGGCCGTGCTCGGCGTCGTCGGCTGGGCCATTCGCAGGCGGGCCGCAGAGGCCGCGGCGCCGGCTGCGGAGCCCGCGCCGGAGGCGGCGGCCGCCGCCGAGAAGGAGCTCTCCTGGGACGACGTGCCGCCCGTCGATCTCATCGGGCTCGAGCTCGGGTTCAGGCTGATTCCGCTCGTCGAGCGGGCGGAGGGCGGGACGCTGCTCGCGCGCATCAAGGGCGTGCGGCGTAAGCTTTCGCAGGAGCTCGGCTTCCTGCTGCAGCCCGTTCACATCCGCGACAACCTCGATCTTGCGCCGACGGCGTATCGGCTGAGCCTGCTCGGCGTGCCCGTGGGACAGGGCGAGGTGCTGCCCGGTAAGGATCTCGCGATCAACCCGGGCAGAGTCTTCGGCACCGTCCCCGGAACGCCGACGCGCGACCCCGCTTTCGGCCTCGACGCCGTCTGGACGGACCCGTCCGACCGCGACAAGGCGCAGTCGCTCGGCTACACGGTCGTGGACGGCGCGACCGTCATCGCGACGCACTTGAGCCGCGTGCTCAAGGAGCATGCCCACGAGTTGCTGGGCCACGAGGAGGTCCAAGCCCTGCTCGACCTGCTCGCGCGCAATCATCCGAAGCTCGCGGAAAACCTGGTCCCGAAGACGCTCGAGCTCGGGGTCGTGCTCAAGGTGCTGCAGAACCTGCTGGCCGAGCAGGTGCCGGTGCGGGATCTGCGCAGCATCGCCGAGGCGCTCGCGCAGGCGGCGCCCAAGTCGAAGGACCCGGATGCGCTGACGGCGGCCGTGCGCGCTGCGCTCGGCCGCTCGATCGTTCAGCACATCGCGGGCGACGTCGAAGAGCTGCCGCTCGTCGCGCTCGACCCGGCGCTCGAGCAGATCCTGCACCAGGCCGTCACGCAGAACGGGGCGGCCGTCGAGCCCGGGCTCGCCGCGCGCCTTCAGCAGTCGCTGCGCGAGGTGGTGCGGCGCCAGGAGATGGAAGGGGACCCCTCGGTCCTCGTCGTCTCGCCCGAGATCCGGGCGTGGATCGCGCGTTGGCTCAGAAGCTCGATCCCGAGTTTGAACGTGCTGGCCTATACGGAAATTCCGGACAGTCGGCCCGTCAAAGTGGTCGCGACCGTCGGTCGCGAGAGTAGCGGGCCGGCCCTGCCGCAGAGCGGCGGGCATCCGGCTCAAGGAGTCGTTGCATGAACATAAAAAGATTCATCGCGCCCGATATGCGGCGCGCGATCCAGCAGGTGCGCAGCGAGCACGGGCCCGACGCGGTGATCCTCTCGAGCCGCTCGACCGACGGCGGCGTCGAGATCATTGCGGCCGTCGATTACGACCAGGATCTGCTGGCGCGCATGCTGCCGGGGCTCGCGGGCGGGACGGGCGCCACGGGCGCCACGGGCGGCGCCGGGGTGTCCGGCGCGCGGCGGTCGAAGGCGGGTGAGGGCGCGGCTGCCGGCGACGAAGATCTCGATGGGCGCGATGGCGCGGTGGCGGCGGCCGGAACGCATCCGGCGGATGCGCCGGATGCGCCGGATGCGCCGGATGCGGCGGGTGGGGCGGGTGCAACCGGTGCGGCCGGTGGGGCCGGTACGGCCGAATCCGTCGTAGAGGCGGCGCCGGAAGAAAAGGCGCGCGTAGACGCGGCGCGAGAAGAAGCGGGGCGAGTAGACGCGGGGCGAGTGGACGCGGGGCGAGTGGACGCGACGCCCGCGCTCGCGGCCATGCAGTCCGAGCTCAAGCTCCTGAAGGGTATGCTGCGCGAGCAGTTCTCGCGGCTCACGTGGGCCGACCTCAATACGTTCGACCCGGAGCGCGCGCTGCTGCAGCGCAAAGTCGAAGCACTCGACCTCTCGCCGGCGCTCGTCGAGGCGCTCGTCTCCGAGGCCGAGCACCGCGAAGAGCCGGCGCGGGCCTGGCGCGACGTCGTCTTCGGGCTCGGGCGGCGCCTGCAGGTGCTGCGTGAGGATCCGCTCGATCACGGCGGCGTCTTCGCGCTCGTCGGGCCGACCGGCGTCGGCAAGACGACGACGATCGCGAAGCTCGCGGCCCGGCACTGCCTGCGTTACGGCGCGGACTCGCTTGCGCTCATCACGTTGGACAACTACCGCGTCGGGGCGCAGCGTCAGCTCGACGCTTTCGGCGCGATCCTCGGCGTTCCCGTGCGCCGCGCGCAGACGGCACAGGCGCTCGAGACGCTGCTCGATGACGTCGCCGACCGCCGCCTCGTGCTCATCGACACGGCGGGCCTGGCGCCCGCCGATCCGCGGCTCGAAGACTGCCTCGAGCAGCTCGAGTGCGCAGCGGGCATCCAACGCTATCTCGTGCTCGCGGCCACGATGCAGGCCGGCGTCATGCGCGACGCGGCGGAACGCTTCGGGGTCGGCGGGCTCGCCGGCATCGTGCTGACCAAGCTCGACGAGGTCCGGGGGCTCGGTCCGGCGCTCAGCGTGCTCATCGAGACGGGGCTGCCGGTTGCCTGGCTCAGCGAGGGGCAGCGCGTGCCGGAGGATCTCAGGCTCGCGCGCGTCGCGTATCTATTGAAGTGGGCCGCCGCGGCCGGCGCGCTCGAGCCGGAGCCCGCGCGCGCCTTCGCCGCGGTGCCCTCAGCGTTCGGTGCCATGGCGCAAGGGAGGGCCGTGCATGCAGCCGTTTGAGGATCAGGCCGCGGGATTGCGGCGGATCGCGGGGGCGCAACCCGTCAAGGTCCTCGCCGTCGCGAGCGGCAAGGGCGGCGTCGGCAAGACGCACGTGGCCGTGAATCTCTCGGTCGCGCTGGCGCAGTCGGGGCGCGCGACGCTGCTGCTCGACGCGGATCTCGGGCTCGCGAACGTGGACGTGCTGCTGGGCCTCAGGCCCGCTGCGAATCTCGAGCACGTGCTCGCCGGCGAGCTGGCGCTCGAGGAGGTCGTCCTCGAAGGCCCGGGCGGCCTCAAGATCGTGCCGGCCGCCTCGGGCGTCTCGCGGCTCGCGAGCCTGAGCCCGCTCGAGCAGAACGCGCTGATCGGAGCCTTCTCGAGCCTGCCGCTGAACGTCGAATGCATGGTCGTCGATACGGCGACGGGCATCGACAGCGGCGTGCTCGGCTTTTGCGGCGCCGCGCACGAGGTCGTCGTCGTGGTCTGCGACGAGCCGGCCTCGATCACGGACGCCTACGCGGTCGTCAAGCTCGCTTCCCGCGAGCGTGGCGTCGAGCGCTTTCAGGTCCTCTGCAACAGGGTCCGGGACGCGGCTCACGGGCGGGCGCTGTTCAGAAAACTGCAAAGTGTCTGTGACCGATTTCTCGATGTCGCGCTCATGTATTTCGGCAGCGTGCCCGAGGACGAGGCGCTGCTGCGGGCCGTGCGCCAGCAGCGGGCCGTGGTAGACAAATATCCGGGCAGTCCCTCGGGCCGGGCATTCAAGGAGTTGGCGGTCCGTGCCGATAAGTGGGCTATAAGCGAGTCGGCGACCGCTCGACCGGTGTTCTTTCTCGAAAGGACGCTGGCGGCGAAGAAGGGGTCAGAGCCCTTTTTCGCCTCGAAAAAGGGCTCTGACCCCTTCTTCGGGGACCACCTCGGGATCGGTGGGGCGTGACCTTGTACGCCAAGGAAGCGCCCGACGAGAGCGAAATCCTCGTCGAACGGCACATGGCCCTGGTCAAGCGCATCGCGCACCACCTGCTCGGCAGGCTGCCGGCGACTGTCCAGGTCCAGGACTTGATTCAGGCAGGAGCCATGGGACTGCTCGAGGCGGCAAAGCAATACGACAGGCGGCACGGTGCGAGCTTCGAGACGTATGCGGGCATCCGCATCCGCGGTGCGATGCTCGACGAGGTCCGGCGGCTCGACTGGGCGCCGCGCTCGGCGCATCGCACGATGCGACAGGTTTCCGACGCCTTGCGCAGCGTGGAGCTGCGGACGGGACGCGCGGCCACGGCGGCGGAAGCGGCCCAGGAGCTCGGCGTCGAGCTCGAAACGTATCACCAGATGCTGCGCAAGGCCGTGGAGGCACGCGTGTTCAGCATCGAGGAGCTGGCGGGACCGGACGAGGACCCGGCGGAGCGGCTGGGCGGCAACGGCCTCGATCCGGCGGCCGAATGTCTGCGCGACGGGCTCGCCGAGGCTGTAGCGTCCGCCATCGAGGCGCTGCCCGAGCGCGAGCGTCTCGTGCTTTCCCTTTACTACGACGAGGAGCTGAATCTACGCGAGATCGGCGAGGTGCTCGGCGTGACGGAGTCGCGCGTCTGCCAGATCCATGGGCAGGCGCTGGCCCGCCTGCGCGCGAAGCTCACGGATTGGAGCTACGAGGAAGCCGCGGTTTAGGCAAGGCGGCCGCGGCGCGCCGCGATCGATACGGGCAGGCATGGACATCCTCAGCGTCATAGGCGTCATCCTCGGCCTCATCGCCATCCTCGGCGGCAGCATCCTCAAGGGCAGCGGCATCGCGGCGCTCTGGAGCAGCGCCGCGTTCGTCATCGTCATCGTCGGCACGTTCTCGGCCGTGCTCGTACAGGTGCGCCTCAAGGTCTTCACGCACGCGTTCTCGATCGCGCGCTGGGTGTTCGTGACGCCGCTGGCCGACGGCGAGAAGCTGCTCGAGCGCGTCGTCGCCTGGAGCCAGATCGCGCGACGCGACGGGCTGCTCGGGCTCGAGTCCATGGCCGAGCAGGAGACGGACGCGTTCATTCGTAAGGGCCTGCAGCTGCTTGCGGACGGCGCGGAACCGGAGACGATCCGGCACATCATGGACGTGGAGATCGCGAGCCGGGAGCATTTCGATCAGCAGGGTGCAAAGGTGTTCGAGAGCCTCGGAATCTACGCGCCGACGCTCGGCATCATCGGCGCCGTGCTGGGCCTGATTTCGGTCATGCAGCATCTCGCCGAGCCCGAGCACCTGGGCAAGGGCATCGCGACGGCCTTCGTCGCGACGATCTACGGGATCGCTTCGGCCAACATGCTGTTTCTGCCGATGGGCAACAAGCTCAAGGGCATCATTCAGCACATGGTCCAGCAGCGCGAGCTCGTCATCGACGGGCTCGTCGGCATCGCGAGAGGCGACAACCCGCGCAGCATAGAGACCAAGCTGCGCGGCTATCTGGTCTAGGAGGTTTCAGGTGGCAAGACGCCGTCACGAAGAGGAGCATCAGAACCACGAGGCCTGGGCCATTCCCTACGGCGACCTCATAACGCTGCTGCTCGCGTTCTTCGTCGTCATGTACGCGCTCTCGACCGTCAATGCCGGCAAGTACCGCGTGCTCTCCGATTCGCTCGTAGCGGCGTTTCGGGGCGCGCCGAAGTCTCTCGAGCCGATCCAGGTCGGCCAGCTCTCCAGAGCCTTCAACAACGTGGAAACCGACAGGCCGAGGACCTTCGTGCCCATCGAACAGGAGGAGCTCATTGCCAACCTCGGGATGGACGGGACCGGCGCTTCGGCCCTGCAGCTCATGCAGACTTCGCAGCTTTCGGCCGACGACATGAAGCAGGCCGAGACGCAGATCTCCGAGATCGGCACGAAGATCTCCGCCGACCTCAAGTCGCTCATCGAGGCCGATCTCGTCAAGGTCCGGCAAGACCGGTTCTGGATCGAGATCCAGATGAAGACCAGCGTGCTGTTCCCCACCGCCAGTGCGGACATCAACGGCGCGGCGCTGCCGATCGTCCAGCGTCTCGGGCAGACGCTGGCGCACACGAATACCCGGATTCAGGTCGAGGGCCATACCGATTCGCAGCCCATCAGCACGCCGGCGTTTCCTTCGAACTGGGAGCTTTCGGCTGCGCGCGCGGCCACGGTCGTGCGCATGTTCGCGGCGGCGGGCGTCGAGCCGCAACGCCTGGCGGCCGTCGGCTTCGGCGAGTTTCGGCCGATCGCGGACAATTCGACCGAAGCCGGCCGGGCCACGAACCGGCGCGTCGTCGTCGTGGTCGTGGCGGCTCCGAAGCCGCGCTTCGGTCCGCTCTCCATGAATGTCGGCGCGGCGACCGAGACCGGCGTGCCGGCCGGCGCCGCGCCGGCTTCCTCCCCGTCGCCGCGGCTGGCGCCGCGCGGGCCCGTCTCTCCCGCCGTACCGGCGCAGGAGACCGCTCCCCCGCCGCCGGCGCCAGCCGTAAGGGCCGATGGCAAGCCCGCGACCGGGTGACGCGACGCGGGACATCGTTCATCATGCGCTCCGGCGGAGCGGCTGCATGACGCTGCGGGGAGTGGAGAGTCGCGTATGACGATCGGCATCGATTCGAGCGAGCTCATCTATCTCGTGCTCGGCCCGGGTGCGCTGCTGCTCGGGGCCTTGCTGCTGCGCACGGATTTCCGGCTCAAGGCGCACTGCGAGGCGCTCGAGAAGCGCGTGGCCGAGGCCGAGGCGGAGCTCGAGGTTCTGCGCGGGGCGGTCGAGCGGGGCGCGGCCGGGGAGCGCGAGTTCGAGCTCGCGCGGCGCGTGGCGCTGCTCTCACGCCAGCAGGAGCAGCTCATGCTCAGGGATGCGGAGACGGGGCCTTATTTCCAGGCCGTGCGCCAGGCCGAGCGCGGCGCCGACGCCGATACCCTCGTTGAGGAGACGGGCGTGACGCGGGCCGAGGCCGAGCTCATCGTCACGCTGCACGGTCCGGCTTCCCGGCGCGCCGAGGCGCCCGTCGCCGAGGACGATTGAGCCGACGCCGACGATCGAGCCGGCTCCGGCTCCTCGCTCAGCGCAGGATCTGTAGCAGCTCGTCGGCCATTTCCGGAAGCGCCGCCGCGGCCTGCTCGAGGTCCGCTGCCGTAAGGGCGAGCCGCTCGACCGCCCCTTGGTCCAGGCTCCGGCCCGCGGCGTCGAGAGCGAAGCCGAGCTCCGCCGTCTGCGCGACGTAGTCCGCGACGTGCACGATGCAGGCGAGCGCGGCCGCCTCTTCTGGACAGGCGCCGGGTACGTGATGCGTGCCGACCACCTCCGTGATCGCGACCGGCAGGCGCCAAAGCTCGCACAGACTGCGTCCGAAGTCGTGATGCGTGACGCCGAACACGGCTGTTTCGGCCTCGAGCGCGGCCTCCGTGCCGCCTTGCAGGCGCCGTCCGAGATCGGCGGCCTTGTCGCCCTCGGCCCGCATCTCGACCATGAAGCCGACATCGTGCAGAAGCCCGCCGAGAAAGGCCTCTTCGCCGTGCTCGCAATGCGCCAGGCCGGCGACGTGCTTGGCGGCGGCCGCGACCGCAAGCGAATGCCGCCACAAGTGCTGCGCCGATACGCCGGCGCAGTCGCTGCCGCCGCGCAGCACGCG
This sequence comes from uncultured Gammaproteobacteria bacterium, assembly GCA_963702105.1. Lineage (GTDB taxonomy): Bacteria > Pseudomonadota > Gammaproteobacteria > Steroidobacterales > Rariloculaceae > ZC4RG20. The sequence goes on from OY969712.1 coordinate 1,415,571, forward strand.
GCCGAGGCTCGTCGCGAGGGCGATGTTTTTCACGGCGGGCCCGCCGAGCCGCACGACCGCCCGCTGGATGGAAGCGATCTCCTTGTCCGCGCCGTAGAACGCGGAATTCACGACCTTGAGGATCTGCAGGCACAGCGCCGGATCCGTAGATACCACCTTCTCCAGCTCCGCCGCCGTGTAGTTGCCGCGCTCGATGACCTCGATGATGCGCAGCGTAACCTCGGGCAGCATCGCAAAGCGCTTGAGCGCGACGGCCGAGACGAGGCGGCGGTGTTCGGTCGCATCGACTGCAGCGGCTGCGGCGTCGTTCATTCGCGGGCCTCCGAATCGTGCGACGGCCCAGCCAGCGCGCGGGTCGACGCCGAGGGCATCGCGAGGTCGGGCACGGCGGAGGCGAGCAGCGGCCGGGAGAGATAGAAGCCCTGGCCGTAGTCGCAATTCAAGGTCTGCAGGCTCACGAGCTGCTCGATCGTCTCGATGCCTTCGGCGACGGTCTCGATGCCGAGGTCGTGAGCAAGCTCGACGATGGCGTTGAGCACGGCCATGAGGTCGCGCGCGGCGCCGATGTTCATGACGAACGAGCGGTCCATCTTCAGGTGGTTCAGCGGGATATCCCGCAGGCAGGCCAGCGACGAATGCCCGGTCCCGAAGTCGTCCATGCTGATCTTCACGCCCAGCTCACCGAGCCCCTGGAGGACCCGCAGCGTCGTTTCAACGTCCCGCATCATCTCGCTCTCGGTGACCTCGAGTACGAGATCCTGCGGCTCGATGCCGGCCGCGCTGATCGCCGCTTCGATCCGGTGCGCAAACTTCGGCACGAGCAGCTGTTGTCGAGCCACGTTCACGCTCATGCGCAGCGGGGCGCGGTCGCTCGCCTCCTGACGCCAAAGCTTGAGCTGCCGGCAAGCTTCCTGCAGCACCCATTCGCCGATCGGCACGATGAGCCCCGTCTCCTCGGCGATCGGAATGAACTGGTCGGGAGGTATGAGGCCGCGGACCGGGTGCTGCCACCGAAGCAGCGCCTCGACGCTGACGAGCTGGCGCGTCGAGAGCGAGACGATGGGTTGAAACATCAGGTAGAGCTGGCCTTGGTCGACGGCTTTGCGCAGGTCGTTCTCCATCGAGAGGCGCTTTTGAACGCGCACTCGCATCGAGCCGTCGAACTCGACGAACCGGCTCTTGCCGGCCGCCTTGGCTTCGTACATGGCGATGTCGGCGTCGCTGAGCAGCTCCTCGGCCGACGCGTGTCCGAGCTCGCTCGTGACGATTCCGGCGCTCGCGGTCGAAAACACTTCGTGGTCTCCGATGCGATACCCGTCCTCGAACGCGTCTACGAGGCGGCGTGCCACCCGGGCGCCGTCGCGAGGACTTGGCAGGCCGTCGAGCAGGACGACGAACTCGTCGCCGCCGATGCGTGCAACGGTATTCGTATCCCCCATGCGCCCGACGGAGTCCGCGGCGCGCAGGTTCGCGCGGAAGCGTTCGGCGATTTTCTTCAGCAGCTCGTCGCCGGCCTCGTGGCCGAGGACGTCGTTGACGTTTTTGAACCGGTCGAAGTTGAAGAACAGAACCGCAAAGTGATGGTCGGCGGTGGCTTCGGCTTTGCGGATCGCTTCCTCGATGCGGGACGCGAGGAGGTTGCGGTTGGGAAGCCCGGTCAGCGGGTCGTGCTGCGCCTGCGCCTGCAGGCGTGTGAGCAGCGATTGCGTGTGCAGCGCGGCGCCGATGCGGGCGCGGACTTCGGCGGCGCAGAGGGGCTTGCGAACGTAATCGGCGGCGCCGAGCGCGTAGGCGAGCGTCACCGACTGGGAGTCGTCCTCGCTCGTGAGCACGATGACCGGGATCGACGTGAGGCGCGGGTCCGCCTTGAGCGCTTCGAGCACGGCGAGACCGCCGCCGCCCGGCATGTCGCGGTCCAGCAGAATCAGCGCGGGCCGCTCGCGGGCCGCCGTTCGGAGTCCTTCCTCGCCCGAGTAAGCGTGAAGCAGCTCGAGCGGCAGGGAGCTCAGCTGAACCGTCAGCAGCGCATGGACCTCGGCCGCGGCGTCGACGAGCAGAACCCGGCTCAGCCCGCGCGGTGCGGGTGCAGGTTCAGCGAAGGCGCGCGCTTCCGTCATCTCGTGATCCCGAGCCGTTCGGTTTCCACGCCTCGAGCCGCGCCCGCGGCGATTCCCTTATACGTGCAGCGGATGGCCACGCTGCGAGGGTTCAGCCGAGGCCGAGCTCTCGCCGCAGACCTTCGCGCTCCTCGACGATGCCGGCGAGCCGCTCCGCCGTCAGCGAAAGGCGCCGGCAGTCGGCGCGTTGAGCGAGCTGCTGGAGGACCTCCTCGGGCGCAGGGCTTTCGAGCGCCACGACGGAGACTGCAGCCGTCAGCACGTCCACCATGGGCGGCGACTCTTCGTCGTCCCCGGGCTGGTGCTGCCGCCCCACGGCCTCGGCGACCTCGGCCGGCAAGCTCCACGACTCGACGATCGCTTTGCCGATCTCCGCGTGCCACTGATCGACGAGCTCGGCGAGGTCGTCCGGGGAGGAGAACAGCTCGGGGTACTGCGGCGCCCGGCTCAGAAGATAGATGCGGCCGATGTTATGAATGAGCCCGACGACGAGCGCCTCGTCCGGTTTGACCGCGCGGCTCGACTGGGCTACCAGGTAGGCCACGGCCGCCGTCCGACCCGTGCGCTGCCACTCGGGTGCGAGCAGGGCTTCGGCCTCCTTGAATTCGGCGCTCGCGCGCAGCTGCCGAAGCGCAAACGTCGTGGCGGCCGTCTGGACCATGCCGGCGCCGATGCGCGAGATCGCGATGCGCAGGTCGGTCGTCTCTTTACCCGTGCGGCGGAACGCCGAGGAGTTGGCCATGGTCAGGATCGCGCCGACGAGGCCCGGCTCGGTGCCGACGATGCGCGCGAGCTGGTCTATGTGGAAGTCCGGGCTGGCCAGTGCGTTGCGGATGCGGACGACGACTTCGGGCAGAGAGGGGAGGCGCAGATCCTTGGCCGACAGTTCCTGGGCAAGGCTTTCGACGAGGGTGAATGCTTGCTGTTGTACTTGAGACACGACGGCTCCTGAAGCATGAGGGCGCCTCCCGAATGCGGGGCGGCTAGTTTGTTATCGGTCGCTGTCGGCTAGGCTTGAGCGGCAGGTCGCGACAGGCCGATCCGAGGAAAGGCGTACATAATCTGCGCGTCGGTCCGAGTCGAGCGTTACTATCCCCTTATCGATATGCCCAGGGGGAAACGTCCGATGCGCGGCTTGATGATGGAAACGCCCCTGCTGATCTCCTCCATCATCGACCACGCGGCGGCCGTGTTCGCAAAGACCGAGATCGTCACGCGCACGGTAGAAGGCCCGATCCACCGCTACACATGGTCGGACGCGCATCTGCGCTCGCGCAAGGCCGCTCAGGCATTGCGCGCCCTCGGCGTGCGCGAAGGCGATACCGTCGCCACGCTCGCCTGGAACACGCACCGCCACCTGGAGCTGTACTTCGGAATTTCCGGCATGGGCGCGATCGTCCATACCGTGAACCCGCGGCTGCACCCCGCGCAGCTCGTCTACGTGCTGAACGAGGCTGAGGATCGCGTCCTTTTCGTGGACCTGACTTTCGCGCCGATCGTCCAGGCCGTGGCAGACGACCTCGCAACCGTGAAGCATATCGTGATCATGACGGACGCCGCGCACCTGCCCAAGGCCGGCATAGAGGGCGCCTTGTGCTACGAGGAGCTGCTCGCGGCTCAGAACGGCGACTATGCCTGGCCGATCGTCGACGAGCGCGCGGCCTCGGGCATCTGTTTCACATCCGGCACGACCGGTCATCCGAAGGGCGTGGTTTACTCGCACAGGGCAACGGTCCTTCATGCCTACGGCGCTGCGATGCAGGGCGGATTGACGATGTTCCCGGGCGAGGGCGTGTTGCCCGCCGTGCCGATGTTCCACGTCAATGCGTGGGGCATCCCTTACGCGGCCGCGATCTGCGGCTGCAAGCTCGTGATGCCCGGGCCGCGGCTCGACGGGGCGGCCCTCACGCAGCTCATGGCCGCCGAGAATGTCGCCGCGTGCTACGGTGTGCCCACGCTGCATCTCGGGCTGCTGCAACACTGGCGGGACTCGGGCGAGCGCGTGCCGAGCCTCAAGCTGCTCGGCGTAGGCGGAGCGGCGCCGACGCGATCGCTCATCGAAGCGATCCGCGCTCACGGCATCGACGTCGTCCAGGGCTGGGGCATGACGGAGACGAGCCCGGTCGGCACGATCTCTCAGCTCTCCGCCGCCGATGCCCCGCTTTCCGAGGACGAGAAGGTGCGCCTCGTCATGCGGCAGGGGCGGCCCCTCTTCGGGGTTCAGCTGCGCATCGTCGATCCCGAAGGCCGTCCGCTCCCCCGGGACGGCAAGACGATGGGCGAGCTGCAGGTGCGCGGGCCCTGGATCGCCTCCGCTTATCTCGGCGAGGAGCCTGGGGCCGCGCTGGACGCCGAGGGATGGTTCGCGACCGGAGACTTGGCGGTCCTGCGACCCGACGGCACGCTGCAGATCACCGATCGCGTCAAGGATCTCATCAAGTCCGGCGGGGAGTGGATCAGCTCACTCGAACTCGAGAGCGCGGTGACGCGGCATCCGGAAGTCGCCATTGCCGCGGTCATCGCAATTGCGGACGAGAAGTGGGGGGAACGACCGCTGCTCATCGTGCAGCCTGCCGCGGGCGCCTCGCCTACGCGGGAGGCTTTGCTCGAGTTTCTCGAGGGACAGGTGGCGAAGTGGTGGTTGCCGGAGGATGTGATCTTCGTCGAAAGCATGCCGCTCGGAGCGACCGGCAAGGTGCAGAAGTCGAAGCTCAGGGAGGCGTACGGCCGGTCGTGAGTTCGCCTTCATGACAAGTGAAATGCGCGGCACAGCCGGAATCACCGTCATCCTCATGCTCGTCGGCCGAGTGCCCGCCATGCGCTCGGCAACTTGGGGCCTGCCGGGGCACCTGCCGTACCCGCCTCGGGCGAGATGCTCCGGAATCCGGACGAAGCGGCGCGCAATATCGCCGCTCTCGATCTGGGGCGCATCGGGCCGGCCTCGCGCGCGGCGCTGCCGGCACTGCGCAATGCGCTCTCCGACCCGAGCCTCCAAGTGCGACGTAGCGCCAGCAACGCTATCGAGCGAATCGAGGCGAAGTAGAGCGCTGAAACGCTACTTCGCTGCTCGGCCCGTGCCGGTGCCCCCTTAGCTCATGTCCCTCGCGCTTCGGCTATCTCGCCTCCGCCGCCGGCGGGCTCGTCCGAGGCACGGTGCTCGGCATCGAGCCGGCGCATGAGGGGCAGCGCCAAGATCGCCGCGACGGTGCCGGCGACGGCCACCCAGCCGAGCATCCAGAACAGGTGTGTGTAAAGCGGAAGCGTTTGGACGGGCTCCGTGATGTCGGCCGGCACGCTCGCGAAGTTCGCTACGTAACTGCCGATATACTGGGAAATGCCGGTCGCCAGGAGCCAGGCACCCATCATGAGTCCGCGGGCGCTCGGCCCCACGTAACGTGCGACCATGGCGAGACCGAGCCCGGAGATCAGGAGCTCGCCGAGCGACTGCAGCAGATAGCCTCCTACCATCCACCATGGCGACACCTTGCCGGCGTCGGCGAAGTGACCGCTCCAGGCATACACGAAGAAACCGAGCGCGAGCAGCGCGAAGCCCCAGGCGTACTTGCCCGCGACGGACGGATCGCGGTCGCGGCGGCCCAGCCAGCCGTAGAGCAGCGCGAGTAACGGCGAGAGCACCGTGATCCAGAACGGATTCAGGACTTGGAACTGCTCCGGCGGCACGTGGTAGCCGAGGAAGTTCAGCGTGACGTTGTGCAACGCGAAAAGCGTCAGCGACGTGGACATCTGCTGGTAGAAGATGAAGAACAGCATGGTTTGCGCCGTCAGCAGGAGCATCGCGAAGAGGCCGCTGCGCTCGCTCTTGTCGCCGCGCGAGATCAGGATCGCAAAGAGTCCGAGAAGCGCGGCGCCCGAGAGCCAGACGATCGCTCGCGCGACCGCTATGTGCTGGACGATGAAGGCGATGACGGCCGCGAGGGCAAAGGTGCCGCCGATCACGGCCGCGAGCCAGTCGAGGCGCAGGGGTCTGAAATCCGGCGCCGACCCGACATGCGCGACGAGCCGCCGTTGGAGCCGGAACTGGGCAATGCCGAGCAGGAGACCGATCGCGCAAACGAGGAAGGCCGAGTGCCAGCCGTAGTGCACGCGGACCCAGGGTGTCAGCGACTGCGAGATGAAGGCGCCGATGTTGATGGCCATGTAGTAGAGCGTGAAGGCGCCGTCGAGCTTCGACGGGTCGCCCTCATAGAGGCGCGAGACGAGGTTGTTCGGGTTCGCCTTGAACAGCCCGTTACCGGTCGCGATCACGCCCATCGAGAAGAACAGCAGCGCACGCGCCCAGCCGGCCTGCACGACGTGATCCCAAGGCACCGAGAGGAGCGCGTAGCCGAGGCCGAGCACGATCGCGCCCAGCATCGTCGTCCGGCGGGCGCCGAGCACCTTGTCGCCGATCCACCCGCCGAGCACGGGGACTGCGTAAACCATGGCCGCTAGCGCGCCCCACGTCAGGTTCGCGCGCGAGTCCGGAAAGTGCAGGTACTCGATCATGAAGACGACGAGCAGCACCTGCATGCCGTAATAGCCGAAGCGCTCCCACATCTCTATGAGGAACAGCGTGGAAAACGCGCGGGCTTTCGACGGCTGCGAAAGGTCTGTCATCGAACGTGTCCTCCTGTCGAGTCCAGCGTGCTGATGCCGCGAGCCGGAGCGACGAGCGTGTTGTGTTTTGGCATGCCGAGGGGCCGTACCTGGTCGGGCCCGAACGAGTCGAATCCGCGAATGGTTTCACAGCTCCGGGCGAATGGCGAGTGCGCTGATCGTTAGGCTCAGGGCGGCGAGTGAGATTCGCTGATCGCCGGAAGCAGGACCGTGTCTCGATCCCGGGAAGCGCCGCTCGCCCCTGGGACGTCGACCGCCGAGACCGAAGCGCCTGCCCGCGCAATTGATTGATAAGTCGGGCGGCATCGCGCGAAGGTGCGTGGCACGGTCTTTGCGTCGGGCCGCCCACGCACCGCCTATACACTGCCGCTCCGGCGCTGCTGCGCAATCTTCGCTATGCGCTCAGACTATTCCTTCGTGCGCCCGGGTTCGGCGCGGCGTTTTTTTCGACGCTCGCGGTCGGCCTCGCCGTAACCACCGCCGTGTTCGCGATCGTGGAAGGCGTGCCGCTCGGGGCCCTGCCGTTTCCTCGCGGAGAACAGTTCGTCAGGGCCATGCAAACGGAGCAAGGCTCGGGGCAGACCGCCGTTGCGCCGATACGCCTGGAGGACTGGAACCGCGACGCGACGGCCTCTCACTCTACCCTGGACTGGTCCGGATTGAGAAATTGATGGCGAACTCAGAACGTTTTGGACTCATCGAGTTCCGAATCAACGAGATTCATCGGGCGAACGGATGCCGCTTTGTAGTCGATCAGCAAACCAATCACTGCATTAGTGGTGCTGCATCTGGCGCAGATTGGGAAACTCAGCTTGGACAACGACGTCAATGAATACCGAAAAAGCTGGAAGCTTCCAAGCAATCAGTTTACACAGCATAAGGACGTATATGTCCATGGCCAGGCCGTGCAGTGAGCGGTGCTCCATTTCCTTGTTCGCGAGACGTTCAGACTTATCACGGTAAGCGTGAGAGCAATGCATGCTGCTTGCTGGGATCAGTCCGACTGGCGTCAGTGTTCGCGTTCAAGCGCCGTAATGCCAGCAAGATCCGTTGTACCGGGCTCTCGTCGTTGCCGGGCATTCCCTCTTCGGTCGCCACGTCCGCCTCGGTCGCATCGTATGCCAACTGCTTGAGCAGCTCAATTTTCTGCTCTCGACTCAGGCCCTCGGCGGACAGAACGTCTTCCGGATTTGCGAACGAACTCGCGGGGTCCGAAGCGATCTGCTCTGGATTGTGGGTCGTGCTCTGGGTTGTCATTGCCTTTGGTAGCGATCGATCACACTCGTCTCTTTATCCTCGACCGGGTGCAGCGCCATGCCGATCCGCCCCATGGTAAACGTAGATCGGTCATGCAGGTAAGTAGCAGCTCGCCCATGCCGCGTTCTTGAATGGTTCTGTCCGCGTCCGGAGCAGGCTCATCGGAGAACGTGGCGACCGGAGCGTTCAGCGCACCGTTCGAAGGCCGGCAAGTGCCGTTGCTGCGATGCTTCCATGAGATGGCGCAGCGTGTTCCGAATATCCAAATGCGTGGCGCCGGTCAGCAGTCGCTCGTAGAGTCGGCCGTTCTCGGCCTCGCCAGCGACCGCCGCAGCACAGGCCTCCGTCACCGTCGCATAGCGTGGGACGCGGCCTGGCCACGAATTTTGGAAAGCTGTCAATCCGTAACGTTCGAAAAGCTCGATGAGCGCTTCGATGTGGCGAGCCTCGGCTGCGCGTATGTTGACGAATGGTCGAACGTTGCCGAAGTCACGAATCACTTGGTCATACGTCGCCCAAGCGCGGTACTCGTCGTCAAGTGCCTCAGCCAGTATCTGGGCCTCCAGTTCACCAAGGCTCGACATTGGATCCGCCAGCCGGTCGATCGTCCCGATGCGGCATCATCCTTTCGGGCGCTCCGCTCCCGTTTCTTTCAAGATAGCTATTCGGGAACGTCGACGGAAATCCGTATCTGCCGAAGACTGCGCTCTTCTTGCGGTTGAGTTCGGGCGAAACAAGGCGAGAGCCGAAACGGCTGGTCGTCACCGCGTCAGCCTCCGCGCGCACGCTGATTTCCAGGTGATGAACCTTCATAGCGAGGCAATGAGCCGATTATGCAACTGGGATTCCTACGTACGTTCCCCAATATATGAACCCATTGTGCACTACTATATTACGCCACCTAGGACTAGGAAGGTGCGACATGAGACGATTGTGCTTTCTGCTGCCGGACATCGAGCACGCCCACGCTGTGGTGGACGATCTGCGCGACGAGGGGATAAAGGATGCCGACATCTACGTCGTCGCGAACGAAGAGACCAAGCTTCGCGACCTTCCTGGCAAAGGCATGATCGAGGGCTCGGACTTCTATCCGCAGCTCGAGCGTGGTCTTGCGATCGGCGGTGCGATCGGCGCCATCGGCAGCATGATTGCAATGCGAGTTGCTGGCGTGGTGCTGGGTGGGGGGGCGATTCTGCTATTCGGGTTGCTCGGGGCAGGCTTCAGCGGACTGCTGGCATCGATTGCAGGAGCTGCCTTCCCAAACTCCCGGTTGGCCCAGTTCCAAGACGCGATCGACGCGGGCCACGTGCTGGTAATCGTCGACCTGCCGCCGAACCAGATTCCCATCATCGAGAAACGAGTCAAGGCCCGACACCCGGACGTCGAATTCGACGGGCTCGAGCCACGCGCTCCGCTCATTCCGCATCCTTAGCTTTCGGGGGGGAAATACGTGACCGTCTGCTGCGGTGCTGTCCAGGAGGCAGCACGTCGAATGGGGCGGGGCGGTCCAGGGCGAGATGCCCCTCGAGGTCTGCGAGCCAATCTCTTGGCCAACGGCAAGGACGATACCGTCCTTCGCGTCTCCAACCTCAAGGTCACGCTCGACGACCAGGTTGTCCTCTCGGATCTCTCCTTCACGGTTCGGCGCGGCGAGACCTTGACCATCCTCGGCCCCAACGGTGCGGGCAAAACCGTCTTGCTGCACGCACTGCTCGGGACGCTCCCGCACGAAGGGTCGATCACCTGGAAGCACGGCACGCGCATCGGGTACGTGCCGCAGCGCTTGCCATACATCCGAACCATTCCTTTGAGTGTCACCGACTTTTTCAATTTGAAGGCGAATGCCGCGGTCAACGTCGGCGAGGCCCTGTGCTCCGTGGGTCTTCCGGAAGGTATCGCCAGGAAGCGCATTGGTGACATGTCTTCCGGCCAGTTTCAGCGGATCCTCGTCGCCTGGGCCCTCGCCGGCGATCCTCAGGTGCTTTTGTTCGACGAGCCGACCACGGGCATCGACATCGGCGGCGAGGAGACTATCTATGCTCTACTCGGCAGGCTGCATGACGAAAGGAACCTGACGATGCTCCTCGTCACGCACGACCTTGCTGTGGTCCACAGGCTCTCGTCGACAGTCCTATGTCTCAACCGGCAGCCGGTTTGCCAAGGCCCTCCGCTCGCGACGCTGACGCCCGAGAATCTCCAGCGTCTATACGGGACCGAGGTGAAATTCTATGAGCACAAGCACGGCTGACGCGCATGCATCCGATTCTCTTCAGCTTCGTCTCGGGCGCGTTCATCGCCGGCGCTGCGGCATATCTCGGCTCACTGATGTTGAGTCGTAGGATGGCCCTCGTGGCCGGCCCTCTCGGCCACCTGGCGTTGCCGGGCATCGCGCTCGCGCTGCTCTGGGGTTTGGACGTCTCTCTCGGGGCCTTTCCCTTCGTGATCCTCGGCGTCGTTCTGATTTGGCTTCTCGAGATGAGGACGAAGCTGCCTATGGAGGCGCTGACGGCGCTCGTCTTCGCGAGCGGTGTCGCGGTCGCCTTTTTGTTCCTGCCCATCGACCAAGCTGAAGTCGCGCTGGTCGGGGACATCGCGAAAGCAGGACTGCGAGATACTGCCGTCTCAGTCGCTGCGTGTCTCATCATCGTCGCAGCGGTGAAGCGCGCTTATCCGCAGCTGGTCCTTGGCAACATCTCCGAAGAGCTTGCGGCTGCCGAAGGCATAATTGTGAAGCGCTACAATCTGTTGTATCTCTTTCTGATTGCAGTGATCGTGGCGCTCGGCGTGAAGATGGTCGGCGGACTTCTGACCGCCGCGCTGGTCGCGATTCCGCCGGCGGCAGCTCGAAACTTCAGCGGGAACCTTACGCAGTACTCGCTCGGCGCGGCCGCGATCGGTGTAGCGTCGGCTGTCGCAGGGATCGGGTTGTTCTGGCTCACCGGCTTCCCGGCCGGTCCCCTCACGATACTGGTGAGCACTGCAATCTTCGCTGTTACGCTGCCTTTCGCCCGATGAGGGGCGGCGGCGAATCGCGGGATTGCGAGAGTGCACGCGAGCGACCCTTACGCGAGCCGGATGGCGCGGCTACTGATTGACAGCTTTCGCTTCTGGATGTCTTGGCGGCAAAGGGCTCTTTATGTTCGACGGTCGCGGTGCCTGCCTCGGCTCGAAGCGGGACAGCCGCTACGGCAACTACGAACTGCGCACCACAGCCGAAAGGGCTACTTTGCTACCAAGATTCTTGGAAAGGACCCGACGACATGGTTGCCCGAATCGAGATCGGAATTTCAGAAGCTGATCGCGCCGCGATCGCGGAAGGGCTGGCTCGCGTGTTGGCGGACAGCTATACGCTCTATCTAAAGACGCACAATTTCCATTGGAACGTGGTCGGGCCGATGTTTTCGACACTGCACCTGATGTTCGAGACTCAGTATACGGAGCTCGCCCAGGCGGTGGACCTCATCGCGGAGCGCATTCGGGCGCTCGGGCATCCGGCGCCGGGAAGCTATTCGCAATACGGGGAGCTCAGCGAGATCAGGGAAGAGACTGGCGTGCCGGACGCCAAGGAAATGATTCGGCAGCTCCTCGAAGGCCAAGAGACCGTCGTACGGACGGCGCGTAAGGCGTTCGCGGTCGCCGAGGGGGCAAACGACCAGCCGACCGCCGACCTGCTGACCCAGCGCATGCAGCTCCACGAAAAGAACGCTTGGATGCTGCGCAGTCTTCTGGCGTAGCAGCCGGCCCGCTTTCGCGGCACTGCTCGTTGCCGAGTGCCGATTGAATTCCTATGACGATCGAGAATCTGGATCAGCTTTATAGAAATAACCCATTCATTGGAGAGGACAGAATCGGCCGTTCATCAGATCGGCCTGGCACAGCGGCGGCACATATCGCATCGGCGACGGCCGCGGCGGTGCCGGAGCGGGGCAGCAGCGTTTCGCGCTGCTGAACAGTTGGCCGGGCAACGTCAATCTGGACAAGGCGGGGCGGCGGTTGTGGCCCATCAAGCAGAAGTACGGCCGCAAGATATCGTGGGCGGACCTCATGGTTCTGGCCGGGAAACGTCGCGCTGGAATCGATGGGATTCGAGACCTTCGGCTTCGCCGGCGGCCGCGAGGACGTGTGGGAGCCGGACGAGCCTGTCTACTGGGGCGCCGAGACCACATGGCTCGAGGACAGGCCCCGAGTTGGCCACTACGTGCAAGTCGCAGTCGCCGGCGGTGTGTCCGCTACGGAGGATCCTCTCAACGAGCGTTGACCTTGCGTGGTGGTGCGAGCTACGGAGACGGGAATGGCAGGCAAGCAACTGAAGTTCGGGAGCGAAGCGCGCGAGCGAATGCTCGAAGGGGCCTCGGTGCTTGCCGCCGCGGTCAAGGCCACGCTCGGCCCCAAGGGCAGGAACGTGCTGATCCACAGAGCCTACGGGGCGCCCTCGATGACCAAGGACGGCGTTTCCGTGGCCAAGGAGGTCCAGCTCGAGGACTATTTCGAGGACATGGGCGCGCAGATGGTAAAGGAGGTCGCGGCGAAAACGTCCGATGTCGCGGGCGACGGCACGACGACGGCGACCGTGCTGGCGGAGGCGATCTTCCGTGAGGGACTCAAGGCCGTCGCCGCCGGCATGAACCCGATGGATCTCAAGCGCGGCATCGACCGCACCGTCGCCGCGGCCCTGCAGGAGCTCGAGCGGTTGTCGACGCCCTGCCAGGGCAGCAAGGCCGTGGAGCAGGTGGGCACCGTCTCGGCGAACGGCGATGCGGAGATCGGCCGGATCATCGCCGAGGCCATGGAGAAGGTGGGCCAGGAAGGCGTTCTCACCATCGAGGAGGGCTCGGGGCTCGAAAACGAGATGGAAATCGTCGAGGGCCTGCAGTTCGATCGCGGCTATCTTTCACCCTACTTCGTGACGGACCAGGACGAGATGCGCGCCGAGATGGAGAACCCACGCATCCTGATCCACGACGGGAAGATCGCCTCGATACGCGACTTGCTTCCGCTGCTCGAGGCGGTGGCCAAGACCGGCAATCCCCTGCTCGTGATCGCCGAGGACGTCGAGGGCGAGGCCCTGGCGACGCTCGTCGTGAACCACGTGCGCAGCGTGCTGCGGGCGCTCGCCGTCAAGGCGCCGGGCTTCGGGGACCGGCGCAAGGAGATGCTCGAGGACGTCGCGATCGTGACCGGTGGGACCGTAATCGCGGAGGATAGGGGGCTCACCCTAGAGAAGGCCACCCTCGAGCAGCTCGGCAGCGCGAAAAAGGTCGTTGCGGACAAGGACGAGACGACGATCATCGGCGGCGCTGGCCAAAAGGATGCGATCGCGGCCCGCGTGCGCCAGCTTCGCAAGCGAATGGAGGAGACGACCTCCGACTACGACAAGGAGAAGCTTCAGGAACGCGTCGCAAAGCTCTCGGGCGGTGTGGCCGTGCTCAAGGTCGGCGGCGCGACCGAGATCGAGATGAAGGAGAAGAAGGACCGCGTTGAGGACGCCATGAACGCAACGCGAGCCGCGATCGAGGAGGGCATCGTGCCGGGGGGTGGCGTCGCGCTCGTGCGCGTGCAGCAGGCGCTGCGCGAAGAGGGCATTCGCGGCGACAATCCCGATCAGGAGACAGGGGTCGGCATCGTGCTCAAGGCGCTCGAGCAACCGCTGCGCGCGATCGTCGAGAACGCCGGCACCGACGCCTCCAACGTCCTGAGCGAAATCCGGCGCCGCGGCGGCAGCTTCGGCTTCAACGCCCAGACCGAGAAATACGGCGATCTCGTCGAGATGGGCATCCTCGATCCGACGAAAGTCGTGCGCGTAGCGCTGCAGAACGCGGCCTCCGTCGCGGGGCTCATGATCACGACCGAGGCCATGATCGCCCCGATTCCGGAGGAGAAGGCGCCCGCGCCGGAGTATCCGCCCATGTAGCGATCGCCGGACCGCCGATCAGCGGCGGCCTCGCGGGCCGCGTGACCGGTCGTCGGTGGGCGGCGAGAGATGGCGCACGAACCAGTCGGCGGCGAACCTAGCGACCTCCTCCATCGTCCCCGGTTCCTCGAAGAGATGGGTTGCCCCGGGTATCACGACGAGCTCCTTCTCGCAGCGCATCTGCTCGAGGGCGCCCGCGTTGAGGCGCATGACCTCCGGGTCGTCGCCGCCGACGATCAACAAGGTCGGCGCCCGCACGGAGGCCAGCGCGGCACCGGCTAGGTCCGGGCGGCCACCTCGAGAGACGACGGCCCGGACGGCGTCGGGCGCTTTGGCCGCAGCGAGGAGCGCGGCCGCCGCCCCGGTGCTCGCGCCGAAGTAGCCTACGGCCTCACCGGGCCGACGCTCCGCGAGCCAATGCGTCGCGGCCGCGAGACGCGGCGCGAGGAGCCCGATGTCGAACCGGTACTCGCGGGTGACGTCGTCGACGCGCGCCTCCTGCGCCGTCAGCAGGTCGAACAGCAGCGTGCCGAGACCCTGCTTGCGAAGGTAGGCCGCCACGGCCCGGTTGCGTGGGCTCAGCCGGCTGCTGCCGCTGCCATGGGCGAAGAGGACGATGCCCCGCGCATCGGCGGGCACCTGTAGGTCGCCGTGCAGCTCCCCGCGGTCGATGACGATCGTCACTACTTGATCGGAGCCGGACATTGTCTCTCTCCTGATGGTCTACCCTTGATCGGCTTCCCTTCGTTAGCGGGTTGCATGCCGTAGTGGATGCCCTTGCCAGGCCAAGGTGCGTCGCTCACCGTGGTCAGCCTTTGATGCAGATCAGCGGCGCGAGGCGGGCAACTTTGCGCGACAAGCCGGCGTCGTGGGCGGCCTGGACGACAGCGCTGACGTCCTTGTAGGCGCGGGGCGCCTCTTCGGCGACGCCGCGCATGGAGCGGCTCCGGATGAGAATTCCGCGCCGGGCCAGTTCCTGCACGACGTCGGTGCCGCGCCACGTCCGCATGGCCTGATGCCGGCTCATCGCACGGCCGGCTCCGTGACAGGAGGAGCTGAACGAGAGCGCCTCGCTCCGGGCGACGCCCGCGAGAACATAGGAGGCGGTCCCCATAGAGCCGCCGATCAGCACGGGCTGGCCGACGGACTGCAATGCCGGTGGCAACTCGGGGTGTCCCGGCCCGAAAGCGCGCGTCGCGCCCTTGCGGTGCACGAAGAGCCGCTTTCTTTGGCCGTCGACGACGTGCTGCTCCACCTTGCAGGTGTTGTGCGAGACGTCGTAGAGCAGAGTCAGCCGCGCCTTTGGCAGCACTCGCGCGAAGGCCCGGCGGGTCAGGTGCGTGAGGATCTGCCGATTGGCGAGGGCACAGTTGATGCCCGCGCGCATGGCTGCCAAATACGCCTTGCCGACGGGCGACTCGATCGGCGCGCATGCCAGCTCCCGGTCGGGCAGGCGCAGGCCCGATTCGGCCGCGGCGACGGCCATGCTCCGCAGGAATTCCGTGCCGATCTGGTGGCCGAGCCCCCTCGAGCCGCAGTGGATCGTCGCCAAGATATCGCCCGATCGAAGCCCGAATGCCGCGCCGATCTCGGCATCATAGATCTCCGCGACATGCTGGATTTCGAGGTAGTGGTTTCCCGAGCCGAGCGTGCCCATTTCGTCTCGTTGGCGGAGCTTGGCCCGCTCGGATACCTGAGCGGGATCGGCTCCCGCCATCGAGCCGTGTTCCTCCGCTCTTTCCAGGTCAGAGGGTTCGCCATAGCCTCGGGCCACGGCCCACTGCGCCCCGCGCTCGAGCATGTCTTCCATTGCAGTCTCCTCCAGGCGGATGGTGCCCGTCTGCCCCAGGCCCGCGGGAATGTCGTGATAGAGCGCGTCCGCGAGGCGCTTCTTTGCGGACTCGAGCTCCTCGAGCGTAAGACCTGTATGCAGGCTGCGGACGCCGCAGGAGATGTCGAAACCTACGCCGCCGGCGGAGACGACGCCGCCTTCGTCGGCGTCGAACGCCGCGACGCCCCCGATCGGAAATCCATAGCCCCAGTGTGCGTCGGGCATGGCGTAGGACGCGCGGACGATGCCGGGCAGGGAGGCGACGTTGCGGACCTGTTCGTAGACTTTCTCATCCATGGCCCGCACCAGCGTCTCGTCCGCGTAGATGACGCCCGGCACGCGCATGTCGCCTTGCGGCTCGATGCGCCAAACGAAGTCCGATTCGTGTTGCAGTAGACCGAGATCCATCGGGTCAGGCGTCGATGACGCACTGAGCGACCCAGGCGCCGCCGCGCTCTCGGCCCACCCGCAGAGACGTATAGGTCGCGCCCTTGATCTCCACGCCCGGATCGTGTCTGGCGGTGTTGATCTCTTCGCCCCAGGCCTTGCCGCTGAGGCCGCCGTCGTTGACGTGCACTTCGAAGCGACCGAACAGCATGTTGCGGGTCGACATCTCGTACACGATCGCATTGAGCCAGTCGACGAGGAGCATCTCGCTGTCCGGCGCCTCGCACTCAACGTCGATTTCCCGGCTCGGTGCCACTTTCCTCGGATCCGTGACGGCGGCGGTCATGGCCAGGGCCGCGTGCTCGAACGCTTCTTCCAGAGACTCGCCGAAACCTCGCACGCCGATGTCCGCACCATGCGGAAAGTGTTCGTACGCCGCTTTGCGCGGGGCGCAGGGGCCGGGCTCTCCGCGATGCGAGGCTTCCGGATGCACGGCCGTTGTCATCCTGGCCGGGAGGAGAAGGCAAAGAAGTCGGCGCCGAACAGGAGGCTCCGAAAATCGAGCGCTCTGATCCGCACGACGGAACGATCATCTCCGGCCTCGAAGTACACGGGGTCCTCGGCGAGTAACGCCGTGGCGACGATGGTTTTCAGGCCGTAGGGCGTTCCGAATGGCGGCAGCGCGCCGGGCTCGCAGTCGGGAAAGGAGACATGGAGTGCATCTGGAACGAATGGCCTGAGCCGCGTTCTGGAGTGAGCGCCGATGTCCGGATCGTTGATCTCTCGACTCGCCGGCAGCACGGCGAGGACATGCTCGCCTCCGTCCCTCTCGAGAAGGACGGCCTTTGCCAGCCGAAGGCCTGAGACATGCATCTCCTCGGCAGTTCTCTGGCTGCTCCCCGTATGGGGGTGCGACCGTACCTCGTAGGTAATCGCGTTGTCGTCGGGAAAACGCCGGATCTTCGGCGCAATGGGCATGTGCGTGCTCCTGACGTACGGCCTCTCAGCCCGGCGGGTGATGCTTACCGATGATTCGCACGGTGCTCGCCTGTGGTCCGAGATCCGCGCTCTCCTCGCTGAACCGGACCTCGAGCCCGGGACGAAGGTCGTCGAAATTTGCGTTCAGGACGCTGTTCCGGTGAAAGTAGATCTCTCGGCCATCCGGTGAGTCGCGCTGAACGTTCGGTTTGGCGAACGCTCTGGTTTCGCTAATGTTATCGGCGCTGCCCGCGGTCTTCGCGGATCTATTCCGGAGCGCCCTGCATAAAATCTAGACGCCAAGTCCGTACGTACATCTGCGAGTGATCGGCGTTTTCAGCGGCGTCTACAATAGTGGTTTCTACGTTCAGCGGGATTCGAGCTGAAACGATTCGTTTGTAGGATGTCGGATCGCGCTACCGGTGATGCGATCGTTCGGGAAACCTACCTGTAGGCTGAGATAAGCCCGTGCAGTTCCACGTATTGTCATTCGAAGGGCCGGACGCCTATTCGCGGGCCGGGGGGCTTGCCACTCGCGCGGACGGACTCGTGCGTACACTTGCGAGCCTGGGCGTGGACGCTCACCTGTGGTTTATCGGCGACCCGGACCTTCCGGGCTACTCCAGTGCCGGGACGCTGCACCTGCATCGATGGGCGCAGTGGATTAGCCGGCATCACCCGGGCGGGGTATACGACGGTGAATGGGGCAAACACGAGGAATACGCCCGGACATTACCGCCTCATCTGGTCGACAATGTTCTGATGCCGGCTGTGCGGCACGGCGAGCGCGCCGTCGTGATGGCGGAGGAATGGCACACCGTACACGCGGTCATGCATCTGCATTGGCTGCTGGAGCGGGCCGGCATCCGAGATCGCGTGACGGTGCTTTGGAACGCAAACAACACGTTCGGCTTCGATCGCATCGACTGGCCAGGCCTCCAGCGCTCGGCCACAGTCACGACTGTGAGCCGCTACATGAAGCACCATATGGCGTCCCGCGGCGTCGAAGCGCTCGTTGTGCCGAACGGATTGCCGGGCGATGCATTCGATGCCCTGCCGAGTGGGGCGTATACGGCGCTGCGGCGGCGGTTCCGGAACCGCACCGTGATCGTCAAGATGGCTCGCTGGGATCCGGACAAGCGCTGGCTGGCTGCCGTAGAGGTCGCAGCTGAAATGAAGCGAGCGGGCTGGCGGCCTTTGCTTGTCGCGCGGGGCGGCGCAGAGGCGCATGGCGCCGACGTCCTAGAAGCCATGTCGGGGCATCGCCTGAACCGCGTCGACCGCGAGTGGCGCAGGCCGGGCATAGAAGGAATTCTCGAAGCACTGCGGGGCGTCGACAATCATGTGGACGTAGTCAATCTGCGCTCGTACGTCGACCCTGACGCGCGCCGTCTTTTGTTTCGCGGCGCGGACGCGGTGCTCGCCAACAGCAGCCACGAGCCTTTCGGTCTGGTCGGCCTCGAGGCCATGGCAGCTGGGGGGCTCGCCTGCACCGGGTGCACGGGCGAGGATTACGCGTTGCCGGGCCAAAATGCGCTCGTGCTCGAAACGGGTGAGCCGGCCGAGTTTATGGGCATGTTTGCACAGCTTCGCCACGCTCCGGAGCGTGCTCGCGCCATTCGGCAAGCCGGCCAGCGGACTGCCCGCGCCTTTTCGTGGGGCGAGATCGTGGAGCGCGTTCTGTTGCCGCGCGTCGCCCTTCTGAGCGGGCGGTTAACCGCGTCCGCCTGAGGCGCCGCGCGTACTTTCCGACCTCATCGTGTGAGTGCGTCGAAACGCCGCTATGCCGTGGCAACCAGGAAACCTTCTTTCTGGTCGATAGCGGGTTCCGCCATCATTGCGTCATGGGGAAACGGGATAGGATTCCGGGGGCGCGAACGCGCACGATTTTCGAGCTTATGTCACGTTGCTGTGAGAATCCTCGACTTCTCGCTGCTTCGGAGCGAGAGGTGTATCGTGTCCACAGCGCTTGCTCCCTTTCATATCGGTGGTGCTCAAATGCCGTCAACGCGCCCCACGCCACCGTCCAATCTCGCAACCAGCGAGCTGCACCCTGAAGAACACGATCTCGTGCTCGTTATCGGTTTCGATGCCGCGGTCGGCCAAGCGACCGCAATGCTTCTCGTCACAACCGGAGTCGACGTAGTTGTTGCCGTCGATAAGGCCGAAGCGCTTTGCCGGATACGAACTTTGGGACGCGTCCCTCGGTTGATTGTTTGCGACGACGATGTCAACCGAACAACTTCGCTGGTCGGCATTATCGACGACGTGCGTAAGCTCGCGAAGCATAGGCTGCCTGCAATTGTAATTGCGGACCAACAGAAGTCGGGGCTGATCGGAGACCTGCGTGGCCTTGACGACTGCCATCTACTTCATTGGCGACTAGATGCCGATTCTCTTGTCGAAATGAGCATCCGCTTACTCGGTGAGCAACGATCAACTGCGGCTCGTCTCCCAACGGCTCATACGTAGGCTTGCTCATGCCGAGTCGCTCCGGGAGTACCTAGGCTTCGCATCAACTCGAGCGTTTCTTGCTCGACCGCACCGCTCGAGCTCAACAGCACGGCGATTCTCGCCGCGGCCTTCGCGAGCTCGAAGCTCGCGCGCATCGGGGGCCTCCAGGCACGCGGCCGAAAATTCCAGCCCCTGGCGCCCAGCCTTGGCGGCGCTGTATTCCGTGCTCGAGATTAGGCGCCTCGAGCCGGACAACTATACGGCTATGCAGCGTATCGTCTCCCAGCCGAAAGCGATTTCGGGCACACTGCAGGTGCCGTCCCATCTGCGGAGGCCTGGAAGAAGCGGCTCTCTGCGGACCAGGAGAGCATCTACTCGCTCGCTGCGTGCGAGGCCGACCAGCTGGTTGGCAGCCCGAGCCTCCAGCTATTCGAACGCTCGCCGCGCCGACGCCACGCGGCTGGCCTTTGCATGTCCGTACACGATGCTTGGCAGTGGCTCGGCTCAGATAGCGCGAGGCGAGCAGCTTCACTTCGGAGGAGAGATTCGTGGCCGGTGCCGTAACGAGGGTCTGTGAGGCAGACATTCCGCGCATAAAGAAGTATCTGCGGGAGCACTCGGACACCTCCCTGTTTCTTCTATCCAATTTGGTGACCTACGGCTGTTTGATCTCGGACGCCATGAACTCCGGGAACTTCAAGTACATAACCGAGGGAGAGGAGATACAAGGGGTCTTTTGCTTGACCCGTCGTGGAAATCTGCTTGCCGAATGCGGTGGCCGCTCGGAGCTCCGGTTTCCCGCGACAAGGGTGTGCGGTCTCTTCGGCCGGCGGATTTCGAAGCGTGGGAGCCGCTCAATTCGGCGTATATGCAGGAACAGGGAATCCCTCTACAGGGATCACTGGATCAGAGGCGGAAGGACTTCGAAGATGGCGCCAAGTCTCGGCGTTGGTGGGGCCTTTGGGATCATGACGCATTGATCTCCATAGCCGCCCTTAACGCCGTTCACGAAGAGCTTGGTCAGATTGGAGGCGTGTACACCGTCCCGAGGAAGCGGCGCCGGGGTTGGGCGGCTCGGGTCATGGAAACGTTGATCTCGGACTGTGTACACGCACTCGGGCTTCGAAAGCTCATTCTATTTACGGGGCAGCACAACGTTGCGGCCCAGCGGCTGTACGAGTCCCTTGGATTCCGCCGTATCGGGCAATTTGCGTTGATGTTTGGGATACCTGCGGCGATTCGGGAGGGCGGTGAGCAACCCTAGGCGGCGCGGCGCGTGACGTTCGGCGGTCCCGCTGCCAGCCGTCGGCATCGAGTGCGCCGGGGCGCCAGTAACGGCGGGGGAGAATGACGGATGGATGACTTGCGACTCGCGCTTCGCTCGCTCTGGCATCGGCCGCTGTTCGCTGCGGTCGCGATCGTGACGCTGGCCCTCGGCATCGGTGCAACGACGACGCTTTTCGCGGTGGTAAACGCCGTACTGCTTCGGCCGCTGCCGTATCCGGATGCAGCCCGCATCGTGTCGGTCTCGGAGGCACGGCATGGCCGCGACGATCGGGCGGCGACGTTGCATGACTATTTGCTCTGGCACCGCCATGCCCCGGGGTTTGCCGCGCTCGCGACTTTCGCCGAAAGCAGCACAGTCCTCTCGGGACGGGGTGCCCCGGTCCGGCTCGACGGTGCGCAGGTATCGGCGGACTTCTTTCACGTCTTCGGAACGGCGCCGGTGCTCGGCCGCGAATTCCTATCCGTCGACGAAATAGAGGGCGGCCCCGACGTTGTCGTGTTGTCATACGAGGTCTGGCAGCGTTGGATGGGCGCGGATCCATCCGCCGTCGGCCGGAAGATTACGCTGGACGATCACGCCTATACGGTAATCGGCGTCATGCCCCCGAGGTTTCGGGCCCCGCGGGCGGCGTTGTATTGGCTCCCTTCGCGAATGAAAGAGCCGTCCGGGTTCACCTTGTACGTGCAGGTGGCCGGCCGCCTGAAGCCCGGCGTGACGATGGCGCAGGCACGGATCGAGTTGTCGACGCTCAACGAGCGCGACGCACGCCCGCATGTCGCATCGGGCGGGAGCGACGAGCAGCGCACGGCCGTGGTGATGACTCTGCACGACCGGCTGATCGGCGGAACCCGGCCCGCACTACTCTCTCTGCTCGGGGCGGTCGGTTTCTTGCTGCTCATCGCGTGCGCGAACGTCGCGAATCTGCAGCTGGCGCGCGCGGCGTCGCGGCGGCGGGAGTATGCCCTGCTCGCTGCGCTCGGTGCGACGCGATGGCGGCTTGCGCGGCGTCTGCATTGGGAGAGCGTGACGGTGAGTGCTGCCGGCGGCGCTTTGGGCCTGCTGATCCCTTGGGCGTCGCTGCCGTTCATCTTGCGCTTCAGTCCGGAGAGCGTTGCCCGGGTGCAGGGCATTCATATCGGTGGGCAAGTGCTCGGGTTCTGCGCTGCCGTATCGATTCTCACCGGGCTCGCGTTCGGCCTGATCCCCGCTCTTACGGCGACCCGCGGGTACGACTTCGCGGGGCTCAAGGACGGAGGCGAACGTTTCACGGGGACCATGGGTCAGCACCGCGCTCGCCGTGTGCTCGTGATCGCCGAGCTCGCGATCGCGCTCGTCGTCCTCACGGGGGCGGGTTTGCTCACGCGCAGCTTCGTCCGCGCAACGTCGAATGACGTTGGCTTCAGGCCCGACCGGACGATGGTGGTGCAGATCCAGTTGCAGCGGAATCGGTTTCCAACCAATACAGCGGCTCGTGCGTTCTTCGAGCGTACGGCCGACGAGATCCGGGCGCTGCCCGGCGTCCACAGTGTCGGGTACTCGGATGGGTCGATCGTCAGCTGCTGTGCGTTCAGCATCCGGGTTCCCGTGCCAGCCGGCGGTGCCGAATCCCCGGCCTTCGGCGTAGCGCAGGTGAGCGGCGGATTCATGGAGGCCACGGGGCTCGAGCTTGTAGAGGGCCGGTTTCTTACCGCCGATGACCGTGCGTCGCCCGCGGCAGCGATGGTCGTGAGCGCCGAGGCGGGGAAGCTGCTGTTCCCGGGCCGATCGCCGATCGGGGGGCAGGTGCAGGCGCTCGGCCCGACGACGTTCACAGTCGTCGGCGTTGTAAAGGACGTGCAGGTGCCCGGGGTCAAAGTGGCATCGCCGCCCGAGCTCTACGTCCCCTTCGGGGCGGCCCGGCTGCGGCCCGGCTTCCTGGCCGTGAGGTATGAGGGCGAAGCCGGCCCGCTGAAGACCGCGCTGCACCGGTTGCTGGGGCCGGCCTCTCCGGCTGACCTCCGATACCAGGTGAGCACGATGCAGGAGCAGCTGGACCGGGTCGTCGCGCCTAGGCGATTCAATTCCGCGGTCTTCGATATGTTCGCGGGACTGGCCCTCTTGCTCGCGGCCGTGGGCCTCTATGGCGTGATGGCGTACCAGGTGACGCAGCGAACGCAGGAGCTCGCCCTCCGCGTCGCGCTGGGGGCCGATCGCGCCCGTGTGTTGCGCTCGGTCCTGCGCGAGGGGTTGGTGCTGACGCTGGTCGGGACCGCGCTTGGCGTTGTATTCGCGCTCGCCCTATCCCGCGTGCTTGCGGCGATGCTCTTCGATGTGAGTCCACACGACCTGGTGACCTTCGCGATCACACCGCTCGTGTTAGTAGCCGTGGGCCTTGCCGCCTGCTACGTTCCCGCTCGACAGGCGACGCAGGTCGATCCGATGGTCGCATTGCGCTATGAGTGATGGCAAAACCGCAACTCTGGACAACGCCACGCGGGTACCGGCGCCGTACTTATTGCCAGCTGACGGCGAGATCTCGCTTGGCTCGCCACCACAGCTGCGAAAGCGACCGCGACCTGCGTGGCGACGGCGAAGACCGTACCGGCCGGCGAGACTTTACCCGGAGGCTACTTACTGGCTTTGCGGGCCGATTGCCGGCTCTCGGCATCCTGGAAGGGGTCAATTTCGCCGAGCGGCTCAGCCCGATCGTTGAGTGAGAGAGCTCAGGATGGATTACACGTCGGCGATCGCGGACTTGCTTTCACGTCAGGGCTTCCGCCATTTCATGATGTCGCGGACCGAAGTTGGACACCTGAAACTGGCCGGGCACCTCGATGGCCGACCAATCGACATCGTGTTCGACACCGGGGCGTCCAAGGCCTTCGTTGAACTGAGCTATTGTCGATCCGAAGGAATTATCGTGAGCGTCACCGGGCGGCCCGGGCATGGTGGCAACGTTTACACGCTGGGCGACGTGCGGCTGACTGCACACGGCGAGCGCGCAGAGACCGTCAGCGCCCGGGGCCTATCAAGTCGCTGCAGCGGGCACGAAATACCGTCAGAGATATTGCAAAGAAGAAGAGCAAAAGCGCCGCCGGTTTGCCGCGCCGCTGAGCGTAACTGTTAGGTACCCCAAAATTGTGGCCGTCATGCTCTTGCCAAAGTCAGCGAACATACGAATTCGCTCTGCCACGACTGTTGATGCGGGCGTCTTGGCTGAAACGATCTCGCTGGCCTACCGCGACGTCGCCAGGCGCTTTGGCATTACCCCGCAGAATGCGCCGACTCATCCGTCGAATGCTGACAGCCACTGGATCGTGTCTGACTTCGCCCGCGGCTGGTCGTACCTGATGGCCACGGTAGGCGGATCTTGCATCGGCTGCGTAGCCTACAGACAGTCTGGTGCCGAGCTAGAAGCTCAGCGACTGGCTGTAGTCCCCACTCACCGCGGGAGCCACGTGGCACGACTTCTCAACGAAGCCGTTCTCCACGCAGCGCAATCGGCTGGTGCCCAAACAATCCGCATCGCGATTGTGGCAGACCACCAGAGTCTACGCCGATGGTACCAACGCATGGGCTTTCGTGCAGTCGAGACGCGCGTGTTTGATCACCTTCCCTTTGAAGTTCAATATCTCGAGTTTCAGGTTCCGGAGACGCGAGATGATGAGGGTGCTTAACAAGGGCGATTCAGATGGAGCGCCAGAACGGTCACGTGGTTCGCTCTCGCAAACCACCCGCCAGTTATGACGTCCGCTGGAATCGGTGACTTCCTACGTGACAGAAGTTCGGGAGGGCGGGTTCCCCGCGCGCAGCACTGTTACTGATGTCGAATGCGACGACCCCTATTGATTGGCTCGCCCATGCCAGAACCTGCGATTCCGTCTCCAAAGAGGGCATGCTATCCCGCTCGCACGGGCAACATACTGCGCGCCTGGGTCGATGGGGAGCCGACGTTCCGGCGCATCTGCGAGGGTGCATTCGAAGCTGATGATCGTCGACGGTAGCTGGGGCACGATCGGGTCTTGCAATCTTCATCGCCATTCGTTGTTCGGCAATTGCGAAATCAACGCAGCATTCTGGGACTCGCCGACGGCGCAGGCGCTCTTGTCGGCGCTCCTCCAGGAGCATCTTGGTGCTCGAGTCGATACGCGGGACGACGCGACGTGCATGGAGACGTTTCGCCGCACCGCAGAGCGCAATCGTGAGAGGTACAGCGTCGGAGACAACGATTGGCAAGGGATTGCGTACTGCCTGAGCTGCCACGGCCTGCGGTCCTGACTTGCGCCGGCCGGCGCGGCCTATCCACAGGCGGCTCGCGCATATGGAGCCGGCCGCCCTTGCGGGACAGGATGGGCGGGAGCATAGAGAGTAGGGCGACGGTGCCGCCGGCCACGTGCAGTTGCAGCAATAGGTTTGTCATGGCGCAAAGTCTGCGCGGCGGCGGCCACGCGGGCATGTGCCGAAGGTCACTTCCACCGACCATGACTTTCGGCACAGTCGCGCTCGTACCCACACGCTCCTAAAATCGTCCGCATGCCTGAAGAGATGACCGCCAGCTCGAGGGCCGGGGACGTGCCGCTCGATCCCGATCTCCCCCTCGGAAGGGAAATGGCCCTCAATGGCTACGCCTGCGGAGACGGCGACGCGGGGGTGGAGGTCCACTTTCCGGATTTGACGCCTTTGGCGGCCCGCACCTTCCGCTGGTTCACCGTCGCGGCGATCGCCGTCTGGATCGGCTGTAGTCTCTGGCCCATCGCGGCGATGCTCGGCGGACGGTTCTCCGGCATGCCGGCTGTGCTGTTCGTGCTCATGTTCGCCCTCTACGGGGCCGCAACCCTGACGATGCTGACTCTCCCGCGCCGGGCGCGTCAGGTACCGCGATGGCTACCGCTTGCGCTCGCTTCGCTCCAGACGGCGGCCGGTATCGGCCTGAACGCGGACACGACGACCTATCTCGGCGGGACAGGGATTGGTCTTGGGCTCCTTGTGATCGTGGCCGCGGAGCTCCCATACCTTCTGCCACAACGGTGGACCTGGACGTGGATCGTGCTGCAAAGCGTTGTCCTGGCTGCGGTCGTGAGCCGACCGGGTAGCACGCCCGGTGTGGATATCGCCACTTTCACAATTGCGGCGCTGGGCTTTCAAGTATTCGCGGCGGCGAGCTCGATTCTGGCGCTTAACGAAGGCCTCGCGCGGACGAGGCTCGCCCGCGCCAACGCCGAGCTCACGGCGGCGCGCGAGCGGCTTGCCGAGAGGAGCAAAACGGCCGAGCGCCTGCGCATCTCTCGGGACCTGCACGACACGCTGGGCCATCACCTGGCAGCGCTGAGCCTGCAACTCGACGTCGCGTCTCGGCTCGCCGAAGGGAGGGCCGTCGAGCACATCGAGCAGGCGCACGCCATTACGCGCCTGCTGCTCGCCGACGTTCGCGACCTGGTCGGGATGCTGCGCGAAACGAGCCGCGTGAACGTCGTGGAAGCGATCGGTGCGCTCGCGGCACACCCGGTCGGCGGTCCGCTCGAGGCTCGCGTGCACCTCGAGCTTCCCGAGGCGTTCGCGATCGACGACGCCGAGCGCGCCGAAGTCGTCTGTCGCGTCGTGCAGGAAGCCTTAACGAACGCGGCGCGTCACTCGGACGCCACAAATCTGTGGATCCGCCTCGCGCAGTCGGAGGGCGGAGTCACGCTCGACGTGCGTGACGACGGCCGCGGGGCCGAAAGCGTCGCGGTCGGAAACGGTTTGCGCGGGATGTGCGAACGCTTGGCGGAGCACGGCGGACGCGTCGAATTCCGGACGGCGGCAGGCGCGGGCTTTGAGCTGCAGGCATTCATTCCGTACGCCGGCTGCGCATGATCCGCGTCGTACTCGTCGACGATCAGAACCTGATACGCCAGGGGATTCGACCACTGCTCGAGCTCGCGGGGGACGTTGAGGTGGTAGCCGAGGCTTCCGATGGTGACGAAGCCATCGTCGTCATCCGTCGCGAGGCGCCGAATGTCGTGCTCCTCGATCTTAGGATGCCGAAGAAGGACGGCGTCGCCGTGCTGCAGGCGCTCGTAGCAGAGGGCGCCCTTCCGCCCACGATTATACTGACGACGTTCGACGACGATGCGGCCCTGCTCGAGGCCGTGAGGGCAGGGGCCAGGGGCTATCTGCTCAAGGACGTGTCGCTCGAGCAGCTCACGGCCGCCATCCGCGAGGTCGCCGCCGGCGGGTCGGCGATTCGGCCGGTCGTCACCGAACGCGTGCTTCGCGGGCTGGAGCGCGTGCGACGCAACTTCGATGCCTCATCTCCGGCCGATCCGCTGACGAGGCGCGAAGTGGAGATTCTCCGTTTGATGGCGGGCGGCTATAGTAATAAGGAGATCGCGAACGCTCTTGGCACCGCCGAAGGAACGGTCAAGAACCATGCTTCCAACATCCTGTCGAAGCTGGGAGTCCGCGACCGAACGCGCGCGGTGTTGACGGCGCTCGAACTCGGCTACATCTAGCACGTGCGCAGTCTTGCATGCATTGGCAGCAACCGTGCGGGAAGTGGGTATGGCCGACGTCGTATACGCGGTGGGTCTTCATCCCAGGTGGGCTGCCGAGCAATGCAAACATTCGGCTCTGGCTCTCCTGATAGGGGTACAGCGGATCGAATCGCCCGTTAATCATCATCACCGGCTGCGTGATGCGAGGCGCGTAATTGACGGGATCGAGCATGGGATGGGAGCCGCGGTCCAGGCGAATGCCGCCAGAAATTAGAACGGCGGCCTGGAGCCGCGGCTCCGTGGCGAGAACGACGGGCCCGATGTTCGCCGAGCCGTGACTGAGGCCCAGATAGCCGATCCGGTCGGAATCGAGATCGGGGCGTGTGGCGAGGTAATCGATGATTCGGGTGACGTCGTCGTAATAGCCGAGTGCCGCTTCGCGTGCATTGGCGCCGTCCAGCATGTCGGGAGTGGCGAAGCGCTCATAGCTGCCCGTCCAGATCGGCAGCACCAGGGCGCGCCCGCCGTTCACGACGAATTCGACCCTATGGAGCTGCTCGAGCGCTTCACGATTGGGCCGCTTCATCAAACAGCAGCCCCACGGCGGCCCGTAGATGATGGGCTGGAGCGGCCGGGCCCGCCCGCGCGGCAGGACGAGAACGAGGCTAGCTTTTGCACCGCTAGGACAAAAGAGGTCGATGAGCTCGGCTGTCCAGAGGTCGCTCTTCGCGATCTGCTCGCGCTCCGCTCGCGGCAAGACCTCGGCACTGCGCGTGAATTGAAGACGCATGCCCTGGTAGACCTCGTCGGACACGGGCTCCCTAGGGGGCGGCAGCTGGTCGTAGAGCAGGCGGACCGGAGCGAGCCACTCGTCGCGAAGCTCGGGCGGACGCTTCATTAGCCGCATGCCATTTTGAGGGTCACGAGAGAAAGGCGACGCAGGATACGTATAGCCTACGCCGAACGGGTAGTCGGTGATTGCACAGGCGGGGGTTAAAGGCGGCGCGGTGGTTACGTCGGGCCGCTCTATAGCCGACGCTGTCGAGTTTGCTCAGCAAGCAAGTATTGAGCTCCTGCACGGCGAGCGTCTTTTGCGTTTCGCTAAGCAGCTTCGCCGCCGGAAGGAAGCGGATCGCGCGCGCCGAGAGCCGGTGATACCGGACGTTCTCTCCGATCCGCCGCCAAGTCTGGATCCGTGTTGTCCACGCTGCGGCTCCATAATGGTGCGCCGGCAGGCGAAGCGTGGGCCGAATGCCGGACAGCCCTTTTGGGGCTGTCGGCGCTTTCGCCAGTGCGGGGGCACCCTGTCAGCGGAGGTCGAAGCGCGAGCTCGAGCTCCGCGGCACCGAGCGAATGGCAACGGCGCCATCGCACATGAGTCGTGTGCGGCGGGCGACGGCGATTAGGGCAGAGCGCCGAGGGGGTAACTTTGGGGGTGACCTAAGAAATTTGCTAGATATAAGGATCGGAAATACAAATAGTTAGGGACACTTTTTGACGGCGCTCCTAGCCTCCAGTCGCGTCCGATGCCGTCCGGTACGGGCCACGCACATCCAATTCAACGAGTGGCGGGATTGCGAAATCGGGCTAGCCTTCGGCTGTGCGCCGGAAGGTTGGTCAACTCCCGAAGCTGCCGTGCTCGTCTACCACCATGCGACCCCGATAGGGCGAAGCCGCAGGCGTTGTAGAATGGGGCTATGGGGCCAATAAGTAACGAGGACGCGCGGGCTTATCTCGCGCGGTGGCAACTCGTGCGAGACATGGAGCTGACAGAGCTCCGACGCGTGCCGATGGAGACGAAACTTCGGCAGCTAGCGGCTCTCATGAGTTCGCGTGACCTATTTAGTGCGGACCCAGACCGCGACGTTCAATCGCAGCAAGTCCGCAACCGGTGGGCTCGATTGCGGCAGGCGTTGGGTGGCTGAGCCTTTTGTCACATCCCTTCAGGCAGCCCTCGCCGACCTGGCGAAGTGGCTCGAATCGGGACGCATCTCCGGGATGGTCATTGGCGGCGTCGCCGCCTCCGTGTTGGGCCGGCCGCGGCTGACTCGAGACATCGATGCGCTGGCAATCCTGCCTGAAACGGACTGGGCCAGCGCCATCGACTGCGCGGCGGCGTATGGGATCGTCCCTCGTATCGATAACGCTTTGGCATTCGCTCACCGCAGCCGCGTCCTACTCATGCGTCACTCAGCGTCGGAAATCGATCTGGATATCACATTTGGCGGATTGCCATTTGAACGATCAGCCGTCGAGAGAAGCACTATTCACCATGTCGGCGGCGTTCCCATTCGCTTGCCGAGGATCGAGGATCTGGTAGTGATGAAGGCCGTCGCCGGTCGGCCGAAGGACTTGGAGGACATTCGAGGCTTGCTCGACGCTCACCCCGAGATCGACTTTTCAGAGGCTCGTGAGTGGGTCCGAGAGTTTGCCGCCGCAACGAGCATGCCCGATATGCTTGACGAATTCGACAAACTGCTGACGCAAGGACGGCCGAAGCAGTAGGGCCAGATTTCCCCTGTTGCCGCGGCGTAGGCGGCGCGCGTCGTCCGCTCCGTCGTGCGCGAGACGGTCGACGTTCTCCCGTCCGGATTGCGGCGGAGAGCCATTAGGAAGGCCGTTACCGGTGAACGCGGCCCCGGTGCCGAGATGAGCGCGCGATTCCGCCGCATCGCCGTCCCTAGCGGTTGGAGCGCTCTAGGTCCCCCCGCCGCGCAGGTTCCGGGCGGCCAGGTAGCTGTCGCGAACCGAGCGGGCCTTGCTCAATGCTTTCCCATGAAGAAGCGATTATGGGAAAGAAAGCGCCTTGATCTGGCGCTCACGCGCCCAGCAGCAGCGCCATCACCGTCGATATCCTCATCGCGGCCGCCGGGCTGGGCACTGCATCCAGAACGGATCCGACCGGATCTGGCCGTTTCGCGACGGTACGGAGTGCCCACATTCGCGACGTTCGCGTGTACTATCGCGAATGTCGAGAATTGACCCATTTCTGCCGCTAAAGAGTTCGTGGCGAGCATCTTTGTAGAGGGCCGGTCTTCATGAACGATTCACGCGCTCCTGTCAGGTTCTTGCAGCACATCCCACCGCCGCTGCTGTTCGCGGTGGTCTTGCTAGTCGGCATTTTCCTCGACCGGCTCTTGCCGTTGCTCGCCGTCCGTCCAGGGTGGCAACCCGAATTGCGGTGGGGCGGCATCGCGCTTATCTTGCTCGGTGCCGCGCACGCATTGCCGAGCGTCGCCTTGTTCGTCCGCACGCGAACCACGATCATCCCCCATCAGAAGTCGGTCGCGCTCGTCACCGGAGGTCCGTACCGCTGGACGCGCAATCCGATGTATATGAGTTTGGTGCTCTTCTACTTGGGAATTACGGCGCTCGCCGGGTCCGGCTGGGCGCTCGTGTTGTTGCCGCTGCCCGTGCTCGCCATCAATGCGGTGGTGATCCCGATGGAGGAGCGCCAGCTCGAGGCCGTTTTCGGGCCGATGTACGCCCAGTACAAAGCCCGTGTGCGGCGTTGGCTCTGAATTCCGATAGGATCGTTCCCCCCGGACCGCCGCAGTCCGCAAGCCCCGGCAGTTGTGACGCGGCGAGACAGCCGCCGGGCTCGGGGGGATCACTCAATGCGCGAGTGGGGGCGAGTCATTGATAGGAATCGCCAGATCGCCGTTATTCATCCGGCAGCGCCTGCATCGGAGGCACGCGCACCGCACTGCGGCTGTCCGCGGGGGCAGTGAGTGTCCCCAAATGGCACGTTTTCCGACCTTTACGGTGCAGAGTCGACCGCCCGGAAACTGATCGCGAGCGGACATTCGGATGTTCAGTCCGAGGGTTCCGTTTCCACACGGCGAGCGGCGAGGGCCATGGCATCTTTCCCAAGAACAACCCAAGTCGAGAATCTTTGCCAATTGCAGGCCGTCCGGAGAAGCGGCCGCGTGGCTGGGGCCCGGAAAGATCAGCGTATAGGAGATGAGGCGCAAGGAGTTTACAGTAAACTGGGTGGCTCGCGGAGCATGAACTTGCCGGCTTATGCCGCGCCCGCAGGTTCCATCTCTCGCGTGGCGCTATCCCAGATGAGAGAAGTGTCTTCCGACGGCGACGATAGCGGACCGGAGCATCATCATGACCGGCTTCCTCACCTGGGTGGCTCATTCTGGCGTCGTGCAGGGCGTGATCATGGGCCTGACGTTCGCGTACCTGACCACGGTTCTGGTGTTGAACGCCGTGGCGAGGAGCGAGACGACGACGGTCAATGGCTGGAGCGCGATCCGCACGACTGGTCAGCCTGGCAACGGACTGCTGGCGCGCGCGGCGCTGCAGAAGGCCCTCCCGCTCGCCAACGTGTTCGAAGAGGCCGCCTACTGGACTGCGACCACGGATGTCGCCGGGGCGCGTCTCAATGGCGAGCACTCTTATCGGCTCCACTTCGAGGCGGACGGGCTTCCCCCGAATGATGCCTTCTGGTCGCTCACCGCGACCGATGCCGGTGGGTACATGGTCAGCGGCTCGGCCGGTCGATCGAGTGTCGACAGCCACTCCGGGCTGGTGACAAACGCCAACGGCTCGGTCGACATCCTGCTGCAACGTCATCAGCCATCCGGTGCGGCACAGAACTGGCTCGCGATCCCGCCCGGGCGATTCAAGCTCATGCTCCGTGCCTATTTGCCCGGGGTCGCCATCGTCGATGGCGACTACGAGGTTCCGCCGGTTGTCGAAGTGCCGTCATGAATCGCCTCATCCTGAAGTATGGCACCCCGATCGCGATCGTCATCCTGGCACTCTTTGGGTGGGTCATCATCCGCCGGATCATAGGCGGCGGTGTGCAGGCGATCACCCTGCTCGCCGCGACGGCAGCGGGTGTGTGGGTGGTCGGAGCAGTCGTCTTCATCTGCTTCTGGCCGCGGATCACGGTGGGCGGCTTCAAATGCATCTTCACGAAACGCGGCTTGGGCGGCGGCCCTATCCCGATCAACACACTCTACGCCGTGCCCGAAAGCCCGTCCCAATCCGCGGCCACAGGGAGCGTCATCGCGACCGGCACGGACGATCTGCTCTACATCGGCGGCTGGCTAGACGTGAAGGACGGGCCGCGAGTGCTGCACGTGCCGGATATGGGCGACCGCTACTACTGTGTGCAGTTCACAGACCCTGCCACCGGTGCTAATTTCGCCTACGTCGGCAAGCGCACCACCGGGACGAGCAGCGGCGACTTCTTGCTCTGCGCACCGACGTGGAACGGCGATATGCCAGACGACATGGTCCGGATCGACATACCGCATCGCGCTGCTCTGCTCATCGGTCGAGTGTTCGTCGCCGACGAGGACGACCGACCCGCGGCATACGCGCTCGCGAAGCAGATCCAGCTCACCACGCTGGAGGCACTTTGCGTTGGAGCAAGACGAGCTTAACGCGCTGATCGACCTGTTTAAGCTCGGACCAACAGGTCCGCGGCATGAAATTCGCGTGGTCTTAGCCGGAAGCGCATGAGACATCTCGCCGGCACCTCCGATTCGGTGTAGACGGTGACGGCATGGATGCCCTGCAGAGGGAGTGGCGGGTCTGTTTGCCGTTGACGTTGCGGGAACTGCAACTGCATGGGCACCGTCCTTCCGGGAGCTAAAGCTACTTCGAACAGTCGCTACGGTGCAGCTCTTTCCCAAGAAAAGCTGTTAACGCGAAAGAGCCGGTCAAGTCCTGTGCTGTCGATCGTGTGGCAGGGGCCTTCTCTCTTAGAGTGGCCCGGCCGCACGGGAAAGTAGCTTCTGCGCTCGGCGGCCACCTCAAATTTCCCCGACCCAAATTCGCCGCGGATACTGCCCCGGGGTCTAGTTCGTGCCGTCCGAGGACCCGCCTAAATGAGGCCGCGGCGAACTCGCCGCGGAAACACGATCGGGAGCTAACCGTGCCGCAGGGCAACGAATCGCTTCAATGAGGCCGCGGCGAACTCGCCGCGGAAACCTCGTGACGACCAGCGGTCTTGCGACCCACGACACGCTTCAATGAGGCCGCGGCGAACTCGCCGCGGAAACCTGCAAGCGCCCGAATACATCGGGCGGCTTGACCTGGCTTCAATGAGGCCGCGGCGAACTCGCCGCGGAAACCTCCAGCGCAAGCTAGAAGAGTGCGAGGCGAAGCTCGCTTCAATGAGGCCGCGGCGAACTCGCCGCGGAAACAGGGTTCGCCATCTCATGTGCCGAGCCGCAGAAGCCGCTTCAATGAGGCCGCGGCGAACTCGCCGCGGAAACGTCGCTGCGCACCAGGCAAGGATCAAAGCTGCTGCCGCTTCAATGAGGCCGCGGCGAACTCGCCGCGGAAACCTCGAGTTCTATCGCCGCGTCGCTGCGCCCTACGAGCTTCAATGAGGCCGCGGCGAACTCGCCGCGGAAACTCAGCTCAAGGGCCGTCAAGTCGCCGCAGTCATTACGCTTCAATGAGGCCGCGGCGAACTCGCCGCGGAAACCGGCCGGCGAGGCCGGCAAGCAGGCGCGGGCCTTCTCGCTTCAATGAGGCCGCGGCGAACTCGCCGCGGAAACCAACGAGGACAATCTGGCCAAGCAATGCGTCAGGTGGCTTCAATGAGGCCGCGGCGAACTCGCCGCGGAAACTCCCGCTCCGACGCCAGAGCCGTGGACAGTAATTGAGCTTCAATGAGGCCGCGGCGAACTCGCCGCGGGAACCCCGGAGATGGTTAGGAGGACCGGAGCGCCAGGGTAGCTTCAATGAGGCCGCGGCGAACTCGCCGCGGAAACCCGAACGTCTACCAGTACGTCATCTACAACGAGATCCAGCTTCAATGAGGCCGCGGCGAACTCGCCGCGGAAACCGTCTCCCTGACCGCGCTGCAGGCCATGCTGGCGCAGCTTCAATGAGGCCGCGGCGAACTCGCCGCGGAAACGCAGCTCGTGGCGGATCAGGAAGCCTCTGCACTGAAGCTTCAATGAGGCCGCGGCGAACTCGCCGCGGAAACCCACGGCAATCCGGCCGTGGCCGATGCGATCCTGCGCGCTTCAATGAGGCCGCGGCGAACTCGCCGCGGAAACCTGCTCCACCGTCTACTATCTTGGCTCTGAGACAAGCTTCAATGAGGCCGCGGCGAACTCGCCGCGGAAACTTGCGCGCGGGATAGAGTCGGAGACGGAATTGTCCGAGCTTCAATGAGGCCGCGGCGAACTCGCCGCGGAAACGACGGTGCCGGCCCTGCCTTCCGCGGCGGTCACGATGCTTCAATGAGGCCGCGGCGAACTCGCCGCGGAAACCGAGACCCGCTCGGAACTCAGGCGCCACGGCTTCCCGCTTCAATGAGGCCGCGGCGAACTCGCCGCGGAAACTGAGGACGATGCGGTCGGCGTCGTTCGGGAAGACCGTGCTTCAATGAGGCCGCGGCGAACTCGCCGCGGAAACGCAAGTGTGCGCGCACCAGTAGTGCCTACTCCGGCGCTTCAATGAGGCCGCGGCGAACTCGCCGCGGAAACCGCCTCGATGCGGTCCCCCCCTTCGACCATATCAAGAGCTTCAATGAGGCCGCGGCGAACTCGCCGCGGAAACCCACCAGAACTGATCCGTAAAACGACACTTTCTAAGGGCTTCAATGAGGCCGCGGCGAACTCGCCGCGGAAACACCCGCTCGCAACGACCTCGACGAATACGCTGCTCACGCTTCAATGAGGCCGCGGCGAACTCGCCGCGGAAACGCAAGGCAACCGAACCGAGGAGGAAGACCATGCCGCAGCTTCAATGAGGCCGCGGCGAACTCGCCGCGGAAACTAACGCGAGTAGCCCCCGGTGTTGTTCGTAAAATGAGCTTCAATGAGGCCGCGGCGAACTCGCCGCGGAAACACGCCCCTTCGGTACGACCTTCGGGGACGACCCTCGGCTTCAATGAGGCCGCGGCGAACTCGCCGCGGAAACCGCCGATTTGCCGAACTGGCCGAGCGGCACCATTTGGCTTCAATGAGGCCGCGGCGAACTCGCCGCGGAAACCGCGGCGTTGACCGTGTTCGTGTCCCGGTTCTGCAGCTTCAATGAGGCCGCGGCGAACTCGCCGCGGAAACCGACAACCGCGGGAAGCTCGCCGCCCGAACGAAGCTGCTTCAATGAGGCCGCGGCGAACTCGCCGCGGAAACACCTATATCACACTGTGGCGACTTCGTTGCCTGGCGTGCTTCAATGAGGCCGCGGCGAACTCGCCGCGGAAACCAGATCAGGGCCTAACTCACTCTCCTGAATGTACTGCTTCAATGAGGCCGCGGCGAACTCGCCGCGGAAACGGCGGGGAGAGCCGCGTGATGATGCCCGCGATGGTCGGCTTCAATGAGGCCGCGGCGAACTCGCCGCGGAAACGAACGCGCTCTCGCTGCAGGGCTCGCTCAACACGGTGCTTCAATGAGGCCGCGGCGAACTCGCCGCGGAAACCGGTGCCGACCTGAGCGGTGCCGACCTGAGCGGTGCGCTTCAATGAGGCCGCGGCGAACTCGCCGCGGAAACAGCTGAGACTCATGCGGTGCTCCCTATGTCATCCATCGCTTCAATGAGGCCGCGGCGAACTCGCCGCGGAAACAGCTCGCGCGCAACCTCTTGGCCCAGCGTCGAAAACTGCCACTGGTTGCGAGCGCTCGGCTCGAATCGCCCGTTTGACGCAAAGATGCGACCCGTCGAGCCTACAACGATGCCCGAATTCTTCCGTATTTTTAAAGAGCTACGCACATGCGAGCGCTCCCCGGAGATCTCTTCACTACTTCACCGCTCGCGCCACAACGGCAAGAAGAAACGATTAAACGATAACGGGCTCCTTCTTGACCGCCTCAAAAGGGGAATTACCGAGGCTCACGACACGAGGCGTGACGTTCTCCGCTACACCAAGGTCTATGATCAGCACATGATCGTGGTCATGATGGATCAGCTGGTCAAGGGTCGCAACCATCTCGGCGTGGCGCTGGCGGCTCAGCCGGCATTGAAACACCGACAGCTGCAGCCACTCTCCGTACCCGTTCATCAAGCCATAGACGGCGCGCCAGCGCTTGTCATCGCTGATGTCGTACGTGACCAGATAGAGATGGTCGTCCATGTACCTACTTCGTGGTGAAGCCCGGATACTCGCTGATCTCGCCCAAAAGGTATCGGCCGAGGAGCCGTGACTGCAGTTCGAGCAGCCGGCGATAGCTGACCTTGTAGCCGAAGACGGGGTGCGTGACCTCCTGGCTCATTCGGCGCTCGAACGCGGCGATGAAGCGCTTTCTGCCGTCGGCGGTCAGCGCTACGCTGCCGGGAACGGACAGGAAGTCTGTAGGGCGCACTTCGCCATTGTTGATGGCCGAGATTACGCTGGAGTCGGCGATCAACGGGCGAAACGGCTCCATCATGTCGAGGGCAAGGGAGGGTCTACCGTAGCGAGGTTGATGATAGAACCCGCGGTAGGCATCGAAGCCGACCGCGGTCAACGCGACGGTCCAGCTGCGCACAAGCAGCGTATAGGCAAAGGACAGCAAGGCGTTGACCGGATCCGTCGGCGGCCGGCGATTTCGGGTCGTGAAGTCGAAGGCGAAATTCTTGTCGTCCGAGTCGGCTTTGATCATGCTCGAAAACGACCCGAAGTAGCGAGCTCCGGCAGCACCCTCGATGCCGAGCAGTTCCTGCAAGCTCGAAGCGCGGCTCGCGTCGTCGGCATCCCGTTTCATGGCGTCGAACAAAGTCTTCGGCTTGTCTTCGCCGCGCCAGTTGCGGCGCAGAAGGGTTCGTGCGTTGAGGATCTTGGTCTGCACGAGCCCCCGGGCAATCCGCAGGCACTGCCGTTCGTCGAAGCTCGCCCGGTACTGCGCCGTGCGAAGCTCGACGTTCTTGTGCCCAGTGCCGATCGTGTGACCGATGAAACGACCGCCATAAGAGTGCCAGGTGACGGGAATCTCGCGGCGCATCAGTTCGTGTAAGCAGGGGGTCGTGATATAGATGTTGCCCATGGCCACGACCTGGGACACCTCGATGAGTCGAGCCGAGGCAGCGGGCATGTCGTCGACGGACACTTCGAGGGTCTCTCGCTTCTTCGCGATCTTGGCATGTCTCGCCTGCACGTACAGAGGTAGCGCATCGTCGCGGCCGACCGCCAGGGGTCGGGCGCCGATTTCCGAGTGCCGCAGGAAATTCACTTCATCCGGTAGGCAGATACTAACCAGGGAGCATCGTGGGCACTTCGGGCTGTCTTCGAGGGGCGGCGGCATGCGTCCACCGGCGGCTACGAAGCGCAGGCCGTGCACGGCCCTCAGCGTTTGAGCCCGCAACTCGTCATCGAACAGCACTCTGACCCGCTCCTTAGATCCGGCAAAATACAATACGCCTTCCGTGCACGTGTAGCCGTGCTCCTCGAGCAGCAAGCCTTGGGCGCAGACCTGGACGCGCTCTGGATCGTAGGCGCCTTTCGGCACGTGAGGGCGCTTGCCGCGTTTGTAGTCGATGGGCGTGACCGTATTGCCGTCGACCTCGACGAGGTCGATTTTCCCGGTCAATCCCAGGCGGGCGGAGGAAAGGGACACGGATCGGGCATGCACCTTCCCGCCGGTCGATTCAGCTTCGGAGTTGGGCTCCGGGAGCGTGCCGCCGCGCCGATCCACGCGCCGGTGCGTATGCCGGCCCTCCACTGTATCGGCGGAGTCCGCCCATTCGCCCTGCACCCATTCCAGGTAGGCCAGCCGTGGACAGTATTCATATTCGTTCACCATCCGTACGGGTAGCAGGGGCATGTCGCCAGCGTGCTCCGGAAACGGCAGAAGTAGATCCGGTTGTTGCGGTTCGCCCATACGGCCTCCCTCATTCGACGAGATGGGTCTTGCGAGAGCGTACTCGGGATGGTAAAGAGCAAACCTTAAGAAGGTGCCGTTGCGTGGAGCGTGACGGCGGCCACAACCTCGGAGGTTCAGGCGGCCGGGAACCCAATGCGTCGGCCGAATTTGAGACCCCGTTCATGAGCATGCCTCGTCAAAGTGCGAGTCCTGGCATATGATTAGCCGCGCGGAGCAATAGAACGTAGATTCGTCCACTGGGGACGGAGCTGGACAAATTCGAGCGCAACTACAAGCTCCACTCTATCCTGCGCACTCGCCGCACGCCGATCTCGAGGGAGGATTGATCCAGCTGCTCGAATGCTCGGAGGCGGGGACCGGCATGCGACGGCCGATGCTGGCTTGCCTTACACCGTGCAAGGGTCGATCTCTCGGTGGTCGAACTTGGGGGCAAATGGGGCGTTTGATCTGAAGGACGTACGAGATAGAGGGGGAGGAGAGTGATGAGTGAGGCAAGCTCACTGAGCTTTGAGGTTTTGGAACAGGCGGTCATAGGCGACTGCCCCGCAGTTCGGCGTATTACTAGACTGCAGCCGGCCGGTGGGCGTGGCGACAAAGTCTTCCCGCCGACGTATCTCAAGGAGGGTCGAGCCGAGACCAAGTACGCATTTGAGGCTCGACGGATCGATGGCCGCGAGGTCACTTGCGTCCTATTGGACTCGGTCGCTTCCCAGGCAAACCGCATGGAAGAGGCCCTGCTGGAAGGTTATCGGCGGGGCGACCTACGCTACTTTCCGCTTGTCGAGGTCGATTTCAGCGAGGAGGAGGGGCTTGCGGATCTGGAGCAGATCACGACCCTCCAAGCACCTCATCGGATCGCTGATGCCCTGCTCAGGGACAGCCTGCTCGGCGATACGCCGTTCCGCCTGACAGAGATCGGGCAAGCGTTCACTGACGCTCGTCCGAATCATGCTACCGCGATGTACAAGTACTGCCCCACCGCCCTCATTTTCGGTGTTTGGGATAGCACAGGACCAAAAGGGGGGCAGGGTGCAAAGTTTCAGCGGTGCATCGCCTCTGAAGTCGTCGCAATCAATGCGGTCGCCGGCGTGAAAACGTCCAGCAGAATCGATCCGGCCGGCATTGAGCGAAAGGCTGGCCCCGTGTACCGGAAGGCGGGCGCCGAGGACGACTGGACCGCTGACGAGTCGGATGCAGCCCAGGATAGTAAGGGCCGGCCCGAGATCTTTAGCCGTTCAGCCTCTGACGGTAAGGGTCAACCCAGCGCGATCAACCACGGCAACATTCCGCCAAGCATCGACATCGAAAGCGGTGGGGTCACCTTTGATTACGCAGTTCAGACCTCCGTGCTGTCCTTACCCGCGATCCGCCGATTGAGATTTAGAGAGGACCTGCACAACCGAGCTTTCTCCGAGGACCGACGCGGGGCGGCCGAGAATGCGGCCCGGACAGCGCTGGCGGCACTCGCACTAGCGGCTTTCGCATATCAGGAGGGCGTCGGCTTTGATCTGCGGTCACGGTCCTTGCTCGTGCGCGAGTCGGGGGGCACGCTGGAGGTCCTGTCCCGCACAGGGGGTGACCCCGCACGCTACACGCTGGAGGAGGCCACGGCAGCAGCCTTGCTGCAACAGGCGGTTGCGAAGGCGGAGCAATTCGGCATGGGCTGGGATCCGAGGCCGATCACGCTCAAGCCCGCACGCAAACTGAGTCGGCTGATTCTTAAGAGCCGCGAGCAGGTACGCGCCGGCGAAATCGAGTCGGAGGCGTAATGTTTGCGCTGGAGCTCAGGCTCCTGACGGGTCGATACGTCGCGACCCAGTATAACGACCGGTCTGCGCCCGAGTGGCCGCCCCATCCCGCGCGTCTCTACTCCGCCCTGGCCGCAACCCATTTCGCCGTTGAGCGTCCTGACCCTGCGGAGCGGGACGCGCTCGAATGGATGGAGGGTCTGGGTGCTCCAGAACTCACGGTCAGCGATGCCTTCCCAAGAGATGAGCATGTTGTCTTCGTGCCGGTCAACGATATAACTGTCGTCGGTGACTTCGGGAAGCAGGAATGGCGGGTTCACGAGGCCAGAGAGAAGGTTGTCGCCTTTCGTCGTCGGTTGGAGAGTCTCGGGCCGGACGCTGGTAAGGAAAGGTCACGTTTGGTGAAGGAACTGGCTCGTGCCGAGAAGGCGGCGGGTGATGCCGTGGCCAAGCTTCGGGCCGCCATCGAAAAACAAACGGCACCTGGCCGGCCGGGGAAGGGCGACGCGAGTCGGGCCGCTGCTTTGCTGCCGGCGGATCGAACGCGACAGCCACGCAGATTCCCCGGTGTCACCCCTGAAGAGGACGTGGTGCACTTCGTGTGGCGCGACGTCAATGGGACCTCACACGCCGAAGTGCTCGATCGACTTGCGTCACGCGTCGTGCGCCTCGGCCACTCCTCGTCATTCGTGAGTTTGCGCGTTGTGCCTGAGGCCCCGGCCGCGACGTACACGCCCGTCGAAGCGGGGAGTCGTCGATTCCGCGTAATCACGGCTGGGCAGCTGCGGCGGCTGGAGGATGCGTACGTCCAGCACCGCGAGACGGAACCGCGAATCATGCCCAACGCTTTTCAGGATTACGACGTGCACAGGCCCGAACCCGCAGCGCAGCCGGCGTCGGTCTTCGCGGAGGACTGGCTTACACTTGAGCGCGTTTCGGGCCCGATGTTGGCGGCCACCCGCGCCCCCGACATGGCGCGCGCTGTGCGGCGTGCGCTGCTGGCTCATGCAAAGGATCCCCCGCCCGAGATTCTAAGTGGCCACGGCCCGGACGGTGCACCATCGCGGGATGCGCACGTAGCCTTCGTGCCGATTCCGTTCGTCGGGCATATGCACGCTGACGGGCAGCTCCGGGGCATTGCGATCGTGCTGCCGCGCCGAGCAAGCCTGCCCGAGAAGATGGCGGTGTATCGTGCGCAGCGCGCTTGGGAGGAGGCGTCGCGTCGGGCAGACGAGGACGCGCCGGAACTCGCTCTTCAATTGGGAGCACTGGGCGTGCTCAAGTTGCGGCGCGTGGACCAGAGTCCAAGGCTCAAGGCCCTGCGAGCGCAGACGTGGTGCGGCCCATCGAAGGCTTGGGCGACGGTCTCTCCGATCGCACTGGACCGTAATCCCGGTAATCTCGCGAGCCGCGACCCCGGCCGACTCGCAGATGCCATCCGTGCCGCAGAAGCGACGGTCAGGGAAGCGTGCGAGCGCATCGAGCTGCCCGACCCGACGCGGGTGGTCATTCTGCCCTTCGCGCCCGTGGCAGGCAGCTATAAGGCCAAGCATTTCGGACCGTTCCCGCGTGAGGAAACGCGCACGCAACGTGTCCTCACGCACGCCTATATCGAGTTCGCTGAGCCTGTGCTCGGTCCTGTAATGCTGGGGGCGGGGCGATTCGCGGGGCTCGGTCTGTTCAAGCCTATAAGCGAGGCCTAACGTGTCGCCGCTTGGGCCCGAGGACTTCGACGCCTTCTTTGCAGAGGTGAACGGCTATCTGCCGTTTCCCTGGCAGCGTCGCCTGGCTGCTCAGGTGGTGCGGGACGGCGCGTTTCCCGCGGCGCTCGATCTCCCGACCGGCAGTGGCAAAACCGCAGCCATCGACATTGCTGTCTTCGGGCTGGCTGCTGACCTCTCGAAGGGTCCTCAACGTCTGCCGTCTCGCGTCGGGTTCGTCGTGGACCGGCGTACCGTCGTCGACCAATCCTACGCTCGCGCCTGTCGGCTCGCCGAGAAGCTCAGGCAGAGCACGCCGGGCTCGGTGGCTCACAGGGTCGCGGAACAGCTCAGAGAGCAAGCTGGGACGGACGAACCGCTGCACGTCGCGCTGCTCCGCGGCGCTATGCCGCGCGACGACACCTGGGTCAGCAACCCGGTTCAGCCCACGGTTCTGGTCTCCACCGTTGATCAAGTGGGTTCACGCTTGTTGTTCAGGGGTTACGGGGTCAGTGAGGGGATGCGGCCCGTGCATGCAGGGCTGTTGGGGAACGATCTTCTTCTGATGTTAGACGAGGTGCACGTTGCGCGGCCCTTTTGCGACACACTGCGCATGCTTGAAAAGTTCCACCGCGGGCGTATCGGTGCCGATCTGCCGCGTCGATTTCAGGTTGTCGAACTATCGGCAACTCACCGCGAGCGTGCGGCGAGGGTGTACTTTCACTTGGACGATTCGGACCGGCAAAACGGACGCCTGCGTCGCCGACTAGTTGCGCGCAAACCCGCTACCTTGGAGTCTGTGAATGTGACCGGCAAGGAGCCCGCCCGCCTGAAAGCACTCGCGAAGTGCATGGCCGAGCGCGCGGTGGAGGCCGCGCATTCGGGTCGAGCGGTCGGCGTCGTCGTTAATCGTGTGCAGACTGCGCGGCTCATTTACTCCGATATTGCCGCACGCGGCCTCCACGCCGATGTCTGGTTACTGACCGGGCGTATGCGGCCGCTCGATCGGCAAGCCCTTGAGCGCGACCTGCAGACGAGGTTGGGCATGGGGCGGGACCGAATTACGCCGG
Source organism: uncultured Gammaproteobacteria bacterium (assembly GCA_963702105.1). Taxonomy (GTDB): domain Bacteria; phylum Pseudomonadota; class Gammaproteobacteria; order Steroidobacterales; family Rariloculaceae; genus ZC4RG20. The sequence continues at coordinate 1,458,165 of OY969712.1, forward strand.
CTCGGACAGCGGTTCTCGTCGCGACACAGTGCATTGAGGCCGGCGCTGATTTCGACTTCGATGCACTCGTCACCGAGTGCGCGAGCTTGGACGCGTTGAGGCAGCGCTTCGGTCGCTTGAATCGCGCTGGCGACATTGACGATGCGACGGCCACGGTATTCGCACGTAGCGATATTGGCGCTTACGACCCCATCTACGGAACCTCGGCGGCGGCGACCTGGGCGTATCTGAGTGAGCAGGGCCCACTCGATTTTGGGGCCGAATCGCTGCCGATGCCCCAGGGATCGGCTCTTGAGCGCCTCCTGTCGCCTTCGCAGAGCTCGCCGATCCTCCTCCCCGCCCATCTGGACGCCTGGGCCCAGACCTCTCCTGCGCCGGGTGCTGACCCCGAGGTCGCGCGATGGCTTCACGGCTCGGAGAACAATTCAGGCGACGTCCTGGTCGTCTGGCGTGCCGATGTCGGCGAGGACGAGCTACGTGCGGCCTCGGAGACGCAAGCAGGGCACGAGGCGCCAATGCCGCGGCAAACGCTGTCGAGCCTGCGAGAACGTATCGATGCGTGTCCACCGCTGACTTCGGAAGCGCTTGCGGTCCCGGTGTGGGCCGTACAGTCATGGCTCCTCGCCCGGTCGGCGGACGAAGAGTCTCTTGTAGGCGATGCCGGGCGCGATGCCGCAGCTAACGGTGTTGAGGGCGACGGCGAGTCGCGGCTCGTGATCGTCATGCGCGGCAGCGAGTATCTTGTCGTGGACGCCAAGCGCTTGCGACCTTGGGACGTGCTCATCGCGCCTGCGATTTACGGCGGGATTCGAGCGGGCAATTGGGACTCTGGGGCGACGGAGCCTGTATGCGATTTGGCCGAGTTGGCTCATCTTCGCCAGCGCGGACGAGCCGTACTGAGACTGGACGAGCGGCTTTGGTTAGGTAAACGCCCGCCCATACCGTCTGAGATGGACGACGGGGCCGATGACGTTGCGGAGATTCGAGCATTTCTGGAGGATAACGCGGAGCACACTTCAGATGATGAAGGGCTTGCCCAGGATCGCACAACGATTATACGGGCGCTCCTTAGCGACCTAGAAAGGCGTCCTGGCCCGCGGCTCATCAGGGTCAGTGGATCTGATCTCCGCGATCGCTGGACATTGGTTGCGCGAGGGCCCGTCAGGGCACGGACCATTCCAGGACTCGTGAGTTCCGACCTGGCGTTCGAGGAAGAGGAGCTTTCGTTCATTGGGAATGCGGCGACACTGCGGACTCACCTCGCCGGTGTAGGCCGGATCGCCGAGGCTTTTGCACGCCGCTGCGGTTTATCTGAAGATCTCGTCAAGGATCTGCGTCTCGCCGGCGAGTTGCACGACCTTGGAAAGTGCGATCCGCGCTTTCAGCTATTACTGCACAGCGGCAGCGAGTACCGCGCGCTGACGGCCCCTGAGCCGCTCGCGAAATCGCCAGTGAGCGCACGAAATCGACGCGTGCAAGCGGAGGCGCGGCGATTAGCGGACTATCCTGTCGGTACGCGTCACGAGCTCTTGTCGCTGGCGCTTCTGAAGGATGCGGATCACCTTGAGGAACGAGCACATGATTGGGAACTCGTTCTATTTCTTGTTTCATCCCACCATGGCTACTGCCGCCCTTTCGCGCCTGTAGAGCTTGCGCCACACGGCGATCCTGTCGAGGTGGTGATGGAGTACGAAGGCCGGCCCTTACGGGCCTCAAGTGATCACCATCTGGCCGCGATCGACTCGGGGGTCCCCGACCGATTTTTCAGTCTTGTGGAGCGTTTCGGATGCCACGGCCTAGCCTGGCTCGAGGCAATCTTGCGGCTTGCCGATCATCGCCGCAGCGAGCAGGAAGCAAAGGGTAGCTGATGCACTCTGTTACGCTGAGCGGACTGGATGGTAGTAATCCTCTGGGCTTCCTAGCCGCCATTGGCGTGCTGCGGGTGCTCAGCGAGCGGACCTGGGCAGAAACGCCACGGATGTCGTGGCAGCAGGCCGGTTACTGGGTACCACACCTGCACTTTGTTGTCGAACGGGACGGATTGCTCGACGTTCTCGAGCAGGACTTGCACTGGGACTGGGCTACCGACCCCGCACTGGGACTTAAGTACGCAAAAGGGGGAGACGGTAAGACTGCGTGGGATCTGAAACCGCCGCCGGCGGTATTTCGGAAATTTCTGAAGCGATTGCTGGACGATGACTCGCCGGCGGGTCGCCGGGCGCTCCGCTACGCGGCCGCCTACGCCGCGGAAGGTCCGATAGATAACAACGGTTTAACGAAACCGTTCGCACTGCATTTTACGGCTGGCCAGCAAGAGTTTTTGGATATGGTGTGCGGTCTCTCCCAGGGCACTACGAGGCAAGATCTCAGCGAGGCGCTGTTCGGACCCTGGACTTACTCACGACCGCTGCCGGTGCTTGCGTGGGATTCGTCCACAACAAGAGACTATGCCTTACGTGCTAGTGATCCGTCGAAGGACAAGAAGCTCGGGGTGCCGGGTGCTGATTGGCTGGCTTTTCGGGGTGTGGCGGTTCTCCGAAGCGTGGCGATCGGTGACAGGATCGCTACGACGGGCTGCTATGGTGGATGGAAATCCGGCGGCTTCCGTTGGCCGCTCTGGACGCGGGCAACCACCTACCGCACTGTCGAGGCGCTGGTCAACAGCGTTGGCCTTTCTGAATTGGGCGTACGAGAGCGAAAGTTGCGCGGCGTTGCTTGCGTCTGGCAGTCGCGTATCCGCCGAAGCGATCAGGGGGGCTACGGGAGTTTCGCTCCGAGCGAGCTTGTGTGAAGACCAAGTGAATGTTGGCGGCCGGACGCCTCTACATGTGAAGCGTTAGGAACGCGAGAAATCGAACGACCAAAGCCACCGCTGTCGATGGAACGTCAGGGAACGGCGATCAGGCTGAGGTCCGTAAACGACTACCTTCTCTCCGATCGTTCTGACAACCAGATGTTGTCTCTCACGTAGTTTCACCGTCCGTTTCCCGGATTATCTTGCGCTGAGTTGAAGGGGATTTCCCGCATTGCCCGCTCCGGTGGGAGAGAGGTGGAAGACGGAGCAATGCGGGAAGGCCATGGCGCCGGTCAGAAGAACATGTCCTCGAGATCGGAGCACTCGTCCCCGTCGTAGCCGGCGAACATGTCGAGCTGGTCGCGGTCAGCGAGTTCGAGCTGATAGCGATCGCGGATCGCGATGCGAAGCGTGTCGAGCAGGTCGAGCACGGCGGCAAGTTGATCGGGCGTGTAGTGCTCTGGGATCGGATAGTCGTTCGCGTTCATTGTTTCAACCTCATTTCACGAGTTCACTTCGTCGAGCGCGACCGGCAGGTGCTCGAGGCCGACGGCTTTGGCTTTGGCGAGCGCGCCGGCACAGAGCGCGTAGTGCGCAAGGCGATTGACCTTGCGGGGGATGCCGCGCGAGGCCTGGTAAAGCGCCTCGATCACGGCGGGCTCGAACAGCGGTAGCTCGCAACCGGCGAGCCGTAGGCGATGAGCGAGATACTCGGGGAGCTCCTCGCGCGTGAGCCCGGTCAGATGGTGCTTGACGACGATGCGCTGTTCGAGGGATTCGTGCACGGCCATGCGAAGCCGGCGGCGCAGTTCCGTCAAGCCGACCAACAACAGGCAGAGCCGGTTCTGAGAGTCCATCTCGAAGTTGGTGAGGAGCCTCAAGTCCTCGAGCACGTCGTTGCGCAGGTGATGCGCCTCGTCGACGATGACGACCGTGCGCTGCTTCGCTTCGAGCACGAGGCGTGAGATCTCCGTTTGCAGCGCACGGTAGCAGGTGGCGCGGTTGCGTTCGGTCGGAAGCCCGAGCTCCCAGGCGATGGACTTGTACATGTCCATGACGTTGCCGGTGGAGAGCGGCACGTAGAACACGCGGTAGAGGCCGGGGCCCCTGAAGCCCGATGCCTTCTACGTCCTCCTCGTGCTCCTTGGGGGAGAACGTCATGGATATTCCATGATGCAAGAGGCGGCCAACCAGTCGGAGGGGCGGGTGCGCTTCCAGGCGGGCTCGCTCTACCGGTTGCTCGCACGGATGCTCGCCGATCGGCTGGTCGCGGAGTCGCAACGGCGGCCGGCGGCCGACGCCGACGACGAGCGCCGCCGCTACTATCGCATCACCCCGCTCGGTCGGCGTGTCATCGCCGCGGAAGCCGAGCGCATGGCATCACTTGTTGCCGCGACCCGGGCTACACTAGGCAGTAAACCGTATTCGAGTGAAAGCATCACAGCGCTGAAGGGAGGGTTGAAGCGATTCTTCGGCAGGCAAAGCAACGAAGCTTGCGGTGACGCAGCGTTCCGGATGGTGCCCACCTACGCGCTGGAGAGGCCCGGGTGATGCGCGCCAGATCGCCAATCACCGAAAACGCGAACTATTAGCGATACACCGTCTGCTCCGAAATGCCGGCCCGCCGCGCGATCTGGACCGCCGGCTCTTCCTTGCTCAACAAATCGAACCACCCGCGGTGATCGCTGCTCGGCGGTCAACTCCGACTTCTTGCCCGTCTCTGCGTCCTCCGTTGGACACGAAAAATCTGTCACTCGACTTCGCGTCCGGAGAACTCGGAGCAATACAGGCGTTGCCACGCTCCGCGAAGATTACCGCCAAGACCTACGCTCCGGAATTGCACGGCTGGCAGCCGTTACTCCAACTCTTAGTGCCCGTGCCCGCGCCGCGGCCGCGGCCGTCCGTCGATCGGTCGACGCAGAACGGCGACAAGGCCGCGGCGCGAATCTTCGAAGCAAGGTGTGCTCGCGGCGATACGCCCGCTTACTGACAGCGCGTACCGTCTGGACGCGGATTCGGCAGACCGGGGTCGCCTTCAATGCACGGAATGGCGCTGAGGTACTCGTAGATAGCCCGCAAGTCGTATTCCGTCATGCTCTGAAAATTAGGCCAAGGCATGACTTGCAGAAGCGGGCCAAATTGCGGGTGGGCCCTGTCCGGGTCGATGCCTGTGCGGATGATGTCACGGAACTCTTCGAACGACGCGCCACCTTCCGGCTTCCCAGTCTTGTCTGGAGTCAAATTGCGTGGAATAAAGAATGGACCGAACAATTGATTTCCACCTGCTAAGTACGTGGTGGCGTTCACTACCTTCGGTTGGCCCATGAATGGATCGCCGCCGACGGCGTACTCGGGGTCGCCCGCATGGCAGCCATTGCAGTCTCCGACAACATTGACCAGATAACTGCCCCTACCTACCAACGCTCTGTTCTTCCCCTTGAGGTTTAGAGGAACGGGCGCGACCTTCAACCCTATTTGAACCTCAGACTCGCCCTTGTTGCCATCGGCTTCTCCGTTGCGTGCCGCAAACACGAGCCCACTCAACACAATAGCTGCGGCTCCAGCAGCGAGAACAGCCCTCGAATGCGCCATATGGTGCTCTCCCGTGTGAGACCGTCCCACACGAACGGGCCAGTTATACGCCGCATTCCTTTCCCCCGCAACGGCGCTGGTGCGCCAGTCGCGGAACCAGGACGGACCGCGGCCGCGCTTCAAGTCTTAGGGAACTCCAATGGGCGCGTTTCAGCGATATTCAGCGGCTGAGGCGTTCCCTCGGTGGAGGTGAGGCTCTCTCTCCTGTCTGGGTGCCTTTTTTCCGACGTTCTCTCGTTTCGAGTTTGCTCTGAAGCGCTCGGCCTACGCTCGAATGGCGGCCGCATTGGAACTAGACCGTGCCATTCTCGAGCCTATAGTGCTGGCTGTATCAGTTTTTGAGCGGGCGATGTCGACGGGCCTTCCCATTAACGGCTCTTCTCGGGCGAGTGCTGGGCTTGGGGTAGGGCCACCTCAACCTACGTCTCTGCTAGTGCGACGCGTCGTGCTTGAAACCGGCCACTTGCCAGATATAGCTCCGGACACCATAGTGGACGGTTGACAACTTTTGGCCTAAGGGCTTGATTCGAAGGGAAGCGGCTGAATCCCTGCATGCAGTGGTCCACGCAGTTTCGGAGGATCATTGAAATGCGGCAGTACGGATGTCGGCCACGGAGTAATGGGTCGGGCGTCCAGCCACCTATAGTTTGAACTCATGAAGACCGACGACTATTTGAGGACGTTTTGGGTGTTGAAGAAGACTTAAGTCGCTCGCAAGCCATGGAGATCGCCGTATGACATTGGCTCAGCATCTGACCTTTTCAGGCAACTGCGAGGACGCGTTCGAGCTTTATTCTCGAGTTCTTGGCGGGACCATTCTCGGGCTGCGAAAGTACGCGGATTCGCCATTGGCGCCGCAGCTACCGCCGAACTGGCAGCAGAAAGTCATCTTCGCGAGCCTGAAGGTGGGCAATGAAGTCTTGCACGGCACCGATCATCCGCCCTCTCAATATCGGCCGCCATCAGGGTTCTACGTATCGCTGCACATCCGCGAGCCTGAAGATGCAGCTCGCATCTTTCGTAGTTTGTCCGAAGGCGGCACCGTTCAAGTTAGTCTTCAGAAATCATTTTGGTCAACGCATTTCGCGCTCTTCGTGGACCGATTTGGAATTCCGTGGGAGATCGATCACGAGGCGCCGCCGTGATCGCTGACGTCGAGCACGGAAAAGTGATGCACTTCAAAATGAGTTCTAACAACTCATTGGTGCCGACGCGTGTGAGCGATGCCGCGTTTCTTCAACGCAGTGCACGCGCGGCACAATTCAATCGTTACGCGGCCCGAAGATATCGAATATGGCCGGGGTGGCTATCGGTTTGGGAGATCTAATGCCCTATTCGCTTAGAGTTGCCCGACCTGATGATGCCGACGAAATGATGGCGATTGCGCATGAGGGTCTCCGCCCGTACGTAGAAGCGCTTTGGGGATGGGACACCGAGGACCAGCGGGAGCGATTCCGTGCTCAGTTCGACGCGAGCCACATCACGGTCATTCAGTCTGGCGGAAGGGACGTGGGCTACGTAAAAGTTGAGGATTGTCAGGATTGTATCTATCTGGCCGGGATCTATCTCGCGAAAGGCGACAGAAGGAAAGGCATTGGGAGCGAAGTGCTTCTCGACCTAATGCAAAGAGCGACAGCGGCAGCGAAGCCTCTTCGCCTTAGAGTTCTCGTGCCAAATCCAGCCAAAAATCTGTATGCCCGCCTGGGATTTCGCGTTACCAAGACTACGGGCTCACACGTCTACATGGAGTTCAAGGCAAATGCCACCTAATGATGCACTGGAGACGGACGCGCCTTGCCGTCACGCCCGTTGCAGGCGCAAGGGTCACGCCGGGAAGGTGGGCCGCTGAGCTTCAATCTTTCCAGAATCCATGGAATCGATCTGGCGATAGCTCCGTGCAGCGTACGGTATGGACGATATTGCGATGGCCCAGGTAGTGTTGAATTGCGCGAGTATCGTGGCCATCGTTGGCGAGCTTATATCCACACGCATGGCGAAGCATATGGGGATGGACGGGGAAGGGGATTCGGGCGCGGCTCCCGGCGCGAGCAACCATTTTGCGTACAGCCGACGAAGTCAACGGTCCTTGGCGTTCGCTCAGGAATACGAAATTTGCGTCTGCGTGCCGGTTACGCAGGCGCTGCAGGCTGCGCAATTCCTTTCTGCCCAACGGATGAGTGGACGAGGACCCGTCCTTGAGACGACGGACATGTAGCAGCCGCCGCTTCGAGTCGACCTGATCCCAACGAAGGTCGACCAATTCGGACACACGGAGCCCGTGCCGATAGGCGAGGAGGATTAACGTTGCGTCTCGAAGACGATTTCGTCCGACACTCTTTGCGGCGGTCCTGAGATCCTTGACCTCATCCGCAGTGAGGTACTCCCGGGTTCTCACCACGGAATTGCGGGCTCGCCTCGACGGTCGCCTTGTGTTTGCAACGTCCATGTGCTCCAGTAGAACGCTGGAGCCATGCGTCTTGTGGCATTCTCGTTATTGGTTGAATTTGGGAGTGTCTCACCGTGCTGCTCTAACGGCCAAAACCCGCGATGCGAAGTTCGATTCGGTCCGCTTGTCACCGGACACCCAAAGCGACAACGCCGCACAAGTCACGGGGACGGGTCCGGCGAAATCTTGATAGATCTCCTACCCTTCGAGGCTGAAGGCTTGCATACTCGGCGCGTTGGCTGATGAGGAAACTCTATGGGGCGCCGCCGAAAAACGAACGTCATCGAAGATCTCATTTCCATTGCCGCTGCGTTACCCTGGTGGGCGTCCCTTGTCCTTGCCGCGATCAGCTTCGGAATCCTACGGTTCGCGGCACATTCGCCTGTACCGACGCCAGCCGGGCCTGGGGACATGCGAGCGGTCATAGTCAGGCAGGTGCTTGTCACGGGTGCGGGGCTCGGGCAGTTCATCGTGCCGACTGCATTCTTGGTCGGTATGGCACTTTCCGCGTTCAGGAAGGCGAGGGCGGCTCGTCTTGTGGACGCGTTCGCCGGCGCCCCAGCTGGTAACACTGTAGCTGGTCCACATCAGTCACCGACGATGACTTGGCGAGAGTTTGAGACCCTGGTCGCCGAGATTTATCGAAGACAGGGGTTCCAAGTGGCCGAGACGAACCGTGGGCCGGATGGCGGAGTGGACCTCGTACTTCGGCGCGGCAACGATGAATATTTCGTGCAGTGCAAGCACTGGCAGGCGCGGCTTGTCAGCGTCAACGTTGTTCGTGAGCTGAAGGGAGTGATCGCACAGGCGGGTGTTACAGGCGGCGCGGTAGTTACGTCGGGCCGCTTTACGGCCGACGCTGTCGCGTTTGCCCAGCAAGCATGCGTCGAGCTTTTGGATGGCGAGCGTCTCTTGCGTCTCGCTAAGGAACTTCGCCACCGGGAAGAAGCAGATCGGGCGCGCCGGGAGCCGGTGATGCCGGACGTTTTCTCCGATCCGCCGCCGAGCCTGGATCCATGTTGTCCGCGCTGCGGCTCCATTATGGTGCTCCGGCAGGCGAAGCGTGGACCGAATGCCGGACAGTACTTTTGGGGCTGTGAGCTCTTTCCTCAGTGCAGAGGCACCGTGTCAGCAGGGGGCGAAGCACGAACCAGAGCTCCGCGGCGCCGACAGGACGGCAACGGGGCCATCTCAGGTGAGTCGCGTGCCATGGGCGACGGCTAATCGGGCGGAGCGCGGAGGGCGTAACTTTGGGGATACCTGAGAGATTGGACCGACAAAAGGATCGGAAATACAATTGGTTCTGAGAACTTTGTGAGGACGCTCCTAGCCTCCAGTCGATCGTCCCAGGACTGCCCGCACCAACAGTAGGGCAGACTCGCTCGCAACCAGTGCTCGGACGAATGGGAGTACCTCAAAGAACACTTTGAGTGTGGGTTCCTCTGCATTCGCTCCAGAGTCCAGCGCCGATGGCGGTCTCAGTCTTTCAACGAGTCGAGGAACGCACGCGGAGTTACGATACTGATCCCTTCATACTCACCGAGGGCGAGCAGATCATCGTCGCCTGTGACGAGTTGGTTTGTCCGCCCTTCAACTGCCGCACATAGCACGGCATCGTCGGCCGGATCCCGGCAGATTCCAACGATCTTCCCTGTGTCCTCGACGAGGTCTGCGATGGCGACAATGTCGGCAAGCCAACGAGGTGTCTCCACCGGATTCCGCAGATACCTGCGGACCTTGGGCAGGGTCAGCGCGGTCTCGACCTCCTCTATGATCGCGGGCGAAAGGACAAGCTCGAACGCCTGCTCCAGCAGGGCCACAATGATTTGTCCCGGCGGACCGCTCGGCCGGATGGCGGCGCTGATCAACACATTCGCGTCGAGCAGGGCGCGAACCAACGCTTATGGTTTCCGCGCAGGCTTGGATTTCGCGCTGCGAATCTTTCGTCGGGCGCTGCGCTGTGCGTCGAGTGCGACTTCCGTGGCCTCTTCCTCGGAGAGTCGGTTGCCGGCGCCTTCTTTCTGCTGCTCCATGAACTCCCGCGCATGTTCGCGCGCAAAGCGGCGCATTTGTTCGAGTCGCTCAACGGGGACTAGGGCCGCCATTGGTTTTCCCTTGCGCTCGATGATGAACTCCTCATGCCGAAGCGCCACGCGGTTCAGCATCTCGCCGATTCGGGCGCGGACATCCATGGTCGATACTCTTGCCATCACAGGTGCTCCTGGGTCATCTATTATAGTTGCTAGTGTATGGCTTGGACAGCCTGGCCAGCAAGAATAGATGCGTAAGCGGCGGCTGTCGCCGAAGCTCAGTCTCATACGGCCTTGGATGACGGATCGACTCGCGAGGCACTTGGGGGAAGCGCGAAAATTGCGGTCGGAGATCCGCTTGCGGGTCGCCGGACTCAATTCACGGTGTAACGGTGGCGGTCCCATAGCCATTGCGAGGAGGGCCTTAGACCGGGACCCGATTCCGAACGCTCCTGTGGAGTGGACTCGCCCATAAAGAAGCGTTTATGGGAAAAAACGCATCACTCCTTTCCCGAAATGCCCACTTCGGCAAGGATGACACATCGAGAAGAGGATTTAACGCAGTGGTTGCGGTCCTGGACGGACGAGCGCGCGGCACGAGCGCGCGACGACGCTCTGATCGCCCTGCGGACCTTGGCGACGAGCAATGGCCACCGTAGTAAAGCGTGCAGCGGGAACCGGAATTACATGGTTCCTTGGCTGGTTCCTTCTTGGAGCGCTGTACGAAAGCACCCAGCCCGACCCGCGCATCATCAACGTCTGGCCCATGACGCTTGGCGGCGACAGCCGCAGCGGCTATACCAGGAGGCGATAGCCGTCACGCCTCGTCCCCGCAGCATCGCTCCAATTGTTTGAGAAGATCGGCAATCACGGGCGGCTTGGTGAACTGCGCGATGGCGTTCGGGACGTGGTGCAGGTTCGCCTTCCCCGAGACCACGACGAGCGGAAAGCGTCTCACGCGGAGCTGCCCGGCCGCATACGCGAATTCAACGCCCCCCATAACGGGCATGCTGAGATCGACAATGGCGACGCAGGGCGGACCCGACGCGGCGATGAGCCGAAGAGCGTCGCGGCCATTGTGGGCGGTCTCCACGCTATATCCTTTCAGCTGGAGCAACTGCCGCAAGAGAATCCTGTTGTCCGGATCGTCCTCTACAATCAGCACGCGGCGCGCGCACTGTCTTGTGCGGTGCATCGATGATCCCTCCCGATCATGCGCAAGAGCGCCGCGACGATTCAGATGTCCTGGGTTTTTTGCAAGACTACTAAGCTCGGCGGGGCGCCCACACTAGGGGAGTCTTCTTAAGTAGCAAGACCTAAAAGCTTCTTGGCGTTGTGCAGCCTGTTCCAGTTCTCATTCGGCAGCCTTGTGACGGGCCGCGCGCCGACGCGCGGCGCATGGGCCTATCCTCGGAATTTTCGTTTAACGTGGCGCCCGTCTTTATGGTCGGAGCGATATCAGGCAAGGCTTGGCGCTGTTCCTCACACTACTCGGTTTTTTCTTGCAGACGGCGCGTAACGGTCAGGAAGCGCTGGACGTGATAGCCGAATCCGGGCCGCCGGCCGTCATCGTCCTTGATCTCATGATGCCGGTCATGGATGGGCGGACGTTCGGCGCCGCGCTGAGCCGGGACGAAGACCTGGCCGTGATTCCGGTCACCGTGGGCTCATCATGCGCCTGGAATACGGACCGCACCGTGCCGGGCGCCGTGGCGGCGCTTGTCAAACCTCCCGCGCCGGACGACCTCTTAGCTCTCGTTGCGCGGGACGCTCGCCCAGGGGTCTGATGTTATTGCTTTGCGCTCAACCGGGATCTGCGCCTCTTCGGGAGCGGAAGCCCGGCGCGGGAGATGCACGGTAAAGGTCGTTCCGGTTTCTGCCGACGACGTTACGCTCACGCGTCCGCCGTGAGCAATAGCGATCTCGTTCACCACATAAAGGCCTAGGCCAAGCCCGTCCGCTTCCTTATCGTTGCGCGTCAGTGGATTGAAGATTCGGTGTTGCTGATCGGCAGGGATCGGCTTGCCCTCGTTATGCACGGAAATCGTGATTTCGCTTGCGGCACCGCGAACGTCGATGGTCACCAGGCTGTGTTTCCTGCCATGTCGGAGGGCATTGCTCAAGAGATTGGAGACCATCTGCTTCAGACGGTCCGGATCGCACTCGGCGGCAAGATCTCCGGTGCAGTGCAGCGCGACTTTGCCGCCCCCGTTCCAAAGCTGCGCCTCGTCGGCAATCTGCCGGCATAGCTCGCTCAGGTCGGAGGGCACCGGCTCAATCGGCAGGCGCTCGCCGAGACGGGTCCGGGCAAAGTCGAGCAGATCGTCGATCATCGCGCGCATGCGATGGCCGCTTCGCAGAATCTTCTCTGCGGCCGTGCGTTGCACGGCCACATCGCCCGTTCTCTCTTGCAATTGCGCGGCTGCAAGGATGGCGTTCAGCGGGTCGCGCAGGTCATGGCCGAGCATGCCGACGAACAGGCTTCGGGCCTCCTCTAGCCCGCCGTTGAACCAACGGATCGCTTCGCTCAGCGACTGGTCCATCGCCTCGTCGAAGCGAATGAGCTCGTTGACCTGAGCGTCCGGAGCCGGAAGCAGGTCGCTCCAGCGGCGGACGACGCTCGCGCGCAGGGCCCGGTACTCGGAGACGAGCTGGTCGAGCGTGAAGCCGCTGCCCAGGCGATCGCGGGCGTGCTCCTTGGCGGTCTCATTCACGGCCGGCGCGTTCTCGGGGCGGCCTCCGCGGGATTTCTCCCTTTGCTGGTCAGCGGATTGTGCCGAGCGTGCATCGGCAGCGACGGCGCGCAAGATCGCGGCCGCGCCGTTTCGCAGCGCCTTGCCGTCCATGACGCCCGCGGCCGGCAAGCGCGTGCGTGCAAAAGATTCCCATTCGGCGACGAGAACGTCGATGTTGCCTTCGATGAAGTCCGGAAGCGCCTCCGGGCGGCTCTTTTTCGACATCGGCAGGAACGCGTTGGTTGAACGGCCATTATCCCATAACGAAAGAGGACGCTGAAGCCCGGTCCCGACCCCTTACCCGGAGCGGAAACGGCCTTGCCCCGGCTCCAGGGGGCAGGACCAAAGCCAATCCCAGTGCGCACCGGCCGTCCTCGGTTCGCCCGGCTGGAGAGGTCGTATCCTCTCTGGGTCCGGCGTCCCGGTCCTATCCAGAGCTACGGTAGGGGCGAGAGATCGCGATTCGGCTCGCGCTCGGAGTGCAGCAGCACGACGTCCGGCGGCGATTCGTCGCTCACGGCCTCGTGCTCGCCGCGGCAGGCATCGCGATCGGCCTCGGCGCGGCTGCAGGCGTCACACGGCTCGTGTCGTCTCTGCTGTATGGAGTCCAGCCGATCGACGCGCCGATCTATGTCGCGGTTGCGATCGGGCTGATGCTCGTGGCGGCGCTGGCGAGCTATCTGCCGGCCCGACGCGCGTCCGCGGTCGGTCCGGTCGAAGCGTTGGAGCTTTCTCGGTAGATCCGTGAGCTGAGAAGGCGCTTAAGAAGCGCGCGGTCAAGGCGGAGTACGAGGCGCTCGGCCCGGCGATGTTGGACGAATACGCCCGCGCCCTCGGCTACGCCGTGAAGGTGGAATTCGAACCGAGAGCGCGATAAGCCGCAACGCGTGACCGCCGGCCGCAAGCGCCAGCGTGCCTTCGAAGTGATCTTCGAAGAGTTGCTCCGTGCCGAGATCGCCGACAAGCAGGCCCGCTCGATCCGCTATCAGCTCGGCATCTCGAAGCTCCCGCTCGTCAGGCAGTTCCGCCGGGAGCTCGCGAGACAGCCGGATTTTCTGTAGTCGACGGTTCAAGCGTGGGCCCCGTCGTACGGGACCCGAGCCCATGAGATACTCGGAGACGCACGCTCGCTCGCTGAGCTAGGAGAGAGTTTGGTGCCGGATTGATGGAAGCGGAGGCAGACTTTGTCGTCCGTAGGGCATGGCCAGTCATGCCGGACGACATTCTTTGGCGGTGTTCCAAGCTGGGGTATCCGCGCACGATCGCAATCGTGTATCAATGTATCTCGATCGAGCAATGCCGATCAGCGCAATCGCGCACGCTTCGATCGATGAAACGCGTGCCTAGTCCAACATGGGGGAAGAAGTAATGCCAGCCCGAAAAGCATTTGCCGGAGAGCTGTTATCCGAGTGCATAGCGGTGTTCATCATTATCGCGCTGGGCGATTCCGCCGCCGCGATGTATTTTCTGTACGATCCAAGCCCCTATCAGCAAGCCTATTGGGGCGTTTGCATCGCCTGGGGGCTCTCCGTAACGATCGCCATCTATGTCACCGGCGCTGTGTCCGGGACACATGCGAACCCTGCGGTTACCCTGGCCCTGGCCCTGTTTCGCGAATTTCCCGCGCGCAAGGTTATGCCGTATGTCTGCGCCCAGGTCCTGGGAGGATTCCTGGGAGCGGCCGTCGTGTATTTGATGTTCACTCCCGTTATCGATAGCTTCAACGCCGCTCACGGTATGACCCGGCTGGCCGGCGGCGCGGCGGGTGTTTTCTTCACTCATCCTGGAGACGGGATCACGCCGTTGCACGCGTTCGTCGACGAGATCGTGCTCACCGGAATTCTCGTTCTGGGCATCTTCGCAGTTACCGAGGAATACAACGAGATGGCGCCCAAGGCGAATTCGGGGGCTCTGATCATAGGGCTTTTGGTGGCCTGCATCGGCGCGTCCGCCGGCTATCTGGAGGCATGGCCGATCAACCCGGCACGCGATTTCGGCCCCCGGCTCTTCTGTTTCTTCATGGGTTGGGGATCTGCCGCGCTCCCGGCTCCACAAAATTACTGGTGGGTTCCGATAATGGGGCCGCTTTTGGGCGGCGTCACGGGAGCTGGCCTCTACCAGTCGCTGATCCGGCCCTTCCTGCCCTCGCGGCACCGTACCGTTGCAGCTGAGCTCGACGAGCCCGTTTCCTGAAGGAGCTCAACGGCATTTCGGGCTGGTCACGTTCGAGACAACGTCAAGGAGGTCACTCATGGCGCGCCAAAAATACGTCCTCGCAATCGATCAAGGAACGACGTCGACGCGATGCATCTTGTTCGACGAGACAGCGAAACCCATAGCGACCGCGCAGCAAGAGTTCCGGCAGCATTATCCCAATCCGGGCTGGGTGGAGCATGATCCGGAAGATATCTGGCAGGACACGGTCGAGATGATGCGTGGGTCCGTTGCGAAAGCGAAAGTCGATGTCGCCGACATCGCTGCTATCGGCATTACGAACCAACGCGAGACGGTGGTGGTCTGGGACCGCGCCTCGGGCAAGCCTATCCACAACGCCATCGTGTGGCAGGACCGCCGAACTGCAGACTATTGCGCCAAGCTGAAAGCCGACGACGCCGAACGGATGGTCACCGAAAGGACCGGCCTTCTGGTCGATCCATACTTCTCTGGCACCAAGCTGGCTTGGATTCTCGACAATGTCTCCGGCGCGCGGACTCGGGCCGAGCGCGGAGAGCTGGCATTCGGCACGATCGACTGCTTTCTTTTGTCGCGGCTAACCGGAGGCAAGGTCCACGCGACGGATCCGACCAACGCCGGTCGGACTCTGATGTTTAATATCATGGAGCAGCGCTGGGACGAGGAGTTGCTCCGGCTTTTCAATATCCCGGCATCTCTACTGCCCGAGGTTAAAGACAACAGCGGTTTTTTCGGACATGCCGACAAGGCGATCCTCGGGAAGGAGATCCCTATCGAAGGAATGGCCGGCGACCAGCAGGCCGCACTGTTCGGGCAGGCCTGCGTGAAGCCGGGAATGGCCAAATCCACTTATGGCACCGGCTGTTTTCTGCTGCTGAACATTGGTGAGCAGCCCGTGATATCGAAAACGCGGATGCTGACGACGCCGGCCTATCGGTTGAACGGCCGCACGACATACGCGCTCGAAGGATCGATCTTCGTCGCGGGCGCGGCGGTGAAATGGCTGCGCGATGGCTTGCATGTCATCACGCACGCCTCGCAAACTCACGACATGGCAACGCGTGTTTCCGATAGTCACGGGGTATACATGGTGCCGGCCTTCGTCGGGCTGGGAGCACCGCATTGGGACCCGAATGCGCGAGGCACTATTTGCGGGCTGACGTTCGATGCGACGGCGGCCCATCTCGCGCGTGCCGCGCTTGAGTCTGTCGCCTATCAGACTTTCGATCTCACCAGCGCCATGGCCAAGGACGCGGGATCGGGAACTGCAGCGCTCCGCGTGGATGGCGGGATGGCGGCCAATGATTGGCTCTGTCAATTCCTCGCCGACATCCTCCAAGCACCCGTCGAGCGGCCTGCCTGCGTCGAGACGACCGCGCTAGGCGCGGCCTTCCTAGCGGGTCTCGGTGCCGGCGTATGGACCGATCTAGATTCTGTCTCGGCGACCTGGGCGCTTGAGCGGCGCTTCGAGCCGAAAATGAAGGCGGAGCAGCGAAAGCGAATGCTGGATGGATGGCAGCGTGCAGTCCGCCAGACGTTGATGCACGAGTAGTCGCTGACGAGACCGCGGGCTCCTCGACAGCGTCCTCCACCGTACGACCATGCAACGGCTCTGACCCGCACGCGACGGGGTTCTCGCACCTGTCCTGACTCCGCGCCGTCGACGGCAATGGGATTGGCTGTCCAGCCCCACTAGGCCCACGGCGCCTTGCGCTAAACTACACGACAGAAGATTTGCCCGGGGGCGACTCTCTAATGATTGGGTCGGTGACGAGCAGAACCGAAAAGGCGGCCAGCATGAGCCCGCGAGACTACAACGAAGCATTGCGCGTGCCGGGAGGGCGCGTGCCTGTGCCCCCGCCCGTAGCCCTGCCCCTGCGCCTGCCCGCGTCCCTGCCCGCGCGGAGCCCCGCATGACCGAAGCCGCCCGCCTGTGCCAGCACGTCACGGCCGACAAGGCCGACAAGGCCGACAAAGGCATCCACGTCGTGCCGCACGACCGGCGGCGTGATCACGTGTCAGGACTGGGCGGCGGCCGGCATCGATACGGCCGCCCGGCGTGACAGCCGGGAGGCGTGAGGTGGACAGGCCGACTGCCCCGTCACCGGAAGAGTTCGCGCGGCTGCGCGGCTGCCTGAACGACCTGGTGAGCGTGGTGGGGCTGCCTGCGCTCTGGGCCGGCGCCGAGCCGCCACAGATTCTCGCCATCTTGGCGGACGCGCTCTTCGGCATGCTCGGCCTCGCCTTCGTGTTGGTCCGAAAGAGCGGGCCGGATGACGTAGCGCCGCTGGAAGTGATGCGGGTCGCTCCACCCTTCGAAGGCGTCATACGAGCGCAGGAACTGACGAGCGCGCTCCGGACTCCGTCCGCCGTCCGGCCTGCGCGCTGGGTGCCGAACATCGAGCTGCGCATCGGCGATGCCACGATTCACGTCGCGACCGTTCCGCTCGGGCTTGTCGGAGAAGGCGGCATCGTGATCGCCGGTTCTGCGAGACCGGATTTCCCCGCTGAAACCGAGACCCTCCTGATCCAGGTCGCCGCCAATGAAGCGGCGATGGCATTGCAGCAGGCCCGTCTGCTCGTCCTCCAGAGGCGACTCGCCGCCGATCTCGACGAACGTGTAACACAACGCACGAGGGAGCTTGCGGCGGCCAACACCGCGTTGCAGAGAGAGATCGCCGAGCGCCGCCGGGCGGAAGCGGCGCTTCGCGAGCGTGATCGTGAATCCCGCTTGATCATCGACACGATTCCCGCGCTCGCCTGGACCGCACGCCCCGACGGCACCGCCGAGTTCTTCAATCAACACTACCTGGACTTCATCGGCCTCTCCGCAGAACGCGCCGCTGGCTGGGGTTGGACGGCGGCGCTGCACCCAGAGGACGTGGAGGGTTTGACGGGCGCGTGGCGGCGGATGATGAGCTCTGGACAGGCTGGCGCCGCTGAGGCGCGTTTGCGGAGATTCGACGGCGCCTACCGCTGGTTTCTCTTCCGCGCCAACCCGCTGCGGGATGAATCCGGCCGGATCGTCAAGTGGTACGGGATCAATCTCGACATCGAAGACAGCAAGCGTGCCGGAGATGCCCTCGCGAGGCGGGAGCAGGAGCTTCGGCACAGTGAGCACGAGGCCCGGCTAATCGTCGATTGCATTCCGGCCCAGGTCGCCGTGTTGGGACCGGACGGCGAGGTCAGGCAGATCAACCGTCGAATGGCGGACTTCTTTGGCGACTCCGCGTCGGCCTTGAACGGCTGGAAGTCCGGCAACTTCGTCCCGCCGGACGAGCTGCCGCAGGTCGTCGCCGCCATGGCGAAGGCGTTTGAGACGGGCACACCATTCGAGATGGAAAACCATCTCCGTCGCTTCGATGGCGTGTATCGCTGGTTTCAGATTCGCGGTGCGCCGCTGGCGGACTCGGACGGGCGCATCATCCGGTGGTACTTCCTGATTGCGGACATTGAAGAGCGGAAGCGCGCGGAAGAGGCGCTCCGCCGCAGCGAGGCTCGTCTCGCGGACGCGCAGCGGATCAGCGCCACCGGCAGCTTCTCCTGGCGCCTCGACACCGACGAGATCGCCTTTTCCGACGAGCTTTATCGCGTCTTCGAGCTCGAGACGAGCAGCACGATCACCCTCGACCAGATTGGCGCCCGGGTCCATCCCGACGACGCTCACGTGCTCGCCCAGTTCATGGGGCGGGCCCGGGAGAGCACGGGGACACTCGAGTATGAATTTCGCCTTCTGATGCCGGACGGCAGAATCAAATACACCCGGACGCATGCGAATGTGATACGCCATCCGAGCGCTGCGCCCGAGTGCGTCGGTGCAATGCAAGACATCACGCAGCGCCATCTGTCGGATCAGGCGCTCGACGAGGCGCGCGCGGAGCTCGCGCGGGTGACCAGGAGCATCAGCGTTGGCGCTTTGACCGCATCCATCGCGCACGAGGTCAATCAACCGCTGTCAGGCATCATCACTAACGCCGGCACGTGCGTTCGGCTGCTGACGGCCGATCCGCCCAACATCAGCGGCGCGCTCGAAACAGCGCGCCGGACCATTCGCGACGGGAATCGGGCGGCCGACATCGTCTCGCGCCTGCGGGCACTGTTCAGGAACCGCGTCGTCACAGCCGAAGTCCTGGATCTCAACGATGCCGTCCGAGAGGTGATTTCGCTGGTGTCGAACGACCTGCAGCGCAGCCGCGTGGTGCTCAGAACCGAGCTTGACGGGGACGCCCTCCGCGTCACCGGAGACCGCGTGCAGCTCCAGCAGGTCATCCTGAACCTGATCCGCAACGCGTCAGAGGCGATGAGCGCCGTCGAGGATCGTCCCAGGCACATGGTGATTCGAACCGAGCGCGCTGACGCAGACCGCGTGCGGGTGACCGTTCGAGACGTCGGCATCGGCCTGGATCCGGGAGCGACGGCGCGACTGTTCGATGCGTTCTACACGACCAAGAGTGACGGGATGGGAATCGGCTTGTCCGTGAGCCGCTCTATCATTGAACGGCACGGTGGCCGTCTGTGGGCAGCGTCGAACGATGGGCCGGGCGCAACCTTCGCGTTCTCTGTTCCGTGCACGCCTGACGACGAATCAGGCACGCTTCCGGTCTGACGCCGGCCGCAGGATCTCAACCGGGCACGAGCGCTGCGCCGCAGCGTTGGCATGCCCGGCCCGAGGGCCGGTGGCCACCCACCTCCATCAAAGACCGGAGGGCTCTGCCGGGGCATCCCCGAGTCGTTGCGCCATCCGGTCAAGCGCGAAGAGATCGGCCAGGCGACCCACAGCCAATCACGAACCCGCTCGAGCACGTCTGGGCTCTTCTCGATACGCTCGGCGTCCTCCGGGTCGAAAAGCCCGAGCACGGCCTTCCCGTCCCCAAGCTCTGTCACACTGCTGATACCCATCCACGATATAGAGTCGGATCTCATGGCCAGGGGAATATCGAGCGGTTCGGAATCAGGTGGGCTTAATGCTTCCAGGCAGATGAGAGCCAAGGTTCTTTCCGGATACATTGCCGCGAAGGAGATTGCCGAAGGGCCTCCGCCGGAAACGCCGACCGTCGCCGCATCGTCGAAGCGATCGAGGAAGCGCACGCCGCCGGAGCGCCGCCTGCGCTCGGCTGCGCGGCAACGTCACCCCGGCCGATCGCGGCCGCGGCGGCGCCTCGTCCAGCGGCGAGGACGCAGAGGGGCACGCGCCTAAGCATCGCAGCATGACCTGGATGCAGCGTTTGAAGCGCGTCTTTGCCGTTGAGATCGAGCGCTGCCAACACTGCGGCGGAGCGCTGAAGGTTATCGCGAGCATCGAGGATGCGGGTCGCTTGGTGCCGAGGAGAGGACTTGAACCTCCACGGGGTTGCCCCCACTGGCACCTGAAGCCAGCGCGTCTACCAATTCCGCCACCTCGGCATCGGGGCCGGAAGGCGCACGAATGTACTGGCGAGCCCCGCTGCTGTCAAACGATTCCGCGCGAGCGCGGACTCATTCGTTATAAGATGCCCGTCTATGCCTGAAAGAGACCAGCTCAAGCGCCGGGTTCATTCCTGATGGCGCGCAGAACCGAGCGCCGCGCGGCCAAGGAGCCCGCGGCCGCCGAGCGCCGCGACGACGACCGCGAGCGCCGGTACGAACACCCCATCCCGAGCCGCGACGAGATCACGGCGGCCATGGAGAAGGCCGACGGGCCGCTGACGCTGACGGCCCTGGCCGCCTCGGTCGGTATCCACACGGACCCGCACCGGCGCGCCCTCGAGAACCGGCTCAAGGCCATGGTTCGGGATGGGCAGCTCATCCGCAACCGCGCCCGGGAGTTCTGCCTCACGCACCATCTCGACCTCGCGACGGGCGCCGTCATGGCGCATCGAGACGGCTACGGCTTCCTGCGACCGGACGACGGCACGGACGACATCTATCTTCCCGCGCGCGAGATGCGCCCGCTCTGGGACGGCGACCGCGTGGCGATCCGCGTCAGCGTCGGGCGCGACGGCCGCCGGGAAGGGCGCGTCGTCGAGGTGCTGCAGCGCACGAAGACCTCGATTGTCGGCCACTTCTGCCGGGAGCGCGGCATCGACTACGTCGTCGAGGAAGGGGAGTCGCGCACGGAGGTGCTCATTGGGCGTGGCGAGCACGGCGGCGCCCGGGCCGGCGATCTCGTCCACGTCGAAATCGTGCAGCACCCGACGGAGCGTAGTCTCGCCATCGGCCGCGTCATCAAGGTCGTCGGGCGCGTCGACGAGCCCGGCATCGAGACGGAGGTCGCGCTGCTCGCGCACGGCATCCCGAGCGAGTGGCCGGAGGCGGTGGCCGCCGCGGCGCGGCGTCTGCCGCCGCACGTGACGCAGGCCGCGAAGCGCAATCGCGAGGATCTGCGCAAGCTGCCGCTCGTGACCATCGACGGCGCGGACGCCAAGGACTTCGACGATGCGGTCTATTGCGAGCCGCACGGCGAGGGCTGGCGGCTCGTCGTCGCGATCGCCGACGTCGCGCACTACGTCGAGCCCGATACGGCGCTCGACCGCGAGGCGCAGGCCCGCGGCACCTCGGTCTACTTTCCGGACCGCGTCGTGCCGATGCTGCCCGAGGAACTTTCGAACGGGCTCTGCTCGCTGAATCCGCAGGTGGACCGGCTGTGTCTCGCCTGCGAGCTCATCGTCTCGAAGCAGGGCACGGTGAAGCGCTCGCGCTTCTTCAACGGCGTCATGCGCTCGGCCGCGCGCCTGACCTATTCGGGTGCGGCGGAGATGCTCGAGACCGGCAAGCCGAAGGGGCCGCATGCGAAGCTGCGGCCGCAGCTGGACAACCTGCGCAACGTCTTCCGCGCGTTCCTCAAGGCGCGCCGGCGCCGCGGGTCGATCGACTTCGATCTGCCGCAGACGCGTATCGAGCTCGACGAGCAGGGCAAAGTGCGGCAGATCCACGTCGTCGAGCGGCTCGATACGCACCGGCTCATCGAGGAGTGCATGATCGCGGCGAACGTCGAGGCCGCGAAGTATCTTCGTAAGAAGCGCGTCCCGGGCCTTTACCGCGTGCACCAGGGACCGGAGGCCGAGCGGCTCGAGGAGCTCACGCTGTTCCTTTCGACGTTCGGGTTTCGCCTGCCGCCGCCGGGCAAGCTCACGCCCAAGGATCTCGGGCAAATCGTGCAGCGCGTCGCGGGGCGGCCGGAGGCCGAGCTCATCGAGACCGTGGTGCTGCGCTCGATGAAGCAGGCGCGCTACCAGCCGAAGAACGTCGGGCACTTCGGGCTCGGGCTGCCGGCGTATGCGCATTTCACATCGCCGATCCGGCGGTATCCCGATCTGCTGGTGCATCGGGCGATCAAGTGGACGCTCGAGACGGGCTCGGCCAGGGGCTATCCGTATTCGATGCCGGAGATGGAACATCTCGGTGAGCGCTGCTCGCGCGCGGAGCGTCGCGCGGACGAGGCCGTCTGGGACGTCGAGGAGCAGCTCAAGTGTCTTTATATGAAGGGGCGCGTCGGCGAGGACTTCCGCGTCATCGTGAGCGGCGTCGTCCCGTTCGGGCTTTTCGTGCGGATTCCCGAGCTGCACGTGGACGGCCTCGTGCACGTCACGTCGCTGCCGCGCGACTATTACCACCGCGACTCGACGGGCACGCGGCTGCAGGGCGAGCGCACCGGCGTGGCGTATCACCTCACCGATCCCATGGAAGTTCGGCTGGTCAACGTAGACACTGACGACCGCAAGATCGATTTCGTGCCCCTGGAGCGGGCCGACAACGTCGGGGGCCGGAAGTCCGAGGCTGGGGCCCGCGACGGCGAACGGCGCGACGGCGAACAGCGCGACGGTGGACGGGGCGACGGCGAACGGCGCGACGGCGAGGCCGGGCGCGGCCGCAAGGGCCGCGGCGGGCGCGGCAAACGGGGCCGGGGGCGTGGCTGACGGACACCACCGCGTCTACGGCTTGCACGCCGTCCAAGGCTTACTCGACACTCGCCCCGCCGCAATCGTCTCGGCGCGCGCGCTCGATGCGCGCGGCGGACCGCTCGGCGAGCTCGTCCGGGCCGTCGAGGCGCTCGGCGTGCCGGTCGAGCGCGTGCGTCGCGCGGAGCTCGACCGGCTCGCGCAGGGCGGGTCGCACCAGGGCATCGTCGTCGAGGTGCGCGCTCCGGAGGAGTTTTCGCTCGCGGCTTTCGAGGAGCTCGTCGTCTCGCGCGGCGCCGGGCTCCGGCTGCTCGTGCTGGACGGCGTCGAGGATCCGCGCAACCTCGGCGCCTGCCTGCGGTCGGCCGATGCCGCCGGCATGGACGCCGTCGTCGTACCGCGGTCGCGCTCGGCGAAGCTGACGCCCGCGGCGCTCAAGGCCGCCACGGGCGCGGCCGAGACAGTGCCGGTCCTGAATGCCCCGAATCTGGCCCGGACGCTGCGTTGGCTCAAGGACGCCGGGGTGCGCATCGTGGGTGCGGATGCCGGCACGGAGCGCTCGCTCTACGAAGCGCGACTCGCGCCGCCGATTGCGCTCGTGCTCGGCGGCGAGGGCCGCGGCCTGCGGCGGCTCACGCGTGAGCTCTGCGAGGAGATCGTCGCGATCCCGATGGCGGGACGGGTCGAGAGCCTCAACGTTTCGGTCGCTGCCGCCGTCGTCATGTTCGAGCTCGTGCGGCAGCAAAAGGGGCAGCAAAGGGGGTCAGAGCCCTTTTCCGTGCCGTGACCGGCCGCCCGCCGGAAAAGGGCGCTGGGCAATGCGCTCCGTAAAAAAGGGCTCTGACCCCTTTTCTTCGGTCTTCGGGCCCCTTTTCTTCGTGGCCGCCGTCGCGTAGCATGGCCGGCCCGGGCGGATACGCGCCGGCACAATCCATTCACTCCTTGCCTCACCGCTCGACGGGAGGCTCATGAACCGAGAGGAGTCCGTGAGACACTACGAAATCGTGTTTCTGGTCCACCCTGACCAGAGCGAACAGGTTCCCGCCATGATGGAGCGCTATCGGAGCATGATCGAGGGCTCCGGCGGCACGATCCATCGTCAGGAAGACTGGGGGCGCCGCCAGCTCGCCCACTCCATCGCCAAAGTCCACAAGGCCCACTACCTGCTGCTCAACATCGAGTGCGGCAAAGAGGCGCTCGACGAGCTCATCGGCTCGTTCCGCTTCAGCGACGCGGTCCTGCGCTACCTCGTCATCAAGCGCGACAAGGCAGTGACCGAGCCTTCGATCATGGCCAAGGCGCAGGAGGAGGAGAAGAGCCGCGAGTCGCAGGGCGGCGGCCGCGGGCGCTCGCGCGACGGCGACGACGGCGAGAGCCGTTCCGAGAGCCGTTCCTCGAGAGGCGGCTCCGAAGATCGCGGCTCGTCCGACGAGGGCGGCGACAGCGATCAGGAGACCGCGGAGCAGGAGTCCGCCTAAGGGCGCGCAGCACGAGCGAGGAGAGTATCGATGGCACGTTATTTTCGGCGTAAGAAGTTCTGCCGCTTCACAGCGGAAGGCGTCGAGGAGATCGACTACAAGGATCTCGCGACCTTGAAGGCTTACATTACGGAGACCGGCAAGATCGTCCCGAGCCGGATCACGGGCACGCGCGCCCCGTACCAGCGCCAGCTTGCGACGGCGATCAAGCGCGCCCGCTATCTGGCCCTGTTGCCGTACACGGATCAGCACTAGAGCGAAGACTTTCGCGCACCCGGTCGCTCAGCCGCTCGTAACATGAAGTCGGTCGTCGACTGGGTGCTTGCGCGCCCGTATCGCTTGATTTTGCTTGCGGCCGTTTTCGCGCCGCTGCTGCAGATCGTCAGCGCGGGGCTGATTGCGCTCGAGACGGCAAAGCGCGGCGCGGCCCGCGGTCTCCTCGCCGCGGCGGCGGCGACGGCCGGCGTACTCGGGATCGCACTGGCGGCGGGCTCGGGGGTCGGGGTCATCGGGGGCATCGCCGGCGGCAGCCTCGCCGCGGGCCTCGTGCTGGGTTTGCTGCTGCGGGCCGGCGGTTTGCGGCTCGCGTTCCAGGGTACGGTTCTGCTCGCGCTGGTCGCAGTGCTCGTCCTCAGCATCGCGGTGGGGCCGGAGCATCTGATCGCGCCCGTGCTGGAGCGCCTCGCCGAGATGTTGAAGGCGAACGGCGCGACGGCCGAGCAGCTCGCGACGTTCCGGAAGGCCGCGCCGCTCGTGCTCGGGCTCATGGCGGCCGCGGCGCTCGCCGATCTGCTCGCGGCGCTGTTTCTGGCCGAGTGGTGGCTCGGGCTCGCCGACGGCGACCGGCGATTCGGGGGCGAGTTCCGCAGCCTGAAGCTCGGCCGGGTGCTCGGCGTGCCCGCGACGGTGCTGGTCGCGGTCGGTCTGGTTTTGGATGCGCCGCTGGTACAGAATTTGACGCCGCTGGCCCTGTTCGGATTCTTGTTCCAAGGGCTTTCGGTCATGCACGCTTGGATCTATGCCAAGCAATGGCATCCGGGTTTCGTCGTCCCGGTTTACGTGCTGCTTTTCTCGCCGCTGGTCGGGTTCGTGATCCTCGTGCTGGGCGGCGTCGGTTTGTTGGACAATTGGGTCGACTTGCGCGCGCCGCTGCGCAGGCTAGGCTGAACGGAGGTTGGGACATGCAAGTCATTCTGCTCGAAAAGGTCGAGAACCTGGGCGGCATCGGGGACATGGTCAAGGTCAAGGCGGGCTACGCGCGCAATTTCCTGATCCCGAAGGGTAAGGCCACGGTTGCAACGCCCGAGAACGTCGCGAAATTCGAGGAGCGCCGGGCGGATCTCGAGCGGCGCGCCGCAGACGAGATTTCGGCCGCCAAAGACCGTGCCGCGAAGCTCGAAGGGCAGATCATCAAGATCACGGCGCAGTCCGGCCCAGAGGGCAAGCTGTTCGGCTCGGTCGGCACGGTGGACATCGCGGAGGCCTGCACGGCGCTCGGCGTCGAGGTCGAGCGCAGCGAAGTCCGGCTGCCCGAGGGCCCGATCCGCGTGCTCGGCTCGCACGAGGTCGAGCTGCACCTGCACAGCAACGTCAACGTTTGGCTCACGGTCGTCGTCGAGCCCTCGGACGGGAGCTTCGTCCCGAGTCCGGACGCGGACGAAGACACGGACGCGGACACGGCCGAGTAGCCCGGGCGGCCGCGGACGTGCGAGCGCCGCCCCGCGCGAGAAGGCTCGAGCGGCCTGCCGCCCGCTTACTGGGGCGCCGCCTTAATGGCTGAGTACGCAAACGCGGGTCCGGGCCGGCGCTCGACGGAGCGGCTGCGGCTGCCGCCGCACTCCGTCGAAGCCGAGCGCTCTTTGCTCGGCGGTCTCATGCTCGACCAACGAGCCTGGGACATGGTCGCCGACGCCGTAGACGCCTCGGACTTCTATCGATCCGACCACCGCCTGATCTTCGAGGCGGTCGCGACGCTCGTCGAGCGCGATCAGCCGCCGGACGCCGTTACGGTCAGCGAGGTCCTGGCCCGCAACGGCGAGCTCGAGGCGGCAGGCGGTCTCGACTACATTGCTCAGCTCGTCGAGGAAACCCCGAGCGCCGCAAACATCCGCGCCTATGCGCGCATCGTGCGCGAGCGCGCGATGCTGCGGCAGCTGATTCAGATCGGCGGCGACATCGCCGCGAGCGCCGTCGAGGAAGAGGGGCGTACTGTCGACGAGCTCGTCGACCTGGCCGAGCAGCGCGTCTTCGAGATCGCCGACCGGGGAACGCGCAGGAACGCGGGCTTCGTCCCCATCAAGCAGATTCTGCCGCAGACGATCGACCGGCTGGATGTCCTGAGCCACAGCGAAGGCGACATCACCGGGGTCTCGACGGGCTTCGCCGACATGGACAAGATGACGGCGGGTCTGCAACGCGGCGATCTCATCATCGTCGCCGGGCGGCCGTCGATGGGGAAGACCACGTTCGCAATGAATATGGCCGAGAACGCGGCCATCGGCGCGCAGCTGCCGGTCGCCATCTTCAGCATGGAGATGTCGGCCGAGCAGCTCACGTTCCGCATGATCGGCTCGATCGGCCGCGTCAATCAGTCGCATCTGCGCACGGGCCGGCTCACGGAAGAGGACTGGTCGCGCATCGACTCGGCCGTCTCGATGATGTCGAATGCGCCGATCTTCATCGACGACAGCCCGGCTCTGACCCCCACGGAAGTCCGGGCGCGTGCGCGGCGTTTGAAGCGCGAGCACGACTTGGGGCTCGTGGTCGTGGACTATCTGCAGCTCATGCAGGTGGGCGGCAACGTCGAGAATCGGGCGACGGAGATCTCTGAGATTTCGCGCTCGCTCAAGGCGCTTGCGAAGGAGCTCGCGGTGCCCGTCATCGCGCTCTCGCAGCTCAACCGCAGCGTGGAGCAGCGGGCGGACAAGAAGCCCGTAATGTCGGACCTCCGCGAATCGGGAGCCATCGAGCAGGACGCTAACGTCATCGTCTTCATCTACCGCGAAGAGGTCTACGACAAGGACACGCCCCGCAAAGGCGTCGCCGATATCATCATCGGCAAACAGCGCAACGGCCCGATCGGCGAGTTCCACCTGACCTTTCTCGGCGAGTTCACGAAGTTCGAGAACCTCGTGGCCGAGGCGTACGGGGACGGCGTGTTCTGAGCGGGAAAAGGGGTCAGCTCATGAAGAATCCCATCTTCACGCCGGCCAGCTGAATCACGTCGTTGTCCTGCAGCCGGCGCGCCTGGGCGCCGATGGCCGTGCCGTTCACGAGCGGGTAGTCGTTGGGCTTACCGCTCTCGACGTGCACGATGAAGTAGCCTTCCGCGCGGCGCGTGATCGCGGCGACCTGAATCCCGGGGCGCCCGAGCGTCGTGAGCGCCTTCGTGAGCTCGAGCTCGCGGCCCGCGAACGAGCCGGAGAGCACCTGCAGCTTCGCAAGCGGCAGCACGGGCACGGCGGAGGGGTCGACGTCCTGGGTGGCCGTCGGGTGGAACTGGCGCGCCGGGGCCGCAGCCGCCGCCGCAGCGCCGCCGCGCCCCATGGCCGCAGGGCGAGGCGCCGCCGCGGGCGCCGGAGCCCCCTTGGCCGCGGCCGCATCCGCGGCGCGAGCGGCGCGCGCGACCTGGCGCTCCATGTTCCCGCTCGGCTCGATGACCATGGTCTTCTCGAACTCGTCCTCGGGCCCCTGATCGGCCTGGTCGTCCACGTAGCGCAGCTGATGGTGGCCGATCGTGATGACGTCGCCGTGCTGCAGCGCATGCTTCTTGATGAGCTTGCCGTTGACGTAGGTCCCGTTCGTGCTGTTCAGATCCTCGAGGAACGAGTCGTTGAGGATATTGATGAGCAGCGAATGGTGACCACTGACCGCGGCGTTGTCGATACGAATGTCGTTATCCGGCAGGCGGCCCACCGTATAACGCTCCTTCGTCATGTTGTACTCGGCCAGCGTTTGGCCATCCAAGCTCAAGATCAAACGTGCCATGGCTGGTATCCCGGTTATCCAAATAGGCTGCGAAACTTGTTCATGATGCCGGCGTTGGCCGGAAAGGGCTCGATGACGCGGACGAGCACGACCGAGACATTGTCGCGCCCCCCGTTATCGTTCGTGAGCTTGATGAGCTGCTCCGCAATGGTATCCACGTCGCTGTCGAACGTGCTGATCGTCAGATGGATGTCTTCGTCCTCGACCATATCCGGCAAACCGTCCGAGCAGAGCAGGAAGTAGTCGCCCTTCTGGACCTCGATCTCCTGAACCTCAACGTCGACCGTCGTCTCGACCCCGAGCGCGCGCGTCACATAGTTGCGGTTCGTCGAGCGCTGCGCTTCCTCCGGAGAGTAGAACCCGCGGTCCACGAGCTCCTGGAGCAGCGAGTGGTCCATCGTGATCTGCTCGAACTTGTCGCCGCGCAGCCGGTAGAGCCTCGAATCCCCCACGTGAGCGATCGAGGCGTGGTTGTCGTAAAACAGGCAGGCCACGAGCGTCGTGCCCATGCCTTCGCACTGGGGCTGCGACTGGGCCGTCTGATTGATGATCTTGTTCGCCCGCATGACGGCGTCCCGCAGCGCGATCGTCTGGCGCATGAGGCCCGTCGCGGGCTCGACCTCGTTGCGCTTCTCCCGGCGGCACGCATCCGAGACGAGGTCGACGATCGTCTTGACGGCAATGCCGCTCGCGACCTCCCCGGCATTGTAGCCTCCCATGCCGTCGGCAAGGACCCAGAGCCCGACCTCGGGTTGGGCTGCGATCGCGTCCTCGTTGTGATCTCTGACCTTGCCCACGTCGGTCAGCTCCACGTGTGCGAACTTGCCTCTAAGAGTCATGGCGATGAAAGGCGCAGCCGACAAGAATCAGACAAGCTGGCCGGCCGCCCGGCGCATCGCCGCCGCCATCTCGGCTCCCGTTCGGAAGCGCTCCGACGGCTCCTTGGCCAATGCCCTGTCGATGATCGTATCGAGGCTCCCCGGCAGGTCCGGTCTCAGCGACCGCACGGGCTTATGAGGTTCGTTCGCAATGACGAACATGAGCTTGGTCATCGACGCTCCGCGGAAGGGCAGGTGGCCGGTCAGTAACTGATATAGGCTAACACCGAGCGCGAATAAGTCCGTGTGCCCGTTCACGTTTCTTCCTTCGAGCTGCTCCGGCGCCATGAAATACGGCGTCCCCAACACGATCCCGTTGCGCGTACGACTCGAGTCGATCGACCGCGCGATGCCGAAGTCGGTCAGCTTCAAAGTGTTCGAGGCCGAATCATACATAATATTCGCCGGCTTGATATCCCTGTGCACGACGTTGTGATGGTGCGCGTAATCGAGCGCGTCGGCCGTGCGGCTCAACAGATCGAGCACGAGCGCGGGGCGCAAGAGCGACTCGGGCGCGGCGAAGTCGGCGAGGCGGCGGCCCGAAAGATACTCCATGGCGATGTAAGCGACGCTGCCGGATTCACCCACATCGTAAATCGTGACGATGTTCGGGTGATTGAGCCTCCCGGCCGTTTCCGCCTCGCGCAGGAACCGTGCCCGCGCCTCTTCGAACTCCTCGGGCTCGCATTCTGCGGCGAGATCGACGGCCTTGATCGCGACCTCGCGGTTGATTTTCGGGTCGCGGCCGAGCAGCACGCGTCCCATGGCGCCGCGGCCGATGTCCGCGACCACCTCGTAGCGGCCGAGGGCGGCGGGCAGGTCCGCGGGCCGGCGCGGCGTGCCGGGGGGCGCGGGCGAGGCGGGCGCTTCAGGCGCTGCGGCTTCAGGCGCTGCCGGTTCAGGCGCTGCCGGTTCAGGGCCTGCGGCTTCAAGGCCTGCCGCTTCAGAGCCTGCGGGTTCAGGCGCTGCGGCGTCGCGAGCGGCCAAGTCGGGCTCCGCCGCGCGGCCGCGCGCGACCGTCCCGAGCCAGCAGCCGAGCAGCACCGCGCTAGGGCCGACGGGCGGCAGCCATTCGCCGGCGAGCGCGAACGCCGCGGCGCTCGCGACGACGATCGTGATCGGCGCGGCCGCGAGCGTCCACTCGGCCGCCGGCGTCGTCCCGGAGGCTTCGGCCCTGAGCAGTATGCCCAGCAGCACCGCGGCCAGCAGCCATGGCGCGAGTGTCTGCGCCGCACCGGCGTGAACGGCCGCATCGCGCCGATAGCCCGCGATGGTCTCGGCGAGCAGATCGCGTGCGCTGAGGCGGCCGACCGGCGTGCGGTAGGCGGGCGCGGCAGGGCCGGTCACGACGATCTTGCCGGCGAGGGATTCGGCCGCGGCGCCGAGCGCCGCCGGCGCGATACGCCGGAACGACGCGGGCGAAAAGAAGCGCAGCGGCCGGCGCCCCGCGCCGTCGAGGCCGAAGCGGGTGCCGCCGACGGCGACGGAGGTGCCGTCTCCGGCCGGTGTCGCTGCGTCCGGCCGGCCCGTCGCCTCGATCGCCGCGAGCGCGAGCGAAGGCGTCGGCGGGTCGTCTTCGAGCAGCGGCATGCCGTTGCGGACGACGCCGTCGGCGTCCGCCGGAAAATATAGGTGTCCGCCGCGTGGCCATGCCGTGCCGCGCAGGACGCCGCCGCCGACGGGAAGGTCCACGGGACCGAGCGCCGCGTCGCGGGCGCCCGGCGTCGGTTGCGGAAACGTCGTGACCAGCGTCGCCCCGGCCTTGCGCGTCAGCAGTGCGACGGCGTCGAGACCTGCGGGATCGTCGAGCGGAACGATGACGATCTCGGCCGGCGCGGTCGGCGTCGAGAGCCGTGACCATAGGTCGTAGAGAGCGCGATCCGCGCGCGCGGCCGCGTGGAACGGCGGCAGATAGGCCGCGGCGGCCGCCGCCAGGCCGAGCGCCGTGATCCTCGCGAGGCGCGGGCTGTGTTCCTGCATGCCCTTCAGTCCGTCTATGCGCTCGGGCCGCGCCGGAGTATGCCATGCGGCCCGCGCCGGCTTGCGTGAACCAGGCACGGTTCGGGCCGATTCGGCTATTCTCCGCCGATGGCTAAACCGAAGGCCGTATACGTCTGCGAGTCCTGCGGGGTGCGACAGCCCAAGTGGCAGGGGCAGTGCCCGGACTGCGGCGCG
Organism: uncultured Gammaproteobacteria bacterium; assembly: GCA_963702105.1. Classification (GTDB taxonomy): domain Bacteria; phylum Pseudomonadota; class Gammaproteobacteria; order Steroidobacterales; family Rariloculaceae; genus ZC4RG20. Next base: position 1,489,350 of record OY969712.1, read on the forward strand.
TGGAACACGCTCGTCGAGTCGGCGCCCGCGCGCGAGCGCACGCGCGAGGCGCACTATGCAGGCAAGGCCGAGCTCGCGCGGCTCGACCGGCTCGACGCCGGCGGCGTCTCGCGCGTCGCTACGGGTTTCGGCGAGCTCGATCGCGTGCTCGGCGGCGGCCTAGTGCCGGGCTCCGTGGTGCTGATCGGCGGCGACCCGGGCATCGGCAAGTCCACACTCCTGCTGCGTGCGCTCGCGAATTTCGCCGCCGCGCACGCCGTCTGCTACGTGACGGGCGAGGAGTCGCTGGAGCAGATCGCTCTGCGCGCGCGGCGCATGGGCGTCGGCAGCGCGCCCGTCGAGCTCATGGCCGAGACCTGCGTCGAGGCGGTCGTGGGCCGCCTCGAAGCGCAGCCGCCCGGCGTGCTCGTCGTCGATTCGATTCAGACTCTCTACAGCACGGGCCTCGAATCCGCGCCGGGCTCGGTGAGCCAGATCAGAGAGTGCGCGGCACAGCTCGTGCGTCTCGCGAAGAGCCGCAATGTCGCGACGCTGCTCGTCGGCCACGTCACCAAAGAGGGAACGCTCGCGGGACCCCGCGTCCTCGAGCACATGGTGGATACGGTGCTGTATTTCGAGAGCGATGCGGGCAGCCGCTTCCGCATCATTCGCGCAGCGAAGAACCGCTTCGGCGCGGCGAACGAGCTCGGCTTCTTCGTCATGAGCGAGGACGGCTTCAAGGAGGTCAAGAACCCCTCGGCCATCTTTCTCGCGCGCCGCGCCGAGCCCGTGCCGGGCAGCGTCACCCTCGTGACGCGCGAGGGCACGCGTCCCGTGCTCGTCGAGGTGCAGGCGCTCGTGGACCGCGGGACGACCCAGAATCCGCGCCGCCTCGCGCAGGGTTTCGACGCCCAGCGGCTCGGACTGCTGCTCGCCGTGCTGCATCGGCATTGCGGCGTCGGGATCGGCGACAGCAACGTCTTCGCGAACGTCGTCGGCGGCCTGCGCGTCACGGAGACGGCCTCCGACCTCGCCGTCGCGCTGGCGGTGCTCTCGAGCTTCCGCGAGCGCCCCGTGCCGCCCGACGTGGCCGTGTTCGGCGAAATCGGCTTAACGGGCGAGGTGCGGCCCGTGCCCTTCGGCGAGGAACGGCTCGCCGAGGCCGCGAAGCACGGCTTCACGCGCGCGCTCGTGCCGCGCGGCAACCGCCCGCGTGCGGCGCTCGGGCTCGAGGTGCATTCGGTGGAGCGGCTCGTCGAGGCCGTGGACGTGCTTAGCTGATACGTTGGTGGGGTGGCGGAGGCCTCGGCGCAAGGGCGGTCCCGACAGCGGCCTCGTGCACGAACCTCCGGTCACCACCGACGCCCGAGCCCGTTCATGAATCATGCGGACTACCGGTAGCCACGTCGCCGACTACCGCTGCGCCGCCCGCATAGGCTCGCTCGAGTCGCCGACCTCCGGCAGACGGATCCGCACCTGCTTGATGCCGTGCTCCGTCGTGCTCAGGATCTCGATGGGGTACTGGGCGACCGTGAGCCCGGTTCCCGAGGCGGGAATCGTCTCGAGCTGCTCGACGATGAGTCCGTTCAGCGTCTTCGGGCCGTCCGTCGGCAGGTGCCAGCCCATGAGCCTGTTGAGTTGGCGGATGTTCGCGCTCGCATCCACGATGTAGCTCGTATCGCTTTCGCGCGTAATGCCGAGGTCGGAGGGGGCCGCATCCGTGTCGAACTCGCCGACGATCTCGCGCAGGATGTCCTCGATCGTGATGAGCCCCTGGATGTCGCCGTATTCGTCCACGACGAAGGCCGAGCGGCGCTTCGTCTGTTGGAAGTTCAGCAGTTGCTTGTTGAGCGGCGTGCCCTCGGGCACGAAGTAGGGCTCCTTGACGTTCTCGAGCAGACGCTGCTCGTCGAGCGTGCCGTTCGCGAGATCGGGCAGGAGCTTGCGCACGCGCACGACGCCGATGAGGTTGTCGATGTCCTCTCGATAAACGGGAAGCCGGTTGAATTCGCCGTTGTGGATGATCTCGGCGTTTTGCTCCCAAGGCCGGTCGAGATCGATACCGATGATCTCCTGCCGCGGCACCATCGCGTCGTCCACCGTGATGGCGTCGAGGTCCAGAATGCTGAGCAGCATTTTCTGGTGGCGCCGCGGCACCATGACGCCGGCCTCGGCGACGACCGTGCGCAGCTCCTCGGCGCTGAGCGGGTGCGCGGCGATGCGGTCCGCGCGCACGCCGACGGCTCGCAGCAGGCCGTTGGCGAGCAGATTGATGAGCCAGACGAGCGGGTGGAAGACCTTGAGCAGCGGGTAGTAGACGAGCGCGGCCGGCAGGGCGATGCGCATCGGATTCAAGGCCGCGACGGTCTTGGGTGCGACCTCCCCGAAAATCAGCACGACGAAGGTTAGGATCAGCGTGCCGGCGAAGATCGTGCTTTCCCCGCCGATGTGCAGCGAGATGACCGTGACGAGCGCGGCGGAGCCGAGATTCGCGGCGTTGTTGCCGAGCAGGATGAGGCCGATGAGCCGGTCGGGGCGCTGCAGGAGCTGCTCGGCGAGACGGGCCGAGCGCTGGCCCGAACGGGCCCGGTGCCTCAACCGGTATCGATTGAGGCTCATCAAGGCGGTTTCAGTACTCGAGAAGAAGGCCGAAAGTAGCAGTAGAACGATGAGTAGGCTGATCAGTAGGCCTAGGGGAACGTTCAAAAAAGGTTGCCCTCCAAGGGTCGAGTATCCACCTAGAGTGACCGAAGCCGAAACGAGGTGTCAAGGAGCGGCGTCGCGGGCCGGGAGGGCCCGCCCCACGCGCCTCCGAGCCCTTCGTGATACGCTGTTTCGGCCGTCGATCCGAGCCGAGTAACCCCATGTTCGATACCCTGACAGAACGCCTCAGCGGCGCGATCCAGCGCGTGACGGGCCGCGGGCGCATCACCGAAGACAACGTGCGCGATACCGTGCGCCAGATCCGCATGGCGCTGCTCGAGGCGGACGTGGCGCTGCCCGTCGTCAAGAGCCTCGTCGAGCACGTACGCCAGCGCGCGCTCGGCGCCGAGGTGGCCCGGAGCCTGAACCCCGGCCAGACTTTCGTGAAGATCGTCCACGACGAGCTCGTGATCGCGCTCGGGCGCGAGCAGAGCCCGATCGAGAGCCGGGGCTTCCCCGCCATTCTGCTGCTCGTCGGCCTGCAGGGCGCCGGCAAGACGACGACGGCCGGCAAGCTCGCGATGCAGCTCAAGAAGAGCGGCGGCGGGCAGGCGCTGCTCGTCAGCACCAACGTCTACCGGCCCGCGGCCCGGGAGCAGCTCGAGAAGATCGCGGGGGACATCGGCGCCGAGTACTACGGCTCGACCGAGAAGGACCCGCGCAAGATCGCGGCGGCGGCCCTGGCCGAGGCGAAGCGCCGCGGCTCTCGCTGGCTCATCGTGGACACGGCGGGGCGGCTGCACGTCGACGAGGCCATGATGGACGAGGTCAGGGTCATCCATGAGACCGTCTCACCGGGGGAAACGCTGTTCGTCGTCGACTCGATGGCGGGCCAGGACGCCGTGAACTCGGCCCGGGCTTTCCACGAGGCGCTGCCGCTCACGGGCGTGATCCTGACCAAGGCGGACGGCGACGCGCGCGGCGGCGCCGCCCTCTCGGTCCGGGAAGTGACGGGCGTGCCCATCAAGCTCGTCGGCACGGGCGAGAAGCTCGACGCGCTCGAGGCCTTCGTGCCGCAGCGCTTCGCCTCGCGCATCCTCGGCATGGGCGACGTCGTCGGGCTCGTCGAGCGCGTGCAGGAGCAGGTGGACCGCGAAGCCGTCGAGCGCGTAGCCCGCAAGGTCAAAAAGGGGCGGGAGCTCAACCTCGAGGATTACCGCGAGCAGTTGCAGCAGCTCATCAATATGGGGGGGCTCGGCTCTCTGCTGGACAAGCTGCCGGGCGTGAAGCCGGGCGCGCTGGCCGCCTCGGGCTTCGACGACAGCCAGCTCAAGCGCCAGATGGCCCTCATCGACTCGATGACGCCGCGCGAGCGCCGCCGCCCGGACCTCATCGACGGCTCGCGCAAGCGTCGCATCGCCGGGGGCGCCGGGTTGCCGATCCAGGAGGTCAATCGGCTGCTCAAGCAGCACAAGCAGCTCGCGAAGACCATGAAGCGGGCGGCGAAGGGCGGCATGGAGCGGGCCTTGGCCGGGGCCCTGCGGGGCCGGGGCGGCTTCGGGCGCTGAAAAGGCCGAAAAAAGGGGTCAGAGCCCTTTTTCGCCTGCCGGCGACGCAGCCGACTGCCACGGCCCCGCCTGGCGAAAAAGGGCTCTGACCCCTTTTTTCGGCGCCCCTAAACACAGTAGAATTCCCAGTCTTACCAAGCGGTCCCGGCGGCCGCTTTCATTTTTGTAAGTTTGATTTCGCGAAGCGTGCTTCGCCAGAGGATCGGAAACTCTATGGTCAGGATTCGTCTATCGCGCGGCGGAGCGACGAAGCGTCCCTTCTACCACATCGTGGTCACGGACCGCCGCAATCGGCGGGACGGCCGGTACATCGAGCGGCTCGGGTTCTACAACCCGATCGCCTCCGGTCAAGCGAGCGAGCTGAAGATCGACATCGCGCGTTTCGACCATTGGCTCTCGCAGGGGGCCCAGCCGTCGGAGCGCGTCGAGAAGCTCATCAAGCAGTACCGGAGCTCGCAGCCCGCGCAAGCCGCGTGAGCGCTTCGGCCGCTCGGGCGTGGGCGCGGAGGCCATGGGCGCGGAGGCCGGAAGGCGCGTGACGCTGGGCCGCATCTGCGGCCTCTACGGGATCAAGGGCTGGGTCAAGGTCCATTCCTATACCGAGCCCCGCGACAACATCGTCGGCTTCGGGTCGTGGATTCTCGAGCGGGACGGGGAGCGGCAGCGCGTCGAGCTCGAGGCCGGGCACGCGCAGGGGAAGAACGTCGTCGCCAAGCTGCGCGGCATCGATGACCGCGATCGGGCGCGCCAGTGGCTCGGCGCGGAGATCGAGGTCGACCGCGCCGAGCTGCCGCCCTGCGAGCCCGGCGAGTACTACTGGGTAGACCTCGAGGGCCTCGAGGTCCGCGGCACGGGCGGCGAGCGGCTCGGCACGGTCGAACGGATCATGGCCACCGGTGCAAACGACGTCATCGTGCTCTGCGGCCCCGGCGATCGCTTGATTCCGTTCGTGGAGCCCGTCGTGCGACGCGTCGACGTGCCGGGCGGCGTGATCGTCGTGGACTGGGACTCGAGTTTCTGGGACTGAGAGCCGCCGTGTACACGTTCGGCATCGTGTCGCTGTTTCCCGAGCTCGTCGAGCCCGTGGCTCGGCACGGAGTGGTCGGCCGAGCGCGCGAGCGCGGGCTCCTCGCCGTCGAGCACGTCTCGCCGCGCGAGTTCGCCCGCGACCGGCACCGGACCGTGGACGACCGGCCCTACGGCGGCGGCCCGGGCATGGTGCTCAAGTACGAGCCCATGCGGGAAGCGATCCGTGCGCTGCGCGCCCGCATGCCCGCGGGCAGCCGCGAGTTCGTGCTGAGCGCGCAAGGCCGGCGCTTCGATCAGCGTTGCGCGGCCGAGCTCGCCGCCGCGCCGGGCTTGCTGCTCGTCGCCGGCCGCTACGAGGGCATCGACGAGCGCATCGTACTCGGCGAAGTGGCCGCCGAGCTCGCGCTCGGCGACTACGTTCTGAGCGGCGGCGAGCCCGCCGCGGCCGTCGTCATCGACGCGGTGGCGCGGCTGCTGCCCCAGGTGCTCGGCCATGCCGACTCCTCGGTGGAGGATTCGTATACGGGCGGGCTGCTCGATTGTCCGCAGTACACCCGGCCGGAGGAGGTCGACGGCATGCGCGTGCCGGAGGTGCTGCTCGGCGGCGACCATGGCGCCGTGCGGCGTTGGCGGCTCAAACAGTCGCTGGGCCGCACGTGGCTGCGCCGCCCGGAGCTGCTGGCCGAAAGGGGCCTCGGCCCGGCCGAGGCCGAGCTGCTCGAAGAATTCAAGGCGGAACTCGCAAATGCGGGCTCCGCGGACGAAATTGCGTAAAATACCGGCCCCTCGGAGCTTTGCAGCCAGCCGGCGGGCGCCACTGATGAGGATACAGTCATGTCTAGAATCATCGACGAGATCGAACAGCAACAATTGAAGCAGGACGTGCCCTCGTTCGCGCCGGGCGATACCGTGGTGGTGCAGGTCCGCGTCAAGGAGGGCGACCGGGAGCGCCTCCAGGCCTACGAAGGCATCGTCATCGCGAAGCGTAACCGCGGGCTCAATTCCTCGTTCACCGTCCGCAAGGTTTCCCATGGCGAGGGCGTGGAGCGCGTGTTTCAGACGCACAGCCCGGCCGTCGCCGACATTCAGGTCAAACGCCGCGGCGACGTGAGGCGCGCAAAGCTCTACTACCTGCGCGAGCGCAGCGGCAAGTCGGCGCGTATCAAAGAGAAGGTCTGAGCGGGGCGCCGGCCCGCGCCTATCGGTGGCCGCGCCGCCCGACCCGTTCGGCGGCGCCCCCCGGCGTGAGCGGCCGGCCCCGAGCCTGTCGGTCATGAGGTTTGCCGTGCTGAAACGCGTCGCGATGGTCGCGGTCGCCGCCGTGGGGACGGTCGGCCTCTCGGGCTGCAGCGCGCTCGTCGGCAACGTGGCCGCCGGCACGTTGTCCGCCTCGATCCTGAACCAGAAGGACCCGACGCTCGTCCAGAACGCCGTGCCTGCGTATCTGCTGCTTGTCGACGGGCTCATTTACGAGCACCCGGACGACGAGGGCCTGCTCGCGGCCGCCGCGCAGCTTTACGCCCTCTACGGCTCGCGGTTCGCACCGAACCCCGAGCGCGCCGCCGCCCTGACGAGCAAGGCGCACGAATACGGCACCCGGGCCATGTGCCTCGTGTACCAGTGGGCCTGCACCTGGAACGGCTCGGACTACGACGGTTTCGTCCGGCATTTGACAGAAGTCACAAAGAAACACACGGATCTTCTATACGCTTACGCCGTCGGTTGGCTCGCCTATCTCGATGCGACGAGCAAGGACTGGAGCGCCGTCGCCGAGTTGCCTTGGGTGCAGGCCTCGCTCGAGCGCGTGGTCGCGCTCGACGAGACCTACATGCAGGGCGCCGCGGACGGGTACCTCGGCATCCTTTACTCGCTGCGGCCGCCCGCGCTCGGCGGTCAACCGGAGAAGGCGAAGAAGTACTTCGAGCGGGCGATCGAGCTCTCGGGCGGGCGGGACCTGTCCGTCAAGGTCGAGTACGCGAAGCGTTACGCACGCCTCGTTTTCGATCGGGACCTGCACGACCGCCTGCTCAACGAGGTTCTGGCCGCGCCCGTGGAGGCCAAGAACCTGACGCTGTTCAACGTTCTCGCGAAACGCGAAGCGAAGGAGCTGCTCAAGTCCGCGGACGATTACTTCTGACGAGCCACGCAGGCAACGGAGGGAACATGTGTGGAATCTCTAAACGCGTGCGCGCCGCGGCGGCCGCCGCGTTCGCGCTCGCCCTCGGATGGGGCGGAGCCGCCTGCGCGGGCACCGTGGAGCTCAAGATCGCTACGATCGCGCCGGACGGCTCTCACTGGATGCAGGAGATGCGCGCGGCGGCGGCCGAGATCAAGTCCAAGACGGACGGCCGCGTCGTGCTCAAGTACTATCCCGGCGGCGTCATGGGCGACGACGCCCAGGTACTGCGCAAGGTCCGCATCGGCCAGCTGCAGGGCGGCGCCTTCACCTCGGGCGGCCTCGCATCGCGCTACAATGGCCTGAACCTTTACGGCCTGCCGCTGCTGTTCCGCTCGCTCGACGAGGTCGACTATGTGCGCAGCCGCATGGATCCGATCCTTGCGCAGGGCCTCGAGAAGGCCGGCTTCGTCAGCTTCGGCTTCGTCGAGGGCGGTTTCGCGAATCTCATGTCCAAGACGCCGGTGCGCGGCGTGGACGACATGCGCCGCCGCAAGGTCTGGGTGCCGGAGGGCGATCAGATCAACTTCACGGCCATGCAGTCGCTCGGGCTCTCGCCCGTCGTGCTGCCCGTGACGGACGTGCTCACGGGGCTGCAGACCGGGCTGCTCGACATCGTCGCGGCCTCGCCCTCCGTAGCGCTCGTGCTGCAGTGGCACACGAAGGTCGATTACCTCACGGATCTGCCCGTGGTGTACTCGATGGGCGTGTTCGCGATCGACGCGCGCGCCTGGATGCGCATCGACGAGGCGGACCGCAAGACGGCCTCGGCCATCCTGACGAAGACCATGCATGGTCTCGATGAGGCGGCCCGCAGCGACAACAGCAGTGCGCTCGCCGAGCTCCGGAAGGCGGGCGTCAAGATCGTGCACGTCGAGCCCGACGCCCTCGCCGAGCTGCGCCGCGAGATGAACGCGGTCTACCCGGAGCTCGAGAAGCGGCCCGAGGTCAACGCGCAGCTGTTCGACCAGGAACTCGGCCTGCTCCGCGACTACCGCGCCGCACACCCGGAGGCCGGCAGCCCCGGCGAGCGCCCGGCGGCGGCCGTGACCGGCGGCGGTTAGGAGCCGCGCTTGAACCGCTCGTCGAGCGTTCGCTGGCCCGTGCGCTGGCTGAAGCGCGCCGAGCGGCTCGGCCGTCACCTCGAGAACGCCGTGCTCGTCGCGCTGCTCGGCGGCCTCGTCGTCATCGCGGCCGGCCAGATCGTGCTGCGCGACGGTTTCTCCCTCGCGCTGCCCTGGGCCGACGGCGTCGTCCGGGTCGCCGTGCTCTGGATCGCCATGGTCGGTGCCGTCGCCGCGAGCCGCGACCGCAAGCACATCGCCATCGAGGTTGCGGGCAGGCTGCTGCCGCCGGCGTGGCGGCGCCCCCTCGAGGTGCTCCGCTACCTCGTCACGGCGGCGGTCTGCGCGCTGCTCGCGCGTTTCGCCTGGAGCTTCGTCGCGGATTCGCGCAACTACGGCGATCTGTTCTCCAATCTGTGGCCCGCATGGTGGTTCCAGCTCGTGCTGCCGGTGGGTTTCGGCCTGATCGCGTACCGCTTCGCCGTGCGCGCCGTCGAGACTTGGCTCGGCCTGCCGATCGCCGCTGCCGACGCGGCGGTCGAGGCCGCGCCCGGCTCTGCGCCCACGCCGGGGCTTCGGCCCGCCGCCGACCCCGAGTCCTCCGCGAAGAGGCGCTAGGAATGCTGATCTCCGGGCTCGTGTTCCTCGTGCTCGCGCTGCTCGGCGTGCCCTTGTTCGTCATCATCGCGGCCGGCGCCATGCTCGGCTTCTACAGCGAGCACGTGAATCTCTCGGTGCTCGGGATCGATTTCTTCAGTCTCTCGGACACGCCCGTCCTCGTCTCGATTCCCCTTTTCACGTTCGCCGGCTTCCTGCTCAGCGAAGGGCGTGCCCCGCAGCGTCTCGTGCGCCTCTCCCAGGCGCTGCTCGGCTGGCTGCCCGGCGGGCTCGCCATGATCTCGCTCGGCATCTGCGCTCTTTTTACGGCCTTCACCGGAGCCTCCGGCGTCACGATCATCGCGCTCGGCGCGCTGCTGTTGCCCGCACTCACCGAGGCGGGCTACGACGGCCGTTTCAACCTCGGCCTCATCACGACCTCCGGCAGCCTCGGGCTGCTGTTTGCGCCTTCGTTGCCGCTGATCCTATACGGCGTCGTCGCGCAGACCTCGATCGACAACCTGTTCCTCGCGGGCGTGCTGCCGGGCCTGCTCATGCTGCTCGCGCTCTGCGCTTTCAGCTATTGGCGCAATCGGCATCTCAGAGTCGCGGCCGAGCAGGCGTCGGGCCGCGAGGTGCTCGCCGCCATCGCCGGGGCGAAGTGGGAGCTGCCTCTGCCCATCGTCGTGCTCGGCGGTATCTACAGCGGCTTCTTCGCCGTATCCGAGGCTGCGGCCGTGACGGCGCTCTACGTGCTCATCGTCGAGATGCTCGTGCTGCGCGAGGTGCCGTGGCGCGAGCTGCCGCGTATCGTGCGCGAGTCCATGGTCCTCGTGGGCGCGATTCTCGTGATCCTCGGCGTCTCGCTGGCCTCGACGAACTACCTCATCGACGAGCAGGTTCCGCAGCACCTGTTCGGCCTGATCAGCACCTATGTCGCGGGACCGAAGACGTTCCTGGCCGCGCTGCTCGTGTTCCTGCTGATCCTCGGGGCGCTGCTCGACATATTCTCGGCCATCGTGCTCGTGGTGCCCTTGATCCTGCCGGTCGCGGCCGGCTACGGCGTCAACCCCGTGCACCTCGGCATCGTTTTCCTCGGCGCCATGGAGCTCGGCTACCTGACGCCGCCCGTCGGCCTCAACCTCTTCATTTCGAGTCATCGGTTCGGCAAGGACATCACGGAGATCTACTTGGCCACCGTGCCGTTTCTTTTGGTATTGTTGATTTCGGTCGTCGTCATTGCGTATTGGCCGGCGCTCTCCCTGGCGCTTCTAAAGTGAGGCCGGCCGACCCAAGGGGGCTCGAGTAAGGTGTCTTTCGTAGCGCGCTTGTTTCGCCGCTTGTGGCGGGTCCTCGACGGTGTCCGCAAGGTCCTGCACCTCGTCCTGCTTTTCGTGATTCTCGTCTTTGTGGCGGCCGGCCTCGTGCACGAGCGGCCCGTCGTGCCCCAGGCCGCAGCGCTCGTGATCGCACCGCGCGGCAATCTAGTCGAGCAGCTCTCGGGCGACCCCGTGCACAGGGCCCTAGAGCGCGCACGCGGCGAGCAAAGCGCCGAGACCCTTGTCAACGATCTGGTCGAGGCGATTCGGGCCGGCACGAAGGACCGCCGCATCAAGGCGCTCGTGCTGCAGCTCGACGGCATGGGCAGCGCGGGCTTGAGCAAGCTCCAGCGCATTGCCGCGGAGATCGGGAAATTCAAGGCCGCCGGCAAACCCGTCTTCGCGATCGGCGACGGCTTCAATCGGGACCAATACTATCTCGCGGCCCAGGCGGACCACGTGTACATGCACCCGATGGGCAACGTATTGATCGCGGGTTATGGCCGGTTCCAGCCGTACTACAAGGCGGCCCTCGACAAGTTTTACATCGATTACAACGTCTGGACCGTCGGGGAGTACAAGTCCTTCGTCGAGCCCATCACCCGCAACGACATGTCGGACTACGACAAGGAGGCCAGCCGGGCCTATCTCGACGGCTTGTGGAGCAGCTACCAGGCCGACGTGACGAAGGCGCGCAAGCTCGATCCCGATGCCCTGCAGCACTACGCCGACGACGCGCCGGCGCTGCTGCGCAAAGCCGCCGGCGACTCGGCCAAGCTCGCGCTCGACTATGGTCTCGTGGACGAGCTACTGCCGCACGACCTCATGCGCGACCGGATCCGGGATGCGATCGGGGCGGACAAGGACAGCGACGACTTTCCCGCCATCGGCTACAAATCGTATCTGCGTGCCGTGCGCGCCCCGACGCCCGCCGCCGGCGGCGGCAAGGACAAGATTGCCGTCGTCGTGCTCTCGGGCGAGATCCTCGACGGCGTGCAGCCGCCCGGTACCGTCGGCGGGGACTCGACCTCGGCGCTGATCCGCGAGGCGGGCGAAGACGACGACGTCAAGGCGCTCGTGCTGCGCGTGGACAGCCCCGGCGGCAGCGCCTTCGCGGCGGATCTGATTCTGCGCGAGGTCGAAGTCTTCCAGCAGAGCGGCAGGCCCGTCATCGTCTCGATGGGCAGCGTTGCGGCCTCGGGCGGCTACTGGGTCTCGATGTCGGCCGACGAGATCTGGGCGAGCCCGACGACGCTGACCGGCTCGATCGGCGTCGGCGCCACCGTGCCGACGTTCGAGAAGGCATTGGCGAAGCTCGGCGTGACCGTGGACGGAATCGGCACGACGAGCCTCTCGGGCCAGGACGACCAGCTGCGCGGCCTCGGCGACGACATCAAGGACATCCTCGGCCAGTCGATACGTAACACCTACAAGCAGTTCATCAGCCAGGTCGCCATGTATCGAGGCAAGTCCATCGAGGAGGTAGACAAGGTCGCGCGCGGCCGGGTCTGGACGGGCAGCGACGCACTTGCGCGCGGGCTCGTAGACAAGCTCGGCAATCTCGACGATGCGGTTGCCTCGGCGGCCGAGATGGCGGGGCTCAAGCCCGGTAGCTACCAGGTCGAGTATGTCCAGCCGAAGCTCACGCTCGCGCAGCGCTTCGCCATGCAGTTCGCGCAGACGGCCGCGCCCCTGCTCCAGGAGCTCGCGGGCGGGACCGCGTTGCCGCGCCCGGTCGCGCAGCTGCTCGAGAGCGCGAAGGCGCCCCTCGAGTTCCTTTCGAGGTGGAACGATCCCCACAATCTCTACACCTACTGCTTCTGTGAAGTGAACTGACGCGTACCGGACGGACGCGGATGCGCAGGCCGGCACGGGCGCGGATGCGGGCGGAAGCCGTAGCTTCCGAGCAGGCGGGGTAGCGGGCAGCGGAGCAGGTAGCATGCCGGAAGCCGAAGCCGACCGGAGCCGCGCGGGCATAAGGATAGACCGCTGGCTCTGGTGCGCACGGTTCTACAAGACGCGCAGCGTCGCGGCCGAGGCAGTCAAGGGCGGTCACGTGCACGTCAACGGCCAGCGGGCCAAGCCCGCGCGCGAAGTCCGGCTCGGCGACGTGCTCGTCATCACGCGCGACGACACCTCCTGCGAGATCACCGTGGCTGCCATTCCGGAGAGGCGCGGCCCCGCGCCCGAGGCGCAGCGCTGTTACGTCGAGAGCGAGGCGTCGATACTGCGCCGGCGTGAGGCCGCCGAGCGGCGCGCCGCGCTGCGCGAGGCCGGGCGCGCGCCTACGGAAGGGCGCCCCGACAAGCGCACTCGGCGGCTGCTTCGGGCCAGGCGCCATGCCTCGGACGATTGAGCGCCGCGCCGTAAAGGGGCGCGCGTGCGGGCTGTGTAACGGCCCGGCTTTGCCTTAAGATCGTGGCCATGGCCGGAGCAGTGGCCGGCAGCTCATGGGAGGGGAAAGATGATCGGACCTAAGATCGCGAGCCGGCTCGTCGCTTCGACGGCGGCGGCGCTCGCGCTGCTCGCAGCGGCCGCGCCGGCCCTGGCCCACCATTCGTTTGCATCGTACGAGCCGAACAAGCAGATCACGTTCAAGGGCACCGTCACGCGATTCGAATGGGCGAATCCGCACGTCTACATCCACATGGACGCGGCGGGCGCCGACGGTACGGTCAAACACTGGCTCATCGAGTGCGCCAATCCCGGCATTCTGGACCGGGTCGGCTGGAAGTGGAACATGATCCACGAGGGCGACAAGATTGCCGTCATCGTGGCGCCGCTGCGCAGCGGCGAGCCCGGCGCGCTGCTCAAAGCCGTGCGCCTCCCGGACGGGCGCACGTTCGGCAACGGCGGGCCTGCCGGGCCCGCAACCATCGGTTTCGGCGACTAGCCCGGGGGGCATCATGGAACGGCGATCCCTCGCAGCGGCGCTCGCCGCCGTCTCGCTGACCGCTTCGCTCGGCATCGGCCTCCCGGCCGCCGCCCAGGCACAGGCCGCTGCCCCCCAGTCGGGTGCGGATGCCGCGCCGGCGGGCCGCGTCGGCGGCGCAGATTCGGCCGCCGCCTCCGGCTCGGCCTCGGCCACTGCCGCGGCCACGCCCAAGGTCGAACACATTCATGGCATCAATGGTGCCTGGGAGCGCTATCCCATGCGCTCCGCGGGGCTCGGCTCCAAAGCCGTAGACGGTCCCCCGCCGCCCGCGCCGATTCCCGAGCCGCCGCTCAAGCCGCAGTATCTCGAGAAATGGCGCGCCAAGCAGGCCGAGATAAAGAAGCTCACGGACGCAGGCCACCCGCCCGCGAACAACTACTCGAACTGCATTCCCGACGGCATGCCCGCCATGATGATGGCCATGTTCCCGCTCGAGGTGCTCGAGACGCCGGGCCAGGTCACCGTCATCGAGGAGGCGTTCAATCAGGTCCGGCGCATCTACCTCGGCGACAAGCTCATGGCGCCCCAGGACGCGGAGCCGCGGTTCTGGGGGCACTCGGCCGGCCACTGGGAAGGCGACACGCTCGTGGTGGACACGGTCGGCGTCAAGGACTACGTGCAGTTTCGCGACGTGCCGCACTCGAACATGATGCGAGTCCACGAACGCATTCGTCTCATGCAGCCCAACTTCATGGAAGACCAGGTCACGGTCACGGACCCCGAGTACCTCACGGCGCCCTGGAAGTGGACGTGGATGTACCGGCGCTGGCCGGGCTACAAGATCCAGGAATACGTCTGCGAGAACAACCGCTACGACACGCCGGCGGGCGAGGGCGCGCAGCACCTGCGAATCGGCAACTAGCGGCCGGGTAAACGTCGGTGGCAGGCGGAGGCCTCGGCGTGAGGGCGGTGTCGGGACCGCCGTAAACCCGTCCCTGGGGGCTCGCTGAGCGCCATCCCTGGCGCTCAGCGTCCCGACACCGCCCTCACGCCGAGGCCTCCGCCGGACACGTCCGCGGTGTGTACCAGCAAAGAGCCCACGATCGACGCGAGCGGCTTGCATCGAGCCACTCGCGCGGATTGGCCCCAAAGGATCGCCGTCCGCTGGCGGCTAACTACTGCAGACGACAAGCGCGGAGCTTACGGTCCGCGGGTAGCGGCACGAATCGGGTAGCGGCACGAAGGATGTCTTCGCGCGGTCGCACGAACGATGTCGGCGCGCGGTTGCAGCATGATTCATGAACGGCCGCCGACGCCGAAGCGTCACCGCCGGCTCGGCTCAGCGCGACGCGTCAGGCACTCCCGCCGACGAGCTGCTTGAGGTCGTGCTCGATGGCCTTGAGCCCGTCCGAGTAGCTCATGAGCAGCTGCACATGGCCCGCCGGATCGAACGCGAAGATCGCAGCGCTGTGATAGACGGCGTAATTGCCCTTGGCGTCCGGGTCTCCGTAGCGGTAAGTCACGCGGTAGCGCTTCGTGAGCGTATCGAGCTGTGCCCGGGTGCCCGTGAGGCCGACGACGTTGTCGCCGAACGCGGAGGTGTAGTCGGAGAGCTGCTTGGGCGTGTCGCGTTTCGGGTCCACGCTGACGAAAAGCACGCGAATCTGGTCCGCCTTCGGTCCGAGGGACTGCAGGGCCGTGTGCAGAATGCCGAGCGTGGCCGGGCAAACGTCCGGGCAGTGCGTGTAGCCGAAAAACAGCAGCGCGACGCGGCCGTGGTAGTCGTCCGCTTTGACGGGCTTGCCGTTTTCGTCCTCGAGATTGAACGCGAGGTCCGGCATCGCGCCGCGAATGTTCTGCGTGCTCCACTGCTTCGAGGACTGGCCGCAGCCGGCAAGCGTCAGGGCACCGGTCAGGGCGATCGCAGCGATCGTCGCTAATCTCATCTCAAACCTCCATTGCGGGTTTCGGCCCCGGGGCCGGCCGGGCTGCGGGCGGCGCGGATTTCGGCGGGGCGGGCACGGCCGCGGTACCTTCCGGGTTCTCCCGGCGCATCCACTGACTCAGGACGACGAGCAGACCGACGAAGCTCATCATGGCGGGCGGAATCCAGGTGATGAGGCCGCCGAGCATCTGGTCGTCGGTCGGCGAGATGGGCCACAGCCGGCCGCAGACGGCGTAGACCGGGTACAGGTCGTGGTGCGCGAGCGAGATGTAGGCGCCGAGCAGAATCTGCGGGAACACGACGGCCACGAGTGCGGCGAGGCGCGCGCCGTAGCCGGCGACGCGGCCCGGCGCGGGCGGCCGGCGATCGAGGATCATGTGCCAGAAAAGCAGCCCGTCCAGGGCCATGCTCCAATTCATGGCGTTGTAGAGCGGCACGTTGAGCATCGCAATGAAGTGGATCGCCGGGATGAGCCAGAAGTAGATGAGCCCGACGAACAGCAGCGCCGAGAAGAACGGCCGCTGCACGAAGCGGTAGCAGGCGGCGAGCGGCCGGTTCGCGAGCGTGGGTTCCAGGAAGCGCCGGCGAACGGGACCTGGCACGCCCGCGAGCAGCGTCTCGAACGGCGCCGAGAGCGCGACGAGAAACGGGCCGAGGTGGTGCAGGACGAGGTGCTGCGCGCGGTGCACGAAGAACATGTGCTGTGACCAGAGGTCGTAGCGCGTCTGCAGGACCGCGTACATGAGCACGACGCCGGTCACGAAGGCGACGGCGCGGGCCCTGCGGCGGCGCAGGCCCTGTTTGCGCAGTCCGGCCGCGTAGGCGGCGAGCGAAAGACCGGCGACCGTCGCGACCGTCGGCGAGAACTCGTACGGCAGGAGAAACTGAATGATGGGCGCCATGGTGTGTTCAGCCCTGCGGGCAGCGAGCCCGCCGGGCGGGTCGAGAAAGTCAGGCGGCCCCCGAATCGGGACGGGGACGCGGCCGGAGCAGCATTATAGCGCCTATTTCGCTTCCGTTCCGGCGGCGTTGCGCAGCTCGAACGCGACGGGCAGCTGCGTGGTGTCGGCGAAGTGCAAGGTCACGCGCTCGGAGTCGCCCGGATTCAGGGGGCGCTTCGGACCCATGAGCATGAGGTGATAGCCGCCGGGCTCGAAACTCACGTCCCCGTGGGCCGGCACGACGACCTTATCCACGTGGACCATCGTCGAGAGCCCGTTCTGCTCGACGCTCTGGTGGAGCATCACGGCCTGGAAGTCCTCCGCCTCGGCGCCCACGATCGTGCGATTGACCGCGCTGTCATTGTGGATCACGAAGTAGCCGCCGGACGGGCTGTCGCCCGGCAGGAGCCTTATCCAGGCCTCCGAGATGGCGAGTTGCCGGGCGCCGCGCGGATGCGGCGCGACGGCGGCCGTTCCGGTCGCTGCGCCCGGACCGCCGGCAGAAGGGGCGGCGGCGCCGCTGTCCGCGCCGCCGGAGCCTCCGCAGCCGGCCGCTCCGAACACGAAGGCGCCGACGACGGCGGCCGCGGCTGCGGACGTTGCGGCGGTCCTCGCGGACTTCGCGGCGGTTCTCGCAGGCTTCACGGCGACCCGGCTCACGGCGGGCCGGCTCACGGCGGGCCGGCTCACGGCGGGCCGGCTCACGGCGGGCCGGAAGGCTCCGCGGAGGCCGGCCGCGACCGCGCTGAACGTGCGTGACTGCATTGACGGGATTCTCCTTGTCTTCATGCCGGCGAGGCCTTCATGCCGGCGAGGCGTTCCGGCCCGCCGGCTCCGTGTTCTTGGGAAAGTCGTAGGCGAAGAGGCGCCGCGAAGCGGTGTCTATGTCCGCCCAGCGCGCGGCCTCGAAGTCGATGACCACGGCGGCGCAAGTCGGCAGATCGTGAACCTCGAAATCCGGCAGCAGCCGCTGTACGAGCTCGCTGAGGCCGGGATTGTGACCGACGAGCAGCACGTCGTTGAAGCGGTCGTCCTGCCCCGCGACGACGGCGAGGATCTGCTCGGGGCTCGCGAGATAGAGGGCGGGCTCCGGCTGCAGGAATTCGAGCGGGTACCCGAGGGCCCGAGCGACGAGCTTGGCCGTCGCCTTGGCGCGCCGCGCCGGGCTCGTCATGATCAGGGAAGGGCGCAGGGCCAGCGCTTTGAGCCGCTCGCCCATGTGCGGCGCGTCTTGCTCGCCCCGCGAATTGAGCGGACGGTCGATGTCGGGCCGCTCTGCGTCCCGCCAGCTCGACTTCGCGTGCCTCAATAGCGTCAGCCGCTTCACGCCGGCTACAGGAGCCCTGCCTCCAGTCTCGCCGCTTCCGACATCATCGATTGATTCCACGGCGGATCGAACACGAGCTCGACTTCCGCGCGCTCGACGGTCGGGATGATCTGGACCTTCTCGCGCACGTCCTCGGCCAGGATGTCCCCCATGCCGCAGCCCGGCGCAGTCAGTGTCATTTGGATGCGCACGACGCGGCCGCCGCTCTCGGTCTTCTCGATGGCGCAGGCGTAGACGAGGCCGAGCTCGACGATGTTGATCGGGATCTCCGGATCGTAACAGGTCCGAAGCTGCTGCCAGACCGCCGCTTCGATGTCCTGCTCCGTCGCGTCATCCGGTACCTCCGGCGGCTTCAGCGGCTCGAGGCCGATCGCGTCGGCGTCGGTGCCCGCGATGCGAAACAGATTGCCCTCGATGTAGATCGTAAAGCTGCCGCCCATAGCCTGCGTCAGCAGCCCGGGCGTGCCCGCCGGCAGGGTTACGCGCTCGCCGACCGGGATCAGGACGGCTTCGCAATCGCGCGAGAAGGTCACGGGTTCGTTGCTTTGGTAGTACATCGTCTTACTCGGTCGAGACGGTCTCTTCGGAGCCGGCAAGCGCCGTGTGCAGAGCGTGCCAGCCGAGGCTCGCGCACTTGACGCGCGTAGGGTACTCGCGGACACCGGCCAGGACGGCGAGCTTGTCGAGCTGCTCGAGGTCGGGTTCGGCCGCGCCCGTCAGCATATCGTGCACCTGCTCGTAGAGTCCCAGCGACTCGGTAACGGAGCGGCCTTTGACGCGTTCGGTCATGAGCGACGAGGAGGCGACCGAGATCGCGCAGCCCGCGCCGCGGAACGAGATGTCCTCGATCCTGTCGCCGGCGAGCTTGACGTAGAGCGTGAGGCGGTCGCCGCAGAGCGGGTTCACGCCCTCGACGACGCGATCCGCGTCCGCGAGCTCCCCGAAGTTACGCGGGTTGCGGTTGTGGTCGAGGATGACTTCCCTGTACAGCTCTCTGAGTTCGTTCACGCGAAGATCTCCACGGCTTGCGTCAGTCCCGCGGCGAGACGGTCCACGTCGTCTCGATTGTTGTAGAGCCCGAAGGAGGCACGGGCCGTCGCGGCGACGCCGAAGCGGTCCATGATGGGCATCGCGCAATGGTGCCCGGTGCGGATCGCAACGCCCTCGAGATCGACGATCGTGCCGAGGTCGTGCGCGTGGATCCGGTCGAACACGAACGAGAGCACGCCGGCCTTGTGCGCGGCCGTGCCCACGATGCGGGCACCCGGAAAGGCCAGGACGCGCTCCGTCGCGTACGCGAGCAGATCGTGCTCGTGGGCGGCGACGGCCGCGAAGTCGAGCCGCGCGAGATACTCGACCGCGGCGCCGAGCGCGACGGCGCCCGTGATGTTCGGCGTGCCCGCCTCGAACTTGTAGGGCAGCGCGTTGTAGACGCTCTTCTCGAGGCTCACCGTCAGGATCATCTCGCCGCCGCCCTGGTAAGGCGGCATCTCCTCGAGGAGTGCCCGCTTACCGTAGAGCACGCCGATGCCGGTCGGCGCGTACATCTTGTGCCCGGAGAATGCATAGAAGTCGCAGTCGAGGGCCCGCACGTCCACGCGCAGGTGCGCCATGGCCTGGGCGCCGTCTACGAGCACGAGCGCGCCGGCTTCGTGTGCCTTGGCCGTCAGCTCCGCGATGGGATTCACGGTGCCGAGGGCATTCGAGACGTGCCCGACGGCGACGAGGCGGGTGCGTGCGTTCAGCAGCCGGCCGAAGGCCTCGAGATCGATCTCGCCCGCGTCGGTCACGGGCGCGGCGACGAGCCTGGCGCCCGTGCGCTGGCAGGCGAGCTGCCAAGGCACGATGTTCGAGTGGTGCTCCATGGCGGTGATGAGCACTTCGTCGCCCTTGCCTAAGCGCGCCCCGAGCGCGGCCGCGACGAGATTGATCGATTCGGTCGTGCCGCGCGTGAAGACGATCTCCTCGACGCCGGCCGCGTTCACGTAAGCCCGGATCTTCTCGCGGGCGCCCTCGAACGCGTCCGTCGCGCGCTGGCTCAGCGCGTGCACGCCGCGGTGCACGTTCGCATGATTCAGGCTCTGCTGTTCGAGCATGACGTTCGAGCACGGCCTGCGGGACCTGCGAGGACGCCGCGCTGTCGAGGTAGGCGAGGGGCTTGTCGCCGTGCACCCGTTGGTGCAGCGCGGGGAAATCCGCGCGCAGGGCCGCGATGTCGGTCACGAGCTCGGCGCGGCGGGCCGCGGCGGCCGAGCGCGTGCCCGCTTCGGGTCTTGCGCTCATGTTTCGATCTCCGCGAGCCCGCCCACTGGCAGCCGGCCCGCGACCTTGAGCACGGCGCGGGCGCGGAGCGAGGCCGGCTCGAGCCGGGCGAGGACCGAATTGGCGAACGCGAACGTCAGCAACGCGCGGGCCGCCTCGTCGTCGATGCCCCGGGAGCGCAAATAGAACAGCTGATCGGCGTCGAGCTCGCCCACGGTCGCACCGTGGCTGCACTTGACGTCGTCGGCATAAATCTCGAGCTCGGGTTTGGTGTCGATCTCGGCACGCTCGCCGAGCAGCAGGTTGTCGCTCGACTGCCGCGCGTCGATGCGCTGGGCGCCGTGATGCACGACGACCTTGCCGTTGAAGACGCCGTGCCCGTCGCGGTCCGCGATGCCGCGGAACGTCTCGTCGCTCCGCGTGTCCGGCGCGACGTGCTCGATCTTGGTGTGGTTGTCCACGTGCCGTCCGGGGCCGGCCAGGAAGACGCCGAACAGGCTCGCCTGCGCGCCGGGCTCGAGCAGCCGCACGTCGATGTCGTTGCGCACGAGCCGGCCGCCGAGATCGACGTAGCCGACCTCGAGCGCGGCGTCCCTCGCGAGCTCCGCGGCGAGCACCGAGGTCTCGAAATAGGCCGGGCCATGCTCCTGCAGCCGGTACACGGCGAGGCGCGCGCCTTGGGCCAGCGAGGCCTGCATGACGATGTTGAGCCAGCCCGTGGGGGCGTTGGAGGCCTGGTGGCCCGCCGCATCGGCGGCGCCCGAAGCGCCGGCGGCACGCGAGGCGCCCGCGGCGTTGGTCGCGTCGGCCGCGTCGGGCGCGTCGGCCGCGTCGGGCGCGTCGGCCGCATCGGGCACGTCGAGGCAGTGGACGACGAGCGTCAGCGAAGTCTGCCGCGCAAGCTCGATCGAGACACGGGGATGCGCCGCGCTGCGGCCGCCGGCGCCGCCCGCGAAGCACAGGTGCAGCTCGGCGGACTCCGTGGTGCGCTGCGTCTCGATCGCGAGCCCGTCGGGCGCGAAGGCCGCGTTGAGCTCCGCCAGCGGGTGCGCTTCGAGCATGGGGCGCGGCGCGAGGACGGCCGCGAAGCGCTCCGGATCCTCGGCGAGCCGTGTGATGGCGAGGCCGGGGCCGCCCTCGAGGCGCGAGAGCGAAGGCTCGAGCCGACCGTCCACGAAGACGGCACGGGGCCCCGCGTAATTCGGCGCCGCCTCCGCGAGCAGGTGCCGCAGCGCTTCGCGTCGCGGTGCCGCGAGCGCCGCCTCGCGCGGCGCGTAGTCGAAGCCGCCCGTCGCGATGGGCTTCAGGTCCGTGTAATGGAAGGCCTCGTTTCGACGCGTCGGGAAGCCCTGGCCGGCGAACGCCGCGAGTGCCTCGCGGCGCCTTTGCTGCGCGGCCGGAGAGCCGGGCAGGCGCCCGACTCCCGCGTCGAACTCGCGTTCGAGCTCGGCGCTCATCCTTCGACCGCCTCCCTCTGGACCCAGTCGTAGCCGCGCGCGTCGAGCTCGCGCGCGAGGCTCCGGTCCCCGGACTTCAGGATGCGCCCGCCGGCGAGCACGTGCACGAAGTCCGGCACCACGAGCTCGAGCAGGCGCTCGTAATGCGTCACGAGAACCATCGAGCGCTCGGGCGAGCGCAGCCGCTCGATGCCGGCCGCGACGACCTTGAGGGCGTCCACATCGAGCCCCGAATCCGTCTCGTCGAGCACGCACAGCCGCGGCTCCAGCATGAGCATCTGCAGCAGCTCGTTGCGCTTCTTCTCGCCGCCCGAGAAGCCTTCGTTGACGCTGCGGTTCAGAAACTCCTTCGACATTTGCATGATCTGCATCTTGCTCTGGATGAGCTTCATGAACTCGAAGGCGTCGACCCGCGGTTCGCCGCGCGCCGCGCGCTGGGCGTTGAGCGCGGCCTTGAGCAGATACGCGTTGTTCACGCCCGGAATCTCGATAGGGTACTGGAAGGCCAGAAAAAGGCCTTCGCGCGCGCGCTCCTCGGTAGACATGCCGAGCAGGTCCTTGCCGAAAAGCTCGACGGTTCCGGCCGTGACGCGGTAGTCCTCGCGGCCCGCGAGCACCTGCGCGAGCGTGCTCTTGCCGGACCCGTTCGGGCCCATTATCGCGTGGACCTCGCCCGCGTTGACCGTGAGGTTCAGGCCCTTGAGGATCGGGCGGGAGTCGGCCTCGGCGTAGAGGTCCGTGATCTTCAACATCGGGGCGTTCAACGTGCTAGTCCTTTCGTTCGTGCCTTCGTCCGTGCTTTCGTTCGTCCTTGCTCAGCCCACCGCGCCTTCGAGGCTCACGTTGAGCAGGTTCTGGGCTTCGACTGCGAATTCCATGGGCAGCTCCTTGAACACCTCACGGCAGAAGCCGTTGACGATCATGTTGACCGCATCTTCTTCGGAGAGTCCGCGCTGGCGGCAATAGAAAAGCTGGTCCTCGCTGATCTTCGAGGTCGTCGCCTCGTGCTCGATGCGGGCCGTGCGCTCCCGCGACTCCACATAGGGGAACGTGTGCGCGCCGCAGTCGGCGCCGATCAGCAGCGAGTCGCACTGCGTGTAGTTGCGCGCGCCCTTGGCCGTCGGCAGCACGCGCACGAGGCCCCGGTAGGCGTTTTGGCCGTGGCCGGCGGAGATGCCTTTCGAGATG
This sequence comes from uncultured Gammaproteobacteria bacterium, assembly GCA_963702105.1. Classification (GTDB taxonomy): domain Bacteria; phylum Pseudomonadota; class Gammaproteobacteria; order Steroidobacterales; family Rariloculaceae; genus ZC4RG20. The sequence goes on from OY969712.1 coordinate 1,511,720, forward strand.
ATCGTGCTGCGCGTATTGCGGCCGATATGGGTCATCTTCGTGCCCGTATCGGCCTGCTGATAGTTGTTCGTGACGGCGACCGAGTAGAACTCGCCGACAGAGTTCTCGCCGCGCAGCACGCAGCTCGGGTACTTCCACGTGATCGCCGAGCCCGTCTCGACCTGCGTCCACGAAATCTTCGAGTTACGGCCGCGGCATTCGCCGCGCTTGGTGACGAAGTTGTAGATGCCGCCGCGGCCCTGCTCGTCGCCCGGGTACCAGTTCTGCACGGTCGAGTACTTGATCTCGGCGTCGTCGAGCGCCACGAGCTCGACGACGGCTGCGTGCAGCTGGTTCTCGTCGCGCATCGGCGCCGTGCACCCCTCGAGGTAGCTCACGTAGGCGCCTTCTTCGGCGACGATGAGCGTGCGCTCGAACTGCCCCGTCTTCGCGGCGTTGATGCGGAAGTAGGTGGAAAGCTCCATGGGACAGCGCACGCCCTTCGGCACATAGACGAACGAGCCGTCCGTGAACACGGCCGAGTTCAGCGTCGCGAAGAAGTTGTCGCGGTAGGGCACGACGGAGCCGAGGTATTTGCGTACGAGCTCCGCATGATTGCGCACGGCCTCGGAGAACGAGCAGAAGATGACGCCGGCGGCGGCGAGCTTCTCCTTGAACGTCGTCGCCACGGAGACGCTGTCGAAGACCGCATCGACGGCGACGCCCGCAAGCTTCGCGCGCTCGTGCAGCGGGATCCCGAGCTTGTCGTAAGTCTCGAGCAGCTTCGGGTCCACCTCGTCGAGGCTCTTGGGCCCGTCGTTCTTCGCCTTCGGCGCCGAGTAGTACGAGATGGACTGATAGTCCGTCGGCGTGTAGGTCACGTGCGCCCAGGTGGGCTCGTCCATCGTGAGCCAATGCCGGTAGGCTTTGAGCCGCCACTCGGTCAGCCAGTCCGGCTCGCCCTTCTTGGCGGACAGGAAGCGGATCACGTCCTCGTTGAGGCCCGGCGGCGCCGTGTCCTGCTCGATGTCCGTGACGAAGCCGTGCCGATACTTGCGCTCGACGAAATTGCTGAGTTCCTTCGAATCGGTTGCCATGCCTTGTCTTCCTGTTCCTCGGCGTCTTCCTGTTGCGAGGCCCGCCTCAGGCGCGCCGCCGCGCCCGGCGACCCGCGCTGCCGGCCGCCGTCACGGCCGGGCCTCGCGTTGCGTCTCTGAGCGCGTCGTCGAGATCGGGCGGCGCGAGCGGTTCGGCGCGAGTCTGCAGATCCGCGAGCGTGACTTGCTGGAGCGCTTTGCGGATGCTGCGGTTGATTTTCTGCCAGGCCACGCCCACGCGGCAGAACGACTCGAGATCGCAGGCGCCCGCGAGGGAGCTGCATTCGGTGATCGCGACCGGCCCTTCGAGGGCGTCGATGATCTCGGCCGCGCTGATGAGCTCGGGCGCGCGAGCGAGCGCATAACCGCCTTGAACGCCGCGCTCGGAGACGACGAGCCCCGCGCGCACCAGGAGCTTGAGCAGCTTGCTGACGGTGGGCTGGCCGAGATGGGTGGCGTCGGCCACGGCCCCGCAGGTCGCGAGCTCGCCGCGCGTGGACGCGAGTTGCGCGAGGACCATGGTCCCGTAATCCGTGAGCTTGCTCATGCGCAGCATCGGCGCCACCCTTGCGGCCGCAAATAGGACTATTTTAGTCCACTTTAATCGAGGCTGCAAAGCCGAGGCTGCAAAGCCGCGGCCGCCGGCGGCGCGGAGGCGGGTGCTAGTGCGCCAGACCGTCGGGGTCGCCGCGGCGCTGCCCGCCGCCGTCGCGACCCCCGCCGTCACGGTCCGTCTTCATTTCGGCCCGCTGCCCCTTCGGCAGGTACTCACTGAGCTCCTTGAGCCTTGCGGTCAGGCGGGCCCTGTCGACCGGATCGGCGTTCGGAACCTCGAGCGCCATGCGCAGCTGGCGGATCGCGAGTGGAAGGTTGCCCGTCGCGACGTAGTACTCACCCATGTAGTAGTAGGCGTTCAGCGTGTCGCCCTGGGCGTTCGCCGCCCGCGCGATGAGCCGGATCTGCTCCGGTGTCGGCGGCACGTTGTTGAGCAGGTCGAGAAGCAGGTGATGGGCTTTGGCCGGCTGACCCGCGCTGAGCAGCACCTTGGCGTAGCTGATCGTCAGCGGAACGTTGCGCGGGAACAGCGTGATGGCGTCCTTGTAGACCTTGATGGCCTGGTCGTAGAGGCCGCTGTCGGCCAGCGCTTCGGCTTCGCCGATGCGGTAGGCGATGACGGCGGGGTGCTGCGAGGCGAGGCGACCGAAGATGCGGTCGGCCTGATCGTCCTGGGAGAGGCCTTCGAGCGCGAGCGCGAGCCCGTAGCGCGTCGCGTCGGAGTCCGGATCGGGCTTCGCCTTGAACTCCTTGAGCGCCGCTTCGGGCGTCGACGCGCTGAGCACCTCGAGCCGCGCCTTCATGAGCCCATAGCTCACGCTGTCCTCGGGGTGCGCCGGCGGCAGCTGCCGTGCCCTCGAGCGGGCTTCCGCGATGCGCTCGGTCGTCACCGGGTGGTCCTGCAGCATCTGCGGCACGGCGCGTTCGGAAGCGCCGTAGCGCTGCTGGAGCTTCTCGAAGAAGTCGGCCATGGCGTCGGGATTGAAGCCCGACTCCGACAGCAGCTTGATCCCTACGCGGTCGGCCTCTTGCTCGTCGGCGCGCGTGAAGTTGATCTGGCGCTGCGCCATGGCGGCCTGCGAGGCCGTCATCACGCCCGCCATTGCATCCCCGCCGGCGTGGGTCGCGGCGCCGAGCAGCAGCGCCGCCAGCATCGTGGCCATCGAGACGATGCCCGTACGCTCGCTGTCGTAGGCCGCCCGCGCCATGTGGCGCTGCGTCACGTGCGAGATCTCGTGCGCCAGCACGGCGGCGAGCTCGCTCTCGCTGCCCGTCGCGAGGACGAGCGCGGAGTTGACGCCGACGTAGCCGCCCGGGAGGGAGAAGGCGTTGATCTCGCCGCTGTTGACGATGAAGAACTGGAAGTGCTGGCTGCCGTCGCTCGCGCGGCTCGCGAGCTGGGCGCCGAGCGCCTGGATGTATTCGGTGAGCAGCGGATCGTCGTTGACGGCGCCGGCGCTGCGCAGCTGCATCATGACCGTCCGGCCGAGCTCCGCCTCCTTGGACTTGCTGAGCACGGCGTCGGCGGGGCTGCCGAAATCGGGCAGCTCGGCGGCGGCGGCGACGCCCGCATAAGCGTGGGCCAACAACAGACTCAGGCAGATCGCGCGCTTCATCCTGTCCTCCGGCGCAGCCGCCGTGTACCGTCGAGCGGGCCTTGTTATAGGGACAACGCGGCCTCCAAAACGTTCTCGACGTGCCCGGCGACCTTGACCTTGCGCCACTCCTGGCGCAGCACGCCGTTGCCGTCCACGAGAAAGGTGCTGCGCTCGACGCCGAGCACCTTCTTCCCGTACATGTTCTTCTCCCTGATCACGTCGAAGGCCCGGCACAGCGTTTCTTCCGGGTCCGAGATCAGTTCGAAGGGCAGGCCGAGCTTCTCCTTGAATTTTTCGTGCGAGGCCAGAGTATCGCGCGATACGCCGAATACCGCGATGCCGTGCTTCTCGAACTCGGCATAACGGTCGCGAAAGTCCTGCCCCTCGGTCGTGCACCCGGGCGTATTGTCTTTGGGATAAAAGTACAGTACGAAGGGGCGTCCCGCCAGATCCTTCGATGCGACGGTGCCGCCCGTAGCCGGCGCCTTGAACGCCGGAATTTTCTTGCCGATACTTGGACTTGCCATGCTTTCTTGTTCCTTATTCTAGAATTAGCCCGTGCGCCGAGGCAGGGCGCCCGGGCGAGCGGCGGCGAGCCGCGCCGGCGGGCCGAGGGCCGCCGGCGGCGGCCGCGCCGCAGGGCCGCCGGCTACGAGTGTTTGACGGGCTCCATGATGGCGTCCACGTTGAGCTGATCGCAGAACTCCATGAATTCCTCGCGCAGCGCCGAGATGTGGATAGAGGCCGGGATGTTGATGTACATCTGGACGGAGAACATGGCCGTCTCCGTCTGCGTCGCCGTATAGCTTCGCGCGGAGAGCTCGTCGATCTCGACCTGACGCGTCGAGAAGAAGCCGCTGAGACTGTGCACGATGCCGGGCTGATCGAGCCCGACGACGTCGACCGCATAGGGCAGCTGCTCTTTGTTGAACTGCCGCGACTCGGTCCTACGGAACTGCATCGTGAGGCCGTTGTGGTCGGCGAAGCGGTCGAGGTCGCGCTCGAGGCGGCTGATGGTGTGCCAGTTGCCGGCGACGAGCAGCAGCATTCCGAACTCCGAGCCGAGCGCCGTCATCCTGCTTTCCTTGATGTTTCCGCCGCAGTCGAGAATCGTGCGCGTAAGCTCCTGCACGACGGCATTGGGGTCCCCCCCCATCGCGGAGATGACCAGCAGTTGTTCCATCAGCTATGAGTCCCGGCCCTGGCGTTGCGGGGACCAGTGTACCCGGAAGTTGAGGGGGTGCAATGTCCAAGTTGCGCCGATTTGGGGCGCCCAGTACCATCCCCGGCTTTCCACCCCCTCAGGGAAAGCCCAATGTTGTCAGGCAGCATGGTTGCGCTCGTCACGCCGATGCACGCGGACGGCTCCATCGATTACGAGGCCCTGGCCAAGCTCATCGAATTCCACGTCGACGCCGGCAGCCAAGCCCTCGTGATCGGCGGAACGACAGGCGAGTCGCCGACTCTGACGCGCGGCGAGCACGTCGAGCTCATCGAGCGCAGCTGCGAGATCGCGGATGGCCGCATCCCGATCGTGGCCGGCACGGGCTCGAACTCGACCGCGCAGACTCTGGCCCTGTCGCGAGCCGTGGACACTTATCCTCTGCTCGCGCTCATGGTCGTGACACCGTACTACAACAAGCCGACTCAGGAAGGCCTGTTCCGGCATTTCTCGGTCGTCGCCGACGCAGTCGAGCATCCGCTCATTGTTTACAACGTGCCGAGCCGCACGGGCGTGGACCTCAAGCCGGCGACGGCCGCGCGGCTCGCCGCGCACGCCAACATCGGCGGCATCAAGGAAGCGACCGGGGAACTCGATCGGCTCGAGGCACTCAGAGACGGTTGCGGGCCGGACTTCTCGCTGCTGAGCGGGGACGACGGAACGTCGGCGGAATTCATGCTGCGCGGCGGGCACGGAGTGATCTCCGTGACTGCGAACGTCGCCCCCGCCGCCATGCGGCGGCTCTGCGATGCCGCGCGGGCGGGAGACCGCGCGGCGGCCGAACGGATCGACGCCACGCTGCGCGGGCTGCACCGGGGGCTGTTCGTCGAAAGCAACCCGATTCCCGTGAAATGGGCAGTGCAGCAGATGGGCTACATCGGCCCGGGCATCCGCTTGCCGTTGACGCCATTGGCCGAGCACTTTTACGACATCGTTCGCCATGCGATGACCGAGGCCGGGGTCGAGCTGCCGCGAGGGTGATTCGCGAGAGCTCGCGAGAGATAGATTTATTCATGCTGAGATTCGTCGTTCCGGGCGTCGTGCTCGCTTCCTGTCTGCTCGCAGGCTGCTTCGGCCAAAGCGGCGCGCTCGCGTGCGCCGACGCCTCTCGCTATGCGAACAGCAGTTCCGCGCCGCCGCTCCGAGTGCCCGACGACCTTTCGCTGCCGGACGAGTCGGATTCGCTGTCCGTGCCGCCGCCGCCGCGAAACCGCTCGGCGTCCGCCGCCGGTTCCGAAAGCGCGGCGTCCACGAGCGCCGCGTCGTCGGCGACCGCCAAAGGGCATTGCCTCGAGGTGCCGCCGAATTTCGGCAAGGACAACGGCGCATCGGCGCAGGCGGCCCCCGGCGACTCGAAGGCCGGCGCTACCGGCGGGCAGAGCTCCCGCAAGATGTCGAGGCGCGAGCGCCGCCGCTCCAGACGCTCCGACGACGAAGGCTGAGTCCCGGACGCCGCCCCGGCGACGAAGGCTGAGTCCCGAGCCCCTCGGCAACCGGATTTTCCGCGCCCGGCGCCCCGGCAACGGCCAGGCCGTCTGTCTTCGTACCGTGGTACGAATCTTGCTGACTCCCGAAAGGAACCACGCCGCCGCCGGAGGCGCCGAGGGAGTAGTCGATGCGTACAATCGTTCTGATCGCTTTGGGTCTCGCGTTCGCCGCGCTGTTTGCGGTGCTGGGCCGCTTCGCCGACAAGCACACGACGCTGTCGATAAACGGCGCCTTCATCTTCATCGTCTGCTGGACGGCGTTTACGTTCGGCGACTTCTTCGTGAGTATCTTTCAGCCCGGGCACGCGCCGCTGCCGGAATTCGGCAAGCACGTGGCCATCTTCGTCGGGCCCGTCGCCGCCGCCCTGTTCGCGACCCGTAAGTCGCTTCAGGGCGGCCTGCGGACGGCGCCGGCCGCGCGGCCGCCTGCGACCGGCGGCTCCCGCCCCGAAGGCGCTCCTGCGGCGGCGCCCGGCAACAGGCCGGCGCAAGTCGCCCCCGAGGCCCCGGCTTCGCGCGAGGACGGCCGGCCGCGGCGGTCGGGGACGGCCGGGCGCTGAGAGCGCGGAGCCGGGGGGCTGAGGCCACGCCGGCCGAGTCCCCGCCGGCCGAGACCCTGAACCCGCCCGGCGCGGGGCCTTGAAACCGCGCCGGGCCCTTTCGCTCCGGAGAACCGACCTCCGGAGAACCGACGCGCCCCGCGGCGCCGGCGCGACGCCTTTGTCCCGCCGCTCCCTTATACTCACCGCCCCGGTTGGGGCCGTTTTCGACATGGAAAGTAGCGACTCGACCGCAACCAGCCGGCCGCGGGCGGCCGGCTTCGAATGGAGCGCCTTGCGGACGCTCGCCCCGTATCTTTGGCCTTCCGGCGAGCCGGATCTGCGCCTGCGCGTCGTCGTCGCGCTCGCGTTTCTGGTGGCGGCCAAGGGGGCCACGGTCTACGTGCCGATCGTGTTCAGGCGGCTCGTAGACCTGTTCTCGAACCCTTCCAACCTGCCGCTCGTGCTGCCGCTGGGCCTGCTCGTGGCCTACGGCGGCATGCGCATCGCGTCCGTGGCTTTCGGCGAGCTCAGGGACGCGGTGTTTGCCAAGGTCGTCCAGCGCGCGATCCGCAAGGCCGCGCTCAGAACCTTCCGCCATCTGCATTCGCTGTCGCTGCGTTTTCATCTGGCCCGGCAGACGGGCGGCCTCTCGCGCGCCATCGAGCGCGGTACCGCCGGCATCGACTCGCTGCTGTGGTACATGCTGTTCAACATCCTGCCGACCCTCATCGAGATCGCGCTCGTCTGCGGCATCCTCTGGGCATTCTTCGATGCGAGCTTCGCCGTCGTGACGTTTCTATGCGTCGCCTGCTACATCGGCTACACGCTCGCCGTCACGGAGTGGCGGCTCAAGTACCGGCGCGAGATGAATCAGACGGACCAGGAGGCGAACGCGCGCGCCATCGACAGCCTCTTGAACTACGAGACCGTCAAGTACTTCGGTAACGAGGCTTACGAGGCACGGCGCTTCGACGCGGCGCTCGCCCGCTACGAGCAGGCCTCGGTCGCGAGCCGCACCTCGCTTTCGCTGCTCAACGTCGGCCAGGCGCTGATCATCGGCGCCGGCCTCGGCGCGCTCATGGCCATGGCCGGCCACGGAGTGCTGAAGGGACGCATGTCGGTCGGCGACTTCGTGCTCGTCAACACGTATCTGATTCAGCTCTACACGCCGTTGAACTTCCTCGGCTTCGTCTATCGCGAGGTCAAGCAATCGCTCGCGGACATGGAGTCGATGTTCGCGCTGCTCGACGTCGACACGGACGTCGAGGACGCGCCGGGCGCACGTCCGCTCGAGCCGGGACCCGGCGAGCTCGAGTTCGAAGCGGTCTCGTTCGCCTACGATCCGCGCCGGCCGATCCTCGACAACGTGAGCTTTCGAGTGCCGGCCGGCCGGCGCGTAGCGATCGTCGGCGCGAGCGGCGCCGGTAAATCCACGATCTCGCGGCTACTGTTCAGGTTCTACGATGCCGGCCGGGGCGCCATCCGAATCGACGGCCAAGACATCCGCAACGTGACCCAGGCCAGCGTGCGGGCGGCCATCGGCATCGTTCCGCAGGACACCGTCCTGTTCAACGCCAGCATTTACTACAACATCGAGTACGGCCGCCCCGGCGCGCCGGCCGCAGATGTCGAGGAGGCCGCCCGTCTCGCGCGCATTCACGACTTCATCGCGGCCTCGCCCGACGGTTACGCGACCGAGGTCGGCGAGCGCGGGCTCAAGCTCTCGGGCGGCGAGAAGCAGCGCGTGGCCATCGCGCGCACGATCCTGAAGCGCCCCCGGATCCTCGTGTTCGACGAGGCGACGTCGGCGCTCGACAGCCACACGGAGAAGGAGATTCAAAGCTCGCTGCGCGAGGTCTCGCGCGGGCACACGACGCTCGTGATCGCGCACCGGCTGTCGACGATCGTCGATGCCGACGAAATCATCGTGCTCGACGGCGGGCGCATCGCCGAGCGCGGCACGCACGCCGCGCTGCTGGCGCGCGGCGTGCTCTACGCGGCGATGTGGCGGCGTCAGCACGAGGACCGTGCTGACGAGGACCGCGCTGCCGAGGATCCCGCCGACGGAGATCGCGGGGGCGATGACGGCGGCGCCGCCGCAGGCCGCGAGCCGGCCGCCGAGCCTCGGCAGGCCGAGCCCGCCCTGGAGGCCGCCTCGTGAAAGAATGCGGCCCCGGCCGTGAGCCGGGGCCGGATTCAGCGCAGGCTCGGCTCACTGGAATGGTGCCGGGTCCCGTGCTCGCCGGCGTTGCCGCCGACGCTCCGCCTCGAAAGGTTTGCGGACTTGCCGCCGCGCGGTCGTCAGGAGTTGGCGGAGGCGACGATGGCGTCCTTGTTCTTCGTGATGAACTGCTCGAAGCTCTGCAGCTGCGGATCGAGCTTCCTGGCCTCGGCCACGCTGCGTGCGCCGAGCACTTCGCGCTCGAAATCGCGATAGACCTGGAACATGTTGCCGAGCTCGTCCGCGCCCGGGAACCCGAAGCCGCGATACGTGTCGGCATCCACGGCGTTGTACTTGACCGGGGCCCCGAGAATGTTCGAGAGCTTCTGGCTCATCTCGTCCACGGTCAACGCCTCGCCGGCGACGCCGACGGTCTTGCCGATGTACTCGGAGCCCGCCTTGAACAAGCCGTAAGCGATTTTGCCGATGTCTTCGGCCGCAATGCCCCCGAGCTTGGCGTTGCCCATGGGCATCGCCCAGGCGTATTGGCCGTTATCGCCCTTCTTCGGGCAGATGCCGAACATGAAGAGGTTGTCCCAATAGAACGTCGTGATGAGCTTCGTCAAGGGCAGGCCCGAGAAGTAAGCATCGGCCTCGGCCTTGGCGTCGAAGTGCGGGACGCGGTACTTCTCCTGCAGGAAAGGCATGCGCTTGTCGTCCTGCGCCATGAATTTGCGCGTGTCCTCGAGCGTGGACCAGACGACGTGCTTGACGCCCGCGGCCTTTGCCGCGTCGGCAATGTTCTTGGCCTGGGTCTTTTCCTTCTCGCCGGAGAAGTGCTCCCAGAAGTTCGTGACCGCATAGACGCCGTAGGCGCCGGCAAAGGCCTTCTTGAGGCTTTCGACGTCGTCGAGATCGGCTTTCACGACCTCGGCGCCCTGGGACGCCAGCGCACGGGCCTTGTCCTTGCTTGGGTCCCGAGTGATCGCCCGGCACGCAAAGCCCCCGGACGCATCGCCCAGGATCGCGCGGCAGAGGCCGCCGCCCTGCGAGCCTGTCGAACCTACTACCGCTATTATTTTCTTGTCTGCCATGTCATTCCCCTATCAGACTGACTCGAACGAAAGAACGAAAGCATAAACTGTCGGGGACGAAGAAAGAACCGTGGACCCTCAAGCCGGGTCTTACCTCCATCGGAGAGCAGGGAAAGTTGGAAGCCGAACCTGAGATTACCGTCCGACCGGCCGAGCCCGAGGACGTGCCGACGCTGCATGGCTTCGTCGGCGAGCTGGCCGAGTACGAGCGGCTCAGGCACGAGTTCACGGCCGGCCCGGAGGCGCTGGCCGCGGCCTTGTTCGGCCGGCGCCCGGTCGCCGAGGCGCTTGTCGCCGAGCTCGGCGGGGACCCCGCCGGCTTCGCCCTGTTCTTTCCGACCTACTCGACGTTCCTCGGCCGGCAGGGCTTGTACCTCGAGGACCTCTACGTCCGGCGGCCGCTGCGGGGCCGCGGGTTGGGCGGCGCGCTGCTCAAGGCCGTCGCGGGCGTGGCCGTCGCGCGCGGCTGCGGCCGGCTCGAATGGTCGGTGCTGAACTGGAACGAGCCCGCCATCGCCGTCTATCGGCGCCTCGGCGCCGTGCCCATGGCCGACTGGACGCTCTATCGCCTGACGGGGGATGCCCTGAGCGTCCTTGCGGACGGCGCCGCGGAAGGCGCGCAGCGGAGGCGGTCGTGAAGCGCAGCTCTCTGAGGGGGCTTGGGCCCATCCTCGTCGTCGTCGCGCTGAGCATCGGTTTCCATTTCGTCGGTGACGCGCTGTTCGGCAACCGCATCGACGCGATCGCGATGCGGCTCGAGGCCTTCGTCGCCTCGCTCGGCTTCGCGGGATACGCCGTCATCGTCGCCGCCTACGCGCTTTGCTGCTTTTTCTTCGTGCCGGTGCTGATCCCGCTGAATATCGCGAGCGGGGCGCTCTACGGCCCGTACGTCGGCACCGTCGTGGCCCTCGCGTCCATCTGCGCCGGGGCGGCCGCCTCGGCGATTTCGATCCGGCACGTGTTCAAGGGAATGCAGCGCCTCGTCGAGAACCGCGCCGAGGCCAAGCGGATCCGCGAGCAGGTCGGAGAATACGGCTCGACCGTCGTCGTGGTCGTTCGGCTCGCGTTCATCGTGCCCTATCTCTGGCAAAACATCATGCTCGCGCTCTCGCCCATTGCGCTCGACCGGCTCGTTCTGCTGACCGCGGTCGGGGCGCTGCCCGGCGCCGCCGTCTACGCGTTGGTCGGCGCCGGCCTCGTGGCGCAGGAGAGCGTGACGCAGCTGTCGATCTACCTCGGGGTCGCCATCGCCCTGTTCGCGGCCATCGCGCTCGGCGTCAAGTTTCTGCGCAGCCGTTATCCTTCGGGTGACCCGTTCTGACGTGCGCGGTGCCGGCCGGCTTGCGGAGCGCGCGGGCGTGGTTGAAGATGCGCGGGGGAATGACACGCCGCCAGGACGACCAGGACCATGCCTTCTTTCGACGTAGTCTCGGAGCTCGACCATCACGAGCTCACGAACGCCGTAGATCAGGCCAACCGCGAAATCGGCAACCGCTTCGATTTCAAGGGCACCGGGGCGAAGTTCGAGCTCGCGGAGTACACGGTCACGCTCGAGGCCCCGAGCGACTTTCAGCTCAAGCAAATGCTGGACATCCTGACGCAGAAGGTATCCGCGCGGCACATCGACTTAGCGGCCATGGACGCGCAGGTCCCCGAGATCACGCTGAGCAAGGCGCGCCAGAGCGTCGTCATGAAGCACGGGGTCGACGCCGACCACGCCCGCAAGATCGTCAAGCACATCAAGGACTCGAAGCTTAAGGTGCAGGCCGCGATCCAGGGCGAGCAGGTGCGCGTGACGGGCAAGAAGCGCGACGACCTGCAGGACGTCATCCGGCTGCTCAAGGGCGCGGACATCGGCTTGCCGTTGCAGTTCACGAACTTTCGGGACTAGTGGCCTGTAACGGCCACTGGCCCCTCCATGGGTATCGAAGGGGCTCCGGGCGTGCCGGCGGCTACGCGCGATGCCGGCTTTCGCCGTGGGCGCACCCGGCGGCGATCAGATGCGCCGTGCGCAGCGGCTCCGGCAGCAGCGAGTTGACGGCAAAGCGCTCGACGAGCGCAACCGTCGCGGCCGGGTCGAGGCCGACGCTCTGCACATAGACGCGGCCGCAGCGCTCGATGGGCGGCTGGCGCGCGATGAGCCGCCACTTGCGCTGTCCGCCCGGCACGGATTCGAGCAGGGCGCGGCGGATGCGCTCGAGGTCGGGCCGGCGCCTGCAGACCGAGACCACGGGCAGCCCGAGGTTCCGGTGCAGCGTGGCGAGATCGACGACGTTGAAGCCCGCGAGCGTGACGCCCTGGAGCAGCACGGCCTGTAGGCTCGACACGAAGCGCGACGCCGCGAGGAGGCCCGTCACGCGTTGCGTCGCGTTGGCCCCGTCCCGACGCACGCTGGCTCGGAGCACGCCCTCGAGACGCAGCCCGTTGAATACCGCGCCGATGACGGGCACCTCGCGCCCGCCCGTGGGCTCGAACGGCGCGTCGTCGAGGCCGACCACATAGGAGGGCACGCGCGCTGCGGAGCCTTTCATCGGCCGCCGAGCGGCTGTATCGTTGTCACGCATCCAGCCAGCGCCATCAGTGGGGAGCAAAAGAATGAATATGAACAAGAAGCTCGCGACCGGTCTCGCCATTCTAGTCCTCGCGGCCGGGGCGGCGCGCGCCGAGGACCCGGCCTGGGTCGGCACATGGGGCGCTTCGCCGCTGCCGCCGACCGCGGCGAACGGGCCGTTCCCGGCGTCGCCGAGCTTTCACGATCAGACGATCCGGCAGGTCGTGCGCATCAGCGCCGGCGGCCGGCGCTTGCGGCTGCGGCTCACGAACGAGTACGGCAAGACGCCGCTCGAGGTCGGCGCCGCGACCGTCGCGCTCGCGGACGGCAAGGGCGGCATTCAGGCCGGCAGCGAGCACGCGGTGACTTTCGGCGGCCGGCCGACGGCAGTCATCGCGGCCGGTGCGCCGCTGATCAGCGACCCCATCGATCTCGCCGTGCAGCCGCTCGCGAAGCTCTCGATCAGCCTCTATCTGCCCGGCGACACCGGTCCGTGCACCTGCCACTCGACGGGCCGGGAAACGGCCTTCGTCTCGAAGCCCGGCGACTTCACGCACGGCACGTTCGAGCCGGCCTCGACGATGACGGCGCGTGCGTTCCTCGCCGGCGTAAACGTCGACGCCGCAGGTCCCGCACACGTCGTCGTGGCCTTCGGCGACTCGATCACGGACGGCGTCGGCGCCACGCTCAACGAGGACCGGCGCTGGCCGGACGATCTTGCGCAGCGCCTCGCGGACCGCAAGGGCGAGGGCAGCTGGGGCGTCGTCAACGAAGGCATCAGCGGCAATCAGGTCTTGAGCGACGGGGCGGGGGAGAGCGCCCTCGCGCGCTTCGACCGCGACGTGCTGGCCGTGCCGGGCGTCACGCACATCGTCGTCTTCGAGGGCATCAACGACATCGGTATCGCTTTCGGGCATTTCGGGCGCCCCGGCGCGCCGTCGTTCCGTCCCGCGAGCAAGGTTTCCGCCGAGACGCTCATCGCGGGCTACCGGCAGATCATCGCGCGCGCGCACCTCAAGGGCATCAAGGTCTACGGCGCGACGATCACGCCTTTCAAGGGCGCCGCCTATTATTCGGACGAAGGCGAAGTCGTGCGCGAGGCCGTCAACCGGTGGATTCGCACGGGCAACGAGTTCGACGGCGTCATCGATTTCGACGCCGTGCTGCGCGACCCGAACGACCCGAAGCAGATTACCGAAGGCCTGCACGCGGGCGACCACCTGCACGGCAGCGACAAGGGCTACCACGAGATGGCCGACTCGATCGATCTCGGCCTGTTTCACTGAGGCCGGAGGGCCGCACCCGGCGCGGCTCGGAGGGACGTGTGTCGGGAGCGGACGGAAACGGCGAGACGAGGCCCCAGGCGGTGCGCGGGCGCGGGGCGATCTCGAATCCGGCCGGCCGCTTCGCTCGCACGCGTTCGGAACGCGAGGCGGAGGAGGCCGGCGAGCGCGTGCTGACGGAGCTGCGAGCCGAGCCCGCGAAGTCGATCATCGCCCGCAACCGGTCGCCGGACGTCCCGTTTACGCAGTCGATCAACATGTATCGCGGCTGCGAGCACGGCTGCATCTATTGCTTCGCGCGCCCGACGCACGCTTATCTCGATCTCTCTCCGGGGCGCGACTTCGAGACGCGCATTCTTTTCAAGCCGAACGCATCCGAGTTGCTGCGCGCCGAGCTCGCAAAGCCCGGCTACGAGGTCAGCCCGATTGCGCTCGGCACGAACACCGACCCGTACCAGCCCGCGGAGCGCGATCTGGAGCTCACGCGCGGGATTCTGGAAGTGCTTGCGGAGTGCAAGCACCCGGTGTCGATCGTCACCAAGAGCGGCCTGATACTGCGCGACCTCGACATCCTCGTGCCCATGGCGGCCGAGGGGCTGGCCGAGGTCATGATCAGCGTGACGACCCTCGATCCGGAGCTCAAGCGGCGCATGGAGCCGCGGACGGCCGGGCCTGCGCGCCGGCTCGCCGTGATCCGCGAGCTCAATGCCGAAGGCGTGCCGGCCGGCGTGCTCGCGGCGCCCGTCATCCCCGCGCTCAATGACCACGAGCTCGAGCGCATCGTTGAGGAGGCGGCAGCCGCCGGCGCCGTCTCGGCGGGCTACGTGCTGCTCAGGCTCCCCCACGAGGTCGGGCCGCTATTCACAGAATGGCTCGAGGAGCATTACCCGGAGCGCGCCCGTCATGTGCTGAGCCTCATCGAGCAGATGCGCGCGGGGCGGATCAACGACCCTCGCTTTCACAGCCGGCAGCGCGGCGAAGGGCCGTTCGCCGCACTGCTGCGCCGCCGGTTCGAGCGAGCGTGCCGGGCCGTCGGTATCGGCCGGCGCGACCGCGGCCTCGACCTGACCGCGTTCCGGCCGCCGCGCCTCGACGCGCAACTCGATCTGTTCCGCTGAGGAAGGCGAAAGAAAAAGGGGTCAGAGCCCTTTTTCGGCCGGCCACATCCGGTACTGCGACGAGAGCGGTCGAAAAAGGGCTCTGACCCCTTTTTCTTTCTTCTAGTGCATCAGCGAGTACAGGATGTAATTGACGAAGAGCTTCATCCCCGCCGTCGAGTAGGGCTGCGGGTACAGCTTGTCGTCGGCATGCTCGACGGAGTCCCCGAGATCCATGTCGTGGCAGATCGCGACCATGATGCGGCCGTCGTCGTCGTAGATCGCGCGCCAGTGGGGCACGACGCCGTCCTGCTCGTAGGTCCGGCCCGAGTCAAGGAACTGAGCGCCGGGAATCTGCTCGTGATGCTCGGCTTCCCCGTAAGCGTGGAAGATCGGGTCGTCGTCGGGGACGTCCACGATGGGGCGGTTCGGAAAGACGCGATGCATGCTGGCCTCGAAGACGGCCCACTCGCAGGTGCCGTGAAAGTCGTCCACCATGAGGAAGCCGCCGCGCAGCAGATACTCGCGGAGCTTGGCTGCCTGGGCCGACGTGAGCGCCCAGTGGCCGACTTCCACGGCGTAGAGCCACGGCCAATTGAAGACGTCGTCGCCGTCATCGAGGTTGACGGGCTGTTCCACGGAACGGGCGTCGAGGCTCGTGAGCCGTCCGACCATCTCGGCTACGTGGCGGTCGCTGCGCGGGTAGTCGATGGTCCACGTCGTGCCGCCCTGGCGCCAGTCGCCGGGCCACTGCCCGTCGCAGCCGTATTCGATCGTCGGATACATGAGCCGGCCGAACGCCCACTCCCCGGGCTTCGTGTAGTCGGGCGGCAGGGGGATGTCGTGGTCGTATTCGATGCCCGGGTACTCGCGAAATGCCTTCGGCAGGCTCGGATCGACGGGCGGCGCGCCCGCGGCGAGCAGGGGCACGGGCAGCAGCAGCCACAGGGCGGGTAGGCGCCCCAGCCAGGCATGCGGTTTGCGCCGCGTCTGCCGGCTCCGCCGCCGTTCGGGTTCAAGGCTCGGTTCGTTCACTTCACGTTCGCCAGCGGTTTCAAGGCTTCGTCCTGCTCGGCATCCGTACCTTACTCCGTTGCGGCTCCGCGTGCGACGACTTCCACGGGAAACGGCTTCGTGATCTCGCCCGTGTAGATCGAGCGGTGCGGGAACGGAATCTCGATGCCGGCCGCGTCGAAGGCCTCCTTAATCTCCGTATGAATCGTGTTCGTGAGCTCGATGTAATTCTCGCGCGTCGCCCAGACGGAAAACTGCAGGTCCAACGACGAGTCGCCGAAGCCCAGGAAGACGAACAGCGGCGCGGGGTCGTCGAGGCAGAGCCGGTTCCGCTCGGCGACCTCGAGCAGCACGTCGTGCACGCGGCGCACGTCTTCCTTGTATGCGACGCCTATCTTCAGGTCGATGCGCCGGATCGGGAAGCGCGTGAGCGTGACGACCTCGCTCTTGATCAGCGTCTCGTTCGGAATCCGCACGAACAGGTTGTCGAAGGTCCGCAGCTTGACGGAGAGCGCGTCGATCGAGAGCAACTCTCCGGTGCGCTCTCCGACCGTGATGAAATCGCCGACCTGAAAGGGCTTCTCACCGAGCAGAAAGAGGCCGCTGATGAGATTCGAGGCGGACGTTTGCGAGGCGAAGCCGATCGCGACCGTCAGCACGCCGGCCGCGCCGACGAGCACCGCGAGGCTGAACCCGAGCTCGCGCAGCGCCGAAGCGACGAACAGCGAGAACACCTTCCTCCGCGTAGCGAAAGGCGACGCGCCACTCCGCGCGGCGGCGCCACAGCACGAGCTTCAGAGGTCCCATCTCGCAGACGAGCGCGCGGTCAACCGGGACGTCCTGCGGCAACCACCACCGGCCGCCTGCCGCCCTCGCCTCCGTGCCCTTCATTTCCGACCCCGCCTCAAACCGTCCCCCGAGCGTGGGTGCCGTTCATTTAGCGACGCCTCCTCGAGGTGTCAAGCCGATCGCAAACGCGCCGGTCCGACAGCCGTTGCGCCGCCGATGTGAACGGCGGCAACCTTGGTAGCCTCACTGATTGCGCTTGCGGCCCGTCCCGTCGATCCTGAGACTCCGGGGCAAGCGGCCGCGGCGTGCAGGTGCGGAGCCGTGTCCGGTTCCGCACGCGGGCGCGGATGCCGATGCGAACGCCGCGGCGGGCTCGAACACGGACAGGAGGCATGGACAACGCTGAGGTCACCAAACGGATCCGCGCCGCGCTCGAGCACGAGCCGCGCGTCAATCTGCATCGCGACCGCGTCGTCATCGAGTTCAGCGCGGGCGTCGCGACCCTCTCGGGCGAGGTCGAGGACATCGCCGCCAAGCGCATCGCGCTCGAGCTCACGGCGGCCCAGCCGCCCGTTGAGGACGTCGTGGACCGCCTGCACGTGCGGCCGGCCGAGCGCATGGGCGACGGCGCCATCGCGGCTCACATCGAGCGGACCCTGATCGAAGACTCCGCCTTCGGCGGCTTCGCGCTCAATACCCGCGTCAGGGGCCGGAAGCACGGCGAGGAGACCCCCGGGTCCGCGCAAACCGGTAATCCGCCCATGGCACAGCGCGCACGGGGATCCGAGGCCGGCAGCCCCGGCGGGCCCTGGATCGAAATCGGCGTGGACGAGGGGGTCGTGACCCTGGACGGCGAGGTGCCGAGCCTGTCCCACAAGCGCCTTGCCGGTGCCGTCGCCTGGTGGGCGCCGGGCAGCCGGGACGTCATCAATGGCCTTGGCGTCGTGCCGGAGGACGCGGACACGGAAGCGGAGATCCTCGACGCCCTGCGCATCGTGCTCGAGAAGGACCCGACCGTGGACGCCTCGCAGATCGCGGCGACCTGTCAGGGTGCCGTGATCACGCTTCAGGGACTCGTCCGCAACGAGTCCGAGCGCGCGGCCGCCGAGTTCGACGCGTGGGCGCTGTTCGGCGTGGACCGCGTCGTGAACCGCATCGCCGTGCGCTGAGGCGTCCCCGCGCGCGGGCGCTCCTGGGCGGGGCGCAGGCGCGGCACGGATACTTCGAAAGAGCTCACGCCAACCCGGCGAGCACGCGCGCCGCGGTCAGCGGCAAACGCCGGAACCGCACGCCGGTCGCATCGAAAACCGCGTTGGCGACGGCCGCGGGGACCGTGACGTGCGCCGGCTCCCCGGCACCGCCCGCGGGCTGCTCGGGGCGGTCGAGCGTGACGATCTCGATCTGCTCGGGCGCGTCGGCGACGTCGAGAATCGGATAGGTCAGCCAGTCCACGCTGTGGACCGTGGCGGCGTCGAACCGCACTTCCTCGAACAGCGTGCGGCTCAGGCCCTGCACGATGTTGCCCTCGATCGTCGTCTTCAGGCTGCGCGGATTGATGACGAGGCCGCAGTCGTGCGAGACGAACACGCGCGGCACGCGCACGCGGCCCGTGCGCCGATCGACCTCCACCTCGCAGACCGTCGCGACGTAGCTGCCGAAGCCGCTGTTCAGCGAGACGCCCCGGCCGCGCAACAGCTGGCGCTGCGTGCCGAATCCCGCGGCGGGCGAGGGCCGGCGCCGCCACGCCGAAAGCTTGGCGACGGCCTCGAGCACGGCCTTCTCGCGCGCGTCGGTCACGTACTCGAGCCGGAAGGCGATCGGATCCTTGCCGATCCGGGCCGCGACCTCGTCGACGAAGGATTCGTGCGCGAAGTGCAGCTGCGGCTCCTGCGGCGCGCGCATGTGCGCCGTGCGCAGCGGCGAGGCGCGCTCCATGAGCGGCGGCACGGTTTCCCAGAACTTCACGGCGATCGGGAACGCATAGGATTCGCCCGGCACGCCGAAATTCTGCGCGTCGCCCTTGTCGAAGCCGAGGAGCTGGCCGACGAGCGTGTCCTTGGGATCGGACGCGTTGTAGAGGACGTCCCAACCCGAAAACCCCTTCGCCCTGAAGTACCAACCCGAAACGTTGCCGCTCGCGTCGACGCCCGCCTTGCACGTGATCACCGCGGCCGGTGCCTTCGGATCCCAGGCGTGGCCCTCGTGCCGCATCCACTGCACGCGCACGGGCCGGCCCACGGCCTGCGACAACACGGCGGCCTCGAACGCGGCCTCGTCGGCGTCGCTGCGGCCGTACGACCCGGGGCCGGGCCTCCAGATCACGCGCACCTTCTCGACGGGCAGGCCCAGCAGTTTCGCGATGCCTTCGCGCGTCGCATGAGACTTTTGCGTATCCGAGAAGATCAGTGCCTCGCCGCCGCCGACGTCCGCGACGCCGATCGAGGGCGCCATGCGTGCATGGGACTGGAAGGGCAGCTCGTATTCGGCTTCGACGGTCGTCGCCGCCGCCCGGATCGCGCGCAGACTGGGCTCCGCGTCGTAGTCGCGGCGCGGCCCGAAGTTCGCGACCGAGTTGTCGGCGACGATGGGCGCCGCGCGGATGTGATCGTACAGGGCATCGGCTTCGGGGAAGGGCGGCTCGGGCACGCTCCAGCGAACCTCGAGCTGGCGCGCCGCCTTGATCGCGTGCCACTCCGTCCCGGCGACGACGGCCAGGAAGTCCTGTTTCCAGACCACGCGGGCGCCGGGAATCGAGGCGATCGACTTTTCCTCGACGGCTACGGGCCGCGCGTTCGCGACGGGCGGGCGCAGCGTGCGGCCGTGCAGCATGCCGGGCAGCGTTACGTGGTGGCAGAACTCGGTTGTCGCGAGGATCTTGCCGCGGATGTCCTTGCGCGCGACGGGCTTCCCGACGACCGTGTAGTCCTTCGGGCTCTTCGGCGCCGCGCGGCCCTCGACCTCGAGGCTGTTGCCGTAGCGCTTGTTCCAGTCGAGACCGGTCGCGAAGCCGGCCGCGATGAGCTCGCCGTAGCCGACGCGCCGGCCGGGCTCCGCCGTCACGAATACGACCCCGTCGGCGACGCCGAGCGCGGCGGGGGGCGCCTCGAGGTGCTCGGACGCGCGCGCGAGCAGCACGCGGCGCGCCTCGGCCGCCGCATTGCGTAGGGGATTCGCGCCGAGCCGGCAGCCGCTCGAGCCGCTGGCGCCGCCCTGGTCCGGCGTGAGGCCCGTGTCGCCCATGATCACGGCGACGCGACCCACGTCCACGCCGAGCTCTTCGGCTACGACCTGGGCGATGGCCGTATCGACGCCCTGGCCCATGTCCATTTTCCCGAAAAACGCCGTGACGGCGCCGGCCGCGTTGACCTCGAGCCAGGTGTCGAGCGAATCCGGCGCCAGCGCGCGCGCCTTCGCCCAGCGCGTCTCGGACTCGGCCTCGGCCTCGCCGAGCGGCAGCAGCGCGATCGTGCCGGCGGCACGGATCGCGAAGACGAGGCTCGCGCCGCCGCCGAGAAAGCGCCGACGGTCGAAGCGCGGGGCCGCGGGCAAGGTCTGCGGATCAATCTTGCGAGACATGCCCGTCCCCCCGGTTCCGCATGAGCTCGGCCGCGCGGCGCACGGCGCGCAGGATCGCCATGTGCGTTCCGCAGCGGCATTTGAGCCCGGTGAGCATGCCGCGGATTTCATCTTCAGTCGGCGCGGAATTGCGCTCGAGCCCGGCCACGGCCGTCATGATCCAGCCGTTCGCGCAGTAGCCGCACTGAGCGGCTTCCTCCTCGATGAAGGCGGCCTGCACGGGATGCGGCGCATCGGGGGTGCCGAGGCCGTCGAGCGTGCGGATCGAAGCGCCGGCCGCAGCCGAGATCGGCACGATGCAGGAGCGCAGCGCCGAGCCTCCGAGAATGACCGTGCAGGCGCCGCATTGGGCGAGGCCGCAGCCGAACTTCGGGCCCTTCAGGGCCAGGTCGCCGCGCAGCGCGTAGAGCAGCGGCATGTCGGCGTCCGCCTCGACTTCGCGCGGCTTGCCGTCGACGACGAGCGTGTAGTGTGGCATCGAAGCGTTCCCCCCGAATGCTTGCGGAAAGCATAGCGCGGGCCCCCGGAGCGCGCGAGCGCGAGCGAACGGCGGCGCGCGGCAGGGAACGGCGGCGCGCGGCAGGGAACGGCGGCGCGCGGCAGGGAACGGCGCCGCGCGGCAGGGAACGGCGCCGAGAGGACCGCGAAACGCCTCGTAGGCAGGCTCTGTATAATCGGACGGCCATGGCGGCCTTATCCGTTCTCGATCTCGCGTTCGTCGCGGAGGGCTGCGGCCCGGCCGAGGCGCTGCGCAACACCCTCGATCTCGCGCGTCATGCGGAGCGTTGGGGGTACCGGCGCTATTGGCTCGCCGAGCATCACAATATGGTCGGAATAGCGAGCGCCGCGACGTTGATCGTCATCGGTTACGTCGCGGCCGGCACGGAGACGATCCGCGTCGGCTCCGGCGGCATCATGTTGCCCAACCACTCGCCGCTCGTGGTCGCCGAGCAGTTCGGCACGCTCGAGACGCTGTACCCCGGCCGTATCGATCTCGGTCTCGGGCGCGCGCCGGGCACGGATCAGCGCACCTTGCGAGCGCTGCGGCGCGGCCCCGCGAGCGCGGACACCTTTCCCGACGACGTCCTCGAGCTCCGGGCCCTGCTCGAGCCCGCGCGGCCCGGCCAGGCCGTGCAGGCCGTCCCGGGCGCCGGCACGCGCGTGCCGCTCTGGATACTGGGCTCGAGCCTGTACGGCGCGCAGCTCGCGGCCGCGCTCGGGCTGCCTTACGCCTTCGCCTCGCACTTCGCCCCCGAGGCGCTCATGGACGCGCTCGCGGTCTATCGTTCGCGCTTCAAGCCTTCCGAGCAGCTTAACCGGCCCTACGTCATGGTCGGCGCGAACGTCTTCGCCGCCGAGACCGACGCCGCGGCGCGCCGCGTGTTCACATCCGCGCAGCAGGCCTTCACGAATCTCATGCGCGGGACGCGCGGCAAGCTCCAGCCGCCCATCGACGACATCGAGAGCTACTGGTCGCCGCTCGAGAAGGCGCAGGCCTCGAGCATGCTGGCCTGCTCGTTCGTCGGGGCGCCGGAGACCGTGGCCGCAGGGCTCGGACGCTTCATCGAAAGGACGGGCGCGGACGAGGTCATCGTGGCTTCGGCCATCTACGAGCACGCGGCAAGGCTCAGGTCTTACGAGCTGCTCGCGCGGGCGGCCGCTTCGTCAGTCTGGTCCGCGTAGCCTCGCGCACATGATCGAAGTCCTCATCGGCGCCATCGTCGGCTATCTCCTCCTGGGCTACCGCGGAATCGTGATAGGGGCGGCCATCGGGTGGTTCGTCGGCTGGCTCAGGCGCAACGTCCAGCCCGGCGGCTCGGGCGAGTTTCAGGCCCAGTTCGTCGAATCGACCTTCGCGGTCATGGGGGCGGTCTGCAAGGCCGACAGCGTCGTCACGCGCGATGAAATTCGTGCAGCCGAGCGGCTCTTCGACCGCATGCGCCTCACGCCCGAGCAGCGCGAGTCCGCGAAGACCGCGTTCAACCGCGGCAAGGCGCAGGATTTCGATCTCGACGCCGAGGTCGCGCGCTTCGCGAGCGTGGCGCGCGGGCGTGCCGCATTCCTGCAGTTGTTCCTGCAGGTCCAGATCATGGCCGTCGGCGCCGATGGAAGCCTGCATCCGGCCGAACACGCGATGCTCGTGCGCATCGCGCGCGGGCTCGGCCTGCCGGCGGCCGCCGTCGCGCAGCTCGAGGCGCTTCTGCGCACGGCGACGGGCGGACCCTTCGCGGCCGGCGGCGGGGCCGGGGGCTGGGCCGGCGCGGGAAGCGGCGGTGCGGCGGGCGCGCCGTCGCGCGATCGGCTCGCCGACGCCTACGCCGCGCTCGGTCTCGAGCCCTCGGCCAGCAACGCCGAGGTCAAGCGCGCGTATCGCCACCTCATGAACGAGAATCATCCCGACAAGCTCGCCGCGCGCGGGCTCCCTGAGAGCATGCGCGAGGTCGCCGAGGAGCGCTCGCGCGAGATCAACACGGCATACGGAGTCATCAAGGAGGCGAGGCCCGGTCTATGAAGATCGTCCGATACCGGCGCGGCGGTGCCGAGCACGTCGGTCTCGTCAAAGGCGGTGGCGTTGCGGACCTTGGCGGCGTGCTCGCGGGCCGCTCGTTGGGCGAGGCGCTCGGACCCGCGGCGCTCGCGGACATCGCGGCCGCGGCGCCCGGCCTCGTTCCCGAGCTCGCGCTCGACGAAGTGGACTATGCGCTGCCGGCGCCGCCCACGGCCAAGATCCTCTGCATCGGCCGCAATTACGGGCGGTATCACGAAGTCGAGCGGGAAGGCCGGCCGGAGTGGCCCAGCGTCTTCGCGCGTTTCGCGTCGAGCCTCGTGCCGCACGGCCGGCCCATCGTGCGGCCGCTCGCCTCGGAGCAGCTCGACTACGAGGGCGAGCTCTGCGCCGTGATCGGCCGGCGCGGGCGGCACGTCGGGCGCGACGAGGCGCTCGGGCACGTCGCGGGCTACACAATCATGAACGAGGGCTCCATCCGCGACTGGCAGCGCTACGGCAGCCAGAACTGCCCGGGCAAGAACTTCTGGCACTCGGGCGCCCTGGGGCCCTACATCGTGACGTGCGACGAGATTCCGGACCCGAGCTCGCTCACGATCGAGACGCGCGTGGACGGCGAGACGCGCCAACGCGGCCGCACGGATGGAATGCTCTTCTCCGTCGCCGAGCTGCTCGCGCACGTGTCGCGCTTCACCTGGCTCGAGCCGGGCGACATCGTCTCGACGGGCAGTCCGGGCGGCTCGGGCGTGGACGACGAGCCGCCGCGGTGGCTGCGTCCCGGGCAGACGGTCGAGGTCGAGATCGAGCCTATCGGCGTGCTGCGCAACGTCGTCGTCGCCGAGCGCGACGACGACGTCGTCTGCTGAGTCGCGGCGCTCAGTGCGCGGCTTCGGGCCCGCCGGAGTCGGGCCCGCCGGAATCGGAGCCGCCGGAGTCGGGCTGCCCTGCTCCCGGCTGTCCGGCTTCCGGTTGCCCGGACTCCGATTGCCCGGACCCCGATTGCCCGGCCCCTGGCTGCGCGGCGCCCGGCCTGCCGGCGCCCGGCCTGCCGGCGCCCGGGCCGCCGGGCAGTTTCGCCTCGAGCGTCTGCTTCTCGTGCCGGCGCATGATGGTCAGGTGCAGCGTCTCGCCGGGCTCGAAGCTCGAAAGGATGCGCAGCGCGTGCTCGGGGCTCGTCGGCTTGCGGTCGCCGATGGCCAGGATGACGTTGCCGTCCTCGAGCGGCAGCGTATCGTCCTTCGGCGCGCGGACGACGAGGATCCCCTCATCGGTGCCGAAGTACGCGCCGAGCTGCGGCGTCAGCGAGACAAGCTCCATATCGTGCCAGGGGCCGAAAGGCAGAAAGCGCTGCAGCGCCAGCATTGGCCCGGGGCCGAAGGCGCGAGCCGGCGCAGCGAATCCGAAAGCGCTGCCGCCTTCCGCGCGGGTCTGCACGCGCACCTCGCGTGGCTGCCCGTCCTGCAGGACGCGCAGCCTGACCGTCTCGCCGGGCTTCGTGCGGTCGAGCCGGCCGACGAGCTGCCGCGCCGGAGGCTCGCCGCGGCCCGCGAGCGGCACGCCGTCCACGGCCACAATGACGTCGCCGCTATGGATGCCGGCGCGATCCGCCGGCCCGCCCGGGGTCACCGTGTCCACGCGCACGCCGCGCTGCGTATCCTCGATGCCGATGCCGAGCACGGCGCGCTCGCCGTTCCAGCCAGCCCACCGCCGCCGCAACTCGTCGACGACGGGCGCCGTGACCTCGGTCGACAGCCGGGCCACCTCGCGCGCGGCGGCCTCGAGCCGCTCCTGAGCTTGCCGAAGCTCGTCGCGCGCGCGGGCCAAGTCGCGGCTGTCCGGCGGCTCGAAGCCGTTGCGCCGCCCGTCGCGGCGGCCGTCGCGGCGCTCGTCACGGCGCTCGTTTCGCTCGGCGCCGCCCGGGCGCCCGGGTCCCTCGAAACGTCCTCTACCCGGCGGCCCGAACGCCGGCGCCGGTGCGTCCGCTCCGGGCTGCTGGGCCGGCGGCGGTCCGGGGGGCGGCGCCGGCTCGCCGTTCTGGGCCGTTTGCGCGGCCGCCGGCGGGGCGTCCTGCCCCCAAGCGGGCAGAGCCGCGGCGAGCAGCGCGGCCGCGGCCGCGCTGCAGAGGGTCGTCGTTCTACAGCGGGGGAATGTATTGGCTTGCTTCATATTGCCTCCGGTCGGTTCGGTCCTGGGCGGCCTGCCCCCGCCGGCCGCGGGGGCAGGCCGCCGGTCAGAAAGTCTTCTCCGCGGCCGGCGCGTAGCCGGCCTGCACGAATGCATTGGCGCGGACCTGCACGAGTGCGTTCATGACGTTCACCCGTTCGCGCCAAAGCGCCTCGCGCTGCCGAGCGTCGGCGCCGCCCGCGGCGGCATAGGTGAGCTGCTGATCGAGCGCGGCGACCGCGTCCTCGAGATCGGCGATGGTGCCCGCCGTCCCGGCGCTCATGATCTGCGGCCCGCTTCCGAGCTCGGCGAGCGCGCGCTCCAGCTCCAGGGACTCCGCGCGCAGGGCGTCGAAACCCGCCGAGGGCGAAGCGGCGGGGGACGGGCGGGCCGCAACGGCGGCCGCGGATGCCGCGGCGGCCGCGGATGCAGTCGGCATCGCAGACGCCGTTGGCGTCGCGGACGCCGTTGGTGTCGCAGACGCCGTTGGCGTCGCGGGCCCCGGGGCCTCGGCCGCCGCCGCCGCGCCTCGGCCTGTCGCCGTCGGCTCGCTGCCCGCTCTGGGCCCGACCTGATGCAGCCCGTATCCGAGCGCCAGGGCCGCGACGAGCGCTGCCGCGGCCGCCGCCGCCGGCTGCCGGTAGGTGCGCGCGCGCGGCAGGGTCGGACGCGCCTCGGCTTCGGCGCGGATGCGGGCCCAAACGCCGGGCGGCGGCTCGAGCGGCGGCAGGGAGGCGAGGCTCCTGCGCACCTGCCGCAAGCGCTCGAGCTCGCTCCTTACGGCCGGGTCGGCGCGCAGGCGGCGAGCGGTCTCGGCGTCGATCGGTTCCGCGTCGATCGGTTCCGCGTCGAGCAGTGTCAACAAGTCTTCGGTATGGCGGCGCATAGTTCCGGCGCGCCCTCGGGGCGCTCTCCTTCGATGAGCACGCGCAGGCGCTCGTGCGCCCGAGCGAGCTGGGATTTCGAGAAGCTCGCGGTGCGGCCCATGAGCCGGCCGATTTCGCGGTGCGTGAACCCCTCCACGTCGTGCAGCCAGACCACGGCTCGTGCCGTGTCCGAGAGCTGAGCCAGCGCGCGCTCGAGCGCGATCCGGTCCTCCGGACCGGTGCCCGAGTCGGCCGCTGCGCCCGCAATGCCGGCCTCGAGGTCTGCATCGGCGCGCCGCGCGACCCAGCCCGAGCGCAGATGCATGAGGCACTTGTTGATCGCGATGCGCCGCACCCAGCGGCCGAACTCCGCATCGCCGCGGTAGCCGCGGATATTGCGGATGACTTCGACGAACGTCTCCTGAAGCACGTCCTCGGCCAGCGTCGCCGAGGCCAGCATGCGCCGCGCGAGCGTGTAGACCATGGGCGCGAACGCCTCGTACAGGAGGGCATGGGCGTCGAGCTCGCCGGCCCGGGCGCGGGCGAGAATCGCGAGGTCGGCTTGTGGGATCGGGGTCGGCATGGTCTACGTTGAGATAGATGCGCGGTGGACGCGGAAGGTCGCACACGCGGACCTTCGGAGGCTGCAGCACCGAAAGCGACGGCGCACCTCGGCGGCCACCGAGGCTACGGGCAATTCGAGCACGTCTCGTGAACGGCCGCCGAGCACGTCTCGTGAATGGCCGCCGGCCTCGCGGCGCAGGTTCGTGCCGACGGGCGGATTCGGGCGTCGAGCGCGGTGTCGCGAGCGTTCAGTCGCCGCCGGCTCGCTGGGCGAGCCCGGGCCACTCGTCCATGGCCACGTGACCGACCACGACGGCGGTCCCGCGCTCGGGCCGCAGGATCAGTGCGCCGCCGTCGTTGGTCTCGCGCCCTGCGGCGCCGAAGGCGCCGGCCATGTTCGGCAGGTGCGTGATCACGAGCGTGTTCGTGCCGGGCGGCGGGGTTTCGGCGGCGCGGTCGCGCAGCCATTGGGAGCGCTCTGCGTCGGCGTCGCCCTTCATGCCCTGCTTGCCCTCGGCGAGCTCCGGCACGCTGCGCGCGTTCGTGAAGCCGAGCAGCTGCGCAGTTTCTCGGGCGCGAAACGCGGGGCTTACGAGCACGTCGCCGACGGGGATCGAGAGGCGCTTCAGCGCTCGTCCCATGGCCGTCGCGGCGCTCATGCCCTGCGCGTCGAGCTGGCGCTCGAGCTGCGTGTTGCCGGGCGCCGCATGCGCCGCGTCGGGCTTCGCCCGCGGCGACGCCGCATGACGCATGACGATGACGTAGCCGCCATGGCGAAGGGCGTCCACGAGTGCCGGGCCGCTGAGATCCTGCGCGGCGAGACGGCAAGAGAAGGCGGCCGCCGCGATTGCGAAAAGCGAGAAGGCCGCACGTCGGAGCTTCGGCGTCGTCATGGCCGCACCTCGATTCTGAGAATGGCGGAGAGGGAGGGATTCGAACCCTCGATACGCTTTTGGCGTATACACACTTTCCAGGCGTGCGCCTTCGACCGCTCGGCCACCTCTCCGCGGATGCCGCCTTGCGGCGGAGCACCAAGCGCTGGAGGTTAGCCCAAACTCGGGCGCAGTTCCATCCGTCGCGGGCGCGGTCGCGACGAGGGCCGACCGGGCTGATAGAATGCTCGTGTCCGCGTCGGTCCCCCCGCGACGACCAGCCGTGAACCCCGTCAGGCCCGGAAGGGAGCAGCGGTAGCGGCCCGGTCGGGTGCCGGGGTCGGGCTGACGCGGATCTTGATTTTGGGCAGCCGTTCGGGCGACGACGGGGGGCACGAGGAGCGTGAGTTACACGGTTCTGGCCGTGAAGTGGCGGCCGCGGCGGTTCGAGGACCTCGTCGGCCAGCAGCACGTCGTCCAGGCCCTCGTGAACTCGCTCGCGGCCGAACGTCTGCACCACGCCTACCTGTTTTCCGGCACGCGCGGCGTCGGCAAGACGACCGTCGCGCGCATCCTGGCCAAGGCGTTGAACTGCGAGCAGGGCGTCGTCGCCGAGCCCTGCGGCGTCTGCGCTGCCTGCACGGCCATCGACCAGGGCCGCTTCGTCGATCTCGTGGAGGTGGACGCCGCATCGCGAACCAAGGTCGACGATACGCGCGAGCTGCTCGACAACGTGCAATACGCCCCCTCCCGCGGGCGCTACAAGGTGTACCTCATCGACGAGGTGCACATGCTCTCGAATCATTCGTTCAACGCGCTGCTCAAGACGCTCGAGGAGCCGCCGCCGCACGTCAAGTTTCTGCTGGCTACCACGGACCCGCAGAAGCTGCCGATCACGGTTCTCTCGCGCTGCCTGCAGTTCAACCTCAAGCGCCTCACGCTCGCTCAGATTCAGACGCAGCTCGAGAAGATCGCGCAGGCCGAGAGCATTCCAGCCGAAGCCGAGGGGCTCAAGGCGCTCGCGAAGGCCGCGGACGGCAGCCTGCGCGACGCGCTGAGCATGCTGGACCAAGCCGTCGCTTTCGGCGACGGGCAGGTCAGAGCGGAGCTCGTGAACGCCATGCTCGGCACCATCGACCGCGGTCACGTCCTGCGCATGCTCGAGGCGCTGGCTTCGACGGACGGCGGCGCGCTGCTCGACGAGGCCGAGCGGCTCGAGGAGATGGCCCCGGACTATGGTGCCGTGCTCGAGGACCTCATGGGGCTGCTGCAGCAGCTCGCGGTCATCCAGCTCGTCGGTCCGCGCGTGCCCGAGGAGGAACTCGAGGCGCTGAAGCCGTTGGCCGCGCGAATTTCGCCCGAGGACGTGCAGCTCTACTACCAGATCGCGCTGCAGGGACGGCGGGATCTGCCCGTCGCGCGCGATCAGCGCGCCGCGCTCGAAATGACGCTGCTGCGCATGCTCGCGTTCCGGCCGGCGGGCGACGGCGGTGACGGCGCCAGCGCCGGCGCCGACGCAGGCGCGCCCGGCGTCGAAGCGGCTGCCGCGCGGCAGCGGACGGGGCCCGCGGAGCGGCCCGCGACCGGCGCTGCGGCCGTCAAGGCGCGCCTCGCGGCGAATGCGGCCGAAGCCGCGCCGGGGGCGCGGTCGCGCAACGGGACTGGCGCGGCGCAGGCACGGCCGCCGGCGGCGGTTGCGGCCGCGGCGGCCCGGGGCCGCCGCGACGAGCCCGCCGGCGGTGATGGGCCCCGCGGCGGGGACGAGGGTCCGGCCCCGCTCGGCCCGGACGACGGCTACGCCGATTACGATGCGTACGCCGTGGAGGCGGCCGCGGCCGCGGACGCCCTCCCTGAGCCGCATGGCCAGGCCGCCTCGAGTGCGGAGGCCTCGCAGGACTGGCCAGCGCTCGTGGCCGGGGCCGAGTTACGCGGCGGAGCCCGCCAGCTCGCCGATCACTGCGAGCTTGCGGCCATGACGGGGTCGCGGCTCGAGCTCATCCTTACGGCCGAGAAGGAAGCGCTGAACACGCAGCAGCTTCGCGAGCGGCTCCAGGCCGCGATTGGCCAGTACCTCGGCCGACGGGTTACGCTGAATATCACGCCCGGAACGCCGCCGCGCCCGACGCCGGCCGAGCGGCGCGCCGCGAGCGAGAATGCGCGCATGCGCAGGGCCCGCGAGTCCATGGAGCGCGATCCGAACGTCAAGGCCGCGCAGGACGCATTCGGCGCCGTGTTGGAGCCGGATTCGATTCGGCCCATGGACTGAACGCACGGGTCCGGCCGCGCGCCGCCGGATCGGACAGCATTGAAGGAAGCGATGAAATGAAAGGCTTGAGCCAGCTCATGCGGCAAGCGCAGCAGATGCAGGAGACAATGCAGAAGGCGCAGGAGGAGCTTGCGACGATCGAAGTCGAGGGACAGTCCGGCGGCGGCATGGTCAAAGTGCGCATGACGTGCAAGCACGACGTGCGGAAGGTGGAGATCGAGCCGCAGCTCATCGCCGACGACAAGGATATGCTCGAGGACCTCGTTGCGGCGGCCATCAACGACGCGAACCGCAAGGTCGAGACCACGGTGCAGGAGAAGCTCTCCTCGCTGACCGGCGGGCTCTCTCTGCCGGAGGGCATGAAGCTGCCGTTCTAGCGGCGCCGCCGCGCCGCTCGATCGCCGCACGCATCGCGCCATGGCCAACGTCTACTCCCCGCTGCTGACGGAGCTCGTCAAGGCGCTGCAGGTGCTGCCCGGCGTGGGCGCCAAATCCGCGCAGCGCATGGCGTTTCACCTGCTCGATCGCGATCGCGAGGGCGCGCGCCGGCTTGCGATGGCGCTCGACGCCGCGGCGGCAGAGATCGGACACTGCAGCCGCTGCCGCATGCTGACGGAGGACGAAGTCTGCCGGTTCTGCGCCAGCAGCGAGCGCGACGCGAGCAAGATCTGCGTGCTCGAGAGCCCGGCCGATCTGCTCGCGATCGAGCAGTCGGGTGCCTATCGGGGGCGGTATTTCGTGCTTATGGGGCACCTCTCGCCGATCGACGGAATCGGCCCCAACGAGCTCGGCCTGGATCTGCTGGACCGGCGGTTCGGCGAGGGCGAGATCGCGGAGGCGGTCGTCGCGACGAGCGTCACGGTGGAGGGCGACGCGACGGCTCACCTGATCGCGAGCCTGGCCCGCAAGCACGGCATCGGCGCGAGCCGCATCGCCTACGGCGTACCGGTCGGCGGCGAGCTCGAGTTCATCGACAGCGGCACGCTCGCGCGCGCACTGACGGGCCGCCGCAGCATCGACACCTCATCCGAGGAGATCGGGATTTGAGCATCGAAGTGGACGTGGATTGTCTGTTCTGCAAGATCGTCGCGGGCCAGATTCCGGCCGACCGGGTCTACGAGGACGATCTGCTGCTCGGCTTCCGGGACATCAGTCCGCAGGCGCCGTTCCATTGCCTCATCATCCCGAAGTCCCACATCGCGACCCTCAACGAATTCGGAGACGCCGAAGTCGAGGTCGCCGGGCGTCTCATGCTCGCCGCGAAGACTCTCGCGGCGGCCCATGGGCTGCCGGGTTATCGCGTGGCCATGAACGTGAACCGCGAGGGCGGCCAGGCCGTCTATCACGCGCATCTGCACGTCCTCGGCGGCCGGCAGATGAAGCCCCAGCTCGGGTAAGAAAAAAGGGCGCTACCCGGGCGGCCGGGCCTTCCGCGCCGTCATCTCCGCATAGAGCCGCGCGTAACTTTCGTAGCGCCGCCGGCAGATCAGCGCCTTTTCGACGGCCGCTTTGACCGCGCAGCTCGGCTCAGCGAGGTGCAGGCAGTTGTCGAAGCGGCAGCTGCCGAGGTACGCGCCGAATTCCTTGAACCCGTGCTGCAGGGTGCGCGGGTCCTCGATGTATGGCGCGAAGTTGCGGACGCCGGGCGAGTCGATGAGCTCGGCCCCGTTCGAGAGGCGATACAGGATCGTGCCGCTCGTCGTATGGCGGCCCTGCGCGCCTTTGACGGTGAGGTCGCCGACGCTCTGGACGGCATCGCCGAGCAGGGCGTTGAGCAGCGAGGACTTGCCGACCCCGGATTGCCCGACCATGGCGCTGCGCTGCCCGGCGAGCGCGGCCGAGAGCGGCGCGAGGCCGGTGCCCGTCGCGGTGCTCGTCGAGAACAGCGTGTAACCCGCACGCCGGTAGCACTCGAGGTGGGCGGGCGGGGCGATGGCCAGATCGCTCTTATTGAAGACCACGAGCCCCTTCAGCGCCGTGAGCTCGGCGGCGACCAGATAGCGGTCGACCACCGTCCAGTCCGGCGCGGGGCTCGGGGCGGCCACGACGGCGAGTTGCGTGAGGTTCGCCGCGACGGGTTCGGGTCTGCCGCGGCTGTCGATGCGTGTCAGCACGGAGCGGCGCTGGGCGACCGCGACGATCGTGCCGGTCCGATCCGCGCCCTGGGTCCACTCGACCTCGTCGCCGACGAGCGGCTGCAGCGAGCGCTTCGCCGTCCCGCAGAGGCAGCGCTCCTCGTCGTTCCGCTCGACGACGGCGTGCCGGCGATGGCGCTCGACGACGAGCCCGCGCGCCTTCATGCGGGGGCGACTCCCGAGCGGCACCAACGCCGGAGGATGCGGCTGCTACAATGCCCGGAGCGGAGGGCCCATTGCTGAACCTGAATCGCAAACAAAATCTGGTCTGGCTCGATCTCGAGATGACGGGGCTCGACCCCGATAGCGACCTCATCATCGAGATCGCGACCATCGTAACTGATAAGGATCTCATCGTGCTGGCCGAGGGGCCCGTGTGCGCGATCCACCAGTCCGACGATGTGCTCGCCCGGATGGATGAATGGAATACGCGCCAGCACAACGGCTCGGGGCTCGTCGAGCGCGTACGCAAGAGCCCGATCACCGAGGCCGAGGCCGAGCAGACGACGCTCGAATTCCTGCGGCGCTTCGTGGATCTCGGTGCCTCGCCCATGTGCGGCAACAGCATCTGCCAGGATCGCCGGTTTCTCGTGCGCTACATGCCCGAGCTCGCGGCCTTCTTTCATTACCGGAACCTCAACGTCTCCACGCTCAAGATCCTGACCCAGCTCTGGGCGCCGGAGATCAGCGCCCGCTTCGAGAAGCAATCCACGCACCTTGCGCTCGCGGACATCCACGATTCCATCAGGGAGTTGCGGTTTTACCGGGAGCATGTCTTGAAGATAGGCTCCGCCTGAGGGGGAGGCGTCGCCGCCGGGGGGGGTGCCGCGGCGCCGGCGCGGCCGCGGGGATGGCCTGCCCGGTTGCACTTTCGCCGATATGCGTTAGTCTCCTTCGCCGTTCACCGATCATGCGTCCATCCGCTGAAGAGCTCGAAAATGTTGCTTCGACGACTCGCCTTTATCGCCCTTCTGACTACGACTCTGGCCGCCTTCGGCCAGACGACGGAATACATCACGGACGACGTTCCGATCACCCTGCGCTCCGGTCCGAGTCTTCAGAACAAAATCCTGCGCAACCTTTCGGCCGGTGACAAGGTCGAGGTGCTGTCCGCCGATTCGGACTCGGGCTACTCGCGCGTTCGGGTCTCGAGCGACGGGACCGAAGGCTGGCTGCTCACGCGGTACCTCCAGGCGCAGCCCGTCGCCCGGGACCGGCTGGCCGCGATGCAGAAGAGCCTCGGCGATGCGCAGAGCCAGGTCAAGGATCTGCAGGCGCAGGTGTCCTCGCTTTCCGATCAGCTCGCTCAGACGCGCAGCCAGCTCGAGAAAACGACCTCCGAGAATCGCGACGTGACGACGAAGCTCCAGGACATCCGCAGCGTGTCCTCGAACGCGCTGCAGCTGCGCGACGAGAACGAGAGCCTCAAGCAGCGCATGGCCGACGCGGAACAGCGTCTGAACCGCGTCACGATGGAGAACACGGAGCTGCAGAGCGAGAACCGGCAGCAGTGGTTCATCGTCGGCGCGGGCGTGCTGTTCGGCGGCATCCTGATCGGGCTCGTCGCCCCGCACATGAAGCGCAAGCGGCGGTCGAGCTGGTAGGCGAAAAAGGCGTCAGAGCCCTTTTTCGTAAACCGTCTCCACCGAATCGACGAGCGCGGCCGAAAAAGGGCTCTGACCCCTTTTTTGTCAGCCCGCCAGATGCATCCAGGTCTCGAGCACCGAGTCCGGGTTCAACGAGATGCTCTCGATGCCCTGGCCGACGAGCCACTCGGCGAGGTCCGGGTGGTCCGAGGGGCCTTGCCCGCAGATGCCGACGTACTTGCCGTGACGGCGGCATGCCGCGATGGCCATGGCGAGCAGCTTGCGCACGGCCGGGTTGCGTTCGTCGAACAGCGCAGCGATCTTGCCCGAGTCGCGGTCCAGGCCGAGCGTGAGCTGAGTCATATCGTTCGAGCCGATCGACATCCCGTCGAAGTGCTCGAGAAACTCGTCGGCCAGCAGGGCGTTGCTCGGCAGCTCGCACATCATGATGAGCTTGAGGCCGGCGCGGCCGCGCTCGAGGCCGTTCTGCGCGAGCAGCCTCACGACGCTCTCGGCTTCCTCGACCGTGCGCACGAAGGGCACCATGACCTGCACGTTTTCGAGCCCCATGTCCTCGCGCACGCGCCTGAGCGCGCGGCATTCCAGCTCGAAGCAGGGGCGGAAGCCCTCGTCCACGTAGCGGGAGGCGCCGCGGAAACCCAGCATCGGATTCTCTTCGACGGGCTCATAGCGGTTGCCGCCGATGAGGTTGGCATATTCGTTCGACTTGAAGTCCGATAGGCGGACGATGACCGGGTGCGGGGCGAACGCGGCGCCGATGCAGGCGATCCCCTCGCTTAGCCGCTGCACAAAAAACTCGATCGGGTCCGAATAGCCCGCCATCTGCTCGTCGATCATGCGGCGCGTCTCCGCATCCTGCGCGTCGATCTCGAGCAGCGCCTTCGGGTGCACGCCGATCATCCGGTTGATGATGAACTCGAGCCGAGCGAGGCCGACGCCCTGGTTCGGAATGGCCGCGAACGCGAAGGCCCGGTCCGGGTTGCCGACGTTCATCATGAGCTTTACGGGCAGCTCGGGCAGCTTGCCGAGCTCGACCTCGTGCTCCTCGTACGCGAGGCGGCCCGCGTAGACGTAGCCCTCGTCGCCCTCGGCGCAGGACACCGTGATCTCGGCGCCGTCGGCCACCTTGCGCGTCGCGTCGCCGCAGCCCACGACGGCCGGAATGCCGAGCTCGCGCGCGATGATGGCCGCGTGGCACGTGCGCCCGCCGCGGTTCGTTACGATTGCAGCCGCGCGCTTCATGACGGGCTCCCAGTCCGGGTCCGTCATGTCCGTCACGAGCACGTCACCCGCGCTGACGAGGTGCATATGCTCGGCGGAGGGGACGAGTCTGGCCGTGCCGCTGCCGACGCGCTGGCCGATGCTGCGGCCGCGGCAGAGCACGGTGCCCCGCTCCTTGAGCGCGAAGCGCACGGCCGTGCCGTGGCCTTGGCTTTGCACGGTCTCGGGGCGCGCCTGCAAAATGAACAGCTCGCCCGTCTCGCCGTCCTTGCCCCATTCGATGTCCATGGGACGCCCGTAATGCTTTTCGATGACGAGCGCCTGCCGGGCCAGCGCAAGGACCTCCTCGTCCTCGAGCGAAAACCGGCGAGCGTCGCTCTCGGAAACGTCCACGAGCTCCACGCGTTTGCCGGCCTCGGCGGCGTAGACGAGCTTCTGCGCCTTCGAGCCGATGTTGCGCCGCAGGATCGCTCGGCGGCCGGCTTGGAGCGCCTGCTTGTAGACGTAGAACTCGTCCGGGTTGACGGCGCCCTGGACGACGGTTTCACCGAGCCCGTAGGCGGACGTGATGAACACCACGTCTCGAAAGCCCGATTCCGTATCGAGCGTGAACATGACGCCCGCTGCGCCGAGGTCGCTGCGCACCATGCGCTGCACGCCGGCCGAGAGCGCGACCTCGCGATGGTCGAAATTGTGGTGCGTGCGGTAGGCGATCGCGCGGTCGTTGAACAGCGAAGCGTAGACTTCGTGGATTCCCCGGATCACGTTGTCGAAGCCGCGAACGTTGAGCAGCGTTTCCTGCTGACCCGCAAACGAGGCCTCGGGTAGATCCTCGGCCGTCGCCGATGAGCGGATCGCGACGGCGATGTCCTCGCCCTCCGACAGTGTCGCCCATGCGGCGCGGATCGATTCGCGCAGCTCGGCGGGGAAGGGCGCGGCCATGACGCGCGCGCGAATCTCGGCGCCCGCGCGCGCGAGCGCCGAGACGTCCGCCACGTCCAGGTCTTCCAGCAGGCCGAAAATCCTCTCGTCGATACCGTCTTGACGAAGGAAGTTGCGAAAGGCACTGGCCGTGGTCGCGAAGCCGTTCGGAACCTTGATGCCGAGGCGCGACAACTCGCTGATGAGCTCGCCGAGCGAGGCGTTCTTGCCGCCGACGCGTGCTATGTCCTCCCTCCCCGTATCGGCGAACCAGACGACGTGTTCGGTCAAGCGGCCTCCCTTGCCAAAGGCAAGCGTTAGTGAACAATACGCCAATGAGCCGACGGACCGTCTTTTTCGTTTCCGACCAGACCGGGGTCACCGCGGAGACGCTCGGACACAGCCTGTTGACACAGTTCGACGGGGTCGAGTTTACGCAGGTGACTCTGCCATTTGTCGATACCCTTGACAAGGCGAGGCGGGCGGCCGACAGGGTCAACGCGGCGACTTTCGATTCCGGCGTGAGGCCCATCGTATTCATGAGCCTCATGCAGGACGAGCTGCGGGAAGTGCTCATGGCCTCGAATGCCCTCGTCCTGGATTTCTTTCAGGCGTTCCTTGCGCCGCTCGAGGCCGAGCTGCAGGCGAAGTCCTCGCACACGCTCGGCCGCGCCCACGGCATGTTCGACGTCAAGAGCTACAACCTGCGCATCGACGCGACCAACTTCGCCATGGCCGCCGACGACGGCCACGCGGTGCGAGCCTACGAGCAGGCCGATATCATCCTCATCGGCGTTTCGCGCTCGGGCAAGACGCCGACGTGTCTGTACCTGGCGCTGCAGTACGGCGTTTTTGCCGCGAACTACCCGCTCGCGGAGGACGATCTCGAATCGGGGCGCCTGCCTGCGATTCTCGAGCCCTACCGGCACAAGCTCTACGGGCTCATGATTTCGCCGGAGCGGCTGCGGCAGATTCGTCTCGAGCGCAGGTCACTGGGCCGCTACGCGACGCCTCAGCAAGTCAGCTTCGAGCTGCGCGCGGCGGAAGGTCTGTTCAAGCGCTACCATGTTCCTTACGTGGACACGACGCACTCCTCGATCGAGGAAATCGCGAGCACCATTCTCGATCAAACCGGGGTCGAGCGCCGCGTCCGTTCGTAGGCCCATTTACCGCTTTTGCCCGCCTGTTGCGGCTCCGGACGTCGTACTGCCGGATGGAGTTGTCAAGCCTTTGTGCGGGCGCTTGGCTTGTGGCATGCTCGAACCGGATAACGGGATTTTTTCGAGACATGTTGGCCGACAGTTTGATAGTTCCGGAATGCGTATACAGGCCCGGCAGCTTTACCGGGCTCATGACGCTTTACGAGAGCAATTTCATCAAGCTCACGAGCCTGGTGGAGCCGCTCGCGGTCATGCGGCCGAAGCGGCCGCAGCCGGCGGTCTCGACGTCCGCCGACGATTGCGACCTTCACCTCGAACCCGTGGCCATGGAGCGCTACACGACCACGATCAAGCTCACATATTGGTTCCAGGAAGGTGAGACGCGCGTCGCGGACCCCGATCTCACGGTCCGTCTCTATCACGACGCGCGGCTCGTCGAGGCCGTCTGTGCGGCCCATACGCATCATCACTACAAGCTCCGCGAGCTCGCTTCGCAGGTCCTGGGCGGCGTCCATACCCTCGAGCTCGACCGGCGGTGGCGGAACAACATGATGCTCAACAAGTGGCTCGACTATCTCCTCGACATGGGCCACAAGTTCCGCTGAGCCGTAGCAGCCTACACCCGAGATACGCGCCTTTCTTGCGATGAATCACGGTTTGCCGCCGCGATCCGGCCTATAGTCGCGCGACACACGGAACGACGTGTCCCGCGCCCATCCGAGTGCGGCGGGGCGCGCTACACGGATGTTCAT
This sequence comes from uncultured Gammaproteobacteria bacterium, assembly GCA_963702105.1. Taxonomy (GTDB): domain Bacteria; phylum Pseudomonadota; class Gammaproteobacteria; order Steroidobacterales; family Rariloculaceae; genus ZC4RG20. The sequence continues at coordinate 1,548,798 of OY969712.1, forward strand.
AGGGCTTTTGCAGCGACGCGACAGCGAGCGTAACGAGCAGCTCCTCAAGCTGTACTGGAACCGTGCGGAGGTCAAGCGCGAGCTGCGCGATCTCAGGCGGGAGCGTTACGAGCTGCTAGACAAGCTCAAGGAGCACGAGGGCTCGATCGCGCGCGCCCACGAGCAGCTCGAAGGTCTCGAACGGCTGCTCACGAACCCCCTCGCGGCCGCGAACGCGATGGTCTACTTCCAGCTGCGCCACTTGTGGAAGGTCGCGGCCCTGCGCGTCGAGCAGTTCGGCGCCGAGCTGGAGCAGCAGCGGCGCAACCGCGAGCGCCGGCAGCTGCACGGTGCGGAGCTGGCCAAACGTAAGCGCCGCCTCGACGCCATCGGCGGAAAGCTCCGCGATCTCGTAGACAAGCGCAAGCAGGTCGTCGACGAGGCGGAGCGGCTCGAGCAGCGCCTGGCGCGCGCGAATTGGATGTTTCGTCTGCTGCGCGGTCGGCGCGTGCGCCGCCGGCTCGCCGGCCTCGCGAACGGTCGCCGCGTGCTCGACGGGCGTATCGAGGAGCTCAGGGAGCTGATCGAAAAGATTCGGGGGGAGAGCCTGCCGGAGCCCGACGGGCTCGGCATCGACAGCCGGCGCCTCATCAACACGGCCATCATCTCGCTCGCGCAGCATCTCGCGGTGCACTTCGCCGAAGCCCGCCTCGGCATGCTGGCGAAGAACGCGACCGAGAGACCGGTGGGAGATATGAAGTTCGGCGACCGGCGCGAGTGCGACCAAATGGTCGAACGTGCCAGGGAACGGCTGCGCTCGCTCAAGGAGCAGCGGAACCTGCCGGACCTCGTGCGCCGACGCGCCGAGCTGCTGATGCCGCAGCTGCGCTATCGCAACGAAACGGACGCCGTTCCGGTGAGCGAGTGCCTGGACTGCATCGAGGTATTGCCCCCGAGCGGCGCCGGGGATGCGGCGCGCCCGACGGGCGCGCCGCTGCGGATCAACGTGCTCGCGGACGACTACTGGGACGTGCTCAACGTCCTCAGATAGCCGTCCGCTCGCGGGTCCCGGCCGGTGAGCCGGTGAGCCTCAGTGGGTCAGGCTCGAGGGCGTCGCGGCGCCGCCCGTGAACAGCTGCTGACCGTGCCCGCCGTCGTGGACCATCTCGGCGACGAGGCGGGTCGCCTCGTTCAGCAGGATCGCGTCGGGCGCTTCGGCCTTGTCGAGGTCCTCTACGCTCGCGAGGGGCTGCTCGCCGTCCGCGCCACGGCGCTCGTTCTCGCGCTTGAGCTGAGCCTCCTGCATGTCCTTGGTCTCGGCCTTGCGCTTCTCGAGGTTCAGCGACACGGCCTTCTCATCCCGAACCTTGGAGATGGCCGCGATGTCGCCCTCCAGGTATTTGAGATCCGGGTTTGTCATGAGCCGGCTCTGCTCGTCCGTGTTGAGCGACGCGATCTCGGGGCCGAGATCCTGGAACGGCTTGAATTGCGTCGGCTGGATCGTATCCCAGGGCAGAGCGCTGTCGCGCGTATCCTCGCCCACGGTCTTCGTATCGATCAACGAGGGAAGCTTGATGTCCGGCACGACGCCGCGATGCTGCGTGCTCGCGCCCGTGATGCGGTAGTACTTGCCGATCGTCAGCGTGAGCTGGCCATTGTCGTCGCCCTTCATGATGCGGTCGAGGCTGAACAGGTTCTGCACGGTGCCCTTGCCGAACGTGCGCTGACCGATGATCGGGCCGCGGTGGTAGTCCTGGATCGCGCCTGCGAAGATCTCCGAGGCGCTCGCGCTGTAGCGGTCCACGAGCACGGCCATGGGACCGTCGTAGACGATGCCGGGATTCGGATCGTCGAGGACCTGCGGCTGCCCACGGGTCTCTCGCAGCTGCACGACGGGGCCGCGGTCGATGAACAGCCCGGCGAGCTCCGTGGCCTCCGAGAGGTGGCCGCCGCCGTTCTCGCGCAGATCCATGAGCAGGCCGTCGATGCCTTCGCCCTGCAGCTTATGGATCAGGCGCGTCACGTCGCGCGAGGTGCTCGTGTAGTCCTTGTCGCCGCGGCTGCGCGCCGCGAAATCCTGGTAGAAGCTCGGCACGTTGATGACGCCGATCTTGTACATCCGGCCGTCGTACTCGACCTTCTTGACCTCGCTCTTGGCCGCCTGCTCCTCGAGCTTGACCTTGTCACGCACGAGCGCGATGACCTTCTGCTGGGTGCCTGGGGCGGCGCCGGCGGGCAGTACCTGCAGGCGCACGGTCGTGCCGCCCGGGCCGCGGATGAGCGCGACCACGTCGTCCAGACGCCAGCCGATGACGTCCACGAGCTTCCCGGTCTTGCCTTCGCCGACGGCCGTGATGCGGTCTTCGGGCTTGAGCTCGCCGTCGATCTGGGCGGGGCCGCCCGGGATCACCTCGACGACCTTCACGTAGTCGTCGTCGGGCTGCAGCGAAGCGCCGATACCGTCGTAGGAGAGGCTCATCTGAATGCGGTATTCCTCGCTCTGACGCGGCGAGAGATAGCTCGAGTGGGGATCGATCGTGTGCGCGAGCGCGTTCATGAACGTCTCGAACACGTCGGTCGCCGTGAGCTGCGTCATGCGCTTGTAGAGATTCTCGTAGCGGTCGGTCAGGACCTTGGCCGTCTCGGGCCAGGTCTTGCCCGCGAGCATGAGAGACAGCGCGTCGCTCTTGACCTTCTTGCGCCACAGGTCGTTCATCTCCTGCTCGTCCGCGGGCCAGGGCAGCTTGCTGCGGTCGAAGACGAACGACTCATCGAGCGTGAAATCGGGCTCCGTCTTCAACAGATCGAGTGCGTGCTCGATGCGCTCCCGGGTACGCTGACGAAACAGGTTGAACATGTCGAACACGGGCTGGAGGTTGCCGTTCTTGGCACGATCGTCCATCTCGTAACGGTACTTGCCGAAGCTGGCGATGTCGCTCGCCATGAAGTACATGCGATTGCCGTCGAGCGCGTCGAGGTAGCGGTCGAGGATCGCGGAGGAGTAGGAGTTGTCGATTTGCGGCCGCGAGTAGTGCAGCTCCTCGATGAGCTTCGTGACGTTGCGGGCGATCTCGGGATCTTTGGCGTCCAGCGTAACGGGCGCCGGCGCGGGCTCGAGACTGGCGGAGGCCGTGAGGCTTACAGCACACAGAGCGGCCCCCAGGACGAGCGGGCGAAGTAGTTCCCTCACATTACCTCCTCGGTATTTCGTTGCAGATACACGCTCGGCATCCGTAGAGTTTCCGATCCTTGTTCGGGCGAATCAAGCGCGATCGGTCCAATGTGAAAAAGTCCCGGTCCGGCGGCAACGCGAGCCGCGCCGCCGGCGATCGCACACTGGCGCCCGGTCGTGTCTTCGCGACAAGGGACGGCTTCGGTATCGAAGCGCTCGAGCTCGTTTGCCCGCCGATGCGAAGTCGCGTTGAGGTTAACCGACTTCCGGCACGGCGCGCTGTGCCGTGCGCAACATTTGACACCGCTCACCTCGTGGAAGTTCGATGAGCCGGACAGCCGCTTGCGGCCGGGGCGCGCGGCGCGTGCCGCGCATGCCCGCCGGACCCGTGGGCAGCTGCCCTCGATCGACGGAACGGAAGACTAGCAGAGACCGGCGGTAATGTCCCTACTGCGCCGCATCGCGATTGCAGTCGACGTATCGGCGCCGAGGCGCCCGGCCGGCAAGGCGCGGGGAGCCCGCCGACCGTCGATATGTCAGGGACGAGCAAGTCCGACGGGCTGCTACGGATTGCGTTTGCGGACGCGCTCCCAGGAAGCGCCCCGATCGAAGGCCCCTGTGTTGTAGGGATCGAACGCTGCGGGGGAGCTCGGCGGGGCGGAATTGCGGTCGATGGAGAAGACCGGCTTCGGAGCGTCACCGGCTTGGGGCGGGGCGGCCGGTGCCTGCGCGGCGGACTTGCGCAGGAACTCGCTGGTGGCTGACCCGGGCCGGCCCTGCGCGCTGCGTTCGTCGCCGCCACGATCCGGGGCGATCAGTCTTGCCAGGAATTTGAGCATGGCGTTCACCTCGACTCTGAGCGCGCGGCAGGCGATTTGGCGCCGCGGGGCCGCACCGACGAAGCGTACCAGAAGGAGGCTGCCGGGAAGCGTTTCGCTTCGAGCAGTTGTGATGCGCTTCACAGGCCGCGCCAGAGCGCGCGGCCGAACCGAAGGAGTTGGACGGTGACGTACGGGCTGAGGACGAGGATCCAGGCCGCATAGGCCCCGCGGCCGAGATCCGCCCACACGGCACTGAACAGGCCTTCGAGGCCCGCCTTGCCGTGATACGGGCCGACGACGAACTGGCCGACCCAGTAGATCGCGAAGGGCAGCAGCACGAGGCCGAAGCAGAACAGCAGCGTCGCGAGCAGGAACTCGAATTTCAGCGTCGAGGCGCGCATGGGTGTCGAGGGGCGGTCCGGGCGGTCGAGGCCAAAAGTATGCCATGGGCCGCGGGCCGAGAGACAGCGAAGCCGGAGAACGGCGATCGTGCGAGACGGGCTGGGGTCACCCGCGCGCGGAGCGGATTTGAGGCTCTCGTCACTGGCCCAGGAAGCGAAACTGCGTCTCTCCGACCGTGACGATGTCGCCGTGCCGCAAGGTTTCGCGCTCGACGCGCACCGAATTGACGAAGACGCCGTTCTTGCTCCCGAGGTCTTCGATCGCGACGCCGTCGGGCGCGATCTCGAGCCGGGCGTGCTCGCGGCTCACGAACTGCGTCACGATCTGGATGTCGCAGTGGGCGCTGCGGCCGATCTTCATCGCGGGCTTACCGAGTCGGTACGAGCGCGGCGCCTCGCCCGTAAGACAGACGAGCACGGGCGTCGTCCGGGGCTGCCGCGCCGCGGCCGGTGCCTCGCGCGGGCCCGAATCCAGGCTCTGGAAGCGGCCTGAGCGTGCGCCGGCCTGCGCCTGCAGCGCTTCGATCCGGTGGTTCTGCGCGTCGATGACGCGATCGCGCTCGAGCAGCGTGCGCTCGAGGTGGGCGATCGAGACGCGGGCCTGCGCGAGCTGCGCGCTCGCTTCGTCCGCGCGGCGCTGCAGCTCCGCCGCTTCCGCAGCGCGCCCGTCGCGCTCGCTCTGCTGGGCGACCTCGCGTTCGTGCAGGGCCGAGACTTCCCGGCGCAGGCGCTCGATCTCGCGCTGGAGCTCGGGCGGTGGCTCGGGGGGCGCCGCCCGCCGCCGCGCGTCGAGCTCGAGGCGCAGGGCGTCGCGTTCGCGGCCGAGCGTCTCGTTGCGTCGCCGCTCGGCCGCGCCCGCGGCTTCCGTTTCCTGTCGTCGGCGCGCGCGCTGCTCGATCTCGCGGCGCAGCTCCTCGATCGTGGCCTCGCGCTCGGCGAGCTCGGCGCGCTGCGCTTCCCAGCGCACACGCCGGTTGTCGATGTAGGCGGCGAGGGCGGCCGCCTCGGCACGGGCATGGGCCAGGGCGTCACCGGCCTGCTGGGCGGCCTCGGCTTCCCGCTCGGCGGCCTCGGCGCGCTCGGTGAGGGCCGCGAGGTCGCTCCGGACCGCCTCGATCCCGGCCGCGAGCTCGTCCCCGCGATGCGCGGCCGCGGCAAGCGCCGCGGCGAGCTCCTCGGCCTCGCGCTGGCTCTCGGCCAGTTCGCGGCCGAGCGACGCACGCGCCTGCTCTTCGCCGACGAGCCAGTCGAGCAGGTCCTGCTCGGCGCGGGCCTTGCTCGCGATCTCGGCTTGGGCCGACTCGAGCTCCCGCGCCCGCTCGGCGGCGCCGTGCTCGAGCTCGGCCACGCGGGCCTGAGCCTGCTCGAGGGCCGCGGACAGGACCTCCTGCTGGCGCTCCTGCTCGGCCAGCGCGGCGCGCAGCGCCTGCTCGGCCTCCTCGCGCCGCCGCACGGCTTCGCGCGTGGCAGCGAGACGCTCTTCGAGCGAGGCGATCGTGGCCGCTCTTTCGGCCAACAACCGGGCCTGCTCCGCGAGCCGGCGCTCGTGCGCGACGGCCGCGGCGCCGCCCGGTGGCGAGCCGTCCGGCACCGGCTGGCCGGGCCCCGCGTGTCCGGGCCCCGCGTGTCCGGGCGCCGCGTGTCCGGGCCCCGCGCGGTCAGGTGCTCCCGCTGCGGGTATGGCCTCGAGCGCATGGCCGCCCTCGGGCTGCACAGCCGGAGACTCGTGGATGCCGGTGTCCTCGACGAGCGCCGCGAACAGCCGCGTGCTCTCTTCGTCGTTGACGACGTTGTGCTCGGTGAGCACTGGAAGCTCGTCGGTGGGGCTCGAGTCCACCAGCTCCTCGTCGTTCAATGAGTTCTCTTGCATTTACAGAAAGTTATATATGGTTCTTACAGTCGATACGAGATATCAGTGCCGCGAGGCGCAGGCAGCTGCGCGCGCTTCGAGGCTTCTGGGCCGAACGCCGCGGCGCCGGCGAGCGGTTGCGATCGGGCGACAGCACGGCCGCCCGCGGGTCGCTGGCATGTTGCCGTATGCCGCGCGCGGCGTACAGCCGCCGACCGGGCGCATCCGCCGGAGCCGCGGCGCCAGCCCCGGCTCCGCAGGCGCCCTGGGCGACGGACGCGCGCTCCTTTGCGCTTGCGGTGGTGAGTGATGCGCTCGCGGCTGTGCTTGCGCCCGCGCGCAACGCGCCGCGGACGGCCCGGGCTCAGGCCGGTTCTCGCCCGACGCGCAGCTCGGCGCCCGGGCTCAGCTCGCCTCGGGCCCCGCGCCGTAACCCTGCGGGGTCGTGAGGAACTGGCGCAGCTGATCCGTGATGCCGTGGCAGGCCTTGGCCTGCGGCCGCGCGATGAACGGCAGCGGGATCACGAGGGCCGGCATCACGGAACGGCCCTTGACGTCCGCGTGGATCGTGCCGGCCGAGTCGAGCGCTTTGAGGTCCCAGACCGTCGCGTCGTAGCGCGAGTCGTCTTCCCACCATGCGAGGCCCATGCAGCCGGCCCCGCCGATGCCCGCCGTGCAGGTCATGCCGCCGCCGCTCGCGACGCGGTCCGTCGAGCCGTCGAGCCAGACGACGAAGCGCACACCCGTATCCTTGACCTGCTTCCTGACCTCGGGCTTCTCGAGCAGCTTCGAGAGATCGTCCGTGCTGAGCGGGGCCGTAGACGGCTCGAACCACGGGTACATCTGATCCTCGAACTTCTGCGTGGGGTGCACGGCGATCGCGCCGTTGCCCTTCGCGAGCGCCTCGCTGATGCAATCGACGAAGCCGGCCTCGGCTTCCCGGTTCGGATGATTGCGGCGGGCCAGGACGACGACCTGCTCGCCCTTGTGGATGACGGCGCTGGTCTTCTTATAGGGCTCGAGCCTCGCGGTCGTGCTGCACGCGCCGAGCAGCGGGGCGACCACCATCAAGGCCAGCCAGCGGATCGGAACCGTCTTAGGTTCCACTTCGGCTTTGGGCGGATAAACCGGCAGCATTGCGTCTCTCCTGTAGCCAATTGCTCACGTCCGGCTGTGAGGCGAACTTGGTCGAGATCGCCGCGCCCACGTCGCGCATGGCGACGATGGCGGCCTCGTCGACGGACTGGCGTTTATCGCGCGACAGCTCGGCCTTGCCGTAGCCGCTGACCGGCCACTCCGTCACGACCTTGCCATCCGGCTGATACAAAGTCAGCTTGTACTGAATCCAGACTTCGACGAATTTGTCCTGTTTTTCGCCCGTCGGGAGCTCGAACTCGAACTTCTGCAGCTCGGGGCGAATGACGCCATCGAGGCTCGCGCCCTTGGCCGCGTCCACGGGCACGCCCCGGACCTCTTCGACCGAGGCGAACATGGTCTTGAACAGCGGCTTCAGCATGGCGAGATTGGCGTCGCCGAGAGTGATGGCCCAACGATGCTGCTCGGGCAGCTCTTCGGTGTAGACGTAATTCTTGAGCGCGTCGTCGTAGATGACCCCGACGTGCACGGGCAGGGGCTCGACGAGCGGCGTCGGAAACCGTGATTCCACCGTAACGGTGGAGGCACAGGCGCTAAGGAGGAGGGCGGCGCCGGCCGCGAGCGGAGTCAGGAAAAAGCGGACTCTCTGCATACACTGTCGGTCCTGTACCGGACCTTCTCCATGGGTCTAAACACTAACACCTTACAGGATCGGCAGAAAGACCGCCGCGACGGCTCCACCCGCAACTAGTATTTTATGACTGTGGGCCGCGGCCGGAATTCCACGAGGAGCCTAGGGATGACCACCGCAGAATATAGCGCGCCGCTCGAGGAAATGCGCTTCGTCATGGAGGCGGTCGGGGGCCTCGCGCGGCTGCGCGGGCTCGGGGCCCGCGAGGTGCCCGACGATGACACGGCCCGGGCCGTGCTCGAGGAGGCCGCGCGGTTTGCCGGGCAGGAGCTCGCCCCGCTCTATCGGCTCGCCGACGAGCGGGGCGTCGCCTGGGCGGAGGGGCGGGTCGCCATGGCCCCCGAGCTCGTGGTCGCCTACGCCCGCTTCGTCGAGGCCGGGTGGCCCGCGCTCACGGGCCCGACGGAGTACGGCGGGCAGGGCCAGCCCCAGGCCCTGGGGCTCCCTGTCGCCGAAATGTGGCGCGGCGCCAATCTGGCTTTCGCCCTCTGCCCGATGCTGGGCCAGTCCGCCGTCGAGGCCTTGCGCGAGCACGGCTCCGATGCGCTCAAGAGCCGGTACCTGCCCAAGCTCGTCAGCGGCGAATGGACGGCCACGATGAACCTCACCGAACCGCAGGCGGGCACGGACCTCGCGGCCGTGCGCACGCGCGCCGAGGCGCGCGGCGACCACTATCTGCTGCGCGGGCGCAAGATCTTCATCACGTGGGGAGACCACGATATGACGCCGAACATCGTGCACCTCGTCCTGGCTCGGACGGGCGGGCCCGAGAGCGGCCATCGCGGACTCTCGCTGTTCGTCGTGCCGAAGGTGCTCGAAGGGCCCGACGGCTCGCTCGCAGACCGCAACGACGTGACCACGGTCTCGCTCGAGCACAAGCTCGGCATTCGCGGCAGTCCGACCTGCGTGCTGAGCTACGGGGACCGCGGCGGCGCCGTCGGCTACCTCGTGGGCCGCGAGGGCGAGGGCCTCGCGTGCATGTTCACGATGATGAACCGCGCGCGCCTGGCCGTCGGCGTCGAAGGCATAGGGATGGCGGAACGCGCGTATCAGCAGGCGCGCGCCTATGCCCGCGAGCGCGTGCAGGGCCGCGCGCCGGACGGGACGGGTCCCGCGCCGATCCTGCGTCATCCGGACGTTCGCCGCATGCTGCTGTTCATGAAGGCGGCCACCGAGGCCATGCGCTGGACGGCGTACACGGCGGCCGCCGAAGCCGACCTCGCCGCGCTGCACCCGGACGCGGATGCGCGGCGGCGGGCGGCCGCGAGGCTCGCGTTGCTCACGCCCGTCGTCAAAGGCTGGTGCACTGAGCTCGCGCAGGAGGTCGTCTCGGTGGGGCTGCAGGTTCACGGCGGCACGGGCTACATCGAGGAGACCGGCGCCGCGCAGATCCTGCGCGATGCGCGCATCACGACGATATACGAAGGCACGACGGGGATTCAGGCCTTGGATCTCGTGCGCCGCAAGATCGCAGTGGACGGCGGCGCCGCCGCATTCGCGCTGCTCGGCGAGATCGGCGCCTGGTGCGAGGCAAATAAGACTTCGGTCGCGTTGCCTCCGCCCATCGTGCAGTCCCTGGCGGAGGCCGCGAGGCGCGTGGATCAGACCGTGCGTTTCGTGCTCGAACGGCACGCGGACGATCCCGCGCTCGCGGGCGCCGTGTCGTTCAACATGCTCATGCTGTTCGGCACGTTGCTCGGCGCCTTCGGGCACGCGCGCGCGGCGGCGGCGGCCGCCGTGCGGCTGGGGGCGGCGGCCGCGGGCGAGCGCACGTTTCTCGAGGCCAAGCATGGGACGGCGCTGTTCTACGCCGAGCACATCCTGCCGCGCGCGGAGGGCTACGCGGCCGCCGTGCTCGCCGGGAGCGAGTGCATCATGGATTTCGACGACGCGGCTCTCTGAGTCGCGCAGGCGGGCTGCGCCGACCGGACCGTGAAGCGGGTCCCGGCACTTCCGCCGGCGCCCGGCGATACTCGCGTCCGCAGCCGGGTTCATGGAGACGAACGATGCGCAGAGTTTCGCTTGCGGCCGCCGTTGCGGCCTGCGGTCTATCGGCACTCGCTACGGGGGCGGCGGCGGCCGGCGAAGGGGCCGGAGCCAACGCGCTCGCGGCCAAGGTCGGCGCGCTCGGGCTGGGCGTCGAGTATGCACACTCGCTGAACGACCGCTTGGGGGTGAGGGTCGGGCTCAACGCCGCGCGTTTCGGGTTCGATGCAGCCGAGTCCGGCATCGCGTACAGCTTCGATCTGAACTGGGACTCGCTGTCGGCCGGCGTGGACTACCATCCCTTCCGGGGCGCCTTTCGCGTCAGCGGCGGGCTGCTGCGCAACAACGACCGCATCGACGCGGTAAGCCGGCCCGTCGCCGATGTCGTGGTCGGCAACGCGGTCTATACGCCGGCCGAGGTCGGCACGCTGCGCGGACGGGTCTCGTTCGCCGATACCGCGCCATATCTCACCGTGGGCTGGGACTGGTCGAGGCTCAAGCGCTTCTTCGGCATGTCCTTCGATCTCGGCGTCGTGGACCAGGGCAAGCCCAAGGTCACGCTCGCAGCCGACGGCGGACTCGTCGCGGACCCGACGTTCGAGCAGGACATCGAGGCCGAGCGCGCCCAGCTCGAGGACTCGCTCGCGAGCTACGATCTCGTGCCCTACGCCTCGCTCGGCTTCGTCTTCCGCTTCTGACGGCGCCATCCGCTCAGCCGCCGAGCCGCCGAGCCGCCGAGCCGCCGAGCCGCCCGGCGGGCCGTGCTAAGCTACGCCCCGCCGGCGCCGTGGGCCCGGCGTTCCATTGGGCCGTTGCATGGAGGATGGCCGTGCCGACTAGGTTTCTGAAATCGGCCCCGCTCGCGGGGCTGCTGCTGTTGTTCGCGCATGCCGTTGCGGCGCAGTCCGTCGCGGGCAACCACTTCAAGATCGACCTCGAGAAATCCGACATTCACTGGCTCGTGTACAAGGCCGGCGCGCTGGCGCGCCTCGGTCACAACCACGTCGTCGCAGTCGGGAAGCTTTCGAAGGGCGACGTCTACGTCGCGCCCGTGCTCTCGGATTCGCGGTTCGAGATGGAGATCCCCGTCGCGGACCTCGTCATCGACAATCCCGCGATGCGCGCGAAGCAGGGCGAGGGCTTCGAGAAGCAGCCGAGCCCGGACGACATCGAGGGTACGCGCAAGAATATGCTGACGAAGGTGCTCTTTGCCGAAATGTATCCGACACTGAAGATCACGGGCACCGGGCCCGTGGGTCCTCAAGGCGCACAGCAGATGCACATGACCGTCGAGATCCTCGGCAAGCCGGTCGAGCTCACGGTGCCGACCGAGGTCAAGATCGACGGCGATACGCTCGAGGCGAGCGGCACGTTCAAACTCACGCACGAGCAGCTCGGCATGAAGCCCTTCAGCATCATGATGGGCGCCCTTCAGGTGGCCGATCAGATGGATTTCTCCTACCACGTGACGGCTCACCGCGCCGAATGACCGTGCCCCGGCGCGGGCGCCGCGACGGGGCGGGCCTCGAGGGCGCGGGCCGCGAAGCGGCGGGGCTCGGTGGCGGCCTCGATCTCGACGCCGCGGCGCTCGACCGGACACTCGAAGCGGCCGTCGCACGCGGCGCCGTGCCGGGGGTCGTCGCGGGCATCACGTCGCGGCGCGGGCTCGTGTACCGCCGCGCCTGCGGAACGGGCGGCGGCACGTCGCTGCGATTCGACACGGCGTTCCGCGTCGCCTCCATGACGAAGCTCGTGACGACGGTCGCCGTGCTGAGGCTGTTCGAGCAGGGCCGCTTCGGGCTCGACGACCCCTTCGCGGAGCATGTCCCGGATTTTCGCCAACCCGGCGTGCTCGAGTCCTTCGATGCCGCGACGGGCGCGTACACCGTCCGCGAGGCGGCGCGCGCGATCACGGTCCGGGATCTGCTCGCGCACGTCGCGGGCTTCGGCTACTGGTTCCTCGAGCGCGAGCTCCTGGCCGCGAACGCCGTCGACTATTCGACGGCTCCCTTCCTCATGCACGATCCCGGCGCGCGCTTCACGTACGGGATCGGCACGGACGTGCTCGGACGCATCGTCGAGCCGGCGAGCGGCGTGCCGCTCGGCCGATTCGTCGCCGAAAGCGTCGCGGCGCCGCTCGGCATGCGCGCGACGGCCTGGGACCCGCCCGGGGACCCCGATTCTCTCGCAGCGCTGTCGAAGCGCGGCGAGAACGGCCTCGTCGCCGTTCCGAAGGAGTCGGAGGGCGAGCCGCCTTTCGGCGGCCACGGCTTGTATTCGACGGCGGCGGATTACCTCGCGCTTTTGCGCATGTTCCTGAACGGAGGCGTGACGGATTCCGGCGAGCGGCTGCTGAGCACCGCGTCCGTGCGCGCCGCAGTCTCGAACGAGCTCGGGGCGCTGTTCGCCGTCAGACAGACGACGGTGTATCCGCCGCGCACGCTCGACTTCGCATTTCTGGACGGCACACAGAAGTTCGGTTTCAACGTCATGATCGAGACCCGCAATCGGCCGGCGCGGCGCCCGGCCGGCAGCTACGGCTGGGCCGGTATTTTCAACACCTTCTTTTGGGTAGATGAGGCCGCCGGACTTGCCGCCGTGCTGCTCATGCAGCTCAGCCCGTTCTGCGACCCGGGCTGCCTAGAGACCCTCGCGGCGTTCGAGCACGCCGTCTATTCATCGACGGCGATACGTTAACAGCACGTGTTACGGCCAAGTGTTAACGGCAATTAGGATACGGCGCGCAACTATCGCCGCCGACGGGCGCTGAACAATTCGTAGGCGAAGGCCGTCGCCGCGCCGAACAGCAGGTACAACGCGAGTCGCTTCGCGACGATGCGCATCTGCGCGCCATCGCGCAGCTCCTCGAGCCCGTGACGGCCCTTGAGCACATCGAGCAGCCGTCCTTTGCCTTGGAGGTCGAACGCGTGCAGCAGGGCGCCGAAAAGCGTGCCCGCGGGCAGCCAGGGCAGGTGCCGCAGGAGATGAGGCCTGAGCTTGCCGTAAGCGGCGCCGGCTGCCGCCGACGTCAACACGCGCCCCGTGCGATGAACGGCCTCCCTGCCCGCGTCCTCGAGCCGGTCCCGGTAGCGCGGCAGGTCCCGATAGCGCGGCAGGCCGAGCTTGAGCCGGTGGCGCTCGGGTGCGAGCCGGCGCACGGCCTCGAGGCCTGCGCGCCTGCCGGCTTCGAGGCCCGCGCGCTTGCCCGCGTCGAGCCGTTGCTGAATGCGCTCGAGCTGCTTTTCGAGCTGATCCCGACGGTGCTCCAAGTTGTCCCGGCCGTGCTCCAACGCGCCCCGCCCGTGCTCCAGCGCGTCGCGCCCGTGCTCGAGCCAGCGCTCGGGCCGCTCGGCGATCCGACGCATATGCCCCTGCCGGCGACGCCGGCGCGCACCCGCGAATCCGGCGCTGAGGATCACCGCACCGGCGACACCCGCGAGGGCCCCCGCCGTGGTCCACCGCATGTTCATAGGCCGTTCATCCGTTCGCCGTCCTTGTCGTAACCTGGTCGTAGACCCATCTGTGAGCCTCCGGCGTGGAGGCCGCTTCAGCTGTGGGGCGATGTCATCTCTGCGGCCGCTTCATTGCTGCGGCCCCTCCGCGATTCAGTCTGAGTCGTGGTCCCCGTCGTCGTTCTTGTGCTGCTGATAGGCCTTTTCCGCGGCTGCGCCCGCGGCGCCCGCCGCTACGTAGCCGCAGCCCGAGAGCGATGCGACGAATGCCGCCGTCAAAGCAATCCATGCAAGCCTTACGAATTTGCCGTTCACGGAACGCCTCCTTCAGGTGTTTGAGCGATTCCTTGCAAGCGCCGTGCCAGCGGCGCGAGAACCCGCGTGCCCGGCCGGCGGGCCGCACTCGGGAGGCCGGTCGCGCTGGTGCCGAGGTCCGCAGACCCTTTAAACTCGAGCGGCACGGACCGCCGCTGCCATAACGAATAAGAGGGGGAAGCGAATGGGCCGACTGGCTTGCTTGAGCGTGCTCGCGCTCGCGGGGACGAGCTGCGGCGTCGCCGGCGCCGGAGAGGCGCCGGGAGCCGCCCCGGCTTTCGGCGGCGCGGACCTGACGGCGCTGCCCGTACAAAACTGGATCACGAACGGGGGGAACGTTTACAACCAGCGCTATTCGCCGCTTGAGGGCATCAATCGAGACAACGTCGCGCAGCTCAAGGCCAAGTGGCGCACGAGCATGGGATCGGGCGCCGCCCGCAAGAACTCGGGTGAGTCGCAGATCCTCGAATACGACGGCGTGCTTTACGTCGTAAACGGCGACGACGATGTGTTCGCAGTCGACGTGGACTCCGGCAAGATTCTCTGGACCTATCACGGCCGGCCGGATCCGAAGAGCGGCAATCCGCTCGGCTGGACGAGCCGCGGGCTCGCGCTGGGGGCGGGCAAGGTCTTCCTCGCGCAGATCGACGCAAAGCTCGTCGCGCTCGATCAACGGACGGGCCAGCCGGTGTGGACCGTCGCGGCCGAGCGTTGGCAGGACGGTTTCAGCATCACGAGCGCGCCGCTGTACTACGACGGGCTCGTCATTACGGGCTTCTCCGGCGGGGAGATGGGCATCCGGGGCCGCGTCAAGGCCTTCGACGCCGAGACGGGCAAGCCGGTGTGGACCTTCTATACGGTTCCCGGTCCCGGCGCACCCGGTCACGAGACGTGGCCGCAGGACAGCGATGCGTGGAAGCACGGCGGCGCCCCGGTGTGGCAGACGCCGGCCGTGGATCCGGAGCTCGGGCTCGTGTACTTCTCGACGGGCAATCCGGGACCGGACCTGCGCGGCGGCGTGCGGCCCGGCGACAACCTCTACACCTCGTCCATCGTCGCGCTCGATGTCCATACCGGCGAATATCGGTGGCACTTCCAGCAGGTGCACCACGACCTTTGGGACTACGATTCACCCAACCCCGTCGTGTTGTTCGACGCCGAATACAACGGCCGCCCGCGCAAGGCACTCGCCGAGGTTTCGAAGACGGGCTGGGCGTACATTCTCGACCGCGAGACGGGCACGCCGCTCGTCGGCATCGATGAGAAGCCCGTGCCGCAGGAGCCGCGCCAGGCGACTTCCGCGACGCAGCCCTATCCGCGCGGCGACGCGATCGTGCCGCACTCGATCGACATCGCGCCGGAAGGCATCGACCTCGTGAACGGCGGACGCATTTTTACCCCGTTCTGGACGACGCCCGTGGCCGTCAAGCCGGGCACGATGGGCGGCGCCAACTGGCCGCCGAGCTCCTACGACCCCGAAACGCATCTGCTCTACGTCTGCGCGAGCGACCGGATCAATACGTTCAAGATCAATCCCGAGCTCGAGGCGCCGGGGCCGAACAAGGTGTACATGGGCGGGCGGTTCACGCAGGCCTCGGCCGAGGACCGCGGCATCTTCGCGGCGCTGGACGTGACGACGAACAAGCTCGTGTGGCGCCAGCAGTGGCCGGAGATCTGTTACAGCGGCTCCGTCGTCACCGCCGGCGGGCTCGTGTTCGTCGGCCGCAGCGACGGGCGGCTCACGGCCCTCGACAAGAGCAACGGCAAGAAGCTCTGGGAGTTCATGACGGACGCGGGCGTCAACACGACCGTCACGACCTTCGAGCACGACGGCCAGCAGATGGTGGCGGTGCATGCCGGGGGCGGTACGTTTGCCGGCGCGAAGCGCGGCGACGGCATCTGGCTGTTCTCGCTCGACGGCACCATAGGGCCGGTCGTGCCCGGTGGAGGGCGCGGTGCGCCTTCGGCGCCGGCGGCCGCGGGCCCCCGCGGCGCGGCGGCGGCAGCGCCGGCCGCTCCGGGTGGGCGGGGCGTCGAGGCGGCGTCGGCCGCCCAGGCCGCATCGGTCGCGTCGGCTGCATCGCGCGCTGCCGCGCCTGCCGACCCCGGCCGCGGCGCCGATCTGTTCCGCGATGCCTGCGTCGCCTGCCACGGGGTAGACGGCCGTGGCGGCCAGGGCGGGGGCCCGACCCTCGTGGACGGGCTCACGGCGCCGTACATCGTCGGGGTCGCGGCGGAAGGGCGCAACAACATGCCGGCCTTCGGAGACACCTATTCCGAGGCCGACCTTCGGGACATCGCCGCCTACATCGTGGGCAGCCTGGCCTCGCAGTGATGCGCATGGAAAAAGGGCTCTGACCCCTTTTTTCGTTTCGATTCAACCCACGTGATGGAGGGTTTGGGGGCATGAGTACGACCGATTTCCGCGGCCACCCGCTGTTTCCGCCCGGGTTCAACAGTCCGACGCGCTTCGAGGCCGACGTCTACGACTGCGAGGTCTGGGGCAAGATCCCGACCGACATCGAGGGCACGTTCTATCGCATGCAGTGCGATTTCGAGTATCCGCCGCCGAAGAACGACTGGCTCACGGGCTTCAACGGCGACGGGCACGTCAGCGCGTTCCGCTTCGCGGACGGGCACGTGGACTTCAAGTCGCGCTACGTCAAGACCGAGCGCCTCATGACGGAGCGGCGCGCGCGCAAGCGCCTCTGGGGCGTCTACCGCAACCCGTACACCGACGATCCCTCCGTCAAGAACATCAACCCGGGGCTTGCGAACACACACATCTATTGGCACGGCGGCAAGCTGCTCTGCCTCAAGGAGGACACGCTGCCGTACCATATCGATCCGTTCTCGCTCGAGACGCTCGGTGTCTGGGACTTCTACGGCAAGTGGAAGGCCGTGAGCATGTCCGCGCATCCGAAGATCGACCCGATGACGGGCGACATGATCGCGTACAGCTACATGGCCAAAGGCGCGTTGACGACCGACATTGCGCACTATCTCGTCGATCCCTCCGGCCACATCAGGCACGAGGTCTGGTTCAAGGCGCCGCGCATCGGCATCATCCACGACATCGCGATTACGCAGAAGCACATCCTGTTTCCCGTCGTGACGCGCACGACGAGTCTCGCACGGCTCAAGTCCGGCGAGCCCATGTGGGAGTGGGACGGTAACCTCGAGACGCAGGTCGGCGTGCTGCCCCGCGACGGCGACGGCAAGGACGTGCGCTGGTTCCGCGGCCCGGCCCGCAACACGCTGCATTTCCTGAACGCGACGGACCGCGGCGACAAGATCACGATGGAGCTGCCCGTCTCCGACGGCGAGCGCACGCCCTCGCGGATCATGCGCTGGACGTTCGATCTGAACTCCGGCGACGACCGCTTCAGCGAGGAGCTCATCTCGAGCTCGAACGGCTTCCTCACCCGCATGGACGACCGCTACCTCTCGCTGCCGTACCGCTACGGTTACGTGCAGAACAACGACCCCTCGCGTCCTTACGACACCGCCAAAGGCGGCAACATGAAGGGCCGCGTCACGAACTGCTACAACCGCTTCGACCTCATGGGCGGCAAGGAGTCCACGTACTTCGTCGGCGATACGCAGAGCCTGCAGGAACCGTGCTTCGTTCCGCGCAAGGGCAGCACCGAGGAGGGCGACGGGTACATCATGGGCATTGCGAGCAACTACGCCGAGATGATGTCCGAGCTCGTGATTGTGGACGCGCAGCGCATGGAGGAGGGCGCGGTCGCGACCGTCAAGCTGCCGTTCAGACTCCGCGGCGGCACGCACACGAACTGGTTCTCGGCCGACGATCTGGCCGGGCAGGAGGCGCGGACATGAGCGAACGCAGGCACACCGGTACCGCAGCCGGAGCGGACCGTCCGGCCCGCTTCGACCGGCGCGAGTTTCTCGGCAAGGCCGCGCTCGTCGGCGGCGGCATCGCCGTCACCGCCGCGGTGCCGTGGCCCGGCGGGCGCGGGCTGGCCGTGGCCGCCATGCCCGCGGCGGCCATCCCCGCCAACGCAGCCGGCCCGGTTGCGCGCGGGCCGCTGCTCGCGGATTGGACCATCGACGATCAGTGGGGCGCGTACCCCCGCTATGCGGATCCGATAGGCTTCGGGCGGCGGGCCGAAGACGGGCGCGATGCGCTTGCGGCCGCCGAGCCGCTCGCTGCCGTCTTTTACGGCTAAGGGCATTTCCGAGCGCCGGAGCGCGGGAGCCCCCGGCGCTCCGGCGCCCGGGGCTCCCGCGCTCCGGGGTCGAAGGCCCACAACTCCTCGAATATGGCGCCTTGCTATGAGCCGCGCCATTCCAGTACAATTCGCCTTAGATGGCGAGTAGGCGACAATTATGCGTCTATCTCGTCATAGAAGGCGAATTATGCCGTTCACAGCTGACCTCACCGACGCAGGGATCCTGCGGACGCTCGGAGAACGCCTCGAGCGACACCGGATCGATGCGGGCCTGACCCAGGCCGAGCTCGCCGAGCAGGCCGGGATCGGCAAGCGCACGCTCGAGCGTGTCGAGGCCGGCCTGGGCGCGGAGCTCGGCACGCTCATCCGCGTGCTGCGGGCACTCAAGCTGCTCGAGGGGCTCGACCGGCTTGTTCCGGAACTGCCACCGAGCCCGATCGCGCAGCTCGAGCTCCGCGGTAAGCAACGCCGACGCGTCTCTCATTCCAGGCGCCGAGGCAAGACGAGAACTGGGCCGACGAAGCCTTGGACCTGGGACGAGCGCTGAACCATGGTGACGCTCGCTGAAATTCGGCTGTGGGGCCGACGCATTGCCGCGGTCTCGCTCGAGGACGGCGGCGATGCCGCCGCATTCGAATACGACCCCGAGTTCATCGGCAGCGGCATCGAGGTGTCTCCGCTCGTGATGCCCCTCGCGCGGCGGATCTACACGTTCCCTGCGCTCCGTTCCATTTCCTTTCACGGTCTCCCGGGGCTCCTGGCGGATTCGCTGCCCGACCGCTTCGGCAGCGCACTCATCGATGCGTGGCTCGCTACGCAGGGTCGAACGCCCGAGAGCTTCAACGCGGTCGAACGGCTCTGCTATATCGGCGCGCGGGGCATGGGGGCGCTCGAATTCGCGCCAGCCATAGGTCCGAGTCGAAGCGGCGGAAAGAAGCTCGACGTCGATGCGCTCGTCGGGCTCGCTGCCGAGATCCTCTCTGAGCGCAATTCGTTCGCGGGCTCCTTCGCTCCGGAGGAGCGTCATGCGGCGCTCGAGGACATCCTGCGCGTCGGCACTTCGGCGGGCGGAGCGCGCGCGAAGGCGATCATCGCGTGGAACCGCAAAACCAACGAAGTGCGCTCGGGTCAGCTGAACGAGCTCGACGGCTTCGAGTACTGGCTGCTCAAGTTCGACGGCGTCCGCGGCAATCGTGACAAGGAGCTCGAGGATCCCCAGGGCTACACGGTGGTCGAGTACGCGTATTCGCTCATGGCGGCAGCGGCGAAGATCGAGATGGAAGAGTGCCGGCTGTTCGAGGAGGGCGGGCGGCGTCATTTCATGACGCGCCGCTTCGACCGCACGCCCGAGGGCCGCAAGCTCCACATGCAGTCGCTTGCCGCGCTCATGCATCTCGACTTCAATGCGGCGGGGGCCCACTCCTACGAGCAAGCCTTCCAGGCGATTCGGCGGCTCGGTCTGCCGATGAGCGCCACGGAGCAGCAGTTTCGCCGCATGGTCTTCAACGTGATAGCACGCAACCAGGACGATCACGTCAAGAACATCGCGTTCCTCATGAACCAGCAAGGCGAGTGGTCGCTCGCGCCGGCCTTCGACGTGACCTATGCCTACAACCCATCGGGTAAGTGGACCTCGAGTCATCAGATGACGATCAATGGCAAGCAGGACGGGTTTGCACTCGAGGACTTTCGGGAGTGCGCCGCGAGCGCGGGCCTCAAGCGCGGGCGAGCCGAGACGATTCTCGACAACGTCCGCTCGGCAGTCGCGCGCTGGCCCGAGCACGCCGAACGGGCCGGTGTGTCCCAGGCGCGGCGCCGCCTGATCCAGTCGGCGTTTCGTCTTGAATCTGCGCAGCGGGCCTGAGCCCGTCATAGGATCAACGAGGCGGCGGGCCGTGCTTGAACGTTTTGACGTTTTTGGTCTCGGCGGCCTTCAACAGGTCGCCCGGGGCTGCGCCGCCGCTACTCGAACCAGTACGCGATCCCTCGCATCTCGATGCTCATGCGCGGCGGCACTCCGGAAGGGCATCCCGCGTCGTCGAAGGCCGAGTGGGGGACATGGCTCGGCTGCGACGGATCGGAATCGTGCGTCTTGAACACGAGCGCCTCGTAAGGCGTCATGTTCGAGAAGTGGACCCAGCGATGGCGCGGATTCGCGCGTACGACGAGGCCCTCGAAAGACCACTCCGGCTGGCCGGCATGATCGAAAACGGCGTCGGCCGGGACCAGGTCCGCGGCCTCGACGCTGCGCGCGTCGCAGACCGCGAGCGGCACGTCTTGCGGAGGCGGCGTCAGCACCCGCCACACGTTGTAGTGCGCGAAGCGCCGCAGCGGCCGCTCGACGTCGCGGGGGCGGGAGCGCTCGGCGAAGGCTCGGGCCGTCGGGTCCGAGACGTCCACGTGGACGAAGCGGGCCGGTTTCGAGTTGTTGAGCCGGCCGCTCTCCGGGGAGCGTTCGCCGAAGCGCAGCACGCCGGGGCTCGCGACGACGACGCGGTCCGCGCCCGAGACGTGCTGGATCAGGCGCTCGATCTCGAGGCGATGCGCGGGTGCGGACTCCGGGTCGCGGAAGTCCTCGACGGCGCTGCGGTGAGGCAGCAGCACGAAGCCCTCGCGCTCGAGCGAGGGCGCCTCGCGTGCGCCGCGCGCATCCGCCACGGCGACGTCATGGGCTTCGAGCACGAGCACGTCGCGCGAGGAATCGTTCGCGTGGTAGCGCGGCTTTTCCGTCATCGGTCCGACGTAGTTGATGCGGCCCGCGACGGATCGGGAGCCGGCCAAAGATTCCCTCGCAGCCACGGCAATGCACTCCGTATCGCCTTCCCCGCATCAGTATAGACGCGCTCGATAGACGGGCTCGATAGATCGGCTCGGTAGATGGGCTCGAGCGCGCCAGTTCGCTGCCGGGAGCGCCGGCCGGCGCTGCCACAATTCGTCATTTTTCGCGGACCGGTTTGCCAAAATCGGCCGGCATGCTGGCGAGGTGGAGCAGAAGTGCCGAGGGAGTCGGTCATGCCGCCAAGGAAGCTGAAGCCGGGCTCCGCCGCCCTCGGGCTGGCGGGCCTCGTGCTGCTCTCGCCCGTGTTCGCCGTCGTCGCGCTCGCAATCCTGCTCGACGACGGCGGCCCCGTATTCTTCGTGCAGGCCCGCCTCGGCCGCGGGCGTGCGCCCTTTCGCATCTACAAGTTCCGCAGCATGCGCGACGGCCGCGTCACGCGCGTCGGGGCCTGGCTCAGGACGACCGGGCTCGACGAGCTGCCGCAGCTTCTCAATCTGCTGCGCGGCGATATGAGCCTCGTCGGGCCCCGTCCGCTGACGGCCGAGGACGTGCGACGGCTCGGCTGGGAAGGGGCGGAGCGGGATCTGCGCTGGTCGCTGCGGCCCGGAATCGCCGGCCTCGCGCAGCTCTACGCCGGGCGCGGCGCCCGGCTCTCCTGGTTCCTCGATCGTCGCTACGTCGAGTCGTGCGGCCTGCGCATGGATGGGTTGATTCTGCTCGCGACGGCGGCGATGAGCGTCGTCGGCAAGCGGCCCGTGCGCCGCCTTCTGAGGCGCAGAGGCTGGCGCGCGCTGTTTCCTGCGCGGGGCGCGCCGCGCGTATCCGCGTCCGCGGCGCGCGGCATCGGGACGGGCTCGCGCTCCCCCCGCGCGGCGGCCCCGGGCCCCTTATGGCGGCTGCGGGCGCTGCGCTTTCCGCACTGAGCTGTAGATCTCGCGCCCGTTCGCGACGTGCGCCTGCCGGCCCGGCGGGATCGTAACGCGTCGAGTCGCGGCGAACTGCCCTTCCGGATCGGCGGAGCCGCGGGGAAGCGAGCGGATCTCCCCGTCGAGACCAAACAGCCAGACGCCGTCCGAGCGCTTGCTGCGCGCGAGGGCCGTGCCGCCGGCCAGCACCGCGACGTATTGCCTGCCGTCGTGCATGAAGGTCGAGGCCGTCGCGTTGACGCCGCCGTCGGTCTGAAACTCCCATAGCCTGGTGCCGTCGCGGCTGTCGAGGGCCGTGAGCCGGCCGTCGTTGCGCCCCACGAAAACGAGGCCCCCGGCCGTCACGATCGAGCCGCTGTAGCAGTTATCCACCCACTGCTGGCGCCAGACGATGCGATTCGTGGTCACGTCCATGGCCGCGAAGATTCCGCGCTGGGGCGAAGGGACGCGCGCGACGACGCTGCCCGAGTAGAGCGCGCCGGGCTCGACGGGATAGTCCGGGTCGCCGCCCTGCGCGCCCCAGAACGAATCGGTGGCGCAGACGTACAGCGTGTGCGTCTCGGGATCGTACGAGCTCGGCGGCCAATTCACGGCCGCGAGCGGCTTCCACAGCACGGGGGCGCCCTTGTCGAACGGCGTGAAGATGCGGCCGTGGTTCACGAGCTTGAAGCCCTCGAGCGGGATGTCGATCGACTGCGGCACGATCGCATCGCCGACGGGGAACGGCTGCGTCGGCGAAGTTTTCTGCTGGGGGTTCTGCATGACGGGCTTCTCCACGATGCCGACGAGCGGCTTGCCCGTGATGCGGTCGAGGAGGTAGACCCAGCCCGTCTTTCCGGCTTCGGCCAGGCCGTGCCGGGTGCGGCCGTTGTATGCGGCATCGAACAGAACGATCGGGTTCGGCGCATCGTAATCCCAGATGTCGTGATGGACCTGCTGGAAATGCCACCGGTACTCGCCCGTGTGCACGTCCAGCGCGACGATGGAGGCGCTGAACAGGTTGTCCCCCGGGCGCAGGTTGCCGTTGAGCACCGGGCCCGGATTGCTCGTCGAGAAGTAGACGAGCCCGGCCTCGGGATCGATGGCCGGCGTCTGCCAGACGGAGGCGCCCCCGTATTTCCACACCTCGCTGTTCTCGGGCCAGGTATCGTGGCCGAACTCTCCGGGGCCCGGCACCGTGAAGAAGCGCCAGACGCGCTTGCCCGTCTTCGCGTCGTATGCCGCGACTCGGCCGCGCGCGCCGAGGTCGCCGCCGGCGAAGCCCGTGATGACGAGGCCGTCGTAGTAGAGCGGCGCGCTCGTGATGCTGAAGCCCTGCGAGGGGCTCTCGGCCTGAACCGCCCAAACGACCTTGCCAGACTTCTGGTCGAGCGCGACGAGCTTCGCGTCGAGCTGGCCGACGAAGATCTTGCCGTCGCCCATGCCGACGCCGCGCGCCGCCCAGCCGCAGCAGGGCCTCGCACTGGCGGGATCGATGTGCGCCTCGTACTCCCAGAGCACACGCCCGGTATCGAGGTCGATGGCGAAGGTGTCGTTCTCGCCCGTCACGACGTAAAGCGTGTTGCCGTAGACGAGCGGCTGAGCCTGGTTGGCCGCGCGCGGTGTCACGCCCGAGCCGTTCAGCGATGCGCGCCAGACGGCCTTGAGCCCGGCGACGTTGTCGCGGTTGATCTGCCGAAGCGGCGAGTAGCGCCGGTTGTAGAGGTCGCCGCCGTTCGTGAGCCACCCGTCGCGGGGCGGGGCGGTGAGCGCGCCGGCGCCGAGAGCCGGTGCCGCCAGGATCGGGGCCGGGGACGGCTGCGCATCGGCTGCCGCTCGGGAGGCCGCAGCGCCGCTCGCGGTCTGCGCCCGGCCCGTCGAAGCCGATAGCAGAGCGGCCGCAGCCGCCGCGGCAAAGCCGCAGTACCGTCGAATCATCGTCTCCCCTGCGGGTGATTGGCTGGCGGCCTTCGCTGAGACATTAGTGCCTTCGCGACGCCTCGTCCAGGCGCGGGAACGGGGCGGCGCGCGAGCGCCACGGCACGTCGCGGTGTTGCCTGGTACTCGTAGCAACATTACGACTTGTTAACCTGGGAACTTTGGCGCAGACTCGCCCCACAGGCCGCGCGAAACAGGCGCGTGCCCGGGGGAGACGACGACGAAGCAAGCCTCGATGTGACGGCGCCGATGACTCTTAGGGGGAGTTTTCACATCGGCCGGAACCCAAGCGACGTTGCGACGCAACAGAGCCTCGAGCTGTTGTTGCGTGCCAGGCACGACGCGGGCCCGGACGAGCCGTACGCCGATTCGAGGGGGAGGGGTAGCGGTGCGGTCTCGGCCGCAGGCCGGCCCGCCGGGAATCCGGCGGGCCGGCTATCCGCGTCGAGTTTCGCGCCGCGGGCCGCATCGGCGCCGACCTTGCGCGCCGGCGCAGTCCCTGCGTGGCGGGTTCATACCCAGCGTGAGCGGTAGACGGCGACGGGCCGTCCCTGCGCGTGCCCGTAGATTGAATAGCGCATCGCGTATCGGCCTGACTCACCGCGCTCGAAATCGACCACGCCGAGATTGAGGCCGCCGTAGGGATTGCGGTCCGGCCCGTCGTTCGGCTGCAGGCGTACGTCCGCCGTCAGAACGCCGCTCTCGAGCTCGATGCTCCGGTTCGCCTCGATCCCGAGCTCGGCCAGCCATCGGGTCAGGCCGCCGACGCAATGCGTGATGCCGCTCGAGATCCACTGCAGCAGGGGCCGCGTGCCGTCGTTCCAGACGATCTCATGAGCGCAGGCAATGTGGATGTCGCCGGAGAGGATCACGACCCGCTGCTCGGGGTGCTCGCGCTGATGGCGATGCAGATGGCTGAGCAGCCGGTCGCGATCGTAGCGGTGGCCCGCCGTGGACCAGCGGTCGGCGAAATCTTCGTTCTCGACGGTCACGTAGCGCGCCGCCTTGGCCGCGAGCCGGGGCAAATGGACGGGCGGCACACTGAGCACAACGAAAACGGCCTCGGCGTCCGCGTGCCGGCGCAGGAATTCGTGCAGCCGCCGCTCCTGGTCCACGCTGAACAGCCGCGGGTCGCGGCCGACGTTGCGGTTCGAGCGCAGGTCGAGGACGTAGACGGCGAGCGGGCCGTAAGCGATCTCGTAATCGAAATCGGGCGCGGCGAAGGTGCGGTCGTCGATGCGCGAGCCCTGGTAGTCGAAGTAGGCGGCGCGGGCCGCGCGCGCGAACGTTTGCCAGCGCGGCGTCTCGTGCACGGGCCGCGATCCCCAGTTGTCCACGATCTCGTGGTCGTCGAGGATCGGGTAACACGGGTAGGCTGCGTGCAGGCGCCGCCAGCCGTCTACGTTCCAGAACAAGCGGTAACGCTCGTGCAGCATGGGGCGGATCTCGTCGAAGCTGCAGTCCAGCACCGAGCTCCGGCCGGGCGGCGCGACCGTGCGGAAGTGCTGGGCGTGAAACAGCGAGAGGTTGGTCGGGTAATCGGTGTAGACCTGATCGCCGACGGTCAGCACGAACTTCGTATCGTGCTCCTCGAGGCAGGCGAGCGCCGCGCTCAGCATCTCTTCGGGGTGGGCCGCGCGGCGGCCGTGGCGGTCGAAGGGCTGGTGGCAGCTCATGAACGCGAACGAGAAGCGCGCCGGCGCGTCGCCTTTGCCCGCCGGGGCCGTCTCGAAGCGGCCTCGGCCGAGCGGCCGGCCGTCGGCCGCCGAGAGGCTGAAGGTGTAAGCCGTGACCGGCTCGAGCGGCGGGGCGTCTCGTGGCGGCAGCTCGATCGTGCGCGTGCCGTCGGCGCCCGGGGCCGGCAGCACGTCGGCCCTGAACGTTCTCTTACTGCGCTCGTCGTCGCGCGGCCAGTACGCGACGTCCACGGGTCCGGCGCCCTCGGCGCGGAGCCACAGGCGCGCAGAATGGGCCCCCACGGCGCCGACGGCGACCATGGTGGTAAGCGGTTCCGCCCGAAACCGAAGGCCTCGGCGGCTCGTGAGTACAAAGGTGTCGATATCGCGGTGCCTTGGATCTTTAACCTGTCGCGAACTCCTCCCGCGGCCCGGCCGCGCCCGAATGCCTCCGGGCGTGCCGCCCCGAGGCCGATTTGCAAGTCGCATGCCAAGGCGCGGCACGGCGGCGCCGCGAGGGGGGTCGGTGGTCGAGCGCTCGAGCGGACGCTGGTAGACTGCGCTGCCGGGACGGCCCAGCGCCGAGCACACTCATGAATCGCATCGAGCTCTACGACACCACGCTGCGCGACGGCGCCCAATCGGAAGACGTCGCCTTCACGCTCGAGGACAAGCTGCGCCTCGCCGAACGGCTCGACGACTTCGGCATCAGCTACATCGAGGGCGGTTGGCCAGGCTCGAACCCGCGTGATGCCGAGTTCTTCACAGCGGCCAGGCGGCTGAACCTGCGAAAGGCGCGCATTACCGCATTCGGCTCGACGCGGCGGGCGCACACGACGGCGGCCGAGGACCAGAACCTGCGGCAGCTGCTCGCCGCCGAGACGGGCGTCGTGACCATCGTCGGGAAGACCTGGGATCTGCACGTGCGCGACGACCTGCGCATCCCGAAGGCGGCCAACCTCGAGGTCATCGGCGACTCCATCGCGTGGCTCAAGGCGCGCGTGGACCGCGTGTTCTTCGACGCGGAGCATTTCTTCGACGGCTACAAGGCCGACGCCGAGTACGCGCTCGCCTGCCTCCGAGCCGCGAGCGAGGCGGGGGCGGACGTGCTCGTGCTCTGCGACACGCGCGGCGGCACGATGCCGCACGAGATCCGCGAGGCCGTGCTCGCGGCGGGCCGTCTCGGCGCGCCGGCCCTCGGCATTCACTGCCACAACGACTGCGAGCTCGCAGTCGCCAATTCGCTGGTTGCCGTCGAGGCCGGCGCGACGCAGGTGCAGGGCACGGTCAACGGCTTCGGGGAGCGTTGCGGCAACGCGAACCTGTGCTCCGTGATTCCGAATCTTCAGCTCAAGCTCGGCTATGCCTGCGTCGCCGGCGAGCAGCTCGAGAGGCTCGCGAGCCTCTCCCGGACGGTCTACGAGCTCGCGAACATTGAGCCCTCGAAGCGGCAGGCCTACGTCGGCGAGAGCGCGTTCGCCCACAAGGGCGGCCTCCACGTCGCGGCCGTGCAGAAGAACAGCGAGACCTACGAGCACGTCGATCCGGCCGCGGTCGGCAACCGCCAGCGCGTGCTCGTCTCCGATCTCTCGGGCCGCAGCAACATCGTCTACAAGGCGAAGCAGTTCGGCCTCGAGCTCGATTTCAAGGACCCGGCCGTCAAGGCGGTGCTCGAGCGCGTCAAGCGTCTCGAGAGCGCGGGTTATCAGTACGAGGCCGCCGAGGCCTCGTTCGAGCTGCTCGTGCGCGAGGCGCTGCACGGCTGGACGCGGCACTTCCGGCTGCTGAGCTTCCGCGTGAGCGACGAGAAGAGCCGCGAGGACGAGACGCCGCTCTCCGAAGCGACGGTCATGGTCGAGGCGCCGGACGGCACGGTCGAGCACACCGTCGCACAGGGGAACGGTCCGCTCAATGCCCTCGACCGCGCGCTGCGCAAGGCGCTGCTGCCGTTCTATCCGCAGCTCGAGTCCCTCGAGCTGCTCGACTACAAGGTGCGCGTGCTCGGCGCGGGCCACGGCACGGACGCGACGGTGCGCGTGCTCATCGAGTCCGGCGACGAGCACGGCAAGTGGGGCACGGTCGGGGTCTCGCCGAACGTCATCGAGGCGAGCTGGCAGGCCCTCGTGGACAGCATCGAATACAAGCTCTTCAAAGACGAAAACCGCGGCTAGCGGGAAGCCGGCCCGGGCCTCGGTTGCGCCGGCTCTCCGGCCGCTGCGGGCCTGCGTAGCGGCCTGCGCAGCGGCCTGGGCGTGCCGCCGCCTGCCCGGCCCGTGTTAGGCGGCGGCGCCCCGATTGCGGTAACCTTCATGCGAAGCGACGCTTTCGAACACGAGGGGAGTCGAGATGAGTATCAGTGAAATCGCGGCCCAAGCGAGCTTGCCGGACCGGGCTCGCCGGGTCGCCGTGCTCGCGGACGAACATGCGGCCTACGGAGACGAGCACGGACAGCTCGCCGAGCCCGTCGTCGCGGCCCTGCACAAGGAAGGGCTCTTCGGCATGTGGGTGCCGCGCTCGATCAAGGGCGGGGCGGAGTTGGACGTTCTCTCCTCGCTGCGAGTCATCGAGAACCTGGCTTACGGCGATCCGTCCGCCGGGTGGGTGCTCATGGCCGCCTCGCTTGCGATCGGCACGGGCGCCGCGTACCTCGGCGACGAGGCCGTGGAGGAACTGTTCGGCGGAGATCGGCTGCCCGTCATCGCGGGTCAGGGCACGCGGCCCGGCAAGGCCGTGCCCGTGAACGGCGGCTACAAGCTGAGCGGCTCGTGGAGCTTCGCGTCCGGGATCAAGCACGGCACGCACATTCATACGCTCGGCCTCATCGAGGGCACGAACGAGGCGCGCATTTTCGTGCTTCCCGTCGAGAAGGCGAAGCTCATCGACAATTGGGACGTGCTCGGCCTGCGCGCGACGGGCAGCATCGATTACACGACCGAGGACGTATTCGTTCCCGAGGCGTACACGCACGTCTCGACGACCGAGACGCCGCTGCGCGGCGGCAGCCTGTACTCGATCGGCATCATCGGCTTTGCGGGCATGTGCCATTCGGGCTGGGCCTGCGGTATCGGCCGGCGCGTGCTCGACGAGCTCGCCGAGTTCGTGCGCACGCGCGCGTTCCGGGCGGGGACGATGGCCGACAGCGACGGCTTTCAGGAGCAGTACGCCAAGGCAGAGGGCGGCTATCGAGCGGCCCGTGCCCTCGTCTTCGAGACCTGGGCCGACGTGGCCGAGTCGCTTTCCCGCAGCCAGAAGCTTTCGGTGCGCCAGCACAGCCTGATCCGGCTCGCGCTCGCGCACTCGACCTGGGCCGCGCACGATGCGGCCGCGTTCGCGTACAAGTCGATGGGCACCACGGCCCTGCGGAGCGGGCGTATGCAGCAGCTGTTCCGCGACATGCACGCGGGCACGCAGCACGTCACGTCTTCGCCGCCCGTCTACGCGGCCATCGGCCGGGAGCTGGCCGGGCTCGCCGAAGGCAAGACTTGGTTGTTCCTGAATCTCGTCGACTCGCAGAGCTGAATCGGGGCTGGCGCGGCGGGGCGCCGGCAGGGGCCGGGTTCCGCCGCCGTTCAAGGGGGATCCTATGGCCGGTCGATTTCTCGGGCTGCTGTCCGTCGGCGGCGCGCTCTGGCTTGCGTCTGGAATCGTGACCTCGCGGGCCGCGGCGCCCGCGCTCGAAGCGCGCGTCGAGCGCCTCGCGGCCGGCATCGAGCTTGCTCAGGACGTTAGCGCGATCAAGCGCCTGCAGCGCGCCTATGGCTACTACGTCGATAAGGGCATGTGGGAGGACTGCGCGAGCCTCTTCGCCGACGACGCGGTCGCGAACTACCCCGCCGGTGTCTTCGTCGGCAAGGAAAGCATTCGCAAGCACCTCTACCTCAACGTCGGCGCCGCCAAGATGGGACAGAACGGCCTCCCCGACGGCCGGCTCTACGATCACCTGGTCATCCAGCCTGTCGTGCACCTCGACCGCGACGGCAAGACGGCCCACGGGCGCTGGCGTGCGTTCGCCATGTTCGGCAACTACGGCGGCACGGCGATCTGGGCCGGCGGCGTCTACAACTTCACTTATGTGAAGCGGAACGGCGTCTGGAAGATCAAGACGCTCGACTACAACGCAGGCTACGGCTCGCCTTACGACACGGGCTGGGCGCTGCCCAAGGGGCCGCGGCGGTCCGGCGGGCCCCGGCCGCTGCCGTATCCTCCGGACCGCGAGCGGCATATGCCCTGTGAGGGCTTCCCCGACGCGTGCATCGCGCCGTTTCACTACAACAATCCGGGCAGCGAGGGCGGCGGCGCCGTCTGGCGGCTGCCCGAGTCCATGACGGCTGCCGTGCGCACGGCCGCGCAGGCGTCGGTTGCACCGGCCGCGGCCGCGCAGTCCGCGCCCGATGCGAGCGGCCCCTCGGGCGCCGGCGCGGGCGGCCCGGGCGCCGATCCGGCGCTCGCCGCCTGGATCCACGGCCTCGAGCAGGAGGCCGCGCGCCTCGACGACGAGCAGCGCATCGAGAACCTCATCAAGGTCTACGGCTATTACGTGGATCGGCGCATGTGGGACGAGGTCGCCGACCTTTTCGCCGACGGCGGCAGCATCGAAATGGGTCAGCGCGGCGTCTACGTCGGCAAGGCGCGCGTGCGCCAGTTCCTGAACCTGCTCGGCCCGGCCGGTCTGCGCGACGGCGACCTCAACGACCACGTGCAGCTGCAGCCCGTCGTCACGGTCTCGCCCGACGGCCTCACGGCCAAGGCCCGCAGCCGCGAGCTCGACATGACGGGTGTCTACGGCCAGGGCGGGGAGTGGAGCGAAGGCGTCTACGAGAACACCTTCGTCAAGCAGAACGGCGTGTGGAAGTTCCAGTCGCTGCGCTACTACCCGACCTTCATTAGCGACTACGACAAGGGCTGGGCCAAGGACGCGGAGCCGGTGCCGACCGCGAGCGAGACGCTGCCGCCCGATCGGCCGCCGACGGACGTCTACGCGATCTATCCCAAGGCCCACGTTGCGCCTTACGACTACCCGAACCCGGTCACGGGCGCCCCGCCCGACTACCCCGAAGGTCCCGGGCGGCCCAGCGCGGCGGCGCTCGCGGCCGTCATGGCCCCCGTGGCCAGGCCGGCCGAGCCGGCCGCGGAGGCGGGCGCCGCGCGCGACCCGCTTGCTGAGCTCGCCGAGGCGGAGCGCGTGCTCGATCGCGTCAAGGACTATCACGAGATCGAGAACCTCGAGAACGCCTACGGCTATTACCTCGACGAGGACATGTGGAACAACCTCGCGGACCTGTTCGCGCGAAAGGGCTCGATGGAGCTTGCCCAGCGCGGCGTGTATATCGGGCGCGAGCGCGTGCGGGGCTTTCTATTCGCGGCCTTCGGCAAGGCGGGGCCCGTGGCCGGGCGCCTCGGCAACCACATCCAGATGCAGCACGTCATCGACGTGGCGCCGGACGGGCAGAGCGCGAAGATCCGCGGCCGGATGCTGCAGCAGCTGAGTTTCGGCGGCCGGCCCGCGCTCGGCGCAGCCATTTACGAGAACGAGGCCGTGAAGGAAGACGGGGTCTGGAAATTCGCCAAGGTCCACGCCTACAACACGTGGACCGCGGGCTACGAAGGCGGCTGGGCCAAGAACCCGGGCCGCAGGGTGCCGGGGCCGAACGCCTCATATCCGCCCGACGAGCCGCCCACGCTCGTGTTCAAGATGTTCCCGAGCGTCTACGCGATCCCGTTCCACTACGCGGATCCCGTCACGGGCCGGCCCGCGCCGGCGGCGGGTGAATAGGGCAAGGGCGGCGCGGGCAAGGGCGGCGAGCCAAAAAAAAGCGCCCTCGCCGGGGAAGGAGAGGGCGCAGTCTGAACAGGAAAAAGCAAGGATTGGCAATGGCTAAGCTACGCGTGTCCGGCGTGGATTGCTGTGATTGAGTTCAAAAAAATCGTGGTCAGGAGGGCGCCTCCGAAGACCGCACGTAGTCGAGCGGCAGGGCCGTAACCTGCTCGAGCGGGCGGGCGAGCCGCTGCAGGCGTAGGAATGCGGCCACACTGTGCGCCGTGCGCGCATGCTCCCAGCCTGCGTGAATCGCAGGTCCGCCCGAAAGGATCTCGCCGACCGTGATGGGGGCGTCCTCGAGCACCGGCCCGACGCCCTCGTGATAGTGGCGGTGCAGCGCGCGATGCAGCCGCTGCGGAAAGACGGCGAGGCCGCCGAGCTCCGCCGAACCCACGGCGGCCGTAAAGTCCGTGCCGGCCGCGTCGTGCGCTCCCGTGCTGCCCGAGAGCCTGGGCCGCAGCGGCTGTACGACCGTG
Source organism: uncultured Gammaproteobacteria bacterium (assembly GCA_963702105.1). Classification (GTDB taxonomy): domain Bacteria; phylum Pseudomonadota; class Gammaproteobacteria; order Steroidobacterales; family Rariloculaceae; genus ZC4RG20. The sequence continues at coordinate 1,580,347 of OY969712.1, forward strand.
CGGTAGAACCGGCGCCAGCCGTCGAGCTCTGCAAAGAGAGGCTCGAGGCCCTCCGGCTCGGCGGCGGCGCGCTCGGCTGCGGTGGGCTCTGCGGCGTCGAGCTCTACGCCGTCGCCCCCGGCCCGGGCGCGCCCGGGCCGGGGGCGCGCCGCGCGTCTGGCCCGCTCGCGGGCCGCCGCGAAAATCTCGGGATGGCGGTGCGCAAAGCGCAGCAGCTGGCCCGCGCTGTGGCTGTTCCGCCGCTCGTCGTAGACGCGCGCCAGCGCGGCGAGGAGCGCGGTCCGGAGCGCGGCTCTGACGCGACACCAGAAGCCGGCGTGTACGTCCATCTGTCCCGCAACGTCGGCATCGGCGTTGGCCATGTGCCGAAAGGTCAACTCCGTATACGCGAAGGACGCGCACGATCGAGCATCGCGTTCGAACACTTCGAGCCGGTCTTGGAATTCGATGTCTGGCGGCGGCATTCGCTGTCGTCCTTGCTTGCGGCCCATGCGGGCGCCTTCCTCGATGGGCTGTCCCTTGGAAATGCGTAGCGTCCCCGAGTCCGCTGGGCCGCCTCTCTCTAGTAGGGACGCGCGAAAGGGGAATTGGTGGCTAGGGGCGCCTACCTAGCGCCGCCGCGGCTCACTCCTGGGGCCGCAGGCGATAGCCGACGCCGGGCTCCGTGAGGATGTACATCGGCCTGTCCGGCAGCTTCTCGATCTTCTGACGGATCTGGCGGATGTAGACCCGCAGGTACTGAACGTCAACGTCCTCGCCGCCCCATGCGGTGCGCAGCAGATGGCGGTGCGTCAGCACCTTGCCCGCGTGCACGACGAGCTCGCGCAGCAGGTCGTACTCCTTCCTCGAGAGCTTGACTTCCTGGCCGTCCACGCTGACCGTGCGGTGCGTGAGGTCCACCGTGAGGCCTCCGCTCGAGAACACGGGCAGGCTGCCTTCGCTCGCGAGCCGATGCCGCAGCGCCGTCCTGAGCCGTGCCATGAGCTCGTCTACGCCGAAGGGCTTCGTCACGTAGTCGTCGGCGCCCGTGTCGAGCGCCGCAACCTTGCCGCGCTCGTCGCTGCGGCTCGAGAGAACGAGGACCGGCACGGCGGAGTAGGCGCGGATCTGCTGGATGACGTCCATGCCGTCCATGTCGGGCAGGCCGAGATCGAGGATCACGAGCTCGGGCTTGAGCTGGCGCACGAGGTCGAGTCCCTCGGCGCCGGTTTGAGACTCGCGCACGTCGTAGTTCTGGACGCGCAGCGTGTTGCGTAGAAATCTCAGGATCGCGGGGTCGTCCTCGATGATGAGCACCCGGACCTGGCCGCTCGTCGTCATGCGCCGCGTTCCCCGGGACGGTGATCGGGCAGCGTGACGGTGAACACGGCGCCGCTGCGGTCATGGCGGTTCGCGGCCGAGATGCGCCCGCCCATGGCCTCGACGAAGCCCTTGCAGATTGCCAGCCCCAAGCCGACGCCGGCCGGACGGTGGTCGGCCACTTTGACGCGGAAGAAGCGGTCGAAGATATGGGCCATATCGGTGTCCGGAATGCCCGGACCTTCATCCAGCACCTCGACCGTGACGGCCCCGGGCCGCCCGCGCACGCGCAGCTCGATGATCGAGCCCTTCGGGGAGTATTTGGCCGCGTTGTCGAGCAGGTTGACGATCACGTGCTCCGTCAACACGAAGTCCGCCGGTACCATGGGCAGGTCGCCGGCGAGCTCGATGCGCACGTCGTGGTCCACGAGCGACTTTGCGACGCGCTCCAGCGCCGAGCCCACCGCATCGCTGAGGTCGATCATCTCGATGGTCGGTCGCAGGGCGCCGGCCTCGATGCGCGTCATGTGCAGCACGTTGTCCACGAAGCGGCTGAGCCGCAGCGTCTCGGTCTCGGCAAACTCGAGCATCTCGGCGCGCGTCTCGCGGTCGTACAGGTCGCCGTACTTGCGGAGGCTCGAAATGTTGCCGAGGATGGACGCGAGAGGCGTGCGCAGATCGTGCGAGATTGAGGTCAGCAGGGCCGTGCGCAGACCCTCGGTCTCGGCCAACACCTCGGTCTCGCGCATCTCCTCGGCGAGCTCCGTCCGCTCGAGGTTCACGGCGGCCTGGTCGTTGAGCGCGTCGAGCAGCCGCAGCTCGTCCTCGCTCAGGGCACGTTCGCGGCAGATGCCGACGACGCCGTTGAGGCCGTCGGCCGTGCCGACCGGCCAGAACTGCCAGACGCAGCGCTCGAAGCCCGCCGTGTTCCGGTTCACGGGCTTGCGGTTGTCCCAGCAGGCCGAGGCCGCCGCCATGTCCTCGGACTCGAGCTGCGCCTCGGGAGGGTGTACCGCGCAGACGTTGAGGCCCGCGCCCGTATCGAGCAACAAAACGGAATCCGCGTGCAGGATCGAGCCGATGCGGCGGACAATCTCCGCAGCCAGCTCGCGCCGCGTCGAGAGCACGGCGAGGCGCCCGCTGAAGGTGTAGAGCTGGTCCACGATCCGGCTCGTGTGATCCGCCGCGACGGCGCGCTGGCGAGCTTGAGCGGCGAGGCTGCTCGTCAACGCGCCGGCGATCAGGAAGATGGCCAGCGCCGCGACGGAGCTCGGCTCGGAAACCGCGAACGAGAAGCGGGGCTCGGCAATGAAGAAGCTCGTGGCCGCAACCGAGAGCAGGGCGGTCCAAGACGCGGTCCAGAACCCGTAATAGACGGCCGCGACGATGATCACGGGCACGTAGAGCAGCAGCACGTTCTCGATGTGGGTGAGGCTCTGAACGACGACGCCGATGCCGAGTGCGACGGCGACGAGAAACGTGCAGAACAGCATGGCGACGACGCGCTCGAGCACCGGACGGCGACCACCACCGGCGGCCGGCGGGGGCAGGAAGCGCGGGCGCGCGCGCCCGAACTCGCGTTCGGCCAGATTCATGATTCGGCGGGCCCCGGACACCGGCTCCTTGGCGGAAAGATATGTCTGAACGACAGCCAAGCTCGTGTTACTCCCCCGGACCCGCGAAGCGGCAGGCGGTGGACCGGCCTCGTGCTCGCCGATGCGGCGGCGAGCGGCGAGGCGATCCATCTGGAGCTAGAAGACGGCCACTCCTGCGCGTTCCGAATCAGGCCGAGCGTGCCTTTCGCGCTTGCGTGCCATTGACGCGCTCTTCCGGCTGATCCTTGCTGATCATGGCCGCCAGGAGCTGCTGGCTGTACTCGTCGAGCACCTGCGTGATGCTGCGGGCGAACCCGACGAGGCCGGCGTTGATGAACAGCAGCGGGATTGCAATGCCGAGGCCGAGGACCGTCGCGATCATCGCCTGACCGATGCCGTGGGCCATGACCCTGGGGTCGCTGGCGCCCGAGGCGACGATCGCGTGGAACGTGATGATCATGCCGATGACCGTGCCGATGAGACCGAGCAGCGGGCCGGCCGCGACGCAGAGCCGCAGGAACGACTGGAACCGTTCGAGCTTCGGCACCTCGCGCAGCACGGCTTCCGACAACCGCAGCTCGGCGACCTCGCTGCTCTCGTTCGGCGTCTCGGTATCCCGGAAGGCCAGCAGCAGCCGGCCGAGCGGATTGTTGGCTCTCGGCTTATCCATGTTCCTGAGCTGCGCCGAAACAGCGAGCTTGGTCTTGATCAGATAGCCGTACTGGAAGAGCGCGAGCAGCAGACCGATGAGACCGACCGTGATGATCACGTAGCCGACCGCCGCGCCGTTCCGCACGCGCTGCACCCAGCTCGGCCGCTCGAGATAGCGCGAGAGCAGGCCGCCGCGAGACGGGTCCTCGACGCTCAAGACGTAGCCGGAGTTCGGCGGGGCGTTGAACAAGCGGCGGCCGAGCGCGACGAGGTTGCCGGGCAGCTGGCCGTCGAGCGTCGTGAATTCCTTGTTGCTCGAGAGGTAGCCGAGGAACTGGCCGTCGCCGAAGGCCGTGAACGGGCCGATGCGCACGACCTTCATGTCCTTCGTCGTCGGCTTGTCGTTGACCATTTCAAAGACGGGCGCCGTGTAGCGCGCGACCTGGCCCTGGCCCGTCATCTCCCGCTGCAGCTCGTACCAGAGCCGCTCGAGCTCGACGATCGAAGGCAGCTCCTTCGCGCCCGCGAGGCGGCGCATGAAGTCGGAGCGCTCCTCGCCGCCGGCGGCCGGCTTGAACTGCGTGCTCAGCATCGACTTCTCGAGCAGGCCCGCGGAGTCGCCGGCCACCTGCCGGGTCACACCGAACAGCTCGCCGAGGTTGCCCTCGTTCTGCGCGAGCAGGGCCTTGATCTCCTTGAGGTGCTTGTCGTTGGCGTTCCACTCGGCGTCGAGCTGCTTGCCGCGCGCCTCGGCTGCATCGCGCCGCTTGACCTGCTCCTGCGCGAGCCGCTCCTGTTCCTGAAGCGCCTTGCGCGCGTCGGCGACGCGCTTCTTGTCGAGCGCGGCCTCCTGCGTGCGAAGTTGCGCGTTAGCCTTATTGAGCATCTCGAAGACCTGAGCGCGTGCCCGGGCCTTGGCTTCGGCCTCGGCCTTCGCCTTGGCGGCCTGCTCGGCCTCGGCCTCTTTGACGGCCTTTTCTTCCCGGCGATCGGCCTGCGTCTGCTGCGCGCGGGCGACGGTCGCGAACGATCCCCAGCCGAGGCCCGCGGCGAGGGCGATGAGCAGGGCGCGTAAGGCGATATTGCGGAAATTCACAGCCCAGTCTCCTTCGCGGCCGGGACTGGAACCGTGACCAGATCCGCCGCTATCTGCTCCTTCGCCATCTTGATGGCCTCCGTGATGGCGCGCGCGAACTTCGGGGCCGCGGTCCATTTATGGTTTGCGGCATCCCAATAGCCGCTCTCTTCGCCGTCGAGCGTCTGGTACATGATCGATACACGGCCGAGATGAATGAAGTGCACCTTTCGGCCGTCGGGCAGCTTGCCGTCGTACGCGGCCATCGTGCGGCCATAGTCGAGCTCGACCTGATACGCGTCCATGAGGGCGCGGTACTTGTTGAAGTAGTTGCCGTCGGTGGCCATGATCGCCCCGAGACGATCGAGCCGCGCCTGCCGTTCGTCGGTCAGAAACGGCAGATCCTGCGCGACGAACTTGGACAGCCCGTCGTACATCTTCTGGAGCAGCGGCTCGACCGCGGCCGCGGACTGGTCGAGCCCGTCCACCTGCTTCTGCAGCGAATCAATGTCGGCCTGCTGCGAAGCGATGAGCTGCTGCAGCTCGATGTCGTAGCGCGTCAGGCTTTCGCTGTCGGCCAACAGGCTCGCATATTTCTCGGCCGGCGTCATTTTGTCCGAGGCGGCGTCCGACTCGGCGGCAGCGGCAGCAGCGGGCGCGGGCTTCGAATTGCGCGCCCGCTGGGCGGCCGCCTGGCCCGTGTAGCCGGCGAAGAGCAGGGTCGTGGCCGTGGCGGCCGCGCCCATCATTCCGATCATGTACCAACGTCTGCGGGTCATAGTCCCCAATCCTGTCGATCAATCGCTACGAGGAGCTCTTGGCTTCGATGGCCTGGAGGTAGCTCTGGGCGGCCTTGCGAGACTTGGCGGACCGCGTCGCGCGCTCGAAGTAGGGCTTCGCCTCCTTGAACTTGTCCTGGCCGTACAACGCGATGCCCATGAGCAGCTGCGCGTTCTCCGGGTCGTCGAGCTTGCCCTTGTCGAGGGCCTTCTTGACGGCATCCGCGGCCTCCTGCCAGTCTTTGTTCTGCATGTGCACCTGAGCGAGGCGCAGATACAGATCGCCCTTGTCCGACAGGGAGGCCGCCTTCTCGAGCGGCGGGACCGACTTGTCGAACTCGCGGGCCGAGATGTAACAGTTCGAGAGGGTCGAGTAGTCCTGCGAGGTCGGCTTCAGGGTCTTGTCCGCGATGGCCTTCTCGAGAATCTGCGCGCAGCGGTAGGGCACGTTGTTGTAGGCCGCCATCTGCGCGAGCCGGCGGTACTCGGACTCCTGAGTCAGGAAGCCGCCGTTGTAGGCCGTTTGCAGGGCCGCGAGCGCCGAGTCGTAATCGTTCGTGGCCTGGTAGTACGAGGACAGGTTGATCCAGTAGTTCTTGTTCTTCGGCTCGGCCGCGATCATGCGCTGCACGAGCGGGATCGCGTCCTTGAAGTCCTCGCGGTCCACGTACATCGCGAGCAGGAGCTCCATCCAGCCCGTGTTGGGCTCTTCCATGAGCTCGACGCACTTCTTCGCGGCGTTGAACGCGCGATTGTCCTTCGGGTTCTGCTGGTAGTACGCCACGGCGAGCAGGTAGTACGCCGCGGAGTTCGGCATCTGCGCCGTCTTGAACCAGTTCTCGAGGGCCGCTGCGCCTTCCTTGTACTTGCCGTCCACGATGTAGAGCGAGGCGATGTTGTAGCGGATCTGCTGAGCTTCCTGCATGTTCAGGCCGCCGGCATCGAGGGCCTTCTGGAGGTGCTGGCGCGTGCCCTCCGTGTCGCCCTGGCCGTTGCTGATCTGGGCGTAGATTTCCTCGACGCGGCTCAGCTCGTAAGGGCTCAGCCGGTCCAGCTTCAGAGAGTCGAGCTTGGCCTTGGCGCCCTTGTAGTCGTTCATGTTCAAGGCCTGGATCGCTTCCTGCAGGACCTTGGCCGTGTACTGACCGATGCTGCCGGAAGACTGCTCCTTCTTATCGTTGCCTTGGGCACGCTGGGCATGCACCTGCGCCGAGGTGCCCGCCAGCAGGCAGAGCGATAGGGCCATGCATAGGGTAGTAACGCGCGGGGACATATCCGGTTCCTACTTCTTCGCGAGCTGGAAGACGATCTTGGTCTGCATCCCGACGCGCTCGACGGCCTGGCCGTTCTCGACCTTCGGGTTGTAGCGCCAGCGCACGATGGACCGGAGCGCCGCCTCGTCGAAAACGTGCTTCGGCTGAGCGTCGACGACCTGCGGGTCCTTGACGGAGCCCGTCTGCGTGATCGTGAAGCGCACGATCACCCAGCCTTCGATGCCGCGCTCGAGCGCGCGCGGCGGGTAGTCCGGCGGAATGCGCACGAGCGGGAGCGGATCGGTGTCGCTGCCGCCCGAGATGCCGAGCTTGCCGAGCGCCGCATTGGGATTGAGGTTAGGGTTCAGCGAGGCCACGACATTGTCTACGCCGCCGCTCGTGAACGTCATCTTGGGGGCCGTCGGGACCGGCGGAGGCGGCTTGCGCTGGACGCGCTCCTCCTGCTTCGTCTCGACCTGCGACTCGCGACGCTGCCGCGTGAACTCGATGCGTGTGGCCTGCACCTGATTGCCGACGGTCGTCGGCTGACTGATGAGCCGCCACAGCACCCAGAAGATCGCCAGCGTGAGGCTGGCCCCGAAAAGTAGCGTAATCGGTAATCGAGCGATCATTGTGGTGCTCGCCTTGAGTTAGCCGTTGGGATTGGCCGCGATGGACACCGACGTGATGCCGCCGCGGCGGACCTCGTCCATGACCTTGGCGACCTGGCCGGCTTGCGAATCCTTGTCGGCCATGATGACGACGGTGTCGTCCGGCCGCTCGATGTGCAGCCGCTCGATCATGGGCCGCAGGTTACGCAGCTCGACCCGCTTGCGGTCCATCCAGATGTCGCCGTTGTCGCGGATTGCGATGAGGAGATTCCCGGACTGGCGGTACTGCGCCGTCGAGGCGTTGGGCTCGACGACCGTGACGCCGGCCTGTTTGACGAACGACGTGGTGATGATGAAGAAGATCAGCAGGTTGATCGTGAAGTCCAACATCGGCGCGAGGTCGATGCCGTGCTCCTCCGACTCTGCCGAGTGCCTCCGTGACTCCATGTGCGCTCCCCCCGTTCCGTCTCAGTTATTCGTCGAGAACGTGATGTTGTAGATGCCGCCCAGATGGACTTGATCCACGACCCGGACCAGCGTTCCCGTCGGCGCCTTGTCGCCCGCGAGGATGAGCACACCGCTGTTCGGATTCACGGCGCTCAGGCGCTCGACGTTGGCGCGGACCGCGCGGGGGTCGATGTTCCGGTTGTCCATCCAGACTTCGCCGTTATCGAGAATCTGGATCTGGATCGTCTTCGTGTCCTTGTCGCTCTGGTTCTCGAACGACGTCGGCCGGTTGACGACCAGGCCCGATTGCTTGATGAAGACGGCCGTGATGATGAAGAAGATCAGCAGGTTCGTGACGAAGTCGAGCATCGGCGCGAGGTCGATACCGTGCTGGGACTCGTCATGACTGTTTCTGCGTCGGCGTGTGGTTCGCATGTTTGGGACGACCTACAGGCTGAACTCGTCCGCCAGCAGCTCGGTCTCCCGGGCCGCCCGCGTCTTGAAGTAATGGACCGGATACAGGCCGATGATGCTCACGGCGAGACCGCTCATCGTGCAGATCATGGCGGCGGATACGCCGCTCGCCATGCTCCGCGCGTCGGCGTTGCCGCGCAGCGCCATCGAATCGAATACCTGCAGCATGCCCGTCACCGTGCCGATGAGGCCGAGGAGGGGCGACAGCGGCACGAGCACCTGTAGAACAGGGAAGCCGGCCGTCATCGAGCCGTTGAGCCTCGAGATCATCGCCGTGCGGATCTGGCGCGCGCACCAGGAGGTCTTGTCCGCGCGCGCCTCCCACTCTGCGCGCATCGCCGCGGCCTGCTTGGGCAGGACCCTCGAGAAGTACCAGTACCGCTCGAGGATCAGGCCCCAGAGGAGGATGCCGGCCGCGAAGATGCAGACTACAAAGGGGCCACCATCGTTGGCCAGGCTGACGATGCCGCGAATGACCGGAACTTGGTCAAGCATGCTGGCGCTGCCTCTCGATGCTTTCCGCGAGGATGCCGGCGCTCTGCTCGTCGAGGACCTGCACGACGCCGCGCGAGAGCGAGGTCAGCAGGGCATTGGCGAACAGCAGCGGGATGGCGACGCCGAGACCGAGCACCGTGGCGATCATGGCCTGGCCGATACCCGTGGCCATCATGCGCGGATCGCTGGATCCGGACTCCGTGATGGCCTGGAAGGTCAGGATCATGCCGATGACCGTGCCGATCAGGCCGAGCAACGGGCCCGCTGCGACGGCGAGGCGCAGGAAGGCCTGGAACCGCTCGAGCTTCGGTACCTCGCGAAGCACGGCTTCGGAGATGCGCAGCTCGGCGACCTCGGCGTCTTCCTCGATGCTGTGAGGGTCGCCGCGAAAGGCCAGCAGAACACGGCCGAGCGGATTGTTGCGGCTCGGGTTGTCCAGGTTCTTGAGCTGACGGCTCACGGCCAGGCGGACCATGACGAGCTTGATGAGCTGGAACAGGAATGCCAGCGCCCCGGCGATGCCGACCGCGATGATCACGTAGCCGACCGACTGGCCGAGCTGGATGCGCTGCAGCCAGGTCGGGCGCTCGACGTACAGGCTCATGAGCGTGCCGCGGGTCGAATCGACGACGGCCCGGGCGTAGCCGGTCTTCGTGTTCTGGAAGTTCGCGAGGATGCTCATGAACTCGCTCGGCAGCTGGCGCGGCAGCACCGTGAGCTCATTGAGCGCGGGGACGTAGGTCAGGAACCTGTCGTTCGAGGACGCCGTGAAGGGCCCGATCCGAATGACGTCGCTTTCGACCGCCTGGCCGCCGGGCTGCACCACGGGCGCCTTGTAGCGGGCGACCTGGCCCTGGCCGGTCATCTCCCGCTGGATCTCGATCCAGAGGCGCTCGAGCTGATTCGGCGTCGGCATGGCGCGCTGGCTCGCGAAGTCGCGCAGGAACTCGACGCGCGTCGGCTCGCCCGGAGCCTGCCGGATCTGCGTGTTGACCAGCGACTGCTGGAGCGTCGCGGACACGTCGTTCGCGACCTGGCGCGCGAGCCCGAACAGCGAGGTCAGGCCGAGCTGATCCGCCTTCTTGGACAGATCCGAGTTCAGGCTGGCGATCTTCGTGTCGTTTGCGTTGTAGGTATCGGAGAGCTTCTTGGAGGCAGCGGCCAGCTCGTCGTGGCGCGACTGCGCCTCCTTCATCATGGACTGCTGCTTGTCCGCGGGCGCCGCGTTGTAGTCGTCGACCCGCTGCTTATAGGTCGCATCGACGCCCTGGCGGACTTCCTGGACCTGCTTCAGCAGATCCTGAAGCGAAGACGGGGGATTCGCGGCCGAAGCCGTGACCTGGGCGAAGGCGGGGACCGAGAGCCCGGCGGTAACCGCGACCGCCAGCGCCGCGCTGAAAATCTTCCTCATTGACTTATCTCCTGCGGCGCGGGAACCGGAAGGGTCAGCAACTCCGGCTGGCTGCCACTCGACGCGACCTTCATCGCTTGGGTAGCGGCGGCCGCGTAGCTGTTATCGACCACCCAGTTCTTCTTCTGGGCATCCCAATAGCCCGTCTCGGAGCCGTCCAGCGTCTGGTACAGCAGCGTGACCCGGCCGAGGCGGACGAAATTCACGGTGCGGGCATTCGGACCGTCGCCGAGCCGACCCTCGTAGGTGTCGAAGCTCGTGCCGTAATCGAGCTCGATCTGGTAGGCCTCGAGGACCTGCCGATACTTCTCGGAGATCGTCACGTCGGCGCGCTTCATGAGGTCCCGAAGGCGGTTGACGCGCTCCATGCGCTCGTTCTTGAGGAACGGCACGTCGAGCGCGACGAAGTTCCCGAGTGAGTCCACCATGCGCTCCATGAGCGGCTGGACCTCGCGGCTCGTCGTCTCGATCTCGGTCAGCTGCTTCTGGACCGAGTTGATCTCCTGCTCCTGAGACTTCACCTGGTCGCTCAACTGCTTATTGAACGCCTCGAGGCTGTCCGCTTCGGCCATCGCCTGCGCGTACTTGTCCGCGGCGGTGTCCTTCTGGTCGGTCAGCTGGTCGACCTGCTTTTGGGCGTCGGCCGCGGACTTGTCGGTGGCCTGCTCCTGTTGGAGCGTCGACTTGACCGGTGCGGTGTTCTGAGCGCCCGCCGACATAGCGGCGAGTGCGCCCAGCGCGGCCAGGACCGCCGGCAGGCGGCGCCCCTGGAATAGAGATAGGGCACGGGAATCCCGGCCCTTACCGAAGACAAAACTGGACAGCCTCATGGCGACTCGTGTCTCCCCCGTCGTAGTGAACTGCGTCCGCGAGCTGACGCTCCGGGTCTGCTGGGACGCCCAAGGTGCGCGCGACGGGTGTTGGAAATCCATATGTCTCGCCCCGTCGTCGCATAGGAAATTAATAATGATCGCTCCGAAAAGCGCAAGTCATTGTACGTACCGAAGTGGGTGTTGTCGCGTCCCCGTGGGGCGGCCGGCGGCATCCGGGTGCCCGGGGCGGGGGGCGCCGCCGCCGGCCCGGAGGCCCTGAAGGCGCCTCCGGCGGGCCGTCTCCGGGGCGCGCCGACACCGGTATAGATAGAGAAGCTACAGACCTCTGCGAGGGGTGCAGGAAGCGCCGGGAAGGCGCGCCGCACGAGCCGTGGCGCGCTTTCCGGAGCCTGCGGACGATGCTGGAAGCCCGCCCGAAACGAAGAGATCGCCGCGCGCGAAACCGAACGAATCGCAAGACGATCGCGGCCGCGGAACGGATGGCCGGGGCCGCGCCGGCGGTACGCGGCACAGCGCCGCCGGCGGTGCGGAGAGCCGCGCGTGCGGCGCAGCGTTTCGGGCTCCGACGCCGCCCGTTCCGGCGCCTCCCGCGCAAATTCGCGCACGCCGGCGGCGGCGCCGGGGCGTCCGCCGATGCGCGGGGCGTGGCGTCGAAATGCGCCGATCGCCGCATTCGAGATTAGGGCAAACCGCGCAATGGGCGACCGGGGCGCGCCGGGACGCGATCGAGCGAACGCGGCCGCGGTGCCCGGCCCGGGCTCCGACTTGCGGGGCGCCGGCGGCGGGGCGTGCCGGAACGGCTCAGCAGACCCTGTGAGCGGCTGCGCCCGGCGCACCGCGCCGGCCGGCCCGGGAGCCGGGGCCCGGTCTTGCGCGGCGGGCCGTGTTCGCACGCGCCGGGCTCCCACGCACTGGGCGCCATTGACGATCAATAAAAACAATGTACTGGCGAGGTTAAATTAACGGCTCTCGGCAACGTTAACACAACCGTTTGGTCATGGATCTGCGCGCGCCCGGCGCGTATCCGCGTGTCACACTCCGCAACCGGCCCGAAGCCGGCTCGCGCCGGGCCGTTTTCGAATCGAGTCGGAGTGTACGCGATGCGAGACCAAAAGGGAGGGCGCCTGGAGCCGGAGGGGCGCCGCGAGCCCGAGGCAGGAACACACGAGCGCGCGCCTCGGGCGCTTCATGTTCGACGGCGCCTTCACGCGCTGGCTGCCGCCGTCGCCTGGGCGGTGCCCCCGGCCTGCCTTTGCGGCCACGCCTTTGCCCAGGCCGCCGCGACGGGCGGAGCGAGTTCGAGTGCTGCGGGGTCAAGTGCGGCAGCGTCGAGCGTGGCATCCGATGCCGCCGCCGGCGCGCCGGCGAGCCAGGCTCGGAAGGCCGCCGCCTCGAAGGCGAGCTCGAGCGGAGCCGGCGCGGCCGGCGCGCAAGCCGCGGCCGCCGCCGGGACGAGTCCCCAGGGCGACGACGGCGGGCTCGAGGAAATCGTGGTGTTCGGCCGCAACACACAGCTGCTCGGCACGGCCAAGACCGCGACCGAGGGCTTCGTCGGCGGGACCGACCTCAAGGTCCGCCCGCTGCTGCGCGTCGCCGAGCTGCTCGAGACCGTGCCGGGACTCATCGCGGCTCAGCACTCGGGCAGCGGGAAAGCCAACCAGTACTTTCTGCGCGGCATCAACCTCGACCACGGGACGGACTTCACGAGCCGCGTGGACGGCATGCCTTGGAACCTGCGTTCCCATGGGCACGGACAAGGTTATCTCAACGTCAACGGGCTGATTCCCGAGACCGTGGACAAGGTCGCCTATCGCAAAGGCCCGTATCGCGCCAACGTCGGGGACTTCGCGATGGCCGGCGCCGCCTTTATTACGACGATCGACAAGTGGGACCGGCCCTGGTCTGCTTTCGAGGCGGGGGGCTACGGATGGCGCCGCATCGTGAGCGGCGGCTCGACGGGCATCGGCAAGGGCGTCCTCAGCATCGCCGGCCAGCTCAAGAGCTACGACGGCCCCTGGCAGGAGCCCGACAACCTCAAGCACGAATCGGCGTGGTCGAAGTACGAAACGCCGACGCGCTTCGGCAACCTCGCAATATCGCTCTCGGGCTATCACGCGACCTGGGACCCGACCGAGCAGATCCCCGAGCGCGTGATCGGCAGCTCGATCTGCGGCGATGCGTACTGCGCGATCGATCCCACGGCCACGGGCGAGACGAAGCGGTGGATCGCGACGGCGAATATGACCGGCAGCATGTGGGACGCGACGCTCTACGCGCAGACCTACGACTTCAACATGTACTCGAATCCCACCTACGACTATCAGATCCGCCAATACGACAAGCGCTGGACGACGGGCGGGCACACGACGCGCACGCTCGTCAGCACCAACAAGCTCGAGCTCAACGTCGGCGGCGAGTTCCGCTACGACAACGTCGGCAGCGTCGGACTGGATCATACGAACACGCGTACGCTCGTCGAGCCGCTGACGCACAACCGGATCAAGGAGGGTTCGTTCGCCGTCTTCAGCGAGGCGACGTGGAACGCGACCGCTAACCTGCGGCTCTTCGGCGGCCTGCGCGGAGACCTCTACAACTTCGACGTGGTCGCCCTGCTGCCGGGCAGCAACGAAGGCCGGCAGACGGACAGTCAGATTTCGCCGAAGGTCGGCCTCGCGTACACGGTCTCGAAAAACGTCGAGGTCTACGCCAACTGGGGCAGAGGCTTCCACACGAACGACGCCCGCGCCGTCGTGGATAAGAACGCGCCCGCGCACGGCCTCGCGAGCGGGACGGGGTACGAGGGCGGCGCCCGCTTCGAGGTCAAGAATCTCAAGATGACGGCGGCTTACTGGTGGCTCAACTACAGCAGCGAGCTCGAGTTCGACGGGGACTCGAACGCGGTCGTGCCGGAGGGCGCGTCGCGCCGCGACGGCTACGAGCTCACGTTTTTCTGGAAGCCCATCGACTGGCTCGGCGTGGACGCCGTGTGGACGGGCACGACCGCCCGCTACCTCGACAACCCGGCCGGTCCCTACATTCCCCAGTCGGTGGAACACTCGGGCGAGCTCGGCGTCGCGGGGCAGACCGGGCCGTGGGAGATCGGGGCACGCCTGCGCTACCTCGGCGGCTATCCGCTCATCGAGGACGACTCGTTGCGCGGGAGCCCGGAAACGACGCTCAACATTCGCGGCGCGCGGACCTTCGGCAAGACGACGGTGTACGTCGATCTGCTCAATGCGCTCGGGGCCGACGGCAAGGATATCGTCTACGCCTATCCGGCCTTCGTTGAAGGCTTCGATCCTCCGGGGCTGTCCTCGGAGACGCTCGACTGCAGCACGACGGACTGCCGCATGAGCCGCGCGCAGGAGCCGCGCACGCTGCGCTTCGGCGTCAAGATCGGCATCTGATCGTCCGCAAGGGGCGCGCGCGGCGCGGCGCTTGATTGTGCCCGTGTGTGTCGCGCCGCCGGTCTCATCGCAAGTACGGCGGATTTGCGGCACGTCACCTATGGCGCCGCGTCCTTCGGTCGGCTAAATTATCGGTATGGTGGTTTCCGCCATACTCGGCTGGCATGATGGCTTGAACCAAGCGTTCTCCCGATCCGCCCGGCTGGGCCGGGAGCCGCCGAGAGGGGGTGGGAGAGCGGCTTCTGCGGTCTCGGTCTCGGCCTCGGCCCCGGTCTTGTGCGCCTCTTAGCCGCTCAACTTCGATCCACGGTGCTCGTCGTCGAGGACGACGCGGATCAGCGGCAGCTTTTGACGTTCGTGCTCGAGCAGAAAGGCTACGACGTCGCCGGCGCGGCCGACGGGCGCGACGCGATGGAGTGGCTCCGCAAGAACGAGACGCCGGGCCTCGTGCTCCTCGATCTGATTCTTCCCAAAATGGACGGGTGGCAATTGCGGCGCGAAATGCTCGCGGACGACGAGTTGGCCGGCATTCCGGTGGTTTGCGTCTCGGCGAAGGAGGGGCTTGCGGCGATCGCCGAGGAGCTCGGCGCGGCCGCCTACCTCAGAAAACCTCAGCCGCTCCACGTGGTGCTCGAGGTCGTCGAGAGATACTGCGAGCTTCCGGGCTACTGAGGCCTTTTTGTCCTAGTCGTCCCGTAAATCCGGTGCTATAAAGGACGCTGAAACTCTCCCGTTCGAGCCTGATGACGCCAGTGACCGTTCTGCGCCGCATGACCCGGTTCTCGCGCTCGCCCGGAGCAGGGCTGGCCGCCCTTGCGGCCCTGCTGTTCCTGTTCGTGACGGCCGAAGTCTTCGACGTCGTCCATACGCTCGACTTCAAAGCCCACCAGAACGGCGAGCCATGCAAGATCTGCCTGAGCATGGCCAGCCTCGGCAGTGCCTCCGTCGGCCAGACGCAGGTCACGATCGCCGAGCATACGGTCGCGCCGTTCGTCATGCTGCGGCCGAAGGTTCTGCTCTCTGCAGAGCTGCCCCGGCCGGCCGCGCGAGGCCCTCCCGCCGCTTCCTGACGTTCTGTTCGGAGCGCACACCTCGAGCATCGAGCTCGAGCGTTGCGACGTCTTCGGAGTGCGGAATGAAGGGAAGCGATAATGGCGAAATACATCTGGACGCGGCGCATGGCGTCGCGCGTGCTATTGCATGTACCGGCACTGCTGGCCGGTGGGATCCCGGCCTGGGTACGGGCGCAGGCGCCGGCGCCGGCCCGGGCAGCGGCGGCGGCCGCGGCAGAGGCGCCGGCCCCGGCACAGGCGGCTAGCCAGGCGCCGACGGTGGGGCGGGCGCAACCCCAGGCGGGCGCTCAGTCCGGCGCTGCGGTCGGCGGCGCGCCGCTCGAGACGGTCACGGTCGTCGGCAAGCTCGACCAGGCGCGGAGCGGCATCGAGACCCAGCTCGGCGCGTCCACGTACGACATCTCGTCCGCGGATATCGACAAGCAGCCCGGCGGCGCGAACGTGCTCATGAATCAGGTCATCTTGCAGGCACCGAGCGTCGCGCAGGATTCGTTCGGGCAGATGCACGTGCGCGGCGACCACAACGGCCTTCAATACAGGCTGAACGGCGTGATCCTGCCCGAAGGCCTCTCGTCCTTCGGGCAGACGCTGGACCCGCGCCTGATCTCCTCGGTCAAGCTCATCACGGGGGCGCTGCCGGCCGAATACGGGCTGCGAACGGCGGGCATCATCGACATCTCTACGCGGAGCGGGGCGCTCGAACCGGGCGGGGAGGTCTCGATCTACGGCGGCAGTCATGGCCGGGTCGAGCCGAGCTTTTCCTACGGGGGCTCCTCCGGCGACAACAACTACTTCGTCTCGGCCGACTATCTTCACGACGGACTCGGGATCGAGTCGCCGGACGGCAGCGCTTCGCCGCTTCACGACACGACGACGCAGTTTCACGGCTTCGCGTATCTCGAGCATGTGCTGAGTCCGAAGAGCCGCCTCACGTTCGTCGCGGGCACCTCGAACGATTACTTCCAGATCCCGAACGCGGCCGGACAGGTCCCCGACCTCGGCCTCGCGGTCGAGGGCCGGACGAACTTTGCGAGCAGCGACCTCGACGAGAGGCAGCGCGAAGTGACGCGGTTCGGCACCGTGACGTATCAGCGCAGCGGGGGCTCGTTCAACGTCGAGCTCTCGGGCCTGGTGCGCGACTCGCTGCTCGACTACTCGCCCGACCCCGTCGGCGACCTGCTCTTCGACGGCATCGCGCAGAAGGCGCTCAAGCGCGACAGGGCCTACGGGCTGCAGGCCGAGGGCGCGTACTACCTCGGCAACCGGCATACGCTGCGGGCCGGCGTGTTCCTGCAGAGTGACCAGGCGACGAGCGCTACGACCTCGCTCGTGCTGCCCGTGGACGCGGCCGGCGACCCGACGAGCGACGTCCCGCTCTCGATCGTGGACAACGGGGCCAAGAGCGGCAGCGTCTACTCGGTCTACCTGCAGGACGCCTGGGCACCCGTCGCATCGCTGACGGTCAACTACGGCCTGCGCTTCGATCGCTACAGTGCGTACACCAGCGGCAGCCAGCTCAGTCCGCGGCTCAATCTCGTCTGGAGCCCGACGAACGGCGCGACGGTCGTGCACATCGGAGCGGCGAGGTATTTCTCGCCGCCCCCGTTCGAGCTCGTCGGCAATGAAACGGTAAGCAAGTTCGTGAACACGACGGCCGCCGCCCCTTTGAGCCTCAATGATGCGCCGGTCGCCGAGAGCGCCGATTACTACGACGTCGGGGCCTCGCGCCGCTTCGGCGACGCCGTTACGTTCGGAGTCGATACCTACTACAAGGTCTCCCGGAATCTCATCGACGAAGGCCAGTTCGGCGCGCCCATTATCTTGACACCGTTCAACTATGCCAAAGGTAAGCAGTACGGCATCGAGTTTACGGGCAACTACCAGAACGGGAGATTCTCCGCCTACGGGAATTTGGCCGTGGCGCGCGCTTTCGGCAGGGACATCGTCTCGAGTCAGTTCCAGTTCGACCCCGCCGACCTCGCCTATATCGCCGACCACTACATCCATCTCGACCACGACCAGGCGCTGACCGCTTCGGGCGGCGTTTCGTACACCTGGGCCGGGAGCGTCGTGAGCATGGACCTCGTCTACGGCAGCGGATTGAGGGCCGACGGCGACGTGCCGAACGGCGCCCACGTGCCGGCCTACACCCAGGTCAACCTTGGTGTGAGCCACACCTTCACGGGTGACGGACCCTTCGCGGGATTCTCGATTCGGTCGAGCGTCGTCAACGTTTTCGATTCGCGGTACGAAATCAGGACGGGCACGGGCGTCGGCGTCGGCGCGCCGCAGTGGGGCCCGTCGCGAGGCGTATATCTTGGGCTTTCGAGGGCCTTCCGCGCCTCGCAGTAGCGGCCGAGGCGCTTGCCGGCGGCGCGCGGTTCGTCCGAAGCATCGGGGGTTCGGGCGACGCGCCGCCGGCCGCCAGCGAGCGCGGGTCGTGGCGTTGCGGCTAAACGGTTGGACGGCGCCCGAATATCAGCAGAACGAGCGCGACGATCAGCCCGACGACGAATAGAATCCACGCGATGTTCGTCGCTGCGCCGGCGATTCCAGTGAACCCAAAAATTGCGGCCACGATGGCCACTATAAAGAAGATGACTGCCCACCCTAACATGTTGCCTCCTTGAGACTGCTGCGTCTTGCCGTCCCTCAACCTGCCGCTCGACGATCGTGTTGCGGCTCTCGAACTTCCGGCACGCTTCGAACCGCCGCGGACCGCGAGCGGGCCTGCTTTCGGAAATTCCCCAAAGAAAGTAGGACCAAGCGGGATAAGCAAGGTGCGTGCCAGGCGGCCCGCGGGGACGGCGTGGTCGGCCGATCGAGGGCCGTGCCGGCGGCGGGCGCGTGCCCCCCGGGGCTCAGCGAGGATCAGGCGCGCTTGCGCAAGTGTATTCGAGCCGACTGCGGCCGCGCCGCGCGCTCATTGTGACGGCTGAACTTTTGCCCTATCGTCCGTGCGGACATCGGGGGCGGCAGCGGGCGGGCACGATCGCATGAATCCGGCAGCGGACGAGCTTAGGGGATGCGAGCCCGTGTTCGCGTATGGGAAGGCGCAGCTGTTTCTGGGCGACTGCTTCGATTGGCTAAGCTGTCAGTCGGAAAACAGCGTGCATGCCGTCGTAACCGATCCGCCCTACGGTTTGGTGGAGTACACGGAGAAGGAGCAGAAGAAGCTCCGATCCGGCCGCGGCGGGGTCTGGCGAATCCCGCCTTCGTTCGACGGCCGCGTTCGCTCGCCGCTGCCGAGGTTCACCACCCTGTCGCCACGCGACCTCGAAAGCATGTCGACATTCTTTGCGCGGTGGGCCGCGGCTCTTCGAAGAGTGCTGGTACCGGGCGCTCACGTTCTGGTCGCCGCCAATCCGTTGGTCGACCATCTCGTCGCGTCCGCCCTGTCCGCGGCCGGGCTGGAACGCCGAGGCTCCATCGTCCGGCTCGTTACGACGATGCGCGGAGGCGACAGGCCGAAGAACGCTCACGAGGAGTTTGCGCAGATCAGCGTCATGCCGCGCTCCATGTGGGAACCGTGGCTGCTGTTCCGTGAACCTCTCGAAGGCCGCGTGCAGGATAATCTACGGAAGTGGAAGACGGGCGGCCTCAAAAGAATCTCCGGGGACAGGCCGTTCGGCGACGTCATCAAATCTCACCCGACTCGGGGCGCCGAGAGAAGGCTCGCGCCGCATCCGTCCCTGAAGCCGCAGTCGTTCCTGCGCCAAGTCGTGGCCGGGATGCTTCCATTCGGGGAAGGGGTCGTGCTCGACCCTTTCGCAGGCGCAGGTTCGACGTTGGCTGCCGCCAATGCCGTGGGATATCGGAGCGTGGGTGTGGAAATCGACGCCCAGTATGCGGAAGCCGCGACGGTCGCGATTCCAAAGCTTACGCGATTGGTCGTGCGCGGGGCTTAATTGCCGCCGGGCACTGTCGTGCGCGGGGCTTAGCTACCGCCGGCCACTGTCGTGCGCTTGGCTTGGCTGCTGACGCGCAGGCTCGTGCGCCTGGCTTAGCTGTCCTCGGGCGCGAGCGCTTGGAGCCAGACGGTCCGACGTTCTGGTCGCCGGACACAGCATCGAGGGTGCCGTCATGATCGCCACGCTGAAGAGCCTGCAGATCGTCTGCTCGCTCGAAGTCATCGTCCTGTTCGGGGTCGTCTATCCCGGGGTTATGAAATACTTCGCGATGGCCGTGGGGCTCGTGTATCTGCTCGCGGCGATTGGCGCCGCCATCGACACCCGCGTCGCGATATGGGCCGCGCTGTCGTTCAGCACGCTGACGGCCCTGCTGGCCGCGCTCGGCGTCGCGCGCTTCGTCGGCAACGGCTTCGACTATTTGACGGGCGGCTTCTCCGGAAGCCCTGGTCTTTATTGGCTGCCATACCTATTACTGCTGCTGACGGTGCTCTCGGCTGCCGTCGTTGCTCTTCAGGCCCTGGCTTGGCGATGGGTAGTGACGGGCATCGCCGCACGATAGCCGCCGCGGGGCATATCGGAAGATGGGAGTGGTGGAGGCGGCGGGAATCGAACCCGCGTCCGCAAGCCCTCCGCCCTCAGCTCTACATGCTTAGTCGAATCTATTCTTTTTAGCCATCGACCGCCCGACCGACAGGGCACGCCGACAGCGATTCCGCTGTAGGTTTAGCGATTCGGCCGCGGACGAGCCTCCTCGCGAGCTTGTGAGTTGCGACGCCTGAGGCTGGACGCACAAGCACGGCTCCAGTCAGACGGCACCCTACCGGGTTTTAAGCGGCAAGTGCGTAGTTGTCGTCGTTGGCAACTATCAAGTTTGCAGACGGTTTAACGAGGTAATCTGCACCTCGGCATGCACCTCGGGTTTCGCGACCCACGTCGAAGCCATGTCGCCCCCGTTGAGCACAAGTGTATGGCCGAATTCAGGGAATTCAAGCGAGGATTACAGGTTCCGTGTCCCGGCGGTGCCGCTTCGGCCCCCGCGCCCGTGCCGCTTCGGCGCCCGCGCCAGGGTCGTTGCGCCCGGCGGCAGGGCCGCCTCGGCCCATCGCCACGGCCGCCTCAGTGCAGCGCCCGGACGGCGCGGGCCTTCTGCCGCTCCCAGTCCCGCTCCTTCTCTGTCGCCCGCTTGTCGTACTGCTTCTTGCCGCGGGCGAGGCCCACGGCGAGTTTGACGCGGCCCTTGTTCCAGTACATCTCGAGCGGCACGAGGGTGTAGCCGCGCCGCTCGACGAGCCCCGTGAGCCGGTCTATCTCCCTCCGGTGCAGAAGCAGCCGCCGAGTTCGCGTCGGGTCCGGATTCACATGCGTGGACGCCGAGAGCAGGGGAGTGATATGCGCGCCGATGAGCCAGGCCTGGTTGTCGCGGAGCAGGACGTAGCCCTCCGTCAGCTGCGCCTTGCCGGCCCGCAGGCTCTTGACCTCCCAACCCTGGAGCTCGAGGCCGGCCTCCGTGGTCTCCTCGATGAAGTAGTCGAACCGCGCCTTTTTGTTCTGGGCGATCGTGTTCGGCGGGGTTTTGGACTGCTTCCTGGCCATGGTCGGGCTAATGATCCTAAAATGAAAAACAAAAAACACCCGCAGGAGGCTTCCCCAGGTGACTGCAAGCGCTGCCGCGCGGCGCCGATCTCTGCACGGTCAATGGACTTCACGGCTCGGATTCATCCTCGCGGTAGCCGGTTCCGCCGTCGGTCTCGGCAACATCTGGCGTTTCCCGTATATCGCGGGCAAGAACGGAGGCGGCGCGTTCGTTCTAGTGTATCTGTTGTGCGTGTTTCTCGTCGGGCTGCCGATCATGGTCGCCGAGATCCTCATGGGCCGGCGCGGCCGCCGCAACCCGGTCGCGACCATGCGGCTGCTCGGCGAAGAGGAAGCCGGCGTGGGTCTCTGGGGCTGGGTCGGCCTCATGGGCGTCGTCACGGGCTTTCTGATTCTCTCCTTCTATAGCGTGATCGCCGGCTGGGCCGTGGCCTACGTCTTCATCGGCGGCTCCGGCGCGTTCACGGGGGCCGGGCCCGAGCAGATCTCGCGCATCTATGCGGGCCTCGTCGGCGCGCCGCTCGCGACGGCGTTCTGGCATACGCTGTTCATGGCCGGTACGGTGGCCGTCGTGGCGCGCGGCGTCGAGCGTGGCCTCGAGCGCTCGGTGCGGATCATGGTCCCGGGCCTTGTCGCGCTGCTCGTGCTGCTGCTCGGCTACAGCATGACCACGGGTTTTTTCGGTAAGGGCCTCGCGTTCCTGTTCGAGCCCCGCTTCGACGAGCTCACGGCCGCGGGCGTGCTCGAGGCGCTCGGCCAGTCGTTCTTCACGCTCAGCGTCGGCATGGGTGCCATCATGGCCTACGGCGCGTATCTGCCGCAGGAGGAGTCGATCGCGCGGACCTCGGCGGCCGTCGTGGTCGCGGATACGCTCGTCGCAGTCCTGGCCGCCCTCGTGATCTTCCCTATCGTCTTCAAGAACGGGCTCGATCCCGCTTCGGGACCCGGTCTCGTCTTCCAGTCGCTGCCGCTCGCGTTCGGACGCATGCCCGGCGGGCCCGTGATCTCCGTGATGTTCTTTCTGCTGGTCGTCTTCGCGGCCTGGACGTCGGCCATCAGCCTCATGGAGCCGGCCGTCGCCTATTTCATGGAAACCCGCAGCTGGAGCCGCAAACAGGCCGCAACGTTCGTCGGCGTCGTGACCTGGGCCATCGGTCTGCTGACGGTGCTGTCCTTCGGACCTTGGGCGCGCCTGCGTTTCCTGCGCGGGACGATTTTCGACAACCTCGACTTCCTGACGAACAATATTCTATTGCCGCTCGGCGGCCTCGCGATCGTGGTGTTCGCCGGCTGGGTCATGGCGCGCAACTCGACGGCCGACGAGCTCGATCCGCACGCAGGCGTCGGCTACCGGCTCTGGCGCCTGTCGGCCCGCTTCATCGCGCCGTTCGCCGTGGTCATCGTGCTGCTCAATGCTGTCGGTTTTTTCTGAGGGAACATGCCAACGATTCAGCGCAGTGCGCGCGTGCCGTACAAGGGCGCGCAGATGTTCGATCTCGTCAGCGACGTCGAGGCCTATCCGCAGTTCCTGCACTGGTGCCGCGGCGCGAAGGTCGTGCGCAGCGGAGACGGCTTCGTCGAGGCCAGGCTCGACATCGGCATTCGCGGTATTTACAAGAGCTTCACGACGCGCAACACGCTCGAGAGGCCGGAGCGCCTGACCATCGAGCTCGTCTCGGGTCCCTTCAGGCGCTTGAACGGCGCGTGGCGGTTCGAGGATCTCGAGGAGGGCGGCTCGCAGGTGTCGCTGTCATTGACGTTCGAGGTCGCCGCGTCGCCGCTCGCCATGGTGTTCTCGATGGTTTTCGAGGAGCTCGCGCGCCAACAGATGACGGCGTTCGTGCAGCGGGCCCACAAAATCTATGGGCACGCGTGAGGAGCCGGAAGGCCGCGCGGCGGCGACGGCGGCAGAGCCGGCGACGGCAGATGCGGCGTCGGAGGGAGCGATCGAGGTCGTCTATGCGCTGCCGGACGTCCAGCGGGTCGTGACGCTGCCCTTCGAGCCCGGACTCACGGCCGGCGAGGCCGTCGAGCGCTCCGGGCTCGTGCGGGAGTTCCCGGAGATTGCGGCCCGCCCGCTCGTGCTCGGAATTTTCGGGAAGCCCATTGCGCCTGCGCGGCCGCTCGAGCCCGACGATCGTGTGGAGATCTGCCGCCCGCTCGAGAGGGACCCGCGCGAGCTGCGCCGCGAGCGGCTGCGTCAGGGACGCGTCATGGGGGAGTCGTAGCCGGCCCGCCGCCCCGCGTGGGGCCCGGCGGATTGACGCCGGGCTTTTGCGCCGAGGCCGCCTCGGCCTTGACTTCCTTCACGGCCTTCGCGGTATCGGGCTGCTTCTCGGTCTCGTCCTTGAACGCATCGCGGTCTACGCGCGCGACGCGGTCGTCTTTGAAGTAGACGGCGAACCAGCTCTTCTTGTATTCCTGCTTGCGCCCGTAGCTCACGTAGTACGGATAGTCCCAGCGATCTTGATGAAAGCTGTCCGCGATCATCGGCGTGCCGAGCAGGAACTCGACCTGGCTGCGCGTCATGCCGACCTGCACTTTGTCGAGGCTTGCCGCGTCGATGAGGTTGCCCTGCTGAATGTTGAGCCGATAGACGCAACCGCCCAGCAGCATGCCGGCCGCCACCATCGCAAGGCAGGCGCCCGCCGCGCCGGGCACCCGGCCGGGCGGCGGGTTGCGACGGAACGATATGGGCTTCATGCGCTTCGGGAACATCCTAGTCTCGCTCGATCGGCTGGGCGTGCGGGTGGCTGGGCGTGCGGGTAGAGAGGGCGAAGTGTCTGGTCCATAATTGAGCCGCGAATCATAACCCATTTGGCGGGAGTCGGTGGCCGTGGAAGGACAGGATCTACGCAAGGCGGGCCTCAAGGTGACGTCGCCGCGACTCAAGGTCCTGGAGATCCTCGAGCGGAGCGAGCAGCGGCACATGAGCGCCGAAGCGATCTATCGTGCCTTGCTCGATTCCGGCGAGGAGCTCGGGCTCGCGACCGTCTACCGCGTGCTCACACAGTTCGAGCGCGCGGGGCTCGTCTCGCGGCACAATTTCGAAGGCGGCACGGCCGTCTTCGAGCTGGCCGACAGAACCCATCACGATCACATGGTGTGTCTAGACACCGGCAAGGTCATCGAGTTCTTCGACGAGCGCATCGAGGAGCTCCAGCGCGAGATCGCGAAGCGCTACGGCTACGAGATCGAGGACCACAGCCTCGTTCTCTACGTGCGCAAGATCGAGCGCTGATCCAACGAGCGCCGACTCTACGTCCGCGGACGCTTCGGGGCCCGGGCCTGTGCGGCGCGGTCGATCATCTCCTCGGCGTGCGCCCGCGTGCGCGCGGTGATCTCGACGCCGCCGAGCATGCGCGAGAGCTCCTCGATGCGCTCTTCCTCGTCGAGCGCGCGCACCCGCGTCTGCGTGGTCTTGCCGTCGGTTTCCTTCGCGACGAGGTAGTGGCGCGTGCCCTGGCTTGCCACCTGGGGCAGGTGGGTTACGCAAAGCACCTGCCGTGCCGCGGCGATGCCGGCGAGCTTGCGCCCGACGATCTCGGCCACGCCGCCGCCGATGCCGGCGTCCACTTCGTCGAACACGAACGTCGGCACGGCCGAGGCATCGGCGGCGTGGGTCTCGAGCGCGAGGCTGATGCGCGAGAGCTCGCCGCCCGATGCGAGGCGCGCGAGCGGCCCGAACGGCTGGCCCGGGTTGAGCCTGACCTCGAACTCGACGCGGTCGAGACCCGTGCCGTCCGCGCGCTCCTCGGGTTTGGGCTGCACGGCGACGCGGAATTCCCCCTGCGCCATGCCGAGCCCCGCGAGCTCGGCGCTGACCGCGGCGCCGAGCCGCTCGGCGCAGAGCCTGCGATCCGTCGAGAGGGCCCGGGCGGCGGCGAAGTAGACTGCCCGCGTCTCGGCCGCCTCCTGCTCGAGCGCCTCGAGCGACTCCGCGCCGCCCTCGAGCTCGGCGACCTGCGCGCTCAGGGCGGTGAGCACTCCGGGCAGCTCGTCCGCCCGGACGGCATGCCGGCGCGCGAGCGCGCGGATGCGCGCGAGCCGGGCCTCGACGGCTTCGAGGCGCTCCGGATCGGCCTCGAGGCGGTCGCGATAGCGTTGCAGCGCATGCGCGACCTCGCGCAGCTCGATCTCGGCCGCGGCGAGCTGCTTGGCCTCGGCCGCAAGCGACTCGTCGTGCTCGACGAGCTTGGCGAGCTCGCGCTCGGCGTGCGCGACGAGCGCGTGCGCGGAGGCCGTCTCGCTCTCGTACAAGGCCTCGAGCGCGGCGGCGAGGCCCGCCGCAAGGCGATCGATGTTCGCAAGCCGGCCCCGCTCGGCCTCGAGCTCTGCCGGCTCGCCTTCCCCGAGCGCGAGCGCTTCGAGCTCGGCGACCTGAAAGCGCAGAAGCTCGAGCTGTGCCGTACGGTCCGCGTTGCCCTCCTGGCGGGCGGCGAGGCGCGCCTCGGTCTCGCGCCAGCGGCGGTGGGCCTCGGCGACGCGCTCGGCGAGCGGCTCGAGACCGCCCTGGGCGTCGAGGAGCGCGCGCTGATTCGCGGGCTGCAGCAGCGACTGGTGCGCGTGTTGACCGTGGATGTCGACGAGCAGCGAGCCGACCTGCTTGAGATCGACGAGCGTGACGGGACGGCCGTTGATGAAGGCGCGCGAGCGACCGTCCTGACCGACGACGCGCCGCAGCGTGCACGACTCGCCTTCGTCGAGCCCGAGCTCGGCCAGCAGCGCGAGCGCGGGGTGACCGGCGGGGCACTCGAACACCACGCTGATCTCGGCGCGCTCGGCGCCGCTGCGCACGGTGTTCGAATCCGCTCTGTCGCCGAGCGCGAGGCCGAGCGCGTCGACGAGAATCGACTTGCCGGCGCCCGTCTCCCCCGTGACCACGCTGAGGCCGGGGCCGAGCTCGAGCTCGACCTCGTCGATGACGGCGTAGTTGCGGACGTGGATCAGGCTCAGCATGGCGGTCGTAGGGCCCTTCGCGCCTCGAGGCCTCGGCTTCGGCGGTTCAGCGCGGATCGAGCGAACGGCCGAAGCGCCGGGTGCCTCCCCAGTTCAGTTTCGAGCGCAGCAGCTCGTAGTAGTTGTAGCCGCGGGGGTGCAGCAGCTTCACGGTCTCGCGGGCTGCGCCGATACGCAGCGACTCGCCCATCTCGAGCGCGCCGTGTTGCTCGCCGTCGCAGGCGATTTGCGCAGGCGCGTCCTGGGCGGACTGCAGGGTCACCTCAATCCGGCACGTGGTCTTGAGCACGAGCGGGCGGTCGCTCAGCGTGTGCGGGCAGATGGGCACCATGACGAACGCGTCCACGTCGGGCTGAATGATGGGGCCGCCGCAGGACAGCGCGTAGGCCGTCGAGCCCGTCGCCGTCGCAACGATGAGCCCGTCGCCGCCGTGGGTATTAACATAACTGCCGTCCACGGTCGTGACGAAGTCGAGAATCCGGCCGGTTTCGCGCTTTTGAATCGTCACATCGTTGAGCGCGACCATGGGCGCGCGCGCTCCGGAGGAGCCGACGACCTGCGCTTCGAGCATGCGCCGGTCCTCGGCGAGGTAATCGCCCGCGAGGATCGCATCGAGCGCATCCTGCATGTGCTCGGGCAGAATATCGGTCAGGAAACCGAGGCGGCCGAGGTTGACGCCGACGAGCGGCACGCCGCGCCCGGCCGCACGCCGCGCAGCGTGGAGCAGGGTGCCGTCGCCGCCGACGGCAATGAGCACATCCACGCGCGCGGCGAGCTCGCTCTCCTCGACGATCTCGACGCCGGGGAGGCGGGCCGCGATGTCCGCGCCCGAGGGCGGCGCGAAGACCGAGATGCGCCGCTCGACGAGATGCGAGACGATCGAAAGCGCGGTGCCCGAGACGTTGCTCTCCGAGAGGCGCCCCCACAGGCCGACGTTCTTGAATTCATCCATTCTGGTGACCGGTGAGCGGCCTCGTGTTCGTGACGGGCAAGCGGGCCCCGTTTGCTGACCGGGAAGCGACCTCTCGGCGATCGCTCTGGCGTTGTCGTGTGCCGTCGGCCGCGGACCGGCAAGCGGTTTCTTGACAGTGATGTGAACCGGTTGCTA
Source organism: uncultured Gammaproteobacteria bacterium (assembly GCA_963702105.1). Lineage (GTDB taxonomy): Bacteria > Pseudomonadota > Gammaproteobacteria > Steroidobacterales > Rariloculaceae > ZC4RG20. The sequence goes on from OY969712.1 coordinate 1,607,321, forward strand.
GCTTCCACGTCGCTGAATTTGCGGAGGCTAAGGTACCACAGCCCAGTGGCGCGTCCCACGTACATCGTCCCCGATTCGGCTTCGTCCGATGCCTCTGGCCGCGGCGGCCCGCCCGGCGCCGGGCGCCGGCCGCACGGGCCGGCAAAGGTGCACGGACGCGGACGCGGCGGGCGATGGTTCGCGACGCTCAACGTATGGCGGCGAATAAGGGAGAGTTCCCCGACGAGCGTGCTCAGCATCTGCTGCGGGTGCTGATCAGCCGTTATATACGCGAGGGCCAGCCGGTCGGTTCGCGTACCCTGTCCCGTGAGTCGGGCCTCGATCTGAGCCCCGCGACCATCCGCAACATCATGGCCGATCTCGAGGACCTCGGCTTTCTCGCTTCGCCGCACACCTCGGCCGGCCGCGTGCCGACGAGCAAGGGTTACCGCCTGTTCGTCGATACGCTGATCAAGCTCAGCCCGCCCAACGGCGAGGAGCTCATCCGCTTCCACAGGGCGCTCGAGGACGCGGCCGGCGATCCGCAGGCGCTCGCGACGTCGGTCTCGGGGCTGCTCTCTATGCTGACGCGGCTCGCGGGCATCGTGACCGTCCCGCGCCGCGCCCACAGCTCGCTGCGGCAGATCGAGTTCCTGAGGCTCTCGGGCAGACGCGTCCTCGCGATCCTCGTCGTCAACGACCGCGAGGTGCAGAACCGCATGCTCGACGTGGAGCGCGACTTCACGGACGATGAGCTGCGTCAGGCGGGCAATTACCTCACGGATCAATTCGGCGGCCGCGACCTGCATCAAGTCCGCGCCGCGCTCGTGGAGCAGCTCGAGAAGACGCGCGAGTCGATGAACGCGGTTATGATCGAGGCCATCGAGCTCGCTCAGCGCGCGTTCCAGGAAGAGGATTCTCCGGGGGAATACGTGCTCTCGGGCGAGACGAACCTCATGGGGCTCGAGGACCTGAGCGACATGGAGAAGCTCAAGTCCCTGTTCGACGCCTTCAGCCGCCAGCGCGACATCCTGCACCTGCTCGACCGCAGCCTCGACGCCGAGGGCGTGCAGATCTTCATCGGCCAGGAGTCCGGTTACGGGCTGCTCGATGCGTGCAGCATCGTGGCCGCGCCCTATGCGACCGAGGACGACACCATGGGCGTGCTCGGCGTCATCGGCCCGACCCGCATGGCCTACGAGCGCGTGATCCCCATCGTGGACGTGACGGCCAAACTGCTCGGGCGGGCGCTCAAGTCCGGCTGAAGCGCGAAATACGCGAAAAAGGGGTCAGAGCCCTTTTTCGCCCCTGAGCGTCGGCGGCACGCCGCTGCAACGTCGGCGCGGGCGAAATAGGGCTCTGACCCCTTTTTCGCGGCCGTCGGGTTGAATCGCCGGGATTCGTCCCCATCTCGCTCGAGACGAGAATGGACAGGGGCCCACAGGGCCGCGCGAGAGGGGGATATTCCGCTATGAGTCAGAACGCCGGCGACGGCAACACGCAACGCAACGAAGACGCGCCGAAGGCCGGCGCCGCGGCCGCCGGCGACGACCGGCGGGACGAGGAGATCGAGGCGCTGCGCGCTCAGGCCCAGGAGAACTGGGAGAAGTACCTGCGCGCCGTCGCGGAGCTCGACAACCTGCGCAAGCGCGGCCAGCGCGACGTCGAGAACGCGCGCCGCTTCGGCGTCGAGCGCTTCGCCTCGGCCGTGCTGCCGGTTCGCGACAGCCTCGAGGCCGCCCTGGCCGCCGCAGAAAATGTGGACGTGGCCACGCTGCTCGAGGGCGAGCGCGCGACGCTGCGGCTGCTCGATCAGGCCCTCGAGGGGGCGGGGATCCGGGAGATCGACCCCCAAGGCCAGCCCTTCGATCCCACGAAGCACGAGGCCATGACGACGCAGCCCTCGAGGGACCTCGCCCCCGATACGGTCGCGCTCGTCGTGCAGAAGGGTTACGAGCTCAACGAACGGCTGCTGCGCCCGGCCCGCGTCATCGTCGCGGCGCCGCCTGCGGACGGCGGCTGAATTGCGCGCCACGGCCGAACGCGCCACGGCCGAAAAGGGGTCAGAGCCCTTTTCGCCCGCGCCGACGTTGCAGCGGCGTGCGGCCGACGCTCACGGGCGAAAAAGGGCTCTGACCCCTTTTCGGGGGGTTGAATTGTCGCGGGTGACCCCCATTTAGGGCACAGGACAGATTTCTGGGTTTTCCAAACAACGGGCGAGCTTGAGGTATTGCAGAAATGGGACGAGTGATCGGCATCGATTTAGGTACGACGAACTCGTGCGTCGCCGTCATGGAAGGCGGCACGCCGAAGGTCATCGAGAACAGCGAGGGTGATCGCACGACGCCCTCGATCGTGGCGTTTACCAAGGACGGCGAAGTCCTGGTGGGCCAGACGGCCAAGCGCCAGGCGGTCACGAACCCGGCCAACACGCTCTTCGCGATCAAGCGCCTGATCGGGCGCCGCTACGACGACCACGTCGTCGAGAAGGACACCAATATGGTGCCCTACAAGATCGTGAAGGCGGACAACGGCGATGCCTGGGTCGAGGTCGGCGACAAGAAAATGGCGCCGCCCGAGATCTCGGCGCGCGTGCTTTCGAAGATGAAGCAGACGGCCGAGGACTATCTCGGCGAGAAGGTCACCGAGGCCGTGATCACGGTGCCGGCGTACTTCAACGACTCCCAGCGCCAGGCCACGAAGGACGCGGGCCGCATCGCGGGGCTGGAGGTCAAGCGCATCATCAACGAGCCGACGGCCGCGGCGCTCGCGTACGGGCTCGACAAGAAGCGCGGCGACCGCAAGGTCGCGGTCTACGACCTCGGCGGCGGCACGTTCGACATCTCGATCATCGAGATCGCCGAAGTCGACGGCGAGCACCAGTTCGAGGTGCTCGCGACGAACGGCGATACGTTCCTCGGCGGCGAAGACTTCGACAACCGCATCATCGGCTACCTCGCCAAGGAGTTCCAGAAGGAGAGCGGCATCGACATCACGAAGGACCCGCTCGCCATGCAGCGCCTCAAGGAGGCGTCGGAGAAAGCCAAGATCGAGCTCTCCTCGCGCCAGCAGACCGAGATCAACCTGCCGTACATCACGGCGGACGCGAGCGGTCCGAAGCACCTGAACATCAGCCTGACGCGCGCCAAGCTCGAGTCGCTCGTCGAGGAGCTCATAGAGCGCACGATCGCCCCGTGCAAGACGGCGCTGCAGGACGCGGGCCTCAAGGTCGCCGACGTGGGCGACGTGATCCTGGTCGGCGGTCAGACCCGCATGCCGAAGGTCCAGCAGAAGGTGCAGGAGCTCTTCGGCAAGGAGCCGCGCAAGGACGTGAACCCGGACGAGGCCGTGGCCATCGGGGCCGCGATTCAGGCCGGCGTGCTCGCGGGCGAGGTCAAGGATGTGCTGCTGCTCGACGTGACGCCGCTCTCGCTCGGCATCGAGACGCTCGGCGGGGTCATGACCAAGCTCATCGAGAAGAATACGACGATCCCGACGAAGGCCACGCAGACCTTCTCGACGGCCGAGGACAACCAGACGGCCGTGACGATCCACGTGCTCCAGGGCGAGCGCGGGCGCGCCGCGGACAACAAGTCGCTGGGCCGCTTCGACTTGAGCGACATCCCGCCGGCCCCGCGCGGCATGCCGCAGGTCGAGGTCACGTTCGACATCGACGCGAACGGCATCCTCAACGTCTCGGCCAAGGACAAGGCCACGAACAAGGAGCAGAAGATCGTCATCAAGGCCTCGTCTGGCTTGAGCGATGAGGAGATCGAGCGCATGGTCTCCGACGCCGAAGCGCACGCCGCCGAGGACGAGAAGTTCCGCGAGCTCGTCGGCGTGAAGAACCAGGGCGACGCGCTCGTGCACGCGACGGAGAAGTCGCTGGCCGAGCTCGGCGACAAGGTCGGCGGCGCCGAGCGCGGACGCATCGAGAGCGGGCTCGCCGAGCTCAAGGAAGCGCTCAAGGGCGACAGCAAGAGCGGTATCGAGGCCAAGATGCGCGCGCTCAGCGAGGCCACGGCCGCCATGGCTCAGAAGGCGTACGGCGAGCAGGCCGGCGGCGCCGGAGCCGGCGCCGGCGCGCAGCAGGGCGGCGCGGGGGGCGCCGGCGGCGAGGATGTCGTCGACGCCGAATTCGAAGAAGTCAACAAGGATGACGAGCAGAAGCGAGCCTGAGCTCGACTTAGGGCCGGGCGCCTCGGCGCCCGGCCGGCTCGATGGACCGAAATTGCCGGGCGAAGGGCGCGCGGAAGGGCGCTCTTCGTCGCTTTAGTTGCAGAACGGGTAGATGGCCAAGCGCGATTATTACGAAGTACTCGGCGTGCAGCGCGCCGCCGACGGAGAGGAACTGAAGAAGGCCTACCGGCGTCTGGCCATGAAATATCACCCGGATCGCAACCCGAACGATCCGGAGGCCGAGGTGCGCTTCAAGGAGGCCAAGGAGGCCTACGAGGTCCTTTCGGACACTCGCAAGCGCTCGGCCTACGACCAGTTCGGGCATGCGGGCATTGACGGCGCGGGCGGCGGCGGCTTCGGTGCCGGCGGCTTCGCCGGGGCCGAGGCGTTCAGCGACATTTTCGGCGACGTGTTCGGGGACATCTTCGGCGCGGGCCGACGCGGCGGCCGCAGCCAGGTTTTTCGCGGCGCCGACCTGCGCTACGAGCTCGAGCTCACGCTCGAGCAGGCCGTCACGGGCGACACCGTCAACGTCGAGATCGCGGGCCACGCGACCTGCGAGGCGTGCTCGGGCACCGGCGCGGCGGCCGGCAGCGACCGGGTCACGTGCACGACCTGCGGCGGCCACGGACAGGTGCGCGTGCAACAGGGCTTCTTCTCGATCCAGCAGACCTGCCCGAACTGCCGCGGAGCCGGCACGATCATCGAGAACCCCTGCCTCGAGTGCGCCGGGGTTGGCGTGGTGCGCAAGCGCCGCACGCTTGCGGTCAAGGTGCCGGCCGGCGTCGATACGGGGGACCGCATCCGGCTCTCGCGCGAAGGCGAGCCCGGCCGCAACGGCGGCCCGCCGGGCGACCTGTACGTCGACGTCGTCGTCGAGGCGCATCCTATCTTCCAGCGCGAGGGCCAGGATCTGAGCTGCGAGGTCCCGATCAGCATCGCGACCGCCGTGCTCGGCGGCACCGTGGACGTGCCGACGCTCGACGGCCACCTGGCCTTGAAGGTGCCGCCCGAGACGCAGTCCGGCAAGGTCTTCCGGCTCAAGGGCAAGGGCGTGCGCTCCGTCAGGTCGCCGGGCTTCGGCGATCTGTTCTGCCGCGTGCAGGTCGAGACGCCCGTGAACCTCACGGGCGAGCAGAAAGAGCTTCTGCGGGCCTTCGACGAGTCGATCAAATCCGGCGGCGAGCGTCACAGTCCGCGTCACCGAAGCTGGTTCGACGGCGTCAAGAACTTCTTCGAACGCATGAGGGCCTGACGTGCTCAAGATCGCCGTCCTCGGAGCCTCCGGTCGCATGGGCCGGACCATCATTCGCTGCCTGGGCGAGGCCCGCGACCTGCGCCTGACGGGCGCCCTCACCGAGACCCGTGACCCGGCACTCGGCCGCGACGCCGGCGAGGCCGCGGGCCTCGAAAGTCTCGGCGTGCCCTTGACCGACGATCGCGCGCAGGCGCTGCACGGCGCGCAGGCGGCCATCGACTTCACGATGCCCGCCGCGCTCGAGGCCAACCTGCGGGCCGCCGCGGAGGCGGGCAGCGCGCTCGTGGTCGGTACGACCGGCCTCGAGAAGCGGCACCTCGAGGCCATGCGCCAGACGGCTCACGAGATCCCCGTCGTCTACGGCCGAAACATGAGCGTCGGCGTCAACGTCTTCATGAGCCTCGTCGCGCGCGCCGCGGCCGCGCTCGGCGACGACTACGACGTGGAAATCGTCGAAGCGCACCATCGCCACAAGGTCGACGCGCCCTCGGGCACTGCGCTCGCGCTCGGCGAGCGCGTGGCGCAGGCCAAGGGCCGGCCGCTGCACGAGCTCGCGGTCTACGCCCGCCAGGGCCAGACGGGCCCGCGCGTCCCGAGCACGATCGGCTTCTCTGTCGTGCGCGGCGGCAACATTGTCGGGGACCACACGGTCCTGTTCATCGGCCCGGAGGAACAGGTCGAGCTCACGCACCGCGCGCGGGACCGCGCCGCATTCGCGCGCGGGGCGCTGACGGCGGCGCGGTGGGCCGCCGGGCAGGCGCCGGGGTACTACTCGATGAGCGACGTCCTCGGGCTCGACTGACGGCGACTGCGCGCTGCGGCTCGGCGTCGGTCTCCGGCTGCGGCGACTGCGCGCTGCGGCTCGGCGTCGGTCTCCGGCTGCGGCGTCTGCCGCGCTCCGGCTCGGCGTCGCCGGAATTCGGCACGTCGGTTGGGCGGAGGCTTGCGCGCGGGAGCCCTGTGGGGACCGTGTGCTGACCGGTTGAAACCGCACGATGGCGCACACGGAGCCTTCATGGAAGGATTTGCGGCGTTCACCACAGGTCCCTCTTGCGTAAGCCTCCGCATTGCCACCGCAAGTATCAGAAACCGTCTTCGATTCGACGAAAGGAACCACACACGCCCGAGTTGTCTGTAGATAGCCGAGACTCGGAACGGCTACAATAGCGTCCTGAGCCTCCCAATTCTCATGTGAACGCTCGCGGGATGGGCTGCGCGCCTTGCGGCCGTCCCGCTTTGATTATGCAAGGCGCGTAAGCGATTCAGGAGCCTCAGCGTGACGGAGCCGGCGATACTAGCGCTCGAAGATGGAACGGTGTTCAACGGCGTCTCCGTTGGCGCCCCGGGGCGCAGCCTCGGAGAGGTGGTGTTCAACACCGCCATGACGGGGTATCAGGAAATCCTCACGGATCCTTCCTATTACCGCCAGATCGTCACGCTGACTTATCCGCACATCGGCAACGTCGGCACGAATTCCGACGATTTCGAATCCACACGCATTTATGCGGCCGGGCTCATCATCCGCGACCTCTCCCGGCTCGTCAGCAGCTGGCGCTCCGAGTCCTCGCTCGCGGAGTTTCTGCGCCGCGGCAAGACCGTCGCGATCGCCGACATCGATACCCGGCGGCTCACCCGCATCGTGCGCGATAAGGGCGCCCAGGGCGGCTGCATATTGACGGGCAAGGATGCGAGCGCCGAGGAGGCCATCCGGGCCGCGCGCAAGTTTCCGGGCATCAAGGGCATGGATCTGGCCCAGCTCGTCACGACCAAGCGCACGTATCAGTGGAACCAGGGCAGCATCTGGCCCGAGCGGCAGAGCGTATATTCGAAGCGGGTCGCGGCGTATCACGTCGTCGCGCTCGACTACGGCATCAAGCGCAACATCCTGCGGCTCATCGCCGATCTCGATTGCCGCCTGACCGTGCTGCCCGCCAAGGCGACCGCAGACGAGATTCTCGAGCTGAATCCGGACGGCGTGTTCCTCTCGAACGGCCCGGGGGACCCGGAGCCCTGCAGCTACGCCATCGAGGCGATTCAGGGTTTGCTGAAGCGCGGCGTGCCGACCTTCGGCATCTGTCTCGGGCATCAGCTGCTCGCGCTCGCGACGGGCGCGAAGACCGTCAAGATGAAGTTCGGCCATCACGGCGCGAACCACCCGGTCGTCGAGATCGACTCGGGCCGCGTCATGATCACGAGCCAGAATCACGGCTTCGCCGTGGACGAGCAGACGCTGCCCGCGCACGTGCGGCCCACGCACCGCTCGCTGTTCGACGGCACGCTCCAGGGCATCGAGGTTGCGAACGCCCCGGCCTTCTCGTTTCAGGGGCACCCGGAAGGCAGCCCGGGGCCTCACGATCTGACGCCGCTGTTCCGCCGCTTCGCGGCCATGATGAAGGAATACCGGCGGGTGGCACTGACGGCGGCCGTCCGTTGAGGCGCAGAGCGCCGAGCCCGACCCGCGCGCAGGCGAACGCCGCGCGCAACGAACCGAAGGGCCTTACTGCGGTGCGCCGCGCCAAGGCCGCCATATGGAGAGTGGACTAACCGTATGCCCCGCCGCGACGACCTCGAGAGCATCCTCATCATCGGCGCCGGACCGATCGTCATCGGTCAGGCCTGCGAGTTCGACTATTCCGGCACTCAGGCCTGCAAAGCGCTCAAGGAAGAGGGCTACCGAGTCATTCTCGTGAACTCGAATCCGGCCACGATCATGACGGACCCGGCGAGCGCCGACGCCGTCTATATCGAGCCCATCAACTGGCGCGCGATAGAAAGCATCATCGAGAAGGAGCGTCCCTCGGCGCTGCTGCCGACCATGGGCGGGCAGACGGCGCTGAACTGCGCGCTCGACCTCGACCGCGAGGGGGTGCTCGAGCGCTACGGCGTCGAGCTCATCGCGGCCTCGCGCAACGCCATCGACATGGCCGAGGATCGCGAGCAGTTCCGCGACGCCATGCAGGAGATCGGTCTCGACGTTGCCCGGGCCGGCATCGCGCACACGATGGACGAGGCGTGGGAGGTCCAGAAGGACATCGGCTTCCCGGTCATCGTGCGGCCTTCGTTCACGCTCGGAGGCAGCGGCGGCGGCATCGCCTACAACCGGGAGGAGTTCGAGAGCATCGTGAGCAACGGGCTCGAGCAGTCGCCGACGACGGAGGTCCTGCTCGAGGAGTCGGTGCTCGGCTGGAAAGAGTTCGAGATGGAGGTCGTGCGCGACCGCAACGACAACTGCATCATCATCTGCTCCATCGAGAACCTCGACCCGATGGGCATCCACACGGGCGACTCGATCACGGTCGCGCCGGCCCAAACGTTGACGGACAAGGAATACCAGCGCATGCGCGACGCCTCGATCGCCGTGCTGCGCAAGATCGGCGTCGACACGGGCGGCTCGAACGTGCAGTTCGCAGTGAGCCCCGAGGACGGGCGGCTGCTCGTCATCGAGATGAACCCGCGCGTCTCGCGCTCCTCCGCGCTCGCCTCGAAGGCCACGGGCTTCCCGATCGCGAAGGTCGCCGCCAAGCTCGCCGTCGGCTACACGCTCGACGAGCTGCGCAACGAGATCACGGGCGGCGCGACTCCGGCTTCGTTCGAGCCGACCATCGACTACGTCGTCACGAAGGTGCCACGGTTCACGTTCGAGAAGTTTCCGCAGGCGAACGACCGGCTCACGACGCAGATGAAGTCCGTCGGCGAGGTCATGGCCATCGGACGCACGTTCCAGGAGTCGATCCAGAAGGCGCTGCGCGGCCTAGAGACGGGCACGGACGGGTTCACGCCCGTCGCGGGCAGCGTCGAGACGGACGAGGACTGGGCCGAGCTCAGGCACGAGCTGCGCATGGCCGGCAGCGAGCGCATCCGCTACGTGGCCGACGCGTTCCGCCTCGGCATGCCGCTCGCCGAGGTCGCGGAGCTGACCGGCATCGATCCGTGGTTCCTGAGTCAGATCGAGGATATCGTCGAGGCGGAGAAGACGCTGCGCGAGAAGGGCGCAGCCGAGGCGCTGCAGCCGGACTTTCTGCGCGCGCTGAAGCGCAAGGGCTTCAGCGACAGCCGCATTGCGGCCGTGCTCGGCCTGCAGGAGTCAGCCGTGCGCAAGGCGCGCCACAAGCACGACGTCCGGCCCGTCTACAAGCGCGTGGACAGCTGCGCGGCGGAGTTCTCTACGAACACGGCCTACATGTACTCGACCTACGAGGAGTACTGCGAGTCGGAGCCGACGGACCTCAAGAAGATCATCATTCTCGGCGGCGGGCCTAACCGCATCGGGCAGGGCATCGAGTTCGATTATTGCTGCGTGCACGCGGCGTTCGCGCTCAAGGAGATCGGCTTCGAGACCATCATGGTCAACTGCAACCCGGAGACGGTCTCGACCGACTACGACACCTCCGACAGGCTCTATTTCGAACCGCTGACGCTCGAAGACGTGCTCGAGATCGTCGCGAAGGAGAAGCCCTCCGGCGTCATCGTGCAGTACGGCGGGCAGACACCGCTCAAGCTCGCGCGCGCGCTCGAGGCCGCGGGTGTGCCGATCATCGGCACCTCGCCGGATTCGATCGACCTCGCCGAGGACCGCGAGCGCTTCCAGCGGCTCGTGACCGAGCTCGGGCTCAAGCAGCCGCCGAACCGCACGGCACGCACCGAGAGCCAAGCCGTCGCCATGGCCAAGGAGGTGGGCTATCCGCTCGTGGTGCGCCCATCGTACGTGCTCGGCGGCCGCGCCATGGAGATCGTCTACAGCGAGGAAGAGCTCAAGGAGTACATGACGCAGGCCGTGAGCGTCTCGAACGAGAGCCCGGTGCTGCTCGACCGCTTCCTCGACGTCGCCGTCGAGGTGGACGTCGATGCCATCGCCGACGGCCGCGAGGTCATCATCGGCGGCATCATGGAGCACGTCGAGCAGGCCGGCGTGCACTCCGGCGATTCGGGCTGCTCGCTGCCGCCGTTCACGCTGACGCGGGAGACGCAGAAGGCGCTTGCCGATCAGGTGCGCCGGCTCGCGGAGGCTCTGAACGTCGTCGGCATCATGAACACGCAGTTCGCGATTCAGAACGGCGTGATCTACGTGCTCGAGGTGAACCCGCGGGCGTCCCGCACGGTGCCGTTCGTCTCGAAGGCCATCGGTCAGCCGCTCGCGAAGATCGCGGCCAAGGCCATGGCGGGCATGAGCTTCGCCGAGCAGGGCGTCGCCGCGCCGGGTCGCAAGCCTTACTACTCGGTCAAGGAGTCCGTGTTCCCGTTCATCAAGTTCCGGGACGCCGACCCGATCCTCGGCCCCGAGATGAAGTCTACGGGCGAGGTCATGGGCACGGGGCGGACTTTCGGCGAGGCCTATGCGAAGGCGCAGATCGCCTCGGGCGTCGATCTGCCGCGGTCCGGCATCGCGTTCATCAGCGTGCGCGACCGGGACAAGCCTGCGGCCGTCGAGCTCGGCCGGCTGCTCATCGCTCGCGGCTTCGAGATCGTTGCGACGGGTGGAACGGCTGCGGCACTCAGCGAGGGCGACGTTCCGTGCCGGCGCGTGAACAAAGTGCGCGAGGGGCGGCCGCACATCGTGGACATGATCAAGAACCGCGAGATCAGCCTCATCGTGAACACGACGGAAGGTAAGCAGGCGATCCGCGAATCGCATTCGATTCGCGGCGAAGCCGTGCATTACAAGGTGACGTACTACACGACGCTTGCGGCCGCCAAGGCAACGTGCGACGCTCTGGATTATCTCGACAACGTCACGGTCAACAGGCTGCAGGATCTGCACGGGGAGGCGGCGGTTTGAGCAAGGTTCCACTCACGGCGCGCGGCGCGGAGCGGCTCAGGGACGAGCTCAAGCGGCTTAAATCCGAAGAGCGTCCGCGTATCGTCAATGCGATCGCCGAGGCGCGCGAGCACGGCGATCTCAAGGAGAACGCCGAGTATCACGCGGCGAAGGAACAACAGGGTCTCGTCGAGGCGCGCATCCGCGACATCGAGGCCAAGCTCTCGAACGCACAGGTCATCGACGTGACGCAGATCCCCGCTTCGGGCCGCGTCGTGTTCGGCGCGACGGTCCAGCTCGTCGACGTGGACAGCGGGGACGAGACGCGCTACCAGATCGTCGGCGAGGACGAGTCGGACATCAAGGAAGGCCTGCTCTCGATCAGCTCGCCGATCGCCCGGGCGCTGATCGGCAAGGAAGAGGGCGATACGGTCGACGTGACGACGCCCGGCGGGAGCCGCTCTTACGAGATCGCGGCCGTCGAGTACGTGTAGGAAGAAAAAGGGGTCAGAGCCCTTTTTTCGCCCTCGGGGTCCTTGGCAGTGCCGGAGAGGGTGGCGGCGAAAAAAGGGCTCTGACCCCTTTTTCTTCCTACGTCGGCAGGCGGATCTTCCCCTGCTCCGAAGGCCGGTAGAGCAACGCCACGTAGCCGTCTGGCTTGACCAGCAGGGCATAGGCCAGCGGCGCGAGCTCCTCGAACACGCGGCCGCGGCGCTCGCGGTTGCCGAAACGCACGCGGACCTTGACGAGCTCGTGATCGGCCAGCGCGCGGTCGAGCTCCTTGACGAGCGATTCCGTGAGGCCGCCGGCGCCCACGTCGACGATGGGTGTCAGTGAATGCCCGAGAATCCGCAAAAAGTCGGTTTGCTCTTCGGTGAGATGCATCCCGTTTGTTTTTGTCTTGCGTAACCGAGACAGCTTAGATGAGTCGCAGAAGCGGGTCCAGTAGCCGCTGGCTGCAGCGCCAGGACAAAGATCCCTACGTCGAACGCGCGGCGCGGGAAGGCTGGCGCTCGCGCGCGGTGTTCAAGCTCGAGCAGCTGCAGGCCAAGGAGCGGGTGCTGCGGCCCGGCGTGCGCTGCGTGGACCTCGGCTCGAGCCCCGGCGGCTGGAGCCAGTACGCCGCCAGGATCGCCGGGCCGCGCGGGCGTGTCGTGGCGCTCGACCTGCTGCCGATGGATCCCGTCCCCGGCGTCGAGTACCTGCAGGGCGACTTCACGAGCCCCGAGACGCTCGAGGCCCTGCGCGCCCTCATGAGTGACGACCCGGTGGACCTTGTAATGTCCGACATGGCCCCCAATATCAGCGGGAACCGGACCATCGACCAGGCCCGCAGCATCGGCCTCGCAGACGAAGCCCTGCTGTTCGCCACCGAGGTGCTGCGCCCCGGCGGCGATTTTGTCGTCAAGCTCTTCCAGGGCGAGGGGTACCAGGAGTTCACGGCGCGCGTACGCGGCCACTTCCGTAGCGTCCGCCTCATCAAGCCCAAGGCCTCCCGCCCCGAGAGCCGCGAGATCTATCTCCTGGCCAGAAACTATGCGGTATAGTAGGGTCTAAGTGTCAAAGTCGATCTCTGCTTCGACGAGGTAACGCTTTGAACGATTTGGCAAAGAACGTCATCCTGTGGATCGTCATCGCGGTCGTGCTGCTCTCGGTCTTCCAGAGCTTCGGCCCGAGCAATCAGCGGGTGCCGACCATTCCGTATTCCACTTTCCTTCATTACGTGGATGACGGCTCCGTGGAAGAGGTCACTTTCCAGGGCGAGCAGATCCACGGGGTGCGCAACGGCCAGCAGTTCCTCACTTACAACCCGGAGACCGACAACACGGCCCTGATCGGCACGTTGCAGAAGCACGACATTACGATCCAGGCCAGCCCTCCGGAGCAGCAGTCCATCCTGCTGCAGCTGCTGATCTCCTCGTTCCCGATCCTGCTGCTCATCGGTGTGTGGGTCTATTTCATGCGCCAGATGCAGGGCGCCGGCGGCGGCCGCGGAGCCATGTCCTTCGGTAAGAGCCGGGCGCGCCTGCTCGGCGAGGACCAGGTGCACGTCACGTTCGCCGACGTTGCGGGCGTCGAGGAGGCGAAAGAGGAGGTCGTCGAGATCGTCGATTTCCTCAAGGACCCGGCCAAGTTCCAGCGCCTCGGCGGCAAGATCCCGAAGGGCGTGCTCATGGTGGGCCCGCCCGGCACCGGCAAGACGCTGCTGGCCCGCGCCATCGCAGGCGAGGCCAAGGTGCCGTTTTTCACGATCTCGGGCTCGGACTTCGTCGAGATGTTCGTCGGCGTCGGCGCCTCGCGCGTGCGCGACATGTTCGAGCAGGCCAAGAAGCATGCGCCGTGCATCATCTTCATCGACGAAATCGACGCGGTCGGCCGTCATCGCGGCGCAGGCCTCGGCGGCGGTCACGACGAGCGCGAGCAGACGCTGAACCAGCTGCTCGTCGAGATGGACGGCTTCGAAGGCAACGAGGGCGTCATCGTCATTGCGGCCACGAACCGGCCGGACGTTTTGGATCCCGCGCTGCTGCGCCCGGGCCGCTTCGACCGCCAGGTCGTCGTGCCGCTGCCGGACGTGCGCGGCCGCGAGCAGATCCTCAAGGTCCATATGCGCAAGGTGCCGGTCGGCGGCGACGTGAAGCCGCAGGTCATCGCGCGCGGCACGCCGGGCTTCTCGGGCGCGGATCTCGCGAACCTCGTCAACGAGGCGGCGCTGCTCGCCGCCCGCGCGAACCGGCGCACCGTGCGCATGGAGGAGTTCGACAAGGCCAAGGACAAGATCATGATGGGCACCGAGCGGCGCTCCATGGTCATGAACGAGGGGGAGAAGAAGCTCACGGCCTATCACGAGTCGGGCCACGCCATCGTCGGCCTGCTGGTGCCGGACCACGATCCGGTCTACAAGGTCACGATCATTCCGCGCGGCCGGGCGCTCGGCGTCACGATGTTCCTGCCCGAGGAGGATCGCTACAGCTACTCCAAGCAGCGGCTCAAGAGCCAGATGAAGAGCCTGTTCGGCGGCCGCCTCGCGGAGGAGCTCGTGTTCGGGCCGGAGTACGTCACGACGGGCGCTTCGAACGACATCGAGCGCGCGACGGACATCGCGCGCAACATGGTCACGAAGTGGGGTCTCTCCGATCGGCTCGGTCCTCTTACGTATACAGAAGACGACGGCGAGATCTTCCTGGGGCGCAGCGTCACGCGCCACAAGCAGGTCTCCGACGTGACGGCGCACGCCATCGACGAAGAGGTCCGCAAGCTCATCGATACCTGCTACAGCGAAGCCAAGGATCTGCTCGTGACCAACGAGCGAAAGCTCCACCTCATGGCCGAGTCGCTGATCAAGTACGAGACGATCGACGAGCAGCAGATCAAGGACATCATGGAAGGGCGCGAGCCGCGTCCGCCGGAGGACTGGGACGAGCCCTCCGAGCCAGGCCCCGGCGAGCCGGTTGCGGCCGAGCCGCCGACCGAGCATCCGGGCTCGGCGCCGCTCGGCGGTCCCGCGGGACAACACTAAGCCCATACCGGAGAGCGCGGCGGAGGCGGGCCCGAGAGGGACGCCTCCGCCGTCGTTTTGGGCCCCGCGGCGCACGAGGCCTGCAGGCTCCCGTGAGGGGCGCAAGTCGGAGGAAGCATGGGGAAACGTTACTTCGGTACGGACGGCATCCGCGGCGAGGTCGGGAAAAGCCCGATGACCGTGGATTTCGCGCTGCGGCTCGCGAGCGCCGCGGCCCGCGTGCTCGCCCCGCAGGGCGGGCGCGTTCTGATCGGCAAGGACACGCGCGTCTCTGGCTACATGTTCGAATCGGCGCTCGAGGCGGGCTTCGTGGCCGCCGGCGTCGACGTGATGCTGACGGGCCCGCTGCCGACGCCGGCCATCGCCTATCTCACGCGCAAGCTCGGGACCGACTTCGGCATCGTGATCAGCGCGTCGCACAACCCGTTCTTCGACAACGGCATCAAGTTCTTCGGGCCCGACGGCGAGAAGCTCTCCGACCCGCTCGAGGAGGCCATCGAGCTGTGCCTCGAGGAGACGCCCGTCACGCGCGACTCGCGGGCGCTCGGTCGGGCGACGACGGCCTCGTACGCGAGAGACGAGTACATGGACTTCTGCCGCTCGACCATCCCCGCGGGCATGAGCTTCGAGGCGCTGAAGATCGTCGTGGACGCCTCGCACGGGGCCGGCTACAAGGTCGCGCCCCGCGTGGTAGCGGACCTCGGCGCGGACGTGATCCCCGTCGGGTGCTCGCCGAACGGGCGCAATATCAACGAGGGCTGCGGCTCGACGCGGCCCGATCTGCTGAAGCTCACGGTCACCGGTGTGCGCGCACACGTCGGTCTCGCGCTCGACGGCGACGGCGACCGCGTCGTCATGGTGGACGAGCGCGGGAATCTCGTCGACGGCGACCAGCTGCTCTACGTGCTCGCGCGCGACCGTCTCGAGACGAAGAGCTTGCGCGGGCCCGTCATCGGCACGGTCATGAGCAACCTCGGCCTCGAGCTCGCGCTGCGCGATCTCGGCGTCGAATTCATGCGGGCGCGCGTCGGCGACCGGCACGTGCACGCGATGCTCAAGGAGCACGGCGGCGTGCTCGGCGGCGAGACCTCGGGCCACGTCATCTGCTTCGACAAGACGACGACGGGCGACGGCCTCGTGACGGCGCTGCAGGTGCTCGCCGTCATGAAGCGCACGGGCAAGAGCCTGAGCGAGCTCACGCGCGGCATGCCGCAGCTGCCGCAGACGCTGCTCAACGTGCGCGTGCGCGAACGAGTCGATCCAGACGGGTCGACTGCGATCCAAGCGGCCGTGGCCGACGCGGAACAGGTGCTCGGCGAACGCGGCCGCGTCGTGCTGCGCGCGTCCGGGACGGAGCCTGTGATTCGCGTCATGGTCGAGGGGGAGGATCGGCATACGGTCGAGCGCATTGCGGCACGGCTGGCAGAGACCGTCCAGGGGGCGCTCGGAGGGGCTTAGGGCCTCTTGCCTCTTCGCGGCGTGGGTCGGCGTGCGTCGGCGCGGGGCGGAGGCTTGCGTATGAGGGCGTTTGCGGGAACGCCGTGAACACGTCCCTGTGGGCTCCGGGCGCGCCATCCCTGGCGCGCACGGTCCCGCAAACGCCCTCATACGCAAGCCTCCGCCCGAGACGGCGTGCCGGGCCGACGCCTCGAAGAGGTCTCGGTCCTCAGCCGCGGCGGCGCGCCTCCCAGCGCCTCACCTTGAAGCAAGGGAAAACACTTAGAAACGGTGGCGCAGACTCGTCGCGGAACCGGTGCTAACCGTCGCTGTCCTAACACGCGATTCCCACGACCACGCGGCTGATCTCCGGCAGCCCGTCTAGACCCGTCTTTCAAGCTCTCGGGCGGTGTGACGATCGGGCGGAGGTTTGGGCAAAGGCGCCTTGGCGGGACTGTGGGCGCCAGGGATGGCGCCCACAGAGCCCCCAGGGATGGGTTCACGGCGGTCCCGCCAAGGCGCCTTTGCCCAAACCTCCGCAACGCATCGACGAACGAGCACGGTCTTCGGCCGGCTCTGGCCGCTCTTGCCTGAAGCCGTTGATTTAGCAGCGTGGTCCCCTTAAGCTCTCGGCCCCGCCGCGTCTCGTCACGATCGAATCCCGGAGGTAGCGAAGACCATGAACGGTCCCGGCCGTACGCCGCTCGTCGCGGGAAACTGGAAGATGCACGGCTCGCTGAGCGCAGGCGGGGAGCTCGCCGCTGCGCTTCGCGACGGTGTCGCCGCCGGGGCGCCTGCCAGGATGCTCCTGTGTCCGCCGTATCCCTATCTGCGCGCCGTTGTCGAGTGGGTCGGGGGCGAGATCGGAGTCGGTGCGCAGGATCTCTCGACGCGTACCGGGAGCGGTGCGTATACGGGCGAGGTTTCGGGGGCCATGCTGGCCGACGTGGGCTGCACGCATGTCATCGTCGGTCACTCCGAGAGGCGGGGCCTGTTCGGCGAGTCCGACGAGACGGTGGCGGGCAAGTTCGAAGCGGCGCAGGGGGCCGGGCTCACGCCGATTCTCTGCGTGGGCGAGACGCTCGAGGAGCGGGAAGCGGACCGGACCGAGACCGTCGTGCGGCGGCAGATTGCGGCGGTACTGGATAGGGTAGGGGTCGGCGCGTTCGCGAACGCCGTCGTGGCGTACGAGCCGGTTTGGGCCATAGGCACCGGCAAGACCGCGACGCCGGAGCAGGCGCAGCAGGTGCACGCGCTGATTCGAGCCATGATTGCCGCGCAAGATGCTACAATCGCCGCGGGCTTGATCATCCTCTATGGCGGCAGCGTCAAAGCCGGCAACGCCGCGCAGCTGCTCGCCATGGATGACATAGACGGCGGCCTGGTAGGCGGCGCATCGCTCGACGCTTCGGAGTTTCTGAGCATCTTCCGCGCGGCCTGCTCCCAAGCTGAGCGCCGTTGATTAATTGAGCGACGAATAATGCTCACAACGATTGTTTTGATCATACATCTCGCGGTCGCCGCGCTGATCGTCGGGTTGGTGTTGCTGCAGCGCGGCAAGGGAGCCGAAGCGGGCACGGGTTTCGGCGCCGGCGCGTCCGGCACCGTCTTCGGTGCGCGCGGCTCGGCCAGTTTTCTCTCGCGCGCCACCGCGGCGCTCGCGACGATGTTCTTCTGCACGAGCCTCGCGCTCGCGTTTCTCGCGAACCAGCGCCACGCGCCCCAGAGCCTGCTCGAGCGAGCGGCTTCGCAGACGCAGGCGCCCGCGCCTCCGGCGGCCGCGCCGGCCCCGGGCAGCGCGCCCGAGCAGAGTGCCGGCAACGGCGGTCTCGAGCCGCCGCCTTCGGCGACTCAGGGCGGCGCCGCGGCGGGTGCGGCCGGCGCGGGCAACCAGAGCGCGGCGCCGGCGGCAGGGGCTGCATCGGGCGGTGCCGCCGCAGAGGCCGCGCCGGGCGGTGCCGCTGCCGGCGCGCAGACGGCCCAGGGCAGCAAAGGCAGCGGCGCGGCTGCGGGCAAGGCGGCTTCGAGTGCGAAGGGTTCGCGCGCTAAGGCCGCGAGCAAGGCTTCCGGCGACGGAGGCTCGACCCCGGCGAAGCCGAAATAATGGTTACATGCCGACGTGGTGGAATTGGTAGACACGCTGTCTTGAGGGGGCAGTGGCGTAAGCCGTGCCGGTTCGAGTCCGGCCGTCGGCACCAATTAGAGGCGGGGTGAGACGCATGCGATGCGGGCTGTTACAATCCGCGCCGGCTCTCACGCCCGGCGATCCAAGAACGGAAAAATGCTTGTCAATTACGCACCGATTCTGATCTTTCTGATCGTTGCGGGGGCTCTCGGCGTCGTACTGCTCGCGATCGGCCTCACGCTCGGCCGCGGCCGCAAGGATGCGGAGAAGCTCTCGGCTTACGAGTGCGGCTTCGAGGCCTTCGAAGACACGCGCATCCGTTTCGACGTTCGCTACTACCTCGTCGCCATTCTTTTCATCATCTTCGATCTCGAGATCGCCTTTCTCTTTCCGTGGGCCGTCGCGCTCCGGAAGATCGGCGGTTTCGGGCTCGCGGCCATGGGCGTTTTCCTGGCGATCCTCGTCGTCGGGTTCGTCTACGAATGGAAGAAGGGAGCGCTCGAATGGGATTGAGCCGAGAGGCAGCGCTGGGTGGGCCGGCCGCCTTCGAGCGGGACACGGCATCGGCGAAGGGCGGCGCCGTGAAGGGCCGCGAGGCGCCGTTCGACGTCCCCGAGGTCATGGAGCGCGGCTTCGTCGTCACGAAGCTCGACAACCTCATCAACTGGGCGCGCACGGGATCGATGTGGCCGATGACCTTCGGGTTGGCATGCTGCGCGGTCGAAATGATGCACGCGGGCGCGGCGCGCTACGATCTCGACCGCTTCGGCGTCATGTTCCGGCCGAGTCCGCGCCAGTCGGACGTCATGATCGTGGCCGGCACGCTCGTCAACAAGATGGCGCCCGCGCTGCGCAAGGTCTACGACCAGATGCCCGAGCCGCGCTGGGTCATCTCGATGGGCTCGTGCGCGAACGGCGGCGGCTATTACCACTACTCCTATTCCGTCGTCCGGGGCTGCGATCGCATAGTCCCGGTCGACGTTTACGTTCCCGGCTGTCCGCCGACGGCCGAGGCGCTGCTGTTCGGCATCCTGCAGCTGCAGCAGAAGATTCGCCGCACGAACACGATCGCCCGCTGAGCGGTGGGCGTTTCGGCGTATACGTGCGGCGAAAAAGGGGTCAGAGCCCTTTTTTCGGCTGTAACCATTTCAAGCCCTAAGGCCGCTGCAGAAAAAAGGGCTCTGACCCCTTTTTCAAGGGATGATTGCGCGTGAGAACGGACGAACTGATTCCGAGGTACCAGAAACTTGCGGCCGCCGTCGAGTCGCGCCTGACGGGCAAACTCGAGCGGCAGCCGCTGAACGCGGGCCAGCTCGCTTACGAGGTCGAGCCCGGCGACCTGCTCGCGGTGTGCAACGCGCTGCGCGACGAGCCGGCGCTGAAATTCGAGATGCTCATGGATCTCGCGGGCGTGGACTTTTCGACCTACGGTAAGGACGAGTGGCAGACGGAGAGCGCGACGGGCACGGGCTTCAGCCGCGGCGTGTTCCGCAGCCACGGCATGCCTGCCGAGGACATCGACGACGACGAGACACGCTACCACCCGAAGCGCCGCTTTGCGGTGACCTACCAGCTGCTCTCGATCACGCACAACCACCGCCTGCGCCTGAAGACGTTCGCGCCCGAAGGGCCGCAGCCGATCCTAGACTCCGTCGTCGGGGTCTGGAGCTCGGCGGACTGGTACGAGCGCGAGGCGTTCGACCTGTACGGCATCCTGTTCCGCGGCCATCCGGACCTGCGGCGCCTCTTGACGGACTACGGCTTCATCGGCCACCCGTTCCGCAAGGATTTCCCGCTGATCGGCAACGTCGAGATGCGCTACGACCCGGAGCGCGGCCGCGTCGTCTACGAGCCCGTCGGCATCGAGCCGCGCACGCTCGTGCCGAAGGTTATCCGCGACGATAACCGCTACGAGCCGGACCTCAAGGATCCGACCAATGCCTGAAATTCAGAACTTCACGGTCAACTTCGGCCCGCAGCACCCCGCCGCGCACGGCGTGCTGAGGCTCGTGCTCGAGATGGACGGCGAGGTCATCCAGAAGGCGGATCCGCACGTCGGGCTCCTGCACCGCGCGACCGAGAAGCTCGCCGAGTCGAAGCCGTTCAATCAGTCGATCGGCTACATGGACCGCCTCGACTACGTCTCGATGATGTGCAACGAGCACGGCTACGTGATGGCCATCGAGAAGCTCATCGGCATCACGCCGCCGCTCCGGGCGCAGTACGTGCGCGTCATGTTCGACGAGATCACGCGTATTCTGAACCACCTCATGTGGCTCGGCGCGCACGGCCTCGACATCGGCGCCATGACGATATTCTTGTATTGCTTCCGCGAGCGCGAGGACCTCATGGACTGCTACGAGGCGGTCTCGGGCACGCGCATGCACGCGACGTACTACCGGCCGGGCGGGGTGTACCGCGATCTGCCGGACAAGATGCCGCAGTACCAGCCGAACAAGTTCCGCAGCGAGAAGGACATCAAGCAGCTCAACGAGGCGCGCAGCGGCTCGCTGCTCGACTTCATCGAGGATTTCGTAGACCGCTTCCCGAAGCGCGTGGACGAGTACGAGACGCTGCTGACGGACAACCGCATCTGGAAGCAGCGCACCGTCAACATCGGCGTCGTCTCGCCCGAGCGCGCGATGCAGCTCGGTTTCTCGGGGCCCATGCTGCGCGGTTCCGGCATCCTCTGGGATCTGCGCAAGATGCAGCCCTACGAGGTCTACGATCAGCTCGACTTCGACGTGCCCGTCGGCGTCAACGGCGACTGCTACGACCGCTATCTGGTGCGGGTGGAGGAGATGCGCCAGTCCGCGCGCATCGTCAAGCAGTGCGTCGAGTGGCTGCGCAAGCACCCGGGCCCGGTCATGACCGAGGACCACAAGGTCGCGCCGCCGAAGCGCATCGAGATGAAGGACGACATGGAATCGTTGATCCATCATTTCAAGCTCTTCACGGAGGGCTACACCGTGCCCGAGGGCGAGGTCTACGCGGCCCTCGAGCACCCGAAGGGCGAGTTCGGGGTGTATCTGGTCTCTGACGGCTCGAACAAGCCCTATCGCGTCAAGGTCAGGGCCGCGGGATTCCCGCATCTGGCCGCCCTGAGCGAGATGGTCAGCGGCCACATGCTGGCCGACGTCGTGGCGGTCATCGGCACGCAGGACATCGTATTCGGAGAGATCGACCGGTGACGGATCTGTCGGCAACGGAAACGCCGCTCGAGGGCCCCGCGCCCGTCGAGCTTTCGGAGCACGTCCGCGAGGAAATCGACCACTGGGTCGCGAAGTTCCCGGAGGGGCGCCAGCGCTCGGCCGTGATCGCGGCGCTGCACGCAGCGCAGCACGAGAACGAGGGCTACCTCACGCCCGGGCTCATGGACGCCGTGGCGCGGTACCTGAACCTGCTGCCGATCCAGGTTTACGAGGTCGCGGCCTTCTACTCGATGTTCGAGACCCGGCCCTGCGGCCGGCACCATATCTCGGTCTGCACGAACATCTCCTGCATGCTGCGCGGCGCCGACGAGATCGTCGCCCACATCGAGCGCAAGCTCGGCATCAAGACCGGCGAATCGACGCCCGACGGCAAGTTCTTCCTCAAGCGCGAGGAGGAGTGCCTCGCGGCCTGCTGCGGCGCACCGATGATGATGGTGGACCATCACTATTACGAGAACCTCACGCCCGAGAAGGTGGACGAGGTGCTGGACCGCGTGGAGTAGGGCATGGACGCATCCAAACGCAATCTCGTCTGCTTCGCGACGCTCGATCTGGACACGAACGAGCCCTGGACGCTCGAAAACTACGTCAAGGTCGGCGGCTACGAGGCCTGGTCGAAGGTGCTGGCCGGCGAGCTCGACCGCGGCGCCGTCGTCGACCAGCTCAAGGCCTCGGGCCTGCGCGGACGCGGCGGCGCAGGCTTTCCGACAGGCCTCAAGCAGAGCTTCATGCCCTCGGGGGCGCCGGGCCAGAAGTACCTCGTCTGCAACTCGGACGAGAGCGAGCCCGGCACTTGCCACGACCGCGACATCCTGCGCTACAACCCGCACTCGCTCATCGAAGGCATGGCGCTCTCGGCCTTCGGCATGGGCGCGACCGTCGGCTACAACTACATCCGCGGCGAATTTCTCGCCGAGCCCATTCCGCGCTTCGAGCACGCCCTCGAGGAAGCCTACGAGGCCGGCTGGCTCGGCAAGAACATCAAGGGCTCGGGGATCGATTTCGACCTCTATACGTTCGTCGGCGCCGGCGCCTACATCTGCGGCGAGGAGACGGGCTTGCTCGAGTCGCTCGAGGGCAAGCCGGGAAGGCCGCGCTTCAAGCCGCCGTTTCCGGCCATGTTCGGTCTCTACGGCAAGCCGACGACGATCAACAACACGCAAAGCCTCGCCTCGGTGCCGAGCATCATCCGCAAGGGCCCGCAGTGGTTCGCGGATCTCGGCGTCAAGAACTCGGGCGGCACGGCGCTGTTCTCGGTCTCGGGTCACGTCGAGAAGCCGGGCAACTTCGAGCTGCCGCTCGGTATTCCGTTCAAGGAGCTGCTCCAGCTCGTGGGCGGCGTGCGCGGCGGCCGCAAGCTCAAGGCCGTGATTCCCGGCGGCTCCTCGGTGCCCGTCGTGCCGGGCGAGATCATGATGGATGTGACGATGGACTACGACGCGCTCAAGGCCATCGGCAGCAGCTTCGGCACGGGCGCCGTCGTCGTCATGGACGAGACCACCTGCATGGTGCGCATGCTGCGGCGCATCGCGCGCTTCTACACGGCCGAGTCCTGCGGGCAGTGCACGCCCTGCCGCGAAGGCACGGGCTGGCTGCACCGCGTGCTCACGCGCATCATCGACGGCCACGGCACGACGGCCGACCTCGACATGCTCGTCGACGTCGCCAACAAGATCGAAGGCCACACGATCTGCGCGCTCGGCGACGCGGCCGCGTGGCCCGTTCAGAGCTTCCTGAAGCACTTCCGGCACGAGTTCGAATACATGGTCGAGCACGGGGGCCGCAGCATCGTCGAGACGTTCGAGGCCCGTCGCGGCATAGCCGCGGCCGGACCGAGAGGACGAAAGGACAGCCGCAAGCGATATGACCGACAACACCGTCACGATTGAAGTCAACGGCGTGCCCGTGAAGGCGCGCAAGGGCCAGATGCTGATCGAGGTCACCGATCAGAACGACGTCTACGTGCCCCGCTTCTGCTATCACAACAAGCTCAGTGTCGCCGCCAACTGCCGCATGTGCCTCGTCGAGGTCGAGAAGGCGCCGAAGCCCATGCCGGCCTGCGCGACGCCCGTCGCCGACGGCATGAAGGTTTTCACGCGCTCGCACCGCGCGATCTCCGCGCAGAAGGCGACGATGGAATTCCTGCTCATCAACCATCCGCTCGATTGCCCGATCTGCGATCAGGGCGGAGAGTGCGAGCTGCAGGATCTCGCCCTAGGTTTCGGCCGCGGTATCTCGCGCTATACCGAGCGCAAGCGCGTCGTGAAGGACCAGAACTTGGGTCCCCTGGTCTCGACGGACATGACGCGCTGCATTCACTGCACGCGCTGCGTACGGTTCGGCCAGGAGATTCAGGGCATCCAGGAGCTCGGCACGATCGGCCGCAGCGAGAACATGCGCATCAGCACGTACGTCGAGCACGCGGTGCAGCACGAGCTCTCGGGCAACATCATCGACCTGTGCCCCGTCGGCGCGCTGAACAACAAGCCGTACCGCTACAGCGCGCGGGCCTGGGAGATGGCCTCGAAGCCGCTCGTCGGTGCCCACGACTGCGCGGGCTCGAACCTGTTCGGTCACGTGCTGCGCGGGCGCATGATGCGCGCCGTGCCGCGCGACAACGAGGAGATCAACGAGACCTGGCTCTCGGACCGCGACCGCTTCAGCTGCCACGGCGTCTACAGCGAGGACCGCCTGCGTTCGCCCATGCTCAAGATCGACCAGGAGTGGACCGAGGTCGGCTGGGAGGAGGCGCTCGAGGCCGTCTGCCGCGAGCTCAGGCAGGCCGCGGCCGACGAGGGCGACGCGCTCGGCGTGCTGGCTTCTCCGAATGCGACGCTCGAGGAGATGTTCCTGCTCGGGGCGATAGCGAGGCAGCTCGGCACGCGCAACGTCGATCACCGGCTGCGCCGCCGCGACTTCCGCGACCAGGCCGCCGATCCGGTCTTCCCGTGGCTCGGCTGCAGCATCGCCGAGCTCGAGCGCCAGCAGGCGATCCTCGTCGTCGGCTCGAATCTGCGCATGGAGGTGCCGATCTTCGCCCACCGCGTCCGCAAGGCCGCGCTCGCGGGCGCCGAGGTCGCCTTCCTGAATCCTGCCGACTACGCGTACTACTTCAAGCGTCTCTTCGTGGACGCACCGCTCGACCGCATGACGGCCGTGCTGGCCGCCGTCGTCAAGGCCGCGGCCGAGGAAGCCGGCCAGCCCGTGCCTGCCTCGGCGGCCGACGCGGCCGGCGAGGCCGAGGTGCAGGAGATCCACCGCGCCGCGGCGCGCAGCCTGCTCAACAAGGAACGCGCGCTGATTCTGCTCGGTCACATCGCCGAGCGGCACCCGCAGTTCTCCGATCTGCGCGCGCTGGCCGCGGCGCTCTCGAAGCTCACGGGCGCCTCGCTCGGGTATCTCGCCGAGGGCGCCAACGGCGCCGGCGCCGCGCTGACCGGGCTGCTGCCGCATCGTGCGGCGGGCGGCGTCGAGCTCGAGGACGCCGGCCTCGACGTGCAGGCCATGATCAGCTCGCCCCGCAAGGCGTACGTGCTCTTCGGCCTCGAGCCCCAGGCCGACATCGCCAAGGGCGATCTCGCCGAGCAGGCGTTGAAGTCCGCCGATGCGGTCGTGAGCTTCACCTCCTACGTGACGCCCGAGCTGCTCGAGGTCAGCACTGCGTTGCTGCCGATCGGCACCTTCGCCGAGACCGAGGGCACTTACGTGAACGCCGAAGGGCGTTGGCAGAGTTTCGAGGCCGCGGCCGACTTCGTCGGCGCCTCGCGGCCCGGCTGGCGTGTGCTGCGCGTGCTCGCGAACCTGCTCGGCGTCGAGAACGCCGAATACCGCGAGTGCCGCGAGGTGCGCGACGCGGCGGCGGAGGAGCTGCGCGGGCGCGAGCCGGATAACGACTACCGCGGCCAGTTCGAGGCCGGCCTCGAAGGGGAGACGGGCGAGCACGAGAGCGTCGAGCTCGCGGACATCGACGTGCCGATCTACGCCGTCGATCCCGTCGTGCGGCGGTCCTTGCCGCTGCAGCTCACGGTCTTCGGGAGCGGCGCGGCGGCCGAGCCGGCCGAGACCGAGGAACACCAGGAAGCGATGCAGAGCGCCGGATGAACAGTCTAGTCGTACACCTGCAGGCCTATTGGGTGCTCGTGCCCGAGTTCTGGCGGGCCGTTGTCCTCGATCTCGTCCGGATCGTCGTCGTGCTCGTGCCCGTGATCCTCGGCGTCGCGTACTTCACGTATTTCGAGCGCAAGGTGCTCGGCTGGATTCAGAACCGCCTCGGGCCGAACCGCGTCGGCTACCTCGGCCTGCTGCAGCCGTTCGCGGACCTCGGCAAGATGCTGCTCAAGGAAGTCGTGATTCCGAGCCGCGCGAACAAGTTCCTGTTCCTGCTCGCGCCGCTGCTCTCGCTGGTCCCTGCGCTCGCCGTTTGGGCCGTCGTGCCGTTCACGCCGCACTTCGTCGTCGCGAACATCGACGCGGGCCTGCTCTACGTGCTGGCGCTGACTTCTTTCGGCGTCTACGGTGTGATCCTGGCCGGCTGGGCCGCGAACTCTAAGTACGCGTTCCTCGGGGCCATGCGCTCGGCCGCCCAGATCGTCGCCTACGAGATCGCCATGGGCTTCGCGCTCGTCGGCGTGATCATGGCCGGCGGCAGTTTGAATCTCGGCCGCATCGTCGAGGCGCAGCAGGGCAATCTGTTCACATGGTTCTGGCTGCCGCTGCTCCCGCTGTTCGTCGTCTACTTCATCGCAGGCGTCGCGGAGACGAACCGGGCGCCGTTCGACGTGGCGGAAGGGGAGTCCGAGATCGTGGCCGGCTTCCACGTGGAATATTCCGGCATCGGCTTCGGCCTGTTCTTCCTCGCCGAGTACGCGAACATGATCCTCGTCACCGTCCTGACGAGCGTGTTCTTCTTCGGTGGCTGGCTGAGTCCGTTCGCGGGCATCCCCGGCCTCGAGCACTCCTGGATCGCGGCGCCCGGCATCGGCTGGCTACTGCTCAAGATGGTGTTCTTCATGTTCTGCTTCCTGTGGTTCCGGGCCACGTTCCCGCGCTACCGCTACGACCAGATCATGCGGCTCGGCTGGAAGGTGTTCATTCCGGTCACTATCGTCTGGATTGCCGTCGAGGGCATCATGGCGGCCGCGCATGTGGGGCCTTGGCATCTGCCCGTCGCCTGACGCGGCGTCTGCCGGCCGCATGAGGAGGGAAACTTGTTTTACCCCGTAAAGACATTCTTGATGACGGAGCTCGTGAAGGGACTGCGGCTCACGTTCAAGAACCTGTTCGTCCCCAAGGTCACGGTCCGGTACCCGGAGGAGAAGACGCCGCAGTCGCCGCGCTTCCGCGGTCTGCACGCGCTGCGACGGTATCCGAACGGCCAGGAGCGCTGCATTGCCTGCAAGCTCTGCGAGGCCGTGTGCCCCGCGCTCGCGATTACGATCGAGTCGGGCGTCGGCGAGGACGGCACCCGCCGCACGACGCGCTACGACATCGATCTCTTCAAGTGCATCTACTGCGGCTTCTGTGAGGAGGCCTGTCCCGTCGATGCGATCGTCGAGACTCGGATCCACGAGTACCACATGGAGAACCGCGGCGAGAACATCATGACGAAGGACAAGCTGCTCGCGGTCGGCGACAAGTACGAGGCCATGATCGCCGCTGACAAGGCCGCGGACGCCGGCTACAGATAAGGGGCGGCAGCATGGTTACTTCGGTCCTGTTTTACGTCTTTGCGTCCATCCTCGTGCTGGCTGCCATAGGCGTCATCACGGCGCGCAACCCCGTGCATGCGGCTCTGTTCCTCGTGTTCGCCTTCATGCAGAGCGCCGTGCTGTGGATTCTGCTCGAGGCGGAGTTCCTCGGGATCGTGCTCGTGCTCGTCTACGTCGGGGCGGTCATGGTGCTGTTCCTTTTCGTGGTCATGATGCTCGACATCAACATCGAGCAGATCCGCAGCGGCTTCACGCGCTACCTGCCGCTCGGCATCCTCGTCGCGCTCGCGGTCGTCTTCGAGATCGCGAACGTGGTCTGGTTCAGGAGCCAGGGCCTGCCGTTCGTGACGGCGCCGACCCCGACGCCGCCCGGGTACAGCAATACCGAGGCCCTCGGCACGGTGCTGTACACGCAGCACGTCTTCGCGTTCGAGGTCGCGGCCGTGCTGCTGCTGCTCGCCATCGTCGCGGCGATCACGCTGACGATGCGCAAGCGGCCGGGCCTCAAAGTGCAGGACGTGGCGCGCCAGGTGGCCGTACGGCGCGAGGACCGCGTGCGCCTAATGAAGCTTGCGCCGTTCCGCGAGGCGGCCGAGCAGGAGCCGGCCGAGGCGCCGGCCGCGGCCCCGGCCGAGCCCGCGCTCGAGCCCGCCGAGGAGGACTGATCCATGGTCACGATTGCGCACTATCTCGTGCTCGCGGGCGTGCTGTTCAGCATCAGTGTTGCGGGCATTTTCCTGAACCGGAAGAACGTGATCCTGCTGCTCATGTGCATCGAGCTCATGCTGCTCGCGGTGAACTTCAACTTCATCGCGTTCTCGCGCATGTGGGGCGATACGCTCGGCCAGATCTTCGTGTTCTTCATTCTCACGGTCGCGGCCGCCGAGGCCGCCATCGGGCTCGCGATCCTCGTCGTGCTGTTCCGCAACAGGCAGAGCATCGACGTGGACGAACTTGATCAGTTGAAGGGCTAGGCGTGGAAGCGGTCTACTTAACCATCGTCCTTGCGCCGCTCGCGGCGGCCGTCATCGCGGGCCTGTTCGGGGGCACGATCGGCCGCTCGGCGGCACATTGGGTCACGATCCTCGGCGTCGCGCTCTCGTTCGCGCTCTCGCTCTACGTCCTGAAGGGCGTCGTGTTCGACGGCGTACCGACGTTCAATCAGACGATCTACAGCTGGGCGCACGTCGGCGGCCTGAACTTCCAGATCGGCTTCCTCGTAGACCACCTGACCGCGATCATGATCACGGTCGTGACTTTCGTCTCGCTCGCCGTGCACGTCTACACGGTCGGCTACATGCACGACGATCCGGGCTATACGCGCTTCTTCAGCTACATCTCGCTGTTCACGTTCGCGATGCTCATGCTCGTCATGGCGAACAACTTCCTGCAGCTGTTCTTCGGCTGGGAGGCAGTCGGTCTCGTCTCGTACTTGCTCATCGGGTTCTGGTTCACGCGGCCGAGCGCGATCTTCGCGAGCATGAAGGCCTTCCTCGTGAACCGCGTCGGCGACTTCGGCTTCCTGCTCGGCATCGCGGCCGTCGTCTACTACACGGGCTCGCTCGATTACTCGGCGGCCTTCGGGCAGGCGGCGGGGCTGCAGATGCAGACGATCCACGTGATCGGCCCGGCCTGGTCCGCGATCTCGCTGATCTGCATCTGTTTGTTCGTCGGCGCCATGGGCAAGTCGGCCCAGGTCCCGCTGCACGTCTGGCTGCCCGACTCGATGGAAGGCCCGACCCCGATCTCGGCCCTGATCCATGCCGCGACGATGGTCACGGCCGGCATCTTCATGGTCGCCCGCATGTCGCCGCTGTTCGAGTACTCCGAGACGGCGCTCAGCGTCGTGCTCGTGATCGGGGCGACGACGGCATTCTTCATGGGGATCCTCGGCGTCGTCCAGCAGGACATCAAGCGCGTCGTGGCCTACTCGACGCTGTCCCAGCTGGGCTATATGACGGTCGGCCTCGGCGCCTCGGCCTACGCGGGCTCGATCTTCCATCTCATGACGCACGCATTCTTCAAGGCGCTGCTGTTCCTCGCCGCAGGCTCCGTCATCATCGCGATGCACCACGAGCAGGACATCCGCAAGATGGGCGGGCTGCGCAAGTATCTGCCGATCACGTACTGGACGTTCCTGATCGGCACGCTCGCGCTCATCGGCTTCCCGGGCTTCTCCGGGTTCTTCTCGAAAGACGCCCTCATCGAGGCCGTCGGCATGTCGCATCTGCCGGGCTCAGGCTACGCCTACTACTCGGTGCTGCTCGGCGTATTCGTGACCTCGCTCTACAGCTTCCGGCTGCTGTTCGTCGTCTTCCACGGCGAGGAGCGCATGGACGCGCATACGAAGGAGCATCTGCACGAGACGCCGGCCGTGGTGACGGGGCCGCTGATCGCACTGGCCATTCCGTCGGTGGTCGTCGGCTGGTTCGCGATAAAGCCGCTGCTGTTCGGCGGCTTCTTCGACGGCGCGATTTTCGTGCGCGAGCCGCACAACGTGCTGGCCGAGCTCGGCGGGGAGTTCCACGGCTCGGGCGGGTTCGTGCTGCAGGCGTTCACGCATTCGATCGCGTTCTATCTCGCGCTGGCCGGAGCCGTCGTCGCCTGGTTCTGCTATCTGCAGCGGCGCGAGATCCCTGGTCAGATCCTGGGTCACGTTCAGGCGCTCTACCAGCTGCTCGTGAACAAGTTCTATTTCGACTGGTTCAACGAGAACGTGCTCGCGCGGGGGGCGCGCGGCATCGGGCAGGCGCTGTGGCACATCGGCGACCAGGTCGTCATCGACGGCGGCCTCGTCAACGGCAGCGCGCGGGCGGTCGGGGCCATTTCGCGGGCCGCGCGCGGGCTGCAGTCGGGCTATCTGTATCATTACGCCTTCGCGATGGTCATCGGGCTCGCCGCGCTGATCGGCTGGTTCGTGTTCTGGAGCTGATCGAATGAATTGGCCTATCTTGAGCATCCTGATCTGGCTGCCGATCGTCGGCGGCGTGGCCGTGCTCGCGCTCGGCTCCGAGCGCGCCAGGCTCGGCAAGATCGTCGCGCTGGCCGTCACCGTCGCCGCCTTCGTCATCAGCATTCCGCTCTACACGAGCTTCGACCCGGCGACGGCGAATATGCAGTTCGTCGAGATGGTGCCCTGGATCCGGCGCTTCTCGGCCTTCTATTACCTGGGCGTAGACGGCATTTCGATGCCCCTCATCATCCTGACCACGTTCCTGACGCCGCTCGTCGTGATCGCGGGCTGGGAAGTCATCAAGGTCCGGCCGGCGCAGTACTTCGCCGCGTTCCTGATGCTCGAGGGCTTCATGGTCGGCGTGTTCGCTTCCGTGGATGCGCTGCTGTTCTACGTGTTCTGGGAGGCCATGCTCGTGCCGATGTTTCTCATCATCGGCATCTGGGGCGGTGAGCGGCGCGTCTACGCGACCGTGAAGTTCTTCCTCTACACGTTCTTGGGCTCGGTCTTCATGCTGGTCGCGCTGATCTACCTGTACACGAAGGCGGGGTCATATTCGATTCTCGCGTTCCAGGCCCTGCCCCTCGGCATGACGCCGCAAGTCCTGATCTTCTTCGCGTTCCTCATCGCGTTCGCCGTCAAGGTGCCCATGTGGCCCGTGCACACGTGGCTGCCGGATGCTCACGTCGAGGCGCCGACCGGAGGCTCGGTGATCCTGGCCGCGATCCTGCTCAAGATGGGCGGCTACGGCTTCGTGCGCTTCAGCCTGCCGATCGCTCCGGACGCGAGCCACCAGTTGGCCTGGCTCATGATCGGGCTCTCGCTCGTCGCGATCATCTACATCGCGTTCGTCGCGCTCGTGCAGAAGGACATGAAGAAGCTCATTGCGTATTCCTCGATCGCGCACATGGGCTTCGTGACGCTCGGCTTCTTCGTGATCTTCGGGGCCTCCGTGCTCGGCCACGCGGACGGGGCCCGGCTCGCGCTGCAGGGCGGCATGATGCAGATGCTCTCGCACGGCCTGATCTCGGGCGCCATGTTCCTCTGCGTCGGCGTCATGTACGACCGGCTGCACACGCGCGATATCGACGCCTACGGCGGCGTCGTGAATACCATGCCGAAGTTCGCCGCGTTCATGGTCCTGTTCGCCATGGCGAACGCCGGGCTGCCGGGCACTTCCGGCTTCGTCGGCGAGTTCTTCGTGATCCTCGGCAGCTTCCAGGCCAATTTCTGGCTCGCGTTCTTCGCGGCCACGACGCTCGTGCTCGGCGCCGCCTACACGCTGTGGCTCGTCAAGCGCGTGATCTTCGGCGAAGTCGGCAATTCGGGCGTCGCGGCGCTCACCGATGTCGGCAAGCGCGAGTTCTTCATGCTGGCCGTGCTCGCGGCCGCCGTGCTGCTCGTCGGTGTCTGGCCGAAGCCCCTCGTCGGCGCCATGGACCAGACGCTGGGGCACCTGTTGACGCACGTCATGCAGTCCAAGCTTTGAGAGACGCTATCCGTGAGTGATTATTCGCTGGCCGCACCCGAAATTTTCCTGACCGGCGCCATCTGCGTCGTGCTGCTCATCGACACCTTTCTCAAGGACTCGCAGCGCAGGCTCACCTATACGCTGGCGGTCCTCGCGGTCCTCGGCACGGCCGTCTGCTCGGCGTACTTCGGCGGCGGGGCGGCCCACGTCGGCTTCGCGGGCGCGTTCGTCGAGGACCCGGCCGCGCAGGTGCTCAAGCTCTTCGCGTATCTGACCGTGGCGCTCGTGTTCCTGTATTCGCGCGATGCGCTCGAGCGCAGCGGCTTGCTCAAGGGCGAGTTCTTCGTGCTCGGCCTGTTCGGGCTGCTCGGCGTCATGATCATGATCTCGGCGCACAGCCTGCTGATCATGTATTTGGGGCTCGAGCTGCAGTCGCTCTCGCTCTATGCGCTCGTGGCGTTCAATCGGGATTCGGCGGATTCGGCCGAGGCGGCCATGAAGTACTTCGTGCTCGGCGCCATCGCCTCGGGCATGCTGCTCTACGGTATCTCGATGCTGTACGGGGCGACCGGCACGATCGACCTGGCTGCGCTCGCGCAGCACCTGTCCGGGCCGAACGGGCTCACGGTGCCGGCCGTGCTCGGGCTCGTATTCGTCGTCGTCGGCGTCGCGTTCAAGTTCGGCGCCGTGCCTTTTCACATGTGGATACCGGACGTTTACCAGGGTGCGCCGACCCCCGTCGCGCTCTACGTCGGCTCGGCCCCGAAGATCGCGGCGTTCGCGCTGGCCTGGCGCGTGCTCGTCGACGGCCTGGGTCCCATGCACGCGAACTGGGGCGGCATGCTCGTCGTGCTCAGCGTGCTCTCGCTCGCCATCGGTAACCTGCTCGCGATCGCCCAGACGAATTTCAAGCGCATGCTGGGCTACTCGACGATCTCGCACGTCGGGTTCATCCTCATGGGCTTCATCGCCGGCACGGCGGACGGCATTCGGGCCGCGATGTTCTACACGCTGGTCTACGTGCTCATGGCCACCGCGGCCTTCGGCATGATCATCCTGCTCGGCCGCCGCGGCTTCGAGGCCGAGAACCTCGACGACTTCAAGGGCCTGAACGCGCGCAGCCCCTGGTTCGCGTTCGTCATGCTCATGGTCATGTTCAGCATGGCCGGCGTGCCGCCCTTCGTCGGCTTCTACGCCAAGGTCGTCGTGCTCTCGAGCCTCGTCGGCACCGGCTACGTCTGGCTCGCCGGCGTCGGCGTCTTCTTCGCCGTCATCGGCGCCTTCTACTACCTGCGCCTCGTCTGGTACATGTACTTCGCGGACGCCGTCGATTCCGAGCCGCTGCTCGCGGCGGCCGACATGCGTTTCTTCATCAGCGCCAACGGACTGGGGCTGCTGGCGCTCGGTATCTTCCCGGGCGCGCTGCTCGATATCTGCGCGCGCGTGCTGACCTAGAAAAGGGGTCAGAGCCCTTTTTCGGTCGCCGCTCCTTCGGCCCACATCGAGGACCGGGCGGGCCTTGATGGCCGGCCGGCGCGCATGTATGATGCTCAGCTCACTTCCGGTGCGGGGTGGAGCAGTCAGGCAGCTCGTCGGGCTCATAACCCGAAGGTCGCAGGTTCGAATCCTGCCCCCGCTACCAACTCACTTCACCAGCGCCGCAGCCCCGGGTTCTCGGAATCCGAACTTCGCAACAGCTCATTTCCGCCCGGCAATAATCGTACCCCGCCGGCCAGCTGCGGAGCCGGGGCCTCCTGCCCGCAGCTGCCTGGGCTGCCTGTTAAGGACGAAGGCGATTGACGGACACCCGGCGTTTTTTCGGGTTGGTCTCGACGACCTTCGGACCGCTGTGACGAGCGTCCTCGACTTTGACGGGGAAGGCGCGTATTGAGCCGACGATGTACGTGCGGGCATTACAACCACCGGCTGACCCGAGCATCGCCTGCGCCAATATCGCGCGGGCAATCGCCGAGCGCTACTGTCCGGAAGCGGCTGCCCGCGGATCGGATTGCCTGTGGTATCACGGCATTTGGCCCTTTTACCGGGCCCTCGGTTTAGGTGGATCGGCGTTCACTCAGCTCGCCGCGCTTTCGCCCACGCTGCGTGAGCTGGCCGCGACCGGCCGGTACTCGCGCGTCCTGATTTCAGGTGCTGCCGATTACGCCACACTGGCGGTCGTGCTTCATGAATATCGAGCTCAGCGCATGCCTGTCAGATGCACCGTTCTCGACGTTTGCGAAACCCCTCTCGCCCTATGCCGCTGGTATGCCGATTCGATTGGTGTCGAGATCGACACGGTGGCAGCAGGAATCCTCGAGGCCGATCTCGGCCGCAGATTCGACCTGATCACCACTCACGCATTCCTCGGTTATTTCGACCAAGAGGAGCGACAGCGCTTGGCGCGGCAGTGGCACTCGATGTTGCGCGCGGGCGGCAAGGTATTCCTCACGAACCGCTTGCGGCCGAATGTGCAGGAAGGGGTCGTGCGATTCACAGAGGCGCAGTCCCATGAGTATCTCAACGCGGTGGAACATGAGAGCGCAAAGGGGCGCGCCGGCCTGGTCTGCGACGCAGAGCATGTCGAACGTGCGACGCGCGAATACGTAAAGAAGCTCGCTGTGATTCCTGTGCGCTCGCTCGAGGAAATCAAAGTCATCTTCGAAGCCGCCGGATTCAGAGTGGACAGGCTGCGAACCGTGGCCTCCACGGCATCGGCGGCCCATTCCGGCCGCGGACCGACGGTCGCCGGCACCGCGGACAATCTGGAGCTCTTGGCCACGAAGCGTCGATCCCTCTAACCGGGCTCGGGGCCGATCAGCGCCGTCTCCCGCCGTTCGTCCGCGAGTGCCAGAAAGTCCAAAATCCCTTCCGCGCGATAGCGTCGCCCCGCTTGGCGAAGCGGCGTTGGCTCGAGATTTCCGCCGCCGACGGTTTTGTTCGTATCCAGCAGGATCGGCTTCCCGCCGTGCATGACGTAGTCGAATTTGCCGTAGTCGAACTCGAGCGCGCGCCGCTTCGCGATGATGTCTGGGTGCGGCTCGACTCTCTCGCTGCCGATCATCGTCTCGGCACAAACGATGGGGTGCTTCGACGCAACTCTCGTAGCGACTTCGCGTGCCCCGAGGAACTGGTAGAGATACGTGTAGTAGGTGTCGCCGACCTTGTCGGGAAGAAATTTCTCGACCACGTAGGCCGGATCGGAGAATCGCTCGGGCGGAACATCGCCCAGCCGGTCGAACAGCTCGTAATCCAGAGCGCTTCCCTTTATGAACGGCTCCGACGAAAGGCCCGCGAGCTTGCGCAGCGCTCTTTGTGCCAGCGACTTCGGTGTTCGTCGCGCCTGGGAGTAAGCCAGCCGACGTTCCGGGTTGCCGGCGTTGTTGAGGTTCGACTTGACGATGACCGGCCCGGCGTAAGCGTCGTTCTTCCCCAGCCTCAGGGTGCTTATCGCCGACTTTCGAATATCGGCCACCCTCGCATTCAAGCAAACTCGGTACTGCCTCGCGAACGCGAGATACTCGTTCGGGACAATCGACAAATCTACGTGAAGAATTGCGACCTCGGCAGGGACGCGTTTCCTCGTGCCGTAGACGAAGTAAACGTCCAGACCCATATCCTTCCAAATGTGGACGTAGCTGTAGATCAAGTAGCCCGACAGGTCGCGACGGCGGTCATCGGCGTGGCAGAGGATCGCGATTCGACGGCCCGAATGAATGGGGTTCACGGCACTCCCGGACAACGCCCGGCAGCTGAGCCGAGGCGAGGCAAGTGTACGGGATTCCCGTCCGGGACAGAATGTGCCAATCGCTGTGTTTCGCCGCGGCGAGCGCGCCGACTCTCAAAACCCGTCCGGCGCGAGCGTTCCGCGCCGGACGGAACCGCAACTACTTTCTCCCTACTTCGCGTTACACCGGTTCGAATATTTCGTCGGGCAGCTCAATGCCGCCGTCCGCTGATCCTGTGCCTCGACCGTACTGATGATGCTGCTCCAAGAATCCTCGCCGGACGAGGTTCCGACCCAGACGTAGTGGGTCACGCCGTTCTGCGCACCCCACGACAGGACCTTCGAGGGGCTGTCAGCAGCGCTGTTGTTGCGGCCGGCCAGCGTCGGCGACGAGACGACCTCCATGTGAGGAATCAAGCCGCGGTAGTCGCGCACTGCGTTGTTGCCCTGCATGCTTCCACCGCGGAAGACGACGTTGCCCGCCGTGTCCTCGACGTCGGGCCCGCCGACGGCGCAGCCGGCCTGGTAGGCGGCCTCGACGAGACCGCTGACCTTCTGACCTAGGTAGTTGATCAAGGGCATGCACATCGTCTTCTGCCACTGGCCGCCCAGCGCCGAATACAGCCGCTCCAGCTGGTTGGCGAGCGCTCCGATGGAGTATGTCGGGGGATGCGTACCGGCCAGCGAGGGCGAGGTCTCGGGCGTCACGATCATTTCCACATTGGGGTTGGAGTCGAATTGCGCCGCCATGGCTTTGAGCATCGCGATGTAGGCGTCCATGACTTCCGGCTTCCACATCTCGACGATGGCCGCGCGGCCCGAGAACCAGACGTCGCCGGATTCGCAGGGGGCGGGCGAGCACGAGCCCTTCGGCTGCAGCTCGGCGGGGGCCAGGTCGGGGCATGAGTTACTGAAGCACTTGTACTGCACGAGAATCATAAGGCGCTTGTTGTGCGCGGCCAGGTAGTTCAGGTGCTTGTAGATCGGCGACCAGTCGTACTGGCCGAGCTTGGGCTCCAGGCTCTCCCAGGAGTAGCTGACCAGGGCTCCGCTGATCATGTCGCTCGCGAGCGTCTTCGTGATCTGGTCGCTGACGTCCGCAAGATAGGCCGCCTGATTACTCTGCGCCTGATTGCCCTGCGTCTTGAGATAATGGCCCGGATGCCACTTGATGCCGTCCAGCGTCGCGATCGTGGTCGTAACGCAATTGCTCGCCGAGCCTGCGCAGAGGCTCGGCGGGGCCTTGGGCGTGGCGGCACCGCCTGTGCGCGGCACGAGCAAGGGTACGATCGTGAACGCGCCGAGGGCGAGAAGAGAGTAGAGAGCACGCCGCTTCAACATGGTCTGAACCTCGCTGACGATATTCCAGCGCACCGCGACGGATGCATTGCCTGGGGTCTCAGGTGTCTGGCGCACCTGTGCGTCGCGTCGAACGTCGTCCCGCCCAACGGCGCGGCCGAATCCAACTTTTGGAAACGATATCATCAGTTCCTGAACCGCCGAAAGCGTCGCAATTCTTAGACACCCGGGCGCCGCCGGAGGTTGCGGCGGAGTCCCATCATGAGTCGCGGGGCCGTGGAGTCGATAGGGAACAAGCCTCACTGACCGCCGTCCGGCCCTCCTTTACGATGGTCGCTCGGACCTGGATCACGCGTCCGGACCCAGGCGTTGTGGCCTCGGACGGAGGATGCGGCCCCGGGGTTCGACGCGAGGGCCGGACGGCCGGGCCATGCAACACCGAATCGGAGGCATTGATGCTGCCGAACTTCCTCGTAATAGGCGCGCCGAGATGCGGTACGACCTGGATACACACGAACTTGATGGCGCATCCCCAAGTCTTCGTGCCGCCCGAAAAGGAAGTGCACTTTTTCGACAGGGACTATGAGAAGGGAATCGCTCACTACGAATCGGCATTCGAGGGTTGGCGGGGTGAGCCGGCCGTCGGCGAAAGCACGCCGGCCTATCTCCACGGCGCCTACACCTCGCGGGACATCCCGGCGCTGATCAAGCGGCATTTGCCGGATGCCAAGCTCGTCGTCTCGCTTCGCAACCCCATCGAGCGGGCCTACTCCCGTTACTGGAACTCCAAGGCGAAGTACAAGAAGAACGCTGCCTTGAGCTTCGAGCAGAAGCTCGAGGACCGGCCGGAGTTCATTCGAGAGGGGTTCTATGCAGACCAGTTGAGCCGCTACTACGAGCACTTCCCGAAGGCGCAGATCCTCGTCTTGCTCTACGACGATCTGATCGCGGCGCCACGCGCGTACATGAGCTCGATCTACGCGTTCCTTGGCGTCGAAGCGGGATTCGACGCCGGAATCGAGTCCTTTCGGGCGGCCGCTTCGTCCGGAAAGAACCGGCTCGCGAAGTCGCGCTCGCTCTGGCTCCTCGGCAGGGCGCTGCAGCATGCGAGGCTCTACGGCGCGGCCGATAAGATCCGCAAGTGGAACAGCCGGAGCGTCCCGCGGATGGACCGTGAAACGCGACGCCGGCTCGTCGAGACCTACTGGGAAGCCAACCGCCGGCTCGAGCGGCTCATCGGGCGCGATCTCAGCGCCTGGGACCGCGTCGGCGAGGAAGCGCCGCGGGAAGGGGCGGCCGCACTGGGCTAAAGTGCGGTCCCGGATCGCCGCGTCGCCGGGGGCCCCGGGCACACGAGCCGCTTCGGCGGGTCGAGTGAGTCGAAGGAATAGCCGAACAGCTCGATCTCCTCGGCATAGGTATCGCGAACGATCTCGGCGGCTTCCGCATCGAAGTGACCGCGGTAGTCGCCGGTGTTGCCGTTGCGGACGTGCCCGAGACCTTCGCGCGGTTTGCCGAGCGCCTCGCAGATCCTCGCGAAATCCGCCTCGAGATTCTCGACGCTGCCAATGTAGTCGAGCGGCAGGCCGCCCCCGAAATCGCGCAGCCAGTGCGTCTGCGGCCGCAGCGCGTCACGACCCGCGAAGCGTTTGAGAAATTCGGTCAGGCCGATGTCCGCGGCGACGCCGAGGCGATTTCTGTTCAGCGTGCCGCGCGTGACGTTCCTGTACCAGGAATACACTCTGGCCCACGGGTTCCGGACGATCGTGAACTTGAAGTAGGACCGATACTGTTCGGGAGTAACGGCGGCCCGATTGTTCGGGTTCTCGTGTTTACGCACGGCATGCGCCGCGCGGCGCATGAGCTCGACGAGGTTCTCGCGGCTCGAGAACGCTTGCGGCGTGAGGACCGGCCTTTGGATCATCCGGATGCTCCGATGGTCGACTTGTCCCTCGATCCGCTCGCTCACGTGGTGTCCGAGCGCGACTTCGACGCTCGTTCCCGCGCACTTCGGGATATGGATGAAAATGCATCGGAGCTCGTGCGATATCACGCAGGTCCCCTTATCTCACGGGCCTCAGTTCGGCTTTCGGGCGTCACGCCCGCACGCGAAGGCCATGCAATCGCGGGGCCAGCTTGCTTTCGCGCCGGGTCAGACACTTGATCATGGGCGGCAAGGGTAGGCGCGCGGAGGGCGAGCGGGCGGGGCCGGGGCGACCTTACAGGGCGAACGTTCTGCCTCACCGGTGCCTTCGGGGGCTTCGACGTCGAGTGGGGCTAGCAGATGAGGATGCGCGACGCAAGCCCTTACGCGACGGGCGACCAGTATGCGGCGCGAGGCGAGCTTCCGTGCGATTTATATCCTGCCGAACCGTGCTTCGCGGCAAAAAGGCCGGTCCGGCGGCCGAGAAATGGTGATTCGGCGCCGTTTGAGCCTGCATCTCTCAGCCTAACGTGAGAAAATGGAAAGTTCCTGGGGGCGGAGGTCGACCACGATGCCCCTGTCACACCAAGGAGGACCGATAAAGAATGGCTGTAGACAGACTAGAGGCTGAAAAGAAAAGTGGGAAGAGCACCCGCCATCGGTACCAGGAGTACGGCAGCGACCCGATCGCCGTACGCAAGACCGAGCACTACCAGAATGAGTATGTCGAGACGTTCGTCGACAAATGGGATGAGCTCATCGACTGGGACGGCCGCGCCGAAAGCGAAGGGCAGTTCTTCATCGACATTCTGAAGAAGTACGGCAAGCACAGAGTGCTGGATGCGGCGACGGGGACGGGGTTTCATTCCGTGCAGTTGCTGAAGGCCGGTTTCAACGTCACGAGCTGCGACGGCAGCGCGGAGATGCTGACCAAGGCCTTCGAGAACGGCAAGAAAAGAGAACGTCATTCTGCAGACCGTCCAAGCCGACTGGCGCTGGCTCAACCGCGACATACACGGCAAGTTCGATGCCGTGATCTGCCTCGGCAACTCGTTCACGCATCTGTTCGAGGAGCGGGACAGGCGGCGGACGCTGGCCGAGTTCTACGCGGCGCTCAAGCACGACGGCATTCTGATCCTCGATCATCGCAACTATGACGCGATGCTCGACGTCGGGTTCAAGAGCAAGCACAAGTACTACTACACGGGCCGCGAGGTAACGGCGGAGCCGGAGTACGTGGATGACGGCCTGGCCCGCTTCCGCTATGAGTTCCAGGACGGTTCGGTGTTCAATCTCAACATGTTCCCGCTGCGCAGGGAGTACGTTAACGAGCTCATGCGGGACGTTGGGTTTCAGGACATTACGACCTACGGAGACTTCGACGAGGACTTCGATCCGCTCGAGCCGGATTTCTTCATCCACATTGCGGAGAAGGAGTTCCGGACCGAGTAGAGCGGGCCGCTTCAGAGCGGCAAGCTTTGCGCTACGCGTTTTCCGATCGCTAAGCGAAGGGTGATCGGGCGGGGGACCGCTCGATCACGTTCGCGTCACGGAATCGGTATCCATGCCTCGGTGCGAGCAAGTCGCCGGGGCGCTGCGGGTCGTCGGCGCCGAAGCTGTAAGGCTTGGCTTAACTATAAAAAGTGCGTGTAAACAGGTACATGTAAGACCTTATTGACGTGTTGTATTAATATAGGGTCTGTCCCGTTCACTCACCCCGGGCAGCCCGGGACGAGCCAGCTGCGCTTCGCGGAATCTCCACGATACTGCCCGGTCCAGCCACAGACCGGGCAACTTGTCCGGTCCGCCCCCCGCCTCCCGCCGGCGGCGGAACTTCATATAATCTCGCTAATCTATTGGGGCGAAACGGAAACTCGCCGGCTTGAAGCTTCGGAGAGAATCGTCGAGCGGGTCCCGCGCGAAGCCTCGCTCCCGGCACTGAGGCGGCGGCCTGCTGTCTAAACTTGGACGGCAACCGGAGCCGCTGGTCGGCGGAGCGTGCGGGTCTGACCGCTCGTCGCCCGAGGTGTCGACGAGGTGCGGGGTGCGGTGGCCCGGCCATCATCTGCAAAAGGACGTCATGATTCGATCGCTGTTGTTCGGCAGTTACGAAACTCGAAGCTCGACGCTCGTCTCGATCGACCGCGACGAGCCCATGGCATCGGTGCCGCGAGGGGCGGCGCCATGCTGAAGTTCATCGTCCGCCGGTCGCTGAACTACGCAGTGATGCTTTTCGCCGCGACGTTGCTCGCCTACTTCCTGGCTTCGGCGTTCCTGAATCCGCGCTCGAACTACCTGCAGATGCGGCCGCAGCCGCCGCAGGCCTCAATCGACGCTTCATTGAACCTGGCCAACGTCAACGACAAGGTGCCCGTCATCGAGCGGTACTGGACGTGGCTCAAGCAGGTCGTGCTGCACTGGAACTGGGGACTGAGCCCGATGGGCGAGCCGGTCAATCACGAGATCGCTCATCGCGCCGTGGTCAGCGCCGAGCTCGTCTCGATCGCGACGATTCTCGCGGTCGTGATCGGTGTCTCCGTCGGCGTCGCTTCCGCGATACGCCAGTACAAGCTCTTCGATCGCATCAGCAACGCGATCAGCGTTTTCTTTCTCGTGTGCCCGCCGTTCGTGCTGGCGCTGCTCGTCGTGCTCGGCGGCATCCGCTTCAACAACGGCCTCGGCGTCCGCTGGTTCTACGTCACGGGTCTCGGCGGCGGGGGCGTGCTCGACTATCTGCAGCACGTCGCGCTGCCGACGCTGACACTGACCTTGCTGGGCTACGTGGGATATCACCTGACACAGCGGACTTACCTGCTCGACACCATGAACGCCGACTACGTGCGTACGGCGCGCGCGAAGGGCGTGAGAAAGAGCGTCGCGATCCGCCGTCATGCGTTGCGCACGGCGCTGATTCCGACGGCGATGGGCGTCGTTTGGAGCATTACGTCCGTCATCACGGGCGCCGTGTTTGTCGAAACGATCTTCGCCATCGACGGTGCCGGGCGCTATTTCATCGAGGCGCTGACGAAGAACGACATCAACGGTTCCGTTGCGGTCGCGGCGATGGGCGGTGCTTCCACTTGTCTCGGATTGCTGCTGGCTGACATCGTCGTCGCCATGCTGGATCCGCGGATCAGGGTCAGCTAGGGAGAGAGGATGGCCGTTTCGGGTGCTCTACAGGGCGCGAGAGGTAAAGAGCTCGATCAGCGCGCGGCCGTGCGGCGCGTTCCGAAGCACATCCTCATCGTTCGGCGGTTCTGCCGCAACCCCGCGGCGGTCGCCGGGTTCGTGATCTTCGTGCTGCTCGTTCTATTCGCGGTCGCGGGCCCGTTCATTGCGCGTTGGGCCTACGACGACCCGGATTTTCTCGCGCTCAAGCAGCCGCCTAGTCTCACGCATTGGTTCGGCACCAACGTCGTCGGCGCGGATATGTTCGCGCTGTGCATACGGGGCCTCGGCCGCTCGCTCATGATCGGCGTCATAGCGTCCCTCGGAATCACCGTCATCGCGGCGTTCGTCGGTACCGCGGTGGCCTACTTCGAGGGCTGGCGCGAAAAAGTCGGCGTCTGGATCATCGACACGCTCCTCGTGATTCCGACGTTCTTTCTGCTCGCGATCATGGTCAAGGGCGCTCACGGCACCAACGGCTGGATGTGGCTCACGGCAGCGCTCATGATCTTCGGCTGGGTCGGCTACGCGAGGATTCTGCGCTCGCTCGCGTTGTCGCTGCGCGATCGCGAGTTCATCGCCGCTGCGCGCTTCATGGGCGTGCCTTCGTTGACGATTCTGCGCAGGCATATGATTCCGAACCTCGGCTCCATCCTCATCATCCATACGGTTCTTGGCGTCGTTTACGCCGTCAGCGCCGAGACCGGCCTCTCGTTCCTCGGCTTCGGCATCCGGCCGCCGGACACCTCGCTCGGCGTGCTGATCCGGGCCGGGAGCGGCACCTTGCTGACGGCGCCGTGGATGTTCCTGTTCCCGGCGGCCCTGCTGCTGCTGCTGTGCTTCTCGATGACGATGGTCGGCGACGGCCTGAGGGACGCCCTCGACCCGAGCTCGGCTTCGGGAGGACGCGCATGAGGGCCTTCGACTCGGAAGTGCGTGGGCAGGAGGCGCCGAGGGCGGCGGCCGTCGAGCCCGTGCTCAGGGTGCGGGACCTTCGTGTGAGCTTCAACAGCGAAGCGGGCATCATAAGCGCGGTCCGCGGCGTCTCATACGATCTCAGGCCAGGACGCACGCTCGGCATCGTGGGCGAGTCGGGCTCGGGCAAATCCGTTTCCGCATTGGCCGTCATGGGGCTGCTGCCCGAGACTGCCGCGGTGCAGGGCTCCATCATGCTCGATGGCCGCGACCTCATCGGCCTCGACGACAAGGCGCTTTCCGAAATTCGTGGTCGCGGTATCGGGATGGTTTTTCAGGACCCGCTGTCGGCGTTGACCCCCGTGTTGAACATCGGGCAGCAACTCGCGGAGGGCCTGGACGTCCATCAGGACCTCACTCGCGCACAGGTGCGCGATCGCTCCATAGAGCTGCTCGACCTCGTCGGGATCCCGGATCCGGCATCGAGGCTGAAGGCCTATCCGCACGAGTTCTCCGGCGGGATGCGGCAGCGAGTCATGATCGCGATCGCGATTGCGAATCGCCCGAACGTCATCATCGCCGACGAGCCGACGACGGCGCTGGATGTGACGATCCAGGCGCAGGTGCTCGACGCGCTGCGCGCGGCTCAGCGTGAAACCGGCGCGGCCCTCATTATGATCACGCACGACCTCGGCGTCATCGCAGGGCTCGCGGACGACGTTCTCGTGATGTATGCCGGCCGGCCGGTGGAACAAGGC
The DNA here is from genome assembly GCA_963702105.1 of uncultured Gammaproteobacteria bacterium. GTDB lineage: Bacteria > Pseudomonadota > Gammaproteobacteria > Steroidobacterales > Rariloculaceae > ZC4RG20. The sequence goes on from OY969712.1 coordinate 1,650,706, forward strand.
ACGGCCGACGAGATCTTCTATCACCCGACCATGCCTTACACGATGGGGCTGCTGGCCGCCGTGCCGCGCCCCGATCAAAGCAAGCAGTCCCGACTCGTGCCCATCGAGGGGAATCCGCCCTCCCTCGTCGCTCTGCCGCCCGGCTGCCCGTTTGCGCCGCGCTGCCCCATGGTGCAGGACCGCTGCCGCGACGGCGAGCCGGCGCTCGTCGCGCATGGCGCAGACGCGCACCCGGCAGCCTGCGTAAGGGCCGGCGAGATTCGCGAGCGAAGGCTCGGCTATTCCGATGTGTTCCCGGTTCCGGCCGAAGTGCCTTCCGTGTTCGAAGGCGTGGCCCGCAGTGAGCGCGCGACCGTGCTCGAGGTCGAGAACCTCAAGCGCTACTTCCCGCTGACCGCGGGCGGGTTGCTGCGCCGCAGGATCGGCACGGTCAAGGCCGTGGACGGCGTGAGCTTCGACATTCGCGAGGGCGAGACGCTCGCGCTCGTCGGCGAGTCGGGCTGTGGCAAGACCACGACGCTGCTCGAGATCATGAAGCTCGCGGCGCCGGAGGACGGCCGCATCTCGATCCTGGGCCGCGACGTCGCACAGCTAAAGGGTCGCGGCGCGCAGATGGAGGTTCGCAGGGAACTGCAGATGGTCTTTCAGGATCCGCTGGCCTCGCTCGATCCGCGTATGCCGATCTACGATGTGATTGCCGAGCCGCTGCAGGCGCTCGGGTGGAAGAAGGCCGCCATCAACGATCGCGTCGGCGAGCTCATGGGCCTCGTCGGTCTGAACCCCGATCACGTAGACCGTTTCCCGGAGCAGTTTTCGGGAGGGCAGCGGCAGCGCATTGCGGTGGCGCGGGCGCTTGCCGTGAAGCCCAAGCTCATCGTGCTCGACGAGCCCGTCTCCTCGCTCGAACGTCTCGATTCAGGCCGGGGTCATCAACCTTCTCGAGGATCTGCAGGCTCAACTCGGCCTCTCGTACCTTTTCGTGTCCCACGATCTCTCGGTCGTCCGCCATATCGCGGATCGCATCGCCGTCATGTACCTCGGCCGCGTCATCGAGCTCGGCGAGGTCGAGCAGGTCTTCACCCATCCGAGCCATCCGTATACGCGTGCGCTGCTCTCGGCCGTGCCCGTGCCGGATCCGGAGCTCGAGCGCCGGCGCCGAGAGGAACGGACCCTGCTGACCGGGGAGCTGCCGAGCGCACGGGACGAGATCAAGGGGTGCCGGTTCCGGACGCGATGCCCTACGTATAAGACGCTTTCGGAGTCGGAGCGACTCCCTTGCGACTCGGACGACCCGGACCTGACCGGGGACGGCGTGACCGACGACTTGCGCGCGTGCCATTATCCTTTTCACGGCCGGGGCGTAGACGGGCTCGAGTAGACCGCGCCGGCCCCCAAGCCAGAAGCTTTTAGGGAAACGCATATGCCAGCAGAGAGAGTTTTAGCGGCCGCGCTTGCCGCGGCCATGTTGACGGTCGCCGGTTGCAGCGGTTCGGGCAACGGCAACGCGCCGGCGGCGGGGGATTCGGCAGCGGCCACGGGGGCTCCGGCGCCGGAACCTCCCGATGGCGTCCCTGCTGGAACGCGGCCGTTGCCGTTGCCCGAGAAAGGGAAGGCCTACGACAACCCGCAGCCGCGGAGCAATATCAGAGACGGCGGCACATTGACCCTGCCCATCGCGGAGCTCGGCCCGAACTTCAATCTCATGAACGTCGACGGCAATTCGCTTTACGTCGGTAGTGTCTGGACGTGGTTAGCGCCGTCGCTCTGGTCGTTCTCGGTCGACGGCACGGTCCATCCCAACAAGGACTATTTGTCCTCGGCGGAGCTCGTCAATGACAACCCGGAAACGGTCAAGTATACGTTGAATCCCAACGCCAAGTGGAACGACGGTACGCCGATCGACTGGACGGCGTTCGAGACGACATGGAAGACGCAGCGCGGCAACGATCCGCGCTTCAATCCCGCGTCAACCGAGGGGTACCGGTCGATCGGCAGCATCAAGAAGGGCGATAAGGACAATGAGGTCGTCGTAACGTTCAAGGAGCCCTTTTACCCGTATCAGCTGGTCTTCGGAACGCTTGAGCATCCGAAGAACGCTGATCCCGATTTCTACAAGACGGGTTGGGTCAACAACCTCCATCCGGAACTCATGGCCGGGCCCTTCACGGTCGAGTCACTGACGGACGATAGGCTCGTGCTCAAGCGCAATCCGAAGTGGTGGGGCCCGCCCGCAAAGCTCGATACGATCGTCTACCGACAGATGGACGACGTCGCAACCGTGAATGCCTTCCAAAACGGCGAGGTCGATTCGACGACCCTCGATGGCGGCCGCGCCACGGCGGAACTGGTCAAGCAGATCAGCGGCATGAAGGACGTGCAGATTCGGCGCGGATTCATGCCGGCGACGTCCGTTTACACGATGGGCCAGGACAGCCCGCTGTTCAAGGACAAAGCCGCCCGAGAGGCGTTCTTGCTCGGCACCGATCGCGCCCTGCTGGTCCAGATTCGCTTCCAGGGTCTGGACTGGCAGGAACCGCGGCCGGGATCGGTGATGATGTATCCCTGGCAAAGTGGATACCACGACAACGCACCCGACCTGCATTACGATCCGTCGCGCGCCAAGCAGATTCTCGACGAGGACGGCTGGAAAATGGGTGACGATGGCTATCGCCACAAGGACGGCAAGGTCGCCGAGTTCACTTACGTGACCGTCGGCGACGATCCGACTTTCACGGCCATGGCGCGCGCCCAGCAGAAGATGGCCAAGGACATCGGGCTAAAGATGGATATCAACGTCCGTCCGAGCTCTCAGTTCTCGCAGACCTTGAGCAAAGGAACCTTCGACGTGATGGCGATGGGTTGGGGCGGCGGCAGTCCTTACGGTTACATTTTTGCCTGCCAGATATTCTGCTCCGATTCCCAAAGCAATTACTCGCGTCTCGGCACTGCAGAGATCGATCAGGAGCTGAAGAGCATCACGACCTTCAAAGATCAGAGCAAGGCGCTCGAGGTGTTCAACGACGCCGAGCAGAAGGCGCTTCATCTCTACGGCACCTTCCCGATCTATAACGGCCCGGCGCAATACGCCGTGAAGAAGGGGCTGGCGAACTTCGGGCCCGCGGGCTTCACGACACGGGCGCCCGAGGACATCGGCTGGCAGAAGAGCGCGACGGAGTAACGCTGCACATCTCGAAGGTCATGGCCCTTTTGCGCAATTTCCGGAGAAAGGGCTCTGACCCCTTTTTGCGTCACTCGAACCGCAGCGCCTCGATCGGATTCAGCTGCGCCGCCCGCTTGGCCGGGTAATAGCCGAAAAACACCCCGACCGCTCCCGAGAACAAAAACCCGCCGATGATCGCCGTCGGCGAGAGCATCGTCGGCCAGCCCGCGACCGACGAAATGAGCCTCGCGACCGCAATCCCCATGAGTACGCCGATGCCCCCGCCGATCGCGCTGAGCAGGACGGCCTCGACGAGGAACTGCACGAGCACCTGCACGCGGCGCGCGCCGATGGCCATGCGGATGCCGATCTCGCGTGTGCGCTCCGTCACCGAGACGAGCAGGATGTTCATGATGCCGATGCCGCCGACGAGCAACGAGATCGAAGCGACCGTGATCAGCAACAGCGCCATTATGCGGCTGCTGCTCTGCGCCGCCTCGGTGATGTCGCTGATGTTGCGCGCCGAGAAGTCGTTGTCGTCGCCGGGCTGGATATGGTGGCGTTGGCGCAGCGTTTGCGTGACCTCGTCGATCGCGGCCGGCACCGCCGCCGTGCTCGCCGCCTGCACGTAGATGACGTTGACGAAGCCTGCGAGCTTCGGCGGCACGCCGAAGGGGTTTGGCGGCGTGCCGTAAGGACTGTTGTCGGGGGCTTCGGTGCGGCTCGGCGTCGAGACGCCGAGGACCTTGCGCTCGGCCGTCGAGAACGGGATCAGGATCGTGTCGTCCTGGTCTCGCCCGAAGCCGGTCTGCCCGCGGGCCGCGAGCACGCCGACGACCTGCACGGGTACGTTCTTGATGAATACGGTCGCGCCGACCGGGTTCTCGTAGGCGCCGAACAGGTTCTTGACGACCGTCTGGCCGAGCAGAGCGACGCGCGCCGCATTGCGTTCGTCCTCGTCGGTCAGCGCGCGGCCGGCCACGATGGGCCAGTTGCGGATGTCCGTGTAGCTCGGCGAGACGCCCTGGATCTGCGTATTCCAGTTCTGGTTGCCGGCCTGCACTTGAGCGTTGCCGCCGATCTGGTAGCCGACGTTCACGACGGCCGGATCTTCCTGCTTGATGGCCTCGGCGTCGGTCACGCTCAGCGTCGAGGCGCTGCCGAAGCCCGCACGCACGCCGCCCTGATGCGTCGCGCCGGGAATGATCATGACGAGGTTCGTGCCGAGGGCCTCGAGGCGCTGCCTGACCTCGGCGTTCGCGCCCTGGCCGACGGCGACCATCGTGATCAACGCCGTGACGCCGATGAAGATGCCGAGCATCGTCAGCGACGAGCGCATTTTGTTGCGCGCAAGCGTGCGCCCGGCCGCGAGCAGGGCCATGCGCGCGAACGACCAGGTGTCGGCGGCGCCGCTGTCCGCGGGGGGGACTCCGGGGCCCCGGCCCCGGCCCGGGGCTCGGCCTCGCGCTCCGAACCGGAAGCATCGGGGCCGGCAGCCCGCGCAGGCGCGCGCGTCCACGCCGCGGCCGGGGCCCGATGCCGCTTCGGTCCTTGGCGCTCGTCCGAGACGATGAGACCGTCGCGCATGGTGATGATGCGGTCCGCATACTCGGCCATGTCGGGCTCGTGCGTGACGAGCACGACCGTGAGGCCCTGCGTGCGGTTGAATTCCTGCAGGGTCTTCATGATCTCGACCGCGGTCTTCGAGTCGAGATTGCCGGTCGGCTCGTCGGCAAGCAGGATCGCCGGGTCGTTGATGAGCGCCCGGGCGATCGCGACGCGCTGCTGTTGGCCGCCCGAGAGCTGGCTCGGATGGTTTTGCTCGCGCCCGGCGAGCCCCAGCGATTCGAGAGCGTGCTGCACGCGGGCCGCACCGTCTGCGATGCGCCCGGAATAGAACAGCGGCAGCGCAACGTTCTCGGCCGCGCTCGTTCGTGCCAGCAGATTGAAGTTCTGGAACACGAAGCCGATGCGGCGGCTGCGAATCCGTGCCAGCTCCGGCTCCTCGAGCGTGGCCGTATCGACGCCTTCGAAGACATACGTACCGCTCGTCGGCTTGTCGAGACAGCCGAGGACGTTCATGAGCGTGGACTTCCCGGAACCGGAGGCGCCCATGACGGCAACGAATTCGCCGCGCTCGATCGTGAGGCTCACGCCGCGTAACGCGTTGACCTCAACGTCACCGAGCCGGTAGGTCTTGACGGCGTCACGGACCTCGATGACGCGTTCGGCGACGATGGCGTCTTCTTCAGCGAGCATGATCGGTCTTCTGCGTCTTCTGCGAACCTTCTGGGTCTTCTGCGTGTCTTCTGCGTCCTCTGCGTCCTCCGCGCGGGGCATTATCAGAAACGCAGCGGCGAGCGGCGCGAACCGGCTTGGGCCGTGGCTGCGCCTCCCGTCTGGTTGACGATGACGTCGTCGCCCTGCTCGAGTCCGCCGCCGGTGATCTCGACGTAGCTGTTGTCCTTCAGCCCCGTCGCGACGGTCACGGCCTGGGGACGGCCGTCGCGGAGCACGAACACGGTGGCTTCGCGGGCGCCGGTCTCGCCGGTGCCGCTCGGGCCGGCGCCTTCGCCGGACTGCGGGATGCCTTCATCCCCCTCGGCCGCGAAATGCCCCGCGCGGCTCGAACCCTCGCCACCCGAGCCCTCGGCACCCGCGCCCGCGTGGGGCCGCCCGGCGCCGCCCGAGGAGCGGCCCGCAGTCTCGGCGCCGCGACCGCCGGGCGCGAACCCGCCCGGCGTGAAGCGGATGGCTTGCAGCGGGACGCGCAGGACGCCGTCGTGCTCGGCTGTCACGATGCGCGCGTTCGCCGTCATGCCCGGCAACAGCTCGAAGTTCGGGTTGTCCACGCTGATGACAACGTCGTAGGTCACGACGTTCTGCACAGTGATTGGGGCTTGCCGGACCTCCGTCACGCGGCCCCAGAAGACCTTGTCCGGATACGCCTCTACCGTAAACGAAGCCTTCTGCCCGACGTGTGCCTGGCCAACGTCGGATTCGCTGACGTTCGTATCGACGAGCATCTTCGTGAGGTCCTTGCCGATCAGGAACAGCGTCGGCGTCTGGAAGCTCGCCGCGACGGTCTGGCCCACGTCGACGTTGCGCGAGATCACGACGCCGTCCACCGGCGAGACGATGCCCGTATAGCCGAGGTCCACCTGCGCCGCGTTCAGCGCCGCCTGCCGCTCCTTGATCGTCGCCTGGTCGAGACCGATCTGCGCCTGGGCCTGATCGCGTTTGCTCTTCTCGCTGTCCACGGTGTCCTGCGAGACGAGGCTTTTGGTGAGCAGCGCCTTGTCGCGGTCGTAAATCGCCTGCGCATAGTCCAGCATCGCGCGGTCCTTGGTCAGCTGCGCCTTCGCGCTCGCGAGGCTCGCGGCGGCCTGATCGACCTTGAGCTGATAGGGGCGGGGGTCGATCTTCGCGCAGAGCTGGCCCGCCTTGACGCTCGTGTTGTAGTCGCACGAGATCGACTGAATGATGCCGGACACATAGCTGCCGACCTGCACGGTCACGCGCGGATTGACCGTGCCCGTCGTCGCGATGCTCTGCACCACCGAGCCGCGCGTCACGGGCGCCGTGACGTAGTGGACGGGCGGCGGCCGGGAGCGCCACCAGCCGTAAGCCGCGATGCCGCCGACAATGAGCGCGAGCAGCAGGAACCCGCGGCCGCGCCGACCCAAAAGGGCGCGCCGCTTTCGCGTCTGCCCGCGAGGCGACTCCTCGGCCGGGCGGAGTCCGGTTACGTAATTGCGTGCCAAGGCTTCACCTCGCCGAGCGCCGATCCCTGGAGCGCCACTTAATAAAGAGACCGCAGCCGCGCGGCGAGGTTTCTTTCATGAACGTGCTGTAACCGGGTCGATTCGTCGCTGTAGGGGGCCCCGCTTAGGTTCGGCTACTGATACAATGGCCGGGCCCCGGTTCCGTGTCCGCTTCGGCGCCCGCAAGCGCCTCGATCGAGTCACGCGTACTGGCCCGAACAAGAACTCCAAGGTCGGTCATGCAAGCCCAAAAGAAGCCATCCGAGGCCTTGCGCCTCGAGCAGGCGGCCGGCGGCGAGCCTCCGGAGACGCTGGAGACGGCGGGCTGGGATCCGTACGAGGTGTGGCGAACGCGCATTCTGCTGCCGCGGCAAGCGGCCGCGGCCAAGCAGGCCGTGGATGCGCCGGGCGCCGGCGTGCAGGTACGCCTCGTACATGCGAGCTCTGCGCGGGGCGCAGCGCGGTCCTCACCCCGAGAGGCGCCCGCGACGCCGCGCCGCAGGCGTTGAGGAGTCCGGCAGGGACGCACGACAGGTCCGGGCCGATATGCGCATCGTCGTCTTTCTCGAGCATCCGGTTGCAGAGTTCAGCGCCTCGAGCGCACAGCTCGAACGGCTGCGCGCCGCGTTGCCTGCACACGAGGTCGAGCTCTGCCGCGACGAGGCCGCACTTCTCGCGGGGCTGCCGGAGGCCGAGGTCGCCGTGGTCTGGCGGTTCCGCGCGGATTGGTACGCCCGCGCGCCCAAGCTTACTCGCGTCTTTACGCCGGCCGCTGGCCGCGAGCTCGTGGCGCCGGACCCGGCAGGCCGCGTCCCGCGCGCGTTCGGCAGCTTTCATGGCCGTGCGATGGCGGAAAGCCTGCTGGCCATGATCGGCTTCGTGAATCGGAGGTTCGGCGCCGCGATGGCGGCCCAGCGCCGGCGGGCCTGGGACCGCGAAGCCTTCCACGGGATTCGGCGCCTGGCCGGGCAGACGGCGCTCGTGGTCGGCTACGGGCGCATCGGGCGCGAATGCGGCCGGCTGCTGCAGGCCCTCGGTATGACCGTGCACGCGCTGAAGCGCGACGTTACATCGGGAACCGCCGGCGCCGATCGCGTCTTCGGGCCGCCCGAGTTGATCGAAGCCGTCGCGCTCGCCGATCACGTCGTCTGCGTCCTGCCGAGCGACACCGGGACGGACGCCTTCCTCGGGGCCGCGGCGTTCGCGGCCATGAGACAGACGGCGGCGGTTTACAATCTCGGCCGCGGGAATGCCGTCGACGCTGCGGCTCTGCGGGAGGCCTTGCTGCGCGGCCGTATCGCCGCCGCATTCCTCGACGTGTTTCCCGAGGAACCGCTGCCGCCCGCGTCGCCGCTGTGGGAGACGCCCAATCTCTTCGTGACGCCCCACGTCTCCGCCCTCACGGCCGATTACCTCGATTTGTACTTCGAAGAACTCGTGCCGCAGCTCGACGCCGGCCAAAGCTACGCGCCAGCGTAAGAAATGCGTCGTACACTTCATACTGTTGAGATCACCGGGTTTAGCGGCCCGAATCGGCTGCTAAACTGAAACCCTCGGATAGTGTCGGACTCGGGCCTGCGGAGCCGGCTTTAACCTCAGCAGTTCCGGCTCCGACAGGTGCCCAGTTCGGCGCCCAGAGGAGCGGTATGAACATTTGCGTAAAGCGGCGGCCGGAAGCGAGGTTCCCGTGACCGGATGGATACTCGCCATCGCGGTCTGGACGGCGTTCGGCCTTGCCTGGTGGGCCGCCTCACTGGTTCTCGTCGCCTTGCGCAGGGATCGTCCCTCGCCGGAGCGGGGCGCCGACCGGCGCCGAATAAGCGTGTTCAAACCGGTCGCGGGGCCGTTGGCCCGGGCCGAGCTCGAGCGTCTCGGCCACTGCCTCGAATCGTTCGTCGCCGAGCTCGATGCCGAAAGCGAGATCCTCGTGGGCGTGACGGACCGAGATCGTCCGCAGGCGGCACGGCTGCTGAACGAGATCGGCGCGCGCCACCCCGGCGCCCGCCTCAAGCTCGTCGTGCATTCGGAGCGCGAGGACTATCCCAATAATAAGATTGCCGTCATGAAGGAGCTCGCACGGCACGCGACGGGCGACTTGTGGTTCTGGAGCGATGCAGACATGGAGGCGCCCGCCGGCACACTGCGTTCGCTGCGAGAGGATTTCTCGGACGACGGAGCGAGCTTCGTGACGTCGCCGTACATCGTGCGCGAGACGAGCGCGGCGACCGACGTCTTCGATCAGCTGTTCGTGAACCTCGAGTTCTATCCGGGCGCCGTGCTGCTCGGCCGCCTGGGTCTCATCGATTTCGGCTTCGGCTCGGGCGTGCTGTTCGAAGCCTCGCGGTTCAGGCGCTGCGTGGACTGGGACTACCTCGGCACGTGCCTGGCGGACGACTATCATCTCGGGCGCTTACTCGGCCACGGACGCCTCGGGCGCGCCCGGCTCGCGACGGTACCGGGGCCGAACGGCTGGGTCGCCGCGCTCCTGCATTATTTGCGCTGGCACAAGACGATCCGCTGGTGCCGGCCGGCGTCGTATGCGGCGCAGCTGTTCGTGCTGCCCATCGTCGGCGGTATTCTTTCCGTCGTCTGCTTCCCCGTATCGCCGCTGGCCTGGTACGCACTCGGCTCGGTCATGGCGTTCGACTGCATCGCGGCCTACGCCGTGTGCCGAGTGCTCGGCTCGCCGTTGCCGCTGCGGCATCTGCCCGCGGTCGCGGCCTGGAGCCTGATCAGAGGCTTCGTGTGGATGGCGTGCTGGCTGCCGTGGCCGATCGTCTGGCGCAGTCAGAAGTGGTGGTCCCCCCATCTGCAGTGGCGGCATCGTGCCGGCGCCTTCGATACGGATCATCCACCCGGTGCTGCATGACTCGATGGTCCGTGCGCGGCGCCGCTGTCCCTGCCGGTCCATCCACGCAGCTCGACGAGGCAGGTCGTGTCCGCGTCCGCTTCGACCTTGCGCGGATGGAACATGAACTCGTGCAGCCCGTCGGCGAGCCGGGGCAGCACGGCCTCGATCTCGCCGGCCCGCATGCCCTCGATGCGATCGAGGCCCCAGAGCGTGGTGCTCGTTTTGAACGGCCAGGGTTGCTTGCGGTTCTGAAGCACCAGGTGAAGCGTGCCGTAGGCGAGCTGCATCGTGCCGGGCGCGAAGAAACGCGGCGTGCCCCATCGGACCCAGCCTTCGAAGTCGGTGGGCAGCGTCTCGATGAGCATTCGGCGCACGAGCGGATGGGCGTGAAGGTGGTGATGGCCGCTCACGAACCGGCAGGGCAGGCCCGTCTGCTCGAAGGCATGCCATTGGGCGCGGATCTCCTCGCGCACGAGGCGGCGCATGCGCGCCGAGAGGCCGATGGAGAAGCCTGCGGCGGTCGGCGTTCGCCATGGCCACTGCTCGATCGTCAAGGGCTGACTGTCCACGAGATGCAGGTGCAGGCCGATCTGCATCTGCGGCAGATCGTGCGCGCGTGTTACGGCGCTCGCCGTACCCGGCTGCCCCATCATGAGCGCCGCGCCGTCGAGCACGCCATGGAGATGAGTATGAAAGATCGCGTCGTTGATCGAGTCGCTGAGACCGAGGTCATCGGCGATGAAGAGGATTTGTCTCACAGCTGCTTCCCTTTGCCGTCGTCCCAATATAGCGGGGAAGGGAGCCGACGGATATCCGTCAAGGCACCCGGAGCCGAGGCATGCTGAACCGACTTTTTCGCGCCATCGACGAGCATCTGCGGCGGAGCCAGAATATCGTCGAGTTCTGCGGTGATGCCGACTGCCTGTTCCGGGTTCGCTTCTGCCGCGCCGAGCGCGCGTTTCCGCTCGAGCGCGGCGCGATCCCCGAAGGCGCCGAGATGCTGGAGCTCCACTACTGGAACGAGCATCTGCCGCGGCCGCCCGAAGGCGGTCCGGATCTCATGTGGGCGGCCAAGGGCCGGCGCATGCTGATGGCCTCGTTGGCCAAGCTCGCCGACTGGATCGAGAACACGCCCGAAGCGCGCGGCGTCGAGGGCGTCTTCGCGATTACGACCTTTCTTTCCCCGGGCGAGGCGCAGACGGGCGAGCGGCTCATGGCGCGGCTCGGCTTCCGCTACGAGCCCTTCACGAGCGGCGCATTCCGCGACTTCTGGGAGAACGTGTACGTGTGGTTCCTGAACCGCACGTTCGGCGAGGGCCGCGTGCGCAGGCGTTCCGTCTGGGGCCTGCGGCGCGTGCTCGTGTGGATGCCGCGCGAGAATCTCCTGGCGCGTTTCGGTACGGGCGCCGAGCAGCGGAGCCGCGCCAAGGCGGCGGCCAGCGAACGCGGCAACCGCATCGGCGAACGCAAAGACCGCGTTGCGGGCCTGGGGGACTGACGCGAACCGCCCGAATGTTCGACTTTGCCGGCTTCTTTCGCTTCCTGCGCCTGTGGTGCTTTCGGCTCGCGTGGACCCCGCGGCGCGCGCTCGTCGCGTCCGCGTTCGTGCTCTTCGTGCCCCTCGAGCTCATCGTGCACACCGCGCTGTTCGCCGACGAGCTGCTCTATGGACGCTATCGGCGGCGCGTGGTGCGCGAGCCCGTGTTCATCACGGGTAACCCGCGCAGCGGCACGACGTTCCTGCACCGCCTGCTCGCCGAGGATACACAGCGGTTCTCGACAATGCGCATGTGGGAGATCCTGTTTGCGCCCTCGATCGTTCAGCGCCGCATCGTAGGCGCCGTCGTGCGGCTCGAGCACGGGCTCGGGGCGCCGATCTCGCGGCTGTGGCAGCGCGTCGAGCGCCGCTGGGCCGCGATCAACGTCATGCACCGCGTCTCGCTCAATGCGCCCGAGGAAGACGACTACCTGCTGCTGCACGCCTGGGCCGCGTTGACGGCCGGGCTTTCCGCCGGGCTGCTCGAAGAAGCTAGACCCTACACATTCTTCGACACGGCGCTGCCCGCGCTCGAGCGGGCGCGGATCATGCGGTTCTATCGACGCTGCGTGCAGCGGCATCTCGTGGGCGACCCGCGCCAGTATCTCGCGAAGAACCCGGCACTCTGCCCGAAAATCGGCTCGCTGCTCGAGGAGTTTCCGGACGCCCGCATCGTCTATCTCGTGCGCAACCCGCTCGAGGCCATTCCGTCCTACGTGAGCATGATGGATTACTCCTGGGGCGCCGTCGGCATCGCCGGCGGCCGCGATGCCCTGCGCGAGTATCTGCTCGAGATGGCGGCGCACTGGTACCGGTATCCGCTCGAGCGGCTCGCGCGAGCGCCCGCCGAACGTTACACGATCGTGCGCTACGACGACCTCGTGCGCGATCCGGAGGCGACGGTGCGGAAAATCTATGGCCACTTCGGCTGGGAGACGGACCTAAGCTTCGCGGCGGTGCTGCATGCCGAGGCCGAGCGGGCCGGCCGGTTTCGGAGTCGGCACGATTACGAGCTCGAGCAACTGGGACTGAGCCGCGAGCGCATCATCGACGGATTCGGGGACATCATCGAGCGTTTCGGGTTCGAGACCGGGGCGGGGACGACGGTGCAGGATGCTTCGGCGAGCGGTCGAGCGGGGGCCGGGCCGGCGGCGTCGTCGCCCGAATCCAGTGCGCCCAGCGGGTCTGCCGCCTCCGGATCTGCGATTCGATAGACGGACCGAGAGCGGATCGAACGCGGGTGGCGCGGCCCCGTCAACCGAGCGGATCGTGGCAGGCGACGAGGTGCCCCTCGGCGACCGGCACCAAGCGCGGTGTTTCGACCGTGCACCGGAGGGCAGCGCGCGGGCATGCGGCGCGAAAGTCGCAGCCGGCCGAGTGGTGGACCGCTCCGCGCGGATGGCGGGCCGTCTGCGTCGCCTCGGTCGGTTCGCGCAGCACCGCGCGCGTCGAACGCTCGCCGAGCAGCGCTCGGGTATACGGGTGGCGCGGCGCGCGGCACACGGCGTCCACGGGCCCGAGCTCGCAGAGGCGCCCCGCGTGCAGGACGCCGATCCGATCGCTGATTCGCCGCGCGGCGGCAACGTCGTGGGAGATGAAAAGATAGGCTAAGGAATGTTTCCCGCGGAGCGTCTCGAGCAGATCGAGAATGTGCGCACGAGCGACAACGTCGAGAGACGCCAGCGCCTCGTCGCAGACGACAACGCACGGCTCGGCGGTCAAGGCGCGCGCGATCGCGACGCGTTGGCACTCACCCCCCGAGAGCTCGGCCGGGCGCCGGGCCGCGTAGTCGGCGGGCCGCAGCCCGACCTGCTCGAGCGCCGCCCATGCCATGCGCTGCCGCTCGCGGCCCCCCGCGCCGCAGGCCCGGGCCGGTTCCGCGACGATGTCCGCGGCCCGCCAGTACGGATCGACCGAGCCGAATGGGTCCTGGAAGATCAGCTGAATTCGCCGCCGTCGCTCGCGCAGCGGCCGGCCGCGCAGGCCGGTCAAGGGCTCCCCTTCGAGGAGAACCGTGCCGCCCGCAGCCGGCGGCGCGAGCACCAGGCTTCGCGCCAGGACCGATTTCCCCATGCCGGATCCGCCGATGAGACCGAGCGTTTCGCCGGTGCTGAGCGCGAACGACACGCCGCGCAGCACGTCGAGCGGACGCCGGTCCGCGCCGCGAAAGCGCTGCCAAAGATCCCGCGCCTCGAGCAGCGGAATTCCCCGTTTGCGGGCGGCCGGGCGCCCGCCCCGAGCCGGCGCCCGCGCGATCGCAACGGACGCGGCGACAAGCCTTCGAGCCTCGGGGGTCTGCGGCCCAGTGAAGAGCTTCGCGCCGGGCAGCCGCTCGAGCACCCGGCCGCCGCCGAGCACGACGACCTCGTCGGCAAATTCCGCCGCCGCCTCGAGGTCGTGGCAGACGAGCACGAGCGCGGTGCCGAGGTCACGGCGGAGCTCGTCGAGGGCCTCGAGGGCTGCGGCCGAGGTCGGCGGGTCGAGCGCGCGCGTAGACTCGTCTGCGATGACGAGCTTGGGACGCGTCGCGAGCGCCATCGCGATCGTCGCCCGTTGCTGCATACCGCCCGAGAGCTCATGCGGATAGGCACCGACGACGCCGCTGCGAGCCGGCAGCCGGAGGCGGTGCAGCAGCTCCGCCGCTCGCCCGCGCGCCTCGCGGCGGCTCGTGTTCGTGTGCGCGCGTATCGTTTCGGCGATCTGCCGGCCGATGGGCATCGTCGGGTTCAGCGTGCGCGCGGCGTCTTGAGGAATCAGCGTGATGTCTCGGCCCCGATGCGGGCGCAAGGAACTCTCGTCGAGGCCGATGAGCTCCTTGCCCTCGAGGCGCACGGAGCCCGTGACGACCGCGGACCTCGGCAACAAGCCCATGATCGCGAGCGCCGTGAGCGTCTTGCCGGCGCCCGAGCGGCCGACCATGGCGAGACTGCGGCCGCGCTCGAGCCGGAAGCCGAGCCCTGCGACCACAGGGCTGGCTTCGGAACCGCGAAACGCGATGCGGAGCGCTTGAAGCTCGAGCAGCGGCGGCAAGGCGGCGCTCATCGGAGGTTCCGCGCCCTGCGCAGCGCCTCGCCGAGGACGTTCAGCGACAGGACGGTCACGAACAAAATCAGGGACGGCAGCAGCACGAGGGCAGGAGACGTGAGCAAGGCCTGCCGGCCCGCAAAGATCATGTTGCCCCATGTAGGCTGCGGCGGCCGCATGCCGAAGCCGAGGAAACTCAGCGCCCCTTCGAGTACGATGACCGCGCCCACGCCGAGCAGCGCGTACGCCGCGAGCTGCGGCAGGATGCTCGGGGCGACGTGCGTCGCGAGGGTTCGCCACCTGCTCGTGCCGCAGAGTTGTGCAGCGAGGACGAACGGCCGCGCGGCCGCGCGCAGTGCGGCGGCCCGGGCGACGCGCGCGAAGGCGGGCACGCTGAAACATGCGAGCGCGGCTATCGTATGACCTTCCCCGGGCCCGAGCGTGCGCGCCAGCGCGATGACGAGAACGAGGGCGGGAAACGCGAGCCAAACGTCGACGAGGCGCATGATCGCCGAGTCGACGATGCCGCCGGCGTAACCGGCGAGACTGCCGAGCGTGCCGCCGGCCAGCAGGCCGATCGCATTGACCGCGAGGGCGATGCCGAGGGACGCACGGCCGCCGAACAGCAGGCGCGCCCACAGATCGTTGCCCTCGAGGTCCGTCCCGAGCGGGTGACCCGGCGAGAGCACGGGCTCGCCGGCCTCGAGGACGTCGCCGCCGACGGGCGGCGGGGTCGGTACGAGTGCGGGCCAGACGAAGCACAGGAACAACACCGAGAGCAGCATCAGCGCCGGCAAGGCGACCCCGGCCGGCAGACGGCGGTGCGGGCGCCGACGGCCACGGCGCCGGCGCGCCTCGGCGGCGCCGGCACGGGTCTCGTCGGGGCGCAGGTCAAAGGCCGCCACGCCGCACCCTCGGATCGAGCGCCGCGCAAAGCAGATCGACGCCGAGATTCGCGAGCACGGTCACGCCCGCGAGCACGAGCACGACGGCCTGGACCACGACGGCGTCTCGGGTGTCTATGGCCGTGAGCAGCAGGCGCCCCAGCCCGGGAAGGCTGAAGATCTGCTCGATGACGACGGTGCCCCCGACGAGGGCGGCCACGTCGAGCCCGACGAGCGTCAGCAGGCCGAGCAGCGAATTACGCAGAGCGTGGCTAAGCAATACGCGCCACGGCGAGAGCCCGCGCGCACGCGCCGCGGAGACGTAGCCTTCCGCGTCGATCTGCTCGAGCAGATCGCCGCGCAGAAACCGCGTGTAGACACCGCACAGCGGCAGCGCGAGCGACGCCGCCGGCAGCGTCAGTGACTCGAGATTGCCCGCCAGGCCGTCGCGAAGCGGCACGTAACCGATCGAAGGCAGGACCGGAAAGCGGACTGCGAGCAGCAGGACGAGAACGGAGGCCGCGACGTAGCTCGGCGTCGAGAGCGAAGCCATGGCGAACGCCGACGCGGCGCCGTCGACGATGCTGGAGGGATATCGCGCGGCGAGAAGGCCGGCCGCGACGGCGAACCCGAGCGAGAGCGCGAGCGCGTAGCCCACGAGCTCCAAGGTGACGGGCAGGCATGCGCCGAGCAGGCGGCTTACGCGTTGGCCGCTCGCGAGTGAACGGCCGAGGTCCCCCGCTGCGGCTCGCCGCAACCAGGCCGCGTACCGAGCCGGAATGGGCCTGTCGAGGCCGAGCTCCGTGCGCAATTGCGCGACCTGGGTTTCCGTCGCCTCCGGCCCGAGCAGTTGGCGGGCCGCATCGCCGGGAAGCAGTCCGACTGTGAAGAAAGTCAGCAGCGTGACGCCGAACAGGACCGGCACGGCGGCGACGAGCCGCCGCGCGACGGTCGCGACGCCCGCCGGGCGGCTCACGGCGCGGCGAACCTCACGTCCTGCCACCACACGCCGGTGTCGACCATGAGCGGCGGGATCTTGGTGGTCAGCCCGGGGCCCTCGAGGCCGCCCGCCGTGAGCTGGGCCGGCGAGTAGGCAAACAAGAACGGCGCATACGCATGGTCGCTGATGTATTGGCCGGCGCGGAAGTAGAGCGCGTCCCGGCGCTCGGGATCGAACGCCGCCGCTGCCGCGCCGAGCAGGGCATCGAGCGCCGGGTCCTTGACGCCCGTGAACGGCCTGTCGGACCGAAACCTCGAGCTCACGCCGGTCAGCGACTCCGGGTCGTAAGAGCCGGCAGTCTGCAGCATCGCCTGCCACTGGCCAGAGCGAAAGGCCTGCACGAGCCCTGCGATCTCGTACAACTCGATCGAGGCATCGATGCCCGCCTTTCGCCACTGGCTCTGCAGGGCCGTGACGACCCGCTCGGCGACCTCGGATCGCAGGGTTCCGAGCCCGATGTGCAGCCCGCCGAGCGCGTGGACGAGACGCCGGGCGCGCGCCGGATCGTACCCGCGGTAGCCCGGAATGCGGGCGTGATGGAAGAGCCCGCCCGGGCCCGTAAACATCTGACTGATCGGGTAGCGGCCGCCGAACAGGCCGTTGGCGATCGCCTCGGCGTCCGTCGCGTAGTAGATCGCCTCGCGGGCGCGCTCGTCGTCGAACGGCGGGGCGGCTGTATTGAGCTGGACGACGTACGGCGAAGTCGGCGGTTGCCGCGTGACCTCGACGCGCGGGTCGCGCTCGGCGCGCTCGACGAGCTGCGTCGAAACGAGGCCCTCGTAGGCCTGGGCATCGCCGGCGAGCAGGGCCTCGTAGGCCGCCTGCTCGGTGCCGATCGACCGGAAGACCAGGCGGTCCAGGTACGGCCGCCCCTTGTGCCAGTAGCGGGTATTGCGCTCGAGGACGAGTCTCGAGCTCAGCGCATCCTCGACCACGACGAAGGGCCCGGCGCCGACGGGTGCGAGCCGGAACGCGTCCTCGCCCGCGCGGGCGAGGGCCGTGGGCGAGACGGGCCAGTTGACGTTCGAGGTGGGAAAGGCGTCTATGACCGCCCCGTAGGGCCGCGTGAACCGCAGCGCGACCGTGTGATCGTCCATGACCGTGACGGCACGGTTCCCGGCCCATGGCCAGCCGGTCGGCGCGCAGGTGCAGGGTGCCGTGAGGTCGCGCTCGATGTTGAAGCGCAGCGCCTCGGCGTCGAGCGGCGTTCCGTCCGAGAAGAAGAGCCCTTTTCGCAGATGGATCACGAACCTGCGACCGCCGTCCTCGACCTCGTAGCCCGCGGCGAGCACGCCGACGACGTGCGGTCGGCGGCCGTCCGGCCCGGCCGCAAGCTGGAACAGGCCGCCGAAGATCGCGTTCATGAGGCTCAGGTTCGCGCCGCCCGTCGTGTTGGTCGCCGGGTCCAGACCCGAGGGCCAGGCGCCCGCGAACGACGCGGGCAACAGCACCGTCGCCTCCTTCGGCCGTGCGAGCTCGGCGCCCCCGCTCGAGGTAGAGCCCGTCGGGCCGCTGCCGCATCCGCTCAGTGCGCCGAGCATCGCAGCAGCAACTGCCGTACGCTTCGCCGTTCGTGGCCGCATGGTGCTTTCTCCGGGTCGCGATGTACCTTTTGTAGCGGCCGCGTACCGTCCCGGCCGAGTATCGAAAGTGGCCGCCGCAGCGGTTTTTCCGGCGCTCGCACTCGAGAGCCCGCCGTGCGCTGCGGGTTGGCGGCGACGCGGTTCGCATTAGTGTCGAGCCTGCGCCGATTTCGGATTGGACCCGAGGGAAGGGCAGTTCGAAGATTCGGCGGCGACGTCGAGGCGAAGTCGAGTCGTTGATACGCCGGTCGGTCGGAGCGAGAAACCGTTGGAGCCGAAACGCGGAGGAAGCGAGCGCGATGGCGTCGGCGGATAAAGCGCCCGAACGCGCGCCGCGCTCGCAGGTTCGGTTTGCGAGTCCGTTTCGATGCCGTATGTGGGAAATGCACGACCGCTTGGGCGAGGAGGTCAACGTCGCGAGCTGTGCGGCGCTGATCACGAGCATCGAGCGGCACGGTCAGAAGCAGCCGGCGCTCGGCCGGCGGCTGCTCGGCGACGCGGACCACGACATCGAGCTCATATATGGGGCCCGCCGCTTGTTCGCGGCCCGGCACCTCGGCGTGAAGCTGCTCGTCGATCTGCGCGAGATCGACGACCGCACGGCGCTCATCGAGATGGACGCGGAGAACCGTGTCCGCAAGGACATCAGTCCCTATGAGCGGGGCATCAGCTACAAGCGGTGGCTGCGGGAAGGTTACTTCGAGAGCCAGGCCGAGATCGCGAAGTCGCTCGGCGTATCCGAGTCACAGGTATCGCGTCTGCTGCGATTCGCGGAGCTACCGCTCGTGGTCGTCCAGGCATTCGCCTCACCCTGCGAGATCCGCGAGGAGTGGGCCGTCGCGCTGTCGAAGCGCTGCAAGGAGCCCGATCGGCGCGCGGAGCTGACGCGCCGCGCGCGCACGCTTGCGCGGGGCGGCAAACGTCGGCGCGCCCAGGAAATCTACGACGCGCTCTCGAGCGGCGCCGAGCGGCCCGTTGCCGAGCGCGCGAAGGACGAGGTCGTCAAGAGCGCATCGGGCGCGCCGATCATGCGCGTAAGCGTGCGCGCGAAGACCGTCCACCTGATTCTTCCGCGCGAGAAGCTCTGCGCCGGAGTGCTGCGCGAGATCGTCGAGCACGTGCGCGGCGTGCTGGAGGAGGCGCGGTAGGCCGGGGGCCTCTTCGGCCGTCCCATGGCGGACGCGGTAGGCGCGGGCCTCTTTGGCGCCCTATGGCGGACGCAGCCGTAGCCAGCAGGCGTCGTGAGCTGTCCCCCGGTGCTTAGCGCAGCTCCCGCCGACGCAGCTTGCCGCTCGGATCGCGCGGAAGCGCGGCGACATACTCGACCCGCTTCGGCAGCTTCATTGCCGCGAGCCGCTCGCCCAGGTAGCGAAGGAGCTCGGCCGTCAATTGCGCGCTCGCAGCCACCCCGGGTTCGAGCTGCACGAGAGCCTTGGGGACTTCGCCGAGCAGCGCGTGCGGTTCGCCGAGCACGGCGCAGTCGGCGACCGCGGCGTGCTGAACGAGCGCCGTCTCGATTTCTGCAGGATAGATATTCATGCCCGAAGAAATGATGAGCTCCGAGTCCCGACCGCAGAGGAACAGGTAGCCTTGGTCGTCCAGGAAGCCGAGGTCGCCGACCGTCACGTACTCTCCGCGGTAGGCGCTGCGCGTCTTCTCAGGATCGTCTTTGTATTCGAAGCGATCGCCGGTTTGGGGAAGCATGTAGACGAGGCCCGTTTCGTTCGCAGGCAGCTCGCGTCCGGCCTCGTCGAGGATTTTGATCGCCGAGCCCGGCATGGGCCTGCCTACGGTTCCGGGATGCTCGACCCACTCCTGCGGGCTCACGAGCGTGCCTTGCGCTTCGGAGGCCCCATAGGATTCCCAGAGCACGTTGCCCCACCATTCGAGCATACGGCGCTTGACCTCCACGGGACACGGTGCCCCTCCGTGCACGACCGCGCGCAGCGAGGCCGTCGAGTAGCGGCAGCGGACGGCCCCGGGCAGCTTGAGCAGACGCACGAACATCGCCGGCACCATGAAGGTCGTCGTGACGGCGTGGGCATCGATGAGCCTCAGCAGCGCCTCGGGCTCCCAGCGGTCAACGAGCACGACGCGGTGCCCCATCTCGAGCGCCACTTCGCAGCCGCCGAGCGGCGCCGAGTGATAGAGCATCGAGGCGCACAGATGCACATTGCCGTCCTCGGGCAGGACCCCGAGGGCCGCGTTGGCCCGCACCCTGTTGTGCAGGGCCGCTTCGGCGTTGCCGGCCGGGAGCACCACGGCCTTCGGGCGGCCGGTCGTGGCCGACGTGTAGGCGAGCAGGCGGCCCCTGTCATCCGGGCCCGTTCGGACGCGGGCTCGGCAGCTCGGCGTTGGGAGTTGCTCGAGCGGCACGAAGCCCGCGGCCGCGCCGATAGACAGCAGCATGACGGACGGCGCGGCCCGGCGTTCGAGCGCCGCGAGCCTTGCGGGGCCGAGTCCTTGGTGTGCGACCAAGGCTCTTGCGCCCGAATCGCGCAGCACGAAATCGAGCTCGGGCTCCGAAAGGTGCCAGTTGACGGGCACGACGGAAAGGCCCGCGGCGAGGGCGCCCAGGTAGACCGCGAGATATTCGGGGCAGTTCGGCGCGGCGATGGCTAGGGCGTCCCCTGGCGAGAGGCCGGCAGCCGCGAATCCGGCGGCGAGGCGGTCGACGTGCATCTTCAGCTCGCGACGCGTCCAGCGTTCCCCGCCCGGGCCGACGATTGCGACGAATTCGGGCGCTTGCTCGGCGAAATGGCGCAGGCCGAAGGCACTCATTGCGGCGTCCTTACCGACCGGAATGCCGAAAGACACTACCCAAGCGGCCCGCCTTGCCGAAGGGGCGAAAGTGCCCTGCGGCGACGGAAATGGGCGCGACGGCCCGTGCGGGCGAGGGCGAGGGCGAGGGCGAGGGAGAATCACCGGTAGCACAGGCGGCGGCCGTCCCACAGGTAGCGAAACCTGCCGCCGCTGGGGTCGACAAACTGTACGTAGGTCAGGCCGGCGGCCGGCGGCCGCAAAAAGAAGATCTCCTCGGCGGCCGGCAGCAGCGTCGATGCGAAGCCCGGACCGACGAGGCGGAGCGTCGAGCCGGCGGCTTCGACGGCAAGGGTTTTTGCGGCCGACCGGTATAGACCGACGTAGCGTGTCGCATCCGCGAGCGCGGCGGACGTTCTCGGGATTAGGAATGGCGAGGTTGCGGAATTCCGGCAGGACGCGCGCGAACAGCTTGGCCGCCAGAACCGGGGCCGGGTGATCACGCGACGCGATGAGCAGCGCCACGCGTCGGCGCGGATGGACCCGGACCATGAGCGATGCGCCCGGCCAAGCCGAGCCATGACCGAACCAGCCCTCGCCGTGGTACTTCCAGGCGCCGTACACGCCCCTCTCGAGCGGATTCCATCCTGGCAGGGGCGTGATGTCCGCGCTACGTGCATCGGGCCCGGGCGCATGGCGGCGCAAGTCGGGGAGCGCAATAAGGCGCAGAAAGCTCAGCAGTGCCCGCGTCGAGAGGGCCAACGCCGCGCCCATGGCCGGGCAGACACGGCCCGGCGAGCCGGGGACGAGCGAGGGGAGCCGAACGTGCATGCCGAGCCCGCGAGGCGCGAAGAGCTCGAGACTCAACATTTCCGCGTACCGTCGGCCCCGCCTACGCTCGAGGGCGGCCGCGAGCAGCCAGGCGCCCGCATTCGAGTAGCTGTAAAGGGCGCCGGGAGGCGCGAAGCGATGTGGCGCGAGCCGCCGCAGCAAGGAGGAGACGTCGATGAAGCGGTCGGCACGGCGGGGACAATGCGGTAGACCCGAGTCGTCGAGGCCGTGCGTATGCTCGAGCAGATGCCGTATCGTGACGCCGGCCGCGTGCGGCAGGCGGCCCGCATCGAGGCCGAGCGCGTCGGTCAGGGGCTGATCCAAGGCAAGCCCGAGCTCGCGCTGCGCCTTCTCCACGAGTGCCGCCGTGAAGAGCTTCGTGATGCAGCCCGTCTGCCAGCACCATTCGGCCCGGGCCTCCGTTTGCGCATCGCCGACGGCGGCGTAATCGCAGCGCCCATCGGCGGCCCAGGCGACGACGGCCCGCTTGCGAGGCGCGCCCGAGAGGAGCTTGACGAGCCGGCTCTCCACGTCCATGAACCACGCTGCAGCGCCGGCGGCCGCCGTTGTCTCGGTTTCGCCGAGTCTTGGCCTTTCGAATCCTGGCTCTTGCATGCCGCAAGGTCTCAACTGCCTGATTCCGCGAGCCCTTCCCGTTCCGATGCCTCCTGGATGCGCGCCTCGCGCGGGGCGGCGGCGTTCCGGGCGATGCGCGACTCTTCGGCGACCCTGCCGTTGCGCAGCACGACGACTCGGTCGGCGGACTCGGCCGTTTGCGGGCGATGCGCGACGATGATGCGCGTCACTCGAAGCGCGCCGATCGAGGAATTCACCATGACTTCCCGTTTGAGATCCAGATGACTCGTGGCCTCGTCGAGCACGAGGATGGGCGGGCGCTTGTAGAGTGCCCGCGCGAGCAGGACGCGCTGCTGCTGGCCGCCCGAGAGCGTCGTGCCGAGATAGCCGACGAGGGTGTTGTAGCCCATCGGCATCTGCACGATCTCGTTATGGATCGAGGCGAGCTTCGCGCACTCCTCGATCCACCGCTGGTCGGCCCGCTCGTCGAAGAAGCTGATGTTGTCGCTGATCGAGCCGGCGAAGAGCGTGTCGTTCTGCGTGACGGCGCCCAATGCCCGGCGCAGCGTCTCGGTGCCGAGGTGGGCAATGTCCGCACCCCCGATGAGGATCTGGCCTTCGTCGCTGTGCAGAATTCCGAGCAGCAAGTGGAGCAGTGTCGATTTGCCGCAGCCGGAAGGCCCGACGATCGCGACCGATTCCCCGGCCGCCACTCGAAGGTCCACGCCGTCGAGCACGTACGGCTCGTGCTCGCCGTAGCGGAACCTGAGCCCCCGCATCTCGACCGTCGCCTCGGAAATTCCTGTCTCCGTCGCGACGAGCCGGCCTGCCGCCGTCGCGGGTTCCGGCTCGTGGGTGACAATGTCCGCGAGCCGCTCGGCCTGCAGCTGCAGCATCTTCACGTCCACGCAGCGGTCGACGAGCGCGCCCACGCGGCTCGTGAACTGCCCCTTATAGGACATGAAGGCCATGAGCATGCCGACGGAGAAGCGATTCTCGAGCACGAGCCGGGCACCGAGCCAGACGACGAGGACGTTCTCGATGCCGAACAGCAGCCCGTGCGCGAGCCGTACGAGCAGCTGCAGCTTCTGAGTGGCGAGCCCGGCGTTGACCTGATCGGCGAGCAGCGCGAGCCAGTGAGCCCGCCGCTCGTTCTGCCGCCGAAACAGCTTGATGGACCTCGCCCCGCGCACGGTTTCGAGAAAGTGGCTCTCCTGCTTGGCCGTGTGGACGATCTGTTCCTCCGTCAGGCGGCGCAGCGGCCGGTAGCAGGCCCAGCGCACGAGCGCGTAGAGCAGCGTGGCCCCGATGCAGACCCAGGCCAGCAACGGACTGTAGAGGAACAGGACGACGCCGATCACTGCCGTCATGAGTCCGTCCATAACGGCGCTGAGGAAACTCGCGGTCAGGGTTCGCTGGATCGTATCGATCGAGCGGAACCGGGAGACGATGTCGCCGAGGTGCCGCTTCTCGAAGTAGTTCATCGGCAGACGGAGCAGGTGCGAGAACGTGTTGGCGTGCCATTGGAGGTTGAGCAGCGTGCTGAAACGCATGAGGACCCAGCCGCGCAGCAGGGAGACGAGCTGCTGCAAGACCACGAGCAGACCGAAGCCGATCGCGAGCGTCTCGAGCAGATTGCGATCCGCCGACGCGATCGCGTGGTCCACGGTCCATTGCAGGAACAAAGGGCTCACGACGGCGAAGACTTCGAGTGCGCAGCCCAGCAGCAACGCCTGCGCGAGCGCCGGCAGCAAACCCGTGACGCGGCCGACGAGGTCGCGCAGGCGCACGCTGCGGCGTTCGCGGCGGGGAACGAAATCCGGCGTCGGCCACAGCTCGAGCGCGACGCCCGTGAACGCCTCGTCGGCCTCCTGGAGGGACAGTCTGCGCTCGCCGCAGGCCGGATCGTGGACGACGATCGAGCGGGCGCCGACCCGCTTCAGGACGACGAAGTGATCGAGCCGCCAATGCAGCACGCACGGGCGCTGCAGGCTCCCCAGATCCTCGAGCTCGAGCCGCAGCGCGCGGCCGGCCAGATCGAGGCGGCGCGCGATGTCGACGAGGCCCGCGAGCGTCGTGCCCTTGAGGGATAGCGGGAAGCGCCGGCGCAGCGCGGCGAGGCCGACGCGGTGGCCGTGGAAGGCCGCGATCATGACGAGACAGGCGAGGCCGCACTCGGCCGCCTCCGTCTGAAGCACGACCGGCAGCCGGCGCCGGATGCCGAGGGACAGTTCCTGCAGCCAATTCATTCGGTGCGCTCCTCCTGAGATTCGGTTCGGCCGCGTCCTGCAGCGCACGCGCGATGCCTTGCGTTTCGAAATCGGGGCCGGCCAACATAGGGGCCGGGATAGGGATGTTGCAATGACCAGGAAGGTCGAAGCAGTTATGACGATCCCGAGCGTAGCTTGCGCGGCGGCGGGGCCGGCCGCGCGAGGGGCCCGGGGCGGCGCATCGCGATGAATCGCAGCACGTTGTTCAGAGCCGCTGCGCTCGACGCGAAGCGGCCGCGAGCGCTGGGGCGGGTCGTGCTCGTGCAGCCGGTCTCGATCGCGCTGCTCACGGGTGCGGCCGTCGTGGCCGCGGCCGTGGCCGTCGCGTTCCTCGTCCTCGGCACCTATTCGGAGCGCACGACGGTAAAGGGGCGCCTCGTCCCCGATCGCGGTCTGCTCGAGGTTCGGTCGCCGCAGTACGGGACCATCGTCGAGAAGCACGTCGTCGAAGGGCAGGCCGTCGAGCGCGGGCAGAGGCTCTATGTGGTCTCGAGCGAGCGTATCAGCAGCGCGCTCGGTCCGACGCAGGAGCGCATAGCCCGCGAGGTCGGCAAGCGGGTCCGCAGTCTCGAGGACGAGATCGAGCGCGTCCGCAAGCTCGAGCGCAGCGAGCGGGCAGCCGATCGGCGCATGCTCGCGGAGCTCGAAGCGGAAGCCGCGCACGTCGGGGCCATGCACGAGACGCAGGCGGCAAGGGTCGAGCTTGCGGAGCAGGACGAGGCTCGCTTCGGGAGGCTGCAGGCCCGAGGATTCGTATCCGCCGCGCAGGTCGTCGCGAAACGAGAAGACCTGCTCGAGCAGCGCACGCGCCTGCAGGGTCTCGATCGCGACCGGAGCGGTCTTGCGCGTCAACTCACGGGCCTGAAGCGCGAGCTCGCGGACTTATCCCTGAAGTACGGGAGCCGGCGGGCCGAGCTCGAGCGAAACCTTGCGAGCGCGCGCCAGGAGCTCACGGAAAGCGAGGCGCGCCGACGCTTCGTGCTGACTGCGCCGCTGGACGGCGTTGCGACGGCGGTGGTCGCGCACCTGGGTCAGCTCGTCGAGGGGAATTCGCTTCTCGTCTCCATCGCTCCGGAGGGCGCGCGGCTCCAGGCCGATCTCTACGCGCCGAGCCGTGCCGTCGGCTTGGTGAACGTCGGCGATCCCGTGCTGCTTCGGTATGCAGCCTATCCGTATCAGAAGTTCGGGCATCAGGAGGGCAGCGTGGCCGCCGTGTCGCGCAGTTCGCTCCCGTTGGCCGACCTCATGCAGCCGGGCGGCACAGGCGCCGGCCAGGCCGAGCCCGTGTACAGGATTACGGTGACCCTCGGGTCCCAAAGCATCGAGGCTTACGGCAGGCCGCGTCCGCTGCGGGCCGGCATGCTCGTCGAGGCGGACGTGCTCGGGGAGTCGCGGCGATTGTATGAATGGGTCTTGGACCCGCTCTACACGCTCGCGGGCCGGTGACGACGTCCTCCTTGCGAGGCCCGCTCACGCCTTGGCGCGGCTGCGCGCGACGATCGCCTCGAGCTCGCCCGTCAGCGCGTCCACGTCCTGGGCGACGAGCAGCGGCAACGTGTCGTCCGCCGTGAGCTCGAAGCCGTAGAAAGCCTCCATCTGGGCGAGCACGGACACGAGCGTCAGCGAATCCATACCGAGAACGACCAGCTGCGTCGAACCCGTGATCTCTGACGGCGGGCAGCCGCAGGCTTGCGCGATGGCCGAGGTCAGCAGCGCGCGAAGCTCGCCGGTATCCGGCGCGCTGCCGCTCACGCTGGGATGTTCGGCAACGTCGCGACCTCAGCAGCCCATGAAGGCCAGGAGCGCGAATGCGTCCGCGTCGAGTCCGACGCCGTCGGCCGGTTCTGCCGGCCCGAGCGGCCGGAGCAGCGGTGACTCGGAGCAAGCGAACGCGAGGTCCGCGGCCGCTCGCGGATCGGATCGCTTCGGAAGCCGGGTTTCGGGCCCTGCCTCAGGCTTGGCGCAGGCAGCGACGCCCGCGCCGGAAGCGGACGGGCGCGAGGTTTTGCCGACCCTTGGATTGCCGCGGTTCACACGCCTCCTCCTTCTTCCGAGAGCGATGAGTGCAGCCTAAACGTCTACTCTCGAGGACGGCAGCCCCGATATTGGCCGCATTGGCGGAAAATGGCGCGCCGCGCCGCGTGCCTGCGTTTGCTACAACAGTGCTATCGAAATCCAGAATCGGACGAGAGGTAGCGGATGGCCAACCCGGAGGCACAAGACGGGCGCGATGCGCCGGATGCAAGGCATCGCGCGCACGACGCTGCGCTGCACGCTCGCTGGCATGCCGTCGTAGAAGGCTACGTCGCGGCACAGAACGGCAAGGAGGTGCGGGAAGCACTGCGATTCGTGCACGGCGAGTCGCCGCTCTTCGACGCCACGCGCCGGTTGCTGAGCCAGCTTTACCTGAACTACACGTTCGCCATCGAGCTGCTCGGCGTCCACGTCGTCGGTGCGGATGCCGACTATGCGTACCTGCGCGTCGTGCAGAAGACCGAAAAGGTCGAAGGCCCGGAATTCAAGGATAACGTGACGCGCAGCCTCATCGTCCTCGCGCAGGAAAAGGACGCATGGAAGATCTGGGCCCAGACGATTCTCAGCGTCGCACTGCTCGGCGAACCGGAAAATGGCGGCGCACGTTAGCGGGGGCGCGGCGCGCGCATCCCTCGACTCGCTGGGCTGCGAGCTGGGCGCGTTTCTCGATCACGTTCGGCGCGAGACCCGCGTGCCCGGCATCGCCGCCGCCGTCAGTGTGGAAGGCGAGCGCGTGCACGCCGCCGCGGGCTCCCTCGCGCTCGAAGACGACGCCCCGCTCACGAAGCACACGCGGTTCCATCTGGGCTGCGTCACGAAGTTGGTCGTCTCGATCGTCGCGCTCGAGCTCGTTCGCCGCGGCACCCTTCACCTGGATGTGCCGATCCAAACGTACCTCCCGGAGCTCTGCGGCAGCATCCATGGCGAGACCGTCACGCTGGCGCACCTGCTGTCGCACACGAGCGGTTACCGAGGCACGAGCATCCACGAGCGCGGCACCTTGGCCATGGACTGGGCTGCATTCGCGCAGTGGTTGCGGCGGGCGCCGCAGCACTTCGGGCCCGGCACGGTGTTCAGCTACGAACATACGGAGACGGTCGTCGCGGACCGGATCGTGCAGCGCGTCACGGGCCGGAGCAGCCTCGCGCAGGCCGAGGATCTCATATTCGAGCGGCTCGGCCTGGCCGCAGGGCGTGAGCTCGAGCGTCGCAGCCCCGCCGGCGGCCGAGCTCCGTCGCTCGAATGGGGCGGCGAGGCCGGGCAGCACGTGCTGGATGCGGCCTCCGGAGGATTTCGGCGCGTCGAATGGTCGGAGCTCGCGGGCATCGAGGTCGCGAGCATGTGGGAGGCGGCCTTCTCGCGCCGCTCGATGTCGCTGGATGCATTGCTGGCACTGGCCGAATTCATCATGGCGCAGGGCCCCGGTCCAGCTCCTTGCTCGCTTCCGGCCGCGACTCTGACTCTGCTGCAGAGGCCGGCCGTGACGCTGCCGCCGTTACTCTGCGGTCCGCTTGCCGAGACCGTGCCCTCGCGCTTCGGGTTCGGCGTCGCTCGCTGGAAAGACGGCTTTCACGGCATCGGCGGCTCGACGTTTGGGCAATGCCTGGGCCTTCGGTTCGACGCGCGGCAAGGCGTGGCCGTCGCGGTCGGCATGAACGCGCTGCAGCCTTACCTGCGGGATCTCGTGATCGGGCGCATCTGCGAAGCGCTGGCCGGCGGGTTCTCGGAAGAGCCGGCGCAAGCCGCGCCCGAATGGGACTTGCGCGAGCTCGAGGGCGAGTACTTCGGGCCCGGAACGGACCGCGTCACGGCGGCGTTTGCAGAAGGCAGGCTGGAGCTCGTCGTCGAGTCGGCCGCAGCGCCGCTCAAGCTGCGCGCCGAGCTTTGGCGGCACGCGGATGGCGCAATCGTGCTCGATTCCGCCGCCCCGCAACTGTCCGTCGGCTTCTTCCGCACGCCGGACGGCGCGGGAATGGGACTCATGCTGGGCGTCTATGCCTACAAGCGCGGAGCCTGAATTCCGCGAGGCGGCAATGGCCGAGGCTCGGGACGGTTGCGCGTGAGGGGCCACGTGCCGCCGCAAGCCGTGTATGAGCACGCGGGCTTTGTTGTAGAAGAGCGCGAGGGCCGATTACACTTCCTACGCATTCGGTCGCAGCCGACTTTATCCGTCGCAGCCGATTCTATCGGTTGTCGCCGACTCTATCGGCCGCAGCCGAGTCTTGCGGCCGCAGGCGATTCTTTCGGCCGCGCTCGGCCGTACTCGGCTGCACTCGGCCGTAATCGAACGCATCGGCGCGGCAGCGCCCGGGAGTCGCACATGCCCCTCGAAGTCATCGGCGCGGGACTCGGCCGCACCGGCACGATGTCGCTCAAGGTCGCGCTCGAGCAGCTCGGGCTCGGCCCGTGTTATCACATGATCGAGGTCTTGTCCGAACCCGCGCGCAGCGAGCAATGGCTGCGGGCGGCGGCCGGCGAGCTCGAATGGGATCGGGTCTTCGAAGGCTACGCGGCGACCGTGGACTACCCCGGCTGCGTGTTCTGGCGCGAGCTCGCAGACTACTTCCCCCACGCCAAGGTCGTGCTCACCGTGCGGGACCCCGACCGCTGGTTCGATTCGACGCAGGCGACGATCTTCTCGCCTGCGCACGTGCAGCGGCTGGCGGGCTCGCCCATGCAGGCATTCTTTCGCACGGCCGTCGTACGGGACTACGGCGACCGCCTGCACGATCGGGCCTTCATGACGGCGCTGTTCCGCCGGCACGTCGCCGAGGTGACCTCGGCCGTTCCGCGGGACCGGCTCCTCGTCTATGAGGTCGGAGAAGGTTGGGCGCCGCTCTGCGAGTTTCTCGGAGTGCCCGTTCCGGAGGCGGTCTTTCCGCGCGTGAATTCGCGCGCGGAGTTTGCGGCCCGGAGCGTCGTCGCCGGCGAGGGCGCCCGGGAAGGCGCGCTCGACATGGAGACGGTGAGCCGTCAGGCGCGAGCGCGTTTGGCCGCGCTGCGGGCAGAAAAGGGGTCAGAGCCCTTTTTCGAAAAAGGGCTCTGACCCCTTTTCTTTGGGCGGCCGCCAGGGGCGGCCGGGCCGAGAGAGCCGGTCCGCCTCGGGCGGCCCCCACGTGCCCGGATCGTACGGGTAGACCGGCGTCGTCATACGCGTCAGCGGGTCCATGACGCGCCAGGCCTCGAGCACGGCGTCCTCGCGCGCGAACAGCGTCTGGTCGCCGTCGAGCGCCGCGCCGATGAGCCGCTCGTAGGCGCTCATCTCGTCCTCGCCGCTGTTGCAGAAGTAAAGCTCGATGCTTTCGCCGAGCACGTCCACGCCGAACTTCTTCGCGTGTGCGCCGATCGCGATCGCGACCCGATCCGGCCCGAGGCGGAAGCGGACGTAGTTGGGCCCGTCCGCGGCCGCGGAGCCGAACACGGGCCGCGGCGGCCGCTTGAGCTCGACGAGGACCTCGGTCGCGGTCTCGGCGAGCCGCTTGCCCGCGCGGATATAAAACGGCACGTCGGCCCAGCGCCACGAGTCGAGGTGCAGCTCCATGGCGGCATAGGTCTCGACATGCGAGTCCGGCGCGACGCCCGGTTCCTCCGTGTAGCCGCGATACTGGCCGCGCACGAGGCTGCGGCCCGTGACGGTCCGGATCGAGCGCAGCACGCGGACCTTCTCGTCGCGCAGCGCCTCGATGCTGCGCCCGACGGGCGGCTCCATGGCGATGTGCGAGACGACCTGCAGGAGATGGTTCTGAATGACGTCGCGGATCGCGCCGACCTCCTCGTAAAAGCGCCCGCGGCCCTCGACGCCGATCGACTCCGCCATCGTCACACTGACGCTGTCCACGTAGTTGCGGTTCCAGATCGGCTCGAGGAAGGAGTTCGCGAAGCGGAAGAACAGCAGATTCTGCACGGACTCCTTGCCGAGATAGTGGTCGATGCGAAACACCGCGGACTCGTCGAACGACCCGCGCAGCACGCCGTTCAGGGCCTGGGCGGACTTGAAATCCCGGCCGAAGGGCTTCTCGACGACGACGCGGCCCCCGTCGGCGAGCCCGACGCTCTCGAGCGCTCGGATCACTTCCGCGAAGAGGCTCGGCGGGATTGCGAGATAGAATAAGGGCCGGCGGCGGCCCGCCAGCGCGGCGCGCAGGGCCTCGAACGTCGCGGCGTCGCGGTAATCCCCGTCGATGTAGGCGAGCCGCTCGAGCAGCGCGGGCTCCGCGTCGAGGTCCTTCGGGTCGGCGAAGCGCGCGAGGCCGTCCGTGACGCGGCCCGCGAGCCCCTCGCGCGTCATGCCGGATTTGGCCACGCCGATGATCGGCATGTCGTAGCCGCGTTTGATGAGCGCGAGCACCGCCGGGAAGATCTTGCGGTGCGCGAGGTCGCCGGTCGCGCCGAACAGCACGAGGGCGTCGGATCGGTCGCCGTTCATGAAACCCTCCTTTGCCGTTCCCAGATTATCATCTGTGGTCATGCGACACCGGGAAAGACATCGATCGGGACGCACGGGCTGGCTGCGGGCCGCCGTGCTGGGCGCCAACGACGGCATCGTCTCCACGGCCAGCCTCATCATCGGCGTCGCCGTCGCCGACTCCAGCCACGGGGCGGTTCTCGCCGCGGGCACCGCCGCGCTCGTCGCGGGCGCCATGTCCATGGCGGCGGGCGAGTATGTCTCCGTGAGCTCGCAGGCCGACGCCGAGGTCGCGGACCTCGCCCGGGAGCGCCGCGAGCTGGCCCACGAGCCCGAAGCGGAGCTTCGCGAGCTCGCGCAGATCTATCGCGCCCGGGGCCTCGAGCGGACCCTGGCGCGGCAGGTCGCCGAGCAGCTCATGGCGCACGACGCGCTCGGCGCACACGCGCGCGACGAGCTCGGGCTGACCGAGCTGCGCGCGGCCCGGCCGCTGCAGGCGGCAGGGGCCTCGGCGGCTGCGTTCGCCGCGGGCGCCGGGCTGCCGCTGCTGACCACCTTCCTTGCGCCCTTGGAGAACCTGGCTTGGATCGTAGGCGGGGGCTCGCTGCTGTGCCTCGCGGGGCTCGGGGCGCTCGCCGCCCGGGCCGGCGGCGCACGCGTGCTCGTCGGGGCCGTGCGCGTGACGTTGTGGGGTGCCCTGGCCATGGCGATCACGGCCGGCGTCGGGACGTTGTTCGGGGCCTAGCCCGAAAAAAGGGGTCAGAGCCCTTTTTTCGCCTTCGGAGGTCCGTCGTTGACCGTGACGGCGTCGAGCGGCGAAAAAGGGCTCTGACCCCTTTTTTCGCCTAGCGGTACCAGGCAATGTAACCGGCCTCGAGCGGCACGGCGGCGAGCGCGTGCGCCGGGATGATTCGCGGCGTGTAGTCCGAGGCCGGGCGCTTCGCCGGGACGAGCCCGAAGTAGGTGTAACTGTTGTGCGCGCCGCGCAGCTCGCCGTCGCGCTCGAGCGGATGCCGCTCGGGGCCCGCGTCATCGAGCGCGTCGGCGTAGACCTCGACCGCGACGTCGCCCGGATCGAGCTCGTGCAGGTAGACCTGCACCTCGAACCGATGGTCGGCGCCCGCCGGCGCGACGCTGAGGCCGCCGAAGCGCACGCTCGCCCAGTTCGCCTCGAGACGGCCCCGCCAAGCTTCGAGCGCCGCGGCCGCGGCTGCGTCGCGCCGTACAGACGCGGCCGCGAGCGGCACGTAGTACTGCTCGACGTACTCGCGCAGCATGCGATTCGTCGAGAAGCGGGGGGTCAGGGCCGCCATGCTCTCGCGCATGCGCGCGATCCACTCCACCGGCAGCCCGCTTGCCTCTCGCCGGTAGAAGCAGGGGACGACCTCCGCCTCGAGAACGCCGTAGAGCGCGCGGGCTTCGGCTGCGTCCCAGCCGGCAGCGTCCGCAGCGTGCTCGCGGCCGTCGCCGAGCGCCCAGCCGACCTCGGCGGCGTAGGCCTCGGCCCACCAGCCGTCGAGCTCTGAGAAGTTGAGCCCGCCGTTCACGAGCACCTTCATGCCGCTCGTGCCGCTGGCCTCCCAGGGCCGGCGCGGCGTGTTGAGCCAGACGTCCACGCCGCGCGTGAGCGCGGCGGCCACGCTGAGATCGTAGTCCTCGACGAAGACGGCGCGCCCGCGCACCTCGGGCCTCCGCAGGAAGTCCTGCCACTCGCGGATGAGCCGCCGCCCCGCCTTGTCCTGGGGATGCGCCTTGCCGGCGATCACGAGCTGCACGGGCCGGTCGCGGGCGTTGAGCAGGCGCACGAGCCGGTCAGGATCCGCGAGCAGCAGGTTGGTGCGCTTGTACTCCGCGAAGCGGCGGGCGAAGCCGATGGTGAGGACGTTGGGATCGAGGAGGCGGCCGATGCTCGCGGCTTCCTCGGGGCCGGCGCCGCGGCGCCGGCCCTGGCGGGCAAGGCGGCCGCCGAGGGCCGCGACGAGGGCCCGCCGGGAGTCGCAACGAAAGCGCCAAAGCGTCTCGTCGTCGACGCCGCGCAGAGCGGTGCCGAGGTTCTCGAGCGTGCCTCGCCAGCGCTCCGGCCCGCAGGCGCCCGTCCAAAGCGTGTCGGCCGCGGCCGAGTCCCAGGTCGGCACGTGGACGCCGTTCGTCACGTGGCCGACGGGCACCTCGGGCTCGGGCCAGCGCGGAAACAGCGGCGCGAAGATGCGCCGGCTGACCTCGCCGTGCAGGCGGCTCACGCCGTTCACGGCCCCCGAGCCGCGCACGGCCAGATAGGCCATGTTGAAAGGCTCTTCGGCGTCGCCGGCGCCGGCGCCGGCGACGGCGCGGCGCGGCTCGCCCCGCCCGAGCGCGAGGAGCGCCTCGACGTCGAGGCCGAGCTCCTCGGCATAGCCGCGGAAATACTGCGCGAAGAGCTCGGGCGCGAAGCGATCGAAGCCCGCCTCGACGGGCGTGTGGGTCGTGAACAGAGTGCCGGCCCGCGTCGCGCGCAGCGCTTCGGCAAAGCTGCAGCCCGCCGCCTTCATACGCGCTCGGGCGCGCTCGAGCACTGCGAATGCGGCGTGGCCTTCGTTGAGATGGCAGACGCAGCATTCGATGCCGAGCATCGGCAGCAATCTCCAGCCGCCGATCCCGAGCGCGATCTCCTGCTGGAGGCGCAGTTCGCTGCCGCCGCCGTAGAGCTCGCTCGTGATGCCTCGGTCGCCGGGGTCGTTGAGCAGGTCGTTGCTGTCGAGCAAATACAAAGACCGTCGGCCTACCTGTGCTTCCCAGGCCCGCAGCCATACCCGGCGGCCCGGCAGCTCGAGCGCGACGTGCACCCACTCACCGTCCGCATCGCGCAACGGCACGACCGGCAGCTGCGTCGGATCGCTGTAGGGATAGAACTCGAGCTGCTCGCCGTTCGCGTCGAGGGCCTGGCGGAAGTAGCCCTCCTGGTACAGCAGGCCGATGCCGATCACGGGCACGCCGAGATCGCAAGCCGTCTTCAGGTAATCGCCGGCCAGCACGCCGAGGCCGCCCGAGTAGATCGGCAGCGCCT
Organism: uncultured Gammaproteobacteria bacterium; assembly: GCA_963702105.1. Taxonomy (GTDB): domain Bacteria; phylum Pseudomonadota; class Gammaproteobacteria; order Steroidobacterales; family Rariloculaceae; genus ZC4RG20. The sequence goes on from OY969712.1 coordinate 1,684,428, forward strand.
CGCTGACGCCGAACTCCATGCTGAAATAGGCGACGGGACCGCCCAGCCCAGTGGTGCGCGCGTCGCCGAACCAGGTCTCGCCCGAGTAGTGCCGGTCGCGCGCCTCGATTTCCGCCTCGAGCCGTGCGCGGAAGGGCGCGTCCGCCGCGAGCGCATCGAGCCGTTCCTCGCTGATGCTGTCGAGGATGAGCCAGGGGTTTTGCGTGGCGTCCCAGAGCTCGGGATCCGCCGCGCGCCACAGCTCGTCCGCGCCGTGGTGCCAGCTCCACCGCAGGTCGAGCGCGAGCACCGCGAGGCCCTGCAGCGCCTCTGGCAACGGGCGGGGGAGGTAGTGGCTGGCTTGCATGGGCGCTCCCGGATTTCAGTGGGCCTGCCAGCGCTCTGCCGCGCGCAGCCGCCGCATGAGATAGACGCGCGCGGCCGTGAAGCCGACGAGCCCGCCGCCGAGGGCGAGGCCGGCGGCCGCCGCCGCGGCGGCGGCGTGCCGGGCTTCGGGCAACAGCTGAACGGCGGCCGCGAGGCTCATGCCTTCTCCCGCCGCTCGTGCAGCTCGCCCAGCATGTCGCGGCGCGCGATGAGGAGCACTTCGTCGCCCGCCTTGAGCGGCGTCTCGTCACCGAGCGGCTGCAGGCGGCCGCCTCGGTAGGTGCAGATCACGCGTGCGCCCGCAGGCAGCTCGAGGGCCGCCGTCGGTCCCTCGTCCTCGGGCCGCGCGACGAACGAGAAGACCGCGGCCTCGTCCTTGATCATGGCGGAGAGCTCGAGAGGATCGCGCCCTTCGACCATGTTCATGAGGAAGCGGCCGATCGTCCGCGAAGGAATGATCGTGTCGGTGAGCCCGAGCTCGACGCAGATATGCTCGAAGTCCGGATCGTCGATACGCGTGATGACCCGCCTGAAGCCGAGCGAGCGGCCGACGAGGCTGCCGATGATGTTCGCCTGGTCGCTGCCCGTCAGGCAGAACAGGAAGTCGGTCCCTGCCGGGTCGGCCTCCTTGAGCACGAGCGGACGCGTGCCGTCCCCGTGGATGCGGCCGCAGTCGAGGTCGTCGCCGAGGGTCCTGAGCCGCGCTTCGTCGCTGTCGACCACGACGACCTCGTGACCGCGGCCGGCGACCATGCGGGCCGCGGCGACCGTCAGCGCCGATGCGCCCACGAACACGACTCTCATCTAAGTTTCCAACCTCCGCCCCCACCACAGCCCCGGCTGCACGAGTACGAGCAGCGCGAGAATCTCGACTCTTCCCGCGAGCATGTCGAACGCGAGCACGAGCTTGAGCGGCACGCCGAGACCGGACTGCGTGACCCCGGTCGAAAGGCCGACGGTCCCCACCGCCGACGTCACCTCGAACAGGCTGTCGAGCGGCGCGTAGCCTCCCGCAAGGAACGCGAGCCAGGACAGCAGCACAATGCCGAGAAAGAGCAAAACATAGAACAGCGCGCCGAGCAATTCGGAATCCTCGTATCGCCGTCCGCGGAGCCGGAATTCCGCGAGGGCGTGCTCCGGCACGCGCAGCCGGCGCAGTGCGAGCTGCCCGAAGCGCAACAACAGCAGCACACGGAATATTTTCACGCCGCCTGCGGTCGAGCCCACGGTGCCGCCGATCGTCATCGAAACGATGAGCACGAGCTTGGCGAACGAGGAGAGTGCCCCGAGGTCTACCGTGGCGTACCCGGTCGTCGTCTGCGCGAACACCGCGAGCAGCGCGCCGTCGCGCACGGCGTGCCCGACGGCACCCCCGCGGTACAGGCTCGCCGTCAACAGCGCCCAGACGAGGACGAGCATGCCCAAGAGCCCGAGCAGCTCCTCGTCGAAGAAGAAGCGGCGAAAGCGTCGGGCGCGAAGCGCCGAGTAAAGCGGCAGCGAGACCGCGCCGCACAGGCTCACGAACGCCGTCGCGAACCAGACCGGCGGCGCACCGAGGCCCCTGAGCCCCGCGTCGAGGCTCGAGAAGCCGCCCGTCGAAATTGCACTGAGCGCGTGCATGACGCCGGCCGCGGGCGCGGCCCCGAAGGCGATCAAGAGCACGATCCCGAAACCCGTCAGCGCCGCGTAAGTCAGCGCGACCCGGCGCGCGTAGTTGCGCGCGGTGGTGTCGAGGCTCTCGCTTGGGTCCGTTCCGAGCAGCCGGCGCGCCATGGCGGGGTGCTGGCTCAATAGGGCTACGGCGAAGACGACGATGCCGAGGCCGCCGAACCACTGCCCCCAGGCCCGCAGGAACAGCAGCGAGAGAGGCAGGTTCTCGACGGCGCGCAGGGTGGTCAGACCCGTCGTCGTGACGGCCGAAACCGCCTCGAACAGCGCGTCCACGGTGCCGAGACCGCCGACGCGAAACGGCACGAACAGCAGCAGCGCCGCGCCGAGAAATGCGAGGGCGGCCACGGCCAGCGCCTCGCCGGCCAGCGTGCGCTCGGGCGGGGCGAACCGCTGCAGCGGGTAGCAGACGAGTCCGAGCACGGCGGCGAGGCCGAGCTCGACGGCCGCGATCTCGTAGTCGGCGACGCCGAGCGCGACGGCGGCCGGGGCGAGCTGCAGCGCCGCGAGCACGATGCCCGCCTGGCCCAGATATTTGAGCAGGACGCGCGGCCGCGCCGCGTACGAGACGCTCGCGAGCGGGGCTACCAAGCCCGTTGCGCCTTGCCGCCGTGCCGGCCGTCGGCGCCGGGCCTCGAAGGGCGGCCGACGCGGCGCAAGGCGGGCGCGCCGAGCGGTCTTTGGGCGGCGCGGGAGTCGGGCGGCCCCAGTGCCCGCCCGGGGCTTCGCGAGTCCGGCGGTTCCGGGGTCGTCCCGGACCTTCGCGGGTCGGACGGTTTCGGATGATACGAATTCATAAAGCGTCAGCGGCGGCGAAGAATGTTACCTTTTGAACCGAGACCTGCGCCATGGCCGGGCGTCGCCGCGGCCGAACGGGGCATTCAAGCGAGACGACAGAATGAAGCCACCCGATTTCGGCTTGAAGCCGGACAAGCCGAAGATCGAGATCAAGAAGCCCGAGAACGACAAGTTTTGGCAGAAGCCGAGCTTTGCGCTCTGGCTCTTCGTATTGTTCGTCGTCGGCTCCATCTACCTCTCCCAGTACCTGTCCGGTCCCGAGCGAGAGGAAATCCCATACAGCCAGTTCCTCGAATATGTAGACAAGGGCCAGGTGGCGACAGCCGTCGTCGGCGAAAAGCGCATCACGGGCACGTTGACGCAGACCGATTCCGCGACGCAGCAGCCGCGCCGGTTCTACACGGTGCCGCTGCTGAACGACGAGCTCGCGCAACGGCTCGCGCAGCACGGCGTCAAGTACTCGGTGGAGCCGGGCAGCAGCGGCGTCGTCGCGTTCGTGCTGAGCTGGATACTGCCCTTCGCGCTTTTGTTCCTGCTCTGGAGCTGGATGGGGCGCCGCATGGCGGGCGGCAGCGCGTTTCTCAACATCGGCAACCGCGTGCACATCCACCCGGAGGGCGGTATCAAAGTCACGTTCGAGGACGTTGCGGGGGCCGAGGAGGCCAAGCAGGAGCTCAAGGAGAGCATCGAGTTCCTCAAAGATCCGAGCCGCATCCAGCGCCTCGGCGGACGCATGCCGAAGGGCATGCTGCTGGTCGGCGCGCCGGGCACGGGCAAGACGCTGCTCGCGCGGGCCGTGGCCGGGGAGGCCGGCGTGCCGTTCTTCAACATCAGCGGCTCGGAGTTCATCGAGATGTTCGTCGGCGTCGGCGCCGCGCGCGTCCGGGACCTGTTCCTGCAGGCGCGCCAAAAGGCGCCGTGCATCGTCTTCATCGACGAGCTCGACGCGATCGGGCGAGCCCGCGGCATCGGACCCGTGATGGGCGGCCACGACGAGCGCGAGCAGACGCTGAATCAGCTGCTCACGGAGATGGACGGCTTCGATCCTTCGGTCGGCGTCGTCGTCATGGCGGCGACGAACCGGCCCGAGATCCTCGACAAGGCCCTGCTCCGGGCGGGCCGCTTCGACCGCCAGATCGTCGTGGACAAGCCGGATCTCGAGGCGCGCGAGGCAATCCTTCGCGTGCATACGCGCAGCATCACGCTCGCGGCCGACGTGGACCTCAAGGTCGTCGCGCAGCGCACGCCGGGTTTCGTGGGGGCCGACCTCGCCAACATCGCGAACGAGGCGGCGATTCTGGCGGTTCGCGGCAACGAAGACGCCGTGACCATGAAGGATTTCGAGGCGGCCATCGACCGCGTCGTCGCGGGGCCGGAAAAAAGGCACCGCGTGCTCGATTCGGCCGAGAAGCGGCGCGTGGCCTATCACGAGTCGGGGCACAGCCTCGTCGCGAAGACGGTGCCCACGGCCGAGCCCGTGCACAAGATCTCGATCATTCCGCGCGGCGTCGCGGCGCTGGGCTTCACGCTGCAGCTTCCCGTCAAGGAGAAGTTTCTCTCGACGAAGGAGGAGCTCAAGGATCAGCTCGCCGTGCTGCTCGGCGGTCGCGTGGCCGAAGAGCTCGTGTTCGGCGACATCTCGAGCGGCGCGCAGAACGATCTCGAGCGCGCCTCGGAGATCGCGCGCGACATGGTCACTCAGCTCGGCATGAGCGAGAAGCTCGGCCCTTTGACTTTCGGCAAGCGGCAACAGCTCAGCTACCTCGGCGTCGAGAGCGCCGAGGAGAAAAACTACAGCGAGGAGACGGCGCGCGTCATCGACACCGAGGTCCGCGCGCTCGTCGAAGAGGCGCACGCGCGGGCCAGGACGATCCTCGCCGGCAAGCGCCACGTCCTCGATTTACTTGCGGCGCTGCTCGAGGAGAAGGAGGTCGTCGACGCCGCGGAGCTCGACCGCCTCCTCGCGGCGGCGCCGCAGCGCGCGGCGGCGGGGTGACCGCGTGAGCGAAGTCGAGGAGGCAACCGCGGTCGGCGCCCCCAAGGCGGAGCCGGCGGCGGCCTCGGCGGCAGAGCCCGAGCCGCCCGCCGCGGCGAAGCCCGCGCCGCTCTCGGCGCCGAAGCCGAGGGCGCCGGGGGCGGAGCACGAGCACGGAACGCCGGAGCGGGGCGCCGAGCCCGTGCGGCGCACGGACGACTTCGCTGGCCGCCCGGTCGAGGAAACGCTCGCGGCTTTCGGCGTCGACGCCGAGCGCGGGCTCGCCGACTCCGAGATCGGGCCGCGCCTCGAGCGCTACGGCTACAACGAGATCGACGAGAAGGAAGAGGCGCTCTGGCATCGCGTCTTCCGCCGCTTCTGGGGACCGATCCCGTGGATGATCGAGACGGCCGCCGTGCTCTCGGCCGTCGTAGAGAAGTGGGACGACTTCGTGATCATCGCGATCATGCTGCTCGTCAATGCGGGACTCGACTTCCTGCAGGAGCACCGCGCGTTGAACGCGCTCAAGGCGCTCAAGCAGCGTCTGGCCAACGAGGTCGTCGTCCTGCGCGACGGGAAGTTCAGGACGCTGCCGGCCCGCGAGCTCGTCCCGGGCGACGTCGTGAAGCTGCGTATCGGCAACGTCGTGCCGGCCGACGTCCAGCTCGTGGGCGGGAATTATCTGCTCGTCGATCAGTCCGCCTTGACGGGGGAATCGCTGCCGGTCAGCAAGAAGGCCGGCGACGTGGCCTATGCGAATACGATCGTCAGGCAGGGCGAGATGACGGCCGTCGTCGTGAACACGGCCGCGCGTACGAACTTCCACTCGGTGGTCGCGCTCGTCGCGAAGGCCGAGCGCGAGCAGCGCAGCCACTTCCAGAAGATGGTTGTCCGGATCGGGGATTTCCTGATCCTCGTGACCGTCGTGCTCGTCGTCATCATCGTCATGGTCAGCCTCTTCCGGCACGAGGACCCGCTCGAGATCGTGCGCTTCGCGCTCGTGCTGACCGTCGCCGCCATTCCCGTGGCGCTGCCGGCCGTGCTCTCGGTCACGCTGGCGGTGGGCGCGCTGAACCTCGCCCGCCGCGAGGCGATCGTGAGCCGGCTGACGGCCATAGAGGAGCTCGCGGGCGTGGACGTGTTCTGCTCGGACAAAACGGGCACCTTGACGACGAACCAGATGCACGTGGCCGAGCCCGTGACCTTCGGCGGGGCCAGCGATTCGGACCTGTTCGTGACCGCGGTGCTCGCGTCGCGACGCGAGAACAACGATCCTATCGAGCTGCCGATCTTCCGCTATCTGCAGGAGCACTTCCCGGAAGTCGATATCGACGCATACCGGCGCATGAGCTTCTCGCCCTTCGACCCGATCGCCAAGCGTACCGAGGCCGAGGTCGAGAAGGACGGGGAGCGCTACACGGCGCTCAAGGGTGCCGCGCAGGTCCTGCTCGGCATGACGGAGCTTCCCGACGAGGCGGCCGCGAAGATCCGCGAGCGCGTCGACGAATTGGCCGGGCGCGGATATCGGACGCTCGCCGTCGGCAGGCGTCGCGGCGATGGCCCGGTCGAGATGCTGGGCTTGATTCCGCTGTACGATCCGCCGCGTGAAGACTCGAGGCAGGTCATCGCTGACATGCAGGATCACGGCGTGCAGGTCAAGATGATCACCGGCGACAATGCCGCAATCGCGCGCGAGATCGGCCGACTGCTCGGTCTCGAGCAGCGCACGTTGCGCTCGGAGCAGCTCTCCGGCGCGGCCAGCAACGAGCTCCTCGAGCTTGCGTCCGTGTTGTCGGCCGCCATCTTTCAGCGGCTCAAGCCCGAGGTCTCGGCGCGAGAGGCGAGGCAGTTTGCCGCGGACGTCATGGACTCCGTCGCGAAGAAATTCGACACCCGACTACTCGAGCGGGAGTTCATCCAGACGCACGAATCGGCGATCGTGGAGATGATCGAGACCGTCGACATCTTCGCGGAGGTCGTGCCGGAGGACAAATACCGCATCGTCGACACCCTGCAGAAGGGCGGCCACATCGTCGGCATGACCGGGGACGGTGTAAACGATGCGCCCGCGCTCAAGAAGGCCGACTGCGGCATCGCCGTCTCGAGCGCGACGGACGCGGCGCGCGCCGCGGCCGACATCATCCTGACCGCGCCCGGGCTCGCCGTGATCAACGAAGCGGTGAAGCAGGCTCGGATCACGTTTGAGCGCATGAAGAGCTACGCGCTGTTCCGTATCGCCGAGACGATACGAATCATTCTGTTCATGACGCTGAGCATCGTGGTGTTCGACTTCTATCCGATCACGGCGCTCATGATCATCCTGCTCGCCCTGCTCAACGACATCCCGATTCTCACGATCGCGTACGACAATACCCGCGCGGACGAGCGCCCCGTACGCTGGAATCTCTCCGAGACTTTGACCGTCTCGAGCGTGCTCGGGGTCGTGGGCGTCGTCTCGTCCTTCCTGCTGTTCTTCATCCTGCGCGAGAAGGCGTTCTCGGCCGATGCCGTCAGGACGTTTTTGTTCCTCAAGCTCATCGTCGCCGGTCACAGCACGCTGTACATCACGCGCGCGCAGCGATGGTTCTGGCAGCGCCCGTTCCCGGCGCCGCTCCTGCTGGCGGCGACCTTCGGCACCGAGATCGTCGGGACGATATTTGCCGCGTACGGCGTGTTCGTCGCGCCCATAGGTTGGAAGTACGCGCTGGCGATCTGGGCATATGCCCTAGCCTGGTTCGCCATCAACGATGGGGTCAAAATGGGGGTCTATCGCGTGCTGAGACAGCGGCAGGCTTAGCCTTTTGGCGGGCCGATGATGCAGCGGACGCGGTGCCCGGGCAAAAGGAGGGCTTCCCATGTCATCTTCACTCGACTCGCCCACCACGGCCGATAGCGAGGGCCAGGCTCCGAGCGAGGAAGGGAGGGCGGCTCCGAGCGTCGCCGAGCTGTTCGAGAAATTTCAAAGCAGCGTCGAGAGCGGCCTCTCCGAAGAGGAAGCTGAGCGTCGGCTCGAGCAGTACGGCCCGAACGCTCTGCAGGAGCGCCGCGTCAGCGTCCTGGCCAAATTCCTCGGTTACTTCTGGGGCCCGATCCCGTGGATGATCGAGGTCGCGGCGCTGTTGTCGGCCGTCGCCCGGCACTGGTCGGACCTTGCAGTCATCCTGACGCTGCTGCTGTTCAACGCCCTGGTCGGGTTCTGGCAGGAATACAAGGCCGGTAACGCCGTCGAGGCGCTGAAGAAGAGCCTCGCGCTCAAGAGCCGCGTGCTGCGCGGCGGCCGCTGGCGGGAAATCGATGCGCCGCAGCTCGTTCCGGGCGACGTCGTCCGCCTGCGCCTCGGGGACATCATTCCGGCCGATGCGACGCTCGTCGACGGCGAGTACTTGAGCGTCGATCAGTCCGCCCTGACGGGCGAATCGCTGCCGGTCAGCAAGAGCGTGGGCGACACTGCCTACTCGGGATCCGTCGCGAAGCAGGGCGAGATGCTGGCCATCGTCACGAGCACGGGCGCGCGCACGTACTTCGGGCGGACCGCCAAGCTCGTCGAGTCGGCGACGACTGTCTCGCACTTTCAACGGGCCGTGCTGCGGATCGGCGACTACCTGATCTATGTGAGCCTGGGCCTCGCTGCCGTGCTTATCATCGCTCAGCTGTTTCGGCATGCGCCGTTGCTGGAGCTCGTTCAGTTTGCGCTGATCCTCGTCGTCGCCTCTATTCCGGTGGCCATGCCCGCCGTCCTGTCGGTGACGATGGCGGTCGGGGCCATGGCGCTCGCGAGGATGAAGGCCATTCTCTCGCGTCTCGAGTCCATCGAAGAGATGGCCGGCATGGACATCCTGTGTGCCGACAAGACAGGGACGCTGACGCAGAACAAGCTCACGCTCGGTGAGCCGCTTACGGTCGCTGCGAAAGACGGGGCCGAGCTGCTGCTCGCCGCGTCGTTGGCCTCGAAGGCGGAGGATCGGGATCCCATCGATCTCGCCGTCCTCGCGGGGCTCGAGCATCCGGATGGCCTACAGGGCTATCGGCAGCTCAAGTTCACGCCCTTCGACCCGGTGGTCAAGCGCACGGAGGCGACGGTCGAAGGGCCGGGGCGCAGCGCGTTCAAGGTCACGAAGGGGGCGCCGCAGGTCATACTCGACCTGTGCTCGCTCGACGCGGCGGGCCGCCGGAAGGTCGAGGAGGCCGTGGCTTCGTTCGCCCGCAAAGGTTATCGCACGCTCGGCGTGGCGCGCACGGAGTCCGGGGGCACGTGGAGCTTTCTCGGCGTGCTGCCGCTGTTCGATCCGCCGCGCGAGGACTCGGCGGCCACGGTCAAGGACGCGCGCAAGCACGGCGTCGAGGTGAAGATGGTCACGGGCGACAACCTGGCCATCGCCCGCGAGATCGCCGCGACCCTCAATCTCGGCACGGACATCTCGCCCGTCGGGCAGCTGTTCACGGGGGAGGACGGTGCGCTGAGCGAGGCGACGGCCGAGCAGGTCGAGCGCAGCGACGGTTTCGCGCAGGTCTTTCCGGAACACAAATTCGCCATCGTCAGGGCGCTCCAGGCGCGCGGCCACATCGTCGGCATGACGGGCGACGGCGTCAACGACGCCCCGGCGCTGAAGCAGGCCGAGGTCGGTATCGCCGTCTCGGATGCGACGGACGCCGCGCGCGCTGCCGCCGATCTCGTGCTGACGGCGCCCGGCTTGTCGGTCATCGTGCGCGCCATCGAGGAGGCCCGGCGCATCTTCGAGCGCATGAACTCCTACGCCGTCTACCGGATCACGGAGACGATCCGCGTCATGGTATTCGTGGTACTTGCGATGTTGGCCTTCGGCTTCTACCCGATCACGGCCATCATGATCATCCTGCTGGCATTCTTGAACGACGTGCCGATCATGACGATCGCCTACGACCACACACCGCTGGACCCGCAGCCCGTGCGCTGGGAGATGCATCGCGTCATTCTCGTCTCGACGGTCATGGGGCTGACGGGCGTTGCCGGCAGCTTTCTCATGCTATTCGTGGCCGTGGAGGTGCTGCACCTCGGCATCGCGGAGGTGCAGAGTTTCATCTTCCTCAAGATGGCCGTGGCCGGCCACCTGACCTTGTTCGTCGCGCGCAGCCGGCGCTTCTTTCTCCAGAAGCCCTATCCCGCTCCGGTCATGATCTGGTCGGCCGTCGCGACAAAGCTCGCGGCTACACTGCTCGTGGCATACGGTTTCTTCAGCTTCGTGACCCCGATCAGCTGGAGAGCCATCGGCTTGATCTGGGCGTATTCGATCACCTGGGCCCTGGTCACTGACGCCGCCAAGGTCGCGGTCTACCGCCGGTTGGCCCATACGAGTCCGCGTCATGTCTCGTTCTTGCGACGCATCCACGAGCCCGCCACGTCGCATGCGTCGGCTACGACCTCCAAGCTCGCCCGCTATGACGAAACCGGCCGCAGACGATGACGGCGGTGCGAGAATCGGGACGGACGCCGGCGCCCGTGAGGGGCACGCCGAGCTCGGTTTCGCGGTTCCGATAAGCTGTTTCCGACCTTCCAGCGGGAGAGAGAACTAGTGTCCATTCGAAGCGTTTCCACGTCCCCTTTCTCGGACCAGCGGCCCGGCACCTCCGGGCTGCGCAAGAAGGTCGCCGTGTTTCTTCGGCCGCACTACCTCGAGAATTTCGTGCAATCCGTGCTCGACAGTCTCGAGCCGGCGCAGCGCGAGCTGCTCGTGGTGGGCGGTGACGGGCGCTTCTACAATCGCGAGGCCATCCAGATCGTGCTGCGCATGGCGGCCGCGAACGGCGTACGCCGCGTGCTCCTCGGCCGCGCGGGGCTGCTCTCGACGCCGGCCGCGTCGAATTTGATCCGGGCACATGGCGCCGGCGGCGGCATCGTGCTCTCGGCGAGCCACAACCCGGGCGGCCGCGACGGCGACTTCGGCGTCAAGTTCAACGGGCCGAACGGCGGCCCGGCGGCCGAGCACGTGACCGAGGCCATATACGCGCGCAGCCGCGAGCTTACCGAGTACCGGATTCTCGAAGCCGACCCCGTCGACATCGACCGCGAGGGCGACGTGCAGGTCGGCGGTATGCGCGTCACCGTGCTCGACCCCGTGGCGGACTACGCGGCCCTCATGGAACGCCTGTTCGATTTCGACGCCCTGCACGCGCTCGTCGCTGGCGGCGCCTTTCGCCTTCGCTACGATGCCATGCACGCGATCACGGGGCCCTATGCGCGCGAGATCATCGAGCGCCGCCTCGGCGCGCCGGCCGGCAGCGTTGTCAACGCGGAGCCGTTGCCGGATTTCGGCGGCGGTCACCCCGACCCGAACCTGACCTACGCGCACGAGCTCGTGGAGACCCTGTATGGGCCCGATGCCCCGGACTTCGGCGCCGCGGCCGACGGCGACGGCGACCGCAACATGATCCTCGGGCGGCGATTCTTCGTAACGCCGAGCGACAGCCTCGCCGTGCTCGCTGCCAACGCGCGCCTCGTGCCGGGCTACCGCGACGGTCTTGCCGGCGTCGCGCGCTCGATGCCCACGAGCCGGGCCGCAGACCGCGTCGCGGCCAGACTCGGCATTCCTTGCTTCGAGACGCCGACGGGCTGGAAGTACTTCGGCAATCTGCTGGACGCCGGACGCATTACACTCTGCGGCGAGGAAAGCTTCGGCACGGGCTCGAACCACGTGCGGGAGAAGGACGGCCTCTGGGCGGTGCTGTTCTGGCTCAACCTGCTGGCCGTGCGGCGCGAGCCCGTCAAGCAGATCCTCCACTCGCATTGGCGCGAGTTCGGCCGCGATCTCTATACCCGCCACGACTACGAAGGCCTGGACTCTGCGGCCGCCCAGGCCCTCATGGCCGACCTGCGCGGCGGCCTGAGCGGGCTCCGGGACCGCGCCTTCGGCGCGCGTAGCGTGCGCGCGGCCGACGACTTCCGCTACGTCGATCCCGTGGACGGCAGCGAAAGCCGAGGGCAGGGCATCCGTGTCATGTTCGACGACGACGCGCGCATCGTCTACCGGCTCTCGGGCACCGGGACCGAAGGCGCGACGCTGCGCGTCTACATCGAGCGGCCGGAGCCGGACCCTGCGCGCCAGACCGAGGACGCGCAGGCGGCGCTCGCCGATCTCATCGCGACCGCTCGCGAGATCGCCGGCATCGAAACACGGACGGGGCGTTCGGCGCCTGACGTCGTGACTTGAGCGTCGGCGCCGGTGGCATCGGCGCGTCTACGTCGGCAGCGGGGCGGAGACATCGGCGCGTCTGCGTCGGCAGCTGGGCGGAGGCATCGGCATAAGAGCCTCCGGTTACCACCGTCGCCCTATCCCGTTCATGAATCAGGCGGACTAGCGAGGACCGACTGCCGAGCCCCGAGCCTACAGCCGCCCGCGTCTTTTCGAGAGCAGCGAGAGCAGGAACAGCGATGCCCCGACGAGGATGATTGCGGGCCCTGCGGGGAAATGCGCGGCCTGGGCGACGAGAATGCCGGCGACGCTCGCGACGACGCCGATCGCGGCGCTCAGGGCCGCGTACTGCTGCATGTTGGCGCTGATCATGCGCGCCGTGGCGGGCGGCACGATCACGAGCGCGCCGACGAGCAGCGAGCCCGTGACCTTGACGCCGACGGCCACGATGAGCGCGACGGCGCCGAGATACAGCAGGTTGTAGCGTTTCGCGCCGATGCCCTCGACGGCCGCGAGCTCGGGTGCGATGCCGATCAGCATCATGCCGCGATAGATGCGGCGCACCACGAAGCACACGAGAGCCGAGACGACGATGGCCGTCGTCGCGCCGACGGCCGTGACGTGCGCGATGTCGCCCAGCAGGCTCTCGAGCAGGTCGGGCTGCGGCACGACGAGGAAGCCGAGCGCGAGACTCGAGACGAAGACGATGCCGACGAGCGTCTCGAGCGAAAGCAGCGTTTTCTCGCCGAGCTGCCAGATCAGCAGGATGCCGACGGCGAGCGAGGCGAAGGCCCCGAAAGCAACGTCGATGCCGAAGGCGAACGCGAGACCCATGCCGGGCAGTGCGACATGACCGAGGGCATCGCCGACGAGCGCCATGCGGCGCGTGATCATGAGCGAGCCGAGGTAGCCGGCTGCGCCGCCGACGAACGCGCCGACGACGAGACTGAAGAACAAGGAATCAGCCATGCGTGTGCCGGTAGAACTTCGCTTCGGTGCCGTAGACGCTGCGCAGGACCTCGGGGTCGAGGATCGTTTTCGGCTCGCCATAGCAGGCCACGGTGTTGTTGATGCAGAGCACGTGGTCCGCCTCGCTGTAGACGGTGCTGAGGTCGTGCGTCACGAGAATCATCGAGAGGCGCCTTTCCCGTCGCGTGCGCCGCAGCAGGTTGTTGATCGTCTCCTCGCCGCCGATGTCTACGCCGGCCGTCGGCTCGTCGAACAGGATCACGTTTGGATCGTTCATGAGGGCCCAGGCGACGAGAATGCGCTGGAACTGGCCCGAGGAGAGCAGGCCGAGCGGCTTGGCCGGGAAGGCCGGGTCCGTTATTCCGACCTCGCGGAGCAGCCCCGGCACGTCGCGGCGCGGGCCGGTGCCCAGCGCGAAGAAGTCCGCCACCGTGACGGGCAGCTCGCGATTCAGCGGAATCCGCTGCGGCACGTAGCCGATGCGCGCGTCGCGTCGCCACTCGACGCGGCCGCCGTGCGGTAGCAGGCCGAGCAGCGAGCGCAGCAGCACGGTTTTGCCGGCGCCGTTCGGCCCGAGGATCACGAGGGTCTCCTGATCCTCGAGGTCGAAGCTCAGCCGGTCGAGCACGAGCTTGCCGTCGAGCTCGACGGTCAGGTCGCGGACGCTGAGGATGGGGTCGCGGTTCTTCAAGGGGTGCCTTCGGCCGGCGCAAAGAACGGCAAGTATAAACGGCCGCGTCGGGGCGGCCAGCAGGGAAACTCCAGGAAGCGCTACTCGACTTCTTCCTCGAGCGCCGCCGCATCGCCGAGCGTGCCCGGAAGGATGCCCTTCTCGACGTAGATCGGCCGGACCTTCTCCCTGAGCCCCGGCAGTCGCCAGGCGAACAGCCCGGCGCCGAGGATGCAGACGAGCCCGCCCGCGGTCAGCGTCAGCGGGGCGCCGATCGCCCCGGCCACGGCGCCGGCCAGAAGGCTTCCGAACGTCGCCATGCCGATGAACGCCATCGTGTAGAGCGCCATGACCCGCCCGCGCATCTGCTCCCGGACGAGCGTTTGAATCAGCGTGTTGCTCGCGGCCAGGTGGATCATGAACCCGACGCCCATCGTGACCATGAGAAGCAGGGATGCCGTAAGGGAGCGCGAGAGTCCGACGCCCGCGAGGCTCGCGCCGAACAGCCCTGCGGCGAGCGGTATCAGGCCGCCGAGACCGAGCACGCTCCGCCTCGAAGCGAGGTACAGGGCGCCGAGCAGGGCCCCCACGCCCATGGCGGCCATGAGAAAGCCGAGTGTGTGCGCGCCGCCGCCAAGCGTCTCGGCGGCGATGACCGGCATGAGGACGCGATACGGTATGCCCGCGACGCCCACGAGCGCGAGCAGCAGCAGGATCGAGCGAATCGGCCCGAACCCGAAGGCGTAGCGCAGCCCGTCGCCGAGATCGTGCAGCAGCTTCTTTTTGCCGGCGCCGCGCGGGGCGGCCGAGACGTGCATGAGCAACAGCGACGCGACGACGGCGACGTAGCTGATGCCGTCGGCGAAGAAGCACCAGCCCTCCCCGGCGGCGGCGACGATCAGTCCTGCGAGGCTCGGCCCGATGAGACGTGCGCCGTTGACCATCGTCGAGTTGAGCGCGACCGCGTTCGAGAGGTCGGCGCGATCCTCGATGAGGTCCACGAGCAGCGATTGCCGCGTCGGCATGTCGAATGCGTTGACGATGCCCTGGAACACCTGCAGCGCGATGATCTCCCAAACTTCGACATGGCCCGAGAGCACGAGCGCGGCGAGTGTGAACGACTGCAGCATGGCGAGGATCTGTGTCGCGACGAGCAGACGATGGCGGTTCAGCCGATCGACCCAAACGCCCGCGAACGAAGCGAGGACAAAAGTGGGAACCTGGCCCGCGAACCCGAGCAGGCCGAGCAATGCGGCCGAATGCGTGAGGCGCCAGACGAGCCAGCTCGTCGCGAGCCGGGTCATCCACGTGCCGATCAGCGAAACGCTTTGGCCGCTGAAAAAGAGCCGATAGTTGCGGTGCCGAAGCGCGCGCAAGGTCGCCGGAAGAGGGCGCGCATTTGTCGTGGACATAGGGAGCGGCGTCGAGAATGAAAGGTCTTCTGCATCGTAGTGCAAGCATAGGGGGCGAGTACATGAGGAGGCGCCGCGAATGGACGTGACCCCGCGCCCATGGCCGGGCGGCCGATACCCGTAGTTCTACAGGCGGAACGGTCTACTCCGTTGGCACGGATCCTGAACGTTTACGGTCCGGCGAACGGAGATCGAGTCATGAACAAGGGCTTACATGGATGTCGGGCGGCAAGAGCCGCGATACTTTGGCTGCCGACGCTGGTCGTCGCGGCGACGCTGGCCGTGCCGGCCGGCGCGCAAGAGGCGCCTTCGGCTGCCGCCCGCCAGGGCAGGGATGCCCTCGACTCCGTGAGCGCCGCCTTCGAGGCGGCCGCCGCGACCGTCAATCCTTCGGTCGTACCCATATTCAGCCAAGCTAAGGTTCCGGCGAAGACCCTTGGCGGCGGGGACGGCGGTCTCGACCAGCTGTTCGGCAGCGGCGAGGGCAGCGACGGTCTCGGGGAGCTGTTCGGCGGCAACGGCCTCGGCCGGCTGTTCGGCGGCCAGCCCGACCAGCGCGGTTACGGAGGCTCCGCGCAGGGACAGGAACGGAAGGTCAATGCGCTCGGCTCGGGCGTCATCGCATCGTCAGACGGCTACATATTGACGAACGCGCACGTGGTCAGCGGTTCGGTCAAGCTCACGGTGCAGCTGCCGGACGGCAAGCGTGCCCCGGCACGCATCGTCGGCGCCGATACGGAGACGGATCTCGCCGTCATCAAGGTGGACGCGACCGGCCTGCCGGCCGCCTCATTCGGCAACTCCGACAGGGTGAAGATCGGCGAGTGGGTCATCGCGGTCGGGAATCCGTTCGAGCTTCTGCACACGACCACGGCCGGCATCGTGAGCGCCACGGGCCGCTCCAACGTCGGCATCAGCGACTACGAGGACTTCATACAGACGGACGCGGCCGTGAATCCGGGCAACAGCGGGGGCGCGCTGGCCGATCTCGACGGGAAGGTCATCGGCATCAATGCCGCGATCAGCAGCCCGTCGGGCGGTTCGGTCGGGCTCGGATTCGCGATCCCGATCAACATGGCCATGCACATCATGGAGCAGCTCAAGACGAACGGCCGCGTGGTCAGGGGCTACCTGGGCGCCGTGCTGCAGCAGCTCACACCGGATCTGCAGGCGGCGCTCGGGATTCCGACCTCGGCCGCAGGCGTGCTCATCGGCAGCGTGGAGCGCGACGGGCCCGCGGCGAAGGCCGGTCTTCGGCAGGGCGACGTGGTCACCCAGTTCGATGGGAGCGGCGTCGACGACGTGGGCGCAATGCGCAATCTCGTGGCAGGGAAGGCGCCCAACTCGCAAGTCCGGCTTGGAATCGTGCGCGACGGTGCTCCCATGACGCTGACGGCGACGCTGGGCGAGCGGCCGCAGCCGCAGCAGCAGCAAAGCAGGAGCGAGGACGAGGGCAGCGCCGATCCGCAGCCGCAGCGCCTCGGACTCGTCGTCGAGACCCTGAGCCCCGAGCTCGCGCAGCGTCTCGGTTACGAAGGCGAGCGCGGTGCGCTCGTCGTGCGCGTCATGCCGGGAGGCGTCGCGGAGGATGCCGGCCTGCAGCGCGGCGACCTCATCAAGAAGGTCGATCGGCAGGACGTGACCTCCGCCAACGAGCTGGCGCAGCGCGTTTCGGGGCTCGATCAGGGCCCGGCAGCACTGCTCGTGCAGCGCGAGGAAAAGACGTTCTTCGTCGCGATCGACGTGCCGTAACCGGCGCTTTCAGCCGGGCGCGGTTCCGTTGCGCTTCGGCGGCGGGCCGGAGACCGGGTCGAAGGATTTGAACCAGCAGCGCTCGCCGTCAACGAGAACCGAGCTGAATCTATCCAGGCTGCCGAGCGAATCGGTCACGAACGCGATCCGAACGGCGAAGGGCAGCTGCTGGCATGGCGACCAGAAGGTGATTCGGTACCACTTCCGGTTCTCGCTCTCGACGTATAACTCGTTGGCTTGATCGGACCGCCAATCGCGAATGTTGCCGAGGTTCGCGAAGGGAATACTCGTGTGCGGCTGCTCGGCGAATGCGGCGCCGCCGCTCGCGAGCCAACCGCAACAGACGGCCGCCAACGCGAGCCCCTCGAGCGTAAGCTTCATCCCGTCCACCTCCTCTGCTGAAGGACTGCACGCCCGAGCGGGCGCGTGTCCCTAAGCTAACGAAGGCGGCCCGCGGCCGCCTAGCGGTAGAAACCCTTAGTCCCCGGTGACGGGGACCGTCGAAGCCGGGAGGAGCTCCGAGCGTAGGCCTCCCCTGCGCCGCAGGCTTTCGGTCGCAGGACTTGCTCAACAGATGCGCGGCAACTGCTCCCCGCTCAGCATATCCAAGGCGCGCACCGTCCCGAGCGGACCGCGGCACGCCACGCGTCCCGCCCGGTCCTCGTAAACTCGGCCGACGACGGCTGCGCCGCGTGCCACGTCGAAACCGCGCAGGATCTCCACGGCCCGCTCGGCCTCGGCTGAGGGCAGGATCGCGGCGAAGCGGCCTTCGTTGGCGACGTGCAGGACGTCGAGACCGAGCAGCTCGCAGGCGGCGCGGACGTTCCTCGCGCACGGGAATCGGTGTCTCGTCGAGCTCGATGCCGACGCCGGCCGCCTCGGCGATTTCGACGGCGGCGCTCGCCAGCCCTCCGCGAGTCAGGTCCCTGAGGCAATGCACGTCGAGGCCGGCTTCGAGCAGCGCGAGCGCCGGTGCGGCGACGCTCGCGCAGTCGCTCTCGATGACGGTCTCGAAGCCGAGCGCGTCGCGCGCCGCCATGATTGCGATGCCGTGCCGGCCGATGTCGCCGCTGAGGACGACGGCGTCGCCCGGGCGCACACGCGCGGGCAGGATGGGTGTGCGCGCGACGATGCGGCCCAGGCCCGCGGTATTGACGAAGAGACCGTCCGCGTTGCCGCGGTCCACGACCTTGGTATCGCCCGTCACGAGCCGCACGCCGGCCGCATCGGCCGCCGCGCGCATCGATTCGAGGAGGCGCCGCAGCACCGCGAGCGGCAGGCCCTCCTCGATGATGAGCCCGACGGAGAGACACAGCGGCCGCGCCCCGCACATGGCAAGATCGTTGACCGTGCCGTTCACGGCCAGCGCGCCGATGTCTCCGCCCGGGAACACGAGCGGACGGACGACGTAGGAGTCGGTCGTGAACGCGATCGGACCGCCGGGATCGAGCGTCGCGCCGTCGTGGCGCTCGTCCAGTTCCGGATCGCCGAGGGCCGGCCGGATGAGCGTTTCGAGCAGACGCGCCATGGCGCGTCCGCCGCCGCCGTGCGCGAGCTTGACGACGTCTTCGTCGCCGGCCGGCAGCGGGCAATCGGGTCCCGTGCTCACGGCGATTCGGCCGGCTCCCGGCGCGCAGCGCGGAAGCGAAAGTAGGCGGCGCAGGCGCCCTCGGCCGAGACCATCGTGACGCCGAGCGGATGCTCGGGGGTGCAGCGCGTTCCGAAGGCCGGGCAGTCCGGCGGTTTGCGGGCCCCCCGCAGCACGAGCCCGCTCAGACACTCGCCGGGGCGCTCGGAGTCGAGCCGGACAGCGCCGAAGCGCCGCTCGGCGTCGAGCCCTTCGTAAGCCTCGGCGAGGCCGAGGCCGCTCGCGGGAATTTCGCCGAGGCCGCGCCAGCGGCGCGGCACAATGCGGAAGACCTCGTCGAGCATGGCGCGCGCCGACGCATTGCCGGCGCGCCGCACCGAGCGGCTGTAAGCGTTCTCGACCTCGGCGCGGCCTTGTTCGAGCTGGCGCAGACAAAGATAGACGCCCTCGAGGATGTCGACCGGCTCGAAGCCCGTGACCACGATCGGCACCCGGTACCGGGCGGCGATGGGCTCGTACTCCTCGTAGCCCATGATCGTGCAGACATGGCCGGCCGCGAGAAACCCCTGGACGCGGTTGTCGGGCGACTCGAGCAGCGTCCGCATCGCCGGGGGCACGAGCACGTGCGAGGCGAGCAAGCTGAAATTCCCGAGACCCTCGCGCTTCGCGCGATAGCAGGCCATGGCGTTAGCGGGCGCCGTCGTCTCGAAGCCGACGGCGAAGAAGACGACCTCGCGGTCCGGCGCCGCGCGCGCGATCGCAACCGCGTCGAGCGGCGAGTAGACGACGCGCACGTCGCCGCCGCGGGCCTTGGCGTCGGCGAGATCACCGGCCGTGCCCGGCACGCGCAGCATGTCGCCGAAGGAGCACAGCGTCACGTTCGAGAGCGCCGCGAGCTCGATGGCCTTGTCTACGTACTCCGTCGGAGTCACGCAGACCGGGCAGCCCGGTCCGTGCACGAGGGTCAGGCCTTCCGGCAAGAGCTCGTCGAGGCCGTGGCGCACGATTGAGTGGGTTTGGCCGCCGCAGACCTCCATGAGCGTCCACGGTCGCGTGGCCGTGCGCCGAATCGCCTCCACGAGGCGCCGCGCCGCGGCCGCGTCGCGGTATTCGTCGCGGAATCTCATGCCTCGACCTCGGCGTCCGGTTCGGCGGCGGCGGTCCCTTCGGTCCGGCCCGGACCGGCCGGGGCCTCGTCGAGCGCGTCGAGCTCGCTGAGCTGATCGAACACGCGCGCCGCCTCGGCCGCGTCGAGCACGGTGATCGCGAAGCCGACGTGCACGAGGACGTAGTCGTCCACGTGGGCCTCCGGCACATAGGCGAGATTGATTTCCTTGACGACGCCGCCGAAATCCACGCGCCCGACGCGCATGAGCGGCTCGTCTCCGGTGAGGCTCAAAATGCGGCCCGGTACGGCTAGGCACATGGCGGAGCCTCCGCAACGGGCGAGCGCCGTTCGGCAGGCGCCGACCCCATCCGGCCGAGCGTCCACGCGGCCCACGCCGCCTGGCCCAGCGCGAGCCCGCCGTCGTTGGGTGGCACGCGCTCGTGACGAAGCGGCTCGAGCCCCGCGCGCTCGAGCGCGCGCAAGGCCGCGGCCGTGAGCCGGGCATTCTGAAAGCAGCCGCCCGTCAGCGCGACGCGCCGCTCGCCGACGCGCACGGCAACGGCTGCGATTGCATCGGCGAGCCCCCGGTGCAGCGCCGCCGAAATGGCGCCGGGAGGCGCGCCGGCTTCGATGTCGGCAAGCGCGGCCTCGAGCGCGGGCTGCCAATCGACGACGAGCGGCAGGCCTGCGTGCAATGCGAAGGGGTAGCTTCCCGCGGGCTCGACGCCGTCCGCGGCCCATTCGAGCGCCGCTGCGGCCTCGGCCTCGTAGCTCGTGCATTGAACGAGGCCTGTGAGCGCGGCGAACGCATCGAACAGACGGCCGACGCTCGAGCACCGCGGTGCGTTGAGCCCGCGCCCGAGGGCCTGCCGCAGTACGCGGCGCTGCGCAGCGCCGAACGACGCGAGCGGCGCCAGCTCCATGAGCGCGAAGGCGCGCTCTCCGAAGGCCTCGTACAACAAGCCGAGCGCCGAGCGGCGCGGCTCGCGCACGGCCGCGTCGCCGCCGGGCAGCGGAAAGCCGCGCAGATGCGCGACGCGCCGCCACGCTTGTGTGCCGAGCACGAGGAATTCGCCGCCCCAGATCGTGCCATCGGGCCCGTAGCCGCCGCCGTCGAAGGCCACGCCGAGCAGCGGCGGGGCGAGGCCGTGCTCCGCGGCGCAGGCCGCGACGTGCGCGACGTGATGCTGCACGGCGAGCGTCCGGCGCTTCGGCTCCGGCCGCTCGACGGCCTCCATCTGCGCCGCATGGGTCGTCGCGTAGTCCGGATGCCGGTCGTGCACGAGCACGCGCGCCTCGAGCGCGTGGAGGCGCTCGAGGTCGCTGCGCACGGCGGCGTGCGCGGCGCGCAGGTTGTGCGACGAAAGGTCGCCCACGTGCTGGCTCAGCACGACGGCATCGGCCATCGTCGCCGCGACCGTCGTCTTGAGGTGGCCGCCGAGCGCGACCGCGCCCTCCTCGGCGCCGGGCAGCGCGACGACGGTCGGCGCCCGACCGCGGCCCGCGCGCAGCACGAGCTCGCGGTCGGCCGCCACGCGGACGACCGAGTCGTCCACGGGCCGCAGGATGGGCCGGTCGTGCACGAGCAACAGATCGGCTAAGCCGCCGTCGCCGAGGCGGCGCAGCGCGTCGGTCTCGTCGAAGACGAGCGGCTCGCCGCTCGCGTTGGCGCTGGTCGCGACGACCGGAAAGCCGAGCTCAGTGAGCAGCAAGTGATGGAGCCCCGAATAGGGGAGCATGGCGCCGAGCGAGGGGAGGCCGGGTGCAAGCGCGTCGGCCAGCGTGCCGCCCGTGCGCCTCAGCAGGACGATGGGGCGGTCGGGCCCCTCGAGCAGCGCCGCTTCGAGCGTCGAAACGCGGCAGTCGCGACGCACGGCTTCGAGCGAGCCGAACAGCACCGCAAAGGGCTTTCCGGGGCGGCGCTTGAGCTGCCGGAGACGGAGGACGGCACGCTCGTCGCGCGCGTCGGCGAGCAGGTGGAAGCCGCCGATCCCCTTGACGGCGACGATCGCGCCCGCGGCGAGCGCTGCCGCGGCGTCTCGCACCGCGGCGTCGCGCAGGGCCACGAGCCGGCCGTCGGGCGCGTGCAGTGCGAGCCGCGGCCCGCAGTCGGGGCAGGCGTTCGGCTCGGCGTGGAAGCGCCGATCGCCCGGGTCGTCGTACTCGGCTCGGCACGCCGCGCAGAGCGTGAAGCGCTTCATCGAGGTGCGGGCGCGGTCGTACGGCAGGCGCTCGATGATCGTGTAGCGCGGGCCGCAGGCCGTGCAGTTGACGAACGGATACCGATACCGGCGGTCGGCCGCGTCGAAGAGCTCCGCCAGGCAGTCCTCGCACGTGGCGAGATCCGGCATCGGTCGGGCGGCGGGCGGCCCTTGCGCAACGCTTTCGAGAATCGCGAACCCGGCGCTTCGCGTGAGCGGCACGGGCCGGACGTTCGACGCGTGTGACGGCCGCGTGCCGGGGCGGCTCAGTGCGCAGCGCCTCGAGCAGCGCGTGCACGGGACCCGGCGCGCCCTCGGCCTCGAGGAGCAATCCGCGCGTCGAGTTCCGGACCCAGCCCGCGAGCCCGAGCGCCGCGGCCCGACGATAAACGAAGGGCCGAAAGCCCACGCCCTGGACGGCGCCCTCGACGGCGATTCGCAGCCGAATCGGGCAGGGCGAAGCGGTGCGCTCGGGGGCGGCCACGAAGCTCAGACCTCCACCTCGATGCTCTCGAGCAGGACGTTTTGCGCCTCGGGATGCGAGGCATCGTCGCTGGCGGTCACGTCGAGGCGGGCGCCCGCGGCGGGCGTGCCGGCCGCGGCCTGCTCGAAGTGCTCCGCGAAGTGCTCGGGCGACATGTGGCACAGCGCGCCGAGCCAGACCGAGACGCCGACGACTCGCTGTGCACCCTCGGCCGCAGCGGCCTCCTGTATGCGGCGCACGAGCGCCGAAACCATGCCCGTTTCGTGCATCTAACTACTCCCTGCCTCCTGGTCGTCGAGCTCGGCGCCGATGCGCACGGCAACGGATTCGACCGCGGCGGCGACGGCCGCGGTGAGCTCGGACCCGGCGTCGAAGCTTGCGCCCTCCACGGCGTACACGATGCACCGCCCGGGCAGCTGACCGAGCGCGCGGGCCAATTCGAGCCCCTCCGCGAGACCGAAGCCGTGGGTCGAAAGGCCGAACTGCCGTGCGGGCAGCGGCGCCGCGCCAGCGTCGAACCGGCGGACCGTGCCCGCGGGCGTGCCGGAGGCGGCGGCATCGACGATGACGGCCGTGGCGGCGCCGTCCAGGATCGCGAGCAGGGTCGCAGGGTCGCCGTCGTGCTCGAGGATCTCGACGTGGCGCGCAGCGTTCGCTCGGGTCTCGGCCCGCCGGCGTGCGAACGCGCGTATGGCGAGACGCCCTGCGGCATCGTCGCCGCGATCGAGGTTGCCGATGCCGAGCACGACCGTGCGCCCGCCGTTCACTTCCCGCGCCCGCCGTCGCGGTCGCGGTCGCGGTCGAGGTCGAGCCTCAGGAAGTGCGCGGCGCAGGAGATGCAGGGATCGTAATTGCGCACGATCTGCTCGCAGCGCGCGCGCAGCGCGTCATCCGGCGCGTCGAGGGCGCCGCCTACGTAGGCCGCGAGATCGTCCTCGATGCTCGCCTGGTTCTGCGCCGTCGGCGGCACGATGCGGGCCTCGGCGATCGTCCCGTCGCCCTCGAGCCGATAGCGGTGATACAGCAGGCCCCGCGGCGCCTCGGTCGCGGCGCAGCCGACGGCCGCGCGCGGCTCGGCGGCGAGTGCCGGGCGGTCGGGCTCCGTGTAATCCGCGATCAGCGCGAGTGCCTCGTCGCAGGCATGCAGCACCTCGACGGCGCGGACGACGATGCTGCGGTACGGATCGGCGCAAACGGTCCCGAGGCCGGCCTCGCGCGCGGCTTCCCGAGCCAAGTTCGAGAGCCGGTCGAAATTGAGGCTGTAGCGCGCGAGCGGACCCACGAGGTAGGCGCCCCCGCCGCGGCGCCGCGACTGCAGCGCCGTCGAGCGTTCGACGTGCTGCTCCTCGAACTCGCTCTCGTAGTCCGCGGCCGCGATGTCGAGGCCCGTGCTCGAGACGATCCGGCCCTCGTTGAGCGGGTATTCCTCGGGGTGGCGCAGCGCGACGAAGTCGTAGGGGCGCGCGGGCTCGGCCGGGAAATCGAAGCCGGCGACCCAGCGCACCGTCTCGAGGGCCGCGTCACGGGCGCGCTCGAGGCGCTCGGCCAGCGGCTCGAGCTCCCGGCGCTTCGGCACCCGATAAAAGCCCCCTATCCGGACGTTGATCGGGTGGATCTCGCGGCCGCCGAGCAGAGTCAGGATCTCGTTGCCGGTCTTCTTGAGCTCGAGGCCGCGGCGCAGCGCGTCGCCGTGCTCGCGCGCCATGGCCACGGCGCCGTCGAAGCCGAGGAAGTCGGGCGCGTGAAGCATGTAGATGTGCAAGGCATGGCTCTCGATCCATTCTCCGCAATACAGCAGCCGGCGCAGCGCGCGCAGCGGGCCCTCGACCCGGAGGCCCAGCGCGTTCTCCATCGCGTGGACGGCGCTCATCTGATAGGCGACGGGGCAGATGCCGCAGATTCGCGACGTGATGTCCGGCGCTTCGTCGAACTTGCGCCCGCGCAACAGTGCCTCGAAGAAGCGCGGCGGCTCGAAGATGCTGAGCTCGGCGCTCTCGATGGCGCCGTTGCGCACGACGACACGGAACGCCCCTTCGCCCTCGACGCGCGCCATGTAGTCGACCTTGATCGTCTTACGCGCCATGGCGAGTCCTACGCATCGTGGCGAGTGCTCTCGTCGCGGAACGCGGGCGCCGCCGCGTTGAACGTGCGGTAGACGCGGCGCAGCGCGTCGGCGTCCATCCCGAGGCCGGCCAGCGCGGCGCTCAGCGCGCCGGTATTCGCGGTTTCTTTCGGCCCGTAGCAGCCGTAGCAGCCGCGGTCGAACGAAGGGCAGATCGCGCCGCAGCCGGCGTGGGTGACGGGCCCGAGACACGGCTTTGCGCGCGCGACCATGACGCAGACGTTGCCCGCGCGCTTGCACTCGAGGCAGACGCTCTCGTCGGGCACGGCGGGCTTGCGCCCGGCGAGGTACGCGCCGATTACCTCGAGCAGCTGGCGCTTCGAGATCGGGCAGCCGCGCAGCTCGAAATCGACCGGCACGTGGGCGGCGATCGGCGTCGACGTCGCGAGCGTGCGGATGTATTCCGGGTGCGCATACACGGCCGCGGCGAACTCGCGCACGTCGGCGAAATTGCGCAGCGCCTGAATCCCGCCCGCCGTCGCGCAGGCGCCGATCGTCACGAGCGTGCGCGCGCGGCGGCGGATGGCGAGGATTCGCTCCGCGTCGTGCGGCGTCGTGATCGAGCCCTCGACGAGCACGAGATCGTAGCGGCCCCGGTCCTCGGCCCGGCGCGCTTCGGGAAAATACGCGATTTCGATGGCGTCGGCGACGGCGAGCAGCTCGTCCTCGCAATCGAGCAGCGTGAGCTGACAGCCGTCGCAGGAGGCGAACTTGAAGACGCCGAGGCGCGGTCTGCGCCGACTTGCGGGCATGTCAGAGCTCCTTGTGCGCGAGCAGCTCGCGCACCCGATCGTAGCGGAAAACCGGGCCGTCGCGGCAAACGAGCACGGGGCCGAGCTGACAGCGGCCGCAGAGCGCGACCGCGCATTTCATATTGCGCTCGAGCGAGACGTGAATGGACGCGTCCGGAACCCCCGCATCCCGAAGCGCGGCGACCGCGAAGCGCATCATGATCTCCGGCCCGCAGACGAACGCGGCCGTGCGTGCGGGCTCGCGGACAGCGGGCGGGACGAGCCGGGTCACGACGCCGACGTGGCCGCGCCAGTCGGCCTCGGCATGGTCCACCGTGACCTCGACCGCGAAGCGCCGCGCCCAGCGCGTGAGCTCGCCGCGATAGAGCCGTTCGGCCGGGCCGCGTGCGCCGTAGAGCAACGTCAACGACCGCGCGCGCCCGCGTCCGGCTAGGCCGTAGATCGCGGGACGCAGCGGCGCGAGGCCGAGGCCGCCGGCGACGACGAGCGCGTCGCGCCCCTCGGCCGCTTCCAGCGGCCAGCCCGTTCCGAACGGGCCCCGCAGCCCGAGCGCGTCGCCGGGCCGCAGCTCGGCGAGCGCGGCCGAGACGGCGCCTACGGCGCGCAAGGTGTGCACGAGACGCTCCGGAGTGCCCGCGTCGCCGCTCAGGCTGACCGGAATCTCGCCGACGCCGAAGGCCGTGAGCATGTTGAATTGCCCCGGCCGAAACGCGGCGAGACGGTCTTCGGGCGCGATCTCGAGCGTCACGACGCCGGGCGCGTCGCGGCGCCGGGCCAGCACGCGCGCAATGCCGGGCAGCAGGGGCTCGGACACCCGGGCCGCGGGCCGACCGTCAGCCGGGATGGCCATAGACGTCGAGGATCTGCATGCGCGTGCCCTGCAATCGCTCTATCAGCGTCGGCACGACGCGCTTCATGAGCGCGTAGCCCACGTCGTGGTCGCGCTCGCATTCCTCGCGGATTCCGCGCGCGTCGAACGCGATGGCCTGCGTCGGCGCGACGGCGCGTGCATCGTAGGCCCAGCGGTAGGGCGGGATGAGCCACGAGACGCCCACGATTTCGCCGGGGCCGAGCGTCTGGAAGGTTTTCGTCCCGTGGCCCGCGGCCGTGATCTCGAGCGCGACGCGGCCTTCGCGCAGCAGATAGAACTCCTCGGCCGTGCCGCCCTCGTGGAACAGATACTGCCCGGACTCGAAGGCGACCGGGTGCGCGCAGCCGCAGACGAGGCGGCAGAAGCTCGGCTCCACGCCGGCGAAGAACGGGTGCTCGCAGATGATGCGGTCGAGGTCCTGCACTTCAGTCGCCGGCGCCGCGCACGCCGCCGTCGGCGGCCGCGATCGCGCGCACTTCCTCCGTAATGTCGATGCCCACGGGACACCAGGTGATGCAGCGGCCGCAGCCCACGCAGCCCGAGCTGCCGAACTGATCGTGCCAGGTCGAGAGCTTGTGCGTCATCCATTGGCGATAGCGCGAGCGCGTGCTCGAGCGCACGCTGCCGCCGTGCACGTAGGAGAAGTCCGCCGTGAAGCACGACTCCCAGCGGCGGGTGCGCTCGAATTCGTCGCCCGCGAGCGCGCTCGTGTCCTCGACAGTCGTGCAGAAGCACGTCGGGCAGACCATCGTGCAGTTGCCGCAGGCGAGGCAGCGCTCGGCGACGTCCTGCCAGCGCGGGTGTTCGAGGTTGCGCGCGAGCAGCGCGGCGACGCCCGACTCGGGCATGCTGCGGCCCATCGAGGCGGCTGTGCCGGCGACGACGGCCTCGGCCGCGGCACGGTCGGGCGCGCCCGCCGGCCGGCTCGGCAGCGCCAGGAGGACTTCGCGGCCGATTTCCGAGCCCGCTTCGGCGAGCAGACCGCCGCCGGCCTCGGCGGGCAGCTCGGTCAGAGCGAGATCGAAGCCGGTCTCGGCCTTCGGGCCCGTGCCCATGGAGACGCAGAAGCACGTACCGCCCGCGGTAGAGCAGTTCACGGCCACGAGAAAGGCCCCCTCGCGGCGCGCGCCATAGTGGCGGTCCTTGTGCGGCCCGCCGAGGAACACGCGGTCCTGAATCGCGATGGCCGCGAGCTCGCAGGCGCGCACGCCGATGAACGCATAGGGACGCGGCGGATCGCCGGCGGGCGCGAGGTCGACCGCGCCGCCGTCGCGCCGGCCGCGCCACAGCGGCAGCCGCGGCGGGTGCAGCAGACGCTTCCACGACTGCGGCCCGACTGCGTAGCCGAACAACGCATCGTCGCGGCGCGGCACGAGCCGATACCGGCCAGCCTCCTGCTCGTCGGTCCAGCCCTTCGGCAGCTCGGCGACGGATTCGATCTCGTCGTAGACGATCGCGCCTTCGCGGATCGTCGGACCGACGACGCAGTAACCTCGTCGGCCGAGCTCGCGCAGCAGGGCGTCGAGTCCCTGCGCGTCGATGACCGCGTCGTGGGGGATGTCCATGGGGATGTATGCTCCGGAGAACGCCGCGCGCTTGCAAGCCCGCAGCGCTGCGCCTCATGCTACCTCGGGTAAGTACATTTCACGATTGCGGTTCGCCCACGAGCCGCTACCTTCGTCGTCGCCTTCCGCGCCCAGGCGCGGGCAGGAGCGCCACTCGCAGATGAGGAGCCGTTCGTGAAACAGGAGCTGTCCCCGGTCGTTTGGTTCGAAGAGCTCGGGCGGGCCGATGTCCCGCGCGTCGGCGGCAAGAACGCCTCGCTCGGCGAGCTCATCTCTCGCCTCGGTGCGCGCGGGATCAGCGTGCCGGCAGGGTTCGCCACCACAGCGGACGCTTACCGGCATTTTCTCGCGGCGAACGGTCTCGAGCGGCGCATCGCGGAAACGCTCGGCGGGCTCGAGGCCGGGCGGCGCAGCCTGGCCGAGACGGGCGACGCGATCCGCAAGGACTTTCTGCACGCCGAGTGGCCGCCCGAGCTCGCCGACGGCATCGTCGCGGCCTATCGCGAGCTCTGTCGCCGGACGGGCGTCGACGACGCCGATGTCGCGGTGCGCTCCAGCGCGACGGCCGAGGACCTGCCCGACGCGAGCTTCGCCGGCCAGCAGGAGACCTACCTCAACGTGCGCGGCGAGCGCGCGTTGCTCGACGCGTGCCGGCGCTGCTACGCATCGCTGTTCACGGATCGCGCGATCAGCTACAGGCAGGCCAAGGGCTTCGACCATATGAAGGTCGCCTTGTCCGTCGGCGTGCAGCGCATGGTGCGCTCGGACCGCGGCGGCGCAGGCGTCATGTTCTCGATCGACACCGAGACCGGCTTCGACAAGATCGTGCTCATCAACGCGGCGTGGGGGCTCGGCGAGAACGTCGTGCAGGGCGCCGTCGATCCCGACGAGTACGAGGTCTTCAAGCCTTTGCTCGACCGCACGGATCTCGTGCCGATCATCGAGAAGGCGCGCGGCGAGAAGGCCCAGAAGATGATCTACACGGAAGATCCGGCTCAGCCGACCAAGAACGTACCGACCTCGAAGGCCGAGCGCCAGTCCTTCGTGCTCGCCGACGAGGAGATACTCGCGCTCGCGCGGTGGGCCTGCCTCATCGAGCAGCACTACGGCATGCCGATGGACATGGAGTGGGCCAAGGACGGGCGCACAGGGGAGCTCTTCATCGTGCAGGCGCGCCCGGAGACAGTGCAGGCCCGGCGCGAAGCCGCTTCGCTCAAGTCGTACCGGCTCGCGAGCCGCGGCCGGCTGCTCGCGCAGGGCCTCGCAATCGGCGACGCGGTCGTGGCCGGCAAGGTCTGCGTGCTCGAGAGTGCGCGCGACATCGGTCGATTCGTGGACGGCGCCGTGCTCGTTACCGGTATCACGGATCCGGACTGGGTGCCGATCATGAAGCGGGCCGCGGCCATCGTAACCGACCATGGCGGGCGCACCTCGCACGCGGCCATCGTGAGCCGCGAGCTCGGGCTGCCGGCGATCGTCGGCACGGGCAATGCGACCGAAGTGCTGCACGACGAGGAGGCCGTCACCGTCTCGTGCGCCGAGGGCGATCAGGGTTTCGTCTACGAGGGCACGGCGAAGTACGAGGTCGAGGCGCTCGATCTCGACCGTATCCCCGCGACGCGCACCCGCATCATGCTGAACCTCGCCAACCCGTCGGCGGCGTTCCGCTGGTGGCGGCTGCCGGCCGACGGCGTCGGGCTCGCGCGCATGGAGTTCGTCATCAACAACCACATCAAGGTCCACCCGATGGCCCTCGTCGGCTATGACGGCCTGCGCGACGAGGACGCGAAGCGGCGCATCGCAGAGCTCACGGGCGGCTATGCGGACCGGACGGAGTATTTCGTCGAACGCCTCTCGCGCGGTCTCGGCCGTATCGCCGCGGCGCATTATCCGAACCCCGTCATTGTGCGCATGAGTGACTTCAAGACGAACGAGTACGCGAACCTGCTCGGCGGCGCTGAGCTCGAGCCCAAGGAAGAGAACCCGATGCTGGGTTTCCGCGGTGCCTCGCGCTACTACTCCCCGCGCTACCGCGCAGGCTTTGCGCTCGAGTGCCGCGCGATCCGGCGGCTGCGCGAGTCCATGGGCTTCGACAACGTCGTCGTCATGATCCCGTTCTGCCGCTCGAGGAAGGAGGCCGACCGCGTGCTCGAGGTCATGGCCGAGAACGGGCTCGAGCGCGGCCGCGGCGGCCTCGAGGTCTACGTCATGTGCGAGATCCCTTCGAACGTCGTGCTGGCCCGCGAGTTCGCCCGCCGCTTCGACGGCTTCTCAATCGGCTCGAACGACCTGACCCAGCTCACGCTCGGCGTCGACCGCGACTCGGAAGCGCTCGCCGAGCTCTTCGACGAGCAGGACGAGGCCGTCGAGTGGATGATCCGCACGGTCATCGAAGCGGCCGGCCGCGCGGGCGCCAAGATCGGGCTCTGCGGACAGGCGCCGAGCGACCACCCGCAGTTCGCCGAGTTTCTCGTCCAATGCGGCATCGACTCGATCTCGGTGAGCCCGGACAGCTTCGTCTCGGTCAAGCGCCGGGTCGCTGCGGCGGAGGCGGCGCTCGGGCCCTCGGGCGCCGCGGACGAGCTCGGGCCCGCGGTGAGCTGAAGTCCCGCGTCGGTGGCGACCGCCGACAACGAGACGGCCTCGAGTTGACGGGCGTCTCCCGCGCGCCCACCATCGGCGCGACGATGTGCGCCTCGAGGCGGGGTATGGCCACTTCCGGAAGCATGAAGAATCAGCCGTTCGCGAGGAGGCTCGGCTTCGCGATCGCCGGTCTCAAGACGGCGCTGCGTTCGGAGGACAGCTTTCGGTTCCACGTCCTGGCAGGCTGTGCCGTCTTCGGGGTGCTGGTCTGGTGGCGCCCCGCGCCCATCTGGTGGGCCGTCGTGGCCGTGACAGTGGTTCTCGTGCTCGCGGCCGAGCTCGTGAACACGGCCGTCGAGCACCTCGCGGACCACCTGCATCCGGAGCAGCACCCGCAGATCAAGACGGTCAAGGACTGCGCGGCCGCGGCGGTGCTCGTCGCGAGCCTCGGCGCGCTGGCCGTTGCTGCGGCACTGCTGTTTGCCCTGATTCGATGAGGAAGCGCAGTTCCGGGAAGCGCAGCGCCGCCCTGGCGCGCTGCGTGTCGATTCAGCGCAGCGGGACGTTGTAGCTCAAGCGCATTCCGCCATCGGCGAGGGGCGACAGCGAAAGCGCGGCGACCGGGCCCGCGTAGCGGCGGTGCATGGCGAAGTGGGCCGAGGCGATGCCGATTGCCGCGCCCGCGACCGTATCGGAGAGCCAGTGGTCGCCGTGATTGAGGCGCTCGTAGGCCGTGCCGGCCGCGATGCCGTAGCCGAGCACGCGCCGGACCCAACGAAAGTGGTCGTTGCCGGATTCGGCCAGCACGGTCCCGATCGCAAACGCGGCCGTCGTGTGCATCGAGGGAAAGGAGTCGCCCCCCGCGTGCCAGCGGCCCGCGTCCGAAGTCTGGAAGGGGCGCTCGCGGCCGGCCGCGTGATTCAAGACGAAAGCGGTCGCCGAGCCGAGGCCGGCCGCCTCGAGCATCGCGGCGGCCTCGCGGTGCCCGTCGGGGCTGCCGATGAGCGTCGCATAAACCCAGGTGCCCGCGAACGCGACGGCCGCGGGCAAGGCGTCTTCGAGGTCCTTGCGGTCGTGCGTGGTTCCAGGCGGCGGAACCGTGGTATCGAAGTGGGTGCGCACACGGTCGTCGAATTGGTGGGTCGCAGCCACTGCCGCGAGGGCACTGCCGAACTTGATCCAATCCCGGCCGTCCCAACGGGCGGGTGCCGTGACGTAAGCGACGATGTCGGCGCCGGCCCCGCGGTGCCCATCCACCGGGGCTTCGGCCGCGGTCGCGACGGACGTTGCGGACTGGGCCGCCGCGGGGCGAACGACCGAGGCGGCCACGGCCACGGCCGCGAGCAACGCGCAACCGGCGAGCCGCAGGCGCGGCGCGAGCACTCCCACGCGATGCGCCTTTTCGAGTCCGTCCCCCCCGCCAGAGCTCGTTTTCATTGTCATTTGATCGGCTCGCAAAGCGCGCATACTACCGCGAGTTTCGTTCCGGCGCTCGCGTAGGGTATCGTGCGCCGAATGGACCACCGATTCGCATCGACCGCGTGCCTTTTGCTGGCCGCAGCGCTGTTCGCGTCTGCGGCGCGGCCCGCCGAGATCGAGAGTCTCGACGTGACGCTCGTCGACGGCCGGTATCATCTGGTCGCGCAGACGCATCTCGATGCGACGCCGGGCGCCATCTACAAGGTGCTGCTCGACTACGACGACGACGCCTACGGGCGCATCTCGGACGTTTATAAGGAGAGCGCCTACCTGGCCCCGGCCCCCGACGGCACGCCGCTCGTGTACACGCGCGTCGAGGGTTGTCTGCTTTTCTTCTGCCGCAGCATGCGCCGCGTCGAGCGGCTCGAGGCCGTGAAGCCGAGCTTGATTCGCACGGTCGCGCTGCCGGATCGCAGCGACTTCAAATACTCCCGCTCAGAATGGCGGCTCGAGCCCGAGGCCGGCGGTACGCACGTCACCTATCGCCTCGACTTGCAGCCGGACTTCTGGCTGCCCCCGTTCGTCGGTCCGGCTTTCCTCAAGCACGTGCTCCTGCACGGCGGCATCCATGCCGTCGAGCGCATCGAGACGCTCGCGCAGCAGCTCGACAGGGGGCCGGGCACGGCGCCCGCGCCGCCTGCCCACCCCGGAAGGCGAAGCGCGCCGGGCGGCGGCCCCGTGCAGGCCCGCTCGTCGCCCGCTCCGGCTGGCGCAGCGGCGGCTGCGGCGGGGGCGGCCGAGGCCGTCACGGCCGGCACGCGCTGAAGGCCCGCATGGCGGCCACCCCCGCGACCGTGCAGAGCGTGCAGAGCGTGCAGACGGTGCAAGGCGCGCGTCTGCCGGCGCCCGCGCTCCCCCTTACGCTCTACGTGCATCTGCCGTGGTGCGTGCGTAAGTGCCCGTACTGCGATTTCAACTCCTACGAGGCGAAGACAGAGCTGCCCGCCGCGGCCTACGTGGAGGCGCTGCTGGCCGATCTCGAGGAGGAGCTGCGTGTCGCCGGGGGGCGTCGCTTGGCCAGCATCTTCATCGGCGGCGGTACACCGAGCCTGTTTCCGGCTGCGGCCGTCGGCCGCCTGCTGGCCGGGATTCGCGGGCTGGCCGACGTCGCAGAGGACGCCGAGATCACGCTGGAGGCCAATCCCGGGGCCGTCGAGGCCGAGCGCTTCCGCGGCTTTCGGGAGGCCGGCGTGAATCGCCTCTCCATCGGTGTACAAAGCTTTCGCGACGCACCGCTCGCGCGCCTCGGCCGGGTCCACGGCGCGGCCGAGGCCGCAAGGGCCGTCGAGCTCGCGCGCGCGGCCGGATTCCTGAATTTGAATCTCGACCTCATGTATGCGCTGCCGGGCGACGATGCCGAGGGGGCCGTGGCCGACCTCGAGCTTGCTCTGGCGTTAGAGCCGGAGCATCTTTCCTGGTATCAGCTCACGCTCGAGCCGAATACGGCCTTTCACCGCAAGCCGCCTGCGTTACCGGACGAGGACGTTGTCGTGGAGATCGAGCGGCGCGGCCGGGCATTGCTCGCGGCCCGCGGCTACGCCCGCTACGAGGTCTCGGCCTATGCGCGGCCCGGGTACCGCTGCCGGCACAATCTCAACTATTGGGAATTCGGCGACTACATAGGCGTCGGCGCCGGCGCGCACGGCAAGCTCACGCTGCCCGACGGCACCGTCGAGCGCCGCGCGAAGCCGCGCAATCCGCGGACGTACATGGCGCAGGCCGGGTCGCCGGCCGGCGTGGACGTGGACCGCTTCGGGCCTTCCGAGCGCAGCGTGCTCGAGTTCATGATGGGCGCGCTTCGGCTTCCCGAGGGCGTGCCGGCTGCGAGCTTCGAGGCGCGAACCGGACTGCCGCTCGGCGCCATCGCCCGCGCGCGCACCGCGGCGGTCGCCCGCGGCTGGATGGCGCCCGAGGCCGAGCGCCTGAGGCCGACACCCGAGGGCCTCGCGTTCCTGAATGCGCTGCTCGCGCAGTTCTGATCCCCGGAGGATTCCAAAGGTTCCGAGGCCGGGGATGCTGATATGCTTTGCGGCGTTCGTGAACGGTCACCTTCGGCGGGGGAGTCAAGCATGATCATGCAACGGTCCGCTTGGGTTTCGGTCTTGTTCGTCGGCCTCGCGGCGTCCGCGGCCGCACTCGCGCAGCCGCCCGGAGCGGGCCCGACGGCCACACCGACCAAGCTGCGGTCCGTGCCGGCGGAGACGACGGCCGCGGCCGTGCGCGATCCGAGCTGGAAGCCGCCGCACACGTCGTGGGGCGATCCGAGTTTCGAGGGTGTCTGGAGCGTGGACGACATGCGCGGCATACCGCGTGAACGGCCGAAGCAGTTCGGCACGCGCCGGGAGCTCACGCCGGACGAATTTCTCCAGCGCGCCGAGCGCGACCAGGCCGGCCGGGACCGGGCCGTGAACACTGAGACGTTCCTGCGCAACGAGTTCGGGGTGCGCAGCTTCGGGTACACCTCGCTCATCGTCGACCCGCCGAACGGCCGGATGCCCGAGCTCACGGCGGACGGGAAGGCGCGGGCGCAGGCCGTCTCCGGGCGCGGGACCTTCGGGCCGGGCCCGTTCAACACCTTCGAGGACTTCACGCTCTACGACCGATGCATCACGCGAGGCATCTTCGGGGCCGTGCTGCCCTCGATCTACGGGAACGGCATCCGCATCGCCCAGAGCCCCGGCGCCGTCTCGATCACCTACGAGATGATTCACGAGACTCGCATCATTCCGCTCGACGGGCGTGCGCCCGTCAGCGGCGCCGTGCGGCAATACTCTGGACTCGGGCGCGGCCACTTCGAGGGCGATACGCTCGTCGTCGAAGCCTCGAACTTCACCGACAAGACGTCGGTCGGCGGCCGCGAGCTCAACAGCAAGGACCTGAAGCTCGTCGAAACCTATCGGCGCGTAGACCCCAACATGATCGAGTATCACGTCACGGTAGACGATCCGAAGACGTTCACTGCGCCGTTCACTTACCGCATCATGATCACGAGCCAGCCGAACTACGAGGTCTACGAGTATTCCTGCCACGAGGGCAACGGCGCCGTGAAGTACGCGCTGAGCGGCGAGCGCGCGTACGAGAAGCAGGTAGCGGAGGCCGTTGCGAAGGGGGAGCCGATTCCTCGGCGCTCGAGCGGCCTCAACGTCTACCGTGCCCCGGAGAAGGGCGCGGAGGTCTACGACATCAATGCCGGCGAGTAACGCGAGGGCCGGCGCCGGCCGGCCTTAGCCGGCCTTACTTGATCAGCACCGTGTCCGGGTGCTGCGCGTACCATCCGAACCAGAAGGCGCGGTGCGCCGGTACGCGCGGCAGCACGAGTTGGGCGTCGAATTCGGCGACGAGGGCGTCCTCCGTGACTTTCCAAGCCCGGCCGTCCGTGTCGATGACGCGGCCGTCCGTGTCGATGACGCGGCCGTCCGCGTCGAGGTGATCGAAGCGGCGGCTCCCCTCGAGGTAGACGCGGTTCGCACCCGCGGGACTCGTAATCACCACGAGCTGAGGTTTCGGGACGTCGACGTGGTAGACGCGGTGCTCGCGCAGGAAGTCGGCGCTGATCGCCACGGGGCGCGTGCCGTCTGCGAGCTTCGGCGGCAGGCGCAGCACGAGCACCTCCGCCTTGTTCGGCAGGCGCGCGTCGTGCCGCGAGAACGTCGAACATGAGCGCATCCGTGGAAAAGTAGTCGCGGTAGGCGGCGCCCTCCGAATAGTCGCGTCTGTAGCCGGTATCGATGGAGAGGACGGTCGTGTCCGGGTGACGCCTGCGCCATTCGCCCCATGTCGTCGTGACGATCGGCAGCGCCTGCAGCCGTAGCCCCGAGCCGACGAGCGGCCCGACGACCGGGCGCCCCTCGATGCTGGACCAGAGCGTGTGCGTGCCCGCGTCGAACATGAGCTTGTTCGATTGGTAGAGCAGGCCGCTCGTGCCGAACACCCTTACCTTGCCGCCGACCCGGCTTGCATAGGGAACGGCCGTGCCGCACAGCGTGCAATAGACGAGGGCGATCTCGCGGCCGCCGACGCGATCGTTCGCGAGCTCGTGCCAGGCCAGAATGCGCTTCGGATACGCGCGCGCCTTGCCGTCAACGTCCACTCCGAAGACGATGTCGCCGTCGTCGAGGTACTTCGCGTCGGCCGCGGCGACGGTCTTGGGATGATCGAGCGGCGGGATGCCGTTGACGGGCACACCGCCCCATTCGATCTCATCGAGCCGGATGTCGGAGTGCACGGGCGGCACGAAGAATTCGGCGAACTTCGGATCGAGCTGCGCATAGAGGCGGCCCTTGAACGCGCCGTAGTCGGGATGCGGCTCGTAGGGCCGGCTCCAGATCCACCGGCGCCAGGCCTCGACGTCGAGCCCGAAGCTTTGGCCGGTCTGCTGCTCGAGAAAGTTCGCGAGCCGGCTCATGCGCACCCAGTAGACGGGGTTGACGAAGCTCGTGCGCCTCAGCACATCGAGCTGATCCACGATTAAAGAAGCGTAGCCGTTCTTCCACGCGGCCTTGAGCCGCTCGCGCCCCGCTGCGGCGACCTTTTCGTTCAGAGACGCCGCCGCGAAGAAGGCGATGATGGGCGGCGGCGCCGTGTCGTCTCGAGCCGGGGCCGCCTCCGTCTTCGTCTTCGCGGGCGCCGCCTCCGTCTTCGCGGGCGTCGAGTCCGCCGCGGCCGGCGCCGAATCGGCCCGGGCCGGCCCCGATCTCGGCTGCGCCGGCGTGGAACCGGCCTGCGGCGGGGGCGCCTGCTCCGCGGAATCCTGTGCCCTCGGCGCCCCCGCCAGAAGCGCGGCGGCGGCGAGGAGGGGGGCGGCGAGCCAGGGGCTCGGCGTTGCTCTGCTCATGCCGGCTGTCGCTCCGCTCGCGCCATCTTGGAACCATGGTAAAGGACGAATCCGCCCGCGGCCAGGAAACGGACTGGACCGTCGAGTTCGCATATGGGCCGCCGCGGGTGTATGCTCAATCAATACGGCGGGCAATCAAGCGCAGATGGCGGCGCTCGCCGGGATACGACGCCAACCGTACCGAACCGTGTCCGATTGATCGAGGTTCGGGCAGCGGAGGAAGTCGATGAAACCACCACAGCACGCCGAGGTAGACACCTCGCAACGCTTGCGTAACGAGATGCGCAGGGCGATGCGGAGCGCGGCGGCCGTCAATGCGGTCATCAGGCCGACCGAGGCCGGTTGGATCATCGAGCTTTCGGACGGGCGCAACTGCGCCTTCAGCCGGGACCTGTGCCGCTCGGAGGACGCTCTCATGGCGGCGGCCGTGCAATGGGCGCGGCGCCACGGCGCCGGCGAGATCCATATCGCCTGCTGACCCTTTCGCGGCCGGGAAATGACGTGGCCTGCAATTTGCATAGCAGGCTCGCGTGAACAGGGCGAAGAACGAAGTCCGGGACGGGGTCGATGTGGCCGCGCACTCCGTGCGCGCGGCCTTGCAAGCGCGCGCGAGCTGGATCAAGGGCGCGATTCTCGGCATCGTCGCCGCGGCCGCGGTTGCGCTCATCGGAATCCTCGCGGTCCTTTTCGGGGGGCTCTACGACGTTGCGGCCACGCGCGAGCACTTTCGGCCTGTCTACTGGGCGCTCGCCGAAGGCCTCAAGCGCTCGGTCGTTGCTCACGCCAATGGAATCGTGCCGCCGAGCTTCGACCGTTCGAGCCGGATGCGAGGTTTGCTCGAGTACGACGAGCACTGCGTGAAGTGCCACGGGGCGCCCGGCGTGGCGCCCGACGCGTTCGCGCTCGGGCTCGAGCCCATTCCCGAGAATCTCGTTTATGCGGCCAACGAGCTGCGGCCGCGGGAAGTCTTCTGGATACTGCGCCACGGCATCAAGATGACCGGCATGCCGGCCTGGTACTACAGGCTGCCGGAGAAGCAGCTCTGGGACATCACGGCTTTCGTCATGACCCTGCCCGAGCTTTCGCCCGTCGAGTACAAGAAGTTGTTGAGCGAAGCAAAGAGCAGGCGCGACGAGCTGCTCGCGCCGCCTGTGCCCACCTCGCCTTTACTTTCGAAGGCGGCGCCGGCCTCGAGCGGTGAGGGGCGCAAAGCGGAATCGCTCGTAAGCGAATCGCTCTCGAGCGAATCACTCGGAAGACAATCGCGGACACGCGAGCAGACAAGCGAGCAGACACGCGAGGCCACACAGTATTCGCCCGAGGCCCTGGGCCGGATGGTCGCCGCGCTCGGCGACCCGAAGCGCGGACGGGAAGCGATCCCCCAGTACGGCTGCACGACCTGTCATATGATCCCCGGGGTCATGGGCCGCAAGGTGCACGTCGGCCCGCCGCTGCGCGGGATCGCCGTGCGCAGCTTCGTGGCCGGCGAACTGCCGAACACGCCGGCGAATCTCATGCGCTGGCTGCTCGAGACGCATAAGGTCGAGCCGCAAAGCGCGATGCCCAACCTCGGTCTCAAGCCGCGTGACGCCGCCGACATCGCCGCGTATCTCTACACGCTGCGGGCGCGTTGACGGCCGCGGATCGAGTCCAATCCCTTCGTTTCCCTGTCGCCGGGCGCCGACAGATTTCGCGTCAACCGCCCGCCTCGCCGCGCGTTCTCTGCTTCCGTGCTCGGGAACTTTCGAGGTAGGGAGACCGTATGATCGCAATCACTCAAATCGGATTCGGTGGCCGCGTGCGCGCGGCCGCGGTGGCCTGGCTCGCCGCGCTCGCCTTGGCCGGTTGTTCGGGCTCGGGGGCGCCGACCGCGTCGAGCGGCGCGACGGGCGGGACGTGCTCGGCATCGGACGCGGCGGCTGCGGCCGATTGCGGGACGGCGCTTGTCAGCCTGACCGACGCGGAAGGCGACTTCGTCGGCTACTCGGTAGACGTTCTGTCCCTGACCCTGCAGCGCGCCGACGGCAGCACCGTCGAGATGCTGCCGGCGACGACACGCATCGACTTCGCACAGCTCACGGACCTTTCCGAGCTCGTGAGCGCCGCGACGCTCGCGCCCGGCGACTTCGTGGGCGGCACGATTCGGCTCGACTACGGCAATGCCGACATCGAGGTGGAGGCCGGCGGGCAGGTCGTGCAGGCCAGGGCCGAAGATGCGACGGGCGCGCCGCTCGGCGTCGTGGCGCTGCAGATTCAGCTCTCGGACCGTAACCATCTCGTGGTCACGCGTGCGCGCACGGCGTTTCTGAGCCTCGACTTCAATCTCGCCGCGTCCAACACCGTGGACACGAGCGTCTCGCCGCCCGTCGTCACGGTGGCGCCATACATCGTCGGCGAAGTCTCGCCCGTCGACCAGAAGGATCTGCGCGTGCGCGGCGCACTCGCGAGCGTCGATGCGGCGAGCTCGAGCTATACGGTCCATGTGCGGCCCTGGCAGCTCGCAAGCGGCGACCACGGTTTGGTCACGGTCCAAACTACGGCGCAGACGACGTTCGAGATCGGCGGGGATACCTATACGGGCGCGGACGGTCTCACGGCGCTGGCGGCCCTGCCGAAGGCGACGTTGACGGTCGCGCGCGGGACGCTCGACACGGCGACGCACACATTCACTGCGGCGGACGTTGCGGCGGGCACGAGCGTCGGCGGCGCCGGCATCGACGCGGTCACGGGCAGCGTCGTGGCCCGCAGCGGCGATACGCTGACCGTCGCAGGTGCCTGGGCCATGCGGCACGACGCGCATGCGGCATTTCGAAGGACGGTGACGGTCCTGCTCGGGCCCTCGACCACGGTCGTCGAGACGGGGGCGCCCGCGGCTTCGGTCGATGCGGGCGCGGTCTCGGTGGGACAGCGGATCACGGCCTTCGGCACGTTTCAGGACCCCGCTTCGATCGACGCGACGACGGCCCCGACGACGGCCGCGACACCGCCCGTCCTCGACGCGACGGCCGGACGCGTGCGGCTGCTGCCGACCCGCATCGAAGGGACGGTCGTCAGCGTCGTGCCCGGGCAGCTCGATCTTGCGCTGCAGTCGATCGATCGGCTCGGCGCGGACCTGTTCGACTTCTCGGGCACGGGTACGGCTTCCGGCAGCGACGCGGATCCGGCCGACTACAAGGTGGCGACGGGCACGTTGTCGCTGGCGGGCCTGACGGCGGGCGGCTGGACCGGGGTGCTCGGGTTCGTCGAGTCGTTCGGGACGGCGCCGCCCGACTTCGCCGGGCAGACCGTCATCGACCGGCAGGGGGCGCCGGCCACGCTCGACATCGGCTGGGGTACGGCCGGCACGACCGCGCCGTTCCTGACGATGGAGGCTTCGAGCCTCGTGCTCGACCTCTCGAACCCGGCGATCGGCACCCCGCACGCGTTGCGCGTCGGCGGCGTCGCGCAGGATCTCGGCGCGCTCCCAGCCTCGCCTTCGATCGTCCCCTCGAGCGGGCGCGCGCTGTTCGGCATCGCCGAGCCGGGCCACGTCGAGCTCTTCGCCGACTTCGGCGCGTTCGTGGACGCGCTGACAGCCAAGCTCGGCGGCGGCCAGGCGCTGCGCGCGTTCGAAGCTCACGGCAGCTACGACCCGGGGACGGGGACCCTGACGGCCACCAAGATCGCGGCCGTGTTCGTGCCCGCGAACTGACCTGCGAGCTGCGGGGCGCGGGGAAGGCCCGCGCCCCGCGGGGCTTCGGTTTTCCGTCCTGGCGCCCCGCGAGCTGCACGGGCAGTATCGTCGCGCCCCATGGGCTAAAATGACGGGCCGGGAAACGGAAGGGTTGCCGATACCCATCAACCAAGTTGCCGAGGAACATCGTGAGCAAGTTCGACGAACAGATGCAGAAGATTCGCACGCAGAAGGGCTTCATCGCGGCCCTGGACCAGAGCGGCGGCAGCACGCCCAAGGCGCTGCGCCAGTACGGAATCGACGAGAGCGCCTGGTCGAACGAAGAGGAGATGTTCGGGGTCGTCCACGAGATGCGCACGCGCATCGTCACGAGCCCGGCGTTCAACGGCGAACGGATACTCGGCGCGATCCTGTTCGAGAACACGATGGATCGCGAAATCGCCGGCAAGCCGACGGCGGATTACCTCTGGGACGTGAAGCGCGTCGTGCCGTTCCTCAAGGTCGACAAGGGCCTTGCGGAGGAGAAGAACGGCGTGCAGCTCATGAAGCCCATCCCGAACCTCGACGCCCTGCTCGACAAGGCCAAGTCGAAAAATGTGTTCGGGACGAAGATGCGTTCCGTAATCAAACAGGCCGACAAGGCCGGCATCGAGGCGATCGTCAAGCAGCAGTTCGAGCTCGCACGGCAGATCATCGCCAAGGGTCTCGTGCCGATCGTCGAGCCCGAGGTGGACATTCACTGCCCGAACAAGGCCGAGGCCGAACGGCTGCTCAAGGCGGGCATCAAGGCCGAGCTCGACAAGCTCGGGGCCGATCAGCGCGTCATGCTGAAGCTCACGCTCCCGAGCGAAGATAACTTCTACGCGGACTGCATCGATCATCCGCGCGTCGTCAAGGTCGTGGCGCTGTCCGGCGGCTATTCGCGCGCCGAAGCCAACAAACTGCTCGCGCGCAACCACCGCGTGGTCGCGAGCTTCTCGCGCGCGCTCGTCGAAGGCTTGACGGCGCAGATGTCGGACAAGGAATTCGACAGGAAGCTCGACGAGTCCATCGAGAGCATCTTCGAGGCGTCGAGCACCTAGTAGCGCGAGGCCGCGGCGGGGGCGTCGAGCACCCGCCGCGGCCGCCGCATGGGACGACTATTGCGCGGTGCCGTGGTAACGGCCGACGTAGGCGGCCTTCGCGACGATATGACCGTCCATGGCCTTGAGCAGATCGTCACGGCTCGCCGATTCGGGCAAATCGAGCTTCGTGTCGAGCGCGTAGAGCTCGAAGACGTAGTGATGATCCGGTCCCGGAGGCGCGCCCGGGCCCATGTAGGCGTTCTGGCCGCGGATGTTCTTGCCGTTGACCGAGCCCGCCGGCAACGAGCCCTCGGGGATGCCGCCGGCCGAGGCCGGAATGTTCCAGGCGACCCAGTGCAGCACGTCCGTCGTCTTCCCACCGAGCGCCACGTCGATGTCGTGCAGGATGATCGCGTACGTCTGCGTCGTGTCCGGGGCACCCGAAAACTTGAAGCTGGGCTGAACGTTGTCGCCGCGGCTCGTGTACTTCGGCGGGATGACACCGCCGTCGGGGAAGGCATCCGTCATCATATCGAGCGGCGCGAGGCGCGGTCGGCCGCCGCCGTTCTGCGCCGCCGCCGGCCCCATGAAGACGGCCTGGGCCGCGGCCAGCGTCACTAATGCAAGCAGGGTTCTTCTAATTGACATGTTCTGCTCCCTTCGGGTTACTTGTATGCGCGGGGGAAAACGGGGTCAGAGCCCTTTCCCCGTCTCGGAAAAAGGGCTCTGACCCCTTTTTCCTCGGACCTCGCGCAGTATAGCGCGAGACCAGGAGGCTTCGGCACGGCATGGCATCGGGACAGCTCACGAGGACATGGCGAGCCTTTCGCGATGCGGTGCTGCATCCCGAGGGCGATCCCAAGCTCGACGACGCGATCGCCGAGCGCGCGCGCCACGAGGCGCCCGTCGTGTGGCTCATCGGCAAGGTGCAGGCGGGCAAGACTTCGATCGTCCACGCGATCACGCGGCATCCCGAGGCCGAGATAGGCTCGGGATACAGACCCTGCACGCGCACGGCGCGCGTGTTCGATTTTCCGCCCGAAGCGCCCGTCATCCGCTTCCTCGACACGAGCGGGCTGGGCGAGGTCGGGTACGACCCCTCCGCCGATCTCGCCGAGCTCGAGCGGCGAGCGCACGTCGTGCTGGCGGTCGCGCGCGCCATGGACCCGGAGCAGGGCGAAGTGCTCGCGGCGCTGCGCGCCGTGAGAACGCGGCACCCGGACTGGGCCATCGTGCTGGCGCAGACCTGCCTGCACGAGGGCTATCCGAGCGGCGCCGACCACCCGCCCTACGCCGAGCTCGGCTCGGCGCACGGGCTCGACGACCTGCGCCGCAGTCTCGCGCAGCAGGCCGCCGAGTTCGAGGCGCTGCCGGGTCGCGGCGAGATACTTGCGGTCCCCGTCGATCTCACGCCGCCGGCCGAAGGGTTCAACGATGCGCGCTACGGCCTCGACGCGCTGCTCGATGCGCTCGAGCACGCGGGCACGGCCGGCATGCGGACGATCCTGCGCAGCCTCGCGGCCGGCGAGGCCGACCAACGCGCTTTGCGCGCGCGCCCGCACATTCTCGGTTACGCCTTCGCGGCCGGCGCGAGCGACGTGCTGCCTCTGATCGGCTGGGTCAGCGTTCCGACGATCCAGGGCAAGATGCTCCACAGCATCGGTCTCATCTACGACGTCGAGTGGAACGCGCGCACGATGCGCCGCTTCGCCGCGTCGCTCGGCACCGGGACGGCCGTGCGCATCGGTCTCGGCCTCGGCGCGAGGCAGCTCGCGAAGCTCGTGCCGGGTTACGGCCAGACGCTCGGCGCCGCCGCTGCCGGGACCGCGAGCTTCGCGGTGACCTACGCGATCGGGCGCGCCGCCTGCTATTACCTCAACATGCTCGATGCGGGCCGCGACGATGCCGAGGGCGTCGCGCGCACCTACCGCGAGTCCCTGAGCGAAGCCTTCGGAATCGTGCGCGCGCGCCGGCTCGACGCCGGCCCTTCGTCCGGCACCGGCGGCGCCGGGGGAGGCGGCCGTGGCTGAGCCGAGAGCCTCGTTCTGGGGCCGCTGGTGGGTCACTTTGCTGGCCGGCCTGCTGCTCGCGGTTCCGATCCTCACGGCGTTCATAGGCGGCATCGTCTGGCTGCTCGAACGGGACTGGTTCCTGATCTGGTTCGGGGCCGCCGCGGTCGGCACTGTCATCGCCTGGCTGGCGCTGCGCGCGCGTCACGAGCCGTTTCGCGAGGCCGCGGCCGAGGCCGAGGCGCTGACCGAGCCCGATGCCAATTGGTCGCCGCACGAGCGCGCGGCCTGGGACGAGGTCTGCCGGCTCAGCGTCGAGGCGGACGTGGAGATGCTCGGCGACCGGCGCGAGCTGCTGCGGGCGGCGGAGCGTACGATCGAGGCCG
This sequence comes from uncultured Gammaproteobacteria bacterium, assembly GCA_963702105.1. GTDB lineage: Bacteria > Pseudomonadota > Gammaproteobacteria > Steroidobacterales > Rariloculaceae > ZC4RG20. Next base: position 1,727,923 of record OY969712.1, read on the forward strand.
TGGCCCGGCACTACCATCCGGGCCGCAAGAACCCGACGCTCGAGTTCACGCTGCCGGAGCTGCTGCTCCTGACCGAGCGCATCAGCGCGCGGCTCCGCTACCTGCTGCTCGAGCAGGTGCCTTACTCCCATCGGCTCAAGGCCGGGCATCTGCTGCTCGCCTGGGGCTACCAGCCATTCGTCGCGAAGGTGCTCGAGCATAGCCGCACGGTATACAGCGTGCTCCGGATCGCGCGCATCTTGAGTCCGCTCGGGGCGCTCGCGGCCGAGGTCCGCGATTACGTCGTCAACGACCTGTATCAGAACCTTCAGGCGCACGTCCGCAGAAAGATCGTGAGGCTGTGGGTCGAGGAGGTCGGCCGCGCGGCCATCGAGCTGTACTCGGGCCGCCTGCGCGTCGACGCCGCCGGGCTCGCGGAGCTCGCGGCGGGCGAGACGCTCGACGGGACCGCGGCACGGGCGCCGCTCCCCGGCGCGCTGCGCCTGCTCGTCGCAGGACGCACCAAGGCCGGCAAATCGACGCTCGCGAACGCGCTGCTCGGCGCGCTCCGGGCCGGCGTCGACGTGCTGCCGGCCACGGCCGGTTTCGAGGGCTACGAGCTCCGGCAGGAAGGGATGCCGGTCGCATGGCTCATCGACAGCCCGGGCCTCGAGGACGCGGCCGGGGAGGCCGAGCTCGCGGCGCGCGCCGCGGCCTGCGACCTCGTGATCTGGGTTGCGGCCGCGCACCGCCCGGATCGCGCGGCGGACCGGCGGGCGCTCGATTCGCTGCGCGCGCGCTTCGCCGCGGACCCGCGCCGCAAGATGCCGCCCGTCATCGTCGTCGCCAGCCACGTAGACCGCCTGCCGCCCGTGCGGGAGTGGTCGCCGCCCTACGACGTGGCCGAGCCGCGGACGCCGAAGGCGCAGTCGATCCGCGGCGCCATCGAGGCCGTCGCCGCCGATCTCGACGTGCCGCTAGAGGCGGTCGTGCCCATGCGGCTCGACGAGGAGCCGCCCTACAACCTCGACGTGCTGAGGCTCGAGCTCGCGGAGCGGTTTCCCGAGGCACAGCGGGCACGCTGGATTCGCATTCAGCGCGATGCGGCCGAGCGGGCGGACTGGCGCCAGGCCTGGCGCCAGCTGGCCGGTGCGGGCCGCATGGTCGGCGCGTTCGTGAAGCGTCCCGCGCGCAGCGGCGAGGAGCCGGCCGCGGCGGAGTCCGAGCCGAAGCTTGGCGCGGCGGCCGAATCGCCCCCCAAGCCCGCCGCCGAGGCCTCCGCGGAGCCGCGTTCGGCGCCGCCCGACGAGCCACCGCCCGGTTGAGGGCCCCCCGCCGCGGCCTTGGCACGACCTTTGCCGTCGCCCTGGCACGACCTTTGCTGTCATGAGGGCGTGACCAGATCGCAAGGCACCACGGATTCGGCCCAAGGGGCTCAACGGGGGCAAGAGCGCCCCGGGCGAGACAGGACCAAGGCGCCCAGTGCTCGCCGAGCCGGGCGAGCCCAGGCGCGGCAAGCGGCCGAGAACCGCAAGCGCCTTCGGCTTTTCGTCTTCGAGCCCGCTCCATGGCGGTGCCGGGAGCGTTGCGCCGTCGAAGCGGCACGGCCGGAAGACCGCAAGCCGGGACGTGCCGCGGCGCTGGTCGAATGCTGGAGTCGGAGGATCAAGCGCCGATGAGGGCGTGAAGGCCGCCGCAGTCCGCAAGGTCGAAAGGGAGCTCGACATGCCGCAAGACAGACCAGACAGGCCTGACAGACGAAACGGGCCAGACAAACGACGGGCCGGTCCGCATGGCCGCGGCGCCAATTCGCCGCTGGAGATTCCGCTCCAAGGCTGGCGCGAGGTTCTGCGGCGCGTGGGTGGACAGATCGGCAAGGACAACCTTTCGCTCGTCGCGGCCGGTGCTTCGTTTTACGGCATGCTGGCCCTGTTTCCGGCGCTCGCGTCCCTGGTCTCGATCTACGGGCTCATCTCGAGCCCCGAGCAGGCCCAGCAGCAGATGCAGATGCTGGAAAACGTCCTGCCGCAGCAGGCCGGCCAGCTCATCGGCCAGCAGATGCAGCGCATCGCGAGCGGAAGCGGCACAGCGTTGAGCCTCGGCCTCGTATTCGGCTTCGTATTGACGCTGTGGAGCTCGTCCGCCGGCGTGAAGTCACTCATGACGGCCATGAACATAGTCTATGGGCAGCCCGAGAAGCGCAGCTTCATCGAGTTCAACCGCATGGCGCTGTTGCTGACCTTCGCGCTGCTCGTGTTCGTCGTCATCGCGCTGCTCGCGATCGGCTTCGTGCCGGCCGCCGTCGCGGGCTTCGACTTGAACGGCGCGGTCGGACGCCTCGTCAACTGGCTGCGCTGGCCGCTGCTCGCGGCGGCCAGCGTCGGCATCCTCTCCGTTCTGTACCGCTACTCCCCTTGCCGGGCGCGCCCGGAGTGGCGCTGGGTCGCCTGGGGCGCCCTCGTCGCGACCGCCGTGTGGCTCGCGGGCTCGGCCGGGTTCTCCTGGTACGTTGCAAACTTCGGGAATTACAACGCGACGTACGGCTCCGTGGCTGCGGTGGCCGTGCTCATGCTCTGGTTCTGGCTCTCGGCCTTCATCGTGCTGCTCGGGGGGGAGCTCAACGCGGAAATGGAGCATCAGACGCGCTTGGACTCGACGACGGGCGGCGCGGAGCCCATGGGCCGGCGCGGCGCCCATGTGGCGGACACGATCGGCGGAAAATGACGTAGTATCCCCCTAACGCAACCGCAGCGGTCGCCAACCGCAGCGGCTGCCGCCCGCGCCGCGGGCGGCACGCGGCTCTATTCCATAGGGGGGATGACGAATGCCGAGCGCCGACTCGAAGCGATACCTGCAACGAACGACTTTGCTCCTCGTCCTCGCCGCGGGCGCGACGCTCGCATCCCGGGGCGAGGCGCAGGACGCCCATGCGGCGGCCCATCCCGATTTCTCCGGGATCTGGTTTCCGGCCGGTTTCGCGAAGCGCAGCCCGAACCCCCTGCCGTTCACGCCTGAGGCCAAGAAGCTCGCCGAAGCGTACGCCGCCAAGTTCACGGTGGACGACGATCCGGGCCGCTTCTGCATCTGGCCCGGGATGCCGAGGGCGCCCTGGGGCGCGCCGTTCTCGGTCGAGGTCATCCAGCGGCCGCAGGACGTGACGATCTACTGGGAAGGCTATGGCATGTACCGGAAGATCTACATGGAGGACCATCACCCGCCCGAGGCCCTGCTGCCCTCCGCGATGGGCCACGCGGTCGCGCACTGGGAAGGGGACACGCTGGTCATCGAGACGACCGATCTCAAGCCCTATCCCTACATGAACAAGCTGCCGAACAGCTCGTCCGCGCACATCGTCGAGCGCATGACGACGGAGGAGCGCGAGACGAAGGGCGGCAAGCACCGTTATCTCATCGACGACATAACGCTGACCGATCCCAAGGTGTACACGGAGCCCGTCCACCTGCACGCCGAGGCCGTGCTGCGTCCGGACATGCAGGTCCTCGAGTACACGTGCACGGATACCTTGTGGGATAATTACCTGCAGATGCGGGGGCTGACGCTGCCGGATCTGGACTCTCTGCCGGGCTCGGCAGAGGGGCAGTGAACGCGGGGCGTGGAGGGCGATACATGAAGAATAGGCTGCTCGTTTTCCTGGTTGCGATCGTGCTCGGGTCCGCCGCGACGATGGCATCCGCGCACCATTCCTTCGCTGCCTACGACATGTCCAAGAACATCGAGTTCGTGGGCGTCGTCGATTCCGTGAAATTCCGCAATCCTCACATCGAGATGACGCTCAAGCACAAGACGGCGGACGGCAAGACGGAGATCATACACTTCGTCGAAGGCGCGCCGGCCAACATGCTCGTGCGCATGGGCCTCAAGCCCTCGATGCTGAAACCGGGCACTAAGATCACGGCGATCGGGGCCCCGCGCAAGGACGAGCCGGACAAGTACTTCCTGAAGACGGTGATCCTGGCGGACGGCCAGAAGTTTCAGTCGCTGAAGTAGGGCGGCCGAGGTACCGGCACGGCCGAACCGGCGGCAGCCGGAAGCAGGGGGATGGCGGACCGCATGCTGCGGGCCACGGCCGGAAGACGGGCAAGGTCTCGTGGACTCACGGGCTGCCTTCGGTCGCCGTTTGCGTTGCCGGAGGCGCCGGAGCCGGCGCGAAACGTGTCGGAATAGTGCGAACGCTGCTGCTTTAGGCGGGCGCGTGCTACAAAGCGGGGAGCAAATCAGCGGGCCGAACCGAGATGCCTGAGAAACGAGCTATCCGGGCGCTCATGGCCGAGATTGCCGGCGCCGGTACCCTGGAAGCCGTCTACGAGGCGGCGCTGCATTGCCTGCAGGCGACGCTCGGGGTCGAGCGCGCCTCCATGCTGCTGCGCGACGCCGAGGGGCGGATGCGGTTCGTGGCCTCGAGCGGGCTCTCCGAGGCCTACCGGCGCGCCGTAGACGGGCACTCGCCCTGGGCCGACGACGAGCCCGATCCCCAAACCGTTCTCGTCGAGGACATCCGTGCCGAGCCCGTTCTGTCCGGGCTGCTGAGCGCCCTCGAGGCCGAGCGAATCGGGGCGCTGGCCTTCGTGCCACTGCGCTACGGCCCTGCGCTGCTCGGCAAGTTCATGCTCTATTACGAGGCGCCGCACGCCTTCACGGCCGACGAGGTCGTCATCGCCGAGATCGTCGCCGGGCACGTCGCATTCGCACTCGAACAGCGGCGCATCGCGGCCGAGCTCGAGAAGCGGCTGGCGGCCGAGGCCGAGGCCCGCCGCGATGCCGAGCGCGAGGCGGCCCTGCGGCTCGACGGCGAGAGGCGGCTGCGCCTCGCGCTCGCGGCCGGCCAGATGGGCGTCTGGGAGTGGGACTTCGAGACCGGGGCCGTCGAGTGGTCCGAGGAGCTCGAGCGCATCCACGGCCTGCCGCCAGGTAACTTCGGCGGCACGTTCGAAGCCGTGCAGCAGGACGTGCATCCGGAGGACCTCGACCGCATGCGCGCACGGGTCGAGCGGGCGCTCGCGGAGCCCGGCGGCGAATACGAGATCGAATACCGCATCGTGCCGCCCGACGGCTCGCAGCGCTGGGTCGCGGCGCGCGGTCGTGTGCTCGGCGATCCGGGCGGGCGGCCGCGGCGCATGGTCGGCATCTGCCGGGATATCACAATGCGCAAACGCGCAGAAGCCGGCAAGGCCTTCCTCGCGGAGGCGGGCAGAGTGCTCGCGACCACCCTCGAGCCCAAGTCCGCCTTGCGGCAGCTCGCGCGCCTCGTCGTCCCGTATCTCGGCGACTGGTGTTCGATCTACACGGCGGACGGGCCGGGCCCGTCCACGCCCGTCGAGGTCGCGCACCGCGATCCCGCCATGGTCGAGATGGCCTGGGAGCTCGTGCGGCGCTGGCCGCCGCGTTCGGCCTCGCCCGGCGGCGTCGCCGGAGTGATCGCCTCGGGGCGGTCGGCGCTGATTCCCGAGGTCACGGCTGAGGCCATTGCGGCGGCCGCGCAGGACGCGGAGCACGCGCAACACATCGAACGGCTCGGGCTGCGCTCGTTGATGACGGTGCCGCTCAAGGCCAGGGGCCGCGTGCTCGGCGCGTTGAGCCTCGGCACGGCCGAGTCGCGGCGCACGTACGGACCGGAGGACCTCGCGGCGGCCGAGGAAATCGCGAGCTGGGCCGCTATCGCGCTCGACAACGCCGCGCTGTTCGCCGAAGCCGAAGAGGCACGCGGCGCCGCCGAGCGTGCGCGCAGTCAGCTGCAGAGCCTGTTCGAGATCAGCGGCGACCTTGCGGCCTCGCTCGACCCGGGGGACGCGCTGCGGCGGCTTGCGGACCGCATCGTCGAGACCATGGCCGACTATTGCGTCACGTACTCGTACGACGGGACTGCGATCGAGCGTCAAGGTCTCGCGCACCGCCTGCCCGCGAAGGTCAATCTCGTGCAGCGGCTCGCGGAGCTCGGCGAGCCGCGGCTCGACGACGCCGAAGGCGCGGGCGCCGTGATCCGGACGGGCGAGGCCGTCCTGGCCTCGGACATCACCGAGGAGCGCGTGGCCCGGTCCACGCAGAGCGCCGCGCATGCGACCGCCGTGCTTGCGCTCGCGCCGCGCTCGGCCATGATCGTGCCGCTCAGGTCCCGCGGCCGCACGCTCGGCGCGATCGCTTTCGCGACCACGGCCGATTCGGAACGGCGCTACGACGCGGAAGACCTCAGGCTCGCGACCGAGCTCGCGGCCCGGGCCGCGCTGCTCGTGGACAACGCGAGGCTCTACGCGGAGGCGCGCGCGGCCGTGGCGGCGCGCGACGACATGATTCAGCTCGTCTCGCACGACCTGCGTAATCCCCTGCAGTCCATCTCGACGGCCGCCGCGCTGCTGCAGTTCGACCCGCCCGCCGAGCGCCGGGCGCGAAGCCTCGCGAGCATCACGCTGGCCACGATGCAGATGAACCGGCTGCTCCAGGATCTGCTCGATATCTCCCAGATGGACGCGGGCCGCTTCTCCGTGAGCCCCGAATGGGTCGAGGCCAAGACGCTCGTGGACGAGGCGTTCACGCTGTTCGGCCAGGTCGCCGAGGAGAAATCCATCCGGCTCGTGTGCCGCGCCGACGAGGATGCGACCTTCGTCAAGGCCGACCGCGCGCGCATTATGCAGGTGCTCACGAATCTCATCGGCAACGCTCTGAAGTTCGTGCCCGAGGGCGGGACGATTACGGTCGCGGCGGAACGCCAAGGAAGCCGCGTCCGCTTCGCCGTCGCCGATACCGGGATCGGTCTCGCGCCCGATCAGCAGCCCCGCGTGTTCGATCGCTTCTGGCGCGGCGAATACAACAAGGAACGGGGCGCGGGTCTCGGTCTCGCCGTCGCGAAGGGCATCGTCGAGGCGCACGGCGGCGAAATCGGCGTCGAGAGCCGCCGGGGCGTCGGCAGCACGTTCTATTTCTTGCTTGACGCCGTACCGCTGCCGGTTCTCTCCGAGCTCGCGGCCGAGACCGGGCCGATACTCGTCGTGGACGACGACGACGATTTCCGCGAAGAGGTGGTGGATGTGTTGCGCGGCCAGGGCTATGCGGTCATCGACGCGCGCGACGGCGTCGAGGCCCTCGCGCACCTGCGCTCCCAGCGCAGGCCCGCGCTCGTGCTGCTCGACATGATGATGCCCGTCATGGACGGCTGGACTTTGCTCGAGACCGTGAAGCTGGACCGCCGGCTCGAGGACGTGCCCCTCGTACTGCTCACCTGTCTCGGAGAACAGCAGATCGGCGCTCCGGTGGAAAGCGTAGCGGGCTATCTGGAGAAGCCGGTGCGCCTCGGCGAGCTGCTCGACGTCGCGGCGCGGCACTGCCGCCCCCGCACCGTGCTCGGCGCCGGGCGCGACGCCCACTGATCGAGCCGCCCGCGCTCCTTCCTGCGCCCGACCCGCCCCCGGCCCGAGTCCGGGCCGGCCGAGCGCGTTCGAGGCCGGCGGCCGAGGAACTCGAACCATGAACCTCCTGCACACGATTCTTTCCTCCGGGTCCTTCCTGCCCCACGGCCACTGCTACCTCTGGAAGCCGGCCATCCTCTGGGCCCAAATCCTTTCGAACGGCTCGATCGGCATCGCCTACGTCGCGATCGCCTCGATGCTCGCGTATCTCGTGAACCGGGGGAGCTACCTGCCGTTCAAGGGTATGGGCCTCGCGTTCGGGGCCTTCATCGTGACCTGCGGCATCACGCACTTCTTCGACGTGCTCGTGATCTGGCATCCGCTGTACTGGCTCGACAGCGGCGTGCGCATCGTGACGGCTGCCGCGTCCGTCGGCACGGCGATCATGCTGCCGCCGCTGATTCCGCGCGCGCTCACTCTCGCCCGCGGCGCTGAGGCGGCGCGCCGGCGCGGCGTGGAGCTCGAGGCGGTCGTCGAGGATCTCGAAAGCTTGTACGAGCGCACCAAACAAGCCGACGAGCTCAAGACCGAGTTTTTTGCAAACGTCAGCCACGAGCTGCGCACGCCGCTCGCGCTGATCATCGGCCCGGCCGAGAAACTGCTGGGCGCCGCGAACCTCTCGGCCGAGCAACGCCGCGATGCCGAGGTCTTGCTGCGCAACGCGCGCACGCTGAAGAAGCATGTGGACGATCTGCTGGACGTGGCGAAGCTCGAGGCCGGCCGCCAGGGGCTGCGGTACGCGCGCGCGGATGCGGCCGAGCTTCTGCGCGCAGTCGCGGCGCACTTCGAAGGGCTCGCGGACGAGCGCGGCATGCGCTACACGGTCGAGGCACCGGCCTCACTTCACGCCGAGCTCGACGTGGATAAGACGCGGCGCGTGGTCCTGAATCTCGTAGCGAACGCGTTCAAGTTCACGGGTGCGGGCGGTGCCGTGCGCTGCGCCCTGCGCGGGTCCGACGCGGAGATCGTCATCGACGTTGCCGACAGCGGACCCGGTGTGCCGCCCGAGCAGCGCGCGCTGATCTTCGAGCGGTTCCACCAGGCGGAAAGCTCGGCCGCGCGCAGGTTCGGCGGAACGGGGCTCGGGCTCGCGATTGCGCGGGACTTCGTCGAGCTGCAGCGCGGCCGCCTCGAGGTGCGAGATGCACCCGAGGGCGGCGCGCTGTTTCGCGTCGTGCTGCCACGGCGGGCGCCGGCGGATATCGACGTCGAAGCGCAGGCCGGGGCGTCGGAGGCGTTCGCCGGCGATGCGCGCCAGGCGCTCGCGGAGCTGCGCACGCTCGGCGCGGCCCCGAGGACCGAGGCGAGCGCCGAGGGTCCGCTCGCGCTTGTCGTCGAGGACAACGCCGACATGAACCGGTTCGTGGCCGAGACGCTCGCGCCGGATTATCGAGTCCAGCAGGCTTTCGATGGCCGCCGCGGGCTCGAGCTCGCGGAGCGTCTGGCCCCCGACCTCATCGTGAGCGACCTCATGATGCCCGAGCACACGGGCGAGGAGCTCGTCGCGGCGATTCGCAAGCGGCCTGCGCTCGACGCCGTGCCGATCCTCCTGCTGACCGCCAAGACGGAGGAGGACACTCGCGTTCGTCTCCTGCGTACCGGGGCGCAGGACTATCTGACGAAGCCGTTTTCGGCCGACGAGCTGCGCGCCCGGGCGGCGAACCTCGTCGTCGTCAAGCGCGTGCGCGACGTGCTGCAGGGCGAAATCTCCGCACGCTACGAGGATCTGGAGCGGCTCGCGCGCGAGGTGACCCATCGCCAGCGGGAGCTGCGCACGGCGCTCGAGGCAGCGCGGGTCGCGCGCGAGCAGGCCGAGCGCGCGAGCCGGATCAAGTCCGACTTTCTGGGCTTGATCTCGCACGAGCTGCGCTCACCCCTGGCCGTGCTGCAGCTGCAGGTCGAGCGCCTCGAGCTCGGCGGCGCGGGCCTCTCCGACGAGGCCGCGGGCGTTCTCGCGCGCATGAGGCGCTCGACGCGCCAGCTCGGGGAGCTCATCGAGTCGCTGCTGCAGCACGCGAGACTGCGCGGCGGCCCGCTCGATCCGGCGCTCGCGCCCGTCGACGCTGCCGCGCTGGCGCACGACGTCATCGACGAGCTGCGCGAGCGCGCGGCGGAGAAGGGCATCGCCCTCGAGCTGCGGGTGGTCGAGCCGCTGCCCGCCCTCGCGACCGACCGTGCCCTCGTGCGCGTCGTGATCTGGAATCTGGTTGCGAACGGTGTGAAGTTCACGAAGGAGGGCGGCGTCACGCTCGAAGTCGATGCCGGCGGGGATACCCACCGTTTCGTCGTCGCCGACACGGGGCGCGGCATGTCCGCCGCCGAGCAGGCGCGCGTGTTCGAGCCCTTCGAGTCGGCCGAGTCCATGCGCAACAAGCACACCCCGGGCCTCGGACTCGGCCTCGCGCTCGTCAGAGACCTCGTGTCCGCAATCGGCGGCACGCTCGAGCTCGAATCCGCACCAGGACGGGGCAGCCGGTTTACGGTCACACTGCCCAGCGTGTCGAAGGAAGGCGCTGCGGCCTCCCGGCCGAACGCCCCCGCGCGCGGCTCCGAGCCCTGAAGGCGGCCGCGGCCGCGGCGCCCCACCGCCGCCGAGGCGACGTTGGCACAGAACCTGCTTGCTGTTTCGCGGGTATCTCGCCGCTGTAGCCGTTCCCCCGGCCGGCGCCGCCAGCAGTCCTCCCCCCCTGGAACTCCCCCGGCGGCGCTGCGGCGAGTACCCCTTCTTCCAAGAGAAGGGGTCAGAGTGAAAAAGGGCTCTGACCCCTCTTGCCCATGGAATAATGGAGTAGAGCAGCCGAGGGGGACAGGGCATGGACCATGCGAACACGACTCGCCGCGACTTTCTCGCCATGGCCGCTGCCGCAGGCACGCTGGGCCTCGGGGCTCGGCGCGCCTGGGCCGCGCAGCCGCTGCCCCGGCGCCCGATTCCGGGGACGGCGGAGCAGCTGCCCGTCATCGGGCTAGGGTCGAGCAAGGTCGTCGAGCAGATCGCGCAGCATGGCGCGGAGCCGCTCGACCGAGTGCTGCACGCCCTCGTTGCCGGGGGCGGCAGCGTCGTGGATACCTGGCCCCGAAATCCCGACAACGACAGGGTTTTCGGCCGGGTCATCAATGAGCCCGACCTCGCGGACCGGCTCTTCGTGACGATGAAGCTCACGATGCCCGGCCGGCAGGCGGGCGTCGATCAGTTCCGGCAGGTCCAGCAGCTTTACGGCCGCAAGACTTTCGACCTCGCCCAAATCTTCAGTCTCGTGGACGTCGACACGCATTGGCCGACGCTGCGCGGTTTCAAGGACTCCGGCGAGGCGCGCTACATCGGCGTCACGGTCGCCGAGTACCGGCTCTACGATCAGCTCGAGGCGTTTTTGGGCCGCGGGAAGCCGGATTTCGTGCAGGTCAACTACTCGGTCACCGAGCGGCGTGCGGAGCAGCGCCTGCTGCCGCAGCTTGCGGATCGCGGCATCGGCGTGATCGTCAATCGGCCGTTCATGAACGGCACGTATTTCGGCCGGCTCGGCGACCGGCCGTTGCCCACCTGGGCCGCCGACTTCGGCTGCGAGACGTGGGCGCAATTCTCGCTGAAGTACATTCTGGCCAACCCGGCCGTGACCTGCGTCCTTACCGAGACGACGAATCCCGCCCATCTGCAGGAGAATTTCGCCGCGGCCTCGGGCCGCTTGCCGGACGAGGCGCAGCGGCGGCGGATGAGGGCGTTCATCGATTCGGTGTGAGAGGGCCGGGCGGCCCTGGCCCCGACGAGCGCGACGTTCAGGGAGCCCCGGGGACGGCGTCGGGCCCGGTATCCGTCATTGGCGGCGCACCCAATTGAGCTCCTCAAAGTTCTCGAGATAGGCCTGGAGGTGAGCGAGGCGGCGGCGCAGCTCGACGTGCTGCTCGATGCGCTGCTCGATCTCGCGCTGGGTGTGACGGGCCAGCAGGGTGAACGTCCGGACGGCGTGCTGGACCTCCTCGCGGCTGCATTCGGCCAGCGGCTTCTCGTTCAGATACTCGTCGACGGGCACGTCGCTCGGCAGCTCGAGCTGACTGAATTCGACCTCGACGACCTCCGGAACCTCGTAACTCGGCATTCGGCGCCTCCGTGTTCGGGGCCCGCGTGGCCCGGGGCAGCCGTCTCCGGCTCGGCAGTCGCCACCCCTGGGGCGCGGTATTGAAAGATGCGCGGATTATAGACGAACCGGGCGGCCGTACGCCGGTCCAACGGCGACGGAGCGCGCATGACGGCGGCCCCGAACCGGCGAGTCGCGGGCGCACTAGCGGTAATCCCTTATTCGTTCCTCCTGGGGGCATCGACTATCCTGGCCGCCTGTTTGTCAGCCTGACGAAAAGGTAGGGGGTGGAAGCCGTGGAAGGGATTCGCAGGTTCGGGGCGGGCGCGGCGCGGCGGAGCACATTCACCCCGGGGCGCGGCGTCGGCGGGGGCGGGCGCATGGGCGCAGCGCCCGGGTGGCTCGGCGCGGCGGTGCTGCTCGCGGCCGGCCTCTGCGGCGCCGGCCGCGCCTCGGCGCAGGCCCAGCTCTTCTCGCTGACGGACTATTCCGGCGCGGAGCTGTATCAGCAGTTCTGCTCCGCGTGCCATGGGCCCACGGCCCATGGCGACGGGCCCGTCGCGGCGACGCTGAACGTCATGGTCCCGGACCTGACGCGGCTCGCCGAACGGCACGGCGGACGTTTCCCCGTCGATCAGGTCCGGGCCATGATCGATGGCCGCAGTCTCATCGCGGCGCACGGCACTCGCACGATGCCGGTGTGGGGCTACGAGTTCTGGGTCACCGAAGGCGCCGACCGGCAGGCCGAGGCGGATGCCCGGCAGGTCATCAACCGCCTCGTCCTCTACCTCGAATCCGTGCAGGCGCCGGACGTGAGGGGCCTGCCGCAGTGAGGACCGTGCTCGAGACCGGTTCTACCCCTGCGCGACGGAGTTTGGTACGATACCGCCTCTTTTCTTGCGGAGTATCCGTCCTGAGGAGGCTTTCGGGTCCTTGCGGGGACCCGGCAGGTAGGTCCGGGTACCGGCCGACAGGTTAGGTGGAAGGGCCCCTTTTGGGGCCTTTTATTTGGTCCGGCCCGCATCCTCGCATGGTTCGAGTGGTGCGGCGCGGACCCGAAGATGGGCCTCCGACGGCCCATTTTTTGTTACTGGTGCAGGTGTCAAGGCAGTTCGACAAGCAGGGAATCATCGATTTGCTTGAACCGGTCGTCGAAGCGCTCGGCTTCGAGCTCGTCGATGTAGACGTGCGCTTCGGGCGCAACGGCCTGCTGCGCCTGTATATCGATCGGCCCGGCGGCGCCAGCGCCGCGCAGATTGCGGCGGCCAAGTCGGCGGAGGAGCCGTCCCAGGGCGGGATCACGCTCGGGGACTGCGAGCTCGTGAGCGGGCAGGTCGGGGCTTTCCTCGACGTGGAAGATCCCCTGCCGGGTAGTTATACGCTCGAAGTATCTTCGCCGGGTCTGGATAGGAAACTGCGCACGCGAGCGCATTTCGAACGCTTCGCGGGCAGCGAGATCCGCGTGGAGCTCGCGCACGCGATCGGGAACAGGCGCCGCTTTCGCGGACGCCTGGCGGGCATCGAGGGAGAGGAGATCGTCATCGACGCCGACGGCGAAGCGCTGCGCTTGCGCCTCGACGACATCGCGGAGGCACGGCTCGTGCCGGACGCCTAGGCCGGACTCAGGTGACTGTAGGATGAACAAAGAGATTCTCATGGTGGCCGACGCCGTCTCGAACGAGAAGGGCGTCGACAAGAACGTCATCTTCGAGGCGATCGAAGCGGCGCTCGCGTCCGCCACGCGCAAGCGTTACGGCGAGGACATCGAGGTTCGCGTCGCGATCGACCGCGAGACGGGCGAGTACGACACCTTTCGCCGCTGGAAGGTCTTTGCCGACGATTCCACCGAGCTCGAGGAGCCCGCCCGAGAGCTGCGTCTCGAGGATGCTCGCGAGCTCGACCCCGAGGTCGAGCCCGGCGGGTATGTCGAGGAGCCCATGGAATCCGTCGAGTTCGGCCGCATCGCCGCGCAGACGGCCAAGCAGGTCATCGTGCAAAAGGTGCGCGAGGCCGAGCGCGAGCAGGTCGTCGAGGAGTACCAGGACCGCGTCGGCGAGCTCGTGAGCGGCATCGTCAAGCGCGTGGACCGGCACGGCGCCTACATCGATCTCGGCGGCAACGCCGAGGGCTTCATCCCGCGCGAGGACATGATTCCGCGCGAGCCGATCAAGCCGCAGGATCGCGTCAAGAGCCTGCTGCGCGAGGTGCGCTCCGAGCCCCGCGGGCCGCAGCTGTTCCTGAGCCGCACGTCGCCGCAGTTCCTCATCGAGCTCTTCAAGATCGAGGTGCCCGAGGTCGGCCAGGGCCTCATCGACATTCTCGGCGCCGCGCGCGACCCGGGCCTGCGGGCGAAGATCGCCGTGCGCAGCAACGACTCACGCATCGATCCGGTCGGCGCCTGCGTCGGCATGCGCGGCTCGCGCGTGCAGGCGGTTTCGAACGAGCTCGCGGGCGAGCGGGTGGACATCATCCTGTACGACGAGAACCCGGCGCAGTTCGTCATCAACGCGATGTCGCCGGCCGAGGTGCTCTCGATCGTGGTGGACGAGGATTCGCACGCCATGGACATCGCGGTCGACGAGGACAAGCTCTCGCAGGCGATCGGCCGCGGCGGCCAGAACGTGCGGCTCGCGAGCGAGCTCTCGGGCTGGGAGCTGAATGTCATGACCGAGGCGGCCGCCGAGGAGAAGAGCGACAAAGAGGCCCGCGAGGTCGTCGAGCGGTTCATGCGCGATCTCGACGTGGACGAGGACGTCGCGACGATCCTTGCGCAGGAAGGCTTTACGACGCTCGAGGAGATCGCTTACGTGCCGGCTGCCGAGCTGCTCGCCATCGAGGAGTTTAACGAAGGCATCGTCAGCGAGCTGCGGGCGCGCGCCCGCGACGTGCTCATCACGCAGGCCATCGTCAGCGAGGAAGTCATCGACCAGGCGGAGCCCTCGGAGGATCTGCTCGAGATCGAAGGGATGGACAAGGAGCTCGCCTACGAGCTCGCGAGCCGCGGCATCGTGACGCGCGAGGATCTGGCGGAGCAGGCCGTAGACGATCTGCAGGGCATCGACGCCCTCGACCCCGACCGCGCCGCGCGGCTCATCATGGCCGCCCGCGCGCATTGGTTCGAAGGGGAGCAGCAGGCGTGAGGGACCTGAGGAGATTTGAATGGCAGAAGTAACGGTCACGGAATTCGCAAAAGTATTGAAGGTGCCGGTCGAGCGGCTGCTCGTGCAGCTCGACGAGGCGGGCATCAAGGTCTCGGGCGCCGAGGACAAGATCAGCGAGGATGCGAAGCTCGAGCTGCTCACGCATCTGCGGCGCACGCACGGCCGCAACGAGGCGAACGCCGCGCCCCGGCGCATCACGCTGAAGCGCAAGTCGCAGAGCGAGCTGCGCCTCGCGGGTAACCAGGGCCGCGCCCGCACGATCAACGTCGAGGTGCGCAGCAAGCGGACGTACATCAAGCGTGACGTGCTCGAGGAGCAGGCGCGCAAGCAGCAGGAGGAGCTCGACGCGCAGCGCCATGCCGAGGAGTCCGTGCGCGCGGAGGCCGAGCGTCACGAGCGCGAGCAGCAGGAGGCCGAGGAGCGCGCCCGCCGCGAGGAGGCCGATCGCGCCGAGGCGGAGAAGCGGGCGGCCGAGCAGGCCGAGACCGAGGCGCGCCAGCGCGAGGAAGAGGAGACTCGGCGCCGCGCCGAGGAGGCCGAAGCCGCCAAGCGCCACGAGGAAGAGGAGAAGGAGAAGGAACGCCGGCTCGCGGCCCAGCGCACCGAGAAGGAGCGTGCCGACAAGCAGCGCGCCGAGCAGGAGCGTGCACGCGTTGCCGCGGGGCCGAAGGGCGCCGCGGGGCCGAAGGGCGCCGCGGGGGCGAAGCGGGGCAAGGGCCCCGATCATACGCTGCACGTTGCCGACGGCATGGCCGGCCGACGGCGCAAGAAGCGGCCGGACCGGCGCCGGTCCTTCGTCAACGTCGAGTCGCAGCACGGGTTCGAGCGGCCCACGGCGCCCGTGATCCGCGAGGTCGAGATCCCGGAGACGATCACGGTCGCGGATCTCGCCCAGCGCATGGCCATCAAGGCGACCGAGGCTATCAAGGTGCTCATGAGAATGGGCGTCATGGTCACGATCAACCAGGCGCTCGACCAGGACACGGCGACGCTGCTCGTCGAAGAGCTCGGTCATACGGCGAAGCCCATCAAGGCGACGGCCATCGAGGACCAACTGCTCGAGTCGATGGAGGTGGCCGCCGAGGGCGAGGAAGTGGGGCGGCCGCCGGTCGTGACGGTCATGGGCCACGTCGACCATGGAAAGACCTCGCTGCTCGACTATATACGCCGCACGCGCGTCGCCTCGGGCGAGGCCGGCGGCATCACGCAGCACATCGGCGCCTATCACGTCGAGACGGACAAGGGCCAGATCACGTTTCTCGATACACCGGGCCACGCCGCGTTCACGGCGATGCGGGCGCGCGGCGCGCAGGTGACCGACATCGTGATTCTCGTCGTGGCCGCCGACGACGGGGTCATGCCGCAGACCATTGAGGCGATTCAGCACGCCCGCGCGGCCGGCGTGCCCATGATCGTCGCGATCAACAAGATGGACCGCGAGGATGCCGATCCCGAGCGCGTGCGCAGGGAGCTCGCGCAGCAGGACGTGCTGCCCGAGGACTGGGGCGGCGACACGCTGTTCGTCAACGTCTCGGCGCATACGGGTCAGGGCATCGAGGACCTCCTCGAGGCCATCCTGCTCCAGGCCGAGTTGCTCGATCTCAAGGCTGTGGACAAGGGGCCGGCCGCCGGCGTGGTCATCGAGGGCAGCCTCGAGCGCGGGCGCGGCGCCGTTGCGACCGTGCTCGTGAACAAGGGCGCGCTCAAGATCGGCGACATCCTGCTCGCCGGCCAGGAGTACGGCCGCATTCGCGCGATGTTCGACGAGACGGGCAACGCGATCAAATCGGCGGGCCCGTCGATGCCGGCCGTCGTGCTCGGCCTCTCGGGCACGCCCTCGGCGGGCGACGACGTGCTCGTCGTGCCCGACGAGCGCAAGGCCCGCGAGGTGGCCGCGTTCCGGCAGGGCCGCGAGCGCGACGTTAAGCTCGCCCAGCAGCAGGCTGCGAAGCTCGACGATATCTTCTCCCAGCTCAAGGAGACCGGGAACGTCAGCGTGCAGCTGCTGATCAAGGCGGACGTGCACGGCAGCGCCGAGGCGCTCAAGGACGCGCTGCAGAACATCTCGACGGACGACGTCAAGGTGTCGGTCGTCTCCTCCGGGGTCGGCGGCATCACCGAGTCCGACGTGCAGCTGGCCGCGGCTTCGAAGGCCATCGTGATCGGCTTCAACGTCCGTGCGGACGCGGCGGCCCGCAACGTCATCAAGGACAGCGGCGTGGACGTGCGTTACTACAGCGTCATCTACGAGGCCATCGACGACATCAAGGCGGCCGTGAGCGGGCTGCTCGCCCCCGAGGTGCGCGAGCAGATCGTGGGTCTCGCCGAGGTGCGCGAGGTATTCCGTTCGCCGAAGTTCGGCCAGGTCGCGGGCTGCATGGTCGTGGACGGCTACGTGCGCCGGAGCAATCCGATCCGCGTGCTGCGGGACAACGTCGTGATCTTCGAGGGCCAGCTCGAGTCGCTGCGCCGCTTCAAGGACGACGTGAACGAGGTCCGGGCGGGCACGGAGTGCGGCATCGGCGTCAAGAACTATAACGACGTCAAGGTCGGCGACCAGATCGAGTGCTATGAACGGACCGAGGTCGCGCGTACGCTGTAAGACATGCCACGTGCGTACTCGAGAAAGCTGCGCGTCGGTGCGGAGCTGCAGCGGCTGCTGAACGAGCTGCTGTATGCCGAGGTCAAGGACCCGCGGCTCGCCGGGGTCACGGTCACGGAAGTGCAGGTCAGCGGAGACCTCGGCGTCGCCAAGGTTTACTACTCGACGCTGGACCCGGACCAGGACGTGCGCGAGATCGGGGCGGCCTTCCGCAAGGCGGCCGGCTTCCTGCGCTCGCGTATCGGCCATTCCCTGCAGCTTCGGCGCGTGCCGGAGCTGCACTTCGTCCACGACTTGAGCGCCCGCCGCGGCGCCGAGCTCAGCCGCCTCATCGACGAGGCGCGCGGCGGGTCCCCCGAAGCCGCGGAGCGGGACGCGAACGAGGACGAGGGCCGGAACGAGGACAGAGGCGGGTTCGGGGACGACGGGTTCGGGGACGATGGCGGCGACGCCGACGCCGACCCGGATACCGACGCCCGCGATTGATCGCGCTTTCGACCGAGATGGGAAAGAGACGCGCAACCGGGCGCGACGTGTGCGGCGTCGTGCTGCTCGACAAGCCGCAAGGGCTCACTTCGAACCAGGCGCTGCAGCGCGTCAAGCGGCTCTACGGGGCGGCGAAGGCCGGCCATACGGGCAGTCTCGACCCCCTCGCCACGGGCATGCTGCCCATCTGCTTCGGGGCCGCGACGCGGGTTTCGGGCTACCTGCTCGATGCGGCCAAGACCTACGCGGTCACGGCGGCGCTCGGCGCGGCCACGGCCACGGGCGATGCGGATGGGGAGGTGGTCGGCCGGCGCGCGGTGCCTGGGCTCGAGGCGGCGCAGCTGCGCAGCGTGCTCGGGTCCTTTCGCGGCGAGATCGAGCAGGTGCCGCCCATGTATTCGGCTTTGAAGCGCGACGGCGTGCGTCTGTACGATCTCGCGCGCCGCGGGCTCGAGGTCGAGCGGGCCCCGCGCCGCGTGCGCATCCATTCGATCGAGCTCGGGGCCGTCCGCGGGCCGGATTTCGAGTTCACGGTGAGCTGCTCGAAGGGCACCTACGTGCGCTCGCTCGTCGTGGACATCGCCGCCGCGCTCGGTACGCTCGGGCATGTCAAGGCGCTGCGGCGGCTCGCGGTCGGCCCGTTCGCCTCGCAGGCCATGTACGACCTCGAGTCGCTCGAGCGGACGGCGGCCGAGCGCGGCGCCGAGGGCCTGGACGGGCTGTTGCTGCCGGTGGACAGCGCCCTGGCCGACCGGCCCCGTCTCGCGCTGCGGCACGCGGCCGCGCAAGCGCTGCTCGCGGGCCAGCGCCTGCCGCCGGAGCCGGCCTGGCCGCGCGGGCTCGTCCGGCTCTACGTCGAGGAGCGGGCCTTCATCGGCGTTGGCGAGGTTTCCGAAGCCGGGGAACTCGTGCCTCGGCGGTTATTTCGCGCGTGAAGCGCTTGGAGCGCGCTCGCAAGTCGGGGTAAAATCGCCGGCTTCATAGCGCAAAGTGTATGTTTAGCAGGGCCGCTGGACGGGCGGTCTGGAGTGAATCAGCATGTCCCTTAATGCCGAAAAGAAGTCCGAGATCATTTCAGAGTATCAGCGCGACAATTCCGATACCGGTTCCCCCGAAGTGCAGGTGGCCCTGCTTTCGGCCCGGATCAACCAGCTCACGCAGCACTTCGACGCTCATCACAAGGACCATCATTCGCGCCGCGGCCTGCTGCGCATGGTCAATCAGCGCCGCAAGCTGCTCGATTACCTCAAGAAGATCGATCAGGACCGCTATCAGCGCCTGATCGGCCGTCTCGGATTGAGGCGTTGAACCCCGCCGCTTCCTCATCGGAGCCGGACGATCGTCCCGGCTCCGACTCTTTTCGATCCCGCCACGAATACCCCGTGCCGCAGCGTCCGGCGTCGGGCCGTGCGCGCATATTGCAAGGACATCAGCAGTGAAAGCCAGCAGAACATTCAAGTACGGCGCGCATGACGTGACCATCGAGACGGGCGTGGTCGCTCGCCAGGCGGACGGCGCCGTGCTCGTGAGCATGGCCGACACCGTCGTGCTCGTGACCGCGGTCGGAGAGAAGAAGGACGTGGAGGGCCGGGATTTCTTCCCCCTGACCGTCAACTATCAGGAGCGGACATACGCGGCCGGCCGCATTCCGGGCGGCTTCTTCAAGCGCGAGGGCCGGCCGAGCGAGAAGGAAACGCTGACCTCGCGGCTCATCGACCGGCCGATCCGCCCGCTGTTCCCGAAGGGTTTCATGCGCGAGGTTCAGGTCATCGCGACCGTGCTCTCGATGAACCCGGAGATCGATCCGGATATTCCGGCCATGCTCGGCGCCTCTGCCGCGCTTGCCTTGTCCGGCATGCCGTTCCTCGGGCCCATCGGCGGCGCGCGAGTCGGCTACCGCAACGGCGAATACCTGCTGAACCCGACGTTCAGCGAGGTCGCGGCCTCGGGGCTCGATCTCGTCGTCGCCGGGACGGCCGATGCCGTGCTCATGGTCGAGTCGGAAGCGAAGATGCTTTCGGAGGAGGTCATGCTCGGCGCCGTCATGTTCGGCCACGAGCAGATGCAGACCGCCATCGAGGCCATCAAGTCGCTGGCCGAGGAGGCCGGGAAGCCGTCCATCGAGTGGGCGGCGCCGAGCTCGGACGAAGCGCTCGCACGCTCGGTCGAGCAGGCCGTGGCCGAGCAGCTCGGCGAGGCTTACGGGATCGTCGAGAAGCAGGCCCGCCATGCGCGAATTTCGGAGCTGCGGCACGAATGCATCGCCTCGCTGGCCGACCCAGAGTCCTCGAATTGGACGGCGGCGCAGGTCGAGACGGAATTTGAGCGGCTCGAGAAGCGCATCGTGCGCGGCCGCATCATCCGCGGCGAGCGCCGCATCGACGGCCGCGACACGCGCACGGTTCGGGCGATCTCGATCGACGTGGGCGTGTTGCCCCGCACGCACGGCTCGGCCCTGTTCACGCGCGGTGAAACGCAAGCGCTCGTCGTCACGACGCTCGGCACGGGCCGCGACGCGCAGATTATCGACGCGCTCGCCGGCGAGCGGCGCGATCCGTTCATGCTTCACTATAACTTTCCGCCCTACAGCGTTGGTGAGACAGGCTTTATGGGCTCTCCAAAGCGGCGCGAAATCGGCCACGGCCGCTTGGCCCGGCGCGGCATTGCGGCCGTGATGCCCGACATGGAGACCTACCCGTACGTGATTCGAATCGTCTCGGAGATCACCGAGTCGAACGGCTCGAGCTCCATGGCCTCCATCTGCGGCGCGAGCCTCGCGCTCATGGATGCCGGCGTCGCCATCAAGGCCCCCGTCGCGGGCGTCGCGATGGGGCTCATCAAGGAAGGCGACGACTTCGTCGTGCTTACGGACATCCTCGGCGACGAGGACCACCTCGGCGACATGGACTTCAAGGTAGCGGGCACGTCCGAGGGCGTGACGGCGTTGCAGATGGACATCAAGATCGCGGGCATCACGCGCGAGATCATGCGCACCGCGCTCGATCAGGCGCGCGAAGGCCGGCTGCACATCCTCGACAAGATGAATGCCGTGCTCAGGACGCCGCGCGAGACGATGTCCGACTGGGCGCCGAGCATCATCACGATCAAGATCGACCCCGAGAAGATTCGCGACGTTATCGGCAAAGGCGGCGCCGTGATCCGGGCCATCACGGAGGAGACGGGCGCGACCGTGGACATCGAGAACGACGGCACGGTCAAGATCGCCTCCGTGGACGCGGCCTCGGGCCGAGCGGCCCGCGAGCGCATCGAGCTCATCACGGCCAACGTCGAGGTGGGCCGCATCTACGAGGGCAAGGTCGTTCGCCTCATGGATTTCGGCGCGTTCGTGGCGATCCTCCCGGGCCGTGACGGTCTCGTGCACATTTCGCAGATCTCGAACGAACGCGTCGAGCGCGTCAGCGACAAGCTCAAGGAAGGCAACGTCGTTAAGGTCAAGGTGCTCGAGGTGGACCGGCAGGGGCGGATTCGGCTCAGCATGCGCGACGTCGAGAGCTGACGAAAAAAGGGTCAGAGCCCTTTTGGCTCCACACGCCTCCGGAAGCTGCGCCAACGTCACGAGCGAAAAAGGGCTCTGACCCCTTTTTCCAGCGCCCACTGCCACAGCTCCTCGGGCGGAGCGCCGCGGAGCTCGGGCGGCGGCGCGGCGCCGAGCCGGGCCAGCGTGCGCTCGACGGACCCCGAGGGGTCGGCAAGGTCGAGGGGCGGTGCCCCGGTCTGTTTCGAGAGCTTCGTGCCCGTCGCATCCACGAGAACCGGGATGTGGAAGTACGCCGGCGTCGGCAGGCGCAGCGCACGCTGCAGGTGATGCTGGGCGGCCGTGGATTCGAGGAGATCGCTCCCGCGCACGATCGTCGTGATTCCCTGCAGCGCGTCGTCGACGACGGTGGCGAGGTGATAGGCCGGCAGGCCGTCCCGGCGGCGGATCACGAAGTCGCCCTGCCTCTCCAACGTGCTCTTGGGAATCGGACCTTGGAGCCCGTCGACGGGCGGCGCCTCGATGCCGTCCACGCGCAGGCGGATCGTCGTGTCTGCGTCTTGGATAGCGAGGTTCCTGCAGGTACCCGGATAGGCTGGGGCCTCCGGGTGGGCCGCCTCATACGCCCGCAGCTCGCTCCGGCTGCAGCGGCACCGAAAGGCCCGGCCCTCGGCCAGCAGGCGAAGGGCCACGGCCTCGTAGAGCTCGAAGTGGGTGCTTTGGAAGAGCACGCTGCGGTCCCACCTGAGCGCGAGCACTTCGAGGGCGTGCTGGATGGCCGAGGCCGCCCCGGGGACTTCCCGCGGCGGATCGATGTCGTCGATGCGCAGCAGCCATTCCCCGCCGGCCTGACGAGCGTGCAGGAAGCTTGCGGCGGCCGCGAGCAGCGAGCCCTCGTGCAGCGGGCCCGTCGGGGAAGGCGCGAACCGGCCGACGTAGCTCACATACCCCACGGCCGGACGGACCGCCGAGGACACTCGAGGCACCATGCCCCGTCGGACCGCCGCGGACGCTCGAGGCGCCGCGGCAGCGGGGTCGCGGCCGACGAGCGCTCAGCGATAGTAGTCCTCGCGGTCACGGAACTGACGCTCGGCCAACTCCCGCCGCTCCTGCGCCTCGACGCACAGTGTCGCGACGGGCCGCGCCTCGAGCCGCCGCAGGCCGATCTCGTCGCCCGTCTCCTCGCAGTAGCCGTAGCTGCGATCCTCGATGCGTTGCAGCGCCGAGTCGATCTTCTTGAGGAGCTTGCGCTCGCGGTCGCGCGTACGCAGCTCGAGACCGAACTCGGATTCCTGCGTGGCCCGGTCGTTCGGATCGGGAAAGTTGGCCGCCTCGTCCTTGAGGTGCAGCATCGTGCGGTCCACTTCCTCCATGAGCTCGCGCTTCCAGGCCAACAGAATGTTGCGGAAGTGCTCGAGCTGCCCGTCGCTCATGTAGGGCTCGCCGCGTTTGGGTTGATAGGGCTGGAATCCGCGCACGGGCCCCGTGAGGACGCTCTTGCTCGCATTGACGCGAATGGCATCGGAGCCCGCTTCCTGCGAGACGGGCCGGCTCGACGCGACCGTGCCGTGCTTGGATTCGGAATCTTTCTTCGAACTCGCTGATTTAGCCACTACTGCCTTTTTTGAAAGGGGTGTCTTCCTCTTCGACGCAGACTTCGGTGCGCTCGCGGCCGCCTTCGCGGCCACGGGCTTACTCGCCGAAATCTTCTTCTTCGAAGTCCTTTTCTTGCTCGACGCAGCCGCCGCCGGTGCAGCGGTCTTCTTGCGCGTCGCGCCCTTTGTCTTCTTGTTCTGGGCGCCCTTGCTCGGGGACGCCTTTTTCGTCGCCGTCTTCTTGGCGGAGGTCTTTTTCGTAGACCGCTTCGCGGCTTTCCTACGACCGGCCACGGCCGAGCCGCTCACGGTCCTTTTCCGCGAAGCTGCCCCCGCTGCTTTCCCCCGGCCGCCTGTTTTTTTCTTTTTCTTGGCGGCTGCCTGTCTTGCCGGCATATGTCTCGCCTCCAAGAGGGACTACACGAAAGCGGCGATTATACATACGGCGCGGCGGAGCGGAAGCCCAAATTTCGCGTCTCAGCGGGTCCCAGGGAGCGGCGGCAGCGAGGGGGCTTCGGCGGGTTCCCAGCCGGGCTTGCGGTGCTCCGCGCAGACCGTGGTGTAGATTCCGCCGCGGACGTTGAATTCCGCGGTGAGGCGAAGAAACCGCGGCCGTAGCGCCCGCACGAGGTCGTCGACGATCTGGTTGGTGACCGCCTCGTGAAAGGCGCCCACGTTTCGATACGACCAGACATAGAGCTTGAGGGATTTCAGCTCCACGCACGCAGCATCGGGCACGTATTCCAGGTGCAGCGTCGCGAAGTCCGGCTGCCAGGTTTTCGGGCACAGGCACGTGAACTCCGGAATCCTGATCCGGATCGTGTAATCGCGATCCGGATGGGGATTTTCGAAGGTCTCCAGGCTCTCTCGGGATGGCGCGGGTCGTTCGCTGCTGGGCACGGCTGAAGAGGCTCCGGGGGCGCGTGAGTCGCGCCTGAATAGGCGTCGTGTTGCGGTTCTTTTTACTTTACACTACCGGCCCCAAGGCGGGTATGCGGCCCGAGCTTCACTCACCGACTCACGACAGCGTGCCTTACTTATGCGCCTGAGTAAGATCAAGCTTGCGGGCTTCAAGTCGTTCGTCGACGCGACGACGATCACGTTCCCGAGCAATCTCATGGGCATCGTCGGGCCGAACGGCTGCGGCAAGTCCAACGTCATCGACGCGATCCGCTGGGTGCTCGGCGAAAGCTCGGCCAAGACTTTGCGCGGCGACTCGATGACGGACGTCATCTTCAACGGCTCGAGCGGCCGCAAGCCCGTGAGTCAAGCCAGCATCGAGCTCGTGTTCGACAACTCGGACGGGAGCGTGACGGGCGCCTACGCCCAGTATACGGAGATCGCCGTGCGCCGGGTCCTCACGCGCGACGGCAACTCGCAGTATTGGCTCAACGGCAGCCGCTGCCGCCGCAAGGACATCCTGCATATCCTGCTCGGCACCGGCCTCGGCACGAACGGCTACTCGATCATCGAGCAGGGAATGATCTCTCGAATCGTCGAGGCGAAGCCCGACGAGCTGCGCGGCTTCCTCGAAGAGGCCGCGGGCATCTCCAAGTACAAGGAGCGGCGCCGCGAGACCGAGCACCGCATCCGTCACACGCGCGATAACCTCGAGCGCCTCGGGGATCTGCGCGAGGAGATCGAGAAGCAGCTCTCGCACCTGCAGCGGCAGGCCACGGCTGCAGCCAAGTACAAGGAGCTCAAGAGCGAGGAGCGGCGCGTGCACGCCGAGCTGCTCGCGCTGCGCCTGCGCGCGCTCGGCGCCGAGCTCGAGGCTCAGGAGGCCGCGCTCGCGCAGAAGAAGGCGGCCCTCGAGGCGGCGCTCGATGCCCAACGCGGCATGGAGCAGGAGTCGGAACGGCTGCGGGCTACGCTCGGCGAGCGCAACGAGGCGATGAACGCCGTCCAGGGCGATTACTACCGCGTCGGCGCCGAGCTCGCACGGCTCGAGCAGTCGATACAACACCGTAAGGATCTCATCAAGCGCCAGCGCGAGGATCTCGAGACGACGGAGCAGCAGCTCGAAGAGATCCGCTCGCACATTGCCGATGACGAGCTCGAGCTCGAGCAGCTGGACCATGCGCTCGAGGCGCTGAGCCCGGAGCTCGAGCAGGCCGTGGACAACCGCCAGGCGTCCGAGGAGCGGCTCGCCGAAGCCGAGTCGGCCATGGAGGCATGGCGCGAGCGTTGGGAGCAGGGCGCAAGTCAGTTTTCGAACACCGAAAGCGCGGCGCGCGTCGAGGAGGCCAGGCTCGAGCAGCTCACGGCGCAGCGGGATCGGCTGCAGCGCGATCTCGACAAGCAGGCGTCCGAGCGCGAGCGCATCGATCTCGAGGAGCCGGAGCGGCGCCTCGAGCAGCTGTTCGGCCACGAGGAGTCGCTCAAGGCCGCTTGCGCCGACGCGGCGCGTTCGCTCGACGGCGTGTGGCAACGTATTCAGGAGCTGCGCGAGCAGGACAAGCGAACCTCGGCGGAGCTTCACGAGCTGCGCGAGATGCTGCAGAACGACCGCGGCCGGCTCGCTTCGCTCGAGGCGTTGCAGGAAGCCGCGTTGGGCGAGACCACGAAGCAGGTCGGCCGTTGGCTCGAGAGCGCTTCGCTGGCGGATCGGCGCAGCCTCGCGGAGCGGCTCGTCGTCGACGCAGGGTGGGATCGCGCGGTCGAGACCGTGCTCGGCAGCTGCCTGCAGGCCGTCAGCGTAGACGCGCTGGAGGCGGTGGCCGAAAGTCTCACGGGCTTGACCGAGGGCGGGCTCGCGCTGCTGGAGGAGTCGGAAGGCCCGGCGCCGGCGGGCGCCGCAGGCGCCGGCTGGTTGGCCGCTCACGTCCGCGCTCCCGCCTCCGCGCGAGGTTTGCTCGCCGGTGTGCGTACGGCCGAGTCGCTGCAGGCCGCCGTCGCGATGCGCTCGACGCTCGCGGAGAGCGAGTCGATCGTGACGCGCGACGGGTTCTGGATCGGCCGCAACTGGCTCCGCATCAATCGCAGCGACGACCCGGAGGTCGGCGTCATCGTGCGCGGCGAGGAGATTTCGCGCCTCAAGGAGAAGATCGAGGCGACCGCCGGGCACGTCGAGGAGGTCGCGGAGCAGCTGGCGGAGACGCGCGTGCGGCTCGAGCAGCTCGAAGAGGCGCGCAAGGAAGCCCAAAGCGAGTCGACGCGGCGCCAGCAGCTGCACGCCGAAGCGAGGACGAAGCTCGAATCCGCGCGTGCGGAGCTCGAGCAGGTTCGCAATCGCGCGGCCGCGCTCGACCGCTCCATCGAAGAGCTGCGCGTCGAGCGGCTCACCGGAGAGCAGAAGCTCGAAGAGAGCCATGTCCGCCGCGAGCAGGCCGCCGCGCAGCAGGAGGAGCTCGCGGGCATTCGCGCCCAGCTCGAGCACGAGCGCGAGCACCATCAGTCGGTGCTCTCGGAGGCGCGAGCGCGGGCCGAGCACGACCGCCAGGCCGCCCACGATCTCGCGCTCAAAGTCGAGTCGCGCCGCCACTCTAAGGAGTCCGCGAGCGCCGCGCTCGCGCGTGTCCAGGCTCAGCAGGAGCACCTGCTCAAGCGTCGCGACGAGCTGCACGGCCGCCTCGAAGGTGCTGTGGAGCCGCTCGCCGAGGACGAGGCGCGCCTCGGTACGCTCGCCGAGGAGCGCGCGACCGTCGAGGCCCGCCTCGCGGAGGCCCGCACTGCGGCCGAGCAGACCGATGCCGAGCTGCGCGAGCTCGAGCAGCGGCGCAGCCAGGCGCAGCAGTCCGTCGGCGAGGCGCGCGATGCCGCCGACGCGGTCCGGCTCACGGTCCGCGAGGCGCAGGTCAGGTCCGAGACGGTCGCCGAACAGTTCCGGGAGACCGAGTTCGAGCTCGAGCAGATCTTGGCCGAGCTGCCCGAGGACGCCGAGCCTTCCCAGTGGCACGAGTCGCTCGAGCGCATCGAGCGGCGCATTCAGCGTCTAGGCGCCATTAATCTTGCCGCCATCGACGAGTTCGAGCAGCAGTCCGAGCGCAAGAAATACCTCGACGCCCAATATGCCGATCTCACGGAGGCGCTCGAAACGCTCGAAAACGCCATCCGCAAGATCGACCGCGAGACGCGGACGCGCTTCAAGGACACCTTCGAGCGCGCGAATCAGGGCCTGCAGCGGCTGTTCCCGCGCCTGTTCGGCGGCGGCCATGCCTACCTCGAGCTCGAGGGGGAGGATCTGCTCGAAGCCGGCGTCGCCATCATGGCGCGGCCCCCCGGGAAGCGGAACAGCACGATTCATCTGCTCTCGGGCGGTGAGAAGGCGCTGACGGCCGTTGCGCTCGTATTCTCGATCTTTGAGCTGAACCCGGCCCCATTCTGTCTGCTCGACGAGGTCGACGCGCCGCTCGACGATGCCAACGTCGGCCGGTTTTGCGATATCGTCCGCGAGATGTCGGAACAGGTCCAGTTCGTAATCATCACGCACAACAAGACGACGATGGAGACCGTGCATCAGCTGACCGGCGTCACC
The DNA here is from genome assembly GCA_963702105.1 of uncultured Gammaproteobacteria bacterium. GTDB lineage: Bacteria > Pseudomonadota > Gammaproteobacteria > Steroidobacterales > Rariloculaceae > ZC4RG20. The sequence continues at coordinate 1,755,207 of OY969712.1, forward strand.
ATGCACGAGCCGGGGGTGTCGCGTCTCGTCGCCGTCGATCTGGATGAGGCCGTGAAGATGGCCGCCATGTAGGCGGCGATTGCGATGACTGAGCTGCGCTGGGTATTGCTGGCACTGGGCATCTTGGTCGTGACGGGCGTCTACGTCTGGGGTCGGGGCCTGTTTCTACGAAACCGGCTCGCCAGGCAGAGGCGCCGGGGCCGGGAGGAGCCTCACATTTCTCTCGAGGCGGACCTGCTCGCCGAGCCGGGCAGCCTTTCGGACGAAGGCGTCCGGTGGGAGTCGCTCGAGCCCGTGGACTCGGCCTTCCCCGAGGCGGCGTCGGAATCCGAGCCTTCGGCCGCTTTCGCCGAACCCTCTCGCCGGGCGCAAAAGCGCAGCCACAAAGAGGCGGCGGAGAAGACGGCAGCGCGCTCCGCGAAGGCGGCCGCCACACCCGCTCCGAAGCCGGCCGTCAAACGAATTCCCGATAAGGTCATCACGATCCGGTTCATTCCCAAGAGCCACGAGCTCGATGGAGCCGAAGCCGTGCGGGCGCTGCGTGCGGCCGGCCTCGAGCACGGCCGCTACGGCATTTTTCACATGCCGGGCTCCTCGGAAGGGGACGAGCCGCTGTTCAGCGTCGCGAGCCTGACGGAGCCCGGGTCGTTCGATCTCACGAAGCTCGGCGCGATCGCGGGCATGAGCTTTTTCGTCGCGCTGCCGGGGCCTGCCGATCCGGTCGAGGCGTTCGACTCGATGGTCGGAGCGGCCAGGAGCCTGGCCGTCGATCTCGAGGCCGATCTCTTCGACGAGCGCGGCAGCTCGTGGAGCATCCAGCGAGAGCGCTACGTGCGGGAGGAGCTCATCCGGTATCGACACCAGCATGCCCATCACTGAGGCGCGCGGCCGTGGCCGGCGTTGATCGGGCCGCGGTTGCCGAGGCCGAGCGGCTTCGGCGGCTCATTGAAGAATACAGCTACGCCTATTACGTGCTCGACGAGCCGAAAGCCTCGGACGCCGAGTACGACCGCCTGCTGCGCGAGCTCCAGGTGCTCGAAGAACGCCACCCCGAGCTCATTACCCCGGATTCGCCCACGCAGCGCGTCGGGGCCACGCCCGTCGGCGAGTTTCGGGAGGTCCGCCACGCCGTCCCTATGCTCTCGCTCGACAACGCGTTCGACGAGGCGGCGCTCATGGCATGGGGCAAGCGCGTCGCGGACCGGCTCAAGGCCGGCGGCGTCGCTGCGGAGGACGCAGAGCACGTCGAGTTCGTAGCTGAGCCCAAGCTCGACGGCCTCGCCGTCAGTCTGCGCTACGAAGATGGCGTTCTCGTCCTCGCCGCGACTCGCGGCGACGGAACCATCGGCGAGGACGTGACCCACAACGTGCGGACCATAAAGGGCGTTCCGCTCCGGCTGCGGGGCAAGAAGCTCCCTGCCGTGCTGGAAGTCCGCGGAGAGGTCTTTCTGCCGAAGCGCGGGTTCGAAGCCTTGAATCGGCAGGCAGCCGAGAAAGGGGAGAAGGTCTTCGTCAATCCGCGTAACGCGGCTGCGGGCAGCCTCCGACAGCTCGATGCGCGGGTCACGGCTTCGCGGCCCCTCGAAGTGTTCTTCTACGCGCTCGGCGAAGTGCGCGGGTGGGAGGTGCCTCCGACGCAGGCCGAGCTGCTCGGAGCCCTGAAGGGGTTCGGCCTGAGAACCAGCGCGGACTGGCAATTGCGACAGGGAATTCAGGGCTGTCTGACCTATTATGGAAGTATCGGTGAAAGAAGGGCGGACCTACCCTACGAGATAGATGGCGTCGTCTATAAGGTCAATCGCGTGGCATGGCAGGGAATCCTGGGCTTCGTATCCCGGGCGCCACGTTGGGCCATTGCGCATAAGTTCCCGGCTCAGGAAGAGTGGACGACGGTGAAGCAGGTGGAATTTCAGGTAGGTAGAACCGGTGCATTGACCCCCGTGGCACGGCTCGATCCCGTGTTCGTCGGCGGCGTCACGGTGAGCAATGCCACGCTCCACAACATCGAGGATCTGCATCGCAAGGACGTTCGGGTTGGGGACACGGTCATCGTGCGTCGGGCCGGCGACGTCATCCCGGAGATCGTCGGCATCGTCCCGGAGCGCCGCCCTCGAGGTACGCGGCCCGTTAAGCTGCCCAAGCGCTGCCCGGTCTGCGGCTCAGACGTCGTGCAGCCGGAGGGCGAGGTCGTCGCCCGCTGTGTCGGGGGTCTGTACTGCCCGGCTCAGCGCAAGGAGGCCCTGCGCCATTTCTGCTCCCGCAGGGCCATGGACATCCAAGGGTTCGGCCCCAAGCTCATCGAGCAGCTCGTCGACCGGGGTCTCGTGGAGACTCCGGCGGAACTCTACGACGTGACGGCGGAAGGGCTCATGGAGCTCGACCGCATGGGCGAAAAGTCGGCACACAATCTCGTCGAGGCCCTCCGAAAGAGCCGCGAGACCACGCTGGCGCACTTTCTATACGCCCTCGGCATCCGTGAAGTCGGGGAAACGACGGCGCAGGCGCTCGCCTCGCACTTCGGGGAGCTGGAGCCTCTCATAAAGGCAACAGAGGAACAGTTGCAGGAAGTCCAGGACGTAGGTCCGGTCGTGGCCGAGCAAGTCAGCGCCTTTTTCAAGGAGGAGCACAACCGCAAGGTGATCCGTAAGCTCCTCGACCAGGGTATTCACTGGCCGAAGCCGCCGCCGGTGCCGAACCGCGCAGAGCTGCCGCTCGCCGGCAAAACCGTCGTCGTTACGGGCACGTTGGCTGGCATGACCCGCGAGGAGGCCAAGGAGCGCCTCATGGCCTTGGGGGCGAAAGTATCGGGGAGCGTGTCGAAGAACACGGACTTCGTCGTGGTGGGGGAGAATTCGGGGTCGAAGGCGAAGAAGGCTGAGGAGTTGAACATCAAGGTGGTCTCGGAGGTCGAGCTCCAGAAGATTTTGAACGCGGGGTAGTCTATGCGGTCCCCGTTTCAGCAAGCTGTGCTCGCATCGCTTGCGAGCGTTCTGGCGCCGTTGGCGCGGCTAATGTTGCGATGTGGAGTGGGGTGCCCAGAGTTCGTGGCGGTTACTAAGGCGGTTTTCGTGCAAGTAGCTACCGACGAGTATGGCATCCGCGGTAGGCCCGCCAATGCTTCTCGGGTTGCGGCTATTACGGGTTTGTCGCGAAAGCAGGTGAGACGGATTAAGGATGTCGGGCCGGTAGCGCGATGGACACCGGATATGGAGGCCACCCCGACCAATGTGGTTCTCCACTACTGGCACTTTGATCCAGAGTACTCGGAAGAACCGGGTCGTCCTCGGTGGCTCCCATTCGACGGCGACAGCAGTTTCAGCACGTTGGTTCGCGACTACGCCGGCGATATACCGCCCAGGGCAATGTTGAAGGCGCTAATGAGGGTCGGGGCAGTTTCGCAAGACCGGCAACACCGGCTACTTCCTGAGGAGCGCTATTTCAATCCTAATGACTTTGACGAGGATTTCGTGCATAACGCCGCTTTCGCCTTGAGGAGTCTTGGTACCACATTGGTATACAACGCGACAGTTTGGGCCGCTGCCGAGAGTGCTACCGATCACAATGCGGCGGAACAAAGCCGCTTTGAGAGAGTTGCTTGGACTGACAGGTTGTCGCCCGAAGCGACGGCGGCATTCAAGGTTTGGGTTCGGATAGAAGGCGCGAAGTTTATCGAGGAGGCGGACAACTGGATTGGCAATAACGAGGCGACCGGGGAGCAACGCGTACGCAGAGAGCCGAGGGCTGTTGGGGTCGGCCTGTACTACTTCGAGGACGAGTGATTTAAAGGAACGTTGTTTCGGTCCAGCCTGTATAGGCATGCAAACCTTTGGGTTGCTCGGTCGAGATGGTCCATTACAAACCGCATTCCTAGCTTTTCGAGCACACGAATACTGCGGGTGTTCTCCCTGTAGACCAAGCCGAAGATTCGATCTAAGTCGAGGCCGTCGGCGGCGAACGCTCTAGACACCAATTCAGTCGCTGCCTCAAGTGCCAGTCCCTTTCCCCAGGCGGAAACGGCGAGCCCATAAGTCACCTCGAATTCGTCGAAGTCATTCATCCGCTCGATCCCGCACCAGCCCAACAACGCTCCCGTCGCGCGGTCTTCCACGGCCAGAGCCCCGAACCCTGTTGCCTCCACCTTCTGAATTAGCCTTTCCAGAGATGCATAAGACTCGGTTTGCGTCTTGGTTCCCCCGGCGTACTGGGTGACCGCTGCGTCTCGGTGCAGCTGAAACAATGCTTCGGCGTCTTCGATTCGGAATACACGTATCAGGAGGCGCTCGCTGTAGATAGGTAGGAACCCCTTGAGCCCCCTTTGCTGTGGTGCTGCCAAGAATACACTCTCTATTCTTAATTTCTTTATCGGACAATGGCTTGCATGTCTGGGGCCCCGCAGACGTTCCCCCTCAACGCCAAGAGCCAAAATAGTTATATCCGCAAAGAATGTCACGCCCGCCCGCATCATTCCATGAAGTAAGTCCTGTTTTTTCTTGACGAAATCACCAAATGGGCCCAAAATCCCATTAAAAGGAATTATGTACAGTTCGAAGGGCTTTAGTTAAAAGCCTTGCGCGACTTCCAAACGGACGGTCGCTTCAAAACAACTAATAATAGCTCACATAGCGGTGAACGGAATTAGCAGGGCGCTACAGCAGATCTCGGGGATTGTCAAGGGGATCTGTCGTAGCGGAGTCCGAGACTCTGGCAACCTCCGGAGGGGTTCACATGCATAAGCTCCGCGTCGCTCGTAGATCCGGCGCAATGATACTCGCGGTGGCATCATCCCTTATATTTCTTGCTGGGCGCTCATTCGGGGCGACCGAGAATAACGCGCAAGGTATCAACGGCAGTAGCTCGCGTGGAACTACCCGAAACGACGTGACGGAGGCCGACCAAGGCGAACTTACGATCTTTAAGTCGATCGCAGTGGGACCAATTGATGCGATCGACGCAGCCGGCGGCGTTTCGATTATCTCGGTATTGGGGCAGACGTTTGTCGCTCCCTCTGCCCAAGTCTCGGACGTGTCCGTTGGGGCATATGTACTTGCAGCGGGATCTGGGGACGGCGAGCTTGCCGTGCTCGTTCCCCTTAATCAGCCCTATGTTCCGGGCTCGTCTCCAGTTCTCATTCGAGGTTCGGTAAATTCCGTCAACCCAGATACGGGAAAACTCGCAGTTGGGTTTGCGTCCGTTGACTATACTGGAACGCTCGGTGCCGACACCTCGTTCTCTCCGACTCCAGGACAATTGGTCGAGGTCACTGGCATCCAGCCTGCCTCTGGTGGAGAAGTTCTCGCCGGCATCACGGGCAGCGGCCTGCGTGGCATCACCGGCAGTGGCCAGCGCGGGATCACCGGCAGTGGCCAGCGCGGGATCACCGGCAGTGGCCAGCGCGGGATCACCGGCAGCGGCCTGCGCGGGATCACCGGCAGCGGCCTGCGCGGGATCACCGGCAGCGGCCTGCGCGGGATCACCGGCAGCGGCCTGCGCGGGATCACCGGCAGCGGCCTGCGCGGGATCACCGGCAGCGGCCTGCGCGGGATCACCGGCAGCGGCCTGCGCGGGATCACCGGCAGCGGCCTGCGCGGGATCACCGGCAGCGGCCTGCGCGGGATCACCGGCAGCGGCCTGCGCGGGATCACCGGCAGCGGCCTGCGCGGGATCACGGGCAGCGGCCTGCGTGGGATCACGGGCAGCGGCCTGCGTGGGATCACGGGCAGCGGCCTGCGCGGCATCACGGGCAGCGGCCTGCGTGGGATCACGGGCAGCGGCCTGCGCGGCATCACCGGCAGCGGCCTGCGCGGGATTACCGGCAGCGGCCTGCGCGGGATTACCGGCAGCGGCCTGCGCGGCATCACGGGCAGCGGGCTGCGCGGTATCACGGGCAGTGGGCTGCGCGGTATCACGGGCAGTGGGCTTCGTGGGATCACGGGCAGCGGCCTGCGCGACACCGCGGATAGCGATACCCGCGGGATTACCGGCAGCGGTTTGCGCGGGATTACAGGTAGCGGATTGCGCTGAGGTAGCGGATTGCGCTGAACGCTGACGTTCCGCTCAGATCTCTTTCAAACAGGGCGAGGCTTGGCGATTAACGCGTCGGGCCTCGCCCTTCTTATTTCTTTGGTACGCCCAAAGCGAAAACGGGGACGCGTCTAATTGCAGGCGTGTTTCTCCGTGTGATAACTAGAGTCGATGGGTGAACCTGTAAGAATCGGCCTCTTATCTGCCTACCGGCGACTGCTGCAGCCGCTGGTTCGGATGCTCGTCCGCAATGGCATCTCGTATCACGAGTTCGCGGAACTTTCGAAAAACGTCTTCGTTGAGGTCGCAGAGCGCGATTTCAGAATTCCCGGACGCAAGGCTTCCCAGTCCCGAGTTGCGATACTAACGGGGCTTAGCCGGAAGGAAGTGTCTCGGCAAAAGGCCATTCTGGCTGGTGGCGGCCCGATTGAAGCGACGAGTAACCTAAATGGGATCACCAGATTGTTGGTTGGGTGGCATTCCGACCCAGATTACACGGGACCCTATGGTATGCCGATCGAACTTCCCTTCGAGTCATCAAACGGCCCGAGCTTTACCCAACTCGTAAAGCGCCACGGCGGTGATATGGCTCCTAGGGCCGTGCTCGACGAGTTGGCGAGGGTCGGGGCGCTAGAAGAACTTGGCAACGGCTCGATTCGGGTACTGACGCTTGCCTATATCCCTCAGCGCTTAAATCCGGACGCGCTTGAGCGCTTTGGTGAAGTCGTACGAAACTTCATATGTACGTACGAGTTCAACATGGAGCGGCCGGCACCAGGAGCGGGTCGCTTTGAGCGAATCGTTTTTCCAGACGACGGGTTACGCCCGAGCCTGATGCCGGCCTTTGAGAAACTCCTACACACCAAGGGCCAACAACTGCTTGTCGAGCTGTTGAATTGGCTCAATGCACAGGAGATTTCCAAGGACGCCAAGGCGACTGGCGGCACGAAGGTGAAGACTGGCGTTGGTATTTACCACTTTATCGACGACGATACTGAATAAGCCGAACGCTTCATAAGCCGAACGCTTCCGCCCGCTAGGCAACGCCGTCGAGTCCGTATTTGCCCGTCGGTCGACTAGATCCGCGACAGTGCGTTGATGCACTATTACTTCGGCGGGGCGTCCTTCGCCGCTGCATTCTTCAGCGACTCGATATACGCGTCGATTTTCTGCTTATTGACCGCGGCGGTCATCTTATCCTTCACGGAGTCCAGCGAAGGCGGGTCACTGTCCTTCTTGTCCTCTAGCTCGATGACGTGCCAGCCATACTGCGTCTTGACCGGTTCGGATGTGTAAGAGCCTACCTTCAAGTCTTTGACGGCATCCGCGAAGGGCTTGACCATCGATTGGGCGGTGAACCAGCCGAGGTCGCCGCCCGAAGGCCCGGTGGGGCCGGTTGATTTCTTTTTGGCCAACTCGGCAAAGTCGGCGCCCTTGTCCAGTTGCGCGATGATGGCCTTCGCCTCGTCCTCGGTCTTTACGAGGATATGGCGCGCCTTGTACTGAGTCGCGCCAAGGTTGGGCAGATTCGCCTGGTAGGCGGCCTTGATCTCGTCATCGGTAGCCGGATGCTCTTCGATGTAGCGATTGATCATTGCGCTCGCGAGCAGCTTTTGGCGTTGAAGCTCGAGCTCTACTGCGATGGTTCGCTCCTGGGGTAGGCCCTTGGTCTGTGCCGCGTTCGCTAGGAGCTGGAGACTCTCGAGGTTCTCGAGAGCCTGTTTCCGCTGCTCGTCGGTCAGGTCTTCGGGGGCCTTTTGCGCCGTGTTTTCGGTGTAGAAGCGGTAAATGGATTCGTTGATTGGGGTGCCGTCCGGAGCCTTGACGGTGCTGGTGCCGAGCGCCGTCGAGCTAGTTGCCGCGCCGGCCGGGGCCTGGGTCTTCGGACTTTCGTGTTGGGCGCATGCGGCCAATAGGGCGGCGGCGCCGGCGAGGCCTGCGGCGGCGAAGTGCAATCGAAGCTTCATCTCTGTCCTTCTATCCCTTTTGTCTTATCTCGGTGAGTTTCGTCGTCGGCGGAGGGGGCGAGGGCGACCAGACTGAGCGCATGAATGTCCGACTTCATGAGGTCGCCGAGCGCGTCGTAGACCATTCGATGGCGCTCCAATGGCTTTGCTCCCGCGAACCGGTGGGATACGAGCCGTACTCGAAAGTGTCCGCGACCGTCGCGGGCACCCGGATGTCCCGCGTGGCGATGGCTTTCATCTTTGATCTCGAGCTCTTCGGGGGCGAACGCCTGCTCGAGCCGAGCGCGAATGGCGAAGATGCGGTCCTGTGTCAGGGCTGGCCCTCCTCTCGCTGGGGACTGACCGCGATTTCCTGACCGGGCGACGGCGGCGTTATCTCCTGACCGGAAGTCTTGATTGCGATCCAAATGGCCTGCCCGACGACCATCAAGAGCGTCACGCCGAGCGTACCGAACACCTTGAATTTGACCCAGGTGTCCTCGGTGAAGTTATACAGGACGAAGAGATTGGCGGCGCCGAGAACCAGAAACGTGGCGACCCACGTCAGATTGAGCTGGCGCCACATGTCGTCGCCGAGCGTCACCGCGTGCCCCATCATGCGCTGAATCAGCGGCTCCTTGCCGAAGTACTGGCTGCCAAGGAAAGCCCCCGCAAACAGCCAGTAGACAACGGTCGGTTTCCACTCGATGAAAATGGGATTACGGAGCGCGAGCGTGATGCCGCCGAACACGGCGACGACGGCAGTCGATACGAGCAGCATGCGGCTGACCTTGCGCCGGCGCAGCCATTGAACGGCGAGCTGGATTGCCATGCTCGCGATAAGAGCTGCGGTCGCCACGTACATGCCGGCCAGCTTGTACGCCACGAAAAAGAGGATAACTGGAAAGAAATCAATGAGTAGCTGCATTGGCGGGTGCTCTGCAGGAGGCTGTTACGCGCATCTTAACCCATGCCGGGTGAGGCGCGCCCTTCGGCTGTGCTTACAATGGCGTCATGAGCCAGTACTTCAAGATCCACCCGGTGAACCCCCAGCGACGGCTACTCGAGCGGGCCGCGGAGATCCTCTTGGGCGGCGGTGTCATCGTCTATCCCACTGACTCCGTCTACGCCTTCGGCTGCCCCATGGGCGACAAAGATGCACTGGAGCGCATACGGCGGATACGCCGCGCGGAGCGCGACCACGAATTTACGCTGGTCTGCCGTGACCTGTCCGAAATCGCAACTTACGCGAGAATAGACAATCAAACCTACCGACTGTTGCGTTCGCTCACGCCCGGGCCCTACACATTCATTCTCAGGGCCACGCATGAGGTGCCCAAGCGGCTGCAGGATCCCAAAAAGCGGTCGATCGGTATACGCGTACCGGATCATCCGATCGTAACTGGGCTGCTCGAGATTTTCGGCGCGCCGATCCTGAGCTCGACTCTGTTGCTTCCCGAAGAGGATCTGCCGATGTCCGAGCCCGAGGAGATTCGTGAGCGGCTCGGCAGTCAGGTGGACGCGATCCTCGACGCCGGCGCCTGCGGCGTCGAGCCAACGACGATCCTGGACCTCAGCGGCGATTCATTCGCAGTGGTGCGTGCCGGCAAGGGCCCTGTTCCCAACTTTGCTTCGTAAGCCCGCCGAACCCGCCTAAGAGCGTATAATGCCCCGATGCCGGGACTAGATTTTTCTCACCTCATTCGGGTCTTGTCGGTTGCCGCCATCCCCGGCGTACTGGCAATTACTCTCCACGAAGTCGCACACGGCTGGGTGGCCCGGCTGCTCGGTGACAACACAGCCTACATGGCGGGGCGGCTTAGTCTGAATCCGCTGAAGCACGTCGATCCGATCGGCACGGTCGTGCTGCCGATCGTGATGCTGCTGATTCCGGGCGGCCCCATATTCGGTTGGGCGAAGCCGGTGCCCGTCGCATTCGGTCGGCTTCACCGGCCAAGGCGCGACATGATCCTCGTGGCAGCCGCAGGTCCAGGCTCGAACCTGTTGATGGCGCTCGTGTGGGCGCTTATCGGCGCGCTCGAGATGCTCGTCCTGCACGTCGGCGGCACGGTCGGCCAATGGATCATCGGCGTTTGTCAGTTCGGCATCGAGATCAACGTGGTGCTCGCCGTGTTCAACATGGTGCCGATTCCGCCGCTGGACGGGGGCCGCGTTCTCGCGGGCTTGCTGCCGCCGCAGGGCGCTCGCGTACTTGATCAGATCGAGCCTTTCGGGATACTGATCGTCCTGGTGCTGCTCATGACGGTCCTGTGGCGGTTCCTCTCGGGGCCCGTGATCTACTTCATCAATCTGTTCAACTCGATAGCAGGATTCCCGAACCTATGACGGCCGAGGCCGAAACCCCTAGACCTAAGCTGCGGCTCGTGCCGCAGGTGCCGCCTCCGATCAGCGGCGAGGCAGGGGCTCCGGCCCAGGGAGAGATGCCGTTCGCCATCGTCGAAGGCGAGCCCGTCACGCAGCTGCCGCGGGATCTCTACATCCCGCCGCACGCGCTCAAGGTGTTCCTCGAGGCATTCGAGGGGCCGCTGGATCTCCTGCTTTACCTGATCCGCCGCCAGAATCTCGACATCCTCGATATTCCGATTGCCGAGATCTCGCGCCAGTACGTTCAGTACATCGAGCTCATGAAGGAGATGCAGTTCGAGCTCGCGGGCGAGTATTTGGTCATGGCCGCGACGCTGGCGGAGATCAAGTCCCGCATGCTGCTGCCGCGAGCCCCCGAGGAGGAGGGCGAGGAAGAGGATCCGCGGGCGGAGCTCGTCCGGCGCCTTCAGGAGTACGAGCGTTTCAAGAAGGCCGCCGAGGATATCGATTCGCTCGAGCGGCTCGAGCGCGACGTTCTCCAGGCGGAGGCCGAGGTCGTCGAGCGGCCGGTCGTCACCAAGCTGCCTGAGGTGTCCCTCAAAGAACTGCTGATCGCCTTCAAGGAAGTCCTCGATCGGTCGAGCATGTTCGCGCACCATCACGTGCAGCGCGAAGCGCTCTCGGTCCGGGAGCGCATGTCGAACGTGTTGCTGGCGCTCCAGGAGCGAGAGGACGCCGAGTTCACGAAGCTGTTCGACCCGACCGAGGGGCGAATGGGTGTAACGGTGACGTTTCTGGCGATCCTCGAGCTGGTGAAGGAAACACTGATCGAGATCGTACAGCCAGAGCCCTTCGGGCCGATACGCATACGATCCAGAAAATCATCCGCGTCGTCATCCGCGCCCGACGAGCAGTCCGAGCGCGCCTGAGAGTCGAGATGGACCCGACCCAGATCAAGCATGTCATCGAGGCGGCGCTGCTTGCGGCCGGTCGCCCCCTGCCGTTCGACAAACTCGCCTCTCTGTTCGCTGCAAAGGCTTCGGACCTGGACCGCGAGACGCTTCGCCAGGCCCTCGACGAATTGGCGGCGGATTACAAGGAACGCGGGCTCGAGCTCAAGGAAGTCGCGAGCGGCTACCGGATCCAGATCAAGAGCTCTATGACGGACTGGCTCGTGCCACTTTGGGAGGAGAGGGCGCCGCGCTACACGAGGGCGCTGCTCGAGACGCTCGCGTTGATCGCCTACCGGCAGCCCATTACGCGCGCCGAAATCGAGGACGTCCGGGGCGTCACCGTCAGCACGAACATCGTTCGCACCTTGATGGAGCGAAGCTGGATTCGCGTCGTCGGCCATCGGGACGTACCAGGAAAGCCCGCGATGTTCGGGACGACGCGCGATTTTCTGGATTACTTCGGTCTCAAGAAACTCGAAGATCTGCCGACGCTCGCGGACATCAAAGAGGGCCTACCCGAGGAGAGTCCGCAGGCGGATCTCATCGACGTGCTCTCTTTCGACGGGCAGGCAGAGGACCCCGAGAGCCAAGCTCTGAGCGACGCCGAGGTCAGCACGGTCATCGCGCAGGCGGCTATGAGCGACGAGTCCGATGCGGAGGGCGAGGAAGGCGAAGCGGTAGCCGAAGCGGCAGCCGTGGATCGGGAGGACTTCGAGCCCGAAGATTTCGAACCCGAAGCCTTGGAGCCCGAAGACTTCGAGCCCGAAGACTTCGAGCCGGAAGACTTTCAACCCGCTGACTTCGAGCCGGGAGAACTCGGGATAGTGGCCGCGGAATCGGCAGACGTTGAGCCGCACGACTCTGAGCGGGAGGAGTTCGCGCCGGACGACTTCGGCCCGCACACCGTGGCCCTCGCGCCCGCACACCGCGAGCCGGAAGCCGAAGCGGAGGCCGCGACCGAAGCGGAGGCTGCGACCGAAGCGGAGGCCGCGAGCGAAGCGGAGGCCGCGACCGAAGCGGAGGCCGAGGCCGACCACGAGGCCGATCACGCGGCGGAGGCCGACGACCGGGCCGAGGTCCCAGTCGAGGTGCAAGCCGACGCCGACGCCCACGCCGACGCCACGGCGGAGACGGCGCCGCCCGGCGAAGAAACGGAGGGCGGGCCCGAGGACTCGACCCCCGTGCGGTTCGTTCGCTCGGAGTCGCACTGATCCCGGCCGAGCGCATTCAAAAGGTCCTTGCGAATGCGGGACTCGGATCGAGACGCGAGATCGAACGCTGGATAGAGGCGGGGCGCGTCACCGTGGACGGCCGGCGCGCGGAGCTCGGTCAACGCATCGAAGGGCGCGAACGCGTCCTGCTGGACGGACGGCCGGTCTCGATCGCTTCGCGCGGCGCCGCTCACAGCTATCTTGCCTACTATAAGCCGGCCGGGGAGCTCACGACTCGGGACGACCCTGAAGGCCGTCCCACGGTCTTCGACCGGCTGCCCAAGCCGGGCTACGGCCGGTGGATTGCGATCGGCCGCCTCGATCTCAATACGCAGGGCCTGCTGCTGCTCACGACCGACGGAGAGCTCGCGAATCGGCTCATGCATCCGAGCCGGGAAGTTTCCCGCGAGTACGCGGTGAGGCTGCTCGGGCGGCCGGACGACGCGCAGCTCGAGCGGCTGCTCGGCGGCGTCGAGCTCGAAGACGGGCCGGCCAAGTTCGACCAGGTCGAGTACCGCGGCGGCGCGGGCGCGAACGAATGGCTGCACGTCGCGCTGCGGGAGGGCCGGAACCGCGAAGTGCGCAGGATGTTCGAGGCGCTGAACCTGACCGTGAGCCGTCTGATCCGGGTTCGTTATGGGCCTATTCAGCTCGGGCGTCTTCAGCGCGGCCGATCGCGCACGCTGAGCCCCGCCGAGGTCCAGGCGCTCTATCTGGCCGTGGACCTACCCGTGCCCGGCAAACGCGCCTGAGGCGCGAATCCGGCACGCCCCGCGTGCACGCGGGCCCTGCCCGGTTCCCGGCCCCACCCGGGCTCGGCGCGGCGCCCGTGCCGCCGTCTCGGATCAGGACCTCGGCGTCGGCGTCGGAGTCGGACTCGAAGTCTGAGTCGGCGTCGGCTTTCGCGGTTGCACCTCGATGCGCTGCCCGGTCGTGCCCTTGCTGTCGGGCCCGAGCAGATAAAGGTACGGCTTCGTGAGGGACTCCGGCGCGGGTATCAGCGACCGATCCTCGGCCGGGTAGGCCTGGAACCGCATGCGCGTTCGCGCCGGCCCCGGGTTGATGCAATTGACGCGGACGTTGGTCTTCTCCATCTCGTCTGCCAAGACTTGCGTCATGCCTTCGACCGCGAACTTCGAGACCGCGTAGGCGCCCCAATAGGCCCGCCCCTTGTGCCCGACGCCGCTCGTCGTGAAAAGCACGGATGCGTCGTGCGCGTTGCGCAGCAACGGCAGCATGCACCGCGTCAGGATGAAAGCGGCATTGACGTTGACGTGCATGACGCGTTGCCAGACGCCGATGTCGTAGTGCTCGATCGGTGCCCGCTCGCCCAGGAGGCCGGCGTTGTGGAGAAGGCCGTCGAGGCGCCCGTACCGCTCTTCGATCTGATCGATGAGCTCCTGGTACTGCGGACCCTGCGCGCGCTCGAAGTCGAGCTGCGCGGCGGCAGGCTCGGGGCCGAGAGGACGCAGCTCTTCGTAAAGCGCCTGCAGCGCCTTGGCGTCTCGCCCGTGGAGCAACACGGTGGCGCCGTGGCGCACGAGATCGGTTGCGACCGCGCGCCCGATGCCGCGCGTCGCGCCCGTTACGAGAATCACCCGGTCCTTCAAGAGGTCTTCGGGCGGGGCGTAGTCCTGCATTTCGATCACGGCGTGCTCCAAATCGTCCCCGGAGGCTTCGCGGCCCGCTAGGAAAGCTCGCCGAGCATCGCGACGAGCTCGCGCGGGTGACGCGCCACCTGGTCGGCGCCCCAGGCCGTCACGTCTACGTGAGGCCGGATGTAGCCGTAAGCGGCCGCAATCGTGATCATGCCGGCGGCGCGGCCGGCCTCGATATCGCGCGGGGCGTCGCCGACGTAGACGCAGCGTTGCGGCGCGATTTCGAGCTCCTCGGCCGCGAGCAGCAGCGGCGCCGGATGCGGCTTTCGCTGGGGCAGCTGGTCGCCGCTCACGATGCTGCCGGGCTTGCCGCCGAGGCCCAGCGCGTCGAGCAGCGGCACGGTCATGGCGCGGGGCTTGTTGGTCACGACGCCCCAGCGTCTGCCGACCTTATAAATTGAATCATTAATATCGTCTAATGTTATGTATAGACGAGAGTTAATACAGACGTTACGGGCATAGAGCTCGATGAAACGCGCGCGCAGGGACTCGAATTCTGCCGCGGGACCGGTCGCGCCGAACCCGAGCCGTACGAGCCCCGTGGAGCCGTTCGAGACCTCGTTGCGGGCGATCGCGTAAGGCATGGGCGCGCGGCCCGCGTCGGCCAGCATGCGGTTGAGCACGGCGACGAGATCCGGTGCGGTATCGACGAGCGTGCCGTCGAGGTCGAAGAGTATCGCCTCGACGGTCATGGCTCGGCGCGCTCGTCCGCCTCGGGTTTGACCGCATGCAGAAAGTAGTTGACGTCCACGTTGCCGCCCAGCGAGTAGCCGGCGAAGAGCGGATTGAAGTGCAGGCCCGTGAGGCCTTCGACCGCGAGGCCCGCGCGCCGGCACCAGGCGCCGAGCTCCGATGGCCGGATGAGCTTGAGGTATTCGTGCGTCCCGCGGGGCACCATGCGCAGCACGTGCTCGGCGGCGACGATCGCGAGCAGGAAGCTCTTTGGGTTGCGGTTGATCGTCGAGAACAGGGCGGTGCCGCCGGGCTTCAGCGCGGCGGCGCAGGCGGCGACGACGGCCTCGGGTTCGGGGACGTGCTCGAGCAGCTCGAAGCAGATCACGACATCGAACCGGGCCCGCTGCGCGGCCGCGACCGCGGCCACGTCCACGCATTCGTAATGCACCTGCACGCCTGCGGCTGCCGCGTGGGCGCGTGCGGCCTCGATGTTCTCCGCCGCCAAATCGATGCCGGTCACTTCGGCGCCTTCGGCCGCGAGGGCTTCGCTCAGAAGGCCGCCGCCGCAGCCGACATCCAGTGTCCGCGCGCCGCGCAGCGCGGTGCGGTCGCGGACGTAGGCGAGGCGCAGCGGGTTGATCGCGTGCAGGGTTCCGAACGGACCCTGCGGGTCCCACCAGTCCTTCGCGTGGGAGGCGAACTTCGCAAGCTCTGCCGGGTCCACGTTGCGTGTCGTGTCGTCCATTCGGCGGCCTTCGTCCATCATCCTTCCATCAAGCGCACGCCCCAGTCGGCGGCTGCAGCCGCGATCGCGGCCGTATCCATGCGCGTGAGCTCGCCCTGTGCGACGAGGTGCTCGCCTGCGACCCAAACGTCGCTCACAGCGTCTCTCGAGGCAGCGTAAACCAGCTGCGATAGCGGATCGAGAACCGGCTGCAGCGCGAGATCCCCGAGCGAGACGCAAACGAGATCGGCCGCTTTGCCCGGTACGAGGGAGCCGATTTCGCCTTCGAGGCCGAGCGCGCGGGCGCCGCCCAGCGTCGCCATCTCGAGCGCCTCCGCGGCCGTCACGGCGCTCGCGTCGCCGGCAACCTGCTTGCCGAGCAGGGCGGCGAGCTCGAGCTCCGACCATAGGTCCAGGCGGTTGTTGCTCGCGGCACCGTCGGTGCCGAGCGCGACGTTGGCCCCTGCGGCGAGCAGCGCGGCGACCTGGCAGGTGCCGCTCGCGAGTTTGAGGTTGGAGCGCGGGCAGTGCACGACGCTGGCCCGCGCGGCGCCGAGCGCCTCGATCTCGGCGGGCAGCAGATGCGTCGCGTGCACTGCCATGAGCGCGGGCGTTACGAGCCCGAGGCTCTCGAGCCGGGCGAGCGGACGGCGGCCGGTCGCGGCCAGCGCTTCGGAGATTTCGGCTGCCGTTTCGTGCACGTGCATGTGCACGGGCACCTCGAGCTCGTCGGCGAGCCGGCGGACGTGCGCGAGCGTCGCGTCGGCGACGGTGTAGGGCGCGTGCGGTGCGAAGGTCGTCGAGATCAGTGTTTCGCCTTTGTAGCGGTCGCGCACGGCGAGGCCCTTGCTGACGTACTCGGCCGGGTCCGCCGCCCAGACGGTCGGAGCCTCGAGCACGATCATTCCGATCGCGGCCCGCATGCCTGCCTCGAGCGCCGTCTCGGCGACGGCGTCCGGGAAGTAGTACATATCGGCGAAGCAGGTGATGCCGCCGCGCAGCATCTCCGCGATCGCGAGCCGCGTGCCGTCCGCGACGAATTCCGGCCCAACCCACTTCGACTCGGCGGGCCAGATGCGTTCGCGCAGCCAGCGCTCGAGCGGCAGGTCGTCGGCGAGGCCCCGCAGCAGCGCCATGCCGGCATGGCAATGCGCGTTGACGAGACCGGGCAGCAGCACGTGGTCGGGCCGCTCGTGCAGGGCATCCGGGACGAAGCGCCGCTCGGCCTCGGCGCGCGGCTCGAGCGCGAGGATGCGACCGCCGTCCACCGCCAGTGCGAGGCCGGTTTCGGCCCGGATTTCGGGCTCGATCGCGATCGTCCACTTGGGAAGGATCAACGCGTCGATGCGCTGCTTCGAGTTCGACATGGGCAAAAAAGGGGTCAGAGCCCTTTTCGGGCACGCTTGCGGGAAAGTGGCCGCAAGTATACCGGCGGCGGGGCCCCGGCGCTGGGGGTTCGGGCCCCCGCTGTGGTAGAATTCGTCAAGTTTTTCGAGCACCTTAGGCCCGGTTGTCTGGCAGGCTGAACGCTTCGACGACGGCCGCGCGCATGGGCGCGCGCGCACCTAATCTCGCGGTCTCACGAGCTCTCCTTGACGCGCGTCAACGTGGAGGCGGGCGGCGTATTTTTTGAGCGAAATGTATGGCTGAAGCAGCGAAAGAAGTCGTCTCGGTCAATCTAGAAGACGAGATGCGGCAGTCCTACCTCGATTACGCGATGAGCGTGATCGTGGGCCGAGCCCTGCCGGACGTGCGTGACGGCCTCAAGCCCGTCCACCGCCGCGTCCTCTTTGCCATGCGCGAGCTCGGCAACGACTTCAACAAGCCCTACAAGAAGTCCGCACGCGTCGTCGGCGATGTCATCGGCAAGTACCACCCCCACGGCGACGCGGCGGTGTACGACACGATTGTCCGGCTCGCCCAGGACTTCTCGATGCGCTACATGCTCGTCGACGGCCAGGGCAACTTCGGCTCGGTGGATGGCGATGCCCCGGCGGCCATGCGCTACACCGAGGTGCGCATGGCGCGCATCACGCAGGAGCTGCTGGCCGACATCGAGAAGGAAACGGTCGACTTCGTCCCGAACTACGACGAGTCCGAGCGCGAGCCCTCGGTGCTGCCGACGCGCATCCCGAACCTGCTGATCAACGGCAGCTCCGGCATCGCGGTCGGCATGGCCACGAACATCCCGCCGCACAACCTCGGCGAGGTCGTGGATGCCTGCCTCGCCGTGCTCGACGACCCGGCCATGACGATCGCCGAGCTCATCAAGCTGATCCCGGGCCCGGATTTCCCGACGGCCGGGCAGATTCGCGGCATCGAAGGCATCGTGAGCGCCTATACGACGGGGCGCGGACGCATCTACGTGCGCGCCCGGACGCATACCGAGACGCTGAACGACCGCGGCCGCGAGCGCGAGGCCATTGTCGTCACGGAGCTGCCTTACCAGGTCAACAAGGCGCGGCTCATCGAGCGCATCGCGGAGCTGGTGCGCGAGAAGCGCATCGAGGGCATCAGCGAGCTGCGCGACGAATCCGACAAGGACGGCATGCGCATCGTCATCGAGCTGCGCCGCGGCGAGATGACGGACGTCGTGCTCAACAACCTCTTCAAGCAGACACCTCTGCAGAGCGTGTTCGGCATCAACATGGTCGGCCTCGTGGACGGCCAGCCGCGCCTGCTCACGCTCAAGGATCTGCTCGAGGCGTTCCTGCGCCATCGGCGCGAGGTCGTCACGCGGCGCACGCTGTTCGAGCTGCGCAAGGCCCGCGACCGCGCACACGTCTTGGAGGGCCAGGTCGTCGCGCTCGCGAACATCGACGAGGTCATCGAGCTCATCAAGGCCTCGCCGTCGCCGGCCGAGGCGAAGACGCGGCTCTGCGACCGCGACTGGCAGCCCGGTGCCGTCGTCTCGCTGCTCGATCGCGCCGGGGCCGCGAGCACCCGCCCGGAGGACATGCAGGAGCCTTTCGGCTTGACGGAGGCCGGCCGCTATCGGCTCTCGAGCGTTCAGGCGCAGGCTATCCTCGATCTGCGTCTGCACCGCCTCACGGGCCTAGAACAAGAGAAAATATCAAAAGAATACAGTGAGATAATAGACAACATTCATGAATTCATGATGATATTGTCGGAGCCCGAAAAGCTGTTGGCCGTGATCCGGGGCGAGCTCACCGAGATCCGCGAGCGGTACGCCGACGCGCGGCGCACGGAGATCGTCGAGGACTACAGCGATCTCACGATCGAGGATCTGATTCCGGAGGCTTCGCTCGTCGTGACGCTCTCGCACTTGGGGTACGCCAAGGCGCACCCCGTCGAGGCGTATCAGGCGCAGCGCCGCGGCGGGCGCGGCCGCGCGGCCGCGCGCGTCAAGGACGAGGATTTCATCGATCAGTTGTTCATCGCGCACTCGCACGACACGCTGCTGTGCTTCTCGAGCCGCGGCAAGGTGTACTGGCTCAAGGTCTATCAGTTGCCTCAGGCTGGGCCGGGCTCGCGCGGGCGCCCGATCGTGAATCTGCTCCCGCTCGAGCCCGAGGAGCGCATCAACGCCGTGCTGCCGATCAAGACGTACGAGGAGAATAAATACGTCTTCTTCGCGACGAACCAGGGCACGGTCAAGAAGACCCCGCTGCCGCAGTTCTCGCGCCCGCGCACGAACGGCATCATCGCCATAGACCTGCGGCCCGAGGATCGGCTCATCGGCGTCGGCATCACGGACGGCCGGCAGGACATCATGTTGTTCGGCAGTTCGGGCAAGGCCATCCGCTTCTCCGAAAACGACGTGCGGCCCATGGGGCGCACGGCGGCCGGCGTGCGGGGGCTCAAGCTCGGCGAGGACGAGGAGGTCATCGCGCTCTGCATCCTCGACCAGGGCGCGATTGCGCTCGCCACGGAGAACGGCTACGGCAAACTCACGCTCGTCGAGGAGTTTTCCGTGCAGGGCCGCGGCGGCCAGGGCGTGATTTCCATCAAGACCTCGGGGCGTAATGGGCGCGTGATCGGCGCGCTGCAGGTCTCGCCCGACGACGAGATCATGCTGATCACGTCGGCCGGTACGCTCGTCCGGACCTCCGTCTCGGAGATCTCGGTGCTGGGCCGCAATACGCAGGGTGTGCGGCTCATCCGGCTCGACGAGTCGGATCGCCTCGTCGGCATCGAGCGCGTCGAGGCTCTGCAGGACGAGGACGAGGACGAGCTCGAGGAGTAGGGGGGAAGCAAGAAAGTAAGGGGTCAGAGCCCTTTTTTTTGCCCGGTAGCCGTTGGCATGGACGAACCAAAAAAAGGGCTCTGACCCCTTTTTTTCTTCTTTTTCGGTGAGCATTTTATGAATCGAGTTTTCAACTTCAGCGCCGGGCCCGCCATGCTGCCCGAGCCCGTGCTTCGCAAGGCCCAGGCCGAGCTGCTCGACTGGAAGGACAGCGGCATGTCCGTCATCGAGGTCAGCCACCGCGGCGCGGATTTCATCGACTGCGCGGCACGCGCCGAGGCGAGCCTGCGCGAGCTGCTCGCGGTGCCCGAGCACTACAAGGTCCTTTTCATGGCCGGCGGCGCCACTGCGCAGTTCGCGGCCGTGCCGCTGAACATCGCCGCCGCGGGCTCGACCGTCGATTACGTCGTGACGGGCAGCTGGGGCAAGAAGGCCATCGGTGAGGCCGCGCGCTACGCCGAGGTCAATGTCGCGGCGGACGCGAGCGGCGGCGGCTTCACGGAGATCCCGGACCGCGCGGGCTGGAAGCTCACGCGCGACGCGGCCTATGTGCACTACACGCCGAACGAGACGATCGTCGGCGTCGAGTTCCACTCGATTCCGGACGTGGGCAACGTCCCGCTCGTCGCGGACATGTCCTCGACGATTCTGTCCCGCCCGCTCAACGTCGGCCGCTTCGGCATCATCTATGCCGGCGCCCAGAAGAACATCGGCCCGGCCGGCCTCGCGATCGTCATCGTGCGCGAAGATCTCGTCGGCCGCGCGCGCCGCGAGACGCCCGGCGTGCTCGACTACAAGACCATGGCCGAGTCGGACTCCATGTGGAACACGCCGCCGACATTCTCGTGGTACCTCTCCGGGCTCGTGTTCGACTGGGTCAAGGCGCAGGGCGGGCTCACGGCCATGGCCGAGCGCAACGGCCGCAAGGCGCAGAAGCTCTACGCCGCGATCGACGGCTCGGAGTTCTACACGAACCGCGTCCGTCCCGACTGCCGTTCCTGGATGAACGTGCCGTTCACGCTCGCCGATTCGGCGCTCGACAAGGCCTTCCTCGAGGAGTCCAAGGCCGCCGGCCTCACGAATCTCAAGGGCCATCGTCTCGTCGGCGGCATGCGCGCGAGCATCTACAACGCCATGCCGGAGGAAGGCGTGGACGCGCTCATCTCCTTCATGCGGGACTTCGAGTCACGGAGGGCTTGAGCCGATGTCTTATAAAGTACAAACGCTGAACAACATCGCCGTCGCGGGCCTGCGCCGGCTGCCGCGCGACCGCTACGAGATTGCCTCGGACATCGCGCGTCCCGACGCGATCCTCGTGCGCTCGCACAGCATGCACGACATGGAGATTCCCGCGACAGTGCTGGCCGTCGGCCGCGCGGGCGCCGGCGTCAACAACATCCCCGTCGCCGAGCTCAGCCGCCGCGGTGTCCCCGTCTTCAACGCGCCGGGAGCGAACGCGAACGCCGTCAAGGAGCTCGTGCTCGCGAGCCTGTTTCTCGCCTCGCGCAACATCGTCGAGGCCTGGGACTACGTGCGCAAGCTCGAAGGCAGCGACGAGGCGCTGCACAAGGCCGTCGAGGCCGGCAAGAAGCAGTTCGTCGGCTACGAGCTGCCGAGCAAGACGCTCGGAGTCATCGGCCTCGGTGCCATCGGCGTGCAGGTCGCGAACGCCGCGCTCGCGCTCGGCATGCGCGTGATCGGCTACGACCCGAAGATTACGGTGCGCCGGGCCTGGCAGATGTCCTCCGGTGTCGAGCAGGCCGTGAACCTCGACGATCTCTGCAGCCGCGCCAACATGATCACCCTTCATGTGCCGCTCAACGACGAGACGCGCGGGCTCATCGATGCGAAGCGCCTCAAGCTCATGCCGCGCGGCAGCGTGCTCATGAATTTCGCGCGCGACGGCGTTGTCGACATCGCTGCGGCCATCGACGCGCTCGGCAGCGGACAGCTTCGCCACTACGTCACGGACTTCCCGACCAACGCCATCAAGGATCACCCGAAGGCCATCTGCCTTCCGCACCTCGGCGCCTCCACCGGCGAGGCCGAGGAGAACTGCGCGATCATGGTGGCCGAGAATCTCAGGGACTTCCTCGAGAACGGCAACATCCACAGCTCCGTGAACTTCCCCGAGGCGAACCTGAGCCGCGACCGGCCCTATCGCATCGCGATCCCGCACGCGAACGTGCCGAACATGGTCGCGCAGATCCTCGCGGCCGTGGCGAGCGAGAACATCAACATCAACGACATGCTGAACGTCTCGCGCGGCGAGTTGGCCTACACAGTGGTCGACCTCGACGGCCCGGCGAGCGACGGCGTCATGAAGCGCATCCGCGAAATCAAGGGCATCCTTTCGGCACGCATCGTGCCTGCGCCCGAGGCATGAGGGTGTGAACGGGGGCGGCACGCGGGCATGAACGAGAGAGGCGCACGTCCATGAGCGAGAAGCCGGGTCAGGGCGAGGCGCCGACTCTCGAGTCGCTGCGCGAGCGCATCGACGCGATCGACGCCGAGATTCAGGCGCTGATCGCCGACCGCGCGCGCTGCGCTCAGCAGATCGGGACGGTCAAGGGCCTTTCCTCGACGGCCGAGTTCTACCGCCCCGAGCGCGAAGCGCAGGTCCTGCGCCGCGTCGTCGAGCGCAACAAGGGGCCGCTGCGCGACGAGGAGATGGTTCGGCTGTTCCGCGAGCTCATGTCCGCCTGTCTCGCGCAGGAGGAGCCGCTCAAGGTCGCCTACTTAGGGCCCGAGGGCACGTTCACGCAGTCCGCGGTCTTCAAGCATTTCGGCCATTCGGTGCGTGCGCTCTCGATGCCGACCATCGACGAGGTCTTCCACGAGGTCGAGTCGGGCCTCGCGGACTTCGGGGTCGCGCCCGTCGAGAACTCGACCGAGGGCAGCGTGAACCACACGCTCGACATGTTTCTGACCTCGCCGCTCAAGATCTGCGGCGAGGTCGAGATGCGCATTCACCAGCACCTCATGGGCCGCATGAAGGAGATCGGCCAGATCCGGCGTGTCTGTTCGCACTCGCAGTCGTTCGCGCAGTGCCGCAGTTGGCTCGCGCAGTACCTGCCGGATGCCGAGAAGATCGTCGTCTCGAGCAACGCCGAGGCCGCCCGAAGGGCACGCGACGAGGACGGCACGGCCGCGCTCGCGGGCCAGGCTGCGGCCGACGTCTACGATCTCAACGTGCTGTTCAGCAACGTCGAGGACGAGGCGGACAATACGACGCGGTTCCTCGTGATCGGCCGCAAGCTGCTCGCGCCGAGCGGCGAGGACAAGACCTCGCTGCTCGTCTCGGCCACGGGCACGCAGGGCCCGGGCGTACTGCTGCACCTACTCGATCCGCTCGCCCGGCACGGAATCAACATGACACGCATCGAGTCGCGGCCCTCGCGCCGCAAGAAGTGGGACTACGTGTTCTTCGTGGACGTGGACGGCCACGCGGCCGATCCGGTCATGGAGAAGGCGTTGGCCGAGGTCGAGCGCCAGGCGAGCCTGTTCCGCGTGCTCGGCGCCTATCCGAGGGCCGTGCTGTGAGCGCCGGCTCGGCGCGCCGCGGCGCGGGACGCGGGTCGCCTGCGCCGAGTTTCGTGGCGCAGCCCGTGGAGGGCATCGGCGGCGCGATCACGGTGCCCGGCGACAAGTCCGTCTCGCATCGTTCCCTCATGCTCGGGGCCGTCGCCGAGGGCCCCACCGTCGTGCGCGGCTTCCTGCGAGGCGAGGACTGCACGGCCACCCGACACGCGCTCGAGCACCTCGGCGTGCCGATCTCCGAGGCCGCCGACGGCACGCTGCGCGTCGAGGGCGTGGGGCCCCGCGGGCTCAAGGGGCCCGCGCGCGCCCTCGATCTCGGCAACTCGGGCACGGGTATACGCCTCATGACAGGCCTGCTGGCCGCCCAGCCGTTCGACGTGGAGCTCACGGGCGACGCCTCGCTGCGGAGCCGGCCCATGGAGCGCATCGCCGCGCCGCTGCGCGCCATGGGCGCGCACATCGAGACGCGCGACGGCAAGGCGCCGATTCGGATCCGCGGCGGCGCGCACCTGCGAGGCATCGACTACGCGCTGCCCGTCGCGAGCGCGCAGATCAAATCGGCTTTGCTGCTCGCGGGCTTGAGCGCCGAGGGCAGAACGCTCGTCCGCTCGCCCGGCCCGAGCCGCGATCACACGGAGCGCATGCTGCGCACGCTCGGCGGCCGCGTGGAGGTCTCCGACGACGGCCTCATGGTCGCCCTCGACGGTCCGCAGACCCTTCGCGGCGCGGCCATCGACGTTCCGGGCGACTTCTCTTCGGCCGCATTCTTTCTCGTCGCCGGCTGCCTCGGGGCGCCCGACGGGCTGCTCATCGAGAACGTCGGCGTGAACCCGACGCGCGTGGGGCTGCTCACGATCCTCGAGGCCATGGGGGCGCGCATCGAGCTGCGCAATCCGCGCAGCGCCGGCACGGAACCCGTCGCCGATCTGTATGTCGAAACTTCGGAGCTCAACGGCGTCGATGTCCCGCCCGAGCTCGTCCCGCTCGCCATCGACGAGTTCCCTGTGCTGTTCATCGCGGCGGCCTGCGCCAAGGGGCCGACGATCGTGCGCGGCGCCGAGGAGCTGCGCCACAAGGAGAGCGACCGGATCGCCGTCATGGCGGCCGGCCTCGACGCACTCGGCATCGAGGTGCAGGAGCGCGCCGATGGGCTCATCATCGAGGGCGGCCGGCTCGGCGGCGGCACGGTGGACAGCCTGGGCGATCATCGCGTCGCCATGGCGTTCGCGATGGCGAGCGTCGCGAGCGACGGCCCCATCGAAATCCGCAACACGGCGCAGGTGGCCACGTCGTTTCCGGCGTTCACGCGCACGGCCGCGGCCGTGGGGCTCGAGGTCGAAGAGCGGGGCTAGCGTTTGACCCCGAACACGCCACCGGTTCTCGCCATCGACGGGCCGAGCGGGGCGGGCAAGGGCACCGTGAGCCGTGAGCTCGCGCGCCGCCTTCGCTGGCACCTCCTCGACAGCGGCGCCCTGTATCGCGTCGTCGGGCTTGCGGCGCGCCTCGAAGGCATCGGCCTCGAAGACGCGCCGCGCCTCGCGGCGCTCGCGGAGCGGCTCGACGTCGAGTTCCGCGAGGCGGACGGCGAGGCCCGCGTGCTGCTCGGCGGCCGCGACGTGACGGCCGAGCTCAGGACGGAGCAGTCGGGCGAAGCGGCCTCGCAGGTCGCCGCCCTGCCGGCCGTGCGCACCGCTTTGCTGGCGCGGCAGCGCGCGTTCGCGCTGCCCCCGGGGCTCGTCGCGGACGGCCGCGACATGGGCACCGTGGTGTTCCCGGAGGCGCCGCTCAAGGTCTTTCTCTCGGCCTCGGCCGAGGAAAGGGCGCTGCGACGCCATAAGCAGTTGAAAGAAAAGGGGATTGATGTTAGCCTGCGCGACCTTTCCCGGGAAATTGCGCAACGGGACCAGCGCGACGCGAGCCGGCCCGTCGCGCCGCTGGTGCCGGCAGGCGATGCGCGGGTCATCGACTCGACGCACATGAGTCCGGAGGAGGTGGCGGACCGCATCTTGAAATGGCTTCAAGAAGCGGGTGTCATGTCGAGTCAAGGTAAACGTAATGTGCCGGAATAGGATTTCCCGCATGAGTCATCAATTGGACCGTCCGAGCAGGACGACGCTCGGGCGTTGAGGTTGCAACATCCACATGAGTGAATCTTTCGCAGAACTACTTGAACAGAGCCTGGCCGATCGACAGATGAAGCCGGGCGCTCTGCTGACCGGCACGGTCATCGACGCGAACAGCAACGTCGTGATCGTCAACGCGGGCCTCAAATCCGAAGCCGTGATTCCCGCGAGCCAGTTCCTCAACGAGAAGGGCGAGCTGGAGGTCCAGGTCGGCGACGAGGTCGAGGTGGCCCTCGATACGATGGAGGACGGCTTCGGCGAGACGCGGCTCTCCCGCGAAAAGGCCAAGCGCATGCGCACCTGGACGCGCCTCGAGGACGCGTTCGAGCACAGCAAGGTCGTGCAGGGCATGATCAGCGGCCGCGTGCGCGGGGGTTTCACCGTCGACATCGATCTCGTGCGCGCGTTCCTGCCGGGCTCCCTCGTGGACGTGCGCCCCATCCGCGACCCCGTCGCGCTCGAGGGGCAGCTGCTCGAGTTCAAGGTCATCAAGCTCGACCAGAAGCGCAACAACGTCGTCGTATCCCGCCGTGCGGTCGTCGAGGAGGAGTACAGCGCCGAGCGCGAGCACCTGCTCAAGAACCTCGAGGAAGGCGCGGTGCTCAAGGGCGTCGTCAAGAACCTCACGGACTACGGCGCGTTCGTCGATCTCGGCGGCATCGACGGTCTGCTGCACATCACGGACATGGCGTGGAAGCGCGTCAAGCACCCGTCCGAGGTCGTGCACGTCGGCCAGGAGCTCGAGGTCAAGGTCCTGAAGTTCGATCGCGAACGCAACCGTGTCTCGCTCGGGCTCAAGCAGCTCGGCGCCGATCCCTGGGAGGATCTGGCCCGGCGTTATCCGCCCGGGACGCGGCTCTTCGGCAAGGTCACGAACATCGCCGATTACGGCTGCTTCGTCGAGATCGAGGAGGGCGTCGAGGGCCTCGTCCACGTGTCCGAGATGGACTGGACGAACAAGAACGTCAACCCGCACAAAGTCGTGCAGATCGGCGACGAGGTCGAGGTCATGGTTCTCGACATCGACGAGGAGCGCCGGCGCATTTCGCTCGGCCTCAAGCAGTGCAAGCCGAATCCCTGGTCGGAATTCGCCGAGAACTACAACAAGGGCGACCGCGTCTCGGGCCAGATCAAGTCGATCACGGACTTCGGCGTATTCATCGGCCTGCCCGGCGGCATCGACGGTCTCGTGCATCTTTCCGATCTTTCCTGGGACGTGCCCGGCGAGGAAGCCGTGCGCAACTACAAGAAGGGCGAGGAGCTCGAAGCGACGGTGCTCGCCATCGATCCGGAGCGAGAGCGCATTTCGCTCGGCGTGAAGCAGCTCGACAAGGACCCGATGTCGCAGTTCCTCGGGGATTACCCGAAGGGGAGCATCGTGAAGGGCACGGTTCAGGAGGTCGATGCCAAGGGCGCGACGATCGCGCTCGAGGGCGGCATGACGGGCTACCTGCGCGCCTCGGAGATCTCCCGCGACCGCGTCGAGGACGCGCGTATGGCGCTCAAGGTCGGCGACGAGGTCGAGGCTAAGTTCACGGGCGTGGACCGCAAGAATCGGACGCTCTCGCTGTCGGTCAAGCAGAAGGAAGCGCACGAAGAGGCGCAGGCCGTGCAGAACTACAAGTCGGATGCGGGCAGGCCTTCGAGCGGCACGACGCTCGGCGACTTGCTCAAGGAGCAGATGTCCTCCGACTGAGGCGTTCGACATCGTAGTTGGGGTTGCCGGGGCCTGGGAGGGAAGGTCTATCCATGACAAAGTCCGAGTTGATCGAGTCCATCGCACGGAACCAGAAGCACCTTCCCGCGAAGGACGTCGAGCTCGCCGTCAAGCACATCCTCGAGCTCATGAGCGAGGCGTTGGCGAACGGCGAGCGGATCGAGATCCGAGGCTTCGGCAGCTTCTCACTTCATTACCGGCCGCCGCGAATGGGGCGCAACCCGAAGACGGGGGATGCCGTCGCGTTGGCCGGTAAGTACGTGCCGCACTTCAAGCCCGGCAAGGACCTTCGCGAGCGCGTAAACGAATCGCGGCACATGCCCGTGCGCAGCTGACGGCGAGCCGGCTGGGCAGCCCGGTCGGCGCCCCGGGGGGAGTGGTAAGTACGGTGCGCGGCATCCTCCTGGTCCTGGCGTTGGCCGCCGTCGTCGCGGCGGCCGTCGTCTTCACCTACGGCAACCCCGGCACGATGAGCCTCGACGTGGGCGTCGCCCGGCTCGAGCACGTGCCGATCGGCACGGCGTTCGCGGCGGCTTTCGGTCTCGGCTGGGCCGTGGGCCTTCTGTCCGCGCTCGTGGCGATGCTGACCGGCGCCAACGAGCGCCGCCGGCTGCGGCGCAGCCTGCGCCGCGCCGAGGCCGAGGTTCGAAGCCTACGCAACCTTCCGCTCCAAGATGCCGACTGAAAGCACCTTCTGGCTGGCGGGCTTCCTGATCCTTGCGGCCGGGCTCGGCTGGGCGTTCGAGCACTTTACGCGCGAGCGCGAGGATCAACGGCCCGGCAAGATTACGGCCGACTATATTCGCGGCCTGAATCTCGTGCTCAACCGCAAGACCGACGAGGCCCTCGAGCTCTTCGTCAAGATGGCCAAGGTAGACGACGAGACGCTCGAGACCCACTTCGCGCTCGGGCATCTGTTTCGGCGCAGAGGCGAGGTCGACCGCGCCATCCGTGTCCATCAGAATCTGCTCGCGCGGCCGAGCCTCAACGAGGCGCAGCGCCATCAGGCCCGCTTCGCGCTGGCCGAGGACTACTTCGGCGCGGGCCTCTTCGATCGAGCCGAGCAGCTTTTCGCCGAGCTCGCGACGAGCCGCACGCAGGGCCAGCCTGCCCTAGAGCGCCTCGTCGATATCTACGAGCGCGAGCGGGAATGGGAAAAGGCCATCGACACGTATCGTCAGCTCGCGCGCCAAACCGGCGAGTCGAAGGGCCGCATTCCGCAGTATTTCTGCGAGCTTGCGGAGCAGGCGCGCCTCGCGGGAGACGTGAAGCGCGCGGCCGCCTATCTCGACGATGCGGACCGCGAAGGGGCGGGCGCGCTGCGCAGCGCGTTCATCCGCGCGGTCATTGCGAAGTCTCAAGCCCGCTATGAAGAAGCGATCGGGCTCTACGAGCACGTGCTGGCGGCGGACCGCCGCTTCATGGCCGAGCTGCTGCCCGAGCTCATGGCCTGCTACCGGGCGCTCGGCCGGCTGCCCGAGTTCGACGCCTACGTCGAGGGGCTCGTCGCCAAGGACCCTTCGCTGCGCAAGGACCTCGCTTACGCCGCCATCGTCGCGGACCTCGTCGACTCCCGTGCTTTGAGGCGCTGCATCGAGGGCTTCGTCGAGTCGAACGAGGTCCTCATGGATCTCGTCAATATCGACGACTTCGGCGCGGCGAGCCCGGAGCTTCGGGAAAGAACGATCAAGCGCGTCGTCAGGGGCTTGCGGCAGCTCGCGTTGAAGAGCGTTCGCTACCGTTGCACGAACTGCGGGTATGGGACGCAGAAGCTCATCTGGCACTGTCCGAGCTGCAAGCAGTGGGAGACGGTGAGGCCGATTCAGACGTTCCAGTTCGACGCGCTGGTGGCGTAGGGCTGGCTGGCGGAGGCATCGGCCTGGTTACCTCCGTAGCGGGCGAAGTCATCGGCCTGGTTACCTCCGTAGCGCCAGGCGGAGGAGCGGCACGAGGGCGGTGTCGGGACCGCCGTGAACCCGTCCCTGGGGGCTCGCTTCGCGCCATCCCTGGCGCTCAGCGTCCCGACACCGCCCTCGTGCCGCTGCCTCCGCCGGAGACGTCGGCGGCCGGGCCGCTGCCTCCGCCGGACACGTCGGCGGCCAGGCCGCTGTCTCCGTTGGGGACGTTGGAGGCCGGACCGCTGCCTTCGTCGTACGCCACTGCAACCGTGGTTCCGGCGGGCACCGCAGCGGACTGCGGGTAGCCACCCCGTCTCGGACGGCGATTCTGTGCAATCGGGCTCGATTGATACGCTGTCGCCGCACCAAGGCGCCGCTAGAGTCTTCGGCTCCTACCAGCAACGAGGAAGGCTCAATGAAAGGGATGATTGCGCCGGTATTGCTCAGCGGATTGTTGTTCGGGTCGGTGGCCGCGTGGGCCGGGCCGGTCAACGTCAACACGGCGAATGCGGATACGCTCGCCGCGGAGCTCACCGGGGTCGGGCCCGCGCTTGCCCGGGCCATCGTCAAGGACCGGGAAGCTAACGGCGAGTACGCCTCGCCCGAGGCGCTCATGCGGGTCAAAGGGGTCGGGCAGCACATTCTCGACATGAACAAGGGAAACATACTGACGAGCGATCCGCCGCCCGCGAAGCAGTGACGGTCCGGGCCCGCGGCGGGGAGCAGTCGGCTCCCCGCGCCGCGGGCCTCGCGGCAGGGCGGCGCTGCATGGGTGGCCTGCCGGGGTCTTCCGCACACCCCCGGCGCCCATCAGTCCGGTATCATGCGTCGAGTCAGACAGGTTGGAGAACGGACGCATGGCACCGATACGCACGGCGGTCTTTCCCGTCGCAGGACGCGGCACTCGATTCTTACCTGCGACGAAGGCCTCTCCGAAGGAGATGCTGCCGATCGTCGACAAGCCCCTGATCCAGTACGCCGTCGAGGAAGCGTTGGCTGCCGGCGCGGAGAAGCTCGTGTTCATCACGGGTTCCTCCAAACGCTCGATCGAGGACCACTTCGACGTTCGATCCGGAGCTCGAACGGACGCTCGAGGAGTCGGGTAAGACGCAGTGGCTCGATCTCGTGCGCGACATCGTTCCGCCGGGCGTCAGCTGCATTTACGTGCGTCAGGGTGTGCCGCTCGGGCTTGGTCATGCCGTGCTCTGCGCGCGCCCGGCCGTCGGCCTCGAGCCCTTTTTCGTGCATCTGGCAGACGACCTGATCTACAGCGAAGTGCCCGTGCTCAAACAGATGAGCCAGCACTTCGAGCAGCACGGCTCGAGCGTGCTCGGCGTCGAGTCCGTGCCGCGAGATCAGACCGGCAGCTACGGCATCGTGGAGGTGGCACAGGAGCCTTCCGGCGCACAGCGCATCAAGCGCATCGTCGAGAAGCCCGCACCGGAAGAAGCGCCCTCGAACCTGGCCGTCGTCGGGCGCTACGTGTTGACGCCGGCCATCTTCGAGAAGCTCGAGCAGACCCGAGCCGGGGCAGGCGGAGAAATTCAATTGACGGACGGGATCGCGGCGCTCGTCCGCAGCGAATCCGTCTACGTGCTGCCGTTCGCGGGCACGCGTTACGACTGCGGCAGCAAGATCGGCTACTTGCGCGCCACTGTCGAATACGCGCTGCGCCATCCGGAGCTCGGGGACAACTTCAGGGCTTACCTGGAAGGCGTCTGGGAGCGTTGACCGGCGGCCGCGCCGCATCCGGCGGCTGTGCTGCCCCCGGCCGGTCCGCCGGCACATCGGAGGGCGCACCGGCGCCGGCGAGCTCGGCGCGGATTTCGGCGTTGTGTTCGCCGAGCAGCGGTGGGTGGCGCCGATAGGTTACGCCGCCGCCCGCGAAGCTCACGGGCAGCCCGAGCGAACGCACGATGCCGATCAAAGGATGCTCGAGCTCGACGATGAGCTTGCGTGCCTCGATCTGCGGGTCCGTCAGGGCATCGTCGGGAAAATTGATGGGCCCCGCCGGCACGCCGACCGCGACGAGTCTCTCGATCCATTCGGCCGCATCGCGTTCGACCAGGGCCGCCTCGATATGGTCGATGAGCGCCGCCCGGTTCACGTTGCGATCGGCGTTCGTCGCAAATCGAGGATCTTGCCGCAGCGTATCCTCGAGGCCGAGTACCTCGCAGAAGCGTTCCCAGATCCGCTCGCTCCCCACGGCGACGATCATGAGCTTGTCGCGCGCGCGGACGGGCTGGTAGGGCGTGACGGTGGGATGCGCGTTGCCGAGCCGGCGCGGCCGCTCGCCCGTCGCGAAATAGCTGCCCGCCAGGTTCGCGAGCCAGGTCACCTGTGAATCGACGAGCGCCACGTCGATGAATTCGCCGCGTCCCGTGCCGCCGGCGGAACGGTCTCGGCGGTAGAGCGCGGCGAGCGCGCCGAGCGTCGCATAAAGGCCCGCCGAGATGTCGGCCATCGCCGTGGGGAAGCGGCTCGGGCCGTCGTGGGGCGGCCCCGTCAAGGCCATGAGGCCCGCTTCTCCCTGCGCAATGATGTCGTAGCCGGTGCGGCCCGCCTTCGGCCCCGTGTGCCCGTAGCCGCTGATGGCGACGAAAACGAGCCCTGGGTTGCGTCGCGAGAGGGCTTCCGGGTCGAGGCCCGCCGCGGCGAGCGAGCGCAGGCGCGGGTTGTTCGTGACGAACACGTCGGCTCGGTCCACGAGGGCATGCAGCAGCGCGAGATCCTCCGCGGCTTTGAGGTCGAGCTCGATGCTGCGCTTATTGCGGTTGACGCAGAGGTAATAGGCGCTTTCGCCTTCGAGAAACGGCGGGCCCCAGCCGCGCGACTGATCCCCGACGCCCTGCCGCTCGATCTTGACGACATCGGCGCCGAGATCGGCGAGCAGCATCGTGCAGTAAGGCCCGGCCAGGGCCTCCGTCGTATCGACGACTCGGAGGCCGCGT
The DNA here is from genome assembly GCA_963702105.1 of uncultured Gammaproteobacteria bacterium. Taxonomy (GTDB): domain Bacteria; phylum Pseudomonadota; class Gammaproteobacteria; order Steroidobacterales; family Rariloculaceae; genus ZC4RG20. The sequence goes on from OY969712.1 coordinate 1,787,156, forward strand.
AACGGCGGCGGATTCGTCACGGCGAAGCTCCTCGCGCAGACCGTCATCTATAATGGCCGCCAGTATAAGCCTTCGACCGACTTTTCATCCGCAGGAGACCAGAGTGAGAAACGTAGCCGTCCGCCACATCGATCGTGCCCCGCGTGAAGTCGTCGACGCTCTCGGCGAGCTCGGCGTCGCAACCGTCCACGAAGCGCAGGGGCGCACCGGGTTGCTGCACGCGTACATGCGGCCGATCTACACGGGTGCCCGAGTCGGCGGCAGCGCCGTGACGGCGCTGACCCATCCCGGCGACAACTGGATGCTGCATGTGGCCGCCGAGCTCGTTCAAGACGGTGATATCGTCGTCGTCGCGCTGAGCGCCCCGAACACAGACGGCATGTTCGGAGAGCTCCTCGGCACCTCCTATAAATCGCGGGGCGCCCGTGCGCTCGTCCTCGACGCGGGGTGCCGGGACGTGCGCGAGCTCACCGAGCTCGGCTTCCCGGTCTGGAGCAAGGCCGTTTCGGCGAAGGGAACGGTCAAGGCGACGGTCGGCTCGGCCAACGTTCCGGTCGTCTGTGCCGGCGCGCTCGTGAATCCCGGCGACATCATCGTCGCCGACGACGACGGAGTCGTCGTCGTGCCGCGGCTCGAGGCCGCGAACGTGCTCGAGGCGGCGCAGCAGCGCGTCGCGAAGGAAGAGCAGAAACGCCGCCGCCTCGGTTCCGGAGAGCTCGGCCTCGACCTGTACGGCATGCGCGAGCCGCTTGCCAAAGCCGGCCTCGTCTACGTGGATCGTCCCGAGGATCTCGCGAAGTAGGCCCCCTGCAGCGGTCGGGGCGCCGCCTTTCCGGGCAATCGATCACATCGCCGCCGGCGAGGCGGCGATATCCTTGCGGCCCATGGCCTTGCCCGAAGTCGTTCTCCTCGAAGCCCTCTCGGATTCCCCCTACGCGGAAGAATTGCGGCAACGGCCGCAAAGACGGCACTTCGCGCCGAAGCTGGAGGCCGAGTACGTCCGGCGCCGGCTCGCGGAGAACTGCGGGCTGATCCGCGCGACGTGCCTGCTCGTCGCCGCTATCGCGGCCTATCGGTGGTTCCCGGGATTGGGGCATGGCTCGGGCATGATCCAGGACGCCATCTCCTGGGCGGTCATCCTTGCGTCGGTCTTCCTGTGCGCGGTTGCCTTCAGCCCCTTGTTCCAGAGCACTTATCCCTCGGTTGCACGCGTGATCGTCCCGCTGCGCAACGCGCTTGGTGCCGTCTCGATCGCGCAGCTCGCCGCGCACGGCGAGGCGGAAGCGCTCATGGTGCTGCCGCTGATGGTCATCGGCCCCTTGTTTCTCCTCGGGCTTTCGTTCTCCGCGGGGCTCGTGGCGGTCGCCGCCGGCGTCGCCTCGTTCGCGGTCGCGGCCGCCGCCGCGCCGCTATCTGGCCCCGTCGCCGTCCACGCCGGGCTCTTTCTGCTCGTATCCGTGACGCTCTCGGTCATCGCCGCCGATGAGCGCGACAAGCGCTCGCGCAGGGCCTTCCTCGAAAGTGCGCTCGTCGCCGAGCTCGCTCGTCACGATGCGCTGACCGGCACTCACAATCGACGCGTATTCGACGAGCGCCTCGCGAGGCTATGGCAGCGCGCGATTCGCGAGCACGCGCGCCTCGCGATCCTGCTGATCGACGTCGATCACTTCAAGGCGTACAACGACCGTTACGGCCATCAGGCGGGGGACCGCGCGCTGCGCGCCATCGCGGAGACGCTGCAGGGTTTCGTGCGCCGCGCGACCGATCTGCTCGCGCGCTACGGCGGGGAGGAGTTCGGCGTCATCCTCTACGACGTGGACACGAGCCAGGTCGAGGAGATCGCGCGGCGCATGTGCCGGACGGTGGCCTCGCTGGCCATCGAGGATGCCGCCGGTCTCGAATCGCGCGTCACGATCAGCGTTGGGGCCGCCGTCATCGAGCCCGCGGCCGATCGGGCCCCGCGCGGCGGCTTGCAGCTTGCCGATCAGGCGCTCTACAGCGCCAAGGTGAACGGGCGCAATCGAGTCGAGCTCATGGACGACTCCGAGTACCGCCTGCTTTCCACGGGGGTGTTCGACCGCGCCGCCGGCGAATGACCCCGCCGGCGCGCTGCGCTCACGAGCCGCCCAGCCTCGTGTCCTTCCGCATCCGTGCCCATCCCAATTCCGGACGAAGCCCGAGCCCCGGAAAATGGCGAATGGGTAGAGCGACATCGGAACTCCGTGCCACCACATACGAATCCTGCCGGCTGGATCGAAGCCGTGGGCTGGTTCAGCCTCGGCATCGCGTTCGCGAGCGCGCTCGTGATCCTCTTCGACGTCTTCGTGCGCGGCTATCGCCAGAAAATGGCGATCATGGACCTCGTGTATCCCATCACGGCGCTGTATTGGGGGCCGGTGGCGCTTTGGTTCTACTACCGTCATGGCCGCCGACAGTCCAGGCCCGTCATCGAACGCAGGGGGCCCGCCGATCCGAACCGGACGCCGCGGTGGGTCGTCCTGAGCAAGGCCGTGAGCCATTGCGGCGGCGGCTGCACGCTCGGCGACATCGCCGGCGAGTGGCTCGTCGCGACGCTCGGTCTGACGATCGCAGGTGAAAGCCTGCTTGTCGATTTTCCGATGGACTTCGGCTGGGCCTGGACGCTCGGAATCGTCTTTCAATATTTCACGATCGTGCCCATGCGTGACATCGGGAAGCTTGCGGGCGTCTGGGCGGCCATCAAGGCGGATACGCTCTCGATCCTCTCGTTCCAGGCGGGCCTTTTCGGCGGTATGGCGATCTACCAGAAGCTGATCTTCGCCCCGGGGCTGCCGAAGGACACGGCCACCTATTGGATGATGATGCAGCTCGCGATGATTCTCGGCTTCTTCACGGCGCTGCCCGTGAACGCCTGGCTCATCCGCAAGGGTCTCAAAGAACGCATGTAGCGGCCGCGCGAGCCGCCTCCCCCCGCTTCGCGTCGGTGCCGATGCCCCCGCCCACGCTACGCATGGTGCCGATGTCGACGGCCGCCGCTAAGCCGTGGGCGCCGATGCCCCCGCGCCCCACCGACGGCGCCCGCTGAGCTCCGGTAGCAACGCGGCGAACAATCCGAGCGCCGGCAGGAACGAGCAGAGGTGGAAGACGGTCCCGATGCCCGCGGCGTCGGCGATCTGCCCCGCAACGGCAGCGCCCGTTCCGGCGAGGCCGAACGCCAGGCCGAAGAACAGCCCCGCAACCGTGCCGACCCGGGCCGGGATCAGCTCCTGGCCGTAAACGACGATTGCAGGGAAGGCCGAGGCGAGGATCATGCCGATCGGCACGCTGAGCACACCGGTCCAAAACAGGTTCGCGTACGGCAGGGCCAGCGTGAACGGCAGCACGCCGAGGATGGACGCCCAGATGACCGTCTTGCGCCCGAAACGATCCCCCAGCGAGCCGCCGAGCAGCGTGCCGAGCGCCACCGAGGCGAGGAACAGGAAGAGGTGCACCTGCGCGTTGCGGACCGACACTCCGAACGTGTGGATCAGGTAAAAGGTGTAGTAGCTCGTCATGCTCGCCATGTAGAAGAACTTCGAAAATACGAGCACCACGAGCACCGCGAGCGTCCAGCCGATCCGGCGGCGGGGAAGCGGCGCTTGACGGCGTTCGGCTGCTGCGGGCCGCCTGAGCCGCTCGAGGCCTTGCGTCTTGTACCAACGCCCAACGTGCAGCAGGAGCAGCATGCCCGTCAGTGCCGCGGCGGCGAACCAGGCGATGCTGCGCTGGCCGTAACGCAGCACGACGAACGCGGCGAGCAGAGGCCCGATCGAGGAGCCCAGGTTGCCGCCGACCTGAAACAGCGATTGGGCGAGCCCGTGCCGGCCGCCCGACGCCATACGTGCGACGCGCGAGGACTCCGGATGCAGGATCGAGGAGCCGATACCGATGCAGCCCGCGCCGAGCAGCAAAGCCGGATACGAGCCGGCGCGCGACAGCAGTAAGAGTGCCGTCAGCGTCACGCCCATGCCGAGCGCGAGCGAATACGGCTTGGGGCTCCGGTCGGTAAAGGCCCCGACGACGGGCTGAAGCAAGGAAGCTGTCGCCTGGAATGTCAGCGTCAGCAGGCCGACCTGCCCGAAGTCGAGCCCGTAGTTCTGCTTGAGGATCGGATATATCGCGGGCAACAGCGACTGCATCATGTCGTTCAGCAGATGGCAGGCGCTGATCGCCGCGAGGATCGAAAACGCGGTTTTGGCGGTGCTCGCGTGCGCGGCGTCCGCGGCGGCGGTGTTCAATGCCTTATCGTCCCTGAGGAAGCAGAGCGCGAAAGCGTATCAGAGGGCGACGACGCTATCCATGAGCGCCGGCGTGCGGTTTCGCTTGGCGTTCGCTTGGCGGATGCGGGGCGCGGACCCGCGTGCGTCCGGGCTGGCATGGCATTTGCCTATCTTCAGTAGGTTTATTGCAAGGAGGAACCTAGGATGAAATTGAAGAACGCCTCGTATACCGCGCTCGCCGCCGCCGTCGCGCTCGTCAGCGGAAGCGCGCTCGCCGGCCCGCTCCACCGCAACAAGGCGGCCGCCGAGGCGCAGGGGACCCAGCAGCATGCGGAGGCGAACCTCAGCGGCAACCCGGCCCACGATCGGCAGCAGCTGGAGAAGATGGCCACCCAAACCATCGAGCAGCTGCGCCAGAAGAATCAAAACGCTGCGCAGGCGCTCGACCAGGCCTATGGCGTGGCCGTGTTCGACGCGACGAAGGGCGGACTCATCGTGACGGGCGTCGGCGGGACGGGAGTCGCGATGCCGACATCTGCGCTGCCGAGCCCGACGGCGAACAACGAAACCTTCATGCACGTCGGCGGCGCCGGGGTCGGACTGGCGGCAGGCCTCTCGAACTATAAGCTCATCATGCTGTTCAAGGACCGGGACACCTATCGGCAGTTCGTCAATGGCCAATGGAGCGGCGGCTCGTCCGCGCAGGCTTCGGCCGGCAAGGCGGGAGCCACGGCCGAAGCTTCGTGGCACAACGGTGTCGAGGTCTATCGCATGACGGACGGCGGTCTGATCGCCGGCGTCGATATCAGCGGCATGAAGTTCTGGCCGAGCGATAAGCTCAATCGGGGCAACGCCTGATCGATGCCCGCAGCGGCCGCGGCGCGCCCCATGCGTGCCGACGGCGCGCGCGAAGGGAGCCTGCGGGCTCCCTTCCTTTTTGCGCGGGCCGCTCGTGCGCGGCGCTGATTCGTGCGAGCGGGCGTCGCGCGCCGAGCGCGGTTCGCGGTGCGCTTCGTCCCGTATCCCGGCCGCGCGGACCGGGGGGTGTACCATTGCGCGTGACGGTGACGAGGGCATTCGGAGACGCCGATGAGCGAGGTGGCGAGCGATATCGAGGATGCAGTCCGCAGCGTCGAAGCCGAGATCAATTACCTGCTGCCGGGGCCCGAGATCAATCGCCGATTCGTGGCGGCGGGCGAGGAGGTCAACACGGGCAATTACGGCCCGTTCAACGTCCGGATCAGGGACGGCCGTTCGATCAAGGATCACTTCACGCTCGATACGCACGGCTTCGTCCTCGCGCGGCACCGGAGCGCCGTCGCGGATTTCTACGACACCGATCAGGTGGTCCGGCTGTACCCGTCGGAGGTCGCCGAGACCGTGAAGGCGCTGACGGGCGCGAGCTTCGTCGCGACGATGGGCTGGATGATCCGCAATTCCGGCGATCTCTCGAGGTTCAAGCGCGCCGAGGGACCCTACACGCATCAGGGCGGCGTGCAGCCCCCCGCGGGCGAGGCCCACATAGACACGGAGCCTTCACGAGCCGACCGGCAGGCGCGGGCCCTCTACGAGCGCGTCCGGCCCGACGGCCCCGGCTACCGGCGTTTCATCTATTCGAGCTTCTGGCGGACGTTCTCGGCCCCGCCGCAGGATTGTCCGCTCGCGGTCTGCGATCACCGCAGCGTCGGCGACGACGAGGGCGTTCCGAATGTGCTCTACATCGTCGACGAGATTCCGAAAGGAGACGCGATGTACGCGCCGATGCCGGACGACGAGCGGCCGGCCGCCGCCGTCTTCCGCTACAACCCGGCGCATCGCTGGTGGTACTTCTCCTCGATGACGCCCGACGAAGTGCTGCTCGTGAAGTTTCACGATTCCGACCGCTCCGTCGCCTGGCGCACGCCGCACACGGCCTTCTGGGATACGAGCTTTTCGGACCGTAGGGAGCGGGCCAGCATCGAATTCCGCACGGTCGCGTACTTCGAGGCGGACCCGGAAACTTCCAGTACGTAGAACTGCGACTCCAACTGCTCGCGGCGACGCACTAGCTTTTTATCTGAGCACCAGGGCCTTTCGTTCGCGGCGGCCTCGGGCTCGGTGGGAAGCAGAGGAGAGTCGAACATGCGTGCAAATCAGCGTTGGCAGGATCGCGTCAATCTCGTGCTCGGCCTGTGGTTGTTTCTCTCGCCGTTCTTCGGCATCGGCGCGGGCAGCACTCCGGCCATTTGGCATTCCTACATCTTCGGCGCGGCGATCGCGCTGCTCTCGGTCCTGGCTTTGGCGAAGCCGCAGGCGTGGGAGGAGTGGACGAACCTGTGTATCGGACTCTGGCTCATCGCGGCGCCGTACGGGCTCGGATTCTCGACGGCGCATTTCGCGACGTGGAACCACGTGATCGTCGGCATCGTCGTCGCGTGCGGCGCGCTGTGGGCCGCGGTGCTGCCTGCGGGCCCGCGCGTGCGCCACGTTTGAGCAAGGCATCGTGAAGGCAGAGACTCCGGGTGTCCCGGCGTCCGAAGTCTCCCGAGGCGGCTCGGAATCCCGCTTTCCGGGGGCGGGGGTCGGCCGTGCTCCGCCACGTCGGCGAGGCCCGATGCCCCGCGCCGCTTGCTTCTGTCGTGCTCCTGCGCCGCGCGGGATCAGGCGCGCTGCGCGAGCAGCTCCACGGGGCCGAGCCGGCGCTGCAGCCGGGCCGTGAGGGCCGGCAGCGCCGCCGCGTCGAGGGGGCGAAGGGACCAGTGAGAGGCCGAGTGCAGGCGCCAGCCGCGCTCGAGCAGCCAGCGCGGCAGGGCGTCCGGCGCATACCCCGCCATCGACTGCAGCGCCGGGTGCCACTCGACGACGAGCGCGAGGCGCGGCGCGCCGAGCAGCCGGGGCATACCTTCGAGCACGTCGAGCTCGGCGCCTTCAACGTCGATTTTCACGAGCCGCGGTGCATCTTCGACGAGGTCGTCTAGCCGTTCCACGGGCACCTCGAGCACTTCGGTCACGCGGGCATAGCAGCTTTGTTCGAACAGGCTGTTGACGGCGCTCGTCTCGCCGCGGACGTAGAGGGCCCGGGGGCCTCGTTCGCGCCCCGCGGCGGCGCGGACGACGGCGACGTTCGAGGCTCCGGCCGCAGCGAGGTTGCGCTCGAGGACGCGGAGGTTGTCGGGCGTGGGTTCGACGGCGACGACTCGGCCCGAACGGCCGACGCGCATTGCCGCGTATACGGCGTTGTAGCCGATGTTGGCGCCGACGTCGACGACGGTGTCGCCGCGTCCGACCATCGCGTCGATGAGGCGATGGATGTGCAGGTTACCGCCGACGACCGACAACCGAATCCGCCGCGTGCCGGGCACTTCGAGGCGGGCGGCGCCGAGGCGCACCCCGGAGCCACGCCAGGCGTCGCGCGCGGAGCGGGCGTAAGGCACCGCGGCACGCGCGGCGTCCCATGCGGTCGTTGGCTGCATGGGCCCATCGTACCTCGGCCGGGGCTCGGACACCGAAGTGCGACGCCCGTATCCGCCAGTTCCGGCGCAGCGGCGCGGGCCGGCTCGTTCGGCAGCCCGGGGGACCTCGAGCTCCAGGTTTGATCTTCGCCGGTCGTGCGCGCACACTCGCGGCGGCGCACGGGCGTGCGGCGCGAGGAGAGCATCATGAAAAGCGATAACGAAAGTTCGATTGGGCGGCGGAAGCTCGTCGGGGCGCTCGGGGCAGGCGCAGGCGCCGTCGTGCTCGGAGCTGTAGGCGGGACGCGCGGGGCGGCCGCCGCCGAGTCGCGTTGGCAACCGGCGCTCGAGAAGCAGGACGAGTGGATGGAGATGCCGAGCCGGCATCGATTCGTCTTCGATACGACGAGCGCCGACGGCGTCGGCGAGGCGCTGTTCTTCACGCGCAATTATCTCGCCGTGAACGAGAGCGACTACGGCGTTCCGGCGGCTCAGCTCGCGACGATCGTGATCGTCCGCCACCGCTCGACGGTCTTCGGTTACGCCGATTCCATGTGGGAGAAGTACGGCGAGACCTTCGCCAAGATGGCGAATTTCAGCGATCCGAAGACGAAGAAGGCGCCGGCGCGCAATCTCTTCGACGCGAAGGACTACGGGCCCGCTCTGCCCAATTTCGGCGCGAGAATCTCGGACCTTGCAGCCAAGGGCGTGCACTTCGCCGTATGCGGTGCCGCCACGCGCAGGGTGGCCGGCGAGGTGGCGCGCGCGACGAAGCGCCCGGAGGACGAGATTCATGCCGAGCTCGTCGCGCATCTCGTGCCCAACGGCCGCATCGTGCCGGCCGGCATCGTGGCCCTGAACCGCGCTCAGGAGCGCGGTTACGCCGTCTCGCAGCCCGGTTGAGCGCGTAGCAAGCGGCTGCCCGCTTCAGTGATCGGCAGGCTCCCCGGAGTTTGCCGGGGGCTCCCCGTTGCCGGGCGCCCCGAGAGTGCGGCCGTCGACCTCGGCCCCGTAGTAACCGGCGGCGTGACGCTTGTGAAAGAGCTCGCGCGTCTTCTGCACGCTGCCCGTGAAACGCGGATCCTGGGGCCGCGGCTGGCTGTCCACCCAGGCCGCAACGTCCCACGCCTGCTGCGGCGTCAGCATCCCGGGCGCGCCGAACGGCATGTTCGCGGCGATAAAGGCGGCAGCCTTGTCGGGGTCATGCATGCCCGCGCCCCAGTTGTAGGAGTGCGGGCCCCACAGCGGCGGAATCACGGTCGCTCCGGCGACCACGCTGCCCTGACCGTCGTCGCCATGGCAGAGCGCGCAATCGGCCGTGTAGACCGCGCGGCCGCGCTCGCGGTCCGGAGGCGACGGGGGCGCGGCGAGCGGAGGGTAGCCCGCGGCTTTCGGCTTGATTCCGATGGGTAAGCCCGTCGCGAGCCAATTCATATAGGTCATGAGCGCCACCATCGTCTCGCTGTCGGCAGGCGGCGGCGTGCCGTTCTGGCTGTAGCGGAAACAGCCCTCGATACGGATCGCGAGCGAATTGACCCGATGGTTCTTGGAGCGGAACTTCGGGTATTGCGGTACGGCCGCCCACATGGGTGACGAGACGGGATTGCGGCCGCGATCGGTATGGCAGTTGCGGCAGCTCAGCGTATTGCCCGTGTACTTCGCCGCGTATTTCGGCGTGTCCGTGAATATGCGCTCGCCCAGCAGGATCGCCGCCGCGTCCTCTGGATTGCGGGGCAGCGCCGACTCGGGCGGCGGCTCGAACGCATCGGGATCCTGGGCGTGCGGGGTCCAGGCGGACTTCGCGCCGCGCGGCGCCTCGGCGCGCTGTCCTTCCCGCAGCGAGGCCGCGTACTCGGCCGCGCCCTTCATCTCCGCGGGGGCGAGCTGCGCCGCGACCCGCGCCATGAGGCCGAGGGGACCGCCCGGGCGCGTACCGGCCTTGAAGGCCTCGAGCTGCGCGAGCAGGTAGTCCGCGGGCTGGCCCGCGAGGCCGGGCAGCGCCGAACCGCCGCCCTGCAGCGCGGGTCCGTGGCAGTCGCGGCAGGCCGGCACGCCCTGCGACCATTTGCCGAGCGCCACGAGCTGCGCGCCGAGCGCGAGCGATTCGCCCGCCGCGGGCGCGGCCTTGAGATAAGGAGCCGAAAGGCCGGCGACGTAGTCGGAGAGCGCGCGAATCTGTCGGTCTTCGAGCGGCTTGGCGATCGGCGCCATGACGGCGTCCGGCCGCTTGCCGTCGCGGTAGGCCGAGAGCTGATCGGCGACGTAGGAGGTCGGCAGACCGGCGAGCCTCGGGATCGCGCCGCTGCCTTCTCCGCGTGCACCGTGGCACGCGGCGCAGGGAGCGACCTGCCCCGCGACGCCTTGGGTGTAAAGACGGCCGCCCGGCGATTCCTGCGTCCGACCGAGCGACGAGAGGGCCAGCGAGAGACCCGCGGCGGCCACGAGCCCGAGCATTTTCTGCGCGCCCATCGAGTTCACCATCGTATTCGAGTTGTTCTGCCGATCCGAAGCGTCCTGTACGGCGAAGCGTGTACACTCTGCGCCGACCCACGAGGCGCCGGCCCCGACCCGGACTTTCGAAAGGATACTCGCAATGCAGCTTCTCGACATGCGCCGCCCCGCGTTGGGGGGCCTTCAGCCGGCCGCAGGCCTGCCCAGGAAGCGGCCGTGGCCCTGACTTGGCTCGGCGCCCTCGCGGTCGGTCTGAGCCTCGGTCTGCTCGGCTCCGGCGGCTCCATCCTGACCGTCCCGGTGCTGGTCTATGCCGCCGGCGAGCCGCCGAAAGTCGCGATCGCGGCATCGCTCGCCATCGTCGGGGCGATCGCTCTGGTCGGCGCCTTGAGCTACGCGCGCCAGCGCCTCGTCGACTGGCGCTACGTGCTCTACTTCGGGCTGCCCGGCATCGTCGCCACGTACGGCGGAGCGTGGTTTTCCCACTTCGTGAGCGGCGCCCTCCAGCTCGTCGTCTTCGCGTTCGTCATGGCGCTGGCCTCGGTCATGATGCTGCGCCGGCCGCGCGCCGTGCGCGTGCCCGGCACCGTCCAGACGGCTCATGGAGAGCGCCACTTCCTCTGGCTCCTCGGCGCGGGCGTCGGCATCGGCCTCGTCACGGGCTTCGTCGGCGTGGGCGGCGGGTTCCTGTTCGTGCCGGCCCTCGTGGTCCTCGGCCGGCTTTCGATGCATCGTGCCGTCGGGACGAGCCTCGCGATCATCGTCCTCAACTCGGCTAGCGGCTTCTACAAGCACTTCGAGCTGCTGACGGCCGGCAGCGTACCGATACCGTGGAACATCATCGCGATCTTCGCAGCCATCGGCATCGGCGGCAGCCTGCTCGGCAATCTGCTGGCCCGGCGGTTGCAGCATGCGCATCTGCGCCGCGTGTTCGGTGTGTTTCTCGTCGTCATGAGCGCCCTGATCCTCTGGGAAAGCCTGCCCGCGGTCGTCCACGCCGCGGGCCGTTGAGGGCCGACGCTGCCGCGCCGGAGGCCGCGGCGGGTCTGGCGGCCGTTCCGAAGACGCGCGATAGTTCGCTTTTGGGACCCGTTTCGAAGGAGAAGAAGATGCCACTCAAGCTCGTCCTCGAGCTCAGCGACAGCGATCTCGGTTACTACCGGCAAATCATGGAAGAGACCTGTGAGCGAAACGCGAAGCGAGGCGAGAAGGCGATTCTCGAGGAGGCCCGGCGGCTGCTCGATCGCGCCCAACACGGCGAAGGGCCGGAATACGTGCGCCGGCGCCTGAGCGACCTCGGCACACTCATCGCGCTGCTCGAGGACCCGGAGTGGCCGCTCGAGGATCGCGAGCGCGGCCGGATCATGGCCGCCATCAGCTACTTCGCCGAGCCCGAGGACATGATCCCGGACAAGATCCCGGGCCTCGGCTTCCTCGACGACGCCCTCATGGCGGAGATCGTCATCGACGAGCTCAAGCACGACCTCGAGGGTTACCGGGAGTTCAGCGAGTATCGGAAACAGCAGGAGGCGATTCGCGGCAAGGAAGCGCACGTGAGCCGCGAGGACTGGCTCGGCGAGCGGCGGCGGCAGATCTTTCTGCGCATCAAGCGGCGGCAGGAGGAGCGGCGGCGGCACGGTTCGACGGAGTCGCCGACCGATCCGATACTGGCTTACCGGAGCTATCCTTACTGATCTTCGCCCGCGTCCTACGGGGACGCGCCGGAGCGGGGTGCACGCAGGGACGGGCTCATGGCGAAGGTGCTGATCGTTTACGGAACGACCGAGGGACAAACGGCCAAGATCGCGCAGCACATCGGCGACGTCGGCCGGCGTCTCGGGCACGATGCGACGGTCCGGCAGGCGGCGGACCTCGAAGACGAGCATCTCGACGAATTCGCTGCGGTGATCGTCGCCGGGTCGCTGCACGAGGGCCGCTACCAGCGCGCCGTGCGCGGCTTCGTCGAGCGGCACAAGGCCTTTCTGGCGGCCCATCCGAGCGCGTTCGTCTCCGTCTCGCTGGCCGCGGCAAGCCGGGATGCGGACGAGCGCGCCGAAGTGCGGCGGATCGCAGCCGACTTCGCGGCGGCGTCGGGCTGGGCGCCGAACCGTGTAGAGAGCTTCGCCGGCGCGCTCAGGTATACGCAGTACAGCTGGCTCAAGCGGGCGCTCATGAAGCGCATCGCCGCGAAGGAGGGCGGCGACGTCGATACCTCGCGGGATTTCGAGTACACGGATTGGAACGAAGTCACGCGTTTTGCCGAAGCGTTCTTCGCCGACGAGACGGCATGACATTCCGCCATAGGCGCGGCGGTTATCTTGGACTGCGTCACAGAATAGGGGCGCCGCGGTGTCGCCCCCGCAGGAGGGCCCGTATAGTCGCCGCACGATGGCCGGCCCCAATGCAAGCTCCGCGCCGCAAGCGGCCCTCGGGCAGCGGCTGCGGCTCGCGGAAGTCATCGGCGCTCTGAGCTACGCCCTCGATCTGACCGAGGGCCAGCCTCGAGGCCATTGCCTGCGCGCGTGCTGGATCGGCTTTCACGTCGGCCGCGAGCTCGGCCTCGACGAGGCCGCGCTCTGGGATCTTTACTACGTGCTCCTGCTCAAGGATGCGGGCTGCAGCAGCAATGCCGAGCGGCTCTACGAGCTTTACGCTCACGACGATCTTGCGACGAAGCGCGACTTCAAGACCGTCGATACGGACAGTCTCCATCAGCTCGCTTCGTTCGTGCTCAATCATGCGGGTGTCGGCAAGGGGCTCCGGACGAAACTGCGCACGCTGGGCAACCTGCTGTTGCACGGCGAGGCGCTCGCGACGGAGCTCATCGCGACCCGCTGCGAGCGCGGCGCGCAGATCGCACTGGATCTCGGCTTCGGCCAGGCCGTCGCCGAAGGCATCCATAGCCTCGACGAGCATTGGAACGGCAAGGGCCGGCCGGAGGGGCTCGCCGGCGGCGCGATACCCGTCGCGGCGCGCATTGCGCTGCTCGCACAGGTCGTGGACGTATTCCAGCACGAATCGGGCGCGGAGGCCGCGTTGGCGCAAGTGCGCCGCCGTCGCGGAACGTGGTTCGATCCCGCCGTCGTGGACGCTCTGTGCCGCGTCGGCCGGGAGGCGGGCTTCTGGGCCGCCCTTCGCGCCGAGGACATCGATCATCGCGTGTTCGCGCTCGAGCCGGCGAGCCGCATCACTTCGGTGGACGACGACCGCCTCGATGCGATCGCCGCAGGCTTTGCGGGCGTCGTAGACGCCAAGAGCCACTTCACGTACGGCCACAGCACACGCGTCGCCGATTACAGCGAGACCCTTGCAAAGTGCTTCAACATGGACCAGGGACGCCGCCGCTGGCTGCGGCGCGGCGCTCTGCTCCACGACATCGGCAAGCTCGGCGTCAGCAATGCCGTGCTCGACAAGCCGGGCGGCCTCGACTCCGACGAGTGGGAGCAGGTCAAGGCCCATCCGGTATTCACGGAGGAGATCCTCGCCCGGATCACGCCGTTCAAAGAGCTTGCCAGGATCGCCGGCGCGCATCACGAGCGGCTCGACGGCAAGGGCTACCCGCGCGGCCTGAAGGGCGCCGGTATCTCGCTCGAGACGCGCATCATCACGACGGCGGACATATTCGACGCGATCACGGCGGAGCGCCCCTATCGAGCCGCCGTTCCGCCCGCCCAGGCGCTCGACATGATGGAGAAGCTGCGCGGCCGCGCGTTGGACGGCGACTGTCTCGACGCGCTGCGCAGCGCCCTTTCGAGCCTGCGGCCCTGACGCGCGGAGGCGAGTCCCGCTCCCTACGTCCCTTCTCCGGCCGAGCGCAGGCTGCTGATGCAGGGCCGACCCGGCTATGATTCACGGGAGCGCGACCTTGCGCGGAGGAGGACAGCCGCATGCAGCCGTATCCGCATCACTATCGAGTCACGGCTTCTGCCAAGGCCCAGGGTGAGGTGACCTTGGGCGCGGAGGGGCTGACCGACTTGTTGTCGGCGCCGCCACCCGAGTTCGGCGGTCCCGGCGACCGCTGGTCGCCGGAGACGCTGTTCGTCGCTGCGGCGGCCGATTGCCTCATCCTGAGCTTTCGCGCCATCGCGACGGCGTCCAAGCTGCCGTGGCAAGCACTCGAGTGCCGCGCCGAAGGCACGCTCGACCGCGTGGAGGGGCGCACTCGGTTCGTCGCGCTGCACCTGCACGCCGAGCTGACGCTGCCGGCCGACGGCAACGTCGAACGGGCCCGGCGGCTGCTCGAAAAAGCCGAGGTGAGCTGCCTCGTCACGAGCTCGCTGAAATTCGAGCCCGAGCTCAGCATGAACGTCTCGTTGGCATGAGGTCGCCCGCGCGGGCGGCCCGAGAGGCGGCTCTTCGAGCCCCTCAGGCCGGCTCCGTCCGCGGGGGCTTGATCGCCTCCGCTGCGCCCCCGCGGTCGAAGTACGGGACGTCGAGGACGTTGTGGATGAAGTACCGGGCGATGGGCACGCCGAGCAGCAGGCCCCAGAGGCCGAAGGCATGGTAGCCGACGTAGAGAATGATGAGCGTGAGCACGGGGTTCAGCCTGAGATGCCGGCCGTAGAGGAGCGGATTCAGCACGTAAGCCTCGATCGTGTGGATCACGACGACCATGGCGATGGCCGCGCCGGAGAGCGCGAGCCCGCCGTCGTTCAGCGCCACGAGCACGATCGGCGTCGTCGAGATCAAGACTCCCAGCACCGGTACGAAGCTGCTCACGAAGACGATGACCGAGAGCATCGCGACGAGCGGGATGTGGAGCAGCAGCAGCCCGACGATCGTCAGCGCGGTATTGATGAGCGCGATCGAAGCCTGAGCTTCGATGGCGCGGCCGACCAGATAGCCGAAGCGGCCGATCGCCGGGGCCGCCTCTTCGTAGAAATCCCCGACCTTCGAGCTGCGTAGGCGGGCGATGCCGCGCTTCATGCGGCCGACGTCGCTGAGAATGAGGTAGCTGAAGAGCAGGGCCAGCAGCGTCGTGGCCGTCGCCCGATACAGCATGTTGACGACGGTCGGGGCGTAGTGGCGCACGCGCTGGAACTGCTGATTCATGATTGCGTTGAGATAGAGCTGATCCTGCCTGTTGAAGTAGTCGGCGAGGCTGCCCGTCGGTACCGCGTTCGTCTCTCTCGCGAGCCGGATCTCGGTGTCCGTCACCGAGTAGCTCGGGCGCTCCGCGGCCAGGCGCTCGTCCACCGCAGCAGCGACCTCGTCGGGCAGCGCGCTGCGCAGGAAGCCCGTCAAAGGCTGACGCAGCGAAGGATAGCGCTCGATGAGCCTGTCCTTGGCCTCCACGAGCCGGAATTCGATCGCCGGAAGGTTCAGGATCGTGCGGTTTACCTCGGAGGCGACGCTGGGCACGACGAAGCGTACGAACGCAACCAGCACGAGCAGGAACAGCGCGTAGACGACGGAAAGAGAGACCCAATGCGGCAGCCTGAGCCGGCGTTCGCCGAACAGCGCGAAGGGGGCTGCGACGATTGCGAGCACGAAGGAGAGGAACACGAGACTGAAGAAGGCGCGCAGCGCCCACAGCAGCAGAAACAGAATGAACCAGATGACGATCCGGCGGTTGCGCTGATAGAACTCTGTAAAGCTGAAGGCGGACATCGCGCTGGTGCTCCGAGGCGGGGCACTAGTATGCAGGCTTCGCAGGCCCGAGCCTAGCGGCCCCGAGGCCGCGGCGACAAGCCGGCGACGCCGTCCGGCGCGCCTGAAGCGGCGGCGCCTGCGGCCCTCTCGGCACCGGTTGAACTTGCGCCGACGGTCCGGGAACTACAAGCTACAATGAACCTTCTTTCCCGCCCACCATACGAACAGGAGAACGACCCGGTGAAGCTCGAAACCCAATGCCTGCACGCCGGCACGCAGCCGGATCCGACGACCAAATCCCGGGCAGTCCCCATCTATCGCACCAGCTCCTATGTATTCGATAGCACGGAGCACGCCGCGAATCTCTTTGCGCTCAAGGAGCTCGGCAACATCTACACGCGCATCATGAATCCGACCCAGGATGCGCTCGAGCAGCGGGTCGCGGCCATGGAGGGGGGAGCGGCGGGGCTTGCGCTCGCCTCCGGCACGGCCTCGATATTCAACTCCATCAACAACATCTGCCGGAGCGGGGACGAGATCGTCTCGGCGAACAACCTCTACGGCGGAACGTACACGATGTTCAACGACCTGTTGCCGCAGTTCGGCTATCGCGCGCACTTCGTCGATCCGAACGATCCCGAGAACTTCGCCGCCGCGATCACGCCGAAGACCAAGCTGCTGTTCTGCGAGACGCTGTCCAATCCTGCCGGCGACGTGTCCGACATCGAGGCGATTGCGGACGTGGCCCACGCCCACGGTATCCCGCTGATCGTGGACGCGACTTTCACGACGCCCGTGCTGCAGAGGTCGATCGACTTCGGCGCCGACATCGTCGTGAACTCGCTCACGAAGTGGATGGGCGGCCACGGCACGGGCATCGGCGGCATCGTGGT
This sequence comes from uncultured Gammaproteobacteria bacterium, assembly GCA_963702105.1. Classification (GTDB taxonomy): domain Bacteria; phylum Pseudomonadota; class Gammaproteobacteria; order Steroidobacterales; family Rariloculaceae; genus ZC4RG20. The sequence goes on from OY969712.1 coordinate 1,803,761, forward strand.
GGACTCGGGACGCTTCGACTGGCGCAGCGACAAGTTTCCGCTCATGACGGAGCCGGATTCGAGCTACCATGGCGTCCGCTGGGCGCACGATCTGCCGGAGCCGCTCGCACCGGTCGCCTATTTGATCCGCATGCGCGTCATTCCGCTGCGCAATCTCGGCGCCTGCATCAGCCCTGACAATGCTTGGATGTTCATGCAGGGCATCGAGACGCTGCCCCTGCGCATGGAGCGGCATTGCGCGAACGCCCTCGCGGTCGCGAAACATCTCGAGCAGCACAGCCAAGTGGAGTGGGTCCGCTACCCCGGGTTGCCGGGGGACCCCGCAAACCGCCTCAACGACAAGTATCTCAAGGGTATGGGCGGGGCCATGGTCGTCTTCGGCATCAAGGGCGGACTCGAGGCGGGTACGAAATTCATCGAAGGCCTCGAGCTGTTCAGCCACCTCGCAAACGTCGGCGACGCCAAGAGCCTCGCGATCCATCCCGCGACCACGACTCACTCGCAGCTGAGCCCGGAGCAGCAGAAGGCCGGCGGCATCGCGCCCGAGCTCGTGCGCCTGTCGATCGGCATCGAGCACATCGACGACATCGTCGAGGACATCGAGAAGGGGCTCGCGGCAGCGAAGTAGCCGCGTCGAGCGATATCGGCGTGTCGGACCGGACGGAAGTCTTCGGGCGGTTCACGCTCGAGAGCGGGGCGGTGCTCTCGGACGTGCCCGTGGCTTACAGGACGTGGGGGCGCTTGAACGCCGCCGGCGACAACGCGATCGTCGTCTGCCATGCATTGACGGGCAACTGCGACGTCGAGGCGTGGTGGTCGAAGCTCATTGGCCCGGGCCGCGCGCTCGATACCGATCGTTACTGCGTGATCTGTGCGAACACACTCGCGTCGCCCTATGGATCGGCCTCGCCGCTCAGCGCGGATCCGGCGACGGGGCGCCCCTACGGGGGCGCCTTCCCCGTCCCGAGCGTTCGAGACACCGTGGCGCTGCACCGAGCCTTGCTCGAGCGCCTCGGCGTCCGCGGAGTGGCATTCGCGATCGGCGGCTCGATGGGCGGCATGCAGGTGCTCGAGTGGGCGTTTCACGCGGACCTCGTGCGCGCGCTCGTCCCGATCGCGGTCGGCGGCCGCCACTCGGCCTGGTGCATCGCGTTCAGCGAGGCGCAGCGGCAGGCGATCTACGCCGATCCGGCCTGGCAAGGCGGGCACTACGAGCCCGGGGCGGGACCGGCCGCCGGGCTCTCGGTGGCGCGCATGATCGCGATGGTCTCGTATCGCTCGTACGCGTCGTTCGAAGCGCGCTTCGGGCGCAGCCGCGCAGGGCCGGATGCTGATGCGGCCGCGGACGCTGCCGGGCACGGGCCGGCCGCCGGCGGCGGCGCCCTCGGCACGCCCGGCGAAGCGGATTACGCCGTGGAATCGTATTTGCGCTATCAAGGCGCCAAGCTCGTCGAGCGGTTCGACGCGAACTGTTACGTGCGCCTGACGCAGACGATGGATACGCACGACGTGGCGCGCGGGCGCGGCGAGTACGCGGCCGTGCTGGGCTCCATACGCCAGCCCGCGCTCGTGATCGGCATCGATACGGACGTGCTGTACCCGCTCGCCGAGCAGCGGGAGTTGGCGGCACACATGCCGCGGGCGCGCCTGGCCGTGCTCGAATCCTCTCACGGCCACGACGGGTTTCTCATCGACTGCGATGCGCTCAACGACCTCGTCGTGGCCTGGCGAAACGAAGTCGTAGACCGTTGAGGTTCACGGCGAGTATGCCGCGACCGGCCGAGGGCAGTCGGAGGCCGGGTTCGCAACCGCACCGGGCGCGGAGCTCCGGGCAGCAAGCTCCCGAGTTCCCGTCACCCAGAGCCGGCCGGCGGCCGCGCAGCGGGCGCCGAAGTCGAACAAGTCCTTGACGACGTTGCGCTCGAAGTCGAGCGGGCCCGCGAACGGATAGCCCTCGGGAATATAGGCGAACTCCAGCTTGATGCCGAGGCGCTGCGCTGATGCAGCCGCGAGCTCCAACGATCGCCGCGAGGCGTGCATGAGCTGGGCGGACAGGCTTCGCAGCAGCACGGGGCGCAGCCGATCGCGCGTCGTCGAAGGCGCCGCGATCAACTGCGCGTTGACGATCACGGCGAGCTCGCCGCCGCTCGTCGGCTCGGCGCTGCCCGGCGTCGGCCCCGCGGAGAGCTCGGGCGGAATGAAGAACGGCAGGCTCGCCCCGCCATCCACATGGAGCTCGTCATACGTCTTGCCGTGCTCTTCGACGGCAAGGCGGACGGGCGGAAACACTCCGGGCAGACTCGCGGAGGCGAGGAGGACCTCGCGAAACAATCGGCGGGCGGCTTCTCCGCCGTGCGACGCGATCGCGCCCAGGTCCCAGATCACGAGCTCCTGATCGTCGAGGTTCGTCGTCGCGACATAAAGCAGCCGGCCCTTCGCCGCTTCGGCCGCCACGGCCGCGACGAGGGGGTCGGTGACGATTTCGTCCACGAGCTCGCGCAGGGGCTTGCCGCTGTAGATCGACGGACGAAAGAGAACGCCGAGGAAGGGCCGGCGCATGACACGCTGAATGCGGCCGCTCGCGAAGATCCGCTCCACGGCGGCGTTCCAGCCCGGCCCGAGAAACGCGAGCGGCGCGAGCAGGGCGCCGGCGCTGACGCCCGTCACGGCCTCGAATTCGCGGCGGTCTCCGGCACGGCTGAGCCCGACCAATGCGCCGGCGGCAAATGCGCCCCCGGCGCCGCCGCCCGAGAGCGCGAGGATCCGGACCGGCCGCCCGCGCGCGGCGGCAGCGAGGCCGCGAAGCACGGCGTGCCTGCGAGCCGCGACGGCCGCTTCGTCGTTTGCGAGGAAGCGCACGGTCGGCGGAAACCCGCGGGGCACGGCCCGCGCGCCCGACGGTGCGGCCGGCTGTCTCGGAACCGTGGCACAGGCCGCGAGAAGGGCGCCTATGACGAGCGCGGCCGTCGGCGGGAGCAGGCGCAACAGGGTTCCGGGCCGCCGGCTCAGCTCGGCCACAGCCGGTGCGAGGCGATGCGCGCGCCTTCGGCCAAAGCCTCGAACTTGGCCCGAATCACCGTCGGGTGCACCTCGGTCTTGTAGCACGCCTGCGAAGAGAACCCGCAATCCGCGCCCGCGATTACGCGCTCGCGCCCAACGCGCTGCGCGTAGCGAGTCAGCCGCTCGGCGATGAGCTCCGGATGCTCGACGATGTTCGAGGCGTGCGTGATGACGCCGGGAATGATGGCTTTGTCGTCGGGCAGCTTCACCGTCTCCCACAGGTGGTACTCGTGCTCGTGCCGAGCGTTTGCACCCTCGAACGAATAGGCGCCCGCCTTGACCCTCAACATGTGCCCCACGACGTCCTTCAGCGCCGCCTCGTGGATGCGCGGGCCCTCGTTGATGCCGTAGCACGTGTGGAAGCGGACGCGCTCGGGCGGGATGCCCCGCAAAGATTCGTTGATCGCTTCGACGTAGATGTCGGCGCGCCGCGCTCGGGCCTTCGCGTCCCGCGTCTCGTCGGCGAAGATCTCCGAGAGGGCGGGGTCGTCGATCTGCAGCAGCAGGCCGGCCTCGACGATCGCCCGGTATTCGTGCCCGAGCGCCGCGCCCACGGCGTGCAGAAACTCCTCCTCCGTCTTGTAGTACTCGTTGCGGCCGATACGCGACGGCGCGGTCGCGGGGAGGAAGGCCTCGGCGACGTCGAGGCCCTCGAGCGCCGCCTTGAGATTTGCGATGTCGGCGGCGACGGCTGCGGCGCCCGTGTAGGTGACCGGTCCGACGCAGGCGAGCGGCACGATGGGCGCGACGGCAGCGCCGAGCATCGCTCGGCCGAAATAGTCGGCGTAGTACTCGGGGAAGGCGGCGGTTTCGGCCGCGAACGGTTCGTACTTCGCGTTCGGCCGCGGCTCGAAACCGCTGAGCCGCTCCTTGGCATAGCTGAAGAACCCGGCTTTCGACATCTCGCCGTCGGCGACCACATCGATGCCCGTGTCGGCCTGCATCTTTACGGTATCGGCGACGGCGTCCGCGACCGCGCGCCCATAGGCGGCGCGGTCGTACGCGGCGCCCGAGAGCTTCGCCTTCATAACGTCGAGCAGGCGCTTGGGGCGCGGCATCGAGCCCACGTGCGTGACGAGTATGCGGTCGGTCGAAAGCTTCACGTCGTCCTCTCGATCGGTTCGAAGCGGTCTTGGAGCCCGGGGGTGATTCGATCGTACACGCCGAGTCGTCCCGCTGCATCGATCGCGGGTGTACGGGTTGGTCTGGAAACGGCGGTATCCGCATGGTCCATAATTCGCGAACGCCGCGCCGAAGGGTGAGACGAGCGCCTCGGGCGCCGCGAGCCCGGCAAGCGCGTATCGGGCCCGCAGTGTTCGGAAGGTGCTATGTGGCGACGCCCCCCGCCGAGATCCGAGAGACGCCGAGCGTCGCCGTCCTAGGCGGTGGCATCGGCGGCCTGTTCGCCGCGAACGCGCTGCTCGCGCGCGGCATTCGTGTCGCCGTCTACGAGCAGGCGGCCGCGCTGGGCGAGGTCGGCGCGGGCGTCTTCCTGACGCCCAACAGCGTTCGGCAACTGGAGCGCCTCGGCCTCGGCGCAGCGGTGGAACGCTTCGGTGCCCGCGTCGGCGGGCATTCGCGTTACCTTCGCGACGACGGCCGGGAGATCGCGCCCGTGCAGGTCACGGATTCCTCGGGCTGGAATGGCACGTTCGGTATGCACCGCGCGGATCTCGTGACGCTGCTTGCCGACGCGCTGCCGACCGGGGTCGTCCATGTCGGCCATCGCTGCACCGGCTTCGAGCAATCCGCCGAAGGCGGCCGAATGCGTTTCGCGAACGGAGCTTTTGCCGAAGCCGATATCGTCATCGGCGCAGACGGCATTCATTCGGAGCTGCGCCCGCACGTGTTTCCGCCGTCACGGCCCGTCTTCTCCGGGTCCGTGGCGTACCGCGGGCTCATCCCGCATGACCGTGTCCCCGAATGGCCGAGCGACCGGTGGCTGATGTGGCTCGGCAAGGGCAAGCACTTCCTCGCGTTCCCGGTGCGTGCCGGGGAGTTGATCAATTTCGTCGGCTTCGTGCCCGCGGATGCGCAGATGAAGGAATCGTGGTCGGCGCCGGGCGATCCGGATCAGCTGCGGAGGGAATTCGCCGGCTGGGATCCGCGCATCGGCACATTGTTGAAACAAGTGCGCGCGACCTTTCGCTCGGCACTCTACGATCGGGACCCGCTGCCCGTGTGGACCCGCGCCCGGTTATCGCTGCTCGGCGACGCAGCTCACCCGATGCTTCCGCACCTCGGTCAAGGCGCCAATCAGGCGATCGAGGACGGCGCGGCGTTGGCGACGATCCTGGCAGGCGCCGACCGGGGCACGGCTCCGACCGCCTTGCTGGCGTATGAGCGTTTGCGCCGCGAGCGCGTCGCGGTGGTGCAAACGGGGGCGAGGCGGAACGGGCTGCGCTACGATTCGGCGGTCGCCGACCTGCGCGTTCGCGACGACGAGCTCAAGGCGCATGCGGAGTTCCGGCGGCGTCTCTACGACTACGACGTGGTGCCCGAGGCGGAAGCGGTGCAAGGGACGTTGCGGCCGCGCCCCCCCGTAACGACCTCCACGCAAGGTCGGCGCGGCTCGTCGGCTGCCGGGCGACTCCCTGGTGACGTGGCTCGGGCCCACGGCCCCCGGCGCCCAGCCGAAACGCTCGCACCGGCGGAGCCGTAGGCAGACCGGGTAAGTCTTGGCCGCGACAACGTACAAGTCTGTCAAGGCTCTTGACAATACCCTTGGTTTGTTCAAGCTACGCTTCCATAGAAGGACGAGGACGGGTTCCCCTCGTCGGCGCGGCCATGTCGGGGGCTAACGGCGCGCCGACCAATCTCTTACGGCTATGATCGATCTGACCGCTTTATTGAAACCGGTGTCGGAGGACGCGCCGTGCGGACCGAATCTGGAGTACGACCCGGATTTCGGTGAGCTGGAACGCGCGGCCCAGGGGACGCCGGAGCGCGAAATGGGCGGAAGCACCATTCCCGCCGTCGCGCCCGATTGGAATGAGGTCTACGACAGGGCTTCGGCGCTGTTCGAGCGCACCAAGGACCTGCGGGTCGCCGTGCCGATGCTGCACGCCGCGCTGCGGCGCGGCGGCCTCCCGGCCTTCGCTTCAGGGCTGGCGCTCGTCCGGGGCCTGCTCACGGACTACTGGGAAGACCTGCATCCGGAGCTCGACAGGGACGATCACGACGATCCTACCCTGCGCATGAACAGCCTGCTGCCGCTCACGGACCGAACCCAGATCATCGCGAGCCTGCAGCGTTGCCCGCTCGTGCGGTCGAGGGCCATGGGACCGGTGAGCCTGCGCAACCTGCGCATCGCCTCCGGGGAGGTCGCGGCGGCGGCCGAAGACGGGGCCGATCCGCTCGGGAGCGCTCAGATCGAGGCGGCCTTTCTCGACGCGGACCTCGACGAGCTCAAGGCGAACGCGGCGGCTGCGCACGCGGCCGTGGAAGAGCTAAAGGGTCTGACGAGTCTTCTCGGCGAGAAGGCGGCCATGGCCGCACCCGATCTTTCCGCGCTCGCGGCCGAGCTTCGCGCCGCGGACGCCGCGCTCGGCGCCCAGCTGAGCCGCCGGCTCGGCAACGGCCAGGCGAATCCGGCGGGCGCCGCCGCGGGGGCGCACGGCGCGCAGGGCGGCGCGGGGCCGGTCCCGGTGGGGGACATCAGGAGCCGGGAGGACGTGATCCGGCTCCTCGACCGGATCTGCGATTACTTCCACAAAAACGAGCCTTCGAGTCCGGTTCCGCTGCTGTTGAATCGGGCCAAGGGGCTCGTCGCCAAAGACTTCATGGAAATTCTTCGGGACTTGACGCCCGATGGGGTCGCGCAGGCTCAGTTGATCGGCGGCCTCAAAGACGAGTGAGCGCATGATGCCGAGCCGGTTTGTAACTCTTCAACTTCGAATCGCAGGAGACCACCGTGGCCAAGCCGAGTAGCCAGAAGTTCATCGCGAGGAACCGCGCGCCGCGAGTCCAGATCGAGTACGACGTCGAGGTCTACGGCGCCGAGAAGAAAATGCAGATCCCGTTCGTCATGGGCGTGCTGGCCGACCTTGCCGGCAAGCGCGAGGAGCCGCTGCCGTCGCTCGAGGAGCGCAAGATGCTCGAGATCGACGTCGACAATTTCGACAGCCGGCTCAAAGCGTTGAAGCCGCGCGTAGCGTTCGCCGTGCCGAACACGTTGACGGGCCAAGGGGACCTCAAGGTGGACATTACCTTCGAGAGCATGGACGACTTCTCGCCCGCGGCGGTCGCGCGCAAGGTCGCGGGGCTCGACAAGCTGCTCGAGGCGCGTACCCAGCTCGCAAATCTCGTGACGTACATGGACGGCAAGGCCGGCGCCGAGGAGCTCATCAGTAAGGCCTTGAAGGACGAGACGTTGCTGCAGGCGCTCGCCTCGAAGCCCGCCGACGCGCCCGCCGAGGACAAAGGGGAGTAGCACGCCATGGCCGAACAGAAGTCAGAACAGCAAGGCGCAGTCGCCGAAAGTTTCGCCCCAGACGAGTTCGCCCAGCTCCTCAACAAGGAGTTCAAGCCGAAGTCGGACCGCGCGCGCCAGCAGGTCGAGGCGGCGGTCCAGACCCTGGCCCAGCAGGTGCTCAGCGACCAGGATCTCATCGTCGACGACGCGATCAACTCGATCAACGCGATCATCGCTGAAATCGACGCGAAGCTGACCGAGCAGGTGAACCTCGTCCTGCATCACCCCGAGTTCCAGCAGCTCGAGTCGGCGTGGCGCGGCCTGCACTATCTCGTCAACAACACCGAGACGGACGAGATGCTGAAAATCCGCTTCCTCAGCATCTCTAAGAACGAGCTCGGCAAGACCATCAAGCGCTTCAAGGGCACCGCCTGGGACCAGAGCCCGCTGTTCAAGAAAGTCTACGAGCAGGAGTACGGCCAGCTCGGCGGCGAGCCCTACGGCTGCCTCATCGGCGACTATCACTTCGACCACAGCCCGCCCGACGTCGAGATCCTGAGCGGCATGGCGCAGATCGCGGCCGCGGCTCATGCGCCGTTCATCGCGGGCGCGGCGCCTTCGGCCATGCAGATGGACTCGTGGCAGGAGCTCACGAATCCGCGCGACCTCACGAAGATCTTCTCCACGCCCGAATACGCGGCCTGGCGCTCGCTGCGCGAATCGGAAGACTCGCGCTACCTCGGGCTCGCGATGCCGCGGTTCCTCTCGCGGCTGCCCTACGGGTCAAAGACCGACCCCGTCGAGGAGTTCGATTTCGAGGAAGACACCGAGGGCGCCGATTCCACGCGTTATACGTGGTCGAACTCCGCTTACGCGATGGCCGTCAACATCAACCGGGCCTTTAAGCAGTACGGCTGGTGTTCGCGCATTCGCGGAGTGGAGTCCGGCGGCTCCGTGGAAGGTTTGCCCGTGCATACGTTCCCCTCGGACGACGGCGGCGTGGACATGAAGTGTCCGACCGAGATCGCCATCAGCGACCGGCGCGAGGCCGAGCTCGCCAAGAACGGCTTCATGCCGCTGATCCACAGGAAGAACAGCGATTTCGCGGCCTTCATCGGCGCGCAATCGCTGCAGAAGCCCGCCGAGTACGAGGACCCGGACGCGACGGCCAACGCCGCGCTCGCGGCGAGGCTGCCGTATCTCTTCGCGAGCTGCCGCTTCGCCCACTATTTGAAGTGCATCGTCCGCGACAAGGTCGGCTCCTTCAAGGAGCGGGCAGACATGGAGAAGTGGCTCAATAACTGGATCCTGCAGTACGTGGACGGGGACCCGGCCAATTCGACCGAGGAGGTCAAGGCACGCAAGCCGCTCGCGGGCGCGCAGGTCGTCGTCGAGGAAGTCGAAGGCAACCCGGGTTACTACACCTCCAAATTCTATCTGCGGCCCCACTATCAGCTCGAGGGATTGACGGTTTCGCTGCGTCTCGTGTCGAAGCTGCCGAGCGAGAAGGCCGCCTGACGGCAATCGGTCCGAGCGCGGCTCTCATGACTCGGTCGAGACCGGCGCCGAGCGAAGAATGTGCGACAAATCACCTGATCACGGAGACTACCAATGGCTGTTGATGCATTCCTGAAGCTTGGCGACATCAAGGGCGAATCCGTCGCCAAGGACAAGGCGGACCAGATCGACGTTTTGAGCTGGCAATGGGGCATGAGCCAGAGCGGCACGCTGCACCTCGGTAGCGGCGGCGGCGCGGGCAAGGTCAACGTGCAGGACCTCGTCATCACGAAGTACGTCGACGCGGCGACCCCGAATCTCGTCAACGCCTGCTGCACGGGCAAGCACTACGACGAGGCCGTGCTGTCGTTTCGCAAGGCCGGCGGGACGCCGCTCGACTATCTCGTCATCACGCTGACGGAGGTCATGGTCACGAACGTGCAGACGGGCGGCCATTCGGGCGAAGACCGCTTCACGGAAACCGTGACGCTGAATTTCGCGAAGTTCAAGGAAAGCTATCAGCCGCAGGACTCCAAGGGCGCGAAGAAGGGCGGGGCGATCGAAATCGAGTACCACATCGCCGAGAACGCATGAGCGAAGCGCTCGAGCTTCTGCGTCGAGGCGATCCGGAGGGCGCGCTCGCGTCCCTGCAGGCTGCGGTGCGTGCCGAGCCGGCCGAAGCGAAGCACCGGGTGTTCCTGTTTCAGTTGCTGTCGGTGCTCGGCCAGTGGGGCCGAGCGCTGACGCAGCTCAACGTTGCGGGCGATCTCGACGCCGGCACGCTCGGCATGGTTCAGGTGTATCGCGAGGCGCTCGGCAGCGAAGCGCTGCGCGCGGAGGTCTTCGCCGGCCGCCGCTCGCCCCTCGTGTTCGGCGAGCCCGAGCAGTGGATCGCTCTTTTGCTCGAGGCTCTGCGGTTGGCCGGGCAGGGAGAGTACGAGAAGTCGCAGGCCCTGCGCGACGAAGCGTTCGAGCAGGCGCCGGCCACGACGGGCCGCCTCAACGGCAAACCCTTCGAGTGGATCGCGGACGCCGACGCGCGCCTCGGCCCCGTCGTCGAGGCGGTCGTCAACGGCCGCTACTATTTCGTCCCGTTTCACCGCATCGCGGAGCTGCGCATCGAGCCGCCCACCGATCTGCGCGACCTCGTCTGGCTGCCGGCCGAATTCAAGTGGGTCAACGGGGGCGACGCCATGGGCCTGATTCCCACGCGCTATCCGGGCTCGGAAAGGGCGGCCGATCCGTTGCTGCGCTTGGCCCGCCGCACCGAGTGGACGGACGTGGGCGGTGGCCTGTTCGCCGGCACCGGTCAGCGCATGTTGGCGACGGATGCAGGCGAGTATCCGCTCACGGAGGTCGAGAGCGTGATTCTCGGAACCTCCGGGGCGGCCGACGACGAGACCTAGGCGTTGGCCGAGCTCACGCCTTCGGAGAGGTTGCAGCCCTCGCTCCTCGACCGCCTGACCGACGACGAGCCGGATCGCCAGGTCGAGTCGCGCGAGCAGCGAGTGCTTTCCGTGCAGCGGCTCAAGGCGGCCCTGCTTCGCGATCTCGTCTGGCTGCTCAACACCGGTCACCTCGAAAGCGTCGAGGACCTCGAGGGCTTGCCCGAGGTGCGCCGCTCAGTGCTGAACTACGGCATTCCGGACCTGGCCGGCCTCACGATTTCCGGTGCCGACACGCTGGCGATCGAAAAGGCCGTGCGCGAGGCCGTGGCGGCCTTCGAGCCGCGCATCGCGCCGGGCTCGCTGCAGGTCAGCATCGAGAAGGGTGAGAGCGGCATGGGCCGCAGCGCCATGGTCTTCCGAATCGAGGGCGAGCTCTGGGCGAGGCCGACGCCGCAGGCGCTGTACCTCAAGACGGAAGTGGACCTCGAGACCGGCAGCGTGACCGTCAGCGAAGGCCGAGGATAATGGACCCGCGCCTGCTCAATTACTACAACCGCGAGCTCCAGCACGTGCGGGAGATGGGCGCCGAGTTCGCGAAGGAGTTTCCGAAGATCGCCGGCCGCCTCGGCATGGACGGACTCGAGGTGGCGGATCCGTACGTCGAGCGTCTGCTCGAAGGCTTCGCGTTCCTGGCCGCCCGGGTGCAGCTCAAGATCGACGCGGAGTTTCCGCGCTTCACGCAGCATCTGCTCGAGCTCGTCTATCCGCACTACCTTTCGCCGCTGCCTTCGATGGCCGTCGCGCGGTTCTCTCCGGTACTCACGGAGAGCGCTTTGGCCGAGGGCTTCATACTGCCGCGCCACACGGCCCTGCGGACCGTGCTCGGCAAGGGCGAGCGCACGGCCTGCGAGTACCGGACGGGCCAAGAGGCCGTCTTCTGGCCCTTGGAGCTTACGGAGGCCAAGTACTTCGGGACGGCGGGGGCGCTTGCCACGATCGGCGTGGACCGGCTCGAGGACGTGCGCGCGGGCATTCGTTTGAGCCTGCGAACGACCGCGGGCCTCGCGTTCGATCAGCTCGCGCTCGAGCGGCTGCGCTTTTTTCTCCGTGGCACAGAAGGCCTGCCGGGGCGGCTCTACGAGCAGCTGCTCGGCAACGCGCGCCGCGTGCTGGTGCGGCCCAAGGGAGGCGCGAACGCCTGGCATGCCTACCTGCCCGGAAGCTCGATCCAGCCGGTAGGCTTCACGCCCTCGGAGTCCCTGCTGCCGTACTCGCGCCGCTCGTTCGACGGCTACCGTTGCCTGCAGGAGTATTTTGCCTTTCCACAGCGCTTCCTGTTCGCGGATTTCACGGGCCTCGCGCCGCATGTTCGCCGCTGCGCCGGGACCGAGCTCGAGATCGTCGTGCTGCTCGGCCGCCGCGACCCGGAGCTCGAGGACGTGCTCGACGCGGAGCACTTCCTTCTGAACTGCGCCCCGATCGTGAACCTATTCCCGAAGCAGGCCGATCGTATTCACCTCGGCGAGCGCGAGCACGAGTATCACGTTGTGCCGGACCGCACGCGGCCGATGGATTTCGAGGTCTGGTCGGTCGAGGAGGTTCAGGGGTTCGGCGCGAGCGCGAGGCCCGAGCAGACGTTCCTGCCGTTGTACTCGCAGCACGATTGGACGCGGGCCGACGACCAGGCCTACTACACCGTCGCGCGCGAGCCGCGCATGATCTCCTCCGGGCAGCGCCGCCGAGGCGCGCGCTCGAGCTATGTCGGCAGCGAGCTGTACCTTGCGCTCGTGGACCCGAACGAGGCGCCGTATCGCAGCAGCCTGAAGCAGCTCGGCGTCGCCACGCTGTGCAGCAACCGGGACCTGCCGCTGCACGTCTCCTTCGGGCAGGGCCGGACGGACTTTACGCTCGACGTGGGTGCGCCGGTCGAATCCATTCGCTGCGTGGCCGGCCCGACGCGGCCGAAGCCTTCTTTCGCCCACGGCGATACGGCCTGGAGGCTGGTCAGCCATCTGTCCTTGAACTACCTCTCGCTCGTCGATTCGGACGAGGGCGCTGCCGGGCTGCGCTCGCTGCTCATGCTGTACTGCGACCAGAACGATCAGGCGGCGCTGCGGCAAATCGACGGGGTCAAGTCGATCCGCTCGGCGCCGGTTTCCGGCCGTATCCCGACCAGCGGGCCGATCGCATTCGGCCGTGGCGTCGAAATCTCGGTGACCTGCGACGAGACGGCTTTCGAAGGCATCGGCGCGTTCCTCTTCGGTCAAGTCCTCGAGCAGTTTTTCGCCAAGTACGTGTCGATCAATTCGTTTACCGAGACGGTGCTGAGCTCGGTCCACCGTGGGGAAGTCATGCGATGGCGGCCGCGTCTCGGACGACAACACATACTGTAGAGTGGCTCACCGCCCTCGAGGCGGCGCCGCACCGCTTCGGCTTTTACGCGGCGATGCGCCGGCTCGAGTGCCTGTATGCCGAAAAGCCCCGCATCGGAAGGGCCGCGCGGCCGGCCGACGAAGCGGTGCGGCTCGGGCAGAAGCCCGCGCTCGCGTTCGCCTCCTCGACGCTCGCCGGGTACCGCCAGGGCGGTGCGGAAAGCCCGGGGCACCTCGCACAGTACTTCTTCGGCCTCTTCGGCCCGAATGGTCCGCTGCCGCTGCACCTCTCCGAGTACGCGTACGGGCGCGAGCTCAATTACGGCGACGGTGCGTTCCGAGCGTTCGCGGACGTTTTCCATCACCGTCTGCTCGCTCTGTTTTATCGCGCCTGGGCCGACGCCCAGCCGACGGTCAGTCTCGACCGCCCCGCGAACCGGCGTTTCAACGTCTTCCTCGGCAGCCTCGTCGGCATCGCCGCGCCGGAGTTCCGGCACCGCGAAACGGTACCGCACGAGGCGAGGCTCGCGCTCGCCGGGCGCTTCGCGCTCGGCACCCGGCCCGTCGAGGGGCTCGCGGGTCTGCTCGGGGACTTCTTCGGCTTCGAGTTTCGCGTGCGCGAGTTCGCCTGCGAATGGCTGCGGCTGGCGCGCGACGACCGGCTCGTCCTCGGCGGCGGAGAAGAGGCCTCGATGCTCGGCCGCGGCACCGTGCTCGGCAGAGCCGTGTACAGCGGCGGGCACGCGTTTCAGCTCGTGTGCGGCCCGCTCGACTTCGCGCAGTTTGCGCGCCTGCTGCCGGGGCGGCCGAGCCTCGAAAGGCTGCGCGACCTCGTGCGGGCCTACGACGGCGACGAGCTCAGATGCACGCTCCGGCTCGTGTTGCGGGCCGACGAAGTGCCCGAATGCCGCCTCGGTGCGGCGGGGCCGTCCGGCATGACCGCGCGCCTCGGCTGGACGAGCTGGCTCGGCCGCCGGCGCACGCACGAGGCCGCCGACAACGTCGTCATCGATCCGGCGTGGGCGGCGACGGCCTCAGCGGGCTGAGCCGGGCGAGGCGGGGATTCGGCACTCTTTGGGAGTAACGCAATGGCAGAGATCAGTCGTACCGCGCTATTCGGCAAGCTGAACCCGGTCGGCTACAAAGCCATCGAGGCGGCCACCGTGTTCTGCAAGATGCGCGGCAACCCTTACGTCGAGCTCGTGCACTGGATTCATCAGATTCTCCAACTGCAGGACTCGGACCTGCATCGCATCATCCGGCAGTTCAACGTCGAGCCCTCGCGTCTCGCGCGGGACATTACGGAAGCGCTCGACCGCCTGCCGCGGGGCTCGACGACGATCTCCGATCTCTCCTCGCACGTCGAGGAAGCGGTCGAGCGCGGCTGGATCGTCGCGACGCTGCTTTTCGGCGCCTCGCAGGTGCGCACCGGTCATCTCGTCGCGGGCATCGTGCAGAACCGCGGTCTGCGGCTCGCGCTGCTCGGTATCTCGAGGGAGTTCGACAAGGTCAAGTACGAGACGCTGACGGACCGGTTCGACGAGATCTGCGCGGGATCGCCCGAGGCGGCGATGCGCGCCCATGACGGCTGGGAGATGGCGGGCGGCGGCGCGGCGCCGGGCGAGGCCAGCGGCGCGATGGCGCCGGCGCAGATGGGCAAGCAGGAGGCGCTGGCCCGTTATACCGTGGATCTGACCGAGCAGGCGCGGCGCGGGGAGATGGACCCGGTCGTCGGCCGCGACGAGGAGATCCGCCAGATCGTGGACATCCTCATGCGCCGGCGCCAGAACAACCCGATCCTGACGGGCGAGGCCGGCGTCGGCAAGACGGCCGTCGTCGAAGGCTTCGCGCAGCGGATCGCGAAGGGCGACGTGCCGCCGACGCTCAAGGACGTCTCGCTGCGCGTGCTCGACGTGGGGCTGCTGCAGGCCGGCGCGAGCATGAAGGGCGAGTTCGAAAACCGGTTGCGCCAGGTCATCGACGAAGTGCAGGCCTCCGAGACGCCTATCATCCTGTTCATAGACGAAGCCCACACGCTCGTCGGCGCCGGCGGCGCGGCCGGCACAGGCGACGCGGCCAATCTCCTGAAGCCCGCGCTCGCGCGCGGCACGCTGCGGACGGTCGCAGCGACGACCTGGGCCGAGTACAAGAAGTACATCGAGAAGGACCCGGCGCTCACGCGGCGCTTTCAGGTCGTGCAGGTGGACGAGCCTTCGGAGGAGAAGGGCATCCTCATGATGCGGGGCGTGGCCTCGAAGATGGAGCAGCACCACCGCGTGCAGATCCTCGACGAGGCGCTCGAGGCGGCGGTCAAGCTCTCGAGCCGCTACATTCCGGCGCGCCAGCTTCCCGACAAGGCGGTGAGCCTGCTCGACACGGCTTGCGCGCGCGTCGCCGTGAGCCAGCATGCGACGCCGGCCGAGGTCGAGGACAGCCGCCGGCGAATCGAGGCGCTCGAGACGGAGCTCGCGATCATCGGCCGCGAGAAGGCGATCGGCATCGACACCGCCGCCCGCGAAGCGGCGGTCGAGAGCTCGCTCGGGATCGAGCGTGGGCGCCTGGCGGAGCTCGAGGCGAACTGGGAAATGGAGCGTAAGCTCGTCGAGAAGATTCTCGCGGTGCGGGCCCGGCTGCGCGGCGACGGCGGCAAGGTCGAGGGCACCGAGAGCGAGCTCGAGGAGGCGGCGGATAGGGCCGCGGCCCAGGCGCGAGGCGCCGCGGCTGGCGACGGCGACGGCGGCAGCGGCAGCGGCGAGGCGGCCCCGCCGCCGCTCATGGAGGTCGAGCGCGAGGGCCTGCTCGAGGAGCTCAAGGCGCTGCAGGCCGAGCTCGCGACGCTGCAGGGCGAGGCCCCGTTGATCCTGCCGAGCGTGGACCAGCAGGCCGTCGCATCCGTCGTGCAGGACTGGACGGGCATTCCGGTCGGCCGCATGGTCAAGAACGAGATCGAGACCGTGCTGAACCTCGGCACGACGCTCGCGAAGCGCGTAATCGGCCAGGACCACGCGCTCGAGATGATCGCGCGCCGCGTCCGGACCTCGCGCGCGAACCTCGACAACCCCGGCAAGCCCGTCGGCGTATTCATGCTGGCCGGGCCGTCCGGCGTCGGCAAGACCGAGACGGCGCTCGCGCTCGCCGAGATCATGTACGGCGGCGAGCAGAACGTCATCACGATCAACATGAGCGAGTTCCAGGAAGCGCACACGGTCTCGACGCTCAAAGGCGCGCCGCCCGGCTACGTCGGCTACGGCGAGGGCGGCGTCCTGACGGAGGCCGTGCGCCGCAAGCCTTACAGCGTCGTGCTGCTCGACGAGGTCGAAAAGGCCCATCCGGACGTCCACGAGATCTTCTTCCAGGTCTTCGACAAGGGGATCATGGAGGACGGGGAGGGCCGGCTCATCGATTTCAAGAACACGCTGATTCTGCTCACCACCAACGTGGGCACGGATCTCATCATGAACATGTGCAAGGACCCGGAGCTCATGCCGGAGGCGGAGGGTATCGCCAAGGCCGTGCGCGAGCCGCTGCTCAAGGTCTTCCCCGCGGCGCTGCTCGGACGCATCGTTACGATTCCTTACTACCCGCTCACGGACGCGATGATCGACACCATTGCGCGCCTGCAGCTCGGCCGAATCGAGCGGCGCGTGCTGCAGAACCACGGCGTGCCGTTCAGCTATACCGACGAGGTGGTCGAGCTCATCCGGCGCCGCTGCACCGAGCTCGAGAGCGGCGGGCGCATGATCGACGCGATCCTGACGAACACCATGTTGCCGCGGATCAGCGAGGAGTTCCTGAATCGCATGCTGGCGGGCCAGCCGGTGCGCGGCATCGAGGTCGCCGTGGCGGACGGCCAGTTCGACTACCGGTTCGCTTGATTCGGAACTGAGACGCAGTCGTTTTGCGATATGATGCAAGGACCTGGACCTTACTGCTGAGATTTTGGATGCAGGAGTTTCTCTGATGGCCCGTCCTCGCATCACTGAGGTGGACTACTTCCCGTTCCAGCAGGCATTGCGCCGCGCGACCGATTCGGGGGAGCGGATCGACCCTACGCAGAAGGAGCGGTGGGGCGAGTGGGTGCGTGCGCATCGCGTCAAAGAGGCCGCATTCAAGTCCTTCGGGAAGGGCCGCTACGACGACCTCGAGCCCGTCATCATCGATACGGATGGGCCCTGGCGCGGGTATTATCTCGTCTCCAAAAGGGACGAGGCGTGCCTGAAGTGGGAGCGGGAGGACGCGGAGCCCTGAGCGAGCGCAATCGACGGACGATAACGATACCGATATCAATGAGAGCACGCCCCTAATCCATGGCCAGCGCGCAGCCCGTCACCATCAAGACGGCCCTCCCGGCGGAAGATCTGCTGTTTCGCAGTATGAACGGCACCGAGGAGCTCGGCCGCCCGTTCATCTACGAGCTCGAGTTGCTGAGCCCGAAAGAGGACATCACGCTCGACGACGTCCTCGGCCAGGAAGCCTGCGTGACCCTGGATTTGCCGAGCGGCGGCCAGCGCTTCTTCCACGGCTACGTGACCCATTTCGCACAGATCGGGCGGCGCGGCGACTACGCGGCCTACTCTATGCAGCTGCGTCCCTGGCTCTGGCTGCTGACGCGTACCGCAGACTGCCGGATCTTTCAGCAGAAGACCGCGCCCGACATCATCAAGGCTGTTTTTCGGGAGCACGGCTTCTCGGATTTCAAGGACTCTTTGAACGGCTCTTATCGGACGTGGGAATACTGCGTTCAGTACAGAGAGACGGATTTCAACTTCGTGAGCCGGCTCATGGAGCAGGAGGGGATCTACTACTACTTCACGCACGAGGACGGCAAGCACACGCTCGTGCTGTCGGACTCGTACGGCGCGCATTCGCCGCTCGAGGGCTACGCACAGATTCCGTACTACCCGCCTTCGAAGGCGGTGCGCGACGAGCACGTCTACGATTGGTACCTCGAGAAGTCCGTACGGCCCGGCAAGTATGTGCTGCGCGCCTACGACTTTCGCAAGCCTAAAGCGAATCTCGAGGTCAATTCGGTGGTCTCGCGTTCGCACGGGCAGGCGGATTACGAAGTCTTCGACTATCCAGGAGAATATTTCGAGCGCTCGGAAGGCGAGAACTACGCGCGCGCGCGCATCGAGGAGCTGCAAACGGAGTACGAGCGCGTGCGCGGCGTCTGCAACGCGCGCGGGGTGTGCACGGGCGGGCTGTTCAAGCTCACGGAGTATCCGCGGAAGGATCAGAACCGCGAGTATCTCGTCGTCTGGAGCCGGCACACCGTTTCGCTCGGGGAGTACGAGTCCTCCGCCGGGGAGGGCCTGCAGTTCAAGTGCACATTCAACGCCATGGACAGCGGAACCCCCTACCGCGTGCCGCGGCTAACGCCCAAGCCCGTGGTGCAGGGACCGCAGACGGCGCTCGCGGTCGGGCCGTCGGGCCAGGAGATCTGGACCGACAAGTACGGGCGCGTGAAGCTGCAGTTTCACTGGGACCGCTACGGCAAGGCCGACGAGAACAGCTCCTGCTGGGTGCGCGTCGCGCAGGTGTGGGCCGGATCGAGCTGGGGCGCGATGCACATCCCGCGGATCGGGCAGGAGGTCATCGTCGATTTCATCGAGGGCGACCCGGATCGCCCCATCGTGACGGGCCGCGTCTATAACGCCGACAACATGCCGCCCTACGGCCTGCCGGACAACAAGACGCAGAGCGGGCTCAAGAGCCGCAGCTCCATGAGCGGCAACGGCGAGAACTTCAACGAGATCCGCTTCGAGGATCTCAAAGGCTCGGAGGAGATGTACATCCATGCCGAGAAGAACCAGACGATCGTCGTCGAGAACGACAAGTCCGAATCCGTAGGGCACGACAACACCGAGTCCGTCAAGAACAACGAGAAGATCGACGTCGGCGTGGATCAGACGGTCACTATCGGCAACGACCAGTCGACGAAGGTCGGGAACAACCAGAAGCTCGACGTCGGCGTGAACCGCACGAAGTCGGTCGGTGCGAACGAGACGATCACGGTCGGGGCGAACCGCAGCAGTTCCGTCGGCGGCAACGAATCGGCGACGGTCGCGAACCAACGTACGCACAACGTCGGCATCAACGAGTCGATCAACGTCGGCGCGGCCCAGGAAATATCGGTCGGCGGGCTGCAGTCGCTGACGGTCGGCGCCGTGCAGACGATCAGCGTCGGCGCGAATCAATCGACGAGCGTCGGCGGAGCCCAAAGCCTCGAGGTTTCCGGCGCGAGGTCGATCAGCGTCGGCGCGGATCAGAGCACGAGCGTCAGCGGCGGGCGAACCGCCGAAATCGGCAGCGACGATTCCATCAAGGCGGGGAAGAACTTCACTCTCGAGGCCGGCGACTCGATCACGATCAAGACCGGCAGCGCGAGCATCTCAATGAAGGAGGATGGCACGATCGAGATCAAGGGGAAAAACATCTCGATCGACGGCAGCGGAAAGATCAACGTCAAGGCGTCCGACGACGTTACCGTCAAAGGTTCCAAGATCCATCAGAACTGAATCCTACGAAGGACGACTCCGATGAGCGCACAAAAGACGGAACTCGTTAGTTCGACTGATGGTCCCGACGCCTCCATCGCCAATGGAGTCACGGGGACCCTCGTTGGCTTCACGGCCGATTCATCCGTTCCGTTGGTCACCTTCAGTGGGCAATTCGGGACGGCGGCCGTCGCTGCCCGCTCCACCGTCGACCTTTTCGGCGGGCACATAGGTCGGGAAGTCCTTTTGGTGTGCGAGCGTGGGGATCCGCGTTTACCGATCGTGGTGGGCGTCCTTGGCGGAACCGTGTCCGCGGGGATGCCGGAGATACCTCCGCACGTAGAGCTCGACGCGGATGGCGCTCGACTTGTCGTCAAAGCATCCGAGCAAATCGTGCTCAGATGCGGGAAGGCTAGCATCACCCTGACGAAGGCCGGGAAGGTGCTTCTTGAGGGAACATACGTCCTAAGCCGTTCCTCGGGGGTTAATCGCATTAGGGGCGGCTCCGTCCAGATCAATTAGTATGAGTTCTGGAATCGGATCGAGAGGGAGACATGCCACTAACGGTCTATGCCGAAGGCCTAGGTCTTTTTCATAAGGGCAGCAATGGGACTGGAGTGGCGGCCGGGGACGTATGCCTGTCGCCTCCGCCTCCGCCCACCGGCCCCGTGCCTGTTCCTTACGTCAACATGGTCCAAGCGTCAGATCTGGCGGATGGCAGCAAGAAAGTCACCATTGACGGCGAACCGACTGCGCTGTCCGATAAATCGAGTATCGCTACAAGCACCGGCGATGAGGCGGGCACTCAAGGCGGCAATGTCATCACGCACAAGACAAAAGGTAAGGCGTATTTCGCCACGTGGTCCATGACCGTCACAGTTGAAGGGGAGGGCGTGTGTCGCCATAGCGATCTGCTGGGCCAGAACTGCGCGTCCAAGCCGTTTGGAATTATCGATCCTTCGGCCATTACGCGGATTTTGCCCAGCATACCGCCGAGCAAGCTGGGACAGCCGTGTCCCCCTGGGAAGGAGGAAGCGCCTGCGACCAAGACGAACACGGCTCAACGCGAGTCGGTTCGCGGTGGTCCATGCTGGTCGTGTGGGGCCACCGTGAATAAGGGGGTATACAAGTCGGGGCGCGCGTTCAACAAAAAGGACCGCTTCGTTGCCGATCATCAGCCACCGCAGTCCGCAGTGTGGGCCATGGGTGGGTGCCACGACGAAAAAGCGTTCAACCAGTGGAAGCAGTCTACCGATGCCGTCGTGCCCCATTGTACGACGTGTTCGAACTCGCAGGGCACTGTGATGCGCGGTGCCCAGGGGAAAAGCGTGCTCGAGTATCTGGCTTTGGCGTGGCCAGGCTAACAGCGGACTGTCAGGGCTTGTCATGGATCCGTATCGTGAGCTCTTCGAGGAGTATGTCACCGAGCTGGCCGTCGCTCGAAATGCTGCTTTGGACTGGTGGCGCGAGCTCACGGCCCGTGAGGCGGCGAAATTCGGAAGTGCCGAGTCGGCCGAGCTCGCCCTCAAACAACGCTGGCCGATGGGACCGACGGCGCATCCCAGAGTCATCGCGGTCTACCGCAAGTACTATTTGGCAGTCGACGAGATCAACCGAAGTATTATTGATGATGAAGGGGAGTCTTTTACCTCGCATCCGCTTGACGACTCAGCGTGGCAACCGGACGCTGACGGCGAGGAGGACTGGATTCAGCACCCACGGGTCGTGCTCTACGAGCGTCTGGATGAGGTTGATGTGGGGCTCGCGCGCTTCATGGACGCCTTTGTCTTTATTCCCATCGGGATGGATTCGGAAGGCCGTTTGAAATGACGTCCACGTAGCGACATGGATGAGAACCCCGCCATCGGCCACGACATCGCTAAGGGCGTCCATAGGCTTGTATCTGGGGCTCGAGATATGCCGGTGCGAAGAATCGAGAATGCCGAGCTGCTTCCGCAGAGTGGGGAGACCCACACACAGCTCTTCGCTCGATACGTCTCGGCTCTCGAGTGGGCTGTTTCACTGTCCGTACCTTGGTGGAACGCTCTCGTTCGCCGACAAATGAGTCTTGGACACACGGAGGAAGAGGCGATTCGTGCCAACTATGAGCTGCGCCCTGCGGGGCCGGCGGCTCGGCCGGAGGTCGTCTGGGTGGTGCGAACGTATTGGCTCGAGTGCGTGAACATCAACCGGCAGCTACCCCCCAACAGACGTGTGCCGCCCGAAACGCTCCTTATCGAGTGGCTGCAGAACGGCGGTCGCTCCACACTCGTGGCCGTTTTGTCGGGAATGCCCTACTGGCCGATTGGAATCGACCAGAATGGCGAATTCTGCTAGGGCGTTACATGTCGGCGCTCGATAATAGGTCCCCATTCTCAGCAGAGTTGATATCGCTGCTCGATCAGACCGGCGGCGAGGTGCGCGTTTTGGTCGTCAAAGGAACTTTCGAATCGGACGGTTCTTCCAGAATCACGATTGCGCCCAATCAAGAACCAATCTGTCTGGCCGATGAGTTTCGTGGCGAGCCTGGATATTCGAGCGTAATTCGGGAGGCAGATGTCTCGATGCCGAAGCCGCTGGTTGACGTGATCGTCAACGGGTGTGCTCACGCTCCCGGTGGGAGGCCTGCGACCGACGTGACCGTCGCGTTGGAGGTTGGTAACATTCAGAAGCGGCTTCGCGTGTTGGGGGACCGCGCGGACGACGGAGGTAGGCCCGCCCGGCCGGCTCCATTCACGACAATGCCTATCATTTACGAGCGTTCATTCGGGGGCGTAGCCCCCGCAGGCGCTAGCAATGAGGAGAGCTATCCGTTCAATCCGCTTGGAACCGGGTTTCGCGGTGCCTTTTCCGCCGATCCGAACGTTCTTAGCCGTTACCCGAACGTTGAATACGCGTCGACGATCCTAGGACCTTCAACCGCTCTAACCGCAGGATTCGGGGTGGTGGGGCGGGGGTGGGAACCGAGGATCCGACTGGCGGGCACCTACGATCAGGCGTGGCTCGACCGGCAATGGCCGCTCCGACCGGAAGACTTCGACGAACGACACTATCAGTCCGCCCCCGACGATCAGCAGAGCGCAGCCATTCGAGGCGGAGAAGTGGCACGGCTCGTCAATCTTACCCCCGACGGTTTTTGGGAGTTCCGCATTCCGACTCTTGTCGTACCCGTCTACGTTGTTCACCGACGCGGCTTGGAGCCGGTCCAGTCCAGGCTCGATACAGTCTGCATATGGCCCGAGCTGCGGCGGGTCGTGCTAACGCTGCGGGCGATTATTCCGGATGCTGCAGTTCAGGTGACGGAAATCGTATTGGGGCATATGACCAGTGGTTGGCTTCGGGCTAGAGCGAGCGGCCGGCAGTACTTGGATCATACGAATTTACGCGGGGAAGTGCCGGGAGCCTCGTACTACTCATGATCCCTCTCGATATTCTAAGCGTCGGTGCGGTGACGCCGCTGGGCCTGTCAGCGCCGCCGACATGCGCGGCGTTCCGTGCGGGGCTCAAGGCTCTCGCCGAAGTGTTTTACCGTACGTTCCCTGCAGCGCCCGTCATCGGCGGAAGAGTTCCCGCCTCGGTGCGTCTTCGCCGAACGTATGCGGACTGGCTGACAAATCTCGCCACTCGGTCTCTCGCCGAGGCTATATCCGGCCTTGCAGAGCTTCCGGAGATGGCCCTGATCCTTAATTTGCCGGAACCTGCGAGAAAGCATCCGGCGTTGCGCTTCGGTTATCAGGACGCGATTCTCGCCAAGTTGCAGGAACGGGTAGCCGTTTCTTTTCCGATCGCGGAAGTGTTGTGCGGCGAAGGCGCAGGGACGCTGTCGGCCATCCGTCGGGCTGGGGAGCTTCTGGTTTCCAATGCGGCGCGGTATTGTTGCATCGTCGGTGTCGACTCGCTAGTGAATTCCCACGATATTGCCGGCCTCGAGGCTGCGTTCCGGCTCAAGGATGTAGATCGGCCGATGGGCATCATGCCGGGTGAGGGTGCGGCAAGTTTCATAGTGGCGCGCGGGCAGGGTACTCATCCGGGGATGGCACGCATTACAGGGGTTGGGATTGCGAAGAGCAGCGGTTCGAACGTCCTCCCGGATTGCGGCCGGCCTTCGCGACGCGATCGAGGCTGCATTAGCCGACGATGGGGCTGGCGAGTCGGCTGTCGAATTTCTAGTTACGGATTGGAACGGCGAGCGAGCCCGTGCAATCGCGCATGCGATCGCGGAGATGCGAACCTTTCGGACAGTCCGGCCGACCCTGCCGCATTGGCGGTTCGTAGAGGCGGGCGGGTACACCGGCGCCGCGTCCGGGGCGATCGCCGTGGTTCTCGCGGCCACCGCTTACCACAAGGGCTACGCCCCTGGCCCGGTCTGCGTTTGCGTCGCCTCGTCGATGGATGACCATGCCGCCTGCGTCGTTCGACCCTCTCGATTGGCTGTCGCAGAGGGCGCCGGTCGATGGCAGCACTGATTCGACCGGGCCATTCCGCGTTCGGAGATCGCGATTCGGCCATTCCCGAGCTCGTCAGAGATCACTATCTGGATGCTGTCTTCCTGGCAGATACGCGCCCGGCGATGAGCGTTGCGCCAAACGTTGACTTGCGACATTTCACCCGCCTCGACGAACGTCTGGCCGCCAACTTGGACGGGCTGACGGTGGCTGCGGATAGGGCGTGGCGGGTCGGAGCGGAGTGTCTGATCGCGCCTACGACCGGGCAGACTTTCACCCTCGGCGTACTCGCGATGCGGGCCGGGCGTTTTTCGCTGCTTCGGCGACTATTCGCATTGGCAGAGGCGGTTCCGGAGACACTAAACGGCCTCGCGGGGGCATGCGGATGGTTGGAGGCGCGGCAAGGCCGGGCCCTGTCCGAGGAACTATCGCGATCCGGCAGCGCCACGGAGCGCCTTGTGGGAATTGCGGCGGTGGCGGCGCACCGTCTCGACGGCAGGGTGATCGCTTCGGGTTTCGAGGATCCGTCGCCCGAAGTCAGGGCCGGCGCATTTCGTGCTGCCGCTGAGCTCGGCTCGCGGCAGTACCTTTCGACGTGTATGGCAGCGCTGGCGAGCGCGGATCCAAATCTTCGATTTTTGGCGGCTTGGTCGGCGGCGCTTCTCGGAAATCGCACTGATGCAATCGCTGAGCTGCAGCAAGCAGCTCTCGGTGATTCTACAAATGCCGACTCCGCGCTTGTGCTTGCGCTGCAGGCGCTCGGTCCGAGGGAGGCCCGCGGTCTTCTGGAACGAGTTGCCGAAGACCGGTCAAGGCTGCCGCAACTGGTCCGCGGCGTCGGGGTTTCCGGCGATACCGTATACGTTCCTTGGCTCATCGATCTTATGTCAGAAGTTGGCGTTTCACGTATCGCCGGCGAGGCGTTCACCACCATAACCGGAGCGGACCTTCGATCGAAACGGCTCAGTACTGGTGCGCCAAGTGGGTACGAGGCCGGACCTACCGACGACCCCGACGATCCGAACGTCGCGATGGATGCCGAGGAGGGACTACCATGGCCCGATCGAAGGGCCGTTCACGTTTGGTGGCGAGACAATCGTGAACAATTTGTAACCGGACGAAGGTACTTCCTCGGCGCGGCGCTAACTGAGAAGCTGTGTCTGCAGGTGCTCGCGCGCGGCTATCAACGACAGCGCATGCTCGCAGCTAGGCACCTGTGCCTGATGCGACCCGGGACGCCGCTTTTCGATACGGCCTGGCCGGCTTGGCGGCAACTGCGCCATTTGACATTGATGGGATGAACGATATGGGCGGTCCACGTCTTCCGGGCCCCGCAGGGGCCGAATCTATCGGCCCTGCGGGCCTCGATCTGCCGGGACCGATCGGTCTAGATGCCGGAAGTGGTGCCGCAGTCCTGCGGCGAGTCGTCACGAGCGTTACGAAGGACTGGGAGCCGCCAAGTCCGCGGACCACTCCGGAAATCGTCGTGCGCGGCCGGACTCTGGAGGCGGCAGGCCGCGAACTCGATGCCCTTCCGGAGTGGGGCCAAGGTGGCGGTATGATTCGGAACGATCCGATTCCTGCCGGCAGAACCGCGGAGGTCAGCGTCCAATTGCACGCGCACTTGTTGAAGCGTTTGCCGCGTTGGGCGCATTACGACGACGCGAGCGCTGCCGCTAAGGCGGAGTGGGATCGAATGATGAGGGCGTTGACTGCCCACGAAGAGCGTCACGTTGCGATTGCGATCGAGGAAGCCGATCGGTGCGCGCACGACCTCATGGGAATCGAAATAGAGCACGTTGCGTCGACGGTTACCGAAGCAAATCGGCGCATGCACGACCGTCAGGTTCAGTACGACGACGAGACAAACCACGGCGAGAAAAATGGCGTAACTCTCGACATCTCGATTTCCTGACGACGAGACCGTGCTCACCGCATCAGACAGCCCTTCACTGCATCTCGAGCGCCATATGGAAGACGCGGCGTTTCTCTGGAGCGTCCGTGATGCAGCCGTGGGAGATAACGAGTACGCGCTAGAGGATCTCGCGCTGCTCGACTATCGCATTGAGGCGCACTTGGATGGATTGCGAGTTGCCGGTCCGAGGGCGTGGGAACGCTGCCTGGCGGCTCTCGATTCAGTCGACCCGGGAAGAGCGTTCAACGCAGCTGTCCTGGCGCTCTCGAGTGACGACGGCGGACGGTTGGCTCAACTCCTCGACATTGCGAGCCAAGCGCGAGGCCTGTTGGGGGCCACGTCTTCCGCTTTCGGTTGGGTCGAGGCGAATGACGCGAAGCGTTGGCTTCAGCCGATGCTAAGGGCGCGGGCGCCGATATATCGGGAATTGGGAATTAGGGGTTTCGCCATGCATCGCATCGATCCGGGCCCAGGATTGACGGCGCTCTGTGCGGACTCCGACGGGCTCACGCTCATGAGAGCGCTGCGAACCGTCGGCGAGCTCCGACGCCGCGATCTAGTCGGCGTCCTACGTGCACAGTTCTCTTGCGATTGGCTGGAACTTCGGTCATGGGCGCTTTGGTCTGCGGTGTTGATCGGTGATGCATCGGCGTTGCCGCCGCTCGCAGAGCTCATCCGTGATGCTCCGTCGCTCTCGTGTCCGCATGCAATGCAACTGGCCTTCCGCGCCATGGATCTCGCGCATGCTCGACATGTCATCAAGGCGCTCGCTCAGGATCGGGCGCGGCTTCCGGACGCCGTCACAGGCTGCGGCATCTCGGCGGACCCACTTTACATTCCGTGGCTCATGGGGCTTATGTCAGATCCTGAGCTCGCTCGGAAGGCCGGCGAAGCCTTTTGCATGATCACGGGAGTGAATCTCCGGAGCGATGGCCTTGCTGGAGACCCGCCGAGAAGCGTCGACCCCGGAGTGCTCGAAGACGACGACGGCGCAGGTCGTCCCGGTAGCTCCGACGCTGACCTCGATTGGCCGAATCCGCGGCTCGTTCGCGAATGGTGGGAGCTGCATTCGGGCCATTATCGTCAGGGGACGCGCTACCTCGCGGGGGGCCGCGTAGACCGGGACCATTGCTTGCGTATTCTCAAAGAGGGTTACCAAAAACAGCGTGCCGGAGCTGCTTACGAGCTGGCGTTGATCGATGGGGAAGCGCCGCTCTTCGAGTGGCGAGCGCCAGGGTTCAGACAACGGCGGATCCTCGGGCTCGGCGCTTGACGACGTGTCTTTGGCGTCTTGGCGTTTGGAGCTGCGCGGCCGCCAGGAGGTGGATTGGTGAAGATTCCGGGGGCCGGCGTCATTCTTCTCGCCATCGCTGCGCTGCTCGTCGCGTTTGCCATACGAGGCTACGTCCGCGAGGGTCGTTTGATGCCTCAACACAAGACCTGGTTGATGATTGCAGCGATCTTCGTCGTCGTATCTATCGCTTCGTCGCTGATGAGATAGCGGCATGCGGTCGGCGAGTGGCTGGATCGGATCAGCCTCTGAGTGGTTTACTACGATCCCGAACAGAACTCGAATCGAACAGCCTGGCTCGCAAGGCTAGGTCAAGACGGCTATCATTGGCGCCACGGGGGGCAGCGCAGTATCGGGGGCCATGGCTTTAACGCTGCGTATATCAAGCTTTCAGGGCCAGGGGATGGGAGCCGATGCCACTCGCGTCTTCCAGACGGGCGGGACCATCGGCCGCGCGCCCGACAACGATTGGGTGCTCCCGGACCCAGAGCGATTCGTCTCGAGCCAGCATGCGGTGATCTCCTTCGAGGGCGGGGCCTACGTGCTGACGGACCACAGTACGAACGGGACGATCGTAAACGGAAGACAGCTCGCGAAGGGCGGGCGGGTTTCTCTCGCGACCGGAGACCTGGTAACCATAGGGAGTTACGAGATCTCGGTGGCCGTCGAGACGGCCCCCGGTGCGCAGCCTTACCCGTCCGCCGCCCCGAGCCGCCTCGACCCGTTTTTCGAGCCTGACGCCGCCTCCATCCCCGGTGCCGGGAGCAGCGTGGACCCGCTCGACTTCTTCGCGGACGTTCGCGACGTATCCGTGCCGCAGGCGCCTTCGGCCGCGCCGGATCATACGCCGGCGTATTCGGACTTCTTCGCGCCGCCGTCGGTCTCTCGCGATCCGCATATGCCACATCCGCCGCGGCGGTCGGAGCCGCCGGCACGGCCGCAAGGCCCGCCGCCTGCGGGTAGGAGCGAGGGCAAAGGCGGGAGCAAAGGCGGGGGCATGATCCCGGAAAACTGGGACGAGACCGGCTTCTCCACCGCATCGCAGCCGGGCCCGGCACCCGGTCGCTCCTCCACCGGGTCGATGCAGGCGCCGGTTCCCGAATCGTGGAGCGACGCCGATCCGTTTGCCGCGGAACGGTCCGCGGCCGAGCGGCCGGCGCCCGAGCGACCGCCGGCCGAGGATTTCTTTGGCCCGCCGCCAGAGAGCGATGCTTTCGGTCAGGCGGCCGGCGTCCCCGAGTCGCCGCCTGTGTCTTCCGCCCGCCCGGCCGCCTCGCAGCCTCCGAATCCTTCTCCTCCTGCTGCTCCGACGGCCCCGCCGCTGGCGCCTTCGACGCCGGCGCCGAGCCCGGGCGCACGAGCGCCCGCGCCCGCGGCCGCCGCCGGCACGAGCACCGCGGACCTCGGCGCCTTGCTTCGCGCCGCCGGCATCGACCCGGCCACCGTGGACCCGACCGCGCTCGCCTCCCTCGGCGACATCCTGCGCGTCGTCGTAGACGGGCTTATGGACGTGCTGCGGGCCCGCGCCGAGATCAAGAACCAGTTCCGCGTCGCGATGACGACGCTGAAACCGGTCGAGAACAACCCGCTGAAGTTCTCCGCCAGCGCGGAGGACGCGCTTTTCAATCTATTCTGCCGCCGAGGCCAGAGCTTCAAGGCCCCGGTCGATGCGTTCCGGGAGGCGTTCGACGACCTGAAGGCCCATCAGATCGCGACGATGGCCGGCATGCGCGCGGCATTCACCGCGCTCATGGGGCGCTTCGATCCGGAGCGGCTGCAGGAAGGCTTCGATCGCGGGCTCAAGCGCGGTGTGCTGCTCGACGTCATGAACAAGACGAAGTACTGGGACCTCTACTGCGAGATGTATCAGGAGCTCGGCGACGACGACGCGACGTTCCGGCGCCTGTTCGGCGACGTCTTCGCCCAAGCCTACGAGGAGCAGATGCAGCGCTTGACGGCGCTGCAGAGAAAGCGATGAGGACGAGGAATCGAAGCGTCCCGGGCCTCGCCGCTGCGATCGCGACGGCCGCCGTGCTCGCGACCGCCCTCGCGTTCGCAGCCGGACCCGCCGCCGCCAAGGAGACGAAGCTCAAGAGCGAGATCGTGGCGAGCGCCGACATCAATCCGAACCGCCACGATGCACCGCAGCCGGTCCTGATCCACGTCTACTATCTCAAGCACGAAGACGGGTTCAAGCAGGCGAACTTCTCCGATCTCGTCGCGCCGAAGTCGCCGGTTCTCGGTGACGACCTCATCCGCCGTACGGAGCAGCTCGTGGGGCCCGGAGAGCAGGTCGAGCTCGACGGCAAGTTCGACGAAGCCACGCAGTTCATCGGCGTCGTCGCGGAGTTCACGAAGATCGACCAGGCCACGTGGCGAGCCGTCGCCGCCGTACCGGCCAAGAAGTGGACCGAGGTGCTGCGGCTCTTCAAGGGCAAGAAGCTGCAGGTTCGCGTACAGGGAACGACCGTAAGCTGCGCTATCGTCGAGGACTAGCATCGGTATGTCGTGGAAGAACAAAGTCGTCTGGTCCGAGGGTCTTTTCCTGCAGCCGCAGCATTTCCAGCAGCACGACCGTTACGTCGAGTCTTACGTCGAAGGGCGCTGCCGCGGGCTTCGCAACAACGGCTGGGGCTTTACGGAGCTCAAGCTCGACGCGGCGCAGCTCGCGATCGGCAAGGTGGCCATAGCGAGCGCGAAGGGCGTGTTCCCGGACGGCACGCCGTTCGCCATCCCGGAGGACGATCGCGCGCCGCCGCCGCTCGATCTCGAGGACTCGATTCGCGAATGCCGAGTGTACCTCGCGTTGCCGGCCCGGCGGCTCGGCGAGCGCGAGGTCGCGAACGGCGAGCAGCGTGAAGGGCTCGCGCGCTACGTGCACCGGGAGTTCGAGACGCAGGATGCGACCTCGGACGCGCAGAGCGTCGCGCTCATGCGCGTCGGAACCCTGCGCACGCGCCTGTTGCTCGAGACCGACCAGCGCGCGGAGTACGCGTGCATGGGGGCTGCGCACGTCGTCGAGGTCAAGGCGGACCGCGCGGTGTCCCTGCAGCAGACCTACGTACCCCCGGTGCTCGACGTGCATGCTTCGACCGTGCTCTCCGGCTACGTCAACGAGCTGCACGGCCTCCTGCACCATCGCGCCGAGGCGCTCGCCGGGCGCGTCTCCGCCTCCGGTCGTGGGGGTGCAGCCGAGATCGCCGAGTTCCTGTTGCTGCAGGCGGTCAACCGTTATGAGCCCGTGCTCGCGCATCTGGCCTCGCTAGGCGGCCTGCACCCAGAGGATCTCTACCGGCTGCTGGTCGGGATCGCGGGCGAGCTCGCGACCTTCACGAGCCCCGCCAAAAGGCCCGGGGAGTTTCCGGCGTATCGGCACGACGACCTCAAGGCTACGTTCGACCCGGTCATGACGGCGCTGCGCGAGTCGCTCGGCACGGTCATCGAGCAGAGAGCCGTGCAGATCCCGCTGCGCGAGCCTCGCTACGGCATCTATGCGGCGCCGCTCGCAGATCGGTCGCTGCTCGGTACCGCGAGCTTCGTGCTCGCGGTTCGCGCCGACATGCCCTCCGAGGAGCTGCGCAGGCGCTTTCCGGCGCAGACGAAGATCGGCTCGGTCGAGAAGATTCGCGACCTCGTCAACGCCCAGCTGCCCGGCGTCGTGATCCGGCCCGTTCCCGTCGCGCCGCGGCAGATTCCTTATCATGCCGACTACACGTACTTCGAGCTCGACCGCGCGAGCGATTACTGGCCGAGCCAGCAGTCGGGCGGCTTCGCGATTCACGTGAGCGGCGAGTACCGCGGCCTCGACATGCAGTTCTGGGCGATCCGGTCATGACCGACGACCCGTTCTTCGGGGGCGGCGACCGCACTGTGCTGCGGCCGACGCCCGGCGGCCGGCAGCGCCCGGCTGCGCCCGCGCCCGCGCCGCGAGGCGGCGCAGCACCCGGCGGCGGACACTTCGGCCCCGCGCCGGCGGCCGGCGCCCTGCAGCGCACGGACGCCGCCGACGTGAATCCGCTCGCGGGGGCCGCGGCGCCGCTGTTGGGGCTCGCGGCGCGCCTCGGCGCCACGGTCCACCACCCCGATCCCGGTGGGCTGTTCCGACAGGTCGCGCAGGAGATCAAGAACTTCGAAGCGGCCGCGCAGGCGGCGGGCGAGCGTCCGGAGGCCGTGGTCGCGGCGCGCTACGCCCTGTGCACGCTGCTCGACGAGGCCGTCCTGAACACGCCCTGGGGCAGCCAGAGCGTCTGGGCGAATCAAACGCTGCTCAACGTCTTTCACAATGAGGGCTGGGGCGGCGAGAAGTTTTTCCAGATCCTCGACCGTCTCCTGCAGCAACCCGCGGCCAATCTCGATCTGCTCGAGCTCATGTATCTGTGCATGGCCATGGGGCTGCAAGGGAAGTACCGCGTTCAGGCCGCGGGCCGCGCGCAGCTCGACGCCGTCGAGGCCAACGTGCTCCAGGTCATTCGGCTGCATCGCGGCGACGTTCGAGCGCGAGCTCTCGCCGCATTGGAAAGGCGTCGAGGACGCGCGCCCGAAGCTCGCGCGCTTCGTGCCGCTGTGGGTCGTCGCCGCGGTCGGTGCCGGGGTCGCGGTCCTCGTGTATTTCGGCCTGCTGTTGGCCCTGAACCGCGCCTCGGACCCGGTCGCCGTTCAGGTCGCCGCCCTCGGCCGCGATGTCGAGCCGCTGGTGCAGCGCCGCGCGGTCGTCGCGCCGCAGCCGACGACGCTCGCGAGTCTGCTGCACGACGACGCCGCAGCAGGCCGGCTCGACGTCACGAACCACAACGGCGCCGAGACGGTCGTGCTGCACGACGGCCTCTTCGAGTCGGGCAGTGCGGAGGTCGTGCCATCGCAGCGGCCCCTCGTCGAGTCCGTCGGCCGCGCGCTCAAGCAGCTGCCGGGCAACGTGCTGATCACGGGCCACACGGACGATCGGCCGATCCGCACGCTGCGCTTCCCTTCGAACTGGAAGCTCTCGACGAGCCGGGCCGAGGCCGTGCGCGCCATCCTCGCTCCGATCGTCGGCTCGGATCGCCTGCGCGCCGAAGGCCGCGCGGACACGGAGCCGCTCGTGCCGAACGACACGCCGGCGCATCGCTCGCAGAATCGCCGCGTCGAGATCACGCTCGAAGCGAGTCCGACGCGGGAGTGAAGGTCATGCTCAAGCTGCTCACGAACCGCTGGCTGATTCGCGTCCTCGGTTTCGCGGCCATCGCGTTCGTCGTGCTGCTCATCGGGCCGCTGTTCGCTTTCGGCGCCTGGCATCCGCTCGAGAGCCTGCCCGCGCGGGGCGTCCTGTTGCTGCTGATCCTCGTCGTTTGGATCGGCCGGCTCGTTCTGCGCGCCCAGAGCGTGAAGCGGGCGCAGAGTCAAATGGTGGACGCCTTGATGAAGGCCCCGGCCGCCGCGGCCGGGCCCGACGCCTCGGCCGAGGAGATCAAGACGCTCAAAGGGCGCTTCGAAGAGGCGCTCGCCGTGCTGCAAAAGGCGCGGGGCGGCAAGGGCCGCCTCAATCTATACGATCTGCCCTGGTACATCGTCATCGGCCCGCCCGGCGCCGGCAAGACGACGGCGCTCGTGAATTCGGGGCTGCGCTTCCCGCTCGGCGAGCGGTTCGGGCCCCAGGCGATCCGCGGCGTCGGCGGCACGCGCAACTGCGACTGGTGGTTCACGGACGAGGCCGTGCTCATCGATACGGCCGGCCGTTATACGACGCAGGACAGCGATGCGCAGATAGACCGCGCCGCCTGGCTCGGCTTCCTGGATCTGCTCAAGAAGTACCGCAAGCGCAGGCCCATCAACGGCACGATCGTGGCCGTCTCGATTGCCGACCTCATGACGCAGAGCGAGGCCGCGCGCCGCGCGCACGCCGCGGCGATCAAGCAGCGCGTCATGGAGCTCGACAAGCACTTCGGGATTCGCTTTCCGGTCTACGTGACTTTTACCAAGTGCGATCTCGTCGCGGGCTTCACGGAGTTTTTCGACGATCTCGGCAGGGCCGAGCGCGAGCAGGTCTGGGGTTTCACTTTCCGCTACTCCGACGACCCGGACGCGAATCCCGTCACGGGATTCGACGGGGAGTTCGAAGCGCTGATTCGCCGCCTCAACGAGCGGCTGCTCGGTCGCGTGAGCCAGGAACCCGATACGGCCCGCCGTGCGCTGATCCACGGCTTTCCGAAGCAGATGGCCGCGCTCGAAGAGAGCCTTTCGACGTTCCTGAGGGAAGTATTCGAGAGCAGCCGTTACGAGACGGGCCCTTTGCTGCGCGGCGTCTACTTCACGAGCGGGACTCAGGAAGGCACGCCGATCGACCGCCTCATGGGCGCGCTCGCGCGCACGTTCCAGGTCGAGCAAGGCGTGCTGCCGGGACGCCAAGCCGCCGGCAAGAGCTACTTCATCACCAACGTCCTCAAGGCGCTCGCGTTCCGGGAAGCGAACCTCGCGGGGACGAACCGTCGGCTCGAGCTGCGCCGGGCGTGGCTGCAGAAGGGCGCCTACGTCGCGACGGCCGTCGTCGTCGTGCTCGCCGTGGCGGCGTGGCTTTTCTCCTACGCCGCGAACCGGGCCGAAATCCGCGCCGTCGCCGCGAGCGCCGAGCACGCCCGCAGCCT
The DNA here is from genome assembly GCA_963702105.1 of uncultured Gammaproteobacteria bacterium. Classification (GTDB taxonomy): domain Bacteria; phylum Pseudomonadota; class Gammaproteobacteria; order Steroidobacterales; family Rariloculaceae; genus ZC4RG20. Next base: position 1,837,257 of record OY969712.1, read on the forward strand.
CGTCGCCGCCGTGGACCAGCACGACGTGAGCTTCGCCGCCGTTCTGCCGGCGCTCGACGCCGCGCGCGACCTGCCCGGCGGTTATGCCGATCGGCAGGCCGGGGGTTCCTGGCTGCGCGGCTTCGGCCTTTCGCAGTCCGGCAAGCTCGGCGACCAGGCCATCGCGAGTTACCGCCGCCTGTTGAATCAATTGCTCCTCTCGCGCGTCATGCTGCGCCTCGAGGGACAGCTGCAGCGCGGCGGCGGTCCTTCCCCTGACTACGCGTACGAGGCCTTGAAGGCCTATCTCATGCTCGACTCCAAGGAGCACTACGACTCCGACGCGATCAAGGCCTTCGTGCGTGCGGATTGGGCGGCCGCGCTGCCCGCGTCCCTGGCGGCCGCGCAGAGGCGGGCGCTCGACGCCCATCTCGACGCGCTCTTCGAGGAACGTCCGCTGCCGCTGCCGCTGCCGCTCAGCGATCCGGTCATCGCGGAAGCGCGCCGCGAGGTCGGGGCGATCCCGCTCGAGCAGCGTATCTACGGGCGGCTCAAGCGCACGTTCTCGGCGGACATCAAGGGCTTCGACGTGCGCGATGCGGCCGGCGGTCCCGCAGCCGAGCTCGTGTTCACTCGCAAGAGCGGCAAGCCGCTCGCAGATACTGTGCCGGCGCTCTTTACGAAGAGCGGCTATCAGAAGGTCTTCATCGGCAAGAGCCGGGAGCTCACGGCGGAGCTCGCGGGGGAGTCGTGGGTGCTCGGCGAGACCCAGGCGCCGGACAAGGATCAGCAGGAGCAGCTGCTCGCCCGCGTGCGCGAGCTCTATCTGGACGAATACGCGCAGCTGTACTCTTCGACGCTGCAGGACGTAACGCTCGCGCCATTCGCGACGGCCAGCGACGCCGCACGCGTCTTCAACATCCTCGCGCGGCCCAACGACTCCCCGCTGCTGCTCCTGCTCAAAGAGGTGGCGCGGCAAACGACACTCGACGCGCCGGATGCGGCGAACCTCGTCGCCCGCGCCGAGAGCAAGGCCGATCAACTGCGCCAGCGTCTGCAGCGCATCCTCGGCACGACGGACCAGGTGCCGGACTCGCTGAGCGCGATGCTGGCCCGCAATACCGTCGAGGATCGCTTTCAGGCCCTGGATGCGCTGACCCTGCAGCCCCAGGGTCAGCCGCTCCCGGCCGATCACCTCATCGGTCTCATGCAGGAGCTCTATCAATACCTCAGCGTGGTCGTGGCCAGCGAAGCGGCCGGCGGCGCGCTGCCCCCGCAGGTCCAGCAGAACGGGCAGGCCGTCGTGCAGAAGCTGCGCACGGAAGCCGCGGCCGAGCCCGAGCTGCTCGTCGGCGATCTGCTCCGGACGGCGGCGGACCGGATCGCGGCGCTCACGACCGGCGACGTGAGAACGTACCTGAACGAGCTCTGGAAGTCGGGGCCGCTCGCCGTGTGCACACAGGCCATCGCGGGCCGCTATCCGTTCGACTCGGGCAGCAAGGAGAGCGTGCGGCTCGAGGACTTCGGGCAGTTCTTCGGGTACGGAGGGGTCATGGACGGGTTCTTCAACACGAACCTGCGCCAATACGTCGATGCCTCGACATCCCCTTGGCGCAGCCGGCCGACGGCCAATGTGCCGATCCAGCTTTCCGCCGCCGCGCTGCAGGCGTTCGAATTGGCGGATCAGATCAAGCGCACGTTCTTCCGCCCCGGAAGCATGGCGCCCGCAATCGATTTCGATCTGCGGCCGCTCGAAATGAACACCACGCTCGGCCGTTTTCTGCTCGATCTCGAAGGCGCGCAGATCGCCTATCAATTCGGGCCGCTGACCCCGGAGCTCATGCACTGGCCCGGTCCGAAGCCCGGCACGGGCGTCCGGCTCGAGTTCCTCGACCGCAAGACCGGCGCCACGGCCATGCAGCGCGTCGACGGTCCGTGGGCATGGTTCCAACTGCTCGACCGGGCCAAGCTCAAGGCGACGGGCACGCCCGAGCAATTCGAGGCCACGTTCTCGCAAGGCGGCCGCGACGTCGTCTACGAGCTCACGGCGCGCAGCGCGTTCAATCCGTTCGCGCGCTCACAGCTCGAACGCTTTCGCTGCCCCGGCAGCCTGTGAACGCATGACGACACTTGCGAGCCCGGGCTTCTTCGGCAAGTTGCCGAGCCGGGGAGATTTCGTGAGCCGCCGCACGTCGAGCGACTTCTCCGGGCGTTGGGATGCGTGGCTGCAGGCTTGCGTCGGCGCGAGCCGCGCCGCGCTCGGCGACGCCTGGCTCGACGTTTATCTCACGAGTCCCATCTGGCGCTTCGCGCTGGCACCAGGCGTGTGCGGCGAGCAGGCACAGCTCGGCGTCCTGATGCCGAGCGTGGACAAGGTCGGGCGCTATTTCCCCCTGGCGGCCGTCGTCGCGTGCGACGGAGCCGGCGGGCCGCTCGCGGTCGCGGCCGAGCTCGAGCCCTGGTACGCGCAGGTCGAGACGCTCATGCTCGCGACGCTCGCCGAGACGCCGCTGGAGCTGGAGGACTTCGATCGCCGCCTCGCAGCGCTCGTGCCGTCCGCACCTGCCGCCGCAGAATGCGAGGCCGCCGAGCAGGGCGCGGTGAACGAGCGCGGCGAGCCGCGTCATCTGCGCGTCGCGGCGGGCAGGACCCTGCGCGAGGCGCTGCTGCCGCTCGGCATCGCCGCCCTCGAGACGGCCGGGTCGGCCCGTTCGTTCTGGTGGACGCAGGGTTCAGAGCGCGTCGAGCCCTGCATGCTTCTCGCCCACGAGCTGCCTTCGCCCGATGCCTTCGTCGCGCTGCTCGACGGCGAGTGGCGGCGGCACGGGTGGCGCTCCGAGGTCATCGGCGGTGCCGCAGCACCGCCCGCGCGCCTCGTCTTCGGCTCCGTTGCCGTCCGCTCGGCGGCGGTCAGCAACACCGGAAAGGTGCGCGAGCGCAACGAAGACGCCTGCGCCTCTCGAGACGATCTCGGCGTCTGGGCCGTCGCCGATGGCCTCGGCGGGCATGAGGCCGGCGCGATCGCGAGCGGCATGGTCGCTTCCGTGGTCGCAGGGCTCGAACCCGGGCGGAGCTTCGACGAGCGCCTGGAACGCCTCTTGCTCGGGCTCGGCGTCGTGAACGGCTGCCTGCGGGTGCTCGCCGAGCGCGACCCCGCCGTCACCCTTGCGGGCAGCACGGTCGCAGCCCTTCTGATCGAAGGCGCGGCCGCGGCCTATGTATGGGTCGGCGACAGCCGCGTATACCGATGGCGGGAAGCCGGGCTCGAGCAGCTCTCGCGGGATCACTCCGAAGCGGCCGAAGGCGCGGACAATCACGTCATTACGCGGGCAGTCGGCGGCCGGGACTCGCTCGAGGCCGAGTCGGAGCGTACCGACGCGCGCCCCGGCGATCGCTTCCTGCTCTGCACGGATGGGGTCTACGGCGAGGTCGGCACCGACGAGATCGCGGCGGCCTTGGCATTGGCGGACCCTGAACAGGCCTGCGCCTACCTCGAGCGGGCCGTGCTCGCGGGCGAGGCGGCAGACAACTTTACGGCCGTCGTCGTCTGCATTGACGGCGCCGAAGGGACTCGGGCGGTATGACGGACGGTCCCGACCGCACGCGCTTGAAGCCCGGCGAGGCGGAGGCGACGCGCCTGTTTCACGAGGCGCCACCGGAAGCGACTCGGCTGCGGCCCGAGCCCGGGCCGCCCGAGGCGACGCGGCTGCGGCCCGAGCCCGCGGCGCCCGAGCCGACGCGCCTGCCCCCCGAGCCCCCTGCGCCCGAAGGGACCCGGCTGCGGCCGCAGGCGGCGAGCCGGGCGCCGACAGGCTCAGACTGGTCGCACCCCGAAGAATGGGAGAGCAGGGAGGGACCTCCGCTCGCGCCCGGCAGCGTCATCAAGCAGCGCTTCGTGCTCGATTCCGTGCTGGGGCAGGGCGGCATGGGCATCGTCTATCGCGCGCTCGACCGACGTAAGCAGGAAGCGCAGGACCGTGAGCCTTACGTCGCAATCAAGATCCTCGGCGAGGAATTCCGCCGGCATCCGAACGCATTGATCGCGCTGCAGCGCGAAGCGCGCAAGGCGCAGACGCTCGCGCATCCGAACGTCATTACGGTCCACGATTTCGACCGCGACGGCACCACGGTCTACATGACCATGGAGTTGCTCGACGGCGACCCGCTGAACAAGCAGATTGCCGCGCATCCGCACGGGCTCGCACGCGAGAAGGCGCTGCCGATCATTCGCGGTGCGGCGGAAGCGCTGGCCTACGCGCACAAGAACGGCATCGTGCATTCGGACTTCAAGCCCGGCAACATTTTCGTCACGCGCCGCGGCGTGAAAGTCCTCGACTTCGGCATCGCGCGCGCCGTGCCGATTCAGACAGGGGTCGCCACGGGTCAGGAGGCCGGCGCAGCGGGCGCGGAGCCGGCGGGCACGGATCACACCGTGTTCGACGCGGCGGGCCTCGGCGCGCTCACACCTTCCTACGCGAGCCCGGAGATGCTCGCGGGCGAGCCGCCGGCGCCGGCGGACGACGTCTTTGCGTTGGGCGTCGTGGCCTTCGAGCTGCTGACGGGGAGGCACCCGTTCGACAGGTTGCCGGCCGACCGCGCGCGCGACAGCGGCATGAAACCGCCGCCGATCGCCGACCTGCCGCGCCGCCAGCGCAAGGCGCTCGCGCGAGCGCTCTCGTTCGAACGGACGGCGCGTCAGCCGGACGCTCGCGCGTTCCTCAGAGAGCTGGATGGGCCGAGCCCGGTCCGCAAGGCGGCCTATGCCTCCCCGATCGTGGTGCTTGCGGCCGCCGCGGCCTACTTTTTCTACGCCGGCCACCAGCTCAAGCCCGACGTGCCGTTCTCGGCACTGCCGCCCGAGGCGCAAAAGGAGTTCAACGACGACATCGCGCAGGGCGACAAGGCGTTGAAGTTCGGGGCCGTGGCTTTGAACGACGCCTTCGACTATTTCTCGCGCGCGTATACGGTTCACCGCAACGACCCGCGCGCGATCCGCGGGTTGCAGGCCGTCGCCGACGGCTTTCTGGGCTCGATGGCGGGCGCCGAGCCCGGCGTGAAGCGAGACGTGCTGCGCAAGCTGTACTGCCAGGAGTATCTTTCCGGCTACGCCCCGGTGCTGACGGCGTGCTCGAAGACGCTCGGCGCCGCGCAGTGCACGGAGGAGCGCATGGGCTGCGCGCCCGCGAACCCGTAATGAAGACGTTTACATTTGCAAGGGTTGCCGCGTATGTGGGACATTCCGCTTGTTTGACAGGATCAGGCCCCGTCGCTAATGTCTCTTCGCCACGACAATGACCCGCGCAATGCACCTTAGCGCCCGTTCAATAGTCCTTGCTTGCGTGCTCGCCGCAACGGTGGCGTTGACTGGGGCGTCGGCGCATGCACAGGGCCGCAGGGCGCGCAACGCCGGCAAAGCCCAGGAGGGTTACAGCGCCGTGCAGGCTCTCGAAATCGTGGATTGCCTGCTGCCGGGTCAAGTCAGAGTGGTCGGCGGGCGAACGTATCTCACGCCCCGCCGGCCGACGCGCACGACGGCCGCGGACTGCGGCGCGCGCGGCGGTGAGTACCTCGCATACGACCGGGCGGATTACCGCTCGGCGCTCAACGTCTGGTTGCCCACGGCCCAGCAGGGCGATCCCAAAGCGCAGACCATGGTCGGCGAAATCTTCGAGCGCGGCCTCGGCGCGCAGCCGAACTACGAGGCGGCGGCGGATTGGTACAAGAAGGCCGCGGATCAGGGCTACGCCCAGGCGGAGTTCGACCTCGGTGCGCTGTACGAGCAGGGCCTCGGCGTGCCGCAGGACAAGCTCACGGCGCTCAACTGGTATCGCAAGGCGTCCGGCCTCTCTAAGGACAGCGTGATCTTTCAGTCGGCTGCCGCCGAGGAGCAGTCGGCGCTGCGCAAGCAGCTGGAGGCCCAGATATCTCAGCGCGAGCGCCAGATCGAGGCCTTGCAGAAGCAGGTGGACGGCCTGCAGCGCCAGCTCGGCAAGGACAAGAGTGCGGCGGAGCAGCTGCAGTCGCTCAAGGGACTGCTGGCTCAGCTGCAGTCCCAGCGCGGCGACGACCAGCAGCGCCTGGCCGCCATGCCCACGTACCGCAGCGCGGACTCCGCTCGGCCGGAGTCCTCGAAAGGCGGCAAATTCGAGCAGGGCCGCCAGATCGAGTACCACCGTAAATCGTTCGGCCGGTACTACGCGCTCATTATCGGCGTCCAGGACTATCAGCACCTCGATAACCTCGCTTCACCCGTCAACGACGTGGAGCAGGCGAAAAAGGTGCTCGAGCAGAAGTACGGGTTCAGCGTGGTCGCGCTCGTGAATCCCGATCAGCTCACGCTCATGAAGGCCGTGAACCAGCTGAACGACACGCTGACCGAGGACGACAATCTGCTGATCTATTTCGCGGGCCATGGCGACCGCTTGAAGAGCGGCACGCGCGAGACGGGCTATTGGCTGCCGACGAATGCGGAGCCGCCGCCGGACGATACGCTCTGGGTGCCGAACGAGTTCGTGAGCCGGCACCTCGGCCGGATCAAGGCGAGGCGCGTGCTCGTGGTCTCGGACTCGTGCTATGCGGGGCTGCTCGGCGACGACCCGGGGTACGTCATGGTCGGGGAAGGCCACTATACGGACGAGTACATTCAATGGAAGATGCCGAAGCGGTCGCGGCTCGTGCTGGCCTCGGGCGGTGACCAGCCGGTGCTCGACAGCGGTCCGGGGGGGCATTCGGTCTTCGCGCATGCGTTTCTCGAGACTCTTCAGAACAACGATAAGGTGCTCACGGCGCCGGAGCTGTTCTTGGATATCCGAAAGCTCGTCCGCGAGTCCGCGACGGCGGCGAAGAGCGGCCAGGAGCCGGAGCTGAAGGTCATCAAGGACGCGGGGCACGAGGTCGGCGACTTTTTCTTCATTCCCAGCTGAAGAAAACGAGGAAGAACGGTCCGACGCATTCGCGCGCGGATCGGCAGGCGGAGCGCGGCTCCGCCGGCAGCGGTAAGGGGGCGGGGCTGCAGCTGTCGGAGGACGGCGTCGATGAACCCAAATGGTTACCTCAGCAATGCGCCGCGAGGCCATGTTCTCGCAGTTTGTGCCGCTGTGGCGCTCTTCGGCCTCGGCCGCGGCGTCGAGGCGCAGACGAACGACGGTCAGGCCGGGCCCGGGCTGCTCGGCTCGGGTCTGAGCTACGCGAATGACATCGAGCGGGCCGCCGCGGCCGCCAACGACCTCGTTTTCCGGACGCTGGACACGGACTGCAACCCGGGCGGGGTGCTCGATCAGATCCCCGACCCGACGTTCGGCGACATCACCTCAGTGGGGGCCACGCGGGACGCCGGCGGCCCCGGCCCGCTTTGCAATCCCGATACGTTCTTCGTCTACGTCAACGCGCGAGAGCTCGTGCAGACGGCCAACGAGCTGCAGGGGCAGGGACCGACGATCGCGAGCCTGCACCTCGACCAGGAAGGTCTCGGCGCCGCGCTGCGCTGGACCGCGGCCGAGGAGCTCTCGGCGCAGGGATCCATGGCCACGGAGTTCGCGAACAGCCAGCTTTCGACGCTCGCGGCCCGCCTGACCGCACTGAGGTTCGGGGCGACGGGCTTTACGACGACCGGGCTGTACGACTGGCGCGGCGCCGCCTCGCCGCTGTTCGCGCAGGCGGGCGAGGCGCCCGTTTCGACGGACAAGCCCGGCGACGCGGCCGCACCGGCCGCCGGAGCCGCCGAGCGGTACAGCCCCTGGGGCGGATTCCTGAACTGGGGGTTCGGCTACGGCAACAAGGCGCCGACCGCCCGCGAAGACGCGTTCGACTTCGACGGCTCCGAGTACACTCTGGGTGCCGACTATCGCCTGCCGGGCTCGATCGTGCTCGGCGGCATCCTCGGTTCGACGCGGCAAGCCATCGACTTCGATCCCACGGCCAGCGAGATCAGCGTCGTGGACGGCAACATTCGCTCGGACGGCCGCAGCTTCATGGTCTTTGCGATGTCGCAGGGCGAACGGCTGACCCTGAGCGGGTCGGTGGGCATGCAGTCGCTCGATTACGTCGTCGATCGTGACATTCAGTACCCTTCGTTCAATCCTTACACTCAGAGCGTCTATTCGCTCGCACGCAGCACGCCAAGCGCCGACGTCACGACCTCGACGTTCGGATTTTCTTACGCCTTCTCGTGGAACAAGTTCACGCTCGAGCCGACCTTGGACGTCGAGGCGCTCCGCGTTTCGATCGGCGCATTTTCCGAGCAGCGCAGCATCAACCTGTTGAGTAACGCGAGTCAGAGCCGGCGGTTCGACCTCGCGGTATCGAAGCAGGACATCCACAGCTTGAAGACGGCCGTCGGCGCGAGGTTTCAGTACGTCGTGACCCCGCGCTTCGGCGTCGTCGTGCCGTTCGGGAGCGTGCGGCTGTTTCACGAGTCGCAAAACGGCACGCGGACCATTTCGAGCGGCTACGCCGCGCTCGCCGACATTCTCGGAACGACGACGTTCAAGCTGCCGACCGATGCCGCCGACCGGTCCTACTTCACGGCCGCCGTGGGGGTCTCGGCCGTGCTGCGCGGCGGGCGGCAGCGCGAAGCGGGCGGGCCCATAGCGGGCGGCCTCAGCGGCTTCTTCCAGTATGAAACCGTCCAGCAACGCCAGAATTACAGCGATAACGTGCTGACGGCCGGGTTCCGGTATGAGTTTTGACCGGCCGGGCAAGCAAGGGAAAGAAAAAGCGATGCGTACACAGCGATGCTCGAGGCGAGCGCGGCGGCTGCGACGCGCCGCGGGGATGGCGGCCTTGTGCCTGCCGGTCTTCGGATGCAGCAAGCTCAGCGACGTCGGCCGGCAAACGGAGCCCGCGATCCAGACGATCGCCTCGGCGATCGGCCAGCCTTACACGACGGACAGCAGCGGCAACCTGAATACGACCGTGCGCGCCGGCGCGGACGTGCTCTTGAGCGGCGAGAACAGCCAGAAGGGCGCAACGGACACCGGGGCTCCGCTGATCTCGTTCAAGTGGGAGCAGATCGATCCGGGCACGACGCCGGTGCAGCTGATCTACAGGACCAGCAATACCGTTTCGTTTCTCGCCCCGCAGGTGAGCCAGGATACGACCTTGAAGTTCAAGCTCACGGTCGCCGACGGCGAGGGCCGCTCCGGCTCGACCGAGGCCGACGTGCTCGTGAAGCCCTTCCGAGACGTGGATCATTTCCTGCAGTATCTGGACGTGCCTGGCACCTTTCCGGTCGTCGTCGGGACCGACGCCAAGGTCGCCGCCGACCCGGCCGCCGGCGCCACTGCCCAAGTGCCGGTTTCGGTGACGATGACGAAGCTCGTGAGCTTCACGGACCGGAACGGAATCACCCACTCGCGCGTCGCGCTCAGCGGGCCCGTCACGGTGAACACGGGCTGGACGGCGCGCCTCGGCAGCGGCGGCAACGGCTGCGCGGCCCCCGAGAATCCGACCGTGAATCTGCCCGTGCCGCGCGTCAACCTCGACGACGTGCTGGCCGATGCGGCCGGCGCCTTTCCGGCCGGCACCGTGCTTTCGGATGCGATGGAGCTCGCCGACGTCGGCACCGTTCAGCTCGAAGTGCGCCTCGACGCCGCATCGGCCGCCGCGACCCCGCTGCTCTGCGTCAATGGCGCGACCACCGCCGCCGCCAGCGGCGCGATCGTCGATGCCGCAAGTCTGCTCGGCAACGCTTCGCCGCGCGATTCGGCAACGTCGGCTCAGGCGTACTACAACACGATTGATCCGACGGGCAGCAAAACCACGTTAGCCGGCTGGCTCGAGGCGAACGGGTTCGACTCGACGGTCAAGGGTTGGAACGCCGACGCGCACGCCGTCTATACGAACAACTTCGATCTCGGCTTCGGGCGCGACATGTATATGAAGCAGGGCGCCTGCGACAGCGGCGCGGGCGCTCTGCCCCTCGACGAGCGCAGAGGAAAATGCAACGTCGCGGCCGTCGTGGTGAACTACGCGGGCATCGAGGCCGCGGCGAAGGCGCTGAATCCCATCGTCGCCGTCGCCATGGAGTACAGCGCGGCACCTGGCGGCGCCCAACGCTTCGTGAAGTTTTACACCTACGCGTTCGACTCGCGCAGCGGCGGCTTCGCCCGCGTGCTCAGCGTGAATCTCGACCGGCGCGGCGAGGAGGATATGCCGCAGGCCTGCACGGTCTGTCACGGCGGGGCGCCGGGCACCGTGGACCAGACGACCGGGCTGTACAGCAACGGCGGCGACGTAAATGCCGCGTTTCTGTCGTGGGACCTCGATTCGCTGCTGTACTCGGATACCGACCCCGGCTTCTCGAGCAAATCCCGGGATGCCGCGTTGCGTGCCCAGTTCACTCGCGCCAATCAGGAAGCCGAGTTCAAGAAGCTCAACGAAGGTGCCTACCTTACGATGGCGGATCCGCCCGGGGCCGCCGGCCGCTATGCGCTCGTGCGCGAGCTGCTGGAAGGCTGGTACGGCGGCGCCGGTTTGCCGAAGGCCTCGTTCGATGGCAGCTTCGTGCCTCAGGGCTGGAAGCCCGAGGGTCCGGACGGCACCGCGAATACGGCAGACGACAATCCGGCGGACTCGGCCACGGTCTACTCCGACGTCTTTGCGCGCAATTGCCGCGCGTGCCACGACGCTCAGGTGCCCGTTGCTGGAACCGATCCCCGCACGGCCACCGTCAACGTCTCGGGCGTCGGCCCGCTACCCGCCTGCAGCAACGATGCCCGGCTCGGGAATACGAGCGTCGGCGTAACGTACCAAGTGCCGATGGGCTGTTACTGGGAGTTTGCGCATGCCCCCGACCTGACCGACCGCCTGAGCCGGAATGTCATGCCTTTCGCGCGTCGGACGAGCGACCGCATGTGGGTCAGTGCAGACGGTCAGTCGGCGGGCGATCTTCTACGGGCCCACCTGCTGGCCGCGCAGGGCACGACGGTCGACGAACCGGGGACACCCTACGCCTGCATCGATACGCTCGGCAACGTCACTCGCGGCAAGTGGCTCGGCCTCACCTCCACCTGCAGCCGATTTCTCGACGGTGCGCATTGGACGTTGTCGCCGCCGGCCGCGAGCGCGGCCGCTCTCGTCGGCGCCGACACGGCTTCAACGCGCTTCTTGCCGGACGTTCAGGGCGACTATACCGTTACCCTCAGCGACGCCGCGGGTGCATCCTCCGCACAGGTCATCGCTTCGGTCCCCGTCGCCTCGCCCGTCGCGGGCGACGGGACGGCCTCCGTCGTGCTCGACCCGAGCGGGACGGGCACGGTCGACGTCGACGTAGGCGCCCTTGCCAGTTCCCGGGATCCGCTCGCCTCGACGAGCATCGAAAGCCAGAACGGGGTCTCCGCAACCGTCGTCGGCCCCACGACCATTCGCATCACGGCGAATTCGGTGGCAGGCGGCACGGTGACGTACCACCTCGCGGACGTAGACGGCGACCTCTCCGGCACGGCCACGATCACCGTGAATGTGGCGGGCAGTATCGCCGCGAACGATCAGACCTTCACTTTCACGACGAACAGCACTGCCAACGATGTCGACCTCGCGGCGCTCGTGAGCAGGCCGACGGGGCAGGACATCACGCTGACCGTCACGCAACCGACCGTGCACCGCAGCCGCGGTCCGGGCAGCGTCTCGGCTCCCGACGGAACAGGGCACGTGAAGTACAACGCTCCGTTGGGCGTCACTTCCTACTTCAACGGCGCGACGATCGACGCAAACAGCCAGGATCAATTCACGTACACGGCATGCTTCTCGTTGCAGCCGGCCACCTGCGACAGCGGTACGATCACCGTACGCCTCGAGGGCACGCGAAGCTTTCCTTCGGTGCAGACGATCATGTCGAACAACTGTTCGGCCGGGTGTCACGAGAGCGCGCAGACCGGCGCGAATTCCAACTATATCGTCGGTGCGACTTATGCCGACGCGAATGCCCGCCACGCGCTGTACTGCGAGCTCACGACGCTCAAGTCCGTTACGGGAAACACGGGCACGGAACCGGCGAATACGCCCTACGTAGACTTGACGACGCCAAGCTCGAGCCTGCTCTATCGGAAACCGCAGAACCTCGACGGTCACGGCGGCGCTACAGTCGGCGACGCCGCGAGCGTCTGGGATCCGATTCTCCAGTGGATCGACGAGGGCGCTTACTTCACGGAGAACAGCAATCAGAGTTGTCCGTAGCGCCGAGGTGCGGCGGGACGGCGGCACGCGCCGCGCCGAAGGCCGTGGCGGCGCCGGCCGCGAGAAGCGATAGAACGCGAAGAACGACGAATATCCTGCGCTATTCGACGGGTTCGGGGTTTGCGCCGGGTGCGTGGGCGCGCGGCTTGAGCAAGCGCTCCCCGAGCGTATAGACGAGCGCGTGGTGCAAGACGGAAAGCGCGGCCAGCGCGATCGCGAGGCCCCGCTGCCCGATCACCCAGAGGGCAAGCGCCGCGAGCGCGGAGATCGCGAGCTCCTCGATCAGGCGCAGCGGTTCGGCGTACCGACCGGCGAAACGAAAGTCGAGCGCGCCCCAGATTCCGAAGCCCACGGCGGGCGCTGCGACCCCGAGCACGGTTTTCGCTGCAAGGCCGGTGCCCTCGTGAATCCCCCACCAAGCCAGGCCGGCGACGATGCCCGCCTCCAACACGCCGCGCAGAGCGACGTTGACCCAGCTCAGCGCCGACTGCCTCTTCGCCTTCGCCGCGCGCGCCTCCATCCGCCGGGGATCTCGAGCGCTCACAGCTTGAGTAGTGTGCAGCCCTGACCGCACATTCCCACTTCGATCCCTGCCTTCTTGAGCGCCGCGATCAGCGGGAGATTCGGGTTGTCTACATGGAGTTTCGCGCGGTAGTGCGCGTCGTCGCGCACGGCCGGCGTCGCGGCGCCAAGGATCGTCGGGAGGCGTGCATGCATGTCATCGCTCCTTGGTACTTCCTCGGTGGCGCTCGGGCGACCCTCGGTTCGCCGCCATCGAAAGCCGCCTACGGAAATCACGAATAGTAGTCGTGCGCCCGGAGTGCCATGTTTGATCCACGGATTTTTTCATCAGCGGATGTTTCGGCGGCTCAACGAAAAAAGGTCCAGCAAAGGTAAGCATATGAAAGCGAATGTCGGCTTCGTCGACCGGGTCATTCGAATTGTGGCAGGCATCGTCCTCGTCAGTCTCGTTTTCGTCGGTCCCGCCACTCCCTGGGGATGGATCGGGCTCGTCCCGCTCGTGACGGGACTGGTCGGGTGGTGCCCGGCGTACTCCCTCCTGCACCTCGATACGCGCGGTAAGCCCGCATAGGGTCGGGTTCCGATCCAGGCAGCGCCTCGCTCTGCATCTCCCAAAGCCGTGCGAGCGGGGACTCGGTGCCGTCGGTGTGGGCCGGCGCGGCGGATGAGAGCGAGCAGACGATCGAAAAATCAGATGATAGCAAGACATATAACACATTGGAGAGATTGCACGGCAGCCGCCTAAACTTCCCCTGAGGCAAACATCACTGCTCGATAAGGAAGCTGCCATGAGTATCGACATGAGTATGGACATCAGTACCGAAAAAAACGAAGCAAAGTGCCCTTTCGTACATAGTGCCGGAGGCGGCACGGCGAACCGCGACTGGTGGCCGAACCGATTGCGGCTCGACCTTTTGCGCCAACATTCCTCCTTGTCCAACCCGATGGGCGAAGATTTCGACTACGCCGAAGCGTTCAAGAGCCTCGATCTCGCAGCGCTCAAGAACGATTTGCATGCGCTCATGACCGATTCTCAGGACTGGTGGCCGGCGGACTTCGGGCATTACGGGCCCTTGTTCATCAGGATGGCATGGCACAGTGCCGGCACGTACCGGATCGGTGACGGCCGGGGCGGCGCCGGTGCGGGGCAGCAGCGCTTCGCGCCGCTGAACAGTTGGCCGGATAACGTCAACCTCGACAAGGCGCGCCGATTACTCTGGCCGATCAAGCAGAAGTACGGCCGCAGTGTCTCCTGGGCAGACCTCATGATCCTCGCCGGCAACGTTGCGCTGGAGTCGATGGGATTCAAGACATTCGGCTTTGCCGGCGGGCGGCAGGACGTTCTGGGAGCCGCAAGAGGACGTCTACTGGGGCGCCGAAACCACTTGGCTCGAGGACAAGCGCTACTCGGGTGAGCGGGATCTCGAGAATCCGCTGGCCGCAGTTCAGATGGGGCTGATCTACGTGAACCCGGAAGGTCCGAACGGCAAGCCCGACCCGGTTGCCGCGGCCCGCGACATCCGCGAAACCTTCGCGCGCATGGCCATGAACGACGAAGAGACCGTCGCCCTCATCGCAGGCGGTCACAGCTTCGGCAAGACCCACGGTGCCTGCGCATTGTCGTACGTCGGGCCGGAGCCCGAGGCCGCGCCCCTTGAGGAGCAGGGCCTTGGCTGGAAGAGCCGCTTCGGGACCGGCAAGGGCGCCGATTCCTTCACGAGCGGTCTCGAGGTGACTTGGACCGAGACCCCCACGAAGTGGGGCAACAACTTCTTCGAGAACCTGTTCGGCTACGAATGGGAATTGAGCAAGAGTCCGGCCGGCGCGCATCAATGGACGCCCAAGGGCGGCGCCGGGGACGGCAAGGTGCCGCATGCCCACGATTCCGGGAAACGCATCGCACCGGCGATGCTGACCACCGACCTCGCGCTGCGCTTCGACCCGGCCTACGAGAAGATCGCTCGGCGTTTCTACGAGCATCCGGAGGAATTTGCGGACGCCTTCGCGCGGGCCTGGTTCAAGCTCACGCACCGCGACATGGGGCCGCGCGCACGCTATCTCGGGCCCGAAGTGCCCGCAGAGGAGCTGCTGTGGCAGGACCCGATCCCGGCCGTCGACCATCCTTTGATCGACGAGCAGGACCAAGCGGCGCTCAAGAAAGAGATACTGGCTTCGGGGCTTTCGGTTTCGCAGCTCGTTTCGACGGCTTGGGCTTCGGCGTCCACCTTTCGCGGTTCGGACAAGCGCGGCGGCGCGAATGGGGCGCGGATTCGCCTCGCGCCGCAGCGGGATTGGGAAGTCAACGAGCCGGCCGAGCTCGAGAAAGTGCTGGGGACGCTGGAAGGGATTCGAGAAACGTTCAACGCACGAGCGCCGGGCGGCAAGAGGATCTCGCTTGCGGATCTGATCGTTCTGGGCGGTTGTGCGGGCGTCGAGGAAGCCGCGAGAAAGGCCGGGCACGACGTCAAGGTGCCGTTTACGCCGGGACGTATGGACGCCTCGCAGGAGCAGACCGACGTGGACGCTTTCGCAGTGCTCGAGCCGCTCGCGGACGGCTTCCGCAATTATCTCGGGGGCAAGTACAGCATCCCGGCGGAAGCCTTGTTGATCGATAGGGCGCAATTGCTGACGCTGACGGCGCCCGAGATGACCGTGCTCATCGGCGGCCTGCGCGTGTTGACCGCGAACTTCGGCGGGCTTCGCCACGGCGTCTTCACGGAGCGACCGGCAGCGCTTACCAACGATTTCTTCGTCAACCTCCTCGACATGGGCACGGAATGGAAGCCCACCTCGGAGGCCGCTGAGCTGTTCGAAGGCCGGGACCGAAAGACCGGCGCCCCGAAGTGGACGGGCACGCGTGTCGACCTCGTGTTCGGTTCGAATTCCGAGCTCCGGGCGTTGGCCGAGGTCTACGCCGGTGCGGACGCGCACGCGCAGTTCGTCCGAGACTTCGTGGCGGCGTGGACCAAGGTCATGAACCTCGACCGGTTCGACGCGGCGGCCTGACTTTCAGCGCCATCGATACTGTGCGGCGAGCCGCCGAAAGGCGGCTCGCCGCTCTGCGTGCGGTCGTACTTAGTGCTGTGAGGCATTGGTCGCAAAGACTGACTAGCCGATATGACCGGGATAGACTCGGCGCATTGACATGGAACTCCAATCGAACGAGCCGTTTCAGCCATGACTGCCGAACCGTTGCGCGGCCCAGCTGAGCCTTTGGCAGAGCGCCGGGCTGCGGAGT
This sequence comes from uncultured Gammaproteobacteria bacterium, assembly GCA_963702105.1. GTDB lineage: Bacteria > Pseudomonadota > Gammaproteobacteria > Steroidobacterales > Rariloculaceae > ZC4RG20. The sequence continues at coordinate 1,853,170 of OY969712.1, forward strand.
GGGTCTCGAGGGTCTCGCTCGGCCCGCGTTCTCGCCCGCGAGCGCGTGTGCCCCGGCGCTAAATGAACATTCTAATCTGGCTCGGCGTTCTGGCCTCTTTGGCTCAGGCCAGCATATTCTCCGGGCTGAACCTGGCCGTCTTCAGCGTGAGCAGGCTGCGGCTCGAGGTCGAGTCGGCCACCGGGAATCGAGATGCGCTCGCCGTGCTCGCGCTGCGCAAGGATTCGAATTTCACGCTTGCGACGATTCTATGGGGCAACGTCGCCTGTAATGTCCTGCTTACGCTTCTATCCGAGTCTGCAATCGCAGGGATTGCAGCGTTCTTCTTCTCGACCTTCGCCATCACCTGGTTCGCCGAGATCGCGCCGCAGGCCTACTTTTCAAGGCATGCACTGCGCACGGCGGCACGGTTCGCGCCGCTCATACGATTCTATGGTCTGCTGCTCTTCGTCGTGGCGAAGCCTACCGCGGCGATCCTCGATTGGTGGCTCGGTTCGGAGGCCGTGACGTACTTCAGGGAGCGCGACTTTCGCGCGCTGATCGCGCAGCACGTCAAGGCGGCCGTGCCGGAAGTCGGTGCGGTCGAGGGCACCGGCGCGCTCAATTTCCTGGAGCTCGACGATGTCCCGATCGGCGAGGAAGGGGAGAAGGTCGATCCGCTCAGCATTCTGAAGCTGCCGGGCACAGACGGCGTGCCGGAGTGGCCCCGGTTCGAAAGCGCTTCGCACGATCCGTTCCTGCAGAGCGTGCATGTCTCCGGCAGGAAGTGGGTGATCATCGTCGATTCGGCAGGTCGACCCTACGCAGTCCTCGACGCGCATCGATTTCTTCGGGATGTGTTGTTCGCGAAGGCGCCTCGGAACCCGACTCAATACTTGCACCGGCCGATCATCACGAACGATGAACGCACTCCACTCGGAGCGCTCATCGGACGGCTGACCGTCCCGGCCCGGCACGATGCCGACGATGTGATCGAGAACGACGTCATTCTGCTCTGGGGGCGCCAAAGGCGCATCGTGACCGGCGCCGACCTGCTCGGCCGTTTGATGCGCGGCATCGCCCAGCGGCGGAGCGATTCGGCGTCGCCGACGGTCGAGCATCTGCCTTGAAGCGCGGCGGGCGGCGCCTCACGGCGCGAGGAGCCGGTCTGGCCCGGGGGTATTGCCTCGCCAAATGCAAGTGGCCCAGAATCCAGGCTAAACGCGAATGAGTGGCAACTGCATTTAGTATTGCAAATACGACTCATTCGCATTACGCTGACGGGCGTCGCTTCCCAATGATGCCGAGCCCCGAAGCCCATGACCTGTTCACGACTCTTGGCCGCTGCCGCCGGCGCCGTTGCCGCAGCTGCGCTATCTGGCTGCAGCGGCGGGTCTACCACGGACTCGCCGGGTTCGGCGTTGAATCCCGAATCGCTCAAACCCGCCGAGCTGTCCGCCAAAGCGAAACTCGGTAAGGAGCTCTTCTCGGACACGGCTCTCTCGGCGTCGGGCCAACAGGCGTGCGCGACGTGCCACGTGCCCGATCACGCGTACGCGGCCGACGACGGCGCCGCGGTCCCCCTCGGGGGTCCCGACATGGATCTGCCCGGCTTTCGCAATGCGCCCTCGCTGATGTATGCGTCGTACAGCCCGCGTTTCCACTTCGACGAGGAGGGCACGCCGAGGGGCGGCTTCTTCCGGGACGGTCGCGCGGCGTCGCTCGCCCAGCAGGCGATGCAGCCGTTCGTCACGCCTTTCGAGATGGCGAACGCGGGCGCGGACGATGTCCTGGCGCGCTTGCGCCAGCGCCCGTACGTGCAGGCGTTCGAGCAGGTGTTCGGCGCCGATGCGCTGACCGATCCCGATTCGGCGCTCGGCGATATCGGCCAGGCCATCGCAGCATTCGAGCGGGAGGCTCGGGACTTCAGACCGTTCTCGAGCAAGTTCGATGCGTTCCAGCGCGGTAAGGCCGCGCTGACTGCACGGGAGCTGGCTGGATTGGCGCTGTTCAACGACCCCACGAAGGGCAACTGCGCCGCGTGCCACGTCAGCACCTCGGCCGACGGGGTTACGCCGCCGCTTTTCACGGACTTCACCTACGACAACCTCGGGGTGCCGCGCAATGCGGCGCTCGCCGTGAACGACGATGCGACGACGCTGCCCTACGTCCCGGCGAACGGCAACGACGGCGTGCACCGGTTCTACGACTTGGGTCTGTGCGGTCCGTTCGGGGACACGGGGACGCGCGCCGCAGCACTGTGCGGTCAATTCAAAGTTCCGACCTTGAGAAACATCGCCCGGACCGCCCCTTACTTTCACAACGGTGAATTCCAGACCCTCGAACAGGCCGTCGGCTTCTACGTTCGGCGCGATACCCGACCGAACGAGTGGTACCCCGACGCACCGGGCGGCAACACGGACAAGTTCGACGATCTGCCCTACGACGACGGCGGCGCGTTTCTCGTGAACGCCGCCGCGCCCGGCACCGACGCGGGTTACGTCGGCAACGTCAACACCTCGGAGGTGCCTTACGACCGGCACATCGGTGAGGGACCCCGCCTCGACGAGGACGAGCTGCTCGACCTCGTCGCGTTTCTTTGCACGCTGACGGACGGCTACGACCCATCAGCGTCGCAACGGTATCCATGGCCGGCGCAGTGTCTGGCGGCCGAGCCTTCACCGGACGCAACGCCATGACATCTGGGCCGCCCCGCTACATCACTCGCACCACATCACTCTCACCGTAGAAAACGTAGAAAGACGAAGGAAGCCCGAGATGGATACACGAGTGCCCGCGCCGTCCCGATGGCTCCTGGCCGCAGCCCTGCTGGGCGCCGCGGCCGCAGCGTGCGCGGCTCAGAACGGCGGCGCGGCCGGCGGCGAGCTGCCCTCGCTGCCGTTGCTGCCGTCGCCGGCGCCTGCAAGCGAACATACGGCGGCCGATAGGGTCGCCCTGTTCGGCTATGGCGAGCTCAACTACTACGCACCGGTCCATCGCAGGGATCTGACGACGCTCGATCTCGCGCGCGCCGTATTCGGGTTCGGTTACACATTCGACGAGCGCACCCGCTTCGACTCGGAGTTCGAAACGGAGCACGCGGTCTCCTCGGCGGACGATGCCGGCGAGTTCGAGGTCGAGCAGTTCTATGTGGACCGGCAGCTCACGGACCAGACGGCGATCAAGATCGGCGTCTTCCTGATTCCCTCCGGCCTTCTGAACCTGAATCACGAGCCGACGCGCTACTACGGCGTGCAGCGCAATTTCGTCGAGAAGCTGGTCATCCCGACGACTTGGCGAGAAGGCGGCGTCGCCGTGCACGGGGCTACGCGTTCGGGACTCGGCTACGAAGTGGGCGTGACGACGGGTTTGAATCTCGCGGATTGGGACGTGAACCCGGAGGAGCCCTTGTACGGGACGGCGCAGGAGCTCGCCCAGGGCGATGCAGGCCCCTTCCAGGCGGCGCACCAGGAAGCGTCGCTGGCCAACGCACAGCACCTGGCCGGCTATGCCGCGCTCAACTATCGCGGCAAGCCGGGTCTCGAGGTCGGCGGCAGCCTCTTCACCGGGCTCGCCGCTGTGCCGGCCGTGCCGGACGACCTGCCCGACCAGCGCACGACGCTCTGGGAAGCGCACCTGCGCTATAACCCCGGGCGGCTGGACCTCGCCGCGCTCTATGCGCGCGGCACGATCGGCAACACGGCGGCATTCAACTTGGCGAATGTGGGCGCCTCGAATCCCGAGCCTGCCGAGCTCGACGGCGCATACGTGCAGGCCGCCTACACGGCCTGGCAGCGCGGCGATGCGCGCATTGCCCCGTTTCTGCGCTGGGAGCGCTACGACCTCGGGGCCGAATACGAAGGCATCCCGGCGGGGTTCTCGCCCGTGCCGACGGGCAGCGTGCCGGGTTTCGGTCCGTGGCAGCAGCCCCGCGACCGCGTCTTCACGCTCGGCTCGAACTTCTACCTGAATCCGCGGCTCGTGCTCAAGGCGGACTACCAGCGCTTCGAGACGAACGAGGCATTGACCCGGTTCGATCTCGGGCTCGGAGTGGAGTTTTAGAATGCGCGCAAGGCTCGTGCTGATCCCCGTCGTCGCGCCGCTCGCGCTCGCGCCGATCGTCGCAGCCTACGGGACGACCTACCTGACCGTCGAGCAGGCCCAGGCGCTGATGTTCCCGGGCCAGCGCCTGCAACCGGATTTTCTGACCTTGACGGACGCCCAGGTCCGCGTCGTCGAGCGCGACGCCGGCTCGAGCGTGCTGACGCGCGACGTGCGCGCCTGGCGGGCCGCGGACGGGGGATGGTTCGTGGCCGATCAGGTTTACGGCAAGCACGAGCTCGTCGCCTACGCGGTCGCGCTGGATGCGCGCGGCGCGATCCGCCGCGTGGAGATACTGAGCTACCAGGAAGCCTACGGGGCAGAGGTGCGCCTGCCGGCCTGGCGGGCCCAGTTCGTCGGGCGCGCGCACGGCGATCCGATCGCCCTCGGTCGCGACATCAAGAATGTTTCGGGCGCGACGATCTCGTGCCGGCACGTCACGGAGGGTATTCGCCGGCTGATGTCGATCTGGGCGCTCGTGCTCTCGGCCGGGGAGGGCGGCGGTGGCTGAAATCGAGCGCGCCCGCCCGCTGCTCGGGACGCGCGTCGCCATCCGCGTCGCGGGACTCGGCGATGCCGCAGCACATCGCGCCATCGATCGCGCCTTCGACGAGATCGAAGCCGTGCAGTCCGCCATGAGTTTCCACGCCGTCGAAAGCGAGCTGAGCCGTATCAACCGAGAGGCGTGGCGCGGCGCCGTGCAGGTAGGACCGCGCACGCAGCGGGTGCTCGGGCTCGCGCTGCGCGTCGCGGCGGCCTCCGAGGGGCGCTTCGACCCGAGCGTGGCGGGGCGGCTCGTCGAGCTTGGCGCGCTGCCGGAGCCGCCCGACGCGCCGCAGCCGGATCCCGCGGCCGATTGGCGGGACGTGGCCCTCACCGAGGCCGGCAGAGTTCGGTATCGCAAGCCGCTGTGGCTCGATCTCGGCGGCATCGCCAAGGGCTATGCCGTGGACCGTGCCGTCGCCTGTCTTTACGCGGCGGGGGTGCGAAGCGGTTGCGTGGACGCCGGCGGCGATCTGCGTGTATTCGGCCCGGGCGAGCATGCGGTGCTGCTGCGCGATGCCGCCTCGGCGGACGGAATGCCCATACTGCGCCTCCGGGCGTGCGCGGTGGCCAGCAGCGCCGCGCCGGGGTCGCTGCCCGGCGCTTGCGGCGCACGCTGCGGCCTGCCGCTCGACGGGCGGCGCGGCACCCCGATTCTTGGCGGCCTGACTGTCTCCGTCGTCGCGCCGCGTGCCTGGATCGCCGATGCGCTGACCAAGGTCGTGTTGGCCGACGCGGGCCGCTCGTCGAACGCGCTGCGCGCTTTCGGCGCCTCGGCATTCGTGCTCGACGGCCGCGAGTGGACGGGGCTGCCGGCATGAGTTGCACGGCAGGTCCAATGGCCCGCAGCCCTTCAATGACGAGGCCCGCCCGGCTCGTGCTCTACTCCACGCTCGGCGGCGTGTGGCTTTCGGGTGCGCTGTGGCTGGCGCTCCACTTCGCGTTCAGCCAGCGGAGCGAGTTCGGGCTGATCCGCAATCCGCTCGAGCCCGAATGCCTCGCCGTGCACGGGGCTTTCGCATTCGGCGCCCTCGTCCTCGCGGGATGGCTCTCGGCGGCGCATCTGCCCGCTGCCTGGCGCAGCCGCCGCAGCCGGGTCTCCGGTACCGCGATGGTCGCCGGGGTCGGGCTGCTTGGCGTGAGCGGCTACCTGCTTTACTACTTGGGCGGGGATGGCAGCCGAAATGTCGCCTCCGTAGCGCACTGGGGCGTCGGCTTGGCCATTTCGGCTGCCTTCGCCGCACACCTGCGGCGCACGGGACGCGCGCGGCGCGCGAATCGCCGCGCGAGCGGTGCCGCCGCCATGAGGCTCACGCCGGATTCGGAGAGCGTGGAGGCCTGCACCGAAAAGCGGGGCCGTAGGCTTTCGGTGCCGACTGCGATAAGATCTTTGCACGGCGACAAAGAACCAAGAATCAGGGCTTGATGCTTTCGAGCGGAGGCTCGGACCTGAGGAAGGCCTGGGCGGCCGACATTCCCTCTGCCCCGACAAGACTGCCGACTCGCCCGATGTCGGCCTTTCAGGGGCGTGGTCGAGCATGCTGCGGAGATCCTGCTCTGCCGCGACGCCGGCAGCACCACGCCGGCGCGGATGCCCGCGATAGACATCGACCGTTCCTGGGTCAGGGGGCAATCAACGGGCCAATTCGAACCCTGAGGTAGGCTCCCATGGCTTTGACATCGGATGGTCTGATTGACGTGGGAATGGGCCCCGGCATTACCGCCAATTTTCACATCCAATACGAATCGGCCCTGTCGGACAAATTGGCGCGATCGCAGAGCTTGGTCGTGCGGGGCAAGTTGATCGCCAATGCCAACGCACTACTCGCGGTCGTGGAGAACGAGTTCGACGTGACGACGCGCTGGTTCAATACGCCCGCTGGCAAGTTCGGCGCCGACCATCGGCAAATCGTCAATCTTAACCTTACCGGCGGCGGCAACAATGCGGGCTACGGCACGGCGATCAACATGGACGCGCAGGTCGGCTCGCTGAGCTCCAGCAACGCCGCGGCCATCTGCAGCATGATTTTCATCAACGAATGGGTCGAGATACTCATGTCGCTGTCCGACGGGAGGTGGAACGCGGCGGACAGCATGGGGGAAGCGCTGTCGCAGCTTTGCGGCATCGAACGATTTCCCGCGGGACACTACGCTTATTACGGTTCCTGGGTAAACACGTGGCTTGCATTGCAACCGCGCCCCGATTGGGTCACCGCGACCGAGGCGACGGACAACAATCCGGTCAGCTTCGGTTGCGGCCTTGCATATCTGTACTTCCTCAAAGCGCAGCTCGGATTCGATATCGAGCGGATCATCGCGGCTGGAGCGCCCGATTTCCGGGCCGTATATGCAAACCTGACCGGCAGCCCGGAGGGTGCTTTCGAGCGCTTCCTGGAGCTCATCGAGTTCGCCTTTCCCGGGACCAAGACGATTACCGGGGCGGTGGGACCGAGCTTGGACAATCCGTTCCCGCTCTATCCGCCCGTGCTTCTTCAGGGCGTGCCAGCCGCGCTCGCCGACCCATCCGGCTATGCCTTCGTAAACGAAGCGACGGGGATCACGGAGCAGCACACCCTGTTTCGATCGGCCGACGGCCACATCCACGCGATTTGGTTTAACTTCAATACCGGCTGGCATCGCGAGGACCGCACCGCGTTGGTTCCCGCAGTGCCGGAGGCCGTCGGGGACCCGTTCGGCTATGCGTTCGTCAACGCCGTGACGGGGATCACGGAGCAGCACACCCTGTTTCGATCGGCCGATGGCCACATCCATGCCTTGTGGTTCAATTTCGAGACCGGGTGGCATCACGAGGATCGCTCGGCCCTTTTCCCGGATGCGCCCCTCGCCGTCGGCGACCCGTTCGGCTATGCCTTTGTCAACGAAGCGACCGGCCTCATGGAGCAGCACAATCTGTTCCGGTCTGCGGACGGGCACGTCCATGCACTTTGGTTCAATTTCGACACAGGCTGGCATCACGAGGACCGGTCTGCGCTTCTGGCCGGTGTGCCCGCAGCCGCGAGCGATCCCGTCGGCTATGCTTTCATCAGCAAACCCACCGGCCTCGTCGAGCAGCACAACCTCTTTCGATCGGCGGACGGGCACGTTCATGCCCTATGGTTCAACTTCGATTCGGGCTGGCATCACGAGGACCGAAGCGCGCCATTTCCGGAGGCGCCGGCGGCCCGGGGTGATCCGATGGGCTACGCCTTCGTCAACGAATCGACCGGGATTACGGAGCAGCACAACCTGTTTTTGGGCGGCGACGGCCACATCCATGCGCTGTGGTTCAACTTCGACGCAGGCTGGCATCACGAGGATCGCAGCGCCTTGCTGCCGAACGTCCCGCTCGCCGTCAGCAACCCTTTCGGCTATGCATTCGTCAACGAAGCCGCCGGGATCACCGAGCAGCACAATCTGTTTCGGTCGGCCGACGGCCACATTCACGCGCTATGGTTCAGCTTCGAGAGCGGTTGGCATCACGAGGACCGCAGCGCGATGCTCGGCGGAGGCTTCCGCGCTGTGGGCGATCCCTTCGGCTACACCTTGATCAACAAGAAGACCGGGCTCAGCGAGCAGCACAATCTCATGCGATCCGCCGGCACGCACATCCACTCGCTGTGGTTCGACTTCCGCACGGGGTGGCATCACGAATTTCGCGCTTGAACGAGAGGAGCAGGCGCATGAGCGCGGTCGCCATACGAGTCGCGGGCCGTGGCTGAGCTGCGAGGTGTCGTCGCGTCGCTTATCATAGTCCGGCCGTCTTCATTGTCCGGGGGAAGCATGCGAGCGATTCTCGTGCTGGCGATGCTGTGCGCGCCGCCCATGGCTGCCGCCCAAACGGAGGTCGGAAAACTGAACGCAGTTCCGTTCCGCATCGACGTTCCCGAGCATTGGAACCATGGCCTCGTGGTCTACTACCACGGCTATAGCGTAGGGCCCACCACATACACGGAAGGCAAACTGAGTCCGGTGCTGGCGCCGTTCACAGAGCGGGGTTACGCGCTCGTTCAGTCGGCCTATTCGCGCTCAGGCTGGGCAGTGCAGCAGGCGGTTCCCGAGACGGAAGCTCTGCGCGAGTACTTCGTCAAGAATCATGGGGCTCCGAGGGAGACGTTCGTCGCGGGACATTCCATGGGAGGCTTTCTCACAGTCGACACCATCGAGAAATTCCCGGAACGCTATGCCGGGGCCCTCTCGCTTTGCGGCGCCATTCAGTCCGCGCCCGAGTTGCTTCAGCGGGCATTCGAGTTCGAAGCCATCTTCGATTACTACTTCCCCGGGCTGCTCCCGCCGCCTAACAAGGTGCCCGCCGATTTCCAAAACACGCGGGATAAAGTCGAGGAGGTCGAGGCGCAGCTACAGAGCGAGCCGGCAAAGGCGGCAGCCCTGCGGCAGATATCCCGCCTCAAACGGGACCGAGAGGTAGCGGCAACGGCCGTCTTCGTTGCCTTCACGCTCAAAGACGTGCAGGAGCGCAGCGGGGGCAATCCCTTTTCGAACCGTAACACCATCTATTACGGATCGCCGGACGACAACGGCCTGAACGACGGCGTCAAGCGTTATGACGCGGACGCTTCCTTGGCCTATCTCGAGACTTACGCAACGCTCACGGGCAAGCTGCGGCGTCCGGTGCTGGCCATTCACGATACCTACGATCCGCTGGTGCCGGTTTCCGTGCCGGACGACTACGCGATGCGGGCGACCGTAGGCGGAAGCCGGGACTTGTTCGTGCTGCAGTACGTCGAGCACGAAGGGCACTGCAACATCACGCCTGCCGAGGTCGGGAAAGGCTTCGACGAGCTGCTGGCGTGGACGCATCAACACAAGAAGCCGCGCGGCGGGCGTCTGGTCATCAAGAACAAGCGCTGAGGGTGGCGATCCGGCGAGGACCCTCTGAATCCGCTCCGAGTCGGCAGCTACCTGCCCCTTGCGGCGCTCGTCATGTTCAAGAAGCCGGAGCGCATCCGCGGCGTCGTCGTGATGTTCCCGGAAGGCGGCCAGCTCGTTCTCGTGAACGTCATCGGCAAGCTCGAGCCTGGACTTTCGGCGCGGCGATGGCGGACCTCGGGTTCGACGTGCCGGTCATAAACGTCGGCAATGGCTGAATTCGACCTTTAGAAGGCCGGCTGAAGCGCGTACATGTGGAAGTCGCCGCACAACACATTTCCCGCGGACGATACGAAGTCTTACGTAAGGGGACGCGGTGCCCTACTTGGCAATGAGCCTGTCCCGCCGGCCGGGGTTGCGAGGGGCCGCGGATTCGATCCGGCGGCTCTTGCGGCTCGAACTCGGGCCCGGGTGCGGGCGCCGATGCAGGCGGCGGCTCGGAGCGTTACCATAGGTGCAGCTGTTCGACGCGACGTTTACCTCGGGGTGGGGACATGAAATACACGTTAAAGGTCAATGGCAAGCGCCGTACCGTGGACGTCGATCCGCGGACGCCGCTCGTCTGGGTGCTCCGCGACGAGCTCGATCTCAAGGGCACAAAGTTCGGCTGCGGCAAGAGCCTCTGCGGCGCCTGCACCGTCCATGTCGGCGGCAGGCCGACCCGATCGTGCGTGACGCCGGTATCGAGCGTCGCGGCCGCGCCGATCACCACGATCGAAGGCATCGGTGCGACACCTCTCGGCCGCAAGGTCCAGGCGGCGTGGCTCGACGTTGACGTCGTGCAGTGCGGCTACTGTCAGGCCGGCCAGATCATGTCGGCGACTTCGCTGCTCGCGAGAACCCCGGAGCCGACCGACGCCGACATCGATGCGGCGATGGCCGGCAACATCTGCCGCTGCGCAACCTATACCCGAATCCGTGCCGCCATCAAGCGCGCGGCCGGACTGCCGTCGACCGATACGCGGGAGAGCTGATCATGGCTGCCAGAACTTCACTCGAATCCGCCGCGAACGCGGATCTCTCCCGTCGCGCCTTCGTCAAGGCGAGCGCGCTCGCCGGCGGCGGGCTGCTGCTCGACTTCTATGTGCCGAACGTGCGGGCGTCGTCGTCGAGCGCCGCGGTCCTCAATGCGTACATTCGCGTCATGCCGGACGGCTCGGTCACGATCATGGCGAAAAACCCCGAGATCGGGCAGGGCGTCAAGACGTCGCTGCCGATGCTGATCGCCGAGGAATTCGATGTCGACTGGAAGAACGTGCGAACCGAGCAGGCGCTCGCCGACGGCGCGAAGTATGCGCCGCAGTTCGCAGGCGGCAGCACGGCGACGCCCCTGAACTGGGAGCCGCTGCGCCGCGTCGGTGCGGCCGGGCGGGACATGATGGTCCGCGCCGCGGCGAAGACCTGGGGCGTGCCGGCCAGCGAGTGCCGAACCGCCTCCGGAACGGTCACCCATGCACGGTCGGGTCGCAAACTCAGCTACGCCGAGCTCGCCCCGGCGGCCGCGAAGCTCGCGCCACCGGACCTCGCCTCCGTCCGGCTCAAGGACCCGAAGGATTTCAGGATCATCGGCACGTCCGTGCCGGGCGTAGACAGTCCGCTCGTCGTCGAGGGCAAGCCGCTGTTCGGCATCGACGTGACGGTGCCGGGCATGAAGTACGCGGTCTACGAGAAGTGCCCGGTTTTCGGGGGCACGATCGTCAAGGCGAACGTGGACGCAGTGAAGTCGCAGCCGGGCGTCGTCGATGCGTTTATCTTGAAAGGCAACGAGAACGCCGTCGGCTCCACCGGCCCGCTGGATCGGCTCGCCGACGGCGTCGCGATCGTCGCGGACAGCTGGTGGCTCGCCGAGCAGGCGCGCGAAAAGCTCGAGGTGACGTGGGACGAAGGCGCTGCTGCGCGGGAAAGCGACGAGCGCCTTGCCGCGGAGGCGGCGCGGCTGAGCCGGCAGGCGCCGGCAAGGCATATCGTCAAGGACGGCAACGTCGAGGCCGCGCTCGCTGCTGCGTCGAAGGTGCTCGAGGCGGAGTATGCGTATCCGTTTCTCGCGCATGCGACCCTCGAACCTCAGAACTGCACTGCCTCATATGCGCATGGCAAGCTCGAGGTCTGGGCGCCGACGCAGGCCCCCGAAGCGAATCGGACGACGATCGCTCACACGCTCGGCATCGACCCCAAGAACATCACGATCCATCTGACCCGCTCCGGCGGCGGCTTCGGCCGACGCGGCGCGAGCGACTATGCCGTCGAAGCCGGGGCCATCTCGAAGCGCGCCGGCGTCCCCGTGAAGCTTCTGTGGAACCGCGCGGACGACATCGGCCACGACTTCTACCGCCCGGCCGGGTTCCACTATTTCAAGGCGGGGCTCGACGCCAAAGGCGACCTCGTGGCATTTCGGGATCATTTCGTCACGCTCGGCACCGCGGAGAAGCCTGCCTCCTCGGCGTTCGCCGGCCCGGACGAGTTCCCGTCCCGCTTCGTCCCCAACATGGAATTCGCGGCGTCCTTCATTCCGACGGGCGTGCCGACCGGTCCATTGCGCGCCCCCGAGAGCAACGGGCTCGCGTTCGCGTTCCAGAGCTTCATCGACGAGCTCGCTCACGCTGCGGGCCGCGATCCGCTGCAGTACCGCCTCGACCTGCTCGGCGAGCCGCGCATTCTCGATTCCAAGGACGACCGCTACGGGCATCAGCCGGATTTCGATACGGGCCGCATGCGCGGCGTGCTCGAGCTCGTGCGCGAGAAGTCCGGCTGGGACGACCGCCACAAGCTGCCGGGCGGGACCGGGATGGGTGTCGCGTTCTACTACAGTCACATGGGCTACTTCGCCGAGGTCGTCAAGGCCACGGTCGGCGCGCAGGGTGCGCTCAAGGTCGATAAGGTGTGGGTCGCGGTCGATGTCGGCAGCCATATCGTCAATCCGATCGGCGCCGAGAACCAGGTGCAGGGCGCCGCGCTCGACGGCATCGGGCAGGCGCTGGCGCTGCAGGTCAACATCAAGAACGGACGGGCCGCGCAGTCGAATTACGACGACTATACGCTGCTCAGGATCGACCGCGCGCCGCCGGTCGAAGTCCATTTCCGCAGAACGGACAATCCGCCGACGGGTCTCGGCGAGCCGGCCCTGCCGCCCGTGATCCCCGCGCTGTGCAATGCCATCTATGCGGCCTGCGGGAAGCGCGTGCGGCGGTTGCCGATCGGTCGGGAGACGCTCGCGAAGGCGTAGGATTCGCGACACGCGGGCGGACGGATTGGGCGATCGCAAAGGTCCCGCTACGCCCAAAGGGCCGAGTTCGACCAGGAACGGATCCGGGCGCAAGACCCTCGGTTAAGGCTGGGCACGATCTAGCCAAATGTCAAAAGCTCTATAGACGCTTTCCGGAGCGCCCGGACTTGTCCGTCTGCAATACGAATGCCATTGAAGAATCTGGGATGGCCGAAGCGTACCTACGCCTAATCGCAAAGATAAAGGCGGCGAATCAGGCCTCCAAATGAGGCTGTTGCCAACAAACATATAGGCGCTGACTCGCGCCCCCGGCAATCCGAGAGCGACGGGTACGTCGGCCTCGACGGCGGACACCGGCCAGCCATTGTGGTAGCTTCAGATTGAGCGATCGAGCCCGCGGCCGTCGCGAAGGAGAGGAGTGAGGCGGGTGCCTCCACAGCTATGTGGTTCGCACCGAGACGACGGCGTGGCGGGCTGCCTGAATGCCTATCAGTGCCGCGAGGCCCAGCTCGTCCCTGCCCACGTATCCGCCTGCCATTACGCTCGAAAGTGGCGGGTGGGCCAACGGTTAGAAGAGGGGCCTACGCGGCCTGACAGCGCGCGCATCCTCGCCTTAGTTTCGCTCTGACCTCATGGATATCGAAGCCGTTTTCGTCTTGCTGTTCGTGGTGGCGACGGCCGTGGCCATCGCGGCCCGGCGTCTATATTTGCCCTACACGGTAGCCCTGGTAGTGGCGGGCCTTGCGCTGGGCTACGTTCACATGTTCCCCGCGCCGAAGCTCACGAAGAACCTCCTGTTCGCGGTGTTCCTGCCGGGGTTGGTCTTCGAAGCGGCGTTTCACATCGAATTTCAGGAGTTCTGGCGCAACCGTCTGACGCTCGCGAGCCTGGCCGTGCCCGGCGTCGTCGCCTCCACGGCGCTCATCGCGGTCATCCTCGCGCCGGTCGCGCGGGCCCTGAACCTGGCGCACGGCTTCACTTGGCAGTACGCGCTCGTCTTCGGCGCGTTGATCTCTGCGACCGATCCGATCGCTGTCGTCGCGCTCTTTCGTACGCTCGGCGCGCCGCGGCGGCTCACGATGCTGCTCGACGGCGAAAGCCTGCTGAACGACGGGACGAGCATCGTCTTCTTCACGCTGAGCCTCTCCCTGCTCGCGGGTACGGTGACGACGCCGCCGCAGCTTGCGCTCGAGTTCGTCACGACCGTCGGCATGGGCGCCGTAGCGGGCGGCGTCATCGGCCTCGCGGCGTCCGTGCTGCTGCGTCGAGTGGACGATCCGATGATCGAGATCACGCTGACGACGATCGCGGCCTACGGCTCGTTCGTCATGGCGGAGGCACTGCATTCTTCCGGCGTCATCGCGACCGTCGCGGCCGGCATGCTCTGCGGTAACTACGGCGCCCCCGTGGACCGGTCTCCCTCGAGCCGGGTCGCCGTCGAGTCGTTCTGGGAGTACGTCGGCTTCGCCCTGAACTCGATCGTCTTTCTTCTGCTCGGCCTCGAGCTCAAGCTCGACACGCTGTTTGCCTATTGGCTGCCGATCCTGGTCGCGTATGTCGTCGTCACCGTAGGCCGAGCGGTGGTGATTGCCGCCGGGCACGGCGCTCTGCGCATGACCCGGGAGCGGTTTCCCTGGCGTTGGAGCGTAATCCTGACCTTCGGCGGCCTCCGCGGCGCGCTGCCGATGGTTCTCGCGTTGAGCTTGCCGGCTTCCTTCGCGTACCGCGACCTCATTGTCGCGATGACGTTCGGCGTCGTGCTGCTCACGATTCTGTTCCAGGGCACGAGCATGTCCAGCCTCATGCGTAAACTGGGCGTGGTGAGCTCCCGTGCCGAACGCCTCGCTTACGAATTGCGCCGCGGGGCGCTGCAGGCCGCGGACGGTGCGCTGGACGAAATCGAGCGAATGGCCGCGCGACACCTCGCCGCCCCGGAGACGCTCGATGCGTTGCGGGAGCAGTACGCTGCGCGCGTCGAGCAGGCGGAGGCCGAGCTCGGTGGTCCCGAAGGTAATCGGGAGGCGCTGGCTCGCGAAGAGCTGTACCGCGTGCAGCGGCATCTGCTGCTCGTCGAGCGGGCGCGTATCACGGAAGCCTATCGCCAGGGGACACTGGGCAATCGAAGCCGCGAGCGGCTCCTGGCAGACATCGACGCGCGGCTATTGAAGCTCGAGACGGACGGAGTGCCTGAACCGAAAGAAGATCGAGCCGCTGCAGATGATTCGGACGCCGCGGGTGCTTCGGGTGCCGCGGGCGCCGTGGGCGCGTCGGGCCCGCCGCACGCGTCCGGCTCATAGAGAGTTGGGGCGGAAGGGCTCCTGGCCGAGGCGCGAGACGAGAACCGTATGTGCCGCGACCTTGTTGAGGAAGAGCCGGAGCCGCCGGTGGTGTCGGCGGGCGGCGGCGAATGCGGCCCCAGGCGCTCGGCAAGCCTTGGCCGCCTCACCAGTCCAACGTATACCATCCCGTCGCGATGTATTTGTTTCCGGAGTAGACGGGATTGCCGCGATGAGTATGGGTGAACTGCGTGGGCCAGATCAGGCACTTGCCGGCTTGAGGCTGGATACGTCCTTGTTGAAGTTCTCGCAATGCCGGAAGCATTGAACGAGAAGTCGAGGCAGGTGAACTCGAACATCGGCGTTTGTGCGGCGCCCGCCACGATTTTCTCACGCGGAGCCACCTCGAAGAAACGTTCGCTCTCCCGGATGATCCTCTCGCAGGTTTCGCGGCTTATCGCGCCCTCGTAGATGCCCTTGAAGTCTTCGTATTGCTCCCCCATGGCTGCCCCGACGCCCCCAAAAGAGTCGCCACGTCGAACCCGCATATGCCCTGCGCGAAATGAAGGCAGGCACCTACCACCCGTCCGAAGCTGACCGACGAGCGTCTCTCCGCAGCAATGATTGAAGGACCTGCTGCAGTTGCCCGCTAGAGAATTATTAAGCCTTTTGAGAGGAAAACGGAAAACCCTTGGGGCCGGCCCCATTTCCTATTGTCAGGAGCCAAGCAGTATAATGACGTAGGCGTTGCGAGCGTCGAATCTGCGGCGAAGCGAACCGGGAGCGACTAGAGCAGTTGACGACTAGAGCAGATGATTAGAAATCGTCGGGAGTTCTTGCTCGAGATCGGGCGCATGGGTGCGACCATAGCGGCGTTCGGTGGGCTTCGATCCGTTGGCGCCCAGGCGGTCTCGAGACCTCGGAACGCTACCGAGTCGAACGAACCTGTCGCCGCCACCGAGCTGCGCGACGGCTT
Organism: uncultured Gammaproteobacteria bacterium; assembly: GCA_963702105.1. Taxonomy (GTDB): domain Bacteria; phylum Pseudomonadota; class Gammaproteobacteria; order Steroidobacterales; family Rariloculaceae; genus ZC4RG20. Next base: position 1,869,155 of record OY969712.1, read on the forward strand.
GCTCCAGGTCACAGGTACCGGCGGCAACGTGCTGATGAGGGCGGGCTCGGACGGCGTCCTTCTGGTCGACAGCGGGTCCTCGGCTCGAGCTCAGCAGCTCAAGGACCTTATTGCGGCGCGGCACGGCGGAGCGCCTGTTCGTCTCCTATTCAACACCCACTGGCACGTATCGCATACCGGGGGCAACGATCTGTTCGGGCAAGCTCATCCTACGATCGTGGCGCACGAGAACACGCGGCTATGGATGAGCACGAAGTTCTACGTCGATTGGCAGGATCGCCGATACGCCCCGCGCGCGCCCGAAGCACGACCCAACAAGACCTTTTTTTCGTCTGATCCACAGCCGCTGGAAATGTCCTTCGGCGGCAAGCGCGTCGTCTACAGTTATCTACGCGGCGCGCACACGGACGGCGATATCTATGTTTGGTTCCCCGAGAGCAACGTCATCGCCGCGGGCGGCGCTGCGGTTGCCGGGCGTTACCCCATCTTGGACTACATCACGGGCGGCTGGATCGGCGGCCTGGTGGACGCGACCAAGACCCTCATCGACATGTCCGATGCGGAGACGCTCATCGTTCCCGCTTCAGGCCCGGTGCAGCGGCGCGACGACCTTGAGCTCCAGCACAAGATGCTCTCGACGGTCCGCGAGCGCATCGAGGCCATGGCGAATAAGGGTATGGGCATCGACGACATCATAGCCGCCGGCATCACGAAAGAGTTCGATGCGAAGTTCGGTAAGGATGTCGATCTGTTCATCACCAACATCTATCGAGGCATCTGGTGGGGAGGCAGGCTCCGCGGAGCCGCAGCGTGAACCGTGAAAAGCGTTCTTAGGGTTTCCTGTCTGACGGCGGCGGCGCTTTCGCTGCTATGTGCCTGCAGCAAATCGCCCAAGGAGGCAGTCGCGAGCGAGTGGGGTTTCTTCAACCAGTACTGCACCGACTGCCACAACGACCTCGATCTGACCGGCGGGCTCTCGCTCGAGAGCAAATCGCCCTCCGACGTCACCAAGGACCCGGCGCTCTTCGAGCATGTGATCCGCAAGCTGCGGGGCAGCTTGATGCCGCCGCCCGGCGGCCCGCATCCGCCGACCGAGAAGGTGCACGCCTTCGTCTCCGCCCTCGAGGCCGACATCGACAACGCGGCCGAGAAGAAAGGGCCGATGCCCGGCCACGTCGCGATCCACCGCCTGAGCCGGACCGAGTACGCGGACAGCGTCGAAGATCTGCTCGGCGTGAAGATCGACGCCGAGAAGCTGCTGCCCGCGGACGCAGTCAGCGACGGCTTCGACAACGTCGCCGATGTCCTGCGCGTCTCGCCCACGTACCTGGATCAGTACATCGAGGCTGCTCGGGAAGTCAGCATGAAGGCAGTCGGCAATGCCGGCAGCGAGCTGACCCGCGCCGAGTATCTTCCTAGCGCGGACGACTATACCCGCCACATAGACGGCCTGCCGTTGGGCACCCGGGGCGGGGTGCTCGCCGACCATTACTTCCCGGCGGACGGCGATTACGTCTTTACGCTCAAGGTTTCCTCGGAGTTGGGCGCCGAGCTCAGGGCTTATCCGCAGGGCTGGCTACCGTATCGCACCAAGGTCGTGCTCACGATCGACGACGCGAAGGTGTTCGAGGGCGAGCTGGGCGGCGCAGACGACTTGCGGGCCGTCGATCAGAAGCTGATCTCGGCGGTCAACGCCATCAAGGATCGGTTCCGCAATATACGCGTGCCGGTGAAGGCGGGCTACCACAGGGTCGGCGCGACGTTCGTCGCCCGCAGCCACGCCGAATCCGATTACGAGCTGGAAAGCATGATCCCGGGCGAGGGAATTCCAGACGTTCCGCAGATGCTGGGCATGGAGATCGTCGGCCCGTACAAGCCGACGGGCGTCAGCGAGCCGACCGAGAGCCGGCGCCGTATCTTCATTTGCCATCCCGAGACGGAGAAGGACGAGCCGGACTGTGCAAGGCGCATTCTGACTCACCTCGCGACGCTCGCGTTTCGCCGGCCCGTCACCGACGCGGACATGGCGAAGTTGTTGAAGTTCTACGAAAGAGGGCGGCAGATCGGCGGATTCGAGACCGGCATCCAGAAGGGCATCATGGCGATCCTCGCGAGCACGGACTTCTTATATCGCGTGGAGTCCGAGGACGTACCCTCCGGTGTCAAGCCCGGGCAGCCCTACAAGCTCACGGATCTCGAGCTCGCCTCGCGGCTCGCCTTCCTGTTGTGGAGCGAGGGGCCCGATGCCGAGCTGCTCTCGCTCGCCGAGCAGGGCCGCCTCAGCGATCCCAACGTCTACGATAAACAAATCGACCGCATGTTCGCGGACCCGCGCTCGAAGTCACTCGTGGCCAACTTCGCGTTTCAGTGGCTCGGTCTGCGAAACCTCGATACGGTCGATCCGGATCCTGCCCTGTTCCCGAATTTCGACAAGGACCTGCGGCGCGCGTTCGTGCGCGAAATGGACCTGTTTCTCGACAGCATTCTGCGGGACAAGAACAAAAGCGTCGTGGACCTCTTGACGGCGGACTACACGTTCGTCAACGAGCGGCTCGCGCGTCACTACGGCATCAGCGGCATACGCGGCGACCGGTTCCGCCGCGTGAAGCTCGCGGACCCGCGCCGCTGGGGGCTCCTCGGGAAGGGCGCCGTGCTTATGGCGACGTTGTACCCGGATCGGACGTCGCCGGTCCTGCGGGGCCAGTGGATCATGGACCATCTGCTCGGCACGCCGCCCGAATCGCCGCCGAAGGGCGTCAATACCACGCTGCCCGATTCGACGCTCGAGAACCCAAAATCGGTTCGCGAGCGGCTTGCCCTGCATCGGTCGAACCCCTCTTGTAACCACTGTCACGGCGTCATGGACCCGCTCGGCCAGGCCCTCGAAAACTTCAACGCGATCGGCGAGTGGCGCGTGCGCGAACGCGATACGGGCGTGCCCGTGGACCCGACGGGTGAGCTGGCAAACGGAACGAAGGTCACCGGGCCGATCGATTTGCGCAACGCCTTGACGGCGAACCCGCAGCAGTATGTCCAGACAATAGTGCAGAAGCTCATGACCTTTGCACTTGGCCGCGACGTCGAGTACTACGACATGCCGACCGTGCGCGCGATCGTGCGCGACTCGGCACGCAGCAATTACTCGTTCTTGTCGATCCTCAAGGACGTCGCCAACAGTCCGGCATTCCGAATGCGCAGCCAGCCGAAACCGCAAGACGGTGAGACGGTCGCGAGTGCCGGAAGCGGCAAGCCGCCCAGCGGCGAGGCAGCAGGAGAAGACTGATGTTTATCACGAAGAAGCACCTCTCGCGACGAACTTTTCTTCAAGCCGGAGGCGTGAGCGTCGCGCTGCCGCTGCTGAGCGCCATGGTGCCCGCGAGAACGGCCCTGGCGCAAACGGCCGCGGCCGCGAAGCCTCGAATGGGCTTCTTCTATCTGCCGCACGGCGCAATCATGGACAATACCCATTGGGGCAAGGAAATGAATCGTTGGACGCCCGATAAGGAAGGGCGCGACTTCGATTTCAAGCCCATCCTCGAGCCCTTCAAACCGCATCAAAGCCAGATGACGGTCGTGAGCGGCCTCGGGAACCAGCCGGCCGAGAGCTCGGCCGTGCACGCGATCATTCCGGGGACCTGGCTCAGCTGCGTTCACCCGCGGCGCTCGCAATCGCCCTACGCCGGCGTCACGATCGACCAGATCGCCGCGCGCCATATTGGCCAGGAAACGCCGCTGCCTTCTTTGGAGATTGCAACCGAGGTGCGCGGCGGCAGCTCTTCCTGCGACGCAAGTTACGGCTGCAGCTACAGCCGCACCATTTCCTTCCGGACGCACACGACGCCGCTGCCCATGGAGACCGACCCGGGCAAGGTGTTCGAGAAGATCTTCGGCCGCGGCCGCACGCCGGAGGAACGGAAGGACATTTCCAATGACTTTACGAGCGTTCTGGACATGGTGCAGTCCGAGGCCTCGGCCCTGCGGCGCAAGATCGGGCCCGGCGACCGCGTGATCGTGGACGACTACCTCGACAGCGTCCGGGAGATCGAGCGGCGCATCCAGCTGCTCGGCAAACGGGACCTTTCGAAGGTGAATCTGCCGGAGATCCCTGTCGCCGAGCCGGCGTTCCCCGAGCACCTGCAATTGATGTACGACCTGTTGACGGTCGCTTACCAGACGAACATGACGCGAATCGCGACGTTCATCCAGGTCGCCGAGGTCAGCAACCAGTCGTACGCCTTCGTCGGCGTGCCCGACGCCTTCCATCCGCTCTCGCACCACGGCGAGAAGAAGGAGGCGATGGAAAAGCTCGCCATCATTCAGCGCTACCACAGCAAGATGTTCGCGGGCTTCCTCGCGAAGCTCGCGGCGACGCCGGACGGCGACGCGGGCTCGATGCTGGACAACTCGGTCTTTCTTTACGGCAGCAACATGAGCAACAGCAACAAGCACGATACGTTCCCGTTGCCGACGCTCGTGTTCGGCCACGGCGGCGGCACGATCAAAGGGAATCAGCACCTGCGCTACCCGGACCACACGCCGCTGGCCGACGTGCTGTTCACCTTGCTGCTGCGCGCGGGCGTGCCGGTCGAGTCGATCGGGGACAGCAACAAGGAGCTCGTGGAGATTTAACATGAAGCGATGTCGCAGGCCTGTGCCCGGGCCGCGGCTGCGGCTGGCCGTTGCTGGAGCCCTGCTGCTGGGCGTGTGCACGTCCGGGCTGGCCGCCCAGCTCGTGGACGACGCGCGGCAGAACGACACCCAGGCCGTCATCGCCGACCTCGCCCACGGCGCGGATGTCAACGCGCCGGCCGGCGATGGCACGACGGCGCTGCACTGGGCCGTGTACAACGACAACGTCGAGCTCGTCGACCGCCTCATCGAGGCCAAGGCCAACGTCAACGCCAAGAACGAATACGACGCAACGCCGCTGCGCCAGGCTGCGGTCACGGGCGACGCCGCGGTGGTCAAGAAACTGCTCGACGCCGGCGCGAAGGTCGACGAGCCCGGGCCGGATGGCGAGACCGCGCTCATGGTGGCCGCGCGGGGCAAAGGCGTCGAGGCGGCGAAGCTGCTCATCGAGCATGGCGCGAACGTCAACGCCCGCGAGCAGTTGAAAGGGCAGACGGCGCTGATCTACGCGGCGGCGGAGAGCCAGCCGGAAATGATCAAGCTGCTGCTCGCGCACGGCGCGGACCCGAACGCGCAGTCGACGCCCAACGATTGGCAGCGTCAGGTGTCGGCCGAACGTCGCCGCATGTACCGTCCCATCGGAGGGCTCACGGCGCTCATGTATGCGGCCCGGCAGGGCTGCGTTGAGTGCGCGCGGGCGCTGGTCGAGGGCGGCGCGGATCCTGATCTGGGCAACCCCCGCAACGTCGTTCCGCTGATCGTCGCGCTGGACAATCTTCATTTCGACGTTGCGGCGTACCTCGTCAAAGCCGGGGCGATGCTCGACATCTGGGATTGGTGGGGCCGCTCGCCGTTATATGCCGCCGTAGACTTGGACACGCTGCCGCGCGGCGGGCGCCCGGATCGGCTCTCGACGGACAAGACCACGGCCTTGGATGTCGTCAAGCAGATTCTGGAGGCGGGCGCCAACCCCAATCTCCAGCTCAAGCTCACGCCGCCGTATCGGGCTCGTCCTCAGGATCGCGGCTGCGACGCCATGTTGACGACGGGTACCACTCCGCTCTTGCGTGCTGCGAAGACCTTCGATGTGCCCGCGATGAAGCTGCTGCTCGAGCACGGCGCGCGGTGGAACCTACCCAACGAGGAGGGCGTCACCCCGGTCATGGCGGCGGCCGGCTACGGCTCCGTCGAATGCGACATCCGCGTCTACGGCAATCACTACCTGTCGCCCGATGTGCAAGCGAAGTCGATCGCGGCGCTCAAGGTGCTCCTGGATGCCGGCGCCGACATCAACGCGCGCACGACGGGCGGCCGGCGCGGCCATGGGCCGGGTCAAACGGCGCTCTTCGGCGCGGCATTCTGGGGTTGGACCGACGTCGTGAAATTTCTCGCCGAGCATGGAGCCAAGATCGACGCGAAGGACGAGTCCGGCAGGACGGCCGTCGATGCGGCGCTCGGCCGCGCGGGCGGGCACGAGCGCGGTCAGTCCATCATGGTCTTCGAGGATACGGCCAAGACCCTGAAGGCCCTATGCAGCGCAAGCCAAAACTGCGACGTCGCCGCCCTCAACGGAAGCACGAGTTAGGATGAGCCTTGCGCGTTGTCGTCTTCGCTGATATTTAGCGTCGGACCTTCATTGCGCCCGAACGGCGCCAGGTCGGTCGTGCGCTATCGTCCGTGAGACGATACTATCCGAGCATGAACCGCGTACACACCGTAGCCATGCTTACGACCCAGCGGAGGTGGGCTGCCTGAACCCGCGCGCATTCGTGGCAGTTCTCTAACGCGACTGCCGTGGCGAAGAACCCTGGTCGGGCAGCGGCTCAACCAGGGTTCTTTTGATGCTCGAGCGTCGCCTCCTCGCGCGGCGCCCGGCTCATTCATGGCGCAGTGCTTCCGTGGGATCCGTGCGGGAAGCACGATATGCCGGAATCCCGCTTGCGAGCAGCACCGCGGCGAGAAGTGCGGTTCCCGCGGCTGCGAACGCTACGGGGTCGGTCGTCCCGATGCCGTACAGAAGACCGCCCAATAACCGCGCCGATACCAATGCCGCGGCCGAGCCGGTCGCGATCCCGAGCACTGCAAAGACGATTCCTTGCCGCATGAGCAAACGCCGAACATCCCGGGCGGTCGCACCGAGTGCGAGGCGGACGCCAATCTCGGGTATACGCTGTTCGGCCAAATACGCGATCGCGCCATAGACCCCGGTCGCGGCGAGCAGGAGTGCCAGACCGGCGAACAGCGCGACCAGGAAGAGCACGAAACGGCGATCGGCCAGCGAAGCAGAGACGACGCCTCTCAGGCTTTGGAGGCGGCTCGGGACGTTCGGGGCCGAGCTCGTGCGCGATGCGTCTCGCCGTCGCCGCGAGCCGCGTCCGATCGATCGAGCCGCGAATGGCGACATGAAATTCGGAGGCCTTCCTGGGCCGCTGGAGGTAGTCGGCGTAGAGTGTCGGCCGCGGCACCGAGCCGAGTCCGTACTCCCGTACGTCGCCGACAACGCCGATGATGCGGAGGGGTTTGAAATCGCCGTCCACTGGGAATGCGATGACCTTACCGATCGGTTTCTCGGCCGGCCACCGGGTCTTCGCGAGCGACTCGCTGATCACCGCGACTTGCGGTCCGCTCCGCGAATCGCGCTCGTCGAATAGACGGCCAGCGACGAGCGGGATATTCATCGCGCCGAAGTAGCCGGTACTCGCTACGCGGAACTCGGCGTTACCAGCGCGCCCGGCCACTTTACTCAGGCGCTCGAAGTCATCGAGGTTCGGAACTTCGCTCGGACTCTCGAGGGTGACGAAAGTGCCGTCAGCGCCCCCGCCCTCGAGCGGGAAGCGATTGACGGCGCCTACGTCTTCGACGCCGGGAATCGCGCGCAGGCGTTCAATGAGTCTCTGGATGAACTCCGCCACGCGCGTGTCCCCGGGCTGGCCGGGCGCCGCGAGCAGCGAAACCGTGGGAAGCCATACGTCCATGACCAGCACGCCCTTCGTGCGGTAACCGGGATCCAGATCGAGGAGATTGAGGAAACTGCGAGCGAGGAGGCTCCCGCCGACCAGCAGCACAACGGTGAGGGCAATTTGGGCGATCACGAACAGGGCACGCGCGCGATGGCCGGCCGGTGTGCCGCCACGAATTCGGGGAGCGACGCCGAGTCCGGCCGCCGGGTCGCGTCCCATGCCACGTACTGCCGGTATGAGACCGATTGCCAGGGCTGTGAGCACGGAGAGGACTAATGAGAAAGCCAGCACCCGACCGTCGACCCCAACGTCCCGCACGCGTGGAAGATATCCGGGCTCGATCGCAAGCAGCGCGGGCACGGCCGTCACAGAGGCCCCGACGCCGAGCGCGCCACCGACGACCGCCAGTACCATCGACTCGGCGAGAAGGCCGCGTGCGAGCCGGCCGGGACGTGCCCCGAGAGCAACCCGCAACGCCGACTCGCGGTCGCGCGAGAGGCCCCGCGCGAGCAAGAGGTTCGCGACGTTCACGCACGCAATGAGGAGCAGGACGCCGACTGCACCGAGCAGAACCCACAGCGCCGGCCGAACGTCGCCGACGAGTTGGTCCACGAGCGGTCTGACGGCAGCGTCCTGCATCCAGGTGTCGTCGCCGAACTGCTGCTCGATTCCTCGTGCGACGGCGCTCAAGTCCTGCTGCGCCCGTGCAATGGAAACGCCTGCGCGCAGTCGACCGACCAGGCGCCAGTTCTCGGCCTTCCGACCTTCAGACACAGGCGCCCGCGGCACCCAGATCTCCGTTCCCGCCGGAAAATCGTAAGCGGGCGGCATGACACCGATCACCGTGTACGGTTCGCCGTCCAACCGTATCGGGCGTCTGCCGAAGTCGGAACGCCCGGCGAGGCGGCCACGCCAAAATGCATAGCTCACGATGGCCACGCGTCGGCCGCTGCGCGCTTCATCCGTGCTGAACGTGCGCCCTGAGGCCGGGTCTACATCGAGCACGGAAAGGAAATCTGGCGAGACCTCCGAGAGCGCCACCCGAAACCCGCGATCGCCGGCCGACCCGGTGGCCGCCCAATGGTCATACGCGGCGATCTCCGCGAAGCTGTGATTTCGAGCTTGCAAGTCCTCGAAGTCGGGAAACGACACGCTGTCGCGGGCCTTGCCCGCGAATATTCTTTGGACCTGCACCAAACGGTCGGCGTGGGGGTAGGGCAGCGGGCGAAGTAGCACTCCGTGGACGACGCTGAAGATCGTCGTGCTCGCCCCTATTCCGAGCGCGAGCGTCAGTACGACGACGGCCGCAAAGCGCGGGTTCTTGCTAAGGCTGCGGATCGCGAGACGTAAGTCGTTGAACATGCCGTCTAATGTATTGCGCGTAAACTATTCACCGGCCCTCCGTGGGACGCGGCTGCCGTACCCGTGCCGCCGACATAACCCCGGCGACTTCCCGGGGGGGGGGCGTCTGCCGCCGTGTGGGAGGTACGCTCGTGCCGGCGATCTCGACCATTGCCGCTCATCACCGGGATTCGCAATATCCATGCCAAGGGATCGGCGTGCCAGAAGTATATGATTCGAAGAGAAATATCGGTGACGATTGGATCGGCGTGCCGCTGCTGCGTCCCGCTGCCGGTCCGCCGAGTCCCAATCCTGAGACGTTCTCATAGACAAGAATAGCAAGTCCGTCCAACGGCGGCGCTACCTCGGCCGCAAACGTTTTGCGGATGCCGACGTTGCGCGCTCCTATGTCCACCGCCCGGACTACGCGCCCGGCATCTATGGTGCGCTCCTCAAGCGGCTCGCGCGTCGCGAGCGGGCGCTCGACCTCGGGACCGGTAACGTCAAGATTGCCGGACGCTTGGCGGAGCACTTCGGACAGGTCGATGCCGTGGAGCCGTGGCCCGCCATGCTTGAAGAAGCGCGAAGGCTCTGGCAGTCCGACAATATCAATTGGATTCTCGCCCACGCTGAAGATGCGGCACTCGATGGTCCCTACGATCTCGTGACCTGCGCGGCCTCCATCCACTGGATGGAGCCTCGCGTTATCTCCCGCGTCTCGCGTCGGTTCTCACGAATGAGGCCCCGGTCGCGCTCATTGGTGGTGACGGGGTCACGCACGCGCGCTGGAAGGAGCGGTATGACGCCTTCGTCCGAAGCTGGATCGAACGCCTCGGCGATGCCTACGACGCGCGAACCTACCGAGAGCTGAAGATCGGCCATCGGGATTGGATTGACGTGAGCGAAAGCCTGAGCTTCACCCACGAAGTGCCGGTGCGCGTCGAGGATTTCGTAGACTGTCAGCACTCGCGCGCCACCTTCGCGCGACGTGCGATGGGCGCTAAAGACGCTGCGCGCTTCGACGACGAGCTCAATGCTCTTCTCTCGCCCTTCGCTAAGGACGGCGTGCTGTACTATGAGATGAGATCGGATCTCGTGCTTGGCCGCCCGCGCCGATCGCCGACGGCAATGGCGTAGGAGACGCGTAGCCGAGCTCGACCAATGCGGAGCATCCCGACGTCCACAAAAGCTCCATTCGGCAAAGCTTCCTATCTCGCGCAGGTGAGGCGACTCAGAAATTTGGCTGTAACGGCGATTTCGCGATACCCGGTGCATGCGGAGAGGATCGACTTCATCCACCACGGCGAGAACACAACCTTCCGCGTTCACGGTAAAGGCGGCACCAAATACTTGCTGCGCGTCCATCGCACGGGTTATCACACGAAGGCTGCGATCCAAGAGGAATTGGGATGGCTTTCTCAGCTCTCGAACGCCGGGCATTTGGTGCCAAGGCCCGTCGTCTCCAAGCACGGCAATTTCGTGGAGACGATCATGCACGCGGACATTGCGGCACAGAGAAACGTCGCGCTGTTCGTCTGAATCGAAGGCCGATTCATCCGGAGATCCGTCAGTCCGATGCATCTGTACCGAGTGGGAAAGGTGCTGGCGGACCTTCAGACCCACGTTCCTCGGGCCCGCGTCGTGCACCGGCGGTACGGGACTTCGGAGGGCCTTGTCGGAACAAAGCCGAAGTTCGGCTCCATCGATTCCTTGGCTTGCGTTCGCGCCGAGCAACAAGCGCTCATCACGAGAGCAAGGAAACTGGTATTCGAGAGTCTGCGCAGCTATGAACGACGTTTCCCGGAACGCCAGGGGCTCATCCATGCAGACTTGCACTTCGGGAACATCGTTGCGGTCCGCGGCAGCCTCGGTGCGATCGACTTCGACGATTGCGGACATGGTTTTCACGCCTACGATCTGGCCGTCCCATTGCTTGCTATCGAACGCCTAGCAGCGGGAAACGGACGCGACAGGCACCTGGAGTTCAAACAGGCGCTGATTGAGGGCTATACGACGAAGAAGAGCTGGGACCGCTACGATGAGGAAGTACTTCCTCGCCTACTCACCGCGAGGCGGCTCGCCATGTTGGGCTGGCTGAACTCGCGATCGGATAACCCGCGACTCAAGGAGCACCTGCCTGGCGTTGTCGAGCGCACACTGGATCGTTTGAAGCGCGACTACGATTTAAGATGAACGAGGGTTTGCGGCGCCGGTCAACTCGAGCCAGGACATCACCAGTCGCTCCGCTATCGATGGGGCTCAATGCAATGGCTCTTACCAATGGGCGAACCAGGCTGAGCAAATACGGTAAGCCTTAGCATGCTCGACTCAATTGTAACCTTGCGCGCGCTCCGGGCATCCCGCCGCCTGCATTCGCTGTCTCGCTCCCGAAACGAGGCTGCACACGACTGTTGAGCGCAGCCACGTAACAGGCTATTGCGCCTTCAGCGCTGCCACCGGATCTACTCGTATCGCTCGCCTCGCCGGTATCCAGCAACCCAGCACTGCGACGACAACCAACACGCCCGTCGCGACGGCGAAAGCGGCGGGGTCCGCGGGCGACACGTGGGGAAATGCGGACTCCAGCACTCGAGCGACGCCCAGGGATCCCGCGACGCCGATTAGAATTCCCGCGCCGACGGGCAGCAGGCCCCGCCTGAAGACGAGCACGAAAATATCCCGCACGGTCGCACCGATGGCGATCCGCACGCCCATCTCCTGCGTCTTCCGGCTAACCGAGTACGAGACAATCGAATAGATCCCAACAGCGGCAAGCATCAGCGCGGTCGCCGCGAAGACCAGGAACAACAGCGCGTGAATCTGGCTATCCCGGTACCTCTCCGCCATCCTCTTCTCGAGCGGATACGGCCCAAGCATCACAGGCAGATCCGCATCGAGCGCCTGCACCTGGCGCCGAAAATCGTTCGCAAGACTCGCCGGTGCCACTTGGGTCCGCGCGAGCACCCAAAGCCCAGGTTGCGACATCTGCCGGTTTGGAACGTAGACGATCGGCTCGGGCCCCCGCCGCGGCACGTTGGACTGCACGATGTTCGACGCCACTCCGACGATAGTGAGCCAGGCGCCGGGTGTGGGGCCCTCCAAGAGCCGCAGCCGCTTGCCGAGCGCCGCCTCGCCCGGCCATTGGCGGCTCGCGAAGGCTGCGTTGACGACCGCAACGGGCCGATGCGCCGCATCGTCCTCATCCTGGAACTCGCGCCCAGCGAGCAGACGCGCCTGTAGCGTGCGAAAGTAATCGGGACCGATGACTAGCGCCTCAGTCTCGAGCCGGCGATCATTGTCGATGGGCGCCTTGTCCGGGAGGCCGTATCGGAAGAGTCTCGAGTCCCAGGTCGGCAATGCGCTTACGGATGTCACGGATGCAACGCCCGGCAGCGTTTCTAGGCGCTGCTCGAGGCGCTTGAAAAAGGCGGTCTGCTCTTCCGCCCCCGGGTATCGGCTTGCAGGAAGCTGGAGGAAACCTGTCAGCACATTCTTCGTCGTCACCCCCGGGTCCGCCGTCGCGACGCTCAGGTAACTCCGGATCATGAGACCCGCACCCGTTAGCAGCACCACGGCGAAAGAGACTTCGGCGGTTACGAGCAACGAGGAGAGCCGGGCGCCGGCGATGCTGGCTCCGGCGCTGCGGTCGCCGTCCTTTAGCGATGCGTTCACGTCGAGCTTCGAGAGCCGGCCTGCCGGCGCGAGCCCGAACAGGACGCCCGTCGCGATCGTAATCACCGCCAGGTAGGCGAGAATCCGGTAATCCATCGTGTAGTCGAGCACCCGCCACGAGATGAAACCCGGCCCACGCTCCGCCAGCGAATAGGCGTGGACGGCCCCTTTGGCGATCCACCAGCCGAGCGTGCCACCGGCGACTGCGAGCATCAGGCTCTCGGTCAGGAGTTGCCGCGCGATACGCCAGCGTCCGGCACCGAGCGCGACACGTATCGATATCTCGCGCGTCCTGGCCGTCGCGCGCGCGAGCATGAGGTTCGCGAGGTTCGCGCATGCGATCAGCAAGACGAACCCGACGGCGCCCCACAACGTCTCGTACAGGACGTTCTCGTTCTGGTCGATGAAGAATTCGTTGAACGTGCGCACGGCCGGCCGGTAGTCGCGGTCGTCGTCGGGGTACTCGCGCGCGAGTTGCTGGCCGATCGCGGCTATCTCCGCCCGCGCGTTTTCGAGCGTCGCGCCTTTGGCCAACCGCCCGAACGCGAACCAAAGAGCGCGCCAGTCGCGGCTCAGCACCGTAGGCGTCAGCACCAGGGGGAGCCAGAGGTCCTGCTTCTGCGGGAAGGCGAAGCCTTTGGGCATCACGCCGATGACGGTCGTCGGCCTGCCGTTCACGTGAATGACGCGGCCGACGATTGCTGGATCGCGGCCGTAGCGGTGCTCCCAGAACCCATAGCTCAGGATCGCCACTGGCGCTGCGCCGAACACCTCGTCGCCGCGCGCGAAATCGCGCCCGAGCATCGGGTGCGCGCCGACGAGCCCGAATGTCTCGGGGCTGATCTCGGTCGCGTCGCGGCTCTCGGGAAAGCCTGTCGTGTCGCTCACGCTGACGCTCACGCCGTGGACGATAGCCATGTCCTCGAATGACGTCGCCCGCGCGCGCCAGTCGACGAAGTCCGGGTACGAAAGACAGCAAGCGGAGCGGTCGCTCGCGATGTAGACGATGCGCTCGTTGTCCGCGACGGACGGGAAGCCGCTGAAGAGCACGGCGTTCGATAGCGTGAAGACGGCAGCATTGACGCCGATGCCGACCGCGAGCGTGGCGACGGCCGTGAGAGCAAAGCCAGGGCTTCTCCAGAGGCCACGAGCCGCATAGCGAAGATCTTCGGCGATACCTAGCATGAGCGGCTGCCTGGTGAGTGCGAAAGTCTACCCGATCGAGACGCTGAGGGATGAAGAGCCACGCGACTATCGAGAGGGGAGTATAGTCCGTTGCGGGCCGTGGCCGTGTCGTCCGAATTGAGGCGCCATCTCTGACTTCGTGCAGGCGGTGCGTTGGTGCAAGGCAATCGGAGAATGCGTGTCACCTAGGGGCTAAGGTATATCCGCTACTTGCCCTTGGTCAGATCCGATGGAGTATCCCCACGGAATCCAGAATGCGAATGTCGCTCCCTGGAGATCGTTTGCTGTTGCCCAGAGGCGGCCACCATGAGACTCAATGATTGACCGGCTGATGCGAAGGCCCATACCAGTGCCGTGAGGTTTCGTGGTAAAGAACGGATCGAAGATCTGCTCCGTAAGCTGCGGCGGCAGCCCTACGCCGGTATCGCTTACCGAAACCATAATCTGATCGTCTTCAGCTTGCTGCGATCGGATGACCATTTCTCGCATTCCATCAACATCCTTCATCGCTTCGATGCCGTTGACGAGTAGGTTCAACGCCACCTGCTGCAGCTGCACACGATCTCCAATGATCTGCGGAAGATTGGCTGCCAATTCCGTCCGGACCGAGACGTTGTATCGCACTGCCTCGCTGCGCAGAACGGCGACGGTGTCGCGAATGACTTCATTGAGATCGAGAACCTCTCGAGTCAGAGCTCCCTTCTCGAATTGCAAGCGGATCCTGCCGACAATTTCAGCAGCGAGTTGTGCATCTCTCTGAATCCTGGTGGTCGCCGCACGCACCTCATTGAGATTGGGGCTATCACTACCCAGCTCACGCAGGCAGAAGTTGGCGTTGATTATCGCGCCGGTGATCGGTTGGCTGATTTCATGAGCCAGAGACGCCGCCAACTCTCCCATGGTTGTCACGCGGTTGACGCGCGCGAGGTCGCTCTGGGCTTGACGTAACGCTTCTTCGGCTCGTTTCTGATCGTCGATGTCGGTGGTCGTACCGACGAATCTGAGGACTCGTCCATCCGCGTCGCGCAATACCACGGTCTGCTGGAGATGCCAGCGGTAGGTCCCGTCCTGAGCGCGCAGAGACCGAGTTTCGAATGCGAAATCTTGTCCCGAGCGTACTCCACCCCAAAAGGCCTTCGATGCTGGTTCGCGATCCTCGGGGTGGACCACGGTCATCCAGGCTTCGGGATGCGATCGGACGAAATCAAGTGTCTGACCGGAGAATTCAAGCCACACTTGATTCACAAAGTCTGGGGTTCCATCCGGATGGAGCGTCCAGGCGGATACAGGAAGACGCTGCAGCAGCCCAGCCTGGAGTTGCAGGTCGGAATAGAGGGCGGCGTTCTCCAGCGAAATCGCTGCTTGCGACGCCAGTAATTGCAGCACGGCGACGCGGCCCGGCGTGAAGACGAACGGCGCCAGGTTGTTTTCCAGATAAAGTGCGCCGACGAGCTTCCTCTGCTTAACGATGGGCAGACACAGGATGGACCTTGAGCCCTTCCGCTGCACATATTCGTCCTTTGAATAAACGTTGTCCGCCAAGGCATCATCGAGAAGCACGTCCTCCTGCGTCCGGAGCACGTAATGCAGCGCGGATTGAGGGAGATCAGACTTCGTAACCTGCGCCTGGCGAATGGCCACCTCGATGCCGCTAGAGCCAGCGGTAGCCTCGGCTTCGATTTGATGATCGCCGTCCCGAACCAGAATCAGCAATCCCCGCTCTGCCCCGGCGTGTTCCAGCGCGATTCGCACGAGCTTCTCAATCAGCCTAGGCAGTACCATCTCGCTCGACAATGCCTGAGAAGCCTTCACGACGCTCGCTAAGTCGAGATGCTGGGTCGGCGATCCAATGATCGTGGCCGGACGCTGCCCCTCGGGAGCGGCTAAACGTGGGTAACGGCTATCCAACTGCTGCACCTTGCCGTCCGCGCCCCAGAGGAGATAACAGTGCCTCGCGTTCCTTAGATAGGCGTCGGCAATGGTCTTGAAGCCGCGCATTCTGTAAAACTGCGCTGCAAGCTCGTAAGCCACGGCCTCGTTGTGTATGAAACCGCTCAAATGTGCCGAACGAATGGCCTTTTCGTAAAGTTCCTCACCGTCAACAATTCGCCCTTCAATTTGAGCGAGCTCCGCAGCGACCAGAGCTTCCCGGTTTTCGAAGTTGGCGGGACAATGTTCGGCCCACACTTTGAGCTGCGCATGGTGATCCATTAACGCCTTGAAGTGCACAGGGCGATCGTCGGGGGATGCAGCGCGTAAAAGCGCAGCGTGAGCAAGAGCACTATAGAAGCGAAAGTCGCCCGTTTCGATTTGCGATGCCACCGGCCAGAGCAACGGATGGGCTCGCCGTGAAGCATCCACAGCCGCGCTGAAGTCTCCGGCAAAGAAACGACCCTGCAGTTTTCGTGTGAAGTAACAGAACTCAGAAAACGCCAAAATCGGGTTGCCTGCCATATGGCGCTCGGATGCGAGCTCATTGAATTCTCCGTCGTTTAAGGACCCAAAATCAGTCGTCAACCCGCGGAGCATCCGGATGAGGCCAAGTTGCGCAGCAGCCACCTCAATTACAAGCCCAAATCGAGTTCGCCTGGCAAACTCAAGGGCGCTTTCAGCCTCGGCCTGCACGTCTGCCAGATTAACCCCGACCATTAGGGAGTTTTTGATCAATTCGGCCAAGCTATAGGCGGCGAATGTGAGATCACCAATTCGGTACGCTGCATCGAAAGCTCGACGGACCAAGTCGCGCCCACTGGACACATGTTTGGTCCACGGCAAGACGAAATTGCCGAATGACATATAGGTTCGAGCTTGATAGCGTACCAAGCCACGTTTTTCGACCAGATCATAGCCAAGCTGACCGAACCGGAATCCATCTTTGTAGTTGTTGAAGCGTGGTCCAGCAAGGACGCCCAGCCATACATAGCCGAAACACGAGCCGTCGCAATTGCCATGTTCGAGGCTGAGATTGACCATACGGCAGACCACTAGAGATGAGAGGTTCTCGTCAAAGTAAAGCGCGGGAGTTACGATTTCGGTGAGGACATCCAGAATGTCGAGAACGTCGGAGTCGGTCATGAGGGGAAGGTCGATGAGTTGTTCAATCGATCTGTTTCCGAGCGAGGCCCAGATTCGATCATATTCGTGTAAGACGTTCTTCGCGGGTTGGATGCTGCGCCCAATCAGTACCCGTGCGGCGGAGATATTCGAGGAATACGTCGACACCGCGATTACTCTGATCCAAAGTCGTGTAGAGGGTGAGCTGCAAGCGCGTCACAACGGCGAAATCGTGAGGATTCTTGGCGCGTTGTGATAGCAGCGAAAGTCGCCTTTCGCTCGCGACCGTATCTGCAGTCAGCAACTCGCACTCGGCCATTAAGTATTCAATCGAGAAGATAAGCCGGTAGTTACGCGCCCAGGTCGCATCTGTTAATAGAGCGCTGCCAGCTCTGAGATACTTGAGCGCAGAGGCGTAAGCCGTCGAAATTTTCGCGTGTCTGCCTGCAATTAGGTTGAGTTCTGCAACCCGCTCGCGTTCCGCGACCGACGTAATGAGATGTGAGCCACGGCTTAGTTGATTGACAATCTCGAATATTATGTCTTCCAAACTCTCGGGAGGAGTATTTTTGGCGAGGAGGGTGCCGATGCGAAGGTGTGCTGCTGCGCGCTGCTCTTTCGGGATCAAGGAATAGGCTGCTTCCTGAACTCGATCATGGAGAAACCGATACGACTTTTCCGAGCGGAAGACGAGACCAGCACGGACTGCCTTCCACAGCTGATCGTGCATTTCCTCAATCGCGCCGTCATACACCATCTGAACCACGTCGAACTCCGCGCTATTGCCCATGCAGGCAAGCTGTTGGAGGGCTGACTGGGTCGCGGCGGGCAGGCGGATCAATTTCCCTACCATCAGGTCCACGACGTTATCGGTGTAACCTTTGGCATGGATCCGGTTCAAATCCCAAGACCATCGCGCTTCGACGTGATCGAAGGTGAGCAGGCCCTCGTCCGCCAGGCTCGAAAGGAATTGAATGGCAAAAAGGGGGTTGCCGGACGTTTTTTCGTGAAGCAATTGGGCAAGCGGGGCGGCGCGATCGCGTTCGCAGCGAAGAGAATCTGCAACAAGTTGATTCAGATCTTCAAGGCCTAGTGGAGCGAGGACGATATCATGCAAAACCGATCCGGCTTGGCGCATTGCGTCCAGCTTTCGCATCAACGGATGGGTGGAGTCGACTTCGTTGTCCCGGTAGGCGCCAATCAAGAGCAAATGCTTCATATCCGTCCGCGACAAGAGGTGTTCGAGCAAATCGAGCGTGGCTGGATCGAGCCATTGCAAGTCGTCGAGAAACAGGGCGAGCGGACTTTCAGGACGTGCGAAGACGCTGATAAACCGCCGAAATATCAGCTGAAAACGGCCTTGGGCGTCCTTCGGCGGAAGCTCAGGCGCCGGTGGCTGTTCACCTATGATGTGCTTCAGTTCCGGGACGAGTTCAACAATAAGCAAACCATTTGGACCCAATGCTTCGTGAATGGCATCGCGCCATTTGCGTAATTCTTCTTCGCTCTTGCTCAACAGGGGGCGTATCAGGCTCTGGAGCGCCTGGATAAAGCAACCCCGTTTCTGTAATTTCCGCAATCCTTTTTGCGGGTCTAACTACTCTGTTGTGGTCTCCATGTTGAGGTAGATTCGGCCAGTTACCCACTCCTCGGAAATCTCCATTGCGACGGCCGTGACGAGACGCTCGCAGGATTGCTCGTTCGGGAAGAGGGTCGCGACTCGAGTTCGGCGCTTGATCTCCTTGTTGACGCGCTCCAGCGCGTTTGTCGTACGCAGACGCCGTCGATGGCTTGCCGGTAGGGCAAAGACCGCCATGCCTTCGGGCAGCGCCTCAGCGGCCCATGCGGCGAGCTTCGGGGCTTTCGACTGATACTTCGTGACGAAGCGCTCGAGGAGGCGCTTGGCTTCCTCGGCATCCGGCGCGTTGAAGATGTCGCGGATCGCGGCGGCGACCGCCTTTCGCATGTCCTGCCGCGGTACGTAGGCGCCTGCATTCTGCTGCAGATGGAACTGGCAACGTTGCCAGGGCACGGACGGGAAGACAGCCTTGCGCGCCGCCTTCAGGCCCGCATGATCGTCCGACACGAGCAGCTTCACGCCGTGCAGCCCCCGGTCCTTCAGATCGAGCAGGAACTCGCGCCAATGCACTTCCGCTTCGGACAGCTTCGCCGAGACGCCGAGGATCTCCCGCTTGCCGTCGGCCCGCACGCCCAGCGCCACCAGCACGGCCGCGTCCACCACCTGGCCGGCGTGACGGACCGATTCGTACCGGGCATCCAGCACGACATACGCGTATGCGCCCAGCGGCCGGCTGCGCCAGGCCGCGAGCTCCTCGTCCAGCATCGCCGCGCAGCGCGAAACCTGCGTCGAGCTCACCTCAAAACCGCACAGCTGCTCGGTGATCCGAGCCACCTTGCGCGTCGAGACCCCCGACACATACATCTCAGCCAGTGCCAGCTTCAGTGCTCGCTCCGACCTTAGCCCCTTCTCCAGCGACTGCGGATAGAATCCTCCCTCCCGAACCTGCGGAACGGCCAGCGTGAGCTCTCCCACCCGGGTCTTCACCGTCTTCGGCTTGTAGCCGTTCGCGTAGCCACGGCGCTGCTCACTGCGCTCGTAGGACTCTGCGCCCAGGTGCCGCTCCCGCTCTAGGCGCATCGCGGTGTTGATCAACATCGTCAGCGCTTCGGGCAGTCCTTCCAGCCCTTGCTCGGCGATCAGTTCCACTGCGGACAAAGCTCCATTATTCTTCTCTCGACAGGCCACTCTGTGTTTCCCTTCTTGGTATTCACGGCAATGAATCCGCGAAAGGATAGCGGGTGGCCTGTCACTCTGCTGGGTTCAGGCCAAATTACAGAAGCCATGGTGCACTAACAGCGCCTGTGCCAGCGTGGCATACGGAATATCTCGCTTGTACTGGTCAAACTTGCCGGACGCAAATGACCCTCGGGGAGGAACCAGAGGTTTATGCAGCTCGCTGACGACAGCGGACTTTCCGATGCCGGAATATCCCGATACCAGTACGAGCTCCGGCCTGCCACCGGCGACGATGCGATCGAATGCCGTTAGGAGTGTCTCAATCTCGCGGTCCCGACCATACAATTTTTCGGGAATCATGAGCCGATCCGCGATGTCATTTTCGCCGAGTGAGAAATCAGTGATGCGCTCCTGAGCTTCCCATTCCGAAAGGCACCGCCGAAGATCTCTCTCCACCCCGGCGGCCGATTGGTAACGTTCCTCGGCGTTCTTGGCAAGCAGCTTCGTGATGATATTCGAGACCGTAACCGGGATCTTTTCCAGTCGCTTGTTCGGCGGCACCAAGTTTCTGGCAATGTGGCAGTGGACCCATTCCATGGGATCTGACGCGGTGAACGGCAGTGAGCCGGTGAGCATCTGGTAAAGTGTGACGCCGAGTGAGTAGAGGTCGCTGCGGGAATCGATTGAGCGATTCATCCGTCCCGTCTGTTCCGGCGCCATGTAGGCGAGCGTACCCGCGATGGACTCGGGAGGTGCTGGCGCCTGCCGCTCGCGCGGCAGGCGCGAGGCTATGCCGAACCCGGTGAGCCGTGCTTCTCCGCTGGTGCGATTCACCAGGATATTGGCCGGCTTGATATCCTTGTGGACGAAACCGCGTTCATGCATCTGTCGGAGCGCGGCTGACACCCCGATGGCTATGGGCAAGAATTGTCCTAACTCCATCGGTTTACCAAGCAACCGATCCAAGGGCTCGCCTCCGGAGTCGGCGAGAACGAGGATTGTCCGTCCTTCGTGACGCGTAAGCGCCAGAGGCTTGGCAGCCCACGCTGCCTCAAGCTCGGCGGCAAGCGAATATTCATGCTCTAGCCGGCGAAGACTCTGAGGCGACGGTTGTTCAGCAGCGACCGCCACCGCCAGAATCGGTAGCGGGTTGCCGCGTCTTACGCCGCGGTAGAGAGTGAAGTCTACGCCTTCGCGAAGCGGCTCCAGTATATAGGCGGAAGTCTCTGCCATTGACGATACCTTGGCTTGCGTAGCGAAAGCCTCGGCGGATAACTCAAAAATCGGCGACCGCGCTGAGGTAACTCGGTTTTACTTCTCGGAGCCGTCGTTACGCAAGTCAGTCGTGCACCGGCCTCCGCCAGTTGCCGCGGGCCGCCCTCCAGCATGTATAGCTCCGATTTCTCCGGACACGAAGTTGAGTGATAGATCTTTCGTGTCCAAAGGACGACGGAGAGGTGGGCAAGAAGCCAGAGTTGACCCCCGAGCAGCGGGCACAGCTGGTGCTTCGGTTGTTGAGCAAGGAGGAGCCGGCGGTTCAGATCGCGCGGCGAGCCGGCATTTCGGAGCAGACGCTTTATCGCTGGTGGGATGAGTTTCTGAGCGCCGGCAAGCAAGCACTAACCGGCCGAGGTTCGCAGTCGGAGCAGGCGAAGACGATCGAGCGGCTGAAGGCCGAGCTCGCGGAGCGTGACCAGATGATCGGGGAGATCACGATTGCCAATCGCATTTCAAAAAAGCTTTCGGGCGACTTGAGCTGACGGAGGCCGTGCGTTCGATGGTGACCGAGGCGCAGAAGACGTGTGAGCCGCCGCCGCGGTTGAACCGGCTGCTGAGCTGGTTGGGCGTGTCGCGCGCGGTCTGGTACGCGCGGAAAACCGAGGGCCCGAAGGAGCCGGGGCGCAAGCCAACGCCAGTGCCGCAGGACTTGGCGATCGCGGTCCGGCAGCTGGCCGAGCAGTATCCCTGGTGGGGCTATAAGCGCATCGCGGTCATCGCTCGGCGCCTGGCGATCGGGGTCACGAACAAGCAGGCCTCCAAGGTGATGAAGGAGGCGGGCCTGCTGCAGAAGCGGCGGGTGCGCCAGGCCGAACTCTACCAGGCGGCGCGGCCGTTCGAGCTGCTGCGGCAAGGGCCCAATGAATTGTGGCAGGCGGACGTCACTTACATCCACATCCCGGGCCACGGCTGGTGGTACGCGGTGACGGTGATGGACTACTACTCGCGCTACCTGCTCGCCTGCCACTTCACGCCGAGCTACCGGGCCTTGGACGTGGTCGCCGCACTCGATGCGGCTCGCGCCGAGGCTGAGCGCTTGCACGGACCGCTGAAGAAGACGCCTTTCCTCGTGACCGACAACGGCTCGAGCTTTCTGGCGCGATCGTTCCAACGGCACATCGACGGCGATTACGTGCACGTGCGCATCCAGTACCGGACACCGACGCAGCTCGGGCTGCTGGAGCGCTTTCACCGGACGCTCAAGACCGAGGAGGTGTACTGGAGGCTGTATGCGACGCCCGGTGAGGCCAGAGAGTCCTTGGAGCAATTCAGAATCCGCTACAACGAGGTTCGGCCTCACTGGGCGCTGATCCCGCCGGAGGGCGGCGACCCAGTTGCGCCCAAGGACGTATACGTCCTTGGCCAGGCCGCGCAGCTGCCGAAGTGGCAGAGCTGGGCAAAGGCGGCGCGGAAGAAGCTTGCGCAGATGACGGAGAACATGCACTTCCCGATGCCGAGCGAACCAGCGCCATCATGCTTAGCCACCTTCACACAAAAGGCGTTTGGGCCGGTTGATTTCGGAGCCAAGACATCCGCAACACTTGTGCTACGCGCAACGCCGCCGCCGCGGCCACCTTCCAAATGGTGACGACGCCCAACCCCACTCAGCGCTGGGCGCTGGAACTCATCGAAGCGATCGCCGTGTGGCCACTAACACAACGGACGGTTACGGGGTAAGCAACGGCCCCGCAAGAAGATTATGCGCGATCGGTGTGGGAACTTCAGGCTAGACACAATTGGTATGGCCGGCCTGGGCGGCAATGGGGCGGCCTAACGACAAGCTCAGCGGCGTGCCGAAGTGTCACCGATTTTGCCTGCGCAAAATCGGCGCCAGTCCGCCACGCCGCTGAGCTTGTCATTAGGCGACAGAAGACGGCATTAGCGGGCGCCGGCGGCTGCCGGCTCAGTGTCGGCTCTCAGAAGAAAGGGACCCCCGGTTTCTCAAAATGATTCCCCCCGGTCCCCGGCGGCGACGAGGCAGTGTGCTAGAGACGCGCCGCGGTTGTCCAGTCGCCAACGTCTGCGGGCAGCGGCAGGACGGCTTGCCCGGGTAGCGCTAGGGTATCGATCTTCATTGCATTAGACCGTCTATCAAGCGCACTTAGGTGTCGGCGTGCGCGTCGGCAGCAGCACGGCGAGCGCGCGACGGTTGTCGGTGCACGCTCGGCTTGAGTCGTTGCCGATACGACTCGCCCTCGATGACTAAGTCGTAAGCATTGCCAGTGAGTCGATCGATTGCGCTCTGCGCGCGCATTGGATCCGCGAACATGGCGAGCCATTCGTCAGGCCCTCGATTGGATGTGAAGACCATTGAACCGGAGCGGTGGCGCTCGGTGATGATCTCGTGTGCATCGCGACTCTCGACGGCGTCCATGCTGTCGAGCGCGAAGTCGTCGACGATCAACAGGTCCGGCGCAAGGAGCTTGCGTAGCTCCGCCTCGTAGGAGTTGTCGAGTCGGGCGTGCTTAAGGGTCTTGAGCATCTTATCGGCGCGCAAAGCGAGCACGGAGCGACCGTGCCGACAGGCGATGTGACCGAGCGCGTGAGCGAGGAACGTTTTGCCGACGCCGACCGGACCGACGATGATCACGTGCGACGCTCGTTCGAGGAAGCGCAACGACACGAGCTCGTTCCACAGAGTGTGCTCGTAGGTGACGCGCGCGGTGGCGTCCCACAGCTCGAGCTGCATCGCCGGATCTAAGCGCGCGCGTTGCACGCGTAGCGAGGTCGCGAGGCTGTCACGCCGAGCGGCTTCATCGGCTAAGAGCAGCAGCAGGAAGTCTTGATGCGTCATCTTCTGTTGGCGGGCGAGAGCAAGTCGTTCCGGAAGCGTCTCGAGGATCGGCGAGAGCTTCAGCCGCCGCAACACTGTTCGAAGGTCGGGCGAGATCGGATCGGTCGTAGCCATGATGGTTCTCCGTTAATGGTTGGTCGTATCGAACGGCAGGGCGAAGTCGCTCGCGGGCCGCAGGTGGCGCGCGGGCGGAGCTTGCTTGGGCGAAGGCGCCTCGCTCGCTGGCGGCATCGCGGCGGCCTGCAGCATGCGCTCCAGACGTTCGACGTCGTGCATCTCGGCGTCGAGCGCCACGCGACAGGTCTCCTCGACTCGCGCGGCGCCGTACCGGCGCACGAGTCCGAGCAGCGCATACACACGTCGCATGCGGGTCCAGGGCAGCGGGGCGTCGAGCAGGGCGCCGGCGAAACGGCCAATGGCCTCACCCTGCTCGGCGGCCTGGCGCTTGAGGAAGGCGACATCCCGCATCGCGTAAGTGCTCTTGTGCGCAGGAAAATCGCTCGGATCGATGGAGCGCCCACCAGGCGGCTGGCGGGTATGAGTCTTCACCAGCGTGCCTTGGTAGTAGAAGCGCACGAGTGCGCGATCGGCGCGGGCGCGCAGGCGCTTGCCTATGAAGCGGGTCGGCAGCGAGTAAAGCGCTTTGGCGACCTGCGCGAGGTGATCGCGCCCGACCTTCGGATCGCACCAGTGAGGCACTTCGTAGAGTTCAGCCGGAGGCGGTAGAAGCGCCGGCTTCTCCTCGGCATCGAAGCACTCAAGCGGCAGGCGCTGCGTGCGCGTGTGCCGACGCATGCCGTACTCTTCTCGGCACCAGCGTTCGGCGAGCTCGCGCGCTTGTGCGATCGTGCGCAGCGTCTCGCCGGCGAAGCAGTCATCGCGCACGTGCGATACGCTACGCTCGACACGTCCCTTGTCGCGGGGCTTCCGAACTCGTGCTGGATCGATGAGGAAGCCGCGCGCCTGCGCGTACTCGAGGAACGTCTCGTTGATCAGCGGGGCGAGCGGATCGGGCTGCTTGATGATCGCTTTGGTATTGTCCGGCAGTAGCACGCGGAAGACGCCGCCGAAGAACTGCCACGCCTGCTCGCAGGCCTCGATCGCGCTCTCTGTCGTCTCCTGCAAGCACGGCCACACGAAGCGGTGACGAGAGAAGACGGCGGTGAAGATCCATGCTCGAAAGCGTCGTCGCTTGCCGAGAGCGTCCGGCTCCAGATACGCCATCCAACCCGTATCGACCTGAAGCTCTTCGCCCGCGGCGCAGTCTGCGACTGGGACGGTCGCCGCCGTGCGGCCGAAGCCGAGCTCGGCGACTGCAAACCGGTGCAGCGTCGCATAAGGCACTTGCACGCCATGACGCAGCAGGAGCTTGCGCAGCTTCGAGAGCTTGATCCCCTGCGCCAGTCGCTGCGCGATGAACTCCCGATGCGCTTCGCAGCGCCCCCACGCTTCCCCGCGCTGGCGACCGGGCCGTCCTTGCAGCGTCGACAACAACGTCGTCAGCAGCTCCTCGGTCAACGCCGCCTCGCCCTGCTCGCGTGTGAGCCCCAGCGATTGCGCGGCGCTCACGTAGCGGCGCACCGTCTTCACATCCAACCCGACTCGCGCCGCAATGCGTTTGTTGCCTGTTCGGGCCAGCCACTGTCGTAGGACTTCCTTCGCTTCCACTCTCGTCACCTCCCGATATGCCATCGCGACCCTCTGTTGCCGCGCAGCCGGATCGGCCGCGCACGGAGGATCGCAGGAGTCGCGCTCGTCGCGCGCCGGGAGGGGGGGAATGATTTTGAGAAACTCCCCCTCAGAGGGGGGAAAGGTTCTGAGAAATCCTCACCCCGAAGGGGGGAAAGGTTCTGAGAAGATCAGCCTCGGCGGGGTCCCTAGGTTCTGAGAACCGACAGCTCAGGCAGTGCCTTATCGGTCAGAATGCTTCCCCCTTTTGCGGGTATCTCGAGGACCCGATCTACCCACATCGAGTCTGGGATACCCAGAAAGTTACCCTCACGAGGCGAAGGCTACTATGGGTTGTCGCTGGCGGGTACTGGCGCGCGTTCTCTTATTTTTTAGCAGGTTACCCACCTGGGGGGATCTTCTGCGATGCCTTGGGCCGCAAAACTGGCTCCCCGGGCCGGACTCGAACCAGCGACCAATCGGTTAACAGCCGATCGCTCTACCAACTGAGCTACCGGGGAACCACGCCCTCAGGCAGAACGCATTCTGAAAGATGGGTCCGGGCAAGTCAAGGCGGAATCTGCGGAAATACGTGCTTTCTCAGTAGGTTATGCACCGCAGTTTCCGCAGTTCCAAGCACGAAACGGGCCTGCCGTCAACTCGCCCATCTGCGGAGCGCGCTGCGTCGCGCGAGCGGCGCGGGAATGGGGGAGAATTGCGGCCTTGGGCCGGTCAAATTCGACGGTTGATCGCCCGCCCTTGCGGGGACGGCAGCCGGCCTTCCGTCCTCGGCACCTCTCCCTTATCTTAGGCTGCCTCCAGGAGCCCGATACCCGTGAGCGAATCCGCCGCCACCAAAGCCCTGCAACTCGAGGCCTCCTACGAGGCCGCGGGCGATCAGCCCGAGGCCATCGCGAAGCTCATCGAGGGCCTGCACGATGGCCTCGCGCGCCAGACCCTGCTCGGCGTCACGGGCTCGGGCAAGACGTTTACGATGGGCAACGTGATTTCAGCCCTGCAGCGGCCGACGCTGATCCTGGCCCACAACAAGACGCTCGCGGCCCAGCTCTACGGCGAGATGCGGGAATTCTTTCCGCACAACGCCGTCGAGTACTTCGTCTCGTACTACGACTACTACCAGCCCGAGGCCTACGTGCCCTCGAGCGACACTTACATCGAGAAAGACGCCTCGATCAACAACCACATCGAGCAGATGCGCCTCTCGGCGACGAAGGCGCTGCTCGAGCGGCGTGATGTCATCATCGTCGCCACCGTCTCCGCGATCTATGGCCTCGGCGATCCGGAGGCCTACCACGCCATGGTCCTGCACCTCGTGCGCGGTGCGCGCATCAATCAGCGCGACATGCTGCGCCGGCTGGCGGAGCTGCAGTACACGCGCAATCCGCTCGATCTCGCGCGCGGCACGTACCGCGTACGGGGCGACGTAATCGATATCTTTCCGGCGGAATCGGAGCAGGAGGCCATCCGCGTCGAGCTCTTCGACGACGAGATCGAGCAGATCAGCACCTTCGATCCGCTGACCGGCGCAGTGTTGCGCTCGATGCCACGCGCCACGATCTACCCGAAGACGCACTACGTGACCCCGCGCGAGACGCTGATCGGCGCCGTCGACCTGATCCGCGACGATCTGCGAATTCGTCTCAAGGAGCTTCGCGATGCGAACAAGCTCGTCGAAGCCCAGCGCCTCGAGCAGCGCACGCGCTTCGACATGGAGATGATCCTAGAGGTCGGCTACTGCAACGGCATCGAGAACTACTCCCGGTACCTCTCCGGGCGCGCGGCGGGCGAGCCGCCGCCCTGCCTGTTCGATTACCTTCCGCCCGACGGGCTGCTCTTCATCGACGAGAGCCACGTGACGATCCCGCAGCTCGGCGCGATGTACCGCGGTGACCGCTCGCGCAAGGAGACGCTCGTCGAATACGGCTTCCGCTTGCCTTCGGCGCTCGACAACCGGCCGTTGCGATTCGACGAGTTCGAGGCGCTGGCTCCGCAGATGATTTTCGTATCGGCGACACCGGGCCGCTACGAGAACGAGCACGCCGATCAGGTGGTCGAGCAGGTGGTCCGGCCCACGGGGCTCGTGGATCCGGAAGTCGAGGTCCGGCCCGTCGGCGTGCAAGTCGACGACGTGCTTTCCGAGATCAATCTGCGCGTCGAGCGCGACGAGCGCGTCCTGATCACGACGCTTACGAAGCGCATGGCCGAAGATCTCACGGATTACCTGCAGGAGCACGGCGTGCGCGTGCGCTATCTGCACTCGGATATCGAGACCGTCGAGCGCACGGAGATCATTCGCGACTTGCGGCTCGGCGAGTTCGACGTGCTCGTCGGCATCAACCTGCTGCGCGAAGGCCTCGATATGCCGGAGGTCTCGCTCGTCGCAGTCTTCGATGCGGACAAGGAGGGCTTCCTGCGGTCGGAAGGCTCGCTGATCCAGACGATCGGAAGGGCGGCGCGTAACGTGAACGGCAGGGCGATTCTCTATGCGGACCGCATCACTGGATCGATGCAGCGCGCGCTCGAGGAGACGGACCGCCGGCGCGCGAAGCAGATCGCCTTCAACGAAGCCCACGGCATCGAGCCGAAGACGATCATGAAGGCCGTGCAGGACATCATGGAGGGGGCGAGGGCCGTGCCGCGCGGCCGCGGCCGCGGCGGCTCACGGCGCGACGCGGCGAAGCGGGGGCACGAGCGGCTCACGCCCGAGCAGGTCGCGGCACGCGTGCAGGCGCTCGAGAAGAAGATGTATCAGCACGCCCGGGACCTCGAGTTCGAGCAGGCGGCGAAGCTGCGCGACGAGATTCAGGAGCTCAGGCAAGAGGCGTTCGAGCTGCCGCAGCGCGCGACACTGTAGTTTGTCAGGTGCCGGCTGCGGCGGTGCCTCCGGCAGTTCGCGCTTCTCCCCGCGCGATAGGCATGCGTGTTATTTAGCGCGCTGGGTGTCGCCGGACTTAGACGAGGAGGACGGGTGCCGCCGAGGCATTCCGACAGGCTCGGTTCCCGCCCCCATCGGGCTCAGACGCGGCCGCCGATTCCACCAATGAGCCAGACAGCGAGAAGAACGATCAGCACGACGCCAAACGCTCCCCCAAGCCCCCGCCCGCCATACCGGTTGTAGCCATAGTAACCGCCGCCACCACCGACAAGCAGCACCAGCAGCACGATGATTAGAATTGTGCCCATTACTCACCTACCTTCCGGTTGAAAAAAACAGACACTGCCGGCGGGTCCACGCGACAACGATCTGGACGGGCGCCGCGAGTCATCTGAGAGCCGGCTGCCGACGACAGCGATGGGGTTCGGGTCATCGCTGCTTCTTGTTCAAGGTCTCATCCGCCCAGAACTTAGTGCCCGAGATGTCGGCAGAAGCAATCAGTCCCTTGTTGCTCAGCGTGTAGACGATCTGGCCGTCGAAGAACCCCGACGCGACGCTGGCAGAGTCCTTACCGGCCGTAGCCTTGGCCGCCGCTGCGCTATCCCAGCCGCCGGAGACGAACTCGTTGAGCCGATCCCTCGTTTGGAACAAGAACACCATGTCAAATTTTGCCGCGCCGAAGGTGAAACCGGCGCTGGCCGCGCCCATCTTCATGTAGGTGATCTGCTTCGTAGCTTTGTCGACGGCAATGCCCGACCCGCCGCTTCCGCTCACGAAGAAGCCCGCTTTGGTGACGCTAATGACGGCGTACCCCGCCGCATCGCCGTACAGCTGCCTCGAGCCCTTGACCTGTTTGAACAGCTTCTGGAGCGCTTCGTCGGAGCGGGTGCGCAGCTCCGCCTTCTGCTTCTCCTCCTTGTGCTGTTGCCTGTCCTGGGCAAGCCCGGGGCCGGTACTGAAGACGACAACCAATGCGCCGATGAGCAAGTTTCGTCTGAACATGGCCAACACCTTCTGATTGTTCGGGTGGATTATTGCTCTTGCCGGGAACGCTTGTATGTGTGGTGCCGTACCGACCCGTGGCTCGCGGCTGAGGGCAAAGGCCACGATGAGCCCCGGGCGAGCCAGGCCCCGACGAGGGCCAGCACGTCGCCAGCTCTCGAGAGCCAGGGGATAGGGCACATGTCGCGTTGACGCGCTGATTGATGAGAGCGCCGGCAGCGGTGGCTGTGAACATCGCGAGCCGCGCGCCGATGTTCCGCCGGGCGATCATCGGACTGGTCGAGGTAGGATAAGTGCGTTAAGTGCGCAAATGCCCGGTGCTTCCCGGGAGCACTCAATGCGCACTTAACGCCGTTTTTTTGAAGGGCTCTTTTGAGACGCCGAATCGGCTGTAAGCCCTTGTTGTTGTTCTGGTAGGCGCGAGTGGGATCGAACCACCGACCCCCACCATGTCAAGGTGGTGCTCTACCACTGAGCTACGCGCCTAAGGGAGCGCAACAATACCGACTTATGGGGTCTCGACTCAAGCCCTGGAGCGAAATTTGTATCGAGGCCCGCCGGCGCGGCGTAATCACCAACGCGAAAAACGACGACGTGGACCCAAAACCATTGCTCGAGGCCTATCGTCGCTAGCGCCGTGCCAAGGGTCAGGTATACCAATCCGACAGGCCAGCAGATCTCGAGGCGCAGCTCGCGCGGGCCGGTTTTGCAGCGGGGGAACCCGAAGCCCTCATGGTCTACGATACCGCCGAGCTTCGCGATTCGGCCATGCGTCGGCCTACTTCGGCGCCTATTGGCTGGGTCGTATGAAAGGAGTCGGCTGGATCGAGTATGGCCCCGGCACCGCGTTCGCGGAATTACACGGTGGCTCGGTGCTGCCTGAATTCAGAGGGCGGGTCGTGTACTCTCGGCTGCTCGAGATACGGCTTCGAGACGCGTCCGAGCGCCGTTTCGCGTGGCTGACGGTGGACGCCGCGCCGATGAGCCGGCCGATCTTGGAAGCGAAGGGCTTCGAGCGTTTGGACGTGACGTGGCCGATGGCGTGGAGCGTTGCGGGACTGGAGGCGATCTCATGACCTTGCAGGCGATGTTCGGCGTCGAGCTGGCGATCGTTCAAGCGCCGATGGCGGGCGTTCAAGCCGGCGCGCTCGCCGTCGCGGTCGCGAACGCCGGCGGACTCGGCTCTCTGCCCTGCGCGATGCTCACGCCCGCTGCACTAGACGCGGAGCTGCAGAGCATTGAGGCGCAGACCGACCGTCCGATCAACGTCAATTTTTTCTGCCACACGCTGCCTGCGCCGGATCCCGCGCGCGAGGCGGCATGGCGGGCGGCGCTTTCGCCTTACTACCGGGAACTCGGGCTCGATCCGGGCTCGATCTCGGCCGGACCCTCGCGCGCGCCGTTCAGCGTCGAAGCAGCCGACGTGCTCGAGGCGCACCGCCCGGCCGTCGTGAGCTTTCACTTCGGTTTGCCCGCGCCCGAGCTGCTCGCGCGCGTGCAAAGCTGGGGCGCAAAGATCCTCGCTTCAGCGACGACGGTCGAGGAAGCGCGGTGGCTCGAGGCCCGGGGCGTCGATGCGGTCATCGCTCAAGGCGCCGAGGCGGGCGGGCATCGCGGCATGTTCCTTACGTCGGACGTGAGCACGCAGGTCGGCACGTTCGCGCTCGTGCCGCAGGTCGTCGCGGCCGTTCGCGTCCCGGTCATCGCCGCCGGCGGAATCGCGGACGCCCGAGGCGTGCGCGCGGCCCTGGCACTCGGCGCCGCCGGCGTGCAGGTCGGCACGGCGTACCTGCTGTGTCCGGAAGCGACGACTCGGCCCTTGCATCGGGCGGCCCTCAAGAGCCCGGCTGCTCTCACGACCGCCATGACCAACCTCTTCACGGGCCGCCCGGCGCGCGGCATCTTGAACCGGTTCATGGGCGAGCTCGGTCCAATGAGCTCGGCGGCGCCGGCGTTTCCACTGGCCGCGGCTGCCGTCGGGCCGCTGCGCGAGGAGGCCGAAAGGCGGGGCAGCGGGGACTTCTCGCCGCTATGGGCCGGGCAAAACGCGAGCGGCTGCAGTGAACGGCCCGCCGCGGAGGTCACGCGAGCGCTGGCCGCGGGGCTTTAGGTCCGCATCGGGAGCCCGCTGCCTTTCCGCCTTCTGCACATTTGCGGCATGCGCTAGAGTCTGCCCGTGGCGGCGCCGCTTCATGCGATACGGCGCCGGCGTCTACTGGAGCAGGAGTGAGAATGAATACGAACAAGAAGCCGACGTTATTGGTCACGGGCGCCGGCGGGCAGCTCGGCCGGCGAGTCGTCGAGCTGTTGCTCGACGACGCGGCTGGGCCGGTGATCGCGACGACACGGAACCCGGAGAAGCTTTCGTCATTGGCGGCACGCGGGGCCGAGGTTCGCAAAGCGGATTTCGAGGATCCGCACTCGCTCGAAGCGGCCTTCGCCGGCGGCGAGCGCATGCTGCTGATCAGCACCTCCGCCCTGGCGCCCGCCGGGCTGCGGCTCTCGCAGCACCGCGCCGCGGTCAAGGCCGCCGTCGCCGCGGGTATCGAACACGTGGTCTACACCTCCGGTCCCGCGCCGTATCCGGTTGAAGGCGGTGCGCTCATCGACGATCATTTCTGGACCGAGCAGGCGCTGTTCGCGAGCCCGCTCGAGTGGACGATCATGCGCCACTTTCTCTACATGGATTCGTTGCTGAATTCGCTGCCGAGCGCCGTGGCTTCGGGACGTTCTCGTCTCCTCGGTCGGCGCGAGCGCGACGAACTACGTGGCGCGCGAGGATTGCGCTCGCGCCGATGCGGCGGCGCTCGCGTCCGACTTCCGCGGGCGGCGAATTCTCGATATCACGGGCCCGAAGGCGGTGACGCAGGACGAGATTGCCGCGCTCGCCAGCGAGCTAACGGGGCGCGAGGTTCGCCGCACCGACGTTTCGGCCGACGAGGAGCGCGCCGCATTGGCGAGCGGCGGCATGCCGCCGTTCGTGGTCGATGCCGTGGCGCGATTCAATCTCGGCCGCGCGCAGGGTTACCACTCGATAGAGAGTCCTGCCGTCGCCGCGCTCACGGGTCGGGCGCCCACGTCCGTCCGCGAGTTCCTGACGCAGCATCGAGCGGCACTCGTGCCCGACCGCGCCTGAGCGAGCGCGGGCAGGTTCGAGCGGTAGTGGCCTATGCGGCGCGTAACCCGCCTTCGGGGTCGCCGCCGAGTCGCTCCAGCGCCTCGTCGTAGCTGGTGAGCCGCGGCGAGGTGCGCGCCGTTTCGATGAGGCTGCGAACGGCCGGCAAGCTTTCGAGCGCTGCAGCGTAGGGCTCCAGCGCGCGCGGCAGCGCGACACCGTAGGTGCGGAAGCGTGTCAGGACCGGGAAGTACATGGCGTCGGCGATGCCGAATCGATCGAACAGGAACGGGCCGCCCGAGCGCTGCAGGCATTCCTCCCAGAGCTCGAGCACGCGCGCGGTATCACGCTTCGCGCCCGGCCCCGGCGAGAAGCTGGGCACGCGGCCGAAGAGGTGGCAAGACATCTCGGTTCTGAGATCCATGAAGCCGCTCAGCATTTCGCAACTGACGGCCCGCGCCTGCGCGCGGCGAAGCGCATCCTCCGGCCA
Organism: uncultured Gammaproteobacteria bacterium; assembly: GCA_963702105.1. Classification (GTDB taxonomy): domain Bacteria; phylum Pseudomonadota; class Gammaproteobacteria; order Steroidobacterales; family Rariloculaceae; genus ZC4RG20. The sequence goes on from OY969712.1 coordinate 1,901,997, forward strand.
CAGGCCGGCCGCCGGGTAGGCGTCGGCCGCGTATTCGCAAATCGCGAGCGATTCGTGGATGGGAACGCCGTCGATCCGGAGGATAGGAAACAGTCCGCGGATGCTGCCGCGGGCGCGCCGCTCGGCGAGCGTTGTCTCCCGTGGACGGCTCGACGCAGAGCCTGTCATGTGCGGCAGTTCGACCGTCTCGGTTTCGAAGTCGGCGCCCGCGTGCGTCAACGCGAGCCAGGGCCGCATGGACCAGGAGGAATAGCGAAGGCTCAGGACGGTGAGCTTGAGGATAGCCATGCGGCAAGTCTAATCGGACCCCCGCAGCGCGCAATCCCCACACGCTGACCAGGGCGCCTGGCCCGTCGGCCCGGCGCCCTGGGACACGTTTTGGCTTAACCGACGGGGACGGCGCGGCTAATTCCCGCCGGCCGCCTCAGCCGGAGGTCCGACCCCTTAGCCGGAGCTGGCGTGCGGGCCTTCCTGATTCAGATCGGTCGGCCAGAACCGCATGGCGGAAATGTCGGCGCTCGCGATGAGGCCTGCATCCGTCAGGCGAAACGCCTTGACGCCCTGCTGAAACGTGGTCTTACCGGCGTTACCCGCCTGACCGGCGACGGCCTGTGCGCCCACGCCCGCGCTCCAATCGCCGTGAATGAATTTGTCGTACGTGCTCTGGTCCTTGAAGAACAGGATCAACTTGTAGTTCGAGAGCCCGGCGCTCAGGCCGATTCCCGCACCGCCGAGATGCATGAACGTCGCATCGCTCGCGTTGCCGCTCTTCGGCAAAGCGGCACCCGTACCGCCGACGCCCGTCACGATGAGTCCGCCCTTGGTCGTATCGAAGACGGCATACCCGTAGGTCTCGTCCCAGAGGGTCTTAGCCGTAGCGTTCTTCATTCGCAGCACTTCGACAGTCTGCTGCGCCATGTTGACGAGCGCCTTTTGCTTGTCCGCGGGCGTCGCGAACTTGCCCGTGTTCGCCTCGGGCGTCTGCTGAGCGTGTGCCTCCATCTGCAGCCCGAGCGGAATCGTCGCGAGGACGCCCAGCGCGGCGGTCAGGAATTTGCGTCGGTATTTCATTTCATCTCCCAACTTCACTTTGCAATGTCTCGAACCGCTGCAAGCTGCATGCCAGGAAATGCTTGCCGTGCAATTGATCGCATCGACGAGTCGGTTGCGCGCCCGTGAATCGATATAAAGATTGCGCACCGGATTGCGCGGTCACGGGCGATTGCCGGCTAGACGGCGGGCGCGTATGGGTGCGGGTACGGATCCGATTCGCCGGTCCGCCCCGCACCCTCCGTACGACTACGGCTTGGCTACGGCTGAGCGTCGCCGCTACCGGCTACTACTGGTTGGCGCCGCCGCCTGAGCCCGCGTTGCCTGAGCCCGCGTTGCCTTGACCTGCGTTGTCTTGGCCGGCGTTGCCTCCGCTTCCGGCCGCGGCCGGTCCGCCGGCGGCGGGAGGCGTTCCGCCGCCCGCTGCGGGAGGCGGCGTTCCGGCTGCAGGCGCACCTCCGGCGGCACCGGGAGGCGGTTCACCACCGAGACCCGGGCCGGCGCCAGGTGCGCCGCCGGCCCCGGGCGCGCCGCCGGCCCCGGGCGCGCCGCCGGCACCCGGCCCAGCGCCGCCGCCGATCCCGGGTCCGCCGACGGCGCCTCCGGCGGCCGGCGCGGCCACGCCGCCGCCCGCGCCGTAACCGTAATAGCCGCGGCCCCAGCCGCCCCAGACCGCAATGACCCAGATGACGGCGATGATCAATACAATCCAGAGGAAGATTCCGGCCCAGCCCCAACCGGTGTCGATGTCTCTGTCGAGCTTGTCCTGACCGGGCGTTCTTTCGCCTACGGGCCTACTTCCCAGATTGCGGTTTCGCGGGCGCCGTTGCCACCAGGGGCCCCAGCCGCGATAACCCCAACCGTAACCCAGCGGCAGCAGGAAGAAGATCAACACGAAGGCTATCCACCACCACCACCATCCGGATCCATACCACCACATTGGAACCTCCTCCTCTCTCGGCAAATAGCACGCCCGAGCCGCTGCCCCGGCCGGAGCGGCAACTCCGCGCATTTCCCGGTCGAAGGGAAGCAACGATCATGCCACGCATCCCTGCGATGCAGATTTCACAATCTTGGAACTTCGCAATCCTTAGCAGAGCTATTAGCAGATCTATAAGGGGGCGGCGGGGCCCGACTGTACGGCCATATAGCGGGCGTCTAGAAATACGCGTGCAACTCGGCGAAAACTTCCTCGCGGTTGTCCACTGGGCGCAGCGGTACGCCGCGGTAGACGCGCACGCCGAGACGAGTCTGCAGCAGCTGAAACGGCGCGAGCTCCCACACGACGCTGTAACGCGTGCGCTCGTCGTCGCGGCCGGGCGGATCGTAAAACTCGTACGTGACCTTCAAATTATGCCCGGCCGAGAGGCCCCAATTGCCTTCGGCGAGGGCGACGGTGCTGTCGGCCGAGCCCTGCGCCGTTGCGTCCGTAATGTGGTCGATCTCCGCGAGCCAGACGAACGGGCCAGTGCGCAGTCCTGCGAACATGCCGCCCATCTCGCGGTCGCCGGCCGCCGCGTTATTTAGGTTGTAACTCGCGCCGAGCCGCCAGCGCGGACGCACGTAGACGGCCGAGAGACTCGTCTGCTTGCCCGCGTCGCTTTCGGCTCCGCCGGCCGTTCCGTTCGTCAGCGCGAGTTGCGCGGACCACTTCGGCAGCTCGAGGCCGAGCTCGGCTCCGGTATCAGGCGTCGCGAAGCTGATGCCGGTGATCTCCCGTATGAAAGCGGAGTCGTCCTGCAGCCGCAGGCCGTAGGGCAGGAAGAATCTGCCGGCCTTGATCGTGTAGCGTCCGCCGGCGGGGCGAAGCAAAGCGACCGCTTCGCGCGCGAACGCTGCGGCCGGCCCGACCTGCTCGTCCACGTAGAAGGTCAGCAACTGCGAAACTGCGGCGAAGGCGCCGTAGACGCCGGCCCGCTGCACCGCGAAGTCGGAGGCCGAGGCTTCGCCCGGCGTGCGCACGTAGGAGGCGTCGGCGCGAAGGTCGCCGCCGGCCCGCAAGCGATCGGTGACCGTGCCCGTCCAGGCCGAGCCGTCGGCGATCGCGCGGGCGGCCAACTGGTTGCGGGCGTAGGCGTCCCCGAAAGGCGTGCGCAATCCCCCTCCGTCCGGATCGAGGTGACAGCTCGCGCACTTGAGCCCGGTGCGGACCGCGAGATACGGCTCGGCGTGCAGCGGCGAGGCGATCCATGCGGCAAGCGCGAACGCCGCGCAACGCAGTAGTGAGACACGCGGCAGCCACAGCCCAGGCGGATCGAGCCTCATCGCTGTGCTCCGTTCGCGATCCATTGACGGATGGCGGTGACTGTCGCCGCGTCGAGCGGCGGCCCGCCGAAAGGCATGCGCGCACCGGTCGCCGCCGTTCCTTCGAGCTTCATGACGATGTAGCTGCGGTCCGGGTCTGCGGGCGCGACGCGCTGAAGGCCCGGTTGCTCGAGGCTCGCGACGCCGACGAGAGAAAGCATGCTTGCCGTGGCGTTCGTGAGGTTGAGGGCGCCGGGCAGCGCGTTGCCCTGGCCGGTATGGCACGCTGAGCAGATCGGCGTGAACACGTTCGCTTGGATCGAGTCGAGCGTCGCCTGCACGCCGCCGACGGTGAATATCGCCTGGAAATTGCCGCCCTGCGTACCGTCTCCGCTCGGGAACGTGCCGGCAAATTCGCCGTCGAGGGCCTGCGTGTCGAGGTCCACGATAGTCGCAGGGCCGGTTCCGACGAGCGTGAGCCGATAGGTGTCCGGGACCGACGCAGTGGTCGAAACGTCGAGGACCGCGCTCGAGGTATTCGCGGCCGGGACCGTGACGGAGACGGGCTGAATCGCGACCTCGTTGCCGTCGCCGAAAGTGCCGTCGCCGCCGCTGCGCTCGAGCATGAGCGTCCCCGTGTTGACCGACGCGGCGTCGACTTCGCGGTCGAACGCCACCATGATCGTCGCCGGCAACTGCTCGAGCGAGCTGTCCGGTAGCGGAGTCATGGTCGTCACCCGGATGGGCGCGGAAGGCGGCGCCGCGACGGTTCGCTGCGCCCCGTCGGTAATCCACTGGCGGATCGCGTCGATGTCGGCCTGCGGCAACGGCGTGCCGTTCAGAGGCATGCGGCCGCCGATCGCCGCCGTCCCCTCGAGCTTCTGAATCAAGTAGCTCTGGTCCGGATGCCCCGGATCGACGCGTTGCAATTGCGGCTGCTCGTCGCTCGGGACGCCGACGAGCAGGGCATACGCGCTGGCTTCGTCGAGCCGGAGGCCGTGCGGCGCCGCCGCGCCTGCGTGGCAGGCCGTGCAAATCGGCGTGAAGATGTTGTCCTGAATCGATTGGAAATCGGCTTGCACGTTTCCGCCGCCGCCGCCACCGCCGGCGCCACCTCCGCCGCTGCCGCCGTAACCCGAGCCTCCGCCGCTGCAGCCGGCGAGCGCGGCGGCGGCGAAGAGCAGTCCCGGCCTCTTAGCGGCCGAAAGGAATCGTTTCATCGCGTTCACCTCAGTGTTTCGAGAGACGCATTCGAGCGTCTCGAACTGGGTGCCGTCGCGAAGACGGAAGGTTCATGTCGAAAGAGACGATTGGGATGTTCGATCGGGATGTCGATTGCGATGTCGATCGCGATGTCGATCGGATCGGCATGTTGCAGGCGCCGGATTAGGCGTATGCTTCCTCGCTCTCCTATGCCGGCGGGAGGCGCGGCATTGATGAGCGACAGACAACAGACGCGCTCGGGCGATACAGCGGAAATCGAGCATCAAGCCGCGGCCGCCCGTGATCCGGATGCGGCGCTGCTCGCGCGAATCGTCGAAGGCGACGCCCATGCGCTGCACGCGCTCTATGTGAAGCACTACCACCGTCTGCTGCGCTTCGTGCGTCGGATCACGGGTCAGGTGGACATTGCCCAGGAAGTCATCAACGACGTCATGCTCGTCGTGTGGCGCGACGGCAAGGCGTTCCAGGGGCGCTCCGCAGTCTCGAGCTGGATCCTCGGGATCGCCTACCGCAAGGCGCTCAAGGTGGCGGCGCAGTCGCGGCGGTGGTCGGACCGCTTTGCGAGGGTGGATTTCGAGGAGGCGACTGAACGTTTTCCGGCCCCCGAGGAACTCAACAAGACGGCGGAGGTGCAGGATCTGCTCGAGCAGGGTCTCAGCCGGCTCAGCGCCGAACACCGGGCCGTCGTCGAGTTGACGTATTTCTTCGGCTGCTCGTACGAGGAGATCTCGGCGATCACGGGCGCGCCGGTCAATACGGTAAAGACGAGAATGTTTTACGCGCGAGAGAAGCTCAGGAAGCTGCTTCCCGAGCTGGGCAGGGACGAGCTGCGATGAGCGCCATGAATCATGACGAGGCCTTCCGCCTTCTGCCCTGGCTCGTGAACGGGACGCTGACAGGCGCCGAGCGCGACCGCGTCGAGGGCCACGTGCGGGACTGCCTGGCGTGCCGCGCCGAGCTGCGCGGCCAGCAGGCTCTGCGGGAAGGGGTGCGGCGTCTGCCGGACCTGCACGTTTCGGCGGAGCAGGGGTTCGCTGCGCTCGCCGAACGCCTCGAGCCCCGCGTGCCGCCGGGCGCCCGCGGAGCTGACGATCACAGCGCGGCGACGCACGCGCGGCCCGCCCACCGTGTTTGGTCGGTTTCGCGGCGTCTAGCGCTCGCGGCCGGCGTCGTGCTCGCCGTCGGGGCGGCGCTGTGGGCCGGCTATTTGGAACGCACGGAGCGGCTGCCGGCCTACCGCACGTTGACGACGCCCAATGCGGGCGCCGGAGTGCGCATCGACGTCGTCTTCGCGGCCGGCGTCTCCGAGAAGGATCTGCGCGATGTCGTGACGGGCATCGGCGGAACGCTCGTCGCAGGGCCTACCGCGCTCGGCCGATACACGATCAGGCTCGAAAACCAGCCTGACGACGCGGAGGTGGACGCGCTGATCGCACGGCTGCAGCGCGACCCCAGGGTGCGTTTCGCGGGCCGGTCGTTCATCGGCAACGAAGGGAAGCCCGAGGCAGGGGAGCGAAGCGGCTCGCCATGATGCGGCTGGCCGTCCTCGTCCCCCTCCTGTTTCTCGCGGCTTGCGCCGGGGTCTCGCAGTTCAGCGCCGAGACGGCCGCGCGCACGGAGACGCGCATTCTGCTGACGGTCGCCGAGCCTCGCTCCGGGGCTCTGGCGCTCGAGGGTCCGCCCGGCCGCCGCTACCTGCGCCGGCCCGCCTATGGCCCGTCGCCGAGTGTCGATCGCGTTCTCGACGCCCTCGCGCGCGAGCACGGCTTGCGGCGCGTCGATGGCTGGCCGATTCAGTCGCTCGACGTTTATTGCGAGGTCTTCGCCGTGCGCGAGGGAGTGGCCCTCGAGCCGCTGCTGAAGGCGCTGGCGGCCGACTCCCGGGTTCAACTTGCGCAGCGAATGAACACGTTCCAGACGCTCAGCCGCGGCGACCCCTATGCGGGTCTCCAGCCTTCGATCGTGCGGCTCGGGCTCTCCGCGGCGCACGGCGTGGCGACGGGGAAGGGCGTGCTCGTGGCCGTCATCGACTCGGCCGTCGATGCGGAGCACCCGGCCCTGGTCGGCCACGTGAGCTTCGAGCGGGATTTCGTGGACGGCGGGCGCAAGCCCCGCGGCGGCGAAGTGCACGGCACGGCGGTCGCCGGCATCATCGGCTCGGCGCTCGACAACCGCGAGGGCATCGTCGGCGTCGCGCCGGACGCGCGCATCGCGGCGCTTCGGGCTTGCCGGGCCGTGAACCCCGGTTCGAGCGCAGCGACCTGCACCAGCTTCTCTCTCGCGAAGGCGCTCGAGACGGCCATCGAGATCCGGGCAGGCGTCATCAATCTGAGCCTCGCGGGTCCGCGCGATCCGCTGCTCGAGGCGCTGGTGGCCGCGGCCCTCAAAGGCGGAGCCATCGTCCTCGCCGCCGCGCCCGGGCCGGGCGAAGAGCCGGGCTTCCCGGCCTCCGAGCCGCGCGTCCTCGTCGCCCGCACGAGCTCGACGCCGGCGTCGCCCTCGGCCCGCTCGCTGCCGGCGCCCGGGGACGAGATACTGACGACTGTGCCCGGCCGCGGCTATGCCTTTCTTTCGGGCAGTTCGCTCGCGGCGGCGCAGATCAGCGGCGTCGTCGCCCTGCTCGTCGAGCGCCGGCCGAAGCTCCGTGCGGAAAATGCCGCCGCGGTCTTGGAGGCGACGACGGTGCGCGCCGGGCGAGGGGAATCCGTCAACGCCTGCTTCGCGCTCGAGAAGCTCGTCTCGGGCCGCTTTTGCCCCGACGGCCTCGCCGCGCAACTCACTGCGCAGTAAGCCGACGATACCGTAGGCCTACGGCCGTAAGCCTGGCGCCGCAAACCTACGGTCATAAGCCAGCGGCACCGCAAGCCCACGTCGTCGTACGTCTCACCGCGCCGTGAATCCATAAGATAGGCTAAACACCCAGCTCCTCCGCCGGGCGACTCCGTAGTAGGCGTACCCGGCCGCGTCGTTGTCGTAATAGCGCGCGTCGAGCGTGACGGGACCGAAGGCCTTCGAGGCCCCGGCGTTCCAATGCGTGTAGCGGCCGCCCGCGAAGGCCTTCGAGTCTACGCGGCCCAGCGTGAACCCGAGCGCGACGCCGCGCGGCAGCGGAACCGACAGCGCGGCTTCGGAATCGAGCAGCGACGGGCCGCGCCCGAGCAGCGCATCCGTGTAAGCCAGCGTGACGAACAAGCGCTCGCGATAGCCGAACCCCGCGCCGATCTCGCTGTAGTCGTCGTCGAGCCTGGCACCTGGATACACGTAGCGGGACAGGGCGCCCGTCGCCGACCACGCCGCATTGCGCCAGTTGTAGCCCGCGTAGCCGTCGAGCTGCACATGCCGGCTGCCGGCGGACCCGGTGTTGGCCGGGTATTCGATAGTGGCCGCCGAGAGGCCCGAGAAGAAGCCCGAGGCGTGCTGGTAGTCGAGGCCGGCCTCGAGCGAGGGACCGCCGTCCGTGCGCGAGAGACCGAAATCGCGCCGGTCCGACGACAGCGTCGCGTAGACGCCGAGGCGCGAGGCGCCCCCGGGCCGTTCGGCGCCGGCCGAAGCTGCGGCGAGCAGGCCGAAGCCGCAGGTCAGCGCGATGGCCGTGAATGTCACGGGTGGGCCCGATGCTGCCGGTCGACCTCGCGCAGGCGGTGCCGCGACGAGCTTCAGCGGCGCTCGCTCACTTGAGGCGTTCGACCTGGATGAAGCCGCGGTGCGCCTGGGTCGTCAGGCGGTAATGCGTGCCCCAATGCGTCGGGTACAGCCGTACGCGGTCGCCCTCCCGCAGCAGATATCGCTCCGGGACGACCTGGTGCCAGACCTGGCCGTTGGCCAGCGTGATCACGTATTGCTCGGGCTCCAGCTCGCGAATCGAGGCGACTGCGCTGACGATGTCGGAGGCCTCGTCGGCATCGCGGGAGGCGCCGTGTCGCGACGGCGAAACCGCGGTCGATCGGTCGCCGTCCGGCGGGGCGCTCGCGGCCGCGGCCGCGCTCGGGGCGGCCGCAGGGCTCTGAGCGGCCGCGGCCGCTCCGGGACCGGCCGCAACGGCGGGGGCCGCGGCCTCCTGGTCCTGGCTCTGGTTCGCCGCCGCGGCTGCCCGGGTCACGCGCTCGAAGCAGGCGAGGCGCGCGTCGTCGGCTTGAATGCCGAGGCACGGCGTGACGTTGGCGACGACACGCTGGGGGGGCTCGGCCGCGAACGCCCGCGGCGAGACCGCGATGCTGCACAGGATCGAAATCAGCAAGAAGCTGCGCTGGCTCATGATCGGCGGCCCCCTCAGGTCGGTGTTCGAATCGATCGCGGCGGCCGGGCGCCGCCGCGACGAGGTGCGACCGTGAGCCTAACTCCGCGCCGGCGGGATTGCGAGAGCGGGCCGGCGGCCGCCCTCGGCGGATTCCGGCCGAAAGCCGGACCGCGCGCGCGGGGCCGGCCGCCTCATCCGAAGCATTCGAACAGCAGGCCGCCGCCCTCTTCGGACCGGGTGAGCCGGACGTATTGCGTCTTGTCGGGACAGTTCAGGGTGTGAACGTTCGGCGCGTTGCCCTGGATGCAGGCCCATTTGACGTTGTCGTCCTGAACCTTGAAGCTGCCGTGCTCGCCCGGCTGGACGAACAGGTTAGCGCTCAGCTTGGGCGCGACGACGGAGCTCTGGTCCATTTGCACGTTGCCGGCGCACTGGTCCTTCTCGGAATTCAGGAGCGTGAGGCCGGTCGGCAGCTGGACCGTGCCGGCCTGCTCGCCGAGACCGGCCGCGTTGTGGGCGCAGCCCGCGAGTGCGGCGCCTGCGGCGAGGACGAGACAAGGAACGATTTTTTCCATTCGATACTCCTGGGTCCAGCCTTGGTGCATCCCGCATTCGCTCCTCGCGGCCATGAAGCAGCAACAAACGTGCCATCGGGGCGGCCGACCCGGGCGGCTCCCTTTTGCTCGGTATGCGTCCCGAGCGTGCGCGCCCGTAGGCCCGCCGGCATTCGAGCAGGTCTGAACTGCCTGATAAACAACGTGGTTTCGGACCGCCGGCCCGCTTGTCTCGCTTCCGCCTCCGCCGTACAATGCCGGACTCCCCAGGTGCGCCCAAGCGCGGCACACCCTGGGGCTCGAGCGGGACGGCCGCAGGCGAACGCATGAGAGGCATGGCTCCTCTCGCAGACGTGAGCCGCGGCCGCTGTTGTTTTCAAGCGAATTGAAGGAGCGCAGAATCAGCCAATCAAAGCGTGTAAGACGCAATCAAGAGATTACGACGCCGCAGGTTCGCGTGATCGGCGCGAACGGTGAACAGGTCGGCATCATGTCCATACAGGATGCGTTGCAGACCGCGGAAAGCTCCAGCCTGGATCTCGTCGAGGTTGCACCGAATGCCGAGCCGCCGGTCTGCCGAATCATGGACTACGGAAAGTTCGTGTTCGAGCAGAACAAAAAGGCTCAGTCGGCACGGCGCAAGCAGAAGCAGACGCAGATCAAAGAGGTCAAGTTCCGGCCCGGTACGGAGGAAGGCGACTATCAGGTCAAGCTCCGCAATCTCGTGCGCTTCCTGAGTCACGGCGACAAGACGAAGGTCACGTTGCGGTTCAGGGGGCGGGAGATGGCGCACCAGGAGCTGGGCCACCAGCTGCTGCGCCGGGTTCAGAAGGATCTCGAGGAGCTCGGCGTGGTGGAGCAGTTCCCGCAGCTCGAAGGCCGGCAGATGGTCATGGTGATTGCGCCGCGCAAGAGACAGTAGATAGAGCTGCACCCTATTTAAGTGCCGCGGCGCCACCGGTGCCGTAGCCGCCTGGTCGGTCCCGGCAACGGCCGTCCCGGGCTAGAAAACGTGTAAGGAGAAACACATGCCGAAGCTCAAGACGAATCGCGGCGCCGCGAAGCGTTTCCGTGCAAAGGGAAACGGCGGCTTCAAACGCGGTCAATCCCATTTGAACCACATCCTCACGAAGAAGACGCCGAAGCGGAAGCGCCAGCTGCGGCCCATCGCGCAGGTCGCCGAGCAGGACGTGAAGGCCGTGCGCAAAATGCTGCCCTACAGCTGAGGGCGCATAGATGGCACGAGTCAAACGCGGCGTCATCGCGAGGGCGCGCCACAAAAAAGTCCTCGACAAGGCCAAGGGTTATTACGGCGCGCGGCGCAAGGTCTACCGCGCGGCCAAGCAGGCCGTCATCAAAGCCGGCCAGTACGCCTATCGCGATCGGCGTCAGCGCAAGCGCCAGTTCCGCGCGCTGTGGATCACGCGCATCAACGCGGCCGCGCGCGCGAACGGGCTGTCCTACAGCCGCCTCGTGAGCGGGCTCAGGCGCGCCGAGATCGAGGTCGACCGCAAGGTGCTCGCGGATATCGCCGTCTACGACCAGGAGGGCTTCGCGGCGCTCGCCGAGGCCGCCAAGCAGGCGCTCGAGAGCGCCTAGTCCCACAGGGTCCGGACGAGCAGGCGGGGCGGCCGTGAACGGGTTCGCGGAGCTATTGAGCGAAGCCGAGTCGGCCGCCCGCGCCGCCGAGGATCTCACGCAGCTAGACGCCGTGCGCGTCAAATATCTCGGCAAGAAGGGCGTGCTGACCGAGCGCCTCAAGCAGCTCGGCAGCCTGCCGGCCGAGGAGCGTCCCGCGGCCGGCAAGGCCATCAATGAAGCCAAGCAGGCGCTGACCGAGACGCTCGAGGCGCGCCGTGCCGAGCTCGAGGCGCGCCGGCTCGCGGCCGAGCTCGCCGCCGAGTCGCTCGATGTCACGCTGCCGGGCCGCGGCCAGCTGCCGGGCGCGGTGCACCCCGTCACGCGCACGCTGCGGCGCATGGTCCGCATCCTCGGCCGCGCGGGCTTCGAGGTTCACACGGGCCCCGAGGTCGAGGACGAGTTCCACAACTTCACGGCGCTCAACATCCCGGAAGACCATCCGGCGCGCGCCATGCACGATACGTTTTATCTGCGCTCCGGGCTGCTGCTGCGCACCCATACGTCGCCCGTGCAGATCCGTTCGACGCGCAACCGCGGCGTGCCGATCCGTGTCATTGCGCCCGGGCGTGTGTACCGCTGCGATTCGGACGTGACGCATACCCCGATGTTCACGCAGGTCGAGGGCCTCGCGATCGATAAAGGCGTGAGCTTCGCGAACCTCAAGGCGCTGCTCTACGATTTCGTTTCGAGCTTCTTCGAGCGCGAGGTCGAGCTCCGGTTCAGGCCTTCGTATTTTCCGTTTACGGAGCCCTCGGCCGAGGTGGACGTGCTCTCCGAGTCCGGCCGCTGGCTCGAGATCCTCGGCTGCGGCATGGTGCACCCGAACGTGCTGCGCAACATGAACGTCGATCCGCACGAGTACAGCGGCTATGCATTCGGCATGGGGGTCGAGCGGCTCGCGATGCTGCGTTACGGCGTGGACGATCTGCGGCTCTTCTTCGAGAACGACCTGCGCTTTCTCGAACAATTCGCCTGAGGGGTACTCGTGCGAGTCAGTCTCGAATGGTTGCGCGACTTCGTCGACGTCGACATCGACGGCCAGGCGCTGGCCGATGAGCTTACGACGCTCGGGCTCGAGGTCGACGCGGTGCTCGAGGCCGCCCCCGCGTTTTCGGGCGTCGTCGTCGCGAAGGTGCTCGAATGCCGGCCGCACCCGAACGCGGACAAGCTTTCGCTCTGCGTCGTGGACGACGGCCAGGGCCGGGTCGGGGTCGTCTGCGGTGCGCCGAACGTGCGCGCCGGCGTCACGGCCGCGTTCGCGCGCGTCGGCGCGAAGCTGCCCGGCGGCCTCGAGATCCGTGCGGCGAAACTGCGCGGCGAGCGCTCCGAGGGCATGCTGTGTTCCGCGCGCGAGCTCGGGCTCGCAGAGGACGTAGACGGGATACTGATCCTCCCCGACGATGCCGGGCCCGGCACGCCGCTTCGCCAATATCTGCATCTCGACGACGCCGTTCTCGACGTGGACATTACGCCGAACCGCGGCGACTGCTTCAGCGTGCTCGGCATCGCCCGCGAGGTCGCGGCCAAGCGCGGCGCGCGCCTACGACCGCCCGCGACGACCATATCGCCGCCCGCTTCGAACGACGAGTTCCCTGTGGCCCTCGAAGCGCCGGAGGCGTGCCCGCGCTTCGCGGCGCGCGTCGTGCGCGGCGTGCGCACGGGGCTCAGGTCGCCGCTCTGGCTCCGCGAGCGGCTGCGCCGCGCGGGCCTGCGCGCGATCCATCCGATCGTGGACGTGACCAACTACGTCATGCTCGAGCTCGGTCAGCCGCTCCATGCCTACGACCTCGCCAAGCTCGAGGGGCGCATCGTGCCGCGCATGGCGCGCGCCGGGGAGCGGCTCGAGCTGCTCGACGGTACGGTGGTCGAGCTCGAACCGGACGTGCTCGTGATTGCGGACGAGGCGGGGGTCGTCGGGCTCGCAGGCGTAATGGGCGGGGCGCGCACGGCCGTCTCGGCCGAGACCGCGGACGTGCTGCTCGAGTCGGCGTTCTTCGCGCCCGCGGCCATTGCGGGACGCGCGCGCCGCTTCGGCCTGCACACGGACGCCTCCGTGCGCTTCGAGCGGGGTGTGGACCCCACGGGGCAGATGCGCGCCATCGAACGCGCGACGGCGCTGCTCGTCGAAATCGCGGGCGGCACCCCGGGCCCGGTGCTCGTCGCCGAGCAGCCCGGGCGCCTGCCGAAGCGTCCGCTCGTGCCGCTCGAGAAGCGGCGCGTCGAGGCGCTTCTCGGACTCGAGCTCGACGCGGGCGACATCGAGGTGCTGCTCTCGCGTCTCGGCATTCGTCTGGAGTCGCGCCCCGGCGGTTGGGACGCGACGCCGCCGCCGCATCGGTTCGATCTCGAAATCGAAGAAGACCTCATCGAGGAGGTCGGCCGCTCGCTCGGCTACGATCGCATTCCGGGCGTGACCGGCGCCGGCGACGGCCGCCTCGGCGAGGCGACCGAAAGGCGCATCGACGAGGACCGCATCGCCGATCTGCTCGTCGGGCGCGGCTATTCGGAAGTCATTACCTACGGCTTTGTCGATCACACGCTCGACGAAGCCGTGAACCCGGACGAGGCACGCGCGGCGCTCGCGAACCCGATTGCGAGCGATCTCGACGTCATGCGCACCTCCCTGTGGCCCGGCCTGCTGCTCGTCGCGCGGCAGAACCTGAGCCGGCAGCAGACCCGCGTCAAGATTTTCGAGCTCGGCCGCCAGTTCGCCGCGACGGCTACCGGCGTGCACGAGACGGCCGCCGTCGCAGGGCTCGTCACGGGCTCCGCCTTGCCCGAGCATTGGGACGTCGAGGCGCGTCCCGCGGACTTCTACGACCTCAAGGCCGACGTCGAAGCCTTGCTTCACCCGACGGGGCGCCTCGCCGAATTCCGGTTCGTGGCCGATCGCCACCCGGCCCTCGCGCCGGGCCGCACGGCGCGCATTTTGGTCGGCGGCGAGACCTGCGGCTGGCTCGGCGCGCTGCATCCCGAGCTCCAGCAACGCCTCGACCTGCGTCGGCCCGCGCTGCTGTTCACGCTCGACCTTGCAGCGGCGGCAACGTCCCGGGTCCCGAAGTTCATAAATTACTCGAAGTTTCCATCCATACGCCGCGATTTGTCAGTGGTTATTCCAGAGGCGGTCACAGCGGATGAGCTTACGGCCGCGGCCCGCAAAGGTGCCGGAGAATTGCTGCGAGACGTGCTGATTTTCGATGTCTACACCGGTCCCGGCGTAGAAGGTGGTAGAAAAAGCATAGCCTTAGGCTTGATTTTACAGGGCGTTTCACGCACGCTTACGGACGCGGATGCAGACCGAGCCGTCGACTCCGTCACGCGGGAATTGGAGCGTGAGCACGGAGCCACAATAAGAAGCCAATAAAAAGCCGATACGGAAGCATGGCACTGACCAAAGCCGACATGGCCGAGTCGTTGTTCAACGAGCTCGGCCTCAACAAGCGCGAGGCGCGGGAACTGGTGGACTTGTTCTTCGAAGACCTGCGCTTGGCGCTCGCTTCCGGCGAGCAGATCAAGCTGTCGGGCTTTGGGAACTTCGACTTGCGCGACAAGAATCAACGGCCGGGAAGAAACCCCAAGACCGGCGAAGAGATTCCGATCACGGCCCGCCGCGTCGTCACCTTCCGGCCGGGCCAAAAGCTCAAGGCGCGAGTGGAAGCTTATGCTGGAAGCCGGGAATAACGACGACCTCCCGCCGATCCCGGGAAAGCGGTACTTCACCATCGGCGAGGTCAGCGAGCTGTGCGGCGTCAAACCGCACGTCCTGCGGTACTGGGAGCAGGAGTTCCCCCAGCTCAAGCCCGTCAAGCGCCGCGGCAATCGGCGTTACTATCAGCGCCAGGACGTGCTGATCATCCGCCAGATCCGCAGTCTGCTCTACGAGGAAGGCTTTACGATCGGCGGCGCGCGTCAGCGGCTCACGGGCGACGAGGCGCGCACGGACGTGACGCAGAGTCAGCAAATCATCCGGCAGATCCGGACCGAGCTCGAGGACGTGCTGAAACTGCTGCGGCGGTAGTTGCGTCGCGCCGCGATACGCGACGCCCCATGCGCGCCCTTTTTCCGTTAAACTTGCATGCCCGGTCGGGGCGTGGCGCAGCCTGGTAGCGCACTTGCATGGGGCGCAAGAGGTCGTCGGTTCAAATCCGGCCGCCCCGACCATTAATCTCAATCGACGAGCGTCAGCTCGTATCGCGGCGGTCAACCGCATGGGCGCGCCGCTGGGCCGCCAGCGGCCGCAATCGGCCCGACGGCGCTGCAATGCCGGCGTCGGCTCAGCGCGGCTCGGTCGAGCAGTCGTCGAGAAAGGCGGCGATGGCCGCCATGGCCTCGGCGTTGTGTCCGGCCAGCAGATGCCCCCCGGTGCGATACCCGATGAACCAGCCTTGGCGCACGCGAGCCGCGATTCGCTGGGCATTCTCGTAGGTTCCGTATCCGTCGTTCGCGGCGCTCACGACGAGTGTCGGCGCCTCGATGGCCTCGAGTGCTTGCGTGCGGGTCTGCTCGATGAGGTCGGGTTCGAGCGCGAGACCCGCCTGCCTCCGGCTCAGCGGTGAAAGGATCTCCCGCATCGCCGCGACCCGTGCGCGCTCGGCGCTGCCGGCGCTCGAGACGTCCCTCGCGGGTGTGCCGAGCAGCGTGTTTTCGACGATGCGCGGTGCGATAGAGCTGGCCGCCCAGTAGAGGAAATCGGAGCGCAGCGCGACCTCGAAGATCAGCCGGCGGACCGGTCCAGCCGGCGCGGCCGGTCGCGCCGTCGCCCAGGCCGGCACGATCAGGACGAGACGCGCGCAGCGTCTCGGGTGCCGCAGCGCAAACTCGAGCGCCGAAGGGGCCCCGGCGGAGATCCCGATAACGTCGGCACGCGACACCGAGAGCGCATCGAGCAGGCAGGCATGTGCGTCGGCTTGCAGCGCGAGCGACGGGTGTTCGGGTACGGGTGTGCGGAGATAGCCGAACCGCGACGGCGCGATCACTCTGTGGCCGGAGCCGACGAACGCGCGCGCGAGGGCGAGGCCTTGATCATACCCGCCGCCCGCGCCGTGAATGGCGAGCAACGCACGCCCCGACCCGGCTTCCGCGTATTCTATCGGGCCGCAGCGTGTGTCGATCATGCGGCCGCCGAGCGCGACGCGTGCGCGAGCGCGGCGAATATCGCGACGATAACGGAGAGCGAGCCAGAGCGCGCCCGCCGAGACGATCGTCAAGGCGGCGAGCGAAGCAGACGCTTTGGACTTTGCCCTCATGTGCGATCATCTAGCGGGCGGGCACGTGAACGCACAATACGCAAATGCACGTATCGGCAGGGTTCCGGCTAGGCAGCGCTACGGATGGGCGCGTGGCCATCGATCCTGCCCGTCCGTCCGCGTTGTTTCCGGGCGATAGGGATGCCACAGTTTGGTCTCTTGTATGGACCTCGAGAACCCGCCGGACGAGCTTGTGGACAGGCTCCAGGAAGTACCCGGAATGCGTCGGCCCGCTCTGCGACATTCCCTGCCAGCCGCCGGACGACTTGTGCGCGCGTTCGCCGGAGCCGGACGAAAATGATCGGCGCGCAATCTTCGCCTCGCGCCGGATTCCGCCGGCTGCTGCGCTATGCCCGCCCGTACCTTCGTGGTTGGCTCGCGATCTCCTTCATGAGCACCGCGGCCGGCGCCGTGGCGCTGGCCCAGCCGTGGACGATTAAGGTCGTCGTCGATCAGGTGCTCGGTCGAAAGGCGCCCGGCGCGGCGCTCGCGTTGCTCATGCACGCCGTTCCGGCCGCCTCTTCGCGAATGGCCCTTCTCACCGCTGCCGCCGTAGCGAGCTTCGTGCTGTTCGTGCTCGCGGGTACGCTCGAATACCGCATGGCGCTCGGGTGGCTTCATGTCGGCCAAGGCATGGTCTATGACCTCGAGCGCGATCTGTTCGCGCGTGTGCAGCGGCGCTCGCTCGCATTTCACTCGCGCGCCTCGCTGGGCGATCTCATGAGCCGCATCGCGACGGACAGCTACTGCGTGTACAGTCTCGTGGACACGGTGCTTATTACGCCCGCGAAAGCGCTGCTGCTTGCGTCGCTCACGGTTGCGATCATGGCGCAGATGAACTGGCGGCTCACGTTGATCGCCGTCGCCGCGGCGCCGTGCATGGGAGCGGCCGTGTTCATGCTCGGCGGCCGGCTCAGATCCGCCTCCCGAGCGAAGCGCGACATCGAGGGCCGTATACAGGCCCAGGTAAGTCAGATGCTCAGCGGTCTGCAGGTCGTGCAGGCCTTCGGCCAGGAGCATCGCGAGTCGCGGCGGTTCCGGCATCAGGCGGCGGCCGCTATCCGCGCTTATCAGCGCACCGTATTGCTCAGCAACGTTGCCGATTTCTGGACGGGCTCGGTCGTCGCCCTCGGGACGGGGCTGATCCTTTATGCCGGCTCCGTGTCGGTTCTCGGTGGCGGCCTGACGGTCGGCGGCTTGCTCGTGTTCGTCGCCTACCTCGCGACGCTGCAGGGAAACTTCCAATCGCTCGCACGCTGCGTCACGACACTGCAGTCGCTGGGCGGCGAGATGGATCGCGTCCTCGAGATCCTGGACGCGGAGCCCGAGATTCGGGACGCCGCCGCTCCGATGAAGCTCTCAGGCGTGCGCGGCGATCTACGCTTCGAGCGCGTCAGCGCGGCGTACGAGGCGGGCCCACCCGTCCTGCACGACATCGATCTCGAGGTCCACGCGGGGGAGACCCTCGCGATCGTCGGCGCGACGGGCGCGGGCAAGAGCACGCTGGTTTCCCTCGTTCCGCGGTTCATGGATCCTACGCGCGGGCGCGTATTGCTCGACGGCTGCGATCTGCGCGAGCTCGAGTTGGCCCAAGTTCGCAGGAGCGTCGCCGTGGTGTTTCAGGAGCCGTTCCTTTCTCCGGCCACGGTCGCCGAAAACATCGCCTTCGGCGCACCTTCGGCGGACGAGAAGCGAATCGTCGCCGCGGCCAAGGCGGCCAACGCGCACGAATTCATCGCGAAGCTGCCGCAAGGCTACGGCACACGGCTCGGCGAACGCGGCATGACGCTGTCGGGCGGTCAGCGTCAGCGGCTCTCGATCGCACGAGCGTTTCTCAAAGACGCGCCGCTGCTGATTCTCGACGAGCCCACGAGCGCGCTCGACGCGGCCGCGGAGCGTCTGCTCGTCGAAGCGCTCGAGCGCCTCATGCGCGGCAGAACCACGTTGATCATCGCGCATCGCTTGAGCACGATCGCGCACGCCGACCGCATCGTAGTGCTCGAGGCCGGCCGCATCGTCGAGCAGGGCACCCACGAGGCGCTCGCGGCGAGCGGCGGCCTCTATGCGCGCATGTATGGCATGCAGGCGGCCGAGAGCCGGGCGATCGGGGAGGCGCCGTGACGCGCGCGGCGGCCTCCGCGAGAGGCGCGGTCACCTCCCCGACGTACGGCACACTGCGGGTTCTCGGCTGGGCTGCGCACGCTGCGATGCGGCATTGGCATCGCAGCGTGCTCGTGCTCGCGCTCGTGCTCGGCAAAATCTGCTTCGATCTGCTGAAGCCCTGGCCCATGAAGATCCTCGTGGATCAGGGGCTTCAGAGCCTTCCGGCCCCGGCATGGCTCGCGGCGGCGCTGGACGGGCTCTCCGGGGACGCCGCGCGCCGCGCGATCATCCTCGGCGCCGTGGCCGCGACGATCGTCGTGTTCCTGCTGAGCTGGCTTCTGACGACGGCCTCGCAGATCACGACGACCGGATTCGCGAAGCGCCTGGCGTACGACGTGGCCGCGGATCTCTTTGTGCACCTGCAGCGCCTATCGTTGCGCTTCCACTATCGCAAGCCCACGGGCGATACGATCCGGCGCGTGACGAACGATTCGAGCTGCGTCGCGACGATCGTCCAGGGCGCCTTCGTGCCGATGATCACCTCGGTCGTGACGCTCGGCCTGATCTTCGGGATCCTCTGGCAATTGAGTCCGGCGCTGACCCTCGCGTCGCTGGGGGTTCTGCCGCTCATGGGCTTCGGCTTCCGGCGCTATGCCGAGCCGATGATGCGTCACGGCTATCGCCAGCAGGAAGAAGACGCCGAAACGTATTCCGTCATCGAGCGGACGCTCGCCGCGATGCCCGCCATACAGGCCTTCGGCCGAGAGCGAGACGCGGACCTGGCCCTGCGCACGGCGACGGAGCGCACCCTCGAGGCCGCCGTCGCCGCAACCGACGTGCAGATGCGCTTCAAGATGGTCATCGGTGCGGCGACGGCCCTCGGCACGGCCGCCATTTTGTATTTCGGCGCGAGGCAGGCCCTTTCGGGCGAGCTCACGATCGGCAGCATCATCGTGTTTCTCTCCTACCTCGCGTCGCTGTATCAACCGCTCGAATCGATCGCCTATTCATCCTCGACGATTCAGGGCGCGGCCGGCAGCGCGCGGCGCGTGCTCGAAATCCTCGAGAGCCAACCGGAGGTGACGGAAGCGCCCGGGGCGCGCCGGCTCGGCCGGGTCGCCGGCCGCGTGCAGATCGAGAACGTCTCTTTCGGTTACGAGCCCGGGCGGCGCGTGCTGCATGGCGTGAGCCTCGAGGCCGCCCCCGGCGAGACGCTTGCGATCGTCGGCGCAACGGGGGCGGGCAAGAGCACGCTCGTTGCGTTGATCCCGCGATTTTTCGACCCCGACGAAGGTGCCGTGCGCATCGACGGACACGACCTGCGTACCCTCAAGGTCGCGGATCTTCGGCGCAGCGTCGCGATGGTGCTGCAGGAACCGTTTCTATTCCCGATCAGCGTGCGCGACAACATCGCCTACGGCAGGCCCGAAGCCGACTTCGGCGCCGTCGAGGCCGCGGCGGCCGCTGCCAACGCTCACGAGTTCATCGCCGCGCTGCCTCGCGGGTACGACACCGTCGTGGGCGAGGGCGGCGGGACGCTCTCGGGCGGCCAGCGCCAACGTCTCGCCATCGCACGTGCGCTGCTCGTCGACGCGCCCGTGTTGATTCTCGACGAGCCGACGAGCGCGCTCGATGCGGGCAGCGAGGCGCTCGTCGTGCAGGCCCTGCAGCGGCTCATGCGCGGCCGAACGACATTCATCATCGCTCACCGGCTTTCGACGATTCGCCATGCCGACCGCATCGTGGTCATGGATTCGGGAACGGTGGCGGAGGCCGGCACCCACGGCGAGCTGCTCGCCCGCGGCGGCCGGTTCGCGCATCTGCATGACCTTCAGTTCGGGCCTCGCGAGCTGCCGCCGGAAGAAGCGGACCGCTCTCCATGAAGCCTACCGAATCACGAGTCGGGTAGCGGTGCCGGAGCGCAGGCCGGCGTGCGCTCGCCGCTCGCTGCCTCGAGCGCTTCGTCGAGCGCCGCCAACGCAGCGCCCGCTTGGCGCCAGGCGCCGAATGCGAGCATCGCCGCGCCGCCCGCAAGCACAACGCATGCAATCGCGGCATGAGCCGCGGCGGCCCCCGCAGCCAGCCCGGCGAGCATGAGCGCCGTGACGACGAGCGGCCACGGCACCCGACCCCATGCCCTCACGCGCAGCATTTGGCGGCCGGCACCGTGCTCTTCGATGGCGAGCAGCGTGCGGCAGCCGCCGAGAGCGCCGCCGGCGATGTCGAGATCCCAGCGGTCGAAGTCGCCGCCGTGGCGTACCACGGCGCCGGCCGCGCGCGCGTTGGCCTCGACGTCCCCGAGCCACACTTCCGGAGACCGCCAGCGCTCGCTCCAGATTTCGCGCTCGGAAACCAGCCCTGCACGTGCCGGTGTTCGGATTCGTGAACGCCACGGCGCGAGCCCGTGTGCCAACCGACCCTTGAGCCTCGCGATCGGCTGCACGACGTGCAGCAGCGCCGTAAGCGCCCTGAGCCGCAAGAGCTCCCGCCGCGACCAGCCCGGCGTCGGGAAGACGGCGCGCCGCGCACTCGCGACGGCCTGCGTCGCGGGCAGCGCTGCGCCGACGAGAAGAAGGGGCGCCGTCGCGAGCAGCGGCGGCCAACTCAACCCCAGCAGCGAGAGGCCGGCCAGGGCCCCGAGCAGCAGAAACCACTCCGGCATGAGCGGCAGGGCGCTCATGAGGCTCGGCGCGGGCTCGTAGAGCGACTGGAACGGCGCCTGGCCCCAACGGCCGCCGTAGACACGCGGGCGGCGCGCGTGCAGGGCCGCCGTCAAACCCTTGCCGTAGAGTCGGCCCGACCACGCGTAGTGGCCGAGCGTGTTGTAGCGCTCGGGCCATTTCTCCTCGAGCAGCGCTTCGGCCTTGCCGTAGCCCTGCTGCTGCTTCCAGTAGGCCTTGATGGAGTTGCGCCGGTGGTGCCAATCGAGGGCTGCAGGACTAAAACCGATCGTCCAGCCGCGGTCCTGGAGCCGCCAGCAGACGTCGACGTCGTCGCCGGCGGCGCGATAGCGCGGATCGAAGCCGCCGATTGCCGCGAGCGCGCTTTTGCGGAATGCCATGTTGCAGCCGGGAATGTGCTCCGCCTCCGTGTCCGTGAGCAGGACGTGGACCGGGCCGCCGGGCGCGTTGGCCACGCAGTCGGCGATCGCGCCGTCCCCGGGCGGGGCGACGTTGGGTCCGCCGACGCCGACGTGCTCCGTCGTCATGAATGTGTGCGCGAGATAACGCAGCCAATACGGATCGGGGTACGCGTCGTCGTCGATGTAGGCAACGATCTCGCCGCTAGCTCGTTGCCAGCCCGTGTTGCGTGCGGCGCTCAAACCCCGGTTCTCCGTGCTGATCAAAGTTACGTCGTGCTCTGCGGCGATGCGGGCGGTCGCATCCGTCGAGCCGTCGTCGACGACGATGACATCGTACGAGGGATAGTCGAGCGCCTCGAGGCCCTCCAGGGTGTCGCGAATGGTGGCGGCGCCGTTGTAGCTGCAAACGACGACGGTGACCGCGGGCCACTTCGCGTGGGCCGGGAACGGCGCCTCCGCGAAGGCCGCATCGACGGCCGTGAGCGCAGGTTTCGGCCGGCGATCGCGCGTCGTGAGGCCAAAGTCCCAGTCCTCGATGGCGTAACCTCCGCGATACCACTCGTCCGTCCAGGCAAAGGCGAATGCCCCGGCGCAACCCGCCGCGAAAGCTGTCCGGATCTGGTCCGCGAGGCTGCGCGCCTGAGCGTCCAGGCCGTGGCGTCGGCTGTCCAGGCCGATTTCGGCCATGAGCAAGGGCTTGTCGCCGGCGAGGTTCTGCAGCCGCGCGAGGTAGCCCGTCAGCGCCTCGCGAGTCTCGAGATAAACGTTGAAGCA
Organism: uncultured Gammaproteobacteria bacterium; assembly: GCA_963702105.1. Lineage (GTDB taxonomy): Bacteria > Pseudomonadota > Gammaproteobacteria > Steroidobacterales > Rariloculaceae > ZC4RG20. The sequence goes on from OY969712.1 coordinate 1,924,152, forward strand.
AACGAGATCGAGGAACGGTAAGCGCAGGTACTCGGTCGTCGGAAAGTTCACGTACGTACACAAGGCCTGCGGATCCACGGACTTGGCAGCCGCATAGAGACGCCCGATGAAGCTTTCGACGGCAGCCGCTCCGTGCCACCGGACGATCGACGCCGGGATTTCGTTGCCCAGCGTGTAGCACAGCAGTGCAGGATGACCGGCGCAGGCCGAGACGTGCTCGCGCAGCTGCCGTGTGATTCGCCTCGGCGCGACGCCGCCCTCGAGAAATGCCACGTGCTGCTCCCAAGGCAGGCCGGCCATGACGCGCAGGCCATTCCGGGCAGCGGCATCGAGCAGCCAGGTGGGGGGCGGCGTATAGGTGCGTAAAGCGTTGATGCCCGCGGCCGCCATCGCCTCCATGTCGCGCAGGACGACGTCCCGCGAGGGAAACTGCTCGCCGTTCGCGCCTGGGCGAAACGTTCCGTAGGTGACGCCTTTGACCCAGAGCCTTTGGCCCGCCGCGAACAGGAACTTGCCGCGCACCTCCACGCGTGCGAGACCGCCGCCGCCGGGCCCTTCGGCCGGCGTTCCAGGCGGCGCCGGCAGGGGTGATGGGCAGGGCGCCGCGGCGGGCGGCGCCGACAATGCCGGGCTGTGCTCGGAGTTTGCTCGAAGTGTATGCATGTCGTTTGCTCGGGAAAGGCTTTACGACTCCGAAGGCAGCTCCGCTCAGCGGCGGGCTCCCGCGACGGGAATCGGTCCCGCGATCTCGCGCGTATGCCACGCCCAGGCGGTATCGACTATGGTGGGGAGGTCCGAAAGCTGCGGCGTCCAGCCGAGGATTGCGCGCGCCTTGCCGGGCTCGGCGACGAGCTCGCCCGGGTCACCCGGAACGTCGGGCACACAGGCGGGTCGGAATCGGACGCCGCGCGCGTCGGGCCACGCACTCGATGACCTCGAGCACGGATTGTCCGCGGCCGGTGCCGAGATTGAGGCGCAAGGAATCGCCGCCGGCGAGCAGGTGCCGCAGGGCGCGCACGTGGGCGTCGGCCAGGTCGGTGACGTGGACGTAGTCGCGCACGGCCGTACCGTCGGCCGTCGCGTAATCCGTTCCATATACGTCGATGGAGGTTCGGTTGCCGAGGGCGGCCTCGATCACGAGCGGAATCAGGTGGGTTTCGGGCTCGTGCCGTTCGCCGATTTCGCCGTCGGGGTCGGCCCCCGCTGCATTGAAGTAGCGCAGCGAAACCGAGCGCAGGCCGTGCGCCAGAGCGTACCAGCCGAGCGCCTTTTCGACGAAAAGCTTCGACTCGCCATAAGGATTGACCGGGCGCTGCTCGTGAGCCTCGTCGATCGGCAGCCTGTCCGGCATCCCGTAGGTCGCGCAGGTCGATGAAAAGACCAGGGCGCCGATTCCCCGATCCTGCATGGCCTCGAGCAGGTTGATTGTGTTTGCTACGTTGTTGCGGAAGTACTTGCCGGGCCGCTGCATCGATTCCCCGACGTAGGCATGAGCGGCGAAGTGCACGACGGCGCAGACCGAATGCGCGGTCATCGTCCGAGCGAGGGCATCGTAATCGGCGAGATCCCCGCGCACGAAGGGGCCCCACTTGACCGCCGAGCGGTGTCCGGTCGCGAGGTTGTCGTATGTGATCGGCTCGAAACCTGCGGCCGCCAGCGCCTTGCAGGTGTGGCTTCCGATGTAACCCGCGCCGCCGGTTACGAGGACGGCACGGCTCGTCTGGACCCCGTGCATGGCTCAGCCCAGCGCCGAGGCCGTCTTGCCTCGGGCGAATGCCGGCACCATCGGAGGCTGGTCGGCCGCAAGGCCGAGAACGTCACGAAAACAAGCGATTGTCATCTTGAGACCCTGTGCAATCTTGATTTTGGGCGCCCATCCGAGCGCCGACTTCGATGCGAACCGAGATTTCCTGCCCCGCCCGTGATCGGCACGGGACGCTCATCAAAACCACGTATGTCAGTCGTCCTGCGAGACCCTGTTTTTTTGGGCGCGCCGAGAAGGCGCCAGGCCGGGAAGGATTAGCAACTTTAGTGCCAGGGACATCAAATTGCGTGCCAACTGTCTCTGAATGGAGACAGTATGGGCGGCGCGAACCGGCTCGCGTTGCCCGGCGGACTCGCTGAAGCAGCGGCCGGGGCCCGGCGGGCTACAGACCGATGTCCCTGAGAAGCCTCGCGCCGATCGTCGGGGCGCCGAAGTGCTCTTCGGCGATGCGCCGCGCGGCCCGGCAGTGCCGCGCGTAGTCGGCGTTGATCTTGCTCACGGCTTCGGCGGCTTCCTCGGGAGTCGCGACAGCGAACAACCCCTCGCCGGTCGGAAGGACGTTCGAGAAGCCCGTATCCTGCGTGACGACGGGCTTGCCCGTCGCGAGGTAGCAGGCGTCACGCTCGCTCGACCAGCCGCTGCGCAGGCGGATGTTCTGATCCTTCGCGACCCCGAACTGCGCCCGGGAGCGCCGGAAATACTCCGGATATGCACCAAATACGTCCAGGGACATTTGCAGCGGCGAGCAGGTCCGCCAGCCGAACGACTCCATCCGCCTGCGGTCCTCTTCGCGGTCGAAGTTCAACGCAAGTTCGAACGGCTGGTCGACTCGCGTTGGCAAATCGAGAAATTTCTCCCATTCGTGGTGTTTGCTCCACTTGTAGGTCTCGCCTCGATATTCGACGTCGCTGCCCGTCTGCCGGAAATTGCCGATTGTCGTGAAGAACGGGGCTTCCGGGTCGAAGTGGGCCGGCCACAGCTCCAGGTCGATGGGCTGGCGCGTAAACCTGAAATCCAACCCGGACAGGGGCACCGCGCAATCGGGGGCGCCGTAGTTCTCCCCGTAAGTCACGAGCACGTCGTGAGCGTCGAACGCGGTGCGCGTATGCTCATCGCCGTTCGCGAGCCGCAATTCGGCCGTCACGGGGTCCGTCTCGACATATGCGCGAAGCGGAGCCCGCAGCTGTTCTTCGCGCAGATCCGTGGCTCCGACGATGTTCAGCAGCGCGTCGCAGGACGCGTAAAGGGCATCCAACTCCTTCGGCGTCAGCCCCCAACACGCACCCGAAAGGCCGTGAATCCGGTACGCCCACCTGCTCGGCTGGCCGATCCGGGCCATCGACCTCTCCAGATGCCGTACGGCGTAGACCGCGTCGTCTGTGACGGTATTCTCGACCGGATCGTAGGGCCAGGTCGGATCGTCCTCGACGTACCATACCTCGTGGCCGTGCGCTGCGAGCGCTCTGATCCAGTTCAGATAAAGCCAGGTCTGCCCCCCGAAAGGGCAGCGCGCCATCATGCCGAGAACGACCAACTTCAGTTTTTGGGACATCCTGCACGCCGTATGTTTGTCGGAACGTCAACGGAGCCTATTGTCGCTCTTCGTCTACGCTCCGCGTGTGGGCAACGATACGTACTGACGAAGGGCACGGACGCTGCATGAATCGAGCCGGAAAGTCGCCATGCCGGTGCGACGGATCACCATTGCCGTCAACGTAGAAAGACCTCGGGCCCAATGTGTCTCCTTACGAAATTTACCGCGTGTCTCCGGTAAGGCTTTCCGGCCGGCTGCATTTCCTGGACGCTCTGCGCGGGCTGGCCGCTTTGTCCGTCATGTTCTTTCACTTCTTCGCGCGGGGCGTCTCGCCGCTTCATGACGAGCTGGCGGCGAGCCTCCCGGCCCGTATCGGGGCGATTCTCGCGCACATGTTCGGCGGCGTGGACGTATTTTTCGTACTCAGCGGATTCGTCGTGGCCTTCTCCATGGACGGCAGGAGGACCGACTGGCGCTATGCGGGCAACTACATCCTGCGGCGCAGCCTTCGGCTCGATCCTCCGTACTGGGCTGCGGCGGGTCTGATGCTCGGTTTCCTGCTCCTGATGTCACCGGCTAAGTACCACGACTTCTATTTGGAGTACGGCGGGGTGCAGGGTCTGCTTGCCAATCTCTTCTACGTGCAGAATCTCTCGTTCGTGTATCCGGCACGGTCCATCCTGGACGTCTCGTGGACGCTGTGCCTCGAGGTGCAGTTCTACCTTACATTTCTCGCGATCCTCGTCGTCGGACATTACGTCGGCCGGCGCGTGCCGATCCGTGGAGCCCAGTTGCAGCGGGCGGTCGTGACGCTCTCGGTCGCGGCCGTCGCCGTCTGGTCGTTCACCCACTCCGTGCGGGCACCGACCAGCGACCTCTCCGGGTGGGCCTGGACCTTCTTCCTGGGCACTGCGGTTTACGGAGCGGTGACGCGCGGCATCCCCTCTCTCGCCATCGTATTGCCACTGGCGGCCCTGGGTGTATTTTTTCTGGTTCGGAAGGAGCTGGACGGCAGCGTAGCGGTTGCGACGGCCGCAGCCATATACGGGGCAGGGAGGGCGGGCCGGTTATCGACGTTGCTTGCACATGGGCCCCTGCTGTACCTCGGAAAGATCAGCTACAGCTTGTATCTGCTGCACATGGTGATCGGGCTCAACGTGCTGTTTCTGCTTCGGCCGACGTGGCTCGGCAGCTTCGCAGGGGGATGGTGCGCCTGGGCGCTTGCGGCGGTGCTGTCGCTGGCCGCCGCGCATCTGCTGTACCGGCTCGTAGAAGCGCCCTCGAATCGCCTGAGTCGGCGCTTCAAACGCCGCGCAAGTCCCGCCGCCGCCCGCGGCGCCGTGGCGCGGGCCGGGGCGGGCACGTTCGAAGGGATTCCGCCGTAGCGGCGGTGCCGGACGGCGCCGATGCTGCGGCCCGGGGCCGTCAACCGCCGGGTAGCTCGAAGTTCTTCCGCAGATCGTCCCATGCGGCGCGCGCGATCCGCGATGCCGTTTGCTTCAGCGTCGGCTCCCTCGGAAGATCGATGTGCGTATCGATCGGCACGCGTTCGTGCAGGTTACCCTGATCGTTTTCGACGACATGCAGGCCGATCTTCGCTGCCCACGCCTTCAGTGCGTCGAGCGGGCCCCCGGCGGCGGGCGCGGGCTCGATCTTCGGGTTGTGCAGCGTCCCCTCCACGTAGCCCGTGAGCCGGCTGTCGCGCAGCCGGGCCGAGGCGTCCGCCATCAACTCGCCGTCTTTCGCCTTGGCACCCGCCTTGGCCTCGAGCCAGGGATCGAGCGTGCCGAGCGGCAAAGGCCGCAGATGCGCCTTTGCATCGAAATCGGGTGAGGCGAGGCTCGGGCGGAACTTTCCCGAGGCAGTCATCTTGCCTTTGCCGAAAGCGCGGGTCGAAAGCTCGACCATGGCCGGCAGCGATTGCTCGGACGCAGCCTTCGGCGCGGCCAGGCCGGATATGCTGAACCGCAGCTCGTCGAACACCATCGGCTGGCCCGTGTTCCCGACTCCGCGCACGCGCAGAGACCCGTCGCGCCCTTCGATCTTGCCGAGCCGAAACGGGAGCCCGCCGACGAGGTCGTCCCAGTGGATGTCCTGACCGAGCTGACGCTTCGTCGCGTCGGGATCGCGGATAAGGACCACGGTCGGGCCCGAGACGCTGATGTCCGCGATCCTCCTGCCGCGCAGCAGTTGGCCCCATCGCAGGTCGATCTCGATGCGGTCCGCTTCGACGAAGTGAACGGGGCCGCCGCCGGACTCGCCGCCGGACTCGCCGCCGGGTTGGTCCGCATTGTCGGCATTGTCGGCATTGCGTTTGTCGAGCACGAAGCGCCGGATGACGACCGCGCCACCGAGCACGTGCAGGTCAACGTCGCGGATGTGTCCCCGGTAATGCGCAAGCCCGGCCAGCCGGTGGTTCGCGTATCGCTCGATGCCCCAGGGCGCGAGGGCGCGAACCAGGACGAGCAGCAGCAGGACGACGACGGCAACGGCGATGACGATCTTCGGGCGCATGTGAGCCTCCGCCGGTGCCGGCTGCAAGTGTCGTGCCCGGAATTTGTCCGGATTCGCGGGCACGCAGCGGCCGCGGTGACCTCGCGGCCGCGGCGAGGGCCGGCGTCGGCAGTGCGGCGGAGGAGTAATAAAAACAAATTAGAGACATATGGTTATGGAGGATACTAGATGCAGAACGTGAACAGTGCGGGCGCCTGGAGCGGTGCCGGCACGACATTTTGTTGAAAGCCCCGCGCCACCTTCGGCATCATGGGTTTCCCGACGCTCGCTGCAGGGAAAGCAGTCGGGGCGGCTCTCTCGGAGGGCCGACCGAAATGGCGAAAAGGCATCGTCGCGGACCAGGCAACGGCGGCTCGCGACGGTCCGAAAAGAAGACTGAGCAGGACGGCCGGCGTTTGTTCATCGAACCTTACAGACTCGAAACGAATCCCTTTGCACCGGACGGCATTCGCCCGCTGTTCACGTCGCACTCGATGCGCTTTGCGCAGCTCAAGCTCGGGGAGCTCCTCGAGGGCCGCATTCAGACGCTGTTCGTCAGCGGCCCGGCGCGCGTCGGCAAGTCGACGCTCGTCGGCCAGCAGCTGCGCGCGGTCAAGGGCAAGAGCTTCAGCTGGATCAAGCCGGGCAAGGAGCAAGAGCCCCACGAGGTGCTGCTCAAGCTGCTCCGGGACATCGGTCCGGGCGAAGTGCAGGGCTCGACGACGGAGCTCAGGAACATACTCGAGGTCTTCCTCAAGCATCAGGCGGCGAACGGGCGCATCTCGCTCATCGTCGTCGATGCCCTCGAGCGGCTCGCCGTGCCCGTGATTCGCGAGATCGAGGCGCTGAACGGCACGCGCGTGCGCAACCGCCCGGTCGTTCACTGCGTGCTGATAACGCGCAACGAGGATCTCGTCGGGAGCCTCATGGAACAGCGGGAAGGCAGCCGGCTCGCGCCCGTGGTCCATCAGCGTCTCGGCGGCTTCACGCTCGAGGAGACGGGGGCCTACGTGCGGGCGTGCCTGCACGGGGCCGGCTGCGCCTGGGTCGAGGAGCTCGTTCCCGAAGAGACGATCGTGGATATCCAGGGGTTCACGCAGGGCGTCGTCGGTGACGTGAACGAGCTGTGCCGCGAGGCGCTCGAGCGAATCGCGCTCACCGCCGCCACGGAGTATCGGCACATGCGCGTGACGAGGGCCCTGCTCAAGGAAGCGGGCCAGAAGCTGCATCTGCGCTACGACCCATCCGTCTGGCAGCAGCGGGCCGAGGGCAACGTCTCGCCGGACGCGATTCACGTCTCGGACCCGAACGCGCTGCACCTCGAGGCCGGAAGGCTCGTCGTGACGAGCGGCGGGGAATCGCTGGCCGAGATTCGGCTGAATCGCCCGCGCCTCGTGCTCGGCCGCGAGGATTGCTGCGACATCCGCCTCGAAAGCAGTTACGTGAGCCGCTACCAGAACCTGTTCATGGAGACGCCGGACGGCTGGCTGCTCATCGATTTGAACAGCACGAACGGCTCGTTCGTGAACGGCCGTAAGGTGCGCGAGCACCGGCTGCGCGACGGCGACCTCATCGCGATCGGGCAGTATCAGCTGCGGTTCACGGCCGGCGATGCGCCGCACATCGAGGTGCCGTCGAAGCGAGGCGAGGATACGCTCGTGAGCCTCAAGCCGGCCTTTGGGAAGTCGGCCTGAGAAAAGGGCTCTGACCCCTTTTCTCAGGCCGTCGCCGACCGAATCAGATGCTCGCTTCGATCGGCCACGATGGCGTGCTGGCCGATGTGCTTATCCTCGATGCCGAGCAGGATGGGCTCCGCATTGCGCCGGTAGATGTTGACCTTGGCGTTGTAGACCTGGCGCGAGATGCCGTGCTTGTCGGCGACCGTGATGCGCCGGACCGTGAACTCGCCATTGTCGAGCCGGTGGCCCGTAAGGTAGCACTTGATCGCGTCGATGCGCTCGCCGGAGAGCTCGAGCCCGGTCAGCTGCGAGAGGCTGTGCGTCGCGCGCATGACGAAATCGACGGAGTCCACGGCCACGTTCTCGCCCTGCGCTATGGGCATTTCGACGGCGAAGTCGCCGACCAGGATCTGGTTCGGCAGCGCGCGCTCGATCATGCGCGCGAGCTCGACCGTGACGTCCCCGACGATGTAATGCGAAAGGGTGGGGCTCAGGCCCTCCGATTGATGAAACTCGTAACTGCTCCCGGAGTGGAAGCCGGCGCGCAGTTTCGGGACGGTATTGCGGCTTGCCTTCTGCCTTGCGATCGCGTTGTCGGCAAGGATCAGATGCATGAGATGGTAGAGATTGATGTTGGCCTCGAGATCGAGGTCCCGATTCCAGATGTAGAAGCCGTCCCCGGTCGTCGAGCGCGCGAAGTCGATGCCGATGCGCTTGTCGAGCAGCTTGCTCTGCGCCGAGTTCAGGGAATAAGAGAGGCTGTTGAGCTGCGTCATCTGCTCGAACGGCGAGAGCAGGCTGAAGCCCACGATGTCGAACAGCACGACGGCCCGGCACGGCACGTAGGTGATGCCGTAGCGCGCCACCATCTTCTCGATGATCCGGCGATGAGCTTCGTTCTCCGTCAGCGAGGCACGCAGCGGCAGGTACGTCTTCTCGATACCGAGCAGCCGCGCCACGTTGTCCATCTGCCGCGGCGTCAGTAGGCGTTGTCCCGAGAGCAGGGACTTGAAGAAGTCTTCGGAGGGGCGAGGCCGTCGCCGCTCGGTCGGGCTGCCGTCCCCGTCCGAGCCCGGGGGCCGCGAGAGCTCGGCGACCGCGTAATGCGGGATCACGAGCAGCGCGATGCCGCCCGGCTCGGGGCACCAGCTCAAGATCACGTTCTGCCCGAGGCCCCAGAGCCTGTGCAGGCATTTGTCCAGATAGATGAGGTCGCTGCGCTCCTTGAGGCTCATCTCGGCCGTGATGGCGGAGAGCGCATCGAGGTAGCTGCCGACGCTCGCGAGCCTGAAGATCGGCGAATCGGACGAGCTCATGGTGTTTGTAAGCCCCCTGAACTTGGCAATCATGCCGCTAAATGGCCGCCATTGAAAGCCTTTCGGCCTCGAACCGGCCCGATCTCGGTTGCTCGGCCGGGCCGCGGACGGGATAATCGCTGCCCTCGAACAGGGGCCAGTCACGCGCAAGGGCCAGTCATGAGCGAAGGGACAGTCATGAGCAAAGGGTCATGAGCAAAGAGGAATCGAACGGGGTGGACCCGCGCAAGTATTCGCGACGCGTCGTGGACGGCGTCGAGCACGCGCCGAGCCGCGCCATGCTGCGTGCCGTCGGGTTCAAGGACGAGGATTTCGCGAAGCCGCAGATCGGCATCGCCTCGACTTGGAGCATGGTCACGCCCTGCAATATGCACATCGACGGGCTCGCTCGCGAGGCGTCCGCCGGCGCCGACGAGGCGGGCGGCAAGAGCGTGCCGTTCAATACGATCACAGTCTCGGACGGCATTGCGAACGGTACCCCGGGCATGCGGTATTCGCTCGTCTCGCGCGAGGTGATCGCGGACTCGATCGAAACCGTCGTCGGCGCCGAGGGCTTCGACGGCTTCGTCGCGATCGGCGGCTGCGACAAGAACATGCCGGGCTGCGCCATGGCCATGGCACGGCTCGACCGGCCGTCGGTGTTCGTCTACGGCGGCACGATCCAGCCCGGACCGAAGCACCGCGACATCATCTCGGTCTTCGAGGCCGTCGGCGGCGTCGCCTCGGGCAAGGTCAGCGCGGCCGAGCTCAAGGAGGTCGAGTCCACGGCGATCCCAGGCCCCGGCTCCTGCGCCGGCATGTATACGGCCAACACCATGGCTTCGGCCATCGAAGCCTTGGGGTTGTCGCTTCCGAACAGCTCGGCTCAGGAGGCCGTCTCGGCGGCCAAGAAGGCCGACTGCCGCCGCGCCGGCGCCGTCGTCGTCGAGCTCGTGCGCCGCGGCATCAAGCCTTCGGACATCCTCTCGAAGGAGGCCTTCGAGAACGCGATCACGACGGTCATCGCGCTCGGCGGCTCGACGAACGCAGTGCTGCACCTGCTCGCCATCGCGCACGACGCGCGGGTGGACCTCTCGCTGGCCGACTTTGCCCGTATCGGCGCGCGCGTGCCCGTGCTTGCGGACCTGCGGCCCAGCGGCCGCTACATGATGTCCGAGCTCGTCGAGATCGGCGGCATTCAGCCGCTCATGAAGACGCTGCTCGACGCGGGGCTCCTGCACGGGGCCTGTCTGACCGTGACGGGCAGGACGCTGGCCGAGAACCTCGCGAGCGTCGTGCCCTACCCGCAAGGGCAGGACATCGTGCATCCGCTCGACAAGCCCATCAAAGCCGAAAGCCACCTCGCGATCCTGCACGGCAATCTCGCGCCCGAAGGGGCCGTCGCGAAGATCTCGGGCAAGGAAGGTGTGCGCTTCGAAGGCAGCGCGCGCGTGTTCGGCTCGGAGGAGGAAGCGCTCAAGGCGATCCTCGGCGGTGTCGTGGTCGCGGGGGAGGTCGTCGTGATCCGCTACGAGGGGCCGAAGGGCGCGCCGGGTATGCCGGAGATGCTGAGCCCGACGGGCGCCATCATCGGCCGCGGCCTCGGCGATAAGGTCGCGCTGATCACGGACGGGCGGTTCTCCGGCGGCAGCCACGGCTTCGTCGTGGGCCACGTGACGCCCGAGGCCGCAGCGGGCGGGCCGATCGCAGTCGTCGAGAACGGGGACCGCATCACGATCGACGCCGAGGCGAAGACCATCGACTTGGGCATCGCGCCCGAGGAGCTCGACCGGCGCCTGCGCGCCTGGTCGCCGCCGCCGCCGAAGGCCGAGCGCGGCCTGCTCGCGAAGTATGCGCGCCTCGTGAGCTCGGCCTCGCAGGGCGCCGTGACCGATACGGTTTGAGGCCTTTCGCATGAGCATGGAGTTTCACCGGGCCCTCGGCGTCGACTACGCCGTCGAGACCCCGTATCCCGACTCGCCCTGGGTCGTCATGAAGTTCGGCGGGCGCAGCGTCGCGACGCCCGAAAACTGGGCCCGCATCGCGAACCTCGTCCGCGCGCGGCTCGCCGAGGGCGTCAAGCCCGTCGTCGTGCATTCGGCGCTCGTCGGCGTCTCCAACGCGCTCATCGATCTGCTCGAGACGGCAGTACGCGGCGAGGACTGCGGCGCGAAGCTCGAGCGCATCAAGAAGCAGCACACGGAGCTCGCGGCCGGTCTCGGCGTCGACGCCGGCCCGCTCGACGAGCTGTTCGAGAAGCTCGATCAGCTCATCGCCGGCGTGCGGCTCGTCGGCGAGGTCAGCCCTCGCGTGCACGCGCGCGTGCTCGCGACGGGCGAGCTGGCCGCGACGCGCCTCGGCGCGGCCTACCTGCAGCGCATCGGGCTGCCGGCCGTCTGGCACGACGCGCGCGAGCTGCTCGCGAGCTCGAACGCCGAGCAGGCCGAGCGCGCACAGTTCCTGTCCGCGCGCTGCGACTTCGCGCCGAGCAGGACGCTCGAGCAGCGCTTCGGGGCCGTGGACGGCTTCGTGATCACGCAGGGATTCATCGCGCGCAATTCGCAGGGGCAGACGGTGCTGCTCGGCCGCGGCGGCTCGGACACCTCGGCCGCCTACATCGCGGCCATGCTCGAGGCGCGGCGGCTCGAGAACTGGACCGACGTGCCGGGTTTCTTCAGCGCGGACCCCAAGGCCGTCCCCTCGGCGCGGCTCATCCGGAGCCTGCATTACAAGGAGGCGCAGGAGATCGCCTCGGCGGGCGGCGGCATTCTGCACCCGCGCAGCATCTCGCCCGTGCGCAGCTCGGGGATTCCGCTGTTCCTCAAATGCACGGCGCACCCCGAGTGGGAAGGCACGGTCATCTCGAATGCCCCGGGCGCGGAACGTCCCGCAGCTCAAGGCCATCTCCCAGCGCGGCGGCATCACGCTGATCTCGATGGAATCGCTCGAGATGTGGCACCAGGTCGGCTTCCTGGCCGAGGCCTTCGCGGTCTTCCGCTCGCACGGGCTTTCGGTGGACCTGATCTCCACGTCCGAGAGCAACGTGACGGTCTCCGTGGACATCGGCGCGAACGGCGTCGAGCCGGCCGTCATCGACGCGCTCGCCGCCGACCTCGAGCGGCTCTGCCGCGTCTCCGTCATCAGCGACTGCGCGGCCATCACGCTCGTCGGCCGCCGCATCCGTACGATCCTGCACGAGCTCACCTCGGTGCTCGAGCTCTTCGAGGAGTATCAGGTCCATCTCGTGACGCAGGCCGCGAACGACCTGAACATGACGTTCGTCGTGACCTCGGAGCACGCGCACCGCATCGTGCAGCATCTGCACGGTCAGCTCGTGAGCCGCTTCGAGGGCGGGGTTTTCGGGGCCACGTGGGAGCAGTTCTCCGGCGTGCTGCCGGCGCCCGTCGCCCCGACGAAGCCCTGGTGGGTAGAGCGCCGCGATGCGCTGCTCGCGATCGCCGCCGAGCGCGGTGCCGCCTACGTATACGACCGCCACAGCATCGCGAGCGCAATCGACGCCTTGCGGGCCCTGCCCTCCGTGGATGCCGTGTTCTTCGCCATGAAGGCGAATTCGCATCCGGAGGTGCTCAGGATCGTGCACGAGCTCGGCGTGAACTTCGAGTGCGTCTCCCCCGGCGAGATCGCGCGCGTGCTCGAGCTGTTCCCGAACATCGACCGCAAGCGGATTTTGTTCACGCCGAACTTCGCCCCGCGCGATGAATATGCAAAGGCCGCCGAGCAAGGCGTCTGGGTCACGCTCGATAATCTGTATCCGCTGCAGCACTGGGCGGAGCTTTTCGGGGGCCGCGAGCTGTTCATCCGCATCGACACGGGCACCGGCCGCGGTCATCACGAGCACGTACGCACGGCCGGCGCCCATTCGAAGTTCGGCGTGCCGCTGTTCGAGGTCGAGGAGCTCGCCGAGCTCGCGCGGGCGGCGGGCGCCCGGATCGTGGGTCTGCATGCGCATACCGGGAGCGGCATTCTGACGGCGGAGGCCTGGCGCGAGACGGGCCAGCAGCTCGTGGAGCTGCTCGAGCGCTTCCGCGACGTGCGCTACCTCGATCTCGGCGGCGGCCTCGGGGTCCCGGAGCGGCCCGGGCAGCGGCCGCTCGACATGGCGGCGCTCGAGGCCGCCGTCGCCGAGGTCAAGCGCGCATGCGGCGACCGCGAGATCTGGCTCGAGCCCGGCCGCTACGTCGTCGCCCAGGCCGGCGTGCTGCTCACGCGCGTGACGCAGACCAAGGGCAAGGGCGACGTGCAGTACATCGGCGTCAACACCGGCATGAACAGCCTGATTCGCCCGGCCCTCTACGGCGCCTATCACGAGATCACGAACCTGACCCGGCTCGGCGAGGCCACGACCGAGGTCGTGACGATCGTCGGCCCGATCTGCGAGACGGGCGACCGGCTCGGCTCGGACCGCCTCATGCCCGTGACGCGGGAGGGAGACGTCCTGCTGATCTCGAATGCCGGCGCGTACGGGTACGTCATGAGCTCGAACTACAACCTCAGGGCGCCGGCCGAGGAGCTGGTCGTCTAGCCGGCGAAAAAGGGGTCAGAGCCCTTTTTCATCCGCCGCCGCGGCCAAATACGTCGTCTCGGGGCGAAAAAGGGCTCTGACCCCTTTTCGCCCTTTTCGGAGCGCCGATTGAAACCCCGGGCCGTTTCGATAGAGAATCGGGGGATCGAGAACTTCGTGACGGCCGGAGGAGGGGTAGGCATGAAACGAGCTATCGCGGCGCCTTTGGGGTGCCTTCTTGCGCTTGCTGCCGGGACGCAGGCCTCGGCGCATCACTCGTTTGCGGCGGCCTACAACACCAAGGAGCCCATCAGCGTCACGGGCAAGATCGTCCACGTGCGGCTCACGAATCCCCATTCGTGGTTCTACATCGACGCAGTCGACAAGGACGGCAAGGTCCATCACTGGTCGTTCGAGGCGGGGACGCCGAGCGGCATGATCCGCAACGGCTATTCGCCGAAGGTCATCAAGGAAGGCGACACTGTCACGATCAGCGGCTTTCATGCCCGCGACGAGTCGGCCGATTCGGGCATGTTGACGAAACTCGTGACCGCGGATGGCAAGGTCTACGGCATGTTCGGCCCGCAGCAGGCGCGCGGCGCCAAGTAACCGGCGCAACCTCGCCGGCTCCGTCTCCATCTCGAGGAGTCTCGCCCATGAAGTGCTTTCCGACCGCATACCTCGCGCCGGCCGTCGGCACCGCGATTCTCGGCCTCTCGCTGTTCGCCTCGGGGGCTGCCACGGCCCAGCAAAGCGGGGCGGAGCCCGCGGATTCTTCGGTGCCGCGCCTTGCGGACGGTCACCCGGATCTCTCCGGCGTATGGTGGGGCGGGGCGGACGTGGGCGGCGCCGGCTTCAAACCGTCCGCGACGCGCGTCGGGCCGGACGGCAAGAAGCCCACGTACTTCACCGATCTGTACCAGCCCTGGGCCGCCAAGCATGCCGCCGAGCTCAGCGACAAGAACGACCCGACATTGAGCTGCATCCCGACCGCATTCGGGACGTTGAACGTGCGGCTCTGGGACGTCGGCGCGGTCGGCCAGATCGTCGCGACGCCGAAATACGTCGTGATGCTCCAGGAAACCTTCCACGGCTACCAGGTCGTGCCGACCGACGGCCGGCCGCACCGGGATAACATCCCGCCTTCGTATCGCGGCGACGCCGTCGGGCACTGGGAAGGCGATACGTTCGTCGTCGACGTAACGAACTTCACGGACGATACGTGGATGTCTGCCGAGGGCCGCGTCTCGTTTCATTCGGACGCGCTGCACATCGTCGAGCATTACCGGCGCACCGACGCGAAGACGCTGCTCGTGGACGCGACCGTCTACGATCCGAAGGTGCTGACCGGGCCCTGGGTCGTGCCCACGCAGAAGCTCACGCTCGCGCCCTTCGACCAGCTGCTGCCGCTGATTTGCTCGGGCACGGACACCAAGGCGCTCATGGAGGCGGCGCAGTCCAAGAAGTAGCCGCAGGCGATAGGAGTCGCGGCGCGCGAAGAAGGCGTACGCGCAGAAGCAGTACGCGAAGAAGCAGTAAGCGCGCGAAGGAGTCGTCGTAGCGACAGGCGCACCGGCAGGGCGGTCGCCGGCGGCGGCGGCGCGGCGGCCAGCGCCGCCGCTCAGCCCGGCGTCACGTTCTGATTCAACCTAAAGAAATTCTCCGGATCGTACCGGCGCTTGAGGGCCTGCAGCCGCTCGAATCCGGGCCCGTAGGCCGAGCGTACGCGCTCGGCGCCCTCGTCGAGCAGCTCGTTGACGTAGACACCCTCCGATAGATACGGTCCGAGCCTTTCCCAGGCCGAGCGCACCCAGGCGATGTTCTCGGCGTCTTCGGACGCCGATTCCCAGCAGCCGAGCAGGGTCATCGAATACGCCGCATCTCGGTAATGAAACGCGGTCGCGTCCGGGGCGCCGCGCGCCACGGCCCCGCCTAGCGGAAAGAGGATTACGGCGCTGAACGGCGAAGGCGTCTCGGCGTAGCTTTTCGCGAGCACCGCGGCCGCCGCGCCGGGGTCCGCCAAAAAGTTCGAGCGCATGTAATAGCGGCGATGCGGCACCGCGGCGGCATCTACGAGCGTCTGCAGCGTCGCGTAGGGCAGGGGCCCGACCTGCTGCATGACGACCGTTCCGAGCTGCGTGTACGGCTCGACGAGCCGGCGGCCTTCGTTCGCGTCGCGTCCGAGGTAGACCGGCGCGACGCCGACGGCCCGGTGCCCGTCCGGCGTCGTCAGCAGGAAGCAGCCGGCGATGAAGTCCTCGGGCGCTTCGGCGAGCAGGGCCGCATACCGCGGAATGACCTCCGCCGCTTCCTCGAGGGGGTAGCCGACGAGGCCGCCGAGGACCTGGCCGAGCTCGTGCAGGCGGTACTCGAACGAAGTCACGACACCGAAGTTGCCGCCGCCGCCGCGCAGGCCCCAGAACAGATCCGCGTTCTCGTCGGCCGCCGCGCGCAACAGGCGGCCGTCGGCCGTGACGACGTCGCAGGACAGCAGGTTGTCCACGGTCATCCCATGCTTGCGGCACAGCCAGCCGAACCCGCCGCCGAGCGTGAGCCCGGCTATACCCGTGTGCGAGATCATGCCGCCCGTCGTCGCGAGGCCGAAGGCCTGCGCTTCGCGGTCGAACTCGCCCCACAGTACGCCGGGCTCCGCGCGCGCCGTGCGGTTACGCGCGTCGATGCGGATGCCCTTCATGGGCGAGAGGTCGATCATGAGGCCGCCATCGCAGACCGAGTGCCCCGGAAAGCTGTGGCCGCCGCCGCGCACGGCGACGAGCAGGCCGTGCTCGCGGCCGAAGTTCACTGCGGCGACAACGTCGGCCGCGCCGGCGCAGCGCGCGATGACTTCGGGCCGGCGGTCGAACATGCCGTTCCAGACGCGCCGGACCTCGTCATAGCCGCCGTCGTTCGGCGTCAACACGGCGCCGCGGAGAGTGGACCTCAGGTGCTCGAGATCCTGATCGCGTAGTGCCATCGATTGCCCCCCTTGCTTCCGTTGCGCGCGTGCCGGTCAGCCACTGTACGCCTTTCGACGGTTGCCAGATACGGGAGCGCGGAACCAGGCGCGCGAAAACGCCGTTGCCGGCCCGTCACGGCATTGTCACGCGTCCGTCACGGGCGGACGCGAGAATCCTGCGCTCCCGCACCTCATCGAAAAGGATTCGTTGCATGACAGTGAAGAAGCTGCTTCCCGCGCTGATCGGTTCCGTGCTCGCGTCCGCGGCCGCGCACGCCGGCGTCGAGCTCATCGCGATCGGGACCGTCGACGGCGCCTACCAGGACCTCTCGAACGAGACGGCGGCGCCGCTCGAGAACGGCATCGCCGGCAACCGCCTCGGCGGCATCGGCTCGGGCTTCGCCTTTGCCGGCGGCACGACGTTCCTGGCACTGCCCGACCGCGGACCTAACGCGAACGCTTACAACCCGGCCGTGGACGATACGGTTTCGTACATCGCGCGGTTTCAAACATTCGATCTGCGCCTCGCGCCCACGGACCCGGGCTCCGAGCTGCCCTTCGTGCTGACGCCGACGCTGCGCGCGACGACGCTGCTCTCGAGCCGCACCCCGCTCGTTTACGGCAGCGGTGCCGGGCTCGGCTACCAGCATGACAATGTGACGCCGCTCGGCTCGGGTGCGCCGTCCCTCAACGCCCTCGATCATAGGTTCTACTTCACGGGCCGATCGGACAACTTCGATCCCGCCCGTCCGTCCACTTACACGAATGATGCGCGGCTCGATCCCGAGGGCATCCGCGTCTCGAACGACGGCCGGCGCGTCTTCGTCTCCGACGAGTACGGTCCCTACGTCTACGAATTCGACCGGGCCACGGGCACGCGGCTGCGAGCTTTCCGGCTACCGGACAATCTCGCCATCGAGAGCCTCAGCGCACAGAAAAGTGTCGAGATCGCCGGCAACAGCGCGGGTCGAACGACGAACAAGGGCATGGAAGGCCTCGCCATCACGCCGGACGGCAAGATGCTCGTCGGCATCATGCAGGCGAACCTTTTGCAGGACAAGAAGAAGAGCCTGCGAATCGTGACGATCGACATCCGCTCCGGCGAAACGCACGAGTATGCCTACCAGCTTACGGAGGGTTCGGGAGCGAGCGAGATCTTGGCTGTCAACGACCACGAGTTCCTCGTCGACGAGCGCGGCGGGAACGGCTTTGCCGATACGCCGCTGCTGAGCGATACCGCCTCGGCCGCCGAGGTGAAGAAGCTGTTCCGCGTCGATCTCGACGGTGCTCAGGACGTGACGAGTCTTGTGGGAGATCTTTCGGCGTATGCCGTGGCAAAGACCGAGTTCCTCGACGTCGTGAAGGCGCTGACGGCGCCGCCGGGGAGCCTCGACCCGAAGTACATACCCTCGAAAATCGAAGGCGTCGCTTTCGGCCAGGACGTCGTCGTCGACGGCAAGGCCAAGCACACACTGTTCATCACGAACGACAACGATTTCCTGCCGAGCGTAGCGGACCCGAGCAAAGATCCCGGCGATCCGACGCGGGGCCTGGTTCCGAACCCGAACGAGTTCTTCGTATTCACGTTCGAGGATTCGGATCTGCCGGGCTACGTGCCGCAACCGATCCGGTCCGCGCCGGATGGCGATGGGGATCGCGGTGACGAGCACCGCCGCGACGACGGCCGCCGAAAAGGGCTCTGACCCCTTTTTTCGTCAGGTACTATGGCGCTGCTCTAGCTCGGCGACGACGTCGCCGAGCTCGATGCCGCGCACGCGCAGCAGCACGAGCAGGTGGAACAGCAAGTCCGCGGCTTCCTCGACGACGCGCTCCCGAGCCTCGGCCGCGCCGGCCAGCGCAACCTCGACGCCTTCCTCGCCGACCTTCTGCGCGACCTTCGTCGTGCCGCGCGCCGCGAGCCGTGCCGTGTAGCTGCCTTCCGGGGCTTCGGCGAGCCGGCTTGCGACGATGCGCTCGAGCTCGGCAAGGAAGTCGAGCCGGCTCACGCCCGCGTCTCCGCGGGCGGACGGATCGCGATGCCGGCCGCGAGCAGATAGCGCTTGAGATCCGGAATCGCGATCTCTGCCGAGTGGAAGACGCTTGCCGCGAGCGCGCCGTCCACGCGCGCCTTCTCGAAAACGTCCTTGAAGTGCGCCATCGTGCCCGCGCCGCCCGAGGCGATGAGCGGCACGCGGACCGCATCGCGCACGCGCGCGAGCTGCTCGATGTCGTAGCCTTTGCGCACGCCGTCCTGGTTCATGCAGTTCAGCACGATCTCGCCGGCGCCGCGGGATTCCACTTCCCGTACCCAATCGAGCGTGCGCCGCCGGCTCGAGCGCGTGCGCGCTGGGTCGCCCGTGTTCTGATAGACCTCGTATTCACCGTCGCGCTCGAGGGTATCGACGCCGATGACGACGCTCTGCGAGCCGAAGCGCCGCACGAGCTCGTCCACGAAGTCCGCGTTCTCGAGGGCCGGTGTGTTGACCGAGATCTTCTCGGCACCGTAATTCAGCACGCTCTCCGCGTCCGCGACCGTGCGGATGCCGCCCGCGACGCAGAACGGAATGTCGAGCACGGCCCCGACCTTGTTGACCCAGCTGCGGTCCACGGTGCGGCCGTCCGGGCTCGCCGTGATGTCGTAGAACACGAGCTCGTCCGCGCCCTCGTCGCGATAGCGCTTCGCGAGCTCGAGGATGTCGCCCATGACGCGATGGTTGCGGAACTGAACGCCCTTGACGACGAGGCCGTCCCGCACATCGAGGCAGGGAATTATGCGCTTCGTAAGAATCGGCTCATCTCCTGATCGGTGACGCGGCCTTCGAGCAGCGCCTTGCCGGCGATCGCGGCCGCGGCGCCCGTCTCGGCCAGGGCGTCGAGATCGGCCGCACCGCGGATGCCGCCCGAGGCCTGAAATGCGATGGCGGGCCAGTCGGCCGCGCAGCGCCGGTAGAGCTCGAAATTGGGCCCCGTGAGCGCGCCGTCGCGCTCGACGTCCGTGCAGAGCACGTGCTTCAAGCCTTTCTCGGCGTAGCGGCCGAGGATCTCGTCGAGCGTGAGGCCGCTCGTGCGCGTCCAGCCGTGCGTCGCCACGTAGGGCGTGCCGCCCGCGTCGATGCGCACGTCGAAACCGAGCGCGAGCCGCTCGGGCCCGAATTCGCGGAGCCAGCCGCCCACGATCTCGGGCTCGGCCACCGCCAGGCTGCCGATCACGACGCGGTCCGCGATATCGAGCGCGCGCGCGAGGCTGTCGCGGTCCCGGATGCCGCCGCCGAACTGCACATGGAAGTCCGGCGCGCGCATCCGGGCGATAACGTCGAGGTTGGCGGGGGCGCCCTGAGCGGCGCCGTCGAGATCGACGACATGGAGCCATTGCGCGCCGAGGCTGTGGTAGCGGGCCGCGAGGTCCACGGGCTCGACGCCGTAACGCGTCTCCTGGTCGAACCGGCCCTTGAGCAGGCGCACGCAGCGGCCGTCGCGGATGTCTATGGCGGGGATCAATCTCATGTCTAGAGCTTCTCTAGAGCTTCAGAAAGTTATCGAGGATGCGCGCGCCGACTTCGGACGAACGCTCGGGGTGGAACTGCGTGCCGTAGAAATTACCCTGCTCGACGACCGCCGAAAACTCGATGCCGTAGCGGCTTACGGCCGGCGTGTAGTCGCCGACGGGGGCGGCGTAGCTGTGCACGAAGTAAGCGTAGGCGCCGTCGGCGACGCCTTCGAGGATCTTCGAAGGCTTGCGCAGGCCGAGCTCGTTCCAGCCCATGTGCGGCACGGGCAGGCCGGCCGGCTGCGGCAGCCGACGGACCCGCTCGGGAATGATGCCGAGGCATTCGGCGTCTTCCTCCTCGGAGGACGCGAACAGCAGCTGCATGCCGACGCAGATGCCGAGCACGGGCTGCGTGAGGCGCGGCACCACGTCCGCAAGGCCGGCCGCGCGCAGCCGGTCCATGGCGTTGCGAGCCGCGCCGACGCCCGGCAGGATGACGTGCGTCGCGGCCGCGACGCGCTCCGGGTCCGCCGTGACGGGCGCCTCGATGCCGAGCCGGCCGAGCGCGAAGCCGAGCGAGGCGAGGTTCGCCCCGCAGCAGCCGATGACGACCGGGTCCCTTTGGCTTGCGCGTGTCATAGCAGTCCCTTCGTGGTCGGCAGCGCCTCGCCTTGGCGGGCGAAGGCCTGCCGGAGCGTGCGCGCGACGCCCTTGAATGCCGCCTCGACCATATGATGCGTGTTCTCGCCGCGTACGCGAATGTGCACGGCGGCGCCGAGCGTCTCGGCCAGCGAGCGGAAGAAGTGCGGCACGAGCTCCGTCGGCAGCTCGCCGACGCGCTCGCGCGCGAACTGGCCTTCGAAGACCAGATACGGCCGGCCGCCGAGATCGACGGCGATCTCCGCGTCGGCCTCGTCCATGGGCAGGAGGAAGCCGTAGCGGCCGATGCCGCGCTTGTCGCCGAGCGCTTGCCGCAGCGCCTGGCCCAGGGCCAGCGCAACGTCCTCGACGGTGTGATGCTCGTCGATCTCGAGGTCTCCGCGGCACGTGATCTCGAGCGCGAAGCCGCCGTGCTTGCCGAGCTGCTCGAGCATATGGTCGAAGAAGCCGATGCCCGTCGCGGCACGCGCGTCCGCTTCGCGGTCGAGATCCACGCGGATCTCGATGTCCGTCTCGCGCGTTTTGCGGTGCACGTGCGCCGTACGTGGCCGGTCGAGCAGGGCGTGGGCGACGTTGGGCCAGGACATTGCGGTCGGCACCGCCTGCGGCGTCGTGTCCGAGCGCGTTTTGCGGCCTGGCTCCGAGCGCGGGCCAGGGCCCGGGCCCTGGCCCGGGCCCTGGCCCGGGGCCGGGACCCCTCGGAGCAGGAAGCCCGCGAGCCCCATGTTCGCGGCCAGCGCGAGCCACGCTCCGGAGTCCGCGACGACCGCCGAGGCGGCGCGGTCGAGGACGTCGGCGGCGAGGTACTCGCGCACGAGCCCGAGGCCCGGCGGTCGGCAGTCGCAGCCGGCCGCCGAGCCGTGCGTGCAGCGCACAGAAGCGGCAAGCCGCAGACCCTGCGAGCAGAGCAGGCGCTCGACGAATGCGTCCACCGGGCTCGGTGTCCCGTCGCCGATCACGACGAGCTCGTAGCCCGCGCCCGCGAGCCTCAGCAGGGCCGGGATCACGCAGGGCGCAAGGCCGATCGCGTCGAGCCGGAGAGCGTCGAAGGCCATCGCACCGTGGTCCACGGCTCCGGGGGCCACCGTTCCGCGGGCCACCGTTCCGCGGGACATCCCGCCGCGGCCTTCGGGCTCGGACCGCTCGAGCAGGCCGCCGTCGCGTGCGACGAAGACAATTTTACGCGGCATCGGACCCCTCCGCGGCGAGTGCGGCCAGCAGCCGGTCGTTGTCCTCGGGACGACCTACCGTGATGCGCACGCAATCGGCCAGCGCGGGCTCGCCGTCGAAGGTGCGCACGAGGATGCCGGCGCGGTGCGCCGTTTCGCGGAAACCTCGGCCGTCGCGCGTCTTCACGAGCACGAAGTTGGCTTCGCTCGCGTAAACGGTGACTACGTTCGGGACTTCGCGCAGCGCGGCAGAAAGCCGCGCCCGCTCGCGCTTGAGCAGCGCGATGCGTTCCTCGGAGACGCGCAGCGAGTCGCCCGAAAGCGCCTGCATGACGAGCTCGATGGCCGGGGTCGGAAACGTGTAGGGCGGCAGCACGTTGCCGAGATAGGTCACGAGCTCGGGCGCGCCGATGAGGACGCCGCAGCGCGCGCCCGCCAGCGAGACGAACTTCGAGAGCGTGCGCAGCAATACGACATGCTCGTGGCGCTGCTGCAGATCCAGGAAGTGGCCGCCCGCGAACTCGTGATAGGCCTCGTCGATGACGAGCAGGCTGCGGCCCGCGAGCCCGCCGCAGAGCCGTTCGACGTCGCGCCGCGGGACCGAGTGGCCGGTCGGGTTGTTAGGAGTGCAAAGGAATACGATCTTCGTCGTCGCATCGACGGCCGCGAGCACCGCGTCGACGTCGAGCGCGAAGCGGTCCGGCAGGAGCCGCAGAGGGACCTTGACGATTCCCGCCCCCTGAATCTCCGCGTAGACGCGGTACATATCGAACGTCGGCGGCGTGATCAGGATACGGTCGCGGCGCGCCTCGCAGAAGCCGCGGATCAGCGCGTCGATGGCCTCGCTGCTGCCGCGCGTAGCGATGACGTCCTGATCGCGGGCGCCGTAGTGGGCGGCCAGCTTGCGGTGCAGCTCGAAGGGCCGCGGCGGCGGGTAAACGTTGAGGCCGCGCTCGGTCGTGTCGCCCGGCGCGCGCCAGGGCGACTCGTTGGCATTGAGGCGGATGAAGCCCTGCTCGTAAGCGCCCGGCACATAGGGACGCAGGTGGCGCAGATCCGGACGCGCGAGATCGAGCACGCTCACGGCTGGCCCTCGCGCTCGCTTCCGCTCACGCTTTTGCGCTCGTTACCGCTGCCGACGCCCGGCTCGGCCCCGCCCTCGTCGGCCCTGCGCTCGGCGAGCGCTTCGAGCCTCAGCGTCACGGCCCGGCTGTGCGCCTCGAGCCCTTCGAGATCCGCCAGCGTCGCGGCGACGGGGCCGATACTGCGCAGGCCCGCTGGGCTCAGCTCCTGTATCGTCATCGAGCGGCAGAAATCCGCGACGCCGAGGCTCGAGTTGCGCCGGGCGTAGCCGTAGGTGGGCAGAACGTGGTTCGTGCCGCTGCAATAGTCGCCGACGGATTCGGGCGCCCAGGGACCCAGGAAGACCGAGCCCGCGGCCTGCACGTGGCCGAGCCAGGCGCGCGGGTCCTCGATCTGCAGTATCAGGTGCTCGGGTGCGTAGTCGTTTGCGATCGCGAACGCCGTCTCGAGGCTCGGCACCATGACGATCGAGGAGTGCTCTAGCGCGCCGTCCACGAGCGCCGCGCGGCCGAGCCGGGCCTTCTGCGCTTCGACCTCGGCCGCGGTGGCAGCGGCGACGCGCGCGCTCGTCGTCAGCAGCAGCACCTGCGAATCGGCGCCGTGCTCGGCCTGCGAGAGCAGGTCGGCGGCGACGAAGGCGGGCTCGGCCGTGTCGTCCGCGATGACCATGACCTCGGAAGGGCCGGCCGGAAAGTCGCGCGCCGCGCCGGCGGGGTCGCGATCCACGATGGCCTTCGCGGCCGTGACCCAGGTGTTGCCGGGCCCGAAGACCTTGTCCACCTTGGGCACGGTCTCCGTGCCGTAGGCCATTGCCGCGACGGCCTGTGCGCCGCCGACTTTGAACACGCGCTCGACGCCCGCGACCTGTGCGGCGTGCAGCACGGCGGCCGCGACGCGGCCGTCGCGCTGCGGCGGGCTGCACAGGATGCGCACCGGACAGGCCGCGAGCTTGGCCGGAATGCCGAGCATGAGCGCCGTCGAGGGCAGCGGCGCGCTGCCGGCCGGCACGTAGAGGCCTACGCGGCCGATGGGCCGTGAGACGCGCTCGCAGCGCACGCCCTCGCTGGTCTCGACCGAGATCGGCGAAACGATTTGAGCGCGATGAAAGACCTCGATGTTGTGGGCAGCCGCGCGAATCGCGAACCGCTCGGCGGCCGTCAGCGCTGCGGCGGCCTCGTCGAACTCCCGCCGTTCGACCGAGAGGCTCTCGAGCTCGACCCCGTCGATCTCGCGCGTCAGCGCCCGCAGCCCCGCGTCGCCTTCCCGGCGTACGCGTTCGATGATCTGCCCGGCCCGCTCGTAAATCGCCGCGTCGGCCGCCAGGGCGGGGCGGGCCAGCACGCGCGCGCGCTCGGCCGCGTCCACTGCGTTCCAGTCGTACTGCTTCATCCCACGGCCGGCCTCAGGCGAGCATCTTCTCGACGGGCAGCACGAGCATCGAGCTCGCGCCGGCTTCCTTGAGCTGCTCGAGCGTCTCCCAGAACACGTTCTCGCGGCAGACCGCGTGCACGGCGACTTTGTCGTCGCGCCCCTCGAGCGGCATGATCGTCGGCGCCTCGCTGCCCGGCAGCAGCGCCGTGATCTCTTTGAGCGCAGAGCGCGGCGCATGCAGCATGATGTATTTGCTTTCGCGCACCTGCAGCACGCCCTGGATGCGCTGCAGCAGCCGGCGCATCCATTCGGCCTTGCCGTCGGCCACGGCGACGGGCGTGCGGATCAGCGCGGCTCGGCTTTCGAGAATCGTGAGCGCCTCTCTGAGCTGGTGCGCGCGCATCGTGCCGCCGCTCGAGACCAGGTCGCAGATGAGATCGGCTCGGCCGAGGCTCGGGGCGATCTCGACGGCGCCGGAGAACTCGACGACCGCGGCCTCGACGCCTTCGCGGCGCAGGTAGTCCTTGACGATGAACGGGTAGGTCGTGGCGATGCGTTTGCCAGCAAGCGAGGCCGCACCCTCGAAGCTCAGGCCTTCGGGCACGCCGAAAGAGAGGCGGCACTGGCCGAAGTCGAGCGGACTCACGAGCTCGAACAGCTCCTGCGTGCCGCGCTCGACGAGCTCGAGACGCCGTTCCTCGATGACGTTGAGCCCGACGATGCCGAGATCGCAGAACGTCCTCCTGGACGAGGCCCGGAATGTCGTCGTCCCGCACGAGCAGCACGTCGACGGGCATGTTCTCGCCGTAGCAGATGAGTTGATCCTTGCCGCGGGCATAACTGAGACCGCAGCGCACGAGGAGCTCGAGCGAATGCTCCGTGAGCCGTCCCGACTTCTGCACGGCGATCTTGATCCGAGTCTCGTCCTTGCGCACTTTGGGTCTCCGGTGAATTCGCCGGGCCGCTCAGGTTTCGGAGCCGAGCCGCTCGAGCACGATGCGATAGCCGCCGTTGCCGGCGCTGAGAAACCGCGCGACCCGCCCGATCGTCGTGACCGAAACGCCGGTGAGCTCGTGGATCCTGCGGTAGGGCAGCCCCTGCTGCAGATAGGGCACGACCGACCAGCGATCCACGATGGCCTCGAGCTCCGCCGGGGTGCAGAGGTCGGCGAAAAAGCGCCGACACTCGGCCTCG
Organism: uncultured Gammaproteobacteria bacterium; assembly: GCA_963702105.1. Taxonomy (GTDB): domain Bacteria; phylum Pseudomonadota; class Gammaproteobacteria; order Steroidobacterales; family Rariloculaceae; genus ZC4RG20. The sequence goes on from OY969712.1 coordinate 1,949,360, forward strand.
GACTCGAGCGCGAGCAGGGCACGATACAGGCTCCGTTCTGCGCGCGCTCGGGTTTTAGCCCCGTTCTGGGGCTGATCGGGATGGCGGTGGTTCTTCATCGCTTGGCCGTCATGCTATTCGCGGTTGTGCTAGTGTAACAGCGCGCTGTTACAGTAGTACGGAACGGAGCAGGGGTCAAGCTTCGAAGTAGGTCTACGACTTACGCCGACGGCCGGATGAAGACCGCGCTCAGCCCCGCACCCGATCGACGACGGCCTGCCCGAACTCCCGGGTGCCGAGAGGCTTGTGGCCGGCCTCCGCGACGTCCCGCGTCCGCAGCCCGGAGCGCAGGCAGTCCTCGACGGCGCGTTCGACGGCCGCCGCGGCCTCCTCGGCGCCGAGCGCATGGCGCAGCAGCATTGCGCCGCTCAGGATCGCTCCGGCCGGGTTCGCGAGATTGCGGCCCGCGATGTCGGGCGCCGAGCCGTGGATCGGCTCGTAGAGTCCGCCGGCGCCGTCGCCGAGAGAAGCGGAGGGTAAGAGGCCCATGGAGCCCGCCAGCATCGAGGCCTCGTCGGTCAGGATGTCGCCGAACATGTTCTCGGTCACCATGACGTCGAAGTCCGCCGGCCGGCTCAACAGGTGCATCGCGGCCGCATCCACGAGCAGGTGCTCGACCTCGAGGCCCGGAAACTCGGTTTGGAAGACACGCGTCGCGACCTGGCGCCAAAGTCTCGAGGTGTCCAGCACGTTGGCTTTGTCCACGGAGGTGACCTTGCCGCGGCGCCCCTGGGCGAGGCGGCCCGCGACGCGGCAGATGCGCTCGATCTCGGGCGCGGTGTACTCGCACGTGTCGTAGGCCGATTCGGCCGTGAGCTCGCGCTTGCCGAAATAGATGCCGCCCGTGAGCTCGCGGACGACGACGATGTCCACGCCGCGCAGCTTCTCGGTCTTCAACGGCGAAGCCGCCGCGAGCTCCGGCAGCGTCTTCACGGGACGCAGGTTCGCGTAGAGGCCCAGCGCCTTGCGCAGGCCCAGCAGACCGACTTCGGGACGCTTGGAGACGGGAATGTCCGCCCACTTCGGGCCGCCGACCGCGCCGAGGAAGACGGCCTTGGCCTTGCGGCAGGCGTCGAGCGTCGCGGCCGGCAGCGGCTCGCCCGCGGCGTCGTAGGCCGCGCCGCCGATCAGAGCCTCCTGGAACTCGAGGTCGAGGCCGGCCCGGCTCGCAGCGGCCTCGAGCACGCGCACGGTCTCGGCCGTGACCTCGGGACCGACGCCGTCGCCCGGCAATACGACTACAGCCTCGCTCATGCCGCGTTCCTTTCTTCGTACTCCGCGATCGCGTCCCTTTGCTCGAGCAGGAAGCCGAGCTGGTCGATGCCGTTCATGAGGCAGTAGCGCGAGAAGCGGTCGATGGGGAACGAGACCTTGCGGCCCGTCGGCAGCTCGAGCGTCTCCGACTCGAGGTCGATCGTGAGCTCGGCGCCCGGGTGCTCGATGAGCCAGGCGTGCGTCTCTTTGTCCACGATGATGGGCAGCAGGCCGTTCTTCAGCGAGTTGCCGCGGAAGATGTCGGCGATCTCGGTGCTGATGACCGCGCGGATGCCGAAGTCGAGCAGGGCCCACGGGGCGTGCTCGCGCGAGGAGCCGCAGCCGAAGTTGTTGCCGCCGACCAGGATCGCCGCGCCTCGGGCCTCGGGCTTGTTCAGCACGAAGTCCGCCTTGTCCGAGCCGTCCTTGTTGTAGCGCCACTCGCAAAAGAGATCCTTGCCGAGGCCTTCCTTGCTCGTCGTCGTCAGAAAGCGCGCCGGGATGATCTGGTCCGTATCGATGTCGTCGTACGGCATGACGACCGTCTTCGAGTGCAGTTTTTTGATCGGTTCCATGTCGTTCTTACCTCATGAGCTCGCGCGGATCGGCGACTTCGCCCGCGACTGCCGCGGCGGCGGCCGTGAGCGGGCTCGCGAGAATCGTGCGCGCGCCGCTGCCCTGGCGGCCCTCGAAGTTGCGGTTGCTCGTGCTGACCGAAAGCTTGCCGCTCGGCACGGTATCGCCGTTCATGCCGATGCACATCGAGCAGCCGGGCTCGCGCCACTCGCCGCCCGCCGCGCGTACGACCTCGTCGAGCCCCTCGGCCTCGGCCGCGCGTTTGACGGCCGCCGAGCCGGGCACGACGAGCAGGCGCACCCGATCCGACACCTTGCGGCCCTTGAGCAGCGAGGCCGCGGCGCGGATGTCGCTGAGCCGACCGTTCGTACACGAGCCGATGAAGACGACGTCGACGGGCGTGCCGAGCAGAGGCTTGCCGGACTCGACGTGCATGTAGTCGAGGGCCTTGCGGAAGGCAGCGTCGTTGCCGGCCGGGACGGGCTCGTCCACGGAGATGACCATGCCCGGGTTCGTGCCGAAGGTGATCATGGGCTTGAGGCCCCCCACGTCTACCGTGACCTCCTTGTCGAAGACGGCCCCTTCGTCGGTCGGCAGCTGCCGCCAACGCGCGACGGCCTTGTCCCAGTCCGCGCCTTTGGGCGCGAAGTGGCGGCCGGCCATGTAGTCGTAGGTCGTGTCGTCCGGGGCGATGAGACCCGCGCGGGCGCCGGCCTCGATGGACATGTTGCAGACGGTCATGCGCTCTTCCATCGAAAGCGCCGAGATGGCCTCGCCGCGGTATTCGATGACGTGGCCGGTGCCGCCGCCGACGCCGATCGTGCCGATGACCTTGAGGATGGCGTCCTTGGCCGTGATGCCCGGCGCGAGCCTGCCGCGCAGGTTGATCGCGAGCGTCTTGGGCTTGCGCTGCAGCAGGCACTGTGTCGCGAGCACGTGGCCGACCTCGGTCGTGCCGATGCCGAAGGCGAGGGCGCCGAAGGCGCCGTGCGTGCTCGTGTGCGAGTCGCCGCAGACGATCGTGCGGCCCGGCTGCGTCGCGCCGAGCTCCGGCCCGATGACGTGGACGACGCCGCGGTCGGCGCTGCCGAAGCCGCGCAGCTCGATGCCGAACTCGGCGCAGTTCTTCTCCATCTGCCGCACCTGCTTGGCCGCGGCCGGCTCGCTGACAACGTCGAGGTCCTTGAGCGAGGTCACGGGCACGGTCGGGATCGAGTGATCGAGCGTCGCGAGGCAGAGGTCCGGGCGGCGCACCTCGAGGCCCTGCTGGCGCAGCAGGTCGAAGGCCTGCGGGCTCGTGACCTCGTGAATCAGGTGCAGGTCGATGTAGAGGATGGCCGGCGTGTCATCGGTTTCGGGCCGAACCACGTGGCTCTGCCAGACCTTGTCGAACAACGAGCGTGCTTGCATGGATGCGCCTTCCTAAGTAAAGGGGTCAGAGCCCTTTTTCCGGGTGAGTTGAACGTGAGTTGCCGCGCGGCCGAGAAAAAGGGCTCTGACCCCTTTTCTTAGACCGCCACCGTCCGGTCCGCCTGGTCCTTGCCCGCTGCGATCGGCTCGAGCCAGCTCCAGCGATCCTCGGTCGAGCCCGCGAACAGACCGAAGAAGGCGTTCTGCAGACGCTCGGTCACGGGCCCGCGCCGGCCCTCGCCGACGGTGATCCGATCCACGGAGCGCACGGGCGTGATCTCGGCGGCCGAGCCCGTAAGGAACACTTCGTCCGCGATGTAGAGCCATTCGCGTGGGATGTTCTGCTCGACGACCTGCATGCCGAGCGACTCGGCGAGCTTGATGACGGTGTCGCGCGTGAGACCGGCCAGGATCGAGGCGGCCACGGGAGGTGTGTAGAGCACGCCGCCCTGGACCAGGAACAGGTTCTCGCCCGCGCCCTCGCTGACGAAGCCCTGGCTGTTCAGCGCCAGCCCTTCGGCGAAGCCGAGCCGCCGCGCCTCGAGCGTCACGAGCAGGCTCGAGAGATAGTTGCCGCCGGCCTTGGCCATGGCGGGCACCGTATTCGGCGCCACGCGCTGCCAGGACGAGACGCAGACGTCGACGCCCTTCTCGAGCCCGCCCTCGCCGAGGTACGAGCCCCACTCCCAGGCCGCGATCGAGCACCGCGCCGGCTCCTCGGGATTGCCGGCGACCCCCATCTCGCCGTAGCCGCGAAACGCAATCGGGCGGATGTAGGCGCCGCGGTTCAATTCGTTGGCGCGCACGACCTCTTTGCTGGCCTCGACGAGCTGGGCGAGGGTGTACGGGATCTTGAGCCGGTAGACCTTGCCGGAATTCAACAGACGCCGGATGTGATCGGTGAGGCGAAAGCCCATGAGCCCCGAGGGCGTCTCGTAGACGCGCACGCCTTCGAACACGGAAGAGCCGTAGTGCAGGGCGTGGCTCAGCACGTGCACGGTGGCCTCGGCCCAGGGCACCAACTTGCCCTCGTGCCAGATGAAACGACTTGTCTTGAGCGGCATCCCGTTGATCTCCGTGCTAGGGGGCGGCGAGGGCCTCTTGGCCCGGCGCCTGCCGAGGGCGCCGATCTGCCTCCTGGGGGCGCCGATTATATTCGACCCCCGCAGGAAGCTCACCTCGAAGCCGCCCGCGCCCCGCGGGCCTCACTCCTGAAGCCAGCTCATCCGGCCGCGCAGCTCGCGCCCGACCTTCTCGAGGTCGCGGTCGAGGTCCTCGTCGAGCATCCGCTTGTAGTTTTTGAGACCCGTCTGGTTCTCCTTGATCCACTCGTCGGCGAATTGGCCCGTCTGAATCTCCTTGAGGACCTGACGCATGTTGTCCTTGACGTGCGCGTCCACGATGCGCGGCCCCCGCGTGAGGTCGCCGAATTTCGCCGTCTCGCTGATGAATTCGTGCATTTTTCTGAGGCCGCCCTCGTGCAGCAGATCCACGATGAGCTTGACCTCGTGCATGCACTCGAAATAGGCGACCTCCGGCTGATAGCCCGCCTCGACGAGCGTCTCGAAGCCGCGCACGATGAGCTCCGTGAGCCCGCCGCAGAGCACTGCCTGCTCGCCGAACAGGTCCGTCTCCGTCTCTTCGGCGAACGTCGTCGTCAGCACGCCGCCGCGCGTCCCGCCGATGCCGTGCGCGTAAGCGAGCGCGCGCGCCTGGGCTTTGCCGGTCGCGTCCTGGGCGACGGCCATGAGGCAGGGCACGCCGCGGCCCGCTTCATACTGACGGCGCACGAGGTCGCCCGGCCCCTTGGGCGCGATGAGCACGACGTCGAGGTCGCTCCGCGGCTGAATCTGCTTGAAGTGGATATTGAAGCCGTGCGCGAACAGCAGCGTCGCGCCCTTCTCGAGCACGGGCTCGATGTCCTTGTAGAGCTGGGCCTGGGCCATGTCCGGCACGAGGAAAGCGACGAGCCCTGCACCCTCGACGGCCTCGCGCGGCGCGACGACCTTGAAGCCGTCGCGCGCGGCCTTCGCCGACGTGGCACCGCCGGGCCGCAGGCCCACGACGACGTCGAAGCCCGAGTCGCGCAGGTTCATCGCATGGGCGCGACCCTGGCTACCATAGCCCAGTACCGCGAGCCGTTCGCCGGCGAGCGCTTCGGGCCGGGCGTCGGATTCCACAAACAGTTGCATTGCCTTTCCTCTTTAACGTCTGGTGCGTAGCGGCGCCTGCCGGCCGCCAAAAAAAAACCCCGCAGCCTTTCGGGTGCGGGGTTTCGACTCTGGCTTCGTCGTCAAGCCGCGCGCCCGCACCGGCTGGCATACAGCAGCGATACGGCAAGGCGCGGGGCGGAGCGAAGTTCACTCATCTCGATCGGTCGCGGTGAAAAGAGGAATGATCATCAAAACTGCAAACCGTGTCAACGCCTTAGCGGGACATGGCCGGCGCGGCGTGGGGCCTCCCACCGCCGCGCGGAGCGGCCGCGTCCGGCCCGGGCCGCTCGGCATCCGCCATTTTTCTGGAGGAAACGGATGCAACGCCTTCATCCGCTTGAGCGCACGGCGCGCTCGGCATGTCGATGCCGGCGAAAGCTTTGCGTTATCCTGGCCAGTGGATTCGCCGCGACGAATGCGAGCAGAATCGCGTGCAGCGGCTGCGAGAGGCGCGGGGGCGAACCCGCATTGTCCTCGCGGCTCGCGGCTGGTTAAGGTCGGAAAGAATACGAAGGAGAACCGAGCAATGAGCATCAAGGTCGGCGACAAAATGCCGCAGGGACAGTTCACGGTCATGGGCGCGGACGGGCCGCAGCCTTTGTCTACGGACGAGCTTTTCAAGGGAAAGAAAGTCGTGCTTTTCTCGGTGCCGGGCGCGTTCACGCCGACCTGCTCCGCCAAGCACCTGCCGGGCTTCGTCGAGAAGGCGGGTGCCCTCAAGGGCAAGGGCGTAGATACGATCGCCTGCCTGGCCGTCAACGACGTGTTCGTGATGTCGGCCTGGGGCAAGTCCGCCAACGTCGGCGACAAGGTCGTGATGCTGGCCGACGGCAACGGCGAGTACGCCAAGAAGCTCGGCCTCGAGCTCGACGCGAGCAAGTTCGGCATGGGAACGCGCAGCCAGCGCTTCTCCCTGATCGTGGACGACGGCGTCGTCGAGCAGGTCAACGTCGAGCCGCCCGGGCAGTTCGGGGTCAGCTCGGCGGAGACCGCGCTCTCGCAGCTGTAGGCGCAGCGTGAAAAAGGGGTCAGAGCCCTTTTTCGGCGTCGGGCGGCGGCGGGCGCGCCGCGGGCCGTCACCCCGGCCGGCGAGCCCCTGCTGCCGGGCGAAAAAGGGCTCTGACCCCGTTTCGGAGCGCGCGTGAATTTCGACCGGGCCCGCAGGACGCCGCTGTACGAGGAGCACGCGCGCGCGGGCGCGAAGCTCGTCGCATTCGCCGGCTGGTCCATGCCGCTGCACTACGGCTCCCAGATCGAGGAGCATCACGCGGTCCGCCGGTCGGCCGGCGTGTTCAACGTCTCCCACATGGGCATCGTGGACGTCTCCGGCGAGGCGGCCGTGCGGCTGCTGCGCGGCCTGCTCGCGAACGATCCCGGCAAGCTCAAGCGCCCCGGCACCGCGCTCTACAGCTGCCTGCTCGACGAGCGCGCCGGTATTCTCGACGACGTCATCCTCTACCGCATCGGCGAGAGCGACTTCAGGCTCGTCGTCAACGCGGCGACGCGCGCCAAGGATCTGGCCTGGCTTGCGGCGCACGCGGGCGCCCCCGGCCTCGCCGTCACGCCGCGCGAGGACCTCGGGCTGCTGGCCGTGCAGGGGCCGCAGGCGGCCCACGTGCTCGCGCGCGTCATGCCGCTGCACGGCGCTGCGCTCGGGCGCATGCGGCCCTTCGAGGTCCTGCAGCTCGACGAAAACTGCTGGGCGGCGCGCACGGGCTATACGGGCGAGGACGGCTGGGAGCTCATGGCACCCGCCACCGGGCTCGCCGAGCTCTGGCGCGGGCTGCTCGGAGCCGGGGCCGCGCCCTGCGGGCTCGGCGCCCGCGACACGCTGCGCCTCGAGGCGGGTCTGAACCTGTACGGCCAGGACATGGACGAAACCGTGAACCCGCTCGAATGCGGGCTCGGCTGGACCGTCGCTCTGGAACCCGCCGAGCGCGACTTCGTGGGCCGCAAGGCGCTCGAGCAAGCCGTGCCGCGCTTCCGGCGGGCGGGCCTCGTCCTCGAGGAGCGCGCCGTCCTGCGCGCGGGTCAGCCGCTCGCGACGGACGCGGGCGCCGGCACCGTGACGAGCGGCGGCTTCTCGCCGACGCTCGGCCGCTCGATCGGCCTTGCGCGCGTGCCGAGCGAGGCGCCCAAGGCGGGCTGGTACGTCGAGATCCGCGGGAAGTCGCTGCCGGTTCGCTGCGTAGACCCGCCCTTCGTGCGTTACGGCCGGGTACTCGTTTCGTGACGCGATTGGCTGCCAAACCCTGAGGGCTCCATGAGCAAGACACCCGAGGAACTGAGTTACACGGCCGAGCACGAGTGGCTGCGGCGCGAGGGCGACGGCACCGTGACCGTCGGCATCACGGACCACGCGCAGGCGACGCTGGGCGAACTCGTCTTCGTGGAACTGCCGGAGGTCGGGCGCCACTTCGCCGCCGGGGATGCCTGCGCCGTCGTCGAGTCCGTCAAGGCCGCCTCGGACGTCTTCGCGCCCGTCGCCGGCGAGGTGTCGGCCGTCAACGAGGCGCTGACCGAGAAGCCGGAGCGCGTCAACGAGGACCCGTACGGCAGCGGCTGGCTCTTCCGCCTCGCCGTGGACCCGGGGCAACCCTTCGGCCACCTGCTCGACGCCGCGGCCTACTCCAAGGAAGCCGCGGAAGCGGAGTAGCCCACGGCGCGGCGCGACGGACCGAACCATGCCCTTCATACCGCACACCGAAGCCGACCGGAAGGAAATGCTCGCCGTGCTCGGCGTCGACGACGCCGAACGGCTCTTCGACGAGATTCCCGCCTCGCTGCGCGCGAAGCGGCTCGAAGGCATGCCGCCCGCACTCTCCGAGCACGAGGTCACGCGCCTCATGCGCCGCCGCGCGGCCGAGGACGAAGGCCTCGCGTGCTTCGCGGGCGCCGGGGCCTACGAGCATCACATACCGGCGGCCGTCTGGGAGATCGCGACGCGGGGCGAATTCTACACGGCCTATACGCCTTATCAGGCCGAAGCGAGCCAGGGCACGCTGCAGCTCATCTATGAATACCAGAGCATGATCACGGCGCTCACGGGCATGGAGGCCGCAAACGCGTCGCTGTACGACGGCGCGTCCGCGCTGGCCGAGGCCGTGCTCATGGCCGTTCGGGCGCATCCGCACGAGGCCTCGCGCCGCGTGCTGCTGCCGCGCACCCTGCATCCGGCCTACGCGCGCGTCGTCGAGACTATCGTCGCCGCCCAGAACGTGCCGCTCGAGCGCGTCGACTACGACAGCGAGACGGGCACGGTTCCGCTCGAGGCGCTCGCCCGCTGGGAAGACGAGAAAGAGCCGCCGGCCGCGCTCGTGATCCCGCAGCCGAACTTCTTCGGCCAGCTCGAAGACGTCGATGCGCTGACGGACTGGGCCGCGCGGCGCGGCGTGCTCACGGTCGCGGTCGTCAATCCGCTCTCGCTCGCGATTCTGCCGCCGCCCGGCGAATGGGGCGGCCCGGGCGTAGACATCGTCTGCGGCGAAGGCCAGCCCCTCGGCGTCCCGCTGTCCTCGGGCGGCCCGTACTTCGGCTTCATGGCGACGCGCATGGCTCACCTGCGGCAGATGCCGGGCCGGCTCGTGGGCCGCACGGTCGACGCGGAAGGCCGGCCCGGGTTCACGCTGACCCTGCAGGCGCGCGAGCAGCACATCCGGCGCTCGAAGGCGACCTCCAACATCTGCACGAACCAGGGGCTCATGGTGACGGCGGCGGCCATCTACGTTTCCATGCTCGGCGCCGAAGGCCTGTGGCGCGTGGCGGCCCAAAGCCATGCGAATACGCGCGCCTTGGTCGAAGCCGTCGAAGGCATCCGTGGCGTAGAGCGCGCGTTCACGGGTCCGTTCTTCCACGAGGCCGTGCTGCGGCTCGGCCGCCCGGCCGAGTCCGTTCTCCGGGGGCTCGCCGCGCGCGGCATTCTCGGCGGTGTCGACCTCGCGGCTTCGCACCCCGAGCTCGGGGACGCGCTGCTCGTGTGCGTAACGGAGACCAAGACGCGCGCCGACATCGAGGTCTATGCGGCCGCGCTCGCCGCCGAGCTCGGCGCGCCGGGCGGCGGCTGATCGAAGGGCCGACGCGGAGGGGCCTGCGCGCACAGGCCGCTGGAGAGCGGAATTGCCATGAAGGAAGGTTTGATATTCGAACAATCGCGGCCGGGACGCTACTCGACGGCGCAGGCGCCCGCCGAGCGCGCGTCGATCGACGATCTGCCCCACCGGTTTCTGCGTCGCTCGAGGCCGAGTCTGCCCGAGGTCTCCGAGCTGCAGGCCGTGCGCCACTTCACGCGCCTCTCGCAGCAGAACTTCTCCGTGGACACGCAGTTCTACCCGCTCGGCTCCTGCACGATGAAGTACAACCCCAAGGCCTGCGACACGCTCGCGCGGCTGCCGGGCTTTCTCGGCCGGCATCCCTACGCGCCGGAGGCGCACGGGCAGGGCGTCCTCGCGTGCCTGTTCGAGCTGCAGGAAATGCTCAAGGCTGTGACCGGCATGCCGGCCGTGTCCCTCGCGCCCATGGCCGGCGCGCAGGGCGAGCTCGCCGGCATGCTCATGATCCGCGCCTACCACGAAGCGCGCGGCGAGCTCGCGCAGCGCACTGAGGTGCTGGTGCCCGATGCCGCGCACGGCACGAACCCCGCGACGGCCACGATGTGCGGGTTCAACGTCGTCGAGCTCGCGACGGGCGCCGACGGCGACGTGGACATCGCCGCGCTCGAGCGCAAGGTCGGGCCCGGCACGGCCGGCATCATGCTCACGAATCCCTCGACGCTCGGGCTGTTCGAGCGGCACATCGTCGAGATCGCGAAGATCGTGCACGGCGCGGGCGGGCTGCTGTACTACGACGGCGCGAATCTCAACGCGATCCTCGGCAAGGTCCTGCCGGCGGACATGGGCTTCGACGTCATGCACCTGAACCTGCACAAGACGTTCTCGACGCCGCACGGGGGCGGGGGGCCGGGCGCCGGCGCGATCGGGGCCGCTGCGCGGCTCGAGCCGTTCCTGCCGGTCCCGTTCGTCGACCGCGCCGGCGAGGGGTTCCGGTGGGTCGGCGACGCCGAGCGGCCGAGCACGATCGGGCGGCTCTCCGCGTTCATGGGCAACGTCGGCGTGCTGCTGCGGGCCTACGTCTACCTGCGCCTGGTCGGCGCCGACGCGCTGCCCGCGATTGCCGAGTACGCGACGCTCAATGCGAACTACCTGGCCAAGCGGCTCGCCGACGCGGGGTTCGAGCTGGCTTATCCCCATCGCCGCCCGGCCCACGAGTTCGTGATTACGCTCAAGCGGCTCGCGCGCGAGCGCGGCGTGCGGGCGGCCGATTTCGCGAAGGCGCTGCTCGACTACGGCTGCCACGCGCCGACGGCTTACTTTCCGCTGCTCGTGCCCGAGTGCCTGCTCATCGAGCCGACCGAGACCGAGCCGCGCGAGGTGCTCGACGCTTTCGTCGCAGCCATGGAGGACATTCTGCGCCGCGCCAGCGAGTGTCCGGACAACGTCAAGGGGGCGCCCTACAGCCTGCCGCTGCGCCGTCTGGACGAGGTGCGCGCCGCGAAGCAGCTGGACCTGCGCTGGAAGCCGCCTGGCCCGTAGCGGCTTGGCATGCCTCTTGCTTCGAGCGGGGGTCGGCATCGGACCAGGGGGTCGAACGGGACATGTGGTCGGAGCTCACTCAGCTCGTCGAGAAGCGCTGCCGCAAGCCGGAAGGGCGCGGCCCGCGCCAGGCGCGCGCACTGCTCGCGCTTTGCGGCGGGCTGAGCCAATGCGAGCTTGCGTTCGAGCGGCTCCACGCGGCCGGCCCGCGACGCTCCGAGGCGGATACTCTCGACTGCGTGCTCGCAATGGACTCGCTGTTCGCCGTGCTGCACAACATCCAGCCCGCGCTGCAGCTGTTCGAGACGGAGCCTGCGATCGCGCTGGCACGCTACGCGAGGGCGCCCGGCCACGGGGCCGTTGCCGACAATCCGACAGGCAGGCTCCGGGAGCAGGTGGAGCTGCTGCGCTGGCTGCTCGCGATCGAGGAATCCGAGGACGGACTCGACGTGCCGACACTGACCGCCTTCATGGGCGCACGTCGCGAGCTCGGCCGGTTCGCGATGGAGGTCTACGACCCGGCCCGACTGCTGACCGATTGACACGAGCGATCGACGAGATTCACGCCGCCCACGGGCCTTCAGTAATCGACGCCGAGCGCCACCTGGAGGCGCTGCACACGGTCGCTCAGGAACGGATTCGAAGGGTTTCTGTTCACGTCGAACGGGATCGCATAGCTGACTCTCAGCTCGCCGAGCGGCAGCAGCACGCGGACCTCGATGCCGGCCGACCGCCGCAGTCGGCTCCAGGCGAAACCGTAGTCCAGCGGCTCACCGGAGGCGTCGCGGAACGGGATGGATTCGGTCGAGAACACGCTGCCGACGTCCACGAAGGCGCCGACACGCATGCGCTTTTCCCAGCGCGCCGGGCGCGCCGTCAACAGCTCGAACTGGCCGGCGAGCAGAAGATTGCCGCCGTAAGGACGGTCGAGCGAGTCGCGGGGCCCAAGCGTGCCGGCTTCGAATCCGCGCACCGTGCCGGGGCCGCCCGCGAACCAGTTCAGATAGGGCGGCAGCGAGGTCGTGTCGCCGTACGCCGCTCCGTAGGCGAACCGGCCCGTCAACGCTGCCGTCCAGCGCTTGCCGAGCGGCCAATAGCGCTCGGCCCGGTAGTCGGCGAGATAGTATTCGACGCCGCCGACGGGGCTCGCGGCGCGCGCGCTCAGCGTCTGTTCGAGACCGGTCCTCGGGAAGGTGCTGCGGTCGCGCGTGTCGTAGCGCCAGTCGAGGCGCAGCGCGAGCTCGTCGTAGCGCGTGCCCGGCAGCACGCCGGGCTCCGGATGGCCGTTGCCGAGGACCCACGCGACAAGCTGCGCGCTCGTCCCCGCGGCCCCGCCGAGCGTGACGCGATCCGCCTCCGCGCCTAGACGCAGCCTTTGCCTCGTGTCTCCCGAGGGAACGAGCGGCGTGCGCAGCAGCGGCAGCGGCGGCGCGCCCGGGGGTGCCGGCGGCGCCACCGGTACGGCCTTACCCGTATCGTAGCCGTACTCGAGGCGGAGGCTGTCGAGGCTCACGTCGAGGTTCGACGCATTCGCCGAGGCCTGGCTCATGCGCCGCGACGACAGGGCCAGCGTGCGCGCGATTCCGCCGGGCGGCGCCGGCCGCGCATAGGGCGCGGTGTACGAGAGCTCCGCCAGCGAGCTCAGCGTGCCGCCCTCGAGGCGGGCCGAAAAACGGCGGCCCGTGCCGAACAGGTCCTCGTCGATGAAGTAGGCGTGCAGCGTTGCGAGCAGCGAGGGCGAGTATCCGCCGCCCCCGCCGTAGCGGCGCGCGGGCGCCTGCGTGATGGAGACGACGACGTCGACCTCGTCGGGACTGCCCGCCACGGGCTTCAGGTCGGCCATGGCCGACGCGACGTAGGGCAAGCGCTCGAGCCGGCGCAGCGACTGCTCGAGCGCGATCGTATTGAGGTAGGTCCCCTCGTACTGCAGCAACTGCCGCCGCAGCACCCTGTCGTCGATTCCCGAGACTCCCGCGAATTCGATGCGGCGCACGTAGACCCGGCCTGTGCCGGGAAGGGCGCTCGTGCCGGGCAGGGCGCTCGTGCCCGGTGGCCCGCCCGTGTTGGGCTGTGGGGCCGTGTTGGCCTGCGGGGCGGGGCCAGGCTGCGCCCGGCCGGGGCCTGCGAGCACGGACGCAAGCAGCAGCAGGCCGAGCACCGCGGGGCGCAGGCGCGGATCGGCGCGCGCGGCTCGGGCGGCCCGGCGGCCCGTTCCGGTCCTCGATGGGTTCATGGCACGTGACCGACGAGTGCAAGCCGCGTGCCGGTCGCGGCCCCTCGCCGGCGGCCGTCAGCTCCGGCCGCGATGCCCTTCAGGATGGCGGTACTTGTGAGCCAGATCGTAGGCCTTTGCCGAATCGGAAGTGAACGGCACCCCGCAGTCGCGCAACCGCACGAGGTCCCCGTGCATGGCGAGGACTTCGCCGGGCGTAAGCTCGTTGTCGGCTTCGCCTGCCTGCGCGAGCCAGTCGACCATCTGATCCCAGCTCTTCCAAGCGCCGCCGCGGAACACCGTCTCCATGTCGGATTTCCGGTAATCCGCTTCCCAGTCCTTCTTGCCGGTCCGCTGGACGCCCACGTCGCTCACTTTTTCCTTAGGCATGCCAAATACTCAACGCCCCAGTCTTTGCGGCACCGCAGGCAAGACGTGTGCCAGCCGGCACAGCGGGAAGGAGGGGCGCCACCCGGCGGCCAAGCCTGCGCGCAGCCAGTATAATCGCCCGCGGACGAAGTTTGGTCGGCGCGCGACGGGGCAGGCCCGAGTGGCGGAATGGTAGACGCAGCGGACTTAAAATCCGCTGGCCGCAAGGCCGTGCCGGTTCGAATCCGGCCTCGGGCACCATCGGGCTGCGCAATGTGGCGTGCCTTCGGCCGTGTAGTGGAGAGGCAGCGATAGTGGGCGACCTTCAGCCTCTCACGCAGCCGCCGGCACATCGGCTCAAAAATGCGGCTATGTTTGCTCGGCCGGGCGGCCAGAGAGCCCTCAGGGCTGCAGCCGAAGGAGGCGAAGCGCTCGCGGGCGTCGCCGATAATGGAATCGGCCTACCCGCGAGAGCACTGCGCGCGTTCCGGGCGCAAGCCCGGCCGAACCGCGCACGGTCCGGCCGGGCCAGCCTTTAGGCTTGTACTCAGATGCCCAGGTTTTTCTGCCAGTAGTCCTTGATCGCTGCGACGGTGCTCGACGGCAGCGGCCCGAAGGCGATCGATTCGGCAATCTTCTGGCCGTTCTCGAAGCCCCACTCGAAGAACTTGATCACCTGTTCGTTCGTAGCCTTGGGCGCGTTCTTGCGCAGGATCTGCCACGTGCAGCCCGAGATCGGCCATGACTCGTCGCCCGGCTGATCGGTCAGAATCACGTAGAAGTCCTTGGCCTTGGTGAAGTCGACGTTCGCCGCCGCCGCTTGGAAGCCTTTGAGGCTCGGGCTGACGACTTTGCCCGCGGAGTTGATCATGCGCGCGTACTGCAGCTTGTTCTCAATGACGTACGCGTATTCGACATAGCCGATCGCGCCCTTGATGCGCTGCACGTAGTTGGCCACGCCCTCGTTGCCTTTGCCGCCGACGCCGGTCGGCCAGTTCACGGACGTGTCGGCGCCCACCTTTTCTTTCCACTCCGGGCTGACCTTCGAGAGGTAGTTCGCGAAGGTGAACGTCGTGCCGGACCCGTCCGAGCGATGTACGACCGCGATGGCGCGATCGGGCAACTTCAGGCCCGGGTTGAGCTTGGTGATCCTTTTGTCGTTCCACTTTTTGATCTTGCCGAGGTAGATTTCGGCGACCACTGGTCCCGAGAGGACGATCTCGCCCGCCTTGATACCCGGCAGGTTGTAGATCATGTCTTCGCCGGCGATCGCGGTCGGAAACTGAATGAGATTAGCGGCCGCCAGTTCCTCCGACGTGAGCGGCTTATCGCTGGCGCCGAAGGCGACGGTGCCGGCCTTGATCTGCTGGATGCCGCCTCCCGAGCCGATCGGCTGGTAGTTGACCTGGGTGTCGGTCTCCTTCGCGTACACGGCCGCCCATTTTGCGACGAGCGGATACACCCACGTACTTCCGGCGCCCGTGATCGAAGTGCCGGCGGCTGCTACGGTGCCGGCAGCCGACAGCGCCACGGCTGCAGAGAGCCGCAAAAATTTCGGAATCATGCTCAAGGTCCTCTGTTTTGTGTTGGAAGTAGTCAGGCAGCCCGAGCGACCTTCGCGCCAGCCTTGCCTGCTCTCCATTCGAGCAGGTGGATGTTTCAATCTCATTACAGCTGGCGCCCCGCACGGCCAGGCGTCGGCGTCGAACCGACGTCGGCCCCGCGATCTACGCATTTGCTCGGCGGCACGAGCATGCGGCCGACCGGGTCCGCGCCGCGCAACGCGAAGATACTCCGCGGTAACATGACTGTAATCGAAAAGTGGTGGACTGTGCTCGGGTTCCCAGCCAATGCCCGGAGCTATGCCAGCCGTCGTTCTCGTCGTTCATGCCGACCCCGTCGTCCGCAGGGCGGCTCGAGGGGCGCTCGAAGCCCTCGGTCATACGGTCCTCGAGCAGGCCGATGCGCCAGCCGAGGCGATGCGCGCGCGGCCCGACCTGGTATTGCTGGAATGGCGAGGGAGGGCCGCGACCGCAGATGCGCTCGGCCGCCTCAAGCCCAGGCCGGGTCGTGCGGCCAGCCGGGTGATCGTGCTGGCCTCCGAGTCGGCCTCGCAGGCGGCACTCGCGGCCCTGGAGCTCGGCGCGGACGACTGCCTACGCCTGCCGCTCGATCCGCACGAGCTCACTGCCCGGACGGCCGCCGCGCTGAGGCGTCCGCCGGTCGACGGCGCGGCCGAGCGCGTCGTGGCTGGGCCCATCGTGCTCGACAAGGCGCTGCACGCGCTGACCATTCGCGGCCGCCGAATCGAGCTGGCGCCGACCGAGTACCGCCTGCTCGCTTTTTTCCTCGACAATCCGGACAGGGTGTTCAGCCGGACGGAGCTCCTGCGCGGGGCGTGGACGCGCGAGCTCGGGGAGCGCCAGCACAGGACGGTCGATGTGCACGTGCGGCGCCTGAGGCGCGTTCTCGAGCCGTACAGGTGCGAGCATGTGATCCAGACCGTGCGGGGTTTCGGCTATCGTTTCTCCGCGGCCGAAGCGGCGGCCGAAGACGCGGCCGAGGTCGCGGGCGATGGCCCCGAGCTCCGCGCGCTGCCGGATGGGGCCAGCGGTTCCTGAGTTTGCCCGCCCGCTTCTGGCCTCATTGTCACATTCCTGTAACAATTCTGCGGCCAAATGGTGCCGGGCTCGTCGATCTGCGGCGGGGCCGCGGCTCATCCCATCGCGCTCCTTGGAATATGGCGACTCATCCGCTCTACCTTCGACTGCACCGGGAGGCTCGCGCCGAGAACGCCTTTCGGTCGGCTACGTTGTTGTCGGCATCGCTCGTGCTCGCACTGCTCGCGGGCGTCCTGGTCTCGCTTGCGCATGGAGCCTGGCCCGCGCTCGCGACGTTCAAGTGGCACTTCCTCACGAGCACGGCGTGGGATCCGGTGACGCAGGATTTCGGCGCGCTCGCGCCGATCTACGGCACCGTCGTGACCTCCATCATCGCCATGCTCATCGCCGTGCCGGTCGCGTTCGGGGTCGCGGTGTTTCTGACGGAGACGTGTCCCCGTTGGCTGCGCACGCCGATCGGCATCGCGGTCGAGCTTCTCGCGGCGATTCCGAGCATCGTTTACGGCATCTGGGGCATCTTCGTTCTCGTGCCGCTGCTGCAGGAGCACGTGCAGCCTTGGCTCATCGACCATCTCGGCGACATCCCGGCGATCGGGGTATTGTTTCAGGGGGCGCCCTACGGCATCGGCATTCTGACCGCCGGCATTGTGCTCGCGATCATGGTGCTGCCGTTCATCACGGCCGTCATGCGCGAGGTGTTTCAGATGACGCCGAGGTCACTCAAGGAAGCCGCCTACGGCGTCGGCGCGACGCAGTGGGAGGTCGTCTGGGACATTGTTCTCCCGTGGTCGCGGCCCGGAGTCATCGGCGGCATGATGCTCGGGCTCGGCCGCGCCCTCGGTGAGACCATGGCTGTGACCTTCGTCGTCGGGAATGCCCACGCGATCAGCGCCTCGCTCATGGATCCCGGCACGACGATCTCCGCCGCCATCGCGAACGAATTCACCGAGGCCGTCGGCGATCTCTACCGGTCGTCGCTGATCGCGTTGGGTCTGATCCTCTTCGTTCTCACTTTCGCCGTCATCGCTGGCGCTCGGCTGTTGCTGCTCCGGCTCGAGCGCGGAGGGTCGAAGCGCTCATGAGGAACACGCTGCGGCGCCGCCGTATCGTCAACTGGGTCGCGCTCGGCACGTCGATGCTGGCGACGCTCGTCGGTCTCGCGATCCTGGCCGCGATCCTCGGTTCGCTCGTCGTGGAAGGCATAGGGGGCTGGTCTTGGCGCGTGTTCACGGAGATGACGCCGCCGCCCGGCAGCGAGGGCGGCCTGCTGAACGCGATCTACGGCAGCCTGGTCATGACCGCCATCGGCATCGGCCTCGGCGCACCCATCGGGGTCCTGGCCGGAACGTACCTCGCCGAGTACGGGCGCAACAACAAGTTCAGCTCGGCCGTCAGGTTCATCAACGATGTCCTGCTCAGCGCGCCTTCGATCATCGTCGGTCTCTTTGTCTACACCGTCGTCGTGGCCCAGATGGGGCATTTCTCGGCGATCGCCGGCGCCGTAGCGCTCGGCATCATCGCGATTCCCGTCATCGTGCGCACGACCGAGGATATGCTGCGGCTCGTGCCGAAGAACTTGCGGGAGGGTTCGGCCGCGCTCGGTGCGCAGCCCTGGCGCACGGTGACGAGCATCATTTATCCGGCCGCGCGCAGCGGCATCGTGACCGGCACGCTGCTCGCCGTCGCGCGCATCTCGGGCGAGACGGCCCCGTTGCTGTTCACCGCGCTCAACAATCAGTTCTGGAGTGGCAAGCTGACGCAGCCAATCGCGAATCTCCCCGTCGTGATCTTTCAGTTCGCAATGAGCCCCTACAACAACTGGCACTCCCTGGCCTGGACCGGGGCGTTGCTAATCACGCTGTTCGTGCTGCTGCTCAGCATCATCGCACGGGCCATCGGTGCACTGTTCGGCACGGTCCAGAGGGGATCGTGACGGCTGGAGTGACAATCATGCTGCAAGCTTCCAAATCCGCCGCATACGAGGTCTCCGAGGAGGCCGGCGTTCGGCCCGCCGCCGAGCCGGCGCGACCCATCCGGCCGCACAAGCCGCTGCGCGTCCCGCGCGTGCAGGCAGCGACAGGCGAGGACACGCGCGCCATCAAGGACCTGCCGGTCAAGGCCTCGGTCGAAGGGCTGAGCTTCTATTACGGCGCCAACCAGGCGCTCAAGAACCTGAGTCTGCCGATCGCGGACCGCCGCGTCACGGCGCTCATCGGCCCCTCCGGCTGCGGCAAGAGCACGTTCCTGCGCTGCTTCAATCGCATGCACGACCTGCAGCCGGATACCCGCTACGAGGGCCGCATCACGCTGCATCCGGACAACCTCAATCTCATCAGCCGAGAGATCCATGCCATCGAGGTGCGCATGCGCATCGGTATGGTGTTCCAAAAGCCGAATCCGTTTCCGAAGTCGATCTTCGAGAACGTGGCTTACGGCCTCCGGCTGCGCGGCCTACGCAAGCGCTCGGCCATCGCCGACGAGGTGGAACAGGCGCTGCACGACGCGGCGCTCTGGGAGGAGGTCAAGGACCGCCTGTTCGACTCGGCGCTCGCGCTCTCGGGGGGGCAGATGCAAAGACTCTGCATCGCGCGCGCGCTCGTGACCAAGCCCGAGATCCTGCTGTTCGACGAGCCGACGTCGGCGCTCGACCCGATCGCGACGGCCAAGATCGAGGAGCTCATCTCGACGCTGCGCGACCGCGTGACGGTGCTCATCGTGACCCACAACATGCAGCAGGCCGCGCGCGTCTCCGACTATACGGCCTTCATGTATCTCGGCGAGCTCGTCGAGTTCGACGAAGCGGGCAAGATCTTTACGAACCCGAGCAAGAAGGCCACCGAGGACTACATCACGGGGCGTTACGGCTAGCAGGCCAGCGCTCGCCGCGCCGCCGTCCCCGCGTGCCGGGCCACGGCGTCTACGTCATGCGGCCGCGGCGATTCGCGTTCGGCGGCCTCGAGGAATTCTTCGATGGAAAAGGCGGACCCGCCCTCCCGGTCAAGGGAAGGCGGGTTCGCCGTGCGCGCCGCGTGCCGTTTCGAGCGCCTCGCGGGCGGGTTGCCTCAGAACGAGGCCTGAGCCCAGATACCGAGCTCGTTGTGCTTGCCGACGCCCGCGCCCCCGATCGTTCCGTTCGTGGTCTTCCACAGGCCGTTCTCGACCTTGTCCTGCTTGTAGACGAACGCGATGTCGATGCCCTTGACGGGGGTGACCGCGACGCCGACGTTGTAGTAGGTGTTCTTCAGGGTCGGCGCGAGGTCCTTGCTGGGCTTCACGTCGTCGTAGCGGGCAAATACGGCCGTCTTCTTCGAGATACTGTACGAGCCCCAGAGGGAGTAGCCGTCGGCCTTGTCGGTCTGCGGGCTCAGCACCTGATTCCAGTTCTTCGCCTGAAAATAGTCGGAGCCGATGCGGAATTTCGGTTTCACGTAGGCCGCGAGCAGCTCGTACTTCTGCGCCGTGTGCAGCGTGTCCACGCCGACCGTATCGAGTCCGCGATGGCCGGTGCGGAAGCCGGCCGCGAACGTCAGGCCGGCCACGGGCACGAAGTCGATGCGGCCCGCGTAATCGAGGCTCTGGCTGCGCGTCGGGTTCTTGTAGCCGTTACCGTTGATGGCCGACACCTGGTAGCCGACTTTGCCGTCGGCGAACGAACCGAGCGCGTGCATGCCCCAGTCGGCCGAGGTCGCGAAGCCCGAGTGCTCGATGAGCACGTTCTCGACGTACCGGTAACCGTAGAGGTTCTCGACGAACGGCACCCAGGGCAAGTCGGCGGAGCCGAGGCGCAGCGTGAATGCCTTGTCGAACTTGCCTTCGACATACGCCTTCTTGACGAACAGCTGCGTTTCGCTGTCGTTGCTGACGTAGTTGAAGTCCGTCGTGATGTTCGCGCCCCACGTCTCGTCGAACGCGTGCGAGACGGAGATGTAGAACCGCTTCACGTCGACGCCGGTTCCGCTCGGATTCGTCTTGACGCCGTCGCTGGTCTGGTCGATGTTCGTCAGATCGAAGTAACCCTTGCCCCCGACCGTCGTGCTGGGCTCGGCCGCCAAGGCCGCGGCAGACCCGCCGGCACACGCGAGGAGTACGGCCGTAGACAACAACTTCCTGCTCATTCCTTCTTGCTCCTGAACGTGGTTACGCTTCACTGGAACGCGGCTGCGCGTGAAACCCGCGTCGGCCCGCTCGACCAGTTGGCGCGAACGTTACAGGGGACGAGTTACAGGAATGTTACAGATGCGGTCTTTCTTCGCGTTGCAATCTTTCAGCAATCCGAAGTACATGCGCGGAGGAAGCCGCGCGGCAGCCGCGATTCGCTGCCGAGGTTTTCTTACTTGACGCGATGAATACGCGGCTGCGGCCTGAGAGGCTGCGGCATCGAGGCCGTCGCCGCGAGCGAAGGGGCGGGCGGCAGCGGATTGCCGGCTTCGCGGCCGGGACGGATGCGGACCTTGAGGCTGTAGGGCCCGATCGTGAGGACGTCGAGATCCGCGAGTACGGCGCGCGCGACGGGCCGGCCGTTGACGCGGAGCCCGTTGGCGCTGTTGAGGTCGACGACGTAGAAGCCGGCGGGTGTGCCGACGACGGCGGCGTGGTGGCGGCTCAGGTACGGGCTCGGCAACGCGAGATCGTTGTGGGCGCTGCGGCCGATCAGCGTCCGCGGCCCAAGCTCGATCCGCTCGAGGCTGCGCCCGGATTCCGAGACGATGAGCGTGCCCCGCGGCAATGCGGGCGCCGCGTCGAGGCTCGGGGCCGGCTGCTCCAGGGTACGCTCGGCGGGCGCGGGGGGTGCGCGGCCCGAGCGCCGCGCCGAAAGGGCGGCGAGGGCGCGGCGAATCGTCTCCTCGTCGATGGTCTCGCGGCCGAGCTCCTGGGCGACCAGCATGGCCATCTGGCAGAGAACGTCCACGGCGCTGAAGCGGCCGCCGCAGAGATCGGCCACGAGGCGGACCGTATCGGTGCTCGGCCTCCCCGTCAGCTGCACGCGCCGAAACCGCCAGTCGAGATAACTCGCGAGGTCGGCGACCGAGGGCGCCGCGAGCGAGTGGAACGCGGCGCGGGCGGGATCGACCGCCGCGGTGAGCCGCTGCTGCAGCGGCGGCCGGCCGGCACAGAGCAGCCGAACCGCCGGGCCGCGGCCTGCGCGAATCAGCGCCAGGCGCTCGAGCTCGCGCCAGGCACCGGGCTCGAGCCCATGGGCATCGTCGACGAGGATCACGGTGCGTTTGCCCTGCGCGTGCCGGTGTTGGACGAAGACGCTGAGCAGGTTGCGCTGGTCCAGCTCGTCGAGGCCCGCCACGGCGAGGTCGGCCGCCGATAGCAGCGTGGCGAGGACCTCGCGGCTCGAGCGCTTCGGTCCGGGGCAGGGTAGAACGATCGAGCTGCGGGCGAGCCCCGCGGCCGCATGGCGCAGCAACACGGTTTTGCCGACGGACGGGCCGCCGACGAGGGCGCGGATCGGCGCCGGGTGGACGTCCTCGATGAGGCCGCTCAGGGCCGCACGTTGCCGCGGTCCGAGCCAGACCGCTTCCGGCGTGGGGCGCGCGAATACGGTCGCCGGAGACACCTGTCGCGGGGACGGTCCCATCGCGTTTTTCCTTTCTGCGCGGGGCAGTTATTGTTGCTTCTTGAAACGCTTTGTAACGACGAGAGCAGTCTATGCGAGGCGCCGCCTTATGTAAACGCCGAGCCGCCCGCCCTCGGTCGGACCCGGGACGGCTGAAGGCGAAACGACTTTAAGTAGTGATCGTAAGCATAAGCTTATGCAGGTATTAGTGTGACATCTTCTTTTTGACGGCCGCCCTTGCAATCGGCCCCCGCTACGGCACAATGCCCGCGCGGCAGATGGGGGCCGATACGAGTGAGGCGATGCTGAGGGTAGAGGCGCTCGAAGTCTGGCGCGGCGCCAATTGCCTGTTCGAAGGGCTGGATTTCGAGCTCGCGGCCGGGCAGACGGCCGTGCTCGTCGGGCCGAACGGCGCGGGCAAGACGACGCTGCTGCGGATCATCGCGGGCCTTGCGCCGGCGACGGAGGGCCGCGTGCGCTGGGACGGCAGCGAGGTGCGCGCACTGCCGCCGGAGCGCCGCGGCGAGATCGCCTACCGCGGCCACTTCGACGGCCTCAAGAAGGACCTGACCGTTTACGAGAACCTCGAGTTTCATCGCCGCCTCAACGGCGGCACGGCGGCGATTGCCCCCGTGCTCGAGGCGCTGCAGCTCGAGGCGAACAGCGACACGCCTGTGCGGCGGCTGTCGGCCGGCCAACGCCGGCGCGCGGCGCTCGCGACGCTGCGGCTCGCGCCGGCGAGGCTCTGGATCCTCGATGAGCCCACGACGAACCTCGACGCCGACGGCCGCGCGCTCGTGACCGCGTGGATCGGCGCGCACGTCGCCGACGGCGGGCTCGCGCTCGTCGCGACGCATCAGACCGCCGGGCTGCTCGAGCCGGGCGCGCTTCTCATCGAGCTCTGACGGAAGTGGACGCCTTTGCCGCCGTGCTGCTGCGCGACCTGCGCCTGGCCTTCCGGCGCTGGAGCGAGCTCGCGAATCCGCTGATTTTCTTCGTCATCGTCGCCGCGCTGTTTCCGCTCGGAATCGCCCCCGAGGCCGACCGGCTCGCCGCGATCGGCGCGGGCGTCGTCTGGATGGCGGCGCTGCTGGCCTCGCTGCTCGGGCTCGACGGGCTGTTCCGCAACGACGCCGAGGACGGCAGCCTCGAGCAGCTGCTGCTCTCGCCCGTGCCGCTCGGCGTCATCGTGCTCGCGAAAATCGCCGCCCACTGGATCGCGACGAGCCTGCCGCTCATCGCGCTCGCGCCCGCGCTCGCGCTGACCTTCGGCCTGCCGGCCGTCTCGCTGCCGACGCTGCTCGGCGCGCTGCTGCTCGCGACGCCGACGCTCAGCGTCTTCGCGGCCGTCGGTGCCGCGTTGACGCTCGAGCTCAAGAACTCGGGGGCCATCATCGGCCTGCTCGTGCTGCCGCTCGCGAGCCCGCTGCTGATCTTCGGGGCCCGGGCCACGGATCTGGCCGCGCACGCGGAGCCGACCGCCGGGCCGCTGTACCTCCTCGCGGCCATGGCCGTGTTCGGCGTTTCCGTGGGGCCCGTGGCCGTCGCGGCCGCCGTGCGCGTCGGACTCGAGTGAGGCCGCCACCCTTGACTCGGCAAACGTTTACTCCACTATGTGGTCCAATTGGCGCAGAACCCCCACCTGGGCGCCTTCGAGCAGATCGTGCCGTTTGCCAGCCTGTGCTCGACCGACGGGCGGGCCCGGGCTCGGCGCGGCGCCGGTCGCCCGTTCGGGGAGCGTTTGGCCCTGAAGCGGGTCGAACCCTGCGAGGATTCATCATGCTCGGACTTCCACGTTGGTTTCACCGCTGGGCCTCGCCGCCCTATGTTTACCGTCAGGCGGAGCGCCTGCGGCCGTGGTTCGCCTGGTTCGCCGCCGCCCTGTTCGCCGTAGGGCTCGTCCTGGGGCTCTTCGTCGCGCCGCCGGATTACCTGCAGGGCTTCAGCGCCAAGATCATGTACGTGCACGTGCCGACGGCGTACCTCAGCATGATGGCCTACGTGGTCATGGCCGTGGCGGCCCTCGTCGGCTTCGTCTGGCGCATCAAGCTTGCGCATGCCGTCGCCGTCAGCGTGGCGCCGATCGGCGCCTCGTTCACGTTCCTGGCCCTCGTCACGGGCGGCATCTGGGGCCGTCCGACCTGGGGGACCTATTGGCAGTGGGGCGACGCGCGGCTCATGTTCGAGCTGCTGCTGCTGTTCCTGTACCTCGGCTACATGGCTCTGCGCGCGGCCTTCGAGGACCGCGACAAGGCCGACCGGGCCGCCTCGATCCTGGCCGTCGTCGGCGTGGTCAACGTGCCCATCATTCACTACTCGGTGGTGTGGTGGAACACGCTGCACCAGGGGTCCACGATCCGGCTGATCGGCAAGTCGACTATCACGTTCAACATGCTGGCCCCGCTGCCCGTGATGCTGGCCGGCTTTACGTGCTGTTTCGCCTGGCTCGTGCTGAACCGTCTGCAAGGCGAAATTGTCGAACGAGAGCGTAATACGCGGTGGCTGAAGGAGCTCGTCGCGGAGGCGGCCGGATGATCCGATTCCTCGACATGGGCGGGTACGCGCCTTATGTTTGGTCGGCTTACGGGATTACACTTCTCGTCATCGTGCTCAACATCTGGTCGGCGCGGCGGGCCCGCGTGCGGCCTCTCGAGCGTGCCGAGCAGGTGGTCGAGGAAGAACGGCCGCGGCGGCGTCCGACAGTGAGGCAAGTACAATGACGGCAAGAAGGCGGCGCATGCTGCTCATCGGGCTCGTGCTGGCGGGCGTGATCGTATCGGTCGGTCTCGCGCTGAACGCGTTTCGCCAGAACCTCTCCTATTTCTTCAGCCCCACCGAGGTCTTCGCCGGCAAGGCGCCGGACCACCAGAACTTCAGGCTCGGCGGCATGGTCGTCAAGGGCAGCGTGAAACGCGTTCCCGGGAGCCTGACGGTGAACTTTCTTGTCACCGACTTCTGCCATACGGTTCCCGTGAGCTACACGGGCGTCCTGCCGGATCTGTTCAGGGAGGGCTCGGGCGTCGTCGCGCGCGGCAAGCTCGCCGGCGGCGGGCGCTTCACGGCCGAAGAGGTGCTGGCGAAGCACGACGAGAACTACATGCCGCCCGACGTGGCCAAGGCGCTCAAGAAGGGCCGCGCCGAGGCCGGTGGGGAGGCCGGTGCCGCGGCCGGCGAGGCGCCGGGCGAGACGCAGTGCCGGCCCGTGGAGCCGACGAGCCCGACGAGCAAAACGGCGGCTCCGCAGCCGACGACGGCGGCCGCGACGGGCGCTGCGGCACGGACGGGCGCCGCCGCGCCCACGATTGCCGCGGTTCCGGCGCCGGCCGCCGCGGACATCGACCGATGATCCCGGAAGTCGGCCAGTTCGCCCTGATCCTCGCGCTGTGCCTCGCGCTCGCGCAGGCCGTGCTGCCCATCGTCGGCGCCGCGCGCGGCAACAAGGCCTGGATGGCGCTCGCGCGGCCGGCCGCGGCGGGGCAGTTCGTCTTCGTCGTCGCCTCGTTTGCGATCCTCGCGCACGCGTTCCTGACGGACGATTTCAGCGTTCGCTACGTCGCCGAGCACTCGAACACGGATCTGCCGGTCTTCTACAAGTTCGCGGCCGTCTGGGGCGGCCACGAAGGCTCGATGCTGCTGTGGATCACGGTGCTCGCCGTCTGGACGCTGGCGGTCGCCTGGTCGAATCGCGGCCAGCCCGAGGAGTTCGCGAGCCGCGTCATCGGCGTGCTCGGCATCGTGAGCGCGGGCGTCATCGCGTTCACGCTGCTGACCTCGAACCCCTTCGAGCGGCTCCTGCCGGCCGTGGCGCAGGGGCAGGACCTGAATCCGCTGCTGCAGGATCCGGCCATGGTCGCTCACCCGCCGATGCTCTACAGCGGCTACGTGGGCATGGCCGTGCCGTTCGCGTTCGCCGTGGCCGCATTGCTCGCCGGGCGGCTCACGACCGAGTGGGCGCGGTGGACGCGGCCCTGGGTCATCACGTCGTGGATCTTCCTGACCATCGGCATCGCGCTCGGCAGCTGGTGGTCGTACTACGAGCTCGGCTGGGGCGGCTGGTGGTTCTGGGATCCCGTCGAGAACGCCTCGTTCATGCCCTGGCTCATGGCGACGGCGCTCATGCACTCGCTGGCCGTGACCGAGCGCCGGGGTCTGTTCAAGAGCTGGACCGTGCTGCTCGCGATCGCGGCCTTCTCGCTGAGCCTCATCGGCACGTTCCTGACGCGCTCGGGGATCCTGATTTCGGTGCACGCCTTCACGACGGACCCTGCGCGCGGGCGCTTCATTCTCATGCTGCTCGGGTTCATCAGCGGCGGCTCGCTGCTGCTCTATGCGTTCCGCGCGCGGCATATGACGACCGAGGGCGGCTTCAAGCTGCTCTCGCGCGAGGCCTTCCTGCTCGCGAACAACATCCTGCTCGTCATCGCCGCCGGTGCCGTGCTGTTCGGCACGTTGTATCCGCTCTTCGTGGACGCGCTGGGCGGCAAGATCTCCGTCGGTCCGCCTTACTTCAACGTCGTCTTCCTCGTGCCGATGCTCCCCCTCTGCGCGCTGCTCGGCGTCGGCATGCACACGTTCTGGAAGACCATGGGCGGGCAGGGCCTCATGCGTAAGCTGCGCTGGCCGCTCGGCATCGCCGTCGCGCTGGGGCTGACCGTGCCCTGGCTCCTCTTCGGCCGCACGTCCGTGCTCACGACGCTCGCCGTGACGATCGGCGTCTGGGTCGTCGCGACCTCGCTCATCGAGCCGGTCCGCCGCTACGCGTTCGGCCGCGGCGCGCCGCTTTCGCGCGCGCAGTGGGGCATGACCGTCGCGCATCTCGGCGTCGGGCTGTTCATCCTGGGCGCGACCGTGACCTCGGCCTACAACGTCGAGCTCGACCGCGCCGTGAAGAGTGGCGACACGTGGAACGTCGGCGGCTACGACTTCACGTTCCAGGGCACGCACAAGGTCACGGGGCCGAACTACAGCGCGATCGAGGGGCGCATCGAGGTACATCGTCACGGCAAGCTCGTGACCGTGCTCGCGCCGCAGAAGCGCGTATACGAGGTGCAGACGAACCCGATGACCGAGGCTGCGATCGACGGCGGTTTGAGCCGCGACGTA
The DNA here is from genome assembly GCA_963702105.1 of uncultured Gammaproteobacteria bacterium. GTDB lineage: Bacteria > Pseudomonadota > Gammaproteobacteria > Steroidobacterales > Rariloculaceae > ZC4RG20. Next base: position 1,976,311 of record OY969712.1, read on the forward strand.
TTTGCGGCGCTCGGCGACGACCTCGGGGGCGGCAGCTGGAGCGTACGCGTGCAGGTCAAACCCATGGTGCGCTTCCTGTGGCTCGGCGCGCTCGTCATGGCGATCGGCGGCATCCTCGCGGGCTCGGACCGACGCTATCGGCGCGAGTCCCTGCGGCAGCGCGAGGCGGCGGCGGCCGCGGTGCCGCAATCTGTGGAGGGCGGTTGATCATGTGGCGCTACCTGATTCCCGTTGCATTGTTCGCCGCGGTCGGCGCGTTCTTCTACGTCGGTCTCGGCAAGGACCCGCGCACGCTGCCGTCGGCCCTGATCGGCAAGCCCGCGCCCAGCTTCGCCCTGCCACTGCTGCAGGACCCTTCGCAGAAGTTCGCGAGCAGCGACTACGCGGGCGACGTGGCCATCGTGAACGTCTGGGGCAGCTGGTGCTATGCGTGCCGCGAGGAGCACCCGTTCCTGCTGCAGATCGCGAAGACGACGGACGTGCCGATCTACGGCGTCGATTGGAACGACGACCGCGACGCGGCGCTGGCCTGGCTCAAGCAGCTCGGCAATCCTTACAAAAAGACGGGTTTCGACTCGAAGGGCAACGTCGCCATCGACTTCGGCGTCTACGGCGCGCCCGAGACATTCCTCGTCGATCGCAAGGGCATGATCGTCTATAAGCACGTCGGCCCCGTGACGTCCGACGTTTGGCGCGAAGAGTTCCTGCCCCGCATCGAGCAGGCGCGCCGCGAGGCCGTCCCGCAGCCCGTCAGCGCACCGTCCGCGGACGGGCACAGCTGATGCTTCGGCCGAGGCTTCGAGAACGTCGCAGGCAAGCTTTTGCTGGCCCTCGCCGCAGCCGTCGTGCTCGCCGGCGCGGCGCGGGCCGTGGATTCGGAGCCGCCGTTCAAGGACGCGGCGCTCGAGCAGCGGTACCAGACGCTGATCCACGAGGTCCGCTGCCTGCAGTGCCTGAACCAGACGATCGCCGATTCCGAGGCGCCGCTCGCGGGCGAGCTGCGCCGCACGATTCACGAGAAGATCGCGGCCGGGCAGAGCGACAAGGAAATTACGGCCTACCTGATCTCGCGCTATGGCGATTTCGTCATGTACAAGCCGCCGTTCAAGCCGGCCACCTACATCCTCTGGGGCTCGCCCCTGATCCTGCTCGCCATCGGCGGGGTCGTATTCGCGCGCGTGCTGGCGAACCGGGCGGCGCAGCCTCTCGACGAGGAACCATCCTCATGATGACGTTCTGGGCCGCCATCGCGACGCTGTTTGCGGTCGCGCTGGGTTTTCTCGTCTACCCGTTCTGGAGGCAGCGCCGTCTGAGCGGCCGCTGGTCCCTCTCCGGCCTCGCGGCCGTCGCGCTAACGGTACCGCTTGCGCTCGGCGTCTACTACACGATTCGTACTTACGATCCGGCCGCCGAGGCGCGGCGCAGTCAGCAGCTGCAGATCCTCGAGGAGTTCGCGCAGCGGCTCAAGGCGAATCCGGACAACGTGCAGGGATGGCGCATGCTCGGGCAATACTATTCGAAGCTCGAGCTCTACGACCGCGCGCTCGCGGCCTACAAGCAGGCGTTCGAGCACAGCCCGGCGCCCGACGATGGGCTCAAGCTCGATTACGCCGAGGCCCAGGTGCTCGTAGACCAGACCGCGCTCGCGGGCAAGGCGGGCGAGCTCATCGACGAAGTCCTGGCGGACGATCCGAACAACGCGCGGGCGCTGTGGTACGGGGGCGAGCGCGCGCTCGCGATCGGCCGCAACGATCTCGCGCGCACGCGGCTCACGCGCCTGCTGCAGCTCGGCGTGCCGGACCAGATCGCGCAGATCGCCCACAACCAGCTCGAGCAGCTCGGAGCCGCGGGCGCATCGGCCGGCGGGAGCGGCGCCGGCGGGAGCGGCGCCGGCGCGGGCGGACCGCAGAGCGCCGCGGCCGCGAGCGGCCCGAGCGTCCGAATCAAGGTTCGGCTCGGCGAAGACCTCGCGTCGCGCAAGCTCGACCCGAGCGAGAACCTGTACATTTTCGCGCGCACGGGCGCCGGCGGCCCGCCCGTGGCCGTCATGCGCCAGCCCGTGAGCGCCATCCCGGGCGAGTTCGTGCTCAGCGATGCGAACGCGATGATTCCGGGCCGTTCCCTCGGCGATTTTCCGGAGCTCACGCTCGTCGCGCGCATCGGCAGGCAGCCGACCGCGTCGCCCGGCGATCTGTACGCCGAGATGGCTTACCATCCCGGCAAGGACAAGACCGCAGAGCTCGTCATCGACAAGGTCCAGCAGTGATTGTCCAAGTGACGCTCCAGCTGTGATCTCGTAGGACCGAAAGTGATCTCGTATGCCCGAGCTGCCCGATATCACGGTGTACCTCGAGGCGCTGCGTGAACGCATCGTCGGGCGGCGGCTGAGCCGCATCCGGCTGTTCAGTCCGTTCCTCCTCCGCACCGCGGTGCCCAGCCTCGAATCGCTCGAGGGCGCACGCGTCGCTTCCGTCGAGCGGCTCGGCAAGCGCATTGCGATCGGCTTCGATACCGGCCCCTGGCTCGTGCTGCATCTCATGATCGCGGGCCGGCTGCACTGGGCCGAGTCGCCCGCGCGGCGGCCCACGCGGCAGACCGCGCTCGCGCTCGAGTTCGACTCGGGGACGCTGCTTCTGACCGAGGCCGGCACGAAAAAGCGCGCCTCGCTGCACGTCGCGGCGGACCGCGCAGCGCTCGCCGCGTTCGATCGCGGCGGCCTCGAGGTGCAGGACTGCGACCTCGAGACGTTCAAGGCGGCCATGAGCCGCAGGAATCACACGCTGAAGCGCGCGCTGACCGATCCCACGATCCTGAGCGGCATCGGCAATGCCTATTCCGACGAGATCCTGCACCGCGCGAGGCTCTCGCCCGTGACGCTGACCTCGCGGCTCGCGGACGAGGAGTGGGCGCGGCTGCTCGAGGCGGCGCGCGAGACGCTGGCCGAATGGACGGCGCGGCTGCGCGAGCAGTCGCACGGGCGCTTTCCGGAGAAGGTCACGGCGTTTCGGCCCGAGATGCGCGTGCATGGGCGCTACGGCGAGCCCTGTCCCGTCTGCGGCACGGCCGTGCAGCGCATCCGCTTCGCGACGAACGAGACGAACTACTGCCCGCGCTGCCAGACGCAGGGCAAGCTGCTCGCGGACCGTGCGCTGTCGCGTCTGCTCAAGAAGGACTGGCCGCGCTCGATCGACGAGCTCGAGCAGCGCGGCCTGTGACCGGCGGGCGGAGCGGCTGGCCGCGCCTCATCGTCCATGCGGACATGGACGCGTTCTATGCCGCCGTCGAGCAGCTCGACGATCCCCGCCTGCGCGGCCGGCCCGTGCTCGTCGGCCCGCCGAGCGCGCGCGGCGTCGTGCTCACGGCGAGCTACGAGGCGCGCCCCTACGGCGTGGGCAGCGCCATGGCCATGACGGAGGCTCGCCGCCGCTGCCCGGAGGCGCTCGTCGTGCCGCCGCGCTTCGAGCGCTACCGCGAGCTCTCGGGGCGCGTCATGGCGGTGTTTGCGGAATTCTCGGCCGCCGTAGAGGCCCTGAGCCTCGACGAGGCCTTCCTCGACATGACGGGCAGCGAACGCGTGCTCGGCCCGCCCGAGGGCATCGGGCGGCGCATCAAGGACGCCGTGCGCGAGGTCACGGAAGGCCTCACGGTCTCCGTCGGTCTCTCGGGCACGAAGTACGTCGCCAAGGTCGCGAGCGGCTACGCGAAGCCGGATGGGCTCACCGTCGTGGCGCCGGAGTCGGCGCGCGAATGGCTCGCGCCGCAGCCCGTCGCGCGGCTTTGGGGCGCCGGGCCCAAGATGCAGGAGCGGCTGCAGCGCCTCGGGCTCGCGACGATCGGCGACGTGGCGGCGGCCGACGTCGAGAGGCTGCGCAGGGCGCTCGGCGCCGCAGGTCCTCACCTGCACGCGCTGGCCCGCGCCGAAGACCCGAGGCCCGTTCAAGGCTCGCGCAGCCCGAAGAGTATCGGCTCGGAGGCGACGCTCGAGGCCGATACGGACTCGCTGCCGGAGATCGAGCTCCGGCTGCGCGAGTCGGCCGAGGGAGTAGGGCGCCGATTGCGCGCCGCGGGGCTTGCGGCTTCGGGCGTGCGCGTCAAGCTCAAGCGCCGCGATTTCCAGCTCCTGACGCGCCAGCGCCGCTTGCGAAGCCCGACGGACGTCGCCGAAGACCTCTATCGCGCCGCCCGCTCGATCCTGCCGAGCTTCGGCACGATTCCGCCCGTACGCCTCGTCGGCCTCGCGGCGTTCGACCTGGCCCCCGCAGAGCCCGCGGTGCAGCGCAGCTTGCCGAGCCTCGAGCCCGCCGCACGGTGCCGCGAACTCGAAGTCGCCCTCGACCGCATCGACGCGCGCTTCGGCGCCGGCACCGTGCGCAAGGGCGCCCGAAAAGGGGTCAGAGCCCTTTTTCGGAACCACCCGGGGAGCGGCCGTTTGGACGAGTCGTGAACGGCCGGCGGCCGTTTGGGCGAGTCGTGAACGGCCGGCGGCTCGTTCGCAAACGTCACGAACGGCGTGCGCAGCCCTTCCGCGTCACCGCGCCGAAGCCTGCGCCTCGAGCTCGGCCCACCGCTCGACCGCCGCATCGAGCCGCGCCTGCGTCTCGCTGAGCCGCGCGAGCTTCGCCTCGACCTCGTCGCGCGGCCGCTCGTAGAGCGCCGGGCTCGCGACCTCGGCCTGCAGTGCGCCGAGCTCGCCCTCGAGGCGCTCGATCTCATCCGGCAAGGCGTCGAGCTCGCGCTGGAGCTTGTAGGTGAGCTTGGCCGGAGCCGGCTTTCGCGGCGACGGCTCGGACGACTTCGACGGGGCGGCCGCCGAGGGCTCGGAGCGGGCGGCAGCCGCGGCCTGCTTCTTCGGCGTATCCGTGACCGTGAGCGCGTGCCTGTGCCGCGCCCAGTCGCTGTAGCCGCCCGCGTAGCGCTTGACGGCTCCGCCTTCCTCGAAGACCAGCGTGCTCGTGACGACGGCGTCGAGGAAGTGACGATCGTGGCTCACGAGGAGCAGCGTGCCCGAGTACGCGGTGAGCCTGGCCTCGAGCGCCTCGAGCGTCTCCACGTCGAGGTCGTTAGTGGGCTCGTCGAGCACGAGCAGATTCGCCGACCGCGTGAACAGCTTTGCGAGCACGACGCGGTTGCGCTCGCCGCCCGACAGCGCCGCGATCGGCGTCATCGCCCGCTTGGCCGAAAACAGAAAATCCGTGAGATAGCCGACGACGTGCTTCTTCTTGCCGTAGACCGATATGTAGTCGCGGCCTTCGCCGACGATTTCGGCCACGGTCTTGTCGGGATCGAGCTCGCGCCGCAGCTGGTCGAAATACGCCACTTCGAGGTTCGTCCCTAGCGTCACCGTGCCGTGCTCGGGCTCGAGCTCGCCGAGCAGAATTCTGAGCAGGGTCGTTTTGCCTACACCGTTGTTGCCGATGATGCCGATGCGGTCGCCGCGCATGACGCGCAGCGAGAAGTCCTCGAGCAGCGGTTTGCCGCCGAAGCTGTGCGAGATGTGCTTGGCCTCGATGACCTTGCGGCCCGAGACTTCGTCCGATTCGTTGATGTGGATACGCGCCGAGCGCGGACGCTTGATGCGGGCCGCGTGCTCCCCGCGCATGGCCTCGAGCGCGCGCACGCGGCCTTCGTTGCGGCTCGCGCGCGCCTTGACGCCCTGGCGGATCCAGGCTTCTTCCTCCGCGAGCTTCTTGTCGAACACGCCGTTGCGCCGGTCCTCTTCCTCGTCCGCTTGCTGCTTCTGGCGAAGGTACTCGCCGTAGCCGCCGGGCCAGCTGCGCAGCTTGCCGCGGTCGAGGTCGACGATGCGCGTCGCCACCCGCTGCACGAAGCTGCGGTCGTGAGTGACGAACAGCACAGCCCCTGCGTAGCGCGCGATCTGCCGTTCCAGCCACTCGATAGTCGTGATATCGAGATGATTGGTAGGCTCGTCGAGCAGCAGCAGATCGGGCTTGGAGACGAGCGCCTGCGCGAGCGCGACGCGGCGGCGCCAGCCGCCCGACAGCGCGCGCAGGGCCATTTCAGCGGGCAGATCGAGTTGACTGATCAGCGAATCTACCTGGGTATCGATCCCCCAGCCGCCTGCGGACTCGATTTCGCGTTCGAGGCTTTCTATCTCGGCGAGTATCGCGCGCGTCGGGTCGGGAAGGGCGGAAAGCCGGCGATATTCGGCTATTCGCGCCAGCTGCGCAGCCATGCCGCGCGCGACGAACTCGCGCACGCTCTCGTCGGAGGCGTCGGCAAGATTCTGGTCCAAGCTGCTGATTCGGAGGTTGTTCGGCATTTCGATCTTGCCGTCGTCGGCCTGCAGCTCGCCCGTGATGAGCTTCAATGTCGTCGATTTGCCCGCGCCGTTGCGGCCGACGAGACAGACGCGCTCGTTGGGATCGATGGCGAAATCGGCTTGCGCGAGGATCGTCTGATCCGCGAACGCCAGGGAGATTCCGTCGAAGCGAACTAAGAAAGACATAAGGAGATATCAGCGCCGGTATTGCGCTTGACAATGAGATCCTTCCGGACAGTGGTGGACATTTCGATTCATGAGGGTAGTATCGGTGAGGTTCGGCTGCCGGGCATCTCCGTCCGCGCGTAATTCATCGCCGAGCAATCACGCTCATCAAAAAGCGAGCTGCAGCTATGAATACAGCGAAATCGTTGGGTACCAGCGTTCAGGGTTTCGGGGACGATCCGCTGAGTGTGCGTCACACCGATCACTACAAGCATGAGTATGTCAAGTCTTTCGTCGAAAAATGGGATGCGCTCATCGACTGGGAGGGTCGCGCCAAAGCCGAAGGCGAGTTCTTCATCGAGCAACTCCGGGCCCACGGCTGTAAGAAGGTGCTGGAACGTCGCGACGGGGACCGGTTTTCACTCGGTTCAGCTGCTGCGCGCGGGCTTCGAGGTCACGAGCGTAGACGGCAGCCCGACGATGCTCGCCAAGGCGTTCGATAACGCCTACCGGCGCGGTTATATTTTGCGCACCGTGCAGGCGGATTGGCGTTGGCTCAACAAGGACGTCCATGATCTCTATGATGCCGTGATCTGTCTCGGCAATTCCTTCACGCATCTGCACAACGACAACGACCGCCGCAAAGCGCTGGCCGAATATTACGCGACGCTTCGGCACGAAGGCATACTCATTCTCGACCAACGCAACTACGACGCGATTCTCGACAAGGAGATCGAGCCGTCCCACCGGTACTACTACTGCGGCGAGGACGTTCTCGGCCACCCCCGAGCATGTGGACGAGTCGCTTGCGCGTTTCCGCTACAGCTTCTCGGACGGCGCCGTGTACCACCTGAATATGTTTCCGCTCCGCAAGCGCTACGTGCAGCGCCTCATGACGGACGTGGGCTTTCAGAACGTGACGACTTACGGCGACTTCCAGGAGACGTATCGCGAGCGCGAACCCGACTTCTTCATCCACGTCGCAGAAAAGAAGTACTTGCCCCGCGAAGACTAGGAAAGACGTATGAATGCAAAATACTCCGAGGTCGTGCAGACCGCGCGCGACTATTACAACAGCGACGATGCGGACAACTTCTACTTCCACGTGTGGGGAGGAGAAGACATCCACATCGGTCTCTACGAAAGCGACGACGAGCCTATCGCCCGGGCCTCCGAGCGGACCGTCGCGACCATGGCGTCCCGGCTCGAGAACCTCGGCTCGAGCAGCCGCGTCGTCGACGCCGGCGCCGGGTACGGCGGCGCTGCCCGCTGGCTCGCTAAGAATACCGGCTGCAGCGTCGCCTGCGTGAACCTCAGCGAGGCCCAGAACGAGCGCAACCGGGAGCTCACGCGTGCGGCCGGGCTCGAGAAGCTTATCGACGTGCACGACGCGAGCTTCGAGGACATCCCGTATGAGGATCGCTGGTTCGACTACGCCTGGTCGCAGGACTCGCTGCTGCATTCGGGCGACCGCGCCCGCGTGTTCGCCGAGATCGACCGCGTGCTCAAGCCCGGCGGCGAATTCGTATTCACGGACCCGATGCAGGCCGATAGCTGTCCCGAAGGCGTCCTGCAGCCCGTGCTGGATAGGATTCACCTGAACAGCCTGGGTTCCATCGGCTTTTACCGCGCACAGGCCAAGAGGCTCGGCTGGGAGGAAGTCGGCGTCACCGAGCTTACGCGCCAGCTCGTAAGGCACTACGGCCGTGTCAAGCAGGAGCTCGAGCGCCGGCGCGGCGAGCTCAAGCGGCTCGTGTCGGACGCGTACGTGGACCGTATGATCCAGGGCCTCGAGCATTGGGTCGCGGCCGGCAGCAAGGGCTATCTGGCCTGGGGCATCCTGCATTTCAGAAAGCCGGCCTGAGCCGCTTCAGGCGGCCCGAAAGGCGTAAAGCGCAGGGCGGCGGCTCGAGGGGCCGCCGCCTATTTTACGGTTGCCATGATTTAACATAATATACATTATGCGCACTATAGGTGGCCCGGGCGGAAGCGGGGCGCAGCCCCGGCCGGCTCGGCCATCCCCCCACGCGACGCGGAGCATGCGCATGAACAACACGACTAGAATCAACACGTTAGCCCACTCGAGCCCGCTCTTCTACGGCTACCCGGTGAGCCTTATCATCGAGGTACTCGGCGTCTCGCGGTGGACTGCGCGGCGCTACAAGCGCGGGCAGCTTGCACCCTCAGAGCCCGCGAGGCGTCTCTGGCTCGCCTATCGCGAGCGCCGGCTGCTCCCGGCCGGCTGGCTGTACAACACGCGTACGGACGAGCTCGTGCTGCTAGAGAGCGAGCTCAGCATCGAGCTGAAGTACTTGCGCGGAGCCCTGATCCTCGAACACATGGAGCAATCACCGACCCGAGCGCGCACGTCGGCGTGGAGCGCATGACCAGCAGCGTTCACGCTGCTGCGGTCTGACATTGCCGCACGAGGGACACACGGGGGCGGTCGGCATGACCGCCCTGCGTACCTGCGGGAACGTAAGCTCGGCGAGGCCGAGGACGCGGGAGAGCCGCGGGCAGGCGCTCACTGCTGAGCCCCCAGATAGGGGTTATCCCTGCGGGTGAACAGCGCCCGGCGATCAGGCGCAGCGGCGGCCGCGCGGCGCTCGGCGGCTGACGCCTCGAGGCGTTGCTTCGTCTCGGGCAGGGCCGCGGCGTGGCGTTGCTCGGGCGTACTGAGGATCTCCAAGGATTCCCATTGAATCGACGGGGCGCGCTTACCCTCGCGCGCCTCGAACTCGATTTCATCGCCCTGCGCACACGCGGGCTTGTTGCTGCCGTGGCGGTACCACGTACCGTCGACGAGAAGGGAATAGAGGTGAATCCATTCACCCTTCTGCGGCCCGAACTGACAGACAAGCTGCTTCTGGTGGACACGCTGCACGACGCCTTTGACTCGGGTCATTCTCTGATCTCCAATCTCTGATTTCACTAGGGATTACTCGGCGCCGTGCTGCGGGCAGTAGGGGTCGCGGTCGGTCGTCGGGTTGTAGCAGCTACAAAGCGCAGCGCGGGCCTTCTTGTCCTTCCGCAGCACCGAAAGACCTTCGATGCGCATCTTCGGGCCGACTTGAAACTCGACGAGGTCTCCCGCAAGGCAGCTCGGCTGCCGCTCGCCGGCGCGGAACCATCCGGTCAGACCTTTGAGTGCGATGGCATACAAGCGGACGCCTTCGTGCTCACGTTCTGATACGGTCTGAACCTCGCCGCAGATCGAGGGTTTCGCGTAGCTAGGTTGTTCTGACATGTCTGATTCCTTCTGGCTGACTTGTCTGATGAATGGATCTGGAAAACTTCTGACGGTGTCTGACTCACGACGACTTCCCCGCCATCAGAAGCCGTCTGACTTGGATCACTTAGGGTGATCAGAAACTCGGATCTGTCTGAGCTCGACTGGCGTCTCGCTCGTCGCAGTCTCCGGACTGCTCGGTGTGGCACCCTGCTCGGCCCTAGGGGGCCTCTCAGGCCACACTGCTGAACTAGCGTTCAGCGGCAGACTCTAAAAACCGTCTCTCTCGAGACGGAACTAGACCAGGGGACTGCGGCAGGGATGCCCGTAGACCGTAAACTACGGGGTTTGCCGTCACCGAACGTTCAGCACCAGCCCGTCTGACCGTGCCTACGGTCACAAACGGCGGAACGCTTACTCGCCCTGCCTGGATTGTCTGCCACGCTTTTCACGTGGCGCAGGGTGTCCTCGAGACTCTATCGCGGCTCGACCGCGTCCCCCCCTTTTGGCTATCGCACCGGGGCGGAAATGGCGCTGGAGATTCGCCTGAATCTCCGACCCTCACCCGAGGGTCTGATCACTCTGAACTGAGCGACGAGCCGGCTGGCCAAGCCGGGCAGTTCGCAGGACTGTCGTGCCTGCTGCCATCTCACGTGCTTTCGCAGACCCCCCGGGGGGAGTTTCGGCGGGGAGCAAACCCGCCTCGTCAGTGCGAAAAAAGGGCCCCGGTCACGGTTAAACCGGGGCAAGCACCTAGTCACAGCCGGTTTGCACCGGCGCGAGGGTCACCAGAACAGGGTCCCTCGGGATTATTATGGGGAGGTCGATTTCATTTTTGTCCCCCCTCAAACGTCTATCGTATGAAAAGGGACAAATAGTAATGGGTACCACCTAAGTGTCTGATATTCGGTGGAATTTAGTTTACTTAGCGGCGCTAACTACCCCGGAATATCCTCTCGAGAGTGAGAGGAGTCGGCCAAAAAGGTTAAATCGGCGACCGTGTGTTTCGCGTCCCCCTCAAACGCTTATCGCGTAATCAGGGGGAATATTCATGGGCACTTACTAAGTGCCTGATATTCGGCCGAATTTAGTTTTGCGTAATCTCGGTTACGCCGAGGTGATTGCTCTCATAAGTGAGAGCTTCGTGATCGGTTTCCTACATCAATACCTGAGGTAGATTTCCGCTAGGTTACTCAGACAGAGTTCTGGAAAGCCTGCTCAGAGCGCCTGAGAGGCCCTACACGGCGCGCAGAGCCCTCCCGGAGTACCTCGGTAGCGGGTCGGCCGAGATCTCGCCTCTGAGGGGCTCTCAGAGCGAATCAGCGATCAAGGCCCACGCCTCCCCGCTGCGCAGCGCCGCATACGAGAATTCCCGCCGCGCCTGGCGCGCTGCCCACGCCGGCCGCTCGGTGAGGAAGTCGAAACGGGCCCCGCCGTCGACGCGCAGCCCGCGCAGATAGGCGTCGACCAGCGCTGTGGTGCTGTAGGCGACGACCGTGTCGGCCCACGCAAGATCCTCAGCGAGGGGCACGACGCTGACACCCCGGGCGTAACAGTCCCGAGGGTGCGGGCGCAGGCGAATCTCACACTCACCGTAGCGGTGCGCGGCCGCGCGCATCCAACCTGCATAGTCAACGTTGCGTAACAGATAATCCTCGGGCTCCTGCTCACAGAGCAGTACCCGCTGTGCAGCCTGCACACTGCACGGGATCGCCTCCAGACTGCGTGCGGCAACGGCCCTCTCGACGAATGCCCCGCCGGCCCAGCGCAGCAGCACATGTGCCCGCTGCCCCCACGCCTTGTCTGCGATCAGCGCCGCGGCCGGCCGCCCGGCGGCATCCCACGCCCGCTCCCCGTAGAAGATCTCGAGGTCTGGGGCCTCGGTGACGAGGGTATCCCCCGCCTCGACGACGGCCATGGCCAGCCCCGCAAGGCGCGGGGCCGGGGGCTGAATCCGGACCCGGATCACCAGCGCTGACCGCCGAGCAGGTGCTCGAGCGCATCCTGCTGGAGCTGCGGACCTCCCGCACCGACTGCGGGGGTAGGCTGTGCCAACGCCCCGCTGAGCTGAGCCCCCTCCGGGGCCGCCTCCGGCACGTCCGGCATGCCCTGGAGCTCGGGGAGCGCGGGGCTCGGTGTGCCGCGGTTGAGCTCGTCGTGCACGTTGAGAATGCGGTTGACGACGCTCGTTGCGATGTTGACTTTCGGGAAATTGATCAATTCGTGATCCTCCGTTCGAGCTCGTAGCCGCCCGTGCCGATCCCTCCGGCGATTGCGGTGCCCTTGGCGAGCTTGCCGAGCGTCTTCCCGGTTCGCCCGAGCTGCGCGGCACGCTGCACGAGCTGGCCTTCGGGGCTGAGCCGCTGCCCGCGGCGCAGGAGGCGCCACGCCTGTTCCAGATTCGGCCGGCCCTCGGTATTGTTCGAGGCCCTCGCAAGCGACTTCAGGACCCCCCAGCGGTTGAGCGCGTCTTTGAGCGTGGCTCTGACCTCGGCCGGCGCATGCTCGAGCATGTGATCCTCAAGCGCATGCAGCATGTCGCGCGCCACGGGCGCCCGATCCGTGGTGCTCCGCGTGATCGCTGACAGGCGCTTTCTGACCTTCATGAACTGCTCCCCGGTGATCTCCGCCCCCTTCGTGAGCTTCTCCCGCACGTCGTTGGCGAAGTTCTCGGGGCCCTTCCCGAGCAGATCCTCGGAGTCCTGCACGACGGCGTTGAGCCGGTCCTTGAGCTCGTCCGTGACCGGGGCACGGAGCTTACCCCGCACGCTGTCGAGCGTCGCGCCGATCTTCTGCTCGGCGGAGATCACGGCCTCCTCGGTCACGCGCCCCCCTGCGATGCCGAGCTTAGAGAGCAACGCCTTGAGGGGGGTGAAGTGCTCGGCGAGCCGGGCGAGGCCAAGCTCCTCGAGGCCCGGGACCGGGAGCAACGAGGCCGCCGCGCCCGTGAGCGTCTTCTCGAGCTCCCCGCGGTTTTCAAGAGTCCGGGACATCTGGAGCGCCTCCTCCTGCGTCTTCGCATGGTAGAGGTGCCCATTGATGCTGTAGGACTTGATGCCGGCCGCGCTTCTCTGCTGCTGCGCGAGCGCAAGCGCCTGCTCCGGGGCGTCGGCCTCAACGACCTGATCGCCGATACGGTATGTGCTGTTCATGGCTGCACCACGATGGGATTGGCATCGGTGCCGTGCGGTGCGTTCGGGTCGGCCGGCGCGGGAGCGGCTGCACGAGCCGCCGGCCCCTGCGGACTCGGAATGCCCGTCGGCACGCCCCCTGTCACGATGCCGGCATCGAAGCCCTGGCTCTTAGCGGCCTGCGAGTAGAATTTGCGCTGGCTCTCTACGTAGCCTTGGGCCCCCTTGGCGAGGCGGTCGAGCACGTCCTTCAGATTGTTGAACACTTCGGGGGTCATCTCCCCGGCGGTCATCTTCCCAACGTACGTCTGCAAGCGATCCACCAAGCTGCCGATCGTCGGCTGTGCGGCCGTCATCTCCTGCACGGCCACGCGATTCTTGATGATCGCCTTGACAATACTCATGAGCACGAGCGGCGTGACGCTCGCCTTGCCCGTCGAGAGCAGGTTCAAGCCGTCCGAAGCCGCTTGAATCACGTTGACGGCGCCCGTGGTCTTGGTCGAGTAGGCTTTCTGCATCGCGAGCGTGCCGGCGTTGCGCTGCTGATGCGCCGTGAGGACATCGCCTTGCAGGGCTTGCAGCTTCGCAATCCCTGCGGCCTGCTCTGTCGGATCAACGCTGGCCGTGAGGCGCTTGGCCTCCTCGATCTGCGCCTGCCGCGCGACGAGCGCCCCGTGGCTGTCGGCGTTCAAGCCCGGCGTTGCGAGCTGGGAGTTCAGCGCGTCGAGGGTCTGGCCGAGCTGCGCGCCGTGCTCTTGCAGCCGCGCGCCGACAATCGCCTGCTGCACCTCGCCTGCGCTCCGTGCGAGCTTCGTGTACAGGTGCAAGCCCCGGGTGTCGATGGAAGTCTGCCCGGTCGCGGCCTTCAGGCGCGACTGCGCGAGCTTGTCGGAGCGTAGTAGCCTGGCACTGTCGGCCAGGCTGCTGCGCGCCTGCATGCCCGTGACGAGCCCCTGCTCCCCGCCGAGGACGAAATTGACGACATCCTCACCGACGTGATGATTGCGCAAAAAGCCCATTAGGTCGGCACTCCTGTGGAGCCCGAGCCGCCGCGCACGGCCCCGACGATCCCGATAAGCCGGCCGAGCAGGCCGGGGTCAGCGCCGGAGCTCGAGCCCGAGCTCGTGCTCTGGGCCGTCTGCGTCCCGTAGCCGAGGGAGCTGCTGAGCGCCTGCGCGAGCGAGGTGGCGGTATTCTGGCTCCCCTGCTCGCTCGAGGCGAGGACGGTCGGCGAGCCGATGATCTGCGCGAGCGTTGCGTACGGCGCGAGCGTCGCATTCAGGCCCGTGCCCGCGACGTTCGCAAGCCCCGGCAGCGCGCCGAGCCCCGCGGAGGCGGCATCGATCTGGCTCGTCCGTTGCTGCCCGAGGATCTGGGCAACGCCCGACGCCAAGGCATTCTGGCTGCCCTGCATGGCAAGGCCCTCGGCCACGCCCTCCCGGCCGCCGCCGAGGGTGCCGGCGGCCACGCCCGAATTGCGGATGCCGCCAAGCTCGGACTGAAACTGCTGACCGAGCTGCGTCTGAAGCGCCTGCTCCTGTGCGCTCACGGCGCCATTCGAGCCGGCCCCCATGAGGTTATCGAGGAAGCCGGCCCCGCCCGTGAAGAGCTGGGCGGCCTGCCCTTGCAGCGCCGGTACCATACCGGCCGCTTGGGCGGTCGCGCCCTCGGCGCCCGAGTAGAGCTTGAGCAGAGCGTCGAGCTGCGGGCCGAGGACGGTCTGATTCGAGGCCCCGAAGCTCGTCCCCTGTGAGGCGCTCTGGGAGGCCTCGTTGCTGAGCGAGGAGCTGAGGTTGAGACCGGAGCTGGTGCTCTGCGACTGCTGCTGCTGACTCGACGGGTTGCCGAATAGCGTGGTCGCGAGATGGCTGAAAATACTACTCATCCAAGCTTATTCCATTGTGCGTTGTAGTAGGCATAGATTCCTTCCCCGGAGCCCGGGTCCCAGTTCGTTCCATCGGCGTAGACAATCGTGCCGGCGGAGTATTTGCCCGGCGCCGCGCCGAGCGGCTTCAGTTGCAGGCTGTTCACCGAGCCGAGCGCGCCTGAGATCGCGCGCAGCTCGCGCTGGAGAAAATCTCGCAGGCTCTCGGGCGCCGTCGGGATCGGCGCGGGTATGTAGGCCATCAGTAGTAACCTCGGGGCTCGTACTCGATATCGACACCGGTCACTTGCCACACGCTCGAGCCTGTCGAACTGATCTTCAGACTGATATAGCGGCCGAGGGCGAAACAGTTGACGATCTGATCCCCTGCACTGAGGGTCTGCGCCGTGCTCCATGTGACCGCATCGCCGAGCTTCATTCGGCTGCCGACCTGCACGCTGAGAGCGCCGGGCGCCCCGTTGGTACGCACGTGAACGCGGCGCACGAACTTGACGCGCGTCGCATCGCCGAGCGGCATATCGGCCTTCTCTATGTAGGCGTTCATGGCGACCGCATCGCCGGAGTCTTGCATCTCGGCCGTCGTCGAGTAGCCGAGCAGCAGGCTCTCCGCGGCGAGGCTGTAAGAGACCGAGCCCCACGGCTGAGTATTAGCCGACCAGTTGCCCGAGGCACCGGACCACGTCCCGTCGGGGGTCGTGTCGGAGACGATGCCGACCGCTCCCCAGCGCGTGCCGGCCGGAAGATCCCGAATGCCGAAGTCATCGGTCGCCGTGTTGTAGATAATCGCCGTGTCGCACGTCCCGTCCCCGCCGTTCGAGGGGAAGCAGATCAGCGCTTCCTGCTTCGCACGGTTGTAGACTACGAACAACTCCTGATAGTTGGCTTGATCGAGGGCCGTAAAGAGGTAATCCTTCGCCCGGCCCTGGGCGATTTGCCGCGTCGTCGTCCCGTCCGTTACGACGATGTCACCGTCCGATACGACCAAGTGCAGGCCGTTGCCGATGTCGGCGACCGAGTGCCGCGTCAAGGCGCCGATCGTCGTCAGGAGCGTGCGCACGACCCACGGGCTAGTGCCCTCTACGTAATCGAGCGAGTGAACGCTGCGGCGCTTGTAGATCAGCAAGGAGCCTCTGAGCGGCAGTGCCGTGAGAATCGGGCCGGGGATGTCGCCGAGCGTTGCAGCGTCGGCGTCGTTGTCCGCGGCGGCCGTCCAAGTCGCGGGCACGGCGCCGGGATCGGCGGCTGCGCTCATGAGGATTTGATCGGCGAAGTGTCCGTCCGGCCCGTCGATGTCGTACGCGATCAAGTGAAACTTGAATGCGACGATGCCCTTGCAGGTCGTACTCGTCGGGAAGTTCGGGAGCGAGGTGCAGGCGTCCGCCGAGGCGAGATCCCAGTAGAACGGCGTATCCTTGCCGTTGGTGAACGCGGGGATGCCGTTGAGAATCGTGCTCGTCCACTCGTGCGGGCTGCTTATGGCCGTCAGGGTCGGACTCACGTCGTAGCTGTGCGAGCCCTCGAGCGCATGCACGGAATCCGTGCCGAGGAACAGCCACCAATTGAGATCGCCCTCAACGTTGAGGGCGTGATACACGGCCGCGGGCAGCGTGCCGTAGGCGCTGCGGGAGCCGCCGACGCGCTGGGCGAAGCCGTCTCGAAAACATACATTCTGGCCGAGGGTCCAGAACTCAGGCCCAACCTCGCTCGCGGGAATGTCGAGCGCTAGGCCCTTCGTCGCCTCGAGCTTGTACGTTCGCTTGGGGTAGCTCATCGTTTCCGGGCCATGTACGCGAGGATCGCTCTGATGGGAAGCTCGGCGAGCACCGGCTCGCCTTTGACTCCGTTCACGCCTCCCGACTGCGCGGAGCCGGGCAGATACTTCAGGAGCTCGGCCGTGATCGGATTCCCTTTGTCAACGGCGATATAGGACGGCACGTCGAGCCGGTTCGCAACATCGACATCGTTCGGCGAGAACTTGTTCTGGCTTCGGTCCTGGGTCACGTTCGGATCATAGTCACGGCTGCGCGGGGGATGATTGTGGTAGAGCGCTACCAAGTTCGCGGGCACGGTGGCGCGTGAATGTGAGCCGGTCTGCCGCGCGGTATTCATCGGCTGCGTAAAGCCGTAGCCGGCTCCCTGCGGAATGACCGCGCCGAGCTCTTCCGTCCCGGGCAGCCGGGACGAGAGCAAGCGGAACAGGGCGGCCGCGGCCGCATCATCCATTGTGCTGTAGTTGGGAGGGGTGCCGCCGACCATCAGACCACCGTCAACGTGACGCCAGTCTGCGTGCTGCGCACGGTGCCGGACGCTTTCTCGCGGATCGTGACGGTGAACGTCACCGAGCCCACGCTCGTCTTGGTCCATGCCCGGGACGTGCTCAGGTCAAGCCATGAGCCCGTACCGCCGGACGAGAATGCACCCGAAGTGGCATCGACCTTGACTTGGTAGTACGCCGCGACGGTGCTCGAGGCAGGATCGACCCAATTGCCCGCGGAGGCCCCGCTGATGCTGTAGCTGCCGTCATTGGACAACTGCCACGTCGCATCCGCCGGGTCGCTGACACCCCCATTCGGCAGCGAGCCGTTGATGACGCCGGGGGCGCCGTAGGTCGCTAGCATCACTTGCATGAAGCCGCTCATTAGGACAGCCCCGCGCCGGAGATGATCCACACCGTTCCGCTTGTCGCGATTTTTATGAGCGTGGCGATCCCGTACTGCGCAAGCGTGCGCGTGCCGCTCGCGCCAGACCCAGCAAGCCGAATCGTGTCGCTGCTGCCGATGCTCACGGATGTTGAACTGAGGTTCACGACAGTTATTACCGTGCCCACGTCGTAAGCGACGGATGCGTGCGTTGGAACGGAGACCGTGACAGTGCCACTCGGCACATAGACATGCTTGCCAGCATCGGCTGCCACCAGCGTGTAATCGCTCGTCTTACTGAGCTGAGGGAGACCGCGGAAGCCGGCCTCGTTGCCCGAGCTACCGCCCAGCAGCACGGTCTGGTCCGCGCCGATATACAGCGCATCCAGATTGTGGGTGCGAATCTGGAGCGCCTGATTTACCTCGACGTTGAGGTACGAAGTGCCGGCGGCCGCAAACTCTAGGTATCCCGACCGCGTATCGTTCGCAGTGTTGTAGCCGGAGAAGAGCCCCGTGCTATTCGCAATGCGAAGTTCCCCGCCCGTGAGTACATTGTTGCTCGCGAGCTTCGCGTAAGCGCTCCCTTGGCTACCGTCGAGCAAGTCGGCGTCGAGCCCCGAGGACGCGCCGTCAACGGTCTTGATCTGCGTCAGAATGTCGGCCGCCGTAACGGACAGCGTAGAGCCCGACGTGCTCAATGCGCCGCCGAGCGAGAAGCCAATCGCCGCGCCGGCCGAGTCATCCCAGCCGAGGATCGCGTCGGCGTTAGGATCAGCGATGCCGGCGATATCGGCGAGCATACCGGCGTTGTCGTTGTCCGTCTTCAGGACGTTCAGCTCGGTGTGCGTAGCCGTCACGGCCCCGGTGATATTCGGGAACGTCGTCAGGAGCGTCGACTTGATAAGCCGCAGATGATCGTCACCCTGCGACATCGGGTCGGACGCATTGACGGGATTCGTCGCGACGAGGTCGGAGATGTAGGTTCCAGTTTCGAGACTCATTGCTTGGCCTTGCTGACGAGGGATTGCACGCCGCGGATGCCGTAGATGGCGAGCATGATGGCGATGGCTGCGTACCGATACCACGCGGGCGTTGCGTCGAGAACGTGAAAGCCCGCGAGAACGTAGGACTGCATCGGTGGGATGAACGCAAGCACGAGCGGGATGCTGAATAGCACCAGCACCCAATCCTGCCGCAGCCAGTTGCCGCGGGATTCGAGCTGTACCTGTGCAAGCTGCGTGCTGCTCGAGAGCTGCTCGGCTTTGTACTGCGCGCTCGCTTTCTCGAGATCGATCTGGCCTTGCAGCTTCGTGAGCTTCAACTGCTGCGTGAGCGCCTGCTTCTTCGCGAAATAGTCGACGACCGCGGCGCCGGCGCTGCCGCCGATAAGCTTGCCGAGGAACTGCCCGAACATCAGTAGCCCCCACCCGGGGACCAGTTGAAGTTGAGGGGCCCGGTGACCTGTGCGCCGCCGGCTTCGCGTGCGTGCTTGCTATTGAGCTTCTGCACGGCGTCCTCGAAGCGCCCGAGCGCCTGGTCTGCGAGCTCGATGTCCTGGGTGTAGAGGTAGAGGTAGTACTCCGCGCCCGCTACATACAGCTCCTCGTTGGCGGTGAGTAAGTCGTTGCTGCTCGTCGTCGCGAGGGCGGCGGGGAAGCCAAAGTATTTCAGGGTGAAGGCAGCGCCCGTGCCCGGTGTGCCGCGGAACTCGATCTGATCCCCCCAGCGGCAGAACCAATACGGATCGGCAGCCGAGTCGAGCGTGCGCAGCTCGCTTGGGCCTACCTGCACAATAGGGATGTCATTACCGGCCGAGTCGGTGCCGTAGACTGCACGGATGATTCCGACGCCTGCGGGCAAGTCATAGAGAGCGCCGGAATTGCGATCCGACTCCCCGAGGGCGTAGGAAAGCTCATAGCCGACGAGCTCGCGGCGGATCAGGCCCTCGGCGCGGCGAATGAAGCCGGCGACGAAATCCGTCAGGTCCGCTCGGTGAGTGTCGGCGAGGACGTACGTTTGTAGGCTGGTGTAATCGAGGCTCATCGATGCAGCCACGCGATTGCAAGGCCGAGCGCCGTACCGAGCGCCGAGACGGTGAAGACGATGCCGCCGACGAAGCCTTTGTAGCGGATGACGGTCGCCTTGAGCTCGGCTACGTCCGCGCGGCCTGCGAGTACCTCGCGCTTGAGCTCCTCGAAACTCTGGCGATCCTGCTCGGTGTGAGCTCTAAGCAGTTGCTCGAAGTCTTCGGCCATCGTTTTTCCTGATTTTGTAGGGGGCGCTCCTAGGGTCGGCCATGAACTTCTGCCACGCGCGATGCTGGATATCCGGGTCAAGCGAGGCGAGGTCCGGGAACAGGATCTGGAGCACGCGCATGTCCTGCACGGGGATCTGAAGGGCGACATAGCCGAAGTCGAGGCCCCGCGTCGTGGTACTCAACTCCTCGTTGCGCAGCTTGCGGTTCAGCTCGAGAACCTCCCCGCGAGGGTCGCCATCACGGCGACCCCGGCGAGGAAGTTGCTGCAAAGCCTCTCCTTGGACCGCGCGAACGGCCCGTTTGTCGAAGCTTTCCGTCATGGGCCTAGGCCGTCACGCCCGAGCCGGGCAGGATGTCGCGCACGACCGCATGCCCCTTCTCGTTGCCGACGCGCAGCGACCAGTCGACCGTCACGTCGCGCCGATCGCTGAGGCCGTTTTTGGCCAGCGGCTTGACCTTGTACCCGTCGAGGTAAAGCATCTGCACGTTGCTCGGATCGATCAGCAGCACGTCGACCGCAGCGACGGGCGTAGAGTCACCCGAGTCATAGGTCTGCTGAAGACGGTTCGGCGTGATCGTCAGCGTCGTGCCGAAGTCGGTGACGATGACGTTGAAGTAGCCCTGTGCCGTCTGCGCAATCTCCTTGCCGCCGCCGCCCGGGACGTTGGCACGCGCCGAGGTCGCCTTGATGGTACCGGCGACGAGCGACTTATTGATCTGCTGAACCAGCGTCGGCGTCGTCATCAGGATCGTCGGGTTGCCGTAGTCGTTGTAGACATCGAGGATCATGGCACCGACCATCGACGCGAAGGCGAGCGCCCGGCTATCGCCCGGCGTCGGCGCATCGACGACCTTAGTCGTCGTGTTGAACCCGCCCGAGGCACCGTCCGTGCCGAAGGAATCGTTCGTCGCGATCCACGCCGAGAAGCCGCCGGCCTTACCGGCCGTGCTCGCGCCGTTGTCGGCGACGGAGGCCTGATGCGAGACGACATGCGCCTCTACGTCCTGACGGACGCGCTGCATCGCCTTCATCGTCTCGCGCACGAGCGTGTTGGCGGCGCCAATCGTGCTCGACGCCTGCGAGCGCTCGGAGACGGCAACCGTGCGCGCATTGATCTGTGTGTGATTGCCGACGCGCGAGCCCGTGGCCGACTCATAGCTGGCCGCGTCCGAGCCCGAGATACGGACATTGGACGTGCTCGGGTCGCCGAGCTCATCCTGCGCCCACTCGGTGTAGTCCTGCTTCGCGCTGCCCGTACCGACCATATCCTGAAACGGCGTCTGCACGAACGAGAGCTGAAAGATTTTCTGGGCAACGTCCTCGTTGACGACACCACCCGCCGCCAGCGCCTTGAGATCGGCGTTGTCGATTGCATCTGCTGGAAAAGACATGTGAAATTACCTTGTTGAAAGTAGAGCTTTGATCGTTGAGTCCGTGTCTGACTTGGGATTGGCGCCGCGGGAGCGGCTCTTACCGAGACCGGGAGTTTTCTTCTCGGTCACGCTCGCGAGGGCGGCGCGGACGCGCTTCTCGCGGAGATGATTGTCACGGATGTAGCGCAGGGTGCGCGCATCGTTGACCGTTGCGAGGTAGTTCGGTGCAAAGCCGTAGCCAGCAAGGTGCTCGGCCATCTCGGCCATGTCGGCATCGAACCGTGCGGTGTCACGCCACTCCGGAATGGCCTCGAGCGTCTTGGCCTGCTCGGCCTTGACGTGGTCAGCGAACTTCCGCCGGGCCGCTTCGACGACCTGTGGATTCAATGCCTCCACCGGTAGCGCACTTAGCAGCTCGCGCAGCTCACCTTCCGCCCGAGAGAATTCCGCTTGCTTAGCCTGCCTATCCTCTTCCCATTGCAGTTCACGAACGGTGAAGTCGGACCGTTTCTGCATCTCGTCCTTAAGCTCGCCGAGGGTGAAGCTCTCGCCTTCCTTAGCACTCGGGATCTTGATGCCGTACAGGTCCTTGACCTCGACGCCTAGCTGCTCAGCAAGGCCCTTCAGGTCACTCAGCTTTGCTTTCTTCGGCTTCTCGCCAGCATCGCCGTTGCCCGTCGGTTCATCACCTTCGGGCGTCTCAGTGCCGAGCGCGGCCGCCAGTTCTTCCAGCGACGTGCTGCGCTCTATCGGATCATTCGTCGGTTCCTCGGCCGTCTCCGGCGAGGCATTCTCTAATTCGCTCATACAGTAACTCTCTCAAGTTCTCGAGTGCCATCAAGGCGCTGTGCGCCGCTTCGCGCTTCTCGGCGCTGTCTGCGGCAATCCACGTGTCGACGATGTCGCTGCGACGTTCGTCGAATATCTCAGTCAGCAGCCGGCTGTGCTGGAGCTGCTGTGCCTCCCTCCATCGCTCGCTGGGCGGCCTCGAAGCCGCGGACGAGGGTGCGGAGCTCGGTGACTCGTTCATCAATCTGCGCTCGAGTCGCGAGCGCCCTCAGAAGCTCCATTTTCAACTGATCCAACATCCACGGCCTCTCTCTTTGCCTTGAGTAAATCGATGGTCGCCGTACCTGCAATCTGCGCCTCGGCGATCTCTGCCTTCAGCACGGCGTCGTAGTACTTGAATTGCAGGTCGCTGTCCTGCTTATACTTGTCCATTGCCGTGCGCAGTTGCTCGAGCTGTACGGCCTGCTGCATGAGGGCCTGCTGCTGCTCACGCGCCTGCTGCGCCTGCTGCCCTTTCGATTGCAGCGCCTTGCGCGCCTCGGGGGAGGCAGGATCGAGGTAATACTGCTCGGGGTTCGGAATCTCGGCCGCGCGCCCGAAGTCCATGAGCAGCTTGAAGAAGCCGTCAACGTCGACGAGCACGTCCTCCATGCCGAGCTGGGCGAGCTGCATCTGGGTTTGCAGCATCTCGCGCAGCATCGCTACGCGCCGGGCACGCTCACCGGGGCTCATGCCGATTTTCACGGTAATCGTGTCGCGGGGGCCCCATTGGGCGGGAATCGGCTCGGCCCATTTGCCGTCATGCTTGATCGGCGTCGGCGCATCGAACCATTCTCTGAGGGTTGCGTGCGCGAGCAGGAACGTCCCGCGAATCAGCGAGGCGGCAACCGTCTTCGTCATCATCGCCGCGAGCTGCTCCATCACGGAGTAGGCGCGGTCGATGCCCTGGGAGCCGGCGCGGTCGGAGAGCTGCGCGGAGGCGGTTGCAAGCTGAAGCGCCGCGCCCCCCATCTCGGCCCGCTCGGCTTTCACCTCCTGCTCGTTGGCCAAGATGCCGGGGGTCAAATCCTGCACCGTGAACGGCATCAGCGCCGCGCGCACGTCACCGACGCTCGCCTTGACACGGATGTTGCCGTTGGTGCGCCCGTCGGAGAGATCGTCGGCGTTGACCTTGCCCTCGAGATACGCCGTGCGGTTCTTCAGGCTCGTATTGATGGAGTCGAGCCGGCCGCGTTTCAACGCCGTATGCTCGTCCTGTGTCTGGCGCAGCTTGTCGTACAGGCTGATACCTGCGAAGCGGTTCGGATTCAGGAACACGATGCCGGAGACATAGGGGACGAGGGGCACGATGTCCTCCGCGAGCAGCGTCTCGCCCGAGACGCACACGCGATGCCGCTCGGCGATGCCGTCACCGTCAGCGTCATAGAGGACGTACATCTCGTACCACTCGACGGCGTCTTGGCTCGTGTCGACGCCTGCGAGCGGCGCAATCACGAACCCGCCGGGGTTACGGGCCGCGGTGTCGGGCTTGTAGTCCTGGCGGTAGGCTTGGAGCTGCGCGACCTTGTCTTTCGGGAAGCCCCGGGCGACAAGCTCGGAGCGCGAATCAATGTGCCGCTCGCCGCAGACCGGGATATCCTGCAAGTCTTGCCTGTCCCAGTCAGACCAGTAGAGAAAGTTGCCGACCTCGACGGACTCGCACTTGAACTCGCGCGTCGTCGCGACTTTGCGCAGCCGCGCACTCCCCGTCTTCTCGTTGAAGTGCTCGACGCTGTGCTCAACGCCCGGCGAGGGCTGCGTCATGACCGAGAGCGCCTCGGGCGTCACGTTCTCATAGGTGCGGATCGTCGTGCGCGGGCGCTCCTCGACCCAGACCTTCATGATGCCGTTGCGCAGCAATAGCGCCTGCTTAATGGCGGAGGCGAGCTCGAGGAAGCCGTTGTTCGCCTTCATGACGAAGTAGCTGACGGCGTCAGACTCAAGCTTCGCCTGGTCCTCGTCCCCGCGCCCGTAAGCGTCAAACTCCGCGATACTGTCGGACGAGAACGCGTCAAGCATCTGACTGAGATTCGCCTCGACCATCGAGGAGACATCCCCGGAGACGACCTGCGAGCGGCCGGCGACCTCATCGCCCCGCGGGCGCTGGAAGTAGTAGTCGTACGCGTCCTGGCGGTCGGAGGAAATCTTATCGCCCGCGTACCCGGCGCAGAGCCGAATCTGCTCGTTGACGCGCGCTACCAGCTCTGAGTCTTTCAAATCACTGTCCTGTCAATTTCGTCGTATCGCGGCGGGGCCCCCCAGCTCACTGAAGTGAGCTCGTGCCCGAGGGCGTAGTAGCGCAGGGCATCGGCCCAGTGCGACTCCCACGAATGCACGGGGGTGCGGCTGAATACGCCGTTGCGGGTCTTGCTCGTGCGGTAGCCGCCGAGGGCATCGATCAGCACGCGGTTGTTCCCCTCGGGGGCCCAGGGCCTGACGGCGTTATCGACCCAAAGCGTCGGAAGCATCTGGCGCACGGCCTGAATGCCCGTCTGCACCTTCAGCATGTCGATGATCTCGACCTCGGCCTCGCCCGCCAGTTGCTCGAACTGCTGCGCGTCGGTGAGGCCCGTCTGCACCGAGCCCTTGTTCGCGTCGTGCGGCAGCACGTGCTTATCGACCTTCCATGGGAAAGTCAGCTCGATATCGTCGAGCGCGTCGGCGTACTTGGTGAATTGCCAGCTCCGGCTGCCGATGCACCGATGGGCGTTCCCGTTCTTCTGTAAGAACAGACACACGAGCTCGTCCGAGAAACCGATATCCCAAGCTGCGATGACGGGACGCTGCGGATCATGATCGACCTGCGCCACGCGGCCCTCGCGGAGCATGTCGGCCATCTCCCGGCCGTAGTAGGAGCCGGTATAGACGGCGTTCCAGTCGCAGTAGAACTCCCGCCGAATGTCGGCGTCAGAGAGCCCGTCCTCGATCTTCGCCTGCTCGACATCGGCCGCGGAGACGAGCGGATTGCCCTGCGCGTCGGTCGTGTCGGCGATTGTCAGGTACTCGACGTGCCAGATATCCGGATTCGCCTGCGCGACTTGGTACAGGTCATAGAAATGGTTCTTACCGTTGGGCGTCGAGATGAACATGGCCCAGCCGCCGTTCTCTCTCAGGATCGGCGCGACAATCGAGGTCCAACTCATTGGATCTGCGAACGCGTACTCGCTGAACACGACCCCGAGGGGATTGCCGCCTCGCAGGGCGTTGTAGTTGTCGGAGCCGAGGCACTTCCAGAGCGAGCCATTCGTGAATTCGATCTCCATCGTGTGCTCGCGGGTCGCGCAGCGTAGAGCCTGCGGGAAGGCCTGATCGATGAAGCGCCGCCCGTCCGACTTATCCATGCCCTTCCAGATGGCGTTCCGGTTCGAGCGCTCGGTCGGGAAAATGTGCTGGTAGAGCCCGACTCGCATCTGTGCGGCAATCGCCGCGAGGTTGAGCCCGATCTGATCCTTACCGGCCCGGCGGTGGACGACGATGCAGAATCGGCGCTTGCCTGCCTTGTAGGCCTTCAGGACGCGGGCTTGCCAGGGGCGTGGGACCCACGCATGCGGCAGCTTGATGGGGCGGGCGCGCTTGGCCGTCATTCCGCTTCCCCGAAGTCTATGTCGACCTCCTGCTCGCGCCGTGGGCCGCCGGCGAGCGGCCGGCCGGGGCCGGCGGGGCCGGCGCTTGCGCTCGAACGCGGCCCCATGGCCTTGAACAGGGTGTAGAAGCCCTTCGGGTCTTTGCGCCCCCACTTGACCAGTCCCTCGAGGCCGCCGAGGCGGTTGAAAGCCTCGAAAAAAATCTCGCGGACCGTGGTATTTGCCAGATCGATATCGGGGACGAGCTGTTTCCCGGGTTTGCGCCCGGCGCGGGACTTGCGGGGGGTGCCGTCGAGTTTCAGGCCGTAGGGGGCGGGGATTTTTTCGGATTGCATCAGGGATTTGCGACCTCACACGGGGCGGGGGGCCCCGAACGCGCAACACGCGGTGATTTACCCCCTCCCGGCCGCGTCCGTGCAGCCTGGAGCGTGCCCGGCGGCACGCGGGGCCGAGCTCTCCCGGGACTAGGGAGCGCTCCTGCCTTCTAGATCAATGACTTAGGGGGGCGCTGTCTGAGATTTGCCCCACGCGGACTGCGCGTAATCGGTGTTCTGTCAAGTCGAGGGGCTTGACCGGCGTTATGCAGACAGGCTATACATTATGCGCACTATAGGTGGCCCGGGCGGATTTCGTCGACATTTCTTACACTTCTTGAGCGCAGTGATTAAGTAACGTCCCTAACTTATTGTTTCAGCCGGCCTCCGGGCGGTGGCATACGACTTGCTTAGCGGCCGGCATGCGCACGAAAAAATGCTTCGCGATTTGGGCCCTGGGTCTGTTCCTCGCCGCTTCGGCCGCGGCGCAGGCTCAGGATTGGAGCGTCATCGTCAACGGCAAGGCCATCCACCTCAACTCGTCCAAGAACTGGAACGAGGACAACTACGGGCTCGGACTCGAGCGCGAAGTCGAAGGCGCCTCGCCCTGGGTGCGGCTCGAGCTCCTCAACGGATTCCTCGACAGCGCCGACCACATGTCCTACATGGCCGGCGGCGGGCTCATGCGGCGCTTCCGCTTTCCCTCGCTGATGCCGAATCTGCACGTAGACATCGGCGCCGTGGGCTTCGTCATGACGCGCGCGGACGTGAACAACAACCGGCCGTTCCCGGGCGCGCTGCCGGCTTTGACGATCGGCACGCGTAAGGTCGCGCTCAACATGACCTACATGCCGGGCGCCGTCATGGAGGCGACCACGCACGTTTACCGCGACGACCCGACCGTGAGCGGCATCTTCTTCCTGCAGCTCAAGCTGGATCCGAGCCTTCTCGGCCTCGGGAGCCGCCGCACGGGCTCATTCTAGGGACTTGCCAGGGGCTCGTCGGGCTCGTCGGGAACCCGCGCGAGAAGCCTGTGGCGGCCCCGGGGTCGGCCGCACGGGCCCCGCGGCTGTGCTATCTTGGCGGCCGTGAAGGAAACCTGCGCTCTTAATCGGCATCCAAAGTAAGAAGCGCCAGCAGGCGGGCGAAAGCTCGGCCGCCCGCGTGCATTATGAGGAGCCCGACATGCGTGTATCGCCGTCCCGGAAGCAGTTTGCCGCCTTTGCTCTGAGTCTTCTCGCGGGGTTGACCTACGCGAATGCGAGCCGCGCGGACCTGTTCGTGTCCCGCAAGGAAATCGACCGCGAATCGGAGGTCCAGTGGCTGGATCTCAAGAAGCACACGCCCAAGTCGCCGCCCCAGGTGCAGCGCTACGTGCAGTGCGTGACGGACGATCTCATCAAGGTGTTGCCCGAGCAGTTCCAGAAGCTCGACTGGGAAATCCAGGTCTTCGACAGCGGCGAGCTCAACGCCTTCGCGATGCCGGGCGGCAAGGTCGGCGTTTATAGCGGCATTCTCAGGGTCGCCGACACTCCGGACGCGCTCGCCGCCGTGCTGGGCCACGAAATCGCTCACCTGACGCAGGACCACGTCTACAAGCGCGCGCGCAAGGAGTCGCGCAACGAGGTGTTCGACATCCTCGGCAGCGCTGCCGGCATCGGCGACGTGGCTTCCACGGGTACGACGCTGCTGCTGAGCCTGCCGTACGACCGCAAGCAGGAAAGCCAGGCGGATCTCGTCGGCCTCAATTACATGGCGAAGGCCGGCTTCGACCCGCGCGCATCGATCAACCTCTGGAAGAACATGATGGCCCAGAACAAGGGCGCCCCGCCCGAGTTCCTCTCCAATCACCCTGCCGACGACCGTCGGCTCGACGACCTCATCAAGCACCTCGCGCCCGCGCTCGTCGAATACAACAAGGCCCGAGGGGCCGGCCATCGCCCGAGCTGCCATATGTAGCCGCGTGTAGCCGCGGCTCGGCCGGCCGACTCGCGGCCGGCACCACACGACAGGGCGCCCACACGACAGGGCGCCCTATTTGCTCGGTACGGAAGCCGGCGCGCTGCCGCCGGCTGCGGCCGGGGGTTCGGCCGGTGATGCCGCCGGGGAACCCGCCGGTGACGAGCCCGCGGAGGCGCCTGCCGAGGCCCCGGCGGGTGCGCCGGCGGACGACGAGGCGGGGGCCGGCGATTCGGTCGGAGGTTCGGCCGGCGGCGGGCCGCCCGCTTGCCCGGCCGGGACCTGGAGCCGGCCCCTCATGGGCGGCGGCGGCGGTGCGATGCCGGCCTTGACGCGCATCTCCACGAGCTGGTCGTCGTTGATCGAGCGGATGTCGACGATCCGGCAGGCGTCAACGTCGCCGAGCGGATCGAACGGGCTCGGTCCCGGCCCGGCGCCGAAGCCTCCGAGCGGCGTGTGCCCGGCGAGCGGATCGAGAACGCTTCCCTGCGGCTCGAGGATGCCCGAGTACAGATACAGATTCGGCGTGCCGCGGCAGACCTTGCCCGTGAGCCCGCCCGTCGCGGCGCCCAGCACGCCCCCTTGGATCAACGCCACGTGCGGGCCCAGGGCCGCGTCGCAGCGCAGCCCGTCGAAGCGGACCACGAATGGGCATCGCAGGGGACCGACATAGAAGACGGCCGTCGAGCCGTCGATGGCTTCGACACCCCGCACGTCGCGCTGATAGAAGCAGTCGTCGTTCCTGCACGAAGCGACGGGCTCGGTGGGCGTCGTCGGAGCCGTGGCGCAGCCCGCGACGCCGAGGACCGCGATGCCGGCGATGAGTCTCATCTGAATTTCTCGACTGCGCCGCCGGGCGCCGGCCCGTCAGGCCGGCGCCGAGGCCAGCCTTTCGCGCACGGCCACGGCAACGTCGGGGTGATCGCAAAACACACCGTCCACAAGGGGAAAGTATGCCGCAAGCAGCGCCTCGAGGCTCGTGATTTCTGCGGGAACACGTTCGCGCCTGAATGTATAGGTATGCAGCCCGAGGCCGGTCCTGGCGAGCGCCTCGAGCCAGGGCGCGGGCCGTACGCTCCCGCCGGCTTCGGGCGTCGCGATGCGCGAGAACGACGGTGCGACGACGTCGGCATAGGCCGCCGTGCGGGCGAGGCCCTCGGGCGTCAGCAGGGCTTCGGCCTGCGGCCCCGATTCGACGAGCTGGACGAGCTTGAGCCGCGTGCCGAGCTCGCCGCGGCAGCGCTCGAGCTCGGCCGCGTCGAAGCATTGCACGAACGCCGGATCCTCGGCCTCCGCGTACCCTGCGGCCTCGAGCGCCCCGAGCAGCCGCGCGGCGAGGTCGATGCCGTGGGCACGATGCCAGTCCGGCCGCTTGATCTCGGGGTATATGCCGACCGCGCGGCCCGTGACCCGGTTCAGCTCCCGAATCAGGCGCAGCTCCTCGTCGAGCGTCACGATGCGGAAAGTCATGCCGCCATCCGCGAAACGCTCGGGATACAACGGCTCATGCGTGCCGGGCCGCCGCCGTTCGCACACAGATAGGCGCGCGAGCTCGGCCACGTCGAAATCGATGGCGTAGAACCGGCCGTCGGGACGCCGGCGGGCCGGAAAGCGCGCGGCCACGTCCGTCACATCGTCGAGGAAGATGTCGTGCAGTACGAGCAGCGTGCCGTCGCGCGCGGCGACCACGTCCTGCTCCAGGTAATCGGCGCCCTGACCGTAGGCCAGTACCTTCGCTTCGCGCGTGTGCTCCGGGAAATAGGCGCTGGCGCCGCGGTGCGCGATGACGAGCTTCTGGCTGCTCATGGAACGTCCGCGCGGACCTCGCGAAGGGGACTTTCGAGGCGGATTCGAGAGGGCACTCCCGGAGATCGGGCCCCTATTCCGGCATCTCGAACTCGATGACGTCCCAGCGCGTCGTATCTTCGTGACGCGCCTGGCGGCGCAGCGCGTCGGCCATGGAGCGCTCGTTCCAGCCCACGACCTCGGCGGCGCGCCGGGCCACCTCGTCCGGCACCTTGGCGGTGCCGCCGAAAGGCTCGAGCGCCACGATCGGCAGATCGAGCGCCTGGGCCGCATCCATCTCGTACGTGATCCAGTCCCGGTTCTCCGCGAACAGCGAGCTCAGCACGATGACGGCCTCGGCCTTCTTGATCTGCGCGAGCAGTGCGTCGCGCAGGGCCTCCTTGCCGCCGGCCGCCGGCACGTCGTTCGGATCGCTGCAGTTCAGGTAGAAGAAGTTGGACGCCGTCTCGAGGTACTCGAAGACGCGGTGGTAGTCCGGATGCTGCCCGAAAGCATGGGTGACGAACACGCGAATGGGGTTGCGTTCCGACATCGCTGGCG
Source organism: uncultured Gammaproteobacteria bacterium (assembly GCA_963702105.1). GTDB lineage: Bacteria > Pseudomonadota > Gammaproteobacteria > Steroidobacterales > Rariloculaceae > ZC4RG20. The sequence continues at coordinate 2,006,302 of OY969712.1, forward strand.
ACCTTCACAGGCGGTGTTGGCCGAGACCCTACTCCCGGCCCGCGAAGTTTGCAACGAACCCCGTCGAGCAACCGGATCGACACTCAAATGCCGCCGCGCTTAGGTACACTACGGGAATGCGGCTCCTGCTTTACAACATCCGCTACGGGGTCGGCTTCGGCCCGGCCCTGCACCTGCCGCTGCCCGGCATGGGCTATTTGCTCGGCAACGCCGCGAACCTGCAGCGCATCACGGATTTCATCAAGTCGCAGGACCCGGACATCGTCGGCCTCGTCGAGGTGGACACGGGGTCGATACGCAGCCGCCGCATCAATCAGGCGGAGGCCGTGGCCAAGACGCTCGGCCACTATTCCGTCTACCAGTGCAAGTACGGCATGGAGTCGCTGAACCAACACCTGCCCATCGTGCGCAAGCAGGGCAACGCGTTCCTGGCGGCCCCGCGCGTGCACGGCGAGCGCTTCCACTACTTCGAGAAGGGCATCAAGCGGCTCATCATCGAGCTCGAGCTCGAGGATTTCTCGGTGTTTCTCGTGCACCTTTCCCTGAAGTACCGGCACCGCCACGCCCAGCTGCACTCCCTGCACGACCTCGTCGTGCAGTCGAAGAAGCCCGTGATCATCGCGGGGGACTTCAACACGTTCTGGGGCGAGCACGAGATCTATCTCTTCATGAAGGCGGCCGGCCTCAAGAGTGCGAACACGCGCGGCCTGCCCTCTTACCCGAGCCGCGCCCCGCGCAAGGAGCTGGATTTCGTGCTCTACGGCGAGGGCATCCGCGTCACGCACTTCGCGATACCGAACGTGAACTTCTCCGATCATCTGCCGCTCGTCTGCGATTTCGAGGTCGAGCACAAGTCTCAGGCGGCGGCGTGACGGCCGAGACGGCGACGAGCCTGAAGCACTGGCGGCGGGAGACGGGCGCCGACGGCGTTTGCCGCCTCGTGCTCGACAAGGCCGCGTCGGGCGCGAACACGCTGTCTCACGAGGTCATGGTCGAGCTCGACGCGGTGCTGCGCGGCCTCGCGGCCGCGCCGCCGCGCGGTCTCGTGATCTCGTCGGCCAAGGCGACGGGCTTCATACTCGGCGCCGACGTCAAGGAGTTCACGACGATTGCTTCGGCGGCCGAGGGGACGCGGCTCGCGGCGGAAGGGCAGCTCATCCTGACGCGTCTCGCAGATCTGCCCTGCCCGACCGTCGCGGCCATCGACGGCTTCGCGCTCGGGGGCGGGCTCGAGCTCGCGCTGGCCTGCGACTATCGCGTCGCCGTCCGCGGCTACGAGCGCAACATCGGTCTGCCCGAGGTGCAGCTCGGCATCCACCCGGGCTTCGGCGGCACCGTGCGGCTCGTGCGCCTGCTCGGGGCCCCCCGCGCACTCGATCTGCTGCTGACCGGGCGTTCGCTCTCGCCGGTCGAGGCCGAGGCCGCGGGGGTCGTGGACCGGCTCGCGGCGCGCGAGGACCTGGACAGGACGGTCCTCGAGCTCATCGATCGGCGCCCCGCCCCGCGCCGCGCACCGTGGTATCTCGCGATGCTCAGCGCCGCCCCGCTGCGCCCGGTCCTTGCAGGCCGCATCCGCAGCAGCGTCGCGCGGCGGGCACGGCGCGAGCACTATCCCGCGCCGTACGCGATCCTCGATCTGTGGCAGCGGCACGGCGCCCGCGGCGAGGCCGCCTTCGCGGCCGAGGCGGCTTCGATCGGCGAGCTGCTCATCGGCCGCACGGCGAAGAACCTCGTGCGCGTGTTTCTGCTGCGCGAGCGCCTGCGCCATCTCGCGCCGCCCGACGACTCGATTCGGCGCGTGCACGTCGTCGGCGCGGGCGTCATGGGCGGCGACATCGCGGCCTGGTGCGCGCTGCGCGGCCTTACGGTCACCGTGCAGGACCGCACGATGGAGCTCGTCGAGCCCGCGCTCGCGCGTGCGCGGCGGCTGTTCGAGAAGCGCCTCAAGGCGCCCGGCGCGGCCGAGGCTGCGCGCGGGCGGCTCGGCGTGGATCTCGAGGCCGAGCACGTCGGCGAAGCGGACCTCGTCATCGAGGCCATCGTGGAGCGGCTCGACGCGAAGCGGGAGCTGCTCGCGGCGCTCGAGCCCAAGCTCGGGCGCGAGACGCTGGTCGGCACCAACACCTCGAGCATCCGCCTCGAGGAGATGGCCTCGGCGCTGGCCCACCCGGATCGCTTCGTCGGCCTGCACTTCTTCAATCCCGTCGCGAGCCTGCCGCTCGTCGAGGTCGTCCGCGGGCCCGAGACGGACGAGGCCTCGCTGGCCCGGGCGGTGGCCTTCGTGACGCGCATCGGCAAGTTGCCCCTGCCCTGCAAGAGCGCGCCGGGCTTTCTCGTGAACCGCATCCTCACGCCCTACATGCTCGAGGCGCTGCGTGCGCACGAGGACGGCCACGCCTTCGAGACCATCGACGCCGCCGCGAAGGCCTTCGGCATGCCCGTGGGGCCCATCGAGCTGGCCGACAGCGTCGGGCTCGACGTCGCCCTGCACGTCGCAAAGATTCTCGGCGGAGATGAGGGGGGCAAGGCGCGGGCGGCGCTCGAGGCCAAGGTCGCGGCCGGCGAGCTCGGCGTCAAGAGCGGGGCGGGATTTTACCGCTATCGGGACCGCCGGCCGGAGAAGCGCCGAGAGTTCCCGGCGCCGGACGCTGAGCTTCAGGATCGCCTGATCCTGCCGATGCTCAACGAAGCGGCCGCTTGCCTGGCGGACGGCATCGTCGAGGACGCGGACCTGCTCGACGCGGGCGTCGTTTTCGGGACGGGCTTCGCCCCGTTCACGGGAGGGCCGCTCAATTATGCCCGCGAGCGCGGTGTCGCCGCTGTCGTGGAGCGTCTCGAGGCCCTGACTGCGCGCCACGGCGCGCGTTTTTCGCCGCAGCCCGGCTGGGCGCGGCTGCGCCCCGAAGCGTGACCCCAGTAACACGTGCCCCGCGGGCCCTGTGGTATTCTGCCGGCGCACGGCGCGCCGTGGCGGTATTCGTCCCCGTCTCCGAGAACTTCGCCCGATGAGTAGACCTGTCGACATAAGTGAGCTCAAGGCGCTCTCGCCTATGTCGAGTCTCAAGAAGGACAATCTCCATGCACTCGTCAAGAAGGTCAAGGTCAGGGAGGCCCAGCCCGGCGAGGCCCTGTTTCACGAAGGCGATACCGAAAAACGCACCGTTTATGTGCTCGCGGGGGCCGTCGAGCTGCGCGAAGGCTCAAAGACGAGCGCCCGGATCACGGGCGGCACCGAGGATGCCCAGAATCCCCTCTCTCCGGTGCTGCCGCGCCATCACACGGCCGTGGCCGTCACGCCGTGCGAGTACATTGCGATCGACAGCGATTTGCTCGATGTCATGCTGACCTGGGACCAGACGGGCACGTACGAGGTCAGCGAGCTCCGCGGCGAAGCGGGCTCGTCGGACGACTGGATGACGACCCTGCTCCAGACCAAGGCGTTCCACAAAATCCCGCCGGCGAACATTCAGGCCATTTTCATGCGCCTGCAGCAGGTCAATTGCAAGGCCGGCGACGTGGTCATCAAGCAGGGCGACGAAGGCGATTACTTTTACGTCATCACGCGCGGCAAGTGCATCGTCACGCGCGAGACGCCGCTCAACAAGGAAGGCATCCGCCTCGCGGAGCTGCACGTGGGCGACACTTTCGGCGAGGAGGCGCTGATCTCCGAGGCCAAGCGCAACGCGACCGTCTACATGGAGACGGACGGCTCACTCATGAGGCTCGGCAAGGACGATTTCAAGACCCTGCTCAACGAGCCGATGCTCGACTGGGTGGATGCCGAGCAGGCCGATCAGATCATCAAGGCCGGCGGCCAGTGGCTGGACGTGCGGCTGCCGAGCGAGTTCGAGGCCTACCATAACCCCGGCGCCGTCAACGTGCCGCTTTACTTCATCCGCCTCAAGCTCAAGACGCTCGATCCCTCGATCAAGTACGTCGTCTGCTGCGATACGGGGCGAAGAAGCTCCGCCGGGGCCTTCATCCTCAACGAACGCGGGTTTCAGACCTACGTGCTCAAAGGCGGGTTGAACCGGACGGAGCTTTCGCGGGCGGGATAGGAGAAAAGGGCTCTGACCCCTTTTCTCCTACAGCGTATGCGTAGGCTTGTCGCCCCCGAGCGCGCCCGCCAGATACGTCTCGATGCGCTTTTGCGTGTTGCCCTGATCCTGCTCGCTGAACTGCACGCCGATGCCCGCCGTGCGCTTGCCCTGCGCGCCCTTGGGCGTGATCCAGATCACGCGTCCCGCGACGGGAATCTTCTCGTCCTCGCCCATGAGGTTCAGGAGCATGAACACCTCGTCGCCGAGCTTGTAGCTCGAGTTCGTCGGGATGAACAAGCCGCCGTTCTTCACGAACGGCATGTACGCGAGGTACAGCGCGCTCTTGTCCTTGATCGTCAGCGTCAGGAGCCCGGGTTTGGTCACGTTCGCCCTCTATCGGGTTGCAGGCCCAGCAACAGCACGCGCAGCGCGAGCTCGGTGTTGATGCCGCTGCCTTGCTGATCCAGCAGCCTTTCCGCGGCGTCGAGGCGTTCGAACAGGGTCTCGACGGGCAGCATGCGCCACGCATTATGCAATGGATCGTCCTCCCGATCTGTGACAGCTTTCGAATCGCGGCCCGCCGTCCGCTTGCGAATCGCGCGCTGCAGACGCTCGGCGAGCCACTCGAGGGCCAGCGTCGGGTCCTTCCTGTTCCACTCGTCGGCCAGGGCCTGCGCATCGAGCCTGTTCCTAGAAACAAGCTGCATTTTCTCATCCAAGTCTTTGATAAATATGGAAGTCGACTTTCCGGTCAGCTCCAGCGCGCGCATCGGCGCGCCGCGGGCGACGCGCAGCGTCTCACGGGCCTCCACCGCATCGATCCCGAGCCAGGCCGCGACTTCCTCTGCGGGGGGCCGCGGTACGGCGAGCGCCTGGCAGCGGCTGCGGATCGTCGGGAGCAGCCGCTCCGGCCGATGCGAGACGAGCAGCAGATAAGTCCTTGCGGTCGGCTCCTCGAGCGTCTTGAGCAGCGCGTTCGCGGCCGCGGCCGTCATGGCCTCGGCCGGCTCGACGATGACGACCTTCTCGCCGCCGCGATAGCCCTTGAGGCCCAGCGCCTCGGTCACGTCCCGGACCTGATCGATCGCGATCGTCCTCTTGTCCTCGGCCGGGAACAGCCAGTGCAGGTCCGGATCGTGGTCCGCAGGCGCGTGCCGGTCCCGCTGCGCCGTCGCGGCCTCCGCCGCGCCGAGCGGCGGCGCCGGCGTTGCCGGATCCACCTGATTCAGCATTCGGTGCGCGAACACCAGCGCGAGATTGATCTTGCCGATGCCCGCGGGCCCTTTGATGAGCCAGCCGTGCGCGAGCCGGCCGCTCGCGCGGGCCGCCTCGAGACGCGCGAGCGGCGCCGCGAGCCAGGGGCACAGGCGCGTGCCGAGCAGGCTTAGGGCGGACGACTCAGCCGCCATGCGCCCACCGTTCGTCGAAGCGCACGAGGACGGCCTCGATGTCGCGCTCGACGCGCTCGCGCGGCTGCGCGGCGTTGACGATCTCGATGCGTCCGGGCTCGCGCGCCGCGAGGCCGAGGTAGGCCTCGCGTACGCGCTCGAAAAAGGCCCGCTCCTCGCGCTCGAAGTGGTCCGGCTCCCGGTCGCCGATGCGAGCCAGCCCGACCTCGACCGGGGCGTCGAGCAGCAGCGTGAGATCCGGCTCGAGGCCGCCCTGCGCGCTGCGCCTGAGGCAGCCCAACAGCTCGGCCGAGCCGCCGCGGCCGCCGCCTTGGTAGGCGAACGTCGCGTCCGTGAAGCGGTCGCAAACGACCCAGCGGCCCTGCCCGAGCGCCGGCGCGATGACCGTCGCGACGTGATGGGCCCGGGCCGCGAACATGAGCAACGCCTCGACCTCGGCCGAGAGCGGCCCGTGGTCGCCGTTCAGCACCCACTCGCGTACGCGCTCGCCGAGCGCCGTGCCGCCCGGCTCGCGCGTGACGAGCACCTCTCGGCCGCCCGCCTCGAGTCGGCGCCGGATGGCGGCGAGGCTCGTGGACTTGCCGACGCCCTCGATGCCTTCGACTGTGATGAACGCGCCCTTCATCGAGTTACTTCAGTGCCTTCAATCCGGTTGACTCGCCGATCAGTGCTGTGTCCGTCGCCCGGCCGTGCGCTTGAGGTACTCGCGCACGGCCGCGTCGTGCTCCTCGAGCGTCTTCGAGAAATGGTGGCTGCCGTCGGGCCGGCCCGTCGCGACGAAGTACAGCGCGCCGGTCATCTCCGGGTGCACCGCCGCCTCGATCGACGCCTCGCTCGGCAGCGCGATGGGCGTCGGGGGCAGCCCCGACCGCGTGTACGTATTGTAAGGAGTGTCCTTCTCGAGGTCCCGCGTCCTGAGATCGCCGTCGAACGCCTCGCCGAGGCCGTAGATGACCGTCGGATCGGTCTGCAGGCGCATGCCGCGCTGAAGGCGGGCGTTGAACACGCCCGCGATCTTGGCCCGCTCGGCCGGCAGCGCCGTCTCCTTTTCTATGATCGACGCAAGGATCAGTGCCTGGTAGGGCGTCTCGACGGCGACGCCGGGATCCCGGTCCGCCCAGGCGGCCGCGAGCCGCTGCACGAGCTCGTCGTGCGCGCGGCGCAGGAATTCGACCTCGGTAGTGCCGCGCGGAAACTTGTACGTGTCCGGAAAGAACTCGCCTTCGGGAGGGACCGCGGGGTCGCCGAGCCGGGCCATGATCGCGGCCCCGTCGAGGCCGCTCGAGACGATGGCCGGCTCGGCGCGCAGGGCCTTCAACAGATCCGCGAAGCGCCAGCCTTCGACGACCGTGAGCTGGTGCAGGAACACGCGTCCCTCGACGAGCTTCGCGAGCAGGCGGCGCGGCGTGAGCCCCGGCTCGAGCTCGTACTCCCCGGCATGGATCTTCTTGGCGTCGTCCTCGAAGCGCGCGTACCAGGTCAGGATGCGCGGGTGGGCGACCACGCCCTTGGCAGCGAGCTCCGCGGCGACGGCCGTCATCGAGTCCCCGTTCGCGACCTCGAAAAGCATCGACGGCCCGGGTACCGCGAGCGGCGCGTCGAGGCTGCGCCACGCCGCAATGCCTGCCGCGGCGACGCCCGCGGCCACGGCGGCTGCAGCCGCGGCGCCGATCCAGAGCGCCCTACGCATTGCCCCCGACGACACTCATGAGCCGCCGCGTCGCGGGGCCCGGTTCGAGCCGCCGCGAGCCGAGCCGGCGCACGGGACGAATGCCGGCCACGGCGTTCGTGAGGAAGAGCTCCTCGCTCGCCTCGAGATCCGCGACCGCGAGCTCGCGCTCGAAGGCCGCGAGCCCCGCGCGCTCGGCGTGCTCGAGCACGACGCGCCGCATGACGCCGTGAACGCCGCAGCGCGTGAGGGGCGGCGTCGCGACCTCCGCTCCGCGCACGGCGAAGACGTTCGAGGCGATGCCCCCGACAACGTACCCGCTTCGGTCCCGCAGCAGCCCTTCGTGGGCCGCCGTTCCGGTGAGCTCCATCTGTGCGAGCACCTGCTCCAAACGACCAAGATGCTTGAGGCCTGCCAGCTGCGGATTCTCGCCGAGCCGCAGTACGCAGTGCTCGACCTCGATGCCGGCAGTGTAGTGCTCGGCGGGGTAATCCGGCCATGGCGAGACCGAGAGAATGCGCTCGAGGCGCGTGGGCTCGGGCACTCGGTAGCCGCGGGCGCCTGCGCCGCGCGTGAGGATGAGCTTGACCACAGCGTCCCGAGCGGGCGGGCAGCTCGATTCTATGTCCGCCCTCAACGCCTCGAGATCGGGCACGGGCATCGCGAGCCGCCGGCAGCCGAGCGCGAGGCGCTCGAGATGATAGTCGAGCCAGCGGATCTTGCCGGCGCGCGAAGCCATCGTCTCGAACAGGCCGTCGCCGTAGGCAAGGCCCCGATCCGCCGGGTCGATGCCGCGATCCATCATCTCGCCCCTCAGACTCGGGTCGACGGCCCGGGGCCGCTGGCGCGCCTCAGGCCGGGCGTTTGAACACCAGCGTGCCGTTCGTTCCGCCGAAGCCGAAAGAATTCGAGAGCGCGGTCTCGACGTTCGCTTCGCGAGCCTCGTTCGGAGTGTAGTCGAGGTCGCACTCGGGATCCGGCTCGTCGAGGTTGATCGTCGGCGGAATCATGCGGTCCCGCATCGCGAGAATCGTGAAGATCGCCTCGGCCGCGCCGGCGGCGCCGATCATGTGCCCCGTCGTCGATTTCGTCGAGCTCACGGCGACCCGCTTCGCGTGATCGCCGAAGGTCGCCTTGATCGCCACGGTTTCGGCAACGTCACCGAGCTGCGTCGAGGTTCCGTGCGCGTTGATGTAGCCGATGGCTTCGGGGGAAATCTCGGCGTCCGCGAGCGCGTTGCGCATGCACAGCCGCGCGCCTTCGCCGCCCTCGGCAGGGGCCGTGATGTGGTGGGCGTCGGCGCTCATACCGAAGCCGATGAGCTCGGCGTAAATGTGGGCGCCGCGCGCCTTGGCGTGCTCGTACTCCTCGAGCGCGAGGCAGGCGGCGCCGTCGCTGAGCACGAAACCGTCGCGCTCCCGGTCCCAAGGCCGGCTCGCGCGCGTCGGGTCGTCGTTGCGCTGCGAGAGCGCCCGGGCCGCACAGAATCCGCCGAGCCCGAGCGGCGTCGCCGCGTGCTCGGCGCCGCCCGCGAGCATGACGTCGGCTTCACCGTATTGGATGAGACGGGCCGCGAGCCCGATGCAGTGCGTTGACGTCGTGCAGGCCGTGACGATGGCGAGGTTCGGCCCCTTGAGGCCGTGCATGATCGAAATGTGCCCCGAGATCATGTTGATGATGCTGCTCGGCACGAAGAACGGGGAGATGCGCCGCGGACCGCTCGTGACGAGCTTCTCGTGATTGGCTTCGATGGTCGCGATGCCGCCGATCCCCGATCCCATCATGACGCCGTAGCGGTGCGCCCGGCTCTCTGGGACCTCGATCCCGGCGTCGGCGATGGCCTGCTTCGTGGCCGCGATGCCGTAGTGGATGAACGGATCGCACTTCTTCGCTTCCTTGGGCTCCATGTAGTCGCCGATCTCGAAGTCGGTGATGAGCCCGCCGATGCGAGTGGAAAACCCGCTGGCGTCGAACGCGTCGATCGTGCGAATGCCGCTCTTGCCGCTGCGCACGTTCTCCCAGGCTGCATCGACGCTGTTACCGACCGGGGCGATGATCCCAAGGCCCGTGACCACTACACGGCGTTTCGCCACGCAAACATCCTCAAGGCAAGAGCAAGCATACGGGTGGAATGCGGCAGGCGCCGCGTGCGATCAGGACTCGTTTTTTCGAGCAAGAATATAGTCGATGGCCTGCTGGACCGTTGTGATCTTCTCGGCTTCTTCGTCCGGAATCTCGGTCTCGAACTCCTCCTCGAGGGCCATGACCAGTTCAACCGTGTCGAGCGAATCGGCACCGAGATCGTCGACGAACGAGGCATCGTTCTTGATTTCGTCTGCTTTGACGCCCAGCTGCTCGGCAATGATCCCTCTGACCTGCTCTTCGACGCTACTCATCTCTTTGATACCCCTTAAGTATTGACAGGCCGAACCATACGGTCCGGCCGGGCGTGGCGTATTGTATTGGAATCATCTTCTCACGGCGACCACAATATTGGGCCCCGAAAGCGGTATCTCGCGGCCCTATTGCATGTACAAACCGCCGTTGACGTTCAACGTCTCCCCGGTCACGTAGTTGCCGGCGTCGGAGACGAGGAAGACCACGGCCGCGGCCACGTCCTCGGGCATGCCGAGGCGTCCGCTCGGGATCTGCTGGCGAAGCGCTTCGATTTGCGACTCCGTCAGCGCCCGCGTCATGTCGGTCTCGATGAAGCCCGGGGCCACGACGTTGACCGTAATGTTTCGGGAGGCGAGCTCGCGGGCCAGGGACTTCGAAAAGCCGATCATGCCGGCCTTGGCCGCGGCATAGTTCGACTGCCCGGGGTTTCCGCTCAGCGCGACGACCGAGGCGATGTTGACGATGGCGCCGCGGCGGGCCTTGACCATGCCGCGGACCGAAGCTCGGCAGACGCGGTACACCGAGGACAGGTTCGTCGCGATGACGGCGTCCCACTCCTCGGGTTTCATGCGCATGAGCAGGTTGTCGCGCGTGATGCCCGCGTTGTTGACGAGGATCGTCGGCGGGCCTTCGCGCTCGGCGAGCTCGGCGAACAGGCCTTCCACCGAAGCCTCGTCGTCCACGCGCAACACGGCGCCGCGGCCGGCGAGCTCGGCATCGCGAAAGCGCTGCGTGACGGCCTCGGCGCCCTCCTCGCTCGTGGCCGTGCCGACCACGGTCGCGCCCTGGCGCGCGAGCGCCTCGGCGATGGCGCGGCCGATGCCGCGCGAGGCGCCCGTCACGAGCGCGATGCGCCCGTCGATGCCGGGCCAGGGTTTGAGCGTCGAGAGGTCCATGGTCGGCGGATTATAGCGACGCGATCCGGCGGCGGCGAACGGCCAGCAGACCCGCTCCGAACAACGTGCCGCCGACGGCGCCGTAGAAATGAGCGGCCGTGATGACCGTGCCGCCCGTCGCGCTCTCCGAGAACGGCAGCGGCCCGACGAAATGCTCGAAGAGCAGCTTGCCCGCGATGCCGGCCGCGATCGTGAGCGCGAACCCCCGGAATCGCTCGAGCAGCGCACAGGCGCCGGCTGCGAGCAGGCCGTGGAGCATGCCCGAGAGGCCGACGTACCAGAGCACGGCCGGACTCCCGAAATACAGACCCGCGTCGATGGCGACCAGGGACGCGAGCGCCGCGCCGCACCATTCGGCGGCCGAAAGGGCGTCGCCGACGATGAGGCGGATGAGCACGAGGGCGGTGCCGTCGAGCAGAAAATGTCCCGCGTTCAGGTGAACCAAGTGGCCCGTCAAGAGTCTCCATAGCTGGCCGGCCTCGATGCCGGCCCGGTCGTATCGCCCCCAGCGGCGCACGGGCTCGCCCCCGAGCGCGAGCGCGAGGCACAGGCCGAGGAGCACGAGCACCGGTACCCAGGGGTCGAGGCGGCGGCGGCCGGGCCTGTCGGCCTCGGCAGACAGGGTGTCGGAGCCGGCCTCACCCTTGTACCGTGCGCCCTCCGGGCCCGTACCGCGCAGTGGCTCTTGGTTCACGTAGAGGCTTCGATGGTTGTGATATCTTCCGCGATGGCGCCCCGAAAAGGGGCGCCCGGCACGACAAAAGGTAGTGGCATGCGAGTCAGCAAATCAACTTCGGCAGCGGCGCTTCAAAGGGGCTTCACGCTGCTCGAGATCATGATCGTCGTCGTGATCATCGGCCTGCTCGCCGCCATCGTGGGCCCCCAGCTCTTCGGTGACGTTGACAAGGCGCGCGTGAGCCGCGCGAAGTCCGACCTCCAGGGCATCGAGACGGCCCTGAACCTTTACCGTCTCGACAACTTCAAGTACCCGACGACCGACCAGGGGCTCGAGGTCCTCGTCAAGAATCCCGGCGAGGCCGTGGCCCCGAACTGGAAGACGGGCGGCTACTTGAAGAAGGTGCCCGTGGACCCCTGGGGCCGGCCGTACCGCTACGAGAGCCCGGGTCAGCACGGCGAGGTCGACATCTTCACTTACGGCGCGGACGGACAGGAAGGTGGCGACGGTGTGGATGCCGACATCGGCAACTGGGACCTCAACTAGCAGCGGGGGCCTTCGGCGCGGGCAGCGCGGCTTCTCGCTCCTCGAGCTGCTCATCGTCGTCACGATCATCGGCATCTTCGCCGGGATGGCGGTCCTCTCGCTCGGCGTGCTCGGCAACGACCGGCAGATAGAGCACGAGGCGCTGCGCCTCAAGAGTCTCATCGATCTCGTGCACGAGCAGGCCGTCATGCAGTCGCGCGACTACGGCGTGCTGTTCACGGAAGACGGCTACCGCTTCTACGTCTACGATTACGACGAGATGAAGTGGGTGGACCCGCCGGACGGAGACATCCTCGGCCCCCACTCGCTGCAGCAGCCGCTCGGCATGTCGCTCAAGCTCGAGGAACGCAAGCTCGTGCTCGATACCGCCGGCCCATCGGCCGGCAATGCCGCGGGCGCGTCGGGCTCCCCGCTCGGCGTCCTACCCAACGCCAAAAGCGACGGCAGGGCCGAACGCCGAATCGCGGGTACGACCAAGGACGCGCTGAAGCAGCCCGAGCCCCAGGTCGTGATCCTCTCGAGCGGCGAGATGACGCCGTTCGAAGCCGACATCTATCGCGACGTCGCGGGCGGGCGGTTCGAGCTGAAGGGCGGCTTCGACGGCAAGATCGAGATCAAGCAGGATGGCTTCGACAAGCCCAGCTGACAGGCCCGCAGGGCCCTCCTCCGGCCCCGCCCGCAGAGGTATGGCGGGCGCACGCTCGCGTGCGGGAAGCGCGGGTCGAAGCGGAGGCGGTGCCTGCCGACGCATGCGCGGTTTCACGCTCATCGAGGCCATGGTCGCGCTCGCGATCGTCGCGCTCGGCATGATCGCCGTATTCATGCAGCTCGGCCGCTACGCCGAGAGCGCGATCCACATCGAGACCAAGACGCTCGCGAGCTGGATCGCGACGAACCGCATCACCGAGCTCAGCGTCGCGAGCACGTGGCCCGCACTCGGCAAGGACCAGGACGACGTCGATTTCGCGGGCCGCATGTGGCACCTGCGCATCGAGGTCGAGAAGACGCCCGTAGACAACCTTCGCCGCGTCGACGTTCTCGGTCTCGCTGGCGGATACCCCGGATGCGGTCGTGGACAAGGTCTCGGGGTTCATCGAGCCGCCGGTGCCGCGCGGCTTCGGTCAGGTGCACTGGCTCACGGCCGGCCGCGCCCAGCCGGGGGCGCAGGGGACGCGCAAGTGAACGGCGCGCGGGAACTGCGCGGCGCACTGGGTGGCGACCTGCGTCGCGAACCGCTCGGCGAACTGCGCGGCGAATCGTGCGGCGGATCGTGCGCGGGCGAACCCGGCAAGGAGCGCGATCGAGCCCGGAGCCGGGAGCGCGGCTTCACGCTCATCGAGATGCTCGTCGCGATGGCCATCGTGGCCGTCATCGGCATCATGGCGCTCGGCGGGCTCAACACGGTCATCAAGGAGCGCGACACCGCGAAGGCACATGCCGAGCGCTGGCGCGAGATCCAGTTCGCGATGCGGATGATCGAGCAGGACCTTTCCGAGATTCATCCGCGGCCCACGCGCGACGAGCTCGGCGAGGCCGTCGAGCCGGCCGTGCTCTCGAATCCCGACGCGCAGTACGCACTCGAGTTCAGCCGCGGCGGCTGGACGAACCCGGCCGGCTTCAAGCGCGGCAGCGTGCTGCGTGTGGCGTATGCGCTCAAGGGAGATACGCTCGAGCGGGTCTACTGGCCGGTCATGGACCGCACGCTCGCGACGCCGCCCGTGACCGAGGACCTGTTGACGGGCGTGGACAGCCTCGAGATCCGCTTCCTGGACCCGAACGGCGAATGGCAGGCGCAGTGGCCGGCCGTCGGCGCTTCGGGACCCGAGGCGCTCGTCTCGCGGCCGCGCGCGATCGAGATTACGCTCGACCTGCACGGTTTCGGGACGATTCGGCGCCTCGTGGAGACGAGCAGCTGATGCGCGGGCCGCGCCGACAACGCGGGGTCGCGGTGCTGACCGCGATGCTCGTCGTCGCGATCGGCACGATGATCGCGGCGAATCTTTTGTGGGACGCGACGCTCGACCAGCGGCGCACGGCGGCGGCGCTCGCGGCCGACCAAGGCCTCATGTACGTGCAGGGCGCCGAGGCCTGGATCGGCGACATCCTGCGGCAGGACCTCGTGAAATCGCCGGACAGCGATAACCTCGGCGAGGACTGGGCGACGCAGCTGCCGCCGCTGCCGATCGACGGCGGCACCATCAGCGGGCGCGTCGAGGACCTGCAGGGCCGCTTCAACCTCAACAACCTCGTCGGGGCCGACGGCAAGGAGGACCCGCTCGAGGTCGCCCAGTTTCAGCGGCTGCTCATGCTCGTCGGCCTCGATCCGGGTCTCGCCGGCGCGGTCGTGGATTGGCTCGATCCGGACTCCGACGCGCACTTCCCGACCGGCGGCGAGGACGGCGTTTACGCAGACGCGAACCCGCCGTACCGGACGCCGAACACGATGATCACGACGCCGACCGAGCTCATGGCCGTGCAGGGCTTCGACAAGGACAGCTACGCGAAGCTCGCGCCTTACGTCACGGCCCTGCCGCGCGGCACGAAACTCAACGTCAATACGGCCTCCAACGTCGTTCTGGCCTCGCTCTCGGATACACTCGACATCGCTACGGCGGACTCGCTCGTCCAGGAACGGGCCGACACGGGCTTTACCGACATCAACGGGGCCTTTCAGGGCCTCGTCGAACCTGAAGTACTGCAGCGCATCGACGGCGTCACGGAGCACTTCATGCTGACGGCGACGATCGCGCTCGGAGATACACGAATGACGTTTCACTCGGTGCTGCAGCGCGACCCCAGCGGGCTCACGCGCACCCTGTTCCGCAGCTTCGGAACCGAATGACCGTGGAGTTTCTGATCCTGCGACTCGACGAGGACGCCGCGGCGGCCCGCTGGGCCGTGTTCGACGCGGACGGCCGCCTCATGTCGCCGCCCGCGGCGGGGCCGCTCGCGGGCGCCGTCGAGCCGGCACGAGGGCGCAAGGTCGTCGTGCTCGTGCCGGGTCTCGACGTGATATCGACCGAGACCGCGCTGCCGAATCTCGGCGCGGCGCGGCTTCGCAAGATGCTGCCCTACTCGCTCGAGGATGCGCTGGCCGAGGACGTAGACAATCTCTTTTTTGCCGTCGGCCCGCGCGGCCCCGAAGGCGCGGTCGCGGTCGCCGTCGTCGCCCGCGAGCGCCTCGAGCGCTGGCTCGCGGCCCTCGCGGATGCGGGACTGACGCCGCAGGCCGTCTATGCCGACACCGACGGCGTGCCGGACACGCCCGGCACGCTCACGCTGTTGATGGAAGGCGAAAGGATCTACGGACGTGCTCCGGGCCGCCCGCCCTTCGTCTTCGAAGGTCTGCCGCTCGCGGGGCTGCTCGACGCGCTCGAGGCCGACGAGAAGACGTCCGGGTACGGCCACCTCGTCGTCTATCTCGACGCCGAGGCACAGCAGCGGCACGAGCGCGACCTGCGGGCCCTGCCCGATCGCGTCTCGAGCACCGACGTGAAGCTCATGGCCGACAGCGCCTGGTGCCGCCTCGCCTCGACACTGACGCACAGCCCCGGCATCAACCTGCTGCAGGGCCCGTACGCGCCGAAGTCCAATTGGGCGGCCGTCGTGCGGCCCTGGCGGTTCGCCGCCGTGCTCGCGCTTGCAGCCTCCCTGCTCGGTTTTGTCGGCCTCGGCGCCGAGTACTTCGCGCTGCGCCACGAGGACGGCGCGCTGACGGCGAGGCTGGCCGCGGATTGCCGGCGCAGCGTCGGCACGGCCGAGCTCAGGCGCTGCGAGTCGGAGGTGAGGCGGCGGCTCGGCGCGAGCGCCGCGCCGGCCGGCGGCGACGCGCCGACCTTCCTCGGGACGCTCGCGGCCGTCGCCGCTTCCGAGAAACCGAAGAGCCGCATCGAGGCCCTGAGCTATCGCAACCAGGTGCTCGATCTGCAGCTCCTCGTGCCCGACGTCGCGGCGCTCAATGCGTTCGTCGAGGATGTGCAGCGTTCGAAGCGCTTCCAGGTCCGCATTCAGTCCACGAACCCGGGCAAGGAGGGTGTCGAGGGCCGTGTGCAGGTGTTGGGAGCCAACCGATGAAGGATTGGTTCATGAGCCGCGAGCCGCGCGAGCGCATCATGCTCGTCGTCGGGGTCCTCGCCGCGGCCGTCATCGTTTTCTACGGGCTGATCTTTCGACCGCTCGTGCGCGGTTCGGCCGAGCTGCATGCGAGCGTCGCGCAGAAGAGCTCGCTGCTCGTAGACGTGCAGCGCGCCGGAGCGCTCGCCCCGGCGAGCGCGCGCGGGCCGGCTCGAAGCGCGGCCGACTCCATGGTCGTGCTCGTCGACAAGACGTCGCGCCAGCACGGCCTCGCGAGCGCGTTCACGCATACTCGGCCCGACGGCCAGGACGCCATCAACGTCACGTTTCAGAACGCCTCATTCGACGCGCTCGTCGCCTGGTTGCTCGCGCTCAAGTCCGAGTACGGCGTCGACGTCGAATCGGCCTCCTTCAATGGGACGGACAGCGTCGGGCTCGTGAGCGGCCAGGTGCTGCTCAAGAGGTCATGACCGTGCCGGGAAGGCTCGCATGGGTGGCGCTCGGCGTCGGCGCTTATCTCGTTTTCCTCGCGGCTGCCTTTCCGGCCGCGACGGCTTACCGGTACTTCGAGCCCGCCGTCATGCATCTTGCCGGCCGCGATCCCGCGGAGCTGAGGCTCACGGGTGTCGAGGGCACGCTGTGGGCGGGCCGCGCGGCCCTCGGCTCCGCCGGCGGATTCGCCCTGCACGACATCCGCTGGGACCTCAGCGTGCCGAAGCTGCTGACCGGCCGCCTCGCGGGCCGCGTGCAGGCCGGCCTGCCGGACGGTTTCGTCTCCGCGGACGTGAGCGCCTCGCCGCACCGCGTCGATCTGCGCGGCGTGCGCGCCAGCACGAGCCTGCCGTCCCTCGATGCGCTTTTGCCCCTCAAAGGCATGCGCGGCCTCGTGAGCCTCACGCTCGACCGCGCACGTCTAGAGGACGGCCGCCCGACGGCCGTCGTCGGCCAGGCGCGCGTCGCCGAGCTCGCGGTGCCACCGCTCATGCCGGGCGCCGGCACCGCCCCCATCGCTCTCGGCAACTACGAGATGGTGTTCAAGGACACGGACGGCAAGGGCATCTCCGCCGCCTTCCAGGATAAGGGCGGGCCGCTCGAGGTCTCCGGGACGCTCACGCTCGATAGCCAATACAAGTACACGCTCGCCGGCTACGCGGCGCCGCGCGCGGACGCCCCGAAAGAGCTGGTGCAGGGCCTTACGCTCATGAGCGAGCCGGACGCGCAGGGCCGGAGGCGCTTCTCTCTGAACGGCTCGCTCTAAAAAGGGGTCAGAGCCCTTTTTCGTCACCGAAATAGGGCTCTGACCCCTTTCTTCGTTCCGGCTCCCAGCTGCGAAACGCCTGCTGCAGCGGGAAATACAGCCCTACCCTGGCCGGGCGCGCGTCCACGGCCGCCATCGTGCGCGCGTACCGTTCGAGCTGCGCGCGATATCGCACGGCTTCCGAATCGAGAAAAGCCTCGAGCTCACCGCCTTCGTGCGCGCTCGTCTTGAAATCGATGATCCACCGCAGGCCGTCGGCGACGAATGTCCGGTCGAGCTGCACGTGCTCGAGGCAGCGGTCGCCGCGCAGCGTGAGCCGCAGCTCCGAGGCCGCCTCCGAATGCCGGTCGAGAATCCAGCGCCCGCGCGGGTCGGCGAGCACGCCCGCGAGCGCGCGCTCGACGCGCCCGGCCGCCGGCTCGAGCTCCTCTCGATCGAGCCCGAGCAACGCAAGCTCGCGCTCGAAGAGCGGCCGCGAAGCCGCGACGCGGGCTACGCTCCACGCTTCGAGCCCGGCCTCGGCAATGCGGTGCAGATAGGCGTGCACGATCGTGCCGACCTGAACCGCGGCCTGCCCCGCCCATTCGAACTCGGGGCGAAGCCCGGCGGCCGCGCCCGCGGCTCGGCGCGCGTGTACGAGCTCGGCCATCCGGCGCTCGAGCGCTTCGGCGTGCTCGAAGCCGTCCGCGAGACGCCGCAGGACGGGCTCGAAGGCCTCGGGCGCCGCGGCCTCGGGCGCCGCCGCATCGGGTACTGCAGCCTCGTGAGCCGCGGCCTTGTCCGCCCCCGCCTCGTCCGCCGCACCGACGGCCTGCCGCGCATCGGTTTCGCCCGCGCCTTCGCCGCCCGGCGCCGTCTCGAAGTGTACGGCGACGCGCGGCCACAGCGGGCTCAGCAGCGTGCGCTCGGGCGGCGCATCGCGATCTGCGGAAACGCGGCAGACAAGGTGCAGGCGCTCGCGCGCCCGGGTCACCGCGACGTAAAGCAGCCGTGCCCGCTCGGCCCGATCGCGGCCGTTCTCGGCTCGCTCGACGAAGCGGCACAGTGCGTCGTCCTCGCCGGGCCGCGGCAGCGGCGCCATGATGAAATCCTCGCTGCCGTCGCGGGCGACGCGCTGCATGTAGCTCAGCGCCCGGCGCCGCTCGCGGCGCGGCTCGCGGCCGAGGCCGAGCAGCACGACTACGTCGAACTCGAGGCCCTTGGCGCGATGAATCGTCATGATCTCGACGCGCGCCTCGGCCGGGGCCTCCGCCTGCCCGCGCGGCTTCGTAAATGCCTCCGCGAGCGCGGCCGGGTCGTCAACGTCGCCGCGGCGCGCACGCTCTTCCAGGACCGCGAAGAACTGCTCCGCATAGACGGCCTCGGCCGCCGAAGCGAGGCAGCTCGGACCGTCGAGCGCACGCCACGTCTGCTCGATCCAAACCGAGAAGGGCTCGCGCGCGCGGCGCTCGAAGGCCTCCATCAGCACGGCACGAAGGTTCGCGACGCGCGCCCGCGCGCCGGCGTCGAGCCGTGCGAGGCGGTCGGAGTCGGCGAGGAGCTCGATCAGCGTCGATTCGCGGTCGTCGGCGCACAGCACCGCCAAATCCACCCAACGCAGTCCGCACCACGGCGCGCGCAGCAGAGCCAGCCAGGCGATGCGGTCGGCCGGGTGCAGCAGCGCGCGCGTGAGGCCGAGCAGATCCTGGACGACCGGGTGCTCGTCGAGCGGATCGATCTCGACCGCGTGCACGGCGAGTCCCTTGGCCTCGAGATGCGCGTGCAGGCCCGCGAGGTGCGTGCGGCTCTGCACGAGCACGCCGATGCTCGCAGCCGGCGCACGCGCCTGCTCGCGCTCGACGATCGCGATCGCAGCCGCGAGCTCCTCGTCGACGTCGTCGCTGTGCAGCGCGTGCACGACGATACCTGCGTCCGCGGTCGCCTCGCGGGCCGCGACCGAGGGGCTGAAGCGGGCCGCTCCCGCGATAGGGTCGTCTTGGAGAGGAAACGCGCGGGCGAAGGTCTCGTTGTTCCAGGCCACGACCTCGGGCGCGCTGCGGAAATTGCGCTGTAGCGTCAGGGGCTCGCAGCGCACGGCGCCGACGCCGAAGGCTCGGACGCGCAGGAACAGCGACATATCCGCGTCGCGGAACCGATAGATGGACTGCATCGGATCACCCACGAGGAACAACGTGCGCCCGTCATCGGGCTGCCAGCCGGCCGTCAGCAGCTCGAGGAGGCGCAGCTGGGAGTGCGACGTATCCTGAAACTCGTCGACGAGCACGTGGCGGATGCGCCGATCGAGCGCGAGCAGCAGGTCCGAGGGCCGGTCTACGCGGCCGAGCGCCTGCTGCGCGGCGAGCGCGAGCTCGACGAAATCCACGGCCTGCCGCGAAGCGAAGACGAGGCGCAGCTCGGCGGCCGCGTGCAGCAGCGCGTCGCGCAGCGCGGTGAGCGTGCGCCATTCCGTCTCCGAGTACCGGGGCGCCGGCAGCCGGCGCACGAACGCGAGCGCGTCGCGCGCCGCGGCGTCGGCCTCGAGGTCGCCGAGCAGCGCCTCGAGCCGGCCGCGCTCGGCGGCGTGCTTCGGGCCGAAGCCGAGCCTGCGGTCGAGGCGTCGGCGCCAGGCGTCTTCGCGCGTGAGCAAGACCTCCGCTATGCCTCGCCAGGCTTCGACCCGCGTGAACAGCACGTCCGCCGATTCGCTTCCCGCCAGCCAAGGCGAGAGCGTTTCTCTGCACCGGGCGTCGGCGGCGTGCTCGGCCGCGTGGCGCAGCAGCGGTACGAGCGTCGCGCGAACGCCTTGCGGCACCGCAGCGGCGGCCGCTTCGAGCTCCTCGCCGACGAGCCGCGCAAGCGCCTGCTCGAGCACAACGCGCAGCGCGCCTGGATCCTCGCCCGCAAAGTACGGCAGCCACTGCTCGCGGCGCGGCAGCAGCGCGGCCAGCATGCCTTCGAGCCGCGGGGCGTCGTTGTCGAGCGTACGCAGCAGCTCGCGCAGGCTCGCTGCCGGCCCGTCGTCCGCGTCGAGCTCGGCCACGGTTCGCTCCGCGGCTTCGCGATAAAGCGCTTCCGCGTCCTCGGCAACGCCAGCCCCCGCGACGCCCGAGGCGAGCACGGGCAGCCGCCGCGCGAGCCAGGCGTTCAGCGCGTCGAGCGTCTGGATGCGCATGCGCTCGGGCGAGCTCGTGAGGGACCAGCCGCGCTCGGCGTCGCGTGCGAGCACGGCGCGCGCGCGTTCACGCGTCACGGCCTCGTGCGGACGGATCGGCGCATGCCCGGCCGCGCCGGTCGCGGCCTCTGCGGCCGCGGCTTCGCCGGCCGCGGCTTCGCCGGCCTCGGCCTCGGCGGCCTCGGCTTCGGCGGCCTCGAGCGCCGCGGCGACACGGTGCCGCATTTCGGCGGCGGCCTTGCGAGTGAAGGTGATCGCGACGATCTGTTCGGGCTCGTCCACCGTCGCGAGCAGCGTGAGATAGCGCTGAATCAGCAGCCCCGTCTTGCCGGACCCCGCCGGCGCCTGCACGACGAAGGAGCGCCCCGGATCGAGCGCGACCTCGCGCGCCCGCTGATCGGCGCTCGCGCGCGCGTCCCGATCGGCGGCCGCGCTCACCATGGCTCGAGCCACCCGCGATGCAGCGCGAGCTGCTCGACGACGCGCGTCAGCGGTGCGTACGCGCCGCGAGCAGCATCGAGCTCGGCCGCGAAGAGCCGCGTGTCGCCGGCCGCGAACTCCTCGACGAGCGTGCCGAGGCTCGCGCGCCAGGCCTCGATCTGCCCGGCCAACGTGCGCCCCTCGGGCACCGGCCGAGATCTTCCGGGGAAATCTTCGGGCCGCGTCCAAACGCCGCTGTAGCCGCCGGCGCCCACGCTGGCCGTCAATCGGGCGACGACGAGCGCCGCGAGCTCGCCGGCCGCGGCGACGGCGTAGACGGGCAACTGACAATCGTGCAGCCGCGGCGCGAACCAGTCCGCGATCCGCGTCGAGTTGCCCGTCTTGTAGTCGATGATTGCAAGGCTGCCGTCCGCGAGACGGTCGATGCGGTCCACGCGCGTCGCAATGCGCCAGTGGCCGATCTCGACGCTTTGGCGCCGTTCGACGGCCACGACCTCGAAGTCGGTGCGCGCGAGCTCGCGGTGCAGGAAGTCCGCCAGAATCGCCGACGCCCTCTCCCGCTCGAGGTCGTAGAAGCCGCGCAGCGGCCGCCGCGCCGCGCCGAAAATTCGGTCCAGGGCCGCCTCGACGGCCGCCCCCTGCGCTGCGCGCAGCGCCGCGCTCGGCGCGGCCGCCAGCGCGGCGAGACTGTTGTATTGGCGATAGAAATGTTCGACGGCCGCGTGCAGGGCGATGCCTTTGAGCCGCGCGGGCAGCCCCCGCGTCAGAGGCTCGAGCGGGCTCGCGCCGAGGCGGAACTCGCAGAACGCGCGCAGCGGGCAGCGCGCCGCCGCATTCAGCGCGCGCGTGCCGCCCGGCAGTCGCCCGGGCGCGGCCGGCACGCGCGGCTCGGGAACGCTCTCGCGCCGGCGCGGTGCCGAGGCGGCTTGCGGCCGCCGCGCCGCCGATGTCGCGGGGGCCGCTGGTGCCGCCGGTGCCGCTGGTGCCGCCGGTGCCATGAATGGCGCCGGTGCCGCGGATGGAACCGGACGCGCAGTTTGCAGCACGGCAGGGTCGCACGCGGGGAGCCCACGCAGCAGCGGGCTCGGTTCGGCCGGGTTGTCGTGCTCGCGCGCGGGCCAGCTCAGCAGTACTTCCGGGACGCGTCCGCCGAGGGCGGCGAGCAGCGCGCGTGAGCGCGCGAGGGCATCGCCCGGAGAGGACCAGGGCATCGCGTGCTCGACCTGGAGCCTACGCGGCAGCAGCGGGTTCAGGACGACGGGGCGCGGCAGGGTGGCGCTCGTGAGCCCCGCGACCCAAGCCGCGCAATAGCCCGGACCCAAGTCCTCGAGACGCTCGACGACGTGAATGCCGGCCGCCGGAAGCGGACCGCCGCCGGCGTCGGCGGCCAGGATGCGTTCGAGCTCCGCGAGCGCGCGCGCGGCCGCGACTCGACCGACGATCGGGGTCAGCAGCGCGAGCCCGTCGAGCGCGCGGGCAAAGGCCAGCCGCTCTTCCTCGGCGGCGGTGCCGGCGCCCCACTCGAGCGCTTCGAGGGAGCGTTGCCAGAGCCGTGCCCAGTGCGACGGGGCCCGCGCTGCGGCCGACGGCGTGTGGAGCTCGAGTGCGGCATCGAGCCGGGCGGCCAGGCGCGGCACGGCTGCACGGAGCCGGGCGCGCAGGCCTGCGCGCCGGTAAGCCTCTTCGAACGGCAGCTGGGCCAGAAGCTCGCGCCGCAGCGCCGCCTCGAGCCGTGCCGCGGCGGCCCGCTCGGCCGCGTCCGGCTGGCCGAACAGCGGGCTGCGCAGCCAACGGCTCAGCTCGACGAAGCGGCCTCCCGGCGACAACAGCTCGAGCGCGTTCAGTGCGGCGCCGACGAGCGGGCGCGCATCCGGGCCCGCCATGTCCGCCGTCAGGTGCAGTGCCGCAGGCGGCACGCCCGCAGCCGCGAATGCGCGGCGTACCTGCGGGGCGCGGTCCGCGAGCTCCGGTATCACGACCACGATTCGCCCGGTGGGAGCTCGCTCGAGCCGATCTGAGGCCCACGCGGCGGCGGCCGCGAGCTCGCGGTCCTCGTCGGGCAACGAGACGCAGGCGGCGCGGCTTGGCGCGGCGGAGCCCGCAGCGCCCGAGAGGCCGTCGCCCCCCTCGCCGAGCCTGCCGATGCGCCAGCCCCCGCGCGCGAGGTGCGCGAACAGCGCCTCGGTCGCCGGCGTCGGCTCGAACGGCGCCGCGAGCTCGAGGCGGCCCGGCCGCGGCGGCGGCGCCGCGAGCAGAGGCCCGACGAGGCCGGCCGCGTCGATCCAGCCGCCTTCGGCCAAGCGTTCGCGATAGGCCGCGGACCAGCGCAGGAAGGCCGCGAAGTCCTCGTCGGTGTCGCCGCCGCCGCGCCCCCCGCCGCCGGCCGGCGGCTCGCGGCGGCCGGCGGCGCCGCGGCTCTCCCCGCGCGGGCCGGGCTCGAGCCGCCAGGCGGCGAGGCGCGCATAGGCGTCTTCGGCCCAGCGCGCAAGGCCCGCGATGCCGAGCAGTCCCTGGCCCTCGGGAGAGCCTGCGACGACTTCGCGCCACAGGGCGGCGCTTTGTCCCGGCGTCAGCAGACTCGGCGCGCCGTCCCCACGGCCGAGGCCATAGAGACGCTCGGTGAAGGCGCGGAAGCTCAGCAGCGGCGCGCTGCGCCAGGCGGCGGTGCCGCGGCGCAGCGCGGGCTCGGCGAGATGCAGCTCCCACTGCCGGGCCGCGAGGCGGCCGTCGACGAGAATCGCGTCGGGCGCGGACACGCCCGCCGTCAGGCCGTCGATTCCAGTTTCGGCGGACGGCTTGCGATCAGCGTCAGCAGCTCGTCGATGCGCCGAAACACCTCCGCGAGCCGCTCCTCGTCGGGAAGGTTCGTGATGCGGAAGTGATCGCGGTACGGCGTGTTGAAGCTCGAGCCCGGTGCGACGAGCACGTGCTGCTGCTCGAGCAGCTCCATGGCGAAGGCCTCGTCGTCGAATCCCGGCAGCTGGCGCTTGTCCACGTGAATGAACGCGTACATCGACCCGCGCGGGGCGACGAGGCTCAGGTACGGACTGCGCTCGACACCGTCGATGATCGCGCGGCGCGATTCGTAGAGCCGGCCGCCCGGGGAGCAAAGCTTGCGTATGCTCTGAAACCCGCCGAGCGCCGTCTGCACGGCCCATTGTCCAGGCACGTTGCTGCAGAGCCTGAGCGCCGCGAGCAGATCGAGCCCGGCCAGATAGCGCTCGGCCCGCTCGAGTGTGCCGCTGAACGCAACCCAGCCGACACGGTAGCCGCAGGCACGGTAGACCTTGGAGAGCCCGCTGAACGTCGCGCAGAGGGTCTCGCGCGCGAGGGTGGCCATCGGCACGAACTCAGCATCGTCGTAGACCATCTGGTCGTAGATCTCGTCGCTGAGCACGACGATGCCGTGCCGCTCGGCGAACCGCGCAATGGCGGTCAGTGTCTCGCGGCTGTACACGGCGCCGGTCGGGTTGTTCGGATTGATGACGACGATGGCCTTGGTGCGCGGCGAGGCGAGCTTCTCGAGCGCTTCAACGTCGGGGTTGAAGGCGTTTTCCTCGGGACACGGGTAATACACCGCGCGGCCGCCGTTCAGCACCGTCGCGGCGGTCCACAGCGGATAGTCCGGGCTCGGGATCAGCACCTCGTCGCCCGTGTCGAGGAGCGCCCGGAGCGTAAGGTCGATGAGCTCGCTGACTCCGTTGCCCATGAAGACGTGCTCGGTCTTCGTGTCGAACACGCCGCGCTCCTGCTGCTGCATGACTACGGCTTCGCGAGCCGGAAAGATGCCCTTCTGGTTGCAGTAAGGTTCCGCGGCGCCGAGGTTCTCGATCATCGCGAGACGCATGGTCTCGGGCGTCCTGAAGCCGAAGAGCCCCGGATTGCCGATGTTGAGGGAAATGATCTCGTAGCCCTGCCGCTCGAGCTCCTGGGCGCGCCGGGCCAGCTTGCCGCGAATCTCGTAGCGGACGTCCTTGAGCTGAGTGCTGGCCTCGATGCTGCGGGTCTGGCGTGACACGGCGGGTTCCTCGACAAAAAGAGCGCTATTCTGCCTCGAACGCCCCCCGCGCTGGAAGGACGCACATTCCACGGAACGCGCGGGTTCCACGGGACCGAGCGGGTTCCACGGGACCGAGCGGGCTCCACCGGAACATGGGGGTTCCATGGGAATTCACGGGCTCGGCGGGAAGGACGCCGAGTACGGGGACCGGCTGCATGCAGCGGCGCCGCGGTTCGGCCGCCGCCGCGCGCCGGTCCGAGCGGTGCCTCAGCCGCCCGTTGCCACGGGCCGGGCGGGATCGCGGATCCATTCGCTCCAGGAGCCCGCATAGAGCCGGCCCGGCTCGAGCCCGGCCGCCTCCATGGCCCATAACAGATGACAGGCCGTGACGCCGGAGCCGCACATGGCCACGATTGCGGCCGGATCGTGGTCCCCGAGCGCGCCGGCGAGCCGTGCCCGCAGCTCGGGCTCAGGCAGCAGCCGGCCGTCCGCGCCGACGTTGCCCATGAAGGGCACGTTGACGGCGCCTGGGATATGGCCCGCGACCGGATCGAGCGTCTCGTTCTCGCCGCGGAAGCGGTCCGCGGCGCGGGCGTCCACGAGCAGGCCGTCGGCGCGCAGGAAGGCGGCCACGTCCTCGGGCGTCGCGGCCAGCCGTTCGGGCCGCGGTCTCGCGACGAAACGCGCCGGGCGCGGCTCCGGGATCGCCTGCTCGACGCGGAGCCCGAGCCGGCGCCAGCGGGCGAACCCGCCGTTCAGCACGGCGGCGCGCGCGTGGCCGAGCCAGCCCAGCATCCACCATAGCCGGGACGCGAGGCCGCCCGGGCCGCCGTCGTAGGCGACGACGTAGCTCTCGTTCGAGACGCCCCAGGCGCCGAGACGGGCCGCGAGCGCGTCGGGCGCGGGCAGTGGATGGCGGCCTTCGTTCGGCGCCGGGGGTCGCGAGAGATCCTCGTCGAGGTTCGCGTAGCGGGCGCCGGGAATGTGGGCGGTGTTATACGCCGCAAAGCCGGCATCGGGATCACTGAGGTCGAAACGGCAGTCGACGACGATCGTGCCGCGATCGTCGAGCCGCTCGGCCAGGGCTTCCGCCTCGATGACGACGGGGAACTGCGAGTCGGACATGCGCGCCTGCTCCGCTTGCGGGGTCTGCCGATCATTGTACCCGGGGTTCGCCCCCCGTACCGCAAGCGCCGTTCGCGGCCGTACCGCAGCCGCCGTTCGGGGCCTTACGGCAACCGCCACCCGCGGCGCCGCGCGCAGCCGTTAGAATCGGAGATCGGTATCCGCTGGGAGATGACGGAGCACGGCATGCGAAAGGTCCTGGTTCCTCTCAAGCGCGTCGTCGACTACAACGTGCGCGTGCGCGTCGCGGCCGACGGCTCGGGCGTCGCGACGGAAGGCGTGAAGCAGAGCATCAATCCATTCGACGAGATCGCGCTCGAAGAGGCGCTGCAGATCCGCGAGCGCGGCGAGGCCGATGAGGTCGTGGCCTGCTCGATCGGTACGGCCGACTGGCAGCAGCAGCTGCGGACCGCGCTCGCCATGGGCGCGGACCGCGCCGTGCTCGTCGAATCGGGCCGTTCGCTCGAGCCGCTCGGCGTCGCCAAAGTGCTGCACGCGGTCGTCGAGCGCGAGCAACCGTTTCTCGTGCTGCTCGGCAAGCAGGCCATCGACGGTGACCACAATCAGACGGGCCAGATGCTCGCGGCGCTCTGGCACAGGCCGCAGGCGACGTTCGCCTCGAAGCTCGAGCTCGCCGGCGAGACCGCGCGCGTCGCGCGCGAGGTCGACGCGGGGCTCGAGACGATCGAGATCGAGCTGCCTGCGGTCGTGACGACCGATTTGCGCCTGAACCAGCCGCGCTACGTCAAGCTTCCCGAGATCCTAAAGGCCAAGCGCAAGCCGCTCGAGACGCTGCCGCTCGATTCGCTCGGCCTCGCGCTCGAGGATCAATTTCGAAACGTGCACTTCGAGGAGCCGCCCGCGCGCGCCAAGGGTGTGCGCGTCGGCAGCGCGGCGGAGCTCGTTGCGGCGCTCAAGCAGCGGGGGGCGCTGTGAGCGTCCGCGTGCTCGTCGTAGCGGAGCACGACGGCCGGCGTTTGTTCGAGAGCACGGCCAAGAGCGTCGCCTGCGCGCTCGAGCTCGCCCCGGAGGCGATCGATGTCGCCGTCTTCGCCGGCGACGCCGAGGTTGCGGAGGCCCTCGCCGCTCAGGCCGCCTCGCTCGAGGGGGTCCATACGGTGCTGCGCGTCGTGCGGCCCGAAAACGGCGCCCCGCTCGCGGCCGTGCTCGCGCCGCAGATCGCGGAGCTCGCGGACGGCTACTCGCACGTGCTCGCGCCTTCCACGACTTTCGGCAAGGACGTGCTGCCGCGCGCGGCGGCGCTGTGCGGCGTGGGGCAGGTCAGCGACATCATGGCCTGCGAAGCCCCTTATCGATTCAAGCGGCCGATCTATGCGGGCAACGCGATCGTCACCGTGGAGGCCGCGGCCGACCGCAAGCTTTTCGGGACCGTCAGGACGGCTTCGTATCGGCCCGTAGCGAGCGAGCGCGCCGCCCCTGCGGCCGTCGAGACCCGAGCCTCTCGGGCGGAGCTGCCCGCTCATACGCGCTACGTCGAGCTCACGGCGGAGCGCTCGGATCGGCCCGATCTGCAGACCGCGGCGCGCGTCGTCTCGGGCGGCCGGGCGTTCGGAAGCGAGGAGAACTTCGCGCGCCTCTACGAGCTCGCCGACCTGCTCGGCGCGGCCGTGGGCGCCTCGCGCGCGGCCGTTGACTCGGGCTATGCCTCGAACGATCTGCAGGTCGGCCAGACGGGCAAGGTCATCGCTCCCGAGCTCTACATCGCGATCGGCATTTCGGGCGCGATCCAGCATCTGACGGGCATCAAGGACGCGCGCGTCATCGCCGCCATCAACAAGGATTCCGAAGCGCCGATCTTCGAGATCGCCGATGTCGGTTGGACCGCGGACCTGTTCGAGGCGCTGCCCGCGCTCGTCGAGGCGCTGCGGGCCGAAGGCGGCTGAACCGGCCGCATGCTGAGCTATCTGCACGCGTTTCACGCGGGCGGCCATGCCGATGTGCTCAAGCACGTCGTGCTGCTCGCGATCCTCGAGCGGCTGACGGCCAAGGACAAGCCGCTGCGCTACATCGAAACGCATGCCGGGGCGGGCGGCTACGACCTGCGCTCGCGGGAGGCGCAGAAGAACCGCGAGTACGAAACGGGAATCGGCAAGCTCTGGAACCTTGCCGATTCCCCGGGCGCCGTCGCGCGCTGGCTCGCGCTCGTGCGCCGCTATAACGGCGGCGGTGAGCGCGGCGGCCGCGCTGCGGGCTCGGTCGAGCTCGCTCGCTACCCCGGCTCACCGTGGCTCGCCCGCGAGCTCCTGCGCGCCGAGGACAGCGCGTACCTGTTCGAGCTGCATCCCGCCGCGCACGAGACGCTCGCGCGCCGCTTCGCGGGCGACGGCCGCGTGCACGTGCTGCGCGAGGACGGCCTGCGGGGCTGCATCGGCTTCGTACCGCCGCCGGAGCGCCGCGGGCTCGTGCACCTCGACCCCTCGTACGAGGTCGAGGACGAGCACGAGCGGGTTCTCGACGCGCTCGTCAAGGCGCATCGGCGCTTCGCCACGGGCGTCTATGCGCTCTGGTACCCCGTCATCGAACGAGCGTGGGTTCGACGTTTCGAGCGTGCGCTGCAGGCCACGGGGCTTTGCGCCATCGAACTGTACGAGCTCTGCGTGGCGGCCGACGCTCGCGGCCGCGGCCTCACGGGCAGCGGCATGATCGTCGTGAACCCGCCCTGGAAGCTGCACGAGGTCATGCAGGGCGTGCTGCCCTGGCTCGCGCAGGCGCTGCGCCTCGACGAGCGGGCCGGGCACCGCATGGTGGAGCTCGCGGCGGCGACGCCCCCAAAGTGAATGCGCCGCCTGGGTGATACCGTCCCCGGGCCATGGTCTTGGCTTCCGGCCGTAACGACGGTGCCCGCCGCCTGCGACTTGCAGGCGGAGACGCCCGGCGTCCAAGATGGCCTGCGACGCAAGCGGCGAACAGGGGAAGCAATATGCCCTCGACCGACCGGACGGCACTCGTCGTCGGCGCGACCGGCGGCTTCGGCGGCGAGCTCGCAGTCACCCTCATGGGACGCGGATGGCACGTGCGAGGATTGACGCGTCATCCGGAAAACGCCCGGCGGGCGGCCGACCTCGGCGGCGTGGAGTGGATCGCGGGCGACGCGATGAAGGACCGCGACGTGGTCGCGGCGGCCGCGCCGGCGGGCGGGCCCCCCGCCGCGCTCGTCGTGCACGGCGCGAATCCGCCCGGCTACCGCAATTGGGGCACGACGGCGCTGCCGATGCTCGAGAGCTCCATCGCCGCGGCAAAGGCCGCCGGGGCCCGCCTCGTATTTCCGGGCAACGTCTACAACTTCGGTCCGGAGACGTTTCCGCTCGTCGCCGAGGACGCGCCGCAGGCGCCGCGCACTCGCAAGGGGCGGGTCCGAGCCGCGATGGAGCAGCGCCTCGCCGAAGCATCGGCCGAGGGCGCACGCGTGCTCATCGTACGCGCCGGCGACTTCGTCGGCGGCCGCGGCGGCGGCAACAACTGGTTCTCGCAGGTGCTCGTCAAGCCCGGCAAGCCGCTGACGGCGGTCACCTATCCGGGGCAGCGAGACGTGGGTCATGCCTGGGCCTACCTGCCCGATTTCGCCGAGACCGCCGCGAGGCTCATCGAGCGGGAAGGCGAGCTCGCAGACTTCGAGGTCTTTCATTTCGGCGGGCACTGGTTCGAGCCCGGCGTCGAGATTGCCCGCGCCGCATGCCGCGTGGCCGGCATTGCGGAGGATCGCGTCCGCGCGTTTCCCTGGATCGCGGTTTACGCGTCAGCGCCCTTCGTCCCGATGTTCAGGGAGATCATCGAGATGCGGTACTTGTGGCGGCGGCCCCTGCGGCTCGACAACCGCAAGCTCGCGGCATTCCTCGGCGAAGAGCCGCACACGCCGACGGAGGCCATGCTCGAGGAGACGCTGCGGCGCCTCGGTTGCCTCCCGGCGGCCTAGCAGGCGGCCCGGCAGCCTGGCCGGGTCGACCCGGGCGGCCGGCAGGCTGGCCCTTTCGATGCGGCTGCGCGCCGCGAGCCTTGCGGGCGGACTCACCCGGGCGCCGTGGACGCCGCCGACTTCTGGGGTGCGATCGCGGAAATGTGGATGATGCGCCCGAACCCCGGCTGCACCTCGAAGAGACCGCTGACTTCGACGAGCCGGCCGCGAAATCGGCTCGCCGTCTCGCTCGGCGCGAGCCCGACGCGCTGGCCGGTCACATTGCTGAGCACGAAATAGGCCGTGCCGTCCGGATCCCTTTCCTCGCGCACGACGCCCTGTGTCGTGACGTGGCGGCCCGCGTAAGTCTGCTGGGCTTCGGCCAACTGCGCCAACGTGACCTGGGTATTGCCGCTGCAGCCGAACGCAGCCAGCACGGCGGCCCCGGCGATGAGAGCGAAGGATCGGCGCACGAAAGGCTCCTGCAATTCGACGGGGAATGACGAGACAGTCTATGGTTGGCGGGCGGCCCACCCAACCCGTGCGCATCCGCAAGAGGACTCTCCCTTAGGCTCACTGAGAGGCCGACCCCGAGACCGGCGTGCCCGCTGCCTCGGGTGCGAGCCCCACTGCACGCCGGTAGCCGCGCAGCTTCAGCACGAAATCGAGCGCCATGAGCAGCGCCCCGGCGGCGAAGACGACGTCGCCCGGGGTGCGTAGCCATTGCCAGATCGCCGTGCCCGAGTAGAACTCGGCGCTGCGGGCGTAGGCATACCCATGATCGTAAACGGCCCGAAGCTGCGCGAGCCCGACGGGCACGAAGTTCATGGCGATCCACATGACGAGCCCCGCGTTGTAGAGCCAGAACGCCCAGACGCCGAGCCGGTCGCTCCACTCGCAGCGGTCGCCGGCCATGTACCTCAGAGCGAGGTAAATCAGGCCGATCGCGAGCAG
Organism: uncultured Gammaproteobacteria bacterium; assembly: GCA_963702105.1. Lineage (GTDB taxonomy): Bacteria > Pseudomonadota > Gammaproteobacteria > Steroidobacterales > Rariloculaceae > ZC4RG20. The sequence goes on from OY969712.1 coordinate 2,036,851, forward strand.
CCCGAACGCGCCGAACATCGAGGTATGGGCGTGGTTCAGCGTCAGGAACGTCGCATGCTGGTAGTAGTTCACCAGCGAGGCGTTGATGACGCCGCCGAAGACGCCCGCGCCGACGAAATTCCAAATGACGGAGCCGATGATGTAGAGAAACGCGAGGCGATACGGAAAGTCCGCCCTGCCCCGCAGCTTCTGCCGCTGGGCGACGCCCTCGAGCACGAGCAGGAACAGCGGCAGCACTTCGAGGAACGAGAACACGCCGCCGACGGCGAGCCACATGGGCGGCTCGCCGGCCCAGAACAGGTGATGGCCCGTGCCGAGGATTCCGCTCGCGAGAATCAGAATCCACTCGAACAGGATCGAGCGCTCGGCGAACTGCCGCGACACGAGACCGATCGACATCAGGAAATAGCCGGTGACGGCGGCCGAGAACAGCTCGAACGACCACTCGACCCAAAGGTGCACGACCCACCAGCGCCAGAAGTCCGTGATCGTGAACGAGGCGTCTACGTGCGTCAGGGGGATCATGCCGAAGACATAGATCACGGCGATGCCGAGCGAGCTGTACCAGAGCAAGTGCTCGGCGCGGAATGCGCTGAACAGGTTGCGGACATCGAGCAGCCGCATGAGCGTGGGCCACATCGTGCGCAGCATGATGCCGCTCCAGCCCAGCAGGCCGACGAAGAACAGGATCTGCCAGACGCGGCCGAGCTCGAGGTACTCGAGGCCCTGGTTGCCGAGCCAGAACCACAGGCTGCCGGCCCAGCCCCGAATGCCGACGTAGTCGCCGCAGAACGTGCCGACGGCGATCATGCAGACGATGATGAAAAAGGCGTTGACCAGCCAGCGCTGGCCGGCCGGCTCGCGCCCGCCGATATACGGCGCGAGAAACAGCGCCGAGGCGATCCAGCCGAGGCCGATCCACACGATAGGCGCCTGGACGTGAACCGAGCGCAGGAAGTTGAACGGCAGCGGACCGCTGATGTCGATCCCGTAGAAGCTGCGCCGGTCGGCATAGTAGTGGCCGAGCAGCGCCCCCGCGAGTATCTGCAGCAGCAGCAGGAGCGCGACGAGCACGAAGAACTTCCCGAGGGCCTGCTGGCTCGGGGTCAAGGCGCGGAACCGGTCGAGCGGCGCCGTGAGCGTCTCGTGCTCGTCCTCCTGATCGATGTAAACGCGAAATATCGCGAGCACGACGCCGATGCCGAAAATCAGGGCGGCGACGGAGATCACGGTCCAGACGAGGGCGTCGGCCGGCGGCGCGTTGCCGACGAGCGGCTCGGGCGGCCAGTTAGAGGTCCAGGAGACGTCGCTTCCGGGTCTGAGCGCGACGGTCGTCAGCGCCGCGTACACGAGGAAGTCGGCGACTTGCAGCGACTGGGCCTCGTCCAGCGAGTAGGCCTTCGTGTAGCCGGACGCGAGGTCCGACTCGAGCAGGCTGCGGGCGCGCGCCTTGCGGACGGCGTCCACGGCGCGCGCGAGCGGCGGCGGCAAGCGGACCGCGGGACGAGAGAGATCCACCTCCCGGAGCATCGCGCGCATGCGCGCGCGAACTTCTGCCGGAACGGTCCTCGGCAGCGCGTCGGGCGGGACGCCGAGCAGCTCCGCCTCGACGCGCCGCGCGATCTCGACCAGCACCGAGGCCGTGTAGTCCTCGCCGAAGTAGGACCCCATGCCGTAGAGGCTGCCGTAGTCCATGAGATCGGCCTTCTGGAAGGCGGCCTTGCCGGCCACGAGGTCGGCGCGCGTCATGAGGTTCGCGCCCGTCACGTCCTCGAATCGTGAGGGCAGCGGCGGCGCCCCGCGATAGGTCAGCGCGCTCATGCGGGCCATGTAGCCCCAGGCGCCGAGCGTGACCAGAATCACGACGACGATGAGGACCCGCGTCGTGCGGTCCTGCGGCGGCAGCGGTTCGGCAGGCACCATGAGGCCCCTCCCCTCGACGTTTTCGAGCACGGGAGAAACCAGGGTACCGCAGCCGGAGTGCTGCGAATAAGGACGGCCGCCTCCGGCGCCCGTCAGGCCGCCGGCGCGCGGATGGGCGGCCCAGTCGGCGCGGCGCCGTGCGCAGCCGCCTTACTGCGGCGGCGGAGCGCTCGTCTTCTCTTCGAGGCGTGGGACTCGCGCGTCGAGCGGCGCGACACCCTTGTCCTCTTCGTCGTGCTGCTCCATGGCCTTACGGAAATTCCGTACGGCGCTGCCGAGGTCGGTGCCGATCGTGCTCAGCCGCTTCGTGCCGAAGATCGTCACGGCGATGACCAGTATGATCAACAGCTGCCAGATACTGATTCCGCTTAGTCCCATATGTCCTCCTAAGGGGCGGCGTCGGCGCATGAATGCGAAGGCGGTGGTGGCGGCCGGCCGAGTTCCACGCAGGGCGACCGACATAGATCGAACAACTCCTGCCCGGTTCTCGCGGCCCGTTCCTTGCGCGCTGCGGGCGATCGCATCATGCTCCCGCGCCCAGAGGAAATCCATATCCGGGGCGCGCACTCCTCATAGGAAGGGCGCTCTCCTTGACACACTCTTTGCAGCCCATGACCGATCCGGAAAAGCGGCGCACGAGCGCCGGCGGTCCTCGGCCCCGCGGGCCGCGAGACGCCTTCGGCGAGCATCCGCGAGCGCGCGCGTTCGTGGCCCGGCTCCGCCTGTTCACGCGCCGCGGCGAGCTGTGGCTGACGCTCCTGGGCGGAGTCATCGGTCTCGTCGCAGGCCTTTCGGTACTCGCGCTGCACGGCGCGGCGCAACTGCTGCACGTGCTTCTCTTCAAACTGCCGCCTGGCCAGGGCCTCAGTGCGGCCTCGGTATGGCGTCTGCCGGATATCCTCATCCCGGCCGCCGGGGGCATCCTGCTGGGGGTGCTCATCTACCGGCTTCCGGCACGCAAGAGCCGTATCGTCGACCCCGTCGAGGCGAACGCCCTGCACGGCGGCCGCATGTCGCTGACCGACAGCCTCATCATCGCGGCCCAGACTCTGCTCTCGAACGGCTTCGGAGCCTCCGTGGGGCTCGAGGCGGCCTACACGCAGCTCGGCTCGGGCTTCGCCTCCAAGCTGGGCGCGGCGCTGCGCCTTCGTCGAGCCGACGTGCGGATGCTCGTCGGGGCCGGGGCCGCCGGGGCGATCGCCGCCGCGTTCGATGCCCCGTTGACGGGCGCGTTCTACGCATTCGAGCTCATCATCGGCACCTACACGCTGACCTCGCTCGCGCCCGTCATGACCGCCGCCGTCGTCGCGGTGCTGCTCGTTCGTGGATCGAGTCTCGGCCACACGGCGATCTTCGTGCCCGTCGTGCACGAGCTCGGCGTCATGCAGGTCGGGAGCCTCGCGGTCCTCGCGCTTGCGACCGGTGTGTTGGGCATATTCGTGATGTATCTCGTCACGCGCGTAGAGAGCCTGTTCAAACGCTTCCGGGCACCGGCTTACGTGCGCCCTGCCGTCGGCGGGCTCCTCGTCGGGCTCGCCGCAATAGTCAATCCGATCGCGCTCTCGTCCGGGCATGCTGCGGTCCAGGAGCTTTTCTCGCTCGGCGCGCTGCCCGTGAGAACCGCGGCGCTGCTGTTGGGCCTCAAGGTGCTCGCATCCTCCCTGTCGATCGGCTCGGGCTTTCGCGGCGGCCTGTTCTTCGCGTCGCTGCTGCTCGGGGCACTGACGGGGCAAGTCTTCTACGGGCTCGGGATGCACTTCGATCCCGGCGCCATGGCGCCCCCGGAGGTCGCGACGCTCGTCGGCATGACGGGGCTCGCCGCGGCCATCGTCGGCGGGCCGCTCACGATGGCCTTCCTCGGCCTCGAAGTCTCGGGAAGTCTGCCGCTCACGATCGCCGTGCTGGTAGCCGCAGTGGGTTCGTCATTGCTCGTCCGCCAGACGTTCGGCTATTCGTTCACGACCTGGCGCTTCCACTTGCGCGGAGAAGCGATACGCAGCGCGGTAGACATCGGGCGCCTGCGTACGCTCACTGTCGGCCGCATGATGCGCAAGGACGTGCGTTCGGTCGCCGCCGACACGGGCGTGCGGGAGTTCAGGCGGGCCTTTCCGTTAGGATCTACGCAGCGTGTCGTCGCCGTGGAACCCGCGGGGGAATACGCCGGTATCGTGCTGGTGCCCGAGCTTTACTCGACGACCGACGCGCAGACGGAAGGAACGATCCGGTCGCTATTGGCGTTCAGAGACACGGTGTTGACGCCGGAAATGAGTGCGAAAGAAGCGGCGCTGCTCTTCGAGCGATCCGCCAGCGAGGCGCTCGCAGTCGTCGTCGGCGCCTCCGACCGCCGCGTCATCGGCCTGCTGACCGAGGCCCATGTGCTGCGGCGCTACGCTGAGGAGCTCGACAAGGCGCGGATGGACTTGGCCGGCGAACGCGCGTAGTGCGCCCTATCGCAATTGCCGTATGCGGACGAGCGGCTCGTCAGCCATCCTCGAGCGCGGTGATTCGCTGTCGGGCCGGCGCCGCAATCGAGCCGGTGAGGCGGCGGTCACGCCGGGGGCTTCGCCGCGAGAATCAGCGCGTAGCCCAACGCGCCCCGCTCGATGGCACGACTCGCGGCGCGCGCCATGCGGCCCGCTGCCTCGAGGTCCATCCCCGGCATTGCCGCGTTCCCCAGCGCCGCGACGAGCTCCGCTCCGAACAGCCGGCCGCGGATCTGCCGCACCGTTTCGAGCAGCGCGGCATCGTGGCGCTCCGCGGTCTCGATCGAGAATCCCGCGGCCGCGAGCTCCGCGACGTAGGCCGCGAGCGGGCGCGCGTCGCCGATGCAGGCGACCCACGCCAGGAGCCCATGAAGCTCCTCCGGCAACGTGCCCTCGCAGGTCACGTCGGTGACGCCCAGCCGTCCGCCGTCGCGCAATACGCGCGCAAGCTCCCGCACGGCCGCCGGCTTGTCCGGGAACGTGCAGAGCGCACACTCGCAGACTATCGCGTCGAAGCTCCGGTCGGGGAACGGCAAGCGCTCGACGTCGGCGCGCTCGAAACGCACGCGCGCCGAGAGCTGCGCGCCCGCCGCCGCCCGGTTGGCGCGCTCGACGTTGCGTTCGCCGTAGTCGACGCCGGTGACTTCGCAGCCGAACCGTTCTCCGAGCCGCAGCGCGCTCGCGCCCGCGCCCGAGGCGGCGTCCAGGACCCGCGACGCGGGTCCGAGGCCGAGCAGAGCGCCGAGGCGCTCAGTCAGCGCGAGCCCGCCCGGGTGGAACGACTCCCCGAGCAGCGCCTTCGCGAGATCGCTTTCGTATAGATTCGCGCAGCAGCGCTTGAGCGCCGCGCCCTTCTCGCTCCTAGCGGACTCCTCGGCCGCCTCGCCGTCTTCGGCCGCCTCGCCCTCTTCGGCCGCCTCGAAGGCCGGCCCCTGCGCGCTCATCGGCGTGCGCCCTCCCGCTCGCGCCCGAAGCTGAACTGCACGGGCCGCGGCTCGTAGCGTCGGCCTTCCGCACGCGCCCGGCGCCGCTCGGGCTCCATGGCCGTGAGCTGAGCCCGGGCCTGTTCCCGATAGCCGACATTGTTGTAGGCGCAGAACGGGATCTGCTTGCCGCCCGGCAGCAGGAATTCCTTGCAGCACTTCATGAGGTTCTTCTGATTGAAAGTCCACGGGTCCATGAAGTCCTGCAGCATGATCATGAACATGTGCTCGGCGAGGTCGCCGACCGTGAAGCCTTCCGCGAGCCCGCAGGCCTCGCACGAGAACGCGAACTGCTCGACGGCTCTATCCGAGCCCGGCACGGCCGCCGAGGAGAACAGGCCCTCGAGCACGCGGCGCACCTCGAGGCCGAAATCGGGCACGACCCGGTTCGCGATGTAGTCGAGGTAGTTGCCGACGTTGAGGATGCGCGGCAGCGGCGTGACGCTCTCCCCGTCCACGAAGGCGTACGTGACCGAGTTGCAGGTCGGGAAACAGCACGGTACGGGCACGAAATCCGTCGAGACGAATCGGCCAGCCGTCTGCGCCTCGATGAGCCGCACGACGTCGGGGATCGTCATGCGCTCGAGGGGATCGTGCCGCGCGTGGCGGCCGGCATGGAACGCGGGCTGGAAGTTGATGCCCCGGACGGCCGGGTGGCGCATCCCGAACTCGATGATCCGGCCGATCTCGTGATCGTTGACGCCGCGCTCGACGGCCGGCACGAGCGTGACGCCGAGCCCGATCTCGGCGAGCCGGTCGAGCGCGCGGAGCTTCTCCTCGAGGATGTCGGGCTCGCCGCGCAGGAGCCGGTACGTCTCCGAGTCGAAGCCGTCGAACTGAAAGTACAGCGACGGCCGCACGTCTGCGAGCTGCTCGAGAAAGCGGTCGTCGCGCGCGATGCGCTTGCCGTTCGTGTTGATCATGACGAAGCGGATGTCGCGCGCTTGCGCCGCGCGAACGAAATCGACGATGAGCGGATGTACGGTCGGCTCGCCGCCCGAGAACTGCACGACCTCGGGTGTGCCTTCGGTGCGCACGAAGTCGTCGAGCATCTGCTCGACTTCCTCGAGCGTGAGGTTGAAGCCCGGCTGCGCGTCCGCGAAGCACAGCGGGCAATCCATGTTGCAGGTGCTGTTGACCTCGATGACGCCGACGCAGGCGTGCTGCTGATGATCCGGGCACAGGCCGCAATCGTGCGGGCAGCCTTCCGCGACCTCGGTGCCGTAGGCGAGCGGTATCGTGCCCGGCTTGTTGTACTTGCCGAACGCCGCATAGCCTTCCGCGTCCGCGTAGACGAGCGCCTCGAATGGGCCGCAGTCCGGGCAGCGCTTGCGCAGGTACACCTTGCCCTCGCGCAGGATGACCTGCGCGTCGAGCACGCGACGGCAGCGCGGACAGATGCTGCGTGTGAGCTCGTAAAATACGTAGTCGGCGTCGCGCTTGGCGGCGCGGGTCGGCTCGCGGCTCGGTTCGCCGTTCGGCGGGCGCATCGTTTCGCCGCTCGGCTCGCGGGTTGGTCCCGGCGTTCGTTGCTGCATTGTCACCTCGCGCGTTTCGTCGGCCGGCGGCCGAAGCCCGACCACCGTCGCACGAGTTTACCCGCTGTGCCGTCGAGGAACCGCTCGAGGACCGCGTCGCCCGCGATCTGCTGAAGGGGCGTTCCGTAGGTCGGATAGGGGTGGATGGCCGCGCCGAGATCCTCGAGCCTCGACCCCTTGGCGAGCGCCAACACGATCTCGCCGAGCACCTCGCCCGCGCGCCGGGCCACGATCGTCGCGCCGAGCAGCGTGCCGTCGCGCCGGGCGACGAGCTTCACGAAGCCCGCGGTGTCGCCGTCGCAGACGGCTCGATCGGCGCGTTCGAGATCCCAACGATGGACGCGCGCGTCGGCGCCGAAGCGGGCCGCTGCCTCGCGCGCCGTCAGCCCCGCCTGGGCGAGCTCGGGATCGGTGAAGGTCACGCGCGGCACGGCCGCCGCGACGCCGCGGGCGCTGCCGGGCAGCAGCGCATTCCGCGCGGCATGAAAGCCTTGCCAGCCCGCATAGTGCGTGAATTGCTCGGCGCCGAGCACGTCGCCCGCGGCGTAGACGTGCTTGACGTTCGTTCGCAGCCGATCGTCTACGCGGACTCCGGCGGCCGAATGCTCGACGCCGGCCCTGCCGAGATCGAGGTCCGAGACGTTCGGCGCGCGGCCCGTCGCGACGAGCAACCGGCCGCCGCGCAGCCATTCGCCGCCGGCCGCGACCTCGACGCCCGCCCCGTCGCCGCCGTCGCGGCGCACCGACTCGGCGGCCGCCCCGACGATGCGAATCCCTTCCCGCTCGAGGACGGACCGCAGGACCTCGCGCGCCTCCTCGTCCTCGCGGGGCAGCCACTGCTCGGCCGCCAAGGTGACCCGAGCCCCGAGACGCGCGTAGGCCTGGGCGATCTCCGCGGCCAGGGGCCCGCCGCCGACGACGGTCAGGCTCTCGGGCAGAACGTCGTTCTCGAAGACGGATTCGGACGTCCAGAACGGCACCGCGCTCAAGCCCGGGATGGCCGGCACGCGCGGCCGCGCGCCCGTCGCGACGATGAAGTGCCGACCTCGGACGCGCCGCTCGCCGACGCCGAGCGTACCGGCGTCGATGAAGCGGCCCACTCCGCTCAGCACGTCGACACCCTCCGCCTCGAGCGCCGCCGGCGTCTCGGCCGCATGGACCCTCTCGACGGATCGCCGGACATAGTCGCGAACTCGTCCCATGTCGACCACGGGCGGCCCCACCGTGATGCCGTACTCGGCCGCGCTCCGGATCTCGTGGGCGACCCGCGCAGCCCTGAGCAGCGCCTTGCTGGGCACGCAGCCCGTCCAGGTGCAGTCGCCGCCGATGCGATCGAGTTCCACGAGCGCGACGCGCGCGCCGACCCGCGCCGCGAAGCGGGCCGCAACGAGACCCGCCGGGCCGGCGCCGATTACGACGAGGTCGTAGGGCTTGTCTTCTTGCATGCTCCGGTCCGGTCGGCTGCGCGCTCGGGGACGGGATTCGCGGGCCGCAGGCGCTTCAGCGCGAGGAGCGCGAGCCCTGCCAGCGCGGCTGTGCCGTAGACCAGCCCGTCCACGCCGAAGGCCACCCCGAGCGCCGCGGCCAGCCCGGAGCCGAACGCCGCGCCGATGCCGAGCAGCGCGGAGTAGATACCCATGGCCGCGCCGCCGCCGCCCGCTTCGGCGCCGAGCGCACCGGCAAGGAGCGCGAGCGCCGCCGGCGAGAAGCCGCTCTCGACCATGATGGTGACCGCCGTGACTCCTGCGAGCGGCCACCGCGCCGGGGGCCAGGCGAGATGGTTGAAGGCCAGCAATTCGCCGCTCACCCCGAGCATTGCGAGCAGCGTGACGCGCAGGGCCCGCGGCAGCGCGATGCGCGGCAGCACGCGGCTCCAGGCCGCGACGCCGGCGCCGAAGACGAGCGAGTAGCCGAGCAGCATCCATCCCACGCGTTCCGTATGCGCGGCGAACACGCCGTCGAGGAACTGGCCGGTGAGCGGGCGGCGCGTCAGCAGAAATGCGAGCGTCGGGCCGAGCCAAAGGCCTACGATCGCGTTCATGCAAAGCCACACCGGCACGAGGCGGCGGAGCTGCGCATTGCGCAGGGCGCGCACGAGGTCGGAAACGGGACCGGCCATGCTCACGGCGCGGCTGCGATGCGCTGCGTGGCCCGCGTCGTGCGGCGGCGGCCGCCCCGGTGCGCCGGCGTAGAGCAGCAGCGCGGCGACCCCGTAGGCGGCCGCAACGGCGCCGAAGGCGGCCGTCTGCAGCCGCGCCCACAGCTCGGCGCCGAGCAGGCCGCCGAGCGCGATGCCGCCGAGCAGCGAGAGCTCGAACAAGCTCATCGCGCGGGCGCGCAGCGCCGGGTCGCGGCGGCTCATGTGGGTCAGATGCGCGAGCAGCGGCGGTGTGACCGCGGCCGCGCCGACGCCTTCGGCGGCGCGCGTCGCGAACAAAGCGGCGGGCCAAGTCGAGAGGCCGAATCCGAGGACCGAGAGGCCGCCCAGGACGGATCCCAGCGCCATGATTCGCCGCGGCGGCGCGAGGTCGGCCAGCACGCCGAGCGGCACGGCCGCGACGACCTCGGCCGCGAACGCGACGGCGCCGAGGGCGCCGGCAAGCCCCGCACCAAACCCCGCGCCAAAGCCCGTGCCCAAGGCCGCGTGCCGGGCCGTCAAGCGGGCGAGATACAGGCCGGCGAGTACGGCGCTCGCACCGGCGGCGATGCGCTGCAGGGCATTGCCCGAAAGTGCGAGGGCGAGGCGGCGCCGGTCTTTGCCCGCAAAGGCTGCTTCGCCGGTGCCCGTCGCAACCCGGTCTCCGGGCGGCAAGACGAAATGGGCCGGCAGAGTCGGCGTGCGCCTCCATGACGTTCGGGCGGCGAATCGTCTCCCTCCCCGGTAGCGGTGCCGCCGTCGCGGCGCCCTGCGCGTATGGTCCCTGCAGTTCGACCGCAGATCAATGGGGGCCGACGGCTGCGGGGCTCGGATAGGGGGTGAGCAAAAGGCCGTGCGGCTTGGTTCCTCCGCTGCTGCGCGCCGACGCGCCCGCTCGGGCGCGCGGACGATCCGATACAATGAAGGATTTGCGCGCGTCCGCACGGCGCCGCCGCATCGCAATGTGAAAGGGAACGCCATGGCCGACAACGACGACTCCGCGAACAACCAGCCCCCCGGATACGTACCGCCCAAGGTCTGGACCTGGGACAAACCGAGCGGCGGGCAATTCGCCAACATCAACCGGCCCGTCTCCGGCCCGACGCACGAGAAGCCGCTGCCCGTCGGCAAGCACCCATTGCAGCTCTATTCGCTGGGCACGCCGAACGGGGTCAAGGTCACGATCATGCTCGAGGAGCTCCTGGCCCGCGGGCATGAGGGCGCCGAATACGACGCCTGGCTCGTTGACATCGGCCAGGGCGATCAGTTCGGCAGCGGCTTCGTCGAGATCAATCCGAACTCGAAGATTCCGGCCATGAGGGATCATTCGACGGATTCCGCCGACGCGGCTGTTCGAGAGCGGCTCTATCCTTTTCTACCTGGCCGAGAAATTCGGAGAGCTCTTGCCGAGCGAGCAGCCGGAGCGCGCGGAGGCGATGAATTGGCTCATGTGGCAGATGGGTGCGGCACCATTCGTCGGCGGCGGCTTCGGCCACTTCTATGCCTACGCGCCGTTCAAGATCGAATACGCCATCGATCGGTACGCCATGGAGACCAAGCGCCAGCTCCACGTGCTCGATACGCATTTGGCACAGCGCGAGTACCTGGTCGGCCCCGAATACACGATCGCCGATATCGCCGTGTTCCCCTGGTACTCGAGCATCATGCAGAACGCTTACCAGGGCGCCGAGTTCCTCTCGGTACACGAGTATCGGCACCTGGCACGCTGGGTGGAGCAGATCGCCGCGCGCGAGCCCGTCCAGCGCGGGCGCCTCGTGAACGTGGGCCGCGGCCCAGAGGAATTCCGCGTGCGCGAACGCCACGAGGCCGCCGACATCGATCCCGTGCTCGCACGGGTCAGGGCCGCCCGCGCGCACGGGCGCTGAAAAAGGGGCTCTGACCCCTTTTTCAGTTGCCGAGCTCGAGCGCTCCGGTCTGCACGCCGTCTACGGACCCCTCGGTGAGCCATTCGAGCGAGGCGCGGAACAGCACGAGGTGGTTGCGCTCCCACATCGCGTTGTGGGAGGAACAGGCGAGATCGACGATGACCTTGGCGCCGGCGCCGAGGTCTTCGTACAGCGCATGCACGCGCGCAGGCGCGACTTGTTTGTCGTGCGCGCCGGTCACGAGCAGCGTCGGCGTGCGCATCGCGGCGACGACGGCCCGGTTCCAGCCCCAGACGCTCGTGTTCGGGGCGCGCCGGACGCCCTGCCCCCAAGTCGCGCCGACGGGGTCGGACGCGAGCATCGCACCCCAGATCGCGTCGCTCGCGCCCGGGTCGTATTGATCCGTGCAGCCGACCTGGCGATTCCAGTTCGCCGTGAAGTCCGCGTGCGATTGCTTGTTGAACGCCGCGCCCGGCGCCGGATTCGGTGAAGGAGGCTCGGCGGCGCGCGCGGGGTCGTACGCGGGCGCGAGCAGGACGAGCCGGGCCACGCGTTCCGGGTGGCGGGCCGCATAGCCGCCCGCCCTCGGTCCGCCGAGCGACCAGCCGACGAGGCTCAGTCGCTCGACGTGGCGAAGCCCGAGTATGTAGCCGACGGCGGCGTCGACGTCGTCCCAGTCCGAGGCGATCGTCGTGAGCCGCTGGTCGTAGCTCGGCTCGCAGGGTGCGCGCCCGAGTGCGCGCTGCTGCTGGGGGCTCAAGTTGCAGACGTCGTTCATCGCGCCGGGCCGAGTCGATCGGCCGTAACCCGTCATGTCCACCGAGAACACGTCGAAGCCCGCTGAGGCCAGGTAGGCCATCCAGCTGTAGTCGGCGTAGGGCACGTCGAACGCGACCTCCGCGGGCGTGCCGGCGCCGTGTACGAACAGCACGACGCGGTCGGGCGGCGGCCCTCCGCGCAGCAGCGTAGCGGGCTTGACGCGCTCGCGCACGTAGAGCTCGACCGTCTGGCCGGCGATCGAAGGCACCGTGGAGACGTGCGCGACGTAATGGTCGAGCGTGAGCAGGGACTGGGCGTCATCGCCGCCCGGTGCCTGCGCCGCGACCGGCCCCGCCGTCGCGGCGAGGGCCGCCGCGGCGAGGACCGCCACCGGGGCCAGGCGCGCGCATACGCCGCCATGAAGGTCGCAAAGATGAAGTTTTCGCACTGCTCCCCCTCGGATGCTCCGAACCTCGGAAGCGTGTCAGATTAGCGGGCTTACCGCGGACGCGAAAGCCCGCGGGCGGCCTGCGAGCGCTCCGACGCGGAGATCGCGCCGGCCGCCCGCCGAGGCCGGCGGCCGGCAGAACATCTCCATCTCGAGCACGATGAGCTTGAAGCTGCCCGGGACCGCCGGGTCACAGCCGCGCCCGCCGTCTCCGGTGTTAGCCTGCTGTCACGCAGAACCCGATAAGATTCAGTGCCAAAGCCCTGGCGATCGGCGCCGACGACATGCATCTGCTGCTCATCGAGGACGACCGCGAGCTCGTGAACGTGCTGCAGCGCGGCTTCGGCGACGAAGGCATTCACGTGACCGCGGCGCGCGATTTCGAGACGGGACGCCACCAGGCGCAGGCCGGCGGCTTCGACGTCGTCGTGCTCGACGTGATGCTGCCGGGCGGCAGCGGGTTCGAGCTCTGCCGGCAGATTCGCGCCGAGGGCGTGAGCACGCCGGTCCTCATGCTCACGGCGCTCGCCGCCGTAGACGATCGCGTCAACGGGCTCGAAGGCGGCGCGGACGATTACCTGACCAAGCCCTTCGCATTCCGCGAGCTGCTGGCCCGCGTGCGCGTCCTGGCCCGCCGGCCCGCCGGCCCGCCGGCTTGCCCGAGGATACGTTCGACCTCGAGGATCTGCACGTGGACCTGCGCAGCCGCCGCGTCGCGCGCGCCGGGCGGCAGATCCGGCTGACGGCCAAGGAGTGGGAGCTGCTCGAGTACTTCGTGCGGCATCACGATGCGGTCATCGACCGCGCGAGCATCTCCGCCTACGTATGGGACGAGAACCACGATCCGTTCTCGAACGTGCTCGAGGTGCTGATCGGTCGCCTCCGGCGCAAGATCGACGACGACTACTCGCCGCGGCTCATTCATACGATCCGCGCCGCCGGCTACCGGTTCGGCAGATGATCGAGGACCTCGAACGCCTTCGCGTGCGCCTCACGGCCTGGTACGTGGGCGTTTTCGGCCTCGGCGCCCTCCCCGTGGGCCTGCTGGCGGCGGCGCTGCTGCTGACGGGCTGCGGAGGCAGCGATTCGACGCGTGCCGGGCGTCGTGCTCGTGCGCTCCACGATCTACCCGCTCAGCGATTCCTTCTCGGGCGGCTCCGGAAACGGCGAGCAGCCCCGCTGACCGTCCGTGCAGAAGGCGGGCAGATCCCGAACGTCCAGCGGCGCGCCGAAGTACACGTGGCGCATGACCTCGCGGTCGTACGCGAAAGCCGGCTTGCCGGCGCGGATGTCGGCGCCGATCTCGAGGATCTGATCCAACTCGTAGTAGTTCATGACGGTCATAGGGGCCCCGTCCGCGAAATCGTGCCGCAGTCCGAGCGCGTGGCCGACCTCGTGCGCCACGATGTAGCTCAAATGGTCCCGCTGGTCGGCGAGATCGCCGTCCATCATGGTCTCGGGCAGTATGAATACGTGCGCGTGGAGAATCTGCCCCGTCAGAGGATCGATCTGAATGTGCGAGGTCGAGGCGTAGTCGCCCGATGTGACCCACTGGATGACGTTGTAGTCGGGGCTCGGCGCTCTGACGCCAGCGGGGGCATCCACGACTCTAAGCAGATCCTTCCCCAGGGCTCGATTCCAGTAGCGCACGCCGTCCCGGACGGCCTCGCGATAGCGCTCGGGAATGCCCGCCGAGAGCGCGAACACGATCGGCCGATCGGTCGCGAACTTCGTCGCATACATGACGGTTCGCCCGTCCCGCGACTGGGGGTAGGTCTCGTAGAATCCGTAGTGCTCGAGATTCTTCATCTCGACAGGCATGAAGCTCGGGTCCGGCCGGTAGGGGCTCAGGTAGTAGTGCACCACGATGCGCTCGCCGTTCTTGCGCTTCGCCTCCTGGTCGAACACGAGCGTCGCGCCGTGATGCGAAAGGGACAAAGCCTTTCGGTCGAAGAGCCGGAAGGCCCGGTAGTCGTGCTTGTCTACGCGGCCGTAGTAGTCTTCGCCCGTCCGGTCTTCCTCGAAGTAGACCTGATCGAAGGCGGCGTTGAGGTCGAGGTCGAGACTGTCGGCGGTTTCGCCGCGAATGGGTATCTTCGCAAGCAAATGGGGTGAGGACGCGCGCCCCCGCGGATCGTCGAGCATCCGCAGCACTGTGCCGCTCCGGACGAATGTGACGACGCGGCTGCGGCTCGTCATGAAATCCTGCCGTCCGTTTTCCTGCTCGTAATTGACCTGCAGCAGAAAGCGTCCGCCGAGCGCGGCCTTCTGCAGCATTGCAGGTTGCGCGGACATGGCCTGTGCGAACAGCGGCGCCGCGACGAGAATCAGCGCCACGAACCAGCGGCGCAGGCGGCCGATCTTCCCGCACGGCGCCGCGAGGGCGAAGCGGACGGCGGCGGGGCCGGCGCCGTCGGCTCCTCGGCATCCCGCCGCCCTGAAGGCTCGACTCCGTGCCATGCGCATCCTGGCACTATACACTTTCTCGCGAAACACGAGCGGTGATGGTGCGAGGAGCGAGCTTGGGCTTGTATAACGACAAATTGCTTCCGCGTCTCCGCGATCTCGCCATGCGCAGCAGGCGCTACCGGCCCTGTCGTGAGCGGGCCGCGCGCGCCGCGCGAGGCCCCCTCGTGACCGCGCACCGAATGGCCGCGCTGCTGCTCGCCGTCGCGCTGCTGCTGGCCGGGCTCGCCATCGCGCGGGGCGGCCCGAAGCTCGCCTGGGCCGGCATCGAGAACGGCGGCCGCACGTTCGTGACTGTAGTGCCGCTGCTGCTCGCGGCATTTCTGATTTCGGGCCTGATCCAGACGTTGATCGCGCGCGAGGCGGTCTCGCGGTGGATGGGGGACGTATCCGGCTGGCGCGGCATCGGCCTCGCCTGTCTGGCCGGCGGCCTCACGCCCGGCGGACCTTACGTGTATTACCCGATCGCCGCAGCGCTGCTGCGCGCGGGAGCCAGCGTCGGCGCACTCGTCGCTTTCGTTACGGCCAAGACGCTCTGGTCCGCCACGCGCATTCCGCTCGAGCTCGCCCTGCTCGGCCCACACCTGACGCTCGTGCGCCTGACGATGACGCTCGCGTTGCCGCCGTTGCTCGGCGCGCTCTCGCAAGCCCTGTTCGGGCGCTACCACGAACGAATTCGGCGGGCCGTCTTACCGTGATTGCCGCCACGCTGGTGCTCGCACTGCTCGCGGCGGTGCTGTTCTTCCATGCCTGGCGCCGCGGCGACGGGAGCCATCGGCGCGGCGTGTTGGAGGCGTGGCGCACGCTGAAGCAGATGCTGCCGCTGATGCTGGCCGCGTTTGCGATCATCGGATACGTGACCGTGCTGTCGCCGCGCGAAACCGTGCAGGCGCTGATCGGGCCCGAATCGGGCTGGCGCGGGCTGCTCGTCGCCGAGGGAGTCGGCATGCTGCTGCCCGGCGGCCCCTACGTCGTGTTTCCGCTCATCGCAACCCTGTACCGCAGCGGCGCGGGCATCGGCGCGGCCGTGACGCTGACGACGAGCTGGGCCACGCTCGCGCTGCTGAACCTGAGCTTCGAGATCCCGTTACTCGGCTGGCGCTTCACGGTGTCGCGCTGGCCGCTGGCGCTGGCCCTTCCGGTCCTCGCGGGCGCCGGCGCGGAGTTCTTCTTCGGACGTTGAATCATGCGCGGAGTCTCGCGGTTCCGCGGAGGCCGTCGCGCGCTCGCGCCGCAACGCGATTCCAAGGGCGGGAGCTCGAGATGACAGCCTTGTCATGCCGACTCGGCACGCCTTTTGTATGCTGAGCGCAATACCGTATTCGGAAAATTACGAGACGCGGGGGCCCGGGCGCGACTGCCGGTGCCCGCGCTCGGCAGACGATGCTCGATTACCTCGTCCACCTGGCCACGCGGCTCGGGGCCTGGGGCTACGCCATTGTCGGCGTCGGCGCCATGCTGGAGTCAGCCGCCTTCCTCGGCTTCATCGTGCCGGGGGAGACGCTCGTGCTCGTCGCGGGGTTTCTCGCCGGGCAGCATGTCTTCGATGTCGACGCGCTCATCGTTGCGGCCGCGCTCGGGGCGATCGTGGGCGACAACATCGGCTATACGCTCGGGCGGCGTCTCGGAAGGCGCTGGGCTGCCCGCTACGGCGCCCGCTTCGGCGTTACGTCCGCGCGGCTCGAACGCGTCGAGACGTTCTTCCGCCGCCACGGCGGGAAGTCGGTGTTCTTCGGCCGCTTCGTGAGCTTCGGCCGCGCGCTGGTGCCTTTCATCGCGGGCTCCGCGCAGATGCGGCGTCCCGTCTTTCTGCTTTACAACGCCGCCGGCGGCGTCATCTGGGCGAGCCTGTATGTGCTGCTCGGCTACTTCGTCGGCGAAGCCGCGCGGCTTTGGGTCGGGCGCGCGAGCGCGGTGCTCGGCATCATTCTGTTCGTGGTGCTGCTCGGCTTCGTGGCCTGGCACTGGGTCGCGACGCACGAGCAGGAGGTCAAGAGCCTGTGGGTGCGGTTCGCGGAACGGCCGCGCGTCCGCGCCCTTCGCGGCCGCCTCGCGCCTCAACTCGCGTGGCTCCGGCGCCGACTGCGGCCCGGCGGCTACTTGGGCCTCCAACTCACGCTCGGCCTGCTGCTCTTTGCCGGCGGCGCGTGGCTGTTCGGCGGCATCACGGAGGATGTCGTGACGGGCGATCCGCTGACGGCGTTCGACCGAGGGGTCGCCGTGTGGTTCAACGCCCATCAAAATCCCCACGTCACGACGTTCATGCTCTGGGTCAGCCGCCTGCACACCTGGCCGGACGTGACGGCACCCGTCGCGGTCTTTCTCGGCTATCTCGGCTGGCGGCACCGCACGAAATGGCTCGCGTTCGTGCTCGTCGCCCTGCCGGGCGGCCTGCTCGTCAATACGGTCGTCAAGCTCGCCGTGCACCGCGCGCGCCCCATGCTTTCGGGGCTCGCGGCGCAGCTGCACACCTACAGTTTCCCGAGCGGACACACGGCCGCGGCGACGCTGCTGTGGGGCACCGTCGCGATGTTCATGATCTCGCGCGCGCGGGCGTGGCGCTGGAAGGTGCTGATCGCCGTCGCCGCCGTCTTCCTCGTGATGCTCGTTGCGCAAAGCCGCGTCTACCTCGGCGTTCACTACGTGAGCGACGTAGTCGGCGCGGCCGTCGAGGAATCGGCATGGCTCGCGCTGACGTATACCGGCGTGAATACCTACTGGCAGCACCGTCGGAAGAAGTCCGCGCGAAAATGACACTGTCACGGTGGCGATCGGGGGTCGAAAGTGGCCGGCGCGGCTGGAGGCTCGCGCGCGGGGGAGGGAAAGGATCAGATCTCCACCTGAATCCCGAGTTCGACGACCTGCTCCGGGGGGATGCTGTAGAAGGCGGTCGCGCTCAGCGCGTTGCGCGTCATGTAGGCGAACAGCCGCTCGCGCCACACCGCCATGCCCGGCACTTCCTCGGTCGGAATCAGGATCGTGCGCCCGACGAAATAGACGATCTCCTCGACGGCGAGCGCGGGGATCAGGTTCTGCTCCTCGCAAAGGCGCAGTGCGACGGGAATGTGCGGCGTCTGCATGAAGCCGTAGTGGGCCACGACCCGGAAGAAGCCGCTCCGGAGCCGCTCGACCTCGAGGCGTGCCGTCGCAGGCACGCGCGGTACCCGGTCGGTCACGACGGTCATGAGGATCACGCGCTCGTGCATGCTGTGCACGTGGGCGAGATGATGCGCGAGCACGGGCGGGGTGTTCGGCCAATAGCCGTGGCTGATGAGAAACACGGCCGTGCCCGGCACGCGCGTGACGCGATCGTCTCTCAGCGAATCGATGAACTCGGCCAGCGGGCGCGTCGTCGCACGCTGGGCCGAAAGCAGCTGACGCCCCCGGCACCAGGTCTGCATGCCGCCGTAGACCACGACGGCGACCACGATCGGGAACCAGCCCCCCTCGGGGATCTTCTCGAGGTTCGCGAAGAAGAAGGCCAGGTCTACGACCAGGAAGCCGCAGACGACGGCGACGGCGAGACCGAGGCGCCATTTCCATCTCTCGCGCATGACGAAGAACGCGAGCACGGTCGTGATGAGCATCGTCGTGCTGACGGCCATGCCGTAAGCGCCGGCCAGGTTCGAGGAGGACCGAAAGCCGAGCACGAGGCCGATGGTCGCGATCATGAGAATCGTATTGACCGAGGGAATGAATATCTGCCCGGCCTCGGCGGCGGAGGTCTGCACGATGTGCAGCCGCGGGCTCTGCCCGAGCTGCACGGCCTGGTTGGCGAGCGAGAACGCGCCGGAGATCACGGCCTGTGAGGCGATGACCGTCGCGACGGTCGCGAGGGCGACCAGCGGAAAGCGAGCCCAGTCCGGCGCGAGGCTGTAGAAGGGGTGCACCACGTCGCCCGGGTGCGCGAGCAGGTTCGCACCCTGGCCGAAGTAATTCAGCAGCAGCGCCGGCAGCACGACGGTGAACCAGGCGGCGCGAACCGGAAAGCGCCCGAAATGCCCCATGTCGGCGTACACCGTCTCGCCGCCCGTGACCACGAGGAACACGGCGCCGAGCGTGAAGAACCCGACCCAGCCGTTTCGAATAAAGAATTCGATGCCATGCAGCGGATCGACGGCGCGCAACACGCCCGGGTGTGCCGCGATGCCGGAAATTCCGAGCGCCGCGAGGACCGCGAACCACAGCAGCATGACGGGGCCGAAGACGCCGCCCACGGCGGCCGTGCCGCGGCGCTGAAACAGAAACAGCAGGATCAGGATCGAGACCGTCAGGGGGAGCACGAAACGTGCGAGCTCGGGCGCCGCGACCTGCAGACCTTCGACGGAGCTCAGCACCGAGATCGCGGGCGTGATCATGCCGTCGCCGTAGAGCAGCGCGGCGCCGAACAGGCCGAGCGCGACGAGCACGGCATTGCGGCGCGTCGTGCTCTCCCAGGGCTCGAGCGAGGCGAGCAGCGCGAGGATGCCCCCCTCGCCGTGGTTGTCGGCGCGCATGATGAATACCAGGTACTTGACGGAGATCACGCCGATCAGCGACCAGAAGATCAGCGAAAGGATGCCGAGCACCGTCTCGGGCACGGCCTGCAGCGGCTGGCCGCCGAAGAAGCACTCGTGAATCGCGTAGAGCGGGCTCGTGCCGATGTCGCCGTAGACGACGCCGAGGGCCGCGAGGCTGAGGACGGCCTTGCGGCGCAGGACCTGACTGTCGTCGTGGCTCGTGGCGTCGTTCACTTCGATCTCGCTCGTGTAAATGGCGCTCGGCTCAATCGCGTTCGGGCCGTGCGACCAGCCGATAGCCGATGCCGGGCTCGTTGGCGATGAACCGCGGCTCGGCCGGGTCGTCGCCGAGCTTCTGGCGCAGCTGGCCGACGTAGACGCGCAGATACTGCGTGTCGTGCTCGTGCGCCGGGCCCCAGACCTCGCGCAGCAGCTGCCGGTGCGTGAGCAGCTTGCCTTCGCTCGCGACGAGCAGGGCGAGCAGCGCGAACTCCTTCGGCGTGAGCCGGATCTCCCTGCCCTCGAGCCGGACTTCGTGGCGCGGCACGTCCACGCAGAGCGGACCCGCGCGGTAGACGGGCCCTGCGCGCAACCCGCCGCGCCGGTCGCGCAGCAGCGCGCGAATGCGGGCCACGAGCTCGCCGATCGCGAACGGTTTCGTCACGTAGTCGCTCGCCCCGGCGTCGAGCGCGGCGATTTTGGGATCCTCGTTCGCGCGCACGGAGAGCACCACGATCGGCACCTCGCTGACGGCGCGCAGCGCCTGGATCACTTCGACGCCGTCGGCGTCGGGAAGGCCGAGATCGAGAATCACGATCTCGGGCGAACGCGCCGTCGCGAGGCGCAATCCCTCGGCCGCCGTGCCGGCTTCGAGCACTTCGAAGCCTTCCGCGCCGAGGCTGATCCGCAGGAACTTACGGATCGGCGCCTCGTCGTCGACGACGAGGACGCGCGGGACGACCGCCGTCACTCGGGGCTCCCCTGCAACGGCGGCTGCTCGCGCGGCTGCGGCAGCCGCATGGTGACGCAGGCGCCGGCGCCGCCTCGGCCGGCACGAATATCGATGTGCCCGCCGAGCGCCTCGACGAGCCCCTTGCAGATCGCGAGCCCCATGCCCGTGCCGGCGGCCTCGCGGTCCGCGGAGCGCGCGCGGTGAAACAGGTCGAAGACTTTCTCGCGCTCGGCCGCCGGAATGCCGGGACCGTGGTCGCAGACCGAGAGCTCGTATTCGGCGCCGTCGCGCCGGCCCGCGATCTCGATCGGCGCCGCCGCGGGCGAGAACTTGGCCGAGTTCTCGAGCAGATTCACGAGCACCTGCTGCAGCAGGCCCGCGTCGGTGTGGATGAGCTCGTCGCCGGGATCGATCGTGACGGTCACGCTCCGGCCCGCGAGCGGGCGGCGCAGGGAGCGCGTCGCCGCCCCGGTGATGTCGCGCACGTCGCACCAGTCGCGCTGCGGCGTCAGCGTGCCGTAGCCGAGCCGCGTCATGTCGAGCAGGTTCTGCACGTACCGATTGAGCCGGTCGGTTTCCTCGACGACGTTTTCGAGCAGCTCCCGTTTGTCTTTTTCGGCCAGGGAGCCGGAGAGCTCGAGCAGGGCCGTCGTCGCCCCTTTAATCGAGACGAGCGGTGTGCGCAGGTCGTGCGAGACGGAGGAGAGCAGCGAGGCGCGCAGCTTGTCGGTCTCGGTGAGCAGGCGGGCGCGCTGAATCTGCGTCGAGAGCTCGAGCCGCTCGAGCGCGGTGCCGGCTTGATTGCGCATGGCGACGAGCAGCTGCTGCTGCTCCGGCTCGAGCGAACGCCGACTTCCGGGCGGCCTGACCCCGAGCACGGCGAGGCTGCTCTCGCGGCCGAGGATCGGCAGGAACATCCAGCCGCTGCCGGGCAGTGTGCCGGTCCCCCGCCCCGCCGGCTCCTTGTGATCGAAGGCCCATTTAGCGGCCGTCGTCTCGGTGTCCGTG
This sequence comes from uncultured Gammaproteobacteria bacterium, assembly GCA_963702105.1. Taxonomy (GTDB): domain Bacteria; phylum Pseudomonadota; class Gammaproteobacteria; order Steroidobacterales; family Rariloculaceae; genus ZC4RG20. The sequence goes on from OY969712.1 coordinate 2,057,933, forward strand.
AGCCCGTCCAGGCCCGCGTCGCCGCCGGCGACGGCAAGCTTGCCCTGATAGTCCGGCATGAGCACCAGGGCGTCGAGCGCGAGCGTCGTGCGCAGGTACTCGACGAGCACCCAGGCGAGGTCGTCGCGGCCGACGATGCCCGTGAGCCGGCGGCTGAAATCCTCGAGCGAGGCGATGCGCCGGCTGTTGGCGCGAATCGCGTCCATCTGCCGGCGCACGCGCGCGGCGAGCTGACCGGTCACGAGGGCGACGGCCAGGAAAAAGGTCAGCGTCAGGGTATCTCGCTGGCTCGTGACGTGGAACGTGAAGCGAGGGTCCGTCAGAAAGAAGTTGAAGACGAGAAAGCTCATCGCGCTCGCGAACAGCGCCGGCCCGACGCCGCCGCGCACGGCCGCGAACAGCACCCCGGTCAGAAACACGAGCCCCAGGTTGGCCGTCTCGAGCACCGGATCGAGCAGCCAGGCCAGCACGGCGCAGACGGCCGTCGCCAGCAGGGCCTCGGCGTAGCCGCCCGCGCCGCGATGGCTCAACGGGCGGGCCGTACGCTCCGCCGGCGATGTTTCCGCGGCGTCTTCGCGCGCCGCCACCGTGACGTCGAGGCGGCCTCCCCTGCGCACGAGCTCGCTCGCAAGCGAGCGGCCGAGACCGAGCCTGCGCCACGGCTTGCGGGACCGCCCGACGACGATCTGCGTGACGTTGCGTTCGTTCGCAGCCCCGAGGATTTCGGCGACGAGGTCCTGCCCCGTCAGCAGCAGCGTGTCGGCGCCGAGCTCCTCGGCGAGCTCGAGCGCGCCGCCGAGCCGCTCGTCGAACGCCCCGGCCGCTTCCGCCCGGCTCACGTGCGCGACGATCCACGGCACATTGCCGGGGCCGGCGAGGCGCTTGCCGAGCCGCACGAGCCGGGCCGCGTCGGCCGAGCGCCCGACCAGGACCATGAGCCGCTCTTGCGTCCGCCACGGCTCGTCGATGGCCCGCGCGCGCCGCCAGTTCAGCACGTCCGCCTCGACGCGCTCGGCGGCGGTGCGCATGACGAGCTCGCGCAGCGCCGTCAGCGTCCCGGTGCTGAAGAAGTGCTGCAGGGCCTGCTGCGCCGTATCGGGAACGTAGACCTTGCCTTCGTGCAGCCGCTTGATGAGGTCGGCCGGCGGCAGGTCTACGAGCTCGATCTGGTCGGCCGTGTCGACGAGCCGGTCGGGCACCGTCTCGCGGACCGTGACGTGCGAGATCTTGGCCACTACGTCGTTGAGCGACTCGAGATGCTGCACGTTGAGCGTCGTGTAGACGTCGATGCCCGCCGCCAGCAGCTCTTCGACGTCCTGCCACCGCTTCTCGTGGCGGCTGCCGGGCACGTTGGTGTGCGCGAGCTCGTCCACGAGCGCGAGCTGCGGCCGCCGCGCGAGCAGGGCGTCGAGGTCGAGCTCGGTCATCGTGCGGCCGTGATACGTCAGCCGGGCCGGGGCCAGCGCCGGGAGCCCCTGAGTCAGGCGGCGCGTCTCCTCGCGGCCGTGCGTTTCGACGAGGCCGATCAGTACGTCCACGCCCTCGGCCTGGCGCTGCCGCGCCTGCCTCAGCATCTCGTAGGTCTTGCCCACCCCGGGCGCGGCCCCGAGGAAGATCTTCAGGCGGCCGCGGCCGGCGGGGCGTATCTCGGCGAGCAGCGCCTCCGGTGAGGGCCTGCTCTCGGTTTGAGCCATGGGAGTCTCTAGGGACAGCTGGGCGCAATTATGCAACAACGGGGCGGGCGCCGGCCCCGGCCGGCTCGCGCGCCGTCAGTCCGGTCGGCCCCGCGCGAGCACATCCAGCGCGCGGTTGAGCTCCAGCACGTTGACGAGGCGTTCGGCCGCCAACGGTGCGCCGGGGACGAATGCCCGTTGCCGAACCAGCGCCGCGACGCGTGCGACCGGCACGCCGCGCGCCGCGGCCACGCGCTGCGCCTGATAGAGCGCAGCGTGCTCGGTGATGTCCGGATCGAGCCCGCTGCCGGAGGCGGCCGCGAGCTCCGCGGGCAGCGGCTTGGCCGCGGAGGCGCCGTAGCGCGCGACGAGGGCCGCCGCCCGCTTCGTCAACGCCGGACTCGTGGGCGAGTCGTTGCTCGCGCCCGCGGCCGCCGCGTCGTAATCCACGGCCGAGGGGCGCGGCCAGAAGTAGCGCGGGGAGCTGAACTTCTGGGCGATGAGGCGGCTGCCCACGACGGTCCCGTCCGCGGCCCGGAGCAGCGAGCCCTGCGCCGCGTCCGGTACGAGCGCGCGGCCGGCCGCCCAAACGAGGGCCGTATATGCGACGACACAGATCGCCATGGTGGCGGCGGTTATGCGCAGGCTCGAGCTCAACATCTCAGTGCACGAACTGCAGATGCTCGGCGATCGGCCCGAGCGCCGCGGCCGGGAGGAACGTCAGAGCCCCGAGAAACAGGATCGTCGCGAGCAGCATGACGCCGAAAGTGCCGTCCTCGACGCCGAGGCTGCCGGCGGTCTGCGCCGCGCGGCGCTTCGCCGCCAGGGAGCCCGCGATCGCGAGCGGCAGGATGATCGGCACGAATCGGGCGAGCAGCATGATGAGTCCCGTGGCGACGTTCCAGGGGACCGTGTCGTCGCCGAGCCCCTCGAAGCCGGAGCCGTTGTTCGCGCTCGCGGAGCTGAACTCGTAGAGGATCTCGCTGAAGCCGTGTGCGCCCGCGTTGTGTACCGTCGCCTGCCCCCAAGGCGTCGCTGCGAACACGCCCGTCGCGACGAGCACGAAGAAGCCGTGCGCGAGCAGGGCCAGCGCGGCAAGCTTGACCTCGTAGGCCTCGACGCGCTTGCCGAGGTATTCGGGCGTGCGGCCGACCATCATGCCCGCGATGAACACGCCGAACACGATATAGAGAAACATGTTGATCATGCCGACGCCGACGCCGCCGAAGGTCTCGTTGAGCCACATGCCGATCATCGGCACGAGCCCGGTCATGGGATTGAGGCTGTCGTGCATGGCGCCGACGGAGCCGTTGCTCGTCGCCGTCGTGAGCACGGCCCAGAGTGTCCCGCTCGCCGGCGCGAATCGCATCTCCTTGCCTTCGAGGTTCCCGACCGTCTGCTCGATGGGCAGCCCCGCGAAAGCTTCGGTCGGCGCCGCCTCGAAGTGGGCGGCGAGGGCGATCTTCGCGAGCATGAGCGCGAGCATGACGGCGAACACGACGGCGGCGTGGCGCATGCGCCCGACCCTGCGCCCGAACATCCACACGCAGGCCATGGGCACGAGCAAAATCGCGACCATGGAGAGCACGTTCGTCCAGAACCCCGGATCCTCGAACGGATGCGTCGAGTTCGGCCCGAAGAAGCCGCCGCCGTTCGTGCCGAGCTGCTTGATGGCCGCGAAGGCCGCGACGGGGCCGCGCGCGATGATCTGCGTGCCGCCCTCGAGCGTATGCGCCGTCACGGCGCCGCCGAAAGTCATGGGGACGCCGCCGAACACCAGGAGGACGGCGAGCACGAGCGCGAGCGGCAGGAACACGAGAAAGGCGGCCCGTTGAACGTCCACGAAGAAATTGCCGAGCGCCTTGCGGCCGGCCAGCCCGCGGGCCAGCGCGGCCAGGGCCGCGACGCCCGTCGCCGCCGAGACGAACTGCAACCACATGAGGGCGCCGAGCTGGGAGAAGTAGCTCAGCGAAACCTCGCCCGAATAGTGCTGCAGGTTCGTGTTCGAAGTGAACGAAGCGGCCGTGTTGAACACCAAACTGCCTTCGAGGGCGCCCTTTCCGTCCGGGTTCAGCGGCAGATGCGGCTGCAGAGCCAGGAACGCGAACGCCGCGCAGAACATCACGAGATTGAAGACGAGCATGGCGAGCACGTAGCGCTTCCAGCTCTGCGCCTCGCGGCCGAGCGCGCCGGCCACGCGCTCGAACGCGCGCGTGAGCACGGCGCCCGCGCTGCCTTCGGACGGCGCCGGTTCCATGGCCCAGTGCAGGTAGCGGCCGAGGGGCCAGGACAGCAAGGCCGACCCTCCGACGACTAGCGCAACCAATGCGAAAGTGTCCATCTCGCTTGTCCGGCGCGCAGGGCGCCTACGCCCGCCCCGTCCACTCCGTGAGCAGGAACAGCAGCCCGAATACGGCGACGCCGAGCAACAGATAGAGCCAGATCACGGCGACCTCATACCCACCCGAGAAGATTCAACAGCAGATCGATGAGCTTGATCCCTGCAAACGGCGCCGCGACGCCGCCGAGCCCGTAGATCAGCAGATTTCGGCGCAGCAGCGCCGCGGCGCCGAGCGGCCGATAGGCGACGCCTTTGAGCGCGAGCGGAATCAGCGCGACGATGACGAGCGCGTTGAACACGACGGCGCTGAGGATCGCCGATTCCGGCGACGCGAGCCGCATGACGTTCAGCGCCGCGAGCGGCCCGGCGCGGCCGGGCGCCGCGTACAGCGCCGCGAAGATCGCCGGCAGGATCGCGAAGTACTTGGCCACGTCGTTGGCCAGGCTGAACGTCGTGAGCGCGCCGCGCGTCACGATGAGCTGCTTGCCGATCTCGACGACTTCGAGCAGCTTCGTGGGGTTGCTGTCGAGATCGACCATGTTCCCGGCCTCGCGCGCCGCCTGCGTGCCGGTGTTCATGGCCATGCCGACGTCTGCCTGGGCGAGCGCGGGCGCGTCGTTCGTGCCGTCGCCCGTCATCGCGACAAGGTGCCCGGCGGCCTGCTCGGCGCGGATGCGCTCGAGCTTGCCCTCCGGCGTCGCCTCGGCCATGAAGTCGTCTACGCCGGCCTCCGCGGCAACCGCGGCGGCCGTGAGCGCGTTGTCGCCCGTGATCATGACGGTGCGGATGCCCATGCGCCGCAGCTCCGCGAAGCGCTCCTTGATGCCGCCCTTGACGACGTCCTTGAGCTGGATGACGCCGAGCACTTCGTCATTCTCGGCGACGACGAGCGGCGTTGCGCCGCCGCGCGCGATGCGCTCGACGATTGCGTCCACGGCGGCAGGCCAGGCGCCGCCGCTGCGTTCGACGTAAGCGCGGATCGCATCGGCCGCCCCTTTGCGTATCCGGCGCCCGGTGCGGCGGCCTCCCGCAGGAAAGTCCACGCCGCTCATGCGCGTCGCGGCCGAGAACGGCACGAAGACCGCATGGGGCTCGGCGACCTCGCGCCCGCGCAAGTTGAAGCGCCGCTTCGCGAGCACGACGATGCTGCGCCCTTCGGGCGTCTCGTCGGCCAGCGAGGCGAGCTGCGCGGAATCGGCGAGCCGGTGAACCTCTATGCCCGGCGCCGCGACGAATTCCGCGGCCATGCGGTTGCCGAGCGTGATCGTGCCGGTCTTGTCGAGCAGCAGCAGGTCCACGTCGCCGGCCGTCTCGACGGCCCGGCCGCTCGTCGCGATGACGTTGCGGCGGATCATGCGGTCGATGCCGCTGATGCCGATCGCGCTGAGCAGCGCGCCGATCGTGGTCGGGATCAGGCACACGAGCAGCGCGACGAGCACGGGCACGGGCAGGGCGAGTCCCGCGTACGCGCCGAAAGGCACGAGCGTCGCGGTCACGAGCAGGAAGATCAGCGCGAGCGCCGAGAGCAGGATCGTGAGCGCGATTTCGTTCGGCGTCTTCTGCCGCTTGGCCCCTTCGACCATGGCGATCATGCGGTCGAGGAAGCCCTGGCCGCGCTCGGCCGTGATGCGCACGACGATGCGATCGCTGATGACGGTCGTGCCGCCCGTCACGGCGCTGCGGTCGCCGCCGCTCTCGCGGATCACGGGCGCGGATTCGCCCGTGACCGCGGCTTCGTTGACGGTCGCGATGCCCTCGACGATCTCCCCGTCCGCCGGGATCACGTCGTCCGCCTCGCAGACCACGAGGTCGCCGGGCTGCAGCTCGCCCGCGGGCACGCGCTCCTCGCGGCGGTTCCTGAGGCGTCTTGCGACGGTCTCGCGCCGCGCCTTGCGCAGGCTCTCGGCCTGCGCCTTGCCGCGGCCTTCGGCCATGGCTTCGGCGAAATTCGCGAATAGGACGGTGAACCAGAGCCAGAGCGCGATCTGGCCGACGAAGGGTTTATCGGCGGCCGCCGGTACCTCGAGCGTCGCGATCGCGGCGCCGACCAGCGTCACGAACATGACGGGGTTGCGGATCATCTGCCGGGGGTCGAGCTTGCGCACGGCCGCCCGCACGGCCGGACCGACGAGGGTCCCGTCGAGCAGCGAAGGGATGGACGGGGCGCGGTCGCGCTCCGTCCCCGGGACGGCGGGGGCTTCGAGCCGGCGAACGTTGGGCTGCGGCATCAGAACTTCTCGGGCCGCAGGATCGCGACGAGCAGATATGCGAACAGCGCGGCGGCGACGACTCCGACGACGACCAGGCCCATGACTTCGATCTCCGCAGTGCCGCGAGGCGCCGACCGAGCGGCGTAGCGAGCACGCTAAGACCGCGCCGCGTAGCGGGGCAATATGCAATTCCCCGCGGCGAGTAAGGAACCCGTAAGGACCGCGGTCCGTTCGGGCGGCCCGGACGCGTTTACGGGCTCGCGCCGAGCCCGTATCCTGCGAATCGAAAGGAGGCACGCGACCCGCTGTGGAAGGCATGAAACGCATGGGACTCTCGTGCCTCGCGGCCGCCGCGCTCGGTGTGCCCGCGGCGGCCCAAGCCGCCACGGCCGCCACGGCGGCCCCAGCGGCCCCAGCGGCCCCAGCGGCCCCAGCGGCCGCCGCTGCCGACGCGCGGAACATGGACGAAATCATCGTGACCCCGCTCGAAAGCGGCGCGGGGATCGCGCGCGAAAAAATCCCCTACAACGTGCAGACGGCGACGGCCGAGGACATCGCCGCGAGTCAGAGCTTCGGCGTCGCGGACTTCATGAACCGCAGTCTCGCGAGCGTGACGCTCAACGAGTCCCAGGAAAATCCGCTGCAGCCGGATATTCTCTATCGCGGCTACACGGCGTCGCCGCTGCTCGGCCTCCCCCAGGGCATGGCGGTCTACCAGAACGGCGTGCGCATCAACGAGGTGCTCGGGGACACCGTCAACTGGGACCTGATCCCGGAATCCTCGATCGCGCGCATGAGCCTCGTCGGCGGCACGAACCCGTTGTACGGGCTCAACACGCTCGGCGGCGCCCTGACGGTCACGACGAAGACGGGCTTCAGTCACGAGAGCAGCGGCTATGCCGTCTCGGGCGGGAGCTTCGGCCGCAAGACGGCCGAGATCGAGAGCGGCGCCAACGACGGACGTTTCGGCTACTTCGTCACCGCGGACGGTTTCGACGAGCGCGGTTGGCGCGACGCCTCGACCTCGAGCGCCCAGCGGCTCTTCAGCGCGCTGAGCTATCGCTCGCCGGCCGGCACGAGCCTGGATCTCGACCTGAACTTCGCCCACACCGATCTGACGGGCAACGGCCCCATTCCCGCCCCGCTGCTGGCTCGCGACCGCGCGGCGGTCTTCACGTACCCGGACAACACGAAGAACTCGCTGAAGTTCGTCGAGCTCCAGGGCGAACGTCGCCTCGGCGCGGGCGTAGACCTCTCGGGCAACGTCTTTTATCGCGACAGCGACTCGGATTATTTCAACGGTAACGATTCGAACTTCGAGGACTGCGGGGACGCGGGCGGCCCGCAGGGCCTCTTGTGCGAGGAAGGCAGCGCGACGCCCGCGACGGACCAGCTCGGCGCGCCGATCGCGGCGGTGGGTCCGGACGACGCCCCGCGCGACGCGGTCAACAATATCGACAAGCGCAAGCAGCTCGGCGCGGGCGCGAACGTTCAGGCGAGCCTGAGTCAGCCCGGATTCGCGGGCGGCAACCGGCTCATCGTCGGCGCCGCGGTCAGCCGCGGGACGGCCTCGTACTCCTCGCGTCTCGAGATCGGCCGCCTCAACGCCGACCGCAGTACGTCCGGCAGCGGCATCTACGTGCCGGCCGGCGGCACACAGGTCCATACGCGCACGCGCACCTGGTCCTTGATCCTCACGGATACGCTCTCGGTGACGCAGCGGCTCGCGCTGACGGCCTCCGCCCGCTACAACGACACGAAGGTCGCGCTGCACGATCTCGGGGGCACGACACCGTACTCGATTCCTCAGCCGAAGCTGGAGGGCCGCCACGCTTATGCGCGTCTGAACCCGGCCTTGGGCGTCACCTACGCCGTTGTGCCCGCCCTCGCCTTCTACGCGAGCTACAGCGAGTCCTCTCGCGCGCCGACGCCGATCGAGCTCGCCTGCGCCGACGCGACGGCGCCGTGCACGCTGCCGAACGCTTTTCTGGCCGATCCGCCGTTGCGGCAGGTCGTGACGAACAGCGTCGAGCTCGGCGCCCGGGGCGGCTCGCGCGGTGTGGAATATCACTTGAGCGTCTACCGCTCCGACAATGCCGACGATATCGTGTTCAACAGCACGGGCGGCGCGACCGCGACACAAGGCTTCTTCAGCAACGTGGGCACGACCTTGCGCCAGGGCCTCGAGCTCGGCCTCGCCGGCTCCTGGGGGCATCTCGACTGGTTCGCGAACCTCGGCGCGCTCGACGCGGAATACCGGACTGCGTTCACGGCACCGAGCCCCAATCACCCGCTGGCCGATACCGAGGGTAACATCGAGGTCCGGCGCGGCGACCGTATCCCGGGCGTTCCGGCACGCACGCTCAAGCTCGGCGGCAACTACCGCTTCGGCGAGCGCTTCACCGTGGGAGGCTCGGCGCTCTACGACTCCGGCGTCTACCTGCGCGGCGACGAAGCGAATCTGCTCGGCGAGCTCGACGGCTATACGGTCGTCGGCGTGCACGCGACGTATCGGCTCGGGGACCGGCTCGAGCTGTTCGGCCGCCTGGACAACGTGCTCGATTCGCGCTACGAGACCTTCGGCCTGCTCGGCGACAGCTCCGGCGTCGCATTCGACCCGCCGCTCGGCAGCGATCCGCGCTTCCTCTCGCCGGGCGCGCCGCGCGCCGTCTTCCTAGGGGTTCGGGGCGCGCTCGGCGCCGGCCCAACGCGGCGCTGAGCGGCGCCGGCCGCGCCCGCTCGGGCCCGCCGGCGTCGCCCCGAATCTGTGGCCCGTCTACTGCGGAGGCGGAACCGGCGCAGGCGAGGATGGGTTGGCGGCCGCCGCGGCGCCCGGTGCGCCTTCCGTATTGTCGAAGTCGCGCGCGACCTTCCAGGTGCCGTCGCTCTGCTTGTGCAGGATGACGAGATAACGCCCGCGCGTATCCAGCGCGTCCCCGCCGGCTTTGGGAGTGGCCATCATGTGATAGCTCCCGCGATCGAATGCCCAATCGCCCATGAGCGTCGTCTCCTCCGGAACGAGCTCGAGTTTCCCCGGCGCGAACTGCGTAAAGAAACCTTCGTTGGACTTGAGGATTGCGTCCCTGCCCGAGGCCGTCGGCTGGTTGCCGGGAAAGGTCATGGCATCGTCGGCATAGAGGTTTGCGACGGCGCCCGCGTCCCCGGCGGTCCAGGCCGCCGCATAAGCCGAACGCAGCTTGTCGATGGCCGGCTTGTCGTTGGCGGAATTCGAGCTCGCAACGCCGTCGTCCGCAACGCGCGAGCAGCCGACGATCGTCACAGCCATGAGAATGGTCGCCAGGAAGGATGAGCAGCGATTCATTGTTTTCGTCCCCTAATCTGAGATGGTCCCGTAGGTGCGCCTGCGAGCATACGCGCCTTCCGCCTTCCTTGGCCACTGGCCATTCGGAAGCCGATTGCATTTCTGGAGCCGCGCACCCGCCTCTTGCGGCTGGCACGGTGCTTGCAAAACGTCGGACGAAGACCGTGCAGTTAAGGTAAGGAGTGGCCGCAGGATGCGGGCTGATAGCGGGGCGCACGAAGCGCCGAGGGGCATCAACGGACGAAATCCCGCGAGGGGTCCCGCTTCTGCGCCCGCCGCGCCCGCAAAGGTCGTACGCGTCTTCGCGCTCGGCTGCCTCATCGGCATCGGCGGCTCCGTGATCGGCAATCTCGTCGCGACACTCATCGTCGCGGGGTACGACCCGATCAGCGAGACGATCAGCCGGCTCGCGGCGGGCAGCGACGGCTGGATCCAGGACATTGCGTTCGTCTCGTTCGCGATCGGCGTCCTGTCCTGCGGAGTCGCCGTCGCGACGGCGCGCCGAGCCTATTGGAAGTGTGCGTTCGGCGCGTTCCTGTTGATGCTGATCTCGGTGGACATCGGCGTCATCATCATCTACCCATACGACACGCCCGGTTCGCGAAGCTCGACGATCCACCTCGAGGCCGTCTGGGTACTGGGCGCCCTCGTCTCGGGCGCGACGTGGGCGTTGTCGCATGCGCTTCACGGCGTGAGCTCGCGATGGCGCCCCGGCAGCCTGACCGTCTGCCTCTCCTGGATCGTCCTCGCACCTTTGTTCACGTTCGTCCCGCGGGCCTGGGACGGCGCCTACGAGCGCGCGCTGGCCTTGATCTTTCTGGGCTGGATCTCGGTGCTGTCCTGGCTGCTGTTGAACCGGGCGGAACAGCTCATCTCGAAGCAGTTTCGACGCCGTTGACGGACGCCGCCCTCAGCCGCCGTTGACGGACGCCACGCTCAGCCGGCGCTGACGGACACCGCCGACGCGTATAATCCCAGCGCGCGTCATGCCGCGATTTGTGTCGATGCCATATCGATCGCGAATCGAAGCCGGCCCGCTGCCGACACGGTCCATTCGATCGGTCGGAAGATCTCAGGTCAGGAGACCCCTATGAGCCCGGAACCCGTCCTCGCCGCCAAGCCCCTCGGATTTCCGTGGGAGGGCATCGATCCCTTTCTGTTCTGCACGTATCACAACGATACCTACCCGGCCGGCAACGATCGCCTCGGCCCCGCCGCCTCGCTCGCCGGCCGCAATATAGGGCAGGACTTCGAGGGCAAGGACGGCTGGCGCATGTATCACGGGCAGGTCGTCCCGGGCTTCCCGCGCCATCCGCACCGGGGTTTCGAAACCGTCACGATCATGCGCCGCGGCTATGTGGATCATTCCGACTCGCTGGGCGCAACGGCCCGGTTCGGCCCGGGCGACGTGCAATGGCTCACGGCGGGCCGGGGAATCGTTCACTCGGAGATGTTCCCGCTGCTCGACCGCGGGGCCGATAACCCGCTCGAATTGTTCCAGATCTGGCTGAACCTGCCGAGCAAGGACAAGATGGCCGATCCGTACTTTGCGATGCTCTGGAACGAAAGCGTACCGCGCCATCTCGAGAAGGACGAGCAGGGTCGAGCGACAGAAGTGACGGTCGTGGCGGGTCCGATCGGCGACGCGCGGCCGCCGGCGCCCCCGCCGCACTCCTGGGCGGCGGATCCGCGCAACGCCGTGGCCATCTGGAGCCTCGGCATGCAGCCCGGTGCGCGTTTTACGCTGCCGGCCGCGCCGCCGGGCACGAACCGTATGCTGTACTTCTTCGCCGGGAGCTCTGCGACGATCGGCGGCCGAAACTTTCCGGCGCGCACGGCGGTGCAGCTTCGCGCGGATGCGGCGGCAGCCGTGGAGAACGGCTCGGCGCCGGCCGAGATGCTGATGCTGCAGGGACGGCCGATCGGCGAGCCGATCGTTCAATACGGACCGTTCGTAATGAATTCCCGCACCGAGATCCAGCAGGCCATCCACGACTACCAGCGCACCGAGTACGGCGGTTGGCCGTGGCCGAGCGACGACCACGTGCACGCCCGGGAGGCCGGGCGGCACGCGCGCCACTTGGACGGCAGATTCGAACGGGCCGGCTGAGCCGCCCGTGCGTCAGCGCTTGGGCATGGTCTCTCGCCAGCCGTCGAGCTCCGCGAGACGCGAGTTCCACTGCGCGACGTTGGGAAACTCTTCCAGGGGTAGGCGAATGGGCTCGGCGTAGGTGAGCCCCGCGCCGACGCTGAAGTCCGCGAGCGTCGGTTCGTCCCCGGCCAGCCAGTCGCTTTGCGACAGCGCGCTTTCGAGCAGCGCCGCTTCACGCCGAAATGCGACGAGCGCCTTCTCCACGACGGCCTCGTCCGTGGGCCCCAGGTTCAACGCCTGCTTGACCAGGCGCTCGAACTGAATCGGCTGATACGCCGGCGTCCAGTGCGCCGCGTCCCAGAACATCCACTGATGCACCTTCGCACGGGCGCCCGCGTCTTCGGGATACAGCGTGGAAGGCCTTTTGCCCGCGAGGTAGATCATGATCGCGTTGGATTCGCCGAGCTTGACGCCGTTGTCGTCCATCGCGGGAATCCTCCCGGAGGGATTGGCCGCGGTCACGGCGGCCTCGTGCGGCCGCGACGGTACGAGCTCGACGGATATCCGGAGGTGGTAAGCGACCGCAAGCGGTTTACGCACGTTCTGCGACATCGGAGCGCCGAAGATCTTCACTGGAGATGCCATGCCTTCCCCCGAGCAAGAAAATTAATGGTGGCGGATCGTTCGAGCCTGCGTGCCCCGCGGCAAGATCGACGAGGCCGCCGAGGCGGCCTCCGTATGCAGGCGAGGAGACTATACCTTCGCTCGACGCCGGCATCCATATTCGCCTGATCATGCGCCGTGCCGATCGCGCGAGCGGGCAACGGCCGGCGCGCCGCTCGGCCGTGCCGGGCACAGGCATCCATTCGCGTGCCGTAGGGCAATTGTCAAGTCTGGCGGCGCTGGTATCCGCGTGCTATCAGGGGCGCGCATACTCAGGGATACGGTGGCCACGGTGCCGAACCCGCACGCCGTCTTCACGGGGCTTCTGACGATATTCGCGCTTTACCTGTTCACGCGCGAGCGCCTTCCACTCGAGGCCTCGGCCCTCACGGTTCTGTTGACCCTGTTGGTCGTGTTCCAGATTTTTCCCTACGCGCACGGCGGGGAGCGGCTCGCGCCGACGGCGTTTCTTTCGGCATTCGGAAACGAGGCCCTGCTGACCATCGCGGCCCTGCTGGTCATGAGCAAGGGACTCGAGACGACGGGTGCGCTGCAGCCGCTCGCCGCCACCCTCGCCCGCGCCTGGGCCGCCGCGCCGCGAGCGGCCTCCCTGCTTACGCTCGGTATTTGCGCGGCGCTCAGCATGTTCGTGAACGACACCCCGCTCGTGGTCATCCTGCTGCCGATGCTCGTCGCCGTAGCGGCGCGAACGCGGTTTCCGGCCTCGGCGATTCTCATGCCGGTCGGCTTTTCGATCCTCATCGGCGGCACGGCGACGACCATCGGCACGTCTACGAATCTGCTCATCGTCTCCATCGCGCACGATCTCGGCCTCCCGCGTATAGGCATGTTCGACTTCACGTTGATCGTCGTCGCGGTCGCGAGCCTCGGCCTGCTCTACCTGTGGCTCATCGCGCCGCACTTGCTGCCCGCGCGCAAGCCGCCGCTTCTGGAAACCTCGCCTCGCGTCTTCAACGCGTCGCTTCACGTCCTGGCGACGAGCCCGTGTTGCGAGCGGACGTTCGCAGACTGCCTGGCCATGACCAACAACGAAATGCGGGTCGTGCGCATCGAGCGCGGCGACGCCCTCGTCGTCACGAAACTACCGCTCGTGCGTCTTCTTCCGGGCGATCGTCTCGTGGTCCGCGATACGGCCGAGCGTCTCAAGGAGTTCGAGAAGCAGCTCGGCGCGACCCTGCACGACCTCGTGCTCGAGCCCGGGACAAAGGTCGTCGAACAGGAACAATTGGCGGAGATCGTCGTGACGCGCGGCTCGATACTGCACGATGCGACCCTTGTCGGCACGCGTTTCGCCCAGCGCACGGGGCTCTTTCCGCTCGCGCTCCATCGAGCCCATGGCCTCGATCAGGAGGCCGCCGCAAGCCACATCGGCCTCGTACCGCTTCAGGCCGGCAACGTCCTGCTCGTGCAGGGAACGCAGCGAGACGTCGAACAGCTCAAGCGCTCGGGGACGGCTCTCGTCCTCGACGGTACGATGAACCTGCCGCGTACGCAGCGTGCGAATATCGCGCTCACGATCATGATAGGCGTGGTCCTCGCCGCCGCGCTCGACATTCTGCCGATCTCCGTCGCCGCATTCGTCGGCGTCGGGCTCATGCTCATGACGCGCTGCCTCTTGTGGCGAGACATCGGCAAATCCGTGCCGACCTCGATCGTCATGCTCATCGTCGCGAGCCTCGCGCTCGGCCAGGCTCTGACCGCTACGGGCGCGGCGTCCTACGTCGCCGAAGGGTTCGTCAGAGCCGCCGCCGCGCTGCCGCCGTCCGTGATTCTGAGCGCGCTCATGCTGATCCTCGCATTGCTCAACAACGTGGTGCACACGACGGCGGCAGGCGTAATCGGCACGCCGATCGCGGTTCAAGTCGCGCATCAGCTCGGCGTCTCTCCGGAGCCTTTCGTGCTCGCAGTCATCTTCGGAGCGAACATGAGCTTTGCGACGCCGTTCGGCCATCAGGCGAACCTGCTCGTATACACGGCCGGCGGCTACAAGTTCGGCGACTTCGTGCGCGTCGGTCTTCCGCTCACGCTGATCATGTGGCTCGGTTTCTCGATCCTGCTGCCGATCTTCTACGGCCTTTGAGTCGCCGGCTCCCTATCTGAGCCGCGCCATGGCCAACGCGTCCACGAGCTCGCCGTTCCTGAACGCGTATCGCCGTTACCGCCCCTCGACTTCGAAGCCGACTCTTTCGTAAAGGCGGATCGCCGGCGCGTTGTCGGCGAATACGGTCAGCTCTAGCCGCGTCAGGCTCAGCCAGTTGTCGGCGAGATCGACTGCCGCCTCCATCAAGGCGCGACCGACACCCCGTCCCTGCCACTGGTCGTGCTCGTACATGCCGGCGCCGGCGACGTGACGCCGACGCGTCCCGCGATATTCCGCGCGGCACCGAGACTTCGGCGCGAGCCGAAGGAACTGCCCTTGGACTCGACGCCGTCAGCTTTATCTTTATGCAGTATCGAGAAAACGTACATAATGGCATAGAAAATAAGATAACTTTGCTTGGACAGTGGTCGGCTGCGCCCGGCCGGTGCCGACCCTCCTCGCCCGCCCGAACCCGCCCGGGCTGCCGGGTTCGAGCGGCGCCCGCTCCGCGGTCGCTCAACTTCGGCCATCTCGGGCCGAAGAAAGCCTTATGTACACTCATCCCGGCACGAATTCGATGCAGCGACCGCCCTCCCCGCGGCCTACGCCGATCATTGCCCTCATCTCCGACGCATGCCGCAAGATCCTCACGCATCGCGCCAGCTTACCGAGCATGCCCGACGTCGCGGCCCGCATTCATGGGGCCATGACGAGCCCCAATTGGAGCATCCGGACCGTCGCAACGATCATCAAGGGCGACGCAGGCACGACCACATACCTGCTCAAGACCGCCAACAGCGCGCTCTATGCCGGCTCGACACCGATCCGGGACGTAGAGCGCGCGATCGCGTGGCTCGGCATGGACAAGACCCGGAGCGTCGTGCTCACGCACGCGCTTCGCTCGATGTTCCTGACGCGTTCGCACGTGCTGGGCAACCTGCTGCGAAGAACGTGGCTGGGCAGCACGCGGCTCGCGGCTCTCTGCAGCGTACTCGCCCGGCACTGTCCGCGCTTCTCGCCCGATCGGGCCCTGCTCGCGGGGCTTTTGCAGGACATCGGCGTGCTGCCGATCCTCAACGTACTGAAGGGCTACCCCGATCAGCTCACGGACGAAGGTGCCATTGTCGGGGCCATCGACAAGTACGCTCCCCAGGTCGGAAGGGTCCTGCTCCTGCACTGGGGATTCGAGCCCGACATCGTCGCCGTCCCCCAAAGCCGGGGCGACTGGCTCAGGGACCCGGCGCCGGCCGCCGACATGGCCGATCTCGTGCTGGTCGCTCGGCTTCACGACCGTATCGTCCAAGGCACGGCGGCGGGCCTTCCGCGGCTCGACGAGGTGCCGGCAAGTGGGAAGCTGCCCGTCGGCGCATTTCGTGACGACTCGAGCCTCGAGCTGCTGCACGAGGAGACCTTGGCCGTCGAAGAGCTCATGCGCGAGCTCGGAGCCGCGTGAGGCGCGCGAGAGCGGTCCCTTGGCGCCAGATGCCTTAGCGCCGGGGCAGAACGGGACCGATCAGCCCCTGTCCGGGCTTTCCTTCTCGCGCGGCGCTACCCACTCGGACTCGAAAGTGGGTTCGAGCAGAGACTTTAACCGGCCGAGGACGCCGGCCGATGCGTTGATGCCGCACAGCCGGGTCGTCCGCCGCCATACGAAGTCGTAATCGCGCTCGCCGGCGAGCGCCGCCGCCGCCACGACGTGGTCCTGCAGGCAGCCCACGATGGCGTTGAGCTTACCCGCGTCCTGCGTTCGATGGGGGCAGGCCGCCGGGCCGTCGTAAAGCGGCTGCCCGGGCGCGCGACTCTCGGCGCCGCCGCCGGCCGAGACGAGCTCGGTGCGCAGCGTCGGCGTCTCGATCATGACGATGCCTTTCGGGTCTTGCGCAGAGACGTAGGCCTTCTGCTCGACGCCGAGGGACCGGTAAGAGAAGACGGTCGTCTGGAAGGTGCCGGCCGGTACCCGGACGGTCTCGCGGCCGACGACCTTGAATTCCGTATGCGGGTGCTCGAGCGGGTCGCAGCCCGGCAATGTCGCCGGATTGATCGGAGGAACGATGTAGAGCTGCGTCCGCAGGGGCGGCTCCGCCGGGTCGGCCAAGGAGACGAGCTCGCGCGTGATCTGGCGAGTCTTCTGACCGACGCTACTGAATTCGATCCATTGGTACTCGACCCCGAGGAGCGGCTCGGTTCCGAAGTAGGCGACTTTGATCCGGCGGCCGTCGTAGCGGGGCCCCCCGCCCACGTTGCGATACTCGCGCCACTGCCCCGGCGCGACCCGGACCCCGAGCTTCGTAGCAAGCGCGGCCGGCATCTGGGCGCACGCGGTGCCGCAACCGAGCACGGCAAGTGCCGCCCAGGCCGCACATCGCGAAAGGGTGCCGAATACCGGCCCTCTCCTGCGCGCGCGCACGCGCCGGGCCGTTACGAACGGACGGCCGTCGACTCGACGCTCGCGATGTTCCAAACGCCGCGAGTCTTCGAGTACTCGATCTTCAGCGTCCGGCGCTCCGTGCGGCGGACGGTGCCGGTGCCCTGGGCGCGCGCCATCTGCGCGAGCGTGCAATCCTCCGGAAGCGGCGCCTCGGCCTCGACGGCACAGTCGAATATGCCGATGGCGCTGCGGCCGTCCGCGGCGATTTCGATCTTCTCGGCCGCGCCGGCATGATCGACCGTGATGCGGCGCACGGCCGCTTCGAGCAACGCGTCGTGCTCGCCGCCGTTGATGCGCCGCAGCCAGTCTCGATGCAACTCGCGGATCGCGGCCTCGTCCTCGAGGCGCTCGATGCGCGCCTTCAAGCGTTCGTCGGCGAGCACGGCGGCGGGGGCCGAGGCGGCCGCGATGGGCGCACCGACGAGCGCACCGCCGAGGAACGACCGGCGCGTGGAGGTGTTGTCCTTGCTCATGTTGCCCCCCTCACGCCTTGATCTGGAAATACTTGTCCACGTCGAACTTGCCCGCGTGCCGGACGATGGCGCCGATCTGACTCATGTTGAGGCCGTGCGAGCCGCAGTGATAGCCGATGCCAGCATCGTGCATGATGTTCAAGTTCAGCAGAATCGTGCCGAGCGTGCCGTTGCAGGCCTCCTCGAGCCAGTACATGAAGTAGATGCCGTCCCGAATCTTGACGAAGTCGCCGGGGCCGCTCCATTCCATTCCGCCGTGGCCGTCGGGCGTGAAGATGATCCACGATACCGTGTGGGGCGTGGAGTACAGATGCATGGACGTGAGCCCGGGCGCATAGCTGTAGGTAATGCAGCGGCCCAGCATCTCCGTGGTCCGCGCATGGCGGCGGTACATGGGCGGCTGAATCCCGTCCATCTCGACGGCACCGAACAAGGTGCGCGCGCCGGCCTCGTTGGCGATATACGGCGTATTGAGAAAGCCGTTGAAGCAGGTCGCGAGCCCTTGGTGGAGATCCACGGTGACGATGTGCCCGTCGTGGTTCGGCGCGCCTTCGAGCAGATGGCCGAACAGGAACAAGCCCGGGGCGGCTTCGTAGGCCTGATAGCGCGCCTTGGTCCACCCGCCCTCGCCGTTCATGCGCCACTCGAGCTCGTCGGCGCTCGCCGCCCTGTACTCCATGGCCGGTCCGTTGTCGTAGCGCACCGTGAAGGTCTTGCCCGCCAGGGAGCCGCTCGTCGGCAGTGCGTTCGCCGCCATGCCGGCGGCGCCGCCCGTCGTCGTGCGTGGCGGGAACGCGCTCGAATGCTCCTTGACGACCTTCGCCACCTCTTCCTTCGTGAGCTTCTCCATCGTCTTGATGGGCCGGTAGACGCGCCGACCGCCCTTCACGGGCTTGCCGTCCTTGTCCTTGGGGCCGGGAATCGGGTCCCCGGAATAGTCGCCGAACTTCTCGAACCGGGCGATCTGCCCGACGATGTCGCCTCGCCCGCGAAAGAGGTAGTAGTGCAGGTCGTCGCCTTCGTCGAAGCCTAGCCGGACGCCTATCTGCCGGGTGCGGTTCATGTCGATGACGTAGGCCGTGAACGTGCCCGAGAACTCGCATTCAGTACGTGTATAAACGAAGAAATCGTTGTCGAGCTTGACGTAATCGGAGGGGGCGCAAAAGCCGAGCTCGCCGCCCGTGCGCGAAAGCTCCACAAAATGGGAATAGCCCGCGGAAGGGAAGTATTCCAGCGTCTCCATGCCGGTGTCCTGGACCCAGTGGTAGCCGCGGCCTTCCAGCCGGTCCGTGAGCTCGTGCCGCTGCGCGGGCGCCTCGCCGCCGCTGTCGAGGTAGCCGAAGTAGACTTGGCGCTGGACCTCGCGGTTGTCCTCGTAACCGCTGAACCACAGCTCGATTACGGTCGCGAGGCGCTTGTCGCGGTCCACGACCACGGTGTAGCCGTGCTGGGTGCCGGGGATCATGTGCGTGAACAGGCAGACCTGATCCATCTCGAGCGCGCCGAAGCCGGCATTGACGCCCCTTTCGCCGTTCTCGCTGACCGAGAGCTTGCTGTTGCTCGCGAAGCGGTAGCCGAGCGTCGGACCGCCGTCGGTGACGATCTTCATCGATTGGCCCGCGAAGTCGGTTGCGAGCGGCGAGACACTCGCCGGCCCCCGGTTGGCGACGGGGTCCAGCTTGGCGCCGATCTGTTCCTTCGTGAGCTTCGTGTAAGCGATGCGGTGCATCGGCTTCTTGGGATACGGCGTTCCCAGCATGCGTCTTCCCCCTCGGCTTCCGGCGCCCCGCAGCGTCGACGCGGGGCATTGTTCTGGTTTACGGGATCATGCGGCTTCGGGTGCGGGCTCTGCAAGCAATGGGCGCCTCCCGAGATGGAACCGCGCACGGCGGCGCCGGAAGCCTATCGAGAATTTGCGTAATATGAGCCGCGTAATGCTCTGCTTCAGCGGCGTTTTGCGGCGCCTCCGGCGGCCATTCGGGGCTCGACCTCGTCGAGCGGCTCGAGCTCTGCGCCGATCGGACGACGCTGACCTACTCTTATCGGCTGGAAGACCCCGACTACTGGAGCGCGCCTATCGAGGGTAAGGCCGCCTGGGTCCGTCGGCCGGACCTCGAGTATGCGCCGCAGAAGTGCGACCTCGACGACGCAAGGCGCTATCTCGAGCGGCCGTAAGCCCTTGGCGCCAGTTTACAAAGGCCGCGCGCAGCGACTACTCTTGAGACGAAAAACCCGGCCAACGGGGGATAGCTGGCCGCAAATAACAACTCGGGGGGAGTGCCATGAAGTACGCCATATGGTTCGTGCGTCTGTTGTTCGCGGCGTGGATGGTTCCAGCCGGACTGAACCATTTCGTGCCCTTGTTTCCTCAGCCGCTCGGCACGCAGCCGCTGAGCCAGGAACTGTTCCAGGCCTTATGGTCCAGTCACCTGTTCGACCTCGTCAAGGCGGTCGAGCTCATCGCCGGAGTGACGGTGCTGACCGGCTTCTTCATGCCGCTCGGTCTCGTCATCTGCATGCCCGTCTCGTTCTGCGTCTGGTACTGGGATACCCCGCTCGAGGGTTGGGGCTCGGGCGCCTCGATTTTCGGCACCGCCGTGCTCGTGTGCAACGTGCTGCTGTGCCTGGCCTACATCGGAAACTATCGCTCGATGTTCGCCATGCGGGCGCAGCCGCGGAGCCTCGGCGCCCGCGACGGCGCTCCGACCACGAAGCAGCTGGTCCTGGCAGGGCGGCTGATCTTCGGCGCCTGGATGGTGTTGAACGGCATCACCCACTTCGCCGTCTCGCTCTATCCCCTGCCGGCCGGGACGACTCCGCTCGCCGTGCAGCTCATGACGGCGCTCAACCACAGCCATCTCATCGACGTAGTGCTCGGAATCGAGCTCGTCACGGGGGTGCTGATACTCGCCGGCGTCTTCGTCCCGCTGGCGCTTTGCGTTGTGATGCCGCTTTCCGTCTGCGCCGCTTTCTGGGGCGTCGTCGTAGACCATCAACCCCTCTCGGCGCTGCTGTCGCTCGCCGCGTTGGCGCTGAACGGCCTGCTCATGCTCGCCTACATCGATTACTACAAGGGCGTCCTGCAGCGCCACGCGATCCTGTCGGCGAAGCCCGGTGAATTCGACACGCTGTTCGTGAACCCCAACGGTCGGACGTCGCGCGGGGAGTTCGTAGGCGCGGTGATCACCGTCCTTGCGGTGTTCGCGTTCTACCACTTCCTCGTGCCGGGGAGAAACAGCGAGTGGTGCCAGCTCGTGCTGCTCTTCCCCGCCGTCGTGCTGCACGCCCGGCGACTGCACGACGTGGGCGTCTCCGCGTGGCCGCTGCTGCTCCCCGCCACGCTCGTCATCGCGACCGCGTGGCTCTACCTGGCCAATTCGGATGCTCAGACGGCCAAGAACCTCGTGGTCATCGCGACGCTCGCCGCCTCGGCGGCCTTCGTAGCGTGGGGTCTGATCGGCAAGGGTCAGGTCGCAGCCAACCGATTCGGGGAGCCGGAATCGTTGGTGCACGCCTGAGGCGCGGCCGCGAAAGTCGGCCGATTCTTGGGAATCGGCCGACTCCGCAGCGCCGACCGGTTGCGTTCGGTGCGGCGACCGTAACCAGGCCGCACCGAGGCGTGTTCGAGGCAGAGTCATCGAGGCCACGGGGGATACATGTTTCGACGCTGTGATTTTGTCGCGCCTGCGGCGGCCGTCGCCGGTCTGTTGGCGGTGTTGAGTCTCTCGCCCGGACCTGCCTCGGCGGCCCAGTGCGATCGGGCCTGCCTCGGCGGCCTGATCACTCGCTACGTGGACGCCTTGGTCGCCCGGGATCCTTCGAAGCTGCCCTTGGCCGCCGACGTGCGCTTCACGGAAGATTCCAAGCTGCTGAAGCTCGGCGAAGGCTTGTGGAAGGAGCCGCTCCGCAAAGGAACCTTTCGTCAGGATTATCTGGATACGTCGAAGCACGTGGCGGCCTCCCACGTGCAGCTGCTCGAAGGGAAAGACCAGATTCTCCTGTCCGTGGTCCTGCACGTGAAGGACGCGAACATCGCCGGCGTCGAGACGCTCGTGCAGCGCGTCGCGCCGGACTCGCGCTTTCAGCCGACCGAGCTCGGCGGGCCCATCCGCGGCATGAACGATCCGGTGCCGACCGGCAAGAAACAATCGCGGGCTGCGATGATTCAGACGGCCCTCACGTACACGCAGGGCTTACGCATCGGCAACTTCACCGATGCCCGGACGCCGTTCGCCCCCGAAGCCTACCGCGTCGAGAACGGCGTCATTACGGCCGGCACGGGCTGCGGGCGCCCGCATTGCGGCATGTATGAGCAGACGATCATGCTGCACCCGAACGTGACACCCAGCGTAGCCGCGGTGGACGAGCAGAACGGCGTGGTCGTCCTATGGATGAATTTCGGCTTCACCGATTCCTACGGTCCGGGCAAGTCGCTCGTGACGTTCGAAGCTTTCAAGGTATGGGGCGGCGAAATCCATGCCATCAACGCCTTCTTTCGAACGCTGCCGCTCGCGACCTCGCGCAATTGGCCCTCCGCCGATCCCGCTCCGGCGACTGCCGGATGGGCGCGCTGACCTTTGACGGCCGCGCACGGCCCGCCGGCGTCCGTCCGCAACCCCGGGGGTAACAAGCAGTGAAAAGGCTCCTCTTCCTACTGTACGCGAGCATCCACATGATGACCTGCGGAGCGACGCCGACCGACGACCCGGGCACCGCGACGTACCGAGGCATCGTGAACGATGCGATCAAAGCGATTTCTGCGCATACCGGGGTGGCGCTGACGCTGCCCACGGTGGTGACCCTCGAGACGACGCAGGAAGTGAACAAGAAGTATGGGCCGATCTGGGCCGAGGGCGTCGTATGGCTCACGAACGGCCACACGTGGGACCCTGACGGCACGTGCGCGATCAAGATCTTCCCGATCCTGCAGCAGAGCGTGGACATGACGAACGCGAGGATGGTCATCAGCCACGAAGTATTTCACTGCTTCCAGGACCAGGTCCTCGGGTCGTACAACGCTTGGAAGGGCGTGCCCGCGTGGCTTGGCGAAGGCGAGGCGATGTTCGTCGGCGAGTCGCTCGCTTCCTCGAACAACCCGAAGTCGAAGCAGTTCTGGAAGAACTACGTGGATCACCCGAACACCCACCTGTTCGACCGCGACTACGACGCAGTCGGTTTCTACGCTCACCTGCAGGACGTCGGCATCAACGTCTGGAAGCTGCTGCTGCCGATGGTCAAGCAAAACAGCCTCAACGCCTACCACATGGCGGTTAACAAGGACCCGAAGGAGTTCTTGACGACGTGGGCCGCAAGCTGGTTCCGCGAGGGTCCGAACAAGGAATGGGACATCGAGGGACCGGGGCCCGTCCCGCCGGAGACGCCGCCGTCCCACCTCGACGCCGTCGCCAACGGCCAGTCGCTGAACGTGAAGGCGAACGCGTGGGAGAACACGCTCGAACGCCTAGACACCCAGAACGCCAACGTCGTGACGCTTACGCCCGTCGAAGGCTGGGGCGGCGCGACCGACGTGAATAACCAACTCGACGTGAAGCTTTACGCTGAATCCGTAGACATCTGCACGAAGGCGGGCGGCTGCCAGTGCCCGGAAGGAACCACGGGTTCGCCGCCGACGCTCGACGCCACGGGCCCTTTGAAGTTGGGTGCCACCGGCGGCGAGACCGGCGCGGACATCGGCGTGACCGGCCACTCGCTCGACGATTACTGCATGAAGGCGCCGCAGAGCGCGCAGGGCTCGGGCAGCGTCTGCTCGTACCTCGACGCTGCGACCATCAGCAAGATCACGGGGCTGCACATCACCAAAGTGCAAGACAACGGCGACGCCTGCGTTTACGGCGACCCGACCGCGCCCGTGAACCCGTTGCTGCAGATGTTCGGACAGGCAATGAGCATGGCGTTCGGCGGTCAGAGTCCGCTGCGCCTGAACGGTGCGCCGAACGGCTTTCCCGCCGTGCCGAGCGGCGCGGGCGTTATCGTGCGGCAGCCGACCGACGTCGGTGATCTCTCGAACGTCAGCGTCCACGACTACGCGCAGGGAGAAGTCTCGCAGATTCCCGCGGCGGCAGGCTGCGGAGGTCTACAGGACGTGAGCGGCTTCAACGCCGTGTCGATCGTCTGTGTCGGCGGCGGGATCGGTCAGGGCGGCGTCGTGAAGAACGGGAAGCTCGTCCTAATCCAGTATCTCGCCCCGGGAAACAGCGCGACGAACGATGTCGTAGGCAAGCTGCTGGCCGCGGCTGCCGGGAAGATGTAGAGGCGGGAGCTCGAGCCGCTCGGGACGGGCGGCTCGAGACTCAGTTCAGCAGACCGATGCGCCCGCCGGCTTCGACGTAGCGCTCGAACACCTCGCGCTTCTCGTCCGGAAGGATCGGCCGCGCCTGCGTCGGGGTGCCGATCTCGAGGATGCTCGGGTCGTCGAGCGTGAAGCGCGGCCAGCGCGGCAGGCCGGGACCGTTCGGATCGCCGAACTTGACCCAGTTCACCCAGTAGCCGGCGAGCTGCTGCGCCAGGGCCCGATCCTCGGCCGTGAACGGGCGCTCGGGCGAAGCGCCGAAGGTGCCGAAGACGTAAGGGACCTCCGAAGAATGAAAGGCCTTGTAGCGCTCGGAGCCCGGGCCGGGCTCGGGGTGCGCCCACAGATACGCGTAGAGGGGCTCGCGGCTCTGACCGAGGCGGGCTTTCGCCCACAGGTAAAGCGCAGCGAGCCCGCGGTCGCGGGCGAGCGCATCGACGGCGGCGTCAGCCTGCGCATCGTCGGCCGCGGGGTACATCGCCGCGAGCTGCCCGGCATAGGTGCCGAATGACCGCGCGATGCGTGCGTGCAGAGACGCCGGCGTCGACTTGCCGTACTCGGGGTCGAGGCCCGTCATCTCGTTCGCGGTCATCCCCGTGAGAATCGGCGTATCGTTCGCGTCCTCGCTCGAAGCCTCGCCGCCGGCCAGCACGTAGCCGTCTAGGATCGGTCCGAAACGCAAGCTCGTGCCGCCCTGGGAAAGCTTCGCGACCGCGGCCTCGATCTCGGCCGGTGTGAGCCGGCGCAAGTCGGCGAGCGTTTTCGCGCCGGCAGCCTCGGCGAACTTCTCGCCCGCGGTCTCGGCGCGCGCGAGATCGTCCACGGGCAGCCCCATGCCCGACCCGCTCTCGGCGACGGCGCGCGCAAACAGGCCCTGCGCCAGCGCCGACGCCATGAGCTCGTGCACGGAAAACGCGCCGGCCGATTGCCCTGCGATCGTGACGCGGCTCGGATCGCCGCCGAAGCGGGCGATGTTTCGCCGCACCCAGCGCAGGGCGGCGATTTGATCGAGCAGCCCATAGTTGCCGGAGGCATGGTGCGGGCTCTCGGAGGTCAGGGCCGGATGGGCAAGAAAGCCGTAGGCGCCGACGCGGTAGTTGAAGGTGACGACGACGATGCCGCGCGCGGCGAGTGCCGCGCCGTCGTAGATCGGCACCGAAGCCGCGCCCTGAGTGAAGCCGCCGCCGTAGATCCAGACGAGCACGGCAAGCTTGTCGCCGGCGTGCTCGGCCGGCGTCCAGACGTTGAGATACAGGCAGTCTTCGCTGACGGAGCCGCTCACGACGTATTCGTGGGTCCAGGGGCCGAAGCCCGAGGGCGTGAGGGCCTGCTCGCAGCTCGGGCCGAAACGATCCGCCCGCCGGACGCCGCTCCAGGCTGCGGCGCGCGCGGGCGCCTTCCAGCGATTGTCGCCGACGGGCGGCGCCGCGAACGGCACGCCGAGGTAGGCGGCCACGGAGCCCACGGCCTTGCCCGCGAGGGCGCCTTGCGCCACCGCGACGGCGAGCAGTTGGGCCGAGGCCGGCGCAGAGCCGAGCAGCGCCTTCAGCGCAAGGGCCGCGACTGCGCCGGCGCGGAACAATCTCCCGGTGTTCGTCGCTACTTCCCTCCGGTCCTCTCGCGGCGCGAGACGCCGCCGAGGGCCACCGTATGCCCATTTACGGTGAACCCTACGATGTAGCCGCCGTCGTGGCCGTCCTTCCGTGGCGCGACGCTCAGCGTGATCTTGTCGCCGGCCTTGACCATGTCGTTCGTGTAGCCCGAGCGGTAAAAGTGGCTCGCGCTGTGCCCTTCGAACGTGACGTCCCGGGTGCCCTTGGCGTCCGTCACCTCTACAACGGCCGAGGTGTGCGGATTCTTGACGTCGAACTCCTTGACCTTCCCGACGATCGTGATCACCTTACCGAAGTCGTATTGCGCGGCCGAGTGATGGGCCGCCGCGCTCATCGTCCAAAAGGCCAGCACCGCCGCCCCGGCTGCAAGGGCAAAGTTTCTCGTAACGCTCCACATGACAGATCTCCTTTTCACACGCGATCGTATGCGCGCCTTATCGGCGCGCGATCACTCGTTCGCTTCGCGGGCCTTGTAGACATCGCTCATCTGCGCGTCCACGGGTTTGCCCGCCTTCAATTCCTTGCGCCGCATGTCGAGCAACGAATTCCAAATCTCGTTGGGGCAATAGTACGGGATCATGAATCCGTCCGGCCGCCGTTCGTATTCGTGCTCTATCTGTATCGGCTTCGTGTAGTAGACGGGATCGGTCATCGTCGCCACGTAGCGAATGATGGGCTTGCCGTCGTCGGTCTTGTCGAGCGAAAAGCGCTCCTCGATCGTCGCCTTGTCGCTGTGCGGGTGCATGGATTGGTCCTGGCCGTCGGTCAGGTTCGTGGTTTCGACGACGAGCACGTCGCCGTCCCAATGGCCTTCCGAATAGCCGTCCCGGCTCGGCAGACGCCGGTCCTCGGGCTGATGTCGGCCGCCGAGGTAGATGCGCCGCGTCTCGTTGTCCACCTCATAGATGATCGTCAGCTGATCGGGCGTCTGGATGAATTCGAGCGGGTACCCGCCCGGCTGCTGCATCACGGTCGGCATGCCGTACTCCGCGCAGTATGCCGCCGGATTGTCTCTTTGCGGCCCGCTCAGCTTGCGGTACTGCTCGACGAGGCGCTGCCCCTCCTCCGTGAGCGGCAGGTTCGCTCGCAGGCCGCCGAAGCCTGAGGCTCGCCTCTGGCCCGGCTCCCGATGCGTGACCCAGATGCCGTTGAAGTTCGGGTGCGCGGGTTCCGCAGCCGAGACCGCGGCGCAGCCGCAGACCGCGGCGATCAGGACGAGGGCTTTAGAGATCGCATGGCGTGGTTGGGGCATCGCTACGTTTCCCTAAATGTTGCAGAATTGCGTCACACTCTACCGCTTCGATTGCCATGATAAAAGAATTGCGGCCGAATCGGTGAGGGCGGCCGCGAAAGGGCGGCAGCGAAACGAAGGTCGCGCCCGCTCGTGCGCCCGCGGCTGCGCTCGGTTCCGGCCGAGTCGCGAAAATGCGGCAGGCGCCGGGCCTCTCAAGCGGCCGCCATCGCCGCGAAGGCGTCGTCGAGGATTCCCACCGCCTCCCGCACCTCCTCGGCGCAGACGGTCAGCGGCGGTGCAATGCGCAGCGTATTGCCGTAGAGGCCGCCGCGCCCGATGAGAAGACGGCGCTTCTTGGTTTCTTCGAAGAGCCGGCCGGCGGCTTCCTTGTTCGGGCTGCGGTCCTGGATGGTCTCGTCCGCGACGAGCTCCAGCGCCTGCATCAGTCCCTTGCCCCGCACCTCGCCGATCGTCTTCGGGTATTTTCGCTTGAGACGCTCGAGGCCGCTGCGCAGCTCCTCGCCTCGGGCCGCTGCGTTGTCCACGAGCTGCTTTTCCGCGATCTCATCGAGCACGGCGGAGGCGGCCGCGCACGAGACGGGGTTGCCGCCGAACGTGGAGATGGTCGCCGAGCAAAATGACTCGGCGATCTCCGTGGTGCACAGCGTCATGCCCAAGGGGTAGCCGTTCGCGATGCCCTTCGCGCCCGTCATGATCTCCGGCTCCAGATTGTACTGCTCCGAGCCCCACAACTTTCCCGTGCGGCCGAAACCGGTCTGCACCTCGTCGACGATCATCACGCCGCCGTGCTTGCGGACGATTTCCGCGGCGATCTCGAAGTACTCGGCGGGCGGGGTAATGAAGCCGCCCACACCGAGAATCGGTTCGGCCAGCATGCCGGCGATGCGGCCCGTGGTCGTGGTCTGTATGAGCTCCTCGATGTCCTTGGCGCACTGCACGCCGCAGGTCTCGGGCTTCAGCTTGAGCGGGCAACGATAACAGTAGGGACTCAGCGCGTGCTTGACCGCCGCGATCTGGGCCGGCACCGACCGGTAGGCGCCGTGGGCCGTGAGGGACTGACCCAGCATCGAGCGCCCGGAGTAGCCGTGCCGCAGCGGGATCAGCTCCATGTTCCCCGTATGGACCTGGGCCAGGTTGACGGCCGTCTCGTCGGCCTCCGTGCCCGACGTCGTAAAGAACGCTTTGCGCAGCTTGCCGGGGGCCAGCTCGACGAGCTTCTCGGCCAGCTCCACCATCGGCACGGTCGGGTAGAGGGTGGATACGTGCGACAGCCGCTGGACCTGGGAGATCACGGCCTCATTCACCCGCTCGTTGGCGTGCCCGACGGAGATCGTCAGTATGCCCCCGAAGAAGTCGAGGAAGGTCCGGCCGTCGAGGTCCGTAACCCGGCAGCCTCGACCCTCGCAGAGCACGAGCGGCTCCTCGTAATAGTTGGCCAGGGCCGGCAGCATGTACTGCTCGTGCTTTGCGCGAATCGTCTTTGCGTCCACCGGGTCCTCTGCTTTTCACGTTACCCGGCCATCGCGGCCGTCGACGGCTCCGGCTCGGTGAACGCCAGTCTCGCACGTCCCGACCTCCCCCGCGACCTGCCGGCGCGCCCGAGCAGACTCCTCGTCAAGCCAACGTCGCGCCGCCGCCCGTTGGCCCGTGGGCGCGCTCGAGACGGGCCGCCGAGCCGTGCAGGATGCCGGCCTCGGTAACGATCATGTCGAGTGGGACGTCGTGGGGTTGAGGGTGAATCGTGGTCAACCGCGCACGTTCGAGGGCGATGCCGATCACGAATGGCCGCGGCTGCAGGCTTGCGAGCGTTCGATCGTAATAACCGCCGCCGTGTCCGAGCCGGTAGCCGGCCTCGTCGAAGCCGATGCACGGAGCGAGCAAGACGGCCGGGCGAACCGGGACGCGCTCGGCGGGAATCGGTATGCCCCAAACGCTCTGGCGCGTGAGCCTCGTGGCAGCGTCCCAATGCCAGAACTCGAGCGGGGCGTTCCTGACGACGACGACTGGCAGCGCCGCCTCCGCGCCTGCGTCCACCAGCTCGCGGACGAATCCGCGCAGATCCGGCTCGCCCTTGATCGGCCAGTAAAAACCGAGACTGCGCCGCAGGTCCTCGGGCGCCTCGCGCCTCAAACCCTCGGCGATGGCCGCGGCGGCCCGCTCTCGGGCGGCCCGCGGCAGCGCGCGGCGGTCGGCGAGTAGTCGGACCCGCGTATCCTTGCGCCACGAGCTCACTTCCTTCCATGTCTGGATCAAGGCCGATGACCTCCTTCGTGTGTATCATTGTCGTTCGATGAGCGTCCACGGTCCCGTGCCGAGCATCAGCGTCAAGCGCGTCTACGATCCCGAGTCGCGGAGCGACGGCCGGCGTTTCCTCGTCGAGCGCCTCTGGCCGCGCGGAATCCGCAAGCAGGACCTGCACGCGGAATCCTGGCACAAAGACGCGGCGCCGAGCGCGGAGCTTCGCAAATGGTACGGCCACGACGTGTCGAAGTGGGCCGAGTTTCAGCGGCGCTACCGCCGGGAGCTCGATGCGAACCAGGACGCGTGGCGGCCGATCGCCGAGGCCGCACGCCACGGCAAAGTCACCTTGCTCTACAGTGCCCGCAACGTCGAACACAACAGCGCCGTCGTGCTCCGTGACTACGTCGCGGAGAGAATCAGGCGGTAGCTACGACCTTTCGGCAAGGGCCTGCAGCCTCGCAAGGATCGGGGCGAGACGCCGCAGTTCGTCCAGATGGGCCAGCGAGAGCGCGCCGAGGCGCTCGTCGGCGAGGACCGTGAGGCTCAGCAGGACGCGCCGCTGATCGCTCGGATCGTGCTCGCGCAGCGTCAGCCCGGCCTCGCAAAGACGATCGACGAGCTCGGCGGCGCTGTGATGCCGAATCCGCAACCTTTCGGCCAAGTCGCCGATCGTCATGTTCCGCGCCGAGGCCCAGCCCTTGATCGCCAGCAGCGCCTGGTGCTGGCGCGCCGTGAGGCCCACTTCCCGCGCAGCGTTCTTGCTGAACTCGAGGAAGCAGCGGATCTGATACCGAAACTCGGCCAGGGCCTCGTAGTCCTCCCGGCTCGGCCGCCGAGACCTTCGTCGGGAGGCGTTCTGCGGTGCCGGGCGCCGGTTCGTCACGTTCGTTCCTCCGGCTTGCCGCCATTATATCGTACTGCGATATAATGGCGGCTCTTATGCCCCTGGGGGCGTCGCGACGCGCCGCCCCGGCCCCAGATGGCCCGCGGCGGCCGCCTGCGCACCGAATGGACGACCTCGAGATCCAAGGATGACATCGATCGAACCCCCTTCCGAACGTCTGGGCGATTTTACGACCAACCCTCGCGTGCTCGTGATCGCCGCCATCGCCGTGGTCGTGTCCACCGCCGGAGTAGGCGCCGGCGTGGGTCTCCTGGCGCTGATTCGCTTCGTCACCAACCTCGCCTTCTTCGGTCGGCTCAGCCTGCAGCAACTTCCCATCGCGAGCAGCCCGCTCGGGCTCTGGACCGTCCTGGTGCCCGTGGCAGGCGCGCTCGTCGTCGGCCTCATGGCTCGGTACGGCAGCGAGAAGATTCGCGGCCACGGGATCCCGGAGGCGATCGAGGCAATCCTGCTCGGGCGCTCGCGGCTCGACGCGAAGGTGGCCGTGCTGAAGCCGTTGTCGTCTGCCGTCGCCATCGGCACCGGAGGCCCGTTCGGCGCCGAGGGGCCGATCATCATGACGGGCGGGGCCCTCGGCTCGCTGATCGCACAGATGCTTCCCGTAAGCGACAGCGAACGCAAGACGCTGCTCGTCGCGGGAGCCGCCGCGGGCATGACGACGGTCTTCGGGACGCCGATCGCAGCGATCATGCTGGCCGTCGAGCTGCTGCTGTTCGAGTGGACGCCGCGCAGCTTCATCCCGGTTTGCGTCGCGGCCATCGTGGCAGCGGTCGAACGCAGCTTCCTGCATATGCCCTCGCCTCTGTTCCCTTTCGCCGGCGACGTGGGAGTCTCTCTGGGAGGGCTCGGCGCCTGGGTGCTCGTCGGCCTCCTCGCCGGGCTTCTCTCCGGGATGCTGACGCGGCTCGTCTATGCCTGCGAGGACTTCTTCCTGAAGCTGCCGGTTCACTGGATGTGGTGGCCCATGCTGGGCGGGCTCGTGGTCGGCATCGGCGGCCTTCTCGAACCGCAGGCGCTCGGAGTGGGGTACCAGAACATCGCCCGCATGCTGCAAGGCGCAATGCTGCCCGGCGGCGCCCTGCTTCTGCTGCTCGTCAAAGCGTTGGTATGGTCGGTGGCGCTCGGATCGGGGACGTCCGGAGGCGTGCTCGCGCCCCTGCTCATCGTCGGCGGGGCCATGGGCGCCGTCGCCGGAGGGTTCCTGCCCGGCGCGAGTCCGGGCTTCTGGCCCCTGCTCGCCATGGCGGCCACGATGGGCGGCACGATGCGTGCGCCGCTGACGGCGACGTTTTTCGCCGTGGAGCTCACCGGCAACACGCACGTCCTGCTGCCGCTCATCGCCGCCTGCGGCACGGCCCACGCCGTCACCGTGCTGCTCATGCGGCGCTCCATCCTCACGGAGAAGATTGCCCGCCGCGGTCATCATCTGGTCCGGGAGTATCGCATCGATCCCTTTGCCGTAACGCGTGTCCAAGACGTCATGACGCGAGAAGTAGAGTCCGTGCCCGCCGCCATGACGCTCCACGACGCCGCCAGGTTCCTCACGCACCCGGCGACCCGCCACCCGAGCTTTCCGGTCCTGGAGCAGAACGGGCGCGTGATCGGAGTCGTCGATCCGCCGGCCGTAATCGGCTGGCGCCGTGCGGGCAAACACCGCAAAACGCCGCTCGGCGAGCTTCTCGTGGGGGCACGATTCGCGTCGGCGTATTCGGACGAATATCTCGACGTGGTGGCCGATCGCATGTCTGCGGTCAATACCGCACACCTCCCTGTCGTGGGTCGCGATGACGGACGTTCTCGTCGGCTACCTCGCATGGAAGGACTTGATGAACGTGCGCGCGCGACAGGAAGCCGCAGAGCGGCAACGCACTGCGTTCGTCAGCGTCCGGGGTTTTGCGAAACGCGCGGCGATCGGGCGCCGGTCCGCCCCCTGACCGGGCAGTACGCAGTCAGCCGCAATTGCGCACTAGACGGACTAGGACACCGTCGCGTCCTCGAACGCTCGCACGATCGGGTTACCCTCCGCGAAGATCCCGCGCCCGAGAATCCAGCCCTGCGTATCCTCGTACATCGCCCGCGTATAGGGCTCGAACACGATGCGCTCGCCGGGGCCGAAGCGGCGCGTGTCCATGACCGCATGAAAGCGCTCCGGGAACTCTTTGAGGTAGTAATGCGTGTAACGGTGAGCGTGGAGGTCGATGTCGGTTTGTGCGCGGCGCAGGGCCGCAAAATACCGGCGCACGTCTTCGGGGTCGGCGCTCTCGGCGACCATCACGGCCATCATGAAGCTCGTATCGAGCACTTTGCGGAAGCCGAGCTGCTCGAGGAAATAGTAGGGCCCCGAGAAGACACTGACAGCCGGAACTCGGCCGTCGATGAGCTTCTCCATCCGGCTGAACAGCAGGCCGTCGCCGAAGGACAATTCGATCCGACCGGGCTCGAGAAAGCGATCGAGCGCTTCGAGCGTCGAGTAGTGGCTGCCGGACTGAAAGCCGACGGAGACCGGTACGCCGGCGAGATCCTCGGGCCGCTCGATCCCCGAATCCGATGCCACGAAAATGCCGCAGGGCGAGACAGAATAGGCGTCGACGTAAAGCCGGCCGTGCCCGGCCGCCGCCGCCATGTTCACGGTCCAGTGACAGGCGCAGCTCACGTCGCTTGCCCGGCCCCGCTCGAACGTCTGGTAGGCGCCGACCGCGTAGCCGAGGTCATGCTGCTTCGCATCCCGCGATTCGAGCGCGGCGCGGAACTCGTAATCGAGGCCTTCCGCCGCGAAATAGCCCTTCTCCTCGGCGACCCATTCCTGGAGGCGCATGTGAGGGGAAATGATGAACTTCGACATCTCGGGTTCTCCGTGTAGCGCGGCGTCCGGCCGCCGCCCGGCATCGGGCCGATCGGCAAACGGTCGGCCTCGGGGCGAGCGCAGTCCGGTCAAGCGTACCGAGCGAAGCCGACCACTGCTATAACCGTTCGGCTATGCTGCGCATTACCAACGGTAATGCCCAACATGGAGGAGGCAAAGGGGCCACATGGAGCTCGACGTAAGACAACTGCGCGCGTTCGCTGCCCTGCTCGCGGAACGCAGCCTGACCCGCGCGGCGGAGACGCTCGGGGTGACGCAGCCGGCCCTGAGCAAGACCCTGGCCGGGTTGCGGGAACATTTCTCCGACCCGCTGCTCGTGCGCGTCGGCCGCGGCATGGAACCGACCGCCAAGGCGCTTGAGATCGAGCCGGCCGTGCGCGCGGTCCTCGATCAGCTCACGAGTCTGCGAATCCGCCATACACCGTTCGACCCGCGCACGTCCGCCCGCACGTTCTCCTTCTGCGTCGTGGACGCCGGCATGGTTCGGCTGCTGCCCGCGCTGATTCGTCATCTGGGCGAGCATGCGCCGTGCGTCACGCTCTGCGTCCTGCCCGTGGACGTCGAGGGCCTCGAGGGCTCGCTTGCGTCCGGCCGGCTCGACTTCGCCATGGGCGCCTACCCTGGGCTTTCGCCCAAGATACGCCGCCAATCGCTGTGGTCCGTGAGCTACGTGAGTCTCGTGAGGCGCAGGCACCGCCTCGCCGCCCGGCCCTCGCTGCGTGCATTTGCGGACGAGCGGCACGTGCTCGTCTCCACCGCCGGCACCGGGCACGCGCATCTGCAGGCGGAACGCGCCATCGAGCGCGCCGTGCCGGGGGGCAACATCATCTGCCGCGTACCGAACTTCTTGACGGCCGCGTTGCTCGCGGCCGAAACGCAGGCCGTCGCGACGGTGCCCCAAGCGATGGCGGAGACGCTCGCCCGGCGCTTCGACCTGAGAATCGTCGCGCCTCCCGTAAAGCTGCCGAGGCTCGAAGTTTCTCAATATTGGCACGAGCGCTTCCATCGCGATGCCGGCAACCAATGGATAAGGCGACTCTTCGCGGAGCTGTTCGCGGGCGGCCCCTCGCTCGAGAAGGGTTGACGCGCTTCGGGGGCGCCCGGCCGATTGCGGGCCGTGGCCGCCGCGCTCTATACTCGCTGCTCGCTCGGTCGGAGCACCCACGTCCGCGGAAAGGGCAGCGCCCACGACACATGACCTCGTCGCAAGGTCGAAAGTTTCCCTTATCAGCCTGAGCGGACGCAGGCCTGCGATAAGGGGGACCGCCATGGCCGATCCGCGCGGAAGCTATCCGCATTTCCGTCTCAATTTCGAGCAGCAGCAAAAGCGTGCCAAGGACCTGCTCAAGGCAGCGCGCGCCGGCGACCGGGCGGCGCTCGCGCGGTTCGCGTCGCCGCCGAAGCTCGCCGAGGCGCAGCACCTGGTCGCGCGTGAGCTGCGCTTCGAGAACTGGGCGGAGCTCAAGAGGCACACCGCCGCGATGGCGCGCGAACGCGAAGCAGTCGAAGCCGTCCGCCGCGGGCCGCTCCTCGACGGCGATCTGCGCACGCTGCATGTCCGCTGCGGCAGCGACATCGAATCGAGTCTCGCGCAAGCCGGGTTTGGCGGCGATTTTTTCGAGCACAGCTATCCTTATCTCATCGGCCCCGTGCGCGAAGGTCCCGGCTGCCTCGAGCAGCGCGCCGGCTTCCTGGCCGCCGCCTACGGCGATTCTCGCGATCCGCCGCTCGACTATGCCGCGGCCCTCGAGGGGCTGAAGCGCGAAGAGCGGCGGCTGCAGGACTCCGCCGATTACGAGCGCGTCGTCATCTGGTCCGAGCTCGATTGCCACGACCAGCTCGTGCTCGTGCGCCTGCTTGCCCATTACGCCACGCACCGTCGGCCGCGCCGCCTCGAGCTCGTCAACGTCGGCGCGTTTCCGGGGGCGGTGCGCTTTCTCGGCCTCGGCCAATTGCCGCCCGAGGCGCTGCGCCTGCTTTGGGGCCGCCGCAAGACCGCGACGGCCGCGCAGCTCCGTCTGGGGCTCGATGCTTGGCGCGCGCTTGCGAGCCCCGATCCGCGCGCGCTCGCGGCCATCATGCGCGCCGGCACGCCGCCGCTTCCGCTTCTCGCGGCGGCCCTGCACCGGCATTTGCGCGAGCTGCCGTCGGTCGAGAACGGCCTCTCGTTGACCGAGGCGCTCGTGCTCGATTTGCTCGAGAAGCGAGCACTGAGCCTCAATCGCCTCTGCGCCGAGCTGACCTACTCGGCCGACCCGCTGCCCGGCCAAGGCGATCTGCAGATCCGCGACCGCGTGCTCGGCATGGAGGCCGCCCGCGCGAAGGTGTTCACGCGTACGGCGGGCGTCGATGGCAACGGGGAGGCGCGTCCGCCTTGGACAGACGTGCTCCGTATCACCGAGCTCGGACGTGCCGTGCTGCGCGGCGAGGTGGATTTTCGCACGCTCGATCCGCCGACGCGCTGGGTCGGCGGCGTAGAGATCCAGCCCGGCACCGCAAGCTGGCTCTGGAACGAGAAGTCGATGGACGCGGTTCTTCCTCGAGCGCGAGGGGCGTACGGGATGTGACGCGCGAACGTAGCCGCAACGCTACCCTTTCGGAGCCGTCGCGAGAAGCGCCTCGACGGCCGCCGACATCGGCGTATCGGGCCGCAGTGCCGCGTCGGCGACCGGCGCGAGCGCGCGCCGGGCGATCGGCACGACTCCCGCCCAGCAGGCCAGGGCCATGTCCTCGGCGGAATCCACGGGGCCGCCCGTCCGAATCTTGGCCGAAGCCTCCGAGAGCGGCAGGGCAAATACCGCCGTCGCCTGGATCTCCCTGGCGCTCGGACGCCGCACTTCGCGCGATCGACCCGGAAGGATGTGCTCGACGATGGCCTCGAGGGCGGCCTTCTTATCGGTCGCCTCGAGGATCTCGACGGCCGTCCCGAGCACGACGACCGAGCGGTAGTTCAGCGAGTGATGAAAGGCGGATCGGGCGAGGACGAGCCCGTCCACGACCGTCGCCGTCAGGCACATCGGGGCACCCGCACGCATCGCAGCCAGCGTGCGGTTGGTCCTGGCCCCATGCACGAAGACCCGGTTGCCGACACGGGCGTGGATCGTCGGGATCACGTAAGGCTGGTCTTCGACGGCGAAACCGAGGTGACAGATCTGCGCCGCGTCGAGAATCGCTTCGATCGCCTCGCGGTCGTAGCAGCCTCTGTCGGCCTTGCGCTTCAGGGTGGTTCTCGAGGTGGGTTCGATTGCGGCCATGGCTCTCCGGACTCTCCCTGCGGCATCGCTCTGCGGTATCGCCCGCGCAGATTCGCGCTATCATGGCCTGAAGAAAAGTACCAGTTTCGAAAAAATGAGTAGGCCAGCCCGAGCGAGTACAGCAGTCATCGAGCTTCGGGAGGGCGCCTCCGAACCGCTGTTCCTGCAGATCGCGCGGGCGATCGCGGCAGACATCCGTCGAGGACGCCTCGGCGCAGGGCGCCGTCTCCCGGGTTCGAGGACATTGGCCCGGACGCTCGGCGTACACCGCAACACGGTCGTGGCGGCTTACGCAGAGCTGACCGCCGAGGGGTGGCTCGACGCGCACGGCACGCGCGGCACCTTCGTCTCGCACAGCATGCCGGCCGCCGCGCCGGGACCGGTGGCGGCGCGCGGTGCAACGGCACCGAGCCGCCGGCCCGGGTTCGCGTTGCCGGCCGAAGGCCGTCGGCGGCGCGAGCGGCTCGAAGCCCCGGCGTCCCTGGATCTCAGCGCGGGCAGCCCGGACATTCGGCTGCTGCCGACGCGACAGATCGCGCGGGCCTACCGCCGCGTGCTCACTGCGCGAGCGCGCGACGTGCTGGGCTACGGACCGCCGCAGGGCGATCCGGCGCTGCGTGCGGCGCTGGCCGAGATGCTCCGCACCGAGCGCGGCCTCCTCGTCGAGGCCGAGGATGTGCTCACGACGCAAGGCACTCAGATGGGCCTCGACCTCGTCGCCCGCGCGCTCATCGAGCCCGGCAACGTCGTCGCCGTGGAGGCCCTGGGGTATCCGCCGGCATGGGAGGCGTTCCGTCGGTACGGCGCCCGGCTCGTCGCGGTGCCGATTGATCGGGAAGGTCTCGACGTCGAGGCGTTGGCGCGGCTTGCGGCACGGACCCGCGTTCGGGCCGTGTACTTGACGCCTCATCATCAATACCCGACGACGGCGACGCTGACGGCCGGCCGCCGTCTCGCCTTGCTCGAGCTTGCCTCGAGGCACCGCATCGCCGTGCTCGAGGACGACTACGACCATGAGTTTCACTACGAGGGGCGCCCGGTCCTGCCGGTCGCGAGCGCCGACCGGGCCGGCGTGGTCGTGTACTTCGGCACGTTCGCGAAAGTCTTCGCCCCGGGACTTCGAATCGGGTACGTCGCCGCGCCGCGGGCCCTCATCGAGCGGCTCGCCGCCATGCGCCGCTATTCCGACAGGCAGGGCGATCATGCCATCGAGGGCGCCGTGGCCGAGCTCATGCAGTCCGGCGAGCTGCAGCGGCACGTGCGCCGGTCGCGGCGCGTGTATCTCGGCAGGCGCGAGCATTTCTGCGAGGCCCTCTCGAGGTCGTTGGGCGGGCTGCTCGAGTACGAGAAGCCGAGCGGCGGCATCGCGCTGTGGGCGCGAGCCGCGGGCGGCATCAACGTCGAGGCGTGGGCGGCGCGCGCGGCCGAGTCCGGCGTCGCGGTGCGTACGGCGAAGCGCTTCGCATTCGACGGCCGCGCGCGGCCGCATCTGCGGCTCGGGTTCGGCGCGCTCGACGAGCGCGAGGCGGAGATCGGGCTGCAGCGACTCGCGGCCGCGCTGCCGGACCGGCGCCGCAGACCGGCGGGCCGGTAACGCGCCCCGGGCGTCGGCTGGACGCATGGACCCTATTGAGAGACGATTGCCGTCCGTGCCGTACCCGGAGGATGACAACAATGCGTTTGGCGCTTCTCGCCGCGGCGGCTTCGATGCTCGTATCGATGGCGCCGCGCGCCGCAGAGATCGAAACGCTCGCCATCGGCCTGACGGCAAACGGCACCGTGATCAACGCAATGCACGTCGGCGCCGGCCGGCACGCCGCTCCCGCCGTGGCCCTGGTTGGGGGGCTCGAAGGGGCTGACGCTTCGAGTCGCGCCGTTCGCGACGAGCTCGCAGCTTACGCCGCGAAGCCGGACGCCGAGCGAGGGTTCGAGCTCTTCGCGGTTCCGGTCGCGAATCCGGAGAAACAGCCGCTCGTGTTTCCGCCGACGGGGCCGGCGTACCGCGAGCATGCCGAATCGCACGTCATCTGGCGGTGGCTGGGACTGCATGCACCCGATCTCGTGCTCGTGGTGCGCGGCGATTCCGCCGCCGCTGCGGCGGCCGGGGCCGGCGCCGCCCCACGCCTCGCCGCCGCGCTCGCCGGCATGGACGTTGCGGGTGTAGCGCCGATCCCATCGCGGGTCGTTTCGGGCGAAGCGACGATGCTCGCAGGGCTATCCGCCGCGGCTCTGCCACCCTCGCCCGCTCACGTCGAGATCGAAAGACGTCGCGCCCGTACGCCGCAGACGCTCGCGAACCTGCTCGCACCGATCTACGGGCAGAATTTCGACCCGCCGATCTATATCGACGGGATGGGGCTCATCGCGCAGCTCGAGCTCGGCCATCTCGACCGCGTAGAGGCGCTCGTCGAGCCCTACGTCGACGGCAAACGCGACAGCCTCGGCGGCCGTTTCGGCACCTCCTCCCTCGTTCTCGCCGGACACCTCGTCTTCGCCGAGCTCGCCGAGCGGACTCACGATCCGCGCTATCTCGCCCGGGCCCGCGCTGCGGCCGATCTCGCGTTCACGCCCGATGGCCGGATGCGCGAGGCCATGCCCGGCCACGGCGAGATGAGCGACTCGATCTTCATGGGCGCGAGCATCCTCGCCGCCGTCGGTCATCTGACGGGCGAGCGCCGTTACTTCGACATGGCCGCGCGCCACATCGCCTTCATGAACGCGCTCGTGCATCGCGACGACGGGCTCTACCGGCACTCGCCCCTGACGGATGCGGCATGGGGCCGCGGCAACGGCTTCGCGGCCATCGGTTACGCGCTCACGCTCAGTAAGCTGCCGGCGGACCACCCGGCCAGGGCACGCTTGCTCCGCGAATACAGGGCACTCATGGCTACGCTCGCCCGCTGGCAGAACGCGGACGGCACCTGGCGCCAGGTCATCGACCAGCCCGGCGCATATCACGAAACTTCGGCTACCGCGATAATCGGCTTCGCCATTCAGCGGGGCCTCAACCGCGGCTGGCTCGCGCCGAGCGACTTCGAGGAGCATGCGGCTCGAGCGTTTCGCGCAGTCTCCGTCCGCACGGACGAGAGCGGCGGCTTCATCGATGTGAGCGAATCGACGAACAAGCAGCCTTCGCTCGAGGCCTACCTGAAGCGCGAAGCCTTGTTCGGACGGGATCGGCGCACGGGCAGCTTTGCGATGTTGTTCGCAGTCGAGCGTGCGAAGGCGGACGGAAAACGGCCCAAG
Source organism: uncultured Gammaproteobacteria bacterium (assembly GCA_963702105.1). Lineage (GTDB taxonomy): Bacteria > Pseudomonadota > Gammaproteobacteria > Steroidobacterales > Rariloculaceae > ZC4RG20. Next base: position 2,096,922 of record OY969712.1, read on the forward strand.
GATTGATCGATCGGCGGCGGCGCGAGGCGTACGTCACGCGCCCGCGGGGGCCGGACACCGTTCGGTGCCCGGCCCCTCCTCATGACGGCCGTGTACCGGGTCCCTTATTTCGTGGCGCCGTCCCAGTGCTCGTCGGCCTTGCCGTCGACGAAGCGCCACGTGTCGAACCATGTCGTGTAGTAGACCTTCGGCTTCTTGCCGTCCGCCGGAGCGAACCCCAGCGCTTCGATCGCTTGCGGCGAGATGCAACCCTGCCCCGGTAGGTCGATGCAGGTGCGGGGTGTCATGACCGTGACGTAATCGCCGTCGGCGATGACGGCCACCACCGGGTTCGTGAGCTTGCCGCAATTGTCCGTCCGCGGCGTCTTGCGCACCTTAGTGAAATAGTAGACCACCCCGGCTAGGCCCGACGCCGCGTTGGGATTGTGCTGATGATACGCCTGTGTGAGCCATTCGCCGGCGCGGTCCCACTGGTTGCACTGCAGCAGCTCGCGCATGATGTGCAGCGTCGCCTGCTTGTTCTTGTTTAGCTTCGGGTTGGTGTCCTTGAAGAGCGACTCGGGATCCTTGACGCCCATGACGGGCTCCTGTGCGAGCACGCTGAAGCTGGCCATGGCAGACGCCAAGACGAAAAGAGCGGTTCGAATCTTCATTGCGGGTGGTCCCCCCTTCGCATTTATTCGTGTAGGTCCCGTCATTGTACAAGGGAACCGCAAGTGTCGGCCCCTATCGAGAGAATACCTCCAAGTGACGTACAGTGGCCACGCCGGGTCGTCCGCGTCCCGAGGGCCTTGCCGCTCGACGGACCGGAATGAGCAGTTCGGCACTCTCCGGCGTCGTCGCGCCAAAGCGTGAGACTTGCTCGAGAAAACCGTACTATGCGCCAGCGGACTTGCGCGCGGTTCGGACGAGAGCGAGCGTGGATACAACGTCTTCCGAATTCAGAACGGAATTCCTTCAGAGCGATGCGGAGCAGCCCCATCCGGAGCGCACGCGGCTGATCCTCGAAGCCCACCCCGAGGTGCGCGAGCTCATCGGCCGCAACCCGTGGACGGCCGTGATTCTGGCCGGGGTCGTAGGCCTGCAAGTCACGATCGCCTCGCTCTTCGGCGCGCTGGGCCCGAAATTCTGGTGGGGCAGCCTCGCGGCGGCCTGGTGCATCGGCGCTTTCGCCAACCATAGCCTTTACGTCGTCATCCACGAGGCGGCGCACAACCTGATCTTCAAGAGGCGTTCATGGAACCGGTGGGCTGCAATCGTTGCGGATCTTCCTAACGTATTTCCGGCAGCGATCGGATTCCAGGTGTACCACCTGAAGCACCATGCGCATCAGGGCGTCTACGACCTCGACGCGGACATCGCCAGCCGTTGGGAAGCCCGACTGATCGGCAGTTCGGCGCTCGGGAAGGCGATTTGGCAGCTCTTCTTTCCGTTGTTTCAGCTCACCCGTCCGCCCCGGCTGACGTCGATCAAGATGTGGAGTTGGTGGAGCACGGCGAACGTGGCAGCCGGCCTGCTGTTCGACGCGATAATATTTCACCTGTGTGGCTTCAACGCCCTCCTGTACCTGTTCGGATCGTTCTTTTTCGCCGTCGGCTTCCATCCTCTCGGCGCGCGCTGGATTCAGGAACACTACACGCTGGATCCCAAGCAGGAGACGTTCAGCTACTACGGAGCGCTGAACTCGCTGGCGTTAAACGTGGGTTACCATAACGAACACCACGACTTCCCGAGCATCCCGTGGAATCGGCTGTCCGAGCTCAAAGCCCTCGCTCCGGAGTTTTACGATCACCTCGAGGCGCACCGGTCATGGGTCCGTCTCTGGCTGCGGTTTCTGTTCGACCCCCGTTACACCCTGTTCGGACGCGTGGAACGGCCGGACAGCTCCGGCCGAGTGCCGCTCTAGCCCTCCCGGCCGGATACCTCGCCGTCCCGCTGACTGTCCGCGGGCCGGACGCACGCGCCCGCCCCTAATACCTCCGCCAAAATAGTCGAACGGGGCAATGCTCTTTCCGCTAAGATACATTGGGAAAATCGTTAAGCGAGAACTGGGGTAATCCCGCCCGCAGCCTCCTTTGAGCGGTTTCCCCCGTATATTGGGAGGATCGAATGGGTCGTAAGTTGTATGTAGGCAATCTACCTTTTTCCGCCACCGAAGAATCGCTCGGCGCCAAGTTTGCGGCGCACGGCACGGTAGAATCCGTCAAGCTCATCGCGGACCGTGATACGGGCCGCAGCAAGGGCTTCGGGTTCGTCGAGATGAGCAGCGACGCCGAAGCGAATGCCGCCATTGCCGCGCTCAACGGCACGGACTTCGACGGCCGAACCATCAAGGTCAACGAGGCCAAGCCGCAAGCCAAGAGGTCGGAGGGCCATCGAGGCGGATACGGCGGGGGCAACAGGTGGTAAGCGGCGCCGCCGTACGCCTGCGGACGTCTTGCCCGGTGCCGCCGGGCAAGACTCCGTAGTCGAGCGAGCATGGGCGCTCCGCCGCCGTCGAACGTCAAACGGCTGCGCCCGGCACCGCGGATTCTCACGGACGAAGGTTGCAGCGCTGGGCGGACGCCGGCGCCGCAGTGCTCGTTCTGCGGCCGGCCGCTCGGGGAGGCGCACTATCTCGTGGTCAACCAGAAGGCGAGGATCTGCGAAACCTGTCTCGCCGCCTTCTCGGAGCTCGTCGAGGCGTTGCCTCGCGGCGAATAGCGCCCGATCGCCGAGCACCGGGGCATAGCATATCGCCGCGCAACGTCGTCCGTGTCGCCGAGCGCTCGCTCGGTTCTAGGCCTCCGCAGCCTCGAGGGCCGCCAACACTCGTTCCTTCCGGAACGGCGGCCGGCGCAGGCGAACGCCGGTCGCGTCGTGAACGGCGTTGGCGACGGCCGCGATCACCGGCTTGTGGCTCGCCTCACCGGCGCCGTAGTGCGGCAGATCGGGACGGTCGGGATCGGGGTCGCCGTTTACGAGAACGACGTCGATGGCTTCGGGCGTATCGGCATGCCGCAGACTCGGGTGCGACGCCCAGTCGACGCTCGTGACCTTCTCGTTGTCGAAGCGAACCTCTTCCCAGAGGGCCCGGCTCAGGCCGTGCAGCGTGCCGCATTCGATCGTGCAGCGCAGCCCCTCGGGGTTGATGACCAGCCCGCAGTCGTGGGCGCAGACGAGGCGTTTGGCCCACACACGCCCGGTCTCGCGCTCGACCTCGACCTCGGCAATCGTCGTCACGACGGTATTGTTCCGATAGGTATAGGCGATGCCGCGTCCCGTGAGGATCGGGCCCGAGTCTCGCGGCTTCGGCGATGGCCGCGTATCCCAGCCGTAGGCCTCCACGGCGGCGCGGACCACGGCCAGGGAGCGGGCTCGCCGAAACACGGCGTCCTCTGAACTGGCGGCCAGCAGATCGAGCCGGAACCGAACGGGGTCCGTCCGCGCCGCGGCTGCAAGCTCGTCGATGAACGACTCGAACGCGAACGTGACCTGCGGCCCGTTGGGATCGCGCAGGTTCCCCGTGCGCAGCGGCGTTTCCCAGATCCTCGGCAAAGCCACGACCGCCGCCTTCATGCTTCGGTTCGGGATCGCATACATGATGGAAGGGGTTTCGGCACGGCCTTCGGCGGGCCGGTCGGGCCGCCGCCCCATGAGCTGGGCGATCAAGACCGTCTCCGGATCGTTGTACCCGAGATGGTTGTAGTCGACGGCGCGGGCCTCATAGGAGAGCGCCACGAGCTTCGCCTGCGCGTCGAGGCCGCCGCGCAGTTTGAAGGTGTAGGCGGGCCCCTTCGTGTCCCAGGCCGTCTCCTCGTCACGCATCCATTGGACCCGGACCGGCCGGCCGATCTCGCGGGCGAGATATGCGGCCTCGAAGCCAACGTCGTCCGCCGCCGTGCGGCCGTACACCTGCGGCCCATCCATGTAGAGAACGCGCACGCGGTCGCGGGGCATGTCGAGAAACGTCGCGACGCCGTCGCGCAGACCGTACGACTTCATGTCGTTCGAGTAGATCGTCATCTGACCGTCCGAGGGATCGGCCAGCGCATGCGCGGGGCCGATGGCCGTATGGCCTTGAAACGGAACCTCGTACTCGGCTTCGATGAGTTGCTCGGCCCCGGCGAGCGCCGTATTCGGGTCGCCCGTCACCTCGGCCGCGCGGCTCGACTTCGGCGTCGCGCGGCGAATGTAGTCGAACAACTCGTCGGAGCGCGGGAACGGCGCCTCGGCCGGCGGCGTCCACTCGACGCGCAGGCGCTTTGCGGCTTCGATGGCCTGCTCCTCGCGCTCGCAGACCACCGCTACGTAATTGCCGCGCGTCACGACCCTGACGAGCCCGGGCATGCCCGCGACCGACGATTCGTCTACGCGGCGCAGCACGGCACCCGCGACGGGCGGCTTGACGTTGCGCGCATGGACCAAGCCCGGCAGCTTCACGTCCACTGCCCAGGTCAGCGACCCGTCCACCTTGGCAGGAATGTCGTAGCGTTGCAGCGGCCGGCCGACGACGCGCAGCGCCTGGACGGGCTTGACGGTGGCGGCCCCGTGCGTCTCGTCCACGTTGCGCCCCGCAAGGCTCACGTCGAACCGCCTGCCGCCGACGAGCTCGGCATACGTGACCTTGCGCGCAGCGTCGGAGGCGACCGAGATCGTGGCGTCGCTGACGCTCAGCGCCGTGACCGGAACGTCCAAGTGCTCGGACGCGAGCTGCAGCAGCACACGGCGGGCTTCGGCCGCGACTCGCCGCATGGGCCAACCGTCGCGTTCGATGGCATCGGAACCGCCCGAGCCGCCCTGATCGGGGGTCGTATCGGTGCGGCCCATGACGAGTCGAGTGGCCTCGTAGGCGATGTCGAGCTCGTCGCACATCATCTGCCGGAACGCCGTGCCCGTGCCTTGGCCGCCGTCCGTCTTCCCCACGAAGAAGGTGGCCGTGTTGTCCGGATGGACCACGATCCAGGTATCGAGCTGGCGAAAATCGGGGTCCGGATAGCGGCCCGCGGCGTTGCCGGCTGCTTGCGCGAGCGCGCGGCCGCCGGGCGCGGCCGCGCCGCCGAGGCTCACGACCAAAGCGCCCGAGGCCTTGAGGAAGGCACGGCGCGAAGTCGGGGCAGTGATGACGCTCAGAAGCGCGTGCTCGACGGCCTCGGGAAGCTGCAGCGTGCGGCTCATTCGGCACCTCCGTTCGCGCCCGGTGCCGTTGCGCGCGCGACCCGCTTGATTGCGGCCTGCACACGATAATACGTCATGCAGCGGCACAGCACGCCCTGCATGCCGGCGCGGATCTCGGCGTCGGACGGGTGCGGATTCCGGTCGAGCAGCGCCTTGGCGGTCATGATCTGACCGTTTTGGCAATAGCCGCACTGCGGCACCTGCTCCTCGATCCAGGCCTGCTGCAGGGGATGCAGCTGGCCGTCTTGCGCGAGTCCTTCCAGCGTCGTGACCTCCCCGCGCACCTGTCCGACGGCCGCAACGCACGAGCGCGTAGCCACGCCATCGACGATGACCGTACAGGCCCCGCACTGTGCGAGCCCGCAGCCGAAACGCGGTCCGCGCAGCCCTAGGTCGTTGCGCAAAACGTACAGCAGGGGCGTCGCCGGATCAACGTCCACCTCATGCATTGCGCCGTTGACGCGCAGGGAAACGGCAGTCATACGATGTCCTCCAGGTAGGCAAGCGCGCCGGTGGCGCAGGCGAAGCGGCTGCGGCGGGACTCGCGAGATCTGCAAAGGCGTTCGTTGCGTTTGCCTCGAGCGCGGCCCGGCTGTCCAAAGGTGACGCGTAAGCTATCGGCGCGTCAAGTGAAGCGGCCGGCGCGGTGCCATGAAGGGACGCTGCGCCGCTCGCGTGCGACGGGCGGGATAGTCCCGCGCCGGCGAACGGCGTAAGCTCGGCCGGTGTTCCCACTCAAATGAGGAGGCGATCATGCGCTCGCGATTCTCTGCGCTATTGGGCGGGGCTTTGGTCATGCTCTCGCTGCAGGCCTGGGCGCATCACGGCTGGGCCGGGCAGGAGACCAAGCAAAGCACGATCTCGGGCACGGTCAAGACGGCGCTCAGCCTTGCGGGCCCGCACGCAACAATGCAGATCGTGGACGACGAGGGCCGGGTTTGGGATCTCACGCTCGCGCCACCCGCGCGCACTTCGCGGGCAGGCTTGAAGGAAAACACCATCCCGGTCGGCGCAAAGGTCACGGTCGTCGGTAACCGCAATCTCGAGAAATCACGCTTCGAGATGAAAACCGTGCGCGTGACGTACGGCGGAAAGAACTACGACGTCTATCCGGATCGGGTGTCTTAGTCGCTCCGCGCCAGGGTCCGCTTCCTCTCGCCTTCGCGAGGCCCGGAGTTGTACGAGTTTCTCGCGTGGCTCGAGGCCTCGGGCTTGGGCCGGGTGATTCGCGGCTCGGGCGTCTGGGCTTACGGCGTCATAAATCTGGCGCACATCTTCGCCGTCGCGACCCTGTTCGGCTCGATTCTCTTGCTCGATTTGCGCCTACTTGGTCTCTGGCGCCGCGTCCCGCTTGCCACGCTCGCCAAGCCCACCGTACCGCTCGGGGCGGCGGGTTTCGCGCTCGCGGCGCTGAGCGGGACCTGCATGCTCGCGACGAACGCGACGGAGTATGCCCGCAACCCTTTCCTTCTCATCAAGTTTACCGCGATCGCGCTTGGACTCGTCAATGTCGCGGTCTTGAGCCGGCTCCCCGAGTGGAAGGCACGCGAGCAAGGCGGCGAGCTTTCGTCCTCTGCGCGCCGCCGGCTTGCGGCGGCCGGCGGCGCTTCGCTAGCGTGCTGGCTCACGGCGCTGTCGGCCGGCCGCATGATCGCTTACTGGTGAACGCGCTGCTTCACACGTGAACTTGCGCGCGCGAGCGGCGCTAGCGCGCCGTCACGAGGCCATGACCATGCCGAAGCCCTGAATTCGGGCGTCCACGCCGAGCATGCGGGCGCAATGCCAGAGCCCATGGGGCGTCGAGGAAACGACGGGCACGCCGATTGTCGCCTCGAGCGGAACGATGAGGTCCAGCGTGCTGAGGCCGCCGCAGGAGACGACGAGCGCATCGGCCTTATTCGACTTGGCATAGGCTGCAGCGCCGAGCGCGTGCAGCGTCTTTTGGCTCACGCCTTCTTTGGGGATGCGCTCGTAGCCGAGGCCCTGCGCGGACGCAACTTCAAAGCCGTACTCCTCGAGAAAGACCTTCAACCGCTGGGTCACAACGTCGGTATAGGCCGTCGCGAGGGCGATGCGACGCGCGTTCACGTGCTCGAGCCCGTCTACGAGACCGTCGCTTTGAGTCGTCGCGGGCTTCCCCGTGAACGCTTCCACTTTGCTCGCAAGGGCCTCGTTGAACGCCCTGCCCTTATAAAACGTGATGGAGGAGCCGAAGACCGAGATAAGGTCCGCGCCCTCCTTGGCCAGATCCGCGGCGCGCGGGAGCACGCGCGGAATCGCCTCGTCGTATCCGGCGATCGTCATGCCTTTGAAACCGAGGCCGTTGCCGATGAAATTCAGGCCGGTCGGAAAGAGCCGCTTGGCGTCCGGCGGGATCGGGTAGTTCGCGGGCGGAAAAATCAGGCCCGCGGTCGGCACCTTCTGCGCGAGCGCGCTCGGACCGAAAGCGGCCGCCGCGAGCGCGGCGCCACCGAGCGTCATGAATTCGCGGCGAGACTGTCCTGCGCACATACGAGTCACCTTCCGTCCACCGAAAAGGCCAGCAATACGTTTCCCGGCATACCGCCTGCCGTGACGTATCCCGAATTGACGAACACCATGCCGCCGCCGATGGCAGGGCCCGGACCGTCCATCGAGCCGCCGCGTCCCGGCACGCCGTTGACCGTCTCGTAATCGCGGACGGTGTCGAAATCCCAGACCACCGTGCCCTCGCCTGCCGAGTAGGCGCGCAGGTGGCCGTCCATCGACCCGGAGAACGCGATACCCGGCAGCGCGCTCACGGCCGCCGACTGCGCCGGGCTGCATCGGGGCCGGTTCCCACACGACGCGGGCGCGGTGTACCAGACGCGTTTTCCCGTCGCGAGGTCGAGCGCGAACATGCCGCCGCCCTCGTTCGGATCCGCGTCCGTCATTCTGCTGTAGGCGAGCACGATGCGGCCGAGGTCGGAGACCGCGACGTAGACGTTCGTGCCGTCCGTCGCCGAGCCCCATTGAACCCCGCCCATGGTCCCGCCCCGGCCCACGCGCTTCTGCCATACGATCCGGCCTTGCCGGTCGGGATCGAGCGCGTGCACGAGGCCGGACTTCTGGCCGGCCACGAGCAAGCGCTGACCGGAACCGAGCGTCACGAGAATCGGCGACGAGGCGAAATCGAAGTCCGGTCCCTTCGAGGCCGGGCAATTGGTCTCGTCGGGCAGCCGGCATGCCGACGTGTACGCATCGCTGCGCGTCATCTGGCGGTGCCAGAGCACCTTGCCCGTATCGAGATCGAGCGCGATGAACGCGTCGCTCATGTCCGTGGTCGGATCGCTGTAGTTGTCGCCGGTCGTGACATAGACGGCGTGAAGCTTTTCGTCGATGGCGGGGCTCGTCCAGATCGGTGCCCCGGAGGGTCCCCACAGCTGCGTGCCCGCGCGGTTCTTGGTCGTGCGGCGCGGGTTTCCGACCGTGTAGGTCTTCCAAATCTGGCTGCCCGTCGCGGCGTCGAGCGCCACGAGACTCCCGCGGAACCGGCAGCACTCGTAGCTCGGCTGCGCGCCGGCGCCTTCTTCTCCGGAGCCGACCGGGACGTACAGGCGGCCCGCATAGAAGCGCGGCGAGCCGGTGACGCGCGCGACGGGAAAGTCGTCGACGCGGGTCCTCCACAGCAGCTTGCCCGTCGCCGCCTGCACGGCATAGACGTTGGCGCCTCGATCGCCGAGGAACAAGGCGTAGAGCGAGGCGCCGTTGCGCTCGATGCGGCCGATGCTCGCGGCGCCGCGCACGGGGGCGTCCGTGTGCAGGAACCAGCGGATGCACCCCGACTTCGCGTCGAGCGAATAAAAGTAGCCGCCCGGAGACCCGACAAAGACGCGGCCGCCCGCGAGCGTGGCCTGAGCGTTCGAGCTCAGATCCCCGGGGAAGCCGAAGGCCCACTTGAGGCGCAGGCGCGGCACCTCCGCGGCCGTGAGGCCGGCGGCCTCGGCGCCCTGAAAGCGCGTATTGCGCTCATCGCGGCCCCACCCGCTCCATTCCGGCTCGCGCTCCGGATCTTCGAGCTCCCCGGCGCCGTCTTTGCACAGCGCCGCGGGCTTGGGCGCGATCTCGAACCCCTGTCCGAGCTTCCTGCCCGAGGCGAACTCCGCGATGGCCTGCCGCTCAGCGGCCGAGAGCAGCACGGCCATCGAGATCATCGGCCCGGATTCCATGGCCGCGAGCACGCGCTCGGCCGGCATGAGCGCGAGCGCGCGACGATCCGGCGCACGATCGAGGCTGCCGTCGTGACAGGCGCTGCAGTTGCGTTGGAAGAGCGCGCTGCCGTCGGCGGCAGCCGCGTGGACGCGAGCCGACCCGCCGCCGAGCACCCACAGCGCTACGAGGAGTATCGGGCCGATGCGAGCGTTCATCTTTGGCGCGGGATTGTACCACCGCCCTCGCTGCTGGCGTGAAATGGCCAATTCTCGGCGGATTGCCCTAAGGCTTGGCGCAAAGCGCACGGAGCCGAGACCCTCGCCCCAAGGCGCGGCGCCACTTTCGGTCCTGGCACGAATCTCGCAATCGCAGGACATTCCGCGAAGGCGGAGGGCTCTTGGGGAGGCTGCCGTGGCGCTGTTCAAGTTTTTGCCGTTGGTCTGGGCGGGCATCTGGCGCAAGCGGGGCCGGGCCGTGCTCATGTTGCTGCAGATCGCAAGCGCGTTCGCGCTGTTCGGGCTCCTGGAAGGCTTCAATACCGGGATCAAGGAAGCCATCGCCGCGACGCATCGCGACCGGCTGTACGTCGGCAGCAGCGTCTCCCTCGGCGATCCGCTGCCGGTCGGCCTGCTCGGCCGCATCCGAGCCACGCCCGGCATCGAATACGTCACGGAGCGATCCGGCCTCCCGGCCACGTATCAGCAGCCCGATCAGCAAGTGTCCGTCATCGCGGCCAACGTCGGCCCGTTTTTCAAGATCTACGACGAATTCAGCGCGCCGCAAACCGCCATCGCGGCCATGGCGCGGACGCGGCCGGGCGTTCTCGTCGGCAAGATTACGATGCAGAAGTACGGCTGGAAGGTGGGCGAACGCGTCGTTCTCGAGTCGCCCGTGCCGAAGGCGGACGGCACGCGCGGGTGGACCTTCGACATCGTCGGTCAATTCGATAGGACGGACGATGCCGCGAACGCGACAGGTTTGATCTGCAACTTCGCCTACGTCAACGAAACGCGGCTGACCGGGCGCGACAGCGCGCAGCTCTTTGTCGCGAAGATCGCGGACGCCGCGAACGCGGGCCCGATCGGTCTGGCCATCGACAACGCTTTCGCGAATTCCGATCACGAGACGCGCACTCAATCGGAGGCCGACCTTGCGGCCTCGCAGATCCAGCGCATCGGCGATCTGAACTTTCTAGTCCGAGCGATCATCGGCGCCGTGTTCTTTGCGATGCTCTTTGCGACCGGCGCGCTCATGATGCAGTCGATTCGCGAGCGGATGCCGGAGCTCGCCGTGTTGAAGACGTTCGGATTCTCCGATCGGCAGATCACTGCGCTGATCCTCACGGAAGCCGTGACCTTCTGCGTCTTCTCGGCGGGCATCGGTCTCGGGATCGCGACGTTCACCTTACCTCTGGCGAGGCAGCTGATCGGAATCGCAAGCATGCCGGGCATCGTCGTGGGGGCCGGGTTCGGCTTTGCCGTCCTGCTCGCGCTGGCGGGCTGCGCCGTCCCCGCATGGCGCGGACGGACCCTTCAGGTCGCCGAGGCCCTCGCCGGCCGATAGGAGAACGCTATGACGTTCGTGAAGCAGACACTCGCCCTCAGTGCCACGGCGCTGCGCAGCATCGGCCAACGACGCGGATCTTCGCTCGTGACCATCGTCGGGGTGACCACCGTCGTGGCCGTCCTCGCCTCGCTGCTCGCGATGAGCGAGGGAGCCTCCATTTTTACCGGCGCCGCCGCGCGGCCGGACGAGGTCGCCGTGCTCGGCCGCGGCGCATCCGCGGCGCCGAACAGTGTCCTGAGCCGCGACGCCCTGGACATCGTGGGGAACATGCCGGAGGTGAAGCACAGCGCGGACGGCAAGCCCTACACGACCGCGTCTACGTTCATCAACGTGGACGTGATCAAGAAGGACGGGACTCGCGGGCAGATCTTTCTCATGGGCTGGACGCCGGGCGTACGGCTCGTGCAGCCCGAGGTCAAGATCATCGAAGGCCGTTGGTACAAGCCCGCCGTACACGAGGTCGTCGTATCCGATCCGATACGCAAGATGTACAAAGGGCTGGACATCGGAGACCAGATCGATCTGCGCGGCACGGACTGGAAGGTCGTCGGCGTCTTCGCCGGCAGCGATTCCGTCGGCGACAGCGTGCTGCGCGCGGACGCCGACACGGTCATGTCCGCGTTCGACCGCACGACCTATCAGCAGGTGCTCGCTATTCTCAACTCGCCGGCCGACATCCCGGCCTTCAAGCAGGCCATGGAGAGCAACCCTGCCGTGGACGTGAACGTCAAGACGATCCCGGAGACGTTCTCGGCCGGATTCGGGCAATTGAACAAGCTCATCGACTTCCTGGCTTACTTCGTCGGCGCCGTCATGGCGAGCGGCGCCGTGTTCGGCGCTCTGAACAGTCTCTACGCCTCCGTGGACTCGCGCCGGCGCGAGATCGCGACGCTGCGTGCGATCGGGTTCGGCGGCGGCCCCATCATGGTCTCCGTGCTCATTGAAGGCATGCTGCTCGCGCTGCCGGGGGCCCTTCTCGGCTCGGCGATCGCGTGGGCGTTTTTCAACGGGCACGTCGTGAGCCCCGCCGGGCTCATCTTCAAGTTGACGGTGACGCCGCACGTCGTCTGGATCGCCGTGCTGTGGTCGCTCGCAATCGGTCTCATCGGGGCCTCGTTGCCCGCGCTCCGGGCCGTGCGCGCGACGGTGGCCACGGCGCTTCGCGACACGTAAGCGCTTGCGAGCGCTGACGAGCGCTTAGTGCGCGGGACCGGGCATGATGCCCGCGATCTCGAGCCGGATTCGATAGACGACGTCGCAGGCCGTGATGTACAGGCCCTTGCCGTCGGCGTCGCCGAACGCCACGTTCGTCGCGCAGATCTGCCGTTTCGGTTCGCCGCCGTAAATCGGCAGATCGAGGAACCCGAGCAGCTTGCCCGTCGGGGCCGTGATCCGCACGATCCCGGGCCCTGCGCCGCTCGTGGAGTACACGTCGCCGCGCGAATCCACCTTCATGCCGTCGCCGATGCCCTCGCCTTCGGCGAACACGCTGCCGGGACCCAAGGTGCCGTCCGCCGTCACCTCGTAACGCATGAGCTTGCTCAGGGCCGTCGCGTACAGGTAGCGTTCGTCCGGGGACAGTGCGATGCCGTTCGGAATGCCGCCGAGCGTCGCCGCGTCCAGCACTTCTTTGGTGCGCCCCTTTTCGATGAGCCAGATGCCGTTCGGCATCTCTTTGTCCGGGCTGCTGCCCGCGCCGCGCAGACCGAAGTCATTGTCGGTCAGATACACGGCGTCGTCGCGCGTCACGGCGATGTCGTTGGGGCCGCTGAAGCGCTTGCCGTCGGCGCCGCTGGAGAGCACGGTGCGCGTCCCGTCCTTCTCGAGCCGCATGAGCGCGCGATCGTTGTCGGCACACCAGATGAGCCGGCCGGCCGAGTCGAGGCTGGCGCAGCTCGGCCCGATCAGCAGCACGTGCGAGCGGCCGCTGCGAGTCTGGGCGCCGACATGCTCAACGTCCGTGCCGCTGTAGCCGGCCTTGTCGAGAAACACGGAGACCTGCTTGTCGGCGGAGACCTTGTAGATCACGTTATCGAGCAGGCCGCTGACGAGCAGGAAGCCGGATTGGCCTTGCCGCACCCACACGGGACCCTCGTTGAGCCCGAAACCGCTGGCGACGAGCTCGAGCTTCGCACCGGGCGCCACGATGGCGTCGAGCGCCGCGTCCAGGCGGCGGATGCGGAACGGGGCGGGCGCGGGCGGTGGGCCGTCGCCGCGCATGGCAGGAACGGGCTCCAAAGACTGCGCCGTCCGGGCGGGCCGAGCTGGCCCGGTCGATTGCGCGTGCGCGGCGCCGGCGATCGCGGCTGCGGCCGCCGCGGCGGCGGCGAGAGCGACCGCTGATGAGCGCGCGCGAAGGTTGTCGAAATTCATCGCCGATCCCGCGTTCACTCAGTGGAGCGACGCGAGCCCCTCCGTCAGCTCGATGTTCGTGCCCCAGGGATCCTTAATGAACGCGATCGCAATGTCGAGCGCGGGCACCTTTCGATACGACACCGTCAGCGGAATTCCCTCGGCCTCGAGCTTCTTCGTGAACGCCTCGAGATTCTGGACCTCGAAGCCGATGTGATCGAGCGCGCGACCCTGCGTCGGAACGGTCGGCGTCGGCGACTTCGAGAAGCTCAAGGTTACTCCGGGCAAACGAGCCGTGACGAAAGCCTGGCCGGGCGCGGCCGGGTCCAGGGTGGCGCCGAACGTCTTTGCGTACCATGCCCGCATCCCGATATTGTCCCGGCCGAAGAAGTGCACGTGATGCAGTTGAATCGGCGTCTTCTGATCCGGCACCTCTACGAGCTCGACCTTCACTTGCTCCGGGCCCATCGTGAACGCGATGTGCGTGGTGCGCGAAACGGCCGCAATGTCGTCGGCAACCTTGACGGTGGCAGGGACAGACTCGCGCGTGATCATCCGGTAGCCGTTCGCCTTGAGCTTTGCGACGACGGAGTCGAGGTCTCGGACGGAAAAGCCGATGTGGTTCACGGTTGTCCCGACCGTTCCGCCGGTCGGCTTCTGCATCGGCCGGAAGAACAGGAACACATTCGGAAACTCGATGACTTCGATATGGTTCGTGCCGATCGTCGCCGCCTTGCCGCCGAGCGTGTCGACGAAGAAACGCTTCTGCGCCGCCATGTCCGTAGTATTGAAGTGATGGTGGCCGTACACGACCGGGCCCCGTGCAACGAGCGTCTGCGCGACGGCCGGCGCGGCGGCGCAAAGCCCGAGCAGAAGCACGGCAACGAACGACGATGAGATGCGCATCGAGAGGCTCCCTTTTCCAACCGCTTGGGCCGTAGTCTACTCGAGGGCCCGTCGATTTGGGCCTCTGGCCCAGCGACCGCGGCCCGGCTGCACTCGGGCGCCTCTCAGTGGTCCGGGGACCGTTGAAGTAGGCGGCCATGCACGCCCACCGCCTCGACCAGCGCCTGCGCGCCGAGCTGCGTGCCGTCGGATTTTGTCAGATACCGGCGAATCGATTCCTCACCGCCGATCGTCAACACGTCGCGGAGCGTAAGACCGAGCTCGCGCAAGCTTGATCCGGAGAGCGTCTCTCGCTAACGTCCAGTTCCGGCTCACAGAACAGAAACGAGCCTCAGGAGCCCGTATGAGAAAACATGACAAAGTCCGATCCCGTCGTGCGCTTCTCAAGGGCGTCGGCGCAGCCGCCGTGCTCGGCGCACTCCCGCTGACCGGCCCGGCTGTGTTCGCGCAAAGCAAAAAGCTGAAGATCGGACTCATCGGTTCCGGCAACGTCGGCGGCGCCCTCGGCCGCAGCTGGGTTCGGGCCGGCTACGAAGTGATGTTCTCGTCCCGCAGCCTCGATCACGACCGGCACCTCGCCGCCGAGGTCGGCGCGCGGGCGCACGCGGGCACGCCGCAAGAGGCCGCGGTTTTCGGGGACGTGCTGCTGTTCGCCGTGCCTTACAGCGCCCTGCCGGCTCTCGGCAAGAGCCTCGGCGATGCGCTGAAGGGCAAAGTGGTCCTCGACGCGAGCAACCCGTTCCCGCAGCGGGACGGCGAAATCGCAAATCAGGCGCGGCAGAAGGGCGCCGGACTCATGTCCGCGGAGCTTTTGCCCGGCGCGCGCATCGTGCGCGCATTCAACGCGATTCCGGCCGCGCGCATGGGCAGCGCCTATAAGGAGCCCGGGCGTATCGGTATGCCGATGGCCGGAGACGACCGCGAGGCGATCGAGGTTGCCTCACAGCTCATACGCGATCTCGGCTACGAGCCCGTGCTCGTCGGCGGGCTCGCGATGGGAAAGTACCTGATCCCGGGCACGCCGCTTTCGGGCGAGCACACGCCGGAGGAGATTCGCAAAATTGCCGCGGCGCTGAAGCCATAACCGCTGCCGTAGCCGATCGGAACCGCGCGCGGAGGGCTCCCCTTCCGAGCGTCGATTTCGAGTTTCATAGCGCCCTGCGAAAGGTTGGCTCGAGCGCCTGCACAGCGGTCTCCTTAGCATACATCGATATCCGGAAGGGTTCCCTCGCGCGAAGTTCGCGTGGCATTGTTGTTGCATACCTACCAGCACCCGGAGTGACATGAGGCTCGAACAATGCTCAAGTGGGCGCTCGTTTTTGCCGTCGCGGCAATCGTTTTGGGCGTGCTCGCGTTCGGCGTCCTCGTGGGCGCCGCGATCGCTATCGTGAAGATCCTGTTCTGGATCGCGGTCGTCATTGCCGTGCTGTTGTCGATCCTGGGTCTTACCGTATACAAGAAGGTCACTTGAAGCCGGAGCGGCGGTAAGCGCCTCTCGTCCCCGCTTCAGCACCTCATCGAAGTAACGTTCGAGTTTCGGGTGGACGCCTCGGAGACCGCCGACGACCCGTTTGGCCCATTCAAGCTACTCGCGCCGACGCTCGATGGGCCAGTCCGAGCGCGAGATCGTAATATCCCGCACTTTTCCACCCGCCGGTCGAACCGCTTCGGCGACGACATTCTGGTATCATTTCGCCCCCGCTTCACGCGCGGTGACAAGCCCCGGGCTGCCCTAAGGCCGCCGGCCGGCCGCGCAACCGCCCGTAACCCTGGTTTACCCCTTTGATTACTACAGCAAATCTGCGTGCACCGGCCCGTCCCGAGCCCCCGGCGAGCTTTCGCGAGCTGGGTCTGCCGGCGCCGCTGCTGGCGAGCCTCGACGAGGTCGGTTACGAGACCCCTTCGCCCATTCAGGCTCAGGCGATCCCGCGACTCCTGGAAGGCCTGGATCTGCTCGGCCAGGCGCCCACGGGCACGGGGAAGACGGCCGCATTCGCCCTCCCCTTGCTCGCACGCATCGAGCTCGAGAGCCAGCGCACACAGGTCATGACGCTGACGCCCACGCGCGAGCTCGCCATCCAGGTGGCCGAGGCCTTTCAGCGCTACGCCTCGCACATGCCGGGATTTCACGTGCTGCCCATCTATGGCGGCCAGGACTACGTAACGCAGATCCGCCAACTCAAGCGAGGCGTCCACGTCGTGGTCGGCACGCCCGGCCGGATCATGGACCACATGCGCAAGGGCACGCTTACGCTCGACCGGCTCCAGGCGCTCGTGCTCGACGAAGCGGACGAGATGCTGCGTATGGGCTTTATCGACGAGGTGGAGTGGATCCTCGAGCAGACGCCCGAGCGGCGCCAGATGGCGCTGTTTTCGGCCACCCTGCCGAAGGAAGTCGCCCGCATCGCGCGGCGGCACCTTCATGATCCGCAGCACATCTCGATCGAAGCGCGCGCTGCGACGGCGGAAACCGTCCGCCAACGTTATTGGCTCGTGAGCGGCGTGCACAAGCTCGACGCGCTCACGCGCATCCTCGAAGCGGAGCAGTTCGAGGCCGTGCTTATATTTGTCCGCACCAAGACCGCCACGGCCGAGCTCGCGGAACGGCTTCAGGCACGCGGCTATGCGGCGGCTCCTCTCAACGGGGACATGCCGCAAAAGCAACGGGAGCAGATGATCGAGCGCCTAAAGCGTGGATCGCTGGACCTGCTGGTCGCGACGGACGTCGCCGCGCGCGGCTTGGACGTTCGAGCGGATCACCCACGTCGTCAACTACGACATTCCCTATGACGCGGAGGCTTACATCCACCGCATCGGCCGCACGGGCCGCGCCGGCCGCAAGGGCGATGCCGTCCTCTTCGTCGCGCCGCGCGAGCGGCGGATGCTCGGCGCCATCGAGAGGGCGACGCGGCAGAAGATCGAGCAGTTGGCGCTGCCCTCGACCGAGACGGTGAATAACCGGCGCATCGCGGGCTTCAAGCAGAAGATCACCGACACGCTGGCCGCCGGCGATCTGGATTTCATGCTGCGACTGGTCGAGCAATATCAGCAGGAGCACGACGTGCCTGCGCTCGAGGTCGCCGCGGCCTTGGCCAAGCTCGCGGTCGGCGAGCAACCCTTATTGCTCAAAGCCGATGAGCCGGCGCATGCGCCTTCCGAAAGCGAGGCCGGCACTCGCAGGACCAAGCGAGGCGCCCGCAGCCAACGAGAAGCCGTCTCTGCCCCCGGGGCGTCGGAACGGTTTCGTATAGAGGTCGGCCGCGCGCATGGCGTTCAGCCGGGCAACATCGTCGGTGCTATCGCCAATGAAGCCGGATTGGACGGCCGGCACATCGGCCATATCGAAATAGACGACGAATTCAGCCATGTCGATCTGCCCGTCGGCATGCCCCGCGAGGTGTTCGAGGACCTTAAGAAGGTGTGGGTGTGCGGTCGACAGCTTGCGATATCGCGCGCGGGCCGGGCCAAGCCGCCCAAGTCGCGGGCGGTCAAGAAGGGCAAGCCGGCCCGCGGCCCGGCCCAGAAGAAGAGGCGGTAGAGGGCGGCGGCGAGGCGTCAGCGTTCGCTCTCCGGCATCGAGTGGCTGTTAGAGGCCGCCACTCAATCGAAGCTCCCGCAGCCCTTCTGCCGGCTGCATAGTTTCTCGAGCAGCGCCATCGTCTCCTTGTGCGGGTCCGCGGGCGGCACGAGCACCTCGGGCGGGTAGCGGCCGGCCGCGAGATCCATAGGCGTCAGCCCGTCGCGGCCCGCCACCTTGAGCTCGGCGCCGTGGTCGGCGAGGAACTCGACGATCTTGTTCCAGCCGTTGCGGGCCGCGCCATGGATCGCCGCACGGCCGTCCGGCGGAACGTCGTTGTAGATGTAGTTCTGGTTCAGGATCTTCGTGACCTTGACGCGCATGAGAAAGTTGTCCTGGCCGGGCGGCGCAATGCGGCCGACGGACAAGGTCCGGCGATTGATGTCGGCGCCCGCATCGAGGAGCAGCTCGAGCGTCGCGATGCGCTCCGCCTCGGTGGCATCCACCCCGCGTGTGGCACGCTTGCCGAAGCCGACACCGGCCGCGGCCATGAGCGGCGTCACGCCGAACTGATTGGGCAGATCGGCGAGCGCTCCGTGCGCAAGCAGCAGCTTGACGACTTCGATGTCGCCGGCGCGGGCCGCACGCAGCAGCGGCGTCGCGCCCGTCGAAAGCATGATGTCCGCGCCGCGCTCGAAGACGGCCTGCCGGTAGCGCGGGCGGTGCTTCAACTGGATGTTGGGGTCCGCACCACGCTCGAGCAGAAGCCGGATCAGATCCAAGGCCGTCGTCTTGTCGCCATTCAGCAAAATGGAGTCGGCCGAATGCGGAGGCGTGTGCATGTCCACGGCGTTGTAGAGCGGCGTGCGGCCGTAGAAGTCCCACTTGTCGACGTTCGCGCCCGCCTCGACGAGCGCCTTCGCGACATCGAAGTGCCCGTTCATGATCGCGATGTTCAGCGGCGTCACGCGGTCGGGGTCGCCGATGTCGATGTCGGCGCCGGCCTCGAGCAGCGGCGCGATGCAGGCGAGGCATCCTTCGCGCGCGGCGTAGTGAAGCGCCGCGAAACCGCCCTGGTACATGTCCTTCTTGCGCGGCTCGGCGGTCACGCGGCGCTGCCAGTCCCGAGCCTTCCCGTGCACGTTGGGCTTTGCGCCGTGCGCGAGGAGAAAGGCCACCATCTTCGGTTCGCGCTGGGCCGCCGCCCACATCAGGGCGTCCTGGCCGCCCCAGCTTTCGACGGCGTTCACGTTGGCGCCGTGCTGCACGAGGACTTTCGCGGCGTCCACGTTGCCCGTCCGTGCGACGACCATGAGAGGCGTCTGGCCTTCGCGGTTCGCCGTGTTCGCGTCGACGCCGGCGTCCAGCAGCAGCTTCAGAATGGGCACCGAGCCGACGAGCGCGGCCTCGGCAATCGGCGTCGCGCCGAAGTCGTTCGCGATGTCGGCATGCGCGCCTGCCTCGAGCAGCGCCCGCACGAGCTTCGCGTCAGCGTAATGCGCGGCCCAGATCAGCGCCGTCGTATGATTGGGCGAGGACGCGTTGACGTCGGCTCCGCGCCGGATCAGCGCAAGGGCTTCGGCCGAGTCCTGGTCGCGCGCGGCCGCGAGCAACGCTGCAGCCGCGTCCGCGCGCGGCCCCGTCGCGGCCGCCGTCGCGCCGGAGAAGCAGGCGCAGTAGGCGAAGCCGGCCAAGCAGGCAAAGCCGAGCAGCGGCCCGAGCGAGCGCATCCTCATGCGATTGCGGCCGGCCACGCGCTCAGATTTCCGTCATCTGCCCCGTGCTGTCGCCGAAGGACTCCATGGGTATGCCGCCCCGGTTCAGCAGCGTGAGCAGCAGGTTGGCGAGCGGCGTGTTGTCCTTGTAGCGCAGGTGCTGATGGCCCTTGATCGTGCCTCCGCCGAGACCGAGCACGGCGTTCGGCAGCGGGACGTTGTTGTGCAGGTCGCTGTTGCTCATGTTGCTGCCGAAGAGCAGGATCGAATTGTCGAGCACGCTGCCGTCCGCCTCGTGCATGGCGTCGAGCTTCTTGACGAAGTCGGCGAAGATCTTCGCATGGTAAGTCTGGATCTTTTCGAGCTTGTCGAGCTTGACCGGATCGTTGCCATGATGAGAAAGCGGATGGAACGCCTCGGAGAGCCCGAGGAACGTGTACGCCTTCATGCTCGCCTCGGCGGCGAGCATGTAGGTGACGATCCGCGTCACATCGCCCTGATACGCCAGCGCCAGCAGATCGAACATCAAGGTCTGCTGCTTGTCGAACTCCGGCTGCACGCCGAGGGGCGGCTTCGGCAGATCGAGCTGCGAGACGTTGTGCGCCTTGATCTTCTTGACGCGACGCTCGACCTCGCGGACCGAGTCGAGGTAATCGCCGAGCGTGGCCGCGTCCCGCGGGCCGAGCTCGCCGCGCAAGGCCTGCGCATGGGCGAGCGTGAAATCGAGAATCGACCCGGTCTCCGAGACGATGGCCCGGCGCTGCTCCGGGCTGTCGCCCTCGCCGAACAGCTGGTAGAACAGCTTGCGCGGGTTGAACTCCATCGGGAGGCCTTGAGTCGGCGTCCGGAAGGAAATCGTGCTGCCAAACATATTGCCGGCGCTGCCGGCCGCCGGGCCCGGCTTGCCCTCCGCCGCCGCCTCGATGGACGGGTACGGCGTGCTCTGGCCGATGTGCCTGGCCGCGATCTGATCGCAGGTGGTCCCGCCCTTCGGCGCCCCGGGTGCGACGCAGCGCAACCATGTGCCCGGCGTGATGCCGTGCGGGTCGGGGCTTTCCGCGGGCCGGTTCCGGGTGTTCGAGATCACGGTCAGCCGGTCCTTGAACGGCGCGAGCGGCTGCAGCACCGGCGAGAGCTCGAACTCCTTGCCGATGCCCTTCGGTGTCCAGCGGTCGTCGCCCTGCAGAAGGACCGCCCCATGCGGAAAGTAGAAGAAGCCCATGCGCCGCGCGGCGACGGTCGCCGCGTCGGCCGCCTTTGCCATGGCAGGCAGCATCGCGTCGAGGAACGGCAGTGCGATCGCGGCGCCCGCGCCGCGCAGCACCGTCCTGCGGGATAGTCGCTTCTTACTGATGAACATCGTCGGCTCCTGAGGTAATTCCGGCGGCGCCCGAGGCGGGACCGTCCGTGTTGGCCGAAACGCGCTCCTCGCCGCCGCGGGGCAACTCGATCATTCGGAACGCGTCGCTGTTCACGATGCCGAGGACCAGGGACGAGAAGCGATAGTCGTCGCGCGCCGCGTCGTCGACGATGCGGCGTACGACGGGCATGTCGTAGTACGTCAGGGAACGGCCGAGCGCGAACGTCATGAGCTGTTCGGTCAGCGTGCGTACGAACCGCTTCGGGTCGCTCGCGAGCGCCTTGCGCAGGTCGTTGGGACCGTCGAGCTTCTGGCCCGTGGCGAGCTGCCCGCTCGCGTCGATCTTCGTGCCCGCGAACTTGTCCCGATCGCGCCACTCGCCGATCGCATTGAAGTTCTCGAGGGTGAGGCCCAGCGGGTCCATCACGCCGTGGCAAGTATTGCACGAAGGGTTCGTACGATGCTCGGCGAGGCGTTCGCGCACGGTCTTCGGAGGCCCATTCTTGTTCTCGGGAAGATCCGTGACGACGCCCGCGGGCGGCGGGGACGGCGGCGAGCCCATGATCTTCGCGAGGACGAATTTGCCGCGCAGCACGGGCGTCGTGCGGTTCGGGTAGGAGGTGGCCATCAGGATGGCCCCCTTGCCGAGCAGGCCCCAGCGTGCCGAATCCGTCAGCTTCACGCGGCGGAATTGGTCGCCGCGCACGCCGTCGATGCCGTACATGCGCGCGACGGTCTCGTTGACATACGTGTACTTGGACGTCTAGAAGGTCGACGACGCTTTGGTTGCCGAGCAGAACGCTGCGCAGGAACAGTTGCAGCTCGCGCTTGTAAGCCTCGCGTGGATCGACGGCGGCGGCTTCTGGAAAGACGTTGCGGTCCGGCTTGATCTGGTCGAGCCGGGCGATGTCGAGCCATTGAAAGGCCCAGTCCGTCACGAGGGAGCGCGCTCGCTTGTCGGCCAGCATGCGGCGAACCTCGGCCGCGAGCACCTTCGGCTCGTGCAGGCGCCCTTGCTCGGCGGCGTCGAGAAGGTCGTCGTCGGGAATGCTGCTCCAGATGAAGAACGACAGCCTCGAGGCGAGCTCGTAGTCGTCGAGCGTGTAGTCCGAGCCCGGCCGCGCGTGCTTGGGCGAGACGAAGCGATACAAGAACTCGGGGCTCGCGAGCATCGCCGTGATGGCCTTGCGGATGCCGGCGTCGAAGCCGCCTGCCTGCGCGCCGCGGCGATAAAACGCGAGCAGATCCGTAAGGTCCGCGTCGCTGACCGGCCGGCGATAGGCGCGCCGCGCGAGGCGCGCGATGATGCGGCGGGCGCAGGCCTCGGCCGCGTCCTGCGCGGCGTCCGGCGCCGGGTGGCACGTGAAGATCCTGCGCCGTGAAGGGGTCTCGCCGACGCCGCTCGCGTCGAAGGGCCCCTGGATGTCGAACGATTTGACCTTGAGCAGACGGTCCTGCCCGCCGCCCGGCGCCTGCGATTCGAGCCGGGAATCGGATTCCGAATAGGTGCGCGCGAGGAAGGTCACAGCCACCTGGTGGGGGCCGGCGGGCGCCTCGAAACGGATGTTCTTGAGCCGCTGGTTGATTCGATCCACTGCCGCGACGCCGTGCTGGTCGATGGCCTTCTGGTCGGCATCCCCGCCGATCGTCGTGCGATAGACCTCGCGGCCGTCGAGCGTCACGAGGACGGTGTTCGCGAACTCCATGTCGTAGACCCAGAGCGCCTGCGCCATGTCCGCGATGTTGATGCGATAATGACCGTCGGCCGGGAAGTCGTGCACGACGGCCATGCCGCCGCGCGTGCCGAGCGGCAGCCCCTCGACGTGGCGCTGGTAAGCGCCGGGGTGCTCGTTGATATACGTGGCGGCCCCGGGCGCCGCGTGGCCGTCGCCGACGGCCTGCTTCGCGACGCTGCGCGCGGCGGCGACGTACTGCTCGAGAAACGTCGGCGAGACGGTCAGCACAGAGGCGATATTGTCGTACCCGTCCTTGGAGTTGTCGCGCGGCAGCAGCGCCGTGGCGTCGACGTCCACACCGAGCAGATCGCGCACCGCATTGCCGTACTCCGTCCGGTTCAGCCGGTGCAGGCCCACGTAGCCCGGACGCGGGCCGCGGGCGGCGGCCTCGGCGTCGAGGCGCTTCTCCATGGCCGCCATGAACCCTGCGCGCTCGCTCTGCGTCGGCCGCCGGCCGCCGCCCGGCGGCGGCATGAGCCCGCCGCGCAATTTGCGCAAGGCCTTCTCCCAAGTGGCGGCGTCCTTGCCGACGTTTTCGGGGCTCATCGCGTCGAACGCGAGCCCGGCCGTCAGCTCCGTGGAATTGTGGCAGTCGTAGCAGTAATGCGAGAGCAGGTTCCAGTGCTCGGCGACCGTCCCCGGGCCGCGGCTGCAGGAAGTGGCACCGGCGCCGGCCACGACCGCGACGAGGCATGCGGCCGCCAGGCGCCGCCATCGCCGCCGGCGTGCAGCCGCCGCACGCGGTTGCGGCAACAGGTCTTCAGAACGTCCGGCGCATAGAACCCCCACAAACTCTGAAAGGCCCGCGTGACGAACGCGTCCCGGTTCGGCCACTCGGGATGGAAGCCCGCCGTCGGCTCGGCGGCGACGGCTTCGGCTGGGCTCAGGCCCTTGAAGAGCAGATTGTCGCGAAACTCGATGAAAAGCTTCGCGTACATGTCCCGCTGGGCCGCGAGCTCCGCGCGCGTCAGCACGGGACCCTCGGCCGGGACGATCTTCGTGTTCTCGTTCGCGACCTGCAGCAGTGTCTCCGTCCCCTCGACGAGCCCGCCGAACCAACCGCCGGTCCACCAATCGATGAGCGGCCAACGGTCCCCGGCGACGACGCCGCCGACGGCGAGCACGTTGGCCTCGGGAAAGAATACGTATGCGTCCCCGTCCGTGTGCGCCTGCAGCATGTAGCCGTAACGGAGCGGCTTGCCTTTGAGCTGCACCGCGTTGCCGCTGTCGTAAAAGGTCGCCGTGGGCCGCGCCGCGGGCGGCAGCGCGCGGTGAACGAAATTCTCCCACGGCCGATGCACGTCCGTGCCGAGCCACAAGCGGGTGTTGGTCTGCGAGACGATGCGGGCGCCGGCGCGGGCCAGCGTGAGGTTGGCGCCCGTCTGCGCGGGATGCCAGTGAGTGTTGAACAACGTGCGGACCGGGCGGCCGCCGAAGGCGCCGCGGACCGTCTCGACGACGTCCGCGGCATGTTCGACCCGGCCGCCGTCCGCCATGACCACGCCTTGGTCGTCGGCGGCCGCCACCACGTTGGCCCCGGCCCCGGCGATCATGATTATGTCCGGGCCGAGGTGCGTGACGGTGAGCTTGGGCGCCGTCTGGCTTACCGCGAAGCGCGGCAGCGAGCATGCCGCCGCGCCGCATAATGCGGCTTGCACAAGTCTCCTTCTGCTGTAGCTTTCCATCCGACGCGATCATTGGCCGGACTCGAGCCGCTGCCCAAGACGGGAGCGCCGAGCCCAATCCTCGATGATAGAAAGGTATGCCGGGCTGAGCAAGGCGCGCGGCCGCCGATGCCGACGCGGGTCCGGTCAAATCGCGTCGGCGACTACAAGACTCGTAGGCCCGGAGAGGGGCAGTTGCTCTATTCTTCGCCATCCGGTTCGGGCCAACCATGCCTCGAGATCGCGCTCGCTGTACGCCTGCCCCTCGCCGGAGACGACGAGAAATTCTCCGGACATCAGCGTGGCCGCAGGGGGTTCGGTCCGCGCCGGATTGGTCCAGAGGTCCACGAGCAACAATCGCGTACCGCCCGGGACGTTTTCGCGAATCGACCTCAGTAGGGCGACGTTATGCTCTTCGGACAGGACATGAACCGTGTTCGCGACGATCAGGGCGTCGTGGCCCTCGGGCAATGGATCCTTGAAAAAATCGCCCTCGACGACGGCGATGCGCGCACCTTCCGGCACCTCGGCCAAGTGTTGACGGGCAACGATGCACGCGCCGGGCAACTCGAAGAGCGTGCCGGCGAGATCCGGGTACCGCTGCAATACGGCCGCAAGAAACGTTCCGGTTCCGCCTCCGATATCCAGCACCCTGCGGTGTCGGCTGAAGTCGTACGAGGCCGCCAGCGCCGCGGCGACCGGCGCCGTAAATGCGTCCACGCCGTCGGAGAAAATGCGCTGCTGGTGCTCGTCGAACCGACCGAACTGAGCCTGACCCTGGCCGGTGCGCAGGGCATCCTCGATCTTCTGCCATAGCGGGTAACTGATCTGGTCCCAAAAGCGGAGCATCGGCCGCAGATCGGGACCCGGCAACCCGGCGAGATACGCTCGGGCCGCATCGCTGTTGCGGTAGCGTTCGGCTTCCTTCTCGATCAGACCCAAAGAGACCATGGCAGCCAGAGAAATCTGCAGAGTACGAGGTGGAATATGGGTACTTTCCACTATTTCCTCCACGGTTGTTGGCCCGGCAGCAAGCGCCTCGAAGAGCCCGATGCCGCTGGCGGCGAACAGATGCTTCGCCGCCATGAATCCCATTGCGATCTGCATGATGGTGTCTGGTGCTACGTCCGGCATCTCTAAACCTCCCCCTTCAACCTGGACGAATCGATTCTGGCTGGCCGTGTTCTCGGCGCCCGGAGGGCCACCGCCCCGAGTAGGCGACGCGCCTGGACTCGGCGCTCCGCCACGGTACCGCACTCGAGTGCGGAACACTACGCGGGAAAGGTCGCCCCCTCTCCCTCACGACCGGATACGGCGCATCCGCACAGTCGTCGCTGTCGCCAAGGACGGACCAGGCTCAAGCCAGCGCGAAGGTCAGCAAGGAGCAGGCCCGCGCCACGGCACTCGAGGCGGCGCAAGGAGGAAGGTTCGTCGGTGAGGAATTCGAAAAGGAGAACGGCGCGTGGCGCTACTCCTTCGATACAAGGATTAAGGTCACGAGCGAAGCCTCTTGCCGGACGCCGCAAATGATCATCGAGACGGCCGAGCTCGGTGCATGCATCGCAGCAGCGGTTCGGCGGTTGCGCTTTCGTTGCGAGCGCACTGCGCCCGGCGTCATCGTTCGCGGCGTGGAGCTCGCTGGCGTGGAGTTCGCTCGTTCGAGCGCTCGACGTGTCCTCCCTCACTCCCCTCGGGACGAACGTGCGACTCGACCTCCTGCCGCTCGTCCATCGTCGCCTCCTTCGCGAACGCCTCGAGCGTGCGCTTGTCTGCCTCCGTCTGCGGCCCGCCGAAGAGGTTGCGCGGATACGGGTTCTCTTTCACGACGACGTTCAGCTGTGCCCCCAGCAGCGTCACCTCCGCCTGCAGATAGAACCAGAAGAGAATCGTGATCACGGTGGCGAAGTTGCCGTACGTGCTCTGCGCGTTATGCAGGTAGCGCGAGATGATCAGCGACGAGAGCTGCTGAAGGACGAAGAACGCGCCGCCCGACAGCAGCGCGCCCGGGAGCAGGTCGCGCCATGCGAGGTCGTCGCGGTCGGTCAGGACCTTGAACGCCACGATGAACAGACCGACGTCGAGCGCGAACGAGATGGCGTAGCCGGCGACGCGGCCCCACCAGGTGACGTCGACGTGCTGGTTTTGGCCCGTCACGAACTCGGAGATGAACGTAGAAACCACGACCCCGGTGCCGATCGTCGCGAGTACGATCAGGCTGCGGACGAGCTTCTCGCCGAGGCCGGGCCGGTCCTTCTGAGGGATTTCCCAGACGGAATTGAAGGCCGCCTGCGTCGTCCGCACGACGGTAGTGCCGCTCCAGAGTGCGAGCACGAAGCCCAGGATCACCGGCCACCAAGCGCGCGCACCGAACCCCGGTTCAGGTTAACGCCCGATGAGGCAGCCGCTGCGCGGGAGCGCGCGAAGCGCGCTCCGGGTCAGGAAACGCCTATTTAACCACCTCCGCTGCCAGCATGGCCGGGGTCGGTCGAGCGGTATCCTTGGGGTCGGAGCCCTTGTGCTTGTCCGTGGCCGGCAGTGGCGCGCCGTTGGCGACGCCGAACCCGATCTTCTCGCCCGCAAGCTCGGCATAGGCGACGTTCACGTTCATATGCGCCCGCGCCAGCGGCGTGTTGCCGTATTCGAGGCCCTTCTTGATCTGGTCGTCGAGCAGGGGCGCGAACTCGGGGTGCTGCTGCAGGTCGGCGACGGCCATGCCCGGCGCATCGCCCCGATCGTAGTGGAGCTTGGCATAGGCGAAGAGCGCCCGGTCGAAGCGCGCCAGGCGCTCGACGGCGGCCCACGTATTCATATGCCCATGCCCCTCCTCGACCAGGTCCACTTTGCCGTTCAGCGTAGCGACGACCGCTTCGGTCTCGTCGGCGATGTTTTCGGCGCCGCCGGCGGGCAGGAACGGCGCCATGTTCCACGCCATCACATCGCCCATGCACAGCAAACGCGCCGCCGGGAACAGGACGAACGTGTCGCCGTTCGTGTGGCCCGGGCCGAAGTGATAGAGCTCGATTCGGTCGGCGCCCGAACCGATGGTCATCCGATCCTTGAACGTTTCGGTCGGCAGCAACTCCGGATTCGGGCGCGGGCCGTGCATCAGCTCTTCCTTGGCGCCTTCGTTCATCACGATCTGCACGTTGGGATACTGCGCGCGAATGTAATCGTTGCTGCCGACGTGGTCCGGATGGCTGTGTGTGTTGATGACCAGCTTAATCGGCTTGTCGGTGATCGATTTCACCTGCTGGAGGATGTAAGGGCCGTTACCGGGCATCTTGGTGTCGACGAGGACGACGCCGTCCTGCTGCACCACGACCAGCGTGTTCCCGCCGCCGCCGAAGATCTTGTAGATGTTGCCGGTGATGTGCTCGATCGGCTCGGGCGGCGGAAGCGGTGAGCGCGCGCGCGCCGCGCCGGCGGCACGAGGCGGTCCGCCGGGAGCGGCCTGGGGCTGCTGAGCTGCCGCCGCCAGGGCCAGCCCGCCGGCGGCCATGAATACCAGAACGCTTTCGAATTTCATTTTGTCGCTCCCGCCCCCGCGGCCTTCGATTCGAATATTGTCTCTCGATTATTGTCTCGCTCTGCCTGGCCCGTTCCCGGGCCGCCTGCATAGGCCCCGCGTGTCCCGGAGCGGCGCAGGCTTCGTCCTCGCGATGGCATCCCTCAGCCAGGTTCGGTTTACCGCCGAGGTGGCTCGAGCTCGACTTCTCAGAGAAGCTAACACATGCCGGCGCGAGAGTCCGCTCTCGCGCCGCAACTCCCGCAGGGTCTCGCGTTGACTGGACCGGTCTCGAGCGTCGCGGCCGTCACTTTTGCTCGGCGCGCGCCGTATCGACGAGCAGAACGATTTTTCCTTCCGCATGTCCGGCCTTGCTGTACGCCTGTGCCTCCGACGCCTGAGCCAACGGGAATGCCTTGTCGATGTGCACGTCGAGCTTGCCGGCGCCCGCCAGCGACGCGACCTGCTCGTACACTCGGCGGACAACGTCCGCGGCGCTGCGGTACGGGGGACAGATCAAGCCCGCTGCCGTGCACTGGGCCTCCAGTCCGTGCGTTCCGGTGCTGAGATATCGGCCGCCCTTAGACAGGGTACGCATTGAGCGTAGGGCGGTCTGTCCGCCGACTGTATCGAGGACGGCGTCCACACGCCCGACCTGCGTTTCGAAATCGACTTTCGTGTAGTCGATCACCTCATCGACTCCGATGGAACGCAGGTATGCATTGTGTCGCGGCGACGCCGTACCGATCACATAGGCGCCCCTGGCCTTGGCCGCCTGCGCGGCGGCGCTGCCGACGCCCCCCGCGACGCCCGTTATGAGCATACGCTGCCCTTTGGCGTTTTCCATGACGTCCACGGCACGGACCCCGGTTACGGTGGCAATGCCCAGGCCGGCCGCCTGGGCATACGTCATGTTCGCCGGCTTGAGCATTACGTTCGCGACGGATGCAACGGCGTATTCGGCGTAAGCGCCGTTGAACAGACCGGACCGACGAACGACGATTGCGAATACCGGATCGCCGGCGTGAAAGCCGGTGACGCCCTTGCCCACCGCTTCGATCACGCCGGCAACGTCACCGCCCGGAATACGGTCTTCGGGCGGCGCACCGGACTTCCAGTCGGCCGGATTCACCGCGGCCGCATAGATCCGGATCAACACCTGATTGGCGCCGGGCGTCGGGACCGGCACGGTCTGCAACTCCAAGGCCTCGCTGCCGGAGTGTTGCACGATGGCGCGTTGCTCCTTGGGAACCGCTGCGTGAGCGCCCACCAGACAGACGGTGAACACGGCGCCCACCACAAAAGATAAAGACAGAAATAAGCGTGCGTTCATGGCACCACCTGCGTGATAACGAGCCGCCGATTCCACATCCCGCTCCAACCGGCCCGGTCAAGTCCTAAGCGGCCATTGCCATTGGGTGCACTAGGCTCGGGCCTGCGCGGCAACGGCTACGGCGGCGGCGTCCGGCTGACGCTGCAGGTCCCAGCACATCTGCACCAAGTCTTGTGCCTGATTCCGAGGCAGCACGCCGTCGGCAAGATCGGTGAACTTGCCTTCGAGTGCCGCGTCGCTGAGCGGCTTTTCCAGGCTGCCGACGGCATTTTGGATGTGGAGCATCACTTGCCGCCCGCTCTTCAAACGAATCGTCAGGTCCGCCTGCTCGGGTTTCACCGCGGGGTCCGTACGCACGCTGACTCGCTTGCGCAGGGCGATCACCTTCGGGTCACGCACAACGGCATCCTGAAACTGCCGGGGAGCAGCCGCGCCGTAGATCAGCGCCACGGCGATGCAGTGATAAATGCTGAACTTCCCTTCCAGTCCGGTTTGTGGCTCCGTCTTGCCGGTCAGGGATAGCACCAGCGGGTTCGCGTGGAGCTCGACCGCCTCGATCTGCTCCGGACGCAGGCTGTATTTGTTGCGCAGCTGAATGGCCGCGTCAATGGCCGGATGAGTCACGATTCCGCAAGCGAATGGCTTGTAGGTGTTCAGCGCGGCCTCGTAATGCGTGCCGAGGCCGTTAGTGATTTCCTCCCATTTCACTTTGCGAGACGTGGCCTGCACGAAACCGTCCTTGCCTTCGAGCGCGGCGTCGTTCGCGGTGAAATTCTGCTCGGCGAGGAGCGCAGCTGTCAGTCCATTCTGCGCCGCACGACCTGGATGAAAGCTCTTCGTCATCGACCCGAACTGGACTTTCAGCCCTACCGGTTGGGACGCCGCGATCCCAATCGCCCAGATCGTCTGCTGCTCTGTCAGTTTGAGAAGTTTGCTGGATGCAACGGCACTGCCGAAAACGCCGCACGATCCCGTGATGTGCCAACCCAAGTCGTAGTGACTCGGGTAGATCGCGTTGCCGATGCGGCACTCGACCTCGATTCCCAATGTCAGCGCGTGGAGAAAATCCCTGCCGCTGATCGGTCTGTGCTGGGCGAGCGCCAGAATCGCCGGCGCGACGGGGCCCGCCGGATGGATGATGGTCTTGAGATGCGTATCGTCGAAGTCCAGAACGTGAGAGCTGATGCCGTTGATCAGGGCCGCGTTAAGAATATCGAACCGCTCACGACGCCCGAGAACAGTGGCTTCGGGCGGGCCGGCGAACGGCGCGAGCGCCGCAATGGCTTTGACGACAGCCTCGTTCCTGGAACCGCCGACCGCCACTCCCATCCAGTTGACGAATGTACGAACGCCTTCGTGCCGAACCTTTGCGGGGAGATCTTCGTAACGAGATGAGCCCACATATTGCGCGATGGTCTTCGTAACTGCGGGCGGCGGCGCGAGAGGCAGCTCACGCTGTGTACCCGCACAGTCTCCCACCGGGTCAGCCCTCAGGGCGGGCGATGCGAGAAGCGCAGCACTGGAAAGCAACATGCGCCGATCGATATTCATGATTCCCCCCCCCGGCCCGCGCAGGCGTACATATCGCTAGTCGTCGGCTCCCAGTCTCTGCAGCCGCATATCGAGAGGCTCGGTGCAGATTGACGCGAAGTCTTTCGCCCCAGGGCCGAAGCCTCTTCGGCCCCTATGATCGGCGCCGTCACGCAGATCGAGCCCGGGAACCGGCATGGCGCGAATCTATCATGCCAAGGGCTGCTCCGGCGAGCCAGGGGGTGAAGGGCGAGGTTCGGAGCAGCGGCCGCTAGGCGCCGTCTGGCGCCGGCCCGCTGTGCCGTGCAAGATAGCGGACGTTCGGGAAAGCGCGGCCGGGAAGCGCCGCAGCCGGTCGAGCCGCGGCCCATGGCCAAACACTCGACGCCGTTCCACCGCGGTGAGTTTGCAGAGAGGTTTGTATGCTTAAGCAAATATGTTCCACCATGGTGTTGGTCGCCTTTGCCGCGGGCGGGGCGTCCGCCCAGAAGCCGGCCCAGTCTGCCGAGGCCCCGAAGTGGGTCACCCTTGGCACCCACGGCGGTCCCGTTGAGATCGCGAATCGCTCCGAACCAGCCAACGCGATTCTTATCGGGCGGGACACCTATCTGGTCGACGTCGGCGACGGTGCCTGCGAGCAGCTCGCCAAGGCGCGGATACAGCTCGGACAGGTCCGGGCGGTCTTCATCAGCCATCTGCACTTCGACCATATCGGCGGGCTTTCCGCGCTCATTGGACTGCGCAATCAGCTGGGCGTCCCGGGCGTGCTTTACATCTACGGTCCGCCCGGAACCAAAGAACTGGTCGACGGACTTGTAGCGGCAACGATGCCGAGCGCCGCAGCCGGCTATGGCTTCGCCGGCAAGCCGTTCGCCGATCCCCGCGGCTCGGTGAAGGTCTTCGAGCTCGTCGACGGCAGCACCGTTGAGGTCGGACCGATGAAGGTCATCGCGCGTGAGAACAGTCATTACAGCTTCGCACCGGGCAGCGACCTCGACAAGCGCTACAAGTCGCTCTCCTACCGTTTCGATGCGCCGGGGCGCTCAATGGTCTACACGGGCGACACTGGACCGAGCCCGGCGGTCGAACAGCTCGCAAGGGGGGCTGACCTGCTCGTGTCCGAAATGATCGACCTCGGCGCCATTCTGAGCCCCGCCTTCCGTAAGCAAGCGGCAGCGAATCCCACGGGCCAGGACATGCCGCGGCATTTGAGCGAACATCACATCACGCCCGAGCAAGTGGGCGAGATCGCAGGCAACGCTAAGGTACATGAGTTGGTAATTACACACCTGGTCGCGAGGAATCCTTCGGCCGCTGACCTCATGCGTTACCTTGAAAGCATCCGAAGGCGTTATTCGGGACCGGTCATGATTGCGAACGATCTCGATGAGTTTTGATCCTGCAACTTCTCTCACGCCGCACTTGCTGGAAGGTCGCAGCGGTCCCCGGGCGGTGATTTAAGGCTAGAATTGCGTTCAAAATATAGATGTAGCGCTATGATGTTACATATGTTTTTTCTAGAATGAGGGGCCGCTCCACGCTGAAAGTTGCCCCGTGGATTCCGAAGCGTCGGCCGTCGAGCGGCCTGCGGGCGCCAGTCTATTTGTTGAACAGGCGCTCCTTTTCATCGCGGTATCTTGTTTGCCGCAGGCAATCCAAAGGAGATTGATCTCATCATTGGCCTTCTTTGGATCGGCGGCCAGGTTGTCCATTGTCTTTGAATCTGCTCCGCGTCCCAACGGCCCCATGCCGGCACTCATGACACCGATGTAGCTGAACGTATCCAGGTTGCCCAAGCCGAAGCGGGCGGCCTGTCCGCCCCCCATTGAAAAGCCGACGATTGCCGGTGCTCGCGGTCTGCGGCAGCGCTTCCGCCACCCCCCGCCCCCCCAATTGCGGGGTGCGTACGGCCGGGGGCTGGGCCACCATGCGGCACGTCTGCCGCTCGCCATTGCGGCCGCACCGCTGAGGAATTTCGATGGTTAGAAATGTCGCCTCATTCGCCGTCCGGCTACTGAGTGCCGCTCGCCGCTGCGCGCGCCGGCGAGCGGCCGCGCCGATGAGTCTCGCATTGCTCGCTGGGCTGGCGCTAGGTGCCGCGAACGGGGCCCAGGCCGGCGTGTTCGGCCGATTGAAGGAGGCCGTCCAGCAAAAGACGCAGCACATCAAGGAGGCGGCGCCGCAGATCGGCGGTCAGACCGCCGCCGCGGCTCCGGATGCGGCCGCCACGAACGGCGAGGACCCGGACCATCCCTTGCATCTGACCGGAGAAGGGCACTGCCATGGCCATAATTCCGCGACCTGCCTCGACTACATGGAGGTCGCGGCACAGTGCACGGCGCCGCTGCACGGTTACCGCGCGAAGCTATTGGCCGAGCGCATCGACAAACGGCTTGGGAAAGACCGCAGCCTCAGCGCCGGTCAGCGCGAGAACCTCCGCGAAGACCTGGCGGCCTTCACCGAGCTCGCGGCCAAGAAATCCGACGACGATCCGACGCTCGGCGGCGAAGCCCATTCCCAGCGCTACCTTTCCGACATCGCCGATGAAGATCAGGTCTGGGTCAACGCCGAGAACGCGCGCTTTCGCAACCGGATCATGAACAAATGCGAGGGCGCCGATCATATGGGCGTCGGTCACCGCACGGAGCTCATCAAGGACTTCGGACCCACTGGCGACGAAGCGGTAGCGCAGTACCGCAAGACCCATCCGCAGCGGCCGCAGCGATCGGCGATGAACCAGTGTACACAGGCGATCGGTGGCCTGCGCTTCAAGGTCATGGCCGACATGATGGAGAAGAAGATGACCGGGCTCTCGCTGTCGGCGAAGGAGCGCGCTGAGTGGGAGGCCGATATCGCCGCGACGCGAAACGCCGCGGCGGCCGGCGGCACGGCCCTGCCGACCGTGGCCGATCCCGCCAATCCGTATCGGCCGATCACACGTCTCACGTCTCCGCAAGAGCAGATGGCGCTCGCCAACGAGACGCTCAAGGAGACGCAGGCGGCGCTCGCCGCTTGCAAGAAGCGCGCGGGCGCGTAGGGACCGGCCGAAGGGGGTGCGGGGTCGGCCAGGCCGCGATGATGGGAATGCCGGAGAGCGCGCTAACGTCTCGCGCTGGAACGTTGTCGAGTTGACATCGCCCTGCATACGGAGTCTTATTGGCCGCGGCGGGGCCCGATACAACAACAAGCGGGCCGCCGCCGCCCAACCATGGATACGGTCAGCCGAATCATCGATCACGTCTATTCCGCAGCGCTCGATGCAGCTCGCTGGCCCTCGGCCGTAGTCTCGCTGCGTAAGCACTTCGACTGCGCCGCCGCCGGCTTCTACATCCACGACGTGGGCCGGGGCACGCTCCGATTCCTGCACGTGAACGGGGTCGACGCAGACTTCCAGCGGACGTACATGGAGCGACACCTTCGCTGCAACCCGTGGGACGAACCGGCGCTGCAGGCGCCCGGACGAATCCGCACGGAATACACCCTCGACGAGCACTTCAAGCGGCCGGGCTACTATCGCCGAACCGCACTTTTCAACGAGTGGATGAAGCCGCAGGACTTCATAAATACGATGGGAATGAATCTCTCCGCCAACCGTCGCGAGCGGACCAAGGTGTTCCTTTACCGGGCGGCCCGGACGGGCCCCTTCGCGCGGGCCGACGTGGAGCGCTTCACCTATCTCTCGGGGCATCTCATGAACGCCGTCGAGGTGGCTTCCCGCCTCGCCGAGCAGGCATGCCGGACTGCGCAGGCGCTCGATTTGCTCGAGTGCGTCGATCTCGGGGTGGCTTTCGTCGACGACCACGGCTGCGTCATCGAGGCGAACGCGTTCGCGGAGCGGCTGCTGGCCGAGGCCGATGCGCTACGGCTCGAGCGAGGCCGTGTCGCCGCCGCTCATCGCGGCGACGACACGCGGCTCGCCCGGCTGCTTCGCCGAGTGCTGGCCGTCCGCGAGGGCTGCCCCGCCGCCGCTCCGGCCACCGTAGAGCTCAGATCGCGAACGGGCCGCGCCGCGTTACGCCTTCGCGCCGTGCCCTTGTCCCGGGCGTCCGACGATCCTTTCTGTAAGCGAAGGGCTGCGGCGGCACTCGTGATGACGCCGAAGGACGCCGACACGACGGCGTCCGATGAGGCGCTGCGGCGCCAGTACGGATTCACGGCGGCCGAATTGCACCTCGTCCAGTGGCTGCTCTGCGGCCTCTCCTTACGCCAGGCCGCCGAGCTCTCGCGCGTGAAGTACGAAACGGCCCGCTGGCATTTGAAGAACGTCTTTCAGAAGACGGGAGTGAATCGCCAGGCGGAGCTCGTGCGACGGCTGATGGCGGATCGGCCGCGGCTGAACTGAGGCGGCCCGCTTCGCGATTGCGCTGCCGGCTTTCGACTTCCATGCACGGCCGCTTCCTGCTGTCTTTCGTTTTGGCCCTGCCCGCCTCGTTGGTGCTCGGCAGGGCGCCGAAGGCCGCCGAGCCCACCGCGCCGTCCCTGCCCGAAATCATCGTGACACCCATCTCGCAAGCCGTCGACGCCGAGCGACTCCCCATGACGCTCGACGTGCTTGGCGGCGGCGCGCTCGCCGGCGCGGGTCTGCACGACACGATCGCGCTTCAATACGCCGTGCCCGGCTTCGTGTTCAAGTCCAATTCCGTGCTCGGGCAGCCGTACCTCCGCGGCGTCGGCAGTGAGCTCATCACGGCCGGTGCCGAATCGAGCGTCGCGACTTTCGTCGACGGCGTGTACCTGCCGCGCGCCTATGACACCATCGTCGACTTCTTCGACGTGGATCGGGTCGAGGTGCTCAAGGGACCGCAGGCCGTACAGCTCGGCCGCAACGTCGTCGGCGGCGCCGTGAGCGTGAATACGACGGATCCGGATTTCGATCGCGACGGGTACATCAGCGTCGGCGCCGGCGACTACGCGGCGCGCAGCCTGCGGGCCGCCGCGAATATACCTTGGGCGAACCGCAAGCTCGCAGTGCGCCTCGCGGGCGCCTCCACGCGCCGCGCCGGCTACGTGCGCAACGTATTTCTCCACACGGACGAGGACGACGCCCACCACGACGCCTTCCGCGCAAAGCTCCTGTATGCGCCCGCCGACGACCTGCGCCTCGTCGTCAGCAGCGAGCGCCACGTCGAGAACAGCTCCCGGGAGCTCGGCCTGCAGCCCGTCGCGGGCGTCGGCGTCAATGGCGGCATCGAGCTCGGCGGTGTCGTGCCCGCGTCGCCACGTCAGGTGACCGAGGACGTGGCGCCCCGCATCCATATCCGCGAAGGCCGCGAGAGCGCACGCTTGACGTGGCGGCGCACCCGGTTCGAGCTCCTTTCGACGACGTCCTACGTCGCCTCGGACGCCGCGCTCGCGCTCGATCTCGACGGGACGAACGCCCCGTTTGCAGGCAACTACCCGACGACACGGTCGCGCTCGGTCATCCAGGAGCTGCGGCTCACCTCGACACGGGCCGGCCGCTTGGGTTGGACGGCCGGCACCTTCCTGCTCGACGAGCGCAACGAGCAGGTGCTCGACACTCGGCTGCCCCCTGCGCACGAGCGGATCCTGCCCGACGCGAAGGTCGCGACACGCTCCTCTGCCGTGTTCGGCGAGCTCGCGTACCGATTCGGCGAGCGCTGGCACGGACGAGCCGGGCTGCGCTACAACGAGGACACGAGGCACATCGATCTCGTCCGCAGCGTCGCGACGCCGGCCGCAACGGCGGTGTCGACCCAGGACGATCGGCGGCGATGGCGCGCCCCGACGCCCGAGCTCACGCTCGAATATGCCCCGCGCGAGCGACGGCTCTACTACTTGACGGCGTCTCGCGGCTACAAGCCGGGCGGGTTCAACACGTCGGCGATCCAGCCGCCCTTCGATCCGGAGTTCCTTTCGGCGTACGAGGCCGGCATCAAGACGGCCCTGGTATCCGGCAAGCTGCGCGTCGACGCGGCGGCCTTCTACTACCGCTACGCGGACATGCAGCTCGATACGCCGCCGAGCAACGCGCCGGTCGGCACGTTCCCGATCGTCATCAACGCCGCAAGATCCTCCATACGCGGGCTGGACCTGCGCGTGCTCGGGCAGCCGGGCCGCGGCGCAACGCAGGTCTCGCTGGCTGCGACGCTCCTCGATGCACGGTTCGACGACTTCGTTTCCGTGGATCCGAATCTGCCCGCGCAGGATCCGAACCGGGACGGCCATCCGATGCCGCAAGCGCCGCGCGTATCGCTGATGCTCCGCGTCGCGCACACGCGGCGCGTCCGCGCCGGCCGCCTCGCACTCTCGGCGGGCTACCGCTATCAATCCGCGATGTACTTCGACATCTACGCCGACCCGGCGCTTCGGCAGCGCGGTTACGGGCTGGTCGACGCGAGCGTCGGATTCGAGAACGCCGAAGGCCGGTGGTCCGCGACGCTCTACGGCAGAAACCTGACCGATACGCTTTATGCCGAAACCATGCTCCGCCGGGACCCGCTGACCGGCACGAAGCGCTTCTGGGGCGCGCCGCGCACGGTCGGCGTCGAGCTCGCTTATCGCTGGTGACGCAAAGGGCTCGCCCGGAATCGAAACGTTCCGGGTCAGCCTTCCGGCTCGCCTTCGGCCCCTCAAATGGGGGGTCCGGCCTGGCCCCATCGTTTATTAGGATAGCGAATAGGGCCGCGTCCGGGTTTCGACGCGTGCCCGGGTCATCAGGGGAACATCATAATGAATCGCTTAACGTACACCGCATGCGCCGGCGCCATGCTTTTGCTGGCGGGATGCGGGTCCAAGGATGCGGGTAAGGCCGCAACGATCGGCGCCGCGCACGCGACGCAGGCCGCGCCCTCCGCCACGGCCAGTGCCGAGCAAGTCGCGAAAGAAATGCGCGGCAAGGTATCGTGCCCGGCCAAGATCGTCAGCAAGCGTCCCGACGGCGCACCCGTCGACGACGTGGTCGGCGTCCGCCCCGGCATGACCTGGGACGAGGCCGTCAACGTCGTCTTGTGTGACAACCCGCTGCTCGTCGTCACCGAGAATACGGACCGCGGCTACAACATCAACACTTTCGGCCATCACATTCGCCAGGGCTTCGACGCGAAGTTCGCCGAGCCTCGCGTGCAAAAGACGGGCCGCGATCTCGTCAAGGAAATGGAAGAAGAAGCCGTACGCCGAGGAACCAACACCCGCATCGTCCCGCTGAAACCCGGCCAAAGCCGCTACTACGTCAGCACGATGGGGCCGCCGGGACAGGAACGCGTGATTTCCGTCGCCCGCGAGGAATACTACCCGGATGGAAAGCTGCCGACGGTCAGCGGCCTCAAGGATGCGCTCGTCGCCAAGTACGGTGAGCCGTCGCTGATCCAAGGCAGCGGCAATATGCTGTATTGGGAATACGACCCGAAAGGCGAAAAGCTGAAGCAAGGCTCGACGCTCGCCGGCACTTGCTCGATCGCC
The DNA here is from genome assembly GCA_963702105.1 of uncultured Gammaproteobacteria bacterium. GTDB lineage: Bacteria > Pseudomonadota > Gammaproteobacteria > Steroidobacterales > Rariloculaceae > ZC4RG20. The sequence goes on from OY969712.1 coordinate 2,134,852, forward strand.
GTCTCACCCGATGCCGGGACGTCCTTGTCGACGAATTGCGGTCTCACCGTGGGAGCCCAGATCACGCCCGCTACTCAGAATGCCGGCCTGGCCCATAGCCTCGCCGTCGCCTCGTTGAACGGCGCAGTCGGTTATGCCCTGATCCAGGTCACGGTGAACGCGCTCGAGCAAGCCGACGCGGCTCGCAAGGCCAAGGAACTGCAGGACGCGGCGAAGGGGGCCGCAGCGCCGAAGCTCTAATGCACCCGTACGATCTCGTCCGGAGTGCCGGTGCGGTATAGTCCCGTCCCGGAGTCGAAAACGAGGAGACGACGATGTCCGGCGAGACGCCCGACCGGCCCGGCTACCTGACGCGCCGCAATTTGCTCGAGACGTTCTGCTTGGCGGGCTCCGTGCTACTGGCCCCTGCGCTGGCGCGGGCGCAGGCACGGGCGGAGCGGGGGCCGGTACCACCCTCGACCGTGACGACGCCGCCGCGTGAATTCGGGCCGAATGCGCCGCCCGACCTCTACCCGGATCCCAACGTCTTGGCGCTGGACCCGGCGTTCGGCGCGCTGCGGGTCTTCAACGCGCCGCTTCAGCGGCTCTGGACGGGGGCGCTTTGGTCGGAGGGGCCGGCCTGGTCGAGCCAGGGACGCTACCTCGTCTGGAGCGATATCCCGAACAATCGCCAGCTTCGCTGGCTGGAAGACGACGGCCATGTGAGCGTTCTGCGCCAGCCCTCCAACAACAGCAACGGGAACACGTTCGACTTCGAGGGCCGGCAAGTCTCGTGCGAGCACCTGTTGCGCCGAGTCGTTCGATACGAGCACGACGGCACGGCAAGCGTGCTCGCGGACCATTACGGCGGCAAACCGCTAAACTCGCCGAACGACGTGGTGCCGCATCCGGACGGCAGCTATTGGTTCACGGACCCGCCCTTCGGCGGCGCGCTCTATGAAGGGACGCCGGATGCGGCCGGCGGGCCGAGCAACCGCGACCGGCTCTTGAATCCACGCATCGGGCAACCAGCCGGGATCGGCTCGGCCGTGCGGGAGCTGCCGACGAACGTCTATCGGGTCGACCCGAACGGGCGCATTGCCGTGGTCGTCGACGCCGACTCGCTGCCCGGGCCGCCGAATGGCCTGGCGTTTTCCCCCGACTACAAGAAGCTTTACATCGTGAGCGCAGGCAATCTGTACGTCGGCGACGTGGCGGCGGACGGCCGCGTCGCGGGAATCAGGCAATTCGCAGAGCTCACAGTCGACGGCGTCGCCTGTTCCACCGACGGGATCCGCGCCAACGTCTTCGGCAACCTTTGGTGCTCGAGCAATGCCGGGCCCGCCATCGGCTACAACGGGGTGACCGTGGTGAACCCTTCGGGCGCGCTCATCGGCCGTATCCGGCTGCCGGAGGCGTGCGCGAACCTGGCGTTCGGGGGAGCGAAGCGCAACCGGCTGTTCATGGCGGCAAGCCAGTCGCTTTATGCGGTTTACGTCAATACGCAGGGTGCCGCGCCCGGTTAATAATCCGCCGGCAGAGCCGGGGGCTTTCGATTTGTGAGCCGCTCAAACCGGCTATCGGGGCGCTACGCGCCCTGCTCTTGGGCCGCCTAATGCTCGGCTCTGACCCCATATCGTCCCAATCTGTCAACCGGCTTTGGCCGGACGTTTACCCAGGACGGAGCCGCAGGATCGGATGGCCGGAGTGCAACGCGTGAAGGTTGCCGGCGCGATCGTCTTAGCTTCGATTCTGCTAAACGGTCGGCCTTGACATCCCATGGAACCCCCGTGCATCTTCATCCATGGGTCCTGGCGCAACCGCACAATAGCGTCCCCAGTAGGCGCGCGCGGCGATCAGGGCACAACTGCGTCTATTCTCATCCGGAGGGCCGGTGTCCTCGTGCGCGTTCGCAGCGTGATTCGGCCGATCTCTTCAGAATTCTTCGGAACGGAGCGGCTGTGGCGCCTGTCCGGTCCAATCGTCACGCTGTTCCTGATCGCCGTCATCCATGCCTCTCCCCTGCGGCTCCCGGCGTTACCGCTGCTATTGATGCTGGCCGTCGCCTATTCCGTCCTGGTCGGAGGGGCGGTACCGGCTGTCGTCAGTGCCGTATTCAGCATGGCCTACGCGGCTTACGCATATCGGTCGCCCGGCCCGGCGTTCCATTACGCCCCGGACAACTTGCAGCGATTGGCCATCCTGGTCGCGGTCGTACCGCTCGTCGTGGCGGTTCTGGGAGGCATTCGCAGGCGGCTCGACACGCTTCTGATGCGAGAGCGCAGTCTCAGACGACAGGCCGAAGCGGAGCACGAGCGGGCCGTCGGCATCATCGAAAGCATCACCGACGGCTTCTTCGCGCTCGACTCCGAGTGGCGTTATGTGTACGTCAACCACCAGGCCGAGAAGCTGGTCGGCCGGTCCCGAGACGAGCTGGTCGGCACAGTCGTATGGGAGGCGTTTCCCGCGCTCGTGGGCTCGACCTGGGATCGCGAGTACCATCGCGCGGTCCAACAGCGTGTGGCAGTTGCATTCGAGGAGTTCTATGGGCCGTTAAACACGTGGTTCGAAACGCACGCCTACCCGTCCGAGGATGGGCTCACGATCTATATCCGGTCGATCGACGACCGCAAGAAGGCCGAGGAGGCGTTGGCCTCTCGGGCGCGCCAGCAGGCGGCCGTGGCCGCGCTCGGCCAGGAGGCACTTGCCGGAGCCGACATCGATTCGTTGTTCGAGGCGGCCGTTCGGACGCTGGCTTCGACGCTGCAGGTGGAGTTGACCAAAGTCCTCGAATTGAGCCCAGACGAGGGCGAATTGAGCATGCGGGCCGGCGTCGGCTGGGGGGACGGCGTGCAGCACCTGGTAGCCGCAGGAGAGCGCTCACAGGCCGGTTATACGCTCGCGTCCGAGCGACCCGTCATCGTGGAGGATCTCAGCGCGGAGACCCGCTTTCGAGGCCCGCAGCTGCTGCTCGACCACGGTGTCGTAAGCGGCATCAGCGTGATCATTGCCGGCAGCGGCAAACCATTCGGGATTCTTGGCGCGCACACTCGGCATAAGCGGATGTTTACCGAAGACAACGTCCACTTCCTGCAGGCAATTGCGAACGTCCTCTCGGCCGCCATCGGCCGGGAGCGCAGCCGGGGTGCCTTAGCCGAAAGCGAACAACGGTTTCGACAGATTGCCGAAAACGTGCGCGAAGTGTTTTACGTCCTCTCGATGCATCTCCATCAGGTCCTTTACGTCAATCCCGCGTACGAAACGGTCTGGGGCCGTTCGCGCACCGAGCTTCTAGCACGGCACAACGCCTGGCTGGAGGCAATTCATCCCGAGGACCGGTTGGAGGTCGAGAGGAGCTTCGCCGCCCGGCGCGACGGCTACTTCGAGGCGGAATACCGAGTAGTCCGCCCCGACGGTACCGTTCGCTGGATTCACGACCGCTCCTCCCCCGTGCTCGGTGACGACGGCACTGTCTACCGTACCGTCGGCACGGCCGAGGACATCACGGAGCTCAAGGAAGCCGCCGAGGCGACTCGCCGCCTTGCCGTATCGGAGGCCGCCGTGCGGGCGCGGGACGAAGTACTGGCCGAGGTGGCGCACGATCTTCGGAATCCGTTAAGCGCCATATCCATGGAGGCGAAGCTGCTCGTAACGGCCGACCCCACGTCCGAGAGACGCGCGTTCCATGCGAATAGAATCGAGCGTGCGGTCGGCGCGGCCGCCCGGTTGATCGGCGACCTGCTTGACGTGAGCCGGATCGAGGCCGGTCAACTTTGTATCGAATCCGACGCAGTCGACGTTGCATCCCTCGTGTCGGAGGCCTGCGATGCATTCATCGATCCTGCAACCGAGAAGTCGATCCGACTCCAGTGTTCCGTCGAGGACGACCTGCCACAAGTATCCGGCGATCGCGATCGCGTTCTGCAGGTGCTGGGAAACCTTTTGGCCAACGCAGTCAAATTCACTCCAAAGGGCGGGAGCATTCGGGTTGGAGCGCGGCGGCTCACCGATTGCGTCGAGTTCACGATCGAAGATACGGGCTGCGGCATCGACCGCAACGCTCTGCCCCACGTGTTCGACCGCTTTTGGCGCGCCAGCCCGGCGAATCGCAAGAGTCTCGGTCTCGGCCTGGCTATCGTCAAAGGCATCGTAAGCGCACACCACGGCCGTGTTTGGGCGGAAAGTGAGGTCGGCAAGGGAAGCGCCTTTCATTTCTCGCTGCCGCCGCATCGGCAGAGCGTGCGGACAGCTTGCTGCGATTGAAGGTCGGGGTGTGGGTCCGCACTAAATAGGTCGCGCGAACTCATGAGAGCCGCTAGCCGCCGGGGCAGAAACTGGTCGCATCGAGTTCTATAGACGCGCGCCCGATGGTCGCTTGGCGTCAGTAGCGGATATTCTTCGGGAGTCTTGCTTGCTCGTGCGTTCCGTCGATGAGGGGGACGATCATTTCGCTAGCGTGTTTCGCGTCTATCCGTCACGAAGACCGGAATGACAACCGCTGCCGGGTCAGCAACTTGTCCAATTGGTCCGCGAAGGTCTTGCGGTCGCCTTGGCTCAGCGCTGCGGGGCCGCCCGTTCGGATGCCGCTCGCGCGGAGCGTATCCATGAAGTCACGCATCGTGAGCTTGCTGCGGATGCTATCCGGCGAAAACAGCTCCCCGCGGGGGTCGAGCGCCCGGCCGCCCTTCGCGATGACCTCGGCCGCCAAGGGGATGTCCGCCGTAACGACCAGGTCGCCGGCCGCGAGCCGTTTGACGATCTCGTGGTCGGCCACGTCGAATCCCGCCGCGACTCGGATGGTATCGATGAAGGGCGAACGAGGGACTTGCAGCGGTTGATTCGCCACGAGCGTCACGTGAACCTCCGTCCGGCCGGCGGCGCGGAAGAGAATCTCCTTGATCGGCCCCGGGCATGCGTCCGCATCGACCCATATTTTCATGCGCCCGGCTCCTCGCCAGCCGGGCTATCGCTCTCGTCGTCACCGAGCCGCGCCCTGAGCGCCGCAAGCTGCGCCTCCAACCGGCTCACACGTTCCGCGAGGGCCGCGAGGTCCGCGAGGCTCCTCGGCTGCGAGGGCTGAGCCGCCGGCGCCGTCAGCGGCGCGGCGTCTGCGTCCACGGGACCCGCGAGTAAGTGCATATACTGGGACTCCTTACGGCCAGGCGCACGCGCCAACTTTGCGACCAGCGGTCCGCCGTCGCGCTCGATCAAGCCGCGCAAGGCGGCAGTGACCTCGGAGCTGTCCGCGAAGTCGTGCAGGCGCCCGCTATGAGCGCGCAGCTCGCCCGGCGTCTGCGGTCCGCGCAGCAACAGCAGGCAGACGATCGCGAATTCGGCCGCCCCGAATTGAGAGTCGCTGTGGGTGGTGTTGCAGAGGCGCTGCTTGTACTTCTCGACTCCTCGCCTGAAGTTTTCCTCGATACGCACGAAATGCTTGGCCTGAAGATCGCGTACAGTGCGCTGCACGAGACCTGGGTCCATGGAGACGACGGGATTGCGTCCGGTCTTTTGATTGCACGCGGCCGTCAGCGCGTTCAAAGTCATCGGGTACTGATCCGGCGTAAGGACGGACTTCTCCATCAGGCACCCGATTACGCGGGCCTCGTCGGCGGTCAATTTCTGCTGCACTGGGGCCGGCTCCCTCAAGGCAATGCGAACACGAACAGCTTGCTGTCGCCGCCTGCCGCGCTCACGTCGGGCGTGAGCCTTGCGAGCGCACCGGTAAGGTTCGAGCGGCCCGTGCTGACTTCGACGTACTGTCGCCCGCCTGCCTCGTACGTAATCGGCGGCCCGGTGACCGGGGCGCCGAGGTCGGTCTCCCACAGGACTGCGCCCGTCTCGGCGTCGTAAGCCCTGAAATGACCGGCAACGTCGCCGCCGAAAACAAGACCTCCGCCGGTGGCAACCAAGGCTGTCATGGCGGCGCGTTGGTCGTAGTGCCATGCAGCCTTGCCCGTTGCGGCGGAAATAGCGCGGAGCGTGCCGACGTCCTTCTCTCCCGGCGCGATCATGACCTTGCTGTTGATCGCATAGACCATTTGAGGCGTCGCCTTCTCCGCGATCGAGGTCGTATTCATGCACGTATTTGCGAGGGCGAAGTACATTAGGTGCGTCTGCGGACTATAAGCGCCGGGGGGCCAGTTCTTGCCGCCGTTCGAACTCGGACAAACGAAACGCGTCTGATGAGCATGGGTGAAGTGCGTGTCGGGATTCTCCTCGACGGCGCCGGTCCTGCCGTCAATGCTCGCCACGACGTTTTGCCGTACCGTCGGCCGAGCCCAGAGGAACTCGCCGGTCTTGCGGTCGAGCGTGTAGATGATGCCCGTCTTGCCGGGCATGCCCGTAACTACTTTGCGCCGCTCCCCTGGATGCAGATTCGGATTGATCCAAGGCACTTCGGAAGCGTCCGGCGCGACTTCGGTGTCCACGAGCATTCGCTCGAAAGTGTGATCCATATCCCAGTGGTCGACGAGATGCTGGTAGTACCACACGATCTTGCCGTCGGCCGGGTCGATGGCCAGCGTCGAGTTGTGATAGAGGTAGTGCTTGTCGTTGCCGGCGAGCATGTACTTCGGCGCAGGCGCCGTGACCGAGGTACCGATATAGACCAGGCCGAGATCGGGATCGAAGCTCGGCGGCATCCAGGCGCCGACCTGCCAACGCTCGGCGTAGGGCACGTCTCCCCAGCTTGCGTCGCCGGGCTCGCCGGGCTTCGCGATCGCCGAGAGGCGCCAGAGCTCCTTACCCGTGACGGCATCATGAGCAGTGATGACACAGCCTTGGGGGCCGCCCTGCGGCATGCAGTTGCGCCCTGAAACGAGTTTGCCGTTGACGACGAGCGGTGCGGAACCCTGTTTGGCCCGGCGGGTTTTGTAGTCGACGATCTTCGTTTGCCAGGCGAGCTTGCCCGTTTCCGCATCGAGGGCATAGATGTAGTCGTCCGAACCGTTGTCGATGACGAGCCGGCCGTAGATGGCAAGGTTGCGGTTCGTCTCCGGGTTCGGCACGTAGCGGCCGAACGTCTGCGGGAAGCTCGCGGCGATATTCCCATAGCATCTTGCCCGTTGCTGCGTCCAGCGCCACCGTGAAGTCGCGGGGCTCCGGAAAGTACATGATCCCGTTGTAGACCAAGGGGGTACCTTCCTGAGATGAGGCGGCGGGCAGGTCCTTCGACCAGACCTGCGCGAGCTTCCCGACGTTGGCACGGTCGATCTCGTGCAGCGGGCTGTAGCCCCAGTCGTTGTAAGTCCTGCGCCACATGAGCCAATCGGAAGGAGCGGGATTGCGCAGCATCGCATCGGTGACTGGAACGAAATGAGCGGCGTAGGCCGGCACGCTGCCGCCCAACGCGGCGATCGCGAGGGCCGAGGCGATTCGAAGTCGCGGCATGAATCTCTCCTTCTGTTTTCAGTAGAAGATACTACGCCGACCTCCCCTGACACGAGCACCCTCAAATCCGTTGAACACGGAACGATCAAAACGAGTTCGTGAGGTGTGCATCGAAGCCGACATCGCGCGCACGCTGCTTATCGTGCAACTGTCCCCACCCGCTCGGCGCCGCCCAGGCGGTCGGCTAAGAGGGGGACCTAGACAGGGCCGATGAGGTTCGCCCGAAGGCGCGCAGGAAGCCCTTCCGTAATCAGCTTGCCGCCGACCTGGAAATCCACGTGATCGTCCCAGAGCCTTGGACCGATTTCAATGGAAAGCCCCGTTTCCCCACGCAGCTCACGATGCGCCGCTTGCTCGAACGTCTCGCCTGACTCAACCGCTCCACCGGGAGGCACCCCGGAACGGCCCTCCGTCTACCCCGGCTCGCTCATAGCGAAGCAGCAGAATTGCCTCTTCCTCGACGGCAACGAGTCGCACCGCCGTCCTGTGCTGGCATTCCTTCACTTCTTTCGGGCTTCCAGTCGGGAATTTCGGAAATCGCCAATATAGCATCTGGACTTCCAGTTCCGAGCCTGGTCCCCCGTTACGGAGGGCTAACCAAGCCCGCCTAGATCACCGACCGCTCTCAGACTCATTCGAGCCCCCTCGGAAGCTCATCTCTGACGATCAAACGCTGTCTGCGATAGGTGCCAATAACGGTCGCCGTCGTCCGTTCGGGTGGCGCTACTTCGGGACAATGCGCGAGATAATGGCGATCTTGGCCGAGGCGCAATAGTGTTGACAGCGAATCGTTTAAGCAGAATCTGATCACGGGTCTCGCGTGGGTGTTTGGGAACGTTCTCGGCATGGGCGACGACCCGTACAACGCCGAGTCCTTCGCCCTTCAGTGGTCGAACCTGAAATTAGGCGACCCGCCTCCGCAGCCGGCGGTCAGGAGAAACGACGATGTCCGCACGATCGCCGATTGGACGCACAAGCTGATCCTGTCCGGCATCGATGACGGAAACGACGTGGGACAATACGGGCTCTACTTCAAGGTGTGGAGCACGACCGAAACCAGTACGGAGCAAGCTCCAACGGGCTAATGGGCCGTAGCAGCCGATTCCGTACCTGGAGCCGGCCATGCCGGCTTCGTCCGCCTCAACTCCCGAGATTGCCGCCGACGGCGCCCAACGGCCCGCGAAGCAGCAGGTAGACGAGCTCGGCCTGGCGGTGAGTGCCGGTCTTAACGAAGATGAATTTCAGATGAGTACGGGCCGTATGCACGCTGATTCCGAGCCGCTCCGCGGCCCGGCGCAGATCCAGGCCGTCGAGCAGCAGGCTCACGAACGCCGCTTCGCGTTCAGTCAGGCCGTAAAGCCTGCGCAGCAGCTCGGGCGCGCTCTGGTTTCGGCGCTCCGGGTCGTTGATGAATATAGCGACCGTGGGACGATTCACGAAAGCGGCCTGCAGCCTGATGGGAGCAACGAGCAGCGACAGCGGACGCGCGGGCGGCGGTCGGGGCACAGCCAAAGGGCCGCCCGAGCCGCCCGGCAACCCCTGAGCCGTCGCGAGCGCGTTTTGGACAAGCCGTTGCAGCGCCCTGTCGCCGCCGCGGTCGACGGCGGTGAGCGCGCCGCGGTCGATGCGCAGCCCCCCTTGGGTGGAAAGAATCATCGCCCCGGCCCGATTGGTCCAAAGTATCTTACAGTGCTTGTCGAGCATGACAACGCCCCAGGAGAGGTTGTCCCACATAGACTCATTGGCAGCCTTGAACGACTCTAGCTCGCCGAAGCGCAAGTACGTCTGCACGGCACGCTCCACGTGCGGCATTGTCTTCCGCAGCAGCTCGAACGTCGCCGTTCGAGTAGGGGCCGCCACTCTTCGGCCGGCACGCGCCGAGAACGACCATGTGGTTCTCGCTCCTCGAGACGAAGGCTCCGGCACCGTAGTCAAGACCTACGGGCTTGAAGATCTCTCGGTACAGCGCCGATCGCTGCCAGGCCTCACGCGGCATGTCGCGGTGATTCAAAGTGACGCAGCCCGGACCGCCGGCCATGATCAGCGGCAGCGAAGGATTGGTGTCCACCGTGCAGAACTCCCGATGGAACAGCGCGAGGTGCCCCGGGTCCCCCTGTGTGTCCTGCACGATGAGGTCGGGCGTGCCGTTCGGTCGGAGCACGCCCAGGGGAACCCAGGCGCTGTCGACGAGCTTCGCGATCCGCGATAAGGCGGCCGGCCAGCATTCCGGCTGAAGCGCGGCTTCGTAAACGGCGCTCAGGACATCGACGAACTCAGGGACCGACATTGTGCACCGGGCCGCACTCCATCTTGTTGCCGAGACCGTAGCACACGGAGATGTACTTCGACAGCTGCCCGGATGCGGCGCCAGCACAACGCGCCGGCGTCGACGTATCAAGCCGATGTGAACGGGCGATTCCGATCCGCGCTGTTCTCGTCGGCATTATCGTTCGCTTCCTTCTCGGACGTTCCGGTTAGTGCAGTTTGCCCTCGCCTCCCTCCGGGACTACACTCCTCCACGAGCGCAATCCATCAATAGCAAGAGGCTCCCCGGCGCCTCCCACCTCCGTCTTCCCGACGGAACCAAGGCGAAACATGACCAAATCCGGGTCCTTGCGGGAACGCGAGCTGCGCGCCGCGATCCGCCACGGCGGCGTGCAGATAGTAGGTCGGCGCCGAGCCGACGAAGACGGCTACGGCCGTAGTCAGGGCCATTCCGTCGAAGAAGAGCGGCTCTCGCCCCAAGGCGGGAATCGAACCCGATCGGCGTGGCCCGTTCCCCTTCTGATTACGGCGATGGCGCCGCCGGCCGAGATCGGTCCGAACGGCGTCGGCACGCTGCCGAGGATCGCGGATGCGTCGATTGCCGCGCCTACCTCAATTGAGGTAGGCGCGCCGCCGGTACACTGGCGCAGAATCCGCCCGAGGACCTTCGGTCCTGTGCTTTCGAAAGGTTCGCGGGAGAACGAGCATGCGGTCGAAATCGGGCGTGCCCCTCGGGCGCAAAGTCCTCACGGCGTCGCTTATGGGGGCGGCGCTCCCGGTGTTGGCGCACCATTCATACGCGATGTTCGATATGTCCAAATCGGCATTCGTGCAAGGCAGCGTTGCAAAGGTCGAATGGGTCAATCCGCATGTATTCGTTTGGCTCTATGTCGCAAAGCCCAACGAGGCCGGCAAGTACGATCTCTATGCATTCGAGACCGGGCCGGTCAACATGCTCACGCGCTACGGGTGGACGAAGGAGACGCTCGCCGCGGGAGAGAAGGTCCAGGTTCAATACTTCCCGCTCAAGGACGGACGCAAAGGCGGTGCATTCATAAAGGCTATCCATGCGGACGGGCGGGAAACGCTGGGCGATCGATTCGCGCCGGGCGTCGAGGCAGCCGCGAGACGTTCCGGCTTCGGCTCTGCCGCGGCTCGATCGCCCGCGGACTTCAGCAAGGAGAGGCCGAAATGACGGCACATGATGCTCGGCGGCGGCGGGCCCGTTCCGCGTGCGGCGCGTTTTGCGGAATGGCCGCGATCGTGATCGGCGGCGCATGGGGCGGCCCCGCCGGCGCCGATGAAAAGGCGGACCCGGCGCGGCCGGGAATGACCTACAAGTCCATCGAGCGGCTGCCGGACATCGGCGGCTGGTGGTTTCTGCCTCGCGATCCGGCGGCCGGACCGGATGTGCTTCTCGGGCAGGTGAGGCGGCCGATCCTGGCCGCGCTGAAGCCCGAAGTGGCGGCCGCACTCGAGCGCCAGATGAAGCCTTTCGGTGGGTTCGCGAATCCGGATCCGAACCCGGCCTCGCTGCCCGACCCCGTCGATCTCGGCGCCAAGCCTTATTATTGTCTGCCTGTGAGGTTCAACGGCAACGTCGGCGAAGGCACCGATTTCGAATTCCTGCTGACGCCCGGCCGCGTCACCATCGCCGACGAGAGCGGCGCTGTCCGCCGCGTGTTCATGAATCGGCCGCTCCCCGCCGACCCGGAAGAGTCCTACATGGGCAGCTCGGTCGGGCATTGGGAAGGACGAACGCTGGTTGTGGAGACGGTGGGCCTCAACCGCCACGCACCCTTGAACTTGGGCCCGCTCATGGTCGGCACGCACGCGCACACCGTCGAGCGCATCTCGCTCAAGGATGCGGATACGCTCGAGATAGCCCTTACGATGGATGCTCCGGACATTTTTGCAAGGCCCATGCACCTGCAACGCCTCTATCGGCGCGACCGGGAACACGTTTTCCACGAGTATACCAACTGCGCCGACGACGACCGCTCGGTCGATCCCGTGACGGGACGGCAGCGGTTCGACCTGACCCCGCCGCCCGATTTGCCCCCGCCGCCCGGCTAGACGCGGTCACTTGTCGATGCTCGCGTCGACGGGCGCCAGTGGGCAGCGAAGCAGAAGATAGACCAGCTCCGCCTGCCGATGGGTGCCGGTCTTTTCGAAGATGAACCTCAGCTGCGTCCGGGCCCACGTGATGGCGACCCACCACGTACACCGGATCCTCTCGGATAACTTGGCTTGCTAGTGCACGATTCTTTCCGACGGCGACAGCCGGGGCGTTAGGTGAGCGCCACTGCCCCCAGTCGGCTGAACGGATTCAGAGAGAAGACAACCTCGACTGGAACTTCGAAGTAAGCCGCGATGCGAAGTGCCAAGTGCAGTGAGGGGTTGAATTCGCCGCGCTCGAGATAACCGATCGTTTGATAATGCACGCCGAGCGCCTCGGCCAGCTGCCGGCGTGAAATTCCACGTTCTGCACGCAGCATTGCCACGCGGTTGTGGACAACGTCGTTGGAGGCCGCCACCCGTCAGTACCCTCTGGACATGACGCGTTCGCGCACCTTGGCCAAGGTAGATCCGGACTGGCGGCTCGCCATGCGGCGCAGTAGACCCGGGGCAAGCAGTATGCCGAGAATTGCCCACATAAGAAGCACGGAGAACATCTCAACGGTGCGCCACGACCCGGTGATCTCAGCGGCAGCCATTTGCGCTGGGAGCATGGCCGATCGTGCGCCAAGTCCCAACCAGTAGATTGGGAAAGCCTGTCCAAGCCACTGCATCCATGTCGGCAGAGCGGTGATGGGGTAGAAGATGCCCGAAACAGCAATGAGCAGCATGACCGCCAGCAGCACCAGGGTGGACTGCATGGTCGACTTCATGAGCGAGCCGAGTGAAAGGCCTATTGGGACGGTGGAGATCATTCCGCCGACGAAGACCAGTGCGAGTATCAGCCATGTCCGGATGTCGAATACCAGATTACTGGCGACAATGCTGCCGGGTATCACCAAGAGAACGAGCCCGGCGAGCGTGGTCAGTCCGAACTTCACGATCTTGCCAATGAGGAAACCGAGCATCCCGTTCGGGGTGGCTTTGGCGCGCAACAGTGTGCCGTCCTCATGACAGTAGGCGATGGCCGTAGCCGGTGCGGCAAGGCCGCCAAACGCGATCGACATGCCCAGCAGGCTCGGTAGCACCATCGCGCCAAGAGCGAACTGCGTGCCGGGTACCGTTCTTCCTCGCATCCACACGAGCCCAATGGCATACGCCACTGGAAAAAACAGCTGAGTGATGACGCTGGCAGGCTCCGTGAGCGCTTGCCGGGTTTCGATCCAACCGCTCGAGAGGCCTGCGCGGAAAGCGGCCCAACGGGGGTCGAGGACGCTCATGGCGGTCATGCCCGCACCTTGGAGTTCTTCCCAAACGTCGCGCGGGCAGCCTCGCCACTAGGGGGCCGGCTCGATTCCGCGCGGTGCACTAGTGCCATATAGCTGTCCTCGAGACTCGCCCGGTGAACTTCCAGTTCGGTGACATCCGGGGTCCTGATCAGTAGGTCTCGGACGAAGCCGCTAGGGTCGCCCTCGCATATGGCGTGCACATGACGCTCCCCGCCAAACGTCCAGCGCACTTCGGCCGGGGTAGTGAGATTGCGGGCCAGCTGGTCGGCGCTGCCATCCGCAACGATTCGCCCTTCGTCGAGCACCAATATCCGGTCTGCGATCCTTTCGGCCTCGTCCAAGTCATGAGTCGTCATCAAGATCGCCGTGCTCTCGAAATCGGACAGTCGGTGCACAAGATCGTCGAAGTCGCGGCGGGCGTGAGGATCGAAACCGGCCGTTGGCTCATCAAGGAACACAATCTCGGGGCGCCCAACAATCGCGATCGCAACGTCGAGGCGCCGCCGCTGCCCGCCGGAAAGCGTCGCGATCTTGGCATTCGCACTCTCTGACAGACCAACAATCCCGAGGAGTTCGTCCACATCCCGAGGTCGTGCGACCTCAGGTGTGGCAAACGGAGCGTAGAACCGAGCCAGATAGACGAGCAGCTCGCGTACGCGCCAGAACCTATGGTCCCGCCATGACTGCAGCACGATGCCAAGCCGGGCTCGCCACGCCTCATTGCCTCGTGCCGGATCGGTCCCGAGGACAGACACTTCTCCCGCCGACCGCGCGCGAAAGCCCTCAAGGATCTCAATCGTGGTTGTCTTCCCTGCACCGTTCGGTCCGAGCAAGACTACCACCTCGCCGCGCCGCGCTGAGAACGTCACCCCGGCGAGCACATCCCTGCTCCCGTATCGCATTCGCAGGTCACGCACGTTGAGTGCGATTGCCGAAACGTCGTCAGATAGATCCATATTAATCCATGTACAAACTGTAGTATAGATACTATTCTCTAGCTTACGCCTATACAAGCCGCTTCGGGTGGCTCGAAGACAACCTGCTTCCAGAGACTATCCGCGCCCTGCATCTGTGAGGATTGCGAATGCAGACACTATCAATCGCGACCGCTGGGAAATCCGTTAAGCTCAATATTCTATTGAGCGTTCTAACGAACATTCTATTCTCGCAGCTACCCCGTCGCGCTGTATGTGCGCTCTTCTCGCGGGGTTCCAGTTGTTTGCCTCTGCGGCCTAGGACTTCTTTCTTAGGCCCCACCGACATGCGGAATTTCCGAACACTACTCGCACGAAGCGGTAACTACGACTGCGACCGACATGCGGATTGGCTGCGGAATATGTCGCACATATACTTGAGTAGAGAGGGCCGGAGCGTAACGTGCAAGGCGTATTGCCCGGCACGTTCGGACGCTTGGAAACGTGACTGCTAGTGAAGCCGAAGTTTGTGCCACCCCAAAAGCCACTCCGGATTCGGTCTTGGTGGTTTTCCCCGCTCAGCAGAGACACCACCGCCTCGACAACCATTGGCGCCAGTGCCTGAGAGCGCCGGGAAACGACGACATTTGCTAAGACCCCATCTGGCCCTTGATCTAACTATTTTCCGCTCGGGCTCTTCGCGTGCGCGCGCTCGTAGCGAGAGGTCTCAATGTAGTTGCGAATCGCCGTGTTCCCTTCGTGGCAGGCATATTCGAAAAGCTTGTAGCCCTCGTCGCGCTTCATAGGATAGGCGATAGTGAACGGACGAGTCAGAACCTCCGGGTCCTCCACGGTCAGCTCGTACTGTATTGTGTCTGGCGCAACACGGGTCAGACGTTCGACTGTGCGCTCATGAACTGTGCTTGGGATGTTTCCCTTCGGCGCTCCCGGCACTCCATAGTCGCTAAGCTGTGTCTTCCCCGTGAAGTTCGTTGTAACGACGACGAGGGTGTTTCCCTCCCAGTGACCGACTGAGCTGCCCATCCACTGCTTTATGGAAGGATCGAGGGGTTTCGCGTCGATCGGAATAACGCGTGTATCGATCATTTCCAGCTTCAAAACGACGTAACCAGGCGACTGAACGATCACGATTCCGTTGTTATAGTGCCGGGGCAGCATTGCCACGGGCATACCTCGAGATATGCACCGATCCCAGGAATCGAAGTCCGCCAGCGAGTCGAACACCTTGCCCGTGTAACTGCTATGAAACTTTTTGGCAAGCTTCTCACCCTCAGGTGTAAGCGCAGGAAAGCTTCCATCGGGCGGATCGACGATCAAAGACGTAAGTCGCTGTGCCTTCGTCTTGTCGACCCAATAGCCAGCGCCGATCTTGTCTCCGTTCAGCTCCTTGGCGTAGCGCGAGTTGTCGTGCTCCACCTTCTGCATTTCCGCCGCAAACTCCTCATCCGTCATGAAGCGACGGTCGCCGTACTTCTTGGGCCGAACGAAGGGCACGTCGATAAGATCGGAAATCGGCCAAGTGCCAGTCAAGTCGGGATCGCCCCATGGAGTAACCGGCGGACGCCAGTTCTTTTGATCGACATCCGATTGGGCCATTGCGGGCAAGCCTGCGGATTGCGCCGCAAGCCCGATGAACATGATTAGTACGGTGCGATGCAGAATTCGTTCAAACATAACGGTCTCCAGAGGGCGCAGAACTCGTTTGACGCGCAGCGTCACTTCGGCCTATCTGCATTGTTCTCGAACGCGAGGTGTGCTGAGAAGAACGGAAACACTTTCTGCTCCATCCGCTGCTCTAGGTGATCCGTGTGGTTTCCCTCGAACGTTTCGAAGCTATGTTTGATCTTCATTTCGAGCAACTCTTGGTGAAATGCTGTATTCGAACCAAGTAGTGTGTCCTGATGCCCCACATCCATGGCAATTGCCGCGTACCTTTGCATGTTGAATACGTATTGACTCAGCATAACAAGGGGCGAATTGGCGACCCACTTGTCTGCTATGAAAGGCAACACTTTGCCGTCTTTGACAGGTTCATCGAAAAATATCGGCGGGTTTTCGGGGTTCGGCGACCACGCTGCCGCTTCGCCAAATGGAACATTGATAGTGTGCCCCTCTCGAGGTTGAGCTGGAGCGGGTTTCCCTCGCCCAGACGTCCCGGCTCTAACGCGCGGCTGATTCATGAGGCAGCAGGCGCTAAGTCCGTAAATGCTCGAATAAACATCTGGATGCTTCATCGCGATGCGCCAGACGCCGTAACCGCCCATAGAGTGGCCACCGAGCCCTCGGCTACTCCGTTCCGGTATGGTGCGGTAGTGCTGGTCCACATACGAAACCAAGTCCTGCGTGACGTACGCCTCCCAATCACCGGTCGTCGGCGAACTGGAATACATACTCCCTCCATAGCGCGTATTCGCATCCGGAATAACGAGGATCATCTCTCTGGCGCTGCCAGAGGCGATGTCCCGATCCATCGACCCCGGGAGGTCGATGACCGACACCCAGCCTTGCGCCGTTCGTCCATATCCATGCAGCAGGTAGACAACCGGGTACCGCCGGTCCCGGTTGCTCGAATAGCTAGGGGGCAGATAGATGGCGACCGTACGATCGGGTGAATCTCCCTCGAGGTTTCCCTCAAGCGACTTACCATGCACGACGATCATCTGCACCGTCCCGCCGAGCGGAGCACCGGGATTAGACGTTTGCGCATGTGCTGGCAACATTACCCATATCATCATTACGGTCAAAGCAACCATCCTTGCGACAAGAGCCGTTCCTTCGTAGCCTTCGCTCATTCTCGACCTCCAACGAATTCGCATTCGCATATCACCAACCAAGGCGCCCCGCTCTGTCTCGCGGCGCGGACAGCCGCTGCCGGTCTCGCATCCGCGTTACCCATGCGCATGCTCGACGGTTTGTTCGTCTTCGCTTTCAGGACTCAACTGTGATCGGGCCAGAATAGCAACCCTTCGCGCACACTCCTCCGAGGCGGGCATGAACACTGTGACTCGAATATGGGTCTCGCCCTTCGGAATGTACAGCGAACGCCTAAATTCCAAATCGCCAAGGCGGTGCCCGAGCACGACACGTTGCCCCTGCGGACTTCCGAGCTGGTCCGACCCCTCCCAATGGCGTTTGAAAACCGGACACGTCACCGATAGTTCTTCGATCAAATCATCCAGGACCGGATCCTTGCTGACTTGGCCATAGTCTCCGCGCAGACTCGAGGTAGCAAACCGAATCTCGTCCTCGTAACTCCCTGGATCGGAACGGTGCAGCGGGTCCGTAACAAGGAGCCTAAGCCAGTTCCGAGAGCGCGGAGGCAATTTCGCGTAATCTAGAAAGTGCAGAATCAGCGAATTCCAAGCGACTACATCCCATCTGTACGTCAGTGCGATTGCAGGAACTGTAAGCGCCGCCAATGTCTGCCACAGTAACCGGCTGGCCTCGTAGTCCTCGTTTGGCGCAGGTCCCAGAAGCGGAGGAGGTCGATTGTGAGCGAGCGCGAAAAGGTAATCCCGCCGATCAGCACTTAGCCGCAGCACGCAGCAAAGCCTTTCGAGCAGCTTTGTCGAAACACGGATATCTCGGCCCTGCTCCAACCACGTGTACCAGGTAACGCTAACGCCGGCCAAGGCCGCAACCTCTTCCCGTCTCAAACCTGGCGAGCTACCACCCCTGTTTCGCGGCAGCCCTAAGTCTTGAGGTGACAGCGCCGCACGCCTCGACCGTAAGAATCTCGACAGAAACTCGTTATGCCTCTCTCGGCTCACAAACCCCTCTCCATGTGGTTTGCACCTGCTTGCTGCTCCAAGCTGCAGACGACGGAAATCGCCTGCAAGCGATCCACCTCTCGCCTTCGTTTGCAGAATGCAATACAAGAGCGGGATATCCAAAGTTTTCCCGCTTTCAGTGCGTCTTCGGCAATGCGAAAACGTTGATAGAGTTTCCTCGAAAGGGCGGCAGTTCAATGCCTGCCTCGGCTGCCAATCCGTGCGCGCCCATAAGCGACTCGCCGTTTACGACGGCGACGTACTGCCGCCCGTCAACCGCATAGGTAATAGTGCTGTTTTGGACCGTAGCCCCGAGTGGTTCAGACTTCCAAAGTAGCTGACCGGTTTGCGCATCGAAGGCGCGCAGCACCTGGTCGATAGCTCCCCAAAAGACCAACCCGCCGGCCGTCGCAACGACCGCGCCCTGCCCGCCGGCGGGCCCCTCGAATAGGCGCGTGACCTGACCTGACGTCATGTCGACCTTTGCGAGCCCACCAAACTTATCCTGTTGCGATCCCGGTCGTCGCGCCCCAATGCGTTTGCCGCCGGTGCCGTCCGCCTTTGGACGTGCCATATCGAGGCAATTGTCGACATATGGGATGTACAGCGAATTCAAGTGGGGATTATAGGCGGTAGGCCAAAAGCTGCGCGTATTCCAAAAGCAGATGAGGCTTTCCTTACCCGGCTTGTCCAGTATGAGCTTTGAATTGATGTGCGTGACTCCTGTCCTCACATCAATTCCAGATAGCACGTAGTTGGGCGTGTCGTACGGAAACGGCGTCGCCCAGAGAAAGCGGCCCGTGTCTCGATCGTTCACCCAAATGCCGCCCGCTTCCGCGACCGTAATCACGATATCACGCCGTACTCCGCTCTTGACTTCTGGGTTTATCCACTTGACGTATCGCGGATCGGGAGCCACGACAGTGCGAACGAGCGTCTTTTCGTGGTTCACGTCCATGTCCCAGTCGTCGCCCGGTAAGTGCTGGTAATACCAAACGAGTTTCCCAGTGTCTGGCCGCAATGCGACAGTCGAGTTGCTATAGAGGTCCGCGGGCGCCGTCGGCGGAATTGCGTTTGCATCTCCACCGTGTCGCTCGGCACGTGTAACAGGCATGGGATTCGAGATGCCCCAGAACAAAAGATTTCGCTTCGGATCGTAGGTGCCCGGCAACCCCCAAGTGGATGCCCGCCGCCCGTTTGCGGGCGCCCCTGCCCAGGAGGCATCGCCAGGGTCCCCAGATCCCGCGGTCGTGTAGAACCGCCACAACAGCTTGCCGGTTAGTGCATCGACCGCAGCGATGTAGCAGTTTTCGCGCACGGTGTTACAGGTCCTACCGGAGAGCACCTCCCCGTTAACGACGAATGCGCCTGACGTGTGCCCTTCCGGTGACATGGGCGTTTGCCATCTCACCGCGCCCGTGCCCGCATCAAGCGCTACGATGGGGCTCGGTTGTCCCGCGGGCGCTGGCGCCGCGTAGTAAATCATGTCGCGATAGATGGCTAGCGCTTTCGCACGAGAAGAAAGGTTTCCCTCCGGCTGGTACTTCCAGAGGGTCTCGCCGGTTGCCGCGTTTAGGGCCCATACTCCACTTGAGACTCCACGGCCGCCGGGAGTGATTACGAACATCACCCCCTTGTACACGATAGGTATCGTCTCGATTACCCCTCCGGGTAGCGGTTTGGACCAAACTCTATGTAACCCGGCTACATTCCGTCGATTGATTTGATCGAGCGGACTGAAGCGTTGCGCATCATATGTGCGGCTGTACATAAGCCAATCTGCAGAATCAGGACTTTCCAGCATCTGCTCAGTGACAGGAGAATCGCCTATCCGATGTGCGAGCGGTCGGGTCGCCGCGCCATGATTGCGTAGCTCCGCCTGTGTCCCTTGAGCATGCCCGACGGCCAGCGTAAGCAAAGCCCCGACGGCAGCAGCGGCAGTAACGACGAATTTTCTAATCATCTCTCACCGTTCCAAGCGCTCGATGCGACGCGAAAGGGAATACATTGCCGGGGAGTCTGCATGGGCACGAGGCAAGTACTTGTGTGTCGCGTCGGCCTCATCACGGCCATCTCGCCCGCACTTGCCACTCGAAGCGCCACGCACAACCTCCTTATTCGCCGGGCAATGCAAATACATATAGACCTTCGCCGCCGGCACGGCCGCCGCGCGCAGCGACTACCGCCACGTACTGGCGGCCGTCGTCGCCGGCGTAGCTGATGGGCACTGCAGTTATGTTGTGCGGAACCTCATAGGACCACAGCTCCTTGCCAGTGCGGGAATCAAAGGCGCGGAAACGTTTGTCCGAGGTGGCACCAATGAAGACGAGTCCGCCCGCGGTCGCGATGGGCCCGCCGAAACCCGGCGAACCGACCCGCTGTCTTCCCTTGGGAAGACTGGTGTCGATTCCGAGCGGCACTGACCAGGCGATTTCTCCGGTGTTTCCGTCGACCGCCATTAGACTGGCCCACGGCGGTGCGTAGCACGGCCACGTTCCGCTTCCGTCTCCCCGCGGCGCAGCGAACGGCGTGCCCGCGGCTCGGACATAGGGTTCCTGGTCGTAGGTGTCCGTCTTGTATTTGGGATTCGGAACCATCCAACCGACAGTTGCCTCATCCTTCGCATTGACGAAAATGTAATTTCGGTTCGGGTCCACAGCTACGCCGCCCCAGTTCACGCCCCCTGTTACGCTCGGGAACACGAGCGACGGAGGCGTCTTGTCGTTCTTCTTCAAGTCAAGAGGCGTATACGGCCCTTCATTCCTATACTTCACCTTTTCCCAAAGCTCCCGGCATGCCTGAGCATGCTCGGGAGTGGTCTCATTGGCCGTCACCATATCGGTCTTTGGGTCGAAACTGACGCGAGATAGCGGCGGCGGTTTGATCGGAATCGGCTGAGTCGGCGCATACCACTCACCCGGCACGTCGCCCTTGGCCACTGGCTTCTCAGAGACGCCGAACACCGGCTTTCCCGTGAGTCGATTCAGAACGAACATCCAGGAGCTCTTTCCGGTCTGAGCGAGGGCCGGCACAGTCTTTCCGCCGATATGTAGATCGATCAGCGCTGGCGCCGGCGGGAGGTTGTAGTCCCACAGCTCGTGATGAATGACCTGAAAGTACCAACGCACCTTGCCCGTCATGGCATCTAAGGCGACGATGGAATTGCTGGGCTCGTTGTTCCCGGGCCGGTCGCCGCCGTAATAGTTCGCGCCTGGCCCGCTCACGGGCATGTAAACGAGCCCTGCTTGCGCGTCTACCGTTAGGGCAAATGCCCACACGTTGTCCCCCGTTCGGTCGCGCCAACTCTCCTTGCCCCACGTCTCGTGTCCGGGCTCGCCAGGCTGAGGAATCGTGTGGTACTCCCAGACTTTCTTGCCGGTCACAGCGTCAAACGCACGCGAATTGCCGTTGTCGCCGCGCGGCTGCGTGAGTTGCGGGGCGATGTGTGGCTCTCCAGGTCCGAAGAAGTTTGCGCCGATAATTATCCGATTCCTATATATGGTCGGCGCGCCTGAGTAAGGAACGTCGAGCTTTATCTGCCCGTCCCGTCCGAATCCGACCGCTGGACTACCGTCCAGTGCATTCAATGAAATGAGCTTGTGCCCAGAGGTGAAGAAGATCCGCGGAGGGACGGTGCCGTTACCGGGCCAGTAGCTGAGCCCGCGAGACGAGGCAAGGCCCTCCTTTAGTTGATGCGACCAAACCTCCACTCCCGTTTCGGCGTGCAAGGCGACGATCCGATCCCCCGACGGCATATAGAGAACGTCGTTCACTACAATGGGCGTTATCTCTTGATATAGCTCAAAAGCGCTGGCCCCCGAGATTCGTGGCCGTCCGGGCCGATTGAACTCGTACGACCATGCCAGCTTGAGCGCAGATACGTTACGCGGAGTAATTTGTGTGAGGGGGGAAAAGCGCGTACCAGCCAGGTCCCGGTTGTACATCGGCCAGTCTGCATCCGGATTCCTGCCCGCCGGGTTGCCTGCAACGGCAACTCGGCAAGCGCCGAGGACCAGAGCGCTGAAGAATGCAATCTTAGAACCACTTCGCATTGAACTTCCTCGAAACGTCAATTAGGCAGCCCGTCTGCCTCAGAAGTTGGCGCGCAGGCCGAACTCATAAGTCCTGCCAACGGTATCGAAAAAAATGGGATTCGTTCCCGCGATCCCATTGCCTATTAGCGGCGGCGCTTTATTGAATACGTTGCCTATTTGCCCGAAGACCTGAATCTTGTCGTGCGGAAACTCGAAACTGTACGACGCGCCGACTCGCCAGACGACGTAACCCGGGACATGGTTGTCGTCGATGCTGTCCGCCGCTGCGGGGTCGTAGGCTCGGTCGTCAGGGCCGACGAGAGTAGCGTCTTTTTTGCCGCGGCTCACAAAGCGAGCCGCGACCGTAACCCCTAAGCTCCCGATTCCGTAGGTCGTCGCCCACTCGGCGGACCAGTCTGCAGCGGGCTGCCAGTCCGGTCCGCCCTCGAGATGAGCCGTAACGCCCGTGATATTTTGAAGAGCGGTTGACGTGGCGGTGGGCTGAATGGACTGTTCGATGTTGTGCGACGCAACCAGCCGGGTGGTAAGCGTCCCCAATGGCAACTGGCCGACCCATTCCCCCGACAGGTCGACCCCTTTCGATCGATAGGAACGAAGGTTCATCGCCACCGGCGTAACCCGCGTAACGTCCGAAAATCCTCTCGCCGGGTCCGTAGGGTCGAACAAGGTCCCCTCGATCTGCCCACAGAACGCGGGATCTCGCGTTTCATAGCAACCGTCGAGAGCAAGCGCCGCGCTGGCAGGTGTAATTGCGTCCGATATGCTAATGTCGTAGTAGTCGGCGGCAAATCGGTACGCGCGCGAAGGCGGCGCAACCGCGAATCCGAAAGTCGTCGTATCTGCCTTCTCTGGCCGTAGTTGAAGCCCGCCACGCAAATCCACAACACAAGGATCACCCGTATACGTGAAGTAGCCCTGACTTACGTTTCCGGTCCATTTGTTGTCGCAAAAACCGAATGCGCTCCCCGCAGGGAAGATCTTTCTGTAGTAGAGCTCACGAAAATTCGGCGCTCGCACGTCCCTCGATCGAGACGCACGTAAAGTCAACCCGTCCACGACTTTCCAGTTGCCGTTCACCTTCCACGCATCGATGCCATATCGGAAGGATCGTCCTTCAACGCCCGTACCGGCACCGGCAGTATTCGCATAGTCGGAATGGCGGGCGGCCACCTGCATATCAAAACGCTCAGTTATCGGGATATCGAGCTCGCCGAAGTACTCGCCGACTCTCACCTTTCCGGCAAAGCTTTCGCCGAATTGACTTTGGTAGTCCCTACGAAGGTAGTCTGGCTGCGTGGAATCGGCAGGATTCGAGATCGACTCGTCGCGCCAGGACGTACCGACGGCCGCCTTTATAGGCCCGCTGCCGAAGCCCCTGAATGGCGCGCCGGATGCCACGAACTCCGCCATCCGCTGCTGAACGTACGTGTGCTCCAGAATTTGGCCGTGCGTATATGCCAGAGCCTGCGGCGAAATGTTGTCTAGCCCGAAGACATCAATTGGTACGCACCCATCAGCGAGTCGCGGATCGACACTGGAGTTCGCCCCATAGACCGCCTCGAACCCGTCCCGCGTGACGCGACAGATGGGAGAGCCGCTACCGTCATCCACCGCGTCCAGGGCCATGTCGAAGCGTTGCGCATGTCGGGACCCGTACACGGCCTGGAGAGTCGACGATTTTCCGTACTGATAGTAGGAATCCCACGACCAGTCGGAATGCGCAAATTCACCGCTTGCCCCAATGACGACGCGCGTCAAATCGGTTCTCGTGTCGTTAGCGGCATCAATTTGTGCACTCATATCCTTGCTGAGCAGGCACGCGGAGTGCGCCGTCGCGCATGGGTTCGACGACAGGCGTTCCAAGTAGTAATTGTCTGGGGCGAGCAACACCTCGCTCAGGTCGATACTGTCCTCCGGTGTATAGGACGACACTCGACCCAGCGTGGCATCCACAGAAATCTTGAAGCCGTTGAATTGCCGGGAATAGCTTGAGTATCCTACTCGTCGCGATACATCGGAGCGCAACGTTGTGTCCAGGTAAACCGGCTCTCCGTCCCCGCCCACGCCGTAGGAGTCGCTCACGGCAAACGGGATCAAATTTGTACCAGCCGCATCGAAAGTGAGGCCGAGCAAAGGGAAGACGCCACGCGTATTTACGTCTTCGCGGACATTTTCTTTCAGCACATAGTGGGGCTCCGCGTTCGAAGCGTAGTTGGAGTTGACACGAATCTGGGCGCCAATTGCGCACCAATCACGGGTGTCTATGCAGTCCGTGACGGAGTCCATGTCTTGTCCCTCGATCCCCGCCACGAGGCGCCCGGCTGCCCCGACCTTGCCGCCCCAAGCGAAGGCGTAGTGGGCATTGCCCCTGTGGTCGGCCTGCGTCGTACCGTAGTCGATTTGCCCTTTGGCTCCCTCCAAATCATGATCAAGCAAGATATTGACCACGCCTGCAAGCGCTCCGGAGCCATATGAGGCGGACGCGCCGCCCGTCACCACTTCCACGCGGTCCACGAGAATCGTCGGTATCATGTTCAAGTCGACGCCGTCTCCCTGATTGGTCGGGACATGTCGCCGAGAATCTACGAGCGTAAGCGTTCGGGAACCGTATGCCGGGTTGAGTCCCCTAAGGTTCGCAAGGTTCAGCCCATTGAAGACGTTTAGGGGGTAACTTTCGTTACCGCCCGGCTTCGCCGTGGGCGTGTAACTACCGACATTGGACGGAAGCTCGGCCATCGCGTCGCCGAGGCTTACGATGCCGAAATCCTCGATCGTGCTGCCGCTGACGACGGTTGTAGGTTGGGCGCTCGTAAACTCGTCTCCGGCGACGCGGGACCCCGTGACGGTCACCTGATCGAACTCGTGTCCCTTCGTCGCGTGCAGCGCCAGCGCGTCCCTTCTGTGTGCACGCCGCGACCCCGTCAATGCACGCGCGGTCCGCGCTTCCGAATGCGTTCCAGAATCGCGGGCCGCTGTGCGCTTCTCCACTTGCACGGTCAGCTGCCCCCTCCTATCCAACTTTGCACGCAGACCCGTCCCCTTCAGCAATACCTGGAGCCCTTCGCCGACGCCGTATGTTCCATGCAAAGCATTCGCATCTATTCGGCTCACCTCATCGTACGGAAACAAGACCGACACGCCTGCTTGCTGGGCGAATAACGTGAGTGCTTGGTCAGCGCGTTCCGATGGAATCTCAAAGGGTATTTCGCGTTCTTCCCGGGCTTCCGTGGAATGAACGTAAAGGAGCCCCATGCCCAGGATACACGCGGGCCGAGCCAGTGCTCCGATCAAGCTCCAGGTTGAGAGGTACATTCCAATGACAAGACAGCAGCGAAAATCCTCTATCTTTCCACTCTCGAATTCCCGGTTTCGTGGTTCTGTTAGGTAGGCAACTACGGTCTTAGGCTTGAGTCCGGAATCCGTCGGACAGTCGCCCAATCGCACTTAGCGAGAAGCACGCAAGACGATCCTATCGTTACCTATGCGATCGGCTTGGATATCGAAGTTGTTGCGCAGCGCCGCCAAAAGACCTTCAACATCCCCCGCACGGAAGTAACCGCCAACGCGGACTGCACGTAGACTGTCATCCTTGAGGATGAATTTTGCCGTCGTGTATCGAGAAAACTCGGAGAGCATGTCGGGCAAAAGTTCCCCTCGGAATATCAGCATTCCCCGCTGCCATGCGAGCTTTGTGTCAATGTCGACCGGCTCGAGCTCGACGATCTTCAGGTATGCACTCGCCTCCCGAGACGTTCTCATCTAGGATTGCGAGTTCGCCCGACTTGACCGTCGCATGGTCCTCTCCGGACGCATGTTTTTCGGTGCCAGGACGCTTTCTTCCACTTCTCTCCGCGCGACCTCGCAGACCGCCCGGGCCGGACACCCTCACCTTCCCTTCCGTAACCGTCAGCTCGATTGTCTTTCCGGGATCTATGCGGATGTTGAACGCCGTACCAACGGCCTGCACCACTCTGTCGCCGACGTGTACGTCGAACGGGTGGACCGTATCGTGCGCGACCCTGAAATTCGCCTCACCGCTCAGCAGGAACACGTCGCGAGTCTTTTCGGAGTAGCGCACGTCTATTTGGGTATTGGTGTTGAGAGTAAGGATGGATCCGTCAGGCAACAGATCCGTCGAGTGGCCGCCGATTGCGGTCGATAGATGCTTTTCGAATCGGAGAGCGGAGCCATGGCCAAACCCGGCATATAGGGTGTACAGCGCCCATCCGGAGACTGCTATGAGACACACGACCAAAGAGGCAACGGCCGCGCGAGCGATCGGGCGAGCGCTTCGCCTCGGGTTTGCTGGCTCTAGAGGGAATATGGCCGAAAGTTCGGACAAAACGTCCATGGCGTCCCACAGCTCCGCAAGCTCGAGCAACGCGACTCGGTTGACCGGATCGGCGCGCAACCAGTCCGTGAACTGCCCGATCACGTCCTCTGAGCGCGCCTTGTCCAGCCGCGCCAGCCAACGCGCGGCTTCTTCATACGACTTGCGCGTCGCCGGGAACCGCACGATCTTATCCATGGCTGCTTCCCTTTTTGGGATATTCGTCTAACGTGCCATCCCCGTCGCTTTCGTAAGGCTTTAGGCGCAAAGACTGCCGGCAAATCAACAGACCTTTGATGACGTGCTTCTCTACTGTGCTTTCGCTGATCTGCAGATACTTCGCGATCTCCTGCTGAGTCAACCCATAAACCTTTCTCAGCACGAACACTCGACGGCACTGCGCAGGCAAATCTCGAACAACGCGGCAAAACTCCAGAAAGCGCTCGCGCGCCTCGAACTCGGACTCCGCGGACTCCGCTGTCCTTTGGATGCCGACTGAAAGTGGATCTGCGGTTTGCGTACGCCGATGATAGGCCCCAGTGACTTGGTTCAGTGCCAAGTTCCGGGCGGTCTTTAGTATGAACGATCGTGGATGCCTAATATCGGTTCGTTCGGAAGCAGCACAGGCCTTGATGAAGGTTTCTTGCAAGATATCGTCGACGTCATTCGGCCCGACTATTCTCGCCACAAGGCGCTTCAGGACCGCTCGGCATCTTAGGAATTCCGAAAGCAGGGCATTGTCCGGGCCATCTGCATCCCACTTGTTCTTCCCCATCACTCCCCTCCCTGCTGACCGATTATCACACGCCTCGGCCGTTCGAAACACGCGAAGGTCGAGCGCATACAAACCGACCGGCAGCACTCCTAGCCGGAGCACCGCCGGCCGGACTCAGTCAGAACTTGGCGCGAAGTCCGAGGCGATACGTCCTCCCTAGTGTGTCGAAGAAGACCGTATTGGTTCCGCCAATGCCGTTTCCAATGAGGGGCGGGTCCTTATCGAAGAGGTTCTGGACAGAACCGAAAAATTCCAAAGCGGTCTTCGAGACGGCGAACTTGTAGGAGCCGCTGAGGGCCCAGATGACGTAACTTG
Organism: uncultured Gammaproteobacteria bacterium; assembly: GCA_963702105.1. Taxonomy (GTDB): domain Bacteria; phylum Pseudomonadota; class Gammaproteobacteria; order Steroidobacterales; family Rariloculaceae; genus ZC4RG20. The sequence continues at coordinate 2,162,072 of OY969712.1, forward strand.
GCACCCGGTTATTGTCGATGCTGTTGATGGCATTAGGATTGTATCCGGGGTCTTGCGGACCGACACGGTCGGCGCTGACCTTGCCACTGCTCACAAAGCGAGCTTGTGTCGTAATGGAAAAGGCGTCTCGGCTGTAACTCGTGATCCACTGGACGGCCCAGTTGGCGGCTGGCTCCCAGTCGGCCCCACCTCCAGGAGAACCGGTAACTCCGGCGATATTTTCGAGACGCGGCGAACTCGTGCTCGGCTGGATCAATTGGTCAATCATATGTGAGGCGATAACGCGGCTCGTGATCGAACCGAAGGAATACTGGTGCAACCAGTCTGTCGAAATGTCGAGTCCTTTGGTGCGATACGATCTCAGATTCATCGCTTCCGGATTGATCGACTCTATGTCCGAGAACCCACCAAGCGGATCGTTCGGGTCAACCAAGGTCCCGGTAATTTGCGAACAAAACGTCGGGTCCCGGCCGTAAAAGCAGGAATCAAGCGTGAGCTGAGTACTCGCGGGCGTAATCGCATCCTTGATTTGAATGTCGTAATAGTCCACTGCCAGCCGGACGGTACGGTTCGGAGGTGTAATGACGAAACCAAGAGTCGTCGTATCCGCCGATTCGGGCTTTAAAGTAATCCCACCGTGTAGGTCCACAACGCAAGCGTCGCCTGTAAACGTTCCAAACCCTTGGCTTACGTTCCCTGTCCATGGGTTGTTGCAGAACCCATAAAGGCTGCCCGCTGGAAATTTCTTCGCGTAGAAGAGCTCTCGGAAGTTCGGAGCGCGAATGTCGCGCGACTGTGACGCCCGCAATCGCAGCACGTCGAGCGCCCGCCAATCGGCATTGACCTTCCAGGTATCAATGCTGTAGTTAAACGTTCGACCCTCGTAGCCTGAGTCAAGGCTGCTCGCTTTGTTTTCGTAGTCGGAATGACGGGCCGCAAGATGAAGATCGAGTTTCTTCGACGCGGGAACGTCGAGCTCCCCGAAGTACTCCAAAACATCGACGGTCCCCCCAAAGCTCTCGCCAAATTGGCTGTTGTAGTCCGTCCGAAGGTAGTCAGGCTGGCTCGTATCTTCGAGATTCGACAGGGACTCGTCGCGGTACGAGAGGCCGGCGGCAGCTCGCAGAGGCCCCGAATTTCCGAAGCCCTTGTACAGATTTCCCGAGCTCACGAATTCCACCATGTTTTGAGTAACGTCGGTATTTTCCTTGATCTGCCCGACGGTATAGTCAAAAGCGGCCGGCGAGAAGGCACTAGTTCCGAATATATCGATCGGCACGCAACCGTCAGCCAATCTCGGGTCGACTACGGTATCCGCCCCGTAAACACTGTAGAAACCGTCTCGCGTAACCCGGCACACCGGGTGGCCCGTGCCGTCGTCGACCGCATCGAGCGCCATTCTGAAGCGTTCTGCGTGTTGCGACTGATATACGGCTTGAAGCGTTTTCGACTCCCCATACTGGTAGTAAGTGTCGTAGCTCCAAGTCGACTCCCCGTATTGGCCGGTAAAGCCAAATGCGACTCGGTCGAGACTCGTTTCCGTATCGTTCGCCGGGTTGATCTGTCCGGTGAAATCTTTGCTGATTCGACAGTTAGCTTGGTCTGAGGCGCACGGATTGACTGGAAGTTGGTTGAGATAGAAGTTGTCCGCCGCAATCTTGGCGTTGACGACATCGATGGCATCCTGGGGGGTGTAGGACTTGACCTTTCCGCCGGAGGCATCTACCCAGAATTGCAAAGTATCGGTTAAGTTGCGCTTGAAAATCGCATAACCGACCTTTCGATCCACATTGGAGCGTAGAGTGGTATCCAGATAGATGGGCTCGCCGTCTCCGCCGACGCTAAAGTTATCCGTGACAGCGAAGGGCTCGAGTTGCGTCCCGGTTGCATCGAATGTAAGTCCCAACGCAGGGAACACACCGAAAGTGTTGATGTTACGCCGGACGTTTTCTCGATAGACGTAATTGGGTTCAGAATTCGTCTTGTAGCCAGGATTCGATACTATCTGAGCGCCCTTTGCGCACCATGCGTGCTTCTCGATGCAGTCGTAGACGGCGTCCATATTCTCGCCTTCTACACCGATCACGAAATGGCCCGCGTTTCCAATGTCGGTGCCATAGGCAAACCCGTAGTGCTTATCGCCCGCACCGCCGATCTGCGTGGTTCCGAAGTCGACCTGAGCCTTGATGCCGTCGAGGTCGCGATCGAGCAAAATGTTAACAACGCCTCCGATCGCGCCGGATCCGTAGGACGCGGAGGCTCCGCCCGTCACAACTTCCATCCTGTCGATCAGAATGGTCGGGATCATGTTCAGGTCCACGGCATCGCCCTGGTTCGTCGGAACATGGCGACGTGAATCCACGAGCGTTAACGTCCTCGTCCCATAGGTTGGGTTCAACCCCCGGAGGTTTGCCAGACTCAACCCATTGAAGACGTTTGTGGGATAGCTCTCGTTACCTCCCGGCTTCGCCGTCGGCGTGTAACTGCCGACGTTCGAGGGCAGCTGCGCCATGACATCGCCGGCATTTACGAGGCCGAGGTTCTCGATCATGGCGCCCCCGACCACCGTCGTAGGCTGTGGATTGCTGAAATCGTCGCGGCGGATTCGGGTGCCCGTGACCGTGACTTCCTCGAGCGCATTTGCTTTCTTGGCGCCTTGTCCTTGCGAGACGGCACCCGCGCTCGATCCGGCATCGTCCTGGGCGAACACCATCGAGTTGGCCCCGAGTGCCACTATGGCGCCAAGCCCCCCCATCAGCGCGAATTTCCGCTTCCGTCGGATCGACATGCCTAACTCCCCCAAACTGCGATAAGACTTCTGAGACTTCTGGTTGCAGGGCCTGCCAAACGCCCATGAGTAGAAAGACACGGTAGCCGCGGAAATCCTCCACTCCGGAGGCGCGAACCGATTGGGGCGATCTGGACCTTCACACCCAACCCAGTTCCGGAGGGTCTGCTCCTAAGGCAGCGCGAGTCGGCCGTGAGGTTGGGAACGTACCCAATAGTTCGCCCGTTTACATTGAAGCTCAGAAGCAACGCGGCGTCGTAGCCGCTGGTTTGACTCGAGAACGGGTACGCTCGAAGGACCACGCCCGTGCTTGTGTCGAGCGCTCCGGAGCCGGATTGATAAAGTAAAGCGCCTGGCGACTGTGGCAGCTCGATCCGGATTTCGAACGGGCGGGCGTTCTGACCAGGGACATTGCCCTTTCGCCGAGGGCCGTGGAAAGCGCGTCTCGCTATTGCGCGTCTTATCGAGCGACTCCCAAGCGCAGCCGCCACGCGGGGAGTGCGTTGGACCGCGTTCGTTGCCAGCCCGATCCCATAGGACCGGGGACACCTCGGAGTTCGACGCGCGCGCCGGCAACGGACCGCAGCCTGCATAGGATTGCGTGCCCAAGCCTTTAGATTGGTTACGACGCTGGGCTACCGTGCTGCTAGTAACAATTCCCCGGCTCTGCCGGGGGATTGTTACTCTAGCCCTCGACCCAAGGTTTGGGCGTGCCGCGGTGAAAGCGGTCGAGCCGGACTTGCCCGGATGAACGGCATGAGCTGCACCAACCGGCCGGCCTCGTCTGCAATGGAGCGCTTCTGCTGATTCTCCAGCATGAACTTTGCCGCCGCCTGCTCGAACGTTCTCCCGGGCGTGACCCAATAGACCTATGCCTGATGGGCCTCTCCGATAAGCCGAGCAACGAACGCTTGCGCGTCCGCCAGGTCGGCGCCGTACTACCTGATGCCGCGCGAGCGTGGCCTGAGCAGCACGGCGGCGTTCGCGGCCCTGAGTCGCAAGCTGGCCAAGGCCAGATTCGCCCCGCTGCGGACCACTGCCCGGATCGCTCCAGCGAGAGCGAACCGGCTTGCATCGCGAGATAGAATCTATCCGCAGCGAGCGCCGTCATTCGCCGCTTCTTGGCGGCGCAATCGTGAATTGGCCGTTCAGGACGGGGTTGCGGTCGTTGTCGGAGCAGTTCACGGCGATCATCCGATCCAAGCCTTCAATGCGCTTGTAATGGAAGGACAGCTGCCACGGGTGCTCGAAACGCGCGGGATCGTCGATCGTTAGGTCGTCCTGCATATCGTTCGCGTCGAGCCGGCGCACACGCTCGGTGAAGTGGGCCTCGTCGCTCAGGTTCGCGACGCCGGGCACCGGGATTGCGGCGACCGGGCCCGCCTTGCGCGCGATGGTGTCGATCACGAGCGTCGCGCCGTCCCAGCGACCGATCGAATCGCCCATCTCGGTGGGCCACAGGTCTTCGCTGTTCGGATGCGCTCGGCCGTCGGTGTAGATATGGCGAACCTCGCCGTCGGGAAAGAGAAACAGCGTCTCCTCCGGCGTCACGATCGCCTCGAACATACCGTCAGGCGTAGAGCTGTCCATGACGGCCGGGAAGCCGCCCTCGTCACAGACCTTCAAAGCTGGCGGCGGCCCCGCCGCGACGCGCCCGCGCCCCAATTCGCTCTCCGACCGCCGTTGCCACTCTGCATTGTAGGGCGGTTTGCCGAGAATCTGGCTCCGACTCAGGAATTCCGCGGCAACCGGGTCCAACCCAGCGTTTGCCGCTTTCTCGTCGGCCTCGCGCGCTCGATTCGCTGCCGCTCGCTCGATCTCGCCCGAAAGCAGTGCAGCGGACGTGTCGGTCTCCCAGAGTCCCGTCCAATTCTGTAGCGCGGTGAATGCGCGTGTACGCTCCACTGAGCTCCCCTGGGCGTGGATTGCCGATGTGCTTACCAGCAACGCGAGTGCGAGCATCAGTTGTCTCGTCATGGTTGCGTTTTCCCGTTCGCTGCATGCGTCGACAATGTCCGCCCGGTCGGATCCGTCGCGGAGACGAGCGAGCCGCCGTTCGCCCCGCTGCGCATCGGGTTGATGATCACGGTCACGTTCTCGCCGGGCTTCAGCGATCCGGGTCGCCACCCGGCGCGGTACATGTCGAGCGGCGAGTTCATCTCGATGCTCCACTCGGTCGAACCGTGGTCCTCGACGAGCAGCTGGAGGAAGCAGTGCGGATTGGTCCATTCGAGCTGTTTCACGATGCCATGCAAGGTGACTGTCTTGGTTCGATCGAACATCGCAAAGGAGTGATGGGCGGCGCAGGGAGTCGCGATCATCAGGATAACCGCCCCCGCGAGCGGGCCGCGCAGAAAGCTCGCCGGCTTAAAACGGGACTTCCATCGGGCGAGCGCGTGCAACCGAATCACTTGATTTCTCCGCAAACGTCGGGAGCGACAGGGTGAACGCGGTGCCACCACATCTGCATGAACCTTGGCTGAAATAGAGTGAAAGAACGCTGAAGGTTCGGCGCAGATGGGGCCGATCGCCGTTTTGACAAGCCGGAGATCGGCGAGAGACAATCGAGCGGCCCCGAGTTAGGCTCGACACTGCAATGCATGCAACACCAGCACGGGCCGTCGCATTGGCCGTGCACGGCTACCAGCTCGACGACCTGTTGATCGATACCGGATCGCGCCGAGTCACTCGGGATGGCGTCGATCTCAGAATCGCCGGTCTGTCCTTCGATCTGTTGATCGCGCTGGTTCGCGCGGCGCCGAGCCTCGTCTCGTTGGACGTGCTGATGGACACCGTCTGGTCCGGTGTAGTGGTGAGCCCGGAGACGGTCACGCAGCGAGTGAAGCTGCTGCGGCAAGCGCTCGGCGACAGCGCCGATGCTCCGCGCTACATCGGTGGCGTGCGCGGACACGGTTACCGCGTTCTGAGCGCGGCGACGCCGCTCGAAACCGAGGTGCAACCGGCTTCTCGTGCGGCCACACGGCGAACCGCGCGTTGTCTCCCGGCCGCAGTGGCGCTCGCGGTGCCGCTCGGGCTCGGTGCTTGGTGGCTTGCCGAGAGGCCGGCCGCGATTCCGGCGCTGAGCACGAGCAGCGCGACGGGCACTGCGGGGTCTGCGTCCACGGCCGGAACTCCGGCGACGCGCGACGTGGAGGCGAATCGGCTCTACTTGCAGGCCCGCGCAATCGGGCGGGGCACACCGCAGTCGGAGCGCGAGTCGCAGTCGTTGCTCGACGAAGCGCTCGCGCGGGATCCGAACTTCGCCCCGGCCCTGGCCTACCGCGCGCAGTCTGTTGCGGGCGCGGCCGCGCTCGGTTACGACGTGCCGCCGTCGAAGCTCGCGGAAGCCGAGCAAGATGCGCTGCGGGCGCTCGCGTTGAGTCCGGGCTCGGCGGATGCCCACGCCAGTGTCGGCTTGATCAGCGCCGTCCGCGGCAACTGGATCGACGCCGCGCGCAACTATCGCGCCGCGCTCGCCGCCGACCCGGACAATCTGGTGAGTCGCGACATGTATACGTTGGTCGTGCAGCGACCCACGGGTCACGTGCGTCGGGCGCTCGAGCTATTGAACGAGTCCTATGCGCTCGCGCCCACCGACGGATTCACGATCCATGAGCTCGCGCTCACGAACTCGCTGCTCGGCCACGACGCGGACGCGATCAAGTTCGTGCGTCTGCACGACGAGCTCGGCGGCGGCGGTCAGAACATGGGCAATGCGCTTGTGTCCGCACGCGCGGCGGCGCGCAGCGGCCGCTATCGGGAGGCCGCCGAGCGCGTCGCGAGCGCGCTACCCGCCGCCGTCGCGAGCGCGAACGGCAATTCGCTGGCGGAGACCTTCTATGGCGCGCTCGCCGATCCGGCACGAGCGGCCGAGGCGCGACGCGCGTTCGAAAGCGTCGTGCCGAAGCTTGCGTCGAGCGAGATTGACGGCCAGGTGCGCGGGTTCTTCATTCAGGCGCTGACCGCGCTCGGCGCGCTCGACGCCGCGTACGAGCTCGCGACTCGATCGACCGACGACGGCATCCAGGCCGGAATGGTCGGCAGCCGGTTCTACCTCGCGGATCTCTGGCTGCCGGAAATGCGGCCGTTCCGCCGGGATCCGCGTTTCCAAGCGTTGGTCGAACGTTTGAAGCTGACCGACTACTGGGCCGTATACGGTCCTCCGGACGGCTGCGACCTGGACGACCACAAGGTCGTCTGCCGCTGAAGCAGCACCGCGCGGCATCCGCCGTTTGCCGACGCCATCGTCGCCGCCGCAGAGCGTTCGACGACGCCACTGGGCGAGAGCGCTTGCGGCGGGGTCAGCGGATAGGAAGAACAATTGCGGCTGGTGGTGGCGGATGGTGCGCCGAATGGGCGTTATGTCCGCTGCATTTGAAGACCGACTCGCGCCGCCGGCGGCCACCGGGGGGATCCGCGCGAGCGCTTTCCGCCAGCGCGGCTTGCAACCGAGGTCACCCTTTCCCGCCCCTCGGCCCAGAAACTCCGCCCCGCTCGGTCGGAGGCGTGCAGCCACCCTCGCCCGCCGTGCTCTGACGAGAGAAGGAGTGAAGAGTGACGCTCAGAGCAGCGGCCGCTGCGGCGGCTCGCGCGAGGCGAACGGGACGAGCCCCTCCTCCTCGGCCGACTCTCCGACATGGGCGAGGATACGCTCGATCAGCGCCGGGTCCTCGATGCTCGCGATGACCTTCAGGGTTCCGCCGCAGCATTGACAGCGCTCGATCTCAATGGCAGAGACGCGCTTCAAGCGCTGCACCCAGGTCATGCTGCGATGCTTGGGCGCGGCCCCTCTGCGCCGTCGCCCCCGGACGAGGCGCCGCCGCGGCCGCGATCGTGCCGGTCGAGTAAACCCCGTCGAGCACGAGCATGTGAAAGTGCACGTTTAGGTTCTAGGCCGATCCGAAGCACTGAATCAGCGTGACGGCGCCGGCTTGCGCCTCGCTGCGTCGGAAGCCGGCTTTCGAGATCAGGTGCGCCGCGATGGTGTGGTACGCGATACCGAGCACGTCGGTCAGCGCCCGGGGGTGGGTCGCGAGCAGGAAGCCCAAAGCGTAAGGTACGGACAGCACCCATTGGCGACGCGGTTTTCGCGGCAGGCCCTCATCGACGAGAAGTGCGGCAGTGTCCGCCATTGGCCGCGCGCCGCAGCTCGGACAGATCCCGCGCTTCTTGCGACTGAACGCGACGAGCTTCTCAGCGCGGCATCGCTCGCACCGCACGCGCAGGAAACCTTCCTCGAGGCGGCCACACTTCAGGTACGCCTCGAACTCCTCCTGCACGTGGCGCGACGACGGCCGGCCCTCAGCCTCGCGCGCCTCGCGAAACGCCGAATAATGCTGCGCGACGATCTCATAGAGCAGCGTCCGCTCGGGCCGGTGGCGCGAGTAGCCCGGCGGGTCGATGAAAGCCGGTGCACGCTCGCCACGTCGAGCGGCCATCGCTTGCGTCCCTGGGAGCGATCTTCCCCATGGCGTCGCCACCGACGGCACGACGAAGCCCGATACCTCGTCCGTGACTCGCGTCCAGCCAGGAGCGTTTTTGATGAACTGCTGCAGATCCAGCCAGCGGCAGAAGGGCACCTTGATGGCGTAGCCGACCTCCCGCCAAGTGAGCCAACGCAGCACATCTTCCCGGAAAAACGCGCCGTCCATACGAAAACGGATCTGATGCCTGGGCATCGAGAAGGCCGACAGCTGTTGCCACAGTTCTCGCAGAAAACGCAGAGAGGCCTTGCAGTCATGCGCGTTCCCCGAGCGATTGCGCACCCGAAGCACATGCGTCGTCTCCGCAAGGTGCGCCATGATCGGATAGTAGCTCGGAACCTTGCGGCGATGAGGGTTGTAGCCGCGCTCGACCCGCTCGACCTGAAGCCCCGTCGACACGACCGTCCCGTCCACGTCGATCGTCAGGGTGCGCAGGCCGAGCCGCGGAAGTATCTGCGCAATCACCTCGGCGTTGAGCGCCATCAGCTACTCGACGCTCTTAATCGTGAAGCGCTTGAGCCAGCGGCTCGCCGTTCGCGCCGTCGGCCATGCTTGAACTCGAGCGAAACGGTATAGCAATGGGTCGGCCGCGAGATACTTCAAATGCTCGAGCCGGCGCCCGCCCACCACCAACAGCATGCGCCAACTGATGTTCGCTAACGTCAGGCCTGAAGTCTAGAACTTCGTCGAGTAAGGTGCGGGCCGTTGCTCGGAACCCGTGCGCGGTCTGTTGCTTACTGCTGAAACCCATGGTCCGTAGCGCGACATTGAGCGTGTTTTCGCTCAGGGGGCTGCGCGGCCGATAGCTGGGAAACACGAACGTGTCCGGGCCCCGACCCGTCAGTTCATGGAGCTCTCTCAAAATCGTCGTCGCCTGCGTGCTCAACGGCACAATATGTTCAAAGCCCATCTTCATGCGGGCAGCGGGAATCGTCCACCGTGAATTAACGAGGTCGACCTCACTCCACTTTGCAAGCCTAAGCTCACCAGACCGAACGAAGGTGAGCGCAAGAATCTGCAGTGCCGCAACCGTGACGGGATTTCCGCCGCAATTGTCGATTGCGCGCAGCAAACGTCCAACACCCTTGGGATCCGCGATCGCGGCGAAGTGCTGAGTTTTCGCCGGAGCAAGGGCTCTGGACAAATGCGCAGCCGGGTTTCCGACCGCCCTACCTGTTCTAATCGCGCATCGAAATACTCGCGTGCAGACTGCCTTCACACGGTGCGCTGTCTCGAACCTTCCCCGCGACTCAATGCGGCGCAAGACTCTTAGCTGTTCGGGCGCGGAGATTTGGGCGATGGGTAAGCGGCCGAGATGTGGAAACACATAGGTTTCCAACCGATGGCGCAGCTGCTGGATGGTATCCGGCTTTACGCTCTTCTTGCTTCGACCGCCCGGACAACCGGCATCCAGCCACTCTCGAGCGATGGCCTCGAACGTGTCGGCTTGCGCGAGTTTCTCGGCCTTCCGCTGAGCACTAGGGTCAATTCCCTGTTCGAGCAATCGTCGCGCAGCATCGCGCTTTTCTCTGGCCCTTTTCAGAGTCACATCGGGGTAGATGCCAAGCGACAGGAGCCGCTCAATGCCGAGGTAGCGATATTTGAACCGCCACCAAAGAGCTCCGTCAGGTCGGACGATCACGAACAGACCCTTCTCGTCCGCGTGCTTGTAAGCCTTCGTGCGGGGCTTAAGTGCATTGAGGGCATTCGTCGTCAGCACGCTGGGGGTAACTCGCTTTAACGACGGAAGTTACCCCCGAAGTTACCCCCAAAAATCGAAGGCTTTCAATGTCTCATGCTGGCCGTCTCTAGCGTCGTTTTTCTTTGGAACCAGAAGGTTACGTTGAGGCGGGGACGGTGCTGGCGGTCCTGGGACGGGCGACTGGAGGCTAGGAGCGGAATCGAACCGCTGTACGCGGCTTTGCAGGCCGCTGCATCACCACTCTGCCACCTAGCCTTTTGGTGCGGCGGCCGCCGCAGACGGCGGCCGCGGGGACGCAATTTAGCACATCGCGACGCTGGGAGGGCTGCTCACTTCGGATTCAATTCCGCCGCCGGCCAGAATCGCGTCCCGGAGATATCGGCCTGCGCCATGAGCCCTTTGTTCGTCAGATAGAACATGGCGACGCCGCCGACGAAGCTCGAGGCCGCCGCCGCGCCCGCCTGCCCCGCCGCAGCCTGGGCCGCAGTGGTCGCGTCCCAACCTCCGGCCGCGAAGCGAGCGAGCTGCCCCTTGGTCTGGAAAAAGATCACGAGATCGTACGTCTGGGCGCCGAAGCCGACCCCGACGCCGCCCGCCCCCATCCTCATGTACGTGCGGTTCCCCGTGCCCTTGTCCACTGCGACGCCCGTGCCGCCGCCGCCCGTCACGAACAGGAACCCAGCCTTCGTGCCGCGGAATGCCGCGTAGCCTGCGGCCTGATCGAAAAGTTTGCGCGCCGCGGGATGCTGAGCGAAGAGTTTGTCGAGCGCGGCCTGGGCGCGCTCGTCGATGTCGTGCCGCCGCTTCGCCGCCTCGCCGGCTTTCCGGGCGTCGGGCGCGGGTGCCGAAGTCGGGGGAGCAGCCGGCGAGCCGCCCGCGGGCGGCTGCGACGAGGAGCCGCGCAGATCCTGCGCGGAGGCCGTACCGAGCGTGACGAGCAATAGCGTCGCGAGCGTGAGACGGAGTGCCATCCCTAATCCCCCATGCGTTCGATCCGGACTCGCGGCCGCGGGCCGCCGGTTGTATATATAAGGTGAGGCGGTTACGCCGAGCGGGCGCGCAAACGCGCCCACCGGTCGAATTGTACCGGACTGCGCGAGAAGGAGGGTGAGCCGTACGGGCCGCGGTCGCACGAGCCGACTTGCCCGGTGGAACTGGATGCCGACATGCAGAGTAAGGATTACTACAGAGTCTTGGGGCTCGCGCGGAACGCGTCGGCCGACGACGTCAAACGCGCGTATCGGCGCCTTGCCCACCGCTTTCATCCGGACGTCAGCCGGGAACCGAACGCCGAGGAGCGCTTCAAGCAGATTGCCGAAGCCTACGACGTGCTCGGGGATCGGGCCAAACGCGCCGCGTACGACTTGCGCAGCAGCTTCGGTTCGCGCAGCCCGTTCGGCGCCCGCAGCAGCCGGGCGGGCGGTGCTCCGGGGGCGCGCGGTGCTCCGGGGGCGCGCGGTGCCCACGGCGACGGCGGTTTCGCTTTCGGCGGAACGCGCGCCTCGGGCCGCCGGGACTTTGCGGACCTGTTCGAGACGCTGTTCGGCGCCGGGGCCTTCCAGGCCGGCGGTTCCTCACGGCCGGAAGGCCGCGCCATGGATCTCGAGACGACGGTGACGCTGACGCTCGAGGAAGCCTACGCGGGGGTCACGAAGACTTTGACGATCGAGCCCGGGCCCGCGGCGTCGATCGCGCAGCGGCTGCGTGCGCGCGTGGCGCCCGCCATCAAGCTCCGGGTGCCGCCGGGCGCGGTGGACGGCCAGCGCCTCGCGATCGAGGGCGTCCGCGGTGCGATCACGGGCGGGCAAAGGCAGGCGCTCTATGCCGTCGTGAAGCTGGCCCCTCACGCCCACTTCCGCCCGCAGGGCCGCGACATCCATCTCGAGCTGCCGGTCTTGCCCTGGGAGGCCGCGCTCGGGGCCGCGGTGCCCGCGCCGACGCTCGGCGGTCCCGTCGAGATCCGTATCCCCGCCGGCTCCCAGGCCGGGCGCAAGCTGCGGCTGCGCGGCCGCGGCTTGCCGGGCAACCCGTCCGGGGATCAAATCGTCCAACTCGTCGTCGTTGCACCTCCGGCCACGACGCCGGAAGCCGAAGCGCTGTACCGGCGCATGGCCGAGACGATGGCGCTCGATCCGCGTGCCCGCTTCGGTCTCGGCCGTCAGGCCGGGCGCAAACAACACTGAGACGCATGCGGGCCGAACACCGAGCGCGCCTCGAGCCGAAGATCGAGCCGGGGCCCCGCGCGACCTGCTAGCATCGCGGCCATGAACACGGCGAGAAACGAGCCGCCGCGGCTCATGACGGGCGGCGAAGCGCTCATCGATGCGGTCGTCGCGAACGGCGTCGATACGCTGTTTGGCCTGCCGGGCGCTCAGATCTATCCCCTTTTCGACGCGGCCGCCCGCCGTGGACTGCGCGTCCTGGTGCCACGGCACGAGCAGGCGGCGGGCTACATGGCCATGGGCTATGCAAAGTCCACCGGCCGCGCCGGCGTCTGCGCGGTCGTGCCGGGGCCGGGCGTGCTCAACGCGTCGGCCGCGCTCGTGACGGCCATGGGCAACTGTTCGCCTGTCGTGTGCCTGACGGGCCAGGTCCCGAGCGAGTACCTCGGCCGCGGACGCGGCCATCTGCACGAGCTGCCGGATCAGCGCGCGACGCTGCACGGTCTCATCAAGGAAGCCTTGCGCGCGGACTCCCCGGCCGAGGCGCCGGCCTGCGTCAACGCGGCCTTCACGGCGGCGCTCGGCGGGCGGCCCGGCCCCGCGGCGGTCGAGATGTGCTGGGACACGATGGCCGCCTCGGCCGAGGTTCGGCCGGGACGGCCCACACCGATTCCCGAGCCGCCCGAGCCCGATCCCGAAGCGCTCGAAGCCGCCGTGCGGCTGCTCGCCCGCGCGCGGCGGCCGATGCTCATGTGCGGCGCGGGTGCTCAGCACGCGAGCGAGTCGGTGCTCGCGTTGGCCGAGCTGCTCGATGCGCCCGTCACGGGCTTTCGCAGCGGCCGCGGGATCGTGCCCGAGGATCATCCGCTCGGCGTCGCCTCCGTCGCCGCGCGCGAGCTCTGGGACGATGTCGATGTCCTCCTCGGCATCGGCTCGCGGCTCGAGATGCCGTACATGCGTTGGCGCAACGGCATGCGTCTCGAGCCGCGGCCCAAAACGCCGGCGCTCATTCGCATCGACGTCGACCCCGGGGAGCTCGCGCGCTTCGTGGGCGACGTTCTCGATCCTCGCCGATTCGGCGGCCGCTTGCCGGGCGCTCTGCGACCGTCTGGCTTCACGCCTCGAGGTGCGCAGGCAGGACCGTCGCGCCGAGATCGCGGCCGCGAAAGGCATGGCTGCAAGCCTGATCGCCCGTGTTCAACCCCAGGCTGCTTACCTCGAGATCGTTCGCCGCGCCCTGCCGCGCGAAGGCTTTCTCGTCCCCGAGGTCTCGCAGGTCGGTTTCGCGACTTACACAGGGGCCTTCCCCGTGCTGGCGCCGCGCACGTACGTGACCGAAGGCTTTCAGGGCACGCTCGGCTTCGGCTTTCCGACGGCGCTCGGCGTCAAGGCCGCGCATCCTGCGCGCCCCGTGGTTTCGATCAACGGCGACGGCGGCTTCCTGTTCGGGGTCGCCGAGCTCGCGACGGCGAATCAATACGGGCTCGGCGTCGTCGCCCTCATCTTCAACAATCGTTCGTATGGGAACGTGCTCAGGGATCAGAAGACGCTGTACGAGCGGGTTGTCGGCGCCGAGCTCGAGAACCCGGATTTCGTGGCCCTTGCGCACAGCTTCGGCGTCGAAGCCGAACGCGTGCAGAGCCCGAAGAGTCTCGGCCCCGTGCTCGAACGTGCACTCGCGGCGAACCGGCCCGCGCTCATCGAGATTCCGCTCGCGCGCGGCGCCGAGACTTCACCGTGGCACCTGATCCACATGCAGCGGCGCCCGTCTGCGTTGCTTGCGCGAACTTGATCGTTCGCTGGCCTGGCGCGAGAGCTGCGCCGTAGTCGGGGCCGGTGTCGAGGCCGGTGTCCGGGCCGCGCGCGATGCGCTAGAGTGCGGGCATGGTCGATCGCTTGCGCAGGCGGGAGTTCGTAACGGGGGCACTCGCCGGCGCGGCGGCCGCCGCCTGGCCTTTCCGCGGCCGGACGCAGACCCCGAGCCCCGCCCAGACAGCGACCGGGCCCGCCCCGACGGCGACCGAGCTCGCCCCGACGGCGACGCGTCTCGCGCCGAATCTTGCGGTCCTCGCCGGCGCCGGCGCCAACATTGCCGTGCTGGCGGGAGCGGACGGCGCCCTGCTGGTCGACACCGGGCTCCCGAATCGCACGAACGACGTGCTCGATGCCGTCGCGAAACTCACGGGCAGGCGCAAGGTGGCGCTGGCCTTCGACACGAGCTGGCGCCCCGCTCACAGCGGCGGCAACGCGGCGCTGCGCGGCCAAGGCGCCACGATCATGGCGCAGCAGAACACGAAGCTGTGGATCGGTGCGGACTTCGAAGTCGCCTGGGAGCATCGCAGGCACGCGCCGCTGCCGCAGGACGCGCTGCCCGACCGGACCTTCTACACGGATGGCCGCGTCGAGTTCGGCGGCGGGCGCATCGAATACGGTTATCTGCCGCAGGCGCACACGGACGGCGACATTTACGTGCGATTCCCCGAAGCCAACGTGCTCGCGGTCGGCGAGCTCCTCGCGGTCGGCACGTACCCGGTCGTGGACTACGTCACGGGCGGCTGGATCGGCGGCCTCGAACGGGCCACGCAACGCCTGCTCGAGCTCGCGGACGACGAGACGCGCATCGTCCCAGCGCGGGGACCCGTGCAGGGCCGCCGCGCCCTCGCGGATCAGCTCACGCTGTGCACGGCGATGCGCGAGGCGGTCCGCGACGCCTACAAGAGCGGGCACAGCCTCGAAGAGTTCATGGCCTCGAAACCGACGGCCGCGTTCGACGCACGGCGCGGGGACCCGGCGCTGTTCCTGCGGCTCGTCTATAGGGGCGCGTGGGGTCATGTTCGCGAGCTCGGCGGAGGGATCATTTGACGTGCGCATGAAAGGACTTCCACTCGCGGCCGGCGCCGGTGCCGCCGTCGCAGCCGCCGCCGTCGGCGCCTACTTCTGGCTCGGCGGCACACGGGTCGACGAGCCTCACCGCCAATGGACGATGCTCGACCGTTACTGCGTGGACTGCCACAACGACTACCAGTACACGGCGGACATCGCATTCGACACGATGACCCCGGGCGACGTCGCGAAGCACCCGGCGCTGTTCGAGAAGGTGGATGAGCGGCTGCGTGGCCGCATGATGCCGCCGCCCGGCAGGCCGAAGCCGAGCGCTGCGCAATACGATGAGTTCGTGAAGTGGCTCGAGACGCGGCTCGACGCCGTCGAGACGCAGCACCCGAATCCCGGCACGGTCGCCCTGCATCGGCTGAACCGCACCGAGTACGGCAACGCCGTGCGCGACCTGCTGGGCGTCGAGGTAGACGCCGCGGCGCTGCTGCCCAAGGACGACGACAGCGACGGCTTCGACAATATCGCAAGCGTGCTCAAAGTCTCGCCGACCTTTCTCGATCAATATATCTCGGCCGCGCGCGTCGTCGCGAGCCGCGCGGTCGGCGATCCCGGCGCGAAGTTCGACAGCCGTCTCTATTATGCGGACGGCGAGAACCAGAGCCGTCACCTGCCGGGAATGCCACTCGGGACGCGCGGCGGCATGAAGGTGGAGCAGGATTTTCCCGTAGACGGCGAGTACCAGTTCAGCATCGGCGGGCTCGTCCAGGCCGGCTATACGATCGGCATGGAATACCGCAACCACGTCGTCATGCTCGTAGACGGCCGCATCGTGTTCGAGCACGACGTCGGCGGCGAGCAGGACCTCGAGGCCGTCGACCAACGCCAGGCCGAGGCCGTGGCCGAGCTCAGCGCGCCGTTCGAGAACATCCGCGTGCCGCTCAAGGCCGGCCCGCACGAGGTCGTCGTGACCTTCAAGGCGCGCGACGCGGCCGAGTCCGACGACTGGCTCGAATCCTTCGTGCCCGGGCGCGACAGCCGGCCCCTCATGTCGGTCAAGCGGCTCGAGATCGCCGGGCCCTTCAATGCAGCCGGTGTCAGCGAGACGCCGAGCCGCCGCAAGATCTTCATCTGCCGGCCCGAGGTCCCGGCCGAGGAGCAGGGCTGCGCCAAAAGGATCTTCGCGCACCTCGCGCGGCTCGCCTTCCGCCGGCCCGTTACGGACGCCGATCTTGCGGCGCCCATGCGGTTCTACGCCGCTGGCCGCGAGCAGGGCGATTTCGATGCCGGCATCCGCAGCGGCCTCCTCGCGATTCTCGTGAGCCCGAAGTTTCTCTATCGCGCTGAGCCGCCGCCGGCGAACGCTGAGCCCGGCTCGGTGTTTCGGCTCGACGATCTCGAGCTGGCCACGCGGCTCTCGTTCTTCGTTTGGAGCAGCGTGCCCGACGACGAGCTGCTGGGGCTTGCGCAGCAGGGCAAGCTCCACGAGCCCCGGGTGCTCGAGGCTCAGGTCCGACGCATGCTGGCGGATCCGCGCGCCGAGAACCTCGTCTCGAACTTCGCCTATCAATGGTTGCGGGTCGGCGAAATCGAAGGCTTCGAGCCCGACCCCGGGCTCTTCCCGAATTACGACGAGGATCTCGGGATCGCTTTCGAGAAGGAGCTCAAGCTGTTTCTCGGCAGTATCCTGCTCGGCGACCGCAGCGTGCTCGACCTGCTCGATGCGGACTACACGTTCGTCAACGAGCGGCTCGCGAGGCTCTACGGCATCGCCGGCGTGAGCGGCGACGCGTTCCGCCGCGTGAAGCTCGCCGATCCCAACCGCTTCGGTCTATTCGGCAAGGGCGGAATCCTCATGATCACGTCCTATCCGAACCGCACGGCGCCCGTGCTGCGCGGCGCTTACATCCTCGACAACATCACGGGCACGCCCCCGAATTCGCCGCCGCCGAACGTGCCCGCGCTGCCCGAGACGCAGGAGGGCCAGAAGGCGCTGACGGTGCGCGAGCGGCTCGAGAAGCACCGGGCCAACCCGTCCTGCAACCTCTGTCACGGTGTCATGGATCCGCTCGGCTTCGCGCTCGAGAATTTCGATGCTATCGGCGCGTGGCGGACGAAGGATCGCTACGCCGGCGGCCCGATCGACTCCTCCGGCAAGCTCGCAGACGGGACGGAGGTCAACGGCCCGGTGGATCTGCGCAAGGCCCTGCTCGCCCGTCCCGATCTGCTCGTGCGCACGCTGACCGCGAAGCTCATGACGTTCGCGCTCGGCCGCGACCTCGAGGCCTACGACATGCCGACGGTCCGCGCGATCGCCCGCTACGCGGACGCCCACGGCGACCGCTTCTCGACGATCCTCATGCGCATCGTCGAGAGCGACGAATTCCAGCTCGAGAAGGTGCCGGCCGCCGCCGCGGCGGCCCCGACGCAGCCGGCCGCACCGACGCAGCAATCGCGCGGGGCCGCGAAACCGGACGTGATCGCGAAGAACTGACGGCGAAGAATCGCGCCGCGCGCGGCGGAAGGAGGAGACGCATGTTCCTGACGAAGAAACACCTGCCCCGGCGCACGTTCCTGCGCGGGCTCGGCGCGACGGTCGCGCTGCCGCTGCTCGACGCGATGGTCCCGGCCGGCACGGCGCTCGCACAGACCGCGGCCAAAGCCGCCCCGCGCATGGGCTTCGTCTATTTCCCCCACGGCGCCGTGATGGAGCGATGGACGCCCGACGCCGAGGGCCGTGACTTCGAGCTCAAGCAGATCCTCGCGCCGCTCGCGCCGTTCAAGGACCGGCTCACGATCGTGAGCGGCCTCGAGAACAAGCACGCGGACGGCCCGGTGCACGCAATTACGCCCGGCACGTGGCTCAGTTGCGTGACGCCGCGCGCGACACATGATCCCTACGGCGGCGTCACGGCCGATCAAATCGCGGCGCAGGACATCGGTCAGGACACGCCCCTGCCCTCGCTCGAGCTTTGCATCGAAGGCCGGGGCGGCAACGGAGTCTGCGACCGCAACTTCGGCTGCAGCTACAGCGAGACGATCGCGTTCCGCACGCCCTCTACGCCGCTGCCCATGGAGCTCAACCCGCGCAAGGTATTCCAGCGGCTATTCGGCGAGGGAGATACGGCTGCCGAGCGCGCGCGGCTGCAGCGGCAATACACGAGCATCCTGGACCTGATCTCGAGCGAGGCGCAGGGTTTGAAGCGCACGCTCGGCGCAGCGGACCAGGCCCGCGTTTCCGATTACCTCGACAGCGTGCGCGAGATGGAGCGCCGCGTGCAGAAGCTCGCCGATCGCGATCTTTCGAGCGTCGCGGTACCGGACGCGCCCGTCGGCGTACCGAAGTCGTTCGAGGAGCACATCGGCCTGCTGTTCGACCTGACGGCGCTCGCATGGCAGGCGAATCTCACGCGCATCACGACGCTCATGATGCAGCACGAAGTCAGCAGCATGACGTTCAACCAGATCGGTGTCCGGGATGCGTTCCATCCGCTCTCGCATCACCAGAACAATGCCGACAAGATCGAGCGCCTCGCAAAGGTACAAACCTACAACACGCGCATCTTCGCGAAATTCATCAAAAAGCTCGCGGAGACGCCCGACGGCGACGGCTCCCTGCTCGATCACTCGATCATTCTCTTCGGCAGCAACATGAGCAACAGCAACGCCCACGACCACTTCCCGCTGCCTTCGGCGATCCTCGGCGGCGGCTACGGCAAGCTCAAGGGCGGGCGACACGTGAGGTACGCCGACCGCACGCCGCTCGCGAACCTGCACCTTACGCTGCTCGAGCGGGCTGGCGTGCCGATCGAGAAGCTCGGCGACAGCACGGGCGATTTCGCGGAGGTCTGACTATGAAACGCTCGTGCCGAGCCGCCGGCGCCGCCCTCGCATCGGCGGCCGCGCTGGTGCTCATCGCCGCCGCCGCCCGCGCCGCGGACTCGCTCGTCAGCGCCGCGGCGGCCGGCGCAGGCGCCCGGGCCGAGCGGCTCATCGCGGCCGGCGCCGACGTGCGCGAAGCCGCGCCCGACGGCACGACGGCCCTGCACTGGGCCGTGCATTACGACGACGTCGCGCTCGTGCGGCGGCTCATCGCCGCCGGTGCAGACGTGCGGGCCGCGAACGTCTTCGGTGCGACCCCGATGTCCGAAGCTGCGACCGTCGGCGATGCGCAGGTCATCAAGCTGCTGCTCGACGCGGGCGCGGACGCGAAGTCTACGAGCGCCGACGGTCAGACGGCGCTCATGCTCGTCGCGCGTTCCGGCCACGTCGAGGCAGCCAAGCTCCTGCTCGCGCACGGCGCCGACGTTCGAGCCCGCGAGCCCTGGAAGCAGCAGACGGCCCTGATGTGGGCCGCAGCCGAGGGCCGACCCGCGATGGTCGCGCTGCTCCTCGAGCACGGCGCGGATCCGAACGCGCGCTCGAAAGTGAACGACTGGAAGCGGCAGGTCACGGCCGAGCCGCGCGCCAAGGACCTGCCGACTGGGGGCCTCACGCCGCTGCTCTATGCGGCGCGCCAGGGCTGCCTCGCCTGCGCGAAGCGGCTCGTCGCGGCCGGCGCCGAAATCGACCTGCCCGATCCCGATGCCGTGACGCCGTTGCTGCTCGCGCTGCTCAATGCTCACTTCGATCTCGCGAAATTCCTCGTCGAGCAGGGCGCGAACGTCGACAAGTGGGACTGGTGGGGCCGCAATCCGCTTTACGCGGCCGTGGACTACAACACCCTGCCCCATGGGGGCCGGCCCGATCAGCCGGCGCTCGATGCGACGACGCCGCTCGAGATCGTCAAGCTGCTGCTCGAAAAGGGAGCGAACCCGAACGCGCAGCTCAAGCTGCTGCAGCCGTTCCGCAGCCTCGGCGCCGACCGCGGCGCCGATCCCATCCTCACGATCGGCACGACGCCGCTGATCCGCGCGGCGAAGGCCGGCGACATCGACTCGATGCGGCTGCTGCTCGCGCACGGTGCGTTGGCCGATCTGCCGCAGGTCAACGGCGTCACGCCGCTCATGGCGGCCGCGGGGCTTCGCTGCTATGCGATCGACACGCGCGGACGCTTCAAGACGGAGCCGCAGGCGATCGAAGCGGCGAAGCTGCTGCTCGCAACCGGCGCGCACGTCAACGCCCGCGACAAATTCGGGCAAACGGCGCTGCACGGTGCTGCGTTCCAGGGGTGGAACGACCTCGTGCGACTGCTCGTCGCGAAAGGCGCGGACGTAGCCGCACTCGATAAAGACGGTAAGTCGGCCGTGGACGCGGCCATGGGACGTATACGCGGCATCGGGCGAGGCGCGAATGCCGTCGATCCTCACCCGGAGACGGCCGCCCTGGTCAAGCGGCTCATGACGGCGCGCTGAGCATGCGGCCGAAGAAGGCGAAGAAGCCGAAAAAGGGGTCAGAGCCCTTTTTCGGGCACGGCGACCGGGTCGATCGAGCCCGGCACACGAAAAAGGGCTCTGACCCCTTTTTCGGCTTCTTCGGCTTGATCTCGACTTGCCTGCTGGCAACCGCTGCCGCAGCCCAGCAGAGCGACCCGGCCGCCCTCGGCGGCCCTTCCGGTGCCGAGCCCGCTCGGTCGCCGGCCTTCGGTGCAGCCGCACTGACGGCGCTGCCGCGGCGGGACTGGATCACGAACGGCGGCAACCTCTACAACCAGCGCTACTCACCGCTTGCCGCGATCAATCGCGAAACCGTAAGCGGGCTCAAGGCCGTATGGCGCACGGGGCTCCGCGGCTCGGGCCTGAACCCGCGCACCTCGGGGCAGGCGCAGGTGCTCGCTTACGCCGGCGTGCTCTATGTCGTCACCGGTCAGGACGACGTCTTCGCGGTGGACGTGCGCACGGGCCGCATAATCTGGAGCTATGAGGCGCATCTCGATCCCGACACCGTGCGCGTCTGCTGTGGCTGGGTCAGCCGCGGGCTCGCGATGGGCGACGGCAAGCTCTTTCTCGGCCGGCTCGACGCGAAGCTCGTCGCGCTCGACCAGGCTACGGGCAGGCCCGTCTGGTCCGTGCAGGCCGAGGACAACCGGCGCGGCTTCAGCATCACGGGCGCGCCGCTCTACTACGCCGGAATGGTCATCACGGGCTTCGCCGGCGGCGATCTCGGCATCCGCGGCCGGGTCGAAGCGTACGACGCAAGGAACGGCCAACGGCGATGGACGTTCTACACCGTGCCGGGTCCGGGCCAGCGAGGCCACGAGAGCTGGCCGGCCGACAACGATGCGTGGCAGCACGGGGGCGCGCCGGTCTGGCAGACGCCAGCCGTAGATCCCGAGCTCGGCCTGCTGTATTTCTCGACCGGCAATCCCGGGCCCGATCTCGGCGGGGCCGTGCGCGCCGGCGACAACCTGTACAGCGATTCGATCGTGGCGCTCGATGCCGCGACGGGCGAGTACCGGTGGCACTTTCAGCAAGTCCACCACGACATCTGGGACTACGATTCCGCGAACCCCGTCGTGCTGTTCGATGCCCGCATCGGCGGACGCGTGCGCCGCGGTATCGCCGAGGTCTCGAAGACGGGATTCGTCTATCTGCTGGATCGGCAGACGGGCCGGCCTCTGCTCCACATCGAGGAGAAACCCGTGCCGCAGGAGCCGCGGCAGGCCACAGCCGCGACGCAGCCGTTCCCCGAGGGCGACGCCGTCGTGCCCCAGTCGATCGACATCGCGCCCGAGAACTACGAGCTCGTGAATCAGGGGCGGATCTTCACGCCGTTCTACGACAAGCCCGTGCTCTACAAGCCGATCGCGGCCGTAAATTGGCCGCCGAGCTCCTACGATCCGACGGCCGAGACGCTGTTCGTCTGCGCCGGCGACGGCGTCAATGCCGCCGTCGCCGACGACTCGCAGTTCTCGGGGCCTCCCGACGACGGCTCGTTTCTCGGCGGCGTGTTTCTGCGCCCGCCCGGCATGCCGGGCCGCGGCATTCTTGCGGCTGTGGACGTCTCCGACGAACCGGCTGGCCTGGCGCCGCCAGCTCGACGCGCGCTGCTACGGCGGCTCCGTCGCCACGGCGGGCGGCCTGGTATTCCTCGGTCGCAACGACGGCCGGCTCACGGCGCTCGACTCGGGGTCGGGCCGGCGACTGTGGTCGTTTCAGCTCGACGCCGGCGTCAACGCACCGCCGACGAGCTTCGAGTTCGCCGGCGAGCAGTACATTGCCGTGCTCGCGGGCGGGTCGGTCTACGGCGGCCGCCGCGGCGACGGGCTCTGGCTGTTTTCGCTGCACGGCAGTATCGACGAGGCCGAGGCGCCGGCCGTGCCGCAGCACGCGCGCGTCGCGCCGATCGCGGTGCCCGCGGGACGCGCCCCCGACCTCGCGAACGGGCGCTCCCTCTTCGCAACGACCTGTGCCCCCTGTCACGGGGACCGTGGCCAAGGCGGCCACGGCGGCGGCGTCGCGCTTACGAGCCGCCTCGACGAGCAGCAGATCCTCGAAGTGCTGAATGCCGGGCGCAGCGCCATGCCCGCGTTCGGCGGGACGCTCTCGCTCGGCGACATGCAGGATGTCGCGAGCTTCGTCCTGCGCACGCTCGAGTCTCGCGAGCGGTAGGCACCGCTCCGGGCGCGCGGCCTCAGGGCTGCGTCAGTGCTGCGGGCCGTGCGGCGCCGGCGACGTGCCGGACGCGCCCGAGATGGGCTCGCTTCCGCGTCGGGTCTGCCCGGCCGGCGGCTGCGCCTCGAGCAGGAAGCCGCTCTTGGGCCGCGCCGGCATGCGGCTCAAATCGACCGAGAGATCCTGCTCCGGCACGCGATACTTGGCCTCGTGCTCGAGGAACGAGACCGCGCTCTTGAGCAGCGAGATGGTGATCCACTCTCCGGCGCACCTGTGGTGGACGTAGGGATCGCCGCCCCCCTGGGGGATCAGCGCGAACGCGTCGGGCTCGTGAACCTCGAAGCGGTCCGGCCGAAACTCGTTCGGAGCGGACCACAGGCGCTCGTCGTGATCCGTTCCGTACAGGTCGAGCAGCACTCGATGCCCGCGCGGGAACCGATAGCCGCGCCACTCGAAAGGCTTCGCGACCGTCGCGGCCGCGAACGGAAAGAACGGGAAGAACCGCCGCACCTCGTTGACGAAGTGCTCGAGATCCCGGCTGCCGTCTCCGTCGGAGGGCCGGCTGCCGGGGTGGCGGTGCAGCGCGAGCGCGGCGAAGGTCACGTAGGTGGCGATCGCGACGGTCGGCCGGAGAACGTTGAGCAGATCGACGGCCGCGGTCTGGGGCTCGAGCAGGCACCCGGCGAGGTCGCGGTGAAACGCGATTGCGGCCAGCGCGCTCTCGGGCGCAGGCTCGAGCTCGCCCGCACGCGTCTGCTGCACGAGCGACCGGCCCCAGGCCTCGACACGTTTTCTGGCGAGGCGGGACCGCCAGTAGCGGGGCCCGACTCCGCCGCCGCCGTCGATGAGCGCGGCGAGATCGTCCGTGCGCTGCGCGACATCGGACTCCGGCAGCGGCACGCCGGCCCAGCGGCACACGGCGCGGCAAAAGACTTCGTGGGCCTCGTCGAGCAGCCGGACGCGCTCTTTTTTCCGCCAGCGTTGAAACGCGAGCCGCCACTCTTCCTGCGCCGTCTCGTCAAGCTCGGCAATGCGCTCGGGCAGCATGAGCCCCATAAACATTTCCTTGCGCTGGCGGTGTGCGGGCCCGTCGAGGCCCTGCACACCGCCGTTGCCGATGAGCGTGTTGCGCACGCGCCAGGGCATCGCGCCGTGCCGGCGCATGTGGTCCGTATCGTAGAACACACGCGCGGCGTCGCTGCCGAGCATACAGATCGTCGGCTTGAGCATGAGCCGCGTCTCGAAGACGTTAGTGTGCAGCTTACGGCAACGGTCGCCGATGTAGCGGTACCCGAGACGATACAGCCCAATCGTTCCCTCGATGCTGGGGTCTCGCGGCAATTCAGGCATCCTTCCCTCCGGTCATCCTCTGCTTCGGCCTCTCTCGAGCTGCCTCAGTTGTGCAGCAGAATCTTGATGGCTCCATCCTCCTTCTTCTGAAAGATCTCGTAGCCGTGCGGCGCCTGTTCGAGCGGCAGCCGGTGCGACGCGAGTCGGCGATGCCGAGCGGGTTCGTGACCCAGGACGTCTCCCGAGGTCATGAAGGGCGTCAGCACTTCGTACAAGTGAAGGTCCGACCAGCAGATCGCCGTCGTGCAGATTCGCACGATGGCGTCGCTCGGTTCCTCGAGCCTCGGATCGGGCACCGTCTCCACCCGGACATCCCGCTTTCCGTGCCAGGCTACCGCCTTCATGATCGCCGCACCTCCTTTGTCAGCGACGCACCTTCCCGCGCTGGTGCGGATCGCGTTGCGATTCACAAGGAGTGGTGCAATGGACGTGCCAGACGCGGAACGGCGCGTGGCCCGAGAGCGGCCCGAGAGCGGCCCGGGACGGGCGCCTCAAGCCGCGCCTTGGGCCAGCAGCGCGTCGGCCGCGCTGCGCTGGTCCAGCATGTCGGCATAGACGCCGATGTAGGCGAGCGCCATGCGCCGGGCGCCGTATTGCAGCGCGCGAGCGCGCGCGGCTAAGCCGAGCTTCGCCGCCTCGTCGGAATCGCCGAGCAGCTCCGAGAGGGTCGCCGCAAGGGCGCTTTCGTCGCCCGGCTCGACGAACCTTGCCGCGCCGTCCCAAAGCTCGCGCAGCGGCGCGATGTCGCCCAGCACGAGTGCGCAGCCCGACAGCGCGGCTTCGAGCACGGCAAAGCCGAAAGGCGCGCGTCGCGCCGGGTGGGCGTACACGGCCGCGCGCCGGCAGTAGGCGCCGAAGCGCTCTCGGGGCAGCGGGCCCGGCAGCACGAGATTCGCGCTGCGCTGCGTCGCGGCCCGGTCCCGGCCCCTCGGACGGGCGCCGGCAATGACCACGGGGTGCCCGAGACCGCGCGCGGCGCGCACGAGGGTCTCGAGCTTCGAGTCGGCGTCCCCGAGCGCGCCCGATGCCAGCACAAATGCTTCGCGGCGCTGACCCATGGGCCAGCGGTGTGGGTCCACGCCATGCCGAATGATCGTCTCGCGTCCTTCCGCGTCGGCTTCCGGATAACGCTCGAGCAGCTCGCGCAGGCCCGATTCGGTCGTCGCGATCACGTGATCCGCGCGCTCAACCGACTCGACGACCGATCGCCTCCGGGCCGCAGGACCCGCGTCGTGTGCGACCAGCACGGCAGGGATTTGAAACGCGTGCGTGCCCGATGTGAAGTCGTTGAGATGCAGCAAGTCGGGGGCCGAGGCGGCGGCGAGCCGGGCGAGCCATTCGTGCAGGCGCCGCCCTCGGGCGGCAGCACGAGGAGGCTGATGGACGACCACGTTCGTGAGCCGCTCTGCCTCGATGCGGCGCGCTTCGCCGATATCGCCGCCGAGCACTGCGAGGTCGAGCTCGCAGCCCAGCGCGCCGAGCTCGCGCAACAGATCCACGGTGTACGACCACAGGCCGCCCGCGGCGACACTCGTCATGAGAATCTTCATTTCGCTCTCATCGATCTCGGGTCAGAGAGATCGAGTTCTCACGCCACGACAGCCGAAGGTGCAGGCTCTACACGCGGGCCGTTGAGCAGCCGGCGGAAGTGCCGCATCGTTTTTGCGAGCCCTTGCTCGAGCGGCACGCTCGGCGTCCAATCGATGAGTTGCCGCGCGCGCGAGATGTCCGGGCACCGGCGCAACGGGTCGCCCGCCGGCAGCGGCCTGAACACGATCTTCGACGAAGAGGCGGTCAGGCGCAGAATGAGCTTCGCGAGCTCGAGCACACTGAATTCCTCGGGCGAGCCGAGGTTCAGGGGGCCCGGCAGGCCGCCATCGAGACAGAGCACACGAGCGAGCCCCTCGACGAGATCGTCGACGTAGCAGAAGGAGCGAGTTTGCGTGCCGTCCCCATAGACAGTCAGCGGCTCGCCCCTCAGCGCCTGGCCCAGCAGATTCGAGACGGCCCGCCCTTCGTCGAGGCGCATCCGGGGCCCGTACGTGTTGAAGATTCTCACTACGGAAACGGCGAGGCCGCGCTCGCGGTACACGTGGCACAAGGTTTCGCCGCAGCGCTTCCCCTCGTCGTAGCAGGCCCGCGGCCCCATGGTCTTTACGCTCCCGAGGCAGTCCTCTTGCTGGGGGTACTGCGCGGAGTCGCCGTACACTTCGCTGCTCGATGCATAGATCAGGCGGCTGCCCGTCTCCGCCGCAAGCTCGAGCAAATTTCGCGTGCCCTCGACGTTCGTGAGCAATGTCTTTTCGGGATCGTCTCGGAAATGCGGGGCTGCGGCGGGGCTCGCGAGATGGAAGATGGCGTCGACGGGAAGCCAGACAGGCTCGAGCACGGACCGCGGCACGAAGGCGAAACGCGGCGAGCGCGCGAGGACCGCAACGTTTTCCTGGCGCCCCGTGCTCAGATCGTCGAGACAATAGACGAAATGACCGTCGTTGACGAGGCGTCCGCACAGATGCGCTCCGACGAATCCTGCTCCGCCCGCGACCAGTACTCTCATAAGCTTTTCCTTTTCGAATCGGGAAATGGCCGCGTTGGTTGTGGCAGTTTCGTCTTTGCGGCGCCAGTGCGAGCGCCTGCAACAAGCATGCCACGCAAATCGTTGTTGAGTCGGCCGCCGCAATGCATGGACTTTGATCCGCGTCGCCTAAAAATTTGGGCGGCCTTCCAGAAACCTTTGGGCCCGCTTTTTTGGGCCTGCTTTCTCCCTTTCGGCTCTTCGCGGCCGTCATGCCCTTCACTTCCTTTGCGTCCTCGGCGAGCGGCGGCTTCGACTCCGGCGTTCGAGCAGGCGTGCGCACAGCGCCTCGGCGCCCGAAAGCCGGACGCGCCCGCGCCGCGCCGCGGCTCGCTCGGCATCGTCAGGTGCACGCGAGACTACCGTCGCGAGCACATCCGGATGAATGTAGCTGCGGCGGGTCACGGCAGACGTGTTGTTGAGCCGTGCCGCGGCCGCAGCGGCCGCCTCCCGAATGGTCAAGGGTCGGCGCCGCTCGAGCCACCGTTCGACGACCGTTACCGTCGCGATCCAAGTGCGAAAATCCTTAGCGCTGATCTCGCGGCCCGCGATCGCGCGCAGATAGTCGTTGAGCTGCGTCGAATCGAGCTCCGCGACTCCGTCGCCGCACCGGTACCGAAACAGACGTTGGCCCGGCAGTTCCTCGCACCGAAGGAGCAGGGCCGCAAGCCGCCGGCTCTGCACCGAAGTCTCCACGCGGCGTCCGGACTTGGCCCTGAACCTCAGCCCGATGCGCCCGCCTTCGATCTCCGTGTGACGGTCCTGCAGCGTCGTAAGCCCGACGGTCCCGTTCGCATCGAAGTAGCTCTTGTTGCCCACCCGGATACCCGTAAGATCGAGCAGCCGCACGGCCGCCGCCAGCACGGCGGCCTCGCGCGGCGCCGGCCCGTCGATATCGCCGTCCACGCGACGACGGATCTTCGGCAGCGCGGCCGCAAACGCGCGCAGCTGATCGAACTTCGAACGCTCCTGTCGGGCTCGCCACTCGGGGTGGTAGACGTATTGCTTGCGGCCGCGCTGATCCCTTCCGGTGGCCTGAGTGTGACCTTTGTGGTCGCGGCAGAGCCATACGTCCGTCCACGCCGGCGGTACGGCCAACGCGTCGAGACGCGCTTTGGTCTCGCTGGCGGTGACCACATGGCCTTCGAAATCGATATAGACGAACCCGCGGCCGCGGCGCCGGCGTGTAAGGCCGGGCTCGTCCGTGTTCACGTAACGCAACATTCAATGGGCCGGAAGGGACGGCCCCACTCGGCAGCAAGAGTCGTGCCACCGGGGAGCGGGCCGCGCTTCCACTGGCACCGTTCTTGCAAACTCCCCCTATCGAGCCGTTAGGGAGACAGCGCCGAAATGGATATCGTCCGACTCATATGCGCCATACTTCTGCCCCCGCTCGGGGTCTTTCTGCAGGTCGGTTTGAGCGGTCAGTTCTGGCTCAACGTTCTCCTGACACT
The DNA here is from genome assembly GCA_963702105.1 of uncultured Gammaproteobacteria bacterium. Taxonomy (GTDB): domain Bacteria; phylum Pseudomonadota; class Gammaproteobacteria; order Steroidobacterales; family Rariloculaceae; genus ZC4RG20. The sequence continues at coordinate 2,189,971 of OY969712.1, forward strand.
TCTCGGCTACATCCCCGGCATCGTGCATGCCGTTTGGATCATCGCGCGGCGCTGATGCCGCCGTGCGGCCGAGGCCGCCAACGCTTTTCGAGGTGAGTTTGGCCGCACGCGGTTACACTGCGCCGTCCGTATGGGATGGTGCACCGATGACCGACGAACTTTCGAATGTCGAGCTAAAGGATCTCGAGGGCGAAGCTTCCGCGCTTCTACCCTGCGACAACGAGACCCTGCTCGCCGCGTACAAGCTGGATCGGGCCTTTTGGTCTTTGCGCGATACGGGTCCGCTCGAGCAGGCGGTGCTCTTGATCGGCCACCGCCGCGACCGCGAGCCCCACAAGGGCTGGCTGTGTAAGCCCATGAAGGCGCGCCTGAACGTGCAGCGCGATACCGAGGACGCGCAGCTGGTCGCGCGCCAGGGCGACTGGATCTATGTGCTCGGTTCGCAATCGGGCGATCCGGACGGAGTGCTCGATCCCGCGCGCAGCTTTGTCGCCCGCTTCTCGGAGACGGCCGTTCGCGCAAGCGTTGCGACTGCGAGGCTCGATATCGAGATTGCGAACCGCCCCTTTCTGGTGCATCGCGCCGTAAACGATGCGCTGAAGCGCAGCGGTCTCCCGCTGATACCGCTGGCCGCGCATGCGCTCAACACCTTCATCTTGCCCACAATCGAGGAAGGCTATGCCGCCCGGGCGGCCTGGGCCCCTCGCCTGGAGAAGGAAGACTATCCCATTCGCGTGGACGGGCTCGTATTTCTCCCGGGCGCATCGGCGCTGCTCGGACTGCGTTTCCCGATGACGGCGGAAGGCGCGCCTCTGCTGGTCCGCATCGACGATCTCGCCCGCTGCTTCAGCGAGAACGCCGCGCTCACGGCCTCCATCGCGGGTTTCCTCTCCGGTGCGGGCTCCGCCGAGCGCCCGGTCGGCATCCGCGCTCTGCAGCGCACCGGGGCCGGCGACGACGCGGGCGAAACCGTGGATGTGCTCACGGGCCCGCTCGGCTCTCCAGGGCACCGGGATGCCCTCGCTCACGATTACCCGGGCAGCGAGAGCGCACCCTGCCGACATTGGCGCATCGAGCTGCCTTCAGGGCGGGGCACGGGGGGCGCCTTGGAGGCCGAGCTGCTCCGGCAGTTCGACGAGCGCGATGTTGAGGGCTTCGCGGAAGACGCGGGCGGCCGGTGGCATTACCTGTCGCGTGCGTCCGGTGAAACGATCCTCGCGCTCGCAGATTGAGGCCCCGAGCGCGTCATCGGGCATCCGCGGGGATCTTGTGCTGTCTCATCGATTATTGCCGGCGTCGTTCGCCCTCGATGTCGGCGTTGATGGCGGCGTCGCGGTTTGCCCGGCGCCGCCGCGCCCCTCCTCGGCGTTGGCCTGCGAGTTGCCGTTCGGTCTCGTGCTCGCGCCCGGAACGACAACGTCGCCCTTTCCGGGCTTCGGATGAATGGTTGCACCCATGTGCGGCCGCGGCTCCGGCGTCTGCTGCGCCGCCCGCGTCGGGGCGAGCCGCTGCGGCGTGACAGTCTTTGGCCGCAGCGACGCGAAATACATCGAAACGGCCTCGATCTGCATGTCGGAGAGCCCTCTGGCGATCTGCGTCATGACATTCGCCATGCTGCCGCCGCGTTGGCCGGATTTGAAGCGCTGCAGCTGCGACTCGAGGTAGGGCTCGTACTGGCCGCCGACGAAAGGAAAGATCGGGGCGTTTCCCTGACCTTCCGCGCCATGGCACGCGACACAGGGCAGCACGCCCTTCGCCGGCTGCCCCGCATGCGCGATCTGCTCGCCCTGATTCACAAGCTGGCTCGCATGCGTCGGCAGGGCTTCCGGGTACGGCTCCGGCGGCAGGCTCGCATAGTACGCAGCGACGTTCTGCATGTCCTGCTGTGTGAGCTCGCTCGCGATCGGCCCCATAATGTCGCTCGGGCGTAGTCCCGTCGCGAAGTTGTAAAGAGCATCGAATAAATACCACTGGCTCTGGCCGGCGAGGCGGGGGAACGCGCCGCTGCTGTCGCCCGTGCCGTTGAGGCCATGGCAGGCGTCGCACGAGTAGCTGAGCTCGCCGAACTCGCCGCCCGTGGCGACGAAGCGCCCCTGCACCGGGTTCGCCCCCGGGCCGCCGTGCTTCTGGTTCCATACGGCAGAAATGCCGAGCTGGCCGCCGTTCGGCTGTTGCGAGACCGGAGGCGGCGGCGTCTGCGGCGCGGTCTGCGACCGGGCCGGCGCGGAGGCGCCGGCACTCAGCACGCCCGCCAGCGCCACAACGACTGCTGTTCGTCTCATGCTTGCACCAAGGGTCCTGGATGAGGCATGTACTGATGGACGAGCGCGTCGGCGGCCCAGAACGCCAGGGCCCCGAGCGTCCCGGTCGGGTTGTAGCCGTCATTCTGCGGATACGCCGACGCACCGACGACCCACAGGTTGTGCAGGTCCCACGACTGCAGATATTTGTTGACGACGCTCGTCGACGGATTCTCGCCCATGATCGCGCCGCCCGTGTTGTGCGTGGTCTGGTACGGAACGATGCTGTAGTGGTCGTCGAGCCAGGTCACGCCCACCTTCTGTCCGCCCATGGCCTCGCCGATCTCCTTCGCCTTTTGCGTGACGTAGCGCGACATGAGTCGGTCGTTGTACGGAAAATCGAACGTCAGCATGCCGAGCGGCTGCCCGAACGCGTTCTTGTAGGTCGAGTCGAGACCCAAGTAGTTGTTCGGATGCGGCGTCGACGAGCCGTGGATCGTGAGGCCGACGGTGCTGTTGTAGTGCCGCGCCACGGCTTTTTTCCAGTCGAGCCCCCACCGCTTCGTGCCCGAGGGAACCGGGTGGTGGTGGATCGGCCGTCCCGTCGTCTGATAGGCCGCGATGTAAGCGCCGCCCACGAACCCGAGGCCCGAGTGGTCGAAGCTGCCGTTGTTGAAGTCGTTGATGGCCGTGCCGAGCGCCCCGGCCCCCATGAACGGGTTGATGCGCACCGAGCTGTCGTAGTAGATCGAGACTCCGGTCATCGTCTGGTAGGTGTAATTGCGGCCGACCGTGCCCGCGCGGGTTCTCGGGTCGTACGGCTGGCCGATTCCCGAGCGCAGCATGAGTATCGGGTTGTGGTGGGCGAACGCGCAGAGCGCGACGAGCCCGGCAGGCTGAAAGACCTCCCGTCCGCTCGCGTCGACGTACGTCACGCCCGTCGCCATCTTGGACTTTCTGTCCCATTCGACCCGCAGCACATACGACCAGGGCCGGAGCTCGAAATTGGGGCTCGCGAGCGCGGCCGGCAGGATTGCGATGTTCGGGCTGGCCTTCGAGAAGTGCTCACAGCCGTAGGTCTCACAGAAGCCGCAGTACATGCAGGGCTTGAACTCCATGCCGAACTGGTTCGTGTAGTGGCGGGTCACGTTCGAAGACGGCACAGGAAACGGCTTGTAGCCGAGGCTCTTGGCGCCCTTCTCGAACAGCGCACCCGAGTAGCTCTGCTTCATGGGAGGGTTCGGGTAAGGCCGGCTCCGAGGGCCTTCGAACGGGTTGCCGCCTTCGAGGCGCTTACCGTCCACGACGCAGGGCAGCCCGCCCGTGCCGCATACGTGCTCGAAGAAGCTCAGGTACGGCTCGAGCTCGTCGTACGTAATGCCGAAATCCTGAATCGTGACCTCGTCCGCGAGAAAGTTCTTGCCGTAGTTCTCCTCGGTCCAGCTCTTGAGCTCAAACCACGAGGGCTGGAAGCGCCATGTCTGGCCGTTCCAGTGGACCATGGCGCCGCCGACGCCCTCGCCCGGCAGGAACGAGCCGAGCTGCCGCATGGGCAGGGGCTTCTGGTCCGGGAAATTGCGGAACGACAGCGTGTCGACCGAGGGGTCTTCCATGAGCGAGTGCCGCACGGAGTGTTTGAGCTCGTCGTGCATGGGCGGCGACTGGAAATCCGGAATCGTCTTGCGCATGGGCCCGCGCTCGAGCGCGACGACCGAGTAGCCCGCCTCGGCAAGCTCCTTGCCGAGCACGGAGGCCGTCAGGCCGCCGCCTACGAGGACTGCGTCTACGCGTTTCATCTGTGTTGCCATCGTTTCGCTTTCCCCTCAGCCGTTCCGGCTCAATTGCTCTTGCTCGTGGCCCAACACGGCATCGGCGTTCGAGATGCCGATCGGCTCGCGCTTGAACTCGAAGCCGTGCTGGTCTACGAGGCCGAGGTACTGCGCGTACGCCCCCGGGAAGCCCACCATTCGCCACGCGACCATATCGCGGTTGCCGCCGTATATCGGATCCGCGAAATAGCCTTCGATCGTGTTCGCAAGCAGGGTCTCGAAGAACACCGTGCTCGGCATGGAGGGCAGCTGCATCTGCCCGTGCTCGAGGCTTGTTAGCACCTCATCGATGTCATTCGCGCCGAGGTCCCAGAACTCTTTGCCGTCGTGCCGTTGCTTGACCTGGTCGCGAATGTCGGAGATGCCGACGCGGTAGAGCTCCGCCGGCGTGTACTTGAGCTGATAGCCCTGTTCGTAGGGCGCCTCCGGATCCCACGGCCCGTCGAGGTAGAGCCGCGCGCCCGCGCCGTACGCGCTCGCGAGCTGGCGGTCGATGTAAAACACGACGCCCGCCTCGACCGCTCCGCCCCACTGGTCGTCGGCGGGGATCAGGCGCGAGACCGCAGCCTCCACGAACCTGGCCTCCTCGCTCGACAAGTAGGCGAGCACCTCGTTGCTCTCGGAGCCGCCCGCGCCCGTTCCGGCGTTTGCCCGCTCGGACTGCGCTTGCCCGTTCTGCTGGGCCTCCGCGCTCCCCGCGCCGCCGACCACGGCGGCGACGCCCGCGTATCCCGTACCCTTGATCAAGTCACGCCGCGAAAACTGTCCCATCCGATCGCTCCTCAAACTCTTGTGCCCGTCTCGTCTCGCCTGCTTCAGTCCTCGCCGGATGCGCTTCGCTTGACCCGAGCCGACGCCGGCTGCTTTCCGCTGCCGGCGTCGGCCTGCCCGGAGGCGTCATTGCCGTTCCCGCGCAGGACCGTCTCGAGGCACTGCTTGTGGACCTTTCCCTTGTAGTCTTTGCAAAGGCTCGGCTGAGGCGGCGACGGCTGCCCCGACGAGGAGTCGGAGCCGATTTTCATCGGGTGGCTCGTACCCGTGGTCGTCGCGTTGGTCGTGCCGGCGCCGACCTGTGCCTTCTGCGCCTGCGGGTGCGCCTGCGCCTGCTGTTCCTGCCCGCCGGTCTGCCCGTTGCCTTGAGCGAATGCGGCACTCCCTGCGAGCGCCGCACACGCGGCCGCCACGCAGAACGCGGCGGCAATCCGCCGGCGACAAGCGTGCTTCCAATCGGTCATCTGACTTCCCTTCTTAGTGACTTCTTTAGACTCCGGAGTACGCAGCGCTTTCGAGCGGATATTCGCGTTGCGTCGCGTCCATCGAACGCTGTCGCGTCCATGGGCCCGCTAGGGGATCTTGCCCGGAGGAATGGGCAGCTTCTGGTCGGGCCTCTGCGCCTGCCCTGAATCGCTGGTATGGACGGACGCGTCGCCGGCCGCAATGCGGGCGCCGGCCTGTCCTTGACCGTTTCCGCTCGCGTCGCCGCTGCCTTCGGCCCCTCGCACTGCCGCCTCGGGCAGCAGCGGCGGGCCGATTGCGAGCGCGCCCGCGTAGTTCTCGTCGCGCACGATCCGGGGGGGGCGAATCGCCGAATAGTACTGCGCGACGTCGTTCATTTGGCCCGCGGTCAATCGCTTTGCGATATCCTCCATGACGTCGATGCCGGCGTCGCCGATGCCCCGCGCTCCCGACTTGAAAGCGTTGAGCTGATTGACGATGTAATCCGCGTATTGGCCCGCCAGGTAGGGATAAATCGGGGGCAACCCGCCTCCGTCCGGCCCATGACAATTCTGGCAGGCCTGAACACCGCGGTCCGGGATGCCGACGGCGGCCATCTTGCCGCCCTGGGAAAGGATCTCTTCGGTCGTCTGCGATTTTTCCGCGGCATACGCCGCCATCAGCGGCGTGCGCGTGTTTTGCGCCGCGTAGAAGGCGGCGACGTCGCGCATGTCGGCCGGCGTCAACGCCTGGGCGATCGGCGCCATCGTCGGGCTGTCGCGGCGACCGGAAGCGAAGTTCCGCAGCGACGCATACAGATAGCGGAAGGTCTGGCCGGTGAGCCGAGGTATGTTGGCCGTGACGCTGCCGGCGCCCCTGATCTGATGACACTGATAGCATGCAGCGCACTGGCCCTTGCCCGTGCACTGCGCGAGGCCCATGACGACCTTGAGCCCGTTGTCGAGGTCGATGTTCGTTCCCTTGGGGAGGTTGGCCTCGGCATCCCGCAGCGCCGCGCGGCCGAGCGCCATCTGGGCAGCTGCAGTGCGCGGCCACGCCGCGGCGCAGAGCCCGGCAGCGAGCGCCAAGACGACTCCGAGGACGGCGAGGCTTCGCGTCGTCTCTTGCCGGCAGCGGCTTCCCTGCGACCGACCTTGGAGACTTATGACCCGTCCAGCCGTCCCGATCATGGCAGTCCCTCCGTCGGTCGTCCCGCGCGAAATACGAGACGCCGCGTGCATCAGGCGTGCCACGGCTCCCCGCCCTCCGCGGTCTGCGTTCATGAGCCGTTCAGGGTCAACGTCTTATATGGTCGATCGGAACTCGACCGCTGTTGGAGCGCTGTTCGAGCGCTGATCCAGCTGCGCAGCGGCATGGGCATTTCAGGGCATTCTTCCCAACTCGACGAATGCAGTTTCGCAAATGTGCATCCGAAGATAGCGGTGAGCTTTAGGATCAAAGTAGGCGAGCGCCGAGCGGGATCGCCCCGGGCGGCCTCGCGCCCCGGTGAAATTGCAAGTGCGGCGTCCGCGCCAATTGCCTGCTTCGTGATGCGGGTCCGCGTAGTCTCTACCGCGTGAAGGTAGAGTTACCCTGCGGACAGGGCGCCGAGCGCGCGCGTTCGGGCCACGTTCAGGAGGAACCGATGGCGTCGACAAGGAAAGCGATTCTCATCGTCGAGGACGAGTCGGACGTGCGCGAGGGCCTCGCATGGCTGATCTCGCACCACGGCTACGAAGTCGAAACCGCAGCGAACGGCCGAGAAGCGCTCGCCAAGCTGGACGCCATGGCGCCGCCGTGTCTGATCCTTCTCGACCTCATGATGCCCGAGATGAATGGGTGGGAGTTCCGCGAGCAACTGCTCGCCCGGAACCTGCTCGCGAACATCCCGGTCGTGCTCGTATCCGGCACCGCCGATCTGGAGCGTGTCGCCCGTACGCTGAAGGCGACCGAGTACATACCGAAGCCCGTGGACTTCAATCGGCTGGTCGGCATCATCGACGCGTACTGCTAGCGGCCCCGCTTCGCGGCCGCGGACCCGGGCTGCTACACTCGGTACATGGCCGCGTCGACATCCAAGAGGCCGCCCAAGGCTATTCTACGCACGGTCCTCGTCCTGCTCGCAGCGCTCGGTGAGCTCGCGCAAGTCCACGCGCAGGGCTCCTCTGCGGGCGGGCAGGAGCAGGGTCCGGATCTCGACGCCGTCGCGCGTTCGATCATTGCGCGCACTAACGATTTCCGCAAGAAACACGGGCTCGCCGCCCTGGACCGAGACGGCAGCATCGAGAAGGCCGCCCGCGACTTCGCCCACTTCATGGCGAAAACCGATAAGTACGGCCATACCGCCGACGGCAAGCGGCCCTCCGAGAGGATCGCGGCTCACGGCTACGAGTACTGTATTGCGGCCGAGAACATCGCCTACGCCTTCCGATCCTCCGGTTTTGCCGAGGGAGCGCTGGTGGAAGAGTTCGTGCAAGGCTGGATCCACTCCCCTCCCCACCGTAAGAACATGCTGAACTCGTCGTTGCGAGACATCGGCGTGGCCGTCGCTCGCTCTTCGGACACGGGCTACTACTATGCCGTTCAGGACTTCGGCCGCCCGCGCTCGGCGGCGATCCAGTTCACCGTGGGGAACCGTTCCGGCCAGACCGTCCGCTATCGCGTCGGCAGCCGGGCCTTCTCCCTGGCGCCCGAGGCTTCGCGGACCCATACCGAGTGCGAGGCTGTCGAGCTCGACTTCGTCGGCGCCGGCAAGCGCGGGCAGCGGAAGTTCGAACCTTCCTCGGGCGATCGCTTCGTCGTCAGCGGCAGCGGGGGCAAGCTCAACGTCTCGAAGCGGTGAGCGCCTGCCCCGCTGACCGCACGCGCCGGCGTCCGGGCCCCACGAGCTGCGCCCTCCGAGGGCACCGTCGAAAGGAGGCACGGATGTTGCCTGAGGGTGCGGGATGAGTCCTGCCTCGAACGACGGCGACGAGCGCGAGACCGGCTCTGAGCCAACGACGAGTAAGACCCCTTTCTTCGCCGCTTTCGGTGCCAACGTCACGGTGGCGGCGGCCAAGTTCTTCGCCGCTCTCGAGACCGGCAGCTCTGCGATGCTGGCCGAAGGTTTCCACTCAAGCGTGGACGCCGCGAACAATCTGCTGATGCTCCTCGGCATCCGGCGCAGCCGCAGGGCGCCGACGCCCGAGCACCCTTTCGGCCATGGTAAGGAGCTGTACTTCTGGTCGTTGATCGTCGCGGTCGTGATCTTCGGCATCGGCGGCGGCGTCTCGATTTACGACGGCGCGCAGCGGCTCATCCACCCTACCGAGCTCGGCAATCCCATCTGGAACTATGCGGTGCTGCTGGTCTCCCTGCTCGCCGACGGGGGGTCGCTCGTCGTCGCCTACCGCGAGTTCAAACCCCATCAGGGTCGGCGCGGCATTTGGCGCGGGATAAGGGCGAGCAAGGACCCGACGAAGTTCACGGTCGTACTCGAGGACGGCGCTGCGACGATCGGCATCGCGATCGCGGCCCTCGGCGTTTGGCTCAGCCATCTCACCGGGCGCTCGCGCTTCGACGCCGCGGCGTCGGTGCTCATCGGCCTCCTGCTCGCAACGATCGCCTTCGTTCTCGCCCGCGAATCGAAGGGCCTGCTGCCCGGCGAGAGCGCGCGCCCGGAGACGGTCGAAGCCATCAGGCGGACCGTCGAGCGCGACGTCAACGTCGAGGGCGTGCGCAACATCCTCACCATGCACCTCGGCCCGTCCGAGCTGCTGTTGAACCTCGACGTGCAGTTCGTGCCCGAGCTCGGCTTTCCCGAGATAGCGAAAGCCATCGAGCGTCTCGAGGAAGCGATCCGCGGGCACCACTCCGAGGTCCGTCAAATCTTCATAGAGGCCCGAGCGTTCAGGCGTTGAGGCGGCGCGCGCCGAGGCCCGGGCAAAGCGCGGCGAAAGCGGCCTGGGTGCGTACGAGCAGCTCCTCCGGCTCGGGCGGCTGCGACGAACGCACGATGCGCACCGGCGCGGCCCCGCGGGGCCTCCAGCGCTCGGCATGCCGCGCGCCCGCAGACTCTACGAACACGCTGAGCGTCGGGACGCCGAGCGCGGCGGCCAGGTGTTGCCCCGCCGAGTCGTAGCCGACGTAGACGTCGGCGCAGGCGACGGCGGCCATGAAGGCGCCAACGTCCGCTTCCCAGGTTACGAGGTCGGCGGGCCGAGCCGGCATCGCATCGATCTCTCGGCCGCGCGGCAGATGGTGTACCTCGAGTCCGCGGCGCTCGAGCTCCGCGGCGAGGCGCAGGGTGCGCGCGACCTCGCCGGCGCCGCTGCCGCGGGCGAGCAAGACGCGGGCGCCGCGGGCCGCGATCCATTCCAGCAGCGCGGCTTCGAAGGGGGCGCCCGCGCGCTTGCGCTCGTTGCCGCCCACGCCAAAGCTCACGCTCGCGATCCGCCGTGCGTCCGTGCCCCGGAGCCGCTCCCGCAGCGCCGCCGCGAACGCCGCGTCTTCGCCGCAGAGCTCGAGGGCCGGCGGCGGCGTTGCGCCTGTACCTGCGTCTGCACCGGAGGCCGGGCCGAAAGTTTCGGCGAGCCACTCGCCGAGAAGCTCGCTGAGCGCGGCGGCGCGCGTTCCCCCGTAACTGCGGCTCGGAAAGTGGAAGTAGCGGGCGCCTTCGAGCGGCGGCAGCAGGCCGAGCTGCGTCAGCCGCGAGTCGGGGTCGACGACGAGCGCGGGGCACCCGGCCTCGAGGCACCGCTCGACGGCCGTGCAGAGCGCGGGCCAGGCGTTGAGCCGCTCCGCGAGCGAGTCCCCGCGGCCGTAAGGGGCGGCGACGTGCCGCACGTCGGCATGGCCCCGAACGAGCACGCGCGCGGCCTCCGTGCCGACGATGCAGAGCTCGGCCCGGGGAAACCGCTCGCGCAGCCCCGCCAGCGCCGGCAGCGCAATCGCAACGTCGGCGCCGAGGGTGAGGCGCGACAGCAGCAGCACGCGGCCGATCGCGGCGCGGTTCGTCGCAGGCAGCTTGTGTTCGTGCGCGGGCCGCAACAGGTCTTGCTCGCCGTGGATTCCGCGTGCGGCGAGTCTGCGATCCATTTCCCGGCACGCGGGATGACGCCGCGCTTCGTCGATGACTTGCGCGAACACGCGACCGTAGATCCGCGCGGCGACGGGCGAGAAGGCGTCGCACAGCGGCTCGACCACGGCGCCGAAGAGCAGCGCCGTCGCGCGGCGGGATTGCTCGCCCTCGGGCGACAGGGCGAGCTCGGTCAGGCGCGTGACCGCGCGCCGCAGCGGCGTTCCGGTTCTTTCGTAGTGACGCCAGAAGGATTCGACCGCCTCCTCGCCGCGATCGAGACCTGGGCGACCGATTCGGGGAGCCCTGACCTCATCTAGACGCTCAAGCATGCGGCCCTCCCCGCCTTCCGTCCGTCTCGCCGAGCAGCTCGAGCGCGGCGTCCGCGACCTCGGCGGGCTCGATATCGAGGCAGGCATGGTCGAGCGGGCACGCGAACGCATAACACGGGCTGCAGCGCGTCGGCCTTCGCAGCAGGCGGTGCGGCGTGTGCCGCGGCGCCCACTGCGACTCGAGATCCGTGCCCGCAAACAGCACGACGGCCGGCGTGCGCAGCGCGTCCGCCATGTGCATTACGGACGTGTTGTTCGTCAGCACGAGACGGGCGCCGGCGACGAGCGCGGCGAGCTCAGTGACCAACGTCTCGCCGGCGAGATCGACGGCCTCGGGCCCGATGCGCTCGACGAGCTCCGCGGCGCGCGCGGTGTCGCGGGCGTGGGCGGTCACGACGATCGGCAAGTGCGCGGCGGCCGAAACGAGCTTCGCGGCCCTGACCATGCGCCCCGCGTCGTAATTGCGTGCGGCCGTGCTCGTCCACGGCGTCAACAGCACAAAGGGCTGACCGCCGCCGAGGCCGTGCACGGCGAGCAGCGCGGCCGCACCGCAGCGCGCACCGTCCGGCACCTTGAGCTCGAGCGCATCGTCTTGGGCCGGAAAGCCGAGCGCCCGGACGAGGTCGAGATTGCGCTCGACCTGATGGCGCCCGTCATCGCCGGCTTCCGCCGTGTGCGTCAGCAGCGTCGAGCGCTCTTTGGAGGCACCGGCCCGTAACGGAATGCCGGCGAGCCACGCTGCCGCCGCCGGAGCATGCGGCGTCTGGCTGAAGCTCGTGAGGATGACGGCGCCGTCGAAGCGCCCGGCTTCGAGGCTCGAGATGAGGCGCCGCTCCTCGCCCGGGTCCGCCGCGCGCCCGCCGATGTCTTGCCACAGGACTCGCCAGGTCAGGGTCGCATCGAGCCACGGCAGCAGCGGCGCAGCCGCGGCGCCTGCCGGGCTCGCGAGCAGCGTCAGCCCGGCATCAGGCAGCGCGCGCTTGAGGGCCCGCAACGCGGGGCCGGCCATGACGACGTCGCCGATGTTGTCGGCGCGCACGACGAGGAGCCTGCGAGCGCGCCGCCAGTCCGGCGCTCGAGACACCGATGCGCGCCCGCGCCACGCCAGCTTGTGCAATGCCCGGCGCACGCGCCGCCGGCCGCGCGCCGCCGTGGAGTCACCGTCCGCGCCCCCGGGCGAGCTGGGGGCCGCGCCCGTCGGCGACGCGGGCTCTGCGCCGGCCGGCGGCGGGGGCGCCGAGCCGGTTCGCAGCAGTACCGCCGCGGCGTGCGCCACCGCCGCCGCACTCAGGTCCTCGAGACAGGTCCGCCGCCCGGCGAGGGGGCACCGGCCCATGTACCAGCAGCGGTGCTCCGTGAAGTCTTCCGGGTGCCGCTCCGTGCAGTTGGAGAGCCCCTGCAAATTCATGTGCGGCGCGGGCTGCCCGTACCGCCCGTGCCACGACGGCCCGAACAGGTTCAGCGTCCGCGTGCCCACGGCCGCGGCGAGCCTGCACGCCCCCGTGTCGCCGCCGATGGCGAGATCCACATGCGAAAGCGCGGCGGCGAGCTCACGCAGCGTCCCGCGCTGCCAGAGCCGCGCGTCGGCGCCGAGCGCGCTTGCGATCCTTTCGGCCTCGGCCTCGCGTTCGCCGCCGACGACGAGAACCTTCGCGCCGAGCGTGCGGATCAGCGTGCGGCCGAGGGCCACGAAGCGCTGCCCGGGCCAGCGCTTGATCGCCATGCCAGAGTCGACGACGAGGGCCACGAGCGGAGAGCCTGCCGCACGCAGCCGGGCTCCGGCCGCCCGCTCGGCCGCCGTCAGATAGACCCGGCCGTCCTCGGCCGCCGCCTCTTCGTCCGGGATCAGTCCATCGGCCGCGAGCAGCTCGAGAAAGCGGCGCGCGACCCGTACGTGCGCCGGCGGCGACCGCCATAAGTCGGCAACGGTATGCGCCGCGCCGTACCGCTCGACGAGCCGGTCGATCCCCTCGTAGCAGGTATCGGAAACGACGACATCGTAATGGCTCGAGGCCAGCACGCGCGCAACGGCAGCGCGGGCGCACGAAACGGGGGCCGCGTAAACACGGTCCACGTAGGGATCGGCGGCCAGCAGCTCGGCGCCCGGCGCGAACGTCAGTACTTCGTGCGCGGCCCTCGGATACGCGCGGCCCAATGCGTGCACGGCCGGCAACGCAATGAGCAGATCGCCGAAGCCGCCGAGCAGCTCGACAAACAGCGTTCGCTCGATGCCGCGCTGCACGTCAGCCGCCCCCGCCGCCATGGGTCACGGTCTCGCCCTCGGCCCTTGCCGACACGAGCAGGCGCTGAGCGTTGACGGTGCGATTCGGCAGCGTCGTCGGCAGCTCCTGGTGGTACACGCCGGAGGGCATGATGCCCGCACCCCCGTAGGCCCGCAGCATGCGCATCTGCACGAGCACGTCTTCGCCGCAATGCTCGTGCGGCAGCTCCTTCCAAAACGAGAATCCGCCGAGCGACCGAAGCTTGGCGGCGTCGAAGAGCACGCAGGCCGACACCCAGCCGACGCGGTAGAGGCGCGGCGCGTCGGGGCCGATGGCGAGCCGGCGCTGGACGTGATAGAGGTTCGCGGCGTTGTGAAGCGCGGCCCGCTTCCGGGCCTCGTCTCCCGGCTCGACGGGCTCGGGCTCGACGGGGCCTTCCCAGAAGCGCACGTGCTGCTCCTGGGGCCGTTCGTCATCGCTATAGCTGAGGCCGATGCAGGCCGAGACGACGAACCCGCAGCCCTCGAGCCCGAGCGCGCCGACGAGCAGCTCGAGCACGAAGGGCTCGAGGATCAGGTCGTCGTCGAGACAGAGCACATACGGGGCACGAGCTTCGCTCAGCAGGAACTCGCGCTGCTCCGCGATGCCGCGACGCGGCAGATGCCGATGCACGACGACCGGGCAGCCGTGCGCTTCGAGCACGCGGCGGGCGGCCACGACTTCGAGCGCGCCGGCCGCCGGCATACGCTCCGATTGATCGGACACGACGACGCGGAAATCGCGAAACGTCTGCGCCGCGAGACTCGTCAGCGTCACGGCCAGCGCGCCTGCGCGCTCGCAGGTCGGAATCAGCACGTCCACGGTGCTCATCGGCCTCGCCCCGTCGAGGCGACCCGCACCGGGCTGGGCCCGGCGGCCGGCGGGGCGCACTGCTCTGCCCATAGATCGAGCGCCGCGCTCACGACCCGCTCGGGCGACACGCCGAGCAGGCAGGCATGATGCCCGGACGGGCACACGCTTTTGTAGCAGCACCGGCACGGCACGTCCTCGAACAGCACGCGGCTCGGCACGAGCCAGGGCGTGTGCTGCGGATTGGTCAATGCGTACAGATCGACGACCGGCGTGCCGACGGCAGCGGCGACATGCACGGGCCCCGTGTTGTTCGAGATCAGCAAGGACGCACGCGCCAGCAGCGCCGCGAGCGTGCCGACATCAAGGCGCGCCGCGAGCGAGACGGCCGCTACGCCGGCTTCCGCGCGCACCGCCTGCACGAGGGAGAGCTCCGACTGCGAGCCGGTCAATACGATCTGCCAGCCGTGCTCGCGTACGAGGGCGCGCACGACGGCGGCGAAACGGTCCGGCGGATAGCGCCGCGAGGGCGCGCTCGCCCCCGGATGGACGACGGCCCATGGACGTTCGATGTCGATACCGGACGCCTCGAGCAGCGCCGCCGCGCGCTCCGGCGCGCCCTCAGGCGGCGTGAGCCTCAAGTGCTCGTCCTGTATGCGCCAGCCGACCTCGCGCACGAGATCGAGTTGCCGCTGAACTTCGTGGCGCAGCTGCTTTTCCGGCTCGGGCTCTTTGACCCAGTCCGTCAGCAGCTGATACGGATTCTCTCGGCAATGCGCGAGCCGCAGCGGCACATCCGCCACGTGACACAGCAGCGCGGCAGGCAAAGGGTTTTGACTGTAGACGGTAAAGATCACGGCCGCGTCGAAGCCGCGCGCACGCAAGCGCTCGGCCATAACGCGCTCGGATTCGCCGTCGCCCTTCGGCTGCGCGGCCTTCATCCACGGCGCGTCATAGACGATTACGTCATCCACGTCGGGGGAGAGCCGCGCGGCATCCGCGCCCGAGGCCGAGGTCAACACCGTCAGCTCGGCGCCCGTCGCCGCCTTTATCGCGGCGAAGGCCGGCGTCGTCATGAGCACGTCACCGAGCGAGTCGAGTCTCACGGCGAGCACGCGCCGGGCATCGCTCCAGCCCGCCGCGCCGCCGGTTGGCGGATCCGTGCTCAAGCGGCCTCCGAGCCGGACCCCGCCGCCCCCCGCGCCCCGGAACCCGACGTGCGCTGGAGAATGAGATCGGCCGCGCCCTCCAGGTCCGGCGCAAGGTGCTGAGGCACACGCAGCGCTCCGGGGCGCCATTCCGTCTCATTGCCGCAGTCGATCAGGACCGTGCGGCAGCCGGCCCGGCGGCCGGCCTCAACGTCGTCCAGAATATCGCCGACGAGCCAGGCCGACTCGAGGTCGATGCCGAGCTCGCGTGCGGCGCGGCGGAGCATCCCGTCGGCCGGCTTCCGGCATGCGCAGACGCGGTTGAAAGGTGTCACGCTGCCGCGTTCGTCGTGAGGACAGTAGTAGAAGCCGGCAAGGCTCGCGCCGTGCTGCCTCAACAGCTCGCGCACGCGCCGCTCGACGGACGCCATGGCCGAGCGCGGAAAGTACCCGCGCGCGATTCCCGGCTGATTCGTGACGACGACGAGCCGGGAGCCGGCGGCGGCGAGCTTGCGCACGCCTTCGGCGGCACTGGGTGCCAGTGCGATGCGGGCCGGATCGACGTTGAACGGGATGTCCTCGAGCAAGGTTCCGTCCTTGTCGAGGAAAACCGTAGGCGCCTTCGCATTCACGGCCATGAGGTCTCGCGTTCCGGAATGACCATGAGCTCCGGAATCACGGTGCCGGCCGGCTGTGTCAGCACGAAACGCACTGCCTGCGCGACGTTCTCGGGATCTTGCAGCACGCTCTCGTCAATGTCCGGGAAACGCTCGAGCAGAAACGGCGTGCGCATCCCGCCGGCGACGAGCGCCGTGACGCGGATGCGATGCGCGCGGCCCTCGACGTGCAGAGCATGGCTGAGCCCGAGCAAGCCCCATTTGCTTGCATGGTAGGCCGCGGCGTTCGCCCACGCGCGCTTGGCGGCCGTGGATGCGATGTTGACGATATGACCGCCGCCGTCGCGCATGCGCTCGAAGGCGAGCTTCGAGAGCAGAAACGGCCCGCGCAGATTCACGGCAAGCACGTGGTCCCACTCCGATACCGACATCTCCGTGATCGGCTTCGTCACGTCGACGCCCGCATTGTTCACGAGCACGTCGAGCCGGCCGTGCTCGGCGGCGACGCGGTCCAGCGCCTCGGCGGCGCTGTGCTCGTCGGCAACGTCGAGTCTCGCGGCCGCGGCCACCCCG
Organism: uncultured Gammaproteobacteria bacterium; assembly: GCA_963702105.1. Taxonomy (GTDB): domain Bacteria; phylum Pseudomonadota; class Gammaproteobacteria; order Steroidobacterales; family Rariloculaceae; genus ZC4RG20. The sequence continues at coordinate 2,206,052 of OY969712.1, forward strand.
TTCTCGAGCTTCGCGGCCGTAGCTCTCGCGCGCTCGAGATCCACATCGGTCACGACGACGCGGGCGCCGGCGCCGGCCAGCACGCGGCAAATCGCCGCCCCGAGGCCGCTGCCGCCTCCCGTGACGAGCACGGTACGCCCGCCCAACTCCGGGGCCGCGTCGCGGCCTCGGTCCCTCTGCTCAACCGTCGCCATCAAGGTCCTCCCGTTTCCAGTCTTTAGCTTCTCTATGCGGCAGTCGAGCCGGTCAGTTCCGTCGGCCCGGCTGCGTGCTCCCGAACCCTGCAGCCCTGAGCAGGCCGCTCGCGCGGTTGACCGGGCGCCGCGCGTCGCGCCGGCGGTGCATCGGCCGGACGGCGTAGGCACGCTCGGCCAGCGCCTCTGCGTAGGCGGCCTCGATCTGCTTCACGACGCGCTCCCACGTGAACCAACGCAGCGCGCGCATGCGGCCGAAGCGGCCGTATTCGCGCGCGAGGCTCCGGTCCCGATACAGCTGCCGCAGGCAGGAGGCGAGCGCCCCCGGATCCGCAGCCGGGATCAGACAACCCGTGACGCCGTCCTGCACCGTGTACTTGAGGCCGCCGACGCGGCTGCCGACGACCGGGATCGAGCACGCCATCGCTTCGAGCGGCGTGATGCCGAACGGCTCGTACCACGGCAGCGTCACGAACACGTCGGCCGCGCTGTAGTAGTACCTGAGCTCCTCGCGGTCCCTGCGTCCGGTAAAACGGATCCGATCGCTCACGCCTTCCGCACCGGCGAGCGACTGCAGCCGGGCGATCTCCGGCGTCCGGTGCGGATCGGGCTCGCGCGACTCGCCGCCGACGACGAGCAACTGAGCGCGGCTCGCGTCGCGGCGGAACGCCGCGAAGCCCTGTACGGCCGTGTCGATGCCCTTGCGCGGGACCATGCGGCCGAGCTGCAGCACGATGAAGGCGTCGCGGTCGAGCCCGAGCTTCGCACGGGCCGTGCGGCGCGCGACGGGCCAGAACTCGCCCGGGTCGAAGCCGCAGGGCACGACGAGAATGCGGTCGGGATCGGCGCCGTAATGATCTATGAGGTCCTCGTGGTCCTGAGGACACTCGGCGATGATGCGGTCCGCATCGCGCACGATCGGCTCCTCGATCTCGAACCGGCAGTCGGGGAAGCGGTCGTTCGAGCCCTGATAGCGGCGCCGGATCCTGCCCAGCGCGTGGAACGTGACGACGAACGGCAGGCCGAGCGCGGCCTTGATCTCTGCGGCGACCAGGCCCGACATCCAGAAGTGAGCGTGGACGAGATCGTAGCGCCGACGCACGCAATGGCCTTGCACATAGCGCGTGAAGTCGCCCATATACGGCAGCAGCCGCTCCTTCTCGATGGGCTCGGGCGGGCCTGCGGGCACGTGGATGATACGAGACCCGCCCTGCCACGGCACGATTTCGGGCAGGTCGGGGTCGTCGCGCCGCGTAAAGACGTCCACCTCGTGGCCATTCGCCGCGAGCAGGCGCGTGAGGTGCGCGACGTAAACGTTCTGGCCGCCGCTGTCGGCGCTGCCGAGTCCCGCGAGCGGCGAGGCGTGCTCGCTGATCATTGCGATCCTAGGCATGGCTCGGAGCGCTCCGCGCGGCGGCCCTACGCGGGGCCGCGATGTCCGTGACGGCCTCGAGCGCGCCGATCCAATCGGCCGCGAACCGTCGAATGCCGAATCGCTCCATGGCGGTTCGCCTCGCGCCGGCGCCGAGACTATGCGCCGCCTCGGGATCGGCGAGCAGGTCGCGCATGCGCTCGACCAGCGTCTCGACGCGCGTGTCGACCCAGCCCGAAACGCCGTTCTCGACGACGCTCGCAAGCTCGGTCGTCGCGAGTCCGACGATTGGAACCCCCGCCATCATGGCCTCGCAGACCGCGAGGCCGAGACTCGTGTAGCGGATGGGATTGAAGAAGAACCGGTGACGCGCAACGAGGCCCGCGAGCTCGGCGTGTCCGACCTCGCCCCTGCCGCCGAGCGCATCGGCGCCGATGCCGACGAGCTCGAGCGGCACTTCGGCGCGCACGCGCTCGAAAACATCGCGGCCGAGACGCCTGCCCCGCGCCGCAAGGCCGTTCACGACGACGATGCCGGCCTCGAGCGCTCCGCTGTATCGCACGTCAGGGGGCACGGTGACTCCGTGCTCGATGACGCGCGTCGGCGTTCCTCCGTTGTTCCACATGAGCTCGTTGAATGCCGTGACGTGCACGAGGAGCACGTCGTCGTCCGCGGCCGGGTGGCGCGTATCGGTCGGCGACTCGCGCGGAGGGTCGTGCTCCAAGTAGATCCGCGGCAGCCGCCGTTGGGCGGCCGAAAGGATTTCGTGCTGGTCGATTTCGTAGTTGCGGCGCGACTGGAACAGCACGCAGTCGAGCTCGAGACGCGCCACGTCCTCGGCCGGCACCTCAACCACGTTCGCGGGCCAGTCGAACCCGGCGAGCCTGCCGCCGTAGCCTTCCGGGCGGCCCGGTTTCACGGGCACGTAGAGGCGGTGTGGAACCTGCGCGAGGTAGTAAAGGTAGCTGCCGTGCACGTGCCAGGTGAGGACATCGAGCGTGCGCCTCACGATTCGGCCCTCGTCGTCTCCGCTCCGCGCGCCGGGGGCGGCGCGGGCCGGTGCACGGGCCGCGCGCGCTCCGCAGCGACGGGCAGGGTCTCGACGCGCCGGCCGAAGCCCAGGGCGTCTACGAGGAACAGGTGGCGCTCGCTCTCGCTGACCTCGTCCGGCGGAGGTGCGAGCGCGTTCGTGAGGACGGCCCCGCCGAATTCGCGGCTGAGCCCGGCGCGGCGCGCTACGCCGGCGAGGCACGCCAGGTAGGCGGGATAGTACGGAGAGTGGCCCGACTCGGTCAGGACCACGAGGCCCGCCGGCTCGGCCTTCCTGAGCTCGGCGACGGCGCGGGCCGCGCCGGCCCTGCGCGCGCGGGCCGCCCGACCCGTTTCGCCGCCGGGGCTCGGGTAGGCGATGCACCCGTCCGCGAGGCGCGCGAGCGGCGCGGGCACGGCGAGGACTTCGGGCCACAACAGAACGAGGCGCGCCGCGCGCAGCGTCGCGCGCACGCTGCGCAGCGCGGGCACCGCCGCCTGCGCGCCGGCTTCGGTACCGACGTACGCGAAAGCGAGCACGCTCGCGTCGAGCCAGCCCTCACGCATGTTCGGCCTCGACCCCGAGCACCGCAAACGCCTGCTCCAGCACCTCTTCCGGAACGGGCACGTCGCGGCTCGACACGTCCACGTCGTCCGCCACGCGTCCGGCGAGGCCGCGCGCGAGCACCGGCCGGTGGCGGCGGCGGTCGATCGGGGCCCAGCGGTCCGGATCGGAGGCGAGGAACACGACCACGCTGCGCGTAGCCAGGGCCGCGGCGAGGTGCGAGATTCCCGTGTCGTTGGTCACGAGCAGCGCCGCCTCGTCGAGCAGCGCGGCCGCCGCTCCGAGCTCCGTCTCTCCGGCCACGTTGCAGGCTTCGTGCGTCATGAGCTCGGCCACGGTGGCCGCCGTACGCCGTTCCTGAGCGCTGCCGGTCAGCACGATTCGATAGCCGCGTTCGGCAAGACCGTCAGCCACGGCCGCGAAGCAGGCGGCAGGCCAGCGTCGGAGCGAGTCGCGCGCACCCGGATGCACGACCACGTAGTGCCCGGGCTCGAGTCCCGCGAGCCCGGGATGCGCCGCGAGCGCTTCCCGGTCCGCGGGTCTTATCGGAAAGTACAAGGTCTCGTCGCGCTCGGGACAGTCGAGCTGCTCGGTCAGATACAGCCACCGCCGGACCTCGGGACCCCGTTCGGGGTACCGGAAAAACGTCTCGGGCGCGGGACAGAACTGACCGGGGCAATAGAGTCCGGCGGTGCAACGCGCACCGAGCAGCGCGGTGAACGCGTTGCTGACCGTGCCGCAACCGTGCAGCTGTATGGCGACATCGAACGGCGACGCCTGCAGCTCGCACAGGAAGTCCGCCAGCGCGGCCGGCGAATAGGGCTTCTCCGGGATGCCGGGAAAGCCCGGAAACGGCAGCAGCGTATCGACATAGTCGGGATAGCGATCGACGAGCCATGCGACCGCAGGCAAACCGATCAGAGTAATTTCGGCGCGTCCGTACGCGCTGCGCAGAGCACGCAGGGCCGGGACCGCACACAGCATGTCGCCGAGACCGTGCAGCGCACGCACGACACCTATACGTGGCTCGTGCATGACGCGCGCTCCATTCCGGTCTGCGGGTGGCCGCCGTGCGGCGGAAGGTATTGCATTCGTCCTCCTTGGCCTCGGGCCCGTCGCTCTTCGTCGGCGACGCTTCGGGCGACGACGTGCTTGCAAGCATCATGCCTACTGCTTCTCGCGAGCCGGCCCCGGAAAAGGGCTTCGCTCGGCTCTTCGTCCCGCTGCATTCGCGAGGCCGGAAAACCCCGGAACGCTGCAAGATCTGCGATGCTTACAGGAAGGCGCGTCGAGGATTCGAAGGGAGGCGATCTAATGCGCTCGCCTTATCAGATTGCGCCCGATGGCATAGTCCGAATCGAAGACCTTTTCTGCGGCTTCCTCGAACAGAACCGTCATGCGGCGGCCTCGCACGCGGAGCACGAGGCCACTGCAGAAAGACTCGTGCACCACACGGGTTCTTACGCATCACGTCCAACGCGCGCAATTGCCGCGCATGGCGTTCGCGTTCGCGCGCGGCCGCCGTCTCGCCGCCCGTTTCGACGTTCGAGCTCGGACCTCGCCGCCGAGGCGGCACCTTCGGCGTCACGCCTCGCGACACCCTGGTCCAAGAGCGCGGCCGTCGTGCGCGTCAGCTTGAAACACGAAAGATCGGTCTCCTCGAGCCGCTGCCGGACGTTCGAGCGGACTGCACTCCTTCGGAGCCGCGGCGAGCGCGTTCATGTTCTCTTCGGTGACCCGGCCGCCGCCGGCGAAGAATTTGTATAGGCTCAGGTCTTCGGAACGGTAGAACGGCAGCGCCCGCGCCGGCCGCCGTCGCGGCCGCCGCGAACTCTTCGGCGTAAAGGTGTCCGGGGCGAGGAACACGTATTCGAGGGCTTCGTCTCCCCGGCTCCAATCTTTTGAACGCCCGCTGCAGTTCCTGCTTCGCAAACCGCCGTTGCTGCCCGCGCCGCACTGCGCCGAGGCCGCCGAGAGCCGGAAGAGCGAGCAGTTCTATGCGCCTCCGGCCAACGCACTCGCATAGAGATCGTGGCACGGGACTTGCTGCCTTGCGCCCTACTTAATTCAGGCCGGGGCTCGGGGTGCCTGTACCGCTTCGTGGTGAACGAACGCAGATCCAGGCGCCATGCGCAGCACCCGGCGGGGAGGACTTCGACATTCCCAGGGAGACCGCGGCGCGCCGACGACGCTTCGCCGCATTTCGAACCGACGATCCGTCCACCCACGCTCCAAAGACGCAAAAGGAGAATCGCGATGAAAGGTAAGCTCGCACTGTTGACACTCGCAAGTGCGGTGTCCATGGCCCTATCCGGGTACGCGACCGCGCAGACCGGGTACCAGAATCAGGGGTCCTATCGGCAGAATCAGTCCTATCAGAATCAAAATCGGAACCAGAACGACAACCGGAACCAAAACCCCAACGCGTACCTGTACCTGTATACGCGGCCGGTCTACCCGAACTACTCGTACGGGCAGCAGCGCAACCAGAACCCCAACCAGAATCAGAACTCCTATAACGAGTATCCGTACAACAACCAGAGCGCGGGACCGGAGTCGCAGAACCAGGGATACGGGCCGCAGCCCTACCAGCAGGGGAATCAGCCCTATCAACAAGGTTATCAGCAGGGGAATCAGCCCTATCAGCAGAGCTATTCGAATTCGAACGAGCCCCGCTACGGCTACGGATACCAGCAGAACCGATACAGCTCGCAACCGAACGAGCGCGAGGACCAAGGGCCTCAGTACGCGCCGAATCGCCCGTATGGCGACGAAGCCAACCGTACCAACGGCTATCAGCAGGGCAATCAGTACGGAAGGAATCAGGGTTACGGCAACTTCGGCCCGAACAACCAGCAGTACTACGGCCAGAATCAAGGCTACCCGCAGGGCAATCGATTCGGCGAGAACCAGGAAGGCCAGAACCAGCAGGGCTACAATCGGTACGGCCAGAACCAGGGTTATCAGGCCAACAACCAGAACGGCCAGCAAAGCTATCAGTACGATCAGTACGGTCAGAGCCGGCAGAACTACAACCCGTACGGCCAGAATCAGGGGTACCGGCCCAACAATCAAAACGGCCAGCAGGGCTATCAGTACGGCCAGAACCGGCAAGGCTACAACCCGTACGGCCAGAACCAGGGTTATGAGGCCAATAACCGGAACGGCCAGCAAAGCTATCAGTACGATCAGTACGGTCAGAGCCGGCAGAACTACAACCCGTACGGCCAGAATCAGGGGTACCAGGCGAACAATCAAAACGGCCAGCAGGGATATCGGTACGACCAGAGCCAGCAAGGCAACAATCAGTCCGGCCGGAACCAGGGTTATCAGGCCAACAATCAGTATGGCCAGCAGGGTTATCGGTACGGTCAGAGCCAGGAGGGCTACAACCAGAGCGGCCAGAACCAGGGTTACCAGGGCAATAGCGAGAACGGCCAGCAAAACCAGGGCTATCAGGCCAACGGCCAGAGTCGGACGCAGGCCGATCAGCTAGGCTACAACCCTTACCGACAGAATCAGCAGGGTCAGGCCAATCAGAACCAAGACCAAAGTCAGGGCCAGCAGGGCACCTCACAGAGCTACAACGAGTACGGCTCGAACCAGGGAGCTCAGGGAGCTCAGGGAGCGCAGTCCAGCTCGAACAACGGCGGACAGGGTTCCGGGCAAGATCAGGCGTCGAACTCGCAAAGCTCGGGCGGCGGCCAGACCGAGGGCGAGGGCCAAGTCGCTCAAAACTCGCAGAGCACTCAGAACGGCCGGAATCAGGATCGGTAACAGGCGGGGCGTCCGGGCCGGCTTGGCCGGCCCGGACCACGCCTTTCTCCGGTGCGCGCTCGGGTTCAGGCAAGGTCAACACGGCAGCCGGTGCCCGCAGAAGGCGGACTCCTCGGACTACGACCCTTAAGCCCGAACAGCGGCGCTTGTGTCTGCTCGGATTGCGCCCCCAAATCGCGACGCAGATCGCGACCCTCAGATCGTCGGCGTCTCGGCCGTGTTGCGCTCGGCCCGCGATTGGCACTGAATGCACAAAGGCGTCTCTGGAATCGCCTCCAGCCGCTTCGGGTTGATGAGCAGGCCGCAGGACTGGCATATGCCGTAGCTGCCGGATCGAATGCGGCCGAGCGCATACTGGACGGCGCGAAACTCGTCCACGTCGCGGCTGACCTCGGAGGCGTTGAGGTCCACGAGCAAGTCGGCAATCGCCCGCTCATCGGGATCCGCACCCTGCTGAGTTAGATCGGCGAACTGCTGGCCGCGACTCTTCTCCAACTCGCGCTGAATGTCATTCCACAAAGCCGTCTGCCGCTCACGCAACAGGGCCTCGAACCGCTGGGTATCCACGTGTTCGGCGCCGCTTTCGTCCGCATTGTTGTTTCGGTGATCGGCCATAACGCTTCCCTTCGCTGTCGTTCCATTCGATCCGCCCGGTGGCCGCAGCGACTCGGCGGTTCGCGGCCGAGCCGCGCCGCCGTCCTGAGGCAACCTTCGTGCCAGTGCCGCTCACGGCGTTCCAGCACTACTATCACCCATTCCTCGACGCGCAGCCCGACGTGCACGATGCAGTTTCGTTCCTGCGCGGGATCGCCATCTATCGCCGGGGACGGCCGAGCTCGCCGTCTCGACCGACCGGCAGCGCACACTGTTCCTAGCTTTGCGAGGCCGCCGACAGGAATTGCAAGCTCGGCGCACAGCCACCTCGCGCGCTTCGTAGGTAGCGGAACGCAGGCAAGCACCCCGCCCTAACATTCCCGCTCTCGGAAGACTCTGGGCCCGGAGGCATTCTCCCGCGGCATACGAACGGTCCCGCAACGCGCGCAAGCTTCTGGCATAAATGTTGTATCGCTGCGGCCTCCCAAGAAGAACCAGGAGAGCATCCGTGGCGACAACGACGGCGGACGCGCTGCCGAAACGTCTCACGAGGATCTGGTCCGACCCGCCGAACATCATCGGGGTGCTCGGCACGATCGATCACAAGAAACTCGGCAAGCGGTATCTCGCCACGGCCATGGTCTTCTTGCTCATGGGCGGCGTAGACGCGCTGCTCATGCGCGCTCAGCTTACGATCCCCAACGAGCACTTCCTGTCGCCGGAAGCGTACGAGCAGATCATGACGTTGCACGGCACGACGATGATCTTCTGGTTCGCCCAGCCGATCCTCTCGGGGTTTGCCGTGTTCCTGTTTCCGTTGTTGATCGGCGCGCGCGACATGGCGTTTCCGCGTCTCAACGCGTTCACGTATTGGACGTTCCTGCTCTCGGGGGTGCTGCTCTACATCTCGCCCCTGATCGGCGCGGCGCCGCGGGGCGGCTGGTTCAACTACGTGCCGCTTACCGACAACTTCTTCTCACCCGGCCGCAACATCGACTTTTTCTCGCTCGCCCTGATGTTTTTGACGATCTCGACGACTGGCGGCGCGATCAACTTCATTGCCACGGCATTTCGCCTGCGGTGCCCCGGCATGTCGCTCGACCGGCTGCCTCTCTTTCTATGGAGCACGACGACGACCTCATTCGTGATCGTGTTTTCGCTGCCGGCCCTGACCGCCGCTCTGAGCCTCCTCGAATTGCAGCGGCTGTTTCAGTTTCACTTCTACGATCCGCAATACGGGGGCGATCCGCTCCTGTGGCAACAGCTGTTCTGGATCTTCGGCCATCCCTGGGTCTACATCGACTTCATTCCGGCCACGGGCATCATCTCGATGATCATTCCGGTGTTCTCGCGCCGGCCGATCGTCGGCTATCCCTGGGTCGTGACTTCGACGGTGCTCACCGGCCTTGTCGGCTTCGGCGTCTGGGTCCACCACATGTTCGCAACAGGCCTGCCCCACGTGACCATGGGTTTCTTCAGTGCCGCGAGCATGACCATATCCATCTTTACGATCATTCAGATCTTCGCCTGGGTGGGCACGATCTGGACGGGCAAACCGGTGCTCAAGACGCCCATGCTGTTCGCGCTCGGCTTCATCGTCCTGATCGTGATCGGCGGCCTGAACGGCGTCATTACGGCCATCATCCCATACGACTGGCAATTGACCGATACGTACTTCGTCGTCGCTCACATCCACTTCGTGCTCGCGGGAGCGAACGTCTTTCCGGTCTTTGCCGGCTTTTACTACTGGCTCCCCAAGATGACGGGCCGCATGATGAACGAGCGCCTCGGCAAGCTCAACTTCTGGCTCATGTTCTGGGGCGCGATGTGCGCGTTCTTCACGATGCACTTCACAGGCCTCCTGGGCATGCCGCGGCGCATCTACACCTATAGCCCGGCAGCGGGTTGGACGCTCGTCAACATCTTCACGACGATCGGGGCCGTCATCTATGCGAGCGGCGTGCTCGTAGGGATCGCCAACTTCTTCTACAGCCTCAAGCACGGCGAAAAGGCCGGCAACAATCCCTGGAATGCGGATACGCTCGAGTGGGACTCGACCTCGCCGCCGCCGGCCTACGGTGACGAGCACATTCCCACCGTGCGCAGCCGCCACCCGCTCTGGGACGGCCACGAGGAATCGGCAGACCCGGGCGACCGCCGCGTGCTCGCCCAGGGCCGCCAGACGCTCGCGACGACCACGCTCGACGCGGAAGGGGGCTACATCGTCAACATGCCGCAGGAAAGCCTCTGGCCGCTCGTCTCCTCGATACTGCTGCTCGGCGCCTTTCTCGCGCTGATCTGGCGCGTCGTGCCGCTCGTCGCCGCGCTCGGGTTCGCGACGGCCGTGACATTCGTGTTGTGGATGTGGCCCAAAAGCACGGAGACGATCGAATGAGCACCGAGGCGAGCGCCTATCCGCTGCCGCAGGACCAGGCCCGTCCACACGAGCGGACCATGGGCGAAATCGGGATGTGGCTGTTCATCGCCACGGAGGCGACGCTGTTCGCGCTTTTGTTCTTCGCGTACGTCTACCTCGGGCTATCACATGCGCACTGGCCGCCAGTGAAAGACCCCGACTGGAAGTTCGCGTTGATCGCGACGGGCATCATGTTGGTGAGCATCGCGCCGACCTGGTGGGGCCTGCGCCGCATCGCCGAGGGCGACACGCTGCAGTTGAAGATCGCCCTAGGCTTGGTGCTGCTCGCGGGCGCCGGCTACATCGTTGTCGAGATTTTCGGCTACCGCCACATGTTCAATTCGATGCACCCCCGCGACAGCTCGTACGCTTCGATCTTCATCACGATCACGGGGCTGCACTTCTTTCACGTCATCGTGGGCTGGTTCATGGTCTGGTACCTGTTGGCCAGGGCCCTCGCCGGGCACTTCACGGCGGAACGGCACCTCGCCGTCAGAAACGTGCTTCTGTACTGGTACTTCCTGATCGTCGTGCTGTGCTGCGTCGTATCGGTTCTGTACATCTCTCCTCATTTCTACGGACCTCCATTGCCATGAAGCTGAAATACGGACAAGTCGGACCGGACAGGGACGAGTCCCCTCCCAAGAAGCTCGAACGCCAGCTGCTTTTCGCCGTGCTCGCGGCGCCGATTGCGTGGTCGATACACGAGGTCACGGACGTATCCGTGCTCGGACGCCGCTGCGAGATCAGCAACGGCCTTTTGGGGTGGCAGTGGGCCGTGCTGATCGGTGTCGGCAGCCTGTCGTTCATCGTCGCCGCCCTCGGCCTCTACACGTCCATTCGCGCATTTCGCAGCTGGACACACGAGGCCCCGCTGTTCCGCTCTGACGGGACGAACCGCGTCTCGTTTATGGCGTTGATCGGCCTGTTCGTCAGCATCATTTTGTTGGGAAGCATCGTGTATTTCGGACTCGAACCCTGGTTGGTGCACCCATGCGCCTCGGACGTTGCGTTAAACCGATGAAGCTGCTCGCCCTCCTGCTTGCCGCGCTTGCAGTCCCCGGGCTCACGGGCTGTAAGGGCAGCCGCGCGCACATCGCGGAGGCCGAAGCGCTCGGCGGCAACGTGCATCACGGCCGGAGCCTGATCAAGACGTACGGCTGCGGTGTGTGCCACATGATTCCCGGCGTGCACGGCGCCGACGGAGTCGTCGGGCCGCCCTTGAACGCCTGGGCCGAGCGGTCATACATCGGTGGCGAACTGCCCAACGTGCCGAACAATCTCGTCAGGTGGATCGTGGATCCCCCGGCCATCGAGCCGAACACGGCCATGCCGGACCTCGGCATGACTCCGGCGGAGGCCAAGGACGTCGCGGCCTACCTGTACACCCTGAACTGAGAGCACGGCCGGCCGAACGAGCGCAGGCTGCGGGACAACGACCGAAGCGGAGGAGCCAGTCATGATTCGACATCCAGAGAAGAGCGGCGGGTCGGGAAACGGAGCCGCGAGCTCGTCCGGGGCAGTCCGCGAGCGCGTCGTCCACGGGCACCGCGCGGGCCCGCGCCTCGCGCTGCCCGGACTGCTCGCCGCTTCGCTCGCGGCCGCTTGCGTTCTCGGGCCGGCAGCCGCTCAGCAACAGAATCCGCAGGCTCAACAGAACGAGGCGCAGGAACAGATTCCGCAAACTCAACAGAACGGGCCTCAACAGAATCCGCAGGCGCAACAGAACTCAGCTCAGCAAAGCCAGGCCCAGAGCGAGAGCTCGCGCCAAAATGGCGGCGGCCAAGGCGGCACTACTTTCGTGACGGGCGGCACGAATGCCGCTTCCGAGATTCGCATCCCTCGCAGCCGCGAGGTCGGGCCCATGGGCCAGTGGTGGCTCCCGGCGCTCGACGGCGCGAACTCGCGCTACAGCCAGCTCGACCAGATCGACAGCGGAAACGTCGCGAACCTGCAGGCCGTCGGCGTCGCGCAGACGGGCATCGCGCGCGGACACGAGGGGCAGCCTCTCGTCGTCAACGGCACGATGTACATCGTGACCCCGTTTCCGAACTACCTCATCGCTCTGGACCTGACGCAGCCGGGCTTCCCAATGAAATGGAAGTACGATCCGAACCCCGACCCGACGGCCGAGGGCATCGCGTGCTGCAACGTCGTTAATCGTGGCGCCTCCTACGCTGACGGGATGATCGTCTATGCGACGCTCGATGGGCATGTCGTCGCTGTGGACGCCTCGACCGGGCGACAGAAGTGGATGACGAAGGTCGCAGACTTCCTTAAGGGAGCGACGATCACGATGGCCCCGCTCGTCGTCAAAGACCGCGTCATCGTCGGCGTAAGCGGCGGCGAGCTCGGCGTCCGAGGTTTCGTCAAGGGGCTCAATCTCGATACGGGCCAGGTCGTCTGGACGGGCTACAACACCGGCCCGGACAAAGAGACCCTCATGTCAAAGGACTTCCACCCCTATTACAAGAAGGACCAGGGGCAGGACCTCGGGGTCAAGACCTGGCCGCCGGATCAGTGGCAGCTCGGGGGCTCTACGGTCTGGGGCTGGATCTCCTACGACCCCGAGACGAATCTCATCTTTTACGGTTCCGGCAACCCGGGCGTTTGGGATCCGGATCTGCGGCCGGGCACGAATAAATGGTCGAGCTCGATCATCGCGCGGGATCCCGAGACAGGCGAAGCGCGCTGGGCATACCAGGTCGTGCCGCACGACGCGTGGGACTACGACGAGATCATGGAGAACGTGCTCGTCGACATGCCGTGGCACGGCCAGATGCGCAAACTCCTGATCCACCCGGGGCGCACGGGCTTCGTCTTCGTGCTCGACAGAACGAACGGCCAGCTGCTCTCGGCGCAGAAGTTCGCCCGCGAGGTCAATTGGGCCAAAGGTTACGACCTGCAGACGGGCGAGGCCCAGGTGGACGAGACGAAGCGGACGCACATGGGAACGGTCACCTACGACATCTGCCCCTCTTCTACGGGCGGCAAGGAAGTGAACCCGTCGGCGATCTCCCCGCGCACGGGGCTCCTGTATATCCCGGCGCACAACTACTGCATGAACTACAAGGGTATCGAGGCGAACTACATTGCCGGTACGCCATATCTCGGCGCGGACGTGCTCATGTATCCCGGGCCCGGGCCGTACCGAGGCAGCCTGGTCGGCTGGGACATCGCAAACGAGAAGCAGGTTTGGCGCGACGACGAGAAGTACGGCGTATTCAGCGGTGTGCTGGCGACGGCGGGTAACATCGTCTTCTACGGCACGATGGACGGCTGGTTCAAGGCCATCGACGCGACCTCCGGAAAGCAGCTGTGGAAATTCCAGACGGGCTCCGGAATCATCGGCGATCCGATCACCTTCATGGGGCCCGACGGCCGCCAATACGTCGCGATCTACTCGGGCATCGGCGGCTGGGTCGGCGCGAACGTGTTCGCCTCGATTTCTGCCGACGATCCTACGGCCGCGCTCGGCACGACGGGCGCCGCCGCCGATCTCAAGAAAGTCACGTCTCCCGGAGATAGCGTCTATGTCTTCGCGTTACCGCAGCAGCAGCAGCAGCAGCAGCAACAGGCCCAGGAGCAGGCTCGGCAGCAGCAAGGCACGGGACAAGGACGGCCGCAGCCCCCGAAGCAGGGGCAGCAGCAGGCCGGCGCGCCCGAGCAGCCGCAGACTCAGGCACGTGCGCAGTAGGCGGCTTGCGCTCGGCGCCGGCCTGGCGGCCCTGGGCGCGCTCGGTGCGCTCGGCGGCGTCCGCGTGGCCGCGGCCGACGGCGCGGCGGCCGAGCCGCTGCGCGTCTGTGCGGACCCGAACAACCTGCCGTATTCGGACCGCAGCGGCGGCGGTTACGAAAACGCCCTCGCCGAGCTCGTCGCCGAGTCCCTGGGGCGCAGCGGTGTTGCGTATACGTGGCGCCCGCAACGACGAGGCTTCGTGCGCAACACGCTGAACGCGGGGCGCTGCGAGATCGTCATGGGCGTCCCGGTCGGCTACGAGCTCACGGCGACGACGCGGCCCTATTACTACTCGACCTACGTCTTCGTGACGCGCGACGCCGATCACGACTCGGTCTCGAGCATCGACGATCCGATATTACGCCGCTTGCGAATCGGCGTGCCGGTGGTCGGCGACGACTACTCGAGCACGCCCGGCGAAAAGGCCCTGGGCAATCGCGGGATCATCGACAACGTCGTCGGCTACAGCATTTACGGCGATTACTCCAAGCCGCACCCGACGTCCAACATCATCGATGCCGTCGCGAGCGGGCAGATCAACGTCGCGCTGGCGTGGGGGCCGGTCGCGGGCTACTTCGCCGCCAGGGAGCCGGTCCGGCTCACGGTGTCGCCGGTGCTCCCGCACAACGACGGCCCGACGGTGCCTTTCGTCTTCGGTATGGCGATGGGCGTCAAGCACGGCAACGACGCGCTCCTCGAGCACCTGAACCGCTTCATCGCCACCCACCAGAACGACATCCGCAAGCTGCTGGAGCGCTACGACGTGCCGCTCGTAGACGCCAGCGCTGCGCTCCGTCTCGGCCGCCGCCAAGCCGTGCAGACGACGTTCACGGTTCATCGCCCCGATACGAAGCAGGAGAAGGACCATGATAAGCGCTAAATGGATCGTTCCGGCGCTCGCCGCGCCATCGCTCGCGCTCGCGCTCGCGCGGCCGGCGGGCGCTCAGAGCAACGCCCCCGCTTCGCAGGCGGAGCCCGCATCCGCGGGTGCGCCCGTGGCGACGACGCAGGGCGCCGTGATCGGGCCGCAGCCGGGTCCCGCGCGGCCTTTGCCGCAGGTCCACAATCCGGTCGCGGGCCAGCCGGCGGCCATCACAGAAGGCCGCCGCCTGTTCGTCTGGTTCAACTGCTACGGCTGCCATGGCGGACGAGCCGGCGGCGGCATGGGGCCGAGCCTCCGCGACAAGACCTGGTTGTACGGAAAGACCGACCAGGATGTCTTCAACTCGATCGCCGAGGGGCGCCAGCACGGCATGCCGTCCTGGGGCACGAAGCTGCCGGACGAGCAGATCTGGAAGCTCACCGCGTACATCAAGTCGCTCGGCACGCGTAAGGAGCCGGATCCCCCGCCGGCCAACCCGGTCCTGCCCCATCTCGGCCGCAGCGAGAACGTCGGGCCTTCGACACCGGGCGGCAACCCGCCGTCGAGCGAGAAAGACTGATGCAGCTTCGTCTCCGCAACCTCGCCCTCGCCGCCTGCGCCTTGTTGCTTGCCGGCTGCAATGGCACACCGTACACGTACGTGCGGGCGGCCGGGGTCGAAGCGAGCCGCATGGTCACCCTCGGATGGGCGGTTATAGGCCTGATGTGCTTCCTGATCATCGGCATGATCGTGCTCGTCGTGTGGGGCGCGCTGCGGCGGCGCGGAAATCTGGAAGAGCACGAACCCTACGACATCGACGGCGGCAAGCGCTGGATTCTCATCGGCGGGGTCGGGGTGCCCGCGGCCGTGCTCACGGGGCTCTTCTTCCTGACGCTGACCGAGCTGGACGCGAGGCCTTCCGGCTTTCAGCAGGCCGATATCAAGATACGCGTGACCGCCCACCAATGGTGGTGGCAATTCAACTACGCGGGCACGCCCTCGGACGAAAGCCTCGGCTTCGAGACGGCCAACGAGATCCACGTGCCCGTCGGCCGGCACGTCGGAGTCATCGTTACCTCGAGCAACGTCATCCACAGTTTCTGGGTTCCGAAGCTGTTCGGAAAGATGGACGCGATTCCGGGCCATACGAACTACTTCGTCTTCGAGGCCACCAAGCCGGGTATCTATTTCGGCGAGTGCGCAGAGTACTGCGGCGTGCAGCATGCCAACATGCGGTTCGCTGTCGTCGTCGACTCGGCGGATAAGTACGCCGAGTGGGTGAGGCAGCAGCGCGAACCCGCGGCCGCGCCGACGGACCCCCAACTCATCGCCGGCCGCAACGCATTCGAGGAATACGCCTGCGCCGACTGTCACCGGATCCGCGGCACGCAGGCGCGCGGCTCCGTCGCCCCGGATTTGACGCACGTCGGCAGCCGCCTGACGATTGCGGCCGGCCTGCTGCCGAATACCCGCGCCCGCATGCAGGCCTGGATCGTCAACACGCAGGCACTGAAGCCCGGCAACGAGATGCCCGTCCTCAGCGAGTTCGACGGCCGCACGCTGAACGCCCTCTCCGCCTATCTGGAGAGCCTGAAGTGACGGCGGCCCGTCGGTTCGGCGCAAAGCGAATCGACGGTGGGCGGCCGAACGCGTGGCGCCTCGCCGGCCGCCGGCGCGGCGCCGCCTACGCATCCGCCGCCGCGGCGGGCGTCTTCGCGCTCGTCGGCGCAATCCTGCCTGCCGCGGCGCTCGCGCATGGCGCCGATGCCGACGGGCCGGCAGCCTTTCGCTTCTGGCACGAATGGTCGGCGACGGCCGGCGAAGTCGTGCCGTTCCTCGTTACGATCGGCATCTACTACGGCGGCACCCTCCGCCTCTGGCGCCGGGCCGGCCTCGGCCGCGGCGTCTCTCGCGGCCGTGTCGGCGCGTTCACGACGGGACTCGTCGTGCTCGCGCTCGCGCTCATGTCCCCGCTCGACGCGCTCGCCGACTCCCTGTTCTGGGTGCACATGGTGCAGCACCTGCTCCTGATCCTCGTGGTCGCGCCGCTGCTCGTGCTCGGTGAGCCCGAGATTGCGCTCCTGTGGTGTTTGCCGCAGCGCTGGCGTCCAGTGACGGGCCGCGTCGAGAACCGGCTCGCGCGCGCGATCGTTGGACCGCCGGAAGGCGGCGGCGCCGGCCCGATTGCCGTCGTCGTCGTCGCGACGGCCGTGCTCTGGGCGTGGCACCTCCCTTCGCTCTACGACCTCGCCGTCGAGCATGAAGGCATCCATACGACCGAGCACGTCCTCTTCCTCGTCACTGCCGCGATGTTCTGGGCCACCGTGCTGCGGCTCACGCCGCGCGAGCGCCAAGGCCACGGGTATCGCGTCCTGTACGTATTCGCCATGGGCCTTCAGTGCAGCGTGCTGGGCGCCGTCATCACGTTCGCGCCGCGGCCGCTTTACTCCGTCCACCTCGAGACGGCACCGGCCTGGGGCTTCTCCCCCCTTGTCGATCAGCAACTCGCCGGCCTCATCATGTGGGTACCGCCCGCCCTGCTGTTCGTGAGCCTCACCTGGTACCTGTTCATGGGCTGGCTCGCGGCCGCCCAGGAGCGGCAAGCCGCCGAGGAAAGGCGCATGGACGAACGGCGCGCGCGAGCCAGGGCCGCCCGCGCCGGCAATACGGACGGGGCCGAAGCTTCGCGCGCGACGGCCCGGTCCGGAAACGATGCGGGCGGCCCTTCGCGGCATTCGGCCCGGCCGAGCGCGTCGCCGCCGTCGCTCGCGCGCTCCATCGGATCCGTTTCGAGCCTGCGAACGCTGGACGAACCGGTGCCATCAAGGAGGCAGTGATGAACACGCTTTTCACCCCGGCCCGTCTCATCGCGCGCCTTGCGGCGGCGGGCCTTGCGTCGGCGGGCCTCGCGGCGGCGGGCCTCGCCGCCGGTCCGGCGGCTGCGCAGGACGCGGCAGCCGCCCCGGCGTCGAGCAAGGTCGGCGTGCCGCTGACCGTGGGCAAGAATCGCTTTCAGGGGCCCGAGACCGTGCTTTGGGACGATCAGGCCAACGTCTATCTCGTCAGCAACGTCAACGGCCCGTTCACGAAGAAGGACGGAAACGGCTTCATCTCGCGCGTCGCGCCCGACGGCAAGATCATTGAGCTCAGATGGATCGACGGCAAGAATCCTTCCGTGCATCTCGACGCGCCGAAGGGAATGATCTTCGTCGGCGACGAGCTTTGGGTCTGCGACCTCGGTGCAGTGCGCGTCTTCGATCGCAAGACGGGCAAGCCGAAAGGCGAGCACACGACGCCGGGCTCCTACATGCTGAATTATCTGAGCCGCGCCGCCGACGGTACGGTCTACGTCACCGATACGGGGGCGAAGCAGGGGCACGCGGGAGCCATCTACGCGATCAAGGGCTCGGGGCCTGGAAAGGTGCTCGTCAAAGGCGCCTACCTCGATCGGCCCGATGGGGTGCTGGCCGAAAATCAGGGCTTGCTCGTCACGCCCTACGGCGCGAAGGCAAACACGGTTTACCGCTTGAGCCTCGCAGGCAAGCGCACCCCTTACGCCAAGATGCCGGCACCGCAGCTCGATGGTCTCCTGCGGCTGCCGGACGGATCACTCGTCGTAACGAGCTGGATGGGTCAGGCCGTATACCGCGTCCAAGGCGGCAAACCGAGCGTGCTGCTCCAGGGCATCGAGTCGCCCGCCCAGATCGGCTACGACGCCAAGCGCCACCAGCTCCTCGTTCCCTCCTATAAGGGGAATTACATTCTGCTCGCGCCCCTGACGGCCGGCGCACATCCATGAACGCCGGCCGCCAGCCGGGATGCATGGCCGCTAGCGCGCCTCGACCGGAGACGGGATGCCGGAACGCTTGATCCGGCAGGCCGCGGCCTTCCGGACCCGCTCGGCTGCGGTCCGGGCGACGGCCTCGCTGCTCATGTTCGTCACGCTCGCGGCCGCGGTGCTCGGCGCCGCCGTCGGGCTCGGTCTGGCCGCAGCGCTGTTCCTCCGCCGGGGCGCGGAGACGACGGAAGCGCTGGATTTGCTCGAGCCCTGATGTTGTGGCTGCTGCCTTGCGTGCCGCTCGCCGCCGCCGTGTGGATGTTCGGGTCGCGCATGCGCTCGCGCCGCCAGCTCGCCGCCGGCGCAGCCTTGGTCATGTTGGCAACCTTCACGCTGGCCGTCGCGGCGGCCGTCAACGGCTGGGCGGGGACTTACGACTGGACCCCGTTCATGATCCTGCAGGCCCGGCTCGTGCCCGCGACCGCCTTCGCGGCGGCGACGGTGCCCGCCGTCGCCTTGCCGGTGACCGTCTTCGCGGCGCTGCAGGAATCGGAAGCGGGCCTGTGCCGGCTCATGGCGCTTCTGATCGCCTTCGTCGGCTTCACGGAGATCCTCGTCGTCGCGGCCGATCTCGTGACGCTGATCATCGGCTGGGAGCTCGTCGGCGGCTGCGCCTGGGCGCTTATGATCGTGCATTGGGACAATCCCAAGGAGGTCCGCTTCGCCGGCGAGTCGTTCCTGTTCACACGCGCCGCCGACCTCGGGCTCGTGGCCGCCGCAGGACTTGCGCTGGCCGGGACGGGCGGCTTCGGTTTCGCGGGACTCGAGGACCTGCACGGGCCGTATCTGCAGGCGTTCTGCGCGGTCGTCGTCGCGGCGGCGGTCATCGAGTCGGCGCAGCTGCCGACGGGATTCTGGCTGTTTCGGGTCATGCGGGGGCCAACGTCCGGTGCCGCTCTGATCAATTCCGTCGCGGTAGTCGCCGCGGGGGTAATCGTGCTCGTGCGCCTGCACCCGGTGCTCTCGAAAGTCGCGTGGCTCGGCCCCGTCCTCATCGGCATCGGGCTCTCGAGCGCCGTGCTCGGCGGCCTCGTCGGCGTGCTCCAGCGTCACGGCAAAAAGATCCTCGCGGCATCGACGACCGCGCATTGCGGCTACATGTTCGCCGCGATCGGCGCGGGCTTTCCGGGAATCGGAATCCTGCATCTCGTGGCGCATGCCTTCTTTAAGGCGCTCATGGTGCTCGTCGGCGGCCTCGCGGCGCAGCTCGCCGGCACGCGGCTCATCGACCGCGTCCAGATGGGCCGTATCCTGCCCGTCGTCGCGCTGCTCGCGACGGCGGGCACGCTCGCCGTCGGCGGCGTGCCGCCGCTCGGAGCCGCACGCACGAAGGAGCTCATCGTCGCCGCCCTCGGCAAGCAAGGACTGGCCTTACCTATCCTCATATGCAGCGCGGGCGCGCTGAGCGCCTGGTACTCGATGCGGCTGCGGCTTCTCGAGTTCGGCAAGGGCCGTCCGCCGGAGCCCCGGTATCCCCGTCCGGCGCCGCTCGTCGTGATCGCGATTTCAGTGCTCTCGGCCGTCACGGTCGGGCTATGCGTTCTCTGGATCCCTGCCGTGCAGCGGGCGGCCGCACGTGCATTGGGCGAGCATTTTCCCGCTTCGAGCCGTTGGTCGACGGCGCTGTCGCTCGGGCTCATCGCCGTCGGGTACCTGGCGGGTTGGCTGACTTCGCGCCGGAAACCGCGCGACGAAGAGCGCGGCTTCGCCGTTGAGGCGGCCGAGTGGCTTCAGCTGCCCGCCGTCTTCGAACAAGGCCTCATCCGGCCCCTGCGTCGCGCGGCACGGCTCCTCGCGGCTTTCGACGACCGCGTCGTCGATGCGCCGGCTCGGTTGGTCGCGCACGCCGCCAGGATCATGGACCGCCTCGACTCCGCCGACGCTCACCGCACGTTCTTGACGATCGCGATCGGCGCCGCCGCAATCCTTCTGCTCCTGCTGTTCCTGACGTGAACGTCTCCGGCCACGGCACCGCCCTGTTGGACGCGGCGATATTGATTCCTTTCGCCGGTGCGCTGCTGTTGGCGCTGGGGCCCCGCCGGTCGGACAGGACGAGCGGCGCGCTGGCGGTCTCGGTCGCCGCCGTCCCGCTCGTCCTCCTGATCCAGGCCTGGCATCGCTTCGATCCGGCGGGTCCGCGTTTTCAACTCGTCCAAACCGTCCGCTGGATTCCGACGCTAGACGTGGCGTGGCGCGTCGGCGTCGACGGCATCGCACTCGCGGTCGCGACCATGAGCGCGCTGCTATTCGTGTGCGCCATCGCGTTTCCCGCCGACGCCAATAATCGAAGCAGGGAATACTACGCGTGGTTCCTCTTCTTGGAGGGCACATCGCTCGGCGTCTTCCTGTCTCTGGATCTATTTCTCTTCTATGTATTTTTCGATCTAAGCCTCGTCGGCGCCTATTTCCTGATCGGACGGTGGGGACACGCGGAACCGCGGCGGAGCGCGCTCAAGTTCTTTCTCTACACGTTCGCTGGTTCGCTGGTCATGCTGCTCGGGATTCTCGCCCTGTATCTGGCCGCCAAGCCCTCGAGTTTCGATATGCGCGTGCTGATCGCGACGCAGCCGCTCGCCCACGACGGCGTCGCCGGCGCGCTCGCGCTCCTCGGCCTCGTAGTCGGCCTTTGCGTCAAAGTGCCGCTCTTCCCGTTCCATACTTGGCTGCCGCCCGCCCATACGAACGCGCCCGCCCCGGTCTCGGCCGTGCTGGCCGGCGTGCTGCTCGAGCTCGGCGTGTTCGGGCTCATTCGAATTCCGTTGTCGATGCTCCATGCCGCGTTCGCCCGCTATGCCCCCGTGCTCGCGGCGGCCGCCGCCGTTTCCATCGTCTATGGGGCCTTCGTGGCACTCGGCCAGGTCGACTTCAAACGCCGCATCGCCTACACCTCGCTCAATCAGATGGGGTATGCCGTGCTCGGCGTCGCGGCCGCGGCTGCGCTCGCACCCGGGACCGGGGTCGAGGCAGGCAAACTCGCGCTCACGGGCGCCGCGCTCGAGATGGTCGCGCACGCGCTGATCACAGGCGCCCTGTTCCTGATCACGGGCGCGTTCTGGCGCCGCGGGGGCGAGTTCGGGATCGACGCCTACGGAGCCCTGGCCCGTCCGGCCCCGCGTTTGACCGTGCTTGCGATCGCAGCCGTTTTCGCGAGCCTCGGGCTGCCCGGCTTCGCAGGGTTCATCGCCGAGTTTCACGTCCTGGCCGGAACTTTCGGCGTCTACCCGTGGCTGGCGGGCGTTGCTTTGATCGGAGTGGTAGTCACGGCCGCCTCGCTGCTCGGCATGCTGCAGAGCCTGTTCTTCGGCGAGGCATCGCAGCGCCATCACGACTTTCCCGACCTCGCCCTGCCCGAGACCGTCCCGCTTGCCGTACTGCTCGCGCTCGTGCTCGCCATCGGCGTCTATCCGCATTGGTTGCTGGCCGCGATCAACGCAGCCGCTAAGCTCACCGTCGGCGGCTGACCGGTGAGCGCCAATCTCGTTCCGGAGCTCTGCGTGTTCGCCGGAGCCCTCACCGTGCTGATCGCCGCGCAGCTCGGCGGCGCGCGGACGTGCCGGTTGCCCGTTCCTCGCGTTCGCCGGCCTTGGAGCCGGACTCGGCACCGCCATCGTTCAGTGGCGTCGCGGTCATCGGCCTGGCGGACGCCGCGCCGCGCGCACTGCTGTTCTTCCTGGCCGCCGATGCCGCGGCGACGCTCGCCGCCTTCGGCGTCGTCACGGAGCTGCGCGGCCTCACGCGCATCCTCGACTACCGCGGCCTCGCCTCGGCCCGCCCCTGGTGCGCGCACGGAAGCTCGAGGATGCGCGCGTCGAGACCCTCGCGGCCGACGTCGAGCAATGCGACCGCGATCGGCAGCTTGAACCGTCGCGGTCCCGCGCTGCCGGGGTTTAAGTACAGGACGCCGTCGCGCCGGTCGATGCGCGGCTGGTGCGAGTGGCCCGCGACCACGGCGGAGAACCCGGCCGCCGCGGGATCGAGGTCCAGCTCGTGCAGGTCGTGCAGCACGTAAATCAGGTGAGCGCCGATCTCGACGACGGCCGTCGCCGGCAAGGTCTCCGCGGCCCACTTGTCCACGTTGCCGCGCACGGCGTGCACGGGCGCGAGCGAACGCAGCGCTTCGAGCACCGCGGGTTTGCCTACGTCGCCGGCGTGAATCAGCAGATCGCAGCCTTCGAGGGCGTGGCGGGCTTCGGGCCGCAGCAGCCCGTGCGTATCGGAGATCACGCCGACTCGCAGAGACGCCTCAGGCATCGAGCACGCCGAGCGTCGCATTCGCGATCACGGCTTCCTCGTCCACGGGAATCACATGCGCTTCGATGGCGGATGCGCTCGTCGATATGCGACCCGCACGGCCGATGCAGGCGGCGTTGGCCTCGGCGTCGAGCTCGAGCCCGAGCCAGGCGAGCCCGGCGCAGACACGCGCGCGCACCTCGGCCGAGTGTTCGCCGATGCCGCCGCCGAAAGCGACGACGCCGAGGCCGCCAAGGACCGCTGCATAGGCACCGAGGTACTTGTGCAGCCGGTGATAAAACGCCGCGAGCGCGAGCGTCGCGCCGGGATGGCGCTCGCCCTCGAGGCGCAGCAGCTCGCGCACGTCGTTCGAGGCGCCCGAGAGGCCGAGCAGGCCCGAACGGCGGTTCAGCGCATCGTCGATGTCGCGCGGCGCGAGCCCGAGGCGCGCGAGGTGCATGAGCACGCCGGGATCAACGTCGCCGGAGCGCGTGCCCATGACGAGCCCTTCGAGCGGCGTGAAGCCCATGCTCGTCTCGACGGGGCGCCCGTTGCGAAGGGCGACGGCCGAGCACCCCTGACCGAGCTGCAGCGTCACGCTGCGCCCGAAGGCCGCGGGGCTCGCCGCCGCCCGCAGGCACCCGGCCATGTACTCGTGCGCGATGCCGTGGAAGCCGTAGCGGCGGATGCCGTAGCGGCGCGTCCATTCGCTCGGGATCGCATAGGTCCGCACGCTCTCGGGCAAATCGCGGAAGAAGCCCGTGTCGAACACCGCCGCCATCGGCAGGCTCGGAAAGCGCTCCCCGACGGCCTCCATGACGGCGAGCGCATGCGGGTTGTGCAGCGGCGCGAGGCTCGAAAGGGTCTTGAGCCGATCGAAGACGGAGGCCGTGACGCGCACGGGTGCCGAGAACGTCGGTCCTCCGTGCACCACGCGGTGCCCGCTGCCGACCAGGCTGCCGGGCTCGAGCGCCGAGCCGTCGACGCCGGCCTGCAGACGGTCGAGGATCACGCCGGCTGCCTCGCCCGCGCCGCCGATGCCGACGAGCGGTTCCGGCGGCCGGTCGCCTAGTACCAGTAAGGGCTCAGGGCGGTCGAGATCCTCGATGCGGGCCCTGAATCTGCGCGTGGGCCCTTCGGCCGCGAACAGCTCAAACTTCAGCGAGGAGCTGCCGGCGTTGAACACCAGCAAAAGGCGTTCGCCGCTCATGATCGGATGGAGCGTACCGACCGCAAGGCATGGGCACTCATTCTATTTCCTCCCCGACCTTGAGCTTGAACGCGGGCCGCGGCGCGGCCTTGACGAGCAGGATCGGACAATCGATCGTCGCGAGCAGCTGCTTCACGACGCCGGCGTGGCCGCGCACGAAGCGGCCGTGCCACCCCATGACCAGCAGGCTCACGGAGTGCTTCTCGATGAGAGTGAAGAGCTCCTCGCCGGGATCGCCGCGGCACAGCAAGACGTTTTCGATGCACTCGCACTCGTCCGGACCGCACTCGGGCAGCAGGCGGCTGACGAGCTCGTGCAGCCGGTGCGGATACTCGTGATACGGCGCGTCGGCATAGCGCGCCTCGGCCGCGAGGCCTGCCGGCTCGCCGCCGGCCCCGACGACGTGCGCGACCTCGACGGCGAAGCCGACGGCATTCGCGAGCCGCACCGCAACGCCGAGTGCGGCGTCGGCCTCGAACTCGCCGCTGATCGGCACGAGCGCGCGCGTCCACGGCAGCCGCTCGCGATAGGCCGACGGCACGACGAGCACGGGCACGCGGCTTTGCTCGGCGACCCAACGCGTCACGTGGCCGAGCAGCCGGAAGGGATCGTCCTCCGCCGCGTCCCCCTCGGCCGCCTCGCCGCGCGCCGACATGATCACGAGATCGGCGCCGAGACTGCCGATCGCCTCGAGCACCGCCTTCTCGGGAAATCCGGGGGCCTGATGGAGGGTCACGCGCGGCCGGATCGCCCGCGGCACCCTGAGCCGCTCGAGCGTCTGCTGCGCCGGCAGCTCCTCGCGGGCCGCACAAAGCACGTGCAGCTCGGCGTCGAGCCGCTCGGCGAGCCAGGCGGCGGCACCGAGCGCGCGCGAGGCGAGCTCGCTGCCGTCGAGCGCCACGAGCAGCGAAGAGAAGCCTTTCATCGTGTGACCTCGATCGGAAAACGCCGGCCTCGCCAGGCGAGGCCGAGCGCCACGCTGCGCCACTTCTCCGGAAGCGGAGGCGCCGCTTCGACGGCCTGCGGGCCTTCCTCGGTCAGACGGACGCCGAGCAGATCGAATACGAACGCCTGCCACGTCGCCGCCATGCAGGCCGGATGAACGCCGAGCGCGCTGTTGCCCATGAGGTTCGAAAGATCGAGCGTGAGGCTCTGGCGCCAGTACTTCAGCGCCTGGTCATGCAGACCAATGCGCGCCGCGAGTGCCGCGTGCACGGGCGGCGAGAGGCTGCTGCCGTGATCGGTCAGCGGCTCGTAGTAGCGATAGTTGGCCGCGACGACTTCGCGCGGAAACGCCTCTGGGAACAGGAACGGCAACATGAGCACGTCCGCCTGCTTGAGCAGTTTGAGCTCGTTGATCTTGTCCCAGTCGAAGAGCCGCTCGATGGGCGCCTTGAAGCGCTCCTCGGTCGGCAACGCATAGTCCCCGAGCTCGAAGAACCCAGCGAACTGCTCGATGACGCCGTCTTCGTTCGGCCCGGGCCAATATATCCGCCGCGCGGCATCCTGCCAGCCTTCTATCTCCTCGTCGTCGAGGCGCAGATCCGCCGCCAAGGCGCGATATGCCCCGGGCGCCCGCGCCCGCAGGCGGTTCCAGGCCCATGCGGGCTTCTCGAGGTTGAATCGTGCGAGGTAGTTCGTATAAGCGTTGTCGTCCACGCCGTGGTGGTACTCGTCGGGGCCGACGACTTCTCGAATGTGATATTTGCCGTCCGCGCCGCGCTCGGCCCGGGCCGTCCAGAAGCGCGCGGTCTCGGCCAGGATTTCCGCACCAGGCCCCTGCAGAAAGTCCTCGTCGCGCGTGGCTTCGAAGTAGCGCCATACGGCGTACGCCACGTCCGCGGTCACGTGGATCTGCTGCGTGCCCGTAAAGATCGGTATCTCCTTTTGCGACGTGCGCAGCACGATCTCGCGCGGCGTCACGTCTTCCCCCGTCACGGTCGACTCCCAGGCATAGCAGGCACCCGACAGGCCCATGGCGGCCGCGCGGCGGCGGGCGCCGTCGAGCGTCGTGTGCCGATACAGCAGCAGGTTGCGTGCCAGCGCCGGCTGCGTGTGGACGAAGAACGGCAGCATGAAGATCTCGGCGTCCCAGAAAACGTGCCCTTCGTACGCGCGGCCCGAGAGCGCTCGGCCGCCCACCGACACTCGGGGATCGTGATCGGCCGCGATCGAGAGATGATAGACGTGAAAGCGCAGCGCCTGCTCGACGGCCGGCGAACCGCTCACGCGGATATCGGCCGCGCGCCAGATCCCGTCCCAGTGGTCGGCGTGCACGGCGAAGGCACCTTCGAAGCTGTCCCAGCCGCGCGCGCGCAGATCGGCGAGCGCCGCTGCGGCCGGATCCGGGCCGTCGCGGCTCGTGTACACCGTAACCATGCGCCGGAAAACGAGCGGCGTGCCGATCTCCGCTTCCACTTCGAAGCGCAGCTGCTGGCGGCCCGTGCCCGGCTCGCTCGTGCGCGCGGCAATCGCGACCTCGAGCCCCGAGGTCTTCGTGCGATAGCGATGCAGCTCGATGCCTTCGTCGTCCGAATTCGCCGCCAAGGCCTCGAGATGCGGATGATGGACGCCGAGATCCGGGTCCGTCAGCGAGACGTCGAGCTCGACGCGGCCGGAGTGGTTGTCGAGCCGGACCGTGATCTCCTGCAGCAGCAAATGGCGGTCGGCCAGAGACGTGCAGCGCCGGGTCTTCAGGTTGACGCAGCGCCCGCCGCCGGGCTCGAACACGGTCTCGCTCTCGAGCACGCCGGCCTGCATGTCGAGCACGCGCCGCTGGCTGCGCCAAGCCGAATCCACGAGCGTCAGCGGGGCCCCGTCCACCTCGAGCGCGATCCGGAAGGGGAACGGCAGCGAGACGATCTCGCTGTACGGGTAATCGCCGCGGTGCGGATCCAGAAACTCGTGCTCGGAATACGGCAGCGCCTCCTGCTTGCGGTCGTAGACGCCGGCGACGAAGAGATCCCCCTGCGACGAAGGCAGCGCCGCTTCGAGGGCTCCGCGTACACCGAGGTAGCCGTTGCCGAGCGTGAAGATGCTCTCGACGCCGCGCTCGCGGGCCGGGTCGAAACCCTCCTGCTCGATGCGCCAGGCCGCGCGCTGGGCCGCGGCGACGAAGCGCCGCTCGAGCGCCGGGACGTCGAGCTCCGCGAGATCGGCGACGACCACGTCGGCTCCGCGCCGCTCGAGCGCGGGCCGGTTGCCGCCGCGGTCGATGCCGACGACCAGACCGAAGCCGCCCGCGCGCCCGGCCGCGACGCCGGCGACGGCATCCTCGAAGACCAGCGCGTGTGAGGGTGCG
Organism: uncultured Gammaproteobacteria bacterium; assembly: GCA_963702105.1. Lineage (GTDB taxonomy): Bacteria > Pseudomonadota > Gammaproteobacteria > Steroidobacterales > Rariloculaceae > ZC4RG20. Next base: position 2,233,179 of record OY969712.1, read on the forward strand.
GCGCCCAGCCGGCGCGCGCACTCGACGAAGGCATCGGGCGCGGGCTTGCCCGGCAGCCCGGACTCTTCGATGTCGATGCCGTCGAGACGCGCGTCGAAGAGCCCCGCAATGCGGGCCGTCTCGAGGATCGTGCGGCCGTGGCGGCTCGAGGTCACGATCCCCGTCGCGACGCCGGCCGCCCGCAAGGCCTCGATGAGCCGAAGGGTCGAGTCGAAGACCTCGACGCCCCGCTTGGCCAGGGCGCGCTCGAACAGCGCGTCCTTGCGGCGGGCGAGCGCCGCCACCGTCTCGGCTTCGAGCGGATCCTCCGGGCCGCCCTCGGGCAGCACGATGTCCCGCGCGGCGAGGAAGCTGCGCACGCCCGCACTGCGCGGCTTGCCGTCCACATAGGCGCGATAGTCGGCGTCGGCGTCGAACGGGCGGAACGGCTCGCCCGTCGCGGCCGCATGGCGCTCGAGGAAGCGGTCGAACAGCGCCTTCCAGGCGGCGGCGTGCAGGGCCGCGGTGCGGGTCACGACGCCGTCCATGTCGAAGACGGCTGCGTCGAAGTCGAGCGGCGGAAGCCCGCCGGTGTCGCTCTCGGCGCTGATCGCTCCTCACTCCGCGGCCGCGGCCGCTCCGCTGGCCGCGCGGCGGGCGGCCTCGATCGTCTCCAGCAGGGAATCGTAGGGCTTGACGAACTTGTCGATGCCCTCGTCGAGCAGCTCCGCCGCCACGCGCGCGGGGTCGATACCGAGCCCCGCGAGCTCGGCGAGCACCGCGCGCGCCGCCTCCACGCGGCCCTTGAGCCGCGGCGCCGGGTCACCATGATCGTCGTAGGCGCGCAGCGTATCGAGCGGCATGGTGTTGACGGTCTCGGGCCCGATCAGCGCCTCGACGTACTTCACGTCGCTGTAGGCCGGGTCCTTCGTGCCGGTGCTGGCCCAGAGCAGCCGCTGCGGCCGGCCGCCGCGAGCCGCCACGCGCTTGAAGCGCGGCGCCGCGCAGAACTCCTCGAACACTTCGTACGCCGAGCGCGCGCTCGCGATCGCGGCCTCGCCTCGCAGCTCCCGCGCGCGGCGGGCCTGCTCGCCGCCGGCCTGCACGATCGCATCGAGCTCGCGGTCGACGAGCACGTCGATACGGCTCAAGAAGAAACTTGCGACCGAGGCCAGCGACGCGAGCTCATGGCCCTGCTCGGCCGCGCCCTCGAGGCCCTCCAGATAGGCCGCGAGCACGTCGCGGTAGCGCTCGACCGAGAACAGCAGCGTGACGTTGACGTTGACGCCCTCGGTCACGAGCGCGCGCAGCGCGGTGAGGCCCTGGGCCGTGCCGGGGACCTTGATCATCACGTTGGGCCGGCCGAGCGCAACCCACAGGTGCTTGGCCTCGGCGATCGTCGCGCCCGCATCGTTGGCGAGACGCGGCGAGACCTCGAGGCTCACGAAGCCGTCGCCGCCGCCTGCGTCGTCGTAGACCGGCCGCAGCACGTCGGCCGCAGCCCGCACGTCCGCGAGCGTCAGGGCTTCGTAGATCTCGATGGCCGATTTGCCCTTGCGGGCGAGCGCGGCGATTTCCGCGTCGTAGTCTGCGGTCTCGGCGATGGCCTTCTCGAAGATCGTCGGGTTCGACGTGATGCCAGAAATGCCCCACTCGCGCACGAGGCGCTCGAGCTCGCCCCCGCCGACGAGGCCGCGCTGGATGAAATCCAGCCACGGGCTTTGACCGAAATCGTGCAGCCGCTTCAGGGGACTTCGCCTCGCGGCCTTTGCGTCATCCGCCATGTTCACTCTCCTCCTTGATTCGTCCAGCGCCAGTCGCGGATCTCGGGCATGTCCTCGCCGTGCGCGTAGATGTATTGCTTATGCTCGATGAGCTTGTCCCGCATGAGCTGCTTCGCGTAGGCCGCCCGGGGCCCGAGGTCCGGGACGCGATCGATGACGTCGGAGACGAGATGGAAGCGGTCGATCTCGTTGAGCACCGCCATGTCGAACGGCGTCGTCGTCGTGCCCTCCTCCTTGTAGCCGCGCACGTGCAGGTTGCGATGGTTGCTGCGCCGATAGGTGAGCCGGTGAATGAGCCACGGATAGCCGTGGTAGGCGAAGATGATGGGCTTGTCGTGCGTGAACAGCGTGTCGAAGTTGCGGTCGGAGAGCCCGTGCGGATGCTCGCTCTCGGGCTGCAACGTCATGAGGTCCACGACGTTGACCAGGCGGATCCTGAGCTCCGGAAACTGCTCGCGCAGGATAGACACGGCGGCCAGCGTCTCGAGCGTCGGCACGTCGCCGCAGCAGGCCATGACGACATGGGGCTCCCCGCCCTGATCGGAGCTCGCCCACGGCCAGATCCCGATGCCGGCCGTGCAGTGCTTGATCGCGGCTTCCATGTCGAGGAACTGTGGCTCCTCCTGCTTGCCGGCGACGACGACGTTGACGAAGTCGCGCGAGTTCAAGCAGATGTTCGCGACGCAAAGCAGCGTGTTCGCGTCCGGGGGCAGATAGACGCGGATCACGTCGGCCTTCTTGTTCACGACGTGATCGATGAAGCCCGGGTCCTGGTGGCTGAAGCCGTTGTGATCCTGCCGCCATACGTGCGAAGTCAGCAGGTAAGTCAGCGAAGCGATGGGCCGGCGCCACGGAATCTGCTTGCTGACTTTTAGCCACTTCGCGTGCTGATTGAACATCGAGTCCACGATGTGGATGAAGGCCTCGTAGCACGAGAAAAAGCCGTGCCGGCCCGTCAGCAGATAACCCTCGAGCCACCCCTGGCACATGTGCTCGGAGAGCACCTCGAAGACGCGGCCGTCTGGCGAGAGGTTCTGGTCCACGTCGATGAGCGGCTCGACGAGGCGCTTGCCCGTGACCTCATAAATCGCGCCGAGCCTGTTCGAGGCATTCTCGTCCGGCGCGAAGACGAGGAAGTTCCGGCTCTTGAGATTCTTGCGCATGACGTCGCGCAGATAGCGGCCCAGCACCCGCGTGGACTCGCCCACCGTCGCACCCGGTTTCGGCACCTCCACTGCATAATGGCGGAAGTCCGGCAGGCGCAGGTCCTTGAGCAGCAGGCCGCCGTTCGCATGCGGATTCGCGCCCATGCGCAGCGTGCCCTCGGGCGGCAGCTCGCGCAGCTCCGGAACCGGCGTGCCGTCCTCGTCGAAGAGCTCCTCCGGACGATAGCTGCGCATCCAGGTCTCGAGCTGCGCGAGATGCTCGGGATTCTCCCGCAGCCCCGCAAGCGGCACCTGGTGGGCACGCCATGTGCCCTCGACCGGCTCGCCGTCCACGGTCGCGGGCCCGGTCCAGCCCTTCGGCGTCCTGAGGATCAGCATCGGCCAGGTCGGGCGCTTCACCACACCGCGCTCGCGCGCCTCCTTCTGGATCTGCGCGATCCGGTCGAGCAGCCGGTCGAGAGTGCTCGCCATTTCGGCATGGACTTTCGCCGGTTCATGCCCGGAGACGAAGGTCGGCTCGTAGCCGTAGCCGCGGAACAGTGCCGTGAGCTCCTCGTCGGGCAGCCGGGAGAGCACGCTCGGGTTCGCGATCTTCCAGCCGTTCAGGTGCAGGATCGGCAGGACCGCCCCGTCGCTGATCGGATTCAGGAACTTGTTCGAGTGCCAGCTCGTCGCGAGCGCGCCCGTCTCGGCCTCGCCGTCGCCGACGACGCAGGCGACGACGAGATCCGGGTTGTCGAAGGCCGCCCCGTAGGCGTGCGCGATCGAGTAACCGAGCTCGCCGCCCTCGTGGATCGAGCCCGGGGTCTCGGGCGCCGCATGACTCGGCACGCCGCCCGGGAACGAGAACTGCTTGAAAAGCCTCTGCATGCCCTCGGCGTCCCGGGAGATCTCGGGATACAGCTCGCTGTACGTGCCCTCGAGCCAGGTGTTCGCGACCATGGCCGGCCCGCCGTGGCCCGGCCCCGTGATGAAGATCATATCGAGCCCGCGCTCTTTGATGACCCGGTTCAGGTGCACATAGATGAAGTTGAGCCCGGGCGTGGTGCCCCAGTGGCCCAGCAGGCGCGGCTTGACGTGCTCGAGGCGCAGGGGTTCGCGCAGCAGCGGGTTGTCCATGAGGTAGATCTGCCCGACGGCGAGGTAATTCGCGGCGCGCCAATACGCGTCCATGCGCCGCAGCAGCTCGGGGCTCGGTGACTTCGCCGTACCGCCCTCGGCGGGCATCGCGTTGGCTCGTGCATTCATCGTTCTCGCATCCCCATCTCGGAGGCTCGGCCCGCCGCGAGGCCCTTCGGCGAGCCGGCGCAGATCGTCGGCGAGGCAAGATCCATGCCCCGTGTCGAGCGCCCCATTGTGCGCAACCCGGCGCGCGAACGCACTTCGCAATTGCCGCCACCCCCATTGGCACGCATGTTGCTGCTCCCCGCGGGTTCGTGCGCGTTCGCCACTCTCACTCGAAAAACCGCAAAGGAGCCCCCGTGCGACGATTCCAATTTCTGCGATCGTTCCGCCTTTCGTGCCTGCCGAAGCCCGCGCTGCCCGCGCTGCCCGCGCTGGCCGCGGGGGCCGTGCTGGCCGCCGTGAACGGTCTCGGCGCGAGCAGCGCGGCCGCAGCGCCCGCCGAGCCCGCTTACCGCATCTATGTGACGAACGAGCATTCCGGGGATCTCAGCGTCATCGACGGCGGGGGCTTCGCGCTCGAAGCCACGGTGCCGCTCGGCAAGCGCCCGCGCGGCATCCAGCCCTCGCCGGACGGCCGGCTCCTCTACGTCGCCATGAGCGGCTCGCCGCCCTCGCCGCCCGGCACCGACGAGAGCAAGCTGCCGCCGCCCGACAAGGCCGCCGACGGCATCGGCGTCTACGACATCGCGCAGCGCAAGCTCACGGCCGTGATCCGCGGCATCTCCGACCCCGAGCAGGTGGCCGTGGACCCGTCCGGACGCAGGCTTCTGATCGCGAGCGAGGATTCGGCAAAGGCCGTGATCGCCGATACGGCGACGGACACGCTCGGCGCCGAGTTCTCGCCGGGGTCCGAGCCCGAGGGCGTCGCGTTTGCGCCCGATGGCCGCTTCGCCTATGTGACCTCGGAAGGCGCGGGAACCGTCGCCGTCGTCGACCTCGGGGCCTCCCGCATCGCAGACCGGCTCGCGGTGGGCCACCGGCCGCGCGGCGTCGCGTTCTCGCCAGACGGCCGCCGGGCCTATGTGACGGCCGAGGTGGACGGCACGGTCGCGTTCATCGATACCGCGGCGCGGCGCGTGCTCGGCAAGCTCAAGCTGCCGGGCGTGCTCGCGCGGCCCATGGGCGTAGCGGTCTCGCCCGACGGCCGCACGGTCTACGTCACCACGGGCCGCGGCCGGGACCTCGTCGCGATCGACGCGGCCACACGCCAGCTGCGCGGCAGCGTCGAGGTCGGACCGAGACCCTGGGGCGTCGCGCTGAGCCCCGACGGCCGTTATGCCTTCACGGCCAACGGCCCCTCGAACGACGTCTCGGTCGTCTCGACAGCGGATCTCGAGGTCGTGCGCAAAGTCGCCGTCGGTAAAGGGCCCTGGGGCGTCGCGGTCGCAGCAGTCACCGCACGGCACTAAATTCGCGCAGCCCGGGACGAGCGGCCGCGCGGCGGACCTTGGCGGCAGGCGGAGCCGCTGACCGGCCGCCACATCGCCGTGCTCGATCGTTCGCAACGGAGATCGATGCCGAATGCGGCAGCGGGTGGAATTCTTCTGCTCGCTCCTTACAATCACGGCATGCGAATACTCCTAGCCGTTATCGTCCTCGCCGTCCTCGGCACGGCGGGCGCCTGGATCGCCGCGGGTCGCGCCGAAGGTCCCAAGATCAACATCGCCGAGCCGACCGTCGTCGGTCAGACCGGTCGGCTCGACCTGACCGTCGAGGCGCCCGCGGCCAAGCTCACGCGGCTCGACGTGACGCTCGAGCAGAACGGCAAGAGCACCGCGCTGTTCACGCTCGGCACCGGCGCTGCGGCGCTCGGGCGCGACGGGGCGAACCGCCTGCACCTCACGCAGCCGCTCGGCAAGAAGCAGGTCGCGAGCCTCGAGCAGGGCAGTGCGACGATCAGCGTCTCGGCCGCGCGGCCCGTGCTGTTCGGCTATCGGCAGGCGTCGGCGACGGCGCGCAAAGAGTTCCGGGTAGACCTCACGCCGCCTCGCGTATCGGTCGTCTCCCGCCTCCACTACGTGAACCAGGGCGGCTCGGAAATGGTCGTCTATCGCGCGACGCCAGCCGAGGCCGAATCCGGCGTCCGCGTGGGCCAGTACGAGTATCCCGGCTACCCGGCCAAAGGCGCGGGCATCGCCACCTCCGATCCCGCGCTGCGCGTCGCCTTTTTCGCACTCATGTGGAATCAGGACCCGAATACGCCGATCTCGCTCTATGCCCGCGATGCGCACGGCAACGAGACCTCGACCGTGTTCGATTACCGCGTCTTCCCCAAGGAGTACAAGCACAGCACGCTGCACATCGGCGATGCGTTCCTGCAGCGCGTCGTGCCGGCCGTCCTCGCGAACTCGCCCGACTTCAAGGTGGACGATCCGTCCGATCTGGCCGGGTCCTACGTTCGCATCAACCACGACATGCGGCGAGCGAACGCCGAGACCATCGCCGGCTTCGCCAAGCAGACGGCGCCCGAGATGCTCTGGCACGGCCCGTTTCTGCAGCTCGAGAACTCCGCCGTCGAGGCGTACTTCGCCGATCAGCGCACGTACCTCTACGACGGCAAGCCCATCGACAACGAGGTGCACCTCGGCTACGACCTCGCCTCGGTCGCGGGCGCCTCGATCCGCGCCGCCAACCGGGGGCGCATCGTGCATGCGGGCTGGCTCGGCATCTACGGCAACTGCATCGTCATCGACCATGGCATGGGCGTGCAGTCCCTGTACGGCCACCTTTCGTCCATCGAGGTCAAAGTCGGACAAATGGTGGACAAGGGCCAGGAGATCGGGCGCAGCGGCGCGACGGGTCTCGCGGGCGGTGACCACCTGCACTTCTCGGTGCTCGTCAACGGCCACTTCGTCACACCGATCGAATGGTGGAGCGACAAATGGGTCGCGGACCGCATCACGCGCAAGCTGCAAGAGGCGGGCGCCCCCGCGGATGCGGGCACGCCGGTCAACGGCAACTGACGCGGCCGGACGCGGGCCTTCTCACCGATACAGGGTGCCGGTCACGGATTCGATGAGCGCGCGGTCGCGCACGGACCAGTCCTGCGCGCGGATATCCTCGATCCACGCCTGCTCATGGCGCCGTGCGATCGCCTCTGCGCGCGTCCCGGCCTCCGCCTCGTGGAACTTCGCGAACAGCTGCAGCGCGTGAGTGGCCGCGTTCACGTCGCGGCACGCATAAGGCCTGACCTCGTCGAGCGCGTGGGCGGCGATCTCCGCGAACGAGATCGGCGGCGCGATGAGGCGCAGTCTACCGGTCTCGTCGAACCGCCGGTCGCTCGGCTCGGGCCGCCCGCCGACGAGCGCGAGAAACGCGAACAGCCAATCGAGGCAGGTCATGGCGGTGAACGCATCGTTGATGCCCGGAGAGAGCGCCCGCGAAGCCACCTGTACGAGCTGCTCGATGAGGAAAGTCACGTCCTGCTCGGCCGTCCGATCCGGCCCTATGACGAAGCAGCCGTGAAACGTTTTGCCGGCATCCGGGCCCGGGTCCCCGCCGAGGACCTCGGCCAGACAGGAGCCGCGGAACACGAACTGGCCGGGCGAGTAGCGCAGCTTGACGATGCTGCCGACGCGGCTCGCCGTCTTGACCAGAGCCTGACCGTGTATGTCCTGCAGGTAACCCGTCGCCGAGGCCTCGATGCGGCCAGTAAGCTCCGGCAACTGTGCCGGGACCCGGCCCGACTCGCGGCCGATACCCGACGGATAAAGGCGCTCGGCCCGCTGCTCTAGACGGTTACCCAGGTACGCGACGACGGTGCCGATGTACATCTGCCGCGGCGCGTGGCTGATGAAGTAGACGAGGATGCCGATGCTGGCGAGCGACAGGAGCAGTGCGACGAAAAGGGCGAGATCGGGCACGGCGATGCGCGTCTTCGCACCGCCCTGGCCCAGCACGGCGGCGAGCACGAGCAGGCAGTAGACGAAAGTCGCGACGAAGGTCCCCAGCGTGAGCTGACTGCCGCGGTCCTTGAGGAAACTCTCGAAGAGCCGCGGGCCGTAGGACGAGGTGGCATTGGAGACGGCGAGCGTCGTGACCGAGAACGTCACGCCCGTCACCGTGATCATCGAGCCCGCGATGGCCGCCAACATATCGCGCGCGCCGGCCGGCGTCACGCCCGCGCCGTGCGTGAGCGCAGAGAAGATGCCGACATTGAAAACACTGCTGAGCCAGACGAGCAGGACGGCGAGCCCGATGCCGATTCCGGCCATGACCGCGGGCAGGAACCAGAAGCTGCTGCGGACCGCGTAGAGCCAGTGGCGAAGCCGCTCCATTCGCCTCAGCGCCGCGCGCCCCCGGGGCGCGCGCCCGGCAGCGATCGGGCTTCGTGGGACATGGCTTGCTTGGACCTCCTTCGAGCGCGGCGACGCTCCTCCGGCCGGCCCATCCAAAATCCGTACCATCTCGGCGCCTCGACCCGCATGGGGGCCGGAATCGGAGGCGTGGCGCCGCGCACGAGCCGGGCTTTCTCGCCGGCGCCCGAATGCTTAAACTGCACCCATGTTCGGTTGGCCGCAGCATCCCTCGTCGCCCGCCGCACCCGCGCAGGGCGCGGAGTGGCAGCCGCCCGAAGAGACGCCCCCGCCCGAGTCTCCGCCGCCCGAGCTGCCGGGCGAGCCGGCCGAGCAGCCGCCCGCGCGCCCCGAGGAAGTGCCGCCGGATCCGGGGCGCCCGACCGAGCTTCCGGAAGACAGGCCCGGCTGAGACGTCATTCGCCCCAATACGTATTCGCATGAATACGTATTGGGGCGAAGGCGGCGCCCCTCGATAATGCCCCGCGACGCATAGGCGATCGTCGCGGAGTCATCGTCGATGAAACGGCACCAGGAACACGGCAAGTCAAGGCTCGGCAACCCCGGGCTCGCGGAGCGCGTGCACGACCCGTACAGGGCCGAGGCCAAGCTGCCGGAGCCCACGCGCTGCCCGGACTGCGGAGCGGTTTACAGCGAGGGGCGTTGGCGCTGGGCCGAGGCCCCGGCCGGGGCACACGAGTCCCGCTGCCCCGCCTGCCGCCGAATAGAGGACGGCTACCCGGCCGGCGAGCTGATCCTCTCGGGCGCGTTCGTTCACGCCCACGAGGCGGAGCTGCTCGGTCTGGTCCGCAACGAGGAAGCGGCCGAGCGCCGCGAGCACCCGCTCCACCGAATCATGGGGACAGAAAGGCGCAGCGACGGGCTGCGGCTCACGACGACGGACATCCATCTGCCGCGCCGCATCGGCCACGCCCTCGAGGCCGCCTGGGACGGCGAGCTCACGACGCACTACGACGAGCAAGGCTATTCGGCACGCGTCGTCTGGACGCGCGAAGACTGAGCTCCCGCGCCCCTCTGCGGCATGCCCTGCTTCGGCCGCCTTTCGGACGGGCCGCCCGCCGTGTAAACTGCAAATCGTTCTCGATAAGCCAGTGCACACCGAATGTACGTCAAGGGCGAGCTGGCCCGGCACCTGCTCGACGCCGCACCCGATCCCATCATCGTCGCGAACCAGCGCGGCGAGATCGTCTTCGCCAATTCGCAGGTCAAGGAAGTTTTCGGCTACGAGCCTGCGGAGCTCCTGGACCGCCCGCTCGAAGTCCTGCTGCCGGAGCGCTTTCGCGAAGCTCACCGGCGGCATCGGGACGGATTCTTCGCTGCCCCCCGCCCGCGGGCCATGGGGGCCGGCATCGCCCTTTTTGGCTTGCATCGGGATGGGCGCGAGTTTCCCGTCGAGGTGAGCCTGAGCCCGCTCTTTGCGGAGTCGGGCCTGCTGGTCTCGAGCGCGATTCGCGACGTCACGGCGCAGCGTGAGACGGAACGGCGGCTCGCCGCGGCCGACCGCGCCAAGAGCCGGTTCCTGGCGGCCGCGAGCCACGACCTGCGCCAGCCGCTGCAGGCCCTGAACCTGCTGAACAAGGCCATCGCGCGGCAGGTCGATGACAACGAGCTGGCCGCCTCGATCGTCGCAAAGCAACAGGAGGCGTTGGGCTCCATGTCGGCGCTTCTGAACTCGCTGCTCGACATCAGCAAGCTCGACGCGGGCGTCGTCGTGCCGAACCCCGTGGACTGCGACGCGGACGAGATCCTCGATCGCCTGCGCGTCAACCACGAGCAGCAGGCGCTCGAGAAGGGCCTGCGCTTCACGGTCTCGGGCTGCCGCGCGGCGGTCTACACGGACCCGGCGCTGCTGCAGCAAATCCTCGCGAATCTCGTGGGCAACGCCGTGCGTTACACGCTCGAGGGCGAAGTCGCGGTGAGCTGCAGGGACAGCGGCGACAGGCACGTGCGCTTCGAGGTCCGCGATACGGGCTTAGGTATCGCGAACGACGAGCTCGAACGCATATTCGAGGAGTTCTACCAGATCGATCACGGCTCGCAGCGCCCGGAAGGCCTCGGGCTCGGGCTTTCCATCGTGAAGCGCCTCGCGGCGCTGCTCGGCTTCGAGCTCGAGGTCACGTCGAGCCCGGGTCGCGGCACCGCATTCTCGTTCGCCGTCGAGCGAGGCCGGAACCGGGGCGTCGCGCCCGTCGCGCCGGCCCCGGCGGCGCGCGCAGCCGGCGGCACGATCCTCATCGTGGACGACGAGCGGCCCGTCGCCGAAGCCACGAAGATGCTGCTGGAGATCGAAGGCTTCGGGGTGCGGCTTGCGACCTGCGAGCGCGAGGCGCTCGCCGAGGCGCGGGCGCACCGCCCCGATCTGGTCATCAGCGACTATCACCTGCGTGGCGGCGAGACGGGCCTCGGAGTCGCGCTCAGCGTGCGGCGCGAGCTGCAGACGGAGATCCCTGTCGTCTTCGTGACCGGCGATACCTCGAAGCTTTCGGCCGAGGCAGCGAACCTCGGCAGCGCCGACTTCCTCACGAAGCCGCTGGAGCCCGACGATCTCCTCGCCATCGTGCGGCGCCGGCTCGCCGCAGCGCGGCCGCCCCTGGCAGTCGGCTAGGTCCTTTCGGGCGCGGATCGCCGATCGGCCTCGGCTCCGAGACGCCATTCCTCGAGCAGAGCTTCCACGTCCGCCCGCCCGACCGGTTTGACGAGATGGCCGTCGAAACCCGCCTCGCGCGTGCGTTCCCTGTCCTCGCGCCGCCCCCAACCGCTCAGCGCCACCATGCGCAGCGAGTGGGCCCATGGCTGCTGCCGCAGGCGGCGGCAGGCCTCGTAGCCGTCGAGGCGCGGCATGTCGAGATCGAGCAGCACGACGTCGGGCCGGAACTGCTCGGCCGCCTCCACGGCCGCGAGCCCGTCGTAGGCCGTCTGCACTTCGCTGCCCATGAGGCGCAGGAGCCGCGCCAGGGCGTCTGCGCTGTCGGGATCGTCGTCCACGACAAGCACGCGGCAGCTGGCCGCCGCCTGCTGCGCCGCGCCTGCCGAGGACGCCGCCGGGGCGTCCGCTTCGTGGCGGACCGCCTCCTCTACGGGTAGACGCAATACGAATTCGCTGCCCGTGCCCGGACCGTCGCTGTGCGCCTCGATGACGCCGCCGTGCAGCTCGACGAGCCGCTTGGCCAGATAGAGGCCGATGCCGAGGCCCCCGGCCTGCTCCGGCGCACGCGGCAGCTTGCCCTGATAGAACACGTCGAAGATGCGCGGCAGGTCCTCGGCCGAAATCCCGATTCCCGAATCGTTGACGCTGACGAGGCCCTCGCCGTCCTGGCGCGCCACCTTGATCCGGATCCGCCCCTCGCCCTGCGTGAATTTCGAAGCGTTCTTGAGCAGATTGACGATGACCTGCGTGAGCCGGACCGGATCGCCCGTCGCGTAAATCGGTTCCGACGGCAGCTGCACGATGAGCTGCTGGCCGCTTTGGGCGATCACCGGCCGGCAGGACTCGATCGCGCCCTGAACGACCTCGGAGAGCTCGAGCCGCTGTTTCTGAATCCCGAGCAGCTCGCGCGTGATGCGCGAGATGTCGAACAGATCGTCGATGAGCCGCGTCAGATGGCCTACCTGGCGATCGATGACCTCGCGGCTCCAGTTCAGATCCTCGCGCCCGGCACCGTGCAGCAGCTCGGCCGCATAGCGCAGCGGTGCGAGGGGGTTGCGCAGCTCGTGGGCGAGGGTCGCCAGGAAACGGTCCTTATGGCGGCTCGCGGCGCGCAGCGCATCGTCGCTGGCCCTGCGGTCGGTCACGTCGAGCAGCGTGCCGCTCACGAGCGCCACGGGCTTGCCGGCCAGAGAGAGCTCCGAGCGGACCTGCCCGCACTGCTGAATCCAAAGCTGCCGGCCGTCCTCCCGCAGCCAGCGGAACTCCGCCTCGAAGTGGCCGTTTCCCGCCGGGTCGCGCGCGGCGAGGAGCGCTTCGCGGCACCGCTCCACGTCTTCGGAGTGGACCCGGCGCTCGAAGGCGGCGTTCGTGGCCGGCCCGCGCTCGGGGCCGAGCCCGAGGATCCCGCGCGCGCGCTCGTCGAGCGTGAGCCGGTCGCGTTCGGGTTGCCACTCCCAAGTGCCGAGCCGCGAGGCGTCGAGCGAAGACTGCAGCCGAGCCTCGTGGCGCGCGAGCGCGCGCTCACGGAGGCGCTCGGCGAGCACCGCTGCCGCGCGGGCGGTGAAAACATCGCAAAGGGCTTGCTCCGCGGGCTGCGGCCGATGCGGCTCGCGGAAGTAGGTCGAGACGACGCCGAGCAGCCTGCCCGGTCCGTCGAGCAGCGGCGTCGAGACGATGGCCCGGAAGCCGACCGCGGCGGCCGTCCCGCGCAGCGGTGCGAAGCGCGTTTCGGTCGCGAGGTCCTCGGCCACGACGCGCGTGCCCGTCGCCGCGGCGAGCGTGCAGGCCGTGCCCGCCTCACTCTCCGACGTCACGGGCATTTCGGCGAAGCGATCGACCGCGGCGGCATCGAGGCCTCTGTGGGCCAGCAGGTGCAGCGCCTGCGTCTCGGGATCGTATATCTGGGCGGCCGCAAAATCGGCACCCTGCAGGGCGGCCACCGCATCGACGATCTTGTCGACCGCCCTCTGCAGGCCGCGCGTTGCGCGCAACTCGGCCGCGAGCTCCTCGACACACGGGTCCGCTGCAGTTCCCGGAGGCGCGAGCGCGGGCGAGCGCTCGAGCGCGGCCGAAACGTCGCGGAGGACCTCGTGGGGAATCGGCGTCAGCGCGCAGACGGCGCCGCCGACGGCACCATTCCGGTGCCGCAAGGGAAGACAGGAAGCCTCGAGCGCTGAATCCTCTGCGCGAGTGTGGACCGTCTCACCTGAGCACGCACGCTCCAGGGCACCCGCGAGCCCGGAGGAGATTTGCGCGCAGTGCGCGTGGCACGGCCGCCCTAGGAAATCGTAGCCCCCGCCGGCGAGGGCCGCGAAGGCATCGTTGTAGAAGGCGATGCAGTCTTGACCCCAGGCGACGAGCATCGGAACGTGCGAGCTCAGGGCCACCTCGATCGCGGTGCGCAACGGCTGGGCCCACCCATCGGGCGGCCCGAGTGGGCTGCTCGACCAATCGGCAGCGCGCATTTTGCGGCCGGCCTCGCCGCCCTCCGGGGGCCAGTGGACTTCGCCCCCGGGGGTCATGAGCCGGACGGCGAGAGTCCCGGTCCCGGCAGCAGAGCAGCGAATTGGACAGCCTCGCACCCGATCACGTGAGCCCCGTTCATTACACTCAGAAAAGTCTGAACGAGTTGTATCGGCCATGCAAGCAGTGTGCAGTACCGATGGCCTCGCTCGCCGTCGCCGCCGCACGTTCGTTGTTCCGCGTATCCCGCGGCGCAGCGGCGTCGGCCGACTCGAGGACGGGCAATTCGGCTCTCTCCCCGCCCGCCGGTCGAGATATGTGCTGGTCAGCAATGATCGTGCCAGCCGGAAGCGTTGAGATGCGATGCGCCGCACGATGCCCGGCTCGAGACGCTCCGGCCGGCCGCGCCGCCGTGGCCGCGGGCCCTCGGGGACCTGTGGCATTCCAGTATGCGGAAAGGGACCTCTAAAACTTGCGTTGCTAACCGAAAGCGCGTTGCGTTGCTAACCGAAAGCGCGCCGCGTTGCTATCCGAAAGCGCGCCGCGACGCTACAGCCACCGCTTCCACTTGAAGTAAAGGTACGGCAGCACGCCACAGAACAGCATGAGCCCAAGGGCGTACGGATAGCCGAACAGCCAATCGAGCTCGGGCATGTGCCTGAAATTCATGCCGTAGATGGACGCGATCAGCGTCGGCGGTAGAAACACGACTGCCGCGACGGAGAAGATCTTGATGATGTTGTTTTGTTCGATGTTGATCATTCCGAGCGTCGCGTCGAGCAGGAACGTGATCTTCTGCGACAGGAACGATGAATGGTCCGTCAGTGACTGGATGTCGCGCGCCAGCGTACCGAGGCGCCCCCGCAGGTCCGGGTCATCCGTGCCCTGGGTCTTGACCTGGCGCAGGAAGCCCCCGAGCCGCTCGAGCGTGAGCAGGCTGTCGCGGATCTTCGAGTTCAGGTCGCCCTTGCGGCCGATCGCCTCGAGCCATTGCTGGAAGTCGCGGCTCGGCCGGCCCGTGCTGCCGTTGACCTGGAAGATGCCGCGCGAGATGCCTTCAACGTCGCGCCCGACGCGCTCGATGATGTCGGCGAGCCGGTCCACGATGATTTCGAGCAGCGCGATGAGCGCTCCGAAGCCCGTCGTGGCGCCGAGCGGCACCCTGAACGCGCGCTGCAGAAAGGTCTGGAATGCGCGCGGATCGTGATAGCGGACCGTGATGAGGCGGTCCCCCGTCAGGACGAACGTCACGGGCGCCATCTCGGGGTCGTCGCGGTCGGCCTGCGCCGGCAGCTGGGCGGTCATGAAAGCCGATCCCTCTTCCATGTACAGCCGGCTCGAGACCTCGATCTCCTCCATCTCCTCGCGCGTCGGGATGTTGATTCCGACGGCACGCTCGAGAAGGCCCTCCTCCTCGCTCGTCGGATCGAGCAGGTCGATCCAGACGACCGCATCGAGCTCGTTCGCGATATCCCGGTCGAGCTCGGCCAGCCGCCGCAGCCGGCCCCGTTCGTTGACGTAGGCGTTGATCATGGTTGGACGGGGCTCCCCCGGGCCGACGACAGACGGCAGGCATGTTACCCTGCTTCCATGCGGGATGGACGGCCCCTTCGATTCGGCCTCCGCCAGCCCTCAGTTCACCTCGATCTCGATTCCTTCGCCCAGGAAGCAGACCTCACCCGGAATCTTCGCGGCATCCTCGAGCGGCGTCTCGTAGGACCGGGCTGCGTAGGCGAACACGCGCCCGTCCGCTTCGACATCGAAGTACGTGGCCTCGCCCTTGTAAGCGTATACCGTCCGCCACCGTCGGCCATCGTCAGCCTCATGGCTTGCTCTCCTTTGCCGTCGGCCCGAGGCAAGAACCGCGCCGCCCTCTGCGCGCCTTCGGCGCCGGTCCGTCGTCTGGCACCAAAGTTGCTGCGGCAGTGCGACGCGGCGGAGAAAGATGCAATGAGGGAGGGGTAGCGAGCCGAATGCCATCCGAGGGAACTCACCGCCGAGCGGCCTCGGCTCGGGACTTCCGGCCCGCGCAGCATTCGCTCGCCGCGGCGCGGCGTGCCGCGGCGGCGTGCCGCGGCTGCGGGCTTTGGCAGCATGCGAACCAGACGGTCTTCGGCGAGGGTCTGCGCCGGGCGCGGCTCATGCTTGTCGGTGAGATGCCCGGCGATCGCGAGGACCAGGCGGGCAAGCCGTTCGTCGGGCCGGCCGGCCGTATGCTGGACGCCGGCCTCGAGGCGGCCGGCATCGACCGCAGCGAGGTCTACGTCACGAACGTCGTCAAGCATTTCAAATGGGAACCGCGCGGCAAGCGCCGGCTGCACAAGCGGCCCTCGAGCGCAGAGGCGGCGGCCTGCATGCCCTGGCTCGAGCTCGAGATCGAGCTCGTCGAGCCCCGTATCATCGTGTGTCTCGGCGCGACCGCGGCGCACGCGCTGATCGGCCGCAGCTTCTCGGTCCTGCGCGACCGCGGCCGCTTCGTGAGCTCGGCGCACGCGGCACGCGTGACGGCCACCGTGCATCCTTCGGCACTGCTTCGATTGCCCCACGGGGCCGATCGCGCCGCGGAGATCGAGAAGTTCGAGGCCGATCTCGCGAAGGTCCGGCGCGAGCTCGAACACCTTACGAGCGCCGCGTCAAGCTGATGAAAGCCGTGCGCCTTCGGGCCTTACGGGCGCCCGGAACTCGACGCTATGCTTGACGTTCGAATCGCGGCACCGCATCGGTGCCGCCGTCACAGAAGATGGAGGGAGGCAAGATGGCCAACAGGACCCTCGACCTTGGCGCTCAGGATCCGGAGCTCAGGAATTCACCGATCGCCGACGAAAGCGACGAGGACACCGAGAGCCTTCGCGAGACCGTGCCCGAGGACTCGCCGCTTTGCTATTTCAACGGCCGCGCGTATGCCGACGGCACGCTCGTGCGCAGCGGCACGACGACGCTGCGGTGCGAGCGCGGGCTCTGGGTGGAGGCGGGCCCGGGCGACCCCGAGAACCCTTAACTGCCGCCTTGGCTCGCAAACATAAACCCTCGGCGGCCGGCGCGCCGGAGGCGCACGACCCCGCCCGGGCCGTGGACACGGGTCGGCGGCCCGCGAGGAATGCGCAGATCGCCAACGTCTTCGACGAGCTCGCCGACCTGCTCGACATCGAGGGCGGCAATGCCTTCCGCGTCCGTGCCTACCGGTACGCGGCCGATCTGATTCGCGGTCATCCCAAGGCCATGGCCGATCTGCTCGCGGCCGGCCGAGACCTGACGGAGCTGCCGGGAATCGGCAAGGATCTCGCGGGTAAGATTCGGACGATCGTCGAGACGGGACAACTGCCGCTGCTCGAGGAGGTCGCGCAGCGCACGCCGCGCGTGCTGAGCCGGCTCATGCGCATCGACGGCCTCGGTCCGAAGCGCGTCAGGACCCTGTATCACGAGCTTGGGGTGCGCTCCGTCGAGGATCTCGAGCGCGCGGCCGACTTAGGCCGCATCCGTCAATTGCCCGGCTTCGGCGCCAAGACCGAGCAGATCATCCGTGCGGGCTGCGAACGGCTCGTGGTGCGCGAAAGCCGCATCCGGCTCTCCGTGGCCGAGCAGATCGCCGAGCCATTGGCGGAGTATCTGCGCGGCTGCGAGGGCGTCAAGCAGGTCACCGTGGCCGGCAGCTACCGGCGCCGCAAGGAAACGGTCGGCGATCTCGACTTTGTCGTGACGGCCAAGCGCGGCGCCAACGTCATGCGGCACTTTACCGGGTACGGCGACGTAGCCGAGATCGTCTCGCGCGGCGAGACGCGCTCGACGGTACGGCTGCGGTCGGGCCTGCAGGTCGATCTCCGGCTCGTGCCGCAGGTGAGCTACGGCGCCGCGCTCCACTACTTTACCGGCTCTAAGGCGCACAACATCGCGGTGCGCACGCTCGGACTGCGCAAGGGCTACAAGGTCAACGAGTACGGCGTATTCGAAGGCGAAGAGCGCATCGCTGGCCGGACGGAGGAAAGCGTCTACGCGGTCGTGGATCTGCCGTACATCCCGCCCGAGCTGCGCGAGGACCGCGGCGAGATCGACGCGGCTCGGCGCGGCGAGCTGCCGGAGCTCGTCTCCCTCGAGGACATCCGCGGCGACCTTCACTGCCACACGGTCGCGAGCGACGGTCATGCCACGCTCGAGGAGATGGTTCAAGCCGCGGCCGAGCTCGGCTACGAGTACGTCTCGATCAACGACCACTCGAAGCGCGTCACAATCGCGAACGGCCTCGACGAAAAGCGGCTCCTCGAGCAGCTCGAGGCCATCGACGCGCTCAACGAGCGCCTTACGGGCATCACCGTGCTGAAGTCCGCCGAGGTGGACATCCTCGAAGACGGCGCGCTCGACTACTCCGACGCGGCGCTGGCCCGGCTCGACTTTACGGTCTGCTCCGTGCACTACCAGTTCGGCCTGACCGAGGCTAAGCAGACCGAGCGCGTGCTGCGCGCCATGGACAACCGCCACTTCACGATTCTCGGCCACCCGCGCGGGCGCATCATCGGCCAGCGCGAGCCCTTCGCGCTGAACCTCGAGCGCGTGCTCCGCGCCGCGGCCGAGCGCGGCTGCTGCCTCGAGCTCAATGCCCACTCGAGCCGCCTCGATCTCGACGACGAAGGCTGCCGCCTCGCGCGCGAGCTCGGCGTGAAGATCGCGATCTCGACCGACGCCCACAGCACCGCGGGACTCGGCTCCATGCGCTTCGGCATCGACCAGGCGCGCCGCGGCTGGCTCGCGGCCGCCGACGTGATCAACACGCGGCCGCTGGAGGAGCTCAGGAACCTGCTGCGGCGCTGACAAAAGAGGGGTCAGAGCCCTTTTTCGCCCGCGACAACGTCACGAGACCGCCTCGCGGGCAAGGCGAAAAAGGGGCTCTACCCCCTTTTCCCCCTACAACCCCACAGAAACCGTCTTGATCTCCGTATACGCCTCGATCCCGTCCCGCC
The DNA here is from genome assembly GCA_963702105.1 of uncultured Gammaproteobacteria bacterium. GTDB lineage: Bacteria > Pseudomonadota > Gammaproteobacteria > Steroidobacterales > Rariloculaceae > ZC4RG20. The sequence goes on from OY969712.1 coordinate 2,251,671, forward strand.
CCTGCTCGCGCCCGAGCCCGGATTGCTTGTAGCCCCCGAAGGGCATCGGCATTTCCTTCATCCCGCCGTTGATGCTGATCGTCCCCGCGCGAATCTTCCTCGCCAGCGAATGCGCGACGCGGATGTCACGCGTCCAGATGTTCGCGGCGAGCCCGTAGCTCGTCTCGTTCGCGAGGCGCGCGACCGCATCCAGATCGTCCTCGTCCGCGAAAGGCATGCCGCAGAGCACCGGGCCGAAGATCTCCTCCTGGAACACCGTCATCTCGGGCCGCACGCCGGCGAGCAGCGTCGGCTCGACGAAGTACCCTTCGCGCTCGATGCGCCGGCCGCCCGTCACGACCTGCGCGCCCTGCTCGGCGCCGGCTTCGATATAGCCCATGACGCGGTCGAGCTGCTTCGCGGAGACGATCGGGCCCATCTCGGTATCCGGAGCCGTGCCCGGGCCGACCTTGAGTTTGGCCGCGCGCTCGGCGAAGCCCTGCATGACGCGGTCGAACACCTTCTCGTGCGCGAACAGCCGCGTGCCGGCCGCGCAGTATTGGCCCGTCTTGAAAAAGATCGTCGAGCTCGCGGCCGCCGTCGCGGCCTCGATGTCCGCATCCGGAAAGATGATGACCGGCGACTTGCCGCCGAGCTCGAGCGTCACGCGCTTCATGTTGGCCGCCGCCGCGACGAGGATCGAGCGGCCGACGCGCGTCGAGCCCGTGAACGATATCTTCTCGACGCCCGGGTGATCGACGAGCGCCTGGCCCGCGGCGGCCCCAAAGCCGGTCACGATGTTCACCACGCCGGGCGGAAAACCCACCTCCTCGATGAGCTGCGCAAGGCGCAGCGCCGAAAGCGGCGTGAGCTCCGCGGGCTTGTGCACGACCGTGCAGCCGACGGCGAGCGCAGGACCTATCTTGTTCACGGCCATGAGCAGCGGCGCATTCCAGGGCGTGATGGCGCCGACCACGCCGACCGGCTCGCGCAACGTAAACGAGAACGAGCGCCCGGCCGCCGCGGACAGCGCCGTATCGCCCGTGAGCTTCGTGGCCCACCCCGCGTTGTAGCGCAGGCTCTCGATGGCCATCGCGATGTCCACGTGCCGCGTCGAGCGCACGGGATTGCCCCCATCGAGACTTTCCAGCAGCGCGAGCTCGTCCGCGTGCGCTTCGAGCGCGTCCGCGAGCCGCAGCAGCAGCTTCTGGCGCTCGGCGTGCGTGAGCTTCGGCCACGGCCCCTGCTCGAACGCGCGCCGCGCCGCCGTCACGGCGAGATCGATGTCGGCCGCCTCGCCCGCGGCCGCCCGGGCAATCACGGCTCCGGTGGAGGGATCTTGCACCTCGAACGTCTGTCCCGCGACCGCCTCGCGCCACTCGCCGCCTATAAAGAGGCGGTAGGGCCGCGCCGAAAGCTCGGCTTTGAGCGCATCGATACGGGAGGTCATCTGCGTGACGGCGTTCATGAGGGGCTCCTTGGTTCGAGGCCGAACAGGGCCGCGAAAGCGGCGGCCGAGGTGCATATTATCGGCGCCCGGCGGGATGCAGGCCAGGGCACGGCGCTGCCCGCCGCGAGAGCGGCCGAGTGGGCCGCGCAAGCCGCAGCGGCTTGCGGCCGATCGGCGAGACAGCTGCGCGCCGCTTCGCTAATCTGACGTAAGGCCAGTCCCGAACCGTAAACGCATGTCCGAATACTCATCGTCGCCGCCTTCGCCCGCCGGGGCGTCGTCCGTCTTCACGACCGCGGTTTCGCGGCACATCTGGGAGACGAAGTACCGCTATCGCGACGCGGGCCGCGCCATGGACGGCTCGATCGAGGATTCCTGGCGCCGCATTGCCAAGGCGCTGACCGCCGCTGAGTCCGATGCCGCCTGGGAAGGCCGCTTCTACCGCGCGCTGCAGGGTTTCCGCTTCCTACCCGGCGGCCGCATCCAGGCGGGCGCGGGCACGGGGCGCCGCGTGACGCTTTTCAACTGCTTCGTCATGGGCACGCTCGAAGACACGATGGACGGCATCTTCGACGGCCTGAAGCAAGGCGCCCTGACGATGCAGCAGGGCGGCGGTGTCGGCTACGACTTCTCGACCCTGCGGCCGCGCGGCTCCCCGGCCGCGGCCGTGGGCGGCGTCGCCTCGGGACCCGTCTCGTTCATGCGCATCTGGGACTCGATGTGCGCGACGCTGCTCTCCACCGGTGCGCGCCGCGGGGCAATGATGGCCACGCTGCGCTGCGATCATCCTGATATCGAGACCTTCATCCGTGCCAAGCAGAGCGCCGGCGAGCTCCGCAATTTCAATCTCTCCGTGCTCGTCAGCGACGCCTTCATGCAGGCCGTCGAGGACGATGCCGACTGGGCGCTCGTGTTTCCCGTTCGAGGCGGAGACGGCCACGAGGGCGATGGCGAGACGGTCATGCGCCGTTGGTCGGGCAGCCTCGACCCCATTCCCTGCCGTGTTCACTCTCGGGTCCCCGCGCGAAGGCTCTGGGACACGCTCATGCGCTCGACCTACGACTACGCCGAGCCCGGCGTGCTGTTCATCGACCGCATCAACCGTCAGAACAACCTATGGTACCGCGAGCACATCAGCGCGACCAACCCCTGTGGGGAACTTCCGCTGCCCCCGTATGGCGCCTGCGACCTCGGCTCGATCAACCTCGCGGCCTTCGTGCGCGACCCTTTCGGCCGCGCCGCGAAACTGGACCTCGACGCCGTCGCCGAAACGGCACGCACGGCCGTTCGCATGATGAACGCCGTCGTCGACGTCTCGCGATTTCCGCTGCCGGAGCAGGAGCGCATGGCTCGCGGCACGCGGCGCATCGGCCTCGGGCTGACCGGCCTCGCGGACTCGCTGATCATGCTCGGGCTGCACTACGCGGAGCCCGCCGCGCGCGAGCTCGCCGCGCACGCCATGGCCACGATCTGCCATACCGCGTATCGATGTTCGATCGACCTCGCGATGGAGAAAGGCCCGTTTCCGTTCTTCGAGCGGGACCGCTACCTCGAAGGCGAGTTCGTCCGAGGCTTGCCGCCCGACATCCGGGACGGCATCGCCCGGTTCGGGCTGCGCAACAGCCACGTGACGGCCATCGCCCCGACAGGGACGATCAGCCTGCTCGCGAATAATGTCTCGAGCGGCATCGAGCCCGTCTTCGACTTTCACTATCGCCGCCGGATGCTCGAGCTCGACGGCGGTCAGGCCGAGTACGAGCTCACGGATCATGCGCTCGAGCGGTGGCAGGCCCTTCGCGGCGAAGCGCCGCCGCCGCCCACGTTCGTGAGCGCCCAGCAGCTCGAGCCCGCCGCACACCTCGACATGCAGGCCGCCCTCCAGCCCTATGTAGACAGCTCGATCTCGAAGACCATCAATGTGCCCGCCTCGTTTCCGTTCGAGCGCTTCAAGGACATCTATCGATACGCCTTCGAGCATGGGCTGAAGGGCTGCACGACTTACCGCCCGAACGAGATCACGGGCGCCGTGCTGCAGGCCGGCTCGACCGCGCCGGCGCAGGACGCGAAGCTCTGCTGCGTGCCGGAGCGGGAGGCGGACTAACTCTAAAGCCCCTTACGCATTGCTTTCGCGGCCCGGTCCGCGGTGCGCCGTCTTGTCCGCAACGACGGCACCAACATCGGCACGCGCCGTCTGTATTCGAGATACGTCTCCCCGTGGACCGCGACAAGATCGCGCTCCTCCAATTGCAGAGCAAGCAGGATATAGCCCGTCGTCGCGCACGCGAACAGCAGATGCGCCGAGCTCATGACGGGCGTCGCCCAGAATGCGATCACGAACCCGAGCATGAGCGGATGCCGCACGATGCGATAAAACAGCGTCATCTGGAACGGAAGATTCGTGTAGGGTCGGCCGCGCAGCTCGAGCCACGCCTGCCGAAGCCCGAAGAGATCGAAGTGATTGATCATGGCTCGCGGGTCTCCGCGACCCGGTCGTCGGCCGGGCGCTCGCACTGCTGCACGGCGATCCCTGCCACCGCTGGACCGTCGAGGCGCTCGCTGCGCGCAGCGCCGTCTCGCGTTCCTCGCTGACTGCCCGATTCGCAGACCTGCTCGGTGCCCCGCCCATGCATTACCTGTCGGACTGGCGGCTGCTGCTTGCGGCGCGGCGTCTCGAGGAGCGGCGCACGAGCATCGAGGCCGTGGCGGCGGAGGTCGGCTATCGCTCGCCGGCCGCGTTCCAGCGCACCTTCAAGCGCCGCCACGGCGAAACGCCGGCGGCCTATCGAAAGCGCCGCGCCGCAGCGGCATCGAGCTGAGCTTCGCGGCCGGCGGTACTCACCACCCGCCTCCGCCGCCGCCGCCTCCGCCGCCTCCCGAGAAACCGCTCCCGCCCGCGCCGGACGACGATCCCGGCGGCCGGGAGGCCGCGGCTATTGCGGTGCCGAGCGACCGGGTCACGTCCGAAGTGAAGCGTCCGAGGTCCCCGGCGATCATGGCCGAATTCCACCGGCCGCTGTACCAGGTGGGGCTGTAGGCCGTACCGGTCTGCGACTCGATCCCGGCGAACACCCGCGTGAATTTCTCGGCCCAGCGCTGCTCGACGCCGAGCGCGAGCGCATAGGGCAGGAAGGCCTCGAACAGGGCCGGCGTCTTCTGCGGCGGGCTGCGAAGATTCAACTCCTCCTTCTCGGCGACGTCGAGATAGAGCTTGAAGCCTTCGATCTCGTCCAGTTTGCGGCGGCCGAGCCGTGTCGGCGCCTTGAGCAGGTAGGCGAAGATCGGCAGCAACAGCGCCGTGAGCACGAGCGTCGCAACGACGGCGGGCGCCGCCTGCCCGATGAAGAACACGGCAGCCAGCGTGACGGCGACAATCAGGGCCGCGGGAATCAGCAGCGTCGAGTTCGTGAGGAAATAGACCCGGCTGTATGCCCGGGCCAGCGCGCGCCGGTGCACCTGCATCGCCTTGCGAAGCAGCCGGAAGTTGGCGTCTTCGAGGCGGACCTCGTCGCTTTCGGAGAAAAGCGCAGCGAGCAGCGCGGCCTCCGGCCCGGCGAGCTCGGCTCCGCCCGAGCGTCGGCGCCGCAGCGTGTATTTGCGGCCGGCCTCCTCGATCGTAAGGTGCCCCTTCACGGCAAGATCGATGACGGCCGCCGAGAGCGCCTTCGTGTCGTAGCCCATCTTGCCGATGTAGCGCACCGAAGCCGGGGAGAAGTGCTCGGGCGGCGCATAGTGCGGGAAGATCACGCCGCGTGCGGGGTCTCGTCCGGCCTTGGCCCAGGCATACGACAGATAGATGAGCACGGCCGCGAACCCGGCGAGCGCAGCCTCGAGACCGGCGTTGTCGGCCAGAAGCCAGCCGATGCGCCGCGCCGTGGAGGGCGGGGCGATCCAGCCTTTCTTCCAGCTCACGACGAGCGTGAGGCCCTCGTGCGGACGCAGCGGCCGCGTCGTCCGAATGGCGGCTGTATCGGGCCCCTCGAGCTGCGCCGCGTAGGCCTGCTCCCGGCTGCCCTGAGCGCCGACATAGCCCTCGACAGCCTCTAAGCGAAATCCATCGCGCGCCGGCAGCGTCACGCGCGCGCTGGCCGCGTCGATCGGGAAGGCCCAACCGGTGCCCGTGGCATTCCAGTAGAGCTCGTCGTGATCGGCAAAGAAGCCGAGCTGCCGGTCGGTTCGGTACCGAAGCTCGTATTCGTGAATCCCGGCTGGAAGCGTCTGCTCGGCGCGGCCGAGGTAGACCCTGACGCCGTTGCTCATCGTGTGCAGCGCGTACGCTTCCGCCATGCCGTCGCGCCGCGCCGCAAGGACCCGGAATGCGACGCGGTAGCGATTGCCGAAGCGGTCGCGATAGTCCGTCGGGAAGTCGCGATAGATGCCGTGACGGATCGCCGCACCCTCGGCCCTCACCCGGATCGTCTCATCGACCTCCATGGCGCCGTCGGCCGCGACGGAGATGGCGCTGTGAAAGCTCAGTATCCGTTCGTCGGCACGGCTCACCAACGCGGCGAGCGCGAGGCCGAAGAAGAAAATGCAGCGCAGCTTCCGCATTGCTCAGCCCGCCCTGCCGAAATCGACCCGGACCGGCGCTTCGGCACCGTCCTCGGCCGAGAAGAACTCGGCCTCCCGAAACCCGAAGCCCCGCGCGATGACGAGATCCGGAAACGACTCGACGCGAGTGTTGTACTGCCGCACGGCGCCGTTATAAAACCTGCGCGCGTATTGAAGCGTATCCTCGACCTCGGTGAGCTGCTTCTGCAGGTCGAGAAAATTCCGATCCGCCTTGAGATCCGGGTAGGCCTCGGCCAGCGCCACGAGCCTGCGCGCGCCGGCCTCGAGCTTGTCTTCGAGCACGGCCTTTTCCGGGAGATGCTGGGCGGCCAGCGAGAGATCCCGAAGCTGCGTGACGGCCTCGAGCGTCGCGCGCTCATACCCCGCGTAACCGCGCACGGCTTCGACGAGACGCGGAATCAGGTCGTGACGGCGCTGCAGTTGGACGTCGATGTCGCTCCAGCCCGCCCGCGTGCGGTTCCGGTCGCGTGTCAGCCGGTTGAAGGTCCAGACGGCCCACAACAGCATCGCTCCGAGTACGACGAAAACGGCGATCATCATCGGTCAACGCCTCGAACCAGTCGGTCGGCGCATCGCATTACAAGGCGTCCTGTGCGGCGAATCAAGGACGCGGTTCGCGGGGGCGAGCTGAGGTATCGGCGGCGCGTCAAGCGCGCGGTCTGGCGTGTTTGTATCAACGATGTCCACGCCCGATTCAGCATGTTTCACGACGGCCGCCGGCGTCGCAGAGGAGTCTCGTGCGTACGGCCGCTGTCGGGGCCTTGCGCGCCAGGGAGGGCGCGCAACGGAGGCGCCAGGATGGGTTCATGCCGTCCCCGACAATCATGCGGCCGACAAAGACCCAGCCATGCGGGCAGCGGCGCTACGTCGAAGACGAGTCCGTCGGCCTCGGTGTCCGATCCGCGCCGCCGGGCCCGGGCAGGCGTTGCAGGTGGATGTGCCGCGCGAGCCGGATCGTCGGCCGAATCAGCAGCTGCAGGCTGCCGAGCACGAACAGCCAGGTCCCGGCCTGGACCCAGTCGGGCGTGAGGAACATGAGGCTGCCGACGAGAAACCAGAGCGCTATGAGAAAATCGTTGCCGATCGTCGCGAGCTCGTAGCGGCGTCGGATCACGATCTCGTCCCGGCCGATGGCGAACGTGAACGGCTCGTCGCGGTGACTTGTACGGTTCATGACGGACTATGCTGCGGGAAGCCGGATGCCCGCTCAACCCGAAGCCTACGCTCTTCGTGCCGCGTGGCCTCGTGCCGCGTGGCTTCGTGCCGCGTGGCTTCGTGCCGCGTGGCTTCGTGCCGCGTGGCCTCGTGCCGCGTGGCCTCGTGCCGCGTGGCCTCGTGCCGCGTGGTTCCGTGGCACCTGACTTCGTGGCGCGTGATTTCGCGCCGCGCGGTATCGGGCCGCCGCCGGCGGCCTGCGGTATGCTAGGGCCGCCCGTGCCGCCGGAGGCCCCGATGACCCAGATACCATCCGCCCCGCGAGCCGCTGCCCTCCTGCTCCCGGCAGCCCTCGCGTTCGGCCTCGCTGCCCGCGCGAGTGCCGCGCCCGATACCGGGACGACGCGCCCCACGTACGACCCGGCCGAGACGTTCGCGCCGCTCACGCTGCCCGATCCCGTGAACGCCTTCCGCAGCGGCGACGGCGCCCCGGGCCCGGACTATTGGCAGAACCGCGCCGATTACACGATCCATGCGACGCTCGACGCCGAGACGAAGACGCTGACGGCCGATGAGGTCATTACGTACACGAACAACAGTCCGAACGCGCTGCCGGCGCTGTGGCTGCAGCTCGATCAAAACACCTATCGGCGCGACGCGCGCTCGCGCTACGCCTCGGGCCGCCGCGCGGGCGGGTTCACCGCAGGCTATGTCTTCAGCGGCGTCGCGGTCGAGCACGACGGCCAGACGCACCGGGCGGATTACCTCGTGGACGACACCCGCATGCAGATCCGTCTCGCGCAGCCGCTCGCGCCGCACGGCGGGCGGCTGGAGATCCACATTCGCTACAGCTACACGATCCCCGGGAGGTTCGGCGGCCGCACGGCCTGGGCCGCGACGCCCGACGGAGAGATCTACGACATCGCCGAGTGGTACCCGCGCATGGCCGTGTACGACGACCTGCGCGGCTGGGACACGCTGCCCTACCTCGGCTCGGAGTTCTATCTCGAATACGGCAACTTCGATTACTACGTGACGGTGCCGCGGGAGATGCTCGTAGCCGGCTCGGGCACACTCGAGAATCCCGACGAGGTTCTGACCGCGGCCGAGCGCGAGCGTCTCGCGCGCGCACGCGACAGCGACTCGACGGTCATGATCCGCCCCGCCGATGAAGTCGGCGATCCGGCTTCGCGGCCCGCAGGCGAAGGGCCGCTGACCTGGCACTTCCGCATGGACAATGCGCGCGACGTCGCCTTCAGCGCCTCGAGCGCCTTCGTCTGGGACGCGGCGGCGATCCGCGTGCCGGACGGGCCGTCCGCGCTCGCGATGTCGTTCTATCCGAGGTCGAGTGCGGGTACCGCGCGTTGGGGCCGTTCGACGGAATTCCTCAAGGACGCAGTCGAGCAGTATTCCAAACGCTGGCTGCCGTTCCCGTATCCCGCCGCGGTCAACGTGGCCGGGCCCGTCGGCGGCATGGAGTACCCCGGCATCGTCTTCGACGGGGCGGGCCTCGAGGCGAAGAATCTCTTCTGGCTCACGGCCCACGAGATCGGCCACACATGGTTCCCGATGATCGTCGGCGCGAACGAGCGCCGCAACGCCTGGATGGACGAAGGCTTCAATACGTTCATCGACGTCTACGAGTCGCAGGATTTCGAGGACGGCCAGTTCGGGCCCAAGCACGACCAGGAGTACGCGCCGGGGGGCGGTAACCCGGTCGAGGAGATCGTGCCTCTGCTCGAGGACCCGGAGACGCCCGTCATCATGAGCCGCCCCGACGCGATCCCGCTCAAGTACGGCCATCCCGTGAGCTACTTCAAGGCGGCCCTCGGCCTCGTGCTGCTGCGCGAGCAGATCGTGGGGCCCGAGCGTTTCGATTGGGCGTTCCGCAAGTTCATCCGGGACTGGGCCTACAAGCACCCTTCGCCGTCCGACTTCTTCCGCACCATGGACAGCGCGGCCGGAGAGGATCTCGCGTGGTTCTGGCGCGGCTGGTTTATGCACAACTGGACGCTCGATATCGCGGCCCGCAAGGTGGACTACCCGGACGGCGATCCCGCGAAGGGCGCGAACGTCACGATCGAGAACCTGGATCGGCTCGTCATGCCCTGCATCGTCCAGGTGGACTTCGCCGACGGGAGCCGGCGGCGGGTCCGCGTTCCCGCGGACGCGTGGATCCAGAAGGCCGCCGTGACGCTGAATCTCGACACGCACGCGCCCGTGACCGCCGTGACCGTCGATCCCGACCATGTGATTCCGGACCGCAACCGCGCGAACGACGTGCTGCGCGTAGCGCCGGCGCCTTCGGGCTGAGATACTCGCCCTCCCATTCGTGCTTGCCCCGGGCAGAAGGATCGGCGTGGCCGAGATCGAGGCGCGCTCGCTCGTCAAACGCTTCGGCGCTCAGACGGCCGTGGACGGCGTGAGTTTCGATGTCGCGCGCGGCGCCACCTTCGGCCTGCTCGGCCCGAACGGCGCGGGCAAGACGAGCCTCATGCGCATGATGGCTGGACTCACGCCGATTACGGCGGGGACGCTGCGCATCGCGGGACTCGACGTGGCGCGCGAATCGCGTACGGTTCGCGCCCTGCTCGGCGTCGTGACTCAGAGCGACGGGCTCGACCGCGACCTCTCCGTGCGGCAGAACCTAGAGGCCTTCGGTTACCTCGCGGGACTCTCGCGCGCCGAGGCCCGCACGCGCACGGCCGAAGTCCTCGAGTTTTTCGGGCTCGGCGGCCGCGGCCGCGACGGCGTGGACGAGCTCTCGGGCGGCCTCAAGCGCCGGCTCGCGATCGCGCGGGCGCTCGTCACGCGGCCGCGTGTCATCATTCTCGACGAGCCCTCGACCGGGCTCGATCCCGACAGCCGCATGCGCGTTTGGAGCGAGCTCGCCGAGCTCAAGCGCTCGGGCGTGACGCTCGTGATGTCCACGCACTACATGGACGAGGCCGAAACGCTCTGCGACCGCATCGCCATGCTGCACGCGGGCCGCATTCTCGACGAGGGCACGCCGCCCGAGCTCGTGGCGCGCCACTCGGGCGGCGGCACCGTGGACATCCGGCTCGAAGGGGCGCCGCCCGAGGCCGTGCGGCGTGCGCTCGCTTCGGCGGGGCTCGCGTTTCGCGAGGTCGGCGCGCTGTTCCGGGTTTCGAGCGCGGCAGGCGGGCCGCCGGAGCCGCCGGCCATCGAGGGCGTACGCGTCACGGCGCGCGCCGCAAACCTCGAGGACGCGTTCCTCAAGCTCGCCGGCCGCGTGCTCGGAGAGGAGTGATGGCGGCCGCTGCGGAAGCGGCACCCGCGGCGCCGGCGCGCGCCTTTCGATGGCGCTCCGTGGCCGCAATCTGGTCGCGGCACATGCTCGCGCTCGGGCGCATCTGGCACGTCGCGATCACGTGGTTCTTCGTCGAGCCCGTCGTCGCACTGCTGGCCGTCGCGGTCGGCATCGGCCAGCTCGTCGGCGGCGTTCCTGGCTGGGGCAGCTACGCGGCCTTCGTCGCACCGGGTCTCGTCGCGGGCACGGCCATGTTCCATGCCATCTTCGAATGCGCCTGGAGCGTGTTCTCGCGCATCCAGGACAGCTACTACGAGACGGTTCTGACGGCGCCCGTCACCATCTGGGAGATCACGGCGGCGGAGCTCTGCTTCGCGGTCACGCGCGCCGCGATCTCGACGCTCGCCGTCGCGGGTTTCGCGGCCGCCCTCGGGTGGATACCGGCCGCATCGCTGCCGGGCCAGCTGCTCGTCGCCGTCGGCGTCGGTGCCGTGTTCGGCGGCATCGGTTTGCTGTTCGCGGCGCTCTCGCCGAGCGTGCACGTGCTGTCGCTCGTGTTCACGACGGTCGCGACGCCGCTCTTCTTCTTCAGCGGCGCCTTCTTTCCGATCGCCGTGCTGCCGCACTGGGCACAGCCGTTGGCCTGGGCCGCGCCCCTGGCCCCGCTCGTCGCGATCTCGCGCAGTCTCGCGGCCGGGCGCTTCGGCGTCACCGAGGCGCTGTGCGTCGCCTACACGCTCGCGCTCGCGGGCGTGCTGTACCCGTTGGCGGCCATTTTGCTGAGGCGGCGCCTGCTCTCGTAGGAGCCGCGCCGTTTCGCGGCAGAAGCGCGCTGTCTCCAGGCAGAACGCGCTAATTCGCGGCAGAACGTAGCTAGTTCGTCGCAGAATTCCGCTACTTCGCGGCGTCCGGGCCGACCTTGTTCGAGGAGCCGAGGAAGAGCTTGGTGCCGTCGGGCAGCGTGAGGCTGCTGCCGTTCGCCCGGTACGAGCCATCCCGGGCCTGCCAACCGCGCACGACGATCTCGGTGCCGGGCGGCAGCGACGCCTTCGTGAAGCCGCGGCGGATCAGGCCGTTCGGGGGCCCGCACTCGATCATCCATTCGTTGGTCTGGCCGGTCTTGTCGTCCATGACCGCAAGGTGGATCCACGAATGCGGATTGATCCACTCCATCCTCACGACCTTACCGTGCAGGTCGACCGGCTTGTTCACGTCGAACTCGGCCGCGAACGAGTGGTGCGCCGGGGCGGCCTGCGTGCAGATCAGTGCGGCGAGGCCCAGGGCCGCCGTCGTCGTCTTCAGGTTCATGTGCTCGTTTCCCAGATTCGGTATGGATGCGGTTACTTGCCGGCGGCGGCCGGCGTGCCGGCCTGCCCGCCTGCATCGGCCGGTGCCGCGGTCTTTTCGGCCGCCGCTTCCTTGGCCTCCATGCTGCGCGCGGCGCTTAGCCGGTTGCGCATCGAGTAGTTGCCTTCGTGGCAAGCGTATTCGTAGACCTCGTAGCCGGGCGCCTGACGAAGGGGCAGCGTCGCCGTCCACGGCTTCGTGTACGTGTTCGGATCGTTGACGGTCACGGAGTACTCGATCGTATCGGGTGCGATCCGCGTAAAACGCTCCGTGAGCATGAGGTCGTCGGTATAAGGTGTGTTGCCTTGCACGGAAATCAGCCCGCCCTTGAAGTTTTTCGTCTCCACGACGAGCGTGTTGCCCTCCCAGTGACCGCGCGATTCGCCCATGTAGCTGCGCACATGGCTGCGCGGGCGGTCGTCGAGCGGAATGAGCCGCGTCTCGTGCACCATCTCGTAGCGGATTGCGACCATGTGCGGCGTCTGCACGAACTGCGACCCGTTGCCGTAAATGGCCGGGAAGAACCCGGCCGTGACGCCGCGCGTAATGCAGCGATCGTACAACGTCATGTCGAGATAGGACTGCGGATCGTGGCCCGTATAGTCGCCCGGCGTATGGCGGTCGCGCGCCGCCGGCACGAGCGGCGGAATGTGGCCGTCCGGCGGATCGGAGACGAGCGAGGTCAGACGCGAAGCCTCCCGCGCGTATTCGATGAAATTCGGCGGCACGGCCTCGGCTTCGACCTTTCCCAGGGCCTTGACGCGCTTCCAGAAGCCTTCGTCCGGGCGTTTGCCCGTATCGATCGCGCTCTCCTGGCGCTCGACGCTGGCCTCGCGTGCGGCGACCTCCGCGTCCGTGAGGAAGCGGCGCGTGCCGAACTCCTTGGGCCGCTCGAACGGCACGCCCTGCAGGTCGTCCGTCGTGTATGTGCCCTGCAGATCGGGGTCGCCCCAAGGGGTCTTGGGCGGCGTCCAGTCGGCCAGCACCGGGGCGGAAGCCGCCGCAGCGGCCGGCGCCGCGGACCCGGTTTCTTCCGGCGCCTGGGCGGGCTCGCCGGATTGCGCGGCGAGTCTGCCGGCGGCCAAGGCCGCGAGCCCGAGCACGAAGACCTTCGAAGTTCGAATGCGCACGCCCGTCTCCTTCATGACTGTGCAAGCATCGTCGATGACTGTGCGACCATTGTCCGCCGCGCCTCAGCGCGCCTGAGCGCCTCAGGGTCGGGCCGGCGGCGGGGCCGGCTTGGTCTGCGGCGGTGCGTTCGGGCCGCTCAGATCGCTGTAGAGCATGCGCTCGGCATACTCCACGCACTTGTACTCGGGCAGCGTTCCGCCCGCTTCGATGTCACGGTACAACGTGAGCTTGATCTTCCACGGCCGCGTGAACACTTTCGGGTCCTCGACGGTCGCTTCGTAGTCGATCTGATTCCGGCCGACCATCGTGTAGCGCTCGACGACGTGAAGCTCGTCGCTGTGGTAGTTGCCGCTGCGGTCCAACCAGGACTGATCGTTGAACCCGCGGTTGTCCACGACGAAGGTATCGCCGTCCCAGCTACCGTTCGCGGTGCCCATCCACGTATCCACGGCCGGTTCCTTGAACGTGCCCATGTAGATGTTCCGGTTCGCGCTGCCGAACTCGTACGCCATGAGCACGCGATCGGTGCCCTGAACGATGGCGAACGGATAAGGCAGGTACGTCGCGCGCGGGATACCGGGCATGTAGCACTTGGCCTCCGGATCTGCATGCCAGCGGTCGGCACGGTTCCGATCCCTTTGCGCCAGCGCTTCGGGCTTGTACGGAATGGCTCCGCCTTCGACGACGCCGCGCCCGGGCGGGATGGCGTTGAACGTGCCGATTTCCCAGTAAGGACCGGCCGAGGGGCCGTGGTCCTCGAGATTCCAGTCCGCCGTGCTCGTGGTCTTCCAGATGCCCGTGAGATCCGGGTGGCCGTCGTAGGCTCGCGGGATTTGGGCCGACGCGGACGCGGCGCCCGCGAGGCCGGACCATAGGGCGAACGGAACCAGCCCGAACCTTATTCTCATGCTTCCCACTTCAAATGCTCGAATGACATGTTCGAATCAAATACTCGAATTGCGCTCGCGAGCTTGCCGGACCGAACTTACTGCGAGCCGCCATTGGATGCCGCACCGGCGAATATCTTGCGCCCGTCGGCGAGTATCACGTCCGCGGCGCTCGCGACGTGGTCCGATTTCTTGGCGAGAAAGCCCTTTACGGTAATGGTATCGCCGGCTTTCAGCGCATGGCGGGTCCAGCCGCGCCGCATGAGTATGTTTGGGCTCGCGAGCTCGAAGTTCCAATTGACCTTGTTGCCATCCTTGTCCTTCACGTCCAGGTAGAACCGCGCGTGCGGGTTCATCCACTCGACCTTCGTGACTTCGCCCGTCACCTCTATGGGCTTGCTGCGATCGAATTCCGCGGCGAACGAATGGTGCGCGATGACGGGCCCCGCGGGCAGCGTGCATATCAGGCAAGCCGCCGCAACCGCGGCCCGGAATCGGTCCCTCATGTCCTCATCCTCATGTCCTCGTTCTCGTTCTCGTTCTCATTCCCATTGGCGTTTCCGATACGCGGCCGCAATGAACATCTTTTGAGGCCGGTGGCCGCGGCGGGCGGCGGCGGCGGGTAACGCCCGCCGCCGCGCCCGACTCGTCGATGGAACCGGAACCGACGACAATTAGAAGTTGGCGTTGATTCCGACGTAGAACTGCCTGCCCAGAATGTCGTAGAAACCGGCCTCCGTCGTGCCCGAGCCGGTGCTCGGATTGTTGTCGGCCGCAGTCCGGCCGCCCGTCCAGACCGGCGCCGTATCGAACAGATTCTGGATGCCGAAGCGCACGGTTGCGCGCCTCGTCGCGTTCCACGAGCCCGAGAGGTCGAACACGTCGTAGGACTCCATGGCACCCGTCTGCGTGGACAACGGCGTGACCGCCTGCGTCGCATCGATGGCGCTCGGCAGATGCCGCCAACGCAGCCCGAGATTCCACATGCTGCGACCATAGCTCACGGTCGTGAACGTGCGGTAATCGTAAGCGCCGTTGTTCAGCGATGTCCCCGCGTCCGGACCGAGGCTGCCCTTCCAGTCGATGACGGGCGAGCCCGGCGTGGCCTGCGTCTCTTCCCGGAGCAAATCCGTGATCATGAAGTTGACCCCGAAGTTGCCGCCGGCGAGATTCGTCTGCCAGTTCGCCGTGACGTCGACGCCCGCCACCTTCGCGAAGGCCGCGTTGATGTACGACACCGTGGTCGGCGCCGCGCCGCCGCTCGACGGGTTGCGGAAGATCCGCAGGCACGCCGGGTTGTTCGGATCGGCCGTCGGATTCGACTCCGCGCTCAGGCACGCCTGGTACACGACTTCGGCCGGCTCGACCGAGATCATGTCCTTGAGGTCGATGGTGTAGTAGTCCACCGTCACGTTGAGCCCGTCGAGCTTCTCGTGTCCGGAGTTCGGGCTCCAGACGAAGCCGGCCGTCAGCGTGTCGGCGGTCTCGGGGTTCACCTTGGGATTACCGGTCGCGTTCACGAACGGAGTCCAGAAGAACCCGTTAGGCTGCAGCGTGCTCGGGTCGTAGAACTGAGCTGCGCCGGCGGGCCCCATACGCGCCGAGCACAAGGCGATCGCCTGCTGGTAGTTCGGGTTCACGTTCTTGTTGGCGCCGTAGACCGCGTTGCTGTTCAGGCCGCAGGGGTCGCCCGTGCCCGAGACATACCAGCTCTGCGTATTGGCCTGGAACAGCTCGGCGATGTTCGGTGCGCGCGTCGCGAGCTGTTTGCCGCCCCGGAAGCGCAGGGTCGGCGTGATGCCCCAGTCGATGAGCGCCTTCCAGGTGTCGACGCCGCCCTGCAGCTTGTAGTCCGAGTAGCGATAGCCTAGCTCGAGATTCATGTGCCGCGCGGCGGGCTTGTCCTTGATCAACGGCACGAGCAACTCGCCGTACATCTCCTTGACCGAGGTCTCGCCTTGCGTGTTGTCGGCCGGGAAGCCCTCGGGATTGTCGAGATACGACTCCTCCGTCTGCAGCGGGTCGAAGATGTAGTAGTACGAATTCGTCCGCGAATGGACGCCCGCGGAGAACCGAGCCTCGCCGGCCGGCATGTTCACGAGATGGCCCTGGACGTTCGCCTCGACGAACTTCTGATCCATGAGCGACTGATGGTTCAGCGTCACGAAGACGGCCTTGAGGCAGTCCTGGCTGATCTCGGACCGATTGACGAACACGGGCATGCCGGACGTACAGGTCGCGACGCCGCCCGAAAAACCGTTGCCCGGCACGCCGGAGTTGCCCTGGGCGTAGAAGCCGGTGCCCCAGTTCGGAAAGTTCGTCATGATGTCCCGAGTCCGTGCAAGCGAGGCGTAGCCTTCCAAGTGCAGGTCGAGCTTCGACCGGCCTCGCGACACGACGACGTCCCACGTGCCGTCGATGGCGTCGATCCTGCCCTTGAGGCCGAAGTTGAACTGCTCCGTCCGGGTCTCGCTGTAGACCGAGCGCGGCTCGGCATTCGGCACACCGAAGTTCGAGAAGTCGAGGCTGTAGTTGAAGCTCCAGTCCGCGTTCGGGTCGGGACGCGAATCGAGCAGCATCCCGAGCTCGGGAGAAACGGGCCAGGTCTGCGACATCGTGCAGCCACCCGTCGCCGGACAGTTCAGGCCGAACCTTCCGCCCGGCAGATAGTCGATGTTGGTCGAGCCGTCCGAGTTCACCGAATCCGGAATGCCCCGCGCCGGGTCGCCGTGGTAAATGTCGGTGCCGTGGTGCGCGACCATGCCCCAGCCGGCCACCGTCGGGGACTGCGTGAACAGGCGCCGCGTCTTCGAGTCCACGGCCAGCATCTGCATGTAGGCGCTGACGTGGTCCGTCAGATCGTAGGAGGCGCGCCCGAAAGCGGAAGTCCGATCGAGCGGGATGTTCGCCTCGAAGTCGATGAGGTTCTGCTGAATGCGCCCCTGCGAGTCGATCTTGCGGTACGGAAAATCTCCGGGAACGTTGACGTTGTTCCGCGCCGTGTTCAGCAGGCCATTGTACCGATAGGTGCCGTCCACGCTGCCGGGACCCGCGGGATTCGAGCCGTTGAAGGAGGCGCCGCCCGTGTAGATCGTGCCGTCGTCGTTCCAGTAGACGCTGCCGGTAACGGCGTTGGCCACATTGCGCAGCACCGTGTTGGCCGGCGCCTGATTGAAGATCTGGTCGATGACGGCCCCGCTCGGCGGGTTGGCCCCGGAGATGCTGTAGTACGGGTCCGTGTAGATGAGCTCCGTGCCTTCGACGGTCGGGTCGCGCTGGGAGTTGTGGTAGAACGCCGTATCGTCGGCGTAGATCGGTTCGCGCCTGGCCGCCTCGAGGCCCAGCATGATGTTGCCCTTCCCGTCCGCGCTGTTAATGCCGAACAGCGCCGAGGCGCGCGTCTCTGCGCCCTGCCCGTTCTGCATGCTGCCGCTCTGGACGTCGAAGTTCACGCCCTCGAAGTTCTTCTTGAGGATGAAGTTCACGACGCCTGCGACGGCGTCCGCGCCGTAGACCGAGGAAGCGCCGCCCGTAATGACCTCGACGCGCTGCACGGCGGCGGCAGGTATCGAGTTCAGGTCCACGGCCATCGTGGCGTTGACCGGCACCGCGCGGTAGCCGTCCACCAGCACGAGGTTGCGGTTCGCGCCGAGACCGCGAAGGCTGATCGTCGAAGCGCCCGCGGTCAGTGTCGGAAAGTTGTCCGTCATCTGACTCTGGTCCTGCAGCTGCGTCATGCCGGTCGCGGCCGGCACGAACTGCGGCAGATCGTTGAGCGCGGACTCCAAGCCGATCGAGGTCTGATTTTCGAACGCCGACTTGTCGATCGTTTGAATCGGGCTGTTGGCCGTATAGTCGCGGCGCGCGATGCGCGAGCCCGTGACCGTGACTTCCTCGATCTGCTGATTCTGCTGCGGCTGCGCCTGCTGCTGCGCCGGCGGCCCTGCCTGCGCGTGAGCGACACGCATGCCGACCGCGGGCAATGCCAAGGCCGCGGCTATCGCGTAGGCCAGCTTATTCGGCCTGAGCGAAACAGTGGAAACCGTCCCCATGATGAGTCCTCCCCAATTATCCGTGAGTGCGCGCCGCCCGTTGATCGCGAGTGCGCGGGCGATGATTATTTAAAGATCAACACGGTCCCTATCGATTTTGTTGTTTCTGAGTTCGGCCCTCCCGAGCTGTCCAGCACCAAGCGCGCCATCCGGCGTTTCCGAGTCGTGCGCATCACGCGGGCGACGCGCCCGCGTGCAACCCCGACCGTTCCCGGCTTCGAGCCGCGCCTGCCGTGCGCGACCTGCCACTCGATCATGGAAATCAGGAAAGATAGAGCGCTCATGATCCCGTGCCGCCGAAGGCGGGCACGAGGAAGGTCGCCCGTCCGCGAGCACCGCACCCCGCCGCGCCTCCCTATGCTCGTCCCGCGCAGCGCCTCGTACCTCTCCCCGCACTGTCGCGCGACCGGCAACGGACTCTAGCACAAGATTGTATTAATGTATTACCCGTGCAAATCGCGGCGCCGTTTTGGCGCCGGCAACTTTGGGGACTAGCCACTCAGCACGATTACTACTAATAATAGAATGTCCATTCATAGGCGCTGGGCGAGGGTGATATGGAGTCGCTATCCATGAGCAGCATCGATCGGATCGCGCGCGATGGCTCCCTGCGCGAGCGGGTGACGGCAAGCCTTCGCGACGCGATCCTGAACGGTGAGCTCAAACCCGGCCAGAAGCTCGTGGAAAGAGAGCTCTGCGCGCGGCTCGCCATCAGCCGTACCCTGCTGCGGGAAGCGCTTCCGCAGCTGCAGGCCGAGGGGCTCATTCGCTGCGTCGCCCACAAGGGGCCGTCCGTGGCCTCCGTGGACGCGGATGAGGCCAAATCGATTTACGCCGTCCGCCGGGCGCTCGAGGGGCTCGCCGCTCAGGAATTCGCCTGCAACGCATCGGACGAGCTCGTCGATGAGCTTCGCGCGCAGCTCATCGCCCTCCAGCAGCCCGAGGCGGCGAGCAGTCTGCGCAATCTGCTCGTCGCAAAGACGGGGTTTTATTCGGTCCTGTACAAAGGCTGCGGTAACCCCGTGCTGAGCCAGATTCTCACGCAGCTCAATAACCGCATCATGCTTTACAAGCGCCTGTCGCTGACCGTGACCGGGCGGCTGGCACGCGCCATCGAAGAGCTCGAGGCGGTCGTCGCGGCCATCGAGGCCCGCGACCCGGACAGCGCCAGAGAGCTCTGCGAGATCCACGTCCGCAACGCCGAGCGCAATGTAATGCTCAAGCTCTCGGACCAGTCGGACGCGCTTGCGGACGAGCACGACGGCACGGCCTGAGCCGTGACTCGCTGATTAGGACGGACCGACCCCTGCGGCGGGCGGCGGGCACCCGGTCAGCGCCGATCTCCGCCCAGCACGAGCACCGGCCGGCTGCGCACGAACTGCGAGACGATCCACTTCTGGCCGTGGGCCGTCGGCCGGCCGGCGTGAAGGGTTCGAACGTCGGCGCTGCCGTCAGGCAGAGCGTTCGAGAAGAACAGCGCATCGCCGGCACGGCCCTTGTGGCGGATGCCGAGCCGCGTGAACTCCGTCTCCCCGCCCGTGTAGTCGTCGTTGAGATAGACCAGGAACGTGAAGACGCGCTGGCCGTTGCGCGCGATCTCCTCCTCGTAGCCGGGCACGTTCGGGTCAACGAAATCGAAGTGATCGATGATCTGCTGGCCTTCCTCGTAGTGCAGCACGGTTCCGGCTTCGAGGTGAGAGAACGGCAGATCGAGGCACGCAGCCATGCGTCTTTGCATGAGCACGAGGACGAAATCCGTCGTGAGCACGTTGAACATGGCCGCCCTGTTCGTGCGCGCCGGGTGGACCTTGTTCTGGCGTTCCAGGGCTTCGTATATGCGCGCGCGGGACAGCATCGGCCGTGCCCGCTCGACGAGCCATCGGCAGGCGGCCGCGGGCAGGAAGGCGGCAAACGACCGGATGAGCGGCTCGCCGCAAAGGTCCGTGCCGCGCAGCGGGGTTTCCCAGGCCGAAAGATCGACGCCGCTTGCGAGCCGACGCCAGTAAGCGGAGTCGTTGCCGCATGCTCGGTTCATGCCGGCCGCCGGCGGCTCGGCCGGCCCAACCGGCGGGGCCGCCGAGGCCGGCTCGGCGGGCGGGTCGTCCTGCCCGGCGATAACGGCAAGTTGGGCCTGCGCCGGGCGCCAGCCTCTTTCCGCCGCTCGGACGAGGCTCTCGAACGCGGCTGCGAGCCCGTGCCGGCGGCTCACGCCGATGCCGAACAGCACCGCCACGATCGCCGCGGCTTCGGCGCCGCCGCGCTCGCCGGCCTCGACGAGCAGCCCGACGGCGTCGTTCGGCAACAGCGGGGCGCGATCGCCGACGAGCAGGCGCTTGCCGAGCCGCGTCAGGGCTTCGACGTCCTGCTTGCGGACCCCGGCCACGAGATGGTTGACGGCCTCCGTGTGCTTGCCCGCGGCGTCGCACTGCTCCGCCATCGCGACGTCCTGCGAGAGTTCGGTGTGCGGCGGCTCTTGGATCATGGGGCGGCCCCTCGTCGCATCGTTGCGCTCGCGGACCGGCCGCTCGAAAAGAGGCTGAGCCTTACCCTTCGAGCACGTTGCCGATGACCCCGGCGGTGACGACCCGGCCGAGCGTCCGCGATAGCCCTCGAGCGAACTCCCGCGAGCCTGCTTGGAGCGCAGCGCTGATGGCGGAAGTGTACATTCGGGCTTTCGATCTGTCGCGACAAAGTTCGCCAACGCGGTAAGGAGGTCGGTGTGGATCTGCGAATCGAAGGCAAGAGCTGTCTCGTAACGGGCGCGAGCCGCGGCATCGGGCGCGGCACGGCCAAAGTCCTCGCGCAGGAAGGCGCTCGCGTGGCCGTCGTCGCGCGCCGCCGTGAGCTGCTCGACGAGCTCGCCGCGGAGATCCGCGCTGGCGGCGCAGCCGAGCCCCTCGTCCTGATGGAGGACCTCACGGAAGCCGGTGCGCTCGAGCGCGTCCGCGACCGTGTCCACGAGTCCTTGGGCCCGCTCGAGATCCTCGTGAACAATGCGGGCGGCTCGCGTCCCGTGGACTGGGATGCATCCGAAGAGCAGTGGCGCGAAGGCATGACGCTGAATTTCGGTCTCGTGCGGCGCCTCACGAATCTCTTCGTTCCGGGCATGATCGAGCGAGGCTGGGGGCGCATCGTCAACGTGACGGGCGCGAACGAGCCGCCGGGCGTGAACATCGCCTCCGTCGCGAAGGCGGCGGTACACAACTGGGCGAAGGGGCTCTCGCGGCAGCTTGCGCCGCACGGCATCACGGTGAACTGTGTGCCGCCGGGACGCGTCAACAGCGAGCAAATCCTCTACAAGCTGCACCCGACGCCGGAAAGCCGGCAAGCGTTCATCGCGGCCAACATTCCCATGGGCCGGTTCGGCGAGCCCGAGGACGTCGGCCAGCTCGTCGCGTTTCTCGCTTCCCCGCTCGCGGGCTACATCACGGGCGAGATCGTGCACGTGGACGGCGGCATGCACCGGTTCGCGGGATGACGCGCGCCCCCGCGCGCAGCTACTGCGCGGCGCTGCTGGTTTGCGGCTGGCCGAAGACCTGCCGTCCGTCCGCCAGCACCACGGTACTCGCGCTGCCGACGTTCGACGCGACCTTGGCGCGGAAGCCCTTGACGGTAACCTTGTCCCCGGGCTTCAAGGAGTGGCGCGTCCAGCCCTGGCGCAGAAGGATGTTCGGGCTCGTCAGCTCGAAGTTCCAATTGACCTTCTTGCCGTCCTCGCCGACGACGTCCACGTAGAACCGTGCATGCGGATTCATCCATTCGACTTTCGTCACGGTCCCCGTCACGTCCACCGGCTTGTTGCGGTCGAACTCGGCAGCGAAGGAATGGTGGGCGAACGAAGCGCCGGGCGCCAGCACGGCCGCCGCGATCGCCCACACGCCCAACAGGACACGAATTCTTCTGCTCATTGCTGCGAGTCCTCCTTGCATTGCGGGTTCCTCGAGCTCCCCTTTCGGCCTGCCCGAGCCCAACCGCTCCGAATCGCATCTCTACTTGGCATCGTAATACTGCGACGACTGCTCGTTCTCGAGACAGATGAACTCGATGAGGTTCGTGTTCAGCATGATTTGCTGATTCACCCGCACCGTGAACGGCCGCGTATAGGCCTTGGGATCGTCGATCGTCACGTCGATCTGCAGATGCCCGAAATCGAGACGCCGAAACCTCTCGGTGACCTTCGCCTGGTCCGTCAGCGGGCTGCCGTGAACGTCGAGCCAGCCGCCATCGCGAAAATGGTCGGACTCGACCACGAGCGTGTCGCCTTCCCAATGCCCGACCGAGTAGCCGTACCACCACGGCTCGGGGTCGTTGTTCGGCAGGCTCCGGCCGTCCGTGAAGATCTGCCGCAGACCATAATTGGACTCGTAGAGGATCACGACCTCCTGCGGAGTCTGGATGATCTTGCGCGGCTGGGGATGCAGGTGAAACTGCATATAGCCGAGCGGCAGGCAATGCGCGTCCGGATTGTCTTTGTCGTGGGCCGCCATGCGCTTGTCCTTGAGCGCCTTTGCCCAGGGACGCAGCGGTAAGCCCTCCGGCATGTTGGCCCCTATGTCGAAGAACGTCGCGAGCGGCGGCGCGGCGTCGGCTTCGGCGGATTTCGCTGCGGCACCGGCGGCCGCCTTCGTCTCGGCTTTGACCGCTCGCGTCTCGGCCTCGGCGGCGCCGTCGGGCGCCCCGGACGCCGTGCCGCCGGCCTTTCCGCTTGCTTCGGCGCCCGCATTTGCGCCGGCCGCTGCGCTCCGATTCGCGCGCGCCTTGGGCGGCGGCGGACTCACGGCCATCCAGATGCCGGACAAGTCCGGGTGGCCCTCGGCGGTGCGCGGCACGGGGCCGTTCAGGTCGGGCTTCCCGTCGGGGGTTTTCGGGACGTTGGCCGTCGGGTAGGGAGGCCACTGCGCCTGCGCGGGCCCCGCGATCCCGCCCGCGAGCGCAGCGGCCGCGAGCAACAAAGCGGCTGTTCTATTCATCAAATCGCGTCTCATCAAATCGCGTCCGAAGTCCTGTACTCGAGTCTCTTGCTCCGGTGGAGGCGAAGGAGAGATTGTCGCCGGTCGTCGTGATCGACATCGCCGGATGCGAACAGCTATGTCAACCACGAGATCAACGAGTGGATCACATCCGGTCGAGCGTACCATCGCATAGCTCGAGGCTCAATTCACGGAAAGTTAATGTCTTTCCCCGACGCCGGGCTCCTGACCGGCGCGTCCGAACTGGCGGCGCCGGCGGCTATACTCGAGCCCGACGAGCGCCGGTCGCGCTCGACGAGCGCGAGCCTGCATGCCGGCGCAACGTCAACTTGGTTTCTGGGCCGTCGCCGCCATCGGCGTCGGCGGCATGGTCGGCGGGGGCATCTTCGCCGTGCTCGGCCTCGCGGTCCAACTCGCGCGCGGCGGCGCGCCGGTCGCGTTTCTCGTCGCCGGCATCGTCGCGCTGCTGACGAGCTACGCCTATGCGCGCCTGTCCGTCGCGATTCCATCGCGCGGCGGGACGGTCGAGTTCTTGAACCGGGCCTTCGGCAACGGCCTCTTCAGCGGCTCGCTCAACGTGCTGCTGGCGCTGAGCTACGTCGTGATGCTCTCGCTCTACGCGCACGCGTTCGGCAGCTACGCAGCGAGTTTTCTTCCCGCGGCGTGGCGCGCCCTCGGCGGGCATGCCGCGATCACGCTGGCCGTGCTCGTGCTGACGGGCCTCAACTTCGTCGGCGCCGGCGCCGTCGGCGAAGCCGAGGAATGGATCGTCGGTCTCAAGATCGCGATTCTGCTCGTCTTCGTCGTGCTGGGGAGCCGCAGCCTCGACGCGACGGCCCTCGCCCCGAGCGCCTGGGCGAGCCTCGGTCCGCTCGTCGCCGGCGGCATGATCATCTTCTTGGCCTACGAAGGCTTCGAGCTCATCGCCAATGCGGCCGAGGACGTCGTCGCGCCCGCGCGGACCCTGCCGCGCGCCTTTTACGCGTCGGTCGCCTTCGTCATCGTGCTCTACACGGCCGTCGCGGCCGTCACGGTCGGCAATCTCTCGGTCGGCGCCATCGTCGCGGCCCGGGACTACGCCTTGGCCGAGGCGGCGCGCCCCTTCCTCGGTTCGGGCGGCTTCGCGCTCATCGCAATTGCGGCCATGCTCTCGACCAGCTCGGCGCTCAATGCAACGCTGTACGGCGCCGCGCGCGTGAGCTACATCATCGCGCGCGACGGCGAGCTGCCGGCCTTCCTCGAGCACAAAGTGTGGTCGAGACCCGTCGAAGGTCTGCTGATCACGGCCGGGCTCACGCTGCTCACGGCCAACCTCGTCGATCTTTCGAGCATCGCGCTCATCGGCAGCGCCGGCTTCCTGGCCGCCTTCGCCGCCGTGAACGCCGCAAACGTCCGGCTCCGCGCGCAAACCCGGAGCCGGGGCTGGGTCTCGGCGCTCGGCTGTGCGGCCTGTCTCGCCGCGCTTGCAGCCCTCATCGTCGAGCGCGCCCGCACGGCACCCGTGCAGCTGTTGAGTCTGCCGGCCGTGGCCGTGCTCGCGGTCGGCATCGAGGCCGTCTTTCGCTACGGCTTCCGGCGCCGCCCCGGGACGCCGGCATCGGCCGCCCCGCACACGAATACGTTAGGATCGACGCAGACGCTCTCGGGGGGACGCTGAGCGAATCGAGGGAAATCGCGGCCCGCTCGCGCCCTCCCCGCAGCGAAGGAGACGACGCATGCGCCGCCGAGATTTTCTGACCGCCGCGTTCGGGACCGCCGCGCCGCTCGCGCTCGGCAGCGGGCGTGCGAACGCCCAGCCCGCCCCGCGGCGTCTATCCTCCTATGACGATCACGTCCGGCCCCTGCTCGCGCGCATGACCTTGGCCGAGAAGCTCGGCCAGATGGCGCAGGCCGAGCTCACCGGCCTCGAGCACGAGAGCGACGTTGAGCGGCTGTTCCTCGGCTCGGTGCTGAGCGGCGGCAACGCCGACCCGAAAGCCGGCAACGGTCTCACGGCGTGGACCGACGCCGTGGACGCCCTGATCGGCCGCAGCCTGAACACCCGGCTCGGGATTCCGATCCTGTACGGCGCCGACGCGGTTCACGGCCACAACAACGTCGAAGGCGCCGTCGTGTTCCCGCACCATGTCGGCCTCGGCTGCACACGGGACCCCGAGCTCGTCGCCGAGATCGGCCGCGTGACGGCGCGGGAGATGCTCGCGACGGGCGTGCGCTGGACGTTCGCGCCGTGCGTGACGGTGCCGCAGGACATCCGCTGGGGCCGCACCTACGAGGGCTACTCCGAGGACGCCGGCATCGTCAGCACGCTGGGCGCCGCCGCCGTTCGAGGCTTTCAGGCGGGCGGCCTCGGCGCGGCGCATGCCGTGCTCGCTTGCGCCAAGCACTATGTCGGGGACGGCGGCACGACCTACGTCGAGCCGGTGCCCGGCAGCCGGCGCGCGCCGCTCGACCAGGGTGACACGCGCATTGACGAGGCGACCCTGCGGCGCATCCACCTCCCGCCTTATGCGGCGGCCGTGCAGGCCGGCGTCGGCTCCATCATGGTCTCTTACAGCAGCTGGAACGGCGTCAAATGCTCGACGGACCGGCATCTGCTGACGGACATCCTCAAAGGCGAGCTCGGCTTCGAGGGCTTTCTGGTCTCGGATTACTACGCGATCGGCCAGGTAGACCCGGACTACAAGACCGCCGTCCTGAAATGCATCGGCGCCGGGCTCGACATGGCCATGGAACCCGCGAGCTACGCGCGCTTCATCGCGACGCTGCGCGAGCTCGTCGAGGACGGCCGCGTGCCGATGGCGCGCATCGACGACGCGGTGACGCGGATACTGCGCGTCAAGTGGGCCATGGGCCTCATGGACCGGTTGCGCTCGCCGCTCGCGGAGCGGAGCCTGCACGGCGAGTTCGGCTCGGCCGCTCACCGCGCCGTCGCCCGTCGCGCCGTGCGCGAATCGCTCGTACTACTGAAGAACACGCGCGGCGCCTTGCCGCTGCCGCGCGGGGCCGCCCGCATTCACGTCGCCGGGCGCGGCGCCGACGATCTCGGCATTCAGTGCGGCGGCTGGACGGTGACCTGGCAGGGCGCGCCGGGGCCCGTAACGCGCGGCACTACGCTGGTCGCGGCCCTGCGCAAGGCCGCCGGCGCCGGCACGACGGTGAGCTACTCGGCCGACGGCTCGGGCGCCGCGGGCGCCGATGCCGTCGTGGTCGTCGTGGGCGAGCTCCCCTACGCCGAGGGGGTGGGCGACCGCGCCGACCTCGCGCTCTCGGCCGCCGATGCGGCGCTCGTGGAGCGGGTGACGGCAACGGGCGCGCCCGTCATCGCCGTCGTGATCTCGGGCCGGCCGCTGATCTTGGGCGCGACGCTCGAGAAGGTGGATGCACTCGTCGCGGCCTGGCTGCCCGGCACCGAGGGCGATGGGCTGGCGGACGTGCTGTTCGGCACCGCGGCGCCGCGCGGCAAGCTCGGCTACGCCTGGCCGCGCACGATGGCGCAGGTCGGCATACACCCCGGCAACGCAGGCTTCGACCCGCTGTATCCGCTGGGCTTCGGGCTGACATAACCGCCGGCGTAACGCGCAACACGTAACGCGCAACACTTGCGCAGGCGTCGCCTCCCGCAGGCGAACGGCGGCGTGCGACACTGGCACTCGAATTGCATGGCGCAGGGACCCTTGGGGGAGCCTATGCCTGCCGCCATGAAGACGCGCTTTCTCCTGCTGCTCTGCGCCGCGGCGGCCGCCGCGGCCTGCGGCGCACCGCCGGGCCGGGCCGGCTCGGACGGCCTTACGGGAGCCGCCGAGGCCCGTGTCATCCGAGGCTCCGCCGGCGCCCCCGCTGCCGCCTCGGCAGCCGGCGCCGCCGCGGCTACCGCGGCCGGCGAAGCCGCGCTCTCGGCCGGCGATCTCACTGCCTTCGCCCGGATCTACACGGCGCTCGCGGCCGCGCGCGCGCAGTTCCAGCGCGATCTCGGCGGCGCGCGCACGGCCGCCGCCGTGCGGGCCCTGCGGTGCCGGCTGAACGCGACGCAGCAAGAGGCCCTCGCCCGGCAGGGCTGGACGGCCGAACGCTTCGGCCGCGTGGCCGCGACGCTCGACGCCGATCCCGGCCTCGTGCAGCGCGCCATCGCCGTGCTCGCCCGCGGCTCGTGAGTCGGCCCGCCCCCGGCCGAATTCCTGCCGCGGCGCGCGTTCGGACGAAACTTTGATCAATCCAGAGTTATCTATAGCGAGCCCCCTCCACCGCTCCGCGCGGCCGGCGGCGTGGTATATCATTGGGTCTCGTACCGACACCGATCCTATTTTCGAGGAGTCATGATGACCGGAAGAGCGCTTCGCGTGCCGCTTGCCGCGTTGGGGCTGGCGCTGGCGCTGCCTGTTTTTGGGCAGGCCGGGCACCCCGTCAAGGGAACCTGGAGCGGCTATTGGGGGCCGGACCAGAACGATGCCCATCGAATTCTGCTGCAGATGAATTGGGTGGACCGACAGATCGTCGGGACGATCAACCCGGGGCCGCACGCCGTCAAGATCGACAAGGCCGACCTCGACGTCTCGAATTGGACGCTGACGATCGAGGCCGAGATGCCGACCGCGAACGGCGACACGAAGCCCTGGGTCGCCACCGGCAAGCTCGAGAATCTCGGCTCGTGGACGAACCGCCGCTATTCGGGCACCTACACTTTCGGCGACGAGAAAGGCAAATTCATCGTCGCGTTGAATTGAGGGACGTTCGGCTCGCGTCAATTCGAGGGGCGTGCGTCGCAACGTGCGTCCAATCCCGGAACAACCAGCATTGGAATCGATTGAGGGTAACCCATGAATAAAGGAATCGCCTTGCTCGCGGCGGGTTTCGCGGCGGTCGTCACCGCCGGGCCGGTGCTCGCCCACCACTCGTTTGCGGCCGAGTTCGACAGCAACAAGCCCATCGACCTCACGGGCACGGTCACCAAGGTCGAATGGATGAATCCGCATACATATTTCTATGTCGACGTGCAGGACAAGAACGGCGACTACACGACGTGGGCGCTCGAGCTCGGGAGCCCGAACGGCCTCGCGCGCAACGGCTGGTCGCCCAATTCCCTCAAGGTCGGCGATACGGTACACGTCACGGGCTTCCAGGCTCGCGACGGCAGCGCCAAGGGCAACGCCCGCTCGGTCGTGCTCGCCGACGGCAAGCGCTTGTTCAACTCGACAAAGGGCCCGGACCGCGCCCCGAAGGCAGCGGACGCTGCCAAGTAAGTCGAGCCCAATCGCCCCCTGCGGAGGACCGAAAAGTGAAATCGGACTGGATCAGGAAAGCGCTGGCGGCCGCGGCGGCCGCCCAGCTCGCGGCCTGGGCGGCGGCGCCCGTCTCGGCCCAGCAAAGCGGCGCGGCGCCGCCTTCCGACGCGACGGCCCGGGCCTCGGGCGCGGAGACGGATTCCTCGAGTCCGCCTACGCCCCGGCTGCCCGACGGCACCGTCGATCTCGGCGGCAAGGGCATGTGGCGCCTGCCGTGGATCACCGACTTCGCCAAGCAACTCGTCGATCGCAAGACGATTCCGTTCCTGCCGTGGACGCAGGCCATGTTCGAATACAACAAAAAGACGCATGTCGCCTATGACCCGGAGGGTTTCTGCCTGCCGCCCGGCGGACCGCGCATGTTCGGCACGCCGTATCCGGCGCAATTCATCCAGCAGAAAGACCGCATCGTCGTGATCTTCGAGGGCGGCGCTCACGTCTGGCGCGAGATCCACATGGACGGCCGCCCGCTGCCGGACCCTAAGACCCTGACGCCGACTTATTTCGGTTACTCCGTCGGGCATTGGGAAGGCGACACGCTCGTCGTGCAGACCATCGGGTTCAACGAGAAGACCTGGCTCAACTTCGGCGGCTATATGCACACGGGGCAGATGCGTACCGTCGAGCGCTTCACGCGGCCAAACCTCAACACGCTGCACTACGAGGCGACGATCATCGATCCGGGCGCCTACGCCGAGCCCTGGACGGTGGCATGGGACATTCCGTGGGCCGCCGGGAAGGATCTGGCCGAGTACATCTGCCAGGAGAACAATCAGTTCATGATCAAGCTCAAGGACGACTTCGGCAAGCCGTTCTTCCAGGATCAGCCCATTCACGTCTCGGATTTCAAGGCGCTGTTCGAAGCGCCGACGGCGGCCCCGAACCCCTGAGGTTTCAGCCGCCTTGCCTTCGCTCCCGCGGGCCGGCGCCGAATTGACGGCGCCGGCCGCTCCGGGCGCCGAGGCGTCGGCCTCTTCGGGCGCCGAGGCACCGATCGGCGCCATCGCCGAAGTCCACGGTCCCGTCGTCGTCATCGCCTGCGAGAGGCTGCCGCCGCTGCGGCAGGCCCTGCGTGCCGCCGTCGATCACGAGACCTATCTGTTCGAGGTGCATCAGCACCTCGACGCGCGGCACGTGCGGGCGATCACGCTGCACGGCACGAGGGGCCTCAAGCGCGGCACGCCCGTCTACGACACCGGCGCCCCGCTCCACGTGCCCGTGGCCCCCGAGTGCCTCGGCCGCATACTCAACGTCTTCGGCGAGCCGCTCGACGATCGCCCGCCCTTCGAGGCGCACGCCTATCGCAACGTGCACGCGCCACCGCTGCCGCTCTACGAATCGGTCAGCGCCCGGGACAAGCTCGAGACGGGCATCAAGGTCATCGACCTGCTGTGTCCATTCGTGCGCGGCGGCAAGACGGGGCTGTTCGGCGGCGCGGGCGTCGGCAAGACGGTGCTCGTCATGGAGTTCATGAACTCCATCGCCCGGCTGCACGCGGGCGTCGTCGTGTTTGCGGGCGTCGGCGAGCGCATTCGCGAAGGCCACGAGCTCTGGCACGAGATCGAGCGCCTGGGCGTGCTGCCTCAGACGCTCATGGTCTTCGGCCAAATGGACGAGTCGCCGGGCGTGCGCTTTCGCGTCGGGCTCTCGGCTCTGTCCTACGCCGAGTACCTGCGCGACACGCTGCACAAGGAAGTCCTCTTCGTCGTCGACAACATCTTCCGCTTCGTCCAGGCGGGCAGCGAGGTCTCGAGCCTGCTGGGCCGCATGCCGGCGACCGTCGGCTATCAGCCGACGCTCACGACCGAGGTGGCCGAGATCGAGGAGCGGATACTGTCCACGGCGGCCGGCGCGATCACGTCCGTACAGGCCGTTTACGTGCCGGCCGACGACATCACGGACCCGGCCGTCAGCGCGATCCTGCATCATCTCGACACGACCGTGATCCTCTCGCGCGAGCAGGCCGGCAAGGGCATCTACCCGGCCGTCGATCCTTTGCAGTCGGCCAGCAAGCTCATGGACCGCGGCTTCCTCGGCGCTCGGCACTATGCGGTCGCGGAGGGCGTGCGCGAGCACCTGGCCCGTCACGAGGAGCTCGAGGACATCATCGCGATGCTCGGCATCGACGAGCTCTCGGCGAAGGACCGCCAGATCGTGCTGCGCGCGCGGCGGCTGCAGCGCTACCTCACCCAGCCGTTCTGGACGACGGCCTCCCACACGGGGCTCGCAGGCGTCTCCGTGCCGCTCGAGCAGACGATCGCCGACTGCGAGGCCTTCCTGCTCGGCCGGTACGACGAGCTGCCCGAGGAGCGCTGCTACATGCGGGGCGGCATGCACGACGCCGCGCCTTCGGCGCCCGCCGCATGAAAGCGTTTCGCGTCGTGCTGCTCGACTACACGGGCTCGGCGACGATCGAGGGTGTCACCTCGTTCGTCGGCGAGGACGCCTCGGGCAGCTTCGGCATCCTGGCGGGCCATGCCCGGTTCATCACGGTCCTCGTCGTCGGCCTCGCGCGGCTGCGCGTCGGCAGCGACGACTGGCGCTATCTCGCGATGCCGGGCGGCACCCTGTATTTCGACCGAGAGGTGCTGACCGTAACGACGCGCCGCTACCTGGTCGATGCCGACTACAACCGCATCAGCGAAGTGCTGGAGCGCCAGCTTCTGGCCGAGGAGCAGACCCTGCGCGAGCTGCGCGAAAGCCTGCGGCACATGGAGGAGCAGATGCTGAAGCGGCTCTGGGACCTTTCGAGGGCCGCGCGTGCCTAGGAAAGAAAAAAGGGGTCAGAGCCCTTGTTCGCCCCCCGGTACGCGTCGGAGGCTGCCACCGCGCCGCCCGGCGAAAAAGGGCTCTGACCCCTTTTTTCTATGCGCTCCGACGACGATCTGAAGCACAAGGTCGAACGCCAGGCCGAGCGCATGCGCCGCGCCGAGCGCGCGCGCTCGACGCTGCTCGCGCGCACGGTCTACGTCGGCACGTTGGGCCTGCTGCTCGTGCTGCCCGTCGTCGGCGGCGCTTATCTCGGCCGCTGGCTCGACGGCTTCGAGCCGGGCTACTCGACACGGTGGACCCTGAGCTTCATCCTGCTCGGCGTCATGGTCGGCGGCTTCAACGTTTACCTGTTCATTCGTAAATAGATTCATGAATCAAGGTCAGCTCGTCATCGAGCCGTGGTTTCGGCTCGGGCCGCTCGAAATCACGAACACGGTCGTGACGACCTGGGTCATCATGGCGCTGCTCGGCGCCGGAGCCTGGGCCGCTACGCGCCGCCTCTCGCTCGAGCCCGGCCCGCTGCAGACGGCCCTCGAGGGCATCGTCGGCGCGATCGACGAGGCCGTGGCCCAGGTCGCGCTCGAGGACGGTCGGCGGATAATGCCGTTCATCGGCACCCTTTGGATCTTTCTCGTCGTCGCGAACCTCACGGGGCTCGTGCCCGGCGCCGAGTCGCCGACGCGAGACCTCGGCGCGACCGCTGCTCTGGCGCTGCTCGTGTTCCTCTCGACGCACTGGTACGGCATCCGCATCGAAGGCGCGCGCCGGTATCTCAAACACTATCTCGAGCCGAGCCCGATCCTGCTGCCCTTCAACCTCATCGGGGAGATCACGCGCACGGTCGCGCTCGCCGTTCGGCTCTTCGGCAACATGATGAGCCTCGGGATGGCGGCGCTGCTGATCCTGCTCGTCGCGGGCTTCCTCGCCCCCGTGCCGATTCTCATGCTGCACGTCGTCGAGGCGCTCGTGCAGGCCTACATCTTCGGCATGCTGGCGCTGATCTACGTCGCCGGTGGAATTCAGTCTCAGCGGCAAAAAGCCGCGAACGAGGAGTGACTCGATGCCCGATCTATCGACGTTCGTCATCGCATCCACGGTCGCCGCCATCGTCGGCATGGCGCTCGGCGTCATGCTGCCGGCCGTCGCAATGGGCTGGGCGATCAGTCGGGCCATGGACGCGCTCTCGCGTCAGCCCGAAGCCGAGGCCTCGATCACGCGGACGCTGTTCATCGGCCTCGCGATGATCGAGTCGCTCGCCATCTACGTGCTCGTGATCGTGCTGATCACGCTGTTCCGCAATCCGCTGCTGGCCTACCTGCTGCAACCGGCCCAGCGCTAGCCGGCCCGGTGCCCGCCGCCCGAACGACGATACCGTCGCCAACGAGGAGAACGACTCCGTGGAGCTCAGCTGGTCGACGTTCGTGCTCGAGATCGTCAACTTCGTCGTGCTCGTCTGGATCCTCAAGCGGTTTCTCTATCGCCCGGTGCTCGAACGTCGTCGCCCGCCGGCGCGCCGCCATCGACAAGGAGATGGCCGACGCGGCCGCCCTCAAGAACGAAGCCGAAGCGCTGCGCGCGCGCTACGAGGGCCGCGTCGAGGAGTGGAACGCTGAGCGCCAGAAGGCGCAGGAGTCGCTGAACCAGGAGATCGAGGCCGAGAAGGCCAAGCGCCTCGAGGCCATGGGCGAGGCGCTCGAGCGCGAGCGCGCCAAAGCCGCGGCCGCCGCGGCGCGCCGGCAAGCCGACGCGGCCGAGCGCGTCGAGCGGGCCGCGCTCGAGCAGGCGGCCCGCTTTGCGGGGCGGCTGCTCGAGCACGCCGCCGGCCCCGATACCGAGCGCCGGCTCGCCGAGCTCGCCCTCGAGCAGCTCGCTTCCTTGCCCGAGGAACAGGCGGCGGAAATTAGAAGCGGCCTCGCCGCCGGGGCACCGGCCGCAGCGGCGCCGGCTGCCGGCGCGCCCGCCGTCGCGAGCGCCTACCCCCTCGACGCGGCGCTGCGCGAACGGCTCGCGGCCGCCGTCGCGACCCTGCTTGGCCGGCCGCCGGCATGCGAGTTCGTCGAAGACCCCTCGCTCGTCGCGGGACTGCGCATCACCGTCGGCCCCTGGGTGCTCGGCCTCAACGTCCGCGACGAGCTCGCGGGCTTCGCCCGCATCGCCAATGAGCGCTGACGCAGGCCCTTCCTCCCCGCGAAGCCCGCTCGCGGCGCGCGGCGCCTGGCTCGAGCGCTATGCCCCCGGGCTGCGCGTCGGTCAACGCGGCGCCGTCGTCTCGGTCGGCGACGGCATCGCCTGGGTCGCGGGGCTGCCGTCGGCCGCCATGGACGAGATCCTGGTCTTCGACGACGGCAGCCTCGGCATGGTCTTCGCCTTGACCGCCTCGCTGATCGGCGCCGTGCTGCTCACGGACACGGTCAGGCTCACGGCCGGCACGGGCGCCGAGCGCACGAGCCGGCCGCTCGAAGTGCCGACGGGCGACGAGCTCATCGGCCGCGTGATCGACCCGCTCGGCAGGCCGCTCGACGGCGCCGAGCTGGCCGCCGACCTCGAGTCGCGCCCCGTCGAGCAGCCCTCCCCGCCCATCGTCGCGCGCGACTTCGTGACCCGTCCGCTCTACACGGGCATCAAGGTCATCGATACGATGATCCCGATCGGCCGCGGCCAGCGCCAATTGCTCATCGGCGACGAGGGACTCGGCCGCAGCTCCCTCGCACTCGATACGATCCTGAGTCAGGGCCGCCGGCGCAACGTCGTCTGCGTTTACGTTTTCATCGGTCAACGCCGCTCGATCGTCATCAACTCCATCGAAACGCTGCGCGAGCACGGCGCCATGGACTACACGACGGTCGTCGTCGCGGGCGCCGGCAGTCTGCCGGGCCTTCAGCACCTCGCGCCGTTCGCCGGCTGCGCGCTTGCCGAGCACTGGATGCACCGCGGCCACGACGTGCTCGTCGTCTACGACGACTTGTCCGCCCATGCGCGGACCTACCGCGAGCTCTCGCTGCTGCTGCGGCGGCCCCCCGGACGTGAGGCGTATCCAGGCGACATTTTCTCGGTGCACGCGCGCCTGCTCGAGCGCGCGACCTGTCTCAATGCGGCGCACGGCGGCGGCAGCCTCACGGCGCTGCCCATCGTCGAGACCGTGGAAGGCGAGATCGCCACCTATATTCCCACGAACCTCATCTCGATCACCGACGGCCAGGTGTTTCTCGAGCGCGGCCTGTTCTCGGCGGGCTTTCGCCCGGCCATCGACATCGCCCGCTCGGTCTCGCGCATCGGCGGGCAAGCCCAGCATCCGCGCATCAAGCAGGAGGCGGGCCGCATGAAGCTCGACTATCTGCAGTACCTCGACCTCGAAGTGTTCACGCGGTTCGGCGCCAAGCTCGAGGCCTCGATGGAAGCCGCGATCCGCCGGGGCCGGCTGCTGCGCGAGATCCTCAAGCAGGACCGCCTGCAGCCCGTCTCGCCCGAGTTCCAGCTCGCCTGGCTCATCGCCTTCAACGACAAGCTGCTCGACGGGCTGCCGCTCGAGGCCGTGCCCGCGGCCCTCGACGCCCTTGCGGCCGGCACGGCGGATTCCCCGCTCGGTCTCGACAGCGGCCGCGACGAATGGCGGGCCGCGGTCGAGCGCTGGCTCGCGGCGGCTGCGAGGAGCGCGGCCGAGCCGCCATCCGCCGGGGCCGCCTGGGAGCCGCCGAGCGCGGCCGTTCAGAGCTCCCGGCCGCCGGCCCGCACGGGCTCCGATGCCGGGAACGGGACGCCATGAGCCGGCGCCGCAACCTCGAGCGCCACCGGCGCAGCCTCGACGAGATCCGCGAAATCATGGATTCCATGAAGACGCTGGCCTATCTCGAGACGCACAAGATCGCGAAGCTGCTCGAGGCCCAGCGCGCCGTCGTGAGCCACATCGAGGCCGCCGCCGCGGACCTCGCCGCCTTCCACCCGGGTCTCGTCCCTTCGCCCGAGGGCCTTTCCTCGGCCATTCTCGTCGTCGGCTCCGAGCGCGGCTTCTGCGGCGACTTCAACCGCCGCCTGCTGCAGGAGCTCGCGGCGCTCGCCGCGCCCGGGGACGCACTGCTGCTCGTGGTCGGCCGCAAGCTCGTGCCGTTGCTCGAGAAGGACCCGCGCGCCGCGGCGGCCTTCGAAGGGGCCGGCGTCTCGGAAGAAATCCCCGGCGTCATCGACCGCATCGTGACCGAGCTCCTCGGCCGCGGCGGCAGCGAGGGGAGCCTCGCGCTGACTGCTCTTTACCATACGGCCGAAGCCGAGATTACGGCGGTGGCGCTGCTGCCGGCCTTCACTACGCGGGCGGCTCGCGCTTTCAGCCATGCGCCCGACCTCGACCTCGCGCCGCGAGAGCTCATGATCGCGTTGACCGACCAGTACCTTTTCGCCGCGCTGCAGGCGGTGCTGCACGACTCCCTCATGGCCGAGAACCGCCGCCGCGTCGCGCATCTGGAGGGCGCTGTGCGCCACCTCGACGAGGAAGCCGCGAAGCTCGCCCATCGGCACAATGCCCTGCGCCAGGAGGAGATCATCGAGGAGATCGAGGTCATCCTGCAAAGCGCCGCGGGCGTGGCGCAGCTCGCGGGCGCGGGGACCGAGGCGGACATGGAGGGGGGCGGCGGGGAGCTCTAATGCGCCCGTCAACGGAGGCGCCGGTCTTCGGAGGCGCCGGTCTTCGGAGGCGCCGGCAGAAAGGCACTTTTTTGCGCTTTGCCGCAGCAAACCGAAGCCCGGCCTTTTATCATTCATCGCGCCATGGCTGAGGACCCGTACAGCACGCTTTTCGTAGACGCCGTCGACATCCCCCTTTGGCTCGAGCACGACCGGGACACGCCCTACGCAGAACGCCTGCGTCGGGACCGCGAGATCGCGCGCGAGCTCGGGGAGCCGGCCGAGGCCGGAGCGGGGCGTGAGCTCGGCCGCGGCCGCGAGGCCGCGCGGCGCCGGGCCGCGCTCGTGCGCCGCTGGTGGAGCCGGGTCGGACGGGACGAGCCGCCGGGCCCCGGCCGGCGCCTCGAGGCCGCGCGCACCCTCGTGACCGGGGCCATGGCCTTCCTCGGGATCATGAGCGGATCCGGTCTCGCGCTCGGCGCTTTTCGATACAACGGTTCCGAGCCCGTCAACGTCGTCAAGGTCCTGGCCCTGCTCGTCGGCATCCAATCGGTGCTGTTGCTGCTCACGCTCGTGCTGCTGCCCGGCCGTATCCCCGGGCTCAAGGGCCTGCAGGACGCCATCGCCTCGATCAACCCCGGCGCGCTGGCCGCGGCAGTCTTTCGGCGGCTCGCCCGCCCGCAGCCGAACCTGGCGCCGCTGTTCGGCTGGCATCCGGGCCGCGCGACGGCCGCCGGGCGCTTTGCGAAATGGCAGTTGCTGCGCTGGGCGCAGGTCGCCGCCGTGGCCTTCAATTGTGCGGCGCTCGCGACCGCCGCCGTGCTCATCACGTTCACGGACCTCGCCTTCGGCTGGAGCACGACGCTCGCGGCGAACCCCGAGACGGTCGCGCGCATCGTGCACACGGCCGCATGGCCGTGGCATGCCCTCGTCCCGAGCGCCGTCCCCGACCTCGAGCTCGTCGCGCGCTCGCAGTTTTTTCGTCTGCAGCACGGCGCGGGCTTCAGCGCGGCGGCTTCGCGGGAGCTCGCGGGCTGGTGGTCCTTCACGATCCTCGCGATCGCGACGTACGGCTTGCTGCCACGCGCGCTGCTCCTCGCCTTTGCGGGTCTGCGCCTCAAGGGTGCCGAGCGGGCCCTGCTGCTCGACGACACGCGCGTCGCGGCCCTCGTCGAGCGCATGACCGCGCCCGAGGTGGAGACCGCCTCACCCGAGCCCGAGCCGCCCGCTTTCGAGCCGCCGCCGCTCGCGGGCCGGCGCCCTGCGCAGTTCCCCGGCGGCGCTGCGGCCGGAGCCGAAGGCGCCGCACGGGCCGCGCCGGTCGGGACGGCCGTCGGCGTGATCTGGAGCCACGGCCTCGCGCCCGGCGACGCCGGGCCGTACGCCGAGCGGCGGCTCGGCTTACGGTTGACCGAGCTCATCGAAGCCGGCGGCGCCCGCGACCTCTCGCAGGACCGCGCGGCGCTCGAGGCGATCGCGGCGGCGGGACAGCGCACCGTCGTGATCTTCACGCCGGCCTGGGAGCCGCCGCTGCTCGAGTTTCTGGACTTCGTGGCCGCGCTGCGGCGCGAGCTCGGCCCCGCCTCCGCGGTGCTCGTCACGCCCGTCGCCGAAGACGAGCGCTGTGTGACCGAGGTCGAGACCGACATCTGGGGCCGCGCGCTCGGGCGCCTCTCCGATCCGCAGGTCTACCTCGAGGTCGGCGCCGCATGAGCTGGCCGCGCTTCGCCATTGTCGGCCACCCGAACAAGGGCAAGAGCAGCATCGTCGCGACGCTGGCGGAGGACGACGCGGTGCCGATCTCCCCGCAGCCCGGCACCACGATGCGCGCCCGCACGTACCCCATGCGCCTCGACGGCGAAATCCTCTACGAGCTCGTGGACACGCCCGGGTTCCAGCGCGCGCGCGAGCTCCTGGCGTGGCTCAAGTCGCGGGACCGCGGCGCCGGCGCACGGGCCGAGGTCGTACGCGAGTTCCTCGCCGAGCACGCCGACGACCCGCGCTTCCACGACGAGCGCGAGCTGCTGCAGCCCATCGTCGACGGGGCCGGCATTCTCTACGTCGTGGATGGCAGCCGGCCCTACGGGCGCCAGTACGAGGCCGAGATGGAGATCCTGCGCTGGACGGGACGGCCGCGCATGGCGCTCATCAACCTCATTGCGGCCGGCAACCACGTCGAGGAATGGCGGGCCGCGCTGACGCAGTACTTCTCGATCGTGCGCATCTTCGACGCCATGCGCGCCGACTTCGCGAAGCGCATCGAGCTGCTGCGCGCCTTCGGCGCCATCGACGAGGATTGGGCCGAACAGCTGAACCGCGCGGCCGATGCGCTCGTGGCCGAGCGCGCGCGGCGCAAGACGCGCGCGGCCGGCGTCGTCGCCGAGCTGCTCGACGACGTGCTGACGCTCACCGTCACCGTGCCGCTGCCCGGCGGCGAGCGCGACGCCGCCGTCGAGGAAAAGGCCCGGGCGCGGCTGCGCGACTCCGTACGCAAGCACGAGCGCCGCGCGCAGCGCGCCGTGCAGGAGATCTATCGGCATCAGGGGCTCGCTTCCCAGGAGGCCGGCTCGGCGTTTTTGACCGAGGACGTCTTCTCCGAGCGCAGCTTCAGTGTCTTCGGCCTTTCTACGACGCAGCTGGCGCTGACGGGGGCGGCCTCGGGGGCGCTCGCGGGGAGCCTCGTCGACGCGGCGCTCGGGGGCGCCTCATTGCTGCTCGGCGCCGGCATCGGCGCGGCCCTCGGCGCGGCCGGCGCGCTCGCCGGCGCGAATCGCCTCGCGAAGGTGCAGGTCCTCGGCCAGCCGCTCGGCGGCTTCGAGCTGCGCGTCGGCCCGATCACCGATCCGAACCTGCCCTGGGTCCTGCTCGGCCGCGCCCTGCTGCACCTGAAGCTCGTGGCCGAGCGCAACCACGCGCGTCGCGAGGAGCTCGTCATCGACGCCGAGACCGGGGCGCACCTTGCGGACACCATCGAAGCCGGGGCCCGCCGTAGGCTCGAGGGCCTGTTTCGGAGCCTGCGCAGCGAGCGCGGGCTCGACCCGAGCCGCCGCGCCGCGCTCGTGCACGAGATCGAACGGCTCGTCGAGACGCCCTGAGTCTCGCGCACCCGAAGGCGCGTGACACAAGCGCGCCCGATCGCGTACATTCACGCCCTTTCCCACCTGTATACTGTGCCGATGCCCGAAATCACG
The DNA here is from genome assembly GCA_963702105.1 of uncultured Gammaproteobacteria bacterium. GTDB lineage: Bacteria > Pseudomonadota > Gammaproteobacteria > Steroidobacterales > Rariloculaceae > ZC4RG20. The sequence continues at coordinate 2,290,338 of OY969712.1, forward strand.
CCCGCGACCCTCAAAGAGCACCTCGACAAGCTCGTCGCCCACCTCGAGCTGGAACACCCTGATCTCGTCAACGTCGTGCGCAGCTTCCGCGGCCTCGACAAGCTCGCGTACCGCCTCGGCCTGCTCGACAGGAACGAGTCCTACGCCAAGAAAGTGACATGGTGGCCGCTGATCTCCGTCCTCGGCACGTACTCGTCGGGCAAATCGACGTTCATCAACCAGTTGCTCGGGCAGAAGCTGCAGTCCACCGGCAGCCAGGCCGTAGACGACAAATTCACGGTCATCTGCTACGGGCGGGGCGCGGAGCCGCAGGTGCTGCCGGCGCTCGCGCTCGACAGCGACCCGCGCTTTCCGTTCTACAACTTCAGTCATCAGATCGAAGCCGTAGCCCGCGGCGAAGGCGAGCGGCTCGATACGTACCTGCAGCTCAAGACCTGCAACAGCCCCGAGATCCGCGGCAAGATCCTCATCGACTCCCCGGGCTTCGACGCCGACGCCCAGCGCACCGAGACGCTGAAGATCACGAACCACATCATCGATCTCTCCGATCTCGTGCTCGTGTTCTTCGACGCGCGCCATCCCGAGCCCGGCGCGATGCGCGACACGCTCGAGTACCTCGTTGCGGGGACGTTGAAACGGCCGGACTTCAACAAGTTCCTGCACATTCTGAATCAGATCGACAACGCGGCGCGCGAGGACAACCCCGAGGAGGTCTTCGCGGCCTGGCAGCGCGCCCTCGCGAACGCAGGTCTCACGGCCGGGCGGTATTACCGGATCTACGACCCGGCCTCGGCGATCACGATCGAGGATCCGAACATGCGGGCACGCTTCGAGGCGAAGCGCGATTCGGACATGCAGGAAATTCTCGCGCGCATCCGCCGGCTCGAGGTCGAACGTGCGTACCGCGTCGTCGGCATGCTCGATCAGACGACGGCGCGCATCCGCGACGAGTTCGTGCCGCGGATCGAAGCCGCGAACCGGCTCTGGCGCAAGCGCGTCTGGCGCTTCAACGCAATCGCGCTGCTCGTGCTCGCGGCCGTGGTCCTCGGCATCAGCCTCTGGCGCGGCTGGTGGCAGGGGCTGACCTTCGTGCCGCCGTGGCAGAACGCAGGTCTCGGGCCTCGCATCCTGTTCTGGATCGGCGTGGCCGTGCTCGTGGCCATCGCCGCGTTGCTGCACCGCTTCTCGCGGCGGCGCACGACACGCAGGCTGGCCGCGGAGATCGGCGCGGACGCGACGCTCGGCATGTATGCCGAGGAGGTCGAGAAAGCCTTCCTCAAGAACGCCCGGTCCTGGGTGCGGCCGTATTTCGTCGTCAAGCCCCTGGGCTGGGGCCGGCGCGCCCGCAAGAAGGTCGATCGAATCCTCGCCGAAGCGGATCGCGCCATCCAGGCGCTCAACGACCGCTACGCAAACCCCTCCGGCGACGGTACGGCACGGCCGGCAGGCGCACCGACGGCCCCGGCCCAGCCGGCGTCGGCGCCGGAATCGCCGCCCGCGAGCAGCACGGGCAGCGCCGCCGGGGCCCGGCAAGCCAGAGCCTGAGCGCTCCGGCCGGGCGCCGCGCCGCTCGGCCACCCCATCCGCAGGAGCCCGAGCGTCGGCGCCGCCGGACCCGCGGTATGATGGCGGTGGCGAGTATTCGTCTTTTGGGGGAGAGCCGTCATGAGAAGCAGCGCCGCAGCGTTCGTCGCGACCGCCGCCCTGGGCGTCACGTTCTCGCCGCCCGGCCTGGCCGATGACGAAAAGACCCAGGACTGCATTCAGCTGAACTCGGTGAATCGAACGGACGTCGTCAGCGATTACTCGATCGTCTTCTACATGCGCGACGGGCGAATCCTTCTGAATTCCATGCCCAACCGCTGCCCGCAGCTCGGGCACGAGAAGCGCTTCATGTACACCGTGCCGCAGGGGCGCCTGTGCCGCTCGGACGCGATCACGGTGCTCACCGACTTCGGGTTCGGCCTGGACCGAGGTGCGACGTGCATACTCAGCCAATTCACGCCGATCTCGAAAGCCGCCGCCGCCGCGCTGAAGGCGGACGGAGACGACCCGCGGCGCGGCTCACGCGTGACCTCGAAGATCATCGACAAGGGCAAACCGCACGAAGAGAGCCAGGACAGCGGCAAGGGCGGCGACGCCTCGGCGACCGCAGGGGCCGCGGGGGCTTCGACGGCCGCGGGCGCCGCGAGCGCGGACGATGCCGCCCAGGGCGCCGACGACACTCAGGGCCGCAGCCGCAAGCGACGCAGGGACCGCTGAGCTGCGCGCCGCCGCGGGCGCGTTCATTCGCCGCTTCGTTCGGCGGTCGCCCGCGTGCGCGATCGAGCAGTAGAATCGGGCGACAACAACGAATTCCGCAAATGGGGGAGCACTTATGATCCGTCGTAGTCTTCTGGCCGCCTGCGTGCTCGGCTCGCTGGGCGTCGGCGTCGGCCTCGGTGCCGCCGCGCAGACCTCGCAGAAGCCGTTCGTGCCCGTCACGGACGCCATGCTCAGAAACCCGCCGCCCGGCGACTGGCTCATGTTCCGGCGGACTTACAACGCCTGGGGCTACAGCCCGCTCGATGAGATCGACCGCAAGAACGTGAACCGGCTTCAGCTCGTGTGGACGCGCAAGCTCGGCGACGGCGTACAGGAAGGCACGCCGCTCGTGCACGACGGCGTCATGTATTTTCCGAACCCCAATGACGTGACACAGGCCTTCGACGCCGCGACGGGCGACCTGCTCTGGACCTATCGCCGCGGCGTCCCCGACGACATCGGCAAGTACTTCCCGGCGGCCGACACCAACCGCAACCTCGCCATCTACGGCAACCTGATTCTCGACAACGGCGCGGACGGCTACGCCTACGCGATCGATGCCGAGTCGGGCAAGCTCGCCTGGGAAACCCCGATCCTCAAGGAGCACATTCACGGCGCCAAGAACAGCTCGGGCCCGATCGTCATCGACGGGATGGCGGTCTCGGGCCGCAGCTGCATGCCCGAAGGGGGCCCCGAGTCCTGCGTCATCACGGCCTTCGACGCCAAGACCGGCAAGGACGTTTGGCGCACGCGCACGATTCCAAAGCCCGGCGAGCCCGGCGACGAGACCTGGGGCGACGTGCCCTACGAGAAACGCTGGCAGGTCGGCAGCTGGATGGTACCGAGCTTCGATCCGGAGACCAACCGCATCATCGTCGGCACCTCCGTCACGGCGCCCGCGCCGAAGTACATGCTGGCCGGCAACGGCAAAACCTATCTGTACAACAACTCGACGCTGGCCCTGGACGCGAAGACGGGAGAGATTGTCTGGTATTTCCAGCACGTCGTGGACAGCTGGGATCTCGACCATCCGTTCGAGCGCATGCTCGTCGACACGGCCGTCGCGCCCGACGCGAAGGCGGTGAAGTGGATCAATCCGCAGGTGCACACGGGCCAGGTCTACAAGGTCATTACGGGCATCCCGGGCAAGACGGGCATTGTCTACACGCTCGACCGCGAGACAGGCACCTTCTTGTGGGCGCGCGAGACGGTCAAGCAGAACGTCGTCGAGAAGATCAACACCGAGTCGGGCGCGGCGACCGTGAACCCCGAGGTGCAGTTCACCGCGGATCATCAGACGAAGTTCGTCTGCCCGAGCTCCTCGGGCGGCAAGAACTACCCGGCCGGCACGTACAGCCCGCTTACGGGGCTCATGTACTACCCGCTCGAGAACACCTGCATGCACGTCACCTCGACGGGCCCGGACCACCCGCCGCTCGCCGTGTACGCCGAGAACTCGAAGATAGAAGTGGCGCCGGATACGAAGGACGTCGGCACGATCCAGGCAATCTCGGTGCAGACCGGCGCGACGGCCTGGAAGCACTCGCAGCGCGCCGCGACGCTTTCGCTCGTCTCGACGGGCGGCGGGCTCGTGTTCGGCGGGGACGTCAACGGCCGCTTCAGAGCCTACGACCAACGCAGCGGCAAGGTCCTCTGGGAGGTCAACCTCGGCTCCCCCGTCAACGGCTATCCCATCAGCTTCGCCGTGGACGGGCGTCAGTACGTCGCCGTGAGCACGGGGGGCTCGGGTCTCGCTTACGGGCTCGTGTCGCTGACGCCCGACCTGCATCCCGGGACGGGGAATCAGCTGTACGTGTTTGCGCTGCCGCGATAGCGGGCGGCCGGCAGAGACGTCGGTGGTGGGCTTCAGCCTCGGCGTAAGGGCGGTGTCGGGACCGCCGTGAACCCGTCCCGTATTCGCGGGAACGATATCCTCGTGGGGCGGCAGCAGGGTTCATGCACGCGCCTCCGGCTTGCCACCGCATCTTGAGTCCGTTCATGAACCGTGCGGGCTACTGGCCCCGGCCGACCGGTCCGAATGCCGGGCATAGAGATCCGGCAGCGATGCAGGTCGGCCCTTGAAGCGCTTGTGCAGCCACAGGTACTGCTCGGGGCTCTCGCGTATGAACCCCTCGAGCAGCGCGGACAGCCGCCGCGTGTCCTCGACCGGGTCCTCGCTCGGGAGACCTTCGAGGGGCGCGTGGAAGCGCAGCTCGTAGCGGGCCTCCCCCGGCAGGCGGCGAAACGAGAACGGCACGACGGCGGCGCCGCTGACCCGCGCGATTCGGCTGGTCGCGACATTCGTCATAGCGAGCTCGTGGAAGAACGGCAGCAGCGCGGCGTTGGCGCCCGCGTGGTATTGGTCGGGGGCGTACCAGATCACGGCATTGCGCTTGAGGCTCTTGAGCAGCGAACGCACGTCGTCGCTCGAAGCGAACTCGTGCGCGCTCTGCAGCCGCCCGCGGCGCTGAATCGCGTCGAGCAGCGGATTGCTGCGATGGCTGAACATGCAGGCGAAAAGCGGCACGAGGCGCTTGAATGGCCGGCCGCAGATCTCGAGCGTGGTGAAATGTCCCGTGAACAGGAGGACGCCTCGGCCGGCCGCGACGGCGGCCTCCAGATGCTCGCGGCCGACGATGTCGAAGCGGTCGGTGAGGCGCCGGTCCGGCGCGTACCAGGCGAAGGCCGATTCGGCGAGCGAGGCGCCGAGCGCGGCGAAATGGCGCCGTGCCAGACTTTCGATCTCCGCGGGCGCGAGCTCCGGGAAGCACAGCTCGAGGTTGCGCGCGACGATCCGCCGCTGCTTCTTCGCGAGCCGATACGCGAGGCCGCCGAGCCGCTCGTGCAGCGCCAACGCGGCGCCGAGCGGCAGCAGCGCCGTGAGCCGCAGCCACAGCCAAAACGCCCAGACCGGCCAGAAGCGCGGCGCGGCATACGAAACGGGGTCAGAGCCCTCTTTTCCCATCCGATTGTTCGCTTTGGATTCGTAGGCCAATCGTACAGGCCGCGCGAGCGCAGAGCCCTCCCGCGCGGAAAAAAGGGCTCTGACCCCTTTTTGGGGGTCAGGCGGCGAGTTGGGCGCGCTGCAGTGCCGCGTAGTAGCCGCCGAGCCGCATGAGCTCCTCGTGGGTGCCCGTCTCGACGATGCGCCCGTCCTGCATGGCGACGATACGGTCGGCCCTCTCTACCGTCGAGAGACGGTGGGCGACGACGAGGGTCGTGCGGCCCCGCATGAGCCGCGCGAGCGCGCTCTGGATGCGCCGTTCGGAGTCGGTATCGAGTGCCGAGGTCGCCTCGTCGAGCACGAGCACGGGTGCGTCCTTGAGCAGCGCGCGAGCGATCGCGATGCGCTGGCGCTGGCCGCCCGAGAGCAGCAGCCCGCGCTCGCCGACGCGCGTATCCAGCCCTTCGGGCAAACCCGCCGCAAACTCCGTCACGTGCGCGGCCTCGGCGGCACGCTCAACGTCGGCGCGCGAGCGCCCGGCGAGGCCGCCGTAGGCGATATTGTTCGCGATCGTGTCGTCGAACAGCACGACATCCTGGCTCACGATGCTCAACTGCCTGCGCAGATCCGCGAGCCGATACTCCCGAATGTCGCGGCCGTCGAGCAGAATCCCGCCGGAGCTCAGGTCGTAGAAGCGTGCGAGCAGGCTCACGAGCGTGGACTTGCCGCTGCCGGAACGGCCGACGAATGCGACGTGGCTGCCCGCGGGAATTTCGATGGAGAAATCCCTGAGCGCTTCCGTGCCTGCGCCCTCGTACGCGAATCCCGCATGCCGGTACTCTATCCTTCCCCGCGCGCGCTCGAGCGGCACTTTGCCGCCGTCCGGCTCGCCGGGCTCGTCGAGAGACTCGAATACGCTCTCGCCCGCGGCGACGGCACGCTGCAGGATGGGATTCACGTTCGTGATGCGCTTCAGCGGCGCGAGCACCATGCCCATCGCGGCCAGAAAGCCGATGAAACCCGAGGCTCCGAGCGAGCCGCCCGAGCGATCCACCGCGAACGCCGCGTACACCACGGTCGCGATGCCGGCCGCGACGGCGAGCTGCGTGAGGCCGTCGCCGAGCGTGCGCACGGCCGCGAGCCGCACGTGCAGGCGATTGTTGCGGTCGTTGACTTGCCCGAATTCCGCTCGAGCCCGCCGCTGCCCCTCGAAGATCTTGATGACCCGATGGCCGCTCAGCGACTGCTGCACGGCACGCGTGAACTCGCCCATCGAAATTTGAATGCGGCTGCTGTAGCGCCGCAGCGCTTTGCCGGCGTACGCGACGAGCAGCCCGACAGTCGGCGCGAGGACGGCGACCAGCAGCGTGAGCCGCGGGCTCATGTAGATCATGACGCCCACGAGCGCTGCGATCGTCACCGAGTCGCGCACGAGCACGATGACGGCGTTCGAGAGCCCCTCCGCGAGCTGCTCGACGTTGTACGTGAGCTTCGAGATCAGCAGGCCCGTCGCGTGCCGGTCGAAGTAGCGCGCCGGCAGCGCCTGGTAGTGGCCGAACAGCTCACGCCGCAGGTCCATGATGACCGAGCGGCCTACCCAGCTGAGCCCGTAAACGGCCAGGAAATCCATCGTGCCGCGGACGGGAAAGACGATGACGATGAGCAGCGGAAGCAGGTAGCTGCCGTGCCGGCCGCTGTCCTCGAGCACGGCGATGACCCGACTCATGAGGGGCGGCACGGCGGCATCGGCGAGCGCGTGCACGATCATCGCCCCCAGGGCCCCGGCGACCACGGCGCGATGCGGGCGCACGTACGCCAGCAGGCGGCGGTAGACGGCGGCCGCCCCGCTCCGGGCAACCGCCTCCCTGGCGGCCCCCGCGGCGCTCGTGGTCGTATTCAAAAGCAGCTGAGGCCTGCGCGGAACGTTGACCGCGCAGCGTAGCAAAGGCGGCTGCGGGCCGCCACGCCGCCCCCGGAGGTCTTGAAGACGCGGCGAACCACGCTTATTATAAGCATGCTTATCTTAACGCCACTCCGCCACCCCGCCATGAATGCCCAATCGGACCCGAAGCGCAGCATCGGCTTCCTGCTCACGGACGTCTCGCGGATGCTCAGGCGCAACTTCAACCGCCGCGTCCAGGCGCTCGGCCTCACGCAGGCGCAGTGGCGCGCCATCGCGTATCTCGCGCGCAGCGAGGGCATGAACCAGGCGTGCCTCGCCGAGAGTCTCGAGGTGCAGCCGATCACGCTCGCGCGGCTCGTAGACCGTATGCAGTCGGCCGGCTGGGTCGAACGCCGCACGGATCCCGAGGACCGACGCGCCGTGCGGCTTTATCTGACCGAGAAGTCCCAGCCCATCCTCGACGAGATGCACGTGCACGCATCCCGCATGCTCGAGGACGTCCTGACGGGCGTCCCGCCCGCGGCACGCGAGCAGCTCATCGAGGCCCTTTGCATCATGAAGCAGAACCTCTCGGCCGCCGAGACGGCGGCCGCCGCTCAGCAAGGCTCGAACGGAAGGAAGAGCAAGGATGTCGGAAAACAGCAATCAAACGAAGGCATCGGTCGGCGACGCCAAGGCGAGCGGCGCCGTGCCCGCTGAACCGGAACGGCCCGCCGCGCGCGGCGGCCGCCGGCTGCTGCGCGGTGCGCTGCTCGTGCTCGGCCCCGTGGCCGTTCTCGTCGGCGGCGCCTACGTCTATTTCACGTCGGGCCGCTATGCGGAGACCGAGAACGCGTACGTGCAGGCCGACAAGGTCGTCGTCAGCGCCGAGGTCGCCGGCACGATCACGCGCGTCGGTGTCGAGGAGAACCAGCCGGTCGCGGCCGGCGACCTCCTGTTCGTCATCGACGACCGTCCCTATCGCGCGGCGCTCGCGCGAGCCGATGCGCAGATGCGCGCCGTGAAGTCCTTTCTCGACGGGCTCGTGGCTTCATACCAGGGCAAGCTCGACGAGCTCGCGCTCGCGCGCACGAACCTCGCGTATACGAAGCGCGAGCTCACGCGCCAGCAGGGGCTGCAGGCCAAGAAGCTCGGCACCGAGGCCAACGTCGACCGCGCTGAGCACGACTATGACGTCGCCAAGCAGCAGATCCCCATTGCCGAGCAGGCGATCCGTCAGCTCGAGGCCCAGCTCGGCGGCGGCCCGAACGTGTCGCTGAGCGAGCAGCCCATGTACCTCGCCATGAAGGCCGCGCGAGACACGGCCGAGGTCGACCTTCAGCACACGGTCGTACGCGCGCCGTTCGCGGGCATCGCGAGCAAGGTGCCCGTCGTCGGCCAGCACGTGGCGCCCGGCACTCCGGTCATGAGCGTCGTCAAGAACCGCCAGATGTGGATAGAGGCGAACTACAAAGAAACCGACCTCACGCACGTCTGCCCCGGTCAGCCCGTGGAAATCACGATCGACACGTACCCCGACCGTCATTGGCACGGGTCCGTCGCGAGCATCAGCGAGGCAACGGGCGCCGAGTTCTCGGTCATCCCTGCGCAGAACGCCACGGGGAACTGGGTGAAGATCACGCAGCGCATTCCCGTGCGCATCGCCTTGCCCGTCGGCGGCGACGATCCGCTGCTGCGTGCGGGCATGAGCGCGACGGTCTCGATCGATACCGGATACCACCGCCCGGTCCCGGCCTTCCTGCGCTTCGGGACCGCCTCGGCGGCGGCGTCGAACCCGATGCCGAAGGCGTGCGGCGACAGCGCCGGCTGAGCGGCGCGCGCTCGCGCCGAAGAGGCGCGAGCGCGGCCTGATCCACACGGGAGCAGCGATGGACACGAGCGCTTCGGTTCGGCACCGGGGCATGATCACGATCTCGATCATGCTGGCGACGATCATGCAGGTCATCGATATGACCATCGTCAACGTCGCGCTGCCCCACATGCAGGGCAATATGTCCGCGACGCAGGATCAGATCTCCTGGGTGCTGACGTCCTACATCGTCTCGGCCGCGATCATGACGCCGCTCACGGGCGTGCTGGCATCGCGCTTCGGCCGCAAGCACCTGTTCGCGTTCAGCGTCGTCGGCTTCACGATCGCGTCGATGCTCTGCGGCTCGGCGACCTCGCTCGAGCAGATCGTGATCTATCGCGTGCTGCAGGGTGCGCTCGGCGCGAGCCTCGTGCCGCTCGCGCAGGCCGTGCTGCTCGATACCTATCCGCGCGAGCGGCACGGCTCCGCCATGGCCCTTTGGGGCATGGGCGTCATGGTCGGCCCGATCCTCGGGCCGACGCTCGGCGGCTACCTGACCGAGTACTACAGCTGGCGCTGGGCGTTCTACATCAACGTCCCGCTCGGCATCCTGGCGCTGCTCGGCATCCTCGCCTTCGTACCCCAGACGGAGAAGCGCCGCGGCGGCGGCTTCGACTTCTTCGGCTTCGCCCTGTTGAGCCTCGCCATTGGGGCGCTGCAGATGATGCTCGACCGCGGCAACTCGCTCGACTGGTTCGGCTCGACCGAGATCGTGCTCGAGACCGTGATCGCGGGCCTCGCGCTGTATATGTTCCTCGTGCACATGTTCACCGCGGAGAAGCCCTTCATCGAGCCCGCGCTCTTCAAGGACCGGAACTTCGTCGCCGGGCTCATGCTGATTTTCGTCGTCGGCGTCATGCTGCTCGCGACGCTGGCCCTGCTGCCGCCGTTCCTGCAGAACCTGCTCGGCTTTCCGGTCGTCACGGCCGGTCTCGTGCTCGCGCCGCGCGGCGTCGGCACCCTGTTCGCGATGCTGGCCGTCGGGCGCCTCGTCGAGCGTGTGGACACGCGCTATCTCGTGCTGTTCGGGCTCGTCATGACGGCCGTCTCGATGTGGCAGATGTCGCTTTGGTCCCTCAACGTCGGCATCAAGGACATCGTCGTCACGGGCATCGTGCAGGGCGTGGGGCTGGGCTTCATTTTCGTGCCGCTCAGCACGGCGGCGTTCGCGACGCTCGCGCCGGAGCTGCGCAACGAGGGCACGGCGATGTTCAGCCTGATCCGCAACATCGGCAGCAGCATCGGCATCTCGCTGGTCATGACCCTGCTCGGCGAGCGGCTGCAGGTCGATCACGCGGCGCTGGCCGATCACCTGACGCCGTTTCGCAGCGCGATGAGCTGGCTACCGCGCGCGTGGGATCTCGGCACGGCGACGGGCCCCCTCGCCCTGAACGGGGAAGTGACTCGGCAGGCCGCGATGATGGCCTATCTCGACGACTTCAGGCTCATGATGTACATGACGGTCGTCGCCGTGCCCATGCTACTGCTGCTGCGGCCGGCGCCGCGGGCTCGCTCGCGCCGGCGCGCGCAGTCGGGCGCCGCGCCGGCGGCTGCACCGCGCACCGAGCAGGCCGCTCACGCGGCCATGGAATGACGGGGGCCTCGGCGGCGCATGCAGCGCCGCGAACGTCGCAGCGCCGCGAACGTCCGTACGCTCGCGGCGCTGCCGGGGCCCGCGGCTTACTTCGCGGGGGTCTTCTTCGGCGGGTACCAGAACTCGAGGTGGCAGCTCTCGCAGGCCTCGTCGAGCGAGCCGCCCGCGTCGGACAACTTATCCTTGTCGCGCGCGTCAACGGCCTTGATCGACTCCATTACGGCCGTATGCAGCACCTGCGCGTGCGCAACCCAGGCGCCCCAGTTCTGCTCGCGCAGCTTCTCGATCTGATCGCCCGAGAGCTCGTCCTCCGGGTATTCCGAAACCGCGCCCGGCTTGTCGGTGCGCCGGCCCGGGATCATGAGCGCATTCGCCATCTCGGCCAGCGTCAGCGCATCGCCGCGCACGGCGGCCCAGTCCGCATCCGTTTTCGGGGCTTTCTCGATGATGCCCTTTTTCGTCACGTCCACGGCCACGGAGTCCCAGAGGCGCTGCGCGGTCGGCATGACGACGTATTCCATGACGTCGGCCACCGTGGCCGTCGGCTCGAAGCCGTAGGGTGTCGGCAAGTTCTTGAGGTTGGCGGGATTGCTCGAAGCCGCTCCGGCGGCCGGCGAATCCTGCTGGGCGGAAGCCGTCGCGCCCAGGGCGCACAAAGCGACAGCGGCCGGCGCGAGCAGAGCGGGCGCGAGGCGGCGGACGCGGCGCGCGCCGCCGCGGGCGGAGCCAGCACGAAACAGGGAGCTCGGTGTCTTCATACGATGATTCCTAAGCCGATCAGCGGCGTACTTTCGTTGGCGGGCCGTTTCTAATCTATCACCATTCGACCGGCAGCCGCGACGCGGCTCGTGGAGCGCTCGCTCACCGGGGATGCCTCATTCGGCCTCGAATAGCTCACGCCCGGATTTTAGCTCCCTCGGGCATCGATGAAAGGTTAAAAACCGTTCAGGTAACGGGCGCCGTTAACCCCCGCCGTTCCGAATGGCACGCTCGGTTAACGTTGTGGAGCCCGTGCCGGCGGCGCGCTTGCCGCGCAAGGGACCTGCTCGGCGAGCGCCGCGGGGCGGCGGGTCCTGGGCCGGAACCAGTCCCGCGGGGGCTTGTCGGATCTGTCAGGGGCGTATAACTAGGATTAGGTCCCGGCCGGCCGGTATCATCCGGCCATTGCACCGCTACCGTCAGCCAAGGAGAAGTGCCATGTTCTCTGCCCTCGCCCGCTTGGCGGGTGCCCGTGTAACCGCCGCCGCAGCGGCCGCCGGCTGCCTGCTCATGACGGGCCCGGGCATGGCCCAGTCCGCGCACGAGAGCGCCGAGGCCGGCACCGGCGCACCGCAGCTGAACCTGGCCTACGATCGTTTCACGCTCTCGAACGGCCTCACGGTCATCGTCCACGAGGACCATAAGGCCCCCGTCGTGGCGATCAGCATCTTCTACCACGTCGGCTCGAAGAACGAGCCGACCGGCAAGGCCGGCTTCGCGCACCTGTTCGAGCACCTTATGTTCAACGGCTCGGAGAACTTCCACGGCGACTGGTTCACGCCGATGCAGAAGGTGGGCGCGACCGACATGAACGGTACGACCTCCTTCGACCGCACGAATTACTTCGAAACCGTGCCGACGACCGCGCTCGATCTCGCCCTTTGGATGGAATCCGATCGCATGGGGCACCTCGTCGGCGGCATTACGCAGGACGTGCTCGACGAGCAACGCGGAGTCGTCCAGAACGAGAAGCGCCAGGACGACAATCAGCCTTACGGGCGGCTCGAGTATCCGCTGTTCGGCGGCTTGTTCCCGCCGGGCCACCCCTACCATCACACGACGATCGGCTCGATGGCCGACCTCAACGCGGCGTCCCTCGAGGACGTCAAGAACTGGTTCAAGACCTACTACGGCCCGAACAACGCCGTGATCGCGTTGGCCGGCGACATCGACGCGGCCACGGCCCGCGAGAAGGTCGAGCGCTACTTCGGCGATATTCCGCCGGGCCCGGCCGTGGACGTGGCCGAAACCTTGATTCCGGACCGCGATCACGACACGCGCGAGACGCAGTACGACGAGGTGCCTGCCGCGCTCGTCGACCGGGTCTGGGCCGTGCCGCCGCGCACGACGCGCGACGCCGCCCTGCTCGACCTCGCGGCCTCGATTCTCGGCAACGGCCGCAATTCTCGGCTCTATCTCGATCTCGTCTACAACCGTCAGGTCGCCTCGCAGGTCAACGTGGGCGTGAGCCCGCTCGAGCTCTCGAGCGTGTTCGACGCCACGGTCATCATGAACCCCGATGAGCCCGCGAAGACCGCGAGCGACGCGCTCGACCGCATCGTCGCCAAGTTCCTCGAGGAGGGCCCGACGGCCGACGAGCTGCAGCGCGCGGTGACGGGCATCAACGCGAGCACGGTCCGGGGCCTCGAGAAGGTCGGCGGCTTCGGCGGGCAGGCCAGCATGCTCGCGCAGGGCCAGCTGTACGCGGGCGACCCGACGTTCATCGAGACCTACCTCAAGTGGATCAACACGGCGACGCCGGCAGACGTGCGCGACGCGGCGCGGCGCTGGCTCGGCGACGGCTGGCATCAGGTCGACGTGCTGCCGACGCCGAAGCTCTCCGCCGCCAAGACCGGCGTAGACCGCTCGAAGGGTCTGCCGCCGATTCCGACGCAGGTCCCGAAACTGCACTTCCCCGCGATCCAGCAGACCACGCTCGACAACGGCATGCGCGTGATCCTGGCCGAGCGCCACTCGGTGCCGCTCGTCGAGTTCTCGATGCAGTTCGACGCGGGCTACGCGGCCGATGCAGGCCGCAAGCTCGGCGTCGCGGAATTCGCGATGTCCATGCTGGACAAGGGCACGCGCGACCGCTCGGCGCTCGAGATCTCGGCCGAGGCCGACCGTCTCGGGGCGGACATTTCGGCGAATTCGACGCTCGATTCTTCGTTCGTGCATCTATCGGCATTGTCGAACCGGCTCGAGCCGTCCATCGACCTCTGGGCCGACGTCATTCGTAACCCGTCCTTCTCGAACGACGAAATCGAGCGGCTGCGCGGGCAGACCATCGCCGCCATCGCCCAGGAGAAGGCGGAGCCCGAGCAGCTCGCCCTGAGGCTGCTGCCGCCTGCGCTCTACGGTCCGAATCACGCCTACGGCGTGCCGTTCACGGGAACCGGAACGGTCGAGTCGGTCAAGTCGATCGGCCGGGACGACCTCGTGCGCTTCGATCACGACTGGCTCCGCCCCGACAACGCGACGCTCTTCGTCGTCGGCGATACGACGCTCGCCGCGCTCAAGCCCATGCTCGAGCACGCCTTCGACGGCTGGAAGGCACCTTCCGATCCGCTGCCGAGCAAGAACGTCGCCCCCGTGGCGCTGCCGAAGTCTCCGCGCATGATCCTCATCGACAAGCCGGGCTCGCCGCAGTCGCTGATCATGGCCGGCGAGGTGGCGCCGGGTCTCGGCACGGATCACGATGTCGCCATCGAAGCCATGAACGACGTTCTGGGCGGCGACTTTACTTCGCGCATCAACATGAATCTGCGAGAGGGCAAGCACTGGGCGTACGGGGCGCACACGTTCCTCGAAAGCGCCAAGGGCCCGCGCCCGTTCCTCGTCTACGCGCCGGTGCAGATCGACAAGACGGGCGCCTCCGTCGCCGAGCTCGTCAAGGAACTCAAGGACGTGTCGGGCGCGCGCCCGATCACCCAGCAGGAGATGAGCAGCGCCGTCGCGGGCGAGACGCGCGGCTTGCCGGGCCGCTTCCAGACGAACAACGCGGTCCTCGCGAGCCTCGTGAGCTCGTGGCGCTACGGCCGTCCGCTCGATTACGCAGCGACGCTCGAGCAGCGCTTCGAATCGCTGCAGGTCGGAGACCTCGAATCGGCCGCGCAGGAGATCGTGCATCCCGAAAGCCTGGTCTGGATCGTCGTCGGCGATTTGTCGAAGATCCGGCCGCAGATCGAGCAGCTCGGCATCGCGCCGATCGAGGTTTGGGACGACGACGGCCATGCCGTCCAGTGACGAGCGTCTCGAAGAGATTTACAAGCACAACAATGACCCGTTCCGGGAGGAGGTTCGCAGCATGAGTCTCAATTCTTCTGTCGCGCGCGCGCGCCGCGCGCGCATCGCGGGGGCCGCAGGGCCGCTCGCAGTCCTGATCGCCGCCGCGCTCGGCGCCGGCGCCGCCCACGCCCAGCACAAGGTGCCGTTCAAGAACGGGATCCCGGTCGCCCCGCAGGGCCTCGCCAACAAGAAGCTGCCCCCCGGGCCCTTCGTCTACCCCACCGGCGAGGGCATGGATATCCGGGTCGTGGTCGTGACCCACGGGCTCGTCTACCCGTGGAGCCTCGCGTTCCTGCCCGACGGCACGATGCTCGTCACCGAAAGGCGCGGCACGCTGCAGCACGTCCACCCCGACGGCAAGATCGATCCGCAGCCCGTCGGGGGTACGCCGGCCTCGTTCTGGCAAATGCCCTCGGGCCTGCCGGGCTCCGTCCATGGCTACATGGACGTCGTGCTGCACCCGAATTTTGCTGAGAACAAGCTCGTCTATCTGAGTTACACGAAGCCGCTCGGCGACGGCAAGAACGGCCTCGCGATCGGCCGCGGCCGGTGGAACGGCCACGCGCTCGAAGACTTCCAGGACATCTTCGTCGCCCGCGACGGCACGGGCGGGCCCTCGCGCATCGCCTTCGACCGCGAGGGCTATCTGTACTTCACGACGGGCGAAGGCGCCTCCGAGGACCCTGGCAGCTACGCCGGTAAGGTCCTGCGACTCAAGGACGACGGCAGCGTCCCGAACGACAACCCGTTCGTCGGTAAGGCTGGCTACAAGCCGGAGATCTACACGCTTGGCCACCGCAGCTCGCTGGGGCTCGCGCTGCAGCCCGGCACGAACGTCATGTGGGAGAACGAGAACGGCCCGAACGGCGGTGACGAGGTCAACATCCTGAAGCCCGGCAAGGATTACGGCTGGCCCAAGGTCAGCCTCGGGCGGGATTACCAGGGCCCGTGGCACTCGGGCGAGCCGACGGTCGCGGGCTACGAGGCGCCCGTCGTGTACTGGACGCCCTCGATCGCGCTCTCCGGAATGACGTTCTACACGGGCGACAAGCTTGCGAAGTGGAAGGGCGATCTGTTCGTCGGCGGACTGCGCAAGGGCGAGATCCCGGGCACGGGCGAGCTCGACCGCGTGCTGCTCAACGAGAACATGCAGGAGCTGCGGCGCGAGTCGCTGCTGACGGACCTGCGCCAGCGCATCCGCGACGTGCGGCAAGGGCCTGACGGCCTGCTGTACGTGCTGACGGACGAGCAGGAAGGCGCGCTGCTCAGGATCGAGCCGGCCGACGCGCCGAACTGACGGCCGCGGGGCGTCCCGCTGAAGACCGCTGGGCGCCCCGCCCTTCATCCCCCCGAGCCGTGGTATGCACGGCTCGGCGGTGCAGCGCCGATGCGCCGCAGGATGCCGTTGCCGCCCCTCGGCTCATGACGCCTGTGCCACCCCTCGGTCGCGAAATATTCCGGCGTGATGCGCGCCTGCAGCCAAAGCTCGGAGCTGAGTCGCCCCCGGGAGGAAGAAGACGTTACATCGCCCGCTCGAGGGCCTCCTTGATTCGTGCACGCGCCTGCGCTCCGAGCGCCGCCTCGGACCCCTGCGGCTCCGCCGCTCCCCGGCAGGCGCCGCGCAGAAACCGCAGCTGCTCGCCGTAGGCGCGGCACAGTCTGCACATGAGCAAGTGCCAGCGCAGCCCCAGGCGCGCTCGCGGCGGCAGCGGCTCCTCGAGCTCACGCGAAAGCCTTGCGGCGGCTTGCCTGCAACTCAGCATGCCTCACTCCTTCCCGAACCAGTTGACCTCGAGACACCGACGCAGGCGTTGCCGCGCCCGCGACAGCATGACCCAGACATTGTTCGGCGTCGTCTCCAGCGTCGCCGCGAGGGCCTTCGTATCGAGGCCTTCCAGCTCCCTTAGCAGGAAGGGCCCGCGCAGCGAGTCCGGCAGACGGTCCGTGCACGCGTCGAAGATCTTCCAGAACTCGCGTCGCTCGAGTGCGGCCTCGGGCGACGGCCACGGAGCAGGCGGATGCCGCCAACGTCCCCGCTCGTCGAACGGGCCGCCGCTCGGCTCCTCTTCGAAGGCCTCTTGGTCCCACAGGGCACGCTCGCGCCCGAGGGCACGATAGTAGTCGAGCAGCTTGTGACGCAGGATGCCGACGAGCCACGTGCGCTCGCTCGAGCCGCCGCGGAACGCGGCAGCGGACTTCACGGCCGCGAGCAGCGTCTCCTGCACGAGGTCCTCGGCGGCGGCTCGATTCCGAACGCGCGCGAGCGCATAGCCGAACAGCGCATCGCCGTGCCGATCGACCCAATCGGCGGGCGAGGTCTCTCGCGCGGCCTCGGTCCCACCGGTCGGCGAAGCGGCGGCCCGCGTCACCGGACCTCCAGGGTCGCGCGCATCCCGGCATCCGCATGGCCCGGCACGGCGCAAACGATTGCGTAGTGCCCGGGCGGCGGCGCGGCAAATTCGAGGGTCGTCTCCTGGCCCGACTGGATCGTCTGCGTTGCGAGGCCCAGCGCGGCGATCGTGACGTTGTGCGCGAGCAGGCCTTCGTTGTGAAACTCGATCTCGACGCGTCTGCCGTGCTGCACGACCAGCGTCTCGGGCGAAAAGGCAAACTCGCGGGCGGTCAGCACGACGGTCTGGCTCTTCGCTTTCGGGTTCGCATCCGCTTCCCGCGCAGACGCGCGGGTCCGGCTTTCGACGTGCGGCCCGTCGGCCGCTGCCGGCCCCGGCATCGCAGCGCTCGCGACCGCCGCGCCGGCCGCGAGCGCGGCCGAAAGCAGAGGCCGCAACCGCCGCAGCCGCCGCAGCCGCCGCAGCCGCCGCAGCCGCCGCAGGAATTGCGGACGAGCTAGGGACACCCACGGTCCCGAGGCGGGCCCCTCGAATCGGGGCGAGCGGTGCATCACTCGACGATCTCGTCCTGCTCGAACATCACGTGCATGAAGGGTTGCATCTTCCCGTTCGGCAGCTTGAAGGCCGTCGGCACGGGCGCGTAGCGCGGCCCCTTCGGCGCTGGCTCGATCGGCAGAACCATGAGATGCGTGTGATGCAACTGACCCGGAAACTCCCTGTCTTCGGGCTTCAGCGGCAAGTCCTTCTGAAACACCAGATGATAGTTTCGATCGCGCACGGGCTCCGTGGTCATGAGATGAATCATGCGCTTGCCGACGGGCTTGCCGTTGATCGAGATCGTGCCGACGCCCCAAAATGCCGCATAGGTCTTGACCTCGGGCATCAGGGGCGAGCCCGTGCCGGTCGCCCCATGGTGCACGGAGTCGATCATGACGCCGCCCTGTGTTTCGTAGCCGGGCAGCGGCGGCTGTATGACCTCGGCGAGGACGACGCGGTACATATTCCCTGCGGGGTCTTTGAATTCGGCCGTCATTTTAGCCTTGTCCGGCGTGTCTGCCGGCGGCCCCTTCTGGTCCTTTTCCACGTAGTCGTCGAACTCGGCGTCGAAGCTGCCCGAGACAATGCGAGCGCGGTCGCTGAACGGGTTGGGGGTCTCGAGCACCCAGCCGCCGTCCGCCGTCTTCGTCCGCGCCGAGAGCGGCAGGCCGACGAGAAACGGCACATGCTCGAGCAAATCCGGGATCGTCGGCGGATAGTGTCCCTGCCGGGCCTGCTCGATCTTCGGCGCGAGCAGCATCTGCGGATGCGCCGGGGTCCCGAACACCGACGGATCGAGCTTGCGCGGTCCAGGCAGGACCCAATAGACGATTTTGCCGGGCGCCTGCTTCACGATGCGCGTCTTTTCCGGAGACTGTGCGATGGCCGCTCCGGCCGCCCCGAACGCGGCCGCAATGGCCAACGCCGCCGCAAACCGCTCTTGGGCTCGTATCTTTCTCAACGTCTTCTCCTCGTCCGTTCACAAGAAGGGCTGCGGGCCCTTCACCATCGGCTTTGAAAAAGGGCTCTGACCCCTATTTGTCGTGACCGGAGGGCGCGGAGAATTATTTCAGCGTACACTGCTTGCAACGTCGTCCCGAGAAGACGGCGCATCCACACAAGGGGAGATTGATCTAATGAAGATACTGACTGGCGCTGTTGCGTTCCTTGCCCTTTCCGCCGCGGCGCAGGCCGCCGAGCCCGTCGTGCCGATGCCGGCCTCCGAGCAGGCCGCGATGCTCAAGAGCGACGATCCGCAACTCGCCGCCAACAAGAAGGTGGTCTTCGATATGTGGCGCGCGTTCCTGACGGCCCACCACATCGAGGCCGCGGATCAGTACCTGGCGCCCGAGTACCACCAGCACAATCCCAACGCCGTGACGGGCCGTGAAGGTGTGAAGGCCTACTTCAGCGCGCGGCACATGAAGCCGACGCCGATTCCGGACACGATCCCGGGGCTCGTCTCGATCGTCGCCGAAGGCGACCTCGTCGTCGTCGCGCGCAGGGACGACCATAAGGACAAGGAAGGGAAGCCTTACACCACGACGTGGTTCGACATGTTCCGGGTCAAGGACGGCAAGATCGTTGAGCACTGGGACAACGCCCTGAAGCCGTAGATCGACGGCGGCCCGAGACGGGCTGCGACCCGAAATCTCATACCCAAAAAAAAGCGCCGGCGGTCCATGCCGCCGGCGCAGTTTTGACGAGACTAGAACCTGAAGTCCATCTGCACGCCGGCCTCGCGCGGCCGTCCGACCGTCGCGAAGTCGAAGCCCCAGATGCCGTGGAAGAAGCCCGAGTTGATCAGGCGCTCGTTCGTCAGGTTCGTGCCGAACACCGAGAGGTTCCACTTCGCATCCGAGGGCGTGTAGGCCACGCGCGCATTCAGGATGCCCGAGCCGCCGCTCTCGTCGAACCCGGCCGGCACGGCCGACCAGAACGACGTGCGCAGGAACGGCAGCGAGCGCCAGAACTGCGACTGGTACAGGTAGTCGACCCGAGTCGTTAGCGAAGAGCCGCCGCGGAGCTGAGCGTCGTACTGGATGCCGATGCTGCCCGTCTTCTTCGGCGCATCCGAGAACGGCGTGCTCGTGGTGATGAACGGCGTGCCCGGCTTGATCGACGTGTACTTGGCGTCCAGCGTGCCGACGTTGACGTTGAACAGCAGGTTGTCGGTCGGGACGATCGTCATCTCGAGCTCGGCGCCCTGGGCTATCGCTTCGCCGACGTTGGTCGTGTTCAGCGCTGGGAGCTGATGGCCCTGACTATCGAACACCGGGCCCAGCGACTGAATGTCCTTCCAGATCGTATGGAAGACCGTGACGTTGAAGCGCAGCTTCCTGTTCGCAAGATCCGACCTGAACCCGACTTCCGTGTTCTCAAGCGTCTGCGGCAGGTACGGCGAGATCACGCGGTTGCCGGTCGCAGGATCGGTGTATACCGAGGCGCCGCCCGAGTTGAAGCCCTCGGAGTAGCTGATGTACCCCATCATGTTTGGACTGAACTGATCCTGCAGCGAGAGCTTCTTCGTATTCTTGTCGAAGCTCGAGGGTGTGCCCGGAATTCCGGCCGAAGACCCGGCGAAGACATCGCCGACGAATTCGACATTCGCGCTCGGCGCCCGCGGCGCCGTGACGCCCGGAATGGCCGCCAGCGGCTGCGAGAACTCGTCCTGCTTGTGGTGCCGCAGACCGACCGTGAGATCGAGTGTCTTGGTCAGGTTGACCGTCACCTCGCCGAAGGCCGCCCAGCCATGCTCGTCGTACCGCGTGAGGCTGTCGAACCGGCCGCCGGGACCGCTCGCCGCGGCATACACGTCCTGGCAATCGCTGAGGTAGGTCTGGCCGGCCGGGACCGGGTGGGGATGCTCGACTGAGGTGCAGATCGGACTTGCGTACGCGGCGTTGATGTCGTAGAGCCCGGAGACGAACTCCTCGACCTGATAACGCGTGCCGCGCGTGTGGTTCGTCTGATCCCAGTAGTACGCGCCCGTCACCCAGTTGACGCGTCCCTTGCCGCCCGAAATCTGGAGCTCCTGGCTGAACACGTCGAGCTTGCCCTGGTTCACGTCCTCGACGAGCTGGTATTGGCTGTTGTCCCAGTCGACGATCGACGCCGTCTCCTGGTGCGTCTTCGCGGTAATGAACTCGAGTTTGGTCGAGTCCGTCACGTTCCAGGTGATGTCCGACGAGAGCTGCGACTGAAGGATCTTGTCCGGCAGGTTGATCTCGGAACGGTTCTGCCACTCGCCGACCACGCCGCCCGGATACCCGGCCGTCTGGGTCTGAGCGTTGAATGCCTCGTAACCCGCGGCTTCGTAGAGATCCGGAACGCCGACCAACTGCCCGGCCTGCGGATAGGTGCCCTTGAAGACCGCGTCCTGAATTCGGGGCTCCGTGAAGAAGTTCCGGTTCTGCTCGTACTTGAAGCGCATCGACAACTTCTCGGTCGGGGACCAGAGAATGTCGCCGTTGAACACCGTCTGGTCCATGCCGCCGCCGCCCGCGCCCGTCGTGAGGCTCTTGACGTAGCCGTCGCGGTTCAGGCTCGCGCCCGTCCACTTCGTGAGCAGCTTGTCCGTGATCGGCAGATTCACCGAGAGCTTCGCGTCGCGGCGATTGTACGTGCCGACGACGGCGGTCACGTCGGCCGAGTACTCGTCCGTCGGCTTCTTGGTCCAGATGCGGATGGCGCCGCCCGTCGAGTCGCGGCCGAAGGTCGTGCCCTGCGGGCCGCGCAGGATCTCGATGCGGTCGATGTCAACGAAGCCCGAGGTCAACAAGCCGGCCGTGCCGACCTGCCAGACACCGTCGATATAGGTGCCGACGTTCGGGATGCCGCGCACCGTGAAGCCGGGTTGCTCCGTGCCGCCGCCGGTTCCAGTGATGACGAGATTCGGGATGGCCTGGCTCACGCGCTCGAGGGAATCGAGCCCGCGCTTCTCGAGATCGCTGTTGGTCACGGCGACGATCGAGATCGGCACCTGCTGAAGGTTCTGTTCGCGGCGTGTAGCCGTCACGACGATTTCCTCGAGCCCGGTTCCGGCACTCGCCGCCGGGGTGGCGGCCTGGCCGCCTCCTTGCGCGGCGGGTTGTTGTGCATATACGGCTGGCGCCATTCCGGCGCCGGCCGATCCGGCGAGAACGGCCGCAACCGCCGCCCGCAAAATCCTGCTATCCATCGAAGACCTCCCCTTGTGAGTTCCGGGCTATTGCCGGTCGTGTTATGTACTGAACAAATCAGTACGTACTAAAGATATATTTTTGCTGCTCGGCGCTACGGCCTCGTAGGCAGCCCGTTTATTCCTGCGGGCGAGGTGACCCGCCGCAGATCCTGTTCAGTCGCCGCGGCGCCGTGGACGGCGCCGCCGGCTGTGCCGCTTCCCCTGCGAAGCGGCTCGTTGCCCCCCCCTTGAACGAGACCTCGCGCCCTATGCGAGCGAGAGCCGCCCCGTGCTTCTGCCGATTTTCGGTAGCTCCGCCCCGGCCAGATCCGCGAGCGCCAACAGCAGGTTGGAACGTCGGCTCGCTGTTCTTGACCGCGATGTGGCGGTTGCCCTTGAGGCGACCGTTCGCCGCACCGAGCAGGGCGGCCGGCGGATTGTGCCGGTCATGCACTTGCCCGTCGCTCATGCCCGCGCCGAAGTAGATCACGGCCGAGTCGAGCAACGTCCCGTCGCCTTCGCGCGTCGTCTTGAGCCGGTCGATGAACGCCGCCAGCTTGACGACGTGGTACGTGCAGATCTTCGCGTAGAGTTCGATGCCCTCGGGCGTGCCGCCGTTGTGCGAGGTCGGATGGTGCGGCTGCGGTACGCCGAGGAACTGGTAGCTGCGGCCGCTGCCTTCGTGACCGACCATGAAGCTGAACACGCGCGTAATGTCGCCCTGGAACGCGAGATGCAGCAGGTCGTAGGTCACGCTCATGTGATCGTCGAACGAGTCGGGGATGCCGACCGGCGCAGCCGGAACGTCCTTGAGCCCGGCGGCACGAGACTGGGACTTCTGCAGTTGCTGCTCGACGCGGCGGATGTTCGTCAGGTACTCGTCGAGCATGGTCTTGTCGGCCGGCCCGAGCTTGCGCTCGAGCTTCGAGGTCTCTTCGACCACGGAGTCGAGCAGGCTGCGCTTCAGCGCGAGCCGGGCTACGCGCTCCTCGGGCGAGCCGGCCTCGCCGAACATGCGCTCGAACGTCACCTGCGGATTGATCGAGACCGGCAGCGGGCTCGAGTCGTCGCGCCAGGCCATCGTGTTGAAGAACACGCACGGATAGCCGTCGCAGGCACCCGCCGCCGTGCCCATGTCCTCGGTGCCGAGCTCGAGCGACCGCAGCGGCGTATCTTCGGCCACAACGTCCGCGATGTACTGATCGACGGACTTCTTCGACTCAACGTCCCCGAAGCTGCCCAGCTTGTTGACGGGACCGCGGCCGTTGAGCCAGGCCGCGCTCGCGCCCATGTGGACGCCGCCGTTGTCGGGGCCGCCCGGCGGCGCCTGCATCTGGCTGATCGTCACGAGGTAGTCACGGTACGGCTCGAGCGGCTTCATGATCGGCTTGAAATCGAAGTCGCTCCCCGTCTTTTCCGGATGCCACAGCCCCGGATAGATGCCGTTCGGGACGTAGACCGCGCCGAACCGGAACGGCTGCTTCGCGCCGCGCGACTGGCCGAAAGCCGGCGCCATCGCGTCGAGGAACGGCAGCGCGATCGCGGCGCCGACGCCCTTGAGAACGGTACGACGGGGCAAGTGCTTCTTCGAGATAAACATAGGTCTACTCCCTCGTTTGTGCGACCGTCTCAACGTCGTCTTGCTTGCCGGGCTTGGTGCGCATCTGGAATGGATAGCTCTTCACGATATCCAGGATGATGGACTGAAGTCGGTAGTCGGGCGCGGTATCGGCGACGATCGCGCGCACGACGGGCATATCGGCCGGCTCGAGTCCGCGGCCGAGCGCGTAAATGAGCAGCTTCTTCGTCACGGTGCCCGGGAACACGTCGGGCCTGCTCAATATCGCGTTGCGCAGCGCCACGGGACCATTCACGGGCGTGCCGTCGGCCAAAATGCCGGCCGAGTCTATCGGCAAGCCGTCGCGCGTCTTCTCGCGCCAGATCCCTACCGGATCGTAGTTCTCGAGCGCGAAGCCGACCGGGTCGATGATGCTGTGGCACGAGGCGCAGACCGGGTTCCGGTGGTGACGCTCGAGCGTCTGCCGGACGGTCATCGGCTTGCCCGCAATTGCACTGGCCTCGAGCGCCGGAACGACGGGCGGCGGCAGCGGCGGCGGATCGTCGAGGAAATTCGAGTTGATGAACTTGCCGCGGATCACGGGCGAGGTGCGGTTGCCGTCCGAGGTCAGCGCGAGCAGGCTGCCCTGGCCGAGCAGCCCGAAGCGGTTCGGGTCCGTCAACTTGACCTTCCGGAACCTCGAACCGTAAACACCCGGAATCCCGTAGTGCCGGGCGAGCCGCTCGTTGACGAACGTGTAGTCCGCCGTCAGCAGCTCGTTTACGCTGTGGTTTTCCTTGAGCACGTTGCCGAACAGCATCTCGGTCTCGCGCCGAAACGCCTGCCGCAGGTTCTCGTCGAAGTTCGGGAACATGAGCACGTCGGGCTTGACACGCTCCTCGAGGTTGCGCAGCTGCAGCCACTGCCCCGTGAAGTTATCGACGAGCGCCTCGGCGCGCTCGTCCGCAAGCATGCGTTTGACCTGGGCCTCGAGCACATCGGGCTCGTGCAGCTTCTTTGCGGCGGCGAGGTCCAGCAGCTCGTCGTCGGGAATGCTCGACCACAGGAAGAACGAGAGCCGCGACGCAAGCTCGAGATCGGTGATCCGGTGCGTCGTGCCCGCGCGCATGTCCTCCGGATCGCCCTCGGCGCGGAACAGGAACGACGGGCTCACGAGGATGCGCGCCAGCCCGTCGCGTATGCCGACGTCGAAGTCCTCGCCCTGCTCCCGGGCGCGATCGTAAAACGCCATCGGCGCGGCAATGTCCGAGTCCGCGACGGGCCGCCTGAAGGCGTGCCGCGCGAGCGTCAGAAAGATACGGCGCGCGCAGGCCGGCTCCTCGGCCGTCGATTTGGGGTGACAGACGA
Organism: uncultured Gammaproteobacteria bacterium; assembly: GCA_963702105.1. Lineage (GTDB taxonomy): Bacteria > Pseudomonadota > Gammaproteobacteria > Steroidobacterales > Rariloculaceae > ZC4RG20. The sequence continues at coordinate 2,314,955 of OY969712.1, forward strand.
AAATACGTTCTCGAACCGGGTTGTCGCTGACGCCCGTGATGTCGTAGGGCCCGTCGATGTTGGCCGTCTGCAACCGAGGCAGGCCGGAGGGGTTGTGTGCCTCGAGCGATGCGCGCAGCGGCTGTTGAATTACGTTCTGCTCGACGGCCGGGCGGTCTACCCAGGTGAAGCCCACTTCGTGCGGGCCGGCGGTGATGTGGATCGGCGGGGACGTCATGCGCTTGTCGATGTCCGCCCGCGCCGTATTGATGTTGTCCACGCTCTCGGCGTGGTCCTTGGGCCCGCCGACCTCGGCCGTAAAGACCTGCTTACCGTCTACGGTCACGACGAATTCGAACGGCCGGTCGTGACCCTCGAGCCCTGCGTACCCCTCGGCCACGGTCCAGACGAGCCGGCCCGAGAGCACATAGTTCGCGTCCGCCGGGAACACGTGATGCACGACGGTTCCGCCGCGCGTGCCGAGCGGGAGACCGGGCATGTGCTCGTTCTGCGTGAGCTCGATCGGGATCTTGTACGCCGTCGAGGAAGGCGCGGCCGTCGGGTCGCCGACCGCGAGCGTGCTGACGCGCAGCGCCGCCGTGAGGTAGCGCTCGAGCAGCAGCGGCGAAGTGCGGAGCACGGCCGCGATGTTGTCGAAGCCGAAGTCGCCGCCATCGCTCGGCAGCATGCTCGTGACGTCGACGTCGAGCCCCAGCAGGTCGCGGACCGCGTTTCCGTATTCGGCTCGGTTCAAGCGGTGAACGGGAATGGCGCCCGCATAAGGGTGCGCGGCCGCGGCGGCATCGAGCTTGGCTTCGAGCGCCGCGACGAGGCGCTCGCGATCGGCTTCCGGCGGCTGTGGCCGATCGCGGGGCGGCATGACGCCGAGGTGCAGTTTGTGGATCGCAGCCTCGAACGTCTTGGCATGACTGTCCACGTCGCCCGGTTTCAGACCCTGAAACGAAATGCTGGCCGTGAAATCGATGTCGTTATGACAATCGCTGCAGTACTTGTGCAGCAGCGGCCATTCGGCCTTGAGCACGGCATCCGGGCTGCGGCTGGTCCAAAAATGCAGGCCGAGGCCGGCCGCGGCCACGGCTGCGACCGCGCCGCCGGCGGTGAAATAAACGCCTCGCCTCATTGCGTGTTCCTCGCCAGTTCCTCCGGCGGCGCCTCGCCATGCAATACGATCGGAACGCCTCGTGCCTGCATGAGGCTCTTCAGAAGATCGGCCACCTGCTCTTTGGTCGGACCCTCGTCCTTCACGGGCATCATCGGCCTCGGCTTCGGCTTCTGGCCCTTGCCCAGGCGACCGAGCGCAACGTCGAGAGGCGTGAGCCCGAAGGAGTTCACCGCGTCCAGCTTGGCGCCCGCATCGGCCAGCGCGCGAATCACGTCGAGCTTGCGGTACTCGGCGGCCGCGTGCAGGGCCGTGGTGCCGTCCGGCGCCGCGGCGTTCGGGTTCGCGCCGGCCTTGAGCAGCACGCTCACGGCATCAACGGGTTTCCTATCCGAAGGCTCTCGAAACGGCGGCGGCCCTTCACGCACGTTGCCGGGACCGCCCGACTCCGAAACCCCGCGGCCGCCGTTCACGGCCACGACGAGCGCAGGCTTGCCGACGTTGGCGTTCGCGGCGCCCTCGGCGTCGACCTTCGGCGGCGTCCAATCCACCTTCGCGCCGTGCGCGAGCAGCAGCTTGAGCGATTCGACGTCGCCCTCGACGGCCGCCCGATAGAACGGCGAGGCGTTCTCCGCCGGATCGCAGCACATGGATGACCAGTGCAGCGCGCCCGCGTAGGGCTTGTTCGGATCGGCGCCCTTGTCGAGAAGCAGCGTCACGAGGTCGAGCGCCGTGAGCTTGTTCGGGTGATCCGGGCGCAGATACGAGCCGTCGTGCGCGTACCAGTCGGTCGTCGCGTCGCGCATTTGAACCGCATAGAAGAGCGAGCCGTCGTTCGGGTCCGAACCGAGCCCAATCAGCGTCGCGGCCATATCGAAGCGATCGTTGACGATGGCGATCATCGTCGCCGTGAGGCCGTCGCCGTTGGTGAGCTTGAGATCGGCACCGGCCTCGACGAGCCTGCGCACGATCTTCTCCTCGCCATTGCGCGCGGCCCACATCAGGGCCGTGAAGCCGCCGGTCGGGAAATCCGCGTTCTTACGCTTCGTCAACGAATCGACGTGCGCGCGGCGATTCGGGTCCGCGCCCGCGGCGAGCAGCGCGTCCACGATGTCGAGATGACCCTCGGCCGAGGCCCACATAAGCGGAGTCTGCTGCGCGAAGGTATCGTCGGCATTCGGGTCGGCGCCGGCCTTGAGCAGGGCTTCGACGGCGTCCCGATGCCCGCTGCGCGCGGCGGCCATCAAGGGTGTTTCGCCGTCCGGGTGCCGCTCGTGCACGTCCGCGCCCGCGCCGAGCAGGGCTTCTATGATCGAGGCGTCGCCGTTACGGCTCGCCTGCAGCAGCGGCGTGACGCCGTAGCTGTTGGGGGTATCGATCTTGGCGTGGGCCGCGAGCAGCGCCTTCACCGTATCGAGGTCGGAATTGTAGACGGCCCAGAGCAGCGCCGTGGAGCCGTCCGCGGCCGGCGCATTGACGTCCCCGCCGTGGTCCGCGAGCTCGCGGACCTTTGCCGCGTCCCCGGCCTGGGCAGCCTCCGCGATCGGGCTGCCCGCCGCGCTCGCGGACTGGGCCGGGCACGCCGCCCAAGCCACGACCAACAAACCTGCCCCCAGCGCGCCACCGCGCCATAATCCGAACCGTCTCCGCTCGCGCATCAGCCCCCTCCCTCGCCGGAAAACCACAGCCGATCGCTACGTAGCTTGTGCCATCAGCCGCTCTCGCCGCCCGCCTGCCACTTTTTTACATCATTGATCAATACAGCCTCGCCTGCAAGACGTTAGTGAGGTCGGTACGCCTCGCCATCGTCCTCCAAGCCATTCCGTTGCTCATGCACCACAAATTTGTCGCGGCAGCACAACGGATTCCGCTCCAGACCCCGGTTCAAGTCGGTTCGGCCTGCCGCAAAGGTACGGCAACCTCCTCGGCCCGCCTTCGCGCCCGCTTGGCTTCGAGCAGCCAATGGGGGCACCGTGCCTTGCTCGCATAGAGGCGCTCGCAATCGTCGCAGCGCACGCATTCCGTCACGACGATGCGCCGCTGCCGGATGGCGCCCCACTCGCAGGTCTTCTCGCACAGCCGGCAGGTGCTGCACTCCGACCAGCGCTTGATGCGGAACACCGTGAGCAGCGAAAGCAGACCGAGCGCCGCGCCGACCGGACACAGGAACCGACAATATAGATTGCGGACAAACACGCTCGCGAGAAGCAGCACGCCGAGCGCCGTCCATAGGGCCGCCGAGGCCGAAAAAGTGAACATCCAGAATGGTTCGATATACCGGTAGAACCCGATCTGGCGCGTGGCGAGGTAGAACGCGACGGCGCCGAACAGGATGGCGTACTTGACCATGCTCGCGGGCCGCTCGAACCGCGCCGGCACATCGATCCGCCATCTTGCGGGAACGACCGCATCGATGAGCTGCGTCAGCGCCCCGAACGCGCACAGCCGCCCGCAGTACAAACGCCCGAAGAGCACCGTGGTCGCGAGCACGAACACCGCGAACGTGTACCAGGCCAGGCTGTAAGCCAGGATCGGCAAGTTCGCCGTGACCACTCCGAAAACGTTCACGATCGACAAGAGCTGACTCTTGTACACGCCCATGTAGAGCACGCACACGACGAGCGTCACGTACTTGAGCGCGACGCTTTTGCGGAAGAAGCTCACGAGCGCGAGAACCGCAAAGCCCGCGAACAGCGCGATATCCGGCGCCTGACGGCCCAGCAACGCGAGCGCCGTGGGGCCGGCCGCGTCCGAGTCGTCAAAATTCCAGCCGGCGCCCGCGGGGGCCTGCTGCCCATGCGCGGCGCCCCCGGAGAACAGGCACGCGAGCAAACACGCAATCTGGCACGCGAAGAGCGTGTAAAGGACCGCCGACCCTCTTCGGCCGCACGTCGAATACGCGCCCGCGCCTTTCACGCTCACTGTTTGGGCGGAACCAGATAGGCGCGCGCGATGCGTCGGGCGCTGTTGCGCACGGCCCGGCTCGCGCTCGTGACGGACACCGTCGCACGCGTGACTGCGTCGATATCCGCTCCGACCTCGAACCGGTCGCGCACGCTCTTGCCCTTGAACTGCGCCGCGAACTCGGGCGTCTCCACGGAGAAATACCCATAGGGCTCGCGATCCTCGGTCACGATGACGCCCGTGAGCACGCCCTTCGTGTCCAGACCCACCAGCATCTTGATCGGTCCGTCGTAACCGCGCTCGAGCGGCTCGAGCTCCGTCGTCCAGAATGCGTAGCCGAGCAGCATGGGCTGCGCACCGGCAGTGGCCGCGCCGAAGGCTTTGTAGTGCGGGGGATTGCCGCCCTTCGCAGAGAAGCTGGCCGCTTGCGGGAACAGACGGTGCAACTGCCCGAGCAGCACGGCATCTTCGACGACCTGCGCCTGAGCAGCCGGATACGCGACGAGAACGAAGGCCAGGACGACGACGGCAATTCGCAAACGGCTCTCCTTCCGATGGGCCGATTATTGTCCGATGCCAAACGGTAGGTCAATTTCGGTCGTCGCGTCCTGCGCGCTCCGCGACGGCCGCGGCGTGGCAATCGTCGCGCTGCCATGCTAAATCTTGCGGCATGAAATCGCTGCTCGCCATTGCGCTCACGGCCGCCGTCCTCGCGTCGCTCGCCCTTCCTCGCCCCGCCGCCGCCCAGAACACGGCCCTAGAGAAGCGGCTCGCCGCCGCGAAGCGGCTCGACTGCCGTTTCACAGTGGTCGCGACCGGAAGCTGGCCGCACGGCGGTCCCCGGGCCGAGGCCAAACCTGCGACGCTCACCGCGGCGTTTTTCGATATCGACATCGACGGCGGCACGGCGGAAGCGGACGGCGATTTCGGCAAGAGCTACATCGTCGTGAACTACTCGCACGGTTATCTGCATCTGCTACAAATGAGCAAGGCGGGGCCTCTGCGCGTCACGACCGTAATTGCGGAAGAGACGAGCGGCGGCCGTATGAAGGCCGTGCAGAGCCGCCACGAATACAGCGCCGTCGCGCTGCCGGGGTTTACCTCCCGGCCCGAGATGTATGTCGGCGACTGCGCCGTGAGCGACTAGCGGGCCAGCTCATGAGGCGTGCGGCGTTCCTTCGAACCGCCGGTCCAGCAGCCGAAAGAAAGCGTCGACGCCGAGGCGCTCGCCCGTCGCTTCGAACACGAGCTGCTCGGCGTCGAGCTCCGCGCCCCGCGCATAGACGCGCGCCCCGAGCCAGCGCCTGAGGTCGGCCAGGGCTCCCGGGCCTGCGGCGCCGTCGCTGCCCATGAAGGGCGCGGCGCCGTCGCTGGCGAGATAAGCCTCGAACAATTGCGCCGCGTACCAGTTGCCGATCGAGTACGTCGGGAAGTAGCCGAACTCCCCGAGCGCCCAGTGCGCATCCTGCAGGCAGCCCTCGCTCAGGGTCCGCGGCACCAGGCCGAGATAACGGCGGCTGAGCTCGGCCCAGGCGCCCGGCAGATCCTCGACGGCGAGGTCGCCCTCGAGCAGGGAGACCTCGAGCTCGTAGCGCAGCAGAACGTGGAGGCTGTAAGTGGCCTCGTCGGCGTCGATGCGGATCGGCCCCGGTGCGACGAGGCTCACCGCGCGCTGGAATCCGGCCGCATCGAATGCGCCGAGCTGCCCCGGAAACGCCGCCGCGAGGATCGGGAAGTAGTGCGCCCAGAACGCGGCACTGCGCCCGACTTGGTTCTCCCACAGCCGCGCCTGCGCCTCGTGCAGGCCCGTGCTCGGCGCGTCGGCCAGCAGCGTCCCGCGCAGCCGTTCCGGGAAACCCTGATCGTAAAGTGCGTGTCCGCCTTCGTGCAGCGTGGCAAAAATTGCGGCGAGCGGCGTCCGTTCCGAAACGCGGATCGTCAGACGCACGTCGTCGAAACCCGCGACGAGCGTGAAGGGATGCGTCGAGCGGTCGAGGCGTCCGCGCGCGAAGTCGAAGCCCATGTCCGCGAGCAGCCGGCGGCACAAGACGGCCTGTACCTCGTCCACATAGGGACCGGGCGGCAGCCGGACGCGCTCGCGCGCCGTGCGCTCGGCCCACGCGGGTACTCGCGCCTCGAGCCGACGCCCGGCCTCGCGCAGCAGCACTTCGAGACGCGCGCGACGCATGCCCGGTTCGTGCTCCTCGAGCAGACCTTCGTACAGGTCTTCGCCCTGCGTCAAAGCTTGCGCGCGCTCCTTCATGAGCCGAAGCAAGCGTTCGAAGGGCTCCGCGAACAACGCGTAGTCTTCCTGCTCGCGGGCCCGCTCCCAGGCGGCGAGACACAAGGAGCGCGCCTCCGCAAATGCGCCGACGAGGCGCTCCGGCAGCGCGAGCGCTATCCTGCGCAAACGGGCGAGCCGGCGCAGCTCGGCGGCCGACGTGCCCGCCGCGGTCTCGACCAGATCCGCGAGCCGATCGGATATCAGCAGCCTGTGCCGCAGGCGCTCCAGCAGCGCGAGCTGCACTGCCCGGTCGCGGCCGGCTCGCGGAGGAAGACAGGTCTCCTCGTCCCATTCGAGCACGCGGATCGCGCCGTCCAGATTGAGCAGCCGCCCGATCTCTTCGCGCAGCGCGTGCGCAGCTTCGGCGCCGCGCAGCTTCGCGCGTTTCGCGGCACCGAGCTCGGCCGGCCGCTGCCCGATGAGCACGGCTGCAAGTCCGCCGTGCTGGGCAACGTTCACGACCTCCTTTTGGGAGACGCGGCAGATGACGCCGATACCGTGCTCCGTCGCCGCGAATCCCATGACCGCGTAGTAAGGCTCACTGTGCACTCGCCCGGCTGCGTCGACGACCGGAAACAGGTGCACGGGCAAGGCCGTCACGGCCTGCACGACCCAGGCCCGGTACGGGTCCTCCTGCGCGGTTAGCGCCTCTTCGAGCAGTCCGTCCCACTCGGCCTGCGTCAGCGCCTGGCCCAAGTGCACGCCCGTGCCGCCGTAGCCGCGGTTGGGCTTCAATACGAGCTCTTCGCGATGCGTGCGGATGAATTCGGGCAGATCGGCGCGGCCGTGGGGCGTTGTCGTGCGCCGAGCCGATACGACGCGGGTCCAGAGAATGTGCCGGCGGAACAGCTGCCGCTCGGCCGCACTGAAATAACGGGCCGCCAGTTCCTCGTCCGTCAACAGCTCCCAGCAACTCTTGTGGTCGAGGTCGCCGCCGATGGAGGATACGATGCGGTTCTGACGAAACAGCGCGCGGATGGCCGAGAGCTCGCGCCCCGTCTCGTGCTCGAGCGCCAGCAGATCGCGAATCTCGTAGTCACGGTAGGCCACGTCTACGCGCAGGTCCTCGTAGTAGACCTCCTCGCCTTCGAGCCGCAGCTCGGTCGGATCCGCGTGGCAGAACCGGATACCCTCGCGGCCTTCATAGAAGGTTACGAGGTGAGACTGCTCGTTCGGGCCCTCGGCCACGTATTTCGGCTCGACGAGGCAGATGTTCGCGCCGGGCCGGCCGAGCGCGCGCGCGTGGTCGAGCAGAACCTGTAGGAAGAGATCGCGCTGGTCGCGTGGCAACTCGATCTCGAGCTCCGGATCGTAGGTCGCGATCGTCGGCACGACGTCGCGCATGACGAGCCCTTCGGCGACAGGGCCGAGATGGATGCCCCCCACGCCCGAGAGGTTCGGCTCGAGGAAACGAAGCGAGTCCTGCCAGCGCGCGCTCGTGAAATCGCAAACCGCATCCAGCCTGCCGTAAAGCGGGTTGCGGCTTTCGGCAAGGTGGAGCCAGATTTGCCGGAACCAAGCCTCCTCGTCCGGCGCGAAGCGCAAGAGGCGGCGCACGTCGGCGTCCGCGACATAAAGCTCGGGCAGGCGGCACAGCGCGTCCATGATGCGCGAGCAGACATGGTTCAGGTAGCCGAGCTGCTCGGGCATGACGAGCAGCGGCCGCAGCATGATGCGGACCGGCTCGATCTCCCCGTCGCGCTCGTAGATGATGTCGCTCGCGCGGGCGTCGGCCGCGAGCCGGCTCGCGATGTCCGCGAGCGCCGCGTCCGAAAGATGATCGACGGCGCGGCGCACGCGCGCGTCCAGCGCGGCGCCCGCGAGGCCGAGCTCTTCGGAGGGCGTCAGCATAGGCCGTGATCGTGCCACAGGGAGCCGACGCCGAGGAGCCGCCGGCTGGACGGGGCCGATGCGGGGCGATTGTAACGCCGTCGCCGGGCTGGCATCTTGCCGCCAAGGCTGCCTCGCTCCGGTCCGGTGCGCCGGGGCCGGCTAGCTAGGCTCGGCCCGCCTCGGCGATGCCTGCCCGGCGCCGGCGCATCGATTCGTCGCGACTGGACCGCGCGACCTGGCTGGGGCGCAAAAGCGCCCAGCGCGCAGACTTCTTTCACCATTTTTTTATCTTAATACGCTCGGTTACACGCCTTAATTAATGTTCCTTATAGCTTCAGAGCCAGGGGGGCGATGCAATGACGACGGAAACCCCACGCGGCGGCGCCCGATTCGCCGGCCGAGCCGCGGAGCGAGCGCGCCCGGTCGGCGCGGAGAACGGGTCGAGCGGCGAGAATGGCGAGAATGGCGAAATCGATCTCGAGCAGCGGAAGTGGGCCTTCTTCGCGCACCTCTCCGCGTTCGCCGGGTTGGTGATCCCGCTCGGCAATCTGCTCGGCCCCCTGATCGTCTGGCAGATGAAGCGCTACGAGATGCCTTTCGTCTCCGCGCAGGCAAAGGAAGCTTTGAACTTTCAGATCACGGCCACCATCGTGTTGAGCGTGTGCGCGATGCTGGTCGTCGTGATCATCGGCCTTCTGTTGTTACCGGTCGTGGGACTAGGCGTGGTGGCCCTGACGATAATCGCCGCAGTGAACGCGAACGAAGGCAAGGCGTATCGGTATCCGTTCAGTTGGCGCCTCATCAAATGATCCGGACGCGGTCATTGCCGCGTGCGCGTCCGCGCCGCGGGGCTCGGCGCCGCTGAGCCAGCGCGCGCAGTCGGAGGTCGGATTTCGCTCCGCGACCTCGTCGCATCCGAACTTTCGCCTGAACTCGTCGACGGGGCAGGTTCTCTTGCACGCTTCAGCCGCCCAGCGGGCCGGACTGAGAGCGAGTCGGTCGGTCAACGTTACGAGCCCGCTCCAATTCGCCGGGATCCTTGCGGCGCTGCGCGGTCCCGTCGACGAGGGGTGGTTCGTGCCGACGCGCCTGGTGGATGCAAGATGGCTTCCTGCGGCCGGCGGAAAATCGTGTTGTACGGGTTTCGTGCTGGGCGCCGATCGCGGGCAGGCCCTCGTTCGCGCTCGCGGGCTCGCCGCCGCCTTGAACCCCGCCGGCGAATCGTGAGCCCGGCGTCGCGCTTTTGGCCTGCGGTCTCGTGCGCGGGATCTTCCTGCGCTCGCTTCCCTCTTGCGATTGATCTTCCCGCGACCCGGGCGCAGACTGGCACGGCGAACCGGGCAACGGGTTCCGCAGCCCCTGTCCGGGCATCCCTCGTCGCAACGATCGACTCCACCGACATTCCGCATCCGCAAGCGGAAGGAGGACACCATGAACGAGCAGAATCAGGCCATGGCTCGCCGCAAGGTTCTTACCGCTCTCGGTGCCGGCGCCGTCGTGCTCGGGGCGGCCTCGGCGCCGAGCGCAGCCGCGGCCAAGGCCGCACGCTGGCAACCGGCGCTCGAGAAGGAAGACGACTGGATGGATCTTCCCGGCCGTCACCGGCTCGCCTTCGACGCCGTCAGCGCCAAAGGGGCCGGTGACGCGCTGTTTTTCGCCAGCAACTACATCGCGATCAACAAGAGCGCCTACGGGCTCGAGCCGTCGCAGCTCGCGAACATCGTCATTCTGCGCCACTTCGCGACGGTGTTCGGCTACGACGACGCAATGTGGGCCAAGTACGGTCAGATGTTCTCGAGCCTCGCCGACTTTACCGATCCAAAGACCAAGAAGGCCCCGGAGCGCAATCTCTACGACGTCTCGGGCTACGGTCAGGCCCTGCCTAACATGGGCGTAACAGTCTCGAGCGCCGGCGGCATGGGCGTGCAGTTCGCGGTCTGCGGCCTCGCGACGGAGAAGTTCGCCGAGCTGCTCGCCGGCCAGACTCAGGGCGACGCGGAAGCGATCCGCAAGGAGCTCGGCGCGCATCTCGTGCCGCACGCGCGCCTCGTGCCGGCCGGCATCGTCGCCGTGAACCGTACCCAAGAGCGCGGTTACGCCCTGGCCTCCACGGGTTGAGCCGCCCGGAGTCGTGCTGGAAGGAGAGCGCTCTACGGCGCCCGAGCGCCGAGGCGGTGCCGCAGATTCGTCAAGCGCTTGCCCGATCCTGCCCGTTTGACGGCCACGGCCAGCGCTTTGCGCTGGCCGACGAGCACCACGAGCTTGCGCCCGCGCGTGACCGCCGTGTAGAGCAGATTGCGCTCGAGCAGCATGTAGTGCGAAGTCGCGATCGGGATCACGACGGCCGGATATTCCGAGCCTTGGCTCTTGTGCACGGTCGTCGCGTAGGCGAGTGAGAGCTCGTCGAGATCGCCGTAGTCATACGCGACCCGGCGCCCGTCGAAGTCGACGAACACCGTCTGGTCCGTGGGATCGATGCGGGCGATACGTCCGATGTCGCCGTTGAACACGTCCTTGTCGTAGTCGTTGACGGTCTGGATGACCTTGTCGCCGGCCGAATACGTGCAGCCGAAGCGGGCCACGGTCGGCTCGCGGCCCGGGTTGAGCCGCTGCTTCAGCTCATGGTTCAGGGCTCCGGCGCCGAGCCCGCCGCGGTTCATGGGCGAAAGCACCTGAATGTCCGCGATCGGGTCCAGGCCGAAGCGGCGCGGGATCCGCTCGGTCACGACCTGCAGGAGTTTATCGTGAATGGCCTCCGGGCTATCGGCCGGGATGAAATAGAAGTCGCTTTCGGCCTGTCCGGCCTGCTCGTCCCGCCGGGCTTGCTCCGGCAGCATTCCGGCGTTGATTCGGTGCGCGTTCACGATGATGCGTGAGGAGGCGGCCTGGCGAAAGATCTCCGTGAGCCTGACGGTCGGCACTGCGCCGGAATCGATCAGGTCCGCGAGGACCGCGCCCGGACCGACGGAAGGCAGCTGATCGACATCGCCGACGAGCAGCAGCGCCGCGTGATCGGGCACGGCCCGCAGCAGCTGGTTCATGAGGACCGCATCGACCATCGAGGTTTCGTCGACGACGAGGAGATCGGCTTCGAGCGGCTGCACCCGCCCGCGCTTGAACCCCCCGCTCTTCGGATCGAACTCGAGCAGCCGATGGATCGTTTTCGCCTCGCTGCCGGTCGACTCCGAGAGCCGCTTGGCGGCGCGCCCCGTCGGCGCGGCCAAGAGCACGCGCGCGCCCTTGGCCCGGATGATGCGCAGGATCGCGTTCACGACGGTCGTGTTGCCGACGCCCGGCCCGCCCGTGATGATGGTGACCTTGCCGTTGACGGCGGCCGCGACGGCAGCCCGCTGCGTAGCGGAAAGCTCGAGGCTCGTCTGCGTTTCCACCCACGGAACGGCTTTGGCCGCGGCGATGTCGCCCCACACGGGACGGGCGGCCGAGAGGCGCGCGATGCCTTGGGCAATGCCGACTTCCGCCCGATGCAGCGGGGCGAGAAACAGCGCCGCCTCGCCTTCGACGGGCTCCGCCACGAGCCGCTCGGCGGCGAGCTCGGCCTCCACGGCCGAGGCGACGACCTCCTCCGGCACCTGCAGCAATGCCGCGGCGCCGCTTACGAAAGCCTCGCGGTAAGCGGCGCAGTGCCCACTGGCCGCGGCCTCCTGCAGCACGTGTCGCACGCCCGCTTGGGCCCGCATCAGGGAATCGGCCGGGATGCCCAGGCGCTGCGCCAGCGCGTCGGCGGTCTTGAAGCCGATGCCTTGAATGTCGAGCGCGAGCCGATACGGGTTCTCGCGCACGCGCGCGACGGCCTCGTCGCCGTAAGTCTTGTAGATGCGCACGGCACGCGCGGTACCGACGCCGTAAGACTGCAGAAAAACCATGATTTCCCGCACGGCCCTTTGGTCGGCCCAGCCGCGCGTGACGCGCTCCTTGCGCGCCGGACCGATACCCTCGAGCTCGAGCAGGCGCTCGGGCTCTCGCTCGATGACTTCGAAGACCTGCGCCCCGAACCGGCCGACGAGCTTGCGGGCGAAGTGGGGGCCGATGCCTCTGATCATGCCGGACGCGAGGTATTTCTCGATGCCTTCGAGCGTGCTCGGCGGGACGACGCGCAGGCGTCGGGCCTTGAACTGGAGACCATGCGTGCGATCGTTGACCCATCGACCCTCGCACTCGACGTGCTCGCCGGCGGCCACACTCGCGGCCGTCCCGACTACGGTCGCCGCGTCCCGCCGCCCGCGCACGGCGACGCGCAGCACGCAGAAGCCGCTTTCTTCGGCATGGAACGTCACGCGCTCCACCGAGCCCTCGAGGTGGTCGAGCGCATCGTCATCGCCGTCGGCATCGCGGGCCGACCTCGCAGCTGATGGTTCCATTGGTACTTTCACTGCACGGCCGGGCGGCGCTTTCGGAACGTCAGCGGCCGATGCACGGGGCCCGAAGACCGAGCTTACTGCAGTCGGCCGCCCCGGGAACGGCGAAAAGTCTTTACTACGGGGCGGAAACCCCTTCAGTTCGCCGGCCCTGCGTCAGTCCGCCGCACTCCCCGCCGCCTTTTCCGCGATACCCCGCTCCTCGAGCAGCGGCTCAATGCGCGCGTCGCGGCCTCGGAACGCGCGATAGAGCGCAGCCACGTCCTCGGTGTCCCCACGGGACAGGATCATGCGCCGGAACCGCTCACCGTTTTCCCGCGTGAGGCCGCCGTGCTCCTCGAACCATGCGAACGCGTCGTCGTCGAGCATCTCGGTCCACAGATAGGCGTAGTAGCCAGCGGCATAGCCGTTCGACCAGATGTGCGCGAAGTACGACGAGCGGTAGCGCGGCGGCACCTGGGGCAGATTCACGCCGAAACGCTCGAGCGCCCGGCGCTCGAACGCATCCGCATCCTGAAGCGGCGCGCTCGCCGGCAGCGTGTGCCAAGCCATATCGAGCAGCGCGGCCTCGAGATATTCCGTCAGAGCGAACCCCTGGTTGAACGTCTTCGCGGCCCGGATCCTCGCGACGAGCGCCGCCGGCATCGGTTCCCCCGTCTTGTAATGCCGTGCGTAGTGCGCGAGCACCGTCGGGTCCAGCGCCCAATGCTCGTTGAACTGCGAAGGGAACTCGACGAAGTCGCGCGGCACGTTCGTGCCCGCGAGGCTCGGATAGTTCACGTTCGAGAGTAGTCCATGCAGGGCGTGGCCGAACTCGTGAAACATCGTCGTGACGTTATCGAAGCTCAGGAGCGCCGCCTGGCCCGGGGCGGGTTTCGTGAAATTCGCGACGTTGACGACGACGGGCCGGGTCCCGAGCAAGTGCGACTGGCCGATCAGGGCGTCCATCCACGCACCGCCGCTCTTGTTGTCCCGCTTGAAATAGTCGCAGTAAAAGAGGCCGAGGGGGCTGCCGTCCGCGTCGAACACCTCGAAGACCCGCACGTCGGGCGCGTAGACCGGCAAGTCCTTGCGCTCCTCGAAGGTGAGCCCGTAGAGCCGATTGGCGGCGAAAAACACGCCGTCCTCGAGCACGCGGTTCAGCTCGAAATACGGCTTGATCTCGTCCTCGTCGAGATCGTAATCGGCCTTGCGGACCCGCTCCGAATAGTACTGCCAGTCCCAGGGCTCGAGCTTGAAGCGCTCACCGCGTGAGTCGATCATCGCCTGCAGGCGCTTCGCTTCCACGCGCGCCTTGGCCACCGCGGGGCCCGCCACCTGCGTGAGCAGCCCGATGGCCGCCTCCGGCGTCTTCGCCATCTGGTCGTCGAGTGCGTAGGCGGCGAAGGTCGGGAAGCCGAGCAGCTTCGCGCGCTCGGCGCGCAGCTTCGCGAGCCGCTCGATCACGGCCCGCGTGTCGTTCGCGTCGCCGTGCTCGGTACGCTCGGTCGAGGCCTCGAACAGCCGTTTGCGCAGCGCGCGGTTCTCGAGCGAGGCCTGCGCCGGCTGCTGCGTCGTGTTCTGCAGCGGCAGCAGCCAGCGGCCCTCGAGGCCGCGCGCCTCCGCCGCGGATTTCGCCGCCGCGATCTGAGCGGCGTCGAAGCCGGCCAGCTCGGCCGGGTCGTCGACGGCGACGGCGCCGGCCTTGGTGCCGGCCAGCAGCTTCTGCTCGAACGACGTTGAGAGCTTCGACAGCTCCTGGTTCAGCGCACGCAGGCTCGCCTGATCGGCGGCGGAAAGATTCGCGCCCGCGCGCACGAAGTCGCGGTGGTACCGCTCGACCAGCCGATTGCTTTCGGCGTCGAGCCCGAGCTTGTCGCGGCGCTCGTAGACGCTCTCCACGCGTTCGAACAGCGCGTGATTGAGGTAGATCGCGTCGTGATGCGCCGCGAGCTTCGGGGCCTCCTCGGCCCGCACGCGCTCGAGCCTCTCGTTCGCGTTCGCCTGCACGAGCGCGAAGAACACGCTCGTGACGCGGTCGAGCAACCGGCCCGAGCGCTCGAGCGCGACCAGGGTGTTCGCGAAGGTCGGCGGCGCGGGATTCGACGCGATGTGTTCGACCTCGGCCAGCTGCCGCTTCATACCCTCCTCGAGCGCCGGGGCGAAATCGGCGTCCCGGATCCGGTCGAAGGCCGGCGCTTCGAACGGCAGCGGGCTCGGACGCAGTAACGGATTGCGGCGGGATTCGCCGGACCCCTCGACTGTCCCGCTTGCGGCGGCGGCTTCGGGCGCGGCCACTCCCTTCTGCGCGCGAGCAACCCCTGCTCCGGTGACGACGAGCGCGAGGGCAAGGGCGGGGGCGAGCCGGGGCGAGACGATATCGCGACGGATTTTGAGCAAGTGGGACCTCCTGACTCTACGGCATCGACACCGTCCACCTCGAACGCCCTCGTCCGAGTATAATTTCCGGGTGCCGAACTATCCACGTATAGCCCTCAAGTACTTCGACGTTCGCGGGCGCGCCCAATTCCTGCGCTACTTCCTGCTTTCCAGAGATATTCCATTCGAGGACGACCGCGTCTCGCTCGCGGCGGGTTTCGAGGCCTGGCAGGCGATTCGCCCGGATCGCACGGCAACCGGGCCGTTCCAGAAGTTGCCCGTGCTGCGCTGGGGGGACAGCTCGATTGCCGAGACGACGGTCATCGCCTCGTTTCTGCACCGCGCCTCCGGCGATGCCGCTTCGCTCTCGGAGGATGACAGCCTTCGGCACGAGATGCTGATCTCGAGCGTCTATGTCGATCTCATGATGCCGACCGGGATCCTGCTCTGGTCCGAGGTCATGTTTCCCGGCGCGGATCTCGCGACAACGGCGAAGGGAATTTTCGCCCGCATGCGCGGCCACCTTGCCGTGCTGGACCGCACGCTTCTCGAGTGGGGCTGGATCGAGGGCCCGGCGGCGCGGCGGGTCTCGATCACCGACTGCATGCTTTGGGATCAACTCGACTCCGCGCGGCGCGTGTTCGGCGAGACGCTCGATCTCGATGCGCTGCCGACCCTCGCGCGCTTTCACCGCGAGTGTCCTGGACGCGCCACCTTCGAGCGCCTGCTCGCGGAGAAGCCCTGTCAGATCACTGCGCGCCCCGGCGAAGCCGACGCCATAGCGCGCATTCGCGAGGCCGTCGCGTCGGCTTAGCATCGCGCTGTGCCGCGACGCGAACCTCGTGGTGCCCGGAGTAGCCGCGGCGAGAATAGGCGGGGCACGCATCGCGGCGTTTCTGCAAAGAATTCCGGAGTATCTGCGCAGAGCGCGCGGCCGGGCGGCCGCAGAATATCTCCGCATGCCGAGCTGCTCGCGAGCGCGTGAAGCGCGAAGCCGCGCAGGCGGCGAACAACCATCGCTCGACACGGAGAATCACATGGAGACGAGACAGACTTACGACGGATCGTGCTTTTGCGGCGCGGTTCAGTTCACGGTCACGGGCGAACCGGCCGCTGCCGGATTTTGCCACTGCGAGTCCTGCCGCCGTTGGTCGGCCGGCCCCGTCAACGCTTTCACGCTCTGGAAGCCCGAGGCGCTGCAGATCACGCGCGGCGCGGACCAGATCCGCACTTACAGCAAGACGCCGCGCAGCCTGCGTAAGTGGTGCGCGTCCTGCGGCGGGCACCTGTTCACGGAGCACCCGGCATGGGACCTCGTCGACGTCTATGCCGCGGTGATCCCGGCGTTTCCGTTCGCGGCCGGCGTGCACGTGAATTATCAGGAGAGCGTGCTCCCCATCCACGATGCGGCACCGAAGCTCAAGGACTTGCCGAGCGAGATGGGCGGTTCCGGCATCGCCGTCGCCGCATGAGGAATCGGGTCAGCCGATCGCGCGAGGCCGATCGACTGACCCGCGCTTGGGCCAGGAGGGCGGCCGGCAGGCGCCGTCGCGCCCGCCTGCGAACGACGCCATCTAGCTAGGCCGCCGGAGGCGAATCGGCTGCAATCGCGTCCATCGCCTGCAACAGACGAGGCAGGGAGACCGGTTTCACGAGGTGCTCGTCGAAGCCGGAGAGTGCGGCACGCGCCCTATCCTCCTCCCAGCCGTAGCCCGTCAGCGCAATGAGCCGAATTTTCGGCTCCGCCGCTTTGATTTGCCTCGCGACCTCGTACCCGTCGATGCCCGGCAGGCCGATGTCCACGAGCGCGAAATCCGGTCTCCATTCGAGCCCCTTGCGGATGCCGGACTCGCCCTCGGCGGCTTCCTCGACCTCGTGCCCTGCGGCCTTCAACAGCGCACGCAGCGACTCCCGCGCGTCCGGATTGTCCTCCACGAGCAGGATCTTGTATCGCGGCCGCGCGTTCGGCACCTCGCCCATGACTGCAGCCGGTATCGCGGCGGCGATGCGCGGCAGGCGCACCGTGAACGTGCTGCCTCGGCCCGGGCCTGCGCTGAACGCCTCTACGCGCCCGTCGTGTAATTCGACGATGCGTCGTACCAGAGCCAGCCCCACGCCGAGCCCGCCCTGCGAACGATCGATGCCCTGCCCCTGCTGTACGAACATATCAAAGACTTTCGGCAGCAGGTCGGGCGAAATGCCCGTCCCCGAGTCCACGACCTCGACGAAGGCCTCATCGCCGCGCCCGAATACCCCGATGGTCACGTGCCCTTCCGACGGCGTGTACTTGAGGGCATTTTGAACGACGTTCGCCACGACCTGCTGAAGCCGATCCGGATCGGCGTCCACCCAGACCGGCTCCAGGTTCACGTCGATGCGGGGGCCTCGACCGGTGCCCTCCGCGTGGAGCGTGCGCACGGCGCTGTCAACGATGTCCGACAGATCCACGGGATGCCGATGAAGCGTCAAGCTTCCGGCCGTAATGCGAGCCACATCGAGCAAATCTTCGATGAGCCGGGAGAGATGAGCGGTCTGCCGCTGGATGATTTGCCGAGCGCGCTCCGAAGCGTCCGCCGCAACATTGCGCTCGCCGAGCAACGCGGCCGAGGCGGAGATCGCGCTCAAGGGGTTGCGCAGCTCGTGGCTCAGCATCGCCAGAAACGCATCCCGCGCGCGTAAAGCGTCCTCGGCCTCGGCGAGGGCGCGGCGAGCGCGGCGCAGAAGCGCCGCGCGTTCCTGGACCAGGGCGGCGACGATCAGGGCCGTCATGGCGACCACTGCGGTGAACGCCTGCAGGACGACGAGCGAGTCGTTGGGGGACGGCATCGCGAACGGGCCGCGGCCCCTCGCCGTCGCCCACGTCGCGATAAGCGTCATGACGCCGACCCCGGTCGCGACGTCGCGCGGTCGAAAGCGGAACGCCGCCCAGAGAAGCGGCGGCGCGGCGAGAAATGCGAGGGGATAGTGGAAGATTCTAGGCTGGAAGAAGATCAGTGCCGTGAGCGCGGTTACGGACATGAACATCCCAAGCGCTTCGACGATGCGGATGCGCGGTCCGTGCAAACGCGGCTCGAGGTACCACAGCATCACCAGCGGAGCGACGAGAATTCCGCCCGACGTGTCTCCGAGCCACCAGGTCAGCCAAATGCCTGCGAGGTCCTCGGGCTCTGCCATGTCTCCGAGCCACAGGCTTGCGA
Organism: uncultured Gammaproteobacteria bacterium; assembly: GCA_963702105.1. GTDB lineage: Bacteria > Pseudomonadota > Gammaproteobacteria > Steroidobacterales > Rariloculaceae > ZC4RG20. The sequence goes on from OY969712.1 coordinate 2,333,006, forward strand.
CCCCGACGCTCGCGCTCGAAACGGCCGCCAAGGCGATGCAGGCGCCGAACTCGAACGTGCTGAAGGCCTGCCGAAAAGCCTCCCGGCCGTTGGCAAAGCGGTTGATCAAGTACGTCGCGGCCACGGCCTCGAGCGTATTGCCGGCGGCGATCCCGATCGACGGGAAAAGCGAGCCGGCGGTGGTGACGTTGACGAGGAAGGCGCCCGCAAAGACTGCGGCCGCGGCACGGTAACCGAAAAGGACCGACGCGGCCACGGCGACGCCGGTCGGCGGCCAGACAGCGGAGGCGCTGGGATTGAGGAGCCCGAAGAACTCGAGCCCGAGCTTGCCGGCGCCGAAATACACAACGACGAGAACGGCGAGCAGCAGGACGGTCCGCGGCGACGACATAGCTGAGGAGACCTCCGCTTTCCCCTCGAGCGTGACCCGCACGGCAGCGACAGCTCCGCGACCGCCGGGACGCGATTCGGAGTATGCGGTACGCGCCGAGCCGTTGTATACGGCGTCGCCGCTCGCGAATGGGCGCGTTCCTTTGCGCGGTCGCCTTCAGATACTATCTTTCCGTGCAGTGGAGGTGCCGCGTATGATCGATCGCTCCCCGTCGCGACTTTCCCGCCGCGACGCGATACTCAGGGGTCTGCTTGCCGGAGCGGGTTTGCTCGCCCGCGTCCCGTCCGCAGGCGCTGCGGAATCGCCGACCACGAAGCGCATCCCCTCTACGGGTGAAGCGCTCCCGGCCATCGGTCTCGGCACGGACAAGTTTCGCCGCGGCGAAGAGGACGCTATCCGCGCCGAGATCGAGCGCATGGTCGAGCTCGGCGGCACCGTCATCGACACTTCGTCGGATTACGGCGACAGCGAGGCGCTGATCGGCGAGGCCCTCGAGACGCTCGGGGTGCGCGACCATATCTTTCTTGCCACGAAGCTCACGGCCGGCGGCGGATTTCTCGGCGGCGTCGGCGGCGAAGCGAGCTTCGAGCGCTCGCTCGAGCGCCTGCGCACCCGATCCGTCGATCTGCTCGAGGTCCACAACCTCGACGGCACCGAGCAGCTCCTTCCGAAGATGCTGGAATGGAAGCGCGCCGGCCGAATCCGCTATCTGGGCGTCACGACGTCGGTCGCGCGTCAGCACCGCGAGCTCATGGCGACGATGCGCAAGCATGCGCTCGACTTCATCCAGGTCGACTACTCGATCAGCGATCGCGAGACTGCCCGGGACGTGCTGCCTCTTGCGCTCGAACGCAAGATCGCCGTCCTCGTCAACGTACCCTTCGGCTACGGGTCGCTCTTCAGCCGCGTCCGGCGGAAGCCGTTGCCGCCCTGGGCGGCCGATCTCGGAATCTCGAGCTGGGCCCAGTACATGTTGAAGTACGTCATCTCCCATCCGGCCGTGACCTGCGCCATTCCGGGCTCGACCCAAGTCGAGCACCTTGTGGACAACCAGGCGGCCGCGCGCGGCCCGCTGCCGGACGCGGCGACGCGCCGCAAGATGGAGCAATACTGGGACCGAACGGTCGCGTAGGCGCGCCCGAACCAGCTCTTCCACCGAACGATTTGAACAGCAGGCCGTTGCGGGCGCCCGACCGGGGCCGTGAGCGTCGCGCGACGCTCAGGAGACGAGCGGGCGAGTTGCCCGTCCGAGCGGCCCGGCTGCTCTTCCGGCACCACATCGAGAACGGCCTTTCGGTGTCGCTATGCTTCGGGACCGTCGCCCTTTCGACGGGCGCGGCCCTCGGCCTGAAAGCCGCCGCCCTGGCTTCGACCGGCGCCATGTGCGTCAGCATTGTGGACCAGCCGGGTCCGATCGGCGGAAAAGTCCGGCTGTTCCTTGCATCGCTCACGGCCACCACGTTCCTTTCGCTTATGGCCGGCTTGGCGGGCGGAAGGGTCTGGGCGATGGCGAGCGTCGTCACGCTGACCGGCCTCGGCATGGCGCTCGCAACGGCCTTCGGCCGGCCCGCGCTGACGCTGGCCATCTCCGGCGTGTTGTCGCTCGTCATCGGCATGGCGACACCTGCCGCGGATGCTTCGGCCGCCCTGCACCAGAGCGCGCTGTTCCTCATGGGCGGATCGGCCTACGCCACTCTGGCGCTGCTCGCCGCCCAGATCCTCGGCGATCGCGACCGGCGCATGTTTCTCAACGAAGCGCTGCTCGCCTTCGCCCGATACCTGCGCGCGCGGGCCCGGCTCTATGACCGGGCGGAGAAGCCGGAGGCGGCGCTAGCGGCCGTCATCGAAGCGCATGCCGCTTTCATGGAGCGCCTGCAGGGCGCGCGCGAGGCGATTTTCGTGGGACGCATCGGCCCCCCGCGGCGCAGGCGCTGGATCTTCGGGATGCTCGCGCTGCTCGACCTCTACGAGACCGTGCTCTCGAGCGACGCCGACTGGGAGAACCTGCGCGCGTCGCCCAACGAAGACGCCGTCTATCGTATGGCCGCGCTGATCGGTGCGATGGCCGAGGACGTGGATGGGGTCGCGCTCGCGCTCGTTTCGCCGGGCGCCACGGCGCCCCTGCACGAGCACGATGAGCTGTTGTCGGCGCTCGACGCCGAGCTCGCGAAGCCTGCCGATGACCGCGCCGCCTTGCAGCCGACTCGGGATAAGCTCGCCCGCGCGCTGCGCCGCACGCAGCGCCTCGCCGAGACCGCGACGCGGCCGAACGACGCGGTTCCGCTGCCGGCGCTCGACTTCGCAGCATTCCTGCAGCCGCGCAGCGGCTTGGCGGCAACCCTGCGCCGGGAGCTGACGCTCGAATCGCCCGTAATGCGCTACGCCATCCGCCTGACGCTCGCAATGCTCGTCGGTTACGCCGTGACGCTCGCCTTTCCGGCCTACGTGCACGGCGGATGGATCCTTCTCACGGTCGCGCTCATCATGCGGGCGAGCTACGCCATCACGCGCCAGCGGCGGAACGACCGGATCATCGGCACGCTGGCCGGCTGTGCGGCGGCGGCCCTGCTCATGCCCCTTCTGCCCTCCTATGCGGTCGTCGGCGGAATCGTCGTCGGTGTCGGCGCGGCCCATGCCTATGCGACCGTCAATTACCGCGTAACTTCGTTCGCCGCGTCATTGATGGCGCTGCTGCTGCTCCACTTCCTCGAGCCGCAGACGGCCTTCGTGGCCGATCGCATGCTCGACACCCTGATCGGCGCGGCGCTTTCGATCCTTTTCAGCCGTGTGCTGCCGAGCTGGGAATGGCGCGACGTGCCGCGGCTCGTCGCCAACCTCGTCAAGGCGGATCGACGGTTTGCGGAGCAGGCGCTGGCGCTCCCGCACGAAAGCGACCAGAGCTACCGGCTCGCCCGCAAGGCGGCGCTCGACCGCTTCACCGCGCTGACGATGATGACGCGGCGCCTCGCGAGCGAGCCCGATCCGCATGCGGGCGATCTCGCCCGGATAAACCGGCTGCTCGCCGCGAACTATCTGTTCGCCTCCGATCTCGCCTCCGTGCAGGGCCTGTTGCGCGCCCGTGCCGACCACATCGAGGCGGCAGCGGCGGGTTCGCTGCTCGCCGAAGCGCGAACCAACGTACTGGCCGCTCTCGATCGGCCCGCAGAGCCGCCGCCGGCCGACTGGCTGCGCCGGCGCGGCTGGAGCGAGATTTCCGGAGCCAACCCCATGGCCTTTCTTCGCCGCCGACTGCTGCACATCGAGCACGTTGCCCAACGGCTCGGGGCGAGCGCGCGCGTGGAGCTTTAGCGATCGAGAGCCGCAATCGCCTCTTCGCACGCGAAGTCGAGCGTCGTCGCGCCAGCCGGACCAGCAATTGCACGCCCGACGCCGCGAGGATCCTTTTGGCAGTCGAAACGGCGCCCGGGCCCGCGTTATTCACGCATGCCGCTGGAAACCTTCCCCTCCCCCGCCCTCGTCCCGATCGCGATATTGAACGCCACGGGCAACGCCGCGGGCGCCCCGTGCTCGGATCGCGACCTTACGAGATTGTTGAGTGCGGCGCGAACCTGGACCTGCTGCGCTTCGGGCACGGACCTCATCAAACCGGTGATCGCCGGGGCCCCGGCCATCACGGTCCTCCAGAGGTCGTCGCCCGATGCCGTCCGCAGCGCCGTTTCGAAGCGGTGGACTTCGATGGCGACGAAACCGGCCGCGCGCATTTCCGCCGCGAGCACTTCCGGCTCCTGCAGGCAAAACAGCGGCGAGTTCGGGGGCAGCTCGAAGCCCGGCACCGTCGCGGTCAGCGCGTCGAAGAACAGGGAGATGACCTGCACGCGCTCGGGCGGTCCGAGCACTATCATTACGCCTTTGCCGCCGTCCTCTAGAACCCGCGCCATCTCCCGCATCCCTCGCGCGCGATCCGGAAAAAGCATGATTCCGAGCTCGGAGCACGCCACGTCGAACGAGGCATCGGGGATCTCGAGAGCCGTCCCATCCATGACCCGGACTTCGAGATTCGACAGGTTGCGCTCGCGCGCTTTCGCGGTGAGCAGTTCCACCATGGCGCGTGAGTAATCGACGGCTAGAACCTCCGCGCCGAGGTCCGCGGCCGGCAAGCTGAGAGCCCCCCCGCCGGAGGCGATATCGATGAGTCTCGTGCCGTTGCCCACGCCCGCTAGGGAGAGTGCCCGGCGCGCGGCCTCTGCCGCGAGCGGGGTCATGACCCGATCGTATGCCTCCGCTTGCGCCTCCCATGCTGCCCGCGTCTGCTCGAGAGTGGTCATTGCCGTAAGCCCTCCGCTCGTTGAGTGACGCCGGCTATCCCCCATAAGCGTAAGTCGGCGCCCCGCTTACGCCGGGCTCGACCTCGAAGAGACAGCCCGCCAGCCTTTCGCTGTCGCGGCCAATCGACGCCGTCGTCACGAACATCCGGTCCAACGCTGCGCCGGCGAAGCAGCAGCTCGTGACCTGCGAAACCGGCATCCCGATGACGCGGTCGAGTCGGCCGTCCGGCAGGAATCGGCTGAGCCGAGCGCCGCCCCAGTGCGCGACCCAAATTCCGCCCTGCGCGTCCGTCGCCATACCGTCCGGCCACCCCCATGCCTCGGGGAAAACGACGAACTCTTCGCGCCGGCCGAGACGGCCGTCGGGCGCGAGTGCGAACCGAAAAATCGTGCGCCGCGTCGTGTCGGTGTGATACAGGACGGCGTGGTCCGGGCTGAACGCCGGGCCGTTACTGACGACGTAGCCCGTGTCGTGCCGCGTGCAGTTCCCTTCCGCATCGAGCCGGTACAGACAGCCCGTCGCCGCCTCCTCCGTGTCGTCCATCGTTCCGGCCCAGATGCGGCCGGCGCGATCCACGGCAGCATCGTTCATGCGATTGTGAGGCAAGTGAGGCTCCGGCGCGCAAATCGGCTCGATGCGCAACGGGTCGAGGAACAGTCGCGCAAAGCCGCTCTTGAATCCGGCGATGAACCCGGCCTGCTCGCGCCGCGGCACGACCCAGCCCAGCATCTCGGGCATCGCCCAGCTCGTATGCATTCCGTCGCTAAGCAGTAGGCGGTGCAGCACCTTGCCTTTGATGTCCACCCAATAGACGGCGTTCTCGCGCGCGACCCACACGGGCCCCTCGCCGAGCACGGCCCGAGCGTCGCAGGCGCAGCGAGGCTCGCCGCGCGTCGTCGGCTCCGTAGCGGCGCCGTATTCCCGTTCGGTCATCGTCGTTCTCGCAGCGGCTCGCGGCCCTGGCCGAGCGATTGTAGGCCAAGTGCATCCGCCGCGACGCCGCGAGAGGCAGCCTTTGCGCTCGTGCTCGGCGAGGTTCATGACCACAAGCCCAAGATATTGCGGTTGATTTCGGCGGTGGCCCTCGCAAAAGAACTCGCGCCCTAACGGATGGTGCGCCCCACGGAACGTCTGCACGGCAGCATCGCATGCGAGCTCGGCGTCGCGATCGTATCCGGCCGCATCGAGCCGGGCGAAATGCTGGACAACACGCTCGTGGCCGACGCGTTCCTGTGCCCCCGCTGCGAAGCCGCGCGCGCATTCGTCGATTCGGCGGCCCCGCTGCATTTGTCTGAGTATATGCTATTCTCCGGACACCGCGCCCCGAGGGGCGGCTCGAAGACCCGCGCGAGAAGCAAGAACGGCGTCAACGAAAAGAAGAAAGGGGAAATGGGTAAAAGCCACCAAGCTCTCGGCAGGTATCCCCGCGGTGACGCTCGGTCTTAGCGCCGGGGGCACACAGGCGGCCGAAGCGGCGCGCGCGCCGTTCGGCAGGACCCCGGACGGCACCGCGGTCGAGGCCGTCACGCTCAAGGCGAGCGGGGGCATCAGCGCGCGGGTCATCAGCTACGGCGCGACGCTCCAGGCGCTGTACCTGCCCGACAAGACCGGGCATTCGGCCGACGTGGTGCTCGGCTACGACGACGTGGCCGGCTATGTGGCCAAGCCGCATTACTTCGGCGCGACGGTCGGACGCTATGCCAATCGCATCGCCGGCGCGAAATTCGCTCTCGACGGCAAGACGTACGCCCTCGCGGCGAACGACGGCCCGAACGCGCTGCACGGCGGCACGAAGGGCTTCGACAAGGTGGTGTGGACCATCGCCGAGGTGAAGAGCGTCCCCGTCGCGAGCGTGACGCTCACGTACACGAGCCGCGACGGCGAGGAAGGCTATCCGGGCACCCTCGAGGCCCGCGTGACATACTCGCTCGACGATCACGGGACGCTCACGACGCACTACGAAGCGACGACGGACAAGCCGACGGTCGTGAACCTGACCAACCACAGTCTGTTCAACCTCGCGGGCGTTCCCGCCGCACGCGGCATCCTCGACGACCGGCTCACGGTCAACGCCGATGCCTATACGCCCGTAGACGCCACGCTGATCCCCACGGGCGAGCTGCGCGACGTGGCCGGCACACCGTTCGACTTCCGCAAAGCTACGGTCATCGGCGCGCGGGTCCGCGACGCGAGCGATCCGCAGATCGTCCTCGGCCGGGGCTATGACCACAATTTCGTGCTGCGCGGCGGCTTGACGGCCACGCCCAAGCTCGCCGCGCGCGTCGAAGACCCGATCTCGGGCCGCGTCGTCGAGCTCTACACGACGGAGCCGGGCCTGCAGGTGTATACGGGCAACTTCCTGGACGGCACGACGCCCGGCAAGGCCCACGTCGTGTACCGCCAGAGCGACGGCCTGGCGCTCGAACCGCAGAAGTTTCCGGATTCGCCGAATCGTCCGGCCTTTCCGAGTGCCCGGCTCGATCCGGGGCAGACTTACCGCCAGACCTCGTACTACCGATTTTCGGTGCTCGGCCGCTGAGGAGCCCCGAAGAAGGCACGGGCTGCGCCGAAATTTTCGACCGCGTAAGAGCTCGCTCGAAGGGGGAACGTCGATGAAGCTCACTCGCCGAACCGCCGTGGCGACGGCCCTGGCCTCGCCTCTGGTATCGAGAGCGCGGCAGCAGTCGGCGCGGGCGTCACATTCTCGAGGAAACGTCCGCTACTTCAAGCTCGAGGTCCCGCCCGTCGCGAACAAGCTGGCCGCGCTCGTCGCGCTCGCCGGCGACCTCATCGAGGGCCCCTGGGACGCGTTGGGCCGAATAGCCGAAGGAGGCACCATGTCGAAGCTCACCCTAGTCCTTGCCGCCGCTTGTACGCTCGTCGCCGGAGACGCCTTCGGCCAGGTCAAAACGGCGGTCCCCGACGTCGTGCCCGGCGCGAAGCCCGTCAAGGTCGAACACGTAAAGATTCACGGCCGCTCGCTCGAGGGAAATCTCCAAGGCAACGCCGTGGACCGCGATGCGCTCGTGCTGCTCCCGCCGAGCTACGATTCCGATTCCTCGCGCCGGTATCCGGTGGTCTACGCGCTGCACGGCTACTCGATCGGCGCCGAGCAATGGTCCAAGGAGATCCACGTTCCGCAGACGCTCGAGGGCGCCTTCGCCAAGGGTGCGCGCGAGCTCATCGTCGTGATGCCGGATTCCAAGACGCTTTACCTCGGCTCGATGTATTCGAGCTCCGTCACGACCGGCGACTTCGAGACCTACGTCTCGCGCGACGTCGTCGCCTACATGGACTCGCACTACCGCACGATCCCGGACCGTTCGAGCCGCGGCCTCGTGGGCCACTCGATGGGCGGCTACGGCGCAACCCGGATCGGCATGAAGCATCCGGAAGTGTTCGGCAGCCTATACATCATGAGCCCGGGCCTCCTTTCACCGCGCGACGCGACCGTCCCGTTCAACGGGCCCGGATACGAGGCGCTCGCGGGCGTGAAGACCGCGGCGGATACGCAGAATCTGCCGCTCGGGCTGCGGGCCCAGCTCGCCGTCGCCTCGGCCTGGTCGCCGAACCCGAAAGATCCGCCGTTCTACCTGGATCTGCCCGTCGGCGACAAGAAGGACATGGTCCTCGCGAAATGGGCCGCGAACGCGCCGCTCGCGTTCGTCGATCAATACATCGGCAACCTGCGCCGGTATCGCGCCATCGCCATCGACGTCGGGGATCAGGACGAGCTGCGCGTCGATGCCGGCAAGCTGCACACGATCCTCGAGAACTACGGGATCGCGAACCGCTTCGAAATCTACTCCGGCACGCACACCAGCGCAGTGGCGTTCCGCTTTCAGGATTTCGTGATTCCGTTCTTCAGCGCCAACCTGTCGTTCGAGCAACCCGGGCCGCAGGACGCGAAATAGCCCGCAGCGGGCACGGGCGCCGCGCTCATGAGCTCGCTGGCCTCGTTGTTCAAGTCGACGGCGACGCTGTTCACCGTGGACTTATACGAGCGCTTGCGCCCGAACCGCAGCGAGGTGCATCTCGCGTCTGTTCATGCAGGTGGATCGCGAAATGGCGGGCGTCGGATTCGGTCTGCTCCAGGGCTTCGTGGACGTCAACTGGCTCTACTTCTGCTTCCTGCTATTCGACTTCACGTGCTTCGGCGGGGGTCATTGCGATCGTCGCCGCCATTTACGTCTACTTCTGGTAAAAGGACGTGGTCTATTCGGAGGTCGCGATGCTTACGCTCATTCACGCCCCCAGGTCGCGTTCCACGAGCTTCCTATGGCTGCTCGAGGAAATCGGTGAACCCTACGAGATTCAGTACGTCTCGATCCGGCGCGGCGACGGCTCCGGGCAGCTCGATCCGGCCAATCCGCATCCCCACGGCAAAGTCCCCCTGCTCAAGGACGGCTCGTCCGTCGTCTTCGAGCAGACCGCCATCGCGCTGTACCTCGCCGACAAGTTTCCCGAGGCGAGTCTCGGCGCCGCCGTGAACGATCCGGCGCGCGCAAATTTCCTGACGATGCTCTCGTATTACTCGGGCGTCATGGAACCGGCCTTCACCTCGAAGTTCATGAAACTCGCGGTTCCACGCGGCACAGCGGGCTGGGTGAGCGCGGAGGAGGCCATGGACTTCGTCAACGCTCGGCTGGCCGCGCAACCGTACATCGTAGGCGAGCGGTTTACCGCGGCAGACGTGCTCTACGCGAGCGCGTTCGCGCTGTTCTTGAATTCTCCCTTGCTCGCAGAGAAAAAGACCCTCGCGCTCGAGGAGTACGTGGGTCGGTGCACCGAGAGGCCCGCTCGCGGACTCGCCCTCGCGAAGGACGCGAAACCCGAATAGCGGGTGCGAGAATCCGGCCCCGCTTGGGGCTTACGAAAGGCCGGCGGCTTGTCGCCGGCCGCCAGCGCCTACTATGATCTTGATGCCTGCTTCGACACCAACTATTCCAACGGGAGGCGGCCATGAAGCATGTCCTCGGTACATTGGCTATCGCGATCGCAACGATTACGTCTACGGCCACTTTGAGCCCGGCCGGCGAAGCGCAGGACGCCGCGGGCGGCGCGCAGGCGCAATCCGGCGCAAAGGCCCCGGCCGGTGTGCCGGCCGTGCCGCGCGAGCAGTTGGAGGCCCTCCAGCGTAAAGAAGATGCGACGCCCGACACGCGCGGCACCGGCCCCTACCCCGCCATCAAAGAGGTCGATCCGACGCTGGCGAATCACGTCGTCTACCGCCCGGCTAACCTCGCCGCGCTCGGCGACAAGAAGCTCGGCGTCTACGTGTTCGGCAACGGCGGTTGCTCGGACGACGGCGCGAGCGCCCGCCTGCACCTGCTCGAGGTCGCCTCGCACGGCTACCTCGCGATCGCGCCCGGCGGCATCTACAACGGACCCGGCAAGACGCAGCGTCCGCCGCAGGCGGCCTCCGCCGATCCGCTCGCACGGACGAAGGCCGTCGAGCTCACGCAGGCGATCGACTGGGCCCTCGCGGAGAACCAGCGCAAGGGGAGCCGCTACTACGGGCGCATCGATCCCGCCATGGTCGCGGTCGCGGGGTACAGCTGCGGCGGCTTGCAGGCGCTCGCAGTCGCGCACGATCCGCGCATCGCCACGGAGGTCATCCTGAACAGCGGCGTCTTCAACGACGGCCCGCGGCGCATGGGCGGCGTAGACCTCTCGAAGGCCGTGCTGAAGGACCTGCACTACCCGACGCTCTACATCCTCGGCGGGCCGAAGGACATCGCCTATGCGAACGGGATGGACGACTTTTCCCGTATCGACAAGGTTCCCGTGGCCGTCGCGAACATCGAAACCGGCCACGGCGGCACGTATTGGGAGCCGAACGGCGGCGCCGCGGCGCAGGTCGTCGTCGAGTGGCTCGACTGGCGGCTGCGAGGAGATGCGAAGGCCGGCCGGATGTTTCTGGGCAAGGACTGCGGGCTTTGTGTCGATCCCAAGTGGTCGTTCCAGTCCAAGCACTTCGACGCGCTGGCGGGGAAGGACTGAAGGACCTAAGGACCTAAGGACCCGTCGATATTTGGTGGCGTCGCAACCTCCGCGGAGGGATTTCGTGAACGAGAATTGTTCTACGAATCCCTCCGCGGAGGCGCGCGGGCCACGGCGGAAGTGACGCGAGGAAACCGGCGCCAGGCGCGAGCGTTTCGCTGGCGCGCGCCCTCAGAGGACCCTGAACACGCGGATCACGACGGCGCCGCCGCCCGCCGCGGGCGAGATGCCCCCGACGAAGATGTGCTTGTTGAGCCAGTCGTACTTGCCCTCGGGCGCGTGGAATTTCGGTACGGTGCGCACGTAGCCCTGCGTGGCCGGCCGTCCCGCCGCGGCCGGCCGGCCGGGCACGATGATGCCCCGATTGTCCACCTCGATCGTGACGCCGTCGTCCGTGCGGATCGAGTACAAGGCGTTGACCTCGAGCACGCCGTCCGGCCGCACGAGCTGCCAGTCCGCCCCGCCGGCCATGACTTCGCCCTTGATCCCCTCCCCGACGAAGCGCCCGCCCGTGATCGGGATGAAGCGGCGCGTGCCCGCGTCGCTCTTGCCGATCTCGACGGCAGGCGCGATCTTCACGTACGCCTCGATCACGAGCTCCGTCTTCGGCGACTCGACGCCTTCGACCGGCCAGCGCGTGCCGGCCGTCTCCTCGGCGACGGGCCGCGCGGCGGCGCCTCGCTCCAGCGTGCCGTGGGCGGGCTGCGCCGGCAGCCGCCCTGCGTGCGCAAACGCCGCGATAGCGATCACAGAAATAGCCCATAAAGCCGGTCGCCTGCTCGATGCGAACATCTTTCCCCCCTACGCCCTAGCTACCGTTATTGGTCTCTTTTACCCTGTGCGACGTCCCTGCGGCAAGCCGCGGCCGGACCGAGCAAGCCGAGGGCGCCCACGATCTGCGCGGCGACGAGGCGGCGCGCCATGGCGGCGCGCCGCACTTCGGCTCGCGCCCGCGGGCCGGGGCGGCGGCGACGTGGGCGCGCAGGCCGCAAACCGTTAAAATTCCGCCAGGGGAAGAACGAACTCGCCGGGGAGGCGCGAATGAAAGGCTACATCCCATGAGGGACTACCGTAAGTCCACCCCTGACCGCTACCGACGCGCGGCGGTCGGCGCATGTTGCATCGTCGCGTGCTGGGCCTCGGTCGCCCTGCGCGTCTCGGCCCAGCCCGTCGGCATCGTAGAGGACCCCTGTCCTCCGCCCGTCGTGCCCTCGGCGGCCCTGCGCGAGCAGATCGTGGCGCTGCTCGTGGAGCCGCACACGGTCACGCCCGCGGAGCTCGAGCGTTTCAACAAGAGCCCCGCGCTCGCGAAGCTCGGCGAGGCCGAGCGGCGCCGCGCCGCGCAGGACTGGCCGAATCTGTGCCGGTTTCGTGCCGACGACGCGCGCATCACGGCCGGATCGACGCCGCCGCGCGTGGTGTTCATGGGCGATTCGATTACGGAGAACTGGGGGCTGGCGGACCCGGGCTTCTTCGACGGCGAGATCGTTAACCGGGGGATCAGCGGCCAGACGAGCCCACAGATGCTGGTCCGCTTTCGCGCCAACGTCGTCGCTCTCAAGCCCAGGATCGTCCACATCCTCGCGGGCACGAACGACGTGGCGGGCAACACGGGACCGACGACGGCCCAGGACTTCGAAAACAACATCATGGGGATGGTGGATATCGCGCGCGCGAACGGCATCACGGTCGTCCTCGGCAGCATTCCGCCCTCGGCGCGCTTCGGCTGGCGGCCGGAAATCGAACCGGTGCCGACGATCAAGGCGCTCAACGCATGGCTGCACGACTACGCGGCCGCGCACGGCATCCGCTACATCGATTACTACACGCCGCTCGCGGGCCCGGCCGGCGAGTTCCGCGCCGATCTCAGCAACGACGGGGTGCACCCGAACCGCAAGGGCTACGCGATCATGCGGCGGCTCGCCGAAGCCGCCTTCTCCCAACCCGCTCGCTGATGAAGCAGCTTCCGGTCATCGTCGCCGGAGGCGGCATCGGCGGCCTCTGCGTCGCGCTGACCCTGCAGCAGATCGGCGTGCCGTGCCTCGTGCTCGAGTCGGTCGCGCGCCTGAGGCCGCTCGGCGTCGGCATCAATCTTCAACCGAACGCCGTGCGCGAGCTTTACGAGCTCGGCATCGGGACCGAGCAGCTCGACGGCATCGGCCTGCAGACCCAGGAGTGGGCGCTCGTCGGGCTCAACGGCAACGACGTTTACTCCGAGCCGCGCGGCCTCCTCGCGGGCTACAAGTGGCCGCAGTATTCCGTTCATCGCGGCGAGCTGCAGATGCTGCTCTACCGCACGGCCGTCGAGCGGCTCGGGCCCGATGCGATTCGGCTCGGGGCCGAGGTCACGGGCTATCGGAATCGGGGCACGGGCCGCGGCGTGGTCGTGCAGGTCCGCGCTCGCGGGGACGAGCGCACGGAGATCGAAGGGTCCCTGTTGATCGGCGCGGATGGGCTCCACTCGGCCGTGCGCGCGCAGATGCACCCGAAGCAGCCCCCGATCCAGTGGGGCGGCGCCATCATGTGGCGGGGCACGACGCCCGGCGTGCCGATCCGCACGGGCGCCTCTTTCGTCGGGCTCGGCACGCACCGGCACCGCGTCGTCTTCTATCCGATCTCGAAGCCGGACCCGGCGACGGGTCTTGCGACGATCAATTGGATCGCCGAAATCACCGTGGACAATTCGAGCGGCTGGACCCACAGCGACTGGAACAGGAAGGTCGAGATCGAGGCGTTCATCGGTCATTTCGAAGACTGGAACTACGAGTGGCTCGACGTCCCGGCGATGCTGCGGGGCGCCGAGGAGATATTCGAGTATCCGATGATCGACCGCGACCCGGTTCCGACCTGGGTGGACGGAGCCGTCGCGCTGCTCGGCGACGCGGCGCACGTCATGTATCCGACCGGCTCCAACGGCGCGTCCCAGGCAATCGTGGACGCGCGCGTGCTCGGCGCGGCCATGCTCGAGCACGGCGTGACGCCGCAGGCCCTACGCGCCTACGACGCGCAGCTTTGCGAGGAAATCTCGGCGGTCGTGCTGCGTAACCGGGGCGCCGGCCCGTTCGGGCTGCTGAACCTGCTCGATGCGCGCTGCGGCAGCGTGTTCGAGGACATCGACGCCGTGATCCCGCGTGCAGAGCGCGAGGAGTTTATGAGCCGATACCGGGCGGCGGCCGGCTTCGCCATGGAGAAGCTCAACGCCGCGCCGCCGATCATTGCGCCCGGCGCCCGTGTACCCTGAAGGACGCGAAGACGTGCTGCAGCATTACGTCTTCCTCAAGTTTCGCCCCGGCACGAGCGCCGAGCACATCGATTCGTTCTGCGAGCGCATGCTCGCCCTGCCCCGCTCGATCGCCGAGATTCGGCACCTCGAGATCGGCCGCGACGAGCTGCACGACAGCCGCAGCTGGGACCTCGTGCTCATCATGGGGTTCGAAGGCGTCGCGGCACTGCGCGCGTATCAACAGCACCCCGACCACCGCGCGGTCATGGCCTTCAACGACCCCTGTGTCGCGGACGTGGGCTCCGTGGACTTCACGACGGAGCCTTAACAGGCCTGTTAAGCGGCGCGGCGAGGGTCGTTACCGGCCGCCGGCCGAGCCCGCCGCCGAAGCCGGCCCCGCCTTCTGCTCATGGTCGAAGAACTCGAAGATGCTGGGCCATACCATGGGCACCATGCCGGGGTGGTCGCCGTCCACCTCGAGGTACTGGAAGTCGAAATGGCCCTGGCGTAGGTAGCGCGCCAGCGCGCGGCTCCCCTCGAGCGAGGGTTTCGCGCGAGTGCCCTCGGTCATGAAGATCGGCAGATGCCGGATGCGGTCGAAGGGATAGGTCGCCGCGTCCACGAACGGCCCCGACATCGGCGCAATGGCGCGCCAACGCTCCGGGTACCGGGCCGCCAGATGCCATACGCCGCCGCTGCCCATCGAGTGGCCCGCGAGGAACGTGCGCGACCGGTCGGCGTGGTACTCCTCGGTGACGAGCTCGAGGGCCGTGATGACCTCGAGCTCGCTGAGATCGAGCACGCGCTGCCGGGCCGGCGTCACGGCCGCGCGCTGCGCGGCCGCGGCGGCCGACTGCCCGAACACGGCCGGCAGGCGCAGCGGATTGCCGTAGGCGCCGAGCGGCACGAAGCCGAGCGGCGAGACGACGATGTAGCCGTGCTGCTCTGCGAGCCGCGGCAACAGGTGGTCGGCCTGATCCATGTACGTGTTCTCGTCCGCGCCGGCGCCGTGCAGCATGAGGATGATCGGCAGCGAGGCCTTGCCGTCCCACGTGGTCGGCACGTAGACGCGGTACGGCATCTGCTGGCCCGTCGGCGCGAAGAAATACTGCCGGTGCTGATCGCCGGTCGGCAAAGAGGGGTCAGAGCCCTTTTCTATAGAAAAGGGCTCTGACCCCTTTGTTTGGGCCGCGGCGCCGAAATCCAGGGCTGCCGCGAGCATACAGGCGCAGAGCAATACGGATCGAATCATGTCGTCGCACCTCGCTGAGTCGGAGACGCGCTCGCGCGCGCATCGGTTTCCTCGCTTCGCTCACGCCAGCCCCGGGTCCACCGGTAAAGCAGCACGATGAGCGCGAGCGTCGTAAGGTCCGCCATGGCCACCATGTAGAAGCCCGCCGCGAACGATCCCGTGAAATCGCGCAGGATGCCGAGCAGCTGCGGGCCGAGAAATCCGAACAGCCCGGCGCCGAGACTCACGATGCCCATGGCGTTGCCGGCCTCGCGGCGCGGCATGACCCCGCCGGCCAGACCGTAGAGCTGATTGGCAGCCGTGAAGCCGAAGCCGATGACGGCCGCCGCGCCGACCCGGAAGACGAGCTCCCGCTCGATCGTCAGCGAAGCCGACGCCGCGGCCAGCACGACGAAAACGGCCCCGAGCACGACGAGCTTGTTGTAGCGGTCGGCTAGCACGCCGACGCCGAGGTTCAGCGCGATGGCCGCGACGTAGCCCGTGCTGATGATGACGCCCGCGGCCGCGGCGTCGAGGCCGTACAGGCTGCTCGCCACGCTCGGCACGAAGTACGTGACCGTGAACTGCCCGAAGCCGCCGAGCCCGACGATGAGCGCGAGCATCCAGACGACGGGCGATCGAAAAGCGCTGCGCCGCCCGGCCCGATCGACGCCCTCCGCGCCCTCGGCGGCCTCCGCGGAGGGACCCGCGATCGCGTGGGCGCCGCCGGCCCGCGAGGGCGCCGCCGTCGATCTATAGAACAGCCAAAAAACGGCGGCCCCGAGCACGGCCATCCCGGCGTAGCCCAGAATCGCGCTGCGCCACCCGAACGCGCCGACGAGCACGCCGCCGAGCGGCGCGCCGATGACCGAAGCGAGCGACGACGTCGCGCCGAGGATCCCCATCGTGCGTCCGCGCAGCGACGGCGGGGCCGTGAGCGCGACGGCGATTAGCACGCTGACGAACGCGAATCGGTAGCCGAAGATCGTGAGACCGCGGAACGCGATCGCCGACTCGAAGTTCCAGGCGCGGCCCAGCAGCACGCTGCCCGCGGCCACGCCGAGCAGCCCCGCGGCGAGCACACCCTTCTCGCCGAGCCGCTTGGCGCTCGTCCCGGCCGGCACGCTGAGCACGAGCGCGAGCAGCCCGTAGATGCCCGCGAACAGCCCGAGCTGGGTGTAACTCATGCCGAGCTCGTGCTGGATCGACGGCAGCAGCGGCGAGAATCCAAGGTTCGAAAGCTGCAGCGTGAACATCGCGACGAGCGTCACGCCGAAGGGCAGCAGCCAATCCGGACGCGCCTCGCGCACCCCGGTCATCGTCGTCGTCATCCGATCCCCCTTTCCTCGAGAAACGCGCGCACGCCCGCGCGCGCCGCCTGCGGATCCCAGGCGCGAGCGTCGACGACGTCGGCCTCGATCGGCAGCACCGGAACGCCGGCCTCCTCGAGTGCGCGCTCGATGAACAGCCGCCCCGTGCCGGAGGGCTTCATGCTGCGAGGCCGAAGCACGAGCGCCGCGTCGATGCGGTGCTCGCGCGCCTGCGCGGCGATCCACTCGGGCGCCCAGGGCGGGTTGTGCAGATACTCGTTGAAGCTCGCGGTGCGGCTCGCGAGCGCGGCCATAGGATCCTCGAGGCCGTAGCGGATGTAGCCGTCCGGCCCGAACGCGAGGTACATGGACCAGACGAAGACGGCGCCGTGCGAAGCCTCGAACGCCGTGTAGAAATCCGTATCGTGCCATAGCCCCGCGCCGACCCACATGAGCCGCACGCGCTCGCCCGGACACGCCGCGACGCCGGCTGCGACACGCGCCGCGACCTCGTCGCGAAACGCGCGCGCGTGCGAGAGCGCCCACTCCGTGCCGCGCACCCACTGCGCGGCCATGACATTGCTGATCTGCTCGGTCATGCGCACCGGCGCTTCGGGCGCGGCCGCAATGAGGCGCCGGACCTCGTCGAAGACCTCCTCTTGGGCGTTGACCCGCTCCAGCCGCTGCCGCAGGGCCGCGCGGTCCAGCGGCCGGCCGCTGATGGCCTCGAGACGCGCGACGAGCGCCTCGAGGGCCTCGACCACGAAGGCCAGCCGGTGCGGCTCGACGAGCTCGCGCCAGCGGTGCCTGCCGAGCTCCCACCAGCGCGGCGGCAGCACGCTTGCGCCCGGATGATCGATCTCGAAAAGCTCGGCACCGAAAGCCTCCGCCCATAGCGAAAACACGCGGTGGATGCAGTCGCAGGTCAGCCGCGCGCAGAGCAGGCGCGGCGGCGGGAGGCCGCCCCACGGCGCCTCGAGCCCGCGATACCGCGTGGATGCGTAGCCGAGGCTGCAATAGCGGCAAAGGCCCGCGTGCAGCCCCTCCGCGGCCATCGCGTCGAGAAACGCCGGAGCCTGGCGTTTGGCCGCGACGATGGCCGCCCACCACTGGTTGCTCACGGCCGGGATATCCACGAGATCGAACAGCTCGAAGGGCACGTCCGCCTGCAGGAGGGCGTACGGCACGCGCTCGTCGAAGACGCGGCGGCGCAGCTCCGCGAACCACTGCTTCTGAAACGCCGAGGCGGCCGCCGTCGCTTCGAGCTGCTTCTCAGCCATGACGCGCCTCGCGGCCCTGCGCCGCCGCGCCGAGACACGCTTCGATGAGCGCATGGTCTTGGGGCGACAACGGCGCCGTCGGATCGCAGCGCAGGCAGGCGTGCGGAATGCCGCGCGCGTCCAGCCCCTCCCTGAGCGCGGGATAGTCCCAGCCGAAGACGGTATCCTCCGGCGGCAGCGAGACGACGACGGCGTCCACACCTGCGAGCGCGCGCTGCATCCAGGCTCTCGAGTCCTGGACCGGGGTTCGCGCGCCGAGCGAATCGGCGCGGTACTTCTGCGCGAGGGCGGCCACCGGATCGTCCTCGAGTGCCACGTCGGCCCCGGCCGCCCCGCTGCCCCACGGACCCGTCTCCGCGACGACGACGGCGCCGTGCAATTCGATGGCCATGTGCAGGGCCGGCGTATCCACCGGCGCGCCCGCGAGCAGCACGCGAGGCCCGGGGAGCGGCGGGCGCGACGCGATCTCGTCGGCGGCCGCAGCGGCCAAGGTCCCGTACTCGTCGGGGTCGAGCTGCCAGAAGGCGCCGAGAAGCGGGAACACCTCGGCGCCGGTCACGCGCGGCACGCCGCGGCGCAACGCGTCGAGGCGCCGCGCGGCGGCGCGAGCCCGGTTCGCGCGCACGATCTCGTGACGCAGCGCCTCGGCGGTCGGTACACACCCCGAGACCGAAGCGAGCTCGGCGGCCAGCGCACGCGCACGGGCGTCGTCATACGCGCGGACCCTCGGCCCGGGCGACTGCAGCAGATCGAAAAGGTAAGTCCGCGCCGCCGCACGAATGCTGCCGCGGCGCACGAGCTCGTTGAGGTAAAGAAAGCACTTGTAATCCGGATCCGACGTTCGCGGCAGCACGATGCGCGCGACGTCGGCCAGGCGTCCCCTCATCGCGGCCTCGACGAGCCGACGCAGGCGGCTCGGGAAAATGTCGGCCTCGAGATGCGCGTCGGCGGCCGGCGTCGGCGCCGAATCGCCGCGGGCCACGACGCAATGAAGGCCGGCGGCGCGCACGAGCTCCGGCGGCACGGCCGGCCACGAGACGACGACGACGGAGCGGTCGTCCTCGGGATTTCGGCCCAGGCGCGCAAAGGATTCCTCGAAGGCAACGCGGAGACCGCGCATGGCCTCCGCGGCAGCCGGCGCAGCGGCCGCCGTCATAGGATGCCGTCGGCCTCGAGCTGCGCGACGCGCGCCGCACCGTAGCCCAACCACTCCCCGTACACGAGGGCGTTGTCCTGCCCCACCCCCGGCGCCGGCCGCTCGAAGGCGGTAGCAGCGTCCGAGAACGTGATCGGGACGCCCATTCCGATGATGTCCGCGACGCGACCGAAGGCCGGATGCTCGAGCACGGCCGTTTCGCCGCGCGCGAGGACACGCGGGTCGCGTACGGCCTCCCCGGGCGAGCGCACCTCGGCGGCCGGCACGCCGTGCCGCTCGAGCAACTCGACGAGCGCGCCCGTCGGAACTTCGCGCGTGAACGCCTCGATCCGCGCGGTCATCTCCTCGACGTGGGCCACGCGCGCGTCGCGCGTCGCGAAGCGCGGATCCGCCTCGAGCTCCGGCTGACCGATCGCCGCGAACACCCCACGGGCGAACTGCTGCATGGGCGCGCAGATCGCGACGTAGCCGTCTGCCGACTCGTAAATGCCGAAGGGCGTAAGGCGCGGCACGACGCGCCCGGTGCGCGTCGGGATCCCGCAGGCCTCGAGCAGATCGAAAGGCTCCACGGCGACGAGCGAGGTCAGCACGCCGAGCATCGAAATGTCCACCTGCTGCCCGCTGCCGGTCGCCTCCCGCTGCCGCAGGGCGGCGAGGATGCCGATGACGCCGAAGACGGGCGCGAGCAGATCCGCGAAGGGCACGCCGACGCGCACGGGCGGATCGCCCGGAGCACCCGAGGTCATCATGAGCCCGCTCAGTGCCTGGATGATACTGTCCATGGCTTTACCGGTGCCCTGCGTCTTCGCGGCGCCGAAGCCCGAGATCGAGCAGTAGATGACCCGCGGATTCATTTCCTTCCCGAACTCGTAGCCGATGCCGAGCCGATCGAGCGTGCCTGCGCTGAAGTTCTCGACGACGACGTTGGCGGTACGCAGCAGATCCGCGAACACGTCCCGGGCCCCGGGCCGCTTGAGATTCAGCGTCACGCCGTATTTGCCGCGGAGCCGGTTCAGAGCCGAGACCGAAACGTCCTCGGGACCCGTAGGGCCCAGGGACACGCCGTCGCGTCCCAGGTACGGGGGGTTCTGCCGGCAAGGGTCGGGAGAATCGGGATTTTCGATCTTGATGACGCGGGCCCCCAGGCCCGCCAGCAGGAACGTCGCGAACGGGCCGGCGAGCGCGAGCGTGAGATCGAGCACTGTCACGCCGGCCAAAGGCCCGCGTGGCCCGGTCGAAAGCATTTCGGTCGTCATTGCGGAATCGCGCCCCCTCGGCCCCACGGGCGAGTGTACCGCGCGGAGCCGCCGCGCGTTAACGGGCCGATGAAATAGCGTCTAGCGGCGCGCTGCGGCGGGCCCCGAGGCGGCGGTCAATGGGCCTCGACGTGCTTGTCGATCCAGTCGATGACGAGGTCCGCGAGCTGCAGATTGTTTCGATCCTGCATGAGCATGTGGCTGTTGCCGAATCCCCATCTCGGGCAGATGCATGAGCTCGGCGTCTCCGCCTGCGCTCTTGAGCTGGCCGACGAACGCCTTGCAGCTCGCGAACGAGTCGGCCCAATTCACGACGCCGCCCGCAACGTCGCCGAGATGATCGCCGAACATGACGAGCGTGGGAATTTTCGCGAGCGTCGCGATCTGCTTCGGACCGAGATCGGTTGCGCAGGGCATTTCGATCGAGACGATGCCTCGAACGCCGGACCTGGCGCGCGGGATCATGACCCAAGGGTGAGAGCGTCCGCAAGTCGATGCGGGGCGCCGGGGCACTCTCGCCAGCTCGAAAATCTAGCGAATCAGCATGCCCGCGCACTGATAGCCCGCCAGCGTGAATCCGGCGGTAATCATCAGGAAATTTGCGACGAGCGCGTAGCGCGGGAAAGTTGCCGTGCGGCGCCATGCAAGGATGACCGCCAAGACTATGCCGAGCGCGAGGAGCTGACCGAGCTCGATCCCGACATTGAAGGCAATGATATTCGGCACCAATCCGGCGGCGGGCGGGTTCAGTTCCTGCACCTTGGTCGCCAGCCCAAAACCGTGAACGAGACCGAATGCGAACACGGCCAGCTTCGTATTGGGTTGAAAGCCGAATAGGCTCCGAAAACCACCGAGACTGTCGAAAACGATATAAACGATCGAAAGCCCGATGAGCGCGTCGACGGCGTACGGGTTCACGCGAATGCCGGCCAAGACACCGAGGAGCAACGTGGTGCTGTGTCCCAGGCTGAAGAGCGTCACGTAAACGAGGACGTCCTTGAGCCGGCGAAGGAAGAATACGACGCCGATCAGGAACAGCAGGTGATCGTAGCCGGTCACCATATGCTTGGCGCCGAGGTAGAGATAGGGAACGACGTGAGCGCCCGCCGCGCTCATGATGTACGCGGCATCCCGGCCGCTCACATTGTGCGCGAAAACCTCGAGAGAATAGAGGGCCAGCGCGGCGAGCGCGAGGCTCGACCAGGAGATCGGGAGGCGCGGCTGCCGGCGCGCGTAGCTTGCGCGGTCGTTCGAGGTCTTTGCCATCGAGTCATCCTTCATTCGCGACGATGCTAATATGCGCTTCGCTCAGGAGTAAACAGGCCGAGACGTCGAACGAGGTTGTCAAATGGAAGTCGACCAGAGGACGGGCCCCTCCGCCAGCCCGCGAACGCTACTTGCAATTTTTTCCGGCGGTCTCGTCGCGGCGGCCGTGCTGCTCGCCTGCGTAGTCTTGCCGGCGGAATACGATATCGACCCGCTCGGCACGGGTGCGGCGCTCGGCCTCACCGGGCTGGCGAAGAGCGCGGAACGGAGCACTCCGAAACCCGCCGCGGCACCGGCGGCGATTGCCGGCGCGACGATCGCACCTGTACGGCAGGCAGGCACCATCGAATCGCGGTGGGGCGAAGCCGCGGGCGTGACGGGGACGTTCATCCCTGAGGCCGAGGGCTTTCGCTTCGACTCGAGGGAGATCGTGCTGCAGCCCGGCGAGGGTATGGAGATCAAGTACCACATGCGCGAGGCTGCGGGCCTCGTCTACTCGTGGGAGGCCAGCGCGCCGGTGCTCTACGACTTCCACGGGCAGCCGGATGTCGCGCCCGCGGGCGCGGCGCAAACCGACGAGGACTATTTCGAAACTTACGACCATGACGATTCCGTGGGCAAGAGCGCGTTTCACGGAACGCTGGTTGCGCCGAGCACGGGCATCGAGGGCTGGTACTGGGAAAACGCCAACGCGGAAAGCGTGACGATCAAGCTGTTTGCCGCCGGCTTCTTCGACTGGGTCTACCGCAATCGCGACGACGAGATAACGAAACTGAAGCCGACTAACGTGGAGTCCCTCGCAAGTCACCCCCGGGTGCCGGACGAGCTTCTGTAGCCTTTGCTCGGTACGAGCTGTTCGTCTCAAGCGTCGCGGCGGAGTCTGACGAGGATTTCGCGTCCTTGCTCCGCATGCCGCGGGCTGTCGGCGAGCCCGGCTTCGAGCAGCAACAGTCCGAACAGCAGCGCCCAAGCCGTCGCGCGCTCGAGCATGGCCTGGTCGGGCCCGTAGGCATCGAGGAAGCGGCTTCGGTCCGCGCGGGCGGGGAACAGGCTCCAAGCGGCGGCGAGATCGGTCGCGGCGTCGCCGCCCGCCATGTCCCCCCAATCGATGACGGCGCTGATGCGCCCGTCCGCCGCGAGCACGTTCTGTGCGTGCAGGTCGCCGTGCAGCCACCGATGCTCCACGGCCACGCGCGCCGCGAGCCCGCGCTGCCACATACGTTCCATTGCGGGCGTGATCAACGCGGTTTCGGACTTGAATCGCGAGATGCGGGCCTCGGCCAGTGCAGCCCGGTCTCGGAGCGGGACGCCCCGCAACGGATTGCGAGGCGCGTCCTCGGGCGCCGGCCGATGCAGGGCGCGCAGGAAGGCCGCGAATCTTTGGGCCTCGCGGGCGTCGAGCGCGGACCGATCCACGCCCTGCCCTTCGAACCAGGGCACGACGCTCCAGGGCCACGGGTAGCCGGCGCCGGGCACGCCCCTGCGGACGGGGCTCGGCACGGCGATCGGCAGCCGCCCGGCCAGCCGCTCGAGCCAGACCTGCTCCTTGGCAAGCAGCGGAGCCGCGACCGCCCGCCTCGGTAGACGCACGGCAAGCCCTGAGCCGAGCCGGAAGATCGCGTTGTCCCAGCCCGAGTCGACGACCGTCAGCGGTAAGCTTGCGAGCTCGGGATACTGGGCGGCGAGCAGGCGGCGGACCAGCGCTTCGGTGATTTCGATCTCGGCTTCGGGTTTGCCGGGCATTCGTCGAGTCAGAAATGTCGCCGCCGGTCCGCCCGGCCGCCATGGTCCCAATATGCCCGCAGCAGATCAATGAACCGCGCGTGCGCCGCGTCTACGGCCTGCTCGTCGCCGGTCGCGACGAGGTCGAGGAGCAGGCCGCGGGTCACGGCGAGACCGAGCCTCGCGAGCTCCGGGTCGCCGCCGCCGAGACCGGAGTGCGCCGAGACTTGCTCGAGCCATCCTTCCACCGCGGGCGCCGGCAGCCGTCTGAACGGCTCCTCGCCCTGCGCCCCGCGCGCGTAGCACTCGAAGAAAAGCCGTTCGAGCGGCCGCAGCTCGGGGCGTCGCAAGTCCGCCCACATGGCGGCGACGGCCGCAAGCGGCTCCTCCGGCAGGCGCTGCAGCGTCGATGCCTGCCGGCGCTCGATCTCGTCGACGACGGCGAGCAGCAGGTCCTCGCGGGTACCGAAGTGATGCAGGAGCATGCGATGGCTGGTGCCGACGGCCGCGGCAATGTCGCGCAGAGAACGGCCGCCGATGCCGCCGCCGGCCATCGCCTCGATCACCGCGTCGAGCAATTCGGCCCGACGGACGGCGTCAGGCCGACGCGGCATTGCGGAACCGCGCCTCCGCGGCGGCCTTGAGACCCTGTGCCTCCAACGCCAGGTAGCGGCGCGTGAGCCCGCGTATCAGCAGGCCCACGAGGGAACCCAGCGGCCCCCGCTGCTCGATCCTTTGCCTGACCAGCGTCCCTGTCTCTCCTCGTGGCTCGACCCGGTGAACGGCGTAAGCAATCGCACCGGGCGAGCGTTGCCGCCAGATCCATCCGGAACCGTGTTCGAACTCCGTGACCTCCCACACGACCTCCGGGAGCCACGGTTGCTTGATCGCGTAGCGTCTGCCGATGGCCAGATCGGCGCCATCCTTCGGGACGACGCTCGTAACCGACGCGGTCCATTCCGGCCAACGATCGACCTGCGCGTACACGCTCCAAACCACGGGCGCCGGAGCCTCGATCTCGACGGTGTCCTCGGTAATCATGTTCCAAATGGTACATCTTCTTTCCGAAACTGTCATCGTCACGGGATACCGGGACAGGCCGCCGCGGGCCCGCCCCGGCTCCGTTCAAGCTCTGCCGCGCATGCGCGGAGGCATCGGTCAGGCGACCGCCGTCGGCGCGGAGGCCATGAGCGGCCCCAACGCGGTCGTAATGCGCTCAGCCTGCGCCTCGGTGACCATGCTCGTCAGAATCCCGAGGAAGCGCCCCTCCTGAACGCCCGAGACGATGTATTGCCAGCGATACGCCCGCAGGATGCCGTCCCGAATAGCCTGCGTTTGCGCCGCGTCGAACTTGCCGTCATTGACGGCCAGGAAGTACTCGGCGTCCGCCTCGGCCTGCGCCTGCAGAATTCCGTCCACGGCGACGACCAGATCGATGAGATCGCCGACCGCACGGTCTCGGTCCTCGTGCCCGAGCATCTCATCCTCGCGGCGCCACTCGAGCTCGTCCAATATTGCGTGCTGCGATTCCTCCTTCCAGTGATACAGGAAAACGTCCCGCCAAAGCTCCGAGAGCGAGCCGTCGGGATCGATGCTCTTACGGTAATGAACCAGGGTGAAAATCTCGATGTGGCAGGTGAGCGCAAGCACGGCCCACGTGGACTTGCCCAGCACGGCGTGCGCAACCGCATTCGGGTCGGCAGCCACCCGGTAGCCCGGCGGCATGTCGGCCGCGGCCAGCGCCTCGACCCGGCGGAACAGCTCCTGGTGCTTGAGCTCTTCGTCGCTGAAACGCACGAGCGCCTCGAGCGCGACCTGATCGCCGAACCAGTAGCCGCGGCTGAGCTCGAGCATTTTGGCGTTGATGTAGCGCTCCACGAGGCCGAACAGATTGGCGTAGGTCCTGCCCTGGACCTGGCTCATGAACCGCTGCTCGGCGGGCGTGAGGAACCCGAGCTCCTTCACGAGGGACAACCCGTCCGGAAGGAACTTATGGGCGACATCGAGCGCGCGGCCGCGAATGACGTCCGCATCGATATCCCAGCGAATCCGCTTCGACGCGCTGATGCAGCGCGCATAGCGCTCCCGGACCTGACTCGCTTCCGTATCGGGCCTGCGAATTTCCAGCGTCGTTGACATGACATGCTCCCAAAGGTGAGTGGATAGGACGGAAGCGATCTTGATCCACGGCCTTCGCCGGCTGTATGGGGCGGAAGTCCCGACTTTCGCCTTCGGAGCACGCCGGAGGAGTGAGGTTTGTCCCGATCACGCGTAGACTGCTGCCGAAACTCGTGCGAGGCGGCCGAATGCGGCAGTCCATCCACACGCATGTTCGTCGACGTAACCGCGCTGTTGCCGCGCGTTTCCGTGCCCACTCTCGTCCTGCATGCCTGCAACGACGAGGCCGTGCCGCTCTCGCAGGGCCGCCTCGTCGCATCCAGTATTCCAAATGCGAAATTCGTGGAGCTCGACTCTCGCAACCACATCCTTCTCGAGGCGGAGCCCGCTTGGGCGCGTCTGAAGGAAGAGGTGCTCGCGTTTACCAACCAAAACCCGGCAGGCGATGGCGAGGACCCGCTGTTCGGCGTGCTCTCGCCGCGCGAGCGCGAGATTCTCGCCGGCATTGCGGAAGGCCGGACGAACATCGAGATCGGCCTCCGGCTTTTCATCAGCGAGAAGACCGTACGCAACCACGTAACGCGGATCTTCGAGAAACTCGAGGTGCGCTCGCGCGCGCAGGCGATCGTGCTTGCGAAAGACAAGCGGCTGCAGGTGCCTCGGGATTCGCGAGGACGCTAAGCTCGCGGGGACGCTAAGCGATGTGTAGCTTCGCGATCAGTATCGCGCCCATGGCGAGCATGGCTGCGAGCTGGATCGAGAAGAACGTGAACCGCACCGACACCGTGCGGTTGGTCTCGAAGAACGCGACGTGCACGACGGTCTGGCACACGCGCGCAACGATGACCGTCACGGCCAGGATGTCGAGCGCGCGCGTGTCCACGCCGGTCACCGCAATGATCAGCGCAATCGCGCCGTAGACCGGTAGATTCTCGACGCAGTTGGCATGCGCCCTCGTCCCCCGCCGATACCAGTCTTGGTACCCTTCGAACTTGTCGTAGCGAAATTCGCCAATCCCCGCGCGCCCTGCCAGGATGCGCCGCCAGCGATAGATGCCGACGGTCGCGGTCAGCGTCGCGAGGGTCCACAACGCGAACGCGAGCAACACCCAGAGCGGGACGCTCATGGCGAGGGCTCCTGCAGCTGCTCGCGCGCGCTGCAGTCGATGCGCCGCGCGAGCATCGGCGACTCCCCAAGCGTCGAGTCCGTCTCGGGAAGGGCGGCATTCGCTACGGCGTAGTGGCTGATCTGCACCTCTTCTCCGCAGTCGGCGTAGTCGCCCGCCGCGCGCCGCGCCCGAAACTCGCCCCAATTGATCGGCCGGTAGCGTGCCGGGTGCTCGGCATCGACGGTCGCCGGCAGCGGGGCATAATCCGTCCCGTAGGCCGGGTTGAAGAAGTACGGAACGCTGAAGCGTTCCCGCTCGGCGTTTGCGCGCACGCGGTGCAGCGGGGCGAGGTACCGATCGTTCGACCACACCTGCACGATGTCGCCGATGTTCACGACGAGGCTGTCGGGGCGCGGCTCGACGAGATGCCATTCACCGCCCCGGAACACCTCGAGGCCCGGCACGTCGTCCTGCAGCAGCAACGTAACGGCGCCCGAATCCGTGTGATGGTTCACGCCGAGATACCCCTCCTCCGGCGGTTCGAGCGCGCTCGGGCGCGCGGGCGCCGGGCACCGCGGGTAGAAGTTGAGCCGCAGAAAGCTCGTATGAACGGGGTTGAAGCATCCGCTCAAGCCGTCGGCGGGCATGCGGAGGTTCACGGAGAGCGCTTCGAGCAGGCGAAACGCGAGCGCCTCACTCGCGCGATAATAAGCGAGCACCGCCGGCCGAAACGTGGGCCGGCCGACAGGCCACTGGGGCGAGGCTCGATCTGCGTCCGCCGGGCCGTAGTCGTAGATCTCCTTCCAGTCGCGCGTGTTCTTCGTGAGCTCGCGGTCGAAAAATCCCCAGGGATTCTCGGCCGTGCGCGAGATCCGCCGCTTCACGTCGCCGGGCTCGGCGAAGAACTCACGCATCTCGCGCATGAGCGCGGCGGTTACGGCGAGGTCGATGCCGTGATCGACGACGTGAAACAAGCCCCAGTCGCGGCAGGCCGCATCGAGCGCGGCGAGCGTGCGCGCGCGGTCGAGCCGCGCGATGTCGATGACAGGTATGGGTTCCATGCATCTCTCCTGAAGATCCGCCTCTGCGTTGAACGCCAAGGGTCTTCTGAACGGGGTCTTCTGCACTCGAGCGCGGACGGCGTCACCGCACTCAACCGATTCTGCGCGGCTGCAGCCACTTCGGCAGCAGCTCGTACGGGTCCAGCGCGACCTCGGCCGCGTACGCGATGCCGTTGGCCTCGAGGCGCCGCTGCAAAGAGCCGTCCCTGAAGGCGTCGAAAAGCTCCGTGCAGCCGCCGACGTGCTCGCCGCCAACGTAGATCTGCGGGATGGTCTTCGCGCCGGTGAGCTCGGCCAGCACGGCGCGGATCTTGCCGCCGCGATTGGCCCGCTGGTACTCGACGGAGTCGAGGTCCACGCTCCGATAAGTAATGCCGAGCTGCGCGAAGAGCCTACGCACGGACCAGCAGAACTCGCACCACTCGAGCGCGAAAAGGACGACCGGCTCCGCCGCCGTCACCTCGCTCACGAACGCTTCGGCCTCGGCGTCGAGCTCAGCGGCCGGTCGGGCGTTCCGCCGACCCGCTTCGGCCGCACCACCCGGTCCGGCCGTCCCCATTGCGCGGGCCGGCGCGCCGGCCGCCGGCGGCGGCGCCGGCAGCGGTGACATAGGCGCCGGCGTATCGAAGCGGTAGCCCGGCGTCGAGCGCGAGATCGAGAATTCCTCGTCGGTCATATGCTCGCCGACGTGCTCGAAGAGCGGCGTCGAGAGGTACCGCTCGCCCGTGTCGGGCAGCATGCAGACGATGTTCGTGCCGGCCGGCGAGCGCCGTGCGACCGTGAGCGCCGCGGCCAGCGTCCCTCCGCTCGAGGTGCCGACGAAGATCCCCTCGCGACAGGCGAGATCGCGCGCGAGCTGGAGCGCATCCGCACCGGCCACGGGCACCACTTCGTCCACGAGCCCCGCCGCGACGGCCTCGTCGGTGAGCCGCGAGATGAAGTCCGGGCTCCAGCCCTGCATGAGGTGCGGCCGGAATTGTGGATGGCTCGCGCTCGGGCGCCCGTCCGGGCCGCGCGGCTGCGGAATGCCGCTGCCGAGGATCTGCGCGTTGTCGGGCTCGGCCGCCACGATGCGTATCCCACGATTCGCCCGCTTGAGGGCCCGCGCCACCCCCTTCAACGTGCCGCCCGTGCCGAAGCCGGAGACCCAGTAGTCGAGGTTCTCGTCGGCGAAGTCGGCGAGGATCTCCTGCGCCGTCGTGCGGCTGTGCACCTCGGCATTCGCCTCGTTTTCGAACTGCCGGCACAGGAACCAGCCGTGGCGCTCGGCGAGCTCGACGGCCTTGGCCAGCATGCCCGTGCCCTTCTCGGAAGCCGGGGTCAGCACGACCTTCGCCCCCAGGAACCGCAAAAGCTTTCGCCGCTCCACGCTGAAGCTCTCGGCCATCGTGACCACGAGCGGATAGCCCTTCTGCGCGCAGACCATCGCAAGGCCGATGCCCGTGTTGCCGCTCGTCGCCTCGACGACCGTCTGGCCCGGCTGCAACGCCCCGCGCCTTTCGGCGTCCTCGATGACCGCGCGCGCCATGCGGTCCTTGATCGAGCCCATGGGGTTGAACGCCTCGATTTTGACCCAGACGCTGACGTCCGGCGGCGCGAGCCTCTGGAGCTTGACGAGCGGGGTATTGCCGATGGTATCGAGAATGGTGTCGTAGCGGGCCATGGCGTCTCGCCTCCTGTGTTGGATCCGGCTCCGGGCGCCGGGGTACGAAGCTTCGGGCCGTAGCGCGGAAGCGGGCGTTGGAGCGAGCGTGGTTTTTTCCGGCAACCGTGGTATTTTCCGCAGCGGCTACGCCGTATCCTGTTGGCTATCGATTCGTCGGCGCGTTTCGGTCGAGGGACTGTCGGTCGAGCCATGGCCCTGAGATTCCACTTTCTCGGCGACCTCACCGTCCTCAGGGATGGGGCCGTCCTGGCGTTACCGCCGTCCCGCAAAACGCGTGCCTTGCTCGCCTATCTGATCCTGAATCCGAGGTCCTTCAATCGGGAGCACCTCTGCGAGCTGCTCTGGGAGATCCCGGACGACCCGCGCGGTTCCTTGCGCTGGAGCCTCTCCAAGCTGCGCCGGCTGGTGGACGACCCGGGCCGGCGCCGGATCGTCGCCGACCGCCTCAGCGTGCGGTTCGACGCCTCCGACGTCGTCGTGGACGTCGCGGCCCTCAAAGCGCTCGCGAACAGCGGCCTCGGCACCGCCTCCGTCGAGACGCTCGAAGACGCGGCGGCCCTGTACCGGGGTAATTTACTCGAGGGCATCGAGCTCTCGAGCCTTCACCAATTCCACGCCTGGTGCATTGCCGAGCGCGAGCTCGCGAGCCGTGCGCAGGCGGCCGTCCTCGGCGCGCTCGTCGAGCGGCTCGCGGCACAACCGCTGCGTGCGCTGCCGCATGCGCACGCGCTCGTCGCGCTCGCGCCGTACGACGAAGCCGCGCGCGCGACGTTGATCCGGCTGCTCGTCACGCTCGGGCGAGCCGACGACGCCGCGCGCCAATACGAGCTCGGCGCGCGCATGCTCGAGGAGATCGGCGCCGAGCCGACGGGGACGCTGTACCGGGCCCTGCACGGGACGCCGAAGTCTGCGCCGGCGCCACGGCAAGCGCTCCCGACGATACCGGCGGCACCGGCCTCGAGCGGCGCTCTCGCCGCGCAAACGCCGCCCCTGCCCCAATCCAGATCCACTCACCGGCCCCGGCCGCTCATCGGCCGCGACGCCGAGACCGCGCGCTTGCGCGAGCTGCTGCGCGAGACCATGGGCCAGCCGCGTGCGCGCGTCGTGCTGCTCGGCGGCGAACCCGGCATCGGCAAGAGCCGGCTGCTCCAGTGGATCGCCGAAGCGAGCCGCGCTGCGGACGCCTTCTTGCTCGAAGCGAGTGCGGTCGAATCGGCGACGATCCGCCCCTTCGCACTCTGGATCGACGCGCTGCGCGGGGCCGCAGCGCACACGGCGCGCGACATCTTCGGCGGCCGCGACCACGAGAACCGCGATCGGCTTTTCGGCGCGCTCAGCGACTTCGTCGCGGCCGAGTCGAGCCTGCGGCCCGTCGTGCTGCTGTTCGACGACGTGCAGTGGTGCGACGAGTCGAGCGCTTCTGCCCTGCACTACGTCGCACGCATGAATCGGGACCGTCCTCTGCTCGCGATTCTCGCCGCCCGGGAGGACGAAATTCGTGACAACGGCCCGGCGCAGCAGGCGTTGCGAGGCTTGAGACACGATGCCCTGCTCGAGGAGATCAGCGTCGGCCCCTTGCCGCAGGCGGATCTGCGGCGCCTCATCGAGACGCATGCTCCGCAGGCGAACAGCGAGCGCCTCTGCCGAGAGTGCGCGGGAAATCCGCTTCTCGCGATCGAGCTCTCGCGCGCCGAGGTCTCCGGCGACAGCGCCGGCTCGCTGCACGAGCTGATCCGCGAACGGCTGGCCCGCTTCGATTTCGAAGGGGCCGAGGTCATGCGCTGGGCCGCCGTGCTCGCCTCGCGCTTCGACCCGGCCTTGCTGCAGCAAGCGACCGGGTTCGACGCCTATCGCGTCGGCGTCGCGCTCGAGAGCGCCGAGAAGCAGGG
This sequence comes from uncultured Gammaproteobacteria bacterium, assembly GCA_963702105.1. Classification (GTDB taxonomy): domain Bacteria; phylum Pseudomonadota; class Gammaproteobacteria; order Steroidobacterales; family Rariloculaceae; genus ZC4RG20. Next base: position 2,363,973 of record OY969712.1, read on the forward strand.
CATTCTGATCGCGACGGACACGGGACTCCGGTTTTCCCACGATCTCGTGGCGCGCAGCATCTACCGGGAGATCTCCCCCGCTCGCCGGCGCATGATGCACCGCCGAGCGGCCGAGCTGCTCGAGCACGACACCGCCCTCGATCTTCGTCATGCGGCCGATCTCGCGCACCACGCCTCGCAGAGCGGCGATCCCGCGCTGGCCGTCACGGCCATGGTCTCGGCCGGGCGGCTATGCCTGCGCTTTTATGCCAACGGCGAGGCGTTGTCGCTCGCACGCAAGGGCCTGCAGCTTGCGGAGCGGCTCGGCGCGGCCGCGCGCGTTTGCGCGACGATCGAGCTGCGCGAGATCATGCTGACGGCCGCACCGCTCGAGGACTGGGAGCAGGCCGCGGCCGAGTTTGCCGCGCTCGCCGAACAGGCGCTCGATCACGGTGCGCTCGCCCATGCGCGCCTCGGCTATTACATGGCGAGCTACGTGCGCTGGATGCATGGGCACTGGGCCGGGGCACGCGAGGAGATTCTTCAGGCCGCGCGCTTGACGCGCAGCGGCAACGATGAAGCGCACATCGTCGGCATGGCCGAGGCGGCCAAGTGCCTCGCGATGCTCGAGCGCGACCTGAGCCAGGCCGACGCAATGCTCATGGAGGCACAGGCCCTGGCCGGCCGCGCGCAGCTTCGGCATCACTCGATTCCCGTCGCGCTCGGCATGCTGCGCTATCACAAGGCCAAGCTCGAGGAAGCGGAGGAGCTCTTCAAGGAAGCCCGCATCCTTTCGAAATCGGCCGGCGATCGGGTTACGGAATTTCAGGCCAACGAATACCTCGTCATGATCGAGTTCGAGCGCGGCCATTTCGATGCGGCGAAAGCCCGATGCGCCGCTCTCGTCGAAATCGGCGACAAGCTGCGCGATGGCAGCGAGGCGCCTTTCGCGCGCGCGCTCTCGACACTTTGCGACTATGCGCTCGGCGCCGGGAGCGCATCGCTCGATGCCGCGCTCGAGCCCCTGCGCCTCGCCGATGCCAAGCATAGGCTCGCCTACGCTCTGACGCGCGCCGCACTGCTCGACATCGACGGCGGCCGGCTCGACCAGGCGGTCGCCCGGGCCGGCGAAGCCCTCGGTTATGCCGCGACCCTCGGCCGGACCACGGAGACGATGCTGGCCCATGTCGCGCTCGCCGAGGCCCATATGGCCGGGGGAAACGCAGCGGCGCTCGAGCACCACCTCGAGGCGGTCGCCTCCTTTGCGGAATCCCCCGTGGCCGACTGGGCGCGGGCCCGCTCGGCCTCGCTGCTCGAGCGCGCGTCGTCCGCCCGCCAAGCGGCGGCGCTCTGAGGGGCGCCGGATGGAAGACGTCTTCGTCGAACGTGTCCTCCCGGAGCCGCTGACCGAGGAGACGGTGCGGAAAATGCTCAGCGCCGGCGCCGCATGCATGGATCTGCACGGCGTCGACTGGCGGGAAAGCCTGCTCGCCGCCGACGGCCGACGTATGCTCTGCCGGATGCAGGCGCCGGACGCCGAGTCCGTGCGCCTGGCCCTTCGTCAAGCCCGTGCGGCGTTCGACCTCGCGTGGAGCGGCTCGGTGCACGTCGCCGACCCACCGCGAGGCGAGCCGCGCGCGGGCGCGAACGTCGTCGTCGAACGGAGTTTTCGCGAGCCCGTCTCGCTCGAGGCGGTTCGGGCCCTCGGCAAGGCCGGGACGCGGTGTCTCGAAATGCACGCAGTGACCTTCCTGCGCACGTTCTTTTCCCGCGACCGCCGGCGCATGGTCTGCCTGTACCGGGCACCGGACACCGAGTCGGTGCGTCACGTCCAGCGGCAAGCCGGAATGGGGTTCGATCGCGTCTGGGCGTGCCGCTGGCTGCGGCCGGCGGCGACTGATTCCGATCGCGGCTGATACGAATCCTCTCGTTGCGTGCGCCGCCTGGGCGCCCACCGGAGCCGATGCCTGAGCCGGGCACAACCGGGCGGGCAGCCGCCGCAGCGGCACCGCCTGAAATACCACGGGGGCTCTCATGCTGGGTTCCACGCTGTCGCGGCAATCTGCCTCCAACCCGGCGATAACCGCGCGGCAACACTCGACCCAGGAGGCACGCAATGAACCCGGATACCGGCAAAATCGAAGGCGGCGTGAACACCTCCGCACTGCTGCGAGCCCGCAAGGCGCTGATGCTGGCGCGCGAGGCCGCCGGGCTCCGGCGGCGCGACACCTGCGACAAGCCGGGCGCACCGCAGCGCCGATCCGCCCTCGAAGGCGTGCAAGGACTCGGCGCCCGGCAGAACCCGAAGCGAGCATTGCCGTCCGAGGCCGACCACGGCGATATATTCGCGTGCGAGGACACCGCCGCGTCGCCCGTCGAGTACTTTCTCGTGGGCCTCGCGGCGTGCCTGAGTCTATTGGAATCCGAGCCGGCCTGGGCGCGCCTGCAGGAAGAGTTACTGGCGTTTACGAAGCGAAAGACCGCGGGCGATGCCGAAGACCCTGTCTTCGGCATGCTTTCGCCGCGCGAGCGCGAGATCCTTGCCGCAATTGCCGAAGGCCGGACGAACATCGAGATCGGCCGGCGACTTTTCATCAGCGAAAAGACCGTGCGCAACCACGTGACGAGGATCTTCGAAAAGCTCGACGTGCGCTCGCGGGCCCAGGCGATCGTGCTGGCCAAGGACAAGCGCCTCCAGGCGCCGCCCGCGCGTCGCGGAGGACCGGCGGCGCAGGTCTCGTTTCCGCGGCGAAGCCCGGCATGACACGCCGGGTCGGGCGCTACTGCTGGTCTTTCCGCGCGACGCTGGCCCAGAGCAGCTCGCCCGTCTTCGTCAGGCTGACCGAGGACGCATTCGCGGTGTTCGTACCGTCCCGAGCCCCGAAGCCTTTGACGTCGATGACGTCACCGGCCTTGACTCGGCCGCGGCCCCAGCCGCGGCGAAGCAGATCGTTGATCCCGACGAGCTCGACCGCCCAGCTCTGGACCTTTCCGTTCTCGTCTTTGGCGTCGATGAAAAGCCACGCGTGCGGATTCGTCCACTCCATTCTCGTGACCGTGCCCGTCAACTTGAGGGGCCGATGAATGTCGAACTCCGCGGCAAACGAGTGATGTGCCGCGCCGGGCAAGGCGGCGAGAAGCGGCGCTGTACCAAGAAAGACGAAGAACACGCGTTTCACGACCGGACCCCCCCTTCATTCGAAACCGTTCATTCGAAATCGGCTTCGTGTAGTGACCTGCGCTACGGATCGGCTTACGATCCGCCAATCCTAGCACCAAGTTTCCCGGGGGCGGCATGAAGGGGCGACTCGCGACGTGGGTTCTGTTGGCGGCGGCGGCCGGACCGGCGGCGGCACAGTGGCTTTCATTGCCCACGCCGGGTATCCCGCGCACGGCCGACGGCAAACCGGATCTCACGGCGCCCGCGCCGCACGCCGCCGACGGGCATCCCGAGCTGACCGGACTGTGGCGCCCCGCGAAGGTTTCGGGCGACCTGAACAACCAGAGCAAGATCAAGGCGTGGGCGCGCACCTTGATGGCGGAGCGTGAGAGAAACTACTACAAGGACGGCCCCCTCTTTCAATGCCTGCCGCAGGGCCCGGGCTACATCGTGGGCGGCGCTGCCGGCGGTGGCGGCTTGCGAAGGATCGTGCAAAGCCCCAGCGTCATCGCGATCTTGAACGGCGACCTCACGTCCCGGCAGATATTCATGGACGGGCGCAAGCTCGAGCCCGATCCGCTGCCCATCTGGATGGGGTACTCCGTGGGCCATTGGGACGGCGATACGCTCGTCGTCGAGAGTAACGGCTTCAACGACAAGACCTGGCTGAATGCCGCAGGGCTGTCGCACACGGAGAAGCTGCGCATCACCGAGCGCTACCGGCGCCTCGACTTCGGGCATATGCGCGAGGACGTCACATACGACGACCCCGGCACGTTCGACGCGCCGGTGCACGAAGTCGTGGAGCTGCAGTACGCGGCGGACGACGAGATGCTGGAGATCGTCTGCAACGAGGCCTCGCAGGGAGTCACCAAGCATTGGATCGGCGACAAGAGCAGCGACGCTCGGGTAGCCGCCGTCACTGTCGCGCCCGACATCCTCGCCAAGTACGTCGGCACGTATCGGGGCTATTGGCTCGATAATCTGACCACGGTGGAGGTGACCCTCGAAGACGGCGGCTTGGTCCTGCGGAGGAACGGCGGCAAGAAATCGCCGCTGGTCGCGCAGTCTCAGACGACGTTCGTCTGCCCGACCTGCCAATGGGGTCAGCCTTACGTGTTCAAGCGCGACGGCGACGGCATGGCCACGCAGGTGTCCGAGATTCAGGTCTCGGGCGCGTGGGTCTTCAAACGGGTCGAATGAAGCGGCATCGGCCGGGCGGATTCACCCCCAACGCTCACGCGGCGGATGGCTCAGTCGCGTGGAAGCAGCTCGGTGCCCATCGCATCGCCGCGGCCTCGGCGCGCATTCGGTCAATGAGCGATCAATTTTGCGCTAAGGCCCGATCCGGCACGACGCTGGGGCAGGTCGCGAGCGGGAGCTCCACACGAAACACGGAGCCGCGGCCAGGAACACTGGCCACGGAGACGTCTCCCTGGTGCGCCTCCGCGATCCAGCGTCCGATCGCAAGGCCGAGCCCGGTGCCGCCTTGGCGTCGGGTCCGAGCGCTATCGACGCGATAGAAGCGCTCGAAGATGCGGTCGCGCTCGCTTTCCTCGATGCCGATTCCGGTATCGCAGACAGTGCCGACCACGCGCGGGCCGGAGGCATTGACGGCCACATCGCAGTGGCCGCCCGCCGGCGTGTACTTGATCGCGTTGTCGAGAAGAATGAGAAACAGACGCCGGATCGAGTGGGGGTCCCCCTCGATCCACACAGGCTCTCGGGGCAGCTTGGTCCGGAGCGAAATGCCCTTCGCCCCTGCGAGCACGCGTGCTTCTTGGCAAGCTTCACGGACGGCCTGAACGAAATCTACGGGTCTCTTCTGCAGCCGCACGTCGCCGGCATCGGCTTTCGCGATGACCAGCAGGTTCTCGACGAGCTCGGACGTGCGCTCGAGCTCGACCAAAATGCCTTCGAGGGCCTCCCGCCCATCCGAATCTCCTTCGGGCGAACGCAGGGCGACTTCTGCGGTCGTGCGCATCACGGCCAGCGGCGTGCGTAGCTCGTGTGAGGCGTCGAGCGTGAATTGGGAGACTCTCTTGAACGCTCTTTCGAGGCGTTCGATCATTTCGTTGAGTGTGCGCGACAGGCGCTCGAGCTCATCGCCGGTGTTCGGCACCGACAGCCGTTGGGACAAGTTATTGCTCGTGATCGACCTCGCGGCTTTGGTGATGTGATCGACGGGCGCGAGTGCTCGGCGGCTCAGCCAGTAGCCGCCGGCCGATGCGATGAGCAGCACGAGCGGGAACATCGATAGCAGGACGCCGACGGCCGCCGTCAGCCCTTGCTCGAAGTCGGCGAGCGGCGTCGCAACTTCCACCGTATAGCGTTGCCCGTCGATGACGACGGTGCGCGTGAGGCGCCGCAACGGAATTCCTTGGCGCGTCGTCGCGTCGTCGAGGATACTCTGTGCACCGACTCGCCTACTCGCCTTCGGAGGTTGTAGGCCCCGCATGGACTCGGCCTGATAGAGAATGCGGCCGGCCTCGTCGTCGACCCGAAAGTAATCGCCATGGGCGCGGAACTCGTCCTTGACCTCCGGGAGCGCGAGCCGGGTTCGATGCTCCTCGATGAAGCGCCGGATACCCTCGACGCGTTCGCGGAGCGAGTCGTCGACGGCGTGATAGAGGTTCTCACGCACTACCAACATCGTTCCGGCCCCCAGCAGTACCAGCGCGCACGCAAAAGCCGCCGCATAGCGGACCGTCAAGCGAGCGCCGATCGAGCGCAATCTCATGGGGGTGCGCGTTCGGCCAGGCAGTAGCCGACGCCGCGAACCGTGTGGATGAGCTTCTCGCCCGGTGCACTATCGAGCTTGACCCGGAGCAAATGAATGAAGGCGTCGAGCGTATTGCTTTCGATACTGCAGCCGTAGCCCCACACCGCTTCTATCAGCGTCTCGCGCGGAACGACTTGGCCTGACCGATATGCGAGGTAATGGAGCAGCCTGAACTCGCGTCCGCTGAGCGCGATCTGGCGGCCGGCGCGAAATACCCTGTGCCCGGCGGGATCGAGCTCGAGATCGGCTACCCGCAACAGCGGTTGACGAGTGGCCCAGGCGCGACGGGCAAGAGCCCGCATACGAGCGAGGAGCACCTCGAACGAAAAGGGTTTGATCAAGTAGTCGTCCACGCCGCTGTCGAGGCCTTCGACGATGTTCGGCGAGGTATCCCGGGCGGTCAGCATAAGGATAGGCGTATCGACTTTCGCGTCCCGAAGGCGACGGGCGATCTCACGGCCATCCATACCGGGCAGCATCCAATCGAGGATGATGAGGTCGTGCTCGAGGTTGCGCGCAACGTCGTAACCTTCGAGGCCGTCTTGCGCCAGCAGAATAGAATAGCCCTCCCTCTCGAGGCCCCGGCGCAGCTGCTCGGCCATTCGACGCTCGTCCTCGACGATAAGCACGCGCATGAGCGGTATCCGGGGAACCGAGTTCCTTCCGTGACAGGAGACGCCCTAGTAAGAGGAGAACCGGAGCCTCTGGGGCCGATTATGCCCCGCTTCCGGCCCCGATAAAATCCGGCCTCGGGTCAGACTAATTCTGCGCCGGTAGTGTCAGCTGCGGCGAGTCCAGCGGGCTGCCCAATGCCGTGTAAAGGCGCATCTGCGCCTCGCTGTAATCGGCGGTCACCTGAACGTTCGCGGCTTGGGCTTCGGCGTACGCCTGAAGTGCCTGCAGCGCCTCGATCGGCAGGCCTTGACGGTCGTAGATTCGCCTGCGGTTCAGGGCGTACGCGTCGCCGGCCCGAGCCACGGCGTCACGAGTCAGTTGGACCTGCGCTTTGAGGCTCGTCACCCTCGCGAAGTCCGTCTCGACCTCCGCCCTTATGGCGTCCCGGAGCTTCTCGCGCTCGAGCCCGCGGCGGCGAAGCACGGCTTGCTTCTCGTCGATCCGGGCGCGATTGCCGAATCCGAAGTGCTCGAACTGCCAGTACAGGAGAACGGTCAGGTCGTCCCGGCGGGCCGTGTCCTCGACGGACGTACCGATCCCACCGCCGAAGCGGCCAGTACTGTATCCGACCGAAACGCTCGGAATGAACAGGCGGTAGTGCTCGGCACGCAGATCGTGGTCGGCGGCCGCGACGAGCGCCTCGGCCTGATCGGTCTCCGGCCGGTCGGCCAGGGCGCGATCGATGAGCTGCTGAACGTCAGCCTGGTCGGAGACGATCTCGAGCATCGGCACGCCGGTTTCCATGGGATCGAGCCGCACGTCGGGGTCGAGGTGCAGCAGGCGCGTAAGCGCGGCCGCGGAAGCCTGGGTTTTCGCCCGGGCCGCCAACAGCCGTTGGCGCCAAACCAGGGGCTGAACGGCGGCCATGTCCGCATCCGACCGCAGCCCTTCGCCCGACTGGGCGTAGCTCGCGGTGATGTCGGCCAGGTCCTGCGCTCGTTCGAGCGCGTCGGAGGCGGCCTGGACGTTGGCCCGGGCGGCGAGCCAATCGACATAGGCGGCCGCGACATCGAGCAGTACGGCGTGCCGGTTCGCGTCGGCCGCCGCTTCGACGGCGGCCTGGTTCTGCCGCGCGACCAGCGGCTGAAAGATGGCGTCGGCCACATCCACGTCGAGCGAGACGCCCGGCAGCCGCGGATCGCCGGCGCCGACGGCGCCCAGCCCGAGGCCGAAGGACCGGGAGGCGCGGTCGGCGTCGAGTACCTGCCCGCCGGTCTCCTGGAGCGGCCCCTGATGACGGTTGTAGCCGCTGCCGGCGCGCAGGGTCGGGATGGCGAGCGTGCGCGCCTCGCTGAGGCGGGCGGAGGCTTCGGCGACGCGTTGCACGTAGATCGCCACGTCGAGATTGCGCTGATCCGCGAGCCGCAAAGCGGTGGCAAGATCGATGCGCAGCGGCACATCCTTGGGGATTTGCAGGTCAGCGGAACCGACGGTTGCCGTACGCTTCGATGCTGCTTCGGCCGCGGATCGCGGCTTCTCCTGCGCATACACGCCGAACGAGACGGCGAGACCGAGCAGGATCGCGGCGTGCAAACAAAACCCCAACTTCGATCTTGCTGTCGTCGCGCTCATCGCCCGGACGCTCATTGCGCGATGCGCACCAGCGCCCCGCTCCCTATCGAGGCGGGCGCCGCGATCACGCGCTCCGAGCCTTGGAGGCCGCTCGTGATCTCGGTCCATTCACCGTCGTCCAGGCCCACGTCGACAGGTTTGCGCCGCGCCTCGTTCTCCCCCCCGACCACATACACGAACGGGCTGCCCTGCTCGTAGTGCACGGCCGCGTCCGGCACGACGAGCGCCTGCTTCCGCCTCTCGAGCACGATTCGTGCTTCGCCGTAGTAGCCCGGCCGGATGCGTTCGTCCGGATTGGGAAGATCGATCTCGACCAGCAGTGTGCGCGTCGCCGGATCGAGCGCGCCCGAGTTGCGCGAAACTTTTCCCGCGAAAGGTTTGCCGGGAAGGGCGTCGAAGTAGACGGTCGCGGGATCGCCGACGTCCGCCCAGGAGGCTGCGCGCTCGGGCACGTACGTTTCCACGCGAATCCTATCGAGCTCCGCGACGCGCAGCAGCGCTTCGCCGCTGCCCTTGGGCGAGCTGGCCTCGAAGACCATGTCGCCGGGGTCGATGGAGCGGAAGGTCACGGTGCCGTCGAAGGGAGCCTCGATCGTCGCGTACGACAATTGGGCCTGGATCTGGTCCCGCTTGGCGATGGCGGCATCGAGCCGGTTCTTCGTCTCCGTCAGCGTCTTTTGAGTGACCGAGTCGCGTGCCACGAGCTTCTCGACGCGCCCGTACTCGGACTCGAGCGCCTTCGCCTCGGCGGCAGCGGCGTTCTGTGCCTGGATGAGCTCCGGGACCGCGATGCGCGCGAGGACCTGGCCCTTCTTCACGCGGCTGCCGATATCGACCAGGAGCCCGCTGACGTAGCCCGACACCTTCGCGCCGAGATCGGCCTCGAAGTACGCCTTCGCGGTGCCCGGCTGTGTGGTGGTCAGCTCGATGTCGCGCCGAGTCGGCTGCACCACGGTCACGTCGATCGCCTGCGCCGCGTCGGTCGTTTGGGACCGACCCGGCCGGCAGAGAAGAAGCCCACCGACGATTGCGCCGCTGATCAGCATCGTGCGGGCAGCGACGCCGGATACGGCTTGGAGTGTTTTCATCGCTCTCGAGTCTAGCGGAACAATCTGAAAGCTCTCTGAAAAGACCGAACCGAGGAAGGTCGCGGACGTTGGTGCCGCCCGGTCCTCCCGCTTTCAGATAGTTTTCAGCTACACCCGGTAGGCTATATGCGCGCAATCTGCGTCGGCCCGCCTTTCGGGCGAAGGCCGATCGCCCGTCCAGACCTGCACCTCGACAGCGAGAGACGCACATGAACCTCCTGCAACCCGCGCTGCGCCGCCCCTTCACCGTCATCGTGCTCGTTGTTGCCGTAGTGCTCGGCGCCTTTCTCGCCTTGACCCGCATGTCGCGGGACATCTTTCCGCCTCTCGGTATCCCGACCATCTACGTCGCGCAGCCATACGGGGGGATGGACCCCGCGCAGATGGAAGGCTTTCTGACCTACTACTACGAGTACCATTTCCTCTACATCACCGGGATCGAGCACGTCGAGTCGAAGTCGATCCAAGGCGCTTCGATCATGAAGCTGCAGTTCTACCCGGGCACGGACATGAGCCAAGCCATGGCCGAGACGGTGCAATACGTGAACCGCGCGCGAGCGTTCATGCCGCCCGGTACCGTGCCGCCGTTCGTCATGCGCTTCGACGCGGGCAGCGTGCCCGTCGGCATGCTCGTGTTCTCGAGCGAGACCCGCTCCGTGGCTCAGATGCAGGACGCCGCCCTCAACGTCGTGAGGCCGATGTTTGCGACGCTGCCGGGGGTCTCGGCGCCGCCGCCCTTCGGCGGCGCGGCGCGAAGCATCGTCGTGAGGCTCGACCCCGATCGGCTGCGCGCCTACGACATGCCGCCCGAAGAGGTCGTGACCGCCCTGACCCGCACCAATCTGATCAGCCCGTCCGGCAATCTGGCCATCGGCGGCAAATACCCGATGGTGCCATTGAACTCAGTCGTCAAGAACATCAAGGATCTCGAGAACGTGCCGATCCGGCCGGGGAAGCTGCCGACCGTGTTCCTGCGCGACGTCGGCAGCGTCGTGGACGGCACCGACATCGTGACCAGCGATGCGCTCGTCAACGGCCGGCGGACCGTATACATCCCGGTCACGAAACGCTCCGACGCGTCGACGCTGTCCGTCGTCGCAGCCGTCAAGGCAAACCTGCCGCGCTTTCAGGCCGCTCTGCCGGAGGACGTCAAAGTCAGCTACGAGTTCGACCAGTCGCCCTACGTGACGCGCGCGATCGGCGGCTTGACGCTCGAAGGGGCCCTCGGCGCCGTGCTGACCGGCATCATGGTGCTGTTGTTCCTAGCCGACTGGCGCAGCTCGCTGATCGTCGTCGCGAACATCCCGCTCGCACTCATGGGGGCCGTGCTGGGGCTGTGGATCACCGGTCAGACCGTGAACATCATGACCCTCGGCGGCCTCGCGCTCGCGATCGGCGTGCTCGTCGACATGTCGACTGTCGTCGTCGAGAACATCCACACGCACCTCGCGCGCGGCCAGCGCGTCGCGCGGGCCGTGGTCGACTCCGGTGCCGAAGTCGCCTTGCCGCTGCTGATCGCGATGCTTTGCGTGCTCGCCGTATTCCTGCCGTCGGTCTTCATGGTCGGTGCCGCCAGGGCGCTGTTCGTGCCGCTCTCGCTCGCCGTCGGCTTCGCCATGGTGGCCTCCTACCTGCTCTCGACCACACTCGTCCCGATCCTTTCGATCTGGTTCCTGCGCGGCCACGAGCGCGCGGCACTCGGCGAAGGCGGCGCCGAGACCCGGCTGGTCAGGCTGCAGCGCCGCTACGGCGCGATCACGGAGCGCCTCGTCCGCGCGCGCTGGCTCGTCGCGGGCGCCTATTTTCTTGCGGCCGCCGCCGTCATCGTCTTGATTGGCGGGCGGCTCGGCACGGAAATCTATCCCAAGGTCGATGCGGGGCAGCTTCAGCTGCGCCTGCGCGCGCCGACGGGCACGCAGGTCGACGACACCGAAGCCATCGCGGTCAAGGCGCTCGACATCATCCGCAACGAGGCGGGGCCCGACAACATCGCCATCACCATGGGCTTCCTCGGCGTGCACGGCTCGAGTTATCCGATCAACTTCATCTACACCTGGAACGGAGGATCCGAGGAAGGCGTGCTCCAGGTCCAGCTCAAACGAGGGTCCGGCATCGACCCCGCCGCGCTAAAAGAACGGCTGCGGGCGCGCTTCGCCAAGGAGTTGCCCGGGGTCGCCTTCTCGTTCGAGCCGAGCGACATCGTGAGCCAGGTCATGAGTCTCGGCTCCACGACGCCGATCGAGGTCGCGGTCAGCGGCCCGAACCTGCAGCTGAGCCGCGCCTTCGCCGCGAAGATTCGAGACCGGATGGCGAAGATCCCGGCGCTGCGCGACGTCGAGTACGGCCAGGCGTTCGACTACCCGACCCTCGACGTGAACGTCGACCGCGAACGTGCCGGCCTCATGGGCGTCGACATGGAACAGGTCTCGCGCTCGCTCGTCGCGGCGACGTCCTCGAGCCGCTTCATCGTGCCGAACTACTGGGCGGACCCGAAGAGCGGCGTGGCATATCAGATCCAGGTGGAGGTACCGCATGCCGACATGCACTCGATACAGGATCTCGAGAACGTGCCGGTGGCCGACCACGACGGGCGTTCGATTCTGCTGCGCGACATCGCGAAAGTGACTCGCGGCACGACGCCGGGCCAATATACGCGCTACAACATGCAGCGGCTCGTCACGATCACGGCCAACATTCAGGGCGCCGATCTCGGCAGCGTCGCAAAGCAGGTCCAGAGCGCGATCGACGCCGCCGGCGCGCCGCCGCCGCGCGTCAATGTCGCGCTGCGGGGCCAGGTCGTGCCCATGCAGCAACTGCTCGGCGGCCTCGAATCCGGTCTCGGCCTGGCCATCGCCATCATCTTCCTGCTGCTCATGGCGAACTTTCAGTCGTTCAAGCTCGCCGTCATCGTCGCGTCGACGACGCCGGCCGTGATCGCGGGCGTCGTGCTGGCCTTGTGGCTGTCGGGGACGACGCTGAACATTCAGTCCTACATGGGGATGATCATGGCCGTCGGCGTCGCGATCGCGAACGCGATCTTGCTCGTGAACTTCGCCGAGCGCGCCCGCATGAACGGGGCGTCTCCAGACGCGGCCGCCCGCGACGGCGCCGTGAGCCGGCTGCGCCCGATTCTGATGACGAGCTGCGCGATGATCGCCGGGATGCTGCCGATCGCGATCGGCATCGGCGAGGGGTCGGAGCAGACTGCCCCGCTCGGCCGCGCCGTGGTCGGCGGCCTGGCCGTGGCGACAGTCGCAACGCTCTTCGTGCTGCCGGCCGTGTTTGCGATCGTGCAGGCGCGTGCCCATCGGCACGCTGCCTCGCTCGATCCCGACGATCCGGCTGGCAGCCGGTTCGCCACGGAGGGGAACGCGCTACCCTAGAAGGTTCGATACAGGGCCAAGTAGTACGAGAACCTATTGTCCGCCGATTCGGTGAGGTTGCGCCCGCCGGAGAACAGCAGCTGCCATGCGCCGCCCAACGTGTAGCCTCCGCCTACGTTGAACCCCGTGGAAGAGGTGCCGCCCGTGGTTTGTGCCGTCTGGTGGAAGACCTCGCCCCCGAGGTACAGCGCCCGAGTGATTTGGCGCTGCACGAGCGTACCCGTGAACCATGAGTCCCGCTCCCCGGGATCGTGCATGAACCACCGTCCGCCGCCGCCGTAGACCGTCCACGCCCCCCAGTCCTTCTCGAGCCATAGGGGCACGAAATAGCTGGACTTGCGGCTGCCCAACCCCCGCCGAGCACTGCCGGTCGGCAGCTCGACGAGCGGAAAGGTGGCCATGTCGATGCCGTCGCGCTTCTGGCTCAGGAAACGCCACTTGAAGCCGAGCTCAACGTCACCCAGACCGTAGGCGGACCGGCCCTGTTTCGGGTCGTTGTAGGCCAACGGCACCACCAAGTGCGCGAACGTATTGGTCAGGAAGCTGTAATTGACCTCGCCGCCGGGTGCGGCATCCAGGCCGGTGCCGTCGGCGCTGCGGCCGCCGGCCGAGAACAGATACATCTCGCCGGTGTGTCGCGGGAAAACGCCCGGATCGTCCGTCTCGAACGGCGGGTTAGCCTGCGCGGCCGCCGATACGACGCACGCGACCGCGATCGACCAGAGACGGGCACGAGGCGCCCCGCGACGCGACTTGAACGGGTTCACACCGACTCTCGGCAAACGTGAATACAGGATGGCGTTAAGCCCATTCCAAAGGCCCATGATCCCGACGTGGGCGGCATATTGGCCATTCTAATCGCGGAATCTGAAAATGAACTGAAAGGGCGGGCGAGCGAGGCTCATCCGATGGGGCTATAGAATAGGTGCTTCCGCCGCGCCCGGGGACCAAGACTATACTTAACCGATGCCACGCCACGCACTATTGCCGGCCCTCCTCTCCGGCGTCTCGACGCTGCTGCTCGCGGTACCCTCCTCGGGCCAGGATCGCGGCGCGGAGCTCTACGCGGCACACTGCGCCCGCTGCCATGACCTGCCCGACTCTCGTGCCCCGGCAAAGTCCACACTCCAGCAGATGGCCGTCAATCGCATCATCCGGACGATGGACTTCGGCGCGATGATGAGCGTGACCTACATGCTGGATCGAGCCGACCGCGAGGCCGTCGCTACTTATCTCGGCGTGCCCGGCGAAGACCGGGAACCGCCCGCCGCGGCCTTCTGCGCCGATCGCCGCGTCGCGCTCGCCGATTCGCCGGCCGCGCTCTGGAACGGTTGGAGCGCGGGCGCGGGCAACGGGCGCTTTCAGGCCGAGCCCGGCTTCACGGCAGGGGATCTGCCGAGGCTGACGCTGGCCTGGGCTTTCGGTTTCGAGGGCGACGTAAACGCCTTCGCTCCCCCCGCGATCATCGGCGACGAGCTCTTCGTCGGCAGCGCCGGCGGCTCCATCTACGCACTCGAAGCCGCGACGGGTTGCATCGACTGGCATTTCCAGGCCGACGGACCCGTGCGCACCGCGATGCTCGTCGCGCCGCTCGACTCCGGGCACCCGCGGGCCGGCCACGCCGTCTTCTTCGGCGACCAGAGCGGCGGCTTTTACGCCGTCTCCGCCGAAACAGGCAAGCTGCTCTGGCGTGCGAGGCCCGAGCCGCACGAGTCGACGAAGCTCACGGGCGCGCCCGTCGCCTTCGACGGGGTCGTCTATGTGCCGACCGCGTCCTGGGAGGAGAGCCGGCCTCTCAATCCGGACTACGAGTGCTGCACGTTTCGAGGCAGCGTCGTCGCGTACCGCATCGCCGACGGGAGGGAGCTCTGGAAGTCGTGGCTCGTGCGCGAGACACCGAGACGGATGGGCACGCGCGACGACGGCGTCGCGCTCTTCGGTCCCTCGGGTGCGCCGACGTGGTCGGCACCCACACTCGATCCGGCGCGGCGGCTTCTGTACGTCACGACGGGCAACAACTACACGGGCCAGACGGCGATGAGCGACGCCGTCGTCGCACTCGGGCTCGAGGACGGGCACGTCGAATGGTCGAGGCAGCTGACGCCCGGCGATGAGTTCAATCTCTATTGCCGGCAGCAGGCGGGCGGTTGCCCCGGGGCGGACATGGACTTCGGCGCATCGGCCGTGCTCGTGGAGCTCGGGGATCGCCGGGCGGCCCGTTCTGGAGGCACGGTGGGAGGCACGGTACGAGGCACGGCACGGGGCGCGGCAGTAGGCGCAGCGGGCGCCGGCGCGGCCGCCGAAGCCGCCGAAAGGCTCATCGTCGGCCAGAAGTCGGGTCTCGTCTTCGGCCTCGACCCGGCCGCTCGCGGGCGCGTCGTCTGGCGCGCGCGCGTCGGCAAAGGCGGCATCAACGGCGGCGTGCAATGGGGCATGGCCAGCGACGGCAGGCGCGTCTACGCGGCAGTCTCCGATCTCGCCCGCCGCCGGGAGAGCGGGCGCGACGCGACCGACCCCCGGCCAACCGGTGTCGATCCGACGACGGGCGGCGGACTCACGGCGCTCGAACGTCGTGACCGGCGAGCGCATCTGGTATGCCAAGCCCGCGGCCTGTCCGGAGACGCAGGCGATCTGCAGCCCCGCGCAGCCGGCGGCCGTGACGGCGATGCCCGGCGCCGTTTTTTCGGGCGCCGTGGACGGGCACCTGCGGGCATTTTCGTCCGAGGACGGGCACGTGCTCTGGGATTTCGACACGGCTCGGAAGTACACGACCGTCAACGGCGTCGCCGCGCACGGCGGCTCGATCGACGGCGACGGGCCCGTCATCGCTGGAGGGCGCGTCTATATCACCTCGGGGTACGGGCGTAACGGCGGCATGCCCGGGAACGTGCTGCTGGCGTTTACAATCGCCCACTGACGACTACCGACCTGCGACCACCGGCCAGCGACAAGCTTGCCCGCGGCCGACCCGTAAGCGTCTCGCTCGCCGCCGACGCCGACTCAGTCCTTTAGAAGTTCCTTGTAGTCCTTGTTGTTCTCGGCGCAGACGTACTCGCCGATCTCCCACTCGGGATGGGCCGTGAGATCGCCGGCGTAACGGACCGGTTCGGCAAAGACATTCGGGTCCACGACGCTCGCCTCGTAGCGGATCGTGCCGGGGCCCGTCCGCGTGTAGCGCTCGACGACGTGCATCGCGGTCGTGTGCCGGTTGCCGGCAATCCGCGTCTTGTCGTTGAAGCCCGCGACGTCGATGACGAGCGTGTCTCCGTCCCAGCTCGCGACCGAGTGGCCCATCCAGGTCGGGTCCAGATCCTCGGATGCCGTTTGCGGCACGCCGATCCGCACGATCCGGAACAGGTTGTAGGCCTCGTAGAGGATCACGACGACGTCCTCTCGTTCGACGATCTGGAGCGGATACGGCATCATCGTCGCGTTCGGGACGCCGGGCGGGAGGCAGAGCGCGCCCTGGCCCAAGTCGGCGTCGTTCTGGGGCACGTGGAATCGCTCGGCGCCCGGCTTGAGTATGGCGCGGCCGACCAGGTGGATGTCGCGGCCGCCGAGATAGACGCCGGAGAGATCGGGCTTGCCATTCGCGAGACGCGGCAAGCTGTCCGCGCCGGCTGGGGTTCCCGAGGCAGCCGTTCCCGAGCGAGTCTCCGTCGCTGCGCCTCCCGCGGCCGCCTGGCGGTCGCCGGCGCCGACCGTGATCGTCACCGTCTGCTTCGAGATGCCTTCTGGCCCCGTGACGCTCAGCGTATAGCTCGTCGTCGCAGTGGGCTCGACGGCTTTCGAGCCACGCGTCGCGACGGGACCGAGCCCCGGGTCGAGCTCGATGGCGTAGGCATTGATTACTTCCCAGCGCAGCGTCGCAGATTCGCCGGCTGCGATATTCGCGCGGTCGGCCGTGAAGCTCAGGATCTTGGCGGGCGGAGCCTCGGGCGGGATGCCCGGAAACCCCTGGGGCGGCGGTGCCTGCGTGTGGCCGGGGCCTGCGAACAATGCGAGCAGCAAGGCCAAGGCCGACGCGGCTACAGTGAGCGGGCCACCGGCCGCGATGCGCCGCTCGCCGGGGCCCACGCCGCCGTTGCCGTCGTTGGCGCCGTTCATGCCGTTGATGCCGTTGATGCCAACGTCGTCAGACACGCGACCACACCCGAAGCTGGGTGCCGTCGGCGAGTTCCAGAATTGCGCCGCGCATCAGATGCGCGCCCGATCTCGCCGGCGCGCCAGTGAACTTGATCTCGTCGCCGGCCTTGACGGTGCTTCGCCGCCAGCCGTAGCGCTCGAGCAGCACGGGCGGATCGAGCTCGATGGCCCATTCGACGCCATCTCCCTTGTCCTTTGTCGTCGCCAGGTACACGAAGACGTGCGGGCTCGTCCATTCGATACGCGTGACCGTGCCCGCGATCTGGATGAGCTTATCGTTTTCGTACATCGCGACCGAGTGGTGGGCGATAGCCGAAGTGGCGACGCAGAGCGCCGCGAGTGCCGTGAGTCCCGTAAATCCCGTAAGTCCCGTTAGTCCCGTTAGTCCCGTGAGTCCGGTCAGTGACCGTGCAAGGCTCGTTATCATCGTGAACGCTCCCCGTGCCATTGAGGCCTCCCAGCGTCGATTATAGTCCCGGACCGCACATAATCGAGGCGCGAGGGGCGCCGGCCTCTCAGTCCAAGAAGCGGAGGCGCTCGATGGCCAGACCGTGAACTGGCTCGAGAAGGTTACCGACGAAGAATCCTGGTCGGCCACCGACTCGTTGGAGTGACCGCCGGACGCAGCCGTTCCTTCAGGTTCGACTCCAAGCTTGCTTCCATCCTTGCGGCGCTTCACGCCCTGTCGGCGGCTTCTGCCTCTCGCAATATCTTTCGGAGCGCGCCTATATCGGCAGGTTTGACCAGATGATGGTCGAATCCGGACTCGCGGGACCGCAGCCGGTCCGCCTCCCGCCCGTAGCCGCTGATAGCGACGAGAACCAGGTTCCGAAGCGACGGGTCCTTCCGCACGAGGCGCGCGATCTCGTAGCCGTCCATCTCCGGAAGCCCGATGTCGAGCAACGCGATATCGGGACGGTACTCCCGAAGCGCCCGCAAGGCCTCGCTGCCGCTGAACGCCGTGCAAACCTGATGCCCGCCCGCTTGCACGAGTCGGCCAAGCATACGCGCAGCATCCTGGTTGTCGTCGACCACGAGCACTCTGAGCCGGCTCGATTCCCGCTGCGTCGTCTGCACCTCAGCGCGGACGGAAGGAATCGGCTTCATGGGCGAGGCAAGGGGAAGATGGACAACAAAGGTGCTGCCCAGCCCCTCTCCGCGACTGAAGGCTTCGATCCTGCCGCCGTGCATTTCCGTAAGCGTCCGTGCTATCGCAAGCCCGATCCCGAGGCCACCCGTGGAGCGCGCCAAAGACTGCGCGCCTTGAGAGAACAGACCGAAGACGTGGGGCAGCAGCTCGGCGCTGATGCCGATGCCCGCATCGGTGACGGCCAGCCGAGCCTCACCGCCGGCCTCCTCGGCAGAAATGGTGATGGGACTGCCCGGGTCACTGTACTTTATTGCGTTCGTAAGCAGATTCGAAATCACCTGCCCGAGTCTCTCGGAATCCGCGTTTACCCAAACGGGCGTCTGGGGCATCGTCAAAACTACTTCTTGACCGCGAGTGCGAGTCAGCGGACGCACCATTTCCACCGCATCTCGCATGACGTTGTTCAAAACGACCTTTTCTCGCTTCAGTCTGATCCTGCCGCTGGTGATCCGAGAGACCTCGAGCAGATCGTCGACCAAATGCGTAAGGTGGAGGAGTTGACGCTCCAGAACGTCTACGGCTTCCTTCTCGATGTCGCTCCCGTCCCTCCTCAAGCGCAGTAGCGACACAGCCGATGCCATCGGCGCAAGGGGATTCCGAAGCTCGTGCGAGAGCATTGCCAGGAATTCGTCTCTGCGATGGCCTGCCTCGGCCAACTCCTGGGCCTGCTGCTGCACCCTGTTCAGCAACGTTCGGTCGCTAATGTCTCTGATGTTGCATTGAATGATTCGCTTACCGTTCACCTCATAAACGTTGCTCACGAACTCAACGTCGGCGGTGCCGCCGGCTTTCGTCTCCAGCGGCAGGTGCTCGTAGCGGATATAGCCGCGTTGCTGAAGCGCCTCGAACGCCCTCTGACTCTCCTCCTTGTCCCGGAGAAGCCCGATTTCCCACAGTTCCTTGCCCAGGAACGCTCCCCTTTCATAGCCGAGCAGCTCGCCGACGTACGGATTTGCGTCGATGATCCGGCCGGTGTCGCCGCTGACGATCAGGATGCCTTCTCTTGCCGCTTCGAAAAGCCGCCGGTACCGCGCCTCGGACTCCGCCCTATTCCGCTCCGCCTCTTTGATCTGTGTGATGTCGATGCAGAACTCGATAATCGTTGCCTCATCGAGCGCCGCCCCCGAAAACAGCATCCACCACCGCGACCCGTCCTTACGGAAGTACTCCTTTTCGTAGGGGCCGATACGTCCTGTCTCGGCAAACCCCTCGAGCTGTTCCAAGCTCGCATCTCTGTACTCGGGAGGCGTGAGCCTCTGCCAAGTAAGTTCCCGGCTTCTCAGGTCTTGCGGCGTAAAGCCGCTCTGCTTTAGGAACGTCTCGTTGGCGTCGATCAGGATGCCCGTCGAGGCCTCGAAGAACAGGACCGAGACTGCCTCGATGTTCACGGCCTTCTGCAGGCGTACTCGCTGGCGTTCCAGCTCTTCCTCGGCCCGCTTGCGGTGAGTGATGTCCTCGATCGCCAAAAGGATCTTGGCGTCCTGCCCTCCCCACGGCGGAAGCCGGCGAGCGTTCAGCAACATGCTCCGCACGCCGATCTCGGGAAACTCGTGCTCGACTTCGAAGCCCTCAAAACTCTCATCGTGCGGGAGAACGCCCTCGAGCAACTCTCGCAGCCGGGGGATGTCCCATTGGCCATTCCCGAGCTCGTAGATCATCCGATTAGCGGTGTCTTGCTCGCTGACTCTGAAGGTCTGATAAAAGGCTCTATTGGCAGAGACGACGCGCAGCGACTTGTCGAGAACCAGCAGCGGCTCCCGGACCGTTGCGATAATGTGCTGAGCATGAGCAAGGGCGGCCCTGATCAGGTCCTCCCGCTCTCCTACGTCACGAAGGACGCATATCCAGCCAGCTTGATCTCCGGCCTCATCTCTAATCGCGGTACAACTCCCGACGACCCTTCGCGCCGCATTTCCTCTGGACATCAATTGAGCCTGAGCCGGCAGAGGTCCTTGCCGCACCGCCACCCTGTCTCCGCTCGCCTCGTCCACAATTTGCAGGACGCGATCGATCTGCTCGCCGGAGGCGACATCCTGTGTCCAGCCGGTGAGGCCTTCGGCGGCAGAATTGAGAAAGACGATTTTGCCGTTCACGTCCGCGATAATCGCCGCATCTCCTAGACCTGCGAGCGAAGCAGAAAACTGCCCGAGCACGTTACGTCTTGCCGTTTCCACGCTTCCAGCCTACCGGCCCACTCGCAGCAAATCCATGGGCGGATGTATGCGTCCGCAAGGTCAAAGCATACGGAGCCAATCGCAAAATTTGTGTTGCCGACGTGCCTGGGTTCCTGTGGGAGGCAAGGCCTCTCGGGATTCGGAAAGAAAAAGCGCTTGAGGGGGGGCTGTCGGGCCGGGAAGCAACCCCGCCACGTCGCCGCAGCCGGGAGTACCCCCAAGCCAGGCAACGCGCGAACCGCTCCCATACACCGAAGAGGACACAAGCCGAAGCCACCAGCGAATAGATCTGCGCGCGCAGGTAGACCGGCGCTGTCAGGTGGCGCAGCAGGAAGCTGCCGAGCGGCTGAATGTCTCTAAAGCGGGACGCGCGCGCCCGATTGCGGGACGCTCCGCGGGCGGGGCGGCGACGGCTGCGTAGTCCGGCCCCACCGAATCAGGCACTTGACGGAAGCGCCGCAATTGGCACGGTCATTGCGTGAGCGTTCTCGCAATCCGATGGGGTTTGGGGGGAATCCGATGACGACCGACCGCCCTAGGGAACGTCTCGACACTCTGCTGCAGGACCTGCGATACGCTATCCGCCTGCTGGCCCGCAGCCCCGGCTTCACGATCCTGGCCGTACTGATTCTCGCGCTCGGCATCGGCGCGAACACCTCAATCTTCAGCGTCGTGAGTGCCGTGCTGATCAAGCCCCTGCCGTTCAAGGCGCCCGATCAGCTCGTATTCTTATGGGACGACGGGAGTGCCGGAGGTCTTTCGGCCCATAGTACGGTCGCTCCCGCCAACTACGTGGACTGGAAAGGTCGCAGCCGTTCGTTCGAAGCCATGGCGCTCTTCAACGGCTTGCGGCAATACACACTCACGGGCGGCGGAGAACCAGAGCGCATAGCCGGCATCGAAGCGTCCGGCGACTTTTTCTCGGTCCTGCGCCTCACGCCGATCGTCGGACGTACGTTTTCTGCCGCCGACGAGGGGCCCAACGCAAGCCCAGTCGTCGTCCTGAGCCGGACGCTTTGGGTCCGGCGCTTTGGAGCGGATCCCGGGATCGTCGGGCGAGACATAGTACTTGATAACGTCAAGCGCACCGTCATCGGTGTCGTGCCGCCGGCGTTCCGTTACCCGAACAAGGACACTGAAGTCTACACCCCGGCGTCGTTCACAGCTAAGGAGCTTGCAGACCGTAACAACCATTCTCTGTGGGTCGTCGGCCGGCTCAAGCCCGGCGTGACGCTCGCGAATGCGCAGGCCGAGATGACATCGATCGCGAAGGGGCTGGCGAACGATTATCCGAAATCGAATTCGAACCTCGGCGTCCTTGTCTCGCCGCTGCGCGAGGAGCTCGCGCGCGGCGCCGGCCTCCTTGGCGAGAGCGACGTTCGCGGTGCACTCTTCGTCCTACTCGGCGCCGTAGGGACGGTCTTGCTGATCACTTGCGCCAACGTCGCCAACCTCCTCCTCGCTCGTGGGACGGCGCGGCGTCGAGAGTTGGCGGTCCGTCAGGCGCTCGGAGCAAATAGTGCGCGTGTGCTGCGGCAACTCTTGACGGAGAGCGCAGTGCTCGCGGGCCTCGGGCTTGTGGGCGGCATCGTGCTTTCCGCCGCCTCTCTCGGCTACCTTGCGCGCCTCGTTCCCGAAACGCTGCCAATCGGCACAACGCCCGCGCTCGACGGCCGCGTGCTCACCTTCACAAGCGCCATCACGCTGCTCACGGTACTTTTGTTCGGCATGGGGCCCGCGTTCGCGGCGGCGCGCATCGATTTCTCGAAGGCCATGAATCGCGGCATCGGGCGCGGCGCTCCTCCTCGCCGTCTGCTCGCCGGAAACGTGCTCGTCGTCGGTGAGATCGCGCTCACCGTCGTGTTGCTCGCGGTAGCGGGCCTACTGCTGCGCAGCTACGCACACCTGCTCAACGTCGATCCGGGCTTTCGCCCGGACCACCTGCTTATCGCCGACACGGGCATGTCGCCCTCGAGGTACCCCGATGCTGCGAGCCGCCGGGCCTTTTACGGCAATGTTCTCGAACGGGTGCGGGCCCTGCCGGGCGTCTCGAGCGCGGGTTACGTCACGGATCCGCCGCTAATGTTCCTCGGAGGCCGAGCGTTAATCGCCGTCGAGGGGCAGCCGCCGCCAGGACCGAGCGACTTTTCCCAAAGCATCGCGAGCGGTCGCGGCGTGAGCACGGGATACCTTGAGACACTCGGCGTTCCGCTGGTTCGGGGCCGGCGCCTCGATAGCCGCGACACAGAAGGAGCGCCGCTCGCCGCCGTCGTCAACGAGACCATGGCACGCCAGCGCTGGCCAGGCCAAGATCCGGTCGGACGGCGATTCAGATTCGGCTTCCCGAACGCGCCTTGGATGACCGTCGTGGGCGTTGTGGGAGACATCAAGCAGATGGGGCTGGACGCTGCTGCGTATCCAGAGTTCTACACCCCCGTCCAGCAGGCCAACATCCAATCGTTCCTGTGGCCGCGCTATATGCTCGTTAGGACCAAGCGGGATCCACTTGCCCTTTCGAGCGCCGTGCGGGAGGCAGTCCGGGCCGTGGACCCGGCGCAACCTATCGACTTCCGCACGATGAGTGACGTGCTAGACGCCCAGATGGCGAACCGGTCCACGCAACTCGCGCTGATCGGCGGATTCGCCGCGCTTGCGCTGCTTCTCGCCTCAATCGGGCTCTACGGAGTACTGTCCTACACAATCGCTGGGCGCAGATCGGAGATCGGCCTGCGCATGGCACTGGGCGCGCAGCCCTCGAGCGTCCTGGCCTCCGTAGTCCGGGACGCCCTGCTCATGTCCCTCATCGGGCTCGCTGCCGGCCTCTCCGGATCCTTGGCGTTGGCGCGAGTGCTTGCCACGTTTCTGTTCGATGTGCGGCCGACCGATCCTGCCACCCTCGCGGTCGTCTCCGCCGCACTTCTGCTCGTCGCCCTCGCCGCAAGCTACGTGCCAGCCCGCAGAGCGGCGAACGTCGACCCCGCCACAGCGTTACGGACCGAGTGACGACTCCGTCGCCGTTGGTGCTCTGCCTAGCAGATGAACCCCGACGCCGGAGGTCTGCGTCTCGCTCGCCTGCGCGGGCGCTCTCGAGTCCGGGTCTCACCTCGAGACGCGGCGGACCGCATCGGGCTGTCGCCCACCGGTTCAGCCGCCAGCCTGTTGCTCTTCGATCGTTTGCCTGTTATACGATGCGTTCGGGAGAATCACGGTAATATTTGCCGCTCCAAGACGGGGCTGTCTTCGAATAAGGGTGGTCGATGCCATGAGAATACAATATCGCTCGTTCCTACCTGCGTTGCTCTTTCCAGCCCTTTTCCTTCTCAGCGTATGCGCGAATGTCGAGGCTCAGCAAGGAAGCTCTTCGCAGGTCAATGGGGCGCTCTGGTCCAATCCTGCCACCTGGCCGGACGGGAAAGTGCCGGGCGAAGGCGATAAGGTCACCATCGGGCGGGATATGAACGTGGTCCTCGACGTGAGCCCGCCGCCGCTGCACGGTTTGACGATCGACGGCAAACTCAGCTTTTCAAACAATGCCGACCTCGAGCTGACCACAGAGTGGGTCTTGATACACGGGGAGCTGGACATCGGCAGCGAAACCCACCCCCACACGCGCAAGGCGACCATCACCCTCACCGATAACGTCCCCGATGAAAACATCAGTGGCATGGGTGACCGCGGGATCATGCTCCTGGGCGGAATCCTGAGCCTGCACGGGGATCGGGAGAATTCCTGGACCAAGCTGACCAAGACGGCCGACGCGGGCAGCAACACGATAGACGTCCTGAACGCATCAGGCTGGCGGGTCGGTGACGCGATTGTCCTCGCGTCCACGGATTTCGACCCCTATCAGGCGGAGAGGCGGACCATTTCCGCGATCGATGGCAATACGATCACGCTGGACGAGAAGCTCAAGTACATGCATTACGGCAAGATCACGTTCGGCGTGGATGAACGTGGCGAAGTCGGCATGCTGACGCGCAATATTCTTATCCAGTCTTCGCCCGACTCGGAAAAGACCCTCTTCGGCGGCCACGTGATGGCGATGGTCGGCAGCAAAATGTACGTCTCCGGCGTCGAGTTCAATCGCATGGGTCAGCACCTGCACCTGGCGCGGTATCCGATCCATTGGCATCTGGTCGGCGACGCGAAAGGGCAGTACGTCGAGAACTCCGCGATTCACGACACCTACAGCCGCTGCGTGACTGTGCACGGCACGAATTTCGTGCGCGTCGAGAACAATGTGACCTACAACAACATCGGTCACTGCTTCTTCCTCGAAGACGGCGCCGAGCACGGCAACGAATTCGTTCACAACCTGGGAATCCTGACCAAGTGCCATCCGGACGCGCCGTGCGTCCCGACAAACCTCGCCGCATCCGGAGAGAGACGAGCGGGATCGAATGGCCAGAACGCCAAGGACATCCTGATTCCCTCCGACAACACGGCGGCGACTTTCTGGATCACCAATCCAGACAACATCTACGTGGACAACGTGGCCGCAGGATCCGAAGCGACAGGCTTCTGGATGTCATTGCCGGAGCACCCGACAGGTGCGTTTGAAGGCACGGATGTCAGCAAAGCAACCTGGCCGCGTCGAACGAAATTCCGCGAGTTCAAGGGCAACGTCGCCCACTCCAACTACGACTCGTTCATGTTCGACCGAAACGTTGCACCCAACGGCACGTTCGGTGTTACCGGCAGCTCGCAAACCGGCCACGTAAATCCCGCTGACCCGAACAGCAAGGCGGTGGAATCGGTCTTCGAGGATCTTACCGCCTACAAGAACCGCAATGGCGGCATCTGGGGCCGCGGTGAGCTGCACCTTTTCAAGAACCTGAAGCTGGCGGACAACGCTATAGGCTTTACGCATGCGTCTGGAGAATTCGGTCGCTACGCCTTTACGTCGAAGGTCATTGACTCGCTGTTCGTGGGCGAAACCGACAACATCGGCAATCCCAAGACGGACGCGGAAAAGGCTTACGGCCGCAGCTTGCCGAAGCCCGAAATGCCGGATTACCCGATCCGCGGCTACGAGTACTACGATTACCGTCATGACGTTGAGAATGACACCTTTGTCAATTACGAGGACAACGCCACTCGCAAGACCGGAGCGATCTCCTATCTGATGTTTACCAGCTTCGGCGTCAGCTCCAACAACTCGGTAGAGCACGTAAAGTTCGTGAACGCGAAGCCGGTGTATTTCCCGCCGATGGAGCGTAAGTGGGGCAGCGATAATTTTGGCAGCACGGCCTATAAGACCGCGGTGATCCGCGACAGAGACGGCTCGTTCGGCGATGGCCCCAATTCCTACGTTCTCATCAACGACGGAGTCAACGACAGCATCGCAGCCGATGCAGAAGACTGTGAGATCAAGCCCACCTGGAACGCTGCGGTGTGCAAGGGCGACGTCGGGCGCCTGAATATTGGCGGCCCCGGCGGCGGTTTCGGTGGCTTCGCGGGCTTCGGCCGTCGTGGCGGAGCGGCCGGTCCTGGTGCAGCCGCAGGCGGTCGCGGAGCTGCCGGTCCTGGCGCAGCGCCTGCGAGGGCGGGCGCTGGCGGTCCTGGCGCTGTTGCCGGTGGTCCTGGTGGTCCCGGTGGTCCCGGTGGTCCCGGTGGTCCCGGTGGCCCGGGTGGCAATCCCGCTCGCGGTGGCCGATTCGGGGGCGGATTCGGTGGTGGTGGTGGTGCTGCAGCTGCTCAGCCGCCGGTCGTTCTCAGCCGCAACGGCAAGGAATACACCCTCACCCGCACCAACGTACGAGCCGGTACCGAGATCAAGGTGACCACCGAAAGGCCGAAACTGTCCCTGAACCTGACTGAGCTGGACAAAGGCTCCTGGGTCATCTTCCAGCTGCCGGGATTCACCACCGCAGATTCGGGTACTCAGGAAAGCAGCCTCGATGCGCTGCGCAGCGCCAGCGACACCTCGTACTTCAAGGACAAGGATGCACTCTGGGTCAAGGTTGTCTCCAGCGGTGACGGCGGCACCGGCGCCCCTGGTGGCGGAACCACAATCCAGGTCAGCCGGTAAGCTGCACCCTGCCGCATGAGCAAGAGCCCTCGGCTCAGGGCCGGGGGCTTTTTGTTTCGTAAGGCGGGTGCGGGCACATAGCCGGAGTCTCTGCGCTGCCTGAGCTGATCGAGCAGGCGCAACGCGTCTGCCCGTCTGCCTGAGCGAGCCTCCGCCCTGATCAGCACGGCCGTCGCGGCGGGGCATCCGTTCGTCAGTCTCCGCACATTCTCCAAAACGGGAACCGCGCGTTCCGGCTGTCCATCCGCGATGAGGACGAAACCCAGCGTCGTCAAGGCGTCGATGTCATCCGGTTCCACGGCGAGTACGCTGTGCAGTTCGCGCATAGCTTCCCCATAGCGCCGTGCCAGAAACTCGATCGACGCTGCCGCCGGACACCGGCAACGGGTCGAGCCGCTGCCCCTGCCGCGCCCAACCGAGGGCTTCGTCCAGGCGGCCTTGGCAGACCAGCCAAACGGCGTAACGCACGTATGCGTCGGCGTCGTTGATGGCGCGCACCATTAATACTCTCCGAAAGCCTCGTCAGCATAGCAATAGAGCCACCGCTCGCCCGGCTCGGCCGAGGCGATCACGGGATGCCCTGTAGCCCTATGGTGCTTCGTGGCATGCTGGTTTGGCGAGTCATCGCAGCACAAGGTACTCCCGCAAGTCTGACAGGTGCGTAAGTGCACCCATCGATCACCCGTCTTCACGCACTCCTCGCACTCGCGCCGGCGCGGTTGCTTCACGATCGAAATGGCTTCGATATGAGCGCAGCTATCGTTCATGCGAGCCTTCCTCAACGGCTGCCGCCGTACCATCGCATTGTATGTTGTCGGGATGGCCGCCGAACGGAGTCGCGCATGCCGGGCGGACCGCCACGGAGAACAGGTCTGCTCGAATCGGATGACACGCAGAGACCAAGAATCTTGCTCCCCCCCGACCGGCCGGGCGCCGCGCTCAGGCCGTAGGCTGGACGCTGAGCCCGCCGAGCTCGGTGGGCACGGAATCCGCCTTCTCCGCCGCCGTGGTCGCCACCGAGCGACGCCGTTTGAGCCAGGCATACGTGGCCATCTTCACCGCGTCGTTGACGACGAACCATGCCAGGGCATACACCCACATCCACAGCGCATACCGCCAGCCGATCGGAGTGATGAACAGCCCGTAGACCGCAATCAGGGTTCCAAGAATTCGAGTCGAGAACGTTGCCGAGAACAGCTGCCACGACGGATAGGGCTTCTTCCAGAACCAATCGTTGATGCGGGTATTGTAGATGGTCCCGTGTCCGGCCACGACGAGCTTCGCGAAAAACATGGACTGAATGAGCGCCGTCGAGAACCCGAATTGAATCAGGATATAGAACAACAGGAACGACGATAACACTCCGGCGAGCCCGAGCACGGTGGACACCGTCAGCAGTTCCCCCATATTCCATCGCACGGGCTTCGAGTCCACGCGCGTGTTGTCGTAGGCGATCGTAAGAATGGGGATGTCGTTCAGCAGCGCAAGCAGAATGATCATGAGCGCCGTGACCGGATAGAAGTTAAACACAACGATCGCGAGCGTCATGAACACAATTACCCGCAACGTCTCCGCAATGCGAAACATCGTATAGCTCTTCATGCGCTCGAACGTGATCCGAGCCTGCTTCACGGCCTCGTTGATGACCCCAAGCCCGGGCGCCGTGAGAATGATGTCCGCCGCGGCGCGCGCCGCATCGGTGGCGTTGGCGACGGCGATTCCACAATCGGCCTTCTTCAACGCGGGCGCGTCGTTGACGCCGTCGCCCGTCATCGCAACGATGTGCCCGGCCTTCTGCAGCGTCTCCACAATGCGGTACTTGTCGGCGGGCACGACCTCCGCAAAGACGTCCGCGGCCTCGACCATCTCGATGATCGAGGATTCGTGCGTCTCGATGAACTGACGGTCGAGCTGACGCGTGTCGTACATGCCCTCGATCGTCTTCATGACCTCGTCCGCGAAATGCGCGGCCTCGGCCCGGTTCGCTTGGGGCTCGAGCTTCGCGAATATCGCCGCCGAAAGCACGGACGCGAGAGTCAACAGCTCGTTGCTCGAGCTGCCGGACAGCTGCTCGGCGCGCACGGCCCGTTGCTCGAGCCCGAGCATGCGCCCGATCTCCCGCGCGATCGCGAGGTTATCGCCCGTGACCATCTTGACCCGGAGGCCGTAGCCGCGCATTTCGGAGATGACCTCTTTCGAATCTTCCCGCGGCGGATCGTAGAGCGGAATCAGACCGATGAGCTCGAGGGGCTCGCCGGCATGCTTACGGCCGACCGCGAGCGTCCGGTAGCCCTGCCCGGCGAGCTCGTCTACGGTCTTGCCGAGGTCGTGCGTTTTCGCTTCGTCGAGCTTTGCCATGCCGATGAGCACCTGCGGGGCGCCCTTGACCGCCACGAAGCGCTCGCCGTCCGCCTCCACGGTCGCTTCGGTGCGCTTCGACGCGGGATCGAAAGGCTTGAAATCGATTTGCCGGTAACGCTTCCACTGCGTATCCGGAACGTGCGCTTCGATGTACTCGAAGATGGGAAGCTCAATCGGGTCCCTATTCTCCGGCCTCGACGCGAGGGCGGCCGTGTCGAAGAGGTCGCGCTCGACATGCCCCGCCAGAGCGACCGGGCGGGCGACCTGCATCTCGTTCGCCGTCAGCGTGCCGGTCTTGTCCGAGCAGAAGACATCGGCACCGGCCAGCTCTTCGATGGCCGTGAGCTTGCTGACGATCGCGCGCCGCTTGGCGAGGTTCATGGCGCCGACGACCATCGTCACGGACAGTACGGCCGGCAGCGCTACGGGTATTGACGCCACCGTCAACACCAGCGCGAAGCGCACTATTTCGAGCAAGGGCTCGTGCCGGAACAGCGACACCATGACGATCAGGACGACGAGCGCGGCGGTGATCAGGATCAGAAAGTCGCCGATGCGAATGACCATCCTCTGGAAATGGCTGCGCTCTTTAAGGGAGGCCTTGGCGACGAGGGCGACGACGGTGTGGAAATTGGTGGCGGCCCCGGTATTGACGACCACGGCCAACATCTCTCCCTGGCGGACGATCGTGCTCGCATAGGCGATCTCCGCGGCCCGTTTGCTGACGGGCAGGGATTCGCCGGTCAGCGCCGACTGGTCGAGCAATAGGTAGCCCTGATCCAGCAGCTGAACGTCGGCCGGGACGATATTGCCGATCCTGAGCTTG
Source organism: uncultured Gammaproteobacteria bacterium (assembly GCA_963702105.1). GTDB lineage: Bacteria > Pseudomonadota > Gammaproteobacteria > Steroidobacterales > Rariloculaceae > ZC4RG20. The sequence continues at coordinate 2,393,300 of OY969712.1, forward strand.
ACGATATCGCCCGGAACCAGCTCCCGAGCCGGCCGCTCGTCGAAGGCGCCGTCGCGCAGCACGATGACGTTGGCGGTCATGCGCCGCTTCAACGCCTTGAGCGCCCCGAGGGCCTTGCCTTCCTGAATGAAGTCGAGCGCCGCGTTGACTACGAGCAACACGACGATGATGATGAAATCCTCCCACTTGCCGACCAGCGCCGAAAGGACGGCCGCGGCCTCGATCATCCACGGAATCGGGCCCCAGAACCGCCGGAAAAGCCTATGCCAAAGGGCTTCCTCGTGCTCCTCGATCTCGTTGTAGCCGAAGCGCTCGAGCCGGCGGGCGGCCTCGGCGGCCGAGAGGCCGCGGGCGCCGTCCGTGCCGAGATCCTGCAGCGTTCGCTCGACCCCCTGGCTTGCGTAATCGTCGGTGCGCCTATCCATGTCAGGTCCCTCGTCTCTTCGCGTCCCCTTCAGGCCTCTTCGCCGCGGCCGTCTCCAGCTTCCACGTCGGACGCGCCGCGTTCGCGCCTCCACCAGCGCTCGGCCGCCGCATCCGCGCCTGCGTCGCGACCCCACTTCCAGTCGCGTATCTCCGGCATGTCCACGCCGTGGCGATCGACATAGGCACGATGCTCGAGCAGCTTGTCGCGCAGGTATTGCTTCGCGTAGGCGGCTCGGGACCCGAGCTGCGGCACGCGATCGATGACGTCGCCGACGAGATGGAACCGGTCCACTTCGTTGAGCACGACCATGTCGAACGGCGTCGTGGTCGTGCCGCGCTCCTTATAGCCGCGCACATGCAGCCGTGCCTGGTTCGGACGACGATAAGTCAGGCGATGAATCAGCCACGGGTAGCCGTGGTAGGCGAAGATGACGGGCTTGTCAGGCGTGAAGAGGACCTCGTAGTCACGGTCGGTCAGGCCGTGCGGGTGCTCGGCGGCCGGCTGCAGCGTCATGAGGTCGACGACGTTGATGACGCGGATCTTGAGCTCCGGTACGTGGCGGCGCAGCAGATCCACCGCGGCGAGGGTCTCGAGCGTCGGTACGTCGCCGGCGCAGGCCATGACCACATCCGGATCGCCGCCTGCATCGCTGCTTGCCCATTCCCAGATGCCGATGCCCGCCGAGCAGTGCCTGACGGCGGCATCGATGTCGAGCCACTGCGGCTCGGGCTGCTTGCCGGCGACGACGACATTGACCTCGCTGCGGCTGCGCAGGCACCTGTCCGTGACCGCGAGCAGCGTGTTCGCATCGGGCGGCAGGTAGACGCGGATCACGTCGGCCTGCTTGTTGACGACGTGGTCGATGAAGCCCGGCCCCTGATGGCTGAAGCCGTTGTGGTCCTGCCGCCAGACGTGAGACGAGAGCATGTAGTTCAACGAGGCGATGGGTCTGCGCCACGGGATCGTTCGCGTGACCTCGAGCCACTTGGCATGCTGGTTGAACATCGAATCGACGATGTGAATGAACGCCTCGTAGCTGGAGAAAAGACCGTGCCGGCCGGTCAGCAGGTATCCCTCGAGCCAGCCCTCGCACTGGTGCTCGCTGAGCATCTCCATGACCCGCCCGTCGGGCGCGACGTGCTCGTCGCTCGGAAGAATCGCCGCGGTCGAGCATCGGTCCGTGGCCTCGAACAGGGCGGTCCAGCGATTCGAGGCCGTCTCGTCCGGACTGAACACCCGGAAGTTGTGCTGGTCTGCATTGAGCTCGAGCACGTCACGCAGGTAGCGGCCCTGCACGCGAGTACCCTCACCCGTGACCGCGCCGGGCGAAGGAACCTCCACTGCGTAGTCGCGAAATTCCGGCAGCTTCAGATCGCGGAGCAGAAGGCCGCCGTTTGCGTGCGGGTTAGCGCCCATCCGGCGAGGCCCGCGCGGGGCCAACGACGCCACGTCCGGTACGAGCCGGCCGGCCGGGTCGAAAAGCTCCTCGGGCGCGTAGCTCCGGAGCCACTCTTCGAGAATCCGGAGATGTTCGGGTTTGGCCTCGAACTCCGCCAGCGGCACCTGGTGAGCGCGAAACGTGCCTTCCACGCGCACGCCGTCCACGACCTTCGGCCCCGTCCACCCCTTGGGCGTCTCGAGCACGATCATCGGCCAACGCGGGCGCCGGCGGAATCCTCGCTCGCGCGCCTCGACCTGCAGGTCCCGGATCTCGTCCACGACTCGGTCGAGGGTGCCGGCCATGAGCTGGTGCATGGTCTCAGGCTCCTCCCCCGCGACGAAGTACGGCACGTACCCGCAGCCGCGCAGGTACTGCTCGAGCTCCTCGTGCTCGATGCGACTGAACACGGTCGGCCCGGCGATCTTGTAGCCGTTCAGGTGCAGAATCGGCAGCACCGCGCCGTCGCGCGCGGGGTTCAGAAATTTGTTCGAGTGCCAGCTCGTGGCCAGGGGGCCGGTCTCGGCTTCGCCGTCGCCGATCACGCAGGCCACGATCAACTCGGGATTGTCGAAGGCCGCGCCATAGGCGTGCGCGAGCGAGTAGCCGAGCTCGCCGCCCTCGTTGATGGAGCCGGGCGTCTGGGCCGCCGCGTGACTCGGGATGCCGCCCGGAAACGAGAACTGCTTGAAGAGACGGCGGAGACCCGCGGCGTCGCGGCCGACGGCCGGATACAGCTCGCTGTATGTGCCCTCGAGATACGTGTTGGCGACGACGCCAGGTCCCCCGTGCCCGGGCCCGGTCACGAAGATCATGTCGAGGTCGCGCTCGCTGATGATCCGATTGAGATGCACATAGACGAAGTTCAGCCCCGGCGTGGTGCCCCAATGCCCGAGCAGCCGTTGCTTGATGTGCTCGAGCGCAAGCGGCTTCTCGAGCAGCGGGTTGTCGACGAGGTAGATCTGGCCGACCGAGAGATAATTTGCCGCCCGCCAGTAGGCGTTCATCCGCGCCAGAAGCTCCGGCGTCAGGGGCCTCGGATCGAGCTCGGCGTGCAATGCTTGGATAGCCATGCGTCCTTCCTCCTGAGTCGAACGAACGTCGGCGCGGCGGCGGCGAGGCGGCCGCTACCGCTGCCAGAGAATATGTGCGGCTTCGAGCGGCACGAGGGCGCCGTCGTGCCGCGGCACGACGCGCACCGTATAGTCGGTCGCGGGGCGACTCGCCGGGACGCTGCCTCGGAATACGCTTCCGCCCGCCGTGGCCGCGGGCCGCATGAAGGCCATTTCCTGGGCGGTCTCATCGGCCTCGCCCTTCGGATTCGCATACAGCTCGACGCTGAGGTCCGACGGCCCAAGCTCGCCGCAGTACAGCTCCGCCTCGAATGTATGCAGCCCGCCGGCCGTCTCGACGGCCATGGTCCCGAAGCGCAGGCCCGGCCAGGTCCGCTCGACCGCTTGCTTCCATGCCGCGATGCGCCTACCGAGTGCCGCCTCGTCGGCAGTGCGGGCGCGGTACGCGGCCGCGGCGGGCAGGTAGTACCGCTCGATGTATTCTCGAACAGAACGATTCGTGGAATACCGCGGCGTGAGGCGAGCCATGCTTTCGCGCATGCGCGCGATCCAGGCGGCAGGCATACCGTCCGCATCGCAAGCGTAAAATTCGGGCACGATCTCGCGCTCGAGCAACGTATAGAGCGCTTCGGCGTCCGCGGCATCGTCGGCCGCGTCGCTCCCGTGCACTCGCCCGTCGCCGACGGCCCAGCCGCACTCCGGCGCATAGGCCTCGGCCCACCAGCCGTCGCGCGCCGAGCAGTTTAGCCCGCCGTTGACGAGCGCCTTCATGCCGCTCGTTCCGCTCGCCTCCCATGGTCGGCGCGGCGTGTTGAGCCAAACGTCGACGCCCTGGACCATGCGCTCGGCCAGGAGGACGTCGTAGTCGCTCAGAAACACGACGCCGCCGCCGGCGCCGAGTTCGCGAATGAACTCGTACCACTCGCGGATCAAGGCCTGCCCGGGGCCGTCGGCGGGATGCGCCTTACCCGCGAGGATCAGCTGCACGGGCCGGGCCGGATCGTCGAGCAGGCGCCGCAAACGGGCCGGGTCGTGCAGCAGCAGGTTCGGCCGCTTGTACGTCGCAAAACGCCGCGCGAAGCCGATCGTGAGGCAATGGCGATCGAGGAGCTTCGGGGCGGCCTCGAGCTCCTCGGGCGAGGCGCCCGCGGCTGCGACTTCGCGCATGCGGCGGGCTCGGACGAATTCCACGAGATCCGCACGCGCCGCGCTGCGAAAGGCCCAGAGCGTCGCATCCGGCAAAGCGCGAATCTCGTGCTCGAGCGTCTCGGTCGCGTTCCGCCAACGATCCTTGCCCGACGCCTGCGTCCAGAGCTCGTCGGCTCCGGCCGAATCCCAGCTCGGCATATGCACGCCGTTCGTCACGTGGCCGACCGGGACCTCCTCCATGGGCCAGCGATCGAAAAGCGGTGCGAACAGCCTGCGGCTGACCTCGCGGTGCAGCGCGCTCACCCCGTTGACGGCGCCGCTGCCGCGTATCGCGAGGTAGGCCATGTTGAAGGGCTCCGCATCGTCGCGCGCGTTTCGGCGGCCGAGCGCGAGCAGGTCGCCGATGCCGATACCGAGCTCGCTCTCGGCGTAGCCGCCGAGCAGCGAGCGGACGAGTTCCGGCGCGAAGCGGTCGAAGCCGGCGGCGACGGCGGTGTGCGTCGTGAATATGTTGCCAGCGCGCGTTACGGTCCGAGCGACCTCGAACGATTCGCCCGTTGCCCGCATGAAGCTTCGCGCCCGCTCGAGTACGGCCAGCGCGGCATGCCCCTCGTTCAGATGGCAGACATCGGGCGCTTCTCCGAGCGCCTCGAGCAGGCGCCAGCCGGCGATTCCGAGGATCAACTCCTGCAGGAGCCGCTGCTTCGGGTCGCCGACGTAAAGCTGAGCCGTGATCGCTCGATAGGGCGGGAAGTTCGCCGCATCGTTGCTATCCAGCAGGTAGAGCTTGGCCGTGCCGACCCGGACCCGCCAGGCGCGAAGCCACATGGGATAATCCCGCAGATCGATACGCAGCCGGAGCCACTCGCCGTCCGCGTCGCGAACCGGCTCGATCGGCAGCTGCCCGGGATCGTTGTACGGGTACAGCGCCTGCTGATCGCCTGCCGCGCTGATGAGCTGTCGAAAGTAGCCCTGCTGGTAAAGCAAGCCGACGCCGGTCACCGGCACCCGCAGATCGCTGGCCGCCTTGAGCTGGTCGCCGGCGACGTTGCCGAGACCGCCGGAGTAGATCGGCAGCGCCTCGCTCAGCATGAACTCCATGCTGAAATAGGCCACGCCGCGAAGGGCGTCGTTTGGGTAGGCCCTCTGGAACCAGGCCGGCGTCGCAAGGGCCGCCTCGCGCTCGCGCAGCAGGTCGCTCACCACCCGACGAAAGGCCGGGTCCGACCATTCGCGCTCGACACGGCGGCGGCCGACGCTCTGCAGCACGCACCAGGCATTGTGCGTCAATGCCCAAAGCTCGGGGTCGAGCCGGCGCCATATCTCGTCGGCGGCGTGGTTCCAGGACCAGCGCAGATCGAGAGCCAGCGCGTAGAGCGCATCCGGCCCGTCCACGGCCAAACCCGGCGCATCCGCTGACGGTCCGCCGCGGCGCTGCGTCTTCGGGCCCGCAATGTTTGCATCTGCATCGACGACTTTGGCTTCGCTCATAGCCGCTCCTCGAACGGGCTCACGCCGAGCCCACGCTTGCCGATCCGGCCGATTGCCGCCTTGCGAGCGCGCGCGCGACGATGCCCTCGGCCTCCTCGAGTACGCGCTCCAGGTGCTCTCGCCCCACGAAACTCTCGGCGTAGATCCTGTAGAGGTTCTCGGTTCCCGAAGGCCGTGCCGCGAACCAGCCGCTCCTCGCGCTGACCTTGACGCCGCCGATCGGCGCGCCGTTGCCGGGCACGCGCGTCAAGACGCTGCCGATCGCTTCGCCCGCCAGCTCTCGCGCCCCGATGTCGGCGGCCGAGAGCCGTGCCAGCAGCCGTTTCTGTTCCGGGTCCGCCGGCGCCTCGACGCGTTCGTAGACGGGGTTTCCGAGCTCGGCCGCGAGCTCGGCGTACAGGGCAGCCGGGTCTCGGAAGAGGCGTGCCGTCATCTCGGCCGCGAGCAACGCCGCCGCGATACCGTCCTTGTCGGTCGTCCAGACGCGCCCGTCCCGGCGCAGCATCGAGGCGCCCGCACTTTCCTCGCCCGCAAAGCCCAGGCTGCCGTCGAGGAGCCCCCCGACGAACCACTTGAAACCGACCGGCTGCTCTACGAGCTTCCGACCGCGCTTGGCGGCAACGGCGTCGATGAGGCGAGTGCTCACCAGGGTCTTGCCGACCGCCGCTGCCGCGCTCCACTCGGGGCGGTGGCCGAAAAGGTAGGAGACGCAAGCCGTCAGATAATGATTCGGCGGAAGCAAGCCCTCGCGACGGGAGACGATGCCGTGGCGGTCGTGGTCCGTGTCGCAGGCGAACGCGATGTCGAACCGATCCGCGAGACGGATCAAGCGCTTCATTGCGTACGGCGACGACGGATCCATGCGAATTCGGCCGTCGCGATCCAACGTCATGAACCGAAACGTCGGATCGACGACGTCGCTGACGACCCTGAGGTCGATGCCGTACCGCTCTGCGATTCGGCCCCAGTAGTGCACGCCCGCTCCGCCCAGCGGATCGACGCCCATACGCAGGCCGGAGGCCCGGATCATTTCCATATCGACGACCGCGGCGAGATCGCCGACGTAGGCGCCGACATAGTCATGGCGACGGGTCGTGGCGGCGCGCAGGGCGGCCGCCGAGGTGATTCGCTTCACGCCGCGCAAGCGCGCTGCCAGCAACTCGTTCGCTTGCCGCTCGATCCAGCCCGTCACCTCGGTGTCGGCGGGACCGCCGTTCGGCGGGTTGTACTTGAAGCCGCCGCTTTCCGGCGGATTGTGCGAAGGCGTAACGACGATGCCGTCGGCCAGTCCGGTCTTGCGGCCACGGTTGTAAGTCAGTATGGCGTGCGAAATGACCGGCGTCGGCGTGTACTCGTCGCGCTCGGCGAGCAGGACGGTCACACCATGAGCCGCGAGCACCTCCAGGGCGCTCTCGGACGCGGCCACGGAAACCGCGTGTGTGTCGATGCCGAGAAACAGCGGCCCGTCGATGCCATGGACCCGCCTATACCGGCATACGGCCTCGCTGATCGCCAGGATATGCGCCTCGTTGAACGTTCTCGTCAGCGCATTGCCGCGATGGCCCGATGTCCCGAACGCCACGCGTTGTGCCGGCACGGAGGGGTCCGGCCGCTCCGAGTAATAGGCGGTGATGAGCCTCGGCACGTCGACGAGGTCCGAGAGGGCCGCCGCCCGGCCCGCGTCCGGATGCGGGGCGAGCCGGTTCGGCACTTTCATCGGGAACCTCCGTTGCGGCGTGCGGGTCCGGCGGCCGCGAGCAGCGACTCGAGATCGATGGCCATGAGGTCTCCGATGCGTTCGAGCATGACGTCGGCGCGGCCGTATCGCTCGAGGTTCTGCGCGTCGAGCGCATAGTGCCCTTGGCGAGGAAATACGGTCGTCAGGCGCTTGCCGAGCGCGTCTTTCATGGCCTTGAGGATGCGAAGCTTGTCGTCGACCATGACGTAATGGGCTGCGGGATAGCGCCTGGCGACCGCCGCCAGCATCTGCTCCTTGTGGACGTAAATCAGCACTCGGCCGCCTACCGCGTCCCAGAGGCCGGAGCGATGCACTTTCCGCGGTTGGAAGACCACGTCCCCATCCGAAAGGATGACCGTCGGTCCCCAGCGGCCGAGACGAGCGACGACTTCGAGTGCCAATGGATACAGGCGGTCCGCGAAGGGGTAGTCGCAGAGAAATGAGGAGACGAGGAGGAGGCGCGGGTCGCCAACGTCCTGCGTGCGGTAGCGCTGCAGGGCGCCGAGGTAGTCGGAATACCCGAGCTCCGCGCGCAGCGTCTCGAATATGCTCCAATAGCGATCTCGGTTGCCGGCGCCGAAAGCCTGCTCCAGGTGCGCGCTGAGGTCCGCTTCTATGTGATCGTTGTCGATGAGCGTGTCGTCTACATCGAGAAGAAATACGACCTTGTCATTCACGCCCTGCCCGTCCATTTGCTTTACGGCCCGTACTCGTCGTCTTCACGTTCGCCTCACTATGGTCAGGTTGGCGCGCGCCGCGGCTCGGGTATTGCACAAAACGTTCGTGAATTTCCCTTGGCCGGCACCGATCCGAACGTCCATATCCGAAGCTCGCGGTCACGCTGGGGAAACGACCGTTAGATCGGCCCAAGCACGCATGTATCGTCATAGACTCGGCCGTCACGGGCAGCTCAAATTGCGGGCGCTGTAGCAACGAAGTCGATCGTCGATCGACCACACCGAGAGGCGGGCAAATGCAGTTTCACATGTTGTCGTTCGAGGGGCCGGACGCCTACTCGCGGGCCGGCGGGCTCGCAACCCGCGCTGACGGGCTTGTAAGAACCCTGGCGGATCTCGGTTTCGAATCGCATCTCTGGTTCGTGGGCGATCCGGGCCTACCGGGACACGAGTCCCTCGGATCGCTGCATCTGCATCGGTGGGCACAGTGGATCAGCGCGCATCATCCGGGCGGCGTATACGACGGCGAATGGGGCAAGCACGAGGAGTACACGCGCAGCCTGCCGCCCTACCTGGTCGAGACCCTGCTGCCGGCCGTACGCGGCGGCGACCATGCGGTCGTTTTGGCCGAAGAGTGGCACACGGCACGCTCGGTCATGTCGCTGAGCTCACTGCTCGAACGCGCCGGAGTGCGCGACCGGGTCACGATTCTTTGGAACGCCAACAATACGTTCGGGTTCGACCAGATCGATTGGCCGCGTCTCAATCAGGCCGCGCTGATCACGACGGTGAGCCGCTACATGAAGCATCAGATGCGCCCGCTCGGCGTGGACGCCGTCGTGGTGCCCAATGGGCTTTGCAGCGACGCCTTCGACCCCATTCCGCCCGCGGCTTGTGCCAGTTTGAGGCGTCGGTTTCGGGATCGTACGGTGGTCGTAAAAATGGCGCGCTGGGATCCCGATAAGCGCTGGCTTGCGGCCGTCGAAATCACGGCCGCCATGAAGCGGGCCGGATGGCGCCCGCTGCTCATCGCCCGCGGCGGCGCCGAGCCGCACGGCGTGGAGGTCCTTGCGGCGATGCAGGCCCATGGGCTCCGCCGGATCGATCGGACCTGGGACAAAACCGGCGTCGAAGGCATGCTCGAAGCTCTGCGCGGACTCGACGGAGAGGCGGTCGATGTCGTGAATCTGCGCTCGCACGTGGATGCCGATGCGCGCCGGCTGTTGTTCCGCGGCTCCGACGCCGTACTCGCCAACAGCCGCCACGAACCCTTCGGGCTCGTGGGACTCGAGACCATGGCGGCAGGCGGGCTCGCCTGCACGGGCTGCACGGGTGAGGACTACGCGCTGCCCGGGCGCAACGCACTCGTGCTCGAAACGGGGAAAGCGGACGAGTTCCTCGGCATGTTCGCGAACCTGCGCCGCGTGCCGAAGCTCGGCCGCGCGATGCGTCAGGCGGGCCAGGTCACGGCACGACGGTTCTCGTGGCCCGAGATCGTTCGGCGCGTGCTGTTGCCGCGCGTGGCCGTCGCGAGCGGCCGTCGCGAGCTCAGGTGTCAATTGGAACGACTCGCGGATTGATCGCACGGAGTCCGTTGTCCGGCACCCCACGCCATTGCGATCACCCTTGCTGGCCGCTCAGCACTCGATGAATAAATTGTACGGCCGTCGAGCCCTCCCCAACGGCCGCAGCCACGCGCTTCGTCGAGCTTGCCCGGGCGTCGCCGACCGCGAATACGCCCGGGCAGCTGCTCTCGAGTAGAAAAGGTGCCCGCTCGAGAGGCCAGGTCGCCGCGCCGGGCGCCCCGCCCGCAGCCGCCGTCAACTCCGGCCCGGTACGGATGAATCCCTTGGAGTCCCTGGCCACGGTCGCGGGCAAGAATGCCGTATTGGGAACGGCACCGATAAAGACGAACAAATGCCGGACCGGGCGTCGCGTCTCCTCACCGGTTTCGCGATGGCGCCAGCGAATCGCCTCGAGCGCGCGCTCTCCCTCGAGCGCGCAGACTTCCGAGCGCGTCTTCAGCTCGATATTGGGGGTCGTCTCGATTCGGCGAACGAGATATCGGGACATGCTCGAAGCGAGACGCTCGGCGCGCACGATGACGTAAACCTTGTACGCGCTCTCGGCCAGAAACACCGCGGCTTGGCCTGCGGAGTTTCCGCCGCCGACGATCGCGACTTCGCCGCCGCGGCAGAGCTGTGCCTCGAGAAATGTAGCCGCGCGGTAGACGCCTGCGCCCTCCAGCCGATCCAAACCTTCCAACGGCAGCCTGCTGTACTTCGCCCCCGAGGCGACGACGACGGTTCTTGCGCGCAGTCTCTCACCGCCTTCGAGAAGAAGCTCGTGATACGGCTCGCCGCAGGCAAGGCCCAGGACGCGTTCGGGGATCAGAAATCTCGCGCCGAACTTCTGCGCCTGCAGATAGGCGCGCGCCGCCAGTGCTTGCCCGGAGATCCCGGTCGGGAATCCCAAATAGTTCTCGATTCGAGAGCTCGTGCCGGCCTGCCCGCCCGGCGCCATGGCATCGATAACCACGACATCGAGTCCCTCCGACGCCGCGTACACCGCGGCGGCGAGGCCGGCAGGCCCGGCGCCGATCACCGCGACGTCGTGCACGGTCAGCGGGTCCAGGTGCAGTGCAAGCCCGAGGTGCTCCGCGACCGCGCTCAGGGACGGATTTCGGAGCGGCGCGCCTCGGGCGGTCACGAGCATCGGGGTCTCGTCCGGCCCGACCTCGAGACCGTGCAGCAACTCGGCAACGTCGCGGGTCCTTTCAAGGTCCACGAACGTGTACGGCTGCGCGTTCCGGACAAGAGACTCCAGCAGCCGCTGGCTGTCGGCAGAATGACGTGAACCGACGACGACAACGTCCGCGGCTCGCTCGGAAATGAGCTGCATCCGCCGCAGGATGAAACTGCGCACGACGATTTCGCCGAGGCCCGCCCGCGTTACGAGGAGCTCCCTGAGCTTCGGCGCCGGTATCGCCAGCAATTCGAGGCGAGCCGCAGCGCGTCCCGTCACGACCGTCGTGCGCCCCGCCAATAGCGATGTTTCCCCCGAGTACTGCCCAGGGCCTAGGGTCGTGAATATGCTGTCATGCCGGTACGCGTCGCGGCCGACGATCTCGAGTGCGCCATCGAGCACTACGAAGAAATCCACGTCGAGGTCGCCTGCTCGCCAAACGATCTCGCCCGGCTCGAAATGGCGTTCAATACCGAAAGGCACCAGTTCCGCGACCTGCTCGGCCGACAGTCGCGGAAAGCGCTGCTCCATTCGGTTGTCGGTCACGGCGGCCCCGCGTCAGTGAGTCAACATTCGGGCGCTGCCGGTCGCGGGATGGAACCGCCTCAGAGCAAGTATCGCCAGGCCGACGAACAGCGCCAGGACGATCAGCTGCGTGACGGCGAACGGCGGCGAGGTCAATTTTGGCGCAAAGGCCTGCAGCACGGCCAACTTGGAGAACGCCTGCGTGATGCCGACGAAGCAGTTCAGATACAGGGCCGTCATCGCCGCTACGATATAGATCCATCGCCAGTGCCCGACTAGACTGACGTACAGCGCCGCGATCGCCACCGCGAGCAGCCCCAGGGAGAGAATGCCGATCATCCTGGGCGCATCGAGGCCGAACGGCGGAAGAGCGAAGCCCGTACCGCTCGCGAGCACGGTCGTGACGAGAAAAATCCACGTCCAGCCATTCGAAAACCTGCCCTGAACCATTTCCCCGAGCACGGTGAGACCGGCAACGATTCCGACGAGGCTCAGGGAAACGTGAACGGCGGTAAACGCTTCGACCGACATACCGTCTATCATGGCCATACCTCCCCGCTTCTTCGTCCTCGATCAGAAACTGAGCGATAACTCGATATCTACATTCGGCCGCCGACCGCCAAGCACTCGGCAACAGTGCGGCGGTTAGCGTCGACTGTCTATGGCACCATGGTGTTGGCTCGTCTCATACCGAAACAGCTGTGCCGCCGCTGTGCTCTGCGAGCCTCCGCGCCCGGATGCCATAGAATCGAAACTAACCCTCCCTGGAGCTCGCACGACGAACACCGTGCCGATGCACCGTCTCCATCGTGCGGAGGACCTCCCCTCGCTTGACTTTGCACTCCCGCTCTCGTAATCGTCGGCCGTTTCAAACAAGTCACGCCTTCTTTGTGCAATCCGCTGTCGTGACTTCGCGCGACCATACTGAAACGCGATGCCGGCGATCACGGCGTAGCGTTCATGGCCGGCGGGAGGACAGCGTAGCTCGCCCCGTCGGAGGACTTTCGGGAAATCGAAGGAGACAAACCAATGGCAGTTCAAACTCTCGACCACAGACCAATGCATATGCGTTGGGAAGATTGGTCCAACGCCTGCTTGGGCGCTTGGCTGATCGTCGCACCGTTCCTCGGCTTGGGCCACGTAAACGACAGCGCGGCTTGGAACTCTTATCTGGTAGGCACGATCGTGGTGCTCGTCGCGGCCGCGGGCATCGTCCGGGTGCGGCCATGGGAGGAGTGGACGAATCTGACCGCGGGTCTCTGGTTGCTCGCCGCACCGTTCTTCATGCATTTCACCGATCAGCAGGGCGAGATGTGGAACCAGATTGTCGTCGGCGCCCTAATCATCGTCGCGTCTGGGTCGGCTCTTTACCGCCTCAAGGGGACGTACGGGAACGGCTGACGGCCCTACAGCGCGTCGGCGACCTGAGATGCCGCTCGGGTCGCCGGCGCGTCGACGAGGGAGACGTTGCATTGCCGCTTGGCTATTCGGGGAAGCTGTCAATGAGATCGTTCAATGAGATCGTCGAACGCCCTCGTAGCGAATCGGCTTCGCGGTCAATTGAAATGAGGAGCAGATAATGAAATTCGTCGTCATCGAGGGCACCGGTCCCAGCGGCTCGACGCTCGTCAGAATGCTTCGTACCTTAAGGGCCAATGTATTGGCCCCGCTCGCCCGGCACCTGGATAAGCTCATTCGCCCGCACGGGCGCAGCCGCACCGCCGGACGTAACGCACGTCGTCGTCGAGGCGTCCAGCTCACCGTCATAGTCGGACGCGCTTCTGCCCCAGTTCTCCAGGGTTGCGTAGATCAACCCGCTATGCGTCTAAGAGGCAGATTGCGCCAGTAGTCGCGCGAAGCCTCGCATCGTCAGCGTTTAACGCTCCCAGGCCGGACGGCCCTCCCAGCGGCGTATAACAACGTTGGAACATCACTATATGCATGAGACACATCTCCGGAAGCGTAGCGTCGCATCCCCGAATAGCGCGCCGAGCCACCGATTGTTGGCCTATGTGAGTCACGATCTGCGGCAGCTGGTACACACCTTGAGGTTATTCAGCGGCACGCTGGCCTCGACTGTGCCCGCGGGCTCGCATTCAGCACAAGTGTTGGCACGTCAGGAAGCGACACTGGACACCATGGGCGATCTTCTCGATTCCTTGTCCGATCTTTGCGCCCTCGGCGACCGTGCGTTGGCTCCCACCTTTGCCGACTTTCGGTTACGACGCATTCTTCGTCGCCTGCGCGCGGAGTTTGAGCTCGAGGCGGCGTCCCGAAATCTTCTACTGACCATCGACGACTCCGATTGCATCGTTCGTAGCGATCCCCGGCTGCTCGAAAGGATGCTCCGTAACTTGTTGGCCAATGCCGTGCGGTACACCCTCTCCGGGAAAATCCGCCTCGTGAGTTTTCGTAGAGGGAGCACCGTGCGCATCGAGGTCCACGATACGGGCGTCGGAATTCCGCCTGACCAGCTGCGAGCCATCTTCGATGACTATTACCAAGGCCACTCTGCGGCGCGTGCGGCAAGCTCCGGCACCGGTCTCGGGTTGGCAATCGTCAGGCGCTTCGCGGATGCCCTCCGCCACCCGCTCGAAGTCCGCTCTAGGCTCGGCGAAGGGACCTGTTTTGAGCTGACCCTTCCCGCGGCATCGACCGCTTTACGTTAGCGCAGCAGGGGCTGCTGCTGCCTCTTCTATTGGGTGGTGTTCCGACTCAAACAGATGGCCACCGCATCCAGATGCCCCCGTCCGATCTTCCAAGAGCCTGACGGAACGCGGCTGGGGAAAGCGTGCGCGCCGCTCGCGCGAGCACACCCGGGAAAATCCGGCCTTACCCCACTCTATGATGGCGGGGACGCCTTTGCGGCGCGCATATGGCTGGCCGACGCCGCCGACCGAACGCTCGACTTGCGGTACTACAGCTGGCGCAACGACGTATCGGGCACTTCGCTGTTCGCGGCATTACGGCGGGCAGCCGAACGAGGCGTACGGGTGCGGCTCCTGCTCGACGACAACGATACGAGTGGTCTCGATACCGTTCTCGCATCTCTCGACGCACACACGAACATCGATATTCGACTGTTCAACCCGTTCAAGCTTCGCCACTGGCGTGCCCTCGAGTACGTCACGGACTTCGCGCGGCTCAACCGGCGGATGCATAACAAGTCGTTCACGGCCGACGATCAGGTGACGATTATCGGAGGCCGCAATGTAGGCGACGAATACTTCGACGCCGGTCGCGCGGCCTCTTTCGTCGACCTCGATGTGCTCGCGATCGGCCGGGTCGTGACTGAGGTGTCGCGGGACTTCGACCGCTATTGGGACAGCCCCTTTGCCATTCCGCTGAGCCGCGTGCTCCGGAGGGGAGGTACGCGCACACGGGCCGCGGTAGCCCTGCTCGCCCGGCGAGTCAGGCGCACGCCGGCTGGCTCGGCGTGTGCCGAGGCGCGACCGAAGCCGCCGACGCTGCGGCACGTCCTGGCGGGCGACCTTCGCATCGGCCGGCGCGCCTTCCAGTGGGCGATGACGCACATGCTCAGCGACGACCCTGGAAAGGGACTGCAGCGCACGAAGCATCCAGCGCTGCTGTGGCCCCGCCTGAGGGCGAGACTGCGCGCGTCCAAGCAGGTTGTGAGGCTGGTCTCACCCTATTTCGTACCCGGGAGGGCCGGCGTCGAAGCTCTGGCGGATCTGGCCCGAAAGGGAGTGAAGATCGAGGTTCTCACCAACTCGCTCGAAGCGACCGACGTGGCCGTGGTGCACGCGGGGTACGCCAAGCGGCGCCGGCAGCTGCTCAGGGCCGGCGTCGCGTTGTTCGAATTGAAGCGCGCTTCGCCGCAGCCGCCTCCCAGAAGACGCCCTGGTCGGTTACCGAATCTGCGCTCCGGGAGCTCCGCATCGAGCCTCCACGCGAAGACCTTCGCGATCGATGGCCTACAGGCGTTCATCGGTTCGTTTAACTTCGATCCGCGCTCAGCGAGCCTCAATACGGAAATGGGCTTCGTGATCGAGAGCCCCGTCCTGGCAGGCGAGATTGTCCGCAGGTTCTTCGACGAAGTTCCGACTCGCGCCTACGAGCTGCAATTGAACGGCGCTGGCAAGCTTTGCTGGATCGAACGGCGATACGGCGAAGAAATCGTCCATGCCGACGAGCCCGGGACCACCCGTGCACGCCGATTCGCGCTGAGCCTGTTGTCGCTGCTGCCGATCGAATGGCTGCTCTAAGGCTACCATCGGGCTCGAGGTGTCTACGGTATTGCGACTTCGACCCAGGCGATCGCCTATCCCGCGGATGGGCCCTCGGCGAGGTTTGCGGCACGGCAGGGGACCGTGAACACAAACGTGGTACCCGGTCCATCGTTCGGCTCGGCCCACAAACGTCCGCCGTGTCTATCGACGATAGAACGGCTGATCGACAAGCCGACGCCCATACCATCGCGCTAGGTCGTAAAGAAGGTATCGAACAATTTGGCCATCGTGTCGCGGTCCAGACCGATTCCGCTGTCCCTCACGGTCACCCGCACATCGAGATCCACAGCCGCGCGTCGCTGCTGGGATAGGAGCCTCGCATGCTGAATCGCGACCGCGGCCTGGTTAGCGGCCACGTCGAGAACGAGGCGCTCCGTTTGGCTCTCGACCCGGCCACAGAGCCGGGAGCGCCATGCCGCTGACCAGATCGTTCAAACAGCTGCGGAATCGCGAGATCTCTTCCGCGGACTCGGATCGCTCGTCCACTTCAGGTGGTGGGGCCAGACCGCGGCGCCGGCTTGTCCTTGCGCTCGCGAAATGCCTCGAGAAACCGCTCCGGAGGCACGAAGAAAGGATTGCGGTGCAGGACGCCGCCGACGATCACCATCGGGTGCGTCCGCATGATGTCGATCACTGTGCCGCCGCTGAATCGTCCGGGGTGATACGTGCAGATCACAACGTCGTCGTGGCGTCTCCAGATGTCGTTGACGCGCGCTTCGAATTCGATGACCGTGTCCACGAACGCCTGATTCTGGGCGGCCCAATCCATGCGGCAAACGATGCGACTGCGGCGGAACCCCTGTCCGGCAGCGCTGCCGGCAAGTTCCTCGAACACTCCGAGCATTCGGTCTTGATCGAAGCGCCCCTCCCGCAAATAGATTTCCGTGCTGTCGCGCAAGTCGAATTGGCCGCGCTGCTCGGCAACCTCCGCATCGATTCCCGCAGCACCCAGGCGACGCAAATGACTGCCGCGTTGATCGGGGTTGACGACGTGGATCGCCTTGTCACCGCATTCGAAGCCTTCCCTGATGAAAGGCAACAGCACGCGGTACTCTTCATCGTCGTCATTGAAGAACGCGCAGACGTGACGAGCCCCGCCGAGCGCCGAACCGCCGAGGGAAATGGGTGTTGTTTCGTCCACCATGGGAGGCACGCCTTTACGCAGCACAGGCATTATACGCGTTCCGTTCCGGCTCCTACCACCGGACTTGCCTGTTGGCCAGCGCACAAGAGCGTCCTCCGGGCGGCGAAGGCCGGCCCGATACGATGGTGCAATTGCACCATACGTTCAGGCGTGAGGTAGTAGCGCCGCGGGGCTTGATCGCGATCGCAAGAACTCGGAGTCGTGTATGAATAACCAACAGCTCGACCGGACGCGCTACGAGATGCCTCCGTTGGAAGGCTTCACCCTCGCGCATTTCCTGACCGTCGCCGACATCGAACGCTCGATCCGCTTCTACGAAAAGGTATTCGACGGTCGAATTCTAAGCAGAGGCGACAGCAACGGCGCGCCTGGGTACGTTCAGATTGCGAACACATGGCTCCTCGTGAACGTCGGCGGCGGGCCCACTGCTGACAAGCCGTCGGTGACTCTCAGCGTCCCCGACCCGAATAGAATGAGCGCCTTTATGAATATCCGCGTGGCGGACATCCACGCATGCTATGCGTTGTGGCAGAGTCGGGGCGCCGATTTCATCACGGAGCCGAAGACCAAGTACGGCGAGATCCGGTGTTACATGCGCGATCCCGATGGCTATATCATCGAGGTCGGACAGAGCACGGCCCTCAAGTACGGTTAGCGCTCGAGTTGCAGACTGCGCCCGCCGGTGGCCTGGAGCGCCGCTGCTTCAAGGCCCGCGCGACCCTGCTGACGCCGTTCACTTCCTTCGGAACGCGGCCTTTAGAGCGTCCTGCAAATCGGTGTCGCTGAACGGCTTAAAGAGGCACGTTACGACATCCGGCTCGCTTAAACTCACGCGAATGGCCTCTTGCCGCTGCGCTGTAATGAAGATAATCGGAATATCGTGCCCTCGCCGCTTCAACTCCCTCCGCAATTCGGGTCCCGACATCCCCGGCATCGAGACATCCAGAATCAAGCAGTCCGTGCCGCCGACATCGGAAGCAAGGAACTGCTCCGCCGAAGCAAAGACCTTTGCGATGCATCCGAACGTAGCCAGCAAATCGGCTAGCGCTTCTCTGATCGACACGTCGTCGTCCACGACGGCCACCTCGAAATCCTTCATTGTCACGGCCCTGAACGTCGCGATTCGGACCTGTTGATATTGGTCCGGGTCGAGAAGACGTTCCAAACAGGCCTCCGTATTGAATGCACTGGGGCGCTCCTGCCACTTACGGCTCCGACTTTTCCGCGTTCCCGCCGATTGCGGCGCGGCGATTGAGCCTAAACCGCGCCGCAATGCACGCTGGCACGAGAGCGCCAACAGATCCATTGCACCATGGTATCGGCTACTGAACTCGTCTTGAAGCGTGCGGCATGCAAACAACGAGAGCGTGCACCTGTCCGATTGGGATAGTTGCAAACGCCATACCTTAGTGCAATCGACGTGCGGAAGTGATTTTGTTCCTATGTTTGAAGATTGATAGCCCTTCCTGGTGCGCGAGCACAAGCAAACACCGTGGGACAGCCGGTTCGACGTACCGGAAAAGAGACACGAGCGTAACGGAAAATCTCATGACCATGCAGACACGGCTGACTTTGCACCCCGTAGGCAATACCCGCCATTCCACGAGGTTCTGGCTCCAGGAATTTGGAACACCGCCGCGTTGGAATTGCACTGCGAAGCTGTTTGCGCAGGCGGCGGCAGCCCGCCATCACAATCCGCTGGAGGAGAGATGCAATGTTCGGCATCGACAGTCGGCCCGTTGATCACGACGCGGTCGCGAAGCACCATAGCATGGAGGCGCCCAGGCGCTCGGCATCCGTGGCCGACTTCGCCTCGCGCTCAGCGGCCAAGATTCGCGTCCTCGTCGCGCACGCGCTCCCCTTAGTCTCTGCACGGCTTTGCTTGTCTCTCAATGGGCTGCCCGACTACGACGCGCGGCCGTGGGACGACGAGCTCCAACAGAAATTCGGATCCCCGGCTACGTCTGGCGCAGAGGTCGTAATAAGCGACGCCGCCCGCGGCATGCAACTCCTCGAGGCGCTTCTCCGCCAGGATGAGACCGGCTCCGTCTTCCCGAACGTGGTTATGGTCTTGCTGCGTGACGCTCGTACGCTGGAAAGCGCCGGGGTGCGACAACTGATGCGCCTCGAGCCTTCCGCGCCGTCGCATCCCGGCCTCCCGGCTCCATCGGCGTCCTCGAGCGGGGCATTCAAAGGCGGCTTGCCGCCCCGAGCGTTGCGCCGGGTTTGCGAGCACATCCGCAATCAGTTTGCCAACAAGGTCACGCACAGTGAGCTCGCGGCCATTGCCGGGCTATCCGAGTCTCACTTTTCACGCGCGTTCAAGGAGAGTGTCGGCATGTCACCGCATCGCTACGTCTCGTGGCGCCGCGTGGAGGCCGCCGCAGAGATGCTGGCCGAAACCGAGCGGCCTTTGTCCGAGATATCCGTCGCCGTCGGGTTCTCCGACCAGAGCCACTTTACTCGAACGTTTCGCCGGCTCATGGGAGAGACCCCCGGGGCATTCAGGCACAGACACCGATGATGATCAACCCGTCCGGCGCGCCACCGCTTTTGTCGATACGCTTGCCGCGAGCGGACCCTCATGCTGACCGGGCCGCGGTTAGGAAGGTCCTCGTTTTCAGCACTTCGAGCGCCGGATCGGTCCGTTCGCACCTGATTGCTCGCCAACACGGCCGCCGCCCCTGATGTATGCGAGACGTTCGCGGACACCGCCCTGGTCGCGGAGCAATCGACGCCCTGCAAAAAGAGGTCACCTCGCGGTCCGACGACGCCTATACTGTGACATCCGCGCTCGCATCGCATTCGCTCGGGGTCCGCACGATGCCTGACGACTCGCCGATCGTTTTTGTGGTGGATGACGACGTCTCGGTGCGCGAGTCGCTCGAGCTCCTTATAGCGAGCGCCGGTTGGCGCTCCGAGACGTTCCCCTCCGGGCGAGACTTCCTCGCCCGACCACGACCGAGCGTCCCGTGTTGTCTATTGCTCGACGTCACCCTCCCTGGTCTGAGCGGCCTCGAACTGCAGCGCCACCTCGCCGCCCGCCGCGAGATGCCGATAATTTTCATTACGGGCTATGGTGACGTCCCCATGACTGTCAAGGCGATGAAGGCCGGC
Source organism: uncultured Gammaproteobacteria bacterium (assembly GCA_963702105.1). Taxonomy (GTDB): domain Bacteria; phylum Pseudomonadota; class Gammaproteobacteria; order Steroidobacterales; family Rariloculaceae; genus ZC4RG20. The sequence goes on from OY969712.1 coordinate 2,413,074, forward strand.
GCAGTCGAATTTCTCACGAAGCCGCTCGACGACTCCGCGCTTTTGGACGCGATGCGCGGGGCAATCGAGCGCAGCCGCATTGCGCTCGCCCTCGAGGCGGATATGCTCGCATTGCGGACGCTATATGATTCATTGACGGCGCGCGAGCGAGAGGTGATGGCGCTGGTCGTTTCCGGACTGCTGAACAAGCAGATCGGCGGCGATCTGGGGATCAGCGAGATCACTGTGAAAGCGCACCGCGGGCAGGTCATGCGCAAGATGAAGGCCCAATCGCTTCCCGATCTCGTGAGAATGGCGGATCTCCTCGGGGTGCGCCCGGAGCCGAAGCGCTGAAGACACCTAACGTTCTTAGAGTCCGCTCCGCTTGCGTCGGACATCCGCGGCCCTTTCAGACAACACAAGCACTGTTTGTGCAATAACTCCTCGGCAGTTCCCGGCAATCATTCACATTGCGCGACGCTGCCACTGCGGTGTCGCGTCGAGGGCCGCCGCGCGAATCGCGCAGATTGCTTCGCCGGCGCTTTTTGGGACGCAATTTCGGAGTGTCGTCATGGAAGTTCAAAGCTTGGATCGCAAGCCGCTGCAGATGTCTTGGCAGGACTGGTTGAATGTTTCGTTGGGTGTGTGGTTGATACTCGCACCGATCTTCGGAATCGGCCAGCTCCAAGACGCTGCGGCTTGGAATTCGTATCTGATGGGCACCGTCGTCGTCGTCGCGGGCGGGGCAGCACTCGTGCGTGCACGCCCGTGGGAAGAGTGGACGAATCTCCTCGTGGGACTTTGGTTGATCGTCGCGCCGTTCTCGCTACACTTCCTGGCCCAGCGGGATGCGACATGGAACCAGATAGTCGCCGGAGTCGCGATCAGCATCACGGCCGGATCGGCCCTCTTTAGTCTGAGGAACGCATACAGAAGCACCTGACGCACTGGCCACGCGCGGGCGACCGCGGCCAAGACCTAGGTCGCCCGCATCTCGCCCCGGGTCTTTTGACCTGCGCACCAAGTGGACTTGCACTGCAACGCTGCCACGCGACGAGACATTCGACCCCGAGCCGCGCTTGCGTGCGAATCCAACCCAACCGCGCGCGAGCTCGAGCGAACCCCGCGCGCGAGGGCGAATTGCGCCCCTCGTGGCGCTAAATCAAACCAAATAGCGCGAACTGCGCAAGGTCGTCGGTCCACACGCGGCCGACGCGCCAACCGTTCGGCCTAACGAGTTCCCGAAACGAAGCGATTTCGAATTTTCTCGAGCTCTCCGTATGAATCGACTCTCCGGTTTCGAACCGAAATTCACGGCCAGCCACGGTAACAGACTGCGGACCCCGGCTCACCAAGTGCATTTCTACGGCGGCCTCGGCTTCGTTCCACTTCACAACGTGTCGAAAATTTTCGAGCTTGAATTGGCCGAATAGTTCTCGATTGATCCGAGTGAGCAAATTGAGGTTGAAGCGCGCGGTAGTGCCACAGGCGTCATCATAAGCCGGGAGAAGCACCTCGAGCGGCTTCCGCAAATCGACGCCTACAATGGCCTTACCGCTTCTACCTACCAATACCCGCATCCGCTTCAAAATCGCGCCGACCTCATCGCCGTTCAAGTTCCCAATCGTCGATCCCGGGAAGAATACAACCCGATTACACGACGGTATCCAGTCGGGCAGCTCGAAGTCCGTCGAGAAGTCCGCAGCAATGGGACGCGTCGCGAGCTTCGGAAATACGCGCCGCATCCGCTTCGCGGTGGTGTCGAGATAGTCGGCCGAGATATCCACGGGGAGATATATTCGCGGGGTTCGTAAAGCCCGGAGCAGTATTTCGGTCTTCGTTCCGGCGCCGGCGCCGTACTCCACGATAGTCATGTTCTCGCCGCAGAAGTTGGCTATCGCACGCCCGCAATCGTGAAGTATGCCTGTTTCGACCCGCGCGGGGTAATACTCCGGCACCCGCGTACTTTCCTCGAACAGCTCGCTTCCTCGGTCATCGTAAAGCCACCGCGAAGGGACCCGCTTTTGCCGGCAGCTCAAGCCGCCAATCACATCATCGCGAAACTTCGCCGTCAGCGCGTCAACGCTGTTGCCGACTTCGGTACTCGGCGTTTCCATCCCACGGGCGTGCACCGCGTCCAAGGTATCTCTCACTCTTGCCCTCCTTATCCATCCTCGCCAACGAGATGACCGCGGCTACAGTTCCAGCTACGCGTACGTCCCCTTCCGATTGGCGCCTTGGCGAAGCTCCGGCTTTTCTCCAGGTTTGCCTACCGATCGGAGGGACACCCAAGCGGCCAACGCGCTCCCGAGCGCCGACAGGCCGCATACGACGACGAGTGTGCGAAACGTGCTCACGTATGCATTGTCGACGGAAGCATTGATCGCTGCCGCCATATGTACGCCCACATTCGGCGGCGCTCGTAGCCCGGCAAGTTGAGAGGCAGACGCTGTCAGCTGCGCGGCGAGCGCTTCTGGCACGCCAGCATCGTGCAGGGCGGCGACGAGAGCGTTAGAGAACCACCATATTGCCAGCGCCGTCAGTCCAGCGACAGCAATAGCCCCAGCTAGCCGCGCCATCGTATTGTCGACGCCGGATGCGAGGCCAACGTCGCCGGCGTCGACGGAACCCATTACGACAGTGGTTAGCGGCGCGACGCTGATCGTCATCCCCAGACCCAAGATAGCGAGCGCGGGCAAGTAATCCCTGACGTAGGTGGCCTCGCGCCCTGGCGCGGCGAGCGCAAAAAATCCCGCTGCGCACACTAGCGAACCGATTGCCAATAACGTCCGCGCTTCGATTCGCCGCATTGCGGCTCCTGCAAAGACAGACCCGACGCCCAGAAGCACGGTCATCGGCAGGAGCGCGGCGCCCGCTTCGACTGCCGAGTAGCCATGAACCTGCATCAAATCAAACGGGAGGAAGTAGAACGCCCCGCTGAACGCAGCATATAGAAGGCACGTCATTACGTTGGCCCCCACGAAGATACGCGACCGGAACAAGCGCAGCGGCAGGATCGGCGCCCGTGTACGTTCTTCCCGCCACAGGAACACGCCCAGAACCCCCAGCGAGAGCACAAACAGGTCCAGTGGCCCGCCCGGTCGGTGAGCGAACAGCGCCAAGAGCGATGCCGCCATGGCGCCGGCCAATAGTATTGCGCCGAAATAGTCCAGCTTGCGGTCCCGTTCAGGGGCACCGCTGGGCACGTGCCGCCAAGCCATTGCAATCGCAAGCAAAGCGATCGGTACCAATAGAACGAACACTGAACGCCAGCCCCATCTGTCGACGCACCAGCCCCCGATGACGGGACTTATCGACGTGGTCAAAGCAGACGCACCCGCCCAGATTCCGATCGCCCTCCCCTTTTCCTCCTTCCCAAAGTACTTACTGATCAGCGCCAGGCTCGTTGGAACCAGAAGCGCGGCACCGGCACCTTCGACGAGCCGTGCAATCAATAGCAGGGACAGCGACTCAGAAAGGGCGCAGCTCAGTGCGCCGAACGCAAAGACCGCGGTGCCGAAGATAAACGTGCGGCGCAAGCCATACCGATCGCCCATTGCGCCGCCGACCAGCATCAGGGTCCCGAGCGCCAGCAGATAGGTGTTGACGACCCACTGCAATTGCAAAGAAGTCAACCCTAGATCGGCCTGCAGAGACGGCAATGCGAGCGTAACGGCGGAGGCCTGCACAAACGCCACGCTCGAGCCGAGTGCCGAGGTCGCTATGACCCACTTCTTCTTCATCTCCGGACAAGGGAGAGTAGACGCATCCGCGCGCAACATCGCTTCGTCTGAAGGTTGACACGTACCAAAACCAAGCACGGTCATCGTTATCGGCTCCCGTCCTTCGCATTCGAAACTCCAGGGCGCACTCGCCTCTCAGCGGCACGTCTCGCCTTCATGTTCTCTGCGGGCGCCTTCGCATCGCAAAACCCGGCTGCTTACCGTCTCCGCAGCGCTGCGGCTCCTAGGCCGCCGCGGATTGCGCAAGGAGCTTCAACAGGGCCCTAGCCGACGCGGTAGACGAGGCCGGATTCTGACCCGTAATCAGGCGGCCATCGACAACACAAAACGGCTGCCAATTGCGGACTTTCTCGAATATCGCTCCGAGGCGCAGCAGTTCATCCTCGACGAGGAAGGGTACGATCTTTGTGAGCCCCACCTCTTCCTCTTCGCCATTGGTAAAGCCCGTTACGTGTTTACCTTGCACGAGCGGGGCACCTTTTGATTTGACCCTGCGTAGTACGCCGGGCGAATGGCAAACCAAAGCAATGGGCTTACCCGAATCGTTGAACGATTCTATAAGGGCGACCGAGTCGGCGCTCTCGGCGAGATCCCACATGGGCCCGTGCCCTCCGGAATAGAAGACCGTTTCATAGTTTTCGGCTCTCACATCCGCCAGCTTTACGGTGTTTGCCAGGGCGGCCTGCGCGCTCTGATCTTTCTTGAACCGTTCCATCGCCGAGGTTTGATTCTCTGGAAGATCGCTCTTCGGATCGAGAGGCGGCTGCCCGCCCTTCGGGGACGCCAATGTGAGCTCGACCCCTGCGTCCTTGAACACAAAGTAAGGCGCCGCAAACTCCTCGAGCCAGAACCCGGTAGGTCGGCCGGTATTGCCCAGCTTGTCGTGCGAAGTCAGGACCATCAGTATCTTCATTGGACCCTCCATAGGGCTCGTGTCACATCTATGGTGCGAGTGAACCGACCTCTCCGAGCGCATCACCGGTACTCGAGAAGCAGCAAAGTCGGTCCGGTCACCAATCAGAAGAACAGAGGCCCTGCGGCATGTCGATTGCACGAAGGTATTGACGTTGCGAGGCACCGCGTCCGAACCCGCGGCGGCCTTGCGGAACCAGCGAAGTCCGCCGCGAAGTGTGCCTATTGTGTTGGGCGTGTCCGCAATTCGAAGCTGAACCGGGCTCCGCCCAGATCGGAATCGTTGTCCGCGCGAATCCGGCCGCCATGTGCTTCGACAATGGCCCTACAGATCGCCAAACCCAGACCCATCCCAGTGTCTTTCGTCGTGAAGAAATTCTCAAAGAAAAACGGCAGATGTCCCGGATCGATACCGGGTCCGCTGTCTTCGATCACGCAGCGCACTATGTCTGGGGCCGGCGACATGGCTTTGACCGAGATGCTGCGCTGCTCTTCGGCGGTCGGCGCCAGCGCCTGCACCGCATTCATGAGAAGGTTTACGATTACCTGCTGCAGCAAAGTGCGGTCCCCCATGACAAGTGGAAGCTCCGCGGGCAGATCGAGCATCACCGAGATCCCTTCCAGCTGCCGTTCCCGCTCGAGAAAACTCAGCGACTCACTCACTACGTCGTTGAACGACAACGACATTTGCTCCGGCATTCGGCGGCTCGCCATGCCGCGCATAGCGTCGACTACTTCAGTCGCGAGCAGCGCGTCGGCGACTATTCGCTTGTTTAGCAGCCTCGCCCGTTCGATATCCGGATCGTCCCGCGCCAACCACCGCAGGCTGGCCTGTGCATTGGTGACAATCGCTGCAAGCGGCTGTTTGACCTCGTGAGAAATAGAGGCCGTCATCAGACCAAGGCTCGCGACTGCGGTGCCGCGCGCGAGATTCGCTCGAGCTTGGGCGAGCGCTTTTTCCGACAGCCGACGCCATGTCACATCCTGTGCGGCGCCGACGTACTCCGGTTGTCCATCTTTGTCTGCGGTCCTGTGAACGACTACATGCAGGTACTTCACCGACCTGTCCGGCATCCTTAGTCGGTACTCGCAGTCGATGTCCTCGCCCGCCGTGCGGGCCCTGTTGATTGCGTGGTCGAACTGGACTATGTCGTCCGGGTGCACGCGCATCCGCAGCAGCTCGAGCGTTACCGGCGATTCCCGATCGAGTTCGAATATGCGGTAAAGCTCGTCAGAGCCGGTGATATCTGTAATGCCGCTTGTGACGGTGCGCCAGGAAAAGCTGCCGGTGGCACTCAATCGCTGGGCTTCTGCAAGTAGAGCCCTGCTGCGACGCAATTCCGCATTCCCGCGCTCGAGTTCGCGCGTTCGGGCCAGAACTTGCTTTTCGAGACTTTCCGTAAGCCCGCGCAGTTCCTTTTCCGCTCTTTGGCGGGCCAGAATTTCCGCTTCGAGTTTATTGAGGGATTCAACTGTCTGATATGCGGCCGACGCAAAGAGGCCCATACTTTCAAGGACGCGTTGGTCTTCGGCATCGAACTTGCGGTTAATACGATGGGCTATCGCCCAGATCGTTCCGACGGCCTCACCATTCACATGGAAGGGGACCAGCAAACCCTCTTCGGCGAGTGGCTTCGCTGCGCGCAAGTAGGCATAGCGGCGCTCCCAGTGTGTGAATAGCATCGGTCTGCCAACATCGAGAACGTCGCCGCAAGGTCCGAAGTCGCGAGGAGTACCTCCGCCGACGTGTGGTCGCCAAGCGCCGGCAATTGCCGCCCAATAGAACCGCTTGCCGTCTTTCGTCAACAAGCTTAGTCCGGCTGAATCGGCATCGAGTGTCTTGAGCACTTCCTCCGCCAGCGTTTGCAGAATCGTGCGCGGAGATTCGGATAGCGCCTTGCCTAGCGCCGTAAGAGCAATGTTTTCGTTTTGGTGATCCGGCGGTCTCTTCGGGCGCCTGAGCATCTCGTCCGTACACAGGATGGTCTCCAAAGGAACCCCGGGGGTTGATGCGTTCGAAATCCTTGCCTGCAAGTCTGCGCGCTCGGTCATGTGCTCGCTCCACACCAAGACAGATGGATTGCACGGCTTACGCTCTTCGAGAACCAAGCGTACGTTCTCGATTAACGCTCTGCCCGGCCCTGCTGCCGCTCGCCGGATTGCCGCTATGTGGACAACTATTGCGCTGCCTATCACCACCGTCGTCTCACTGAGCGCCGAAAAACTGTCTCGTTCCGCGCCACATAGCCTTCGGCTCAAGCGGCGCCGAACATCCGCATAGATGGCACCAGCGTCTCGAGCCCGCGGACGCTCGCTTTACCTAGGCGACAGGGGTAGGATTAGAGCCGCTCCAACCGTTGGGTTGTTCATGCAAGTCCATTTTTCCACGGAAGATTTTGCGCCAGACGAGCGCTTGAGGTCGTGGTGCGACTACTTTGCGAAGCAGGCCCACAGCTTCACACCGAGCGATGTACCGGACCCCAAGGCGTTCCGTGCGGAAGCAAAGGGATCAATCGCGGGCGGATTCGGGCTGCTGGAAGTCAAATCGGGACTCCAGAGGGTCCAACGTACCGCAGCCGACGTTTCCAAAGACAAGACAGAGGCGTTCTTCATCCGCCGGTTTCGCGTGCCGGCTATCTGGAGGGCCGCTCCACACAGTACGCCGGTGGATCTCGTGCATGAGCCCGGGGACTTCTGCGTAAGCTCAACCGAATGGCAATTCGATGCCGAATCGAAAGGTCCGGCATCCTTCGACATATTGGTTATCCCGCGGCGCGCACTCTCGCCGAACATTTCCGGCGGGCGGCTCGAATGCCCATTTCGGCTGCCCCGCACCTCGCCGCTCGGCTCGCTTCTCGGCGCAGCTATCGATGCCGCGAAGGCGCAGGCGCCGCTGCTTCCCGATCACCTTGCTGAAGCCGTGCTACGTAATCTCTGCGGTCTTGTGGCGCTGGCCTGTGGCGCGGCGGCCGTCCGTCCAGCTCGCAATTCGTCGCACTCGGAGCGCCTCGCAGCGCTCAAGCGGTACGTAGATTTGCATCTCACCGACCCCACGCTAGCCCCCGGCAGCGCCGCCGCGGCGCTTGGCATCTCGGCACGCCAGCTGCATCGGCTGTTTGAGTCGGACGACATCAGCTTCGCCCGTTACGTGGCCCGCCAACGCCTTCTCCGGTGCCGCGACACGATCGCTGGAGCGACGGGGACTGGACGCTCGGTGATAGACATCGCCTATGGCTGGGGCTTCAACAGCATGGCGACATTCTATCGAGCCTTCGTAAGCGAGTTTGGCAGCCCGCCCGCTATGTTGCGTGCGGCATCGCGCGGGGGGGTCGACGGGCCGACCGCGACTCGGGACCGGACGCCATGATTGCGGCCCAGCAGGAACTCGTCCAGAACACCTTCGCCCAGCTGGCGGTAGTGCCGGAGGTCGCCGGGGCGCTGTTCTATGAGCGGCTATTCGCCACCAATCCGGAGCTCCGGCCGCTATTCAGGAATGACATGCGCATTCAGGGCGTCAAGCTGATGACCATGCTCGCGATGGTGGTGTACAACTTGCCCGAGCCGAGCCAGGTATCGCCTACGGTCCGCGATCTTGCCGTCCGTCACGTCAACTACGGTGTCAAGCCGTCCGACTACGACGCCTTGCGGGAAGCACTGCTCTGGACACTCGAACAAGCGCTTGGCGAAGATCTCACGCCCGCCGCCCGTGAGGCATGGACCACCTGCTACGATGAACTCGCCGCTGAAATGAAGGAAGCGGCCGGCGTTTGATCGAGAGATCTCCCTACGCTCGCCTTTTGCGCCGCATTCCATGAAAGTCCGCGGGCGATACGATCGTGCAATGGACTACCGGCGCGGCCGGCGCCAGTCTACCTTCGGAGCAGGTCGGACCTCTCGCGCGTCGTGCGCCACGCCCGGCACTGCGATTGCGGCAGCCCACATAGGCGGCAGGAGGCGTAACAATGCCCCGGAATCACGAAATCGGTGAAGCCACCTTTCACGCGATATATCCAGAAGAAGTGGAGTGGAAGCCCTTTGCGGCGTTTCCACCGGCAGCGAGACTCGCCATCCTCGTGGGAGATCCCTCTCAAGTGGGCCCTTACGTGATCAGGGTAAAACTAACGTCAGGCGCACGGCTCATGCCCCACCGACATCCTGAGGACCGCGTCTACACCGTCATCTCAGGCGTCTTCTATCTAGGGTTGGGGGATCGGTTCGATGGCGACAAGCTCCAGGCGTATTCGCCTGGCAGCGTCGTTGTTCTACCTGGCTGCACTTGGCACTTCCACTGTGCAGCGTCCGGCGAATACGTCACGCAAGTTACAGGCACGGGTCCGCTCGGCCTCGAATATCGCAACGCTGCGGATGATCCGCGCGATGAGTCGACGCTCAGCGATTTCGAGCAGCCCTCCGCCGGCAAGCCGAGGAAGCTCGATGGATCGAATCAGGTGAAAGAGCGACGTTTCGAGTGAGAGATCGCTATGACGTCATTGTTATCGGCGGCGGTTCGCCGGGCGAGCATTGCGCCGGTGCGCTTGCCGAGCGCGGATTGCGCGTCGCGCTCGTCGAACGGCGGTTGGTGGGCGGCGAGTGCTCATACTGGGCGTGTATACCGTCAAAGACGCTGCTTCGACCCGGCGAAGCTGCTCGTGCTGCAAACGTCGCGGCCGGAGCGGCGCAGGTCAGCGTCGCGGCTGCGCTCGCTTGGCGCGACTACATGGTGTCCGACTACTCGGACGCCGGCCAGGCGCGTTGGCTTGCCGAGCGCGGCATCGCATTACTTCGCGGACACGGGCGGCTCGCGGGCAAACGCAGGGTCGAGGTGGGGGGCGTTCCGTACGAGGCCGAGCATGTCGTCCTCGCGACGGGCTCGGTTCCGATCATTCCGCCGATTCCGGGATTGCGGGCCCTAAAGGGTCTATGGACCAATCGTGAGGCGACCTCCCTGCAGTCCATCCCCCGGCGGCTGATTGTCATAGGAGGCGGCCCCGTCGGCGTAGAAATGTCGCAGGCGCTCCAACGCCTTGGGGCTCAGGTTTCTCTGATTGAGGGTGCCGATCGGTTGCTTCCGCGCGCGCCGCAGGCGCTCGGCGAAGGGCTGGCGGCGGCCTTGCGGCGAGATGGCGTAGAGCTTGCGCTTGGCGTGCAGGCGAAGCGAGCACGGCGCGACGGTGAATGGTACTGCCTCGATCTCGACGACGGCCGCACACTAGTTGGAGACCGTCTGATGATCGCTACCGGTCGGCGACCGCAGACCGAAGACATGGGCCTCGAGACTGTCGGCGTCGCGGCCACGGAACAAGGCATCCCGGTCGACTCGCATTTGCGTTGCGGCGACAATCTATGGGCCATCGGCGACGTCAACGGCATCCGGCAGCTTACCCACGTCGGCAAGTATCAAGGCGAGGTGGTTGCAGCGAATATCCTCGGCGAGCGCCGCGAGGCGAATTACGAGGCCGTGCCAAGTGTGACCTTCTCCGATCCCCAAGCGGCCGCGGTCGGCCTCGCGGTGGACGCATTCTGCGCCACCGCACACCTGGCCGAGATCGCAAAAAGCGAGACATACGCACGAGACGCCGAAGCGGTAAGCGGATTTCTTGCGCTGATCAGCAACGGCGATTACCTCACGGGCGCATATGCGCTCGGCCCGGAGGCCGGCGAGTGGCTACAGCAAGCCACGCTCGCAATCCGGGCGAAAGTCCCGCTCGCAGTCCTCGCCGATACGATTCAGCCATTTCCCACGTTCTCCGAGATTTACGTAGGAGCCTTGAAGGCCCTCCGGCGCCAAATCTCCGCGGCGCCTCGGGCCAGCTGAAACGAAGAAGCGGCAGCGTGCCTTACGGAACGCATGTTTTGGGCCTTCGAGCCGCACGAAACGCTCGTTATCGCCAACCTAACGAGCAATTTCACCGAGGTAGTATCCGAGCCGATTCTCAACGTCGCCGGGCTTGTGCAAGCCGCGCGCCATCAGCGCCCTGATCCCCTCCTGGGCGGGCGGGCGCCCAAGCGAAGCGATACAGGCGTCCCATCCAGCGCCGAGCTCTACCTCCGGCGGCAAACGTGTATTGACCAGCCGCTTGGTATTGGCAATGGCCCATTTGTCGAACTTCGCGATGCGGGTCGCCAGCGCGTCGACATACTCATCCAGCTCAGCATCGGGGATTGCGCGATTGACGTAGCCATAAGCTTCGGCCCGTTCTCCCGTGATGTCTTCGCAGCTCAGAAGAACTTCGAGGGCACGATTTCGGCCGATCAGCGCTGGCAGGCGAGCCATCGGCCCGCCCCCGGCTACCAAGCCTACGCCCACTTCCCACTGTGAGATGATCGCCTTTTCACGGCTCGCGAAACTCATGTCACAGGCGAGCGTAATCTCGCTGCCGTTGCCGGTCGCCCGGCCGCGGATGAGGGCAATCGATGCGACTGGTGCGCGGGTGAGGCGCACGAGAAAATCGGGCCACGGTGCCAATCCGGTGGGGCCGGCGGCCATAGACGTGAGATCCTCGAGCTTGGCCGTGAAATCGGAGTGATTCAGGAAGTAGCCCTCGACGGCGCTGTCGAAGACGACAACTTTTACGTGCTCGTCGGTCTCAACGGCCTTTATGACTTCCTGGAACTCCAGGACCATCTCCGGGCCCATCACATTGATAGGCGGGTTATCGATCGTAACACGCCAATAGGCCGGCGAGGTCCGACTGAGGCGAACCTGCGCGGGCTTCGAAACGGCGCTTGCAGCTGTCATCACATGCTCCTCTTTGAGTCCCGAGGGTCGGTCGAATACCGCAGACTCTATCCGTATACGCGAATCACTCGCTCCGGGCCGGGCATCAATCCGTTGCTGCCGCGCCTGCGTTGCTGACAACTTCGTCTTGGGAGTCCGTGCCTCCCGAACAACCGATTGCGCCGATGATGGCTCCTTGATCAATTAAAGGAACCCCGCCTCGAGACGCGATGATCCCGTCGAACGCCAGCAGGTAATTCAGACGCATCAGGTTGATTGCCTCCTCGAATATCTTCGTCGGGCGGCGGAAGGTCACGGCAGCGCGGGCCTTGTGCTCGGCAATCTGAATCGACGCGAGCATGGCGCCGTCCATGCGCTGAAAAGCGACGAGGCTTCCACCGGAATCGACCACGGCCACGTTCATCTTCCAACTCCGCTTTGTCGCCTCTGCCACGGCCGCATGAATAGCCGCCTGCGCTCGACGAAGCGATATCGGTGGACCGTACGGAACATCGAAAGGCATCTGATCGGGTATAAAATCGAGAGGATTTGCGTCCGCGCGTTTTTGCGGTAGGCCCGAGCCCGCGGTGCCCTCTGCAATCTCGCCAAGTGATTTCATTTTGCCCTCCGTCTCCTTGTCCGTGTGCATTCCGATTGAATGCCGCGCCGCCATCTATCGGAACAGAAGCGCTGTAGGGGAGCCATTGGACGATGGTATCGCCGATACCTCGTGTATCGGCGCTGCCCACAGCGACGTGCTCATCACAACCGCTCCCTGCTAGGATTGCAGCAGCAGTGCTTCTGACAAGACGAGTGTTCTCAATGGCAGAGGAGTCCGGATATACGCTGGAGCCACTTCGCGAGGCAGCGGATTTCACCTTCTACCGCGGCACAGAGCTCGGTAGCGGAACCCCGGTCCTGGCTTTGGCTGTTGCCACTGACGAGCCGTCGCCCGAGAGCCTCCGACGGCTCGAACACGAATGGTCGCTCGCGACCCACCTGGATTCGGCGTGGGCCGCTCGGCCGCTCGAGCTAACACGTCACCATGGGCGAACGATGCTCGTTCTCGAGGATCCGGGTGGCGAACCCCTGGATCGGGTGCTCGAAGAGCCCGAACACCCAATCGATCTGACTCGCTTGCTGGAGATAGCGATCGGTGTGGCGGCGGCGCTTGGTAGTGCCCATCGGCGAGGCCTAGTCCACAAGGACGTGAAGCCCGCTAACGTGCTTGTGGACGCCGCCGGTCGCGCATGGCTCACCGGCTTCGGCATCGCCTCCCGCCTCCCCCGGGAGCGACTGACGCCCGCAGCGCCCGAGATCATCGCCGGCACGCTCGCGTACATGTCGCCGGAGCAGACTGGGCGCATGAACCGCTCGATGGATGCGCGCAGCGACCTCTACTCTCTGGGCGTCACTTTGTATGAAATGCTTACGGGTGCGCTGCCGTTTGCCGCGTCCGATCATCTGGAGTGGGTTCACTGCCACGTCGCACGGCGGCCGATACCACCGGCGGATCGGCGTCCTGTTCCGGCGCACTTGTCCGCCATCGTCATGAGGCTCCTCGCCAAGAATGCCGAGGAGCGCTACCAGACCGCAGCAGGTCTGGAAGCCGACCTTCGGCGGTGCTTGGCGCAATGGCAGTCGCATGGCCGTATCGATCCATTCCCTTTGGGTAAGGATGACTCGTCGGACCGATTGCTCATGCCCGAGAAGCTGTACGGGAGAGAACACAACGTCGATGCGCTGCTCGCAATGTTCGACCGGGTCGTGGCCGAAGGCACGGCGGAGCTGGTGCTGGTGTCCGGGTACTCCGGTGTTGGCAAATCTTCGGTCGTAAACGAGTTGCATAGGGCACTTGTCCCGACGCGCGGGCTCTTTGCTGCAGGGAAATTCGACCAGTACAAGCGAGATATTCCATACGCTACCCTGGCACAGGCGTTCCAGACGCTGGTGCGTCAGATTCTGGTGAAGAACGACGCGGAGGTGGACCGTTGGCGGCGCGACTTGATGGAGGCGATGGGGCCCAATGCTCAACTGATCGTCAATCTCATACCAGAGCTCCAATTCGTCATCGGAAGGCAGCCGCCTGTCGCGGACCTGCCGTCGCAAGAGGCGCGGGGCCGTTTCCAACTGGTGTTTCGGCGTTTCCTCGGCGTCTTTGCCCGCCCGGAGCATCCTCTCGCGCTGTTCCTCGACGATCTGCAATGGCTGGATGCGGCGACTCTGGAGCTCCTCGAGCACTTGGTGACCGCTCCGGACATGCAGCACGTTCTGCTGATCGGCGCCTACCGCGACAACGAAGTCAATTCCGCCCATCCGCTGATGCGCACGCTGGCCAGGATGCGCGATGCGGGCACGAGAGTACAGGAGATCGTGCTGGCGCCCCTCGGCCTCAATGATGTCGAGCAACTCATCGCCGACGCCCTGCATTGCAAGCTCCAATCCGCCAGGCCTCTGGCGCGGCTGGTATACGAGAAGACCCGCGGCAATCCTTTCTTCGCGATTCAGCTCCTTGCCTCACTGGCCGAGGAGGAGTTGCTCCGGTTCGACCGGGAAGCGGGCCGTTGGATCTGGGATCTGAGTCGGATTCGGGCAAAGGGCTACTCCGAAAACGTCGTGGATCTCATGGTGGGGAAGCTGCAGCGGCTGCCCGCCAAGACGCAGGCCGCTCTCAAGCAGCTCGCCTGCATTGGAAACGTGGCCGTGATGGCGATACTCAGTGTGGTCTGCGGACAAGCCGAAGAGGAAATCAACACTGCCCTCCTGGGAGCCGTGCATGCTGGACTACTCCTGGGCACGGAGGGCTCTTTTGCCTTCGCTCACGACCGGATTCAGGAAGCCGCCTACGCGCTCGTCCCCGAAAAGGAGCGCGCGCGCGCACACGTTCGGATTGGGCGGCGGCTGCTCGCCAACCTGCCGGCGGACGACGTGGATGAACATCTGTTCGATGTTGCCAATCAGTTAAATCGCGGCGCCGAACTGTTGATCGAGGACGAGGCAGCTCAGGCAGCGGCGATTAACCTGCAAGCGGGCCGTAGGGCCAAAGCATCCGCCGCATACGCGTCGGCGCTGAAATACTTCGTCGCTGGGTCGGCCCTCCTGGGCGAGCATGCCTGGGAGGGCCGGCGCGACCTAATTTTTGCGCTGGAGCTGGAACGCGCCGGATGCGAGTTTCTCACCGGCGAGCTTGGGAGCGCAGACAAGCGCTTGACTGCGCTGTTTAACCGCGCAGCCAGCACCGTCGAGCGCGCATCGCTTGCATGCTTGCATATCGACATATGCACGACTCTCGATCAAAGCGGCCGTGCCGTCGCCATTGCGCTCGAATACCTGCGGCATGTGGGTATCGAGTGGTCACCACATCCCACGGAACAGGAAGCGCGAAGAGAATACGCGCGCACGTGGTCGCTACTCCGAGGCCGCGAGATCGAAGAACTCTTCGATCTGCCTGTGATAAGCGACCCGGAGTACGTCGGCACGCTCGATGTACTGGAAAGAGGTCTGAAGACTGCGCTGTATACGGATCCACACCTCCTTTCTCTGATGATCTGCGGACTGGTCAACCTCAGCTTGGAACATGGCCACACCGGAGCATCGTGCAATGGTTACGCCTGGCTTGGCATGATCGCCGGACCGAATTTCGGTGACTACGAGGCGGGCTTCCGGTTCGGTCGGCTCGGGTACGAGCTTGTCGAACGACGCGGGCTAGAAAGGGTCAAGGCCCACACCTATTTGGTTTTCGCCGTTGTCGTCGTGCCTTGGACCAAGCACGTGCGCGTCGGCGAGCCATTGATCCGTCGAGCGTTCGAGACCGCAAATGCCATCGGCGATCTCACCACCGCGGCGTCTTGCGGTGTTGACCTGTTTGGGAACCTTTTCACGCGGGGCGCTCCGCTCGCTGACATAGAGCGCGAGACTGAGCAGAGCCTGAAATTCGCCCAGAAAGCCCGGTTCGGCCTGCTGACCGATATCAGCGCGACACAGCTTGCGCTGGTCCACACACTTCGCGGTCTCACGCCGAGTTTCGGCAGTTTAGATGACCCGCAATTCGACGAGCTTCAAATCGAGCGCCGCCTGTCAAGTCAGGACGGGCGCGCCATCGCGGCGTGCTGGTACTGGGTGCGAAAGCTGCAGGCTCGCTTTTTCGCCGGTGACTATGTTGCGGCCGTTGACGCATCCTTGAACGCGCAACGCTTGCTCTGGACCTCCCCGTCTTTTCTTGAAACCGCGGAGGCTCATTTCTACGGCGCCCTTAGCCATGCGGCGTCCTGCGATGCGGCGTCCCCGATTGAGTATTCCCAGCACCTCGCGGCTCTGGCGGCTCACCACAGACAACTCGTAGTGTGGGCAGAGAATTGCCCGGAGAATTTCGAAAACCGCGCCTCACTTGTTGGCGCAGAAGTCGCCCGAATCGAAGGCCGTGACCTCGACGCCATGCACCTTTACGAGCGGTCCATTCGCTCCGCGCACACAAATGGCTTCGTACAAAACGAGGCCGTCGCCTATGAGGTTGCCGCGCGCTTCTACGCGGCGCGCGGCTTCGATAGAATCGCCCACTCCTATCTGCGGGAGGCCCGCTATTGCTACGCGCTTTGGGGCGCGGACGGCAAGGTAACACAGCTCGACGAACGCCATCCGCGCCTGCGCGAGGGACGGAGCGCCGCCTCTCTTACCACGTTCGGTCCCCTGGTCAGGGAGTTGGACGTTGAGACGGTAGTGAAAGCGTCGCAAGCAATCTCGAGTGAGATGGTCCTTTCCACACTCGTCGACAAATTGCTGCGCATCGCAGTCGAGAGTGCCGGGTCGGAACGGGGTCTGTTGATCATGGTCCGTGACGGAGAGCCATGGATCGAGGCCGAGGCTACCACCGACTCCGGCAGCATCGAGGTTTCCGTGCGAGAGGCGACGGTGACGTCCTCTGATCTCCTAGAAGCCGCCCTGAACTATGTGCTTCGCACACACAAGCGTGTTCTTCTCGATGACGCTTCAGCGGACAAGGTGTATTCCGCGGACGAATATGTCCGACGAAAGCGATGCCGGTCGGTCCTTTGCCTGCCAGTTGTCAAGCAAGCCAAGCTTGTGGGCGCTCTCTATCTCGAGAACAATCTAACTCCTGGTGCGTTTACGCCCGCGAGAGTAACTGTGTTGCAATTGCTGGCTTCGCAGGCCGCCATATCATTGGAGAATTCCGCGCTCTATACCGATCTGCAACTGCAAGTTGGTATTCTGCAGCGTCTTCCTGTATCCGCTTGGACCCTGAAGCCGGATGGAACGCCAGACTTCGTCAATCACGTGTGGCTCGAATTCGCTGGCCAGACGCTGGACTTCGTCCGCTCGCGACCGGAGGCCTGGATGCACGCCGTTCACCCGGAGGACCGGGAGATGGCAGCCAAGAGCTTCTGGGAAGGTGTGCGCTCGGGACAGGGATTTGCGGTGGAAACCCGCAATCTCCGCGCTCGGGACGGGAGCTATCGCTGGCATCTTCAGCAAGCCTTAGCCTTGCGCGATGCAGGAGGGAACGTCGTCAGATTCGTCGGGACCACGACCGATATCGACGATCAGAAGCGCGCCGAGGAGGCGTTGCGGCAAGCGCGGGGCGATCTCGCACACATCCACCGGGTAACCACCATGGGAGAATTGGCGGCTTCGCTCGCTCACGAACTCAGTCAGCCGATCAGCGGGACGCTGACCAACGCCAATACCTGCTTGCGAAAGCTTGCAGGCCGTAGACCGGATCTGGACGGAGTACACTCGACTGTCGCCAGAATCGCAAGGGATGCGGGACGCGCCGCGGAGATCATCGATAGGATCCGATCCCAATTCCAGAGCGGAGTCTCGCAGAAGGATCTAGTCGATGTGAACGCAATCAATCGAGAGACGCTCGATCTGCTTCGCGACGAGACGGCGCGGCACGCCATATCGGTACGCGTGATGCTCGCGAGCGACCTTCCTCCAGTAATCGGAGATCGCGTACAGCTGCAACAGGTCGTAATGAACCTGATCGTTAACAGCATTGAAGCGATGAAGGACGTTGTTGGGTTACGAGAGATGCTTATCAAGTCGGACCGAGGCGAAGACCGACAGGTGCTTGTGTCTATCGCTGACACGGGCGTAGGCTTCTCGCCGCAGTTGGCGGAGCAGATATTTCACCCGTTCTTTACCACGAAGCCGCATGGCACCGGCATGGGGCTTCGCATCAGCCGGTCAATCATTGAATCTCATAATGGCCGCTTGTGGGCGGTAGGCAGTCCTGGGCGCGGAGCGACCGTTTACTTCAGCTTGCCCGCTGCAGTTGCTGGTCCTTCCGAATAAGTGCGGTGAGATCCGCGCGTCGCGACGACACACCCCGATCGCGCGATCAGCTGAGGCGCACGATCAGCCCGGCCGCGGCTTTGGCGGTCAATACACGGTGCTGTCCGACTGCTACACTTTGGGCTTACGTGAGCACCATCGCCCCTAGACATCATAATGATGGTTCAGACATTAGCGGGTCAGGGGCGAACGCGGCGCGAATTCGACGCGCTGCTCGGCTTGTCAGGTCTAGACCTTGTAGCAAGCCATGCGACACCGAGCCCGGTGGCGCTGCGGGTCGAGATGGTGCTGCCATAGAGGGTCGAGGATAACTCCGGATGCGGAGTCCGGGAGGCGCCGCCGGTTTGCGTGTTTCGGCACGCGCGCGGCGTTAGAGAAAATTCTCTAAGGATTCTCTAAAGGCGCAACCCCATCGTAACTTAACTAGCTGAACCGGAGGAAAAATTGGAGCGGGAAACGAGACTCGAAGAACGCCTTGGACGCCGCATCGAGCAACGCGCCGCCTCGATTCGGTTATTGGGTTACCCAGTACGTTACCCGTCGCGCCGCACGGCTTCACTCCTCTCTCCCCTGCCTGACGCCATTCGCCAATGTTCAGGCCGCATCTAGCACTTCAAGGACGATGTCGGGTCGCTTCTCGATCACCTTTAGGAGGATGCGCGCGCTGGCTTCCGGAAACTTGCGCCCCTGCTCCCAGTCACGCACGGCTCCCTTCGAGAATCCGAACTGTGCCGCAAATGCTTCCTGCGTGAGACCGAGTTTGGAGCGGATAGCCGCCACGTCGACGGCATCTGGAGCATGGACACGGTATTTCGTCGTATCGGCCTCGCCTCGAGAATAGACCGTCGCCTCCTCGAGCCCGCGCATGATGCGGTCGAAGTTCGGGTTCTTTCGACCGCCGGGCTGCTTATGACTGCTCGCTCTCTTAGTGGCCGTCCTCTTTCTGGTCGTCTTCTTTCTGGTCGTCTTCTTCACTTGTCCGATCCTTTCGATGAAGCCAGCGCCTTGAGTCCTTCACGCAGCCTCCTCGTAGCCTCCTTCATTGCATTGCTCTCCGCCGATGAGAAGTTCGCTCGCGATCCCTTCGACAACACTGCGAGAAGAAACACCTGCACATCCTTACCGCCGAAGAACGTAACCACGCGATAGCCGCCCGATTTGCCTCTTCCCTTACCTGGTACGCGGACCTTTCGACAACCGCCGGAGCCCACGATTACGTCGCCAGACCGAGGATTGGCAGCAACGATATCTACTGCCTTCGCCATATCATCGGCAGTCATGCCCTCCTCCTTCGCCGCACCGAGGTAAGCTGGCGTCTCAACGACGGTATGCATAGCGCAATATACGGCTACGCCGTACTTTGAGTCAAGATTGAGTTCGCTTCGTCGTTCTATGAACTCTCGCGGGTCAAACTGCCCGAAAGTCATCTGCCGAGACTCGAAAAACTGCCTGCGGCCCTTGCGGGACAACGTCGACGCTTCTTTGAGCGCGGCCGTTACCCGCAATGTTACCCACTGCCGGCTACTCGCCCGACGGCGGCGTGCTCTCGAAGGGTACGCCCGTGGACGTTGCTCGCGCGCCCGCGCTCGACGAACTCGTCCGCGCGGCCGTCTTGTGCAACGACGCGGAGCTCGCGCACAAGGACGGGACGTGGCGGGTCGAGGGCGATCCGATGGAGGGCGCGCTGCTCACGCTCGGTCACAAGGCCGGCGCCGACGTTGTCGAGCTGCGCAAGGCCGTGCCGCGCACTGACGAGGTGCCTTTTCACGCCGCGCATCGCTTCATGGCTACAATGCATCACACCCACGAGAACGGCAGCGTCGCTTTCGTGAAGGGCGCGCCCAAGGTCCTGCTTCGCATGTGCGATCGCGCGCGGTCGCCGACCGGGGACGGACTGCTCGAAGCCGAAAAGCGGCGAACGCATGCGGCGCAGCTCGCTGCGACGGGACAGCGCGTGCTCGCGTTCGCGGAGAAGCGCATGCCCGCGGGGCGCGACGATCTCTCGTTTGAGGATTTGCGCGGCGGGTGTGTGCTCCTCGGCCTCGTTGGGATTGCCGATCCGCCGCGCGAAGACGCGATCGAAGCCGTGCGCGCGTGCCGAGCCGCGGGCATCCGCGTGATCATGATTACGGGCGACCATGCCGAGACGGCCCGGGCCATCGCCGCGCAGATCGGCCTCGACGACCATCCGACCGCCGTCACGGGCCGCGAGATCGAGGCGTTGGACGCTCCGGCCGTGCGCCGGGTCGCCCGCGACGCCGTCGTCTTCGCCCGGGCGAGTCTACGGCTCAGCCGGAAAGCGGCGCCCAGACCGAGCATCAGTTCCAGCAGATGCAGCAGCAGCTGCAGCAGATGCAGCAGCAGATGGCGCAGATTCAGTCGACGCAGAATCCCCAGGAACGCCAGAAGCTAGGCCGGCTTCACGATCGACGGGCTCGAGACCGGCTACCGCCTGCGTGTTCTCTTTTGTCGGCTCCCAGGTGGAGGCGTACTCGAGCGGCGGGCACGAACCGCGCGGAGGGCGAGTGGAGGAGCCACATTATCGAAGCCGCAGAACGCTTCGCGGTGCACCGGCCGGTGGAGGAAATCGAAGCACACCTGGGAGCCCGCCGACTTAGTGAAAGGCGCTCCGGACGGGATGGCGTCGTGCGCTCGCGGCGCCTTGCGAGACGGCTTTTCGTCGGAATCGGCGGCCTCGCCGCGCTGATGGTCAGCACGGCGGCGGCTGCCGGGCTCGTATTCACGAGCAGCCCGGGGACGAGCGCGACCGTCGGGTAGCCCTACGCCTACACGATGACCGCGGCGAACGACTCCGCAGGCGACGGCGAGCCCGGTGGCCACGGCGGCCCGGAGGTCGCGGATAGCGCCGGGAACCTCGCGACGGCGACGCGCACGGTCGAGGTCGTGGCGCGAAAACCGAGCGGAGGCGGAGGAGGCGGCGGGGCCGGGTTCGCGATGCTGCTGCTCTTGTGCTGCGCGGCCTTCGGGCGCGCAGTCTCCTCGGCGTCGGCGGTGGAGCCAGGCGCCCAGCCTGGCTCCACTCGCCCCGACGTAGCTACCGGTGGAACCGAGCCACGAGCACGGCCTTGCCGAGCACGTGTCCGTCCATCGCGTCGAATACGGCCATCCGCGTAGCGCTCGCCTGCTGCGGTGTACCCTGTGGCACGTCAAGCATCGTGTCGAGCGCATAGAGCTCGAACGTATAGTGGTGGTACGGGCCGGGGGGCGCGCCGGGGCCCATGTAGCCGTTCGCGCGAAGGCTGACCTGCCGGCTGCCGTCTGCAAGCGTCCCGGGCTTCACCCCCTCCGGCAGCCCTGTCGAGGTGCCCGGGATGTTCCAAATCAGCCAGTGAGTGATGTCCATCTTCGGACTCTTGTTCAGCACGGGCTCGGGATCGTGCAGCAACAGCACGAAGCTGCGAGTGCCGGGCGGCACCTGCGACCAATTAAGCTCGGGCGACACCGCTGCGTCGCCGGCGGCCATCGTGAACTTGTTAGGAATGACGCCGCCGTCCTGCCACGCCGGGCTCGTCATGATCAGCGGCGGCGTGCGCGGCCCGCGCGCGCGCCCCTGCCCTCCTCCCTGAGCCAGCACCGGGTGAGTCAAGGCTACGGTGGCCGACAATGCCAGCGCCGTCACGGCCACTCGAACAATCTGCGAGATGTCTTTCTTCATTTTGGGTTCCTCCCCGAGTCGTGAGCCACATCCTAGCGCATATTGTCGTCGAGGCGCCGTGCGGCGAGCGGTTCGTCTACCGCTCGCCCCCGTCGTCCGCAGTCAGGCGCTCCCCGAGGCCGGCGCTCCGAATCGGTTGGCCTCCGTCTGCCCCTCGCCGATTGGCCCGCCTCCCTCCTAGATTCAAGCTGCGGCAATACGCCATCGTTCGGCCGCCGTCCATTGTCGGGTGGATCCGAAGGCGGGAAATTCTGCACTACCGTTGAACTCAGCAACGGGGCTGTTGGGGGCGCGTCGCTACGCCGCCTCGTTGCCGCGCAATGTCGGACAATACCGCTGAGCTAACGGTCCTTATTCAGGTTTGGGCGCCCCTGCGCCAGCGATCGCCATCCGCTTAGGGTGACGGCGCGCAGGCCCAACTTTTTGCGTCATTCCTATCGCCTGCGCCGTCGTACTTCGCATATTGCGGGTACGGGCATAGCGGTCGAGTCAGCCCGGATTGCGGATTCGAGCCGGGAATTCGATCCGGAGCTTCGTTGCGCTCGCGCCAATCTTCGAGCGCGGATACCGAATCGAACATGTTTGGACCCGGCCCTCCACGGCAATGACCCATTCCAGGAACCATGAATAGGCGCATCCAGTCGTCCTGATCGCCCCCCATTTCCCGGAGCGCGCTCTCGTAATACAGAATGGTGTTCGCCGGAGTGATGCCGGTATCTCGCCAACCGGCATATAGCAGCAATTTCCCGCCCGCCGCCTTGTACGCTCTTAAGTCGGGATTCACGGCATCCACGAAGCCGACCGCGTGGGCGATGACCGGCATATCGCGATCGAGGTCGAAGCTGTGCCAGTCGTAACCGGCATTCTGGAAGCCCAGGATTCTGACCGTGTCGAAGGCGCCATTCTTCGCGGGATCTGCCGGCTTGAGTTCCGGCATGGGGTTACCGAGCACTTGGCCGGAGAAGATCAGCTCGCCCCTACTGTTCCTCACCCCTCCGTAGAACGTTTCCACGCTGCGCAACTCGGGCGCCGTCAAACAGCCTTCTGCATCCGCCCCGTGACATTGAAGCGACGAGAAATCAAAGCTGCACAGACGGGGGTCGTTGAGGAACCCATCCTCCGACGTGTCGCATTTTTTCATCACGGCCTGGGTAACCAACTCTGCCTTGGCCGCGGAGATCGCCTCGTCCGGATGACGCTCGATGCGGATTCGTCGCGCAATGGCGGCGGTATGCATGTTGATGTGCCTGTTCGCAAGCGCGCCGGCGATAATACCGTCGAAATCGCCGGGGTAGCGCTGCGCCGCCATCACCGCTTGCCGCCCTCCCGTCGAGCAGCCTTTGAAATACGAATAATTCAACTGACGCTCGTAGAATGCCGCAATGATACGCTTCGACTGCACGGCCATGTCGTGGACGGCACGAAACGCGAAGTCGACGATCTTTTCCGGGTGGCCGAGCGCAAACATGCCGTTCGGCCCATCCTCCGCCGAGTGGCCCGTGTCCGTGCCCGCCGTCGCGTAACCTCTTCGGAGGGCCTCCTCCATGTCGGCGTAGCCCTGGATGCGGCCGGCCCATCCGCCGTTGCCGACGGCGAGGAACTTGCCGTTCCAATGCTCGGTGGGTAACCACAGCTCCACGTTGATTCTCGAATCGGGCGTTGGCGTGAGCAACATTGTCACTCGGCAGTACGCCGGTAACGGCGGTGCCTCCGGGCTCGACGCGCGAGGGACCCCGGCGCTCGCGATCGCGTCATGGCCGGCCGCCACGAAAGAAGCGCTCGTGACCCGCGCGCGTTCCAGAGACAGGGCACTCAGCCGTTCGCACGGCATGTTCAACAATCCAGCCGACAGTTGAGCCAGGGCAATCCATTCGATCATCTACGCTTCTCCTTCACTTGCCAGTTCGCCGCAAGCACGAGCGCACGCATGCGAAGTCGAACGGCCCTAGATTCGACCGTCCGCCCCCCGGGGGGGACGGTTGCTTCTAGTGCCGGATCTGGTTTGTTGGAACGTCGGTCTCGTAGACCTCGCAGTTGCCGCGCTCGGGGATCAGCTTCGCGTCGTGGTTCGGGTTGAGCACGAGCACGCGCGGCGGCAATACCCAGGGCTTGACGAGAACACCGGGGTCCTCGACCGTGACTTCATAAAGGATCGTATTGCCCACGCGCGTGAGCCGTTCCACGATGTGCATCTGGTCGGTATGGAAAAGACCGCCCCTCCCGAACCAAGTGCGATCATTGAACCCGATCGAGTCGAGGACGAGGGTGTCACCCTCCCAGTGTCCCACGGTATCCCCGTAGTACGATTCCTCGTAGGGGGCGTCGGGCCCGTGTGGGCGGCCATCGGTCGGGATGATGCGGAACTCGCCCTGACCGCCGCCCGCATCGGCGTACTGGGTGTAGATAAACGTAATGTCATCGGCCGATTGATAGATGCGCCGCGGCGGGCCTTGACGCGGCAGCCCCAGAGGCTGGCAGGTCATGACCGGGTCTTTTTTGTTCGTCCACTCGTCGAGCGCCTGAATCTGGTCCCAGTACTCGGGCTTGTAGAGCGGGCGACCGAGGCTGCCAAAGCGCGAAGGCGAATAGAGCTCGAAATCCTCCGTCTGATTGACTTCGCGGTTACAACCGCTGCGCTCCGTCGGACCGCAGCGGCGCCCTCCCTCGAGCCCCCCGACCTCGTAGGTCCCGATCCAGTCGGTATGCATCCACATGCCGGTCATGTCGGGCTTGCCGTTTAAACGCGGCGTGGGCGTCGAGCGGTCCAACGGTGGCTCCTGCTTGGCGATGACGCCCCGGGGAAAGTGGCTGCTCGGCTGGATCGCCGCCCCTACGCTCGCCGGCACGGGCGCCACGACGTAAACGTTGCCGGTTTCCGTCTGGGCTGTCGTCAAGTCGCGCACGACCGCGCCATTCCGCCGCTCCACCATCTTGCCGGCGTAGACCACTTGGATCTTGTTCAGCGGGTTGTTCCAGTCTCGATAGTCACCGTACGTGAACTCGGTCGTGTCGGCGCCTTGCTTAACGACCACTCTGTCGGTCATGTAGTTTTCGTCGAGGGTGGCGGTCGCGACGGCCCCGGGCAGGCCCGGCAGGGGGAATGTCAGAACGGGCTTGTCACCCTCCCAGCTGAGCGAAGTATTCCGGACCTTATCGACACCGTCGGCGAACAGAGTCCCGGGGTTCGCGCCCAACAAGAAGCTCTCCGTCGTTCCGGCGACCGCGGCCTTGGGCGCACCCTGCGGACTCGCCCATATGCGGATGAGCCGCTCCTGCACGGCGTTCGGCATCGGCACGGTCTTGCCCTGGGTGAGGTCGATCTCCGCGCCCGGAACGCCTTCGTCCCAGGCGTACATTCCACTGACGACCTCGATGTTCGAGTATGTTTGCCCGTTCGGAAGGGTGCATGCGTACTGGATGCGCTGGCTCGACGTTCTGGTAGTTCGTGCTCGCACGATATCGCGTCAGCGCGCAGGGCGCCCCGTTCACCTGCAGGGTCCCTTTACCCTGATATTCCAGCGAGGCCACCATGTCGCGTTCATCGAAGCCCTTGAGCATGCCCATGTGCCACATCCAATTGAACAGCACGGACTTCAGGTCTTTGGCGTTGGCGGCCGGGGTGTAGGGTTCGCGAAACGACGCCCCGGCGGGAGCCTGCGCCTCGGCCGTCAATACGGCGCACGAAGCGAAGGCAAATCCGAGCACGACCCTTGCCCCGATGACTCGTAGTCGAACGCCCATTCCACTCCCCCTATTCTAGAATCTTTTGCAAGGAACCCTTGGTCCCCTACCACCGGAACGGTACTTATGCGGCAGCCATTATTATCGCGACGCGCTTGTGCGCCCCCACCCAAGCGGTAAGGGTGCTCAGGTCCCCCCTACGCTTGCCATCCCCGCGGGCACGTGTACGACGATGACGGGATCCCCGGCCTCCGCCCCGACGCCCGATGTTCTCCAACATACCTCATTTTGCACGCTAAGTGCGCGGCTGCTCCTTCCGAACGCTCGACAACGCCAATGCGGTGCATTTTCTCGTGTGAATACTCCCCCGGCTAAAGCCGGCGGCTTCGGGTTCCGGCTGAAAGCCGGCGGCTTCGGGTTCCGGCTGAAAGCCGGATCGGTCGGCCGACTACACAACGTGAAAGTCATCGTCAGGTTCCGGCGGCTGCTGGAGCTAGCAGCACCCGTCCGAGCATCGAATGGTCGCGCAAGAAAGTTACCGAACGGCTGCCGCCGGGCGAAAACAAAGTCTTCAACACCGAGGAAAACGAGCTCAGGGCGGCCTTCGGCACGAGCGCTGCAAACCTCGAGCCCCGTGAGGCGATCGTCCTTCGACCGGATGACGCCCATGCCGAAATCGTGGGTTACGGCCCATCAAGGACTGGGCCAAACTCGCCGTCCTTGGCCACATGTGAACCTGGACGGGACTGCTAGACCCTGGCTCTTGCCGCGGCGCGGCATGTCAGCCGGCCAGCCCCATGGCGTCCCATATGGCTAACCGCTGCTCGCGAATAGGGTCGTCCTCCACCATCGGCACGTCATTGAAGACCATTGTCGGTCGTTTTACCGGCTCGTAGATCGGCCAAGACGGCAGCGTCGACCTTGGGGTGTTCGGATCGCCGGTATGAAAGAACGCGATGAACGCTTCACTGACTTTATCGGCAAGCGCTTGGGCGTCGGACGCGCCGGCCGTGAGCCTGGACGCTTTCACGTTGTCGAACACGAAGGCGATGTCAATCGTGTGTTCCGCACGGTACCTGCCGCCGTCGAGCGGCGATTCCCATGTCCAGTAGTACAGATGCGCCGCCCCCCTCCCGAGAGCTGCTCGGCGCTCGGCAGCCTTCATCGTCGCACCACCGAAACGGTAATCGCTAGCGATCGCAAAATACGTATCTGATGGGGTGGAGCCGGGATAGAGCTTGCGATAGAGGCGGATCACCTCTTCGGCCTTCTCGCCAACGAGGCGTTTGACTTGAACACGCATGTCGCCGTCGCTCAAGGAGAAAAGCGATTCGGCGGCGCGAAAAGTGGCCTCGCCGCTCGTATGGCCGAAGATCACCGGGACATCGGCAGACACGGGCGACGCCGCCGGTTCGAATGGGTGCTGCGTCACGGCGACACCGTCGACGGTCGGCTCGAACGACCGCCCGAAATGTTCGCCGTTGAGCTTGGCGACCGTCGAAAAGTAGGCGCCCATTAGGCGATCGATAGGTAGTGCCTGGAGGTCGTCGATGGTCGGCTTTCGGAGACCCACCTGCGCGACCAGCTCGCGCGTGACGTGCGCTGCATCTCCGGGTTCGATGAGCTTGAGCGCCGAGCCGCTCATGATGACTGCGCGGTGAAATAGACCCTTGGCGGCAGGCATCGTCAGGAGGGTCGACACCTTGCGGCCGCCGCCCGACTGGCCGATGATCGTCACGTTATTCGGGTCACCACCGAAGCGCGATATGTTGGCGCGAATCCACTTAAGCGCTTGAACTAGGTCGAGCATGCCAACGTCGCCCGATTGCTCGAACGCCGAGCCTCCGATTTCACCGAGATACGTATAGCCGAGCACGTTCAGGCGGTGGTTCGTCGTGACCGTCACGATATCGCCGCGCAATCCGAGGTTCGTGCCGTCGTTGACGGGGGCCGCACCGGAGCCGACGTTGAAACCGCCGCCGTGGCACCACATGATGACGGGCCTTTTGCCACCGTCGTCGATTCCCGGCGTCCACACGTTGAGCACCAGGCAGTCCTCGCTCTCGGCTTGGCCCGGGGTCGCGCCTTGCTGGTCGGCCGCGCCTTTGATGCGCGGCGGCCGCTGCGGAGCGCGAAACCCGTAATCTAGCGCATCACGCAGCCCGGTCCACTTGGGCGGCTCCACGGGCGGCATGAACCGGTTCTTGCCTGCCGTGCTCGCCCCGTAGGGAATCCCCTTGAACACCTTGACGCCGCGAACCTCTCTCCCACGGACGCGGCCGCAAGTCGTCTCGGCCTCGACGAAACCGCCCTCGGCCCAACTTGGAAGGATGACTCCCGTCGTCGTCAGCGCAGCAAGAAGCGATCCTCCGATGAAACCGCGGCGTGATTGCTCGAAACTCATGACGACCTCCCCGGCTCAAAGGGCCGCTTTTTTCGGCCGATCGTACGCCGCGCGGCGGCAAGGGCACAAGCCCGTGACTCGCACGCGAAACCGGTCGGTCTGCTCCACCACTGTATTTTTTGGCTCAGCTTCTCGCTCTCGCGACCTTACGCCTTCCAAACACCGTCCTATTTCCGCGTCTTGACCCTACCGCCGCGGCGGTCTCTCTCATCTAAGTACCCTCGAAGCGCGCTTCCGGACTATCCCGTCTGTGCTCCCATCCTACTCACAAGTTTGCCCCCTACCGCTCTTGGGCCTCGACCAAGTGCAGTGGCCGGGCGCTGATTCTGCGGCTACACTTGGTCGGCATTCAGCCTTAGACCAAGCGAATTCCGGTAGCCTGTCCCGTGCACGCAACGCCCTTCCGCCGAAACCAGAGGGAGCAGATTAACAATGACGACGCGTTTGTTGCTTCTTGCCGCTATGGCAGCTCTGACCTTGACGGTACCGGTGATCGCCGACGCTCATCACTCGTTCTCGGCCGAGTTCGACCGCTCGAAGCCCATTGAGATCAAGGGCACCGTTACGAAGGTCGAATGGATGAATCCCCACGCTCGGTTCTATGTCGAAGTCACGGATAAAGACGGCGGCAAGGTCAATTGGAACTTCGAACTCACCAGCCCGAACGTGCTGATGCGCCGCGGATGGAACCGCAACTCGTTGAAGGTGGGGGATGCCATCACCGTGAAGGGTTGGCGGGCCAAGAAGGCTGACCATGTCGCGAGTGCCGGGACCGTTACGTTGGCGGACGGACGCAAGATCTTCGGCGGCGCGGCCGACAATACCAGCGGCGCTTCGAGCTAGCCACTTGCCCGCGGGGGATCCGCAGTCGGATCCCGTCACCAAGTGCGATATGCCCGGAATACGGCGCGCGACCTATCCCTTTGAGATCCTGCCGGGGGACGGCGACATGCTATTCAGCTACGCTTTCGCGAACGCGAATCGCGACATTCATATGGACAAGGCTGACCAACTCGCGGCCGACGACATGCCAGTCGACCAGTGGATGGAATGATCAAACGGGCATTGGGAGGCGAAGAAACGCTCGTCATCGAGGTCGTAGATAGCGACGATCGGACCTAGCTGGGCCGCGCCGACAATTATCACAGCGCCGAAACGAAGGTCACGGAGCGCTACGCTTTCGTCGATGACTACGAAGCCACCGTCGATGATCCGAAGACCTTTTGGCGGCCTTGGACGATCGCGACGGCGCTACATCGAAATACAGACCCAAACGCCGAGCCCTTCGATTTCAAGTGCGTCGAATTCGTCCAGGACGTGCTATACGGTAAATACGTGAAGGACCCGGTCGACTGACCGTTCGCCTGCCCGCGCGCCGGGGAGCCTCGCTGGGCGGCGGCGCGGAACGCGCTCGATCGGACAACCTCGCGTACGACAAGCTCGCTTATGACCTTGGACGACTGGACGCCCGATGCTTGGATAAACGCAACCGCTAATGGGAGTAATTAAGATGAAAAACAACACTCTGCCACTGGGTGTGCTCGCCCTGGCATTGTCCTTGGCCGTCGGCGGCACCAGCCGCGCGACCGAGCCCTCGGCCCGGTGCACAGATCTCACGAGATTCAAGGCGTCGGAGGCGAAGCTGGTGATAACCAAGGCCCAGGAGGTGGCTGCCTCCGGGTCCGTACCGTCCTACTGTCGCGTCGATGGCATGATCGACCAGCGCACGGGTGCCGATGGCAGGACATATGGGATCGGATTTGCGGTCGCACTACCTGACGATTGGAACGAGCGCTTCCTGTTCCAAGGCGGCGGCGGGTATAACGGCAGCGTCAGGGCGCCCGTCGGTGGTGCAGCCGCGGGAGACAAGTCTGCGTTGGCGCGTGGTTTCGCCGTCGCATCGACCGACAGTGGCCACAAAGGGAAGACTTTCGACACGTCATTCAACGTAGATCAACAAGCCAGTCTCGATTTCGCACAGGTCGCGGTCGCTCGCGTAACGCAACTCTCGAAGGAGATCATCTCGGGATACTACGGTGAATCGCCGAAGTACTCCTACTTCACCGGCTGCTCCACGGGCGGCCGGGAGGCGATGCTCATGACCCAGCGCTATCCCTCCTTCTTCGATGGGGTCGTCTCGGGAGACCCTGCTATGCGGACGGGCTTTTCCAGGCTCGGCAACAATTGGCGATCTGCGGCGTTCGCAGAAGCAGCCCCTAAGAACGCCGAGGGGCAGCGGGAACCGTACAAACTATTCTCGGAATCCGACAAGAAGCTCCTCGCGAAGGGGCTTCTGAAGGCATGCGACGCTGCGGACGGAATCGAGGACGGCATGGTGTTCAACACTCGCGCCTGCACATTCGATCCCGCCGTGCTGACTTGCAAGGGCTCCAAAGACGCGACTTGCCTATCGTCGACGCAGGTCGATGCCCTAAAGAGGGCGTTCGCCGGCCCTCGAGATTCGAAAGGCGACGTAATCTACAAGATGAGCATGAACGACGCCGATCTGGCCAGCTTCCTGCCCAAGCCGCCACCCGAAGGTGCACGTGCCTTGGCTTCACCGGCGCCGACGGCCCTCGACGTGGACCAGCGTCTATTCGCTATCTTGAATGATCCGCTAGAAGCTTTGACGGACAGCACTTGGACCAACCTGAGCAGCTTTTCCGGCCACGGCGGCAAGCTTCTCTTCTACCACGGAATGGCCGATCCGACGTTCTCCGCCATGGACACGCTCGACTACTACGAACGGATGGCAGAGGCGAATGGAGGCATGGAGAAGGTCGAGAACTGGAGCCGGCTATTCCTCGTGCCCGGCATGCTCCACTGCCGTGGCGGCGATTCGGCGCTCGATCAGTTCGACCTCCTTACGGCCGTCGTCAACTGGGTCGAAAAGGGAATTGCTCCGGAATCAGTAGCGGCGACAGGCAAGGCATTTCCCGGCCGGAGTCGCCCGCTCTGCGCGTATCCGAAGTACGCCCAGTACTCGGGCCATGGCGACTCGCAGGACGCAAACAACTTCATCTGCGAGGAGTAACTCCCAGCGGCGCAAGCGGGCGGACGCGAGACACGTGTCCGCCCGCAGCCGAAGAAGCGAAATGGTCGTCCCTTACTCGCCGCTGTCGCCTCCCGCATTGACGCCGAGTCATCCTTCGGTAGCGGGTCCAGATGCGGCCGGCTTGGGTCCTCCGCGGGAGCCGCTCACCCTTGGCCACCGCCTCGGCCACGCGCGTCTCGTACTCCCGCTCGCCCTTCAACGCCGCGATCACCGCGGGATTGCCCTATGAAACGAATACTCTCGGATACGATTTCCGGGCTGGGACGTCAACACAAGGCGAATGGAAAACGGCGCCGTGTAGGTCTTCGGGTCATCGACCGTCGCGACATACGCGTTCATGTGCAGGTCGACGCGCATCAGGCGCTCTGTGCTCTCCCATAGATAACGGGCGGGATCGAGCCGAGAAGACTGCGTGATGCACCGGTCCTACAAATGCAAGTCATCGAAGCTATCGAAGGGCCCGGGACCGTAGGTGCCGCGGTCCTTCGGTCCCCGGGATGGAAATAACCAAGAAGGCCCAGCTCACCAGCGGGCGCTCGCAATGCCGCCATCAAAAGCGAACCTAACGACCTCCAGGGGTCGCCGACGGCTGTTGCTTGCTTGTCACATGACCGAAGGCCGCAGGCATTTCGGCATGCGCGCTCACGGTGCGGTGCGAAAGCCAGGTGGCGCAGCCACGTCAGCGCCGCGATCGCGTTGACGTCGGGGCCGCCTGGAGCCGTCTCGGCCAGCCCCCGCCCCTCCTGCAATCTTGAGCGTGGGACGTTTGAAATGTACGCTACCATCCAGCACTGGGGTGTTCTTTCTCTAACAGAACGTGGCGGCGCCTTCGTCGATCACGCTTTACGGAGGAGTGTGAAATGTTCAAGCGCACTTTGGGTTGCGTTGTGGTGGGTGCTTGGCTTGCGGCAAGTGCTTCGGTTCAAGCGCATCATTCGGTCGCCGGGGCGTACGACTTGAGCAAGGAAGCCAAGCTGACCGGGTCGTTTTCTGGATGGCACCTCGTGAATCCTCACTCGTCGCTCAAACTCCACGTCAAGAACGCGGATGGTTCGACCACCGAATGGACGTTTACCGGAGGCAGCGCGAGCACCCTCGCGAGACTCCACATCGGGAACACGGGGCCGAACGCCCTCCGCGACGGGGATACCATCACCGTCACGTATACGCCCGCCCGGGATGGCAAGAGTCCCGTGGGGCTGCTGCGGTCGATTACCTATCCCGACGGTCACACCCTGCAGATGCGTCGCGACAACAATAACTAGTTGGCCGCGGCGGCGAGCCAACAGGCAAAAGAGGGGGGCTACAATGCGCCTTGGACGAAGGATCATTTGGGCAAGAGTCGCCCTGGGTATCACTGTTGCCGTCGGTGGGCCGCTAACGGCCAGCGCGCAGGCGCCGGCCGGGACGTTTGTTCGAGAACCCTACACCCCGGCCGCCAATGCCAAGGACCTGAAGTCCGTGCTGTTCAATTGGATGTGGCACATGGGCATGCTCAAGGGCCACGATGAACGCGACATGGTGGCCTCGCTGGAATATCAGGGTAAAGGGACCCTGCAGGTGAACGGGGCGCCCTGCGCGCTGACGCGATATCGTGCGAGCACGAACTACCAGAACGTCGAGCCAGCGCATCCAGTACGCATGCACCCTTCCGAACGGGCAAACATACTCGAACATCGAGGTCGTCAGTGGAATGTACGCCTGGGACGAAGGCGTTCCGGGCGCGGAGATCGACCTCACCCAGGGCAAGACCGTGCCGATGCCGAACGCCGTGCAGGAGCGGCTCATCCGCATATGGGCGAGTCCGCAGGGTGCGCCCAAGGCCGCGGTCGCCGGAACGACGGAGAGCTTCTTGTTGGGCGCGAACCCCGGGACTCTGTTCGCCGACGGTGTCGATAAGGTCCGGAATACTTCGCTCAGCTGGGAGGGTGACAAGCCCGTTCTGACATTCCCCCTGCCGGGCCTGCCCGGGGCCGTCGCGACCGCCACCCTCGACGAAAACTACATGACCGACAGAGTGGTCGTTAAGCAAGGCGCCGACACGACCGAGTTCACGTACGGTGACTATCGAGACTGGAACAACCCGCTGAACAAGATCCAAGTGGTCTACGCCGGCAAGATGGTGGAGCGGCGGAATGGCGCGGTCGTGCGCGACTTGACGACAGCCCAGACGGAAACCGGCAACGTTTACGTCGTGGCGCCCGTGCCGGCGAGCGTAGGGGCGGCGATCCAGCCGAGCAGCCACTTTCCCCGGGGCGTCATCGCCAAGCAGGAGCCACCGTTGGACCGCTCGACGCCCACGCCGCGTTTAAACGGCAAGCCCGACATGACCGGCATGTGGATGCATACCGACTGGATCGGGAATTACCAAACCGGAGGGGGCCGGCGCTGCGGTCCGACGCAGACCGCCGGATGCAATCGGCAAATCAATCAGACGGAGGATTTCGAGCTCTATTCGCCTTCGCGCTTTGGCAGCCTCGGTCGCCCGCTCTACAAGCCCGAGTACTGGGACCAGATTCAGGCGCTCGACGAGTGGACGAACAAAAAAGACCCGGTCATGACCTGCCAGCCTCTGGGGCTGCCGCGTCAAGGCCCGCCGCGGCGCATCTATCAATCGGCCGATGACATTACGTTTATCTACACCCAGTACGCCGATGCGGGCGGCGGTCAGGGCGAGTTCCGCATCATCCCGACCGATGGCCGCCCACACGGGCCCGACGCCCCCTACGAGGAATCGTACTACGGGGATACCGTGGGACACTGGGAGGGTGACACCCTCGTCCTCGACTCGATCGGGTTCAATGATCGCACTTGGTTCGGGAGGGGCGGTCTTTTCCATACCGACCAGATGCACATCGTGGAACGGCTCACGCGCGTGGGCAATACGATCCTTTATGAAGTCACGGTCGAGGACCCCGGTGTTCTCGTCAAGCCCTGGGTATTGCCGCCGCGCGTGCTCGTGCTCAACCCGAACCACGACGCGAAGCTGATCCCCGAGCGCGGCAACTGCGAGGTCTACGAGACCGACGTTCCAACAAACCAGATCCGCCACTAGGGTAGCACCCGAGCACCCGAGCAACCCTCGTCGGCCGGCGACGAGCCGGGGGCTGGTTTGCTCCCTGCAGATCAACCCCCCCCGTACTGCTTAGAAGCCAACACGCCGATGGAAGGGCCCCTGGCGGCGCGCTGCGACGTTGAAAATCGGCAGTCACGCACTCCCGCGTACAGTGCGCCGCGTCCATCAGAGACTTTTTGATTTGCCCGCTAGCTTCCGTACTGCCTTTTCAGGAAGTCGACATGATCGATGCTCAGCGCGAGAGCGTTCTCGTGCACCCGCTTGATCCTGTTGCGGATGAACTCGGCTCGACTTCTGGGCACGCGGTTGCGCACATAAACGGTCGGTTGAGGCACAAAATGCATTCCCGCAAGGACGTAGTGGAATGAGGTGTGATGAAAGAAATCGAATCCGCTTTCGTTGTCGAACGCATTCGGCGCCCGGTAACGCCACGTCTCCAGCTGCGCCTTTAAACGCTCCGGAATGTCTATGTTGTGCTTGTTGGCACGCCAAAACTCGGTGTCCTCGCGCTGCGTGGTGCAGTAATGAAGCACGATGAACTCGAGAATGTGCTCATATAGACGCCCCATTGCGCCGTTGTAGCTCTCCGCGAGCGGCTCCGGGCACTCCCGCGTGGGAAAGTGTACGCGCAAAAGTTGTAGACCCTGAGTGACGAGAGCGATTCCAGTTGACTCCAAAGGCTCGACGAAGCCACCGGCAAGGCCGATTGCGACGCAATTCTTCACCCAGAATTTGCGATTGTGTCCGATCCTCATCCTCAAGAAACGTGCATCGCGGCCTTCCGCCTCCGCGCCGATATGATTACGAAGCTCGCGCTCGGCCGCTTCGTCAGAGATGAACGCACTCGAATACACATAGCCGACGCCACGCCGCCCGTGCGCACTGTCGTCACTCCATTCCTGAGGCGTGCCGATTTCGGTTGCCTGGTCACTCAACGGTATGTCCCAAATCCAACCGCTGCCGACAGCCGTAGCTGTCGTGTACGGCTTGATTGCGCGAACGCCAGTTCGGTAAGGGACACGAATGGCGACAGCCCGATCATTGAACAGCGAGTCCCGAAACCCAAGGAACTCGGTTCCATAGTGCTCGTTGATCAACAAGCCTTGAAAACCCGAGCAGTCAATGAAGAGGTCGCCACCGACATCACCGTGTTCGCGGGTCTTCACCGCCGTAATGTATCCGCGTTCGTCCTTCTCGGCGCCAACGACGTTGCCGACGATCCGTTGCACGCCGCGCTCGCTAGCTATCCTTCGTAGATACCTTCCGAATAGCACCGTATCGAGATGATAGGCATAGTTGAGAAGGCCTTCGTACTGCTTGCTGGAAGCAGTTTTGGGCGCGCGCAGCCTGTCGGAGATGAAGGCTGACGGTCCCGTGAGATAGCCGTAGTCGATATCGAACCCGTACTCGGCGCGCAGATACGACCAGATGTCCAACAGCCACATGCCGCCAATCGTCGGCACGTCCTCGAATGGATGATAGTAATGGTGTTGCCCGATCTTGGCCGGGTCGTCCCGCCAATTCACGAACTTGATGCCATTCTTGAAGGTAGCGTGAGTGTTCCTCATAAATGGCAATTCATCGAGGCCGAGGAATTGCAGCGTGCTTTTTAGATCATTGAGGGTCGCCTCACCGACGCCGATGATGCCAACGTCCTCGGACTCCACCAGAGTCACGCTGGCGTTCAGCACTTGCAGGTCGGCGAGCACGCGTTGGATGAAGCACGCGCTCAACCAGCCGGAAGTACCTCCGCCTACCACAACAACTTTCTCGACGGGAGCGTTCACGAACTGGCCTTCTCGAAGATCACCAAGCCGCTTCCCCCAGCGCAAGGTGCGGTTACCGGACAGACGCCCGTTCCACCAATGAACGCGAGTAGCGCAAAAGCCGGGCTACTCGCGAGTCGCCTGCGGTGTTGCGGGGGGGAATGGCCGAGACTGGCTAGACCCGTACTGATGTGCATCGAAAGCCGTGTTGAAGCTCATGACGATTCTTTCGTCGGACATGTTCTGGTCCGCTCCATGCTTTAGCCAACTCGGAAACAGCAGCAACGTACCGACGAGCGGTCTAATGTACATCGTATCCGAGGTGTAAGCGGTCGACCGCGCGAACGTCCGTGACGTCAAGAAACGGATTCGGATTGCGAAAGCGAATCCTGCTGCTGTCGCCGTCGATCTTAAGATAGAGCGCTCCGGAAATGACGCTTTGCGGGTGCGTATGATATCCGAGCTCGCTCCCCTTGCGCTGTATGTTGATCCACGAGTTACCGAGCACAACCGGCCTCGTGCCGAAATCATGGGCGTACATGTTCGTCTGGTAAACGATCTGTTCCTTTATGGCCAAGAACTTTTCGATCTCATCGATCACGGACCGCGACTCACTTATTCCGGACTGAAACGACGATACGGCGTCGCCCATGAGCGCGCTGTGCGGACCGAACTGAATCGAGCTCAGTCGAGAGACCACGGCCGCGCACTGGCTCTCGGTCAGAAAATCCGTGACCAGCCTGACCAGCACGGGGAATAGATTTAAGTCGTTGCCAACCGGCGTCATCGTCGCGTCAGTGACCTCGGTAATCGATTCGCGCTTCGGGTGGCCATGGCTTTCCCGTCCACGCCGATCCCCTCTCGCAGCCGATCCTACCCTGCGACGCCCGACGCCCACAACGCGTCAGGCATCGCAAAGCCATCCGGTGATCGCGTAACGTGGTTGCGTCGCGAAAGGCGCCACGTAGCTAACCAGGTGTGGCGTGGGCACCGTGAACAGGGCCAGCGAATTGAAGCGTGGAAGCCAAACCTCCTCGACCTCGCCCTCCGGAGAGAGAAACTGAAGCTGTCCGCCCCAGTCCGGGCGCCAGTCGCGCGTCATGTTCAACACATACGCGACGCGACGGCGCTGTTCCGGGTGTCCGCTGTCATCATGCCGAATCAAAAAGTGCCCCGGGTGATAGAGCGTGGCTTGGGCGTTCACCTTAGCCAGCGTCTTGATGCCCGTGATCCTTCGCATGACATTGAGCGTGCGCGAATCGTTGAGCCATTCGAATACGTGATGCAGGAAGAGTTCAGGGTCTTCGCCTTGAAGATAGCCGGTGACCATTGGGTAGCTACGAAAGAGGTACTGGAAGTTGTCTTGTGCGCTTGCCAGGACCCCCCGCAAAAGTTCGTGTCTGCCCTGTTCACCGAGTTGCTGAAGGGAGGCAGCGTCGAGAAACACATTCTCTTTCCCATCGTAATATGTCAGGCGCCATGGCACCTCCCCTTTAAGTGACCCGTGAAGCCGCGTCGCACTCAGAGGGTCTAGGGTATCCGCTATACGCACTCTACGGCGCTCGGCGAATACAGAAGCGGCGCCCTCCACATCCAGAATCGAATTGAACCGGATGAGCTCGTCAGTGACTGAATCCTGAATTTGCATACTGGATGCCCCACTTCGTCCACACACCCAAATGCGGAAGGGGCGCTTCACTACGCCCATTCGGCCCCTCAGGCCGCGTGGGGTCTAGACGCGGACCCGGTGTGCGGAGCAGCATCGGTACGGGTGCGCCAAAACACGGCGCACCCGCGAACCCGAGCGTCAAGCGTTCTCGACTGTCCGAGTAGAGCTAGAAGCGCATCGTAGCACCGACGAAATAGCTCCTGCCGAGAATGTCATAAAAGTTGGCGTTAGTTTGCCCGGTGTTCGAGTATCCGTCCAATCCGGCGAACGTAATCTCGGGAGGGACGTTCGAACAAATTCGAGATACCGAACCGCATCTCCCACGCCGGCGAAAACTTGTAACGCGCGGACGTATCGAAGATATTGTAGGTCCCCGTCGGTTGGGCCGTTGACCCCAGGGTCCGTACGGCGGACTCGCTCTTGATGCTCGGTAAGTACCGCCAGCGCACGTTCGTGCTCCAGCTCCCTACGTCATAGCCTATCGTGGTAAACAGACGGTAGCTGTACGCGTACGGATCGATGCTCTCGATATTGCTCGGCCCCGATGTCCCCTTGAAGTCGAACCAATCCGCCGTCGGGCTCGTGCGCGTCTTAACGTGATCCGCAATCGTTGCGAGCGCGTTGACGGTCAATTCGCCCGGTCCGAGAGCCTTTTGCCAGTCGAATTGCACGTCGTAGCCTGCGAAATCGATCTGCTGAGAGTTGGTGAAGGTCGTGCTGATGGTCGACGTGTTTCCCGTGTTGGGATCGCGGACGAGCCTCTGGCAGGCCGGGAAGTTCGGGTCGTAGGTCGGATTCGTGTCCTCGCTCAAGCACTCCTGGTAAAGGACATCGCCGAACTCATTAGCGATCATGTCCTTAATCCTAATGCGCCAATAGTCGACCGAGAGCGTGGCGTTGCGTGCAATGTTCGCTACGACGCCCGCCGTCACGGTCTCGGCCTGTTCCGAATGCAAATCCGGGTTGCCGCTAAGATTGGAGATTCTCGGACTTTGAAGCGTATTGGGCTGATTATTGATATCGCCGTAGAACGTCGCGGCTCCCTGTGGTCCCATGAGCTCCTCGCAGAGCTGCTGCACTTTGGCGGCACGTGCCCCATTGATCGCAGGGTTCGCGGTATACGGCAACTGCGCCGGATCGCGGGTCGAACACGGATCTCCTTGCACGAAACTGAACGGAGCGAACTGCTCGGCAGCCTGGAACAGCTCACCGATGTTTGGCGCCCTATTCGCAATCTGCCGGCCGCCCCGGAACCGGACGCGATCTGTGATACTCCAATTGAGCAGCGCTTTGTAGGAGTCCACGTTATTGCTGGGGTCATTTTCGCTATGGCGATAGCCAAGCTCGAGGGACATTTCTCGCACCGCTGGCTTGTTCTGCAAGACTGGCACCAGAAGCTCTCCATAGAGCTCCTTGGCCTCGGTCCTTCCAATGGCGTCGCCGGTCGGAAAGAAGCCTCCCGGCTGGTCGAGCACCGAGGCCTGCGTATTTAGCGTATCGGGCAAGTACTCGTACTTGTCAACACGGTAGGATGCCCCCAACGCGAACCGAAGGTCACCCGACGGGATCTTCGCTGCCAGGCCCTGTATATCCAACTCTGCTATGTTCTGAGACATCTGGCCCGTCGCTTTCGATTCCGCGCCTACGGCATCCTGGCAATCCTGCGAGGGCACCTGACCTTCCGTGTAGCCGCTCACTCCGTATACGGCGGCAAATCCAGAAGTACAAGTAATTGTTCCGGCGGCAAAGCCGCCGCCGTACGCGTTACCCGTATAGAACAAGCCTCGGCCGTAGTTGGGCTGCTGTAGCGCAAAGCGCCAACGCTCCACCGAAATCACGCCGCCGTATTTGTCCTCGGTGAGCGTCGATCCCGTCGACCCATACAAGTCCCACGTCCAATCCTTGATCGGAAGAGTGCCCCGAACGCCCGCCACGATGTAATGCAACGTCGTATCGACGTAGCTGCGGCGCCCGCCTGCCCAATTCGTCGACTGCACGACGTCGAAGTTGGCCTCCGGATCTCCGCGGCTGTCGAGCATCCTCGTGAGTTCCACTGGTGTCGGGAAGGCTTGCGACTTCGTGCATCCGCCCGTCGGCGCACAATTCAGCCCGTATCGGCCGCCGGGGAGATAATCGACCCTGGTCGTCCCGTCGGAGTTCAGCGAGGGCGCGTAAATGCCGTCCCCGTGGGGAATCGCCGTACGCCAGCCACCCAGCATCGGTGTAACCGAGCCGACGGACCGCGTGCTGTTAGCGTTGTAGATAAACTGAACGTAGGCGGTCACGTGGTCCGAGAGGTCAAGATGCCCGTTGCCGAACAGCGAATATCGAGCGAGCGGAATCTGAGCGAGGGTGAACAGCTGGTTCTCCTTCAGATTGCCGTTCACTGCGTCCTGGTATCGCCATGGCAGACCAGTGGCGGCGTCCACGTAGCCACCGTTGTATCGATAGGTACCGTCAGCGGACGACTTGTACAGAGTGCCGTCCGGATTCATATAGAACGTTCCCGTTCGGCCCACGGGCTTGTTCGTGACCGGCGAGATTCCGAATATCGCGTCCTCAACCGCCGGATCGGGGCGATTCGAGGCATCTACGGTGTACCCAGCCGCAGACCAAAACGATCCACCGGTATTGGAGGCGGGGTCCGCAAGCCCTGTGCGGTAGAAGTCGCGATTGACGGTGAGAATCTCTCCTCGGTATGACCGCTCGAAACCGATCATAACGTTGCCGCGGCCATTGTCGAAGTTCGACCCCAAGACACCGGAGATCTGGTACTGCTCGCCGTCTCCCTGCCCTGTTTCCCCGCCCTGGACGTCGAAATCGAGACCTTCGAAGTCCTTCTTCATGATAAAGTTCACGACCCCAGCCACAGCATCCGCCCCGTACACTGACGAGGCGCCGCCCGTGATGGTCTCGACCCTTTCGATGGCCGCCGGCGGAATCGTGTTGATGCTGACCGCCATCGACGCATTGATCGGCATTGCGCGGCGGCCGTCGATCAGCACCAAGTTTCGGTTCGCGCCGAGGCCCCGCAAGCTCACCGTTGCGGCCCCGGGCGTTCGCTGAGATCCGGCGAAGGTGTTTCCGGCGGAAAATTGCGAAACCGAGGGAACGAATTGTGGCAACTGATCGAGAACCGCTTCCATCGCGACGTTGCCCGTCTCCTGGAACTTGGCTGCCGAGACCGTCGTAATCGGGCTGTTAGCCTGGAAGTCGCGACGCACGATTCGTGATCCGGTGACCGTGACCGTTTCGATCGAGCCACTTTGCTGATTGTCTTGAGCGAGGGCCGCGCCGCCGATGGTAGCGCCGCCGAGAATAGTGGATATGGCTGATGAAAGCGCGCAGAGCGCGGTGCGCTTTGACCGCTGCTTATGCCTGCTATTGGATACTCGCGTAATCTTCGCCCTATTGCTCACTGCCGTCCCCCTTCGCAATCTCTATTAGTGTTTAGTGCTAAGTCGTGCGCCCGTTGTCGTGCTATGCCGTCGCCTACCGCTAAGCCGCCACCCAAGGCTCCGACTCTCTTCGAAGTTTCCTTTGGTTATCGGCGACCGTCCGGCATACGCTGGTTTTGGTCGTGGTTTGACCTTCACTGTCGGCGGATTCCCAAAGCGGAGCGGCATCCCACCGAGCATACCTACATCGGCAGCTCGCCGAGCCTTGGTCGAACCATCGGATAGGCCAAGCAGCTTCTTAACTCGTTGGTTGCCGAGCCCTGTCAGATGTACGCGCTGCGCTCAATCCGGAACGCCAGCGTCAAGCGCGAATGTCCCCCCCACGAGACCTCATCGACGCCCGCCTCCTGACTCTCGAGACCGCCCCCCGATCTCCGCGGTCTCACTTGCGAGCGGGACCTTGGCCGCACTCTCGTATCATTTCTTGGCACGGCCCTTGAAGTGCGTATAGCACCCGCAGAATACGTTGTCAATTTACATCTGCTCGATGTTAACCCGTTTGCTGCTCTCGACATTACCTTCAATAAAGACCCCAACGATTCTTGCGACGTAAGAGACAACCGGAGCCAG
The DNA here is from genome assembly GCA_963702105.1 of uncultured Gammaproteobacteria bacterium. Taxonomy (GTDB): domain Bacteria; phylum Pseudomonadota; class Gammaproteobacteria; order Steroidobacterales; family Rariloculaceae; genus ZC4RG20. Next base: position 2,454,093 of record OY969712.1, read on the forward strand.
AAGTCAGGCGCCTAAGTCGTCACCGTTCGGGGCAAGGCGGCGGTGCGTTCGATGACGCGAAAAAGGCGAGTAGGCCATACAGTCCGACCTCGAGCCATCCGTCATCTATCATCCGTCGTAACCTCCCCGCCCCTTCGACAATAATCGCAAAGAGGCCGGTGTCTCACGCATGTTGGCAGATGATGTCGTCGTCGAATCCTCGTACGTTTGTCTGTCCCAGCCGGGGGCGCACGCGTTGGCTTCGTAAGGCGGGCGGGCTGGCACCGATCAACTTGCTGCAAGGTTGAGGCGTTACCTGTCATTCACAGAGCATGGGAGGCTGCCCTGTTGAGAGTCCAGGGATACGGAATACAAGAGATTGCTCGGCGGCTAAAGCGATCCCCGTCCACGTTGACTTGAGGGGTAGAGTCACCACCGTGAATCGGCGGGCGATCTACTTATCCCATGCGAAAGTCTGTCGTCACGGCCGACGCAGCCACCTACGCGGGCCAGCGGTTGCCCACGATTTCCCGCTCTCTTCCAGTCTCGGCCTCGCCGAACCGGGCATCAGTCCCCTGACTACTTCTTGGGGTCAGGTCTCAGTGTCGAACCTGCAAGGTGACGTTGCCGCTTTCGTACACTTGGCAATCCCTACGCTCGGGCTGGACGACATCAGCGCCAGACATCAGGTGCAGGACGCGGGTCTTCATCACCCATGGCTTGAGAAACGTCACGGGGTCTTCGATCGTCATGTCGTACCGGAGCTCGTTTCCGACCCGCGTGATCTTTTCGATGATATGCATCTGGCCCGAGTGGATGAAGCCTCCTCGTCCCAGCCACGTCGAATCGTCGAAATTGGTGGAGTCGATGACGAGCGTATCCCCTTCCCAGGTTCCTATGCTCTCGCCATAGAACGTCGCGAGGTTCGCCTCCGTCCCGCTTGTCGGGCGCTTGCGGCCATCCGTGGGGATGTCGCGATATTCGTTGTTTCCGCCGCCGTAATCGGCGTTCTCGGGATAGAAGAAGACGACGTCTTTGTCGGTTTGAACGATCCGCCGGGGCGTGCCGTGCCGGGGAAGACCCAGCGGCTTGCACGTCATGACTGGATCGTCCTTGTTCGTCCACTGATCGAGTTCCTGGATCTTGTCCCAGTTCTCGGGCTTGTAAGTGGGAAGGCCCCAGACCCCGAACCGCGAGGGCGAGATCCACTCGTACTCCACCCAGAAATTGTCCTGCCCCACACGGCAGCCGAACTCGGGGTTGATTCCCCCTCCCTTCACCTGCGACGGACCGCATCGCCGGCGTCCATTTCCCCCTATTGGATTAAATGGGCGACCCCAGTTCCCGCTCAGGTCGGGATGGCCATCCTCGCGGCGCGGCGTCGCGACGGCCGCCGTCTGCTCCGGGGGCGCTGCCTCCAGCGTCCAGTCGAGAGGCTGATTCGTCGGCTTGATCGCGGCCTTGACGCTTGTGGGCACGGGCATAATGACGTACATCTGCCCCGTTTCCGTCACCGTCGTCGTAATGTCGCTTACGACGGCGCCGTTCTTCTTCTCCGTCATCTTGCCGGCATAGAACGCCTCGGCAGGGTTCAGCTTATTGTTCCAGTCCTTATAGTCGCCGTAAGTGAACTCGTACGTGTTCGCGCCATTTTTCACCACGACGCGCTCGGGCATGAACCTTGCGGTGGGCGCGCTCTTGATAGAAGAAAGCGTGGCGGTCGCCGTTGCATCGGGGACCCCCGGGATCGGGAACGTCAGCTCCGGCTTGTCGCCTTCCCACTTAACCGAGGTTTTGCCGGCCGTCATTACATCGGCGGGTACCCGTTGCGGCCTGGGCGCCAGGTGAGGCGGCTTTGGGTACTCGGTGCCGGCCATTGCGGCCTTCCACGCACCTTGAGGGCTTGCCCACAGACGAATCATTCGCTCCTCTACCGTTGCCGGCATCGGAGTCGCGTGGCCTTGGCCCGGGACGAGCTCGGCACCCTGAATGTCTTCGTTCCAGGCATAGGCTCCACTGAGGACTTGGATGTTGGAGCAGCTTTGACCATCGGGCCGAGTGCCGGTGATCCGGACCCGCTCACCAGAGGCCCGGTAGCTGAAGTCCGCTCGATACAGGGATACATTGCAGGGCTGCCCGTCCACTTGCATGGTGCCCTTGCCCTGATAGTCGAGCGTCATGACCAGATCGCGCTCTTCAGTGCTCCGCAGCATGCCCATGTACCAGGCCCAGTTGAACAGGACCGACTTCAGGTCCTTGGCGCCTGGTGCGGGCGTGTAGGAGTACTCCGGCGCGCCCGGGCGGCCTTGTGCACCGGCTGCCGACGCTCCGCTTTGCGCTTGAGCACTGGACAGGGACGGCACACTGACCACGAGCGTCGCGACGATTGCGGCACGCGTCCACATCATTCTTGTTCTAGAAGCCATAGTGAGCTCCGTCGAAGGTGCGGTTCAATCATCGGGGGGTATTGGAGGACATATCCATGACCGTGCCGTCGGGCCGCGTGATCGCCAGGAGGTCTCCCAATGGGTGCCCGTTCCGTGCCGGGTAGAATTTCACCGTCAACTCTTCGCCGATCGTGAGCGCCTTCGGGCCGACTTTGGTGATGCCGCGCCGGGCGAGCGCCGTGGCCGAACCGGTCGTAAACGTCCAGTCGGTCGTCGTGCCGTCGGCGTTCTTCACCGTTACCGTGATCGATCCGTGCGGATTCACGAACTGGAGCTTGGCCAGCGCGCCCTTGATTTCCGCCGGCTTCGACATGTCGTAGATGCCGGCCACGGAATGATGCGCCTGGACCGGCGCCCCGGCCATCAGACACCCGAACACGGCAACACACGCCAATGCTCGCCTAATCATTTTTCGCTCCCCAATGTTGTAATCGGCACCACGCCACCACTTGGCCTTCAAAAACATCGCACAATTGGTCATTAAATACCAAGTAGCGCGCTGCATGCCAAGTAGCGTGCTGCATGCCCGGCCCCAAATCAAGGGGGTCGAGGTCGCGGTTCACCAATCTTGACCTCGGCAAATTCCTCGGCCATCGGCTCCGCCGAAGCACGCGGCGTCGGCCTGCAAGCCGCACCGGCCGGTTCAGAGGAGGAGGTCCAGTTTGTCAGCACCCAGGGATCGACCAGCGGCAGTCGCAGTCCTCGAACCCTGTCGAGGCACCGTCTTCGCTTACTCTGCGGAGAGAGTCAGCTCCGTTTCAGACTCATCCGCGTCACCCTCGACGTCCACCTCTTCCTCTTGCTCTTCGCCCGCGCATGCGGCCTTGCCTGTAACCTGCTCGATGAGCGCCAGTAGCCGTCACTGACGGGCGGCCATGCGCTCATGATACTGCACGGTACCTTTCCCGCCCCTCAGTTCCGTCGCGCAAACCTCCGCGGCAACGGCGGGCAGGTGATCAAGCTGGATCATTTCTTCGTGCAGTGGGGGCGAAGCTCCCGTCGGGGAAACATAAATCGCCGGCGCGACGGCAGCGAGCACTTCGCGCTTGATAAACTCGCGCGGCCTTATCGCCCGAGCCGCCGAGTGCTTCCACAGCGGCATCGTAGGTCACGTGTGCGACCTTGCGCGAAGAGCCGAAAAGTTTTCTCACTCCCGCCGACCCGTTGTCATAGGCCTTTGAACCGCTCGTGGTCTCCACACAGTGCAGTTCTGCTGCTCCCCTCCAGGCGCGAGGACACCGCGACTGACCGAAACGCGCACGAGATCGCCCTACATTCCCTCATTCCGAGTCGGGTGACCGTCATCGGACCAAACTCAGCCGATTGTCGTGCGGCGTGCTTTCGAGCTTCAAGGCGTCGCTATTGACGTGATTCCTGATCCGGATAGCAGATATGGTTATATAGAGCGCGCCACGCTGCGACGCGAGGCCGAGAGCTGAACGACGTTTGAGCACGGCATTCCCCTGCTCGTCGTTGCTACCGGCGCGTACCAGGTCTACCGGCTCATCGCCGGCCACGCCAATTCACACTTGCCCATTTCCAACCAAAATGAGAGTGCCAGAAGACGAATGACTCCAGCGTTCTACTGGAGCAAATGACGCGCAGCCGAATGATAGTGCCGGTGCACCCGATCGCCGGCCGGCACGAACTCCTGGATTACGCTGAGGTCCGCTCGCTCAGGCAGGTGCCACCCCTCGCTGGCGCCGCCCCACTTGTAACGCTCGACCTTCCCGATGTCGACTACACCCATTGGGCTTTCCTTGGACAACGCCTTCATCACCCTTGATCTGCGCTAGCGAATTTCCCGCGCTTAACGCTCAGATCAGCGGCGTGGCAAAAATGCACCCCTTGCTCCTCGCGATGGCCGACCGACGGCGAAGCGGCCGACACCGGCTAACGCGCTGAGTGAGGCGGAGCGCCAGCGGCTGCTCGAGGTGGCCAATGAGCCCCGGTTCGCCGAGGTGCCACCGGCGCGCATCATTCCGGCCCTGGCCGACGAAGGAGTGTATCTGGCCAGCGAATCGAGCTTTTACCGGGTGCTGCGCGCCCATGGGCAGTCGGGCCATCAGGGCCGGGCTAAAGCGCCACAAGCCGGGCGGCCGCCGACGACACACGTTGCCCGAGGACCGGGCGAAGTATGGTGCTGGGACGTCACGTATCTGCCGTCGCGGGTCGCGGGGCGATGGTACTACCTGTACCTGATCATGGACCTGTATAGCCGCAAGGTCGTGGCGTGGGAGGTGCACGACAGCGACGAAGCCGACCACGCCGCGCGGTTGCTCAAACACGCAGCGCTTGCCGAAGGGCTGCATGCGGCTACGAATAAGCCGGTTCTGCACGGCGACAACGGCGCGACGTTGAAGGCGACGACCGTGCTGGCGATGCTGCACTGGCTCGGCATCGACCCGTCATATTCGCGCCCGCGCGTCTCCGACGACAACGCCTATGCGGAGGCCCTGTTCCGGACGGCAAAGTATCGCCAGGCATATCCGGCTGGCGGCTTCCCTGATGAGCAGTCCGCACGTGAGTGGGCCGGCGCCTTCATGCACTGGTACAACCACGAGCACCTGCACAGCGGCATTCGCTACGTCACACCGGCACAGAGGCACGCTGGCGAGGACGCGGAGATCGCCGAAGAACGCGACCGCGTATACACGGAAGCGCGACTAAAGAACCCGCTGCGCTGGGCGCGGCACACGCGGAACTGGACGCCCATTGCGGAGGTGACGTTGAACCCGGAACGAGCGGCGACCTCAGAGCGGCGCAACGATCCCGATCAGGACGCTGCGTAACGAATAGAGGCGGGTGAGTCAGCCGAGGGAACTGCCCCCTCGGCTGCTCTCAGAACCCGGCGTGAACCTCTCGACTCACCGGGCTCCCATCGCTCCAACCGAAAACGACCCTCGACCACACCAGTGTGGAAACAACGAGGGCCGACTGCGCTTGATGCGGTCCAGCCAGGCAAACGCCCGCATCTTGTGACCGCGTAAGCGCTTGTACTTCCGCATGGCCCATCGGACGATTAGCCAGTCAAGATGATCGGCAACCGGCTGAAACTCCGAGCCCCGAAAACGACAGTAATACGCCATCCACCCCGCCACCCTTGGAGCCAGACGCGAGGCGAGCTGCTCCAACGATAGTGAACTATGGAGCCAGAGGCGCCGTCGTCGCAACGACTGGCGCATCGAAGTCATGGACTGGCGACTCACAGCCGGGGTGAACCCCGAGCGCGCCCGCCCCCCACGATCGACGACGCGTCTTGGCCGGAAGGTATAGCCAAGAAAGTCGAACTGGATATGCTCGGCGGTACTCGTCCGCCTGCTGTCCTTGCAGTAGACAACCCGGGTTTTCTCCGGGTGCATCTCCAAACCGCACGCGCGAAGTCGAGCTTCAAGACGCTGACGCATCTCGTTGGCTTCCGCTTCAGTTCGGCAGTGGAGAATACCGTCATCAGCGTATCGGCAGAATGGCACGCTCGGATAGTGCCGCGCCAACCAACGATCCAAGGCATAGTGTAGAAACAGATTCGCAAGGACCGGTGAGAGCGGACCACCCTGTGGCGTACCCACGCTTCTCGGCTCCGCTTCTCCATCTCTCGCCTGCATCGGAGCAGTCAGCCAACGCTCTACGTAGAGCAGCACCCACCTTTCCGCACAGTGATGACGTAACGCCTTGAGGAGCAGCGCATGATCGATGTTGTCGAATAACCCGCGGATGTCGTATTCCAGCACCCAATCGCGCTCCCAGCATCTCTTTCGGGTGATAGCCAGCGCGTCGTGCGCAGACTTGCCGCGCCGATAGCCGTACGAGTCCGGATGAAATACCGGCTCGAAAATCGGCTCGAGCATCAGCGTCACCACCGTCTGGGCAATGCGATCGCTTACCGTCGGAATTCCAAGCATCCGCTCTCCACCTGACTTCTTTGGAATCACTACTCCCTTCACCGCCGGCGGGAAATAGCTCCCCGACGACATGCGATTCCATATCCGGTAGAGATTCTTGGCGAGATCGCGATCAAACGATCCGATCTCTTCTCCATCGACCCCCGCCGCTCCCCGATTGGCCTTCACTCGTCGGTATGCCTCCCACACCAACTTCTTCGGAATGACAAACGGCTTCGCCGAGGTCATAGGCTCATCCTCCGAACGGAGTTGGCCTCTGGCTCAGCTGGAACAATCCGATCCCTTTGCTCCGTATCCATTACAGACACCTCATCGCTCATACGGATCGGTCCGTCCTCGAGCAGTGCATTGGTACTCTCGGCCTCGCTTTTCTTCACTTGGCTTTCTCCCTTACCATCACCTTCTCGAGTTCCCGCAGTTCCGCCCAAGTGCCTGAACCGAGCTCGCGCCGTCTCTATGCCGGACACCGTCCATCCAGTAAGCAGGATCTCCGATGGACTCATCCCGGAAGTAATTGTGGCCCCCGGTTTTGATGTCAGGATTCAGTATCGACACCTTTACGACGGTTCGCTGATGCTCGCCTTCTCGATTCCTACCTGACGCACCACATGGATGCGCCGTCTCCTCCAACGCTCACGACAACGGTCTTCAGCCAATGCCGCTTGGAGGCGGTTTGGAGCCGGTCCCTGCAGACAGACTCCGGAGGGTCGGTTCCTCCATCACTTGAGCAGCTTCTAACGCTTCATCTTTGACTCCTTGTCATTCGAATCCGCACGCTGCGGCACACACAACTTCCTTGACATCCACCGGCCGCCGTAAGGCGGGTTGAGCCAAACCGGGCCGTGCCAATCGACAGACGCACGCAACGTGCTGTGCTGCTTCGCAGGAATCCACGGCACAACGTCGGCTCCGGGGCTGGCGCTGTCCGTCTCGAATTCAATGCGCAGGGCGTCGAACAGCCACGGCGGCGTATACCATTCGTCGGATGCGCCGACGCTCAGTTCATGCGCGGCCATTAATCCGACTCCCGTGCTTTGTCTTCGAGCGCCGTCATGCGCCGGTTAAGCTCCACGTACTGCTCGCACGGCAGCCCACCGAGAAGCCAGCCGACAAGCGCAGCGTTCAGATTTTCGGGCGGAGTCCGCTGTTTCTCGAAGGCGAGTAGCGCCGCCTGGAAGGCGGCGCGCAGTTCTGCTGATAGGCGTTCATCGGCACAGTCCGTGACGGCAATTGCCGACGACAGCCGGAATAGCATTAGCCAGCGTCCAGGCCTCGAATGCGGTCCAAGCAGGCGGCGGCAGCAGCCGCCCGATGACGTAGTGCGCGAGTCCTCGCGTGGCAAAGTAGACGGCGGCGGCTGCCGGCGCCGGATTCTCGCTGAGCACTCGCCGCGTAAAGGGATTGCCCTCCACGACGTTGGGCGCGTGGCGATACGCGCCGTGGTCACGGCGTCCAAGGCATTGACGACTTGCCACGCGATCTCTGCGGCCCGCTCGCGCGGCCTCAGTGGCGTTTGGAAGGCGGCGTGTACGGACGCGGGTACGTCCGTACGGAAACGGCCGCCGGCTAAGGCCGGCGCGCTGAGCAGACAAAGCAACACGGCCGCGGCAGTTTCCGTACCACGTCCGTACGAGCGTCCAGCCTGGCGCCTAGCGCCGTTTGTAAGTTTATGTTCTAGCTGGGAATTTAATGGAGCGGGAAACGAGACTCGAACTCGCGACCCCAACCTTGGCAAGGTTGTGCTCTACCAACTGAGCTATTCCCGCTCGGATCGGACCGTAATTCTATATCACCGCCTACGACTCGTGAAGCCCGAGCCAGGAATTCGGCGCCGCGCGCCCAGGGCGGCCTGCGCGCCATGAGCCACCGCCTCCCCTAGGCAGCCGTCCCGACGCAGCCCCCGGACTCGCGACTTTAGGCTCCGAGCGCCGTCGCGATGTCGTAAAGCTGATCGGCCGCATACAAAAGGCCGTCGGCAAGCCGCCATACCGAGACGACCAGCAACGCGAACAGAATAGTATTGATCCACGCTCTAATGGCCTTGCTTCTCGTGCCTTTTGCGCTTTCCACAGTGCGCCCCCCGCTTACAGTCGGTTCGTCGGTCTCGCTCGGAAGTTCGGCGCCTGCAGCACGCTTGAATTCGGAGCGGGTGCTCGGCGAGGAGCCGTCCAACGGATCGAAGGAGCCGGGCGGCGATACGCGATCGCCGCCCGGCCGAGTCGGCCTTACTTCGCCTCAGTTCAGATCAGCCTCATTTCTTGTGACTCATGAACTCGTACGTGAGCTCCTGGCACGGAAACTTCTGATACGGCGTATCCGAAAGATACACGGTATCCGACCCATGATAGGGCTGTGCCAAATAGACTGGATCGGTGACCGTATAGTCGCGCTTGATCGACCAGTTCTTCGTGTCCAACGTGAAGCGCTCGACGATATGCATCTTGTCGCTGTTGGGCGTCGGCGGCACGAGCACGCCGGGCTTGAAGCCGACGGTGTCGACCACGAGCGTATTGCCGTCCCAGTGACCGATGGAATTACCTTCCCTGCTCGGCTCGAGGTTCGCCGGATGCTGCTTCTCGCCCACGTAGATTCGGCGTTGTGAGCTGTACGAGCCATATGTCATGTCGATGACGCGCTGACCGTTGTCGAGCGTGTGCTGCTCGATATGATTCACCGGCCAGTCGAACGTCCAGTCGAAAATGATGCTGGTCGTGTTGCAGGCGAAGCGCGGATTGTCCTTGGGAGAGCCTCGATCGAAGGACTTCGCCGCCGCCTTTCCGGCGGCCGTGTAAACGGGTTGTTCGGGCCGCGGGTACTGGGCGCGGATCTGCTGCAGCGAAATCTTACCCGTGTGATAGGCGTCCACGAGATGCTTCGGCACCATGTCGCCCTTCCCGCCGCTCGGCGGGACCGTCAGCACGTACTCCTCGACCGCCCAATCGCCCGTGATGTTGGGCGCGCCGGAAGGCAGCGTGGCCGGGCGATTGGACGTATCGACCTTGGCCTTCGTGAACTGCTCGTTGCGTTCGAGCTTGGTATTCCCGCCGAGCACGACGCTTTCGACATAGCACGAATGCGGATCTTCGCGGTGCGGGTGACCCAGAACGTGGACGTGCATACCCGGTTTGAACAGGTCTACATTCCAGCCCGAGCGCTTGAGCAGAGTCGCCGAACGCATGGAACAGCGCATCTTGTACGGTTGGCCGTTCTTTTCGGTATCGAAGTAGATATAGGAATGCGGATTGACCAAGGCGACCTTCGTCAACGTCCCGGAGTAGTCGACGATCTTGGTCATCTCGAACATACCGAAGCCGTGATGCGCCTGTGCCGAGCCGCAGAAACCGAGTACCATGGCTACGGTAGCGGCAGTAATAGTAACGCCTGCACTTAATTGCGTTCGCTCTCCTGAGTTCACGAGTCGTCCTCCATAAATAACTGAAACCGCGGAAAAATCCGCGATTGCTGCGTCGCGCGCGGCATGGGATTCCGGCCGCGTCGAACAGCTTGGGAAGGACATTGTAAGACACTGCGTTCCGAAATGTCCGGAACGTCGTGAGTCGGTGTGAGCGACGAAACCTGCGCGATCCAAGCGCGCCGGGGTTACCTCGCGGCCTGCGTCTCGATTCCGTCGGCGATGTCGATGAATGCGCGCGCATACTTGCCGTTGTCGAGCTGCGCCATCGCAAAGTGGCCGCCGCCCCTGAGCCCTCGATCCGGCAGGTACACGTAGGTCGCGTCCACACCCGCCTGCTGCCAGACGGCGGTTTGGCACTTCAAGGCGCCGAGGCTGCTGAGGCCCTTCTCCGTCGCCACGAGGACGATACGCAAGCCGGCGTAGTTGACGAGCTTGCTCGGAGGGTCACGCTGCATCGCGCAACCATCGTGATCGACGGGCGCGAAGTTGCTGGGCAGCGGGGGTTGCGCGGACCAACCGGCGATCAAGGGCGGCGCACCGCCGAAGCCGGGCGCAACCGGGTTGCTGCCCGCCGCTTCGAAACCGATGATGCCGACGACCTTTTTCGGATTCAGCTCCGGGACGCGAAAGGTACTGCCGCCGCCGGCCGAATGCGCCAGCAGAATGGCGGGGCCGATTTCGTCGAGCAGCGCCGAGATCTTGCGTGCCGCGAGCGCGTCTCCACAGTACGGGGCCGTAGACGAGCTCGCCGTCCACGCGACGACCGCCGGATTCGTCGGCGTCGGGGCGCCGCCCGGCCAGACGCTCGCGTCGGACGTCGCGAGCCGCGAGATGATCGCCGTATTCGCGACGCCGACCTTACCGTTGCCGCAGCTCGGGTTGCTCTGGGAGCGGCCATCTCCCGGACGGTCTACGACGTAGACGTCCCAGCCGTCGGCGACGAAATAGTCGGCCCAGCCGTCGCGCCCGTCGGGGGTCTGCATCCAGTCGGTGCCCTGTCCGCCGCCGCCGTGAATCAGCACGAGGGGAAACTTGTGGCGGCGGTTCACGGGCAGCATGTACTGAACGAACATCGCGTTGCGCACGTCGAGCGAGCCGCCGTTGCCGGGCTCCGTCTCGTAGCCGACGAACTTCTCGCCGAGATCGCGCAGCACGATCGGACCGGCCTCGCCGCCTGCATGAGCCGGCGCGCCGACGGCGACGGCCGCCCCCAAAGCCGCGCCCATGAGCAGATGTCTAGCCCTACTATGCATGTCTACGCGCCTCCCAATCGAGCACCGTGTTACCTTCGCGGCAACCCACCGCGTCGCCCTAGCGACGATCCACCCTCCAAAATCCCCGACGCGCCGCGCGCGTCAGCCGGGACCGCGGCTCCAGGCCACAACGTCGAAATCGTCGCCAACATGCAGAAACAGGTTCGTGATCGGACCGAGCGGACGCGTGACATGGCCCTTACCCGTCGTGTCCTCGAGAAATACGAGATCGCCGGGACCGATCTTGCGCCGCGTACCGTCGGTGATCTCCACTTCGAGCGCACCCGTCATGTTGATCGCGAACTGCTTGCGGGGCGCGTTGTGCCAGTCCGGTGCCGTCGTGCCCGAACCCCGATAGACCCCGGCCGTCATGTGCGTGATCGGGACCGGGCCGGCGTTATCCGCGATGACGAGGTCCTCGATGTGCGACTTTCCGTCGGGCGTCGAGTAGACGCGGATGACGCGCGCCTGCGTGCCGCTCGCCCCCGCAGAGGGCGCCGAGCCGCTTTGTGCAATTGCCTTCGCGCCGCCCAGTACGGCCGCGATTCCGCCGATGGCCAAGACGTCTCGTCGTTGCATGTCGTTTCCCCTTTTCGGTCGCACCCTCTATCGCCCGATCGCCTGTTCCTCGCGCTGCACGTCGGGATTGAACTCGTACGTCAGCTCCTTGCAGGGACGGGGCTCGTACGGCACGTCGGCCGGCAGCACCGTATCCGAGCCCACGTACTGACCCTTGAAATAGACCGGATCGGTCGCGACGTACTCGCGCGTTAGGGCCCGCGTCTTCGGGTCGAGCGAGAAACGCTCGACGACGTGCAGCTGGGCGCTGTTCCGTATCGGCGCCGCGATGACACCGGGCTCGAAACCGACCGTATCGACCACGAGCACGTCTCCCTCCCAGTGCCCGATCGAGTGCCCCGCGTAGCTCGGCTTGATGTCGGCCGGGTGCTTGTCCATGTTCATGTGGATGACGCGCTCGAAGCTGTAGAGACCGTAGTGGATCACGATGCGGTCCTTCTCCTGCTCGATCCGGTTGACCGGCCCGTCGAACACCCAATCGAGAATGATGCTCGTCGGCCGGCAGCGCAGCCGGGGATTGTCCTCCGGCGACCACATTCGGAACGCGTCTGCCTCCTTCTTGCCCCGGGGCGTCAAGGTCACAGGCCGCGGCCCCCAACCGGCCGAGGGGGTATCCTTGATCGCGATCTTGCCGGCCTCGACTGCGGCCACGAGGTGCTTCGGCACGAGCGCGGCGCCCTTCCCTCCGGGCGGCACGGCGATGACGTACTGCTCCTGCGCCCAGTCCCCGGAGATATTGGGCTCGCCCGAGGGCAAGCGCAACGGCCGGGTCGAGATCTCGTTGGCTTTCGTCGCGAACTGGTCGTTCCGGTTGAATCCGGCGGCATCGCCGACCTGCACGTCCTCGAGATAACAGGAGTGCGGATCGTCGCGGTGCGCAAAGCCGTGAACGGTGACCTTGGCGCCGACCGCGAACATCTCGGGCTTCCACCCCGAGCGCCTCAGCAGGGTCGCGGCGCGCATTTCGCAGCGCATCGCGATGGTCCTGCCGTCCGGTTGCACGGCATTGAAGTGCAGATAGGAGTGAGGGTTGACGAATTCCATGCGCGTGATGACACCGGTCAGGACGACCGGCTTCGAGCGGTCAAAGCGGCCGAAGCCGTGGTGCGCGAGCGCCGCGCTCGAGAGCGCGAGGCTCCCGGCCGCGATGGCCGCGACGACCACGCCGGCTGCGCCGGTTGCGAGGTCGAGCCGCCTGCCGCGCTTCAGGCCCAAGGCGCGCCCGAGCCACGCCCGAATATCGCCGTTATTCTTCCGGTCCACCGCCGCCTCCCCCTTCGTCTCCTAGCGGGCCGCTCCATCGAGCCCCCGGTCCACGCACTTGAGAATAATAGCCCGGTGTCGGCGGCGCCAGCCGAGCAGCCCCTCTCCCGGGGTCACTCTTCGCCGCGGCGCGCGAACCGCCAACTCTCGAGCGTCTCGAGCACGGAGTCGAGATGCCCTCGGGCGTCCTTGCGCCCCACGCTTCGAAATCGGAGAACGCATCCTCTCCCCACAGCGGCCCGAGGGGGAGATATCCATGAAGTCCATGACGTTCGGAATGTATCTTCCCGCGCGCAGAACGAGCTGCGGCAGCAGAGGATCCACGAGCTCGAACGATTCATTGAGCTCCCAGAAGAGGCGCGAATACATCTTCTTTGGGCATGCCGTATTGCTCGCGGACGGCCTCGTCCGGATCGAGAGAACGCAAAAGCAGGCTGCGCCGGCGCTCGTTGCGCACCCGAGAAACGAGCCCTGCGGTGTCCGTGACTGCGGCGTCCGTGACTGCGGCGTCGAGTGGAGTCAAGGGTGCCCCGGCCAGCGTCGAGGAACATTCCGGATGGCACAGGAGTCTGCGGTCTCGACGGCAGCAATACAAGTTGGCCGGCCTATGGATTATGATCAGCCCACCTGCCTCGCCTGGGGAGGGCGGGGTTCGAAGCCCAGCAGAGGAAACAAGAATGAACCCAATGAGCCGGCGAAGATTCATAACGTCGACGGGCGCGCTGGCGGCAGCCCCCGCACTGACTTCCGTTTCCATTGGCGCGCGGGCGCAGAGCCCCGCCGCAGAGCCGCGCGTAGACCGCGACATCGTCTTCGGCAAGGGCGGAGACATGGATCTTACGCTCGAACGTCTACCATCCGCCCGAAGGGGTCACGCCGAAGCGCATGGGCATCGTTCACCTTTTCGGCGGCGGTTTCTTCGTCGGCAACAAGAACGCCGGCTACATCGTCGGCGACGCGCGCTTGCTGGCACAGCTCGGCTACACCAGCATCTCGGCGAACTACCGCCTGCAAAGCCAGGGGTCGTGGCCCGCGCAGATCCACGATACGAAGGCCGCGATCCGCTGGACGCGCGCCAACGCCGAAAAGATCGGCATCGACGCGGACAAGATCGCCGTCGCGGGTTACTCCGCGGGCGGCATGCTCGCGCTCATGGCAGCCGGCACCAACGGCATGAAGGAATTCGAGGGCGACGGGGGCAATGCGGGCGTCAGCTCCGACGTGCAGGCCTGCATCGGCGTGTATCCGCTCGCGAGCGCCGAAATGGCGAAGGGGCTCTGGCCGAAAGGCGAGGCCACGCCCGAGAAGATCGCGGCAGCCTCGCCGACGAGCTACATCTCCAAGAACTTCGCACCGACGATCTTCGTGCACGGCACGGACGACCACATCATCCCCGTGCAGTCGAGCATCGATTTCTTCCACAAGCTGCACGATCTCGGCGTGCCGACGACGATGACGCTGATCCAGGGCGCCGATCACGCCTTCGACAACGCCGCGCCCGATGCGGTCGAGGTCATGGAGAAGTCGGTCGACCTTTTCCTCGACCGACTCATCGTCAATCCGAAGCCCTATGCCCGCTTCGGCGCGGGCGGCGGCGGCAGACGACGGCCGAGCGGCGGTTCGCAGGGATAGCGGCGGCGGCAGCGAACGACGGTTAGTCCGTCAGTTCGACTCCGTCTGCCGGCTGCCGCGCCCGAATGCCGTCCCGCCGGCCGCCGGATCCGGCGGCGGTGCGACGCGGCCCGTCACCGGGTTCGGGTAATGAAACGGCTCGGCGTAGTAGTTCGGAAAAGTCAGGTAGATGACCGTCGGCGGTAGATCCGGCGGCGGCGCGAAGCTCTCGGGGCGCGTGTTCGGCACCGTGTGGTCCACCCAGCCTTCGGCGTAGGACGAATACATGTTGAACGGACCGTGCAGCTTCTTGATCATCCAGACGCCGTTGCGCTTCACGTAGCCGTTCTCGTAATAGCAGTCGCCCCAGCCGCCGCCGCCCATTACGAACGCCGTCCACCGCCCCTCGGCCGTGTGCCCGTCCGGGTTGACCGTGACGATGCCCTGGAACTGTTGGTGGTCGATGATCAGACCGTCTTTGCGGCCGGGCGGACCGAAGGCCTTGAGCAGGTACTCGCGCGCGCGCTCGCGGCCGATGAATACGCCTCGGCCGCCGATCTCGAGTGTGCCGTCCTCGGCGTAGAGATCGGCGACATCGTTCCACTGCGCTTGATCGACGTAGTAGCCGTAGGCCCGCTGCAGCTTCTCGATGGCCGAAACATCCGCGAGACTCAGGGCCCGGGCGGAAACGTCGGCGAGCTGCGCAGCGATCTTCCCGAGCTCGCCGCCCTGCCCTCGCGGCACGTCGATCGGCCGAATCGGCGTCGCGTCCTTGACGCGATGCGCATAGTGATAGGGCACGAAGTGGGCTGTCGGCAGCGATCGGTAGACTTCCGTCGGCGGGCGATCCGGAGGGAGCGCTTTGCTCGGCGGCTCCATGGGCAGCGGGGCCTTGACCCAGCCCTTGTCGTAGTCGGCCCACATCGTCACGTAGTAGTGCAGCTTAGAGATGCGCCACACGCCCCCTTCGTTGACGTACTCGTTCTCGTAAACGCCCGCGCCCCACCGGCCCGTGCCGGCGCGCGAGACCTGCACGTCGCTGCGCCAGCGCGCCTTGGCCGTGCGGTTGTCCGGCGCCACGTCGATGATGGGCTGCAGCATCGGGTAGTTGTTGAGCTGGCGCGGCTCGAGCCCCTGAGGCCCCATGAGCGTCAGCGCCTGGCGCACGCGGTCGCGGCCGACGTAGACCCCGCGCTGGCCGAACTCGTAGGTCGCGTCCTGCGCAAATAGGCTGGCGGCCTGGTCCCAGAGGCCCTTGTCGACGTAGTACCCGTACTCGTCCTGCAGGTTCTCGATGGCACGCTCGGAGGCGAGCACGGTGAGGCGCGCCGCGACCTCGTCCGCGGCGCGCTCGAGCTCGCCCGTCTCGCCCGAATCAGGAGCGCCGGCCGGCGCGAGCGCGGCCGGCAGCGGCGCGGGGCCGGGCTCGTAGTGGAACGGCGGCACGAAGACGTTCGGGAAGGGCCGGTAGCGCTGCGTCGGCGGCGCGTCGGGCGGGTAGGCCTTCGCGACGTCGGTGCGCCAGTCGCCTTCGACGGGCTGGAGCTTGGCCCAGCCGCCCTTGTAAGGCGCGACGAAGTTCGTATAGACCCGGAGCGACTGGATCTTCCAGACGCCGTCCTGCTTCACGTAGCGGTTCTCCATCTCGGCATCGCCCCAATGAGCCGAGACGTGGTATTCGCCGAGCAGGGAGAAATCCCGCCATCGCGCCCGCGCCGTTCTGCCGTCGGCCGCGACCGTCACGACGGGCTGAAGCTGCATGTGATGGTTGAACTGCCCGAACGGCAGCCCCGGTCCCGTGCCGTCGGTCCCCTTGCCGTAGCGGATAATGGCCTCGGCGATGTGCGGCTTGCCGCGGTAGACGCCGTCCACCCCGACCTCGAGCGTCGCATCGGCGGCGAAAAGATCGGCAGCCTCGCCCCAGTACCCTTTATCGATGTAGTAGCCGTACGCGCGCTGCAACCGCTGGATTGCGGCGATGTCCTCGAGCCGCTCGGCCTCGGCGGCCAGCGCCGCCGTGCGCGCGCGCAGCGCTTCGAGACCCGAGTCCCCTCGCTCGCTCTGAGCCGCGGCCGGAAGGGCGTACGGGACGAGAAAGGCGAGCAGCAGGGCGGCGGCCGCCGCCCCGACGTGGCGGTAAAATATACGCATCTTCGTTCGGTTCCCCAATGAACGCGGCTGTCGGCCGGTCTCACAGCCGAATTGTTCCGGCCTCGTTCGCGACACGCAACCTTCCGGCCGCTTCAATCCTTCGGATAATAGCGCAATGCGACCGCTGCCCCGTCCTGGACGCGGCCGTTCTTGACGATAGGCCGGTAGCGGCCGGCCCTGATGAGGCGGACGAGATCCTTCGCGGCGTCGGAGGGCGGGCCCGAGGTGTCGTCGAGGATCCGGATGTGCTCGGCCTTGCCGTAGCGTGTGATTTCGAACGCCGCGTCGATGTGCTCGGCGGATGTCGGCGAGCCCTGCGAGGCCAGCGGATTCGCCTCGAACGTCGGAATCGGAATCGGCGTCTTCGGAGCGAAAATCTCCTCGATGGCCGACTGAGCGATGCCCATCTTCTCGAGGAAGCCGTAAGCCTGCTCGTACCGTCCGACAACGTCGTCGAGCGCGTCGAGCCCGGAGTGCAGGGAGAACATGAGATCCCAGTCCGTCATCTCGACGAACGTCCGCACCCGCGAGAGCCACGGTGCGGCGTTCGCCGAGTTGTAGCTCACGAGCCGGCGATAGCTGCGCTTACCTGTCAAGTAGTCGTGGGATGAATAGCTCAAGCGGATGAGCCTCGTCTCGAGCGCGCGGAGATCCGGGCTCGAGTAGCGCCTGTTACGGCGCAGCACGTCGATCGCCTGCGCATAGAAGATCTTCGCCTCGGTCTCGAGCGCTCTGATGACGGCGTCGCGGTCCCCGGAAGAGCAGTTGCCGGCGGAGTCGTCGGGCTGCGTTCCGGGGCGCCAGTCATAGTAGCAACCGAGATAGATCTGCGGCGGAAACTCTCCGGCGCGATAGCGGTCGAGCACGCTCACGCGCTCGTCGGCCGCCTCCCGCAGCATCGGCACGGTGCTCACGTCTTCGGGATGCCGCCTGGCGAGCGCCAACATCTTCTTCTCGAGGCGCCACGCCGTCTCCGAATCGCCGCGCGCCGTCTCGTCGTGCATCTCCTGCCGGATCAGCTGAGCTTCCTTGACCGTATGCAGGCCATAGTTCGCGCGGACGACCTGCCGGGCCTGCTCGAACGCCGCGATGGCCAGCGCGCGGCTGCCGTCCTCCTGGTAGAGCAGCGCGAGCTGCGTCCACGGCTCGATCAATGCGCTCGAGTAAGGCCCGTTCTGCGACCGCTCTGCGTCGATCTCGTCGATAACCTGCCGCTGCCGTTCGCTGTTCGCGGTCGGTACGAAAGTTTCCTGCGGAAACGCGCGCGCGGGCACGACGGCGCCGAGGAGCAAGAGAAGGATTCCAGCCTCAGCCTTCGCCTTCGTCGTCCGAAGCATCTCGAATGCAGCCATAGGCGTTCTCCGAGCATTGGCTTGAACAGATCCGTTCCGGGGTCACATTCCCGCGTCGATCGGCTCCGGTGCCGACCTTGCCGACGAAGCGCGGACTCGTCGTCCGAATGTAGTTCGGACCGGCGGTATTGTCCTCGTGGTGGGCAAATTCGAAATTTCTGTAGCCGTCGCCTCGCCTCCACGGAACCTTCACATGCCCTTGTCCTCGCCCCCTTGTCCTCGCCCGGATTGCTCGCTCGCAGCCGTCGCGCGCTCGAGACTTTCGATCATGAGACGCCTAACGACGTGCACCGTCAAGCATAGGGAGCCCCCCACTTTGCTGTCAAAATGTCTAGTAAAAGGCGGTCGATGCGCGCGGGGCCGAAACCCGTTGGATGCGGGCGCAGCGGGCCGGCCCCGCGTGCCGGAGCGCGCTGTGATTCGGCCTGCGACTCTGGCACGATACGGTTCACAGCGCTCGCCAATCTGAGGACTTCTCCGTGAAACGTACTACCGCCTTATGGCTTCTGCTTTCGGCCGCGACGGTTGCCCCCGTTGCGGGCTTCGCGCAAGTCTCGTGCTCCCGGGAAGGGCTGCAGAAAGCCGTCGATCTCTACCTCGCGGCGCAGACGAGCGGCGATCCGTCCAGTCTGCCGTTCGCGAAAGGTATGGGCTACATGGAGAATGCCGCGCCGGCGGACATGCAGCACGGGCTGATCCACACGCCAATGAAGATCGATCATCACTTCAGCCTGCTGGACCCGGCGACGTGCCAGACGTTCTCCGAGGTCATCGTCACGGACAAGGCGCACCCTTACGTGCTCGGCACGCGCATGCGCATCAACCACGACAAGATCGCCGAGATGGAAATCCTT
The DNA here is from genome assembly GCA_963702105.1 of uncultured Gammaproteobacteria bacterium. Taxonomy (GTDB): domain Bacteria; phylum Pseudomonadota; class Gammaproteobacteria; order Steroidobacterales; family Rariloculaceae; genus ZC4RG20. The sequence goes on from OY969712.1 coordinate 2,472,899, forward strand.
TGGACGACGACCGGCTACTGGGGCTTCAATGCCGACGCGTATCTCAAGTACGCCTCGAGCGAGGACTGGGGCACCATTCCGGCGGACCAGCGCGATACGCGGGACACCTTGCTCCATGCGGCCAACGCCTATCTCGACGCGTTTCTCGAGGGCAACAAGAACAACGTCCCTTGGGGCTATCCGTGCAATCGCACGGAAGGCGGCATGCACACGGGTAAGGGTGCGCCGGAGGACACGTGCGCCGTCGGCGTTCCGAGCGGCGTCAACATCTCCAACCGCCGCTTCGTCGTAGACGAGACGACGGGCACGATCGTCGTATTCTGCACCTTCGGTGCAGGCGGCCCTGCCGGCGGCAGCGGCTCGCCCGATACGCACCTGTTCCGCGTGGAACACGGCAAGCTGCGGTATGTGCACACGCTGACCCACCTGCTGCAGGCGGACTTTCGGCGCCCGCGCGGCGGCAACAACACCGGCGGCGCGGCCGGGAGCCCGGGAAACCGCGCGTAGCCGTCTCGCGCATCACGTGAAGCAGGGGCCGAGCTCGCGCACCTCCACCGTGGCCCATTCCGCGGCAGGACATTCGGCGGCGATGGCCACGGCCTGATCGCGCGTCTCGCACTCGAGCAGGAAGAAGCCGCCCACCATCTCCTTCGTCTCGACGAACGGCCCGTCCATCGTGACGGGCCGGCCGTCCCGCACCTGCACGCGCACGCCGAGCGCATCGGTGCGCAAGGCCTGCGCGGCAGTCAGCAGGCCGCGCGATTTGAGCTCGTCGGCAAACTTCAGCATGCGCTCGTAGAGCTCTCGCCCTTCGGCCTCGCTGCGTTCCGCCCTCTGGCCCGCAGGCTCCACGATCAACAGCATGTAGCTCACAGAATCTCTCCCGGGCGCGTCATCTCGCCGCTCGTCGGCTTGCCCTTGGTGTCCATGGCGCTGCCGCGCCACACGAAACTCGTTCCCGTCCAGCCCATGACCCAGAGCCAGGGCAGCATTGCGTCGCGGACCACCATTAGCGCCGCGATGCGCAGCGAGGCGGGCCAGCCGTAACGACGGGCCAACAGCAGCTCGGCCCCGTACCAGGCGACGAAAAGCGCCAAGAAGCCGAGGACGGGAAGGCTGCCCGCCAGTGTGAGCGCCGCGGCGGCCGCCAGCGGCAGCAGCCCGCCGGAGAAGATCTCGGCTGCGTATACGTGCGGGAACGACGAGCGGCGCAACCTTGCCCAGCGCAGCTGCCGGCGCCACATTTCGGCCAGCGACCTCGCCCCGAGCGGCTGCGGGAACGGAATTCTCACCATGCGCACCTTGCGCCCCTCGGCGCGCATGAGCTTGGTGAACGCGGCATCCTCGGCGGTTTCGCTCGCGAGCGCCTCCACTCCACCCGCCGAGTCGAGATGCTCGCGCTTCCAGAAGATCGTCTTGCCCTGGGCGTAGGCGATCCCGAGGGCGTCGGCGACCAGCAGCCAGCGCGCCTGATACGTATTCAAGAAGGCGCATTCGAGCTCCGCACCGAGCCCCTCGGGCCGGATGCCGACGGGCGGAGACGACACGACGCCCGTGTCGGCCCGCCAGCGCTCGAGCAGCTGATCGAGGTAGTCCGGCGGCATCAGGACGTTGCTGTCCGTCATGACGATCCAGTCGTGCGCGGCCGCGCGACAACCCTTCACGAGGTTGTTGAGCTTTGGATTGATGCTGATGGGGTCGTCGCCGACGAGCAGCCGGGCCCGGACTTCGGCGTGCTCGGCCATGAGCCGCCGGATCAGGGGAACGACGCGATCGGCTTCCTCGGCCACGCAGTACAGGAGCTCGTAATCCGGATAATCGAGCGCGAACGCCGTAGCGAGCGTCTCGGCGATGCCGTTCTCGATTCCGCAGGCGGGCCGCAAAATGCTCACGGGAGGCCGCTCATGGCGCCGCTCGGGCGCGTGCCGCCTCCCCCTGCGTGCACGCGCGAGCAGCAGCGCTATGCCGCCGAAATGGGCCGCGGCGGGAATCGCGAACGCCGCGAGGGTTACTTCGAGAAGAATCGTCAGACTCCCGCGCGATCGCCGGCGGCTGAAGAGCCGTCTCCGATCGCGGCCGTCGCCGCGGGCGATCTGGTTCCCACTACTCGCTCCGCACGCAATGACATCGAACAAGTGCGCGCCGAGCGTACCACCCGCTCCCGTCCGGCTCAATCGAGCGGCGAAATAGGGCTCTGACCCCTTTTTTCGGGCGTGCTCGCGAGATCGTGCCGCAATTGGGCCACGGCCGCCGCGTCGTCGAGGTCGATGACGGGGTCCGCGTCGTATTGCTCCCACCACAGCGAGGCCGGCCGCTCGGCCGGCACGCCGAGGGCTCTGCGAATGCGCCGGTGGAACGGCACGAACCCGCGCCGCGCGAGCCGCTCGATGCAGCGTGCGATCGTGCCCTGCAGGCCGCAGACGAGCACGGCCGCGCGGGCCGGGGTAAGGCCGCCGGGGCCGAGCCCCGTCCGCTGCTCGAAGTCCTCGAGGCGGCCGGGCAGGAAGTAGTCCTCGGCGCGGCCCGCGTCGCCGGCCCAGCTCGGCGCCTCCTGGGGACGGCTCACGCTGCCGAAGTAGCGCAGCCCGTTCTGCTCGGCGTACGTGGAAAGCTCACCTGCATAACACAGGTCCGCCGGATACGAAGCCGCGTGAATGAGGGCGAAGCGGCTCAGGTCGGCTCGGCGGTCCGAGAGTCGCGCGCTGCGCAGCATGCTCACGAACGGCGCGAGCCCCGTGCCCGCGGAGACACACACTCTTAGGCGCGGGTCATCGTCGCCGAGTGTATCGCGGATCGTGAACTTGCCGACGGGCTTGCGGGTCATGTCGATGCGCGCGCCCTCCTCGAGCGGCCACAGCAGATGCGTGAACGGATTGCTCGAGGCCGGCCGCCGCACGAAGCGAATGTAGAACTCGAACACACCCTGCTGCTCCGGCGCCGAAAGGATCGACATGGAGCGGCGCACGGCGCCGAGCTCGGGAAGCGCCTCGTTGTTGAGCCCGAGCGCGACGTACTGACCCGGCACGAAGGCCGGGTCAGCGTCGAGGGGCTCGTCGTAGCGGATGTGAAACGTCGCAAGCTCGGGCGTGAAGTCCTCGCGCCGGACCAGCGTCGCGTTGTAGTCGAGCCGCTTCGCGGTCACCTTGCGCTATTCGACTCCGAAGGCCAGCAGCACGTTGCCGCCGGCCGCACCTGCGCTGATGCCGTAACCGGAGCCGATGTACACCATGCCACCCGCGACGACGGCACCCGTAGAGGCGATCGAGCCGCCGTGCGCCGGCACGCCGTTCACGGCGTCGAAGGACTGCGCCGTGTCGAACGACCAGAGCATCTTGCCGTCCGCCTCGGAGACGGCATAAAGCACTCCGTTCGTCGCCCCCTCGAACACGACGCCCGGTATCGTCGTCGGCGCCGCCCCGAGCGCGCTGCCATGCCCGACGGGATCGGGCTTGAACTGCCAGACGCGCTTGCCCGTCGCCGGGTCGATGGCCATGAGCCCGGCACCGCCGTCACCGTAGAACGTGTAGCGCGGGCCCGCGGCTCCGCCCCAGACGATGCCGCCGCCGCCGAAGCGCCGCGTCCCGCCGGGCTCGCCGCCCGCGACGTTCACGCGATAGAGCAGCTTGCCGTTTGCGTCCGGATCCATGGCGAACACGTCGCCGGCCTTCGTTCCGCCCGTCAGCACGCGCCGGCCGTCGGGCAGCGTCGCGAGCACGGGCGAGTTGCCGATATCCATGTCCGGGCCGAGACGCTCGGGACACGCCGGGCTCACGTTGTCGCCGCCGCAGCCGCCCATGAAGACGTCGTTCTCGGTGGCCTGGTACGCCCACAGGAGCTTGCCGGTATCGATGTCCACGGCCATGACGCCGTCCGTCGTCTTCGGCGATGGCGCCGTCGTCGCGTCGCCCGTGCCGAAATAGACGGCATGCCGCACGGGATCGATGGTCGGCGAGTTCCAGACCGCTCCGCCCGCGGGCTTGTACAGTGTCACACCATTCGGCAAGGTCTCGTAGGGTTTCGGCTCGCCCGGCACGACATAGGCCTTCCAGATCTGCTCGCCCGTATTCGCGTCGAGCGCGACGACGCTGCCGCGCGACGTGCAGCACGGGTAACCCGGATTGCCGCTGCTGAACTCCTCAGAGGAGGAGACGGGCACGATGACCTTACCCTCGTAAAGCTTGAGGCCTGCCGTGATGCGCGCAACGAAGTGCGGGTCGACGTGCGTCTTCCATAGGACCTTGCCGTCCTGCACGTCCAAGGCATACACGTTGGCGTGGCCGTCGCCGAAATACACGGCGTAGCGCGTGGCGCCCTGCCCCGTTACGGGGCCGACCATAGCTTCGCCGCGTACGATGGAGCCCTGCTGGAACGACCAGTAGACGCAGCCCGTGTGCGCGTCGAGCGAATAGAAGTAGCCGTTGTCGCTGCCGACGAAAATGCGCCCGCCCACCACGGTCGGCTGCGCATTCGACGTGAGCCCGACGGGATAGGCGAAGACCCACTTGAGCTTGAGCTTCGGGACGTCGGCGGCCGCGAGCCCGGCCTGGTCCCCGGGTTGAAAGCGCGTGTTCGAGAGATTCGCCCCCCAGCCGTTCCAGGCCGGCCCCTGACTGATGCCGGGGAAAGGCGGATTCGCCGGGCACTGGTTCGGCATGCGGCTCGCGTCGCCCGCATCGGTGCTGCCGAGGTTGCGGCCGGACATGAACTCGGCCAGGCGCCGCTTCTGCACGTCCGAGAGCCCCTTGGACTGCTCCTGCATGTCCCCCGTCGTGAGCGCGGCGTAGATCTTCTCGGGCGACATGTCGCGGATCGCCACGGGCGACTGGGCCTTCGGCACTTTGGGATTGCCATGGCAAACCGAGCACCGCGTCTGAAACGTCGCGAGGCCGGACTCGGTCCCGGGCCCCGACCGCAGCGCGGTCTTCGGCTGCGCCGCGTCGGCGCGCGCCGCGCTCGGAGCCGGCTGATCGTTCTGCGCCAGCTGAGCCAACACGGCCCCAGCGGCGCCGCTGTCGCTGCCGACCGGATCCGCCCATCCGCATACGGCCATACCCAATCCGGCGACGAGCGCCGCCCAGCGCAGATGTTCTTTCATAGCCCCCTCGTTGTTCTTTGGTGTGCTGCGGTGACGACGACTGTACGCCAACGCGCCTGCGAGGTCACGATACGGCCGCGCAGCGCAGATGTCAGAAGCCCCCGCCCGTGCGGAAGCCGCCCCCGCCGCCGAAGCCGCCGCCCGTATGGAAGCCCCCGCCGCCGAAGCCCCCGCCCGTGTGAAAGCCGCCGCCGCCGAAGCCGCCCCCACCCGGCCTGTGCCACGGGCCCGGCCCCCGCGGGAACCCGCCGCTTCCGAAAGCCGGATTCGCGCCCATGGCTCGGTAGCGCTGCTGCTTGACCAGCGCTTCCCATAAGTCGGGCACGGGCAGCGCACCGGAAAGCAGCTGATTCAACAACGTCGCGACCAGCGCGCCGTTGATGAACTCCGAGGAGAAGGCGTCGTAACGCCGTGCCTTGAAGCGCGAGCGCACTTCCTCGAGGCGCTTCGCGCGCTCGGCGTGTTCCTCTTGAAGCTTGCGATAGCGGGCGACCTCGTCCTCGAGGCGCGGCGTCTCGGCGCGGACCTCGGTGATCCGATCGACGGCGGCGTCGTCGTCCGGGCTCGGCGTCCGGTTCGCGCGGTCCCTGAGCGCCCGCATCTTCTCGGTGCGCAGCGCGTCGGTCAGCAGCTTGTAGCAGGCGCGCGATAGGTCGTCCTCGCCGGCCGAATACGCCGCGCGCTTCTCGACGAGGGCCGCGACCGCGGCCTCCTGAGCCGCGATGCGCTCGTCCACGGCCCCGAGCGCCCGCTCGGCCGCTTCGAGCTCGGCGCGCCGCTGCGGCACACCGGCGGCGGCCGCCGCCTTCTCTTCCGCCGCGCGCAGCGCCGCCACGTCCTCGTCCGCGAGTGCGCGCATGCGCTGCGCGTGCTCGTCGAACTTCCCGGGCAGCTCCGTCAGCATCCAATAGTCGCGGCGCAGCGGCTCGAAGCCCTCGACGCGCGCCACCCAGCCGTCGAGCAGGCGCGGGAGCGCGCCCGCGCGGTACCGCGGGGTTCCGAAGCCGCGCCCCCAGAGGTAGGCGAACAGGCGGTCCGCCTCGTACGGCTTGCCCTTCTCGATGCGATCGGTGCGGGCAGCCCGCGCCTTGGCCTCGGCGAGATCGGCGACGGCGTCGGAGCCGTGCGCCTTCTCGAGCAGCGCCTCGTATGCGGCGTCGGCCTTCAGCTGCGCCTGCGCCTCGGCCTCGGCGGCGTCTACGGCCTGCTCGGCCGCCTCGACTTTCGCATGCTGGCCCGCGCGCTCTGCCTCGATCTTGCCGAGCGCCTCCTGGCTCGCCGCAATCTCTTCGCCAAGCTTCCTCTGCGCCTCGCCCCGCTGCGCGAGCAGGCCGGCGACGCGCTTGCCCGTATCGTCGAGCGCGTCCACGAGCTCGCCGCTCTCGATCTCCTTGAGCCGCACGCGCGCCAAGACGCTCAGCGCGCCGAGCTCGGACTGGCGCAGCTGCTCGAGCTCCGCTGTCGAGCGCTGCAGGCGCGCATCGAGGTTGTCGACCTCCAATCGCGTCGCCTCGAGCATCCGCTCGATGAGGCGCAGCACTTCCGTGCCGCTCAGGCTCTGGTTCACTTCCGGCTCCTACCAGCTCGTGATTGCGGCGCCCGTCGTCGCGATCGAGTAATCGGGATCGAGCTCGCCGCGGCGCTTCGCGCCGACGACGCGCTGCTCGATGATGCCGTCGTCGCGCGCGTCCGCGGCGACGCGGTCGTAGGTCGCCTCGTCGACGCGCAGCCCCCACTTCTTGACGACGCGCGTGCGGCCGTCCTCCTCGCTTCGAATCGGCAGCGCGAGGACCTGCCCGTTCGGCGCTACCGCCTCGACGACGAGGTAGTAGTTGCGCGTCCGCGGGCTGCCGTTCGGCACTCGCCACACGCCGCTGCGTTCCCCGGGGCGCGAGACGATCCGGAGCTCGTACCGGCGCTCGAGGCGAGCCTCGAGCGAGCGCAGGCTCGCGACGGCCGTGCGGGCTGCAGAGTACTCGTGCTGGGCGAGCGCCGACTCGGCCGCCGTGTGCAGCGCGCCGGCCTCGCCCAAGGCCTTCGCGTCCTTCGTCGAAGCGACGACGGTCTGATAGGCCGTCTCGGCGGCGGCCGGCAGCTCGGCGGCGGCCCGCAGCGCGGGCCCCCTCACCAGCAGCTGGAAACCGAGCGCAGCCGCCGCGAGCACGACGGCCGCCCCTGCCGCCCATTTGCCCCAGCGACCGCGAGTCACATAAAGCACGCAGAGCGAGCGCGCGAAGCTCGGCGCACGGCCGGCGTAAACGAAGCGGTTCTCGCGCAGCGCGCGGACGCCCTGCGCCAGCACGTCGTCGCTGACCTCGATGCCCTGGGCGCCGTAGATCTCCTTGAGGCGGGCCAGCAGGCGCTGGTCGCGGTCGTCAGCCTCGAGCTCGCGGTCGAGCATGAGCTCGCGGTGGCGCAACGTATCGACGACGTCCATCGCCAGCATGAGCTCGTCGAGCGGCGCCGTCGCGCTCTTCTGGGTCGCGGTAGCGTGCATCCCCGTCGCTCCGTTCGGCTCGCCGCTCAAGACGGACGCGGCCCCTCGAGCGCGATCGCGTCGCCGCTCTGCACGAGCCTCGCGAGCCGCCGCTTGCCGGTCTCGACGGCCTCGCCGATCTCGGCGGCATTGCGCGTGCTGAGGGCGCGCATCTCGGCAATGATCTCGCGCGAGCGCTCCTGGTAGTTGACGACGGAGCTCACGAGCTTCTTGACCGCTTCGGCGCGGATCGTCGGCCCGTAGCCGGCCTTGAGCGCGGCTTCCTGCACCTTGCCGCCGATGTCCGCGAGGTCTTCGAGACTGCGGCTCACGCCCTCCTTCATGGCATCGAGCGTGCGCGTGCTCTCGTTGAGCCCGTGCAGACCCGTGAACGAAGCGCTGAGCGCCGTCAGCACCGTCTCGTTCGTGCCGAAGAACGACACCGCCTGCTTGTAGACGCGATCCTTCACGTTCGTGGTCTGCACAAGGCGGCCCATGACCACCTCCGAAGTGTTGTACCCGACCGTGAGGTTGTCCGAAAGATCCTTGCAGATCTGGAAGCGCTCCTCGGCCGACTGCACGGCGCGCAGCTGCTCGTCGCGCGCGAGCTCGAGCTTCGCGCGTGCGACGGAATCCTCGGCCGGCGCCTGCTCCACTGCGTTCATCGCGTCCTTGAGCTTGGCCTGCTCGCCCGAGAGCCGCGCCTCGGCGGTCTTCATGACCTCGAGCGCGAGAATCTCGGCCTCCTTGAGCGCGCCGCGAAAATCCTGATAGGCCTCGAGGATCGTATGCTCGCGCTCGATCTGATCGTTCGTGTCCTTCGCGACCTCCAGATAGAGGCGCTTGATCTTCTCGAACCGGCCCGCGATGTCCCCCCGCGTCGCCTTCATCCACACGTTCTGCAGACGCTCCCACGTGTCGATCTTGCCGTCCTCGAGCTGCTCGACCATGGCCTTGGAGTCGTCGCGAATGCTGTTGAACGCCTCGGTGATCTGCCCGTACCGGTCGCCCAGAGCCATGGCCGATATCTGCTCGCGCACGACCTGGTTGAACAGCGAGGCCTGGCTCAGCGTCCGCGCGATGGCGACGACCTTGTCCTGGTCGAGGTCGGAGATGCGGTTGAGCAGCGCGATGATCGGCGCCTCCTCGGTCTTCTCCGGCACGAGGCCGAGATCGCGGAGACGCAGCATGGCTTTGTCTAGGTACTGGATCGGAGTGGTCATGGGAGGCCTCGGCTTTCTGGTTATCGTGCCTTCTCGGTTGCGCCAATTCCCTGGGAGCCGGCTGCCTACCGAAGATACCTCCGCCCCCCACGGAATGACACGGGTATTGCTAGATTCATGCCAGGCGGAAGCCCGCGGCGTTGCTGGGTTTTCCCTGGACGCCGGCCACGCTTTCGGCGAAGGCTTGAGCATTCCCGCCGAGGTTTGAGCGTTTGACTCAACGGCCCTTCGACCGGCCTGCACGAGGCGGCGGCCGGAGCCGTGCGCGCGCGCCGGCCTCCGCGTTTCGTCGTGCGCGGCGTCTGTGTTAAAACGCGGGCATGGACAAAATCGAAATAAAAACCCGCGACGGCGTCTGCCCCGCCTACGTCTACCGTCCGAGCGGCACCGGGCCCTGGCCGGGCGTGCTCGTCTTCATGGACGGCCTCGGCATTCGCCCGGCCATGCTCGAGATCGGCGAACGCCTCGCGAAGCAGGGCTACTTCGTGCTGGTGCCGGATCTGTTCTACCGCTCCGGCCCCTACGCGCCCATGGATCCTCAGAGCGTGTTCAGCGATCCCGAGCAGCGCAAAGTGCTCATGGAGAAGTTCTTCGGGCCGGCCTCGCCCGCGAACGTCATGGCGGACACGCGCGCGTTTCTCGACTACCTGGCGGCGCAGCCCGACGTGAAGCCCGGCGGCATCGGCACCACGGGCTACTGCATGGGCGGCCTCCTGTCGCTGACGGCCGCGGGCACGTATCCGGAGAGCGTGGTCGCGGCGGCGTCCTTTCACGGCGGCCGGCTCGCGACGGACGCGCCGGACAGCCCTCATCTGCTCGCGCCGAAGATCCGTGCGCGCGTCTATGTCGCCGGGGCCATCGAGGATTCATCCTTTCCCGACGAGATGAAGCAACGGCTCGAGCAGGCCCTGACGGACGCCGGCGTCGATCACCTGATCGAGACGTATCCGGCCAAGCACGGCTGGGTGTTTCGGGACTTCCCCGTCTACGATGCCGAAGCCTCGGAACGGCACTGGAAGGCCATGCAGTCGCTTTTCGAAGCCGAGCTGCAATGAGGAGCGCGTGGGCGTGAGCAGGTGCCGGGCGCGGCGCCCTGCGCGCCGGCCGGGACCCTCGACGCAAGCGAACGCGGCAGCCGCATGCGGTTGTTGAAGCAGCTCTGGTTTCAGGTGCTGATCGGCATGGCCGTCGGCATCGCGCTGGGCTGGGCCCGCCCGGGGCTCGGGGCCGAGATGAAGCCGCTGGGCGACGCCTTCATCGCGCTCGTGCGCATGATGATCGGGCCCATCATCTTCTGCACGGTCGTGCACGGCGTCGCCGGCATGAACGACATGCGCCGCGTCGGGCGCGTCGCGCTCAAGGCGCTCCTGTACTTCGAGGGCATCACGACGATCGCCCTCTTCTTCGCGCTCGCGGCCGTCAATCTCTGGAAGCCCGGCGCCGGCATGAACGTGGACGCCTCGCGGCTCGACACGAGCGCCATCGCCTCCTACACGGCGCAGGCGCATCAGCAGGGCGTCGCGGCGTTCCTGCTGCACATCATCCCGCGCACGTTCACGAGCGCTTTCGTGGACGGCAGCGTGCTGCAGGCTTTATTCGTCTCTCTGCTCTTCGCCTTTGGGCTCACGCTCGCGGGCGAACACGCGCGGCCCGTTTTTCGGCTCGTCGAAGGGCTGAACCGCGTGTTCTTCCGAGTCGTCGGTCTCATCATGTGGGCCGCGCCCGCGGGCGCGTTCGGCGCCATGGCCTTCACGGTCGGCGCGTTCGGCGCGCACACGCTCGTCGCGCTCGGCCAGCTCATCGGCGAGTTCTTCCTGATCTGCGGGCTGTTCGTCGCCGCCGTGTTCGGGCTCGTCGCGCGGCTCGCGGGCATCAGTCTCTGGCGTCTTCTCGCCTACATCCGCGACGAGATCCTCGTCGTGCTCGCGACGACCTCGACCGAAACCGTGCTGCCCGCCGTCATGGCAAAGCTCGAGCGGCTCGGCTGCGAGGAATCCGTGGTCGGGCTCGTCATTCCGACCGGCTATTCGTTCAATCTCGACGGCACCTGCCTGTATCTCGCCACGGTGACCGTGTTTCTGGCGCAGGCCACGAACGCCGAGCTGAGCTTCGTGCAGCAACTCGGCCTCATGGCCGTGCTCATGCTGACGTTGAAAGGGGCCGCGGGCGTCGCGGGCGCCGCGTTCGTCGTGCTCGCCGCGACGCTTTCGACGATCGGCACGATCCCCGTCGCGGCGATCGCGCTCGTCCTCGGCATTCATCGAGTTCTGGCCGAGGCGCTGGTCTTCGTGAACATCGTCGGCAACGCGCTCGCGACGATCGTGGTCGCCAAATGGGACGGCGCCGTAGACCTTGCCCGTCTCGAGGCGGCCGTCGGCCTGCGCGCGCCGGTCGCACGAGCCGCGGTCGGACTCGGCGAGCGATAACGGCCGTCTCCGCCCCGGCGGCCTTTGCACCGGCGCCCGCCTTTGCACCGGCGCTTCGCGGGCGTAGATTAGCGCCAGGCCCGCCGCGTCTCGGAGCGCAGATGTCAGTCCATTCGCCGGCCGCGACCGGCGTCCAGCTCGCGGACGCGATCGAAGCCGCCGCGTACCGCGAGCTCTTTGCAGCCGCACCGGCCGAATTGGCTGCAGCGCTCCGCATCGCGACGCGCGAGATCGCCGGCGCCACCCTGCTCATGGCCCCGGCTATTCCGGACGCCTTCTTCAATCGCGTCATCGGGCTCGGCGTCCACGAGCCTCCGACCGAGGCCGCCCTCGATACGGCCATCGCAGCCTATCGCGCCTCGGGCGCGGCGCAGTGGTGGATCCATGTCGCGCCGGCCGGCGAGCAGGGAACCCTCGCCGGCTGGCTCGAGGCGCGCGGCTTCCGGCCCGCGGCGCGCAGCCGGTGGGCCAAGTTCCTGCGCGGCACGGCCCCTCCGCCGGCCGTGCAGACGCAGAGCGAGGTTCGCCGCGCCCGTCCCGACGAGTCTGCCGCAGTGGCGCAGACCATCGGCGCGGCGTATGGCATGCCGCCGCCGCTGGCGGCCTGGATGGCGGCGGTGCAGCACCGGCCCGGGTGGCGCGCGTACGCGGCCTTCGAAGCCGATCGCATGATCGGCGCGGGGCTGTTATACCTCGAGGGCCGCAATGCCTGGCTCGGCGCGGGCGCCGTGCGCCCGGAAGCGCGCGGCAAGCACGTGCATCGGGCGCTCATGGCAGTGCGGATCCGCGCCGCCGTCGAAGCGGGCTGCACGCAGATCGCGACCGAAACCGGCGTGCCGCTCGGCGACGAACCGAATCCCTCGTTGGCGAACATCGTGCACTGCGGCTTCGAGAACGTGGGCTCGAGGCTCAACTACGCGGCGCCCGCCGCGTGAACGCCGAAGCCGCTTGGCCTGCGCTGCCCTACGAGTCCTGGCGGGATACGTGCGAGGCCCTGCATCTCTATGCGCAGATCGTCGGCAAGTACCGCTTGGCGAGGACGCCGTGGGTCAACCACTCGTGGCACGCCACGCTGTACGTGTATCCCAGCGGGCTGCGGACATCGCAGATTCCGGACGGGCCCGGCGGCATCGAGATCCGCTTCGACCTGCTCGAGCACGTCGTGCGCGGCGAGAATGCGAGCGGCGGCGCGGCGGCCTTCGAACTCGGCCCGATGTCCGTCGCGAATTTCCATGCGCGCTTCGTCGAGCTCGTGCGTGGGCTCGGCGGCAACCCGCGCTTCAACGGCCGTCCCAACGAGCTGCCCCAGGCGACCCCGTTCGTCGACGATCGGGCGCCGCGCCCTTACGACGCCGAGGCGGTGACGCGCTTTCACCGCGCGCTCGTCGCCGTCCAGCGCGTCCTCGAGAAGTTTCGGACGGGCTTTCTCGGAAAGGTCAGCCCCGTGCACTTCTTCTGGGGCAGCTTCGATCTCGCGGTCACGCGCTTCTCCGGCCGCCGCGCGCCCCTGCATCCTGGCGGCGTGCCGCACCTGCCTGACGCCGTCGCGCGCGAAGCGTACAGCCACGAGGTGTCCTCGGCGGGCTTCTGGCCCGGCGGGGCGGGCATCGATTACCCGGCTTTCTACTCCTACGCTTACCCGGCCCCCGAAGGCTTCGCGCTCGCACACGTGGAGCCGCCGCAAGCGTTCTTTCACGCGTCGCTCGGCGAATTTCTGCTCCCTTACGAGGCGGTTCGCACGTCCGCGGGCCCCGAGGCCGCGCTGCTGCGCTTTCTGCGGAGCTCGTACGACGCCGCCGCCTCGCTCGGCCGCTGGGACCGAGATGCGCTCGAATGCGCGCTCGGCGAACCGGGCATGCCGCGAAAGACCTCATGATCGAAGTCACCGGCCTGCGCAAACAGTACGGCGCCTTTGTCGCCGTCAAGGAATTATCGTTCACCGTGAGGCCCGGCGAGGTGCTGGGCCTCGTGGGACCGAACGGCGCCGGCAAGACGACGACGCTGCGCAGCATCGCCGGAATCATCCCGCCGAGCGCGGGCCGCATTCGTATCGCCGGCCACGACCTGCTCACGGAGCCACTGGCCGCCAAGCGGTCGCTCGCCTTCTTTCCCGACGAGCCCCGGCTGTTCGACTACCTGACCGTGCGCCAGCACCTCGCGTTCATCGCGCGCATCTACGGCGTCCCGGATTACGAAGCCGTCGCCGAGCCCCTGCTCGAAGAATTCGAAATGATCGACAAGGCCGACCAGCTTCCCGGCGAGCTCTCGCGCGGGATGAAGCAGAAACTCGTCATCGTCTGCGGCCTGCTGCACTCGCCGAGGGTCATGTTCTTCGACGAACCGTTGACGGGCCTCGATCCGCTCGGCATCCGGCGCATGAAGCGCTCGATCGTGCGGCGCGCGGGCGAAGGGGCGGCCGTGGTCCTGAGCTCGCACCTGCTCCATTTGCTCGAAGAGGTGTGCTCGCACGTCCTCATGCTCAAGCAGGGCGTCAAGATCGCGGACGGCTCGCTGGCCGACGTGACGCGGCAATTCAGCAACGGCGAGACCGACGTGGACCTCGAGGAGGTCTTCATCCGGGCCACGGGCGACAGCTCGTGATCCAGCTCGTCGGCGCCTTGGTCTACCTTCGGGTGACCACCCTCGTCAACGTGGTGAGGACTCGTCTCTCGCGGCTCAGGCAGCCGAAGTACCTGCTCGGCGCCGTCGTCGGCGTCGCCTATCTCTATTTCGTGTTCTTTAACCGCGTCCGGCCGGGCGGGCCGCACGGAATCGGATCGCCAGGGGTCGCGCCGAACGGTCATGGCGGCGCGGCGGGCGCTCCGCTCGACGCGCTCGCGGCCGTCTCGCCGTTCGCCATGGCGCTCGCCGCGGGCGGCCTCACGATTCTGGCACTGCTGTGCTGGATCGGGCCGCGGCGGCGCGCCTCGCTGAGTTTCACCGAAGCGGAGATCGGCTTTCTGTTCCCGGCTCCGTTGAGCCGCAAAGCTCTGATTCACTATCGGCTCATCAGTCTTCAGCTTGCGACGTTCGTCACGGCGCTCGTCATCGCGCTGCTGTCCGGCAAATGGGGCTCGAGCCCGGGCGGCGCGGGTTTGAGAATCCTCGGTTCGTGGATTCTGATCGGGACGGTCGCCCTACACGTCCTGGGCTCCTCGTTCGTCATTACGAAGCTTGCGGACCGCGGCCTGACGCCGTTGCGGCGGCTCCTCGTCGCGGCGGCGCTGCTCGGGACCGTCGCCGTCGCCGTCATCGCCTGGGACCGCTTGGTCGATGGGGCGCCCGTCGATCGCAATCTCGTCGGTCCCGCAGCGTGGGCCGCCTATTCGAAGTCGCTGTTGAGCAGCGGCCCCCTGCACTGGCTCACGTGGCCGGCCCGTGCCGTGCTGCGGCCGATCTTTGCCGGCAGCGCGGCCGCGTTCGCTGCGGCCCTCGGCCCAGCGCTTCTCGTCTATGCCGCCCACTACTATTGCGTGCTGCACGTCAACGTCTCATTCGAAGAAGCCTCCCTGGACCTCGCGGCCAAGCGCGCCGCAAGAATCGCGGCGCTTCGCGCCGGCCAAGGGCTGCGTTTCGGCCGCTCCGCGGAGAAGGCCCACAAACCGCCCTTCGCGCTCCGCCCCGCCGGCCGGCCCGAGCTCGCGTTTCTGTGGAAGAACCTGCTTTCGACGGCCGATTACCTGCGGCCGCGGACCGCGCTCGCCGCGGCCGCCCTGATCGCGCTCGGCGGCCTTTGGCTCGACGCTTCTTCGGCCCATCAGCCGCTGACGCTCGCGATCGATTTTGTCGCGGCCGCGATCGCGGGGTACCTGCTCGTGCTCGGTCCAATGTTCGCGCGCCAGGACTTCCGGCGCGATCTCGTCAACGCCGACCTGCTCAAGGTCTATCCCCTTCGCGCCTGGCAGATCGTCGCGGGCGAGATGCTGACGCCCGTCGTCGTCATCACGACGCTGGTCTGGCTGCTGTTGCTCGCGGTGGCCCTGACTTTTCAGCCGCCGCCGACGGCAGTGTGGTTCACGCCGCGGATCCGGGCCGCCGTCACGCTCGATATCGCGCTCGCCGTGCCGTTCCTCTGCGCGCTCGAGGTGCTCATCATCAACGCGGCGACCCTGCTGTATCCGGCCTGGCTCACGCCCGCGGAGCAACGCTCGACGGCGGGCATCGAAGGCATCGGTCTGCGCATCGTGTTCGTCATCGGGCAGTTCCTCGTGCTTGGGCTCGCCCTCGTGCCCGCCGCCGTTCTCGCGGCCGTCGTATTCGTCGTCGGGCACTGGCTCGTCGGGACGCCGCTCGTCATCGTGCTGGTCGGGCTCGTGGTCCTCGCCGTCCTGGCGGCGGAATTGACGGCAGGTATCCTGCTGCTCGGCCGGCGCTTCGAAGCCTTCGATCTCTCGGCCGAGCTCAAGGCCTGAACCGCGGCTCGCCTGGCGCCTATTGAGGGGGCGCACCGGCCTCTTGACCCGCAGCCCCGATTCGCGCCTCCTATGCTCGAGCGCCGAGCGCCGCCCCCGAGCGCGCGGCGCTCGAGTTCCCAGGGAGAGGCCGATGCGCGTCACGATCTATGGAATCAAGAACTGCGACACCATGAAGCGAGCCCGCAGCTGGCTCGACGAGCACGGCGTCGATTACGCCTCTCACGACTACAAGACGGCGGGCATCGCTCCCGAGCGGCTCCGGACTTGGGCCGCGAAGGTCGGCTGGACGACGCTGTTGAACCGCGCGGGCACGAGTTTCCGGAAGCTGCCGGCCGAGGACAAGGAAGGCCTGACGGAGAAAAAGGCTCTCGCGCTCATGCTCGCGCAGCCTTCGATGATCAAGCGGCCCGTGCTCGAGCTCGAAGGCGGCGAGCTGCTCGTCGGATTCGATCCGGAGCGTTACGCCGCGGCAGTCCGCTGAACCCCGTTCGCGCGCTCGCCCTCCGGCGGCGCGAGCATCCGGGCGGCGAAACCCCTCGCATCGCCCCGCATCCGCTATCATCTCGAGTCGGGGGAAGGTAACGCATCGTTGCCGCAAGTGCGAAGGGGGACGCACATGAGGAAATATCCGCGTTTCGACGAGCTTCCGGTCCGTGCCGACGCGGTACCGGAATCCTCCTGGGGCGTATTCGAAAACGAGGCCCTCGGTTGCCTCAACTTCCTGACGCCCGAAGGCATCGTGCGCGCCGCCCGCCTCGTCACTTCCGGAAAGGTGTTTCGGCTGGACGCCAAGATCGGCTTCGTCCGGCCGCCGCTGTTCGGCCGAGCCTCGGTCGAGCACACCGTCGTGCCGCTCGGCCCGATCGCGAACGACGACGTCATCGACCGTTTCAATACGCAGGAAGGGAGCCAATGGGACGGCCTCGCGCACGTGGGGCACCCGCGGCACGAGGCGTTCTACAACGGCGTCAAGATCGGCGAGGTCCGCGACGGCCGCAACGCGCGGCTCGGCATCCATCACTGGGCGAACAAGTTCGTGGGCCGCGGGGTCCTCGTCGACCTCGTGGCCTTCCGGCGCGCCGAGGGCCGGCCGCTCGATCCTTTCGAACACGAGGCCATCGGCGTGGCCGAGCTCGAGCGGGCGCTCGAGGCGCAGGGGACGCAGTTGCATCCCGGCAGCGTCCTGCTCGTGCGGACCGGTTGGATGGAAGCGTATGAGGGCTGCCCGGAGGCGCAGAAGGCTTCGATGACGGCGTTCGAGAACGTCCGCTCCATCGGCATCGAACCGAGCCGCGAGTCCGTGGCCTGGCTCTGGGATCACCGCGTGGCCGCGCTCGGGACGGATTGCCCTGCCGTCGAGCCGATGCCGTTCGAGCGCGGCGACGAGGGCGCGCTGCACTATCGCGCCTTGCCGCTGCTCGGCCTTCCGCTCGGCGAGCTGTTCGTGCTGGGGCCGCTGGCCGACGACTGCGCGGCCGACGAGCGCTACGAGTTCATGCTCGTCTCGGCGCCGCTGCTCCTCGAGGGCGGCATCGCGTCCCCGCCGAATGCCGTGGCCATCAAATAGCGGCCTCCCGGTTCCTCCGCGGGGCGGCCGTCACGCCCAGCTCATGTCCTGCGCCGTCATGGGCGTCGTACGAATGCGCTTGCCCGTGGCGAAGTAGACCGCGTTCGCAACGGCCGCGGCCGTCGGCGGCCCGGCCGGCTCCCCGATGCCGCCCCACCACCCGTCCTGCGAGAGCGCGAAGTGCACTTCGACGGCGGGCGCCTGGTGCATGCGCATCAAGTGGTAGCTGTCGAAGTTGTCGTTGACGAACCGGCCCCGCTCGAGCTTCAGGCCCGCGTAAAGCGCGTGCGAGAGCTCCCAGCCCGCCGCGCCCTCCATCTGCTCTGCGGCGTTCAGCGGATTGATGACGTAGCCGCTGTTCATGACGAGCACGACCTTCTCGACGCGCAGCTGGCCCGTTCGGCTCACGGAAACGCTCGCGCAGGCGGCGCAATAGGAGTCGTGGTCCTCGAGCACCGCGATACCCATGCCGCGCCCGCGCGGCAGATCCGTCCTGAAGCCCGCGACCTCTTTGAGCTTGCGCAGCACGCGCTGCCAAGGCTCCTGCCCCTTCGTCAATTCCAGGCGCCACTCGAGCGGATCCCAGCCGCCCGCGATAGCGAGCTCGTCCACGAACTGCTCGATGATAAAGCCGTTCTGATTCGAGCCCGGCGCGCGGTGAGTCGTCGTCGGAATGTGCGCGGCGACGCTGTGGCGCTCGTGGCGGCGATGGGGGATGCGGTAAGGCATCGTCGAGATCGCGTAGTCCGCCGTCGCGGGCCCGTGCCGCTCGGCGCCGTCCCGCGCGAACCAGACCGCGCGCGAGAAGAAGGCCTCGGGCAAGCCGTCGCGGCCGAGGGCGGCCTCGAGCCGCGTGTAGACGGGCGGGCGCTGCTGGTCCTGCGTGATGTCCTCCTCGCGCGACCAGACGACCTTGACGGGACGCCCGACGCGGCGCGAGAGCTCGGCGGCCTGCCGAGTCACGGCGGTCGCGCCGCCGCCGTTGCCGCCGAAGGCGCCACCGATGAAAGGCGTGTGCACGAAGACGTCGCGCGTCGATCGGCCCAGCTGATCGGCGGCGAGCTCGAGCGCCGCGGCCTGATCCTGCGTCGGCGACCAGAACGTCGACGCGTCCCGGTGCCGCAGCAACCGTCGCGTTGATCGGCTCCATGCGCGCGTGCGTTTCGTACGGGCGGTGATACTCGGCCCTGACGATGCGCTCCGAACCGGCGATGATCCGCAACGCTTCTCCGCCGACCTCCGCGCTGACGCGGCCCGGTACGTCGAAGAGCTCGCGCGCACGCGCGGCCTGGGCGGCGTCGCTCGCCTCCGCCGCGGGACCGAAGTCCCATTCGATCTCGATGCGCTCGAGCGCCGTTTTCGCACGGTGCCAACTGTCGGCGACGACGGCGACGGCGTCCTTGAGATCGGAACCGCGGGTCCGGCCCGGCACCGCGCGCAGATCCGTCACGGCAACGATGCCGGGCAGACCGCGGACCGCGCCCGCCTCGTAGCGCACGAGCCGCCCGAAAGGCACGGGACAAGCCTTGACCGCGGCATAGACGAGCCCTTCGGGGCGCGCGTCGATGGCGAAGCGCGCGGAGCCCCGCGTCTTGACCGGCACGTCGAGCCGGCGAATCGGCCTGCCCAGCAGCCACCATTGATCCGGCGCCTTGATCGCGGGCTCCTCGTCGAGCACGACGGCGGCCGCCGCGGCCGCGAACTCCGCATAGGACGCGCTGCGGGCACCGCAGCTCAGCCGGCCTTGGTGGGCCGTAACCGCGCGGCGCGCGACGCTCCACGCGTTCGCCGCGGCCTGCTTGAGGCGCTCCCGCGCCGAAGCGCCCGCCTGCATGATGTGGGGATGCTGCCGCCGCACGAGCGCGGAGCCCGCCGTGAACGTGGCGACGTATTCGTGGCCGCGATTGACCTCGCGGTTCATGTCGGCGAAGACGGCGCGCACGCTGCGCCACGGCACATCGAGCTCCTCGGCGATCATGAGGGCCACGGAGGTCATGCCGCCCTGCCCCTGCTCGGTGTGCGGCACGCGGATCTCGACTCCGCCGTCGGGCTCGATGGCGAGCCAGGCATTGATCTCGGTGCCGTCCCTGGGCAAGACCCACGGCTTAGGCGCGACCACGGCCGCCCCGGCGCCCGGCACATAGAAGCCGAGAATCAGGCCGCCGCCCGTCCCGGCCATCGTCCGAATGACCGTGCGGCGCGAGACCGCCGGGCCCGCGCCTTCCACTGTCTCGTTCATGACTCGCTCCGTTGCGGCGGCCGCATGGCGACGAACTCGCCGGCGAACGTCGCCGCAGTCTGCCCCTCGTAGCGCAGCACTACGGCCACGCCGATGCGGGCCTTGCCTCTGCGCTCGAGCGTGTGCGTGAATGCCGCCCAGTCGCTTGCGGCGTCGATCGCCGCTTCGGCTTCGAAGTCGCCTGCGATCGGCGCTTCGAATTCCATGGTATTGCGCCGGATGACGAGACGGGCGTCGAGGCCCGCGGCCGTCAGACGCGAGTGCAGCAGGGACCACGCGGCGAGCATCGCGACGGCAGAGGCGCTGCCGCCGAACACGGTTTGCCGGTGATTGATGTTCGGCGCAAGCGGGGCGCGCAAAGTCACGGCGCGCTCGTCGAGCCGAAGGACCGAGACGCCCATGGCCGCGGAGAGCGGGATGCGGCAATGCAGGTAGCGCTCGAGCTCGTCGGGAGGCATGCGGCGGCTCTCTCCGTTGCGGCGGCAGTCCCCTAACTTAACATCGCGCGGCTACGCGATGAATCCCGACTCGCCTGGTTTCGGCCGGGCCATACAGCCGGTAAAGTGTGGACGCCCGTACCGACAGAGGCCCAGCATGCCGTCCGAAGCCGCCGTCATCGCCCGCACGATCGCGCCGATTCCGCGTGCCCGGCTGGTCGGCGATCTCCGGGCGCTCGGTGCCGAAACCGGCGACATCCTCATCGTGCACATGTCGCTCTCGTCTCTGGGCTGGATCATCGGCGGCGCGCAGTGCGTCGTCGAAGCGCTGCTCGAGACGGTCGGTGCCGGGGGCACCGTGGTCATGGCGGCGCAGTCGTCGCAGCTCAGCGAGCCCGCGCACTGGTCGGCGCCGCCCGTGCCCGCCGAGTGGTTCGCCGCGATCCGGGAGCACATGCCCGCCTACGACGCGGCGCTCACGCCGATTCGCGGCATCGGCGCCGTCGCGGACTGTCTCCTTCGCCACCCGCAAAGCCGCAGAAGCGCCCATCCGCTGGCCTCGTTCGTCGCGAACGGTGCCGCGGCGCAGGCCATCGTCGCCGAGCATCCGCTCTCGCCGGCCCTCGGAGAGGCCTCGCCGCTCGGCCGCCTCTACGAGCTCGACGCCAAAGTGCTGCTCATCGGCGTCGGCCACGAGCGCAACACCTCCCTGCATCTCGCCGAGGAGAGAGCACTCTGGCCGGGCAAACGCCGCTACCCCCAGGGCGCGCCCGTGGTACGCGACGGCGTGCGCCGGTGGGTCGAGTACGAAGATCTCTTGCCGAACGACGAGGATTTCTGCGAGATCGGCGCGGCCTTTGCCCGCGCCGGGTTGGAACGGCTCGGCCGCGTCGGCCAGGCCGAGGCGAGGCTGTGCCGGCAGCGTGCGGTCGTGGAATTCGCCACTCGCTGGATCGGGGAGAATCGGGCATGCACGTTCTGATCCGCGGCGGCAGCGCGGTCATCGGCACGGCGTTGGCCACCGCGCTTCGTGCGCTGGACGATCCCGCGCGCGTCGCGTTCGCGCCGCGTTTGCCGCTCGCCTCCGCATGTGTGACCATGGGCCGGCGAGCCGCCTCGCGCTCGAAGCGCAAGTCATCCTCGCCGCGGCCCGAATAACGACAAAGAGGCATGCCGCCATGCAGTCCAACCGACGAACGTTCCTCAAGACCGTGGGCGCCGGGACGGCCGGGCTGACGCTGGCCGGCGCGGGCGACGCCCTTTTGTCCGACTCGGCGCAAGCGCAACGCGTCTCCGCCGGCAGCGACGGGCCCGTGCTCGAAGTCGGCGAACGTATCGCCGTCGCCGAGACGACCTCGGGCAAGGTCCGCGGCTACATCCTCCGCGGCATCCACTACTTTCTCGGCATGCCCTACGGTGCGGATACCTCCGGTGCCAACCGCTTCATGCCGCCGCAAAAGCCGAAACCCTGGACGGACGTCTATCCGGCCCTTTGGTGGGGCAACTCCGCCCCTCAAGACATGGACGACCGCTACGCGAACGCGTACGCCTCTTTCCGGGATCACTGGAATTACGGCGACGTAGACGAGGATTGTCTGCGGCTCAACGTATTCACGCCCGCGCTCAAAGGCGGCAAGCGGCCCGTCTTGTTCTGGATCCACGGCGGCGGCTTCACGAACGGCAACGGCATCGAGCAGGACGGTTACAACGGCGAGAATCTCGCGCGGTTCGGCGACCTCGTGTTCTGCTCCATCAATCATCGCCTGGGGCCGCTCGGCTACTGCAATCTCGCGGGCGTCGGCGGCGATCGCTTCAAGGCTTCGGGCAACGTCGGCATGCTCGACATCGTCGCGGCGCTCGAGTGGGTGCGCGACAACATCGCCAATTTCGGCGGCGACCCGGACAACGTCACGATCGTCGGCCAGTCGGGCGGCGGCGCGAAGGTCTGCATACTGACGGCCATGCCGGCCGCGAAGGGGCTGTTCCACAAGGCCGTCGTGCTGAGCGGCGCGGCGCTTCGCGCTGGCGAGAAGGCCGACGCGGAAATGCTCGGCGGCTACGTGCTGCGTGAGGCCGGGCTCGCGCCGAAGGACGCCGGCAAGCTGCAGGACCTGCCGTGGAAAAGCTATTACGCGCTCGCGACGAAAGCGCAGCAGAATTTCGCGCAGGCGGCGGGGCGCCGCGTAGGCTTCAGCCCCTCAGTGGATGGCGATGTGCTTCCGCAGCACCCTTACTTCCCCTCGCCGGCCGCGACCGCGGCCGACGTGGCCATGATCATCAATTCGAACATGAACGAGCTCCCGCCCGCGTGGCCCGACGCGTCGCTCGCGAACATGACGCTCGCCGAGGCCGCCGAGCGGCTCGAGCAGCGCACGGGCTTCGGAGGCCCGGGCCTCGGCGACAAGGCGCGGGCCGTCGTCGCCGCCTACGCGAAGCTCTTTCCCGACAAGAGCCCGGCCGAGATCTGGTCCCTCGTCGCGAGCAACCGCGGAAGCGTGGTCGCGCTGGCCGACGCGAAGGCCAAGCAGGCCGCTCCGGTTTTCGTAAGCTGGTTCGCGTGGCAGCCTCCGCTGTTCGACGGCCGTCTCGGTGCCTTCCACTGCCTCGACATCTGCTTCTGGTTCGACAACACGGACATCATGTTCACGCACACTGGCGGCGGCGCGAGACCGCGACGCCTTGCGCGGAAGATGGCCGCATCGCTCGTGCAATTCATGAGAACCGGCGACCCGAACGGGAACGGCCTCACCGAGTGGCCGCGCTACACCTCGGCCCGAGGCGAGACGCTCGTGCTCGACGACGTGTGCCGAGCCGAGGACGACCCGGACCGAAAGGCGCGCGCGCTGTTGACCTCGGCCTGATCGCCATGAAGGCGTGGTCGCCCGAGAATTCTTGCGCTTGGCTGCCTTCCACGGCCTGAGGGACTCGTTGGTTCGAGCCTCGGGGGGCCTTAAGATCAGGCCACGCCGATCGGCCCGCAGGCGGCCTGGCGGCTGGGGGCTGCAGTGAAGGAGGTTCCAATGAAACGTGGCTTAGGTTTGTCCGCCGTCGGCGGACTCGCGGTCGCCGCCGGTCTCACGCTTTCGGGCCACGCATCGGCCTCCGAGCAGTCCTGCGCGGGCTTGAAGAACAAGAGCTTCAAGAGCACGCGGATCGAGTCGGCAGCGGAAGTCCGTCCCGACCCGGCCTGGGAGTTTCCGCCGTCGGTCTTCGACGGTCTGGCCAAAACCGATCCGGCGGGCGCCTTGAACGTCAAACGGCCGTTCTGCCGGGTCGTGGCGGTCATCGAGAAGCAAATCAAGTTCGAGCTCTGGCTGCCGGACGACTGGAACGGCAAATACCAGCAAGTCGGTAACGGCGGCTACACGGGCGCCATTAATTATCCGACCATGGGCGGCGCGCTCGCTAAGGGCTATGCAACGGCCTCTACGGACCTCGGCCACGAAAGCAAGAACGCGTTCAGCGCGGATTGGATGGTCGGCCACAAACAGCGCATCCTCGATTTCGGCTACCGAGCCCACCACCTCGTCAGCGAGACGTCCAAGCGCATGATCGACGCCTACTACGGCAAGGCGCCGAACTACTCTTATTTCGTCGGATGCTCCTCGGGCGGGTGGCAGGCGCTGACGGAGATCCAGAAATATCCGGCGGACTTCGACGGCGTCGTCGCCGGCGCGCCGGCGCACAATTTCGTGCGCCTGAATCTGCGCAGCACGGTCACGGCCCAGATGAGCCTCGAGCATCCCGAGGGTAACCTGAGCGCGGCACAGACGAAGCTCGTCGCCGAGGCCGCACTCAAGCGTTGCGACCCCGAGGACGGCGTCACGGACGGCCTCGTCAGCGCGCCGCTGCAATGCGACTTCGATCCGAAAGAACTGGAGTGCAAGGCGGGCGAGCCGTCGGATGCGTGCTTGACGCCGCCGCAGGTCGAGCGCGTCAAGGCGCTCTACGGCCCGATGAAGTCGAAGGGCGGCCTCGAGCTCTATCCGGGCCCGACGATCTCGGCGGGCCTGCGGCCGACCTTTCCCGCGAAGGCGGATGCACCCGCGCTCGCCGGGCCGCTGCACAATGCGCTCGCGGAGTTCGGGTACAAAAAGGATTTGACGGTCGGCAGCTTCGACGCGGACAGGGACATCCCGGCGATGGAGAAGCTCATGAACCCTGTCATGTCCTCCGTGAACCCGGACATCTCGAAGTTCAGGATCCGCGGCGGCAAGGTCTTGGCCTGGCAGGGCTGGGGCGACCCGGCGATTTCGCCGTACAACACGCTGCACTACTACGAGACTGTCAAAGAGAAAGTCGGCGGCAACATGGACGACTTCTACCGCATCTTCTTCGTGCCCGGCATGGGCCATTGCGGCGCCGGGGCGACGGGGCCCGACAAGTTCGACGCCGTCGCCGCGCTCGAGAACTGGGTCGAGAAAGGCGTCGCGCCGACCCGCATCGAGTCGTCGCAGTACAAGGACGGCCAGGTCACCCGCACGCGGCCCTTGTGCATGTATCCGGAGGTGCCGAAGTACAAGGGCACGGGCAGCACGGACGAGGCGGCCAACTTCGGCTGCGCGAAACCCTGAGCGTCAGTCGGGGCTGGCGCGCACGGATCGAGAGATCCGGCGCGCCAACGCCCGGCTCTCGTGACGCACGGCCTCGAAGGTCCCCGTCAGACGGGGCTTCATGCCGAGGAACCAAAGCCCCGGATGATCGGGGTCCTCGCCGGCGTCCGCAAAGCGCGGTATGCCCTTCTCATCCAGCACGCCCAAGTGCCCGACGAGGGGCTCGAGCCCCGGGCGATAGCCGGTGGCGCAAATCACGACGTCCGGGCGCAGTCGTCGCCCATCCGCGAGGTTCGCTTCAGGCCCGTCGAAGCTCGTGATCGCAGGGACGACCGAGACTCTCCCGTTCGCGAGCGCTTCGACGAAGCCGTCGTCGACGGCCGGCGAGGTACCTTCGCGCCGTAGCCGCGTCGCGGCGCCGAGCGGGAATGGCGAGAGTCCGAACCGGCCGAGATCGCCGAAGGCGGCATGCGCCGCGCTGCTGAGCATGCGGTCCGCCGCGCGGGTCGGCATCAGGCTCGTGAGTCCGGCGAGTCGGTGCATGACCACGCCGTGAAGACGCGTCGGCAGCACATTGGCGCCCCTGCGCACGGCCAGCCACATCTCGCGCGTCGGAACCTGCGCGAGATGATTCAACGCGTCGACGCCCGAATTGCCGGCGCCGACCACGAGCACACGAAGGCCTTCGTATTGACGAATGTCCCCGAGCTCGGCCGCGTGCAGCAATCGCCCCGCGAAGTCCTCGCGACCCGGCCATTGCGGAATGACCGGCACGCGCTCGCGGCCGGTTGCGACGACGACGTGCCGGGCGATGCGCCGCCCCCGGCTCGTTTGCAGCTGCCATCCGGCCGGGCTCGAGTCTATGCGCTCCACCGATACGCCGAGCTCGATGTCGGCGGCGAGCCGGTTTGCGTAGGCCTCGAGAAAGCTCACGACCGCGTCGCGGCCCGCGAGGGCACCGGCCGAGCTCGGCAAAACCGCGCCGGGCAGCCGCGAGAAGTGCCGATGCGTATTGAGCCGGAGCTGAGGATGGCGGGCGCGCCATGAGTCGGCGATGCCCTGCGCGCCGTCCAGCAGGAGCGGACGGATGTGCCTACGCTGCAACCGGTAGGCGATGGCGAGACCCGAAAGCCCGGCGCCGACGATGACGACGGCTTGCGGCGCCGCGGCGCCGTTCGTCCCAGGCGTGGAGCTCATGCGCGCCCTCCACGGCCGCTGTTCCGCCGCTGAGCGGGCCGATACGATCCGAGTCTACCGAAAGCCGTAGTGCCCCGCAAAACCGCAAGCGCTTACGCGCGCCTTCGCTCCGCACTAATTCATCGGCCTGCTGGTTCATCGGCCTGTTAGCATGTGCGTTCGATCGTCCGTTCGAAGGAGAGCCCGCCAATGTCCATTGCCGAAGCCGCGAGCCCCGAAGCCGTCGCTTCCGTCGAGGCCGTGATCCGCTACACCGATCCCTCGAGCGCCGGCGGTCAACTCAAGGTCGACGACCACGAGAGCTCGAGCTTCAAACTGCACGAGCACACCTTCGCCGTTAGAAACGCCAGGCGCTTCCCGGGCGAGATCTCGTTCGAAGAATCCGGCTTCACGATGATTCGCCACAAGACGGCCGCGAACCTGCTGGACAAGCGCGACGTCGAGGAGACGTACTACAAAGAAGCCGAACAGATCGTCAAGCGCCTCACGGGCGCGAGCGAGGTCATCGTCTTTCTCGATCTCGTGCGCAGCGAAGCCCGCGGCGCCGAAGCGCAAGGTGTCGAGCCGGCCGCGAACGCCCACATCGATTTCGACGAGCGCAGCGTCAGGTTGTGGGTAGAAACGCTGCGGCCGAACGACGCCGAGCGCCTGCTCGCGAAGCGCTTCATCAACATGAACCTGTGGCGTCCGATCCGCCCCGTCGAACGCAAACCGCTCGCGCTCTGCGACGCGCGATCCGTTTCCGCTGACGACCTCATACCGATCATGATCGACGGACGGCCGGACGACCCCGCCGGCCCGTTCTCCGGCTTCAACCTCGTTTACAACCCGCGGCATCGCTGGTATTACTATCCGAACCTCCAACTCGACGAGGTGCTAGCCTTCAAGATCTTCGACTCGGACGGCAGCCGGCCCTATCTCGCGGCGCACACGGCCTTCGACGATCCGACCTCGCGCCCGAACGCACCGAAACGTCTCAGCATCGAAGTCCGTACGATCGCCTTCATCGATTAGCTCGAGCCGGTCTGCGAAGGGTCGCGAGGGAGTCGACATGGAGTACAAGTCCGGTCTGCAGCTGTTCGGCCTGCCGTTGGTCCACGTGGCTCTCGCTCCGGCCGGACGAGGCGCCGCGAAACTCGGCGTGGCCAAAGGCTGGATCGCGATTGGCAACGTGGCCTTCGGCGTGCTCTTCGCCTCCGGAGGCGTCGCCATCGGCGCCGTGAGCGTCGGCGGAGTTGCGATCGGCGCGCTCGCCGCGGCCGGTCTCGCGCTCGGTGTCGGCGCGTGCGGGGGTCTCGCGCTCGGGATGCTCGCGATCGGCGGCGCGGCGCTCGGCTATACAGCGGCGGTCGGGGGCCTAGCGGCCGGCGGTACCTTCGCCGTCGGTGGTCTTGCCCTCGCGCCCCACGCCAACGACGCGGCGGCCCGCATGTTCTTCGAGACGGGCGCCTTCTTGGGCCCGGCCGCCGAATCGCGGCGAGCGCTGCAATGGCTGTTCGCAATCGCCATCGGCATCGCGGCGATGGTGTTCATTTTCGCGGACAAGGATTTGCCGGCAGGGCGCGACCGGTGAGGGAGCCGGGCGTTTAAAGTCCCTTCGAGACGCGACGAAAAAAAGGCTCTGACCCCTTTTCAGGGCGCAATCCGGCTGACGCGGTGAACGCTGCCGTCCCGGTCCTCGCCGACCAGCAGCTCGCCGGCCTGATTGGCCTCCTGGCACACGTACTCGTAAAGCTCGGTGCCGGCCTCCCAGCGAAGACCGAAGCTCGCCGTCCACGGCTTCGTGTAAGCACCCGGATCGTCGAACGTGATGGAGTACTTCATGTGCTTCCCGTCGAGGCGGGTCAGGCGTTCGACAGTATGCAGACTGCTCGTGTGCGGCAGGCCCATACGGTCCGGCCAAAAGCCTTCGTTGTAGCCGACCGTGTCGATGACGAGCGTATCCCCTTCCCACCAGCCGATCGAATGGCCGTAGTAGGTCGGGACGAAGTCTTTCGGATGAGACCGCCCGTCCATGTAGACAGTCCGAAAGGTATGGGGGCCGCCGATATCGAAGATGTAGACGCGCTTCAACCGATCGAACTCGTCGATCTCGACGCCGTAGGGCGTGATGAACTGGCGCGCCGCTCCCGAGGGCTTGCAGCGAGTGTGCGGCTCCATGCGCGTCTTCTGACGGGCGTCCCACTGGGCCTTGGCCCAGGGTTCGAACGGGATCCGGTCCAGTGGAATCAGCGGCGTCACGATGACCTTGCTCGGGACCCAGACGCCTTTGTCCGCCGCCGTCGTGCCGCCGAGCAGCACCCGGCCGGCCGCGTTCCGCGGCGCCGGCGTGGGCACCGGGACGCCCTTTTTCGAATCGTCGGCGCTCTGCGCAAGTGCGGCCCGAGCACCGAAGAGGGCCGCAAGCGCCGCCACGGCGGCAAACGGCAACAGTTTCGTTCGCAGTCCCATCACGCCCGGCCGCCGAATTGCTCTTCGTTTATCGTCGGTCCCCTGTTTATCGTCGGTCCCATGGTCTCCCCCAAGTGCGCAATCCCGGACCTCGGTCCTTCGGGGACTCTACCCTCGCCTGCAGTCCCTGTGCAACGGATCCTGATACGCTATGCCGATGGACGAATCGCTCAATGTTTTCGGAGAGCCGTTGGAAAGCTGCAGCGAAAAGCCCGTGACGGGCTTCTTCCGCGACGGGTGCTGCAATACCGGCGGCGAGGACGCCGGCTCTCACACGGTATGTGTGCAGGTCACGCAGGAATTTCTCGAGTTCTCCCGCTTTCGCGGCAACGATCTCTCGACGCCGCGGCCCGAGTACGGCTTCCCGGGCCTGCGGCCCGGGGACCGCTGGTGCTTGTGCGCCGCGCGGTGGAAGGAGGCGCACGAGGCCGGGATGGCACCGCGCATCTACCTGCGTGCGACGCACCGGCGCGCACTCGGCATCGTTCCGCTCGAAATCATGCGCGGCTTCGCCGCGGATCTGAACTGACGCCGACCCGCGCCGCCTGCTTCGCCGGAGCGCGCTCGCGGGACGACGCTTGGGGCGGGGATAGCCGATTACTTGCTGGGCGCGCCGACGCCCGCGGAGCTGACATTGAGGTTCGACCCGTCCGGCAGCGTGACCGAGGCGCCGCTGGCGCGAAAGCCCCCCGCGCGCGAGCGGTAGCCCAGCACGGTCACGACGGTCCCGGGCGGCAGCGAGTTGCGGTTCCAGCCGCGGCGGATCAGCGCATTCGGGGCGCCGCCTTCGATGGCCCACTGCTGCACCTCGCCGCTGTCCGTCTTCACTTTGAGGTAGATGTACGAATGCGGGTTCGTGAACACCATGCGGACGACTTCGCCCGTGAGCTTGATGGGCTGATTGATGTCGAACTCCGCCGCAAACGAATGATGAGCCGGCGAGGGCCCCGCGGCGGCGAGGCCTAAAAGCGCGGCGAGAGCTGAAGCTGCGAACAGGTTGCGTGACATTGCGGACCTCGTGCTTATTCCGTCGGCGGAGTGCGGCTGCTATTGCTTCGGAGCCTGCGACGCGGGCGCCTTCGTCATCAAGTCCCCGTAAAGCAGCTTTTCCGAGAACTCCACGCAGTTGAACTCGAGCAGGCGTGCGTTTTTACCGACAATGCGATACAGCGGCATACTGATCGTCCACGGGCGCGTGAAGACCTGCGGATCTTCGATCGTGGCTTCATACTCGATGAGGTCCTCGCCCGCCTTCTTATAACGCTCCGTGACGAGCATGGCCGAGCTGTGGTAATTGCCGGCGCGGTCGAGCCACGTCTGGTCGATGTTGGAATTGACCTTGATCACGAGCGTGTCGCCGTCCCAGGAGCCGTTGGAGCGCCCCATCCAGAGATCCACGGGGGCGATCTTGTGGTCCTTGGGATTCATGTAGACGGGCCGGTTCGCGTTCGCGTATTCGTAAGCGAAAAGAATGAGATCCCCTTCGCCCTGCACGATCTCGAACGGATACGGCATGTAGGTCGCGCGCGGGATACCCGGCATGTAGCACTTGGTCTCCGGATCGTCGGCGGGCCACCCGGCGCGGTTGTGCTCGCGCTGGGCCAGGGCCTCCGGCTTGTACGGGATCGTGCCGCCGACGACGACGCTCTGCCCCGCCGGCACGGCACCGAGCGCGCCGAGCCCCCAGAGCTCGTCGAGCGAAGCCGCCGGATGACCCTCGAGATTCCAGTAGGCCGTGTTCATGGCCTGCCAGATGCCGTTGAGGTTTGGCTTGCCGGCGATGCGCTCTGGCCGCTGGCGCTGTTGCGCTTCGGCGGTCTGACCGGAACCTAAGACGGAGACGAAGAGTAGCGCCACGACTGTGATGGCGGCTGGAAGATGACGCGACATAGGACTTATTATAGCCACGAAAATTATAGCCACGAATACTTTGCCGGGGAGAATAAGCATGCGGCGCATTTCGATCAATCGGGTCGAGCCTCGGCCCGTCCCGTTCGCTCACGCTGCACGCAAGGGGCGTCGGCCGCAAGCGCTCACGCCGCTCGCGCTTGCGCCGCTCGTCGCGGCCGTGGCGCTCGCCGGCGTTGCGCCCGTGCAAGCGCAGGCACAAACACCGGCCCAGGGCACGGCCACGGCACCGGCGAAGACGCCCGTACCTGCCGAGCAGTCGGCCGCGGCCGCCGCGGACCCGAACTGGCACGCCCCGCACCTATCCTGGGGCGATCCCGACCTGCAAGGCACCTTCACGAGCCGCGACATGAGCGGCATTCCCATGGAACGGCCGGTGCAGTACGGAACGCACGCGCACCTGACGCCGGAGCAGTTCGCGATGCGCGTGAAGGGCGGCCGCGGCGGCCTCGCCGCGTTGGCGGGCAGCCAGGACAACACGGATCGTCTGCAGCTCAGCGCGCTCGATTCGGCGGAGACCGGCACGCGCACGTTCGGCTATACCTCCTACATCATCGATCCGCCGGACGGCCGCATGCCGGCGCTGACGCCGGAAGGCCGCGAGCGGCAAGCCATGGTCCATCGCGGTCAGTCGAACGGGCCGTTCCATACCATGGCGGACTTCTCGTATTACGACCGCTGCATCACACGCGGCATCACGGGCTCGATCCTGCCCTCGCTCTACGGCGATGCAATGCGCATCGTGCAGTCGCCGACGGAAGTCGCGATCAGCTACGAGATGCTGCACGACACGCGCATCATTCCGCTCGACGGCCGGCCTCCGGCCGATGCCGGCGTCCGCGAATACATGGGCTCGTCGGTGGGGCACTGGGAGGGCGACAGCCTCGTCGTCGAGACGACGAATCTGACCGACAAGCTCACGGTCGGCCGCATGGCGCACAGCAAAAACCTGAAGCTCACGGAGCGCTTCACGCGCATCGATCCGGACATGATCGACTACGTCGTCACGGTGGACGATCCGCGGACGTTCGAGAAGCCCTGGACGTTCCGGCTCACGCTGACGACGCAACCCGGCTACGAGGTGCTCGAGTACTCCTGCCACGAAGGCAACTTCTTCGTCGCCAACGCGCTGCGCGCCGAGAAGGAGTACGAGCAACGCGTGGCGGAAGCCAAGGCCAAGGGCGAGCCGATTCCGAAGCGCGACCTGCCGACCGGGGCCGGGCTCGACATTTACCGGGCGCCGACTGCAAACGAGGCCGAGGACATCAACACGGAGAAGTGAGGCTCCCGCAAGCCGGGCAACCGCGGGAGTCTCTTGGGGCGGCGCGCTAGGCGCGCCATCCGGCCGTCGCACCCGCGACCGTGAACTCCTCGCGGTCGTGGAAAAGATGGCGCACGACGAGTCGGACGCAGTGGGGCTGCAACTGCGCCCGAACCTCTGCGAGCAGAACCAGCGCATCCGCGCGCCCGAACTTCAGGTTGACCACGAACCGCCGGCAGGCGCGGCGCTCGACCCATGGCATGAGGATCTCGCGCAACACGCGGTGCGGGTCCTCGACCATGTCGCAGAACAGCCAGTCCACGGCGCGGTCGCCGGGCGCAAGAAAGCCGAATGCGTCCGCCCGCACGTGCTCGATCCCGGGGTGCCCCCGCGCGCCCTGCTTGAGCGGCCCGTTGTCTACCGCGACGACGAGCGCGCCGCGGCGCGCGGCACTGTAGCTCCAGCCGCCCGGCGCCGCCCCGAGATCCACGACGCTCTCACCGGGACGCGGCTCGCGCTCGAGGAGCCCGTAGGCCTCCTCCACCTTGAGGTAGCTGCGCGACGGCGCCGCCGCGTCGTCCGCCATGCGGCGCTGGCCGCCGAACCAGGCCTCGCGCGCGAAGAAGCCCCGATCGAAATCGACGAGCACCGCGACGAGGCCGCGGGCATTCCCGGAACGCGGGACGGGTTCGCTCGCGAGCCGCGCCACCCGAGCCATGCGTTTCTGCAGTCCCGTGCGGACCGCCGCCTCGACGCTCGCCGCGCGTCGCCCGAGACCCTCGACGCCCGTCCCCGCGAGCACGACCAACGGCCACGGCGACTCGAAGCGCTCGCCGCGGGCGCTGACGGCGAAGCGCTCGACCGCGGCGCTCGCGAGCGCATTCACGGACTGGCCATGGATCTGCACCGGAGCTCGAAGGGCGACCTGCGCGAAGCACCACTCGGCCTTCCCGTGCGTCTCGCCTTCCGCGAGCAGCCAGCCCTGGCCCGTCTCGACGGCGGCGAGGCCTTCGCTTACGGCCTCGCCCGCAAGCAGCGACTCGAACCCGGCCTGGCAAGTCAGCAAGCCCATCACCGGCCGATCGCCTTCGCCCGCGATGCATCCGCGCGAGCGAGTACGGGCAGCCGTGCGGGGCGGACGGGCGGCCTCCGACGATCCATGAACCGGAGTTTAAAGGCCAGGGGCAGAGACTGGAGCTTGCGGCGCAGCTCGGCATCTCGCTGTCGGCCGGGTCGCCGCTCCACCTCGGACAGCCGCCCGGTCTTGCATTCGTCTGAGGCTGCTCTAATACTGTTCGCGGTTAATTCGCCGGGAGGTCGCGCCTAAACAACAGATCTCAAGCGCCGGAAAGGCGCAGCGATTTCGGTACCAGGGGAGGTCCGCCGGGTCGCATACGAAAGCCGAAGACCGCAACCGTTCCCGTCACTCATCGAACTCCGGGGGGAGAAGTAAGATGAAGTTGCATCACTCCGCAGGGCGCCCGGCGCCCACGTCCGTACCGGCCCTGACCCGTCTCGCCGTGCTCGTGCCCGCGCTGCTCGGCGGGGCTGCAGCCGAGGCGCAGCAGCCGGCGCCAGCGCCGCAAGGCGGTCAGCAGCTCGAGGAAGTCGTCGTCACGGGCTCGCGCATCGTGCGCCGGGACTTCGAGGCCAACAGCCCGATCACGACCGTCGATCAGGCGCTGTTGACGAACACTATGGCGGTGGGCCTCGAGAAGGTCATTAACCAGCTGCCGCAGTTCGTTCCGGCCGTGACGCAGTTCGTGACCACGGACGTGCAGTCCACGGCGACGAACACGCCGGGCGCGTCGACGCTGAGCCTGCGCGGGCTCGGCGCGAACCGCAACCTCGTGCTCGTGGACGGGCGCCGGCCGATGCCCGTCAACGCCTCGGGCGCCGTGGACATCAACACGATCCCTTCGGCCGCCGTCGAGCGCGTCGAGACCATCACGGGCGGCGCCTCGTCGGTCTACGGCGCGGACGCCATGGCCGGCGTCGTGAACTTCATCCTCAAGAGAAACTTCGAGGGCGTGAACGTCGACACCCGCTACGGCACGACGCAGGCCGGCGGCGGCGACGAATTCCTGTTCTCGGGCCTGTACGGCGCGAACTTCTCCGACGACAAAGGCAACGTCATGCTCGGCTTCGAGTACGACTCGCGCGGTAAGGTGCTGCAGGCCGACCGGGCGTTCTACCGCAACGGCTGGGCCGATACGAGCACGGGCTCTTCGTTCTTCGGCATCGCCGAGCCCTACTTTCAGCCGGATTTCACGAACCCGCCGAGCCAGGCCGTCGTCAACGCCCAGTTTCCCGGCATCGCCGGCGTGTCCAATCGCGCGAACCTCTACTACAACGCCGACGGCACGCTGTACACGGGCAATGCGCCGGGTTCGGCCCAATACAAGGGGCCCCTCGTCGTCAACGGCCTGCAGTATCGCGAGGTCAGGACGGATACCTCGCCGGGCTCGCCCGCCGCGGGCACGCTCGTCCAAAACGAGATCGAGGGCCTCGCTTCGATTCCGTTGACGCGCTACTCGGCCTTCGGCCGCGCGCACATAAAGATGGGCGAGCGCATGGAGGGCATTCTCCAGGCCAACTTCAGCGAGGACGAGACGCGCACGCTGCTCGGCGACAACTGGGCGCTCTCGTTCTGGGGCGCGCCCGTGCCGCACGGCTCCGATATTTACGCGCCTTCGGTGAATCCGGACGGCAGCACCGTCGGGTTCTATCTGCCCGGCGGGCGCTTCGGTTTGAACTGTCCCGCCATGGGCGGCTGCACGAAGTCGCAGGTCTGGCCGACGCCGGCGGCGCTTTCGGCAGTGCTCGACAGCCGGCCGAACCCGAACGGGGACTGGTTCCTCGGCGACACGACGACCTACGTCGGCAAACGCACGTCCGACAACGTCGTCACGTCCTATCAGATCCTCGCCGGGGTCGAGGGCAGCTTTCCGAATAACGACTGGACCTGGAATTTCTACGTCTCGCACGGCGCCACGAACATCGGCGACACGTTCGGCGGCTTCCTCTCGACCGAAAGGTATCGCTACCTCGTCGCTCAGCCCAACTACGGCCGCGGGGCATTCGCAGTCGGCAACGCCTACGGCGGAAACCAGGCCGGCGGCACTTTGAACTGCACGAGCGGGCTGCCGATCATGCAGAACTTCACGCCTTCGCAGGACTGCATCGAAGGCGTCAAGGCCAACCTGCAGAACCAGGCCCGCATGGAGCAGAACGTCGCCGAGGTGGACCTTCAGGGCAAGCTCGCCACGATGCCGGCCGGCGACGCCCGGTTCGCGCTCGGCTCCGCCTACCGCTGGAACGGCTACAACTACCATGCGGATATTCTGCAGAGCCAGCAGTCGTTTCTGGACGGCGCCATCGGCCTCTTTCCGGCGAGCGACTCCGACGGCGAGACTTCGGTCAAGGAGCTCTACGGCGAGCTGCTCGTGCCGCTGCTCGCAAACAAGAAGGCCGCGCAATCCCTGGGTCTCGAGCTCGGCTACCGCTACTCCGACAACGACCCGAGCGGCGCCGTGGACACCTACAAGGCTCTGTTCGACTGGGCACCGATCTCGAAGGTCCGCTTCCGGGGCGGCCACCAGGTCGCGAACCGCGCGCCGAACATCGGCGAGCTGTTCCTCTCGAAGACGCAGACGGTCACGTTCAATGCCGTCGGCGACCTGTGCTCGGAGACCAACTTCGTGAGCGGCTTCAGCGCCAATCCCGCACGTAATCCGAACGCGGCCCAGGTCAAGGCCATCTGCGAGCTGCAGATGGGCTCGGTGGGCGCGCAGGTCTATTACGATCCCTCCAACATCGGCGCGCAGCCGGCGGGTCCGGGCCTGGCGCTCGCGAATACGATCGGCAATCCGGAGCTCGACCACGAGACGGCGGGCACGAACACGTTCGGCGCCGTGATCCAGCTCAAGAACCGGACCTCGCTCTCGATCGACTACTGGGACATCGCCATCGACAACATGATCTCGGCCCAGTCCGCGCAAGCGGTGTTGACGCAGTGCTTCTCGCCCGCGGCCAACCCGACGTTCAGCGCCTCGGCGCCGGCCTGTACTCAGATCACACGCAATCCCCTGAACGGTCTGCTCTCGACCGTGGACGTGACCTACACGAACGACGCCTCGATCGAGACGAGCGGTGTGGACGTGCAGCTCAACTGGGGGGCTACCGTGCCGCGCGGCAACCTGAACCTCAGCGTGTTCGCGAGCTTCCTCGACAGCACGAAGGCGAGGCTCAATCCCAGTGCGCCCTGGGTCGAGTACAAGGGCACGTTCGGGCCGGTCGGCGTCTCGGGCGTCCAGGGCGGCGCCTACGACTACCGCACGTTCACGACCGTGAGCTACGTCACGGGCAACTGGAACCTCTCGCTGCGATGGCGTCACCTGCCGAGCATCGAGGCGTCAGCCGCCGCGACGGACCCCACGCAGACCACATTGCCGACCGGCGCCTACGATATCTTCGACCTCTCGGGCGGCATGAATTTCGGCAGCCGCTGGAGCCTGCGCTACGGCATCGACAACCTGTTCGACCGCCAGCCCGAGGTCACCGACGCGACGCCCTGGTCGCCGGGCAGCGCGACGAACGCGAACTTCTACGATGTGCTCGGGCGCGCCGCTTACATCGGCGCTTCGATGAAGCTGTGAGTCGGTAGCCGAAGGCGGCGGCGGCGATGGCTGTGGCTACGGCCACAGCCAGGCCGCGCCGCGCACGCCGCTCGAGTCGCCGTGCACGGGTGGCAGGACGCGTGTCGCGACGGTCGGCGAGAACACGTAGGCCGGGAGCCGCTCGGGCACGAGTCGATACAACGCCTCGATCCTCGAGAGCCCGCCGCCGAGCACGATCACTTCTGGATCGACGACGTTGACGACGGTGCCGAGCGCACACGCGAGCCGGTCCGCGTAGCGCTCGAGCGCGGCCAGGGCCTCGGCGTCGCCGCGCTCCGCGGCTTCGGAGATCTGCGTCGCGCTGAGCTCGCGGCCGGTCTCGGCTCGAAACTCCGCCGAGAACGCGGGCCCGCAAAGGTACGTCTCGATGCAGCCCCGCCTCCCGCAATAACAAGCCGGCCTCGCGTCGCCGCCCGCGCGGCCGGCGTCATCGCCGCCGCTCGGCAGCGGCAGCGGATTGTGACCCCACTCGCCGGCGACCGCATTTGCGCCCTCGACCACGCTGCCCCCGACGAGGAGGCCGCCGCCCACGCCCGTGCCGAGGATGACGCCGAAGACGGGGTCCGCCCCGGTGCCGGCGCCGTCCACGGCCTCCGAAAGCGCGAAGCAGTTGGCGTCGTTGGCGAGCCGCACTTCCCGCCCGAGTGCGCGCGCGAGATCGACATCGAGCGCCCGGCCATTGAGCCACGTCGAGTTGGCATTCTTGACGACGCGGGTCACGGGGCACAGCGTTCCCGGAATGCCGACGCCGACCGGCACGTCGTGCTCCCCGGCCTCGGCCTCGAGCGTGAGCACGATCTCCCGAACGAGGGCGAGGCTCGCGTCATAGTCCCCGCGCGGGGTAGACAGACGGCGGCGGGCGAGAATGCGGCCGTCCCGCGCGAGCAGCGCGCCTTCGACCTTCGTGCCGCCGAAGTCTATGCCGATCCGCATCGCGGCCGCCCGCTCGCGCATCACCGCCTCCGGCCGCCGCCGCGCGCCGCCGGCGGCGCCCTCTCGAAGCCGCTCAGGTCAGAAAATCCTTTGCGACCTGCCGGGCTTCGGCCGACTCGTCGAACAACAAGTGACCGGCGTTCTTCACGATGTGCAGGCTCGCCTGCGGGATCGCGTCGCGCCACAGGGGCGCCAGGCCCGCGGGCAGAATGCGGTCCTTATCGCCCCAGATCACCAGAGTCGGCATCGTGACTCGTCTTGCGCGCCGCAAGAGCTTCGGGCCGAAAGTGGAGCTCGGGCCGAAGGCTTTGCCCATGTAGCCGCCTTCGCGCCCGATGCGCTCCTGGAAGCGATCCGGCCAGAACGGCGCGATGACCGAGAGATCGTGAACGAAGAACTTCGGCAGCTCCTCGGGCGAGGCATCCTGAAAGTTCCCCATTGGAAAATCCGGCGAGGTAATGCCGGCCGGGGCCGCGAGGACGAGCTTGGCGACGCGGCTCGGGTGCGCGGCCGCGAACGCCGTCGCCATGTAGCCGCCGAGGCTCGTCCCGACGAGGCCGACGCTCGAAAGTCCCATGGCGTCGAAGAGCTCGACGTAATGGGCCACGTAGTCGTCCATCGAAGAGATTTCGGGATCGTCGCCCGACTCGGCGAACCCCGGGTGGTAAGGCAGGATGACCTTGAACCGGTCCGCCCATTCCCGGGCCCACGTGAAGCCATGCCACGTGCCGCCGCCGTGCCAATAGACGACGGACGGCCCTCGACCGATCGAGTACACGATGGTCTTGATGCCGCCGATGCGGTATTCCCAGCGCGCAAAACCCTCGGTGTCGAAAGGTGATGTTTCCTGCCAGCTCACTCGTGACCCCCCTCGAGAAATAATCGGCGCGGCCGTCGTTCGTGGGGCGCTGCGGTCCCACTTCGTTTCGAGCGTGGCGAAAACGCCGAGCGGCGTCAAGCACGCGCCCAGGCCGGCTCGATGAGACACAAGCGCATCCGTCCGCAGTCGCGCCGGCCGCACGGCTGCAACCGATGCCCGGTTGCCCTATGCTGGGCGCGATCGTCACGGGAGGACTGCGGGAGGCGCCATGGAATACGAGCTTTTTTATTGGCCCGGCATTCAGGGGCGCGGGGAGTTCGTGCGCCTCGCACTCGAGGAAAGCGGTGCCGAGTACGCGGACATCGTCCGCCTGCCGGAGGCGGACGGCGGCGGGGTCGGCGCGCTGCAGCGCCTGCTTGCCTCGGAGGGCACGGATCGGGCGCCGTTCGCCCCGCCCGTTCTCAAACACGGCGAGCGGCTCGTCTCGCAGACGGCCAACATCCTGCTTTACCTGGGCGGCCGGCTCGGGCTCTCCCCGGACGACGAGGCCGGCCGGCTCTGGACTCATCAGCTCCAGCTCACGATCGCCGACTTCGTAGACGAGATTCACGACTCGCACCACCCCATCGCGACCAGCCTCTATTACGAGGACCAGAAGGAAGCGGCCAAGCGCCGAACGCGGGAATTTCTCGAGAACCGGCTGCCGAAGTACTGCGCATATTTCGAGAAGGTCCTCGGGCGCCGCGGGGGCGGCGGCTGGCTGGCCGGCGCGGACCTGACGTACCCGGACCTCTCGCTGGCACAGGTCGTGGCCGGGCTCGAGTACGCGTTTCCGAAGCGGACGAAGCCGCTCTTCGCGGGCCGATTCGCGGGGCTTCGCGCCCTCCACGAGCGGGTATGGAGCCGGCCGCGCATCGCGGCCTACCTCGACTCCGAGCGGCGGCTCCCGTTCAACGACCACGGCTTGTTCCGCCACTATCCGGAGCTGGACGACTGAACCGGCCGCGCCGTCCGCTCGGCCGGGTTCCGCCCAGCTCGCGCGGCCCGCTTCCGCGGCGCCGTGGCCCGGGTTAGTATGACCCGCCTCGCCATCGAGTGGTTTGGCCCGATACACCAAGAATACGGAGGGGAAAACCGTGTGCGACCAAGATACCCTTGAGGACATCGCAGAATTCGAGCGGCGCGCGAAGTTGACGCGCCGCGGCTTCGGCGCGCTTTCCGTCGGCCTCGGCCTGGCCGTCGTGCTGCCGCGCGCGGCGGACGCCATGGACGTGACGGGCGCGGACGTCAACGTGAAGACGCCGGACGGCACCGCGGACTGCTACTTCGTGCATCCCACGACCGGCAAGCACCCGGCCGTGCTGATCTGGCCGGACGTCTTCGGCCTGCGGCCGGCGTTCAAGCAGATGGCCAGCCGCCTCGCCGAGTCCGGCTATTCGGTGCTCGTCGTCAATCCTTACTACCGCAACGCGAAAGCGCCGATCCTGCCCGAGGGCGCGAGCTTCCAGGATCCGAACACGCAGAAGGTCGTCATGCCGCTCATGCGGTCGTTCACGCCCGAAGGCGAAATGAGCGACGCGAAGGCCTTCTCCGACTGGCTGGACCAGCAGGCGGCGGTGGATACCTCGAAGAAGATGGGCACGACGGGCTACTGCATGGGCGGCCCCTTCGTGTTCCGCACGGCCGCGGCCCTGCCCGAGCGCGTCGGCGGCGCGGCGACGTTCCACGGCGCAGCGCTCGTCACGGACATGCCGGACAGCCCGCACCTGCTGATCCCGAAGACCCGCGCGCGCTTCCTGATCGCCATCGCGGCCAGCGACGACGAGCGTCAGCCCGAGGCGAAGACCGTCCTCAAGGAAGGCTTCGCCAAGGCCGGCCGGCCGGCCGAGGTCGAGGTCTACAAGGGGACGATGCACGGCTGGTGCCCGCCCGATTCGCAGGTCTACGACAAGGAGCAGGCCGAGCACGCCTGGAGCCGCCTGCTCGTGACGTTCAAGGAGGCGCTCGTCTAGCGCTCGTCTAGGGGGCTGTCCCTGACCGGGCACGCCCTCGTCCACCCGAAGGCCCGAGCGGCGGGCGGAGGTTTCGCTCCGTCCGCCGCGCCGTGCGCGGCTCCTACCGCCACCGCCGCCCGGCGTCGCTTCCGGCGGCCCGCCTACGCGTTCAGTGGCCGCTCGGCGGCGTTGCGGCCGCAGGCGCGATCCTGAGCAGCGCCGAATCGCTCTCCTCGGTCAGCACGTAAAGGTCCCCGTCCGGCCCCTGACGCACGTCGCGAATGCGCTGGTGCAGATCCCGCAGCAACGCCTCCTCGCGCAGCACCTGCCACTTGTCGTTGAACTCGAGGCGCTTGAGCTGCCCCGTCGGCGAGAATTCGCCTTCCCGCAGGCCGCCGACGAAGAGGCTGCGCTTCCACTGCGGGAACTGGTCCCCGTCGTAGAACGTCGTGCCCGAAGGCGTGATGGCCGGCGTCCAGAACCAGACCGGCTCGACGAAGCCGT
This sequence comes from uncultured Gammaproteobacteria bacterium, assembly GCA_963702105.1. GTDB lineage: Bacteria > Pseudomonadota > Gammaproteobacteria > Steroidobacterales > Rariloculaceae > ZC4RG20. The sequence continues at coordinate 2,513,077 of OY969712.1, forward strand.
ACGCAGCATGCGCCGAATCGTAGCGCTGCCCGAAGTAATTGCTGCCGTAGCTGACGACGGGCCAGCCGTAGTTCTTGCCGGCGCGAATCAGATTAAGCTCGTCGCCGCCCTGCGGACCGACCTCGGTGATCCAAAGATCGTGCGTCCACGGATTGATGGCCATGCCGAGCACGTTGCGAAAACCCAGCGCATAGATGTAGGGCTTGTACGCGGCGTCGCCCGCGAATGGGTTGTCCTTGGGCACGCTGCCGTCGGCGTTCATACGCACGATCTTGCCTGCGTAGTCGTGCTTGTGCTGCGCACGCATGACGCTCGCTTCCGGCCCTTCGCCCGGGCCGCCGATCGACATATAGAGCGTGCCGTCGGGACCGAATACGAGCCGGCTGACCTCCGTGTCAACGTCGTCCGCGACGAAGATGTCGCGCACGTCCGTGAGCCGCTTGCCGTCCCAGGTTCCGCGCCCGACGGCACTGCTGGCGAGATCGTCGCCGATGGGTTTGTGATAGGCGAAATAGACCCAGTGGTTGCGCGCGAAATCCGGATGGAGCGAGATGTCCATGAGACCCGCTTCGGTACCGCGGTAGATGACCTTCGGCAGACCCTCGACGGGCTTCGGGTCGAGCGCCCCAGCGTGGATGAGGCGCAGCTTGCCGGCGCGCTCGGTCACGAGAATGTCGCCGCCGGGCAGAAACGCGAACGCATACGGGTGCGAGATGCCGCGCGCGACGACGGAGACCTCGATGTCGGCCTCCGTCGTATGGAACCTCCAGGGGCCGGCGCCGAGCGGCGGCGAAGGCAGCAGGCGCGGGCCCGGCGGCACGGTGCCGCGCAGGTCGCGCTTCGTCGGGTACGGGTAGTGCTTCGGCTGCGCCCGCAAGCCGGGCGCCGCGAGCGCCGCGAGCGATGCGCTCAGCGCGAGGCTCAGCAGCAGCGGCCGGTCGCTGCCCGCGGCCCTTCGGGATGGCTTCATTGGTCGTCTCGCTCGGTTTCTAGCGCCAAGGGTCGATGTCGACGACCGTGAGGCGCGGCCCGCCGCCGACCATTTTCCACATGGCGCCCGTCTCCCCGCCCACGACGACGACATGAATGTCCTCGGGCCGGAACATTCGGATGAGCTCGTCGGGCGCGGCCGCGAGCATGGACGCGTAGGGCTCGATACCGGCGACAGCGCGCGGATGATGAAGCGTCTGGATCCACTGGTTATCCCAGTACTCGCGGGCCGGCAGGCGCGCGTGCTCGACGCACCAGTCGATGAGCTTCTGCTTGGTGAAGCCGAGCTCGGCGAAACCCCGCGCGACGAGCGGATCGAGCGTGATGACCGGGCCCGTGAACGGATCGCAGGCCTGCAGCGAGCGCGTGAACTTTTCCTGCCACGTCTCGCGCGGGCCGCCGCCGAAGATCGTATACCAGCCGCCGAGCAGCAGGCTCACGGTGCTCTGCTCGGCCTTGCGGCCGTGCTGCACGTGGAACGGCTCCCACGGACTCGCAGCCTCGTTTTCGACGATGACGGCGTTGTAGTTCAGGAAGTTGCCCTGCGAGCCCATGTACGACTCGTGCGGCACCGAGCCGCCCTGCAGGTTCTGCGAAGCGAGCCCGTAGGCGCGGCCGATCGTCGCGTTCGCCCGGCTGTACGGGCTCATCGCCCCGACCCCGTAGTTCATGCCGATCTCGTCGCGGATCGGGCCGTTGACGATGGCGACGGTGGCCTGCGACGTCGTCGAGCTCGAGCGCCCGGATTGCCCGCTCGCGGCCATCGCGAGAATCACCGGCAGGTATTCGGGCTTCGCCCCCGCCATGACGGCATTGACCGCGACCTTCTCGACCGTGAATTCCCAGAGCTCTCGATACACGGTCGGCCGCAGCCGACCGACGACCTCGTCGCGGCCGCGGCGCGTGCCCGCGAGCATGGCCTCGACGCGCTCCTCGGTCGGCAGCACGATGGGCTGGTAGTCGGTCCACTGATTCTCGAGGAAGAGCGCGTGCAGATTCTCTTCAGTGTCGGCCGGCAGCAGCCGTTCAGTCGCTCTTTCGAACGAAAGGCCGCTCAGGTCCTCGTCGGCCAGCGGTTGCGTGAGCCCGTCGATGATCTCCTGCGCGAACGGCAACTTGCTGACGGGGTCCGCGCCTTCGATATAAGCGCGAAGATCGCCGGCGCTGCGGCCCACGACGGGCTGCGGCACGAAGGCCTGCCGCGTGGTCGGCATGCCGTTGGCGCGCGCGACGGAGCGCGCGAGGCGCGCGAACGAGTGCGTGTGCACGGCGATGGTCGGAACACCGCCCTGCTCCAGCGCCATGGCCAGCCCGACGACCGTCGGGCTACACGTGCTTCAGAGGCCTACGCCGAGAATCGCGGCGTCGCCGTCCTGCTCGATGGCGGCGCGCATCTCCGGGTCGTCTACCCAGCTCTCTTTGGGCTTGATCGCACGGACTTCCACGGCGGGCAGCTTCTCGCGAAACCAATTCGCGAGCTGCGTCATGAACACGTCCGAATTGTCGAAGAGGCAGTCGACGAGGTAGACGACCTTGCCGTCGAGGCTCTCGAGCCGCGGCGCGAGCCGCTTGCCCGTGACCTTGGGCGGAAATCCGCGCGGGTCGTGCACTGTGAGTTTGCCGGTCACTCGCTTCTCCGGAAGAGTCGATCGTTCCGATTATACATAGGCGGGGCGGCCCGTTCGCATGCCGACCCGGATCGGGGCCGGCGAAACGCACGGTTCGCGGCCGACCGACGCGCGCCGTTGCGAGCCGCTCGGGCTACACTGCAAGGCGTGACGAGGATCGCGAAAGACAAGGCCGCTACGCCGGACCGCATCGGGATCGGTCCCGAGGCGACGCTGCTGCGAGGTTTCGTCGCCGCCGACGACGAAGTCCTCGAGGCCGTCTCGCGCATCGCAGAGGCCGCGCCGTTCCGCCACATGCTGACGCCCAACGGCCGCACAATGTCCGTCGCCATGACGAGCTGCGGCAGACTCGGTTGGGTCTCGGACCGCGCGGGCTACCGCTACTCGGCGGCGGACCCCGAGACCGGCCGGCCCTGGCCGCCCATGCCCCTGCCCTTCGCGACGCTCGCGACGGCGGCCGCGGCCGCGGGCGGCTTCGAGGGCTACGCGCCCGACGCCTGCCTCGTCAACCTGTACGTGCCGGGCACGCGCCTGTCGCTGCATCAGGACAAGGACGAGCAGGATTTCACGGGGCCGATTGTCTCGGTCTCGCTGGGCCTGCCCGCGACGTTCCTGTTCGGCGGCCCGCGCCGGGCCGAGCGCCCCGCACGCTGGCGCGTCGAGCACGGCGACGTCGTCGTCTGGGGCGGCGAGTCCCGCCTCTACTTCCACGGCGTCGCGCCGCTTGCCGACGGCCTTCACGAGCAGCTCGGCGCGCGCCGCATCAACCTGACCTTTCGCAAAGCCGGCGGCCGGGCCGCCGCCGAGGACGACTCGAGGGGATAAACCATGGAGCGAGAATTCTGGGAAACGGGCTGGGCCGAGGGCCGCACGGGGTTTCATCAGAGCGCGGTCAATCCGCAGCTCGAGCGCCATTGGCGCGACCTCGACGTCGCAGCCGGCGCAAAGGTGCTCGTGCCGCTCTGCGGCAAGAGCCTCGACATGCTGTGGCTGCGCGACCGGGGCTTCGCCGTAGTCGGCGTGGAAGTCGTGCGTCAGGCTGTCGAAGCCTTCTTCGTCGAGAACGATCTGCGCAGCACGACGCGGCGGCGAGGGCCGTTCACGGTATGGGCCGCCGAGGGCATCGAGATCTACGAAGGCGACTTCTTCGCGCTCACGCCCGAGGACGCGGCCGGCGCCGCGGCCGTCTACGACCGCGCCTCGCTGATCGCGCTCCCCCCCGCGATGCGCCGGCAGTACGCGGCGCATATGGGGACCATTCTGAAGGGCAAGCCGCGCATGCTGCTGCTCACGTACGAATACCCGGAGGCGGAGATGAACGGCCCGCCGTTCTCGGTGACCGAGGAGGACGTGGCGGCGCTCTATGGCGACGGCTTCGAGATCGAGCGCGTCGCGAGCCGCGACGCGCTCGGCGAATACCCGCACTTGCGCGAGCGCGGGCTGAGCCGACTCACGGACAAGGCTTACGTGCTGCGGGCGCGATAGGCGCGCGGCCCGCTGCGGATCGCCGCGCCGCGGCACGCCGCCGCTCGCCGCGCCGCAGCATGCCGCCGCTCGCCGCGCCGCAGCATGCCGCCGCTCAGTCGTTAATCCCCTCCTGGATGATCGCCTCTTCGGTGATTTCCTCGATGAGCTCGTGCTCGCGGTCGCCGATGAGGTTTTTACCGCGCCAACCGCCCTGCAGGAACCAGACGGCCGCGACGCAGGCGATCGTGACGTTCGCGATCGGGAAGGCCCACCAGAGACCGACCTCGCCGAGCGCCGTGTGCTTGGAGAGGACATAGGCCATCGGGAACTGCAGGACCCAGAGCGAGACCATGGCCAGGATCATGCTGTTGAACGTGTTGCCTGAGCCGCGGAAGGCGCCGGAAAGCGTCTGCTGCAGGCCGATGAAGCCGAAAGACAGCGCCATGAGGTGCAGAAACTGCGTGCCGCCGGCGATGACGTGCGGCGCCTCGGGCACGAAGAACCGGATCAGAGGATGTGCGAACACAAAGCAGACGAGGCCCACGAGCTCGAGCACCGCAAAGCCGATGCCGGCGCTGAGCCACGCGATGTGCGAGGCACGGTCCACGTTGCGGGCGCCGATATTCTGCGCGACGAGCGTCGAGGTCGCCATCGAAAGGCCCATGGCCGGGATGATGATGAAGCTCAGGATGCGCGTACCGATGCCGTAGGAGGCGATCGTCGTAGTGCCGAAGGTCGCGACGAGGAAGGTCATGACGGTCAGGCCCAGCGCGCGCGTGGACTGCTCCATGGACGCGGGCAAGCCGAGCGTCACGACCTGCTTCATGAGCGCCCAGTCGGGCTTGAAGTCGTGCAGCTTTAGACGGATGCCGAAACGGCCGGAAAACAGCGTCGACATGCCGACCGCCGTCGCGACGGCCTGCGTGCCGATCGTGGCGAATGCGGCGCCTGTCACGCCAGAGGCCGGAATGGGTCCCCAGCCGAAGATGAACAGCGGATCGAGCAGCAGGTTCAGAAGCACGGTGCCGAACACGATGTAGACGGGGGCTCGCACCTCGCCGACGCCTCTGAGCACGGATTGAAAGACGAAGTAACCGAAAGTGAAAACGATGCCGATGAACGAAACCTGCAGATAGCGCGTCGCGTCGTGCAGCGTATCGGGCCCGACCCCCATGAGCCGCAGCGCATACGGCGAGAGCGCGTAACCGATCGCCGAAAGAATCAGGCTCACGACGACGACCATGAGCAGCGTCTGCGCCGCGACGTGATCGACCTTGCGCGCGTTGCGGGCCCCCGCGTACTGCGCGACGAGCACGGAGCCCGCCACGGCCAGTCCGCCGCCGACCGCAATCATGAGGAAGATCAGCGGGAAGCTCACGGAAACGGCCGCAACCGCAACGCCGCCGAGGCGGCCGACCCAGAACGTATCGACCAGCTGGTACGCCGTCTGCAGCACGTTGGCGAAGACGATGGGCAGCGCCAGGGCCACGAGCGACTTCACGATCGGCCCTTCCGTGAAACGGGCCGACCTGTGGGTTCCGGGTTGTGCCATCTCGGTGCTTTCTCCGCGGCGTTCCGGGCCGCAAACAGCGCAGGATACGAGAACTGGCGCCGAATGGCTCCCTTGACATCTTTCGGGAATTCGATCCCCGGTGCGCTCGCCGCGACGGGGTCGTGGCGGAGGCGGATGGGAATCGAACCCACCGCTCGGGGTCGCCGAGCCGCTGGTTTTGAAGACCAGGGAAGTCACCAGACTTCATTCGCCTCCCCGAGGGCGGGAGCCTGCGGACCGAGCCGGCGGACCGAGCCGGCGGACGCGGCCTGGGCCGACCGACGCCCGCCCCGACCCGCGGCACACCGTTCGTCCTAAGGCTCCCGCAACCGGCGCAGGTCGCCGCTTCGCACCGTCACGCCCGTCGAATCGAGGTGCTCCATAATCGGCACGACGTGCTTGCGCGTGGACTTTAGCAGATCGCGAACGTCTTTGACGGCGAACGCCCGAGGTTGCGGAAAGGCGCGCTCGAGCGCCCGCCTGACCTCCTCGACCGTGCCCGCGTGCAGCACGATCTCGGCGTCTCGGTCATAGGTCTTGAGCCGCACGAGCCGCCCGGTTTCGAGCAGCAGGCGATAGATGACCTGCTTGACCTTGTCGCGTCCAATCACGGCCTGCGGCGCCGGCGGCTCGAGGCCGCCGGAGCGGAACGCCTGCTCGATCTGCGCGACAAGCTGCCGCTCGCGCCCCTCGAGACTCGCGAACGGATCGTGACCGGCAATGGCATACAGCTCGTCGGCACATTGCAGCCGGCCGCGCTCGACGAGCCGCTTCAGCGCTTTCTGCACGACGGCCGGATGGGCATTGAGTGCGAACCGGCTCGCGATGCTTCCCGCGTCGAGGCCTCTGCGCAGCGGATGCTCGGCATGAAAGCGCTCGAGCACGGTAAGGGCCGCGACCGTCACGCCTTCGAACGCTTCGGCCGTCACGAGGCGGTCGCCGCCGATGCGAATCGCCCCTAACCGCTCGGCGGCGCTCAGGACGGCAGCCCTTGCGCGCTCGACGGGCTCGGCCAGCTCGTCGAGATGCACCCCCACCGGGCCCGCCTCCCCGAGGCGCTGGCGGACGATGCGCCCGAGGTTTCCGGAGGCCGTGGTCTCGAGCCTGTCCATGACCCGAGCGTCGAAGCGCCGGTGACGCCTCGCGTTCACGTCGAGAATCCGGCCGCCGCCGAGCGTGCGCGCGGGCGAAAGGCTTCTTATTAGAAGGCGTTCCGCGGGCCGCGTCGCGACGGCGCGATCGAGGTTCAGCTGCACGAAAGCGCGCTGCCCGGCCGCGAGCTCGCTTCGGTCGAGCAGGCGCACTCTCGCGGTCGCCTCGGCCGTCCCCGTGAGCAGGCGAACGGCCGCGCCGTTCGCGACGGCCGGGGCGTCCTCGAGCAGCCGCAGCTCGGCGTCGAGGCGGCGGGCCGGCAGCACGGAGCCCGGGGCGGCCAGCACGTTGCCGTGCGCCACCTCTTCCCGGCTCACGTGACGCAGGTTCACGGCCACGCGCTGGCCCGGGACCGCGCACTCTATGGAGCTGCCGTGATTGTGCAGACCGCGAACCGTCGCCGATCTGCCCGCGGGCTGGATCTCGACGGTATCGCCGACGCGCAGCTCCCCGCCCCTGAGCGTGCCGGTCGCCACGAGGCCGAAGCCGCGCATCGTGAACACGCGGTCGAGCGGCAGAAAGAATCCGCCGCGCGCCTCGCGCGCGGCGCCGACCGCCGCGAGCGCCGCCAACTGCTCGCGAACGGCATCGACCCCGAGGCCGGTTACGATCGACGCTTCGAGCACCGTCGCGTTCTCGAGAAACGTGCCGCGCACGAAGCGCGCGACGTCGGCCCTGACGGCCGCGCGCCGATCCTCGTCCGCGAGGTCGGCCTTCGTGACGACGACGAGCCCTTTGTCCACGTCGAGCAGCCGGGCGATCTGGAAATGCTCGACGGTCTGCGGCATGACGCCTTCGTTGGCCGCGACGCAGAGCACGATGCCGTCGAGCGCCGTCGCCCCGCCGATCATCGCGCGGATGAAGTCCTCGTGACCCGGCACGTCGATGAGATCCACGACGCCGCGCGGCGTCTCGACGAACGCGAAACCGAGCACGATCGAAAGCCCGCGCCGGCGCTCCTCGGCGAGTCGATCCGTTTCCATGCCCGTCAGCGCACGCACGAGCGCCGTCTTGCCGTGGTCCACGTGACCGACGACCCCGAGTGTGATGCCGCTCACGAGAGTGCGGCGCGCAAGGCGCGTGTCAGCGTGCGCATTTGCTCGGGCAGAACGGTCCTGGGATCGAGGCAGACGGCGTCTTTGGAAATGCGCGCTATCACCGGCGGATCGGCCGCGCGTAGCCGGGCCGCGAGCGCCGCCGCGCTCGTGCCGGCCGCCTGGAGCCGCACGACCTGCGTCGGCAGCTCGCTCATGGGAAGCGCACCGCCGCCGGCGTAGCTCACGTCGTCGGCGAGCCGCGCCGTCACCCCCGCAAGCGTGCCGAGCTCGCGCGCGAGCCGCGCCGCGCGCCGCCCGACGGCGTCGCGGCTCTCGGCGATCATGCGCAGCACCGGCACGCGATTGCGCGGGTCGTGCGGCGGCTCGTAGAGCTTGAGCGTCGCGACGAGCGCGGCCAGCGAGAGCTTATCGATGCGAAACGCGCGGGCGAGCGGATGTCTGCGCAGGCGGTCGACTGAATCGGCCCGCCCAACGACGAGGCCGGCCTGCGGTCCGCCGAGCAGCTTGTCCCCGCTGAACGTCACGATATCGGCGCCGGCTGCGACGCACTCGGCCACGGTCGGCTCGGCCGCCGCGCCGAGCTCGTCGAGCCTCACGAGGCTGCCGCTGCCGAGATCGCGCACGAGCACGAGCTCGCGCTCCCGCGCGAGCGTCGCGAGCGCCCGCGCCTCGGGGCTCGCCGTGAAGCCGACGATGCGGTAGTTGCTCGGATGGCTCGCGAGCAGCACGCGCGTGTGCTCGGTCACGGCTTCTGCGTAGTCGCGTAGCGTGGTCCGGTTCGTCGTGCCGACCTCGACCATCCTCGCGCCGCTTTGGGCAATGACGTCCGGCATGCGAAACGAGCCGCCGATCTCGATGAGCTCGCCGCGCGAGACGACGACTTCGCCGGACCCCGCGCCCGCGAGCGCTCCGAGCGCGAGCACGACCGCCGCCGCGCAGTTGTTCACGACCAGCGCGGCCTCGGCGCCCGTGAGCCGGCGCAGCAAGGCTTCGACGTGCGCGTTGCGGGAGCCGCGCTCGCCGGCCGCGAGATCGTATTCGAGCGTCGAGTAGCCGCGCGCCACCTGCTCGACGGCCTCGAGGGCCTCCGGCGCGAGCGGCGCGCGGCCGAGGTTCGTATGGATCACGATGCCGGTCGCGTTGATGACGGGCCGAAGGCTGCCCGCGCGCCGCTCGAGCAGTTCCGCGCGCAGCAGCTGCGTGTACGTCTCGCTCGCGAGGTCCGGCAGCTCGCCGGCGCCGGCCGCGAGCCGCTCGCGAAGCCGCGCGAGATGCGCCCGCATGACGAAGACGACCTCCGCGCGCGAGAATTCCGCGCACAGGGCCGCGCCCTGCTCGCTCGACAGCCAGGCATCCACGGCCGGCAGGCGTCTCAACAACTCGTGCGACATGGCGATAGGCTCATGACTTCACGCGAATTCTAGCAGGCCGAGGGTTTCATCGCGGCCGGGCAACCGGTACGCTTCGGCGATTCCACCCTCTCGGGAACGACTGCCGTGAGCAAAGAGTTCGAGATTATCGTCGCGGGCGGCGGCCTTGCGGGCCTATCCGCCGGCCTCGCTGCGGCGCGGCTCGGCCGCAGCACGCTCGTGCTGACCGGCGACGCGCTGGGCGGCCAGCTGCTGAACATCGAGCGGATCGACGGGTACCCCGGCTCGGCCGAGGGCGTGCCCGGTTACGACCTCTGCCCGATCGTTCAGGAGCAGGCTACGGCGGCCGGCGCCGAGTTCGCCATGACGAACCTCACGGGCCTCGAGTGCCGGGACGAGGGCTGGATCGTCGCCACGCCGAACGAGCGGTACACGGCGCGCTGCGCGATTCTCGCGACGGGCGCGCGGCTGCGCGACCTCGGCGTGCCCGGCGAGTCCACCCTGCGCGGCAAGGGCGTGAGCCAGTGCGCGAGCTGCGACGCCCCGCTGCTGCGCGAGCGCGCCGTCGTGGTCGCGGGCGGCGGCGACTCGGCGCTGCAGGAGGCCCTGACCCTCGCCGAATCCTGCTCCGCGGTCACGATTGTGCACCACGGCGCGGCGTACACGGCGCAGGCCGCCTACCGCGAGCTCGTCGAAGCGCATCCGAAAATCTCGGCCGTGCCCGAATCCGAGGTCACAGAGATTCTGGGCCAGGAGGCCGTGACGGGCGCCCGTGTGAGGCACACCGGCAGCGGCGAGACGCGCGACCTCCCTTGCGACGCCGTGTTCGTGTTCGTCGGCCTCGACCCGAACACGGCTTATCTCAAAGACTCGTCGCTGCAGGGGGATGGGCCGCCGCTGCTCGACGCCGGGGGCTACATCGTGACCGACGCTTCCATGCGCACGCGACTGCCCGGCCTGTTGGCCGCCGGCACCCTGCGGTCGGGCAGCGTCTGCCGCGCGGCGGCCGCGGCCGGCGACGGCACGACTGCGGCGCTCGCGGCCCATGGGTTCCTGCGCGGCGGAGCGTGGAGCGCCTAGCGTCCCGGCACGCTCGACCGTCGCGGCTCCCGGCCGATCCTGAGTCTGGGACGAGATGCCAAACTTCGTTCGCGTGCGTGCGAGGCGCGGGGTCAGGACCGCTCGGCCTTCTCGGAGAGCGGGGCGTCTGCGGCGGGTCGCGCGGCAAGGGCGCTGTGTCTCGCGCCGTACGAGAAGTAGACGACGAGCCCGAGGCCCATCCAGATCACGAAACGCCAGATCGTGACGCTCGGCAGACCGCCGAGCAGAATCACGTGCCCTGCCGAAATCCAAGGCCAGCCGACGATCAGAAACAGCGAGAACAGCGCCCCGAGCGGCGCTACGGCGTAGACGCCCGGCGCGCGGAAACTTCGCGGCAGATCCGGCCTGCGAAGCCTCAGGATCAGCACGGACGCGCAGATCACGATGAAGGCCGATAGCGTCCCTATGTTGACGAGCTCGGCCACTTCGCCGATCGGCAGCAGACCGGCCACCAACGCGACGAAGACGCCGAGGATCACGGTCGGGCGATATGGCGTGCGATAGCGCGGATGAACGCGCGCGAACCAGCGAGGCAGCAAGCCGTCGCGCGCAAGCGCGAAGCCGATGCGCGCGGCCCCGAGCATGAACGCGAAGAGCACGCTCGTGATGCCGGCGACGGCCGCGACGTTGATGATGCCGCGCACCCAATCGAGGCCGAGGGCTTTGAACGCGGCGTCGACCGGCGCCGGCGAATCGAGCGCGGTGTACGGCACCATGCCCGTCAGCACGAGCGACACGGCGAGGTATAGCGCCATCGAGACCGCCAGCGATGCGAGCACGGCCCGCGGCAGGTCGCGTTGCGGACGGCGCGCCTCCTCCGCGGCCGTCGTCAACGTGTCGTAGCCGAAGCAGGCGAAGAAGACGATGCTCGAGGCGGCGAGCACCCCGCCCCAACCGAAGTGCGAAGTGCCTCCCTCGCCGGCGACCGGCTCCGGAATGAACGGGTGCCAGTTGGCGGGATCGACGTAGAAGGCGCCGACCGCGATCACGAGCGCGACGCCGATGACCTTGACGGCGACGACGACGGCGTTGGCCCGCGCGCCCCATTCCGTGCGCACGGTCAGGAGCCAAGCGATCGCGAGCGAGATCGACGCCGCGATGAGGTCGAAGCGCTTGCCGCTTCCGGGATGCGCCGGATCCCACGCGCCCTGGAGCGCAACCGGCAGGTGCAGGCCGGTCAGCTGGGCGATGAGCGCCTGCACGTAGCCGGACCAGCCGATCGCGACCACGGCCACGATGAGCGAGTATTCGAGCAGCAGGTCCCAGCCGATGACCCAGGCGAACAATTCACCGAGCACGGCATACCCGTACGTGTACGCGCTGCCGGTTGCCGGAATGAGTCCCGCGAACTCGGCGTAAGCGAGCGCCGCGCACGCGCTGCCGAGGCCGGCCACGATGAACGAAAGAACCACCGCCGGCCCCGCATTCACGGCCGCCTGCTGACCGGCGAGCACGAAGATCCCGACGCCTATGATGGCGCCGACGCCGATCGCGGCGAGCTGCCAGACGCCGAGCACGCGGCGAAACTCCTGCCGCGCCCCGGCTTCGGCCTGCAGCCGCTCGATGGGCTTGCGCCGCACCAAGGCCGCGAAGCGAGACACTTCAGCGTTCACCGTCGCGGCCTCGGCCGGCAGCCGAGTCGCCCTGGCCCACGCGGCGGCCGCCATAGTCGCGCGACCGCGCGCGCTCCTGCGCCACGAAGTCTTCGAATCCGGGCCCCGTCGCCGTCCGCTCGAGCGCCCGCGCTTCGGCATCGAGGCGGCGGATCGCGCCGAGCTTGTCCGCATTGCCGAGCTTGGCCTGCGCCACGGCGCGCTTCAGCACGCGCAGGGTCTCGTCGTACACGCGCAGCGGCACCGGGAACGGATGGCCGTCCTTGCCGCCGTGCGCCAGGGAGAACCGCGCCGGATCGGAGAACCGGCAAGGCGTGCCGTGGACGACCTCGGCGACGAGCGCCAGCGCCGAAATCGTGCGCGCGCCGACGCCCGGAGTCAGCAAGACATCGGTGAAGTCTTCTGGGCCTCGCTGCGCCGCGGCCGCAAGAGCACCGTGCAGCCGCCTCAACACGACATCCGAGGCGCGGACTTCGTGGTGAGCCGGCATATGCAGGTGCGGAAGAGGCGGCGGGAATTGCGGACCAGGTCGCGGATCAGGTTGCGGACGCGGCGGCGGGTCCAGCTCGGGAAACAGGCTCCGTGCCGGATTGCGCGCGTCTCGCATCCGTCGCAGCACCTGCACGACGCGGTCCGGGCCGGTGCCGATCAGCGCGAGGCCCGCCCTGCGGCTCGGTGCCGCGCGCACGTCGGCGAGATTCACGATCTCGCCGCGGGTCCGTCCTTCGATGGCGGCATGAGGCGAGTCGAGAAAGCCCTCGAGATTCTCGGAGAGCCAGTGGTAGCGGCGCGCCTCTCCCCGCGCGTCGTTGAGTCCCTGCTGCACGACGCACCAGCGGCCCTCGGCCGTGACCACGAACGCGTGCAGGTAGAGATCGAACCCGTCCTGCACCGCGGCGCTGTCGATCTTCGCGACGAGGCGGCTCGTGCGCGCCAGCGAGGCCGCGTCGAGGCCCGTGCGCTCGCCCACGCTCTCGAGCTCGGCCGGCGTGCGGCGCGAATGCCGGCCGCGGCCGCCGCACACGTAAACGCCGAGCTCGCCCTGCAGCGGGCCGAGACCCCGCTTGAGCGCACCGATGACGCTCGTCGTGATCCCGGACGAATGCCAGTCCATGCCCATGACGGCGCCGAAGCACTGAAACCAGAAGGGGTGGGCGAGCCGGCGCAGGAGCTCGTCCCGGCCGTATTCGTGAACGACGGCTTCCACGACGACCCGCCCGAGCGCCGCCATGCGCGCCGCGAGCCAGGGCGGCACGCGGCCGCCGTGCAGAGGAAGATCCGCACTGCCCGTGCGTCTAGCCAGGGCGGTTTCGACTCGGGGCGAAGCTGAGCGCCCGACACACGGGCGGCGGGACCGCGGGGAGCGGCGAGAACGGAAGATGCGCCGGGCGCGGCGGGAGCGGCGGGCGGCGCGGGCTGACCCGCGCCGCTTGCCTCGCGAGGATCGATCGGAACCTCACGCGCTCCCCTTCGCGCCTCGCCGGCTCCCTTACTTGCCGGCCTTGGTCCGCCAGCTTTCGGCGTAGTTCTCGCGGGCCTCCCGCGCATACGGCGTCGGCGAGACGCGCACGCGGATCTCGGCCTGCTTGTGCTCCTCGACCGAAGTCTTGCCGGTGCGCTTGGGCTCGCCCCAGACGAGCGTCAGCACGTCGCCGATCTTGAGGTCGGGATCGACGACCGCGAGGGACAGCAGGCATCTCTCGTTGTAGGAGTAGCCGTTGAACATGGACATGCCGACGAGCTTGTCGCCCTGCTTGACCATGTCGGCGCTGCTCGAGGCGTAGTTCGGCTGCGGGAAATCGATCCACTTGTAGGGCGTCCCCTCCTCGAAGGCGGAGGCGACGACTTTGAGCACGTCGTCCCGGTTCCACTCGAGCGTGACCTTTTGCCGGTTCTTTTGATCCTTCATCTTCGCGAGTGCGTCCTTACCGATGAAGTCCGTCTTCCAGCCGATGTAAAAGCCGTAGCCGAGCTCGAACGGATTGACGTAGTAGTCCTCGATGTTGTCGCTGACGAGGCTGCCGCCGATCGACCCCACGGCCTCGTAGCTGTCGGCGCCGAGCCAGTCGCGATACTCCGCGAGCATGCCGCCCCCGGTATAGATGCCGGGCAGCGGCGACGGAATCCAGCCCGACTCGAGCGTGTTCGTCGAATACGCCCGGCTGCCGACGAGGCGCAGATCCACACCCGCGTCCTTCGCGGCCTCGAGGATCGTCGTCTGAATGTAATGCTTGTCCGCGTACGGGCCCCAGATCTCGAGCCCCGGCGCGCCGGCCATGCCGTGGCGCAGGGCCTGTACGCGCCGCGAGCCGACCTTGATCCAGTCCACGTGGAAGAACTTCACGTCGGGGACCGGACCGCCGTTGATCTTCGTGAAGATCTTGTCGGCCTCCGGCCCTTGAATCTGGAAGCGGTAATGCGTGCGATAGATGGCCTTGCCGTCGGGCCGGCTGTCGGACCGCGGATCGTGAACGAGCCGGACGTTGTACTTGCCGACCGCAGCTTGGAACCTCACCCAATTGGCCGTCGGCGAACGGCCCACGAGCACGAACTTATCCTCACGCTCGCGGAAGATAATCATATCGCCGATGACGTGCCCTGCGGGCGTGACGGGAACGAAGTGCTTGGCGCGGTTCAGGTCGAAGTTGGCGAAGCTGTTGATGCCGACGTATTCGAGAAACTTCGCCGCGTCGGGCCCCTCGACGATGAGCTCGTCCATATGGTGGGTCTGGTCGAACAGCACGGCCGATTTCCGCCACGCGATCTGCTCGTCGCGCCAATTCGAAAACTCGGGCGCCACGACGGGGTACACATAGATGCCTGACTTCGAGTTTCGCAGCAGATTGACTGCGCCGCCGTGCGCCTCCAGAACGGAGGTCAGGTTGTTCGTGCTCATCGTGTCGCTCCTATCACAATCAGAAGAAAAGACTGAAATAATGCCATGGCGGTTCCGCGCGCCACTACTCGGGCACGCGGACGCGGGCGCGGGCCGAAACGCCCGATCGAGCGCCCAGCGCGAAGGCGGACGCAGGTCGGCGGCGCGCGGTCTCGGCCCGAAATGCGGGCCGATTATAGGTCGATCGATGTCGCCGTTACCGGTCTAAGCAACACTAGTATTTTGACCACCAGGACACTATGACGACGCCATACTCCCCCCTCTTCACGCCCGCCCGGCTCGGAACGCTGACGGTTCCGAACCGCATCGTCATGGCCCCGATGACGCGCGGAAAATCGCCCGGCGGCGTGCCGGGCCAGGATGTCGCCGCGTACTATCGCCGCCGGGCCGAGCACGGCGTCGGGCTCATCATCACCGAAGGCACCGGCATCGATCACCCGGCCGCGCTTTCGCTGCCCGACGTCCCGCAGTTCCATGGCCGCGCCGCGCTCGAGGGCTGGCGCTTCGTGGCCGAGGAGGTGCATCGCGCCGGCGGCCGCATCATGCCCCAGCTGTGGCACGTGGGGACGGCCCGCAAGCCCGGGCATGGGGCACCGCCCGTGGGACCCTCGGGTCTCGATGTCCAAGGCGAGCGCATTTGCGAGCCGCTCTCGGAATCCGAAATCGCGGCGATCGTGGAGGCCTACGCGAGCGCGGCGGCTGACGCCGCACGCCTCGGATTCGACGGCATCGAGTTGCACGCGGCGCACGGTTACCTGATCGATCAATTCTTCTGGGCCCTCACGAATCGGCGTACGGACCGCTATGGGGGCGACATTGGGGCGCGAGCGCGCTTCGCCGTCGAAGTGATTCGGGCGTGCAGGCGGGCGGTCGGTCCCGAATTTCCGCTCGTGCTGCGCTTCTCGCAGTGGAAGATCGCCGCCTACGACGCCAAGCTCGCCAGTTCGCCGGCGGAACTCGAGCGCTTCCTGGCCCCGCTCGCCGAAGCCGGCATAGACGCCTTCCATTGCTCGACACGGCGCTTCTGGGAACCGGAATTCGCGGGTTCGCCCCTGAACCTCGCCGGTTGGACCAGGAAGCTCACGGGACGCACGGTCATCACGGTCGGCTCCGTGGGGCTCGACAACGACTTCGTCGCGGGGCTGTTCGCGCGCGAAAGCGCGGGCAACTCGGGTCTCGAGCGCATCGCCGCGATGGTCGAACGCGGCGAGGTCGATCTCGTCGCGGTCGGCCGCGCGCTGCTCGTGGATCCCGCATGGGCGGAGAAGCTTCGGGCGGGCCGTTTCGAGGAGCTCGAGCCCTTCACTCCGGAAGCGCTCGCCGCGCTGAGCTAGGAGGCCGCCGCCGCAAAGCCAATGCCGGTCGCGCGGCTCCGCTCGACGCCGAAGCCATAGCTCGAGACGACGAGCCCGCCGAGCAGCGCCTCCTCGTGATAGACGCGCGTCGCCGCCTCGCCGAGCGCCGCGCCGACCGCGACCATGAGCGGCAGCAGATGCTCCTCGCGCGGATGCGCCTCGCGCGCAGCCGGGGCGGCGGTCCAGTTCAGAAGCAGCGCGCGCCGCTTCTCCGGATCGGTCTCGCGCAGCGTCGCATCGAGCCAGGCGTCGAAAGCCCGCGACGGCGCCTGCGCGCTGGGCCCCATGCGGCGCAGGTTGTGATAGCTCATGCCGCTGCCGAGGATCAGCACGCCCTCCTCGCGCAGCGGCGCCAGGGCCCCGCCGGCGGCAAGGTGCGCGGCCGGGTCGAGCCCGGCCTGGAGCGAAAGCTGTAACACGGGCACGTCGGCATCGGGATAGATCACGGCGAGCGGCACGAACGCGCCATGATCGTAGCCGCGCTCGGCGTCGAGCCCGGCGGCGAGGCCGGCGCCCTCGAGCAGAGCCCGAACGCGTTCGGCGAGCGCGGGGGCGCCGGGCGCCGCGTAACGCACTTCGTAGGTGTGCGCGGGGAAGCCGTAGTAGTCGTAGAGCATCGGCGGATGCGGACTCGCCATGACGGCGAAATCTCGTGCCTCCCAATGGCCGGAGACCACGAGCACGGCGTCCGGGCGCCGGCCGAGCTGCCGCGGCATGTCCGCGAGCGCGGCCTCGAGCCGTTCGAACGCGCCGCCGTATTCACGCCGCATGTAGGGCCAGGGACCGCCGCCGTGCGAAACGAAGTAAGTGGGCAGAGGCATCGCTTCGCCGCCCCGCCTCACGAGGCCGGGATTTCGCCGCGGCCAGGCCGCGCGCGGAACTCTTCCGTGGAATTCATGCGCGGAAACGGCGAGGCGGGCACGGGTACGCCGAGAAACGCGCAGAGCGGCTCCCAGCCGTCGGCGACGTCGAAGACGAGGAGCCTGTCGTTTGGAACGGCCCGCTTCACGGCGTCGTTATGGGCTTCGTAGACTGCGATGGCGTGCTCGGCGTCCGTGCGGCCGCCGAAGGTCTTGTCCCCGACGATATAGACGGCCATCTCGAGCTGCGGGCCGCGCTCCGATTCGGGCGTCTGCCGAAACCGGCCGATGACCTCGAAAATCGTCTTCGACATGCTGCGGTACCAAGCCTGCGCGTCGCGTACCGTCAGCAGCACCTTCGCCGCCGGAGCGGCCCCAATGAGCGCTCGCCAGAAGTAGCAGGCCGGCCAATCGGTGACGGACCGATAGGCGCCCAGGAATTCGTGCCAGTCCGGCATCGTGCCGCGCGCCGCATCGTGCCATACCTGCGCGTGATCTGGATTCGCGAACGCTTCGCTCATATGGTAGCAAGGCCCGAAGCCCAGCTGCTCGAGCGCGACCTTCAGGGACAACGTTCCGGTACGGCCGAAGCCGGCGCCCACGATCTCGGGACTCATTCGATCCTCCGTCTCGTTCGGGGATCACCGACATCGCACAAAAAGGGCTCTGACCCCTTTTTCAGAACATCGGCGAATTCGGCAGCCCGAGCCGTGCCTTCGCGACCTCGACGTAGGCCCACTCGTTATTGGCCGTATTAAAGTGGCTCCAGCCGGTTGCCATGTCCCTGATGACGCGCTCGAGCTTCTGCCCGCGCCGCGCGGCGCTCGAACCGGAGTAGCGCCAGATCCAGTTCTGCATGGTCTGCCACGCGTCGGAATAGGCGTCGCGGGCGATAGCGCCGATGAATTGATCGTCTCCAAAAGTGTAGGGCTTGCCTTCCTCGACGGTAGCCCGGCCGTAATCCATCTGCATCTCGGCCGACTTCACGACCGCGATCTCGGCGATCTTGAGCTTCGTGATCGCGGCGCCGAACCAGCGCTGGTGGTCCGGGTCCTCGGCCCAAGGGACGAACGGCGCGCGGATGGTCTTGCGCGCCTTGAGAAGATGCTCGAACTCGTCGAGGGCTCCGAGCGCGGCGCCGACCATGACGGCGCCGACCGTCATCGTAAAGAAGGCGAGGCCGCGCGTCGCGTACATCGGGTTGCCGTGAAGGCGAGAGCCGACCGTGCCGCCCGTGACCTCAACGTCCGCCATGTGCGTGTTCTCGAGCACCCAGTGCTCGGGCACGACGGCATGGTCGAAGACGATGCTGTTCGAGCCGCTGCCGATGAGGCCGATGAGCTCGCCCCAGTCGTCGAGGATCTCGAAGGCGCTGCGCGGCGCGACGAACAGGATCGGCGGCCCCGGCGGCCCGCCCTTCTCCTCGGGCTCAGTCAGGGCCTGGCCGATATAGTGAGTCGAGTAAGGAATACCGGAGCAGTAGGACACCTTGCCGCTGAGCTCCCAGCCGCCGTCCACGCGCCGAGCAAACTGCGTGAGCGGCGCCGCCACGGAGGCGGCCTTGAACGCGCCCTTCGTACCGAAAATCTCGTCCTGCGCCTTCTCCGGCCACCACGAGCCGAGCTGCAGCGCGTGATTCGCCGCCAGACAGCCGCACCAGGCGGCCGAAGGATCGCCGCGCGCGATCTCCATCCACACGCGAACGTACGTCGGCAGATCGGTCTCGAGCCCGCCGTAGCGGCGCGGCATGAGCATCCGGTAGAAGCCCGCCTCCTCGAAGCGCCGATGCAGCGCCTCCGAGATGTGCGTCAGCTGCTCGGTTTCGGCCGCGTGTTCCTCGACGAGGGGGCGCAACGCCCGGGCCCGTTCCAGCAAGACTTCCGGCGTCGCTTCCTCCGCCGCCCGCGATACGTCGCTCGTGATTGCCACGCTCCACTCCTTCGCGTAGTCCTCCGTCCGAGGATACCACATGCCCCGCGGCCGCTCGGGCCCCTGCACGCGCCGCCGGCGAAGGTGCCGAACCGCGGGGAACGGCGCGCCTGGACCCGATCTTCGCCCGCGAGTACGCTGCCGACTCCACTTCCTACGGACGCGCCCATGAGCACCGTTCGCTTGACGCAGTACTCCCACGGCGCGGGCTGCGGCTGCAAGATCTCGCCGAAGGTCCTGGCCGAGATTCTGCAGCATGTGCCCGTGCAGACGCGCGACCCGCGGCTGCTCGTCGGTTACGACTCGCGCGACGATGCCGCCGTCTACCGCCTCGACGAGCACCAGGCCATCGTCAGCACGACGGATTTCTTCATGCCGATCGTGGACGATCCGTTCGACTTCGGCGGCATCGCCGCCGTGAATGCGATGAGCGACGTCTACGCCATGGGGGCGCGGCCGATCATGGCGATCGCGATCCTCGGCTGGCCGCTCGAGAAGCTCCCCGCGGCCGTCGCCGGAGAAGTATTGAGCGGCGCGCGCGAGGCCTGCTCGCGCGCCGGCATTCCGCTCGCGGGCGGCCACAGCATCGATGCGCCCGAGCCGATCTTCGGCCTCGCCGTCACGGGCGTCGTCGATCCCGAGCGCGTTCTGTCGAACGATCTCGGCCGGCCCGGCGACGACCTCTATCTGACGAAACCGCTCGGCGTCGGCATCCTCACGACGGCACAGAAGAAAGGCGTGCTGGCCCCCGAGGACTTTCGCACGGTTCGCGGCCTCATGCTGCAGCTCAACGATTTCGGCGCCGAGCTCGCGCAGATCCCGGCCGTTCGCTCACTGACGGACGTCACCGGCTTCGGCCTGCTCGGCCACTTGACCCAGCTCTGCGAGGCGAGCGGCGTGTGCGCCGAGATCGAATTCGAAGCCGTGCCGCGCCTCGATGCCGTGCCGCGCTACCTCGCTCAAGGCACGTTACCGGGCGGCACGGCCCGCAATTTCGCGAGCTACGGTCACAAGGTGAGCACGCTCGCCGAGAACGCGAAAGCCATCCTGTGCGACCCGCAGACCAGCGGCGGTCTGCTCGTCGCGGTCGCGCCCGAAGGCCGGGACGATTTCCTTGCCGCGGCGACGCGCAGGCGGCTCGACCTCGAGCCTTTCGGCCGGCTCGTCGACGACGCCGACTTCCGCGTCGTCGTCCGCTGAGCGGCCGCGAAGCCCTCGCCAGGCAGAGCGGGCCGCGGACTCACCAGCGATGCCATGAAAGAGATCTATCTCGACTACAACGCGAGCACGCCGCTGGCCCCGGAAGTCGCCGCGACCATGCGCGCCCTGCTCGACGAGGGTTTCGGCAATCCGTCGAGCGCGCATTGGGCCGGAGCGCCGGCGCGGGCTGCGCTCGAGCGCGGCCGGCACCAGGTCGCCGCCCTGATCGGCTGCGCGCCCGCGGAGATCGTCTTCACGAGCGGCGGCAGCGAGGCCAACAATTTGGCACTCAAGGGGCTGTTTTTCGCGGCGGCGCGCGAAGGCCTCCACGTCCTCACGACTTCCGTCGAGCACCCGGCGATCCTCTCGCCCTGCGCGTTCCTCGAACGGCTCGGCGCCCGCGTCACACGCCTGCGCGTAGACGGAACGGGACGCGTCGATCCCGACGACGTCGAGCGCGCCATGAGGCCGAAGACGTTGCTCGTGAGCATCATGCACGCGAACAACGAGGTCGGAACGATCCAGCCCCTCGCCGAATGCGCAAGGATTGCGCATGAGCACGGGGCGCTGTTTCACACCGACGCCGCGCAATCCGTCGGCAAGATTCCGACGCGCGTCGAAGCGCTCGGGGCCGACCTGTTAAGCCTCGCGGGCCACAAGTTTCATGCGCCGAAAGGCATCGGAGCGCTCTATGTGCGCCGCGGCCTCGCTCTCGAGCCCGTGATCCACGGCGCCGGCCACGAAGGCGGCCGCCGCGCGGGCACCGAGAGCGCCCTGCTCGCCGCCGCGCTCGGCCAGGCTGCCGATCTCGCCTGCGACCTTTCCGCCATGGAGCGCGTGCGCACGCTTCGCGACATTCTCTGGGAGCGGCTTCGCGAGACGTTCGGGGACGGCGTCGTGCTCAACGGCCACCCCGCTCAGCGCCTGCCCAATACGCTCAACGTCTCGTTCGTCGGCAGAATCGGCGCCGAGGTGCTCGCGGCGCTCGAGGGCGTCGCGGCCTCCACCGGCTCGGCCTGTCACTCGGGGCGCGTCGAGCTCTCGCCCGTGCTGGCCGCGATGGGCGTCGAGCCCGAAACCGGCATGGGCGCCGTACGCTTCAGTCTCGGCCGTCCGACGACCGCCGAAGAGATCGATGCCCTCACGGAACGGCTTGCGGCGCTCCGCCCGCTGAGGCGAGCTCGGGCTTCAGGGCCGCCGCGGCCGCCTCCTTCGTCATGACCACGATGCTGATTCGCCGATTGATCGCCGCGCCGGGGTGGTGGCGGTCGAGCGGCACGGTGTCCGAGAGTCCGACGACGCGCGCCACCTTTTCGGCATGCATGCCGCCCTCGACGAGCGCGCGGCGGGCGGCATTCGCGCGATCGGCGGAAAGCTCCCAGTTCGTGTAGTTCTTGGCGCCGCCGTAGGGCGTGGCATCCGTGTGCCCGCTTATGCTGATCTCGTTCGGCACGCCGTTGATAAAATGGGCCAGCTCGTGAAGGATGCCCGTGGTGTAGAGCTTCAGGCGCGCGCTGCCCGTGTCGAACATGGCCCGGTTCTGCTTGTCCACGATCTGGATGCGCAAGCCCTCGGGCGTGATGTCGAGCAGCAGCTGGTCCTTGAACGGCGCGAGCGCGGCGCTCTTTTGAATCGCCGCCTCGAGCTCGACGCGAAGCGCCTCGAGGCGTTTCGCGTCCGCTTCGCCCGACGCCCGCTTCGTCGGGTTCTCCACGGGCGCCGGCGGCTCGCCGATGCTCGGCACCGTCGAGGAGCCGTGCGGCATGCGCAGCGAAGAGCCGTGCAGGTCGATCATGCTGTCCGATGCGCCGCCCGGGCCGGCGATGCCCGCCGGTGCCTGCGTCACCGTGCCGGCCGTCATGCTCGGATTCTTGAAGTATTCCGAGATCGCCGCCTTCTGCGTGTTGGTGGCGGCGCCGAGCAGCCACATGACGAGGAAGAAGGCCATCATCGCGGTCACGAAGTCCGCATAGGCGACCTTCCATGCGCCGCCGTGATGACCGCCGCCGCCGCGTTTGCGGCGGCGGACAACGACGATGGGACGGATCTGCTCTTTCTCGCTCACGCTTTGTCAGCGCGCGCTCTTGAGGTGTTCCTCGAGCTCGAGGAAGTTCGGGCGCCCCTTGGCCGGCAGGGTCTTGCGCGCGAACTCTACGGCCACCTTGGGATTGTAGCCGCGCAGGTTGGCGATCAGCGCCACCTTGACGCACTCGAACGCCTTGCCGTCCTCGCGAGCGCGGTTCGCCATGGCCGAAGCGATCGGGCCCGCGACGCCGTAGGACAGCAGGATGCCGAGGAACGTGCCGACAAGCGCCGCGGCGACATGCTCGCCGACCTGGCTCGTATCGCCTCCCCCGAGCGACGACATCGTGATCACGATGCCCATGACCGCGGCGACGATGCCGAATCCGGGCAGCGAATCCGCCATGACCTGGACGGCGTGCGAGGGAGCCTCCTGCTCCTGATGATGCAGGTCGAGCTCTGCATCGAGGAGCATCTCGAGCTCATGGGGGTCCAGGTTACCGCCGACCATCAGGCGCAGGCAGTCCGTGAGGAACTCGATGAGATGGTGTTCGTTGACGAGCGCAGGATAGGCGTTGAACAGCGCGCTTTCGGCCGGCGCCTCGATGTCGGACTCGAGGCTCAGCATCCCGTCCTTGCGCACCTTATTAAAGAGATCATGCAACAATGCGAGCAGGTCCAGGAAATCCTGCTCGCGGTAGGTCGGTCCCTTGAGCAGGCCCATCATGCCTGCGAGCGAGGCCTTGACCGTCGCGAACGGGTTGCCCGCCACGAACGCGCCGAACGCCCCTCCGGCGATGATGAGGAACTCATAAGGCTGCCACAGAGCGAGTATTTTTCCGTGAGACAGCACGAATCCGCCCAACACACACACCACGACCACCAGCAGTCCCACGACAGAGGTCACGATCCGCCCTTCGCTCCGCATCCAAGCGCCGAGTAGGGTATCGGCACGTACGGCGACAAGTTGAGGCATGGGCGAAGCTTTTCTCCGGCCCGGGCGGGCGTGACGTCGGCGCCGAGCCTGCGCTAAAGTCGGCGCATGAACGCACGGCCTTCCCGGCGCAGTTTCGTCGCGGGCGCGCTCGCCGGCGCCGCGGCATGCGCCTGGCCTTTCCGCGGCCGTACCGAAGGCCGGCCGCCGCTGACCGCGACCGCGCTGACCCCTGAGCTCATCGTCGTAACCGGCGCCGGCGCGAACGTCACGATCCACGCCGGCAGGCGGGGCGCCCTGCTCGTGGACGGCGGCTTGCCCGAGCGGACGCAGGACGTCCTTGCCGTGCTCGGCGCATTTGCGGGCTCGCGGACCGTCGCGCGGCTCTTCGACACGAGCTGGCGGCCCGAGCACACAGGCGCGAACGCCGCGCTGCGGGCGGCCGGGGCCGCGGTCGTCGCGCACGAGAACACGAAGCGCTGGCTCGGCACGGCGTTCGAGGTGCCCTGGGAGCATCGCAAGCACGCGGCGCAACCCGAGGCAGCGCTGCCGAGCGAAACCGTCGCCGGGGACGGACGCGTGGACTTTGCGGGCCTCACCATCTCCTACGGGCACGTTCGCCAGGCGCACACCGACGGCGATCTCTACGTCCGCTTCCCGGACGCGAACGTGCTCGCCGTCGGCGAGCTGCTCGCGGTCGGGCGCTACCCCGTCGTGGACTACGTCACGGGCGGCTGGATCGGCGGGCTCGCGGAGGCTACGCGCAAGCTGCTCGACATTGCGGACGAGAAAACGCGCGTCGTGCCCGCGCTGGGGCCCGTGCAGGGCCGCGCAGCGCTCGAGGCTCAGCTGCGTCTATGCACGACCGTCCTCGACGCCGTACGCGGCGCCTATGCGCACGGGCGCACCCTCGCGGAGTTCGCGGGCATGCGTCCGACCGCGGCTTTCGATGCCGAGCGCGGCGACCCGGCGCTCTTCCTGCGGCTCGTCTACGAAGGCGCCGCCAGGCACCGAAACGAGCTCGAGAGCGGGGCTCCTGCGGGCCGCGGCTGAGCGGCGCCTCGCCCCGGTCCGGTCCGGCGTCGCGCAGGTCCCGACTTGCCGTCTCGCCCGGTTCAAGGGGCTCAGACGCCGGGCAACATCCGCTGCAGGACCCCGTCGCGGCGCACGAAGTAATGCCAGAGCGCGGCCAGCACGTGCAGCCCCACGACGCCGAGCAGCACGTTCGTCAGCAGGTCGTGCACATCCCCCGCTTCGTGAGCCCAGCGCATCGTATGGTCGGCGATCGCCGGCAGCGGAATGAGACCGAAAAGCCGCAAGTGATAGCCGAAGAATCCCGCGGCCGCCCATCCGAGCACGGGAATGACGATGAGCAGCGCGTAGAGCGCGAGGTGGGTCAGCGCGGCGAGCACTCGCTCCCAGCCCGCCATTTGCGCAGGCGGCGCCGGCCGCACGAGCCGCCATGCGATGCGCACGACCACGACGAGCATGAGCAGGGCCCCGATCGAAAGGTGCCAGCCGACGAGGCCCTCCTGCGGAACACCGGGCCGAATGTGGGGCATGGTCCAACCGATGAGAATCTGCCCCGCGACGAGGAAGAACACGAGCCAGTGCAACGTGCGCGCGACGGGGCCGTACGCCTGGTCCCGCGCCGGTTGCCCGAGCGAAGGCTCGAGATCGCGCCGTTCGAGAGCTTCGATGGTCGTGGTCATGCAAGCTTTACCCTTCGGGAATGCCTTTGATCCCAATCCTCGCGGCCCGGTTCCGGGCCGCGGTATCATCGCTTCCAAACGAGCGCGGGTCAAAGCCGAGCGAGCGCGGGTCAAAGGCGAGGTTTGGCCGAAAGGTTCGCGGTTTGCCGCGTTGCTAAGACCGACGCGCACTCGCCGTTATCGCAGTCATGGACGCAGCGCGCTTCTACAGCACGGGCTGGGCCCGATTCCCCTACGACCCCGCGGTCGCCGCGTGGGCCGCCGCCGCACGTCCCGTGGCCGAGGCTTGCGTTGCGGATCCCGCTCGGCGCGAGCGCTGGCTGCGCTGCGGCGCGACCTGGTTCGTGGGGGTCAATGCATTCCCTAACGATGCCGTCGGCGCCGTCGCGGCCGCGGGCGTTCCGGCGCTGGCCGGCGTGCCCATCCGCTTCGTGGCCGAGGCGCTCGGGTTCGAGGGCTTCGCCTGGGACCGCGCTCAGGTCTCGGTCTGCTTTCCGGGCTATCCGCAGCCCTCGGCGGGAGAATCTCCGGCCGCATTCGGCTTTCGCCGAGACCGGGACGCGGCGCACGTGGATGGCGTGACCCGCTACGACGGGCGCCGCCGCCGGCTCGGCGAACGTCACGGCTTCGTCCTCGGTCTGCCGCTGACGGTCGCGCCTCCCGGCGCAGCGCCCTTCGTGGTCTTCGAGGGCTCTCACGAAATCATGCGGCGCGCTCTGCGGAGCCGCCTCGCCGGCCTGCCGCCGGAACGCTGGGCGGGCGAGGACGTGACGGAGACTTATGCGGCCGCGAGGCGCGAATGCTTCGCGGCCTGTCCCCGAGTCACGGTCCAGGCGGGCCCCGGGGAGGCTTACCTCGTTCATCGGCTGACGCTGCACGGCGTAGCGCCCTGGACGGCCGAGGCCCGCGGCGAGCGCGCGGTCGCCTATTTCCGGCCCGATCCGTTTCCCGGGGCACCGCCCGATTGGTGGCTCGAGCGGCGCTAGCACACGCTTTCGGTCCCGCCGGGCGCATGCGCCGCGGCCCGCTGTCCCGAGGCACCGAGAGTCCATGATTCGCCCCCGCGGCCGGGCGTATCATGGAGCCCGCGCCGGCCCGGAAGTGCTTGGCCGGCCGCGGTTACCTCCGGGGGGGAAACACCAATGACAAGAACCGTACGATTTCTTCTGCTCCTGCTCCCGTTCGCGGCCCTGCTCGGCAGGCCCGGCCCGGCCGCGGCCGCGGGGCCCTGCGACTGGTCGCGGGACGTGCGGCTCGTCAACGGCAGGATCCATACGATGGACGCCCAGGACCGCGTCGTAGACGAAGTGACGATTCAGGAAGGCCGGTTCGCCTACGTCGGACCGGCCGGCAGGCAGCGCCTCGACCCTTGCACGAAGGTCATCGACCTGCACGGCCGCACCGTGATCCCGGGCCTCATCGACAACCACAACCACTTCGTGCTGTTCAGCCGGCGCCCCGGCTACAACGTCATGGTCGAGACGGCGACGGACATCCCGCAGGCCATGGCGCTTCTCGCGAAGCGCGCCGAGCAGGCGCCCGCCGGCGCCTGGGTCACGACGATCGGCGACTGGACCCCGCGCCTGTTCGCCGAAAAGCGCGCGCCGACGCTCGCGGAGCTGGACCGCGCCGTGCCAAACCATCCGGTGCTGTTCGCGACTTTCGGACCCGCCGTAACGAATTCGCTCGGGAAGAAGTTCTTCGAGAGTCACAACATCACCGTCGGCCCGGAGGGCGCGCTCGCCGGCCCCGCGGCGACCGCGGCCGTGAACCTGCTGCGCGACATGCAGACGCCCGAGGACCGCGTCCGCAGCGCCCGGTACGCCCAGTCCTACGCGCTGCACTACGGCCTCACGACGAGCGTCGACATGGGCGTCTTCGCGCGGCCGGGCAGTCCGGATCTGCAGGACAGCGCGACTTTGGACGGCATTGCGAGCGCGAACCCGTGGACGGCGTACGAGCAGATTCTTGCGCTCGACCATCGGCACGAGCTCGACGAGCGAGTGCGGCTGTTCCTGCTCTCGATGGACAAGACGAAAGAGCTGCCCATCCTCAAACAGCGCCTGCTCAGCCTCTTTCCCCGCTTCGGCGACGACATGCTGCGCGTTTCGGGCATCGGCGAATTCGCCACGCCCTGGATCTTCGCGTACGACTGGAAGGCCGGGCAGCACCCCGACAACTACGAGGCCGCGCTGCAGATGGTTGCCGAGCACGGCTGGAGCTACCAACAGCACACCTTGTCGCTCGCCGAGGTTCAGTTCACGGCCGAAACGTATCGGAAGGTCAACGCGTCCACGCCGCTCGCGGAGCTGCACTGGTCCATCGCCCACGTGCCCAGCATCGACGCTTCGACCCTGAAGGCCATGAAGGACATCGGCGTCGGCATGGCGCTGCACGGCTGGAAATACCTGCAGGGCGGCGAAGGGACGCCGGCCGGCCAACCCGCGGGCCCGCCGTATCGCACGATCCTCGCGAGCGGCATCCACGCGGGCGCGGGCTCCGACGCCGGTGACATCGCAATTCTCGACCCCTGGTTCGACATCTACTACATGGTGACGGGCAAGGACTGCACGGGCGCGCTCATCAACGTCGGCGAGCAGGTCACGCGCGAACAGGCCCTGCGCATGTACACGGCCGACAACGGCTGGTTCTTCCGCGAGGGCGACGAGCTCGGCTCCATCGAGACGGGCAAGCTCGGCGATCTCGTCGTGCTGAGCGCCGACTACTTCGATCCGCAGCGCGTCCCGGACGAAGGCATCAAGCGGCTCGAATCGGTGCTCACGGTGGTCGGGGGCCGCGTGGTCTACGACGCCATGCGCTGATCGTCGAGCGCCGCAGGCGCCGGTAAGCGTCCGGCCGCGGCTCCGGGCGCTGCGGCTACTTCAGGATCGGGAGCGTCTTCCTTTCGGAGAAGCCCAGCAGATCGACGACGCCGTCCGTCGCGACTTCGCTCTCCGAGCGCTCGACGAACGCCGCCTCGTCTCGGATCGCGACGCCGAGGTCGCCCGCCGTCTCGATGAGGCGCGAGTGCCCCGCGAGGACGAGCGGCCGGGCCCGCGCAAGCTTGATGGGCACGGCATTGCGCGCGCCGGCCGCCGCCACGAGCGCGAAGCGCTCGTTCTTGCCCGCCTCGACGACGGCGTTGTCGCGCACGAGCGTGAGAGCCCTGCCCGCCCGCAGGTGCGCGGCCACCTCGTAACGAAGCGTCAGCACGTAGAGCTTCTCGGCCGGCCCGGTCACGCGCACGCAAGGCCCCAGCACGCCGCGCGCGCTGACCTTCATGTCGGCATAGAGCGGGAAGCTGACCTGCAGCGGCTCGCCGTTGCTGACCTTGTTGAACGCCAGCACGGCGAACACGAGATCGCGCATGACCTGCTGCTCCTGGTCGGTCTGCATGACCAGGATGTCGAGATGATTCGGTACGGTGTCGGGGGAGATGACAGCCATGGAAAAGGTTGCGTGCTTCGCGGAGCCGTTCATTCGCGGAGCCGCTTACTTTACTAGAAGGCGCCGCGGCTGCCCAACCGCCGGCCCACCGCGCAACATAATTTGCTGCGCCCGACCGGCGTAAGCGATTCGAGCAAAGGGGCCGGTGCGGCGAAGGGCGGCAGCCGCCATCGTCACGGCGCGACTGCGCGTCGACCGCCCGGTTCCGAACTGGCCTCCCTACGACGGCAACCTCCCGCTGCCGGCCGGAACGGCCCCGTGGCGCCCCGCCGCGGCGACGATGTGACGATCGTCACGCGCGGCCGCGGGCCGCAAGGCCCACAATGCGCCCATCGTTCAGGGAGGAAACCGCCATGAGCATTGCGCGTACGGTCACATTGGGACTGCTTTCTCTCCTCGTCGCGGGCATCGGCGCGGCGGCGGCCGACCCGCCGGATCACGCACCGGCCCACGGCTGGAGGCGGCACCACGATCACCGGGAGCACGCCGATCGCGACGAGCGAGGCGATCGCGACGACCACGATGAGCACGGCGACCGCGACGATGGGCACCGCGCCGAGTTCGTCGGCTATACGGGCGCGCGCTGGGACAACGACTACGAGATCCTGTCCGGCCGCTGCAACCGCGAGGCGGTGGCAACGGTCGTCGGCGGCGTCGTGGGCGGGGTTCTCGCGGCTCACGCGAGCTCGTCGGACAACCGGACCGTCGCAACCCTGATCGGAGCGGCTGCGGGCGCCCTGATCGGCCGCAAGATCGGCCACGAGCTCGACGAAGCGGACCGCGGCTGCTTCGGGCACGCGCTTGAAATCGGGCCGCCGGGCCGCCGCGTCGTCTGGACGAATCAGGCGACCGGCGTGCGCTACGAGATGGTCCCCGGCAACCGCCGCCCGCAGAGCGGCGCGACGTGCCGGGAATTCACGCTCCTGGCCATCGCAGGCAACGAACGCTCGACGCGCGCCGGCATCGCGTGCCGAGCCGGGACGGGCGTCTGGCGAGTGGGCGGCTGACTCGACGGCTGACTCGAGGGCGAGCCGCGGGCTCAGTGACCGCCTTGCATCACGACGCCCGAGCCGCGGGATCGGGGCCGCGAGAACCACACGAGGCCCGTCAGGATCAGGAAAACCCACGCTGAGCCCCAGAAAACGTCGTTCGTGGCCATCATGAACGCCTGCTGCATGACGAGGTCGGCGAGCCGTTGATTGGCCTCGGCGAGCGTGAAGCCGTGCGCCTGGAGCTCCGAGAGCCACTGGTGAAGCGACGGATCGTAGGCGCTGAGCCCGGCGGTCAGCCGGTGGTCATGGAGCGAGGCCCGGTGATCCCAAAGCGTGACGCTGATCGAAGTGCCGAGGCCGAGTGCGAGCTGGCGCACGAAGTTGAACAGCCCCGAAGCGCTCGCGATCTCGCTGCCGTGCAGGCCCGTCAGCGACAAGGTAATGAGCGGAATGAAGAAGCATGCCGTCCCGATGCCCCAGGGCAAGCGCTGCAGGAAGATGTGACGGAAAGAGACCTGCGTCGTGTTGTGGCCGGCCGCGAGCGAGATCGCGGCAAAGACGAGAAAACCGCAGGTCACGATGAGGCGCACGTCGACCTTGTCTGCGAGCCGGCCGACGAGCGGAGAAAACACGATGCCGAGGATACCGAAGGAGGCCGTCGCGAGACCGGCCGTGGTCGGCGTGTAGCCGAGCTGCGTCTGCAGCCAGAGCGGAAACAGCACGATCGCGCTGAAGAACGTCATGTAGCCGAACGTCATGGCGATCGTGGCGACGGCGAAGTTGCGGCGCGCGAACAGGCGCAAGTCGACGATCGGGCGCTCCTCGCTGAGCTCCCAGAGAACGAAGAAACTCAACATGACGGCCGCGCCGATGCCGAGGACGATGATCGTCGTCGACTCGAACCAGGCCTTGTCGTTGCCCTGATCCAGCATGATCTGCAGGGAGGAGACGCCGAGGACGAGCAGCCCGAGGCCGACCGCGTCGATGCGCTCCTTGCGAACGGCCGTCTCACGGCCGCGCAGCAGTGCCCAGGTGGCCCAGGCCGCCGCAAGCCCGATGGGCACGTTGATGTAGAAGATCCACGACCAATCGAGGTTGTCCGTGATCCAACCGCCGAGTATGGGGCCCGCGACCGGCCCCACGACGGCCGTCATGCCCCAGATGCCGTTCGCGAGCCCGTGCTGCTCGCGCGGGTAGTTGGCGAGCAGCAGGCTTTGAGACAGCGGGATCATCGGGCCGGCGACGGCGCCCTGCAGGGCGCGAAACACGAGCAGCATCGGAAAGGTGACCGAGAACCCGCACAGCCACGAGAACAACGTGAAGAGCAAGGTGCAGACGACAAACAGCTTGACCTCGCCGACCTGCCTCGCGAGCCAGCCCGAGATGGGCACGGCGATCGCGTTGGCGACGGCAAACGAGGTGATGATCCAGGTGCCCTGATCGGCGCTGACGCCGAGAAAACCCGCGATGGTCGGGATGGAAACGTTGGCGATCGAGAACGTCGAGGACGTTCATGAAGACCGCGAGCGCAAGCGCGAGCGTCACGATCGCGCGTTGCGCCGGCGGCAGCGGCGCCGGACCGCCAACGCCTGCGCCAGCCATCGTCTTGCCTCACCCTTGCGTCGTGCCGAGTGAGCGGAACGATACCGGGCCCCGCGGCGAGGGTCCAGACAACGCGGCTCGGCGCATGCGCGGCGTCGGCGGCCTCGCCGCGCCGGAGGGCGGGTCCCGACGCTGCAGCCGAGAGCCGTTGCAGCGGGCCCGATCGGGGTTAAGATCGGGATACCGGGAAGCCCGCGCGGCCGCCCCGGCGACAAGAAGATCGAAGCCCTCGGGCGGCATGCGCCATCGGCGCGCATAACACGCCGGGCACGGGGCCGGAAGAAGGGGGAAGGATGAGGATGAAACTCCGCGGGCGCTCCGCAGAGCGCGGGCGCGCCGGGCTGGTCGCCTTCGGCCTGCTCGCCTGCGCGGTCACGGCCGTCGCGCCGCTGCGCGCGCAGCAGCATGCCGGCGAGTACGAGGAGGCCGACGTCGAGTACGGCGCCCGCCTTTACGCGGGCCGGTGCGTCACGTGCCACGGCGAGCGCGGCGACTCGATCCCGGGCGTCAACCTTCGCAGCGGGGTCTTTCCCAAAGCGCCGACGGACCGGGACCTCTCGAACATCCTGCGCGACGGCATCCCCGGCACGGCGATGGTCCCGACCGGCTACAACGAGACCGAGCGCAACGCCCTCGTCGCCTATCTCCGGAACATGAATCGCATCGACCTCGAAGGTCTGCCGCAAGGCGACGCCGCACGTGGCCGCGCGCTTTTCGAGGGCAAGGGCGGGTGCAACGGCTGCCACCGCGTGAAAGGCAAGGGACCGAGGACGGCGCCGGACCTCAGCGACATCGGCGCGCGACGCACGGCCGGGACGCTGCAGCGCGAGCTGCTCGACCCTTCCGCGGCGATGCAGCCCATCAATCGTCCCGTGCACATCGTCACGGCCGACGGCAAGGCCATCGACGGGCGCCGGCTCAACGAGGATACGTGGACGGTCCAGCTGCTCGACGATGAAGGCAACCTCGTCTCGCTCCAAAAGGCCGGTCTGCGCGAGTACCGCGTCCTCGAGAAGTCCCCGATGCCTTCCTACGCGGACTCGCTGACCGACGCCGAGCGGGCCGACCTGCTCGCCTACCTGCTTTCGCTCAAGGGAGCCGACTGATGCCACGCATGAGTGTCGCCGCGTTCGCCCTTCTGCTCACGGTGCCGCTCGCGGCCGAGGCACAACTGACCGCCGAGCGGCTCGTGAACGCCGCCGCCGAGCCGCAGAACTGGCTCACCTACTCGGGCGGCTACATGAGCCGGCGCTACAGCTCGCTCGACGAGATCGATCGCGGCAACGTCAAGGACCTCGAGCTCAAATGGGTCTTTCAGGCGAACTCGCTCGAGAACTTCGAGACCTCTCCGCTCGTCGTAGACGGCATCATGTATCTGACCGAGGCGCCCAATACGGCCCTCGCGCTCGACGCCAAGACGGGCCGGGTCTTCTGGCGTTACCAGTACGACCCGGACGTGGCGGGTCGACCATGTTGCGGGCGAGTCAATCGCGGGCTCGCAATGCGGGGCGACACGCTCTACATGGCGACCATCGATTCGAAGCTCATCGCCATCGACGCGAAGACGGGCGCGCCGCTGTGGCAGGTCCAGGTCGCCGACCCCGCCGCGGGCTATTCGATGACGCTCGCGCCGCTCGTCGTCAAGGACAAGGTGATCATCGGCGTCGGCGGCGGCGAGTTCGGAATCCGCGGATTTCTCGCGGCCTACGACGCCGCGACGGGCAAGCAAGTGTGGCGGTTCTACACGATCCCGGCCCCCGGTGAGCCCGGCTCGGAAACCTGGCAGGACGGCGGCGACGCCTGGGAGCACGGCGGCGGCCCGGTCTGGGTCACGGGCTCGTACGACCCCGCCCTGAACCTCACGTACTGGGGCGTCGGCAACCCCGGGCCGGATTGGGCGCCGACGCAGCGGCCCGGCGACAACCTCTTCACGTGCAGCGTCATCGCGATCGATCCCGACACGGGCCGGCTCGCCTGGCACTTTCAGTTCTCGCCGCACGACGGCCACGACTACGATTCCACTCAGGTGCCCGTGCTCGTCGATCTCCCGACGCGCACGCCCTCGAGCGGCAAGCTCATGCTCTTTGCCAATCGCAACGGCTTCTTCTACGTGCTCGACCGCGCGACGGGCAAGTTCGTCCGCGGCAACGCGTTCGTCAAGGTCAACTGGGCCTCGGGGCTCGACGCGGCCGGACGGCCGATCCCGGCGTCCGTGCCCGCGGGAGAGCCGACCTACCCGGGCAACCAGGGCGGCACGAATTGGTACTCGCCCTCGTACAGCCCGCGGACGCGCCTCTTTTATGTACAAGCCTGGAAGGGCTACTCGACGGTGTACAAGGCCGACACCGAGCCGACGCCCTATCAGGAAGGCAAGTCCTTCGTGGGCGGCTTTCCCTCCGGGCCGGTGCCGGGCCGGACGAATCTGCCGGGTATTCGCCGGGGGCAAGTCAACGACTGGACGGACGCTGTCGGCTACGGGGAGGTGCTCGCGATCGATCCGCTCACGGGCGAGGACCGGTGGCGGTTTCGGACCACGGACGTTCTCGACGAGCGGCGTGCTGACGACGGCCGGCAACGTCCTTTTCACGGGCACACGTGACGGGTATTTTTATGCGCTCGATGCAACGAACGGGCGGCTGCTGTGGCGCGTGACCGTGGACGGTCAGGGCGCCAACGGCCCGATGACCTACGCCGTGGGCGGCGAACAGTATGTCGCGGCGGCGTCCGGTCACGCGTTGTTCGTGTTCGGCCTCAAGCACAAGTAGCCGCGGCGCCGCGCCGCGCGGAGTGATTCATGCAGCGATTCGCGATCTTCGGAATAGCCCCTCTCATGGTCGCGCTGGCCGGTTGCGGCCAGCAGCCCGACGCGGGCGCGCCGTCCGCCTCCCCTCCAGCGGCCGCCCGCGAGCCTTCCGCCGAGCAGGCCGCAAACCCGCTCGCGCACGCGTTGACGCCGCTCCCCGGCAAGGAGGGCCAAACGCCGGCGCTCACGCAGGCGGTCACCGTCGTCCTGCAGACCACGGCCGGCGACGTGACGATCGAGGTGTATCCGGAGGCGGCACCGAATGCGGCGGCCCGCTTCATCGAGCTCGTCAAATCCGGCTATTACGATGGCACACCCATCTCGCGCGTCGTGCCCGGCTTCGTCGCCCAATTCGGCGTCAACTGGCGCGAGCCGCACAAGAGCTGGCGGACCAAGACCTTCGCCGACGATCCGAGCCTCTTCTCGCTCGAGCGCGGTACGCTGGCCTTCGCCAAGGCGGGCCCGAACACGAACTCGACGCAGGTCTTCATCAACTACGCCGAGAACAACCAGCTCGCGAGCCCGCAGTACAACTTCACGGTCTTCGGGAAGGTCGTAAACGGCATGGACATCGTGGACAAGTTCGTCCAGGTCGGCGATCCGAGCAACGGGCTCGATCAGGACCGATTGTGGAACGACGGCGGCGCCTACCTCGATTCGTTGCCCGTCAAACCGACCATGATCGAACACGCCGTCGTGCGCTGAGCTCGGCGGACATGAAGTTCGGCATCTTCGACCACATCGACGACGACGGCGGCGACCCCAGCGATCAGCTCGCCGGGCGGCTCCGGCTGGCCGAGCTGTACGATCGGCTCGGCTTCCATGCGTATCACGTGGCCGAGCATCACGGCACTCCTCTCTCGCGCTCGCCCTCGCCGAACGTGTTCCTCGCGGCGGCGGCCGCGCGCACGACGCGGCTGCGGCTCGGGCCGCTCGTCTACGTGCTGCCGCTCTACGACCCATTGCGGCTCGCGGAGGAAGTCGCGACGCTCGACCGCATCAGCGACGGACGCCTCGAAATGGGCGTCGGGCGCGGAGCGTCGGAGCTCGAGAGCGCGCTGTTCGGCCTCGACACGAAGCGCGAGCGCTTTCAGGACGCGCTGGCCGTGCTGCGCAAGGCGCTCGCTTCCGAAACGTTCAGCCACGCCGGCCCCTACTACCGCTACGACGACGTGACGATGGCCGTCCGCCCCGTGCAGCAGCCTCACCCGCCGCTTTGGACTGGAATCAGCCGGCCCGAGGCCGCCGAGTGGGCCGCGGCGAACGACATGAACGTCGTCGCGCTCCTGCCTTCGGCCGCCGTGCGGCCCATCACGGATCGTTATCGCGAGGCGTGGGCGCGCCTCGGCAAGCCCGCGGACGCCCTACCCTGCCTCGGCCTGAATCGGCCACTCGTGCTGGCCGAGACCGAGCGCGAGGCCCTGACGGTCGCGCGCCGCGCCTACAAGCGCTGGAAGCGCAATCTCGACTGGCTTTGGGACCGCAAAGGCGTCGCCTCGAGCCTGGCCAAGGTCCTGCCCGACGAGTTCGACGCGTTCCAGCAGCTCGGCGCGGGGTTTGCGGGCACACCGGCCGCGGCAACCGAGTTTCTGGCGGCGGAGATCGAGGCCGCGGGCGTCAATTACCTGAACCTCGGCTTCGCGTGGGGCGCGACGACGTTCGAGGAGGCCGTGCGCACCGCCGAGTTGTTCGCCGAGGAAGTGGTTCCCGCTCTGGGCTGAGCGCGGTGACGTACGGGGCGGCCGGAGGGCGGCCCGGCAGCGGCCAGGCGTCATGAGCGCAGGGCGGGGTGGCTGAGCGCGGGGCCGGGGGGCGTGAGCGCGCGACCCGGGCCGCGTCAGTGCGCGCCCGTCCCCTTCCATCCCCCGCGGCCGGGCCCATAATCGGGCTTCCAGCCCGTCGGCTCGGAATCCGGCAGGTTGAAGAGCACGGCCTGAATCTCCTGGATCATGCCGGCCTTGACCGCGAAGAACTCGGCGACGAGACGGTCGTTCGTCGTCGCGCTGCTCTGACTCTTCATGCCGTCCTTGAGGCCGAACCGGACGATCGAAAGCACGATGCCGCGCTCGGTGTCGACGACCGGATAGCGCCGATCCCAGAGATTGCGCCCGACGAACCGGCCGCGGTCGAACCCCTCGGCCGTCGAGACATACTGGCCGTTGCGGACGAGGCCCGTCGTCTGCAGGCCGTTCTCGAAGCGCCGCGCGTCGGGCAGCAGCTTGGCCGGGTGATACTCCTCGGTGCCGTTGGTCTCGAACGCGCGCCAGTAGCTCTCGGCCGCGGCCACGAGCCCATAGTAGGAATCGCGGTCCGCGGGCCGGATGGACAGCTGCAGCGCCGGGTCCACCTGCGTGAGATTGTCCGGGGCCCAGAGCCGATCGGCGTCGCCGCGGTTTGCCTTGATCGTCTCGACTTCCGCGACGCGGCCGTCGGCGACCTTGAGACGCACCATGAGTATCGTCTTCGTCCCGTCCGCGTTCTCGACGACGGCCTCGGTGCCCGTGTCGCCGCGCTGCTCGTTGACAATGTCCCACCGATACACGGTGCGCTGGGCGCCGCTCCAGAAGGCCCGATCGAGGCCCGTCTCCCGGCCGTTCTCGGTCACCTTCGCGCCCGCGGCCAGCGGCACCTTGCTCGCGTCGTGGCTCACGAGGCCGTCGAAGAACGCGTCGACGAAGCCCGTCAGGCACTGCCGATTACAGAGCGTCTGCGCGCTCGCGCCGTTCGCGAACAACGTCCCAAGCGCCGCGACGATCGCGGCGGCCTTGACTGATTTCACGCGAGCTCCCCCGAATACCCCTGCGATCGAAGAAGGCTACCACAGACGGGAGAAGGGCGAACACGATGATAAGCTGGCGCGGTGGGCGGCGCGGCCGAAACCGGCCCGTTTGCGCCGCCCTCCCGCCGGCAAGCCTGAAAGGCCAAGGAGACCGCGATGCCCGAGCTCAGCTTCGGCCAACCCGATGACTCCATCGTGCAGGTGGCCTACACGGTCGCCGACGTCCGCGAGGCCATCGAGCAATGGACCGGCCGGCTCAACGTCGGCCCCTGGTTCCTGCTCGAGCACTTTACCGGCGAGCATCCCGTCTACCGAGGCCGGCCTTCCCAGGCGGACGTCAAGATCGCCATGGCGTTCGCCGGCCACATGAACATCGAGCTCATCGAGCCCAATGACGCCCACCCTTCGGTCTATCGCGAGACCATCGAGATGCGCGGGCACGGCTTCCACCATTGGGGCGTGGCAAGCCGCAACGTCGATGCCGACGTTGAACGCTATCGAAAGATGGGCATGGAGATCGCCTTCCGCGCGGGGGTCCCGACGGGCGGCGACGTCGTGTACATGGATTCCCACGGCGCGCTGCCGGGCTTCGTCGAGCTCATACCCGTGACGCCGCTCATGGAAGAGGCCTTCGGGCGGTTCCACCGGGCGGCCCTCGCGTGGGACGGGCGCGAGCCCGTCCGACCGTTCCTGTAGCGAAAAGGGGTCAGAGCCCTTTTTCGCCGAGCGCGCCTCGGCCGACCATCGGCGGCGGCGAAAAAGGGCTCTGACGCCTTTTTCGCGTCACGGCAGCAGCCCGAACTCCGCCACGCCGCTCCGCGTGCCGACGAACACCTTGCCGTCCGCGATGGTCGGCGTGATGAACTTGTTGCCGGCACCGAAATGATCGCGGCCGTTCGGGGCCTGATCGCTGTTGTAGAGCTCGCGCGCCAGATCGGCTGCGTCGTAGGCATGCAGGACCGCGGGGTCCCCGTTCTCGTGGGCCCAGACGATGCCGTTCGCCGAGCCGTCGGCCGAGACCGCAGGGGCCGTTCCCGGGTAGGGAAAGGTCGTGCTCGTCTGCGAGCTCGGCAGCGTCGAGAGCTTGGCGGCGTCGATCGCAAACCCCTTGAGCGTGCCGTGGACGTCGCCGTAGTAAAGCGTGCCCTCGAAGTAGGCGGGCGTCGACCAGATGCCGCCGGGCAGGACGCCGTCGAGCTCCTGCCAGATCCGATTGCCGCCGGCATCGAAGCGCCCCATAGCGTCGCGGTTCACGACGTAAACGTTTCCGTCCTTACCCGCCCCGACCGCGAGACGGCGCATCGTGCCGGACGAATCCGCCAGGTCGGGCAGCAGCAGGATGCCGCCCGAGCCGAGATCCGCGTCGGCCTGCGACTCCGCGACCTCGTTGGCCATGGTGAAGTAGTCCGCGACCGCGAGCGTCCCGCCGGTCGTCGAGAGCCGCAGGAACGAGTTGCCGTAGTCCTGGGCGCTCGGAAAACCGGAGGCGTCGAGGGAGGTCTCGAACGCGCCGTTGGCGGTCAGCAGGTAGACGTCGCCCGCGGCATCGGCCGCGGGTCCGCCGCCGCTCATCCAGATCGCGGGCCCTTCCCCGCCGCTGTTCGGAGCGACGTCGAGCACCGCGTTGCGGGCGAGCGTCTTCTGGTCATAGCCGATGATCCAGCCCGTATAGGGCGCGATGTCGCAGTGCGAGGTCCAGGTCGTGTACAGCGTCCCGCCCGTCAGCAGCAGCGCGGCGCGCTCTTCGTACTGCCCCGGGTCGAAGCTCGTCGTGCCGCCCTGGGCCGTCGGATAGGTTGCGGAGATCTCGGCCGGCCCACCGAAGAGCTCCGCGCCCGTCGCCACGTCGAGCGCGTGCAGCCGCTGGTGATAAGCCGAGCCCGCGTCCTTCGACATGGCGACGACGTAGAGCGCCCTGAGCGCGCGGTCGATGACCGGCGTCGACGTGATGCCGATCTCGGGAATGACCTGCCCGCAGCCGTGCGTGTCGCTCGGGGTCTCGCCCGCGCCGAGCAGCGAGACGTGCCACAGCGCAGCGCCCGTGTCCGCGTCGAATGCGTAGACGCCGTCGTGCTCCGTGGCGGCGAACACGACGTTGTGCGCGGTGCCGCCGACCACGAGCTTCGAAAGGTACAGCGGCTGCGCGTCGACCTTGCCGTCCACGCCGAGCACGCGCAGCAGGCCGAAGCCCGAAGCGTTGACGTTCGCGGGCGTCAGCACGGCCTCGGCGAGATTGCTTCCGGTGCGCGCAACGTCGTTCTTGTAGGTGACGACATCGCCCGCCGCGGCTTCGCCCGTCGCGCCCGTCACGCCGAGCGTCGCGGCCGCGCTCGAAACGCTGCCGACGGCATTGCCCACGTCCACCGTGAACGTCGCGCCGTCGTCGTCGGCCGCGGCGGGCGGCGTCACGTAGGTCGCGGCGTCGGCCCCCGCAATGGCCGCGCCGTCCCGCTTCCATGCATAGGTCAAAGGCGGCGTACCGCTCGCCGTGACCGTGAACGTCGCGCGCGAACCGATGGGCACTTGTTGATCCGCCGGCTGAGCCGTGATGGCCGGCGGCGCGGCCGAAGCGGAGCCCTCGCCCCCTCCGCCGCCGCCGCAGCCGGCGACGGACGCCGCCAGCAACGCAGCGAGCAGCCCGGAGAGCCGTCGATCCATGGCGCGCTCCTTACCTCGGTGACCCGACCCAAGCTTTAGCGCGCCGGACGTCCGTTGACAAGCCCGGACGGATTCGGTCGGCCGTCGGCGCGCCGAAAGCCCAGCGCCGGACGCTACAGATCGAGCACGGAGCGATCAACGTCGGCGAGCCGCGTGCGCCCCGCCATGGCCATGGCGGCCTCGAGCTCCTTGCCGATGGTCTCGATGACGGCCGCGACCGACCGGCGCCCGCCCGCGGCCAGCGCGTAGGCCCAGGCGCGCCCGAGCAGCACGCCGTTCGCGCCGAGCGCGAGCATGCGCAAGACGTCGACGCCGTTACGCACGCCGCCGTCGACGAGCACGGAGAGCTTGCCGTCCACGGCCTCCACGACTCCGGGCAACGCCCGGACCGTCGAGCGCACGCCGTCGAACTGCCGGCCGCCGTGGTTCGAGACGACGATGCCGTCCGCGCCGAGCGCCACGGCCTGGCGCGCGTCCTCGGGGTCGAGAATGCCCTTGATCACGAGGGGGCCCTTCCACTTCGCCCGGATCCAGTCGAGGTCCTTCCAGGTGACGGTCGGGTCGAAGTTGCTGCCGAGCCAGCCGATGTAGTCCTCGAGGCCGCTGTTCGCGCCGAGCACGGCGAGCAGATTGCCGAGCGAGTGCGGCCTGCCGCGGAAGCCCACGTCGTAGCACCAGCCCGGCCGTCCGAGCGCCTGGGCGAAGCGCCTGAGCCGTCCCGCGAGCCCCCCGCTCCCGGCGAGCCCCGTGCGGTAGTCCCGATAACGAATGCCCGGCACCGGCATGTCAACCGTGAAGATCAGCGCCGAGCAGCCGGCGGCCGCGGCGCGGTCCAGCAGATCGTTCATGAAGGCGCGATCGCGGATCACATAAAGCTGGAACCAGAACGGCCGTTCGAGCGCCCCCGCGACTTCCTCGAGACTGCAGATCGAGACCGTCGAAAGGCAGAAGGGCACGTTCGCGCTCTCGGCCGCGAGCGCGGCCTGCATCTCGCCCCGCTTCGCGAACATCCCGGAGATGCCGATCGGGCCGAGGCCGAAGGGCCGCGACCATTCGCGCCCGAAGAGCTCCGTTCTCACGTCGATTTTCGAAACGTCGCAGAGCACGCGCTGGCGCAGCTCGATACTGCGAAGATCCTCGACGTTGCGCCGCAGCGTGTGCTCCGTGTAGGAGCCCCCCGTCACGTACTCGGCCAGAAAGCGCGGCAGGCGGCGGGCCGCCACGCGGGCAATTTCGTCGGATGACCGAAGCCTCATGTCTGCCTCCGGCCGCGGCCTCAGGGACTGATGTACGGTTCGCTCGGCAGCTGCGACTCCGGCACGGCCGGCTCGTGCAGATGCGCCTCGACCTTATCGGTGGAGAGCCGCTGACCGGAGGCGAGCCACATGATGCCGGCCGAGAACAGGGCGATGACGGGAATGGCCCAACCGAGGCCGAGCACGCCGAGGTTGCCGGCACCCTGGGCCGGAGCGGGATAGGAGCCGAGCCAGCCGATCAGGGCGAGGCCGACGAGCCAGGCGACGACCCAAAGGCCCGACGCGAGCTCGAGCGGCGGCGTGCTCTGCGCGTTCTTCCACTCGTGCAGAACCAGCACGACGTAGCCGATGAGCACGGCCAGATAGAGCTTCCAGGTCGTGTCCCAACCCGACCAGTAGACGATGAGATTCGAGGACAGGAACGCGAGGTAAGCGAGCACGTGGGCGGCGGGCAGGCGGAACGGCCGGTTCTGTTCAGGCAGCTGCCGGCGCAGCGCGAGCAGCACGATGGGCCCGGAACCGAAGGACAGGACCGTCGCGGAGGTCACGAAACCGACGAGCTTCTGCCAGCCGGGGAACGGCAGAAGGAAGACGACGCCGACGATGAACGTCAGGATCACGCTGACCCAGGGGACGCCTCGGTCGTTGACGTGCGAAAGGGCTTTGAACGTGTTGCCGTTCCGGCCCATCCCGTAAGACACGCGCGCCGTGATGGTCGCGTAGATGAGCCCCGTATCGGCCGGCGAGATGAACGCGTCGAGGTAGAGCAGCACGGCGAGCCACGTGAGTCCCATGACCGTGGCGAGGGCCGCGAGCGGCCCATAGGTCGCCGCGATATGGTTCAGACCGCCCGTGAAGCTCGTGCCGATGTGGGCCCAGCCGTTCGCGAGGGCGTCGCTCGGCAAGGCGCCGATGAACGCGATCTGCAGGGCCACGTAGATCGCCCCAGTGATGAGCACGGAGCCGATGATCGCGATCGGCACGTTGCGGTGCGGATTGCGCGTCTCGCCGGCGAGCTCGACGCCCTGACGGAAGCCGAGATACGAGAATACGATGCCGGCCGTCGCGATCGACGAGAAGACGCCGGCCCAGCCGAAAGGCATGAACCCGCCCGTCGCGCCGGTATCGAAGTTCGCGCCCTCGAAGGCGGTCGCGGCGAACGCGACGATGACGAGGATGATGATCACGAGCTTCCACCAGACGAGCGCGTTGTTGAGCCGCGCGAACCAGCGGATGCCCACGACGTTGACGAGGCTGAACAGCGCGAGCAGGCCGACGGCCACGAGGAAGCCCGGCACGGTCAGGACGGGCGTGCCGTCCTGCAGGCGCTGCAGCCACGGCACGTAGTTCGTCGAGTACTGCAGCGCCGCGAGCACCTCGATCGAGGTCGTCGAGGCCGCGGCGATCCACGTGATCCAACCGAAGGTGTAGCTCGCGAACGAGCCGAACGAGAACTGCGGAAAGCGCACGACGCCGCCCGAGACGGGAAACATGGCGCCGAGCTCGGCGTAGCAGAGCCCGATCAGCATGATCATGACGCCGCCGATGGCCCAGGCCAGGATCGCCGCGGGGCCGGCGATCTGCGCCGCATTGAGCGCCCCGAAGAGCCAGCCCGAGCCGATGATCGAGCCGACGGCCGTAAACAGAAGACCGATGATACCGATGTCGCGCCGCAGCCGGTGGTCGTCCGCGGCATGAGGGGTCGAAGCCATGCAGTCCGTCTCTCCGTCGCGTGGGTGCCCGGCATGGTACCCCATAAAGAGTTCGTAGATCGGTAACGAGCCCTATTTTTCCGACACGCCGCGGCCGAGGACCGGTGCCTACGCAAAACGCCGAGCCCACGGCCTATACTGGCCGAGGCCGGCAGCGGCCGGCCGTCCTCGAACTCGAAACCTGCCGCAGAACATCGGAACCCTGCCGAAATGAGCGAAGCCAAGAACCGCCCCGACGAGGGCACCGAGACCCGGGCTCCGGCGACCGGCGCCGAAAACGTGCGCTGGGACCTCGGGGATCTCTACGAAAGCCTCGAGGACCCCCGCATGGTCGCCGACCTCGAGCAGCTCGTCGGCCTCGCCGAGGCCTTCGACCGCCGGTTCCGAGGCCGGCTCGGCGAGCATCTGGGCCAGGCCCTCTTGGCGCAGGCCGAGATGAGCTGCATCGCCGATCAGCTCATGGGGTACCTTTTCCTGCGGCGCAGCACGGACGCGGCGAACCCGAAGATCCAACGGCGTCTGGGCCAGGTCCAGGAGGCCTGGAGCCGCGCGGACGCCGATCACCTGAACTTCTTCGAGCACGAGCTCGTCGCGATCGATGACGCCACCTACGAGGGGATCCTCGAGCGCGACGAGATCGCGAAGCGCCACCGCCCGCTCCTGGACCACATGCGGGCGAACCGGCGCTACCTGCTCGAAGAAAACGTCGAACGCGCGCTGACCCTGCGCTCCCCTTTCGGGCCTTCCGAGTGGGCAGACTACGTGGCCGAGCTCGAGACGGAGCTGCGCTTCGAGCTCGACGGCGAACAGAAGACGCTGCCGCAGATCCTGCACGTCATCACCAACGACGGCGACGCTGCGTGTCGAGCCCGTGCCTTGCACGTCTTCAGCGAGGGGCTCGCCGCGAGCCGCTTCGACCGGACGATGGCGCGGACCCTGAACGTCGTGCTCGGCGCCAAGGCCGTCGAGGATCGCGAGCGCGGCTACGAGAACCCGATGTCCGCGCGCAATATCGGCAACCGCATCGACGACTCGACCGTCGAGGCGCTGCACGCGGCCGTGGCCGATCTCGGCGCCAAGCAGGCGCGCCGTTACTACCGGCTGCTCTCGGCGCATCTCGGCACCGCGCCGCTCAAGTGGTCCGACCGCAATGCGCCGCTGCCCTTCGCGGACCGGCGCATCGTCGGCTGGAACGATTGCCTCGAGACGGTCCTCTCGGCCTACGACTCGTTCAGCCCCACCCTGAGCGAGCAGGTCAGGCACATGCTGGACCGCAAATGGGTCGACGCACCGCCTTACCCCGGCAAGACCGGCGGTGCCTACAACATGTCCATGCTGCTGCCCTCGGACGAGCCGCGCGCCTACAATTTCCTGAACTACCTCGGCTCGACTCGGGACGTCATGACCGTCGCGCACGAGCTCGGCCACGGAGCCCACGGCATGCTCGCCGCTCGCGCCCAGGGCGCACTCATGTATCGGGCCCCCATGGCCTACGCGGAAACGGCCTCCATCTTCGGGGAGATGACCACGTTCCGCTACCTGCTCGAGCGTGCCGAGACCGACGAACAGCGGCTCGCGCTGCTCATGAGCAAGAGCGCCGATCACATCAACACCGTCGTGCGCCAAATCTCGTTCTCGAATTTCGAGCGGCGCATCCATCTGGCGCGGCGCGAGGGCAAGCTCACGGTGGACGACTTCAACGCCGCCTGGATGGACGTGACGCGCGCCTTCTACGGCGAGGACGGCGACCTTTTCAGGTACGCCGACACCGAGAACCTGTGGAGCTACGTCACGCACTTCCTGCGGCCGTTCTACGTGTATGCCTACGCGTTCGGCGAGCTCTTCACGCAGTCGCTGTTCGCGGTGCGCGAGCGCTTCGGCGCCGACTTCGAGGGCAAGTACCTCGACCTGTTGCGCGCGGGTGGGAGCAAGAGCGCCGTCGAGCTCATGGAACCGTTCGGGCTCGATCCGCGCCACCCGGAGTTCTGGCGCCGCGGCATCGAAGGCAGCATCGCGGCCTGGCTCGACGAGGCCGAGGCGATCTCGCGCAGAATGGGCGTCGCCGTCGTGCTCGACGCCTGAGGTGCCCTTGCCGGGATCAGGGTTCGAAGCGAGCCGCCTCTCGGCCGTCGAGCTCGCGTCCAGGCTCCGCGACCGCAGCCTGCGCGCGCTCGACTTGACCGAGGCCTGCCTCGCGCGCATCGCCGAGCTCGAACCGGCGCTCCACGCGTGGGCCGCCGTGGATGCCGAG
Organism: uncultured Gammaproteobacteria bacterium; assembly: GCA_963702105.1. Classification (GTDB taxonomy): domain Bacteria; phylum Pseudomonadota; class Gammaproteobacteria; order Steroidobacterales; family Rariloculaceae; genus ZC4RG20. The sequence goes on from OY969712.1 coordinate 2,557,416, forward strand.
CTCGCCCGCCGCCAAGCCAGGGACCTCGACGCCGGCCCGTTTCGCGGGCCGCTGCACGGCTTACCCGTGGGCTTCAAGGACATCATCGACACGGCCGACCTGCCGACGGAGTACGGCTCACCGATCTACCGCGGCCACCGGCCCGTCGCCGATGCGGCGTGCGTCGCGCTTGCACGGCGGGCAGGCGCCGTTGTGCTAGGCAAGACCGCGACCGCGGAATTCGCGGGGCCCTCGCCCGCTGCGACGGTCAATCCCCACGCCGCGGCCCACACGCCGGGCGGCTCCTCGAGCGGCTCGGCCGCCGCGGTGGCCGCGGGCATGGTGCCCCTCGCGCTCGGGACGCAGACGGCCGGGTCGGTGGTCCGGCCCGCGAGCTTCTGCGGCATCGTGGGCTGCAAGCCGAGCTTCGGACTCATCGCCCGCGACGGCGTCAAGCTCTTCGCCGAAAGCCTCGACACCGTCGGAGTGTTCGCGCGCTCGGTCGCCGACGCGGCGTTTTTGATCGGCGCGCTCGCCGCGCGGCCCGAGCTGGTCGAGCTGCACGCCCCGGCGCGTCCGCCCAAGGTCGGCGTCTGCCGCAGCCACGATTGGCACCGCGTCGAATCCGCGGCCGCGGCCGCATTCGAGGAGGCCGTGTGCCGGCTCCGAACGGACGGCGCGGACGCGCGCAACGTCGAGCTGCCGGAGACGTTCGCGGGCCTCGGGGAGGCGCAAGCGACGATCATGGGGTACGAGTCGGCCAGAAACTTCGCGGCCGAGCTCAGCCTGCACGCGGAGGCGCTCACGCCTCGTCTGCTTCGCGCGCTCGAAGCGGGGGCGCGCATTCCGGCCGCCGACTACGTTGCGGCCAAGCGGCGCGCGCAGGCCTGCCGGCTCGAGCTGCCGCGAGTCTTGGCCGAATGCGATGTCCTCGTGACGCCCAGCACGCCCGGCGAAGCGCCCGCCGGTCTCGAGTCCACCGGCGACCCCGTCATGAACCGCGTCTGGACGCTGCTGCACGGGCCTTGCGTGACGGTTCCCTGCGGCCCGGGGCCGCAGGGCCTGCCCCTCGGCCTGCAGATCGTCGGACCGAACGGCACGGACGCGCCGACGCTCTCCGCGGCGGCGTGGATCGCGGACTGTCTCGCCGACTGTCTCGCCGACTGATCCTTGTCCTCCCGAAGATCAACGCGAAGAGCGTCAACGCGAATAAGAGATCCGGTAAATGACGTTCGCGCCGTCGTCGCTCACGAGCAGCGACCCGTCGGGCGCCTCCGTGATGCTGGCCGGCCGCGCCCAGGCCTTGCCGTCCGTCACGAACCCGACGAGAAAGTCCTGATATTCGCCGGTCGGCTCGCCGTTCTTCATGATCACGCGCACGACTTTGTGCCCCGTACGGTTCTGCCGGTTCCACGAGCCGTGGAAGACGGCGAAGCCGTCGCCGACGTACTCGGCCGGAAACGCAGAGCGGCCCTGCGTCGCGGTGTAGAACGCGAGGCCCACCGAAGCGGAGTGCGCCTGATAAGGCACGTCCGGCGTCAGCGTCTTACCCTTGAGATCCGGGCGCTCGCCCTTGTGGCGCGGATCCTCGCGGTCGCCCATGTAGTACCAGGGCCAGCCGTAGAAGCCGCCCTCCTGGACCCGCGTCGAGTAGTCCGGCACGAGGTCGTCGCCGAGCAGGTCGCGCTCGTTGACCGTGCACCAGAGATTGTCGGTGCCGGGCTGGATCGTCAGCCCGACGCAGTTGCGTATCCCGGTCGCGAACGGCTTACCGGGCGCCTTCGAGCCCACGTCGAACACGAGCACGTCCGCCCGGTTCGTCTCGTCGTCCCAGGCGGCGCCGAGGCCGTGCTCGGCTTCCCAGGCCTTGACCTCCTCGGGCGTCTTCTTCGGCATCTGCTCGGCCACGTTCGAGCCCGAGCCGACCGCGACGAACATGCGCTTACCGTCCCGTGAGAATGCGAGATTGCGCGTGAAGTGGCCGCCGCCCGCTTTCGGCGCGAGCTCCGGCTCGACGACTTCGGCCGCACCGCGCGCCTTCATGTCGCCGGAGCCGTACGCGAACCGCACAACCTGGTTGTTCTCGGCGACGTAAAGCCACTGCGGGTGCTCGCCGGCCGGATAGAACTGCATGCCGAAAGGCAGATTCAGTCCCGCTGCGAAAACCTCCGAGCTCGCGACGCCCGCGCCGTCGGCCGAGGGACGCAAGACTTTGATGCGCCCGGCCTGCGTCTCCGCCACGAAGAGGTCGCCGTTCGGCGCGACGCGAATGATGCGGGGGCCCTGCACGTCCCGCGTCAGAGACGTCGACCTTGAACCCGGCGGGCAGCTGGAGCTTCGCGTCCGCGGGTTTCGGGACCACGCGCGGGAAATCGCGGCCGATCGGCGTCGCGAACGGCGGCGGCAGCTTGGCGACTTCGACGCGGTGCGTGCGCCCGGGAAAATCGTTCTTCCAGTCGTCGGCCGGGTCGGCGCCGGCGCGAGCCGAGACCAGAACGCAGGTGCCGATCGCGACCGTGGCCGCGGCCAGAGCATGGAGTCGAGCGGACATCGGATCCCCCTATCGAACCCGGCGGTTCGGGCTATTGTTTGCCCGCATTGTGGCACATCCGCAGGCGGGAAAGCGCGACCGCCCGGGCCGCAGCGAGGCATTCGGGCGCCTCGCCGGCACGATCGATGCAGGGCGGTCCCGACTCCCGAGGAAGCGAAGCTCGATGCCGGTCGATCCGCAGCCAGAACCCCGTCCCGCCCGCGGCGCCGGCCCCGCTCCCGCCCCCGGCGTCGGCCCGCCGATCGCGCCGATGCTCGCCAAGCTCGCCGACGCGCTGCCCCCGGCCGGAGAGTATCTCTACGAGCCGAAGTGGGACGGCTTCCGGGCGCTCGTGTTTCGCGATGCGGCCGGCCTCTATATCCAGAGCCGCGACCTGCGTCCGCTCGACCGCTACTATCCGGACCTGCACGCGGCGCTGATCGACGGTTTGCCATCCGGCTGCGTGCTCGACGGTGAGATCGTCGTCGAGGCCGACGGCCGCCTCGATTTCGAGGCGCTGCAGATGCGGCTGCACCCCGCGGCCGCCCGCGTCGCGAAGCTCGCGCGTGAGCGCCCCGCATCGTTCGTCGCTTTCGATGCGCTGGCGGCGGGCGGCCGGTCCCTGGTCGACGCGCCGCAGGCGGCCCGCCGCGAGGCGCTCTCCAGCATGTCGGAGTCGCCTCGTCGTTCACGATGCCGATGCGGCGCCGGCTCGCGCGCGAGCTCGCGCCGCTGCGCAAGCACGCGCTGGAGCGCCATCCGTGGAAGACCGAAAGCGCGGCCGAAGGCGGCGGCCCGCGCATGCCGGGCGGGCGCAGCCGGTGGAACGCGGGCAAGAATCTCTCATGGGAGCCGCTGAGGCTCGAGCGCGTCTGCGAGGTCAAGTACGACCACCTGCAGGGCAAACGCTTTCGGCATGCCGCCGTCTTCCTGAGATGGCGACCGGACAAGCCGCCGCGGGACTGCCGGTACGATCAGCTCGAGGTCGTCGCGCCTTACGAGCTCGCACGGGTCTTACGCGCCGGTACCCTGCGCGATTGAGGCCGTGCGGCCTCAGTTGCGGCTCCGCGGCGGGCGCACGAGAAAGCGGCCGCGCGGAGCGGCTCCCGCGCGGCCGCCGGGGGTGCGGGGCGAGCTCTCAGCGCGCCCGCCCGCCTTTCTCGAACTCGTACGTCAGCTCCTTGCACGGATGCTTTTCGAACGGCGTATCCGAGAGATAGACCGTGTCCGAGCCCGTATACGGCTTGGCAAGATAGACCGGGTCCTCGGCCGTGTACGTGCGCTTGATGGACCAGTCCTTCGCGTTCAACGCAAAGCGCTCGACGACGTGGAGCTTGTCGCTGTTGCGCGTGGGAGGGACGAGCACGCCGGGCTCGAAGCCGACGGTGTCCACCACGAGCGTGTTGCCTTCCCAATGCCCGATCGAGTGCCCGGCATAGCTCGGCTTCAGGTCCGCCGGGTGATGGTCCATGCCCATATGCACGCGCCGCGTGAAGCTGTAGAGGCCGTAGTCGATATCGACGACCTTCTCGCCCTCCGCAGTCGTGTGCTGGGTGATGCGGTTGACGGGCCAATCGAACGTCCAGTCGAAAAGCACGCTCGTCGGCTTGCAGGCGAGGCGCGGATTGTCCGCGGGCGACCACATCTTGAACGCTTTCGCAGCGGCCTTGCCGGCCTCCGTATAGACGGGCGGCGCGGGCCGCGGATACTCGGCGCGGATCTGCTCGAGCGTGATCTTGCCGGTGTGATAGGCCTCGATGAGGTGCTTCGGCACGAGCGCGCCGTTGCCGCCGCTCGGCGGAATCGTCAGCACGTCCTCCTCGACGGCCCAGTCGCCAGAGATGTTCGGGTCGCCCGAGGCGAGCGTCGCGGGCCGGTTCGTCGTGTCGACCTTCTTCGCGTGCGTGAACTGCTCGTTGCGGTCGATCTTCGTGCTGCCGCCGAGGTTGATGCTCTCGAGGTAACACGAATGCGGATCCTGCCGGTGCGGGTGACCCTGTACCTGCACGTGTGTGCCGGGCTTGAACAGGTTCACGTCCCAGCCGGAGCGCTTGATCAGCGTCGCGGCACGCATCTCGCAGCGCATCGAGAACTTCGTCCCATCGGCCTGCACGGTATCGAAATACAGATAAGAATGCGGATTCACGAGCTCGAAGCGGGTCAGCGTTCCCGAGTACTCCGTAACCTTGTCCATTTGAAACTGGCCGAACCCGTGGTGGGCCTGGGCCGCGCCGGCCAAAGCCAACGTGATCGCCGCGGCCACGCTCGACCGCCTGAAGAGTTGTCCGAACCTCACGATAACCCCCTCAATGTTCGTTTCGATCTCGCGAGCCGCGAACCTGCGCCGAAGGGGCGCGTGGCGCGCAGCCGAGATGGATTCATGGCAGCGGCGCTCGGGCCGCTCGCGAAGCGGGCAGACTACCCTACTCCTGCCCGCTCCGCGACGCTTCGAGGCGCCCTCAGGGGCCGCAAACGCTTCAGAAATGTGAAGACGACGGGCCGCCTCGAGAACTGCCCGACGGCGGCCTGCGCTGAATTCTTCTCACCCATCGCGCCGACGTTGCGGACGCTGAACGCCGTCGAGCCCGGCCGCTGTCCGGCCGTCGTCGCCGAGGCGGTGCGCTGGATGGAGGCGCAGCGGCGAACGGACTAACAGGCGGGCGAAAGAGCCTCGGCGGTTTCCGCAAGCCGCTCCCCCCCGGCCAGCAGATCGGCGAAGGCGTCCGGATGGCAGGGCTTGCTGAAGTGAAAGCCCTGCATGTGATCGCAGCCGCTCTTGAAGAGGAACATGCGCTGAACGTCGGTCTCGACGCCCTCGGCCACGATCTTGACGCCGAGCGTCTTGCCGAGCGAGATCACGGCCTCCGTGATCGCCGTGTCCTCGACGCTGCCCGGAATGTCGCGAATGAACGAGCGATCGATCTTCAACGTGTCGATCGGGAATCGCTTCAGCTGCGAAAGTGAGGAATATCCGGTGCCGAAGTCGTCGATCGCGAGCTTGACCCCGAGGCGCTTGATCCCCGCGATGCGCTCGGCCGCCTCGTCGAGGTCGTGCATAATCACGCCCTCGGTAATCTCGAGCTCGAGAAGCTCCGGCGCCATGCCGGTCTGCTCGAGGACCTCGGCGATGTCGGCGAGCAGGCTCGGGTCCTTGAACTGGCGCGGCGAGAGGTTCACGGACATGACGACCGGGGGCAACCCCGCGCGCTGCCACGCGACATTCTGCTCGCAGGCCGTGCGCAGCACCCATTTGCCGATCGGGACGATGAGCCCCGTGTCTTCGGCGACGGGTATGAACTGGGCGGGGGAAACGGTTCCGAGCTGCGGGTTCCACCAGCGCAGCAGGGCCTCGGTCCCGACGATCCGGCCCGTCGCGAGGGAGACCTGCGGCTGGTACTGCACCGAGAATTCCTTCTGCTCGAGCGCATGGCCGAGCTGGGCCTCGAGGATCAGCCGCTCGACCGACATCGGGCTCGTCTCGGGCGAGTAGAACTGGAAGTTGTTCTTGCCTTCCTCCTTCGCGAGATACATCGCAACGTCGGCGTGCTTCATGAGAGACAGCGCATCGCCGGCGTCGTCCGGGAACCTCGCGATGCCGATGCTCGCCGTGACGCGGCACTCCTGGCCCATGATGCGCACGGGCTCGATGACGGCCGCGAGGACCTTGGCCGCGACCTCGGCCGCCGCCTGCGCGCCGCAATCCTTGAGCAGCACGACGAACTCGTCGCCGCCGAGCCGCGCCACCATGTCCGATTTCCTCACGCAGCGGCTCAGGCGGCCGGACATCTCCCTGAGCAGCTGATCGCCGGCCTCGTGGCCCAGCGAGTCGTTGATGACCTTGAAGCGGTCGAGATCGATGAACAGCACGGCACATTGCCCGTCGTGCCGGCGCGTCGTCTCGATCGTGTGGTTCAGCAGCTCACCGAAGGTCGCCCGGTTCGGCAGCCCCGTCATGTCGTCGTGAGTAGCGAGATAGCGGATGCGGGCCTCGGCGATCTTCCGCTCCGAAATGTCCTCGACGATCGAGATGTCGTAGAGCGGGCTCCCCTCGCCGTCGCGCTTCAGCGTGCTCTTGATCCGTACCCAGATCGTCTCGCCGTCCCGCCTGACGTAACGCTTCTCAATGGTCAGCGAATCGATCTCGCTGCTGTGAAGGCGGGCCCGGTCCGCCTTCGTCAAGTCTGCGTCGTCGGGGTGGGAAACGTCGCGGATCGTCAGGCCCGGCAGTTCGTTCAGCGAATAGCCGAGCATGTCGCAGAGCTGCTTGTTCGCCCACATGAAGCGGCCTTCGAGGTCCACGTGCGCGATCCCGATCGCGGCGAGCTCGACCGTGCTCGAATAGCGCTCCTCGCTGTCGCGCAGCTGAGTCTCGAGCTCCCAGCGCTCCGTCACGTCGCGGATCGTGCCGATGACCGAGCGCGGCCGCTGGCGCTCGTCCGAGCGGATCTCGATCCGCAGCTCGACGACCTTCCAGCGGCTCCCGGGCAGAACGAGACGAATCCGCACGGGCTCGGGGTGCACGTTGCCGACGTCGACGTTGCGCGTGCCTTGAATGAGCATCTCGCGGTCGTCCGGGTGGACCCTCGAGATGAAATTGTCGAAGGACGCCTCGTGCCTCTCGGGGGCCAGCTCGAGAATGCGGAACAGCTCGTCGGACCACCAGTTGGCGTTCGTGGCGAGGTCCCATTCCCAGTTCCCGATCTTGGCGAGCCGCTGCGCTTCCTTATAGCGCGACTCGCTGAGCCGCAGCGCCGTTTCGATGGCCTTGCGTTCCGTGATGTCCTGCAGCGTCCCCGAGACGCGAACCGCCCGCCCCTCGGCGTCCAGCGCCACCTCGCCCTGCACGTAGCAGATCTTCTCGCTGCCGTCCCGGAGCCGCAGCCGGATATCGATCCCCGGCCGACCGGTGCCCGCCATGACCCTTTCGACGGACTCCTCGAGACGCACGCGATCCTCGGGATGCGTCATCTCGAGAAACAGGCCGTACGACGGCGGCTCGGCCGCCGGGTCGAGGCCGAAGATTCGGTAGAGCTCGGCCGACCACCAATTGCGGTTGTGGACGAGGTCCCATTCCCAACTGCCGATCTTGGCGATTCGCTGGGCTTCGTTGAGGCGCGCCTCGCTGCGGGCGATCTGCTCCTCGGCCCCGCTCGACTCGCTCGCGACGCGCAGACCGATCAGCACGGCGCGCGCCCCCGTGCGCCCCAACCCGCAAGCGCGGGTTTCGAACGCGAGCCGCGCGGCGCACCTGCCGGTTTCGCAGTGGAGCGAACTCGATGTATCGAAGCGGCCATGTTTGCCGTAATGCGGTCGAAAGCCGCAAGGCTAGCAGCCGGGAGAGGGCCGCAACTGTGAGGAGATGCAAGGGCCGCGCGCGAAATACGTGATCGCCATCACGTTTCGATCGGATTGCACGGTTTCGGGGCGGCGCCGCGCACGCTCGGCGCGCGGGCCCCGCGGCGGAAAGGGGCGGCACGCGGACGCGGATGCGGCCTCGTCTCGAGAGCGTCGGCCCGCGCTGGACGTACCGTTAACATATGAAGGTCCTCCTCCGTGACGAACGCCCGCGCCCCGGCGAGACCCGCGAACGAGGCCTGCATCCCCGCCCGCGTCCTAGTACACTTCGCAACTTCATTATGTGCGATGGCGCACGCCCCTCGAGCGTGCGGCGCCCGAGGACTACCCCCAATGAGCAAGTCAGCTGAGGCGAGAGAAGACGCCGCGCTCGAGATTCGGTTCGGTCCCGTGGACTTGGCGCAAGTGCGCCTGCGCACGACCGATCCCGGGGCGATTCTCGACGACCTGACCGGACGCGTCGCCACCGCGCCCCGCTTCTTCGACCGCACCGCCGTCAGTCTGGATCTCTCCCAGTTGCCTCAGGAGCCGGCGGCAGACGCCTGCAAGGCCGTGCTCGATGCGGTGCGCCGGGCGGGCATGCTGCCGATCGGTCTCGTGCAGGGGCCGGCCTTCGTGGACACGCTGGCTCGCGCGCTCGAGCTGCCCGTCCTGCCGCCCCAGCGCCCGCGCGAAAAGCCGGCGGCGGCAGCACTGCAACCCGCGCCCCGGGCGGCCGAGCCGGAGACGCGCGCGCTCATGCACCACCAGCCGATCCGCTCGGGGCAGCGCGTCTACGCGCGCAACCGCGACCTCGTCGTCACGGCGACCGTGGGCGCCGGGGCCGAAGTCATGGCGGACGGGTCGGTGCACGTCTACGGCGCGCTGCGCGGCCGGGCGATCGCGGGCCAGAACGGCGACGACACGGCGCGCATGTTCTGTCAGGAATTCCGGGCGGAGCTCGTCTCGATCGCGGGCGTGTTCCGCGTCTTCGAAACCTTGCCGGCCGAACTGGCCGGCCACCCCGTCCAGGCTTGGCTCGACGGCGACGACTTGCGCTTCGAGCGCATCGGCGGCTGACGCCCCCGAACACCATCTTTCAGGAGATCCTGCATTGACCGAGATCATTGTCGTGACCTCAGGCAAGGGCGGCGTCGGCAAGACGACCACTTCCGCCAGCATCGCCTGCGGGCTTGCAAACCAAGGCAAACGCGTAGCCGTGCTCGACTTCGACATCGGCCTGCGCAACCTCGATCTGATCATGGGCTGCGAACGCCGCGTCGTATACGACTTCGTCAACGTCATCAACAAGGAATGCACGCTCAAGCAGGCGCTGATCAAGGACAAGCGCATCGACAGCCTGTTCATCCTGGCCGCGTCGCAGACGCGGGACAAGGACGCCCTGACGAGCGACGGCGTGCGCCGCGTCCTCGACGAGCTCATCGAGGACGGCTTCGAATACATCATCTGCGATTCGCCGGCGGGCATCGAGAAAGGCGCTCATCTCGCCATGTACTTCGCCGACCGCGCGATCGTCGTCGTGAACCCGGAGGTCTCTTCGGTGCGCGACTCGGACCGCATCCTCGGTCTGCTCGCGAGCAAAACGCATCGCGCCGAGCAGGGCGAAGGCGCAGTCAAGGAGCACCTGCTGCTGACGCGCTACAGCCCGCGGCGCGTCGCGACGGGCGAGATGCTGAGCGTGGCCGACGTCAAGGAGATCCTCGGCATCGACATCCTGGGCGTGGTTCCGGAATCTCAGGACGTGCTCTCGGCCTCGAACGCCGGGACGCCGATCATCCTCAACGAACAAAGCGACGTTGCGAGCGCCTATCGGGACTCCGTCTCGCGCCTGCTCGGCCAATCGGTGCCGCTGCGCTTTGTCGACGAGCAGAAGAAGGGATTCTTCGCTCGAATGCTCGGGAGCTGAAATGGGCCTGCTAGCACTCTTCCAACGCAAACCCGCATCCGCGCAGATCGCGAAGGAACGCCTGCGCATCATCGTCTCGCAGGAGCGCAGCGCCCGCGACGGGCCGGACTACCTGCCGTTGCTGCGCCGCGAGCTCCTCGAGGTCATCCGCAGGTACGTCAACGTGGACCCGGAAGCCGTGCAGATCAATCTCGAAAGCGAGGACGGCCACGACGTGCTCGAGCTCTCGGTCGCGCTGCCCGAGAAGCAGCAGACCTGATCGGGCGACGCCCGGGTCCGCCAGCCCGCCGCTATCGCTGGCAGCCCGCCGCTATCGCTGCCAGTCTACGGGCCGTGGGACGTGCATCGTGAACAACACGATGGGCGCTCCGCCCGTCGGCTCGACCTGGTGCGGCGTCTGCTCCGGCACGAAAACGAAGTCGCCCTTCACGAGCGCCTGCGTATGCCCGCCTTCGATGGAGGGCCCGCTCAGATTGAAGGCATTCGTGCGCTTCGCGTCCACGATGCGGCCGCCCGTCACGATGTTGCCCGTGCCCTCGAGGACGTACATGAGCTCTGCGTCTTTCTCGTGCAGGGCCGCGGGCGCCAAGGCCGGGCGGTATTCGAGCTGGCCGCGATACGGGGCGAGAGAAAGAATCGGCTCGGCGACGAGCGGCTGATCGCCCTTGCGGTCTGCCTTGGCCTTCTCGACGAGCGCCGCGACATCCTGCGCGGACATGAACGTGCGGATCGCCGCGGGCACGTCCGGCCGGGCCGAAGCCGCCGCGGCGGCCGGCGCCGCATCGACGTGCAGCACGGCACCCTCCTTCTCGTCGGTCAGCAGATACAGCGAGCCATCGGGGGCCTCGCGGACGTCGCGCAGCCGCTGGCCGAGCTCGGTCAACATCTTCTCCTGCCCGCCGGGCCTGCCGTCCGCCCCGAGACGGACCCTGAGCAGTGAGTGCGTCATCGTGCCGATGAGAATGTCGCCGCGCCAGGCGGGAAAGCGGTCGCCGCGATAGACGGCGAGGTTGCCCGGATTGATCGAGGGCGCCCAGAAAACGACGGGATCCTGCATGCCCGGCACGCCGTGTGCGCCCCGCGCGACCGGCTCGCCGTTGTAGTGCGCCCCTTCCGTCACGAGAATCCAGCCGTAATTCTTGCCGGCCTCGATGCGGTTCAGCTCGTCCCCGCCGCGCGGCCCGAACTCCGTGGACCAGAGCTGCCCCGTCCTGCGGTCGAGCGTCAGACCGGTCGGGTTGCGGTGCCCGAGCGTGAAGATCTCGGGCCGGTACCCTTGCTTGCCGACGAAGGGGTTGTCCGCCGGGATCGTGCCGTCGTCGCGGATGCGCAGGATCTTGCCGAAATCGGACCCCGGATCCTGCGCCTTCTCCCCCCAATTCCGGTCGCCGCTCGTGACGTAGAGCAGGCCGTCGGGGCCGAAGACCATACGCCCGCCGAAGCTGCCGTCCGCGGGCCCCTGGCCGCAGCAGCGGTGGTTCGCCGCGGCCATGGCCGGCCCATACCACCCGGGCGCGACGAAGATGTCCTCGACCTGCTCGAGCCGCGGCCCGCCGTCCCAGCGGGCCCTCGCGACGGCCAGCGTCGAGACGGTCGGGTCCTTCGCATCCGGCTTCGAGTAGGAGAAGTAGATCAGCCGATTGCGCTCGAAGTCCGGGTGAAGCACAACGTCCATGAGCCCGCCGATGACCGCCGCCCGGATGGGCGGCAAGCCCTCGATGGGCTGCGGGTCGAGCTTGCCGTCGCGGATCACGCGCAAGCGTCCGGGCCTTTCGGTCACGAGCATGCCGCCGTCGGGCAGCAAAGCCAGGCCCCAAGGGTGATCCAGGCCCTTTGCGAGGACCGTGACGTGCAAGCGGGCCTGCTCGGTTTCGAAGTCCCAGGGGCCGTCGCCGAGCGGCTTCGTGACGGGTCTGCGGGTCGCGGGACGCGCGGGACGTTCGGCGCCGCCGGCCGCAGCCGCTGGAGCCGGCCGGGCCTGCGGCGTCTGGGCCGCGATCGGCGCGACGGCGCCGGCGAGTCCGCAGGCGGCGATGAGGACGGGCAGGAGAGTTTGCGGTCGCGCGACGTTCATCGTTCTTTCTCCGGCGCGGCTGGGCGCTTTTTTCCCGACTCTACCCGGGATCGGCGCCGCGGGCCAGGCGTCCGGCCCGTCTCAGTATCGGCGCCCCTGCAGTCCGCCCGCCGCCGGCGTGCATACTGTCCGGACGAGCTGTTGCAGGAGAGTTCGATGTTGGACCGCCTCGGCACGGCGATGCGGCGGCTGCTCCGCCAGACCGCGAAGCCGGCGAGACGCGACGAAGGCGCCGAGGGGCTCGTCGTAGAGCCTTACAGGGGCTACGGCAATCGCCGCGAGCTCTTCTTCATGGGACGCGTGTACCGCCAGCCGGGCGGACGCGTGCGCGACAGCGGCGTTCGCGGCGACGTGCGGGCGAACCTGCGCCGGCTGCTGCGCAGGGGCGCGAGCGGTCGAACCGTCACCGCGCGTTTCGCCGGCGCCGAGCAACAGGCCGCGACCGATCGCGACGGCTACTTCCGCGTGCGCCTTCGGCTGCGGCGGCCGCCGCCCGGCGATCGGCTCTGGCACCGGGTCTCGGTCGTCCTGGACCTGCCGTCCGGCCGCACGGCGGCGGCCGCGGCCGAAGTATTCGTGCCGCCCGAGCGGGCGCGCTTCGTCGTCATCAGCGACATCGACGACACCGTCATGCTGACGGGCGTCGCGAACAAGGCGCGGATGTTCTGGCGCCTGTTCGCCGAAGGTGCCGAGAGCCGGGTCGCGTTCCCGGGCGTGGCGGCGCTGTATCGCGCCCTGCACGGCCGCGACACCAATCCCATGCTCTATGTCTCGCGCGGGCCGTGGAGCCTGTACTCGATGCTCGAGGCGTTCTTCGAGCTGCACGACATTCCGGCCGGCCCCGTGCTGTTCCTGCGCGAGTGGGGCCTGTCTTTGCTGCATCCGCTGCCGCGGCGCTCGCCCGCCCACAAGCTCGAGCTCATCACCGAGATGCTCGGGCTCTACCGGGACCTGCCGTTCGTCCTGATCGGCGACTCCGGGCAGCACGATCCGGAGACTTATGCGCAGGTGGTGCGCGAGCATCCGGGTCGGGTTGCCGCGGTCTACATTCGCAAGGTCTCGCCGGACTCGCGCCGGATCGCGGCCATCGAGGCCCTGGCGAGGCAGGTCGCCGAGGCCGGCAGCACGCTGCTGCTCGCCGCCGACAGCGTCGCCATGGCCGAGCATGCGGCCGAACGCGGGCTCGTGGCGCCTTCGGCCGTCGATGCGGTCGCCGCCGAGCGGCGCGGCCGGGCGACGCGCGATGCTCCCATAGGCGGATCGTATTCTTGACATCCGCTCCGCCGATCTTGCCATCGCCCTGCGACGACGCGAGCGACTCCTACGCTGCACGCAAGCCAAAAAGGGCGGGCGAGCGCCCGGCACGCGCTCCGGTCCCTGGCTCGCGCACCAAGAGACCGCCGCACCGTTGGCGCGATCCCTGCACGCCTCCGGGGCCCGTTTCGGACAGGAGATGAGCCGATGTATCGGATCGGGATGTTCGCCGCTGCTGCGATCGTTGCCGCGCTCGCCGTCCTGCCGTCGACGCGCGACGTCCATGCCCTCCCCGCCTGCCGCTGTTCGGGTGCCCTGATCCTTCCCGGCATGACGCCGGGCGAAGTGCTCGAGAAGTGCGGGAAACCGGCCTGGCGAGAGTTCAACTCCGCGCCGGTCCGCGCCCGCGGCCTCTACGGCACGACCCATATCGCGGGGCTTTCGAGCGTCGAGTACTGGACCTATGAGCGCGCGCCCGGTCAGTTCGCCGTGCGCCTGCGGTTCGAGGCCGGTCGGCTCGAGACGATCCGGCTGCTGTATCGGGATCGGCGGTAGCGCGGCGCCGCGCGCGGGGCCCGGCAGCCCCGCGGCGCGCGGACGGGAGCTGCGTCGGCCTCCGGCGGCCTCGGGGGCTTGCGCGTCACGCCGCCGCTTGTCAGGATCAGCAGCTGGCCGAATGGCCTCCGCATAACCAACCAATAAACAGATGGGCAAAGCCATGAAGAAACTCCTGCTCGGTGTTCTGTGCTCAAGCGTCGTCGCAATGCCGGCATTCGCGGCGCTCAAGGAGGGCGACATGGCCCCGAAGTTCGAGGCCAAGGCGTCACTGGCCGGAAAGGCATTCGAGTATTCGCTCGCCGATGCGTTGAAGAAGGGACCCGTAGTCGTCTATTTCTACCCGTCCGCGTACACCCAGGGCTGCGACATCGAAGCCCACACCTTTTCGGAAAACATGGAGAAGTTCAAAGCCGCGGGGGCGAGCGTGATCGGCGTGTCCCTGGACAGCATCGACCGCCTCAACGACTTCTCGGCCGATCCGAAGTACTGCGCGGGCAAGCTGCCCGTCGCCTCGGACACGGCGGGCTCGATCGCGAAATCCTTCGAGGTCGGCGTGCACGACGGCCGCGCGGGCCTCAAGGACGTCCGCGGCGTCGAAATCGGTCATGGCTTCGCCGACCGTACGACCTTCGTTCTCAACTCGGACGGCAAGGTGGCCGCGACGTTCGCCAACATTTCGCCGGCGGAGCACGTCATGAAGTCGCTCGAAGCAGTCAAGAGCATGCAGCACGCCCACTGAGCGGCGCCGCTCCAGTATCATGGCCGGCGGGGCGCACACGCCCCGCCGGTCTCGCGCTCCGCGGGTCCCGGCCGGAAACCCGCCGCCAGTCCGAGTGAAACCCTTGTCGTCGAGCCTTGCCAAGCTCTCGATCGAGCAGATTCGCGAACGCTATGCCCGCGACGGCCTCGCGGTCTCCCCGCAGCTGCTCAACAAGCTCAAGCGCGATCCGCGCCGCGGCGTTCGCCGCCTCTATGAGACGCTGCTGAAGCGCTACGAGCGTGAGCGCTCAGAGAGGCTGCGCATCGACGCCATGCTGAACTTCGAGCGCGTACTGTGGCGCTCGGGCGTCACGCGCGTCGCCGGGGTAGACGAGGCTGGGACGGGGCCGCTCGCGGGCCCCGTCGTCGCTGCCGCGGTCGTCTTCCCGCCCCACACCGAGCTCGCCGGCATCGACGACTCCAAGCGCCTCGACCCCGAGCAGCGCGCCGAGGCGGAGCGGACGATACGCGCGGCGGCCTCCGGCGTCGGCGTCGGCGTCGCCGAGGTCGAGGAGATAGATCGCGTCAACATTTATCAGGCTGCGCTGCTCGCGATGCGGCGTGCCGTCGAGGGCCTGCCGGAGCCCCCCGAGCACGTGCTCGTGGACGCGCGCAACATCCCGGGCATCGCGATGCCCCAGAACGCCTTCAACAAGGGCGACGGCCTCGACTTCTCGATCGCGGCCGCATCGATCATTGCAAAAACCCACCGCGACCGCCTCATGGACGCGCTCGCCGGGATCCACCCGGGCTACGGCTTCGAGCGGCACAAGGGCTACGGCACGCCCGAGCACCAGGACGCAATCCGCCGGCTCGGCCCGTGCCCGATCCATCGGCGCTCTTTCACGTTTCTGCGCGAGCTGCGCGGCGAATACTCGGCCCTGTTCTACGACCTCAAACAGCGCCTCGAGGCGGCCCACGGCGCTTCCGCCCTCGAAACCGTCGAGACGGAGATCGGAGCCTGCCGCGAGGCGCTCGAGGAGAACGAGCAGCGCAAGCTCAGGCTCGTGCTGACGCGGCGCTGGAAGGCGCTGTAGCCGTCGGCGAAGCCCCGGCTCGCGCCCAACGGGCCTCGGCGACCGGTCAGCAAGCGGCGTCCCGCCGCGCCTAATCGGGCCGACCGGCCAGGAATGGCGCTCGCCGCCCGCGTCGGCCGGCGCTCTAATGCCCCACGTGCACGGCGCCTCGAGACGCGCACAGGCGCGCCGCGATCGGCGCACGGCACGCCCACGGAAAGTCGCAGGACAAGGAGGAAGTCCAATGAGGGAACTGACGACACTCGAGCTCGAACAGGTCGGCGGCGCCGGCACCGTCGCGGAACTGGCAAAGGGTCTGGCCTCCTTCGGCACGGCACTCGTCGGCGTCGGCGGCGTCATGGCGCTGGTTCCCGGCGGGCAGGCGGCGGGCCTCCTGGTGGCCCTCAACGGCGCCGTCTACGTCGGTGCGGGCCTGCTGTTGCAGATGGGCGGCTCGTAGACGCGGAGGATCGCGGCCGGCAGCGCCGCGTGCGCCGCCGGCCGCTTTGCGGAGGCAAGCATGCGCAAGGAGCTCATTCCGTGGCTCGTCATGGGCTACGCGCTCGCCGTCGTCGTCGCCGAGCTCGTCGGCGTGCCCGGCTGGCTCGCGCGCCTGCACGTCATTCCCTGGGCGGGGCTCGCCGCCGGCCTGGGTGGCTGGCTCGCTTACGAGAATGCGGCTCGGCCTTGGCGTATTGCGGTGCTCGCGGGGCTGCTCGCGGTGTTTACGCTGTCGCTCCTCGTCTTGCGGCATCGGATACTCGAGGTGCTGTAAGCGGGCTGGAGCGCGATTCACGAACGGCCGACGGCGGTACTCGGTGTGGCCCCAGCAGCGTCGGTGTTACCCTCTCGCGACGACGTGGAAACAATTCTGAGGGGGTTCTCGATGAAGTCCGCAATCTGGAGCGGCTGCGCAATCGTAGCCGCGGGCCTTACGCTCGTCTCCGGCGTCGCGTCCGCTCAATCCGGGGCGCAATGCGA
Organism: uncultured Gammaproteobacteria bacterium; assembly: GCA_963702105.1. Lineage (GTDB taxonomy): Bacteria > Pseudomonadota > Gammaproteobacteria > Steroidobacterales > Rariloculaceae > ZC4RG20. Next base: position 2,573,828 of record OY969712.1, read on the forward strand.
CCGCGCGTGCCTCGAGGGGTTCGTGGACCGTTACTTCAAGGCGGTCATCGACGACGACCCGAGCGAGGTGCCGCTTTCGATCAACGTCAGGTTCACCGAAAACGCGCAGCAGCTGCCGGTCGGCGAGGGCCTCTGGAAAAGCATGAAGGCGGCCGGCAAGTACCGGCTGTTCGTCACGGACGTGCCGGCCGGCCAGGTCGGCCTCATCACGACCGTCGAGGAGGACGCGCGCGATCCGGATAAGTCGATTCCGGCCGCCATGGCCTTGAGGCTCAAGGTCGTGGACGGCAAGATCGCGGAAATCGAGCAGATGGTCGTCCGCGACGAGATGACGGCGAAGCGCATCGAGGCCATGGGCCGCCCGCGGGAGGCCTTCTTGACGGCTATTCCCGACGCCAAACGCATGTCCCGGCACGATCTCGTCATGACGGCCAACGCCTATTTCTCCGGAATGCAGCGTAACGACGGCAAGGGCGACTATCCCTTCGCCGAAGACTGCGACCGCTACGAGAACGGTGCGCACACGACGAACGTGCCGCTTAAGCCGGGTCAGAAGGCGCCGAATCCGGCGACGGCTGCGATGTATTCGGCCAATTGGACCTGCATGCAGCAGTTCAAGTCGGGCCTCTTGCACTTCGTCTCGAGAATCCGGGATCGGCGCTTCGTCGCGGTCGATCGAGAACGCGGCATCGTCATGGCCATCGGGTTCTTCGACCACATGGCTGGCGACACGCGCACGTTCCAGACGCCGTCCGGCCGCACGGTCACGGCCGGGCCGACGCAGCCGTGGACTTGGTACCTCTGCGAAGTATTCAAGATCCACGACCATAAGATCGGCCCCATCGAGGCCCTGCTCGAGCACCCACCCTACGGCATGCTCTCGGGCTGGAGCAGCTACGCCGACGGCATGTCGGACCGTGCTCAGGACGTGACGGGCTACCCGGAGCAGTAGCGGGCGGCTCGCCGCGGACCCGGCCCGCAAGGCCCGGGTCCGCGGGACCGCCCCTCCCCCTTACTGGAAGTTACGCCGCAACACGAGCTCCCACATGCGCGGCTCGCCCGGCGAGCCCATCGTGTTCTGCCCGCCCGGCGCGGCGAAGCTGTACCAATAGAACTTGTTCATCAGGTTCGTGACCTCGAGCGCCATGGACCAGTCCTGATTGCTCGTCTCGTAGGTCAGCCGCGTGTTGTACAGACTGTAGGCCGGGATGATGTTGATCGCGGGATCCGGCTCGACGCCCGGCGCCGAGTTCGTATCGTGCGACGTATAGGTCCAATCCAGCCGCGGCGTGAGGCTCGCACCGCCCGGCAAATGAATCGCGTACTGAATACCCCCGCTCATGGTCGTCGTCGGCTGAATCAGCGAGTCGGGGTTGCGGTAGCCGAGGTCGTTCGGGTTGCTCACGTCCGAGGTGAACTTGTTGTAGCCCACCGAGAAGTTCATCGTGAATTCCCCGAACGGGTTGGCCGTCGCCTCGAGCTCGACGCCCTTGACCTTGCCCGGCGCGCTGAAGAACGCGAACCAGTTCCAGCCGTTCTGTCCGGCGAGCGGAGTGCCCGGCGGACAGACGCCGCCCAGCGGGCCGAACACCGGCGTGCCGGGATCGGGCGAGTTGAACGGCGTGCACTGGGCCGCGTTGGTCGTCACGACGCGCGGGCTGTAGTCCATATAGAACACGTCGGCGTTGAGGCGAAGGCGCCGGTTGATGAGGTCGCCCTTGTAGCCCGTCTCGTAGGAAGTGACCTGCTCCTGCGGGAACGGCTGCAGCTGACCGGGCGTCCACGGCCGAGGCTGGAAGCCCGCCGACCTGAAGCCCGTCGAGACCGTCCCGTAGACCATGCCTGCGCTCGGGAAATCGTAGTTGATGCCAGCCGTCCAGTCGTAGCGGCCGGCCGAGCTCACGGCCGGCTCGGCGATCTGCAGAAAGGCGCCGTGATCGAACGTGTACTCCTTCTTCTCGTTCGTATAGCGCAGACCGGCGGTCACGGACAGCGCTTGGGTGACGTCGAAGACGCCGTGGATGAACGCCGATTCGTTGGTCGTGTGGAACGAGTCGTTCTGGCTGAACTCCGGGATGATCCCGAGGTAGTTGAACGGCTGCAGATGGACGCGGCCGCCGAGATGGGAGTGTGCATCGTAGTAGAAAAGACCCGTCGTCCAGTTGAGCTTCTCGCGGATCGCGTTGCCGCTGAACTGGACCTCCGCCGTACGCTGCTTGTGGTCGAGAATATTGAACGTCGTCGTGAGGTCGAGCGGCGTCCCGTCCCCGGTCGTGAAGATCGTATGATAGGAACGATACGAGCCCACCCACTTCATGTGAATGTTGTCGGTCAGGTCGTATTCGACCGTATTCGCGAGGCCCCAGGACTTGCTGAAGTCGTGGTCCGTCCAACCCTTGTTCTCGATTGGATCCTGATACGTCTCGAACGATTGATAGCTCTGTTCGGGCCGGTCGAAGCGGGCCCCGATGCCGTCGATGCCCATGGCCGGCAGGATCTGACCGGAAATGAGAAACGGATCGAGCGGAAACGCGCGCGGCTCCTTCTCTACGCCGCCCCAGGCCTCGCTGTTGTCGTTGAGGTAGTCGGTCGTCAGCATGACGTCGAGGCGCTTTTGCGGGTTGTAGCGCAGGCTCACGCGGGCGCCCTGCTTGTCGATGCCGCGTTCGGAGCCGATCTTGCAGCCGTCGCGCGCGGCGCTCGGCTGATACTCCGGATAGGAGAACGCGTTGTCCTCGGGGCTGCCCGGCGTGACCATGACGGGCGAGTATATCGGCGTGCCGAAGGGCGAGGTGCCCGTGAGCGTCACGCCGCCGATGCCGTCGCCGATGCCGGCGAGCTCGGGCGTGCCTTCGGCCTTCATCTCGCAAGTGAAATCGAGCCGATCGATGTAGCCGTCCCGGTGTTTCGACATGCCGACGGCGCGCAGCGCGAGCTTGTCGCCGAGAATGGGAATGTCGAAGCCGCCGCGGACGTCCACATGATTGTAGTTGCCGTAGGTCGCCTCCACGTAGCCCGTGTTGTCGCCCAAGGGCTTCTTCGTGATGAGGCGGATCGCGCCGCCCAGCGAGTTCTTGCCGAACAGTGTGCCCTGCGGACCGCGTAACACCTCGACGCGGTCGATGTCGGCCAAGTCGAAGGCCGAGCTCGCGAGCGTGCCGAAATACACGTCGTCGATGTAGATGCCGACGGCGGGCTCGGTCGCGTAAATGTAGTCCGAGGCGATGACGCCGCGGATGCCGATGGTCGGGTTCTGGCCGCCGGGCCTGATGTAGGCGTTCGGAACCACGGCGCCGATCTGATCGACGTTGGTCAGGTTTCTGACTTTGAGATCGTTCGAGGTAAAGGCCGACACCGCGAGCGGCGTCTGCTCGAGGCTCTCCGCGCGAAACCGCGCGGTTACGACGACTTCCTCGATGTGGCCCGTTCCGGCCGTGGCCGAGGCATTCGAATCACTCGAGGCATTCGAATCACTCGAGGCATTCGAGCCGTTCGAGGCATCCGTTCCGTTCGACGTGCGCGACGTCGATGCGGCGGCCGAGGACGCCTGCGCACTCGCTCCCGCAGGATTGAGCGCGAGAAGCACGGCCGCCGCGACGGCGCTGACCGCGAGGACCGGCGCGCTGGTGTGCTGATTTCGGCGCCGGACGACGGCCGATCTTCTCCCTACCAAGGTCTTCATGAAAACGACTCCCCCTTCTACACGTCAAGTTCTCAGTTGCCTGCAATGACGCTGCGCTCGGATGAACGCGCGTCTTGGATACCGCTTATCCTCGCGCCCTGGCGTTGTCGCGCTCGCGCGACGGCCTTCCGCGACCGTCGTCGGACGGCGACCGAGCCGCTCGAAGCCGGGGCCGACGCCCGCGACGGACGGCGGCCGGTATGGGCCAGCGGCAAAGGGACGCACGGCGAAACGCCGTCGCGCCGCGCCCGGCGGGCGCTGAAATCGAACCGCGGCGGGCCCTCGACATTCGGTCAGCTCGAGGAAGCCGCGCGGCGCAAGAGACGGTCGATGCTTGGCACAGTCTATCGAGTGTAGGAAATACGCAACGCTCGGTCAATTGAGTCGTTGCGATATGGCATCTTTGTGACTGCCGTTTTTTAAGGGTTTTTACTCGATAGTGCCTCTGTCGCTACAACCCCCAGGCGAGAAAAAGGCCGAAATGAGACCGAATGCCCGGTGCCCGCCGAGGCCCGGAAGCGGGAGCGGACACGGCGCCAGGGGGGCACCGGGGCCGCCGTGGCAGCGGCGCGGGGGCGGGCGCGGCTGCGTCGCGGTGTTGGCGCGGCGGCGGCCGCGGGAGTTGACGCGGCTCTAGAGCCGCACGAAGTAAGGTACGGCGAGCAGCGCGATGCCGATCGCGACGAGCAGGAAGGTGTTGGCGACGAAGTACGGAAATACCATGAGCCCCACGCCGCAGAGCAGCGGCACGACGGCGCGCTGGCGCTTGCCGTAGACGAAGAAGCCGAGGCCGATCGAGCCGAACAGCAGGCCCCACAGCAGCGGCGCGTCGCTCAAGGCGCGCTGCTCCCCTGCTCGGGCCGCGCGTCGCCGGCGCGCGGGCCGGCGACGCTCGCGGCGGCGTCGCCGGGCAGGGCGAATACCCAGACGACGCCGCCCTGCGGCGTCTCGGTGTGCGTGCCGCGCGCCCGATCGATCGCGCCCTGCTCGCGCGCCGCATCCACGCCCCAACCCGAGAGCACGGCAATGTACTGGCGGCCGCCGACCGCATAGGAGACGGGCACGCCTTCGACGCCCGAGCTCGTCCGGAACTGCCACAGCCGCTTGCCGGTCCGAGCGTCGAAGGCACGGAAGTAGCGGTCCTGCGTGCCGCCCTGGAACACGAGGCCGCCGGCCGTTGCAAGTACGGGTCCCCAGTCGTGGACCGGGAATGTCTGGGTCCAGGCGCGCTCGCCGGTGTCCACGTTCCAGGCCTGCAGCTCCCCGATATGATCGGCGCCTTCGGCGATGTAGAACTCGGACGTCTCGCCCGTGTAACCTTTTCCGGGCTGGTACTCGACCGCCTCGCCCTCGATCCGGCTGCACAGGTTCTCGTTCGCGGGGACGTAGAGCAGCCGCGTCTGCGGGCTGAATGCCGCGGGCGGCCAGTCCTTTCCGCCCCAGATCGAGGGGCAGAACGAGGCCTTGTAACCGATGCGCGGTTTGCGGGCCATGTCGTAGCTCGGCCGGCCGGTCTGCGGATCGATCGAGGTGAAGACGTTCTGCTTCACGAACGGCTTTGCATCGATGAAGGCGATGCCGTGAGCCTTGCGCTCCAGCCACCACAGATAGCCGTCGCGGCCGGGGTGAATCAGCGCAGGGATCGTGCGGCCGTCGCGCTGGATATCGACGAGCAGCGGCGCATCCACCTCGTCCCAGTCCCAGGAGCCGTTCCAGTGATACTGGTGATAGCCCTCGAGCCTGCCGGTATCGAGATCGAGGGCCAGCACCGAGTTGGCGTACAGGCTGTCCCCCGGGCGGGCATCGCCCGTCCACGGACCGCCGTTGCCCGTACCCCAATACGTCAGGTTCTGGGCCGGATCGTAGGTGCCCGTGACCCAGACCGGCGCGCCGCCCGTCTTCCAAGTGTCCCCTTGCCAGCTTTCGTTGCCGGGCTCGCCCGGCGCCGGGACGGTGTAGGTCTTCCAGATGGGTTTGCCGGTCTCCGCATCGAAGGCCGCGACGAACCCGCGGATCCCCAGCTCGCCGCCCGAGACGCCGACGAGTATCTTGCCCTTCGCGGCGAGCGGGGCGAGCGTCATGTAATAGCCATGACGATAATCTTCGACCTTGCTTTGCCAGACGACGTTGCCCGTCGCGGCATCGAGCGCGACGAGCACCGCATCGATGGTCGCGACGTAGACCTTGTCGCCGTAGAGCGCGACGCCGCGGCTCGTCGGATGCAGCTGCATCATGTCGTAGGGCACGGCGTGGTTGTAGACCCACAAGATGTCGCCGCTCGCGGCGTCGATCGCGTAGACACGATCGCCCGGCGTCACGACGTACATGGTGCCGTCGTTGACGATCGGCGGGGCCTGGTGCCCCTCGCGCACGCCCGTCGAGAGCGTCCAAACCGGCACCAGGCCGGCAACGTTGGCCGCCGTGATCCGGTCGAGCGGGCTGTAGCCCCAGCCATCGTAAGTGCGGCGGTACATGAGCCAGTTGCCGGCCTCGGGCTCGCGCAGGCGCGCGTCGGTCACGGGATGTACCGTTCGAACCGCTTCCTGAGCGCAGACGCCGCCCGCGACGAGCGCGAAGGCCGCGAAAATACCTGTGCAGCGCATCTTTCCCCTCCCGTGAACGCAAAAAAGGGGTCAGAGCCCTTTTTCGCCGACCGGCCGAGTCGCAGCGGCCGCGCGCGATCGCGAAAAAAGGGCTCTGACCCCTTTTTCACAACCCGAAAGGATCCTGCCCGGGCTGCATGAACCCGAGGCGCCCCTCGAACTCCGCCGCGACCGTGAGCTGGCCGTCCACGGCCTCGAGCGGCAGCGCCGCGAGCGGCCACGGTGCCGGCCCGCCGACGACGCGCGCGCCGTCGCGCGGATCGTATTCCGATTCGTGACACGGACACTTGAAGTGCCGAACGTCGGCAAACCAGTCCGTGACGTCGCAGCCCGCGTGGGAGCAGACGGCGGAATAGGCCACGACGCCGCGGACCGAGCGCGCCCGAGTCTCGGGCGCGAGCATGGCCGGATCGAGACGGACGACGAGAACCTGATTCAGCCGGCTGCCGTTCCGCACGGCGCCGGTTTTGGGCTCCTGCGGAAACGCGAACACCTGCTGCGCGCCGGCCTCGAGGTCGCCGGGCGCGATGGGGCGGCCCATGCGGGGGCCGGCCGCGAAGACGAGCCGGTCGCCGACCTGCGGCGGCGTCGAGTCGCCCTCGCCCACGACGCCGCTCAACGCGCCGGCGGCGGCGAAGCGCGGCAGGCCGAGGCCGAGGCCGCCGAGGCCGAGGCCGCCGAGCCCAAGACCGCCGAGCCCCTGCAGGAGGCAGCGCCGGCCGCCCGACGGCGCCGAAGTTTCCCGGCCCGCTCGGCTCCTACGCCTCATCGCCGTGCAGTGCGGCCGCGGTCCGCGGATTCGCGACCGGCGGCGCCCGGCGGGCCGAAGAAGGGCTTGCGCAGCATCGTCGCGGTCTCCCCACTCGTCGTCTTGCGGACCCGGCCGCACGGCCGGGGACGCCCTCCCCCGGGCGGCCTCCCGATCTTACACCTGGCCCTGGAAAGTGTCCGGGTCGATCTCGGCTCAGCCTTCGCTGACCATTACGGGCCAGGCCGCACGAAGGTAGCCGAGCATCGACCAGATCGTGAGCGCGGCGGCGACGAACAGCAGCGCAATGCCGATGGGATAGACCTTCACGCTCCCGATCGGCTCCTTGTAGAGCATGAGGCTGATTCCGACGATCTGCACCGTCGTCTTCCACTTGCCGAAGAACGTGACGGCGACGCGCGCGCGTGCGCCGATCAACGACATCCACTCGCGCAGCGCGGAGACGGTGATCTCGCGGCCGATAATGATGCCCGCCACGATTGCGAGCCAGAAGGTCGGGTTGCCCTGCACGAGCAGCACGAGGGCCGTCGAGACGATGAGCTTGTCCGCGACGGGGTCGAGAAACGCGCCGAATCTCGAAGTCTGATTGAGCCGCCGGGCGAGATAGCCGTCGAAATAGTCCGTGATGCCGGCCAGCGCGAACAGCACGCCGGCGGCGGGCCGAGCCCAATGCACGGGCAGGTAGTAGACGATGACCACGAGCGGGATCGCGACGATGCGGAACCAGGTCAGTGCGTTGGGCAGATTGAAGACCATCCCTCGCTTCCGCTTGAGAACGCCGGACGAGCCGCCGTCACTCGACATGAAAGTGCTCATAGATCGACTGCGCGAGCTGGCGCGATATGCCTTTCACGCGCGCAAGGTCGTCCACGCCCGCCCGCGCGACGGCCTGCAGGCCGCCGAACTGGCGCAACAGCTCGCGCCGGCGCTTTGGCCCGAGCCCTCGGATCTGCTCGAGCGGCGACGCGGTCCGGCGCTTCTCGCGCCGCAGGCGATGCCCCGTGATCGCGAAGCGGTGGGCCTCGTCCCGCAGCTGCTGAATGAGGTGCAACGCCGGCGACGCGGGCGGCAGCGCAACTGTGCCTTGACGCCCCGCGACGAACAAGCGCTCGCGGCCGGGCTTGCGGCCTTCGCCCTTTGCGACGCCGACGAGCCTGACACCCTCGATCTCGAGGCCGTTCAAGACATTCTCCGCCTGGGTCAGCTGGCCTCGGCCGCCGTCGATGAACAGCACGTCAGGCAGCGGCGCCTCGCCGCGCTTGAGCCTCGCATAGCGCCGTTCCAGCGCCTGCGTCAAGGCAGCATAATCGTCGCCGGCCGTGACCCCGGTGATGTTGAAGCGCCGATAGTCGGATTTCAACGGTCCTTCCGGTCCGAACACGACGCAGGAGGCCACGGTCGCCTCGCCGGCCGTATGACTGATGTCGAAGCATTCGAGCCGGATCGGCGGCTCGTCGAGATCGAGCGCCTCGGCCAGCGCCTCGAGCTGGGCCCCGATCGTCGAGGCCGCGTTGAGCCGGAGCTCGGCGCCGTGGCGCGCGTTCGTCACGGCCATCTCGACCCAGCGGCTGCGGTCGCCGCGCAGGCGCCAGCGGATGTCGACCCGGCGCCCGGCCTGCTCGCCGAGCATGGCGGCGATGGCCTCGGCCTCGGGCACCTCGCGGCTCACGAGGATCTCGCGCGGCGCCTCCCGGCCGCCGTAGTATTGAAGCAGAAAGGCGCGCGCGACCTCCTCCTCGCTCGAGCCCTGTGCGACCCGCGGGAAGAAATTGCGGCTGCCGAGCGAGCGGCCTCCGCGGAAGAACATGACGGCGGCGCAGTGCACGCCGTTGACCTCGGCGAAGCCGATCGCGTCGAAATCCGCGGCCGAGCCCGACATGAGCTGCTGCGACTGCACGCGCCTGAGCTTGGCCAGCTGATCGCGGTAGCCCGCCGCGAGCTCGAACCTGAGCTCCTCGGACGCGCGCTCCATGCGCTCGGCCAGCCTGTCGATTACGGCGTCGCTGTGGCCCTCGAGAAACAGAACCGCGTTCTCGACGTCGCGCGCGTACTCCTCTCTGGAGATCAGGCCGACGCAGGGCGCGGAGCAGCGCTGGATCTGATACTGGAGACAGGGCCGCGTCCGGTTCGCGAAGTAGCTGTCCTCGCACTGCCTGAGCTTGAAGAGCTTCTGCAGCTCGCTCAGCGAGGCGCGCACGGCGCCGGCGCTCGGGTAGGGGCCGAAAAGCTTGCCCTTCCTCGTACGCGGGCCGCGGTAGAACGAGAGGCGCGGGAAGTCACTTTCCGTATCCGCGTGGATGAACGGGAAGCTCTTGTCGTCGCGCAGCACGACGTTGAAGCGCGGCCGGTGGCGCTTGATGAGGTTGTACTCGAGCATGAGCGCCTCGGTCTCGGTCCGCGTGACCGTGACCTCGACGTCCGCGACGACCCGGAGCAGCGCGATGGTCTTCGCGTCGTGGGCGCGGCCCTGGAAATAGCTGCCGACGCGCCGGCGCAGATCCCGGGCCTTGCCGACGTAGACCACCTCGCCGGCGGCGTCGAGCATGCGATAGACCCCGGGCCGGTGCGTGAGGTGGCGCAGCAGCGTGGTCGGATCGAAGCCCCGCTTGGCGTCCTCGGTCGCGGCGGCCTCTGCCTCCGGCGACTTCATGGCAGCCGCGTCCGGCGACGCCATGGTCTCCGCGGGGGCCTGGGCCTCGGTTCGCTTCGATTCCTTGGGTTCGTTCACTGCGGGCAAACCTGGCTCTGACGGGCATACCGTTGGACAACGGCCGGCGGTGTAGATTCTGTCAGCTATCGGCGCCCTCGCCCATATGCCGAATGACCGCCTCGCCGAAGCCCCGCGTCCCGACGAGCGTGGCGCCGGGGATCAGGTGCTCTATGCGCTCGGGCACGGGCTCGCGCCGTTCCGGAATCTCCGCGCGCATCGACTCGCGGATCAGCGCGAGATCGAACGTGAGCTCCTTCGCCGCGATCGTGCGCGCGATACCGTTTAACACGAGGTCGGCGGCCGCGTCCCAGCCGAGGTAGCGCAGCATCATCTCGCCCGAGAGGATCAGCGAGCCCGGGTTCACGCGGTCCTTGCCGGCCACGTCCGGAGCGGTGCCGTGAGTGGCCTCGAAGACCGCGCAGCCGTCGCCGATGTTCGCCCCCGGGGCGATGCCGATGCCGCCGACCTGCGCGGCCAGCGCATCGGAGATGTAATCGCCGTTGAGGTTCAGCGTCGCGATGATGTCGTAATCGCCGGGGTTCAGGACGATCTGCTGCAGGAAATTGTCCGCGATGACGTCCTTGATCACGATCCGCCGCTTCGTCCGCGGATTTTCGAACGCGAGCCACGGGCCGCCGTCGATCTCGCGGGCGCCGAACTCCTCGCGCGCGAGCTGGTAGCCCCAGTTCCGGAACGCGCCCTCCGTGTATTTCATGATGTTGCCCTTGTGCACGAGGGTCACGGAGCGGCGGTCGTAGCGGACGGCGTATTCGATGGCCTTGCGCACGAGACGCTGGGAGCCCTCGCGCGAGACGGGCTTGATGCCTATACCCGAGCTCGACGGGAAGCGGATCTGCGTGACGCCGAGCTCGCGCTGAAGGAAATCGATGAGCCGCTGGACCTCGGGCGACCCGGTCGGCCACTCGATGCCGGCGTAGATGTCCTCCGTGTTCTCGCGGAATACGACCATGTCAACGTGATTCGAAACCTTCGACGGGGTCGAGGCGCCCGGGAAATAGCGGATCGGGCGCACGCAGGCATAGAGATCCATGCGCTGGCGGATGGCGACGTTGAGCGAACGGATGCCGCCCCCGACGGGCGTCGCGAGCGGCCCCTTGATCGAGACGACGTAGTGCTCGAGGGCGTGCAGCGTCTCCTCGGGCAGGTACTCCCCTTCGCCGTAGCGCTCGACGGCGCGGCCGCCCGCGAAGACCTCCATCCACGCGATAGCGCGCCGGCCGCCGTAAGCCTTTTCGACGGCCGCATCGAGCACGTCGCGCATGACCGGGGTCACGTCGATGCCGATGCCGTCCCCGGTGACGAACGGCACGATGGGCCGATCGGGCACCGCGATCGAAGTGTCGTTGTTGACCGTGATGGGATCGCCGTCGGCGGGCGGGACGATGTGGTCATAGCGCATGGTCGAATCCGCATGAAAAAAAGGGGTCAGAGCCCTTTTTCGGTCAGCCGCCGAGGGGCCTTCGGTCGCACCTCGGGAAAAAGGGCTCTGACCCCTTTTCTCTTTTCTACATCCGACCCGCTATGAGCATGGCAATCTCCATCGCCTGCTCGTAGTTGAGCCGCGGATCCACCTGGGTTTTATAGGCCCGCGCGAGGTCCGACTCCTTGAGCCCGCGCGCCCCGCCGATGCACTCGGTGACGTTGTCGCCCGTGAGCTCGAGGTGCACGCCGCCGAGATAGGTGCCGGCCTCGCGATGGATGCGGAACGCCGCCTTGAGCTCGCCCAGGATGTTGTCGAAGCGGCGCGTCTTGAAGCCTTCGGCCGTCGTCTCGGTGTTGCCATGCATCGGATCGCAGACCCAAAGCACCTGCGAGCCCGTATTGCGCACGGCCTTGATGATGCGCGGCAGATGCTCCTCGACGTGCTTGACCCCGAAGCGCGTGATCAGCGTCAGCCGGCCCGGCTCGTTGTTCGGGTTCAGCACGTGGAGCAGCCCCTGCAGGTGCTCTGCGCTCACGCCCGTGCCGATCTTCACGGCCATCGGGTTCGCGATGCCGCGGAAATACTCGACGTGCGCGCCCGCGAGGTCGGCCGTGCGCATGCCGATCCAAGGGAAGTGCGTCGTGAGGTTGTACCAGCGCTTGCGGTGCGGCAGGAAGCGGGTCTGCGCCTGCTCGTACGGAAGGTGCAGCCCTTCGTGCGAGGCGTAGAAGTTCACGCGGTGCGTGCGGTGCATGGGCTCGCCCGCTATCGCCTCGAAGAACTCGAGCGAGTCCGAGACCTGCTTTACGAGCTCGTGGTACTCGGCCGCCGCCGGCGATTCGGTGACGAACCGAAGGTCCCAATTCTCCGGATGGTGCAGGTCCGCAAAGCCGCCATCGATGAGCGAGCGGACGAAGTTCAGCGTCAGGGCGGCGCGCTCGTAGCCGCGCAGCATACGCTCCGGGTCGGGTTCGCGCGCCTCGGGCGTGAACTCGTTATGGTTGATCGTGTCGCCGCGGTAGCTCGGCAGCGAGATGCCGTCGCGCGTCTCATAGTCGGCGCTGCGAGGCTTCGCGTACTGGCCCGCCATGCGCCCCACACGAATCACGGGCTTCTTGAGGCCGACGAGCATGACGAGGGACATCTGCAGCAGGATCTTGATCTGCTGGACGACGTTCTCCGAAGTGCACGCGTCGAAGCTTTCGGCGCAGTCGCCGCCCTGCAGCAGGAAGGCCTCGCCGCGCTGGGCCGCCGCGAGCTGTGCCTTGAGCGATTCGACCTCCCAGCTCGTCACGATGGGGGGCAGCGCCGAGAGTTGCGCCAGGACGCCGGCGAGCGCGTCGGGGTTCCGATAAGTCGGCTGCTGGGCCGCCTCGCGGGTCTGCCAGCTGGCCGGATGCCAGCCCGTCGTGTCGGGGAGCTGCGTCATGGCGCGCACTATACAAACGGGTCTCCGACAGTGCAAAAGCCGCGCCGAAGGGCGCCAGAGCAGTGATCGGCGCCCTTCTGGGGTATGATCCGGATCAATGGTCTCATGGTTTCGCCTGCCCCGTCGCCGGGGATGGACCGCCATGGTGGCCGCGGCCGCCGCCGCGGCGCTATTGGCCGCGGCCGGCGCCGGTGCCCAGAGCGGCGAAGGCCCCCAGCGCGGCGCCGGTGCCGAGAGCGGTGAAGGCGCAGGATCGCCTCGACCGCCGCCCGCGCCGGGCCGTCCGGCCGTCCTGCTGCTCTCGCTGCAGGACGCGATCGGGCCCGCGACGGCCGACTACGTCGTGCGCGGTATCTCCCGGGCCGAGAGCGAAAGCGACGCGCTCGTCGTGCTCGCGCTCGATACGCCGGGCGGCCTCGATACGGCCATGCGGCGGATCATTCAGGCCATTCTGACCTCGTCGGTCCCGGTCGCGACCTTCGTCTATCCGCCCGGCGCGCGGGCCGCGAGCGCCGGGACGTACATACTTTATGCGAGCCACGTCGCCGCGATGGCGCCTGCGACGAACGTCGGCGCCGCCACTCCCGTCCAGCTCGCCGGCGGGGCGGTCCCCGCGGGCCGCGATTCGGGCTCGCCCGAGCCGCGCTCGACCGAGGAGCGCAAAGTCGTCAACGACGCTGCGGCCTACATCCGGAGCCTGGCCGAAAGGCGCGGCCGCAACGCCGAATGGGCGGAGCAGGCCGTGCGCTCGGCCGCGAGTCTCACGGCGCAAGCGGCCCTCGAGAAGCACGTCATCAACGTCGTGGCCGAGGACGTTCCGAGCCTGCTGCGCAAGATCGACGGCATGACCGTCTCCCTGCCGGACGGCCCTGCGACACTGCATACGCAGGGCGCCGTCGTCCGTCGCTTCGATCCGAACTGGCGAACGCGCCTGCTCGCCGTCCTAAGCAACCCGACGATCGCGTACATCCTGCTGCTCCTCGGTCTCTATGGGCTGCTGCTCGAAGGCCTGCACCCCGGCGGCGTGCTCCCCGGCGTGCTCGGCGGCATTGCGCTGCTGCTCGCGCTGTTCGCGTTTCAGATCCTGCCCGTCAATTACGCGGGCCTCGGCCTCATCGTGCTCGGCGTCGTGCTCATGATCGCCGAAGCCTTCGTGCCGAGCTTCGGCGCGCTCGGCTTCGGGGGCATCGCCGCGTTCGTCCTGGGCTCGGTGATCCTCATGGACAAGAACGTGCCCGGCTACGAGATCTCGCGCTCATTGATCGTCGCGCTTGCGAGCGCCGGCGGCCTTGCCGTGCTCGGCACCGCCTGGCTCGCAGTGCGCGCAAGGCGCCGGCCGATCGTGAGCGGCGCCGAAGAGCTCACGCACGAGCCCGCCTCGGCGCTCGAAAACTTCGACACCGAGGGCGCGGTCTGGATACACGGGGAGCGCTGGCGCGCGCGAACGAGCGTGCCGGTCCTCAAGGGCCAGAAGCTTCGCGTCACGCGGGTCGAGGGTCTCCTGCTGCACGTCGAGCCCGCGGACGCCAACGCACCGTGAGGATCGGCTCGGCGCCGGGCCGCTCGGAGCGGCCTCGAGCCGCGGCGGCGGGTCGCGCTCGCGCACGCAAAGAGCGTTTCGGATAACGACAAGGTAAGAGGTTATGGTGGGAATCGAAGTACCGATCATCTTGGGGGGCATTGTCGTTCTGCTTCTGTTCAGCTCGATCCGCGTCATGCCCGAGTTTCAGCGCGCCGTGGTGTTCCAGCTCGGCCGCTTCTGGAAGGTCAAAGGGCCGGGCCTCGTTCTCGTGATCCCCGGCATCCAGCGAGTCGTGCGTGTGGACCTGCGGACCGTCGTGATGGACGTGCCCACGCAGGACGTCATCTCGCGCGACAACGTATCCGTCAAGGTCAGCGCCGTAATCTACTTCCGGGTCGTCGATCCCGAGCGCGCGATCATTCAGATCGAGAACCGCGTCGAGGCCACGAGTCAGCTCGCGCAGACGACGCTGCGCTCCGTCCTCGGTCAACACGACCTCGACGACATGCTCGCCGAGCGCGACAAGCTCAACGCCGACATACAGGCCATCCTCGATTCGGCGACGGAGGCCTGGGGCATCAAGGTCACGAACGTCGAGATCAAGGACGTGGACCTCGACGAGAGCATGGTGCGCGCGATCGCGGCACAGGCGGAAGCCGAACGGGCGCGGCGTGCCAAGGTCATCCGCGCCGAAGGCGAGTTCCAGGCCTCGAAGCGGCTCGCGGAGGCGGCTGCCATCCTGGCCGCGCAGCCCCAAGGCATGCAGCTGCGCTTCCTGCAGACCCTGACCGAAGTCTCCAACGAGCGCAACTCGCATACGATCGTGCTGCCGATTCCGATCGACCTCATCGGCCCGCTCGTGCGCAAGGAATAAGAAGGGGTCGGAGCCCTTTTCCCCGCGCCGTCGTGCCGTCACGCCAGCGCGCGCCGCCAGGCCTCCTCGAGCCGCTTCGCCGAGACGGGGCGCCGCGTCCCGAGCGCCTGCGCGAACAGCGAAACCCTGAGCTCCTCGAGCAGCCAGCGGTACTCGACGATGGCCGGGGGCCAGGGCCAATTCGGCGGCTGGCGGCTGCACCAGGCCTCGAGCCGCTCGGCCGCGCGTTCCACCGCGGCCTGATGCTCGGCGTCCTTCGGCGCTGGCTGGCCGAGCTTCTCGAGCCGCAGCGCGGCGGCCCTGAGATAGCGCGGCAACTGCGCGCGCCATTCGGGCGGCGTCTGCGTCATGAAGTACGGATGAACGAGCCCTTCGAGTTGCGCGCCGATATCGTCGAGCGCGCGCTCGGGCGCCCCGCCGCGGCCCGCCTTCTCGAGCCGGCGCGCGAGCTCGCGGTACGGCGGCAGCACTTCGCGCAGCAGGACGACGAGGCGCAAGGCCGCCGGGACGAGGCCCGCCCGGCCCGCCTCGAGACACGCGGCGAAGGCCGCCGCCGTGCGCGGCGGCGGGTCGAGCGGAAAGGCCTCGTCGGCCGCCGCGCAAAGCACGTCGTCTACGAGCTCCTCGCCGGAGCCGATTCCATGGTAGGACAGCACGAGCGCCCGATCCTCGAGCACGCTGCGCCGCACGAGCTCGGCCTGCTGCGGCAGACTCTTGACCAGCAGTCGGCGCACGCCCGCCCGGTGCATCTGCGCGGCCGCCGGACCGGGCGGCAGCAGCTCGAGGTCCACGCGGCCTCGTGCGTCCACGAGCGCAGGATAGAGCGCGAGGCGCGCGGAGTACTCGCGGACGACGACGCTGTCCGGCAGCTCCGGCACGTCCCACCGCGTGAGGTTCGTGCGCTCCCACGGGCCGCCCCGCGCCTCCGCCTGCGCCGGCGTCTGCGCTTGGCCTTGGCCGCGCCGGTCACCGTGGATCTGCCCGGTACGGGTCCGCTTGCGGCTCGCGGCGACCGCGCCGAGATCGGCCGCGAAGCGCCTCTGCAGTGAGGGCAAGTCCCGCCCTGCGCCGATGACCACGCCATCGGCACCCACGACCTCGACGCGCAGACGGTACTCGACCGGTAGCGCGGCGGCCTCGAACGTGGGCGCGCGGACCTCGAGGCCGCGGCGCAGCGCAAGCGTCTCGGCCAACGCACCGGCGAGGCTCTCGCGGCCCCGGCGCGCTTCGAGATCGGGAAGCAGCTCCGCGACCGTGTCCGGCAGCGGCACGAGTCGGCGCCTCTGCTCCTTCGGCAGCGTTCGCAGCATCGCCGTGACCTTGGCGGCCAGCCAGCCCGGCACGAGCCACTCGAGCGGCTCGGGGCGCAGCGCGCCGAGCAGCGGCAGCGGCACGGTCAGCGTCAGCCCATCGCGCTCCGAGGCCGGATCGAAGACATAGGTCAACCGAACGTGGTGACCCGCGACCTCCATGTCGCGCGGATAGGCCGCTGCGTCGAACTCGCCCGGATCGCGCGTCGCGACGTCCTGCACGCCCATCTCGAGCGCCGCCTCGTTCTCGGGCCGCCGCGCCCAACGCCGCAGCGACGCGCGATCCACGATCTCGGCCGGCAGGCGGGCCGCATAGAACTGCTCGAAGGCGCGCGCGCCCGCGAACAGATCCCGCGAGCGCCGCCGAGCTTCCCACTCGAGCAGCTCGTCGCGCAGCCGACGATTGTGCTCGAGGAAGGGCAGCCGCTCGCCGAGATCGTCGGCCGCGAGCGCTTCGCGGATGAAGAGCTCGCGCGCTGCGGCGCGATCGACGCGGCCGAAGTCCACGCGCCGGTCGCGCGAAAGCACGAGGCCGTGCAGCGAGACGACCTCGAGGGCCGTGACGCGGCCCCGCCGCCGATCCCAGGCCGGCTCGCGATATTCGCGCTTGAGCAGATGCTCGGCCGCATCCATGACCCAGACAGGTTTGATCTGCGCGGCCGTGCGCAGGTACACCCGCTCCGTCGCGACACGCTCCGCGGCCACGATCCAGCGCGGCCGCCGCTTTGCGAGCCCGCTGCCCGGAAAGAGCGCCGCACGTGCTTGCTGCATGCCTGCGTAGGTGCCGCCGTCCGCGTTCTCGGCCACGAAGTCGACGAAGCCCGCGAGCACGGCTCGGTGCACAGCCTCGTAGGTCGCCTCGCCGTGTCCGAGGCGCCAGCCGAGCCCGAGCGCGAGCTCCTTGAGCTGATGATGTACGTCGTCCCATTCACGAAAGCGCGTCGGCGAAAGGAAATGAGCCGCGCACCATCTGCGGAACGACTTCTCGCCGCGCCGGCGCTCGGTCGAGTAGGCGCTCCACAGGTTGAGCCAAGTCACGAAGTCTGAGCGCGAGTCGTTGAATTCCGCCTGGCGCTCGCGTGCCGTGCCGAGCTGCTCGGCCGGCTGCTCGCGCGGGTCGATGACGCTGAGCGCGGCGGCGATGACGAGCCCCTCGCGCAGGGCTGCGCCACGCTCGGCCACCTGCAACAGGCGCGCGAGGCGCGGATCGAGCGGCAGCCGCGCCATCGTCGCGCCATCGGGTGTGAGACGGCGCTCCGCGTCCATGGCGCCGAGCAGGTGCAGCAGGCGGTACGCGTCGTTGACGGCGCGCGTCGGCGGAGGATCGATGAACGGAAACTCGTCCACGTGGCCGAGCCGCGAGGCCTCGAGCCGCAGAATCACGCCCGCGAGATCCGTGCGCAGAATCTCGGGCTCCATGAACTCCGGCCGCCCCTCGAAGTCGCGTTCCTCATAGAGCCTCACGCAGACGCCGGGCGCGAGCCGCCCGCAACGGCCCGCGCGCTGCACCGCGTTGGCCTTCGCGATCGGCTCGACGGCCAGCGACTGCATGCGGTGGCGCGGCGAGTAGCGGCTCACGCGCGCAAGGCCCGCGTCGACGACGAACCGAATACGCGGCACGGTCAACGAGGTCTCGGCGACGTTCGTGGCGAGCACGACGCGCGGCGCCGGACCCGGCTCGAACACGCGTTGCTGACGCGCGGCCGTGAGCCGCGCGTAAAGCGGCAGAATCTCGAAACCCGGGGGCCCGGAGCTCTTGAGCTCGCGCTCCGCGTCGCGGATCCAACGCTCGCCGGGCAAAAAGACGAGCGCGTCGCGCGCCCGGCCGCCGCCGTGCTCGGCGAGGTCCACGGCCGCGAGCTCGCGGACCGCGGCCGTCACGGCCTGCGGCAGGTCCTCGTCTCTTCCGGGCGGCCGGTAACGCAGCTCGACCGGGAAGCTGCGTCCCTCGATGCGCAGGATCGGCGCGCCGCCGAAGTGAGCCGCAAAACGCTCCGGATCGATCGTCGCCGAGGTCACGACGATCTTGAGATCGGGCCGCTCGGTCTCGAGCCGCTTCAGATAGCCCAGCAGAAAATCGATGTTGAGGCTGCGCTCGTGCGCCTCGTCGACGATGAGCGTGTCGTACCGGCGCAGGAAGCGATCGTGGCGGATTTCATTGAGCAGGATGCCGTCCGTCATGACCTTCACGAGCGAGCCCGGATCGGTCTCCTCCGTGAAGCGCACCTGATAGCCGACGGCGCCGCCGAGCGGCACGCCGAGCTCCTCCGCGAGCCGCGTCGCGACGGCGCGCGCGGCGATCCGCCGCGGCTGCGTGTGGCCGATCGTCCCCAGGATGCCGCGCCCCGCCTCGAGACAGATCTTCGGTAACTGAGTCGTCTTGCCGCTGCCCGTGTCGCCGCAGACGACGATGACGCGGTGCGCCGCGACGGCCGCAAGGATCTCCGGGCGCGCGCGCGAGACAGGCAAGGCGTCCGGATACTCGAGGCTGTAGCGCGCTGCGCGCCGCTTTGCGATCAGCGCCTCGGCTTCGGCAAGCCGCGCCTCGAGCTTACCGCGCAGGACCGAAGCCGGCTGCCCCGCGCGCTCACGCCGCGCGACGGCCGTGGACAGGCGCGAGAGGTCGGCCCGATCGGCCAGCGCGACGCCCGCGATCCGCGTCGCCAGGGAATCCTCGCCGGCCACGCTCAAACCGCGCCTTCCGACCGGGCCGCTTTGCCCCGTTCTCCTTCTGCGGCCCCCCCGGCGCCGCCGCGCGGACCGTCCACAGCGCTCGTCGGCTCCCCGCCCCCCGACTCCATGCCCGCCCGGCCGAGCGCGATGCGAACCTCGGCGCCGCCGAGCGAAGCGCGCCCAACGGCGAGAGACCCGCCGTAGAGCTCGACCGTCTCGCGCACGACCGCGAGCCCGATGCCCTGCCCCGGCACCGACTCGTCGGCGCGCACGCCGCGCTCGAGCAGGCGCTGCGCTTCCCCGGGATCGATGCCGGGACCGTCGTCGCCGATCGCGATCGCGAGCCGCCCCGCACGCATGCCGGCTTCGATTTCGACGCGTCCGCGGCAATATTTGTATGCGTTGTCGAGCAGGTTGCCGAGGAGCTCGGTCAGGTCTCCCGGATCGCCCTGAAAGACCGCATCCTGGGCCACTCGGTGCCGGCAGGCGACGCGCTTGTCGCGGTATACCTTGTTCAATGTCTCGACGAGGTCTCCCACGATGGGCGCGACCGCAACGGGCCCGACGCCGAGTCCCGTCGCCCCGCTCGCACGCGCGCGCCGCAGCTGATGGGAGACGCGCTGGTCCATGCGCGCGAGCTCGCGGCGCAGCGCCGCGGTCGTCTCACCCGCGGCCCGCGTCTCCGAGAGCAGCGTGCGCATGGCGGCGAGCGGCGTCTTGAGGCTGTGCGCGAGATCGTCCAGCGTGTTGCGGTAGCGCACGAGCCGCCGGTGCTCCGTCTCGATGAGCGCGTTGAGGTTGGCCGCGAGTCCCGTGAGCTCGGCCGGATAAGCGCCCGTCAGGCGGGTGCGGCGGCCGGCCTCGACCTCCCGCACCTGCCGCTCGAGCCTGCGCAGCGGCCCGAGCACCCAGCGCAGCAGGCCCGTGAGGACCGCCAGCATGACCGCCGTAATGCCGGCGAACCAGCCGATGAGGTTGCGCCGATATGCGCGCTCGCGCGCGTAGTACGGCTCGAGCGAGACGGCCACGCCGAAATCGTAAGAGCGCGGCGGAGCGCCGTTCAGGAACTCCCACGTGATGCCCATGACCAACGCCTCGAGCGGCGGAAAGCCCTTCGGATGCAGCGTCACGTAGCGCTGCGCATCGGGCGGCGGCAGCTCGCCGACGGCGAGCGCGCGGCCCAGCATCGACTTCGACTGCCACAGCGTGCGCCCATCCGCGTACCACAGCATGCCGTAGAGCCCGGAGTCGGCGACGCGAAACTGCGGATTGTCGAGCTCGGGCGGCATCGTGAGGTCGCCTTCGGGCGTCGGATCCGCGAGACCGATGAGGCCGAGCAGCTGCACCTGAAGCAGCTCGTGACGGGCGAGCTCCGTGCTGCGCCGGAACGAGATGTCGAGCCCCGCGATCGTGACGGCGAAGAGCACGATCAGCGCGACGCTGACCCAGAGCAGCACGCGCGTGCGAAGGGAACGGACGAGCGCCACCGGTCAGGCCGGCTGCGAGCCCGCGGCGTCTCCGGGAACCCCGCGCGGCAGCGTCAGGCGATAGCCGCGGCCGCGCAGGGTCTCGATGGGCTTGTGGACGCCGTCCGGATCGAGCTTGCGCCGCAGCCGCCCTATGAACACTTCGATGACGTTGCTGTCGCGCTCGAAGTCTTCGTCGTAGAGCGCCTCCGTGATCTGACTCTTCGAAACGACCTCGCCGGCGTGCAGCATGAGGTATTCGAGCAGCTTGTATTCGAAGCCCGTGAGCTCGAGCGGCCGGCCGTCGAGCGTGACCTGCTGGGCCCGCGTATCGAGCATGACGGGCCCGCAAACGAGCGTGGACTGGGCCCAGCCGCCGGCGCGGCGCATGAGCGCATCGACGCGCGCGAGCAGCTCCTCGACGTGGAACGGCTTGACGACGTAGTCGTCCGCGCCGAGTTTCAGCGCCTCGACCTTGTCCTGCCAGCGATCGCGGGCCGTGAGCACGAGGATCGGCAGATCCTTGCCCTCGGCGCGCAGCGACCGGATCACCTCGGCCCCGGTAAGCTTCGGCAGGCCGAGATCGACGATGGCGACGTCCACGGCGTACTCGCGCGCGAAGTACAGCCCTTCGGTTCCGTCCGCCGCGCGCTGCACGTGGTAGCCGGCGCGCTCGAGCTGGGCCGCGAGCGAGCGCGCCAAGGTCTCGTCGTCTTCTACGAGCAGCAGGCGCATAGCGTATCCCGTGCCGAGCGGCTCACAGGAAGGCACCGGTCTCGGCGTCGATGCGCACAGTGCGCACGCGGCCGTCCACGAGGAGGCGAATCTCGTAGATCGTGCGCCCGCCCTGCTTCACGGCTTCGGCCCGAACGACGCGCCCCTTGTAGCGGCGCTCGGCCAGGGCCGTCGCCTGCGCGAGCGTGAGACGCGCGTGCTGCGCTGCGTAGGCAGTCGGCGGGGAGGCGTAAAGAGGCTCGAAGGGCGAAACCCGCGCAGCATCGGCAGGAACGCCGACCCCCGGCCCGGGCGCGGGCTGCAGGACCCGAGCCGCCGCACCCGGGGCAACGGCGACCGAAAACGCCGCCGCACAGACGAGCGCCAGGGCCGCGGATGCGGTGTGTCGATTTCGCAGGGCTGTTCGCTTCACGCTCGGGTTCCGACTCGGATGGGCGCATGGGGATCGGGATTTCGACCTGAAAGCTTGGATAGCGGCATCGGCTTCGTCAAGGCGTCGGCGCGGACGCCGTACCGCGCCCGCGCCGAGCCTTTTGTAACGCATGCTTCGAAAAGGGGTCCGATGCACTAGCCGCCGATGATGCCGATGTCGAGCCGCAGGCTTGCCCCCGGGCGCTCGTCGGCGTGCATGTGATGCCGGTGACCCTCGTATTCATAAGTGACGTCGTAGCCTCGAATCCGGTTCTCGAGATGCCGCTCGCCGACGTCGTGGCACCGGGTGACCGTTTCCTCGTGCACGGTCTCGGGATACTCGGCCTCGTGACGCAGCGCCCGGTCGTGGGCCACGGCCGAACCCGCGAGCGCACCGATGAGCGTCATGGCGTCGCGTCCGTTTCCTGCCCCGAACTGGCGGCCGATCGCGGCGCCGACGAGGCCGCCCGCGAGCGTCGGACCGGCGACGCCGTAAGGCAAGCCGCCCTCAGCGACCGCGACCCTCTCGTCGCGGCACACCTGCCGCGGCTCGCCGACGAAGACGCGCTCGAAGACCGGACGAACGCCGACCACGCGGACCTCGACGAACCGCCCGCGGCGATCGTGATCGAAGCGGAGCGGCCAGCCGCGGTAGTCATCGGAGTCGCGGCCGCGCCAATCGTTGCCGTGCCAAGCGCGGTTTCCGTGCCAAGCGCGGCCGTGCCCGTCACGGCGAGCGTCCCAGTCGCGCCGGCCGTCGCGATCGTGGCGATCGTGGCGGTCGTCGCGGTCGTGGCGGTCGTGGCGGTCGTCGCGGTCGGATCGCCCGTGCCGATCGTACCCGTGCGCGTACCCGTACCCGTCGTGGGCGAACGCTCCCGTCGATGCCAGGAGCCCCAGGGCGACCAAAGCGGTCATGGACTTCTTGAGCATTGCCGGTTCCTCCTTTATTCAGCTTCGGCCCACAGCGGACCACGCGAGGCAAGATAGGCCGGCAGCGCTGAATCGAAGCTGAATGCCGGGAAGCCGCTACGGGGCCTTACCGGCGGCTTGCTTGGCCTCCGACCAATAAGCCTCGAGCTCGGCCAGCGTGTGGTCTCGCCAAGCCCTCCCGGAGCCGCGGACCCGCTCTTCGACGTGCCCGAAGCGCTGCTCGAAGCGTCGGCAGGCCGCGCGCGCAGCCTGCTCCGGATCGACCTCGAGGTGCCGGCAAACGTTTGCGACGGCGAAGAGGACATCGCCGACCTCGTGCTCGAGATGCTCGCGATCGCCCAGCGCGGCGGCCTCGTCGAGCTCGGCCAGCTCTTCGGCGAGCTTCGCGCGGGCGCCCTGGAGCTCCGGCCAGTCGAAGCCGGTACGCGCCGCGCGGCGGCCGAGCTTCATGGCACGCGTCAGCGAAGGCAGCGCGACCGGCACGCCGTCCAGCACCCGGGCCTCGCTGCCGGCCGCGGCCTTCTCGGCGCGCTTCACGGCCTCCCAGGCAACGGTCTGGGCGGCCGCATCGGCGACCTCGGCATCGGCGAAGACATGCGGATGGCGCCGGATCATCTTCTCGCAGATGTGGCGCGTCACATCGGCGAAATCGAAGGCGCCCTGCTCTTCGGCTATCCGCGCGTGGAAGACGACCTGGAACAGCAGATCCCCGAGCTCGACGGCGAGCTCGGGAAGCTCGCCCCGCTCGATGGCCTCGGCGACCTCGTACGCTTCCTCGATCGTGTACGGTGCGATCGTCGCGAAGGTCTGCTCGAGATCCCAGGGGCAGCCGCGTACCGGGTCGCGCAGCGTCGCCATAATATCGAGTAATTTCTCGATATCTGCGCTTACTCTATGTTTTGACATTTGAAATAAGGTCCCTAAACGATATGAGCATGGCCGCCGTCGCGCCCCAGATCCGGTGCCCTTCGAAGGCGAGCTCGAAGGTCCTGAACCGCGTGCCGTAGCGGTCGCGGTAGCCCACGCGGAAGGCGTCCGCGGCGAGAATCAGCTCGAGGGGTACTTCGAAGACCGCGGCGACCTCGCCGGGGTCCGGGCTTGCGCGGAAGCGCCGTGCCACGAAGCCGACGACCGGCGTGACGCGAAAGCCCGTGCCGGTCAGAAAGGCGCCGAGGCTGCCGGCGACCTCCACGTCGTCCCGCGCGAGACCCACCTCTTCCCAGGCCTCTCTGAGCGCCGCGTCCACCGGGGCCTCGCGCGGATCGGCGAGCCGGCCGCCCGGCAAGCTGACCTGTCCCGCATGGTTGCGCAGGTGTCCCGCGCGCTCGGTCAACAGCACGGTCCATCCGGCCGGCCGGTCTACGAGGCCGAGCAGCACGGCCGCCGCGCGCGCGGGCTGCTCGAGCTGCGCCCGCAGCGCCGGAGAAACGGGGCCCTCGGCGTGTGCCAGTAGGCGGTCGAGCGGACTTGCGTCGGACGCCGCCGAGGCCAACGCGCGCAGGACGCGTTCGCGGACGGCGTCGGCGCTGGCCTCGGCGTCGGCGGCGGCGGCCTCGGCGGAGCGGCCCGCGTCGCCGGGATCCGAATCAGCCTTTGACGCCACCCTTCGTGAGCTCCGCCGGGTCGAGCAGCTTCTCGAGCTCGGCGCGGCCGAGCCCGGTCTGCTCGGCCGCCACCTCGAGGATAGGCCGGCCCTCCTTGTAGGCCTGCTTCGCGACGGCCGCGCCCTTCTCGTAGCCGATGACGGGGTTCAAGGCCGTGACGAGGATCGGGTTGCGGTCGAGCGCCTCGCCGAGTCGCTCGCGGTTGACCGTGAAGCCTTCGATGGCACGGTCGGCCAACGCGCGGGCGGCATTCGCGATGAGCTCGATGCTCTGCAGCAGGTTGTGGGCGATGACCGGGAGCATGACGTTGAGCTGGAAGTTGCCGGACTGCCCCGCGACGGTGATCGTCGCGTCGTTGCCGATGACCTGCGCGGCGACCATGGCTGCCGCCTCGGGAATGACCGGGTTCACTTTGCCGGGCATGATGCTGCTGCCGGGCTGCAGCGCGGGCAGCGCGATCTCGCCGAGCCCCGCAAGCGGACCGCTGTTCATCCACCTGAGGTCGTTCGCGATCTTCATGAGGCTCACGGCGGTCGTCTTGAGCTGGCCCGAGAGCTCGACGGCCGTGTCCTGGGAGCTCAGCGCTTCGAAGTAGCTGTCGGCCGGGCGGAACGAGATGCCCGTCCGCTGCGCGAGCGCCGCCGCGAAGCGCACGCCAAACTCGGGATGGGCGTTGATTCCCGTGCCGACGGCCGTGCCGCCCTGCGCGATGCCGGAAAGCCGCGCGAGCACGCCCGCGACGCGCTGGTAGTCGCCGCGGATCTGCGCGGCCCAGCCGCCCAGCTCCTGATCGAAGCGCACGGGCATGGCATCCATGAGATGGGTGCGGCCGGTCTTGACCACGTCGGCGAGGCTCCGAGCCTTGGCTTCGATCACGTCGGCGAGATGGTTCAGCGCGGGCAGCAACTGCTCCGTGACGCCGACTGCGGCACTGACGTGAATGGCCGTAGGGACGACGTCGTTGCTGCTCTGGCCCATGTTGACGTGGTCGTTCGGGTGCACGGGCTTGCCGAGCGCCTGCGAGGCGAGCCGCGCAATGACCTCGTTCGCGTTCATGTTGGAGCTCGTACCAGAGCCGGTCTGAAACACGTCGATCGGAAACTGGGCGTCGTGGCGGCCGGCCGCAACCTCGAGCGCAGCCTTTTGCACGGCCTCGGCGAACTCGGCCGGCAACAGACCGAGATCGCGATTGGCCTCGGCCGCGGCCCACTTGATGAGGCCGAGCGCGTGCACGAAGCGCGGCGGCATCGGCAGACCGCTGATCGGAAAATTCTCGACGGCGCGCTGCGTCTGCGCGCCCCACAGCGCGTCGGCCGGCACCGAAAGCTCCCCCATGCTGTCCCGCTCGATCCTGAACTCTGCCATGCCCGTTCCTCGAAACCCTTCCCAGAAATAAAGAGTGCTGCGCGCCGCGCGTTTGCGGCGCCCGAATCGCATGTCTTGAGGTCGGAGATCCCCGACTAACCGTGTATCATGCGCACTCCGTCAATGGTTGTATAGGGCAAGTCCGAAGTGGAGCTGAGTACGCTGACCGCGCTGTCCCCGCTCGACGGTCGCTACGCTCAGAAGGCTGCGCCGCTGCGCGAGTACCTTTCCGAGTACGCCTTGATCCGCTATCGGGTCCTCATCGAAGTACGGTGGCTGCAGCTGCTCGCGGACGAGCCGACGCTCGCCGAGATCCAGCCCTTCCCGGCGCCCGTCAAGGATGTTCTTAACCGCGTCGTGGACGAGTTCAGCACCGACGACGCGCAGCGCGTGAAGGCCTACGAGCAGCAGACGAATCACAACGTCAAGGCCGTCGAGTACTTCCTGCGGCAGAAGCTCGAGGGCGTCGCGAGTGCGAGCGGCAACCTGATTCCGTTCCTGCACTTCGCGAGCACCTCCGAGGACATCAACAATCTGGCGTATGCGCTCATGCTGCGCGATGCGCGCCGCATCGTGCTGCAGCCGCTCATGAAGTCGCTGACGGCCGAGCTGCGCGTGCACGCGCATCGGCACGCGCAGCTGCCGATGCTCGCGCGCACGCACGGCCAGGCTGCAACGCCGACGACGCTCGGCAAGGAGCTCGCGAACTTCGTCCACCGCATGGACCGGCAGACGGAGCTGTTCTCGGGCGTCGAGATATACGGCAAGTTCAACGGCGCCGTCGGCAACTTCAATGCGCACGTCGTCGCCTATCCGGAGGCCGACTGGCGCGGGATCTCCGAGCGCTTCGTCCGCTCGCTCGGGCTCGAGCCGACGCTGTACACGACGCAGATCGAGCCGCACGACTGGATCGCCGAGTACTGCCAGGCGCTGGTCCGCTTCAACACCGTCGTCGTAGACCTGTGCCGCGACCTCTGGGGCTACGTGAGCCTCGGCTACTTCCGGCCGCGCCCCGTCCTTGGCGAGGTCGGGTCCTCGACGATGCCGCACAAGGTCAACCCCATCGAGTTCGAGAATGCCGAGGGCAACCTCGGCGTCGGCAACGCGCTGCTCGAGTTCCTCGCGGCCAAGCTGCCGCTTTCGCGCTGGCAGCGCGACCTCACGGACTCGACGGTGCTGCGCAACCTCGCCGTCGGCATCGGGCACGGCCTCATCGCCTGGGAGTCGGCGCAGCGCGGCCTCACGAAGCTCGACGCAGACGCGGCACGCATCGCCGCCGACCTCGACGCGAGCTGGGAAGTGCTCGCCGAGGCCGTGCAGACCGTCATGCGCCGCCACGGCATCGCCGACGCCTACGAGCAGCTCAAGTCCTTGACGCGCGGCCGGCACATCACCGAGAGTGCGCTGCGGGAGTTCATCGGCTCGCTGAGCCTGCCCGAGGGCGAGCGCTCGCGGCTGCTCGCGATGCGGCCGGCCGACTACATCGGGCTCGCGGCAATCCTCGCTCGCGAAGTCTAGGGAAAGCTGAAAAGGGGAAAGGGGTCAGAGCCCTTTTTTCGCTCGCCGCTGATCCACCGGCCGCGGCGTCATGGGAAGCGAAGAAAAGGGCTCTGACCCCGACAGGCGGCGGGTCGTCGTTTTCGAGTCAAAACGCCGATTTGCGATATTCCCTGAACGCAAAACGTGACGCACGGCACACGCCTATGCGAACCTGTTAACTAAACTCGATATCGCAATCCTGGCAGCGTACCGGGCGCGAAGCTCCAACGAGACAAGAACGGTGCGGCACACCGATAAGGGGCAGACCGAAAGTCAGCAGGGCCATATGGCACACGTTATCGAACAGCCCAAGCGCCGGAGCGTCCGGCAAGTGCTCTCCACGAAGGAGGAGGTCCGCGCCGCCGTCGCGGAAGTCACTCGCCTCGCGGACCGTTCGCTCGCGATCCTCACGCAGGACCTCGAGCCCGAGATCTACGATCACGACGACTTTCTCGAAACGCTGAAGCGCTTCATCCTGGCGCGCCCGTTCGCCCGCGTCCGCGTGCTCATCGCCGATCCGATCCGCGCGATGAAGGACGGCAACCGCTTCGTGTCCATGGGCCGCCGGCTCAACAGCTACATCGAATTCCGCAACGTCAAGCCCCAGTATCGCAACCACCCGGAAGCCTTCTGCATCGCCGACGAGCGCGCACTCGTCTACCGGGCGCGGGCGGAGCGCTGGGAGGGGATGTCCGATACATACCAGCCGCTCGTCGCGCGCCGCTATCTCGACATGTTCGACGAGCTGTGGCACGCGTGCGAAATCGAGCCCGAGCTGCGCCAGCTTCATCTATAATCGATCGGGCCGCAGCCAAGGGAGGCACAGCCCGATGCAGCGCAAGATCGACGTGACGGTCGCGGCCGTCATCGAGCACGACCAGCGCTTCCTCATGGTCGAGGAACGGGTCCTCGGCGCCCTCGTCTTCAACCAGCCCGCCGGCCACCTCGAGCCCGGCGAGTCCCTGCTCGAAGCCGCCGTCAGGGAAACGCGCGAAGAGACGGGCTACGGCTTCGCGCCGCAGCACGTGCTCGGCGTCTACCTTTGGCGCAGCCCCGAGACGGACGCGAGCGTCCTGCGCGTGGCCTTCTGCGGGAGCGCGAAAGCCCCTGCCGGGACACCCGTGCTCGACACCGGCATCGTGGCCGCCCACTGGCTCACGCGCAATCAGCTGCTCTCGCGCGCCGAGCAGCTGCGAAGCCCCATGGTCCTGCAATGCATCGACGATTACCGGGCCGGCGTGCGCTACCCGCTCGAGTCACTCAAGTACCTCGTTCCGGGCACGGCAGGCCGCATGCGCCAAGCCTAGGAGCGACCACCAGTCGTCCCCACGCCGCACGCGGTTCAGGAGGGCCGCAGCAGAGGACAACCCGGGCGGTCTCGAGCATTGGGATGCGAAGACGTTCGATGCAGACGCTCCTCGGAGTCCACGGCCACCGCAGACGTCACTGGCCGTGGGCCTCGGCCCGCCACCGACATGTCCGATGCGACGTGCGCCGGGGAGAATCCCTTAAAATGCCGCCATGCCCGGCGAACGCGTCATCGTAGCCCTCTCCGGCGGGGTCGACTCCGCCGTCGCCGCCCTGCTTCTGCGCGACGCGGGCTACGCCGTCGAGTGCCTGCACATGACGAACTGGGAGGACGACGGCTACTGCGACGCGGCCGCCGAGTTCCAGGACGCCCGGCGCGTCGCGGCGCACCTCGGCGTGCCGCTGCACCGCGTAAACTTCGCGCGCGAGTACCGCGAACAGGTCTTCGCGCACTTCCTGCGCGAGATCCGCAGCGGCCGCACGCCGAACCCAGACGTGCTCTGTAACCGGGAGATCAAGTTCGGCGTCATGCGCCGCTACGCACGCCGGCTCGGAGCCGAGCGGCTCGCGACGGGCCACTATGCGCGCCTCGCCGAAGGAGCGGATGGGCCGCGCCTGCTGAAAGGACTCGATCCCGGCAAGGACCAGAGCTACTTCCTGCACGCGGTCGCGAGCGCCGATCTCGAGGGCGCGGTGTTTCCGCTCGGCGAGCTGCATAAGGCCGAGGTCCGCGAGATCGCGCGGCGCGCCGGCCTGCCCGTATTCGACAAGAAGGACAGCACCGGAATCTGCTTCATCGGCGAGCGGCCGTTCGCCGAGTTCCTCGGGCGCTACGTGCAGCCCGTGCCCGGCGACATTCGCGATCCGGACGGCCGCCTCCTCGGCCGCCACGCGGGGTTGCCTTTCTACACCCTCGGGCAGCGCCAGGGCTTGGGGATCGGAGGCGTCGCGGCCGCGGGCGACGCGCCGTGGTACGTCGCCGTGAAGGACGCCGAGCGCAACGAGCTCGTCGTCGTGCAGGGCACGGAACATCCGCTGCTGTACACGGATCGGCTGCGCGCGACCGATGCGCACTTCATCGGCGCACCCCCGCCGGGTTGGGCCGCGGGCGAGCCCCAGCGCGCGAGCGCCAAGACCCGCTACCGCCAGCCGGACCAGCCCTGCACGGTGACGTGTACCGACGAAGCCGTCGCGGTCGTGTTCGACACGCCGCAGCGTGCGGTGACGCCGGGCCAGTACGTCGTGTTCTACGAAGGCGACCGCTGCGTCGGCGGCGCGACGATCCAGTAAAGAATAAAGGGGTCAGAGCCCTTTTTTGACCGCTCGGGCGCCGTCGTTCGACTTTGGCGCGCGCGAAAAAGGGCTCTGACCCCTTTATAATTGCCCGGTCGTCAGCACTCTGCCTCGAGGTTCCCCCTATGGAAGACAGCTTTGGCGCCCGGCGGACGTTTCGCGTCGGGGGCACCGACTACCGCATTCACAGGCTCGATGCAGTCAGCGGCGCGGATACGCTGCCGTACACGCTGAAGATCCTACTCGAGAACCTGCTGCGCCACGAGGACGGCGCCAACATCACCGCCGAAGACATCCGGGCGCTCGCGGCCTGGGATCCGAAGGCCGAGCCCGACCGCGAGATCTCATTCACGCCGGCCCGCGTGATCCTGCAGGACTTCACGGGCGTGCCGGCCGTCGTCGATCTTGCGGCGATGCGCGATGCGGTCGTCAAGCTGGGCGGCAAAGCGGATTCGATCAACCCGCTCTCGCCCGTCGAGCTCGTCATCGACCATTCGGTGCAGGTGGACCGCTTCGGCACGCCGCAGGCGCTCGCCGAAAACAACGCCATCGAGTTCCAGCGCAATCGCGAGCGCTACGCCTTCCTGCGCTGGGGACAGAACGCGTTCCACAACTTTCGCGTCGTGCCGCCGAACACGGGCATCGTGCACCAGGTCAACCTCGAGTACCTCGGCCGCGTCGTCTTCGACGCGGAGCAGGACGGCGCGCGCTCTGCCTACCCCGATACGCTCGTGGGCACGGACTCGCACACGACCATGATCAACGGCCTCGGCGTCCTCGGCTGGGGCGTCGGGGGCATCGAGGCCGAGGCCGCGATGCTGGGGCAGCCCATCACGATGCTGATTCCGCAGGTCATCGGCTTCGAGCTCACGGGCCGGCTCGCCGAAGGCGCGACGGGCACGGACCTCGTCCTGACCGTGACCGAAATGCTGCGCAAGTACGGCGTGGTCGGTAAGTTCGTCGAGTTCTTCGGCGAGGGCCTCGATCACCTGCCCCTGGCCGACCGCGCGACCATCGGCAATATGTCTCCCGAGTACGGCAGCACCTGCGCCGTGTTCCCGATCGACAACGAGACGCTGCGCTACCTCGAGCTCTCGGGCCGCGACGCGCACCGCATCGAGCTCGTCGAGCGCTACGCGAAGGAGCAGGGCCTTTGGCGCACGGGCGCGGACGCGAAGACTCGCTACACTCACGTGCTCTCGCTCGACCTCGGCGCCGTCGAGCCCAGCATCTCCGGCCCGCGCCGTCCCCAGGAGCGCATCGCGCTGCGCGGCGCCGGCGCACAGGTCAAGAAGCTGCTGCCGCAGGGCGAGCCGAAGCGCGCGGGCGTCGAGCTCGACGGCCAGGCGTTCGACCTCGAGGACGGCGCCGTCGTGATCGCCGCCATCACGAGCTGCACGAACACCTCGAACCCGGCCGTCATGATCGGCGCCGGGCTCCTGGCCCGTAATGCCGCCGCGCGCGGCCTGACGCGCAAGCCTTGGGTCAAGACGAGCCTCGCGCCGGGCTCGAAGGTCGTCACGGACTATTTCGAGAAGTGCGGCCTGCTCGACGATCTCGCGCAACTCGGCTTCAACCTCGTGGGCTACGGATGTACCACTTGCATCGGAAATTCCGGACCCCTGCCCGATCCGATCGGCGAGGCGATCCAGCAGCAGGACATGACGGTCTGCTCGGTGCTCTCGGGCAATCGCAACTTCGAAGGCCGCATCCACCCCCTGGTCAAGATGAACTTCCTGGCCTCGCCGCCGCTCGTCGTCGCTTACGCGATTGCGGGCAATCTCAAGGTCGACCTGTACAAGGACCCCCTCGGGAAAGACCGCGACGGCAAGCCCGTCTACCTCAAGGACGTTCTGGCCGAGCTCCAAGGAGATTCACGACCTCATCGCCGCGAACGTGACTTCCGAGATGTTCAAGTCGAGCTATGCGAACGTCTTCGCGGGCGACGCGAACTGGAACGGCCTCGACGTGCCGGGCGGGGAAACGTACGCATGGGACAAGGACTCGACCTACGTGCAGCACCCGCCCTTCTTCGAAGGCATGAGGCGCGAGACCGTGCCGACGAGCGACATCCACGGCGCGCGCGTGCTCGCGCTGCTCGGCGACATGGTCACGACCGACCACATCTCACCGGCCGGCTCGATCGGCGTCGACAGTCCCGCGGGCCGCTACCTGCGCTCGCTCGGCGTAGAAAAGAAAGACTTCAACAGCTACGGATCGCGCCGCGGCAACCACGAGGTCATGATGCGAGGCACGTTCGCGAACGTGCGGCTGCGCAATCGGCTCGCGCCGGGCACCGAGGGCGGCTGGACGACCTACCTGCCGACGAACGAGCAGACGAGCATCTACGACGCGGCCATGCGCTACAAGGATTCCGACACGCCGCTGCTCGTCATCGCGGGCAAGGAATACGGCGCGGGCTCCTCGCGCGACTGGGCCGCCAAGGGCACCGCGCTGCTCGGCGTCAAGGCCGTGCTGGCCGAAAGCTTCGAGCGCATCCACCGCTCGAATCTCATCGGCATGGGCGTCCTGCCGCTGCAGTTCGCCGAAGGCGAGAGCGCTGAAAGCCTCGGGCTGAACGGCACCGAGACGTTCGACATCGCAGGGCTCGGGCCGCGCCGCGTCAAAGAGGTCACGGTGACGGCGACACGCGCCGACGGCCGCAAGAAGACCTTCAAGGCACGCGTCCGCATTGACACCCCCAAGGAGCAGGAGTACTTCAACCACGGAGGCATCCTGCACTTCGTGCTGCGGCAGCTCGCGGCGGCCGGTTGAGCGCGCGGCACGGCGGCGATCGAGGCGACGGTATGCCAGGCCGAGCGACGGAGACACTGCGATGATCGGCTGGTTCAGGCGCAAGATCGCCGCGGCGGAAACGGGGCTTCACAAGGCGCTGTGGATCGTCGGCGTGCCCCTCGCGGGCGTCGCGCTCGTGCTGTTCGGGCTCGGCTGGTATTGGTCGCGGGAGCCGAAGGTGTTCTGGGTCAACGATACCGTTCAGACCTCGGCCGTTCCCGCCCCGCCGGCCGGCGCCTCGGCGCCCGGGACCGGCGCGCCGGCCGCGCCGACTTCCGCGGCATCGGGAGCCCCGACGCAGCCGGCCGTCGCCGATCGCGCCGCCGGCCCAGGGCCGGGCCCGGCCGCGGCAGGTAAGCCGGCGGGCGCCGCAGGCCGCGTCGTCGTCGGCTACTCGACGACCGACACGCTGATCCGCACGGTCGAGTGGCTTCTCGACAAGCCCGGCGGCTACCTCAGCAACGACGTCATGCCCCCGGGCGTATGGCTCGACAACATGCCGAACTTCGAGTTCGGAGTGCTCGTGCAGTCGCGCGACCTCGCGCGCGTGCTGCGCAACGACTACAGCCGCTCGCAGTCGCAGTCGACCGAGGACCCGGACCTCGCGACGGCCGAGCCGGACCTGAACTTCTCGAACGACTCCTGGCTGTTCCCCCCGAGCGAGAGCAAGTACCGCGATGCGATCGCCGCGCTCGAGCGCTATCGCGCACGCCTCATCGATCCCGATCATCCCGACGCGCGTTTCTATGCCCGTGCGGACAATCTGCGCGAGTGGCTGTTCGTCGTCGAGCGGCGCCTCGGCAGCCTCTCCCAACGGCTGTCCGCGAGCGTCGCGCGGGCCCGCGTCAATACCGATCTGGCCGGCGAGCCCGCGGCCGAGGAGTCCACGGCACGCCCCGAGGACGTGGACGTGCGCACGCCCTATTTCGAAGTCGACGACGTGTTCTACGAAGCGCGCGGCACGGCCTGGGCGCTGCTTCACTTCATGCGCGCCGCACAGTTCGACTTCAAAGGCGTGCTCGAGGACAAGAACGCCGTCGTCAGCATGCGCCAGATCATCCGCGAGCTCGAAGGCGCGCTGCAGCCCGTCGAAAGTCCGATCATTCTGAACGGCGGCGGTTACGGCGTCTTTGCCAATCACTCGCTCGTGCTCGCCTCGTATCTCTCCCGCGCCCACTCGGCCGTCATCGACCTGCGCGAGCTGCTCCAGCAGGGCTGAGCCTCGCGGCCGCTCCGCCGGCGCCGTGCCTGGGAGACTGTGATCGGCGTCTTGGAGGGCCGGGGCGCCGACTGCCTATACTCCGCGCGGTATCCTCGTAGGGCGCCCCGGCGCGGCGATGAATTATGTTACGTAGCTACGGATTCGTTCTCGCGGCGGCGTCGGTCCTGCTGGCCGGCTGCACGGGCTTCAGTCAACAGGAGTGTCAGGTCGGGGACTGGCGCACGGTCGGCTTCACCGACGGCGCAGCCGGACGGCCGGTCACGGCCATCGGCAACTACCGGCAAGCCTGCTCCAAGTACGGCATCGCCCCGAACCTCGAAAGCTACCGCGGCGGGTACGACGAAGGCGTGCGCGAGTTCTGCCGCCCCGCCAAGGGCTTCGAATACGGGCGCAGCGGCGGCCGTTACGCCGGCGTCTGTCCCGCGGATCTGGAGCCCGACTTCGTCGCGGCATATCGGCAGGGCCACCAACTCTATGGTTTCGAATCGGCGCTGCGCGCGACGCAGCAGCAGATCGCCTACGACAGATCCGAGCTCGAGCGGCTCAAGAAGGACAATATCAAGTCGGCGGTGGCCATCGCGAGCGACGGCACAACGTCTTCCGAGCGCGTGTCGCTGCTGAGCCGTACCGCAGAGAACAGCCGCCACGAAGGCGAGCTCGAGAAAGAGATCAGGCAGCTCGAAGCGACCCAACTGAACCAGCAGCGCGACCTCGACGCCTACCGGTCGACGCTCGGCGACCAGCTCTGAGCCGGCGCCGCCTCCGCGCGCCGGGCTGCCGCCTCGGCCCGCACGAGCGCGGCGTCCGCATGCCGGGCTGCCGCCTCGGGGCGCGCGAGCGCCCCGTCCGAACGCTGCGCTGAGGCCTGCGCGCCCACGAGCGCTGCCTCGCGACGCACGGCCGGCGCGGCTCCGCCTCGAGCCGCTGCGGCCGCCCGGGATCCAGGCGGCGCGAGCCTGCGTCGTACGACGCGCCGCCACCATAGCGTGAAGCCGGTGACGAACAGCACCGCCGGCAACAGGCCGAGCACGGTCCAGAGCACGCGCACCGAGAGTCCGCCGAAGCGGCCGAAGTGCAGCCGGATGAGCGCGAGCAGCACCGCCTCGCCGGGGCGCACGAAGTCGTTCTTATTGGAATCGAAAAGGTTCATGAGGGCGTCGAACGGCTCCGGGAACGCAAAGTAGATTCCCGTCACCGCCCAGATCGCGAGCAGCGCCAGCGACCAGAAACCGAGCAGGCTGTGGAGCTGCCACATGACCCGCGGCGCCTTCGGCCCGCGCCGCGGAGCGACGCTCCAGCTCCAGCGACGGCGCCCGGGCCACCAGATGACACCGCCCGAGAGCACGAGCCCGAGCACGAGCAGGCCGCCCAGGCCGTTCCAGCGGCGCCCCGTCTCTCCGGCCAACAAGTCGTCGTGCAGGCTCACGAGCCACTCGACGGCGCGCAGCGAGCGCGGAAACGAATCTCCGAGATCGCGTCCGGTGTAGGGATCGAAGAGCCGCTCGCGCACTTCGGTGCCGCGTACGAGCTCGACCTCCGCGGGCCGATCGAGCGCGCGCGCGAACGAGACGCGTCGGACCGTGTAGCCCGGGTAGCGCGCGGACGCCGCCGCGCGGAGATCGTCCTTCGTGAGGATTCGATCCCAGCGGATCGATACGTGGTGCGGCACGAGCCAAAGATTGAGCTCGCGCCGGAACACGACCGCGCTGCCGCTCACGCTGATCAATACGACGTAGAGGCCGGTTGCGATACCGAGCCAGAGATGGATTTGAAACAGCGCCCGCCGCAGCGGCTGAAGCTGGGGCCGCTCGAGCCAGCCCCGGCGCTGCGGCCCGCCCATGACGCTCAACCCGCCGCGACCCAGAGGGGAATCTCCGTCCAGGCGTTCGCGAGACGGCGATCGAGCGCCTGCCATTCGGGCTCGAAGGCCTCGACGTGCCGCCAGAATCGGCGCGAGTGATTCAGCGAGTAAAGGTGACAGAGCTCGTGAACCATGAGGTACCGCACGACGGGCGCCTCGAGGAACAGCGCGCTGGCATTGAGGCTGATGTTGCCATGGCCGGAGCAGCTGCCCCAGCGCGTTCGTTGCAGGCGGACCTGAACCTTGCGCGGGCTGCGGCCCACGGTTTGCGCCTCGCGCAGCAGCCAGGGCTTGAGGTGCCCCCGCGCCTCATCGAGCAGCCAGCGGCGCAACAGCAGGCGCCCGTCGAGATGATCCTCCCGCGCCGTGTGCAGCTCGAGGCCGCGGGCGGTCGTCCGGCATCGAGGCCGCTCCCCGGCGACGTGGCGATACTTTACTTCGACCTTTTTGCCGATCGCCGGCAGCGCAATGCTCGCGGGCAGCAGCGCGCGATCGCCCGCGTAGCGCGTTTCTACCTGGCTGCGCGCCCGGGCGATCCACTCGGCGTGCTCGGCGACGAAGGCCTCCACGGTCTTGGGGCGCGTACCGATCGGCACGACGAGCTCGAGCGTATGCGGGGGCACGAGTTGCAGGAACAGCCTGCGCGCGCGCCGGCTCTCGCGGACAATCAGGGGGCTCCGGGCCGCCTCGAGCAGAGTCGGGGGCCGGTCCTCGAGCAAGCGCAACTGTCTTGGCATCGCCGTCTTCGGCAAGCGGGGTGAACGTATGATAGCGCGGCGCGGCGCCCCGACGCCCCTCGGAGCGTGTCCCAGTCCCGCCGGCCGGTCGAGGGATGGCCTCCTGCGAAGGCCGCGGCGGCGTGCCGGGCGAGAACCCCCTCGGGGGCCCCCACCCCCCTCGGACCGCGCTTCAGCGGCCGGCCGGGAGCCGAGCCTTGAGCTGCAGCGCGAACCGGTAGTCGGGAGCCGCGAGCAGGGCGCGTTCGATGAGGTCCCGGGCCTCCAGCGTGCGCCCGTCGAGCAACCGAAGCTCGCCGAGCTGGGCCAGCGCCTCGGGCTCGCCCCAGTCGCGTCCGGGCGCAGCGGCGGCCTCGGCGGCGTCCGCGTCGGGCGGAATCGCCGCGGCGGGCGCAGATGCTGCAGCCGACGCGGGGGCGGACCCTGGGGCCGCGGGGGGAGACGACGGCTGGCCCGGCGGCAGGGCCGACGGGACCGGCACAGGCGCTCCGTCGAAGGCGGCGATGGCGGCCTCGAGGCGGCTCTCGAGCTCCTTCCTGCGGTCGGCCGAAGTCCGGGCAGCAGCCTGCGGCACGACCCAGGCGGCCACTAGCGCGGCGCGCGGGTTCCCGGGCTCCAACCTGCGCGCGCGTTCCAGATCCTGATCGCGGCGTCGTTCGTGCAGCAGGCCTTTGAGCGGCTCGCGCCGGGCCAGCTCGGCCTCGCAGGCCGCACCGAGCACGAGCGCCTCGGCCGTCTCGGCGTCCGCCGCCCGCTCGGCGGCGACCGCCTCGGCCACGGCGCGCGGGGAACCGCCGTGCGGCCTGCCCCGCTCACGCTCGGCCTTGCCGCCGGCCGCGACTCGGTCGGTGGCCGCCACGCAGTCCCCAAGCCGCCGGGCCGCCTCCGCATCGCGGCCATCCGCATCGAGCTCCGCGAGCCGCAGGGCGGCGAGCCCGAGCAGGTAGTCGGCTTCGGGGTGCCCGCGGCCGGCGCGCTCCAGGTCCGCGGCCGCGGCTCGGACCAGAGCGGGCTGATCGGCATAAAAGCCGTACTCGATCCGCGCTGCCGCGTCGGCGAGATCCGCCGCGCCGGCGACGGAAGCGGCCGCAAGAAAGGCACCGGCGACGATGCCGGCGCGCGTGCCGAGACCTCCGCGTAACCCGAACCGCCTCGTTTCCATAGAGATCGCTGCCGGCATGGACCGACGCCCTCGCAGTCCCTCGAGTGTATAGCGCCTCAAACATAGCCGGACGTTTGCCTTCCGGCGCGGCCCGTCGTCACAATCCCGGCATGCTCGACCTCATCGACATCGGTGCAAACCTCACGCACGACAGCTTCGACAAGGATCGCGACGCCGTCCTTGCGCGGGCCCGGGAGGCAGGCGTGCGTCGCCTCATCGTGACCGGAACCTCCGTGACCGCGAGTCTCGAGGCCGCCGCCCTCGCGACCTCCGCGCCCGAAGCCCTTTTTGCGACGGCCGGCATCCATCCGCACCACGCGGCCGAGTTCGACGGCCACAGCATCGGCGCGCTGCGCGCGCTCGCGGCCGAACCGCAAGTCGTCGCGATCGGCGAATGCGGCCTCGACTACTTTCGTGATTTCTCGCCGCGAGACGCGCAGCGGCGCGCCTTCGAGGCGCAGCTCGCGCTCGCGGCCGAGACGGGTCTGCCCGCGTTCCTGCACCAGCGCGACGCGCACGAGCCGTTCGCGGAAATCGTGGCCGCGCATCGGCATGCCCTGACCGGCGCCGTCGCACACTGCTTCACGGGCGGGCCGGCCGAGCTCGAGACCTATCTCGCTCTCGGGCTCCACATCGGCATCACCGGTTGGGTCTGCGACGAGCGCCGCGGCGCGGCGCTGCGCGAGGCCCTTCCTCGCGTCCCGCTCGACCGCCTGCTGCTCGAGACGGATGCGCCCTACCTGCTGCCGCGCGACCTCGATCCAAAGCCCCGCGACCGCCGCAACGAGCCGGCCTACCTGCCGCATGTCTTGGCGGTCGTCGCGCGGACGCTCGGGCTGCCCCCGGAAGACGTGGCGAACGCCTCGACGCGGAATGCTGAGGCGCTGTTCGGCCTCGATCGATGAATCCTGGCCGGCTTTGCGGGTAGCCGATGGCGGGATAGGCGGAGTGCCCTGATGCCGGGATGCCGGATGCCGGATACCGGGATGCCGGATACCGGGATGCCGGATGCCGGGATGCCGGATGTCGGATGTCGGGATACGCGGAGGTCCGCGTGCCCGGGCCTCGCCTCAGGCGGGCTGGAACGCCTGCCTGACCGCCTCCCACTGCGGCCGCAGTGCGTCTTTGAGCGCTTCGACCTCGGACTTGTCCGGCTTGGCATAAAGCGCCGCGAACTCTTCGGCCAGTATGACCTCCCTCGGACGGCCGCCCGAGAAATCGGCGCCGGCGGAGAACAGCACGTGGCCGTGCACCGGGATGTCGCGCGCGAGCCTCCGCACGGCCGCGATTCGATCATAGAGCGTGGTCTGCGGATTGGGGAACGTGAAGCGGCGCTGCGGACCGATCACCGTCCATTCGTCCATGCGGTCGCCGCCGAAGATGGTGCCGACGAACTGCTTCGTGTCTACGACCACGAGGCCTTGAGCCGTCAGCAAAAGGTATTCGATATGAATCTGGCCGCCCATGCCATTCGGCAGAAGAATGTCGTGCGCCGTCTCGAGTGCCGCCGCGCGCAGGACGGCAACGACGTCGGGTCGGCGCCTCCGAGCGATCGAACGCACGAGCAGCACCGCGAGCAGCAGCACCGCGACGCCCCCCACGACCGCGATCCAATATTGCGTATCCACTTTAAATAAGTGTTATAACTCTTTTATTCCATTCTACTTTCATTCTGGTTCACTGCCCCAAGCGTCGAGCTGTGCGACAAGCGCGTCGAGCCGCGCGGCAACGGGCACCGCGACGGAAGGCCGCTCGAGCAGCTGCGCCAACGCCGGCGGCACGGGCACGGTGCGGCCAACCGCGGCCTCGACGATATGCTCGAACTTGGCCGGATGCGCCGTAGCGCTGACGATCCAGGGCTCCGCGCGGCGCGCCGGCGGCAGGTGGTCGTGGACCCAGAAGCCCGTCGCCGTGTGGGGGCACCATACCTCCCCGTAGCGCTCGTCGTCGCGCGCGATCTGCGCACGAATGGAGGCGTCGTCGACGGAGTAGGCCTCGACCTGCTCA
This sequence comes from uncultured Gammaproteobacteria bacterium, assembly GCA_963702105.1. Lineage (GTDB taxonomy): Bacteria > Pseudomonadota > Gammaproteobacteria > Steroidobacterales > Rariloculaceae > ZC4RG20. The sequence goes on from OY969712.1 coordinate 2,613,283, forward strand.
CGCAGGCTGCCGAGGTCCGGCAGGAGGTGCCGGAGGCGTTCCATATTGCTCGGGTTGCCCACGTCCATGGCCGAGGCCAGCGTCCGCAGGCTCTCGCGCGGCTGCCAGTCGCCGGTTGCCAGAAAGTCCGGGATCGTGCGGTTCGCATTGACGGCGAGCACGACCTCGCGAACGGGCAGGCCCATGGCCCGGGCCCAAATGCAGGCCATGCCGTTGCCGAGGTTGCCCGTCGGCACGATGGAGCCGGCTGCCTCGCCGTGGGCACGCCAGTACCAGAGCGCCGCGGCGGCGTGATAGGCGACCTGCGGCAGGAGCCGGCCCATGTTGATGCTGTTGGCGGCGCTGAGCCGATGCCGGTCTTTGAGCTCGGCGCTGACGAAGGCCTGTTTCACCATGGCCTGGCAGTCGTCGAAGCTGCCCTCGACCTCGAGCGCGCGCACGTTTCCCCCCCAGCACGTGAGCTGCTGCCGTTGGCGCGGCGAGACCTGCCCCTTAGGGAACAGCACGCCGACGCGGATGCCGCGGCGGCCGTGGAAGGCGGCAGCGACGGCGCCGCCCGTATCACCCGAGGTCGCCACGAGAATCGTGAGCGGCCGAGGGTCGCGCTCGGGCGCGCGGGCCAGCGCGCGTTCCATGACGGCCGCGAGGAAGCGCGCGCCGACGTCCTTGAAGGCGGCCGTCGGCCCGTGAAACAACTCGAGGACGGCGAGCTTGCCTTGCGTGCCGCGCAGCTCGCGCAGCGGCACCGGAAAATTCAGCGCCTCCCGGCAGATCTCCGCGAGCTCGCCCTCGAGCGGCGAACCCGCGAAGAACGGCGCGAGCAGCTCGGCGGCGATCTCGGCCAGCGCCGCGCCCTTGAAATCCTCGGGCGCGAAGCGCGGCAGCGCCTCCGGCACATAGAGCCCGCCGTCGGGCGCGAGGCCCTGCATGACTGCGCCGAGGAGGTCGGCCTCGGCGCCGCCGCGAGTGCTTAAATAACGCATCGCTCGAAAAAAGGGGTCAGAGCCCTTTTTGGGTCCTCGCCGAAAAAAGGGGTCAGAGCCCTCTTTTCCGTTCCGTTTGTGGAGACCTGCAAGCCTTGCACGAAAAAAAGGGCTCTGACCCCTTTTTTCGTCAATCCTGATTGCTGAGCATGCTACACAATCGCAGCAGGTCCGCGAATATACCTGCGGCCGTCACGTCGGGGCCCGCACCGGGACCGCGCACGATGAGCGGGTTGTCGCAATAGCGCCGCGTGACGAACTGCACGATGTTGTCCGTAAGGCTGATGTTCGCGAACGGATGATCGGCCGCGAACTGATCGAGCCGCACGCGCGCCTTTTTGCCCTGCACGTCAACGTCCGCCACATAGCGCAGCACTTTGCCGTCCCGCCGCGCCCGCTCGACGCGCGCGGCCATCGGCGCGTCGAAATCCGGCAGGCGCTCAAGGAACTCCTCGACGGACGCGTCGGCCAGCGCAGGCGGCGCGAGGCTCTCAACCTCGAGATCGGCGAGCTCGAGCTCGAGCCCCGCCTCGCGCGCGAGGATCACGGCCTTACGGGCCACATCCATGCCGGAGAGGTCATCCCGCGGATCGGGCTCGGTGTAGCCCCTCGCCTTCGCCTCGCGCACGATCTCCGAAAACGGCCGCCTGCCGTCGAACACGTTGAACAGATACGCGAGCGTACCCGAGAAGATGCCGCCGATGCTGCGGATCTCGTCGCCCGTCTCGACGAGGTCCTTGAGCGTCTGGATCACCGGGAGCCCCGCGCCGACGGTCGCCTCGTAGAGGAAGTGTGTGTTGGCTCCGCGCGCGAGACGCTTGAGCTCGTTGTAATAGCCGATGGGCCCGCTGTGCGCGCGCTTGTTCGGCGTGATCACGTGAATGCCCCGGTCGAGCCAATCCCCATAGCGGTCCGCGATGCTCTGGCTGGCCGTGCAGTCGATGACGACCGCATGCGGCAGATGATCGGCCTGGACGTGATCGACGAAGGCGTCGAGCTGCATCTCGCGCCCGTCCTCGAGACGACCGCGCCACTGCCCGAGATCGATGCGGTGCTCGTCGAGGCACATGCGCTTCGAGCTGCCGATCGCGCGCACACGCAGATCGAGGTTGAACTGCTCCCGCAGGCGGCGTTCCGCATTGCCGATCTGATCGAGCAGCGCGCTGCCGACCAGGCCCGGCCCGATGAGTCCGACCGAAACCGTCTTGGCCGAAAGATAGAAGCTACTGTGCACGGCGCGCAGCGCGCGCGTCATGTCCTTCGCGTCGATGACGGCGGAGATGTTGCGCTCCGAGGCACCCTGGGCGATCGCGCGCACGTTGATGCCCGCGCTGCCGAGCGTGCGGAAAAACCTCCCCGCGCTGCCCGGCATCCCGGCCATGCCGTCCCCGACCACCGCGAGTATGCCGCAGCCCCTCGTGACACCGACGCGCTGCACCTGGCCCTGCTCGAGCTCGACGGCGAAGGCACGCTCGACCACGCTGCGCACGAGCTCGGCCGAGCGCTCGGGCACGGCGAAGCAAATGGAGTGCTCGGAGCTGCCCTGCGAGATCAGCATGACCGAGACCGCAGCCTCGCGCAGCGCACCGAACAGCCGGTCGGCCGTCCCCGGCACGCCGATCATACCCGCGCCCTCGAGGTTGATGAGCGCGACGCTGTCGACGCCGCTGATGCCTTTGACGACGAACTCGCGCGGCGCCGTCGCCGTCGTGATGCGCGTGCCCGGATGCTCGACGTTGAACGTGTTGCGGATGCGCAGCGGAATCCCGTGCGCGACGGCCGGCGCCATGGTCTGCGGATGGATGACTTTCGCGCCGAAATAGGCGAGCTCCATGGCCTCGTTGTACGAGATCTCGCCGATGACGCGCGCCTCGGGCACGCGGCGCGGATCGGCGCTCATGACACCGTCCACGTCCGTCCAGATCTCGACCTCCTTCGCCCCCAGCAGCGCGCCGAAAATCGAGGCCGAGTAGTCGCTGCCGTTGCGGCCGAGGGTGGCCGGCAGGCCCTCCCGATCGACGGCGATGAAGCCGGTGATGACCGCGATGCCCGCGAAGCCCTCCGGAAGCACGCGCTCGAGGCGGGCGCGGCTCTCTTCCCAGACCACGATGGGCCCCATCTCGCCGGGCTCGACGACGAGCACCTGGCGGGCGTCGACGAAGCGCGCCGTCTTGCCCGCCGGCAGGCGCGCCGCGAGCACGGCCGTGAGCAGCCGGGCCGACCAGATCTCGCCGAAGCCCGCGATCAGGGAGCGGCTGCGATCGGAGGCGGCGCCCACGAGTCCGAGGGCCTTGAGCACGCTCTCGACGTCGCCCAAGTCCTTCTCGAACTGGGCCAGCAGGGAGTCGGCCCCGGCCGGCGCGAGCAACTCACGGACGGCGCCCGTGTAACGCTCGCGCAGCATGACCAGCGTCTCGTTCACGGACTCGCGTCGCGCGGCCTGCTCGATGAGACTGAGCAGGGAATCCGTCATGCCGCGCATCGCGGAGACGACCACGGCGACATTGTCGCCGGCGCGTGCCATGACGATCTCGGCGACGAGGCGAAAGCAGCGCGCGTCCGCGACGCTCGTGCCCCCGAATTTGTGGACGGTCCAGCCCATCGAAGGAACTCTCAAGTAAAGCGTAAAGCGCTCAAACTGCCGTGCCGCCGCCCGCGCGCCGAAGCGTGAAGGCGCGGAGGCTGCGGCGGTCGCGAGGATAACAGAACCGCGCGGGGAATCGAGTCCCGGCTTCGGCCTCGCGCGCGCCGACGGCCCCGCCGCGCCTGAGCCCCGGGCGTGCCTGGCAAGAGCTCGTCAGTGGGGGGCTAGCGCGCCCGATGCGAGGCGATCTCGGCGCGCATGGCGCCGATCGTCGCCGCGTAGTCGCCCGACCCGAAGATGGCCGAGCCCGCGACGAACGTATCCGCACCGGCGGCCGCAATGCTGCCCACATTCTCGACCTTGACCCCGCCGTCGACCTCGAGGCGGATCGGCAGACGGGAATCGTCGATGATCCGCCGAGCCTGCTCGAGCTTCGGCAACGCCGACTCGATGAAGCTCTGGCCCGCGAAGCCCGGGTTCACGGACATCAGCAGCACCATGTCCACCTTTTCGAGCACGTGGTCGAGCCAGTTCAGCGGCGTCGCGGGATTGAAGACGAGGCCGCTCTTGCAGCCATGATCGCGGATGTGCTGAAGCGAGCGGTCCACGTGCTCCGTCGCCTCAGGATGAATCGTAATGTACGTAGCACCGGCCTCGGCAAAGTCCGGGATGATACGGTCTACGGGTTTGACCATGAGGTGCACGTCGACGGGCGTCGTGATGCCGTAGTCGCGCAGGGCCTTGAGCACGAGGGGCCCGATCGTGAGGTTCGGGACGTAATGGTTATCCATGACGTCGAAGTGAATCAGATCGGCGCCCGCGCCCGCGACCGCGGCGACCTCCTGGCCAAGGCGGGCGAAGTCCGCGGAGAGGATCGACGGCGCGATCCACGGTTCGTAAGGCGGCAGCTCAGCCATTGCGGTTCCCGTCAGCAGCGAAACCCAAAAAGGGGTCAGAGCCCTTTTCCGAAGGACGAAAAAGGGCTCTGACCCCATTTCTTTGGCGATTATTTCACGTCTACGGCCGCGCCTCACCCGTCCTCGTCACACGCTCCGCCTCGGGCTTCGCGACCGCTTTGCCGCCGCGCAGCGCGAGCGTCGTCGGCAACACCACGGCGGCGACCGCCGCGAGCACGAGCAGCGCCGTCGCGTAACCGCCCGTCGCGTCCACGGCCGAGGCCGCGATGCCGCCGATGGCCGCCGAGCCGACGAGCTGCCCGATGCTGAGGAACAGTGTCAGCAGACCTTGGCCCGCGCCGCGCTGCTTGTCGCCGGCTTCCTGCAGAACGATATAGCGCAGCGGCGCGCCGAGCAGCGACGAGAGCCCGAGGCCGACGAGCGCGCCGGCCGTGTAGAAGCTGCCGTAGCTGAGCGGCACGAGGCCGTAGATCGCGAGCCCGAGCGCCGTCAGCATGAGGCCCGTCTGAATTACGGGCCGCGCGCCGACGCGATCGAGCAGCCGACCGGCCGTCGGCGCACCGAATATCAAGGTCACGACGAGCGGCAACAGCATGAAGCTCGCCGTCGAGGCCTTGACGCCGAACGCGTCCACGGCCATCTCGGGCAAAAACACCATGCCCGCCTCGACCAGCCCCGCCGCGAACGCGATGAGCCCGACGAGCTTGAGCTGCCCCGACCGAAACAGCACGGGCGGCACGACCGGGTCTGCCGCCGCCCGCTCCGTCAGCGCGAACAGCGGCGCCGCACTCACGGCGACGAGGAGGAAGGGCCAGACGTGGGCCGAGGCGAGGCTCGCACCGAGGTTGCCCGTATCGATTTGATTGATGCCCCAGGCGAACGCCGCGAGCGTCACGCTGAGCAACACGGCGCCGCGCAGATCGAAGGGCCGGGCGTCGCGCGCACGGGCGGTGCGCGGCAGGAGCCGCAGCGCGAAGACCACGACGGCCGCGACGATCGGGAGATTCAACACGAAAAGCCACTGCCAGCCCCAGCGCAGGAGGAGACCGCCGAGCAGCGGCCCGATCAGGAACGCGATCCCGAACACGGCGCCGATGAGCCCGAGCGCCCGCCCGCGACGCTCGACGGGGAACGTGTCCGCGACGACCGCGCTCGCGACGGGGAAGATGCCGCCCGCGCCGAAAGCCTGCAGCGCGCGCCCGGCCAGCAGCACCGAATAGGCCGGAGCCGTCGCGACGACCAGCGAGCCCACGCCGAACAGCGCCAGGCTCGCGACGTACAGCTCGCGCCGGCCGTAGCGGTCCGAGAGCTTCGCAATGAGCGGCGCGCCGATGAGGTTGAAAAGGATATAGATGCCGAGCACCCACGAGAGGCTCCTGTCGCCGATGCCGAAGGTGGCCTGTATCGCGGGCAGCGCGGGCCCGACGATGGCGATGTCGAGCGCGCCGATCAGCACGCCGACGAACAAGACCGTGAGGATGCGACCTGACTCACTCATGGCGGATTCTCTCCGAAATCGAAGCGCGGCCGTTCTCTGCGCCGGCGCTGGGCGAGGCGACGAGCAGACAGTGCAGCGCGTCGCGGAAAAGCGCCTCGGCCGCCGGATGGCCGTCGTAGACGCGCAGCAGCGGAATGGCGGTACGCGCGATGACCTTCCGCGAGAGGTGAGCGCTGCCGTTGCGCAGCAACGCCTCGCGCTCCGCCGCCTCGAGCACGGCCACGAGCGCCTCGTTGAGCGCCTTGTGCCGGGCTTCGAAACGCCGAAAGGTCTCCGGATCGACGTCCGGGATCAGCAGCAGACCTTCGCGATGCGAGCGCCAGAGCGCGGCGTAGACCTCGACGATGCCGTCGAGCCCCTCAAGGGGGGATGCGTGCGCGAGCGCACGAATCCGCTCGATCGCATAATCGAAAATTGGATTAAGAATCTCCTCCAACAGGCTGTATTTGCTTTCGAAAAACTGATAGAAGGTCGCCCGGCTAACGTCCGCCTCCGTCAGCAGATCCTCGACGCTCACGGGCCCGACCCCGCGCGCCGCGAACTGCCGCGCGGCGGCGGCGAGCAGCGCCTCGCGCATGCGCTGGCGGCGGCGTTCGACGCGGGAAGCGGGGACCACGGGGTCTTGGATGGCGCTCACGCCCGCAATCATACACCTATATCTGTTTTCATACAGACATGTTCATGCGTCTGCGCGCGAGCCCCTGCACGCGAGCTCAAGGGCCATTCACGCGAAGTTACGGCCTGCCTGAGGCCGCGAAGACCGGCGACACTTGGCCTGGCCGCCTGCCCCCGACCGCCCTTGACCTGACCGCCCTTCCCCGGCCGCCCTTGCCCAGGCCGCCCTGGCGCCCGGCGGTGCAAAGCGCGGGCTTCGAATTTGCAAATTTTGTAATCGCGATGTCGCCTTCTTCGCTTCGCGGCGACGACTTCGCTTGTCCCGAGCAGTTGTCGTAACATCGAAACGTTCGCAATCGCGAACTTCGCCTTCGAAGATCAATCCACGCTGGAGAATAACGATGACCAAGTCCCGCAACGCTACGAAAGCACTTGCCCTCGCCGCAATGTGTGCAGGCATCGTCGCCCTGCCCCTGGCGGCCAACGCCGCGGGCGACGCCAACAAGGAAATCATGACGGCCGCGCAGCACGCCGGCTTCGCCGCAAAATCCAAGGACCTCCATACGGTGCAGATGCACATGCACCATGCATTGAACTGTCTCGTCGGTCCGAGCGGCGAAGGCTTCGACGCGAGCCAGGCAAACCCCTGCAAGGACAGCGGCACCGGCGCTATCGCCGACGCGAGTAATCACGATCAGATGATGGCGCTCGAGAAGGCCGCGAACACGCTGCGCATGGGCCTCAAGGAAAACGATCTCAAGTCGGCGCAGAAGAACGCGATGATGGCTCAGCAAGAGCTCAAAAAGGCGGAAATGAAGAAGAAGTAATCGGGCCGCGGACGAGCCGCTGCTGAGACGGCTCGTCCACTCTCGTCTATTTCTCCGTTTCGATCACGACAAGGCCTGCGCCCCCGCCTCGGCGCAGGCCTCGTCTTCGGCGCTCGAGCCGCCGGAGACGCCGAGCGCACCGACGAGCTTGCCGTCCACGAGCACCGGCAGCCCCCCCTCGACGGGGACGGCGCCATTCAAGCGCAGCACGAGCAGTCCGTCGCCGCCGCGCGCAAGCCGGTCCTGAAACATTTTCGTCGGCCGCTTGAACAGCGCCGCCGAGCGCGCCTTGGAGATCGCGATCTCCACGCTGCCGACCTGCGTCTCATCCATCTTTTCCAGATAGACGAGATGACCGCCCGGATCAACGACCGCGAGGACCATGGTCCAGCCGCTTGCGTAGGCGGGCGCGAGCGCGGCCTGCGCAACCTTCTTGGCCTCGGCGATCGTAATCGAGCGCCCGTAAGGCGGCAGCTTCGGGCCGGCTGCGGGCGCCGGTTCGGACGTGTCGGAACCGCTCATGCCTGACTCCTTGGTTTGTTCTTGTTCTCGAGCTCCGGCGCCGGCGTCTGCCCGCCGAGGCGGCGGTACACCTCGTGAGCGACGACGAAATCGTTGCGATCGAGGCCGAGGCCGCGGCACGCGTTCATGAGCTCGTTGGCGACGGCGCCGAGCGGCGCGGGGCTGCCGAGCTTCCGCGCCATGTCGAGCACGAGCAGCATGTCCTTCTGCTGCAGGGTCACGTCCGCGAGCGGCACCTCGGGCATCTTGCCCTCGAGGATGAACGGCCCGCGGTAACCGAGGACCGGCGCGGCCGTGACGCTCTTGAGCACGGCATCCAGCGCGATCTCGCGTGCGACGCCGCCCTTCTCGGCCAGCGCGACGGCCTCGCCGAAGGCGATGACCTCGATCATGAGCAGCAGATTCACGGCAAGCTTCATCGTCGAGGCCTGCCCGCTGCCGCCGATGTACGTGACCTTGGGCCCGATCGCGCGCAGCACCGGCTCGACGCGCTCGAACGCGGCCTTGTCACCGCCGACCATGAGCGAGGCATTCCCCTGCTCGACGGTCACGGGGCTGCCGGAGAGGGGCGCGTCGAGCATGTGAAAGCCGCGGGCCGCGAACTCGGCCGCGACCGCACGCGTCACGTCGGGCGCGATCGTGCCCATGTCCACGTAGACGCCGCCGGCACGCATCCCGGCGAGAACGCCGCCCTCGCCGAGCGCGACGGACTTCACGGCGGGGCCGTCGGTGACGATCGAGAACACAACGTCCGAGGCCGCCGCAACGGCGCCCGGCGTCTCGGCCAGCCGCATGCCGCGCTCGACGAGCGGCGCGGCGCGCTCGCGCGTGCGGTTCCAACCGGTGACGGGGTGGCCCGCCGCGATGAGACGCGGAACGATGACCCGGCCCATGGCGCCGAGCCCGACGAAACCGATATTCAAAAGCTCCCCCCCTTTCGGGCCGCACGGAAAAGGGGTCAGAGCCCTTTTTCGCTCACCACCAGAAAAAGGGCTCTGACCCCTTATTCGGGCTCGAGTATACGCGTTCAGGTCGAGGCCGGGACCCGCACCGCTTCGGACGCTTCGGCCCGAATGGGCTCGGCCGGGCGGCGGGCCGGCAGCAGCCGCGCCGAGTTCAGAATGAACGTGAGCTCCGAGGCGACGTGGATGAACGCCGCGACCAGCGGATCGAGCAAGCCGAGCCCCGCGAGCACGATCCCGACGGCGTCGACGCCGATCGTGCCGACGAAGTTGGCATAGATGATCCGTCGCGTGCGCCGCGCGAGCTGCAGCGTCTCGGCGAAGCGCGCGAGGTCGTTGCCGAGCAGCACGATGTCGGCGCTCTCGCGTGCGGCATCGGTGCCCGAGCCCATCGCGACGCCGACCTGCGCTTCGACGAGCGCCGGCGCGTCGTTGACGCCGTCCCCGACCATCGCGACGCGCCGCCCTTCCGTCAGCAGCCGCTTCACGTAGTTGCGCTTGTCTTCGGGCATGAGCTCCGCCGCGACCTCGTCGATGCCGAGTTGCTCGGCCGCCGCCTCCGCCACGCGCAGCGCGTCGCCCGTGAGCAGGATCGTTTCTATTCCGAGCGCCTGGATCGCGGCCACGGCCTCGCGCGCCTCGGGGCGCGCGGAATCGGCAATGGAAATTGCGCCGAGCAGCTTGCCGCCGCGCGCGACGAACACGTCCGTCGCCTCCCCGCGGCCGGCCGCGAGCTCGGGCGGCACGTCGACGCCGTGCTCGCGCAGCAGCGCACGGTTGCCGACGAGCACTGTCTCGCCCGCGACGGCCGCCTCGATGCCGCGGCCCGGCGTGTAGCCGAAGCGCTCGGGCTCGGCGAACGACCGACCCTGCTCCTGCGCATAGGCCACGATCGTCTTGCCGAGCGGATGCTCGGAACGCAGCTCGGCCGCCGCGGCTGAGTCGAGCAGCGCGCCGGGTTCGACGCCCTCGGCCGGGCGCAGCGCCCGCACTTCGGGCCGCCCGTAGGTCAGCGTGCCGGTCTTGTCGAGCACGACGGTATCTACCGTGCCGAGCTGCTCGAGGAACAGCCCGCCTTTGATGATGGCTCCGTCGCGCGCCGCGCGCCCGATGGCCCCGAGGATCGCGAGCGGCGTACCGGCGGCGATACCGCAGGCGCCGGCCACGATCACGACCGAGATCGTCGAGCGCACGTCCTGGGTCAGAAGATACGTCAGCGCGGCGGCGCCGAGCGCGAAGTACACGAGGTAGCCCGAGAGCCGATCCGCGAGACGCTGCACGGGCGCACGCGAACGCTCGGCCTGTTCGACGGCCTCGATGATCTTGCCGTAGCTCGTATCGCGGCCGACACGCTCGGCACGAATCTCGAGCGCGCCCGATTGGTTGATCGAGCCCGCAAATACGCGCTCGCCGGCGATCTTTTCGACAGGCAGCGATTCGCCCGTAATTCGCGACTCGTCGACGAAGGAATGCCCCGCGATCACGACCCCGTCCACCGGGATGCGCCCGCCCGGATTCACGAGGACCGCGTCGCCCGCGGCCAGCGTCTCCGCGTCGACCTCAGCGACCCCTGCGGCCCGGCGCACGGCGACGGCACGCGGCAGGAAATCGAGCAGATCGCGGATCGCCCGCCGCCCGCGCGAGACGGTCATGCCCTCGAGCACTTCGGCGACGAGCACGAACAGCGTGATCACGAGTGCCGTGAAGAACTCGGAGATCGCGGCGGCCGCGACGATGGCGATGGACATCGAAAGCTCCATCGTCATGCGGCGGGCCGCGAGGTTCTCGAAGGCCTCGCGGAAGATCGGCCAGCCGCCGACGGCGAGGCCCCCGATGCCGATGACGCTCACGGCACGGAACGGTTCCCAGACGTGCAGCCCGACGGCGGCCGCAGCCAGGGCGACGATGCCGATGCGCGCGGCCTCGAGCCAGCTGAAGGCATAGGAGTGATCGTGCGCGTGATCATGATCGTGGTCGTGATCGTGGTCGTGATCGTAGTCATTGTTGTGATCGTGGTCGTGGCCGCGCCGGCCCCCGCGGTCATGGCCGGCGCTTGCGGGGCCCGGTGCGTCGCCCGGCGGCCGGATGGGAAGCTCTGTATCGTGACTCATGGGCTCGCGCTCGTCGGCGGGTCGGGACGTCATCGTATCACCGGCCTGGCCGCCCCTCAGCGAACCCGCAAGAGCAGTCCCTTGAGGTACTCGCCTTCCGGAAACTCGAGCGCCACGGGGTGATCCGCGGGCTGATCCAGCCGCTCGACGATCTGCGCCGCGCGCCCGGCATCGACCGCCGCGCCGGCGACGATCTTTTGAAACAGCGCCGGCTCGACGTGCCCCGAGCACGAAAACGTTGCGAGCAACCCGCCGGGCTCGACGAGCGCCAGGCCGAGCATGTTGATGTCCTTGTATCCGCGGCTGCCGGCCCGGATCTGGTCGGCCGAGTGCACGAACTTCGGCGGGTCGAGCACCACGAGATCGAAGCGCCGGCCCGCCGTCTTGAGCGCCCGCAGCTCCGAGAAGACGTCGGCCTGCACGCGGCGGCAACGCTCGGCGAGCCCGTTGCGCTCGGCTTCCTCGCCCGCATGCCGCAGCGCATCGGCGGAGCTGTCGAGCAGCGTCGCCTCGCGCGCACCGGCCGCAAGGCACGCGAGGCCAAAGCCGCCCGTGTAAGCGAACGCGTCGAGGACGCGCGCACCGCCCGCGTGCCTGGCCACACGCGCCCGGTTAAGCTGCTGGTCGAGATAGCCGCCCGTCTTCTGCCCCTGCGCGACGTCGACGAAGCGTTCGAGTGTCCCTTCCTCGTAGCGCAGCCGCTCGGGCGGCGCGGCGCCGAACAGCGTGCCGCGCCGCGACGAGAGCCCTTCCTTGCGCCTGGCCGACGCCTCGGAGCGCTCGTGGATGCCGGCGGGGTCGAGGCGGCGCGCGAGCTCGGCGACAACCACGTCCCGCCAGGCCTCGGCACCGGCCGAAAGGAACTGGCACACGAGGTAGTCGGCATAACGGTCGACGACGAGGCCCGGCAGCGCATCGGACTCGGAAAACACGAGCCGACAGGCCCGGTCGGGCTCGAGCAAACCGAGACTGACCCGCAGCTCGATCGCCGACTCGATGCGGCGCGCGAAGAACGCTTCGTCCACCGGCTCGTTCGGATCGCTCGTCCAGAGACGCGCGCGGATCTGCGAGGCCGGCGAGTAGGCGCCGCGGGCGAGAAACGCACCCCCCGCGTCCACGATCTCGACCGTCTCGCCGGCGCCCGGCCGGCCCTCGACCCGATCGACGGCGCCCGAGAAAACCCACGGATGGCGCCGGCGCAGCGATTTTTCACGGCCGCTCTTGATTACGAGGCGGGCAGTCGTCGTCATGGCGTTCGAAGTCTCCGAGCCTTGGCCGTTGGCAGAGCGGCCCCAGCGTACACGAGAGCGCCCGGTTTTATTCCCCTTCTGCGCATGCCACACTGCCGAGGTCGCCCGTCGCCCGAAGAAGGGCTCTGACCCCATTTTCTTTCGATGAGCCGCAAGCAGTATCGGAGCCGCAGGTGTCCCGGACGGCGCAACGCGTGGCGCTGATCGGCGCGCCCACGGATGTCGGCGCGGGCCGGCGCGGCGCGTCGATGGGCCCGGAAGCCCTGCGCGTCGCGGGGCTCGGACGCTCGCTCGAGCGGCTGCATCACGCGGTCGTAGACCGCGGCAATGTTGCGGGCCCGGTAAACCCGGAAGCGCCGCGCCAGGGCGGCTACCGGCACCTCCCCGAGGTCGAGGCATGGTGCGCGGCCGTGCGCGATAGCTTCTACGCCTCCCTGTGCGCGGGCGAGGTGCCGATTCTCATGGGCGGCGACCACAGCCTCGCCATCGGCTCGGTCGCAGCCGTCGCGCGCTTCTGCGCCGAACGCGACGTTGTCCCGACCGTGCTCTGGCTCGATGCTCATGCCGATTTCAACTCGGCCGAATCGTCGCCCACAGGAAATCTGCACGGCATGCCCGTGAGCATTCTTGCGGGCCTCGGCCCGTCTTCGCTGACGGCGCTCGGCCCGCACGTCCCGATCGTGCCGGCCGAACGCATCGTCCAACTAGGCATCCGCTCCGTGGACGCGCTCGAGAAGAAGCTCGTCGTGGAGCAGGGGCTCGTCGTCTGGGACATGCGGCAGGTGGACGAGCTTTCGATGCGGGTCGTCGTCGAGCGTTCGCTCGAGTATCTGGCCGCGCGCGGCGGGCACCTGCACGTGAGCTTCGACGTCGATTTCCTGGATCCGACCATCGCGCCGGGCGTCCCGACGACGGTGCCGGGCGGCCCGACCTATCGCGAAGCGCAGCTCTGCATGGAGATGATCCACGACTCCGGGCTCATGCGCTCGCTCGACATCATGGAGCTGAATCCGGCCTGCGACGACCGCAACCGCACGGCCGAGCTCGCCGTGGAGCTCGTCGAAAGTCTGTTCGGCGAGCAGATCCTCGCCCGGACCGGGCCGGCGCCGCGCTATACGCTTTGACCGAAGCGAGCCGAAGCAAATCGAACCGACCGAACCCCAGACATCAGCCGAAAGCGAATCAGCCGTGACCCGAACCGACCAGATCATCGCGCAGACCGAAAAGTTTACCGCCCCCAACTACTCGCCCCTGCCCGTCGTGATCTCGCGCGCCGAGGGCGTCTGGGCCTGGGACATCGAGAACCGCCGGTACCTCGACTGCATCAGCGCGTACTCCTCGCTGAACCAGGGACATCGGCACCCGCGCATTCTGCAGGCGCTCATTTCGCAGGCGGGCCGCGTCACCCTGACCTCGCGCGCCGTGCACAACGACCGCATGGGTTCGTTCCTCGAGAAGCTCTGCAATGCCGCGGACGCCGAAATGGCGCTGCCGATGAACACCGGCGCCGAGGCCGTCGAAACGGCCATCAAGCTGGCGCGCAAGTGGGGCTATCGGGTCAAAGGCGTCGAGCACCACGGCGCCGAGATTATCGTCTGCAAGAACAATTTCCACGGCCGCACGACGACCATCGTCGGCTTCTCCTCGGAGGATCAATACCGCGAGGACTTCGGGCCGTTCACGCCGGGCTTCCCGATGATCGACTTCGGCGACGTGGATGCACTCGAAGCCGCGATCACCCCGCGGACCGTCGCCTTCCTGGTCGAGCCCATCCAGGCCGAGGCCGGCATCATCGTGCCGCCCGAAGGCTACCTTTCGGCCGCGCGCCGGCTCTGCAGGGAGCGTGACGTGCTGTTCGTGCTCGACGAGATCCAGACCGGGTTCGGACGCACGGGGAAGCTCTTCGATTACCAGCACGATCCCGACGCGAAGCCGGACCTGCTCGTCGTCGGCAAAGCCCTCGGCGGCGGCGTCTATCCCGTCTCGGCCGTGCTCGGGCGGAAGGCCGTCATGCGTCTCATGCGTGCCGGCGATCACGGCAGCACTTTCGGCGGCAATCCGCTCGCGGCCGCGGTCGGCGAGGCCTCGCTCGACGTCATTCTCGACTCACGTCTGCCCGCGCGCGCCGAGGAGCTCGGCCGCTACCTGTTCGAGCGCCTCGCCGGTCTCGAGTCCCCACACGTCCGCTCGGTCCGCGGTCGGGGCCTGCTCGTCGGCATCGAGATCGAGCCCGCGTCCGGGCGGGCGCGCGAATTCTGCGAGAAGCTCCTGGCGCAGGGCGTGCTGGCCAAGGACACGCACGAGCAGGTCATTCGGCTCGCGCCGCCGCTCATCGTGCAGAAGGAGCAGCTCGACTGGCTCGTCGAGCAGCTCGAACTCGTACTGGGCTAGCCTGCTAGAATTCTTCGGCGACGACGCAGGGCTCGAACGGCAGCCGAAGAGTCCGGGAACGATCAACGATCAACGACACTCGAGGGGAAGACATATGGATCTCGGTCTGAAGGGCAAGAACGCCGCCATCACCGGCTCGAGCCAGGGCATCGGCTTCGCGATCGCGACGGCGCTCGCAAAGGAAGGCTGCAACGTCGCGCTGTCCGCACGCGGCAAAGAGCGCCTCGACAAGGCCTGCGCCGAGCTCGCCGCCCACGGCGTCAAGACCGTCGGCGTCGTGGCGGACCTGGCGACCGAGGACGGCTGCCGGCAGTTCGCTACGGAAGCGGCCGAGAAGCTCGGCGGCATCGACATCCTCGTCAACAACGTCGGAGGCATGATCCCAGGCACGCTCGAGAGCCTCTCGTCCGAGCAGTGGGCGAAAGTCCTGAACGTCAACCTCATGGCCGCCGTCTACACGACCAAGCACGCGCTGCCGCACCTGCGTAAGGGCCGCAAGGCGCGCATCCTCAACGTCTCGGGCGTCACGGGCAAGCAGTTGCTGCCGGGCGCGCTCACGACGACGATTCCGAATGCCGGCATCATCGCGTTCTCCAAGGTCATGGCCGGGGACCTCGGCGCGGCCGGCATTACGGTCAACAACATCTGCCCGGGCTTCACCAACACCGAGTCCTGGGGGCCGCGCGCCGAGGCCATGGCCAAGGTGCGCAACACGACGGCCGACCAGGTTCGCCAGGGAATCGCGAATCAGACGCTGCTCGGGCGCTGGGCCGAGACCGAGGAGATCGGCGATGTCGCCGCCTTTCTCGTCTCCGAGCGCAACAGCTACATGACCGGTACGACGGTCGAGGTCTGCGGGGGCTTCAACCGCTACATCTGATTCGCGCCGGCCGCGGGGTCGGGCGACGTGACGAACACCGAGAGGAAATCCCGGACCAGCGTGTTCGCCAGCGTCGTGACGGCCTCGGAAGACAGCGGCCCGAGCACGCGGCACTCGCGTTCGATCATGACCTGAAACGCCACGAGTGAGACGAAGTAACGCGCGAGCACGGCCGGGCTGAACGACGAGCGCACGGCGCTCGAGGCGAAGATTTCCTCGAGCTTGCCGTAGGCGCGCGTCGGGCCGACTCGGAAGAAGTGCTGCCCGAGATCGGGCGAATGGATGGCTTCCTGAAAAATGAGCCGCCGCAGCGCGAGCGTGCGGTCCGACGTGACGACGCTGATGATCGCCTCGGCCGCCGCGACGAGCTCGGCGGTGAGGCCCGCGCCGCTCGGCGCGGTCTCGAGCCGCCGCAGCCGCTCCTGGTAATCCTTCATCTCCCGCTCGATGACGGCTTCGAACAGCGCCTTTTTGCTGTTGAAGTAGCGGTAGATCGACTCCTTGGAAATGCCCGAGTTGCGCGCCATCGCATTGATGCTCGCGCCCTCGTAGCCGTGCTCCAAAAAGTACTCCGAGGCGACGGCGAGAACCTCCTCCTCCTTGCTGCGCCCGCCTTCCTTGTCGTGGTGCTGCGGCATCCTCGCCGGCCTCGATCCTCTACTTGCGACCCCGAGCTCGGTTTACACGGCCATGCACACCGACTTGAGCTCGGTATACATCTCGATGCCGGCCCGGCCGTGCTCGCGCCCGATGCCGGACTGCTTGAAGCCGCCGAAAGGCATATTGGCGTCGACGGGACCGTGGCAATTCACCCAGACCGTACCCGCGCGGATTTTCGGGATCAGCCGATGCACGGCCGTGATGTCGTTGGACCATATGCTGGCCGAGAGTCCGTACGGCGTGTCGTTCGCCAGCGCCGCGACCTCGTCGAGGTCGTCGAACCGATTGGCCACGAGCACGGGCCCGAAGATCTCTTCCTGCACGATCTTCGCGTCGGCCCGCACGTTGGCCATGACGGTCGGCTTGACGAAGTAGCCCGGATGGTCGAGCGGCTCCCCGCCCGCGACGAGGGAAGCGCCGGCCGCGCGGCCGGACTCGATGTAATCGAGCACGCGGCGGCGCTGCTCGCTCGAGACGAGCGGCCCCATCTGGGTCCCCGGATCGAGCCCGGGTCCGAGCCGGATCGCTTCGGCCGCGGCGCCGATGCCTTCGACGACCTGGTCGAAAATCTTGCGTTGCACGTACAGACGCGATCCCGCCGCACAGACCTGCCCCGCATTGAAGAAGATGCCCTGCGCGGCGCCGCCCGCGGCCTGCTCCGGGTCCATGTCCGCGAGCACGATGACGGGCGACTTGCCGCCGAGCTCGAGCGAGACGCGCTTCAGCGAATCCGTCGCGGCTTTGTTGATGAGCTTGCCGACCTCGGTCGAACCCGTGAACGCGATCTTGTCTACGCCGGGATGGGCGACGAGGGCCGCGCCCGTCGTCTCGCCGTTGCCCGTGACGATGTTGACGACGCCCGGCGGAAAGCCGGCCTCCACAATGAGCTCGCCGAGGCGCAGCGCCGAGAGCGGCGTCTGCTCGGCCGGCTTCAGCACGCAGGTGCACCCGGCCGCGAGGGCCGGCGCGAGCTTCCACGCCGCCATGACGAGCGGAAAGTTCCAGGGAATGATCTGCGCCGCGACGCCGACGGGCTCGCGGCGGGTGTACGCATTCATGCGGCCGGCGCTGCGCGCCGGGTTGATCGAGACTTCGAAGGTCGAGCCCTCGATCTTCGTCGCCCAGCCCGCCATGTACCGAAAGTAATTGCGGGCGCCCGGTACGTCCACGACGCTGGCCATGAACTTGGTCTTGCCGTTGTCGATGCTCTCGATCTCGGCAAGCTCGTCGGCGTTCGCCTCGATGAGATCGGAGAGCCGCCACAACAACCGCTCTCGCTCCGAGGGCAGCATCTCCGGCCATGGACCGCGTTCGAATGCCGCGCGTGCAGCCGCCACGGCCCGGTCGACGTCGGCGGCGTCGGCGTCGGCGACGGTCGCGACCTGCCGGCCCGTCGAGGGATCGTAGACCGCGACGATGGCGGCCGACTTCGGCTGCACCCATTCCCCTCCGATGAACAGGCGCGGGGCGCGGGCAAGGAATTCGGCGACGGCGCCCGAAGGTGCGGGCTGCTCGGCAATGGCGACGCTCATGTTTTCCCCCTGATACAACCGCCAGACGGACCTTGAATCGAGTGTAAAAGCCGGCCTGCGGGCCCGCAAGCGCGGGGCCCGGCGCTTCGCGCGCTCATGGCCGGGAGGCTCGTCGGGCCGCCGCTCACGAGCCGAGGCCGAACAGCTTCACTGCGTTCTGCTTGAGGATCAGCGGCCGGACCTCCGGCCGCACGTCGATCTGCTCGAAGTCCGCGAGCCAGCGCTCGGGCGTCAACAGCGGATAGTCCGTGCCGAACAGGACCTTGTGCTTCAACAGCGTGTTCGCATAGTGCACGAGCTGCGGCGGGAAATACTTCGGCGACCAGCCGGAGAGATCGATGTAGACCTGCGGCTTGTGCAGGCACATCGAGAGCGCCTCGTCCTGCCAGGGCCAGGACGGGTGCGCGAGGATGATCGGCATGTCGGGGAAATCGACGGCGACGTCGTCGATGGGCATCGGGTTGCCGTACTTGAGGCGGATGCCGCCCCCGCCCGGCATGCCTGTGCCCATGCCCGAGTGCCCGGTGTGGAACAGCGCCGGCAGCTTCGCCTCGGCGATGACTTCGTAGAGCGGATACGCCATGGGATCGTTCGGCATGAATTCCTGGAACTGCGGATGGAACTTGAAGCCGCGAACGCCGTAATGCTCGATGAGGCGGCGCGCCTCGCGCACGGCGTCCTCGCCGCGGCCGGGATCGACGCTCGCGAACGGGATCATGATGTCGTCGTTCTCGGCCGCGAGCTCGGCGACCTCCTCGTTCGAAACCGAGCGCTGGCCCCGCGCCCGCAGGCCGTCCACCGAGAAGATCACGCAGGCGATCCTGCGCTCGCGATAGTAAGCCGCAATTTCCGGAATCGTGGGCCGCGGCTCTTCGTGCTTGAAGTACTTCTGCGCGGCATCCTGGAACGCTCGGGCCGTCGCGTCCTGCTGGTCGCGAACCGAGACCTCGGCGTGCGTGTGCACGTCGATCGCGACGAGCTCGTCGATGTTGAGCGGCACGGCGGCTATTCCGGAGCGCGCCGCAGCGAATCGGCCCCTTCGGCCTTCCTGAACCACTCGATCATTCCCGCCACTCCCTTCCGATCCACGAACGCATAGCCTACCCTAAAAGGGGTCGGAGCCCTTTTTTCCGTCGCGGGGCGCTGCCCGGAGACCGCCCATGAAACTCACCGCGAACGAGCAGGCCATGCTCGACGGCCGCGAAGGCAAGGCCAAGCAGAAGGCCATGGAGTTGCTCGTGCGCTACGCCGAGGCGCTCGGCGCCGAACGCTTCGTGGAGACGAGCAACATCGCAGGCGTGCCGGGCCAGTCCAACCCGTTTCTGGCGCGCTACTTCGCCGAGCGCCCGGGCGGCGGCGACGCGATCTTCTCGCACTTCGACCTCGACAGCGACGAGCTCGTCGAGGTCCCGCGCGTAACGACGCACGCCTGTCACCTGCAGGGCGGCTACGATCCAGACCACTGGGAAGTGCTCGGGGCGAGCCCCGAGGCCGCCGCGATCAGCCGCGAGAGCGAGGCCTACTCGGCCGGCCGCGGCGTCGAGATTCTCAAGACCTGCACGCCCTACCTGGCCGGCAACGTGCCGAAGCGCGGCGAGCACTGCGCATGGATGGAGTCCTCTGCAGTCGTCTACTGCAACTCCGTCCTCGGCGCGCGGACGAACACCGAGGGCCGCGAGAGCACGAGCGCGGCCATGCTCACAGGCAAGATCCCGGACTGGGGCCTGCACCGCGACGCCTGCCGCCGCGGCACCCACCTCATCGAGGTGCACGTGCCCGTCGAAAGTCTCATGGACTTCGGCATGCTGGGCTACTTCGTCGGCGAGGTCGTCGGCGAGCGCATCCCGGTCGTGGACGGAATCGCGGCCGCCCCCGACGTGATCCGCTACAAGCACTTCGGTGCGGCCGCGGCCTCCTCCGGAGGCGTCGAGCTCTACCATATCGCGGGCGCGACCCCCGAAGCGCCGACCGTCGAGGCGGCCTTCGGCGGCAATCGGCCCGCCGAGACCTACGGCTACGGGCCGGAGGAGCGGCGCCGCGTCTACGAGACACTCAACGCGAACGGCCGCGACACGGCCGTGGACTACGTCATGCTCGGCTGCCCGCACGCCGCACTCGAGCAGATCGCCGAAGCCTGCCGGCTGCTCGACGGCCGCCGCATCAGCGAACGGTGCCGCCTCTGGATCTTCACCTCGCGCGCGGTCCGGGCGGCGGCCGACGCCGCTGGATACACGCAAATCGTCCGCGCCGCGGGCGGTCACGTCCTGACCGATACGTGCTCGGCCATCGGCCGGGCGCTGCCGCCGAACACGAAGGTCGTGGCCCTCGACTCGGCCAAGCAGGTGCATTACCTACCCGCAATCATGGGCGTCGAGGCCTGGTTCGGAACGACCGAAGACTGCATCCGCGCGGCGCTGACGGGCCGCTGGACCGGAGAGCTGCGATGAGCACGACTCTGCACGAGGGCCCGATCGTCGGGTCCAGAATCCTCCTGCGCGGGCGCAAGGTCGTGGGCGGCCGGGCCGAGGGCGAGGCCCTCGTCACGCGCGAGACGATCTCGGGCTGGGGCGGCGTGAATCCCATGCTGGGCACCATAATCGAGACGCGGCACGAGCTGCACGGCGTGAGCTTCAAGGACAAGATTCTCGTCTTCCCGGGCGCCAAGGGCTCTTCGGGCTGGTCCGTGGCGTTTCACACGGCACGCCTCGCGGGCACGGCGCCGAAGGCCATGATCTTCACGGAGATGACGACGAAAATCGCGCTCGGCGCGGTCGTCACCCGCGTTCCCGCCGTGACGGACCTCGATCGCAATCCGCTCGAGCTCATCGAGACCGGCGACTGGGTACGCGTGGACGGCGACGCGGGAACGGTCGAGATAATCAAGGCCGAGCGCCCCTAACACGGCTCGTAACGGCCGGCGTACTGCGCGGACTCGGAACCGGGATGCTCGAGATCTCGAAAACCATCGCGATCCCGGACGAGGAGCTCGAGATTACCGCGATCCGCGCCCAGGGCGCGGGCGGCCAAAACGTCAACAAAGTAGCGAGCGCCGTGCATCTGCGCTTCGACATCGAAGCCTCGGCAGCGCTGCCCGCCGAGGTCAAGCAACGCCTGCGTGCGCTGCGGGACCAGCGCATTTCCGGCGAAGGCATCGTCGTGATCAAGGCGCAGACGCATCGCAGCCTCGAGCGCAACAAGCAGGACGCGCTCGAGCGACTTCGCGGGCTCGTCGAGCGCGCGCTCGAGAGGCCCAAACCTCGCAAGCGAACGCGCCCGAGCAAGGCCGCCGAGCGCCGGCGCCTCGAGCACAAGTCGCGGCGCGGCGCGCTCAAGCGGACGCGAGGTCCGATTTCCGAGGACTAACCGGGCACGGAACTTGCTACCCTGCATAGGTGGCGCAGGAACGGTTACGTGAGGATGGACGCCCCGAGCGTCGTAAGAACACCGCGCCGCCGGCCGGGCCGGCCGAGCGGCGCAAAGCGCTGTTCCTCGTAAACCGGCGCGCTCGGCAGGGCGAACGCGACTTCGGGCCGATCCTCGAGAGGCTGACCGAGCGGCTGCTGCCGACCGTCGTAGACATCGAGGACCCCGCCCGCATCGGCGAGGAGCTCGAGCGCGCTTGGACCGATCAGGTTCGCCGCGTCGTCGTGGCGGGCGGCGACGGCACGATCAACGCCGCCCTGCCCTTCGTCGTGAGGCGCGAGCTGCCGCTCGGCGTCGTCCCGCTTGGCACGGCGAACGACTTCGCACGCACGCTCGGGCTTCCGCAGGACCCGCTCGAGGCGGCCGCGGTCGCGGCCCGCGGCATTACGCGGCGCATCGACGTAGCCTCCGTAAACGACATCTACTTCGTCAACGCCGCCGGCCTCGGCTTCAGCACCGCGTTGAAGCGCCGGCTCGCACCGAGCGCCAAGGGGCTGCTGGGCCGGCTCGCCTATCCGCTCGGGGTCGTGCGGCATTGGCGCTCGCAGCGGCCGTTCACGTGCGTGCTCGACCTCGGCGGCATGCCGCGCCGCCACCGCGTCATTCAGGCCACGATCGCGAACGGGCGCTTCTACGGCGGCGGCATGGTCATTCATCGCGACGCGCGCATCGACGACGGTATTCTCGACGTCCTGCTCGTGCATCCCCGGCCGCTCTCTAAGTACCTATGGCGCCTCGTCCGGCTCACGCGCGGCGCGCACGAAGACGCGCCCGTCACGGCCTACCGGACCGGGCGCGTCGAGATCCGGACCCACCGGTCGCGCTCCGTCGCCGCAGACGGCGAGATCGCAACCTCGACGCCCGCCCGGTTCGAGGTGCACTCGCGCGCCCTGCGCGTCGTCGTGCGCGACGAGCGGCGGGCTTAGGGCGGGCTGCGATCGGCCCGGGCGGCCGGCGGTCGCGCAGATGGCGGGAAGGCGGGAGGAGTACGGCATGCTCAAAGGCGAACTCACGGCGCGCCTCGACGAAGTCACGCGTGCGGCGGAAAACGCGCTGACGCTCACCGAAGACCTCGCGCCGCGGCTCGAGTCGCCGTCGCTCGCCGAGCGCGCCCGCGAAGGCCGTGCGGTGCTCCAGCGCTCGCTCGAGGCCGTCGAGACGGAGCGTCGCCGCCGGGGCGCGCTGCCCGAAGCGGGTGAGCCCGAGCGAACGCACCTCGAGGCCGTGACCCTCGAGGTCCGTGCCGCTTTCGGTCGCGGCCCCGCGGGCAGGCACGAAGCGCGCGCCCTGATTGCGGCCGCCGGGTCCGTTCGAGAGGCGATCGCCGCGGCGCTCGCGGCGTCGCCCGACGTCGCGCTCATGGAGCGGCTCGAGGCGCTCGAAGCCGCGTGCCGGGCGTTCGAGCGGAGCCTCGGGCCCGCGGCCGGCTATTGACTCCGGGAGCTTCGGCGACCTGAGCTTTGCATCGCGCGCCGGCCTCGGGCCAAGATACGGGCACCGCCGGGCCGGCACGGAGAGCGCACATGAGCACGACCACGACCGAACTCGGCGGGAAAGCCCGGGCGCCGAGCCTGCTCGACAAGCCCTTGTACAAGTACTACGTCGTGGGCGCGCTCGTTCTCGGCTATGTCTTCAACACCATCGACCGGGGCGCATTCGGTGTCCTCGTGCAGCCGATCAAGCAGACGCTGCACGTCAGCGACACGGCCATGGGCCTGCTCACGGGGCTCGCCTTTTCCTTCTTTTACTCGATCATGGGCGTGCCGCTCGGCCGGCTGGCCGACCGCTGGAGCCGGGTCAACGTTCTCGCGCTCGCGATCGGGCTGTGGAGCCTCGCGACCGCCCTTTGCGGCGCCGCTTTCAACTACGCCTCGCTGTTCGTGACGCGCAGCGCGACGGCCGTCGGCGAGGCCGGGGGCACTCCACCTTCGCATTCCCTGATTTCCGATTACTTCCCGATCTCCGGCCGCGCGACTGCGCTCGCGGTCTACGCCATGGCCGTTCCGGTAGGGACGGCGGTCGGCAACATCGTCTCGGGTCACGCGAACGTCCACTTCGGCTGGCGGGTGACCTTTGCGATCGTCGGCCTCCCTGGCCTGCTCGTGGCGCTGCTCGTGCGCTTTACGGTCAAGGAACCGCCGCGCGGCTATTCGGAGCCGACGCGAAGCGCCCCCGCTGCGGCGCCCCCGTTCGTGGACGTGTTCCGCTTTCTGTTGACGCGACGGTCGTTCATGCACATGTCGCTCGCCGCCGCACTGCACGCCGTCGTCTATTACGCGGGCAGCAGCTGGAACACGGCGTTCTTTCAACGCTCGCACGGCATGAACACGGGCGAGGCCGGAAATTTTCTCGGCATCTTCGCGCTCGTCGGCGCCGCCGGCAGCTTCGCGGGCGGCTACCTGGCCGACCGCATGAGCCGCAACCGCGGCGACGAGCGCTGGTACATGTGGGTGCCCGCGATCGCCTGTCTCGTCATGGTGCCGTTCCAGTTCGTCTCGTACCTGTCGCCCCGTCTCGCCACTGTTGTTCCGGCTTTCTCGGTCATGGCCCTGCTCGCCTCGATGTTCTTCGGCCCGTCGTTCGCCGTCGCCCAGTCCGTCGCGACGGTCCGCATGCGCGCCATGTCGACCTCCGTGCTGCTGTTCATCCAGACCATGATCGGTCTCACGCTCGGGCCGTTCGTCGTCGGCGCGATCAGCGATCACCTGGCACCGACGGCCGGATCTGATTCGTTGCGCTACGGGCTCGTGGCCATCGGCGTCGTGAACCTCTGGGCGGCCGTTCACTATTTCCTCGGGGCGCGGAACTATCGGCAGGACCTCGCCGAGACGGCGCGGCTCAACTCGCTGGGCCGCTGAGCGCTGCACGAGCCTCCGGTTGCCACCAGCGCCTGAGTCCGTTCATGAATCCTGCGGGCTGCCGATAGCCAGGCTTAAACCGCCCGCAGCGTCGCAACCGGCGACTCATTGACCACGGAGCGCACGGCGAGCGTTCCGCTGACGCCGACGATGACCGCGCCCGCGCCGAGCCCGACGAGCCAGAGGCCCGGGCCCGGCACGTAGGTCAGCTCGAACAGGCGCGTCGCGAGGACATAGCCGATGCCGCCTGCACCGAGCGCGGCCAGCGCGCCCGCGAGCAGGCCGAGCGCAGTGAACTCCGCCGCGACTCCCTGCAGGACCGTGCCGCGGCGGGCCCCGAGCGTCCGGAGCACGGCGCTCTCGAACAGCCGTTCGTCGCGCGTGGACTGGATCGCCGCGAGCAGCACGACGATGCCGGCCGCCAATGTAAACGCGAAGACATACTGCACCGCGAGCGCGGCGCGGTTCATGGCGCTGCGGACCTGATCGAGCAGCGCGTCGATGTCGAACACGGTGACGCTCGGCAGCGCGCGCACGAGATCCAGCGTCGAGCCGCGCTGCGCCGGGTCGACGTGGAAGCTCGTGATGAATGTGTGGGCGAACTGCTCGATCGCGCCCGGGCTCGCGACCATGAAAAAATTCGGCCGGAACGAATCCCACTGCACGTCCCGGGCGCTCGTGATCTTGAACGTGATGTCCTCGCCGCCGATCGTAAACGTCAGCGTATCGCCGATTCCGAGCCCGAGCGCCGCGAGCCGTTCGTGCTCGATCGAAAGCTGCGGCGCCGTGTCGCCGGGCGACCACCACTTTCCCGCTACGACCCGATTGCCGGCCGCAGGCTCGGCGGCCCACGTCAGGTTCATCTCGCGCTCGAGATCGTGCCGCGCGCGGGCGTCCTTGGCACGGTACTCGGGGAGCGGCACACCGTCGACGCGGCTGATCCGACCGCGCACGAGCGGCGTGAAGTCGGGCGCCGCGATGCCCGCCTGCGCGAGCACGCGCGTGACGGTATCGCGCTCGTCCGGCTGAATGTTGATGGCGAAGCGGTTCGGGGCCGACTTCGGCAGCGTGGCCTGCCAGGTCGTCATGAGCTGGCCGCGCACGACGGTCAGCAGCAGCAGAACCATGAGGCCGATCCCGAAGGCGACGACCTGAATGCTGCTTTCGCGGCCGCGCCGGGCCACGTTCGCGATGCCGTAGCGCCAGGCGATGCCGACTCGGCCTCGCACGCCCTGCAGCGCGTGCACGAGCAGACGGCCCGCGCCATACAACACCACCAGCGTCGCGAACGCACCCCCGACGAGGTAGCCGATGAGCTTCGCGTCCCCGAACAGCAGGTAGAGCATGGCGACGACGGTGCCCGTCGCCGCACCGTAGATCGTCACGTAACGCAGCGGCGGCGGCTCGAGGTCGTGACGCAGCACGCGGGCCGGCGGAACGCCCCCGAGCTGCAGGAGCGGCGGCAGCGCGAAACCGACGGCGACGAGCAGCGCCGTGACGGGCCCGAGCACGGCACCGCTCGGACTCGGCCCGGGCAGCGGCCCCGCGACGAAGTCGGCGAGAATCAGCGTGAGGCCGTACTGGGCCGCGAGCCCAATCGCGCTGCCGACTGCGGCCGCGGCGACGATGAGAATCGCGAGCTGCGTGACGTTGAGGCGCAGCACGTCGCGGTGCCGAGCGCCGAGGCACTTCATGAGCGCGACCGAATCGAGGCGCCGCGCCACGAACCGCCGGGTCGCCATGGCGACGGCGACGCCGCCGAGGAGCACGCTGACGAGCGCCGAGAGCACGAGGAAGCGCCCCGCCCGCGAGACGGACCGGAGGATCTCCGGGCTCGCGTCGTTGATGTCCTGAAGCCGCTGCCCGGCCACGAGCCGCGGCTCGAGCCAGGCCCGGAACTTCGCGAGCTCGGGCGCGCGGCCCGCGAAAAGACCGACGTGCTCCGCGACGCTGCCCGGCTGCAGGAGCCCCGAAGCGTCGACGTCGGCCAGGTTCATGAGCAGCGTCGGCGCGAACTGCATGAGGCGCCAGCCCTCGTCAGGCCGGTACTCGAGCGCCTGCGTGACCTTGGGGTGCAGGTTGCCGACGGAGACGGTCGCGCCGACGCCCGCGCCGAGCCGTGCCAGCAGGCTCGGTTCGGCCCAGACCTCGCCGGGCGGCGGCACGCCGTCCGCCGGGTGCGGCTCGCCCGAGAGACGATCCGCGACCCTGACCTGCCCGCGCAGAGGATAGCGGGCGGAAACGCCGCGCACCTCGGCAAGCGTGCCCTTCTCGCCCGCCAGCACGACGCTGCGGAACTCGACGATCCTCGCCGTCTCGAGGCCGTATTTGGCTGCCGTCTCGAAATATTCGACGGGCAGCGGTGCACCCGACTCGAGCCGCAGATCCGCCGCGAGCGACTCGCCGGCCTGCTGCTGAACGGCTTGACGGACGCGGTCGGTAAAGAAGGTGACCGCGCTCATGGCGGCCACGGCGACGACGAGCGCCGCGAACAGGACGAGAATTTCGCCGGAGCGCCAATCGCGGGCGAGCAAACGCCCGGCCAATGTCCATGGTACGCTCTTCATGTTCGATCCTCGATCCTCGGTCCTCGGTCCTCGATCAAGAGTCCGGCGTGGCGCGCGGGGAGCCGTCCACGAAACGATAACCGAACGGAAGACCGAGCGGGAACCAAAAGAAGAAGAAATGATGACGACCGAAGGCGACGCGTCCGGACGCAGCCTTTCCGAGCCGGCCTCCAAGGCGGAGCGGCTCAGTGCCAAGGCAGTCTTGCAGCGAAACTATCTATTCCGGGGTTTGCCCGCCGCGGCGCTCGACCGCGTCGCGGCGCTCGCGAGCCGGCGGGTGTATCAGAAGGGCGCCGTCATCTTCTCGCAGGGCGATCCGGGCGACGCCCTGTTCGGCGTCGCCTCCGGCCGCGTGCGCGTGAGCGCGAGCGGAGCCGGCGGGCGCGAGGTGTTTCTCAACATTATGGAGCCCGGCGACGCGTTCGGGGAGATCGCCGTCATCGACGGCTTGCCGCGCACGGCCGGCGCAACCGCGCTCGATCATACGACGCTCGTCGTGCTCAAGCGCAAGGACTTTCTGGCTCTGCTCGAGCGCGAGCCGCGGCTCGCGATCCACCTGCTCGAGCTGCTTTGCGCGCGGCTGCGCTGGACGAGCGAGCTCGTCGAGGAATCGGCGTTCCTATCCGGGACGGCCAGACTGGCGAAGCGCCTGCTGATCCTCGCGTCGCTGCACGGGCGCCCGCTAGGCAGCGCCGGCGAGGCGATGGAGCTGCGAATCTCCCAATCCGACCTCGCCCACTTTCTCGGGGTCTCGCGGCAGATCGTGAATCAGCATCTCGGGGAATGGCACAAAGCTGGCTGGGTGGATCTGGGCCGTGCGCGCATCGTCATCGAGGACCCGGACGCGCTGCGCCGGCTCGCGGCGGAGTCGCCGGAGGGGACAGAGCAAGGGGGCCGAGGAGACGACTGAGGGCGCCGCGGGCGAGGAGCCGCGGGCGGGCCTTCGCCGAGCCGCCGCCGGCTCGGCGAAAGGCGCGCGAAACTCAGCAGTAAACGCAGTACCAGTTCCCGTACATGAAGATCCAGCAGCAATGGTCCACGGTCTGCGTGCCGAGCTGGCCCGCAGGCACGACGGCCGGGCCGGCCTTGGCGAGATCGGGCGTCGCGGCAAACGACGCGAAGGGCAGCCCCATAGCGGCCAGCAACAGGGTCAATCGCAGCTTCTTCATTTCATCCTCCCATTGGCAGTGCGCGAATTCCTGCGGTCGGGGGAGATGTTTCCACCGCGGCACGAAGGCGTCTGTCCTGCACCGGACACAAGCGGCGATATCGCCCGTTGTGTCGTCCATTTGACAGACCGGCCCTGCTTCTCCTGCTACAAATCCCGTCGGATGGGGGAAGCCGATTTTTTGGGGGGCTCCGCAAGATGGACGTATCCGAAGAAGTCATGAATCTCGTGAGCACCGTGGGCCGGCTGCCGCGAGAGGATCAAACGAGAATCCTGAAAATGGTCGACCTCCTGTCGCTCGCTCCGGCGCGCGTTCAGCGCCGCACGCAACACATGCTGAGCGCATTGCTCGCGGCGCAACCCGATTCCAAGAACGAATGCGTCGCGGGCGTAGACGAGGTCATTGAGTACCTCGAGCAAGCGGTCTACGGCGACGACGATTCGACGTCGGACTGGGCGCGGTTCGATGCGCCCCCGCTTGCAGGAAACGCCTGAGCGAGGCGGCCGTCGAAGGCCCGGACCGCAGCTCGGCCTAGCGAAGGGCTACTTGACGTTCATTCTCACGACGCCCGTCCACTTCGCGGGCGGACGCTCCCGAAGTTCCCGCGCCCGCTCGAGATAAAAGCGGCTGGGTCCGTCCGCCGGATCGGCACGAAGCAGCGCCTCGAACGCGCGGGCCGCGCCGTCCCAGCGGCCGTGCTCGAACAGCGCGAGCGCCTCCCCGAAAGCCTGCAGGCTCGGGCGCGACGCCTGCCCGGCCGGCGCCGCGGGCAACAGCTCGTGCACGGCCACGGGCACGGTCTTGCCGACGAGCAGAAACCGTCCGAGCGCTCGCGTGGCCTCGCGCGGGAGGGCCGCGGCCGTCTCCGCGGTCGTGAGAATGCGCGTTCCGAGATGCCGGTTCAGGCTCTCGAGCCGCGCCGCGACGTTGACGATGTCGCCCACGGCGCGGTACTCGCCGCGGGCCTCCGAGCCGATGCTGCCGAGCAGCAGCTTGCCGGAGCCGAGGCCGACCCGCGTGGGCAACAGTTGTTGCCGCTCGACCGCCGCCACCATGTCGAGGGCGGCCGCCGCCGCTTCGACCGCGCCGGTTTCGCCGTTGCTGGCCGCGACCCAGACCGCGACCATCGAGTCCCCGCCGAAGTCGGCCACGGTGCCGCCGTGCGCTTCGACGGCTTCGATGAGCGCGCGGTAGTAGTCGTCCATGAATCGCGCGAGCTCTTCGGGCTCGAGGCCCTCCGCGCGCCCGGCGTAGCCTTCGGCATCGGAGACGAGGCAGGTCCCGTACACCGTCTCCTTGCGCGCGACGGCGCCGGCGGTCTCTCGCGCCAGGCTGTCGAGGGCCCGCCGCGGCAGGTGGTAGCCGACGACGGCCTCGATGCGCTCGCGCTGCTTCTGCAGCACGCGATGGTTCCAGAACAGTCCCGCGAACAGCGCGACGGGCAGCTGGATGAGGAGCGGTACGGTCAGCGGCGGCCACCAGCCGTAGCGGGAAAAGACGAAGCCTGCACCGACGGCATAGGCGGCCCCGGCTGCGAGGCCTGCGGGCAGAGCGGCCGCGGCCGGAAGCGCGGAGCCGAGCGCCGCGACGAGAAGTCCCCACGCGACGAGCGCCGCCCAGTGTACGGGTACGGGGAGCGGCCGAATGACGCGCCGCTCCAGCAGATTCGCGAACGCCGTCGCGCCGATTTCGACGCCGCTCAGGTCTTGGCCGGTGCGCTGCGAGAACACCGAGAAAAACTTGTCCTTCTGCTGCGACTCCTTGCTTTCGGAAAACCCGACGAATACCGCCTTGCCGCGGAAAATCCTCGACATTTCGGCGGGCGGAAGCTCCGAGAGCGCCTTGTAGTAAGGCACGGTCGTGATCGTGCGGGCCGGGCCGTAGAAGCACAGATAACGGCTGTCGCCGCCCGTGTAGATGCCGATCAGCGCGCGCACGAGCCGCGAGTCGGCATCCGCGCTGGCGCCGAGCGCATTCAGCAGGTCCGGGCCGAGGGCCGCGTCCGAGCGGAAGGCGTCGCGAAGCCCGCGGACGGTTGCCTCGAGCCCGCCGCCTGCCGCGTCGCCGCCGCTCTGCAGGGCGTCCCAATCGCTCTTGCGGGCGGGCCGAATGCGCCGAAGCAGATCGAACAGCACGGGCAATGCGGCCCGCGCGTACGCCTGCAGCGCGACGACGGGCAAGGTCGGGGTATCGCTGCCGGCGCGGCCGAAAGTCCAGAATTGACTCACGCGGACCGGCACCGTCGGCAGCGTGAACGGAGCCGTGCCGAGGGCCGCGTTCCTGAATGCAGGGATCGGCGGGAAGCGCCGCTCGATGAGACCCAAACCCTTGGCCACGCTGTCGTCCGTGACCCTTTCGACGAGCACGGCATTGCCGGCCTCGCGCAGCGCTTCCTCGAACGCGCGGTCGCCGCCGGGCTCCCGGCGCGTGTCGAAGATGATGTCGAATGCAACGACCTTCGCGCCCGCCGCGCTGAGCCGCTCGAGGAGCCGGCCGTGCAGGGCGCGCGGCCAGCGGTCCACGTGCGTCGTGAGGCCGAGCCGGGCGGCGGAGTCGCCCGCGATGCTCACGACGACGACGTCGCCGGGCGGGCGGATCGCCCCGCGCGCCTCGAACAGCGCCCCGAGTCCGAGACTTTCCTCGAAGCGCTGCACGGGCGGCGCAAGGCTCAACGACCAGCCCAGGGCCCCGACCAAGATCCCGAGTGCGGCGACCTGACGCGGACGCAACAACATGGGCTCAGCTGATCCCTCGCGATCGCGCCGGACGCCTTGGCCGAGAATCGGCGGGGATAGCTCGGTTCGGTTCGGGGACGAGCGCGCGGCGGCGCCGCGCGCAGCGTATCGCGCCGCCGAATGTCGGCCGCTTGACAGAAAGGCGCCCGGCCTTAGACTGAGCCCCGAGCCCGAAGCAAGACTTGATAGTACACATTACTTTCTCGTTGGCCGCGCCTTTCCGCCCGAAGGCCCGCAGCCGGCGCTCGGGCCGCGCGTATCCACTATACAAAGAAGCCCCGTGATGGCCCGTCCGCCAGCGTTGATCGACGACCCGGGGCATCCCCCCGTCGAGCCCCGGCGCAGACGTCAGCGTAGCGCAGTCTTCGCATGGGCGGGACCGGTGGTGCTGTGGGGGCTGCTATGGGCCGGGACCTCCCGCGCCGCACCGCCGCCTCGGGACTGCAAAAGCTGGCACGCCGAGGTCATTGCCGTCGAGGGCGTCGTCGAAGTGCTTCGCCAAAGCCAGTGGCAGAAGCTGCCGACGGGTGCCGTGCTCTGCATGGGAGAAACGGTTCGGACCGAGGCCTTCGGCCGCGCGACCGTCCAGCTCCCGGACAAGACCGCCTTCACGATCGCCCCGAACTCCACGCTGACGCTGACGGAGCCCGAGGACGATCAGGATCGGGACGGGACGTGGATCGATCTCATCAAGGGCGCGCTGCACGTCATCAGCCGGCACCCGCACGGGCTCAGGATCAACACGCCCTACGTCAACGCGGGAATCGAGGGCACCGAGTTCGTCGTCACCGTGGACGACCATCAGGCCAATGTCACGGTCGTCGAAGGCAAGGTCAAGCTTCGCAACCCGGCCGGCGAGGTTGCGGTCCCGAGCGGCGAGCGCGGCTCGGCAACGATGAGCTCGGCGCCCTTGTCCGTGCCGGTCGCGGATCCGATCGACGCTTTGCGCTGGACGCCCTACTTCGTGCCGCTGCTCGGCGAAAACCTGCCGCGTCCGGGCCAGGAGCCGACGCGAGCGCAGGCGCGCTCCGCCGAGTTCTTCGCGCACCGGGCCGCGAGCCGATTCCAAGCCGGTCAGATCGAAGAGGCGCGCGGCGACCTCTCCCGCGCGCTCGGCATCGACGCCTCGAATCCGCACGCGCTCGCGCTCGAGACGCTCGTGGCCCTGAGCGGCGGGCGCGAAACGGAGGCGCTGAACCGGGCGCAGCAAGCGGTGAATGCCGCCTCGGCGGACCCGGTGCCTCGCCTTGCCCTCTCCTATGCGGCCGAGGCGAACGGCAATGTGCCCGCGGCGCTCGCGGCGGCCGGCGAGGCGGCGCGCCTGGCCCCGGGTAATGCGCTGGCCTGGGCGCGCCTCGGCGAGATGCGCCTCGCGGCCGGGGATTTCGGCCGAGCACGGGCGGCTGCCGAAATGGCCCTCGCGCTCGATCCCCGTTCGGCCTATGCCTACACGGTTCTCGGCTTCGCCCGCCTCCAGGGCGAGGGGGCGCTGCCCGCCGCGGCCGACTTCCGCAAGGCGATCGCGCGGGATCCGGCCGCGCCGCTGCCGCGCCTGGGCCTCGGCCTCGCCCTCACGCGCTCGGGAAAGCTCGAACTGGGCCGCGAGGAGATCGAGCTCGGCGTGATGCTGGACCCGACGAACTCCCTTTCGCGCAGCTACATGGCGAAGATCTACGACGCCGAGCTGCGCGAGAAGCTCAGCGAGGCGCAGCTGGCCATCGCCAAGCATCTGAACGGGACGGACCCGACGCCCTGGCTTTACGACGCCTTGCGCAAGCAGAGCGCGAACCGGCCCATCGACGCCCTCCACGACCTGCAGGGCGCCATCGAGCGCAACGACAACCGCGCCGTCTACCGCTCGCGGCTCCTCGTCGACGAGGATCTGGCCGCCCGCAGCGCCGGCATCGGCCAAATACATCGGACGCTCGGCTTCGAGCGCCTGGCCATGCTCGAGGGCTGGCGCTCGCTGGCTGCAAACCCGACCGATTTCTCGAGCCACAGGCTGCTCGCGGACGTCTACTCCTCGCTGCCGCGGCACGAAAGCGCGCGCGTCGACGAGCTCTATCAGTCCGAGCTCATGCAGCCGTTGAATCTCACCGCGGTCCTGCCGCAGCTCGGCGAGCCCAACCTCTTCGTCGTCGATACGTTGGGACCCGGCACGCAGTCGTTCGACGAGTTCCACCCGCTCGTCGAGCAGAACGGGCTCAGCTACGAGGCCTCGGCCGTCGGCGCCTCCGAAGGCACGCGCGGCGTCGACGCGGCGATCGCCGGGCTCGGCGACAAGCTTTCCTTCAGCGTGGGTTGGTTCAATTACCGAACGGACGGCTTTCGAGCCAACAACGACTTCGATCAGACCGTCGCGAACGCGCTCGTGCAGTTCCGGCCCGTGCACGGTACGAGCATCTATACGGAGCTGCGCTCGAGCCGCGTGACGAAAGGCGACACGGAGCTGCTGTTCGACCCGGCGTTCTTCAACCCCCTCGAACGCCAGACGGAAACCGTCGATACGGCCCGTCTCGGCGTGCACCGCGAGCTTTCGGAGCGCGGGACGCTGCTCGGCACGTTCATCCTGGAATCGGCGAACGGCGACAACCGCGTTGGACCGTACTTCGACTCGCACGGCAGTCGCGACGGCGGGATCCTGGAAGTTCAGCACAGCTATCGAGGCGACAGATGGAAGCTGATCAGCGGCGGCCGCCTTGAACGTTTCGATCACGCGGACCGAACGTCGGCCGCCATTCCGCCGACGATGATGTTCGCCACGATGGAGAGCGAGAGGCGCGTCGAAGGCTCGAGCGCGTACCTTTACGGAAACGTCGATCTCGCCCCGGGTCTCTCGGCGACGATCGGCGGCAGCTACGACCGCGTCGTGGGGGTGAATGCGACGAGGAGCAGCTTCGACCCGAAGCTCGGGCTCACCTGGCAGCCCGCCGCCCACACGACGCTGCGGGTCGTGCGATTCAAGACGCTGCAGGGGCCGTTCTGGTCGAAGCAGAGCGCCCAACCCTCGCTCGAGCCGACGCAGGTCGCCGGTTTCAATCAACGCTTCTTTGGCCCGGAAGCCCAAGAGGCATGGCGCGACGGCGCGGCGATCGACCATGCGTTTTCCGCCGATCTCTACGTGGGCGGCGAGCTCTCCAGGCGACACCTGGCTACGCAGTTCTATCTTCCCGGAACCGAGGAATTGATCGCGTCCAAAGTCGATACGAACGAGACGCTCGGCCGCAGTTACGTCTACTGGACGCCGAGCTCCCGCCTCGCCCTCGGCTCCGGTTACGAATACGAGCACATAAACAACAACGGTTCCGTGCTCGCGGAAGGCTTCAGCGATCTGCAAACGCGGCGTTTGCCCGTGACGATCAAGTATTTCCTCGGCCACGGCCTGAGCTGGGGCGCGAAAGCCACATGGGTCGCGCAGTCCGGCGACTTCGACCCGGGCGCCTATGGTCCGGACGAAGCAACGACCCGCGGCGAAAGTCGCTTCTGGACGCTCGACCTTTCGATGGGCTACCGCCTGCCCAATCGCCGGGGCCTGGTTTCGCTGACCGTTAACAACGCGATGGACAAGTCGTTCAGGTTTCAGGACACGGACCCGGAGAATCCGCGGATCGTTCCTCAGCGAATGCTCCTGTTAAGGGTTTCCCTGGCATATTGAGCGGACCGGAGCAATTATTTGGTGGCGCTGAAGCCGGAATACCGGTTACAGTGCCTAACATTCAAAGGGCGTGGGAACCGAGTCGGAGTCTCCATGCCCTATCTATCTAGGGTCTATATACTGGCCAAATGTTGTAGCAGTAAAATTCTCTCCGATAGGAACACAAGGCAAAGGGGAAAAGCTTTCATGTCGGCACAAGCACAAGTCGGTACGCAGCCCGGCGAAATCGCGGCGCTGCTGCACGAGCGGTTCTCGCGGCTGTCCAGGCAGCTCAGGCACATGGAGCTCCCCTCAGGGATGACTCCGGAACGTCTGAGCACGCTCTCGGTCATCGACAAGAACGGCCCGATCTCCGTGACGGCGCTGGCTGATCGCGAAATGGTTCGGCCTGCGACTATGTCGCGCATGGTATCGGCGCTCGTGGACGAAGGACTGGTTCGCCGCCGCGAAGACAAGTCGGACGGGCGGGGCGTTCTCGTGAGCGTCACGGCGAAGGGCCGGCGCATTTATCGCCGCGCCCATCAGCAACGCCTCGAGCAGCTCGCCGACGCGCTGAGCGGCCTCAGCAGGGATCAGCTCGCGTCCATGAAGAGCCTCGTCGGCATACTCGAGCACCTGACCTCGCTGCTCGACCATCCGCAGGAGGGCTGAGACGCAGTCCGCGCGCCGCGGTGCCGGGCCTCAGCCGCCCTTTCGAGGCCCAGAAGCCAACGCGCGACGGACCGCTTCCGCGAGCTCGGCGAGCGTAAACGGCTTTGAAAGCCGCACGACATCGGCGAACTGCTGCGCTCGCCTCGCATCGGCCCCGTCGGCGGCCAGCATGAGCTTGAGCTCGGGGTTCAAGCCGCGCGCCTTGCCGAACAGCCGCTGGGTCTCGGCAGGGTCCTGCGCGGCGGCGTCTACGAGCAGCACGTCGACCGCCGCCGCGTGCAGGAGGCGCAGCGCCTCGCCGGGATCGGCGCTCGATCGGACCTTGTAGCCCAGCACTTCCAGAATCTGCGTGATCGTCGATCGAAGCCCTTCCTCTCTCGACAGCACGAGCACGCTCTCATCTCCGGTCGGCAGCTGCGAAAGCGGCATCGTCTTGCTCGCCGTCTCCGCTGCGCCGTCTATGCTCGGAAGCAGCAGCGAGACCGTGGTGCCGCGGCCCACTGTGCTCTCGATGGCGACCGTGCCGCCCGCCTGCTCCGCGAACCAGCGGACCATGCTCAAACCGAGCCCCGTCCCGCCCTGCTCGACCTTCGTCGAAAAGAAGGGCTCGAAGACGCGGCCCAGCAACGCCTCGGGAATGCCGACTCCGTTGTCGGCGACGGCAATTTTGAAGTAGGCGCCGGGTACGATCCCCCGTGGAATCGCATCGCGGGCGAGCACGTCCACGGCCTCGACGCCGATCGATATCCTCCCGGGCGCTTTCGGCTCGACGCGCGCGTTTACCCCGTCCCGGGCATTCACGGTGAGGTTCACGAGGACGCTCTCGAGCTGCGCGGCGTTGCACTGAACGGACGCATTGCCGGCCTCCGCTCGCAGCCTCGTCTCGAGCTTGATCCGCGGACCGAGCGCGCGTTCGAGCAGCGGCGCAATGGTTTCCACGAGCTTGTACGGATCGACGGCGGACGTGTCCGCGGCCTCGCGGCGGGCAAACGCGAGCAGCTGGCGAATCAGCTCGCTGCCCCGCTTCGCCGCGTCTCGCGCCGCCTTGAGCTTCTCGAACGCCTTCGGCCGATCGCGGACCTCCTCGGCGGCCAGGTACAGATTGCCGACGAGCACAGTCAGGAGGTTGTTGAAGTCGTGGGCGATACCGCTCGTCAGGCTGCCGAGGGCCTCCATGCGCGCGCCGCGCTGTACGGCCTGGCGGAGCTTGCGTTCCTGGGTGACGTCCGCGAAGGTGCCGGCCAGGTGGGTGACGGCGCCGGTCCCCGGGCCGAGGGCTTCGAGGTCGCCCTCGAGGCAGATCCGCCTCCCGCCCCCATCGCCGAGGATCAAGGAGCCGCACCGCCGCCCGCCCGCTTCGAGGCAGGCTCGCCGCCACTCGTCCCAGCTCGGACCCTCGACCATGAGATCGGGCAGGCGGCGGCCGATGAGCTCCGCCGCAGACACGCCCAGGAGCGCCGCGAACCTCCGATTCACCGCCAAAATCTCGCCGGCCGGAGAAACGGCGAACGCCGCCACGATCGAGCTGTTCTCGAGCGTCCCGCAAGGGAAGTCCCCGGCCGGAGGCCGCGGACGAATTCGGTTCTGCCTCACGGGCGTCCCATTGAGCCAAGTCTCCGGCCGATATGCGCCGAGGGGGAGCCGGCGCGGTTCAGACGTGCGCGCAGCGTACTACGCGGCCGGCTCGAGGCCGTTGAACCGCTTCACAAGTTCCCGATTGCGAGAAGCGATTCACAGGCGCGACCGCCTTCGCTGGCTAGACTTCGGCCTGCGACGAAGGAATCGGAATGAATAAGGACCAAAAACCGATGACGGATGGCGCCGCGCACGGCAGGAGCGCCGTGCTGAGCAGCACGATCGCGAGCACCGCGACGATGCGGCTCGCCCAGCTGCCTATGCTCGACATGTTGTACACGCCGCTCGAAGAGCGTTTCGAGCGCATCACGCGCCTCGCGCGCCGCGCCCTCCGCATGCCGGTGGCGGCGATTACGCTGCTGAGCGCCGAGAAGCAGTGGTTCAAGTCCGTCTCGGGTTGGGCCGTCAGCGAGCTGCCGCGCGAGAGCAGCCTCTGCGGCCTGACGCTCGAAGAGAACGCACTCGTCGCGATCGCCGACACCCGCACCGATCCGCGCACGGCCGACCACCCCCTGGTCGTGTCTGCGCCCCGATTCCGCGCCTACGCGGGCCTGCCGCTCAACGACGGCGACGGCGTCATCGCCGGGACGCTCTGCGTGTTCGACGTCAAACCGCACCCGCTTTCGAAGGCGGACCGGCAAAGCCTGGTCGATCTCGCGGCGCTCACGCAGCGCGAGCTCGTCGACGACCACCTCCGGACGGTGCACGCCTCGCTCACGGCAAAGCTCAGCCTCGCTCGCCGCGAGGCCATGATCGATCCGCTGACCCGGCTCTGGAATCGCCGCGGGGCCGAGCTGCTGCTCAAGTCCACGTTCACCCAGGCCGACGCCGAAGGTATTCCCCTGGCCCTGGCCCTCCTCGACCTCGACGGCTTCAAAGAGGTCAACGACACGCTCGGCCACCAGGTCGGCGACGACGTGCTGCGCAAGATCGGCGCGCGCCTCGTCAGCGGCGTCCGCGGCAACGACTTCGCCTGCCGGATCGGGGGCGACGAGTTCCTGCTGCTCCTGATGGATTCCGATCCCGACTCGGCGGGGCGCATCTCGGAGCGAATACGCCGTACGATCATGGAAGCGCCCTTTCCGACACGCGACGGAGCCATCACCATGACGGCCAGCGTGGGCTTTACGATCCGGCGGCCGGGGTCGAAGGCCACCGCCGAGGAGCTGTTCGAGCGGGCGGACGAGGCTCTGCGGCTGTCGAAGACTCAGGGGCGCAATCGCGTACGTATGGCCGGGTGAGCCGCCAAACGGTCGGCGGAGGCGTCAGCGGCAAATGCCGATGCCGCTCGGAACGAGGCGCATCCGAGCTGAATTTTTGTAAAGAGCGCAGGGGCCGCCAATTTGCGCTGGCCGGTCGTTCATGCGATAAATAATTGCCCGTCGCGTTGTAGCGACGGTGCCACATCGGGGGATGGGAGCAGTGACGCGACGCCGAGCGCCTTCGGCGCCCTAAAGCGTTCGTAATTCCGCGGCTTCCGTAACGTACCGGCGACGAAACCGAGCGAAACTCGATCCTTGTTCCGTTGTCGGAGTTTAGTGGCCGCGCGAGGTCGAAGCGTGCCTCGGCTGCCGAGGAGACAATAGAAAGTGAATAGCCCATTGCAAGGCCGCCGGACAATCGGCGCAGCGGCGGCAGGCATCGCGCTCGTCGCCGCCGGCATGCTCGCCGCCGGCGCGGCAGACGCGCAGGCCAACTTCCTGCCCCAAGGCAACGAGGTCGTCCAGCCGTCGCCCGAAAAGCAGAAGATGATCGATCTCGGCGTCCAGCAAAAGACGGCCGAGGGCCTCTACAACTACTTCAAGCAGCAGGCCGACGGCGGGCATGCGCTGTCGTGGCAAAACGTGCCGGACTGGAGGGGGTTGTGGACCCGCCAAGCCAGCGTGTTCTTCTTCGATCCGGATCAGAAGCCCGGAACGCTGCCGACGGCGAAGCTCACGCCGAAATACGAGCAGATGTTCAAGGACAAGATCGAGCGCGTGCGCAAGGGGATCGAGTACGACCCCCTCAGCATGTGCAATCCCGCGGGCATGCCGCGATGGCTCGTGGAGCCGTTCCTGCGCGAGTTCGTCGTCACGCCGAAAGAGACCTACCTCATCACGGAGCAGATGAACGAGGTCCGGCGCATCTACACGGACGGCAGGGGTCACACGCCGGAGGCGGACGCCTATCCGCTCTGGGAGGGCGACTCGATCGGGTTCTGGGACGGCGACACGCTCGTCATTTCCACGAGCCAGATGCGCGCAGGACAGTACCAGCGAATCCAGCCGAACTACAGCGATCAGGTCCAAACGGTCGAGAAGTGGCGCAAAACGGGCGACAACACGATCACGGCCGAGGTCTGGATCTACGATCCGCCGGCGCTCGTCGAACCCTGGTACACTAAGCAGGTCTATACGCGGGTGGACGACCAGAACAAGGCGCTGCGGATCCGCTACTGGGACTGCAACGAAAACCAGAACAACGACGTGATCAAGAACAGTGAAGGCACCTCGGACTACAAGGGCTTCACCTTCACTAAGAAGTCGAACGAATCGAATTGAGACGAAGACCGGTAAGGAGAGTCGAAATGAGAAAGTTGTTAGCGGGGGCCGTCGGGAGCCTGGTGTTGATTTCCGGAGCCAGCTTCGCTCACCACTCCACTGTCATGTACAACATGCAGAAGGAAGTCACCGTGACCGGGAAGGTGAAGGAGTTCCAGTACACCAACCCCCACTCCTGGCTGCTCGTCGACGTTAAGGGCGACGACGGCAAGGTCACGACCTGGGGCTTCGAGGCCGAAGGCCCGAGCACCCTGATGCGCGCCGGCATTCGCAAGAGCGATTTCATGCCCGGCACCCAAGTGACCGTCAAGGGTCACCCGATGAAGGACGGTCGTCCCGCCGCGACGTTCATCACGGCCACGCGCGTCAAGGACGGGAAGGTTTTCGACCCGCACCCGAAGCAATAGCCTGTAGCGATAACCTCTCGATTTCGCGCCTTCCTTAAGGGGAGAGCGCCGTCGACGGAAACCGGTTTCGGTCTTCGGGCCGAAGCCGGTTTTTTTCGTTCCGGGCGGCGTGGACAGGGCGCCTCCCCCGCCGGCACAATAGCCTCGGCACCGCGCCGCTCCGCGCTCTGATATGGCCCATGCCACACGGCCGATGCGGCCGGCGCGCCCAATACAAGAATCCCATGCCGAGAAGGGGGCGAGATGGCAACAGTCGAGAGCGCGAACGAGCAGCGCGTCCGCGAGTTCTTCAGCACCTTGAGCACCGGGGATCTCGAAAAGCTCCGGCCCCTTCTGCATGCCGATGCGAGCTGGGAAGCGACCGGGCGGTCGATACCCGGGGCCGGCATTACGCGTGGCCGCGACCACATCATCGACGATTTCCTCGGGCCCGTCCGGGGGCTGTTCGTTCCGGGCGACCCGAAAATCAAGGTGCTGCGCGTCGTCTGCCAGGGCGAATGGGCCGCAGCCGAAACCGAGGCCATGGGCAAGCTCAGCAACGGCAAGGACTATCACAACCGCTACTGCTGGATGATCGAGATCCGCGACGAAAAGATCTTCGCCCTGCGGGAGTACATGGACACCGCCTACATCCTGGAACAGCTGGGGTAAACGCGTGGCCGAGCGGTACGATATCGTCACGGTCGGTTCGGGTCACAACGGCCTCGTGGCCGCCGCCTACCTGGCCGCGGCCGGCAAGAAGACGCTCGTGCTCGAACGCAACGCCTGGTTCGGAGGCGGCGTCGTCACGCGCGAGCTCACGCGTCCCGGCTTCCGTCACGACCAGCATTCGATGGCCCACATCTTCATTCAGGCCAACCCCCTGCTCAAGAACGACGAGCTGAGCCTCAAGAGCCGATTCGGGCTGAAGTACGAGTTTCCCGAGCTGCCGATGATGTCCGTGTTCGAGGACGGCAGCACGCTGGGCCTGTATCGGGACCGGGAGCGAACCTGCGCGGAGATCGCGAAGTTCTCGGCCGCCGACGCAAAGGCCTACCGGTGGCTCGCCGAGAAGGCGGCCGGTTACCTTCCCATGATCGCGGCTTCGCTCTATGCGCCGCCGGCGCCGCTCGGCGCGAGCTATGCCCTGCTCGATCAGAGCCGCGAAGGCCGTGAGCTTTGGCGCTACATGCAGATGAGCTCGCACGATCTGCTCTGCGGTGTGTTCGAGCACGATCGCGTCCGCATGCACTTCGCGCGGGTCGCGGGCGAAAATCTCGTCTCGCCGGACGAGAAGGCGACCGGCCTCGGCGTCTTCGTGTTCGTCGGGTTTCTCGAAGCCTACGGCATCGGCGTGCCGGTCGGCGGCTCGGGCCGCCTCACGGATGCGCTCGTCGCCAGCATTCGCAGCCACGGCGGCGAGGTCTTGGCGAACACGGACGTCGCCCGCATCACCGTGCGCAACGGGCGCGCCGCGGGCGTCGAGACGAGGGACGGCCGAACGTTCGAGGCCAAGGAGGCCGTCATCGGGGCGCTGCATCCGCACGATCTCCCCAAGATGGTCGAAGGCCTCGCACCGGAGGTCGCGAAAGCCGCCGAGGCGACGCAGATCTCGGAGATCGGCTGCATCACGCTGCATGCCGCGCTCGAGGCGCCGCTGAAGTTCCGCGCCGGCGACGCCGTGCGCGCGGTCATGATCGAACTGCTGCCCGACGACTACGACACGGTCCGCAAGTCCTTCGACGACCTTCGCTATCGCGGGCTTTCGCGCTATCCGCTCGTGGGCCTCGGCTCGCTCACGATGTTCGACCCCTCGCGCGCACCGGCGGGTAAGGCCACCATGCACGCCTGGGACTACGTGCCCTACGAGCGGGCGGACGGCCGGGCCTGGGACGAGGCAAAGGCCTCTTACGTCGAACATATGCTCGATCACATGGGCCGCTTCATCGAAAACCTCGATCCCGACAACGTGATCGCCGTCCACAGCGACAGTCCCGTAGACATGGAACGCACGTCGTCGAGCTTCCGGCGCGGCGACCTGCACGGCATCGCCGCGACGACTTACCAGTACGGGGCTCACCGGCCGACGCCGGACTTGGGTCACAACACCGTGCCGAACTGCGAGCGGCTCTATCTCGTCGGCCCGTTCCAGCACCCGGGCGGCGGCGTGTTCGGGGCGGGCCGCGCGGCCGCCATGCAGGTTTGCGAGGCCGTGGGAATCGACTTCGACAAGGTCGGTGCGCGCGCCAAATGACGACCCTGTATTCCCCGGACGGCAGTCAGCTCATCGAGGTCCAGTCGCTCGAGCGCAGCGGCAACGAGCTGCTCATCAAGGGCAAGGTATTCGGCACGATGCCGCTCACGGCCCGGCTCTCGGGCGCCGAGCTGCGCAAGGGGCTGAAGCTGCTGAACCCGAAGCTCTTCTGGTTTCTCCTGACCCTGCTCTTTCGGCGCTGAGCCGTAACCTCTACTCGATGGGAGCCGCGCCGCGATGAACTCGAACGTTCCGGTTTCAGACATCGACATGTTCAGTGCCGACTCCGTGCGCAATGCGCGCCGAGTGGACGACGAGATCCGCGAGACGGCTCCCGTCGTGTGGCTCGCCCGCGAGAACATCGCCGTGCTGGGGCGTCATGCGCACGTGCAGGCGGGCCTCGCGGACTGGAAGACGTTCTCGAGCCGCTCGCGTCCATGGCACGATCCGCGCTCGGTGCGGCCGGAGATTCTGCTGACCGACGATCCGCCCCGCCATTCCGAGGTGCGCATGGTCATCGCCAAAGTCCTCTCGCCGAAGGCCTTGAACGCGCTGGCCGAGCCTTTCCGCCGCGATGCCGAGGCGGTCGTCGATCGCGCGCTCGCGCAGGGCGGCGTCATCGACGCGGTGGACACGATCAGCCGCAGCTTCGTCTACAAAGTCCTGCCCGACGCCCTCGGGCTGCCTGAATGGGGTCGCGAGAACATGCCGGCCTTCGGACACATGGTCTGGGCCACGATGGGGCCGGCCAACGCCCTTTTCGCCGAAGCCATGCAGGGCAGCGAGCCCGTTCTGGCGTGGGTGGACGCCTGCTGCAACCGTGAGAATCTCGACCCCGAAGGCCTCGGCATGCAGATGTTCGTCGCGGCCGACCGAGGCGAAATCACGGAAGACGAGGCCAAGCTGCTCGTCCAGATCCTCCTCTCCGCGGCCGCCGACACGACCGTCATGACGATCAGCACGGCGATCCGCGCCTTCACCGAATTTCCCGAGCAGTACCGGCGCCTGCGCGAGGACCCGGGGCTGATCCGCGCGGCGTTCGACGAGAGCCTGCGCTGGGACTCGCCCTCGCGGCTTGCAGGCCGCATCACGACGCGCGAAGTCGAGATCGAAGGCTGCGTGATCCCAGAGGGCACGCGTTGCGGCCTGCTGTTCGCGGCGGCGAATCGCGATCCGCGCCGCTGGGAGGAGCCCGACCGTTTCGACATCGGGCGCAACCTCAGGGGCCAGGTCGGCTGGGGCCACGGTGTCCACACCTGCGTCGGCCGCTCGCTTGCGCAGATCGAGGCCGACGCCATGCTCGGCGCGCTCATACGCCGCATCGAACGCTTCGAGGCGGCCGGCGATCCCGAACCGTGGCTCACGACGATCGGCCATGGGCCGGTCAAATTGCCGGTGGAGCTGCACGCCGCCTGACCGGCTGCCTCGGTAGTCGGCAGGATTCGTGTACGGGCTCCGGCCGGGGGGAGCCGGCGGTTCGTGCATGAGGCTCGTTCGCGCCGGGGACCCCGGTCCCTGGCGCTTACGATCCCGAGAGCCCCGCCCGCACGAGCACGGCTGCGGCCCGATCGAACGCGGCGCCGTCCACTTCGATCGCCCGCGCCCACCGCGTGGTCGCGAGCCAGGCCGCGGCGTCGGCCTCGAGGAGGCCGTAGCGAGCGGCGATCGCGGCCGGGGCACCGGGATCGGCGGCGAGCTCGCGGGCGGATTCCAGCGCCGCTTCGATGAGCCGCAGCAGCGGGGCTTTGGAACGCGCCAGCGCCGCGTCCGCGGCGCAGCAGACGAAGGCCGGCCAGGGGGCCGAGAACTCGGCCACGCGCCG
This sequence comes from uncultured Gammaproteobacteria bacterium, assembly GCA_963702105.1. Taxonomy (GTDB): domain Bacteria; phylum Pseudomonadota; class Gammaproteobacteria; order Steroidobacterales; family Rariloculaceae; genus ZC4RG20. The sequence goes on from OY969712.1 coordinate 2,656,713, forward strand.
GAAGCGGCCGGCGTCCACGAGCGGCTTCGTCATGAACTTTTCCCAAAGGAACACGTCCGCCCGGCCGTGCTCGAAGGCCCGCACGGCGCCCTCGAGATCGCCGACGGCCACGAACCGCAGCGTGTCCGGGCGCCAGCCGCGCTGCTCGGCCAGCACATACGCCATGAGGTGCGAGCCCGAGCCGAAGCGGCTGATGGCGATGCGCGCGCCCTCGAGCTGCTCGGGGCCCGTGAATTTCGAGGCGGCCGGGACATGCACGCCCCACAGCAGCGGAGATTCGGTGTAGCAGCTCAGGATTCGAAACGGCGCGCCGGCCGCGATCGCGGCTACGGCCCCCTCGGTCAGCAGCATGGCGAGATCGAGCCGGCCCTCGGCCAGCGCGTCCCTCATGGCGCCCGTACCGCCCGGGAAGTCTTCCCAGACGGCCTCGACGCCCACAGCGTCCGCCGTTCCGCGCGCGAGCAGCCGCATCCACGGTAGATTGAAGTGCTCCGGCACTCCGCCGATGCGCAACGTCTTCATGGCAGAGCTACGGAGCCAGGTAAGCGGCCAGGGCCTCGAGGTCGGCGTCGCCGATCTCCGTCTTGCGAAACGGCGGCATGACCGAGACCCCGTTGCGCACGTAAGCCTTCGTCACGGCCGGTACGAGGTCCGTGCGCTGCTCGAGCGGAGCCGGCTTCGCGCCGTGATAGAGCGCAGCGAGCGCCTGCGTGCCCGGGTGCCTCGGTCCGGGTGCATGGCACGGTGCGCACCAATAGTCGAACACCTGCTTGCCCCGCGCCTTGGCCGTCGGCGGCTGTGCGGACGCGAAGCCGGCGACGGCAGCCGCCGCGGCGACGCACATGGCCGCCGAGATCCGCGCTTTCGAACGGGTCATCAGGCCTTCCTCAGGTGCTTGGGCCAAATGCCGTACCGGCCGGCCGCGAGGATCCCGTTCGGGTCCACGGCGTCCTTGATGCGCTGATTGAGCCGCAGCAGCGCGTGGTCGTTGAACGAATAGACCGAGGCACAATCGTCCATGAAGGCCGTGTGCGTGCGGTATTCCCCCCAGCCGTGCTCGGCGGCCGCCTGGATCAGGCGCCTGAACACCACGCGCACGTTCTTGTTGGCCTCCACGTCGTGCAGGACGGGAAAGCCGACGAGGATCACGAACGTGCGCGGGTGGTAGGACTGCGGGAAGACGTTGACGGAGGCCTCGCGGCCGAGATCCTGAAGCACACCGGCCAACACGCGCTGAGACTCGAGCACGGCCTCGCCCGTCATCGGTATGACCGGCGAGAACCACAGGTGGCCCGTCGTCGGATTGGGGTTCGTGGCCGAGCGCGCGCCGATCGAAAATATCGAAAGACTCGGGATGCCGAAGTCCGCCGCGTCGCGGACCTTCGCGATCTGCGCGTCCTCGAGCGGAAAGCGGTAGGCCGGCCCGTCGCGCAGCGTCACGTCGGGGATAGCGGCCGCGAAGCGCTTTTTCGCGTATTCCCATTGCGCCCTGACAACGTCCTCCGGCCCGTAGAACTTCAGCAGATTCGACCAGAAGGGAATCTTGTTGTCCGCGGCGAATCGATTCAACGCCTGCTTCGCCTCGTCGTCGCCGCGCAGCAGCAGCTTGCGCACTTCCCGATGGCCGGCCGCGGCGAACCGCAACGGCGACTGCAGGTTGGTGCCCGCGTTCTGCAGCCCCGTGTTCATGAGGTACGACATGATGTCTACGAGCGGAATGATGTCGTCGTGCCGGGGCGCTTCGACGATGCCCTCGAGGTAGGCCTCGGGCTCCGGAAGCAGCCAGATTCCCATCTTCGTCACGATGCCGAAGTTCGACTGGGAGAAGATGCCGTCGAGGTAAGGCCCGAAGCCGTAGCGGTACTGCTGCCAGGTCTTCGCGCCGGGCAGCGCGCCCATGCCCGTGCGCACGAGGTCGCCGTCGGCGAGCACCACTTCCATACCGCAGTGCGCGCCGAAATGGTCGCGGTAGGGATTCATCGTATAGCCGGCGCCGTGATCGAGCGCGTTGCCGATGACGCTGCCCCAGCCCGGATCGGGACAATCGATCCAAAGCTTGAGGCCCCGATCGCGGATGTGGCGATAAAGATCGAAGTAATTGACGCCCGGCTCCACGAGCGCGTAGGCGTTCCGCTCGTCCACCTCGAGGATGCGGTTCATGCGCTTGAGGTCCAGCACGACGCTGCCGGAGAGTACCGGCGCCGAGCCCCCGTAGCCGAGGTTGCGGCCCGTCGAGATCGCATAGAGCGGAATTCCGAGCTCGTTGGCCGTGCGCACGACGGCCTGAACCTGCTCCGTCGAATCGGGCGCGACGGCCGCCGAAGCGACCTTCTCGTCGTCCTCGGACCAGAGCGGCGAATAGGCGTCCCGGTACAGACGCACGTCTTCATCGCTCGTGAAGACCCATTCCTCGCCGACGATGTCGCGGAAGCGCTGCATCGCCGCGGAGAACGCCTTCTCCGCTACGCCGGGCGGAAGCACGCTCATGCCGAGGCCTCCGCTTCCGCGCTCGTCGCGACCGCGCGGACCGCCGGCGCGATGACCCAGGAGTAAAGCGTCTCCGCGCGCTCGAGCGCGGCGGCCGCGGCCGGCGGCGCATCCGCGGCGATCCGTGCTTCGACGATCTCGGCGCGGCCTTGCGGGCAGGCGGCGACGATGTCGGCCGCGCCCGGCGCCCAGCCTCCGCCCGCCTCCGCCAGTGCACGGGCAGCCGTCACCATCGAGAGCGGGCCCGCGACCGCATGCTCGAGGCGGCGCGCGCCCACGGCCTTGTGCTCGGCCCGGTAGACCACGCGCAGGCCCCGTTCCCAACCGAGCCGCTCGAGACAAAACAGCGGCCCGTGCGCCGTGAGGCCCGCGACGGCCATGGGCTCGGCGGGCGCCCGTCCCGGCGCCGCCTGACGCGCGCGCCACACGGCGTCGAGCTCGTGAAACCAGAACGCCGTAATGTCGCCCTCGAAGGCGTGGCTCGCGAGGCCGAGCTCGCCGGCGCGCGCCCCGAAGGCGGCGGCATCCTCGAACCGCGGATCGTAGACGACCCGGTACAGCGGCACCGCCTTCGACGGAGCGGGCCCTGCCGCAGGAGCAGGCGCAGCGAACGCACCGCGCGCGGCGAGCGGCAACGCGCCGGCCGCAATGCCGATCTGGAGAAATTCTCTGCGATTCGTCATGGCTCCCCTCCCGCTCCGGGCCGCACGGCCCGCGGTGCTTCTCGTTGGCCTTCGGGCGGGCCGCCCGCTCGGACGGCCCGCAGAAAAACACTAGGCGCTGGTGCTGCGTTGCGCAACTGCTCTGTCGGGCCCGCGGCTCGGTGTCTCGGTCGGAGGCGAAGCGCGAGGCCGCCCAGCGGGCGACACGCGGCGGCAGACCTACTTCCCGTCCACGGAAAACGCCAGGATGACATTGCCGGACATGACGCCGCCCGCAGGGTCCCCGGAGCCGACGAACAGCATGCCGCCGCCGACGACGGGGCCGGCGCCGTCGAGCGACCCGCCGTGTCCCGGCACGCCGTTCACGGTCTCGTACTTGCCCTGCGTGTCGTAGTCCCAGATCACGCGGCCGTCCGCGGCGGCATACGCCCGCAGGTGCCCGTCGAGCGACCCCGAGAAGACGGCGCCCTCGATGGCCGTGACCGCTGCGAGCTGCGCCGGGCTGCACCGTGCCCGGTCCCCGCAGCCGGGCGGCGGCGTATACCACTTGCGCTTACCGTCCTGAAGCTGCAGCGCGAAAAGCCCCCCACCGACGCCCGGATCGGGCCTCGCGGGCCAACCCGATGCATCGGGCATGCGGCCGAGGTCCGAGAGCGCGACGTAGACTTGCCCCGCGTCGGCGGCCGACCCCCACTGAACGCCGCCGAAGCGGCCGCCGCGCCCGATTCTGACCTGCCACAGGATGGTCCCGGCGCGATCGGGATCGACGGCGTGCACGACGCCGGATTTCTGGCCCGCGATCACGGCCCGTCCGCCCGCCGGCAGCGCGACGATCATCGGTCCGGCTCCGAAATCGAAATCCGGCCCTGGCTCCGGCGGGCAATTCGTATGATCGGGAAGCGCGCAGGCGGCCGTCGAAACGTCGCCCGCCGTCATCTGCCGCGACCACAGGACGCTGCCGGTATCGAGATCCAGCGCGACGAAAGCGTCGCTGGTGTCCGTCGCGGGCGCGCTGTAATTGTTGCCCGTCGTGACGTAGATCGCGTGCCGGGCGGGGTCTACGGCCGGGCTCGACCAGATCGCGGCGCCCGAGGGGCCGAACGTTTCGGCCCCGGCGCGGTTGTGCCCGGTGGACTGCGGCTCGGCAACCATATAGGTCTTCCAGACCTGCTCGCCGGTGCCGGCGTCGAGCGCGACGAGGCTGCCCCGGAAGCGGCAGCACGGATAAGTCGGCGCGGCGGCGGCCGCCTCCTCGCTCGAGGCGACGGGCACGTAAAGCCGGCCTTGAAAGTACACGGGGCTGCCCGTGACGGACGCGAGCGCGGAGTCGTCGACCCTGTGGAACCAGACGACCTCGCCCGTGCCCGCGTCGAGCGCGTGCACGAAACCGCGCTCGTCGCCGAAAAACACGACGGCGCGCTTCGCCATCGGCGTCGCGACCTCGGCGACGCTCGGCGCGGCCCGCACTCCCGCGCCGAGATCGCGCGTCCAGTGGACGCAGCCCGTGGAGGCATCCAGAGCGTAGACGCGGCCGCCCTCGCTGCCGACGAAGAGGCGGCCGCCCACAAGGGCGGGCTGCGCGTGGGCACGCACATCGCCGGGGAAACCGAAGGCCCACTTGACCTTGAGCCGCGGGACCTCGGCGGCCTTCAGGCCGGCGTCCGTGCCGGCGCGATAGCGCCGATTCTCGAGCCCACCGCCCCAACCCGACCAATCGGGCTCGCCGAGTGTAAAGGCACCGGACACTCGGCACCGAGCGGCGACGGGAGGATCGAGCACAGGGGCTTCCTCGAGCGCTTTGCCGGCGGCGTATGCGCTGACGGCGCGGCGCTCGGCCGGGGACAGCATCGCGGCCACGTCGCTCATGCTGCCGCCGACGAGCGCGGCGAGAATACGCTCGGGGGCCATCGACGCCAGGTCCTTGCGCGAGGGCGCTGTCTGGGCGGCGTCGTCATGACAGGCCGCGCAATGTTCAGCGTAGAGTTGCGCGGCCGGGTCGGCGCGGGAAGCCGCCGCGACGCCGAGCGCGAGCCCGGCGAGGCAGCGCAGCCAGGGCGTGTTCATTCGTCGGTGAGATATCGTCTCGCGACGTCGAGGTCGCAGGGAAGACCCGTGGGCGCGAGATCCGGACGATAGTCCCACTGCGAGCTGAACTCGACGGGCTTCGCGAGGTAATCCGGATCTTCCAGCGTGGCTTCGTAATTCATGTGGCGGCGATCCTTGCTCAGCGAGAAGCGCTCGACGAGGTGCTTGCGGGCCCCCGAGGGCAGGCCGAGCGCGTTACCTTCGCGATGATCGGCGTACTGGACCGTATCGACGACGAGCGTCTCGCCCTCCCAATGCCCGATCGAGTGGCCGTGCAGCGTGCGCGCGCCGTCCTTGGGATGACCGCGGCCATCGATGTAAACGATGCGCTTCGAGCCCATCCAGTCTACGTTGAAGACGACCGTGTCCTTGTTGACCTCGACCGTCGTCACCACCGGGTAGACCATGAGCGTCGGCGCCGTGACGGGAATGCACTGCGCGTGCGTCGCCTCGCGAATGTTGAATTCCGCGAGCGCGCTCTTGCCGGCGGGTGTCAGAGACCAATGGCTCCGGCTCGAATTGAACGCGAAGAAGCCCTGCAGCGGCGCGAACCAGGTGCCCGCGAGACCCTCGGCATGCGCCTCGGGCGCCGAACGGACGCCGCGCGACGCGATGAAAAGCGGCAACGTGCGCCCGTCCGCCGTGACCACGTCGCGGCCCAGGACGATGTGGCCGGCGCCGCGCTTGTTCGGATTCGCGTGCACGACGACGTGGTCTCCCGCGTGGAGCGAGTCCTGCGTAAGACCGAGCGGCAGCAGGACCGAGGGCGCACCCGCCTCGATGTCCTGATCGATCGTGGCGCCGTCCGGCACGGTCGCGCGCACGGTCATGTAGACGTGCGGGTTTCGCCACTGATAGCGCGTGACGACGCCCTCGATGCTGATCAGTTTCGAGGTATCGAACATCGCGGCGCTGTGATGCGCGGCAGCCCGGCCGCAGGCGAGCGCGGCAGCGCACAGCAGGACCCAGACCGGAACCTTCATCCGACTCTCCCCTCGCCTTGCGGCACGCCGCACACGAAGGCGTCTCGCGCTACGCTCCGGCGCAGGTGCGCCGCCTGTGGAGGCCACGTTGTGACTGTGCCGACGGTGCCCTTCGCGTGCCTACGCGCGCGCCTACGCGAACTGAGCGCGATAGCCGCGCAGCTGGCGCGCGAACTGCTCGAGCGCCTCGACGCCGCTCTGCTCCGCATCGGCACACCACGCCTGCAGTCTCGCGAGCAACTCGTTCTGCCCCTTGGCCTGCTGCGTCCACAGCGCCTTGAGGCGCTGCCGGAACTCGTAGATCGTCTTCAGCGTCGCGTTGGTCTGCAGCGCCTGCTCCAGGTGCTCGGTCGTCGCGGCATCGAGCGCGACGTTTTCTTTGGAGATGAGGCGGCGCAGGCGCCGCAGCCGGCGCCGGGCTTCGCCCTGCACGAAGCGCGCCTCGGCCGCGAGCACCGGGCGCACGACGCGCGAGCCGTACAGCTTCAGGACGTGGAAGCGGTTCGTCACGACCGCGCGCACCAGATCCATGTCCACGACATGCCAGCCCTCGCAGAAGGCGGTCTTGGGCGCCGTCCGACGGACCGACGCGAGACCGAGCTTCTCGAGCAGCCGGATGTAGACCCAGCCGATGTCGAGCTCCCACCATTTGTTCGAGAACCTCGCCGAGCTGCCGTAGGCGTGGTGGTTGTTGTGCAGCTCTTCGCCGCCGATCAGCAGCCCGAAAGGCACGATGTTGCGCGAAGCGTCCTGCGTCTCGAAGTTGCGGTATCCCCAGTAGTGGCCGACGCCGTTGATGACGCCCGCCGCCCAGAACGGGATCCAGACCATCTGCACGGCGAAAATCGCGAGGCCCGCGAGGCCGAACAGCAAGATGTCCACCGCGAACATGAGGCCGATGCCGAGCCAGCGATGCCGGGCGTAGACGTGCCGCTCGAACCAGTCGTCGGGCGTGCCGGCGCCGAAAGCCTCGAGCGTCTCACCTTTCTTGGCCTCGTCGCGATACAGCAACGCACCGCCGAACAGCACGCGGCCGATGCCCTTCTGCTGGGGGCTGTGAGGATCTTCCTCCGACTCGCACCTGGCATGGTGCTTGCGGTGCACGGCCACCCATTCGCGCGTGACCATGCCGGTCGTGAGCCAGAGCCAGAATCTGAAGAAGTGCGCGACCGCGGGATGCAGGTTCAGCGCGCGATGGGCTTGATGGCGGTGTAGAAAGATCGTAACGCTCGCGATCGTGACGTGCGTGAGCACCAACGCCGCGACCACGTAGCCCCAAGCCGAGAGAGACAGCAAACCTTCCAAAGAGATTCTCCTTAGTAGCGGCACTTTGTAGCGGCACGCGGCAGCCGGACGGCCCGTAGCTCCGAGGGCCGCTTTCCCGAGCCGCGAAGGGCGACGGGAAACCGTCCGAAACATGCTGAGCTTAACAGACTGGGGCTTCCGGTTCGCGGGTCTCGGTGGCCGGCCGGGTGCTGCGTTCCCGGGCACCTCGGTGTAAGCTCGGGACCACCCCGGGAGGCGACCCGAAAAAGGGGCTCAACATTGATCATCGACGCTCACGCCCACGTCAGCGCGCCCAAAGCCTATTGGGCCTACAAGGCCCTGCTCGTCTCCCACCGGGGCTCCCACGGCCGCGGCCGGCTCGACCTCTCGGACGAGGAGATCCTGGCGGCCTGGAACGCGAAGGAGATGGCGCCCACGGGCCACCTCGAACACATGCGCGCCTGCGGAATCGACATGCAGTGCATCTCTCCGCGGCCGTTTCAGATGATGCATTCGGAAAAACCGGCCAAGATCGTGCACGACTGGACCGAAACGACCAACAACGTCATCCACCGCAGCTGCAGGCTCATGCCGGACCGCTTCTTCGGGATCGCGGGCCTCCCGCAGGCGGCCGGCGCCCCCATAGAGGACACGTTTCCCGAGCTCGAGCGCTGCGTTGAGCTCGGCTTCAAGGGCTGTCTGCTGAATCCGGACCCGTACGAGAACGGCGGCACCAAGGCGCCCCCCCTCGGGGACCGGTACTGGTACCCGCTCTACGAGAAGCTCGTCGAGCTCGACGTGCCGGCCCACATCCACGCCACGGGCTCCCGCGAGCCCGAGCGCGAGCCCTATACGCTGCACTTCATCAACGAAGAGACCACGGCGGTCTACGGGCTCGTGAGCTCGACCGTGCTCGACGACTTTCCGGCGCTCAAGATCCTCGTCTCCCATGGCGGCGGCGCAATTCCGTATCAACTCGGCCGCTTCGACGCCGGCTCGGTGCGGCGCGGCCCGCGCGAGCGCTTCCGCGACCGCCTGCGCAGGCTGTACTTCGATACGGTTCTGTACAGTCAGGAAGCCCTCGAGCTGCTGATCAGGACGGTGGGCGTCGAAAACGTGCTCTACGGCGCCGAATGTCCCGGTGTGGGCTCGGCCGTCGATCCCGAGACCGGGCGCACCTTCGACGACATCGTGCCGCGCATCCGCTCTATCGGGTGGCTCTCCGAGCAGGACCGGGGCATGATCTTCGAGCATAATGCTCGCCGGCTCTTCAAGCTCTGACGCATGTCCGACGCACACTCCCTCACCGTCCGACTGGCCGCTCTCGACAGCTGCGCCGTTTCCGATGCGCTCGACTCGCTGGGCCTGCCGCCGGCGGTCACGGGCCTGAGCCCGGTCTCCGTGCGCAGGCGCATCGCGGGCCGCGCCGTCACTGTCAAGCTCGGCCCCGAAAAGCCGGCCAACGCGCCGACCCGTCATCTCGGCACGGCGGCCATCGAGGCCGCGCGCCCGGGCGACGTCGTCGTCATCGAGCACTCCTCCGGCGTCGAGTGCGCCGGCTGGGGCGGCGTGCTTTCGACGGGCGCGTCGGTGCGCGGCATCGCCGGCGTCGTCATCGACGGCCCGGCCCGCGACCTCGACGAAGCCGCCGCCCTCGACTTCCCCGTCTATGCCCGCTCCGCAAGCGCAAGGACGGCCCGCGGCCGCGTGTTCGAGCAGGACTTCGAGTGTCCCGTGACCCTCGGGGGCGTCGCGGTCGCGCCGGGGGACCTCGTCCTCGCGGACTCGACGGGGGTCGTCTTCGTGCCGGCTGCAGAGGCCGCCGAGGTGCTGCGGCGCGCCGAGCGCATCGCGGGACGCGAGCGGCTCATGGTCGAAGCGCTGCGCCGCGGCGAACGCATCACGGAAGTAGTCGGGCGGGACTACGAGGAGATGCTCGACTCGCTGGGGGGCGAGGCCGGTGTTCCACATGACCGGTGACCGAAACTGGCGTTGAGGTCGGCGGAGGCTCGCGCAGCCGTTCGTGAATCATGCTGACTTCGGGCGGGGCAAGACAAAACGGGCTCCCGAATCGCTCCGGGAGCCCGTCTGACCGCGGCGCCGCAGCGCGGGCGGTTCTAGCCGGTGCCGAGGTAGGGGATCAGGCGGCCGAAGCACAGCACGCCCGTCCAGAGGAAGATCGAGGTGCCGCCCACGATCTTCGCGGACCACGGCGTATCGGCATACGGCGGCGTCTTCTCGAGCATCGGGCCGATCTTCAGCCAGTACACCAAAGCGTTGAGCCCGGCCAGCAGCAGGAAGATCATCTTCATCTGGAACGAGATGTTGATCGCGTAGCGATGGGGATCGCCGAAAATGAAAACGATGCCGGTGAGCAGGTTCAAGCCGAAGCCCGTAAACGCGATCGGCACCATCTTATGAACCGACAGCGCGGAGATCGCCGGGTGCTGCACGCCCATGAGGCGCAGGTCCATGACGAGAATCGCGCCGAACAGCAGAGAGAGACCGATGTAGTGGATGATCTCGCACGTCGGCCAGGTCTGCGAATAATCGAGCGCCAGGTGGTTGAGCCACGTGCTCTGCATCCAGTCGAGCAGCGGGTTCAGATGAGCGATCGTATTAGGCCCGAGAATCCCGTCCGCGGACGAATTCAATTGCGAAAGGAAGCCCAGCATTTTAGTTCCTTAAGTCAAGTAGGCTATGAGCCGCCCGGTCACGATGGCGCCGAACCAGATTACGATTGCGGCCACGGCTACGGCGCGCACTGCAGTCGGCATGGCGAGGTCGCGTATGACGATCCCACCGCTGTTCGAAACGCTGCCCTGCCGGCCTTGCCGTGCGGGGGCGTAGCCTCGCGGGCCGCCGCTCGCCACGGCCGACATGGCCGAGACGCCCGCGGCGTCGGTTGCGACGACCGGCTCTTCGACAGTCTCGTCTTCGTCGACGACGGCGCCGGCCGCCCCGGCACGCTCGAGCCGGGCTTGCGCGACTGCCCGAGAAACCTTGACCTGCAGATAGCCGATAGTGATCGCGCCGGCGATGACGAAGAACATCTTCGTCAGGTAAGGAATGTTATGGACGTAGTTCGAAGCGGCCTGCGAAGTGAACAGGGCGCCGCCCGAAATGAAGTTGATGATGAAGCCGAACCAGGCCGTGATGAACAGCGTCCGCAGGGACGAGTAGGGAATCATGCGGAGCTTGCCGAGGATGCGCGCCGAAATTATCCAGGCCAGCCCCGTCATGATCCCCATTCCGAGCGCGTGAACGGTCAGAATGAACGGATAGGCAAACGACGAAGTGCGGACCCACTCCGCGAGCGGCGTCGCCTCGAGCCATGTGAAGAATTCCAAGGGTTTCGCTCCAGTTGGGATGGGAGGGGCAAGTCCTATTCGGCGACGGAGGTTAGCGGGTGACCGTCGCAAAGTCCAGACGTCGTCTCTGTATAAATGTTAGACGCCGCTCAGCGCAGGAGTTTTGCGCCCGTCGCCCGAATTTGAAGCGTGTTGCGTCTCGTGCTGCCCACCACTTATCTTAAAAAGACGCTCGAACCCACTGCAATTTCGGAAAGCCTCAGCCCGCCCCCCGGGATCGGCGCTCGGCTGCAGCGTTAACGGCTTTGCAACCCGTTAACGGCGGAACAGGCGGCTCGAGTTAACGTTTGCCAGGGTTAACGGCCCGCGCCGGCGACGAAAGCCGGCGTACCAGGAGCTCGACGATGGCCGAAATCGTTCTCGGGCTTTGGACCGCGCACGGTCCGCAGCTCAATACGACGCCCGAACAATGGATGCTGCGCGTGCCGGCGGACAGAAGCCGCAGCCACTGGTTTCGCGGGCGCCGCTACGGCTTCGAGGAGCTCGTCGAGCTGCGTGCCGACGAGCGGCTCGCGGAGCAAGCGACGCTCGCAGCCCGCACCCGCCGCCATGCCGCCTGCCAGGCGGCCATCGCGGAGGTCGCTTCCCTCTGGGCGAAAGTGAATCCGGACGTTTGCGTGATCTTCGGCAACGACCAGCGCGAGCTCATGCTGCCCTCCCTCCAACCGGCGTTCACGGTCTACTACGGCGAGACCTTCTGGAACGCGCCGCTGCCGGAACACCGCGCATCGCGGCTGCCGCCCGGCATTCGCGAGTCCGAATGGGCCAATCGGCCGGACACTCGCACGGACTATCCGGGTTTGCCGGACCTCGCGCTCCAGCTGCTCGAGCTCGGCATGGCGGAAGGCTGGGATTTCGCGGCATCCAACGCCTGGCCCGAGCACGAGCCGGACCATCATCATGCCGGCACGCCGCACGCATTCGCCTTCGTGCTCCGCCGCATCATGCGCGATCGCGCCGTCCCGACGCTGCCGCTCATCACGAATACCTTCTTTCCGCCGAACCAGCCGCGGCCGTGGCGCTGCTTCGAGCTCGGCCGATTGGTACATCGCGCCATCGCCGAATGGGACAGCCCTGCGCGCGTCGCCGTCATCGGCTCCGGCGGCATGACGCATTTCGTCATCAATGAAGACTTCGACCGCAGCCTCATCGAGGCCCTTCAGCGCCGAGACGACGCCTTCCTCAACAGCATCGACCCGAGCTACATGCAGGACGGAACCTCGGAGCTTCTGAATTGGATCTCGGCCGCGGGTTGTCTGTTCCAGACGAAACTCTCGGGCGAGCTCATCGACTACGTCCCGTGCTACCGCACTGAAGCCGGCAGCGGCACGGCACAGGGGTTCCTGGCCTGGACCTGACCTGACTCCGCGGCCGACAGTCGACCGCATGATTCATGAACGGCACTCGAGCGCTGTGGCTACCGGAGTCTCGTGCCCTCTACAGCAGTTCGCGCCCAACGCTCAATCCGCACGCGATCCGCAAATCGGTGCGCGATCCTCGATCCGTGCGCTCTTCAAAGTTCTCGACAGCCGTGTTGGTGTCCGGGAGGAGGGCTCGCCGCCAAGGGCCGTGTCGGGATCGTAAGCGCCAGGGATGGCGCTTACGAAGCCTCCAGGGACGGATTCACGGCGGTCCCGACACCGCCCTTGCGGCGACCCCTCCGCCCCTCCGCCAACGCGTCCTGCCCTTCCGAAAACGGACCTACTGGCAGAGCTCCGGCGTCACGCAGATCGACTGCAGCGTCCTGCCTTCCGGCGGCGTCGGCAGACCGCGCGCCTCCATGAGCTTGCGAATCAGTGCCGCCGTGTCCGGATGGCCGACCGCCGACTGGACGCCGACGCGGACCAGGCCGTCCGCGTAGTCGATGGCCTGCCAGGTGACGCCCGCGAGGTTGTGAATCGAGTCGCGGCTGCCGATGTCGTGGGCCGAGAGATCGGCGCCGTGGTCCACGAGCAGCTGAACCACATCCGTGCGGCCCTTGTGCGCGGCGCCCATCAGCGCCGTACGGCCGTCGAGGATGTCCTGCGCGTTGACGTCCGCGCCGTGATCGAGCAGGAACTTCACGGTGTCGTAGCTCTGCTCAGGCGACCACTCGTAGGTTACGCCCTCGACCCAGCCGATGCCCGCCGCGACCATGAGCGGCGTGACGTTGTAGATCGTCGGGATGCCCGGCTTCGCGCCGTGCTCGAGCAGAAGTTTCATGAGGACGAGATCCCCCGACTGCGCGGCCCGCAGGAAGGGCGTCGCACCTTCTTCATACAGCCACTGGTGCGTGAAGACCGTGCGCGTCTCCGTGCTCGACTTCATGCGCATGTTCGGATCGGCGCCGTGCGCCAGCAGCAGCTTGATGAAGTCGAGGTGGTCCATGTCCGGCTTGCGCACCGGATAGTCGCCGCCCTCGATGTTGCGGTTGTCCGTCGCGATATACAGCGGCGTCCAGCCGCCCTTGTTCGCGATATTCGGATTCGCGCCATGATCGAGAAGATACTTGCCGATTTGGTAGTAGCGGTTCTGCGTCGCGGTCAGCAGCGCCGTCCAGCCGTACTGCGTCGTCTCGTTCACGTCGGCGCCGTGGTCCACGAGGATCTGCACGGACTTCATGTCGCCCTGGCGCGCCGCGAACACGAGCGGCGTCAGCCCGCCCTGCAGATCCTTGTTCGAGCGGCGCAGGTTCTGCGGCGTGACCGGCGCATTCGGCAGGTCCGCGACCTCGGTCGCGAGCTTGCGCTGCAGGTTTTCCTTTTGGGCGTCCTGCGGATCTGCGCTCGGCTTGAGGTTCGAGCCGACCAACGCCGCATCCGCGTCGGCATCGGAGTCGTCCTCGGCGGCGGCCGCGGTCGCGGCCGCCGCCTGAGCCTGCGTGTTGGACTCGCCCTTGGCCTTGGCCTTGGTCTCGGCCCGCAGGCGCGCGGCAAGCCTATCCGCGAACGGACCGGTCCCCGGCGCACCGGTGACCTCTTCGATGCGCTGGCGCGCCGACGGCGCGAGATAGGGATCGCGGCCCTTGGCGATCGGCGCCGAGTGGGCCGCGACATCCGCGCCGTGCGTCACGAGAAAGCTCACGGCATTGGGCCGCGCATAGGCCGTGGCCCACATGAGCGCCGTCGTGCCGCGCAGCTTCTCCTTGGCGTTGACGTCGGCGCCGTGCTTGATGAGCACGTCGAGCACGGCCGGGTTACCCGTGCGCGCTGCCATCATGAGCGGCGTTTCGCCGTGGGACAGCGTCGAATTCGCGTTGGCACCGGACTGCAGCAGCAGCTCGACGAGCTCGGCGTCGCCGCTCTGGCAGGCCAGAAACAGCGGCGTCATGCCCTCCTCGTTCGCGATCTTCACGTCCGCGCCGGCCTTGATGAGCTCGCGCGCGGCATCGAGGTCGTCGAGGTAGGCCGCCCACTGCAGCGCCGTGCTGCCGTCCGACTGCTGACCGTTTACGTCCGCATGATCAGCCAACAGCTTCTTCATCGCCGCGGAGTCCCGCTGCATGACCGCATCCGCGAGCCGACTGTCGGCCATGGCCACGAGACTGGCCGCGAGGCCCGAGACCAGCACGAGGCCGGCCACGAAACTTTTCTTGCCCACTTCTCTTCGCTCCCCCGATCGCTCCTCGCCGCGCCGTCGCTCAGGACAGCTCGGAAATCGCGTCGATACGACCGGTACTGTCGCCGAACTTATCCAAATGAATGCCGTACAGATCGAGAATGCTGAGCATGAGATTGCCCGTCGGAATCGTTCTCGACTTGAAGCCGAGGTGCCGATCGCCCTTGAGCTTGCCGTTCGCACCCCCGATCAGCACGTGCGGCACGTCGTAGTGCAGGTGCTGATTCGAGTCGCCCATGTCCGACCCGTACAGCACGAGCGAGTGGTCGAGCAGCGTGCCGTCGCCTTCCTCGATCTTGCTGAGCTTGTCGATGAAATACGCCAGCGTTGAGACATGGTACCGGTTCAGCTGCGCGTACACCTTGATGCGCGCCGGATCCTCGGCGTGGTGAGAGCCGCCGTGGAAGCTGATCGTCGTGCCGCTCTCCGGGAACACGCGGCCCGTGAGATCGCGGGCGTAGAGGATCGAGCCGACGCGCGTGATATCGCCCTGGAACGCCAGTGCCAGCAGGTCGAATTGCAGCTTGATGTGCTTGTCCCAGCTCTCCGGCACGCCGACCGGCGCCGGCATGTCCGGTGCCGCCGTCGAAGCCGTGGCCGCGATCTGCAGGCGCCGCTCGATCTCGCGCACGTCGTCGAGATACTGGTCGAGCCGATTCCGGTCGCCGCCCGGCAGGTTCGCCTTGAGGCTCTTTACGCTGCCCTCGATGGAGTCGAGGATGCTGCGGTCCTGGGCGCGCCGCGCCGCGCGCTCGGCCGCGCTGCCGCCGTTGCCGAACATGCGCTCGAACACGGTCTGCGGATTGATCTCCATCGGCAGCGGGCGGCCGACGAGCTCCTTGTTCGTGCCCGAGCCCACGAGGACCGGTTCCTTCCAGGAGATCGTGTTCGTATAGATGCAGCTGTAACCTTCGCCGCAGCCGCTCGAGTTCGCGCCGGGATCCTCGACCGCCAACTGGATCGACGGCAGCAGATTCTGCTGGCCGATCTTATCGGCGATGACCTGGTCGATCGTGGCGCCGTTGTAAACGTCGGCGCCCGTCGTCTTCCGGGGCTTCGTCGCGGACATGTACGACGCGGCCACGAAGTGGTCGGCGCCTGTCACGCCCTCGGGAGGCTCGGCGGCCTTCGACCACATGCCAGTCGTCAGCACGACGTTCTTGCGGAACGGCTCGAGGGGCTCCCATACGTACGGGAACTTGAAGCCCGGCGAGCTGTCCTTGACCTCCCACCAGCCGGGTGCCGCGCCGTGCGGGATGAACGCGCCCAGGAACCGCTGCGGATAGACTTCGGCTCCGCGTGCGACCGAGCTCAGCGCCGGCACCATCGACTCCAAGAACGGTACCGCAATCACGGCCCCTGCCCCGCGCAGGAAAGTTCTTCGCGGGATGGACTTCTTGGTTATGAACATCGTTGCACCTCCTGGTGTCGGTCTTAGTGAGCGTCGGCCACGCGCGTGTCCGTCGGCGCTTTCGCAGATGCCATCGTCTCGTTCTCGATCTTATTGGTCAGTTCCTTCAGACCTTCGTTCCCGAGCTTCATGTTCTCGCGGAACGGCTGGCTGTTGACGACCGCCATGATCATAGAATCCATACTGTAGTCGTGCTTCGCCGCAGTTCTCACGACCTTGCGCACTACGGGCATGTCGTAGTACTCCATGCCGCGACCGAGGGCGTAAGTCATGAGCTTCTGGGCGAAGTTGTTCAGGAACTGGTTCTTGTACTGGAGCAGCCAGTGCCGCAGCTGGTTCGGCCCGTCCACCTTCTGGCCGTCGTACATCGTGACCTTCGTGTCGATCGGATTGCCGTGGTCGAACTTGCGCTCGCGGCCGATCGCATCAAAGGACTCCATGACGAAGCCGAAAGGCTCCATGAGGCTGTGGCAGGACGCACAGACGGGATTCTTGTGGTGCATCTCCATCTGCTCGCGCATGCTCGGCGTGTGCGCGTTGCCGGCCGCGTCGGCCGCCTGCGTCTTGAGCGCGGGCACGTTCGGCGGCGGTGGGGGCGGCGGTACGCCGATCAGCGCGTCCATGACCCACTTGCCGCGTTCTACGGGCGAGGTGCGGCCCGGCTGCGAGGTCGCCGTGAGGATGGCGCCCTTGCCGAGCAGACCGCGGCGATCGTCGAACTGCTCCGTGAGCTTCACACGCCGGAAGTTGCTGCCCTCGATATCGGGAATGCCGTAGTGCTTCGCAAGCCGGTCGTTGACGTAGGTGTAATCGGCATTGAGCAGGTCCACGACACTGCGGTTGTCACGCACGATGCTGTCGAAGAACAGCTCGGTCTCCTTGACGAAGGCCTCGCGCAGGTTGTCGTCGAAATCCGGATAGTTCGCGACCACCGGCTCGTGGCCCTTGAGGCTGCGCAAGTCCAGCCATTGCCCCGCGAAGTTCTCCGTGAACGCGAACGATTTCGGATCCTGGAGCATCCGGTGCACTTCGCCGGCCAGCACCTTGGGATTGCTGAGCCGGTTCTGCTCGGCGAGCTTGAGCAGCTCGTCGTCCGGCATGCTGCTCCACAGGAAGAATGACAGCCGCGACGCGAGCTCGAGATCGCTGATCTGGTACAGCTGACCCGGCGCGAGGTTATCCGGCTCCTTCTCGACGCGGTACAGGAACTTCGGGTCGGAGAGCGCGCGCTGCAACGCGTTCTGGATCCCCTCGTCGAAGCTGCCGCCGTTCTTGCGGCCCTCGTCGTAGAAGCCGAGAAGCGTGTTCACGTCCTCCTCGGTGTCGAAGCCGCGGTAGGCGCGATGCGCGAGCCGCGCGAGGATCTGCTCCGCGCAGGCCCGGTCGTCCTTGGCCGTATCGGAGGCCTTCGGCTCGCAGACGTAGAGCTTGGCCTTGGCCGGCGAGTCCTTAGCGCCCTTGCGATCGAACGGGCCGTCGATACGGACGCTGCCGACGTGCGGATAGAAGGTCATGCCCGGCAGGCCGCCCGTCTCGATCGTGCTGCGCTCGAACTTGTGGTCGAGGTCGAGCCCGGGCGCATAGTTCGTGGCGAGGAACGTGACGCCGATCTTGTGCTGGCCGGCGGAGATCGGCAGCTGCACGTCGAGCGTCTTGAGATGGCCGTTCTGTCCGCCGAAGCCACCGAACCGCCCGCCGTTCAGACCGAACTCCTTGTCCCAATCGAAGGTGTGCACGATCTTGCCGTCGACGATCACCTCGAGCTTCTCGCCCTTGACATCGCCGAAGGGCCGGAAGTTGCCCATGTTGCCGAGGTTCACCGAGTAGACCTTGATCGTGTACTGGCCGTCGTCGGGGAAATAGTGGTTGATAAGCAGGCCGCCGCGGGTGCCGAAAGGCAGCCCCTCGACGTGGTAGTCCTGCGTGGTGTCGGCGGGAACGCGGAACGTGACCTGCGTCGGCTGCGTGACGAGCCCGAGCGCCTCGCGGCTCAGCTTGCCCGCTGAGGAGATGTAGGTCTCGAGCAGCGACGAGGAGAGCGTGAGCGTGCCGGCCTGATTGTCGAAACCGTTGCTCGTATCGTCGGCCGGCAGGAAACGCGAAGCGTCCACCTTCATGCCGAGCAGGTCGCGGACGACGTTCTCGTACTCGGAACGATTCAGCCGATGCACGCCGGGCGGCGGGAGGATGGGCTTGTAGTTGGCATCGAGACTATCCGCGAGATAGCTCACGAGCTGGGCACGCGTCTCGCGATCGGGGTGGCGGCCTTTCACGGGCGGCATTTGCCCCGAGCGCAGCATCTTGACGACCTTCTCCCAGGTCTCGGCGTTCTTGCCGACATGCGCGATGTCGAGACTCTCGAGCGAAAGACCCGCGACCTGCTCCGTATCGTTGTGGCAATCGAGACAATACTTGCTGATGGTCGCGTGATTCTCGGCCGCGAGCTCCTGATGCGATGGACTGCACCCCGCCGTCACGACAGCTGCCGCGCCGATCGTCGATGCCAAGAACAAGACTCTCTTCACGCTTCCTCCTCCAGACAACGGCCCTGCTCGAAAAGACTGGCCGGGCGGGACGGGTTTCGCCCCTGATGCCTCGGCGACGAGCCTTTCGTCGTCTTGGAAATGTTACCGTGGTCGCCCGCCTTTCTCCAAGCCGAGCGCCTAGTGGCTGTTACGCGGTAAGTGCAAGTTTTATTAATAAAACTACCACCTTCGCGGAGGCCGTTTCGGAGCGGTGTACGGTACGGTTCATGGGGTGCCGCAGCGTCCGGCGGGGCCGCTCGCGGACCCCTCCGGCCGGCCCTCGCGAGGCCCCCAAATCGGCCCGATTCGCCGCTCAGCTCTCGGGCGGCCGTTCGGCCGCGGCCACGTATCGGCGCGCCGCAGGCCCGGTATATATGGCCGTGGGGCGAATCAGACGGTTGTCCGAGCGCTGCTCGAAGACGTGGGCGCACCAGCCGGACATGCGCGACGCGACGAACAACGGCGTGAACATCGGGGTCGGAATTCCGAGCGATCGGTAGACCAGCGCGCTGTAGAAATCGACGTTGGGGAAGAGGTTCTTCTCGCCGCGCACGACTCGTTCGATGGCTTCTGCGACCTCGAAACGCGTCTTCGCATCCGCGTCGGCGGCCAATGTCTTGGCAATTCTTTTGACTATCGGGCTGCGCGGATCCTCGTTTCGATAGACGGCATGACCGAATCCCATGATCTTGACGCGGCGCTCGAGCCGCTCGCGCGTGCCGACCTCAGCTTCCGCCGCCGAGGCGAAACGGTCGATGAGGCGCATGGCGGCTTCGTTTGCGCCGCCGTGCAGCGGCCCGCGCAGCGTGCCGATCGCCGCCGTGACGGCGGAGTAAAGATCCGACAACGTCGCGGAGCAGACGCGCGCTGCGAACGTCGAGGCGTTGAACTCGTGCTCGGCGTAGAGGATCAGCGAAACATCGAGCGCGCGCGCGGCCTCCGCAGTCGGGCTGCGGCCGTGCAGAAGGCGAAGGAAGTGGGCCGCGGTACCGCCTTCGGGCGACTGCGTTTCGATGCGGCGGCCTTCGTGCACGAAGTGATGCCAGTACAGCAGGATGCCGGGCACCGCGGCGAGCAGGCGCCGGGCCGCGCGCCCCTGCTCCGCGAAGTCGCGCTCCGGCTCGAGCGCGCCGAGCGCCGAGCAGCCCGTGCGCAGGACGTCCATCGGATGGCTCGCGGCCGGCAGGCGTTCGAGCACGGCCCGCAGCCCCGCGGGCAGCTCGCGCGCCCCGCGCAGCGCCTCCGCGAACGCGTCGAGCTCGGTCGCGGTCGGCAGCCTTCCCTCGAGGAGCAGATAGGCGACTTCCTCGAAGCTAGAATGTTGCGCTAGCTCTGCAATATCATAGCCGCGGTAGGTGAGCCCGACACCCTCCTTGCCGACCGTCGAAATCGCCGTCGTGCCGGCCGCGATGCCGCGCAGACCGCCGGTCCGTTCGCCTTCACTCATCGTCTTCGCTCCTTTCCGCATACAGCTCGTCGAGCTTGCGTTCGTAGGCGTAGTAGTTCAGCACGTCGTACAGCTCCTCCCGCGTCTGCATCGAGTCGAGCACGCCGGCCTGCGTGCCCTGCTCGATGATGGCCGCATAGACGCGCTCGGCGGCCCGGCTCATGGCCCTGAACGCGGACAGCGGGTAGAGGATCATCGCGACGCCGGCCGCGCCGAGCTCCGCGGCCGTAAAGGACGGCGTCAGGCCGAACTCCGTGAGATTCGCAAGCACGGGCACGGGCAGCGCGCCCGTGAAGGCGCGGTAATCCTCGAGGCTCGAGAGCGCCTCGGCGAAAATCAGGTCCGCGCCCGCCTCGACGTAGGCCGCACAACGGGCGAGCGCCGCCTCGCGGCCCTCGCGTGCAAACGCATCGGTGCGCGCCATGATCGCGAAGTCCTCGTCCGGACGGCCGTCGGCCGCCGCCTTGATGCGGTCGCACATTTCCGCGGCCGAGACGAGCGCCTTGTTGGGCCGATGACCGCAGCGCTTGGCCTGCGCCTGATCCTCGACGTGCATTGCGGCGGCGCCTGCCCGGGCGAGCTCGCGCGCCGTGCGTGCGACATTGAATGCCGCGCCCCAACCCGTGTCGGCGTCGACGAGCAGCGGCAGCGCACTCGCACCCGTGATACGGCGGACGTCCTCGAGAACGTCGTTGCGCGTCGTCATGCCGAGGTCGGGCAGGCCGAAAGAGGCGTTCGCGACGCCGCCCCCGGACAGATACAGCGCGCGGAAGCCGGCGCGCTGGGCGAGCAGCGCGCAGTAGGCGTTCACGGTCCCCGCGATCTGCAGCGGCCGCGTCTCGCGCAGCGCGCGGCGGAACCGGCGTCCGGCGCTCTCAATCATCGCCGTCGATTCCGGCTTGCGCCGCGCCCGAATCGGGCAGGAACAGCGCCATGAACGCGTCGACGGCCATGCCTTCCAGACCCGGCAGGTCGCTGCAGGCCGCCTCGATGCGCTCGAGGCGACCGGGACCGAAGCGGGTGGCGAGATTGCGGCGCTGTTTCTCGAGCAACAGCGCCACGCCCTCGGCGCGGCGGCGGCGATGGCCCGGCGGGTATTCGATCTCGACTCGCCGGCTGCGCGCACCGTCTCGGTAGAAGATCTGGACCGCGTTGCCGATCGCACGCTTCTCCGGGTCGAAATAGTCGGCCGTGAAGCGCTCGTTCTCGCGCACGCGCATGCGCGCCCGCAGCGCGTCGATGCGTGGATCGGCGGCCGCCTCGTCCTCGTAGTCGTCGGCTGCGAGCCGGCCGCGCAACAGCGCCGAAGCGACCATGTACTGCAGGCAGTGGTCGCGGTCGGCCGGATTCGCGAGCGGCCCGGTCTTGTCGATGATGCGCAGGGCCGCTCGCTGAGTCTCGATCTCGACGCGCTCGACCTCGTCCATGCGCGCGGCGACCTCCCCGTGCAGGGCGAGCGCGGCCTCGACGGCCGTCTGGGCATGAAACTCGGCCGGATACGCGACCTTGAAGAGCACGTTCTCCATGACGTAGCTGCCGAGAGGCCGGGCCAGCCGGATGGCGCGCCCGCGGAAAAGCGCATCCTGGAACCCCCACTCGGCGGCGGTCAGCGCGGACGGATAGCCCATCTCGCCGCGGCAGGCCAGCAGCGCAAGGCGCACGCCGCGGCTCGCCGCGTCGCCGGCGGCCCAACTCTTGCGCGAGCCCGTGTTCGGAGCGTGCCGGTACGTGCGCAGCGCGCCGCCGTCGATCCAGGCATTCGAGACCGCATCCACGACCTGCCCGTGCGTGCCGCCGAGCAGCCGGGTCGCGACCGCCGCGCTGGCGACGCGCACGAGCAGCACGTGATCGAGGCCGACCTCGTTGAAGGCGTTGTCGAGTGCAAGCACGCCCTGGATCTCGTAGGCCGCGATCGCGGCCGAGAGCACGTCGCCCATCGTCGGCGGAGCGCCGCCGCGGGCGCGGGCGCGGCGCGCGACGTAGTCGGCGACGGCCAGTATCGCGGCGAAGTTGTCCGAGGGGTGGCCCCACTCGGCCGCGAGCCAGGTGTCGTTGAAATCGAGCCAGCGGATCAGGGCGCCGATGTTGAACGCCGCGGCGACGGGGTCGAGCTCGACGCCGAGCCCCGGGACGCGGGCGCCGCCGGGCAGCACGGCGCCCGGAACGACCGGCCCGAGCAGACGCGTGCAGGCCGGATAGCCGAGCGCGAGCATGGCGCAGCCGAGCGCGTCCATGAGCGCATATCGGGCGATGCTCCGCGCCTCCGCGCTCTCGGGCGGGCCGGCCACGACGTAGTCGGCGATCTCCGTCAGCAAGGGGTCGGGTGCCGGTCGGTGGGCGTCCCGTGTGCCCCGCTTCGCATTCCCGCTCATCCCGGCCGCCTCGCATGGTCCTGTCGCGGCCAATATAACAG
The DNA here is from genome assembly GCA_963702105.1 of uncultured Gammaproteobacteria bacterium. GTDB lineage: Bacteria > Pseudomonadota > Gammaproteobacteria > Steroidobacterales > Rariloculaceae > ZC4RG20. The sequence continues at coordinate 2,678,960 of OY969712.1, forward strand.
CTCGCGGCAGCCGCCCCGTAAGGGGCCCGCGCCCGGCCGGCCGGCCCATCGTTCTGTGAAGCAGCTTCGGGCATCGGCGGCCCCGCGGCCGCAGACTTGGAAGCCGCAAAGGCCGCAACGGCCGTCACCGCGCGAGAGCGCCTCATGTACGAGCACCACTTCGGTCTGCACGGGCCCCTGTTCCCCGGCGGCATCGCAAGCGATGCGGCGGTCTTTCTCGGCGGCCGCCGCGCAGCCGTCGTCGAGCACGTGGAGATCGCCTCCACGACTCCGGACGCGGTCCTGGTTCTGCACGGGCCGGCCGGTCTCGGCAAGACGACGTTGGCGGCCCATGCGCTGCGGGCTCACGGGACCCGGCTCGCCATCGGCTGGCTCGCCGCCGCCCCGCAGACGCCGCACGAGCTTCTCGAGCTGCTGCTCTCCGAATTCGGCTTCGAAACTTATCGCTTCAGCCGCGCCGAGCGGTTGCACGTGTGGCGCCAGTATCTGCGCGAGCTCGCGGCCACCGAGACGCGAGTCGCGATCGGCGTCGAAAACGCGGATTCGCTGCCGGCAGGCGTCCTGGCGGCCCTCGAGGCACTCACGCGCGCCGACCCGAACGGCGCGGCCGGCGCGCGTCTGCTGCTCATGGGCGGGACTGCGCTCTTCACCCTGCTCGAGCACGCGGCGCTCGAGAACCTGTGCCAGCGCGTGCGGCTGCGCCAGGTCGTGGCGCCGTTCACCGAGGAGGACACCGAAGCGTACCTGCGCCAGGCCGTCGAGCTTGCCGGCGGCCGCTTCGACTCGATCTTCGCGCCGGGCGCGGCGGCGGGAGTGCACGGCTGGTCGGCGGGCGTGGCTCGCGTCGCGAACAACCTGTGCGAGAGCGCACTGCCGTTGGCCGCGCGGCGAAGGACCCTGGTCACGCCCGAGCTCGTCGCCTTTACCGCCGTCGAGCTCTGCGGGCTGCCGGCGCGGGCCAAAGCACCGACCGCGACCGGGCAGCAAAACGCGGCGCGTTCGGCCGCTCCGGCCGCGCTCGACATCGAAGGCGCCGAGACGACCGTCCTGTCCGCGAGCCCCATCGCGCAGGACCGGCCCGAGGCGGAAGGGATCCCGACCCTGACCGAATCGGATTCGGCCGAAGACGAACGCGTCGGCGAGCCCTGGTCCAACGACGATTTCGAGTCGCTGAGCGCCGCGCTCGCGTCGGCGCTGTTCGAGGAGGGCAGCGACGAGGACCGCGACGACGAGGCCGCCGCGGCCGACTCCGAGCTCGCCGTGGCCGACTCCGAGCCCGCGGCGGCCGACGCCGAGCGCGCCGCGGTCACCGCCCTCAGCCGGCGCTGAACCCCGCCGCCGCCACGCCGCGCGCGCAGGCGGCTTCGTCCTCGTCGCCCGTCCCGCCGCTCGCGCCCGCCGCCCCGAGGATGCGGCCGGCGCCGTCGCGAATCAGCACGGCGCCCGGCTGCGGCAGGAAACGCCCCTGCGCCGTGGCGGCCAAGGCGACGAAGAAATTCGGATTGTCCCGGGCCCGCTCCGCGAGCGCGCGGCTCGGCGCGCCCATGCCGACCGCGGCCCAGGCCTTGCCCCGTGCGATGTCGAAGCGAAACATGCTCGCGCCGTCCTCGCGCTGCATGGCCTTGAGGTCGCCGGCGGCGTCGAGCACGACGACCGTGAGCGGCGGAATCTGCATTTCGCGCGCGGCGGCGAGCGCCGCGGCGACGATCTTGTTGGCACTCTCGAGCGTCAAGTCGGACATGGTTCCTCCCCTGAGAATTGGATGCGCCGGCAGCGGCGCCCGTCTGAGCGAGACGCCTTCCCGGCCGGCGCTCGATCCCGTTCGTCGATCATGCGGGCTGCGAGCTCGTGCGCATGGCCGGGTCATTCGGACGCAGCGCGCCGCCGCGCGCGCTCGGTGGGCCGCCACTCCTCCGCGAGCAGCGCCCAGCGCAGGTGATCCCGCCACCTCCCGCCGAGCTTGAGGAAGCGCGGCGAGAGCCCCTCGAGGCGGAACCCCAGCCCTGCGACGAGGCCGATCGAGCGCACGTTCTCGGGCTGAATGTTGGCCTCGAGCCTGTGCAGGCCGTGCTCGCGGAACCCAAGACCGACCACGAGCCGCAGCGCCTCTCGCATGTAGCCACGGCCCGCGAAGGGCAGCAGTGCGTAGTAGCCGAGCGAGCCGGACTGGAACGAATACCGCACAATGTCGTTGATGTTGATCACGCCGGCCAGCGCGCCTGTGGCCCGATCCACGACGAAATACGACTCCTGGCTGCCGTGCCGCTGGCGCCGCAGGTAGGCGCGAAACTCCTCGGGCGTGGCGGGCGCGGCGACGTAGATGCCGTGCAGCGCCCGGCTGCGCCGCACGGCTGCGAGGAAATCCGCCTGCCGGCGCGGGCGCGGGCGCTCGAGATGAAAGGCCGGCGCCCCCAGCGCCGCAGGCCCGGGGGCCGTGGGCGCGCCCTCTTCGGCCGCGGGCCGGGGGTCCCCACGCACGCCCAGTGCTCCGACGCTGCCTCGAACGGCCGCCAGGGCCGCGAATCAGTGCTTGGCCGCCTCCGCCGTCTTGTCCCAGTCCTTCTTGCCGCTGTCCTTGCCGGCAACCGAATATAGCACCTGAGCGTTGCGCGTCTTCTGGAAGTCTTCGAGAGACTCGCCGCGCATCGCAGCGTAGATGTGCAGATTCGTCGTGCCGAGCACCGCCCCGAGCTTCTCGAGCATGAAGAAGATCACTCCGTAGTGAATGAGCGCGCGCCAATCGCGCCGCCGCAGCATGTCGCGTTCCTCTTCCGTGAGCCCCGCGTCCTCGAAAGCGCCCTCGGGATCTTCGAGGAAGCGTTCGCGGCGCGCGGGCTCGACGAGCCGATGCAGAAAATCGTTGAGCCGATAGGCGCGCATGCTCGTGTCGAGCGTAAACGGATACGTCCCCTCGAGCTTCTCGATACCCGCCCACTCGTGGTCGATGCGGCGGCGGTACTCCTCCACCCACTCCTCGGCCGGCGCCGCGGCCTCGTCTTCGAAAACCATGGCGGCGATCGGCGTCATCGAGGGCAGGTAATAGGACTGATGAATCTTGCGGGCGGTCGGCGCCAGGGCGCCGCGCATGATGAGCCACATGATGACTTCGGCCCCTTCGAGGCCGCCGAGCTTTGCGTACTCGGCGATCGTCATCTCCGTGAGCCGCTCGGGATCGCGTGCGAGCAGGTCCATGAATTCCATGTCCCACGGTGTGTTGTTGAAGCCCGCGCGCTCGCCGTGGACCTGATGCGAGAGGCCGCCCGTGCCGACGACCACAACGTCGAGGTCTTCGGGATAGCTTTGGATGGCCTTGCGCACGGACTGGCCGAGCTTGAAGCAACGCCGCGCGGAGGGGATCGGAAACTCGAGCACGCCGACCTGCAAAGGCACGATGGCACCGGGCCAGTCGGGCTCGTGCGGCCAGAGCAGCGAGAGCGGCGACATGCAGCCGTGGTCGAGGCCTCGGCCCTGGAAGAACGAGAGGTCGAACTCGTCGGCGACGAGGCCGCGCGCGATGTGCTGCGCGAGCTTCGGATGCCCTTTGACGGGCGGCAGGTCGCGCGGGCCGCCGCCCTCGTCCGCGATCGGGTAGGAGTCGCCGACGCCGAGCGCGAAATGCGAGTAATGATCGAAGAAGAACGACGTGACGTGGTCGTTGTAGATAAAGAACAGCACGTCCGGGTTCTTGTCGCGCAACCACTGCTGAACGGGCTTGTACCCTTCGAAGATCGGCGCCCAGACCCGATCCTGCTGCTTGTTCGTGTCGAGCGCGAAACCGATCGTAGGCGTGTGGGACGTTGCGATCCCGCCGACAATCCTAGCCATCGAAGACTCCTCAGTTAATGGGCCGCGGCGCCGCGCGGCGGCGTTCAGGCCGGGGCACGGGCGCCGGCCTCGAAATTACGGAAGCGGCCGCGAGCTCCGCGGCGGGCCGGCTCGGCTCGGCTCGCCCGGCTCAGGCGGCGTCGAACCGCTCGCTCGCGAAACGCCAGTTCAGAATGCCTTCGAGCACCGTCTTGAGGTAATCGGGCCGGCGGTTCTGGTAATCGAGATAGTAGGCGTGCTCCCGAACGTCCACCGTGAGCAGGCAGTGCTTGTCGTGCGCCATGGGCGTATCCGCGTTCGAGGTCGTCTCGATCGCGAGCTTGCCGCCCTCTTTGACGAGCCATGCCCAGCCGCTGCCGAAACGCCCGCCGGCCGCTTTCGCGAACTGGTCCTTGAATTCGTCGAGACCGCCGAAGCTGCCGTCGATCGCCTTGCGCAGGGCCGAGCTCGGCTCGGTCTTGTCCGGCGTCAGGCTGCTCCAATAGAAGGTGTGGTTCCAGACCTGGGCGCCGTTGTTGAACACGCCGGTCTTGTCGGGCTTGCCGACGACACGGCGTACGAGGTCCTCGAGCGGCAGATCCGCGAGCTCGGTCCCGGCGACGAGATTGTTGAGATTATTCACATAGGCCTGGTGGTGCTTGCCGTAGTGAAACTCGATCGTCCGCTTCGAGATCGCCGGCGACAACGCATCCTCGGCCCACGGAAGCTTCGGAAGCGAAAACGGCTGTGACTCTGCCACGGGAACCTCCTTATTCTTGAGTATTGCGTAGATTTAGGAACCGCGAGGTGTGCCTGGCGGGCCCGTCTAAGTGCAAGCGGTCACAGTAGCGAACTGCCCGAAACCGCGCAAGCCGAAAGGCTGGGGCGCATGGCGGCTGCCGCGGCGGCACCGTCCCTGCCCTGGTCCAGTGAGCTTCAGGCCGGCTCGCGCGGCGCGAGGTAGCGCTCGAACTCCTGGTCGAAGGCGAGCAGCTTCGGGTCCGCAAGCCGGTCCACGTAGAGCGTGCCGTCGAGATGATCGAACTCGTGCTGGAACACCGTCGCGAGGAAGCCGCGCAGCTCGAATGTTTCCGCTGCGCCCTCGAGGTTCGTGAAGCCGACGCGCACGTGCTGCGGCCGTTCCACGAAACCGCGCAGCCCCGGGACCGAGAGGCAGCCCTCCCAGTACCCTCTGACGGCCGGGTCGAGGACCTCGATTGTGGGATTGATGAAGACGGTGAGCGGCATGGGCGGAATCTCGCCATAGCGGCTCGGCCCTCCGGAGATCTCGACGATCGCGAGCCGCAGCGGCTCGCCGATCTGCGGTGCTGCGAGCCCGATGCCGCCGTAGTCGTGCAGCGTATCGGTCATGTCCTTCACGAGAGCGGCCAGCCCGGCGCCCCCGATGGCTTCTGCGGGAACGGGACGGGCGACTTGGCGCAGGACGGGGTGGCCCATGCGCAGGACTTTTCGTATGGCCATCGGGGCTCGGGCAGGCGGGCGCGAAGCGCGCGGCGGCCATGATAGCAGGCTCCGCGCGCCGCGGCGCAGCGCGGATACGGGCTGGTGCGAATACGGCGCACCAATAGAAATGACGCACTAGTAGAAATACGGAGGGACGGTTTCGAAGAGCGCCACTTAGAATGCCTTCCGGCAGCCGGGGATATGCGGAGGCATTAAGACCGATGAGCGTCGAATCAAGGGACGAGCGTCATGCCCTGATCGCTCGCGAAGCATACCTCAAGGCGGAGAAGCGGGGTTTCCGCGACGGCGATCCGCTCGACGATTGGCTTGCGGCCGAGGCCGAGATCGATGCGCGCACCGAAGCGACCGCCAGGAAGCTCGAGCGCGAAGGGTTTGCAGAATACAAGAACTGGCTCAAGACCCAGATCGAGACGATCAGCGTCCGGCTCGACGATCTGCAGAAACGGGCCGGTGCCCTGCGCGGCCGCGCCCTGCGGGCGCGCGAGCACGAGCTCGCCGCCATCAAGACCCAACGCGACGCGCTCGAAGCCAAGCTCGAGGCGCTGCGCAAGAAGGGGCGCACCAAACGCGACGAGCTCAAGCTGCAGGCCGAGCAGTTGCTCGACGAGCTCAAGCGTTCCCTCGACAAGGTGCAGGGCGGCCGCGAGAAGTGACGGCAACCGCCGCGCCGCGGCGCGGCGAAGGGGGCGGGATCATGAGGCTTCGAACCGTGGGTATCAGCCTTCGCGAGAACGTCCGGCACATCGACCGGGCCGCCCTGCGCAGGAACCTGCTCGCGTATCCGGGCATCGAGGACGTCTACTTTCAGACGCGCGAAGAGTACCGGCTCTTCGTGCAGTACGACCCGTGCGTCCTCAGCGATTCGGCGCTGCTGGACCGCCTCTATCGAGAGGGTATGCACCCCGAGCCGGTCGCCCCGCCCGTCCGTGCCACGCTTTCAATTGCCTGAAATTCCTACTTGTTTCGGGCCCCGCCTGCGCCGTCCCCGCCGCCACGGGCTCTGACCCCTTTTGCGTTTTCTCGTAGAATCGGCGGGCGCCCGGCGATTCCCGCGGTCTGTCAGTCGCTTCCGGCCGCGCCGACGGACATGCGCAATGCCGCCCCGCCGGGGAGGCCGCATGCCGAGGGCGACCATCGGGCGTGAGTGATTGGCTAAGAAAAACATGAGAAGACCCGCGACGCGTCTCGGCCCGGAGCCTCTTTCGGCGGAGGCTCTCTACCGGCGCTGCGATCCCGAGACCCTGCCCTTCGCGACCACGGCCGAGCTCGGCGACTTCGATCTCGCCGTCGGCCAATCGCGTGCCACGGAGGCGCTCGAGCTCGCGGCAAGGATTCCGAGCGAGGGCTTCAATCTCTTCGTCCTCGGTCCGCCCGGCAGCCATCGGCACCGCATCGCGCGCGAGTTTCTCGAGCGCGAAGCCGCGCGGCGCGAGCGCCCCGCGGACTGGTGCTACCTCAACAACTTCGCCGAACCGCGCAAGCCCGTGGCGCTCTCGCTTCCGCCGGGCCGAGGCGCCGCGCTGCGCGACGAGATGAGCCGCCTCGTCGAGCGCCTGCGCGCCGCGATCCCGGCCGCGTTCGAGAGCGAGCACTATGCCAACGGCGTCGCCGAAATCGATCAGGAACTCGAGGACCGGAACCGCAGTGCGCTCGAGGCGCTTCGGCAGGAAGCGACGGCCTCGAGCCTGAGCCTCGTGCGCACACCGCACGGGTTCGCGATCGCGCCCGTTCGGGACGGACAGATCCTCGCCGACGAGGCATTCGAAAAGCTGCCGGAAGAGGCCAAGAGGCGCACGACCGAGGCCATCGAGCGCATGTCCGAAAAGCTGCGCAAGCACATCGAGACGCTGCCCAAATGGCAGCTCGAGCGCACGGAACGCGTCAAGGAGCTCGACCGCGAGGTCACGGAGCGCGCGGCCGGCGCTCCCATCGACGAGCTGGCCGCCAGATACGCGCCTGTGCCCGGCGTCGCACGCTACCTCGAGGCGCTGCGCGAGGACGTGCTCGCGAACGCGCGCTTCTTCCGGGCCGGAGAAGAGGCGCTCGCGGCGCAACCCTACGCCGGCGCTGCGCCGGCCCCGTGGACGCGCTATGCCGTGAACCTCGTCGTCGATCGTTCGGACGACGGCGGCGCGCCCGTCGTCTACGAGAACAATCCGAGCCTGCCGAACCTGCTCGGCCGCATCGAGCACGTCGCGCAGTTCGGCGCGCTCGTGACCGACTATTCGATGATCCGCGCGGGAGCGCTGCATCGCGCGAACGGCGGCTATCTGATTCTCGACGCCGAGCGGCTGCTCGCCGAGCCGCTCGCCTGGAACGCCTTGAAGCGCGCGCTGTTCTCGAAGGAAATCCGGATCGAGTCCGTGGGCCAGATGCTGAGCCTAGCGAGCACCGTCTCGCTCGAGCCCGAGCCCATCCCGCTCGCGACCAAGGTCGTGCTGATCGGCGAACGGCTCACGTACTACCTGCTCTGCGAGCTCGATTCCGACTTCGCGGCGCTGTTCAAGGTCGCGGCGGATTTCGAGAACCGCCTCGATCGCACGACCGAGACTACGGAACGGTATGCCCGCGTCATCGCGACGCTCGCGCGGCGCGAGAACCTGCGGCCGCTCACGCGCGAGGCCGTCGCCCGCGTCATCGAGCACAGCGCGAGACTCATCGGCGACTCGGAGAAGCTCACGACGCGCCTGCGGGACGTCGCCGACCTCTTGCAGGAGGCGAGCTTCCGCGCCGACCAACAGGCGGCCGAGGTCGTGGACCGCGAGCACGTGCAGCAGGCCGTGGACGCACAGACGCGGCGCATCGACCGGCTGCGCGACGAGTTCCAGGAAGAGATCGAGCGCAACGATCTACTCATCGACACGGGCGGAGAGACGATAGGCCAGGTCAACGCGCTCTCGGTGCTCACGGTCGGCAGCTTCAGCTTCGGCCAACCGACGCGCATCACCGCGAACGTGCGGATGGGCGACGGCCAGGTCATCGACATCGAGCGCGAGATCGAGCTCGGGGGCGCGATCCACTCGAAGGGCGTGCTGATCCTTTCGGCCTACCTCGGCTCGCGGTACGCCGCCGACATGCCGCTCTCCGTCAACGCGAGCCTCGTCTTCGAGCAGAGCTACGGCGGCGTCGAGGGCGACAGCGCGTCCGTCGCCGAGACCTGCGCCTTGCTCTCCGCGCTCGGCGAGCTGCCGATCCGTCAGTCGCTGGCCGTCACGGGCTCGATGAATCAGCACGGCGCAGTGCAGGTCATCGGCGGCGTAAACGAGAAGATCGAGGGCTTCTACGACGCCTGCGCGCGCCGCGGGCTCACGGGCGAGCAAGGCGTGCTGATCCCGAAGGACAACGTCAAGCACCTCATGCTGCGCGCCGACATCGTCGCGGCCGTGCGGGCCGGCCGCTTCCGCGTGTACCCCATTACGACGATCGACGAGGCTGTCGCGCTGCTTACGGGCATCCCCGCCGGGACGCGCAACACGCGCGGGCGCTATCCGAAGGGCACCGTCAACCACCGCGTCGAAGAGCGCCTCACGGACTTCGCGCACAAGCGTGAGCAGGTCAGTCAGACCATTCTCCAAAAGGCCCGCAAGGGCGGCGGCGGTAAGAAGAAGCATGAGGCCGAGGCGATGCCCCGGAGGAAACGCTGAATGACCCGGAGCGAGCTTCTGCCGGGAGCGGTTACGGGCGGAGCGGTTACGGGCGGCGCGGTTACGGGCGGAGCGGCGGCGCTGCGCACCTGGCCTCTGCGCCGGCTGCTCATCGCGCTCGCCCCGCGCGGCGCCGAGGCGCTCGAGCTCGAGCTGTGTCGGCCGCTCGCCGGCGGCGCCGCCGCCGAGGTGAGCGGGCTCCTGATCGAGGACCCACGCCTGCTCGCTCATGCGGGCTCGCGCCTCGCGCGCGAGATCGTGCTCTCCGGGCTCGAACGCCGGCTCGAGCCGGCCGCGCTCGAGCGGCAGCTGCGCGCCCAGGCCGGACAGGTCCGCCGGCGCTTCGAGTCCGCGGCCGCGCGGCTCGGATGGCGGCACGATTTTCGAGTCGTGCGGGGCGAGCGGCTAGATGTGATCGAGCGGGCGGCCGAGACGGCCGACGCGCTCGTCGTCGACGCCCTGCGTGGGGCCGAGGCCGCGAGCCCCTGGTCCCCGGCTGATCTGCGCCGGCTCGCGCGTACGCCGCTCGCGGCGCTGCTGCTGTTGCGCGAGGGGTGGACGGCCGGTCGCGAGATCGTCGTCGTGCTGTCCGACGAGGCCGAGGCGGCGGTCGCAGGCGCGTCGGCCCGATCCGAATCCGCGGAGTCCCCCGGGTCGGGTTCCTTCGCGCGGCCGGCCACGCCGCTCGAGGCGGCCCTGGCGTTCGCGCGCGCGAGCGGCTCGCCGCTCGTCGCCGCAGTCTTCGGCGCCGCCCTGCCCGACGCTGCGCGGCTCACGGCCGCGGTCGGCTCCGCGGCCGCGCTCGCAGCCGTGCGGTTCGAAGGGCTCATCGGCTTGCCCGGCGCGCCGCGGGAAGCCCTGATCGCGGCGATCCGCGGCCGCAATCCCCGCCTGCTCGTGCTCGGCCGCGCAGGAGGCGAGGACGAGGCCTTCATCGACGCGGTGCTCGACCAGCTTCGCGCCGCCGTGCTGCGGCTAGGCGCGGGCCGCTCGCGAGAACACGCCGTGTCGGCGCCATGAGAATCGACCCCCGGACCGCACTCATCGTCGTCGACGTGCAGCCCGACTTCCTGCCGGGCGGCCCGCTCGCGGTCGCCGACGGCGACGCGATCCTCGCGCTGCTCGCGGACCTGCTACGCGGCCGTCGCTTCGCGCACGTCGCCGCGACTCAGGACTGGCATCCGCCGGGCCACGTCTCGTTCGCGTCCTCGCATCCGGGCCGCGCGCCGTTCGACCGGATCGAGCTCTACGGCCACGAGCAGGTCCTTTGGCCCGACCACTGCGTGCAGGGCACGCCCGGCGCGGCGCTTTTCGGCGGCCTGCCCTGGAATGCGGCCGACGCCATCGTGCGCAAGGGCTCGGACCGCGAGGTGGACTCCTACAGCGCGCTGCGCAACAACTGGGATCGGCACGGCCGCCGGCCGCCCACGGGCCTCGGCGGCTGGCTGCGCGAGCGCGGCATCGAGCGTGTCGCCGTTTGCGGTCTCGCGCGCGACTACTGCGTGCGCTGGACCGCGGAAGACGCGCGTGCGATGGGTTTCGAGACCGCCGTGCTCTGGGACCTCACGCGCTCGGTCGAGCCGGCCGGCGATGCCGCCTTACGCGAGGCGTTCGGCGCAGCCGGGGTTGAAATCGCGTACTCGGACACGTTGCGCGGGGGCGCGCCCTGAGGCACCGCGTCGCAGGCATTTCATCGAGCATGCGAACCCGAGCCGGCGCGCGCGCGAGCGAGCTCCGCCGTCACGTCCGCATCCTCGAGCTGGTCGAAGGACTCGTACCAGGCACCGACGGCGACGTAAGGCTCGGGCGTGGACAGCGCGACGACGCGGTCGGCGACCGCTTCGAGCCGTACGACCGCATCCGGGGCCGCCGTCGGCACGGCGACGACGACCTCGGCCGGCTCGAGGGCGCGCACGGCGCGCACGGCGGCCTCCATGGTCGCGCCCGTCGCGATGCCGTCGTCCACGAGGACGACCGTGCGGCCGGCGACGGCGAGCGGCGGGCGCCCCGCGCGGTACACGTGTTCGCGCCGCTCGAGCTCGGCCGATTCCCGGCGCCGGATCGGCTCGAGATCGGCTTCGTCGAGACCGAGCTGGGCCAGCAGACCGCGGTTGTAGACGGCGACGCCGCCGCTCGCGATGGCGCCGACAGCGAGCTCGGGATTGAACGGCGCGCCGAGCTTGCGCACGAGGAAAACGTCGAGCTCGGCATCGAGCCGATTCGCGACCTCGGCGCCGACCGGAACGCCGCCGCGCGGCAGCGCGAGCACGGCGACCGGTGCGCCGAACCGCGCCGCCGCGAGTCGCTCTGCGAGGCGTCGGCCCGCATCGTGCCGATCCCCGAACAGCCTGCCGCCCCTGCCGCCCAACGTCTGTCTCTCGAGCCCGCGATGCGCGACAGTATGCAAACGTCTCGAGCAGGCTGACATACGAAGGGGTACGTATGGTGAGGCCGACTCTCGCCGCCAAGATCGAGTTTCTGAGCCGGCCGTCGAGCTATCCGGACGCCCCGGAGGCCGTCGAAGCCATCGAGACGCACTTCGCCCATGTGTTCCTCTCGCGGCGCTTCGCGTACAAGCTCAAGAAGCCGTTCCGCTACCGGCAGATCGACTTCAGCCGGCTCGAGGGGCGGCGGTTCAGCTGCGAGCGCGAGGTCGTGCTCAACAGCCGGCTCGCGGCGCCGACCTACATCGGCGTCGTGCCGCTCACGGTGTCCGGCTCCGGCCTCGCGCTCGAGGGCCGCGGCCGGCCCGTGGACTGGCTCGTGAAAATGCATAGGCTGCCCAAAGAGCAGGCGCTCGACCGCGTGGCCGCGCGCGGCGAGGTCGGCTTCGAGGCGGTGCACTCGATCGTCGGCAAGCTCGTGGCCTTCTACGACCGCAGCCCCCGGGCGCCGTGGACACCGGCCGAGTACCTGCGCCGGCTCGAGCACCGCTGCCTGCACGACACGCGCGAGGTCGAACGCGCGGCCGCGGGCCTCGACGCCGGGCTGGTCGCGCGGGCACGCTCGGCGCAGCAGCGCTTCCTGCAGGACCGCGCCGACCTCCTCGCGGCGCGCGCGGCCGCGGGCCGCGTCGTCGACGCGCACGGCGACCTTCGGCCCGAGCACATTTTTCTCAGCGACGACCCGCAGATCATCGACTGCCTCGAATTCGCGGAGGAACTGCGCTGGCTCGACGCGGCCGAGGAGATCGCGTTCCTCGCGCTCGAGCTCGAGCGGCTCGGCGTGGCCGCGGTCGGGCGCCGCGTCGTGGCCGCCTACGCCGCGGCGGCCCGCGATCCGGCCCCGCCCGCGCTGCTCGACTTCTACCGCGGCATGCGCGCGCTCGTCCGCGCCGAGCTCGCGGCCTGGCGCGTGCTCGACGCGCCGCGAGGCAGCGACTGCGCCGCTTGGGTCGCGCGCGGCGAGTGGTACCTCAAAAAGGGGTCAGAGCCCTTTTTCGTCGAAAAAGGGCTCTGACCCCCTTTGAGCAGCGCCGCGAAGAGGCCGGCCGTCTCGACGACCGTGAGCCGCGGGCCGAGCGCCGGGCAGCGGGCGGCCGCGTCTGGAATGGAGTCGGTAATGGCGATCGACTCGAAGGCCGAGGCGCCGAGCGCATCGTTCGCGCCGCGCGAGAAGGCGCCGTGCGTCACGGCGGCGTGCACGCGGACGGCGCCGCGCGCGAGCGCGGCTTCGGCGGCCCGGGCCAGCGTCGCGCCGCTGCTCACGATGTCGTCCACGACGATGACCGTGGCCCCCTCGACATCCCCCGCGAAGCCGCTCCCGGAAATCACGCCCTCGCTGCGCGACTTCTCGACGAACGCGAGATCAGCGGGGGCGCCGCTCGCCGCCTCGAGCTCGGCGGCAAAGCCGCGGGCGCGCTTGACGGCGCCCGCGTCCGGCGCGAGCACCACGCAGCGCTCGGCGCCGCGAGCCTCTGCGGCGAAGTGCCGCGCGAGCGGCCCCGCGGCCTCGAAGTGCACCGTGGCACACCGGAACGCGTTCTCGAAAGCCGCGACGTTATGCACGTCGAGCGTCGCGACGGCATCGCACCCGACGGCCTCGAGCATCTGGGCGACGTAGCGCATCGTCACCGGGTCCCACGGCTTCGTGCGCCGATCCTTGCGGGCGTATGCGAGGTACGGCAGCAGGCAGCACACCGAGGCGGCGCCGGCGTCCTTGACGGCGCCGACGAAGACGAGCAGGCGCAGCAGATTGTCCGCCGCGCTGGCCCGCGCGTCGCCGCAGAGCGAGCGGTAAACGAAGACGCGCTCGCCGCTGACGGCGACGAGCGGGCGCAGCTTGAATTCGCCATCCTCGAACACGCGTTCCTCGTGCGGAGCCACGTCTATGCGGGCGAGCGCGGCCAGCCGCCTGCCGAAATCGCCGTTCGAGCCGAGGACGAACAATTTCATGGCGCTATGTTAACGTGTGGCCCGGGGCGCGCCATCCCCCGGACGCGCCATCCCCGAGGCCGCCATGGCAATGAGCCCCAAATCGGCCCGGGCGACAGACCGAGCGTAGTCAATGAGCCAACGAGAAGACGGGTACGGCAGCGCGCTTCTGACCGACCTCTATCAGCTCACCATGCTGCAGTCGTACTACGAAGGCGGCATGACCGGCGAGGCCGTGTTCGAGTTCTTCATCCGGCGGCTACCGGCGAGCCGGAATTTCCTCGTCGCGGCCGGCCTCGGCGAGCTCGTCGAGTATCTGCTCGGGCTGCGGTTCACGGCCGGCGATCTCGCGGCGCTCGAAGCGACGGCGCTCTTCGACGACCGCTTCCTCGCCCGGCTCGAGGCGTTCAGGTTCACAGGGGACGTCGACGCCCTCCCCGAAGGCACCGTCTGCTTCCCCGAAGAGCCGCTCGTGAGGATTACGGCGCCGCTGCCCGAGGCACAGCTCGTCGAAAGCCGGCTCATCAATCTGCTGCATTTCGAGACCATGATCGCCTCAAAGGCCGCGCGCTTCGTCGTCGCGGCGGACGGCCGTCAGCTCGTCGACTTCGGCATGCGCCGCGCCCACGGCGCCGAGGCCGCGGTGCTCGCCGCGCGCGCCAACTACCTCGTCGGCTTCGCCGGCACCGCGACCGTGGTCGCCCATCCGCTCTATGGCATTCCCGTTTTCGGCACGATGGCCCACTCGTTCATCGAGGCGCACGACACCGAGCGCGAGGCTTTCCTGCGCTTCGCCCGCGGCCACCGCGGGCCCGTCGTGCTGCTGATCGACACCTACGACACCGAAAACGGGGCGCGGCGCGTCGCCGAGGCCGCCGCCGAGCTCGCGAACGAAGGCATCGAGATCGCCGCCGTTCGCATCGACAGCGGCGACGTCGAGCGGCTCTCCCGGCGCGTGCGCGAGGTCCTCGACGCTGCCGGCCGCGGGCGCATCGGCATCTTCGTGAGCGGCGGTCTCGACGAGTTCGAACGTCGAGCGGATGATCGCAAACGGGGCCCCGATCGACGGCTTCGGCATCGGCACGGCGCTCGACGCCTCGACCGATGCCCCCTATCTCGATTGCGCATACAAACTGCAGCTCTACGGAGGCCGGCCGCGCCGCAAGCTCTCGCCGGGCAAGACGACGTGGCCCGGCGCCAAGCAGGTCTACCGCCACCGCGACCGCCACGGCCGGCTCGACTACGACGTCGTGACGCTCACCGACGATCCGCAGCGCGGCGAGCCGCTGCTCGTACCCGTCATGCGCGGTGGCGCGCTGCTCGAACCGCTGCCGGCTCTGGATGCTCTCCGCGCCCGCGCCGCCGAGAACCTCGCGAGCCTGCCCGAGCGCCTCCTGGCCCTCGATGCGCGCGGCGAATACCGGGTCGAGATGGCACGGGCGCTCAAGGCGCTCGCGGCGCACACCGATCCCGGCCGGCCCTGACCGCCTCAGGCCTCGAGTCATGACTGCAGAGGGCATCAAGGCGCTAGTCGTCACCTCGCACAGCGACCGACCTGAAGCGGAGACGCTGATCGGGCTCCACGCGCGCGGCGTCGCGCTGCGCGTCTTCTCCTCGCCCGAGGCGCCGCACTTCGGCCGGCTCGAGCGGGCCGGCGTGTCCGTCGCGCCATTCGAGATCCGCCGCCGCTTCGACCGCGCCGCTATCGGCGCGATTCGCCGCGAGCTCGAGGCCGGCGGCTACGACCTGCTGCACCTCTTCAACAACAAGGCCGTCGCCAACGGTCTCATGGCCGCCCGCGGCCTGCCCGTCAAAATCGTCGCCTACCGCGGCATCGTCGGTAACGTGAGCTTCTACAGCCCCGTCTCCCGGCTGCGGTACCTGAACCCGCGCGTCGATCGCATCGTCTGCGTCGCCGAGGCCGTGCGCCGCTACTTTCTCCAGCTGCGCTTTTTCGGCCGGCGCCTGCCGCCCGAGAAGCTCGTGACCATCTATAAGGGACACGACCTCTCCTGGTACGACGCCTCCGCCGCGCCGCGCACCGCGCTCGGCGTGCCGGAGGGCGCGTTCCTCGTGGGCTGCGTCGCCAACTGGAGGCCGCGCAAGGGCATCGAGGTGCTCGTGGACGCACTCGGCCGGCTTCCGACCTCGGCCGAAGTCCATCTGCTGCTCGTCGGAAACATGGACAGCCCCGCCCTGCGTCGGCGCATCGAGTCGAGCCCCGCGCGCGAGCGCATCCGCCTGCTCGGCTATCGCCGCGACGCGCCGGCGGTCGTCGCGGCCTGCGACGCCGCCGTGCTGCCCTCGCTGCGCCGCGAGGGGCTGCCGAAAACCGTCATCGAGGCCATGGCTTACGCCGTGCCGCCGGTCGTGACCGAGGTGGGCGGAAGCCCGGAGCTCGTCGAGCACGGCCGCAGCGGCCTCGTGGTGCCGCCGGGGGACCCGGCCGCGCTCGCCGCCGCGCTGCTGGAGCTCTACGAGGACCGCGACCGCGCCCGGGCCCTGGGCGCGGCCGCGCGCAGGCGCATCGCCGAGAACTTTCCTATCGGCAGGACGATCGAGCAGACGGCCGCGCTGTACGCGGAGCTTGTGGGCCGCAGGGCGCGAAGCAAGGAGTGAGGCGGGCGGTGAGGTCAGCCATCAGGCCAGCCGCGAGGCTAGCCGTTAGGCCAGCCCGAGGCCAGCCGTGAGGCGAGGCGCGAGGTTAGAGCCCGGGCCGACTCCCGGCGATGCCCTCAGAGCGGGCGCCAGGTGAATCCGTCGCCGCGCCGATAGTAGACCGCCACGGCGCGGCCGTAGAGCTGCTTCTGGCTGATCAAGCCCCAATAGCGGCCATCCAGGCTG
This sequence comes from uncultured Gammaproteobacteria bacterium, assembly GCA_963702105.1. Classification (GTDB taxonomy): domain Bacteria; phylum Pseudomonadota; class Gammaproteobacteria; order Steroidobacterales; family Rariloculaceae; genus ZC4RG20. The sequence continues at coordinate 2,695,110 of OY969712.1, forward strand.
TCGCCGCGGTGATCGCCGAGCGCGAGCACCATGCCTTGCGGGACCACGAGCCGATCGATGTCCGGACCGCCCCCGTCCTCGAGATCCAGCATGGCCTTGTGGGCCGCGAACTGCTCGACGAACTTGCCGTCTCCGGACGGCTGGTCGAGCGGCTTGCCGTTGATCGTCAGGAGACCGTCATGGAGCGTGACGACATCCCCGCCGATCGCGACGATGCGCTTGACGAGCCGCGTGCCGTCGCGCGGCGAATCGAAGATCGCAACGTCGCCGCGCTTCGGGGCATGCACGCCGAACAGCGCGATGGTCGTGAGCGGAATGCGGAAGCCATAGGCCATCTTGTCCACGATGATGCGATCGCCGGGCACGAGCGAGTACTCCATCGAGCCGCTCGGCACGTAGTAATGATCGGCCAGCGTCGACCGCGCCGCGGTCATCATCCCCAAAAGGACCACCAGCGAGAGCCCCTCCGAGACCCAGGCGCTCTTCTTGACCCAGTTCGTGACCCGCAACACCTTGCTCCCGTTCCACTACACCTGCGCATAGGCGCGCCTTCTCGGCAGCGCCCTGCCGGCGGCCCCTCCGGGCAGCGCCTTCGCGCCCTTGTTAGAGCTCGCCTCGGCCGATCCGTTCCTCGGCGCACGGCAGCGCCGTTCTCCTCTGTGTCCGGCTCGGCCGCCTCGATTCCTCGCGCTGTCGCCGCGGAACGACAGCTTGTTCCGCTTCGAGCGCCCATGCTAATTAGTCTCGCCGTTTACGGCCAAACTTCGCGGTTTAGGCTAAGATGCCGGCGCAGGCGGCCGACGATGCGCACTCACCGTCGATCCACGCGCCCGGTACCGCGTCTCTCCGCGTGCATTGAATACAAAGCGTACCGAAGGCAAAGGCCGAAGAGCCCCCGTCGCGAAGCGGCGGGCTCGGGGGGCAGCTCGTGCGGCTCGTGCTCGGGGCGCTCAAGTCAACTTTCTTCAGGTGCGTCGACACCGGGGAGACTCGCAATGTTCGAGATCGGCAAAAAAGGCACGGACAAGGGGCAGGAATCTATGGCACGCGAAGAGCATCACCATCCGGCGGCTAACCCCGCTTCCGAATCTTCGGCCGCCCAGAAGCGCGCGCCCGGCAGCCGCGAAGCGGCCGTCATCGGGCCCTCGATCATGATCGACGGCGACCTGCGCGGCGAGGAAGACCTCATCATCGAGGGACAAGTCAGCGGCACCGTTCAGCTCAAGAACAACAGCCTGACGATCGGCGCCCAGGGCAAGGTCAAGGCCGATGTCTACGCCCATTCGGTGTTCGTGGAAGGCTACATGGAGGGAGACCTCTACGGCTCCGAGCGCGTCAACGTGCGCAAGAGCGCCCAGGTCCGCGGCAACATCACTTCGCCCCGTGTGAGCCTCGAGGACGGCGCCCGGTTCAAGGGCTCCATCGAGATGGATCCTCAGGCCGTCGAGGCCGCGCTCGGCAACGGGCGCCGCGGACAGGCCGCGCCGTCGGGCATCGAGGGCAACCCGAAGGGCGGTCAGTTCAAAGGCGACGGCAGCTCCAAGGACGCGGCAAGCGCCGGCAAGCGCGGCTGAGCCCAGCGGCAGACCTTCGAAGGCTTCGGATGCGCACGGCGCCGGCGTCCCTCAGGGACGAACCGGCCCGTGCGCGCGTGGCCGACTGGGCATAGAATCTCGACGGACGGAGGAACAGGCCGCCGTCGCGCTATCCGGAGTGCTTACCGCCGTGGAACCGCTGCATCGCGCCAGGCCCCAAGACCGATCGGAATCCGAGGCGCTGAACGCGCCGTTGTTCGCCGCGCTCATCGAGCGCCTCGACGAGGAGCAGCGCTACGTGGTCCTCGACCTCGGGGCAGCGCGAACCGAGACCGTCGCCGTCTTCAGCCGCTTCCGCTGCCGCCTCGACATCGCGGGTCTCGCAGAAAACCTCGACGACCTCAACAACGAGGCCGAGCCCGAGCTGCTGCGCGTGAAGGCCGAGGCCGCGCTGCCAAAGCCGCGCGAGGAAGCGCCCGACGTGATCCTTTGCTGGGACCTGCTCAATTACCTGAACCGCCCCGCCCTAACGACGCTCATGGCAAGCGTCGCCGAGCGAGGCCGTCCGGGGACGTTGGTCCACGCCCTCATCGTCTACTCTTCGAAGCACATGACGCGCGAGCCCGGCAACTTCGTGCCCGTGGACGCGCAGCGGCTCGTCAAGCTCAACCGGGGCCCCGAGGACCGCGAGGCCCCGCGCTACTCGCCCGAGGATCTCGCGCGCTGCCTTCCGGCCTACACGGTCGAGCGCGGGCGCCTGCTGCGCAACGGCATGCAGGAGTTTTTGTTCCGGCTCTAGAGCTGCGGTCGAATTACGGTACAATGCGCGCCTGCTTCGCTGCGGCGGAGCGGCTCGCCTGAAAGCCGGTGTAGCTCAGTTGGTAGAGCAACGCATTCGTAATGCGTGGGTCGGCGGTTCGAATCCGTCCACCGGCACCAGAAAAACGGGCTATAAATTCCTTCGTGTCCTCTACGAGTTCGGACCCCAAAGCTCGTACTTCGAGAACTCCGGAACTGCGGCATAGACGTGTACGAATTCCCAGTCCATAGGCTTATAGGGCCTGAGTAGCAGGCGGCTCGTGGTGAACATGGTGCACCCAATCGATGACGCCTTTGGGTCGATTCCGGAAATCCCGGATCAGCCCGAAATTTAGCATCTGAACGTCCGTTTCCGAGCTTACTTTCCCCGTCAATCTCGAGTTAACGGAGCGACCCAGTCCTACGACCGCTTCCGAGGAGCCCCCTGGAGACGCTCGCAACTTCTATTCGGCCCTCCCGACAATAGGCGGCTCCCGGCCAAATGGTGCCCCACCAAAGCATCGAGCTAGGAATCTGGCGAACGCTACTTCCGGCTACTGGTCGAGCCCGTTAGACCTCCTCGCTGAAGCACATCGTACAGGCACGGCAAAGCAAGCTCGACAAGGTCATCTTCCCTAAGCTGATCAAATGTTCGATCTTTCTCTACTACGTCGACGGCGCAATCAAGAAACGCCTTCGCCGTTCGATCAGCGATGTGCCGCGCCTCGGTCGGGCACCAAGGCGTCTTATGCAGGTGGCCGCAACGGGTCGACTACCGACCTTTCGGTCCAAGCCCAAAATTAGCACTTCTACGGCCGCTTTGCGCCCCTGAGCGGGCCCGCTGAGTCCTCTATGAGCGGTTCTGTTGGGATATGTCCGCTCTTCCGGGGGGACTAATGGACTGGGCGCTGGCAAAGAGCGATTCCACCGCGTCGGTTCGAAATTGATGCCAGCAACGATGTCAGAAGGGGTCGCGCGAGTTCCGGGTACGGCGCAGGTGCCCGCCCCGGGCTTGGTGATTGACTCATCGCGGCCGGCGTGGGGCGGTGCTGCTCGAGTTCCCCATGCCCCGTCTGCACGTCCCTCGTGACTTTGCTCGAGAGACGCGCGCCTCCCCGGAGTCCCGTCTCCGCGCGCCCCGGCTAGGACGGCAGGAGCACGCCGGAGCCGCCCGCCGCTTTCGGCAAATCTCTGTTCTTCGGCAACGAGTCGTGGATTCGGAGCACCGTCTCCTGATAATGGACGTGCTCACTCGGCTTGAATTCCAGGTCCGGCAGCACAGCCGCATAAACATCGACGAGCCCCATGCCCGGATGATCGGTCAGGAGGTGCCCGCCACAGAGCTTGCACCACTTGCGCGCGCTGCCCTCAGTCTTGTTGTAGGTGCCGATGTTCTCTGCGCCCGCAGTCACTTTCACGGCCTCGGGTTTCCACAACGTGAACGCATTTACGGGCCCCGCGGACCAGTACCGGCAGGACTCGCAGTGACAATAGCCCATGACCAACGGATCTCCAGTGACCGTGACCTCGACGGCGCCGCAGAAGCAGCGTCCCTTGTACGTTTTGTCCTTCATGGGTGTGTTGGCTTCTTCATGGTGGCGGGCGGAATCACAGGCAGCATACTATAACCGTCGCCCAGACCGTACGCTTGCCCAGCGCCCTGCGGAAGCAACACCCGGCGCGAGACTTTAACCCCGCCCTCAATCCGGACCAGGAATGCGAAGAGCGATGGTTCCACCCGAACACGCGAATTGACCGACAACCCGACTGTTGAGGCCCGGCTCGGATTTCCCACATTTCGGCCCATTTCCCATGCCGTTGCGGGAGCTAACTTTTAGCTCGCAAGCACGCAACAAGTTGACGTCGGCGTGCTGAGCGCGGAGCTGTAACGGGCCCACCGCGGGCCTATCGAAGAACGCCGCACAAGCCCACAGAACGCGCGCCTTTCGCGGCTCGGCCAGGAATCACGAAGGCGCGAGCGCCGGTGATACGAGTTCCCAGAACTCACTGCGGTCGTTAGTGCGCGGAAACGGGTCCGCGGGAACGGGGAGACCGAGGAATTCGCACAGCGGCTCCCATCCATCCTGGACTTGATATATCAAAAGTTGTTGCGCCGGAATCGTCTCCCTGACAGCCTTGTAGTGCGCATCGAACGCCTGCCGGAGCCCTGCCGCATCGAGACCGCTTACGAATCCGGTCTTCTCGATAACGCGCGCAACCATATCAATCCAGGGCAGCATCTCTGCCTTGATACGGTTCCGCTCCGTCACGAACGGGTAAATGGTCTGAGAAAAGCTGTCGAGCCAGCTTTCTGGGCTGCGCACCGTGAGGATGAACTTAGCTGAAGGAAAGGCCGCGGCGAGCTCGCGTAAAAAACCGGCCGTGGGCCAATCGACGGCGCTCTCGTAGCCAGAATAGATCGCTTGCCAATCGAGATTCCCGTTCAAGGCCGCCGCCCAAAGCGGTACCTGCTCAGGTTGGTTTTGCAACACCTCTTCCATATGGTGACAAGGACCCATGCCCAATTGCTCGATAGCCAGCTTGAGTGACCGAGTCCCCGTGCGTCCTACGCCTAAGCCGATAATTTTCATGAGTGCTCCAAGCAAAATGGGTTGCTTAGCCTACATGCGCAGCTAGGGTTTCGCCATCTTATTTGTATTCTCGAACCGACTGACATGGCTAGATTCTGGCGGTCGCGTAACGGGCAGAAATGGTCGATAGCGGAGATTACCCAATCGCTCGAAATATAGCACCGGAATGTCCGCGTCCGGGCCCATTCTCTCCATTAATCTCGCGTTAACGGAACTGGTCTAGGTCGACGTCCGCTTGCGTGCAGTCGCTAGCCTTGCGTGACCAAGACTCCGGCAAGCCCCCACGCAATCGCCACGATCAGTATCGTGACGCCGCCAGCGAAGCGGCGCTAAATATTCGGCCGATCGACTGGGTGACGGCGTTCTAGCATTCATCGACGCGCTCGACCCGAGCCGCGCCGTGCTGATCGGGCATTCGATTTCTTGACGGGCCTCGGAGACACAGCGCACGTCTACGACACGTTCGCACCGAAGCTACCAATTCCAACCGCCAAGCAGCGAGACACCATAGAGGAAGTCCTGCGAGGTCTGCTGCCGCGGGTGGAAAGACTCCTGCGCGAACGGCAGCAAGAACTGGAGGCGATGCCTGACGCATTGCTTGCTCTTCGTGCATCAATAGCCATGCCGCCAGCCGCCGCGGCCATCATGGCGGGACAGCAGAAATACGCGAACATCCCGTCTCCTGCTCTCGCAATATTCGGGATCCGACACAGCTTGCCGCCAGCGCTGTGTCGGGATGCCGAAGAAAAGGCCGAGTTTGAAGCACATGATCGTGTCAGAACCGAGGCGTATGCGAGGGCCTTCGAAGCCAATATGCCCAAAGATAAATGCCTTTATCGAGAATCTACCCGCGTAGGTCGACCTAAGATATGTGCCGGCCCTGGTCTAAGTTAAAGGCCGCTTCGGGTCGAGTACGGACCTTCCGGTCCAAGCGCAAATTAGCACTTCTACGGCCGCTTTGCGCCCCTGAGGGGACCTGCTAAGTCCTCAATGAGCGGTTTGTTTGGACATGTCATCGCTCCCGGCGCTTTGGCCCGGAAGCAGGGCCGGCGCCGAAATCCACTTTGCATCCGGCGCATCCGAGAGCCGCGCAGGATCCTCCTTCTGGACGCACGATCATTGCTTCAGTAGGATGATGGCCGCACCCGCCGTTAGACGAAGAAACAACAGCTGCGGTGCGAACCAGGGCGGCGCGCGAGACGCGATGATCAGTATCGTTTCCGAAGGCGGAAGCGAATTCGAGTGGCAGCGCCGCCTGAGCGAACCGGTCGTCGTCGGCACGTCGCCGACAGTCTCCCAAGAGAGCGTGCAATTTTGCCTCCGGAGGTTGTGAGTATGCAGCTGGGCACACGTCTTCCCGTTACCCGCCTTTCGGCAATCGCCGCGCTGTCTACGCTCGCAGCGGGGACGGTTGGCGCGCACCATAGTTCGGCGCTATTCACCTTCAACAAGCGGGTTACCGTGGAGGGAACGGTCGTCGGCGTAGCATGGCAGAACCCCCACGTCTACATCACGATCGAGTCGCGCGGGCGGGATGGCAATCTAATGCGGCAGGACATCCAGGCGGCATCCGTCTCGATGATCAAGACGTTCGGCGTGACGCGCGAGATGCTCGCGCCCGGGACGCACGTGAAGGTGGACGCGGCCGCACAGAGATCTGGGGCGGACCATCTACTTTGGGGCGGTTACGTGACATTTGACGACGGTTCGGTTTATCTGCTCGAGACGGCCGGTCCGAATACTCACATCCCGGGCGTCCCCGCTGCGACGAGCCTCGCGGGGAATTGGGTCCCGCCGCCGACATCCATCCAGGCCTTCGTACAGACAATCGGCACCCTGCCGCTAGCTCAAGCGGCGAGCGCCGGCCGCGCCGTCCTCGGCGATCCGAGGCTCCCGGCGTCTTCTTGCGAATCGGGACTACCGCCAATCGCCGCGGCAATGCTAGGCGCCCTGCCCGTGCTCCACTCTCTCGAGATCGGCGAGCAATCCATCGCGATACGGGTGGACACCGACATCGAGCCGGTCGAGCGCACCGTGCACCTCGATCAGGCGACGCATCCCGCAGGCATCTCGACGCGATTTGGTCATTCCATTGGACACTGGGATGGAGCAACGCTCGTTATCGACACTGCTGGTTTCCCGTCTTCCCCGGTCTCTTCGGCGGCGCTGCACACCGTGGAGAGACTTACGCTCGCCAAGGACAAGCGACATCTCCTCTACCAAGTTACACTGGATGACTCCACGCTTTGGACCCACTCCGTATCTCTATCGGTGACGTGGGACTATCGTCCCGACGTTGAGGCCTCGGGGGCGAGCTGCAATTCGAAGAACGCACGGCGTTATCTCCAAGACCTGCAGTTGAACGGCGTGGCTCCGGCCAACGGCGCGGCAAGCGCCCCTGCGCCACGTTAATTCAGCTACGGTCGAGGCCGGTCCGCGGCGGCGGGCGTCGGCCGCCGACCGCACCGCCTCGTGGTCTATAGTCCCCCTATGGGTCGGCCGCTGACGGCCACCAAACACCGCCTCCTGGTCCAGCATTCGCCGGTTGATCTGGCGCTTGGGCCTGACACCCCTGGGGCCCAGCGTTCTCGGGCACATGGGAGACCCCGCTCGGCCTCAGGCTGGGCCCGTTCGAGTTCGTCCGCTCTTTGCGATTTGGGGCGACAACTTCGGCCTTATTCTTCTATGGCGTGGCAGCGCTTGCCGACGGCCGCCGCGAGAACGTCGGCGCACGTCGCTTGAATTCAGCGATTCGTAAAACGCGCCGGGACCGGGGTCCGCCAGCCAAAGTGACGCGCTTCACGGCGGCGAGATCCGCCGTATGGCTTGATAGTGCCATGCAAACTACAACACCCATTCCGGCGCCGGAGGCGTGGGAAGCGGATCGGCAATCGAGATTCCAATGCGGCCCATTCACGCAGGCCTTCCATCGCGCCGTTCCCGTGCTGTCCTACCTGAATTGGACGATTACCCATATCGATCTCGGCAAGGCCGAGACGCGTCTGCCACTCAGCGTCGAGAGCTCGAACCAATACATCACGCAGCAGGCGGCGCTGATGCTGCTCGCTGCCGACTACACGGGCGGCATCGCACTCAGCACCTTGTTCGCCGAGACGCCCGTCATCGGCTTCCATCCGCAGAAGGACGATCAAGGCGCCTACATGTGGGGGGCTGCAGCATCGATAAAGTGGCTGCGGCCCAGCACCGAAGACATCGTGTGCCGAGCATCCATACCGCGCAAGCATTGGGCGCCGCTCGCAGAGACGTTCGCGAGCGGCGCCGAGGTCCGGCACACCGTGCGCATCAAGATTCTCAACGGTGAGAGGCTCGTAGCGGTCAGCGACTTCGACTATTGGGCGCGCAGCTCGCGCAGCCTGCGAGCGACAGGCAGTTCGCTCGCGTCGACTCACCACATGCTGACTCACAAGCTCAACACGTCGGCGCGGCTCATCGCCGGCCTGCGCGCCTGGATTCCGGGGCCGGAGAAGAACGTTCCGCTGGATCCGTTCGCGGCCGGCGCTGCAGGTGCCCAGGGCGCGGCGATGGCGCAGAAGTTCTCGCTGGAGACGCCTCAGCTCGCCGAACTCGTCAAAGCCCGCACCCTCCACTGCGATGCGGCTCTGCGGCGGTTCGCCGCTCGACATGGCCGGTTCCTAGTCGTGAACGTCGGCTGCGGCTATGACGCCCGACCATGGCGCTTGTCGGACCTCGGCGAAGCGACGTTCCTCGAGCTGGATCTCCCGGTCATGCTCAGAGAACGTGAGAGAAGCCTGCCGTCCCCACAGAGCTCACCCTATCGGGTGATCCGGCAGCCCTACGACATCCTCGAGGACGACCTCGACGCCGTGATCGAGGCCGCCGGGGTAACGGGCGACATTCCGCGGTTCTATATCTGGGAGGGCGGCAGCATGTACTTCGAATCAGAGGTGTGCGAGGGGCTGCTTGCGCGCATTCGAAGAACCATGGGGCGTTCATCCAAGCTCTGGATTGATTTCGTAACGAAAGACGCTGTGGAAGGACTCTCGGTTCCGCCCGAAGTGTCGACGTTCATCCAAAGTATGCGAGTCATCGGAGAGCCCTTCATGTACGGCTTTGCCGATGCCGCCGCCCAGCTCGACGCGCTCGGCTTCGCCGTCGAAGAGTGCGCGCTCGCCGCCAATGTTCTCGAGACATGCAATCCCGTCGCGCGGCATTACGGCTTCGCCCTTTCCGGCGCCTGAGGCGCCTAAGGGCCCTCGTTCTCCAACCGGGCTCCGTCTTACCGCCTCGCGAGCCCGGCCGCGCCGCGAAAAACAGCGCCCGGCCCCGGGCAGTACCGGGCCGGGCCTTCTCTACTTCGACTTGTTCGTACCGACGTTGGCGCCCGGGACAGTCGCGACGTTGTTGCCTAAATTGACCGCGCCAGTGAGGTCTCGTAGCCAGATGGGGCTTCCGTCCGACTCCAAAAGCCGGACGAGGAGACAACGCCTGGCCAGGGGTGCTGCCCTCTAAGCCGTACCCAGGAAGTAACCCCGAACTTTTTTGGGCTACCGACGAACGTTATCGGACCGCAGCGGCCGATCAAGCGGCCGATCAAGCGGCCGATCTTCGTCGGTATCGCCCGCCTATGAACCGTGACGATGGGACGACAACGGACGTGAAGGATCGACATGGACGACAGCCGGGCAAACCAGTTCGGTGGCCCGTGTAGCTCCGGACATCGATCGTAAGACAATGTTCTTGCTAGCGTCAATTTCTGAGAATCGTCGCACTACCCCCAAGGCTAACCCCATCTCGCCCTGCATGCGGTTGGCGGTCGTAGGCCGCAAATGGCAGAGACATGCTCGTGCCGGAAACGATTCGTCGTTACCTCTCTATTCGTTCACAAATGTGGACCGTGACACTCTCCCCTACTCCCTTCTCGATCAGCTTGAGGAGTTCAGCCTTGATCGGAAGCTTGTGGCTTCCGTCCCCGAGGGCCATGAAGGAACTGCAGAATGGCCGCCCGTCGACAGTGCCGGCGACCTTGACAAGGCCGCGCGTGGCGAAAAAAGCGGCGGACCCCCGCATGACGACGTAGGTCCAGCCTCCCTTCTTCGGGCTCTTCCGAAGCCTTGCTCTGAAGGTTCTATCGAGGGCGGCCATCATATTGCTCCTTGTCGAAGTGGGACTCTCGCTCGATAGTCGATCGGAGACGTCCCCGATCGACACGTGCCGCAGGCTGCGAGAGATCCCTCTTGCGGTCGTCGGGGCACGGCGTGGGCAGGGCGAGACAGGTTCGCGCCGGCGTAGGAGTATGGCGCCGCGGTGCCGGCGGTGTGCAGGCGCTCGGGCATTGAGATCGCCGAGCGCGCGACTCAGAGCGACCGCCACCACACTGGTGGCTCGAGCCGAAGACAAGGTGGGGCCTCGAACGCATGCTCATCCGACATTGCGCGACCTGATCGCTCGCGAAATAGCAGGCCGTCTCGAGCGATGGCCGTCCTTACGGCGAGCCGAGAATTACGCGGACTTAGTGATCGTTTGGACGCGTGACGAATTTCGAACTCCTTCCTGGGGACTCCGGCTCGCTGGAACGCCTATCTGGACCAGACGCGAACACTGGCCTTCGAAAATGCGGAGCTACAGTTCGGCAAGGCCACTGGAAACTGAAGCATGCTTGAACGTGCACCCTCCGGGCCCTCAGCCCCCTGGCTGGGCATCGAGCGCCTCTTTTGCCGCCCGGTAGCCGATCTCTGCGATCTCTTCGGCCCGATCGAAGTCCATGAATCTGATCGAGCGCAGCGGCGGCCTGATCAGAAGATCGGGGGCGTGGTGTGCGATGTTCGTTCGCGCGATGTGTGCCTGCATGATGTAGATCGATGACAGCAGGACGTCGAGAATTCCGGGCATCGGCTTTCGGTCCAACCAGGCTTCCAGCTGCGCGGCGGCGGGGCTATGCAAAGAGTTCAGCAATTCATGCAGGCGGCGCGCCCCTGCGGCGGACTGCCGCTTTGCCATAGTTTCGGGAATTCGAGCCAGACGACTTTCCAACAGATCATGGGTAACGTCTACCGCGATCACGCGCTGCGCTCCCATGGAGCGCACCACGCTTATCGGCACGGGGTTGACGAGGCCCCCATCGACCAGAATCCGGTTTTGCTGCTGCACGGGAGTGAGTAAACCCGGCACCGCTATGCTCGCTCGAACCGCTTCGGTGAGGCCGCCAGAGCCGAGCACCACCTCGGTACCCGCTGTCAAATCCGTCGCAACCGCACGGAACGGCAGCGGAAGTGATTCCATCGGGTCTTGCGAAACATATTCATCGATGAAGCGCGCAACTCTCTGGCCGTCCACCAAACCGGATCGCGGGAATACGGGGTCGAGCAGACTCGCAATACGCCTCCAGTCGAAGTTGCGAAAGTCGTCGGCGAGCCGCTGCAGGTTTCCCGATGCGTAAACGCTTCCGACCAGGGCACCCATGCTCGTGCCGGCGATGCAGCTGACCCGGACGCCTCTTTCCTCCAGCGCCCTGATGACTCCGATATGCGCTAAGCCGCGCGACGCGCCGCTACCGAGCGCCAACCCGACCTTCGTGTCGCCGACCAGGGTCGTTCGCATCACCGGTGCTCCGAGAGACAATAAGGAAGGCAAAGCCGCAAGCGCTGCCGTAGCCAGCAAGCTAGCCAAGCGGTATAGCGATTGTCGGTCGAGGCTCCCTCGCCGAGAAGTACGTACTGACCGAGCGGCCGACGCTCCGCTGACACCGAGAAGGGATAACCTGCTGATGACGTTGCTGAAGGCTGGAGCGTTTTGCCGATCGCTCGCGCTTGACGGGCGCAATTCGCGACGCCTACACTCAGCCCGCATTCGCGCGAGTGCCATGCCTACCGGGAGTAACGTTCGCCTGCAGGCGGACTCAGGAGGTGCGGCGGTCGACAACCATACCCTCCGGCTTTGGACGGACCAGAAAAGGGCGTAGATATGCGAAGCGTGTCGGCGCTGAAGGGGCTTCTCGTTCTGGGATGTGGCGTGCTCCTCGGCGGCGCGCTCGATCATGCCTGGGATCGCGGCATCGTCGCCTCTGCCACAGCACAAGAACGGAGGGCTGCACTCCCGACTGCTGAGGAGTTGCCCGGAGACGTCGCACAACTGAAGGCGGTCGTGCCATCGAACTCGCACATCATGATGGACGTGCAGTTCCAGTGGATGAGCCTCTGGTTTGCGGGTCAGCAGCGAAACTGGCCGCTCGCTCAGTATTTCTTCAGCGAGGGCAGGAATCACATTCGCTGGCTGATCACCAAGTCCCCCGCCGCACGGCTGCGCGACGGCACTTCCGTCGATCTCAAGAGCATCTTCGACGGGATCGACACGAGCACTCTAGCTGCCATGAAGGCGGCGATCGACCGGAAGAACAGCGCGGAATTCGACGCCGCCTACAGGGCGTCACTCGAAAGCTGCTATGCATGCCACAAAGCCGCCGGGCGCCCCTATCTCCGGCCCATGGTTCCGCAGCCTGGCGCCCCTTCCATAATCAACTACGACCCGAACGCTTCCTGGCCGAAGTAGTTGCCGCGGCCGGGCCCGCGGCGATTTCACTTGCGAGGCCCGCGAAGCTTAGCGGGCCACCGGGCGCTTGCGCAGCTTCCGCTGCAGTGTCCGCCGATGCATATTCAGCGCTCTCGCGGCCGCCGATACATTCCCGTCGTGCGCGTGCAGCACTTGCTGGATATGTTCCCATTCGAGCCTTCTCACGGAGGGCGGGTCGGCGGCCGGCCGTACGCCCATTGGTTCCGCCGCGCCCGGTTCGAACGCCGCCAGGATCTCGGCGACGGACGCAGGCTTCGTGAGGTATTGCACGGCCCCGAGTTTGATCGCGGCGACGGCCGTCGCAATGCTCGCGTAGGCGGTCAGCACGACGACATGCACCGGCGGCGAGCACTTGGCGGCGCACTCGACGAGGACGAGACCGGAGTCGTCGCCGACCCTGAGGTCGACGAGCGCATAATCGGGTGGCTCCTCGCGCAGTGCACGCTCGCCCTCCGCGACATCCAGCGCCGTCGCCACTGCATAGCCGCGGCGGGCGAACGCAGCGGCCAGCGTCTCGCAGTAGGCCGCATCGTCGTCGACGATGAGCAGCCGTGCGGTCACAGCCTCAGACTCTCGAGCGGCAGAATCACCTCGACGGCCGTGCCTCCGCCCCGGCGCGGCTCGATGCGTAACTCGCCTCCCAGCCGGTCGATGACGCGCGTCGAGAGATAGAGACCGAGCCCAAGCCCGCGCCCCGGCGGCTTGCCGGTAAACGGGGCGTGGCCGACCCGCGCCTCGAGTCCCGGCGCGAAGCCTCGACCTCGATCCTCGACGCGCACGGCCAGGGCCTCGTCGTCCCAGTCGGCGCTGATCTCGACGTCGTCGGGCGACTCGTCGGCTGCATTGTCGAACAGGTTGGTCAGCGCGCTCGTCAGGCTTTGCTCGGCGACGAGCCGCACGGGCGGCGCAGCCTCGCCGATGCTGCAACGCACAGTCAGGTCCGGACGCCGGCCGCGCCAGGCCTCGACGGTCTCCCGAAGGAAGGCGGCCAGGTCCACGGGCCGTCCGCTGCGCGCCCCTTCGGCCCCGGCCGCCGATGCCATCGCCCGCAACGCCTCCTTGCAGCGAACGAGCTGCCCGCGCATGCGCTCCATCTTGGCGGCCGCGGAGGAAGCGTCGCCGGCCTCGAAATCCAGCGCCGCCTCGTCGGCGAGGACGGTCAGCGTACTGAGCGGCGTGCCGAGCTCGTGCGCCGCGCTGGCGGCGAGCAGGCCCAGGTTCGCCAGCTGCTCGTCGCGCAGCGCCTGCTCGCGGGCCCGCGCGAGCGCCGCATCGCGGACGCGAACGTCCGCGGTCATGCCGGCGACGAAATGGGCGATCAGAAACGCACTTAACATGAAGCCGATCCACATGCCGAATATGTGGGCCGCGAAGCTCGAACCCATCGGCAGATGCACGGCGGGAAGCGGCACGTAGTAGCGCATGAGCAGCGTGTAGAGCCCGACGGCCTCGAGCGCGACGCACCAAGTCTCGAGCTTCGGAAGCAGGGTCGCCGCAATCGTGACAGAAAGCAGCATGAGCCAGACGAAGGGGTTCGTTGCCCCGCCGGCGAAGTAGAGCAGCGCGGCGACGACGGCCACTTCGATCATGAGCTGCACGAACAGCTGGCCGTCGGCCGGATTTGGCGCCGGTTTGCCTGCGTGCCCGGCCAGGCGCCAAGAGAGCACGTGCGCCGTGGCCAACAGGGCGAAAACGCCGCCGAGCACTGCGGGAGGCGGAAACGCGCCGAGCCAGAGCCCGGCGGAGCTGATCGCACCGACCTGCCCTAAGACGATCATGGCGTGCAGCAGGCGGGCGCGGAAGCTGCGCCCGCGCTCCTCGGGCCAGGCGATGTGCGTTGAGAACGTCCATGGCGGTGTATTTGAACAGTATACCGAACGCCATCGCCGGACCGGGGTGCGACATCCTGTCGCATTCCGGCCGCCGCGCACGGCTCCTACAATGGCGTGCCCATATGGATAGCTGCATACGGAAGCGGCGACGAAGCTCGGCTTCGCTTCGCCCGGCCCTTTTCGTCGCCGGCGCCGCGGCGCTGCTGCTCTCGGCGAGTCCCGCCTCGGCCCATGGCTTCGCCGGCAAGCGGTTCTTTCCGGCCACGCTCGCCGTCGAGGACGCCTTCGTGGCCCCCGAGCTCGATTTCCTGCACGGCAGCAGCCGCGAGCCCGGCGACGAAGCCCCGAGCGTGCACGTCTCGAGTCTCTCGACCGAGTTCGCCAAACCCGTCTCTCGCGATTTTCAGCTTTCGGTGGGCGCCGCCTACCTGCACGAGAAGGCCGACGGCGCAGGCGTAAGCGGCTTCGACAATCTCGGCGTCGGCGCAAAATACCAGGTCTTCATCGACGCGAAATCCGAATCGGCGCTGGCCGTCGGCTTCGACGCGGACCTCGGCGGCACCGGCAGCGGCCGCGTCGGTGCCGAGTCCTTCTCGACGATCACGCCGGCCGTCTACTATGCCAAGGGCTTCGGCCGCCTGAGCCGCCCCCGCCTGCGTGCCTTCGCCGTGACGGCCCAGGCCGGTATCGGTCTCCCGACCGACTCGGCGGAGTCTCATACCCTGGAGTGGGGCCTGACGCTGCAATACAGCCTGCCGTACCTGGAGGATTTCGTGAAAGACACCGGCCTCGAGGGACCGTGGCGCAACATGATCCCCCTCATCGAGCTGCCCATGGAGACGTGTCTGGACCGGGGCTGCGGCGGCCAAACGACCGGCACGGTCAACCCCGGCGTCGTCTGGGTAGGCAAGTACAGCCAGGTCGGGTTCGAGCTCGCGCTCCCGATGAACAGCGCGAGCGGCTCGGGCACGGGGTTCTTGTTCCAGTTTCACCTGTATCTCGACGACCTCATTCCCGCATGGTCGCGCCGCTGAACCCGCCTGCCTCGTCGAGGCTCCGCCGCAGGGGGCGCGCCGCCCGACGCGCGGCTGCGTTCCTGCTCTTGGCGACGCCGTTCGCCTCGGCGGCGGCGTGGGCGCACGCCTTTCCCGAGAAGTCGGACCCGCGTGTCGGCGCGACGGTGGCAAAGGCGCCGCCGGCCGTCCGGATCTGGTTCAATGCGCGCCTCGAGCCGCTGTTCTCGAAGCTCAGCGTGAAAAACGCCGCAGGGCGCGTCGTGAGCCGCGGGCCCGCACAGGTCGCAGCCGGCGATCCATCGCTGCTCGTGGTCGCGTTGCCTCGCCTCTCGGCCGGCACCTACCACGTTTACTGGAGCGTGACCTCGAAGGACGGTCATCGCACCGAGGGCGATTTCCAGTTCACGGTGACAGGCGATTGAAAACCTCGCGCTCTCGACCTGGCTCGAGGTCCTGACCGGCTTCGATGTTCTGGCCGTCACGCTGACCATCGGCAGCGTTGCGGCCGCGCTCTGGTTCGCGCCCGCAACCGTGTCCGCCTGCGCATCGCGCCGGCTGCGCGGCGCACTCCGTCGTCTCGACGCCGCGGCACTCGCGCTGCTGACGCTGACGACGCCAGGCCTGCTCGTCGCGCGCAGCATCGAAATGAGCGGCGCGACCTTCGGCGCGGTTCCGAGGGTCGTGGCGCTCGTCGTACTGCGTACCGACTTCGGCCATCTATGGATGGTGCGCATTGTCGGACTCGCCACGCTCTGGTTGCTTTGGTACCTGCGGGCCTGCGCGCCGCGATCCGGAGCCCGGCACGAGCCCGTACACGGTGCAGTCCATGATTGGCTGTCGCTGGTCGCGATGGCGGTCGTTGCATTCACGCGCAGCGCGAGCGGACATGCCGGCGACCACGGCGACTTGCGCGCGGCCGTGTGGGTGGACTGGCTCCACCTCGTCGGCGCGGGCCTTTGGGGCGGCCTCATCGTAGCGTTCGTTGTGGCGGTGCGGCCCGAGCTGCGCCGCACTGGGTTTCCAGGCGCAGCAGGAATTATCGCCCGGTTCTCGACGCTCGCGGGCATCGGACTGTTGCTCGTGGCCGCAAGCGGCATCTTCAATGCGTGGCGTGTTCTCGGTGCCTGGACGCCGCTCTGGAACAGCCGCTATGGGCTGATCCTCGATGGGAAGATCGGCGCCTTCCTCGTGATGGCGCTGCTCGGCGCAGTGAATCGCTTCCGAAATGTTCCCGCCATTCGGGCGATGCGCCAGGATAGCCGCGCCCTGGACGCCCTGCTGCTCACCTCCGCGCTCGAGGCGCTGCTCTTTGTCGCCATCCTCGCCGCGGCGGCGATGCTGCTGCAGGGCGCGCCCCCGTCGGCTAATGGCTGACTGCCAGCGCGCACCGCCACCAGCGCGCCGCAGGTTCCGACCGAGCCGACCTATTCGGCGCGCAGGCCGAAGCCGGCCCCCTTCAGGATGGTGTAGGATCGCCTTACTGATAGGCTCTCCTCACCTGCGGAGAGAGGGTATGCGAAGGTCGCGCGCAGGTATCTCGACAAATGGGATAACAAAACGGAGGGGGAACCGTCATGAGTCTGTCCGGCCGCCGCTGCCTCTCGGTAGCGCTGAGCACCGCCGCGCTGTTGGCCGTTCATGCGGCCGGCGCCGCCAAACCCGGCGACTGGCCGATGTACAACGGCGATCTCGCCGGCACGCGGCATTCGCAGCTGACTCAAATCACGCCGCAGAACGTCGCACGCCTCGAACGCGTTTGGTCGTATGAGCTCGGTAACCATCCCACGGCGGGCTCTATTTCGGGCGGCTCGGAGCTGACGCCGCTCGTCGTCGGCGGCCTGATGTATGCGACGACCCCGACGGCGGTCGTCGCCTTGAATCCCGACCACGGCACACCGGTCTGGACCGTGACCTTGACGAAGCGGGTTCCTTCGCGCCGCGGGCTGGGTTACTGGGCCGGCGACGCCCGCCATTTCGCGCGCGTGCTCGTAACGGCCGGCAGCGAGCTGCTCGCCCTCGACGCGAAGACCGGCGCCGCCGCGAGCGATTTCGGCCAGGACGGCATCGTGCAAATGCCGGTCCGCTACGAGGGTGCACCGACGGTATTCGAGGACAAGGTCGTCGTCGGCTCCAGCAATCCTCCTGGCAGCGTGCACGTTTACGATGCGGGCACCGGAAAGCTGCGGTGGGAGTTCGACTCGATCGCGCAACCGGGTCCGCAGAACGCCAGCTGGAAGAACGACGCCTGGATGCACAACTCCGGGGGCCTGCAATGGGCGTTCTCGATGACCGTCGACGCGGCGCGGCGCACGCTGTTCGCGGTCTTCGACGCTCCGGGCCCCTTCGACTACTACGGCGGCGACCGCCCGGGCGACGACCTGTACGCAAACTCGGTCGTCGCACTCGACATAGATACGGGCCGGCCGAAGTGGCACTTTCAAGTCGTGCATCACAACGTCTGGGATTACGACATCCCCTCGCCGCCGGGCCTGATCAACGTCACGATCGACGGCAAGCGTATTCCCGTTGCGGCCGTCGCCACCAAGACCGGTTACATGTACCTGCTGAACCGCGAGACCGGCAAACCCGTCTTCGGCGTCCAGGAACAGCGCGTGCCTTCGAGCGATGTACCCGGCGAGGTACTCTCGCCGACCCAGCCGATACCCGTCAAGCCGCCGCCGATAGCGCGCCACGATTTCAGCGCGGCGGATATCGTCACGGCCGCGGATACGAACGCGCAGCACGCGGAGTTCTGCCGCGACCTCGCGCGGCGCAGCGGCACGTTGGTCAACCAGGGCCCGTTCACGCCGTATGTGTACCACGACGGCAAGAGTGCCCTGCGCTCGACGATCCTGTTTCCCGGTTCCATCGGCGGCGCGAACTGGGGCGGCACTGCCTCGGACCCGGCGCTCGGCTACGTCTTCGTCAACACGATGGACGAGGCAAGCATCGGCTGGATAGAACGCGCACCGGGCTCTCACTTGCCTTTTCGCCGAAACAGCGTCGTCGGCCCGACCTCGCGCTTTCAGGCTTTCGAAGGCGATCCGGCGAGCGGCAATATCGCTCATGCCGGCGAGGACGCATGGCCGTGCCAAAAGCCGCCGTGGGGGAGCCTGGTCGCTGTCGACGCCGCGACGGGCGAGATCGCGTGGAAGGTTCCCCTCGGGATCACGGACTCGTTGCCGAAGGAGAAGCAGCACACAGGGCGGCTGAACATGGGCGGGCCGATTACGACCGCGAGCGGACTTCTGTTCATCGGCGCGACGAACGACCGGCGCTTCCGCGCGTTCGATTCAAAGACGGGACGGCAACTGTGGGTCACGAAGCTGGCCATGAGCGCGCACGCGGTGCCGATTACGTACGTGGGTCGCGACGGGCGTCAATACGTTGCAATCACGGCGTCCGGCGCGGCGGCCATCGACAATGCCACGCCCGGCGGCGTCGACGCGATTGTCGCGTTCGCGTTACCTTGAACCTCGCCGCGATTGCGTCAGGCGCGCGCCGCTTCCAGAGCGAGAGCGGCGTGGGTCACACAACCGGCGGCCGGGTTCCGAGGGCACCGCGTTGGGGATCGACGACGCTTCTAACCGATTGAAGCGCCTAAGAGAATTTGGGCCGACTCGAATATGGGTTGCCAAGTGGAGACAGTCGCCTGCGGTTCTCCTGGGTCCGGAACGCGCGCACGCCCACCTCGACAATGGAAAGAAATTGATATTACGAGTATTTCCGGATGTTGGCATGGATCGTGCCGTGGGAGGTTGGGGAAGAAGCAGTTCGAACAACTATGACATCGGCAAAATGCATCCTCTGTGTGGACGACGATCAAGACACCGCCGAGTCCCTCGCCATCCTGCTCGGCGCAAGGGGCTACAAGGCCTTCGTTGCGACTACGGGCCGGGAGGCGCTCAGAGTTGCGTCTAAACTGCGCCCGCAAGCCATCGTGTTGGATGTCGGTCTCCCGGACATCGACGGAATCGAAGTCTGTCGGCGCATCCGTACAGAGCCGTGGGCAAGAGCCACTTCCATCCTGGCGTTGACGGGATGGACGGACCGCCGCGTAACCGAAGCCTCGGCACGAGCCGGATTCGACCACTATTTGATCAAACCCATTAGCGTCGACTCCCTTGCCAACCTTCTCCGGTTTCACATTTCTCAATGCGCATGAGCCGCGAGCCGGCCCGTTCGGGCAGAGCGCAGCCGCCTCCGTAGCCATCGTGCCCGTCGCAGGGGGCCGTGGCCCCCTCGCCGGGCACGACGGACTCCCAATTCTTCACAAAGAACCGGAGCCGTACGAGGGCTGCGCTCAGAAGTCGACGACTGCCGTACCGGCGTCGGTGACCGTGACCGGCCCGAACGTGCCGTTCGCCGTCCCATTCACGACCGTCGGCGGGACGAACGAAATGTTCTCGTCGCTCCCCGCCACGTCGTTCGACGCTTGACAAGTAAAGGCGACGACATAATCGTCCGGGGACAGAATCAGCGAATACGTGTAGTTGCTATTCGCGTCCAGCGTAAGGTCTGCGGTCGCCACGGGATTGGGGCCGGAACCGCCCATATCGTCCGGCTGCTGCATCGTCGTATCGAAAGTCTCGTAGACGTATACGGCGTTACCTACACCTGTGCTGGTATTGCCTGTGCAGCCCTGAGCGCTCAATAAGGAACCGCTGACGGTACCTTTCAACGTACCGTACTTCTGCATGTCGGTGATCCGCAATGCCGGCTTGAGCAGATAGGCCTGCTGCCCGCCCGGCGACGTTTGCCCGCCCGGAGCGCTGAGGCCCATTCGCATGTTCCAGTCGAGGACAAAGCTCGACTGCTGATTCGCGGTGACCGTGAAGGGGCTCACGAGCCTGAGTCCGGTCTGGCTGCCGCTGGGTACGCTGATCTCATAGTCACCGCCGTTGGCGACTACGTAGGAGTCGTAGACGCCGTCGAGCTTCGCGTTCACTTCGAGCTCGAGCCAGTCGTAGGTCCCCCCGGGGACAGACTCGCCGTTCAGCAGCGGTTTGGAGATGCCGTTCTGCAGCGTCAGCAGATCGATATCCAGGGGCTGCGCGAAGGTCCTGTCCACCGTAGAGCCGCTCTGCGAATGCAGACGGATGCCGGTAATTTCGACCCATATCTGCGATACGCCGTCGACGGGCGCATCCGTCAGTGCCAGGCTCAATGAGCCGTTCGTGCCGCCGTCTCCTCCGCCGCCCGAGCAGGCCGTCAATACACCGACACCAAGTGCCGTTGCGCAAAGCTTAGCTAAGAGAGTCCTTTCCATGGATGCAAGCCCCCGGTTCGAATTGTTGCAGACTGATCGGGGCAGCCCATTCGGCGGCCACGAAGCATACACGGCCGGGAACCTCGGGGGTTCTCGCGGCCTGCTCCGCGACTCTTCTTTTTGCGACTTGCGTCACATGTCGCGAGCCGTGCCTCTCGCTCACGCCCCCTCGGCCCGGCGCCGATCGTCGGGACGCTTCGCAAACGCGTCGGAGCGGCTCATCAACGTCGATCCGCAATGCGTCGGGACGTGTACGCTGGGGGTTTCGCTGTGGCCGCCCGCTCGAAATCGCGGGCACGCTCGCCCGGAATCAATGCCCGAGCCGCGCAGGCTGGACGGGAGCCGGCACGTCCGGGAACGACACCTGCGGCGGCAGGTCGGGATGGGGGCCGTTCGGCAAATCGCCGGCGCTTCCGCGTCGACCGATCTCCTGGCGAGCGGTCTCGGCGGCGCTCGCCGCCACTGACGCCAAGCCCTCGGCCCGATGGCGCGCCGCAGCCGCCGTTGCCGAGCCGAGCTCACGGCCGTCCTCGCGTGCCTGAGCGGCCTGGTCGAGCCCCTGCTCCACGGCGCCGGCCGCATTCCCCTGCGGCTGCAGCACCCCGCGCTCATCCCGCTCGTTCTGGCCTTCTTCGGCAGCTTCGTCGTCGGCCCCGGCGCTTGCGCTAGGGTGGTCCTTGGACCCGGCGGCGTTGGCCGCTGCCAGGCCCTTCGCGCTCTTGTCGAGCGCGGTTGCGGATGCGCGTTCTGGCAATACAATCTGCCTGGTCACCGCATCCGGCAGCGTAGCCGACACGTCGGTGATCAGCTTCATCGTCACGTCGTCGTCGCCACCCGGCGGCGGGCTTTCAGCCTGTGCTCCGGCACCTCCGGCGCCCAGCAGCAATACGAGTGAGAGCGCAATAGGCGTCGTCGATCTCATGATGGGCTCCTACGAAACGCTCATAACTTTCTCTGGCGAGACAACCTCGTTGCGCCTCGCATAGCCTCAACACGCATCAGGGTCCGGGAGGTTCCCGATTCCCATGGTCTACAGTGGCGCGTCGCCGATGCGAACTGTGAACCGGCCGCGGCTGATTGGCAGAGCTGCGAGGATGCGGTGCCGCTAGTGCCGCCCCCGAGCGTGCCGATGCGGTGTGGTACAAGCGCCCCACTCCGGGCGCCGAAATGCTGTCGCAACCCGTCTTCGTTGACGTACAATCCGGCAACCGAGGCCGAGTCGCGATGAACCGGGTTCACGGCCGACATCGGGAGCGGCCTACGATTCCGGCGTCCCCCTTTGCGACCCAGCCACCGGCTTGAGAGGCGCTGCAGACTGCGGTAACTCGGACGAGACGGACCGCCCGAAGCGGAACGCCCACGGCGTGCAGGCCCGATCTCCGACGCCCTCGCCAGTACGCGATAAATTATTGCAATCACATTAGGTTGTAGCCCATTCTTGAGGCCGGGAATAACTGCCGCACCGACCGGATCTGTGACGGCAGGGCCAACCCGACGAACGCCGCCAACGAATCGCAGCCACCTAGAGAACTCCAATGTCCGAAGTTCGACTCACCCGGCGCAGCTTGCTGCGCACAGTAGGAGGCGTCGGAATCGCCGCAGCGATGCCGCTGTCGCGCGCCTGGGCAGATGAGGACGGCGCATCGTTGAACTTCCTCGCGATCGGCGATTGGGGCCGTCACGGTCATGACTACCAGCGCGACGTGGCCGCCCAAATGGGAGAGAGCGGCGAGCTTCTCGGGGCACGCTTCGTTGTCTCCGTGGGTGACAACTTCTACAAGAACGGCGTCACGGGCGTGCACGATCCGGCCTGGCGGACGTCATTCGAGGATGTCTATATCGCCCCGTCACTTCAGGTACCGTGGTACGTCGCCCTCGGCAATCACGACTATCGCGGTAACGCGCAGGCGCAAATCGACTACAGCCGGACCAGCAGCCGCTGGCGCATGCCGGCGCGCTGGTACCGATTCGCCGAACGTGCGCCCGACGGCGCGCGGCTGGAGATATTCGTGCTCGATACTTCGCCGTTGGTGCGATCGTACTACGCGAACGGTGCGCGCGAGGTCAAAGTCGGCGATCAGAAGGCCAACGTTCCGATGCAGCTGGCGTGGCTCGACGGGGCGCTTCGGGACTCGAAAGCGGACTGGAAGATCGTCGTGGGCCATCACCCGATATACATGGGACGCGTGAGCCGACCCATGTTGCCCCTTGCATGGGACAGGCGACCGCGCAGGATCGGAGGCCTCCCCGATCTGATCGCGCAGCTCGATCCGATCCTGCAGCGCCACCGCGTGCCGCTGTACCTCAACGGCCATGTTCATGACCTGCAGCACGTGTTTCGGGGCGCCACTCATTACGTATGTACCGGTGCCGGTTCCAAGGGCGCAGGCTACTGTGACATGGGCGGCAGCGATTTCTGCTCGCTGAATCCCGGCTTCGTGGCCTGCGCGGTCAATCGCGCGCGGCTGCGCGTCGCCTATCGCGACTACCGAGGCACCAACCTGCACGTCGTCGAGATCCGGCGCTCCACGTAACCGGCTCAACGGAATGGTGCCGACCTTTCCGCACCGAGCGTGGCGAGGCGCGCCAGGGGGCGCCGTTACGCGCGGACGTCCCGGTCGGCTGTTACCTGAGCGGCGGCATCGACTCCTGCGCCGTGCTCGGGCTGGCCGCAAGACAGCGTTCGAGTCCGATCCGCGCCTTCACGCTACGGTTGGAGCACGCGGACTACGACGAAGGCGGCGCGGCCGACCGGGAGCTCGCGTAACCGTTTAGGGAAGCCGCCTTGTCGGCGCTTTCCCTCTCGCGCGTAGGTAACAGCCCCTGTGGCCGGAAGGCGACGAATCCCGAAGGGCGCCACCGCACATGCGGTGGGCCGAGATACGGGTCAGTCGAGGATCACGCGCTATCCCTTTGTCTGCAATGCCCTTCTACTTCCGTTGGCACGCAGTTTGCTAGTCCGAGTCGGACCAACGACCAGGAGGAAATTCGATGAAATGGAAGACAACTTCGCATGCAGCCCTTGCCGCCACCGTCGCTCTGATCTGCGGATCGGCTCTGGCCGGCCCGCTCGACCACGACGACACGGCCGCCGCCGCGCGGAACGGCGCGCCGCCGCATCAGGCCGGTGAGGCGAACCTCAGCGGAACGCCGGCGCAGGATCGAAAGGAGCTCGAGAAGATGGCCGAGCAGACCATCGCGCAGCTACGCCAGCAGAACAAGGACGCCGCGCAGGCGCTCGACCATGCCTACGGTTTCGCCGTTTTCGATACGACGAAGGGCGGCGCCCTCGTAACGGGCGTGGGCGGCACGGGTGTTGCTATGACTTCTGCGGGGCTCAAGAGCCGCGAGGCTTCGAGCAACGAGACGTTCATGCATGTCGGCGGCGCCGGCGTGGGGCTCACGGCCGGCCTCTCCAATTACAAGCTGATACTGCTGTTCAAGGACGAGAAGACCTACAACGATTTCACGCGAGGCGAATGGACGGGCGCTTCGTCCGCACAGGCGACGGCCGGCAAGGCGGGCGCTCAGGCGGAAGCGGCCTGGCACAATGGAGTCGAGGTCTACCGCATGACCGACGGCGGCCTAATCGCCGGAATTGACATCAGCGGGCTGAAGTTCTGGCCCAGCGATAAGCTCAACAAAGACAACGCCTGATTCGGCGCGACGAGAATCGCCCGACGCGGGCAGCGTCGGCGAAACGCGGAAAGGGAGCCCTCAGGCTCCCTTTTCGTTCTGCGGCGATTGTCCCATCGCCTCTTCGTAGGCGAGGCGCACCTCCTCTGGTTGCCCGGCCTGAAACACGTAGCGGGGCGGGAAGCGGTGACCGAGCCGCGCGAAGCGTTCCTCGAGCTCGGCACGCGTCATGCCGTCTCGGAAACCCGCCTTGCCGATGATCGGCAGCTCGATGCACCGATTGCGCTCCGGATCGCGTAGTAGACCGGAAGGATCCTCGCCGCGCGCGACCCGATCGAGATCCTCGATGAAGCGCTTGCGCATGAGCACCACGCCCTGATCGCTGCGGCCGAGATGCTCCTTCGTGCGGTCCGCAATCACGCCTTGGCCGATCCACGCGACGAAATCCTGATTCATGACGTGGCTCGTGATCCAGCGACCCGTGACGGGATCGGTGACGGGGCCGAGCCAGTAAGGAATCCGCGACTGCTCGTAGGGCTCTCGCTCCTTCGGCACCTTGTCGAAGGCCCACGTGACCGAGAGCGTGTTTTCATCGTCCACCGGCACGCGCCACTCGAAGTGATCGCCCGTGAAGAGCGCGTTCGGGTGCAGCGCCACGCGGCCGACGCTCCAGAGCGGATGGGCCTCGTCGGTGTCGGCGCGCACCCGCCGGTAGTTGAGTCCCCACTCGAAATTCTCGACCGCGATCTTGAGGTGGGTCGGCGCGTAGTCCTCGACGCGGCCGGCGCCGCCGGCGGCGTGGTTCGCGTGCATCCACTCGAAATGGACCGGATCGCACGAGTTCTCCTGGCACTGCAGCCAGTTGCAGGGCACGTGGGCGTAGACGATCTGCACGAAGCCGTTGCGCCACGTGAAAGGCTCCCAAGTCGGAACGAGCGGCGCGGGCTCCGGCCCAAGATAAGCAAAGAGCAGGCCCGCCTTCGCTTCGACTCGATAGGCCTTGATCCTTATGCGGTCCTTGAAGCCGACCTCCGGCCGGACCGTGTCCTCGAACGGCTGCGCGAGACAACGGCCGGAGCGCTCGAACAGCCAGCCGTGATAGCTGCAGCGAAGGCCGCGCGGTTCGATATAGCCGTACGAGAGATCAGCGCGGCGATGCGGGCAATGTCGGTCTACGAGACCGTAGCGGCCCTCGCCGTCCTTGAACAACACGAGGTCCTCGCCGAAGAGCCGCATCGGCTTGATGGGCGAATCGTCGAGCTCGGCCACGGCGGCGACCGGGTGCCAATAGCGGCGCAGCAGCTCCCCCATCGGCGTGCCGGGGCCGACCCGCGTCAGGCGCTCGTTGTCGCGTCGATTCACGAAGGGGTCACCTCCGCTGCCTCCGACCGCCCTCGACTTCGAGCGGCTTCGGCGGATCGCTGCTTGACGGGCATAACGGACTCCTCGTCGATTCGATACATTAGCGCCGGGTGCGCGGGCGGGCCGTCGGCTAAAGGTCCGCGCCCGCTCCCCGCGCGGACAGGGCCGAATTAGCGGCCACGGCCGGCGCGGCGATAGAGCGCGAAGGGAAGAGGCTGCCCCATCTCAGCGCGAAGTCCGAGATCACGAGCGACAGCGCGAAACAGCCCCAATTCACGAGCACGACGCTGTCCATGCCGTGGCGCGCAATCGCCGGGATCGCCATCAGCACCCTTCCTTCGAGGAAGACGAGGACGACTGCGTAACTGCGTACCATCCATTCGCGATGCTGGGCGACGTTTCGATGCCGAATGGACCAGTAGGCAGCGGCCGCGAACGCCACCAGCGTCGTCGCTTGCACGATCGTAAACGCCGTCATGAACCACGGGCTGATCTTCAGCGCCATGAGTATCGCGACCGGTGCGAGCACGAAGCAGCCGATGATGTACAGCTTGCCGAATAAGCGGTGAAGCCGCAGATGCTTCCGGCGCAAACGCGACGAAAACTGCGTGGCGCCGAGAACGAGCGCGAGCGTACCGCCGATTCCGTGCGGAATGAGGTGCAGGCGAACGGGACCGAAGTGCGCCCAAGCCGCAGAGCTCGGGTCGACGAGAAAGCCTTCGTTATTCCACAGGACGAAAAGCGCCATCAATCCGAAGGCGCCCAACAGCCAGTACTTAACGCCGTATCGTTTCATCTACGCAGGGATATTAGACGCAGCCGGGCATGGAGACCAGCATCATTGGCCCCACGCATCCAACGCCTCCGCAGCCCACGGCGCGTTCCCGCGCAGGGTCACGGCTACTTATCGTTCTGCGAGTCTTCGCTGCTCGCTTCCTCGCCCGTGCCGGGGAACTCTCGTAAGGCGTATTCCGCAAGCTCTTCGATGCTGCTTGTCCGGGTAATGACCGTCTCTTCCAAGACGTAGGTCTGTCCGGGGTCCAATTTGTCTTTGTTCATGCCGCCAGAGCCGCCCGCTTCAGAATGGCGTCACGGCGGTTTGGACTGCGTCATGGCGCGCCGCGACGAATCGATCGAGACGTAGCCTATTACGGCGCGTCAAATTTTTGACGTGAGCAGTTCACAACTTTCTAGTTGTAGTGCCGCGTCAGCACTTTACGTAGTACGTCCGGATCAAGCGGCTTCTTGAGATGGGCGATGATTCCCGGAATTCCTTGCAAATGCGGCGAGGGAAGTCCCGATATCGTGATTACGGGAATGGAGCACGCGGCATCCGATTTGTTTAGCTCCACCAGCAATTCCCAGCCGGACACCCACGGCAACATCAAATCCAAAAGTACGAGGCTGGGGGGCGCCGCATGCCGTAGCGCTACAAGTGCTTCCGCACCGTCCTTCGCTTTCGTTACGGCATATCCCCAGCTTTCCATGAGAATGCTCAGCGCTTCCCTGTGATCGGGGTTGTCCTCGACCAAAAGGATAGTCGGTCCGGCACTCATGATCCTACCCCGCGGGGGCTTCGTTGCGATGCCGTATAACACGTTGAGAGCGCGCGTGTCATTAAACGCCGACGTTGAGCTCGACCGCCGCGCCGGAAGGTAGCGCGCGCCCAGCGCGACGCCGACCAACACGGGTGGCACGGCTACGAAGGTCACCCATCCGCGCTGCGAATCCGCAATCGCCGGCTCGTCGGCCACCGCCGGGCAGTCGCAATCGCGCGACAAATCGAGCACGCATCTCGCATTCACATAATGCCCGGTTCGAGGAATCCGCATGAGCCCAACCCCATGCAAGCGCAGGCCGGCGCACTCAGTCGTTTGACATGCCTGCCGATCGAGCCGACATTCTCCGCCGCGTAACGAAAAAGGCACACTTCTCGAAAGGGAAGGTCGCAAAGCCACCGGTCTAACGGGAAACCTACGACAGCGGGGCTGCCGGCGCGACGGTCATGCGACCGATCGGCTCGCAGTCCTCGAGCGTCTGCTCCCGACCCGGCTTGCGGCCGGCCTCGGAGGATCGCCATGACGCTCGACACGTTGCTCGCCCTCACGCCGTTCCCGTTCGTCTCCGCGCTGATCTGGCTCGTGGTCTGCGCGGCCGTGCTCTATCTCGCACGCAGCTCGGCCCACAAAGTCATCGTCACCGTGTGCCACGCCCTGCACGACGTTTTGCAGCTTGCCGCACAGACCTGCCGCTCGGCCGAAGAAAGCCTCTCGCAGCGCAACCGCGAAGTGCTGCTCGCAGCGGGCCGCGAGGCAAAGGAGCGCATCGTCGAGCGAGAATTCGATCGCATTTCGGCCAGCGTGCATCGCGACCTCGGGGGCTACCCGGCGCTGCAACGCGAGCTCAGCGAGGCGCTCGTTCGCCTCGAGGAAGATCATCGCCAGTCCGTGGACGTGCCGCCCGAGCCGCCCGGGTGGGTCAAGGCGGTCGAGGTCATCGCCGAGCTCGACGCGAAAGACGGCACGGTCGGCGAGATTCTCGGCGACATTCACGAATCGATGACCAAGGCGCAGGACAAGGCATTGCTCGAGCACCGCAGAGCGTCTCGGCAGCGGCACGAGCTGTTGCGGCGAATGATGCCTCTGTGGAGACACATTCATCAGACTCTGCAGCGGGTGAACGGCAATGTCGAAAGTCTGCTGGAGCGCTCCAAGTCCATCGACCGGCACATCGAGGAGTATCGCGAGATCGTCGTCGGAACCGAAAGGGCCGCACAAGTGCTGTCCTCCTCGTCGCTCGTGCAGTTCTTCGTATCGGCGCTCGTGCTCGCCGTCGCGGTCGGAGGCGCCGCGATCAACTTTACGCTGATTGCGCGGCCGATGGCCGAGATGGTCGGCGGCACGACTTTCATCGGGGGCTTCCGTACTGCGCAGATTGCGGCGCTCGTCATCATTATGGTCGAAGTTTCCATGGGTCTTTTTCTCATGGAGTCGCTGCGCATCACGCGGTTGTTCCCGGTCGTCGGCGCGCTTTCCGACAGGACCCGCGTTCGCATGGTCGCCGTGACTTTTGCGATCCTGCTGTTGCTCGCCTCCGTGGAGGCCGGCCTCGCCTACATGCGCGAGCTGCTCATGCAGGACGAGCTCGCGACCTCGGCGCTGCTGCGCGGGGGCGAAACGGCCGCTCCCAGCGATTACCTGTGGATCACGACGGCCGCGCAAATGGGCATGGGGTTCACGCTGCCGTTCGCGCTCGTCTTCGTCGCCATTCCGCTCGAGACGTTCGTCCACTCGCTGAGGACGGTCGTGGGAGTGCTAGGGATCGGACTTCTGCGCGTCGTGCATCTGGTCCTGTCGCTGCTCTCGAGGCTCTTCTGGCATGCCGGCGACGCCTTCGTCCGGCTCTACGACATCCCGATTTTCATGCCGCTTTGGATCGAAGCGGCGTGGCGGGGACGGCCTTCGGGCGAGCCGGCCGCGGAGCAAGCCCCGGAGGACGGCTTCGCGGAGCTCTCGCCGTGAGGGGCCGGACGGGCGCCCTCCTCGCCGTGGTCTGTTCCATCGCGGCGGGCTGCACGGCCTCCGCGGGGCAACGGAATACCGGGATCTACCTGCTTCTCGACACGTCCGGCACTTATCGCGAGCAGCTGGATAAGGCGCAGCACGTCGTCAACTACACGTTGTCGCGGCTCGCACCGAACGACTCGTTCGCCGTAGCGCGGATCGATACGGGCAGCTTCAGCGAGAAGGACATCGTCGCGAAGACGACGCTCGCCGATCGGCCGAGCCTCGAGAACCTGCAGAAGCGGCGATTCTCGAAAACCGTCGGGGAGTTTCTCGACCACACGAAGTCCTCGCGGTACACGGACATTTCGGGGGGCCTGCTGCAGGCGGTCGAATACCTCGACGAGAAGCATCCGCAGCGCAAGGTGATCCTGATCTTCTCCGATCTGCAGGAGGAGCTGGAGAAGGGGTACGTCCGCAATGTGGACGTTTCGCTCCAGGGGTTCGAGGTAATCGCGCTGAACGTCACGAAGCTGCACAGCGACAACGTGGACCCCCGCAAGTACCTCGACCGGCTTGCGGCCTGGAAGAAGCGCGTCGAGGCCGCCGGCGGGACCTGGCGGGTCATCAACGACCTGGACGGCTTGGACGGCCTGCTCATCAGCTGAGGCGGGCCGCGCCCCCCCCCGGGTGGACCCCGGGACCAGGCCGAGCCGCGATGGTAGACGTGCGCTTACGCGAAAGGCACCGCTCGGGGCGAAAGCCGCATCGGCGGACGCTGGCGGGATGGCGCGATCGCCTGCTCTTCGCGTGGTGGGCGGCGAGGAAGGACCATCTGCTGTTCTTCGCGATGCTGCCGTTGCCGTTCGCCCTGCTCGGCTGCCTGATCTATGCCGCGCACGAAGACTACGGCCGCATCGAGGGCCGCCGGCAACGGCGTGCGGACCTGCTGTGCCTGGCCGAGAACGTCTACTTCGAGGCGCGAGGCGAACCGGTCGCGGGCCAATACGCCGTGGCGGAGGTGACCATGAACCGAGTGGCTTCGCCGTTGTTTCCATCTACCGTCTGCGCCGTCGTCCATGAGAAGCGCTGGGACCGCCTGCGTGCGCGCTACGTCGGCGCGTTCTCATGGACCGAGCTCGATTCCCGGCCCGAGCCGCGGGGCGCGTCCTGGGAGCGCGCGCTCGAAGTCGCCCGCGCCGTCTACGACGGGGAGCACCGTCCGATCGTGGGCGGAGCGCTCTACTACCATGCCAAGGGAGCAACCCCGAGCTGGGCGCGGGGACAGCACCCGCTCGCGACGATCGGGCACCACCGGTTCTATCGCTGAGGCATCCGGCGCGCGGTTTGCGCGGCCGGAGACAGACCCGGCAGCCCCTCTTCCGGCTACCGGCAGGGCTTCCGGGTCCGCGCGACGAATTACGCGGTATGATGTGCGCCGATACGGCGTGCCGATCGGCGCGCCGAGGATCCAGCGAAATCGTCGGAGTGCGCAGAATCTCGAAATCGACCTTGGGCGTCCTTGCGCTGACGCTGTTCCTCGCCGCACATAGTTCACTCGCCCGAGTCAGGTCGGACCCGGGCGTTTACGACGTTACGGTCAGGACGGTCAAGGTCGGCGTGCGGCATCTGCGCGTGACGTATGTCAAGCCCGTTACACCGCGCCACCCGCAATACCTGATCGTATTCACCACCGGTGACGGCGGCTGGCATGGCGTCAGCAATCTCGTGATCGAGCACCTCGCCTCCGAGGGGTATTCGATTGCGGGGCTCAGCGCACCCGACGTGCTGAGGCCGTTGAAGCGGGCGAGGAAAAAGATGACGGCCGAGCAGGCGGCCGACTTGCTCGGCTCGGCCTTCGCTCGATTCAGAAAAGACCTGAACACTCCGGAGGATGCGCGGCTAATCGTCGTGGGATTCTCACGCGGCGCAACCTTCGTCGCCTTCACCGCCGTTCACCCCGACCTGCAGCGCGACCTTGCCGGCGCAATTGCGATCGGATTGACCCGCCGGGCCGATTACCTCGGCTCCATAACGCCCTCCCTGAACCAATCCGACATCCAGCTCGACAAGAGGCGCCGCGTGCTGATCTACCCGGCGCTCAAGCTGTTCGCGCACGTTCGGGTCGCGGTGATCCAGTCAACGGGCGATCGCTATGTCAGCGCGGCCGAATCCCGCCGGTTGCTCGGTCCGGATACCGCCACACGGCGCCTCTATTCGGTCGACGCGCGGAACCACCGGTTCGGCGGCAACCGCGAGCAGCTCATCGACGACCTCGACGCGGCGCTCGGGTGGATCGAGCAGCCTTCGGCCAACCCGGGCGCCGAGCGCCCGGGAAACTGACGCCGACCGCTCGCGAAACTGACGCCGAGTCCCGCCTCACCGGGACGATGCAGGCGTCAAGAAGGCCTGGCAGCTCGCCAGTGCCTTGGCGTCTCCGGCGGCCGATATCCCGGCGCAAATCTCGGCCATCCGGGCGCGGATCGCCTCGATCGACGCCGCATGGCCGCCCCCCTTGTTCCAGGCTTCGAGGCTCGCGTCGAGACGCTGCAGGCGCGTCTGGCTTCGTCGGTAGATGCGATCCGGTCCCTGCAGCTCACCGAGCACCTCGATCGCGGCGGTCCGAACCGCGGAATCGCTTTCCGGGCTCAAGCGGACCAGCGCGCGTACGTAATCCGTGCCCCATTCGAACCGCGTGGCCGGTCCTCGCGCCTCGTGGTAGGCCCGCTCGTACCAATGGATGGCAGCGTCGCGGCGGCCCAGCTTCTCGTCCAAGTACGCCATGTCGCTCATGTAGTAGTAAGGCGTTTTCGAAGTCTTCATCTCCTGCTCGGCGATCGCATAGGCCGCAGCGGGATCGTCGAGCGTGCCGAGCAGATTGATCGCGGCGTTGACGAGCCCGGCGCGTTCGTCCGAGTCGCCCACTCGCGCGAAGGCCGCGCCGAGACGCTTGCGGGCGTCGGCGGCCAGCTCCGCGGGTATCTTCCCGGAAAGCGTCTTGATGGCCGTGAGCTTGCCCTCGAGCGCCGCGATGCGGTCGCCCTCCGAGTAGCCGCCGTCGCTGGCCGCCGCATCCATGACGGCGCCCCAATTCTTTTCTAGCGGCCCGATTCGCTCGGGGGTTACGTGCTCGGTCAGCTCGAAGAAGCCCTCGCCGAGATACTGCAGGGCGTCGGCCATCGAGGCCGCCAGCTCGCGGTCGGCGATGATCTGCTCTGCCTCCTGGATGGCGCCGCGAACGCTCGCGTCGACCGCATCCGGACGAGAAACCGTTTCATGCAGGGCATCGCCGTAGTAGCCGGCCGCGATGACGGTCAGGCGGGCGCGCTCGCTTCGGGCCTCGGCCGGACAGCTCGACCGGGCGGCGAAGAGCTCGGCCGCGATACGCCGCTCGTCCTCGGCGGTGGGATAATCGTCGAGACCCCAGCCGTTGTAGGCGAGGCGCGCACAGTCGTCGCTCGAGAGCGCGGCGCGCCGTTCCGCGGCCGCTCGGAGCAGGTCGGCGATCGGTCGCACATCCCCTAGGACGAGATCCAGCATGTTCGCGTAGACCGAGGCATCCATGCCGCCGGCGATGCGCGCCAGCTCGCTGCGGCCGGGCGACAACGCGAGTACCGTCGGATACCCGGCCACCTCGAACTCCTCGGCCAGCTTCTGTGCACCCGGGTCGTCGCCGTCGAGGTAGACCGCAACGAACGAGTGGAGCTTCGCCTTGACGTTCCGGGCGTGAGAAGACGTGCGCCTTGAGATCCTTGCAGTAGGGACACCAGACCGCACCCCAGTAAAGCAGCACGGGCTTGTGCTGCGCTCGCGCCGCCTTGAACGCTGCCATGAGGCTGCCGTCGAACCAATCGATGCCCGGCGGCGCGTCGCCATGCCGGAGCCTGCCCTGTTGCCCTGCAGCGCTCGCGGCCTGCTCGTGTCCCGCGTCGGCGGCGGGCTGCGAGACCGCATCGGACTGAGCCGCGGCCGGTGCGCAGGCGGCCAAGCCAAGCAAAGCCGTCGCGACGAGGACTTGGGGCGCCGAGGTGTTCTTCATACTGTGGCTCGCTTCGATGCCCCACGATACCACGAACGCGAGACGCTCTGTCCCCGCCGCGCCGAGGCCGAGCCCCCGGGCACGAGCGCCTCGGTTCGCGCGCCGCAACGGCGCTCAGAACCGATAGCTCATCTCGGCCTCCAGCCGGCGCGAGAGAATATCGCCGAAGATGTGCTGCTGCACGTGAGCGTCGAGGAGATTCTGGCCGATGCCTTTGATCTGCAGCCGGTCGCCCGGGAAACGCCAGCCGAGCGTCGCGCCGACCTGAGTGAACGCAGCGGTATCGCCGCGGGCATAGAGCACGTCAGCCCAATAGGCCTCGCTCTGATAGTTCACGGCCGCATTCCAAAAGAGTCGCTGCCCATCCTGCCCGAGGCCGAAATTCGCCCGCCACTCCGGGGCCACGTTGAGACCGGCACGATCGATGTTCGGCCCCGAGATGCGCGGCGCCTTCTGCCAGGAAAGATTAGCGAACCAGTGCCAAGGCCCCGCCCCATGCTCCACGGACAGCTCGACGCCCCGATCGACGGTCTTGCCGACGTTCCGGTAGCTGTACGCGGAGGGGACCGCGTCGCCGAGACCCGCGAGCGGACAAGCCGCCGGTCCCGTTCCCGGCTCGACCAGGAAACACGGAACGACCGTGGCCGGCAAAGTCGGGCCCGGCACCGGAAGGTTCGCAGGCCCGTACACGTCCTGGACGAAGAAATCGATCGAATCCCGGGTGACGTTCTCGTAGATGCTTGCCGTCAACGTCATGCCGTTATCGAGCGTCCCGACGTAGCCGACCTCGTAGGCCTTCATGCGTTCGCGGCCGAGCCCCGGGTTGCCGTGCGTGTCGGCCGGCACGAGGAACGGCCCGAGCTGCTGCAGGATCGTGACGCCGAGGTAGTCGTTGACGACCGACGGTGTCCGGAACGCTTCGTTGTACGAGAACCTCAGCACGTGGCTCGGCGCGAGCGAGAGCAACAGGCTCGTGCGCGGCGTCAGCACGGCCTTGTCGAGGGGGTCGACGTCGTCGTACCTCGCGCCGAGCACCCAGCGCAGGCGCTCGCCGATGCGCAGCTCATCCTGGAGGAACGCGCCCCGCTCTTCACGTACGGAGGCCGCCGGCGCAATCCCGAGCTCGAAGTGGCTCTTCCGCAAGTCCGCGCCGTACGTCAATGTATTCCGCCCGCCGACGGCGCTGCTCTTGGACATCTCCAACGCGTATGTATCCGTCGTGAAGTGGAACGACAGTGGATTGCCGGTCGCCCCGAGTGTGAGCAGATTCGTGGCGTCCCCGCGGAGAAAATTGCCGTAGAACCCGACGTGCGCCGTCCCCGTGTTCCAGTCCGCCTTGAGATAGGCAAGACCGGAGCCCCGCGCGATGTCGAACGGACCGATGCCGCTCTCGAGGATGCCGGCCGTGTCCGCATAGCCGCCCGCCACGGAGACGTAGCTGGTGTCCGAGAGATCGTAGTCCACGCGAGCATCGACGCGCCGCTGCTTCGTATCGCGGTTCTCGAAATCAGGATACGTTTGGGGCGGAACGGAGCCGGGCACGACGCCCCTCGGCCGGTCGTAGGTCGACTGCTCGAAGTAGCCGCCCGAGACTCGATAGCCGAGTTTGCCGCTGACGCCCGCGTGGACAAGGTTCGCATAGGGCGTGCCGACGACGACGCTCGTGCCGACCATATCCTTGGGCCGCTTCGTGATGACGTTGACGACCCCCGTCATCGCGTTCGCGCCCCAAACGGCGCTGCCCGGCCCGCGCACGACCTCGATGCGGTCGATTTCGGCCGGCTGCACGGGCAGCAGGTCCCACATTACGAACCCGAAGAAGTCCAGATACATCGAGCGCCCGTCGAGCAGCAGAAGCTGCGACGTAGACAGTGTGCTCGTGGCGCCGCGCGCCGTGACGTTGACGTCCCGGACGCCCGTCTGTGCCACATTCAAGCCGGGGACGGTCCGCAGCAGATCACCATAGTCGTCCCACGGCAATTGCTCGAGCGAGGCGCTCGAGAGCACCGTGACCGCGGCGGGTGCATCGGCCAGCCTCTGCTCGGAGCGTGAAGCCGAGACGACGATGGTCTCGAGGGGCCGGGCGGCGGCCGGCCGCGAGACGGCTCCTCCCTGCTCCTGCGCCGCCGCGGCGGCCGATATGCCGACAGCCAACGCACCGAGGCAAAAGCATCGGACAAGACGATTCGTGCGCCGCACCGAACGCCGCCGTGCGAGTTCACTTGACATGACTTGCCCCAAAGACCCTGAGCACACTACCGACCGCCGCCCGAACCGAGCCGCGTCTGTCAGACTACTCGCGTGGCAGCGCGGACACTCGGTCCATTTCGGCGGAAAGAGTGTTCATATCCGCACGTTCGGCCCGCGGCCGTTCGGCCTCGTCGAGACTCGACGGCGATCGGGAAGTCGCCCGGGAACAACGCAGGGAGCTGCTCGAGCGATTCCGGAAAATTTTGCGCCCTCATTCGCTCGCGGTATCGCACCAAGTTCTCGCGCGAGGCCGCATAGCGATACAGCGGGTTGTCGCCGGCGACCTAGACCGAAACGCCGAGGAAGCCGAAGACGCAGGCGTCGATCCCGAAAGGGCGAAACCGAAAAATAAGGCCGATCGGCGAGCAGCTCAGAGACCGCGTCGAGATCGACCCTTCCCTGTGGGACGATCACTTCTTCGGAATGACGGCCCATCTTCTGCCTGCGCAGAATCGAGCAGCGCGACGAGCTTCCTGGAAGCCACCAACCGGAACGCCTCTTCGACGAGCCCGGCCACTTCGTCCCAGTCGACGCCGGAGTCGTCGAGGCGCACGCCGACCCAGCCCTTCGGACCGCAATAGGGCGGCACGAAGAAGCGCCGCGGATTCGCCTGAACGAGCACGTCCTGAGCACCGGGCTGCGCGGGGAGCCAGACCGCCACATGGTCGGCCCCGTGATGATGGTTGTCGAACTGAGCGAAAATCTTGCCGGCCCCGGCGCGGAACGTCGGCTCACCCCAGGCCAGCTTCTCGGTGGCTTGAGGCAGCGCGAGGCAAACGGCGCGCAAGCGCTCTAGGATCGGCGCGACGGCGCCTTCGACGGGCTTGATGGGATGCGCCATGGGTCTGTCTACCTTGTGTCGCATTGACCGCTCGAGGCGATCGAGCCCTGACTCTTTCGAACTTCGTCCATGAGCGCTTGCAACAGCGCGCGCATCCCGAGTGCGGCCGACTCGCCGCGCAGGATCGGATCCCCGCCGACGATCGTCGCGCTCACCGCTCCCAAGGCCTGCAGTAGCGCCGCAAGGCCTCGCCGGCCTCGCTCCGGACCGGCGGCCGCGGTCGTCACGGCCACGATCTTGCGCTCGAGTTGCCCCGAACAAATGACCCAGTCGATGGCATTCTTGAGCACGCCCGGCAGGCTGTGACCGTACTCCGGAGAAGCGACGAGCAAAGCGTCGCTCCGCTCGATCATCGATCTCCATTGCTGAACGGCCGGCGGAGTCGGGCCGGTTGCTTCGATATCCGGATTGAAATGAGGCAGCTGCGCGAGGCCCTCGAAGATCGCGATCTCGACGTCGGCCGGAGCCGTTGCACGCATGAACTGCAGGAGCTTCGAGTTCGTAGAATCCGCTCGCAGGCTGCCGCTTATCGCAAGAATCTTCATGGGTCCCATCATGGTCTCACATCGACTTGCGGCTACGATTCGAGCTGCCGCCAAGCCGCTCCGGCGCACCCTGCCGAGTCCGATACATCAGCGGTTCAAGCCCGTCCGCCGCTCGCGAAGCGCTTCAGCCCCGCGGGCGTGGCGCCGAACAACCGCAGAAAGCTCCGTCGCATGCGCTCGGTATCGGCGAAACCACACTCTCGAGCGACTTGCCCGACCGAACATGCGCCGCTCTCGAGGGCCGCACGCGCCGCTTCGGCGCGCAAGCGCTCGACCGCCTTCGCCGGCGTCGTACCGGTCTCGGCCTTGAACGCGCGCGCGAAGTGTCTGGGACTCATGTGGACCAGTGCCGCAAGCGACTCGACGTTGAGCTCGTCGCGCAGATGGTGCCGAACGTGATCGAGAAGCCGGGCAAAACGCCCGTCCACGTGCTCCATCTCCAGCAAAGCCGAATACTGCGCCTGTCCGCCGGGACGGCGATAGTAGACGACGAGCTGCTGCGCCGTGCGTCGGGCCGCTTCTTCGCCGAGATCCTCCGCGATCAGCGCGAGAGACAGATCGATGCCGGCGGTAATGCCGGCCGAGGTCCAGATGCGGCCGGCCTTGACGAAGATGCGATCCGCGTCGACGACGACCTCCGGGTGGCGGCGCGCGAAATCTTCGGCACAGCTCCAGTGCGTCGTCGCCGTCCTACCGTCCAGCAAGCCCGCGGCCGCGAGCACATAGCTGCCCGAGCACACGCTCGCGACCCGGCGCGCAGAGGCCGAAGCGGCGCGAACGAACCGCAGCGTCCTTGCGTCCCGCGCGGCGGCGCGACTGCCGTTCCCCCCGGCCACGACGAGCGTATCGATGCCGCGCGGTCTGCGTGCGGGCCGGGCCTGCAGCGAGGCGCCCGCGGAGCTCGCGACGGCACCCGCCGTCAGCGCGACGACCTGTCTCTCGTAGCTGCCCGGATAAAGGCGCTCCGCGATCTCGAAGGCCGCGAGCGGCCCCGCCGCATCGAGCAGCTGAAACTCCGGGAAGACCAGGAAATCGATGCGGCGGGGCATTTGGCAGCAAACGAGGCTTTTACGTCATTTACGCCATCAGCGTAATTCCGCATGCTTGGTGCGTCAACAAGCCGAGACACTACCATGGATGCAAGCTTTCCCGTCGTGTTCGCACTTTACCCCGGCCTGACGCAAC
Source organism: uncultured Gammaproteobacteria bacterium (assembly GCA_963702105.1). Taxonomy (GTDB): domain Bacteria; phylum Pseudomonadota; class Gammaproteobacteria; order Steroidobacterales; family Rariloculaceae; genus ZC4RG20. The sequence goes on from OY969712.1 coordinate 2,733,060, forward strand.
TCGACTTCACGGGCCCTTTGGAAGTGCTGTGGCGGCTCCCGGGCGCGCAGGTGACCCTGGCCAGCGTCGAAGGCGGCACGGTCGAGGGCAGCGGCGGCGTCGTCTTCTCCGGGCTCACGCGGCTCGCGGAGGTCGCCGACTGTGCGCTGCTCTGTGTTCCGGGCGGAAACGGCACGATCGAGGCCCTCGAGGATGTCGAGTACATTGCCGAGCTGCGCCGGCTGGCGCAAGGTGCGCGGTATGTCACCGCCGTCTGCACGGGTTCGCTGCTGCTCGGCGCGGCCGGGCTGCTGCGCGGCAGGCACGCGGCCTGTCATTGGGCCTGGCGCGAACTGCTCTCGGCCTTCGGAGCCATTCCGGACGCAGGTCGCGTGGTACGCGACGGCAATTTGATCACGGGCGGAGGCGTCACGGCCGGCATCGACATGGCGCTCGCGGTCGTGGCAGAGATCGCAGGCGCACAGTTTGCGAAGACGATTCAGCTGACGATCGAATACGCGCCCGCTCCGCCCTTCCGTAGCGGCAGGCCGGACCAGGCTGAGCCGGAGGTCCTCGCTACGGTTCTCGCGCGCCTCGAGCCGGCGCGCACGCGGCGCGAGACGGCCGTGCGCCGCGCGGCCGCGAACCTCGACGCGGCTCTCGAGCGGCCCGAAATCGTCGGTGCCGGATAGTCATCTTGCACGGTAGGGCAAGCCCGGCCCGCGCAAGGGGCTCAGCCGCTCTCGTCGGCTTCGGCCAGTAGTGCCATGACGCGCCGCCAGCCGGCCTCCGCCTGCGGCCCCGCCTGCTCGAACACCTTGCGGAACCGGCGCCTCTGCAGGCCTGAAAGCTCCCCCTCCAGCGCCGCACCCTTCTTCGACAGCTGCAGCCGCTTGACGCGGCGGTCGCCGGGATCGATTCGCACCGATACGTATTTGTCCTGAAGCAGGCGCCGCAAGGGGCCGTGCAGGTACTGCTTGGTCACCTTCATGACCTGCAGCAGCTCTTTGATGCTGCACCCGGGCCGCCGGCCCACGAAATAGAGAATGCGGTGGTGCACGCGCGACAAACCCAGGCCCGCGAGGCGTTCGTCGGGCTTGGCCGTGACCCCCCGGAAGCCGAAGTAGACGGCTTCCAGCGCAGCGTTCAGCTGCCGCTCGCGCGACGCGCCGTGCAGGTCAACCATATTGACATTCTTTCCTTGCCGACTTCACAATCAGCTAGGTCATCTATGTTGACCATTATGAAGGGGCGCATAATGTCTTCGCAAGCGGTGTGTTGGATAGGCGGAGAGATTGTGCCTGCCGCGCAGGCGCGGGTGTCGGTGCTCGATCACGGGCTGCTTTACGGCGACGGCGTCTTCGAAGGAATCCGCGTTTACGGCGGTAGACCATTCGCGCTCGCCGCTCATCTTAGGCGGCTCTCCGACTCGGCGCGCGCAATTGCCCTCTCGCTGCCCTGCCCGCTCGCGCAGCTGGCGAAGATCGTCGAGGCGACGGTCGCCGCCTATGGCGAGCCCGACGCCTACGTGCGCGTGGTCGTCACGCGCGGGCCCGGTGCATTGGGCATCGACCCGGCCAGCTGCAAAGAGCCCGAACTCTTCGTCATCGCGGGACGCCTCGATTGGCTCGACGAGCAGACGCGCCGCCGCGGAATCCGCGCCATCATCGCGGCGACGCGCCGCCTTCCGGCCGATGGGCTCGACCCGCGGATCAAGAGCTTGAACTACCTGAACCATGTTCTGGCTCGCATCGAAGCGAACCATGCGGGCGTCGAAGAGGCGCTGATGCTGAGTCGCCACGGCTTGCTCGCGGAAGGCACGGCGGACAACGTCTTTGTCGCACGCGACGGCGTGCTTCTGACGCCGCCGTGCAGCGACGGCGCATTGGCGGGCATTACGCGCGGGGCGGTCCTGCGGGTCGCGCAAGAGGCCGGTATCGATACCCGCGAAGTCTCACTCGCCGCTTACGATGTCTACACGGCCGACGAGTGCTTTCTCACGGGTACCGGCGCCGAACTCATTCCAGTGCGAGAGGTGGACGGACGAGCCCTCGGCGCCTGCCCCGGCCCTGTTTTCGAGCAGATCGCCGAGGGCTTCCGTCGCCTCGTCATGCAGGAGGAACAGTGGGTCTGACCGGGCGGCGTAAACGCACGCGAGCAAAGCGCGCAACGCGCGGCACGAGCATGCCGACATCCGACCGATAGCGGCAGTAACGTTCGCCGAAATCGGCCACGAGATCGCGCTCTTCGAACCAGATCCCAAGGAAGACATAGCTGCTCGCGCCCAATGAGAACATCAGGTGCCCTGCCGTCATGACGGGCACGGACCAAAAGCTGAGTAGAAGGCCGAGATACAGCGGGTGCCTTACGTATCGATAGAACAGGGGCGTCCTGAATGCGGGCGCCGCCATCTCTCGCCCGACCCAACGCGACCACACCTGCTGCAGCCCAAAGAGCTCGAAATGGTTGATGAGGAAGGTGCTGGTCAGCACCAATACCCATCCGGCCCAGAATATGGCCCACAACAGCCGCGCCACGGCACCGTCTACGCTCCAGACGACCGGCGCGGTAATTGGCCGCCATTGCCAGAACACCAGCGCCAGTACGAGGCTCGTCGCAAGCACGTACGTGCTTCGCTCCGCCCGCTTGGGAACGATGCGCGTCCAAACTCGCTTGAAGCCGCGGCGGGCCATGACGCTGTGTTGCACTGCGAATAGACACAACAGAAGCGCGTCGACGCAAAGCGCGGCCCCCAGTGTCGTCGGCGTGCCGCCGTCGACCGATTTCGGCACGAGCACGTCTCCCGTAAAGCCGATCAAATAGAGAAGCGCCGCCACGCACACTGCGTATGCAAGCGAACCGTAGACAGTCAGAATTATTGCGCCCATTGAGGTTTCCTTTGTCGATGCTGGTCCATTCGAGAGCGAGCGGCGAGCCGCAGCCGGCTCGCCGCTACGCGCGTGCCCGGCCGCCGCTTGCCCCGGCTCGCGCCGTGACGATCCAAGTGCTCGCCCCGGCAAATACGCCATCTGGGCGTACGAGCGGCGCGAACATCTTCTCGAGGGCAGCCGTCACCTGCGGCCGGCGACGCTCGCCCTCCTTTCCGGCGAGCCGGATGATCTCGCCGGCAGGCCCGAGCGCCATCGCGAAATTCACGGCGTCGGCGACGTTGTCGCCGACGCGTATCGGCGTATCGAAGCGCTCGAAGACCACGTCGCGGAACCCGGCCGCCATTAGCTGTGCGCTGACGACGTCCGCGCTCGCCATGGAGAACGGCCCCGGCCCGCACGTCGCCTCATCGGTGCTCGGAGGCAGCGGCACGATGGGCGCAACGGCTTGCTCCGCCGAATGAAGCCACGCGTTCTCGTCCTTCCTGCGCCAGACGGTCATGGTCAGCTCGCCGCCGTCCCGGAGCGCACGGCGGAGATTCCGCAGCGCGGCGACCGGATTCTCGAAGAACATCGTTCCGAAGCGCGAAAACACGTAGTCGTAAGCCGGATCGAGGGTCTCGCTCTGCGCGTCGGCGACGACGAAGCGCGCATTGGCGACCCGCGCCGCGGCGGCCTCGGCCGCGGCAACCTCGATGAATCGAAAGGCCGGGTCCACGCCGACGGCCTCGCCGCCGGGCCCCACCCGCCCGGCGATCTCCAAAGTGCTGTCGCCGAAGCCGCAACCGACATCGAGCACGCGGGCGCGGCGCGGGGGCGGATGCCGGTCGAGCGCGGCCGTGCCGATGACGGCCAAGCCGTCGCAGATGATGTGTCGAAAGCGCAAGAATTTATCGAACAACACGCCGTTCCAGGCTTCGATAGCCTCGGCGTTACCCTCGAACGTGCGCGTTTTCACTACGGTGCTCATGGTTCCTCCCAACGGAAGCGGCTCGCGACTGGTCCTGGCGGCATTCTCGGTGCCGAAGCACGCTCGCGCTTTCACCGGAAGTCTCCCGTTCTTGTCCGCGCGTCCGCGTATGGCGCGTCGGCAACCCAGCCGTTTCGCTTCCCGGAGGGGAAAGGCCACGGACTCGGGAGCAAACCGCGCCGACGGTCGGCAAAGGGCGCGTAGGCCAGGCCGCGTACAATGATCCGCATCGTCGCCACTTCGAAAATCGCCATGAGCACCGCACGAGAACACTACGAAGCCTTGCTCGCACCCATCTACGTCTGGATGGCCGGAGGCCTCGAGGCGGCATTGGCGGCCGGAGCGGCGGACGTGCAGTCCCTTTCGCCCGGCACCGGGCTGGCCGTCGATCTCGGTGCGGGCTTCGGGATGCACGCCATTCCGCTCGCGCGAGCCGGCTACGACGTGCTTGCGATCGATTCCTCGCCGGAGCTGCTCGACGTGCTGCGTACGAACAGCGCTGGAATCTCTGTGCGCGCCCTAGAAGGGGATCTGCTCGACTTCGCCCGGCACGTCGAGCGCGAGCCCGAGCTCATCGTCTGCCTCGGGGACACCCTGACCCACCTCGCCGAGCCCGCGCACGTGGAGAGGGTGTTCCGAGACGCCGCCCGAACGCTTCGACCCGGCGGCCGGCTCGTTCTCACGTTCCGGGACTACGGGCACCCGGCATCGGGTGACGCGCGCTTCATCCCCGTGCGCAGCGATGCGAACCGGATACTGACCTGTTTCCTCGAGGCGCTGCCCGAGCACATGCTCGTCCACGACATCGTCCATGAGCGCGAAGGGTCGGCATGGCGCATGAAGCTCGGAAGCTACCGCAAGCTGCGGCTGCCGCCGGCACGCGTCGAGGCGATGTTGAGAGAGGCAGGGCTCGAGCCGGCTACGGAACCCGGGCCGCGCGGCATGGTCCGGATAACGGCGCGGCGGCCGTGAAGATCGCGGCCGCGCAGAACCGCTCGCTAAGTAGGCCTCGGGTCCGAGACAGGCGATCGCTGCAGGCGCCGCCAAGCCGCGGGCGGGGCACCCGCCGACCGCTTGAACGCGCGCGCAAATGCCGCTTCCGACTCGTATCCGACCTCGAGGGCGATGGACGCGACGCTCGATTGCGTATCGAGGAGCATCCGCGAGGCCAGCTGCATGCGCCAGCTCCCGAGGTATTGCATCGGCGCCTGCCCGACGAATGCGAGAAAGCGCTCGTGCAGAGCGGAGCGCGACAGGCCGACCTCGCGGCTCAACGCCTCCACGCTCCAGGGCGCGGCCGGTCTCTCGTGCAGCAAGGCCAACGCCCGCCCCACGAATCGATCGCGTAAACCGGCGAGCCAGCCGCCGGAGGTCTCGGGCAAGCGCTCGACATGGCGTCGGACGGCGTCGATGAAAAGCATCTCGCTCGCGCGCGCGAGCAGCGCCTCGCTGCCCGGGCGCCTGCTCGTAGACTCCGCGGCGACGAGATGCAAGAAGGGCTGGCTCCACGGCTCGCCGGGCCCGGCCGGCAAATGAAGCAGCCGCGGGAGCGTCCCCAGCACCGGATTGAACGGCCGCAGGTCGCAGCCGATGAAGCCGCAGACCAACGTCGTGGCTTCGCCCTCGCCCGAGCTCTCGGCGGGGCCCGCCTCCGCAAGCACCTGCGCTGCCGGGCCGGCATAGCTGACACGGAAGGGGCGCGCGTTCGACTTGGTCTCGTAATACCAACTCACTTGCGGTTTCGCGCGCATGCCCGGCGCGCTCGAGACGACGTGCGCATCCCCTTGCGGAAGAAGAACAACGTCGCCGCACCGGAGCTTGAGCGGCTGCTGCCCGACGATGCCGGCCCAGCACTCGCCCGCCGTCACGACATGATATTCGATGACGTGTTGGGCGCCCGGCATCACGGCTGCCGCGATGTCGCACGAGGCCGGCGCTTCCGCGACCCATTCGCCCTCGCAGGTCACGCAATAGTAGACAGCGCTTTGGAGGCGCACGCTGCGCAGGACGTCGGAGAGGGTGTCGTAGCTCGTACGCGTGCAGCCTCAGTTCGTCTCCGCCGGCGTTGTCCGTTCGTATATTACGCGGCGACTTTCGATCGTAGCAACAACCCCGCCAGAAAGCCGGCGGCTCCCACGTCAAACGACAGACAGAAGGCTGGCCACCATTCGGGCACTCCCGAGTTGGTCGAGTGCAGGCCATGGAGAAAGTCGAATACGCCGTGAGCGCTCAGGGCAACGACGACGAGCCACAGATTGGCCTTGAACCCGATAACGGCCGTTACCATGAAGCCCGCCATCACGATCGACTCAACTACCAGAGCGCGTTCGGAACCACTTATTACGGCGAACAGCACGTAGTATGAAGCGATGCTGATCGCCAAGATCGGATAGAACGCCCGATCTCGGTCAAGGCCCGTCCACCGTGCAGAGGAAACGACGATCAAAGATAGGATCAATCCAACCGCGAATTCCATACCACCTCCGGTAGAACCGCGAGTGAACGCTTGACACTAAGGATTATGCTGATGTCCAAGTCAATGGTGGGAGGTGCGTCCGTGGCCGCGACTTGGGCCTCCGCCCCGCGATGGTACCTTTGGAATGGCGGGTTTCTGGCCCTGGGCGAAGCCGAAGGCGTCGTACCGGCCCACGCGCACCACGCAATTCAGATTGTCCTTGCCCTCCAAGGACACGTCGCGATCAAGGACGGCCGCGATGACTGGCGCGAGGCTCGGGGGGTTGATCACCGAACCGCCGCACATCGTCCAGCGACTTGCAGCAATCCATCATGTCCTCGCTGAACCAGCGCCACGCGCCCTTCCAGCGGCGGCCCGGATCGATCCCGAGCGCGTTCAGCGCGCAGACGAGCGACCCGAGGCCACAGAAGGCAGGGTCGGCCTGCGTATGAAACTGTTGGACGAGCCTGAAGTAGCCCTCGAGCGTCCCTTGGCTCAGCGCCTCGCGGAACAGGTTCCGTCCCTTCACAGAATCGAGCGCTGGAACGCCGGCCGGCAGCGGCCGCATATGAGAGGTGTTCTCTGGCCGCGCGCCGGGGACTGGCGGACGAAGACAACCGTTCATCTGAGCCTCGTCGATTTCGCTTTGGACCCTCATGGCGGCCAATATCCCACGGCCTCGCCGCTTTGACTTGAACGAAGCAGCTGGAATCGCTTCGGTACCGAAGGGCTGCCGTGCACTCATCCGCCAGGCAATGCAGCCTTGGAACCCTGGATCCGCCCGCCGAACATGAGCAACCCGATCATCCAGGCGAGATTCAAGACGTAGGATGATACGATCGCGATCGTTTCCCACCGCGAGAAGCCCTCGGTTCCGACAACCCAGCCCTGCGCCAGAAACGAAAGCCCGGCGAGCCCCAAGAGCCAGCCTATCAGGCGCGGTATACCCGCCGTATCCAGAAGCGCGGCCGCGAAAAGGACCATTGCGAGGCCGAGGACGAAGTCCTGGTAGCTCCGGACGCCCCACTCGAGCCAGCGTATCGCCTCGGCGCTTGCAAAGCGCGCTGCCTTCTCTGCGTCCGGAGCGCTCACCCACGCGTTCACGGCCTGCTTAAGGGCGACGCCATCGACCGCTTGGAGCACACCATACAGGGTAAGGGCTGCCGCCGCCGAAACGGCTGCAAATCGACCGGTCCACCTGACCCTTGCTGTTTGCAGGTCCAGCGCGAAGAACAGAGCCAGCAGCCCAGCGACCAAGACTGCCATGCCCGTGAATTGGCCGAGGTGCACGGCCGTCCAAATCCCGCTGCCGGCATATTCGGCGAACGCTACTGGATGGTTATTGGCGTCTCCGTCGGCATGAAGCAGCGTAACCGCGATGTATAGGAGTTGCCCTGCGAGCAGCAGCTGCGCCGAAAGGCGCAGCGACGCGCGCTGGCTCGGAATGCCCTGGTTCATGACCCTACTCCTCGCCCGGTGATGTGGATTGGCCTCGCACATCGTGCCCGGAGTTGGCTGCCCGGCCAACTGCGCGGGCGACCTTCCGGCGGGTTCTTCACGAATCGGAATAAGCGGCCTATTCTTCATAGTCTTCGAAGTCGGAGCATAACCGCGCTCAATGCGCCAGGGGAGAACGATTTGTCGCACCTTCCGAAGATGCTTTCGATCGCGTTGGCGCTTGCCTCCGGTCTGATTCTGCCGAGAGCCGTTCGCGGCCAAACCTCGCTCGACGCATTGGCGCAGGCCGTCGACCGTACCGAGTCCATCCGTGCCGTCAAGCGGCTGCAGCGAACGTATGCGCAGTACTCGCAGTACGGCTTGTGGAACGCAATGGCCGATCTGTTCGCGAGCAACGGCACGCTCGTTTTCGGGGAGACATCCGCGAAGGGCCGCAAGGCGATCGCCGCACTATTGACGTCGAACGACGGCGGCGGCCGGCGAGGCCTCTCGCCGGGAGCCGTTCATACGCAGCTCATCGATGAACCGGTCGTCAATCTTTCCGCAGACGGCACGTCTGCGAAAGGTCGCTGGTACGGCTTCTTCCTGCTCAGCGACAGCAAGGGCCAAGCGAGCATCGAGGGCGGGGTCTTCGAGAACGAGTATGTCCGTCGGCAGGGCCGCTGGGAAATCGCCACGTTGCACTTCTATCCGCAATACGCCGGCGCCTACGAGACGGGATGGAAAAACTGGAAGGGAGAGGATCTACCCATAATTCCCTACCACTTCACGCCGGACGAAAGCGGAGTGCCGATACCCGCGCCGGCCGGTCCGCCCCCCCCGCAGCCAGGCGACACTCGCGGATCTCGAAGACCGCGTCGCCGTGCTCGACGACGAGAATCTCGTTCGCAATCTGCAGGCGGCTTACGGCTACTATGTCGATCGCAGAATGTGGGACGACGTAACCGACCTTTTCAGCGCCCACGCCGTCTACGAGATCGGCGGGCTCGGCGTCTACGTCGGCCCGAAGGGCGTCCGAAAGGCGCTGGAACGCATGGGGCCCTCCGGATTGACGCACGGCGTCCTGAACGATCATTTGCAGTTCGATACGGTCGTGAACATTGCGCCCGGCAGGCGGGAGGCCCGCGTGCGCGGAATCGAGCTCGGAATGCTCGGAGCGGCGGACGAGGGCGAGGCGTACTGGGAGCTCAGCGTCTTCGACAATCGCTTCGTCAAAGAGGACGGGCTTTGGAAGGTGCGCGAGATGCGCATCTTTCCTCTGTTCCGGTCCAAATACAGCCTGGGCTGGGGCAAGAGCCGAATCCCGGAGGCGGTGCCGACGCGCCCGCTCGCGCCGAACGAGGGTGTTCCGGCCGCCGATGCAGGCCCTCGAGACCGCCTCATTCCGGCCTTCGTTTCCGCCCATCCCGTCACGGGCGCGCCGGTGACCGCACCGCCCGGCTTCCGATTCGTCGCCAGCGAGCCGCTCACCGGGCCGGCGGCTGCGCCCGAGGCTCGAAGGCCGAGAACCGATACGGCCGCCCGCTTGAAGGAGGTGGCGCGCAGATTGGCGGTAGCCGAAGCCTACGACGGGGCCGAGAACGTCTCGAGCACGTACGGCGAATATGCCGACGATTTCCAATGGCCGCAGCTGGCCGCGCTGTTCGGCAAACGCGGCGCGAAGCAAGTGCCGTTCGCCGGCTACTATATCGGCGCCGAACGCATCGCCCACGCGACCTTCCTCGAATGGGGCGACCCGCCCGCGAAACGATCCTCCGTAGCCCTGCATTGGCGCATCCAGCCCGTCATCAACGTCGCCCCCGACGGCCGCTCGGCACGTCTGCGCACTTATCTGTTCCATCCCAACGTCTCGAAACGAGGCGGCACGCTTTTCGGTGCCATGTATCCGGACGACCACTTGATCCTCGAGGACGGCGTGTGGCGGCTGTGGAACCTCTCGCTAGACGAGCCCTACTTCAGCATGCCGGACTGGCAAGGCGGCTGGTCGGCCGCGAAGGATCGTCCCTCCCCGTCGCGACGCCCCATCGTTAAGCCGGCGCCCGGCGACACTGGCAAACCGGGGCCGAAGCACTACATAGGCGCGGCCCTGGTCGAACACTTTCCGCCGGACGTTCCGATCAGCGTGCTCGGCGAGCGGCAGGAGCATTTCCGCGGCGGCACGGGCGTGCCCTGGGAGTGGCCGAGGATTCTACCGATGTGGTGGGGCTACAAGAATCCAGTCAGCGGCCGCACGCCCGATCACTTTCTGCCCGACTGCGTCCCGTGCGACTATGCCCCGGACTTGAGCATGACGCGACACGGATACTTGTTGCCGCCGACCGGTCCCGTGCGCAACGAGGACTGATGTGCCTGGAGGTTCGAAGATGAACAGATCTGCCGCGCTCGTTGTCGCGACGGCCTGCGCCCTGGTTTCGCTGAGCTGCATCCACGAGGCGGAGGCGCAGGCAGCACCGAGCCCCCGCATCCCGGCCCTGCCCGAAAGCCGCTGGGGCGACGAGCTGCGCGCAGCGGCGGCGCAGGCGGCCCGGCTCGGCATGACGAACCTCGTGGCCGTTTACGCGAACTATCCCGAGCTCGCCGAGGCGCTGCTGCCGCACCTGCGCTACATCTTCACGGCCTCGACGCTGCCGGCACGGCATCGGGCTCTGCTCGGACTGCGCGCAGCCTGGCTCACCCGCTCGGACTACCTCTGGACTCACTGGGCGGCCGCCGCCCGGCGCGGCGGCTTCACCTCGGAGGACCTCGTGCGCGTCGCAAAAGGGCCGGATGCGCCCGGCTGGGACCCCTTCGAAGCCGCCCTCCTCCACGCCGCAGACGAATTGATCGTGGATTCGTTCATCTCCGACGCGACCTGGTCCTCCCTCTCGGCACGTTATGACGTGAGCCAGCTCATCGACGCCATCGACACGGTCGGCGCGACGCTCCTGCACGCCGGCGTGGCCAAGTCCCTGGCCGTCGCCGTCGAATCGGACGCAACCGACCGCCTGCCGCGCGGCATACCGTATGCCCCGGCCGCGAAGCGTACCAACGAGCGCCTCATCGGCGCCGCGCCGCGCATCCCTCCGGTGCCGCCTAAGGACGGCGGAAAGATCTCGGCCAACGTCTTCAATACGTTCGTTCGGAACCCGCCCGCCGACCGGGTCCGAGGCGCAGTCAACACGCACGTCAATGGCCACACGACGCTCACGGCGCGCCAGCGCGACCTGTTGATCACTCGGATGGCGGTATTGTGCCGCGGCGAGTACGAGTACGCCGCGCACCTGCGCACCGGCCGCCGCGCCGGCATGGACGATGCCGACGTCGCGCACGTCCTGGCCGGCCCGGACAAGGCCGCGGGCGCCAGCCCGACTGATATCGCACTGCTGCGCGCCGCCGACGACCTGTATCGCGACGCCGCTGTTTCCCCGGCCACATGGAGGGCCCTCGCCGCGACCTTCGACACCCGCCAGCTGCTCGACGTTCTGATCACGGCCGGGGCCTATCGCTCCGGCGGCATGCTCATCAACAGCGCCGGCGTGCAGCTCGACGCGAGCATGGCCGGCTATCGATTCCCCGCCGACCTGCGTTGAGCACACCCCGCCTCGATTGCGAGACCGAAGCGGCTCAGCCTATGATTGACGTGCGCGCAAGGCGCATCCGGGCCCGCGGAAAGGGTTGAACCCACTTGCACGTCAGATCGGCCGGCCGAATCTAAACCTTTATGCAGCCGCCGTTGCGGGCCTGCGGCGAATTGACGCATGGAGGTTCCAATGGCTCGCCTGCCCGAGCGCCCCAACTTCGACCATCTGAAGAAACAGGCCAAGGACCTGCTCCGCGCATACGAGGCAGGAAACCGCGATGCCTTCGAGCGCTTTCGAAAGTCGCTGCCTGCGGCTATGGACAAAGACGACGCTGCCCTCGCCGCGATGCGGTTCCAGCTGCACGATGCCCAGTCCTGCATCGCGCGAGAGTATGGACTGCCGAGTTGGCAGGCGCTGAACAATCACGTCGACTGGCGCAACAGCCGGCGCTCGAAGGAACGCAGGGACGTCGTGCCTCTTTGGCTGCACTTGGTCTACGGACATCAGGAGGAGCGGCCGCAGCCTGAGTTCGCAGCGCGCGCGTTCGAGGACGATCCCGATTTCGTGCAGAACGACTTGTTTCTCGCGTGCGCGGTAGGCGACGAAGCGACGGTTCGGCGCGCGCTCGCCCACGATCCGGAATGCGTGAACCGCACGGGCCGCGACTGGCGATGCCCCGGGTGCAAAGACATGCTGGACATGCCGCCGCTCGTCGCCGTAACTCATTCGTCGCTGTTGACGCTGCCCAAGTATCGCGATTCGTTGCGGCGCTGCGCGCGCCTGCTTCTCGAGGCGGGGGCCGACCCGAACCAGTCGTGGAAGCACGGCGAGCATCCGTTGAGCGCGCTGTATGGAGCGGCCGGAAAGAATCACGACCCGGTGCTCACGAGGACTTTGCTGGCCGCCGGCGCAGATCCGAACGACGGCGAATCCTTGTACCACTCCACCGAAGCGAGCGACTCTGCCTGCGCGCGCCTGCTGCTCGAGGCCGGCGCCCGAGTCGAAGGCTCGAACGCGCTCGCGCATCAGCTGGACCGAGACGACATAGAAGGGCTGCGCCTCATCCTCAAGTATGCGAAGGGGGTCGAGGATAGCGACCTGCTTTGGGCCATCCGCCGGGGACGAAAACGGGATCACGTTGCGCTCCTGCTGGGCGCCGGCGCCAACCCGCGCGCGAAGACGCAGCAAGGCATCAGCGCTTACCGCTATGCCATGCTATGCGGCCTGCGCGACGTGGCAGAGCTGCTGGCAAGCGTCGGCGCCGAAGAGACGCTGGCGCCAGAAGAGCAGTTTGTCGCGGCCTGCTCCGCCGCCGACGAGCGCGAAGCGCGGGCCCTTCTCGCCGCGTACCCTGACATATTCGATCGACTGGGTGACACGCAATTGAAGCAGCTGCCCGAGCTGACGGAGGCCGGGAATCTTCGCGCGGTTCGGCTCATGGTCGAGCTCGGCTGGCCGATCGCCGTGCGGGGCGGCGACTGGAACGCCTCCGCACTGAATCTCGCCGTGTTTCAAGGCAACGCGGACCTGGCCCGGTTCCTCATGGAACACGGCGCAAGCTGGAACGAGATTCACGGGTACGGCGCGAACGTGTGCGGAACGTTGTCGTGGGCGTCGCGTAATCTCGATCCGGCGAACGACTACGTCGGTTGTGCGCGCGTCCTGCTGGAGCACGGAGCGCCGCTGCTGGATAGCAACGACTACTACTCCGAAAAGGTCGAAGCGTTCTTGGCCGCAGCGCGGGCGCGGGGGGATCGAGGGCTGGATTGAGCGGGAGCGGCATCACGCTGCCACGAACGAGTAGCATCTCGCATTTATAAGCTTGTAAATTCATTATCTTACACACCTTTTCTCGAAGAATTATGCTTTATACGCTATGCGTCGGCGCTTCTACTGGATCTTCGCGTTCCGCTTTTCCTCGACAAGCCACTCCTCGGCGTTGCGCCCGAAAGGAATCATCACGTGCCTGCGGTACGCCGGACGCCCGCAGAGCCGTTCGAACCAGGCGCGAAAATGCGGCGCCTCGGGGCGCGGTATGGGCAAATTGAAATAGCGGTAGGCCACGCACCCGAGAGGCACGTCGCCGATTCCGAATTCCGGTCCGCCGATGTAGGCCTTGCCGGTGAGGTGGGAGTCGAGCCGCGTCGCGAGCTCGGCGCAGGCTTCGGCGGAGGCATCGATTTGTCTCTTGTCGGCGCGCTCGGCGGGCAGACGGATCAGATTCATGAAGACGCCGAAAAAAGCCGGATTCATGGTCGATGACGCCCAGTCCATCCACTGATCGCCGTGTGCGAGCGCGACAGGGTCGTCTGGCCACATCGTGCCCTGGCCATACGTCCTGGCGAGATATCGGACGCAGGCATTCGACTCCCACATGATCAGTTTGCCGTCCTCGATCGTCGGCACTACCCCGTTCGGATTGAGCGAGGCATATTCGGGCGGAAAGCCGAAAGTGCCGGCAACGTCCAGCCGCCTGTATTCGAGCCCCAATTCGCCGAGCGTCCACATGACCTTCTGGACGTTCATGGAATTTCTTCGACCGTAGACGGTAATCATGCCGCGGCTCCCCGAAAGGCTCGAACTGAATCGCATTCTGGAGCATTTGCGGAAAGCGCACGAGCCGGGGTCGCGCCCCGCTGGCGCGGCCGGTCGCCGGCGCGCCCGCGGGTGCGCCCGCCGGCGGCGTCCCTGTCGCGAGTCCTGACCGACAACGGCTTACACGGGGACGAGAATCTGCACTTCGTGCGCCGCGAGCACGACGTCGAGCACCGCGGCCGGTCCCCGACTCACGGCGCCGTCGCGATAGAACCACGCATCGTCGATGCGGCGGCTCGTCCCGGCGCCGGTCGTGTCGAGGTTGCTGAACGCCACTGCCATTCGATGCGGCACGGCATGGATGTCGCGATCGAGGATCGCACTTCCCGCAAAGGGTTCCGAACCAGTATTCGCGACGACCAGCACCTCGCGGTCCACGAGAATCCGCGAAAACGCGACGATGCCGCCCCGCCCTTTCGAATGGCCGAAATCGCGTCCGTTGCCCGAGACCTCGCGGAAGTAAAGCCGCCCGTAGCGCAGGGGCGGCTCCGCTTCGCGCAAGGCGGCGAGCGCCTGCACTTGCCTGAACACCGTCGCCGTCGTGTCGAAAGCGTTCGGCTTGCCCCAGAGCGCCTCGCGCGTGGACTCGTTGGCGGAGAGGTCGGGGCTGCCCGCCGCATCCACGGTGCCGCTCAGACCCTGCTCGGTGCCATAGTACAGCGAGGGGATCCCCTGCAGAGCGAACAGCACGGCAATGGCGAGCGAGACTTGGCTCGGTGGCGTGAGCGGGTGCCGAATGCGCTCGTGCTGATCGTGGTTATCGAGAAAGCTCACGAAGAATCGGCCGGCCTCTCCGTGCGAGCTCAGCAGCTCCGCTTCGTGGCTCTTGCGAACCTCGAAGACACCCCGGATCTCGGCGACGTCGGTCATGCTCTTCGCGACCGACGGCAGTTTGAAGAACAGCGGAAAATCGAGCGCGGCGTCGATGCCGTAAGACTCGTACGCGCCGCCGTTGCGGCCGATGAACCGCGCGATAGTCTCCTCGTCGTCGTAGACCTCGCCGAAGGTGAAGAAATTCGTCTTGCCGACGGTCAGCGCGAACTCGCGCATCGCGTTGCCGAACGTTTCGATGGCAGCCGGATCCACGTACTTCACCGTGTCCACGCGGAAGCCGTCGAAATCGTACTTCGCGATGACGTACTGGTATGCGCGGATCAGAATCGCGAGAACCGGCGTGATGCCGTACGCCTCGCGCAGCGCTTCCTGGCCGGGCACCGCGGCGTCGTACTCCACGACGAGCTGGCGCATCTCGCCGAAATCGCCGCGGACGAACCCGCCCGCGGCGGGCGTGTCGGTGAGCTTAGAGCCGCGACGTTGGAAGAACGAGCAGTTCTGCAGATCGGCGGGCCAAACGGCGTCGTCGACGCTCAACTGACCCGGCTGGGGCAGGGAATCCTGCCAATCGGCACGCGCAAACCCGAAGCCGTTCAGCCACTGCACGCCGGGTTCGCTGCCGAGCGCGCCGTTCATCACCCGCGCGTCCGCGAAGCTCGAGACGACACCGTCCGGGCGCACGTAGTCGAACACGCGCGCGCTGTGGTTGAGCACGATGTCGAGCACGACGTAGATGCCGCGCGCATGCGCTTCGGCGACGAGGTCCGCGAGCTCGGCCTCCGCCGTGGCGCGCGTGCCGTCGGAGGCGAAGCGCTCGTCCACGTTGAGAAAATCCTGCTGGCCGTAGCCGTGATAGTTGAAATCCCAGTCCGGCCTCGAATTCTTGAGAACGGGCGAGAGCCAGAGGGCCTTCACGCCGAGCTGCTCGAGGTAATCGAGCTGCGCCTGCACCCCTTTGAACGTGCCGCCCTGGCGCCTGTCGAATCGCCGATTCCAGGCCCCGTTGGGCGGGGCCGCCGGGTTGTTGAACCTGTCGAGCATGAGGAAGTAGATCCACTGATCGCGCCAGTCCCCGGGCGAAGGAAACGGCGATCGCACCGTGCGCGGTTCGCCGTTTACGGTGACGGACCGGGTCCGTCCCGCCCGAGCCGCCGTCTGTGCGGCGAGGATGACCTGCGCGACCGCCGGCTCGAAGGCGCGCGTCGGCATAACCGCCCTCCGGGCCTCAGCGCCCGGCTGGCGACGACGCCGCGAGCCGAGCGACGCGCTCGGCGTCGGCCGGCCGGCCGACCGTGCGGAAGGCGGTCTCGGCCCGTTGGAAGAACCGCGCGGCGTTGGCGGCGTCGCCCGTGTGGCGATAGGCGAGCGCGAGGCTCTCGTAGAGGCCGGCAGAGGGTGACAGCAGCGCGTTGTCGCGGCGAATTCGCTCCTCGTCCGCGACGGCCGCCTTCCATTGATACAGCGCCGTCCGTGGATCGCTCGCGGGGCCCCAACGCTCGAGACTTTCGAAGATGTGGCCGAGGACGATGTGCAGGTTTAGGCTGTTCGGCCAGTCGTGTTGGATGATATAGGCCGACTTGCGGGCGAAGATGTCCGAGAGCAGAGCGTCCAGGGCCGCCTGCCCGGGATCGGCCTCGGGATGGCTGCGGATCAGGGACGCGGCGTACACGGCCGATTCGCCCTGGCTCGGATCGAGCTGCCAGGCCAGCAGGTACCGGCGCAACGCCTGCGGGTACTGCCGCTCCTCGCCAAACACGTCACCCACGTATTTGACGAAAGCCGCAAACGGGCGGACGGCGTCCGGCGTGTCTACCACGGCGAAAGCGCCGAAGGCCTCGTCCGCGTTACGAATGAGCGGGAGGTTCGTATCGCGCAGCACGCGGTCCACATGACCGACCTCTTGCCGGACCGATCGATCCATGGACAGCGAGGCGAGCAATTTCTGTTCCTCGAGCAGTCTCGGTCTCGGGAGGCGCGCGGCGACCTCGTATCGGAGGCGCAATCCGACCAGCGCCGCGCCCCAAAGCCCCGTCACGGGACCGCGGAGCAGCGCGCGGGTCGCCCGCTCGGCCGCATCCACTTGACCGCTCGAAAGTAGCGCCGTGACGAGCTCGGCGCACAGCTTCGCGTCCGGCGCCGGGGCGGCGCGCAGCAAGCGCGCGGCGCCTTCCGCCGCGGGCGTGAAGTTCGGCTGGCTGTGCGTGAGGTCCAGGTACCGCTGCAGCGCCTCGGAGCCGCGCCCCGAAAGCTCGAGGGCGCGCGCCTGGTTGTACTCGTACACGGCCCGCCGGCGCGGGTCCGCGGGGAGCTCGATGCCCGCAAGTACCTCCAGCGCCTCGGCATAGCGTTCGCGTTCCAGCAGCCAGGCGCCATAGTTGTTGCTGGCCAATGCGCGCTGAGGGCCGACGCTCTGGTTGACGGCCTTTCGGTAGAGCCCGTCCACCACCGCATCGCACGACTCGCTTGCACCCGCGTCGCCGCGGCAGGCTGCCCCGGCCGGCGCCGTGCTCGCCCAGGATTGGATCGCCTGTGCGTAATTCAGCGCGACGCCGGCCCGCACGCTCGGCGCCACGTCGGGCGCCGCGGCGCGCTGCATCGCGTCTCGATACTGGGCGACGGCCCGCGCCGGCTCCCCCGCCGCTTCGGCGGCCGCCGCGGCGTTGAGCTTGACCGAAAGCTCGCGCGGCGCCGCCGCTAGCGCCTGAGACTGTCGCGTCGAATCGGGGCCCTGGCCGGCGGCCGAAGCGGACGCGAAGACGGCTGCAAGCGCGACGACTGCGACCTCGATGCTTGCGCGCATGGTTCACCTCTCGGGCACGGCGAGCGCCGGCGCGGGCGTGCCGGCCGGGCTCGCGAGGAACGCCCCTAAACTGTCGTAGTGCTCGAGATAGATGCCGAGCGGCGTGCGCGCGCGGAACTCCTCGAGCCGTGACTGAACAGACTGCTTCTGGCCGGCGAGCTCGTACTCGGGGTCCACGCGCACGCGCAAGCCCTCCGCGGGCGGCGGCGCAGGGTACGGCGATGCGGTACCGACGCCGTGACAGATCACCGCGGCGATACCGTCTCCGAGTTGATAGCGCACCAGGAAGTCCGACATCTTGAGCGTCGCATAGCGCGCCCAGTCGAGCGGCAGCACGGCGCCCGAGGGATCGATGCGCACCGTATCCTGCGGTATCACGAGCGGGAACACGGCCTTCAGCGTCTCGATGAGCTCGTCCTTCTGCCGCGGCAAAAACGAGCTCTGAAACGCGCGCTCGATCGAGGCCACGATTTGCGCCGGAGGGCCGAATCCCCCCGTGCGCAGCAGCTCCGCATCCGTATGCCACGTGACGGCCCATTCCTTCGCGGAGTTCGACTCGCTGGCCTCGAGCGACGTGACGAGCTGCCAGTCCGCAGCGGTCCGACGGATTCCGACCCGCAGCTGCGGAAAGGCATCGCCGGGGCCGAACGCCCAGAACTCGCCGAGGGCGGCGGCGATCTGCTTCGCGAGCGCCGCCGATACCTGCTGCTGCGCGGCGCCCCGGCCCGGGTCGAACAGACCGGCGATGGCCGGCTCGTCGAACTCGAAGTGAACGACGATCGATTCGGCCGCGCGCGCCGGGGCACCGCAGAGCATGACGGCCGCCGCCGCGGCCAGCGTGCAGGCCTTGCCGCCCCTCTTTCTATTTCGTCGGTTCATGCAGCACCTCGACCTGCGGGAAGTCGTCCGCGGTAGCCGGTTGCCTCACGGTGATCGTCAACGGTTCGCCATAAGTCGCGCCGCCGGCATTCAGGAGTTTGGCCGTGATGTGCTCCCCGGCCGTCAACGTCACCTGCGAGCCCGTCACGCTCGTCGGGCGCGCCCACGACGGCGGAAATTCCCCTTCCCCGCCCCTCCATGCATCGAGCGTCGCCGCCGGCACGTCCACGTCCGCATCGCAGCCGACCCATACGGTGTGACCGTCGAACGGCTGCGTGTATTCGCGACCAGCGACGGATACGACGAGCGTGAGGCCGGAGTGCGCCTGCAACATGAGGCCGCGAGCGGGCCGCAGCAGAATCACGGGGGCGAGGTGAAAGAATCCCGGCACGTCGCGCGTGACTCGATGCCAAGGTGCGACGGGCACGACGAGCGACGGGAAGCCGCTGACGCGCACGACTCGCGCCGCCGGCCTCCAGGGCGTCGTCCACACGAGCGTCCGCACTGTGCCGCCCGGTGCGAGCCGGGTCGGCAGCGCCTCAGCCGAGGTCCACAGCAGCCGATCCTTCGAATCCCCGACCGAGCGCACCTCGACGCTGCCCACGAAGCTCGCGAGCACGGCCAACGCAGCGATCGCGGCCAGCAGCGGCACGTGCGCGGCCCGGCGGCTGAAGACCCTTTCGTCGAGCCAAGCCTGAAGGTCCTTGACACGGTGCTCCGGCAAAATCCTCGAGACGAACGCAAGCCAAGAGAACACGCCGCCGAGCGCGAGCAGACCGCTGAACAGATCGAACCAGCTGCTGAAATACAGGAGCCAAGCGCTGCAAGCCGTGCCGAGAACGACGAGGAGGAGCAGATTGACGGCGAAGGCGCTCGTTTGGCCGGAAACGACGGCGGGGGCCTCGAGGCGAACGGTCGGACCCGCTGCGCCTTGACCTTCTGCTTCGGCCTGCGCCCGCGAAGGGCTTCTCTCGCGCTTACGAGATGGAATGTCGGCCACCATGTCGACCTCGTTCACCGCGCGCGTCCTCCAAAGAAGATCGAAGGTCGAAGGTCGAAGGTCGAAGGTCGAAGGTCGAAGGTCGAATGGAACTATTGAGCAGATGCCGAAAGTACCTCAGCGCTGAGGACTTTCCCGCGGCGGCGAAGTTCGCCTCCTCTCGCCGCGCCCGCCGACCAGGTCATTCTGCGCCGTATGCCCGTAGCTTTTCAAGAAAGCCGCCGGACGACCTCTCAGAACTGCTTGAACTGATGCGCATAGGCCGAGCTCACGGGCAGCACCTCGCGCCGGTCGCGCAGCTGAACCTCGAACGAGCCGTGGAACGAACGGTGAATCGTCTGAATGGCCCGCACGTTGACGACGAAGCTGCGGTGAATCTGCCAGAAATGCTGCGGATCGAGCTTCTCTCGCATATGTTTCAACGTGCTAGTCAGAAGATACTCGGACTTCGCCGTGAACACGGACGTGTACTTGTTTGCGGCGCGCAGATAGGAAATCTCGTCGGTCGTAACGACGATCAGCTCGCGGCCGCGCGGCACCGTAAGCCAGCGAACGTAGCGCCTTTCGTCCCCGACGGCCCTTTTTAGCAGCTCGGCCAAACCATGCAGGTCCGCCGGCGTGCCGCGCAGCCGCTCCTTGAGGCGTCCCACGGTCTTGGCCAGACGCGCCATCGCGAGCGGCTTCACGATATAGTCGAGCGCCCCCTGCTCGAACGCAACCGCAGCGTGCTCGCTGAAAGCGGTCACGAAGACGACGTGGACGCGTCCGCTCGCGTGCTCGGCGATGTCGAGCCCGCTCAGTCCGGGCAGTTGAATGTCGAGGAACACGATCGATGGCCGGTGCCGCTCCATCTCGCGGACCGCCTCGGCGCCGTCGCCCGCCTCGGCCACGATCGTGAGCTCGGGCCACAGCGCCTCGAGCCCTTCGCGCAGCTCCGCTCGCAGCAGCGGCTCGTCTTCGACGATGATGGCCGTAGCGGGCATGCCGTCATCGCGTGTGCCAGGCACGTCGCGTCCTCTCATCCGCGATTAGCTTCGCGCGCAAGCTCGAAATGAGCTCGTCGAGCCGCCGCTCCGCGGCCGGCGAACCATGCTCGAGCAGCCGCCGCACGTCGCCCAGCTTATCCAGAAACTCCCCTTCGTCTATTTCGGAACGAAGCTCGGCGAGTCGCGACTCGACGAGCCGCCGCTCATTGCTCGCGCGCTCGAGCTCGGCGGCCTGCGCACGCCTCAGCAGCTTCGCCCGCCGGCGGTAGTCCTCGTAAATCAGAACGAACAGCACGCCGTATGTCAGCGTGTCGCACGCGACGTGCACCATCTGTGTACGGCGCACCCACGTCTCCACGCCCGGTCTGTCCACGAGGGTGTAGACGCCGAGCCAGTGACGCACGTGGTACTGCCCAATAGCGGCAATAGCGGACGCGGCCGTGACAGAAAGCGCATAGGCCTTGACCTTGGACGCGCCGCGCGCGACGGCCTGTTCCGTCACGATGACCGCAAGGATGATGCTGAGCGCGGCCATCTCCTCAACCACGATCCGCGACCAGATGAGGGTGATGGGCGCACGCGAGGGCATCACGAAAGCCAGCACCGCTACCACGTCGATCGCCACGGCCAAAAGCTGACTCAGCAGCAGCTTTTGCCAGGTGAACGCACGAAAAACGTCCCGCACGAATCTCACCGCAGCGTTCACGTCTTAGTCCGCAGAGCGTACGGAAGCGAGACGGCGGCGATGAGGCCGCGCGGCCGACCGTGCGCAAGGACGAGCTCGGCGCTCGGGCCGTAAAGCATGGAGAGCCGCGCTCGGATGTTGGCGAGCCCTACCCCGTGGCCTTCGGCCGCAGTGAGACCCCGGCCGCTATCGGCGATTTCTATGCGGAGGTTGTGCCCGTGCCGTTCCGCCCGTAACCGAACGAAACCGCCCTCGGCGAGCGGATCGATTCCGTGCTTGATGGCGTTTTCCACGAGCGTGAGCAGCATCATCGTGGGGACTTCGGCCTCGGCAAGCGCTTCCGGAATATCGATCGCGTAAGCGAGCCGCGAGCCCATGCGAATCCGATGGATTCGCAGGTATGCGTCGACCAGGCGCCCTTCGTCCGCCAGGGACGTGCACGGGCTGTCGCGGCGCGCCAAGGTCGCGGAGAAGTATTGCGCGAGGTCGCCGAGCATCGACGCGGCCTCGCAACGGTCGATCTGCGCGAGACGCCGCACGTTGGCAAGCGTATTGAAAAGGAAGTGCGGAGCGATCTGAGCTTGCAGCACGCGCAGCCGCGCGTCTCTGAGCCGCGCGTCCATGGTCACGGCCCGGATCTCCGCACTCAGGAAGGCCGCGGCGCTCGCAAGGGCGCGCTGACGAAACTCGAAGGCCACGACGAGCAGGACCACAACCGCTCCTAGTTGCGGGACCGTCCCGGCTCCGAACGTTACGCCGGCGATCAGCTCCGGCAGCGGCGACTCGACGCAGGCGATGACGCAGACGGGAGTGCTTATGGCGAGCCAAACGATGCGCCGGACGCCTGCGGACGGCGCGAGATTGGCGGCGGCGACGACGAGCGGAACCGCAAGCGCAAGAGCGGCGGCCACGGCGGCAGACTCCCGGCCGAAGCTCGACCAACGAACGATCGCCGACTGGCGCGGAAAGTCGTTGACCGTGAACTTGAGCGCCGTCGCCGCGATGAGGAGACCCAGCAGCGCAAAGGTATGCCCGAGCTCCGCGAAGACCGCGCGTGCTTGCGTGCATCGAGAGTAGAGAAACGAGCGGTATTTGCCGGTATCGAGACCGTCCATCGCGAAACCGTCCATCGCGCCTAGCCCTGTGGCGACCCTCCCGGAATGCGGCCCAATCATAGCGCGCGGCCGCGATCCTTGCGCGGAAGCTGCGCGCGCTCGCTACGCCTCCGA
Organism: uncultured Gammaproteobacteria bacterium; assembly: GCA_963702105.1. Taxonomy (GTDB): domain Bacteria; phylum Pseudomonadota; class Gammaproteobacteria; order Steroidobacterales; family Rariloculaceae; genus ZC4RG20. Next base: position 2,755,378 of record OY969712.1, read on the forward strand.
GCCGCTTCACTCCCGATTGTCGCTTCTCACTCCCGATATCTACCCGACTGTCGGATTTTCGTGGCTCCGCGCCTATGCCTCGAGAGAATCGACGCCCGTACCCACACGTTCGGGATACCAAAAAAAGAGGAGACTCGTGATGACAGACTCGGCGACTGCCCGGCAGCACCTCAAATCCCTCGTGCTCGCCGGAAGCTTTGGCATCGTTGCGCTGACCGCCGCCGCTCAGGCGAACGCAGGATGCTTCAACGACATGCTCCGCCTCGCGGTACCTTCGAAAACGCTCCCGCACGCGGAGGCCACGGCGCCCTTGCGCGCCATCCCGGCCGTCTACCGGCCGGCCGACGCCGCTTCGGCCTCGTTCCTGCGCATCGGCCGTTTCGACGACGGCGACGATCGCGGCTCCGACGAGCCCATCGTCGGCTTGTGGGAATTCAAGTTCGCAGGCAGCCCTCCGCCCGATTTCGGAACCCAAGCGTGGCATTCCGACGGCACGGAGCTGATGTTCTCGGCGGGGCGAGCACCCTCGATCGGCGACATATGCCAAGGGGTTTGGAAGAAGATTGGCCGCCGGACCTACTCGCTGAATCACATCGCCATGGGTTGGGACACGGGAAGCTTCGGCGTACGCGTGCACATTCGTGCCATCGTCAAGGTCGCTCCCTCCGGCGACGCCTATACGGCTCATTTCACGGCCGATGCCTATTCCGTCAGTCCCGCCGACCCCTTCGACGAGAGTGTGAGCTTGGGAGAGAGCACGGGGATTATGACGGCAACGCGGGTCAAGCCGTAGTCGCCCCGGCGCTGGTGTCGATCGGCGGCTGCACGGCTCGGGGACGTCCTCGGACGGCGGGACGCCCCGGACGCGCAGCCGCCGGCAGGCTGATCGCGCCGCCGCGCCGGATCGTGGCCCCGCGTCCCGGCCCCTGACGGCGCGCCGGAAATCCGGCCCGGCGGAAACGGGCCTCGGCGCACTCGTGCTTCTCGCGATCCTGCTGGTATCGTGGCAATCGTCGCCGGATTCGCGGCAGGAAAAACCCACGTGCGGTCGGCTCTCCTCTCGCGCCTCGCGGCGGCCCGGTAAACGGTTTCGACGCCGCCGGCATCTTACGTACATGAACGACGCGTTCCTGACCGCCCCGGCCCTCGCCGTCGAGCCGCCCCGGACCGCCGAAGCGACACCCGACGCGAAGCCGCCGACGGCGGGCCGCGGCCCCAGCGCGGCGCGCCCCGGCGGGCCGCAGCCTATCCTTTCCCGGGTATCAGTTCGACCCCGCCTGCGGCTGCTTGAGTTTTTCGGCGGCGCCGTCGGCCAGCTGCTTGGCCTTGTCGCGCGCCTTTTCCGCGGTTTCACGTGCGGCGTCGGCCGCGTCGCTGGCCGCATCGCGCGCCTTGTCGGCGGCGTCGCCGGCCGCCTCCGCGGCTTTGTGAGCCGTATCGTCGGCCGCGTCGGCGGCCCCCTGCACGGCTTTACCCGTCGCGTCGGCCGCATTGTGCGCGGCGTCGCCCGTGGCGTCTGCCGCATTGTCGAGCGCCTGCCCCGCCTGGCCGCCGTGATCGCCGCTGCACGCCGAAAGGCCGATGGTCATGCCCGCCAGCGTGACGAGCAGGATTCTGCCCAATGCCGGTCGTCTCGGGTCTTTTCTCGTTCGATTGTCGTTCATCTTCCTTTGGCTCCTTGGATGACCTGGAAGGCTATGCACATCCCGTGCCAGGGACGGGTCCGGCGGACGAACTTTTTCGGTTCCGGTAGCTTCGCTTCTATCCCGGATCCACGCCGGCGCGCCGGCAGAAGTACTCCCAGGCGCGATCGAGCGCGAGCGGGGAGAACTGCGTCTGCCCGGACTTCTGCAGCTCGCCGGCGTCGAGCTCCTCGGGCGTTCCGAGGGCACGCGCCTGCAGCATGACACGCGCATCGATCTGCAGATAAATGGCCGTGAGCACGGCGGCCGGTATCGTTCGGCCGACCACGACCGCGCCGTGGCCGCGCATGAGCAGACACGTGTTTCCGGCCAACGTCTTCGCGAGATCGCGCCCTTCCTCGATGGTCCGCACGAGCATGTCCGTATCGCCGAAATGATCGCGGATATCCCAAATCGGGATCTCGGCGCCGATGATCGATGCCGTGTGAATGACAGGCTTCAGCGGCGTGCCCGTGACCGCAAACGGGAGCACCGCCGGGGAGTGATTGTGAACGACGGAATGGACGTCGGAACGCACGGCATAGATGGCGGCATGTATCATCCGCTCGCCGTAGGCCGTCCGGCCCCGCGCATCGACTGGCGTGCCGTCGAGGCGAAACTCCATGAGGTCGTCGAGCTCGACGAGCGCCGGGCTGCGCGAGCGCGACATGACGAACCTCTCCGGATCTCGAGGATCTCGAACGCTGACGTGGCCGAAAGCGTCCACGACCCCTTCGTTCGCGAGAATCCTGTTCGCGGCGACCAGGCGGCGAAACTCCGGCAACGCGGGCAGGCTTGCGGCTGCGGCCGCGTCCGCGTCCGGCTCCGCCGCGCGCTGCGCGAGCAGGCGCAGCGGCGCGCCGCCCAGAGACAGGGCGGCCAAGCCCAACGATCCTCGCAACAGGCTGCGGCGCGAGCAGAAGTGCCGTGGCTTCATCTTCTTGCCTCTCCGGGCGGTCGCGTTCTACCCGGCTAGGTCGTCGCGGGACGCGCCGCGAACGCCTTCGCCTTGAGCTCGTCGATATATGCGCGGGCGAACGTTTCGGCCGTCTCCGGATCGGGCGGCAGGCCGCCTTGTGCGTCCGACTTGCTGCCGAGCTCGTCGCGGCTGTTTACGCGCGGATACGGCACTTCCGGCACGGGCACGCCGAGGAATTCGCACAGGGGCTCCCAGCCCTGCCTCGGATGAAACACGAGCAGGCGTTCGGGCGGCAGCGCCTCGACGACTTCCCGGTTTCGCCGCGTAAACCATTCCGTCATGAACGCGCGGTCCTGCCTGTCTCCGTCGAAAGCGTCGAAGGCGACACCCTTCAACAGTGCGCCGAAAGGCGAGCCGTGGATTTGCGAATTCATGCGCTCGGAGAAGATCGTCTCGCTGACCGACTCGAACCAGCTGTCGGGGTCACGGGTGGTCAGCACGACCTTGGCCTCCGGGTAATAATCGGCCAACTCGCGCCAATAGGTGCACCCCGGATAATCGGTGGTCGACTGGTAACCTTCGAAGATGCTCTCCCAGTCCGGGTTCCCCGCGACCACGTCGAGCCAAAGCGGGACGTTCCGCCGGGCGCCGGCGAGCACTTCCGACATGTGATAGCACGGCCCGAAGCCCAAATGCTCGAGCGCGAACTTCGTGGAGAACGTCGCCGTCCGGCCCAGGCCGGCTCCAATTACCTTCAATGCCATCGAGAATCCCCCGGCAGGTGTGCGTCCAGGCCCCAACGATAAGCTATCGGCGTTGCAAGTAAAGCGCGGCCTACTCGGTGGGCAGGTCGAGATTCCGCCAGGCCGTCATCCCGCCGAGCAGATTGCGCACGTCCTTAAAGCCGCGGCGCAGCAGAATGCTCGTTCCGAGGCCCGAGCGGTGACCGATGCTGCAGGTCACGACCGTCGGCGCCTGCGGATCGAGCGCGAGCGCGTCGAGTTCCCCTTCGAGCGCGCCGAAGCCGCCCGCGAGACCCGCCTCGACGCCGTCGATTCCGATGCGGCTCAGATGCCCGATGCCGCGGTCCACGTCTTCGTTTCGGTCCGTCACGAGGTAGACGCGCGAATCGGCGTCCGCGACCCAGCCCCCGAAGACGGGCAAGCCGGCGAGCCAAACGCTGTACGCGTTCTCGATGTGCCCGCCCGCGAAGGCCTCGGGCTCGCGCGTGTCGATGATGAGGCCGCGCTCGCAGTGGGCGCCGAAAGTCTCCGCGTCCACGATCCGGACGGTGCTCGGGCCGCTGCGCGGCTCGAGCCCGCCGCACAAGTTGACCTTTTCCATGAGCGAAAAGTAAGGCGGGCGCGGTATTCGCTCGCTGCGCTTCTTCTGCACGAAGGCGTCGCGCCCGAGCGTGAAGATCGGGTTGCGGCGCTTCTCCTCCCCTATCGTCGAGTACGGGCGCTCGTCCATGCCGCTGCCGCAGACGGAACCCGGCCCGTGGGCCGGGAGCACGAGCGCCGTGTCGCCGAGGTTCCCGAGCTTCGCATGCACGGAATCGTAGAGAACCCGCGCGTTCTCGGCGGTTCGGTGCGGGTCCGTCAAATCCGTGCGGCCGGAGCTGCCGAAGAACAATGCATCCCCGGTAAACACGCACGCCGCCGCCGATTCGCGCTCGCCCGTGTAGACGGCGTAGGACATGCTCTCCGGCGTATGGCCCGGAGTTGCCAGCGCGCGCAGAGTCAGGGAGCCGAGCACGAAGGTGTCGCCGTCCTTCAAGCGCAGATCGCCGTGACCGAACAAGGCGTGATCGCCATTCACGATCTTCGCGCCCGTGCGCCGAGCGAGGTGCGCGGCGCCCATGACGAAGTCTTCCTGCCGATGCGTCTCGATGATGTATGCGATGCATACGCCGAGCGCGCGGGCCGCTTCGAGGTAGTCCTGTACGTCGCGGCGCGGATCGACGAGCACCGCCCACCCGCCGTCGGAGAGCAGATAGGCGTAATGGGCGATGCCCGGGGTCTCGATCCGCTTCAGCTCCACTCGGAGGCGACTATTTGGAAGGTGCCTTGGCGAAGCGCAGGTACGGAAGCTTGACGTCGATGGGGCCGAACTTCTCCTTGGCCTGCTGATCGTTGAGGCTCAGGGCGACGATGACGTCCTCACCGGGCTGCCAGTTGGCGGGCGTAGCGATGGGCACGCCGTCCGTGGCCTGGACGGCATCGAGCGCGCGCAGAACTTCGGCGAAATTCCGGCCCACGGACATCGGGTACGTCATCGTGAGCCGCACCTTCTTGTCGGGGCCGATGATGAAGACCGTGCGCACGGTTGCGCTGTGAGCCGGCGTGCGGCCGTCCGGCAAGTAAGCGTCGGCCGGCAGCATGTCGTAGAGCTTCGAGACCTTGAGCGAGCTGTCGTCGATGATCGGAAAATCCGCCGGCGCCCCGGCGACCGCTTCGATGTCCCTCTTCCATTTCTTGTGGTCTTCGACGCTGTCTACGGACACGCCCATGACCTTGGTGTTGCGCTTCGCGAATTCCGACGCCAGCCGTGCCACGGCCCCGAACTCGGTCGTGCACACGGGAGTGAAGTCCTTGGGATGCGAGAATAGGATGGCGTAGCTGTTGCCGATCCAATCGTGAAACTTTATCTGCCCGGCCGTGGAATCCGCCGTGAAGTCCGGTGCAACGTCGTTGATTCTTAGTGACATGGGCCTTGCCTCGCTTGTTTGGGTTATGGTCGCCGTTCCGGCTGGGGTTCGAACCTGTCATGGTACGCCGTGATGGTACGTCTTGGGATGCCCTGCGTCATCGGGCCCCTCACGCACCCACCTTCCGCTCAGGCTCGCCCCGCCCGGCCCTGACCGCGCTCCCGGTGCGCCGCTATCGCTCGGCCGGCGCTATTGCTCGGCCGGCGCCCAGCGCTCGGGGAAATCCGCATAGAACGCGGTATTGAAGCTCAGCACGACTCGCTCGACCGACCGGTTCCGATCCAGCGCGCCATGCTTCAACCAGCTCGGAAACAGGAGCAGGCTGCCGAGCGCAGGTGCCACCGAGGCGGTCTTGAGCGTGTAGTTCGTCGGTTGGAGCACGGGCATCATGTCTACGAGGGGATTCGGGTTGCAGAACGTGGTCTTGCTGCTGTCCTTGTCGACTTTGAGATACAGGGCCCCCGAAACGATGCTCAGCGGGTGCGTGTGAAAGCTCAGCTTGCTGCCCTCGCGCTGAACGTTGATCCAGGAATTGTCGAGCCGGACCGGCCGAGTCCCGAAATCGCGCGCATAGACGTTGATCTGATAGAAGATGCGGTCCTTGATCTTGAGATACCGTTCTATCTCGTCGAGCACGTTGCGAGACGCCTTGAGGCCGGGTTCGAACGACGATCTCGCGTCGCCCACGAGCGAACCGTGCGGGCCCAGCGCGCCGAGATCGAGCTTCGAGACGATCTCGGCACATTCCGCCTCCGTCAGGAACCCTTCTATGGACCTGATCAGGACGGGAAACAGATCGAAATCGTTTACCTTGGGCATGAGAGCGAGTCGCGAGTACCGAGTCCGGAGCGCCGGCTTGCGCTACCTCGGCACCTTCGGCACGAACGCCAGGAACCGCCGCGGGTTGTCGACCATGATCCGATGCAGGACGTCGTCGCTCGCCCCGGCGGCCTTGAGCTTCGGCAGGAACACCGTCAGCGTTTTGTCGTAGTGGCTCGAGGCGTCCGCCGAGAACATGAGGTGATCGGCGAAGCCCGCCTCGATCAAGGCCATGACCATCGGCACCTGCTGGGCGTCGTTATTGCCGCCCTGGCGATCGAAGCCGACGAACGCCCCGCGCCGACAGATCGCGCGATGCACCGTGACCTTCGGGTCCACGAGATTGCCGAGGTGGCCGATGACGATGCGACCGGGCGGGACGCCCGCATCCTCGAGAAGATCGAGCTGCTCGAGCGCGGCCTTCCCGGGAATGCCCGTGTGAGTGAAGATCGGCAGGTTCGTCAAGACGTGCGCCCGGCCCACGGCGCGGAAGACTTTGCGCTCGTCGGCCGTCATGTAGTCCCAAGATCCGATCTCGCCGAACGCCCCGATGGGGTTCGCCTTCACCTGGCCGAGCAGTCCCTGGACGACCTCCTCCTCGCTCATCTTCGAGATCGCCTTCGGGTAATACGGCTGCGTGTAATAGCCCGCGCTCGCGACGATCGGCATGCCGGAGGCCATGGACACGCGGCGCAGGAAATCAATGTCCCGCCCCATGTCCGGATGGCCCGCGTCGACGATACAGGCTACTCCGGCGCTGCGCGCGTTGCGGACGTCGGCCACCATCGCGTCGAGGTCCCGCGTCGGGCCGGGCGGAGGACCGCGGCGGCTGCCGCCCGGTCCGCCCAGAGTCGGCGGGCCCGTGTCGGCTTCCCCGGGCAATGCATTCTCGGCTTGCGTCGCGGCCATGGCAGCCAGAAAGCGCTGCATGAAATCCGGCGCCAGCGAGAGGTGCTCGTGAAACAGCGTTGCGCCGCCCGCGAGCTCCTCGGGCGCGTAATCCCGGAGCAAGCTCCTGATCACTGCGCCCTTCGGGAAGGCCGGCGCGGCGGACACCGCCTTCGGCAACAAGCCGGCGGCAGCCCCGAGGCCCAGTAAGGCGAGCGCATCACGGCGCGTCAAATGACCGGGACGGATATCGGACATGGCAATGACCTCTTGCGTTACAGGCGGTTCTAGTCCACGTATTGCGGCGAGTGCGGCAGCTTCTCGAACGTCGCGAGGTCGTGCTCGATCCACAACGTCCCGTGCGTCTTGTTGAGGAACGCTTCGATCTTCGCACGCGACGTGCGCGATTCGTCGGCGTTGTATTCGAAGGTCGGCACGCGCCCCGTCGTGCGCTCCTCCGGGTAGTGGTACAAATCGCCCCCGAGCACGATCATGCCCGCGTGCGCGAGCTTCACGGCCACCACCTGGTGGCCCGGCGTATGTCCGGGCGCCGGCATCACGACGACCGAGCCGTCCCCGAAGACGTCGAGCGATTCGTTGTCGAGAATCCGCGACTTCGCGTGCTCGAGATCGGCGAACGTCGAGGTATCGATGATCGTGCCTTTCGGGTGCTGCCCGAACATGAAATCGCGCTCGGCCTTCTGAACGATCCACGTTGAGCCGGCGAATGCGTTCGCGTTACCCGTATGATCCGAGTGGTAGTGCGACAGCGCGAAGTACGTGATGACCGAAGGCTTGTAGCCGATCGCGGCGAGTTGCGGCAGCAGCGGCTTCGCGCTCATGATGCCCTTCGTGACGGTGCCGTCCCCGGCTTGGAAGGCGCTATCGGGAATGCCGCCGGAGTCGAACATGAGCGTGCCCTTGGGATGCACGATCAGGTACGACGCCATGACGAGGTCGCCTTCCTTGAGCTCGCCGGGCTTGAAGTTGAACAGCGCCGGATCGAGCGCCTTGATACGGCCGTCGTCGAAGACGTATACGCGCGGGGACGAGACGGCCGCCGGCTTCTGGGCGCCGGCGAACGGTGCCCAGAACAGACCTACGACGAAGAGCCAGGCCATTATTCTTCTGATGGTTGTCGACATGCGATTCTCCCGGAGGCCGAGATCGGCGGCCTCAGTGTAGCCCAGGCCATCGGCCGCCCCAACCGTCGGGCTTCGAGATCGCGGCGGCCTCGTTGCGCCAACGTCCCGTTCGATCCCGAGTGCCAGCGCCGAGAGAACGGCGCGATCACGGCCAACAACTCCGACGCCACCGGCATGGCGAGGCTCGGCTGCAAGGCGCAGTTCGACACCGGCTTTTGCGTGCTGGTCTCGGACGTGAGGGACCGCCGCTTTCCGGTCATCGATCGCGAGACGGGCCTCGACGATTCGCCGTAGACCTAGTCGGTGCGGTGCTCGACCGGCAGCAGCACGCCGCATTCGGTCGTCCGGATCTCGGGCGTCAAGGTCAACAATTGATGACAGCCGCGCTCGTAGGTCGTGTACGCCTCGGCATAGCCCTTGGGAAAGGCGGCCACTAGCCGTGCCAGCATCGCCCCGGCGTCAGGAAGCTTGCGGTAATCGAGCGGGACGGGCCGCGGCTCACTCGGCGCCTTGTGCCGCGTCGGGGCGTCGAACACGGCCCGGGTCGCCGAGCCGTCGGTCTGGACGTGCGCCGCAACGTCGTCCCAGAGCAGCGAGGGCGTAATGCGGGCGAACTGCACATACATCTGGCGAAGGCGCCCGACTGCAGGCGGCGACGGCGAACAAGCCGACCCAGACGACGGCCCGCGACCCGCGCAACTCGTATCCGTTGCTCATGACCGGCCACGTTCTCTGGATGGAATCGACTTACGGCGAGGAACGATTCACCCAGGTCCCTCACCGTTCCCGCGCGCCGGCGTACACCTCGATCCACGACACGTTCGAGCAGCCCGCGAAACCGTGTCCGCCGCCCGGCATGAGATCGACGAAGCCGATCTCGTCCACACGGCTCAGATCCGGATCGGCGACTTCCCGCGTCGTCACGACCCGCACCGGATCGAGCTCGAACCAGCGCTGATCGTCGAACGTGACCTCGGAAACCACGAAGTCGCCCGAGAAGGCGTTCTGGCCCACCATCCGACGTTGCGGGCTCTGGAAGGTCTGACTGCCGACGAGCAGCCTCCCGTCCGCGAGCTTCACGACCGGATGGAGCGCGTGCAAGTCTTCCGTTCGCGTCCGCCATCGCATTCGTGCGAGCCCCGTCAGATCGAGATAGGCCTTCTTGTTCCGAAGCGTGAGCGCGGCCGGCGACTTCGTGAACCCCGTCCACAGATCCGGGATACCGTTGTGCTGAGTGACCTGAATGTCGCGCGCATCCGAGCCGTAGAGCCGCAATTCCAAATCGGGTTGGGTCACGGCCTGTTGCGTGATCCGGCGATTCTCGTCGTTGAGCGCCCCGGTATGGGGCGGCTGCTGCCAGACTTCGCGGAACAGCAGCGGCGGCGTCACCGCCTGGTGCTCGAGGAAATCCGGGGCTGCCACCGGCGGCTGGGCGTTTGCCCTGCCCGCACCGCATGCGAGCAGCACGGTCGAGGCTGCAAGCGCCGCCCAGGCGCTCGCGCCCGAGCGGATCCGCATGCCTGAAATGATCGCGTCCATAGTCTCCTCCCGGCCTCGGCGTTACGACTCCCGGCGCTAGATACGACTCCCGGCGCTAGAGATTACCGCGAAGGCGCACCGAACGGGGAGACCGCCGGTCCGCCGGTAGTGCTATGGTTGCGCCATGTGTCGGCCTCGCTGGGCTCCCAGGGAGCGCAGCCGGGCTTCCTCGCCCATTGCTGGGCCCAGGTCGACGACGGCCGGTGCTTCGCCGCCCTGAACGCCGACGCCGCCGGCGTCGACGCGTGGCTCACACTGAGAGAGGCCGAGCGTCATCGGGCCGACCCTTCGTAGGTCACCCTCCAGATGCGCCCGCCCGTATCGTCGCCGATGTAGAGCGCCCCGTCGGGCCCGACCGCGAGGCCGCTGGGCCGGCCGACCTTGCCCGCTGCCGTCTTCAGGCGCTCGAAGTCGTCCGCGAAGATTTCCCACGGCCCCTCGATCTTGCCAGCGGCGTCCATGGGCACGAACACGACGGAGTAGCCGCCCACGTCCGCGCGGCGCGGTACGACCGCCCCGTGAAAGGCGATGAAGGCCCCGTTACGATAGCGCGCCGGAAACTGCGTGCCCGCATAAAAGACCAGATCGTCGGGCGCCCAATGGCCCGGAAAGGCGACGAGCGGCTCCTTGTAGCGGCCGGGCTCCGCCGGCGTCTTGCCGTCGCCGCCGTATTCGGGCATGACCATGCGCTCGTGCCGACGCGGGTCGTAGTACGTATACGGGAAGCCGAGGTCGTCGCCCTCGTCGATGCGGTGGAATTCCTCGGCCGGCAGTTCGATGTCGTCCGCGGCCGTATAGTGCGCAGGCCAGAGCTCGTGGAGGCCGTCGCGTCCGTGCATGACGCCGTAGAGCGCGCCCGCCGAAGCATTCCACTCGAGCGCGACGATGTTGCGGTGCCCCGTCGAGTATCGATGGGCGTCCCGCTCGGCTGACTGGTTGCGGGCCTTTGCGCTGAAGCGAAACACGCCGCCGTGCTTGTCGAGCAAAGTGCAGGGCATGAGCCCGGGAGAGCCCGGCTTACCGGGCTCGGCCTGGCATGCGTTCGAAGGCAGGCCGACCTGCGTATAGAGGTGGCCCGCCTCGTCGAACGTGATGGGCTTCGTCCGGTGGCCGCAGCAGGACTCGGGCAGATCGGCGACGACGACCTCGGGTTCGGCCGTCGGCACGAGCTCCTTGCCGAGCCGAACGGCGTAGATCGTCGTCATCGACGAGAAATACAGGCTGCCGTCGTAGATCGCGATTCCCGTATCGATGTCGCGGCTGCCGAAGCGAACCGAGACGTCGGCGGTGCCGTCGCCGTCGGTGTCTCGGAGCGCCTGGATGCCGCCGGGCTCGTCCGTCGCGCGGAATTTCGCCTGGCCGGAGCGCAGCGTCACGTAGACGTCGCCGTTGTCTCGAACGGCGATGTGCCGCGGCGTCGGCAAGCCCTGCGCGAACAGCGTCGCCTTGAAGCCGGCCGGCAACGTAGGAGCGGAATCGAGAGGCACGGAAGCCGTAGTCGGCGGCGCGACCTGAGCGGCGGCCCAGTGACCGGCAAGACCCGCAAGGCCGGCGAGCGCGGCGACGATCGGCCTTCTCAGGGACAAGCTAGCTCTCACGCGGTTCTCCTTCTCGAGACGACCATACGTCGCCCGTCTCGAGACACGACTATATGTCGCCCGTCGAAAGGCGGGCGCCGGCCCCGACGCCTCGAGCCGGCCGCCGCCGCCCGCCTGCCGAGACCTATCGACCCTCGTAAGAGATCCGGAAGATCCTGTTGCCGTCGTCGTCGCTGAGCAGCAGCGAGCCGTCGGGCGCCTCCGTCAGGCTGGCCGGCCGCGCCCACGGCTGGCCGTCGTCCGTGATGAACCCGACGAGGAAGTCCTTGTAGTTGCCCGTCGGCTTGCCGTCCTTCATCGGCACGCGCACGACCTTGTGCCCGGTTCGGTTCGCTCGGTTCCACGAGCCGTGAAACACGGTGAAGGCGTCGCCGACGTAGTCTGCCGGGAACGCCGACTTGCCCGAGGTCGCGGTATAGAAGATGAAGCCCGTCGGCGCCGAGTGCGCTTGATACGGCACGTCCGGCGTAATGGTCTTGCCGGCGAGGTCCGGCCGTTCGCCGGCGTGCCGCGGATCCTCGTGATTGCCCATGTAGTACCAGGGCCAGCCGTAGAAACCGCCCTCCTTCACGCGCGTCGAGTAGTCGGGCACGAGATTGTCGCCGAGCAGATCGCGCTCATTGACGGTGCACCACAGATCGCCCGTCTGCGGCTCGATCGCGAGCGCGACGCAATTTCGAATGCCCGTCGCATACGGCTTGCCCGGCTTGTCCGAGCCCACGTCGAAGACGAGCACGTCGCCGCGGTTCGTCTCGTCGCCCCACGCGGCGCCGACGCCGTGCTCGGCCTCCCACGCCTTGATTTCCGCAGGCGTCTTCTTGGGTATCTCCTCGGCCACGTTCGAGCCCGAACCGACCGAGACGAACATGCGCTTGCCGTCCTGTGAGAACACGAGATCGCGCGTGAAGTGGTACTCGCCCGTGGGCGCGAGCTTGGGCACGACGACCTCGGGCTTGCCCGTCGCCTCCATGTCGCCCGTCTTGTAGGGATAGCGCACGACGCGGTTGTTCTCCGCGACGTAGAGCCATTCGGGTTGGTCGCCGGCCGGGTAGAACTGAAGGCCGAAAGGCCGGTCGAGCCCCTTGGCGTATACGGCCGAGCTCGCGACGCCCGAAAAGTCCTTCGACGCCCGGAGCACCTTGATGTCGCCCGATTTCGTCTCGGACACGAAGATATCCCCGTTCGGCGCGATGCGCATCACGCGCGGGCCCTTCACGTCCTCCGTGAAGACGGCCGTGTGGAACCCGGCCGGCACCTCGAGCTTGGCATTCGGTGGCCTCGGCACGACTTTCGGAAAGTTTACGTTGGACTTGCCGGGCGCGGGCAGGCTCGCGACGTCGATGTGGTGCATCCGGCCCGGAGCGTCGTTCTTCCAGTCCTGCGCCTGCGACTGCGCCGGAAGGCAAAGCGGGGCCGCGGCCAGAAGCGCGGCGGTGATCGATACGGATCGCCGAGTCAGCATGTCATCCCCCTGTCGATTCTCTCGATTCGTAAGTGCCGTTGGACCCATTTTGGCATATTCCGCGACGGGTCACGTTCCCGCCGGCAGCCGTGCTATCGTCGGGGCCATTGGCCGAGCGGGGGGAGCAGCGTCATGAACGAGTCGAAGGCCGGGGAAACCACGGGTTACGGCGAGCGGGACGCCGGCAAAGGCGGCGCAAGCGGCGAAGCCCTCGAAGCCCGCGACCCGGGCGACGCCGGCGAAGGCCTCTCGCGCCGCGCGATGCTCAAGGTCGGGGCGCTGGCCGCAGCGGGTCTCGCATCCGCGCGCGCCGCCGCGCAGAACGCCTCGGACGCCGCCGGGCCCGCGATCGCGACGGGCACCGTGGCGGGCCGCCCCTTCCGCGCGTTCGTGCGCCACGGCACCGGTTCCTCGATCGAGGACCTGAAGCTGCGCGAGCTCCAACCGCGCCAGGTGCTCGTCCGCACGCGGGCCTCCTGCGGCTGTTACACGATCACGCGCAGCGTGCTCGGCCAGAACGACGTGCCGAAGGCGCAGATCCCGAACCACTCCGGGATGGGCGTCGTCGAAGCCGTGGGGACCGAGGTCCGCCGCGTCCGCGTCGGCGACCGCGTCATCGTCTCCGGCTCTCCCGAGTGCGGGCACTGCTATCAGTGCCTTCACGGCCACCCGGAGGCCTGCAACTACCTCAATGCCGCGCCGTTCACCGCCCCGATCGCCGACATGGCGGACGGCACCGGCGTCATCGAGCAGGCGGCCATCGGCGGCCTCAGCGAGCTCATGGTCGCGCAGGAGGAGTATTGCATTCCCGTATTCACGGACCTGCCGGACGCCCAGCTCGCGCTGCTGGGCGATACACTCGCGGCAGGCCTCGCGTCCACGATGACCTATGCGCCCGTCGAGCCCGGCTCGGACGTCGTCGTCTTCGGCGCGGGCCCGGTGGGACTGGCCGCCGTGCAGGGCGCGCGCGCGTACTCCGCCGCGCAGATCATCGTCGTCGACCCCGTCGCCTACCGCCGCGAGACGGCGCTGCGGCTCGGGGCCACGAAAGTCTTCGATCCCAACGTGGATACCGACACGCTTGTCGAGCGCATCGCCGCGCTCTGCGACGGGCCCACCGACCGCATCGACTCAGGCGGGCGTGGCGCCGGGATCTTCCGCTACGCGGGCGCGGATTTCGTGATCGAGGCATCCGGCTTCGACGCGTTTCCGCCCGCGGTCGAGACCGGCCCCGACCCTTCGGGTCTGCTCGCCCTGCGCCAGGCCTGGGACGTGACGCGCGGCGGCGGCCACCTGACTACGCTGGCCGTCCAGCGCGGCGAGATCTCGTTTCCGGCCGCCCGGTTCTGCCTCTCCACGCGCTCGATTCATGGCGGGCAGATGGGCGGTATGCACGTCATGCGGGACACGCCGCGCATGATCCGGATGATCGAGCACGGCGCGGTGGACGCCGAAGCGATGATTGCCGCGACCTATCCGCTCGAAGGCGTCGTCGAAGGGTTCCGCCGCGTCGCCGACCGCACCGCGCTCGGCGTCGTGTTCACTTTCGAATCGACGGCCTAGCCGGCCAGTCCGCCGAGCGGCCCTAGGCCGCGTCGGACGCGGCCAGCTCCTGCGGGCGTACCGCGCCGGGCTCGCTGCTCTTGCGGATCGCCTGCAACGCGTCGTTCATCTTGAAGGCCACGATCATGAGCTCGCAGCCGATGCGGGTGAAGAGCACCCCGAGCACGATGCCGACGAGCCCGCCGAAGAAAGAGGCCGTGAACATCGAAACGAGGCCGCCGACGACGACCACGACGAGCATGAGCCAATACAGGAACGTGATGATTTTCGGCGTGAGCATGCTCTCGAAGAAGAAGAAGCTCTTGAATTCCATCGCACCACCTGCTGATTAGTTCTTGATGTTAGGCGGGAAACGCGCCCCCCTCGAGCCGGGCACGCGTCCTGCCGGCGCCCCCCCGCGGGCACGGCAGTAAGCCCCAAGCCTCGGCCCGCATACGTTGCTACGGCTTCCAGATGGCGTCAAGCGGTTTGCCGGCACCGCCCCGCCTTGACCTGGGGATGCTCCCCGCGGCCGGGGCGCGCTTCCGGGCAGGGCGGCGAGGCTCCCCCCGGGACTGAGACGCCGCGCCGGGGGCATGCGGCCCCGTCGGCCGGAGCCTGGCGGCCGCGAAGGTCCTTTAACCTGCTAATCATCCGTCAATGTGAGACCGATCAACGATGGTTGCTCTCGGTCCCGGTATCGTCTTTGCCATCTGCACCTTTCCTGGAGGCCCGTGAGCTCGATTACGGCACGAATCGGACGGCTGCTCCTGAGGCGGGCCGAAAGGCACGACCGCCGCAGTCGGTTTCGTGCCGTGAAAGTCATGCCGTGCCGGGAGGCCTGTGCCGCGGCGGCGAGTCTCGCCGGGCACCGCTTCCTCTGCGCCGAGGCACCGCTGCTGCCGCTTCGGGACTGCGACCGGCCGGACGGATGCCGATGCGCGTACCGTCACCTGGCGGATCGGCGGGAAGGCAAGCGCCGCCACGAAAGCTCCTTCCTCTCCGAGAGACGCCCGGGCGGCGAGGAACGGCGCAGGCGCAGCGGCCGGCGGGCCGACGACGACGCACACGATTCGTTCGAAGACACCTATTACGGCTACATGACGAAGAAGAGACTGCGTAGCCGCTCTAAACGGCCCGGCGTCAAAGCTTGAGCGACGCGCGCGTGATGCTCGCCAGGTCGCGGGTACCCATCTGGGTCATGACGATCTCGAGCTCGCGCTGAAGGATCTCGACAACGCGCGCAACCCCCGGCTCCCCGAACGCACCGAGCCCCCAGAGATAGGGGCGCCCGATGCACACGGCGTCCGCGCCGAGCGCGAGCGCCTTGAAGATGTCTGTGCCGCGCCGGAAGCCGCTGTCGACGAGCACGGGAACGCGCCCGCGGGCCACGGTCAGCACGTCCTGCAGCGACTCGACGCTCGCCATGCCCGTTACGTCGGCGCGCCCGCCGTGATTCGAGACCCAGATGCCGTCCACACCGTGATCGAGACAGCGCGCCGCATCGTCCGCCGTCACGATGCCCTTGACGAGAAGCTTCATCGACGTCGCACCGCGCAGCTTGTCGAGATAATCCCAGGTCAGTCCCGCCGCGCCGAAGCGCACGCCCTTCATGTCCACGCCGTCGAACATGTGCTTGCCCTTGAGCGAGAGGCCAGGCCCCGGCTCGTGGCAGGCGAGACACGCGGGATTGCTGCCGCGGTGCAGGCGCGCGCTGGCCACCATATTTCGGGCGGCGATGTCCACCGTGAGCGCGAGCGCCGTGCAGCCCGCGCGTTCCGCGCGCTCGATCATGTGTCCCGTGACATCCCAGCTCGAGGTCGGATAGAGCTGGAACCAGATCGGTGCGCCGCGCGCCTTGGCGACGTCTTCGACCGAGTAGTTCGTGACCGTCGAGAGCACCTGCAGCACGTTCCGCGTCTTCGCGGCCCGCGCGACGGCCACCTCCCCTTCCGGATGGAAGGTGGCCTCGGCGCCGCACGGTGCGAGGACGATCGGAGAGTCGTAGCGGTGGCCGAAGAGCTCGACGGACATATCGAGGTGTGTGGTGTCCACGAGCCGATGCGGCTTGAGCCGGATGTGCTCCAAGCCCTCGCGGTTGATCTCGAGCATCGAGGAGTCGTCAGAGCCGTAGGCCATATACGTGTAGTGGCCGATCGGCATGGTCTTCTTGACGACGGCCTCGAAGTCGAACACGTCTACGGCGTCGGCCGGATTGTCGACGAGCGGAGCGGCCTGCGCACCGGCGCGGCCGGGCTCGAAGCCGAGCACGCTTCCCAGGCCGAACGCATAGGCCAACGGGCTGCCGGCCAGAAAGCGCAGCAGAGCGCGGCGTGCTTCGAGCTGCGGCTGTCGCGGCGGCATCGCTAGATCGAGAGCGGCGCGGTACTGTCGCCGAACGAGTCGCGCTCGATGCCGAATTTGTGCAGCAACGCGAGGAGCAGATTCGACATCGTTGTGTTCTCGGCATTGCGCAAATGCCTTCCGGTCTCGAGCGCGCCGCCGGCCCGGCCCGCGAGCACGACGGGCAGCGGGCCGTGGTTGTGCTGGTTGCCGTCGCTCATGCCGCTGCCGTAGAGCACCATTGAATGGTCGAGCAGCGTGCCGTCGCCGTCGGGCGAGGCGGCGAGCTTGCCGAGAAGATAGGCGAACAGGCCGACGTGATAGCGGTTGAGCTTCGCGAACTGGATCTTGTTGGCTTCGACGTTCGAATGATGCGAGAGGACGTGGAACGAGCCGAGTACTCCGCTCTTCGGATAAACGTCGTTGCTGAGCTCGCACGCCATGAGAAACGTCGTGACGCGGGTGATGTCCGCCTGCCACGCGAGCACCTGCAGGTCCATCATGAGCTTGATGTGCTCTTCGATGTCGGCCGGTATGCCGGCCGGCCGCGCCGGAATGTCGAGGTGTTCGGTCGAGCGCGCGCCCGTCTTCTGAATGCGCCGCTCGATCTCGCGCACGTCGCTGAGAAACCCGTCGAGGCGCTGCCGGTCGGATCCGGGCAGCGTCCGTTCCAGCGAATCGATCTGATCGGTCACGGCGTCGAGCAGGCTCACGGCCTGCCGGCGGCGCGCGCTGCGCTCGGCGGCCGTACCGCCGTCCCCGAACAGGTGCTCGAACACGACCTGGGGGTTGTTTTCCATGGGCAGCGGCGAGGTCGGCGTCTGCCAAGCGATCGTATTGCGGTAGGCGCAGCTCAGGTCCCCGCAGCTCAGGCTCGGCTCGTCGATCATGAGCTCGAGCGAAGGCAGCGGCGTCTCCTGGCCGACGGCCGCGGCGATGAGTTGGTCGGCCGTGACGCCGAGATAGGCCTTCGGCCCCGGGGTCGCCTTCGCTCCGCTCAGAAACACGGCGGACGAGCGGTTGTGGTGCGCGGTAGCGCCGCCCGGGCCGTACGCCTCCGGATGACTCAAGTCGCTGACGACGTTGATGAGGGCCTTGTGCGGAGCCAGCGGCGCAAGGATCTCCGAGAGCTCGAAATCCTTACCCGCCTTCTCCGGTGTCCAGCGCGGGAGGATAGAACCGTGCGGGAAATAGATGAATCCCGCCCGTACGGGACGGGCGGGGCCGTCTTTGGCCGAGGCCCTGCCGGCCGGGATCATGGAATCGAGCAGCGGCAGCGAGAGGGCGACGCCCGCGCCCTTGAGCACGGCGCGACGGGACAGGCGCTTCCGGGTGATGATCCGCATTACTTGCTCCCTCCCTTGACCTTGGTTCGGAACAAATCGCTCTCGGCGACGCCGAGGATCAGCGCCGAGAAGCGATAGTCGTCGGCCCGCGCCTGCCTGACGATCGCGCGAACGGCCGGCATGTCGTAATACTCGAGCCTGCGGCCGATCGCGTAGGTCAGCAGCTTCTCGACGACGGTCGTGACGAAGGCGTCGGAGCGGCTCAGCAACGCGGCGCGCAGGCTCGCGGGGCCGTCCACGACCGTGCCGTCCGTGAGCGTGGCGTGGGCGTCGATGGGCTGGCCGCCCTCCTTCTCCCGCCACGCACCGATGAGGTCGAAATTCTCGAGCGCGAAACCGACGGGCTCGATGATCGCGTGACACGAGGCGCAGACCGGATTCTTGTGATGCGCCGCGAGCCGCTCGCGGACGGTAGCGGTCGCGGCCGGCCCGTCGCTGCCCGCGAGCGTCGTGTTCACGTTGGGCGGCGGGTTCGGCGGGGGTGCGCCGAGCAGATTCTCGAGCACCCAGCGGCCGCGAATGACCGGCGACGTGCGGGTCGCGACCGAGGTCAGCGTCAGGATGCTCGCCTGGCCCAGCAGGCCGCGCCGCGGGCTGTCGGCCGCCAGCGAGATCTTGCGGAAATAGCTGCCGTGCACGCCGGCGATGCCGTAGTGCTCGGCGAGCCGGTTGTTCACGAACGTGAAGTCGGCGTCGAGCAGGCGCAGGACGCTCTTGTCCTCGCGCATCACGTCCGTGAGGAAGAGCTTCGTCTCCTGCAGCATGGCGCGGCGCAGGTTCTCGTCGAAGGCGTCGGAGGACGGCGTGTCGCTCGCGAGCTGCGGCAGCAGCAGCCATTGCGCGGCGAAATTGTCGACGAGCGCGGCGGCCTTCGGGTCGGCGAGCATGCGGCGAACCTGCGCGGCGAGCGCGGCAGGCTCGTGCAGCGTGCCCGCGGCGGCGGCGCTGAGCAGCGCGTCGTCCGGAATGCTGCTCCAAAGGAAGAACGAGAGCCGCGAGGCGAGCGCATAGTCGTCCACGTCGTATATGGCGCCGGGCGCGACGCCGGCGGGGTCGCGCTCGATGCGATAAAGGAAACGCGGGTCCACGAGGACGCGGGCCAAGGCGTGCTCGACGCCGGCCTCGAAGTCTGCGTCCTCGCGCGCGGCGTCGTAGAAAGTCATGAGCCCTGCGAGCGCCTTGCTCGACACGGGCCGACGAAAGGCGTGCGTCGCGAGCTTGGCGACGATCTTCTCGGCGCACGGGCGCTCTTCCTGCGGGGTTTCCGGCTTGCAGATCAGGATCTGCCGCCGGCTCGGCGTATCCCCGACGCCGGTCGCGTCGAACGGCCCGTCGATTTCGATGTGCTGGATGCTGCCCTGCGTGTCGTAGTGGCCGTAGACGTCGTCGACGCCGGCCGGACGCCAGGCGTCCACGAGCGCGGCGGTCAGCACGTGGGGACCCGCGGCGATCTTGATGCGAAACTGCGCCCGGTTTTCGGTCTCTATGGGCTTGCCGTCGAGCGTCACGTCGAGGCGGGCGCCTCGGGGCAACCCGAAGCCTGCGCGGACGTGGACTTCGTAGTCGGCATCGAGCGGGAAGTCGTGCTCGATGCGCAGGCCGCCGCGCGTGCCGAGCGGCAGGCCCTCGATGTGACGATCCTGCGCGAGCGTCGGCGGCGCCGAATAGGTCACCTGACTGCGCGGCGTCGAAGGGTCGCCGAGCGCCCGGCGGCTGATCTTCATGGCGGCCGAGACGTAGCCTTGGATCAGCGACGGCGAGGTGCCGAGGGCGGCAGCGATGTCGTCGAAGCCTTCGCTCGAGTCGTCGAGCGGCAGCAGCGTCGTCGCGTCGACGTCGAGATGCAGCAGATCGCGAATCGCGTTTGCGTACTCCGTGCGGTTAAGCCGGCGCAGCGCCGTTCGCTCCCGCAGCTCCGGGTGGCCCCGCTCCGCGACGTCGAGGCGCGCCTCGAGCGCGCTCGTAAACTCGTCCAGCGTCTTGCGCGGCGGCCGAGGGCGGCCTTTCGGCGGCATCATCCCGGCCTGCAGCTTGCGAACCACGTGCTCGAAGGTTTCGGCGTCCCGGCCGACGTGGGCGAAGTCCTTGTCGTCGAGACTCATGCCCCCGGCCTCGTCGATCTCGTTGTGGCAGTCCATGCAGTACTTGTGGACGAGGCCCTGCGCCGCCGCCGGGTCCGTATAGGGATTGCGCTGCGCGTGCAACCAGAGACCCGCCGCGCCCGCGGCACCGGCGACGCAGACGACGATCGAGGCGGTGACGGTACTGGCGCGCGGCATCGGATCCTCAGTGCTTCATTAGCCGTTCGATCAACGCGATCGTGCTCGGCTTCGGTTCGGCGGGATGGGTCGCGAGGAAGACGCCATGGGCCCAGTCGAGCGGCGTGCGCCCTTCCTTGTCCTTGACGTCGAGCCGCGCGCCGTGGCTGACGAGGTACTCGAGGATGGCGTCGGAGCCGCGGTTCGCGGCGCCGTGGACCGCCGTGAGCCCCATCGAGTTCACGGCGTTGACGTCGTTGCCGAGCGAAAGGCAGAGCTTGACGGCCTCGAGCAGCGCGTCCGGACCTTCGGTGTAGGACTGCGAGACGACCCAGTCGATGCCCGCGGCGGCCATGAGCGGCGTCGTGCCGCCGAACGTCGCGATGCTCGGATCGGCGCCGTGCGCGAGCAGCAAGCGCATGACCTCGAGGTCGCCGGCGGCCGCGGCCGTCAGAAACGGAGTCTGCCCCGTCATGTCCACCCACTCGAGGGACCATGTGATCGGCAGCAGATATTCGCGCGGCGGCGGCTTCTCCTTCGTGCGCGGGTTCGGCTTGGCCCCATGGTCGAGCAGCATGCGGATGACCTCGAGCACGGGGCCGCGGTCGATCGTGCTCTGCAGCGTCTTGTTGTCGAGATACAGGTTGCGGACCTCGACGGCCGACCACAGGGCGCTGCGCCCATACCAGTCCTGCGCGTCAACGTCGGCGCCGCGCTCGATGAGGAGCTTGGCAACGTCCATGCGATCGTTCGTGACGGCCATGATGAGCGGCGTGATGTCGTTGGCTTCCCGGCCGTCGATGTCGGCGCCGGCATCGAGAAGGACCTTGGCCGTCTCCGCACGCCCATCCCGCGCAGCATAGAGCAGCGGCGTCATGGCGCCGTGCCGGAAGGGCCGCATGCCCCGATCGGCGGGCCAGCCGCCCCGGATGATGCCGACGCCGAAGCTGAAGCCCTTGCGCGAGTTCGGCGCGATGAAGGCCGGCTCGTTGCCGAGGCGCGTCCGGACGTCCACCTTCGCCCCGGCCGCAATCAGCGCACGCGCGACATCGGGCAGACCTTCGCGGGCAGCAAACATCAACGCGCTCTGCTCGTAATGCGGATCGCGGCCGTTCACGTCGGCGCCGGCTTCGAGCAGCGCCGCGACGGCGGGAAGACTGCGGCTCTGCACCGCCGCCATGAGCATCGTCTCGCCGTAGGCGCCGGCCGCGTTCGGATCGGCGCCGGCCCCGACGAGCAACCGGATCATCGGCGCGTCGCCGTTCGCTGCGGCGAGATGCAGCGGCCTGACGCCGTAGCGCGTCGCGAGGTTCGGATCGGCACCCGCCTTGATCAATTGCCGCGCCAAATCGAGCTCGTTGCGGCGCACGACCCAGTGCAGCGCAGGCGTGCCGTCGGACCCCGGCGCATTGACGTCGCCCGAGCCGGTAAGCAGCGCGCGAGTCGTCTTCCAATCCCCGGCACGAGCGGCGTCGGCCAGGGACGCGGCGCCGGGTTGCGCCGCGACGGCCGCGAGATCCGTTATGACCAGCGCGCGCGGCGGCTGCGAGGCGGCGGACTGAGCCAACAGCCCACCGGCCAAAGTCGCGACGATCGCCCCGCGTACGAGCCGCTTGGTCATACCGCCGGCAAATTCCGCTGCCTGCATCTCCTCCCCAAAACGGTTGGCCTCGCCGCCCGCCTCACGCTCGTCGAGATTTCTTTTCTTTGCGGCGCGCGTGTTCAACGGCTAATCTCTCCGATGTTACTCGCGAATTCAAGTTCTCGCTGCCGCCGGGGTTTTCGCCGCAGCGGGAAATAGGGGGAAACAATGAAGCCGGTCGATGCATCCGGGGGCCTCGTCCCACGTCTTTCGCGGCGCGCGTTTGCCGCCTCCGCTGCGGCCCTCGCCGTCATGCCGCGGGCATTCGCCCAATCGGCGCCCATCCGGTTACGTAAGCTGCACAACTTCGAGATCCGGGTCTCGGACCTGGACAAGGCGGTGCGGTTTTATCAGGGTCTCTTCGGCATGCCCGTGCAGACTCGCAGCGCCGACCGGGTCTGTTTAGCCATAGGCGGCGGCCCGCAGTTCATGGCCATACGCCGCATACAGGGCGACGAGACGCCGGCGATTACCTACATCGGCTATTCGGTCGAGGATTTCGACGTGAATCGCGTGCGTGCGGGCCTGCGCGCTGTCGGGTTCGCCGCGATCGACGCGCCGCCCGTCACGCTTCCTGGCATCGAGCATCCCATGAGCACGTGGCTCAGGACGGGCGGCGGCAGCCCCGAGCTCTTCTTCGCCGACGCCCGCGGGCTCATCGTGCAGCTCTGCGATCCGGGCTACTGCGGGGATTCCGGCTCGGCTTCCGGCGGCTGCACTGCGAGGGAGCCCGCCCCCCCAGGCCTCATCGAGCTCAACGACCTCAATCACTTCACGGTCTTCGTCAACGACGGCGCGGCCGCGAATCGCTTTTATCAGGAGACCTTCAAGCTTTCGGTCCAGACGCACCAGGGCCCGCGCGCGCCCGTCGTCGGCATCGGCGACGGCCATCAATTCGTCATGTACGCCGGGCCCCCGCGCGACAAGCCGAGCCCGGCCGTCATCAACCACGGCTGCTTCAACATGCGCGGCTTCGATGTGGACCGGGTGCTCGCCGCGCTCACGAAATACGGCCTCACGGCCCGCGGCGATCGCCGCACGGGCCCGCTCATGCATTATGTAAGCCTGCGCATGCCGGACCGCGGCGGCGCCGAGGGCGGCACGCCGGAGCTGTATTTCACGGACCCGGACGGCATCCTGCTGCAGCTGCAGGACGTGAGCTATTGCGGCGGCGGCGGCTACCTCGGCAATGAGTGCTCCGCATAAGGCGCCAGTCGGCATGCCTCGGCTCGGATAGGTTAGTAGCGGGCTTCTGGGTCGGCGCAAGGGTGGTGTCGGGACCGCCGTAAACCCGTCCCTGGGGGCTGCGTAAGCGCCACCCATGGCGCTTACGCTCCCGACACCGCCCTTGCGCCGACCCAGAAGCCAGACACCGACCCAGCCCAAGCCGACGAAGACGGCAAGGATTGGCGTCTTCGCATCCGCGGTGTAAGCGCGCGGACCAGCCTCTGCACGGCGAAACGACTGCTGTCCTCGCGTCAGCGATCTCGGACTCGCCTCTCCACGCGAAACGTACGAACTGCCGCAACTGTTCGCGAATCGCGAGCAGCCCGAGGGCTGGCGTCCGTGCGCCAACGATCTCGTCGCGCCGTGGCAGCATGCTTCATGAACCGCCGCCGACGTCCGAGAGGAGGCTCGTGCAGACGGGCGCTTTCGGGACCGTGCGCGCCAGGGATGGCGCGCCCGGAGCCTCCAGGGAGGGATTTACGGCGTTCCCGAAAGCGCCCGTCTGCACGAGCCTCCGGCCACCCGCAAAGCTCGACCCGTTCATGAAGCATGCGGACTACCGGCGGACTACCGGCAGACTACTTGGGCGGACTGCTCGCCTTGCGCAGGATCGCCGCGATTTCCGGCGAGACCGTGTTGTCGCGCCCGCCGATGTTGCCGAGCGCCGCGTCCACGGGCGACTTGTCCAGCGCGTCGACAACGTCGACCTGGGCCCCGTGGGCGATGAGGTACTCGACCACCCGTTTCCAGCCCCACCTGACGGCGCCGTAGAGCGCCGTCTGCCCCTCGCGATCGGTCATGGTGCTGATGCGCGCGATGCGTGCCGTGCGGCTGTGGATGTCCGTGACGCGCGCATTGATGTCCGCCCCGGCCCCGAGCAGCAAATCGAGCGTCGCGATGATCTCGTCCTGCAGGTCGCCCTTCAGATCAAGCCTTCGATCGCGCGGCGAGACGCCCATGCCCGCCGCGGCCATGAGCGGCGTCACGCCCATGACGGTCGGCAGGTCCACGAGGGCGCCGTGCTCGAGCAGCAGGCGCACGGCCTCCGTGTCGTGGGAGGCGGCGGCCCTGAGTAGTGGCGTCGCGCCCGTCGTGAGGTCGTCGTCGATGAAGCGGCTCTCGTTGGCGCCCCGGTTCGGCCGGTGCATGTCGAGCTGCGTATTCGGGTCCACCCCGGCGGCGAGCAGCGCCCGCACGATGTCGAGCGCCGAAGCCTGTTGCGGCGCCGGCTGCGGCCCGAAGCGCGGGTGATACGTGTGCATGTCCACGGCCATGTAGAGCGCCGTGCGTCCAGCCGAGTCGGCGACGTGCGGATTCGCGCCGCGCTCGAGCAGCAGCTTGGCCGTGTCGAAGCGCCAGTTGTCGAGGGCAATCATGAGGGGCGTCACGCCGTCCGGGTTGGGGCGGTTTAAGTCGGCCCCTGCGTCGAGAATCGCGGCCGCGCAGCCCACGCAGCCCGCGCGGGCGGCGTAGAGCAAGGCCGTAAGACCGCCCGTCGGCCGGTACTGGGCCCGCGGCTCGGAGGTGATCTGGGAGGGCCAGTCCTCGGCCTTGGCGCGCACGTGCACGTCGGCGCCGTGAGCGATGAGGAGCCGGGTCATCTCGGGCGCGCTCGAGTCCGCGGCCCACATGAGCGCCGTCTGCCCGTGCCAGGCCTCGCGCGCGTTGATGTGCGCGCCGTGGCGCAAGAGTGGCTCCGCCACCTCGACGACGCCTGTGCGCGCTGCCAGCATCAGGGCCGTCTGCCCGTCGGCGTTCGGCGAGTCCGGGTCGGCGCCGGCGTCGAGCAGCAGCTCGACGAGATCGGGCTTCGCGGCCTTCACGGCCTCGGCGAGCGGGCTCGAGCCGTATGCGTTGACGGCGCCGGCCTTCGCGCCGTGCGCGAGCAGCGCCTTCGTGAGCTCGGCGTCGATGCGGTAGACGGCCCAGTGCAGCGGCGTCGTCCCGTCGCCCTGAGCTGCATTGACGTCGGCGCCGTCGCGGATCATCTTCAGCGCCGCCTCGCGGTGTCCAGTCTGAATCAGGCCGGCGAGAGAGTCGTCCTCGGCTGCAGCTGAACGCGCGAGCGCGAGAAGCGAAAGCAAGGCGAAGGCAGCGTGTTTCATGGCTTGCTAAACGATATCCGGCGAGAGCGTCTTGTTGTGTGCCCAAAGCCCCTTGGCCGCCGCATAGACGAACTTTAACGGGTCCTCGAATTTGCGGCCGAGTCCATCCATGATGCCCGCGGCGATCATGTCTTGCGGGCCCTCCCCCTTTCTGATGAGCTCCACCATGCGCTCGAAGAGCGTCTTCATGAGGTCGCGCTCGGCCTGAACGGCGGCCCGGCCGACCGGAGCGCCGTAACTCGGCACATAGAGCGTCTTTTCGTCGCCGAGCGCGAGCAGCCGCTCGAGCGCGTCCACGCGGCCGCCGAGCCAGCCGCCGCCGAACCAGTCGAGCATGGGATCGCGAGCCGGCGAGACGGCGCAGCCGACGGCCACGACGTTGCTGTCCGGAAAACGGACGTAGATGTCGCCGTCGGTATGGGCTTCGAGCAGATGCCCGTATTCGATGGGCGCGCCGCCGATCGTCGTCGCGCCCGTCGAATAGAAGACCTCGGACGGAATGCCGGGCTGTGCAAGGGGCGCGCGGTAGCGGTCTTCCGCAGGCAGGTAGTAGCCCGCGGCGAGCCGCTGCCGCGTCTTCGCATGGGCGACGATCTTCGCACCGGCGCGGCCGAGCGCCTCGTTGCCGCCGATCTGGTCGAGGTGCCAGTGGCTGTTGAACAGCGTGCGCCGCCCGTCGGCGCCCGGCAGCGCGGCCAATGCCGCGAGCAGCGCCTGCGAGTGCGCGGCGGCCCCGCTGTCCACGAGCACCTGACCCGCCTCGGTCGAGCGCACGAGCACGTTGCCGCCGGCGCCCGTGATCGCCACGAGCCGGTCGGCGACGGGCACGACCGCGGGGGCGGCCGCTTCGGCGCGGCGCATCCAGGCGGGCAGCCAGAGCGCGGCGGCGGCGCCCAGCGCACCTTTGATCAGGTTCCTGCGGCCGGTCGTGACCGGCGAGCTGCGATCGCTCATGGGCGCTCAGACTCCGGCAATCTCGCCCGTGCTGTCCACGTAGCGCTTCAGCTCGAACCCCGCCTTGTTGAGCACGGTCAGGTGCAGGTTCGTCAGCGTCGTGTGCTCGGGCAGCGTGATCTGACGGCCGCCGCGCGCGAGCGCGCCGCAGCCGCCGCCGACGAGAATGTTCGGCAGCGGATAATTGTTGTGCCGGTCGCTGTTGCTCATGTTCGAGCCGTACAGGAACATCGATTGGTCGAGCAGCGAGCTCTCGCCCTCGCGAATGCCCGCGATCTTGGCGAGGAAATCCGCAAAGCGCTGCATGTGGTAGGTCTGGATCTTCACGAGCTTCTCGAGCTTCTCGACGTCGTTCGCGTGATGCGAGAGCGGATGGAACGCGTCCGGCACGCCGATGTGGTTGTACGTGCGGTTCGTGCCTTCCGAGACCATGATGTAGGAGACGACGCGCGTGAGGTTCGCCTGATAGGCGAGCGCGACGAGGTCGAACATGAGCTTGACCTGCTCGTCGAAGGCCTTGAGCTCGCCGACCGGCGCTTCGGGCAGCGTCACGTGCGAGAGATCCCGCTTCTCGGCCTTCTCGACGCGCCGCTCGATCTCGCGCACCGTGTCGAGATACTCGTCGAGCACCATGCGGTCGGCCGGCCCGACCGCGCGCTGCAGCGCCTTCGTGCGCTCGGAGATCAGGTCGAGCAGGCTCTTCGTCTGCCGCGTGATCGCGTCGCGCTCGGCCGGCGTATCGCCTTCGCCGAAGAGCTGCGTGAACACCTTGCGCGGGTTGTACTCCATGGGCAGGGGCGACGTTGCGTTGCGGAACGACAGCGTCGAGCTGTAGTAGCAGCCGCCGCCGGCGGGACACGCGGCGACCTGGATCGTGGTTTCCGACGCGACCTCGAGCGAAGGCAGCGCCGTCTCTTGGCCGATGCGGCCCGCGATGAGCTGATCGATCGTCGGCGCCATCTTGGCGCCCGTGGCGTTCGTGTCCGGACGCACGCCGCTGAGCCAGGTGGCCGGGACGAGGCTGTGCACCGAGTTTTGATTGGCTTTGTTCTCGAGGTTGCCGAAAGACGTTACGTAGCCCTTGTACTTTTCGAGCGGCGCCATGATGGGGCTGAGCTTGAAACCGGCGCCCTCCCCGCTCGGCGTCCAGTGATCCATAGCCGGCCCGTGCGACGTGTTCCACATGATCGCGCCGTGCGGAATGTAGAAGAACCCGACGCGCAGCCGCGGCGCCGCGGCCGTATCGGCGAGCGCCGTGGCCGCGGGGATCATAGCGTCGAGCAGCGGCAGACCCACTGCGACCCCGGCGCCCTTGAGCACGGTGCGCCGCGAGAGATGCTTCTTAGTCAGGAACATCGGCCTAATCCTTCTCGGTTGTCGCGCCGCCGAGGCGCACCGGGCCTTCCGCTCCGCGAGCGGCCACCTGCGGCCCCTTGGCTGCCGGCGCGACCGGCGCGGGCGGCGGGGTCGGCGCGGCCGGAGCCGCGGGCGCCTGCATGCGGAACGCGTCGCTGTTCACTACGCCGGCGACGAGCGCGGAGAAGCGATAGTCCTCGCGCGCCGCGGCGCGCACGATCGCACGCACCTGCGGCATATCGAAGTATTCGAGCTTGCGCCCGATCGCGTACATCATGAGCTTTTCGGTCAGCGCCTGCACGAACTGATCGGGGCGCGCGAGCAGCGCCTGCCGAAGCTCCACGGGCCCGTTGACGGCGACGCCGCTCGGCAGCACGGTGCGCGCATCGATGCGCTGGCCTGCGGCTCTGTCCATGTCGCGCCACGCGCCCGTGACCGTAAAATTCTCGAGCGCGAGGCCGTAAGGGTCGATGACGCCGTGGCAGCCCTTGCACGTCGGGTTCGCGCGGTGACGCTCGAGCCGGTCGCGAATCGTCTTCGGCTTTTCGCCTTTCGGCGTCGTGAGGTCCGTGTTGACGTTGGGCGGGGGCGGCGTCGGCGGCGTGCCCATGAGCTTGTCGAGCACCCAGGCGCCGCGTAGCACCGGCGACGTGCGGTCGCCGTAGGACGTGCGCAGCAGCACGGCGCCCTTGCCGAGCAGCCCGAAACGCCTGGGATCGTCGAGCGTCACGGGCCGGAACTGCGGACCGTGCACGGAATCGATGCCGTACAGGCGCGCGAGCGGCTCGTCGAGGAAGGTTTTATTCGAGCGCAGCAGCTCGAGCACGTTGCGGTCGCCGAGCAGCACGCTCTCGAGGAACAGCCGAACCTCCGTGCTCATGTCCTGGCGCAGCGCATCGCTGAAGCCCGGGAACAGCTGCTTGTCGGGATCGACGGAATCGAGGTCGGCGAGATTGAGCCACTTGAGCGCGAAGCTCGTGACGAGGGTCTCAGCCCGCGGGTCGGCCAGCATGCGCCGAACCTGCGCGTTCAGGACATCGGGCGCGTGGAGCTTGTTCGCCGTCGCGAGCTCGAGCAGCTTGTCGTCCGGTCCGCGGCTCCAGAGAAAGAACGACAGCCGCGAGGCGAGCTCGAGGTCGCTGAGCGCGAACGCGCGGCCCGGCACCGCGCCGGGCGGCGGCATTATCTCGCGATAGAGGAAGTCCGGGCTCGTGAGCACCGCAACGATCATCTGCTCGATGCCGGCGTCGAAGCCGCCGCCGTCCCGGCGGCCCGCCTCGTAGAACGGCATGAGCCTCGCCACGTCGTCGGCATCCACGGGACGGCGGAAGGCGCGGCGCGCGAGGTTCGCCGTAATGCGTTCCGCGCAGCCGCGCTCCTCGGCCGCGGATTCAGGCGTACAGACGAAGATCTTGCGGCGGCTCGGCGTCACGGAGACGCCCGTCGGGTTGAAGGGACCGTCCACCTCGATGCCGCCGATGACGCGCGGCACGCGCTGCTGGCCCGTGAAGCTGAAGCCGCCGTAGGGCGTGAAGCCGAAAGTCGTGCCTTCCGTCGCGGCGCGCGAGCGCTCGACGAACGTGACGACGACCTCGTGCACGCCGGCGCGTACCTGCAGCGGAATGTCCGCGAAGCGCTTCATGATCTCGGCGCGCGCCGGGGCGCCGCCCTTGTTCACGAGCGCGAGATCCTCGGCGCCGCCGAGCCGCGCGCGGAACACTTCGCGGCGGTCGAGCAGGAGGACGACGGTCTGCACGGTCTCGAGCGAGCGCGGATAGAGCCCCACGTCGAGATCGGTGAGCGTCAATCGATAGTCGCCGTCCGCCGGGAAGTCGTACTTGAACGACGTGCCGCCGCGCGTGCCGAGCGGCAGCCCGTCCACGTACCCGTCCTGGTCGCCCTCGGGCGGCGGAAACGTCACGCTCGCGGCCTTCGGCGCGGCCTGGCCCACGGCGAGCCGCGCGACGGTGCGCGCCGTGGAAATGTACTGCTCGAGAAACGCCGGCGAGACGCTCAGCGCCGCGGCGATGTTGTCGAAGCCGTCTACCTCGATCTCGGTCGGCAGGTACTGGGCGGCGTCGATGTCCACGCCCAGCAGGTCCTGGACCGAAGCGGCGTACTCGGTCCGGTTCAACCGGTGGATCCCGACCCGGCCCGCCTTGGGCGTCGCCGGGTTGCGGTCGAGGCTGCGCTCGGCCCATTTGACGAACGCATCGATGCGGGCCTGATCGGGCTGCGGATTGCCGGGCGGCGGCATGAGGCGACCGCGGAGCTTGCGAACCGCCGTCTCGAAGGTCTTGGGATCGCGCGCGAGGTCCGCCTTCGTCACGCCCTCGAGCACGACGTTGCCCGTCGCCTCGATGGCGTTGTGGCAGTCCGTGCAGTAGTACTCGAGCATGCCGAGCTGACGCTCGGCCGGGTCGCCGAACAACCCCGTGTGAGGCAGGACGAACGCGGCGGCGGCCGCGGCGGCGAAGCCGAGCGTACCGCCGAGCAGCCACCAGGAACGTTTCATTTGCGGCATGAAACGAAGCATAGAGCCGGCCGCCCGGCCGGTCCAGAAGCCCGGCCGGGGCCTGTCCCGGTCGAATCGGCGTTCGGCGTTATGGAGGCCCCGCAGCGCCCGGCAGGCCGACGCGATCGGGGACGCCCCGAGCCTCATCCGTGCCCGAGCACCTCAGCGTGAGCGGTCCGCGTCCTTTTCCGCACGGGCCGCGCCGATCGCCGTCTTGACGTGCTTGGCCTCCTCCGGCGGAGGCAGCACCGCCTTCATGCCGAGCGACTCGATCCACAGCTCACGGCACCAGCCGCGGGTATGGTAGAGGTGCTCGTCCTCCTGGTCCTCGACTTCCTCGAACGCCTGCTTGAAAGCTTTTCTTTCGTCGCCCTTGAGCTTCTCAGCGCATTTGCCGAGCAGCTCCCAATCGAGATGATCCTTGGTCTCGGCGAGCACGACGCACTCGCAGGCGACGAGCTGCGCGGCTTCGCGCTTGGCTTCGGATAAGGCCATCTCCATGGCCTCGACGAGCGCCGAGCCGAGGTGATGTACGACCTTCGTGCCGGATGTTTGCGTCTGCGGATCGACGCCGAGCGTCCGGCATAGATTCTCGGCGATCTCGACGTGACGCTTCGTCTGCCCGAGATACTCCTCCCACTCTTCCTTGAGGTCGTCGTCCACGGCGCACTTCAGCGCCGTCTCGTATACCAGCACACCGCCCCGCTCCTGCTCCAGGGACTGAAGCAAGAGCTCCTCGAGTTGCTTGCGCTCCATTACGGCCGCCTCCTTGGTTGACCGCAACGGGCGTTGCAAAGCTTGTGCCATTCGTCCCATCCGGGACGACGGGAAGGTGCTTGCCTCGCTCTATGGAGCCTTCTGCGCGCCCTTACGCGAATAGTTCACGTAGGTCAGCTCCTTGCACTGGTCTACGTCGAACGGCGCATCCGCCGGCAGCACAACGTCGGTGCCGACGTACTTGTCCGTGTAGTAGACCGGATCCTCGGCCACGTACTCGCGCTTCAGGGCCATCTTCTTGGGGTCGAGTGTGAACCGTTCGATGACGTGCAGCTTGTCGCTGTTCTTGACGGGGGCGGCAAGCAGGCCGGGCAGAAACCCGACGGTGTCCACGACGAGCGTGTCTCCCTCCCAATGGCCGATCGAGTGGCCGGCCCTGCTCGGGACGAGGTCGCTCGGATGCGTCGTCATGTTCATGTGGATCGTCCGCTTCAACCCGCGGCCATACTCGAGCGTGATCTCGTCCTTGCCCTGGGTGATGCGGTTGATCGGCCCGTCGAAGACCCAGTCGAACAGGATGCTCGTAATCTCGCAGTGCATGCGCGGGTTGTCCTGCGGCGGCGCCTTGCGCAGCGCCTCGGCGGCCGCGCGGCCCGCCTCCGTGAACGTGACCGGCCGCGCGCCCCAGCCCGCGTCCGGCACCTCGGAGGGCGCCAGCTTGCCCGCCTCCACGGCCTCGACCATGCTCTTCGGCACCAACAGGCCCCGCTTGCCGCCCGGCGGGCTCGCCAGCAGGTACTGCTCCTCGGCCCAGTCGCCCGAGATGTTCGGCTCGCCCGAAGGCAGGCGCAGCGGCCGGTCCTTGCGCTTTGCGGCGCCGCTCGAGCTCAACTGCTCGTAACGCTCCAGCGTCGGCGCATCGCCGATCTTCAGCGTCTCGACATAACACGAAGTGGGATCGTCGCGGTGCGGGTGGCCGGAGACCTTGATGTGCGCGCCGACGACGAACATTTCCGGCGACCAGCCGGAACGGCGCAGCACGGTCGCCGCCCGCATCTCGCAGCGCATCGGCGTCGTCTTGCCGTCGGCCCCGACCGTATCGAAGTAAACGTAGGAATGCGGGTTAACGAAATCGAGCCGCGTCAGCGTGCCCTCGAGCTCGATGTTCTTGCGCAGATCGAACCGGCCGAAGCCGTGATGGGCCCAAGCCGAAGCCGACAGCACGACGGCAAGCAGGGCAGCCCAGACTCTCGACATCTCCCTTCCTCCCCGGGCACGGCCCGAGCGGCCGCCCAAAGCGCGAGTATACCGAGCGCCCGGCGAACCGGCGATATGCCCTCCCGGGCTCGCGGTTTCAGGACGGCCGATTGCCTGTACTTTTTTATACAAAGTACTTGACAGCGGCTACCACTTTGCTAGGCTTCGCGCATGGCCGCCGCCGAATACCCACTGCCCCGTTCCCCGCGCAAACCTCGCCGAGCGCCCGCTGCCATGACCGTCGCGCCGCGGCTCGATGCCGAGGCCGTCCCGGGGCCGAGACGGCGCCGATATGCGCTGCTCATCAATCCGTTCTATCGCAAGGACCCGAACGCGAGCTTCGGCAAGCACGTGCTCACGCCGACGCTCGCCTTGACGGCCATGACGGCGGCGACGCCCGAGCACTGGCAGCTGCGCTACTGGGACGAAAACCTGCTCCAGGGCCCGCCGCCGCTCGATCCTTTTCCCGAGGTCGTGGGCATCACGGTCCACCTGACGTTCGCGCAGCGTGCCTACGAGCTCGCGCGCTGGTACAGACAGTGGGGCGCGAAGGTCGTGCTCGGCGGCCTGCACGTGCTGACGGCGCCGGAAGAAGCCGCCCCGCACGCGGACGCGCTCGCGATCGGGGAAGGCGTGCAGCTGTGGCCGCGCATTCTCGCGGATGTCGAGTCCGGCGCGCTCGAGCCGGTCTATCGCGGCGACTACCGTAAGCCGTATCGGAAAGATCCGGCCCCGCGCAGGAACCTGCTGCCGCGCGAAGCCTTCCTCACGACCTCGAGCGTCATCGCGACGCGCGGCTGCCATAACCGCTGCGGCTTCTGTTACCTCTCCACCCGCGGCCTGCACATGCCCTATCGGCTGCGCGACGCCGAGCAGGTTGCTGCCGAGATCCTCGCCGACGCTCAACCCTACGCCGTGTTCGTAGACAACAACCTCGGCTCGCGGCCCGACTACCTGCGCGAGCTCTGTCGCACGCTCGAGCCTCTCGGCATCATCTGGAGCGCGGCGCTTACTATCAACGTCACGGACGATGCAAGCCTCGTGCGCGAGATGGCGCTGGCCGGCTGCACCGGCGTTTTCATCGGCTTCGAGTCGCTGAACGGCGGCAATCTCGAGGACGCCCGCAAACGCACGCCGGTGCCCGAAGACTACGCGCGGCGCGTCGCGATCCTGCATGACCACGGTATACAGGTGAACGGCAGCTTCGTGCTCGGTTTCGACCACGACGGGCCGGACGTTTTTGCGAAGACCGTCGAGTGGATCGAGGCGAACCGGCTCGAATGCGCGACGTTCCATATTTTGACGCCGTACCCCGGCACGCCGCTCTTCGCCGAGCTCGAGAAGCAGGGCCGCATCGTGCACCGAGACTGGCGCCTATACGACACGGCAAACGTCGTGTTCGAGCCGAAGCGCATGACCGCCGAGGAGCTGCAAACCGGCTATGAATGGTGCTACGAGCGCCTCTTCTCGCACGCTTCGATCTGGCGGCGCAGGCCGACGGACCGGCGCGCCGTCTTGCCGTATCTCGCGATGTCCTATCTCTACAAGCGCTCGAACCGGTTCTGGCATCTGCTGATCCGAGCCCGCATGACCGCGCGGGTGTGGCGCCCGCTCATCGAGCTCAGCCGGCGACGGCACCTGAGCTACCGTCGCCGACTGGCCGCGCGGGTGCCCTGCTCACCGGCGGGCTCGGTCGTAAGCCCGGGCGTCTGACGCCCGCAACCGACGCCCGAGCCCGCCGGTCCACATGGCCTCCGCCTCCCGTGCCTCGGCCCTGGGTTGCCAGCTCGTTTTTTCGTCCGCGCCGGGCCGCCTACTGGAAGTTGCGCCGCATGACGACCTGCCACATGCGCGGCTCTCCAGGGGAGCCCGTCGTATTCTGACCGCCGGGCGCCGCGAAGCTGTACCAGTAGAACTTGTTCGCGAGATTCGTGACGGCCAGCGCGAAGGACCAGTCCCGGCTCTGCGTCTCGTACGTGATCCGGCCGTTGTAGAGGCTGTAGGCCGGGATGATGTTGATGGCCGGATCCGGCTCGGCCGCGGGGGCCGAATTCGTGTCGTGCGAGGTGTAGGTCCAATCGATGCGCGGCGTCAGCGTCCCGCCCTTCGGCAAGCGGATCTCGTACTGCATGCCGCCGCTCATCGTCGTGGTCGGCTGGATCAGCGAATCCGGGTTCCGGTAACCGAGCGCCGTCGGGTCGCTGACGTCGGACGTGAAGGTGTTGTAGCCGGCCGTGAAGTTCACCGAAAAGTCGCCGAAAGGATTGGCCGTCGCTTCGAGCTCGAGCCCTTTGACCTTCCCCGGCGCGCTGAAGAACGCGAACCAGTTCCAGCCGTTCTGTCCGGCCAGCGGCGTGCCGGGCGGGCACATGCCGCCGAGCGGACCGAATACGGGCGTGCCCGGATCGACCGAGTCGAAAGGCGTGCACTGGGCCGCGTTCGTCGTGACGACGCGCGGGCTGTAGTCCATGTAAAACACGTCCGCGTTCAGGCGAAGGCGACGATCGACGATATCCCCCTTGAAGCCCGCCTCGTACGAGGTGACCTGCTCCTGCGGAAACGGCTGCAGCTGGCCCGGCGTCCACGGGCGCGGCTGGAAGCCGGCCGACCGGAAGCCCGTCGCGACGGTGCCGTAAACCATGCCGCCGGCCCTGAGATTGTAGTCCACGCCGACCGTCCAGTCGGTACGGCTCGTCGAGCTGACGGCCGGCTCGGCAATGGTGAGAAAACCGGTGTGATCGAAGGTGTACTCCTTCCTTTCGTTCGTGTAGCGCAGCCCGGCCGTCACGGAGAGTTGCGAGGTGACGTTCGAACACGCCGTGCACGAAGGCCGACTCGTTGCTCGTGTGGAAGGAGTCGTTCTGGTCGAACTCCGGAATGATGCCGAGATAGTTGAAGGGCTGCAGGTGCACGCGGCCGCCCAGCGAGGAGTTCGCGTCGTAGTAGAACGCGCCCGTGGTCCACGCGAGCTTGTCCTTGACGGCATTGCCGCTGAACTGAATCTCGGCCGTGCGCTGCCGATGGTCGAGGATGTTGTAGGTCGTCGTCATGTCGAGAGGCAGATCGTCGCCCGTCGTGAAGACGGCGTGGTAATTCCGGTACGACCCCACCCACTTCATGTGCAGATTCGGCCCGATGTCGTACTCGACGGTGTTCGCGACGCCCCACGTCTGATTACCGTTCTTGTCCGG
This sequence comes from uncultured Gammaproteobacteria bacterium, assembly GCA_963702105.1. Lineage (GTDB taxonomy): Bacteria > Pseudomonadota > Gammaproteobacteria > Steroidobacterales > Rariloculaceae > ZC4RG20. The sequence goes on from OY969712.1 coordinate 2,790,593, forward strand.
CCAGCACTTGTGCTGGAGCGGATCGCAGTAGGTCTCGAAGTTCTGGTAGCTCTGCTCCGGCCGGTCGAAGCGCGCACCGATGTCCGGAATGCCGAGCTGCGGCAGAATCTGCCCGGCTACCATGAGCGGATCGAGCGGAAATGCCCGCGGCTCCTTCATGACGTCGCCAAAGGCTTCACTGTCGTTGTTGATGTAGTCGGTCGTCAGCATGACGTCGAGCCGGTCCTTCGGCGTGTAGCGCAGGCTCACGCGCGCGCCCTGCTTGTCGATCCCCCGGTCCGTACCGATCTTGCAGCCGTCCTTCCGCGCGCCGGGTTGGAATTCCGGGTACGAGAACGCGTTGTCCTCCGCGCTGCCAGGCGTGACCATGACGGGCGCGTAGATCGGCGTGCCGAAGGGCGAAGTGCCGACCTGCGTGACGCCGCCGATACCGTCACCGATGCCTGCGAGCTCCGGCGTGCCTTCGGCCTTCATCTCGCACGTGAAGTCGAGCCGGTCGATATAGCCGTTGCGGTGCTTGGACATGCCCACCGCACGCAATGCGAGCTTGTCTTTGATGATCGGGATATCGAAGGCACCGCGCAGGTTGACGCTTTTGTAGTTTCCGTAACTGGCCTCGACGTAGCCCGTGTTGTCGCCTTCGGGTTTCTTCGTGATGATGCGGATCGCACCGCCGAGCGAGTTTTTGCCGAACAGAGTGCCTTGGGGGCCGCGCAGCACCTCCACGCGGTCCACGTCGGCGAGGTCGAACGCCGACGCCGCCAGCGTGCCGAAGTACACGTCGTCGATATAGACGCCGACGGCCGGCTCGGTCGCGTAGATGAAGTCGCTTGCGATGACGCCCCGAATACCGATCGTGGGCGCGACGCCGCCGGGCCGTATGTAGGCGTTCGGCACGACGGCGCCGATCTGATCCACGTTGGTGAGACTGCGGGCCTCGAGATCCGTCGAGGTAAAGGCCGAGACCGCGAGGGGCGTCTGCTCGAGGCTTTCTTGCCGGAAGCGCGCAGTGACCACGATCTCCTCGAGCTGGCCCTGCGCTTTCGGGGCCGTCGCCGCGGGGGCCCGCCCGCTGCTCGCCCCGCCACCCGCCTGGGCGCTAGCGGGTGCCGGCGGCAGTGCGAGCAACACGGCGGCCGCTAAGGCGCCGAGGCCCGGCACGGATACATGAATGAGACCACGGCCGGGCCGCAGCCCGCCTTTTCCTTCCGGATGAGTCATCGGGCATTCCCCCTTCTGTTGTTGGGCCGTGGTAGTTCGAGCCGGCCCCCACTCCTCCTGGTGTACCGAAGCGCTATTGACGGCATGACGGTCATGCCGACAGGTTCGTCATTATGTTGCGTTATTGCTGTTGCGGGAACGGTTATAAATACAGAGGATGTTTGTTTATCGCCACACGGGCGGGCCGTGGCGCCCGCGGAGGGACTTTGTAACTGAGAATCATTCAGAAAACCCCTCCGCGGAGGGCGCCGGGGAATCTGCGGCGCAGCGGGGCGCAGAACCGAAAACCGACCCCGGGTTTCAGAAGCGGATGGGCAAGGAAGGCTGGATGGGGGACACGATCAACCGGCGCCAGGCGCGGCGGCGGCTAGCCATGGGCGAGACGCCATGGGCCGGCACGCCATCGGCGGCACTCCATGGGCGGCACGCCGCCTGACTGGCCGGCCGGCGCCCCTGTGGGCGCACGGCCTCTAGCCGCCGGAGAAGTCCTGATCGGTGAAGGACGGGTCCTTCGTCGGCACCTTGATCTTGATGAATGGCTTCTTGGCGGCAGAATGGCACTGGTCGCAGCCCGACGTGAGGGCCGTGTAGGCCGCTTCGAACCGCTGTTCGTTCTTGGCGGCGATCGCCGATTTCATCGTCCCGAGCGCCGGCTCGATGATCGTCTTGATGAGCTGCGCGACCGGGACGTCTTCCCAGTCGGCCTGATAGGTGGCGACGTCCTCGAACGTCTCGCCGAGCTCGTCGGCCTCGTAAGCGGCGAGCGGCCAATTCTCAGCCTTGCCCGCGTACCAGAGCTTCAGGTGATGCGGCTGGACGTAGGCGGTCATGAAGTCGCCGAGTCCGGGCGCGTAAGCCGGCGGCGCGGCTCCCGCGGAAAAGGCCAAGGCCGAGCAGCCGACGGCGAGCGCGGCCGTCAATCTTCTTTTCATGGGGCTCCTCCTGATCTCGACGAACCGCCCTGTGGTCGACGCGCCGACGCACCGTGTCCCGCCGCAACGGCCCGCGTCGACGGCAGAGTCGAGGATGTACGTATCGCCGGCCGGCGTCAACGAGACAGCGGCTGAGGCTATGGCTCGGCTGCGGCTGCGGCTGCGGCGCAACAGAAGCCCTTGGCGACGAAGCCGGCCTGCGCAACCCAACGCTCGACCCGGCCGCGCGCCGCCGCCGCGCCGCGGCCGTGGATGCGCGGCTACTGGGGCTGCGGCTCCGCTCCGTCATCGGGCTGGCGCCGACGCTCGGCCATGAACTGATCGAACTCGGCCTTGTCCTTCGCGCGGCGCAGGCGCTCGAGGAACCCCTGGAACTCGCGCTGCTCCTCCTCGAGGCGGCGCAGCGTCTCCTCCCGATACTCGTCGAACGCCGCGTTCCCGCTCGAGTGCGAGCCGGCGTAGTACCAGCCCTTCCTGTGCATGCGCATGTGCCGGCGACCGGCTCTTCTGCCGTGGCATCCCCATCCCATTCGACCGCTCCAAATTAGAAAGGCCAGCAGCGCGAGACCGACCGGCCAGTAAATGATGAAGCTCAACACCAGCAAGCCGATCCACGCCGGCTTACCGATCTCATCGAGTTTCGCGACGATCTCCATCGGGCACGCCCTCATGTTAATGTTAATAACATTTACATTGTCGCGCTTCCAGGCCCGCTGTCAAGAGGGGGCCCCGGCCCCGCACGCCGAGGCTCAGTCCGAGAAGCCGAGGCCGCGCAGATAGACGAGGATGCCCGCCTCGAGCAGCTCCTCGGGCGGCATCGGCAGCTTGCGCCGCCCCGGATCGGGACGCACGAACAGCGAGGCGATGCCGTGCGCGAGCGCCCATACGTGCAAGCTCATCATGGACGCGGGCGGCCGGGAGGCCGGCGGCAGCTCCGCACTGAGCTTCTCGGAGGCCGAACGCAGGACGCCGAAAGCGCGATCCGCCGCGCGGCGAAGCTCGGGCTCCGCGTCGCTCGGAACGCCGGCCTCGAACATGGCGGCGTAGAACGCGGGCTCGCCGCGCGCGAACTCGAGATACGCGCGCCCGAGCCGCTCGAACGCTGCGAAGGGCTCCGGGCAACCCTCGTTCCACGCGGCCTCCAGCGCATCTGCGAACTTCTCGAAGCCGAGCCGCGCGACTTGGGCCAGCAGGTCTTCCCTATCCCGGAAGTGCCGGTACGGTGCCGCGGAGCTCACGCCGGCGAGGCGCGCGGCGTCCGCGAACGTGAAGCCTCCGGGCCCCTTCTCCGCGATGAGCTCGAGCGCGGCGAGCACCAGCGCCTCGCGCAAATTTCCGTGGTGATAGCCGCGCCGCCCGTGTCTCTTCCAGGTCATGTTAGAGAGTCTTACATACCCGCCCCTCCGGGTGTAGCCCCCGGCGCAAGAGGTTCGGCCGGCGCGGTGCGCCGGAGCTTCCCGGGCCCGTGGATCCGGGCCTCGCTTGACACCCGAGGCCGCTGCCGTTTATTCACGTCTTCGAGGGCTCGGGAGAACCATAATGAATCAAGGCCTCGTTCGGCACGCTCTGCAGCTCGGTATCCTCACGCTCGGCGCCGTCGGCTGCGCCGCGGCCTTTGCCCAGCAAGGGCAGCCGGACATCGGTATTGCGCCGGTACGGCTCGGTCCCGGGCCTTACGTCTTCGATACCGCGGAGCAGCATCGCCTGCGCGTAGAGGTCGTCCTGCACGGGCTGCCGCATCCCTTCAGCCTCGCGTTCCTGCCGAACGGGGACGCGCTCATCAGCGAACGGGGCGCCGGCCTGCGCCTCGTGCGCCACGCGACGGGACAAGGCGGCAGCCCCATGCTCGAGACGCAAGCCGTCGCGGGCGGCCCGCCCCCGGGCCCGTTCCGCGGCGCGGGGCTCGCCGAGGTCGCCGTGGACCCCGACTTCGCCGCCGATCATTTCGTCTATTTCACGTACAACGACCCGGTGCCCTCCGCGGCTGCCGGCAGCGCCGGCGCGGCTGCGAGCGGTTCGGGCGCGAGCCAGGCCCCGCGTCCTTCCACGGCCGTCACGCTCGACCGCGCCCGTCTCGACGGCCTGCGCCTCGTCGAGCGGCGCACGCTGTTCCGAGGCGAACCCAAAGAGGGCAGCAGCGGCTCGCGGCTCGCATTTGGTCCGGGCACGATCTTCATGACGACGGGCGCGCCTTTCGGCGACCAGGCCCAGCGGCTCGACAGCGTCTACGGCAAGGTGCTGCGAATCGCCCGCGACGGCAGCATCCCGGCCGACAACCCTTTCGTGCATCGGGCCGGCGCCCGCCCGGAGGTCTACTCCTACGGCCACCGGGACCAGCTCGGGCTTACGATCGACCCGCAGAGCGGCGCAGTGCTGGCGGCCGAGCACGGCCCGAACGGCGGCGACGAGGTGAACCTGATCCTGCCCGGCCGCAACTACGGCTGGCCGACCTACAGCTTCGGGCGCAGCTACGAAGGCCCGCGAATCTCCGCGGTGCCGCTCGGGCCGGACACCGAGCAGCCGATCCTGCTTTGGATTCCCTCCGTCGCGCCGTCGGGCATGACGTTCTATACGGGCGACCGCTTCCCGGCCTGGAAGAACAACCTCTTCGTCGGCAGCTCACGCCACGGCGAGATCCCGCGCACGGGCGGCCTCGAGCGCATCGTCTTCAACGGCAAGCTCGAGGAGCTGCGGCGCGAGTCGCTGCTGACGGCCCTGCACCAAAGGATCCGCGACGTGCGCCAGGGCCCGGACGGCCTGCTCTACGTGATTACGGACGAGGACGACGGCGCGCTGCTGCGCCTGTCGCCGGCGGCCGATTGAGCCGGCGGGCGCTTACCTCAGTCTCGTGACCTCGAGCGAGAGGCTGCCGCGGTTGTTGGAATAGAAGTTCCAAGCGTCGTTGGCATAGGCGTACAGGTAGCCCGAGGCGCGCGGCACGTACTCGCAGCCCGCGCCGATCGCGAAGGCTTCGTGCTCTTCAGGGTCGCCGTTCGCGTCCGCCCTGCCCCCGTTTGCGACGGCCCCGACGAGACAGAACCACGGCACGCGCGCGTTTTGCAGCCGCTCGTGCCGCTTGGTCAAGCGAAAATCGGCGCGCGCGTTGTTCGTGAGCTTCTTGAATACATTTTCGAGCTCGCCGAGCGCCGTGCCGATCGCCTGCAGGGCCTCGCCGGGCTGAAAGTGCCCGTCGTTCGTGCCGGCCGGACCGCAGGCGATCGAGCGATCCAGCCACTGCCCGGCCGCCGTGAAGCGGTATTTGACACCCGCCTCGAGATACAGGCCCGTCGCGTTCCAAGGATTCACGGCGTAAACGTCGAAGCGTCGAACGTCGGCCTCGGCTGCGAGAATCGGCACCGTCGCCCGGTACGGCGCGTCCGTGATCGGCGGGCACCGGCGACGTTCCACGAGGGAGGCATGGGGGCCGGAGCGGCCGTCCTCGGCGACCGCCTCGACGCGCGGTGCGCTGCGCGGCTGCGTGGGCAGGAGCTTGAACACGCTGGTGCAGGAGTCGTGCAGAATGCCTCGCGCGAGCGGCCGCACCTGCGCCCTAAGGTCCGGGTCGAAACCGAGGCCCAGCGCCTCGGCTTCGTCCATCATCCATTTGAGCGCGCCGTCGGCGAGCCCGCAGTCCCGATAGCCGCCGCCAACGTCGCAATGCACGCCGGGAAACCAGACCTGCTTGAGGTCCGACTGGCCGTTGTCGATCCAGAGCGTCGGCTGAAAGCTCGCCCGCATCTCGTCGAGCGCCACGGCATGGCGAGCGTGCTGGATCAGCGTGCTCAAGTTGGTGTCGTGAAAGGCGTGCTCGTCGCTCGCGTCGAGGAGATTCAGAACGCCGAGATCCTTCGGTATGCCGAGCGCGCCGACCGTGTCCCAGACGCCTACCAGGTAGATGGGAATGTCCTCTTTGCCGCCGGCCGTATGAAACTTCCAGCCGCTCGCCTGCCAGTCCTTTCGCGTTTCCAGATGGTCGCGGTAGCCCTTCTGAAACACGCGGCCGACCCGCGGCCATACGTCCTCGGGCGTTACGTCGTCGAAACTCAGGAGACCGCAATGGGCCACGAGGCCCGCCAGGCTGCGGACCGTATAGGCGCCGCGGCTGAAGCCGAACAGGAAGATCCGGTCCTGATCCTCGTACGTCCGGCACAGCCATTGATAGGCGCTCATGATGTTGCGATTGAGCCCCTCGCCCGTAAGGCCGCCCTCCACGTGCTCGAGCCACCCTGGATCCGTGCCGACGCCCGGGTGGTAGTACTTGATCTGCGCCTTGCCGTCGTGCTCGCCGGCGAGACTGTTGTACAGCCGAACGACGTTGGTCGGCACGGGCGCCCCGTCTTCCCGCTGATCGGCCGTGTTCCACGTGCCGTCGCAGCAGACGACGAGGTTCCTCATTGCGCCGGGCCGGCGGCCGAAGCGCCACGCGATGTGGACGCGGCGGGCGCCGCGGGCGCCGCGGCGGCGTCCGGCGGCGGCGCGAGCGTGAACTTCCCGTCCACGATCGGATTGCGCTCCTCGCCCTCGCAGTCCTCGTACACCATCCGATGGATGTTGGCGACGCGCTCGTAGGTTCGGCGCAGGTGCCAGGGCTCGGTAAGCATGGCCGGATCGATGATCGTCATCCGATCCTCCAGGTGATCCTTGTCGATCATTCGGATGCGCTCGATGAAATGCGCGTCCGTGCTCAGGAGGGCGACGGTCTGCGCATCCTCGATGCCGCCGAAAGCCATGACGGAGAGGCCGCTTCTGCCCGGAAACGCGGACTTCACGGCGATCGTATCGATCACGAGCGTCTGTCCTTCCCAGTGGCCGATCGAATCGCCCCAGCGCGTCGGCCACAGGTCGTTCTTGCCCGGGTGGGACCGCCCGTCCGTGTAGACGTGGCGGATTTCCCGACTCGAGAAGATCAGGGCCGTCTCCTTCGGCGTCGGCAGGATCTCGAACATCAACGGCGATTCGATCATGAGCGTCGGATAGCCGAATGTACATGCCCGGACGGCGCCACCCGGGTCGATCCCTTCGCGCATTTCCTTCATGGCCTTCTTCTGACCCGCCACGACCTTGTCCACCGCGGCCTGCGCCTCGGGCTTGAGCGGCGGCGCCCATTCGAGCTTGTGCAGCACTTCATCGAGCGACTGGTAGAACCCGCCGTCCGGGCTCGGCGTCGCCCCGACGTTCTCCCATTGGCCGCTCCAGTCCGGCAGCTGCGCCGAAGCCCCGCTCGCTCCCGCCCACGCGAGCACCACGGCCGCGGCCGTTCGGGCCCCTTTTCGCGGGCTCATTCCGCCTGCTCCGGCCTCGGCGGGCGCGACCCGATCAACGGGCCGTTCGGCCCCACGCCCGAGAGGTACTGACCGCCCTTGACGCCCTCGCGCATCGGATGGACCTCGAGCGTGAGCTCGTCGCCGGGCTTCAAGGTGCCGGGCCGCCAACCCGCCCGCGCGAGATGCTCGGGGCTCGTCATCTCGATGCTCCACTCGTCCTCCGTCCCGCTCTCGTTCTTCACGAGCAGCTGGATAAAGACGTGCGGGTTGGTCCAGCGGAAATCCTTGACGGCGCCCTTCAGCGTGACGGTCTTGGAGAGATCGAACATCGCAAACGAGTGATGCGCGAGCGCCGAACCGGCTGCGAGCAACAACGTGCTCGCAACGGCGGCGCGGATCCGTCCTCCCTTCATGTAAACCTCCCTCGATTCGAAGCCTTCAGCGAAGATGGTACGCGCAAGAGCAATTCGTGTCAGTGGCGGCCCGCTCCGCGGATGCGTCAGCCCGGCAGATGGGAAGGCTCCGGAATGCCGACCGGTCCGTCTTCGCCGCGCGCCGCGGCAGGCTCGCGCTCTGCGGCCGCGGCCTCGGTCTCGGGCTCGGTCTCGGTCTCGCTCTCGGTCGCGCGATGGTCCCCCGCGATGAGGCTGTACATGACGGGCAGCACGAACAGCGTGAACAGCGTTCCGACCAGCATGCCCATGACGACGACGATGCCGATCGCGAAGCGGCTCTGTGCGCCGGCACCCTGCGCGAACACGAGCGGCACGAGGCCGGCCACCATGGCGGCCGTCGTCATGAGGATCGGGCGCATGCGCACCGCCGCCGCGCGCCGGATGGCGACCATCCGCGTGAGCTTCTCCGTCCGTTGGATCTGATTCGCGAACGAGACCATGAGTATGCCGTGCTTCGAAATCAGCCCGATCAGCGTGACGAGGCCGATCTGCGTGTAGATGTTGAGCGTCGTGTAGCCGAGATAGAGCGGCGTCAGCGCGCCGCAGACCGCGAGCGGCACGCTGACGAGGATCACGAGCGGATCGCGGAAGCTTTCGAACTGGGCCGTGAGCACGAGGAAGATCACGACGAGCGCAAACAGGAACGAGCCCGTCAGGCGGTTGCCTTCGGTGACGAACTGGCGGCTGTTGGAGAGCCAATCGATGGACATGCCGGCCGGCAGCTTCAAGGCCTGCAGAAAGCCGACGGCCTGGCCCATCGTCACGCCCGGAGCGAGAACGGCCGAGAGCGTCGCGGCGTTGAGCTGGTTGAACTGCGGCAGCACGTTCGGCTGGGGCCGCATGTCGATGTTTACGACCGTGGACAGCGGCACGAGCTTGCCCGAATCCGCGTGCACGTAGTACTGGCCGAGATTGGCCGGGGTGAGCCGCTGGTCGGGAGGCGCTTGAACGATGACGTTGTAGGACCGGTTATGCCAGTTGAAGCGGCTCACGTAGTTCTCGCCGACGAGCGTCGCGAGCGCATTCGCGATTTCCGCCATCGGCACTCCGAGGTCCCCGGCCTTGCCGCGGTCGATCGCGACATGCGCCTCGGGGCTGTCGAAGGCCAAGTCGCTGTCCACGAATGAGAACAGGCCGCTCCGCCGAGCCTCGGCCTTGACCCGTTCCATGGCGGCATAGAGAACCGGAAAATCGTCGGCGGATCGGATGACCATCTGGACCGGCACGCCGCTGCTGCCGCTCGGCAGCGAAGACTTCTGAAACACGGTGACGAAGACGCTCGGCACGCGGGCGCCCTCTCGCGTCAGCTGCGCCTGTATCGCATCGGCGCCGCGATCGCGCTTCGACCAGTCCTCGAGCACGACGCCGCCGAACGCGCTCGTCGAGCTGTTGTTGAACCAGCTCGTTTCGAACTCGGGCAGGTTTTCGAAGAGCTTCTCGACGGCGTCCGAGGCCCGCGCCACGTAGTTCACGTTGGCGTACCGCGGCGCCTTCGTGTTCACGATCACGACCCCCTGGTCTTCCTGCGGTGCGAGCTCGCGCTTGGCGCCGAGGAAGAAGACCACGATCGTGGCGAGGATGACGAGGCCGCCGAGAAGCACGGCACCGCGCGTGGCGAGGGCCCCGTCGAGGAGCCGGCCGTAGATCGCCGTCAGGCGCATCATGTTGCGTTCGATGGCGCGCGTGAGCCGGCCCTCGGCCCGTTTCGGACGCAGCAGCCGGCTGCTCATCATCGGCGAAAGCGTCAACGCGATGACCCCCGAGACGATGACCGCGGCCGCGAGCGTGAAGGCGAACTCGCGAAACAGCGCGCCCGTGAGCCCGCCCATGAGCCCGATGGGCGCGTAGACGGCCGCGAGCGTAATCGTCATCGCGATGACCGGGCTGATGATCTCGCGCGCACCCATGAGCGCCGCGTTCACGGGCGTCAAGCCCTCCTCGATGTGGCGATGAATGTTCTCGACCACGACGATCGCATCGTCCACGACGAGCCCGATGGCGAGCACCATCGCGAGCAAGGTCAGCAGGTTCAGCGAAAACCCGAAAGCCAGCATGAGCGCGGCCGTGCCGACGAGCGAGAGCGGGATCGTCATGACCGGAATAAGCACGGCGCGCACGGAGCCGAGCGAAAGGAAGATCACGAGCACGACGATGGCCACGGCCGCCGCGAGCGAGCGGATCACCTCGGCGATCGAGCTGTTGACGAAGTGAGCCACGTCGTAATCGTTGAAGACCTTGACGCCGGGTGGCGCGACGCGCTGGATCTCGGGCAGCAGGGCCTTCACGGCCTTGACGATCTCGAGCGGATTGCCGTCGGGCGTCGGCGAAACCGCTATCGTCACGGCGCGGTGTCCCGAAGCCGTGCCGCTCGAGTCGTAGTTCTGGCCGCCGAGCTCGACGGTTGCCACGTCGCCGAGCCGGACGATGCCGCTCTCGTCGCGCTTGATGACGATCTGGCGGAATTCGTCCGCGCTGCGCAGGTCCGTAGCAGCCGTGATGTTGATGGCCGTCTCCGAGCCTTTGAGCTGACCCGGGGCCGCCTGGACATTGTTGGCGCGCAGCACGTTGACGAGATCGCTGCCCGTGAGCCCTCGCGCCGCGAGCTTGTCCGGGTCCGCCCAGATGCGCATGGCCAGCGTCTGGCCGCCTTGAATCCCGGCCGTCGCGACGCCCGGCACGGAGGTGATCAGCGGCTGTGCCACGCGCGTGATGAAGTCCGTCAGCTGCGGCACGGGATACGTATCGCTGACGAAGGCGACGTACTCGACGGCGGACTCGGCATCCGTGACCTTAGTGATCACGGGGTCGGCCGCGCCGGCCGGCAGCCGGTACTTGACCTGCGAGACCTTGGCCAAAACGTCCGTCATGGCGCGGTCCGAGTTCGCGTTGAGGACGAGCTTGGCCTTGATCTGGCTCGAGCCCTGGCCCGAAGTCGAAGTGATGTATTCGATGCCGCTCGCGGACGCGATCGCCTGGACGATGGGCGTCGTGACGAAGCCCTGCATGACGTCCTGCGTCGCACCGGGGAACGCCGTGTCGATCTGAATCGTCGCGCTTTCCATGTACGGGTATTCGCGCACGGGCAAGCCGAATAGCGCGCTCGCACCGATAAGCAGAATCAGCAGGCTCACGACGATCGAGAGCGTCGGGCGGCGGATGAAGGCGTCGGTGAATCTCATTTTTCGGCCTCCGCCCGCGCCGTCGAGACGCTCGTGACGGCCGCGCCCGGCTGCACGCGCAGCTGCCCCTCGGTCACGATCGTATCGCCCGCGCGCAAGCCGTTCGCGACCACGACGCGATCCTCGATGCGCCGCCCCGTGACGACCGGAACGATGTCGGCCGTGCCGCTTCCCTCGGGCGAAACGCCTTTGACGACGATGACGTTCTCGCCGGACGCCGAGGTCTGAATGGCCGTGACGGGCACGAGCAGCGCGCCGTGCTCGGGCGGCAGCTTCAACGCGACGTTGACGTACATGCCGGGCCGCAGCGCCTGATCGGGATTCGGCAGCAGCGCCTGGACCGTGACGTTGCGCGTGTTCGTGTCGATCTGGGGCTCGACGGCGTCCACCTTGCCGGCGAAGCTGCGGCCGGGCCATGCATCCGTCGTGACGGATACGACGGCGCCGGGACCGAACCGGTTCAGATCCTGCTGCGGCAGCGCGAATTCGACGTAGATTTGGCTCAGGTCCGTCAGCGTCGCAATTGCGTCGCCGGGATTCAGATGCTGCCCGAGATTGACGCGCCGCAGCCCGAGCTCGCCGTCGAACGGCGCGCGGATCTGCTTCTGAGCGATCTGCGCATCGAGCTGCTGGACGCTGGCTGCCGCCTGATCCCGCTCCGAGCGACGCTGATCCAGCAAGTCCTCGGACGCCGCGCCCGTCCCCGTCAAGCTCTGCGCCCGCTTGAGCTGGCGCTCGGCGAGGTCCTGCTTTGCGCGTGCGGCCAGCCGATCGGCGCGCTGCGGCGCATCGTTGAGCTGCACGAGCAGTCCGCCGGCCTTGACGGTATCCCCCGACTCGAAGTGGATGCCGGTCACGAGCCCCTCCACTTCCGGCGTGAGGACGACCTGCCGCACGGCCGTCACGGAGCCGACGGCCTGGAGAAAGGCGGGCGCGTCCTCCGGCTCGACGACCATCGTCGTCACGGCCACCGGCGGCTGGGCGGCGCGCGGCGGCTCCTGCAGCCGGGACGCGCGCCAGACGTAGACCCCGCCCAGCACCAAAGCCAGCGCGACGACCGTCGCACCCCACGTCACGGCGGCCGTCCGCCGCGTCATCCCGCCTGAAGCCACGCCCCGATCTCCCGTCTTCCCGAAGGGGCGCGCGTTCGAGTTAAATCTTAGGACCCGCGCATCCCCCCACCCGGCCGCGCTTCCCGGTCAGCGCTTCAAGCCGTGGTCCGCGATACTCTAGATCGCTTCCGGAGCGGAGGTCCAGGAATCCGGGCGAGACGCGGCTCGCGACGGCTATTTCAGGTGCGCGCCGACGGCCTGAATCGTGACCTGAATATGGCCGGGCTTGCCGTGGTCTCCGGGCGGGTGCGAGATCGTCCCCTTGATGTCGAGCACCTCGAACGACTCGAAATTCAATCCGGCATGGTGGCCTTTAGGATCGGTCAGGCCCGCGACGGCGTTGAAGATGGCTTCGTCCAGGTTCTTGCCCGAGCCGACCGAGGCGATGACGTGCTGATGCTTGTGATGTTCCATGATTCTGTCCTCTAAGATCTTGGCCGGTAGCGCAATGGAAGTTCAGACAGGCACGACGATAGCGGCTCGGAACGCAGCTGACTGCTGCCGAAAGTGCGTACTCGCGTAGGTGGTTTACGCAATCGCGAGGGACGCGCCCTGCCGCCGAGAGGCCGAGGAGCGGCAACGACGCTGCGCCAATCCCGGCGACTAGTCGAGCACGACGTCCACCTGGGGCACGCGCTCGTAGCCGGCGACGTGATAGATGACGACCGAAGCCACCCAAGCCAGGGCGAAGACGCCGATCACGACGAAGCCGAGCTCGCCCGTGGCGTGCCTCGTCAGCGACCAGAAAGGCCCTTCGAGGCCGTAGCGATCCGCGACGAGGCTCAGGACCTCGATTCCGCCGATCACGACGGCGACGAGTGCCGACACGGCCGTCACGGTCAGGTTGTAGTAGAGCTTGCGCAAAGGTTTGACGAACGCCCAGGAATAGGCGCTGACCATGAGCACGCCGTCCGTCGTATCCACGAGGGCCATGCCCGCGGCGAACAGCGCCGGGAAGACCATGATGCTCGCGAGCGCGAAGCCGTGCGCGCCCTGCGCCGCGGATATGCCGAGCAGGCTGACCTCGGTGGCGGTATCGAACCCGAGGCCGAACAGAAAGCCGAGCAGGATCATGTGCCAGCTGCGATTGACGAGCCGAAACAGCGGCCTGAAGATGCGGGCCAGCAGACCGCGGCCGGCCAGAAGCACGTTGAGGTCTTCCTCGACATAGGGCTCGCCGTTCCTGACGCGGCGGAACGCGGCGTAGACCGAACGCAGAATAACGAGGTTCAGCGCCGCGATCGTAAACAGAAAAAACGCGGAAACGCTCGTCGAGAGCACGCCGCCGACACCCTTGAACCTTTCGGCCTCGTGCAGAAAGCCCGCCGCGGCCGCGATCGCGAGCGCCGCGATCACGACCACGGACGAGTGCCCGAGCGCGAAGAACAGCCCCGCGCCGAGCGGCCGTTGCTTCTGGCCCATGAGCTTGCGCGTGACGTTATCGATAGCGGCGATGTGGTCCGCGTCCACGCCGTGACGCAGGCCGAGGCCATAGGCGAGCACGCAGGTGCTGAGCAGCAGCGGCTGATCGTGGAACACGAGGAGCGCCCAGACCCAAGCCCCGACGTTCATGACGATGAGCAGCCCATAGAGCTCGGCTATCGGCCGCATCGGCTTGTAGCCGAAATTCGGCCCGAACTCGAGCTCGACGACCTCCTCCACTACCGTCGGCTTCAGGGACTCTACGTCGAGTAGTTTAACAGCCATCTTCGGTGATCCCTCTCTGTCTTACCGCCCCTTCGGTCATCCGGCCCATTCGGGCTTCGCGACCGCAGGCGCGAGTTTCGCGCGCAGGCTCTCGATGAGTTCCTCGAGGCGCCGGTCGGCATCCGGCGCCTCGCATTCCAGGAGCCCCTTGATATCCTTCAATTGCACCAAAAACGCCTCCGCGTCCACGTCCGATCGAAGCGCCGCAAGCCTGGACTCGGCGAATTGCCGCTCCTTGCGGGCCCGCTCGAGCTGCGCCTGACGCACGCGCGTCAGAAGACGCTCCCGGCGCCGGTAATCGAGATAAATCAGGATGAACAGCACCCCGTAGGTCAGCGTATCGCTCGTAACGTAAACCAGTTGGACGCGGCGCCTCGCGGTGCCGAGGCCCGGGTGGTCTCCGCTGGTATAGATGCCGAGCCAATGGCGGACGCGGTACTGCACGAGGCCCGCGATGATCGAGGCGGCAACGATGGCGACCGCAAATGCCCGGAACGCCCGAGCGCCGCGCGCGACAGCTTGCTCCGCGGCCAGCAGGGCGAAAACGATACTGAATGCCATGATCTCTTCGATCACGACCCTCGAGGCGGAGAATGTCGGAGGCGGATGCAGGGGCCGCACGAAAGACAGCACGGCGACGATGTCGAGCGAGACCGCGAGCAACTGCACGAGAACGAGCTTCTGCCAGGTGAAGCCCCGGAGGACGTCGAGCAACGATCGGGCCATGCGCCGCATCGTTACGTCTCGGCCGCAAGGGGCAGCAGCAGCCGCGCCGCGAGGCCGCGCGGCGCACCCTGCTCGAGGACGAGACTCGCCTGCGAACCGTAAAGCATGGAGAGCCTGGCTCTGAGGTTGGCGAGGCCCGTGCCGTGTCCTTCAGCCGCCGTAAGCCCGCAGCCGTTGTCGGCGACCTCTATGCGCAGCATCTCGCCGTGCTTTTCGGCGCGTACCCGCACGGACCCGCCTTCGACGAGCGGGTTGACGCCGTGCTTGATCGCGTTCTCGACGAGCGTGAGCAGCATCATCGCCGGAACCTTGACCGCCGCGAGCGCCTCGGGCACCTCGACCGTGTAGGCGAGGCGCTCCCCCATGCGGATGCGATGAATTCTCAGATAGGCATCGATGAGCCGCGCCTCCTGCCCCAGTGCGGAATACGCATCGTCGCGCTGCGCCAAGGTAATCGAGAAGTAGTGGATGAGGTCGCCGAGCATCGCCGCGCCTTTGCGCCGGTCGATCTGCGCCAGGCGCCGCACGTTCGCCATCGTATTGAACAGAAAATGCGGCGCAATCTGACTCTGAAGCATGTGCAGCCGAGCATCTCGCAGCCGCGCGTCGGCCGCGACGTCGTCGATCTCGGCACGCATGAGGTCGCCGGCCGTGCTGAGCGCGCGCTGCCTGAACTCGAAGACGACGATGAGCACCACGACGATGGCGCCGAGTTGCTGCACCTGATAAGGCACCAGCGTTACGCCCGTTACGACGCGCGGCAGCGGCGACTCCACGGCCGCGAGCACGCAGAGCGGCGTGCTGACGGCAAGCCAGACGTAGCGGGGTAATGCTGCAACCGGCGCGAAATTGCAGGCGGCGACGAGCAGCGGCACCGCGAGCGCAAGAGCCGCTGCGAGGCCGCCGCACTCGCGCAGAAAGATGCGCAGGCCCGCCCCGGCAGACTCGGTGCCGACGAAATCCTCGGCCGAGAATTTCAGCGCCGTCGCCGCAATGACCAACGCGAGCAACGCAGAGGTGCGCCCGAGGCCGGCGAACGCGCTTCGCAAGTTCATTTCGGCAGCGGCTGCGTGCCCTCGATCGCGAACACGGCCGCGGACTTCGCGTGCGTCTCCTGCGGCTGCGCGCCGGCCAGCGTCAGCCTGTACTTCCCGGCCAGGATGGAGCGGTTGCCCGCTTCGTCCACGCTCGACAGCGAGCGCGGCTCGATCGAGATCGTCACGTCGCGGCTTTCGCGAGGTTGGAGGTTCACGCGCTCGAAGCCGACGAGCGAGCGGATGGGGCCGCCCTGTTGCGGCGTCTGCAGGTACGCCTCCACCACTTCGTCGCCCGCGACGGAGCCCGTGTTCGTGACCGTGACGGCGGCCTGCAAAGGCTGGCCTGCCTGCAACGTCTGCGCGGACAGCTTCACGGGGCCGTATTTGAAGCTCGTGTAGCTCAGCCCGTAGCCGAAACCCCACAGCGTCTTGCCGGTGAAGTACCGGTAGGTCCGGTTCCGCATGCGGTAATCCGTGAACGCCGGCAGCTCGTCCACGCTCGCGTAGAACGTCACGGGCAGGCGCCCCGCCGGGTCGTTGTCGCCGGCCAGCGTGCGCGCGATGGCCGTGCCGCCATCGACGCCCGGGTACCACGCTTCGAGGATCGCGGCTGCGTGGCGCTTGGCCCAGCGCAAAGCCACGGCGCTCCCGCTCTGCAGCACGACCACGAGCGGCTTGCCCGTCGCGGCCACGGCTTGGAGCAGCTTTTCCTGAGGTGCCGGAAGGTCCAGGCTCGTGCGATCGCCGCCCGAGAAGCCCGGCACCTTGATGCGCATCTCCTCGCCCTCGAGCTGGGGCGAGAGACCGACGAACGCGACCACAACGTCGGCGGCCTTCGCGGCCGCGACGGCCTTCTCCAGCTGCACCTGCGCCGGGGCCTCCCACTTCAGCGTCATGCCGCCGCCCGAGCGGTCGCCCGCGTGCGAGTAATCGAGCTCGAACGCATGCGGCTTCGCGTCGGCGAAGTCGATGACGATGGTCGGCGTCTGCGGGCGCGTCTGCACGGGCGGCGCCGTGGGCGATGCGCCCGGCGCGGACTTCGAACCGCCCGCGACCGTGTCCGGCGCCGCGCGGATGTCGCCCTCGCCTACGACCTTGCCGTCCACGACCATGCGATAGCGCTCGGCGGGCGAGTAAGGAAAGCTGTTACCGACCTGGAGCGAGAATACATAGTGCCCCGGCGCGGGCGGCGTCAGCGTCCCCGTCCAGCGCACCGAATAATCTTGTGTCTGCACCTCGGGCACGGGGTGCGCGTTCTCCCAATCCGCCTGCACCGCGGGCTGCGTCGTCACGCGCACCGGGCGCCCGGTCCAATTCGGCGTCGCGAAGAACTCGGTCGTAAGGCCCGTGCCGAAGACGCTGCGCGGCACGGGCACCGCCACGCCCTCGGCCAGCGTCGCGCCCTGGGCGTAGGCGATCTCGGCCCCCTTGAACCGCTCGAGCATGCCGTCGAGCGGCGTCACGGGGTGCAGCGGCGTGCCGACGTAATTGCCGAGGATGGCCGGCAGCAGATCGGCCGTCGGACCGACGACCGCGATCCTCCGCGGGTTCTTCAAAGGCAATGTGCCGTCGTTCTCGAGCAGCACCATGCTCTCTTCGGCCGCTTCGAGCGCCTTCGCACGATTCCCGGCCGAGGCCACGTCGGTGAAGGGAAGCTTGTCGAGCGGATTCGATCCTTGGGGATCGAACATGCCGAGCTCGATTCTTGCCGTATAGAGCCGCTCGGCCGAGCGCGTCACGAGGTCCTCCGAGACGAGCCCCTTGCGGACCGCATCGGCCAGGGTGTTGAAGCCCGGCGTCCAGATGCTGCAGGAGAGATCCGTGCCGGCCTCGATCGACAGCGCGGCCGCATGCTCGATGTCCGAGGTCTTCTTGTGGCCGCGGTAGACGTCCACGACGGCGCCGCAGTCCGAGACGACGAATCCCGTGAAATGCCAGGCGTCGCGCAGATGGTCCTGCAGCAGCATCTTGCTCGTGCAGGCCGGCCAGCCTTCGATCGAGTTGTACGCGCACATGACGGAGTGGACGTGGCCCTCGGTCACCGTCGCGCGGAACGCAGGCAGATAGGTCTCCTCGAGATCGCGCGGCGAGGGGGCGACGTTCGAACTCGTGCCGCAGCGGCTCCGGTCCGCTGTGCACGGCGAAGTGCTTGGCCGTGGCGATCGCGTGCGGGTGGTTCGGGTCGTCGCCCTGCACGCCCTCGACGAAGGCGACGCCCAGGCGGCCCGTCAGGAACGGGTCCTCGCCGTAGGTCTCCTGACCGCGCCCCCAGCGCGGGTCCCGGAAAATGTTGATGTTCGGGGACCAGAACGTGAGACCGAAAAAGATGCGGTGGTTGCCCTCGCGCTGCGCCTGGTCGTATTTGGCCCGCGCCTCTTGGCCGATGACGTCGCCGAGCGCATGAACGACATCCCAGTCCCAGGTGGCCGCCATGCCGATGGCCTGCGGAAACACCGTCGCGTAGCCTGCGCGCGCGACGCCGTGCAGCGCCTCGTTCCAGGTCTCGTAGTCCGGAATGCCGAGCCGCGGAATCGCGGTCGCCCAATCCTCGAGCTGCTGTGCCTTCTCGTCGAGCGTCATGCGCTGCACGAGGGCGCGCGCGCGCGCCTGCGGCGGCAGCGCCGGGTTCAGATACGCAGGGACCTGCGGGGGGGCCTGGGCGCGGCAAACGCCGAGCGCGGCGAAAAGCACCCAAGGCGAGAGAAGAGTCCAACGGCCAGCCGGCGTGCGAGGCATCGCAGCGTTCCTCCCGAGTTGCCCTGCCGTCCGCGCTGGCTGCCCGACGCCGGAGGCGCTCCCCAGCGCCCGGCGCGGCGAGACCGGGGCGGGGCGCATGATTGCCCCGTCCCGGTCCCGTTCCTTAGGGCTTATTGAAGTCGAAGATGTCTCTCTCCGGCTGGGGCTTGTGCATGCCCTGCTCGAAATATTCTTCCCAGATGTGCGCCCAGGGCCGACCGTACATGTCCGGGATCTCGTAGTTGATGGTCTCGCCCGGCGAGACGGGCGTCGCCTTGCCCTTGACCGGGTAGATCGTCGGCACGCACTCGATGAAGACATAGGGATCGCCGGCCGTGACCGTGCTCTCCTTCACGAGCTTGCGGACAATGCGGATCGGCTGAACGAGCGCGACGGGATCGTAGAAGATCGCCTCGTGATTGAGCCCCAGGAACTTGCCGTTCGCATCCCTGATCGGCGAGTAGATCTCGATCGTCTGCATCTTGTTCGAATACTCGAACGCGCCGTGCACCATCCAGCCCTGGATGTTCGAGGTCCACGTGATCAGAGTGTCGTGATCCCAGAAGCCGACCGTCTCGCCGTACCAGCGCGGCACGTCCGCGGCGAGTCGCGGCACTGCGCCGCTCGTGTTGAACTTCTTGCCGACGTAGATGTTGGTGATGAAGTTGCGCGCGACGCCCGCCATGATCTGCACGATATCCGGCGTCGCGATGATCTGGTGCTCCCAGACGGCGGCCTCGTGCCAACGGCGCATGAAGCCTTCCGGCCAGCAGTACTGCGACGGCCATTGTGCCTGGCCGCGGGCCTCATGGTAGGTCTGCTGCACCATACGCTGCTGATACTCCGGCGTCAGCAGCGAGAGAATCGTCGGGATCTGGTTGTCGTGCATCCGGTACCAGTCCATGTTGTTCGGCGTCCTTCCGGGATGCATGTAGCGGCCGGTCCAATCCGCGATCTCCGCGTAGGTCGGCTTCGTGGGGCCGCCGCGTGCCTTCGTCTCCGCGAGCAGCGCCTCGTACTGCTCCTGCGCGGTCTTGAACGGATACGGGCTCACGATCGCCTCGCGCGGATAGTCCCGGTCGCAGTGCCCCCAGGCCGCGGTCGTCACGTCGCCATCGACCTCCAACGGCGTGCCCACGGCGCCGGACTCGGCCTCGACTCCCACCGAGCTGTTGCAGCGGAAATAGCGCGGATCGCTCCAGAGCGCCTTGTCCTGGTAGAAATCCTTCGTCGTGAAGATGTCCACGGGCAGCGGGGTAATGCCGGGCGGCACCTTACCGCCGCGGGCCGTCGTATCGGCGTCGTTGCTGCCGCCCCTCGCGCGGCCGAAAGAGAACTCCGGCCCGACAGGCTGGTATTTGTTCGCGTCCGCCATGAGCGGCCAGCCGCGGCCCACGCTCTTGAAGCCGGGGTCGACGACCGTTTGCGCTTGGAGCGAGGCCGCGAACGCCGCAGCGCCGACGACGGCAAGCCAGGAAAACTTCATGCTCTGTTACCCCCTACGAATACGCACCATGCTCTGAGAGGCGTTCGCGAACTTCGTATATGCCGGCCGTCCCCCGCCGGTCGCGCCGACGGTCGCCGAGCCGCATGCCGTGGATGCGAGCCGCCTTGTTGTTGTCCTTGATTCCGCATCATAGCCTCTCTTGGCGCTGACGAATAATCCGTCGGGCCCCGGCGGCCGCGAAAGACCCGCGGGAAACCCAAAGAACCCTCAAGGCCGATGCGGCGGGTACCGCGATACCGCGCCTGTGATATTCTCGGCGCTCGCCGCGACACGCGAGGTCGGCGGGGAGCCGAAGGCCCTCCTACGAACCGCACGCACGCGCGGCATGGATGCGGGAACACCGATGAGACGAAGTTTCGCCATTTTGGCCGCCGCCGCGGGCGCGGCGCTGCTTTCGAGCCTTGCCGCCGCCCAGAAGCCCTCGCTCGAGGGACCGGGCTGGACGGGGCTCACGAACCCGAAGGAGATCATCGAGGCGCGCGAGTCGCTCATGATGGCCATCGAACGCATCATGCAGCCCATCGATACGCTGGAGGTCGAGCCGGAGGATCCGCACGAGATAACGACGGCGGCCACCGAGGTCTCGCAGCTGCTGCTCGCGCTGCCGCACCTGTTTCCTCCGACGACGAACCTCTACGACCCGAAGGCCGCGCAGCCCGAAACGCTTGCGCTCCCGGCCATCTGGACCACCTTCCCCACGTTCCAGCAGTTGGCCGCCAACGCTCAGGCCATGGCCGCGAAGCTGTCCAACACGTGGGACCCGAAGCAGCAGCGCGACGAAGCCGATGCGCTGCGCGATACCTGCGAAGCCTGCCATGCGCTTTATCTGCGCCCGTTCCACGAGTCGAAGGTCAGCGCAAGAGACTTGAACTTCGACTTCGACTCCGTGTTCGAGAAAGGGAAGTAATTCCGATCGTTCCGATCCTGACATTTCTTTAACAGAGCGTGTGCGACGGTGTGGCACAGTTGCGGTCGCAAGAACCGGCGACCGGACCGTCGTATACTTTCGCGAGCGACCGCGGAGGGCCCACGTGCGGGGCCGCGCGTACCGCAACGTAGAGACGAGTTGAGCTAGAAGGAGCAGCGCCTTGAAAACTGAGACTTTTTCGAGAATCCGCCGTGCGCTCGGCGGGACGGTGTTGGGGGCCGCCATCGTGGCCGCGCCGGCGTACGCGCACCATTCCTTCGCGATTTACAACGCCGAGGTCACTAAGGTGTTCACGGGTGTCGTGACGCGCGTGAACCCCGATGCCAATCACCTGCAGATCTTCTTCGCGCCGCTGAACGCCGCGCACGACAACGTCGAGCGCGACAAGGACGGCAAGCCCGTGATCTGGGCCGTCGAGATGGCGGGCTCGGCGGAGTCGGCGAAGGAAGGCATCTCGGTGAACAGCTTCCCGCCCGGCACGATCTTCAGCGTGGGGCTGCACCCGCTGCGCAGCGGCGAGCCCGCCGGCAGCCGGCGCGGCACAGGCGCGCTGTTCAAGTGCCCCGCCAAGACGCCGCCCCCTCCCGGCAAGAACTGCGACTCGGTCCCCGGCGGCGAGCAGGTCGGCAACGGCGGTCCGCTGCCCGAGGCGACGCAGTAGTCCAACCGCGGCCGTGCACCACTTCGCCGAATGGCTGCAGGCGACGCGCCTCAGCGTGACTATTCAGTCGGTCACCTGGATCATTCCGTTCATCCAGTCCATTCACATTCTCATGATCGGCGTCGTCTTCGTCTCGGAACTCATGATCGCGCTGCGCGTCCTCGGGCGCGCGCGCGCGGATGAGCCGTTCGCGGCGGTGTGGCGGCGCTTCGCCCCATGGATGTGGACCGGGCTCGTCGTCATGGCTGCCACGGGCGCGATATTGATCATCGGCGAGCCGGTGCGCGAGTTCACGGCATTGTCGTTCTGGCTCAAGATGGCCCTGCTCGTCGTCGCCATCGCCACGACGGCGTCCCTGGGCCGCAGCCTCAACGGCAGCACGCCGGTGCCGGCGGCGGCCTCGTTCGACGCCGGCGGGGCCGCGGTCGCGGCGTCCGCGGCCGAGTTCTCCGTCACCAGCAAGACGCTCGCGGTCGCTACGATCTTGGTCTGGCTGGCCATCATCTTTCTGGGCCGAGCGATCGCCTACGACGTCGAAGTCTGGGGCTCGCTGTCGCTGCACAGCTGACCGCCGAGACGGAAGGGAAGCCGAATGGACGTACACGGTCTCGTGCAGGGTATCCACGATTCCGGCGTCGGCAATTGGATGCGCATGTCCATCAAGGCCATGCCCATCGTCGAGGCCATTCACGTCCTCTCGGCCGGCGTCGTGTTCGGATCAGTCCTCATCGTCGATTTACGGCTCCTCGGGATACCCGACACGCGCAGGCCGTTCACGCGCGTCGCGGATGAGCTCCTGCGGTTGACCTGGTTCGCATTCTTCGTCTCGGTGATCACGGGCGTGCTCATGTTCGCCGCCAACGCCACGACCTACTACGGCAACACCGCGTTCCGGCTCAAGATGCTCGCCTTGCTCGCCGCCGGCCTCAACATGGCGATCTTTCATCGCGTCACGCTCAAGTCCGTGGCGGGTTGGGAAACCTCGGCAGCGCCCTTCGCGGGCAGGTTCGCAGGCGCGCTCTCGATCGTGATCTGGACCGCCGTGATCTTCCTCGCGCGTTGGATCGGCTTCACGAAGGGCTACGACTTCTCGATCCCGGCCGACGTGCACCTGAATTTCACGTTTCCCGCGAATTAGCCGGCGGCGACGGGCCTGCCGCGCGGGTCGGAATGCTCCCACCGCGGGGGCGCCGGACGTCGGCTCGCCTTTCGCCCTCGGGCCCGCGCCCGTATCATGAGCGCCCGCTTCCCGGGTACCGCAGCATGTTCTGGCTCGTCGATTTCTTCGTCGCGATCGCGGCTTTCGGATTCGGCCTCGGGATCTACGAAGTCCGCGGCCGCAACGTCCCGCTGCCGGTCGGGCTGCTGCACGGCCTCGGCGCGCTCGGCGCCATCGCCCTGCTCGTCCGTCACGACGTACGCGCCGCGAACGACCTGCTCGCGAATTCGGCCACCGCAGTCTTCGTGCTGGCGGCGCTCGGCGGGCTGCTGATCTTCCTGTTCCGCATCCGGCGCAAGCCGATATCCGGGCTCCTGGTCGGCCTGCACGCGAGCTTCGCGCTGTTCGGCCTGCTCCTGCTGGGGTTCGCGTTGTTCTCGCGCTGAGCGCTACGGCTCGACGACGACCTTTACGCTGCGGCTCTTCCAATCGTCGACGCCGTCGGCCGCCGCAGGCGCACTCGACCAGGAGACTTCGAGCTTGGCGGCCACGCCCAGGCCCGCGAGCAGGTGCGCGATCTGCTCGGCCCGCCGCCGCCCGATGGTCTCGGTTTCGGCGACCAGGCGGCCGTCGGTCAGCAGCGTCGCGCCGCGGGAGCCGTAGACCGTGACCCGACGCGCCTTCGCCGCCCGCGCGTACTCGGCGATCTTCATGATCTCTGCCGGGTGTCGGAACGCGACGCCGCGGTCGAAATCGAAGGTCAGGTCGAACTCGCGCGAAGCGAACGGCGGCCCGGCGGGCGCCGGCGGCTGCCGCGGGGGTGCGTCCTGGAAGGCGAGCCTTCCACCGCTCGGTCCGGGCGGCCGCGGATTGAAGTCGATCTTGTAACGGTCTTCCGCGGGAAGGCGCGTGTTGCAGGAGCCGTCGAGCTCCGGCATGACCGAAGTCTTCACCGGGTTCAGCACGATGCCTCCGCAGATCCGCGGCGCGTCGCTCACGACGCCCTCGACCAATACCTCGTGACCGAGGTACGGCGGATGGAAATCCGCGCTGACGTCGGTCTGGATGCCGAGGTAGTAGAGCTCGCCGTCGTATTCGCTGAGCCAGCACGGCACGGTCGAGGTGTCGCGCACGATCGGACAGGCGACGAAGTTCAAGCGCTTGCCGTCCGCGTGCGCGGCGGTGGACGCGACCGCGACCGCGAACGCGATCGCGGTCGCGGCCAGCGCACGGAAGGCGCTGCCGCCGCCCGAGCGGGGGCCGCGCGACATGCCCCGCCTTCCGGCGGTCGCGCACGGCCCCCTCACAGCACGCTCAGGAAATTCACGAGGTCGCGTTTCTCCTGCTCCGTGAATTGAATGTTGTAGCGCCTGTCGTAGAAATCCACGAGCTCGCGCAGGTTGGCGGCCGAGCCGTTCGAGAAGTAAGGCGGGCGCGCGGCGAGGCCGCGGAACTGCTCGAGGACGATCGCCCCGATGTCGTCGCACTTGCCCGAAATCAGCGCGCGCCCCGGATCCTGCGTGTAGATCACGCGGCCCAGGAACGGATGCGGCTGAATGTCCCTGTGGCAGGTCAGCTTGAACAGCGGCATCTCGGGCGCCTTCTTGGCCCACGGGCTCACGGGCTCTTCCTTCGCCCAGGGCAGATTCGTAGTGCCGAGATCCATCCAGCCGTTCGCGGTATCCATGCCCGTCATGTGCATGCCGTGGCAGGTCGAGCACGTGCGCTTGATGGGGTTGCCGAGCCCGACCGAGTTGATGAACATCGAATCGCTGATCCAGAAGGTCCGGAAGAAGAAGACGTCGTGGCCGCGCGCGACGGACTCCCGGAACGCGTTGCGCTTGGCCTCGGCGGCATCGGCGCCCGCGGGAAGGGTCTTCCAGACATCGCCGAGCGGGAACACGTAGTTGGTCGTGTTGTTGCCGAGCACGCCGTCGCGCCCATGCTCCATCGCCGCGGGGCCGAGCGCGGGCGGCCCATTCGGCTCGTCGAGCCGGCCCGCGCCCGCGGACTCGATCTGCGCGCCGTAGAGCTGGCGTTCGAACGCCTCGATCGCGTCGAGCTGCGGCGCAGTCAGCGGCTCGACGCGCTGCAGGTGCGTGCGCGCCGCCGACTGCGCCTGCGCCCTGAGCGTCACATCGCGCGCGTCCGCCATCATGTTCATGTTTGCCGGTTTGCCGGTCTCGGGATCGATCGGCGCGAGCTCCCCGCTCTTGCCGACGATGGCCGAGACGCCGAACCGGGCAGACGTGACGTAGCGCAGATTCATGGCGGGACGCGGACGGCGATAGACCGAGATCGTCGGGTTCTTGCTGTGGAGGCCGTAGATCGGATCGGTGTTGCAGCCCGTGGGGTCGCGCACGACCTCGATATCGAACTCCGGCGTAATCGCCTTGCCGTCGGCGTCGCGCGGCGGCCAAGGCAGGAACACGCGAAACAAACCGCGGTCGAGCAGCAGCGAATGGGAGGCGCGCTCGCCCTGCGGCAGGCTCGGGCAGTTGCTGCCGTCGATGGCCGCAAACAGCGGGTCGCGGCCGTCCGTCTGCTCCCAGCGCCGCCGGATCGTCGCTACGGAGAGACTCATCGCGTCCGCGGGCTGGTGACAGGTTACGCACGCGCGGCCATTCGTGCCGAGCGGTTCGAAAAACGGATGCCCGGCCGTCTTCACGGGGCCGCTCGCGTTCACGATGCCGAAGCGGCCGAGCGCGTCGGGATATTCCGCCGCGGCCGGAAGCGTTGCGCCCGAGCCGGGGCGCCACCAGGCCTGCGCCGGCCCGTCCGCGCGCCCGGCCGGGTCGAGCAGCGCCGCGAGGCCGAGCGCGAGCGCGGCCGCGCGCCAAAGCCGCCGCCACGGGCGTGCTCGCGTCGAAAGCGTACTGCGATCCCTCCCCCGGGCGCCGTCGTGGAACTGCCGCTGCATCTCGCGTTCTTGCTGTCGTTGTGGTCGGCTTGTTCGGGCAGTGCGTAATATAGCCCGCCTTGGCGCCGCGAGTCTCGTCTTCGGCGAGGCCGCAAGCCGCCGTTCTCCCGCGAGGCCGCAAGCCGCCGTGTGGCGCCGAGCCCCCCTTCGGCGCCGAGCCGCCGTGTGGCGCCGACCCGCTGTGCCGTGCAAGATAGGGACGCCCGGAGAAGCACCTGCGCCATCGCGGCCGAGGGGGAGACGATATGAAGATCTGGAAGGTTCTGCCACCGCTCGCGCTGTGCGCGCTGAGCCTGCCGGCCGTGGCGCAAATTCGGACCGCAAAGATCACGGGCGGCGAGGTGGCGGGCACCGTCGCGGGCGGTCTGTCCATCTTCAAGGGCATTCCGTTCGCTGCGCCGCCGGTCGGAAAGTTGCGATGGCAGGCACCGCAGCCGGTGGAGCCTTGGAGCGGCGTCAAGCAGGCGACCGAGTTCGGCCCCGCGTGCATGCAGGAGCCGAAGATGGCCGCGAGGATGGGTCACACGGGTCCGCTCAGCGAGGACTGCCTTTATCTCAGCGTCTGGTCGCCGGCGAAAAGCGCCGACGAGAAGCGTCCGGTCATCGTGTGGATCTACGGCGGCGGGTTCTCGGGCGGCATGACGAGTATCCCGCTCTACGACGGCGCGAACTTCGCGAAGAGCGGCGTCGTGTTCGTCGGCGTGACCTATCGCGTGGGGCCCTTCGGGTTTCTCGCAAGCCCCGCGCTGAGCCGCGAGAGCGGTCACGGCTCGGGCGCCTACGGCATGCTCGACATGATCGCGGGCCTCGAGTGGGTGCGCGGCAACATCGCCCGCTTCGGCGGCGACCCCAACCGCGTGACGCTGCTCGGCCACTCGGCCGGCGCCTTCGCCGTGAGCGAGCTCGCGGTCTCGCCGCTCGCCAAGGGCCTCTTCGAGGGCGTCATCGCCGAGAGCGGCGCGAACTTCGCACCGCCCTCCTCCGAGCCCATTGCCGGCAGCAACCTCGAAACGCTCGGAGCGGCCGAGGCCAAGGGGAAGGCGTTTCTCGAGGCGCTCGGCGCGGACGATCTCGCCGCGGCCCGCGCGCTGCCGGCCGAGCGCATCGAGCAGGCCGCGGACGCGCGCGGCGCGCCGCGCTTCTGGCCGCCGGTCGACGGCTACGTGCTGCCGGGCGACGAGGTCGCCCTGTTCGAGGCCGGCCGCTTCAACGACACGCCGATCCTGATCGGCAGCACCTCCGACGAGGCGGGTGCCTTCGGCGTTCGGGCAGTCGAGCCCGCGGCCTTCGAGGAAGACGTGCGAAAGAATTACGGGCCGGCGGCGGATGCGATCCTCGCCGCCTATCCGCACTCGACGTTGGCCGAAGCCACGCTGGCCGCCAAGCAGCTTCGCCGCGACACCATGGCCGGTTGGCCCGCCTTCACCTGGGCCTCGCTGCACACCTCGAACGGACAAGGCAAAGCCTACGTCTATTACTTCGACCGGCCGAGCGCGCGCGATCCCGACGGCTCGCCCCACGGCTCGGAGGTTGCGCTCGTCTTCGGCAACGAAGACCACCGCCCGGGCCGTCCGGCCTGGAGCGACATGGACCGCGCCATCTCCCATCTCATGCACGGCTACTGGGTCAACTTCGCGGCCCACGGCAATCCGAACGGCCCGGACCTGCCGACGTGGCCTGCCTTCGATCCCGCGCACCCGAAGTACATGATCATACGGAACGAAGCGCAGCAGGCGGGAGCCGCGCCGAACACGAAAAAGCTCGAAGCGCTCGACGCCTACTACGGCTGG
Source organism: uncultured Gammaproteobacteria bacterium (assembly GCA_963702105.1). Classification (GTDB taxonomy): domain Bacteria; phylum Pseudomonadota; class Gammaproteobacteria; order Steroidobacterales; family Rariloculaceae; genus ZC4RG20. The sequence continues at coordinate 2,817,927 of OY969712.1, forward strand.
CGGCGCGCGGGAAAGAGAGAGTCGACCCATAACCAGAAACGACAATTAGAAACGACAATTAGAAACGACAATCGAAAACCACGAGAGAGAGAACGATGAACAAACCACGAATTTTTCGGGCTGCAGGCTTCGCGGCGCTCGCCTTGGGCACGTATCCGGCGCTGGCGCAAAAGCCCGCCGCGAATATGAGCTTCTTCGTCACGAGCGCGAACCCCGGCAAGGGCGGCGATCTCGGCGGCCTGGCCGGCGCCGACGCCTACTGCCAATCGCTGGCCGCAAAGGTCGGCGCGGGCGAAAAGACCTGGCACGCGTTCCTCAGCACGGACAAGGTCAACGCCAAGGACCGCATCGGCAACGGTCCCTGGTACAACTACAGCGGCGTGCTGATCGCCAAGGACCTCACGGACCTGTTCAAGCCCGAGACCAACAAGATCTCCGCCGAGACCGCCATGACCGAGATGGGCAAGCGGCCTAACTACCTCGCCGGCGATCCGCCGAAGCCCGTCGCCCAGCCCCTGCAGCACGACATGCTGACGGGCACGAAAAACGACGGCACGGCGACGGACATGACGTGCAACAACTGGACCGACGGCGGCGACGACGCGAAGGCGACGCTTGGGCACGCGGACCGCAAAGGCCGCGATGCCGGCCTGAACTCGTGGGTGGACGTGCATCCGTCACAGGGCTGCTCGCTCGCGAAGCTGGCCCCGACCGGCAGTGCGGGGTTGTTCTACTGCTTCGCGACGAACTGACGACGGAATTCGTTTCGACCCGAGCGACTCGGGCGGCGGCGGACGGGCTTCTCCGACTCGTCCGCCGCCGAGCCGGCCGAGACGCGACCGCCGCAGACGGCCGCAACACCCTGCCCTTCCCTCCCGAACGGCCGACGCTCTATCCTACGGCTCGGGGGCGCCTTCGGCCGCCCACCGGCTGACCGGCTGTCCGACTTACGAGGAGACGAGATGACGACAACGAGTAAAGCCGCTCGAGCGGCTGGCGGATCGGCATTGCCGGCGCTCATCGCCTGCGGGATCTATGCCGGGGCCGCTGCTGCACAAACGGCATCCGCCCCGCCCTCGTACGAACCCGTCACGGACGCAATGCTGCAACATCCGCCCGCGGCCGACTGGCTCTCGTTCCGCCGCACGCTCGACGACTGGGGCTACAGCCCGCTCGAGGAGATCGACGCCGGCAACGTGAAGCGCCTGCACGAGGTGTGGTCCGCGCCCCTGGAGGGTTCGACGATCGAGGCGACTCCGCTCGTGCACGACGGCGTCATGTACCTGCCGCTGCCGGGCGACAAGATCCTCGCGTTCGATGCCGCTACGGGAAAGCAGCTCTGGTCTTTCGCACGCAAGTATCCGGAAGGCGCCGGCCGCGGCGGGACCAAGCGCAACATCGCGATCTACGGCGACCTCCTCTACTCGACCTCGGGCGACGGCGTCCTGTTCGCCGTGGACGCACGCACGGGCAAGCAGGTCTGGGAGGTCAAGCTCACCGGGCGCGCCAACACCTCGAGCGGCCCCATCATCGCGAACGGCAAGGTCATCTCGGGTCGCGCCTGCGCGCCGGACGCAGGGCCCGAAGGCTGCGTCATGGTGGCCAACGACGCCCGCACGGGCAAGGAGCTCTGGCGCACCTGGACCATCGCGAAACCAGGCACGCCGGAGAACGCGACCTGGGGCGACGTGCCGTGGGAGAAGCGTAACCAGGTCGGCACCTGGATGCCGCCGAGCTACGACCCGGCGCTCAACCTCGTCTACTTCGGCACGACCGTGACGGGACCGACGCCGAAGTACCTGCTGGCCGGTAACGACAAGACCTATCTCTATCACGACTCGACGCTGGCCCTCGATGCCGACACGGGCAAGATCGTCTGGTACTACCAGCACATCATCGATCAGTGGGACTTCGACCATCCGTTCGAGCGCATTCTCGTGAACACCGAGGTCTCGCCCGATCCGCAGACCGTGACCTGGATCAATCCCAAGCTCAAGCCAGGCGAGCGCCGCGAGGTCCTGACGGGCATCCCGGGCAAGACCGGCATCGTCTACACGCTAGACCGGCGCACGGGCGAGTTCCTCTGGGCCGAGCCGACCGTGCGGCAGAACGTCGTGAGCTCGATCGACGGCGCGACGGGCAAGGTAACGATGAATCCGGCTACGCAGTTCACGAAGGACGACCAGACCCTGGCCGTCTGCCCCGCCTACACGGGCGGCAAGGACTGGATGCCGGGCTCGTACTCGCCCAAGACGGGGCTCATATACGAGCCGCTCGAGAATCTGTGCTCGACCGTCACGAGCGCAGGCCCAAAGAGCGGCATCGGCCGGCTCGGCATGAGGATCAACTACAGCGCTCACCTGCCTCCGGGCGAAACCGACATCGGCCAGATCAGGGCCATCTCGGTCTCGACGGGCAAGACGGCGTGGATCTACCGACAGCGGCCCGCGACCATGGCGCTCGTCGTCACGGCCGGCGGCCTCGTCTTCGATGGCGACGCGGCCGGCGGCTTCCGCGCGCTCGACGCCGGGACGGGCAAGGTCCTTTGGGAGACGCACTTGGGCGGCTCGGTATCAGGTATTCCCATCAGCTACGGCGCGGGGGGCAAGCAGTACGTCGCCGTCGCCACGGGACCCTCCGCGGAAACACGCGACTTCGTGCGCTTCGCGCCCGAGATCAAGGTGGGCAACGAGAAGACGCTGCACGTTTTCGCGCTCGAATGAGGGCGGCGAAGCACGGGCGAACAGTATTCGTGAACGGTCGCCGACGCGTCAGGGGCGGCTGCCACGGACTTTGATCCGGTCATGAATCCGGCGGACTCACCGGCAGCCAGTCCGCCTCAGGAAATCACGACGGTCCGGGGAAACTGCGCGTTGTTTTCCCACCGCGTCGGCTTCTCCGGCATCTGCTCCGCGGTCGGCTGCACCTGGCCGTTCGAATCCGTCACGCGCGAGACGATCGTGTGCTTGCCGGGCATTGGGCCCTTCCAATCGAAGCTGAACGGCTTCCACGAGTACCGGCTGGCGTGCGGATCGATCTCGGCCTTCTGCCAGGGGCCGTCGTCGACTTTCACTTCCACCGAGCGCAGCGGCGTGCCGTCGTTCAGGACGAAGCCCATGATCTTATAGGCGCCGTTGGCGCCCGTGACGCGGGTGATCGCCGACTTCAGCCGTATCTTAGTCACCGAGCGCTCTTCCCAGCGTTCCACCCCGCCGACGTTCCGGCGGCTCAGCGTGACGTAATCGCGCGCCATGAAGCGGCCCATGAAGCGGCGGTCCTGCACGTGGATCTGCGAAAGCCACTTGACGTTCGCGACGCCGTACCAGCCAGGCACGAGCAGCCGCAGCGGCGCACCGTGATAGTGCGGCAGCGGTTCGCCGTTCATCTCGTAGGCAAGCATGACCTCGGGCAGCATCGCATCGCTGATCGCAAGGCTGCGGCCGAAGTTCTGCTCGACCTCCGCGTCGCGAATCTTCTCCTTGCCCTGGTCCGTGCCGTAGAAGACGACCTCGATGCCGCCATCCCGAACGCCCGCGTCGTGCAACAGATCGCGCAGACTCACGCCGCGCCAGCGCGCATTGCCGATGAGGCCGTTGAACAGCTTGGAGCTGTTGCCGCCGCACTCGAAGCCGGCGTCGATCTCGACAGCCGGGCGGCGCTTGAGATCGGCGAGCGAAAGCTCCATGGGCCGATCGACGAGACCCGAGACACGGAGCTTGTAGCTGCTCGCGTCGATTGTCGGCTGGTTGTAGTGTTGGACGATGTAGAAGTCGTTTTTGGACGTATAAAACGTCTTGATTTCGCGCGTATCGAGGAAGTGAACCGCGTTCGGCACGACGGGAGGCACCTGGAAGCTCTTCGGCACGTCCGTGAAAGGCACGACCTGCTCGTCCGCGGCAGAGGCCAGCTTCGACCATAGACCCAGGCCCGCCGTGGCGGCCGTCGCGCCGAACGCGACGCCTGCCTGTAGGACGGTTCGTCTTGCGTGGGTGTTTTCTTCGGACATGGCTGATTTCTCTCCCTCGACTCTTGGCCGACTATTCTTAGGGGTGCCTCGAGCTACGGAGTATCGGCGCGCGGCGACTGCTTTTCAACGGCGAGGCCCCGGGGCCCTGACAGCTCGGTGCTGGGACGCTGCGGCGCCGGGACGCCGGCCGCGCCAGTTGGACGGCCGCCTGTCCTGTAGGGGTAGAATTCCGAAGGGGGGCCGGCGATGACCGCCGGCAGGGAGGAAGGAATGCGGCAAGTTGTGTTGAGCGCCGCGGTTGCGGCCGTCGTCGCCGCGATCGTCGCGGCGGTGACGTTTCGAATCGCGGCTTCCGGTGCCGACGCACAGAGGACGGATCTAGATGCCCTGGCGACTCGGCTCGCGAGCCACAAAGTGCTGGTCGAAAAGTTCACGCCGCCCGTGCTGAGCTACACGTCGGGGCCGAGCGAGGACGGCTGGATCGACGGCACGCGCGCCGCGGGGACCGATCACAGGTCGTTGGCCCCGGCATCGAACTCGGTGTGCTTCCTGACGAAGGTCGAGATCAAGGGCATTCAGTCGCCGCAGGACTCGAACCGCTGCAGCATAGACCTCGACGATTTCACCGGGTACTGGCAGCTTTCGGCCGCCGTCGACGAAGGCGGAAAATCCCAGGTACGGTGCAATGCCCGGTGCCTGATCTGGAAGTGAGTTTGCGCCGATTCGGCCTTACGGCTGGATGACAAAAATCCGTCAAATCCGTCCGAGAAACGGGGGAGAATAAATGAGCACTCTGAGCGGTAGACGAAAGGCGAGCCGGCTCGCCTCGATGGGCGCGGCGGCACTTGGCGCCATGATGCTTGCGGGGATGGCGCCGTGGGCGTCCGCGCATCACAACAGCGAGGCCGAGTACGGCGCGTTCGCCTCTAAGACGGTCTATGTCGAAGGCAAGATCGTCGCAATCCGCTGGTCCAACCCGCACATCGGCATCGACATCGTCACGACGGGCGGAGAGCTGCCGGCCGGCCAGCATTGGCGGCTCGAGAGTCATCCGACCCGGATCATGGAGCAGTATGGCTTCAAGCAGTCTGACTTCGCCGTCGGCGACAGCGTAAAGCTCTACGGGTGGAAGAATGTCCGCAACCAGCCGCTCATGTGGCCGCGCGCCATTCAGGTCAACGACGGTCCCATGCGCTCGAACCTGAGGTTCAGGGACATGATCGACATAGCGAACGGCGTGTTCGAGTCCGAGCACATCCAGCCGGCCGCGAATCTCAACGGCTCGGCGCCGGAGCGCTCGGGACCCGAAACGGTGAAGAAGCTCAAGGCCATGGGCCTCATCGATGCCAAAGGGCTCATGATCTGGCCGCCGCCCCAGGGAGGCCGCTGAGCGTCACCGTGCCCTGCCGGCGGACGTTGAAGAAAACGCTGCCACCGCCTACGCTGTCGGGTTTCGAGACGCTAACAAGGAGTCAGCGGTGCGAGTCGGAGTCGTAGGCGCCACGGGCAGAGTCGGCACGGAGTTGCTCAGAATCCTGCAGGAGCGCGAGTTTCCCGTCACGGAGCTTCGCGCCTATGCATCGCCGCGGTCGCAGGGCCGCAAACTGGCCTTCGGCGACCGGGAGGTCGCGTGCCAGGTGCTGCGCGAGGGCTGCTTCGACGGGCTCGATCTCGTCATCGTCGACGTGGACGAGCCTATCTCGCTGGAGTGGTCGCCCAAGGCGGCGGCAGCGGGGGCCAAGGTCATCGACAAGTCGTCGGCCTTCCGCATGGACCCGGAGGTGCCGCTCGTCGTCGCCGAGGTCAACCCGGAGGACATGCGCAAGATGCCCAAAGGCATCGCCGCATGCCCCAACTGCACGACGATGATCCCGATCACGGCCCTCGGCCCGCTGCACCGCGCGGCGCGCATCGACCGCATGGTCGTCGCGACCTATCAGTCCGTTTCGGGCGCCGGGCAGCCCGGCGTGCACGAGCTCGATCGGCAGTGGCAGGCCCTCGCCGGGCACTCGGCCGAGCTCGCCCGCGCCGGCGCGCTCGAGAAGCCGCTCGTTCGCGGCGAGGTCTGGGCCAAGCCCATCGCCGGCAACGTGATTCCGCTCGCGGGTTCCGTGCGCGAAGCGGGCTATACCTCCGAGGAATGGAAGATGGTGCGGGAGTCGCGCAAGATCCTGCACGACGCCGACATCCGCTGCACCGTCACGTGCGTGCGCGTGCCCGTGTTCGTCGGTCACGCCGTCAGCGTCAACGTCCGGTTTCACCGCGCCATGAGCCGGGCAGAGGCCCTCGAGCTGCTGCGCGAAGCGCCGGGCGTGCGGCTCGTCGACGACGGCAATGGGTATCCGACGCCGCAGGAAGCGGCCGGCATAGACCCGGTGCTCGTCGGCCGCGTCCGCGAGGATCCTTCGGAGCCCGGCAGCCTCGATCTCTGGATCACCGGAGACAACCTTCGCAAAGGCGCGGCGCTGAACGGCGTACAGATGGCCGAGCTGCTGCTGCCCCGGTAGGCGGGCGCGGGGATGAATCCGACCGGGCCCGCCGAGAGCTACCTCATGGACATGGACGGCGTGATCGTCCGTGAGAACGAGCTCGTGCCCGGCGCCGACCGCTTCATCGCGCGCCTGCGCGAGGCCGGCAAGAAATTTTTGATCCTGACGAACAACTCGCGGCACACGCCGCGCGACCTCGCGGCCAACCTCCGCCGCCTCGGGCTCGAGGTGACGGACGCCGACATATGGACTTCCGCGCTCGCGACCGCGCGGTTCTTGGGCGACCAGCGCCCCGAAGGCTCCGCCTTCGTCATCGGCGAGAGCGGGCTCACGACGGCCCTCTACGAGGCCGGCTATACACAAAGCGAGCACAGCCCGGACTACGTCGTCCTCGGCGAGACGCGCACGTACAGCTTCGAGCGCATCACGCACGGGATTCGGCTCATCAGCGCCGGCGCTCGTTTCATCGCCACGAATCCCGACGACACGAGCCCCTCGCCGGAGGGGCCGCTGCCCGCGACGGGGGCCGTCGCCGCCATGATCTCCCGCGCCTCCGGCGTCAGGCCCTATTACGTCGGCAAGCCGAATCCGCTCATGATGCGTTCGGCGCTGCGCAGCATCGACGCGCATTCCGAGTCCACGGTCATGATCGGCGACCGCATGGAGACGGACATCGTTTCCGGCATCGAGGCGGGCATGCGCACCGTCCTCGTCCTCACGGGCATCACGGATGCGTCCCTCGCAGAGACCTTCCCTTACCGCCCGACCCGCATCGCGGATTCGATTGCAGAGCTCATCGACGAGATCGCCTAGCGGAATCGGGGACTAACGTCGATCGCGCGGACGCTTTGTGCGCCGCGCCGTCTCCGGCACGAAGAAGCCGATCAGAACGGCCGAACCGATGCACAGGCACGCCGAGACGATGAACGGCAGCTCGAAGTAGTACCGGACCAGCCAGCCGGCCAGCATGGGCCCGACCGCGATGCCCATCGTGAACCCCATCGTCGCGATCGAAGTCTGGCGCCCTTCCCTTCCGCGATGCGCGAGATCGGCCGCGAGCGCGAAGGTCGGAGCGGCGAGGGCCGCGGCCGCGATGCCCTGCGCGACGCGCCAGCCGATGAGCGCATAAAGGGACCCCGCCGTCGCGAGCAGTGCCGTAGCCGGCGCAAGCACGACGAGCCCCGTGATCACGAGCGGCTTGCGCCCGACCCGGTCCGAAAGCCGGCCCAACGGAATCTGCAGCAACAGGCGGCTGATCATCAGCGCCGTGAACGACAAGCCGAAGCCGACGGCCGTCTCGTGCGTGCGCGCGTTGATCTGTTTCTCGAGCGGTACGAGCTCGGAGAACGCGATCGCCATCGCCATCGTCGCGCTCGCGAGCGCGAGGATGCCGGGCTGAAACATGCCGCGCTCGAACAGCTGAAAGCGCCCTTCCGTCCGCCGACGCGGAGGCTCGTGGACCCAGAGCGCGACGGCGACGAGCCCGAGGATCACGCACCCGGCCCCCGTCGAGAACGTCACGGTGAAGCCGTAATGATCGACGAGAAAGCCCCCGAGCAGCGGGCCGACCGAAAAGCCGACCATGCGCAACGTCGTGAAGATCCCCATCGAGCCGCCGCGCGTCTCGCGCCGCGTGCCGAGCGTCATGAGCGCCATCGAAGCGGGCACGGTCAGGCCCACGCCGAGGCCCTGCCCGACGCGCAGCCACAATAAGTCCAGGTACCGGCTCGCCCAAACGAAGCCGATCGTCGCGGCGCCGTCGATGCCGAGGCCGATCAGGATCAGAAGCTTGCGGCGCTGCAGCCAGTCGCCGAGCGCGCCGCCGAAGGGCTGGAGCAGCGAGGTCAGGAATCCGTAGACCGCGATCAGCAGACCGACGAGCAGCGGCTCGTGCAGCGAGAGCAGCGGATGCGGGAGCGAGGAAACGTACAGCGGAATGACGACGAACAGCAGGCTGTTGCCGAGCGAGTCGCCGAGGCGCGCGAGCGAAAGCGCCCAGACCATGCGATTCGCGCCGAGACGCTCGAAGAAGGACCCGCGCGGCATCGAACGGCTGCCTTCGCGCGCCGTCTCGCCTTCGCCCTCGCCTTCGCTCTCGGTACACCTTTCGCCGCCCATGCAAGCGACCGCGCCTGCAAGCTTCGTGCCTCGAGCCGGGCTTGCCGCCTACCGGGGCCTCCGGGCCCTCCGGCCGAAACGCCGATCGCGCCTCGCGGCGAGCGTCAATCGCTCCGCGCCGCCCGCCACCATCGCCGCAGCACGCGGTTCCACCACATGATCGCTCCGGTCACGAACATCGCTGCGGGCGCCAGGCCGAAAAAGGCCCAGACGCCCTTCGTGAGCTGATCGCAGACCCCGGGGCCGGCGCAAGGGATCCCGATGCCGTTGATGCGGCCGAAATGAAGGTAAGCGAGCCAATAGAGCGCGTCGTCCACGAAACGGCGGCCGGCATTCTCGGCCGTGAGCGGCTGGACCCGGTTGGCCGCGTCCTGGAACATCTCCGGGAAACAGAGATAGAGCCCGCTGAGGCCGAAAACGAGCACGAAGCCGAAGCTCCAGAAGCCGATCACGCTGTGCAGGTCCCACGTGAACCGCTTCCAGCCGACGCCGCGATGCAGCGTCAGGCTGCGGCGCCAGCGTGCGATGCCAGGCCACCAGATGACGGCGCCGGTCAGGGCGGCGAGCAGCACGGTGAGCGCGCCGAAGCCGTTCACCTTGCGGCCCGTCTCGCCGCCGAGGAGGTTGTCGTGCAGGTCAATGAGCTTCGAAACGACGCGGGGACCGAGCGGCGGAGCCGCCTTCGCGCTCGGACTCGTCCCCTGCCCGCTCGTCTGGACGGGATCCGGCGTCACCGCGACGTAGAGCTCGTTGCGGTAAACGAGCACGCTTCCCGTGACGCTGATGAACAAGACGTAGAGCCCGAGCGCAATGCCGCTCCACAAGTGCACCTGAAACACGGCCCTGCGCAGCCAGACCTTCTGGGGCTGGCGCAGCCAGCCGCTCGCGAAGGACGTCCCCTGCACCCGACTCACGCCGCGTATCACCCCGCGACTTTGTTCAGCCTATATACGAAGGCGGGCGGCACATTGATGGGCGAGATGCCGATGAGCTCCGCACCGAGATCCAGAGACTCCAGCAACCGGCGGCCGATGGGCGGACGGCCGACGTAGGTGAATTGATGGAAGCTGCCGCGGGGCTTCAGCAGGGCGAAGCTCCCGGACAGGATCTGCAGCTTGGTGTCTCGGTCGAACCACAGCAGCGGCAGGCCGCTGACCACGAAATCGACGCTGCCGGCCAAGCCCGGCAGACTTTCCGCCACCGATCGCGCGTCGATGCGCAAGTGGTTCGCGGAAGGGAAGCGGTGCTGCAGCAACTCGGCGAAATCCGGCTGCCGCTCCACGAGGTAAAGGTCTTCGGGATAGACGCCGCGGGCGAGGATCGCCTCCGTCAGCGTGCCCGTGCCGGCACCGAGCTCGACGACGCGCGTGCCCGGGCCGAGGCCTCGAGTCATGAGCCTCGCGAGCAACCTGCCGCTCGGCAGGACCGAAGCGACGTGAAAGGGGTCTTGCAGCCAACCTCTAAAAAACAAAGCTCGATGCGTCGACCGACCGTCAGAGGCCGCTCGCTGCTTCGGTTCGACCACCGCCATATCGCGCTCCCACCGGTAGGCGCGCAGAGCATAACTTAAGCCGCCGCACTAATGCCAACCCGCCGCCGGTCCCTGCCATTCGCGCGAAGAAAGTGATTCAATGCGCCCCGCGTAGCGGCCTCTGCGCGGCGATGCTTTCTTAAAGCGTCTTTCGGGACTCATCGTGATGATTCGCAACCGATACATCGAACGCCTTTCGCAGCACGAGCGGCTCAACTTTCTGCTCACGAATCGCATCCCGAGGCGCTGGGCGACGCTGTTCATGGCGCGCTTCAGCCGCATCGAGCAGCCGGCGGTGAGGAGCTTCTCGTTCTGGCTTTGGCGGCTGTTCGGCGCGGAATTCGAGCTGCACGAAGCCGAGCGCGCACGCTTCGCGAGCCTCCACGATTACTTTACGCGGGCGCTCAAGCCCGGCGCGCGGCCGATCGCGCGCGATTCGGCGATCGCCGTGAGCCCCTGCGACGGCGTGCTCGGCGCCCACGGCCCTATCCGCGGCGCCGAGGTGTTTCAGGCCAAGGGGTTTCCCTATACATTGCCCGACCTGCTCGGCGACGCCGATCTCGTCGAGAAGTATCGAGACGGTGTGTTCGCGACTCTGAGGCTGCAGAGCCACATGTACCACCGCTTCCATGCGCCCTGCGATTGCCGCGTGCACAACGTGACATACATCTCCGGGGACACGTGGAATGTCAATCCGATCGCGTTGCGCCGCATCGAGCGCCTGTTCTGCAAGAACGAGCGAGCCGTCATCGACCTCGATCTCGGGGCGGCCGAGGCCGGCATCGCGCTCGTGCCCGTCGCCGCGATTCTCGTCGCGAGCATACGCCTCAATTTTCTCGGCGAGCCGCTGAGCCTGCGCTACCGCGGCCCGAACAAGATTGCCTGCGACCGTGCGTTCGCGAAGGGGGAGGAAATGGGCCGCTTCGAGCACGGCTCGACGGTCATCGTGCTGGCCACGCCCGCCTTCCGTCTCGCGGCCGGGCTGACTGAAGGGGCGCGCATCCGCATGGGCGAGCCGCTGCTCGAGCGCGCTTCGGCGAGCGGCGCGCGTTGACGGCATGCGGCTCGCGAGCCTCGTTACGCACCTGCAACGAATCCGTCACAAAGCCCTCATACGATGGCGGCCGGTGCCATCCGGTACCACGACGCGTAGAGGTGCTGCATGCGCAATTGGACGGTCGCCAAATTCGGTCCAGCCCTTAAAAGTTTTCGGCTCGAGCTCGCGCAACAGCGATGGGACGATCATCGCTACTATCACCACAGCCGCATCAATCAGTCGCTGCACTTGTTGAGCGCGCTGAGCTTCCTGACGGCCTACGTCGTGCTGGCCTTCGACCCCGGCCTCGCAGCCCTCATCGGCTGGATCCTCGCCATGTGCGCGCGCCAAGCCGGTCACTTCTTCTTCGAGCCCAAGGGCTACGACGAGGTCAACCGGGCGACGCACGAGCACAAGGAAGACATCAAGATCGGCTACAACCTGAGACGCAAGGTCGTCCTGCTCGCGCTCTGGGGCGTCTCGCCGGTGGTGCTCGCGGTCGAACCCGGCCTCATCGGTCTGCTCGAGCCGCGCTCGGGCGCCGCGGGCTATCTGCACAATCTCTCGATCGTCTGGCTCGGCCTCGGCTTCTGCGCCTTGTGCTTCCGGACAGTGCAGCTGTTCTTCGTCCGCAATGTGCGCTGCGGTCTCGTCTGGTTCACGAAGATCCTGACCGACCCGCTCAACGACGTGAAGCTCTATCATCGCTCGCCGCTGTATCTATTGCGCGGCGAGCTCATCGACCCGATGACTCAGGTCTTCGAGGAGAGACCGGCGCTTGCCGCATCCGGCGCCGCCGCCGGCCGCGCGCCCGTGGTCGATCCGGCCGGCTGATCCAGGCCCGCGGGACCGGCCGCCCGGCCGAAGCGGGCCAGGCGAGCGGCCAGCAACTCGCGCAGGATTCGGCGCCGGATGCTCCGGTCGCTCAGCCCCTCGTGCGCCCACCACCACGCGTCCGCGTCCATGGCGCGAGCCGCTTCGACGAAGCGCGCGGCGATGCACTCGAAATCGTAGTCGGACACCGCGTGGCTCAGGATCATGCGGCCGGAGCCGACCCAGCTCAGCGCAAGCCCGGCCGAGCGCAGGTAGAACTGGAACATCCAGTTATAGCGGCTCGGGCGTTTATAGACGACCGTCCAGATGGAGACCAGGTTGACCACGGCCACGGGCGCGCCGGCCGCTTCGAGCCTGCGGTTGAGCCGCGCAACCCGCTCGTTCCACAGCGCTTCGGCCGCGGCGTAGTGCGCGCGGATCTCGGAGCCGTCGATGCGGCGCAGAAACTCGTTCATGGCCGCCATGACGTAGGGATGCGAGTTGAACGTGCCGCGCGCGAAGCAGACGCGGCTCGGGTGCGCCGCGTCGAAACGCTTCATCCAGCGGCGCTTGCCGCACACGACGCCCACTGGAAATCCGCCGCCGAGGGTCTTGCCGTAGGTCACGAGATCGGCCGCGACGCCGAAGTACTCCTGCGCGCCGCCGTAGGCGAGCCGGAAGCCGACGAAGACTTCGTCGAAGATCAGCGCAATGCCGCGCCGCGTGCAGACGCTCCTGAGCTCGACGAGCCACTCGGAATAGGCCCGGCGGTCGAAGTGCGCGCGGCGGCCGCTGTCCACCAACGTCGCGTCGCCTGGCGCGCTCGCGTTCGGGTGCAGCGCCTGCAGCGGGTTCACCAGCACGCAGGCGATGTCATTACGCGTCTCGAGCACGCGTAGCGCCGTGCGGCTCATGTCCGCGAGCACGTAGACGTCGTCTACCCTGCGGTCATTGCCGAGTCCGGGCTGAACGCCATCCCACCAGCCGTGATACGCACCGCAGAACAGCACGAGGCGGCGCTTGCGCGTATGGAAACGCGCGAGGCGAACGGCCTGCATGACGGCTTCGGTGCCCGACATATGAAAAGAGACCTCGTCGAGGCCCGAGACCGCCTGCAGGCGCTTTACGTTATCGAGCACGATAGGGTGATAGGCGCCGAGCACGGGACCGAGCGGGCGCGCGCGTTCGACTGCGGCATCGATGCACGCTTTGTAGAAGTCGTAGCCGAAGACGTTGACGCCGTAGGAACCGGAGACGTCGTAAGACCACTGACCATCGAGGTCGCGCACGCGCGCTCCGGCCGAGGCCTCGAGTACGTTCCCGAGCGCCAGACGCCGGCGAACGTAGTCGCGGTATTGAAACGGCACGCGGTACGCATTCGTGAACTCTGCGTCGGAGAGCCCCTCCTCGAGCGCGCGGCCGAAGGCGACGCTATTGGGCGAGCGCTCGGCGAATAGCTTTGCGAGGCGCTCGAAGCCGCGCCGCCGGCTCGCTGCGACTTCCTCGGGCGCGCCGTCGCTACCGAAAAACGCGTCTTCCGAAAAACCATAGTAAGGAAGCCAGCGCGCCACGCGCCGCGCAATGCGGCCGTGGCCGCGCAGGGAAGGATGCTTCGCCGCCGAAAGCCGCAGGCGCCCGATGAGCTTGCCGAGCAGCAGCGCGGCTGCAAGCGCGGCCGCCGCGGGGAAGTACAAGGAAGTGAGCTGCATGCGCGCGGATCCTCGTGGTGCCGACGGGCGCCGAGCGTACGGTCCGACGATGACGGTTTCGTGAAGAAGTGAAAAAGGGGTCAGAGCCCTTTCTCACTTCTTCACGAAACCGCAATGCCCTCCGCGTAGTCTCGCGGCGTGAACCGACTCGGAGCCGTGATGCTGGAAAGGACCCTGCGCATCGGAATCGTGACGGATGCCTGGCAGCCCCAAGTCAATGGCGTCGTCACCACCTTGAGCCGGACGGCGGAGGTACTGCGGACGTGGGGCCACGAGATCCGGCTGTTTACGCCCGCCGAGCATCGGACGCTCCCCTGCCCCACGTATCCCGAGATTCGTCTCGCGCTGCTGCCCGGTGCGAAGCTGCGCCGCGAGCTGCTCGCGTTCGCACCGGATGCCATGCACGTCGCGACCGAGGGCCCGCTCGGCTCGGCGGCGCGCAGGCTCCTCGCGAGCCGCGGGCTCGCCTTCACGACGTCCTACCATACGCAGTTCCCGGAATACCTTCGCAAGCGTTTACCGATTCCGAGGGCTTGGTCGTATGCGTACCTGCGCCGTCATCACGGCGCCGCCTCGCGCACGCTCGTCGCGACCGAAAGGCAGCGGGAGGCGCTGCAGCGGCACGGGTTCCGCAACGTCGTCCTGTGGTCGCGCGGCGTCGATGCCGAGCTGTTCCGGCCCTGCGGGCGCGACGCGCTCGACGTCCGGCGTCCCATCTGGGCCTATGCCGGCCGCGTTGCGATCGAGAAAAACCTCGAGGCCTTCCTCGAGCTCGACCTGCCCGGCACCAAGGTCGTCGTCGGCGCCGGGCCCGACCTCGACAAGCTCGCTCGCGGGTTTCCGGCCGCCCACTTCACGGGCTACCGCTTCGGACCGGATCTCGCGCGGCTGCTGTCCTCGGCCGACGTCTTCGTCTTTCCGAGCAGGACCGACACTTTCGGTCTCGTCATGCTCGAAGCGTTGGCCTGCGGGACGCCCGTAGCGGCCTACCCGATCGCGGGCCCGTTGGACGTCGTCGTGGACGGCGTCACGGGCGTACTGAGCGAGGACCTCGGGGCGGCCGCCCGTGCGGCGCTCGGACTCGATCGAGAAGCCTGCCGTGCGGCCGCGCTCGAGCGCAGCTGGCAGGCCGCAGCCGCGCAATTCATATCGCACCTCGTGGATACGAGGACGGGGCAGGCCCTTGACGGCGCGGCCGACGAGCCACAGCCGACCGCGCCGACGGCGCCAGCCGTGTCGGCCGCGCCAGCCGCGTCGGCCGCGTCGGCCGCGAAATCCGCCCACAAGACGCCGCGCGCGATCTCGCCCCGCTTTGCGCCCGGCAGCTGAGATCGACTCAGCCGCCTCGGCCCCGCCGGCCCTGCCGGCTCCGGGGGGCAGCTACCTTCGGCTGGACGAAGGCGCGACGTATTTTCGCGTAGAGGCATTCGTACCTTTGCATAGAGGACGGCGAGCACCAGCTGCTGCTTACGCACGCCGCCGTCGTCGCGACCGCGCTCGCTGTCCCGGTTCTCACGCGGCTCGTCCCGATCTTTCTAAGGCATGGGCCTATACGGAGGACTTGCCCGCGCCGGGCACGCGCTCGGGGTTCTCGCGCCAATAGGCGGCACGCCTGCGGTCGGCCCAGGCCATGAGGGGCGTCGAGGTCACGCCGTGAATGAGGACCGAGCCCGCGATCGCCCAGCCCACGACGGCCGCGATACGGCCGCTGGCCTGGAAATTCGCCGTCGAGAGCGAGTGCAGCAGATAGAAGATCGTGCTGATGCCGCGGATGCCCAGGAACGCCGTGAGCGCGCGCGAGACTCGCGGATGCGGCGAGCCGACGAGGCTGATCCAGCCCATGATCGGACGGACCGCGAAAATGAGCAGCAGCGCGAGCCCGAGGTCGCGGAGATGAAACGGCATCAACAGCCCGAGGGCCAGCGAGCCGCCGAAGAAGACGAGAATCACCATCGTCAGCAGGCTCTCGACCTGCCCGGCGAAATCCGCGAGCGCGCGATGGAACCGGTCCCCGGGACAGCTGCTGCGAAAGGTGATCGCCATGACGAACACGCCGATGAAGCCGTTGAGACCGAGTTCCTGCACGGTGCCGAAGCACATTAACGTCAAGGCAAGCGCAGCGAGCCCGTCGCCCGTGCTCGACATGCGTCCCGTCGGCAAATGAAAGGCGAGCCAGCCGAACACGCGCCCGAGCATCCAGCCGACGGCGCCGCCGCCGACGATCGTCGCCACCATGTCTACGCCAGCCCAGCGGCCGCCGAACTGCATGAACGACGCCGACGTGAGCAGAATCGCAAGCGTCACGAGCGGACCGGCGAGCCCGTCGTTGAAGCCGGCCTCGACGGTCAGGCCGAAGCGGATCTCGCCTTCTTCCCCGGTGCCGGGCGGCCCGACGCCGACCGCCGAGGCCAGCACGGGGTCCGTCGGGGACAGCGTCGCCGCGATCAGCAGGGCACCGGGCCAGGCGAAGCCGCCGAAATAGTGGGCGAGCAGCATCATCGCGACGATGGTCAGGGGCATCGCAAAGCCGAGCAGGCGCCATGCCGTCTGCCAGCCGCGCAGACTGAAGGGGCGATCGATCTTGAGGCCCGCCCCCATGAGCGCGATGACGACGACGATCTCGGTCACGTGCGCGGCCAGCGACGTGGACGGCAGGCGCTCCTGCGGAATCGAATTGAATGTAAAGACGACGAAGCCGAGCGTGATGCAGACGATCGGCAGCGAAAGCGGCAGCCGCCTCAGGAGCAGCGGCAGCCAGACGACGAGTAGGGCGACCCCGCCGAGGCCGAGAATGGCTAAGTAATATTGTCCGAACATCCGTGAGGTTCCGCGCGGGCCGCGTCGCGGGCCCGTGCAAGAACCCGGCCAATCTCGATCAGCCGCGGTCTTGCGACGGCGCCGCGGCCCCTGAGGATCGGCGCGTCGGCGGTCAGGCCGTTTGGCGGTCAGGCGGTGAGGCGGTGAGGCGGTGAGGCGGTGAGGTGATTCAGGCGGTCCTGCGGTCGGGCCGTCATGCGCCGCGCGACCCTCGCACGCGGACCACGACGTCCACGCCGGCCGCTTCGGTGCCCGCGGGCAGCGGCGCGTCGATCGTGAGCGACAAGGCCTCTTCGGGAATGTCGAACAGCTCGCCCGTCTCGACGTTGTAAAAGTGGTGGTGCGGGGCGATCGTCGAGTCGTAGAACTGGCGTGTCGGGTCGATTTCCACGGTCTTGACGAGACCCCGCTCGCAGAACAGGTTAAGGGTGTTGTAGACGGTGGCCTTGGAGACGCGCGACCCGGACTTGCGTACGGCCGCAATGATCTGCTCGGCGGAGAGATGCTGAGCCTTCGCGAGGATGACCCCGGCCACGTCCACGCGCTGAGGCGTCGGGTACACGCCCCTCGCGGTCAGCAGCTCCGAGATCTCGTCGCGGGTCACAGGCCCACCTTGCAAATCAATTAGTTGCCAGAGTATACGCGGCGCGGGCCAAATTTCCAGGGCCGGGGCGGCAGTTTCGGGCGGCTCGACGCCGTTCGCCAATGAGACCGCGGCACCGGGCGATTTCTCCCCCCTTTCCGGAATTACGCGCCTCGTCCGGAGCCGCGGCGGGCGATTAGCCTTGGCCGCAGTCCACAGGGAGGTGGGTATGCGCATCTCCGGCATGACGCTCTTGGAACTGCTCGTGACGCTCGCCGTCGCCGCCATCGGGCTCGTCTGGGCGGTACCCGGGCTCGAGCGCTTCGCGCTCGACGGCCGCCGGACCGCGGAGGTCAACGAATTCGTGCGGTCCATCCAGCTCGCCCGCAGCGAGGCCTATGAGCACGGCCGGCCCGTCGTGCTCTGCAAGACGGCGGACCGGCGGCGCTGCGGCGGAGGCGAAATGCGCTACGACCGGGGGTGGATGGTCTTCGTGGACACGGGCGCCGCAAGCCTGCCGGAGCGGGGGGCCGGCGTCCCGCTGCTCTACGCCCACGTGCCCGAGGCAGGTACATACATCGCCTCGAACCGCGCGCTCTTCGAGTTCTTCCCGTTCCGGCATCGCAGCACGAACGGCACCGTCACGTTCTGCGACCGCCGCGGAGCCGCCGCGGCGCGTGCTGTCATCGTGAGCTATACGGGCCGGCCGCGCACGGCCTCCACGGGCCCCGGCGGCCGCCCGCTCGTGTGCGGCGGGTGAACATGACCGAAAGCTGGAAGATACCGCTCATCGGCGCAAGGCCGCCGGTCGTCGGCGGCCGTTTCGCGCCGTGCCCGGGCGCGGCTATAGTTGCGAACCATGAACGGGTTCGGCCAACGCGGCTTTACGCTGTGGGAGCTCATGATCGCGCTCGCCGTCGCCGGCATCGTGCTCGGCATAGGGGTGCCGAGCTTCAGGGAATTCGTGCGCAACGGCGCGATGACGGCCGAGGCCAACGACCTCGTCACGGGTCTGCTGCTCGCCCGCAGCGAGGCCATCAAGCGGCAGTCGCCCGTGACGTTGTGCGCGACGGCCGATGCGAATGCCGAGACGCCCGCCTGCAGCACGAGCTGGAAGGGCTTCGTGGTCTTCGCGGACGCGAACGGCAACGCCGCGGTGGACGGCGGCGAGCAGGTGCTGCTGCGGCGCGAGGCCGCGGGCGCGCCGCTCGGCGCCTGGATCGACGGCGGCGGCTACGTGCTCTACGGCGCGAACGGCTTCAAGCGCAAGGCCGACGGCAAGGCCGAGGATTCCGCGGCGAACGTGCTGCTCTGCGACGATCGCGGCAACCGCGGCCGCGGTGGCGTCTCCGCGGCCCGGCTCGTGACGATCGACGCGATCGGGCGGCCGCTCGTCGAGAGCGGGCCTGCGGAGATCTCCGCCGCGGCAGACAAGATTCCGAATGCAAGCTGTCCCTGAGGCGGCGCCCGCCGCGGAGCGCCCGGTGACCCCGTCGGGTGCCGCGTGCCGCCGGCCCAAGCGGGCATCCGCGCGGGTCTGCCGGTGCCCCGCCCGCGGGGCGCGCGGCTTCACGCTCGTCGAGGCCATGGTCGCTCTCGTCGTGCTTTCTGTCGGCATGCTCGGCATCGCGGCCATGTACGGCCAGGGACTGACCGCGGGGCGCACGGCAGACCAACGCACGCGCGCGGTCAACCTCGTCGCGGACATGGCCGACCGCATCCGCGCGAACCGGCTCGGTGCCGCGGCCTACGAGGGTGCGGCGGCCGACCAGCACTGCGACCCTCAGCACGGCGGCCCCGTCGCCTGCACGCCGGCCGAGATGGCCGCGCACGATCTTTACGTCTGGAACGAGGAGCTCGCCGATCCGCACATGGGCCTCCCCCAGGGCGCCGGCAGCGTGCGCTACGACGCGACGACGACGCCGCCGACCTACACGATCTCCGTGAGCTGGACGCAGACCGGACAAGGCACCGAGGCCGGCGTCAAGACTTACGCGCTCGCGGTTCAGGTGCCGGATTTCTGAGCATGTGCGCACGGACACAAACCCGCGGCCGCCGTCCCCTCGCCCGCCGTCTTACGGCGCGCCCCGTGCGCGCCGCGGGGATGACGCTCATCGAGCTCATGGTCGCGCTCGCGATCGGCCTGTTCCTCATGATGGGCGCATTCACGGTCTACCTCCACACGCGCGCGACGTTTCAGCTCAGCGAGACCGTTGCGCGGCTTCAGGAGAACGGGCGCTTCGCGCTCGATACCATCGAGCCGGACGTGCGCATGGGGCATTACTGGGGCCTCACGGCGCGCACGGAGCAGATCGGCGGGCGCGCCGGCCCGGCGGACGCGGCCGCTTTCGCCATCGGCGGTTACGACTGCGGCCCGAACTGGGCGGTGAACCTCGACGCCGACATCGCGGGCACGAACGACGGCGACGCGTGGACGTGCGCCTCGGCCGCCTACCCGCCGGCCGCCGCCGCGGACACGCTCGTCGTCCGGCGGGCGTCCGAGAACGCCGCGGCGCCGCCGCTCGACGCGAAGCAGCTCTACGTCCAGTCCGCGCTCGTCCAGGACGGGCTGCTCTTCGACGGTCGGACGACGATCCCGGCGGGCTATGCGGCCGCCACGTCGGAGACGCACGCGCTCGTCGTAGACGGCTACTACGTGAGCCGCTCCTCGACGCTGGGCCCGAACGTGCCGTCCCTGCGCGTCATGCGGCTCGTCGCGGGCGGCGCGGGCGACGCGGGGCCGAGGATCGAAGATCAGGAGATCATGCCCGGCATCGAGGATATGCAGGTGCAATTCGGGCTCGATCTCGATCCGCCCGGTGCAGCCAATCGCGGCTCGATCGATATGTACGTGAACCCGGGCGACGCGCGCCTCGAGCCCGGCAGCGCCGGCTACGATCCGAACGCGCGCATCCTGGCCGTGCGGCTCTGGCTCCGGGTTCGTGCCGAGCGCCCGGAGCCCGGCTACGAGGACGACGCGCCCTACGCCTATGGGGACGCGCACTTCGATGCGCCGAAGGACGCGTACCGGCGCATCGTCGTCTCCAAGACCATCTTCATTCGCAATGCGAGATCCCAGACATGAAACGTCACCGTCCGTCCGGGACGACGCTCGCCGAGCGCGTGCGGGTGCCGCGCCGCGAGGCCGGCGCCGCGCTCATCGTGGGCCTGATCCTCATGCTCGTACTGACCGTGCTCGGCGTCTCGGGCATGAACATGGCGACGCTCGAGCTTCGCATGGCGGGCAACGAGCAGTCCCAGCAGGCCGCGTTCCAGGCGGCCGAGACAGGCATCGATCTCGCACTCGCGCAGCACGCCTATTCGACGACGGAGGATCGGACCCTCGACGCCGATGCGGGCGAGGCGCACGTGCACGCCACCGTCAAGTTCCTGCAGGCGACGGCCGTGCCCGACAAGGCGTTCAGCATGGGCGTGGCCGGCGGCGGGGTGAAGGCGTATCACTTCGAGATTCAGGCCGTCGGCACCGTTCCCGGCGGCGCGAAGTCCACGCACACGCAACGCTTCTACGTCATCGGCCCGGCCGGCCGCTGATCTGCCGGCACGCCCGAACCGAACCGGGAGGAGCTCATGAGCCGATTTCTCATTGCCGCCGGGGCGCTGGCCCTCGGCCTTACGGGCGCGGCTTCGGCCGGCCGCCTCGTAAGCCAGCCCGAGGCGTCCTACGAGCTGCGCCTGGCGGACGTAACCGCTCTGCCCGAGAGCACCGCCGGCTACCTCGTTTTCAAGACGTGCCCGAGCTGCAACGCCACTTCCGTGACCTTGAGCCCGGACACGGTCTTCGTGCTCGGGGCCGAACCCGTGCCGTTCGAGGACTTCCTGCGCGCGGCGCAGGGCTACCGGCAGGAGGCCGGCGGCCCGACCCACACGAACGTCTTCGTCTATTACGCCATCGCAACTCGGCACGTGAACCGCGTCGTGCTGAATCACTTCGGAGCCTAGACCGATGACCGGCAGGAACCAGCGTCTTCTCGTCGCGCTCGGCGGCCTGCTTTGGGCCCTCCTGGCGGGCCAGCCCGCGCTCGCCGACGACACCGAGATGTTCGTCTACGACAGCAGTGCGCTGCCTGTGAGCCCGAACGTCCTGTTCATTTTCGACACCTCGGGAAGCATGGGGACCGAGGTCGAGAGCCAGGCCGCGTTCGATCCGGCGAAGACCTACTCCGGAAGCTGCGATGCGAGCCGCGTCTACTGGCGCTTCGGAACCGGCGACGCCCCGTCCTGCAGTACGGACCGCTGGTTCGAGGCTTCGGCGCTCAAGTGCAAGAGCGCCCTCGACGCCTTCGGCTCGACTTCGGGCTACGTCGTAGACCACGTCGCGGCGTTCGACTCGGGCTCCGCCACCTGGCAGGGCCTCGACCAGAGCCAGAAGGCGCGCGTTGTCGAGTGCCGGGCCGACAGCGGCACCGACGGCGGCGGCGACTCGGCCGAGGTCTACGCGCACGACGGCGACGCGGCCCACCCCTGGACGGCCGACGCGGCGCAGGAGATCAACTGGTGGAGCGTGCCCGCGGCGACGCTTTACAGCGCGAACTACCTGAACTGGTTCTACGGCGCGACGGGCCCGTCCACACGCAGCCAGGTCATGAAGGACGTGGCCAAGGGCCTGCTCGGCAGCGTCCACGGCGTCAACATCGGCCTCATGAGCTTCAACAGCGACGGCGTAGGCGGCCATCTCGTGCAGGCCGTGAAGGACGTGGACTCGAGCCGGGACGCACTCGCCGCCGCCATCGACGCGTTGCCGACGGACAGCATGACGCCGCTCTCGGAGACGCTCTACGAGGCCTCGCTGTACTTCCTCGGCAGGCACCCCGATTACGGCGCGGCGCCGCACAATACGGACGCGCAGGGCGTCGGCGTCGGCGCGGACGGCAACTACGACTCGCCGGCCCAGTACGCCTGTCAGAAAAACTACATCGTTTACCTCACGGACGGCGAGCCCCAGCACGACTCGGATGCGGACTCGAAGATCCTCGCGCTGACCGACAACGCGGGCCAGCGTTTCGCGGACCTCGTCGGCGCCAGCTGCGACAAGGAGACCTACCCGGACGGCTTCCACCCTTCGGGCGGCGACTGCCTCGACGACCTTGCGGCCTTCCTCCATAAGGGCGATCTTTCCGGCACCCTGCCGGGCAAGCAGAACGTCACGACCTACACGGTCGGCTTCACGGCGGACCTGCCGATCCTTCAGCAGACGGCCGAGCGCGGCGGCGGCCGGTACTACACCGCCGACGACACCGCGAGCCTCTCCCAGGCGCTCACGAACATCGTGACCTCCATTCTCGAAACACAGTCCACGTTCGCCTCGCCCGCGGTCTCGGTCAACACGTTCGATCAGATTCACAACGGCAACAACGTCTACGTCACGATGTTCGAGCCGGCTGGCACGGCGCACTGGCCCGGCAACCTCAAAAAATACAGTCTGAGCCCGACGGACGCTTCGCTCGTGGACCAGAACGGGCAGCCCGCCGTGGACTCGGCGACGGGCTTTTTCACAGACACGGCGCAAAGCTGGTGGACCGCCCGGGCGGACGGCTCGGAGGTAACGCTCGGCGGCGCCGCGGCCCAGCTGCCGGAGCCCGGTGCACGGCACCTGTACACGTACCTCGGCAGCGCGGACCTCAGCGACGCCTCCAACGCCGTGAGCACCGCGAACGCCGGCCTGACCGATGCCGTGCTCCACGTCGGCGACCCCGGCGACCCTGCGCGCGCCGACGTCATCGACTTCATGCGCGGCGTGGACGTGGCCGACTCGAACGAGAACAACAGCAAGACGGACACGCGCCGCCAGATCGGCGATCCGCTGCATTCCCAGCCCGTCGTCATGGTCTACGGCGGCACGCTCGCGCAGCCGAACCCCGAGGACGCAGTCGTCTACTTCGCGACCAACGACGGCTACCTGCACGCGGTGGACCCCTCGACGGGCGCCGAACGCTGGGCCTTCGTGCCGCCCGAGTTTCTCGGGGACCAGGCCGAGCTGCTCGAGAATCCGACGGTCGCTTCCAAGCACTACGGCATCGACGGCAGCCTGCGGCTCCAGGTCGTCGCGAACGACGACGGCGTCATCGACCCCGCAACCGAAAAGGTTTACCTCTTCTTCGGCATGCGGCGCGGCGGCTCCGTCTACTACGGCCTCGACGTGACCGACCCGAGCCGGCCGAAGCTGCTTTGGCGGCGCGACCCGACCGTGCTCACGGGTCTCGGCCAGACCTGGTCGAACCCCGTCCCGACGCGCATCGCCGTCGCGGGCGCCGACGAGAATCCGGACGACCTCGTCGTCGTCCTCGGCGGCGGCTACGACAGCTCGCAGGATGGCGGCGCGGCGAGCACGGACGGCACCGGCAACGACGTCTATATCGTCGATTCGGTGTCCGGCAACCTGCTCTGGCGCGGAACCAAGACGGGGGGCACGAAGAACTTCGGCCGCATGGACTACTCGATTCCGGCGGACATCAAGGTCATCGACCTCGACGGCGACGGCTATGCGGACCGCATGTACGCGGCCGACATGGGCGGTCAGGTCTGGCGCTTCGACATCACGAACGGGCAGTCCGCCTCCTCGCTCGTGAACGGCGGCGTCATTGCGCAACTCGGCGCCGGCGGCCTCGCCTCGCCGACGCCGGCGCAGACGCGGCGGTTCTACTATGCGCCCGACGTCGCGCTCGTCAGCAACAAGGCGCAGAGTTTTCTGCACATCGGCATCGGCTCCGGCTACCGCGCGCACCCGAACTCGGCGGACAACGCGGATCGCTTCTACGCCCTGCGCGACTATGCCCCGTTCCGTCAGCTCACTCAGGCGGAGTTCGACGCGCGCACGCCCGTGCAGGAAGGCGATCTGACCGACATCACCGATACCGTAGACGCCAAGCTCGCGGCCGACAGCCCCGGCTGGATGCTGCGCCTCGCGCCCGGCGAGAAGGTGCTGGCCGAGGCGCGCACGTTCGACGACAAGGTCTACTTCACGACCTTCACGCCCGGCGCTTCGCTCGACGCGAACCACTGCACGCCGCAGCTCGGCACGAACAAGCTCTATGTCGTGAGCCTCTTCAACGGCGCGCCGGTCACGAATCTCGACGCCGAGGTCGTCGACGCGAACGCGCAGGACGGCTCGAACTCCGACGCTGCGCTCACGTCCGCGGACCGATCCCGTCAGATTCCGGGGTCGATTCCGAACGAGGTCCGTTTCGTATTCCCGACGCCCGAAGCGGACTGCCAGGGCGACGCCTGCACGCCGAAGCCCCTCGCGTGCGTCGGCCTTTCGTGCACGGCGACGGATTTCGCCGACGAGCCGCGCCGAACGATCTGGACCGAAAGCGCCGTAGACCGGTGACGTGGGCCATGGCCACGCATCGGGCTGAAACGGGTTTCACTCTGATCGAGCTCATGATCACCGTCGTCGTCGTCGCGATCCTCGCGATGATCGCCGTGCCGAGCTACCGGCAATACACGCGCCGTGCTCACCGCACGGAGGCCAAGACCGCGCTCCTGAACCTGCAGGCGAAACAGGAAGGCTACTACCTCGATCACAACCGCTACGCGGCCTCGCTCGCGGACCTGAACTGGGGCGGCGACAAGAGCGAGTCCGGCCTCTACACGTTGACGCTCGCGACGGCGGCGGACGGCCAGAGCTGGTCCGCGAGCGCCAAGCCGACGGCGGGCGGCGACGCTTCGATGGAGGACGATACGCATTGCGCCGAATTCACGATCCGGCAGGACGGCGAAAAGGGCGCGACGAACGCGGACTGCTGGTGACTTGGTCCCGAGCCTCGTGCCGCGGGAGGCGCCGCCGGCGCTCACCCGCCGCGCGCCGCTACTCGCCGGGCCTCGCGACCGAGCCGTCGCGGCGGTGCCGGCGGGCGTCGAACAGGTTATCGAGAATCAGCAGCACCGCGCCGATCGTGATTGCCGAGTCCGCCACGTTGAAGGCCGGGAAGTCCCAGGCGCCGTAGTGCACGCGGATGAAGTCCACGACGTAGCCGAAAGCCACGCGGTCGATGACGTTGCCGAGCGCGCCGCCGAGCACGAGGCACAGGCCCGCGGCCAGCACGTGGTGCCCGCGGGCCGGGAGCCGGCGCAGCCACGCCAGGATGCCGATGCTGACGGCGATGCCGAGCGCGATGAACGCCCAGCGCTGCCAGCCCGATGCCGTGCTCAGGAAGCTGAACGCGGCGCCCTCGTTGTGCAGCCGGATCAGGCTCAGGAACGGCAGCAGCACGACCTCCTGAAACTCCTCGAGGTGGCGCACGATGAGGTACTTCGTGATGCGGTCGAGCACGATGACGGCCACGGAGAGCCATAGCCAATTGGCCGCCCCGGCCCGCAGCGACAACCAGCGTCCCGCCGTCATCGGGCCGCCGCGTCCTTGGCGAGGCGGATGATCCAGCGGTGCTCGCCCTGCTCCTGCGCCGCCTCGAAGGCGCTGGCGCCGGGCGCTTCCCAGCGGCTCGCAAGCGTCTCGCTCATGAGGTAATCCTTGAACTCGGCGACGGCCTCGCTTACCGCCTCGTCGCCCTCGACGGCCAGGCAGATGCGGTCCGAGACCTCGAGGCCGGCCTGCTTGCGCGCGTCCTGCACGGCCCGCACGAGCTCGCGCGCGAGGCCCTCTCGCCGCAGCGCGTCGTCGAGCGTCGTATCGAGGCCGACGAGATAGCCGCCCTCCTCGGCGCAGGCAAAACCCTGCGCGGAAACGCTTTCGACGAGCAGCCCCTCGGGGGGGAGCTCGACTTCGTGCCCCTCGATCCGGGCGACCTGCGTCTCGCCGCGCGCGACGGCGGCCGCGACCGCCGCGCCGTCCGCGTGCTCGAGGTACCTGCGGATCGCGGGAATCAGCTTGCCGTAGCGCTTGCCGAGCAGCGGCAGGTTCGGCTTGATGCGATAGCTCACGAGCTCGGCGTCGCGCGCGAGCAGCTCCACGTCCTTGACGTTGAGCTCCTCGAGGATCTGCTCGCGTTGGCGCACGACGGCCCGCTCGGCGGCCTCGTCGGGCACGCGCACGAGCAAGCGCGGCAGCGGCTGACGCACCTTGAGCCGCGAGCCGTTGCGGGCCGCGCGGCCGAGGCCGACGATGCGCTGCACGACGTCCGTCTCCGCGAGGAGCCCGGGATCGCGCCGCTCGGGGCGCGCCTCGGGCCAGCGCGTCTCATGCACGCTCACGGGCGCCTCCGCGGGCGCCTCGGAAGCTGCGTAGGCGCGCCCGCCGGCGCGCGCCCCGCGGCCGATGTTCTGATACATGGCCTCGGCCAGGAACGGCACGAACGGTGCCAGCAGACGCTGCAGCGCGTCGAGGCACTCGTAGAGCGTCAGGTATGCGGCCTGCTTGTCCTCGCCGCTCGCGGCCTTCCAGAACCGCCGGCGATTGCGGCGCACGTACCAGTTGCTGAGCTGATCGACGAAGCGCTCGATCGCCGTGCCGGCCTTGAGCGCGTCGTAATCCTCGAGCGCGGCCGTTGCCGTCTCGATCGTCTCCTCGAGCAGCGCGAGCACCCACCGGTCGATCTCGGGGCGCTTCGCGAGCGGCACCTCGAGCGCAGGATCGAAGCCGTCGAGCCGCGCGTACATGACGAAGAAGCCGTACGTATTCCAGAGCGTGTTGATGAAGCTGCTCGCGACGTCGGCGATGATCTCGACGGAGACGCGCTTCTGCACGTCGGGTGCGACGCGCGCCGTGAAGTGCCAGCGCATCGCGTCGGCGCCGACGGAGTCGAAGACGTCGTAGGGGTCCAGGATGTTGCCCTGCGACTTCGACATCTTCTTGCCTTCCTGGTCCACGATGTGGCTCAGGCAGATGACATTCTTGTATGCGACGCTGTCCGAGACCATCGTCGCGATCGCGTGCAGCGTGTAGAACCAGCCGCGCGTCTGATCGATGGCCTCGCAGATAAAGTCGGCCGGGAAGCTGCGCTCGAAGGTTTCCCGGTTCTCGAACGGGTAATGCCATTGGGCATAGGGCATGCTGCCCGAGTCGAACCAGCAGTCGATGACCTCGGCGACACGCCGATATTCGCGGCCCTCGTGCACGAAGGTCACGGCGTCTACGGCGGGCCGGTGCAGGTCGAGGCCCGAGAGTTCCCGGCCCGCGCGCTGCTCCAGCTCGGCGACCGAGCCGATGCAGATGTAGTCGCCCGCCCCGTCCGTCCACAGCGGCAGCGGCGTGCCCCAGAAGCGCTCGCGCGAGAGCGCCCAGTCGATGTTGTTCTCGAGCCAGTTGCCGAAGCGACCGTCGCGGATGTTCTCGGGCACCCAGTGGATCGTCTTATTCAGCGCGACGAGCCGCTCGCGGAACTGCGTGGTGCGGATGTACCAGGCGTTCTTGGCGTAATAGATCAGCGGGTCGCCCGTGCGCCAGCCGAAAGGATAGTTGTGCGTGTAGCGCGACTCGCGGAACAGCTGCCCGCGCTCGCGCAGCAGCTCGACGATGACCGGGTCGGCATCCTTGAAGAACTTGCCGGCGACCGGAGCCACCTCGGGCAGGAAGTAGCCGTCCTCGCCCACGCCGTGCACGACGGGCAGGCCGTGGGCCTGGCCGAGCTTGAGGTCGTCCTCGCCATAGGCGGGCGCGACGTGCACGATCCCTGTGCCGTCCTCGGTCGTGACGAACTCGGCCGGCCGTACGCGGCAGAGCGCTTCGCGGACCGTCTTCGAGGGCCCCGCAGGCGCGCGCTCGTCGATCGGCAAATAGTCGAACAGCCGCTCGTACCGCATGCCGTCGAGCTCGCGGCCCTTCGCGCGCTTGACCGCGGCGTAGCTGCCCTCGCCGAGCACGGTGTCCGCCAGCGGCTCGGCCAGGATCAGGGTCTCGCCGCCGCGCTTCGCCCAGACGTAGTCCACCTCGGGGTGCACGGCCAGCAACAGATTCGAGGGCAGCGTCCAGGGCGTCGTCGTCCAGACCAGGAACCAGGTGCCGGCAGGCTCGTCGAGCGCCTTGAAACGCACGAAGACGGATGGGTCCTCGACCTCCCGGTACCCCTGCGCGACCTCGTGCGAAGACAGCGTCGCGCCGATACGCGGGTCGTAGGGCACGACCTTGTAGCCCTGATAGATGAGGCCGCGCTCGAAGATCTTCTTGAGCAGACTCCAGACCGACTCGATGTACGCGTTGTTCAGCGTGAAATACGCGTCCTCGAAATCGACCCAGAAACCCATGCGCTCCGTCATGGCCTCCCAGTCGGCCACGTAGCGCATGACCGAGCCCCGGCACTTCGCGACGAACTCCGCGACGCCGACCTCCTGCTCGATGCGCTTCTTGTCGAAGATGCCGAGCTCTTTCTCGACCTCGTGCTCGACGGGCAGGCCGTGCGTGTCCCAGCCGGCCTTGCGTGGGCAGTGGTAGCCCTGCATCGTCCGAAAGCGCGGGAACAGGTCCTTGAACGTTCGAGCCAGCACGTGGTGGATGCCCGGCCGGCCATTGGCCGTCGGGGGGCCCTCGTAGAACACGAAACGCTCGCGGCCCTCGCCCGCGGCGAGCACCCGCCTGAACACGTCCTCGCGGCGCCAAAACTCGAGAATGGCCTTCTCGAGCGCGGGGCCGTCGTAGCGCGAGGCGACTGGTTCGAACATCGGTCGGGGCATGGGGCAAAGGGGGCTGGAGTTTACGTCATTCAGGTAGCGAGCGCAGCCCGGGCCGCCGCCACGTCGAGGTGCATCTGGGCTGTGAGCGCCTCGAGGCTCGGGAAGTGGCGCTCCTCGCGGAGGCGCTTCACGAAGTGCACCGTAATGTGCTCGCCGTAGATGTCCCGATCGAAATCGAAAATCAGCACCTCGAGCAGCGCACCCTGCCCGCCCACGGTCGGCCGCGTGCCGACGCTCGCAACGCCGTCGAGCAGGCCGGGCCCGAGGCCGGCGACCCGCACGGCGAAGATGCCTTCGATCGGCGAGCGCCGGCGCTTGAGGCCCACGTTGGCCGTGGGGAACCCGAGCCGGCGGCCGAGCCCGAGGCCTCGGATCACGCGGCCCGCCATGCTGTAGTCGCGGCCGAGCATCGCCCGCGCCGTCTCGAGATCGCCCGCGGCCAACGCGGCGCGGATCGCCGTGCTGCTGACCCGCCGGCCTTCCCATTCGACGGCCGGCACTACGGTAAGTTCGAGACCAAAATTTCGGCTCGCGCGCTCGAGATCCTCCACGCCGCCGCGGCGTCCCGCGCCGAAGCGGAAGTCGTGGCCGACGACGAGACGGCGCGTATCGAGCGCGCCGCGCAGCAGTCTTTCGATGAACGCATCGGGCGGCAGGCTTTTTAGCAGGCGGAAGCTCGGGCAAAAAAACTCGTCGAGGTCGAGCGCCGCGAAAAGGTCGAAGCGCTCGCGAAAGCGCGTGAGGCGCGCCGGCGGAATCCTCCGGGTTCATGACCTCGGCCGGCATCGGCTCGAACGAGAACACGGTCGAGACGCAGCCGCCCTCGGCCGCGGCCGAGCGCAGCCGGCCCAGGATCTCCTGATGTCCGCGGTGAACGCCGTCGAACGCGCCGATCGCGACCGCGCGCCCGGCCGGGCAGCGCGGCAGGCCCTCAGGGCTACGAACGAGCCGCAGACAAGGGGTCCGAGCCCTTTCTTGCCCGCTCATGCAGAGGACTCCGCGCGCAGCCGCGCGAGATCGCCCGGCCGAAGCCCCAGGGCGAAGCAGGTCGCGGCGTAGATGGCCCCGCCGCCGAGCACACAGGCCGCGAGCCACGCTGCGCGCTGCAGCCCCCCGAGCGCGAGCCAGTCGCCGATGCGCGCGTTCGCGAACAGCAGAAAGACCGTCATCGCCGCGCAGCCGCCGGCGGCCTGAAGCGCGAGCGCGGACCAGCCGGCGTGCGGCCGGTACACGCGCGCACGGAGGAGCCCGGCAAGGAGCAACGCGGCATTCACGAGCCCCGCGAAGCTCGTCGCGAGCGCAAGACCCGCGTGCGCCGGGGCCCAGCCCGTGCGCCGGAATGTGTAGACCAGCGCGAGGTTCAGCAGCGTGTTCAGCACGAGGGCCGCGACCCCGATGCGCACCGGCGTGCGCGGGTCCTGACGCGCGAAGTAGGCCGGGGACAGCACCTTGACGAGCACGAAGCCGACGAGGCCCGGCGCGAAGGCCCTGAGGCTCGCGGTGCTCATCGCGAGATCGCGCGCCGTGAACTCGCCGCCGTAAAAAATAGTCGCGAGCAGCGGCCTCGCGAGCAGACCGAGTCCTAAGGCCGCGGGCAGCGCGACGACCAGCACGAGCTTGAGCGCCCAGTCGAGCGTGCCCGTGAACGCGCCGGTCGAGGCCTCGGCATGGTGCTGCGAGAGGCTGGGCAGGATGACCGTGCCGAGCGCGATGCCGACGACTCCCAGTGGAAACTCCATGAGCCGGTCCGAGTAATAGAGCCAGCTGATGCTGCCGGCCGCGAGGAACGAGGCGATCAGTGTATCGATGAGCAGGTTGATCTGAGCGACCGACGACCCGAACACGACGGGGACCATGAGGCGCAGCACGCGCCGTACGGCCGGGTCTGCAAGCGCCCAGCGCGGCCGCGGCAGCAGCCCGAGGCGCACGAGAAACGGGGCCTGAAACACGAGCTGCACGAGGCCGGCCGCGAAGACGCCGACCGCGAGCCCGATGCCGGGCCGCGCGAAACTCGGGGCGACGAAGGCCGCAAACGCGATGAGCGTGAGATTCAGCAGCACCGGCGTGAAGGCCGGAACGGCGAAACGCCGATAGCTGTTGAGGATGCCGCCCGAGAGCGCCGTCAGGCCGATGAAGAACAGGTAGGGAAAGGTCCAGCGCAGCATGTCCCGCGCGAGCGCATAGCGGCCGTCGCCGGCGCGAAACCCCGGGGCGAACACCGCGATGAGGACCGGCGCGGCCACGACCCCGACGACCGTTACGAGGAACAGCACGAGACCGAGCGTCCCCGCGATGCGGTCCACGAGCGCCTGCGTCTCTTCCCGGCTGCGCGTGCTCCGGTACTCGGCGATGACCGGCACGAACGCCTGCGAGAATGCGCCCTCGGCGAAGAAGCGCCGGAGCAGATTCGGGATCTTGAACGCGACGAAGAACGCGTCCATGAGCGGCCCCGCGCCGAACCAGTGAGAGAACCCTACGTCGCGAGCCAGCCCAGTGATCCTCGAGACCACCGTCAGGGAGCTCACCACCCCTGTAGAACGGAACAGGCGCTCGGGCCGCCCCCTCTCGGCATCGGCGACGCGTTCCTTGCGGTCGGGGGCGGCGTTCATGGGGCCTGCCTGCGGCTTGACTTGAATTCGGCGGCTTCGAATAATACCGCCCTTTTCCCGCACGAAGCCGGCAGGCGATACGGAACCATACCTTGGCCAATATCAAATCTGCGAAGAAGCGCGCGCGCCAGAACGTCAAGGCGCGCTCCCACAACGTCGCGCTGCGCTCGCGCGGCCGCACCGCAATGAAGAACGTGCTCAAGGCCATCAAGGCCGGAGACAAGGAGGCGGCCGCCGCCACCTTCCGCCAGGCGGTGCCCGAGATCGACAGGATGGCCGGCAAGGGCCTGATCCCCAAGAACCGCGCCGCCCATTACAAAAGCCGCCTGAACGCGAAGCTACGCGCCATGGCCTGAGGCCGGCGCGCCGCCGCCGGCCGCCGGGTCGCCCGGGCCCGGCACGTCGCCCGGCTCCGCCTCGGCGCGGTCGTCCGCGTCCGCCGCCGGCGCCTCCCGGGTCCCCTGCGTCTCCCGCGTCTCCCGCATCTCCAGAAACCGCATCGCATCCCGCGCCAGGGCCTCCGTGCCCTCGCCCGTCGCTGCGCTGACGCCGTAAATCGGCCCCTGCCACCCGAGCGCCGCGGCGCAGGCCTCGACGTGGGCCGCGCGCGCCTCCGGCGCCACGAGATCCAGCTTGTTGAGCACGAGCCACCGCGGCTGGCGCTCGAGGCGCTCGGAATAGCGCTCGAGCTCGGCTTCGACGGCCCGAACGTCATCGCGGATGGCCTCCGGGCTGCGCCCCGGGCTCGCGTCCACGAGGTGCCACAACAGCCGAGTGCGCTCGAGGTGCTTCAGAAACTGGATGCCGAGCCCGGCGCCCTCGGCAGCGCCCTCGATGAGCCCCGGGATGTCCGCGAGCACGAAGCTCTGCTCCGCCGCGACGCGCACGACGCCGAGCTGCGGGTGCAGCGTCGTGAACGGATAATCGGCGACCTTCGGCCGCGCGGCGGAAAGCGCGCGCGTCAGCGTAGACTTGCCCGCATTCGGGGCGCCGAGCAGCCCTACGTCCGCGAGCAGCTTGAGCGCAAGCGCGAGGTGCCGGCGCTCGCCCGGCTCGCCGCGCGTGAACTTCCGCGGCGCGCGGTTGACACTGCTCTTGAAGGTCGTGTTGCCGCGCCCGCCGCGGCCGCCGCGCGCGACGAGCAGCGTCTCGCCCTCGGACGTCAGGTCGCCGAGGGTTTCCGCAGTCTCGAGATCGCCGATTTCGGTGCCGACCGGCACGGGGATGTAGAGGTCCTCGCCCGAGGCTCCCGTCATGTTGCGGCCCGCGCCGCCGCGGCCGCTGGCCGCCTTGAAGCGGCGCTGCACGCGGAAATCGGCCAGCGTGTTGACGCCGCTGCGTGCCACGAGATAGACGCTGCCGCCGTGGCCGCCGTCGCCGCCGTCCGGCCCGCCGCGCGGGATGTACTTCTCGCGCCGAAAGCTCGCCGAGCCGTCGCCTCCGCGGCCGGCCTCGATCCAGATATCGGCTTCGTCGACGAACTTCATCTGCTTGACGGCCTCGGCCGCGGCCCGCGCGTTGCGGTCCGCATCAGGCCATTATCCACGCTCGGCGCAAGATGCGCCGCGAGCGCCCGGCGTTTCGCGCCCCGCGGTGACCCCGCGGCACTCTAAAACAGCGAAAGCCCCGGCGCGCGGGGCTTTCGAGGGTGCCAGAACGCGTCCTGCGGACGCGCGAGCTTCAGTCCGCGAGGACGCTGACGTGCTTGCGCTGCCTGGGGCCGCGCGTCTCGAACGCGACGCGGCCGGCCGCCGTCGCGAACAGCGTGTGGTCGCGACCGACGCGGACGTTCGTACCCGCGTGAAAGCGCGTGCCGCGCTGACGGACGAGAATGTTGCCCGGGACGACCTGCTCGCCGCCGAAGCACTTCACGCCCAGGCGTTTCGACTCGGAATCGCGGCCGTTCTTCGAGCTGCCGCCGGCCTTTTTGTGTGCCATGGCCTGAACCTCCTGTAGCGCGCCTAGCCTTCGGCGCCGCCCGAGATCTCCATGATTTCGACCTCGGTGTAATGTTGACGGTGTCCCTTCTTGCGGTAGTAATGCGCCCGCCGCTTGAACTTCACGACCTCGATCTTCTTGGCGCGGCCCTGGTCGATGACCCGGCCCTGCACCTTGCCGCCCGCAACGAGCGGGGAGCCGACCTTGAGGTCCGCGCCCTGGCCGACGAGCAGCACTTCGTCGAAATCGACCACGTCGCCGACGGCGGCGTCGAGGCGCTCGACGCGAAGGCGATCGCCCTGACTTGCGCGGTATTGCTTACCGCCGGTACGGAAAACGGCATACACCTCGGGAAACTCCTGACAGACTAGGCCGCGGAAGGGCGGAAATTTTAGTGATTCCGCGGATTCGGGTCAACGCGAAAAAGGGGTCAGAGCCCTTTTTCGCTCGTTCTGCCCGTGCCGCAGGCTCTGAAACGCCGGCGCGGGCGAAAAAGGGCTCTGACCCCTTTTTCGCGCTGACCGTCTCAGGCATCATCCCCGCATGCGCGTGGCCGAGACTGAGCAGACCGTTCCCTCGTTGGACACCTTGAGGGGCCTCGTCGCCGAGGACTGGAACAGCGTCAACCGGGTCATTTATCGGCGCCTCGGCAGCGACGTAGCCCTCGTCAACCAGGTTGCGCACCACATCATCCATCACGGCGGCAAGCGCCTGCGGCCGCTCGCCGTGCTGCTCGCCGCGCGGGCCTGCGGCTGCAACAGCGAAGGCCACGTTGCCGCCGCGGCCATCATCGAGTTCATTCACACGGCCACGCTGCTGCACGACAACGTCGTGGACAATTCCGGGCTGCGGCGCGGCCAACGCACTGCCAACGCCATGTTCGGCAACCAGGCCAGCGTGCTCGTGGGGGATTTCCTGTACTCGCGCGCCTTCCAGATGATGGTCGAGCTCGGCGAGCTCCGCATCCTGGACGTCCTGGCCAACGCGACGAACACGATCGCCGAGGGCGAAGTCCTGCAGCTCATGAACTGCAACAACCCGGACATCACCGAGGCCGACTACATGGAGGTCATCTACCGCAAGACCGCCAAGCTCTTCGAGGCGGGCACGCGGATCGGCGCCATCCTGGCCGAGCAGGACGAGCGCACGGAGCAAGCCCTCGTCGGGTTCGGCCGCCACATCGGCCTCGCCTTCCAGCTCGTGGATGACGCGCTCGACTACGATGCGACGCCCGAGGAGCTCGGCAAGAACATCGGCGACGACCTCGCCGAAGGGAAGCCGACCCTGCCCCTGATATACGCCATGGCCCACGGCAGCGCGGCCGAGCGGCACATGATTCGCGAGGCGGTCATGACCGGGGGCACGCAGAATCTGACCTCGATCCAGCTCGCGATCGAGACCAGCGGCGGCTTGAGGTACACGGCCGAGCGCGCCCGCGCCGAGGCCGACAAGGCACTGGCCGCCCTCGAAGCCCTGCCGAACTCGAAATACCGCGACGCGCTCGCTGGCCTGGCTCAGTTCGCGATCCACCGCCGCTACTAGCTACCGGCGGCGACCGGCAGAGACCGGCAGGTACCGGCAGCTACCGGCGACGCCTCTCGGCGGCGCCCCTCGCCACCTCAGCCGCCCTTCGCAACCTACTCGCCCTTCCCGCCGCCCGCGTTCGCGGCGTTGAACCGCTCGAGCTGCTCCGCGCTCGCCGCCTGCTGAAAGCGCGCTTTCCACTCCGGATAGGGCATGCCGTAGACCTTCTCCCGCGCCGCGTCGAGCTCGACCTCGATCCCGCGCTCGCGCGCGGCTTCCGCGTACCACTTGCTGAGGCAATTGCGGCAGAACCCGGCGAGGTTCATGAGATCGATGTTCTGGACGTCCTTGCGCTCGTCGAAGTGCGCGAGCAGCCGCCTGAACACGGCCGCTTCGAGCTCGGTCTCGGTGTTGCGATCCATGAGCGTCTCCTATCTCTTGTCTTTGATATCTCGACGGTCATCGGCGGCAAGCTCAGCCGCCGAGCGCCTCCGCGACGATCTCGGGCCAGAGCCCATAGGCGCCCAGGCCGCCCGTCGCCGCCTCGAAGCGCTGCGCGAGACGGCGGGCCTGGTCGGCCGAGAAATGGCTGCGCCAATCGCCGACCAGGCCTTTGCGCACGAACTCCGGCATCCCTTCGGGCCGCGCGCTCGACCAGCGCCGTTGATCGCGGCGCATGCCCGCGAAGCTGCTGTGCTCGAGCACGCGCGCGAGCACGCCCGGCTCGCCGAGCGCCACGGCGTGCTCCGGACCCAGGAACCCGGCCACGGCCCGCACGGCCGCCTCGGGATCGGCGCGCATGGCCTCGTACGTCAGGAACAGCACGTTCGGCGCCGCACGCTGCGCGTACCAGGAATTCAGATGCGCGAAATAGTCGCCGAAGTCCACCTCCCCGGCCAGAAAGCACTCGAAGAAATCCTCGAAGCGTCCGTCCGCGAAATCGTAGTGCTTGGGGAATCCGCGCGTGTGGTGGAAGAACGATACTGCGCAATCGAACGGGTTGCGCGCGACCACGACGTAGCGGCCCTCGGGGCCGAAAGGCGCCATCGACAGAGGCAGATGCGTTTTCAGCAGCCGCGGCTTCGCCAGCGCGCGGGCGGTGTCGGCCCCGACCTCCTCGAGGTGCGGGAACACGTCCTCGAGCCTCGCACCGGCGGGCAGCGGCTCGCCGCGGCGCAGCAGCAGATAGACGATGTACTGCATCCACGTCGTCCCGCACTTCGGGTACGTGCAGACGAAAATGTCGCCGGCCTCGGGCCGATACGCGAGCGCGGAGTCGAAGCCCTCGGGCGGGAACCCCATCGGCGTGCGAAAGCCGTCGTGCAGCGTGTAACGGGGCTTCGCGCCCATCCCGAGCCTCTCGCCGATGCCGATCCCGGTGCCTGCTGCACCATAGCCCCGACCGGGCTACCAGGCGATGCCGTAGTCGTCGCCGAAGTCGCTCGCGCCGCCCCAGAGCGTATCGTGCAGCTGATCGAAATAGATCGCCGTGATGGGACCCGAGGTCTCGGCCGCCGTTTCCACGTCGTAGCCCATCTGCTCGAGCTCGTTGACCGCCCACTTCGGCATGTCGGCGCGGACGAGCAACCTGCCCGGCTGCGCCTCGTGAGTGCCGAAGGAGCTCATCATCTGGTAGCTGTTGAAGTTCGCGGCCTCGGTCGCCTGCTGCACGTTCATGCCGAAGAGGCGCATGTCGAGGAAGAACTGCAGAAGGTTCTGATCCTGCGAGTCCCCACCCTGGACCGCGAACGCGAGATACGGTTTGCCGTTGCGCAGCGCGATCGTCGGGCTCAGCGTCGCGCGCGGGCGCTTGCCGGGCTCGAGTACGTTGAACGGATTCGTGCTCGGGTCCATGACGAAACTCTGCATGCGCTCGGAGAGACCGATCCCAGTCTTGCCCGGAATGAACGCCGGCATCCAGCCGCCGCTCGGCGTCATCGAGACGACCCAGCCCTCGGCATCCGCGGCCTCGAGCGAGGTCGTGCCCGCGTGGAACGCCTGATCGTCCGTGAGCGTGCGCACCACGGGCTCGTTTGCCGCGATGCGATGCTCGTGGCGCAGCTGCGGTTGCCAGTTGCGCAGCAGATCCTTGTAAGGGTTCGTCTCGCCCTGATACGGGTAAGGATCGCCGGGGCCGACGGTCGGGTCGTTGCGATGCCAATCGATCTGCTTGTAGCGCTCCTTGGCATAGGCCTTCGAGAGCAGCCCCTTGATCGGTTCCTTCGGCGGGAAGTAGGGATCGCCGTAATAGAAGTCCCGATCGGCGTAGGCCAGGTTCATGGCCTGATAGATCGTATGGATGTAGCGCACGCTGTTGTAGCCCATGGCCTGCAGATCGACGTTCTCCAAGATGTTCAGCGTCTGCAGCAAAACCGGGCTCTGCACCCAGGTGGTGAGCTTGTAAACGTCCACGTCCTTGTAGCGCGTCGTCACTGCGTTTTCGACGTAGACGTGGTAGTTCGCGAGGTCCTCCTTGGTGATGAGCCCGCCCTCTTCCTGCGTGCCGCGCGCGATCTCCTCGGCGATGTCCCCGCGGTAGAAGCGGTTGTAGGCCGCCATGATGGCATCCTTGCGGCTCTTGCCGGCGTCGAGCGCCTTGCGCTCGGCCTCGACGAGCTTCATGAGCGTTGCACGCAACTCGGGCTGCTTGAAGACCTCGCCCGGCAGCGGACCGGACCAGGCGTCCGGATGATCGGGATCGTCGTGCACGAGCAGCACGCGCCGGGAGCCGGGCCACTGCCGCAGCAGCTCCTTGCCGGCCTCGATCGAACGCGCCGCCTGCGACTCCACTGGGTAGCCCTGCGTCATCTCGAGCGCCGGCTCGAGCACGTCGGCGAGGTGCATCGTGCCGAACTCGGCCAGCATGATCATGAGACCGCCCGGGGTGCCGGGCGTGACCGCGGCCAGCGGCCCGTAGTCCGGCGGCTCGCTCATGCCCTGAGAGCGGAAGTAGTCGGGCGTCGCCCCGGTCGGCGCGACGCCGAGGGCATCGATGCCCTTGACCTCGTGCGTGTGCGGATTGTAGATCAGGGCCTGAGTCTCGCCGCCCCAGCCGAGCGTGTCCCACATGGTCGCGGCCGCCGCGAGCATCGCGCAGGCCGCGTCCACCGCGTTGCCGCCGCGCTCGAAGATCTTTGCGCCGGCCTCGGCCGCCAGCGGCTTGCCGGCCACGGCGACCCAGTGCGACCCGTGCAGCGCCGGCTTGCGCGTGAGCTTGTTCTCCTGCGCCGTGCCCGTGGCGGCGACGGCCGCGAGCAGCAGGCCCAGACCCAGCTTGGAGGCGAGCCCCCGAGTCGGCCACAGGCCGACGCAATCTTTGGCGAACATGGCGGCAGTGTACCCGTGAATGGCGCCGCGTGGCACGGTCGGCGTCGACCCGCCCGCGCTGCGCGCGCTCGCGGCCCGACCCGCCCGCGCCGCGGCCGGGTGGAGATTCTGCCGGGCGCGCTACAATCCGCGCGATGAGTAGAGCCCCCGGGTCCTGACAGGCGATGCCGAAGGAGCCCACATTGTTCGACGCCGCGGCCGACGCGGACCGCCCCCTGGCCCACAGAATGCGGCCGCATTCGCTCGACGACTTTCTGGGCCAGCAGCACCTGCTCGGCCCCGGCAAACCCTTGCGCCGCGCGATCGAGCGGGGCGAGGTCGGCAGCATGGTGCTGTGGGGCCCGCCGGGCTGCGGCAAGACTACCCTCGCCCGGCTCATCGCGAACTACACGGACAACGCCTTCGAGATCTTCAGCGCCGTGACCGAAGGCGTCCCGCGCGTGCGCGAGATCATCCGCGAGGCCGCTGCGCGCCGCGCCGCGGAGGCGCGCGGCACCATCCTGTTCTGCGACGAGATTCACCGCTTCAACAAGGCCCAGCAGGACGCCTTCCTGCCGCACGTCGAGGAAGGTCTCGTCACGCTCATCGGCGCGACGACCGAGAACCCGTCGTTCGAGCTCAACTCCGCACTCCTCTCACGGCTGCGCGTGTTCGTGCTGGAACCCCTCGACGAGGACGCTGTCCGAACCATCGTCGCGCAGGGTTTCGCCCGGCTCGCGGCCGACGAGGGCACGACGCTCGCGCCGACGGACGACGCGCTCGCTCTCCTCGCCCGCTATGCGGACGGCGACGCGCGCCGCGCGCTGAATGCGACCGAGGCCGTCGGGAGCCACATCAAGGCTCAGGGCGGCGGCGCGATCGACGCACCGCTCGTGACCGAAGTGCTCGAGCGGCGCCTGGCAAAGTACGACAAGAGCGGCGAACAGCACTTCAACCTGACTTCGGCCCTGCACAAGGCCGTGCGCGGCAGCGACGTCGAGGGCGCGCTTTACTGGCTCGCACGCATGATCGACGGAGGCGAGGACCCGCTCTACATCGCCCGCCGCGTAGTTCGAATGGCTTCGGAGGACATCGGGCTCGCCGATCCGCGCGCGCTCTCGCTCGCGCTCTCGGCCAAGGAGGCCTACGACTTCCTCGGCTCGCCCGAGGGCGAGCTCGCGCTGGCCGAGGCCGTGATCTACCTCGCGACCGCGCCGAAATCGAACCGTGCGTACGCGGCCTGGAACCTCGCCCTCGAGGCAGCACACGAGCACCCGGCCGAACCCGTCCCGTTGCACATACGAAACGCCCCGACGAAGCTCATGAAGGGACTCGGCTACGGCAAAGGTTACCGCTACGACCACGACGAGGGCGGCCACGCCGAGGGCCAGGAGTATCTGCCCGAAGCGCTGCGCGGCGCACGCTGGTACGAGCCGACGGACGCAGGTTTCGAAAAGACGATGGCGGAACGGATAGCTTGGCTGACGCGCCGCAGGAGAGCCGATTGATGCAGGCGACAAACATCCAACGCGCATTCTTCGCGACGCTGCTGCTGATCGTGACGCTGACATTCCTGTGGCTCATCCGCGGCTTCCTGCAGCCCATCTTCTGGGCCATCGCGCTCGGGATCGTCATGTACCCCGTTCACTCGCGTCTCGACCAGCGCCTCCACCACCGCGCTTCGCTGGCCGCGGTGCTCAGCATGCTGCTCGTCGTCGTCATCGTGCTGTTGCCGCTCGCGGGCGTCGTCGCCGCAATCACGACGGAAGCCGCGAGTCTGTATCAGCGGCTCGAGGCCGGTGACTTTCGACTCGATCGCTTTTACACCGAAGCGCAGCAGCACGTCCCGCAGCTCACCCATGCCCTGAACGCGATGGGCATCCACATCGACCGACTGCAGGCCCAGCTGCTCGCCGCAGCCGGCGGCGTGAGCCGCTTCGTGGCCTCGCGGGCGCTCGCGATCGGCCAGAACACGGTCCGGATCACCGTCTTCTTCTTCCTTATGCTCTACCTGCTCTTCTTCTTCCTGCGCGACGGCCCGCGAATGCTCGACGGGCTCGTCGGCGCGCTGCCGCTCGGCGATGCCCGCGAGCGTCAGCTGCTCGCCCGCTTCGCGGAAGTCTCGCGCGCTACGATCAAGGGCACGCTCCTGATCGGGCTCGTGCAAGGATCGCTGGGCGGCATCGCGTTCTGGCTGCTCGGCCTCTCCGCGCCCGTGCTCTGGGGCTCCGTCATGGCGCTCACGAGCATCCTGCCGGCCATCGGCCCCGCGATCGTCTGGGCACCTGCCGCGATCGTCCTGCTCGTCACCGGCAACATCGGCGCGGGCATCGGCCTCGCCCTCATCGGGGCGTTCGTCATCGGCACGGTCGACAACCTGTTGCGGCCCATCCTCGTGGGCCGCGACACGCGAATGCCGGACTACCTCGTGCTGCTCTCGACGCTCGGAGGGCTCGCGGCCTTCGGCCTGGCCGGCATCGTCATCGGCCCGATCATTGCCGCGTTCTTTTTGAGCTGCTGGCACATGGCCAGCGAGGAATTCGGCGAGGACGGGAGCGGTATCGCGCCGTTGCCGCCCGCAGGGTCCGAAGCGCCGGAAGCTCGCTCGCCCGATTCTCGCTCGCCCGAGCCTCGCTCGCCCCAACTCGAAGCTCGAACCTCCGGCGCCGCCGCTGCACCCGGGGGCGGGGAGCTCGGCGACGCCGCCGCCCGGACCGAGCCGGCCACGGGCTCAGGTCCGGCTGCAGCCGCCCCCGCGCCCGCGGCAAACTCCGCTGGCACAGACGGGCGTGCCGACCCGGGCGGCGACAATGCTCCGGAAAATACGCGCGCCGATGCGCGACTCGAGGTAAACCGCTGACGGCGTCGCGGGGCGCCACCCATTCCCCCCGGCTGCCTCCGAAGAAGGTGCACCGACGCTAGAAGGTGCACCGACATTCCATCTTCACGCCGAAGCGCTCGCAGTACACAGGCCCCTGAGCACACGCGTAGTTATGCGCCTCCGATTCGTCGATGAGGACCGTACTGCGCCCGAGATAGACCTTCGTCGGATCGTTCTGCGCCGTGGTCCCAAACGTCGAAGACGGACGGCCCGCCGGCGGTCCGAGGATCGAGTCCATTACGCTACAACCGCTCAACGACACTAACGACAAGATGATCAACGCTCTCATGGCCTACTCCTTATTGCCCAACATAGAGGGTCGTCTTGACCGCTTCGCTTGAGAGCTGACCTTGAATGCAGCCTTCGTGCCATGGACGAAAACGCTTCGATTCGTTCGCGGCGAGTTCCTTACGACTCAGGCGGATCCGACCATTTGAAAATCTTGTGCGCGAGCGGCGCGGCGGCCGAGCAGGGTATTCCCGAACCCGAGTTGGTTCAGGGCCCAAGCGACTCCGTTCGGCGAGTCGGCGGCCGCGGAGGCCGCGCTCGGGTGTCGCGTGTGTGCGACCCGATGCGTGGGAATGTTCCGCGGCTAGAAGCAGAAGGCCGGCAGTGCAGAGACGACCTGGCCGGCGAGTGGGAGCGCGGATACGCGCCGGTACCTTGGACGGAGACCCGCTCGGGAGGCATCCCGACGTTTGCCTCGGAAACGGACGGAGATTTCAAGACTTGCCGATGGGAGCGTTCGCGCGTATAACGGCGGGTCTTAATTCGGGGTGTAGCTCAGCCTGGTAGAGCACTGCGTTCGGGACGCAGGGGCCGGAGGTTCAAATCCTCTCACCCCGACCAGGCATCCCTTCTTTTTTCAGCGAGTTACCTCGCCTCCATCGAGAGTCCATTGGTCGCCCCTGGCGCGGGAAGTGCAGGGAAAGTGCTCTTGCGTCTCCGGGTTTTGGCATGCCGCCGAGACCGCCGACGCCGACTCCGGTGCAAATCGCGCACAATGCGTGGGGCGCCGAGCGGTTAGCCGGCGACAAGCGCTGGCAGTACTGCCCTTTACCCAAACGCCAGCGCCAACTTCGCGTGCCTCCAGCGCATCGATATCGAGCACGAGCCGGTGGACCCGCCGAAGCCCGCTCTGATCGACGCGGTAGATCCACACGCTCGGGCAGCACGACGACTGGTCAGTCTGCACTCCCAGGCTTGGCTTCTCGTTCTTCGGTCTCCATCGTGCCGGCGAGCTGCACCGCCTTTTGCCGGTCCTCGATGCTGACATGTTCATCCATCTGCGAAAGGCTCTTCTTGGCCTGCGGCAGGCCCTTGGCTGCTGCGCGGGTCATCAGGGCATAGGCGCGCACCCAGTCCTTGGCGACGCCAGAATCGCCGTTGAAGTGGGCGGTGCCCAGCAAATATTGCGCACGCGGGTCACCGCGCGTTGCGGCTCCCTGCAAATAGGGGATGGCCTCGGCGCGGCGGCCTTTCTGGAACAGGAGCAAGCCCAGAACGTCGGCCGACCCTAAGTGGCCCTGCGCCGCCGCCTTGCGATACCAGTTTTCGGCCTGTTCCAGGTCCATCGGGACGCCGCGGCCCAGCCTGTAGGCCTGGCCTAGATCGAACTGAGCATCCGCGTCACCACTGGCGGCGGGACCGCTCCATTTCTCGATCGCCGTTGCATAGTCGCCACGGCTCCAGGCGTCGACACCCGCCTTGACGTTGCCAGGCGCCGGTTCGGGCACGAGCGCAGCGGCTTTATTGTCGAGGGCCACCGGCACAGCGGCCGGCACGGGTGTGGCCGCGCCGGGCGCTGTCGGACGAACCTCGCCGCCATCGCAGGCGGCCAGCTGGCAGGAGAAAACGGCCATCACGGGGAAGGCAACGAGGCCGCGCAAGACACTACTCCGTACGGTCGCGTGGGACACGACGCCTGTCCATAGTAGAGGATTCCCCCCGCGGCGCTACTCTTCCGTGACTTCCACTTCATGCACACCGGTCTTACCGGTGAACCATTGGCGCATGAGGAAATCGCCTCAGCACTGGCCCCGCCCCGGCCTGGACCGGTAACGTATCGCAGGGGTTTCGACGGAACGGTCCGTCAACAAGGCGTGCACCCCCAAACCGTCCACGGTATTAGGATGGCTTGCAGGCTCGAGCCGCAAACGCGGTCCGCGGAGCATCGCCTCAGCGGTAACCCGGATCATTTCCTCGAGGGCAAACTACGGTAGAACCCATGGACACGTCTCGCCTGTTGGCGCTTACATTGTGTCTTTGCCTCTTCGCCGCCCATGCCCAAGGACAGACAGAGATGAGGACGCTGAACGTGAATGACACACGTCCAGTGGGAGCCGCTGTGCGCTCGTTAATTGCGCAGTACCCCGTGGTTATCACGTACGAAGATGCTCAATATGTGTACTCGGGTGACCTACAGGACCTGACCGCACAGGTGCGGAAGGAGCACCTGAACGCGCGCAACATCGTAGTGCCTCGCCGTGGAGTATTGCAGGCGAAGTACAAGGCTTCGCAGCACAAGGGTGACGGCGCCAACGTCGCAGCGGCCCTAGATAGCGTTGTGCAGGCCAACAATCGTAACCCCGCGGCCACGGCGCGGTTCACGGTTCGGCAGATCGGGAACGCGTTTCACGTCCTTCCAAGCGAAGTCAGAGACAGTACTGGAGCATGGATCAATCAAACGTCAATCCTCGATACACGAATTACGTTGTCAAGTGGCGAAGAAAGCGGGTATGCCTTGATCGAGTCTGTCCTAAAGGCAGTTAAGGAGGCGAGCGGGGCAGACATATTGGGTCTATCCGCCGACGGCTTCGTGAATACCCTTACGCATTACAACGGGAACATCGAAGCTAAGGACGAGCCAGCGAGCGACGTTTAACGAGAGCGCTTCGCTCGATCAGCGAACGATTCACTTGGGTACTTGGCTATGACCCTGGGGAGCACTGGTACATATTTTCGCTGTATTCGGTGGCGGAACCGCCAGCTCAAGGGGTTCCTCTCGACCTCTCGAAGCTACCAGGCCCAGGCGCACCGCGGCCTGTTGGTCCAGGCCCCGCGCAGTAAAACCCTCCAACAGAACGTGTCTCGAATCCAGAGCAGGTAACCTGCTCTGGATTCTCTCTTTATGCAGCGGGGCTTTTGATCTCCCAATGCCGGGTCGAATTGCTGGCGCTTAGGTTCGAGCCGTTCAACGGAGTCTGGCGCCGGCGGGGCGGGGGCCCGGATCGCGGCCCCGGCCCCCGCCCTGTCCTGCACCGAAGGCCGGCCTCGCGAAGGTCCGGTCGTTGCCTCGTCGGCTGCTTACACTCTACGCTTTACCCCCTGCGACCCACCCGCAGCGACCGAGCGCCGGGAAACTCGGCGGTATGGCCGGGCTGAAGATCGACGGCCCTCCGTTCTTTCCTCACCAGGTCAACCCGAGCATCCCCGGGAGCCCAGCCCCGATGAGGAGGGATGACTCATGCAACGATTTTTCGGCCCGGCGCAGTTGACCTTGTTCGTCCTTTCCGCGGCGGCCTATGCGGAACAGCCCGCCCCGCCGCAGATCGACGGCCCCATTGCCGACACGCCCAC
Source organism: uncultured Gammaproteobacteria bacterium (assembly GCA_963702105.1). Taxonomy (GTDB): domain Bacteria; phylum Pseudomonadota; class Gammaproteobacteria; order Steroidobacterales; family Rariloculaceae; genus ZC4RG20. Next base: position 2,862,413 of record OY969712.1, read on the forward strand.
ATCGTACGCCTTCCTGTCGTCCCCCCATCTGCAGCAACCGCTCGACCTCTCTGCACACGGTTACATCGAGGAAGAGTTTCTGATAAGCGGCGAGTCCCGCGTGTTCGGCTGGCCCGATGATCACCGAGCACCGCCCGTGCTGACGACGGGACACTATACGACGCGCATTTTGGTCAGGCGCCCAAAGGACAATTCAAAGTTCAACGGCACTGCGATCGTCGAGCCGATGAATCCCTCCTCGCCGGTCGATCTTCCGATCATGTGGGCCGAATCCTATGCGCAACTCATGGCCGACGGCGACGCGTGGATCGGCATCACGATCAAGCCGAATACTATCAAGGCGTTGAAGAAGTTCGATCCCGCCCGGTACGCTGCCCTGGCCATGCCGCACCCGCCGGGCGGCCCGACGTGTCCCGCCGGTGCCATCAACGGCTGGGCGCAGCCCACGACGCCGGAGGACGAGACCGGGCTGGCATGGGACATCCTCAGCGAGGTCGGGGCGCTTCTCAAAAGCCGGTCCGATCGCAACCCGCTCGGGCGGCCGGCCGACCGCACGTATATGACCGGCCAATCTCAAACCGCCGGATACGCGCGGACCTATGCCAGCTTCTTCGGCCTCACCGAAAAGGCGCCCGGCGGAGGGCCGCTCTACGACGGCTACCTCTACAGCGGAAGCCCGCCTTGGCAGGTTCCGATCCATCAGTGTTCAAAGGACTTATCGCCGGGCGATCCACGTCTCATCACCGGTCCGGCTGGGGTGCCCATCATCGAGCTATTCGCTCAGGGAGACATTGGGACGAACATGGAGACGCGCCGCCCGGACTCCGACGACGCGCCGGACCTGTTTCGTCGTTACGAAATTGCCGGCGCTGCCCACGTCGATCCTTGGGAACAAGAATCCTTTGCCTCAAAGCAGGATGTGCTGCGGGCCACCGGTCCCGCGAGTCCGATCGCTGAGGCCGACTGCGAGCCGAAGGGGGTGACACCGACCGACTTTCCGACGCGCTACGTCTTCGACGCCGCCTGGCGCAACCTCGATCGCTGGGTGCGTCACGGCGAACCGGCACCGCACGCGCCGCGGCTCGAGCTGAAACCCGACGCCGCCACCGACTTCGGCCCCGAGCGGTCGTTCGTTGTCGACGCTTACGGAAACGCCAAAGGTGGCGTGCGCACGCCTTACTTGGACGTGCCGACGACACGATGGGTCGGCGCCAAGGCCGGCGGGTTTCAGTGCATGTTCGAGGGCTACCAGTACCCGTTCGATCGGGCAACGCTCGAGAAGCTCTATCCAACGCATGACGCCTATGTAGCCAAGGTTCGCCATAGCGCCGTTGTGCTGGAACACGGAGGGTGGCTTACGCCGGCGGACGCCGCAGCGATCATAGACCAGGCAGAGAACGCGCACGTGCCATAGAGACGAAAGTCGTTGCGTAGATCGCTTATCAGCCTGTTGTCGCCGCCAAGAAGGGCATCGATGGACGCGGTTCAAACCCGCTGGCGCTGCCGCAAGAGGCGCTCGATTGTTTCTTGCCGCGCGGCAAACAGCACCGACCCTACCGGTATCTGTACGGCTAACATCGATAGGAAGGCATAGGCTTGATTCACGACGACACCTCACTGCGCCGGCGTTGCCCGATAGCGCCGGCAAACGCATTACGAATTTCAGAATCGGTTTCGCCTGCCTGGCGCAACTCGGCAATCGCTTCGCTGAGCTTGCGCTGCGTCCATTTCCGAAGCTCAGATACCCGGCTTGCAGGCGAAGCGTTCGATCTTCGTCGCCGTCGGCGCGTAATCGATCGAAATCGGAATGAAGTCGCGTGTGAAGAAATTTGGATCGCTGCGATCGAGAAGTACGTTGAGGGACTGCGTCTTCGGGTCGAAGCGAATGTGCTCGACGACCTTGAGTTGATCCGAGTGCAGAAGTCCGCGCGTCGGCAGGCCCTTTTCCTCGACGTATTGTCTGAGCACCCCCGGTAGGAAATGCGAGGTTTCGACGACCAGCGTATCGCCCTCGAAATGGCCAACTGAATAGCCCAACGTCGATGGCCTGACGCCGGCCGGGACTTGCGACTGGCCGAGGTGGACAACGCGCACGGCATCCATCCATTCGTAGTGAATGATGATTTTGTCGGCATCGCGACGAATGCTCAGCGGCTCCGTCGGCGCGGACCAGAGTCGACGGATGCCGACGGGGCTGCAATGAAGCGTGGGATCGTCCTTGAACGGGTCGTACTGGGCCACGGCCCGTTCTCCGGCGGGTGTCAGGTAGTGAATCATCTGCCACGGTCCGCTGGTCTGCCGTCCGGCGGGGATAATGAACCAGTTGCCGTAGATCGAGTCCCGATGGGGGCGCTGGGCGCGCGGCTCCCGCTCCTTGGCCGTCATGTTCACCGTTCTGCCGTCGGCAAAGTGAACGGTCCGAAAGAAGCAGCCGTACGGATCCCGGCGAGCGGGCAGGCCGTCGACTCGGATCTTGGCCCCGACCTCGAACAGGTCCGCCGTGATGCCGTTGCGTTTCAGCGTGGAGATGCCGTTTGCCTCGCAAACGTAGGTCGCCGAACGGCCATCGGCATCGACGGCCCGTATGTACAGGTGCGCATGCGGATTGCTGGCTTCGAACTTTGCGATCGTGCCGGATATCGCAATGGACCTATCGGTATAGTAGTACGGCGCGACGCTGTGATGCGCCCACAGAGCGCCCGAAGCGAGCGCGCTCGCCCAGACAACCAGCAATCGCCCGCTCATCGCAAGACCCCCGGCGCTTCTCCCCCAGTAGTATGCCCGCGGCGCCGCTGCAGGTCACGGCCTCGGGGACTGCTTAACGGAAGAGACATAGTCGTTCCCGCTTTGCGCCGGCGGAACACCTGCCTTTAGCCAACAAGTTCTTCTGGAAACGACATACGTCATAGCTTTGCAGGCCGAACTAGTGCGACACAATTCGGCGCAGAGTTCGGCATTCGCCGCCGAAACGCCTTTCGCGTCGAAATCCATGCCTTGCAGATTGATGCCGGATTGAAGCGGTCCCATAACCTGCGGCCCATCGTTGCCGCCGTCATGCAAGTACGGCCAGAGAACAGCAGCGGCGCTAATCAACGCGCCGATTACCACGCCCCAGAAGCCGAGCCACGCGGCGGTATTTCCGCTGTCAGCCATAACTTCGGTTCCGTTTTTCCCGTTGCAGGTCTTTGGGTGCCGGCTGCGATTTGGCCGCCGCCTGTACTGCAAATGTAGCGGGAGGCGCAGGACGCTCGATGGGATCGAAGCCCGTGTTGCGCTTGACCCACGCCCGGTCGGCATTCATGACCCGCTCTCCTCGGTAACCCACCGCTCTCGATGGACTGCGAACATCAACGGATCTTAGGCGCCCCGCCGACACCGCCGGCCCGCGCTCATTCTCTATGGCGGCCCTGCGGCTCGAGGTTGCGCCGGAGTATATGCCATTCCCTTTCGCGCCGGGAGACCTTCGCGGAACCCGTCGAAGCGCAGCCCCTCCGGCTCCTCACACACTTCCGGAAACGAGAACGGCAAGCCCGTGAGATGAGAACGGTGAACTTGTGCAAGAGAGCTTCGGTCGCCCTCGCTCAGGAAATTCCGGACGACTTTCGCAAGGACATCGTCAAGCTGATGGAGACCACGGGGGCCTCGAAGCTGGGCGAGCAAATAGGTAACGCCGTCGCCCAGCAGGCAGTTGCCGATATGCGGGCTCAAAACCCCGACGTCGCGCCGCGTGCGATCGAGATGCTGCGTGAAGTCACGACCTCGTACGTCAGCAAGTTCATCAACAGCCCGCGGATGATGGACGCGTTCGTCCCGCTTTACGCCAAGCACTTCACGCACGACGAGATCAAGACGGTCATCGCCTTCTACGAGACGCCGACCGGGCAGAAGCTCGTGCGAACGCTGCCAGAACTCACTGCCGAATCCAGGCAGACCGCCCAGCGCGAGATCCAGACGATCATTCCGGACATGCAGGCCACGCTGCAGCAGAAGCTCAGCGCGAAGGGTCTCTCTCTGCATTGATCCTGGGGCGAGGCTGACCCGAGGCCCGTTAACGGCTCGCGCGCTGCCCTCCGGTGGAGGCCAGAAAGTACAGGGCGGCGTAACCGAGCAGGAGCCCTATGCCGAACAACAAGGTGACCACATAGGTGTGCAGGTGGGCCGGCGCATGCAGAAGAAAATGCACCACGGAGCCGAAGAGGCCGACAGGATCGGTAATGACGTCCCAGCTGTTCCAGCGCATGACGCGCCCCATGTAGACGCCGAACCCGGAGAGCATGAGGGCGCCGCCCGCCGTGCACCAACCCGCCGCTTTGCCGAGTTTCTCGTCGACGACGCGCTGGACGTTGAGCAGCGACAGGTAGCCGACGAGCAGCCCTGCGGCGGCACACGAAAGAATCATTCCGAGGTCGTACCAGAATACGACGCCGCCCGGTGGCGAAACGTGGACGAGATCCGTGAGGATGTAAGGGGCGTTGGGAAGAAAGAGCAGCCAGAGGCCGAACAGCGGTGCCTGCGTCCACGCCGACGCTCCGCGGCGGCTGGCGGCGCGAAGCGCCCGCGAGAAGGCCAGCGGGATGCAGGCGAGAAACAGATTCCAGACGAGAAACAGAAATTGCGGCGAATCGGTGCGCAGCACGCGCACGGTGATCAGGGCCAGGCACCATGCCAGCACGAGCGCCGCCAAGGCGAGGCCTTTGGCTTCCAGCCGGCTCGCCCTATCTCCGCGGTTCCGCATCCTCGTTCCCTGCCTGCTCGCCTCGATCCTCGCGCGCCGGCTCCAGCGGCACCATCGGCGCGCGGCGCGTCCCTCGCCCTATCTTACTTAACGCTCAGCGCGTAAACACAACCTGTTGCTCAATTAGAACGCCTGGCGCCGAGGAGGTTGCGACGGCGAGGCCATAAGAGGCCGACGCCGCGGCTGCCCCGCGCTCCCGGCTCAATGCGTCATGGAGTACAGGATGTAGTTGAAGAAAATCGTCATGCCCATCGCGGAATACTTCTCGGGATATTGAGGCGTATCGGCGTTCTCGACCGAGTCCCCGAGATCCATGTCGTGGCAGATCGCGACCATGATCCTGCCCTTGTCGTCGTAGATGGCTCGCCAGTGCGGGACGACGCCGTCCTTCTCATACGTGCGTCCGGACTGCAGAAACTGCGCGCCCGGGATCTGGATGCGGTGGGTCAGGTCGCGATAGATGTGGAAGATAGGGTCGCTGTCCGGGATGTCCACGATGGGCCGGTTCGGAAAGACCTTGCGCATACTCTCGAGGAAGACCGACCACTCGTGGCTGCCGTGAAAATCGTCCACCATGAGAAAGCCGCCGCGCAGCAGGTACTCGCGCAGCTTTGCGGCCTGCGGAAGCGTCAGGTCCCAATGGCCGACCTCTACCGCGTACAACCACGGCCAGTTGAATACGTCGTCGCCGTCGTTGAGGTTGACGGGCTGCTCCACCGGACGCGCGTCGATGGACGTAAGCCGCTCGACCATTGCCGCCAAGTGGCGATCGGCGCGCGGGTAGTCCATGGTCCACCCGGTTCCACCCTCGCGCCAGTCGCCCGCTAACGCGCCGAAGCCGTCGTAGCCCTCGGGGACAGTCGGATACATGAGGCGGGCGAAGACCCACTCGGACGGCCGATCGTAGTCGGGCGGCAGCGGAAACTCGTAGTACTCGACGCCAGGGTATTGCCGGAAAGGCCGCGGCAGCGTGGGATCGGGCCTTGCCGCGCCCAGGAGCAGCAGCACGAGCGGCAAAGCGGCGAGGACGCCGAGGCCTCGCCGGCGGCCCGGCGCAGATGCAGAAGAGCGGGGATTGTCGACCATGGTCGCGGCCCTCCGGCCGTTAATCGAGGTATTGTACGCTCGCCCTACCCTTCACGCACAAACTCATGAATACACTGTAAGACGTTATCATTCCACACGAATCTCTATGCCAAGACCCGTACGAATTCATGCGGGGCCGGTCCCCTTCGCAGCCGCAGCGGCGCGAAGGGGACCGCCTCTTTGACGGGTCTGCGCGTTATGCCGAAGCCGGCCAGACGAAGTCTTCCCGCAGCCCTTCGCATACGGGCAGGCCGTCGGACGGACGCGGCGCGCCGGTCGAAGGATCGTAGAAGGCATGGTACGTCGCCGGCAGCTTCGCGGCGTCGTAGCCCATGAGATTCGGCACGACCACGCGAATCCTGTGTTGCTTGTCGTCCAGCATGATCGGCTTGCCGCACGTCGCGCAGGTGCACAACTCGAGCGGACCGTTGGGGTTTTCCGAGTTGAACGGCTGACGCTTGAGGTTCGCCGTGTTGTCTACCTTGAGATCGCCGTACTTGAAGAACACGACGTGGGTGGTGGGCTGTCCCGTGACGCGCTTGCAAACCGAGCAATGGCAGGTGTGATTGTCGATCGGGTTGCTGTCCGAATACGTGTGGACGTGTTCGCAGCCCCCGGCGTACTTATGCTCCATCAGTCGTTCCTTCTTGGTTGCGGTTTTTCCTGGCGCCGCACGCTGGCGCGCCGACGGGGAGCCATATTACAGAAAAGCGGGCCGGATTCAGACGTTCCGCCGCGAGGGGTGATTCGAGTCCGGATCGGGACGCCTCCGATTCGACTTAATGACGCTGATCATGCCGTCGGACTCGATATACGCCGCGTGCACGTCTTCGAGGTCGGCAACGCCGTGCGCCCGGAGCTCTCCCATGAGCTCGTCCTCCGTGACACGCTCCTTCTCGAGATTCTTGCGCACGAGTCGGCCGCCGTCGACGAGCTGGACGCGCGAGGGACGCAGAATGCGCCTCATGGCCTTGAACTTGAACGCGAGGTAGTCCAGAAAATAGCTCCAGGCCACGATCGTGAATACGAGGACGAGGCCGTCAGGAATGGACTTGTAGTCGTCCGCCATGCCGTTCTGAGCCGCGTCCGCGAGCAGCACGATGACGAGCATGTCCGTGATGCCCAGGGCGCCGGCCTCGCGCTTGATGATGAAGCGCAGCATGAAGTACAGCCCGAGGTACATGACGGTCCCTCGGACGAACATCTCGATCAGAGAGGTCTCGGGCGTAAACGTCGCGGTCCAGTTCAACGTGCCAGCCCTCCTTGGGACGGGTCTGCAAGCAAGTAACGTGCCGCTCCCGCCTGCGGAACCGGGCCGCCCGATGGCCTCCCGAAAACAGCCCGTTGCTGGTGCGCCCTAACGCGATTGCCGCTAACGGCAATTATCGATTGCGGCGAACGGCAATTACGATACGGCGTACCGGCATCGGCTGTCGCCGATCCTGCCCCGACCCATGACCGACGCACGAGACAGCGCAACGCCCTCCGCTTCGGCCGCCTCGGCGCGGTTCGTCGCCGCGGACGCAAGTCCGCTCATCGGCCTTGCCGCCGCCGAATGCCTCGGGCTGCTCCCCGCGCTGTTCGGCTCGGTCGTCGTCGCGCGCGTCGTCGTAGACGAGATCATGGCCGGCGCCAGCCGGCCCGGTGCCGGCGCCGGCCGACCGGGGGCGGCCGAGGTGTCGGCGGCCATGCGGGCGGGCTGGCTCCGCGTCGCGCCGACGCCGATGGCGACTTGGCGGCTGGCGGGCCTCGATCCGGGCGAGGCCGGCACGCTCGCGCTGGCCTCCGAGCAGACAGGTCCCGCGCTCGTGCTCATGGACGACGCTCTCGGGCGCGAGCGGGCGGCCGCGCTCGGGATCGAAGCCTGGGACGTGGTGGATATCCTGCTGCGCGCGAAGCGCGACGGGCTCGTTGACGAGCTCGGGCCGCCTTTGGCGCGGATGGAGAGCAAAGGCTTCGTGCTGCCCGAGCCTCGGCGCCGGGCAGCGCTTGCGCCGTGACCCGCCCTGGCTGCTCCTCTGGCATCAAGCTTGCAACGCGCGCGGTGGACTACCCATGACCGTCGGTACCGCTGCGGGCTGAATGCCTGTCCAGCGGCACCGCGTCAACCTGACTCGGGAGGCAAGCTAGACGTGAAGATCGGCATGATGCTCAGACACTGGGACCAACACGGCGGCGGCGTGCTGCAGTACACGCACACGATCACCCGCTCGCTGCTGGCGTTGGACGAGGATAACGAGTACCTCCTGATGTACCGCAACCCGAAGTTCGTCGGGACGCACGCGGACGGCGGCCGCGTGCGGGAAATCTGCGTCCGTTCGCCCTCGACACTGCTCTGGGATCAGATGGCCGTGCCGTGGGTGGAGCGCAAGGAGCGGCCCGACGTCATTTTCAACCCGAAGTTTTCGCTGCCGTTGGCCACGCGCGCGCGCACCGTGTTCGTCTGCCATGGCCTCGACTGGTACGTCATGCCCTGGGGCTCACGCTGGCACGACCGCCTGAGCCACCGCCATCTCGTGCCTCGGTATGCGCGCATGGCCGACGCCATCATCGCAGTATCGGAGACGGCGCGCCGGCATGCGATCGAGTATTGGCGCATCCCCGAGGACAAGATTAAGACCATCTACCTGGGCATCGACCCCAACTTCGCGGAGCCCGTTCCCGACGAAAAGCTCGAGCAGGTGCGGGAGCGGTACAACCTGCCCGAGCGCTTCTTCCTGTTCGCCGGGCAAATCTTTCCGAACAAGAATTTCGGGCGGCTCATCCGGGCCTACGCGCGCGTCGGCCCGGAATTGGGCATTCCGCTGGTCGTGGCAGGGACGCACACCTTCCGCAGCGAGCACGAGATCGCGCTCATCGAGAAGCTCGGCGTCTCGAACTGGGTGCGGCAGCTCGGCTGGGTCAACCGGGACGAGCTGCCGAGCCTCTATCGCCTCGCCCATGCCGTCGTATTTCCGTCGCTATATGAGGCCTGCCCGAGCCCGATCCTCGAAGCCTTCGCGACAGGCACGCCGCTGCTGACCTCGAACGTGCACGGCTGCGGGGAGCTCGCGGCCGACGGCGCAGTCCTCGTCGATCCCCAAGACGTGGGGGGAATCGCTTCCGGTATGCGGACCGTCGCGAGCGACGAGAAGGTCCGGAGCCGAATCGTCGCCGCCGGCAGCGCTCGGCTCGAGGACTTCGACTGGGACGCCTGCACGCGCAAGACCCTCGCGCTGCTCGAGACCGTCGGCGGCCGCGAAGCATCGAGGGAGCGCGCGCCCGCGTGAACCTCCGCCGTCTGGCGCTCAACGCCGTCTCGCTGGCCGCGGGCGGCGTCGTGGCGCAGGTCTGCTTCCTCTCGATCGAAGCCGTGATCGCGCGGCGCCTCGGCGAGGCGAGCTACGGAGCCTACGGCACCGTCTACGCGATCGCGCTTGCAATCGCCGTCGTCGCCGACATGGGCATGAACTGGAAGCTCATCGAGGACGGGTCTCGCGAGCCCGCGGCCGTCCCTACCGTGCTCGGCACGACGCTCGTCCTCAAGCTCGTGTTCTGCGCGGCGATCTATCCGCTCGCGCTGCTGCTGCTCCCCCTTGCCGGCTACGACGAAGGTCTCGTCCGGTTCTTCTCGGTGTTCTACATCTACGCGGCGCTGCTCGTCGTGCAGGAGACGCTGGCCGCACGCAATGCGGTTCATCACCGGATCTACATCAGCGCGATGTTCCAGGGCGTCTGCCCGCTGTTGATCCTGGGCGGTGTCCTGGCCGTGACCTCGTTCGCGCCGCAGCTGAGGCCGGTGGGCTGGGCCTACGTCGCGGCCAGTGCGCTCGTGACGGGCGTGTGGATGATCGTGACGATCGTCGGCGAGCGCCCGCGCGTCGAGCTCCGCAGCAGCCTACGCCTGCTGCGCGGCAGCTACCTCTACGGCATCAGCTCGACGCTCTACCAGATCGGCATCCGCATCGACCTCATCCTGCTTTCGCTGCTGCGCGACCTGCCGACCGTCGGCCTGTTCGCCGCGGCCGACAAGCTCGCCGACCTCGGCACGAAGGTCGGCGTCATGGGCTCGCGGCTGCTCTCGCCTTCCCTGTTCGCACAAAGCCGGCACGAGCCCGATGCGTACCGCAAGTCGTGCAAGGTCATACTGCGCGGCGTCAGCGTTCTCGGCGTGCTCGGCTGCCTCGCGCTCGCGCTGCTGGCGGGCCCGCTGCTCGCCCTGGCCTTCGGCGCGCCGTTCCGCGCCGCGGCGGCGACGCTCGCGCTGCTCGCGCTCGCGCTGCTTGCGCGCTTGGTCTCGATCGTCATGCAGATGATTCTGAGCGCCTCGGGCCAGCACCTGCGCCGGACGGGCTCACACGCGATCGCGCTCGGCATCTCGATCGGCACGGCGCTCGCGCTGATCCCGCCGCTCGGGATCATCGGCGCAGCGCTCGCTCGCGTAGTCTCGGAATGGTTCTACGTCGGTGCCATGCTGACGGGCCGCCGCCTGCCGATACCGCGCGGCGCCGCCGCGGGTTGGATCCTCGGGCCGTTCGCCGTCGGCGCCGCGGCGTACGGCTTCGCCCAAGTCGCGGCCGCCGACGCGGCGCTGCGGCTCGCGGCGGGCCTCGCCTTTTATGGGCTCGGGCTGCTCGGCGCACGCATCGTGCAGGTCAGGGAATTGCGGACGCTGGGGTCGTTGCTGATGCAGGCGGCTCGGGCTTAGAAAGAGAAAAAAAAGGGGTCAGAGCCCTTTTTCTCGCCTACTCGCTTCCCCAGCACTTGGCGCTCGTGTCCGAGCCCCCCGAGTCCTGGGCGGTCTGCTGGCCCGTGCTGTTCAGCGTCAGGGTGGCGCAATCCGTGTCTTGGGCCTGCACGCCCGTCGGCGTCGCCGTGATGGTGTAGCTCGAGGTGTCGGGAATCGAGAAGGTGACCGTATAGTCGCCGTTCGGCGAAGCTGCCGAGTCGCCGTCGGCGAACGGACAATGCGCCGAGGTGTAGTCGAAGTACTGCGAATAGCAGCGCTGCAGGCTCTGCGCATCGAGCAGCAGCGTGCGCGTCGCATCCGTGCGATGCGTCCTACGCACGTAGTTCGTGTACGAGGGATAGGCGATGGTTGCGAGAATCCCCACGATGACGAGCGTGATCATGAGCTCGATGAGCGTCACGCCCACCTGCCCTGCTCTCGAATGGCGCAGATTCATTGCGGACTCCTCAGGCGCCGACGTGCGGCGTGATGTCGATGACTTCGGAGTCGGCCGAGCTCGGCGGCCCGCTCAGCATGGCGTCGACCACCTGACCGGCCTTGATGTGCGTCAGCTCCGTGCCGGCGGGGCTGTTCGGCTGGACCGAATAGGTCCTGCCGTCGATCGTGACCGCGCTCGTCCCCGAGACGGCGGACACGGTGCCCGTCACGATGGGGCCGGCGAGCCTGCTAGCGAAGGCCCCGCTGCCCGTCAGGAGCAGCGCGAGCAGCGCGGCCTTCCCGAACCCTTTTGCGAATGCGTTCAATGTCGCACCTCCCACCAGCCTATGCGTCCCTTGCCGCGGCCGCGGTCACCCACGTTGAGAATGGTCGTGTCCGACTGGCCGATCATCTTATGGCGGCCGACGCCGCCGGCCGAGGCGCCGTTGCCGCTGCGCACGATCGTCGGTGCGGAGGCGAAGACGCTGCCGAGCGACATGCCGATCGGGTTCTTGCCCGAGGCCGTCTGATCGCCGGAATCGAGCTTGCCGTCCACGCTCACGTCGAGCTCCGGCAGCGTGAAGGCCCCGCCCGTCGCGTTGTCCAAGACCGTGAGCCACGCGTTGCCGCCCGACGAGCACGAATCCGAATTCGGCTGATAGCTCGTGACGACGAGCCCGCCGCCGGCCTCGACGACCGGGTCGGTCACGAAGCGCTCGCCCGACGCGAGGTCGAAGTCGATGAACCAGCCGCGATCCGTCGGCAGATTCACGGGCAGCGTGCTCGCCTCGATGCGCACGGCCTTGCCCGCCGCCGTCGAGGTCCCGAGCGTCTGCTGGACGAGATTGTCGCGGGTCGGAATGCCGGCGAATCCGATCGGCGCCACGGCATCCGTGGGCGCATCGTAGATGCCGTAGAGCGACTGCACGCCGTTCGTGCTGAGATCGCCGAGCCCCAGCAGCTGTCCCGTGCCGACGTAGACCATCGTGCCGAGATACCGCGGATAGAGCGGATTCAGCGCGACGGCGGGCGCGGTCGTGATCGGCTGGTAATTGCCCGAGGCATCGCGCGCCTGGAAGATCACCTTGACGGTCCAGCTGCTCGGATCCGAGTTCGAAATATCCACGCGCCACACGTTGCCCTGGAGGTCGCCGGCATACAGCGTATCCGCGGGATGCGAGAGCTCGCCGTAGCTGTTGACCACCGACACGCTCGAGAGCCCGTTCGCGACGCTCGAATCGCAGACGCCCGACACCATGGCGCACAGATCGAGCTTCGCGACCTGCGTACCGGTCTGCGGGTCGAGCGCGTAGAGCACGGGCTTCTCGTTCGTGCTGTCGTACCCGTTGCCAAAAAACACGAGCCAGCCGTCGTTCGTCCGCGAGATCGAAGGCTCGCTGAACGTCAGGCCCAGGTCGGTGTCCGTGAACTCCCACAGCGCCATCGAGGCGACGCCCGCTTCCGTGCTGACGGTGTCGGCATCGGTCACGTCGAGCGCGAAGACAGACTTGCCGCCGGCCCCTTCGTTGCCGACGAGCATGGTGTGCCAGCTGTCGTCGTCGAACTGCACGTCCGCGGCGACGGGCGTGCCGTTCACGAAGTATTCATGCTGCTCGTTGTAATACGGGTCGGCGAGATCGACGATCTTCGAGAACACGCCGTTCGGGATATAGGCAAAGCGCTCTTCGCCCGTCGAGGCGTCGAAGGCGTGCAGCATGCCGTCGTTCGCGCCGATGTATATGAGCGGCGTGCGCGATTTGTGGTTTGCCATGAAGCTCAGGTAGCTCGAGCTTTGCGAGAAACCCTGCGGCGCCCCGACATAGACGGGCGCGCTGCTCACGATGTCGCCGAGCAGGTGCGTCCGGTTGCGGAGCACGCCGCCGTTGACCTGCTCCTTGGAACGATCGCCGCGCAGATAATCCACGATGTCCGCGCCGTTCATGTCTATCGTGAGTGTCGAGAGGGCCATGCCCAGCGCGGTCGAGGACGAGATGCCGGCCGGCGCGAGCGAGTCGTTCCAGCGGAACGGCGTGCCGCCCCCGGCCACGGGGTCCCAGGTCGCCACGAGCCTGCCGCTGTCCCAGTCCTTCGCGTCGAGCTCGCTGCGGGCCGACCACAGCGCAGCGCCTGCCGTGGAATCAACGTCGCCCGTTGCCGGGTCGATCGGGTAGGCGTGCAGATCGCCGGTCCAGTCCTGATAATCGTCGGAGGTCGTAAAGCTCGCGAGATACGCAACCGAGCCCTTGTTCAGGCCCGTCGTGTTGACCGAGGTCGAGGCGGTAGACTGCGTCGCCGCGAGAATCTTCGCGAGAATGACCTGCATGTCGGAGGTCAGGTCGTCGGGGCTCGTGGCCGGGAAGTAGGCGCCCGTGCCGCCCGCGACGGACATGGCCGTCAGCACGCTTGCCGCGGTCGGATTCACGGAGGGATCGACGCCCGCGCCGAGGCCGATGACGTACGTCTTGATGCCCTTGTCGGCGAGGTTCTGGATGGCCGTGATCGTGTCCTTGACGGCCGTGTCGTTCGTGCCGCCGGTGTCGAGCGAGCCGTCCCCGTTGAACGCGACCGTCACGCCGAACTCCGTCGCCAACGTCGTCCCCGGCGGCGGCCAGGAGTGGCCGGACGAGTCGAGCGTCGGCAGTCCGTCCGTGACGAGCACGACGTACCGCTCGGCGTCGCAGCCGTTGGAGGAAGCCGGGTTTTTCGTCTCGTAGTAGTTCAGCGCGCCGCTCAGCAGTCCAGGAAGCGCGGATTGCAGACCGGTCGCCTTGATTTCGCTCGTCGAGGTCGAGTTCGTCTCGGGCTCGAGATACGGCGTGAACTTGGCGATGGCCGTGCTGACCGACGAGGCCGTCGGCACTTCCCCGGCGCTCGTCATTTCCACGAGCACGTTGCCCGTGGTCGCCGACTGCCCGCCGCTGTAATACCCGAAACCGCGCTCGATATACATCGTCTGCGGCGTGTAGGGCACGTAGCCTGCGTTGGTCGGCGCCGTCGTTCTCGCACACCCGGAGGTCTGGTTCGAGTAGCTCTCCGTGACGTTGCCCGGGTTCGAGTTGTACTGGCCGAGGGTATGATGCGGCGGCCACGGATCGCTCGGGCTCGGACCGCCGTAGACGACGCAGAGCGTAGACATGCCCCCGGCGTAAAGCACGTCGTTGATGAGCGGATCATCGCTCGTGGCCGAGACCAGAACGTACTTGGAGTCGTCCACGTCGCCCGTCACGACGCCGGCGGCAGCGATGGCGTTGCAGTAAGTATAGACGTTCGGATTCGAGCCGCTCAGCATCGAGTACCCATAGCATGGATTCGTTATATAGCTCGTGCCGGCCGGTGGCGAATCCGTGAATATGAAGCCGCTGTCGGTCGGGCTCATGGCGTAGAGCCAGGTCGTGTAGCGGCCGATGCTCCAGGTCGAGTAATCGATGAGCCCAAAATCCGCGCTCGTCATGAAGCGGTTAAGAATCGAGGTGATGCCCGCCTTCGCGACGTTGAGCCGGCTCGGCGAGTTGTCCTTGAGGTAACCGCCGTCGCTGACGGTGTACGGCGCCGTGCCGTCGCCGGTGCCGGCGTCGAGCGGCGGCGTGAACCCCGTGGGGATCGTGAAGTTCACGGGCGAGCTCGAGTTCTGCAGCGAGCTCACCGAGCTGCCGAGCGAGCCCGAGCCCGTCATGATGGCGCCGCTCAGGTTGCCGTCCATGGACTGCGAGTTGCCGATGGCGAGCAGAATCTGCGGGTGCGCCGGAATGGCCACCGTCAGCGGTACCTGGGAGATCGAGATCGGCGTCGGCGCGGCCGCGGCGGCCGGGCCCTCATAGGCCAGCAGCATGATCGCTGCGCCGGCCGCGACGCAGAGCGCGCGCCGAGCGGCTTCGATGCGGGTCGGGTTCTTCATAAGCGCTCTCTCGATTTGCGCGTGGGCTCGCGGCTCAGTGAATGAAGCTCTGAAGCGTGATCGAGGCCGTCGTGTCGCGGCCGACCGCCGTGGTGGTGGTGCGAACGATGCTGCAGTCGCTGTGGCTGCCGTAGCTCGCGCCGCAGTCGGACAGGCCGCCCTTGGCCTCCTGCACGGGCGGCAGGGATTCCATGACGAAGCGCGGCGACGCGGCACCGGGCAGCGCCGGGCCGCCGTATGCGACGGAGCTCGCGTCGAAGGCGGCGCCGGTCGCGTCGCCGACGCTTGCGCCGGTGGTCGTGACCTCGTCCGCGAGCGTATAGGTCCCGACGGTGCTGCCGTCCCAGGCGATACCGTCATAGAGACCGTTCTCGTACTGAATCTCGGAGTCACGCAGCGCCGCCTCGGCGTTCTGCAGCGCCTGGTGACGGTTGTCGTCGTTGCGCGCCATCTGCTCGTGCACCGTCTGCATGCGCCCGGCACTGAGGCCGATCAGCGTGACGACGAGCAGCAGGATCAGCGAAACGAACAGGGCGGCGCCACGCTCGCGGCGGCGATATTCGGGATGCGGCGCGTATGGCATCGGGGTTCCTCTCATGGGACGGCTCACGGGACTGCGTTCCGCAGAGTGATCGTGGTCTCGAAGACCTGACGGTGGCGGTTGTCGGCCGGTACGTTGACCGTCGTGCCGAGCAGCGAGAAGGTCTGCGCCTCGGCCGCGCCGGCGCCTTCGCCCGGAGCCGCGGCGGCGAGCACGGCCACCTTGACGCTCACGACCTTCGTGAAGTCTCCGCCCGGCACCTGATCGGCCGTGACGTATTCGCTGGCCGCGCCGGCGCTCGTCGTGTCGAGGCCGTACAGCACCTGCATGTTCTCGATGTCCGGCACGAGCTCCTCGTCCGTGAACTGGCCGGGCCCGTTCGCGCCGTTGAGGTCGAGCCGCTTGAGCGCGGCGTCGCCGTCGGCGCCCTGGCCGATGTAGTAGACGAGCGTCGTCAGCGGCGTGACGAACGCGCCGTGCGCGAACGGCACGGGGATCGCGGCTCCGGAGTTGCCGGGCGGACCGCCGCCGGCCGAAAAGCTCACGCTGTTGGCGGCAATCGAGTCGATCTGGAACGGGTAGGCCTTCGTGCAGTCGGAGATCACCGCGATCTGGCCGACCTGAAACGGCGTCGTCGTGTTGACCTGTATCGTCATTGCCGCGGAGGAGGCGAAGATATCGGCCGTCGAATACGCCGGCGTCCCCTCCTCGCTCGAGCGCACGACGAGGACGTCGCTGTACTGCACCTGCGTCGGGGCCGGGGAAAGCGAGCCGTCCGTGAAGGCCGAATCGAGGTTCGGCGACCAGCTGCCGCCGTCCGATTCGACGCTGACGGCGGGCAAATCCACGGAATCGCCGGGCGAGGTACCCGAGGCCTCGTAACCCTGCCACCCGAGCTGGAAGTCGTAGGCGAGCGTGCCCGAGCCGCCGGACAGCAGCGAGAGCTGGATCGGGGAGCTCGAGCCGCTCGCATCCATGGAGCTCGCGGAGGTACAGCCCATGTTGCCGGCATTGCGCGCCGAGGCCTGGATGAAATTCAGCGCGAAGCGCCCGCCGTCTGTCAGGGCGCCCGTGCTCGACATGCTGCGATACGCCGTCCGCGAGCCCGTGAATACGGAGATGACGGCCGCCGTGACGACGAGCGACAGCACGAGCGCCACCATGAGCTCGATCATCGAGAAGCCCTTCTGGCGACAGAAGGCTTTCTGGGGGCGCAAGTCCTTCCGGCAGCTCGTGGGATTCCGGCGGCTCACAGCATTCCGGCGGCTCATAGCACCGTCTCCAGCGTGACATCGACCGTGGAGGAATCGCCGCCGAACGTGCCCTGTGCCGTCGCGTCGTTCCACTGCACGGTCACGGTCGCCTTCGTCACGGTCGTCGCCGTCGCGCCGTCCGTGACCGAAGCCGTCGCGACCGAGGCTTCGGCCGAGGGGCCGAGCAGCGCGGCCATGCGCGTCTTCCAGTCGGCCAAATCGTGCTGCGCGAGCTCCGCGCCCGAGCAGCTCGCGCCCGAGGCGCAGGACGGCGCCGAGCTCACCGTGTCCGTCAGGGCGATGTCATAGCCGCCCTCGACGGCCGTCTCGCGGTTCGCGCGCATGGCGTCGAGGATCGTGTAAGCGAGCGACGTGGCCTGACTGCGCAGGTAGGCGCTGTCCGTCGAGCGCGACGAGAACAGCATGAGCTTGCCGACGCCGAGCAGGCCGATGCTGAGCACGAGCAGCGCGACCAGCACCTCGATGAGGGTGAAGCCCGAGTCGCGCCGGCCGGGCGCTCGGGGCCGCCGCGGGAAGTGCTCGCCGACGGGCAGCGGACGGTTCGTTACGGGCATGTGAGCGCTCCGCCTGCAAGGTCCAGGCCCGCGTGCGAGGAGGTCGCCACGCGTCCCGTGATCGCGAGCTCGGTGTAGCGGGCCGAGGCAGCGCCGCGCGCGTCGCAGAACGTGAACTTGGCCGGCTGCCCTCCTGCCATGAGCGAGGTCAGGCCGCTCGGCAGAAACGTCACTCCGGTGAGGTCGTTAGCCTCGCTCAGCGTATTGTTGGAGCTGAGCGCCGAGACGACCTGCAGCGGCGTCGCCGAGGCCGCGCCGAGCACGATCCAGCCGCCGGACCAGTTCGACCCCGCGTTGCAGGTCGAGCCGTTCGTGGACGGGCAGACCGTGACGTTCACGTCCTGCTTCACCGCTTCGCTGCGCGCGATATACATGCTCGCGACCAGCGAGTTGATGTCCGTCATGAGGCGGTCGTTCTGCACGAAAGTGCTGAACGAAGGCACGCCGACTGCGACGAGAATGCCCGCGACGGTGACCGTCGCGAGCAGCTCGAACAGCGTGAAGCCGTTCTGCCTCCGACCGCGTTCGGGGCGTGTCCCGCGTCCCGCGTCGGGGCCGGCTGCTGATGTTTGCTTGAGCATCATGGCGCGCACTTTCGCTCTGAGCCGTATTCGAGGTCTGTGATTTAGCCCTCGGAATGCACGGCCGCCCGGAACTCTCCGACGAGCGGTTCCGAGGGAGCGATGAGCGGCGCGCGCCGCTCGGGCTCGATTGATTATGTCGAGGCGCCGAGCGGAAAACGCTCGACGGCGGCGCCGCCGCGGGGGCCGGGCGCGCGCCGAGACGCCGTCAGCGCGCGACGCGGCATCCGCGGCATCCGTGGCAATGCGACTGGACGGCCGCGGCCGGCGTCTGCAACCATGCACCAGAGGAGGTTCGTATGAGCAAGCCCAGGCACTTCGACGAGCTCCACGCGCGCTATCCTGGATATTTCGAGGCCCTCGAGCATCTCGGCGAGACGGTGCGCAACTTAGGTCCGCTCGATGCGCGCACCTGCCACCTGATTCAGCTCGGCGCCGCGGCGGCCGCGCGCTCCGAGGGCGCGGTGCACAGCCATGCTCGAAGAGCCATCGAGGCCGGCGTGACGCGCGAGGAAATTCACCACGCGCTGCTGAGCCTCACGAGCACGATCGGCTTTCCGGCCGTCTCGGCCGCGATGAGCTGGGTGGACGATCTCGACGAGCTGGCCGGTTAGCCGGCCGAGGCAAAGGTTTCGAGCGCGCGTGCCGGCGCATGCGGCGCACACCCAGCACGCGGCGCACACGGCGCGGCGTATAATCCGGTTCGGCAAGGCCTCCGCAAGACGAGGCATAAACAACAATGAGGTGTCGCCGGCACCGCTCGGGAAATCGCGATGGTTAAGCTGCTCCGCCTTTCCGTTATCCTCGCCGCCCTGCTCCTCGCGCGCGCCTACGCCCAGCAGCAGAACGAACCGGCGCTGATGGCCTGCGGCACGCACGACGACGTGCGCGTCGTGTGCGGCACCCGCGCCCCGGAAGATCTCGAGCTCGCGCCGGACGGCAAGTACGTGGTCGTGAGCCCGTTCGTCTCGTTCCGCGGCGCCGCCTCGAAAGGCATGGGGCTCCAGCTATTCGATCTCGCGAAGCAGGCGTTCTCGCCGCTGCCCGCGACGGCCGAGCCGCGCGCGGACTGGGGCGACCCCGCCTGCCCCGGGCCGATCGGCGACGGGCTCGCCCCGCACGGCATCTCGCTGCGCGAGCGCACGGGCGGCGCACTGCAGCTTTACGTCGTCAATCACGGCGGCCGCGAATCGATCGAAATGTTCGAGCTCCAACCCGCGGCGGGGAGCTGGCGGGCAGTGTGGCACGGGTGCGTCGTCACGAAGCACGCCTACAACGACGTGGCCGCCCTCGCCGACGGCGGCTACGTCGCGACGCAGCCCGAAGCGCTCGGCGCAGGCGGCAATATCTTCGACGGCAAGCCGACGGGCTACGTGGTCCGCTGGAGCCGCGACGGCGGCGAGCGCGAGCTGCCCGGGACGCGCTCCGGTTACCCGAACGGCGTGCTCGCCGACCGGTCAGGCCGCTACGTCTACTACGATGCCTGGACCGTGAAGCAGGTCCACAAGTACGACCTCGAGGCCGGCAAGGACGCGAGCGTCGCGCGCGTGGACTTCATGCCGGACAACATCACCTGGACGCCGGCGGGCGGCATCCTGGCGGCCGGGATCGAGGGCGCGAGCGGCGAGTGCCCGGCCGGGAGCGGCGTGCCCTGCATCCAGGCTTTCGGGATCGCGGCCGTGGACCCGGCCGCGATGGGCGTGCGGCCCGTGTATCGGTCCGCGCGTAAGCCCGCGCCGATCTCGGGCGTTTCGGTCGCGCTCGACGTGGGCGCCGAGATCTACATCGGCGCCTTCCAGGGGAACCGGCTCGTCGCGATACCCGCGCGCTAGCCGGCCGCGGCCGCGCCGCCGGGCGCGCGGCACGGCAGCGCGCCGTGGATGCTCGGCCGCACCGCGGCTGTCGATTCGGACGCGGCCCGAACGACTCAGGGATGATTAAGGACCTGTAGGCTTCGAGATCAGCATGGCTCAGGATCTCTCCCGCTACCACCGCCAGATGCTGCTGCCCGGCTTCGGCGAGCCGGCCCAGCGCAAGCTCCTCGCGTCCACGGCCCTCGTGCTCGGCTGCGGCGCGCTCGGCTGCGCGGTGGCGGACACGCTCGCGCGCGCCGGCGTCGGCCGGCTCGTCATCGTGGACCGCGACTTCGTCGAGCTCACGAACCTGCAGCGCCAGGTGCTCTTCGACGAGCGCGACTTGCGCGACGCACTGCCCAAGGCCGAGGCGGCGAAGCGGCGCCTCGCGCAGATCAACTCCGGCGTGGCCGTCACGGCCGTGGTGGACGACCTGAACCGCGCGAACATCGAGCGTCACGCCGCCGGCGCGGACGTGCTCGTGGACGGTCTCGACAATTTCGAGACGCGCTACCTCGTCAACGATTACGCGGTCCGGCACGGCGTGCCCTACGTTTACGGGGGCGCGGTCGGCACCTCGGGCGCGGCCTGCGCGATCCTGCCGCACACGCCCGAGGGCCTCGCGGTTTGGGAGAACCCGGCGCAGGGCGGCGCGACCCCGTGCCTGCGCTGCCTCTTCGAGGAGCCGCCGGCGCCGGGCTCGACGCCGACCTGCGAGACAACCGGGGTGCTCGCGCCGGCCGTCTCCCTGGTCGCGAGCTTCGAGGCCGCCGAGGCACTCAAGATCCTCACGGGCCGCTTCGACCGCGTGTGTCGGACGCTGCTGAGCCTCGACCTGTGGGCCAACGCGATCAGACAGTTCGGGATCGAGCGCGCCTACGAGCCCGGCCGATGCCCGTGCTGCGGGCGCCGCGAGTTCGACTACCTCGAAGGCCGCCTCGGCTCGGGCGCCGCCGCGCTGTGCGGACGCGAAGCCGTGCAGATCCTGCCGCGGCCGGGGGCCGCGGCGCCCGACTTCGGCGAGATCGCGGCGCGGCTCCGCACGCACGGACGCGTGACGGTCAACGAGTTCGTCGTGCGCGCCGCGATCGAGGACGCGGGCCGCAGCTACGAGCTCACGGTATTCCGGGACGGTCGTGCGATCGTCAAGGGCACGGCCGAGACGGCCGCGGCGCGCGGCCTGTTCGCGCGATACGTCGGCACCTGAGCGGCGCGCGGCAAAGGCGATGTCGAAAACCCGCCTGCTCGATCGACCAAAGTTACGCAACCCTCATCTCAGGAGAACCCCCAGTGAGCGCGATAAGAGTCCTCGTCGGCACGAAGAAAGGGGCCTTCATTCTCAGCGCGGACGGCAAGCGCGAGAGTTGGACCGTGGCGGGCCCGCACTTCGCGGGCTGGCAGATCTACCACATGAAGGGCTCGCCCGCCGATCCCGACCGCATCTACGCCTCCCAGACGAGCGACTGGTTCGGCCAGATCATTCAGCGCTCGAACGACGGCGGCAAGACCTGGGAGCAGCCGGGCTCCCCGCAGGCCGCAAGTCATGACGACCGCCGCGAGGCCGGGGGCGAGGAAGAGTTCGTCATGCCCAAGGGCGAGAGCAACAAGTTCGTCTACGACACCTCGGCCAAGGGCCGGCCGCTGACCACGCATCAATGGTACGACGGCACGCAGCACCCCTGGGAGTTCGCGCGCGTCTGGCACCTCGAGCCTTCGCCGAGCGATCCCGACACGGTCTACGCCGGCGTCGAGGATGCGGCCCTATTCCGGACGGACGACGGCGGCAAGACGTGGCAGGAGCTGCCGGGGCTTCGCGGCCATGATTCCGGCCCGCGCTGGCAGCCCGGTGCCGGCGGCATGTGCCTGCACACGGTCCTGCTGGACCCGGCGGATCCCGAACGTATCTTCATCGCGATCTCGGCTGCAGGCGCCTTCCGGACCGAGGACGGCGGCAACACCTGGCGGCCCATCAACCGCGGCCTGAACTCCAAGTACATTCCCGATCCGACGGCCGAGGTCGGGCATTGCGTCCACCGCATCGCAATGCATCCATCGCGGCCGAACACCCTGTTCATGCAGAAGCACTGGGACGTCATGCGCAGCGACGACGGCGGCGACTCGTGGTACGAGATCAGCGGCGACCTGCCGACCGACTTCGGCTTCCCCGTGGACGTCCACGCGCACGAGCCCGAGACCGTCTACGTCGTGCCGATCAAGAGCGACGCCGAGCACTATCCGCCCGAGGGCAAGCTGCGCGTCTACCGCAGCCGGACCGGCGGCCACGAGTGGGAGCCGCTGACACGCGGGCTGCCGCAGAAGGACTGTTACGTGAACGTGCTGCGCGACGCGATGGCGGTGGACTCGCTCGACCCTTGCGGCGTCTACTTCGGCACGACGGGCGGCCAGGTCTACGCTTCGGCGAACGGCGGCGACGACTGGATCCCGATCGTCCGGGATCTGCCCTCCGTGCTCTCCGTCGAGGTGCAGACCCTGCCATGATCCGCGTCGTGCTGCCCCAGCATCTTCGGACGCTCGCGAACGTCGACGGCGAGGTGGTCCTCGCCGTCGACGGGCCCGTCACGACGCGCACGATCCTCGACGCGCTGGAGGCGCGGTACCCGATGCTGCGCGGCACGATCCGCGATCATGCGACCGGCCGGCGCCGGCCGCTCGTCCGGTTCTTCGCCTGCGAGGAGGACGTGACCCACGAACCGGCAGATACGCCGCTGCCGGCGCCGATCGCGGCGGGCCGCGAGCCCTTTTACGTGATCGGCGCCATCGCGGGCGGCTGACGCGTCAATCGGTACGGCAACCTGGTCGTTCCCGGGGTTTGCCGAGCCGCGGTCCGATTGCTAAATTAGTTTTCCCCCGCGCGTGTCCGGCGGCGCAACCTGAACGGTCTGCGCGCCCCGCGGGCACCTGTACCCGCCGTCGCCCTCAGCGCAAGGCCCGGCCGGTTGCTGCAGTGCCGGCGCCGGGGCCTCGTTTGGTAGCCAATGGAACGCGCTTGATCGGTGTAACGACGACGGACGACTCAGACCCGGGACCCGCACAGACTCTTTTTCCGATCGTCGCGATCGGCGCCTCGGCGGGCGGCCTGGCCGCGCTCGAGAAGGTGTTCTCCCGGCTTGCCGATAACCTCGGCGCGGCCTACGTGGTGCTTCAGCATCTGTCCCCCGAGTTCAAGAGCCATATGACGGAGCTCCTCGGACGGGTAACGTCGCTGCCGGTCACGCAAGCCGCCAACAACACGGCGCTCGAGCCCGATCACGTCTATGTAATTCCCCCGAAAAAGGAGATGATCCTCGCCGGCGGCAAGCTGCTCTTGACGGACAAGGACCCGCGCAACGCACCCAGCCTGCCGATCGATACGTTTCTGCGCTCGCTGGCTCAGGAGGCCGGTGCCCGCGCCGTCGCGCTGATTCTTTCGGGGACGGGCAGCGACGGCGCGCGCGGAGTGCGGGCCGTGAAGTCGGCCGGCGGCACCGTGCTCGTGCAGAGCCCCGAGGACGCGGAGTTCGACGGGATGCCGCGCAGCGCCGCCGCAACGGGCGCCGCGGACCTGGTGCTGCGGGCCGAGGCCGTGCCGACCGAGCTCGCGCGCATGCTGCCGCTCATCCGCACTCGCCAAGAGCCGGCCCCCGAGCGAACGGTCGAGGATGCGGGCGTACGGCGCGTGCTCGAGACGCTGGCCGCGCGCCACGAGGTGGACTTCTCGGTCTATAAGACCACGACCCTCGCGCGCCGCATCCGCCGCCGCATGGAATTCGCGGGGATATCGGGCCTCGAGCGCTACGCGGCCCTCGTCGAGGCCGACGCAGAGGAATCGCAGCGCCTCTACTACGACCTGCTCATCGGCGTGACCGAGTTCTTCCGGGATCCCAAAGCGTTCGAGCGCCTCGAGGCGGCGATCCGTTCGCAGCTGTTCAAGGAAGGCGCCGGCCAGGAAGTGCGTGCCTGGGTCGCGGGCTGTGCGACGGGCGAGGAGGTCTACTCGCTCGCGATCCTGCTCGACGAGGGCCGCCGCGCGGCGGACTGGACAGGCCGCATCCGGATCTTCGCGACCGACATCCACCAGGAGGCGCTGAAGCACGCTTCCGCAGGCGTCTACCCGGCAGAGGCGCTCGCCTCCGTGTCCCCCGAGCGGCGCGAGCGCTACTTCGTTCCGGAAGGCACGCAGATCAGGGTCAGCGAGACCTTGCGCGAGATGGTGATCTTCGCGACGCACAACGTCATCGGCGACGCCCCGTTCACGCAGCTCGACCTCGTCTGCTGCCGAAACGTGCTCATCTACTTCCAGCCCGCCACACAGTCGCGCGTGCTCGCGCTGCTGCACTTCGGCCTGCGCACGGGCGGCCTGCTGTTCCTCGGTCCGACCGAGACGCTCGGCACGCTCGACGACGAGTTCGAGCACGTGGACGCCGAGGCGCGCGTGTTTTCGAAGCGCCGCGACCTGCGTCTCATCTCCCCGGCCGCCGCGGCGCGCGTCCCCTCGAGGCGGCGCTCGCCGGCCGCAGTCGTACCGCGTCCGGAGCGCGCGGCGCCCGAGCTCTACGAGACGCTGCTCGACCGCTTCATGCCGATGGCGTTCCTGCTCGACGGCTCGCATCAGCTGCTGCACTGCTTCGGCGGCGCCGAGCGCTTCCTGTCGCTCAAGAGCGGCCGCGTCTCGACCTCGCTGCCCGCGCTGCTCGAAGGCCGGCTCAAGAACGCCGTCGAAGGCCTGCTCGAACGTTTCCGGCACGACTTCACGGCCACGCATGCCGTGAACCTGCGCGACGCGGGCGACGACGGCGCCGAGGGCTGGCGCATCCTCGTCTCGGCCGTCCCCTCGAAGCGCGCCGGGGCCTCCTGCGTGCTCGTGGAGATCCACCCGCTCGCGCCGGCCGCGCCGGAGCACGCCCCGGCTGCGGAAGCGTCGGGCGTCGTCGCGGCCGACTATGTGGATGCGCTCGAGCGGGACCTCGAACTGGCGCGCGGCGAGCTGCAGACCACGGTCGAAGAGCTCGAGACCGCGAACGAGGAGCTGCAGGCCGCCAACGAGGAGCTCGTCGCCTCGAACGAGGAGCTGCAGTCCACGAACGAGGAGCTGCGCTCCGTCAACGAGGAGCTCAACACCGTCAACGTCGAGCATCAAGGCAAGATCGCCGAGCTCACGGAGGTGACCGAGGACCTCGAGAACCTCCTGCACACGATCAACGTCGGCGTGCTGTTTCTCGACGACGAGCTGCGCATCCGGCGCGCGAACCACCGCATCGGCGAGCTGTTGCACATCCTTCCCGGGGACGTTCGGACGCAGCTTCGCCCACTTCAAGAACAATCTCGATACGCCCGGCGTGTTCGAGATCGCGCAGCAGGTGCTCGCGACGGGCATGCACGTCGAGCAGGAAATCGCCGCAGAAAGCGGCGGAATCCGCCTGCTCAACGTGCTCCCCTATCGCTCCTCGGGCGAAAGCCGCGGGGTCGTGCTCACGCTCGTGGATGTCACCTCCCTCAAGGCCGCAGAGGCCGAGGCGCGGCGTCTTTCGGACATCGTCCGGGACGCGCGCGACGCGATTCTCGCGCAGTCCCTCGACGGGCACATCCAATCCTGGAACTCCGGCGCGGAACGCCTGTACGGCTACACGAGCGGCGAGGCCGTGGGCCGGCACATCGGCCTCATCGTGCCGCCCGAGCGAACGTCGGAGATCGAGCGCATCCTCGAGGAGACGAAGCAGGGCCGCGAAGTGCCGCCCTTCGAGACGGTGCGCCTGGCCAAGGACGGGTCGCGCCGCGAGGTGCTGATCAGCGTCTCGCCCATCCGCTCGGAATCCGGCGTCGTCACGGGCGCGTCGGTCATCGCGCTCGACATCACGGCACGCAAATCGGCAGAGGCGCGCGCGGCGGCGGCCGTCGAGCAGCGCGACAAGTTCCTCGCGATGTTGTCGCACGAGCTCAGGAACCCGCTCATGGCGCTCGTGAGTGCCAACGAGCTGCTCCTGCACGCGGATGACTCGGGTGAGATCGCGCAACGCGCGCAACAGGTCATCTCGCGCCAGATCAAGCAGATGTCGCGATTGCTCGAGGACACCCTCGATGCCTCGCGGATGCGGCACGACAGGATCGAGCTGCAGCGCAAACTCCTCGACCTGCGGACCGTCGTCGAGGCCGCCATGGACGTCGTGAAGCCGCGCGCCACGGACGAGTCCATCGAGCTCGAGGTCGCAATGCCGCCCGAGCCCGTGCACGTCAAGGCGGACGCGACGCGCCTGCAGCAGGTCATCGTCAACCTCATGCAGAACGCGATCAACCACTCCGAATCCGGCCAGACCGTCCGGCTGCGTCTCGAATCGGACGGCAGCGACGCGATCGTCCACGTGGCGGACGAGGGCGACGGCATCGAGGCGGATGCCCTGCCCCGCCTGTTCGAGCCGTTCTTCCAGGCCTCGCGCCGCAGCTCCAACGGCATGGGGCTCGGACTCTCGCTCGCGCAGTCGATCGTCCGGGCGCACGGCGGCCAGATCACGGCGGCCAGCGTGGGTCTCGGGAAGGGCGCCGCGTTCGAGGTACGGCTGCCGCAGACCGACGAGGGCGGCGACACGGCCACGGATCTGCCTGCGCTGAACGGCGGCTCGAGACGCGCAACCGTGCTGCTCGTAGACGACGACGATGCCTCGCGCGAAAGCGTCGCACTGCTGCTCGAGAAGTCGGGCTACGAGGTGCTGCAGGCCGCGAACGGCCTCGACGGCCTCCGGCTCGTTGAGGCCGTGATGCCGACCGTGGCCGTCATCGACGTCGGGTTGCCCGACGTCAGCGGGCTCGAGATCGCGCGCAGGGTTCGCGAGAAGCACGGCCCGAACCAGATCCGGCTCATCGCCCTGACCGGCTTCGGGCGCCAGGCAGACCGCGAGGCCGCGATCGAGGCCGGCTGTGACATGCACCTCGTCAAGCCCATCGATTTCCAGACGCTCGAGCGAGTGATCGGCTACCAGGCGTCGCGCTGAGGGTCGCCCGTCCGCGCGATGGCATCCCCCGGCGCGATGGCATCCCTTGCGCCATGGCATCCCCCGCGCCATGGCATCCCCCGCACGATGGCATCCCCCTTGCAAGGGCTGGCGCGACAACCGAGGCAGCCATGAACGACACCCGAGCAGAGGACGCCGCGGCGGGCGAGGACCCGCACGGCCAGGACGCCCAGCGAACGGCGGCGGCCACTGCCCTCGCGATCGTGCTGGCCGCGCTGACCCTGGCCGCCGCACCCGTCTACGCGGCCCCTAACCTCGGCATCGAAAGAACGTTCAACTGGTCCTATGCGGCCGCGTACGGCACGGGGCGCTATACGCTCGGCGGCGGCAACACGATCACGGTCGGCCGCATCCCGCTGCACTGGACCGTGCACAAGGCCGGCACGAGCCAAGGCTGCCGCTGCGGTATCGACGTGCTGCTCCCCGTCACGGTCGGCGTCGAGAACCTCGATCTCGCCAACCTGCCGCACCATGCCGATGAGCTCGGCTTCTTCCCAGGCGTCGCGCTCGTCCTTCCGCGCACGGTTCACTGGGACCTCAAGCTCATGGCACAGATCGGCGTCGGCAAACGCCGGGCCGACGGCTACACGGAGAGCGCCAAACTCTACGGCGCAGGGATCCGCAGCCGCTACACCTGGCACGACGCGCCCGGCGCGCCCGCGCTCATCGACGGGCTCTACTGGTCCGCCTATCGCCTCGAAGGCGGCCCGACCGAAGCGCTGGCGCGCTTCTCCAACGGGGTCGAGTTCGACGTGCCCGTCCCGCACTGGACGTTTCACGACGAAAGCATGCGGCTCATGCCGCACGTGCTCGCGGACTGGTATTTCAATCCGATCGACATCCGGCCGATCCTCAACGGCGGGCAGAAGAAGGTGCGTCTCGAGTGGGAGCTCGGGCTCGCGGCCGGGCGCGACGACCCGTTCAGGATCTTCGGCGCGAAGCTCGACAGCGTCGGCCTCGCTCTGCGGTTTTCCGATCACTCGCACGGCATCCGCTTCTTCGTGGGCTCGATCTTCTGACGCGCTGCCGACGCACCCGGGAGAACCTCGACACCGGTTCCGGCATGCCGGCCGGTAAACCGGGCGCTCCCGATCTCGGCGACAGCGGCGCGCTCGGCACGCGGCTTGCACATGCAACGATGGGCATGTGACTCATGGAGGAGAAACAATGACTTATCGCCACTCTTCGCAGCTCGATCCTCGGCTGCGGCAGCCGCAGGCGCGGGTCCTCGCGATCGATGCGCGGCCCTCGCCGCACCTGGCTGCCGGGCCGCTCGCGGCGGCCGCGGCCGCGGCGGCCGCACTGGCGCTCGGCGCCGCGCTCGTAGGCCCCGCCCGGGGGCAGACGCCGAACCCCGCCAGCCGCGTGAACGCCGCAAGCTCAACGAGCGCCGCAAGCTCAACGAGCGCCGCAAGCTCAACGAGCGCCGCAAGCTCAACGAACGCCGCAAGCTCAACGAACGCGGCAAGCTCAACGAACGCCCGGCGCTCAGCGGCCGCGAACACTAGCGGCGGCAACGCCGCACCCGACCTCGCCGGATGGAGCTACCGAGGCTTGTACGCGAGCGGCTGGTCCGGCGACCAGCTGCTGAACGACAGCGTCTACGGCCCCGACGGCAACCGAATCGGCAGCGTGGACAATCTTCTCATCGACAAGGACGGGCAGCTCGTCGCCGTAGTAGCGAATCTCGGCGGATTCTTCGAGATCGGCAACACTCACGTCGCCGTACCGTGGAACCAGGTCAAGATCGAGCACAACGGCGAGGTCCACGTTCCCGTCACCCAGGACAGCCTCGATCAGTACTCGATCTTCAACGAGAAGTACTTCAAGCAGATCGAACGTCGGCCAGGTCCAACAGGTGCAGAGCAACGCGCGAACGGGCCCCCAGACCTTCAAGGCGACGGACCTGCTGAACGACTATGCCGTGCTCGAGAACGGCCAGGGCTACGGGTACATTACCGACCTCGTGTTCCAGGGCCGGACACTGAAATCGCTCGTCGTCTCGGCCTCCTCGCCGAACTTCGAATACGGCACCTTTGCGTATCCGTGGACGGGCTGGGGCCGCAGCGGGAGCCCAGGGCTCAGCTACTACCGGCTGCCCTACGGGCCCGGGCAGGTCACCGAGCTCAAGGCCTTCAACGACAGCTATCTGAGCAACAACGCTATCCCGGGTTGAGGTACGATGCGCTCCCATGCACGAGACAGCGAGGCCGCTGTTCGAACTGCGGCCGCTTTGGAGCGACGTTTTCTGGGTCGCTTACTGGGCCTGGATTCTCTTCGAGACCTGGGTTTTCGCCCGCGATCGCCGCTCTGCGCGCGGCCTCAAGAGCGACCGCGGCAGCCGAGCCGCGATCCTGGGCTCTGTCGCGGCCGGCGTCGCGCTGGCCTTCACGGCGCCGTACTTCGCGCCGGGGGCCCGCATCGGCGCAGCGTCCGCAGCCGTCTTCGGCGGTGCCATGGTCCTCATGTGGGCGGGGTTGGCGTTCAGGCTGTGGGCGATACTCACGCTGGGGCGATTCTTCCGCACTGCCGTGCTCGTTCAAGACGAGCATCGGCTCGTAACGGCCGGCCCGTATCGGCTTCTGCGCCACCCTTCGTACTCGGGCTCGCTGCTGACCGTCACGGGCATCGGCCTCGCGATGGGCAATTGGGTCTCGCTCGCCGCTGCGCCGCTATGCCTCGGCGCCGCCTACGCATGGCGCATCCATACGGAGGAGCAGGCCTTGCGGGCGCGCTTCGGGGCCGCTTTCGAGGCGCAACGCCGCCGCACCTGGGCGCTCGTGCCCTACGTCTGGTGACTGCGCTCGCGGTCTGCGCGGCGCGCCCGGCGCGGCCGGAACGCAGGGCGGGGGCGGAACGTCCATGAGCGCACCGCAACAAGGCGGCCGGTTCCGCAACGAGGGCGCGATGCGCCATGCCCGTCCCGCGCGCGTGCTGCGTTGGCTCGCGACCCGCAAGGCGCCCGTATGGCGCGACATCGAAGAGCCGCCCGGCCCGCCCCCGCCCTACGAGGTCACCGGGCATGCGCTGCGCGCGACGCTCGTCAATCACGCGACCGTGCTGCTGCAGATGGACGGCATCAACGTCCTGACCGATCCGATCTGGTCGGCCCGCTGCAGCCCCGTTCCGTTCGCGGGCCCGCGGCGGTATCGGCCGCCCGGCTTGCGGTTCGAGGACCTGCCGCCCATCCAGCTCGTGCTGCTGAGCCACAACCATTACGACCATCTCGATCTGCCGACGCTGCGGCGCCTCGCCGCCGTGCACGCGCCCACGGTCATAACGGGTCTCGGCAACGCACCGCTGCTCGAGCGCGCGGGCCTGCCCGTCGTGCACGAGCTCGACTGGTGGGACAGCGCGCCCGTGCCGGGGCGTGCGGACCTCACGGTGACGGCTACGCCGGCACAGCACTTCTCGGGCCGGAGCCCGTTCGATCGGGACCGCAACCTTTGGTGCGGACTCGCGCTGCACGGCCCCTCGGGCGCCGTCTACTTTGCGGGGGACTCCGGCTACGGCGGGCACTTCCGCGCCATCCGGGAGCGGCTCGGCGCACCGCGCCTCGCGCTGCTGCCGATCGGGGCCTACGAGCCTCAGTGGTTCATGCGTCCCGTGCACCTGACGCCCGCGGACGCGGTCCGTGCCCATCTGGACCTCGCGGCCGGCACGAGCCTCGCCATCCACTACGGCACGTTTCGGCTCTCCGACGAGGGCCAGGAGGCGCCGCCGGCCGACCTGGCCCGGGCGCGCGCCGAGGCCAACGTGCCCGAGCAAGCGTTTCTCGCGCCGGCTCACGGCCTCGGGGTTCAGGTGCCGGAGTCGCCGCCGGCCGCAGGCGCGCTGGGTCGGGCCCAGGGGCGCTGAGACCCGGGGAGCGGCGCGGCTCGGCTCGGCGGGCTTGGCGCGGCGGGCGGCCCGGCCCGGTTCGGGGGGCGGCCCGGCCCCGTTCGGGGCGGGCGGCCCGGCCCGGCTCGACCAGATCAGGATCCCGCCGGGCCCAAGACGACTTCGATCGTGCGTTCGCGCACGCCGAAGACCCGCTTGTGCCGCAGCCGGACGCTGACCTTGGCGCCGGGACGCTTGTCCCAGAGGGCAAGGCGCGCGTCGGCGACCGAAGCGACCGGCTCGCCGTCGATCGCAACGACGAGATCGCCCCTTCTGATGCCGCTCCGGGCGGCGGCGCCCCCGGGCGAGAGGGCCCGCACACGGCATCCCGGGTCCGCGTCGGAGAGTTCGACCCCGAGCACACCGGCGGGCGGCAGCTCGGCCTCGTCGCCGAGCAACGTGTAGTCGGCCATGCCGGGCTCGTCGACGCCGCCGTTGAGCGCGATCGCATAGGAGACGCCGGTGCGCCGCGCGAGCCGCGCGGGAATGCCGTCGCCGAACTCGACATGGCCCGAGCCCGCGAGCACGACCATGCGGCGCCCGGGGTGCGAATCGAGGTAAGCGGCAGCGCTCGCGGCCATGCCCTCGTCCCAGACGAGCTGGGCCTCGACGAAGTGCTCGAAATCCCCGGGCTCGGCGCTGCCGTGCGCCGCGTAGGCCTCGCGCAGCCGCTTCCGGTAGGCCGCGCCGGCCGGACCCATGTCCTGCGGGAGCTCGGCGCGCTGCGCTTTCGAAAGTGCCTCGAGGCCGACCTTCGCGACGGCCGCGGGCAACGCGCGCGGCACGTTCAGCGCGACGACGTGAATCCGCTCGCGGCGCGCGAAGCGAAAGATCGGGGCGTAAAGGCGATAGTCGTAGCCCCAGCTTCGAAAGTACTCCGTCCTCTGCAGCAGCGTGCGCTCGTCGACGCGGCCGGCGACGTAATCGTCGAGCACGCTCTGAAAGCGGCGCTCGAAGTACTCGACGCCGATGACGACGCCGGGATCGCGCGCGTGCAGGGCCTCGATGAGCGCGAGCTGGTGCAGATGATCGGCATAGCGCGGATGCGTCTCGCCGATATAGACGACGCGCCGGTCCGCGAGCTTTGCTGCGAGCGCGTCGGGCGCCAGCGGCGCAGCGAGCGAGACTGCCGCGAACGCTTCGCCCGTGCGGGCCGCAGGCGGCGCGGCCGCGGCCGAAGCCGCCGCGAGCGCGAGAACGAGCAGGCCGAGCGGGAAGCGGCGCAGCGGGAAACCGCCGAGCGCGGACCGGCGCAGCGGGAAGCGGCGGAGCGGATGCGGGCGGTACGGGAAGCGGTGGGGCGGGAACCGGCCGCTCGGCGAATTCGGAGAAGCGCACATGGCAGTCAGGATAGCAGTCCCGGCCGGCGCAGAGGTGTTCCCGGGATGGTGAACGCCCGGCAAATCGCCTACGCTTCGCGGCCGAGCCTTCGGCACCCGATTCGGAAGGTGGTCATGAACAAGCGCCGCGCACTGCTCCTGCTCCCGGCCGTCGCCGCGATCGGCGCCGTTGCGTATGTCCTGCTCGAGCGCGGCCCGCAGACGCTGGTGCTCACGGGCATCGTCACGACGGACGACGTGCGCGTCGGGGCGCTGATCTCGGGCCGCGTCGAGTCCCTCGAGGTGCGCGAGGGCGACGCCGTGAAGAAGGGACAGCTTCTCGCGCGCATCCAGCCGCAGGAGAACCAGGCGGACGTGGACTATTACCGGAGCCTGCAGCAATCGTCTTCGGCGACGGTCGAGCAGGCCAAGGCCGAGCTCAAGTTTCTCGAGACGCAGACGCGCGAGCAGATCCGTCAGGCCGAGGCCAACGTGGAGGTCACGAAGGCCGATGCGCAGCAGGCCGCGGCGGATCTAGAAAAATCGCGGCTGCAGTTCGAGCGCGAGAAGCGGCTGCGCGAGAAGCAGCTCGACTCCGTCGAAGCCCTCGATGAGGCGCGCACGACCTACGAGTCGGCGAAGGCGCACGCGGCGGCACTCGACATGCAAGTGCAGGCGGCCGACGCGGCGCTGGCCGTGGCGCAGTCCAACGAGCAGCAGATCGCGGCGCGCAAGGCGGCGCTGCAATCGGCCGACCAGCAGCTCGCCGCGGCCGATGCCCAGACGCAGAAGGCCGAGGTGCGCCTCGCCTACACGGAAGTGCGCGCGCCGCTCGACGGCATCGTGGACGTGCGCGCCGCACTCCCCGGCGAGGTCGTGAACCCGGGCCAGACGATCGTGACGCTCGTCGATCCGGACAACCTCTGGGTCCGGGCCGACGTCGAGGAAAGCTACGTGGACCGCATCCACCTCGGCGACAAGCTCGAGGTCCGCCTGCCCTCCGGCGCCCGGCGCGAGTGCAGCGTCTTCTTTCGCGGCGTGGACGCCGACTACGCGACCCAACGCGACGTGAGCCGGACCAAGCGCGACATTAAGACGTTCGAGCTGCGCCTGCGCTGCGACAACCGCGACCGCAGCCTGGCGCTCGGGATGACGGCGTACGTATCGCTGCCGCTCGGACAAAGCGGAAAAAGGGGTCAGAGCCCTTTTTCGTCTCGCGAAGAAGGGCTCTGACCCCTTTTTCCGGCCCCATGACCCCCGACGTAGAAGTAGAAGGCCTGACGAAACGCTTCGGCGACTTCTGTGCCGTGGACGCGCTGACGTTCACCGTCGGCCACGCGGAGGTCTTCGGCCTGCTCGGCCCGAACGGCGCCGGGAAGTCCACGCTGATCCGCATGCTCACGACGCTCGTGCCGCCGACCTCGGGGCGCGCGCGCGTCAACGGCTTCGACATCGTCGAGTCGCCCAACGACGTCCGCAAATCGATCGGCGTGATCCCGCAGGCCATGACGTCGGACCTCGACCTCAGCGCCGAGGAGAACATGAGCATCTTCGCGAAACTCTACGGCCTGCCGCGCCAGCAACGCCGCGAGGTCATCCGCGACCTGCTCGAGGCCGTCGACCTCGGCCAGTGGGCCGACAAGCCGGTCAAGCAGTTTTCGGGCGGCATGCGCCGGCGGCTCGAGATCGCCCGCGGCCTCGTGCACGCGCCGCAGATCTTCTTCCTCGACGAGCCGACGACGGGCCTCGACCCCGTCTCCCGCGTGGCCGTGTGGGAGATGCTCGATCGCCTGCGCAAGGAGCGTGACCTCACGGTCATCGTCACGACGCACTACATGGAGGAAGCCGACAAGCTTTGCGACCGCATCGCGATCGTCGATCACGGCAAGCTCGTCGCGCTCGACTCCCCGCTCAAGCTCAAGGCCTCGATTCCGGGCCGCAACGTGCTCGAGGTCAGTTTCACGGGCGTGCCCGAAGGCTGGGCGCAGACGCTCGGCGCCCTGCCAGACGTAGCCGGCGTCAAGGCTGACGGCCACGTCTTCCGCCTGTCCTCCGACAACGGCCCGCGCACGACCATTGCCCTCATGGATGCCGTGCGCCGCGCCAAGATCGACATCGCCTCGCTCTCCGTGCAAAGCACGACACTCGACGATGTGTTCGTGCACTACACGGGGCGCCAGCTGCGCGACAGCCTCCAGGGCGCCAACCCGGCCGAGAGCCGGTTCATCTCCCGCGGCGGCTGAAGGAACCTCGATGCACAGGATCTGGGCCATCGTCGAACGCGATCTGCGGCGCTTTCGCCGCAGCCCGACGCTG
The DNA here is from genome assembly GCA_963702105.1 of uncultured Gammaproteobacteria bacterium. GTDB lineage: Bacteria > Pseudomonadota > Gammaproteobacteria > Steroidobacterales > Rariloculaceae > ZC4RG20. Next base: position 2,896,596 of record OY969712.1, read on the forward strand.
ATCATCGTTTCGACGGTCATGCCCGTCGTGCAGCTCGTCGTGCTCGGCTACGCTTTCGGCGGCAAGGTACGGCACTTGGCGCTCGGCGTCGTGGACCAGGACCACCACGTCGCGGCCGTGCAGCTTCAGGGCATGTTCGACGCCGTCGCCGCGAACGCCGAAACCTTCGAAACGCGCGCCTACGAGGACGAGTCCTCGGCCATGCGGGACCTGCGCACGGGCCGCATCAACGGCGTTCTGACGATTCCGCCGCACTTCTCCCGGGACCTGCTTGCGGGCAACGACCCGAAGATCGCGCTCATCGAGGACAACACGGACCAGTTCAGCTCCTCGGCACTGGCGGGCAGCATGAGCCAACTGCTCGGCACGTTCAACGCGCAGGCCGAGGCCCGCGCGCCGACCTCCGCGCGGGCCTCGGCCGCAGCCGCGCTCTCCGTCGTCGAGGTCTACCCTTACGTCCCCTACATCCAGTACCTGCTGCCCGGCACCATCGTGCTCGCGATTTTCGTCTCGGCCATGATCGGCGGCGGCATCATCTTCATCGACGACAAGGCCCGCGGCCTGCACGAGGGCTACCTCGTGACGCCGATCAGTAAGTTCGAGCTCATCATGGGCTTCAACGTCGCGGGCGTGCTCAAGGCCGTTCTCGCGGGCACCGTGCTCGTGACGATCGGCTCGCTCGTGGCCGGCATCCCGGACCCTCTCAACGTGCTGCGCCTCGGCCGCATGCTCGTGCTCGTCGCGCTCACGGCGCTGACGCTGATCAGCATGATGTTCCTGATCATGGTCCGCGTCACCGATCCGCTCGTGCCGCGCGCGATCTTCGGTGTGCTGAACACGGTGCTGTTCTTCCCGAGCGGCGCCGTGTACCCGACGAATGCCTTCCCGCCCTGGATGAAGGTCATCACCGTCGCGGACCCGTTCACGTATGCCGTGCACGGCTTCAAGTCGCTCGTGCTCAAGGATACGAGCCTCGCGGCCATCGCCGGCGATCTGGGCTTTCTGTTCGCGTTCACCGTCATCGCCATGGGCGCCGCGACCCTGCTGTTCAAGCGCAGCCTCTAGCCGGAGGCATCATCGCGGCGCCGACCGAATTCTGTGAGTCGAATCACGGGCAGCGCGCGCCGCAGGCCGGAGACTGATGGCGCAATGTGGCGTTCCGGGACGCTCGCGAAGCGCGTACCCGCCTCGCCCCGGTTGCGTAACACCGGTTACTTTAATAATATCAGGCGCTAACGACACGAACCGAACAAGGCATCTCATGAGTAAGGCTCAAGCCAAGGTTCTGATTGTCGAGGACGACCCGGATTCGAGGGAGGCCCTGCGCCTGCTGCTCGAGCTCAAGGGTTGCCGCGCCGACACGGCCGCGGACGGCCGGGAGGCGCTGACCAAGCTCAAGCGCTGCCGCGTCCGGCCGCGCCTGATTTTGCTGGACCTTCGTATGCCCGTCATGGGCGGCCGCGAGCTCTGCGCGGCGCTGCTCGACGACGACCGCCTGGCCGCCGTGCCCGTCGTCGTCTTCTCGTCCGAGCCCAACCTCCCGCGCGAGGCGGCCAAGCTCGGCGCCGCCGACTATCTCGAGAAGCCGCTCGACGCCGCGCGGCTCGACTCGATCCTCGAGCGCTACGCGGCTCCGCGCCCGCTGCGCGCGACGGCCGCCGCTTAGCCGCCCCGCTCCGCGCGGCGCCTCGTCGTCGCTTGCCCGGGCCCGGTGCGTTTTGCACACTGTAGCGTCGCGGTCTTTCGGTAACAGGATGTCAACTCACGCCCACGGCCACGCCCACGACCACGATCACGACCATGGCAGCCCTACGCCCGGCAGCCAGCAAGTGCTGCTCATCGCACTCGGGCTCACGACGGCCTTCGCCGGCGTAGAGGCGGTGGCCGGATGGTGGTCGAACTCGCTGGCCCTGCTCGGCGACGCGGGCCACATGATCACGGACTCGCTCGCGCTCGGGCTCGGCGCCGCGGCTGCCTGGATGAGCCGCCGGCCGCCCACGCTGCGGCATTCCTACGGCCTCAAGCGCGCCGAGGCGCTCGGCGCGCTCGTCAACGTGGGGTTCATGCTCGTCGTCATCGCGGGCATCGGCTACGAGGCCGTGCGGCGCCTCGCCGCCCCGGAGCCCGTGAACGGCCGCATCGTCATGCTCGTCGCCGGCATCGGCCTCGTCGTGAACCTGGCCGCGGCCTGGGTGCTGCATCGCGGCGAGCAGAATCTCAACGTCAAGGGCGCCATGCTCCACGTGTTCGGCGACCTGCTCGGTTCCGTCGCCGCCCTGGCCGCGGGCGCCGTCGTCTGGCTCACGGGCTGGTATCCGATCGACCCGCTGCTCTCGGGCTTCATCGGCCTCCTTATCCTGATCGGCAGCGTGCGGCTGCTGCGCGACGTCGTCCACATCGTCATGGAAGGCGTGCCGCGCAATGTGAACTTCGAGCAGCTCGGCCAGGCCATCGCGGACGTAAGCTGCGTGAGCCACGTGCACGATCTGCACGTGTGGGCGCTCGATTCCGCGACCTACGCGGTCTCGGCGCACGTCGTCATCGACGACATGAGCGATTGGTCGCTGTGCCGGCGCAACGTCGAAGAGAAGCTGGCCGCCGAGTTCGGCATCGCCCACTCGACGCTGCAGCCCGAGGCGCCGGAGACGTTCGTGCAGGAATGCGTGGACGGCAGCTGCGGCCCGGTATTCTCGAGCCGGGGTCGGCAAGGAGGTGCGCGATGAGCGCAGCGGATCGCAAGGTCACGACTCATCGGCTGCAGCAGATGAAAGCCGATGGGGAGGCCATCGCCTGTCTCACGGCCTACGACTACCTCACGGCCTCGATCCTCGACGCCGCAGGCATCGAACGTCCTGCTCGTCGGGGACAGCGCCGGCAACGTGTTCGCCGGCTACGACACGACCGTCCCCATGACGATGGAGCAGATGCTCTACCACGCGCAGGTCGTCGCGCGCGGCGCCAAACGCGGCCTCGTCGTGGCGGACTTGCCGTTCATGTCCTATCAGGTCAGCCCGGAAGAGGCGCTGCGCAACGCGGGCCGCTTCATCAAGGAAGCGCTGGCCGAGGCCGTCAAGCTCGAGGGCGGCAAGCCCGTGTGCCCGACGGTCCGGCGCATCGTGGACGCCGGCATTCCCGTCATGGGCCATCTCGGCCTCACGCCGCAGTCGATACATCGCTTCGGAAGCTACAAAGCCCGCGGCGGCTCCGCCGAGGAAGCCGAGCGCATCCTCGAGGACGCGAAATCGCTCGAGGACGCCGGCGTCTTCGCGATCGTTCTCGAGAAGGTCCCGGCCGACCTTGCCCGCCGCGTGACGCAGTCGCTCGAGATCCCGACGATCGGCATCGGCGCGGGGCCCGACTGCGACGGCCAGATCCTCGTCACGCCCGACATGCTCGGCCTCTTCACGAAGTTCCGGCCGCGGTTCGTGCGGCGGTATTCCGACATTGCGGAGCAGATGGCCGATGCCTTTGGGCGGTACCGGGCCGATGTGAAGGGGCGGCGGTTTCCTTCGGAGGACGAGAGCTACTGATCCGGGATCGTGAGCACCAGGGAAGGCGCTCACGAAGGCTCCAGGGACGGATTCACGCCGGTCCCGACAGCGGCCTCGTGCACGCGCCTCCGACCCGCCACTGGCACGATCCGTTCCTGGATCGCGCGACCCGACGACCGACGACTGACGATCGACCACTGACGACCGACGGCTGACCACGACCGACGACCGCCGGCCCGCGCCTCAGAGATCGAAGCTCGAATGCAGCGCCGGCATCTCGACGGTCGTCGCCGTGCCCGCGAGCCGCTCGGCGAAATGCCGCATCGTGTCCGGCTCGCCGTGCACGAGGAACGTGCGGGGCGCCTTCGTCGCGGCGTGCCACGCGAGGAGCTCGGCCTGGTCGGCGTGGGCCGAGAAGCCGTTGATCGTGTGGATGCTCGCGCGCACGGCGACCGGCTCGCCGAAGATGTGCACGCGTTCGGCGCCGTCGATGATGCTGCGCGCGAGCGTGCCGCGCGCCGCGTAGCCGACGAAGACGATCGCGCAATCGCGGCGTGCCAGATTGTGCTTGAGGTGATGGCGCACGCGGCCGCCCGTGCACATGCCCGAGCCCGCCATGATGACGGCGCCGCCCGTGATGCGGTTCAGCGCGATCGAGTCGGCGGTGTCACGAGTAAAGTGCAGGCCCGGCAACGAAAACGGATCGCCGCCGTCGGCGAAGAGCTCACGCGTCTTCGCGTTGTAGCCCTCCGGGTGGTGCTCGAAGATCCGAGTCGCCGAGATCGCCATGGGAGAATCGAGAAAGACCTGCAGCGTGCGCGGCAGGCGGCCCGACTCGACGGCCGCCCGCAGGAAGAACAGCAGCTCCTGCGCGCGCTCGAGCGCGAATGTCGGAATCACGACGTTGCCGCCGCGGGCGAACGTCGCCTCGACTGCGGCGTAGAGCTCCTCTATCGAAGGCTCGATGGCCTTGTGCAGGCGGTCGCCGTAAGTCGTCTCCATGATCACGGCGTCCACGGCGGGCGGCGTCGTGGGATTGCGCAGCAGCGGCCGGCCGGCGTTGCCGAGGTCGCCCGAGAACAGCAGCTTGCGCCGCCGCCCCTGCTCTTCGAGCTCGAGCACGATACAGGCCGAGCCGAGAATGTGGCCGGCGTCGATGAACGTCGCGCGGATGCCGGGCGCCACCTCGAGCGGCTTGTCGTAGACGGCCGTGCGGCCGAAGAGCTCGAACGCGTTCAGAGTGTCGAGCTCCGTGTAGAGCGGCTCTTTGCCCCCGCCGTCGGAATCCGCGGTTCGCGCGCCGCGCCCGGCGCGTCGCCTCCTCCTCCTGCAGGTGGGCGGAATCGAGCAGCACGAGGCGGGCGAGCTCGCGCGACGCGGCCGTCGTCAGTATCTCTCCGTGGAATCCGCGCTTCGCGAGCAGCGGAATGCGCCCGCAGTGGTCCAGATGCGCGTGCGTGAGCAGGAGGTAGTCGATGGATTCGGCCTCGAAACCGAAAGGCTCGCCGTTGTCCTCGTCGAGCTCGCGGCCGCCCTGATAGAGCCCGCAGTCCACGAGAATGCGCTTCCCCGCGCACTCGATGAGATGGCAGGAGCCGGTGACGCCCTGGTCGGCGCCGTGAAATTCGATCTTCAACGCAGTCTCCTCGTGCGGGCGCGCGCGCCCGTGTTCAAAGCAGCGGGTGGCCGTTGATCTCGTGCCAGCGCAAGATGCCGTCCCAGACTTCCTCGGCGGTTTCTGCGAACCAAAACAGCTCGCGGTCCTCCGGAGCGATCACGCCCTCCTCGACGAGGAAGTCCACGTCGAACGCGCGGCGCCAGAAGCTCTCCCCCACGAGCACGACGGGCACGGGCTTGATCTTGCGCGTCTGCACGAGCGTCAATGTCTCGAACAGCTCGTCGAACGTGCCGTAGCCGCCCGGAAACGCGACGAGCGCGCGGGCGCGCATGAGGAAGTGAAGCTTCCGCATCGCGAAATAATGAAACCGAAAGCAAAGATCGGGCGTGATGTAGGGGTTCGGGAACTGCTCGCGCGGCAGCGAGATATTGAGCCCCACGGTTTTGGCGCCAACGTCGAAGGCGCCGCGGTTGGCGGCCTCCATCATGCCGGGGCCGCCGCCGGTCAGGACGACGATACCGCTCTTGTGCGGGCCGCCGCCGGCCGAGCCGACGAGGCGTCCGAGCTCGCGGGCAACGTCGTAGTAGCGGCTCTTCGCGAGAATGCGCTCGGCGCGCTGCAGCCTTGCCCGGAGCTCTTCGTCCTGCGGCGTCCGCTCGAGCTGCGCCTTGAGCGTCTCGACGGCGCGGCGCGCGGCCGAAGGCTCGGAGATCCGCGTGCTGCCGAATACGACGACGGTGTGCGCGACGCCGTGCTGCGTCAGCAGCAGCTCCGGCTTGAAATAGTCGATCTGCAATCGAACGCCGCGCGTCGCGTCGTGGCTCAGGAAGTCGATATCCTGATCCGCTTCCCGATAGCTCGGGCTCTCGAGGATGGCCTTGAGCCGCCGCGGCGCGTCGGCATCGTCGACGGGAGATTTCGGCTGTTGCTGCGGCAGCGGCTCGCGCCGCAGTTGCGGGTGGGGCGGCGGCGCGATCGGCCGGCCAGCCGGGGAGCGGGTGTCGGACATAGACGGCGATTCCTTGCAGCGTCGCGAGCCGCGGCGGCAGGCCGTGAGTGTCCACGAGAGAGGGCCGCATTACAACGGCCGGCGGCCGCCTCAGCGCATGCCGCTGCTGAACACGACGCCGATCAGATCCTGCATGAAATGCATGACGATGGGTGCGACGAGGCTTTGCCGCCAGAGATAGACGACGGCATAGAGCGCGCCGAGCGTGCCGACCGAGATCATGCCCGCGCCGCCTTCGTAACCGTGGCCCAGCGCGAAAATGACCGAGGAGACGGCGACGGCCGCGCCGGTGCTGCGCAGGAACGGCGCGAGCCGGAGCAGCAGATAGCCGCGGAAGATGGTCTCTTCGGCCACCGCGACGACGGCGACGAGCCCGAGGCCCAAGGCCATCTGCCACGGCCCGGCCGGCGTCAGAAACGTCGGGGATCCGGCGCCGCCGGAGAGCCCGAGCCGCTCCAGCCAGCCGGCGAGCACGCTGGTCGCCACGGCCGTCGGCCAGAAGAAGACGAGGCCGACGAGCACCTCGCGCAGCCCCGCGCCGAAGCTCCAGCCGATGCTGCGCAGCGACTCGCCGCTGCGCCAAACGAAAAACAGCACGAGCGCCACGAGCCCGAGATCCTGGGCCATGGTCGTCGCGGCGGTCGCCGTGAAGCCTGCCGACCGCGGGGCGTGCAGCACGGCCCCGAGCACGAGAGACGGCAGGATCAACAGCAGAAAGACACCGAGCTCGACGGCCTGCACACGCTTGCTGACGGGGCCTTGGCGGGTGTGCCCCGGGCTTTCCGATTCCGTCACGCCGTCTCCTCGCCTGCTGCCTCCCTTTGCCGCAAGCAAGAATACGGCCAAGCGGCGCGGACCGGACGGCCCGGTCCGCGCCCGACCCCTTCTAAGGTATCTGCACCGGCACGAAGAACGTGTTGTTCTGCCGTTGCACGAGCAGGGCAGCCGTGGAGCCGGCTTTGAGTCCCCTGACCATGTTGACGAGGTCCTCGGCCGAATTCACCGGCCGGCGGTTCACCTCCTTGATGAGGTCGCCGCGCTGCAGGCCCGCGTTCTCGGCCGGGCTGCCCGGCTGCACGCGCTCGATGAGCGCGCCTTGCTCGCCCTGGTAGCCGAGCTGCTGCGCGAGCTGCGGCGTCAGCGTCGCGACGGAGATGCCGAGGCGCTGCGGATTGGGCGACCCGCCCTGCTCGTTGGAGCTCTGCTGGTTCTCCTCCGGCTTCTGTCCCAGCTTGACGGACAGCGTCATCATGTTGCCGTCGCGCAGGATGCCGAGCTGAACGTTGGAGCCCGGCATCATGCCCGCGATCGCGTTCTGCAGCTCCGTCGCCGTCTTGATCGACATGCCGTTGACCGAGGTCACGACATCACCCTGCTGGACGCCTGCCATGTCCGCCGGGCTGCCCTGGACGACATCGCCGATGAGCGCCCCCTCGACGTTCGAGCCGATGCCGAAGGCCTGCTTGAGATCCTGCGTCAGCGACTGCAGATAGACACCCAGGTAGCCGCGGATGACCTTGCCATGCTCCTTGAGCTGCTGCATGACGTTCATGGCGAGATTGATCGGAATGGCGAAGCCCAAGCCGACCGAGCCGCCCGAAGGGGTGCTGATCATCGAGTTGATGCCGATGACGCGGCCGTCGAGGTCGGCCAGCGCGCCGCCGCTGTTGCCCGGGTTGATGGCGGCGTCGGTCTGAATGAAGTCCTGGTAGCCGGACGTCGCGACCTGGGACCTGCCCTTCGCGCTCACGATGCCGGCCGTCGTCGTGTGCAGCAGCTCGAACGGGTTGCCGACGGCGATGACCCATTCGCCGACCTTCACTTTCTCGGAGTCGCCGAAGGTCGCGGCCGGCAGGTTCTTCTCGTCGACCTTGATCACGGCCAGGTCGGTCTCCGCATCCGTGCCGATGACTTTCGCCTGCGTGCGATTGCCGTTCGGCAGCACGACCGTGAGCTTCTGGGCGTCCTGGACGACGTGATTGTTCGTCAGTATGTACCCATCGGCCGAGGCGATGACGCCCGAGCCGAGCGCGTGGACCGTGCGCTCCTGCTGCCCCGGGTTCTCACCGAAGTAGCGCTGAAAGAACTGATCGCCGAAAAACTGCCGCAGCTGGTCGCTTCCGAAGGGGTTTTGGACCGTCACCTTCGACTCGCTGTATATGGGCACGACGGAAGGGTTGACCTTCGCAGCCGCGGACTCGAAGACCTGACTGATCTGATCCAGGACCTGCCTGCCGTGCTGCGTCGACTGCTCGTTCGTGTCCTGCTGGGCGGCCGCCGCCTGCTGGGCCGCTGCGGGCAAAGCGGCGCTGCCGAGGACGAGCGACGCTGCAAGCCATAAGGCCGGCACGCCGCCGGCCTTGAAATATTTCGCGATCTGGGACATGGGACGCTCCAATTCTGTTGCTGCCAACCAGCACCCGCCGTGGGGCGAGGCTTCCGCCCGCGGATTCCACCCACGACGCTACCACTCTCACGCCAAAGGTACGATAGGTGAATGTTCGGATCGGGCCGCGGGCCCGAATCATAGTGCCCGGGTTATCATAGGCTTATGAAAAAGGTCCGGATCATCGTCGCGGCCGCGCTCGTCGTCGCCGCCGTGACGGGCGCGGGATGGTGGCTCACGCATCGGCAGGCACCCGTCACCGCGCTCACGCTCTACGGCAATGTCGACCTGCGCCAAGTCTCGTTGGCCTTCAACGACAGCCAGCGCATCGCGTCGATCCTCGTCGAGGAAGGCGAGCGCGTGCACAAGGGCCAGGTGGTCGCGACCCTCGATACGAGCCGTCTCGAGCCCCAGGTCGCGGCCGCAGAGGCCCAGACCGCGGCGCAGAACGCCGTCGTCGAAAAGCTTCACCACGGCAGCCGGCCCGAGGAAATCGCGCAGGGCCGAGCCAACCTCGCGGCGGCGAAGGCCGATGCACTCAACGCCAAGCTCCAGTACCAGCGCCTCGAGACGCTCGTCCCGCAGAAACTCGCGAGCCAGCAGGAGCTGGACGCGGCCAAGGCGGCCATGGACGCATCGGAGGCCAGGGTCGATGCGTCGCAGAAGGCGCTGGATCTCCTCGTCGCGGGCCCGCGCAAGGAAGACATCGCGCAGGCCGAGGCTCAGCTGCAAGCCCAGCAGGCGCAACTCGCCCTGCTGCGCCGCCAGCTCGACGACGCGAAGCTCCAGGCACCGCTCGACGCAGTCGTTCGCGCACGCCTGCTCGAGCCCGGCGACATGGCGTCGCCGCAAAAGCCCGTGCTTTCGCTCGCGATCCTGCACCCGAAGTGGGTCCGCGCCTACGTCACGGAGACGGATCTGGGACGCGTGCGTCCGGGCATGGCCGCCGCGGTCGCCGTCGATTCGTTTCCCGGCCGCCGCTACGCGGGCCACGTCGGCTTCATCTCGCCCGTCGCCGAGTTCACGCCCAAGAACGTCGAGACGCAGGCGCTGCGCACGAACCTCGTCTACGAGGTCCGCGTGCTCGTGGACGATCCGCGCGACGATCTGCGCCTCGGCATGCCCGCCACCGTGTTCCTGCCGCTCGAGGGCGCACCGGCCCCGACGCGGGAATCCGCGGCCGAGACGCCGGCCGCGGATCGCCGGGACCCGTGAGCGCCGCCGCGCCGCTCATTGCGGCTCGTCACGTCTCGAAGCGCTTCGAGCTCAAGACGGGCGAAGGCGTGCAGGCGCTCGATGACGTCTCGCTCGAGGTGCGGGCAGGGACGCTGACCTCCCTCGTCGGGCCGGACGGCGGGGGCAAGACGACGCTGATCCGCCTCGCCGCGGGCCTCCTTACGGCCGACGAGGGCCGCGTGGAGGTCCTCGGCCTCGACGCCGCGGCCGATGCGCAGGCCGTGCAGGAACGCATCGGCTACATGCCGCAGCGCTTCGGCCTCTACGAGGATCTCAGCGTGCAGGAGAACCTCGATCTTTATGCTGACCTGCACGGCATCGGCCGTGCGGAGCGCGCGCGGCGCTACCCGGAGCTCATGGAGATGACCGCGCTCGGGCCATTCACGAAGCGGCTGGCCGGGCGGCTCTCGGGCGGCATGAAGCAGAAGCTCGGCCTCGCCTGCACGCTCGTGCGCTCGCCCGAACTGCTGCTGCTCGACGAGCCGACCGTGGGTGTCGATCCGCTCTCCCGCCGCGAGCTTTGGGAGATCGTGCTGCGGCTCGTCGCGGACGAAGGGCTCACGGTGCTGCTCAGCACGTCGTACCTCGACGAGGCCGAGCGCTGCGACCACGCGCTCGTGCTGCACGCCGGAAAAGTCATTGCCGACGGCCGCCCGGCCGAGGTCACGGAGGCCGCGGCCGGGCGCACGTTCGTCGCGACACCGGCCGCAGGACAGACGGCGCGCGAGCTTCAGGCCCGCCTGCTCGCCGAGCCCGGCATCGTGGATGCCGTGCCGGCCGCCGGTCGCGTGCGTTTCGTGCGCGCGGCGCCGGCCCGAGCGGATGCGCCTTTGCGCGCGCTCGAGAGCCTGCGCGTCGAGCCCGCGAAGCCGCTGTTCGAGAACGGCTTCATGGCGCTGCTGCACGCCCACCTCGACGGTCGCCGCGAGGCGCCGCCCGTCCCCTCGGCCCGCCCCGAAACCGTAGGCGCCGGCCGCGGCGCGCCCGCACATGCGCCGGGGCCGGCCGTCGAGGTGCACGACCTCGTGCGCCGCTTCGGGGCGTTCACGGCCGTGGACCATCTGAGCTTCGACGTGCGGCGCGGCGAGGTCTTCGGCCTGCTCGGCCCGAACGGCGCGGGCAAGACGACCACGTTCCGCATGCTCTGCGGCCTGCTGCCCGCGAGCGGCGGCACGCTGCGCGTCGCCGGCGCGGACCTGCGCCGCTCGCGCGCCTCGGCGCGCCAGCGCATCGGCTACGTCGCGCAGAAGTTCTCGCTCTATGGCAACCTCAGCGTCCGCGACAACCTCGATTTCTTCGCCCGCGCCTATGGACTGCGCGGCGCTCGCAAGGCGGACCGGATCGCGTGGGCGCTCGAGGAATTCGGGCTCGGCGCGCACCTGACGCTGCCGAGCGGCCAGCTCCCGGGCGGGTTCAAGCAGCGGCTCGCGATGGCCGCGGCGCTGCTTCACGAGCCCGATATCCTTTTCCTCGACGAGCCGACGAGCGGCGCCGACCCCATGGCCCGCCGCGAGTTCTGGACCCGCATCACCTATCTCGCGGAGGCCGGCGTCACGATCGTCGTCACGACGCACTTCATGGAAGAGGCCGAGTACTGCGACCGAATATTGATCCTCGATGCCGGCGAGGTGCTGGCCGAAGGCGCGCCGGCCGAGATCCGCGCGCGCGGGCGCACCGGGGACGGGCGCGAGCCGGCCATGGAAGACGCGTTCGTCGCCATCGTCGAGGACGCGCGGCGCGGCCGCGGCGCGGAGACCGCGGCATGACGAACGGCGCGCGGCGGCCAGAGCCGCGCCACGGCAAGGCGCGGCGGATCGCGGCACTGATCCGCAAGGAGACCTATCAGCTGTTCCGCGATCCGAGCACGATCGCGATCGGCATCGTCATGCCGCTCATGCTCGTGCTGCTGTTCGGCTACGGCCTCTCGCTCGACGTGCAGAACGTTCCGATCGCGCTCGTTCAGCAGGACACGGCGCAGGACGCGCGCGAGCTCGCAGCCCGGCTCGAGGGCTCGCCCTACTTCGCCGTGCGGCGAGTGCCGACCATGCAGGAGGCCGAGCGCCTCATGCTGCGCCACGAAGTCGACGGCATCGTCCAGCTGCGTTCCGACTTCTCGCGGCGGCTCGGCGAGGGCGACGCCGAGATCCAGCTGCTCGTGAACGGCACGGACGCGAACAAAGCCCGCATCGTCGAGGGCTACACGCAAAGCGCGATCGCGACGTGGATGGACCTGCGCTCCGCGGAAGGCCGAACGGCGGCGGAGCCGCCCGTGGCGGTCGAGAGCCGCCTCTGGTTCAACGAGGCCAACGACAGCCACTACTTCCTAGTACCGGGCCTCATCGTGCTCGTCATGACGCTGCTCGGCGCGTTCATGACAGCGCTCGTCATGGCGCGGGAGTGGGAGCGCGGCACGTTCGAGGCGCTGTTCGTCACGCCCGTGCACGCGGACGAGATCCTGCTCGGCAAGCTCATTCCGTACTTCGTGCTCGGGCTCACGGGCCTCATGCTCTGCATCGCCGGCAGCAAGTTCCTTTTCAACGTGCCGCTGCGAGGCTCGCTCTGGCTGCTCGTCGGGAGCTCGATGCTCTATCTGCTCGTCGCGCTCGGCATCGGCCTCGTCGTCTCCTCGATCACGAAGAGCCAGTTCATCGCGAGCCAGATCGCCCTGCTCGTGACCTTTCTGCCCGCCATGATGCTCTCCGGCTTCATTTTCGATCTGCACAGCATGCCCGCCGCCGTACGTGCCGTGACCTACATGCTGCCCGCGCGCTACTACGTCGCGCTGCTGCAGACGCTGTTCCTGGCCGGGGACGTCTGGAGCGTCGTGCTGCCCAACGCTGCGGTGCTCGCGGCCATGGCGACCGTCATGATGCTGCTTTCGCGCGCGGCGACTCACAAGAAGCTCTCGTGACGCGGTAAGGCGCAACCAAGGACCGCCATGGTCGATGCAGTGTTCCGAATCCTGGCCCTGATCCGCAAGGAGCTGCTCGCGATGTTCAAGGACCCGCGGAGCCGCGTCCTGCTGTTCCTGCCGCCGGTCCTGCAGAGCCTCCTGTTCGGCTACGCGGCGACTTACGACCTCAACACGGTGTATTACGGCGTGCTCGACCAGGACCGCAGCGCCGCCTCGCAGGCGTTTCTCGCCGACCTCGACGGCTCCCGAGTGTTCGTGCGCGTCGCGAATCTCGAACGCGCGGCGGACATCGCGGGGTTTATCGACGACCGCCGCGGCCTCCTCGTCGTCCAGATCCCGCAGGACTTCGAGCGCAATCTTGCGGCCGGCACGCAGGCGAAGCTTCAGGTCGTGGCCGACGGGCGCAACTCGAACACGGCGGGCACGGCGATGCGCTACGTCGCGGGCATCGCGCAGCAATTCGGCGAGCGCTGGCAGGAGGACCACGGCCAGACGGGTCCGCCGCTCAAGCTCGTCTCGCGGGCCTGGTACAACCCGGAGCTCGAGACGCGCTGGCACATGATCCCCTCGCTGATCGGCACGCTCACGATGCTGCAGACGCTGCTGCTCACGGCCATGTCGGTCGCGCGCGAGCGCGAGGAAGGCACGTTCGACCAGCTGCTCGTGACCCCGCTTCGGCCTTCGGAGATCATGATCGGCAAGGCCCTCCCTTCGATGCTCATCGGCGCCGCTCAGGCGACGCTGATCCTGCTCGTCGCGCAGCTGTGGTTCCGGATTCCGTTCGCGGGCTCCTTCGGGACGCTGTACGTGGGCCTGATCCTGTTCCTGCTGGCCGCCGTCGGCATCGGCCTCATGGTCTCCTCCTTCGTCGCGACGATGCAGCAGGCCATGCTGTTCTCGTTCGTGCTGCTCATGCCGTTCATTCTGCTCTCGGGGCTCGCGACGCCGATCGGCAATATGCCGCCGGCGCTGCAGCGGCTCACGCTATTGAATCCGCTGCGCTACGCTATCGACATGGCGCAGCGGATTTATCTCGAGGGAGCGGGCCTCGCGCAGATCGTGCCGGATCTGTGGCCGCTCGGCCTCATCGCCGCGGTGACGCTGCCGGTGGCGGCGTGGATGTTCCGGAACCGGTTGACATGAGCGGCGAGCCCCCGCATCGGCCGCGGACGTACCGCGTGTTCCGCGGAGACAGCGAGCTTGCGCGGCTGTGCAGGGAAAAGGACTGGTCGAAGACGCCTCTCGGCCCGTTCGAATCATGGTCCGCCGGCCTTCGCGCGGTGGCGGGTCTCGTCGTGGCCTCGCCCGCGCCGATGATCGTGCTCTGGGGTCCCGAGCTCGTGCAGATCTACAACGACGGTTACCGGGCCGTCATGGGGAAGAAGCATCCGAGGGGGCTCGGGCAGCCGACGCGCGAATGCTGGCCGGAAGTTTGGTCTTTCAACGCGCCGCTCTACGAAGGCGTGGTCGAGCGTGGCGAGGCCTTCGAATTCGAAAACCAGCGCCTCACCCTCGAGCGCAGCGGGTATCCCGAAGAGGCGTTTTTCACGCTGACGTTCAGCCCGGCGCCGGACGACGGCGGAAATATCGGCGGCGTGCTCGTTACGGTTCGCGAAACCACGGGTCTTATGGCGCGGGCGCGGGCCGAGGCGGCGCTGCGGGAAAGCGAACAGAGGTATCGCGAGCTGTTCGATTCGCTGATCGAGGCGTATTGCGTCATCGAAATGATATTCGACGACGACGGCGAGCCCGTCGATTTCAGCTACCTCGAGACCAATGCGGCATTCATCCGCCATGCCGGCCAGCCGATGCTCGGCAAGAGAATCAACGAAATCGTACCCGACTTCGACCCATTCTGGCTGCAACACTATGGGCGCATCGCGACGACCGGCCAGCCCGCGCGCCTGGAGCGCACCGTCGCCGGGCTCAACAACCAATGGTTTCGAACCTCCGCATTTCGCGTCGGCGGCCCGGGGAGCCGCAAGGTTGCGGTAGCCTTCGAGAACATCACCGAACAGAAGCGCGCGGAAGACGCGCTGCGCGAGAGCGAAACGCGCTACCGAACGCTGTTCGAGTCCATGTCCGAAGGCTTCTGCATCATGGAGGCCATCCTCGACGAGAACGGTCGAGGGATAGATCAGCGCTTTCTCGAAGTCAACCCGGCATTCGAGCGCCACACCGGCCTCGTAAACCCCGTCGGCAAGACGGCCCGGGAGCTGATTGCGGACGTTCGAGCCGCGGTGGTCGGAAATTTGGGGAAGGGTCGCGACGACGGGTCTGCGCGAGCGGTTCGTCGATTACTCGAGGGCGATGCGGCGCTGGTACGAGGTGGATGCTTTCCGCATCGGCGCCGCTGAGGAACGAAAGATCGCCGTGCTGTTTTCCGATATCACAAACCGTGTCCGCGCCGAACGGGCGCTGAAGGAGACGGACCGCCGTAAGGACGAGTTCCTCGCCGTGCTCGGGCACGAATTGCGCAACCCGCTCGCCCCGCTGCGAACGGGGCTCGACCTCCTCGAGCAGGCCCGGAACGACCCGGATCTCGTCGAGCGTCTACGGCCCATGATGGACCGTCAGCTCTCTCACCTTACCCGGCTGGTCGACGACCTGCTCGACATGTCGCGCATCAGTCAAGGCAAGGTTCGGCTGAGTCGAGGCGCGCTCGACCTCAACCGAGCCGTCGAGGCCGCGGTCGAGCAGGTGAGCAGGCTCATCGAGGAACGGGGGCACGACTTGCGCGTGCACCTCTCCGAGGCGCCGTTGCCCGTGCACGGCGACTTCGAGCGCCTGACGCAGGTCGTCACCAACCTCCTCGCCAATGCGGCCAACTATTCGGAGCGCGAAGGCACGATCACCGTCCGGGCCGCGGCGGAGGACGGTTGGGCCGTCCTGCGTGTGCAAGACGAGGGCTACGGCATTCCACCCAACCGTCTGAGCCAGCTGTTCCGGATGTTCAGCCAAATTCCCGAGCACCGCGCCATGACCGAAAGCGGCGGCCTCGGCATCGGCCTCGCTCTCTCTCAGAAACTGGTCGGCCTGCACGGCGGCAAAATCGAGGCCGTCAGCGAAGGCCTCGGCCGCGGCAGCGAATTCATCGTTCGCGTGCCGCTGAGCCACGGAGAGCAAAAACGCCTCGATGCGCGCGGGAGCACCGTCCCTCGAGGCCGTACGCGACGCATTCTCATCGTCGACGATAACACCGACGCGGCCGAGAGCCTGGGCCTGATTCTCCGCGTGAAGGGGTACGAGGTGGCGTTGGCCGCCGAGGGACGGAGCGCGCTGCAGAGGCTGCAGGAGTTCAACCCGGAAGTCGTGCTGCTCGACATCGGTCTGCCCGGGTGGGACGGGATCGAAGTGGCTCGGCGAATCCGTCAGTTGCCTCGCGGCAAGAACGTGCGCGTGGTGGCCTTGACGGGCTGGGGTCAGGAGCAGGACCGCCGCCGCACGGAGGAAGCCGGGTTCGACGGCCACCTGACGAAGCCGGTGGGGACGGAGCAGCTGTTGGCGATGATCGGTATCGAGTCGAGGAGCGGTTAGGGCTCGGTATCGAGCCGACGAGCGGTTTGCGCTTGGTATCGGTCCGAGGAGCGGTTAGGGCTGGAACGACTTCTCGACTCAGTGCCGCGGCCGTCCCGGCCCGCCTAGGAGGCGGGCGGTCCGGCCGCGAAATGCACTTCGTGACGCTCACCGATGGACGGCACTTTGGCGAGATCTTCGGGCAGCCGCTTGACCTCTTTTTCGACATCCCGGAAGAACGCCTCGGCGTGCGCCGGCGCATCGAAGATAATCACGCGCGCCGGCCGTTCCGAACCCCCGCGAAAGCCGTGCACCGTGCCGCCCGGGGCGTAGATGAAGTCGCCGGCCCGGGCGAGACGATCCTCGCCCTGTATCGTGAACTCCACCTCGCCATCGACGACATAGTAGGCCTCGTCCCAAGGGTGCTCGTGCGGCGGAGGCCCGGAGGACTTGGGCAACACCACCTCCATGAGCGACCACGCTCGATCCGTCTTATCGGCCGTGCATAGGAACCTCACCGTCGCGCCCATGACGCTCATGGATTCCCCCTCTTCCCGCCGCATCCACACGCTTTGCTTTTTCATTTGATGCACCCCTCGCCTGTCTTTTTCTGCCGCAGTGTCCTACTCTATGCCATCTCGTCATGCTCTATGTCAAGGTTTAGGTAGGTATGTCCACGCTCGCTCAGCGACGAAACGACCTTAGCCGCAAGCTCATCCTCTCCGCGGCGCTTGCGATGCTCGAGAGCAGACCCGCTACCGAGCTCACCGTCCGCGCGGTGGCCCGGCAGGCCGACATTTCCGAGCGCACCGTGTTCCGCTATTTCCCTTCTCGGGACGACTTGATCGATGCGGTCGCGGACGAGGTACGTGAGCGGCTGGCGTTGCCCCCGGCCCCAGCCTCGCTCGAGGAGCTTCTCGAAGCCCCGCGAGCACTGTACGAGGCATTCGAGGCGCACGCCCGGCTCATCCACTTTGCGTTGCATTCCGAAATATTTCTTCGGATGCGGGACGCGCAGGCAAAGGTGCGTTGGATGGCCATCCGGCGGCTCGTAGACGGCTTTGCTCCCCGCTCCAGCGAGCGAGACAGGAAGATCGCGGCCGCCAATATCCGTTTCTATCTTGCG
The DNA here is from genome assembly GCA_963702105.1 of uncultured Gammaproteobacteria bacterium. GTDB lineage: Bacteria > Pseudomonadota > Gammaproteobacteria > Steroidobacterales > Rariloculaceae > ZC4RG20. The sequence goes on from OY969712.1 coordinate 2,913,892, forward strand.
GCCAGCTCATGGTATTACTACCGCTTCCATTTCGGTTTCGGCCTCGAAGAGACGGTCGCGTGCGCCGAGACGGCGATTCGACAGGCGCTCGCGGCTCTGAAACGAGGGCCAGCCCCAGGGATTCGAAAGCGCCGATAGGGCTTTGCAGGCAACGCGTCCGTGAATTCTCGAGATCGGAGGGAACGTTGAGTAATTGCTCGTGAATAGTCGCAATGCAGAAATCGCGGGCATCGTCGCGTTCGCCGTCTTTTGACGATCAGTGTTCATTCTAGGCGCGCCGAGGCCGTCCTACTCGCAATGGGCCAACGAGGTCAGCGAGCTCGGGGCGATGTGAACGCCGAACGGCTCGCGGTCGCACCGGAGTCGCTCGGCTAGTGCTATGCCCGCGGGCTCGCTGGCGTCGCGCGGGGGGATGAAACGTGCGAGTGATCGTCATTGGCGGCACAGTTTTCATCGGCCGCGCGATCGTCGCGCGCCTCACGGCACACGGTCACGAGGTCGCGGTGCTCCATCGAAGCGAGACGCATGACCTGGGCCCGCACGTCCGCAACCTGCAGGCCGATCGGGGGGACCTGCCCGCGCTCGCCACCGTGCTGCGAAGGGAGAACCCGGAGGCCGTCATCGACGTGGCATACGATTGGCAGAAGGGCACTACGGGCGAGCAGGTGAGCTACGATCAGATCTGGTGTATAGGCTAAGTTGAGGAAGGCGGCGCATCCTGCTGAAATTCGGTTTACCACAACTGAGTTCAGCAAAGAGGAGACGCGCCACCCATGGCCAACGATACGATTGTTTCTTTCGGCAATCCAGCCTTTCAGGACGAGCTCAGCGACCTGGTTCGCGAGGGCGCGCAGCGGATCATTCGTCAAGCGGTGGAAGCGGAGTTGACGGCATTTTTGCAGCAACACGCCGGGACGCAAGACACGGCAGGTCGTCGGGCGGTCGTGCGCAACGGTTACCAGCCGGAGCGTGAGGTGCTGACGGGGATCGGGCCGGTGAAAGTTCGGGTGCCGAAGACGCGTGACCGGGCCGGCGAGGGACGGTGTTTTCGCTCGGAGCTGCTGCCGCCCTACTTGAAGAAGGCGAAGCGGCTCGAGGCGGTGCTGCCGTGGTTGTACCTGAAGGGCGTGTCGACGAACGACTTTGACGAGGCGCTGACGGCGCTGTTCGGAGAGTCGGTAAAGGGGTTGTCGCCGGCGACGATCGGGCGGCTGAAGCGCTCTTGGGAAGCGGAGTACGCGGAGTGGCGAGGGAAGGACTGGCGAGGGCATGAGTTCGTGTACTTGTGGGCGGACGGCATTTACACGAACGTACGCAGCGATGAGCGCCGCTGTGTGTTGGTCCTGATCGGCTGCGATACGCAGGGAAAGAAGCACTTTCTCGCGATCGAGGAAGGATTTCGGGAGTCGAAGCAGAGCTGGAAGGCGTTGCTTCTGAGCTTGCGAGACCGAGGCTTGAAGACGCCACCGAAGCTTGGCGTGGGAGACGGCGCGATGGGCTTCTGGGCGGCGCTGGCGGAGGTATTTCCGGCCACGCGCTCGCAGCGCTGTTGGGTCCACAAGACGGTGAACGTGCTCGACAAGCTGCCGAAAACGCAGCAGCCGGAAGCGAAGTCAGCGCTGCATGAGATCTGGCGGTCCGACAGCCGCAAAGACGCGGAGAAGGCCTTCGATCGATTCATCGCAACCTACGAGCAGAAGTATCCGAAAGCCGTCGCCTGCCTCGTTAAGGACCGCGAGGAGCTGCTCGCCTTCTACGACTTTCCTGCCGCGCATTGGCAGCACATCCGGACGACGAACCCGATCGAATCGACATTCGCAACAATCCGGTTGCGGACGAGGAAGACGAGGAACTGTGTGAGCGCGAAGAGCGGACTAAGCTTAGTGCATCAGCTCGCGATGAGCGCCCAGAAACGCTGGCGGCGGCTACGCGGCTTCAAGCAGCTGGCCGACGTCGTCGCCGGGGTGAAGTTCATTGACGGTGTCGATGAGAGAGAGGTCAGCAGGAAAGCCGCCTGACTCGACGCGTACACCAGACTTGACAGTAACTCCGAGCAGGTCGAGGGCGCGGCGCAGGCGCTGGGCGACCGCCTCGAGCGTTACGTCTTCGTATCGAGCGTCGCCGCGTACGGCGCCGGGCTCGATCACATCGAATCGGACCCGCTGGTCGGTGCGGACTTCCCGCGAGCGTACGCAATGCACAAGGCAGCGGCCGAACGGGCACTATTCCGAATGCATGCCAAGAGCGGGTTCCCGGTGACCACCGTTCGACCGCCGTATGTCCATGGACCACGACAGATGTTCTACCGGGAGCAGTTCTTTTGGGACCGGTTGCGCGACGGGCGTCCGATCGTCCTGCCGGACGGCGGGGATCGCTTGATGCAGTGGGTCTTCGTCTCGGATTTGGCCGAGGTCTGTGTGCGCGCGCTCGACATTCCCGCGGCGGCGGGCGAGGCCTTCAATTTCGCACATGAGCCGGTCACGCAGCGCCGCTTTGTGGAATTACTGGCCGGCGTCGCCGACGCGGAACCGACGCTGATCCCGATACCACGCGAGCGCATCCAGGCGGCAGGCGGGCAGCTCTCCGGCGACCGTGTGTACTTCGGCGAGCTTCTGGACCAGCCCGCGATGACCTCACGCGTGGAGAAGGCACCGGGGCTTCTCGGAGTGGTGCCGACGCCGTTCGAGATCGCGCTCACGCGCACTTACGATTGGTATCGGGCGCAGCCTCACCGGCCGGTGAGCTTCGCGTTCGAAGATTCGCTGTTGCGAGGTGTCTGGCCGGTATAGGGCATGCGCAGGAACCGAGGCTCGCTTCTCGCTTGCTTCTGTGCTTTCGGAAAGCTCTCCTGTGCATTGGCGTTGAAATTCGTTCAAGCTCGATTCACCCGACGGGACTTCTCAAAGCCTGATTGCCTCGCGTCCAGTGGATAAGAATAGGTTTGGCAAGGCTAAGAGACATCAAACCCGACCTGCGGGTCACCGAGACCAGGAGAATCCGAGGGGTCGGGCGGAAGGGCCGCTCCCGACCCGCAGCGGAAACGCCGCAATCAGGGAAGTTCCGACATTTATAAAGACTAACGACGTTATGGAATGCCCTTCTTGCCAAAACTCGATAACAGGAGGGAGGCTGGCTGAGCTATGACCTGGCTCGATGTTCTCAAGTGGGTGCAGTTATTGGTGGCATCCGGGGCCGTTTGGTTCTTTGTTACGGTGAACTGGCCCCTTCGCCACATAGTTCTCTTTGGGGGCCTGTACGTGTTCTGTTCTGTGGGCACGATTCTCGACAAGAGATTGCCAGCTTGGCTGGCGCTCCTGATGAGTGCATCGTTCGCGATATTCTTGTCGCCCATCGCGTTGAAAGTCATCGCAATCGGAGTTAGAGACTCCAACGGCCTGCCGGTGCCGCTTCTCTCACTTGGCGCATGGGTTGTTGTATTTTTGTACGTCGCGGAATGGCGTTGGCTGCTAGGTGGCAGAGAGCGTTAGTGACATGCCTTTCGCTCAGCGCATGGATCGATTTTTCGCGCTAAACGGAGACTGCGGGCCAGCACCGATTGGTTGCTCAAATTCCTAGCGAGTACCACGCCGATCTGATTTGGGACGATGCTAGGAGCGCTGGGGAGGGAATGCCGGGCCAACGGAAAGCTCAGATTGCGGCCGAAAGTCTCCGCTAAGGAAGTCGTTAACGTAGGCGAGTCGATCGTCCGCTGCTCGCCCGAGAGCAGACATTTATTCACCGGACTTATCTATACCCCATTCCGGCTGATCTGGGGTATAGATATATCCCGTAGAAAAAAACAAACCGGGTCGGCGGCGTGGAAGCCGTTGTCCCTTACAGGTGGGAGGTTGAAGTGCCCGCTGAAATCTCTGGGATGTCAGGTTGGCTTCGGGTCTTTAAGAACTGGTCTGATGTGGGCGCTTCGCTTTAGATGGGCCGACGAGAAAAAGCCACCGCACTCCACCCGCACGGTGCAATCCGCGCACTCCGGAAAGTATTCGTTCTTCCAGTCACTGATTGAGCGTCGTGCGTACTTCCACAGCCGCCTGTCCGTCGTACACAATTGGTGATTGTAGACAGAGGTCTTGATGCGACTGCCCGCAAGGTACTGCACCGCTTCAACCAACTGTGGCTGGTAATCTACCGGATCAATCCACAAGTCCTTTAGGTTCGCCCTGGTAAATCCAGTAATCTCCAAGCCCATAAACACAACCTGGTCCACAAAGGTGAGATTTCTAGAAATGAACCGAGCGAGATCAGGTAAACGATCGTAAGTTTGCTTGTGCACCACTACCCGAATCTCGACCATCAGTCCCTTGGTCTTTAGATTGAGTACCCCTCGAACGGTCTCGTCGAAAGCTCCATCAGCTTGCACTACGTAATCGTGCACTTGAGAAAGATCTGAATAAATCGGGATGCCGAACATCAAATCCGGATGGCGGACATCTGCGACTTGCCTAGCGTAGCTAGGGTCGACGAAAGCTCTGCCGTTAGTAAGCACGTGAAGGGATGTGCTCGGTAGATAGGACTTGCATTGACGAATCAACGTGACCAGGCGATCTCCAAGTAGAGTGGGCTCCCCACCCGTAAAGCCAATCTCCAAGGTAGTCGGATCTATATGCGGAATCGCCGCCATTACATCATCGACTATCCAATCGTCATTCACGTCCCTGGGGGGCTGCGAGCACATGAGGCAATAGTGATTGCAGCGCTCCGTAAGCAGGATGCTGTTATGGCGGGCAGAGTGCTGGAACAACACGAGGATGTCTCCACGTTCTGCTCCGATGCGCACAACGTCGCCATCACTTAGATGATCAAAAGAACTCGGGAGACGAAGGACTGCTGAACCGTCTGGAACGCTAAGCCCAGCTCTGTCATTGTCGCCCCCGACAAGGACCTGCCAAGCAAAGCCGCTCGGCATGTTCCCGTCTCGAGAGATATAGCCTTCCTTCCTCCGGAGCGCTGCGGGTCTCAGTGGGTCGGCGCTCAAACGAACTATACGGGGCGGCTCCGTTCGCTCCCCGGCAATCACGTTCAATCGTGAAGCGCGTCGCCTTTGCATCTTATCGATTGGCCCATCGCAGAAATAACTGTCGCGTCTCGACGTCAGCCTCCATCCGGTCTATAAGACCTCGAAAAATCGCCATGTTCCGCTTGCAGAACGCCGAGGTCGGTTTGTGACCGACGAAATCACCTTGCACAGCATGATGATAGACCGGATCGGCTCCGCAATACGGTTCAAACGCGCAGTCTGAACACATAGGGGCGCTGGCGGCAAAGGACGTTTCAATAGCGTCGAGAAGTGTATCGGAGAGCATTAGGGACTCGTAGCCGTCCACCACGTCCCCGAGGCAGAATGTCTCATCCCCCATCTCGGCGAGCATTCGGCCCTCATCCGAGGCGTAGACTCGCCCATCGTAGTTGTAGACCAGGCCCGCAATACCGATTCCTGCTGGACTCATAAGATCGACATATCCAGGCTGAAATGGAGTGAGCATCTTGGTAAGGATCATTGCGGCGTAAAACTCCGTGAACGGCACGCCACGTCTATTCAGCTCGATGATATAGTCGAGACCCTCGAAGTAGAATTTCAACCACTTCGATTGGTCGTAAGCTGCGAACCACTTGGTCTTCACGGCAAAGCCGTATGGAGATAGCGGTCGTAGGAAGATGCCGCGGAAGTCATGGCCCACATACTCGTCAATGATGTCTCGGACCCTATCCAGACTCGCCGCCGTGGTTGTCATGACGGCGCTTACGTGCTCCCGACCGAGCATATGCCTAGCACGTTCAATTCCGGCGATCGCGCGTTGATGACTGTCAGCTCCTGGCCTCGGTCGATTGCGGTTGTGCAGGTCTGCCGGGCCATCCAGCGACGTTGAAATATGAATTGTATAACGCTGACAAAAGGTCAGGACTTCGTCAGTTAGCACGGCAAGGTTGGTCGCGATCGTAAGTGGTGCTTCTCTCCAAGACGTGGTATTCACCAACGAAGTTGGTAAGCACGCAGCGACTGTCATCGAGCGGGGAAAAGCGCACGGGGAGCAGCCTGTAACCTTCCCCGCACCCCTGTTGATAGGTAGACAGGGGCTGAAATTTCGTCATTCTTGAAGGCCAGTTTTTGCAAAGGCCAGTGACAATACAAGGTTTCTCAGAGGCTCCGTCTCCCTAGCGATTCGCATTCGCAAGTCGTAGTCGAGCACTTCCCGGCGAAATCGATCCTCCAGCAGCTGCATATCTGCACCTGGCTTCAATGCGCGCAGAGTAGAGACGACTTGGTCGCCATCATGCGCAATTTCTACGACAAGCTCTTCCGAAAGGTGGTGGGCAGCCCTCTTAACCGCCTCAACGTCGTATACGCTTGACGAAAGGCACACCTTCCGCCGATCAGCATCCATCGGGGCCGGGAGAGCTAGTAGCTGCTGGATGAGTGCGAGCTATGACTTGAGTGACTAGCATGACTCACGTGACTGGAGTGGCTAGCATGCCCGGTAGTCCTCAAGTCCTGTTCGGCGGCCCGATCGAGAACGAGGGCAGAATCAGCAATCGTTGCGTTGCCTTTAGCCGTTGGATTGGACGTTCGAAACGGCAGTCGCGGAGGCCGGTCCGCTCAGCACGGCGACTGTCAAAGCGACAGGAGCGAGAAAAGAGCGCTTTGCCATTTGGAACCCTCCCGAACAAGATATATTTCTCGCCTCAGGTTCCCATTATTTACCTCTCTAGTCAACTACATTTGGCATAATACGCAAAGTAGGTCGGCTAAGTAATTGAAGTAACGCAACGGACAGCATACTGGTCGATCTTGGAGCAATGATGAAACCCGCTCGTGGCGACACGATATCAAAGTTTGTTAGCGCGCATCTGCAGCGACTTCGTCTTCCTCCCGGAAGCCGCATTCTGGACATGCCGTGCGGCTCCGGGCGTCACGCGCGTTGGTTGGCGAAATCCGGATATGCTGTAGTGGGCATTGACAACGACTCTCGGATCGTTGTGAATGCGAGGCGGCTGTCAGCTGCCGCTGGAGCGGCTATAGATTGGCTGGTGGCCGACATCGAAGAGCCGCTGCCATTTATACAGGGGAGTTTCGATCTCGTTCTTGTGGTGCATTACGTTTCGGACACCGTGGTCGAGAAGGCGCGGAACGCGTTACGACCGGGCGGCTATTTAGTCTTCGAGACGTTTGATGCTCGGGGCGAAAATTGGCGTGCCCTTCCCGGCGTTGGGTACATGGCAGAGGCCCTATCGGCGGGATACGAACCAGTCATCATTCGCGAACGTGCTGTCGGTCCGGAGGCGAACCGCGCAGTAGTCCGCGCCCTGGCTCGTCGCGCCGGAGAAGATTAAGCCTGCACCAGTTGCGTGCTTGAGTCACTGCGATGGTTGTAGCTTCGGCCGGAGCCGCTCGACGAAGTCGATTGTCCCCTGGGTAACGCGCCGCGCCAGCTCCGGGTTCAAGCGACAAACGCCGTCGTGCTGGATCGAGAAGTCTGCTCCGGTGAAAGTCTCGCTGTTTACCAGATCCAAGACGACACGATCAACTACCGGCCGCATCGGCTCCATGTGATCAAGCGCAAGCGCCGGATACTCGCCTTTCTCTGCCTCCCGACCGTGCATGATTCCAATCGTCGGGTCATACCCGTCGGCAATCAATCGAATCTGCGTCTGCGCGGTCAGCACGCCATAAGCGTAGTTGAGCATCGCATTGACGGGATGCGTGGCGCGGTGATTTCTGCGTGGCCCGGTCCGGAGTGCTGCCCTGGACGTGTAAGTCTTCCAGTCCTCCGGTATGGGCCGCTGCTTGATGGCCTTCCACCTGATAGGCAGTCCTGACCACGCCCGGAAGTAGTCGCTCGCAATAGCACCCTCGATCCCAAGCAACTCTTCGATGGTTTTCGGCGGTCGCTGCTCCAGCCACTTCGCGCGGGCAGCGATGTTCTTGTGAGCTGCCTCCCATATCCGGGACCGAGGGACGTGGTCTTCCATCGTGACCACGGTGTAATGGGCCTTCTCCCGGATAAGGTCCAACGCGAACACGAGTCGTGCCCTCGGATTATCCCGAGTCGTCTCCTGCCAGCGGACCCGCTCGAACGAGGCTGCTTGGCCTCCGGCCGTGATCACCGATGAGAATTGCCCGTCCCAGCGGAGGCGGATTAAGGGGACTCCCTGAGTCGCTAACCAGTCGATAGCGTCGAGTGTGATTTCTCCCGAACCGTCGATGACGACAATTGCGGGCGGAATGTCCAAGGCGCCATTGAAGAAGCGCCATTCGCGACGATCGGCCGGAAAATGCGTGTTGCCGTCCCGGACGAGCAGGCAGCCTTTATCGACACGAAGCGAGAGACCATGGCCCGTCAGGAATAGCGGGTCGGTTTCGCGTTCGCGCCGTTTGCGCGAGACATTGGGGGCGGTTTCTGCTATCCAATGGCGACAGCGTGCTGACCAGCCACTATCCCGATACCGGTGATCGGCCAAAGTTGCGTCTGGCATCGCTTCTTGCTGCTCTTATTCTGTTGTACTCGCTGAATTATATAGAATTTCTAGCGGAAAGCGGGGCCGATGAGACGTAAGAACGCGAGTGAGACCGAGATTTCCGCCCTATTTGAATCGGGCACGCCGCTGGATTCCGCCTGGATCGAGTTTTCCCCGGCCATGGACCGCTTCGCATATGAAGCGCTCAGAACGGACCCGGCGGACGATGGGAGGTTGCGGAAGGCCAATCCTCAGAGATACGAACAGCTTGTGAAGGGATGGCTACCGAAGACCTGGCCAAGTCGGCAAAAGAAACTGACGCTACGAACCCATGACGAGCGAGCCAATCTCCTTTACGGCATTTACCACGGCGACTTCTGGGCCATCGGCTTTCGCACCCTCTCGGACGGGTCAGACGAACTCATCCGCGTGCCCCGGCAACACTTCTTCGTGGACTACGATCGGGAAGAGCCATTTCCGGACCTCAATTGGAGCAAGGGCGAGCTGCGTGTAGGAGATACGTCCTTCTTCGGCATTCACGTGATACGGGCTCCCGATCGCGCTGAGACACCGCCGAATACTGACCCCGTCAGTCGGCGAGTAGCTAAGACGGGCTCAGTCTCTCCCCGAGGGCGGCCCAATACCAAAGACGTGATCCGCGACCAGGTTGCCAAACTTCTAACGACCGATCCTGCATTTCTGGCGTTGCCGAATAGGACTGCGCAAGCCGAGGAGGTTCGCGCGAGGCTCTGCGGCGAAGATGCCCGAACTGACCATGAGCGAGTCGGATTCAAGACGACGACGATCGTGAAGATCATAGGGCAGGTCGCAAGGAGCGCGTCGGAATAATCTGACTAAACGGAATTTATTCGAAATCCCGCCTTTATTCAGAAGGTTATAAATCTCGCCATAGCGTGAAATCCGCCCATCAGCCTCGATGGTGTGGACGCTATGCCTCGACAACGCGACTACAAAGCAGAGTACCGCCGGCGGATCGAACGCGGCCTAACCCGTGGTCAGTCCCGCTCCCAGGCGCGGGGCCACGCCAGGGCTAGCGAGCGGCCGGGTAAGGCTACACCCGACCAGCTGGAGACTGAACCGGTTAAGGCCGCTGTCCGGCTAATGAATCAGGGCGAGTCCCTGACGGCCGCCGCCCGTTCCGCTCATGTCTCGCCCGAGCGCTTACGGCGCCTCCTGATCGAGCACCATTTGGGCAAACGCAACGGGCGCCACTGGGAAATGGCCGACGCGCGGCCCCGCAGAGTCCCCGTCGTCACGGACGGCCACATCCGGACCCTATTCGTCGATGGGTTTGAGCAGGCCCACCTCGCGGGCAACCACTATCAAGCGGTCGGCACTTTTGTGCGAACAAACGATGCCGGCTTGCTCCGCCCCTTCATCGGGAAATCCGTCCGAGCCAACGGCCGGCAGTACCCCCTGGAAACCGATCCGAATGAGCTTCATCGGTTGGCGGCAATGGACATGCCGTCCTTTCATGAGATCTACGACATCACCTCCAACAGCTAAAGGACTAGCGAAATGCCAAAACGACATCTAGACCGCGAAGACCGCCTGGCACAGCACTGCCGCCGACTGAACACCTGGAATCCGGTGTGCGTCAGTTGCCCGGAGTCAGACCCCGTTGCCCTGGAATTGCACCACATCGCCCAGAGGGGCCACCACGACGACGTGGTGATCGTCTGCGCGAATTGCCACCGCAAGCTGTCCGATCAGCAGCGGGACCACGAGGCGGGATGCACTCTCGCAGGGCCGACAGGCCCATCAGGCACAGGCGGCCAAATGGAGACGATCGGCCATTACCTGCTCGGACTTGCGGACCTATTCGCGATGCTTGTCGAGACGCTTCGGAAGTTCGGCACCTGGCTCGTCAGCGAAGCCAACAGGGAGGGCCACTGATGGACGTTCTGGAGACTGCACTAGCGATACGCGCCTACACGGAACGACCGGACCAGCAGGCGTTGGGCTCTCGCAAGCCCAGTCCGGACCTCGAACCGTCGGAATGGACCCTGATATTTGATTGCGAGACGACGATTGACGCCGTGCAACGAGTGCGATTTGGCTTCTTCCAGGTCAGAAGACTCGATGAACTGGATAGGGAAGGCCTGTTCTTTGACCCCGAATCGGTCACTGTCGCGGAAGAAAGCATCCTCCGGGAATACGCGCAAGCGCGGGGGGTCGAACTAATAGACGTAAAGGAATTTCGCGCTATCTTATTAAAATATGGCTATACCCGCCTTGGAACGATCGTCGGTTTCAATCTCCCGTTCGATATTTCACGAATAGCGGTTAGCCATAGCGAAGCGCGCCGCAGCATGCGCGGGGGGTACAGCTTCGTACTCAGCGCGGATAGCGAAGATCCGCGCGTGCGGGTCAAGCACCTGAGTCCGCGAGCGGCAATTATCGATTTCGCTACTCCGGGGGACCAGGACACGGGGCGCGGAATGCGGAATCGCCGGCTCAGAGTGCGGCCGTTCCGGGGGCATTTCGTGGACGTAAAGACCATCGCGAATGCACTACTCAGCCGGCGCTGCACCCTCCGCTCGTTGGCCGAATTCCTAAACACCCCATGTCGAAAGCACGATACCGACGAGCACGGAAGCATGACCCCAGAATACCTTGACTACGGTCGAGCCGATGTTCAAGTCACCTGGGAGTGCTATCAAGAACTAAAGCGACGATATGACGAACACGGTCTTTTGAAGCCTATCGATCGAATACTGAGCGAGGCTAGCATTGGGAAAGGCTACCTCGAAAAGATGGGAATTCGGCCGCTCCTATCCTGCAATTCGTCATTTCCACGCGAGCGCTTCGGAGAAGCATTCTGCGCCTATTACGGCGGTCGCGCTGAAGTCCGCCAGCGACGCGTAATTAGGGAAGTCCTGTATTGCGACTTCAAATCGATGTACCCGACGGTAAATAGCCTAATGGGGCTCTGGGAATTCGTAATCGCCGATGGAATGCATGTAGAAGAAACGACAGAATCGACCCGGCGACTATTGGAATCGATTTCGATAGGCGATTTGCAGCAACCTGAAACGTGGAGAAGACTTCGAACGCTAGTTCTTCTGCGGCCCAGCGAGGACGTTCTTCCGGTTCGAGCGAAATACGATAGCAAAGATTTCACCATTGGCCTCAATCGTCTGACTTGCGAACAGCCCCTTTGGTACACGCTGGCCGATTGCATTGTCTCCAAGGTGCTCACTGGTCGATGCCCTGCAATCGATAAGGCATTGACGTATCGCCCTGGCTCACAGCAAAGGGATTTGAAACGGATCCGCATACTGAACCGGGACGACTATCAAATCGATCCGAAAAAGGATGATTTCTTCAAGTGTCTAATCGATATGCGCGATGAGGCAAAGGCGAATAGTGATGAGATCGAAAAGACGATTAAGATCATCGCTAATTCGACGAGCTACGGCATCTTTATCGAGATCATACGGAACGACGCGTCGAGAGCGGAGCCACTCAATGTGTTTGGCCCGAACGGAGACTGTATTGCCGTCGCGACAAAAGCCATCGAAGAGCCGGGCCGGTATTTCAATCCGATTCTCGGAGTGCTGATAACGGGCGCGGCTAGGCTAATGCTCGGTCTTGCCGAAAGGCGAGTAATCGACTGCGGTCTTGATTGGGCCTTTTGTGATACCGATTCGATTGCGATGGTTCGGCCGGAAGGCATGGATAGGGACGCGTTTCGGAATAGAGCCAAAGACGTAATCAATTGGTTTGAGCCGCTGAATCCCTATAGAAAGCCGGAATCGATTCTAAAACGTGAAGAAATCAATCTCGGAATCGATTCAAAGGAATTGGAACCGCTCTTTTGCTACGCAATTTCTGCCAAACGATACGTACTATTCAATCTCGACGGTGGGAGGCCAGTCCTACGAAAGGCTTCCGCTCATGGCCTGGGGCAGCTGAGCGCGCCCTATGACGACCAAGACGCTCCTCCCGAGTTGCCCAGGCCCCGCGTTGCCCTCCCCAAAATCGGCGTGAGACGCTGGCAGCACGACGTTTGGATCAAGATCGTCCAGGCCGCGCTCGCGGGCAATCCGACCAAAGTTGTGCTCGACTGGCATCCGGCCTTCTTCCGCCCTGCGGCCATGAAATACAGCGCGACGAGCCCGGACATGCTGGGTTGGCTTAAGTCGTGGAACGAGGGGAAGGCGTATCAAGAGCAGATCCGGCCGTTTGGGTTCCTCATGATCCATTCGGCGCGGACGGGAGTGTTCGCCGAGGCCGCAGACATTGAGACTACCGATATCGAGGTACCGAGGCGGGGGCGGCCGCCGAAGGCGGAAGAGCCAAAGCCCATTGCGCCTTATGACGACAATCCGACGCGCGCCTTAATGAAGGTTTTCGATCGCGTTACCGGCCAGCCCGTTGAACCGGAACGGCTCAAGACATATGCCGAGGCCCTTTGCCAGTACCACATCAGCCCCGAGAACAAATTCCTGAACGGGCAGTTCTTGGATCGCGGGCGGACGGAGCGGCGGCATGTGCTGCCGACGGGAATTGTGCTGATCGGAAAGGAGGCGAATCGGGTTGGCGAGAGTGGTGAGGCCGATCCATTGCTAGCGGCCGTGCAGATACTTCAGACCTAGCTTACAATTTGCGGCGGTCTGCATCTACCCCAACGGATCGTTGTCGAGTATGAACGTACCGCGTACTTCTTCGTTAACGCGCCAAAGATGGCCAATCTCACATGCCTCGGGCTGCTGACACCGACTTGCTCTTCGTTTCGAAGTCGACGAAGGCAAAGCTTGACCTGCTAAGGGCTGGGGCGAGCTTAGTCGACCGCACTGGCTATACGATCGCTCGACTGGAAGAAAAGGCGATCAAGGATCGGCTTGACTTAGCGCGCATTCACCTCCGGGAAGCTCGGCAGGCTAGTGGGACCGCGCCGCCAGCGCTTCGCGCTACCATTAGTCGCTCGTACTATTCGATGTATCACTCAGTGCGTGCCGTATGCTTCTTCCATCATAAGGGTGACGACCACGAGGAACACTCGAAATTGCCAGGCGCCATTCCAAATGATTTTCCATCGAAGACGTTCTGGGAAAACGAACTTAAGCGGGCTCGCCTCGACCGCAATCGGGCGGATTACGACCCGTATCCAAGAAACCCTTCCCAGTTTGCAAAATCTGCGGCGGAATTGCTGGACAGCGCAACTAAACTCTTGGGCGAAGTGCGCGCCTATTTGCGCAGTAAGGGGTGCACGATATGACGGGCGAGACCAGTATCCGCGATTTGGTGTTAGCTCACTTCGAAAGAGCTGGATTGAGCCCTGTGAACGTGGAAGTTCGTAGTTTCCCGGGCGAAACAATCGCCGTCGTGGAGGTTGAACGCGACTATGACCTCGCGCTAGAGCTAGCCAAGGAATTGGATAGCCAAATTGAGGATGGATTCGTGACGGTCCGACAAAAGAGCTCGGAGTCGAAGCCGAAGCCGAAGGGACGTGTCCAGAATGTTCATGACGACCGGATAGCGGGCTTGATTGAGCTTATGAGCGCCCGGTCGAGGACCTCCGAAAGTCAGCCGAGCTTGCGATATGTGCCGGATGTAGAAGAGCGAATCAGCATCGCCAGGTCCCCACGGCACCACTTGGTCTTCGGCCGAAGGGGCGTAGGAAAGACTTCTTTGCTGTTGGAAGCAAAACGGCTGTTAGAGAAACAGGGGGCCTACGTATTGTGGGTCAACATGCATACGCTCCGCGAAATGAGCGCCGAAGCAGCCTTCGTGACTATCGCGTTGCGACTTGCGGATCTCGTGACCGGAGCACTGCAGCACGGCCATTATTCTTCGAATGCGACGCAATTGATGCGATCGGCGCGAGTAGACATGGAAGAGATTCTTTCCCAACATGAAGTCGATAGGCGGCTTGTAGCTCGCTTGTTGCCTAAGTACCAGCAGGCCCTTTCCAGAGTATGTATCGAATTCAGTCAACCGATATATGTATTTCTCGACGACGTGCATTACTTGTCGCCTCAAGAAGTTCCGCAGCTCTTGGATCTGCTCTTGAGAATTACACGCGACAATCCGGTCTGGTTGAAGATTGCTGGAATCCAGCATCAGACGAGATGGTTTATACCAGAACCTCCAACAGGACTTCAGACGGGACACGACGCGTCCATCATTAGTTTGGACGTAACGCTAGAGAAGCCTGAGCGAGCGAAGGAATTTCTGTTGGCAATTTTGCGCGGCTACATTGATGAGGTCGGAGCGCAGCCCGTAAGTGCATTCATAAGTTCGGCATCAATAGACCGCCTTGTATTGGCGTCAGGTGGAGTCCCCCGGGATTTCTTGACCCTGACGGCAACCTCCTTACAGACGGCACGGCAGAGGCCTAATGCGCGGACGGTTGGGGTTCAAGACGTAAACACGGCAGCAGGCATTGCGGCTGGTAGCAAGCTGCAGGAATTGGAGGATGACGCGGCTGCTGCCCGGGGCAGATCTGAGGCTTTGATCGGAGCATTGAACCTCGTTCGCGATTTTCTTCTGAACGATCAACAAATCACGTTTTTTCGTATCGATTTGCGAGACAAGGAACTACACGCAGATGCCTATGGCCTTATTCAAGCGCTCGCTGATCTTCGAATGCTGCACCTGATCAATTCGAGTCTGTCCGATCCCCATCAGGCCGGTAGGCGATCGGAGGTGTACCTGCTAGATCTCAGTCAGTACTCGGGCTCCCGCTTGAAGCAGAACCTTCATGTACTAGACTTCGAGCGGGGACACGTCGTCATGAAGCGAACAAGGACACAAGAGCAGGTCCGTGTGGGCGACACGCCGCGCAAACTTGTTACGGTCCTGCGTAGGGGGCCGATTTTTGAGCTCTCTAAGCTCGAAGCGCAACAGGCACTTCCGCTAGGCTAAGAAGCACCGAGTCTGTTCCCGCCTCTTTGGCGCAGGCGAGGCGTTTTGCGTGCTACAGCGAGTTCGAGGATGTCATGACACAAGGAGATACGATGTTCATAGCGTCCGCATTCGAGCCGGACGTAGTCGTAGGTCCGGATGTCCGCAGCTGGGCTATCTACATTGGATGGGCTGCATATCGCGGTGGGACCGGGCAACCGCGGCTTCAAGGGTTCGTTCAGCAGTTTACGGACTCATGGAGGGCCGACACCGAACCGAAACTCTCGGAACTTCCCGAGACGTTCGCAGCACGATTACCCACTACTTGATCCTCCATCCGCCACTACTCCAGCCCCAACGTTTCCTCTAGCCTACTTGATGCTTCCCCGTCCGGGCCGGCGAAGCGCGGGATGTTTTTTTCTGCAAGATATATCTATACCCCCATTCCGGCTGATCTACCTCGATTTAGCTGTTTGATTCTTTGAGCTAAACGCGCTACGTTACTGGCTATATTCACAGCTCAAGAGCAGGCGTCAATGAGCTCGCCCCAAGCGGCTGAATCCACTTCTTATCCCGGCATCGTCGCCCCGCCGGTCCAAGATCAGTTTCCGCTCGAGGGCCGCTTCAAGCGCCTGGAAGCGGAGATCATCGGGCTTTGGGGCAACATCAGCGCAGCCACCTGTCGGTTCCTGCAGCTCGTTGCCGAATACGACGAGAATGAATGCTGGAGGTGGCACGGCTGCCGCGACTGTGCCCAGTGGCTCAATTGGCAATGCGGAATCGACTCAGGTGCCGCCCGCGAGAAGGTTCGAACTGCAAGAGCACTCAAGGCGCTGCCCAAGGTCAGCTCTGCGTTCGCCGATGGTCGCGTTTCCTACTCGAAGGTAAGGGCGCTGACGCGTGTCGCGACGCCCGAGAACGAGGCGGAGTTGCTCGATGTCGCGCTGCAGGGCACGGCTGCGGATGTCGAAAAGGTGGTGCGGCTCTACCGCAGAGTCGAGCGGGTCGATGAGGCGCAAAAGGCGTTCGCCTCGCAGCAGCAGCGCTATCTCGAAACCTATGTCGACGATGAGGGAAACCTCATTATCCGCGCGCGCCTGCCAGCCGAGGTCGGCGCACTGTTCAGGAAGGCCATCGAGGCCGCCGAGGAAATGCTGTTCGCGGAAGAGCGGGAGGAGGCTTCCGCGGAAACGCGCGCCGAATCTTGTGCGAATACAGATCCAGGTGTCTCCGCGGAAACTGGCGGCACCGAGGCAACCACCGCCGAAACGGGGTCGGCAGACATCGCCTTCACGGAAGCGGCCTCGGAAGTCGCTGTTTCCGCGGAAACGCCGACGACGGCCAAACCCGTGGCCGCACCCGTGGCCGATGGCGAGCTCGCCGCGTCGAAAGGCGCAATGCGCGGCCCCGAATCCTACGCGGCCCGGAGGGCAGACGCCCTCGCCTGCGTCGTCGAGAATTTCCTCGCCAATCCGCCACGGCGCTGTCGAGGCTCCGCCGCAAGCGATCGCTACTGCGTGCTGGTACAAATCGATCAGGCGCTTCTCGCCGCGCCTGCTGCTGCTGCCCCGCCCTCGCCGGCCGCTGAGCACGCCGCAGCGCCGGGCCGGCACCGCTGCGAAATCGAAGGCATGCCGCACCTGGCCCTGGAGACGGCGCGCCGCTTGGCGTGCGACGGTTCCCTCGTCGGCATGATCATGGGGGAAGACGGCGAACCGCTCGACGTTCGGTCGCCGCATGCGAGGCGTGCCTCCCTCCATCGAGCGGGCGCTGTATGCACGGGACGGCGGCTGCACCTGGCCCGGGTGCGGCCGCAGGCGCTTCACGCACGATCATCACATTGTCCACTGGGCGGACGGGGGCGAGACGAAACTATCGAACCTCACCGTGCTCTGTCGCCTCCATCACCGTCTGGTCCACGAGGGCGGTTTCGGGTGCGAGCGCGCGGCGAACGGCCGGCTCGTGTTTCGCCGGCCAGACGGCAGCGTCATCGAGGCGGCCGGCACCGTTGAAATGCGGGCGGGCCCCGAGAGGCTCGAGTCGCTCGACGGGCTGTTCGGCCGGAAAACGAACGCGAAGTCGCGCGACGGCCGCTGTGTCGGCGAACGGGCCGACTGCGACTGGCCGATGCTGTTCACAGGGGCAATGCGGGACATTGCCGCGGGGCGAAAGCGCCATAATTAGGCGGACTTGGATCGCGCCCACGTTTCTCGGACACTACGAGGCACTATGAAGAACCTGCAACCGCGCAACCATTCGTTCGCCGTGGCCGCTTGTCTGGCCGTCGGCGTCTTCACCCTGCTCGCGGCCGCGCGCGTTTCCGCGGAAGACCGCGTTACGGCCGGCACCGTCTCGGTCGAGCCGCCGACGCTGATCTCGCTCGGCGTGGATTGGCCGATCGACGGCGACGACAACCGTAACGCGAGCGTGAAGGTCGAGTACCGCAAGGTCGGCGACGGGGGCTGGCGCACGGGGTTGCCGCTGCTGCGGCTGCAGCACGAGCAGGTCAACGGTCGCGTGGGCGGCCCGAGCTTCATTCCCGGGACGAACGCGGCCGAGAGCGCGGCGCAGCTCGCGCGAAGTCGGGGCGAAACCTCGGGCAGCGCGCAGGCGGCGGCCGGAGTGCCCGCGGCGGGGGCGAGCCCGTTCGCGTTCAGCCCGTTCTCGTACACCGCGCCGAACATGTTCTCGGGCAGCCTGTTCGATCTCGAGCCGGGAACTCGCTACGAGATCCGGCTGACGCTTACGGACCCTGACGGCGCGCAAGGCGAAACGCAGCAGACGGTCCAGGCCGAGACGCGCCGCGAGCCCATGCCGGCCGAGGGCGGCAAGGTCTACCACGTCTATCCCGTCGGCTATACGGGGCCGCGCGAGCAGCCCGCGTTCACAGGGCTCATGGCGGCCTACTACATGGCGGCGGCGCACTTCGACTACGAGAACGCGTACCCGCCGCGCGTACAGCCCGGCGATACGATCCTCGTGCACGCCGGCCTCTATATCAGCGATCGCCACCACTACATGAACAAGGCGCCGGCGCCCGGTTACCTCGCGCTCGGCACGGTGTTCGACGGCACCTATTACCTGACGCAGAGCGGCACGCCGGATAAGCCCATCGTGATCAAGGCCGCGGGCGACGGCGAGGTCATCTTCGACGGCGACGGCGCGCAGAATCTGTTCAACCTCATGGCCGCGAACTACACGTACATCGAGGGCATCACGGTGCGCGACACGAACGTCGCATTCCTGCTCGGCATCAAGGGCATCGCGGGCGCGAGCGGCTTCACGCTCAAGCACTCCAAGATCGAGGACGTGGGCCGCGCGATTCAGGACGATTGGTCGGGCTCGAAGGATTTCTACATCGCGGACAACGTGTTCATCGGCCGGCACGATCCGGACCACATGATGGGCTGGGCGGGGGCGGTGTGGGAGAAATATCCCGGGTTTCCCGAGCGCCTCGACTCGGAGTACGCGATCAAGGTCTACGGGCAGGGCCACGTCGTCGCGCACAACTACGTCGCGAACTGGCACGACGGCATCGACTTCGCGACCTACGGCAACCCGGACGGGACGCCGGAGCCGGTCGCGGGCCGCTTTCCGATGTCGGACGACTTCTACGAGAACGATATCTATAACATGGGCGACAACTGCATCGAGACGGACGGCGGCGGCCGCAATATCCGCGTGTTCCGCAATCGCTGCTTCAACTCGGCGCTCGCGGGGCTCAGCGCACAGCCGATTTTCGGCGGCCCGGACTATTTCTTCCGCAACGTCGTGTACAACGGCCCGGGGGCCGGTTCGCTGAAGTACGTTTCGACGCCGGCCGGCGTGCTCTGTTACCAGAATACCTTTATCGGCGAGGTCGCGGTGCCGGGGCCCGCCTCGAACCTGCATTTCCGCAATAACCTGATCCTTGCCCAGGGCGCGGAGGAAGCGGTCTTCAACGTCGGCACGTTCACGAATTATTCCTCGTCCGACTACAACGGCTTCCGCCCGAACCCGGGCGCAGCCGTTGCGTTCGAGTGGAACTCGCCGCCCCGGGAGAAGCGTGCCGAGTACATCGCCGCGCCCATCGTGCGCAAGTTTCGCACGTTGGCCGAGTACAGCGCCGCGACGGGCAACGATACGCACAGCCGGCTGCTCGACTACGACGTCTTCGTGCACGTGCAGGCGCCCGACATGACGGACGCCCAGAGGCTGTACGATCCGGCGAAGCTGGATTTCCGGCTGCGGCGCGGCTCGGCGGCCGTGGACGCGGGGATGGTGCTCCCGGGCATCACGGACGGCTACACGGGCAAGGCGCCGGACCTGGGTGCGCTCGAGCTCGGGCAGCCCGTACCGCACTACGGCCCGCGGTAGCGGGGGGTTCGCCTCGACTCGTCAGGCGCGGCCGCTTCGTGTTATTAAGGCCAGGTTACGATTTCGACGGAAAGGTCTCTCATGCGCGTACGTCTGATCTCGGCCGCGGCCGCGGCCCTCTCGACCCTGCTGCTCGCAGCGGCCCTGCCCCTCGCCGCCTCGGCCCAGGAGAGCGCCTCGGCAAATCTGGGTCCGGTCGACCAGAAGGTCTCGCCGATTCTGCTCGCGGAGCTGCGCAATATCGCCAAGGAGTCGTTGAAGCAGACGCCGCACTTCGGTCAGGTGCCGCTCAAGGCGATCGAGGACAAGCAGGCGCCGGCTGGGAGCCAGCCGCTCGTGCTCTACATCGGCGCGGACTATTGCCCGTTCTGCGCCGGCGTGCGCTGGCCGCTCGTGCTCGCGCTCATGCGTTTCGGGGATCTCTCGGACTTGCGCTACACCCGCTCGGCGACCCGCGATGTGTTTCCGGACACGGCCACGTTCAGCTTCGTGGATGCGAGCTACAAGAGCGACTACATCCGGCTCGAGGCCGTCGAGATTCAGGACCGCAACGGCAAGCCGCTCGAGAAGCCGACGGCCGCGCAGCGCGAGACGTTCACGCGCTACAACGATCAGGGCTCGATTCCATTCATTTATCTGGGCGGTCGTTACGTCGAGATCGGCGCACCGTTCAGCCCCGGCGTCTTCAAAGGCATGGACTGGCAGCAGGTGGCCCAGCAGCTCGGCCAGGGCGGCAATGCGGCCTGGCAGGATGTCGTGAGCGCGGCGGACGTGCTCACGGCGGGCATTTGCGAGCTCACGAAGGGCGAGCCGGCGGACGTGTGCAAGGCCCCGGGCGTCGCGGCCGCGACGGCGCGCCTACCGAAATAGGCACCGCGGCGCGCCGCGGTGCACGCGGCCCCCGGGGAAGCTGCCGGAGACGTTTCGCTTCGGCCTTAGTGCTTCCCCGGGCGCCCGTTAGTTCGCTTGCGGGGCTTCGGGGCTGCCCTCGACCTGAATGCGCAGCGTGACGCCCATGTCGAAGCCGAACTTCTTGCCGAAGTCGACGCCGAAGTCCTCGCGGTTGATCTGCGTGATCGCGTCCGCGCCGCACGTCACCTTCTTGTTCAAGCCCGGCTTGCACAGGAAATGGTCGATCGTGAGCTTCACGGGCTTCGTGACGCCGTGCAGCGTCAGCTCGCCGTCCACGGCCGTCGGCGCGCCGTCCTTCCAGTCCACGAGCTTGCCCGTGTAGGTCGCCGTCGGATACTTCGCGACGTCGAACAGGTCCGCCGTCTGCGCGTGCGCGTTGAGGGCGTCGTTGCCGAAGTCGATCGAGTTCATCTCCATCGTGACGTTGACGGTGCCCGTCTGCGCTTCCTTGTCGAGCGTGACGGTGCCGTGATTGTTGCGGATCATGCCGCGCCACTTCGAGAGGCCGCCCATGTGGTCGGCTTCGAAGGACGGATGCGTATGGTTCGGATCGAGCTTGTACGTGGTCGGCGTCGCGAACGCGGCCGTGCACAGCAGGCTCGAGGCGGCGGCCAGCGCGAGCGGCCGAATGATTACAACGGGATTCACTGCTTTATTCTCCTCGAATTCGTGGTGTTATCCGGCCGATTCCCCCGGCCGCGGCAAACTGCCAGGGCAAGCTTACCTAGGCGGGCATTGTGCGTCGAGGCGGCCGCGGCTGAAAGCCCCCGCGAGCAACGCGCAAAGCGCGAGCAATCCGGCCGCGCCGGCGCCCCCGCCGCCCGTCGGGGGCTTGGCCTCCACGTGCACGGTGCGGGTGACGGGCGCCGCCGTGTTGCCGGCGCTGTCCACGGCGTTGTACGTGACCGTATAGGTGCCGATGACCTGGGTGTCCACGGTCCCGTCCGCGGTCGGCGTGATCTTGCCGTCCACGTCGTCGGTCGCGACGGCCCCAGGGTCCTTATACGAGCCGTCCACCTCGACCGTCATGTCCGCCGCGCCGACGAGCTCAATGACCGGCGGACTCGTGTCGCCGAGCCCGAAATGCCCCTTGCCGTCGTTGAAGAACACGGCCGTGCCCTGCTTGCCCGTCACGACGAGGTCGGGCGCGCCGCCTGCGCCGAGGCGCGCGAGCGCGGCGCCCGCGGGATCGGGGCTTGCGATCAGCGTGGGATCGAGCGCGAACGCCCCCGCGCCGTCCCCATCGAACACCTCGTGAACGCCCCCCGCCCCGATGGTCACCACGTCGGCCGCCCCGTCGCCGTTCACGTCGCCGGCCAGCACGGCCAGCGTCGGCGCGGCGCCGAGCGCCGCCGCGCGCGAAAAGGCGCCGTGGCCGTCGTCGAGGTACACGGGGTTCGCGGGCACGTACTCGCCGGCGGCCGGCGCCGGGCGCGCGAACACGAGATCCGGGAAGCCGTCGCCGTTGAAGTCCGCGGTCGCGACGGCCAGGGTCGGCCCGGGGTCGAGGGCCGCCGCGGGTGCGAACGCGCCGCCGCCCTGGTTCAGATAGAGCTGCGCCGCACCGTCGGCGTTCGCAAACACGAGGTCGGGGCGCCCGTCCCCGTCCGCATCGAGGAGCGCGACGCCGCGGCTGTCGAGCGGGGGCCCGTCGAGCGCCGCGGCGGCCGCGAAGCCGGTGCCGCCCTGGCTCAGATAGACGGTGTTCGCGCCGCGATTCGCGAACACGAGGTCTGCGAACCCGTCGCCGTCGAGATCGCCGGCCGCGACGGCCTGCCCGCCGTCTGCGGGCGGCAGCGCGGGCCCGGGCTGCATCGCACTCGTGCCGTCGTTGACGAAGACCGCGTTCGCGCCGTCGGCCCCGCCGGCCACCGCAAGATCGAGGTCACCGTCGTTGTCGAGGTCGGCGAGCGCGACGGCCGCGCCCCCGCCGTCGATCGAGAGCGGCACGGCCGAGAGCCCGCGGCGATCCGCGGCGGGTGCAAGCGCCGAAGCGATGACGCCCGGCCCGCTCACGTCGAGCCGGAGCTCCGTCGGTGAGCCCGCACCCGTCGCGACGGCCGCATCGGCATAGCCGTCCCCGTCGAGATCGCCGGCCGCGACCGCCTGGCCCGCGCTGCCGCCGAGCGCCTGGGCCGGGACGTCCGAGACGGACCCGCCGACGGCGAGGCTGGCCGCGGCCGTATCGTCGCCGGCCTTGGGGTCGAGCGGCCCGCCCTGCGCCGCGGCCACGCTCGCCGTGACGTAGACGTCGCCCGGATCCTTCGCAGTCGCCGCAACCGTTACCGTTTGCGTCTTCCCGGCCGGGAGCGGGCCGAGCGTACAGTCGAGGTGCGTGCCGTCGGCCGACGCGGTGCATTCGCCCGGGTCCACGGTCATGGCCTGGCCGCGAAAATCGATGCCGAGGGCGGCCGAGTCCGCTGCATCCGGCCCGCCGTTCGCGACGGTGAAGGTCCATGTGACCGCCGCGCCCTCGAGCGCGGGATTCGGCGAGGCCTCGATGCTTTGCAACGTCAGATCGGCCCGTGCGAGCGCGCGCACGTTCAGCACGAAGTCGTCGCTGACGCGGCCGC
Source organism: uncultured Gammaproteobacteria bacterium (assembly GCA_963702105.1). Lineage (GTDB taxonomy): Bacteria > Pseudomonadota > Gammaproteobacteria > Steroidobacterales > Rariloculaceae > ZC4RG20. The sequence goes on from OY969712.1 coordinate 2,937,075, forward strand.
CGCGGCCGTCGTCGGCCGTGATGGTCACGTGGTACGGCGAGCCGTTTGCGTCGCTCTGCGCAGGCGTATGCGCGATCCGGCTCCCGGTAAGCGACCAGCCGGCCGGTAGACCCGCGGCCGTGAAGGTCAGCGCGTCGCCGTCGGGATCGCTGAAGGCGGCGCTCACGTCGAGGGCGAACGGCGTGCCCTCGAGGGCCTGCTGATCGGCCAAGCCCGGGGCGACGACCACGGGCGGCGCGTCGGGCACGATCGTGATGTCGAAGCGCTGGAACTGATAGCAGAACAGATAGAAGAAGCGGCAGGCGGTGTCCTGAGCAATGAGCTCGACGTGGCCGTCGGTGTCGCCCGGCCCAGGCGTGCCCGCGAGCCGCGCCGTGCCGTCCCCGGTCGGCGTCAGGGTCAGCCAGCCGGGCAGCCCGGCCGGTGCCCGGATGTCCACACTGCCCTGACCGCTCGCCCGAACGTCGTAAACATAGGGCCGGCCGACGTAGGCGGTCGTGACCGGCGTGCTGTCGAAACCCGCGAACGCGCGCGTGGAAACGAGCGCAAGCACGAGCGCAAAGACCCTGAATCGGAAGCGCACCATCTCGTCATAGTTCTCGGTGACGCAAGCAGGAGTGCAAAGACCATGCCACGGAAGTCCGCGAATTCCCAGCCTGGACAGCCGAGCGCCCCAGCCACGAAACTGGGTGCGATTAGAGACGATCGGAGCCCGACCGATGCGAAGACGCGCTATCCCGTTGCTTTTCGCCGCCCTCGCGATGAGCGGTGCGGCGGCACGCGCGGACACGGCCTCCGTGGCCGTCGCCGCAAATTTCAGTGCCCCGCTCGACGCGCTCGCGAAGAAGTTCGAGCAGCTCACTCGGCACAAGCTCGAGATCTCCGCGGGATCGACGGGCCAGCTTTACGCGCAGATCACGAACGGCGCCCCGTTCGATTTGTTTCTCGCCGCCGATGAGCGCCGCCCGAAGCTCCTGGCGCAGGAAGAGATCGGCGACCCGCGCACGCGCTTCACTTATGCGATCGGCCGGCTCGTGCTCTGGACGAACCAAGTGGACAAGTATCCGCAGCTCGACCTGAGCGTGCTGCGGACGGACCGCTTCCGGTACCTCGCCATCGCCAATCCCAAGCTCGCGCCTTACGGGGCCGCGGCGCAGCAGACGCTCGAAGGTCTCGGCCTGTGGAAGTCGCTGCAGAAGCGAATCGTGCAGGGCCAGAACATCACGCAGGCGTTTGCGATGACCGAAAGCCGCAGCGCGGACCTCGGCCTCGTCGCGCTCTCGCAGGCGGTGAATTACTCGGGCAAGGCCGCTTACGTCGAGGTACCGGCGGATAGATATGCACCGATCCGCCAGGACGCGATTCTGCTTTCGCACGGCCGCGGCAACGAGGCCGCCGTCGCGTTCCTGAAGTTCTTGGCTGGGCCGGACGCGAGGGCCGTCATCGAGAAGTTCGGTTACAAGGTGCCGGCGACGCAGCCGCCGCCTTGAGGGGAAGGTCGCCGCAGGCGGGCCGCGTCACGAGGACGCGGCCGCCCACGACGAATCACTGACTCACACTATATTACTGCTGCTGGCCCTGTTCGGGCTGGCTGCCCTGCGCGCCCTGCGCGCCGCTTTGGCCCTGGTTCGTGGCCGCATCGTACTCCTGACGGCTCAGATGACCGTCGTTGTTCGTGTCGGCCTGCGAAAAATCCAGACCCTCGACCTTCGCAGCCTCGGCACGGCTGATCATGCCGTCGTTGTTGGTATCAACCTGCTCGAACGGAGGTGCCGAGCTCTGCTGCGCAAACGCGATCGCCGAAAAGCCAAGCGCCAAGAGCGTAACCATTGCACGTTTCATGTGTCTCTTCTCCTGTGGGTATTATCAGACCGACTCGGAAGCCCTGCGGCCTCCACGCTGGACGTGATTGCAATTCGTATGCCATGCCCCGAACGCAAGCGATAGCGCGCGCCCGGCCCTCGAACGCTCGATTCGGCCCGCGATTGTGTTACCGCAGCCCGACAGTTTCGGCGGGTCGCAGGTCGTCGCCGAGCGTAAGTTCATGCGCGGCGAGCCCGCGCCTCGATGCCGACCCTGCCGCCAATAGACGACACCCGCCTCGAAAACGCCTCCGCCGGGTCGCCGCGAGCGTCTTACGAGCCTCGCGCCGGCTCGAAACGATCGCACGGCAGCAAGCAATTCCAAGGTCCTGACAAGTCCACCACCCTGCATTCGCGAGCGAAATCGCTGGCACGCGGCTTGCAGTCTTTGCAAATGCGAAAGTTGGCTTTGCAAGCTTGCGGACCGGGGACGATCGATGATGGGGAAGGCGTGGCTGTTCGGCTTGTCGGTGCTTCTCGGAGGCTGCTCCCGAGAACCGGCTGCGTCGTTCGACCAGCTCGACCGCAATCATGACGGTCGCATCTCCCGCGAGGAGGCCGCCGCGGATCCCGGCCTCGCCCGCCGCTTCGCAAAGCTCGATGCGGACGGCGACGGCGAGGTGACGCCGTTCGAGTACCTGCAGTATCTGCAGGCCGCCAACCGGCTCTAGGAGATCATCCTGCCGCCCGGCGGAACACGAGTTGGCTCGGAATGACGCGGTTTCTATCTCGAGCGCCGGCGGTGGGAGACCTCCCCCGCCGGTTTTTTTATAGAATCGGCGGGACGTGGTGCCTGCCGTTCACATTCCCGCGCCGGCCCGTCTGGAGCCTCCTCGTGTACCGTCCGCGCTCGATCGTCAGACTGATCCTGATCGGCTTCGCCGTCGTCATGGCGCCGCTCATCGCGGCCGTGATCACGGCCGTGATTCAGGTGGACCGGCTGGCCCAGGACAGCCGGGCCGCGCTCATCGAAGGCGAGATCGGCATCCAGCAGAGCCGCTCGCTCGTCGAGCAGCTCATCGAGATGCAGCGGGCGCTGACACAGTATCAGGTGCTCAAGGACGCGGACTTCCACGAAAACTACCTCGAGCGGCGGCGCGTGTTCCTGAACGCCGTCGAGAACCTGTCCGAGCTCAAGCTCACGAAGCTCGGCCGCCAGCAGTTGGAGAGCCTCAAGGAGGAAGAACGCGCCCTCTTCGAAAGGCTGCACACGAAATCGGGGGAGCCTGCCGCGACGCTCGCGCAGGACAACAAACCGGCCGTCTGGGCCGACCTCACGAACCGGGCCCGAACGGTGCTTTCCGAGAGCAGCCGGCTCATCGAAACCGAGGTGGATTCAACGACCGCACGCGCGGGGATCATGCAGCGCACGCTACTGCTGCAGGCGGCCGCGGCGATCCCCGCGGCCATCGTCCTCGCGGCCCTGGCCGTGACCCTCATCGTGCGCCCGCTGCGGGACGTGGACCAGGCCATCCGGCGCCTCGGGGCGCGGGAGTTCGCAGCGCCCATCGAGGTGCACGGGCCGCGCGACCTCGAGGCGCTCGGCCGCCAGCTCGACTGGCTGCGCCTGCGCATCCAGGAGCTCGAGCAGCAAAAGATTAACTTCTTAAGACACATCTCCCACGAGCTCAAGACGCCCCTCACGACGATCCGGGAGGGCTCGGAGCTGCTCACGGAAAGCCTCGAGACGGGCTCGCCCGAGGAGGCGGAAATCTCCCGCATCATCTGCTCGAACAGCCTGCACCTGCAAAAGCTCATCGAGGACCTGCTGCAGTTCGGCAAGACGGCCGAGCTCGTCTCGGACCTCCGCATCCTCGACTCGGTGGACCTGCAGGCCCTCGTGCGCCGGGTCGTGGCGACCCAGGCCCTGGCCTCCGCCTCCAAGGTGCTGAGGATCGAGGAAAGCCTCGCGCCGGTACGGATTCGCGGCGACGAGAATAAGCTTAGAATAGTCGTCGACAATCTGCTGACGAATGCCATCAAGTACACGCCGGCGGGCGGTCGGGTTTCGGTTTCTCTCGAGGCGCACGACGGGTACGCATTCGTCGACGTGCAGGATACCGGGCCGGGCGTGGCGGAGTCGGAAAAGCAGAAGATCTTCGAACCCTTCCAGCAAGGCCAGGCGGAATATCAATCGAGCGTCAAAGGAACCGGCCTCGGTCTGGCGATTGCCAAGGAATACGTGGAGGCCCACGATGGGTACATTGAGGTCGTCGATTCCACCGAAGGCGCGCACTTCCGCGCCGCCTTCCCGATTGCCGGGCCCGCACGGTTCGCGGCGGCTTAGGCCCTGGCTCGTGATCGTCATGGCCTGCGCGGCGGCCGCCTGTCAGACGACCCGTATTCCCGCCGGCCCCGAGGCCGCCGCGGACGCCGCCGCCCCGGCGGCCTCGGGCGACGTGCTCGCCGAGCTCTCGCGGTACGGAAACCGCGTCCGCGAGCTCGGCGGCAAGCAGCTCGAGGAGCAGTACCACGAGCTCGCCCTCTCGAACGACTCCGTCCTCTCGAGCGAGGCCGCGATCAAGCTGTCGCTGCTGCTCAGCGCCCCCAACTCCGCCTTCCAGGACGTTGACCAGGCGACGCGCTTCCTGCGCGACGTGGTCTACCGCGAGGCGGGCCAGGAGCCGCAGATCGCCGAGTTCGCCCGCCTGCTCTACAATCTGCTGCGCGAGCGCGTCTACAGCGACAATGACGGCGACGCCGCGCTCGCGCTGCTCGCGAAGGAGCGCGACCGCAACGAGCAGCTGAGCCGTGAGCTCACGAAGGTCAAGAGCGCGCTCGCGCTCGAGCGCAAGCAGCGCGAGACGCTCGAGGGTCAGCTCGACGCGCTCAAGAAGCTCGAGGAGCAGCTCTCGCGCGAAGACCTGGGACAATAGCGCGCACCGATGCCCGACAAAGCCCGAGTGCTGCTCGTCGACGACGACCCGAGCCTTCTCAAGGTCCTCGCCATCCGTCTCGAGCGGCAGGGCTACGACGTGAAGACGGCGGACAGCGGCAAGCGCGCCCTCGCCTGCCTGCCGGGCTTCCGCCCGCACGTCGTGATCACGGACATGCGCATGGACGCCATGGACGGGCTCGCGCTGTTCGACGAGATTCACAAGCGCGAGCCGACGCTGCCCGTCATCGTGCTGACGGCGCACGGCACGATTCCGGACGCCGTGGACGCGACGCAGCGCGGCGTCTTCGCCTATCTCACGAAGCCGTTCGAGCGCAATCAGCTCGTCGAGATCATCGAGCGGGCGCTCAAGATGTTCGGCGAGCGCTCCGACGCCCCGCTCGAGGACGCGGAGTGGTGCGCGGAGATCGTCACGCGCAGCTCGAAGATGGAGACGCTGCTGCGCGAGGCGTGGATGGTCTCGCAGAGCGACGCGAGCGTGCTGATCCGCGGCGAGAGCGGCACGGGCAAGGAGCTGCTCGCGCGCGCGATCCACAAGGCGAGCGCGCGCCGGCGCCACCCGCTCGTGGCCGTGAACTGCACGGCGATCCCGGAGCAGCTGTTCGAGGCCGAGCTCTTCGGCCACGAGAAGGGCGCGTTCACGGGCGCGAACCAGGCGCGCGAGGGCCTCATCAAGGCGGCGCACGGCGGCACGCTGTTCCTCGACGAGATCGGCGATATGCCGCTGCCCTTCCAGGCGAAGCTGCTGCGCATGCTGCAGGAGAAGGAAGTGCGCGCCGTCGGCTCGACGCACGCCGCGCCCGTGGACGTGCGCGTGGTCTCCGCGACGCATCAGAATCTCGAGACCGCGGTCGCCGAAAAGCGGTTCCGCGAGGATCTCTACTACCGGCTCAATGTCGTGACGCTCGAGATCCCGCCGCTCGCGAAGCGGCGCGAGGACATCCCGCTGCTGGCCGATCACCTGCTCGAGCGCGCGCGCGCCGAACGCAGCGGCGCGGCCGTCAACGTCACGGGCTTCTCCAAGGAAGCCATGGAGCTCATGATGTCGGCGCCCTGGCCGGGCAACGTGCGCCAGCTGCGCAACGTCATCGACCAGTGCGTCGTGCTCTCGACGGCGCCGCTGGTTCCCGCGAGCCTCGTCGAGCGCGCGCTGCGCCGCAAGGAGAAGGCCTTCCTGCCGTTCGCGAAGGCGCGCGACAGCTTCGAGTTCGAATACCTGACGCACCTGCTCGAGATGACGGAAGGCAACGTCGCGCAGGCCGCGCGGCTCGCCGAAAGAAACCGCTCGGAGTTCTACAAGCTGCTGCACAAGCACGAGCTCGAGCCGGAGCTGTTCCGGCGCGGCGAGCCCGAGAGCGGGCCGGCGCGCGAGAGCGCCCCGGTTCGCGAAAGCGCCCCGACCCGCGACTGAGCCCGCGCTTCAAATACCCGCCGCGCTGAGTTCTAATACCCCGTCCGCGGAGGGAGGGGACTTCAGCATGTGGCAGCAGCCTTACTTGCCGATAGCGAATAGCCTTGGGTGGTCCGCGCTGGGCGCGGCCGTTCCGATTCTCGTCCTGCTGCTGCTCATCGGCGTGCTGCGCCGGCCTGCCTGGATCGCGGCCCTCGCGGGCCTCGCGGCCGCCCTCGTCGTCGCCATCGGCGTCTACCACATGCCCGTGAAGCTCGCCGTGAGCTCGACGGCCATGGGCGCGGCCTTCGGGCTGTTCCCGATCGGCTGGATCGTCTACTGGGCCATCGTGCTGTACCGCCTCACGCTCGAGACGGGCAACTTCGAGATCATCAAGGACTCGATCGGCGGGCTCACCTCCGACCGGCGGCTGCAAGCCATGCTCATCGCCTTCGCGCTCGGGGCCTTCATCGAGGGCGCCGCGGGCTTCGGCACGCCCGTCGCCGTCGCCGCGGCCATGCTCACGGGCCTCGGCTTCTCGCCCTTCTTCGCGGCCGGCATCTGCCTGCTCGCGAACACGGCGCCCGTCGCGTTCGGCTCGATCGGCATCCCCGTCATCACGCTGGCGGGCACGACGGCCGGGCTGCACGGGGCCGACGTAGGACCCTGGACAGCCGAGCTCAGCAGCTGGGTCGGCCGCCTCTGCGCGCCCGTGTCCCTGTTCATCCCGGCCTATCTCATGCTCGTCATGGGCGGCTTCAAGGGCCTCAGGGCCGTGCTGCCCGCCGCGGCGGTCTGCGGTGTCTCGTTCGCTTCCGTGCAGTTCCTCATGTCGAACTTCGTGGGGCCGGAGCTCGTCGACATCGTCGCCTCGATCGTCGCGATCCTTGCGCTCGTCGCGCTGCTCAAGGTCTGGCAGCCCGCCGAAGGCTTTCACATGCTCGGCGAGCACGCGGCCGAGATCGAGCTCAAGACGCACGGCCTCGGCCGCACGGTGCTAGCGTGGTCGCCTTACCTGTTCCTCGTCGCGTTCGTGCTGGTCTGGGGCACCTCGGGCGGCAAACATGCGCTCGATACGGTGACGGCGTCCGTGCGCTGGCCGGGCCTGCACAACCTCGTGCTGCGCGGCGCACCCGTCGTCTCGACCCCGACCCCGTATGCGGCGAACTACACGCTGAACTGGCTCTCGGCCGCGGGCACGGCCTGTGCGTTCGCGAGCATGGCCGCCGCGCTCTTGCTGCGCGTCTCGGTCGGGCGCTACGTGCTCCTGCTCGGCTCCGTGGCCCGGCAGCTCGCGTTCCCGATGCTCACGATCGCCGCGGTCGTCGGCCTCGCCTATCTCATGAACTACTCGGGCGCGACGGTCACGCTCGGCCTCGCGTTCGCGGGCACGGGCGCGCTGTTCCCGTTCTTCAGCTCGCTGCTCGGCTGGCTCGGCGTATTCCTAACGGGCAGCGACACGTCCTCGAACGCGCTGTTCGGCAACCTCCAGGTCGTGACGGCGACGAGCCTGCACCTCAATCCGGCGATCCTGGCCGCGGCGAACTCCGCGGGCGGCGTCATGGGCAAGATGATCAGCCTGCAGAGCCTCGCCGTGGCCGTCGCGGCCACGGGCATGAGCCGCAGCGAGGAAGGCAAGCTGTTCCGCTTCACGTTCAAGCACAGCGTGCTGCTCGCGGCCGTCGTCGGCGGGCTGACCGCGTTGTACGCCTACTTGACCTGAGCCCGGCGCGCCTACTCGACCCGGGCCGGCGCGCCTGCTTGACCCGACCCGGGCGCGCTCAGCGCCCGATGCCGGGCGGCTTCACGACGAGCACGTCGCCCGCCGCCACGTGCAGCACGCGTTCGGCCGTGCTGCCGAGAAACAAGCTGCGGATGGCACCCCTCGAGACCGCGCCGACCACGAGCAGCACGGCGCTGTCCTGCGCCCGCTCGGCCAGCACCTCGCCCGGCCGGCCCTCGACGACGGTCCCCGCGCCCGCGGGCAGGCCCGCCTCGGCGACGAGCCGCGCGAAGTCCTCCCGTCGTTCCGCCTCGAGCGAGCCCTCCACGTCGTCCACCATGACGGCGTCGAGGCCGGAGTCGGCCACGATCAACGCGAGCGGCGTGAAGCAGTGCACGATCTCGAGTCGCGCGGCACACAGGTCGCGAAAGAGCTTGGCGGCCGCGAGCACCGCGAGATCGAGCGAGGCCGGCTTGCCGTGCTCGCGCGCGGGATCGACGCCCGCGATGACCGTCTCGTAGGGCTCGCGGCCGGGCGCGCGCGCGACGAGCACGGGCACAGGGCAGTCGGACACGAGCCGCCAGTCGGCATGCGAGAACCGGCCGTCCGGGCCGCTCGGCTGCATGACGAGGAGACCCGCGCGGCCATTGACGGCCTCGCGGGCCGCCGCGTCGGGGCGCGGCCCGCCCCACACCGCACGCGCCTCGGCCCGCAGGCCGCGTTCGCGCAGCGCCCCTGCGACCGTCTCGGCCGCGGCGCGCCGGTCCTCGAGCAGGCGCTCGCGCAGCGAGGCGTAGACCTCGGGATGGCCGAGGTAGCCTTCGAGATGCGGGTCGTGGACGAGTGCGAGCACGTCCACGGACGCCCGCGCCCGCTCCGCGACGAGCGCAGCGCGCCGCACGGCGGCGGCATCGGGCCCGGCGCCGCCCTCGAGGAGCAGAAGAAGCTTTTCGATCATGGGCCCGCAGGATAGAGCGGCCGCCGCGCCCGGCCTATCTCGGCATGTACGAACAGGCCCGCGCGCCGCCATGCGCATAGACGGTACACTCCGGGCATGCAACATCCTTCCTTGCAGACCCTCCAGGATCTCGTCGCAGCCTTCGGCGACCGAGCCGACAAGGAGGCCCTCGTCGCCTTCGGCGCGGACTCGACGGTCTCGCTGAGCTTCGCGGACCTGCGCGACCGCATCGAGGCCGTGGCCGGCGGCCTGGCGGAGCGCGGCATCGGCGCGGGGGATCTCGTCCTGCTTTGCGGCCCCAACGGCCCCGGCTGGGCGGCGGCCTATTTCGGCATCGTGGCGGCCGGCGCGACGGCGGTTCCCGTGGACGATCAGTCCGGGCGCGAGACGCTGCTCGGTGTGCTGCGCCACAGCGGAGCGCGCTTCGCGTTCACGAGCCGCCGGCACCTCGAAGCGCTTGGCGAGGCGCCCGAGACACCGCGCGAGTATGCGTTGATCGATGCGGCCGACGAGGACCCGCAAGTCTGGACGCGGCTCGCAGCGAACGGCCCGGTCGAGCTGCCCGCGCCCGATCCCGAGCGCGTGGCCTCCCTCGTCTACACGTCGGGCACGACGGGCAACCCGAAGGCGGTGCCCCTCACGCATGCCAACCTCGCGGCCGACGCGAACGCCCTCATGAGGGCGGGGCTCATCGGCCCGAGCGACCGCGTCCTGTTGCCGCTGCCCATGCACCACAGCTATCCGTTCACGGTCGGCCTGCTGCTCGTGCTCGGCATGGGCGCAACGCTCGTGCTGCCTTCGGGCATGTCCGGCCCGGAGATCACGGGAGCGCTCAAGGCCGGCGACGCGACGGCCATGCTCGGCGTGCCGAGCCTGTACGCCGCCGTCTGGCAAGGCATCACGACGCGCGTCGAGGCCGGCGGCGCCCGCCGGGCCCGGCTGTTTCGCCGGCTGCTCGCGCTGAGCCGCGGCACGGCACGCCTCACTCGCCTCCGCCCGGGCAAGCTGCTGTTCCGGCCGCTGCACGCGAACCTCGGCAAGCGGCTCAGGATTCTCGGCTGCGGCGGCGCGAAGCTCGATCCGCAGCTCGCGCGGGATCTCGAGACGCTGGGCTGGACGGTGCTCTCGGGCTACGGTCTCACGGAGACCTCTCCCGTGCTCACGTTCAACTCGCGGCGCGCGCGCCGCCTCGATTCGGAAGGGCGGCCGCTGCCGGGCGTCGAGATCCGGATCGCCGGAGCCGAGGACCCGGCCGCGGGCGAGATCCTCGCGCGCGGCCCGAACGTCTTCGCCGGCTACTGGAAGAACCCCGACGCGACGCGCGAGGCGTTCACGACCGATGGCTGGTTCCGCACGGGCGACCTCGGCTCGCTCGACGGTGCGGGGTACCTGCACGTCGCGGGCCGGCTCAAAGAGGTCATCGTCCTCTCGGGCGGCAAAAACGTCTTCCCCGAGGACGTCGAGCCGACCTACGGCGCCTCGCCGCTGCTGCGCGAAATCGCGCTGCTGGAGCGCGAGGGCCGGCTCGTCGCGCTCGTCGTGCCGGACGAGGACGAGCTGCGCCGCCGCGGCGGCCTCGGTGCCGTGCGCCTCATCGGCGACGAGCTCGAGCGGCTCGGCATGCAGTTGCCGCCGTACGAGCGCCTCATGGACTTCCGCGCCGTGCGCGAGCCCCTGCCCCGCACGCGGCTCGGCAAGCTGCGGCGGCATCTGCTGCCCGAGATCTACGAGCGCGCCGGGCAGCGCTCGCTCGAGGAGCAGCCCGTCGAGCTCAGCCCCGAGGACAAGGCGCTCGTCGAGGCCTCGCCGACGACGCAGGCCGTTTGGGAATGGCTGGCCGAGCGCTACCCGGACCGGCATCTGTATCTCGATATGAGCCCTCAGCTTGACCTGCAGATCGATTCGCTGGGCTGGGTCACGCTGACGCTCGAGCTCGAGCAGCGGTTTCACGTCGCGCTGTCCGGCGCGGCCGTGAGCCGCGTGCTGACGCTCCGCGACCTGTTGACCGAAGTCGATCACGCCGAGCAGAGCGGCGAAACCAAGCTCACGGGGAGCGCGCCGCGCCCCGCCCCGAGGCGCCCCGGGCCCGTGCTCGGCGCGCTCGGCGCGGGCCTGTTTGGACTCGATCGGGCGATCATGCGCACCATGTTCCGCCTCGAGGTCGTCGGCAAAGAGCACGTGCCGCGCGAAGGCTCGCTCGTGTTCGCGCCGAACCACGCGAGCTTCCTGGATCCGCCCGCCATCGCGGCCGCGCTGCCGCCCTCGATCCTGCGGCGCGTTCATTGGGCCGGCTGGGTCGGGGTCATGTTCGCGGGGCCCGTGACCCGGCTCGTGAGCCGCTCGACGCGCGTGTTCCCGGTAGACCCGGATCAGGACCTCGCGGGTGCGATCGGCACGGCGCGCGCCGTGCTCGAGCAGGGCGACTCGCTCGTCTGGTTTCCGGAGGGCCGCCGCTCGCTCGACGGTCGGCTGCTGCCGTTCCGGCCCGGCATCGGCGCGCTGCTCGAGCACCAGGACTGCCGCGTGGTGCCGACGTTCGTGCGGGGCAGCTTCGAGGCCTGGCCGACGACGCGCAGGCTCCCCCGGGCGCACCCCGTGACGGTCGCCTTCGGGCCGAGCGCGAGCGTGGCCGAGCTCGCGGCCGAGGGCGACGGCGACTCCGACCAGGCACGCATCCGCACGGCCCTCGAGACCCGGGTGAGAGCACTTGCCGCGCAGCTCGAAGTACCCCCCGGAAAGTCCGGACTCGACTGATCTCGGCCGGGCGCGGTACCTTCGTCCTCATGGCCATCGTCAGAAATTGCCCGAACTGCGGGCGCCGCAACCGAATTCCCGAAGCGCATCTGGCCGACACGGGCCGCTGCGGCTCCTGCCGCGAGCCGTTGCCGCCGCTCGCCGCGCCGCTCAACGTCGGCGCCCACGAGTTCCGCGCGATCGTGGCCGCAGCCAAAGTGCCCGTGCTCGTGGACTTTTGGGCGGCCTGGTGCGGCCCCTGCAAGATGGCGGCGCCCGAGGTCGCGCGCGTCGCCGAGTCCATGGCCGGGCGCGCCCTCGTGCTCAAGGTGGACACGGAGGCATCTCCGGATCTCGCGGCCGAGTTCAACGTTCGCAGCATCCCGAACTTCGCCGTGTTCGCGAACGGCTCGCTGCTGTTTCAGCAGCCCGGGCTCGTGAATTACAGCCGGATGCAAGCGTGGCTCGAGCGGGCTGCCGCAGCCGCATGAATCGTCTTCAAGCATGAATCGTCTTCAAACTCGAGGAGCATCGAGGCCCATGAAACCGAGTGCCGCAGTCGTCGCCCTGTTCGTCCTGGCCGCCACGTGTGCCGCAGCCCAAGAGAGCGGGCCTTCCGGCGCGATGATCTACGCCAACAACTGTGCCTCCTGCCACGGTCCTACCGGCGAAGGCAACGGCCCCGTCGCCGCCGTGCTCAACGTCAACGTCCCGAACCTGCGCAACCTCGCCGAGCGAAATCACGGCGAGTTCCCGACCGCGGCCGTGCGCGACTACATCGACGGCCGCAACCTGCCGGCCGCTCACGGCGATCGTTACATGCCGATCTGGGGCGCGGAGTTCGGCTGGGGCGGCAAGGGCGGCCAGGCCTCGGAACAGGTCATCGCGCGGCGCATCGACGCGGTCGTGGCCTATCTAAAGTCGATTCAGTACTCGAAATAGCCGCGGACCGAAGCGCTCAGGTCTGGCGGACGCTGCCGACCAGCCGCACGAGCTCGGCCAGCGAGCGCACGCCCATCTTGTGCATGACGCGAGCTCGGTGCAGCTCGACCGTGCGCTGGCTCACGCCGAGATCGAGCGCGATGACCTTGTTCGCATGCCCTTGCACGACCTTGTCCATGACCTCGGTCTCGCGCGGCGTCAGCGTCTTGAGGCGTTTGCGCGCCCGCGAGACGGATTCGTCCTCGTTCCTGCGCTCGCGATCCGCCTCCAACGCCTTGTGTATGCGGTCCAGCAGCTCCTGATCGCGGAAGGGCTTTTGAATGAAGTCCGCGGCACCGGACTGCATCGCCTTGACGGCCATCGGCACGTCGCCATGGCCCGTAATGAAGATGATAGGAAGCTCGGCCTGGCGCCCGTTGAGCTCTTCCTGGAGCTCGAGACCGCTCAAGCCGGGCATGCGGATGTCGGCGACCAGGCAGCTCACGCGCGCCGGCTCGTATGCCTCGAGAAACGCATTGCCGGAAGCGAACGTCTCGCAAGGCAGCCCCACCGACTTCAGCAGCATCCGCAGCGAATCGCGAACCGCGTCGTCGTCGTCGACGACATAGACGACCGAAGACTCTTCACTCACGCGTCACTCTCCAGAATGGCCGGGCAACGACACCCGGAACACCGTCCCGCCCTCGGGAAGGCCCGCATAGGATACCGTTCCGCCGTGAGCGTGCACGATCGTCTGACTGACCGCGAGCCCCACGCCGAGCCCTTCGCGCTTGCTCGTCACGAAGGGATGAAAGATCGAAGCGGCGAGCTCGGGATCGACGCCGGGCCCCGAATCCGCGACCTCGATTCGCACGCCGCCCTCGCCTTCTGCGCGCGTGCCGAGGCGCAGGCGCCGCCGCCCCTGCCCGACCTCCTGCATGGCCTCGACCGCGTTGCGCGTGAGATTCAGCACGACCTGCTGCAACTGCATGGCGTTGCCGCGCACGCCGGGCAGGCCTTCCGTCAAGTCCGCCTCGACGGCGACGCCGCCGGCTCGCGCGTCGGCCTCGACGAGCCCGAGTACATCGCGGATCACGCGGTTCACGTCGAGCGTCTCGAGCTCGGCCTCGTGCTTGCGAATGAAGCTGCGGAGGTTCTCGATGACCTGGCTCGCGCGCCGCGCCTGCTCGGCGATGGCGCTGCACGCCTGCGCCAGCGACGCGAGATCGGGTTGAGCCCCGGCCGAGAGCCGCTTCGCGGCCTGAGCGTAGGTCGCGATCGCGCTGAGCGGCTGATTGATCTCGTGAGCGATTCCGGCGGCCATCTCGCCCATGAGGCTGAACCGGCCGACGTGCTGCAACCGCGACTCGAGCAGCCTGCGCTCGCGCTCTGCGGCGCGCAGGTCGCTGAGGTCCCGGATGATGCCGACGAAGCTGCGGCCGGAGGGGCTGACGGCCTCGCCGATCGAGAGCCAGATCGGCAGCCGCTGGCCCGACTTGTGCCGGCCTTCGACTTCGCGGCCGATGCCGATCACGCGCGCGTCACCCTCGCGCAGATAGCGTTTGACATAACCATCGTGCTGCGAGGCGTGCGGCTCCGGCATCAGGCACGCCACGGGCGTGCCGATGACCTCTTCCGCGTCGTACCCGAACAGCCGCTCGGCCGCCGGGTTGAAAGACGTAATGTCGCCGCGCTCGTCGATCGTGACGATAGCGTCGACGGCCGCGGCGAGCAGCGCATCGAGCTCCGCGCCGCGGCTGGCCTGCATCGGCCTGCTCATCTCGTCGATTTCGACCACCATATGGATTCCGGGTAAGCGGCGCCTCGGCTCCCTTCACCGGCCGGCGCACTATAAACTTCGGTCTAGATTGCAGGCAAAGCGGCCGGGGGGATATCCGCAATGTCCGAAGGGGTAACGACTGCCAGCGGGCGCATTCTCGTCGTCCTCGATCCGACGGCCGAGGCGCAGCCCGCGTTCGAGCGCGGCGTTTGGCTCGCGGGCCGGTTGGGCACCGCGCTCGAGCTCTTCATCTGGGCTTACGATCCGCATCTGGCGGGCAAGCGCTTCTTCGACGCCGAATCGCTGCGCCGCGCGCGCGAGGCCCGGCTCGAGGAGTACCGCACGCGCCTTCGCGCGCTCGCCGCCGAGGCCGAGGCCGCCGGCGTGCCGACCACCGTGGACGTGCGCTGGGATCACCCCGTGCATGCCGGCGTCGCCCGCAAGGCCGCCGAGCTCGAGGCCGCCTTCGTGCTCAAGGACACGCACTACCACGAGCTCATCCGCCGCTCGATCTTCTCCAACACCGACTGGCAGCTGATCCGCGAATGCCCGGCCCCGCTGTGGCTCGTGAAGCCCAGCGCGCCGGCGGCCCGCCCCACGTTCCTCGCAGCCGTGGACCCGCTGCACGAGCGCGACAAGCCGGCGGAGCTCGATCACGAGATCGTCGCGCTCGGCCGGCGGCTCGCCGATGCCGCCGGCGGCCGGCTCGAGCTGTTCCACGCCTTCGATCCGACGCCGGCGCTGGCTGCAGCCGGCGACGCGAACGGTTTCGCGCTCGCCGCCGCGGGGGGCGTCCTCGAGGAGCTGCGGGGCATGCACGTCGACGCGGTGCGCGAGCTGGCTGCGGCGCACGGCGTGCCCGACGCGGCCGTCCACGTGCTCGACGGCGGGACTCGGCCGCTTCTCGTCGAGCTCGTCGGCACGCTGAAGGCCGACTGCGTCGTCATGGGCGCTGTCTCGCGCAATGCCGTGCAGCGGCTCTTCCTCGGCAGCACGGCCGAGGAGCTTCTCGACCGCGTGCCCTGCGATGTTCTTATCGTGAAGGCGCCTGCGAACGTAAAGGCACCGGCGAACGCGGCAGCGCCCGCGGACGCGGCAGCGCCCGGCGAATGATCCGGGCGAACCGGAAGCGCGGCCGAGCGCCGCCGCCTCCGGTTCCCGGTGGCCGCCCGCGTCTCAGCCAACGTCGACCTGCACGCGGCGCGGCTGCTTCGATTCGCTCTTCGGCAGATGCACCTTCAAAACGCCGTCCTTGGACTCGGCGCTGATCTTGGACTGATCCACGTCCTCGGGCAGTGCGAAGCTGCGGGCGAAGCGGCCATAGAACGTCTCGCGCCGATGCTCCTTCTCGTCCTCGGTGGATTTCTCGACGCGGCGCTCGCCGCTCAGCGTCAGCACGCCGTTCTCGACGCTGATGTCGATGTCTTCCTTCTTGACCTGGGGAAGATCGGCCTTGATCAGGTACTCCTTGTCGTTCTCGACGATGTCGGCCGAAGGCCGCCAGTGCATGTTGTCGCCGGCCGTGCTCATGTCCCTCGCGTAGCGGGAGAAGAGTTGGTCGAGCTCGCGGAACGGACTCCAGGTAATCAGGTTCATCGTGGTCCTCCTCTAAACGCCTTACGCGCCTTGGAAAGCACTGAACATTGAGACGAGAGCGGCTTTTTCAAGGCCCCCTCAGCTCGGGACGACTACAACGTCGCTAGGCACGGCGTCGATGATTCGCTCAGCCGCGGCACCGATGATCGAGGCCGCAGCGCGCTCGTCGGGCGGGCAACCGATGACCACGACGCCCGCCGCAAGCCGGGACACCGCACCGGCGACGGCTTTCGGGGCCGAGCCCTGCACGGCGTGCACGCGGTCGGGCGCCAGGCCGCAGGCCGCCGCGAACGCCTGTGCCTCGAAGGGCGCGGCGCCCTCGTAGGCCGTCACGGCATGAAGCTCGCCGTCGACCGCGCCCGCGATGCGCCGCGCCACGGCGACGACGTGCTCGTCGAGCGGGGCGCCGGAGCGCGCCCGCCCCGGCCGGACGGCCGCGAGGACGATGTTCCGCCCCGGCGGCGCCGTGTGGCTCACCAACAGCGTCGGGCAGCCCGTCCCCTTCAGCAGGTCCCAGTCGGCGCTCTGCATGCGATGCCGCGCGAGCGGCGTGTGACGGTTGGCCGCCTTGACGACGAGCTCCACTCCCGACGCGGCGGCCGCCCGCGCGACGGCGTCGCGCCACTCCGGATCCCACGCGACCTCGATCGAGGCCTTCGTGCCGCGCCCGCGCGTGCCCGCGGCGAGCCGCTCGAGCCACGAGCGCGTTCGCTCCACCTTGGCAATCTTTGCACCGTGATCGAACGCGAGATCGCTGTCGTAGCAGCAGCAGTACAACAGCAGCTCCGCCTCGCTGCGCTCGGCGATCCACTCGGCCTTCTCGAGCGCGGGCTGGAGCAGCCGCGTGGGATCGAGCACGGCCATGATCTTGGCGATGGGCGCCTGCAGATTCGCTGACACCGGGGCTTCCTCTTCGAACCGCGCAAGAGCATGCGGCGCCGCGCGGAACGCGAGAATAAGTACATGCACGTAGCGATGGCGGCAAATGCGGATTGCCGCAGAGGGCCGTCTCGCCCATGATGAATCCCGTCTCGAGCCACAACGAAAGGCCGTGCCCATGTCCGTAGACAAGATCTGCAATCACAACGTCGTCACCACCGAAGCCGACGCCGGGCTCGTCGAAACGGCCCGAGTCATGCGCGAAGAGCACGTCGGCAACGTCATCGTGACGGAATACCGCAACGGGCGGCAGACGCCGATCGGCATCCTCACGGACCGCGACATTCTCGTCGAGGTCGTCGCGGCGAAGGTGGACCCGAGCACGCTCACGGTCGGCAACGTCATGAGCCGCGACCTCGCGGTCGTCGCCAAGGACAACGGCGTCGATTTCGCGCTCAAGGCGATGATGCAGGCGGGCGTGCGGCGCGTTCCGGTCGTGGACCGCGACGGCTCGCTGGTCGGCGTTCTCAGCATCGACGACGTGCTCGAGCACCTCAGCGAGCAGCTCTCGCACATGGCCGCGGCGCTGCGCGGAGAGCAGCGGCGGGAAGCCAAGGAGCGGCCCTAGTCGCGCCGATCTGCGCTCGTCTCGGCGCCGAAGCCGCTCGTCTCGGCGCCGAAGCCGCGGCAGCGCTCAGTCAGGCCGCCGCCGCAAATCGAGCGCTCAGGCCGCCGCCGCAAAATCGACGGTGGCCGTCGTGCCGTCGCCGTCCCGGCTGTCGATCGCGAGCCGCCATCCGAAGCGCTCGCAGATGCGCTTCGCGAGGTGCAGGCCCATGCCTCCGCCGGGCTTGGTGGTGTAGGCGCGGTCGAACAGCGAGCCGAGCGCCTCCGCCGGTATTCCGCAGCCCGTGTCCGTGACGCGCAGTTTCGAGCCTTCCGTCTCGACGCGAATCCCGCCGGCGCGCGTGTGCTCGATCGCGTTGCGCAGCAGATTGCCGACGACGATGGCCGGGAGCGCGGGCGGGACCTCGAGGCGTAGCCCCGTGGCGCCGCGGTACTCGAGGGCGACGCGGGCCGTGTCCACGAGCGGCCGATAGCTCTCGGTCAGCTCGCGCACCACGTGGTCGAGCTCGCAGCCCGCCGGCTCGGCGTCCTCGGCGCGCGACTCCCGCGAGAGGAACAGCAGCGCCTCGCTGTACTCGCGCATCTCGCGCTGCGCGCGCGCGATGCGCTCGGCGGCGCGGCGCGCGCCGGGCGGCAGGTTCGGCTGCTCGAGCAGCACTTCGGTCGCCCCCTGCATGACCGCGAGCGGCGTCCTGAGCTCGTGAGCCGCGGCCGCCGTGAAGAGCTGCTCGCGCTCCACGAAGCCGTCCAGTCTCTCCATGTAGCGGTCGAACGCTTCGGCGATGGGCTTGACCTCGTCGCCGACGAAGTCCGGGGCGATGCGCACGTTGCGCTGGCGCGGGTCGAGCTTCTTGAGGCGCGCGGCCAGCGAGGTCACGGGGACCAGGAGCTCGCCCGAGGCCCAGAACCCGATCCAGACCGCGAGCAGCGCGCTGAGTGCGACGCCGCCCAGCAGCACGTAGATGACCGGCTGCTCGAGCGCCTCCCACTCGGTGATGTCGTAGCCCACGTAGAGCCTGCGCCCGTCCGCGTCGCCGACGTAGACCTGATACGCCTTGTCGCCCACATGGACCGCGTGGTAGACCCCCGGCGCGAGTGCGGCGAAGGCGGGCGGCAGCGCGGCGTTGTCGCGGCCGACGAAGCCGAGCAGCAGCGCGCTCTTCACGGCCTCGAGCTCGGGGTGCGCCTCGAGGTTCGCGGCCAGCGTCTGGAATTCCGCGCGGATGTGCCGGTCCAGCACGCTGCGCTCCATGCGCTCGGCCGCGATGAAGACGCCGAACGCGAACACGGCCGTGCTCAGCGCCCCAAGCAGCAGCATCGCGAGCGTGATCCGCGCGCGCAGGCTGCCCAGGCGCCGGCGCCGCTCAGCGCTCATCGATGTCCGCGAGCCGATAGCCCGCCCCGTGGATGGTATGCAGGAGCTTGCGCTCGAACGGCTTGTCGATGACCGAGCGCAGGGAATAGATGTGGGCTCTCAACACGTCGCCCTCGGGCGGATCGTCGCCCCAGAGCGTCTCCTCGAGCTCTCGGCGCGCGACGACGCGGTGGCTGTTCGCCATGAGCACGCCGAGCAGGCGCCGCATGCTCGGGTTCAGATCGAGCCTGCGCCCGGCACGCCGCACGGTCTCGGTCGCCTGCTCGTACTCGAGATCCGCGACGCGCAGCGTCCGGCCGCCGACGACGCGGCCGGCTCCGCGCCGGTGCAGCGCCTCGAGGCGCGCTTCGAGCTCGTTCAAGGCGAACGGCTTCACGAGATAGTCGTCGGCGCCGGCGCCGAAGCCGCCGACCTTGTCCTCGAGCCGGTCACGCGCCGTGAGCATGAGGACCGGCGTCTCCTTGAGGCCGTCGCGCCGCAGCTTGCGGCACACTTCGACGCCGTCCATGCCGGGCAGCATGAGGTCCAGAACGATGACGTCGTAGTCGTGAGTCAGCGCGAGGTGCAGCCCCGTCACGCCGTCGCCCGCGTAATCGAGCACGTGCCCGCGCGGCTCGAGGTAGTCCCCGATGTTTTCGGCGATGTCGCGATGGTCTTCGATGACGAGCACTCGCATGAGGCGGGATTCTAAGGGAATCGCGTGAAAAAAAAGTCGCCGCACGTATCTTCCGCAATGCCACGAAAGTATGAGCTTTCCACTACATCTTTTTGACGTCCGTCCCGGCATCGTCTCGCCTGGAACCGGCGCGGGGCGCCGTTGCAGAGGGGAGGCCCAATGCCACCGTTCAGAACGACGAGCCGGGCGGCGGAGCGATGAGCGCCCGCTGGAATCTCGCCCTCCTCGGGCTCTTGACGGCATGTGGAGCGCAGGCGCAGGCACAGGCGCCGGCGGATGCCCGTGCGCCGGCCGGGACACCCGCGTCCGCGCATCTGCATCACGAGCACCCGCCCCTGAATCTCGACGCGGCGCTGACCTGGAACGCGCTGCTCGAGCATACGGTCGAAAACTTCCCGCGCTTCGTCGAGCTCGAGGCTCGTGACCGCGAGGCCCAGGCCTGGGACCGGCGTGCTCACAGTCCGTGGTCCGGCCAGCCGAGCATGACCCTTTCCTATCGCTCGGACGAATCGCTCTCGAACTTCAACCTGCGCGAATACGAGGCTGGGCTCGTGCTGCCGCTGTGGCGCGCGGGCCAGCGCCGTGCCGCGGTCGACGTCGGCAGCACTGCGGGCGAAGAGGCCCGCGCGGCGGCGGCCGCCCTGCGCTGGGACGTCGCCGGGCGGCTGCGCGAAGCCCTTTGGGATCTCGAGAGCGCTTCGAACGGCCTCGAGCTGGCCCGCGACGAGCTCGAACGTCACACAGAAGCTCGAGCGCGTCGTCACGCGCCGTAACGAGTCCGGCGACCTGCCGCTCGAGGATGCGCTGCTCGCGCGCTCGACCGTGCTCGACCGCCAGGCCGCCGTCATCGACGCCGAAGCCGCTTTCGTAGACGCGCAGCGCGCCTACGAGAAGCTCACGGGCCTCACGGTGCGGCCCGCCTCGTTCGCCGAGCAGCTCACGGCCCGCAGCGATTACGACGAGACGCATCCGCTGCTCGCGCTGGCCGAAGCGGAGCTCGCCCGCGCGCGTGCCGAGCGCACCTTCACCGCTCGGGAGACGCGCGGCAAGACCCTGCTCACGATCGGCCCGCGCCGCCAGCGCGATCCTTACACGAACTACTTCGACGACAGCGTCGGCGTGAGCGTCAGCGTGCCCTTCGGCGGCCGCGCGCAGGCAGCGCCGGAGATGGCCGCGGCCGGCCGGCGCGTCGCCGAGGCGCTGGCACAGCAAACTGCGGTGCGGCGCGACGTCGAGACGGCCATGCACGAGGCGGCACACACGCTCGAGACCACCGAGAACGCGCTTGAGCTCGCCGAGCGGCGCGCCGATCTCTCCGAGCAGCGCTGGGAGATGGGCCAGAAGGCCTTCGAGGCGGGCGAGATCTCGCTGACCGACCTGCTGCGGCGCGAGGAAGCGGCCCGTGCCGCGCGCCGCGAAACCGCACGGTTGCGCATCAAGTACGGACGCACGATAGCCGAGGTCAATCAGGCCGTGGGAGAGCTTCCATGAGATCGAAAGTCGCCTTCATCGCCCTCGCGCTGATTCTGCCGTTCGCGGCGGCCCGCGCGCAGCAGCCGGCGGCCGGCGCGCTGCCGGAACCGGCCGCCGGCGCACTGCCGGCCGCCGGCGCCGCTTCGGGACCGACGGAGAGCGCGGCGGCCGATTCGGCGGCGGTCCCGCAGAGCGGCGCCGGCGCGGGGGCCGACCGAAAGCTGGCCGTGACGCGGGAGCAGGTCGCCCGGCTGGGACTCGAGTGGCGGCGCCCACCCCGCGTCGCCGAGTTCGCCGTCGGCTCGGCGCCGGCCGCCGTCGTCGTGCCGCCCTCGCAGGAGGCCATCGTCAGCGCGCCCGTGGGAGGACTCGTCACGCGCGTTCTCGTCGCAGAGGGCAGCGCGGTCGAGGCCGGCCAGGCGCTCGTCGAGCTGCGCAGCACCGAGCTGCTCGGGCAGGAACGAGAGTACCTCGACGCGCTGAGCGCCCGGCGTTTGGCCGAAGCGCAACTCGCGCGCGACGAGGGCCTGCGCAAGGACGGCATCATCGCCGAGCGCCGGCTGCAGGAGACGAAGGCGCAGACGAATTCCGCGCGCGTGCGCCTCGAGGCGGCGCGCCAGCAGCTGCATCTCGCGGGATTCGACGACGCCGCGCTCGAGAAGCTCGGAGCGAGCGGCACGATCACCGCCGACCTCACGCTGCGGGCCCCGTTTGCGGGCACCGTCGTCGAGCGCCGCAGCACGCTCGGCCAGCAGGTTCAGGCGCAGGCGCCGGTCGCGCGCATCGCGAACCTCGAGCGGCTCTGGCTCGAGCTGCGCGTGCCGCAGGAGCGGGCCGACGCCGTACGCGTAGGCATGCACATCCGTGTCGAGCCGCGCGGCGAGAGCGCGATGGGCGAGATCTTCCAGGTCGGGCGCATCGTCGATCCCGCGACCCAGACCGTGCTCGTGCGCGGCAGCATCGACAACGCGCGCGGCACGCTGCGCGCGGGCCAGACCCTGCCCGCGCGCATCCTCGGCTCGGGGGTCGGCGGCGCCTTGGCCGCGCCGAAAGGCGCCGTCGTGAGGCTCGACGGGCGGGCCTTCGTGTTCGTGCGCCGGGCGGAGGGTTTCGACCTGCGCCCGGTTCGCCCGCTCGGCGAAGACGACGGGCACGTATACGTCGACGCTGCGAGCCTCGACGGCTCGAGCGAGATCGCGGTCAAGGGCGTCGCCGCGCTCAAGTCGATGCTGCTCGGCGGGGAAGACGACTGAAATGGGTAAGCTCATCGAATTCGCGCTGAGCCAGCGGCTGCTCGTAAGCCTGCTCACGGTGCTACTGGCCGCCGGCGGCTACGAGGCCTTCACGCACCTGCCGATCGACGCGTTTCCGGACATCTCGCCGACGCAGGTCAAGGTCATCATCAAGTCGCCGGGCATGACGCCGGAAGAAGTGGAGGCGCGCATCACCTCGCCCGTCGAGGTCGAGCTGCTGGGCATCCCGAAGCAGACGATGCTGCGCTCGAACACGAAGTACGCGCTGACCGACATCACGCTCGACTTCGAGGAAGGCACGGACATTTATTGGGCGCGCCAGCAGGTCGCAGAGCGGCTCAACAATGTCTGGGGCGACCTGCCCGGCGGGATCCAGGGGGGCATTGCGCCGATGACGACGCCGCTCGGCGAGATGTTCATGTTTACCATCGAGGGCGGGGACTTGAGCCTCGCGCAACGGCGCACGCTGCTCGAGTGGACGCTGCGGCCCGCGCTGCGCACCGTGCCCGGCGTCGCGGACGTGAACGTGCTCGGCGGCTACGTGCGCAGCTTCGAGGTCGTGCCCGATCCGGTGCGCATGGCGGCGCGCGGCATCGACACGCTCACGCTCGCGAACGCCATCGAGGCCAACAACCGAAACGACGGCGCCGGCCGCCTCAACGAGGGCGAGGAAACGCTGCTCGTGCGCGCCGAAGGCCGCATACAGACGCTCGGCGACCTCGAAGCCATCGTCGTCGCGGCGCACGGCGGCATCCCGATCCGTATCGCCGACGTCGCCGACGTGCGCATCGGCTCGATTACGCGCTACGGCGCCGTCAGCGAAAACGGCAGCGCCGAAGCCGTCGAGGGCCTGATACTCGGGCTGCGCGGCGCGAACGCGGGCGCCGTCGTCGCCGGTGTGCGCGCGAAACTCGACCAGCTCTCCTCGGCGCTGCCGCCGGGCGTCAAGATCAACGTGTTCTACAACCGCGGCAAGCTGGTCTCCGACGCCGTCGGCACGGTCTCCGAGGCGCTGACCGAGGCCGTCGTTCTCGTGCTGCTGCTGCTCGTGCTGTTCCTCGGCAACGTGCGCGCGGCGCTCACGGTCGCGCTCGTGCTGCCGCTGGCCGCGCTCACGACGTTTCTGCTCATGCGCCTCTTCGGCATGTCCGCGAACCTCATGAGCCTCGGCGGACTCGCGATCGCGATCGGCATGCTCGTGGACGCGGCCGTCGTCGTCGTCGAGAACATCGAGACGCAGCTCGCGGCAGCGGGACCTGCGGGCCGAAGGCTGCCGCGCCTGCACATGATTTACCGTGCCGTGCGCGAGGTTTCGGTGCCCGTCGCATCGGGCGTCGGCATCATCGTCATCGTCTTCCTGCCGCTGCTCTCGCTGCAGGGGCTCGAGGGCAAGCTGTTCTCGCCCGTCGCGCTGACGATCAGCTTCGCGCTCGCAGGCTCCCTGCTGCTCTCGCTGACCGTGATCCCCGTGCTCGCCTCGTTCCTGCTCCGCGAGTCCGCGCATTCCAAGGAACCGTGGCTGCCGCGCAAGCTCGGCGAACTCTACGAGCCCTTGCTGCGCTGGAGCCTCGCGCACGGCAACCGGCTCGTCGCCGGCGCCGCCCTCGCGCTGCTCGCCATGGGCGTGGCCTACCCCTTCATCGGCAAGACGTTCATGCCGACCATGGACGAAGGGGACATCATCGTTCAGCTCGAGAAGCTGCCCTCGATCACGCTCGACCAGTCCGTCGAGACGGACGAGCGCGTTCAGAAGGCCATCATGACCCAGGTGCCCGAGGTCAGTCACATCGTCGCGCGCGTCGGCTCCGACCAGATCGGCATGGACCCGATGGGCCTCAACGAGTCGGACATGTTCTTCCAGCTCGCGCCGCGCGACACGTGGCGCTTCGACTCGAAGGACGACCTCATCGAGGCCATCCGCAATGTGCTCGACGAGTTTCCGGGCGTGGCTTACGGTTTCACGCAGCCGATCCAGATGCGCACGGCCGAGATGCTGACGGGCGTGCGCGGCGACGTCGCGGTCAAGCTCTTCGGGCCGGACCTCGAGGAGCTCGGCCGGCAGGCCGCGGCCA
This sequence comes from uncultured Gammaproteobacteria bacterium, assembly GCA_963702105.1. GTDB lineage: Bacteria > Pseudomonadota > Gammaproteobacteria > Steroidobacterales > Rariloculaceae > ZC4RG20. Next base: position 2,961,289 of record OY969712.1, read on the forward strand.
TCGAGACCGTGCTGAAGTCGATTCCCGGCAGCGAAGACGTCTTCGTCGCGCGCAACAGCGGCGTGCAGTATCTGCAGGTGGACATCGACCGCGACCGCATCGGCCGCCTCGGGCTCGACGGCGACGATCTCGAGCGCATACTGCACGCGCAGATCGAGGGGCTGCCGATCGGCATCGTGCAGGAAGGCGTCGTCCGCACGCCGCTCGTGATCCGCGCACCGACTCATGTGCGCGAGTCGGTCGAAGGACTCAGGAACATGCCGCTCGCTCTGGAAGCCGCTCCGTCCTCGCCCGTGCCCGTGGACGCCGTGGCGCGGATCAAGCGCGTAGACGGCGTCGTCTCGATCGCGCGCGAACGCGGCCAGCGTTTCACGGTCATCCGCTCGAACGTCAAGGGGCGCGACCTGGTCGGCTTCGTGGACGAGGCGCGCCAGCGCGTCGCCGAGGACGTCAAGCTGCCGCCCGGCTACTACGTCGAATGGGGCGGCCAGTTCGAGAACCAGCAACGCGCGGCGAAGCGCCTCGCGCTCGTCGTGCCGATTTCGATCGGCCTGATCTTCCTGCTGCTGTTCTCGACGTTCGGCTCGGTCCGCCAGGCGCTGCTCGTGCTCATGAACGTGCCGTTCGCGCTGATCGGCGGCGTGTTCGCGCTGCTGCTGACCGGGGAGTACATGTCGGTGCCCGCCTCGGTCGGCTTCATCGCGCTGCTCGGCATCGCGGTCCTGAACGGCGTCGTCATGGTCAGCTACTTCAATCAGCTCCGCGCGCGCGGCCTCGGCCTCGAGGAGACCGTGATCCAGGGCGCGAAGCGGCGGCTCCGGCCCGTCACGATGACGGCCACGATCGCGGCCTTCGGCCTCGTGCCGCTGCTGTTCGCGACGGGCCCGGGCTCGGAGATCCAGCGCCCGCTCGCAATCGTCGTCATCGGCGGCCTCATTACGGCCACGCTGCTGACGCTGATTCTGCTGCCGATCCTTTATCGGCGCTTCGGCACCCAGGAGGCCTGACCGATGGCAGCGACGACGGACCAGGTGCTCTTCGTAATCTCGATCCCGCCCGCGCTCGAGGACCAGCTCATCGACTGGCTGCTCGAGCGCGACGGCGCCGCCGGCTTCACGAGCTGGCCGAGCAGCGGCCACAGCTCCGATGCCGCCCGCCTCAGCACCTCGGAAAAGGTCAGCGGCAAACAGCGGCGGCTCACGTTCGAGGTGCAGTTGCCGGCGGAGCGGCTCTCGACCTTCACCGCGGGCCTGCGCGAGAGCTTCGGCGGGGCCGACGTGCACTACTGGGTCGTGCCGTTGCTCGATGCGGGGTCGCTGCGGGGGCGGGGGCCGGCTGGGGCGGCCGCATGATTCGCGGCCGGCCGCCGGCTTGCGGTCTCCGCCCGCCTCCGCCGTCGGCCGAAGGTTGACGCCATCGCGCCCCCGGGCGAAGAATGCCCGCACAACGCGAACGAACCGGGGGGAATCCGAATGCGTCGAGTCACAGGCCGAGAGGCAACCCTTTGCGCGCTCGCCGCTGGGCTCGCCGCCGCCCTCGCCGCCCCCGTTGCGGCCCAAGCGGCCGCGGCGGACTGCGCCTCGCTCGCGGGCTACAAAGCGGCCGGCGAAGCGCTCGAGATCGACAGCGCCACAGAGACGGCGGGGACCGGTGCGCTGCCGGCCCACTGCCTCGTGCGCGGTGCGCTCGAGAGGCGCAAGGGCGTCGGCGGCGTCGATTACGCGATTCGCTTCGCGCTGGCGCTCCCGGAAGAGTGGAACGGGCGGTTCCTGTTCCAGGGCGGCGGCGGTCTCAACGGCAGCGTGCGGCCGCCCACGGGCGCGACGGCGGCCGGCGAGAAGCCGGCGCTCGCGCGTGGGTTCGCCGTCGTCAGCACCGACAGCGGCCACCAAGGGGCCGTCTTCGACGGCAGCTTCCTCGCGGACCAACAGGCCGCGCTGAATTTTCTCTACCTCAGCGTCGGCAAGGTCACGCGCGCGGCGAAGGGGCTCGTCGCGGCGTACTACGGCCGGCCGGCCGACCACTCGTATTTCGTCGGCTGCTCGACGGGCGGCCGCGAAGCCATGATCGCTTCCGAACGCTACCCCGACGCTTTCGACGGCATCGTCGCCGGGGCGCCGGCGATGCGCACGGGTTACTCGAACATCGGCATGCGCTGGGTCGAGGTGGCCATCGACGGGCTCGCGCAGCGCGACGCCCACGGCATGCCGGTCCCCGGCACGGGGCTCACCGACGCGGATCGGCAGCTCATCGTCGACAAGCTCGTCGCCGAGTGTGACGCCAAGGACGGCCTCGCCGACGGCATGATCTTCAACGCCCAAGCCTGCAGGTTCGATCCCGCTGAGCTCATGTGCAGCGGCACGAAAACCTCGCAATGCCTTGCGCCGGAAAAAGTTTCTGCCGTCGAGCGGGCCATGTCGGGGCCCGTCGATGCGAACGGCGATCAAGTCTATCCGGGCTATTTCTACGATACCGGGATTGCAGCCCACGGCCGCGGCATCCTGCCCGGCGTGCTGAACGGCGCCCCGAGCCCGGTCGATCCGCCCGTTCCGCCGAAGCACCAGGACGTGGACAAGGAGGCGATCAAGGCCGCGACCGACGTGGAGGCGCTCGGCTACACGCGCGCGTGGACAAACTTGAGCACTTTCTCATCTCATGGCGGCAAGCTTCTGTTCTTTCATGGAATGAGCGATCCCTGGTTTTCGGCGAAGGACACAATCGGCTACTACGAGCAGCTGGCGGCCGACAGCGGCGGCCTCGCGGCGCTCGAGAAGTGGAGCCGCCTGTTTCTCGTGCCCGGCATGAGCCACTGCGGCGGCGGCAGGTCGCTCGATCGTTTCGATATGCTGGGCGCGGTCGTCGACTGGGTCGAGCACGGCCGGCCGCCCGCGAGCGTCACGGCCACCGGGACGGCGTTCCCGGGTCGGGCGCGTCCGCTGTGTCCCTATCCGTCTCATGCGGAGTATCTTGGCGCCGGCGACCCGGACGACGCGGCAAATTTCGTCTGTCGGCGCTGAGAGACGCGGCGAGTCAGAAGCTCAGCTGGCACTGCAGCAGCAGCACCCGCTCACCGGGACGGTCCGCCCCGCCGGCGGCCCCGCCCCGGAACTTCGTGTGCTGATACGCGGCCGAGCCCTTGATCCTCGGCACCGGGAACCAGTTGACGCCGATGGTCGCGGTGCGCGCGCGCCTCACGGCCTGAGCCGGGTCGGCAAAGGACGCGTCCGCCTCGGCGAACGCGTCGTCGTCCGCCGCGAAAGCGGAGAGCCTGGCCGCGACTTCGACGGCGCCGTGCGGATCGGGCGGGTCCTCGAGGCCGGCGCGCTGGCCCGTGAGGAACCATTCGCCCGTAATCTGCCACGCCTCGTGCGTGAGCCGCGCGCGGTGTGCAGCGTCCGCGGCGGCCCGTACGCCCTCGCGGACGCGGATCGCCTCGGCCATGAAGCCCGCCGCCCCCCAGAACCCGTAGAGCTGCGGCACGACCTGCAGGCGCGTCCCATCCGCGAATGCGGCCCCGGCGCCGCTTCGGTAGCGAAACATCGTGAGATGCCCCGGGCTGCGATAGGCCGGAAGCAGCGGCCTCGCCGCCGAGCCGCTCAGGCGCGCGCCGGTCACGCCGATGCCGAGCCCGAGCGTGCCGCCGGCCGGCCCTTCGAGCGGCGCGAGCAGCCGCAGGGCCAGCGCCCCGTTGCCGTCCTCGGGACCCTCGCCGGCGCGCCCGTCATGGATCCCGTCGAAGGCCGTGACGGCCCAGGCGAGCCGGCGCCCGCCCGCGAGCCGGACGCTGTAGTCGCGCTGCGGCACGAGCTCGCTGACGATGGAGCGCTCGACGAGCGCGAGCTCGCTCGAGGACTGGGCGCCCTCGAGCCCGACCGGGGGCTTGAACTCGCCCAGGCGGAGTCCTACTCCCCGCGCGAGCTTGGTCTCCAGCTGCGCGCCGATGAGCTTCGTGTTGCCGTTGTCCACGTTCGGCGTGATACGAAAGGCCGTGCGCCTTCCCAACCTGCCCTCGATAATCGGGCGCGCCCGCCGAGCCAGCCATTCGTTCGCGCGGTGCCCGGCCGCATCGCTTTCGAATAGGCGGCCGTCGAACTGCAGCAGGCCGCGAAGGCGCAGCTGCCAGGGGCCATCGGGTGAAGTGAGCGCGAGCCCGCCCGCGCGGGCGTCTACGCCTTGCTCTTGCGCGGCGGCGGCGCCCACGAAGAGACCCGCGGCCGCGAGGACAGCGAGCTTCGCCAAACGCTTGTTTTTCACGGCCTCGTGTACCGCGGCGATCGCAACATAGAAAAGGGGGCCAGAGCGCGCGGCTCTGACCCCCCGGACTGTCGGCGAAAAAGGGCTCTGACCCCTTTTTTGGGTTGTTAGACCGTGAAGCCCTCGCTCTTGAACGGCAGGGTCCTGATCCGATGGCCCGTCGCCGCGAAGATCGCGTTGGCGATGGCCGGTGCCGAAGGCGGCAGGGCCGGCTCGCCGCAGCCCGTCGGCGAGAAATCGGACTGGATGAAGTGCACGTCCACGACCGGAGCGTTCTTCATGCGCAGGATCGGGTACTGATCGAAGTTGCTCTGCTGCACGCGGCCGTTCTCGAACGTGATCTGAAGGCCCATGGCCGTGCTGAAGCCGTCGATGGCCGCACCCTGGCACTGATTCTCGGCGCCGCTCAGGTTCACGACGGGCCCGATGTCCGCCGCGATCGTGATGCGGTGCACCGTGACCTTCCGCTTCTCGTCTACGCTCACGTCCGCGACCTCTGCGAAATGGCCGAGGTGGCTGAAGTGGAATGCCAGGCCCAACCCGCGGCCTTTCGGCATCTCCTTGCCCCACCCGGCCTTCTCGGTCGCGAGCTTGATCACGTCGCGCGCCCGGCCCGTGTTCAGCGCGCGCGGGTCGCCCTGCTTGAGCCAGCGCGGATCGCCCATGACGTCGAGAAGGAAGTCGCGGTGATCGCGCCCGGCGGCCGCCGCGCACTCGGCGATGAAGCTCTGCACGGCGAACGCGATGACGTTCGACCCCGGCGCGCGCCACGGCCCGGTCGGCACCATCGACGGAATCATCGACTGACCGATGCGGGTGTTCTCCAGCACGTTGGCAGGGAATTCCTGCGGCGAGAGCGTTGCCGCGCTCACGGGCTTACCGTGCCGACCGAACGTGATGAAGTGATCTTCCCAGGCCGAGAGCTTGCCGTTCGCATCCACGGCGCCGCGGAACGCATGGAAGCCGCCGGGACGATAGAAGTCCCAGCGCATGTCGTCCTCGCGCATCCACTGCGCCTTGACGGGCTTACCGACCTTCTTCGAGATCGCCACGACCTCGACGACGCTGTCGTTGCCGAGCCGCCGGCCGAAGCCGCCGCCGCCGCGCAGCTGGTGCAGCGTGACGCGGTCCTCGGCGACGCCGAGGTACTTGGCGGCCGCCTGTACGGCGGCCTGCGGCGTCTGCGTCGGCGCCCAGATCTCGCAGCTGCCGTCGCTCTTGACCCAGGCGGTGCAGTTCTGCGGCTCTAGATCGGCGTGAGAGACGTATTGATAGGTGTAGAAACCTTCCGCCGACTTGTGCGCTTCGTCGAACGCCTTCTCGACGTTACCCGTCTCGCCGAGCTTCTGCTGCGGCGTGTCCTTGGCCATGCGCTTGGCCTGCGACACCGCGTGCGACCAGCTGTCTTTCGAGGCGTGGCTCTCGTCCCACTGAACCTCGAGCTGCTTCTTGGCCTGGAACGCATTCCAGGTCGAATCGGCCACGACGGCGACGCCCGCGTTCAATGCATCCGAGTTCGGTCCGAACTCGAGCGGATCGCCGCGGCCCTCGAGCACGAACGCATCGTTCACGCCGCGCAGCTTGCGCACGTGATCGAGATTGGCCGACTTGACCTTGGCACCGAAAGCCGGCGCCTTGAGATAGGTTGCATAGACGAGCCCGGGCGGCCGCTGGTCGATGCCGTACATCGGCTGGCCCGTGACGATCTTGATGTTGTCCACGCCCGTGACGCGCTTGCCGAGGAGGCGGTAATCCTTGCGGTCTTTGAGCTTGAGCGACTTCGGATCCGGCACCTGAAGCTTAGCGGCCGCCTCGGCGAGCTCACCGTAGCTGATGCTGCGGTTCGACTCCTTGTGCATGACGCGGCTCGCCTCGGTGGAAAGCTCTGCTTCGTTGACGCCCCACTGCTTGGCGGCTGCGGAGACGAGCATGGCGCGGCCGACGGCGCCGGCCTGGCGCAGCGTGTCCCAGTTCATCGGCACCGAGGTGGAGCCGCCCGCGAACTGCGGGCCGTAGAGCTTCTGGTCGATGATCGACTGTTCGACGTGCACGTCCTTCCAGTCCGCGTCGAGCTCCTCGGCGATGATCATGGGCAGCGCCGTCTTGACGCCCTGCCCGACGTCCGGGTTCTTGGCGTAGAGCACGATGCGCCCCGTCGGCGCGATCTGGATGTAGGCGTTCGGCTTGAACTCGGCCGCGCCGCTCTGCTGCGCGGCGGCCTTGCGGGCGCCCGGCCCGAGCGCGAAGCCGATCACGAGCCCGCCGCCGACGAAACCCGTCGCCTTGATGAAGTGGCGGCGGCTCAGTGCCGGCGCGTCCACGAGCTCGGCGAGGCGCTTCTGCAGGTATTCGGGAAGGTAAGGATCCCGCATGTCCTTGATCTGGTCGGTGCTCATCACAGGCTCTCCGTCTTCTCGACCTGGCCCGCTGCGACGTGGATCGCGCGGCGGATGCGGTTGTACGTGGCGCAGCGGCAGATGTGCCGCGACATCGCGTTGTCGATATCCGCGTCGGTCGGCTTGGGCGTGCGCTCGAGCAGCGCGACCGCGCTCATGATCTGCCCCGCCTGGCAGTAGCCGCACTGCGGAACGTCCTCGGAGATCCAGGCCTCCTGGATGGAATGCAGCTTGCCGTCCTGGGCGACCCCCTCGATGGTCGTGATGCGCTTGCCGGCCACGGACTGCAGCTGCAGCTGGCAGGACTGGATCGGCTGGCCCTCGACGTGGACGGTGCAGGCGCTGCATTGACCGATGCCGCAGCCGTACTTGGTTCCGATCAGGCCCAGCGTATCGCGCAGTACCCAGAGCAGCGGCGTCGACGGGTCGACGGTGTCGTCGATGTCGTACGACCGACCGTTGACGTTTAATTGCATGGATCTCTCCCCGGTGGATCGTTCTGACGAGATTGCCCCAAGTCTCGGCCAATTCCGGGTGGGAAGCAACCGGGAACGGGGTGCCGGCGTCGCGTTCAGGCTCCCCTGCGCGGCGCCGCCGGTGCGCCGCGGCCGTGCTGCCGGGCTCAGCGAGGCGGCCGGTCGAAGTGCCGGTCGAGCGACTCCTGGTCGAGGCCCGTGAACTCCACGAGCTTCAGCGGCGACCCCTGCCCCGCCACGACGCGAACGCGGCCGCGCGGCAAGCCGACGCGCTCGGCAAGCAACGCCTCCAGGGCCGCATTGGCCTTGCCGGCGACCGGCACGGCCGCGACCCGGACCTTGAGACGATCGGAGCTCCAGCCCACGATCTCGTCCCGGGAGGCCCGGGCAGTGACCTTGACGCCGAGGCGCGCCGCGCGTTTCGCCGGTTTCGTCATCGGGGGCCTCTCAGAGCCAGAGGGCCCAACGCCCCGTCTCCGGTACGGTCCCGCTTGCGGCATCTCGCGCCGCGCGGCCACGCCACCGGTATCACGCCGCGTCGCCTCCGGCAGCGTTACTCGAGCTCACGCCCCTCGGCCGGAGCAGGACGGCTCGGGGCCGAGAGGCGGCTCGACGGCGTCGAGCGCACGTCATATCGGCAGATGCCCCACGGCGGTGATGCCGAGGAAGAGCGCCGGCGCCACGACGGCCAGGATCGCCACTTCGCAGAGACGGGCGTAGTCTTTGAAACTGCGGCGACTTCCGAGGCGAGTTTCGTTGTCTGCAGAGTGTTTCATGACGGCTTCTCCTGTTCGTGAACATTTGCATTGCCGTCCCTCTATGGACCGGCATCGCGGCTGCCGGTGCAATGGCGCCGGCCGGCGGCCACGAGCCCAGTGTCCGCGCGCCGCGCGCGCGGCGCCTGATCGAATCAACACGATTTTCTTCGCTTTTCGTAACCTCTTGGGGCCCCTGCTGTGGCCGCTCGCCGCCGCCGGCATGCTCGCTGCGCCGGCGTGGGCCCAAGACCAAACCTGGAGATGGCCGGCGGCGCCGCGCATCGTAGCAGTCGGCGACGTGCACGGCGCCTACGCCGAGCTCGCGGGCATTCTCGAGGCAACGGGCGTCGTCGACGCTTCGCTCCATTGGCGCGGCGGCCCGACCGTCCTCGTGAGCCTCGGAGATCTCGTGGACCGGGGCGCCGATTCGCGTAAGGTCCTGGACTTGCTCATGCGGCTCGAGGGCGAGGCGCGCGCGGCCGGCGGCGCCGTGCACGTCGTGCTCGGCAACCACGAGGTCATGAACCTCACGGGAGACCTGCGCTACGTCACCGCCGAGCAGTATGCGGAGTTCGCCGCGGACGAGCCGGCCGCGCTGCGCGACGCGGCCTACGCCCGCTTCCGCGCGAACCTGCCAGACGGGCGCGACGACGAGGCAGCCCGGCGCGCGTTCCGTGCACGCTACCCGCCGGGCTATTTCGCGCGCGCCCGGGCCTTCCGGCCGGACGGCCGCTACGGGCGGTGGCTGCTCTCGCTGCCGGCGCTCGTCGTCGTCGGCGACACGGCCTTCGTGCACGCCGGAATCTCGGCCGCGATGGCCGGACTCTCGGGCGAGCAGATCAACGGCCGGATCCACGACGATCTTCGCCGGTACCTCTCGCTGAGGCAGCGCCTCGTGGATCTCGGCGTCCTGCCCGAGCTCGACATGGAGCGGGACATGCCGCGGGCCCGCGCCGCGCTCGACGACGCCGCGTTGCCGGCCGGCGCCAAGAGCGCGATAGAGGCGTTTCTGCGCCTCGCGGAAGCGCCCGAGCTCGGCCCCGAGGGTCCGCTCTGGTATCGCGGCGCCTTCTACTGCAAACCGATCCTCGCAACGGCCGAGCTCGCGCACGCCGCCGCGCGCCTCGGCGTCAGCCGCGTCGTCGTCGGCCATACGCCGACCGAAGACCGGCGTGTCCATCTCATGTACGGAGACCGGCTCGTCGCGCTCGACACCGGCATGTTGCGCCGCTACTTCTCGGGGCATCCCGCGGCGCTCATCATCGAGCGAGGCGAGCTCTCGGTGCGCTACCTCGACGAGGCGGCCGCGGCGGTGCCCGAGCGCGATCGACCGGAGGCTTACGGGCTCGACGCAGCGGGTCTGCTCACGGCGCTCCGCGAGGGCGCCGTCCGGCTCGACAAAGCGGGCACCGGCGCGCTCGGCAAGGCCGCCGCCGGCACTCCGGCGCCGGCGGTCGTGAGCTATGCGGGCCGGCGGCTGCAGGCTGTCTTCTACTTTGCGGGTCGAGACGAGGGCTGGGAACGCGAGCTCGCGGCCGAGCGCCTGGACTCGCTGCTCGGGTTCGATCTCGTGCCCCCGTCCGTCGAGCGCGAGGTCGAAGGCCGCGCGGGCACGTTGCAGCTGCGTTATCCCGGAGAGATTACCGAATCGCAGCGCATCGAGCGCCGCCTGCCGAATGGCGAGTGGTGCCCGATCCCGCCGCAGATTCAGCTCATGCAGGCCTTCGACCTGCTGATCGGGCACCGACCGCGGACGGCGGACGAAGTCAGCTATCGCTCGAACGTCTCGGATCTGCTTCTGCTCGACAACGCTGCCGCATTCGGCACGAATCGCCGCTTGGCTCCGATGCCGCCGAGCGCTAACGCCGGGAACCTCCCATCGGAGATATCGGCGTCACTGAGCTCTCTGACGAGGGCGAAGCTCGATGCCGCGCTCGGGCCTTTGCTCGGCCCGCGGCAGCTGGCCGCGCTGCTCGCACGCCGCGACGCCCTGCTCGATCGCCTCGCCGCCGCAGGCCGGCGCGCGAACCGCGAATAGCGACGGGTCGGACGCGGCCGCCGCTCGCCGCCCCGCCTTCGCTCGGCAATTCATCACAAATCCCCAGAAAAGGATTCTGCTTAGCTCAGGATCACGGCTTCGCGTCTCGCGAGACTGAGCGCATGGCGAGGACCGGCAGGCAGAGTCGCCCCGGCCCGGGAACAGACCTCGAGCCGCTCTCTCCGCCAAGTCCCTGGGGCAAGCGAGCACCAGGGGAACCGAAAGCCGCTACGGAGACACGCAAATGAGCAACTCGACGCAGGCACACGATTCAACGCAGGTGCAGCACTCGACGCAGGCACAGCAGGCGGGCGCCAAGGATTCCGAACGGAATCGAAAGCCCAAGCTGCGACGCTTCCACTGGCTGTTCGAAGAATGGGTCTTTCAGGCGCTTCTGGTCATCGCGGTGTTCGTCGCGCTAATCGACGGCTTCGCCTCGGTCAACCACATCCCTATCGCCTGATCCGCATCGCCTGATCCGTATCGCCGATCCCTATCGCCTGAACCGGAAATCCCGGGGGAAGCTCGACGGCGCCCGAGGAGACGTTTGGGTCTCCCGGGGCGCCGCCTCGAGCCGCCTCGGGTCTGCCGGCGCGCCGGTTACGCCCCGATCGCACGCAACCCGCAGAGCCTGCGCTCGACGACGCTCGCGTCGGCCGTGACGCGCTCGACGACTCGCCGGAAATGCTCCGGCGTCATGGCGGCGTTGACGCTGCTGCAGCGGGCGAGCGCTTCACGGGCAGGCCGCTCGAGCCGCAGCGCGCCGAGCACGGCCGCGTAGTGCATCCAGGCGAGCGAGAGATTCGGCCTGAGCTCGACCGCGGTCTCCGCGGCCGCACGGGCCGCCTCGTAGTCGCCTTCGCACACGTCGGCGACCGACCGGTGGTAGTACCAGAACCCGACGCCCGGGTGCTGCGGCTCCACCGCGAGCAGCCGGTCCAGTATCCCGCGCAACTCGCCGAGGTCCTTGGCTTCCCCCGACGCCGTCAGCGGCCACCCCATGTAACCCCAGGCGCCGAAGTCGAACGGCGCATACTGCACGGCCTTGTGCAGGCAGGCCATCGCCTTGCGGTAATCTCGGCAATAGCTCCAGGCCAGGCTGACCATTTTGAGAATGAACGGGTCACGGGGGGCGAGCGTGAGCGCCTTGTCGGCGGCGGCGAGCGCCGCGCGCTCGTCGCCTGCAGGATCGCGGCTCCAACCGTTGACGAGGCATTCGACGAGCAAGGACGCCAGCATCGCCTGAGCCGCTGGGTAGCCCGCATCGAGGTCTATGGCGCGGCGGGCGAGGTCGAGCGCCTCGTCGGTGCCGGCGCGCGTGAAGTCGAGCGCCAGGGCCCGGCCCTTCTGCACGAGCCCCCACGCGTCGAGGCTGCTCGTCGGCAGTCGCCGCACGGTGAAGGTCTCCGCCCGCAGCTGGTGAACCGTGAAAGACCCGACGACCTCCTCGGCGATCTCCCTCTCGACGGCCAAGAGGTCGTCGATCGTTCTGTCGTAGCTTTGCGCCCAAACCTGCGTGCCGCTCGAGGTGTCGTTGAGCTCGGCCGTGACGCGCAGCGTGCGCCCGCTGCACCGCATGCTTCCGGTGATCACATAGTCGACGTTCAATCTTCGGCCGATCTCTGGAACGTCGAGCTCCATCTTCCGAAAGACGAACGACGAGCGCCGCGACACGACGCGCAGGCGGTCGACGCGGGCGAGCGTGCTGTGCAGCTCCGCGCCGAACGCGTCGCCGAGGTAGGCGTAGGACGGGTCGGAGGAGAGACTTTCGAACGGCAAGACTGCGACCGAAGCCATGGCACTCGACGGCGCAGGCGGACGAGCGTGGACTTCGGGCGCGCCGTCGTCTTTGCTCGCGGGCGGCTCGCGGGCCGGCACCGGCAGTTCGATGCGCTCGATGAGCCGGTACCCACGCTTCGGGACCGTCTGGATGAACCGCGGGCTGCCACGGTCGTCGCCCAACGCGCGTCGAAGCTCGCTGATGCAACGCGTCAGGACCTCTTCGGTGGTGATTCGCCGCCACACGTTCTCGAGCAGGACGTCGCGCTCGACGAGCTCGCCGCTGTGCGCTGCGAGATACACGAGCACGTCCATGACCTTGGGCTGAAGGTGTTGGACGCCCGAAGGTCCGCTGACACATCCGGACAACGGCTCGACGTCGAACTCGCCCAGACGGAAACCGCGTCGCAAGCTCGGGTCCATCGCCATCCTCATCGGAATCTCGTGCCCGCCGTCGGCGCGACGCAGCCGCGCAGACGGCGGCGACGCCTTCGATGTTAGCGGCGGCCAGGCAGCCCGGCAATACGCATTACTCAGCGGCACCGACGCGCGCAGCGGTCTCGCAGTGTTTGCGCACATTTCCGATGAAAACGATTTGCCCTTCTTCAGGAAGCGGCTCGGGCTTCCCGGCAGGCTGTGCAGAACGGAGGCGGCGCCGCGAGTGCCGCCGCCGTGCATCGCTCGACCCGAAACGACACGGAGAAGAACCGATGAGTCGCGCAACACCCGGCGGTTTCGCGTCTGCCGCGCCAGAAGCATGGGATGGAATCGGATTCGAGACGGCCGCAGGTCGTACGCGGGCGGAGCGCCTGCTGGCGGCTTTCGGCACGATCCGGGCCGGCGAGGCACGGAGCGTGCTGTTGTTCGCCGCCTATGCGCAGCTGCTGCTCATCGGCTACTACGTGCTCAAAACCGTGCGGGAGCCGCTCCTGCTCGCGGCCGGTTCCGCGGCTTCGAAGAGCTACGCATGCGCCGCGGTCGCGGCAGTCCTGTTTCTCGGCCTTCCTCTCTACGGCGCCCTGTTCAGACGGACGGATCGATGCCGGCTCGTGCGCCTGATCACCCTCTTCTTCATCTGTAATCTGCTGGTGTTCTCCGGCCTCGGGCGCGCCGGCCTCGATCTGGGTTTCGTCTACTACGTGTGGACCGGAGTCTTCGGCGTCGCGATGCTGGCCCAGTTCTGGGCCCACGCAGTGCACGCATTCAACGTCGAGAGCGGTCAGCGCCTGTTTCCGCTGATCATGGCCGGCGCCGCGATCGGCGCAATCGTCGGTCCTTGGCTCGGCGGCGCGCTGTTCCCGCTGCTCGGGCCATGGAACCTCATGCTGCTCGCAAGCGCGCTGCTGGCAGCGACTCTGCCGCTCGTCGGCATCACGCATCGCGCCGTGCGTCCCGCCTCGCGCCACGCCGGGCTCGGCGGCGCGGCCACGCCTCCGACCCATGCATTGGGCGGCTTCTCGCTCGTTCTTACCAATCGCTATCTGCTGCTTCTCGCACTGCTCGCCGTCCTTTTGAACTGTGTAAATACTACGGGCGAATACCTGCTGACGGATTTCGTGATCCGCGAGGCCGACCGGCGAGCCGCGGCGCAGCCCGGCCTCGACAAGGCCGTCTTCATCGCGGCCTTCTACGGCAACTATTACTTTTCCGTCAACGCGCTCGGCATGCTGCTGCAGCTCTTCCTCGTTGCGCGGCTCTTTCGTTGGATCGGCGTGCACCGGGCGACCGTGATACTGCCCCTGGTCGCGCTCGCCGGCTACGGCCTCCTCGTCTTCATACCCGCCTTTGCCGTCGTGCGCGCCGTCAAGCTGCTCGAGAACAGCATCGACTACTCGATCATGAACACGGCGCGCCAGGCGCTCTTTCTGCCCCTCTCCGTGCGCCAGCAGTACGAGGGCAAGACCGCCGTGGACACGTTCTGCTGGCGCCTCGGGGATCTCCTGCAGGCCGGCCTTATCTACGGGGGTCTCCACTGGCTCGGCTTCGGCTTCCGTCAGTTCGCCGCGCTCAACGTAATCCTCGCGGGACTCTGGCTCGCCGCGAGCTTACAGGTCGCGAAGCGCTATCCGGGCGCTGCGAGCGCGAGTGTGAGGCACGGGCAGCCGGTGCAGCGCGGGCACCGCGTGCAGCGCGGCAATGGCCGCAAGTCGCTGCCGCCGGGAGACCGGCTTGGGGCCGCCCGCCGCCGCTCCGCGGCCTTCGCCTCGGGCACTCTCGGGGCGGCCGTGATCGTGCTGGCGCTGCCGCCGCGGGCTACGGCGAGGGCGGCGACGTGGACGCAGGCCACGGCGAAGCCGGCGACGCTGACGCAGGCGACGCCGACGCAGGCGACGCTGACGCAGGCGACGCCGACGCAGGCGACGGCGAGGCCGGCCAAGCCGGCGCAGCCGGCCGCGCCGCCGGCCGCCGATGCACACGAGGCTGCGACGAACGGGGCAGCGCTCTTCGCAACCGATGCGCCGCTCGATCTTCAGCTCGTATTCGATTCGCGGCAACTCTGCCGTCACGGGGCAAGGCGGCCCTGCGAGGACGCTCCGGCCGCGCTCGAAATCCGCGACGCGAGCGGGCTCGCGCGCCGCCTAGACGTGCAGCTGCGCGTGCGCGGCCTGTGGCGCACCGAGGCCGGCAATTGCGCGCTTCCGCCGCTGTTCGTGATCTTCCCCGCGGACACCGCCGGCACCGCCTTCGCGGGCCAAAAGCTGCTGCCGCTGTCGGTTCATTGCCGCGACACGGAAGAATATGAGCAGTACGTCCTCAAGGAATACGTGGCCTATCGAGTCTACAATCTGCTGACCGACGCGAGCCTGCGCGTGCGACTCGCCCGCATCACCTATACGGATACCAGCCGCCGTCATGCACACAGCGTCGCCCGCTACGCTTTCTTCACGGAGCACTTCGAGTCGCTCGCGGCGCGGCGGCACGCGGCCGTGCGGACGGACGGCGACTTCGATCCTTCCACGGCCGACGCGGGCGAGCTCGCGACGTTGGAGCTCTTCGAATACCTGATCGGCAATACGGACTGGTCCGTGATCAAAGGGCACAACGTCGTCGACATCGTGAGCGAGGGCGGCCGCGTCACCGCCGTTCCCTACGACTTCGACTTCTCCGGCCTCGTGGATGCCGCCTATGCGGGACCGCCGCCGCAACTTCCGATCCACAGCGTCACCGAGCGGCTCTTTCGCGGCTTCTGTCACCCGGCCTTCGACTGGCGGCCGCTGTTTGCAAGGTTCCGCGTGCGCCGCGCCGCGATCTCGGCCTTAGTCGAGCAAGTGCCGGGGCTTGCGGAGGGGTCACGCCGCGCGCTGCGCGCGTATCTCGACGCGTTCTTCGCGGCGCTTGCCCCGGCCAAGGCAGCCGACGTGGTGCGCGGCTGCCGGCCGGGGCCGAACCCAGGACCCCGCGCCGGCGCAGGCGCCGGCGCGAACCCGTGAGCTGCGAGCTACATCTTTACGGTCAAGCCGATGTAGTAGCTCCGCCCGACCTGATCGTAGTTGCTGTTCGTCGTGCCGATCGCGTTGTTCGTCGACGTGGCACCGACCCATTCCGGATCGGCATTCAGCAGGTTCTGAATGCCGCCGCGCAGCTGGTAACGATCGCCGAAGCTCCAATTGCCGTAGAGGTCGAACTGATCGTGGGAACTCACGGGACGCGTATCGGCGGCCGCGCCCGGCGCCGGGTTCAGCGAGGGCAGATGCTCCCAGCGCATTCCCACGAGGAACGGACCGTTGCTGTAGCTGAAGTTCGAGAGGAAGCGCGTGTCGAACGAGGAGTTCGTGGTGGTTCCCGTGTAGTCGATGAAATCGGCGCCCGGGAACGGCGACTCCGCATACTTGTTCAGATGACTCGCCTGCACGCTGACATTGAGCAGGCCCGGAATCCTCCGGAACCCGACATCCGAGAAGTTGATGGCCCAGTCCAGCTGAAGGTCGATGCCCTCCGACGTGATGCCGCCCTGGTTGATGAACTGGGCGCTGTACTTGCGGTCGGCGCCGTAGTTGCCGGGGGTGAGCGGAGCGCCGCCGACGTACTCGCGCTGGATCAAATCGCAGAACGGATTGCCGGCCGCGAGCTCGGCGCCCGTATGCGAGCCCGGCGCGTCGCCGATCAGCGGGTTGTACGCCGGATCGAGGCACTGCTGGTAGATCGTGTCGTGCCCCGGCGTGCCGATCGCGTTCGTGAGCTTGATCCGGTACCAGTCGAGAGAGAGCGTGATGCCGCTGAACGTGGGCTTACGGAATTGCGGTGTCAGCACGAGGCCCCAGGTGTAAGTGTCGGCCTTCTCCGACTCGAGGTCGGGGTTGCCTTGAGTCACGCCGATCACGAACGGAAAATAGGTCGTGCCGCCGAAGACGTTGTAGGCGTAGGTGTCGGCGCTCGGCGTGCCGGGCACGTAGAGCGACGCCGGCGCGCCCTCGCGCGTCATGAGATACTGGCACAGCGCCTGGACGTTCAAACGGTTCGGGTTCTCGGGCCTGTTTCCCCAAGTCTGCGTACCCGCCGGATAGTATGCGCAGGCATCGGTGCCGCCCGCGAGCGTGCTGCCGCCCTTCGGCGTAAACAGCTCCGTCACGTTCGGCGCGCGGTTCGCGAGCTGATAGCCGCCGCGGAACCGAAGCCAGTCGTTCACGCTCCAGTCCCCGAGCAGCTTGTAGGTCGAAATCTTGCCGACCGTGTCGTAGTCCGAATATCGCACGCCGGGATCGAGCTCGAGCGACTTCGCGAACTTCTTGTCCGTCACGAGCGGAATCGCGAGCTCGCCGTAAAGTTCCTTCACGTTCGTCGAGCCGTCGACGGAGACCGGCAGGATCACGTTCTGAATGACGTTGGGGTAGTCCTGGTTGGCGTTGTAGCCGGAGTCGGGGTCGAACGCGAAGTGCTCGCGGCGGTAGTCGGTGCCAAGGGCGAACTGAAGGGGCCCCGCGGGCATTTTGACGATCGTGCCCGTCACGTCGCCTTCGATGACGTCCTGCTGCAGCGCCGTGATCGAGTTCATGCGCAAGACCACGTAGTCTGCGCAGTCCTTCGCGACGGAGGGCGTGTCGTTCACGCTGCCGTCGGGATTGAAGATCGGCAGCCCCGAGGTGCAGTGGCCCGTGACGGCGATGGGGACGTAGCCCGGCAGACTCGAAATATCGAAGTTCACGCCGTACTGGTCCGCGTTGAACAGGTTCTGAAGCCTCGGCAGATAGGGAAAGCCTTCCGGCTGGCGGGCGTTCACCGTCGTGTTGCCGTGCGAGGCGTAGACCGTCCAGTTCCACGGGTTGTTGCCGACCGTGAAATCGCTCTCGAGGCCGCCGACGATCTGGTAGACGTTGCTCGTCGTCTCCGTCCTGAAGTTCGGCAGGTAGTCGAGGCCGCCGACGTACGTCCACGGCGCATCCGGATTCGGGCGCGAATCGAGCAGCGCGGCGAGCTGTGCGGGCACGGGATGCTCCGCGGTACCGGCCGGGGCCATGCCGAAGGTCGGCGAGTTCGGGTCGTCGTAGAGGTGGTTATACGGAACCGTCGGCGACCAGACGTTGAACGCGCTCGAGACGAATCCCGAGGACGTGACGAACGACTCCGTGTAGTTCAGCTGCGAGAAGACGTTGATCTTGTCCGTAATCGCGATTTGCCCGGAGCCGAACAGCGAATAGCGCTGCAGCGGCAGCTGCAGATAGCTGTGCGCCGCATCGTTGTAGCCGAGCGTGCCATCCGGGTTGACCTTGAAGCCGGAGGCGCCGCCGAGCGGACCCGTGTAGGGATGGGCCGCATTCAGCGGGTCGGAGGAATCGAAAACGGCGCCGTTCTGATCGATGACGTAAGTCGAGCCCTTGAGCGGGAAGCCGCCGGCGGGCGGGTTGAACGCATCCGGCGTGAACTGCGAAAGATTCGAGCTGCCGATGCTGCCGCCCATCGTCCCGGGATCGTTCCAGCCGCGCACGACCCAATCCCGGTCCCTCGAGTAGATGATGCCGCGCTTGCTGTAGTCCGCGCCGAGCATGACGTTGCCTCGCCCGTTGGCGAATGCCGCGCCCAGCAAGCCGCTGATCGAGGTCTCCTGGCCGTCGCCCTGCTCGCTCATACCCGACTGGGCCGTGACGTTGAGGCCTTCGAAGTTCTTCTTGAGGATGAAGTTCACGACGCCGGCGATGGCATCGGCGCCGTAGACCGCCGCCGCGCCGCCCGTAATGACTTCCACTCGATCGATGGCGGCGGAAGGAATCGTGTTGAGATCGACGACGAGCTGGCCGTTGATGGGCTGCATGCGCCGCCCGTTGACCAGCACGAGGCTGCGGTTCAGGCCGAGGCCGCGCAGGTTGATCGTTGCCGCCCCGGGCGCGGCGCCGGCCTGCGGGAACGGCGTGGCGGCCGAGCTCGTCGCCGCCTGCGTGCCGGCCGCGGTGAATTGCGGCAGCTGATTCAGGGCGGCCTCGAGACCGATGTTGGTGCGTTGACTGAAGGTCTGCGCCTGGACCGTTACGATGGGACTTTGCGACGTGTAGTCCCTGCGCGCGATGCGCGACCCCGTGACGACGATTTCTTCGAGATTCTTCTGGTCCTGCGCCTGGCCCTGGGCCTGCGCTTGGGGCTGCTGCTGAGCGAGAACGCCGGTTTCTACGCCGACGCCGAGCGCCATGGCGACCGCCGCGGAAAGTGTGGCCTTACGGCCAATACAGAACATATTCATAGACGTGCCCTCCCCCGAAAGCTTTATGAACAGGTCTGCGAATGCAGCGAAAATCTAGCGGATCATTACCTCCGGTCACCCACGTGGCGCAATCGCCATTTGTCTCATAGTCCCCAAGACTTTCCAAGTCCTCGGCGAATGCGAATGCGCTACCTTCCCGGTACAGCTACTTGGATAGATACGCGGCCAAGGCATCCAGATCCGCATCGCCGATCTCGGTCTTGCGGAAGAACGGCATGACCGTGACGCCGTGGCGCACGTAATACTTGACGATCGCCGGAGTGAGGTCGGTTCGCTGCTCGAGCAGCGCGGGCTTACCGCCGTTGTAGAGCGCCTGCAGCGCGGCCGTGCCGGGCTTGCCCGGCCCGTCGCCGTGACAAGGCCAGCACCAGTGATCGAAGACCTGCTTGCCGCGCGCCGGGGCCGGCCCGGCGCGCGTGGACGAGGTGCTCTGTTGTGCCTCGAGCGGCCCCAGCTGCAGCGAGCCCGCGAGGGCCGCGAGCGCGGCCAGAAGGACGACGCCTCGCCGCTCGCCTCGCCGCTTCATGCCGGCCGCCCTCCGCGCAGGTGCTCCGGCCAGATCCCGTACCGCCCTGCCGCGAGAATGCCGTTCGGGTCGATCGCGTCCTTTAGACGCTCGTGAAAGCGCCGCAGCGCATGGTCGTTGAACGAATAGGTCCCGGTCACGGCGTCCTGAAACGCCGGCGGCGTGCGGTACTCGCCCCAGCCGTGCTCGGCCGAGATCTGCACGAGCCGCTCGAAATTGCGGCGCATCTTCTGATTGGCGGCGACCTCCTTGCGGATCGGGAAGCCGAAGAGATAGATGAATGCGCGGTTCCAGTAGGTCGTCGGCAGCGTGAACCCGGCGGCCGTCACGGGCAGGTCCATTTCCTTCGCGGCCTCCGTGAAAACTCTATTCGCCTCGAAGATCGCTTCGCCGCTGCGCGGAATGATCGGCGAGAACCACACGTGCCCTTCGGTCGGGTTCGGGTTCGTCGCGCTGCGCGCGCCGATCGAGAACATCGTGAGGCTCGGGACTCCGAACTCGGGCAGCGAAACCTCGCGCGAGCCCGCCGCCTGACGGCGCTGGATGTCTTCGATCTGCACCGCGCTCAGCGGGAACTTGAAGAGGTCGCCCGCCTTGAACTTCGCACCCGGAATCGCGCTGAACTTCTCCCGCGCATACTCCCAGTTCGCCGCGAGCGCCTTTTCGGGCCCGTACATCTTGACGGTGCAGCTCCAATAGCCCGTGCCCTGCTTCGCGGCGTAGGCCTCGAGCTCCTCGGTCGAGGCGTTCCTCGCGAGCAGGTCGCTGAGCTCGGTGGGCGCGGCGCTGAAGAAGCCGCCGAGCAATGGGCTGCCGAGCTGCGGCATGCCGTTCAGCACGTTCGTGTTCTCGAGGTAATTCAGGATATCGACGAGCGGAATCAGGTCGTCGTGCTTCGGCACGGTCACGGTGCCCGTGAAGTAGGCGTCGGGCTCCGGCATGAGCCAGAAGCCCATCTTCGTCACGACCCCGAAGTTCGACTGGGAGAACAGGCCGTCGATCCAGGGACCGATGCCGAACTTGTACTGCTGCCACGTCTTCGCGTTCGGCAGCGCGCCCATGCCCGTGCGCAGCAGGTCGCCGTCGGGGAGCACGACCTCCATGCCGCAGTGCGCGTCGAAATGATTGCGGAACTGCCATTGCGTATAGCCGCCGCCGTGATCGAGCGCGTTGCCGACGAGGCTGCCCCAACCCGGATCCGGACAATCCATCCAGACCTTGAGCTTGTGCTCTTGAATGTAGCGGTAGAAATCGAAGTAGCTGACGCCGGGCTCGACGAGGGCCGAGGCATTGCGCTCGCTGACCTCGAGGATGCGGTTCATGCGTTTGAGATCGAGCACGACGCTGCCGGAAAGATTCGGCGCCGAGCCGCCGTAGCCGAGATTGCGGCCCGTCGAAATCGCGTAGATGGGGATCCGGTGCTCGTTCGCGATCCGAACGATGGCCTGAACCTCCTCGACCGTGAAAGGGGCGACGGCGGCCGAGGCGGTGCGCTCCTCCGGCTCGCCCTTGAAGGGCGAATAGGCGTCCCGGTAGAGCGCCACGTCGTCGTCGCTCGTGAAGACCCAATCGTCGCCCACAGTTGCAGCGAATTGCTTGAGTGCGGCAGCGAACGCCGCGCTGCTGACTCCCGGCGGAACGGCCATGCACTCTCCCCCGTGACGGCTTCCGTCCCGGCGCTGGCCGGGCGGCGCGCGCTTGTTGCTTCTTCGAGCACCGGCGCGGCGGCGTGGACGACGGGCCGGCGGTACAGCCGGATCATACATCGCCCCCGCTCGGCGTGCGATCTTGGGCAACCGGGGATCGGTCGTGTGAATCTGGGAATCTGCGAAGCCTGCGTTGCGGGAAGGCGCGCGGCCCTGCGCGGCTGCGCGTCCGACCGCGTCGTGGTATCCTTCGCCATGCGCCGACATGCTTCGATCCCCTCTCCGAAAAGCCTTTGCCGGGCTCGAATCCGGCTCCCCGAACCCTTCCGCCACGCGGCCATCGCGGCGCACCCGTGCGCCGCGGCACGATCGCGTGCGCCCAAAGATGGAGACCGAACACGCGATGACGAACCCAGACGGCCTCAGCGCCTCCGAGCTGTTCGAGCGCTCTCCCTATGCGCTGACCTACAACGACCTGCTGCTCATGCCCGGTCATATCGACTTCGCGCCCGCGGACGTGGAGCTCTCGACTCGGCTGACGCGCGAGATAGCGCTGAAACGTCCGCTCGTGAGCTCGCCCATGGACACGGTGACCGAGCACCGCATGGCCATCGCGCTCGCGCTCTGCGGCGGCATCGGCATCGTTCACTACAACTGCTCGATCGAGGAGCAGGTTGCCCAGATCCGTAAGGTCCGGCGCTTCGAGAACGGCTTCATCCTCGACCCGGTGACGCTCTCCCCGGGGCACACGATCGCCGACGTGAAGGCCATCAAGCGCCAGCACGGCTTCAGCGGTATCCCGATCACCGAGGACGGCACCATGCGCTCGCGGCTCGTCGGCATCGTGACGAACCGCGACATCGACTTCGAGACGGACGCGAGCCGCCCGCTGCGCGAGGTCATGACGCGCGACCTGGTGACGGCGCACAAAGGCATTTCGCTGACGGACGCCAACGAGATCCTGCGCCGGTCGAAGAAAGGCAAGCTGCCAGTAATAGACGAGCAGGGGCGGCTCGTCGCGCTCACCAGCCGGCGGGACCTGCGCAAAAACCGCGACTACCCCGACGCGACGAAGGACGCCTCCAAGAACCTCATGGTCGGCGCGGCGCTCAGCACGAAGGCGGAGGACCGGGACCGCATGGCGGCGCTCGCCGAGGCCGGCGTCAGCGTCGTCGTCATCGACAGCGCGCAGGGCGACAGCAGCTTCCAGCACGACATGATCCGTTACGTGAAGCGGCACCATCCGGAGGTACAGGTGATCGGCGGCAACGTCGTGACGGCGCGCCAGGCCGAGAACCTGATCCGCGCGGGCGCCGACGCGCTGCGCATCGGCATGGGACCGGGCAGCATCTGCACGACGCAGGAGGTCACGGCCGTCGGCCGCAGCCAGGCGACTGCCGTCTACTACACGGCACGGGCCGCGCGCCGCCACGGCGTTCCCGTCATCGCCGACGGCGGCATCAGCGTCATCGGCCAAATCATGAAGGCGCTCGCGCTCGGGGCGAGCGCGGTCATGTGCGGCAGCCTCTTCGCCGGAACCGAGGAAAGCCCGGGCGACTACGTATACCGCGACGGCGTAAGGCTCAAGACCTACCGGGGCATGGCAAGCCTCGAGGCCATGAAGGCGGGCGGCAACAAGCGCTACTTTACCGAGCAGAACGACGTGAAGGTCGCGCAGGGCGTCAGCGGCTTCGTGCAGGACCGGGGCAGCATGTTCGAGCTCGTCGCTTATCTGACGCAGGGGCTCAGACTCGCGATGCAGGATGTGGGCGTGCGGAGCGTCGCCGCGCTGCACGAGGGCCTCGAGTCCGGCGACGTGCGCTTCGAGCTGCGCAGCCCGGCGGCCCAACGCGAGGGCGGAATCCACGACCTCTACAGCTACATGCCCTCGGATGCGCTCTACTTGACCTCTACGGAGTAGTCACGTCCGCGAAACGTGCCGTAGGTCCTCAATCAGGCCATAGACCTCTTTCTCGCCGTCGATATCGCCCTGAGAGCCGGGATGGGTTCTATACCGCGATCATCGTCCTGGGCTTCGCCATCGGCTTCGCCGCGGCAATGCTGACCGGGCTCTATATGCAGGACGAGTACAGCTACGAACGGTTCATCCCGGGCTATGAGCGTGTCTATCGACTCGAGATGGACATGCTGGCGCCCGGAGCGAAGCCGCAGCCGACCGATTTCTCGTGGAACACGGCGGCAGCCAATGCTGCCCTGGACTTTTGCGCCGACCCGACAGCGTGGTTTTGACGCGTGCCATGGCCCGCAAGTACTTCCGCCAGGATGCCCCGATTGGGAAGACCCCGCTTGTCCAGGCCGTGACCGGGGATCCGACCGCGCACGCCATGGTGGTCAGGGCGGTGCTCGAAGACCCTCCGAGCGAAACCCACCTCGAGCAGTTCAAAATCTTCGCCTCGGGTCTTGCGGCCGGGTCCTATCTCGCGGCGTACGACCGGAGCCCCGGCGTAGCCCTCGTATGGACCTATCTCAGATTGCGCCCTGGCGTGCCGGCCGACGCTGTGTTGGCCGGCCTGCCCGCCTTCGGCGCCCGCCATTACCCCGCGCCGATCGCCGCCAATTTCCGCCTCGAGCCGATCACGGACCTGCACTCCGCGGGCGACGCCCGCGCTGTGGACGCCGCGATCGCCGCCGTCGGAGCCCTGATCATCCTCGTCGCGGCCGGCCGCCTATTGGGCCGCCGGTCGCTGGTTGCAGGGCTTTGCCTATCGAGTGAGCCTGCCGCCCTGGCTGTTTCTCTCCGCATCCGCCCTCGCGGTGCTGATCGCGCTCGCGACGGTCGCGGCCCATGCCTGGCTCGCGGCAAACGCAAAACCGGCCGTCGCGCTCCGATGCGAGTAGGCGCTCCTGTCAGCGCTCCGCCGCGAGCGGCCTCTCAGCGCGCGGCAGACTGCAAGCCGCCGGATATCTTGGGGGCCGAGGGAGTGAACTTCGGTACGAAGAATGCGTAATCGTATCCGAGACCGGCAACTTGGAGTAAGGAACCGGCTCGCGCGTCCTTCAGTGGAGTCTTTGGGGTCGCCTCGAACCTGGTGCTCGCGCCCCCTGGCTCCAGGATGAAATCATCGGGTGGGCGCTTCCATTCTTACGGCGACTTTCAACTACAGGTGCACCATGGAGATGGCATATCGAGAGCGATGGCGAGCTGAGATCGCCGAGCTGCAAAGAATCTTGTCCGGGTTCGACTTTAAAGAGGAAACCAAGTGGGGGAAGCCCTGCTACACCCTGGAAGGGAAGAACGTCGTCATCATCCAGGGCTTCAAAGAATATTGCGCGTTGGGGTTCTTTCAGGGTGCGCTGTTGAAGGACCCGAAAAAGCTGCTGGTGCAGCTCGGCAACGTTCGGGCAGCGCGCGTTATGAAGTTCACGAGCGCCGACGAGATTGCGACAAAGGCTGCGATTATCGAGGCCTACCTGCGCGAGGCTGTAACGGCCGTGAAGGACGGACGCAAGGTCGAAACGAAACCCGCAGAGATTCCCCTGCCGGAGGAGTTGAAAGCGAAGTTCCGCAGCGACCCGCGCTTCAAGCTCGCGTTCGAGGCACTGACGCCCGGGCGGCAACGGGGATACCTCTATCACTTCTCAGCCGCGAAGCAGTCCGAGACGCGAACCGCGCGGATCGAGAGAGCAATGCCCGCGATCTTCGCAGGGAAAGGGCTCCTCGAGCGGCGCGGAGATCGATAGTGACACGCCGTTCAGGCCCTTAGTACGAACGGCCGTCGCCGGAACGGACACGGTTCGTCACTTCCGCAGGATCTTCTCCATAGGCTTACCCTTTGCCAGCTCATCGATCAATTTATCCAGATAGCGGATTTCCCGCATGATCGGCTCCTCGATGTCTTCGACGCGGACACCGCAGATCGCGCCCTTTATGAGATGGCGGGAAGGGTTCAGGCCTGGCGCTTGGGTAAAGAAGGTCTCCAAGTCCGTACGCTTCTCGAGCTGCGCTTCCAGCTTCTGTTGATTGTAGCCTGTCAGCCAACGAACGATTTCGTCGACTTCCGCTTTGGTTCGTCCCTTCTTCTCCGCTTTAGCGACGTAGTGCGGATAGACGCTCGCGAAACTCGTCGTATAGATCCGATGCTTTGCCACGTGCCTACCCCCATTCCGCGCTCCTCGACCCAAAGCGGGCAACTGCCACTATATTCTTCGGCGCGGCCTCTTCGAACCGGCGTCTCCGGCCGCCTTACGTTTCGCCGAGCCGCGCTTCGAGATACGCGACAGTGCCCGCGACACTCGAGAGTTTCGGGTAGTCAACCTCGGGCACATCGACACCGAGGCTGCGATGGAGCGCCGTGACGAAGTTCAGCGTGTCCATCGAATCGAAGTCGAACTGTTCGCGGAAGGGAGTCCCGGGCTCGAGGACGCCCGCGTCCACGTCGGGCGCCACTTCGACGAGAGCGTCGACGACGGCCCGGGCCAGCTCCTCGTTCGATCTCATAGCAAGTTCTCCGGTTGCATGAGCCGCCGCCCCAAATCCGCCAGGAAGAGGCTGCCGCGGTGGCCGTCGCTCGCGCGGTGGTCGGCCGACAGCGCGGCCGTGATGACGGGCGCGGGAACGACCTTGCCCTCCACGATCCACGGCCGCTGCACGATCGCGCCGAAGCCGACGATCGCGACCTGCGGCGGATAGATGATCGGAAAGACGGTCTCGACGCTGCCTTCGCCGAGGCTGGAGACCGTGATCGTGCCGCCTGTGAGCTCCGTGCGCGTGAGACGGCCCGCGCGGGCGCGCTGCACGACGTCCTGAAAACGGCGCATGAGATCGGGCAGCGGCGCGAGAGCGGCGTTCTCGAGCGCGGGCGCGACGAGGCCGCCCCCGCGCAGCCGCACGGCAACACCGACGTTCGCGGCGGCGGCCGGCTCGAAGCGGCCGTCGCGCCAATACCCATTGAGCTCGGGAACGGCCCCGAGCGCGAGCGCGACGGCCTTGACGAGCAGCACGCCGTAGAGCAGGCGCTCGGTCACGGGATGAGAGGCGTTCCATTCTTCGAGCCAAGCCACCGCGTGGGTCATGTCTACGGTCGTCGCGAGATAGTAGTGCGGGATCTCGCGCTTGGAGCGGCTCATGCTTTGAGCGATGACGCCGCGCATGTCCTGAGCGGCCGGGGCATGCGGCAGGGCCCCCTGCGGCCGCGCGTCCGGCGCAGCGCGCCCGGCCCGATCCACGTCGTCGAGCGTGACGGCACCGCCGGGTCCCGTGCCCGTCAGCGACTCGGCATCGACGCCGAGCTCTCGAGCTCGACGCCTCGCGGCCGGGGAAACCGGTGGGCGGCCGGCGGCCGATGCGGCGGCAGTGGGCCGCGCTGTCGCGCCGGACGGCGCGGTCGCGGCAGCGGCACGGCCCGGCCCGCGGGCGACTTCCTCGGCGGCCGCCGAGCGCTGCTCGGCCGAGGCGGCTTCCCCGGCTTTACGGTAGGTCGCAAGCACGGTGCCGATCGGTACTTCCGTGCCCGGCTCCACGAGCAGCCTCTCCATGACGCCGGGCTCGAAGATCTCGATGTCTATGATGCCCTTGGCCGTCTCGACCGTCGCGACGATGTCGCCGCGCTCGAACGCGTCGCCGGGCTTGACGAGCCAGTCCGTCAGCGTGCCCGCTTCCATGTCCGCCCCGAGCGAGGGCATGCGGAACTCAGCCATTCCCGAACAGCGCGGCGGCGGCGGCGACAATGCCCTCGACCTGCGGCAGCGCCGCCTCCTCGAGATGCTTCGCGTAAGGAATCGGCACCTCGGCGCTGCACACGCGCGCGAGGGGGGCGTCGAGATCGTAGAAAGCGCGCTCGCTGATGCGGGCGAGAATTTCGCCCGCGAGGCTGCCGCTGCGCCAGCCCTCGTCGACGACGACGGCGCGGCGCGTCCTGCGCACGGAGGCGAGGATCGCCGCCTCGTCGAGCGGGCGCAGCGAGCGCAGGTCCAGGACCTCGGCCTCGATGCCCCGCTCGGCAAGCTGCCGCGCCGCCTCGAGCGTCTTCGGGAGGCTGCCGCCATAAGTGATCAACGTCAGGTCGCGGCCGGGCCGTCGCACGGCGGCATGATCAAGGTCGACGGCCGTCACGGCGGGATCGAGCTCGGCTTCGAGGTTATAGAGCATGACGTGCTCGACGATGATGACGGGATCGGGGTCGGCCAGGGCCGCGGCCAGCATGTAGCGCGCATCCTCGTGCGTCGCAGGCGCGACGACGCGCAGGCCCGGAACGTGCGCATACCAGTTCTCGAGGCTGTGCGAATGCTGCGCGGCGAGTTGACGGCCCGCGCCCGTCGCGACGCGGATCACGAGCGGGACGGAAAACTGCCCGCCGGACATGTGGCGCAGCGTCGCGGCCGTGTTCACGATCTGATCGAGGCAGAGCAGGCTGAAATTGACGGTCATGATCTCGACGATCGGCCTCTGGCCTCCGAGCGCGGCGCCGATGCCGGCGCCGACGAACGCGGATTCCGAGAGCGGCGTATCGCGCACCCGCTCTTCGCCGAATTCCTCGACGAGGCCGAGGCTCACGGCGTAGCAGCCGCCGTAGCGCGCGACGTCCTCCCCCATGAGAAACACGCGAGGGTCCGCGACCAGCGCATCGCGCAGCGCCGCACGCATCGCTTCGCGGTAGGAGAGCTTGCCGCCCGGCTTCTCGGCTTCGCCGCTCCGCTTTCCGGACTCGCCGCCCTTCCCGGCCGCCCGCGCCACGCTCATGCTGCGCCCTCCCGCGCATAGACGCCGCGTTCGAGCATCTCGACGGGCTCGAACGTGCCCCGCTCGGCGAACTCGACGGCCGCCGCGATCTCGGCTGCGACCTCCGTTTCCAGCTCGCCGAGCCGCTCCTCGTCGACAAGGCCGGCCTTGCTGCAGCGCGCCGAGTACGTCGCGATCGGGCAGCGTGCCTTCCACTGCTCGACCTCCTCTTTGGCTCGATACCGCTCCGGATCGAACATGGAGTGCGCGCGGAAGCGATACGTCTGAAACTCGATGAGCTCCGGGCCGCCGCCGGCCCGCACGCGGCCGACGGCCGCCGCCGCGGCGCGCTCGCAGGCCTCCGGGTCCATGCCGTCCACGGTTTCGGCCGGGACGGCATACGCCGCGGCCTTGCGCGCGATGTGCGTCTCGGACTCCGAACGCTCGAGCGCCGTGCCCATGGCGTAGCGGTTGTTCTCGCAAAGAAACAGCACGGGCAGCTTCCAGAGCTCGGCGAGATTCATGGATTCGTGGAACTCGCCCTCGGCCACGGCGCCCTCCCCGAAGAAGCAGGCCGTGACGGTCGGGCGGGCGGCGAGCTTCGCGGCCAGCGCGAGACCGACCGCGAGCGGCAGACCGCCGCCCACGATCGCATTGCCGCCGTAGAAGTTCGTTCGCGCATCGAACAGATGCATCGAGCCGCCGTGGCCGCGGCAGCAGCCCTCCTGCTTCCCGTACATCTCGGCCATGATGCTCGGCATCGGCACGCCGCGTGCGAGCGCATGGCCGTGCTCGCGATAGGTCGCCACGACGCCGTCCTCGGCGCCGAGGCAGCGCATGACGCCCGTCGCGACGGCCTCCTCGCCGACGTACAGGTGCAGGAAGCCGCGGATCTTCGAAGCGCTGTAGAGCTCGGCGCACTTCTCCTCGAAGCGGCGGATGCGCAGCATCTGGCGCAGGAGCTCGAGCGCGTGCTCGCGCTGCGCGCTCGGGTTCGCCGCGGCCGCGCTCACGCGTCGCGCTCCAGCGTGGAGGTATCGCCTTCGGGCAGGCCGAGCTCGCGCGCCTTGAGCAGGCGGCGCATGATCTTGCCCGAGCGCGTCTTCGGCAGCGACGCGGCGAACTCGATCTCGCGCGGCGCGACCGCAGGCCCGAGGCGGCGTCGCGCATGCGCCATGAGCTCGCGGCGCAGCGCCTCGTCGGCCGTGTAGCCCGGCCGCAGCGCGACGAAGGCTTTCACGACCTCCATGACGGTCGGATCCGGCTTGCCGATGACGCCGACCTCGGCCACGGCCGGATGCTCCATGAGCGCGCTCTCGACCTCGAACGGACCGATCAGGTGCCCGGCCGACTTGATGACGTCGTCGGCCCGGCCGACGAACCAGAAGTACCCGTCGGCGTCCCGCCGTGCGAGGTCGCCGCTCAGATACCAGCCCGAGCGAAAGCACTTCGCGTAGCGCTCGGGCTGACCGAGGTAGGCGCGAAACATCGAAGGCCAACCGGGCCGCAGCGCGAGTTGCCCGACCCGCTCGTCCGCCAGCACCGTGACCTCGCCCTGCTCCGGTGCTTCGAGGATGGCCGCCTCGATGCCGGGCATGGGTCGGCCCATGGAGCCCGGCTTAATCGCCATCGCGGCGAAATTCGCGATCATGATGCCTCCTGTCTCGGTCTGCCACCAGTTGTCGTGGAACGGCAGCCCGAGCACGTCGGCGCCCCAGACGACGGCCTCGGGATTCAGCGGCTCCCCGACGCTGGCGGCGAAGCGCAGCGCTTCGCGGCGGTACTGACCCGCCAGGTCCGCGCCCGCCTTCATGAGCATGCGAATGGCGGTGGGCGCCGTGTACCAGACCGTAATGCGCTCGTCCTGCAGGATGCGATACCAGCGCTCGGCGTCGAAGTCCTGCTCGTCCACCACGAGCGTCACGCCGTTCGTGAGCGGCGCGATGATGCCGTACGAGGTCCCCGTGACCCAGCCCGGGTCGGCCGTGCACCAATAAACGTCGTCGGGGTGCAGATCGAGCGCATAGCGCCCGGTCACATGATGGGCGAGCACCGCGGCATGCACGTGCACCGCGCCCTTCGGCGTGCCCGTCGTGCCGCTCGTAAAGTGCAGCAGCGCGGCGTCTTCCGGATCGGTCGGCGGAATCTCGAACGCGGGAGACGCCCGCTCGAGCAGTCGCACCAGCGACTCGACGCCGGGGCCTTCGACGGTCTTCGGCGGATCGTCGACGAGCAGCACATGCTCGAGCAGCGGCAGCTCGGACCGCAGCTGCGCGATCTTGCGCTCGTAGAGCGCGGCCGTCGTCACGAGCACGCGCGCGGCGCCGATGGTCATGCGCAGCCGGATCGGCTCGGGACCGAAGGCCGGAAACAGCGGGCTGAATACGCTCAAATTCTTGAGCGTCCCGAGTGCAGCGACGTAGAGCCCCGGGACGCGCGGCGCGAGCGCGAACACGCGTTCGCCCTTTGCTATCTGCAAATCGCGCAGGACATTCGCGAAACGGTTCGACGCGGCGGCAAGCTCGGTATACGTGAGCTCCTTCGCGCCGGACTCCGCGAGGCAGCGCAGCGCGACCTTCCGGCCGCCGGCGCCGCGGGCGTGCCGGTCCACGGCCTCGTGGGCGATGTTGAGGCCGCCGCCGGGCAGGCCCTCGAGCAACGACCGGGCCTCTTCCCAGCTGAAGGCGCTCGCGACGCGCTCGTAGTCCTCCAGGTTCGGCGTCCGCTTGAACGCACCCGGTATTTTGCGAATGACGGGATAGTCGGCCATGCCGCGAGCTTAGGAGCGCATGGCCGGGGCTCCTATGCGGGAAAACCGAGACGTCTCCTAGCCTTCTTGCGCGGGCCCCGAATTCCGCTTACTTTGCCCCGAGAACCATACGAACGACCTGGCCCGCCGGGGGAGGCAGCCATGAAGACTCGAAAGGGGCCGGACCTCGAGCCCGTCGCCGGCAACGGCCTTTTGCATCGACGCTTGTTCCTGGCCGGCGCGGCCGGGCTCGCGCTGCTGCGCGTACGCCCGGCGGGCGCAGCGGCGCCGCCCGATTTGCCCGAGTGGATGAAGGCGCCCGGAAGCGGCATGAGCCCTTACGGCTCGCGCTCGAAGTACGAAGCGGGCGTCGTGCGCACGGTCGGCGCCGCGCCGGGCACGACGGGCACGGGCTCCTCTCGCACGCCCCTCGAGCATCTCGAGGGCATCATCACGCCGAGCGCCCTGCACTACGAGCGCCACCACAGCGGTGTGCCGGATATTCCGCCCGACCAGCATCGGCTTCTGGTCCACGGCCTCGTCGACCGGCCGCTGCTGTTCGATCTCGACGCGCTTTCGCGCTACCCGCTCGTCTCGCACATCCGCTTCCTCGAGTGTTCGGGCAACAGCGGCGGTCTCAACGCGCCCAAGCCGCCGCAGCTCTCGGCCGGCGGGCTGCACGGACTCGTCTCGTGCAGCGAATGGACAGGCGTACCGCTCGCGATCCTGCTTCAGGAAGCCGGCGCGCGGCCCGAAGGCCGCTGGCTGCTGGCCGAAGGCGGCGACGCGGCCGCCATGAGCCGCAGCATCCCTATGGAGAAGGCCCTCGACGACGCGGTGATCGCTCTGTATCAGAACGGCGAGCGGCTGCGGCCCGAGAACGGCTACCCGATGCGGCTGCTGCTGCCGGGCTGGGAAGGCAACACGAACGTCAAGTGGCTGCGTCGCATCAAGGTCACGGCGACGCCGACCATGACGAAGGACGAGACCTCGAAATACACGGACCTCATGCCGAACGGCAAGGCGCTGCAGTTCACGTTTCCGATGGGAGTGAAGTCCGTCATCACCTCGCCCTCGGGCGGTTTGCACATGCAAGGACCCGGCCTTTACGAGATCTCGGGGCTTGCCTGGTCGGGCGCAGGCCGCATCGCCAAGGTCGAGGTCTCGGCGGATGGCGGCATGTCCTGGGGCGAAGCAGCGTTGTCCGATCCCGTATTGCCCAAGGCGCTGACGCGCTTCCGCATGGCGTGGCGCTGGGACGGAGGTCCCGCGATCCTGCAGAGCCGGGCCGTCGACGAATCGGGCGCCGTCCAGCCGACGCGGCGCGCGCTGCTCTCGGAGCGCGGCAACGAGTTTCGTTACCACTACCACGCGATTCAGAGCTGGCAGGTCGCGGCGGACGGCGAGGTGCGCAATGTCTACGCGTAAGCGAACGCACGGGCGCGCGATTCGCGCCATCGTCGGCCTGCTCACATTGGCCGCTGCCGCGGCCGCGTGGGCCCAGCACGGGACGAAACCGGTTCCGCAAGGGCCCCGCCTCGGCAAGCCGGCGACAGCCGCCGAGATTGCGGGGTGGGACATCAGCATTCCGCCCGATGGCGCCGGCCTTCCGAAAGGCGCGGGCACGCCCGCCGAAGGCGCGCGGGTCTATGAGGCCAAATGCATCGGGTGCCACGCCAAAGAGGGTGCGGGCGGACCGGCGGATCGGCTCGTGGGCGGCCAGGGGACGATCGCGAGCGCCAACCCCGTGCGCACGGTCGGCAGCTACTGGCCCTACGCAACGACGCTGTTCGACTACATCCGCCGCGCGATGCCGTACCCGGCACCGCACTCGCTGACGGACGACGAGGCTTACGCCCTGACCGCCTACCTGCTGCGCCTGAACGGCATCATCGGCGACGACGCCACGATCGACGCCGCGACGCTGCCCAAGATCAAGATGCCGAACGCCGGCAACTTCGAGTCGGCCTGGCCGAACTGGCGGCAGTAACCGAGCGCGCTTCCGCCCCGCTCACCCTCGACGCTTCGCGCCATGTGCGCGGCCGCGACGCGCGCGAAGCGCTCGCGCGCGCGGCCTGTTACCCTAGCCCGCCATGGGCATGATCGTAAACGGACAGTGGACCGAGGAGCCGCCGGCCGAGACGGGCGCCGGCGGCGAGTTCAAGCGCATGGACTCGGCTTTCCGGCATTGGATCCGCGCCGACGGCTCGACGCCGTTCGAGCCCGAGCCCGGCCGCTACCATCTTTACGTCGGCTGGCACTGCCCGTGGGCCCATCGCACGATCATGTTCCGCGTGCTCAAGGGGCTCGAGGACGCTGTCAGCATCTCCTACTGCCTGCCCTACTACCGCGAGGGCGGCTGGACGTTCGAACGTCGCCCAGAATGCCCGGACTGCACGACCGACGAGGTCAACGGTTTCAGGCACCTCTACGAGGCGTACATCGCGGCCATGCCGGGCTACACCGGCAAGGTCACGATCCCGACGCTCTGGGACAAGAAGCGCGGGACGATCGTGAGCAACGAGTCCTCGGAGATCATCCGGATGCTGAACTCCGAGTTCGCCGGCGTCGCCGGCAACGACCGCGACTACTACCCCGAGCCGCTGCGCGAGGAGATCGACGCGGTCAACGCCTTCGTCTACGACAACGTCAACAACGGCGTCTACAAGACGGGCTTCGCGAAAAGCCAGGCTGCATATGATGCAGCCTACGACGCGCTGTTCGCCGCACTCGACGAGATCGATGCGCGCCTGGTGGGGCGGCGGTACCTGTTGGGCGACGCACAAACGGAAGCGGACTGGCGGCTGTTTCCGACGCTCGTGCGCTTCGACGTTGCCTACTTCTCGGCATTCAAGTGCAACCGCCAGCGCATCGCGGACTTTCCGCACCTGTGGCGCTACGTCAAAGACCTTTACGCGACGCCGGGCATTGCGGCGACCGTGAAGCCGCGGCTCTACGTTCAGAACTACTATTCCCTGAAAACCGTGAATCCCAACGGGATCATCCCCAAGGGCACGCCGGTCGATTTCTCCTGACGAGAACGCTCGTATGATCATCGTCGCATTGGCGCTCGTCGGCGGCATCGCCGGCGCGGTGCTGCTCGGCGGCCACCTCGGAGGCTTCGCGCTCGGCGCCGCTTGCGGCGCGCTCGCGGGCTGGGTCAGCAGGCTCCAGGACCGGCTCGACAGGCTCGAGCGCCGCTTGGCGGAAGCGACGTTGGCGCCGCCGGCTCCGGGTCAGGCAACGTCTACCTTCACGGCGGAGCCGGCGGCTGCGGCTGCGGCTGCGGCGGCAGCTGCGGCGGCCGCGGCTGCCGCGCCCGCCGCTGCCGCACCCGCCGCCGCGACGGCAGCTACCGAGCCGCCGCCATCTCCGCCCCCAAGTCGAGCGTCTGCCGCTCGGCGTCCGCCGGGCCTCGCCGACCTCGCGCTCGACCGCCTTCGCACCTGGTTCACGACGGGCAACGTGCCCGTGAAAGTCGGCGTCGTGCTTTCGATTTTCGGCGTCGGCTTCTTGATCAAGGAGGCCGTCGACCGGCATTGGTTGGCGCTGCCCGTCGAGCTGCGGCTCGTGGCCGTCGCGCTGTTCGGCCTCGGGCTGCTCGCGCTCGGCTGGCACTTGCGAGCGCGCCAGCGGAGCTTCGCGCTGAGCATACAGGGCGGCGGCATCGCGATTCTCTATTTGACGACGTACGCATCCTTCGCGGTATTTCACTTCCTGCCCGGCGCGGCCGCGTTCGCGGTCCTGCTCGTCGTCACGGTCGCGGTCGGCGCGCTCGCCGTGCTGCAGGAGGCGCTCGCGCTCGCCGTGCTCGGCATCGTCGGCGGCTTCATGGCGCCGCTGCTGACCTCGACCGCGGAGGGAAGCCACGTCGTCCTGTTCGGCTACTATACGGTGTTGAACCTCGCGGTCGTCGGGCTCGCGTGGTTCCGGTCGTGGCGTGCGCTCAACGTCCTCGGCTTCGTCTTCACGTTCGCGATCGGCGGCGTCTGGGGCTATGAAGGCTACCGCCCCGAGCACTTCGCGACGACCGAGCCCTTCCTCGTCCTGTTCGTGCTCATTTACACGCTGATTCCGGTGCTGTTCGCGACGCGTCAGCCGCCCGACCTCAAAGGTTTCGTAGACGGCACGCTCGTTTTCGGGACGCCGCTGGTCGGGTTCGGGCTGCAGTCCCGGCTCGTCGAGGGCATGCACCTCGGGCTCGCGACGAGTGCGCTCGTTCTCGCCGCGTACTACTTCGCGCTCGCGTTGCTGCTGCTCTCACGCCGCACGCCCGCTCTGCGAGTACTGGCCGAAGCCTTCCTCGCGCTGGCCGGCGCGTTCTTCGCGCTCTACCTGCCGTTGGCGCTCGACGCTCGCTGGACCTCGGCCGGCTGGGCCCTGCAGGGTGCGGCCGCCGTCTGGCTGGGCCTCCGACAGCGCCGCCCGGCCGTGCTGGTTTCCGGAATGGCGCTGCAAATCGCCGCGGGCGGCGTGCACTTCGTAGGCGACTACGTCGGCGGCCATGCGGGGGCGGGGCTGCCGCCATGGCCGGTGCTGAACGGCGCGTATCTCGGCGCCGTGATGCTCGCTGCGGCCGGGTGGATTTCGGCCGGGCTCATCGATCGGTATCGATCCTCCGATTCGCGACGCGCGGCCGATTCGCGACGCGCGGCCGCTCCGCAACGCGCGGCAGATTCGCACGCCACGCCGCCGCTATTCCGGGCCGCGAATGCGGTCTCCGCGTCCGTGCTTCTGGCATGGGGCACCGCATGGTGGGTGCTCGCAGGTCTCGTCGAGCTCTGGCGGCATGCGCCCGGGCGTCTCGAGCCCGCCGTCGCGCTGCTGTTCGTGGCCGCGACGGCCCTCGCGGCCGTGCTCGCCGCGCCGCGCCTCCGCTGGCCCCGGCTCAATGCGCTCGGCAACCTGATCCTGCCGGCCATGGCGTTCGCGGCCCTTCTGGCCTCGGTTGCAAAGCCGCATCCGCTCGCCGATTTCGGCTGGCTCGCCTGGCCCTTCGCGTTCGCGGCGCACGCCGCGTTCCTGCGTCTCGCCGAGACGCAGTTTCCGCGCCTGCGTGCCGCGTTGCACATCGGCGCTTACTGGCTGCTCGCGTGGCTGCTCGCACCGGAGACGGCCTGGCTCGTCGGACGCCTCCTGCACGGCGTCTGGCCCGTCGCGGCCGCCCTCGCCGTCGTCGCCGCGCTCGTGCTGCTGACTGTGGGCGCAAGCGCCGGCGGCCGGTGGCCGGTCAGCGCCAATCGCTTTGCCTACGTATACGGCGCGGCCGGCATCGTGCTGGCCGTCCTGGCGTATGCGACGTTCCGCGTCAATCTGACTTCACCGGGCGATCCAGCACCTCTGCGCTACTTCCCCGTGCTGAACCCGCTCGAGGCCGCGAGCGCCTTCGTCGTGCTCGTCATGATCGAATGGCGGCGCGCGGCCCGGCATCCGGCATTGGACGCCCGCCTCGGCATCGCAGTCCCCACGCTCTTCGCATTGTTCCTGCTCACGATGACGGTCGCGCGCACGGTCCATCACTGGCTCGGCGTGCCGTTCGAGTTCGAGCCGCTCGCGGCCTCGACGCAACTCGAGGCGGCGCTCTCGATCGTTTGGGGCACGGCGGGTATCGGCGCGATGCTGATCGGCACACGCAGCGTTCGCCGCGAGCTGTGGCTTGCCGGGGCCGGCCTCATGGCCATCGTCGTCCTCAAGCTGTTCCTCGTCGACTTGGGCCACGCGGGTGCGGGCGGCCGCGTAGTCTCTTTCCTCGGCGTCGGCTTGCTGCTGCTCGTCGTCGGCTACTTCGCACCCGTGCCGCCGCGTTCAACGTCGCCCTGACGTGGCGACGTCTCGCCGCCGGCGTGGACCGGCAAGGTGAGGCGCGTCAGAACAGCTTCGCGAGGCCGATCGCGATGAGGACGGGCACGGCGATGATGACGATCACCGTGAGCGCGATCAGCGCCGAGATCCCGGCGACGAAGAGCAGACTCCGGCGACGCGTTCGGACGGGATCCGCCTCGAGCCTCGACAACAGTTCGTAGTTGCGCAGGTTGGACTTGAAGCCCGCGTCGAAAATGTCGCCCGCCACGGGGATGCTCCCGACGACGGCGTCCACGAGAACATTGCCGATCATGCGCAACAGAACGCTCGTCGGGGCCCCGGTGCGGCGTGCCTCGTTGACGATCGCGGCCGCCAGCAGGGCGCCGAGCGTGTCGCCCAGGCCGGGCAGCAGACCGAGAATGGGGTCGATACCGATGCGATAGCCGCCCGGCAACGGGATGGATTCATCGAGGGCCCAGGCAAGCCGGCGCAGCCTTCGGAGACGGTCGGGAGAGGATCGGATCAAAGTCGAAGGCATCCAGCCTTTTCGCGTCGCTCGCGAAAACCTTTGCACGCCGTCGCCCGGGCCGCAACAGGGGACGGGCACGGAGCCGCCTCGCTCGTGACAAGGCCCGGGCTGTCAGCCGTCCGCAAGCGGATGGCGCGCGAAGAACTCCCACAGGACGGCCGTCGCGTCGAGCGCCCGTGAAGGCGGGTCGAGCCCGAACAGCCGCCGCAGGGCGGGCCGCGGCGGCACCGAACCCGGCCACTGATGCCCGGCGCCGGTGACCGCGATCAGCGCGACGCTGCGGCCGCCGGCGCACGCCGCGTCCGAACGCATCGCGGCGCCCATGTGCCGCAACACGGGCTCGGCGCAGCCGTCGGCGCGACGGAAGGTTCGCAGCGTCGCCTCGACCGAGGGCCACTTGACGCCGCTGACGCCCTTCGAGCCCAAACCGCCCTCGAATGGAATGTTCTCGTCGGCGAGGCCGTGAATCTCGACGACCGAGACGGGCCGAGGCGCCGGGCACGCCGCCGTCATGCTGCCCGCGACCGAGCCGATGGCCGCGACACGGACAGCGCCTTCGCAGGCGTAGCGGTACGCCATGGCCGCCCCATTCGAAATGCCCGTGACGTAGATGCGCCGCGGATCGATGCTCTCCTCGGCCGCTACGGCCCGGATCGTCGCATCGAGGAACGCCACGTCGTCGACGGCGTCCCTGAGCGCCGGGCCGCAGCACGTGCCGCCGGCATTCCAGCTGCGCCGGAAGCCGTTCGGGTAGACGACGACGAAGCCTTCGGCGGCGGCCGTCTCATCCCAGCCGTACGACTTCTGCGCCTGAGTGCCCGAGCCAAAGCCGCCGTGCAGGACGACGACGAGCGGCACAGGCGCCTTGCGCCCGAGCCCGGACGGACGGAAAAGCACGTAGCTGCGTTGAAGTCCGCCGACCGTCAGCGTATGACGGCTCGCGTGTGCCCGCGCCACGACACCGGCAAGTGCCAGCAGGCCCAAGCTCAAAAGTACGATGCGTTTCATCGGCTGCGCCTCGCTGACCTCACGCCTGTCCCGCGCTCATCTCGCGCTCGTACGCGCTCATCGCGCGCACATATCGCGCACATCGCGCGCGCCTCTCGCGCACATCGCGCGTACATCTCGCGTCATGCGGCCCAAAACGCGCTTTCGTAGCGGAACGTTGACAATTCCCCGCCGGCCCGGCGCGAAGGGCCGGCCGGCGCCGGTTATCCGCCCCGGCCGGCGTCGGTTATCATCGGGTCGGGGGTGAGCATTGAAACATAACAACGCGGCCGCGATCGTCGCGGCGCTTGCGGCCATGCTCTTCGCAACCGCAGGCCGAACGCAGAATGCCCCGGGCGCCCGTGTCTGGGTCGGCTCCTGGGCCACGTCCCAGCAGATCCCTGAGCCGCGCAACGCCCTGCGGCCCGAAGATCTCGCGGACGCGACGTTGCGGCAGATCGTGCATCTTTCCATCGGCGGCCGGACGCTGCGCGTACGCCTTTCGAACGCCTTCGGCAGCGCTCCGCTGCACGTCGCGGCGGCACACGTCGCCGAGGCCCTGTCTCCCGCCTCTGCCGCCATCGTGCGCGGCTCGGACGCTGCGCTTAGTTTCGCGGGTCGGCCCGAGGTCACGGTCCCGGCCGGCGCCGAATATCTCTCCGATCCGCTCGCGTTCGATGCCGCGCCGCAAGCCGATCTCGCCATCAGTCTCTACCTGGACGACGCGCCCGCCCGGCAGACGAGCCACCCGGGCTCGCGCGCGGATTCCTACCTCGTGCACGGCGATCGCGTCTCCGCTGTGGACCTGCCCGGCGCGCGCAAGTTCGAGCACTGGTTCGACCTCGCCGGCGTCAACGTCGCCGCGCCGCCCGGCAGCGCCGCCCTCGTCGTGCTCGGCGACTCGATCACGGACGGCCATGGCTCGACGACGAACGGCAACGACCGCTGGACCGACGACCTCGCGCGCCGCTTGCAGAAGGACGCGGGCGGCAGGACGCTCGGTGTGCTGAACCACGGGATCGGCGGCGGGCGCGTCCTGCACGACGGGCTCGGTCCCAACGCCCTGGCCCGCTTCGACCGCGACGTGCTGGCCCAGAGCGGCGTGCGCTACCTGATCGTGTTCGAGGGCATCAACGACATCGGCACGTTCGACAAGCCGGGCGCGAAGCCGCAAGCGGCGCACGACGCGCTCGTGCACGCGCTTACGGCCGCGTACGCCCAGATCGTGACGCGCGCGCACGCGGCCGGCATCGAGGTCTACGGCGCGACGCTGACGCCGTTCGTGGACTGCAGCGTCTACGACCCTAAACCGATCAGCGAAGCCGACCGCGTCGCGGTCAACGCGTGGATACGGGCGCCGGGCCACTTCGACGCGGTGCTCGACTTCGACGCGACACTTCGCGATCCGGCCCGGCCCGACCGCCTCGCGCCCGCCTACGACTCGGGCGACCACCTGCATCCTTCGCCGGCGGGCTATGCGGCCATCGCAGAGTCCGTCCCGCTCGCGCTGCTCGGAAAGCCGTTGGGAGAGAAACGTTGAACAGGCAATCACTCCTCGCCGCGGGCCTCGCGCTCGGGCTGCTCGGTGCCGGCGCGGCCGTCGAGGCCGGGCCCAAGCTGCCGCCGCCGAAGCACTGGACCGCCGAGCAGGACCACGAAAACATGATGCGGCAGCTCGGCATCGAGGCGCTGCGCCCCGGACCGAGCGGCAACGAGGAGGCCCCGGACCACGCCAACTACGACGAATCGAAGGCCAACCCGTTTCCGAACCTCCCCGACCCGCTGACCACGAAGGCCGGCCGCAAGGTCACGACCCCGGATCAATGGTGGCACGTGCGCCGGCCCGAGATCGTCGAGGACTTCGAGCGCGAAGTCTACGGGCGCGTGCCCGCGCATGTGCCGAAGGTCACATGGTCGGTGCAGGCCGTGGATCACGAGGTCATCGGCCGCATTCCCGTCGTCGCCAAGAAGCTCGTCGGGCACGTGGACAACTCGAGCTATCCCCTCATCGACGTGAACATCGAGATGACGCTCGTGACGCCCGCAAACGCGCAAGGCCCCGTGCCCGTGCTCATGATGTTCGGGCGCGGCGGCTTTCCGGCCCCGGCGCAACCCTCGCGCGAGGAGATCGCGAGGATCAACGCTGCGCTCGCTGCGGCCGCGGTCAAGCAGGACCCGTCGCTCGCGGCGGTATTCGATTCGCATCCGGGCTACGAGATCGTCAAGCCCGAACCCTTCCGATTCCCGCAGCGCAACGCCGACGGCGATCCGCCGAACGACGAGGAGCTCGTCATGGACGGCTGGGGCTTTGCCTCGATCGATCCGGCGAGCGTGCAGGCCGACAACGGCGCCGGGCTCACGCGCGGCATCATCGGCCTCGTCAACGAAGGACAGCCCCGCAAGCCCGACGACTGGGGCGCGCTGCGCGCCTGGGCGTGGGGCGCAAGCCGCGGCTTCGATTACCTCGCGACGGACCCGGCCGTGGACGCGAAGCACATCGGCATCGAAGGCGTCTCCCGCTACGGCAAGGCCGCGCTCGTCGCCATGGCGTTCGACCGGCGTTTCGCGATGGTGCTCATCGGCTCCTCCGGCGAAGGCGGCGCGAAGCTCAATCGGCGCAACTGGGGCGAGGCCGTCGAGAACCTCACCGCGACCGGCGAATACCACTGGATGGCCGGCAACTTCCTGAAGTACGGCGCCGCGAAGGCGCGCTTCGGCAGCATGAACGCCGGCGACCTGCCCGTCGACTCGCACGAGCTCATCGCGCTCTGCGCGCCGCGCCTGACGTTCGTGAGCTACGGCGTGCCCGGAAAAGGCGACGCCAAGTGGCTCGATCAAAAGGGCAGCTTCATGGCGGCCGTCGCCGCGCAGCCCGTGTTCCGGTTGCTCGGGGCGAAGGGCATGGGCGTAGCCGACGACTATCGTCACGTCACGCTGCCGCCCGTGAATCATGGCCTGCTCGGCGGTGAGCTCGCCTGGCG
Source organism: uncultured Gammaproteobacteria bacterium (assembly GCA_963702105.1). Taxonomy (GTDB): domain Bacteria; phylum Pseudomonadota; class Gammaproteobacteria; order Steroidobacterales; family Rariloculaceae; genus ZC4RG20. The sequence goes on from OY969712.1 coordinate 3,001,580, forward strand.
CCAACACGACGGCGGCCACACGGATGCGCCGAACATGAAATACTTCATCGCCTGGGTGGACGAGCACATCGGCCGGCCATCCAAGCTCATGCCTGACGGATTGGGAGGGTCCTGACAATGCGCAACGCTCATAGGCTCGGGTCGGCCTCGGCCGCTCTGTTTCTGCTCGCAGGCTCGGCGGCGCATGCGCAGGCATTCGCCGACGCGTCGTCCGCACATTCGGACTACACGAAGGCCCCGCTGAAGCCAGCGGGCGCCTGCGCCGAGCTCGGCCGGGCGAAGCTCCCGGACCTCGTCCGACTCGAAGCCCGGAGCCTGCCGGCCGCCGACGGCGTGCCCGCGCATTGCCGCGTAGACGGCGTCATCGCACCCGAAATCCGCTTTGAAGTGAACCTGCCGGCCGCCTGGAACGGCCGCTTCTACATGATCGGCAACGGCGGGCTCGCCGGCCAGGAGGCCGACGAGCCGCGCAACGCGTCCGCGCGCGCGGACGCTCTCGCGCACGGCTTCGCTATGGCGAGCACGGACACCGGGCACGACGCGCAGAAGGAACGCGGCGGCAGCTTCGTGCTCGGCAACCCGCAGAAGGCCATCGACTACGCTTACCGCGCCGTGCACATGACGGCGACGAGTGCCAAGGACATCGTGAGCCGCTACTACGGTCAGCCGGCGTCGCACTCGTATTGGAATTCCTGCTCGAACGGAGGCCGCCAGGGCCTGCTCGAGGCCGAGCGCTTTCCGGCGGACTTCGACGGCATCGTCGCCAACGCGCCGTGGATCGATCAGACGGGCTTCACGATCGGCGCGCTTTGGAACCAGCGGGCGCTCAGCGAGACGCCCGTCTCGGCCGCCAAGATCGCGCTCGTCGCGAAGCGCGTCATGGCGAAGTGCGATGCCGCGGACGGGCTCGCCGACGGGCTCATCGACGATCCGCGCCGCTGCGCATTCGACGCGCGCAAAGACGTGCCGATCTGCGCGGCCGGCGAGGACTCGCGCAGCTGCCTCACGCCCGCCGAGGCCGCGGCCGTGCAGAAAGTCTACGAGGGCCCGCGCACGCATGCCGGCAAGCAGATCTTCCCCGGTTACATGCCGGGCAGCGAGGCGCTCGCGGCCGGCCGCGACGGCGAGACCGCGAGCGGCTGGACCAATTTGATCCTGCCGGGCCGCCCGGATGCAGAACCGGCCGACTTCAACCTGGCCGAGCAGATCATGCGTTACCTCGTCTTCAAGCCGCCGATGCCGGACTACGACTTCCGCAAGTTCGACTTCGACCGCGATCCGCCGCTGCTCGAGCGCTGGGGCAAGATCGCGGATGCGACGGACACGAATCTCGAGGCCTTCCGCAAGCGCGGCGGCAAGCTCATCATCACGCACGGCTGGGCGGACCCGATCCTGCAACCGCTCGAGAGCGTGCACTACTACGAGCAGGCTCTCGCCGCGAACGGCCCGAACGCGACCGACTTCCTGCGGCTTTACATGGTGCCCGGCATGGCGCACTGCGCAGGCGGCGTCGGTCCCGACCAGAACGACGCCGTCACGGCCGTCATCGACTGGGTCGAGCAGGGGGCGGCGCCGGGCCGCATCACGGCGCGCAAATTCGTCGGCGGCAAAGTCGTGCGCTCGCGGCCGCTGTGCCCATATCCGCAGGTCGCGCGGTATAAGGGCGACGGCAGCATCGACGATGCGGCGAGCTTCGAGTGCCGGGCGCCCTGAAAAGGGGTCAGAGCCCTTTTTCGCCGGCCGAACCACGTCGCGATCTTCCGCGAAGTCCAGGGCGAAAAAGGGCTCTGACCCCTTTTTCGCCTCTTCACTGACCGTAGGCCGCCCGCAAGACGTTCTTCTGCACTTTGCCCATGGCGTTGCGCGGCAACTCTTCGACGAATACGACGCGCTTCGGCAGCTTGTACGGCGCCAGGCGCTCGCGAAGACTCGCGATGACCTCGGCTTCAGTCAGCGCAGCATCGGGCTCCTTGACTATCACGGCCGTGACGGCCTCGCCGAAGTCCGGATGCGGGACGCCGATGACGGCGGATTCGACGACGCCGGGCAGCACGTCGATCTCGTTCTCGACCTCCTTGGGGTAGACGTTGAAGCCGCCGCTGATGACGAGGTCCTTGCCGCGGCCGACGATGTGGACATAGCCGCGCGAGTCGATCTTGCCGAGGTCGCCCGTCACGAAGTAGCCGTCGTCGCGAAATTCCTCGCGCGTCTTCCCGGGATTGCGCCAATAGCCGCAAAACACGTTCGGGCCGTTGACCTCGAGCATGCCGATCTCCTCGCGCGGCAGCTCGGTGCCGCGCTCGGGGTCCACCACACGGAGGCTCACGCCCGGAAGCGGATGGCCGACCGTGCCAGGCACGCGCTCGCCGTCGTAGGGATTCGAGGCGTTCATGTTCGTCTCGGTCATGCCGTAGCGCTCGAGGATCGCGTGACCTGTGCGCTCGCGCCAAGCCCGGTGCGTCTCCTCGAGCAGCGGCGCGGATCCGGAGACGAAGAGCCGCATGTGCCCGCACGCGCGGCGGTCCAGCCAAGGCTCGGCGAGGAGCCGCGTGTAGAACGTCGGCACGCCCATGAGCATCGTGGCTTGCGGCAGAAAGCGCCGGATGGCCGCAGCATCGAACTTGGGCAGCAGAATCATGCCTCCGCCCGCGGCCAGCGTGACGTTCGTGGCCACGAAGAGCCCGTGCGTATGGAATATCGGCAGCGCGTGCAGCAGAACGTCCGCCGAAGTGCACTGCCAGCAGTCCTTGAGCGTGAAGCAGTTCGAGGCGAGGTTGCCGTGGGTCAGCATGGCACCCTTCGAGCGCCCCGTCGTTCCCGAGGTGTACAGAATGGCGGCAAGGTCCGCGCTGCCGCGATCCGCGTCCTCGAATTGCGCCGGCTCTTCGCCGGCTGCCTCGAGCAGCGAACCCGCGCGACCGTCGGCCCCGAGCGTCGCGAGACTCGCCTGCTGCGCGAGCGGCGCGACGGCATCCCGGCGCGCCGGATCGCAGACGACGAGGCTCGGCTCGGCGTCCGCCACGAAGTACTCGAGCTCGGCGCGCGTGTAAGCGGGATTCAGAGGAACGTAGACGGCGCCCGCGCGCAGGCAGGCCAAGTAAAGCAGCAACGCTTCTGGGCTCTTCTCGACCTGCACCACGACGCGGTCGCCGACCCGCACGCCGAGACGCGTCAAGGCGTTCGCGATCCCGCCCGTGCGCGCCAGCACTTCCGCGTAGCTCAGCCGCCGCCCTTCGGGCGTCGTCACAAAGAGCCGCTCGTCGTTCCAGGCAGCGGCCCGGAAGCGGCTGAAGAGATTTTTCGACATGGGCGGACCTTAGCATGAGAGCAGCCGCGCGCGGACGCCAGACGCACGCGGACGCCGAGGTCGCCTCGGTCGCCCTCTCGGAAGTATGCTGGCGCCATAGCTTCGCGGAGACGACGAATGGGTCTGCTCGTATCCTGGGTCATCCTCTCACTCGCCGTCTGGATCACGGCGCAGGCGCTGCCGGGCTTCCACGTGAAGAGCGTCGGCAGCGCGTTCCTCGTCGCCGCGCTGTTCGGCGTGCTGAACTTTCTGATCGGCTGGCTGTTCTTCACGGTCCTCACGATCGCGACGCTGGGCCTGGCCTTCCTCCTGGCCTTCCTGACGCGCTGGTTCATCAACGCGATCATCCTCAAGCTCGTGGACGCGCTGACCGATCATCTGACCATCGACAGCTTTGGGTGGGCCCTCGGCGGAGCGCTCATGATGTCCGCGATCGGCACGATCGCGGAATGGATCGTGCGCGGCGGCCTCTGATCGAGACGATCTCCGGCCTTGACACCGAACGTTCGCCGGGAGAGTGTTCGGTCAACAACCAATCATCGGCGCGACAGTCAGGAGCCTACGACATGCCCTCCACCACCTCGGCAGCCCCCTCGGACCCCTCTCTGCGCACCCACCGTCTGCGCGCCGTCGTCGCGAGCACGGTGGGCACGACGATCGAGTGGTACGACTTCTTTCTCTATGGGACCGCCGCGGCGCTGGTTTTTCCGGACGTTCTTCTTTCCGAACAGCACGCCGCTCCGGGGCGTGCTGCTGGCGTTCGCGACGCAGTTCGTCGGCTTCGCGGCGCGCCCGATCGGCGCCGTCATCTTCGGCCACTACGGCGACCGCATCGGCCGCAAGGCTACGCTGATCTCGACGCTCATGCTCATGGGGATCGCAACGGCGCTCATGGGCATCCTCCCGGGCTACGGCTCGATCGGCGTCGCCGCGCCGCTGCTGCTCGTCGTGCTGCGTGTGCTGCAGGGCATCGGCGTCGGCGGCGAATGGGGCGGCTCGGTGCTGCTCTCGATGGAATGGGGAACGCAGCGGCGCCGCGGGCTCATGGCCAGCTGGCCGCAGATCGGCGTGCCGCTCGGGCTGCTGCTCTCGACCGGCATGGTCCGGCTCTTCACGGCCGTCGCGGGCGTCGGCTTCGCGAGCTGGGGGTGGCGCGTACCGTTCCTGGCGAGCTTCGTGCTCATCGGCATCGGGCTTTACGTCCGGCTCAAGGTCCTCGAAAGCCCGGCCTTCGATCAGCTCAAGCGTGAGAAGGCCGTCGTCAGGCTGCCTGTGTGGCAGGTTCTCAAGGAGCAGCCCCTCGAGGTCGTCACGTCGGCCTTCGTGCGGATGTCGGAACAGGCACCCTTCTACATCTTCGTCACGTTCGTGCTGACGTACGGCACCGAGCACCTCGGGCTCTCCAGGGGTTCGCTGCTGACCGACACGCTCGTCGCGGCAACGCTCGGCTTGTTCCTGGTGCCGCTGTTCGGGCACCTTTCGGACGTGATCGGCCGGCGCCTCATGTACGGCATCGGCATCGTCGGCCTGGCCCTCTACGCCTTCCCCTACTTCGGCCTGCTGAACACGAAGGCGTCCGCGCTCGTGCTGCTCGCCATCGTCGTCTCGCTCGTGTTCCATGCCATGCAATACGGCCCACAGGCGGCGCTCATCGCCGAAAGCTTCGGGCCCTCGACGCGCTACAGCGGGGCCGGGCTCGGCTATCAGCTCGCATCCGTGATCGCGGGAGGCCCCGCACCGCTGATCGCGACGGCGATCCTGAGCTCTACCGCGTCGAGCACGTGGATCAGCGTCTATCTGGTCGGCTGCTGCGTGCTGGCCATGGCCGCGCTGATTCTCATGCCGCACCGCCAAACGACCGCGGCGCCCTCGCGGTTCGACGAAGCCGCGGACCGGGGGCCCATCTCGGATGCCGAGGTGGAAACCGCCGGGGCGTAGGGCGCGCGGCGCAAACGACATATGCGGCGCGTGCGGCCGTGCTAGCCGACCCGCGGACATGCCGCTCGGCTTCTGCCCACGTGAGAGCCCCGCTGCCGCCGGAAAGCGGGGCGGAGATATCCGCGGCAGCTCTACTTCTGCTTCACGGGCCTCGTGAAGTTCGGCTGCCAGTCCTCCTGGGCGCGCGAAATCAGATACGCATGGATGGCCGCGGCCTGATCGCGGCTCAGCCGGTCGCCGAAGCTCGGCATGCCGGCCTTCGCGTGTGTCCCGGCCAGCACGATGTCGAAGAACGCGTCATGCGTCTCCTTCGTCATATGCCGCAGATCCTTCGCGCCGCCGATCGCGTTCGGGCCGTGGCAGGTCTGGCAGTTCGCCGCGTAGAGCGTTGAGCCCTTCTCGACGTCCTCCGGCGACTCCTGCACGGCCGGCGGTGCCGGAATCGCGGACGAGGGGGTCGCGGGAGGCAGCTCGACGCCCTTGGCGTCGAGCGTGAACACCATGAGACGCGCAGGCGCATAGCTGAACGCGCTGCCGTCGGGATTGGTGAGGTTCGAGACGATGGCGCTGTTCCAGCCGACGTTGACTGCGATGTATTGCTTGCCGTCGACCGTATACGTCATCGGCCCGGCGACGGGCACGCTCTCGACCGGCATCTCCCAAAGCTTCTTGCCGTTGTCCGCCCGATAAACGGCGAGCGTCTTGTCGATCGTGCCCTCGACGAGCAGGTTGTCGGCCGTAACGAGCGTGCCGCCATTGCCGGCATGCGGGTACGGAATGCGGAACGCCTCCTTCTGCCGCACCGGGTCCCAGGCCAGCATGTAGCCCTTCTCGCGGCGCGCGGCCTCGGCGTTGAGCTTCTTCCTGAGCTCGGGATAGTTGTTGGTCGCAGCGTTCAGCGTCGTGCGGCCCAGCACGAACTTGAACTGATCGTCGGGCACGACGGACTCGACCATCCACCCTTCCATGAGCGGAATGTAGACGAGCCCGGTCAGCGGACTGAAGGACATCGGGTTCCAGCTGTGGCCGCCGCCGTAACCCGGCGTCATGAGGTGCGGCTTCTGCTTGACGTACGCGTCCGGATTGATGACGGGCCGACCCGTCTTCATGTCGATACGCGAGGCCCACGTGTTCGGGATGTAGTTCTTTGCCGAAAGCAGCTTTCCCGTCTCGCGGTCGAGCACGTAGAAGAACCCGTCCTTCGGCGCCTGCATGATGACCTTGCGAAGACGGCCGCCGATCTCGAGGTCGGCCTGGATGAGCGGCGCCGTGCAGTCGTAGTCCCACTCTTCGGCCGGGATTTCCTGATAGTGCCAGCGGTAGTGCCCCGTGCGCGCGTCTACGGCGACGATCGAGCACAGAAACAGGTTGTCGCCGCCGCCCGGGCTGCGGAACTTGGCCGGGTGCGGCGAGCCGTTGCCCGTGCCGAAGTAGACGAGATTCAGCGCGGGGTCATAGGCGATGGCGTCCCAGTCGTTGCCGCCGCCGCCGAGCTTCCACCACTCGCCGCTCCAGGTCTTGGCCGCCATCGGCATGATCGAATCCGACGCCGCGCCCTCGGGCATTTTTTTCGGGTCGCCCGGCACGATGTAGAACTTCCAGGCGAGCTTGCCGGTATCGGCATCCCAAGCGGACATGTAGCCGCGCGAGCCGAAGTCGCCCCCGCCGTTGCCGATCACGACCTTGCCGTCGGCGATGCGCGGCGCGCCCGTGATGGAGAGCGGCTGGCCCGGATCCTTCGTATCCGCGGACCACACTTCTTTGCCGGTCCGCGCGTCGAGCGCGATGAGCCGGCCGTCCAGCGCGCCGAGAATGATCTTGCCGTGCCAGGCCGCAAGCCCGCGGCTCACGGGCCCGCAACACGCGATGCGCGCGTACGCCGCCGGCACCTTCGGGTCATAGGTCCAGAGCACCTTGCCCGTGACGGCGTCGTAGGCGGTCACGATGCTCCAGGCGGAGACGTTGTAGAGGACGCCGTCGATCATGAGCGGCGTCGCCTCGACGCCGCGGTAGGTATTGAGATCGGCATACCAGGCAAGACCCAACCGGTGGACGTTCTCGGCGTCGATCTGCGTGAGCGGACTGAAGCGCTGCTCGCTCCAAGTGCGCCCGACCGTCATCCACTCCCCGGGCTCCTCGTCCGCCCGCTCGAGCCGGGCTTGGTCGACGGCCGCCGGTCCCGTGTTCTCGCCGGCGACTGCGGTTTGGCCGAGGCTTCCGGCCGGCCCGAAAGCGGGCCCGAAGGCCGGACCCAAACACAGACCGAGCGCCAAGCCCAGAATCGAAACATATCTCCGCCCAGACATCCGCCTCTCCCCCATTCCCGGTCGCGGTATTCTGACCGAACTCGAGCCGAAACGCCCGGATGGTCGGCCTTGCCGGTGCGGCGGTAAGATGACCCGAGACGATAACGACAATCAGGGGGGAATCATGCGTAAGCTCTACGAAGCCGCCGCGCTCGGCGTGGCCGGTCTTCTCGCCCTTCCGCTCTCCGCGCAGCAGAAGGTGCCGTTTCGCAACGGCATCCCGATCGCGCCTTCGGGGCTCACGATTCCGCCCTTGCCGGATCACCCCGTCACCTACCATACGGCCGAAGGGCAGGACATCCGCGTCGTCGTCGTGGCCCGCGGCCTCGCCCACCCCTGGAGCCTCGCGTTTCTGCCCGGCGGCGACATGCTCGTGACCGAGCGTCCCGGACGCCTGCGAATGCTGCGCGGCGGGGTACTGCAGCCTGAACCCGTCGCCGGTGTCCCGGCCGTGCGCGCCGTAGGCCTATCGGGCCTCTTCAACGTCGTCCTGCACCCGAAATTTTCCGATAACCGTTACGTTTATCTGAGCTACAACAAGCCGCGCGGCGAAAGCGGTTCGGTGCTCGCGGTCGCCCGCGGCGTCTGGAACGGCACCGCGCTGACGAACGTCCGGGACATCTTTGTCGCGGACGAAAGCACGAGCGGCAACTCGCGGCTCGTCTTCGGCCCGGACGGCATGCTCTACGTGAGCACGTTCGGGGGCATGGCCGATGCCGCCCAGGACCCGAGCACCGACGCGGGCAAGGTGCTGCGCCTGCATGATGACGGCACGGTCCCTGACGACAATCCGTTCGCCAAAACGGGCTATCGGCCGGAGATCTATACGCTCGGCCACCGCAGCCCGCTCGGGCTGGCCGTCCATCCCGGCACGGGCGAGATCTGGGAGCTCGAGATGGGCCCGAACGGCGGCGACGAGCTCAACGTCCTGCACGCCGGCGCCAATTACGGCTGGCCGCGCGTGAGCCTGGGCCGCGCCTATCCCGGCCCATGGCAGTCCAAGCACTTCTCCGAGCCCGGCTTCGAGGACCCCGTCGTCTACTGGACGCCGTCGATCTCGACCTCGGGGCTCGCGTTTTATACGGGCGACCGGCTGCCCAAATGGAAAGGCGACGCCTTCGTGGGCGGAATGCGCTACGGCGAGATCCCGGGCACGGGCCAGCTGCAGCGGATCCTGTTCAACGAGAAGATGGAAGAGCTGCGCCGCGAGCCGCTGCTCGTGGACCTGCATCAGCGCATCCGCGACGTGCGGCAGGGGCCGGATGGCTTGCTGTATCTGCTGACCGACGATCCGAAGGATGGGGCCGTGCTGAGGATCGAGCCGGCGGACTGAGCGAAAAAAGGGGTCAGAGCCCTTTTTTCGCCCCGATGCCGGCGAGAGTACCGAAGGCAATTCCGGCGAAAAAAGGGGCTCTGACCCCTTTATTAGGGCGGCAGCAGCGCCGGCCGGTCCTTCGGCAGATGCTGGTCGATGGCCGTGAGGACCATGCCGACCATGACGTAGTCGCCCATGACCGTCACGAGCTCCACGGTGCCGGTCCGGCCGAAGCGCTGCACGGCTTCGTCGAACAGGTTCGAATCGACCTGGTGCTGGCGCATGAGCTGGCGGCCGAGCTTGATGATCAGGGTCTCCTCGGGGGGCAGGCCTACGGGCTCGCGGTCGTATCTTATGGTGTCCACGACGGCTTGCGGCGCGCCGAAACGCAGCGCCGCGGGCTCGTGGGCCGAGTACTCGTACTGCTGATGGATCTCGCGCGTCGCGACGAGGATCGCGACTTCGGTCAGGCGCGGGCTCAGCTTGCCGTGATAACGCAGAAAGCCGTTGAGATCGCTGAACGCTGCCGCGATCTTCGGGCTGTAGAGCGAGACGGCGACCGGGCCCGTCGTCGGCGCCGGACCGTCGCCGACGATGCGGTCGTAGACGGCCTTGCCCTCGGCGTCGAGATCCGCCCGCGTGAGCGGCGGAAGCCGGGTCAGGGAAACCGGGTTGATGTCGAATCCCTTCGAGCGAACGTCCCAATCGGGGTTCGTGCAGAGGCCGCAGTCCTTGCCGACGAACATCGAGGCGGCCTTCCGGTCCCCTTTGAATTGCCACATGAGCCAGCTCGAGGCGACGTTCGCGAACTCGCCGCCGCCCGGATGGAATACCGTCGCGGTATGGCCCGCGTTGTGGCGCGAGCCGTAGAACGCCGGCACATTGCCGATCATCTCGAAGGTCGCGGCCGAAGTGGCCATCATGAAGTCGCGTTTACCGCCGTTCACGAGCAGCACCGGGCCGTGCAGCTTCGGCAGCGCCGCGGCCGTCGGGAACCGCGAGGCCGTGCCGTCGGGGTTCGCGGGCTGGACGCCCGAGTTGAAGACGCCGATCGTCGCGACGCGCGGATCGGCGCCGAGGGCGATCGAGAGGAAGCCGCCGCAGGACTGGCCCATGACGGCGACCTTGTCCGTCGCGATCTTCCCCTGCAGAGGCGAGCCCGCGCGGACGTTTTCCTTGTCTGCCCAATCGACGGCGGCCCGCAGATCGTCCGCCGTCGCCTGGCGCCGCGCTTCGCCCGGCTGCGCGGCCGTGCCGAGGACGAGGATGCCGTGCGAGGCGATCGTGCTCAGGAAGCCGGAGTACCGAGTGCTGTCGATGGCGCAGCCGCCGTTGCCCCATACCAATACGGGCAGCGTATCGCGGGCGGGGAAAGCGGCGAGATCGGCGGGCCGAAACACGACGTGTCCCGGCGAGCCGAACGCCGCTTCGGAGGCGACCTCGTACGGGCCCGGCTCCGCGCGCGGGGCGCCCTCGAGGGGCAGCGAGGTCGCAATCATCTCGGGCGTGATGCGCGGCGGCTGCGCCACGCCGATGCCGCTGAGCACGAGCAGGCCAGCAGCGAAGAATATCGATGCCTTGGACATGTCGGTCCCCCTCCCCAGGTAGCGCCGAACAGGGACATCGTCTCCCGGAGGTCGTCCCGAGCGCAATAGCGGCACGCCGCGCACGGGCCGCGCCCGCTCGTCCGCGAACCCCTCGGTCTCTAAACTAGCGCTCAAGAGCCAGGAGGAACCCTCGCCGTGACTTCCCTTTTCGAGCGCATCGCTGCCGGAGACGGTACCGCGCTCAAGGAATGCATGGATCGTCACGGCAGCCTGGTCTGGTCGCTCGCACGGCGTTGGAGCGCGAGCGTCGCCGACGCCGAAGACGCCGTCCAGGAGGTCTTCCTCGAGCTTTGGAAATGCGCCGGGCGCTTCGACGCCGCCGCGGGCTCGGAGGCCGCGTTCGTCGCGACGATCGCGCGGCGGCGCCTCATCGACCGCCTGCGCGCCGCGCGGCGCCGGCCGCCGAGCGAGGAGCTCGACGAGTCGGCCTTCGCCCTGGAGACGGCCGAGGTCGAAGCCGCCGCCGAGGCTCAGGCACGGCTCGAATCGGCCGCCGCCGCGCTCGGCACCCTCGACGCCGGCCAGCGCGAGGTCCTGCTCATGGGGCTTGTCGAGGGCATGAGCCATTCGGAGATCGCGCTCGCGACGGGGAAGCCCCTGGGCACCGTCAAGACCCAGATTCGGCGGGGGCTCATGCGGGTCCGCGCCGTCCTGGCCGCCCGTGAAGGCGGCGGCAGCCCGCGCGGCGAAGGCGGCGGCAGCCCGCGCGGCGAAGGCGGCGGCAGCCCGCACGGCGAAGGCGGCGACTGAGCCGCGCCGAGCCGTGCCGAGCTCGCTCAGCGCTCGTGCACGAGCGAGGCGCCGACAGCGACGGCTTTGGCGACCGACGCCGAGTAGCCGTCTGCACCGAGCTGCCGCCAAAGGTCGGGCACCTCGTCGAAGGCGGCCCCGCCGACGAGGATCTTGACGTCCGGCCGCGCCTGCTTCGCCGCCGCGACGGCTTTGGCGGCTTCGCCGAGCTGCGTGGTCAGAGTCACGCCGATGGCGACGAGTTCGAACGTCGAAGAGCTCGACGCCGCGCGCGATCTCGGCGGCCGGCACGGAAGCGCCGAGGAACAGGGTCCGCCACCCCGCGAGGCGGAACAGGTCGGCGACGACGCGCACGCCGATATCGTGCGCGTTGCTCGAGACTGCCGCCGCGAGCACGCCGCGGCCCGCCGACGCGAGCGGAACGAAGCGGTCGGCGATCACGGCCATGAGGCGCTGTGTCGTCTCGCTGACGATCCGCTCCTCCGCCACGCTGACCTCGCCCACGTGCCAAAGGCGCCCGATTTCGCGCTCGGCGGCGGCCAGCACGTGAACGTAGGCGTCCGCGGCCGAGAGCGCGCCCTGACCGAGCGCGCGGAGCACGCCGGCCATGCCGCGATCCGGCTGGCCCTCTAGGCAAGCCTCGAGATAGGCCGCCGCGAGGTGCGCGTCGCGGCTGCCGGCCTCGAGCCCCGCCGCGGCCGGCGGCGGCGCCGCGGCCAAACGCGCGATGGCCTGCCGCACGGGGATGCGCGCCACCTTGCGCAAAGTCTCGGGCAGCTCGGCTTCGAGCACGGTATCGAGGGCGCGCAGGGCGGCCTGAAGCTCCGACTCTTCGGCACCCCTCGCCCACAGCGCCTGCCGCAGCCAATCCACGCGGGACGTGAACAACGCGGGCTCGCCGGCCCGCACGGCCGCGGCGAGCTCGAGCACCCGCTGCACGAACCACGCGCGGCGCTCGGCGCCCAGGCCTGCACCCTGCGCCGCCGCTTGCGGGAGGCGGAGCTCGAGCTCCGCGAGCGCAGCCGACGCGTAACCCCAGGCGCTGACCTCGAGCATCTCCGCCGCGGCGGCACTCGACTTCGTCATCGCTCGGCCCTCCTCGCCGTCCTCGATGTCCGTCTCGCCCGCGAAGTGTACACGCAGGCGTGAATCCATTCGTCGGCCGCCGTCGAATCGGATTCGCGTACGGGCTGCGGGCAGGGATATGGCAAAACCCAAGATCATCGTCATCGGCGCGGGACCCGGCGGCCTCGCGAGCGCGATGCTGCTGGCCGCCGCCGGCTGCGAGGTTCGTGTCCTCGAGCGCGGGTCCGTCGTCGGCGGACGCACCTCGACGCTCGAGCTCGACGGCTTCCGCTTCGACCGCGGCCCGACCTTCTTTCTGTACCCGGAGGTGCTCGAGAGCATCTTCGCGGCCTGCGGGCGGCGGCTGCGCGACGAAGTCGATCTCATCCAGCTCGATCCGCACTATCGCCTCGTATTCGAGAGCGGCGGCCACATCGACGCGACGCGCGATCGACAGGCCCTCGAGCGCCAGATCGCGCGCTTCGACGCCGCGGACGCCCGCGCCCTCGAAGCCTACCTGGCCGACAACCGGCGCAAGTTCGCCGCGTTCCGGTCGGTGCTCGAATCGCCGTTCGACGCCCACTCGGATCTGCTCAGGCTGCCGCTGCTCGAGCTGTTGCCCCTCGCGCGACCGTGGTCCACCGTCGATTCGGACCTCGCGCGATTCTTTCGCGACCCGCGCGTGCGCCTCGCGTTTTCGTTTCAGAGCAAGTATCTCGGCATGTCGCCGTTCCGGTGCCCGAGCCTGTTCACGATCCTGGGCTTCCTCGAGTACGAGTACGGCGTTTTTCATCCGCGCGGGGGCTGCGGCGCCGTCTCGCTGGCCATGGCCCGAGTCGCGCGCGAGCTCGGCGCCGAGATCCGGCTCGAAGAACCCGTCGAAGAGATCGTTTTCGAGGGGCGGCGCGCGCGCGGCGTCAGGACGGCAGCCGGCGCGTACGGCTGCGACGCGCTCGTCGTGAACGCGGACTTCGCCGCCGCGATGCGCAGCCTCGTGCCCGACGGGCTGCGCCGCAGATGGAGCGACCGCCGCATCGAGCGCGCGAAGCTCTCGTGCTCGACGTTCATGCTCTATCTGGGCATCCAAGGCCGCTGCGAGCACCTGCCCCACCATACCATCCTGCTGGCCGACGGGTACGAGCGTCATCTCGCGGCCAACGAGGCGCATCGCTTGCCGGAGAACCCTTCGATCTACGTCCACAATCCGAGCCTCCTCGACGACGGACTCGCGCCGCCCGGCCAGAGCGCGCTTTACGTGCTCACACCCGTGACGCACGTGCACGAGAGCGTCGACTGGCGCCGAGAAGCTCCGGCGTTTCGCGCGCGGGTGCTCGCCCAGCTCGCCAAGCTCGGCGTCGAGGATCTGCCGCGCCGCATTCGCACCGAGGCCCTGTTCACGCCGGCCGACTGGCAGAGCGGCATGAACTTGTTTAGAGGGGCTACATTTAGCTTGGCGCACTCGCTGGACCAGATGCTGAGCCTTCGGCCGCACAACCGCTTCGAGGACCTCGAAGGCGTCTACCTCGTCGGCGGCGGAACGCACCCGGGCAGCGGGCTGCCGGTCATCTTCCAGTCGGCCAAGATCTCTACCCGGCTGCTGCTCGAGGACCTCGGCGTTCGCGAGACGGGCCGCGCCGAGCCGGCAGGCAGGCCTCCTTTCCTGCCGCAGACCGTGCAGGAGCGCGCGTTATGACGGCCGGAGCCGCCGCGGAGCGGCCTGCTCTCGCGGCCGGGCGCAGCGCGATGGACCGCGCCCGCAAGCTCGCCCAGATGCGCGCGGCGCAGCGTACCTGGGAGGCGGCGGGCCTGCAGGCACGGCTGCGCGTGCTAGGCCGCGTGCGCGGGCGGCTCGCGACGCAAGGGCCGGCGATGGCCGCCCTCGTGACGCGCCGGTCTGCGGCCGAGACGCTGACGAGCGAGGTGCTGCCGATCCTCGACGCGCTGCGCTTCCTCGCGCGCCGCGCGCCCGGCCTCCTCGCGCCGCGCCGCGAACGTGCCGCGCGCGGGCCGCTTTGGCTGCCGCGCGCGACGATCGAGGTCCTGCGCGAGCCCCACGGCATCGTGCTCATCATCGGCCCCGCCAACTACCCCCTCATGCTGCCGGCCGTTCAGGCCGCCCAGGCCCTCGCCGCCGGCAACGCCGTGATCGTCAAGCCGGGGCGCGGCGGCCGCGCAGCGTTCGAAGTGCTGGCCGGGCTTTTCGCCGAGGCCGGCTTGCCGCCCGGCACCCTCGTCATCGCCGGCGAGGACGACGCCGAGGCCGAGGCGCTGGCCCGCTGCGGCGTAGACAAGATCGTGCTGACAGGCTCGCAGACGACCGGGCGCCGCCTGCTGGCCGGGACGGCTTCGAGGCCGACGCCTGTCACGCTCGAGCTCTCCGGCTGCGACGCGGCATTCGTCCGGGCCGACGCCGATCCGTCCGCGGTGGCGAGCGTTCTCGCTTTCGGCCTGCGGCTCAACGGCGGCGCGACCTGCATCGCGCCGCGCCGCGCCTTCGTCGCCGAACCGCTGGCCGCCGCCCTCGAGGCGCGGCTGAGCGCGGCGCTCGCGGATGCCGCGCCCGTCGCGCTCCCGGCCCACACCGCCGCGTTCGCGCGCGAGCTCATCGCCGAGGCGCGCGCGGGGGGCGCCCGCCTCGTCTGCGGCTCGAGCCCGGACGCCGCGCACCGGCAGCAGCCGACCGTCCTCGCGAACGCGACGGCCGACATGCGGGTCGCCCGCACGGAGCTTCTCGCGCCCGTGCTCGCGTTGATCCCCGTCGGCAGCGACCAAGAGGCGCTCATGCTCGCGCGGCACTGCCCGCTCGCGCTCGGCGCCAGCGTGTTCGGCCGCGACGCGGCCGCCGCGGCCGAGCTCGCGCGGCGCATCGACGCCGGCACGGTCGTCGTCAACGGCGTCGTCGCACCGACAGCCGACGCGCGCGCACCGTTCCCGGCGCGCGGCGCCAGCGGCTTCGGGGTCACGCGCGGTCCCGAGGGCCTGCTCGAGATGACGCGCCCGAAAACGCTGCTGCGGGTCGAGGGCCGGGCCCGATACGCGGAGCCTTTGCCCGACGCGGCGCTGATCGCAGAGTACGCGATCGCCGCTTACGGCGCGGGGCTTGCGGCGCGGGCGCGGGCCGCCTGGCGCCTCGCAAGTCTCCTCATGCGGCGCGGCAAGGCGGCGGGCGACCGCGGGGAAGACGCAACATGAGCTCGCCGAACCCGCGCGTCGTCGTCGTCGGGGGCGGACTCGGCGGACTCGCGGCGGCCTGCACGCTCGCGGCCCGCGGCGCGTCGGTCCGGCTCTTCGAAGCGAGAGCGACGCTCGGCGGCAAGGCCGCCGTGCTCGAGAAGCACGGCTTCCGCTTCGACATGGGCCCGACAATTCTCACGCTGCCGTCCGTCCTGCGCCGCGTGCTCGGCGAGGCCGGCGTTAAGCTCGAGGAGCGGCTCGATCTGCGGCGCCTAGATCCGCAGTGGCGCTGCTTCTTCGAGGACGGCGGCGTGCTCGATCTCGGCGCCGATGCCGGACGCATGGCGGAGGTCCTGACGGACTTCGCGGATGCCGACACGGCCCTCGGCTACCTGCGGTTCCTCGAGGCCGCCAGGAAGCTGCACCGGATCTCGGAAAGGTTCTTCTTCTGGCGTCCCGTCGGCGGTTTGCGGGACACGCTCGACCTGCGCACGAGCTTCACGGCCGCTACGCTGCGCGACCTCAAGGATCTGCGCTTCGGCCGCACGGTCGCGGGCACGATCCGCGGGGCCGTCCACGATCCGCGGGTCGCGCAGATGCTCGACCACTTCACCCAATATGTCGGCTCTTCGCCGTTCCTCGCGCCCGCCGTGCTGTGCGGCATCGCCGACATGCAGCTCGCGGAGGGCGTCTGGTATCCGCTCGGCGGCACGCGCGCGGTGCCGGAGGCACTGGGACGGCTGGCCGCGGAGCTCGGCGTCGAGGTCGAGACCTCGTGCCCCGTCGTCGGCCTACTCGAGCGGCGCGGCGCGCTACACGGCATCGAGCTCGCCGACGGGCGCCGCGTGCCCGCCGACGCCGTCGTCTCGAACATGGACAGCGTGCGCACGCACCGCGAGCTGCTGCCGGCCGCGGCGGCGCGGCGCTTTCTCGGCCGCCGCCGTTACGAGCCGGCCTGCTCGGGCGTCGTGCTGTATCTGGGCCTGGCCGAACGTTACGAGCACCTGGCCCACCACAACTTCGTGTTCTCGTCGGACCCCGAGCAGGAGTTCGCATCCATCTACGCGCGCGGCGAGCCTGCACCGGACCCGACGTGCTACGTCGCGGCGCCCTCCCGCACGGAGCCCGGCGTCGCGCCGCCCGGCGGCGAGGCGCTCTACGTGCTCGTGCATGCCCCCTACCTGAGACCGCATCACGACTGGGCGCGGCTTCTGCCCGACTACCGCCGTGTCATCATTGAGAAGCTCGAGCGCTGCGCGGGCTTGAAGGGCCTCGAACGGCGCATCGTGTTCGAGCATGCGCTGACGCCCGCCGACATCCGCGATCGGTATCGCGTGCTCGCGGGCGCAATCTACGGGCTCGCGAGTCACGGCCGCTTCCTCGGCGCGTTCAAGCCCGGCAACCGCAGCCCGGATCTCGCGGGACTCTACCTCGCCGGCGGCTCTGCCCACCCGGGTCCGGGCATGCCCATGGCGCTGATGTCGGGCTGGATCGCCGCCGATGCGCTGGCCCGCGATTTCCATCTCGAGCCTGCGCAGGCTCCGGCGGCTGCGGCGGCTCCGGCGGCTGCGCCGCCATGAGCCGCCGCGGCCCGGCCGCCGGCTGCCCGCGGCGGCGCGGTCCGGCCGCCACGTGCTCGCCCCGGCGCGATCCGGTCACCGCGCGCGCGCCGCGGCGCGATCCCGTCGCCGGCTACTCCCCGCGGCTCGCCTCGCTGTTCGAGCGCTACCTGCGACGCTACCTCGCGGCGCACTTCAATGCGATTCGCGTCGCCGGAGCCATCGCCGGAGCCGTCGCGGGACCCGTGCCCGCCTTCGATCCCACCGTGCCGACCGTGTTCTACGCGAACCATGCCGCGTGGTGGGACCCGCTCGTGTTGTTCTTCGCGTTGCGCCCGACAGGCGCAATGCTCTTTGCGCCGTTCGATGCGGCGGCGCTCGGCCGCTACCGTTTCTTCGCGCGCCTCGGCGGATTTCCCGTCGAGCCCGGCACGCACCGCGGGGCGGCCGCGTTTCTCGCGCAGGCGGGGCACGTGCTCGCGAGCCCGGGAAGACTCCTCTGCGTGACGGCGCAGGGCCGCTTCGCGGACCCGCGAGAGAGACCCTTGCGGCTCGCGCGCGGCGTCGCGCACCTGCTCGCGCGCGGCATCGCACGACGCGCCGTCCCGGTCGCGCTCGAATATCCGTTCTGGCAGGAGGCGAAGCCCGAGGCCCTGTTGCGCTTCGGAACGCCCGTGACCGCGCCGGCCGCGGATCCGGGCATTCGCCCGAGGGCGCGGATGGACACCGTGCACACGCGTCTCGAACGCGCGCTCGAGGGCGTCCTCGACGCGCTGGCGACCGACGCCATTGCGCGTGACGAGGCGGCATTCCAAACGCTGCTCCGGGGCCGACGGCGCGGGGCGGGCGGCTGGTACGACGCGTGGCTGTGGCTGCGCGACCGAAGCTTCGACGTCGCGCACGGCACGCTCAACCGCTGACGGCGGGGCACGACGCGTGGAACTCCTGCTCTGGTCGGCTCTCGCGCTCGCGGCGCTGCCCGCCGCGCTGATCCTGGCGAATCTGCGGGCGCTGCGGCCGCCGCGCGCTGCGACGGCGCCCGGGCCCAAAACGTCGATCCTGATCCCGGCCCGCAACGAGCGCGCCAACATCGCGGCGGCCGTGCGCGCCGCACTGGCCGCCACGGCGGCCGATGCGGAAGTGCTCGTGCTCGACGACGGCTCGACGGACGGCACCGCGGAGGCAGCGCGCCGGGCCGGGGACGGCGATGCGCGGCTGCGCGTTTTGGCCGGCCGCCCCGTGCCGTCCGGGGCCTGGGGCAAGCCGTTCGCGTGTCAGCAGCTCGCCGAAGCCGCGCGCGGCGAGCTGCTGCTGTTCGTGGACGCCGACGTCGTGCTCGCGCCCGACGCGCCCGCGCGCCTCGCGGCCGAGCTGCTCGCCGGCCACGCGGCGATGTCGAGCGGCGTGCCGCGGCAGATCACCGAGACGTTCAGCGAACGGCTGCTCGTTCCGCTCATCCACTTTATTTTGCTCGGCTATTTACCCATCGCGCGCATGCGGCGGGACCGCTCGCCGAATCTCGGCGCCGCGTGCGGCCAGCTCGTGCTCGTCCGGCGCGGACCCTACTTCGCCGCGGGGGGCCATGCGGCCGTCCTCGGCCGCAGCCACGACGGTCTCGCGCTCGCCCGGCGCATGCGCGCGGCGGGCTTTGCGACGGACCTCACCGACGCGACGGACCTCGCCCGGTGCCGCATGTATTCGAATTGGCGCGCAGTGCTGGCAGGCTTCGCGAAGAACGCCCACGAGGGCCTCGGCAGCCGGGGCGGGCTCGTGCCCTGGACCGCGCTGCTCCTGGTGGGGCAGACGCTGCCGGCCGCGCTGCTGCCCTTCACGCTGGGCTCTGGCCGTCGCCTGGCGGTCGCGGCGGCGGCCCTGCTGCTCGGCCTCGGTGCCCGTATCCTGCTCGCCAGGCGCTTTCGTCAAACGCTGCTCGGCGCAGTGCTGCACCCCTTCGGCGTCGCGCTGCTCGTCGCGATTCAGTGGTACGCCGTGCTGCGGCGCGCGGCAAGACGGCCCGTCGCTTGGAAGGGGCGAACGGCGTGAAAAGGGGTCAGAGCCCGGGTCGGAGCCCTCGCTCTATTTCGTCTGCAGCGAGTGGTACTTGAGGAGCCGGCGCGCCCCGTCGAGCCGGTTGCCCTCCTCGATGAGTCTGCGGATTTCGGCCTCGGCGCGGTCGATGCCTTCGGCGATCTCGAGCACTTCGTCCTCGCGCGACTTCGGCACGACCACGACGCCGTCCGCGTCGCCGCGCAGCAGATCGCCGGGCAGCACGCGGGCCTGGCCGATGGTGACGGGAACCTGCTCGGCGTCGACCTGCACGCGGTCCTTGCCCGTGCGCATGGAATAGCTGCGGCTGAAGACCGGATAGCCGAGCTCGAGGCTCAAATGCGTGTCGCGGTTCGCGCCGTCGATGACGGTGCCGGCGAGCCCTTTACGGTGGGCGAGAAAGGTCAGGATGTCGCCCCAGACCGTCGCGTCCTCGCGGCCGCCGTTGTCGAGCACGACGACCGTGCCGGGCTCGAGGTCGTCGATGTAGTCGCCGACCGTGCCCGGATTCGCGGCGTCGGCCGGGCCGTACAGGACGGTGTAAGCGCGGCCCGTCATGCGGAAACCCGGATCCCGCGGCTTGATTCCGAGGCACTGCCCCGCAATGCCGAGCTTGTCGAGGGCGTCGCTGAGTGTCGAGGTGTCGAGCCTGCTCGCTCGTTCTAGGTTCGCGTCGTTCATGCCGATATTTCTCTATACTCTCGTGTCATGCAAAAACGTCACTTTCTGCTCGCGCTCGGGACCGCCGCCGCGCTGCCGGGCTGCTCCACGGTCCAACAGCTCGAAGCGTTACGGTCCGTAGACTTTTCGCTCGGCAGCCTCACGGGCGTGCAGCTCGCCGGGGTCGATCTCGCCGGCGTCGGGTCCCGGGCCAATCTCTCGCTGAGCGGCGGCGCGCGGCTTGCTGCGGCGCTCGCCCGAGGCCAGCTGCCGCTGTCGTTCACGCTGCACGTGCTCGCGAAGAATCCGATGAGCAATCCGATCACGGCCCGGCTCGTGCGCATGCATTGGACGCTGCTGCTCGAGGACAAAGAGACGGTCTCGGGCCAGATCGAGCAGGCCTACGAGCTTCCGCCCGGGCGGCCGACGGACATTCCCGTGGCCGTCTCGCTGGACCTGCTCGAGTTCTTCCAACGCAGCGGGCAGGACCTCATCGACCTCGCCATGAATCTGTCCGGCGCCGGGGGCCAGCCGAAGCACGTCGCGCTGCGCGCGACGCCGACGATCGATACGCCGCTGGGCCCCATCACCTACCCCCACCCGATCACACTGGCCGCCGGCACGGTGGGCCAAACGTGACGGGGCGCCCCCGGCCTCACGGCAACTTTCACGGCAACCGTCACGGCAACTTTCACGGCCACGCTCACGGCAGCCGGAAAGCCACGACCTCGTCGCCCGCGACGACGGCCACGTACTGTTTGCCGTCCGCGGCGAGGTAAGTCATCGGGTCGGCATTGGCCTCGGCGCCGAGCTTCGCGGCCCACAGCTCCTTGCCGTCATGCGAGTCGAAGGCCCGCAGGCGATGGTCGTTCGTCGCGCCCACGAACACGAGGCCGCCTGCCGTCGCCGCGGGCCCCGCGCTGCCGCTGCCGCCCGTGAGGCGCTTGCCCTCGGGCAGCGCCTCGGTCGTCCCGAGCGTGCTCTGCCAGGCGATTTCGCCCGTGTTTGCGTTCACGGCGACGAGCCGCGACCACGGCGGACGGTAGCAAGGCAGAACG
This sequence comes from uncultured Gammaproteobacteria bacterium, assembly GCA_963702105.1. Lineage (GTDB taxonomy): Bacteria > Pseudomonadota > Gammaproteobacteria > Steroidobacterales > Rariloculaceae > ZC4RG20. Next base: position 3,022,365 of record OY969712.1, read on the forward strand.
GCGACCGTCTCGCCCGCCGCGTTTTTCAATGGCGCGCTGAACGAGGCGTACGGCCCGGGACCGCCCACGCTCGCGCGGTCGTAAGGGGTCGTGGCGCCCTGCGTGCCGCGGCCGTAGTTCTTACCGGGCTGCTTGCGCTCGATCCAGCCCACGAGCGAGGTGTCGTGGGCATTGACGAACACGTAGCCCGTCTTCGGATCCGCGGCCGCGCCGCCCCAGTTGACGCCGCCCGTGCCGCCCGGCAGCTGGATCGTGCTCTTCGGCGGATCGTCGGCCGCATGAAACGAAAACGGCGTGTACGGTCCCGCATTGTAGAAGCCGCCGCTCTTCTCCCAGAGCGCCTCGCAGGCCGCAACGTGCTGCGCCGAGGTGTCCGCGGCGCGCACCATGTCGCGGTTCTTATCGAAGGCGACGCGCGCGAGCGGCCCCGGCTTCAGCGGGAAAGGCTGCGTCGGCGAATACCATTCGTCCGGCACGTCGCCCTTCGGCACGGGCCGCTCCTCGACGCCGAACAGCGGCTTGCCCGTCGTCCGGTCGAGAATGAACATCCACCCGGTCTTGTTGATTGCGGCGAGCGCCGGCACGCGGCGGCCGCCTTGCTCAACGTCGACGAGCACGGGCGGACTCGGCTCGTCCGAGTCCCACAGATCGTGATGCACGGTCTGGAAGTGCCACAGGTACTTGCCGGTCTTGGCGTCCACGGCGACGATCGAGTTGCCGAACAGGTCGTCGCCGGGGCGGTCGCCGCCCCAGTAGTTTGCGGCGGGCCCCGAGACTGGCATGTAAAGAATGCCGCGCTCCGCGTCGAGCGTCATGTAGAAGGCCCAGACGTTGACGCCTGAGCGGCCGCGCCACCCGTGATCGAGCCAGCTCTCGTGGCCCACCTCGCCCGGCAGCGGCACGGTATGGAAATCCCACAGATGCTTGCCCGTGCGCACGTCGAAGGCGCGCGTGTCGCCAGGCTCGGCGAGTTGCACTTCGCCCGTCGTCGCACCGAGGATCGCGACGTTGTCGTAGATCAATGGAACGCCGTTCCACGGCACTGCGATCTGCACGATACCGTCGCGGCCGAAGCCCGCAGCCGGCCGGCCCGTGCGCGCATCCAGCGCGACGAGCGTCGGACCGGCCGTCACGAGAATGCGTGCCGGATGAGTCTCGTCGCCGGGCCAGTAGGCCACGCCCCGGGCCGTGGTCGTGAGCGGCGCGGGCAGCTCGCTGCGCCAGAGCTCGCGGCCGCTCGCGGCCTCGAGTGCGAGGACGGCGTCCCCGTCCGCGGGCAGATACATGACGCCATCGACGACGATCGGCGTCGCCTCCGGGTTGCCGCGCGGTCCGGGCCGAGCATCGCCGCCGCTTCCGCCCCTCGCCACATGGACCGACCAGGCCTGCACGAGTCCGGCGACGTTGCCTGCGTCCAGCTGCGTCAGCGGCGAGTAGCGCGTGCCCGCGTAGTCGTGCCCGTACATCGGCCAGTCGGCCGAGGGGTCCGCGGCGCGAGCCGCCTGGGCCGAAGCAAGCAACAGGAGCGACGCGCCGAGCGCAAAGACCCGCCGCGGGCACCTCAGGTGCGATGATGCCAACATTTGTTCCCCCCGACTCTGCCGCAACCACTGAAACTTCCGGGTTCTCGTTCGCCGCCGTTTAGCAACGATGGCCCGCCGATTCGTTTCCGCCCATGGTAACGACAATGCGCTCGCGACGAAATCGGCCGCCGCACGGGCTTGGGCCGAGGCTGAAGCCCACCGCAAACGTCTCTGCGGCGAGGCCAAGGCACCGACCGCCGCGACTCAGAATGCCGCCTGCTTCGGCGCCCTCGGGAACGGGATCACGTCGCGAATGTTCTGCATGCCCGTAGCGTACTGAATCGTGCGCTCGAACCCGAGGCCGAAGCCCGCGTGCGGCACGCTTCCGTACCGCCGCAGGTCGCGGTACCACCAGTAAGGCGCCGGGTCGAGCCCCATCTCGCGCATGCGCGCGTCGAGCACGTCGAGCCGCTCCTCGCGCTGCGAGCCGCCGATGATCTCGCCGATGCCCGGGGCCAGCACGTCCATGGCCGCGACCGTCTTGCCGTCGTCGTTCTGGCGCATGTAGAACGCCTTGATCTCGCGCGGATAGTCCATCACGACGACGGGCCGCCCGACGTGCTCCTCGGTGAGCCAACGCTCGTGCTCGGACTGCAGGTCCAGCCCCCAGCGGACCGGGAACTCGAACTTCTTCTTGGAGCGCTCGAGCGCCTCGACGGCCTCGCCGTAGGTCATGCGCTCGAAGCTCGCGTCCACGAACTGCTCGAGCCGCGTCACGCAGTCCTTGTCGATGCGCTCCGCAAAGAAACCCATGTCGTCCTGACGCGCTTCGAGCAATTCACGGAAGACGGCCTTCAGAAACGCCTCCGCGAGATCGGCGTTGTCGTGCAGGTCGGCAAACGCGATCTCGGGCTCGACCATCCAGAATTCGGCCAGGTGGCGGCTCGTATTGGAGTTCTCCGCGCGGAACGTCGGTCCGAACGTATAGACCTTCGTCATCGAGAGGCAGTAGGCCTCGATGTTGAGCTGGCCCGAAACCGTGAGATTCGTCTGGCGGCCGAAGAAATCCTGCGCGAAGTCGACGCCGCCCTGCGGCGTACGAGGCAGGTTCGCGAGATCGAGCGTGGAGACGCGAAACATCTCTCCCGCCCCTTCCGCGTCGCTCGAGGTGATGATCGGCGTGTGAATCCAGAAGAAGCCGTGCCTGTCGAAAAAGCGGTGGATCGCCATCGCGAGCGTATGCCGCACGCGCGCGATCGCGCCGAACGTGTTCGTACGGGAGCGCAGGTGCGCGACCTCGCGCAGGTATTCGAACGAATGCCGCTTCGCGCTGACCGGGTACGTGTCCGGATCGTCTACCCAGCCGAGCACCTCGATCGAAGCGGCCTGGATCTCGACGTTTTGCCCCTTGCCCTGGCTTTCGACGACCTTGCCGCGCACGAGGATCGCGCAGCCCGTCGAGAGCCGCACTATCTCGGTCTCGTAGTTCGGCAGCGAGCCCTGCGCCACGACCTGTATAGGGTCGAATACCGATCCGTCCGAGAGGTGAATGAACGAGAGACCGCCGGCCGACTTCGAGTCCCGGCGCGTACGTACCCAGCCCCGCAGACTTACGTCGGCGCCGGTCGGCACGCGCCCGGTCGCTACGTCCGCGACGCTCTTACGTTCCAGAAAGGGAGTGGGCACTTCAGTGGACTTCGCCATGAGGTCTCCTTGGGATCCGGCGTCCTGTCGCGCATAAGATCGGGCCTCGCAGCGCGAGCTCGAGGCGAATCGCTCGATGTGCACGAGTATTGTGAGGCGGCGGGCGCGCGGCGGGCAATCGCGCCGAAAAAGGGGACAGAGCCCTTTTTCGAGCGACGCGCTCAAGGAGATCCGGCCATCTGCGGAAAAAGGGCTCTGACCCCTTTTCTTCTTTTCTTAAAGCGCCGCCCGCACCCTCTCGAGCCGCGCCTTGACCTCCTGCGCGAGAGCATTCACGCCGGGCTTCTCCACGAGCTCGAGCACGGCGGCCGGGTCCATGAACGCGACCGTGACCGCGCCGTCCTCCTCCTCCCGCACGACGACGTTGCAGGGCAGCAGCAGCCCGATGTCCGGGTCCGCCTCGAGCGCGCGGTGCGCGAGCGGCGGATTGCAGGCGCCGAGAATCTTGTAGGGCCGGCGGTCCACGCCGAGCTTCTTCTTGAGCGTCTCCTTGACGTCGATCTCCGTCAGCACGCCGAAGCCCTCGGCTTTGAGGGCCTCGGTCACGCGATTCACGGCGTCCTCGAAGGAGCCGTCGAGCTTGGTCGAGAATCCATACATTTGCCTACTCCTTGCAAAGTTTACGTCGCGGGCTGCTCGTCCGCCTCGGCCGGGCTCTCCGTCTCGCCCGGCGGCCGCTGCAGCGCCCTGCGCGCCGCGCGCTCGTGCAGCCGGCGCGTCCACGCGTAGTAGAGCACCGGAATTACGACGAGCGTCAGCAGCGTCGAGACCAGGATGCCGAAGATCAGCGAGACGGCCAAGCCGCTGAAGATCGGGTCGTCGAGGATGAACAGCGCGCCGAGCATGGCCGCGACGGCCGTGAGCGCGATGGGCTTCGTCCGCACGGCCGTCGAGCGGATCACGGCCTCCTCGAGCGCGAGCCCGCGCGCGACCTCCTGCCGAATGAAATCCACGAGCAGGATCGAATTCCGCACGATGATGCCGGCCAACGCGATCATGCCGATCATCGAGGTCGCCGTGAACTGCTTGCCGAGCAGCGCGTGTCCCGGCATCACTCCGATGATCGTGAGCGGGATCGGCGCCATAATGATGAGCGGCAGCGCGTACGAGCGGAACTGCCCGACGACCAGCAGATAGATCAGGATGAGCCCGACCGAATAGGCGATGCCCATGTCGCGGAACGTCTCGTAGGTGATGCGCCACTCGCCGTCCCACTTGATACTGTAGTCGAACGGGTCCTCGGGCTGGCTCACGAAGTACTGCGCGACGTGCCGGCCGCCCGCCTTGCCCGCTTCGACGTCGCCGACGAGATCGAACATGCCGTAAAGCGGGCTGTCGAGCTTGCCGGCCATGTCGCCCGTCACGAACACGACGGGCAGCAGGTCCTTGTGGTAGATCGTCGGCTCCCAGGTCACGTCATCCACCCGGACGATCTCCGAGAGCGGCACGAGCTTCCCGCCGCTGCCCGCGACGCGCAGCATGAGCAGGCTGTCGAGCTCGGCCTTGTCTGGCACGGGCAGCTCGAGGCGCACGGGCACGGGGTACTTCTGATGCGTGTCGTGCAGGTACGCTACGTCCTGGCCGCTCAGTGCGGTCTGCAGGGCCTCGGTCACGCTCGCCTGCGAGACGCCGAGCAGCGCGGCCTTCTGCCTGTCCACCCTGAACAGCAGGCGCTTCGCGGGCGCCTCGACGCTCGTGTCCGTGTCGACGATGTCGGGCGTCGCGTCGAACAGCTTGCGCAGGTTCAGCGCAAAGCGCTGCTGTCCCGCGTAGTCCGGACCGTAGACCTCGGCCACGATGGGCGCCTGCACGGGCGGCCCGGGCGGCACCTCGACGACCTTGACCGAGCCGCCGAAGCGCTCGGCGATCTTCGCGAGCGCGGGCCGCACGCCGAGCGCGATCTCGTGGCTCTGCCGGTCGCGCTGCGCCTTGTCCACGAGGTTGACCTGGATGTCGCCTACGTTCGCGCCCGCGCGCAGGTAGTACTGGCGCACGAGCCCGTTGAAGTTGATCGGCGACGCGGTGCCGGCGTAGACCTCGTAGTCCGTGACTTCCGGCACGTTGCCGAGGGCGGCCGCCATCTGGTCGAGCACGCGCGCGGTCTGCTCGACGGATGTGCCTTCCGGCATGTCGAGCACGACGTCGAACTCGGACTTGTTGTCGAACGGCAGCATCTTGAGCACGACCCACTGCAGGGCCACGAGCGAGACGGCGCCCACGATCGCGATGCCGACCCCGGCGTAGAGCCAGTGCCGGGCCCGCCGCCCGCTCCCCGTCCCGAGGAACGGCGCGAGCAACGCGCGCGAAACCCGGTAGAGCTTAGTCGGCTCGCCCTCGAGGACCGGCCCGTGCGCGAACTTGTGCAGCAGCTTTTTCGAGGCCCAGGGCGTGAAGATCAGCGCCACGGCCAGCGAGAGCAGCATGCCGCTGCTCGCGTTGATCGGGATCGGGCTCATGTACGGGCCCATGAGCCCCGTCACGAACGCCATCGGCAGCAGCGCCGCGATGACGGTGAACGTCGCGAGGATCGTCGGGCCGCCGACCTCGTCCACGGCCCGCGGGATGGCCTGCTTGAGGCTCACGTCGCCCATGGCCATGTGCCGATGGATGTTCTCGACGACGACGATCGCGTCGTCCACGAGAATGCCGATCGAGAAGATCAGCGCGAACAGCGAGACGCGGTTGATCGTGAAGCCCCAGGCCCACGAGGCGAACAGCGTGAGCGCGAGCGTGATCACGACCGCCGAGCCGACCACGATCGCCTCGCGCCAGCCGAGCGCGAAGATTACGAGCACGATGACCGAGCTCGTCGCGAAGATGAGCTTGTGGATGAGCTTCTCGGCCTTGTCGTTCGCGGTCTTGCCGTAGTTGCGCGTCACGGTCGTCTCGACGCCCTGCGGAATCAGGGTGCCGTGCAGCTCGGCAACGCGCGCGATGACGGCGTCCGCGATCGTCGCCGCGTTCGTGCCGGGCTTCTTGGCGACGGCCAGCGTCACGGCCGGCGCCGCGAGGTTCGGTTTGAGGCCTATGTGAGCCGCCGCGGGCCCCGTGCCGAACTGCACGTACTGCTCGGGCTGGTCGGGCCCGGCCGTGACTTTCGCGACGTCGTCGAGATAGATCGCATGCCCGTCGGCGACGCCGACGACGAGATTCGCCACGTCGTCGGCGTTGGCCAGGAAGGTGCCGGCCGTCACGGGCACATCGCGGTTATTCGCGACCATCGACCCCGCCTGCGTCACGGTGTCGCTCGCGACGAGCGTCCCGCGCAGAGAATCGAGCGAGAGGCCGTAGGCCGCCAGGCGCTGCGGATCGAGCTCGACGTGCACGACGCGGTCGGGCCCGCCGACCGTGTAGACGTCGCGGGTGCCCGGCACGCGCTTGATCTCGGCCTCGATCGAGTGGGCAACGCGCTGCAGATCGTGCGCGCCGCGCGCGGGATCCTGCGTCCACAGGGTCAGCGTCACGATGGGCACGTCGTCGATGCCCTTCGTCTTGATCAAAGGCTCCCCGACGCCGCTGTTCGGCGGCTGCCAGTCGCGGTGTGAGTAGATCGCGTCGTAGAGGCGCACGATCGCGGCCGTGCGGTCCTCCCCGACCTTGAACTGCACCGTGAGCACGGCCATGCCGGGCTGAGAGACGGAATACGTATGATCGACGCCGGCGATCTCGGCCAGCACCTGCTCCATCGGCACCGCGACGACGTTCTCGACCTCGGCCGCGCTCGCACCGGGGAACGGCACGAACACGTTCGCGAACGTCACGTTGATCTGCGGCTCCTCCTCGCGCGGCGTCACGAGAACGGCGAAGAGGCCGAGCAGCAGGCCTGTCAGGGCCAACAGCGGCGTGATCTTCGAGTCCTGAAAACGCCTCGCGAGCGCCCCGGAAAAGCCGAGCTTCGCTTTATTCGCCATCCTTGCCCCCCGCCTGCGCGCGCTCCTTGGGCTGCGCCTTCTCGTACACGCCCGCCGCCACCGGATCGAGCGCGACGCGCTCGCCGGCGTCGAGCCCCGCGAGCACCTCGACGGCGTCGCCGTAGCGCCGGCCGAGCCTGAGCTGCCGCAGCACGACGCGATTGCCCTCGACGACGTAGGCGGCCGTGAGCTCGCTGCGCGAGACGATCGCGGCGGCCGGAATCAACAGGCGCCGGGTCTCGCCGACGACGAGGCCGACCTTGACGAACATGCCGGGGTACAGCGTGGCCGCGCGGTCCGGCAGGTTCACTCGCACCTGAAACGTGTTCGAGACCGGGTCCGCGACGGGGAAGAACGTAAGGCTCTTGCCCTCGATGCGCTTGTCGTCCGTATAGACGAACGCCTTGCCGATCTTGCGAACGGGCTCGATGAGGCTCTGCGGCACGGAGACGTTGACGCGCACGGATTCGAGCGAGAGGCCGCTCATGAGCGGCTGGCCCGCCGTAACGAGCTCCCCGATCTGCACGTGACGCGCCGAGACGATCCCCGAGTACGGCGCCTTGACGACCGTGTAGTCGAGTTGCTCCTTGGCCGCCGCGACGCCCGAGCGCGCCGCCTGCAGCCGCGCACCGGCGGCATCCTTGTTGGCCTTGGCCTGGTCGAAGCGGGCCTTCGGCACGGTCTCGTTGCGGTACATGCCCGAGACGCGCTCGAACTCCTTGTCCGCCTCGGCCGCGCGCGCCTCGGCCTCCGCGAGCGCCGCCTCGGCGCGCTTGAGCGCGGCGCGCTGCTCCGTGTCGGTCAGCCTCACGATGACGGCCCCCGCCTCGACGAAGTCGTTGACGTCGAAGGGCAGTTCCGCGACCCGTCCCGACGTCTGGGCCGAGACCGTCGCACGGTTCACGGCCTCGACGGTCCCGTCGAACACGCGTTCGCGCGGCGCGACCTGGTAGGCGGCCTCGGCCGTCGCGAACGGCAGCTCGGGTGTGGCCGCGCTCGCGGCCGTCGCGCCGAGCGGCGCGCCGAGCCCGACGAGCAGGGCCAGGCCGAGGTGGCCGGCGAGCCCCGCAAGAATGGGGCGGGGCGCGGGGAGACGCCGCCGCTCGAGGATCGGCCGCCGCATGGAAAAGCTCATCATCTGCTGCACCTCGAATGCCTGATTACGAATGCCTGATTACGAATGCCTGATCACGAATGCCTGATCACGAATGCCTGATCACGAACGCTCGATCACGAATGCCCGATCACGAATGCTCGAATTCAATTGCTCGTGAGCGAACGCTCAGAGCAGGCCGACGGCGCGCGCGAGGCGGTAGCGCGCGAGCGCGGCGTCGTAACGCGCATTGTCGAGATTGCTGCGGCTCGAGCGGCGCAGCGCTTCGGCGTCGAGCACGTCCGTGTTCGTGCCCTCGCCCATGCGGTAACGATCGGCCGCGACGCGCAGGTTCTCTTCCGCCTGATCCACGGCCTCGGCCGCGAGCTTCACGCGGCGCTCGGCCTCGCCCCTCGCGAGCCAGGCCTGGCGCACGGCGAGCCGGACCTGGCTCTCGAGGTTCCTGCGCTCGTCCTTCGCCGCCTCGGCCTGCAGCTCGAGCGACGCGGCGCGATCGCGCGTGCGGCCGCTGTCGAAAAGCCGCCACTCGACGCCGACCCCGACGGACCAGAAGTCCTGCCGGTTCAGGACGTCGTTCTCGATGTGGCTGTAGCCGCCCGATAGACCTACCCGCGGCTTGGTCGCGGCTTTTGCCGCCCTGGCCTGATAATCGAGCGCCGCAGCGGCGGCCTCGAGGCGGTCTATCTCCTCGCGATGCTCGAGGGCCGTCGCGGTCAGCTCGTCGAGATCCGCACGGTCTACGCGGTCCGCAATCGGCGGCAGCTTCGGATCGAGATCCACGGCCGCCGTGAGCTCGCGTCCCAGCGCGCGGTTGTAGGCCGCGCGTGCGAGATCGAGGCCGTTCTCGGCCTGCAGCCGGCGCTGCCGCGCCTCGGCCAGGGAAACCGACGCGGCCAGAAAATCCGTGCGCGGCACCGAGCCGCTCTTGTACATGTCCTGCACGTCGTGCAGATGCGCCTCCAGGCTCGCCTCGTCGCTCTCGGCGACCGCGAGCGCGCTCGAGGCGCGCAGCACGTCCAGGTAGCGCTCGGCGACCTCGAGCTTGACCTGCTCGGTCAACGCTCCTGCCGCGTGCCGCTGGGCCTCGACGCCGGCCGCCGCCGCATCGATTGCGTTGCGCGTCGCCCCGCCCGTGTAGAGAGGCACCGACAGCTGGGCGCTCCCCATCGCGAACGTCGAGCCCGAAAACAGCGGCATCTGCAGGGGTAGCCCGGCACCGCCGAAATCGAAGGCCGGCGTCTCGTCGAACTGCATGGCGCTCGCCCCGGCCTTGATCTCGGGCCTACGCTCGGCGCGCGCGGCGCCGAGATCCTGCTCGGCCGCCGCGACTCGTGTCGCCGCCGCATGCAGCGTGAGGTCTCCGTCCAGCGCGGTCTTCCAGGCTTCGGCCAGGGTCTCGGCGCCGGCGGGGCCGGCGGGGCCGAGCAGCACCGCGATGGCGGCCGCCGCCGCGGCGCCCAATGTCTTCGAACTCATCCGACTCATGATGCCTTGAGCTTCTCGATACCCAGCGCCTTGAGCACGTAGTGCTCGTAGACCGTCTCGGTCGTGCCGCGGCGCACCTTGTGCAGGAAATACTTCTCGAAAGCGACCTTGCCGAGATGGACCCACTTGCCCTTCCGCGCCCAGGTCACGTTGCGCGGCGGCATCTGCGGCAGCGCGACGAAAGCAATGCCCGTATCCCCCATGTCGGCCAGGCAGATCGCGTTCCACGTGGCCGTGGCCCCCGGGGCCTTGCCCTGGAGCTCTGCCGCGATGTTGCGGGCGATGGCCGTGACCATGGACTCGATCATGTACCCGGTCTTTGGCGCGCCGGTCGGCACCGGCGTCTTCTCGACGGGCGGCAGCGCGATGCCGACGCCGGCGGCGTAGACGTTCGTGAACTTCGGGTTGCGCTGATGTTCGTCCACGACGACGAAGCCGCGCGGGTTCACGAGATCCGCAATGCCGCGTACGGCCGCCACGCCGCGGAACGCGGGCAGCAGCATCGCGAAGCTGAAATCCAGCGTGACCGCCTCGACGGGCTCGCCGCGCTCGTCGCAGCGCGAAACGGCGGCCTTGCCCGCCTCGATCGTGTCCACCTTCGCGTTCGTGATCCACTTGATGTGGCGTTGGCGAAGCTCCGACTCCATGAGCCCCTTCGAGTCGCCGACGCCGCCGAGACCCATGTGGCCGACATACGGCTCGCTCGTCACGAAAGTCATGGGTACCTTGTCGCGGAGCTTACGCTTGCGCAGATCGGCGTCGAGGATCAGCGCGAACTCGTAGGCGGGGCCGAAACAGCTCGCTCCCTGCACGGCGCCGACGACGACGGGCCCGGGCTTCGCGAGGAAGCGCTGATAAGCGTCCCAGGCCCGTTTCGCATGGTCCGTCGTGCAGATCGATTGCGTGTGGCCGGAGTCCGGCCCCAGGCCCGGGATCTCGTCGAACGCGAGCTCGGGGCCCGTGGCGAGCACGAGGTAGTCGTACTCGATGCGGCGGCCGCCGACCGTCAACGCGTTCTCCTGCGGCAGCACCTTCTCGACCGGCTCTGCGACGAACCCGATCGCGAGCCGCGCGAGCTGCTCGTCGAGCGGAACGGAAACCTGCTCCTCCGTGCGCCAGCCGACCGCCACCCACGGGTTCGACGGCACGAACTGAAACGTCTTGCGCGGGTTGATCAAAGTAATTTTGTGGTCTTTGGGCAATTCCCTCCGCAGCTCGAAGGCTGCGGACGTGCCGGCGATTCCGGCGCCGACGACGACGATGTGACTCATGACGCTACCTCCATTGCCTTGGCGGTCCGTTGGCGCCCGCGCGTCGCAAGCTCCGCCTCGGACTCGAGTCCGAGGCGGCGCAAGACCAGCGCGGCCGGGCAAAATCGCGTAAACGAGCTCTGAAGCAGGTTCGCGCCGACGAATACCGTCAGCCATACGAAGGCCGGGTGAACCCACTCGGTCAATGCGATCGACAGCAGAACCATGAAGCCCGCGAACGCGGTGACGCCGCGCTCGACCGAGAAACCCTGTTTTTGCCTGATTGTCGAAGTAGCGGCGGCCATAGCGGCTCTCCCCTTTCTCCAGATGCTTGAGGTTTCGTTCCGGGCGGCCCGTCCGGCCGCCTCGAAATCATTATATTCGTGTTTACTAATTTAGCAAGAACTAATTTAGCTAAACCCGATTGAATGATATAGTGTCCGCCGCCCAGGGCACTTCGCAGTTGTACGTATCCCGGAGGTCGAGATGCGCGATCTACGGCCGCAGGCCGCCGCCGAGCTCACGGAGTTGCGCGAGCACGCGGAAGAGGCGGCGGCCCTACTCAAGGCCTTGTCGAATGAGCACCGCCTGCTGATCCTCTGCACGCTCGCGACGGGCGAGCTTTCGGTCGGCGAGCTCAACGAGGAGGTCGAGATGAGCCAGTCGGCGCTGTCCCAGCAGCTGGCGCTGCTGCGTCGCGAGGGGCTCGTGCAGACGCGCCGGGAGGCGCAGACCATCTACTACTCGTTGGCCCCGAGCAAGGCGGTGCAGGTCATCGATCTCATGAAGCGGCTCTATTGCACGCCGGCCAATCGGCGGAAGCGATAGAGGCTGCCGGGGGCGAGCTGCGGCAGAGACCATCGCCTAGCGCGCCGTTTGCGGCGACAATACGCGCCTGCCCGTCACCGGCCGGAGAAGAGATGACCGATTATGTTGCGCACGGCAACCTGCGCATTGCAAAGCCGCTCCATGACCTCGTCGCCGACGAGATCGCCCCCGGCACGGGCGTCACGCCTGCAACGGCCTGGTCCCTGCTCGAGGCGCTCGTACGCGATCTCGGACCGCGCAACCGTGCCCTGCTCGAGACCCGAAACAAGCTGCAGGCGCAAATCGATGCATGGCTTTCGGAGCGTCGCGGGCAAACCTTCGACGTCGCGGCCGCGCGGAATTTCCTCGAGGGCGTCGGTTATCTCGTTCCCGAGGGGCCTGCTTTCGAGGTCGGGACGCGCGGGGTGGACCCCGAGGTCGCCGTGGTCGCGGGTCCTCAGCTCGTCGTCCCCGTGGACAAGGCCCGCTACGCCCTGAACGCCGCAAACGCCCGCTGGGGCAGCCTCTACGACGCTCTTTACGGCACAGACGTGCTGCCGGAGACGCCCGGCACGGAAAAAGGCGACCGCTACAACCCGCGCCGCGGCGAAGCGGTCATCGCCCGGGCCAACGCCATCCTCGACGAGATCGTGCCGCTCGAGGGCCGCGCGGCCTGGGCCGATGTCGCCGAGCTGCGTCTCGCCGACGGCGGCCTCGTGCTCGGGAGCGCCGGCGGCGGCGTGCTGAGCCTCGAGGACCCGCAGGCGTTCACCGGCTACCGGCTCGGGGCGGACGGCGCGCTCTCGAGCGTGCTTCTGCGCCATCATGGCCTGCACGTCGATCTCGAGATCGATCCGGCGCATCCGATCGGCCGCCAGCATCGGGCCGGCATCAGGGACGTGGTGCTGGAGAGCGCCGTCACGACGATCATGGACTGCGAGGACTCGGTGGCCGCGGTGGACGCAGAGGACAAAGCCCTCGTCTATTCGAACTGGTGCGGCCTCATGAAGGGGACGTTGACGGCCTCGTTCGCAAAGAGCGGCCGGACCGTGGAGCGCCGCCTGAATCCCGATCGCCGCTATCTCGGCCGCGACGGCGGCGAGCTCGTGCTGCCGGGCCGCAGCCTGCTGCTCGTACGCCACGTCGGGGCGCACCTCGTGACCGACGCGGTCACGACCGCGGACGGCGCCCCCATCTACGAGACATTCCTCGATTGCGTCGTGACCGTGCTGGCCGCCCTCCACGATCTGCGCGCTGCCGGGCCGCTTCGCAATTCGCAGACCGGCAGCATCTACATCGTGAAGCCGAAGCAGCACGGCCCTGAGGAAGTCGCGCTCGCGGCCGAGCTCTTCGCGCGGGTCGAGCGCGCCTACGGGCTTTCCGCGAACACGCTCAAGATCGGCGTCATGGACGAGGAGCGCCGCACGACGGTGAACCTCGTCGAATGCCTGCGGGCCGTGCGCGAGCGCGTGATCTTCATCAATACGGGCTTCCTCGACAGGACCGGCGACGAGATCCACACGCACATGGAAGCGGGCCCGATGATTCCGAAGCCCGAGATCAAGAATGCGAAGTGGATGCTGGCCTACGAAAACTGGAACGTCGACGTGGGGCTCGAGGTCGGGCTGCCGGGCCACGGCCAGATAGGCAAGGGTATGTGGGCCATGCCCGACGAGATGAAGGCCATGCTCGAGACGAAGCTCGGCCATCCGCAGGCCGGAGCGAGCTGCGCCTGGGTACCGTCGCCGACGGCCGCGACGCTGCATGCGATCCACTATCACAAAGTGGACGTTGCGGCACGCCAGCGGCAGCTCGCCGAAAGGCCCCGCGCACGGCTCGAGGACATCCTGACGCCGCCGCTGCTCGGCGACCGCAGGCTCGACGCCGAAGAGATCCGGCGCGAGCTCGATAACAACGCGCAAGGAATACTGGGGTACGTCGTGCGCTGGGTCGAGCACGGGGTCGGGTGTTCGAAGGTGCCGGACATTCACAACGTCGGTCTCATGGAAGATCGGGCCACGTTGCGCATCTCTTCACAGCACATCGCGAACTGGCTCCGTCACGGAGTCGTAGACGAAGCGCAGGTGCGCGAGACCATGCGCCGCATGGCCGACGTCGTGGACCGACAGAACGCAGGCGATCCGGCGTATCGGCCCATGGCGTCCGATCCGGCCTCGAGCATCGCGTTTCAGGCCGCGCTCGATCTCGTCTTCAAGGGCCGCGAAGAGCCGAACGGCTATACCGAGCACACGCTCGCCCGGCGCCGCCGCGAATACAAAGCGCTGACCCGCTGATTCGTGTCGCGGCCATTCGGCAAGCGGGCGCGCCGCGGCGCCCCGCCTCCGATTGCGTCGGATACACAAAACTGCCGGCCATGGCAATTTCCATGCCACGATTGCCCGCCCGTCCGCCCACTGTCTCCGAATCAGGACAGGTTTGCCCTTCCCGTCTTCTCTTGTAGATTCTCGTTCGCGCAGAGACCAGCGCCAACTGCGCAGTTGCTGAACAAAGGCAAATCCGCCGTGAGGCGGAGACGCAAAGCCACCGATCTGTGGGACGACCAGAGACAGCGGGGTTGCCAGCAACGAGTCGATCCGGTTGCTAAATAGCGGCCGGGCCGGCTCGGACCGGTAGAATCCCGTTCAGCTCGAATCTTCTTCCGCAATCGGCGGCGCGGCACCGGCGCGCAAACGCCAAAGAGCGGGGAAGAAAGAGCATGGGGATCACCGTCTCGAGAAGCGGCCTGATTGCGGCCGTCAGTCTGACCGTGTTGTTGGCCGCCTGCGGCGGCGGGAATAGTTCCGGCACGTCGGCCGATGCGGCAGGCGGCGGTAGTGCGTCGCAGGGCGGCGGAGCGCAGACCCCGACGGCCGGCGGCACGGAGACGCCGACGAGCGGCGGCGCGGGCCAAACATCCTCGAGCGGCGGCGCGGGCCAATCGACCGCGGGCGGCGGGACGACGCCGGTCGCCAATGCGAAGCCGACCATCACGGGCAACCCGCCGGCCGCCGTCGCCGCCAATTCGCCCTACGCGTTCGTCCCGAAGGCCATCGACGCCGACGGCAACGTCCTGACCTTCAAGATCGCGAACGCGCCGTCCTGGGCGACTTTCGACGCGGCCACGGGCAAGCTTTCGGGCACGCCGGACGCGAGTCAGGTCGGCACCTACGGCAACATCTCGATCAGCGTCACGGACGGCGCCGCCGACGCCTCCCTCGGCGCGTTCTCGATCAGCGTCCAACCGGTCGGAGACAAG
Source organism: uncultured Gammaproteobacteria bacterium (assembly GCA_963702105.1). Classification (GTDB taxonomy): domain Bacteria; phylum Pseudomonadota; class Gammaproteobacteria; order Steroidobacterales; family Rariloculaceae; genus ZC4RG20. Next base: position 3,037,415 of record OY969712.1, read on the forward strand.
TCCGTCGAGCTCTCCTGGCAGGCGCCGACCGAGAACGAGGACGGCTCTGCGCTGACGGACCTCGCGGGGTTCAAGGTCTACTGGGGCACGTCGCCGGGGGAGTACCCCAAGTCGGTCGCGATCGATAACCCGAGCGTGCTCACCTACGTGCTCGGCAACCTCGTTCCCAACACGTATTACTTCGTTACGACCGCCGTCAACACGGAAGGCAACGAAAGCGCGCCTTCGGCCATGGCCCGCGCGACGATCGGCTGACGCGAAGCGGGTAACGCGAAGTTGACGCACAGCTGACGCGAAGCGGGTAACGCGAAGCGGCTCGCCAGTCCGCCCCGAAGTCGATCAGAAGTCGTCGTCGACGATCGTCACCGCGGCCGTCAGCAGGGGCCCCTGCTGACGGCCGCTCGGTGAAAGCAGACTCGCATCGACGTAGAAGCGCTCGCGCGGCTCCGGCACGGAGTCGTCCGTGATCGGCACGAAGACCGTCAAGTCGGACTGCCCAGCCGCGAAAGTTTCGACGACCCGGCCAACGTCGCCGAAGTCGTCGCCGGCCTTCGCCGTGCCGCTGCGGGTCCACCATACGATCCGCGCCGGGGCCGTCGCGTTGCCCCGGCGAATCTCGATGGGCACGACTGTGTCGCCCTCGTGCGCCACGATGGAGGTCTGGGCGAAGTAAACGGTGTCCGGCGAGGACGGCGCCGCATGCACCGATGCCGGCGCCGCGGCTTCGGCCGGAGCGCGCGCCCCGGAATCCTCTGCGCGGCGGTCCTGCTCTGGGAATTTCCGCTCCTTGCTCGAAGGCTCCGGCTCCGCGTTCGGTCCGCCGGACTGAGCCGGTTTCTCGGCGCCCGGCTCGTCGGTCGCCGCCCCGGGAGCCGACGCCGGGGACGGCCGCGCCGCTGCCGGGGGCGCGCCGCGACTTCGATCGCCCGGCGACCCGCGCGGCGTTTCGGCGCCGGCATCAGGGGACGCCTCGGCGCGCGCGGGAGGAGGCGCACGTTCGGAAGGCGCGGGATCCTCGTGGCCCGCGGGCCGGAGCAGATCGGCCGCACGGCGGGCCGCCGGATCGACGACGTAGTGGTCCACCGCGGCGGCGGCGCGCGAATAGAGCGCGTCCGCGCGGCTGCCTATCCCCTCCGGGCCCAGCGCCAGCACGGCGAAGACCGAAAGCGCGACGAGCGCGACCGCCGCGAGGATCGTCGCGGCGCGGCCGGCGATCGACGGCCCGCGCGAGGTAGGCGGAGACGGACGTTCGCGCCGCTTCGGCACAGGGCCGAGCCCGGCCAGCAACTGGCCGATGCTGCGCGTGCGCTCGTCCCTTCCCTTGAGGCCGGCGCGCAAAGCCCGCCACTGCTTGCGCGACAAGCCCTTGATGCGCGCAGGCACGGTCGGGCGGCGGCCGCTGCGCGCAGGTGTCGACAGGTAGGGCGGCGGCCGCGCGCCGGAAAACAGCTCGTACGCCAAGGCAGCGAGGCCATAAATGTCGTCGCGCTCGTCGACGGGAAACGGACCGCTGCGGGCGAGGCAAGCGGCGGAGAACAGGATCTTGACGTTGCGCCGGCCGGCGACGACGACGTTCTCGGCGCGAACGTCCCCGTGTACGACCCCGGCCTCGTGCGCATACTCCAGCGCATCGCCGACGGCCTGCACGACCTCGAGTGCCTCCTTGCGCGAAACGAGCTCCGGCTGCAGGCTGTCGATCACGTTGCGCAGCGGCTCGCCGTCCACGAACTCCATCGTCATGAAGTGCGTGCCGGCTTCGTAGCCGAAATCGTACACGGCCGCAATCCGCGGATGCTCGAGGCGCCGCACGGTCTCGAACGCGCGCTCGAACGCCGCAAGCTGCTCGGGCGAGGATGCCACTTCGCGCGGCAGCACGAGCAGCGCGACCTCGTGCGGCTCGCCCCACCGATCCGGCCGCCGCCGGTCGAACGCGCGGTACATTCTGCCGAAGCGGCCCTGGTCGAGCCGTTCGTGCACCGCGAAGCGGCCGCCGAGCCCGCTCGGCACCTCGTCCGTCGCGCTCCGCTCGGGACATCCGCCGGTATTGCCCAGCATGATGGGATCCATGGGGCTAGCGGGACAGCGCGTCGGACAGCGGCGGCTCGGGCCGCTCCTGACCCGCGAGGGCTGGACGCTCCCTTCGTCCCAGCCCTGCGTCGATGATGTCCGCGACCCGGTAGTCCTTGAGGTCCTTCGCGTGCGTGAAGATGATGAGCTCGCCGAGCAGGCCGAGCGCGAACAACTGCACGCCGAGCACGACGAAAAGACAGGCGAGCAGCAATGCCGGCCGGTCCCCAAGCGGCTGCGCGAACACGAGCCGCTGCACGAGCAGGACGGCGACGACGAGCGCGCCGACGCCGAAAGTCACGCTGCCTATCATCCCGAAGAAGCGCAGCGGCTTCTTCGTGAAGCGCACCAGAAAAAACACCGTGAGCACGTCGAGGAAGCGGTGGACGTACTCGCGCAGCCGGTAGCGCCCCTTGAAGTCGTCGCGCTGCGACTGGCGGAGATCCACCTCCCGTACGCGGAAGCCTTGCTTCGCCGCGAGCACGGGCAGCAGCCTGTGCTGCTCGCCATAAATCGTGATCTCCTCGGCCACTCGCCGGTTCAACGCACGCGCCGCACAGCCGAGATCGTTGAACGTCTCACGCGTGATCAGCCTCAGCAGGCCGTGGAAGCCGCGGCGTCGCAGCCCGTCGAGCCCCTTGACGCGGCGCGGCCAGCGCCGCGCGATTACGAGATCGGCGTCCTCCGCCGCCCGCAACAGCTTGGGGATCTCTTCGGCCTCGATCTGAAAATAGGCCGGCAGCGTCATGAGACGCGCCCCGCTCGAATTTGCGAAGCCCACCATGAGCGCAGTCGCTTCACCGAAGCTCTTGCCGAGCTGCACGATCTTGATCGGCTCGCCCGCGTCACGCAGCGCCATCAGCACGCGCCGCGCCGCCGCGCGCGCGCCGTCGAGGACGTAGAGGATCTCATAGCTGACGCCGCACGCTTCGACTCCTCTACGGTAGTCGGCATGCAGAGCCTCGAGGTCGTCGACTCGATCAACGACCGGCACCACGACGGACAATTCGACCTGTTTCATCGCTGTGTTCGCCCTCGTCCCTTCAGCGTTCCGGCGCTCGGCCGCTCCGAATCGCGCAGTAAGCACTCCGCCGTCAGCATCGAAAGACGCTGATCGCGCACGTCGCCCGTCCGGTAGACCAGCTCGGCGATCATCCCGGTCATGAGCAAGAAAAGCGCCAATGCCCCGAGCAGGACGCCGACGCCGGCCAGGACCGTCGAGAACCCGCCGCCGGCGAGCACGCCGTAGAGACTGCCGGCGAGGCAAGCCGAGCCGACCGCGAGTGCCGGAACGGCGGGCACGAGAAACCAGGCGAGCGGCCGCGACGCGAAGCCGATGATCGTCTTGACGGCGAGCAGATCCAGCAGAACTTTGTAGACCCTGGACAGTCCGTACTTCGATTCGCCGAAGCGGCGGGCGTGGTGGCGGACCTTGATCTCCGCGAGACGCGGGCCGGCCAGCGAAGCCATCGCCGGAATGAACCGGTGCATCTCCGAGTACAACGGTATGTTCTTGATGACCTCGGTTCGGTACGCCTTCAGCGAGCAGCCGTTGTCCCTGATCGGCACTCCTGTGACCTTGCCTATAAGGCGGTTCGCGATGCGCGATGGAATCTTGCGGGTCACGAGCTTGTCCTTGCGCTCGTGCCGCCAGCCCACGACGATGTCGTACCCCTCGGCCAGCTTGTCGAGGAACAGCGGTATGTCGCGCGGGTCGTTCTGCAGGTCGCCGTCCATCGTGACGAGGACCTTGCCGCGGGCATGCTCGATGCCCGCGGCCATAGCGGCCGTCTGCCCGGAATTGCGCCTCAGCCGCAGCACCTTGACCTCGGGAAAGCGTGCGGGCAGCTCGGCAGCGATCCGGAACGTATCGTCGGCGCTGCCGTCGTCGACGAGCAGCACCTCGAACTCGAGTCCCAGGGGAGCCACGGCCGTCACGACGGCTTCGCCGAGCGGAACGACGTTTTCGCGCTCGTTATAGAGCGGAACGACTATCGACAAGTCCATGCCGTCCCCGCGCCGACGCCGGCTTCGGCGGCCACCGCCTCGAACACCGCCTCGTAGCGGGCCGCGCAGCGGTCGATGAAGAACGCTTTCGCACGCTCGCGATTGGCCCGGCCGATCGACTGCCGGCGTTCCGGGCTCGCGATCAGCGCCTCGCAAGCCCGCACGAAGCCGTCGAGGTCGTTGAGCTGGACGAGATGGCCGGTCGCGCCGTCCTCGAGGTAGTCCGTGTGGCCGCCGCGGTCGTAGCTGACGACCGGAAGGCCCTGGCTCATCGCCTCGAGGAACACGAGCCCGAAGCCCTCGTGCTGGCTCGTGGAGACGTAGAGATCCGCCGCGGCCAACACCTCGAACTTCGATGCATCGGGGACGAGCCCGAGGAAGCGAACGCGGCGCTCGAGCCCAAGCCGTTGTGCCTTCGCGCGCAGCTGCGGCACGAGCGGCCCCGACCCGACGAGCAGCAGATGCACGCGTCCGTCCCGGAGCCGCGCCATCGCGTCGAGCAGCTGCTCGACGGCCTTGCGCTTGACGAGTCTTCCGACGGTCACGAGCACGACATCCTCGGGACCGAACCCATACCGCTCGCGCGCGCCCTCCGGCTCCGGCGGCCTTGCGATACCCAGCGGAATCACGTGCGCCGAAACGTCGGGCGCGAAGTAGCGGTGCAGGTTGGCCTCGGTGTCCTGCGATTGCGCGACGACGGCGTCGGCGCGCCGCGCCAGGTAGCGCACGGCCGCGCGCAGCCCGGCGTGCCGGTGGGCCGACGACGCCTTGCTCGGGTCGTAGAGATCGCCGCCGTGGACGGAGAGCACATTCGGAATCCGCGCGGTGCGCGCGACGAAGTGCCCCACGGGACCGCTCGGCAGCGCGAAGTGAGTATTCACGACGTCGAACCCCGCGCGGCGCACGAGCCGGCGGCCGTGCAGCGTGCCGTTCAACATGTACGCGAACATCGACGGGAAGTTCGCGGCGGTGAGACGCCGCCGAAAGAACACGGGCGCCCGGACGACCTTGACGCCGTTCTCGACGCTCTCGGAAGGCAGCCCGAGGGCGCGCGAGGTAAGCACCGTGACTTCGTGCCGGTGCGCGACCTCCTCGGCCAGCGCCGCATTCACGACGCCGCCGCCTCCTCCGATCGGCGGATACTCGTAATTGCAGAACAGGATCCGCATTCAGCAGCGCCTCCTTCGCCTCGTTCGCATTCTTGTGCCGCTCCGTCCTCTGGGCCGACCGTCCGCCGGTGGCATACAGAATGCGTGCCAACCCCCTCTCTCGAGGGCCACTCGTTCGGCATGCTGGAAGGCGTCGGTTACGGGCATGCCTTTGCGCGCGGGCGCCGCGTGCCCTGCCAGCAAGAGTTGGAAGTGAGGTTGAAAACTTTGGAAGGCGTTTGCCCGCGCCTTCGTTGTAGGCTTGTTCGGTATCCGGGCGCGGCACGGCGCCGCCGCTCGGGGGAAAAACGACGACGCTCTGGAGACCTCTGATGTCCACGCATGCCTCCGAAACCAAGACCGCTTTCGCACCCGTGCAGGAAGCGGAAGCGACCTTAGCCGGCCCTGTTTCCGGCGCAACGCGTTCGGCCCGGCTCGCGGCGAAGCTCGAGCCCTTCGATTCGTACTGGCAGGCGCCGCAAGACGTCGAGAAAGGCTATCGATCGTTTCGCGCGTATTACGCCCACAACTATCTGCCGTACATGCCGAACGACAAGAGCGCGAACATCCTCGTCGTGAGCTGCGGGCCCGGCTACCTCGTGGACACGCTTGCGCAGGCGGGTTACTCGAACGTGACGGGCATCGACTCGGACGAGACCAAGATTGCTCACGCGCGCCGGCACGGCCTGTCCTGTGAGACTGCACGCGCGTTCGAATATTTGTCGGAGCGGGCCGATACGTTCGACGCAATCGTCCCGGAACAGGAGCTCAATCACCTGACGCTCGACGAGCAGATCGAGTTTCTGCGCCTGTGCCGCCGCGCCCTGCGCGACGGCGGCCTGCTGCTCGTCTACGGCCTGAACGGCGCCAACCCGCTCGTCGCCTCCGAGAATCTCGCCCACAACATCGACCACTTCAACACGTTCACGGAATACAGCCTCGGCCAGGTGCTGACGCTCGCCGGCTTCGCGGACGTGACGCCGCGGGCGCTTGCGCTGTACGTCTTCTGGAAGAATCCGCTGAACTATGTCGGGCTCGCGTTCACGGGGCTCGCAGAGCTGTTCTTCCGCGTTTCCTATAAGCTCTACGGCAAGAAGGTCAAAATCCTCACGAAGAAACTCGCCGCGACGGCGTACCGGCGCGACGCGGCGTCGTAGCGGTCATTCGCTGCGCCGTAGCGGTAATTTGCTGCGTGGTAGCGGTCATCCGCCGCGTGGCTGCGGGCATCGGGCGACACCGGACCTGGGACGCCATGGGCGACCGAGCCCGCCGACTATGGCTACAGCATGCCCTGCGCCCGGTACCACTCGGCCGTGCGAGCAGCCCCCTGCCGAAACGGCACGGCCGGAGCGTACCCGAGCAGGCGCGCCGCCTTCTCCTGAGAGAACTCGAACCGCTTGACGAAGAAATCGAGCCGCCGCCGATGCCATGGCGGCGAGATGCCGAGCGGGCGGCAGGCATGCTCGCAGACGACCGCCGCGAGCAGGAACGGCACGAGCGGCAGCCGGATCGCACGTAGCGGTTTGCCGAGGGCCTCGGCCACGTGCTCGATGAAGCGTCGCGTCGGCAGCACCTCGCTGCCCGCGAGAACCACCGTCTCGCCGATGGCCTCCTCCCGCTCGGAGGCGCGCTCGAGGCCGGCGACGAGATCGTCGACGTAGACGGGCTGATGCTCGTTGCGGCCGCCGCCGATCAGCGGGACGACGCCCTCGTTCACGAGCTTGAAGAGTTTGACGAGGCGGCCGTCGCCGGGCCCGTAGGTCTCCGAGATCCGCACGATCGTGAACGGTAGACGGTCTCCGAAGGACGCCACGACGCGCTCTGCCGCGAGCTTGGTGACGCCGTAGATGTTCTCGGGCCGGGGCGTGGTTTGCTCGTCGAGCCGGCCCTGCCGGGCCGAGCCGTAGACGCCGATCGTGCTGCCGTGCACGAAGCGGCGCACGTCGGCCTCCGCGCAGGCCTCGAGCAGGTTGCGCGTGCCCTCCACGTTCACCGCGTAGAAGTAGGCATCGTCCACGTTGCTCTCATGCTGAGCCGCGGCCAGGTGGAATACTGTGTCTACACCGTGCACGAGGCTCGCGAGCAATCCCCGGTCGGCGATCGAGCCCACTTCCACGTCGATGCCGTGCGCGGCCAGGGCGTCGCGCCGCAGCTTCTCGAGCGGGGTGTTCTCGCCCCCGAAGGCCACGACCTCATGACCGCTCTCTGCGAGTCGCTCCGCAAGCCTCGCCCCAATGAACCCCGTCGCGCCCGTGACCAATGCCTTCACTGTCGTTCTCCACCGTTCTCCGCCGCTCTCGGCCGCTCTCCGCCGCTCTCCGCCGCCGGCCGACCTCAGCCACCGAGCCCCGCCGCAATTCCGGCGGCGCTGTCCGTGTCCGGATCCGCCGCCGGCCGCTCGACGCTCCCGCCGACGGCGATGCGCTTTTCGACGGCCGCAATCTCGGCTCGACGCCGCGAGTCGTCCCAGCCAAGCTCGCGTCCGGCCAATGCCGCGGCGGCCTCGAGCGCCGCGGCGCCCGGATGCCCTCCCGTCGCGAGATCCGTGCGTCGGAACGCGACATCGGCCAAGGTCATCGCCATCTCCTCGCGGATCGCGTGGAGCACCTCGGCCTTGAGCGTCGTCGAGCCTGGGAGGCAGCCCGCCGCCTCCCCGTGCGAGAGCGCGAGCACGTCGCGGAACGCCGTGCCGTAGTTGTGCGCCAGCGCCGCGACGGCACCGGGCGCGAGATCCAGCGGCGCGGCGCGCGCGACCGTCGCGACGAGCCGCTCGAAAGACTCGAAATCGCCGCCATGCAGCGGCGTCCGGTGAGTCGGCGCGCGCTGCATCCGCTCGCCCAGTTTCTTCGCCGCAAGATCGACCGCCGCCGCCGCATCGGCGCGCGCCATCGTGTAGCGGACGCCGACGAGGCTGACCAGATTATCCAGCCCGTGCTCAATACGATGATCGATGACGTGCGACCGTTTTCCGTAGCGCAGATCCTCCGCGCCGGGCTCGTTGTCTCCGAAAGGCAGCAGCCCGGCGTTCCACATCGTCACGTCGCTCGGCTTCAGGCCGAGCGACGGCATGGCCTCGTTGATCTCGTCTACGAAGCCCGCAATCTCGCGCTCGCCGACACGAACGCGGTCCGGATGCTCCCTCCAGACCCGATGCCAGACGCCGCACAGCGTGAACTGGCGCCACGGCGTGAGGAAAAGGTGCCGCGCCGAGCGGCTCAGGACCGCGTCCGGATCGCGCGTTCGCGCAGGCAGCGCGACGGCGAACTCGTGATCGAAGCGGCGGCGGACGAGGAAGCAGGCGTCGCGCGAGAATGGGGCGTTCGCCCGCAGAGGCATACGCTCATTCTCGGCCATGAAGGACGGCACCCAGGGACCCGCAGCATTGAGCACGGCTCGAGCGCGCACCTCGTACCGATCGCCTGAGATCTCGTCGCGTACCTCGGCGCCTACGACCGTGGTGTCCGCACGCAGGAGCCGCACCGCCGCCGCATGATTCAATGCGACGGCCCCATTCTCGACGGCCGAGCGAACGAACGCGAGCACGAGCCGAGTCGGGTTGTACATCTGCCCGTCACAGAACACGGCGGCGCCCGTGAGATCCCGCGACGAAAGCCCCGGGAAAAGCTCGAGGACCGAGCTCGCATCGAGGAAGCGGGTGAGTGGAACGCGGCGCGCGCGGTCCCGGATACGCAAATTTCTATCGGCGGTCAAGGCATCGTAGACGAGCATACCCGCGCCGAGAAACGGTTTGCCGCGGCTCCCGCGGCCATAAGTCGGTATGACGACCGGAACGGGCGCCACCAGATGCGGTGCGATGCGAAGCAGCGCGCTGCGCTCGTGACTGCTGTGCCGGATCCTGGCGAGATCGAGATGCTGCAGATAGCGAATTCCCCCGTGTATGAATTTGTAGGAATTGGCCGACGTGCCGGCGGCGAAGTCGAGCCGTTCGACGAGCGCGACCGACAGACCGCGCAGAGTCGCGTCCCATGCGGCACAGGCCCCGAAGATTCCGCCTCCGATCACGAGCAGATCGAAGTCTCTGTCCTCCAATATTCGACACTCTCTTTGCATAGCAATTTATTCCAAGGCCTGGGAAATCATTCCATGTTTTTCAAAGGGCTCGCGCACCTATCACACCTCGCGAACGACTCTGCTAAGCTCGAGACAGAGGCGAAAATCACGCAGCCACACGCAGTCAATCGACGGAAAGCGCAATTGGATACGAGCATGAAACTACTTCTTCTTCTCGACGCCGGTAACCCTTCTGCAACTGCCGTACCGCTCCGCAAGCGTGTCCGAAGCCGCTTCGCAGCGGGGCTCGCCGCGATGCTCATTCTCGGGGGGCTTTCGGCCGCGCCCGGCATCGCGCTCGGCCAACGCAACGCCCGCGCCGCCGCGCCGGCCTCCGGCCCGCAGACCTCGGCCGATGCAACGGGCTACAAGGTGCAGCCCGGGGACATGCTGCACGTCTCGGTCTGGAAGGAAGACGGTCTCGACCAGGACGTGCTCGTGCGGCCGGACGGGGGCTTCTCCTTTCCGCTCGCAGGCGACGTGAGTGCGGCCGGCAAGACCGTGGCCGAGCTGCGCCAGGAGATCACGCAACGCCTGGAGCACTACATCCCGGGGCTCGTCGTGACGGTTGCCGTCAAGGAGATCAACGGCAACAAGATTTACGTCATCGGCCAAGTCAATAAGCCGGGCAGCTACGTCATGAATCCGCGCGTCAACGTCATTCAGGCCCTGAGCATCGCGGGCGGCATGACGGCCTTCGCCTCGACCGGCGATATTTTCGTCCTCCGCCGCGAGAATGGCAGGCAAGTTGCAATGCCGTTCTCGTACAACGACGTCGTACGGGGGAAGAACCTCCAGCAGAACATCTTGTTGCAGAGCGGGGACGTGGTCGTCGTGCCCTGAGGCGGAGCTTGGGGGCGGCATCGTCCCCCCGCGTCGGCCCCAGGAACAGGAAAAATGCAGGAACAACAAAACACTGAGCAACAAAGCACGGAGCTCGGCCTAAAGGACTACGTCACGATCGCGAAGCGCCGGTGGCTGCTGTTCTTCCTGATCGCAGCGCCGGTCATCACGACCGCCGTCGGATTGGCCTTCTGGCTACCGCCGCTCTATACGTCGCAGGGCACCCTCCTCATCGAGGGCTCGGAGGTGCCGGACTACGTGGTCAAGCCGACGGTACCGACGCTGCCGGACGCGCAGGTCCGCATGATTACGGACCGCGTTCTGACGGACGACAGCCTGGAAAAGATCGTCGCGTCGGGCCACCTGTATCCGGAGCTCGCGGCAAAAGACCCGAAGGCCGCCGCGCATGAGCTGCGTCAGAACATTTCGATCAAGGCCGAAGACCCCAAACTGCTGCAGGACGTGATCGGCGCGAGCGACGCCACGGTCGCGTTCACGATCAGCTACGCGAACGGCTCGCCCGAGAAGGCCAAGGAAATCGCAAGCCGCATCATCCAGCTCTATCGGCAGGAAAACAGCAAAGCGCAGGCGCAGATAGCGGGCTCGAACGCGGCCTTCCTCGCCGCCCAGGCCAAGGCCCTTGAAAAGGAAATGGCCGCGAAGGAAAAGGAGCTCGCCGAGTTCAAGAAGAAACATGCGAACAGCCTGCCCGAGCTGCAGAACATGAACATGCAACTTCTGCAGAAAACGCAGCAGGATATCCAGGACAACGAAGCCGATATCCGCCAGCTGCGCGAGCAGGTCGCGCTCCTCGAGTCCCAGCTTCAGCAGACGAGCCCCTACGCCGTCATCTACGACGACCAGGGCAAGCCCATGCTGAGCCCCGCCGATCGCCTCAAGATGCTGCAGCGGCAGTACGTCGAGGAGTCGGCGACCTACAGCCAGGACTACCCGGACCTCGTCAAGCTCCGGCGTCAGATCGAAGCGCTGAGCGCCCAGACTGGGCTGCCCGGAGTCGACAAGACCGTGCTCAAGACCGAGCTCGACGCGCGCGAGCAGGAGCTCGAGAACGACCGGCAACATTACGGCTCGGACTACCCGGACGTCGTCCGGCTCGAGCGCGAGGTCAAGAACCTGCGGGCGGCGCTCGCGAAGGCGCCGGCCAGCTCGGGCCACCCTTCGGCCGCCGCACCCCCCGACAATCCGGCCTACCTGGATAAGCAGGTGCAGCTCCAGGGGGCGAAGGACAATCTGGCGGCCGCGCTGAAGCGCCGCGACGATCTCAATGCCACCTTGAAGGACCTGGAAGGCCGGTTGACCGCGACGCCCGAGGTCGAGCGTGAGTACACGAGCCTGTCGCGCGGTTACCAGCAGCTCGTCAATCAATACTCCGATCTTCAGACCAAGCAGCAGCAGGCCGAAGTCTCGGTCAACCTCGAGAGCGCCAGCAAGGGCCAGCAGTTCGAGATCCTGCGGTACCCCGATGTGCCGTGGCTGCCGTCCTCGCCGAATCGAATCGCGGTCCTCATGCTCGGCCTCGCGCTTGCGCTCGGCGGCGGCGCGGCAGGCGTCGCGATCGCCGAGCTCTCCGACGATACGGTGCGATCCCCGCGCGACGTCAACCGCTTTCTCGAGATTCCGCCGCTCGTCATGATTCCCTACATCGACAACGACGCGGACTTGCGCACGAAGCGCTGGAAGCGGCTCGGCGTGACTGCCATGGTCAGCGCCTGGGCCGCGGTCACGGTGTTCTTCATCATGAACCCGGCCGGTTAGGAGAGAGCTCACGATGGCAAGCATCGATAAAGGCCTTGCGCGGGTACGCGGGGCGAAGTCCGAGAAGCGCGACGGCCAGGTCGCCGAGTTCGTCAAGCCTTCCGCGCCGGGCGGCGGCATCGACATCGAGGCGCTGCCGCGCGTCAAGCTCAATCCGCACGCGCTGCGCAGGAACCGCGTCATCACGGACGAAGCCGTGCCCGCCGCGTCGGCCTACAAGATGCTGCGCACGCGCGTGCTGCAGCGCATGCGGCGTAACAAATGGACTTCGCTCGCCGTCACGGGAACCGGTCCCTCTGAAGGCAAGACGCTGACGGCCGTGAACCTCGCCATCAGCATGGCGCGGGATCTCAGCACCAGCGTCATCCTCGTAGATCTCGATTTGCGCAACCCTTCGGTCGCGCGCTGCCTCGGCCTCTCTCCGCGGCACGGGATCGGCGATTACCTGCAGGGCGCAGTCGAGCTCGAGCGCGCCCTGATCTCGCCGAACATGGACCGGCTCGGGCTGTTGCTCAACGAGCGGCCTTTCCCGAACTCGTCCGAGCTTCTGACCTCGCCGCAGATGGCTGCCCTGCTCGCGGAGCTCAAGCACGGCGATGGGCGCATCGTGATCTTCGATCTCCCGCCCATGCTCGTGACCGACGACATGCTCGCCTTCTGCCCGCTCGTCGATGCGATCCTGCTCGTTCTCTCGGAAGGCACGACGAAGCAGGCCGACCTGCTGACGGCCAAGGAGCTGCTCGTCGACACGAACGTGGTCGGAGCGGTGCTGAACCGCTCTTCGGAAAACGTCGCGCCCTACTATTACTACTACGGCTACGGGAAGACCTGAACGAAAAAGGGGTCAGAGCCCTTCTTCGCCCGCGACGCCGGCGCGAGTCCGAGACTGCCCGGAGGCGAAAAAGGGCTCTGACCCCTTTTTCGTTCAGGCCGCGGCGCGCAGCATTGCGCTCTCCACCTCTTCGGTCTGCTCGCCGCGCAGGTGAATCCGATACCAGATCTCCGCCGCGGCCAGCAGCCATAGGCGTTGCCCATGATCGCGGCGGCCGCCGAGGTGCTCCCCGACGATCTCGGCAACGCCGGCCCGCTCGAGGCAGCCGTCCTCGACGAGCGCCGAGTCGCGCAGCAGGGAGTCGTATAGGCGCCGAAACTCGTGCTGCAGCAGATACGGCAGCGGCGACGAAAAGCCCTGCTTGGAACGCCTCAGGACCGGTTCGGGCACGTAGCGTTTGGCGAGCCCTTTCTCGATGCGTCTGAGCTCCATGCCGCGCACCTTGAATTCCGCCGGCAGCGTCGCACAGTGCTCCGCCAGAACGTGATCGAGAAACGGGCTGCGCGCCTCGAGGCCGTGCGCCATGGTCATGCGGTCGAGGATCATGAGCGGGTGGTCGGGCAGGCGCGTGCAGTTGTCCGCGTAGAGCATCCGGTCGAGGGCCTCCGTGGCGTCGGCCGTGTCGTACAAGGTTTCGATGCCGCGCTCGGGATCGAACGCCGCGACGCTGCGCTTGAAGCGCTCCGAGTACAGTCGCTCGCGGTAGTCCTCCGTGAAGTAGAAGTAGCCCAGGCTCTTGGCATAGCGCCGGCCGCCTTCGTGCGCCGCAAGCGAATGTACCCACTTGAGCCGGTGCCCCGCGCTTCGGTACCAGTTGCCGCCCGACAACCGATCGATGACCGGCGCGAACACCCTCTCGCGCACGGCCTGCGGCAGCAGCGCGTAGTAGCGTGCGTAGCTGTTCCCGTAGTAGCGGTCGTAGCCCCCGAAGAGCTCGTCGCCGCCGTCGCCCCCGAGCACGACCTTGACGTGCCGGCGTGCGAGCTCGGCCAGGTGATAGGTGCAGACGGAAAGCGCATCGGCCGGCTCGTCCAGATGCCAAATCACTCGCGGCAGCGAGCGCGTCAGGGAGGGCGACACCGGCAGCCGCCGGTTCCGGAGACCGTAGCGCTCTGCGACGGCCTTGCCGTAACGGTAGTCGGAGTGCCCCGCGTAAGGCACATCGCCCGTAAAGGTTTCGAAGGAGTTGCCCTTCGCCGAGTGCATGAGCGCCGTCACGATGCTCGAATCCATGCCGCCGCTCAAGAAGGCCCCGACCGGCACGTCGCTGACGAGGTGGTAGCCGACGGCCTCGCGGGCCTGGGCGTCGAGCTCGTCGAGCGCCTCCTCGAAGCCCACGCGGCGCTTCGGCTCGAAGCGCAGCTTCCAGTAGGGCGCGACTTCCACCCGGCCGTTTTCGAACACGAGGTAGTGCGCCGGCGGAAGCTTGCGGATGCGCTTGAACATCGATCGCGGCGGCGTGACGACGCGCAGCGTCAGGTACTCGTGCAGCGCGTCCGGGTCCATTTCAGCGAGACCGGGCTCGAGCGCAAGCAGCGCCTTGATCTCGGATGCGAAGGCGAACGTCGCCCCGTCGTGCCAATAGTAGAACGGCTTCTGACCCAGGTGATCCCGGGCGGCGATGAGGCGGCGACGCTCGGCGTCGTAGAACGCGAACGCGAACATGCCGCGGAGCTTCGGCAGCGCCCGTTCCCCTTCGCCCATGAGCAGGCGCAGCAGGACCTCGGTGTCGCCGTGCGTCGTCAGCGGCGCTTCAGCGGCCAGCGCCGGCGCGAGGTCCCTATAGTTGTAGATCTCGCCGTTGAAGGTGATCCACCGGCGTCCGTCGCTGCTGCGCATGGGCTGCGGGCTGCCATCCGGGTCGATGACGGCCAGCCGGCGATGGCCGAAACCGACCCCGCCTTCGACCAGCACTCCTTCGCCGTCGGGCCCCCGATGCGCGATCGCGGCCGTCATCCTGCCGATTTCCTCGGCGCGAACGGGTCTCGGCCGAAGGACTCCCACTATGCCGCACATGCTTTCGTACCCCGGTTATTCTTCATTCGACGCCGTGCGCCGGTCTTTGGCCTTCGAGCAAGGAACGTACCAGCTTCCGCCCGCGGCATAATTTCGGCGCCGGTCATGTCGTGCTGCCCGTCATTCGAACCGATACACCTTCGTGTCGCCGTCGCGCCCGACGTACACGACATGTGCTTCCTGGCCCCGGATGTAGCGCTTGATGGCGCCGTCGACGGCCTTCGTATGGGCGAGCATTGAGTCCGAAGCGATGAGCCACTTCGTGCGGTTCGGTGCCGAAAGCACGCGCTCGAGCGCGCCCGCGCTCATGAGCAGCGGGGTCTTAACGTAAAGATCGTGCAGACGCCCGTCTTCGCGGTACGTCTGCGTGTCGTAAACGCCGTCCCTGACCCAATAGTCGGCGCGGCCCAGATAGTTGTAGATCTCCCTCGAGTCGAGCACGACGACCGTATCCGCGGGGGATGCATGCGCGGCAACGTAGGCGGCCGGAGTCTTAAAGTCCGGGTAGCTCGTAAGGGCGAAGGCACGATAGAGAAAGCCGCGATTGCGATAGTCCTGGTCCGTGACGAGCAGACCGCGCACGGGGTTCAGACCGTAGCCGAGCACGAGCATCAGCAAGCCCGCCGCGATGACGCCGCGCCTGGCGCTCGAGGGAATGCTCTCGCCCGCAGTATGAGACGGCCCGGCCGGCGTGCCTTTCCATGCCGAGAGCACCTGGGGCCAACGCACGAGGCCGAGCGCGACGAAGGCGAAGAAGAGCGGATCGAACGGCACGTCGTAGCGGAAGATCTCGTACGATGTCGCGAACAGGCCGTTCAGCACGAGCGGCGTGCCGAGCGCGAGCAGGAGAAAGCTGCAGCGGGGATCGCCGGCCGCGCGCGCGCTGCGGTCGAACGCCCATAAGCCGCCGACCGCCGCGACGATCGAGACGAGCGGCCACTGCCGCACAAAGCCCCAGAACACGAAGAAGTGCGGATAATCGAGCAAGCCGCGTACGGCCGCCTTGACGGCGGCCGCGCTGCCGGCCGCGGGCAGAAGCGCGGCCGCGAGTACCACCCAGGCGGCGAAAGCGACCGCGACGAGCGCTGCGGCCGCGCGCACATGCGCGCTGCGTAGTGCCGGAAGCCCGACACGCTGAATCCAGGCGAGCGCGAGCACTCCGAGCAATGCGAAGTTGAACACTCCGAGTGCGCAGCACACGGCGATCCCGGCGCCGATCGCGCGCTCCGGTCCTCGCCAATCGCGACTGCGCAGTATGAGCACGGCCGCCGCGGCGGTGACGCAGGTCGCGATCGCGGCGAAGGCCCACGGCGCCTGCGACAGGATGCCTTGGAGAATCGGCAGTTGCGGCAGCCACATCGGGGGCCTGCCCGCCTGAGCGGCCGCGGGGAGGCCGACGCCCGCCGACGCGAACGGCAGCTCGCGCAGATGCTCGACGAGGCCGCTCCACGCGAAGAACGAAACGGCTACGACGGCCGCGGCCGCCAACGGGAACGCAAGATTGCGCGGCCGCAGCCACTGCCGCGGGCCGCGCAAAATCAGCGGATAGAACATGGCCGCGGCGAGCGTGTAGCCGAGCTGATGCATCGAGATGGCCAGCACGGCGAGCGCGACGCAGAGGAGCCCGCCGAGCGTGCTCTGCGAACGGACGCGGTACTTCCAGATGCAGAGCAAGGTGAGCAGGTAAACGAGCGCGAACAGCGCGTACATGCGAGCGTAGCGCGAGAACTCGATGTCCCACTGCGAGATGGCGATCAGGGCGGCCAGCACGAGACCGACGCGCTCGTCGAACAGGCGCCGGCCGAGCACGAAGCCGAGCGGTATCAGCGCGATGCCGGCCAGCGCCGCCGGCAGGCGCATCGAGAGCTCGCCGAAACCGAGCAGCTTGGCCGATGCGGCCATGGCATAGAGCACCGGGCCGCCGCGCAGATAAACCATGCCGCTCGGCAGCGCGGGAATGCCGGTCGCGAGAATAGCCTTGACGGCGAGCGAGGAAAGATCCTCGTCCCAACGAAACCCGAGCTGGCCCAAGTTCGCGATCCGGAAATAGACGCCGACCGCGATGATCAGCGCCAACACGCCCCATACGGACAGCGCAGGCATGCGCAGCGCAGCGGATGCGAAAGCCGGAGCCCGGAGCCGCCCGGTTTGGGGCCCCTTGGCCGCACCGGCCGCACCGGCCGGAACACTGCAATCGAGAATGGTTGCGCTTTTTTGGAATTCTCGCGACATGAAGTTCGGTGCCCGCTTTCTTCGGAGAGCTCGAGGGAACGCACCCTCGTAGATTCAAGGATGATGCCAACCTGCAACAGCCGCCGCTGGCACCGATCTTGCTTTTCGGCTGCATCATGGAAGGCAAGTGCATCGTCATCCTCTCTGCCAAGTCGAGCGGCTCGAGCGCCTGCCAGGCCTTCCTCGCCTTGACGGGACGCGTGCGCCACGTCGAGCGGACGCGCCACAAGGAGCATGAGACCCTGTATTGGACGAAGGCGGCCTCGATCCTGGGCCGCCCGCAGATCCCGCTCCTCGACAGCGAGGTACCGATTCCGAGCGCCCGGGCCAAAGCGGGCCTGCTTCAGTTGCTGCGCGACAACCTCGACCTTGACGGCGACCCGCTTCCGGACGACGACGAGGCGCTGATCTTCGAGGGCTGGCGCCGCCTTTGCCGGCGCTACGCGCCGGTATTTCTCGAGAAGTCGCCGCATCATCTCTATCAATGGTCTAATCTCGAGCTGCTTCGCGACGCGGTCGAGCGTCTTCCGGAGATCGACTTTCACTTCGTCGGCCTCGTCCGCAATCCGCTCGATACGCTGTACTCGGCGTGGCGGCGATGGCGGACCGATCCTGAGAAGAATCAGCACCAATGGGCGGCGGCGTACCGCAACTTGCTGCGGTTCGAGCGCATGCTCGACGGCAAGGTCAACATCGTCCGCTACGAGGACATGGTTTCGAAGCCGCAGGCGCTCGCCCGGGAATTCGAGTTCGCGGGCGGCGCCGTGGAAATACCGCAGGGTCACTTTCACCGCCGGGCCCTTTCCAAGTGGCGTCATGATCGTCTGTTCGGCTTCTCGCCTGCGCCGGAGGTCGTCGAAGTCGCTAAGCAATTCGGCTACGCGCCGGCGTCGCTGACCAATCCGCCGGGCCGATTCTGGCGCGCCTATCATCGCCTGACGCGAACGCGGTATCGGTCCATCGTCCCGTTCACGAAAACCCTCCGGCGCGTTCGCCGGGCGGGCGGGCGGCTCGTTCCCGGGCCGAACGGTTGACTCCTCTGCGTATCGACACCGAGGCATTGCAGGACTTGGAATCGCAATGGCGAAATTCCGCGCCCGAAGTGGTCCCGGTCGGTACAGCTTATGGCGCACACGGCTGATGGCGCACATTTACGCAACGTATCCGGCCCGCGTGGCACGCAACTTGCTGAATTGCGGTCGTTCGCCTCGTTCCGATAAGAAATCACTCCGATGGGCACCAACTACTTCAAACACGGCTCGGCGCTAGTCCTCCTGGCGGCCCTCGAGGCGGTCATGGCGCCTCTGGTTTCGACGGCCGTGCTCCTCGCGGCGACGTACTTGACCAACGGCCGCTTCACGCAGCCGTACATCCTGCTCGCGATTTTTTCGGCGTTGCTCTGCTACGTGCTCATCGCTCCGGAAACGAAACAGCACCGGTTCGTCCTGCCGAGCGGCTGGACCATCGCGACACGCACGGGGCTCGCGTGGCTCACCGTGGTTGGGTTCCTTCTGTTTATCGGCTATGCAACCAAGGTTTCTGAAATCTATTCGCGAGCAGCACTATTTTCATGGTTCGTCGCCACGCCGCCGCTGCTCGTCGGGGCATCGATTCTGCTGCGCCAAGCCGCGAGGCGGCTCGCAGTCGCGTCTGGAAACGCACGGACGGTCGTGATCGCCGGAATCAACGATGCGAGCCGAGAGCTCGTGCGCATCATCCAGGACAGACCCGAGCTCGGCCTCGCGCATTGCGGCTTCTTCGAGGACCGCTGCGCTTACCGAATCTCCGACGATGCGGTCCGCGACGACGCGGCCGGCGACGATGCGGCCGGCGACGATCCGCGGAGCCTCCTCGGCACGCTGGCCGAGCTCCCGGACTACGTCAAGACGCAGCACGTCAACGTCATCTTCATCGCCCTGCCCCACCATCTCGATCGGACCAAGGTCCTGCTGCACCGTCTTCGGGACACGACAGCCTCGGTCTATCTGATTCCGGAGATATCGTTCATCGACCTCATTCAGGCGCGGGCCGACGAGATCAACGGCATCCCCGTGATCGCGCTCTGCGAAACGCCTTTCCAGGGGTGGAGCGGATTCAAGAAGCGCGCGACGGACGTGGCTTTCGCGTCGCTCATGCTGCTCGTCGGCGGCCCGATCATGCTGCTGATCGCCGCCGGCATCAAGCTCACCACGCCAGGCAAGGTAATCTTCAAGCAGCGTCGCTACGGAATCGACGGCGAGGAGATCATCGTCTACAAGTTCCGCACCATGACGGTCACCGAGGACGGCGACTCCGTCAAGCAAGCTACCCGCAACGACCCGCGCGTGACGCCGTTCGGCCGCTTCCTGCGCCGCTACTCGCTCGACGAGCTGCCGCAGCTCATCAACGTCGTGCAGGGCCGCATGAGCCTCGTCGGCCCGCGGCCGCATGCGGTTGCCCACAACGAGGAGTACAGAAAGCTCATTGACGGCTACATGGTCCGCCACAAGGTCTTTCCGGGCATCACGGGTCTCGCCCAGGTCAACGGCTGCCGCGGCGAGACGGCGAGCGTCGCCGAAATGAAGAGGCGCATCGATTACGACCTCGACTACCTGCGGCACTGGTCGCTGGCGCTCGACATCAAGATCCTCTGCAAGACGATCACGATCATGTTCCGCGGCGAGGGCGCCTACTGAGTCTGCCGAGGCTACCGCGCTGGCGAAGCTACCGACCTACCCAGGCCACCGATCTACCGAGACTACCCCGGCTACTGAAACGACCGAGTGCAGCCCGAGCCGCCCTTACCGAGCCGCGTCCCGTACCGCCCCGCCGGTCTTCGGAGAGCGGCGGAATGCCTTGACCGAGTACTGCCAGACGAAACCCAGCACGGGGTCCCGAACCAGAAGCAGCAGCGCGACATAAAGCGCGGTGCCCGCGACGAGCGACACTCCGGCGGCTGCGAGCTTCGACGACGCCGCAAGCGGCCCGAGCCACAGGGCCGGCAGGCCGAAGCAAACGCCCCCCGCAAGCGCGTACGCGCAGACCCGAAGAAACAACTTGCGGGCACTGAACGCCGGGACTTGCCGGGCGAGTTGCGGAACCATGATCGCGAAGACGACCACGCCGGCGCCGGACGTCGCGAGGGTCAACCCCAAGACGCCGAGACGCTGAGTCAGCAGCACGACCAGGGCGAGATACACGGCCGTTCCGACGGGCATGACGACCGCCGGCACGAGAACGCGGTCCATTGCATAGAAGGCGTTGGAGACGAGCGCATTCACGCCCGTGAAAACGATGGACGGGGCGGCGCCGATCAGCGCCAGCGAGACGAGCGTGCCCATGCGCAAATTGAATTGCCCATGGTGGAACAGAACGTCGACGACGACTCCGCTGTTCAGGCCGAGCCACCAGACGACCGGGGTGAGGCACAGGAAGCAGGCGCCGAGGCCGAGGTCGTAGACCCGGGCGATCTCCTCAGTATCGCGATTCACGGCGAGGCGCGCCGTGCGGCTGAATAGCCACATACGGGCGGCGGTGAAAAACGTCCTGCCGAGCGGCTCGATGAGCTTGTTCGCCATCGCGAGCGCCGAGATCGCGCCGCCGCCGACCAGGGAGCCGGCATAGTTCATGATCACGCTGCGCGACCTGGCGAGCAAACCCGTGCCCATGACGATGGCCGAGTTCGAGAACACCTTGGCTTCCCACTCGCTGCGGATCGCGACGCGCCAGCGATAGCGGTAACGCGCCTCGCGCGCCATGAGCACTGCGACGACCGCGTTGCCGAGGCAATAGCCGACGGGGAGCGCATAGGGACCGATAAAGGGGCTGCCGATGAGGATCGTCGCAAGATTCGTGACGGGCATAGCGGCCCGAATGGCCGCGATGCGTGCGAAGCGCTCGTCGTGCTGGCATACGTATTGGTGAAACGCCGTAATGGCCATGAGCACCAAAGCAGGAGACATGATCCAGAAGTCATGCGCTACGATCACGATATCGTGAGCCGAGAAGCCCGGCAGCAGCAGCGCGAACAGCGGCCGGCTCGCGGCCAGGAGCACGAGCACGACGCCCACCGAAAGCAACCCGACCGTCGTCACGATCGCGGAAGTGAGCTCGGAGGCCAAGCGCCTGTCCTCCCGTTCCGCGCGGGCGAACATGGGCAGGAAGTTCTTGCCGAGATAGTCGATGCACAGCACCATGAACAGGTTCGGAAACATCTGTGCGGCATAGAAGGCGTCAACACGCCGCGTCAGACCGAAGATGGCCGCGATGGCTGCGTTGTTCGCGAACCCGACGACGAGCGTCACCGTCACGAGCGCGTTCGTCGTGAACAGGCTTCTCGAGCTGGATGCCATATGCTAGCCGCGGTCCGTGCTCAGTTGATTTGGGGAACGCCGCTGCGCGGGCCGAGCTCATATTCCCAATGCCCCGCCCGGACGTTTGCGGCAGCCGGGGCCGGGGCTGCGCGCGACCTCTTTTCGACGTAAGCGCGCCGCGCGATCACTCCCGTATAGAACCAAAACAGGTAGGCGATCTCGTTCATCGAAAACACGCTCTTGTACATGAGCGCCACCGTCATGATCACCATGATGGTGGCCCAGACTTGACCGTACACGGCGTAGGGTCCGGTCGATTTCGCAAGGAATCGAGCGTCGCGAAATGAGATCCAGAACAGGAACAGGTAGGTCAGCAGGCCGACCGCACCGATTTCCCAGAGGAACCCGCTGACCTGCGTCACGTCGACGCCGTAGCGGTCGACGAACGATGCGTACTCGCCGTCGAAACCCGGAATCTTCGACTCGGAGACGTTGCCGGCACCGAGCCCGAATGCAAATGCGAGAGGACGCGGCGAGAGGTTGTGCCAGGCGAGATCGACGCTGTCGAACCGCCCTACCCACTTACCGTCGCCGTCCGCGGCGCCCGAGTACAGGTGCTGCTCGAGGTAGTTCGAGGTGTAGAACGTCCCGATGTCCATGCCGTTCTTGCGGTACTGAATCAGGGAGTCGTAGATGCCGACATACGCGACGAGCGCGGCAGCGCCGATGAAGGCCACGGGCAGCATCCTGCGCAGCGAACGGCGCTTGCTCGGCATGAAAAGCGCCGGAACGACGAGCCCGATCGGCAGCAAAACGAAGGTCGCCATGGTTTGATTGAGCGTCGTCGGCACCACCAACACTCCCATGCCGACGAGCAGCAGCTTGAAGCCAATCTTGCGCCGCAGGTACAGCGCCACGAGCAAAGCGATGCCGCAGACCATGAGCAGCGACAGCGAGCTCGATGTCGTCACCGAGCCGCGAATCGGGTCGCCCGTGTGCATGCTGCCTCCGTACTGCACGAAGCGCTGGAATACCGCGAGCGGCATCTGCAGGACCAGAATGCCCATGAGCCAGCGCAGTTGCACGGCGAGCTGCTTGTCCGTGAATGGATAGACGGCGGGCAGCAGAAAGAACGGGATGAACTTAACGTAGTCGCGCAGGCCGGCGACGATGGGGCCCGTCGGCACGCCTTCGGCCAGAAACCCGAAAAGCAGCACGAAGAAGAACATCGCGAAAAACACGGCGTATGGCCGGCCGAATTCCAGCCGGCGGCCGCCGACGAGCCGACCGAGGACGATGATCAGCGCCACGCCGGAAAGCACTTCGGGGACGAGCACGAATATCGAGGGCAGCGCGTGCAGCCGCTCCGTGAGATAGCCGGTCGTAAAGACCGACACGAACAGTAGGACGACGAGAAAGTTCATGGAAAACGCCCGGGCCCAGCCCCCATGGCCGTTTTGCAATTTGTATGCCACGGCTGCGAGGCGGGCCAAAACGCCGCTGCCGCAGCGGCGCCGCGAAACGGTTCGAATTCCAACTATTGGAACGGCCAGCTTCCGGAAGCATTCGGCAGCGCGCGTCCCCGGTGCGACTTCCGGTGGCACGTGGCTTGCATAGACACGCCCGCGCTTTGGCGCATTGCGCCGCGAACCAACCGCAACCGGGCGCAGGGGGAAAGAGCATGGGGCACCGAATACGAATGTGGAGACGGCCTTGCCGCGGCTGCTGAGCATCAACAACTACCACTATCGCCGCGGAGGGGCGGACGCCGTCTATCTCGATCACGCGGCCCTGATGGAACGGCTCGGTTGGGAGAACGCGTTCTTCTCGAT
The DNA here is from genome assembly GCA_963702105.1 of uncultured Gammaproteobacteria bacterium. GTDB lineage: Bacteria > Pseudomonadota > Gammaproteobacteria > Steroidobacterales > Rariloculaceae > ZC4RG20. The sequence goes on from OY969712.1 coordinate 3,060,531, forward strand.
GCACTTTCCCGCCAACGAGCCCTGCCGATGGTCGAATTACTTCGTGGACGAGATTCAGATCGGCCATCGCTATTCGCCGCTGCAAAAAGCCGTCAAGGCCACGAAGGTGGTCTACTCTTTCGAGGCGCGAAGGAAGCTTCGCCGACTGCTTCGCGAGTACCGCCCCGACGTGGCGCACGTGCACAACATCTATCATCACATCTCCCCTTCGATCCTGCCGGTGCTGCGGCAAGAGAAGGTTCCCGTCGTTATGACGGCACACGATCTGAAGATCGCCTGCCCGAACAACAAAATGCTGACCGGCGACGGCGTCTGCGAGCGCTGCAAGGGCGGCCGCTACCGCGAGGCCGTCGCGCATCGCTGCATACACGGCTCGCTCGCAGCCAGCACGATCATCGCCTTCGAAAGCTACCTGCACGCCTGGCTGCGCAGCTACGAGCGGGCCGTGGACCGCATCGTCGTGCCGAGCCGGTTCCTCGTCTCGAAGCTCGTCGAGTGGGGCTGGCCCGAATCGATGTTTACTTACGTCCCCAACTTCGTGGACGCCGCAAGCTACGTCCCCGACTTTCGGGCCGGCGACTACCTCCTCTACTTCGGCCGGCTCTCCGTCGAGAAGGGCGTCGAGACCCTGATCCGCGCCGCGGCGGCCGCGCGCGTGCCCGTGCGGATCGCCGGTACGGGCCCGATCGAGCGTCGGCTGGCCGATCTCGCAGCGCGCGTCGAAGCCCCGGTGCGCTTCGAGGGCTATCGCTCCGGGCGCGAGCTTCACGACCTGATCCGCGGCTGCCGCGCGACGGTCCTGCCCTCGGAGTGGTACGAGAACGCGCCGATCTCCATTCTCGAAAGCTTTGCCCTCGGCAAGCCCGTGCTCGGCGCCGACATCGGCGGCATTCCCGAGATCGTGCGTCCGGGCGAGACGGGTTGGCTGTTCGAGAGCGGCAGTGTCGCCTCGCTCGCCGCGCGTCTCGACGAGATTTGCACGCTCGGCCCCGAAGCCGTCGAGGCGCTCGGCCGGCAGGCCCGGAGCCGCGTCGAAACCGCGTTCAGCCCCGCGCGCTACGTGCGCGCCATTTCCGCCGTGTATGCATCGCTCGGAGTCGCCCGCGCCGGCGAGGCGCGACTCGGTGCCCGAGCCTGAATCGCCGACCGCCCGTGAAAGCCATGGAGCCGATGACAGCGCCGAGCCGCAAGCCCTTGCGAATAGCCACGTTCACGTTCCGTTCGATCCCGCAGCGGCCGGGCTGCGCGGGCGTCGACAAGGTCACCGTCGAGCTTTACACGCGGCTCGCGCGCCGCGGCCATCGCATCGTCGGCTACAACCGGCTTTTTCCGGGAGAGAAACCGCTCGGCGACGAATATGCGGGCATCAGGACGGAAAACTTCTACACGATCACGCACAGAAAGGGCTTCGACTCGATCTTCCATTCGATTCAGGCCTGCTGGCACATCGTCCGGCACAACACGGCCGATCTCGTGCACATTCACAACATGGGCAACAGCCCTTTCGGCCTGCTGCTGCGTCTGTTCGGAAAGAAGGTCGTGCTGAGCCAGGACGGCGTGGACTGGCAGCGCGGCAAGTGGCCCTGGTACGGGCGGATCTATCTGCGCATGACCGTGCTCGTCGCGGCGCTCGCGCCGCATCGAGTCGTGTTCGACAGCGTCTTCTACAAGGCGGATTTCGAGAAGCGATTCCGCCGCAAGTACGACTTCATCCCCTGGGGCTCGGAGGTTCCGGAAGACGACCTCGACACGGAAATTCTCGCCGAGCTCGGCCTCGAGCCGGGCGGGTATTTCCTGTTCGTGGGCCGATTCATCCCGGACAAGGGGCTTCACTATCTGATCCCGGCGTTCGAGCAGCTCGAGACCGACAAGAAGCTCGTCCTCGTCGGCGGCGCGCCGAACCCGTCGAGCTACGAACGCCGCATCATGGCCACGAAGGACGAACGCATCGTTTTCCCGGGCTTTCTGTTCGGCAAACGCAACTTCTCGCTCATGAAGCACGCGTATGCCTACGTCCAGCCTTCGGACATCGAGGGCCTTTCGCCCGTCATGCTCGAGAATATGGGGCTCGGCACCCCGATCGTGTGCAGCGACATCCCCGAGAACGTCTTCGTCGTGCGCGACACGGCCCTGCTGTTCGAGCGCGGCAGCGTCGAGGATCTCGCGGCCAAGCTCGAATGGGCGCTCGAGCACCCCGAAGCGCTGCAGGAGCTCGGACGCCGGGCGCGCGCGCGGGCCGAGGCCGAATTCAGCTGGGATCGGTGCGCCGAGGCCTACGAACGAGTCTTTCGCGAGCTCTCTGAGCAGACGAGCACGGAATGCGCGAATCCGGCCGCTTCGGCCGAAGGGAATTGAGGAGAGACAGCGATGGTACGTGTCGGAGTCGTAGGGCTCGGTAAGATGGGCCTGTCCCACCTCGCGATGATCAGGGTTCACCCGGGCGTCGAGCTCGCGGCCGTCTGCGACGCTTCGGCGTACCTGCTCGGCGTGCTCGGACGGCACACCGGCGTGCGCACATTCCGCGACTACAAGGAGATGCTCGCCTCGGGCGCGCTCGACGCGGTCGTCATCGCGACGCCCTCCCGCCTGCACGCAGGCATGGTGCAGGACGCGCTCGAGCGGGGCCTGCACGTCTTCTGCGAGAAGCCGTTCGTGCTAGAGCCCGACGAGGGCCGGCGGCTCGCGGCGCTGGCGGCCGAACGCGGTCTCGTGAACCAGGTCGGCTACCACTACCGTTTCGTCGCGGCCTTCGAGGAGGCGAAGCGGTTGCTCGATGCCGGCGCTATCGGCGAGGTCACGCACGCGCTCGCGGAGGCCTACGGCCCGGTCGTGCTGCGGCCGAAGGGATCGACGTGGCGAACCCAGCGGACCGAGGGCGGCGGCTGCCTCTACGACTACGCGGCCCACCCGATCAACCTGCTGAACTGGTTCTTCGGGGCGCCCGAGGCCGTGAGCGGCACCGCCATCAACGGCGTGTTCTCGAGCGAGACCGACGACGAGGTGTACAGCACGCTGCACTTCGACCGAGGCCGAACGGCGCAGGTCTCCGTGAACTGGGCCGACGAATCCTGCCGCAAGATGACGACGAAGCTGACGCTCTGGGGCACGGGCGGCCGGATCTTCGCCGACAGGCAGGAGATCCAGGTCTATCTGCGCGGCACGGTCCCGCTGCCGGCCGGCTACACGAAAGGCTGGAACGTGCGATACACGACCGAGCTCACGCAGCAGACGTGGTTTTACCTGCGCGGCGAGGAGTACTCGCATCAGATCGACGACTTCGTCCGCCGCATCGAGGCGGGAGCCGGCCCGGGCCGCAACTCTTTTGCGAGCGCCGTCGCAACGGACGATACGCTGGCCGCAATGCTCGCCGACTCGCGGCAGGGGGCACGAGTCTCGGCCTCGGAGCCGAAGCCGGCGGCGGCCCGCACGAAGCCGGGGTGGCTGCCGGGCTGGCTGCTTCCGTCGGGCGCCCAGAAGATTTGATGCGCGGGCGGAGGCGCGACCAAGAGATGAACCGACTACTATTCGGCGACAACCAGTTCTTCGGCATCAATCACATGTCGGAGGAGAAGGCCCGCTCGCAGGCCATGCGCTTCAGCGACATCGCGGCCGTCATCGACGTGCTCGACGCCGCCTACGAGGAAGGGGTGCGGACCTTCATGTGCACGACGCACGAGCGGGTCTCCATGATCTGCAACCACGTGCGCGCGAACCCTTCGAGGTACCCGGACTTCGAGTTCTACCCCTGCATGCCGTATGCACACAAATACGCAGACGCCGTGACCGAGCACGGTCTCATGAACGCGCTCAGGCGCTTCCTTCCCGACGAGGGGCCGCTGGCCGCGATGCTGCACGGCGGAATCTCGGTCGCGCGCAAGGACGTGGAGGCCATGGCCTCCATGCTCGTGGACGCCGAGATGAAGATGTTCGCGGGGCTCGATACGCCCGTCGTGTTCCTGCAAAACGTCGCCGTCGACTTCCTCATGGGGCTCGGCTTCAAGGATGCGTTCCGAATCTTCGCAGACCACGTCCGCTCGCGTTATGGGGCGCGCCCGGGCTTCATCACCATGAACCTGCCGATGCTGACGGAGCTGCTGACCGAGGCCGGCATCGAGGACGCGGTCGTGTGCGCGAACATCAACAAGGCCGGCTTTCGCATGTGCGGCGGCCTTGAAGCTTATCTGCGCGTCCTCCAGGAAGGCCGCTATCCGGCTATCGCGATGTCGGTTTTCGCCTCCGGCGCGATCCCGCCCGCCGAGGCGATCGAGTGGGTCTGCGGCTTGCCCGGTGTAGACGCGCTCGTCTTCGGCGCCTCGAGCCGCGCGAACATTCGCCGGACGCGCGAGCTCGTCGAGGCATGCTGGGGCAGCGGCTTCGCGGAGGCTGCCGCCGAGGGCGTGTCCGCGCCCTTGGGCAGCGCAGTGTGAGCACGGCCGGCGAGCGGCGCAAGGTGCGCCTCTGCCTGCTGACGCCGACCCATTGGCTCGCTTTCATGGGCGGCGCGCAGTATCAGGTCAAGTGCCTGCTCGAGGCGCTGTTGCCGCTCGACCGCTACGATATCTACTGCATCGCGCGCCGCGTCCCCCCCGAGTTCACGCCGGAGGGCTACCGCCTCCTGCGCATCGAAGGACCGGCGCAGCGGCGGCTCGGGATGCTCATGGACGCGCCCGCGCTGCAGCGGCTGCTCGGCCGCATCCGGCCCGATGTCATCTATCAGCGTGTCGGCTGTGGTCATACGGGCCTCGCCGCGCACTATGCCCGGCGCAACGGGTGCCGCCTCATTTGGCACGTCGCCCATGACGACGAGGTGACGCCTGGCAAGTTCCCGGGCGCCGCGCACGCGCTGTACCGCTTCCTCGAGAAGCGCAGCATCGAATACGCGATCCGCCATGCCGGACACATCGTCGCCCAGACCGCGCAGCAGGCGGAGCTGCTGCGCGCCCATTACGGGCGCCAAGTGGATGCCGTCGTCCCGAACTTCCATCCGGCGCCGACCGAAACGCTCGACAAGCGCGGTCCGCCCACGGTGCTCTGGGTGGCGAACCTCAAGCCGTGGAAGCGGCCGGAGACATTCGTGCAGCTCGCCGAAGCCCTGCGCGATTTGCCGTGGGCGCGGTTCGTGATGGTCGGCGCGAGAGCCAAGGCACGCAATCTGAGACGCTGGGACGCCGCCCTCATGGAACGCATTCGCCGCTCGCCGAACCTCGAGTACCTCGGACCGAAGAGCCAGGACGAGGTCAACGCCCTGCTCGCGAAGGCGCACGTCTTCGTGAACACGAGCCTCAACGAGGGATTCGCGAACACGTTTATCCAGGCATGGATGCGGCGCGTGCCCGTCGTGAGCCGGCATGTGAATCCAGACGGCGTCCTCGAGCGCGAGGGCATCGGCATTCATGCACGATCGGATGAGGAGCTGGGGCAGAGCGTCCGAGACCTGCTCGAGGATCCGGCGCGCAGGGCCAGTTACGGGCAACGCGCGCAGAAATACGCGTTGCGCAACCATTCACTCGCGAACGCGCGGATGATCGAGGCGCTTATCGAGGGCCGAACGGAGCGGACCGCCGCACAAGCATGCGCGCTGCCTCGTAGGTCGGCACGCACAGCGCCTCTATGAGCCGCCGGTCGGAGCGCGAAAGCATCTCCGCCTTGCGCAGGCTGCGATCGTGCAGCGCCTTCGCTCTATCCGGCGCGTACTTCAAACCCAGATACTCATAGAGCGCGGGCAGTGCCCCGCCGCGCGGCTGGACGAGCGCCTCGTAGTCCACGATGCGCATGCGCTCGCCCAAGCCCTTCGCGAGCTCGAATGCCTGCATCTGCTTCCCTGCGTAGGCGAGACAAGCCTTGCGCGTGCTCCCGAGGAGGCGGCGCGCGGCTTTGCCGGCGCGCTCACCCTCGAGACTCTCGAGCAGCGGCCGGCCGCAGGCCTCGAACAGCTCGTCGAGCGCGAAGCGGTCCCAGTTGTAGCGCATCGAGCACACGACCGAGTAGGGATTTCTGAGCACCCAGACGAGCTTGAAGTCGAGCCCGTCGCCGAAATATTCGCGATAGGCTTCGTTCAAATATGTCGTCTGGAAGCAATAGCGGCCTGCGGGAACGCCGCCCTCGAGGCCCGCCAGAATCAGCGCTGCGTCGAGCTCGTCGTCGCTTCGGCGGCGATACGCGGCCATGCCCTCGCTCCGGGCGAGCAGGCGCGCGATCGCCGTCGTCCCCGACCGCTGACATCCGGCCACGAGCACGGCGTTCGGGAAGCGCGGCAGCGCCTCGAGCAGCCGCGCACCTGAAGCTCTGACCTCCGTGTGAAAGCGTTTCCACGTCCAGTCCTCGCCCGCGACGGCCGCGTGCAGGTTCCGCTTGAGCTGGCGGACCACGTTCGTCGCGCGCAGCGCTGCCCGCCGGCCGCAGCGCTTCGGGGCGGACCACCAGCCGGAACGCGAGCCGACGCCCGCTGCGGACAGGACCCGCTCGGCGCGCATGCCGCTCAAATCACGGCCTCCGCGCGCCCGGCAATGCTTAGAAACCGTGCTTCGACGAGGTCTGCGATCGCGGCATACGAGCGGTGCCGCACGACGTACAGCCTGCCCTGCTCACCCATGCGCGCGCGCTTCTCGGGGCTCCCGAGCAGATCGGCGATGGCGTCGGCAAAGGCCCCCTCCTGCCACGGCACACAGTACCCGCCTTCGCTCTCGGCGATAATGCGGCGCTGCTCCGGATGATCGTTCGCGACGACGGCTTTGCCGAGAGCCATGTACTCCACGAGCTTGGTCGGCGACGTTGAGTTCAGGATCGGCGTCGGATAGAAGGGCGAGACGCACACGTCCGCCTCTTCGACGTACCGCAGGGCCTCCGCTCGCGGCTTGCGCCCGACGAGAACGAGCGCCTCGACGAGACCGAGCCGCTCGGCCTCGTCCTGCAGCACTTGCTCGTCGCCGGGAAGATCGCCGGCGCCGACGACGTAAAGCTTGGCGTCGGGCACGCTGCGCCGCACGAGCCTGAGCACGCGCACGAGAAAGTCGAGCCGGCGCGCGCGCGCGAGCGTACCGAGATAAAGGAAACACGGCTCGCCGGGCGGAATCAGCGTACGCCGGCCAAGCCGACCTCCGATGCCCTCGAGCTTGATGCCCATCGGCACGGGCGTCATCTTCTCGCGCGGCACGCCTTCCGCCGTGAGGTCGTCCCGCATTTGCTCGCTCTGGACGAACACGTGATCTGCCGCGGGCAGCAGAAGCTTATAAAGCAGCCATTTGAACGTCAGGCCGCGGATGCGATAGAGCCACGGCCAGCGCGCATGGCCCGTTCGTGCCCGGTAAAGATAATCCTCCGGATACGGGAACGAAAGCCAGTACACGAAGGGCTTGCCGAAGCTGCGGGCCGCGATCAACGCCACGATGCCCGAAAGGAACTTGTCCTTGACCTCGACGACGTTGTAATCGCCGGTTCTAAGCAATTGAACCACGTTGAGGTCGTGGACGATGCCGCGCACATGTTTTCGCAGGCGCCGAAGCAGCGAGCTCCCGAGATCCGTGGGGCCCACGTGGACGATCCCGCCGCCCCACTCCGCGCGATAGGCCTTCTCACAGGGCGCCTCGCTCTGCAGGATCCAGTCGATCCGGTGTCCCCTCGCGGCGATCTCCTCGCCGAACAGGACGGCCACGTCCACTCGGCACGGCGGGAAGTTGTCGGAAGAGAGGATCAGGAGCCTCAGCCCCTCGCCGCCGTCCGAACACGCAGATTCGCCCATCACCGAGCCCGATGCCGCCATGGCGGGAGCCGATGCAAGCGGTGTGCCACTGCCTAGGGGGTTACGGCTGCGCCGACGGCGACATAGCGTAGGGCTGCACTGACCGCGGTCGGCCAGGAGACGAGGCCCGCCCGCCGGAACCTTCCAAGATTTGAAATGTGACGATCGATCGTCGCAATGGGCCGGCCCCGCGCAGCCGGGCGGCCGCGCCACTCGCGCTCGTGGCATGCAACTTGCCTCCGGGACGTCGGGGACCTCTTGGGGCGAACGAGCCATGACCGAATCCGTCGCAGATAAACGCTGGCGCCTTCCCGCTACTTGCCTCGCTTGCGCCATCGCAGCTGTTATCCCGTTCGCCGCGGCTTCGGCGGCCTGGGACAATGTCTCCGACCTGCGGATGGGCGTGGAAGCGAACGACAATCCTCGGCTCGGTCAACACGAAGTGACCTCGTCCTCGGGATCCCAAGCGCAGACTCTGGCCGATCTGCGCGATCATACGGCCGTTCGCGCATTGGCCGATATGCGCTTCCGGCTGCAGAACATCGGCCAACGCGGGCGAGCGTACCTCGAGCCGAGGATCCGGGCAGACGCGTATTCGGACTCGATCGACAAGGACATGCAGCGCAAGGACCTCTTCCTTCTCGGGAGCGGCGACTACAAATGGCTGCGCGCCGAAATAGGGATCAACGGAAACTTCTCGCACGAGAGCATTCTGAGCAGCGAACTGCTCGACACTGGAATCATCGATCTCGGCAGCACCAACGTCACTGGGCAGCCGCCGATCGAGACGGACACGGGGCAGCTCCTGACCCTCAACGAGCATCGCGACCGCACGATCGTCTCGCCCTTCGTTAATTTCCAGATGTCGCCGCGCAGCTCGATCGGGTTGGACGCGAGGTATCTGGATCAGACGTATTCCGGAGCACAGTTCCGGACGCGGTCCGACATCCGCGAGACCGAGTACGGAGCGCACGTGTCCCGGACGATCGACTCCCGTACGGGGGCATCGGCCCGTGTCTTCGCCTCGGACTTTCATGCGAAGGCCACTGACAACGACACTCACACGGTCGGTGTCGAAGGCACGATCACGCGCAAGCTCAACGAGATCTGGTCCCTGGACCTCACTGCGGGTCTCGAGCGCAGCTCATTCAATTACATCGACGTCAACGGCGAATCCGTCGGCAATGCGGCCGCCAACTACATCCTGGATGTCGGGCTCGCCAAGCACACCGCTACCGGGACTGTGACCATCGATCTGAGCCGGCTCATCAACCCGAGCGCCGCGGGTTTCATGACGGCCCGCAACGAGGTGCGCATGGTTTACCAGCACGCCATGTCGCAGCGTTTGACGGCCAGCTTCGCCGTCCGGGCATTCCGCACGGAGGGGCTCAGCTCGCGCCAGAACGAGGCTCAACGGACATACACGCGGGGAGGGTTCGAGCTCGACTACGCCTTCACCCCTACCTGGTCGTTGGCCTTCGGCTACGACGTGCTCGACCAGAAGTTCACCGAGGTAATGCGCGCCGACGGCCGCGCGAACATCCTCTCCGTCTCCGCCGTGTATCAGGGACTGTCCCAGAAGGCCGCGGGGCAATGACGGGGCCGACGCGCGGCGGCGGCCACAGCAACGCCGGGCCCGTCGAGAGCAGCCCAGGCCCGGCCAGCAGCGCCGGGCCCGGCCTGTAGCGCCGGGCTCGGCCAGTAACAGCGGCCCAAGCGGCCGTTAACGCCGCCTCAGCGTCGGCCGCTTGCTCGCCGACTACGTGCGGGGATTGCGTGCCCGTGCCCCTGCCCGGTCAGCGGCCCCTTCGCGAGCCGAACCGTACCGGAGCGGGACAGCGGCCTCGGGAGCGTAGACCATGAAGGTCATGCTCTCCTGAAGGTAGAGCTCGACCTGCCCGGCGTCGTGGCTCGAGTAGCCGATCCCGAAGTCCTGCCCCACGACGAGCTCGAAATCGCCTCCCCGCAGGCTCATGACCACGGCACCGTCCACGGCCGGCGCCCAAATGATGCGCCCGTCGAGCTGCTGCGTGACCATGTTGATGACGGGATAGCCGCCCTTGTTCGTCGTCTCCGTCAGGCCTTCGTAGCACCGCGGTCCCAGCGCGATCGCGTAGGGGCCCTCGACGCCGTGGTTGCGCAGCCAGCTCAGCGCCGCGGCGACGGCCTCGGGATACTTCGCGTAGTCATCGGACAGGGGCAGCGCATGGTCGGCCGCCCGTTGCATGATTCCCTGGATGCCGGCCGCCGCGAAGCCCTCGAAGACGGCTCGATCCTCGGTCAGCGCCGCGCTCCTGGCGGCGGTTACCACGTTGCCGAGATCCGCGTCGCGGCTGCCGCGCGCCATGGCATCGATCTCCGCACGATCGAGGCGGAACGGAACCGCGAGCTCCACGATCGCCTGCGCGGCGCGCAGGGAGGCCTTGACGCCCTCGCGGGGCGGCTCGATGCGATCGGCGCGTCCGGAGCCGTGAGACGAGCACTGCCAGCCGAGCGGCCCCGTGAAATCGACGAGCTTGCGTCCGGCCAGCGTGCGGCGAAGCGTGCGCTCGGCTTCTGTATCGATCTGTTGCCAGGCCTCGGGCGTAATCGGTGCGAGTTGTCTGTGCAGGTGATCCATGCCGCCCCCTATCGCTTCGGTTTCGACCGGCCGCCGCGCAGGCTGCCTATGCCGAGATCGCCGGGATTGGATGCGCCCGGGGTTTCGCCTTCGCCTTCTCCCTCGGCCGCGGCTTCGATGCCGACTATGGAGCCTTCCGAGAAAAGGTAACGGCGTAGAAAGCCGTCGAGAACCGGGTCCTGGCGGCGCAGCCACTCGAGGACCATGGCCGCGTGCTCCTTCTCTTCGTCCCGGTTGTGGGCGAGCACGGCCTTGAGCTCCGGGTCGTCCGTCGCGTCTACCCGTTGCGAGTACCAGTCAACGGCTTCCAGCTCCTCCATGAGGGAGCGGATTGCACGGTGCTTGTCGATCGTCAGCGGATCGAGCTTGTCCGCCGCTTCGTGAAGGCTGTCAGGTTCGCTCATGGTTTCCGTTTCGTCTTGTTCGTTCTTTGGCACGGTCGCTTTCGCGCTCGTTCTTCCGGCGCAGCCATAGACGAGCCGCGGCCTTCTCGGCCGGGCGGCCCCGCCTGCTAGCGCAGCAGCCACTGCGCCAACAGGTCCCTGCCGAAGATCCAGTAGTGCAGAGATGCCCCCAGGATGGCATGCGATACGGCGAGCGGCAACAGGACTCGATACCGACGATAGAGGCTCGCCCACACGAGGGCGGCCACGAGCACGGCCGCCATGACGACGAAGCGCGGATAGTGCACGGCGCTGAAAGTCAGCGCCGTCAGCACGATCGCGGCGCGTGGTGGCAGGATGTACATGAGCCTGCCGAGCAGGTAGACCTCGAACACGAACTGCTGCACGAGCCCCCAGACCACATAGAGTGCGAGGGCCGGCAGATAGTGGACATTGAGCACACGGTCCGCGGCCCCGGGCCAGCCGCCGTGCTCGTAACCGAGCCTTGCGCCGATCGCGAAGAACAGCAGCGCGCCCGCCAGCGTAAAGGCCCCGGCCCGCAGCGAGGCGGCCCCGAGGCGCTCGGCGTATGGCCCGCGCGCGGCAGGCTGAGCCGCCCAGAGCCTGCGTGTGCGCCCGTATGCTGCACCGATCAGCACGATAGCGGCGACACCCAGCACCCCATCGAGGTAGCGCGGCCGGTCCCGGAAGGCGAGCAGATAAACGGCCGTGAACAGGCCGATGAGCAGCAACTCCAAACAAACCTGCGCGCGCGGCGGAACGTCGAGGCGGCCGGACCGCCCTTCCTCGGACCCCAAGGAAGCGCCCGCGGGCACTAAGGGCCCGGCACTGCGTGCAGCGGCAGGCGCACCGCGAAGGCCGCATCGGCACCGCGCTCGGCAGCCCCGCCGAGGCGCCCCAGCAGATGCTCCGCGACCAGAAGCCGAATCCCAAACACCTTCTGCTCGCGCCGCCGGGCCTCGTCCTTCGTCTCGGGATCGCTCACGGGGCCCGTGTCGTCCCCGGCCGCCGCGGCGGAGACGCGGACCGAGCCGTCCTCCGCGCGCGCCTCGACGGACACCGCCTGACCGGGCTGCGCGCCCGCGAGGAGATTCTCGAGCAGGGTACAGAGAACCTGGACGAGCCGCTCGGGGTCCGTCTCGAGCGTACAGGCCGGCGCGGCCGAGCTCTCGAGCCCGATGCCGCGGCCTTCGGCCGCCGGCCGCACCTTCTCCAATACTTCCTCGAGCACCGCCGCGAGCGCCACTCGCTCGCGCTTGAGCTCGAGGCTGTCGGCGACGATCTGCACGACGTCGCCCAAGTCCCGAATCAGCTTCGCCTCGCGCTCGAGATTGCGCCGGATCACCGCGGCTGCGTTGAGCACGGCCTCCGGGTCCGTCGCCTTCAGCTCCAGCAGGCTCACGGACATGAGACAGGCATTAAGCGGGGCGCGCAGCTCGTGCACGACGGCGGCGAGCAGGGCATTTCGGTCATCTTTGGTCACGGCAGCAGGTCGAATCGATTACAATAGGGGGGACTCAGATGATAACCGCCGGGACGGCGAGTTAGAAAACGCGCAACGACGCGACAGGCTTAGCCGGTGCCTCGGGAGGCAGCGTGGAACCTGCGGGTTGCGGATGGGTCCACACTAAGCGAGCCCTCGCAACTTCGCGTCCTCGAAGGCGCGAAGCGCGCGGCGCCGCAAGCGCGCCGCGAACTCTCCCGACGGTTCGGCGCCGCCGCGTCGGTGCGTCAATATGCGCTATACGAATCTGGTAGATTTGTGTAATGCTGATACAAGAGACCAAACGGGTGGACTAGATGGCAAGGGTATTGCTGGTCGACGACGAGCCGGATTTCGTGCAGTCGGCGTCGGAAATGCTGCGGCTTCACGGCCATGACGTGCGCACTGCGGACACGTTGGCAAATGCGCGCCGGGTGCTCGACTCCCAGAGCCCGGACGTGCTCTTGCTAGACCTCATGTTGCCGGACGGCAACGGCCTCGAGCTGCTCGAGGAACTCGCCGAGAACCATCAGGCCATCGAGCGCGTCGTGCTCATCACGGGGCACCCCGGCATCAAGTCACAGATCAAGAACCTGAGCGGGCCCTCGGTCTCTTACTTGACCAAGCCCATCGACAGCCGGGAGCTCATGGGGCTCCTGCGCGAGCTCGAGCGTTCGGATCAGGGCCAGGAGCCGGAGGACGTCGCGCTGCACTTCGGGTTGCTCGTCGGCGAAACGCCGCAGATGCAAGCCGTTTACAATCAGATCGAAAAGATCGGCGCCACCGACAGCGCCGTCCTGATTCTAGGCGAGACGGGCACCGGCAAGGAGCTCGTCGCGGAGGCCATTCACCGCGTCAGCAATCGGACCGGCGAGTTCGTCGCCGTGAACTGCGGCTCCCTCTCCCGGGAGCTCGCCGGCAGCGAGCTCTTCGGCCACGAGAAGGGCAGCTTCACGGGCGCGACGCGTCAGCACTCGGGGTTCTTCCAACGCGCCCACACGGGCACGCTCTTCCTCGACGAGCTCACGGAGATGCCGGCCGAGCTGCAGCCGCACTTCCTGCGCGTGCTCGAAACCCGCTGCGTGCTGCCGGTCGGCAGCGAGAAGGAGGTGCCGGTCGAGACCCGCGTCGTCGCCGCGACGAACCGCGTGCCGACCGAGGCCATCCAGAACAAGGCGTTGCGCAAGGACCTCTACTACCGGCTTTCCGTCTTCCCGATCAACCTGCCGCCGCTGCATTCTCGGCGGCCCGACATTCCGCTGCTCGCGAATCATTTCCTCTCCGAGCTCGCGCGGCGCTATGGTCCGGAGCGCTGGCTGTCGGAAAAGTCCATGAAGCGGCTCGAGGCGTACCACTGGCCGGGCAACGTTCGCGAGCTGCGCCACGTGATCCATCGCGCCTTCATTCTCTCCGATTCGGAGGACGGCGAGCTCGAGCTGCCGGAGCGCTTCGAGAGCCCGTTCGGCCAGCAGAATCGCCTCGAGGGACTGCAGGTGGGCCGCTCGATCCGCGACATCGAGCGCGAGCTCATCATGCGCACGCTGGCACACTTCGACGGCGACAAGCGCGCGGCCGCGGAGATCCTCGGGATCAGCCTCAACACGCTGTACAACCGCCTGCACGTCTACGAGCAGGAAAAGGCCTCCTAGAGCGCGAGAACGCCGCCGCGATCGACCGTTCAGCGCGCTCGACATCGACGGTAAGCGGCGGCTGTCGCGACCGGAATACCGGTCCTTTCCCGCCGTCCGGCGTCTTGCGCGCCCCCCGCTGCGCCCATGAGGTGTTCCGCCCTGGCACGGGACTTGCAAATCCCAAAGCGGGCAATTTCAAGGAGAACGCCTGTATGAACTGGGATCGTATCGAAGGGAACTGGAAGCAAATCAAAGGCGATGCGCTCGAGCGCTGGGGCAAGCTGACCGACGACGACTGGGACGTCATCGGAGGTAAGCGCGACAAGCTGGTCGGCCGCATTCAGGAGCGCTACGGCAAGAGCAGGGACGAGGCCGAACGCGAGGTGGACGACTGGGGCCGTAAGCACAGCTGACGAGAGCCCTTGCAGCCGCCGGAGCCGCGATTTCGCAAGCTGTTCGCCGTTGCGGTCGTCCTGATATTCAGCTTGCTGTTCTTCGACATGATCGCCCCGTTCATCGAGGCGGTCATGCTCGCAGCGGTGCTGAGCGGATTGCTGTATCCGCTGTTCCGGTGGCTTTCAGGTCACCTGCCCAACAAGGGCTTGGCCGCGACCGTGACGGTCGCGGCCATTCTCTTCGCGATCGTCCTGCCGCTCGTCTTCCTCGTCTTCGCATTCGTGAAGGAGGCGATCCGTCTCACGGGCGAGATCGCCCCGTGGATACAGGCCCAGCTGAGCGGGCGCGGGCCCCAGTGGCACATTCCGACGTGGGTGCCCTTCGGCTCCTATCTCGAGCCCTATCGGGACCAGATACTCGGCCGGCTCGGCACGCTCGTGAGCCAGGCGGGCAGCTACTTCGTCAACGGCCTGTCCACCGTCACGCAAGGCACGTTCCTGTTCGTCCTGAACCTCTTCATCATGCTGTACGCGATGTTCTTCTTCCTCATGTCGGGTCCGAAGCTCTGGGACATCTTCGCCTACACGCCGTTCACGCACGAAGACCTCGAGCTGATCGCCGAGAAGGGCATCTCGATCGCCCGCGCGACGCTGAAGGGAACGGTCGTAGTCGGCGTCCTGCAGGGCACGCTGGCAGGCGCCGCGTTCGCCGTCACGGGCATAGAGGGGCCCGTCTTCTGGGGCGTCGGCGTCGCGTTCGCCTCCGTCATTCCCGGGATCGGCGCCGCCATCGTCTGGGTTCCGGCCTGCGTCTTCCTGCTCGTGACGGGCCACACAGTGCCCGGCATCGGCCTCGCCCTGTGGTGCGCGCTCGTCGTGAGCTCCGTGGACAACCTCGTCCGCCCGTGGCTCGTCGGCAGCGACACCCGCATGCCCGACCTCCTGATCCTGCTCAGCACGCTCGGCGGCATAGCGATGTTCGGCATCACGGGTATCGTCATCGGTCCGATCGTCGCGGGATTCTTTCTCACGAGCTGGCACATTTTCTCGGCCAGCTTCAGGCAGGAGCTCGAGCGCGCGGATGCGGCCCCGCCTCTGCTCGACGAGCAAACGGAGGGGCTCGCGCACGACAAGGCCCATGACGACGCGGGCGACGACTCGCGATCGGCTTCCTCGGACCATAAGAAGGTGGGATAGACCGTGCATATCCTCGATAGCAATTGGCTCGAACAGATCGAGATCGCCGTCAAAGTCCTCATTGCAGGCGCGCTCGGCGGACTCGTCGGGCTCGAGCGGGAACTCGCGAACCGGCCCGCCGGCCTGCGCACGCACGCGATTCTCGCGGCCGCGGCGGCGCTGCTCGTCGGACTCTCCGATGTGCTGGTTCACCGGTTCGCGGCGGAAACCGCCGTCACCGTCCTGCGCGCGGATCCGTTGCGTGTCGTTGTCGCGATCGTAATGGGCGTGGCCTTTCTCGTTGCCGGGACCATTTTCCGACACCCTTCGGAGAACGTCGTCGAAGGGCTCACGACGGGCACTTCTCTGCTGCTCGTGGGGGCCATCGGTATCGCCGTCGCGACGGGGCAGCTGCTGCTCGCGGCCATCGTCACGGCCTGCGCCCTGATCGTGCTGCGCGTCGTGGGTCGGGTGCTCGGTAAGCGGCGCAAGTGAGCCGCTCGCCCGCGTCGCACGTGGGCCAGCCGGCTAGACGGCGCCCAGGACGCGACCGAGCCTCAGGGCCGCGCGTCCGATGCCGACGAGCCGGGCGCGCGAGGCGCCGGCGGCCGCGCCTTCGGGCTGGTCGCGCAAGGCGAGCCGGCCGACGAGCAGCCCGGCGACGAAGAAAGCGGCGAGACCGAGCGGGCTGCCGACCTCTTCACGCAGCCTGCGCATGAGCCGGGCGCGCGCGAGATCGATGTCTTCGCGGTCCTGCAGCGCGACGACCGCGAGCTCCTGACACAACCGTCTTTGTCGGCTCAACATCGACACGTTTGCTCACTCCTCGTTCGGAAACAGCGCCCCGCGCAGCGCGGGCATCGTGAGGTCTCGGCCCAGGCGCAGGGCCTTGCGGTAAAGGAAGTACGCCGCAACGACATGCAAGACGGCAAGGGCGAGGCCCACGGCGATCCAGGTCACGCCCGCCAGCACGACGACGTAGGCAATGACGCTGACGAAGAGTATCCAGGCGACGATGAGCAGCACGGACGCGACGATCGCGAGAATCAGCATCGTCACGCCGCTCATCGCCGCGAGGCCGGTCGAGGCGGCCGCGAGCTCGAGCAGGTGGGCGAAGCGCTGCTTCACCGCCGCACCGAGCTCGGCGGCCGCGCCGACGAGGCTCGACGGATCGGAGGCTGAAGACGGCGGAGTCAGGCGGTCGCGCTCGGCACTCACCGCTTTATAAGGCTGCTGACAAGCAGCCCGGCGACGAAGGCGAGCCCGGCGCTGGCCATCGGGTTCTTACGCACGTAGGCCTTGATTTTCTCGATGTTCTCGTCGAGCGCGGATTCGAACTGCGCCTCGGCCTCGCGCGCCCGCGCGGCCACCTCGTCCGCGGCACCGCGCAGCTCGCGCCGCGCCTCGTCGGCGGCCGCGCGCAGCTCCCGCTCGGCCTCGGCTGCGTCCGCCCGCATCTCCTGCTCGGCCTGTGCCGAAGCCTGCGCCGCGCTGTCGATGCCTTGGCGCGCGTGTTCGGTCATCTCGTCCGTCCGCGGGTGCTCCCGCCCCCCTTCGCCCCGACCGTTCATGCCCGCCGCGTCTTCCGGTGTCGTGCCCACTGTTGTTCTCCTTCGGGTTTCTATGTTCTTGCCGCTCAGGCGGCGGAGAATGCGAAAACCATGCCACCGAGTTTAGCAGGCGGCGGCCGACCCGCGACAAGCGCCGCAACCGGGCGGGCATCGGTGACGCGCAGGTCTAGCCGGTCTTGGGCCCCGTTACGCGCTTCAAGAGTGTGCTGGCGGGTATCTGCGCGCCGGGATCGGTCACCTGATTGATGAGCGCGAGCTGCTCGAGATCGATCGACGAAGGATAGCGGTCCGCGAACTGGCGCAGCGTCATGGCCTGCGGCAGCTTCACGATCGCGACGTGCTGTGCCTGGATGTCGAGGATGTCCTTGTCCTTGACGGGCCCGAAGCTCGTCGCGAGCCGTTCGAGCTGCGACTGCTGCCCGGCGAAGCCGCTCTCGGGCGCGTAAGTCAGCAGCTCGTAGGTGGCCTGGCCGTGCATGACGAACGTCGCATAGCCGTGCACCACCGCAGTCTGCCCGGAGGACGAAGACTGCGCTTCGGCTCGAAATTCCGTGACCACGGCCTGGTCCCCGCCGAGCGTCTGCGCGTGACTCCCGATGCCGGTCACGCCCTGCTGGCCCACGAACGCCTGCGCGGCCTGCTGGACGCCCGACGCCGCCGAGATCTTCAGCTCGAGCGCGGCGGCTTGGTTCGGCGCCACGGCTTCGACGCTGCGCTCGAGGTTCTGGCGCTGCCAGTCCGAAGGGACGGCGAACTTGAACGCGAGCTCCGGCTGGTAGAACCAGTCGTCGCGGAAGAAGCCGTTCCGCGGATTGGTGCCGTAGACGAGACCGTCCAGATGGGGCAGATAGTCGTCGCGACCCACGGTGTAGTTGCGCGACGTTTTCGGCAGGGCCGCGATGCGCTTCTCGGTATTCGCGATGCGCTCGGGCTCGGCCGGATGGCTCGCGAGCCAGGTCGGCAGCGGACTCGATCCGGCGAGCTTGCTCGACGTTTGCAGCGCGCGAAACACGTTCGCCATCTGCTCCGGCTGATACCCCTGCTGCACCATGTACTTGAACCCGAGCTCGTCGGCCTGGCTCTCGTCTTCGCGGCTGTACTTTAGAAAGAGCAGGTTGAGGCCCTGATTCGCGAGCTGACCGAGCTGCGCGAGCTTCGGCGAAACCGCCATGCCGATGCCGAGGCCGAGCTGAGCGAGCTCCTGCCGGCTCAGCTGCTCGACGGAGTGGCGCGCCGTGACGTGGCCGATCTCGTGGCCCAGCACGGCCGCGAGCTCCGCCTCGTTCGTCATGAGATTCATGAGCCCACGCGTGACAAAGATGTACCCGCCGGGCAGCGCGAAGGCGTTCGGGCTCGTGTCGTCGACGACATGGAACTCCCACGGCAGATCCGGCCGGGAAGTATCGGCGGCGAGCTTCTTGCCGATGGACGCGACGTAGTTCTGCAGCCCGGGCTCCTGCACGAAGCCGATGGATTTCTCCACGTCCGCCGCCGAGCTCTTCCCCATCGCGATCTCCTGCTGGCGGGAGATCAGGGAAAGCTGCCGCTCGCCCGTGGCGGGATTCGTGCTGCAGGCCGCCGCCGCGACGAAGCCGAGCAGCACGAGAGCGGCTCGCGCGGCGCGCCCTCTCGAAACGATCTGCTGTGTCTTGGCGGCCGCGGCGCCGCGTCGTGGTCTCATGTGCGGCGGCCTTCCAAGAACCGTGCCATGCCCGAGCATTCTCTCGCGGCGAGCGAGTGGGCATTGGCACGCAGATTGCTTGCGGAGTCTAAACGGACGACCGTTCTCGCGGGGGACATGGGGGAAACGCTGCTCCGGCATTGCAAAACCTGAGCCGAATGCTCGCACACTCGATCGGCGGACGCGATCGGGCGCCGGCGAGCTTCGGCCTCGCGGACGTTCGGCCGCAATCGGAACGCGCATCGCCTTCGGCGCGCTGCGGGTTCCAGGTCAAAAACGGGAATAGGGCCGCTTTTTTTCAAGCGGATCTCAAAACGGCGCATCAAGCGCGCAGCGCGTACCGGGGTCTACGGGATCTCCAGGAGGTCGCACATGGAGCAAGCTAGCCTAGCCGCACCGGATCGACCACGGCAAGGCAACACGCTGGCCCTCGTTCTGGCAGGCGGAAGCGGGACGCGGCTGCGCGGCCTGACGGAATGGCGGGCAAAGCCGGCCGTCCCCTTTGCGGGACAGTACCGGACGGTGGACTTCACGCTCTCCAACTGCGTGAACTCCGGTCTGCGGCGCATCGCGCTGCTCACACAGTACAAATCGCAGTCGTTGATTCGCCACATCCAGCACAGCTGGGGCTTTCTGCACCGCGACCTCGGCGAGTTCCTCGAGATCTGGCCCGCGCAGCAGCGCGTCGGCGAGCGCTGGTACGCGGGGACGGTCGATGCGGTCTGCCAGAACCGCGACCTCATCGAGGCGCTCGCCCCGGAGCACGTGCTGGTCCTCGCGGGCGACCACGTCTACGCCATGGACTACTCGAGGATGCTCGAGCAGCACGTTGCGAGCCGAGCCGACCTGACGGTCGGCTGTGTCGAAGTACCGGTCGAAGACGCACGGTCGTTCGGCATCGCGGGCATCGACCGCGACGGGCGCGTGCGTACGTTCGTCGAGAAACCCGAACGGCCGACACCGATGCCCGGGCGCGGCGACGTGACGCTCGCGTCCATGGGCATCTACATCTTCGACCGCCGGTTCCTCTTCGAGCAGATGGAGCGCGACGCGGCTGACACGGACTCCACCCACGACTTCGGCTACAGCCTGCTGCCGTCGGTGATCCCCTCGGGCAGGGTCTTTGCGTACAACTTCCGCGACTCCCGCGATCCCCGGCTGCCGGGGTACTGGCGCGACGTTGGGACGGTGGACACGTACTGGCAGGCCCACATGGAGCTGCTCGAGGACCCTCCTAGGCTCGATCTTCACGACGAGAGCTGGCCCCTGCGCGGCGAGCGCTCGTGCCTGCCGCCGGCCCGCATCTCGGGGCCTGTGCGCGTCGGCGCCTCGATCCTCGCGCCGGGCGCCGTCGTCGCCGGCGACGTCTACCGCTCGATCGTCTCGAGCCGCTGCCGAATCGGCGCGCATTCGCGCATAAACGAGTGCGTCCTGCTGCCGGGCTGTTCCGTGGGGCGGAACTGCTCGCTGGACCGCGTCGTTCTCGACAGCGGCTGCGTCGTGCCCGACAACAGCGTGATCGGCGCCAACCTGCTCGATGCCGCCGATCCGAAGTATCATCTGTCTCGCCGCGGAATCGTGTTGATCCCGAACCACGCCGCGGCCGCCGGCCGAACGACGGCGGCGGCCCGCAAAGTGGCGTGAACGCGGCACGACAGGCGACGTGTTCGATGACGACTGACCGACAAGGAGCGGCCGCGCGCCGGCACAGAGGGTGAGCCGCGCGGCCCCAGGCCATTACCCGTGCCGGCACTTCGGCGCGGCGGCCCCACCCGGCCCGGCGCCGGCGCGGGGCGCCGGGGCGCGGCGTGCCTGAGCCGCAATATTCGGTGTGGCCCGGCGAGCCCTATCCGCTCGGGGCGACCTGGGACGGCGAAGGCGTCAATTTCGCGCTGTTCTCCGAGCACGCCGAGCGCGTCGAGCTCTGCCTGTTCGACCGCAACGGCCGCCGGGCGCCCACCCACATCACCCTGCGCGAGCACACGGATCAGGTCTGGCACTGCTACCTGCCGCAGGCACGCCCCGGCCTGCACTATGGGTACCGGGTGCACGGCCCCTACGCCCCGAGCGACGGCCACCGCTTCAATCCCAACAAGCTGCTGCTCGACCCCTATGCGAAGTCGATCCGCGGCAGCATCAGGTGGAGCAACGCCCAGTTCGGCTACCGCATCGGGCACCCGAAGCAGGACCTCTCGTTCGACCGCCGCAACGACGCGGCGGGCATGCCGCGCTGCGAGGTCATCGACCCCGCATTCACCTGGGGCGACGACCGCCCGCCGCGCGTCCCGTGGTCCGACACCGTGATTTACGAGCTGCACGTCAAGGGCTTCACGGCCCGCCACCCCGAGGTGCCGCCGGAACTGCGCGGGACCTACGGCGCGCTCGCGACGCAGCCCGTCATCAACCATCTATTGCGGCTCGGCGTGACATGCGTCGAGCTCATGCCCATCCACACCTTCGTGGACGACCGCCATCTCGTAGACAGAGGCCTGCGCAACTATTGGGGCTACAACACGATCGGCTTCTTCGCGCCGGACACGCGCTACTGCTCCGAAGGACACATCAACGAGTTCCGGACCATGGTGCGCAAGCTCCACTCGGCCGGGATCGAGGTCATCCTCGACGTCGTCTACAACCACACGGCCGAGGGCAACCACCTCGGCCCTACGCTGTGCTTCCGCGGCATCGACAACGCGGCCTACTACCGGCTCTCGCCTCAGGACCGCCGCTACTACGTGGACTACACGGGCTGCGGAAACACGCTGAACATGACGCACCCGCGCGTGCTGCAGCTCATCATGGACAGCCTGCGCTACTGGGTGACCGAGATGCACGTAGACGGCTTCCGCTTCGACCTCGCCTCGGCGCTCGCGCGCGAGCTGCACGACGTCGACCGCCTCGGCGCCTTCTTCGACGTCATCCACCAGGACCCGATTCTCTCGCAGGTCAAGCTCATCGCCGAGCCCTGGGATCTCGGCCAGGGCGGCTACCAGGTCGGCAACTTTCCGATCGGCTGGGCAGAGTGGAACGACAAGTACCGCGATACCGTGCGCCGGTACTGGAAGGGCGACGACGGCGTCATCGGCGATCTCGCCTTCCGGCTCACGGGCTCGAGCGACCTTTACGAGAGCAGCGGCCGCCTGCCCTACGCGAGCATCAACTTCGTGACGGCCCACGACGGCTTCACGCTCGAGGATCTCGTGAGCTACAACGGCAAGCACAACGAGGCGAACCTCGACGACAACCGCGACGGGGAGTCGGACAACCTGAGCTGGAACTGCGGCGCCGAGGGCGCGACGGACGACGCCGGGGTGCTCGCGCTGCGGGCGCGGCAGAAGCGCAACTTTCTGGCGACGCTCTTCCTCTCGCAGGGCGTGCCGATGCTGCTTGCAGGCGACGAGCTCGGCCGCACGCAGGGCGGCAACAACAACAGCTACTGTCAGGACAACGAGATCAGCTGGGTAGACTGGGACGGAGCCGACGAGGACCTCATCGACTTCACGGCCAAGCTGCTGCGGCTGCGCAAATCCCATGCGACGTTCCGGCGGCGGCGCTACATTCAGGAGCGCAGCGAGGAAGAGAAGGACCTGCACTGGCTCACCCCGCTCGGCACCGAGATGACCGAATCGAACTGGAACGACCCCTTCGCGCGCTGCATCGGCATGCTGTTCTCGGGCGAGGCGTTCCGCGAATGGGACCGCTACGGCCGGCGCATCGAGGACGACGATTTTCTGCTCCTGCTCAACGCCCATTACGAGCCCATCGATTTCAAGCTGCCGCGCCGCGACGGCCCCTGGATCAAGGTCGTGGATACGGCGCTCGAAGCAGGGGCGGCGACCTCGCTCGACACGGAGCCGGACCACTACCCGCTCGGCGGCCGCTCGCTCGCCCTTCTAAGAGGCCGGCGCGATCGGCAGCGGTGGTGAGCCGCGCAAGCGCGAGCGACGCGCAGGGCTCAACAAGGAGGAAGAGACGATGAGAAGCGCGCACACCATGCCGTTCGGCGCGGAGCTCCTCGAGAACGGCGTGCGCTTCCGGCTCTTCGCTCCCGCAGTCGAACGCGTGCAGCTTCACCTCGAGGGCCGGGCACCCATCGCGATGCGGCCCGCGGGCCAGGGCTTCTTCGAGCACGTGGAGCACGGCGAGCCCGGCACGGGACCCGGGACGCGCTACAGCTTCTCGTTCGACGACGATCCGCTGCGCGTGCCGGACCCCGCAAGCCGCTTCAATCCCGAGGACGTGCACGCGCCGAGCGAGGTCGTGGACCCGCGGGCTTACGCATGGCGCGACGCCGACTGGGCCGGCCGGCCCTGGCGGGAGGCCGTGGTCTACGAGCTGCACGTCGGCACCTTCACGCCGGAGGGCACCTTCGCAGCCGCCGAGCGCCGGCTCGACTACCTCGCCGAGCTCGGCGTCACCGCGGTCGAGCTCATGCCGCTCGCCGATACGCCCGGCGCGCGCAACTGGGGCTACGACGGCGTGCTGCCCTTCGCGCCCGAGCACGTCTATGGCCGGCCCGAGGACCTCAAGCGCTTCGTGGACGCCGCCCACGCGCGCCGCCTCATGGTGTTTCTCAACGTCGTCTACAACCACTTCGGCCCAGACGGCAACTATCTGCACTTGTATGCGCCGCAGTTCTTCACGGACCGGCACGAGACGCCGTGGGGCGCCGCCATGAACTTCGACGGCGCGGACAGCGGGCCGGTCCGCGCGTTCTTCGTCCACAACGCGCTTTACTGGCTCGAGGAGTATCATTTCGACGGGCTCCGGCTCGACGCCGTGCACGCAATCGTGGACGACTCCGACCCGAGCTTTCTCGAGGAGCTCGCCGCGAACGTGGCCCGGCTCGCGCGGCCGCGCCACCTGGTACTCGAAAACGTCAAGAACGAGGCGCGCCCGCTGCGCCGCAAGCCCGGGGCCGGGCGCGAGCCCGCGGCCTACGCCGCCCAGTGGAACGACGACTTTCATCATGCCGTACACGTGCTGCTCACGGGCGAGGGCGGCGGCTACTACGCGGACTACGACCGCCCGGCCGAACGGCTGCTGCGCTGCCTGACGCAGGGCTTCGCCTATCAGGGCGAGGCCTCGCGGCATCTCGGCGGCCGCCCGCGTGGAGAGCCCTCGGCCGAGCTGCCGCCCGAGGCGTTCGTGAACTTCATTCAGAATCACGACCAGGTCGGCAACCGTGCCTACGGCGAGCGGCTCTCGATGCTCGCCGGTGACGAAGCCGCCCGCGCGGCCGAGACCCTGCTGCTCCTCGTGCCGACGCCGATCCTGCTGTTCATGGGCGAGGAATTTCACGCGCCCAATCCGTTTCCGTTCTTCTGCGACTTCTCGGGCGACCTCGCCCGCGCCGTCACCGCTGGGCGGCGCCGGGAATTCGCGGACATGTTCGCCGATGCCGGCGATCTCGAAACGATTCCGGACCCCAACGCCGCCGAGACGGCGGCGCGCGCGAAGCTCGACTGGACCGCGCCCGAGGAACGGCCGGATTCGGCCGCCGCGCTCGCCCGCTATCGGCGCCTGCTCGCGCTGCGCCGCAACGTGGTCGCGCCGCACCTGCCCGCCGCCGTTCTCGACGGGCGCATGCTCGGGCCGGCGGCGCTGACGGCACGCTGGCGGCTCGCCGACGGCAGCGTGCTCGCGGTCGCCGCGAACTTCGCGGCCGAAGCCTGTCCGGCCTCGGACTGGCCGGCCGGCGAGCTGCTCACGGCCACGGCGCCCCTGCACAGCCCCTGGCCAGATGCGCTGCCCGCGTGGTGCGTGGCGTGGTTTCGGGAGTCGTAACGGGCATGGATGCCGGGGCCGTTCCGCGGGCGACTTACCGCCTGCAATTGACCGAGTACCACGGCTTCAAGGCGGCCGCGGCCATCGTGCCCTACCTCGGCAAGCTCGGCGTCAGCCACGCTTACTTCTCGCCCTACCTCAAGACGCGGCCGCACAGCACCCACGGCTACGACGTCGTGGACCATTCGAAGCTCAATCCCGAGCTCGGCGACCAGGCCGCGTACGATCAGCTCTGCCGCACGCTGACCGAGCACGGCATGCGCCAGCTGCTCGACATCGTGCCGAACCACATCGGCGTCATGGGCAGCGACAACGTCTGGTGGCTCGACGTGCTCGAGAACGGCCAGGCCTCGCGCTTCGCCGATTACTTCGACATCGATTGGCATCCGGCCAAGGCGGAGCTCGCGAACAAGGTGCTCGTGCCCGTGCTCGGCGACCACTACGGCAACGTGCTGCTGAGCGGTGAGCTCCGGCTGGTCTTCGACGCGGCCGTGGGCGAGATCAGCGTCTACTACTACGAGCACCGGTTCCCGCTCGACCCGGCCACCTACCCCCAGGTGCTGCAGATCAGGCTGCCCGCGTCGGGCCGGGGCCGATCGGCCGAGGACCCGGACCTCATCGAGCTCGAAAGCATCATGCGGGCGCTGCGCAATCTCCCGCCCCATTCGGCGGCCGACGGCGTCGCGCGCCGCGTCCGGGCCCACGAGGCCTCGATCGCCAAGCGCCGCCTCGCCGATCTCAACGCGGCGTCGAAGTCCGTGGCGAGACACGTCGCCGCCAACATCGCGCAACTCAACGGCGAGCCCGGGCGCGCGGACTCCTTCGAGGCGCTGCACGCCCTGCTCGAGCAGCAGCCCTATCGCGTCGCCTACTGGCGCGTCGCCGCGGACGAGATCAACTACCGCCGCTTCTTCGACATCAACGACCTGGCCGGGCTCAGGACGCAGAACGAGGATGTCTTCGAAGCCACCCACCGCCGCCTGCTCCAGTGGGTGGCCGAGGGCCGCATCCACGGCTTCCGCATCGATCATCCCGACGGACTCTACGATCCGCGGGGCTACCTGCGCTGGCTGAGCGGCCAGCTTGCCGAAATCGGCCATGCCGACCATTACCTCGTCGTCGAAAAGATTCTGGCCGCGCACGAGCACCTTCCCGAGGACTGGCCCGTGCACGGCACGACCGGGTACGACTTCTCTTTCGCGGTCAACGGCCTGTTCGTCTACTCCCCCGGCGAGCGCGACTTCGACCGCGCCTACACGGGCTTCGTCCGCGGTCCGGTAGACTTCGAGCAACTCCTGTACCGTACGAAACGGGAGATCGTGACCTTTCACCTCTCGAGCGAGCTCGCGGTCCTCGCCAACCTGCTCGACCGGCTCGCCGAGGCCCGGCTCGCGACCCGCGATTTCACGCGCAACGCCCTGCGCGACGCGCTGCTCGAGCTGGTGGCTGCGTTTCCGGTGTACCGGACCTATATCGCGCAGAGCGAGGTCAGCGCGCAGGACCGGCAATACATCGACTGGGCCGTGCACCATGCGCGCCGCAGCTACGGCGATCGCGACGAGGGCATATTCGATTTCATCCGCGACCTGCTGCTCGACGAGCTGCCGGAGGACGCAACGCCCGCTTACCGCCTCGAGGTCGAGCGCTTCTCGGGCAAGTTCCAGCAGCTCACGGCGCCGGCGATGGCCAAGGCGCTCGAAGACACCTGCTTCTACCGTTACGTGCGCCTGCTGTCGCTGAACGAGGTCGGCGGCGAGCCGACGCGCTTCGGGCTCACGCCCGCGGCCTTTCACCGGCTCGCGCAGCTGCGCCTGCAGCACTGGCCCCATACGATGCTCGCGACCTCGACGCACGACAGCAAGCGCAGCGAGGACGTGCGCGCCCGCCTCAACGTGCTCTCCGAGATGCCCGAGGCCTGGCGCGCCAAGCTCACCAAGTGGCGGCGGTTCAACAGCTCGCGCCGCAGACTCGTCGGCGAGGACACGGCGCCGTCGCGCAACGAGGAATATCTGTTCTACCAGACGCTCGTCGGCACGTGGCCGGTTCCTTACCGCGAGGCGGCACTCCCGGCCTATTGCGAGCGCATCGAAGCGTACATGCGGAAGGCGCTGCGCGAGGCCAAGACGACGACCTCGTGGACGACGCCCAACGAAGAATACGAGAATGCCGTGCAGCAGTTCGTCGCCGAGGTGCTGACGCCTTCGTCCCGCAATCCGTTCCTCGCCGATCTCGACGAGTTCGTGCGCGGGCTCGCCGTCCCGGGCTTCCTGAATGGTCTCGGGCAAACGCTGCTGAAGCTGACCTCGCCCGGCGTGCCGGACATCTACCAAGGCACGGAGCTCTGGGACTTCAGCCTCGTCGATCCGGACAACCGGCGCGCCGTCGATTTCGGGGTCCGCCAGCGCATGCTCGCGAGGCTCGAAGAGGAGAGCGCCGATCCGCAGCTGTTCGACGATCTGCTCGAGGACATGCTGCGCGGCCTCGAGGACGGCCGCGCCAAGCTCTACCTGACCTGGCGCACGCTGAACTTCCGCAAGATGCACGAGGCGCTGTTCGCGGAGGGCGCGTATCAGCCGCTCGAGGTAGCCGGCGCGCGCGAGGAGCACCTGCTGGGTTTCGAAAGGCACCTCGGAGACGAGTGCGTCGTGGTCGCCGTCGCCCGCTGGTTCAAGTCGCTGATCGCCGAACCCGCAGAGCCCGCCGAGGCCGCCGAGCCTGTCGAGCCCGGCGGCGCCGGGAAGCAGACCACGACGCTCGACTGGGGGGACACCCGACTCGTGCTGCCGGCCCCTGGCCGGTACCGCCACGTGCTGACCGGCGAGACGTTCCGCGTCGAAGGCGCGACGCCGGCGCTTCCGGCGGCGCGGCTTTTCGCGCGCTTCCCCGCCGCGCTGCTTGCGCTCGAAGGACCGGGCTCGCGCCGCTGAGAGTCTCTCCGGACGGGCCGACTCAAACGGCCGGGAACGCGAGCGTGCTCAAAAGCGCAAGCTGGGCCTGCCGCGAGTCGAGCCGCGTGTGCTGCACGACGATCGGTACATCGGAGCTGATGACGCTCGCGTAGTCCGTGTCCCGAGGCACACGCGCCGGATCCTCGAGATCGTTGAATCGCATGTGCAGCGTGCGCCGTGCGCCGACCGTGACGCGGTAGGGACCGAGCGGCTCGCGGTCACTGAAGTAGATCGTGATCTCGACGTGTGCGTCTCGGTCCGACGCGTTGAGCATGCATGCGGTCTCGTGGCTCTCGAAGGCCCTGCCCTGCCCCGTGCTGGTCCCCGGGATGTAGCCCTCCGGGATCACCCAGCGGGTCGAGCCCAATTCGTTGTTGTTCATGCCGCGGCTCCTGCAGGATGCCGCAGCTACTGCAGGAATCGCGCCAGGCCCCAGAGGCATGCGCGGACATGCGGGGCGCTTCGGGCCGCTCGCGGGGCGCTTGCGGCACCGGTTGGCGTTGGCATGCCCATTGCAGCATGCGGGTTCACGGAGGAACCCTATGGATCATGGAAGCACGATCGCCGAAGAGCAGGAATTCCTGCCGCTGACCGACAGCCTCGCCAGCCGCATTCGCTGGCGCACCTGCGACTATGCGGCGCTGATCTCGGCCGAGCTCGAGCTCATACTCGCGGCCAGCCCCAACGCCGAGCGCGGCCGCCTCCCAGCCCCCGCGGAGCCGCCGTCGCTGCAGTCGGAAATCCGTCTGCTTCTGCCGGCCCCGTCCCGTTATGTTTTTGCGAGCCGCCCGGCGCCTTCCGACCGGCGCTGCCGATTATCGGAGGACCGGCAATGACCGAGCGCAATGAGGCCCGGGGCTTTCCCGCGCAGCACCAGCCCGAGCAGCCCGGCAGACAGGGCGCGATGAACCCCGAGCCGGAGACTATCCGTACCGGCTACATGGGCTCGCGCCGGCTCGCCGGGAAGACCTGCCTCATCACGGGCGGCGACAGCGGCATCGGCCGCGCGGTCGCCGTCCACTTCGCGGCCGAATCGGCCGCCGTCATCGGCATCGTCTTTCGAAGCGAAGACGACGATGCGGAGCAGACGCGCCAGCTCGTCGAGGAGCGCGGCGCGCGCTGCGTCCTGCTCGAGGGCGACGTCAAAGACGCGGCGTTTCCCAAGCAGGCCGCCGAACGGTTCGCCGCAGAATGTGGCGGCCGCATCGACGTCCTCGTCAACAAT
The DNA here is from genome assembly GCA_963702105.1 of uncultured Gammaproteobacteria bacterium. Lineage (GTDB taxonomy): Bacteria > Pseudomonadota > Gammaproteobacteria > Steroidobacterales > Rariloculaceae > ZC4RG20. The sequence continues at coordinate 3,089,190 of OY969712.1, forward strand.
GCGGCCGAGCAGTGGCCGAAAGCCGATGTCGAAGACATTTCCCCCGAGCAGCTCGACCGTACTTTCCGCACGAACATCTACGCGCATTTCCTGTTCGCGCAGGCCGTACTTCCGCACATGCCCGAAGGCGGCTGCATCGTGAACACGACGTCGATTACGGCCTACCGGGGCAGCGGCCATCTGCTCGACTACTCGGCCAGCAAGGGCGCGATCGTCGCCTTCACGCGCAGCCTCTCCACGGCCCTCGTCAAGCGCGGCATCCGCGTCAACGGCGTCGCGCCGGGGCCCATATGGACGCCGCTCATACCGGCGACGTTCCCGGCCGACCGGGTGGCCTCCTTCGGCAAGAACACGCCCATGGGAAGAGCCGGCCAACCCTCCGAGGTCGCGCCGTGCTACGTCTTCCTCGCGTCGGCCGACGCCTCGTACATGACGGGGCAGGTCCTACACCCCAACGGCGGCGACTTCATTTCGAGCTGAGCGCCGATATCCACCAGCGCTCCTCGGCCCAATACCAAATCTTGCAACTCACATACGACTGCATGTTTGCGCCGTATGTCATTGCACAAGCTTCCGATACTCGTTCGATAACACCCGATATAGCAGCCGGGATCGAGGATCGCAAATTTTGGAATCATCGCGTCCACAAACTTATCCACATTCTCGAGGGGAGCCCATGAGGCGCGCGGCGTTCCGGCGGGCACGTGAATTGCACCCCAATCGGTAAGACGCCAGCGTCAGAATTCCTAAGGAGCCGAGGCATTATGAAATCGTCAGACAAACGCACTTCCCCGGCGGGGCCGGAGGCGCCGGGCAAGCCGCCGCGGAGCAGCCGCTCGAAACCCGACCCGAACAAACCCCGGCCGCGGGATGCGGAGCGCGGAAACGAGCCGGACGAGGAGAAGCTCGAGGAAGAGCTCGAGGAGGGGCTCGAAGACTCGTTCCCCGCGAGCGACCCCCCGTCGGTGACGCAGAAGCCCCGTTGAGGCGCTCGGTGGCACCGATCTTGCCTTTTGTCCGAGCCGGCGCCGCCGCCCCACAAGAACATCCGCGGCAGCGCAGCGGAACGCATCACCAGGAGGACCGCCCCGAAATGGGAACCGGAGAATCGGCCCCGCGGCCAGGAACGGACGCCCTCGGCAAGCTGCATGCGGACCTCGAGCGGCTGCCGAGACACCAGTGGGACACCTATCTTTGGGACTTCTGCCGCCAATTCGTGCAGCGGCACGGCCGCTCGGAGCCTCGCGGTGAGGCGGCCCCGGGGTGTGCCGTCCCGGATTCGTCCGGCTCCGGTACTTGAGTCTCGCGAGCGCGCCGGACCCGCGCGGGGCGCGCATTCAGCCCACGCGGCCCCTCTGCAGCTGAGCAAGCACGGTGCCGAGTTGACTCGGCGCGCACTGAAACGTGGCGTGCTCGTCGGGCGCCTTCATGATCGCCAGCGTCTCATTGTGAACACAGTAGACGACAAACGGGAACGTGAACTGCTGCTGGTCGTTGAAGCAGCTCAGGCAAACGCCGACGGGCACCGAGAGTCTCTTTTGCCTGGCGACTTTCATGGCGTGCTTCCCCCCGGATCCTGATGTCCACGCGCGGCGCGGTCCCGTGCGAGGCGAGCAAATCACGTGCCACCGGGCGCCCCACCACGGTCCCCGGGCACACGCGCGAAGAAGGCTCCGTATATGGCCCGACCTGCGGCCCGACCGCGGCGTCCTGAAGGGCGCCTGACGGGCGGCTTCCGAAGCTGTCGCGCCGGAGCTACGAGCGCAAGGCGCGGATCAGCTCGTCCTTGTCCATCTTGCTGCGGCCGGGCACGCCGAGCGCCTTCGCCCGCTCGTAGAGTTCCCCTTTGCTGAGCCGCTCGAGCGCCTCGCTCTTGCGCCTCGGCCCCTGCCGCGCCCGTGCGCGCGCTTCGGCGCGGCGCGATGGAGGCTCGGCCGTTTCGGGCTGCAGGCGCCTTTTGAGCACCTCCATGAGATCGATGACCTCGGCCTCGCCCACCTCCTCCGCCTCGGCTTCGGGCGCCCGCTCTACGTCGACGCCGCGCTCGAGTTTGCGGTCGATCAGCGCCTGCAGTCTCTCGGAATAGGCGTCCTCGAGGTCGGCCCGCTCCAGCGTCTCGCTCTCGAGCGCGGCGATCGAGCGGCGAAATGCCGTGACACGCTCGGCAGGTGCCTTTCCCGAGAGATCTAGCCCGACCTCCTCGGGCCGCCGCAGCTCGTCCGCGAAGCGCAGCGTCTCGGCGCGCAGGATGCCTTCCTCCGACAGCAGCGCGACGAGATACTCCTTGTCGCGCATGACGAAGGTCGCGAGGCCGACGCGGCCGCTGCGCTCCATCGTCTCGGCCAGCAGCCGGTACGCCCGGCCGCCTCCTTCGCCCGGCGTGAGGAAATACGAGCGCTTGAAATACATCGGGTCGATGTCGGCGGCCTCGACGAAGGTCCGCAGATCGATCGTGCGGGACTTCTCGGGCGCGATCGACTCGAGCTCGGCGTCGGTCACGATGACGTAGCGATCCTTCTCGATCTCGTAACCGCGCACGATTTCGTCGCGGGTCAGGAAGCGTTCGTGAGCCGGGCAGAAGTAGCGGCGCGCCAGCGGGCGGTGCTCGTCGTCCACGAGTTTCAGCGGCAAGGCCCGCGAACGGCTCGCCGGAAACAGATCGACGGGCAGACTCAGAAGACCGAAGGTAATGGCCCCCGACCAGACGGCCCTCGCCTGGCCTGCCATCTCCTCGAGCTCCTCGGTCTCAGGCACGCCTGCGCTCCTTCTCGAGGCTCGCCTGCAAGGCGGCCGTGAGGTCTTCCGAGGGCTTTCGCTCCGGCGGCCGCTCGCGCCGCACGGTCTTGCCCTTGGCCTTCGCCTCGATGAGACCGAGCAGCCGCTTCCGGTACTCGTCGTGGAAGCGGGCCGGATCGAACTCCGACTCGAGGATCGCCAACAGCTGCTGCGCCATTGCGACCTCCTTTTCGTTGAGCGGGTCGCCGCCGGGGGCCCCGAGCTCGGCCGCGGAAATTGTTTCCTCGGCCGAGCGCAGCGAGATGAGCACCAGGCAGCCGTCGCCGGCCCGCAGCGCCCCGCGGTACTCCTTCCCGCGCATGACCCAGCGCGCAAACCCGTCCCTGCGGCTGCGCTTCAACGCCTCGAGCAGCGCGAGGTATTCCTCGGCGCCGCCGTCGGGGCCCAGGTAATACGGGCGGTCGTACCAGCGATGGTCGATGGCGCCGGGCGGTACGAAACGCACGAGGTCTATGTCCCTCGAGGGTTTCGGCTCGAGCGCCTGGAGCTCTTCGTCCGCGAGCAGCACGAGGTCGTGCTCCGGCGTCGCGTAGGCCCGATGGGCGGCGGTGAACTCGACGATCTCGTCGGTCTCGGGATCCACGAGGCGCTGCCGGACGGGCATCTTGTCGTCCTCGTGCAGCAATCGAAAGTGCACCGTCCGGTCCTGTACCGCGGAGAAAAGCTTCACGGGCACGCTCTCCGCGCCGATCCTCAGCACCGCCTTCCATATCGCCCGCGCGGCCACGGTCGCTACTCAGACCGTGCAGCGCGCCGGACCGGGCGCGTGCCGCAGCCGCCGGTCATCGAGCGGCTCCGACCGCGGCGAGCATGGCATCGCTGAGGGCGGTACGCGCCGCATCGAAGCCCTCCCATGGATCCTTGCGCAGCGCAGCGAGCCGCCGGCGCACAGTATCGATCGCATAACGGTCCGAGCGCGAAGCGGGATCGAGCTCCTCCCAGCCGACCGGGACGGCGACGGGGGCGCCCGCGCGCGCCCTGGTCGAGTAGGGCGCAATGGCCGTGGCGCCCCGCCCGTTGCGCAGGTAATCGATGAAGATGCGTCCGTGGCGGTGGGCCTTGGCCATGTTGGCCGTGAAACGTTCGGGCTTCTCGCGCGCCTCGGCCTCGGCGATGGCCGCCGCGAACCGCTTGACCTCGTCCCACTCCCGCTCGGGCGCGATCGGCACCACGAGGTGCAGCCCCTTGCCGCCCGTAAGCTTCGGAAAGGTCGTGAGCCCGAGCGCCTCGACGCGTGCCTTGAGCGCCAGCGCACCCTCGAGGAGCCGCGGCCAAGTCACCCCCGGGCCGGGATCGAGGTCGAGCACGAGCAGATCGGGCTGCTCGAGCGAATCGATGCGGCTGCCCCAGCAGTGAAACTCGAGCACGCCGATCTGCACGAGCGCGACGATCGCTTCGAGCGACTCGACGTAAAGGTAGGTGGCCTCGCCCGAGCTTTCGCGCACCGTCACGCGACCGACGGCGCTCGAGAGGCCCTCGGGCGGGTGTTTCTGGAAGAAGCAGCTCTGGTCGCTGCCGGCGGGACAGCGCACGAGCGACAGCGGCCTGCGCGCGAGTTGCGGCATGACCCAGGACTCGATGTGCTCGTAGTACCGCGCCAGATGCAGCTTCGTGATCCCCTGTGCGGCATACAGCACTCTATCCGGATGCGTGAGGCGGACCCCGGCGACGGTATCTTCCGCGCCGCCCTTGCGAGCCGACTGCGTCGGCGTCTTGCCCCCGGGCGCGACCTGCTTCATGTCCCTCTCCAATCCGCGGCCGCCGGCCGCGTCCCCGGCGAGCACGATCTCGCTCGGATGCCTGTCTTCCCTGAGTCCCCTGAACACTGGATGCCGCAACGACCCCTCCCGTGTCCACTCGCTGTATTCCACGTCCGCGACCAGCTCGGGACGCACCCAGTGCACGCCCCGGATCGCGAGCCGTTGACCGGCCGCGGCGAATGGGCACACCCCGACCTCCAGCTCGCGCAGCTGGTGATAGAGGCTTCTCAGCCGCTGGGCCGAGAATCCGGTGCCGACGTTGCCGACGTAAACGAGCCGACCGCCCTCGTCGTACGCGCCCAGCAGCAAGGCGCCGAAGCCGATACGCGCGCTGCTGGGGTCCGTGAAGCCGCCGACGACGAACTCGCCCTGCTCGACGCACTTGACCTTGAGCCAATCCGCCGTGCGCCCCGGATGATAGGCGGAGCCGCGCCGCTTGCAGACGATGCCTTCGAGCCCGAGCTGGCAGACTTCGTCGTAAAGCTCCGTCCCTTTGCCCTCGAAGTGGTGCACGTAGCGCACGCAGCCGCGATTATTGACGCCGCGGCTCGTGAGCAGCGCCCGCAGAATCTCCTTGCGCCGCACGAGCTCGAACGTCGGTCAGGTCGTAACCGTCGAGGAACAGCAGATCGAAGACCTCGAAGATCAGCGGGTCCGTGCGTTTGGCGGCCAGCGCCTCCTGCAGCTGCCTGAAGCTGCTCGTTCCGTCCGGCTGCAGGGCGACGAGCTCCCCGTCGAGCACCGCCTCCGGAATTTCGAGCGCCTGCAACGACGCGGCGAGCTTCGGGAAGCGTTGCGTCCAGTCTTTGCCGTTACGGCTCAGCAGCGTGGCGCGGCCGCCTTCGAGACGGGCCAGCAGGCGGTAGCCGTCGAACTTGATTTCGTGTACCCACGCGTCGCCGGCCGGCGCCTCGGGCACGCGCGTCGCGAGCTCGGGGGAAAGGCGGCGCGGCAGCGACGCCTCGTGCACGCTCGGGACGCCGGCGACGCCGAACTCCACGGCCGGGCGTCCCCGCCTCGGCGCCCGGGCCCTGCCGGGCTTCCTGGCCAGCGCGCCCTTGCCCCGGCCGGGCGGGGCGGCGCCGTCCCGCTTATGTGAAGTGCTCGAGTCCGCCATGCCTCTCTCGTACGCGGGCGTTTTGGCGGCGGTTTGCAGGATCCGTGCCATTAGATCCCTTGCCATTTTGGAAGCGGCTACAAATCTCGGCCCGTCGCAGCAGCTTTCGCGCCGCCCCGCGGCCCCGCTCGAGCCGGTCTTCGACCGGCGCTCTTCCGCGCCGACCCCGGCCGGAAAGTGCGCGTAAGACCTCCGCCTCCGGCGCCGGCATCCGTCTTTCGACTGGCACGCGATTTGCTTTCCTCTTGGGCGAGACCGCCGCCCGTCGCAATCGGATGCGGCGAGACGAATACGATTCCGAGGCTGTAAGCCCCCCCATGCTCGGCCTCGGTTCGTCGTTGAGCCCGGCGCGCTGGCCGGGCTTTTTTTTGCATGCGTTTCGCCGTATGGTCCCAGCTATAACATGAACTAACGCCCGACACTTGATAGCCCACGCACACTCCGTGTCTGTCGCCGAGCCGGGAGACCGGGCGGCGGCGGTGCAGCCCAAACGCCTGGCCGGCTGCGGCGGATTATTTCGTCGGCTAGCGGTCCTCGCTATCCTCGGGAATGCGATCGGCGACGCGGTCGCCGCTCCCCCCATCGGGCGCACGGTTCCGGATCAGAATGCGACCGAGCGTTCGAGCTTCAGCTTCGATGCCGCTGCCTATTTCGCCGACGCCGACGGCGACACCCTGTCGTTCACGGCCAAAGGGCTACCGGACGGGCTGGCCATGAGCGGCAGCGGGACGATCTCCGGAACGCCGGCAGCGGGCACTGCGGGCGATCATGAAGTGGCGGTCACGGCCCAGGACGCGAGCAATGGGACGGCCGAGGCGAGCTTCAGGCTCAGCGTCGCTCCGCGAGCGCCGAGTCTCCTCGACATTCCCGATCAGCAGGCGAAGGAAGCGCTGGTCTTCTCGCTCAATCTCTCCGCCTTCGTCGGCGATGCGGGACTCGGCTCACTGATCTATACGGCATCCGGCCTCCCGCGCGGCCTCGCCCTCGACGCCCGAACGGGAGTGCTTTCCGGCGCGCCCTCGCTCGGATCGGCCGGCTTCTACGCCGCGACACTGACGGTCGCGAACGGAGGCGCTACGAGCGATGCGCCCTTCCGGATCACAGTGGCTTCGAATCCAAGGCCCGCGCTGCCCTCGCCGGGACCGCACTTGCAGACCCGAGAGGATACGCCGCTGACGATCACGCCCGCCGCTCTGAGCGCGGCGGATGACGACCCCGCCACTCTGACGGTGGCGCTGACGCCGCAAGACGCCGACGGCGACTTCACCGTCGGCAGCGACGGCGCGACGGTGCGGCCTGCGCCAAACTTCAATGGGATATTGACGGTCGTCGCCCGAGTCACGGACGCGGCGGGGCAAACGAGCAATCCCGTGACGGTCACGATCGAGGTGACGCCCGTCAACGACGCGCCCTCGATCGCCGCCATTCCGGACCAGCACGCGACGGAAGGCGCCCCTTACTCGCTGGATCTGTCCGGGTTCGCAACCGATGTCGACAACGACCCCCTGACCTACCGCGCCACGGGTCTGCCGCCCGGCATCAGGCTCGACCTCGCGACCGGCCTCCTCTCCGGCACGTCCCTCGACGACACGAGCGTCGGCACGTACAACGTCACCGTGACCGTCAACGACGGCCAGCTGAACAGCAACTCCGAGAGTTTTGCGCTCAGGGTCGTGGACACGCGCCACGCGGACCTCGGCGCCGCCGTCGAGGTCTCGCCCAACCCGGTGCTCGTCGGCGCGAAGGCGACCTGGGCGATCTCGGTAAAAAACACTGCCGGAGCGGAGGTGCAGCACGCGCACCTGGCCGTCGCCTTCACCGGCGACGGTCCGTTGCGCTTCGATCCCGTCGATCCGGCCTGCACGCTCACGAACGGGCCGAGCGAGAGCGCTCTCGACTGCACCTTGGGCCCCTTGGCGGCCGGCGATTCGACGCAGATCTCCATCACCTCCTCGGCGGCGCACGGCGGCAACGCCACTGCCGTCGCCCAGGTCGCGATCGCCGACCCCACACCGCTGGAAAACAACCCGAGCGACGACACCGCGAGCGCCTCGCTCGACATCACCGAGAAGCTGAGCCGGGGGCCGGCCGAGCGCCTCGACGCCCAGGGCGTACGGGCCATCGCGGCGGGCGACTTCGACGGCAATGGCCTCACGGATATTGCGGCCGTCGCCGACGCCGGCGCGCTCGTATTCCTGAATGCCGCCGATCCGGAGAACGAAAAGAAGCTCGCGCTCGCCGAGGTCCCGCTGACCTTCCCTCTTGGCGCGCCGGGGACCGGCATCGCCGCGGCCAACGTCGACGGCGACGGCCGTATCGACCTCGTGGTCGCGAGTTCCTCCGGGCCGGAACGTCGTACTCCTGAACGCGGGCGGTGCCGCATTCACAGCCATGCCGCTCGGGAGCGGCGCCGCCGGCAGCAACGCAGTCGCGGTCGCGGACTTGGACGGCGACGGCTTGCCCGATCTCATCTTCGCGAACGACGGCGCGAACGCCGTTTACCGCAGCGACGGCGCCGGCGGATTTCAGGCCGAGGCGCTGAAGGGCAGCTCGCGCAGTGTCGCGGTCGTCGCCGCCGACCTGCTCGGCGACCCGCTTCCGGAACTCGTGTTCGCGAACGTCCAGGACGGCGCCGTGCTGTACGCGAACACTGCCGGGATGTTCGGCGACCCCGTAACGATCGATGGGGCGGCGACGGTCGCGGCGGCGGCCGCAGACTTCGACGGCGACAGCGTCCGCGATCTCGTCCTTGCGCAGCGGCAGGGCGCGAATCCGGTCTACCTGAACAACTCGGCGCCGACGCCCTCGTTCTTCGCGGCGGCAAGGCTCGGGGGCGTGCAGACCGTCGCCGTCCTGACGGGGGATTTCGACGGCGACGGGCGCAACAACGTCGTCACCATCAACGAAGCCGGCGCTCACGAGCTGTACACGAACGGCGGAGCGCCGAACACCGTTTTCCGTCTGCAGCCGACGCAGTTCCAGAGCGCGGGCGCCGTCGCAGCCGTCGCGGCCCACTTCAATGCCGACGAGCGCCTCGACGTGGCGGTGGCGGGCGGCGACCGTATCGAGGTCTTCTTCAACGACGGCCGCGCCACTCTCGGTCTCGGCGATCGGGATGCCCCGACGCTCACGCTCAAGGGTGATCCCATCGTGACCGTGACGGTCGGGGACACTTATGCGGATGCGGGAGCGACGGCATCGGATCCCGAAGACGGCGACCTGACGAACCGCATCACCGTGGACAATCCGGTCGATCCGAATGTCATCGGGACCTACCCCGTCTCGTACAATGTCGTGGACGAATCGGGCAACGCGGCCCGGACATTGACGCGGAGCGTCGAGGTCAAGGCGCGCGTAGCGTCCGGAGGCGGCGGCGGGGGCGGCGGCATCGGGGCCGCGGACCTCCTCTTGCTCGTCCCGGCCGCGCTGTCCTTCGAGTGGCGCCGACAGCGCCGGTCACGACTTATTTCCGGAGCACGACGATGAAACCTTACCGCCCGCTGTACCCGCTACTCCTGCTGACCCTCGCCGCCGGCGCCGCGCGGGCCTCGGACCTCGAGTACACGTTTATCGACTTTCGGGTCATGGACAGCAAGTTCGACGCGGCCGGGACGCAGGTGCCGGCACCCGGGCAGTCGGTTCACACGAAGGCCGACGGGGGCTCGGGCATATCGGTCGCCGGCTCCCTCGGCTTGCCGCGCCGCCTCTACCTGGACGGCCGCTTCGACAGCTCGGTCATCGACGTGAAGACGAGCATCACGAGCCCGCTGGCCCAGGAAACGGTCGCCGATCAGTTCGACCTCGTGAGCTCACGCTTCGGCCTCGGCTACCGCGTGCCGCTCGGCTCGCAGCTGGATCTCGTCGCCGAAGTCAGCTACGACACGGCGCAGCTCGACTTCGGGAGCCTCGCGGGCGAGGACTTCGATACGAAGGGGACAGGCGTCGCCGCCATGGCAGGGTTCCGATGGAACCCGAAGCCGTCGTTCGAGCTCTTCGCCTTGGGGGGCCGCAGCCCCGTCGCCAAGGTATCCCTCGACGACCGGAGCTTCTCGAGCGGCGGCATCGTCAATGCCGGCTTCCGGTGGTTCTTCTTCAAAGACCTCGGGGTCGGCTTGGACTATGAAAGCGGCGCCACGTCGGCGCTTACGCTGTCGATGCGGTTCGGGTTCGGCGACCTGCCCTGGTAGCCGGCACCTCACGGGCGGGCCGGTCACGGCGCTTGCGCGCGTTTCAGGAACGGAGTCGGATCGACGGGCCGGCCGTTCTCGCGGACCTCGAAATGCAGATTCGGCCCCGTGGCCCGCCCCGTGGCCCCGAGGCGCGCGATGAGTTGGCCGCGCGAGACCACCTGCCCCATGTGTACGAGAATTTTCGAGTTGTGGCCGTAGCGCGTCACGCGCCCGTGCCCGTGATCGATCTCGACGAGGTTGCCGTAGCCGCCCCGCGGCCCCGCCCATGTTACGACGCCGGCCGCAACCGCCACGACGGCCGTGCCGCGCTTCGCCGCGAAATCCATGCCGTAGTGAGGCGTGCGCTTACCCGTGAACGGATCGACGCGGGCCCCGAAGCCGGAGGACACGTACCCGCCGGCGACGGGCCGCCCGGCAGGTAGAATGGCCGCCCGCAGGCTCCGCCACTCGAGCAGGCCCGTGAGCGCGTCGAGCTGCCGGGCGCGGTCGTGGACCTTGCCGGCGAGCGACGCGAGGTCGGTCTCTATGTCCTCGGGCCGGGCATCCGTCTCGGCGGCCGGCTCCTCGGGACCGCCCACGGCCGGGTCGTCCGCGAAGTCGAAGTCCGGCAGGTCGAGATCGCGATCCTCGACGAGCCCCTCGGCCTCGGCGTCGAGGCGCAGGATGCCGCCGTGGACCGTGCCGACGTCGCGAGCCAGTGAATCCAAAGCCGCCTGCCCGGATCGCCGAGCATCGACGAGGCGGGCGCGGTCGGCGGCTACGGCCTCGTGCCACGCCTGAAGCGCCGGCCGCAGCGCGGCCGCCCGGGCGCGGTAAAGGTAAAGGCGCCACCCTTGAACCGCCATGACCGCGCCTCCAATCGCGAGCAGGCAGGCCAACCCGCCGAGCAGCGGCCCGAAGCGATCGGGACTCGCGCCGGCCCTCATTGACCGGCTTGCTGCGTGGCAGCGGCCAGATACTCGGAACGGTCGATGCTGCCGTCGTGGTTCAAGTCGGCCGCATCGAAGTCGAGTCCCTCTATGGCGGCCGCTTCCTCCCGATCGATGCGGCCGTCCGAGTTCGTGTCTACCTGGTCGAACGGGGGCAGGTCCCTGGCCGCGAACGCGGGTACGATTCCGGCAGCGAGATACCCCACCAGAGAAGCCGAAACCGCTTCGACGACGCGACGCATGCAGGCAGCCTGCAAGCGGCATGCCAACGGGCAAGCGGCCCGCGGGCCAAGCCCACCGCGATCGCGGGCGCCGATTTTGCACACGCCGACAGTTCTTGGTGTCGCGACAGCCTCGATCGCACGGTTCACTCGAGCGGAAGGCCGGCACGACTTCGGGACTTGTGCTCGGGTTGCGGGCCGTCGGCCGAGACGCCCCGCCCCGCACAGCCCTGGCATGCTCCTTGCAAATCGGCTCTCCGGGAACACGCACCGTTCGGGTGTCTGGCAAACATAACAAAGACTGCAAGGAGCATTACTTCAATGAACATCGCATACGACGTGGAGTTCGATCTCGACGCTTTCCTGGAGTCGATGGACGATCAGGACCGGCCGGCGTGGCGGCGAATCGAGGACCATATGGAGAAGCGCCGTCTGCGTGACGAGCTCTCGGCTTTCGGCAGCGATCTCGAGGCCGACGACTGAGTCGGCGGGGGCGGCCGGGACCGGCCGCCCCGCTCCCACCTCCCCTCCCGCCCCACCCGTCACGCGCCGCGTTCGATGCCCCGGTCCCGGCCGGGTCGCCGAGGCGACATCGGGTCCGCGAGACGGCATGTTGTATTGGGCACTCATCTTTCTGGGCGCCGCCCTCGTGGCGGGGGTCCTGGCGTTCTCGGGGCTGGTCGGCACGGCGGCCCGCATCGGCTGGGGGCTTTACGGAGTGGGCCTGGCCATCGTTCTGCTGCGGTTCTTTGCACGCAAGCGTTTCACTTCGTAGTCGGGAGCCGCTGCGGACGTCACGGCGCTCGCCGCTCCGTGGCATGGCGCTTGCATTGCAGGCGCCAATGGAATCACAGGGAAGGAATCTAGCCATGTCGACGAATCAAGACGCACAAAGGCGTTCCAACGAAGCTAGACAAGAGTTCGATCGCACGAAAGGCGAGGCCAGGCAAATGGCCAACGAGGCGGCCGAGACGGTGGAGCGCCGCGGCCGCGAGCAGCTGACCCGGGTCAAGGAAGAAGCGGCCGACCGTGCGGATCGGGCGGCGGACGCCGTCGAGCAGACCGCCGAGCAGATCTCCGACCGCGGCGACGGGGGCGAAGCGATCGCGGGCTACGGCCACAGCATGGCCTCGTTCATGCGGCGCATGGCGGGCGGGCTGCGCGAACAGGATCTGGACGAGTTCGCAAGCGAGCTGTCGGACTACGCGCGCCGCAACCCCGGGATGTTCCTGGCCGGCAGCGTCGCCCTGGGATTCGGCATCTCCCGCTTTCTCAAAGCCTCCGCGTCGCGCTCCGAAGACGCGCGCTACGATCTCGGTCTCGAGGACGACTACGAGTCCGACGACAGCGACGAGGAATACGATTACGAGGCCGCGCTTCGCCCGTCGCCCTCGCCCGAAGTCTCCCCCCGAGCCTTGACCGAAAGGTGGCCATCCGACAGCGAGGATCGTGCCGCGACGAGCGCCGCGCCCGGTCCCGACCCCTCGACCTCGATGGGGCCGTCGCGCGCCGACACGACGAATCCCGCCCCGACCTCGGACTGGGCGCCCGGCGCAAAGCGCCGACCGGACGCGGACCGCAACTTGACGCAAGGAGATGAGAACCGTGGTTAGATCTGCCGACGACCGGCCCGAATACGTGGAGCCGACGACGACCGTCGAGGACCTCGAGTACCGCACGCCGCCGCCGAGCGCGCGCAGCCGGGCGCAGACCTTTACGCTCGTGCGCCGCCTCGCCGACGAGGTCACGACGCTGTTCACCAAAGAGCTCGCGCTGCTCAGGGTCGAGATGCTCTCGGCCTTGCGCGACATGCGCGCAGGCATCGGCACGCTCGCCGTCGGCGGTGCCGTCGCATTTGCGGGCTTCATGTACCTGTTGCTGGCCGGGATCTTCGCGCTGACCTTGGTCTGGCCGGCCTGGGCCGCCGCCGGTGCCGTCGGCGGAGCCGCCACGATCGTGGGCCTCATCATGCTCGCGGCCGGCCGCAGCAAGCTCGAAGCTTCGAATCTCGAACCGCAGCGCACGAAGGAATCGCTGCGCAAGGACCGCAACATGATGGAGAGGAACATCCATGAGCCGCATTAGCGATGAGATGCGCCGCGACGCGCGCAAGAGCCCGGAGGAACTCGAGCACGAGATCGACGCGACGCGGGCGGACCTCGAGCAGACGCTGGAAGCGCTCGAGCGCCGGCTGTCGCCCGAAGTGCTCCTGAACGAAGCGCTGGGCCGCGTGCGCTCGTACGGCGGCGAGTTCGCGCAGAACCTCGGCGACGACATCCGCGAGCACCCGGTCCCGATGCTGCTCGCCTCGGTCGGTATTGCATGGCTCATGACGGCGGAGAATCGCCGGCGCAAGGACGGCGACGGCCATCTGAGCCGCGAGGTGCGCGACGTCGGCGCGACTGCCGCGCGCCGCGGCCGCGCCATGGCCGATGCCGTCAAGCGCGGCGAGCAAGCGGCCCGCGACGGGATGCGGCGCGGCGAAGAGGCGGCGCGCGAGGGTATCGCGAGCTCGAGGGAGACTATTTCACGCGGTATCGACAAAGTGCGAGGCGGCGCCCACAGCGCGTCCTCCGCCATGCACGAAGCCGGGGACCGGATGCACAAAGCCGGGCGACGGGTGCACGACGCCGAGCAACGCACGCGCGACATGGCCGGCTCGGCCCGCCGGCAGCTGCGCCGCGCACGTCATGACGCCCAGCAGATGCTCGAGGATCAACCGCTGCTCATCGGCGCGTTGGGGCTCGCCGCCGGCGCCATCGCAGGCGCCGCCCTGCCCGCGTCGCGACAGGAAGACGAGATGCTCGGGCCCATGCGGGACCGTGCCATGGAGCGCGCCGAGGAAGCGGGCAAGGATGCGCTCGCGACAGCCCGTGAGCGCGGCAAGGATGCGCTCGAGGCGGGGCGGCGCGCGGCATCGCGCGACGGCCGCGACGGTGGGCACAATGGCGGCGGCAGCGCGGAAGCGCGGCACGGCGCGGCCGTGGACGGCGACCGAGAACCGGGGCCGGGCGGGGAGCGTGAGCCGCGGCGCTCATCCCCCGAACGCCCCGTCGCCGACGAACGCCGCGCCGCCGACGATCTCACGCCCGGTCTGTAATTCTGTGCGCCCGGGCTTCGCGAGGGCGCCGGTACTGTAGAAAGCAGGCCGGGCGGTCACGCCGCGAAGCGGGTTCGCCCGCTTCGCGGTTCTCGGCGCCCGCTTCGCGGTTCTCGGCGCCCGTTTCGCGGTCCTGGGTCGGGTGGCGCCATTCGGGTCGCGCCTCGTGCGACCGACGCCAGGACTCAAGCGGCCGAGACGTCGAAGATTCGCAGGAGCTCGCTACGCGTCTTCCGGGAGGCCTCCGGCAGTTGCAGCTGGTGCGCGAGCGCGCGCAGCTCCTCGATGCTCCAGCTCCGGTAGTCCGGCCGCCGCGCGGCCGGCTCGGAGCGCGGGCGAGCACGCGCCGCGAGCGGGCGGATAGGCGAATGCTCGGTGCCTTGGCGGGCTTCGCGAAGGAATAACGCGGATCGCGTCATGGCTTCTCTCCTGTTCGGGACTTTTTCTTATCCGGCTGGGGACGCCCATGTGAGGCAAATTGCGTGCCAGGAACCCAGCACGGAAAGGCCCTTTCGACCTACCGGCGGCGCCGACCGAATCCGACCTTCGCGTGCGTGCCAGCGCCGTCGCCAAGGTAGCTATGCCTAAGCATGCTGACCCAGCGCGAGCCATCGACGCCTACAAGGCTTTCGATACGCGCCAGCCCGGCTGGATCAAGGTGGAGCTGCGCGCGGAGGGCGCCGCCGAGCAACGGCCAGCGGCTTGAGCGCAGGGCGCCGGGACCGCCTCGAGCCCTCAAGCCGAGGCGTTCCGGTCGGCGTAGAGCGAGAGCCATCGCAGCACATCCTCGCGCCGCAGCAGGCCGCGCACCTCGCCGTGCTCGACGACGGGAAGCTGGTTGACTTGACGCTCGCTCAACAACGCCAAGGCGTTCGCAGCAGAATCGCCGGGTGCGACGACCGCGAGCTCGGCCGCGGGCGTCATGATCTCGCGCACGGCGGTCGCCTCCCATTCGCTTCGCGGCAGTTTGTGCACGTCGCGAAGCGAGACGAGCCCGACGAGGCCGCCGCGCTCGACGACGGCAAAGGCGCGTTGCTCGCCGGGCAGGACGTGCCTCTCGACGAGATCGTGTACGCTGATCGTCGGCGCGACCGAATCCGCGCCGCGTTTCATGAGGCGCGCGACGGGCACGTCGGCCAGCGTTTCGCGAATCAGCAGCTGCCGGTAGCTCTGTGCCGCGGCATTGTTCAGAAACCAGCCGATGAGCGCGAGCCACAACCCGCTGAAGAGTCCCGTGCCGAACCATGGGACGCGCAGGCCGAGCGCCATGGCGAAGCCTGACGCGATGAGCAGCCAGGCAATGAGCTGGCCGCAGAATGCGGCCCACTGCGTCGCCCGATGCAGGTTCCCGGTCGCGCCCCAGATGATCGCCCTGAGCACGCGGCCGCCGTCCAGCGGGAAACCCGGCACCATGTTGAAGATCGCGAGCACGATATTGATGGGGCCGAGCCAGAGCAGCAGCGTGGGCCAGGGACCGAGCGCCGCGGCGACGGCACGCGCGTCCTCACCGCTGCCGAGGTGCAGCGGTCCCGCGCTGGCCCAGGCGAGGCCGACGAACGCGAAGCCGAGCGCTGCGCTCGTGAGCGGCCCCGCAATGGCCATGAGCAGCTCGGGCCGCCAGGCCTTCGGCTCCTCGCGCATCTGCGCCATGCCCCCGAACACGAACAGCGTGATGCGCGGGATCTCGATGCCGAAGAGGCGTCCGACGAGCGCGTGCGACATCTCGTGGACCAGCACGGAGGCGAGAAACAGCACGGCCGCGGCCAAGGCCGTGGCCCATGCCGTGCCCGCCGCCCAATCGGGGTGCCAAGCAGGAAACGCGCCGCCGCCGAGGCTCACGGCGACGAGCGCGAAGATGATCAGGAGGCTCCAGTCCAGGTAGACGTCGATGCCTGCGAGCCGCGCCAGACGGAAGCCGTTCCCCATGATGCTCCGGCGGCTAGCCCGCGCCCCGTTCCTGTGCCTTCCGGCGGCGTTCGCTCTCCCGTCGGTTCGAGGCGACACCGTTCGCGGCGTCCGTCGCGAGCAGACCGAGCTTGCCGAGCCGCCCGGCGACCTGCCGCGCCACGGAGTCGGCAATGTCGTCGACTTGCACGCCGTCGAGCGTTTCGGTCTTTGCGGTCCAGATCAAGCGGTTCGGCTTGTTCGCGTACAAGGAGCTTTCCATGACGTAATAGGTCGATTCGGCCCAGTATCCGGGGGCGGCTGTGACGGCCCTCGACGAGCGCCAGTACCAATAATAGTTCCAGTTCGGGTAATAGTACCAATAGAAAGGATTGCCCCAGATCATCCCGGGCGGCACGGGGCCGATGTACGGCGTGGGGTTCACGTACTGGTGCCGCTGATTCTCGCCGATGAGCCGAAAGATCAATACTCCGCCCACCTCGGCCTTGCGGAGATGCTGCTCCATCTCCTTCTCGCTGTACGTCTGCCCCGGCTCGAGGATCGAGTGGCCGGCGATGGCCTGCACCCCCCTGTTCTTCAGCACCTCGGTTGCTCGGTTCTCGAATATGCGGCTGTCGGACTCGGTGTCCATGAGCGCGAGCACCGCAACCGGGCCGACCGGCGGGCCGGAATAGCTGTGATCCACCCAGGTCGACGCGAATTGCGTGGGTGTGCTGGCGCAGCCCGCCAACGCGAGGACCGCCGCGGCGCCCAGCACGAGGAATCGCCCCTGCCGGTACACCCGCCGGCCGGGGCTTAGCGAGACCCGCTCCATGAGTTTCTCCATTCATTAACGACTTTGCGAGACGGCTGCAATCTCCATGCCACGGTCTGCGCGGCCCCCGTGCGCCCGCGCGCAAACACTGCAACGTCGAATTCAAAAAATGGCAGCGTTGTGGGTAATCGCGCCGATTGCACTCGCGCGGCGGGGCATTTTCGCCCTGGCATGCGACTTGCAAATGGCTCGACATCGTTGTGTCGTGCGCAACCATTCCTGGGCAGTGGAAGAAAGACCCTCATGCAACAAAGCGTCGCACAGAGTCCTCACCTCATCGATTCGCTTCAGCGCTACGCGGATCTGTTCACGTTCGCGCCGGTCGGCTACGTCGTGCTCAGAGACGACGGCACCGTCGAAGACCTCAACCGCATGGCCGCCGGCGTACTCGGCTGGCCGCGAACCTGGGTCGTCGGTCAGCCGTTCGTCCGCTGGGTCGCCGACGCCGATGCGGGAGGCTTCCGCCGCTACTTCGGCGAGGTCTATGCCGCGGAAGGCCCGGTGACGGGAGAGTTTCGGGTCCGGGACCGCAAGGGCCGGCTCAAGTATCTTCGCTTCGAAAGCGCCGCGATGCTCGCCCGCGGCGGCGAGCGCCTCTGCCAGGCCGCCGTCTTCAACGTCACCGAGCAGCGCGCGGCCGCGCGGAATGCGAAGGCCCTTCAGGAAGAGCTTGCCCATGCGGCGCGCCTCAATTCGTGCGGCGAGATGGTCGCGGCGCTCGCCCACGAGCTCAATCAGCCGCTAGGCGCGATCATGCTGTACTGCCGATCCGGCCTCAAGAGCCTGCGCGCGGACGGGCCCACTCGCGACCGGCTCGAGCCCGCGCTCGAGAAGATTGGGGCGGCGGCGGAGCTGGCTGCAGGAACCATCAAGAGCCTGCGCAGCTTCCTCGGCAAGGGCGAGCCGGTCGTCGAGAGCGTGGACGTGAACGCCGCGCTCGCCGACGGCGTGCGAATGGCCGCCGCGTACGCCAAGGAGCGCGGCGGCCGCGTCGAGCTCGAGCTTGCGCCCGATCTGCCGGAATGGCGCGGCAATCGGGTGCACCTGCAGCAGGTGCTTTTGAACCTTTTGCAGAACAGTCTCGACGCGATGCGGGACGCGCGCTGCGAAGATCCGGTGGTGACCGTCAAGAGCCGGCGTGCCGAAGGCCAGTGCCTGCGCGTAACGGTCGAGGACTGCGGCCCGGGCATGACGCCGATGCAGCGCCGCAAGGCCCTCGAGCCCTTCTTTACGACCAAGAAGAACGGCATGGGCGTGGGACTGCCGATCAGCCGCTCTCTGATCGAATCGTACGGCGGCCGTTTGGACGTTGCGTCCGGCGCGGCAGGCGGCGCGGCCGTTTCCTTTACACTGCCCCTCAAACAAGGTGATTGATATGTCAGCGGTGGCCTACGCAGTAGACGACGACCCGATGTTTCTCGACGCGCTCGCGCTGACCCTCGAAGGCGCCGGCCTCGACGTGAAGGCGTTTCGGTCCGGCGAAGAATTCCTTCGCGGCGACCGAAGCGATTCGCCGAGCTGTCTCGTGCTCAACGTCGGCCTGCCCGACGTGAGCGGGCTCAAGCTGCAGGAGCTGCTCGCCGAGCGCAACGACCCGATACCGATCGTGTTCATTACCGGTCACGGCGACGTCTCGACCTCGGTCGCCGCCCTGCGCAACGGCGCCATCGACTTTCTCGAAAAACCGGTCAGCGACACCGCGCTTCTCAAGAGCGTCGGGGAAGCGCTGGCCTGGGACCGGCGCCGCCGCGAGATCGAGCGTCAGAAGACCAGCGTGACGGCCAAGTTTCGCCGGCTTACCGGCCGCGAGCGCCAGGTCATGGCCATGGTCGTCGCCGACAAGTCGAGCAAAGAAATTGCGCGCGAGCTCGGCATCAGCCCGCGCACGGTCGAGCATCATCGCGCCCACATCATGCGTAAGATGCGCGCGGCCTCGCTCAACGAGCTCATCATCATGGCCGTGATCTGCGGAGTGCGCGAGCTCAAGATCTGATCGCCCAAGGCCGCGCCGCCACCTCGGCCAAAAGCGGGAGGTGATCGGAGAGGTCCTGCACGTGGCGCAGCGCGCGCACGCGCAGAATCTCGAGCGGTCGGCTGCACCAGATGCGATCGAGCGGCAAGAGGGGCAGGGCCGCGGGGAACGTCGGGACCGCCGGCGCCCGCTCGAGCGGCGGGCATAACCTGCGCTCGGATACACCCCGGGCGCGCACGTCGTTGAAGTCGCCGAGGGCGATGACCGGACCGCAGCCGAGGCCCGAGAGTATGCGCCGCAGGCGCGCGAGTTGGCGCCGCCGCTCGCCGGGCAGCAACCCGAGATGCGCGGCGACGACGCCGATCGGGCCTTCCGGTCCGTCGATCGAGGCGACGAGCGCCTGCCGCGGCTCGCGGCCGCGGACCGAGATGTCTTCGACTCCCAACGGGTATACCGGCCAGCGGCTCATGAGCACGTGCCCATAGTGGCCGCGCTCGTCCGCGAGAGTCTTCGCCTTCAGCGTGGTCCAGCCGAGCCGCTCCGAAAAGAAGCCGAAAACGTCGTCGACGTCGGGAATGTCCCGGCGCGCGTCGATCTCCTGCAAGGCGGAGATGTCCGGATCGACCTCCGCGAGAACGCTCGCGATGCGTCCCGGGTCGCAGACGCCGTCACGCCCCACGCAGCCGTGCACGTTCCACGTCAGGACGCGCAGCACGCCGCCGCGCGCACTCATTTCGGCCGGACGTGCTTCACTGCCTGACGCACCGTGAACAGCGCGTTCACGAGACCCCGCGCCGTGACTTTGCGCTCGGGATCGCCGAGGTTCAGCACGAGCTCGGAGGCGACCTCGGCGTGGTCGCCGGCCGCGAGGCGGCGCAGGGCGCGCTTGCGCCCGGCGATGCCCTTCAGCATTGCGCCGAGCGGGGCGTCGGCGGCAGCCGCCGCGGCTGCGACGGCCTCGCAGTCGGCATCAAGGTGCTCCGCGATGAGCCGATTGCGAAGGTCCGCTATGGCCTTGCGATGCTCGGCGCGCACGGCCTCGACAGCGAGGTCTGTTTCCGTGTCCAGCCCCATGGAACGGTTGTTGAGATTGGCCGAGCCGATGCGTAGAAAGGCATCGTCCACGATGAGCACCTTGGCGTGAACCTCGATCGGCACCTCGCCGCGATCGCGCTCCGCGGGCGCGCCCGGGCGACGGCGGAGCCGCAGACGCCTGCGGCGCCTCGCGACCGGATACATGAACTCGACCCGGCCTCGCAGCTCCGGGGCAGTGAACGTCTGGATGAAGCGCCGGCGGCCCGCGCCCATCGTCTGGGCCTCGAGCCACCCGTGGGTCAGGCGGCCCGTGACGATGAGCACGCGCAATGCGGGCCTCTCGTGCAGCCGCGCGAGGAGCGCGTCGGCCGCCGCCTTCGCGGTGACGTATTGGTTCTCTATATAAATGAAGCGCTCGGCGCGGGCGATCGCGCGGACCGTCGTTCTCTCGATTTCCCGGACCTCGCCGCGCCCGCCGGAGGCGGCGCAAGTGCGCACGATGCCGACGGGCACGTTGCGGAAGTCGGGCCGGAGTCCTCGGGGCCACGGATCGCCTTCGCAGGGCTCTTCGGCCGGCAGGTCGCGTCCGCCCGCGTCGCGCCATCGCTGACGGGCATGGGCGCCGAGCGCGCGCGCCGCGTCCCCGTCTACGACGAACTGCACGTCGTGAGAAGGATCGTAATGGCCCCCGCCCGGGACGCGGCGCCGCGAGTCACGCCGCCGATGCTCCGGCGTGTCCCATCGGCGCAGCGTGAGGTCCAGCCCGCCGCAAAATGCGACCGCCTCGTCGACGACGACGAGCTTCTCGTGATGACAGGCGCCGAGCGGCAGGCGATCGTCGAGCTCGATCTCGATGCGCGGCGTGGTGCTGCCGAGCACCCAACGCGGAAACAGCTCGCGCTCGAAGGCGTAGAGCAAGGAGAAGTCCCAGAGCAGGATACGAACGGAGAGTCGCGGATTGCGCTTTACGAGCCAGCGCAACAAGGCCCCGAGCTTTTCGGGCGCCCCGTCGCGCGGCTTTGTCTCGCCGCGCAGCCGCATTCGGCTGTTGATCTCCCAGCCTATGATCTGCACGGAACGCTGTGCTTTCAGCAGCGACGAACGCAGCGCCCCGAAGTAGTTCGCTCCGTCGACCAGCACCGCCGCGCGGCGCGCCCGCACCCGTTTCCAGCATGTTTCGCCTTCGACGAGCAGTGGGGCTGCGGCGCTCGGTGGCTCGACCCTTTCCGTGGTTTGCATTGGCATGCCCGACGCTGCAAAGGGCATGCCAACGGGACGAGGCCCGCGAGCGGGCGGGAGCGCCGAGTGCGCTCGGCGCAGCGGCTTTCGCGTCAGCTCTTGCGCGGCCCCAGAGTCTCTGCGGATCCGGGCAGGCTCCGGCCGTCCACGGCGGACCGGGACCGCTCGCGCCAGAGCCGCAAGCCTCGCAGCAGCAGCGCGAGGCCGGACCAAGCGGCAAAGGCGGCGAGCGGATAAGCAAGCACACGCGGGAACAGCGCGACGAGCACAGCGAGAGCGAGCAGCGCGCAGCCGGCCACCGCGGCGAGCCGCAGCTCGACGGGGCCGAGCACGCGCCGGTCGACGAACGCGGCTCCGACGGCCCGCCCGATCCTGAGCGCGCCGGCGGCCGCCCGCGTCGCGCTGCCGCGCCCGCCAATGTCCCGCGGGCGGCGGTCGCGCTGCGGCGCCCCATGCTCCGCGAGCGCAGCCGTCTGCAGCCGGGCCGGCCCGGCCCGGCGCTTGCGCCGCAGCACGACCTCCGTCGAGTACTCCAGATCCTCGAGATACATCTGTTCCATCTGCCGCGCGAACCCGCCGTTCTCGACGATGGCGTCGAGCTCGCAGTTGCCGAGCCAGCTCGCGACGTTGAGGTTCGTAGACCCGACTCGGGCCCACTCCCCGTCGGCGACGGCCGACTTCGCGTGCAGCATGCGGCCGTTCCACTCGAAGACGCGGACGCCGGCTTCGAGCAGCGGCCGGTAACCGTAACGCGAGACGGGTCTGAGCAGCGGCACGTCCGTCGAGTTCGGCACGAGCAGACGGACGTCGATGCCGTCCCTTGCCGCTGCGCGCAGAGCCTGCACGTAAGTCGTGACGCCGGCGTAGTAGGCGTCCGTGAGCCAGAGACGGCTCGTCGCCAGCGCGGCCACGAGCTGATCGACGCGCAGAATTCCGGCGGTCGAGGGCTCGGTGGCGACGATGCGCAGACTCACGTCGCCGGCTTCGGCCGGCGGCTCTGTCGCGAAGGCCGGCACGGGGGGCCCGAGCAGAGCCCAGATCCTGGCGAAGTTGCGCTCGATCTCGCTCACGGCGCGGCCGCGAATCTCGACGCCCGTGTCCCGCCATGGCTCGATGCCGCGCACCGGGTCACCCGCCCACGGGGCCGCGACGCAAAGACCGGAGACGAAGCCGACGCGGCCGTCGCAGGTCAGCACCTTGCGGTGATCTCGGTACAGCCACCCGAGCGGGCTGTCCAGCCTCGGCGGGTTGTAGCAGCGCACTTCGATGCCCGCTTCGGCGAGCCGGTTCCAGAAGCGACGCGTCGCCTTGCCGAGATTGCCGAACCAGTCGTAGACGAGACGCACGGCGACGCCGTCGCGCGCCTTGGCTGCCAGGGCTGCGGCGAACTCGCCGCCCACCTCGTCGTCCCGTATGAAATACGTCTCGAAGTGCACATGGCGCTCGGCGGCCCGTATGGCGTCGAGCCACGCCGGGTAGTTCTCGCGCGCGTCCCTGAGCAGGCGCACGGCGTTGCCGCGGATGCGCGGCGCACCGGCCGCGCGGGAGAACGGATCTTCGAGCAGCTCGCTGAGCAGCGGACCCGGGGGCGTACGGGTCGGCGGCTCGGCGGTCGGCATCGCGGCGCGCGGTGGGACCTCTTGAGACATGGAGTCAAGTCTCCGCTTTCCGCCGGCCGGGCGCCACTGGCGCTCATCGGGTCGGCGCGGCCACGTCGGCTACCCGCGGACGCCCACCGCGACCCGTTGCCTGGCTTTGGCCGTTCGCAACGCGTCCCAGCTGAAGGCCGCGACGGCGGTCCAGATCAGCGTGAAGCAGACGACGTGAGCGCGCGTCAAATGCTCGCCGTAGGCGAGACCGACGAGGAACTGCAGCGTCGGCGAGATGAACTGCAGGATGCCGATCGCCGAGAGGCTGAGCCGCCGGGCCGCGAGCGCAAAGAACAGCAGCGGCAGCACCGTGAACGGTCCCGCCAAGACCAGCGTGGCGCTGAAGGTCGGCCTAAGATGCGCGCCTGCGTGCTCGGGCAGAGCGAACCGCCTCCGGCACCAAAGCGCAAGACCGCTCGCCCCGCTTCAGGAGCGCGACCCCGGCGAGGAACACGATGAACAGCACGCCCGCAGAACCGCCGCCTCCGCCGCCGCCCGCCGGCTGATTCGCCTGGACTTTGACGGTGCGCGTGATCGGAGCGGCGGCGTTGCCGGAAAGGTCCTTCACGTTGTACGTGACCGTATAGGTCCCGATGACGGCCGGGTCGACCGGATTGTCCACGGTGATGCGGGAAGTCAAATCGCCGTCTACGGCATCCGTAGCCGTCGCGCCCGCGTCCGAGTACTGGTCCCCGACCGTGAGCGTTACCTCCGCGCTGCCCTGCAGTTTCAGAACCGGCGCGCCGGTATCGCCCAGGCCGAAGTTGCCGCTGCCGTCGTTGTAGAAGACCCCCACCCCGTTCGGCCCGGCGATCACGAGGTCCACGCGGTCGTCCGCACTCACGGAGCCGGCGGCCGCGGCCACGGCCCCGGGCACGCCGACCTGCTGCGACTGCAGGACGAATCGCGTGCTTGCCGCGCCCGTATTCGCATAGATCTGGTGCGCCCCGTTCTCGTTAATGAACACGAGATCCGGGTCGCCGTCGAGATCGGTGTCGGCGGCAAGGACGGCCGCGGTCGGGGCGGCGCCGAGCGGCGCGAGCTGGAAGAAATTGCCGGAAGTCGTCGTATTCAGGAATACGAGGTTCGAGGGGCCGTTCGAGTCCGGAGACACGTCGCGGCCGAAGGCGAGATCGGCCAGGCCGTCGCCGTTGAAGTCGGCGCTCGCGACGGACGTTGTCGCACCCGTAGGCAATTCGAGCGCCGGTGTGAACGTTCCTCCCGAGTTGGCGAATACCTGCGCGTTGCCGTCCGCGTTCGCCAATACGAGCTCGGGCAGCCCGTCGCCGAACAGATCGACTAGCGCGACGTCGCGGGTGTCGCCGGCGCCGACGGTCACGGGCCCCGTGAAAGTCGCTCCGCTGCCCGTGTTTCTGTATACGTCATTGGGGCTGCCGTTCCCGAACACGATGTCGGGGAAGCCGTCGCCGTCGATATCGGCAATCGCGACCGCGCGGCTGTCCGTCGCCGGATCGCCGAGCAGAACCGTGGAGAACGTCGCGTCGCCGTTATTGACGAACACCTGATTCGCGAGGCCGGCACCGCCTGCAGCGACGATGTCGAGATCGCCGTCGCCGTCGAGGTCCGCGACGGCAACGTCGTTCGTGGAGCCCTGGCCGCCGAGGCTGATCGGCTGCGTCGAGAAGGCGCGCTTGTTCGGGTCGTTCGGATCGACGACGTTGAGGAATACCAACACCGGCTGGCTCGGACCCGTGGCGACCACGAGATCGGCGAAACCGTCGCCGTTCAGGTCGCCGATGGCCACTGCGCGCGCGTCCACGTCGTCCAGTTGCTGGGCGGGGGTGGTGGAAGTGCTCGCCGCGACGCTCAACGTGGCCGCCGCCGTATCGTTATGTGGCGTCTCGTCGACGGGCTCGGAACCTTCCACGGAAACCGTGGCGGTCGCGACCACGTCGCCGGCCTCGTTGCCGCTGCCGGTGAGCTCGACCGTGGTCGACGCGCCGCCTGCGATTGAATTCGTCAGCACGCAGTCGATGGTCGTTTGATTGCCGGCCGGTGCCACCGTGCACGCGGGATCCGGCGTGCCGAAGACGAACGGAACTTCGCCGTTGACGACGACATGCAGGTGTGTACTCGGCACGGGCGTATCGGGCGCCTTGTTCGCGATCGAGAACGTCCATGTCGCCGTCTGGCCTACGGCGACCGGGTTGGGCGCCGCAGAGGCCGTGACGGCCAAATCCACGCGGCCGGAGCGCAGGACGTCCAGCATGAACGGCTTCGACGAGACCGACGCTTGCCCGTCGCTGACGGCGATAACGAGGTTGTAAGAGCCCACGCTCGAGTCAAGCGTCGGCGTGCCAGAAAGAACGCCCGCCGAGCTCAGCGACAATCCGGGGGGCAGAGCGTCGGATGCCGGGTCGAGCGTAAACGTCAGAGGATCGTGCTCAACGTCCGTGACGAACTGAGTCAGGTCGAGCGGCGTCATCTGCACGTTTTCCGTGACCGTCTGATCCGGAATGACAGCGACGACCGGGGGGTCGTTGACGCTGGTGACCGTCATCGTGACCGTGGCGGTGGAGGACGCGCCGCTCGTGTCGTGCACCGTATAGTCGAAGGTTTCCGTGCCGAAGAAATTCGCCGCGGGCGTGTAACTCAGAGAAGTACCGGCGGATGCGATCGTGACCGAGCCGCCTTGATCGGGCGTGCTCACGCTCGCGATCGTCAGCTTATCGCCGCTCGGCAAGTCCGGGTCGGTATCGTTCGCGAGGACGTCGAGGGTCTTCGATTGGTCTTCGGCGACGGTGAACGCGTCGGCGTTCGCCACGGGGGGGTCGTTGACGTTGGCGACGTTGAGCGTCACCGTCACCGTGCTGCTCGGCAGGCTGCCGTCCGAGGCGTGATAGGTGAAGCTGTCCGCGCCGCTGAAGTTCGCGGCCGGCATGTACGTGAACGAGCCGTCGGCGTTCAGCGTCAACATGCCGTGGGAGACGTTTCCATCGAGCACGGCGGTGAGCGTGTCCCCCTCCACGTCGGAGTCGTTGCTGAGCACACCGGACGCGGCGTTAACGTCGAGCTCGGTGTCTTCCGTGGCGGCGTAGGTGTCGCCGGACGCGACGGGTGCGTCGTTGACGGCCGCGACGTTGAGCGTCGCCGTCACGGTGCCGCTCGAGAGGCTGCCGTCGGAGGCGTGGTAGGTGAAGCTGTCGGAACCGTTGAAGTTCACCGCCGGCGTATAGGTGAACGAGCCGTTGGGGTTCAACGTCAAGGTGCCATGGGAGACGTCGGTATCGAGCACGGCCGTCAGCATGTCTCCGTCCGGATCGGTATCGTTGGCGAGCACGCCGGACGCGGCGTTGACGTTGAGCGCAGTGTCCTCGGTCGCGGCGTACGTGTCGGCCGACGCGGTCGGGGCATGGTTCACATGGGCGACGTTGAGCGTCACCGTAACCACGCTGCTCGAAAGGCTGCCGTCCGAGGCGTGATACGTGAAGCTGTCGGCGCCGCTGAAAGCAAGAGCCGGCGTGTAGAGGAACGAGCCGTCGGCGTTCAGCACCAGGACCCCGTGCGAGACCCCGGAATCGAGCACCGCCTGGATCGGGTCCCCGTCGGGGTCGGAGTCGTTCGCGAGCACCCCCGACGCTTTGTTGACGGTGAGCGGAATATTCTCGGTGGCGGCGTACGTGTCGGCCGACGCGGTCGGCGCATGGTTCACGTGCGCGACGTTGATCGTAACGGTGACGACGCTGCTCGAAAGACTGCCGTCGGAGGCGTGATACCTGAAACTGTCGCCGCCGCTGAATCCGGCCGTCGGCGTGTAGGTGAACGAGCCATCCGCGTTCAGCACCAATGTGCCGTGGGATACGTCGGTATCGAGCACGGCCGTCAGCGTGTTCCCGTCGACGTCGGTGTCGTTGCCGAGCACGCCGGAGGCCGCGTCGACGTTGAGCGCCGTGTCCTCGGTGGCGGCGTAGGTGTCGGCGGACGCGACCGGTGCGTCATTGACCGCCGCGACAGTGAGCGTCACCGTCACGGAACTGCTCGAGAGGCTGCCGTCCGAGGCGTGATACGTGAAGCTGTCGGTGCCGTTGAAGTTGGCGGCCGGCGTATAGCTGAAGGAGCCGTTGGGGTGCAGCGTCAACGTGCCGTGCGAGACGCCTCCATCGAGCACGGCCGTCAGCGTGTCGCCGTCGGGATCGGTATCGTTGCTGAGCACGCCTGAGCCGGCTTTGACGTCGAGCTTGGTGTCTTCCGTAGCGTCATACGTGTCGGCGGACGCCATCGGCGCGTGATTGACGTGGGTGACGTTGATCGCCACAGTCACCGTGCCGCTCGAAAGACTGCCGTCGGAGGCGTGGTACCTGAAACTGTCGCCGCCGCTGAATCCGGCCGTCGGCGTGTAGGTGAACGAGCCATCCGCGTTCAGCGCCAATGTGCCATGGGATACGTCGCTATCGAGCACGGCCGTGAGCATGTCGCTGTCGGGGTCGGAGTCGTTGCTGAGTACGCCGGTCGCGGCGTTCACGTCGAGCGCCGTGTCCTCGGTCGCGGCATAGGTGTCGGCGGAAGCGGTCGGCGCATGGTTCACGTGGGCGACGTTGATCGTCACGGTCACCGTGCTGCTCGAAAGGCTGCCGTCCGAGGCGTGATACGTGAAGCTGTCGGCGCCGCTGAAGCCGGTCGTCGGCGTGTAGGTGAAGGAGCCGTTCGCGTTCAGCGTCAACGTGCCGTTCGACACGTCTCCATCGAGCACGGCCGTAATCATGTCGCCGTCCGGGTCGGAGTCGTTGCTGAGCACGCCCATACCGCCTTTGACGTCGAGCTTGGTGTCTTGCGTAGCAGCGTACGTGTCCGCGGTCGCGGTCGGCGCATGGTTCACGTGCGCGACGTTGATCGTAACGGTGACGACGCTGCTCGAGAGACTGCCGTCGGATGCGTGATACCGGAAACTGTCGCCGCCGCTGAATCCGGCCGTCGGCGTGTAGGTGAACGAGCCGTCCGCGTTCAGCGCCAATGTGCCGTGGGACACGTCGGTATCGAGCACGGCCGTGAGCACGTCCATGTCGACGTCGGTGTCGTTGCTGAGCACGCCGGAGGCGGCGTTCACGTCGAGCTCGGTGTCCTCGGTGGCGGCATAGGTATCGGCGGACGCGACGGGCGGGTCATTGACGGCCGCGACGTTGAGCGTCACCGTGACGGTCGCGCTCGAGGCCGCACCGTCGTCGGCATGATACGAGAAGCTGTCGGTACCGTTGAAATTGGCGGCCGGCGTGTACGTGAAAGAGCCGTTCGGGTGCAGCGTCAAGCTGCCATGGGACACATCGGCATCGAGCACGGCCGTGAGCACGTCCATGTCGACGTCGGTGTCGTTGCTGAGCACGCCGGTGGCGGCGTTCACGTTGAGCGCCGTGTCCTCGGTGGCGGCATAGGTGTCCGCGACGGCGGTCGGCGGGTGATTGACGGCCGCGACGTCCAGGGTCACGGTCACGACGCTGCTCGAGAGACTGCCGTCGGAGGCGTGATACGTGAAGCTGTCTGGACCGCTGAAGCCGGAGGCCGGCGTATAGGTGAACGAGCCGTCGGGGTCCAGCGTCAAGGTGCCATGAGATACGTCGGCATCGAGCACGGCTGTGAGCACGTCCATGTCGACGTCGGAGTCGTTGCTGAGGACGCCGTTGCCCGCGTTCACGTCGAGCTCGGTGTCCTCGGTGGCCGAATACGTGTCGGCGGACGCGACGGGGGCGTCGTTGACGGCCGCGACATTGAGCGTCACCGTCACTGTGCTGCTCGAGAGACTTCCGTCGGAGGCGTGATAGGTAAAGCTGTCGGCCCCGTTGAAATTTGCGGCGGGCGTATACCTGAAGGAACCGTCGGGATTCAGCGTCAAGGTGCCATGGGACACGTCCGTGTCGAGCACGGCCGTGAGCGGATCCATGTCCGGATCGGAGTCGTTGCCGAGGACACCCGCGCCGGCACCGACATTGAGCACGGTGTCCTCGCTGGCCGCATACGTATCCGCTACGGCCGTCGGAGGATTATTTTGCGCCTGCGCCTCCCCCGCGACGGCGCACAGCCCGAAGGCCGCCAGCACACACAGCAAAGAGAACCGGATTCGCCGAACCAGTCCTTGGCCAATAGAAACGCCGGACGGTTTGTCCATTCGCGACAGCCTTCATATTCTTGTCGGCGGTGCGGATCGCCGCGGCCGGGGGTAGTTCGAATAGTCTCCCCGAGCCAAGCCATCCGCCGCCAATTTCAGAACGTTCCGCGCACCATGGCCGGATTCAGGTTCCGGGCACGCTGACGTTACTGTTTTCGTCCTTGCAGCTTCGATTCTGACAGATTCGTCCGGCTCAGGCGAGGCCCAGAAGTTATGTGAACCGGCGAACGCAACGCCACCTATTCCGCGCCGTATTCCGCGCCCTATTCGGCGCCGCGCTTCGGCGCCGCGTTTCGGCGCCGGCCGGTGGAGACACGGCTATTCCCGCTCCTCGAGCATTGCGTTGAGATCCCGCCACGGCAGCCCGACCCAGTCCGGCCGGTTCTGCAACTCGTAGCGCAGCTCGTAGAGCAGCTTCTCGAGCTCGGCCAGCTCGATGAGCCGGGACGCCTCCTCCTCCGCGCCGGGGTATACCGGGCAGCCCTGCATCGCTTCACGGTACGCGGCGAGAAACATTTCGCGCGTCTCGTCGCGCCAGCGATCGACGAGCATCCAGATCTCGGCCTCGTCGCTCATTCCGGCCGCGGCGAGATTGCGCGCGGCCGCGCCGCGCGCATAGTCGAATGAGCGCAGCATGCCCGCGACGTCCGTGAGCGGCGTCGTCTTGCGCCGGCGCTCGTCGAAGCTCCGGCCAGGCTCCCCTTCGAGATCCACGATGATGAAGTCCGCGCCGCTGATCAACACCTGCCCGAGGTGATAGTCGCCGTGGAACCGAGTCGCCAGCGCGCGGACCGGGGCGGCGGTCAGCGCGGCGACGCGCGCGCGGATCAGACGCTCGAGCGCCGGCAGCCGCTCGCTCGCGACCTGCTCGGGCGTGAGGTCGGTGTGCTCGGCCACGAGAAGATCCGCGTGCCGGCGCAGGAGCTCGAGCGTCGCGTCGCTCTCGCGCTCGAGGCGCTGCCGCCACTCGCCGAGCCGCTCGTCGTCGAGCGGCTCCGGATCGAACGCGGCATCGCCGGTCCTGACGCCGAGCGCGCGATGCAGGTCCGCGGTGCGCTGCGCGAGCGTACGCATGAGACCGAGGTAGTCCGTATGATTGATCTCGACGGCCGGCGTATGGTCGGCGTGCGTGAGCCCGTCCTCGACGGAGCGTTCGAGGTAATGCAGCGTGTACGTCCATGCATCCCCCTGGTTCCGCACGGAGGCCTGCAGCAGCGCGAGCGTCGAGCGCGTCCCGTCTGCGGCGACGTGCTCGATTGCCCCCGCGGCCGGCACCGTGGCCGGGCATGGGGAGGCTTCCGTCAGGAACCGGCCCATCTCCCACTCCGGGTTCACGCCTTCGCGCACGCGCCGGTAGGCCTTGAGGAACAGGTCGTCGCCTATCAGAAAGGCCGAGTTCGTGCCTTCGGTCGCGGGACGTTCTCACGTTGAGCCCATCGGCGCCTTCGACGAGCGGGCCGAGCGCAGCCGTGGCCTTGAACTCGATGCGCGCGCCGTTGCACGCGAGCGCCGACTGAGCCTGCACGCAGTCCAGCAGGTCGCGGCAGAAAGCCTCCTCGGCGAACGCGTCGAACAGCAGGCCCGTATCGGCGCGCTGCCGAACGCGCGCGAGCGCAAGCGCAGAGGCCGGCCGTGGGCGCTCTGGGCCCCAGTCCACGGCGAGCGGCAGGAAATAGCGCTGGACGCTTCCGCTCGCGAGCCGTACGTCGATCGTCGTGAGCAGCCAATCGCCGCGCGCGCCCTTCCACGTGCACCGCTCGCGGATCGAGGCCGCGTCGATCGTCTCATCCTTGGCCGCGAACCAGCGCTGCTGGCGCAGGTAGCGCGGCAGCACCTCGCCCTCGAACTGCCGGATCAGACGGACCGCGAGCGAGCGCCGCTCCTCGGTACCCGCTTCGGTGAAGCTCGCGAGCGAGTCGAACAGCACGAGCCACGGCGGCGCCTCGGTGGCCAGAAGCTCCTCGTGCCAGCTCGGCGCCTCGGCGGCCGAAGTGAGCTCGAACCAGTAGAAGCCGTGCCCGGCCAGCGTCAGCAGGTACGGCAGATCCCCGATCGGCGGAAACGAGGACCGGCCCATGAGCTCGACGGGTACGAGGCCCTTGTAGGGGCTGAGATCGAGCTCGACGGCCTGCGCGGAACGCTTGAGGTTCGCGACGCAGAGCAGGATCTCCTCCTCGTAACGGCGGATATACGCGATGATCTTGCGGTTCCCGGGCCGCAGGAACTCGAGCGTACCCCGGCCGAAGGCCTTGTGCGCGTTGCGCACCGCAAGTATGCGGCGCGTCCAGTTCAGCAGCGAGGAGCTCTCGCGCGCCTGCGCCTCCACGTTGACGGACTCGTAGCCGTAGACGGGATCCATGATCGGCGGCAGGAACAGGCCCTGCGGGTCCGCACGGGAGAAGCCGCCGTTGCGGTCCGGGCTCCACTGCATCGGCGTCCGTACGCTGTTGCGGTCGCCGAGGAAGATGTTGTCCCCCATGCCGAGCTCGTCACCGTAATAGACGGTCGGGGAGCCCGGCATCGAGAACAGCAGGCTGTTCATGAGCTCGATCTTACCCCGGTCGTTTTCCATGAGCGGCGCGAGGCGGCGCCTAATGCCGACGTTGACGCGCATACGCGGATCCGTGGCATAGGTGCTGTACATGTAGTCCCGCTCGCGGTCCGTGACCATCTCGAGCGTGAGCTCGTCGTGATTGCGCAGGAAGATCGCCCATTGGCAGTTGTCCGGAATCTCGGGCGTCTGCTGCATGATCTCGACGATGGGGTGCCGGTCTTCCTGCGCGATGGCCATGTACATGCGGGGCATGAGCGGGAAGTGGTAGGCCATGTGGCACTCGTCCCCCTCCGCGAAGTACTCGCGCACGTCCTCGGGCCACTGGTTCGCCTCGGCCAGCAGCATGCGGTTAGGGTAATGTTCGTCCACCGCGGCGCGAATCTGCTTGATGACGTCGTGCGTCTCGGGCAGGTTCTCGTTGGTCGTGCCCGGGCGCACGCACAGGTAGGGGATCGCGTCGAGCCGCAGCCCGTCTACGCCCATATCGAGCCAGAACCGCATGACGCGGATCACGGCTTTGACGACCTGCGGATTGTTGTGGTTCAGGTCCGGCTGATGCGAGAAGAACCGGTGCCAGTAGTACTGGCGCGCGACCGGATCCCAGGCCCAGTTCGAGCTCTCCGTATCCGTGAAGATGATCCGCGTCTCGGGATACTGCTTGTCGTCGTCGCCCCAGATGTAGAAGTTGCGCTTTGCCGACCCGGGCGGCGCCTGCCGGGCCGCCTTGAACCACGGATGCTGATCCGAGGTGTGGTTGATGACGAGCTCGGTGATGATCTTGAGGCCGCGCTTATGCGCCTCCTTGATGAAGGTGCGGAAGTCGCGCAGCGTGCCGTAGACCGGATTGATGTTCTTGTAATCGGCAATGTCGTAGCCGTCGTCGCGCATGGGCGACGGATAGAACGGCAGCAGCCAGATCGTATTCACGCCGAGGCGCTGGATGTAGTCGAGCTTCTCGGTCAGCCCCGTAAAATCGCCGAGGCCGTCGCCGTTCTGATCGAAAAACGATTTGATGTGCACCTGGTAGATGACGGCGTCCTTGTACCAGAGCGGATCGCTGTCCCAGGAATATTCTTGTTGCGGCATCTCTACATGAAGTAATCGAAGTCTTGCTCGGTGCGGACGTGCCGGCGCAGGCGGAAGACGTGCGCCGGCACGCGCTGCGGATCGAGCGCGACGTAGTTGCGCTCCCCGTTCCACAGATAGCGCGAGCCCGAGAGCAGATCGTGCACCTGATATGGCCTGTCGGCAGGAATACCCCAGTCCTCGAGCGGGATCTCGACGTGTCCGGACTGCACGTGGTGGGGATCGACGTTGGCGACGACGAGCACGATGTTTTCGAGCTCCGCCGTCTGCTTGGAATAGGCGATGAGCGTGTCGTTGTCGGTCGCGTGGAAACGCAGGCTCCAGTCCGACTGCAGCGCCTCGTTCTCGCGCCGTAGCCGATTGAGCCGCGCGATGAAGTCGGCGAGGCTCGCCGGCGCCTCGAGGTCCCAGCGGCGGACCTCGTACTTCTCCGAGTCCAGGTACTCCTCGGCGCCGGGCTCGCGCGGCGCCGCCTCGAGCAGCTCGAAGGCCGGCCCGTAGATGCCGTAGCTCGCCGTCATCGTTGCGGCGAGCACCGCTCGGCACATGAACGCGGGGCGCCCGCCGTACTGCAGATACTCGTGCAGGATATCCGGCGTGTTCGGCCAGAAGTTCGGGCGAAAGTACTCGCGCGACGACGAGCGCGTGAGCTCGGTCAGGTATTCGACGAGCTCCTGTTTGGTGTTGCGCCACGTGAAGTACGTGTACGACTGCGTGAAGCCGGCCTTCGCGAGCCGGTGCATGACGCGCGGGCGGCTGAACGCCTCGGCCAGGAACAGGACCTCCGGGTGCCTGGCCTTGACCTCGGCGATGAGCCAGCGCCAGAACCCGAAGGGCTTCGTGTGCGGGTTGTCCACCCGAAAGATATTGACGCCTTTTGCGACCCAGTACTCGAAGATGCTCTCGAGCTCGACCCACAGCGCGCGCCAGTCTTCGCACTCGAAGTCGAACGGGTAGATGTCCTCGTATTTCTTCGGCGGATTCTCTGCGTACTGAATAGAGCCGTCGGGCCGGTGCCGGAACCACTCCGGATGCTCGCGCACATAGGGGTGATCCGGCGAACACTGCAGCGCGATGTCGAGCGCGACCTCGATGCCGTGCCGGTCCGCTTCGCGGCACAGCGCGCGGAAGTCCTCGAGCGTCCCGAGCGCGGGATTCACGGCCTTGTGGCCGCCCTCCTCCGAGCCGATGGCCCACGGCGAGCCCGGGTCGTCGGGGCCGGCCTTCAAGGCGTTGTTGCGGCCCTTGCGCTTCGCGCGGCCGATGGGATGAATCGGCGGCAGGTAGAGCACGTCGAAGCCGAGCCGGGCCACGTAGGGCAGCCGCGCGGCCGTCGTCGCGAAGGTGCCGTGCTCGCCCGCGTCCGCGCTCGTCAGCGAGCGCGGGAACAGCTCGTACCAGCTCGAGAAGCGCGCGCGTTCGCGGTCTACGACGACGCGCAGCACGCGCTCGTGCACGGTCTCGAAGCGCCGATTCGGGTAGCGCAGCATTAGCGCGAGCAGCGCGTCGGAGAGGGCTGCGGCGCGGCGCGCTTCGAGCGTCCCGGCTCCCATGAGCCGATCGGCGAGCTGCCGCAGCGCCTCCGCGTCGCCGTCGCGCGCGCGGCCTGCCGCGGCGCGCACGAGCTCCTCGGCGGCCGCGAGGGCGATTTCGAGATCGGCCGAATCGCGGCGACGCGCAAAGTCCTGGCGCCAGGAGAGAAACCGATCGACCCAGGCGGCGACGGTGTATTCATACGTACCGAGGCGCTCGACGCGGAACTCGGCGCACCAGCGGTCGTTGCCGAGGGGGCGCATGCGCGTCTCCTGCCAGTCCGCATCGCCGGCGTGGCGGTGCCGCAGCATGCAGACAAGCTGGTCGTGGCCGTCCGTGAACGCATCCGTCTCGACGCGCACGTGCTCGCCGACGACCCGCTTCGCCGCGAACGTCCCGCAATCGACCTCCGGCCGCAGCGACTCGATGACGACTCGGCGACGGCCCTCCGCGGGCAACGTCACAGGGCGTCCTCGCCGGCCCTCATGCGCCCTCCTTCGACGACCCGCCCTCCTCGGCGGCTCCGCCCTCGTAGCGGAAGACCACGGCGCCGAGCGGCGGCAGCGTCAGCGAGAGCGAATGGTACCGGCCATGGGCGCCGACCGGAGCCGTCTCGCAGCCGCCGAGATTGCCCTGGCCGCTGCCGCCGTAAAGCGGCGCATCGCTGTTGAGCACCTCGGCCCAGTGCCCCGGGCGCGGAACGCCGACCTGGTAACTCTGCCTCGGCACGGGCGTGAAGTTCACGCAGACGAGCACGAAGCGTTGGCCCGATGCATCCTTGCGCAGGAAGCTGACGACGCTCTCCTCGCTGTCGTTGCAATCGACCCACTCGAAGCCCTTGTCGGCGAAATCGAGGTCGTGCGCCGCCTGCTCGCCGCGGTAGAACGTATTGAGGTCGCGTACCCAGCGCTTCAGGCCCGCGTGCAGCGGCAGATCCGCGAGGCTCCAATCGAGCCCCGCCTCGTGATTCCACTCGTTCCACTGGCCGAATTCGCCGCCCATGAACAGCAGCTTTTTGCCCGGGTGCAGGAACATGTACCCGAACAGCGCGCGCAGGTTCGCGAACTTCTGCCAGTCGTCGCCCGGCATCTTGCGGATCAGCGAGCCTTTCCCGTAGACGACCTCGTCGTGCGAGAGCGGCAGCACGAAATTCTCGGTGAACGCGTAGAGAATGCTGAACGTAAGCTGGTGATGGTGGTACTTGCGGTAGACAGGATCCTCGGCCATATAGGCCAGCGTGTCGTGCATCCAGCCCATGTTCCATTTCATGCCGAAGCCGAGGCCGCCGACGTAGATGGGCCGCGAGACCATGGGCCAGGCCGTGGACTCCTCCGCGATGATCTGCGTATCCGGGTAATGGCCGTAGCTCGTCTCGTTGAGCTTGCGCAGGAACGAGATGGCCTCGAGATTCTCCTTCCCGCCGTACTCGTTCGGGATCCACTCGCCTTCTTTGCGCGCGTAGTCGAGGTACAGCATCGAGGCGACGGCGTCCACGCGGATGCCGTCGGCGTGATACTTGTCGAGCCAGAAAAGCGCGCTCGAGAGCAGAAAGGCGCGCACCTCGTTGCGGCCGTAGTTGAAGACGTAGCTGTGCCACTCGGGATGGTAGCCCTTACGGCGATCCTCGTGCTCGAAGACGTGCGTACCGTCGAAATAAGCGAGCCCGTGCTCGTCGCTCGGAAAATGCGAAGGCACCCAGTCGAGCACGACGCCGATGCCGCGCTGATGCAGCACGTCGATGAGGTACATGAAATCCTGCGGCGTGCCGTAACGCGAAGTCGGCGCGAAATAGCCGACGCTCTGATAGCCCCACGAGCCGTAGAACGGGTGCTCCATGAGGGGGAGGAACTCGACGTGCGTGAACCCCATCTCTGCGACATAGTCGGCCAGCGGCCCGGCAACCTCGCGGTAGCTCAACGAGCGGCCGTCGGCCGTCCGCGTCCAGGAGCCGAGGTGCACCTCGTAGATCGACCACGGCGCCGCCAGCGAATTGGCCTGCGAGCGGCGCTGCATCCACTCGCGGTCGCCCCATTCATAGTCGAGCGGCCAGACTCGCGACGCCGTGCGCGGCGGCGTCTCCGCGTAGAAC
Source organism: uncultured Gammaproteobacteria bacterium (assembly GCA_963702105.1). Taxonomy (GTDB): domain Bacteria; phylum Pseudomonadota; class Gammaproteobacteria; order Steroidobacterales; family Rariloculaceae; genus ZC4RG20. Next base: position 3,125,297 of record OY969712.1, read on the forward strand.
CCGTAAGGATCGGCCTTGTCCACCTCGTAGCCGCGGTGATGCGAGCGGATGTGGTACTTGTAGGCCGCCCCCTGCTCGACGCCCGGCACGAAGCCTTCCCAGATGCCGGAGCTGTCGCCGCGTACGCGCAGCGGCGTCGCGCTGCGGTCCCAGCCGTTGAACTCGCCGATGACGGAGACCCGCTCTGCGTTCGGCGCCCAAACGCCGAACTGCACGCCGGCCTTGCCGCTCACGACGCGGGGGTGTGCGCCGAGCACACGATAAAGGCGGCTGTGATTGCCCTCGCGAAAGTAATAGATGTCCTGCTCGGTCAGCAGGCTCTGGCTCTCGCCCGGCCCGGGCGCACGCTGCCGGTTCGTCTCCGCCATCAGCCCCCCTCCGGGCGCCCATGAGCGGCCCCGTCGAACCCGTGTCCCCACGCGTGCGGAGCCGAACTCCGACCGGTCGCGGGCACGATCATTTGGCGCCGGGCGGCGCCGGCCTGGTTGCGTCTGGTGCAAATCATTTGCCGATGAGGGAGCAAATTCTATGCCATCGAGGCGCATTCGTCACGGCCGGACCTTCCGGGGGCGGGTAGTCTCCGTGCCCGGAACGGATCGTACCGCGCGAGACCGACCCCTCACCGCTCGATGTGATACAGCAGATCGCCGCCCTTGCCGACGCTCGACGACTCGGTCTGGAGCCGCCAATGGCTCGAGATCGTGTAGCGCAGCTTGAGCGTATTGACCGGCTGAAACAGCCCGAAGCCGTAGCTCACGTAGAGGCTCGGCGAGAGATATTTGCCGATCACGAACGCCGCCGTCTTGCTGGCTGCACCGGGCTCCGTCTCGATGCCGAACTCCTGGAAGCCCAGCGACTTGTTGAGCTTCTGTGAGACGAAATTGCCGCCCTTGAGGCCGAGTGCGATGGCCGCGTTCGAGAGGGCCGAGGTCTCGGAGGTAGACGCCTTGTCGAGCGAGCGGCCGAGAATCAGGTACGAGAGCTGCTCCTGCTTCGGCAGCGTCGGCTCGGAGAACAGGGAGAGCTGCGGCTGCGCGAGCGTGCCCTGGACGCGTGCGCCGACGAGAATTTCGGGGGTCGCCTGCCGCACCGCCTCAACGTCCACGCCGGGACGCGTGATGGGTCCGCCGGCGAACAGGAGCCGGCCCCTGCGGATGTCGAGTTTCTGACCGTAGGCCTCGTACGTGCCCTTCTGGATGCTGAGCTCACCCGAGCCGGTCGTCGGCTGCTTCGGCGCCTCGACGATCTGCAGACCGCCGGTCAACGTGCCCGTGAGACCGAGGCCGTCGAAGGTCACGTCGTCGCCGAGCTGGAGCTTGACTTTCGCGTACAGCGGCCGGGTCAAGCCCGGCGGCGCGTTCTGCTGATCTTCGCCGACGATGACCTGATCCGGCGAGACGCTGACGGCCCCCTGGGGTACCTCGCGCGGCGTGAACTTGGCTTTCGGCACGACGACCGTGCCCGTGAGGTTCAACCGCTCGGTGTCGGCGTCGATCGCGAGCTGCGGCGAGACGAATACCTGCGCGTCGGAGGTGTCGTAGATCTCGAAGCTCTTGCCCGAGAGCTCCAGGTGGCCCACCGGATTCGAGCCCGCGAGCCTGAGATTGCCGGTGCCGGTCATGGTTCCGCCGCCGGACTCCGCGCTCGCCTGCACCGTTACGTCACCGCTGCCGTCGCCGTTCAGCGCGAGATTCAGGTGCTTGACGGCCACGCCCGGCGCGACGAGATCCGCATGCGCGTCGTCGAGCGCCACGCGGCCGGCGAGTTTCGGCGAGCCCAGCGTGCCCGAAAGGGCGAGTTGACCCGTGAGCCTTCCGCCCGTGTTGTCGACCTGGTCGATGACGTCGGCCAGAAACGTGAGGTCGTTGACCTCGGCGTCGGCATTCCCCGTGACGGCGCTCTCCGCAACGGGTCGGCCGGGTGCGCGATTCACGATGGCATGGAGATCGATCTTGCCCTGCTGCTCGAAGGGCCATGCTACGTCGATCGTCGTGCGTTCGGCGTTCGAGACGATGTGTCCGCTCGCCGCGCCGAAATCGAGCGTCGGGACGGGCGCGGTGGCCGTGGCGGTGCCGTTCGCGCTCGCGGCGGCCTGCGTACCCGCGGCATTCTGGCCGCCCGCTGGGCCGCCGCCGGCCGTCGTGCCGTCGGCGGCGGTACTCGGCGCCCGGATGCGGCCCGGCGTAGAGCTCAGCTTGATGTCGATTGCGGGCGGCTGCTCGGGCGCGAGCCGCGCCTCCGCCATGGCCGAGATCTCACCGTCCACGGCGATGGGCTCCGGCAGCAAGGGCACGAAGTACGCGAACGGCAAACCCGTGAGCGCGAGATTGGCCTGCGTGCCCTGCGGGCCGCCGGTCGCGTCGAGGCAAAGCTCCGCCTTGCCGCTGGCCCAGCAGCTGCGCTCGAGCGTCACGGCGTTGGAGCTCAGTCGGCCCTTGGCTTCTTTCTGCAGGCTCCACGGCGCGAGCGCCGGATACGCGACCGTCGCCTCGCCCACGTCGAAGTCCCAGGCGAAATCCGGCTCCCAGGGATGCTCGACAGTGCCCGTCAAAGCGAGCTTCGCGGTGCCGAGGTCCGTATCGGCCGCGAGCGACAACTCGTGCTGCGCGGCGTCCCCGGAGCCCATCGCGTGGAGGCGCGTGACTTCCGTGCCCGAGAGCATCGCATCGGCGACCGTGAGCTCGAGGCTCGAAGGCTCGCGGCCCGAGGCGTCAACGTCGGCGTTGAGCGCGAGCGTGCCGACGTGCGCGTCGGGGACCTCGATGCCGGAACCGTTCGCGTCGAGCTCGATGCGCGGCTTCTCGCGCGGCCCTTCGACGCGCCCGTGGGCCGTGAGACTGCCCGCGAAGCTCGGCCACACGTCGCCGAGATCGGGGCTTGCGAGGCGAAAAGTCAGGTCCGCGTGCTCGGCGAGCTGGCCCTGGGCATGCAGCTCCGTCGCGCCGCTCTTGAGCTCGAGGCGCGCGAGATTCAGCGCCCCTGCCGCATAGCGGCCCTCGGCGTCCACGTTCACGGCGCGGTTGCGCAGGCGGCCGTCGAGCTTCAGCGCCTTGATGTCCACGGCCAGACCTTGGCCTTCGAGCGAGCCCGAAGCGTCCACGCTGCCGCCGATCCGCCCCGCCCAGCGTTTGCTCACGAGGCCCGGATCCAGCATCGAGGCCGTGAGCTGCGCGCTGCCCGCGACGGCGGGGGACCATTGGGCCGAGGCCTTTCCGCTCAGACTGCCGCCGAGGACCTGAGCGTCGATGGTATCGAGCATCAGGCCCTTGAGATCGCCCGTGCCCGAAGCCTCGATGTGTCCCGTCTTGCCGGACATCGAGAGATCGGTTTTGAGGTCGAGCTTGTATGCGTCGAGCGTCCCCGCCACGCTGAGGCGCCCCTTGCTGCTGCGGGCCTCCGGGCTCGAGGCCGGCCAGGCGATGTCGGTCCAGCCGAGGTCCGCGTCGAGCCGGCCGCCTTCCCGGCGCACGGTGCCCTGGACCTTGCCGCCGCCTGCGACCTGTGCCGAGAGATCGGCCTTGAGCATGTCCGGCGTGCCGGAGAGCTGGAGCTTGCCCGAGGGACTCGCGACGACCGGCTCTCCGGTCAGCGGCCAGGTCAGGTGCTGCCAGTCGCCGCCGAGCTCGACGTGCGTCGCGGGCGCGAGCGCGACGCTGCCGGCGAGATCGATCGCCGTGTTGCCTTTCGGCTGCCGCAGCTGCAGCGCTCCGACGTGCACGGTGTTGTCCGCATATGTCGCGTGCAGATCGAGCTCGGCGTTCGCGAGCTCCTCGGAATTCAGCTTGGCGCGGCCGTCGACGGCGATCGAGTCGAGGCTGCCGCCGACCTGGGCGCTGACCTCGATGGTCCGCACGGGCAGGTCGAGACCCAGCGCTTTCGGGTCGAGCGTCGTCTGGAGCCGGCCGTCGAGCTTGGCCGCGTCGAGCGGCTGCGTCACGACGAGCTGCGCATCGAGGGTATAGGGCGGCTGCACGGTCTGCCGCAGCACGAGCCGCTCGAGATCCCCCGATACCGTCGTCTTGCCCGAGGCCGCCGGGTAATCGGCGGGGTGCAGCGTCCAATCGAGCTCGGCGTTCGCGGCATAGGGACGCCGCGGCTCGAGATCGATGCGGCCCGATGCCGTCGCGAGCGGAGCCCGCAGCTCGATGTCGTGCAGCAGCCATTGATCGGCATCGAGACGGACGCCGAGCGAGGCCCGCTCGAACGCGACCGGCGCCGCGTCGGGGCTCGAATAGTAGTTCGCGTTCTCGACGAGAACCTGCCCGATGTCCACGGCCACGGGGAGGCTCAGCTGGACGGGCAGCGTGAAGGGCGGGCTCTGGGGCGCAGAGGCCGTCGAGCCGGCGCTGCGCCGCGTCACGGCGACGCCCTGCAGCGCGAGACGGTCCACGTCGAAGCTGCGGCCGAGCAGCCCGAGCGGATGCCAATCGAGCTCCGCGCGCCGAATCTCGATGTGCAGCGTGTCCGTGTCGAGCACGAGGCCGTTGGCGACGAGCGGCCCGAAGAGGCGGCCCTCGAGGCTCGCCACGCGGACCTGCCCCGGCAGCCGTCCCGCGACTCGATGCCACGCGAATTCGAGCCCGCTGCGCGTCTCGGCGAGCCACGCGAGCACGCCGCCCACGATCACGAGGGCGGCGCCCACGCCCGCGAGCACTTGCAGCGCGCGCCGCCTCCTCACAGTTCGCCTCCGATGCTCAAGTAAAAACGGTAATTCGTTCCGGGCTCGTCGAACGGATGCGCGAGATCCACGCCGATCATTCCGACCGGCGACTTCCAGCGCAGCCCGATGCCCGCGCCGAGCTTGGGATGCGGAATCGGATCGTTCGAGGCGTTACCGTCGTCTACGAAGAATGCCGCCCCGTAGTTGCCGACGATGAGCACGTCGACCTCTGCGCTCCCCGTCAGCACGTAGCGCCCGCCGAGGCTCTCGCCTTCGGGGCCGGCCGGCGGACTCAGCTGCTGATACGCGTAGCCGCGGACGCTGCTCTCGCCGCCCGCGTAGAAGCGCTGGGACGGCGGCAGCTCGTCGAAGTTCCCGACCGTCAGCGCGCCGTACTCGGCGCGCAGCAGGTAGCGCACGCGCTTGCCGAGCGGACGCACGAGCCGGCCGCTCAGGTACAACCGGCCGAAGCTCGTGTCCGAGCCGAATCCGGAGGAGCCCGCCCGGATGTCGGCGCTCCACGAGTACGCCTTGGTCGGATAGATCGGGTCGTCGGCCTGTTGCCGGCTGACTTCCATACCCGGAAAGAACAACGTGCCGGTCTGTGTTGTCCCCGACGCCGTCGAATAACGCTCGCGCTGGGCCGTCAAATAGACGCGCCGGCGCGTACCGTGCCACTCCCGGTGCCAGCTCGTGCCGAGGATGAGCTGGCGCGTCGTCCAGTCACCGATGTCGAGCGCACCGAGGGAGGCGCGCAGTGCCACGTAGTCCGTCGAAACGTTCTGCACGGGAATCTGATACTGCGCCGCCGCCGTCTGCTCGATGGAGGACAGGCGCAGATCCGATCTGAAGCTGTGACCGCGGCGGCCGAGCCGCCTGAGCTCGACGCCGAGGCTCAGGCGCGGTCCCGTGTCGGTTCCGTACCCGAAGCCGAGCGTATAGTCCTGACGCTTGCGCGGCGTCGTGTGCACGACGACGGGGATGTGTTGGTCGTGGGTTTCGGCGCGCTGCACGTCTACCGAGACGTTCGCGAAGTAGCCGCTGTTGGCCAGCGACTGCTGAAGCGCGATGAGCCGGTCGGTCTCGAAGGGCTGGCCGGCCTTGACGGGCACGAAGTGCGACACGAAGTGCGGACTCAGGATGTCCTGCTCCACCGTGATGACGCCGAAGTAGAAGCGCGGTCCCGTGTCGAGCAGCAGATGGACCGCAGCGTCGTGCGCCTTTGGGTTCACGAGTATCTCCGCGCGCTGGTAGGAGGCGTCGATGTACCCCGCGTTGTACGCCGCTTGCTGCAGCGCCTGCTTGGCGGCCTCGTAGCGCTGCTGATTCAGGACGTCGCCCTTCGTGAGCTTGACCGATGCGAGCGCTTCCTTCACCGGCTTCGCATCGCTGCCTGCGCCCTTGGCGCCGATGTCCACCTCGGTCAGCACCGTCGGCGGCCCGAGCTCGATGTCGTAGTGCGCGACCCATTGGCCCTTCACCATCTGCAGCGAGGAGTGCACGGTCGGGTTGTAGTAACCGAAAGGCTGAAGCGCGGCCCGGATCTGCTCGGCCGCCTGCTGGTTCAGGCGGTGCAGCCGCGCCTCGCCGACATCGGCGCCCGCCGATGCGATGTCGAGGTACGCCCGGACGTTCTTTTCGAGGTCGGGAGGAACGCCGGTGACCTGCACCTCGATGGCGTGCGCCGCGCTCGTGAAGACGAACGCCAGCGCAAGCACGGCGTGCGCCGTAGCCGCCCATCGGAGCCGCCGAAGGCAGGCGGCCCTCATTTTGCTCGTCCAATCTAAAACGACCCGAAACTCCGCTGACGCGTCCGGTCCGCGACCCAAGTGTGCGATGCGGACCGTGAATGCAAGCGGCATGCCACGCCCGGGCCCGCGGGCGTTCGCGCGCGGCCGCGACGGCCTGCATGGCATGGCGCTTGCATCATCGTACGTATTATGCCGGAGAGACCTGACCGATGGCTGAACAGGATGCACGGCCAGTCCAAGGAATACTCGTCGCCTCTGCCGCGGGATTAATTCTCTGGGCGCTGATCGCGCTGGCCGCAGCGTCGATCTGAGCGTGGGGCTGCACCTCATGGGGCTGCACCTGACCACCAAGTCCGAGAGAAGGCTCGAAGCGCTGGACGCGACCGAGCCCTACAACGTCTGCATCGTCGGCGCGGGCCTCGCCGGTTGTCTGCTCGCCGTGCGCTTCGTCCGCGCGGGGCTGCGCACGCTGCTCGTCGAGGCCGGCGATGCGCCGAGACGGCGCGCCGTCGGGGCTCCTTCCGACCTTGCGAGCTGCGAATATCGCGGCGACGCGGATCGCGGCCGCCGCGCCGAGTGGGACGGCGCCTGCGAGCGCTTCGACCCTGCGGACTTCGAGACGCATCCCTACGCGGCCGGCCGGCCGTGGCCGCTCTTGCCGGCCGAGCTCGAACCGTTTTACGGCCGCGCCGAAGACACGCTGGGCGTGACGCCCGGGCGCCGGGCGGCCCGGCCGCCGCGCGACCGCGTGGCGCGGCACCGCGATCGGGTGCTCGGCGCCGTCGTTGCAGGCGCGGCCGGGGCCGCGCCGCGCCGGGCCGTCGCGAGCCGGGGAACGAGGCCCTACGACCCGCAGCGCGAGCTGCTGCCTGAATTCGTCGCTTCGCCGACCGGCGAGCTCGTCACGGGCGTGCGCGTCGCGCGCCTGCTCGCCGACCGCAACGGGCGCATCATGGGGGCGACGTGCCGAGCGCGCGGGGGCCAGGAGAAGACCGCGCGCGCGGGTGCCTTCGTGCTCGCGTGCGGGGCCGTCGAGACGCCGCGGCTGCTGCTGCTTTCGAGGTCAAGGCGGTTTCCGCAAGGCATCGGCAACGATCACGGGCAAGTCGGCGCGCGCATCGGCGGGCACGCGCTGGTCCACGCGACGGGGCGCCTCGAGACGGGCTGGCCGAAGGCGGCGGCACCGGAGCTCGTCGTGCCCGAACTGCATGGGCTTTTCCATGCGGGAGGCCTCGGTTCGATTCGAGTGCTCGCCCGCCGCGAGGCCGGCTGCGGGGCCTTGCCCCTGCCGCGGACGAGCCTCCCGACCGGGTTGCAGCGGCTCGTGCCGAACGCATTGCAACCGCGCATCGCATTGACTTGCCGTGTCGAGCTCGGCCCGAGCCCGAGCAACCGGATCGGCCTCTCGGATACGCTCGCCGACGCTGCGGGCGACCCCTGCGCCCGCGTGGAGGCCCACTATTCGGAGCGGGACCGGCGGCTCGCAGACAAGGCGGTGAGGCTCCTCGAGCGCTGGCTCGACCGCGTGGGCGCCGGGCAGCGCACGCGCGCGGGACCCGTCTGGGACGGCCCGCCCTTCGGCGCGTGCCTCATGGGCGCGAGTCCCGCGCGCAGCGTCTGCGACGCCACGCTGCGCGTGCACAGCTCGCCGAACCTCTACGTCTGCGGCCCGGAAGCCTTTCCGACCGGAGGCGCCGTGCCGGCGGCCCTGACCGTCGCCGCCCTGGCGCACCGGCTCGCCGACCACCTCGCAGCCCGCGCGGAGTGGTGCGATCGAGCCGCCGCCGTGCAGCTCAAAGTCGCCCGCCGCCGAGCCGAGGACGCCAAGCGCCGCGGCACCCTGCACCCGCCGCGGCGCGGGCAATCGTCGTAGCAAAAAAAAAGCCTCAAGGTCCTTCTTCTTTTTTCACGCGAGCCGCTGCAACAGATCCTCGACCTGACTTCGGCTCACAGGCTTCAACAGATATTCGTCGAACGGGGAGTCCTCGCCGTCCGACTCCTCGGCGAAGCCCGTCAGCGCGACGAGCCGCGGGGCGCGCGGTGCCGCGCGGAGCCTGCGTGCCACTTCGGCCCCGTCGATGTCGGGCAGACCGATGTCGATGAAAGCCACGTCGGGCCCGAGCTCGCGCGCCGTCTCGACGGCCTCGAGCCCTTCGTGCGCGACGTGAGCCTCGTGGCCCAGCGACTTCAACAGCAGCGCGAACAGCTCGGCCACCTCGACGTTGTCTTCGACGACGAGCAGACGCAGCGGTTCGCCCTCGCGCTCGCGCCGCGCCGTGCGCTCGCCGCGGTCCGCTTCGACACCGGCCGCGCGCGGGAGGCGCAGCTCGAACCGCGAGCCTCGCCCCTCTCCTTCGCTCGAGGCCGTGATCGTGCCGCCGTGCAGCCGCACGAGGTTGTCGACCATCGCGAGCCCGAGGCCGAGCCCCGCCGATCCCGCCGTCCTTTGCGCCGTCTCCTGAAAGAAGGGTTTGAACACGTGGTTCAGCGCGCTCTTGTTCATGCCGCGACCGTCGTCAGCCACTGCCAGCACCGCGCTCGGCCCGTCGGCGCGGACCTTCACCTCGATCCTCCCGCCCGGCCCCGTGTACTTCAACGCGTTCTCGAGCAGGTTGTCGACGATCTGGCTGAGACGCACGCGATCGGCCTCGACCCAGACGGCGCAATCGGGCAGGCCGACGCTCCACTCCCGGTCCTCGCCGGCGACGCGCGCCGAGTCCGCGCAGTCTTCGGCGACGGATCGCAGGTCCAGCGTCTCGACCTCGAGCGCGATCTTGCCGCGCTGGACTCTCGCGACGTCGAGAAGCTGATCGAGCAGACGGCCCAGATGGCGCACCTGCCGGCCGATGACCGTGGCGCCCCAGCCCGCCCTTTCCTGCGTGAGCGCCGAGCCTTCCATTTCAAATAAATCCGAGACATACCCTATAGAGCTCACTGGATTTCTAAGCTCATGCCCGAGCATTGCGAGGAACTCGTCGCGCAGGCGCACGTCCTCGTTGAGCTGCGCCAGCAGATCGCGGACCTGATACTGGCGCAGGCGCGACTTGAGGCTGGCCCTGACCGAGCTCACGAGCGACAGCGCGGGCACGGGCCGTTGCAGGAACGTCGTCTTGATCTTCGGGTGCCGCTCGAAGGCACGCAGCACCGCGAGCGATTCCGGATTGGGCCCGTCCTTGCGCAGCAGCACGATGACGGGAAGATCCGACCAGGTCTGCTGCCGGTCGAACACGCGAAACAGACGCGACGCGCCGCGACGCAGCGCCTCCTCGCCGAGCAGCGCGACGCCGGCCCCCTCGTCGAGCCTGGTCACCAGACTCTTGAGGTCGCGGCAGCCCACGGCTTCGAGACCGGCCTTCGAGAGCTCGGCAGCCGCGAGGTCGGCGTCGCGGCCGAAAGGCAGCAGCAGCAGGATACGCTCCTCGATCGAGCGATCGGGTTCCGCCGCCTCCGCGGCGCCCGCCGTGGGCTCGGCAGTCGAGGCCTGCACCGGGTCCGCGGCCCGAGCCGTCGCCGTCGCGCCCGCTTGCTTCGCCCCGCGCCGCTCGTCGCCGCGGCTCATCGGGTCTCCGCCCCCTCGTCCCTCGGCGCGCCCGACAGCAGGCCCCGCAGTCCTTGCGGCGGCGCGCGCAGCCGAATGCCTGCCGCCTCGAAGACGAGCTCGCGAATCTCCTGGTCATGCCGGTAAGCCCGGTGCTTGACGACGGACACTGCCCGATGCAGGCGGCCACCTGACTCGAAAAAGTTCATAAAAACCATTACATCCGAGATATAGCTCAAATCCACATTACTACGTGGATCGCCCAGCATCCCGCGTTGAGTCAGCACCATGAGCGTGATCACACCGCGGCGGCGCAGGTAGGCCAACAGCTGATGCAGCTGAAGATCGAGGTAGCGGCTCGAGCCGGTCGCGTGCAAATAGCCCGAGAGACTGTCGAGCACGACGACGCCGAGGCGTCCCTTTTCCCGGTCGACCGCCCGCCGGATCCGATCCGAGACGCGGCCGGGCGAGGAACCCGCGGGGTCGATCTGCTCGAGCTCGAGCGTCCCCGCCTCGTGCGCGGCCGGGAATTCGACGGCGAGGGCCCGGCTGCGCTGGAGCAGCGTCTCGATGCCCTCGTCGAACGTCAGATACAGGACCGAGCGGCCGCTCGCGAGCGCGTCGGCCGACCAGACCGCCGCGAGGCTCGATTTGCCGGTCCCCGCCTGTCCGGCCAGGAGAACCGCGCAGCCCCAGGGTATGCCGCCGCCGAGCAGCGGACCGAATTCGGGATGCCGGGACAGCAGCGGTGCAGCATGATCTGCCGCTTCGGCCGGCCGCGAGGCGATTTCGATGCGCGGGTAGACCTCGAGGCCGCCCGTGACGATTTCGTAGTCGTGGTAGCCCCCCGCGAACGACTCGCCGCGCAGCTTCTCGATGCGCAGGCGACGGCGATCGCGCCCGTATTCCTGGTCCATCCTGGCGAGCGTCAGCACGCCGTGCACGATGCTGCGCGGATGGAACTGCTGCTCGCCCATGCCGGCATCGTCTATCAGCAGTGTCGTGCACTCGGCCGGGTGCAACGCGCGCCCGAGACTCTCGACGTGACGGCGGTACTCGAACGGGTCCGCCGCGAACCACCGTAGGGCCGAGACCGGATCGATGAGAAGGCGATCCGGCTTGCGTCTGGAGATCGCCTCGTTGAGCTGCTCCATGAGCTCGTGAAGCTCGACCTCGGATGATGGAAACAGCGTGTATTGGGCCTGCCGCGAGGCCGCCTCCTCGGACACGACCTTGTGCAGGTCCACGCCTGCAAGGCTCCAGCCGTGCGCGCCCGCGATGCGCTCGAGATCCTCCGGCGTCTCCGAGAACCCGAGATACAGCACGCGCTCCCCGCGCGCGGCGCCGGCAATGAGAAACTGCAGACCGAGCGTCGTCTTGCCTGCACCCGTGCCGCCCTCCACGAGATAGATCTGGTTGCGCGGGAAACCTCCGCCGAGCAGCTCGTCGAGCCCGGCGACGCCGGAGCTCGCGCGCGATTTGGATGGCTCCGCGTTCAGATCGTGATCCTCCTGCTCGTTCGTTCCGGCACCGGCAGCACGCGACTCGGGGAGACGCCCGCCCCGCACGCGGTCTGCGGCAGCGGCGCCGACCATAGTAGGCCGCAAGGCCCGGAGCGTCGACGCCCCGCGCACCTTAGGGCGGCTCGGGCTCGGCCGGGACTGTGTAACGGGCGCGCAGCCGCGCAGCGCGCTGCGCACGTCGTCGGCGACGCTGCCGCCGTGCGTGAGCGTCTCGTCGTAGTCCGTCGCGAGCGCGAGAAAGTACATGCAGGGCGGCGTGCGTTCAGCGCCCGGCCCCGCGATGCGCGCTCGCCGTCATTGGGCCTCGAGCCCGGGCACGCCGTGGCGTCCTGCTCCAGACTGCGCTGCGGGCACGGGTACGAAGCTGCGGCGGAAACTCACCTCGAACGGCTTCCGGCTCCCCTGCGGCTGCACGTCGATCCGAAACGTCAGGACCTCCTGCTCGTCGGGAAGGTGCAGCGTGCCGATGTAAGCGAACATCGCGCCGCTCTGCGCCGGCCGCATCGGAATATCGCGCTGTTCCTGTGCGAGATTGACGGCCGTTGCGTGCACGTCGGCGGCCACGCTTCTGCCTTTGAGCTTGACGGAAACGTTCAACAGGATCTCGTCGGGACTCGGCGCAGGGAGATCGTGTTGCCGCAGCACGGACCGCGGCAGCGCCTCGGTTCTGACCGCGCTGTAGTAGACGGTATATTTTCCGAAGCTCTTGTGCGTCGCCGGGGGCGAAGGAACATCGGCCGAGGCTCGGTTCGGCGCCCAGGGCGCCAGGACCGCCGCGAAGGCCAGGGCCGAGAGCCCCAGCCGGAGGCGTCCTTGCTTCTCGCAGGCATCCATGCCCGCTCTTTAGCAAAAAACGCGCCAGGCCTGCCGGCCAGGCGATCTCAGGCGTCGTCGAGCGCTGCGCGCAGCGTTTCGAAGCGGATGGGCTTCGTCAGGTGAAGATTGAAGCCGGCCTCGCGCGCCTGGCGCTTGTCCTTTTCCCGCCCGTAGCCGGTCAGCGCGATCAGGCGAACGCTTTCGAGAGCCGGCGTGGCGCGCGCCCGGCGCGCAAGCTCGTAGCCGTCCAGCCCCGGGAGATCGATGTCTACGATAGCCGTATGCGGCGGGCACGCCTCGAGCTTCGCGAGACCGTCGAAGCCATCGGCCGCCGTCGAGACGGCGTAGCCCGACGCCTCGAGCAGCATCCGCAAGCCCTCCCTCGCATCCTCTTCGTCCTCTACGACCAGGATGCGCAGCACGACGCTCGCATCAGACGCCATCGTACGGCCATAGGGCGCCGGAGGCGCACCGTTCGCAACGCAGCACCGGCGGCGGAACCACTCGCTTGCACACGACCACCCAACGATTCTCTCGAATGACTCTCCGGACGTGCAAGCGCGCGGGCGCTCAACTCAGCGTACTCGGACTGCGGCCCGCCGTTCGGACGCCGCGCGGTTCTCGCGGGCCGCCGCATAGCTCGCGGACATCCCGTCTTCGACGCTCCAACCGATCGCGCTGAGCCGCCCCGACTCCGGCTGTCCCCATGCGGACTCGAATCGATCGCCGTCGACAACGACGAACAAGCGCACGTCCGGCCGCTGCCAACGGCCGTCGCTCCGCACCTCCTTCAGCGCCTCGCGGTCCCCGAACGCGAGAAATTCCCAGTCGGATCCGCGCGCTTCCTCGTCGTCGACGCGCGGTCCCATGAGCCACACTTCATCGAGGCTCGGACAGGCTTTGCGCAGGGCATCGACGTACATGCCGATTTCCTCGGGAAGCTGAGTCGGTCTAGTGCTGATATTGGGCATGGCGCATGAAGATTTGAAATGCTGGCGGCCTGCTGCGGCCGACCCTTGCGGGGGTAAGGCAAGATGCATGCCAGGGCGAGCCCCCCGGGGACGACCGCCGATTGGAACGATACACCGAAATGAGGCTCAATAGGGCTCATGCCGCCGCGCCGAAGAGGCGGGCCGGCCCGCCCGCGCAGCGTGTCCTTCCGGAAACAGTTACGAGGCTTGCGAATGCCCGATATCGTCAATCTCCCGGAAAATTTCATCGGCAAGGAGGATGAGCAGCGCCTCGAGAGTTTCGGCGCCCATCTGATCTCGCATGGGCGCGCCACACGCTGGCACTGGAACCGCCAGCGCGGCATCGACGTTGCGTTCGAGATCTTCACGGGCGGCCCGCACGAGCGCCTGCTCGTCGCGATCGTGCGAGACCGCGAGCACGATCGCTTCGCAGCGAAGGACGGCCGCGGCCGAATCATCGCCGAAGGCAGCCTCGACCATGTCATGGCCCTCCTCGATAAACACTCGGCCTCGGCCGGCGGCGACGAGCCGGCCTGAGCCGCCATGAGAACCCGCAGCAAATTCCTCGTCGGCGCCGTGATCGTGCTGGCCGGGCTCGCGGCCGCGGGCATCTACTTTTCGCGCCGCGTCGGCCCCGCCGTGGCCGCAGCCATCGAAGCGTACGGAACGAACGCCACGGGCACGAAGGTGCGCGTCGGCAATGTGGCCGTCTCGCTGCGGCAGTCGCGGGCGACGGTCTCGGGACTCGTCGTCGGCAATCCGTCCGGCTACACCGCTCCGTATGCGCTGCGTATCGACGAGACCGCCGTCGACCTGGACGTGCCCTCGCTCGCGAGGCAGGCCATCGAGCTCCGCGACGTAACGCTTCAAGGCGCCACGCTCAACGTCGAGCAGCGCGACGCCTCGACGAACCTCACCGCGATTCTCGACCGCCTCGAGCACGGCGGGGCGCCCGCGGGCGCCGCAGGCGCCTCTCCGAGCGGCGGCGAGCAAACGGGCGAGGCCCAGAAGCTCATCATCGATCGCTTCGAGCTCACGGGCGGACGCATTACGCTGAGCTCGAGCCTGCTGGACGGTCCGCAGACCATCGAGCTGCCGCAGGTCGTCGTCAAAGACGTGGGCCGTGCCGAAGGCGGCCTCACGTTCGATGCGGCCGCCGCCGCCTTGCTGCGCCCGATCCTCGTCGCGGCCCGCGACGCCGTCCGCGACCGGCTCGGCAAGGCCGCCGGCGAGAGCGCGAAGAAAAAGCTCGAGGGCGCCGCTCGGCAGGGGCTCGAGCAACTCCTAAAACCCGAGGCCGGCGCGCAGAAATAACGGCTGCCTGGTTGCGCCCCGGCCGCGCTCCGGGGACATCAGCAGTGCGACCACGCCGCTGATGCCTCGCGCCGAGGCCTTCGCCCCAGTCGGCTACACTGAACCCGGCTCGTCGCCGCCGTAGGCGCGGTCCGCCTTTGCGGCGAGAAAGAAGTCGCTTTCGGTCAGGCCGCCGATCTTGTGCGTCCAGATTTCCACGGCGCAGCGACCCCAGGCGACGTGCAGATCCGGGTGATGGCGCTCGCTCTCGGCGATCTCGCCCACTCGATTAGCGAAGGCGAGCGCCGCGGCGAAATCTCGAAACTCGTAGCTGCGCTCGAGGTGTCCTTCGGCGTTGAGTCCCCAGCCGTCGTCGAGCTGCCCGAGCAGCTGCTCGGCGCGCTCACGCGGCAGCGGCGGCACGCCGCCCCGGCACGGCACGCATGCGTTGTCTGCCAAGCTCATGGGTCCTCCGTCGTCCCAAACTTTAGACGGACCAGTGTAGATCTTGTAGAGGCGCCCGGACCATCCGGGCGCGTGCGGGGCGCCGGCGGCCGCCTCCGCCGTGGCATGCAACTTGCTTTGCTGGGTTACCGGTATCAGGTCCGCGCAGTTCTGGGCCTGCGGGGGGCGATTCTCCAATGATGATGACAAGCAGCGGTGCCGCGATTTCTGCGCCCGCCCGCAGTCGCCTCCTCCGTGCACGGCCGCTCAGCGCCCTGGACAGCTCACTCGATTCGCCAACGCCAATCGAAAGCCAACGAGAGCCAACGAGAGCCACGAGAGCCAATACGATCCGCTCCGGATCGCAGGAGAGCGAAAATGCAGGCATCAGCGAACCATCCGCGGCCCCCGGCCGCGCCGCGCAAGCAGAAGCAGGAACGCAGGACGCAGGCGACGCGCGCCTTCCGGACCGCGGCGCGCGCGGCGGGGCCCTTCGGCCCCGCGTACGGCTGTGTGGAATGGTTCAACTACGAGGAGCCGGCCGCGCGTCTGGCCGCGGCGGGCGATTGAGGACGGCACCCTGGGCGGGTGGCATGGACTTTGCAGCGATGCGCTTTCCGAAGAATACGACTGCCAAGGAGATGCTTGTGCTAAAACTCAAGATGCTGAGCAGGGGCGGCATTCTCGTTTCCCTCGCTGCGATGGGCCTGTTGGCCGGGTGCAACGGGAACAACGGCGCCGCCAACAACAACGCGCCGCCGGCGTCGCCGCCCGGCAGTGCCGTGCCGCCGTCGAACGGGCCGAACGCGGCACCGGACGGAGGAGCCGCCCCCGGCAACGAGGCCGCACCGGGTAACAACGAGCTCGGGAATGGGGCGACCAACAACGCGCCGGGCAACGAGCAGACGCCGGCTCCGCCGCCGAACGCGCCCGCTCCGCCGCCCGCCTCGACGAACCAGACTCAGTAACACTCCCAGAACGGCAAACCGCAGAGGCGCGTCTCCGCCGCCCGATTCGGGCCGGGGCCGCCCTCTCGGCGGGCCGGCCCGCGTCGGCGCCTTGCCGAGCACGCGCCGCTCGGCCTCCGGGTTGCGACCGCAGATCGCGCGCCGCGGCCGCCGCGGCGGGGCACCGGCGCGCCGAGAAGGCGTGACGGCGCGCTTCGACTCCGCGGGCCTTCGTCGGCGCGGCCGGTTGCGAGCCCGGCCGCCGGCAGGTCCAATACGGACTGACCGCGACAGCCCCTATTCGCCCCACCTATCCGGTCCCGAGGGGCCGGGTCACCACGGTGCACGCGATGACCGCACCCGAACTGGCGCTCGTTCTCATCGCGGCGGCCGTGGGCGCCTTCGCCTCCGCGCACGCGCTGCTTCACAAGCGCCGGCCCCAGTCGGCGTTCGGGTGGATCGCTGTGTGCTTCACGCTGCCTTTCCTCGGTCCCCTGCTCTACTACGCCTTCGGAATCAATCGGGTCGAGACACGCGCCAAGCAACTGCGCGCAAGGGAGCCCCTCGAGGCGGAAGCGATCGACAGCGACGTGCGCGGCGCGCCGCCGCTGCTTCCAGGCAACCTCGTCGAGCCGCTCTTCAACGGCGAGGAAGCCTTCCCCGCCATGCTGGACGGCATCCGGCGCGCGCGCCGCCGCGTCTATCTCTCGAGCTATATATTCAATCCCAACGGCGTCGGCATCGAATTCTTGACGGAGCTCGCCGCGGCGGCGGCACGCGGCGTCGAGGTGCGCGTCCTCGTCGACGGTGTCGGCGAGCTGTATTCGCTGCCGCACGTGGGAAAGGTCCTGCGGCGGCGAGGCGTCCCCTTCGCGCGCTTCTTGCCGCCACGCCTCATCCCGCCCGCCCTGCGCATCAATCTGCGCAACCATCGCAAGATTCTCGTTTGCGACGACGACGCGGCCTTCTTCGGAGGGCTCAACATCGATTCGCGGCACATGGCAGCCGACACACGGATCCCGGACCGAATCGTCGACCTGCATTTCCGTCTGCAAGGCCCGGCCGTGGCGGACCTCGCCGCCGTGTTCGCGACGGACTGGCGCTTCGCCGCGCACGAGGAGCTGGACCTTTCCGAGCCGCCGCCGGGACCCCGCGGGCCGGCGCGCTGCCGCACGGTCCAGGACGGCCCGGACCAACCCTTCGACCGGGTGAACTCGCTGCTGCTCGCCGCCGTCGGGCGCGCCCACCGCCGCGTCGCGATCATGACGCCCTACTTCCTGCCGCCCCGTGAGCTCATGGGCACGCTGCAATCGGCCGCGCTGCGCGGGCTCGACGTAGCCGTGCTGCTGCCGGGTCGGAACAATCTGCCCTACGTGCACCGCGCCGTACGCAAGACGCTTTGGGAGCTTCTCCAGCACGGCGTTCAGATCTATTACCAACCTCCGCCGTTCGTGCATTCCAAGCTCCTGCTCGTCGACGACGCCTGCGCGATCGTCGGCTCCGGCAACATCGATCCGCGGAGTCTGCGCCTGAACTTCGAGCTCGCAGTCGAAATCGAGGACACCGAGCTCGTTCGCCGCCTCGGCGCGCATTTCGCCGCCGCGCGCGCCCGTTCGGACCCCGTCACGCTCGCCGCGGTCGACGGCCGGCCGCTTCGCATGCGCTTGCTCGACGGACTCGCCTGGCTGTTCTCCCCGTACTTTTGACCGGCCGCCGACGCGGGCATGGGAGTTGCATCGACACTCGAGCCCACTCGAGGAGGCTAGGACGGTGGCAAAGCAACTGGAAGGCAAGCGAATCGCATTTCTCGCGACCGACGGCGTCGAGCAGATCGAGCTCACTCAGCCCTGGGAGGCGATGAAGAGCGCCGGCGCGGAAGTCGAGCTGCTGTCGACGAAGACCGGGCGGATTCAGGGCATGAACCACATGGACAAGGGCGACTCGTTCGAGGTCGACGGCTCCGTGGCGGACGCCGACGTGGCCGACTACGACGGGCTCGTGCTGCCGGGCGGCGCCATCAATCCGGACAATCTGCGCATGCACCCCGAGGCCGTGCAGTTCGTCAAGCGTTTCTTCGAGCGCTCGAAACCCGTCGCCGCGATCTGCCATGGCCCATGGACGCTCGTCGAAGCGGACGTGATCCGCGGCCGCACGCTCACTTCGTGGCCGAGCCTGCAGACGGACGTCCGTAACGCGGGCGGCAAATGGATCGACGCCGAGGTGCACGTGGACAAGGGCCTCGTGACGAGCCGCAAGCCCGCAGACCTCGCGGCGTTCTGCGCGAAGGCCGTCGAAGAGTTCGCGTCCCTGTAGAGCGAGACGGAAGGCGCTCGCCCTCGGCACCGACCCGAGCGGCCCGAGCGCGTCGCCGCCCCGCCCCGAGCAAGCCGGCGGGCCGAGCGCGGCCCACAGACGACCGCGCTTGCCGGCCGCGGACGCGCCCGCGTCTTGCACCGGGCCGCGTTCTGGCATAATGCTCGGGCGGCCCGACAGATGCCCGCCGATCGCGCGAAGCACCGGCCTACGAGCGACCGGCAGCGGCGCTGTTTAAGCGCGCGGCCGGCGTCGGCGTGGAGGGAGCGGCCGAAGGCGCGCGAAGAAATCAATGTTTGCCCGGATACATCGTTCCGTCCGCTATAAGATCATGGCGGTCATCCTCGCGACCACGGCGGTCGCGCTGCTGGTCTCCACGATGGCTCTCATAACGTACGAGGCCCGCAGTTACCGTCAGTTCTTGCTCAACGACACGACGACTCAGGCGGACATCCTGGCGCGCACGAGCACGCCGGCGCTCGAGTTCGACGATCCGGACGCGGCCGCGGCGAACCTCGCGCTGCTCGATAACCGTCCGAACATCATCGCGGCCGCCATCTACTCGGCCGACGGCAGCGCCTTCGCCACCTATGCGCGCGATGGCCGCAATGCCAAGTTTCCGCCGCTCGACCCGGCCGCCCGCACGCGGCTTTCGAACGACGGCCTCACGCTTTACCGCACCATCGTCGACAACAACCGCGCGATCGGCACGGTCTACCTGCTCGCGACCTACGACCTGTGGGGACGCATCGCAGGCTATCTGCCGATCATCGGCGGCGTCATGCTCGCGAGCTTCGCGGTCGCCGCCGTGCTGTCGCTGCGCCTGCAGCGCAACGTCTCGGGGCCCGTGCTCGCCGTGACCGACGTGGCGCGCCAGGTCATCGAAGGCCGCGACTTCGCGCTGCGGGCGAAGAAGACGACCGACGACGAGATCGGGGTGCTCGTGGATTCGTTCAACGCGATGTTGAGCGAGGTCGGGCAAATGACGGAGGCGCTCGAATCCACGAACCAGCGCCTGCGCAAGGAGACCGAGGAACGCCGCGCCGCCGAGGCGGCCCTGCGGCTCGCGGACCGGCGCAAGGACGAGTTCCTCGCGACGCTCGCGCACGAGCTGCGCAATCCGCTCGCGCCCATGGTCAACGCGTTGTCACTGCTCAACGGCCCGGAGCGGCGCGCGGCGCAGCGGGCCGAGGAAATCATCCGGCGCCAGCTCATGCACCTCGTGCGCCTCGTGGACGATCTGCTCGACGTTCTCGCGCATCACGCGCGGCAAGCTCGCCGTCAACGCCGAGACCGTCGAGCTCGCGGGTATCGTCGGCAGCGCCGTCGACACGGTCCAACCCATCATGGAGGCGCGCGGTCACGAGCTTTCGGTCCATCTGCCGAAGCACCCGGTATACGTCGACGTCGATCCCGTCCGAATGTCCCAGGTGGTCTCGAACCTGCTCAACAACGCCGCCAAGTACACCGAGCCCGGCGGCCACATCGATCTCGCCGCCGAGGTCGAGGACGGCCGGCTGCATCTGAGCGTGACCGACGACGGCATCGGCATCGGCGCCGACCTCCTGCCGACGATCTTCGAAATGTTTACGCAGGGGGACAGCTCGCCGGAGCGCCGCCAGGGCGGGCTCGGCGTAGGCTTGGCGCTGAGCAAGCGCCTCGTCGAGCTGCAGGGCGGCAACATCGAGGTGCGCAGCCCGGGCCCGGGGCTCGGCACGACGCTCGTCGTCACGCTGCCGACCGCGGCGCCTCCGCCCGCGCCCGTGCAGGCCGAGGAGTCCGTCGCGGCCGAGCGCCGCCCGGCCATGCGCATCCTGCTCGTGGACGACAACGTGGATTTTGCGACGAGCCTCGCCATGCTGCTCGGCGAGCTCGGCCACGAAGTCCGGGTCGCCCACGAGGCCGAAGCCGCGCTCGACGCGGCCCGCGCTCTGCATCCCGAGGTCGCGTTTCTCGACATCGGCCTGCCCGGGATCAGCGGCTACGATCTCGCCCGCCGCCTGCGCGCCTCCTCCGTCACCGCCGAGACCGTGCTCATCGCCCTGAGCGGCTGGGGCCAGCAGCAGGACCGCGAGAAATCGCAAGACGCCGGGTTCGCGCAGCATCTCGTCAAGCCCGTAGAGCTCGGGCAGATCCTGGCCGTTCTCGACTCCGTGGTGGCGGACGCATGAGACGCGACAGCCGATGCAGCGGGCTGCCCGGCTGCCTGCGGTGCCGGAGCGAACGGCTCCGGTTCGCCGCCCTCGCCTTGATCCTCGCGCTCGGCCTGGGCAGCGCCTTGCCGGAGCTCGGCACCGAAGCGCAGGGCGCGCGGGCCGCTCCGGAGGCAGTGGAGAAGAGCTACCCCCCCGCCCAGGTCAAGGCCGCGTTCCTCTACCACTTCGGCTCGTACGTGACCTGGCCCGAGCTCAAATCCACGGCCGATCCGATTCGAATCGCGATCCTCGACGCGCCCGACGTCGCCCGCGAGCTCGAGCGCTTCGTCGTCGGCCGGACGATCGCCGGCCGCCGCGTGCGCGTCGTGCGCCTGCGCAGCATTCGCGGCCTCGACGACGAAGAGCTGCTGTTCATCGGCTCGGAGGACAACCCGCGGCTCGACGAGCTCATGCAGGCCGTCGGCAGCCGCCCCACGCTCGTCGTGACCGACGCCCCCGACGGTCTGGCGCAAGGCGCGATGATCAACTTTCAGGTCATCGACCGGCGCGTGCGCTTCGAGATCTCGCTGAAGCGCGCCCGCGAGGCGGGCCTCGCGCTGAGCTCGCGACTGCTCTCGGCCGCGCTGCGCGTCGAGACCACCCGCTGCACGGGCCCGTGCCGCCGCGGGGCGGCCGACACGACCCAGTTGGCCGATACGGGCTTGCGGCGCCCGGCCGGCAGCAGCCGCTACTGAGCCGTTTGCCGGCGCGTCTCGCGCCAACCCGCGTGCGGCGTCTCGCCGCGCAGCGACTGCTTGTCGAAGTAAAACCGCAGACCCAGCGTAATCGCCGTCGAGCCGTCGCGGTCAGCAGCGTCCAGGCTCAGCGCGATGGCGTCCGTCATGTACATGTCGCCGCCGAGATCGTAGTAGGTCGAGCTGCCGCCATTGTCGAGATCGGCGTACTCGGCGCCGCCGCGGATCTCCCAGCCGTTGCCGATCATGTAGCGCACGCCTGCGCCGACGAGGCCGCCGGTCCTATCGACGTTGCCCGAGCCGAGATCGACGTCCGTATTGAGGTACCCGAAACGCCCGAAGATGCTGAACCGTTCCGTCGGGGAGAAGTGCGCGCCGACGCCGAAGCCGCGCCGTTGACCGTCGGTGTCCCCGGCATCCTTGAAGTCGAACGCATCGTAGAGCGCGAACAGATTGACATGCGGGCGGGCTTCGACGGAGTAATCGAGGCTGAGCCCGGTGCCCTTGATATTCGGGCCCGGCACGTCGTAATTCACGTTCTGAAGGCCGAGCTGAAGGTAGTGATAGCTCACGTCCTTCGAGCCAGCCTGGGCGAACGCGAGGCAGGGCGCCAGCAACAGGGCGAGCACGGTGATCTTTCTCATACGGCATTCCTCGTAAGCATCGGTTGGGCCGGATCGGTTTCAACCCACGACGTGTGCGCGTACGCGCGTCGCCTTCGCGAGGGCCCGGCCGCCGGGCGCTCAGAAGGTCCACGTCGCCTCGACATAAGCGCTGCGCGGAATGAGGTTGCCGCCGCCGAATTCGGCATGGCGCGCATCGTTGAGATTCTGCACCGTCAGCGCCGTCTGCAGACGCGAGCTCGGGCGCCAGCCGAGCCGGACGTTCGAGCGCCGTATAGCTCGGGATTCCGGTCTTGGGGCCGGCCAGGCCCAGGCTCTGGTTCGTCAGCTCGCCTACGTACCGGAGGCCCGCATAGAAGCTCAGCGAATGCGGCAGATCCACGAACGAGTAGACGGCGGCCTGGCTCTCGGGACTGTTGCCCGCGATGCCCGCCGTCCCGCTATCCGTGATGCCCGGCTTGTTGTGCAGGTCGAAGCCGATGTGCGAGTACTGGAACTGCAGCGAGACCGCGGTGAGCGGCCGCCACCGGGCCTCGAGGCTGAAGCCGCGCGTCGAGCCCTCGGCGCCGTTGCCGAGCGCGACCGGAACGACGATGTAGGGCGACGGCGCGGTCACGACGATCGGCGCCTCGGCCTCGTTCGTCAGCAGCTTGTCATAGCGGTTGTCGAAGAGCGCGACGTTCGAACGAGAGGTTCGGGCCCGCCGTGAGTCGATAGCCCGCCTCGTAGGCCAGGAGCTCCTCGGCCTGAAAGTCCTCGTTGCCGTGAACCTGCGCGTAGAACGGCACCGCAACCCCGGGGATGCTCAGGGGCGCGTTGATCAGCACGTCGTCCTCGAGACGCGAGGGTATGCGCACGGCGCGCGATGCCGCCGCCCAGAACGTCTGCCGCTGGCTCGGCAGCCAGGTCAGCCTCGCGTTGGGCTGATCCTCGGCCCCCGTGTAGTCGTTGTGCTCGAGCTTCGAGCCCAGGGTCAGAAACAGGCGGCGCGGCGAGAGCGTGATCTTGTCCTGCAGGAACGCGCTGTAGGTCTGGTCCGTCCGCGCGGGGGGCAGGAAGCTCGAAAACAGCGTGTTGCCCACGTAGTCGCCCGAGGACCGGAGCTCGAGCCCCCAGATCAGCTCGTGGCGCCCGAGCGGCGCGAGGTTGTGCTGGAAGCTCGCGTCGAGCGTGTCGCGCCGCTCGCTGAAGTCTCCGGGAATGTCCCGGAAGGTATGGTCATAGTAGAAGTCCAGCCGCAGGCCGGCCCCGAGCGCGAGCCGCCGGCGCCAGCTGCCCTGCACGGAGTTCCCGCTCACGGGGCTCGTGCCCGGAACGTCGGGCCCCGGCAGCGTGCCGAGCGTGAAGTCGGCGCGGTAAAGGCCGGACTCGCGGCCCGAGTACGCCTCGCCTTCGAGCTCGAGCGTGTCCGTGTCCGACAGGTCGAAATCCGCACGGAACCCGGCGCGTGCCATGTGCCAGGCGTCGCTCGCGCCCGAGGGCGTCTCGACGCCGGCGCGGTCGAAGTACTTGACGTAGCCGCGAATGGCCCCCGAGCTGCCGAGATGACCGCCGTAGCGAAAGCCCGCCATGGAATGTTCCTGATCCCCGCTCGCGAGATCGACGTAGCCGCCCTGCGTCTCCCACGCCGAACGCGTGATGATGTTGACGACTCCGTTGACCGCGTTCGCGCCCCAGAGCGTCCCGCCCGGTCCCTCGATGACCTCGATACGGTCGATGTCGTCGAGCAGCGTGTCCTGCACGTCCCAGAAAACGCCGGCGTACAGCGGGGAATAGACGCTGCGCCCGTCGATGAGCACGAGCAGCTTGTCCGAGAGGTTGCTGCTGAACCCCCGAATCGAGATGGTCCAGGAATGCGCCCCGTCGCGGGCGACCTCGACGCCGGGCGCGAGGCGCAGAGCCTCGGCCAGCGTCTTGACCCCCGCGCGGCGGATCTCGTCTCCGGTGATCACATAGACGGCGGAGGCGGCGTCGTTGAGGCTTTCGGGGCGGCGCGAAACCGAGGTCACGCGGATGTTGTTGAGTTGCTCGATGCTCATGTCGAGCAGATCGTTGCGCGCCACGAGCGGTGCGCCGGACACACCGGCCGCCGGGGTGCCGGGGCTTGCCGGCGCCGCAGCCTGCTGCGCGGCCGCGGGAATCGCGGCAGCGAGCAGCAAAGCTAGAACGCAGGACCGCGTCTGCGAGCCGAGCCTCGACACGCCAGGACCTCGATGACGGCGCGCTGCGCGCTGCCGCGCGCCCCTCCCTCCGTTGCTCTGCCGTGCGCCCAAGCCCTACTCCTCTCAACCTCGCGTTCGGGGCAGCAGATCATGATATCGCCCGGTTTCGCGGCCCGCCAAGCCGGGCGGGCCGCTTCAGGCCTCGGGCTTCGCGTGGGAGCTGGGCCGCACGGCCCGGCCGCGCTGCCGTGCAACCGCCTGCGTGACCTCGGCCCCGAAGAAGAAGATCAATGCGGCGTAGTACACCCAGACCATGAAGACGACGACCGATCCGGCGGCACCGAACAGCGAGCCGATGCCCGCCTGGCCGAGATAAAGGCCGATGAGGTACTTGCCCGCCACGAACAGCACGGAAGTGATGAAGGCGCCGAGCCACACGTCGCGCCACTCGATGATCGCGTCCGGCAGGTACTTGAAGATCATTGCGATGAGCACGGTGAACAGGCCGAAGGAGACCATAGCGTTCACGACCTTCCAGAGGGTGACGTCGGCGATCTCGAGGCCCAGCAGATAGTTCTGCACAGCCGTGAAGATGGCGCTCAGGATCAGCGAGATCGAGAGCAGGAAACCGATGCTCAGAACCAGCGCGAACGAGAGGAGCCTATGGCGCAGGAACCCCCAGAGGGCATTGCCGGGCGCCGCCTCGACGTGCCAGACGTGGTTCAGCGCGCCCTGCAGCTCGGCGAACACGGTCGTCGCGCCGAACAGCATGAGGCCGCCGCCGAGCACGATCGAGCCGACGCTGCCGCCGATGCTCTGGACGTTATCGATGAGCGAGGTCACGAGCGCCGCGCCGCTCACCCCGGTCAGCGTTCGAACCTCGCCGATCACCTCGGAACGTACGGCCCCGTGGCCGAAGAATGCGCCCGCGACCGCAATGACGATGAACAGCAGCGGAGCCATCGACAGCAGGGAGTAATAGGAGAGCGACGCCGCGAACGTGAACGGCTGGTCATCGTAGAAGGACGAAGCGGAAGACGCGAGCACGGACCAGACGGCCTTCGCCCTGGCGGCGAAATTTTTCAAACCCAGCATCGCCCCTCTCTACGGCACCGTCCTCCAGCTTACCCCAAGTGCTTGAAAAACCGGCATCCGTGCGCGTCCATACGGTTCCGGCACTTGAGAAGACTTTTGAGCGCCGCCCGCGTCATGGATTAGTATCCCCGTACGACTACCGAATACCGGAATGGGGAGAACGACCATTAACACGATGACTCACCCGGCTCACGAGCACCCGGCGGTCCCGCGCTCCGAGCTCGGTAGCGCCGAAGGCGGACGCTGCTCGCTCCGTTTCCTGCCGCGGCTCGCGGCCTACGGCGCCCTGGCGGCCGCAGTCGCGCTGGCCGTGCAGCCCGCCGCGCGGGCCGAGGACAAACTCGGCGACATGCCGAACTACGCGACCTGGACGCAGTACCTCGGCGGCCCGGACTCCTCGCAGTACTCCTCCCTCGCGCAGGTCGACAAGAAGAACGTCGGCCAACTCGAGGTCGCGTGGAGCTACCAGACGGGGCCGGGGCAACCCTACCTCTTCGACCCGATCGTCATCGACGGCGTCATGTACCTGCAGGCCAAGAACAATTCCATCGTGGCGCTCGATGCGGCGACGGGACGCGAGATGTGGGTTCACCCGAACGAACACGGCACGAACCTTCGGGGTATGAACTACTGGGCGAGCCCGGACGGCAAGGACCGCCGCCTCGTCTACCTCGACAGCGGCTTCGTGACGGAGATCGACGCTGCGACCGGCAAGACGATCGAGTCCTTCGGCAAGGACGGGAAAGTCGACCTCAGGACGGGCCTCGTGGACGACGTGAATTCGATGCGCCCGCTCTTCAACGCCCACAACCCGGGGCGCATCTTCGAGAACCTCGTCATCATGTCCCTGCCCGCGAGCAGCGCGAGCTACGACTCCAAGCCCGCGGACGTTCACGCCTACGACGTGCGGACGGGCAAGCTCGTGTGGGTCTTCCACACCGTCGCGCGGCCCGGCGAGTTCGGCGCCGACACCTGGCCCGACCACGGCCGCCCCGGATTCGGCGGCGTGCACAACTGGAGCGAATCCACGGTCGACACGAAGAACGGCATCGTGTTCATTCCGACCGGCACCGCACGCTATGACTTCTACGGCGGCAATCGGCACGGCAACGACTTGTTCGCCAACAGCCTGATTGCGCTCGACGCGCGCACGGGCAAGCGGCTCTGGCACTTCCAGTTCATCCACCATGATCTGTGGGACTACGACACCCCGCAGGCCCCGAAGCTCCTGACCGTCGAGCACGACGGCAAGCCCGTGGAGGTTGTGGCGCAGGCGACGAAGCAGGGCTTCCTCTATGTCTTCGAGCGGACGACGGGCAAGCCGCTGTGGCCGATCGAGGAGCGCCCCGTCCCGCAGACGGACGTGCCCGGCGAGCAGACCTCACCGACGCAGCCGTTCCCGACGAAGCCGAAGCCCTTCGCCCGCCAGTCGTTCACGGTCGCCGACATCAACCCCTTCATCCCGGCCGAGGACCAGGCGAAGGTCCGCAAGCTGCTCGAGACCTCGCGCAACGAAGGCATCTTCACCCCCCCGAGCCTCAAGGGCACGATCGAAATGCCGGGCCACAATGGCGGCGCGAACTGGGGCAGCTCCTCCGTGGACCCGGTGCACGGCAGGATGTATATCGTATCCAAGGAGCTGCCCGTGCTGACGAAGCTGCAGCTCCCATCGGAGTCGCCGCGCCGGCGCGGACCGAGCGGCGCGAACGGCTCGGCGGACGCGAAGCCGAAGGTCCCCAACGCGGGCCCGGATTTCGTCGCGTATGACGCTCCGGTCAACTTCCTGCTGCAAAGCAACGGCCTCTCGGCCATCTCGCCGCCCTGGTCGCAGATCACGGCTTACGATCTGAACACGGGCGAGATCGAGTGGCAGATCCCCGACGGCAAGGTCCCCGATCTGGCCGAGCAGGGCCACGAGGACACGGGCAGCCACGCACCGCGCGGCGGCCCCGTCGCGACCGCGGGCGGCCTGCTGTTCGTCGGCACCTCCTCGGACCGCATGTTCCGCGCCTACGATCGCGACACCGGCAAGGTCCTATGGGAATACCACGTCGGCTCCGCGGTGCAGGGCGTCCCGGCCGTCTACGAGGTCGGCGGCCGCGAATACGTGACGATCGCCAGCGGCGGCAACGGGCTCTTCGGTTTGCGCCGCGAGGGACCGCAGCCGGAGGCGCCGGCGTACACCACCTTCGCGTTGCCTGCTGAGACTAAGACTAAGACTCCCTAGCGGCGAAACCGTAGCTTTCCGGTCACCGAGTTGGTCGTCGGTTCACAGGCCGGCCGCCGAGACCGCTGTAAATACGTCCCTGTACGCTCGCTGGCGCGCATCCCTGCGCGCCAGCGTCCCGGCAGCCGGCCTGTGAACCGACGCCCTTCCGCGACGTCCGGTGCCCAAAGACGGCAGCTTCACGGGCTCAGGGAGCCGTCCGCTCGATACGGCCTGGTCGGCAGCCGATCGGTCCCTCGGTCATGGAGAGGCGGCCTCCTCCATTGCGAGCAATCAGTGGGGCGACCGCGCGCTGCGCAGGGTAGGAGCGGAGCTTTGAAACGTGTCTGCGCCGAGAGGGCATCTGGGCAGATCCGGGTGGAATAACATAGCGGCCGGCGTCGGCACCGCCCGGCCAGGACGCTGGCGCGCAGGGATGCGCGCCAGCTAATCCGCCGAGGCGCCGCCCGCCTCCATCTTATGGAACAGTTTGTCGAACAACTCGAGCTTCGCCGGCGAAGGAATCTGCTCGACCTGCGGCTGCGCCTTGAGGACCATCGCCTGCCCCTGGTCCACGTTCTTGAACGCGGGCCACTGCGGCAGGCCGGCGCCGTTCGGGTTGCCCGTCCTGGCGAAGTTCGTCCAGTACGAGGACATGAGCTCGGCGACCTTCCGATCCGGCGCAGAAGCCTTTGCCTTGACCGGATCGCTGTTATCCGGATACAGCGGCAGCTGGCCCAGATTGTCGAAGACGTAAGGCAGCTCGGCCGCGTGGGTGGCGGCCCGATAAGGCTGGCCTTCCTTGCCGGGCGGGTTCTGAGCGAAGTAGTAGACGTACGCCGCCTGCCCCTTCTCCGCCTGATAGTTAGCGTACAAACGCATTAGCCAAGCCGCGCCGTCCCGGAACACGGCCTCCGAGGACTTCGCGGCTTCGGCGTCCGTATCCGCCGAGTACTGCATGAAGAACTTCTCGGCCAGGGTGCCCCAGCGCGCGCTCTGCTGCTTCTTGAACTGTTCGGCGCTCGCGCCGCGGCCGCCGAAAAACGAGCCTTCGTCCTTGTTCGAGCCGACGAGCACGTCCACGGGCTGCTGCTTGCCCTGCTCGAAGACGTGCGTGACGTCCTCGGGAATGACGTAGCCGTCGACGATCATGCCGGCGCCGCGCAGCTTCGCGGCGACCTCGTCGGCGGGAAGCTTGCGGAGCGCCTCGGCCGTCTCGGCACCGAGGGCCTGGGCCTCCTTGGCGCCGGCCTGCTCGGCCTGATCGAGCGTGCGCATGCGGCCGGGGCCGAGCCCCATCCAGGCGCCGCTCTCGGAGATCGCACGCTTGAAGAGACCCGCCGACCGCGGCGAGCCGACGAGCGCGGCGATGGCCATGGCGCCCGCCGACTGACCGAACACGGTCACGTTCGCGGGGTCCCCGCCGAAGCCCGCGATGTTGCGCTGCACCCAGCGAAGCGAAGCCAGCATGTCCATGAGGCCGTAGTCGCCCGAGGCGTGGTGCTCGGATTCCTTCGTCAACGCCGGATGAGCGAAGAAGCCGAAGGCCCCGAGCCGGTAGTTCATCGTGACGACGATGACGCCCTTCTTGGCGAGGTTCGTGCCGTCGTAGAGCGGAATCGAGCCCGCGCCTTGCGTGAACGCCCCGCCGTAGATGTAGACCATGACGGGAAGCTTGGCCGAGGGCGAGCTCGCCGGCGTCCAGACGTTGAGATAGAGGCAATCCTCGCTCGCCGTCGGGCCCTGGGGCAGCAGCGCGATATTCGTGTAGCCCCTCCCGCCTGCCGGCTGAACGCAGACGTGGCCGTACTGGTCCGCCGCCCGCACGCCCTGCCATTTGGGCACGGCCTGCGGCGCCTGCCAGCGCAGCTCGCCGACGGGCGGCGCCGCGAACGGGATTCCTTTGTAAGCGGCCACCCCGTTTTCGACCTTGCCGGAAACGGCACCCGAGTCGAGCATCACGGGGTCGGAGATGGCCGCCGCCGCGGACCCGGCCGCGGCGGCGAGCAGGCTGCCCAGAAGCAGCGCAGAGGTCTTTCTCATTGTCTTGCCGTCTTTACTTATTGATCTCGCGATCCCTGACGCGGGGCTCCGTTCTGCTGGCCCTGATCCGCATCCGGATGGGCGCGCGCGTAGCGGGACGTCACGATGTAATTACGGATCTGCTCGTCGCCCTCGGCACAGGCGTACTCGAACATCTGGTACTCGGGATTGCGATGCCACGTGTAGGCGGCCGTCCACGGCTGCTTGAGATCCTCCGGGTCCGAAACCGAGATCGAGTACTTCATGTCCCGATCGCTGATGCGCGTAAAGCGCTCCTCGATGTGCGTCTTCGTGCTCTCGGGGACGCTCATGCGCGGCGAGCCGATCGTACCGATGTTCGTCATGCCCGGGATGCCGTTGAAGTTATCCGTCTCCACGACCAGCGTATTGCCTTCCCAGTGGCCGCGCGAGGCGCCGAGCCACTGCTTGATGGCCGGATTCAGGGGTTTGGCGTCGATCGGAATGATGCGCGCCTCGTGAATCATCTCGAGCCGGACGACCACGTAGCCGGGTGCCTGCACGATCTGAATGCCGTTGTTGTAGTGCATGGGAAACATCGACGCCGGCAGGCCGCGCGTGATGCATCGGTCCCACGTGTCGAAATCCGTCGGCTTGTCCCATACCTTGCGGAACCAGCTGCTGCCCATCGTCTTCGACTTTTCCTTGGCGGACTCGGTCAGCTCGGGGAACTGGCCGTCCTTCGGCTCGACGATGAACGAGTTGCGGCGCTTGGCCTTGCCGGCCTCGTCCCAATGGCCCATGCCGATCTTATTATCGGCATTCTCCTTCGCGTAGCGCTCGCGCAGCTTCTCGTCCCGCTCCTTGAGCTTGGCGTACTCCGCATCGGTGATGTACGGCGAATCCCCGTACTTCGCGGGCCGGCTCAGCGGCGTGCCCGCCCAGTCGCCGATGGGCCACATGCCGGCGATGTCCGGGTCGCCCCACGGCGTCTTCGGCTGCTGCCAGTGCTCGGTGTCGCCGACGGTCTGGGGCTCGAGATTGAGCTGCGTCCAGAACGTCCTTGGCCGAAGCCGGCGCGGCGGCCGCGAGTAGCGCCGCGGCCACACTCGCCGCCACGGCGCTGAGGCCGAGAATTCGTTGGTTCATCGAAGACCCTCCAATAGATCGCACGGGTTGATTCGAGGCTCCCCCTCGCTCTAAGGTTCGAGTATACGCGCTCATTCGAGAGAGGGTCGAGCAAGGGTCCAGGCGTAAAAAGCCCTTCCAACAAAACTATAGGTTACTTGACGTTAGTTGCGGTGTATCTTACCGAGCCGACTGATTCCTAGGCGGGAGCAAGAATGAAGCTTATTCGTGGAATCGCCGCGGCGGGCGCGCTTGCGGCCGGTGCCGGGCTCGCAGCCCACGCCGTGGCGCAAAGCCCGGCCGGCGGCGCCCCGTTCGGCGACGACAGCGTGATGCCGGCGGGCGATTGGCGGACCATCAATCGCGATCTCGCGGCGACGCGCTACTCGCCCCTCAATCAAATCAATGCCGAGAACGTCTCCGGCTTGAAACAGGTCTGGTCGTTCAAGCTGAACGGCGGCTCGGAGGCCGTACCGATCGTCGTCGGCGGCACCATGTACATCACGAGCGGCGACCGCGTCGTGGCCATGGACGGCGACACGGGCAAGGAGATCTGGGCGTACACGCTGCCGAAGCAGGCCTCGCCGAGCGCAGGCCCCGCCGTCGACGCCGACAGCGTCAGCCGTTTCCCGGGCCTGCTGCAGCGCGCTCGCGTCTCGAATCGCGGCGTGAGCTACTGGCCCGGCGACCCCGACCACTCCCCGCGCATCATGTTCATGGCCGGCTCGCTGCTCGTCGCCGTGGACGCGGCCACGGGCGAGCCCGCGGCCGGGTTCGGTAACGACGGCATCGTGGACGTGGGCGTCTCTTACCGAGGCACGCCGACGATCTACCGCAACATCGTCGAGATCGGCGCAGCCGTGAACGAGCTGCCCGAGGGCGATGCCGGCAACCCCCGCGCATTCGACGCGGTGACGGGCAAGAAGCTCTGGGAGTTCCAGACGGTCCCGAAGCCCGGTCAGCCCTACCACGACACCTGGGGCGACGGTTGGAAGAACCGTTCCGGCACGAACCAGTGGGCATTCATGGCGCCCGTCGATGCCGAACGCGGCATCATGTACCTGCCCATCGGCAACCCTTCGCCGAACTACTACGGCGGCGACCGCCCGGGCGCAAACGTCTACGGCAACTCGATCGTCGCCGTGGACGCCGAGACGGGCAAGTACCTGTGGCACTTCCAGGAGGTCCACCACGATCTCTGGGACATCGACATGCCGAACGGCGGCGCCCTGTTCAACGTCGTCAAGGACGGTAAGCGTGAGCCCGTGATCGCCCAGGTCGGCAAATCCAGCCTGCTGTTCGTGCTGAACCGCGAGACCGGCGTGCCTTACCATAAGGTCGTCGAGCGCCCCGTGCCGAAGGGCGACGTGCCGACCGAGTACTACTCGCCGACGGAGCCGTTCCCGGTCGCGCCGCCGCCGCTGAGCCGCATGAGCTTCACGCCCGAAGATCTCGTGACGGCCGAGGACACGACGCCCGAGCACGCCAACGCATGCCGCGAATTCATGGAGCGCAGCGGCGGCTTCTACAATGCCGGGCCCTTCACGCCGTTCATGTACCATAAGGACGGCGACCCGCCGAAGTCTACGATTCAGTTCCCGGGCGGCACCGGCGGCGTCAACTGGGGCGGCATGGCCGTAGACCCGAACAAGGGCTTCATTTACGTGAACGCCCACAGCACCTCGCTCGTGGGCTGGGTCGAGAAGAAGGACCCGAACAAGACCTACAGTTTCGACGCTCCGGGCTCGAAACAGGCCTACGACCGGGCGAGCATTCTCGGCGTCGGCCCCTTCTTCAGTTTCGTCGCGCCCGTGAGCGGCAAGTTCGACGACCAGGGCCGTGCCATCGGGCCCACGCTGCCCTGTGAAAAGCCGCCTTGGGCGCGGCTCATCGCGGTCAACGCGAACACGGGCGAGATTGCCTGGGCGACGACGCTCGGCCTCAACACGCTGCTGCCGAAGGGCAAGCAGCTCGTCGGAAACGCAGGAAGCGCGGGCCCGACCGTCACCGGAGGCGGGCTCGTGTTCGTCGGCGCGACGAACGATCGCCGCTTCCGCGCCTTCGACGCGCGCACCGGCAACGAGCTGTGGGAAGCTACAATCGACAAGAACGCCAACGCGAACCCGATGAGCTATCAGGGCCGCAGCGGCAGACAGTACGTGGCCATCGTGGCCGGCGACACGGTCGACGTTTTTGCACTCTGATGCAAGACTTCAAGAAAGAGGAGAGGTAGGAAATGCAGTATCGATTGACGGCTGTGGCGGCAGCCGTGGCGGCGGCGGCGACGCTGACCGCCGGGGCCGGTGCAGCCCAGGCACAAGAGAAAGACCGGCCGGCGCGCATCATGGGCCACCCCAACCTGAACGGCATCTGGCAATCCATGAACACGGCCTACTGGAACCTGGAGGCCCATTCTGCGACGGCGCTCGACGAGTTCTGGAAGCTCGGTGCGCTCGGCGCAATCCCGGCCGGCCAGAGCGTCGTCCAGGACGGCCCGATCCCGTACAAGCCCGAAGCGCTCAAGCAGCGCGACGAGAACCGCAAGAACTGGGCGGCCGAGGACCCCGTCGTGAAGTGCTATATGCCGGGCATTCCGCGTGCCCAGTACCAGCCCTTCCCGTTCCAGATATTTCAGGGCAACCAGCCGGATATCCTGATCGTCTACTCGTTCGCGACGACGAACCGGATGATCGACATTGCCGATCAGAGCCCGCCGCCGATCAAGACCTGGATGGGCAAGTCGAACGGCCACTGGGACGGCGATACGCTCGTCGTCGAGACGACCGGCTTGAACGGCAAGACTTGGCTGGATCGTTCCGGCAACTTCCTGAGCGACGCCGCCAAGGTTACGGAGCGGTTCAAGCTCATGGACCCTGAGCACATCGACTACCAGGCCACGATCGACGATCCGAAGACGTTCACGAAGCCGTGGACGATCGAGATGCCGCTGTACCGCGACGTGACGCCCGGCGCGCGTCTGCTCGAGTACAAGTGCGTTCCGTTCACGGACAATCTGCTTTACCACGATCTGTTGACGACGGTCCCCGGCAAGAGCGACACGGATCAGAGCAACTGACGCTCGGGCCCCGAGAGGGCGGGACCGGCCGCCCCCTCGGGTTTCCGAAGATGGCCCGAAAGACCTTGCGGCGTTAAACTTTCTTGACGAAATCCAGTGCCGACGGCCCTTTTGCGCCGGAACCGCCCCCTCCCAGAGCAGTCTAAATTCGCAGCAAAGGGAGTTCCGCAGCGGTGGGCTGCCGGACAACACTGAACCTACTAGACAGGAGATCTCACCAATGCGAATGAAGCTGCTCAGTATTGTCTCGGGAGCCGGATTGTTCATGGCGGCGGCCGTGCCGGCGCTTGCTCACCACTCTTTCGGCGCCGAGTTCGACATCCACAAGCCCGTGGACCTGCACGGCACGGTCACGCAGTTCGAGTGGACGAACCCGCACTCGTGGCTTCACCTCGACGTGAAGGGCCCGGATGGCAAGGTCCAGCACTGGAAGGTCGAAGGCGGTGCGCCGAGCCCGCTGCTTCGCCGCGGCTGGACGCAGGACACGCTCGTGCCGGGTCAACAGGTCATCGTTAAGGGCTTCCAGGCCAAGGACGGTTCGTTCCGCGCCAACGCCCAGGACATCGTGTTCCCGAACGGTAAGAAGATGTTCTTCGGCACGACGCGTCAGCACGCCGACGACTCCGACTCGTCCGACTCGAGCAACTGAGCCCGGCCACCGCTGAGGGCGCTTCGCGCCTCGAGCGTCCATCGAGCTCCCGGCTTCCGTTCCTCTCGCGCAGAGGATTCGGGGGCCGGGAGCTTCAGTTTTCGCGGGGCGTCGGCCACTCACGCGCGCCCGTCTCTACCGGGGCTCTCCCCCGGGACAATCCGGCCTCGATCCAGTATATTGTTCGGATGCGTGATCTCGGTTCGCAGGTCACGCCCGTCCCGCGCGCCTTAAGGAGAGGATCGAGATGCCGCTCGTTAACCTGAAACCCGTTCTGGCCGAGGCGAAGTCCAAGGGATACGCCGTCGCGGCCTTCAATCCCGTCGACTACGCGTCGATGAAGGCCATGATCAAGGCGGCCGAGGAACTCAACGCTCCGGTCATCATTCAGACCTCGGCCAAGACCATCAAGTATTACGGCCACGCGGCCCTCGTCGGCTGGATGCGAGAGCTCGCCGCCGAATCCCCGATTCCGGCCGTGCTGCACCTCGACCACGGCAAGGATTTCGACATGATCCGCACGTGCGTCGAGATGGGTTGGACCTCGGTCATGATCGACGCCTCCGACCACCCGTTCGAGAAGAACCTCGAGATGTCGCGCCGCGTCGTGGACCTCGCGACGAAGGCCGGCGTCGGCGTCGAAGCCGAGATCGGCCAGATCCTCGGGGTCGAGGACGACATGGTCGTCTCGGAGGAAGAGTCGCACCTCACGGATCCCAACGAGGCGGAACGCTTCTGCCGGGAGCTCGATCTGGCCGCGTTCGCCGCGGCGATCGGCACCGCGCACGGCTACTACAAGGGCGAGCCCAAGGTCGCGTTCGATCTCATCGAGCAGATCAACAAGCGCACGAATACGCCGATGGCGCTGCACGGCGGCACGGGCCTCTCCGACGAGGTCATCCAGCGCTGCATCAAGCTCGGCTGCGCCAAGATCAATATCTCGACGAACTTGAAGCACGTGTTCATCGACAGCTTCGCCGACTATCACCGCAACAATCCGAAGGACTACGAGCCGCTGCGCGTGCTCGGGGCCCAGTTCGAAGCGCTCAAGAACCTCTTCAAGGAAAAGATCGCTCAGTTCGGCGGCAGCAACCGCGGCGCCGAGGTTCTGGCCAAGGTCGCCTGACGCAGACGTAATGAAGGCGCTGATTTTCGACTGCGACGGTGTCCTTGTAGACACCGAAAGGGATGGTCACCGCGTCGCGTTCAATCGCACGTTTTCCGAATTTGGTCTCGACACGTTCTGGGACGTCGAACGTTACCGCGTGCTGCTCAAGGTCGCCGGCGGCAAGGAACGCATGCGCGCCCACTTCGAGGAGTTCGGCTGGCCGCCGGGTACGAACAACGCCGACGCGTTCATCGCCGACCTGCACAAGCGCAAGACCGAGATCTTCATGGGTCTAGTCGCGAGCGGCCAGCTGCCGCTGCGTCCGGGCATCGTCCGCATCGTCGACGAAGCGAGCGCAGCCGGCGTCCGCCTCGGCGTCTGCACGACGTCGAACGCGAAGTCCGTGGACGGCGTGCTCGATCTCATGGGGCCGGAACGCAAGGCCAAGTTCGAGTTCGTGCTGGCCGGGGACGTGGTCTCCCGGAAGAAGCCGGATCCGGAGATCTACCTGCTCGCGCGGCAGCGTCTCGGTCTCGACGGCGCCGACTGCGTCGTCATCGAGGACAGCCGCAACGGCCTGCTCGCCGCCCTCGGCGCCGACATGAACGTGCTGATCACGACGAGCACCTACACGACCGACGAGGACTTCGACGGTGCGGCCAAGGTCGTGCCCGAGCTGGGAGACCCGCCGAACGTGCTCGTCAAGCTCGAGGACCTCGAGTCTCTGTCCGCACAAAGGGCGGCCTGAAGGCCCTTCTCTGGAGAAACCCTTCAATGAAAGAGATCACGCTCGATGATGTCGAAGTCGCGATCAAAACGATCGCCGATACGGCACTGCGCAACGAGAAGTACTTTTCGGAGCTCGACTCCGCGGCGGGCGACGCGGACTTCGGCGTCTCACTCGCATCGGGCTTCAAGGTCGTCAAGAAGGATTGGGATGCGCTCGACCGCAGCTCGATCGGCAGCCTGCTGCTCAAGATCAGCATGATCATCAGCCGCCACGTCGGCGGGTGCTCGGGGCCCATCTGGGGCACGGGCTTCATGCGCGCCGGAATGCTTTCCAAGGACAAGCAGACCGTCACGCTCGAGGAGCTCGAGAAGATGCTGAGCGCGGCCATCGAGGGCATTCAGCAGCGCGGCGGCGCGGTACCGGGCGACAAGACGCTGCTCGACGCGCTCCTTCCCGTGCGCGACACGCTGAAGGAATACGAAGGCAAGCCGGACGCCGAGCCGCGCGAAGTGCTGCGCGAGGCCACGCGCGCCGCCACGGACGCCATCGAAAAGACGCGCGATTGGGTCGCCCGGCGCGGCCGCCAATCATTCACGGGGGAACGCAGCAGAGGAACGCTCGATCCCGGCATCGTGGCCGTCGCAACCATGCTCAATGACCTCTGCAAGGAAGTCGGCATCGAGACCGAGAGCCTCGCAGCGGGCAAATAACCTTTCAGAAAACGACTTGGGGGACTTACAAAATGAAAAAATTCGTCAACGATCCATCCAACTTCGTGCCGGAAATGCTCGAGGGCGTCTATCTCGCCAATCCCGAGATGCTGCGGTACGTGCCGGAATACAACATCATCGCGCGCGCCGACCGCCCGGTGGACGACAAGGTGTCGATCGTCCAGGGCTCGGGCAGCGGCCACGAGCCGGCGCACGTCATGGCGGTCGGCCCCGGCATGCTCGACGCGGCCTCGCCGGGCGGCGTCTTCTCCGCCCCTCCCATGGAATTCTGCTACGAGTGCATCAAGCTCATGAACTCGCCCAAGGGCGTGCTCGTCCTGATCAACAACTATCAGGGCGACCGCATGAACTGGGACATGGCCGTCGAGATGGCGCAGGCCGAGGGCATCAACGTCAAGAGCTTCGTCATCGACGATGACGTCGCTGTCCAGGATTCGACGCACACGGTCGGGCGCCGCGGCGTCGCGGGCAACTTCTTCGTCATCAAGGCCTGCGGCGCGGCGGCGGAGCGCGGCGCGAGCCTCGACGAGCTGCTCGCGCTCGCCAAGAAGGTCAACGGCCAGGTACGCACGATGGGCGTCGCGCTGACGTCGTGCACGCCGCCGGCGAAGGGCTCGCCGATCTTCGAAATCGGCGACGACGAAATGGAGGTCGGCGTCGGCATCCACGGCGAGCCCGGGCGCCGCCGCGACAAGCTCAAGCCCGCCGACGCGATCGTGGACGAGATCTTCGACGCCGTCGCTCAGGACCTGCCCTTCAAGTCCGGCGACCGCGTCGCGCTCATGATCAACGGCCTCGGCGGCACGCCCATCAGCGAGCTCTACGTGCTCTACCGGCACGCCGCGCAGCGCTGCAAGAGCGCGGGGCTCACGATCGTGCGCAACTACGTGGGCAACTACTGCACCTCGCTGGAGATGGCCGGTGCCTCGCTGACCCTGCTGCGCCTCGACAACGACCTCGAGCAGCTTCTGGCGGCCCCGGCCGAAGTCGCGACTCGGATATTTTGACCTCCCGCTTCGGGGCCGGCGCCCTGCTCGTCGTTTTCGACCTCGACGGCACGCTCGTCGACTCGGCCCCGGACCTCAACTACTGCCTCGGCGTTGCGCTCGCCTCGGCCGGCTTCGAGAAGCCGGCCGAGGCGCAGACCCGCTCCTGGATCGGCGGCGGCGTCGAAATGCTCATCCGGCGCGCGCTCGACTGGGCGGGCGGCGAATCCGCCGCCGCAAAATTCGACGCGGTTTACGCCGAGTTCTCTGATCGCTATCGCGAGAACCTTTTCGTCCGCAGCACGCTCTATCCGCAGGTGCCGGAGACCCTCGATACCCTCCTCGCCCGCGGCCTCGCGCTCTCCTGCGTCACGAACAAGCGCCTCGAATTCGCCGAACGCGTGCTCGAGCTCGCCGGAATTCGCGACCGCTTCGGGCAGGTCATCGGCGGCGACAGCCTGCCGCAGAAAAAGCCGAGCCCCGCACCGCTGCGCGCCGCCGCGGCCGCGGCGGGCGCCGCGGAGTCGGCCGCCGTGCTCGTCGGGGACTCCGACCAGGACTACGCCGCCGCGAAGGCAGCGGGGTGGCCGTTCGTCTGGGCGCGGTACGGGTATCGCGAGCGGCTGGCGGACGCACCCTCCTCGGTCGTCTCGATCGGCCGGTTCGGTGAGCTGGTGGCCCTGCTCGGCGATTAAGGCGGAGTCCACCGGGGTACGGCGGCGGGACCGAGAGGCCAACACCCCGGGTCCAGGACCGCTGTGAATACGTCCCTGTACGCTCGCTGGCGCGCATCCATGCGCGCCAGCGTCCTGGCCCCGGGGTGTTGGCCCCTCGGCCCAGGACAGCCTCCAGGTGCAGATTCGTCTCCCGGACCGTCCTCCAGCTTCGGCGCCAGGGCCTTCCGTCTGCGTACCAGTCGGCCGCGCGAGGGCAATTCGCGTAAGTTCGAATGGTGTCACGATCGATCGGCGGCACTGCTCGCCACCGGTTTCTGCGACGGCTAACAATGCCCAGTTCGGGAACCTGCCGGAGCCGGGACGCTGCGGCCGCGGCGATACTGGCACGACAGCGATGACGGGAGCTGCAACGTCGGCTCGCGGGCGTCCGTACGTAGGCCGGCACCCGGGACGCTGGCGCGCTTCGGGTGCGCGCCAGCGAGCGTACAGGGAGGTATTCACAGCGGTCCCGGCAGTCGGCATACGTGTGGACGCCCCGCGGCTGTCCCAAAAGTTCAGGTATCCAGCGTCGGGGGCGTCTTAGCCGTGCCGAGCGCTGCCGGCGGAGGACCGCCATGGGCCCAGTCGAGGAGCTCGACGGTGTGCACGACGGGGCGGTCGGCTGCGGCACCGAGCTGCGCGATGCAGCCGATGTTGCCGGCCGCGACAACGTCCGCATCCGTCCGTGCAATGTGGCCGCACTTGCGGTCTCTGAGCCTCTGCGCGATCTGCGGCTGGAGCAGGTTGTACGTGCCCGCCGAGCCGCAGCACAGGTGGCCCTCGGCGATCTCGTCCACGGCGTAGCCGGCTTGGCGTAGAAGCTCGCGGGGCGGGCGCTCGACGCGCTGGCCGTGCTGGAGCGAGCAGGCCGAGTGGTAAGCGACGCGCAGGCCGGGCGGCACGGAGGGCTGCGGCAGGCCGAGCTCGGCCAGAACCTCGGTCACGTCGCGGGCGCGCTCGGCGACGGCGGCCGCGCGCTGGGCCCGCCGCGGGTCGTTGCGGAACAGATGGCCGAGGTCTTTGACCTGCGTGCCGCAGCCGGACGCCGTAATGGCGATCGCGTCGAGGCCGTGCCGCTCGATCTGTGCATGGAGACGGTCCACGAGCGCGGCCGCGAGCCGGCGGCTTTGGGCGTCTCGGCCCAGGTGATGGACGATCGAGCCGCAGCAGCCGGGCACCTCGACGACGGCCGCACCCGCGCGCGCGAGCAGGCGCGCGGCCGCGGCGTTGATCGCGGGCGCGAGGATCGATTGGACACAGCCTTCGAGCAGCGCGATTCGAGCGCGTGGCGCATGAGGTTGCGGCGCAGTCGAAGCGTCCTCGCTCTGCTCGGCCGGCGCGCGGAGCGGGATGAGCTCGAGCGCCGGACGAAGCCCGGCGGGCACGAGGCCGGCAAGGCGCTTCGCGGGCGCCGCGAGGCCGATGGCGAGCCGGAAACGGGGCGGATACGGCAGCACGTGCGCGAGCGCGCCGCGCACGAGCCGCTCTCGCCACGGCCGCCGGTACGTCTTTTCGACGTGCACCCGGGCATGGTCGATAAGGCGCCGATAGTCCACCCCGGAGGGACAGGTCGTGATGCAGCCGAGACACGAAAGGCAACGATCGAGGTGCCGCGCAACCTCGACCGTGGCGGGGCGGCCGCTCTCGAGCATGTCCTTGATCATATAGATGCGCCCGCGCGGGCTGTCGAGCTCGTCGCCGAGCAGGACATAGGTCGGGCAGGTTGCCGTGCAGAACCCGCAGTGCACGCAGCGCCGGAGCATGCTCTCGGCCTCCGCTACGTCCGGGTTCTCGAGTTGCGCCGGGCTAAAGCGCGTCTGCATGGGCGTAGACGCCGGGCGACGCAGACTCGAGCGGCAGGCGGCCCGGGTTGAGCCGGCCGCGGGGATCGAAGGCGTTCTTGAGGCGTGCGAGCGTACGCGCAATAGGCGGCGCCGGCGGCGGGAACGCGGGGGCGGCCCGCCGCGCGGCCGCCGGGGCCTTCCAGAGCGTCGCGTGCCCTGCTCGCAGCGCCCCGCGGACACGCGCCGCGTCGGGCTCGGCGAAGGCCGCCCAGATCAACCCGCCGGCCCAGTCGAGCAGATAACGCTCGGGCGCGAGCGCGGCGACGACGCGCGCGGCGGCGGCCGGCGGCACACAGATGCGCCAGACGACGGGCCACGGTGCGAGGGCCTCGGCGGCGCCGAGCGCGCGCCAGAATCGCCGCGACCAGCCCGCGTCGAGCCGCTCGGCGTCGGGCCTGCCGAGCAGCTCGAGCAGACCCGCGACGCGGGCGGCCACGGAGGCTTCGAAGCCTTCGACGCGCAAAGCGGCCCCCCGCGCCGGGTCGAAGGCGGCGGCGGAAACGTCGTGGGACGACGAGACGGCCGCCGTCAGCACCTCGACCGCGGCCGCGGGACCTTCGGC
The DNA here is from genome assembly GCA_963702105.1 of uncultured Gammaproteobacteria bacterium. GTDB lineage: Bacteria > Pseudomonadota > Gammaproteobacteria > Steroidobacterales > Rariloculaceae > ZC4RG20. The sequence goes on from OY969712.1 coordinate 3,166,060, forward strand.
CGGCAGAATCAGCGTCGTCTCCGTCTCGGGCCGCGGCGCGACCCGCAGGGTCACCTCAGTCAGCACGGCCAACGTGCCCCAGGAGCCCGCAAGCAGCTTCGGCAGGTCGTATCCTGTCACGTTCTTGACGACGCGGCCGCCGGCCTTGAACCTCACGCCGTCGCCCGTCACCGCTTCGAACCCGAGGAAGTGGTCGCGCGCGGCACCGGCCGTCAAGCGGCGCGAGCCCGCGAGGTTTGCGGCCAGGATGCCCCCGAGCGTCTGCTCGGCCTCGACGCCGAGCAGCGGGCCGAAATCGGGCGGCTCGAACGCGAGCCGCTGGCCTTCGGCCCCGAGCGCCTGCTTCACGGTCTCGAGCGGCGTCGCCGCACGCGCCGTCAGCACGAGCTCGGCGGGCTCGTAAGCGACGACGCCCGCGAGCGCCGTCAGGACGAGCGGCTCGGCCTGAATGGCCGGACCGACGCTGCGTTTGGAGCCGCGGCCGAGCGGCTCGACGGGACGCGCGTCGGCCCGCAGGATCTCGACGAGCTCTACGGCATCGCGGGGCCGAAGCATGAGCGGCTCGCTGTTCTCGACGGCCATCAGAAGCGCGGCAGGTCCGGGAAGCGTTCGCGGCCCGCATGCACGTGCTCGCGACCGAGCTCGGCGCAGCGGTGCAGCGTGGGAAAGACTTTACCGGGATTGAAGCGCAGGTCGGGATCGAGGGCGCGTTTGACGCGATGCTGGACCTCGAGATCGTCCTCGCCGAACTGATACGTCATGAGATCGCGCTTCTCGAGGCCGACGCCGTGCTCGCCCGTGAGCACGCCGCCCGCATCGACGCAGAGCTTGAGTATCTCGGCGCCGAATTCCTCGGCGCGCTCGAGCTCGCCGGGCGCATTCGCGTCGTAGAGGATCAGCGGGTGCAGGTTGCCGTCGCCGGCGTGAAAGACGTTCGCGACGCGCAGGCCGAAGCGCTGGGACATCGCGCCGATCTCGTGCAGCACACGCGGCAGTTCCTTCCTCGGGATGGTCCCGTCCATGCAATAATAATCCGGGCTGATGCGGCCGACGGCCGGGAAGGCCGCCTTGCGCCCCGCCCAGAACGCAAGGCGCTCCTGCTCGTCGGCCGAGGCGCGGCAGCTCGTCGAACCGTGCTCGGCCGCGAGCCGCGCGACGCGCGCGACGAGCAGATCGACCTCGGCCTCGGGCCCGTCGAGCTCGACGATCACGAGCGCCTCGACGTTCGAGCGGATAGCCCGCGCCGACGAAGGCCTCGGCCGCGTGAATTGCCGGCCGGTCCATGAGCTCCATGCCGGCGGGCACGATGCCCGCGCCGATGATGGCGGCCACGGCCGCACCCGCGTCCTCGAGCACCGGGAAGCCGACGAGCAGCGCGCGCGCCGTCTGCGGCCGCCGCAGAATCCGCACCGTGACCTCCGTGACGACGCCGATGAGCCCCTCGGAGCCGACCGTGAGGCCCAGCAGGTCGTAATGCGCGCTGTCGAGGTGCCGGCCGCCGAGGCGCAACACCTCGCCGTCGGGCGTCACGAGCTCTATGCCGAGCACGTTGTTCGTCGTGAGACCGTACTTCAGGCAGTGCACGCCCCCGGAGTTCTCGGCAACGTTACCGCCGATCGTGCAGGCGATCTGGCTCGACGGATCCGGCGCATAGTAGAAACCCTTGTCGGCCACGGCGTGGCTCAGGGCCAGGTTCGTGACGCCGCACTGCGCGACGACGCAGCGGTTCGCATAGTCGATTTCGAGGATGCGGTTGAACTTGCCGAGCGCGAGCACGATCGAGTCGGCGGCTGGAATTGCGCCGCCCGAGAGCGAGGTGCCGGCGCCGCGCGGCACGATCTTGATGCCCTCGGCGGCCGCAAAGCGCAGCACGGCCGCGACCTCTGCCGTGGTCTCGGGCAGGACGACGGCAAGCGGCCGCTGGCGGTAAGCCGTGAGCGCGTCGGTCTCGTAGGCCGCGAGGCGCAGCGGCTCTTCCACGACGTTCTCGGCCGGCACGTGCTCGCGCAGCGCAGCCACGATCGCGGCACGCCGCTCGAGAACGGACTCGTCGGGCGTCGGCAGGCAAATCACGGGCGCGGCGCCCACGCCGGCCGCGGCGCGAGGCGAACGTTGTTTCGGTCGCGGTTCATCAGGCTCCCTGTGGTGATCCTCCTGGCCCGGTCCCGCCTTCCGAGGGCGAAAGCCGGGGCTCGAGCGGCACGGCGACGGCGCCGCTCCGGGCGGCCGCCGCGGGCTGCGCGGATGGCCCGCCGGCCGTTTCGATGCGCGACTTCGCGACGCCGAGCTTCGCGAGTGCGTCCTCGATCGATTGTGCGCGATAACGGCCGAGCCTCGCCAGCGCCTCGGGCTTAATGTCGGCGTTCGCGACGAGCGCGTCGAAGATCGCCTTATAGTACGCCGCTCGCTGCGTCGGGTTCGACTTCGCCTGCCCCGAGTCGAACTCCGAGGCGATCGTCGCGCGCTGCTCGGGCTTGAGCCGCTGCCCCGCGAACTCGTCGAGCACGCTCTGAACACGCGACGAGGTGAAGTCGAGCGGCCCCGGCTCGGTATTGAGCGTGGCGCCCGCGGTTGCGAGCGTCACGTGCAGCTCGATCTCCTGCCGGGCCAGCGCGCGCCGGTCGGCCGCGGGGTCCACCTCGGCGCCGGCAGCGAGACGGATGGCGGGCCGCTGCTCGAGCACGCGGGCCCAGGCGGCCAGGCTCTTCTGCCCCTGCGCTGACGGCGCCGCCGAGCCCGGCTCGAACTCGACGGCCCCGAGCGCCGCCGCATCGAGATCGGTCAGCCCCGCGAGCGTTTCGAGGGGCGCGGCCGTCAGCGCGCGAAGGCGCTCGCGAAGTGCCGGCCCCAGCAACTCGGGCAGCGTCTCGGCCGCGCCGGCGGCCTCCGAAGTCGGCGTCTTCCCCGAAACCGGCGCGGCCCCCAAAGCCGGCGCGTCCGCGGGCGCATTCGGTCGGGCAGCCGCGTTCAGGGGCACGACGAAATCGACGCGGCCGCTCGGGTCGCGGAGCAGCGCGAGCGCCGCGTCCACCGGTTCGGCGGCGGCAGCGGTCGGCTCGGTCCCCGAGGCCTGCGCGAACACGAGGTCGTCGGCGTGCACCTCGACGCTGCCCTCGATGTGCCCGCCCTGCTCCGCGTAGCGCAACGCGAGGCTTATGCGGCCGGCCTCGAGCGCCCTGCCCAGCCAGCGGCGCGCGTAGGCGGCCAGGAACGCCGCGGGAATGCCGTCTACGCCGAGCGCGATGTCGGGGCGCGGCTCGGCGCCCGAGAGCCCGGGCGCAAGCGTCAGCGACGCCGAGCCCGCCCCTGCGAGCGTGCCGCCGAGCTTCGCGGTACCTGCGCCGAGGCTGCCCCCGATGCCGACGACCCGTACTGGCTGCGGCCGGCCGGGCACGGCGGCCTCCAGTGTGCCGTTCGCGAGCTCGACGCGCGGGGCGGGCTGGCTCGGCGTCCCCAGGACATAACGGTAGTGCGCGGCGAAACGGAGCGCGGCGCCGGGCGCCGAGCGCGCGAGGCCGGGCCCGAGCCAGGGCGAGAGCGCCTCGAGATCGAGGCCCGCGAGGCGGACCTCTCCGGCCGATGCGAACGACGGCAGCGCGAGCGTGCCCTCGAGCTCGAGTGCCGCATTCCCGTCGCCGCCCAGGGGCACGGCCGCCTTCGCGGACCCGATCGCGAGCGCTCGGACCGCGGCCTCGTAATGGCCGGGCGCGTTCCCGGCGTCCGTGATATCGCCGGCCTCGAGCCGTACTCCGGAGGCGCTCACGTCGCCGCCCGCGGGCAGCGCGCCGCGCAGCACGACGGTGCCATCCGTGACGAGCAGGCGGCCGAGACGCAGGCGGCCCCGCCCGGCGCCGGCGGCGGTACGGGCGCCGGGCGCCCGCCAGGGCCCGCGCAGCTCGAGGCGCGGCCGATCGAGCGCGAGCTCATCGAGCGACCAGGCCCGCGTGAACAGGCTGCGAAGATCGAAGTTCGCCGAGATCCGGTCGGCCTCGAGAGAGGCGCCCGCCGCGGGATCGACGAGCTCGACGCCGCGGAGCTCGACGCCGAGATCGAAAGGATTCACACGGACGCGCTCGATGCGCACGGCCGCGCCCGGGATCCGGGCGAACCGCGTCCCGATGGCCCATTCGATCCAGAGCGGCAGGACGACGAATACGCCGATCGCGAAGGCCGCGACGAGGATTGCGCCGACGGCCGCCGGCACGCGCGCCCGCCGCGGCATGGCCCTCGGCGACAGCCTCGGGCGGAGCCTTTCGATCATTCGCGCTGCCGCAGTTCTATGCATCGGAGCGATTGCGTCGCTCCCGACGGCGCCGCAGGGACCGGCCCGGGGAGCCGCCGTCGGGGCTTTACCTCCTATGCCGCATAGGTATATGGTGAATCGAAGCCGGATGCGACGGAAAGCCCCGTTTTCGCGGGGCAGTACGAGCATCCGCCGAGCATCCGCCAAGATACGGGATGAACCGCCAACAACGTACCGCGATCATCGCCGCGGCCGTCGTCATCGTCGGCGCCGGCATCGGCTACGCCGTCTACCGCTCGACCACGCACCCCGCCGCCAAGGGGCCCGCCCCGACGGCGAGCAGCGCCGCCCGCGCGGAGAGCGCGCGCGAGATCATCGCCAAGCTCCAGAGCGCCGACCACGTCGACTACGATGCGGCGTTCGAGCAGGCACAGCACTTTCAGAGCCAGGGCCAGCTCGCCGATGCGCAGCTCCTCTACTTCTTCGCCGCCCGCAACGGGAACGGCCAGGCGGCCTTCGCGCTCGCCCGCATGAACGATCCCGTGGGCTTCGATCCGAAGGCGAGCCTGCTCACCAAGCCCGCGCCGTTCCAGGCCTACAAATGGTACACCGTCGCACGCGACCAGGGTGTACAAGGGGCCGCCGAGCGCCTCCAGCAGCTGCATTCATGGGCCGATAAAGCCGCGGCGAACGGCGACCAGCAGGCCGAGCAGCTTCTGCTGGAGTGGAAGTAAACAATATGCTTAGGCAGAGAATATTTTTCCCCGCCGCGGCCGCGCTGCTCGTCCTCGGCGCGGCCCTCGTGAACGAAGCCGCTTTCGCCCAGGCACCGCGCCGCCCCCTGACGCTCGAGGGCAAGCAGGCACTTTACCAGCGGGTCATCGCCGTGCCCGGCGCCGCGCTCGTCGAGTCCCCGTCCGCATCCGGCGCGAGCCAGCCCGTCACGCCGTTCACGGTGTTTTACGTCTACGAACGGCGGCAGATGAACGGCCGCGAGTGGGTCGAGGTCGGGCTCGACACGGGCGGAGAAATCAAGGGCTGGCTGCCCGGCGACCAGGCCGTGGACTGGAAGCAGGCCCTGACGGTCGGCTTCAAGGACCCGGCGAAGCAGCCGCGCGTGCTGCTGTTCCAGAACGCCGAGGCGCCCAAGATGCTCGCGGAGCAGGACGACGTCGCCGCCTACAAGATGCTTCGGCAAGAAGCGGTCGCGGGCAACGTCGCGAACACGCCCGTCGCGGCGATCCAGCCGCCGGGCTTCATCGACATCCGCCACAACTTCTACCTCGTCCCGATTCTGGGCTACGAGGACGTGCTGGTCGGCAACTATCCATCGCGGCTGCTGCACGTCGCGAGCGTGCCGCTGCACTACCCGGCTGCCGAAAACCCCTACCGTGCCGCGATCGTGTTCGTCCTCGATACGACGCTCTCGATGCAGCCCTACATCGACCGCACGCGCGAGATCATGCGCGCGGTCTACGACAAGCTCGAGGCCGCCGGCCTCTCCGACCGCGTCGCGTACGGCCTAGTGGCCTTCCGCGACAGCACGAAGGCCTCCCCGGGTCTCGGCTACGTCTCGCGAGTCTTCGCTCCGCTCACGACGAACGGCAAGGAGTTTCTGGCGAAGGCCGCGAACGTGCGCGCCGCCACGGCCTCGAGCGAGGGCTTCGACGAGGACGCCTACGCGGGCATCGACCGCGCCGTGGAGGGCATCGACTGGAAGGGCTACTTCGCCCGCTACGTAATCCTCATCACCGATGCGGGACCCCGGCTCGGCGACGACCCGCTCTCGGCCACGCACCTCGGCACCGACGCGCTGCGGCAAAAGCTCGTGAGCAACGGCATCGCGCCATGGGTCATCCACCTCGAGACGCCGCTCGGCGCGACGAAGCACGATCACGCGTTCGCCGCCGAGCAGTACAAGGCGCTCTCGACGATCAAGAACATCGGCGCGTTCTACTATCCAGTCGAGACCGGCAACGTCTCGGACTTCGGCCAGGCGCTCTCGGCCATGATGTCCCAGCTCACCTCGCAGGTGCGCGCCGCCGCCTCGGGCTTCCAGCCGCTCCAGGTCCGGCCCGACACGCTGTCTTCGGAGACGCCGGGCAGTGCCGGCGGCGGCGCTTCCGCCGAGGCCCCGGCCGCTGGCGCGGGCGGAAGCAACGGTTCCTCGCTCGCCGAGTTTCAGCAGAAGGTCGCGCGCCTCGGCTATGCGCTGCGCATGGACTACCTGCGTAAGAATCAGGGCAGCAACGCGGTTCCGGCGCTGTTCAATGCATGGATGCTGGACCACGATCCCGTGCAGCCGGCCGAGCGCTCGGTAGACATCCGCGTCCTGCTGACGCGCGACCAGCTCAGCGACCTGCACGACGTGCTGGGCCGCGTGCTCGACCGCGCCGAGCAAGGCGCCATCGCGCCGCAGAACTTCCTCGACCAGCTCAAGAGCCTGGCCGCGATCGTGAGCCGCGATCCCCAGGCGGTCGCGACGGCCGCACCTCCGGGCGGCGGCGCGACCCTCGCAGACCTCGGCTACATGCGCGAATACATCGAGGGGCTGCCGTACCACAGCGAGGTCATGAACATCGACCTCAGCACCTGGCAGCAATGGTCCGCACAACAGCAGTTCGAGTTCATCAACAAGCTCGACAGCAAGGTCGCCTATTACCGGGCGCTCTACGACAACGTCGATCTCTGGGTCTCGCTCGACGGCGGCCCAGTGGACGGCGATTCGGTGTACCCGCTCCTGCTGGAGGCCTTGCCCTGAGCCGAGCGGCCGTCTTCACGCTGCGCGATGTCGAGAAAACCTATGACGCCGCAGGCACGCGCTTCCGGCTGCTGATCCCGCACCTCGACGTGTCGCGCGGCGCCAAGCTCGCGTTCATCGGCGAGAGCGGCTCGGGCAAGAGCACGCTGCTCGAATTGCTGGCCATGATCCTCATGCCGACGTCGAGCCGCGTGTTTCGATTCGAGCCGCTCGAAGACGGCGAGGCGCACGACCTCGAGGCGGTCTGGCGCGCGCGGCGCTCGGACGAGCTCAGCGAGCTGCGCAGCCGCTACGTCGGCTACGTGCTGCAGCACGGCGGGCTCCTGCCCTACCTCAGCGTGCGGCGCAACATCGAGCTGCCGCGCCGGCTGCTGGACCTGCCCCTGGACGGCGAGGCCGAGTCGCTCGCGCGCCGCCTCGGGATCGTGCAGCAGCTCGACAAGCTGCCCTCGACGCTGTCCGTGGGCCAGCGCCAGCGCGCGGCCATCGCCCGGGCGCTCGCACACGCGCCGCCGATCGTTATCGCGGACGAGCCGACGGCCGCGGTGGATCCGCTGCAGGCCGAACGCATCGTCGCGCTGCTGGCAGAGCTGACGGACCAGCTCGGCGTCACGCTGATTCTCGCGACGCACGCTCAGGACCTCGTGCGCCGCGGCGGCTTTACGCTGCTGACGCACGAGATCTCCGAGGCCGACGCGCACGGCATGACGGTGCGCGTCGGACATGCCGCTCCGGAACCGGCGGCGGAACCGTGACGGCCGGCCCGAAAGAGTCGGCTCGCACCGGCCGGCGCGGGCGCACGCTGCGCCGGCAGCTCGAGCTCGTCGGCCGCCTCGCCTTCGACGACTACCGCCACGAGTGGGTGCTCTCGAGCTGCTCGGTGCTCGCGCTCGCGGCCGTACTGATCCCGCTGCTCGTGCTTTTCGGTCTCAAATACGGGATCATCCAGAACCTCCTGGGCCCGCTCATATCGAATCCGCGCTATCGAGAAATCACGCCGATCTCGAGCGGCAGCTTCGGGCCCGACTGGTTCGCGCAGATGCGGGCGCGCCCGGACGTGGCCTTCGTCGTGCCCAGGGCGCGATCGCTGGCCGCCACGATGAACCTGCGCGCGCCCGAGAGCGCGGTCGGCCGCATCATTACCGTCGAGCTCATCCCTTCGGCGGTCGGGGACCCCTCGCTCGAGACCGTGCCGCCGCCGCACGCGCTCACGGACGTCGTGATTTCGACGAATGCGGCGGCCAAGCTCCACGTCGCCGCGGGCGACCGCGTCGAAGGCGTTCTCATGCGCACGCTGCACGGCGAGCACGAAGCCGTGCGGCTGCCGCTCGAGGTCGTCGGCGTCGCGCCCGACGTTGCGTTCTCGCGCGACGGGCTGTTCGTCTCGGTCGAGCTCATGGCCTCGATCGAGGACTTTCTCGACGGCCGCGCCGTGCCGAAACTCGGCTGGGCCGGCGCCGAGCCCCGGCCCGTCGAGCGCAAGTACGCGCGCTTCCGCATGTATGCGCGCAGCATCGGCGACGTGGAGGCGCTGCGTCGCGACCTCCTCGACGAGAACGTGGACGTGCGCACGAGCGCCGCCGACATCGCCCTCGTGCAGTCCCTGAACCGCAACCTCAGCGTCGTGTATTGGGTCATCGCCCTGCTCGCCGTGGGCGGCTATTGCCTGTCCTTCGGCACGCAGGTCTGGGCCAACGTGGACCGCAAGCGGCGCGAGTTCAGCGTGCTGCGGCTCACGGGCTTTCGCACGGCCGAGATCGTCTGGTTTCCGATCCTGCAGGCCGCATTCACGGCGGCCATCGCCTGGGCGCTGGCCTGCCTCGTCTTCGCCGCCGTGCAGGGCACGCTGAATACGCTGTTCGCGGCGAGCGTCGGCAACGGCCAACCGGTATGCCGGCTCGAACCCTGGCACCTGTTCGCCGCACTCGGGCTCTCGCTGCTCGCGGCGGGGCTGGCCGCGGCGCTCGGCGGGCGGCGCGTGGCGCAGCTCGAACCGTCGCTGGGGCTTCGGGACGACTAGCCTCTGGGTCGGCGGGCTCCGCATATTGGGGTCGACCGCAGGCTTCAGGATCGGATCCTGCCCTCGCGCTGAGGACGTCGACTCTTGCGTTCTTGGGAGCTGGCGACGGCTGCAGACGTGTCCGGCGGCGGCTTGTGCGTAAGGGCGGTGTCGGGATCGTAAGCGCCACGGATGGCGCTTACGAAGCCTACATGGACGTATCCACGGCGGTCCCGACACCGCCCTTATGCACAAGCCGCCGCCCGCTGCGAGCGTCGGATCCGGGTCTCAGTTCCGTGCCGGAAGGGGCGACGGCCTCAGCTACTCCTTCCCGGGCGCCGGCGAGAGCTTGCCCTGCGTAGAAAGCGAGGGATGGTTCCCGCGCCGCCCCCAGACGTGCAGCGAGCGCTGCAGCTCCCGCGAGAGCGGCTGGTCGTAGAGCCACAGCTGGGAATAGGCGTCGATGAGACCTGCGCCGGGCTGTTGCAGGACCTCGCTGCCGTTTACGGACACCGTCGTACCTTTGCCGGGCGCGAAAGTGATCAGGAGGCGGCCGCCCGGAGCGAGGCTCGCGTAGGCTCTGCGCAGCATGTCCTCGTCGGCGGGAGGCAGCGCGGGCAGCAGCTCGTCGCGCCAGGCCTGCTGAACGTCCGTGGCGCCGCCCAGCACGTCCACCCGAAACGCCTTCGGAATGTCGGGCTGTCTTGCGGCCTGTACGGAACCGACGAGGCGCGGCAAGGCCAGCGTGATCGAGTAAACGTTTCGCGAATCGATGACCCGAACCGCATGGGCGCTCGCGCGGAGAATCTGGCCGCCGACGACCCACGGCTCGGAAGGCGCGCCGGGCGCCCGCGCGACAGGGGACTGGGCGTACGTTGCCGGCCCGCCGATCAGGCACAGCAAGGCCCAGGCCCACATTCGGGCGGCGCCCGATCCGAGTTTCCTTTGCATCTTCGCGCCCCTCATCTTCCCTCCGGGTTTCGGTCGGTCCTGCACGGAGAAGTGCAAGGCGCGTGCCAGCCTCCGCTTCGGAAGACCCTACTGGCACGCGACTTGCAAACGGGGGCACGATTCCCAACGACCCATCCATTCCGTGGAACGTGCCCTCGTCGGCACATTCGAGGAGGCGAAGATGCCAGCAAGAAGAATCGCTCTGGTCCTGACGCTCGGCGGCCTGCTTGCCGCACAAGCCTGTCTGGCTCAGAATTCGGAGACGGGAACGCAGCGCTGCATCCAGCTCAATCGCATCGATCGCACCGATGTCGTCAGCGACAGCACCATCCTGTTCTATCTCAAGGACGGCACGATCTACCGCAACACGCTCCCGCACCGCTGCCCGGATCTCAAGTCGCGGGACCGCTTCATGTATCGCGTGACACTGCCGGAGCTGTGCGACGTCGACGTCATCACGGTCCTCAACGTCATCGGTCCCGGGTTCATGCCCGGCGCCTCCTGCGGTCTCGGGAAGTTCGAAAGGATCAGCAAGGCCCAGGCCGAAGAGCTGAAGACCGTCGCGAAACGTAACGCCGGAGCGGACGGCAAGTAGCCGCGCGGGCGGCGGCCGGGCCGGGCAGCCCGGCCGGCCGCTCTCGCCCGGCCGGGCCGCCCGAGGGTGCCCCCACCGAGGACCCCGAGGCCGTCCGGATCGCCCCGCTCGGCAGACTGCGCACACCTCCGCGTTGTTGGGCCTCCGAGGCGCCCGATACAATCGGGGTAAACTGCCCCTTGGCACGGCGACCGAGACGAGGAGACGAGATGCGACTGGGGATGATCGGGTTGGGCCGCATGGGCGGCAACATGGTGCGCCGGCTCCGCAAGGGCGGGATCGAAGTCGTCGGCTTCACGCGCGAGCAGGAGACGACGGCGAAGCTCGCCGCCGAGACCGGAATGACGGCCGCCGACTCGGTCGACGACCTCGTCGCGAACCTCCCCGCCCCGCGGGCCGTCTGGCTCATGCTCCCCGCGGGGGACGTCACCGAGCAGTATGTGCAGGCGCTCGCCGAGAAGCTCGAGCCCGGCGATCTCGTCGTCGATGGCGGCAATTCCCACTTCACCGATTCCATGCGCCGCGCCGCCGAGCTCGGCCAGCGTCGCGTCGAGTTCGTCGACGCAGGCGTCTCGGGTGGAATCTGGGGACTCGCGGAAGGTTACGCGCTCATGGTCGGCGGTCCGCGGGACGCCGTCGCGCGCCTCGAGCCCGCGCTCAAGGTTCTCGCGCCCGGGCCCGATCGCGGTTGGCTGCACTGCGGTCCGACGGGCAGCGGGCACTACGTGAAGATGGTCCACAACGGCATCGAATATGGGCTCATGCAAGCGTACGCGGAGGGCTTCGCCCTGCTCGACGCGCGCAAGGACTTCGACCTCGACCTCGGCGCCATCGCCGAAATGTGGCGTTACGGCAGCGTGGTGCGCAGCTGGCTGCTCGATCTCACGGCGGGGTTCCTGGCCAAGGACGCCTCGCTCGAGGACGTGGCGCCCTACGTCGCCGATTCGGGCGAGGGCCGCTGGACGGCCATCGAGGCCATCGAGCGCGGCGTGCCCGCGCCTATCATGAGCACGGCGCTCATGATGCGCTTCGTGAGCCAGGGCTCGCTCGATTTCGGCGCGAAGATGCTCGCGATGATGCGCAACAGCTTCGGCGGGCATCAGTTCGAAAAGACGGCCGAATGAAGCAGCACGCGGCGGCGCGGCGGCGTCGAGGCGCAGGGTGAGCGAGGCCTCGCTGCGCTGGCACGTGTTCGCCGAGCCCGCGGAGGTTCTGGCTCGGCTCGCCGCCGCCATCGCGGACCAGGCGGCCGCCGCGCTGGCCGCACGCGGCCGCTTTCTCTTCGTGCTCGCGGGCGGCGAGACGCCGCGGCCGCTCTACGAGCGGCTGCGGCAGCTCGAGACCGATTGGTCGCGCTGGGAGCTCTTCTTCGGCGACGAACGCTGCTTGCCGCGCGGCGATCCCGGCCGCAACGACGGCATGGCGCGCGCCGCATGGTTCGATCACGTCGCGGTGCCGGAGGCGGCCATCCACGCGATCCCGGCCGAGCTCGGCGCCGACTCGGCGGCGCGCCGCTACGCCGAGACGCTGGCCGCCGTGGGCCGCTTCGACACCACGCTGCTCGGTCTCGGCGAGGACGGTCACACCGCCAGCCTGTTTCCGGGCCGGCCCGCGGGCGCCGAGGTCGGCTCGCCCGACGTGCTGCCCGTCCATGACGCGCCGAAGCCGCCGCGCGAGCGCGTGACGCTGACGGCGCGGCGGCTCGCGGCCGCCGCCCATGTCGAGCTGCTCGCCGTCGGCGCCGCGAAGCGCGAGGCCCTGAGTCTGCTCAGGGCGCGCGCGCCGGTGCCGATCGCGGCCGTCGTGCCCGGCACGGAGCTCGGCGTCTGGACGGACGCGGCCGCGGCCGGGGCGCGTTTGGGTACACTTGCCGAATGAACCGAGAAATACGCCTCGATGCCGGCCGGGCCGACGCGCTCGTGAGCCGGCTCTTCGAAGAGTCGATCGTCCCGACGCTCGTCGAATACATCAGGATCCCGAACAAGTCCCCGGCCTTCGACCCCGAGTGGGAACGGCACGGTCATATGCGGGACGCAATGGATCTCATCGTGCGCTGGTGCGAGGCGCACAGGCTCGACGGCATGGCGCTCGAGGTCGTGCAGCTGCCGGGGCGCACGCCGCTGCTGTTCATCGAGATTCCCGGCGACGTGGACGACACGGTCCTGCTCTACGGCCATATGGACAAGCAGCCCGAGATGACGGGCTGGAGCCCGGGGCTCGGCCCTTGGGAACCGGTCATGCGCGGCGACCGGCTCTACGGCCGCGGCGGTGCCGACGACGGCTATTCGACGTTCGCCTCGCTGGCCGCGCTCAAGGTGCTCGAAGACCAGGCGGTCCCGCGCGCCCGCGCCCTCGTCGTCATCGAAGCCTGCGAGGAGAGCGGCAGCCCCGACCTGCCCCACTACATCGAGCATCTGCGCGAGCGCATCGGCACGCCGAGCCTCGTCGTCTGTCTCGATTCCGGGGCCGGCAATTACGAGCAGCTGTGGTGTACGACTTCGCTGCGCGGCATGATCGGCGGCAATCTGCACGTAGACGTGCTCCGCGAGGGCGTGCACTCGGGGGCCGCCAGCGGCATCGTGCCTTCGAGCTTCCGCATCCTGCGCGGCCTGCTCTCGCGGCTCGAAGACGAGCGGACGGGCCGAATTCTGCCCGAATGGCTCTATACCGAGATTCCACCGGAGCGCGTCGAGCAGGCGCGAGCCGTGGCGAGTCAGCTGGGCCACAGCGTCTTCGATCATTTCCCCTGGTGCGAGCGCATGCGCCCGGTCAGCGACGATCCCCTCGAGCTGCTGCTGAACCACACCTGGAAGCCGCAGCTCGAGATCACGGGCGCGGACGGCCTGCCGCCGCTCGCGAATGCCGGCAACGTGCTGCGGCCCGGCACGGCCGCGCGCGTGAGCCTGCGCCTGCCGCCCGGCGTCGATGGCAAGGCGGCGCGCGAACGCCTGAGCGAGCTCCTAACAGCCGAGCCGCCGTACGGGGCCCGCGTGCGCTTCGAGTCGGCCGAGGCGAACGACGGCTGGAACGCACCGCCGCAGAGTGAGTGGCTCGCGGCCGCGCTCATGGACGCGTCGCAGACGTGGTTCGGGAAACCGGCCATGTACATGGGCGAAGGCGGCACGATTCCGTTCATGGCCATGCTCGGCGAACAGTTTCCCGAGGCTCAGTTCCTGATCACCGGCGTACTCGGTCCCGAGTCGAATGCACACGGCCCGAACGAGTTTCTGCACGTACCGACGGCGCGCAAGCTCACCTGCTGCGTCGCCGAGACGCTGCGCCGCCACGAGCTCGCGCGCGGCGACTGACGCACCGCGCGGTACCGCTTCGGGGCCGAGGCTCGCGTGTGACAAAGCGGGCGCCCTGCAATAGGATGGGTGCCTTCGATCTCGCCCGGAGGAACACCATGGCCCCCACTCAAGCCGCCTTCGCCGCGGCGCTCGACTCGTTCGCCGCCTGCGGGGACCTTCGGTGATGGCGTCGCTCCCGGGCCTCCGCGCGACGCGTTTGCGGATCGCCGCTTTCGGGCTGCTGCTCGCCGCCGCCGCACCCGTGCTGCTCGCCGACGAGCCCGCGCCCGCGCCCGACGCGCAGAGCGCGGTCGCGCGCGGTCATTACGTGCTCTATGCCGCGGGCTGCATCGCCTGCCATACGAAACAAGGGGAGAACTCGCCGGCCCTCGCGGGCGGCCGCGCGCTCAAGACTGGTTTCGGCACGTTCTACACGCCGAACATCACGCCGGATAAGGAGACGGGCATCGGCGGCTGGACCGAGGACCAGTTCGCCGAGGCGCTGACTCACGGCGTGGCGCCCAACGACGAGCCGCTTTATCCCGCGTTTCCCTACACTTCCTATGCGGGGATGCGCGTCCAGGACGTCCAGGACCTCTATGCGTACCTGCAGACCGTACCGGCCGTGCACAACGAAGTGCCCGAGCACGACCTCAAATTCCCGTACAGCATCCGCTCGGCGCTCTGGGTCTGGCGCAAGCTCTACTTCCACCCGCAGCCGTTCAAGCCCAACTCGGCCAAGTCGGAAGTGTGGAACCGCGGCGCCTATCTCGTGCAGACGGAAAGCCACTGCGGCGAGTGCCATACGCCCCGCAACTTCATGGGCGCGCTGCAGCAGAACCGGCGCCTCATGGGCGGCGTCGGACCTGAAGGCGACAAGATCCCGGACATCACCCACGACAAGAAGGGGATCGCGTCCTGGAAGATGGACGACATCACGTATTTCTTGAAGACAGGCTTCCTGCCGAACGGCGACGTCGTCGGCGGCAGCATGTACGACGTCATCAACGACTCGACGAGCCACCTGACGGACGCGGACCGCGCCGCGATCGCGACCTACCTCATGGACCTGCCGCCGGCCGGCTGAGGTCGACGCCGAGCGCGGCGAGCTGCTTCTCGACGGCCTGGGCCCAGCCCCGGTTCGCGAGGGGACTCGCCGGGCTCGGATGCAGGATCGTGGCGACCGCGCAGTCCCAGCCCTCGAGCGCCGCGCGTGCGCGCCGCTCGGCGAAGGCGCCGATGCCGATCACGAAGCGCGGCGCAAGATGCGCTACGACGGACCGCAGGGCGTCGTCGCAGGCCGCGAACAGCGCCTCCCTCTCCTCGCGCGGCAGCTTGTCCGGCGTGCGGTTGCGGCCGCTCTCCTCGACGAACGCCAACGGGCAGTAGTTCGCGACGAAGAACCGCGCGAAGAAGGCCTCGGCGCTGCCGTAACGGTCGCGGGCCCAGCCCCAAAGGCGCGAGCCGCTGACCTCGCGCCGCTTGCACTCGAACCCAAGCACGGGGCGCTTCGGATGTGCCTGCGCCGGCCGTTCGACGCGCCCCGTGACGCCGAGCCACTCTCGCACCATGACCACATCGCCGAAGGGCACGCCCGTCTGCACCATGCCGAAAGGACCCGGGTTCATGCCTAGCAGCAGCACCTCCCGCGGGCCGCGGCCGTAGCGGGTCAAATACCGCTCGTGCGGCTCGCGCGCGTAAACGAGCGGATCGTACGTGCAGCACACGGGGTCGGCGAAGCGCATGCGCTCGACGCGCTCGGCGAGCGCCCGGCTCGCCTGGACGAGGGCCGAGGGCGCCGGAACCGGTCTTCGCGCTGCCATTCGAGCGGCTGCCTCTTTACGGGCCGGCCGCCCGGCCGCTGCTCTCGAGCGCCTCGACGAACCCCGTCGCCCAGGCGTGAATGTCGTTACGGGAGATGACGTCGAACATGGCCCGGTGGCGTCGCCGGCGCTCGTCGACGGGCATCTCTATGGCCTTCTGCAGGCCGTCCGCGACGCCCTCCTTGTCGTACGGATTGATGAGCACGGCGCCGCAGGCGAGCTCGGTGGCAGCGCCGGCCAGCTCGGAGAGCACGAGCACCCCGGGATCGTCCGCGTCCTGGCTCGCGACATATTCCTTGGCCACGAGGTTCATGCCGTCGCGCACGGGCGTCACGAGCCCGACGCGGGCGAGCCGGAACAGCGTCATGAGCACGCTCGGGTCATAGGCACGGTTCAGGTAACGGATCGGCACCCAGTCCATCTCTGCGAAACGGCCGTTGATGTTGCCGGCCGCCTGCTCGAGATCGTTACGGATGGTCTGGTAGGTCCTGATCCCGGGACGCGTCGGCGGCGCGATCTGCATGTAGACGACCTCGCCGCGCGTCGCCGGATAGTTCATCAGCAGGCTCTCGTAGGCGCGAAACCGCAGCTCCAGCCCCTTGCTGTAATCGAGGCGGTCCACACCGATGATGAGCTTGCGCGTGCCTAGGCTCTTGAGGAGCCGCTTGACCTGGCCGCGCTCGAGATTCTCCCCGGCGAGCTCGCGGCAACGCTCGGCGTCGATGCCGATCGGGAACGCGGCCGCATTGAAGACGCGCCCGTGGGCGCGCAGGCGCCCGTCCGGGAGCACCTTCCCGCCCGTCTCGGGCTGCGTCAGGCACTCCTTGAACGACCACAGGTCGCGCTCCGTCTGCAGGCCGACCACGTCGTAGGCCGAGAGCGAACGCAGGATCTCGCGGTAGCAGGGCAGCGCCCTCAACACGTCGAAGCCGGGAAAGGGTACGTGCAGGAAGAAGCCGATGGGCTGCCGCACCCCGGCGAGCCTGAGCTCCTCCGCGAGCGGGATCAGGTGATAGTCGTGCACCCAGATCATATCGTCCGGCTCGAGCAGCGGCAGCAGTCGGCGCGCGAAAAACTGATTGACCCTGCGGTAGGCGTCGTACTGCGCGCGGCTGTAGGTGAAGAAGCCGAGCAGGAAGTGGAACAGCGGCCACAGCGTGTTGTTGCTGAAGCCGTTGTAGTAGCCGTCGTAGTCCTGCTCGTTGACATCCACGGTCACGAAGCGGATCTGACCCGAGGTCGTCGTCTTCGTCGCAGCCGGCGTCTCCACGCTCGTCTTGCCGCTCCAGCCGAACCAGATACCGCCCCACTTCTGCAAGGCGGCCATGACGCCGACCGTGAGGCCGCCCGGCGCCTTGCCGCCGCGCGGCAGAGCCACACGATTCGAGACCGCGACGAGCCGGCTCATGCGCGCACCGAACGCACGACGAGCGATTCGAGCCAGCCGAGCACGGCGCTCACGTCGTGCAGCCGCCAGCGCGCGGCCGTCGTCCCCTCCCCGACCTTGACCGATACGCCGCCGAGAGCGTTGACGGCGGCGAAACCAAGCTCGTCCGTCACGTCGTCGCCGGCGAATACCGGAGTGCGGCCGCGGAACGGCGCCTCTTCCATGAATGCACGAATCGCGTCGCCCTTATTCATGACGCTCGGCTTGACCTCGACCACCTTATGGCCGAGCAGCACCTCGACGTCGCTCGGCAGCTGCGCCTGAAGCGCTTCGACGAACGCGTGAACCTCGGCCTCGAGCTCGGTCCGATTCCGGTAATGCAGCGCGAGGCTCATGCCCTTGTCCTCGAGCAGCAGCCGATGGCGCTCGGCGAAGGCGCGAACGCGCTCCCTGGCGGCCGAGGGAATCGTGTCCGCGGCCGCCGACAGGCGGCCCGCCGCGTCGCGGCGCTGCAGCCCGTGCACGCCGGCCGCAACGAACGCATGGGGCGCGAGAATCCTGTCGATGTCTTCGATCGACCTGCCGCTCACGAGCGCGACCGCGCCGTCCGTCGCGGCCGGCAGGGCGGGCAGCAGCGCGCTGAGCCGCGCCGAGGCAGCCGCGAGCCGCGGGTGGTCTTCGATCTCGAGAAGCGTGCCGTCGAGGTCGAGAAAGAGCGCCGGGCGGGACGGCCAGGGCGGAAGCACAGCGGCGTCGGTCATCCGCTCACCATACCGTCGTCGTTCGGGCGGGGCAAAAGCGGCCACCGCCGCGGACCCCTCCGGCACGCCCGGTGCAGGGGCTGCACGGCTGTGGTGCACCGACCGCACCAAGACGGCGCAGCCGCGCGGCCCCGCGCCCCGCGATCCTCATATAACTGTTTGAAAAACAAGACATAGTACAGATGGCACGGTTGCTGCAATAGGGTGCCGCGTGTCGCGACGGGTTGCGCTCAAAAGGAACCAACGAGTCCTTGGCCTGGCGGCGCGACGGCTTGCAGCTAGTTCAACACTCACGGGGTACAACGATGAAACTCATCACGGCGATCATAAAGCCGTTCAAGCTCGAGGACGTGCGACTCGCCCTCGGCGAAGCCGGCGTCCAGGGAATGACGGTGACCGAAGTCAAAGGCTTCGGGCGGCAGAAGGGCCACACGGAACTCTATCGGGGCGCCGAGTATTCGGTGGACTTCGTCCCGAAAACGAAGGTGGAAGCCGCAGTCCCGGACGCGCTCGTGGAACAGGCGGTCGAGGCCATCCTCGGGGCCGCCTCCACGGGCTCGATCGGAGACGGCAAGGTATTCGTCTCGGATCTCGAGAACGCAGTGCGTATTCGGACCGGCGAGACCGGCGACCAGGCGCTTTGACACAAGTTTAAGGAGAAAAAGGATGAAGACGTTGAAAAGACTCGGCGCCGGCGCCTTCGCACTGCTCGCGGCAGTGCCGGCCTTTGCCGCCGACGCCCCGAAGCTCGATACGGGGAACACGGCCTGGATGCTGACCTCCACGGCCCTCGTGCTCTTCATGACGATCCCCGGCCTCTCGCTGTTTTACGCCGGCATGGTCCGTGCGAAGAACGCGCTGTCGGTCATGATGCAGTGCTTCGCGATCACCTGTCTCGTCACCGTGCTCTGGGCGCTGTACGCGTACAGCCTCGCCTTCGGCTCGGACGTGAACCACGTGATCGGCGTCGGCAAGCTGTTCATGGCCGGCGTCGGCGTCAACGCGATCAGCGGCTCGATCCCTGAGACTGTGTTCTCGATGTTCCAGCTGACGTTCGCGATCATCACTCCGGCCCTGATCATCGGCGCGTTCGCCGAGCGCATGAAGTTCTCGGCCCTGGTGTGGTTCATGGGCCTTTGGCTCACGCTGGTCTACGCGCCGATCGCGCACTGGGTCTGGGGCGGCGGCTGGCTCGGCTCGATGGGCGTCAAGGACTTCGCGGGCGGCACGGTCGTGCACATCAACGCCGGTATCGCGGGCCTCGTCGCGGCGCTCGTCATGGGTAAGCGCCACAGCTTCGGGCACATGCCCATGAAGCCGAGCAACATCCTGTTGACGGTCGTCGGCGCCGGTATGCTTTGGGTCGGCTGGTTCGGGTTCAACGCCGGCAGCGAGCTCGCGGCGGACGGCACGGCCGGCATGGCCATGGCGGTCACTCAGATCGCGACCGCCTCGGCGGCGCTGGCCTGGATGTTCGCCGAGTGGACGACCCACGGGAAGCCCAGCGCTCTCGGCATCGCCTCCGGCGCGGTGGCGGGTCTCGTCGCGATCACTCCGGCCTCGGGCTTCGTCGGCCCCATGGGCTCGATCGCGATCGGCGCGGCGGCAGGTCTGCTGTGCTACTTCTCGGTGGTCAAGGTCAAGGCCGCCTTCGGCTACGACGACTCGCTCGACGCTTTCGGCGTCCACGGCATCGGCGGCATTGTCGGCGCGCTGCTGACGGGCGTGTTCGTGGACGCGAGCCTCGGCGGGGCCGGTCTTGCGGACGGCGTCACGATCGCGAAGCAGGTCGGCATCCAGGCCATCGGCGTCGGGACGACGATCGTCTACTGCGGCATCGTGAGCTTCATTATCCTCAAGGTCATCGACGCCGTCATCGGCCTGCGCGTCACGACCGAAGAGGAGATCGAAGGTCTGGACCTCGCGCTGCACGCCGAGAGAGCCTACAACCTCACCGACGAAGGCGAGGTCGGCCGGTACGTCGACCGCGAGGAGCCGGCCCTGGCCGGGTCGAAGCCGCGTGCGGGCGTCGCGCCTTCTCACGTCTCCTCGGCCCCGGGCCGCGCCACTTAGCGCGCAGTCCCGTGAGTGGGCCGGCAACCCGAGGGTTGCCGGCCTCTTTTTTCAAAAAGGGGTCAGAGCCCTTTTCGCGGCACGCGGTCGAAAGGCGGATTGCGGGGCTGCGGCGACTGCCCCCCTGCGGCGCCGGACTTCAGTTGCCGCCGCCCTGGCCCTCGCGCTGCCCGCCTCCACGCTGCGGCCGCGGCCGATTCTCGAACTCCTCCTTGCTGACCTTGCCGTCACCGTTCGCGTCCCAGCGCGCGAATATCTGTGCCGGATCCAGGCGCCGGCCGCCGGCCTGCCCGCCGCCCGCTCCCCCTGAAATTGCGCGAAGAAATCCGCCACCTCCTGCTTCGACAAGGAGCCGTTGCCATCCTTGTCGAGTTGATCGAAAGTCGGCGGCGAAAACTGCGCCCAGCCGATCCGAGCGCCCGCGACCAGCACCAAAGCCGAAGCCAGCATCACACTCGTCTTCATGTTCCTTCCCTCTTGGGGTTTGACAGCCCGCGGAGTATAGGGCGCGGCGAGACGGGCCCTCGCTGTAGAATCCTCAAGAATGGAAAGGTACCGAGAACAGGAGCGCCGGCATCGGGCGCCGCCGCCCAGGACCGCCTCGCGCCCCGCGCTAGGGATCGATGGCCCTCATGCGCAGGTCCTTGGAGAGAATGAGCTTTACGACGAGATCGTCGGATTCCGGCGTCATCCCCACACCGATGCCGCCCTCGATCGACAGTTCCTTGCCCGAGTAGTCCACGACTCCGAACACCTGGCGGACGCGCTCCGCGGCGGGCAGCAGATGCTTAACCGGCCCGAGGTCGTCATACTCCTCGATGGCGCCGGCCCACTTCGGCGTGAAGTTGTAGGCCAGCCGCGTCTCGGGGACGAACTCGAGGTTCGAAGCGCCGGCGTAGGAATTGTCGAGACTCGGATTGAAGACCAGGTCGACGCGGCCGAGATGCCAGCCGATGATCGGCCTGATCTCGTTCGTGTACCGCTTCTCGTCCCAATGGCTGTTGTTATAGCTGAACTCGAAATTGACGCCGTAGAAGAACCTGCGTTGATCAGCGTGGGGCACGGCGAAGAGTGCCCGCCCCTTGAACCCGTCGAACGTCGTGCCTTCGTTCGGGGAGAAGCTGTAGAGCGGCATGTAGAGCCCGGCCTCGAACCAATCCGTGATCCCCCAGGCCCACTCGGCGACGCCGTTCCAGGTATGGTTCGACTCCACGGCTCCCGGAAAGGCCGGCGTCTGCGCGCCGCGCACCGCGTAGTTGTTGTGCCAGGTCAGATTGAAGACCCCGGGCGGCGCGAGAGACCCGTCGTAAACCTGGATCTCGTCCGTCTGAGCGGCAGCCCTGCCGGCCCAGAGCATCGACAGCCCGACCGAAAGCCCCAGCACGGCGAGCCGACCGCTCGCCACCGTATTTGTCATCGTCATAGTCCCCCCGGATCTCGGACGTAACGATAGCTCATTTTTCACGATAATTTGACATTCGCCGGGCGGGGAAGCCCGCAGCGGGCGGGACGGCGGCGGGGTCGCGCCCGTGTTCACCCGAGCCCGGCCGCACGCCCGGGGCGGTTCCGGCGTCCTCCAAGCTCTGTTCCGTCGATTCCAGGATTTGGGCCTTGGGCCCGCACCGCTAATCCGTTCGCGCCGAGCCTCGTTCCCCCGCGGCCTCAATGCGCCGACTCGCGCCGGCGGCCGCACCGCTCGGCCAAGGGCCGCGCCGCTCGGCGGAGACGCCAAACCTGCGCTCGTCATGGCACCAAGCTTGCATCGCGCCGTGGACGGTCCCGTTTCTGCGAATCCCTCACATGCCCGAACAAGCCCTGTGGCCGTTGGCCCTCTACATCGGCGTCGTGCTGGTACTCGTCGCGCTCGTGTTGGCGGCCTCGGCGCTGCTCGGCGAGCGTCATCGCGCGGCCGCAACCGGGGATCCGTTCGAGTCGGGCATCGTGCCGGTGCAGCCCGCCCGGTTGCGCCTCAACGCCAAGTTCTATCTGGTTGCAATGCTGTTCGTGATCTTCGATCTGGAAGCAGTGTACATCGTGGCGTGGGCCGTCATCGCACGCCAGGCAGGCTGGGCCGCCTATATCGAGATCTCGATCTTCATCGCCGTGCTGCTCGCGGGTCTCGCGTATCTGTGGAAGCTCGGCGCGCTCGACTGGGGCACGCGGCCGCAGGCCGGCGGCCGGCGCGCGTCTGCTCTGCCGCCGTTCGCGGTCGAACCGCGCGCGCCCGCGCACTCGCAGCCCGCCGGAGCCGCGCAAGCCGCTGCGGCGCGAGGCGGCCCGACATGAAATGGTGGCTCAGCCAACCCGAGTCGCGCCGCAATGAGCCTTGGGTCTCGCACGCGGAGGGCCACGCCGGCGAGCGCGTGATGCAGAGAAACGTGTTCTTGAGCCGCCTCCAGGATCTCGTCGCCTGGTCCAGGAAATACTCGATCTGGCCCTTTAATTTCGGGCTTTCGTGCTGCTACGTCGAGATGGCGACCTCGTTCACGAGCAAGTACGACATCGCCCGCTTCGGCTCCGAGGTCATCCGCGCCACGCCGCGCGAGGCCGACCTCATCGTGATCTCCGGCACCGTCTTCATGAAAATGGCGCCCGTGATACGCCGGCTCTACGAGCAGATGATGGAGCCGCGCTGGGTCATCTCCATGGGCTCGTGCGCGAACTCGGGCGGCATGTACAACGTCTACAGCGTCGTCCAGGGCGTAGACACGTTCATGCCGGTCGACGTCTACGTGCCGGGCTGTCCGCCGCGGCCCGACGCGCTGCTCGAGGGTCTGACGCTGCTGCAGGCGGCGGTCGGCAGCGACCGCCGGCCGCTGAGCTGGGTCGTGGGCCCGCAGGGAGTCGAGCGCGCTCCGCGGCCGAGCATGCGCGACGAGAAACGGCCTGTGCGCAAGAGCGTGCGCGATCTGCGAACCCCGGATTCGGTGTGATGCCGGCGGCGGTCGCCGAGCCCGCGGTCGCCTCGTTGCTCGAGCGGCGCTTCGGGCCCGAGATATGGCCGTCTTCGGCCCGCGGCGGCGAGGGCGGCGCGTATCAGCCGACGGTAGACGCGATCCCGACGGTCTGGATCTCGAAGGAGCATGTGCCGGCCGTGCTGAGCTACCTCAAGTACGATCTCGAGCGCCCGTTCGAGATGCTCTACGACCTCACGGCCATCGACGAGCGCACGCGCGAGCGCCGCGACGGCCAGCCGCCCTCCGACTTCACGGTCGTCTACGAGCTCCTGTCCTTCAGCCGCAACGCGGACCTGCGCCTCAAGGTCCCGCTCGAGGAGGACGATCTCGAGCTGCCGAGCGCGACGCGCATCTGGCCCGCAGCCAACTGGTACGAGCGCGAGGTCTGGGACATGTTCGGCGTCGTTTTCGACGGGCATCCGCACCTCACGCGCATCCTGACGCCGCCGAACTGGCAGGGCCACCCGCTGCGCAAGGACAACCCGGCGCGCGCGACCGAGAGCGGGACCTACTCGCTGCCCGATTCCCGCTACGAGGCGGAGACCGCCGCGCTGCAGTTCGTTCCCGAGGAGTGGGGCATGCGCCGTCACTGCGAATCGACGGACTTCATGTTCCTGAACCTCGGCCCGAATCACCCGAGCGTGCACGGCGTATTCCGGATCCTGCTGCAGCTCGACGGCGAGGTCATCGTGGACGCCGTGCCGGACATCGGCTGGCACCACCGCTCGGCGGAGAAGATGGGCGAGCGCCAGTCCTGGCACACGTACATCCCCTACACCGACCGCATCGACTACCTCGGCGGCGTCATGAACAACCTGCCGTACGTGATGTCCGTCGAGCAGCTCGCGGGCATCGAGGTGCCCGAGCGCGCGGTCGTCATGCGCATCATGCTGGCCGAGCTCTTCCGCATCTCGAGCCACCTCGTGTTCTACGGCACGTTCACCCAGGACGTCGGCGCGCTCTCGCCCGTCTTCTACATGTTTACGGACCGCGAGCGCGTGCTCGAGATCATCGAGGCCATCACGGGCGGCCGCATGCATCCGAGCTTCTTCCGTATCGGCGGGGTCGCGGCCGATCTGCCCGAGGGCTGGGAGACGCTCGTGCGCAACTTTCTGCGCTGGCTGCCGCCGCGGCTCAGGGAGTACGAGCGCATCGCACTCGGCAACCGCATCCTTAAGGCCCGGACCGTCGGCGTCGGCGCGTACACGGCCCAAGAGGCCATCGAGTGGGGCGTCACGGGGCCCGGCCTGCGCGCGACGGGCTTCGACTGGGACTTCCGCAAGCGGCGGCCTTACGGCGGCTACGATCAGTTCGAGTTCGAAGTACCGCTCGCCGAGAACGGCGACTGCTACGACCGCTGCGTCGTCCGCGCCGAGGAGATCCGCCAGAGCCTGCGCATCATCGAGCAGTGCGCCGACAACATGCCCTCGGGCGAGTACAAGTCGCGCCATCCGCTCACGACGCCGCCGCTCAAGCCCTACACGATGCACGACATCGAGACGCTGATTCACCACTTTCTCAACGTGAGCTGGGGGCCGGTGATCCCGCGCGGCGAAAGCCTCGTGAACATCGAAGGGACGAAGGGCGCCTACGGCTACTACCTGATCAGCGACGGCGGCACCATCCCGTACAGGGTCAGAATCCGGACGCCCTCGTACCCGCATCTGCAGATGCTGCCGGCGTTCACGCGCGGACTCATGATCCCGGACCTCATCGCCGTGCTCGGCAGCATCGACTTCGTCATGGCGGACGTGGACCGATGAGCGGCGGCGCGCGCAGCGCCTGGCATCGGCAGGAGGCGCCATGTTGACGCCGGAAGAGACGGCCGCGATTCGGCGCGAGCTCGAGGCGTACGAGCATAAGCGCGCGGCCTGCATCGAGGCCCTCAAGATCGTGCAGCGCGGCCGAGGCTGGGTCCCCGACGAGCAGCTGCGCGACGTCGCCGCGCTTCTCGAAATGTCCCCGACCGAGCTCGACGGCATCGCGACGTTCTACAACCTCATCTACCGCCGTCCGGTCGGCCGCCATGTTCTGCACTTCTGCGACAGCGTGAGCTGCTGGCTCATGGGCGCCGCGGCGTTGGCCGCGCGGCTGCAGGCCGGCTACGACACGGCCTCGGGGCATACGAGCCCGGACGGGCGCTTCACGGTGTTGCCTATCCCCTGCCTCGGCGCCTGCGACCGCGCGCCCGCAATCATGATCGACGGCGAGCTGCACACGCACCTCGACCCGGCGCGCCTGGACGAGGTTCTGGAGCGTTACGAATGAGCGAGCGCCCGTTGACGCAGCACATCCCGACCGATGGCGCGGCACTCGACTTCGCCGCGTACGAGCGCACCGGCGGCTATGGGGCGCTGCGCAAGGCGCTGAAGGAGCAGAGTCCCGAAGAGATCCGCGATCTCGTGACGCGCTCAGGGCTGCGCGGCCGCGGCGGGGCGGGTTTCCCGACGGGGCAGAAGTGGAGCTTCATGCCGCAAGGCGATAACGCGCCCACGCCCAAGTACATCATCATGAACGCCGACGAGATGGAGCCCGGCACGTTCAAGGACCGCTGGCTGCTCGAAGGCAATCCGCACGCGGTCCTCGAAGGCCTCGTGCTCAGCGGCTACGCCGTCGGCGCCCGCGAGGCCTACATCTTTCTTCGCGACGAATACCGCGTCGCGGCCGAGCGCCTCTCCCGTGCGATCGCCGAGGCGCGCGAGCACGGCCTGGTCGGCGAGCACGTGCTCGATACGGGCTTCAGCCTCGCGGTGCACCTGCACACGAGCGCGGGCCGCTATATCTGCGGAGAGGAGACGGCGCTCATCAGCTCGCTCGAAGGCCGCCGCGCGCTGCCGCGCGCGAAGCCGCCGTTCCCGCAGCTCTCCGGGCTATGGGGCAAACCCACCATCGTCAACAACGTCGAGACGCTCTGCAATGTGCCGCACATCGTCGAGCGCGGTCCGGAGTGGTTCAAGGGCCTCTGCCTCACGGACGACGCGGGTACGAAGCTCTACGGCGCGAGCGGCAAGGTCGCGCGCCCCGGTGCCTGGGAGCTGCCGATGGGCACGACGATCCGCGAGCTCGTCGAGGAGCACGCGGGCGGCATGCGCGAAGGCTACAAGCTGCGCGGCCTGCTGCCAGGCGGCGCCTCGACGGACTTTCTCGTGCCCGAGCAGTTCGACACACCCATGGACTTCGAGTCGATTCAGAAGATCGGCAGCCGCCTCGGCACGGGCACGATGATCGTGCTGGACGACAAGACCTGCCCTGTGGCCATGGTCGCCAATCTCGAGCACTTCTTCGCCCAGGAGTCCTGCGGCTGGTGCACACCGTGCCGCGACGGCCTGCCGTTCGTCGAGAACGTGCTGCTCCGAATCGAAAACGGCCAAGGGCGGCCCGAGGACATCGAGCTGCTCGAGCTCCACACACGGTTCCTCGGGCCGGGACGGACGTTCTGCGCCCATGCCCCCGGGGCCATGGAGCCGCTGCAGAGCGCGCTCAAGCATTTCCGCGAGGACTTCGACAAACACATCTCGCTGGGGCGATGCCCGTATCTGTGATGACTGGAGCCGATCTTCAAGACGCAATTCCTTCGGCTACTGCGGCATGGGCCGAGACGCCGGTACCGCGCAGCCAGGACCGCTGTGAATACGTCCCTGTACGCTCGCTGGCGCGCATCCCTGCGCGCCAGCGTCCTGGCCGCGCGGTACCGGCATCTCGGCCCACGAAAGCACCGCGGTGCAGTTGCGCCTCAAAGATCGGAGCATCGCGGGGTGGCAGGAAGGTCAAGCGCCGCGCAGACGACAAACGTCCGAGCGCAAAGCGCGAGGACGCAAGACGACGCGAAACGATGCGATCGGATCGAACACCGCCGCAGACGGCGATGCTGCGGTCTTTCGCCGTCGGCCGGAAGGGAGTCGGCTCGTATGCCGGCTTCCGGGACGCTGGCGCGCTTCGGATGCGCGCCAGCGAGCGTACAGGGACGTATTCACAGCGGTCCCGGAAGCCGGCATACGAGTCGGCTCCCCTGCGCCACCCGCAACACGCAGCGCATCCGCCGGGCCAGGGAGTCTTCCTCTTCGTCTTCGTCTTCGTCTTCGCCTTCGTCAAACGGAGCCTGAGGAGTGCCGATCTACATCGATAATGTCGCCTACCCTCCCGCGCCCGAGAAGAACCTCCTCGAGCACGGCCTCTCGCTCGGGCTCGACATCCCCTACTTCTGCTGGCACCCGGCCATGGGCTCGGTCGGCGCTTGCCGGCAGTGCGCGGTCAAGCAGTACCGGGACGAGAACGATACGCGCGGCCGCATCGTCATGGCGTGCATGACGCCCGCGACGGACGGGACGCGCGTCGGGTTGCGCGAGACCGAAGTGACGGCGTTTCGATCGAGCGTCATCGAATGGCTCATGCTGAATCACCCGCACGACTGTCCCGTCTGCGAGGAAGGCGGCGAGTGCCATCTGCAGGACATGACCGTCATGACCGGTCACAACTATCGCCGCTACCGCGGCCGCAAGCGCACGTTCCGCAATCAATACCTCGGGCCGTTCGTTCAGCACGAGATGAACCGCTGCATCGCCTGCTATCGCTGCGTGCGGTTCTATCGGGATTATGCGGGCGGACCCGACCTGCACGCGTTCGCGGCGCACAACCACGTGTATTTCGGCCGTTACGAGGACGGCGTGCTCGAAAGCGATTTCAGCGGCAACCTCGTGGAAGTCTGCCCGACGGGCGTGTTCACGGATAAGACGTTCTCCGAGCACTACGTCCGCAAATGGGACCTGCAGGCCGCGCCCTCCGTTTGCGTGCACTGCAGTCTCGGCTGCAACACGCAGCCCGGGGAACGCTACGGAGTGCTGCGCCGCATCGTGAACCGCTACAACGGCGATGTGAACGGCTACTTCATCTGCGACCGCGGGCGTTACGGATACGGCTTCGTCAACGGAGACCGGCGTATCCGCTCTGCGCGCCTCGGCGCCGCGGCCGCCGCGGAGGGCGCGGCCCCAGGGGCCGACGCGGCCCCCGAGGCGGCCGGGCCGAAGGCGGCGCCCGGCCGGCAGGCGCCGGCGACGGCCGAGGAGGCGCTCGACCGCGCGGCCGCGCTGCTCGGCGAAGGCACGGTCATCGGCATCGGCTCGCCGCGCGCGTCCCTCGAGGCGAATTTCACGCTGCGCGAGCTCGTCGGCGCGCACAACTTCTACGCGGGCGTCTCGGCCGCCGAAGACGAGCTCGTCGCCGCCGCCTGCGCGATCCTGCGCCACGGCTCGACGCGCGCGCCCTCGCTGGCCGATTGCGCCGAGGCCGACGCCGTGCTCGTGCTCGGCGAGGACCCGGCGCGAACGGCCCCGCGCCTCGCGCTGGCCCTGCGCCAAGCCGCGCGCGCGAAGCAAACCGAGATGGCGGCCGCGCTCAAGATTCCGAGCTGGCAGGATGCGGCCGTGCGCATCGCCGGGCAGGACGCGCGCTACCCGATCTTCATCGCCTCGCCGGCCGGCACGCGCATCGACGACGCGGCCGCCGAAACCCTGCGCGCCGAACCCGACGCGCTCGCCCGCCTCGGCTTCGCGGTCGCCCACCGGCTCGAAGACGCCGCGCCGGCGGTACCGGATCTCGACGACGCCGCAGCCCGCTTCGCGGACCGCATCGCCGCCGCGCTCGGCGCGGCGCGCCGGCCGCTCGTGATCTCCGGCACGGGTGCCGGGAGCCGAGCCGTCATTGAGGCGGCCGCCAACGTAGCCCGTGCGCTCACGCGCCGCCGCGGTCACCCGGCCGAGCTCTCGCTCGTCCTGCCCGAGGCGAACAGCCTCGGCCTCGCACTGCTCGGCGGCGACCGCCTCGAGGCCGCGTTCGAGCGGGCACGCACGGGGCAGGTCCGGGCGGCGGTCGTGCTCGAGAACGACCTGTATCGGCGCGCGCCGGCCCGTGCCGTCGAGGAGTTCCGCGCGCACGTGCCGCACCTCATCGTCGTCGACGCGATCCACCACGCGACCGCCGGCGCGGCCGAGGTCGTGCTGCCGGCCGCCGCCTTCGCCGAGAGCGACGGCACGCTCGTGAGCCAGGAGGGCCGCGCGCAACGGTTCTTCCAGGTTTTCGTGCCGGTCGGCGATATCCGCGAATCCTGGCGGTGGCTCGCCGAGCTCCAGCGCCGCACGGGACGAGAGTGCGCGTGGCGGGATCTCGACGCCGTCACCAACGCCTGCGCGCGCGACCGCGCGGTGCTCGGTCCGATCCGCGCCGCGGCGCCGAACGCCCGGTTCCGCATCGCAGGGCGGCGCATCAACCGCGAGCCGGCCCGCTACAGCGGCCGGACCGCGATGCATGCGGCCGTCACCCTGCACGAGCCCGCGCCGCCGCCCGATCCAGACTCCGCGCTCGCGTTCACGATGGAGGGCTATCACGGCCCGCGCCTGCCGGGCGCCCTGATACCGTTCTTCTGGGCGCCGGGATGGAACTCGAACCAGTCGGTCAACAAGTTTCAGGACGAGACGGGGCGGCATCTGCGCGGCGGCGACCCGGGAGTGCGCCTGCTCGAGCCCGCGCAGGCTGCGGAAGCCGCGACGGCCGCGGCGGTCTTCTTCGACGAGATTCCGCCCGCGCCGCGCCCCCCGCCCGACGGCCGCCTGCGGCTCCTCGCCCTGCACGAGACTTTCGGCAGCGAAGAGCTCAGCCGGCTTTCCCCGCCGATCGCCGAACGCGCGCCCCCGCCCTACGTCGCGCTGCATCCTGCCGACGCCGAGGCGCTCGCGCTCGTCGGGGGCCAGCCCACGGAGGTCGTGGTCGGCGAAGAGACGCTGACGCTGCCGCTGAAGCTCGAGCCGACGCTCGCGCGCGGCATTGCCGCCCTGCCCGCGGGCCTGGCGGGCTTCGGTCTGCGGGCCGGCGCCGACGCCCTCGTGCGCGGCCGTCCGGCCGCCGCCTCCGCTCCGCCCGAGGCCCCCGCGCCATGAGCGGCTTCGGCAGGGGTCTCGCCTTCACCGGCGTGCTGCTCGCGGTGCTGATCCTCGGCGCCGCGCTGCTGACCTGGGTCGAGCGGCGCCTGCTCGCGTGGTGGCAGGACCGCTACGGGCCGAATCGCGCCGGGCCCTTCGGCATCCTTCAGGCCTTGGCCAACGTCATCAAGATCCTGCTCAAGGAGGACTGGATTCCGCCGCTCGCGGACAAGCCCGTCTTCGTGCTCGCCCCGGCGATCGTGACGGTCACGATGCTGCTCGCCTTTGCCGTCGTGCCCTTCGCCCCGACGCTGCACATCGCGAGTCTCAATGTCGGCCTGCTCTATTTCCTCGCGCTCACGTCGCTCTCGGTCTACAGTGCCGCGCTCGGCGGCTGGGCCTCGAACAACAACTACGCGCTGCTCGGGAGCCTGCGCACGGCGGCGCAAATGATCAGCTACGAGGTGTTCATGGGCCTCGCGCTCGTCGGCGTCGTGATCCAGGCCGGCTCCTTCAACCTCGTCGCGATCGTCGAAGCGCAGCGCAAACTCTGGTACTTCGGGCCGCAGTTCATCGGCTTCGTCGTCTTCTTCCTGGCCTCCATCGCCGAAACGCACCGCCTGCCGTTCGATCTGCCGGAGGCCGAGCACGAGCTCGTCGCGGGCTTTCACACCGAGTACTCGGGCATGAAGTTCGGCCTGTTCTTTCTCGGCGAATACCTCGGTGTGCTGCTCGCCTCGGCCATGACCGTGACGCTGTTCTTCGGCGGCTGGCTCGGCCCGCGCTTCCTGCCGCCCGTGGTGTGGTTCGCGCTCAAGACCGCGGGCTTCGTCGCGTTCTTCATTCTGCTGCGCGCCGCGCTGCCGCGGCCCCGCTACGACCAGCTCATGAGCTATGCCTGGAAGTTTCTGCTGCCGCTCTCGCTCGTGAACCTGCTCGTCACGGGCGCCGTCGTGCTCGCCACGCAGGGGCCGTCGTGATGACCGTGCTCGTACGCATCGTCGAATGGCTCAACGGCAACTTTGCGATGATCGCGAATCAGCTCGTGACCCTCTGGGCCATCTTTCTGCACGGCTTCAGACGCCGAGAGACGGTGCAGTACCCCGAGCAGAAGCCGTATCTCGCGCCGCGCTACCGCGGCCGCATCATCCTTTCGCGCGACCCGGACGGCGCCGAGCGCTGCGTCGCCTGCAACCTGTGCGCGATCGCCTGCCCCGTGGACTGCATCGCCCTCGAGAAGACCGAGGACGAGACCGGCCGGTGGTATCCGCGCTGGTTCCGCATCAACTTCTCGCGCTGCATCTACTGCGGCTTCTGTGAGGAGGCCTGCCCGACCTATGCGATTCAGCTGACGCCGGACTTCGAGATGAGCGAATACGACCGCCACAACATGGTGTACGAGAAGGAGGACCTGCTCATCGACGGCACGGGCAAGTATCCGGACTACAACTTCTACCGCGTCGCCGGCCTCGCGGTCGGCGGCAAGGACAAGGGCGAGGCCGAGAACGAGGCCCCGCCCGTAGACATACGCGGCCTCATGCCATGAGGCGCGGGGGCCCGCGCGCGCCGCCGGGCGGCACGGCACGCGGACCGGTTTGGACCAGAGTCACGAGGAGGGACCGATGAACGCTGCATTCTACGTCGCCGCCGCCATCGCGACCGCGGCGACGCTCATGACGATCACGCGCGCGAGCGCAATGCACGCGCTGCTCTACATGGTCCTCTCGCTGCTCGCCGTGGCCGTCGTCTTCTACGTGCTCGGCGCCCCGTTCGCGGCCCTGCTCGAGATCATCGTCTACGCGGGCGCGATCATGGTCCTGTTCGTGTTCGTGATCATGATGCTGATCCTCGGCAGGGACGCCGAGCAGCGCGAGCGCGGCTGGCTCTCGCCGCGCATGTGGATCGGGCCCTCGACCCTCGCGGCGGCACTGCTCGGCGAGCTCGGCTATGTGTTCGGCTTCGGCGGCACGCGCGCGCCGGCCGGCTCGCCGGTGGACGCCCAGCACGTCGCCGGCCTCCTGTTCGGCCCGTACCTGCTTGCCGTCGAGATCGCGTCGATGCTGCTGCTGGCCGGGCTCGTCGGCGCGTTCCGGCTCGGCCGTCACATCGACGCGAAGCGGGGGCCGGTCTTCGCGCCGGAGAAGCCCGGGCTCGCCCCGGCGAGCGCGCGGCCGCCGCAGGTGCGGCCGTGACGGGCGTGCCGGCCGGCGCGGGCCTCGGGCTCGCGGCCGTGCTCTTCTCGATCGGCCTCGTCGGCGTGCTCGTGCGCCGCAACCTGATCTTCATGCTGCTTTCGATCGAGATCATGTTGAACGCCTCGGGCCTCGCCTTCATCGTCGGCGGCTCGCGCTGGGGCAACGCAGCCGGCCAGATCATGTTCATCCTCGTGCTGACGCTCGCCGCGGCCGAGGTCTCCGTCGCGCTCGCGCTGATCCTGCAGATCGCACGGCGTTTCGGGACGCTCGACGCCGATGCGGTCGGCGAGCTCAGGGGCTGACGGTGGTCAATTGGCTCTGGATCGTCCCGCTGCTGCCTTTCGCCGGCGGCGCGATCCTGTTCGCTTCGCTCGGCCGGCTCCCGCACCGCGCAGTCTCGCTCGTCGGCGTCGGCTCGGTCGGCCTCTCGGCGGCCGCCGCGGGCGGTTTCGCCGTGGCCTTCCTCGTCGGCGCCGCGGCACATCCGGTCTGGCACGCCAGCCTCGGCAACTGGATCGCGGGCGACGGCTTCCGCGCAACGTTCGGCCTGCGGCTCGACTCGCTGTCGCTCGTCATGATCCTCGTCGTGACCTTCGTCGGCTTCCTGATTCACCTTTACTCGACCGCGTACATGGCCGACGACGAGGGCTACAGCCGCTTCTTCGCTTCGATGAATCTCTTCACGGGCTCGATGCTCGTGCTCGTGCTGGCCGACAATCTTCTGTTGCTGTTCCTCGGCTGGGAAGGCGTCGGCCTCTGCAGCTACCTGCTCATCGGGTTCTGGTACAAGGACCCGGCCAACGGCTACGCGGCCCGCAAGGCCTTCGTCGTCACGCGCGTCGGCGACAGCGCCATGCTCATGGGGCTCATCCTGCTCGCGACTTCGTTCGGCACGCTCGAGATCCAGCAGATACTGACGCGCGCGGCCGCCACGTGGACGCCCGGCTCCGGCGTCGCGAGCGCGGCCGCCGCGCTTCTGCTCGCGGGCGCCCTCGGCAAGTCGGCGCAGCTGCCGCTGCAGACCTGGCTGCCCGACGCCATGGCGGGCCCGACGCCGGTCAGTGCGCTGATCCACGCCGCGACCATGGTCACGGCCGGCATGTATCTCATCGCGCGGACGTACGAGCTGTTCGTGCTCGCGCCGGCCGTGCAGCTGGCCGTCGCGATCATCGGCGGCGTCGGCCTGCTGCTCGCGGCGTTCAGCGCGCTCGCCCAGGACGACATCAAGCGCGTGCTCGCCTACTCGACCATGAGCCAGATCGGCTACATGTTTCTCGCGCTCGGCGTCGGCGCCTGGAGCGCGGCCGTGTTCCACTTCATGACCCACGCTTTCTTCAAGGCGCTGCTGTTCCTCGCGGCCGGCTCCGTGATTCTCGGCACGCACCACGAGCAGAACATCTTCAGGATGGGCGGCCTGCGCCGCCGCATGCCCGCCGTATTCTGGACGTTCACGGCGGGGGCCGCCGCGCTCGCGGCCGTGCCCGTCGTGACCTCGGGCTTCTACAGCAAGGAGCAGATCCTGCTCGCCGTCTGGTCCCACGGCACCGTCGGACGCTGGCTCTGGCTCTCAGGCGTCTCGGCCGCGTTCCTGACTTCGGTCTACATCTTTCGCGTCGTGTTCGTCGTGTTCTTCGGCGAGCGGCGCGTACTCGCCGATCATGCTCACGACGAGCCTCCCTGGCACGACGGCCACGACGGGCACGACGAGCACGAGGGGCACGACGAGGCCACCGGGCGCGATGAGCGGCGGGGCGCGCCGCCCGGCACGACGGGCTGGGCCGTGCTGATCCCGCTCGGCGTGCTCGCGGCCCTCTCGATCGCGGGCGGTTTCGTGGACACGCCCGTCGGACTCGGTCACGTCACGCTCTTCGCGCACTTCGTCGCGAGGACCTTGCCCGGCACGCCGCCCGAAGTCACCAACCAGGCCGTCGGCGCGGCACTCGAGCTCGCCGCGGCCGCCGCCTCGCTCGGCGGCATCCTCGTGGCCTACCTGCTCTACTTTCCGGGCCGCGAGCGGGTTCCGGCGCGGCTAGCGCGAAGCCGCTGGGTCGCGGCCGCACGCGCCGGATGGGCCGCGGGCTGGGGCTTCGACCGGCTTTACGACGCGCTCTTCGTCCGTCCGTTCCTCGCGACCGCCGCTCTGCTCCGGGACGACGGCTTCGACCTCGTGTTCCGCGGCATCGCGGGCTCGATGCGCCTCGCCTGGCGCGGCACCCGCGTGACGCAGACGGGCGGCCTGCGCTGGTACGCCGTCGGCATGGTCGCCGGCCTCATCGTGATCCTCGCCGTAGCGGTGTTCTCATGATTCTCGTCTGGCTCGTCGTGACGCCGCTGGGCGCCGGTGTCCTGGCCTGGCTCGCGTCGCTGCGCAGCGCGGCGCTGTGCCGCTGGATCTCGCTGGCCACGGCCGGCGCCGAGCTCGGCCTCGCCGTGAACCTCTGGGTTCACTCGCCCGCCGTCGTCCGGGTTGCGAGCGCCACCTGGGTGCGCCAGATCGACTGGCAGTGGATCCCGCGGTTCGGCATCGGCTTTCACCTCGGCGCCGACGGGCTCAGCCTGCTCATGGTCGTGCTCACGGCCTTTCTGTTCGTCGTCGCCGTCGCCTGCTCCTGGACCGAGATCGAGAAGCACGTCGGCTTCTTCCACTTCAACCTCATGTGGTCCATGGCCGGCATCGTCGGCGTCTTTCTCGCGCTCGACCTGTTCCTGTTCTTCTTCCTCTGGGAGCTCATGCTCGTGCCGATGTACCTGATCATCGCGATCTGGGGGCACGAGAACCGGATCTACTCGGCGATCAAGTTCTTCCTTTTCACGCAGGCCAGCAGCCTCCTCATGCTCGCCAGCATCATCGGCCTCGCGCTCGTGCACTATCGCGCCACGGGCATCTGGAGCTTCGACTATTTCCAGCTGCTCGGCGCCGCCCTCTCGCCCGGCCTCTCGATGATCCTGCTGCTCGGCTTCTTCATCGCGTTCATCGTCAAGCTGCCGGCCGTGCCTCTGCACACGTGGCTGCCGGATGCGCATACCGACGCGCCGACGGCCGGCAGCGTGATCCTGGCCGGGGCGCTGCTGAAGACCGGCGCCTACGGCCTGATCCGCTTCGCGATTCCGTTGTTCCCGGCCGCCGCCGCACGGCTCGCGCCCGCCGCCCTGGCGCTCGCGGTCGCGGGCATCATTTACGGCGCCGTGCTCGCATTCGCGCAGACCGATTTCAAGCGCCTCGTCGCCTACACGAGCGTGAGCCACCTCGGCTTCGTGCTGCTCGGCATATTCGCTTGGAACCGCCTCGCGCTGCAGGGCGCCGTCATGCAGATGATCGCGCACGGCATCAGCACGGGCGGCCTCTTCCTCGTCGCCGGGGCCCTGCAGCAGCGGCTGCACACGCGCGACATGCGGCGCATGGGCGGGCTCTGGGCCGAGATGCCGCGCATGGGGGCGATCGCGCTGTTCTTCGGCATCGCCTCGCTCGGCCTGCCCGGGCTCGCGAATTTCGTCGGCGAGTATCTCGTGCTGTTCGGCACGTTCGCCGTGGCGCGCGTCTATGCCGCGGTCGCGGCGGCGGGCCTCGTCACGGCCGTCGCCTACTCGCTTATCCTGATTCAGCGCAGCTTTCAGGGCCGCCTCGCCGCCGCGACCGGAGCGGTCGACTTCAGGCCGCGCGAGATGGCCTACATGGCCGCGATGATCGTGATCCTGCTCTGGCTGGGGCTCAGACCGCAGTCGGTGCTGCAGACCGCGGCGCCGGCCCTCGCGGCGCTGCAGACGGTGGCGGCCCGATGAGGCTCACGGTCGGCCAGCTCGCCGCGCTGCTGCCCGGCATCATGCTCGGCGTCACAGCCATCACGGTCATGCTGCTCACGGCCTTCTCGCGCCGGCGCGAGCCGCCCGTCATCGCGACCATCGTGGGTCTGCTCCTGTCGTTCGCGATGCTGCCGATCGCCGGCAGCGCGATCCCCGAGCAGGTCACCCCGCTGCTGCGCGTCGACGCGGGTGCCCTGTTCTATACCGGGCTCGTGCTCTCCGCCACGTTCTGCGTGGCCCTGCTCGCGGCAGCCTACCTCGCCCGGCGCGGCGAGACGCCGGGCGAGTTCTTCGTGCTGCTCTGCACGGCAGCCTTCGGCGGCGTCGTGCTCGCGTCGGCCTCCCACTTCGCCTCCCTGTTTCTCGGCTTCGAGCTGCTCAGCGTCTCGCTGTTCGCGCTGCTGGCCTATTCCCACGAGCGCCGGCCCGGCCTCGAGGCGGGCGCGAAGTACCTCGTGTTGAGCGGCGTCTCCTCGGCGTTTCTGCTGTTCGGCATCGCGCTGATCTACTTTGCGCTCGGCACGCTCGACTTCGCGCAGCTGCCGGCGCTCGGCGCGAGCGGCGGTGGCTATGACACCTACCTCACGGGCGGGCTCGCGCTGTTCGGGGCCGGCCTCGCCTTCAAGCTTTCCCTGGCCCCGTTCCACTTGTGGACGCCCGACGTCTACCAGGGCGCGCCCGCGCCCGTCACGGCGTTCCTCGCTACCGTTTCGAAGGGCGCCGTATTCATCGTGCTGCTGCGGTATTTCACGGCCGTGCACGGCTACGCGTACGGGACCGTGCTCACGGCGCTGACCGTGCTCGCCTGCGCCTCTATGCTGCTCGGCAATGTGCTCGCGCTGCTGCAGCAGAACGTCAAGCGCATCCTGGCCTATTCCTCGATCGCGCACCTCGGCTATCTCATCGTCACCTTCATCGCGGGCGGCCCGGCGGCCGTCGAATCGGCGAGCTTCTACCTCGCGGCCTATTTCGCGAGCACGATCGGCGCTTTCGGCGTCGTCACCGTGCTCTCCTCCGGGCCCGACGAGCCCGACGAAGTGCAGATGCTCGAGCGTTATCGGGGCCTATTCTGGCGGCGCCCATGGCTTGCGGCCGTATTCACGCTCATGTTGCTCTCGCTGGCCGGCATTCCCCTGACCATAGGCTTCATGGCCAAATTCTACGTCGTCGCAGCAAGCATCCAGGGGGCGCTCTGGGTGTTGCTCTCGACTGTGATCATCGGCAGCGCGATCGGCCTGTTCTACTACCTGCGGGTCGTCGTGACGATGTACCTCGGCCCCGAAGAGCCGGCGCCGATCCGCGCCGGCGCCCCCGTCTCGGTCGCCGGAGGTGTCGTGCTCACGCTCGCGACCGCGTTCGTGATCTGGCTCGGCGTCTACCCCGCGCCGCTCATCGAGCTGATCCGCAACACCACGTTCAGTCTGCTGTAGACGTTCAGTCTGCTGTAGACGTTCAGTCTGCTGTAGACGTTCAGTCTGCTGTAGCGTTCAGTCTGCTGTAGCCTGCGGGGGTCCGGCGTGGGGCGCTATTCGAGGTCGATTTTGAAGCCCATGCGCAGCGTGCGCGGCTCCTCGGCCCGGCTCATGCGGCAGTTCACGACACTGCAGTCGATGTCCGCGGAGCTCAGGCCCGGAGGATCGAGGCCCGCTACGTAGGCCGGGTAGTCATACACGATGTCCTTGCCGTGCGCGCCGAGCGCGTTCAGCAGCTCGCCATATATCGTGTAGCGATGAATCGTGTAGGCCGCCCGGACGTTGAACTGCTTCTCGCCGCCCGCGCGCTCGGAATCGTCCTCGATAAGCGCGTAGGGCCCCAGGTAGCGAAGCCGCGCGCCGATCTCCCAGGGGCCCGTCTTGCCGGTCATGCCGAGCTCGCCGGCGTGCTCGATCGAGCCCGGAATGTAGAGCCCTCCGGCGTTCTCGGCGAAGCGCGCGCGGCTGCCCGTGTACGAGGCGTCCACGCCGAGCCAGTCCACGGGCCGCCAGAACGCCGTGAGCTCGTAGCCGCGTCGGCGCGACGCGCCGAAGGGCTCGACGGAGTTCGAATCGCCGACGAACTTGAGCTCGCTGTCGAGATCGAGCCACCAGTATGCGGCCGTGAGCTTGGCGGAACCCACGTCGAAGCGGCCCCCGACCTCGTAGCCCGTACCCTGGGCGAGCCCCGGGACCGGCGTCACCGCGTTGACGACGCCGCGCGCGTCGTTCGAGTGGAAGCCGCGGCCCCAGTTGGCATAGAGCTCCGTCGACGCGCCCACCCGGTAAGCCAGGCCGACCTTGGGCGAGAGCTGCGAATCCGTCTTGCTGCCCGAGGCGCTGCCCGAGGTCCGGGCTGCAACGTCGAAGCCGTAGACGTCTCCGCGCAGGCCGCCCATGACGCGGAGCCTGTCCGTCGGCAGCCACGTCGCCTCGGTGAAGACGCCGAGCGAGGGCTCACGGACGCTGTTGTCGCTGATGTTGTAGACCAAGGCCCCGGCATCCGTGTGATCGACGCCGACCTTGCCGATATCGTCGTAGCGCAGATTGCCGCCCACCACGAGCTCGACCTTATCCGTTTGGATCAGCGTCTTGTCGATGTTGCCGCCCACCGTCCAGCGGCGGTCGAACTGGCCGATCTGATAGTCGTACGTCGGGTTCGAGAGCATGTGCCAGTCGTAGTACTGCGCGTAACCCGTCGCCGCCCAGCTCGAGCCCGTCAGGCGCGCCGAAGCGATCCAACGGGAGGTTTCGCCGACGGCCGTCGGATCGAGGGCGCAATACTCGTCCGGGCACACGGAGGTGCCGATGGCGCGCTCGGGAATCTGCTCGGTCGGCCGCCACGTGGCGTGGTAGCCCGCAAGCGAGACGGCCAGCTGGCCGAAGGAGGTCGGGTGCTCGTACTTGCTCCAGACCGACTCGTGGCGCAGGTGCTCGGCCAGCTGCCACGGCCCGTCGTAAGCCTCGAGCTGGCCGGCCGTCGAGAGCGTGCCGCCGCCGATTTCACTGCTGTCGCCGCCCGCGAGCCGCTGCCAGCCGTAACCGCCCTGCTCGATCGAGAAAAACGGCCTGTCGAACCGGTCGATAGTCGTGACGCGCGACGCGGCGGCCATCGAAAAATCCCCGTCGCTGGCGCGGTAGGGGCCCTTACGGTAGGAGATCGTCTCGACCGTCTCCGGGATCAGCCCGTTCACGTCGAGGTAACCCTGGCCATGCCCATGCGTCCTGAGGTTCCAGGGCACCCCGTCCACCGAGGTCGAGAAATCCGTGCCGTGATCGAGGTTGAACCCGCGCAGAAAGTACTGATTGGCCTTGCCGCTGCCCGAATGCTGAGCCGCGATGAGGCCGGGCACGACCTCGAGCATCTCGGCGACACGCACGAGCGGGCGCACCGAAAGGTCCACCCCGCCCACCGAGCCTTCGCTGGCCGCCTCGGCCGTGCCGATGAGCCGCGTGGCCCGCCCGAAAACGACGATCTCCTCGAGATCGGACGCCGCCGCCGGAGCTGCATCGCCCTCGGCTGGCGCCTGCTGCCCGGCCGCAGCGTCCTGCTGCGCGGCGGCCGGAGCCGGCACGGCCCCAACGGCGAAAACGCCGAGCCCGATGGCGAACAGCGGCTCGAAGCGCGGCCGCGGAAGTCGTCGTTTCATTTCTCTCCATCTCGTCATGCGACTCTCTCAATTTCGTCATGCGGCGATTCGGCGCGAATTTTGAGCCGACGCCGGAGGTCCGGGAACTCGCAGTTTCCGAAGGCCCGAAACGCCGGTCGCCGGGTGTCGGGCGGCGGTCGCCGGGCGCCGGACACCAGGTGCCGGCCGCATGATTCATGAACGGGTTTTTGCGCCGGTGGTATTCGGCGGGTCGTGCAGAGGGGCGCTTTCGGGGACGCCGTGAACACGTCCGTGTGGGCTCCGTAGCGCGCCGTCCTGGCGCGCACGGCCCCGAAAGCGCCCCTCTGCACGAACCGCCTCTGCAATCGCGGCGGCCGTTCATGAATCATGCTGAAACCGCGCGGGGACATTCGATGGAGCAAAGACTCCAGTCCGAGGAGGTGCCGCGCGTCCCCGGCAGAGGCACCGGCGCCCCACCGCCGACGTCACCGGCGCAGGCATCGGTGCAAGGGCGGTGTCGGGACGCTGAGCGCCAGGGACGGCGCTCAGCGAGCCCCCAGGGACGGGTCCACGGCGGTCCCGACACCGCCCTTGCACCGATGCCTGCGCCCCCGCCTCCGCCTCACGGCGCCGATGCCTGCGCCGGGCCTCGTTAGAAATGCGCCCCGTTTCCGTAGACAATGGTCGCCTTTGCCCGCCGCCGGCAGATCCCGGTGCGGGATCATGGGCGCCCGCGGCGCCGAATCCAGTGGACACCACGGAACGCATGCCGATGCCGACGGATCCGATCATCTCCATACAGGGCCTCACGAAGACCTACGCCGGCGGCTTTGAAGCCCTGAAGCGCATCGACCTCGATATCCGCCGCGGCGAGATCTTCGCGCTGCTCGGGCCGAACGGCGCCGGTAAAACGACGCTGATCAGCATCGTCTGCGGAATCGTGAATCCCACCACGGGGTCGGTAACGGTGGACGGGCACGATATCGTCAAGGACTATCGGGCCGCGCGCCGGCTCATCGGCCTCGTGCCCCAGGAGCTCACGACCGACGCCTTCGAGACCGTCTGGGCCACGCTGCGCTTCAGCCGCGGGCTTTTCGGCAAAAGGCCGGACCCAGGGCACCTCGAGCGCACGCTCAAGGCTTTGTCCCTCTGGGAGAAGAAGGACAACCAGCTCATGACGCTCTCGGGCGGCATGAAGCGGCGGGTCATGATCGGGAAGGCGCTCTCGCACGAGCCCCGCGTGCTGTTCCTGGACGAACCGACGGCCGGCGTCGACGTTGAGCTGCGGCAGGGGATGTGGGAGATCGTGCGCGAGCTCAGGGATTCGGGCGTGACGATCATCCTCACGACGCACTACATCGAGGAAGCCGAGGAGATGGCCGACCGCGTCGGCGTCATCAACAGCGGGGAGATCGTGCTCGTCGAGGAGAAATCGGCGCTCATGCGCAGGCTCGGCCGCAAGCAGCTCACGCTGCATCTGCACGAGCCGCTCGGGGCGCTGCCGGCCGAGCTCTCCAGCTTCGGGCTCGCGCTCGAGGCTGACGGCTTCGAGCTCGTCTATACCTACGACACGCAGCGCGAGCGCCTTGGCATCACGCCGCTGCTCGGCGAGTTGAACCGCCTCGGCATCGGCTTCAAGGACCTCCATACGACACAGAGCTCGCTCGAGGACATTTTCGTGAGCCTCGTGAGAAGGCCCGCCGGCGGCGGCGCGGGCAGGTCGGCCGCCGAGCCGGCCGACGCAGCCGGTTCCCTGGCGGAAACCCCGAGGTGACGGGTATGAATCCAGAAGCCGTCAAGGCCATCTACCGCTTTGAAATGGCGCGCACGTGGCGCACGCTGTTTCAGAGCATCTTTTCGCCGGTGATCTCCACCTCGCTGTACTTCGTCGTCTTCGGGGCCGCGCTCGGCTCGCGCATCCAGCGTGTAGACGGCGTCCCTTACGGCGCGTTCATCGTGCCCGGGCTCATCATGCTGTCGGTCCTCACGCAGAGCATCGCGAACGCTTCTTTCGGCATCTACTTCCCGCGGTTCATCGGCACGATCTACGAGGTTCTCTCCGCGCCCGTGTCCTACCTCGAGATCGTGCTCGGCTACGTGGGTGCCGCGGCGACGAAGTCGATCATTCTCGCGCTCATCATCCTCGCGACGGCCACGCTGTTCGTGCCCCTCCACATCGCCCACCCCTTGGTCATGGTGCTCTTTCTCGTGCTGACGGCCGTGACGTTCAGCCTCCTCGGGTTCATCATCGGCATTTGGGCCGACAACTTCGAGAAACTCCAAATCGTACCGCTGCTCATCGTGACGCCGCTGACGTTCCTCGGCGGCAGCTTCTATTCGATCAGGATGCTGCCGCCCCTGTGGCAAAAGGTGGCTTTGTTCAATCCCGTCGTCTACCTGATCAGCGGGTTCCGGTGGAGCTTCTACGGGCTCTCGGACGTGAACGTCGCGCTGAGCGCGGGCTTCGCCAGCGTCTTTCTCGTGCTCTGCCTCCTCGTGATCGGGTGGATCTTCCGAACCGGTTATCGGCTGAAGACGTAGCCATTACGGCGATCTGACGCTTTTCTGCGCAGAATGACCGGATTCGCGGCGCGAGCAGCGTCTGCAAGCCCCACTCACCCCTCTTTCCACAGCCTTATCCACAGAATCTGTGGATACCCGCCTGAAAGGAATTGCAGCCGCCCGGGCCGACGCAAGGGCCCGCCCGCAGGCGGATCTCAGCGCGGCCGCCTCCCCGGCCGCCCTTCGCGCTTGATCCCTGCGCATCGTGAGCGGGCACGCGGGCTCTGCCCGTGCTCGTTCCGAGTGCGTCGCCGCGCATCGGGCCGTGCCCGCGCACCCGCTGCGCCGTCCGGGTTCGCTCGTGCCGCGCCGTTCGCGCAGGCCGGAACAAAGCGGTGGAAACCTCATCGCTTATGGGCATAAGATCGGCATTACCGACCCTTCAGTCGTGTGTGGGATACGACCGATTCGGTGTGCGTTGGCTCAACACGATCGGCCTCATCATCGCGGCGCCCGTCGCACAGCGTCGTACTCGATTCGCACATTTCCCTTTTTACGCGTCTCGGCCCTCGAGTGTTGCGTCGCCGCTGCACGTATCAGTGCCCCGCAGCCGCAGGAACGTGTTGGCAAGTATCTTGAATGGTATTGAATGCTGAATGAACAATTTCTCGTTCGGGACGTCTTAAGAGAAAGGTCGATGCGGGACTAGAAACCGATCACACTTCTTGATACGCATTGGGTTTAACTTTAAGTGCACGTTTGCGAGCCGCTCCGCAGACGGACGCACTTAGATGCGCGGGAGGTAAGCATGCCGCTCTCTGCCGATGACGATACGCACCGTCGCTCCGAGGAATTCATCGAATCGTTGAGTTCCTTCAGCCGACTGCATCGCGCGCAGCGGTGGGAAGGCACGTTCGGGGAGTTCCTCTCCGAGATCCTGCCGGCCAATCCTTCGGCCATGGCGCGCACGAGCCACGAGTACATCTGGGACATGCTCAGGTGGCACGGGCGGAACGCTCACGTCGAGGGCACGGAGACGGCCGCCGCCCAAGACCTGTTCAAACGCGAGCTCTACGGCATCGAGGAGCCGCTCGGGCGTGTCGTCGATTACTTCAAGGCCGCCGCCGCCGGTTCCGACGTCGGCCGCCGCCTCCTGCTGCTACTCGGTCCGCCTTCGGGCGGCAAATCCACGATGGCGATCCTGCTCAAGCGCGGGCTCGAAGAGTACAGCCGCACGGACGAGGGCGCCCTGTACGCGATCAAGGGCTCGCCTCTGCGCGAGAACCCGCTGAACCTGATTCCCGCGAGCCTGCGGGCCGAATTCCGCGAACGCTACAACATCGACGTGCGCGGCGAGCTCTCGCCCTGGGGGCGGGACTACGTCGAGCGCGAATTCGACGGCGACTTCGTGCGCGTGCCCGTGGAGCGGGTGTTCCTCTCCGAGGCTTCTCGGATCGGCGTCGGAACGTATGCGCCGCACGACCCCACGACGGCGGATATCGCGGACCTCGTCGGGTCCGTGGATCTCGCCAAGGTCGCGCAGATCGGCGACGAGGGCGATCCCCGCGCGTGGTCCTGGTCGGGCGCCGTGTATGCTGCGAGCCGCGGCATGCTCGAGATGATCGAGATCCTCAAGGTCAAACGCGAGTTCCTCTATCTGCTGCTCACGATGACGCAGGAGAAGAACGTCAAGGTCTCGCGCTTCCCGTTGATCCACCTCGACGAAACCATCGTCGCGCATACCAATCTCGCGGAGTTCCACAAGTTCCTGCAGGAGAAGGAGAACGAGGCCCTGCTGGACCGCATGGTCATCATCAAGGTCCCCTACGCCACGTCCTACCGCGACGAGGCCAGGATCTACCACAAGCTCGTCTCGGGCGCACAGGCCTTCAGGGACGTGCACCTGGACCCGCACGTGCTCAAACTCGCGGCCGTGTTCGCGATCCTCACGCGGCTCGCGAAGCCGGACCGCGAAGGCGTGGACCTCACGAAGAAGCTGCGTCTCTACGCCGACGAGGCGGTCGAGGGCATCTCGGAGACGGAAACGGCCCGGCTGCGCGCCGAGGCGCCCGACGAGGGCATGACCGGGGTGAGCCCGCGCTTCGTCATCAATGCGATCTCGAACGCCATCACGCGCAGCAACGCGCAGAGCCTCACGAGCATGGAGCTGCTGCTCGCGCTCAAGGATGCGATCGACAGCGACGCGCGCGTGGACGCCAAGCAGAAGAAGGCATGGATCGACCACCTTGTCACAGCGCGCAAGGAGTTCTATAACCGCTGGGTCAAGGAAGACGTGCATCGGGCCATGTTCGCTTCGTTCGAGGACGAGGCGCAGCAGCTGCTCGAGAAGTACTTGGACGAGGTCGAAGCTTCGCTGGACCATCGCGAGGTCACGGACCCGATCACGGGCGAGACGCGCCCGGCGGACGAGCGGTTCTTGCGCTCCGTCGAGGAGAAGATCAAGGTTTCGGATTCGGGCAAGCTTTCCTTCCGGCAGGAGGTCGTACGCAAGGCCATGATCGCCTTCAAGGCCGGCGAGAAGTTCAAGCTCGCGAGCCATGCGCGCATGCGTGAGGCCATCGAGCAGTATCTCTTCGACGAGCGGCGCGACGTGCTGCGGCTCGTCACGTCGACGGCTCGGCCCGACGAGGAAGCGCGGCAGAAGATCTCGGTCGTGCAGGAGCGGCTCACCTCCGAGTACGGCTACGAC
The DNA here is from genome assembly GCA_963702105.1 of uncultured Gammaproteobacteria bacterium. GTDB lineage: Bacteria > Pseudomonadota > Gammaproteobacteria > Steroidobacterales > Rariloculaceae > ZC4RG20. Next base: position 3,210,602 of record OY969712.1, read on the forward strand.
GAGCACAGCGCCAAGGAGGCTCTGAGCTACGTCACGACTTTGCTGGCACAGGAGTGACCGATCGACACACGGTAACCAACCATTTATGACTGATCCCACGGACAAAACGAGCGCCCTCGGCGCGAGCAAGTGGTACGACCTGTTCTCGCGCGGGGCGCGCGACTGGCTCAGGCACGACGAGAAAGTCCGCGAGTCCGTGCGCGAGCATCTGCCGCAGATCATCTCGGGCGGCGATCTCATCAACGACGGCACGCGCTCCGTGCGCGTTCCCGTCCGAATGCTCGAGCATTACCACTTCCGCCTGCGGCAGAGCGACGAGATGCAGGGCGTCGGCCAGGGCGACGCGGAGCCCGGGGACGTGCTCGCGAATCCGCAGCCCGGCCAGGGCAACGAGAAGGCCGGCGGCGGCCGCGAAGAAGGCGAGGTCCAGTTCCTGCTCGAGATCAAGGTCGACGACATCGTCGACTGGCTCTGGGAAGAGATGGAGCTGCCGAACCTCAAGTCGCGCGTCGGCCCTTCGGAAGACACGGACTGGGTCCGCGAGGGCTGGGACCGGCGCGGCGCGCGCTCGCGGCTCGACCGGCGGCGGTCGTTCAAGGAACTGCTCAAGCGCCGCGGCACCTCCGAGGACGTGCCGACCTTCACGGACGAGGATCTCAGGTTCAGGCAGCTCGCCCGGCGCAAGCAGCCGGCCGTGCACGCCGTGGTGTTCTTCCTGCTCGACGTCTCGGGCAGCATGTCGGATCGGGACCGCAAGCTCGCGAAGACGTTCTTCTTCTGGGTCGTGCAGGGTCTGCGCCGAGAGTACCGCTCGCTCGAGACGGTGTTCGTGGCCCACACCACGGACGCGTGGGAATTCACGGAGCAGGAGTTCTTCCAGGTCGCCGCGACGGGCGGCACGGTCGCCTCGACGGGGCTCAACAAGGTCCGCGAGATCATAAGCGAGCGCTACAGCCCCGCGCGGCACAACATCTACCTGTTCTACGCCTCGGACGGGGACAACTCGGTCACGGACCAGGCGGAGGCGCGGCGCTCGCTCGAGGCCATCGCCGAGCAGGCCTGCTACGCCGGCTACGTGGAGGTCGCCTCGGGCCTCGCGCGCCCGCTCGCAACCGAGACGGGCCGGTTGTTCTCCGAAGCGGCCGCTTCCGGGCACCCCGTCGGCAGCTGCGCGATCGACGACTTCGACGACGTTTGGGACGCGGTGCGGCATTTCTTCAACGCCGAAAACCGCGCGCTGGAGGACGCGGGATGAGCGCGGCCATGGATTGGCAGAGCTACGTGGCGCCGCTCGAGGCGCTGGCCCATCGTTCGGGCCTGACGTTCGACCCGGTCGATTTCGAGGCCGTCCCGGACAGCTTCATGATGGAGATTGCAGTCTACGGGCTGCCGGTCCGCATGCCGCACTGGTCTTTCGGCGTGCGATACATCTACCAGCTCGTGCAGCGCCACATGGGCAACTCGCGGGTCTTCGAAGTCGTCTTCCCGGGCAACCCGGGCCACGCCTTCCTGGCGGCCAGCAACGGCTTGGCCGAGAACGTCCTCGTGACGGCGCACGTGCTCGGGCACGCCGACTTCTCCCACAACAACAGCCTGTTCAAACGCTCCCAGCAGCAGGTCAGCGAGCACATCGTCGAGCACGCGGCCAACCACGCGCGGCAGATCCAGCAGGCCATCGAGGCGCACGGCGCCCCTCGCGTCGAAGCCGTGCTCGATGCGGCGCTCGCTCTCGAGCAGCACGTGGACATCGACCAGCCGCTGCGGCGCGAGCGCTACCCCGAGTACGCGGCCGGGCCCGAGACGGCGGCCGCAGTGGACGAGGATTTCCGCAAGCGGTTTGCGGCCCTCGAGCCCAACGAGCCTTCGTCGATCGAGCCCCGCAAGCGCGCGGCGGTTCCGCCTCACCTCGAGCGGGACCTGCTGTGGTTCATCGCTCAGTACGCGCCCGAGCTGGAGAGCTGGGAACGGGACATTTTCCTGGCCGTACGGGAGGAGTCTTTCTACTTCTATCCGGCCTTTGCGACGCAGATCATGAACGAGGGCTGGGCCTCTTACTGGCACGCCCGGATGCTGCGCGAGGCCGATTTCGTGCCGCAGCAGGCCTATTTGGACGCGATCAAGTGCCACTCGGACGTCGTCCGGCCGATTGCGGCCGACCAGCAGGTGGCCCTCGGCATCAATCCTTACCATCTCGGCTTCTCGATGTGGGAGAAGATCATCGAGAGTCAGGGCACCGAGGCGGCGCGGCGGATCATGCAGCAGGAGGACGACTTCGGCTTCGTGCGCAACCATCTGACGCGCGAGCTCGCCGAGGAGCTCCACCTGTTCCGCTTCTCCGCTCGGCGGGACGGTCAGATCCGCGTGCTCGACAACGACCTCGACGCGCTGCACGAGAGCCTGCTGGCGCCGAAGTACAACTTCGGCGCACCTTCGGTGGCGGCCAAGCACGTGCGCGTGGACGGCACGCTCGAGCTCGCGCACGACTACGAAACCGACGGTCGCGGCCTCAACGTCGAACGCAGCCGCAAGGTGCTCGAGTACGTCCAGCGCGTCTGGCGCCGGCCCGTGATGCTGCACACCGTGGACGACCGCGGCGGGCCGATGGAGATCTCCGTGCCGTAGCGCGAAAAGAGGCGCGAAGAAAGGGGTCAGAGTGCCCTTTTTCGCTTCTTTCGCTACCTCACCGCCAACACCGCCGCAACGAGCGTCTCGGTCTCCGCCAGGATCCACCCGTCGAGCTCGACGGTCCGCCCGGCCGCGAAGTCGGCGGCGATGCGCTCGCGCAGCATCCGGCGCCTGCGCACCGGCGCAGCGGCCAGGAACGCGCGGCGCTGGCTCGCGCTCGCGAGAATCATTCGGCCGAGTGCCCGTGCGTCGCGCGACAACGCAGGGCGCGACGCGAGAAAACGGCGGCCCAGGCGCGCCGCGGCCGCCGGATCGAGCACGGTCGCCGCAAAGGCGTCCGCGAGCGCCGCAGACGGCAGGCGCCTCAGGCCCGCGCCCGCGCAGCACCCCGCGGCGCCGCCGAGGAAGCGTCGGCGCGATAGAGCACTCATGTCATTCGGCTCCTCAGGTGATCGGCCATGCGGATCGCGAACGCGACGATCGTCAGCGTCGGATTCGTATAGCCGCTCGTCGGAAAGACCGAGCTGCCGGCGACGTACAAGTTGTCGAGGCCGTGCAGACGGCAGTCCACGTCCACGACGCCGCGCTTCGCGTCCGGGTCCATGCGCGTCGTCCCCATTTGATGCCAGGCGCCGCGCAGGCCTCGGTCGATGGTCGGCCAGCCCGTGTCGAGGTCGTTCGCGAGAAGCTTCACGCGGCCGACGCGCGCCCGGCCCAGCTCCTCCGCGATGAGCCGCACCGAGCGGCCGTATTCCCGGCGGGCGAGATCGCCGATCTCCCAGTCGAGACGCACGCGGCGCAGTCCGAGCGCGTCGCGCTCGTCACCTAGCGTGATGCGGCTGTCGGGATTCGGCGGATGCTCCATGTGAAAATACAGCCAGTATGCGCCCAGCGGGTCGGGCCGGAACAGCCGCCGGTAGCCGTACACGGCGAGCTCGTCGACGTGTTGCGCGATGTCCCTGAGCCGCTCCGTCGTGTGGTGGTCCCCGAATTCGCCGATGAGCCCGAAGACCGACTCGACGGCCTCGGAGGAGCCGCGCAGCGCTTCGAGCTCGCCCGCGGGCCTGATCCAGCAGCGCGTATTGAGGAGCCGCATCGCACGCTGCAGGGGCACGGGAAACGTGAGATAGCCGAGACCCTTGACCTTCGTTCCGTTCATCGCCTGCGGGTCGGTGTAGAACTTCGGCTCGAGGTAGCGCTTCTCCGGCAGCAACAGCCCCGCCGGGAAGCTCAGGTGCTCCATGAAGTAGCGGCCGAGCAGCCCGCTTTCGTTGCCGAGACCCGCACCGCGGCGCGCCGACATGAGCAGCCGAACGTTCTCGATCGCGCCCGTCGCGAGCACGATCTGCTTCGCCTGAACCGTGAAGCGCTTCCCTTCGAGCGTCGCGGCCTCGACGTGGCTCAGCGCCTTGCCCGATTCGAGCGGCACGAAGTCGACGGCGTTCGCGTAGAGATAAGTCGTGACGTTCGTCGCCTTGCGCAAGTCGTCGCCGTAGACCAGCCCGAAGCGCGTCGGCGGGCTCAGCTGGCACATCGTCGTCTCGAGCCGCGCGGGATCGAGCGGCAACAGCTCCCGGTTCGCGAGGCCGAACCTGTCCACCTCATAGTCGTACGGGCCGAGCTGACAGAGTTTGTGCGCGCGCTCGTAATAAGGGTCGAGATCGGCCTTGTCGATCGGCCAGCCGCTGTGGGGTACCCAGTTCCGGACCGCGAAATCGACGGGGTCGAGCGGCCGGCAGACGCCGGACCAGTGGTTCGTCGTGCCGCCGAAGTAGCGCAGGCGCAGCACGTCGAGCGCGTAGTACGGCCAGCCGACGTTTTTACCCTTGTAGAGCGCCTGCGTCTTCGGGTCGAGCGTGAGACCACCGCTTTCGAGCAGACACACGTCGAGCGGACCGCCGGCGAGCTCGCGCGCTATCGTGATGCCGGCGGCGCCCGCGCCGACGATGCAGATGTCCGCCTCGATCCGCGACCCGTCTTCGACTCCGCGCGCGTCTACGAACTTCACGTCGCGGCCCGCCTGCGCTGCAGCACCGACCGTGAGGCGGCGCCGATCGCGGCGCCCGCGCAGCCGCCCGCGGCGACGATCGCCGCATCGGCGATCGGCCACCCATCGACGCGGCCCTCGACGGCGAACATCGCGAACACGATCAGCAGGTAGAGCCAAAACGCGCTGCTGAGCAGCAGCCCCCAGGCCAGCCAGGACCGCGCGGGCCACCGGAAGGCGAACACTCCTGCGGCCACCGCCGCGCCGACCGAGGCCGTCGAAAGGCTCTCGAACGGCGTGATGTCGCCGCTGTACTGGAAAGCGGCGAAGAGCAGAAAGACGAGCACGGCAGCCGCAAGCGGCAAAGCGAGTCCGGGTCGTGTGCGGGACAGAAACATTTTCGTAGTCGGCAAAACGGCTATGAACGACCGTAGCGCGGGTCGCGCGAAAGCGACAATCGGCATCCTCCCCGATCCTGTCGCAACGAGCGGAACCGGCGGGGTGCGCCGGAGTCGCTAATAGAGAGCCTATAGACGGCCCATAGACGGCCCAGGGACGGCCTATGGGGAGCCTATAGGGAACCTGTAGGGAGCCTTAGAGAGCCAATCGAGAGAGAGTCTCCAACGGAGGTCGATATGCCGAGCAAAGCTTCGAGCGGCACCGAAATTCCGAGCACGATTACGCGTTCCGACAAGCACGCCCAGCACATTTGGAAGAAGGCGCACGACAGCGCCGTGGAAACCTACGGCGAAGGCGGCCGGGCCCATCGCGTCGCGTTCGCGGCCCTCAAGCACGAATACAGGAAGCAGGGCGACAAGTGGGTCAAGAAGGACTCCAAGGGGCCTTCCGACCCGCAGGCCGCGCGCGGCCCGACGACGAAGCACAAGTCTACGGAAGGCGGCGCGCCGACCGCGGGCGGCAAGGTGGCGAAGTCCGAGAAGGAGGCCCGGCGCAAGGCCCGCGAGGCGCACGCCGAGAACGCGGAAGCCAGGAAGAAGCGCGCCTGAGCAGGATTCTTAAGCTGTGCTCCCGTGACGGGCCGCCTCGCGTTCCTTATCATTCCGGCAGCCATTCCCGGCATGATGGCCCGAAGGAGGCCCGCTCATGGGAACCTGCTACGCCAAGGCTGCAGCGGCGGCGCTCGTTGCGGCGGCGCTCGGGGTCGTCTCGGCGGCGGGGGCGGCGGAGCGCCCCGCGCGCATCGACGGGCACCCGAACCTGAACGGAATCTGGCAGGCGCAAGGCACGGCCTACTGGGATCTCGAAGCGCACGCCGCCGAGCCGCTCGCCAAGTTCTGGCAGCTCGGCGCGCTCGCGGCGGTTCCGGCCGGGCCGAGCGTGGTCCTCGGCGGGACGATCCCTTACAAGCCGGAGGCCCTGGCCCAGAGGCACCAGAACCAGACCGCCTGGCCCGAGGCTGACCCCGTGGCCAAATGCTACATGCCCGGCGTCCCCCGGGCGACGTACCAGCCCTTTCCGTTCCAGATCGTGCAAGGCGACGGGGACATCCTCATTGCGTATTCGTTCGCCAAGGCGAACCGGCCGATCCATATGAGTCATCAGGTGGACGAGGCACCGATCGATCAGTGGATGGGGTGGTCGAACGGCCATTGGGACGGTGACACGCTCGTCGTTCGCGTCACGTCCAACGACGACCGCACCTGGCTCGACCGGGCAGGCGACTACCACTCGAACAAGATGGTCGTCACGGAGCGCTACACGCCGGCCGGCCCGGACACGATCCGCTACGAGGCCACGATCGACGATCCCGAGGTGTACACTCGGCCCTGGACGATCGCGATGCCGTTGTATCGCAACGTCGATCCGAACGCCGAGCTGCTCGAGTACAACTGCGTGGAGTTCTCGGAGAAGCTCCTGTACGGCAAGCTGCTCAAGAAGCCGGTCGAATAGGCCGCCAGACCCGCAAGTTTTCCACGAGGAGAGGACTCCGATGCGAGTGAGAAAATCGAGTGTCGCGGCCGGTGTGCTCGCCGCTACCGTCGCCGTGCCCGCGCTTGCCCACCACTCCTTTGCCGCGGAGTTCGACATCAACCGCCCGATCGAGCTGGACGGCGTGGTGACCCGAATGGAGTTCAGCAACCCGCACTCCTGGCTGCATCTCGAGGTCACGACGGCCTCGGGTGAGAAGCAGGAGTGGATGGTCGAAGGCGGCGCCCCGAACGCGCTCGTGCGCCGCGGCTGGAACCGCAATTCCGTGCCGGCCGGCATCAAGGTCCACGTCGAAGGGTTTCAGGCGCGCGACCGTTCCTTCCGTGCGAGCGGCCGCACGATCACGCTGCCGAACGGTCACAGCCTGTTCATGGGCTCGACGGGGCTCGGCGCACCGACGGCGGCCAACTCCGAAGCGGACCCGAAGCACGAAGATCAAAGCAAGTAAGCCATCCCGCGGGCAGGCGGCCCGCGCATTGACGCGCAGTCGGCGCGGTCATCCGGCGCGGTCATCCGGCGCGGTCACTCCGAATTGATGTCGACGACGTCGGCGCTCTCCTTCGGCGCACGGTAAATCGCGGTCCCGTTCGCGCGCTCGGGGATGGGCTGCCCCTCGGCCAGGGCGGTCGCGACCTGCTGCTCGTAGGCCCGCTCGCCGCTCAGCGCGTTGTAGACGGCCTGGTTGCCCTCATGACAGGAATACTCGTAGATGCGGTAACCCGGCTGCGTCGTGAACATCATGCGGATCGTAAACGGCGCCGTGTAGGTCGCAGGGTCCTCGACCGTCGCCTCGTACTCGATCATGTCGGGATCGACGCGCGTGAACCGCTCGGTGATCTTCATGGCCGCGCTGTGGCGAATCCCGTTGCCGTTCGCGCCGATGCTCGTCTGGTCGGTCAGGTTCGTCGTCTCGACGACGAGCGTTGGGCCCTCCCAGCGGCCTCGCGAATCCCCCATGTACTGCCGGACGGCACCGTTCATGCGCGGGCGGCCGTCGAGCGGAATGACGCGCGTGTCGTGAATCATCTCGTAGCTGATCGCGACGTAGCCCGGGCTCTGCACGATGCGCAGTCCGTTGCCGTAGATCACGGGCAGCGTCGAACCGAGGATGCCGCGCGTGATGCAGCGCTCGTAGAGCGTGAAGTCGCCGAAATCGTTGAACGGGCCCGGCCCGAACGTGCCGCGGTCCCGGCTCGCCGCCCGCAGAAGCGCGGCGTGCGTCATGGCGGGGATGTGCCCGTCGGCGGGCTCGACGACCAGCGAGGTGTAGCCGAAGGTACGCACGCCCCACTCGTTACGCAGGAACGTCTCGGTATTGACGGCGCGATCGCGCCCGGCCTGATCGCGCTCCGCCCGCTTCATGAAGTCCGCGGCCGGCAACTCCTTCGCCGTGCCGTACTCCGGCGGGCGATTCAGCGGCACGCTGCGCATGTCGTCCGTGCTCCACACCCCCTCGAGGCTCGGGTCGCCCCACGACGTCCGCGGCCCCTGCCAGCCCGGCTCCGTGACCGCCTTGGCCGTTGTCTCGGCCGGCACCGACCGAAGCTTCGTCGGCTTCTCGCCGGGACCGGACCCGAAACGCAGCGCCGATCCGCTCCGCTGCGCCGCGGCCGGACCGTTGAACGTCACGGCCAGGGCGACGGCCGCACACAAGCACCATCCCGTTGCACGCATGTTCTTCCGGCTCCCCTCGCTCGAAATCGCGCCCATTGGCCGGAGAGCATAGGCCATCCGTGCCCGGTTCTCTACGCGAATGCCGGGCCGCCGCGGGCTCTCGAGGGTGCTCGCCGCGGCCCCGATTCGACGCCGCTCCGGCTCCCCGGTGCCCCGGCGTCGCCCGCCTTGCGGAGCCCCTCGCGAGTTCCGTTAAATGGATCTCCGGCCGCACGCACGCCGATCGAACTGGAGGACCGCATGGAACGTCTGCTCCATCGATATTTTCGATTGCTGGCCCGCTATAACGCCTGGGCCAACCGGCGCGTCTACGATCGCGTCCTCGGCATGCACCAGGCCGCCTACGGCACGCTGCGCTCACCGGGCGGCCGCAGCCTCGTCGAGCTGCTCGATGCACGCCTCGGCGACGACCGGCTCTGGCGCGCCCGCCTCGGCGGCTACGCAGCCTACGAACGCGCGGTCGGCGCGCCCGCCTACGACGACCTCGGCCAGCTCCGTGACGCTCAACTCGCCGAGGACGTGGACCTGTTCGAGTACGTGGACGGCCTCGCGGAGGAAGACCTGCTGCGGCCGACGAGCTACGACACCGACGCGGGCGAGACGCACACGCATGCCCAGCACGAGCTGCTGACGCACCTGTTCACCGAGCAGATCGCGGCCCGCGCGCGTGTCTGCGAGCTGCTGCACCCCGCGCCGGATCTCGAGATGCTGACGTTCCTCCACGATGCGGAGGGCTTCGCGCCATCGCTTCGGCCTTAGCTCCCGTATAGGCCGCATGATTCATGAACGCATTCCAATGGCGGCGGCGGCCGGAGGCTCGTGCGGACGGGCGCTGCCGGGATCGTAAGCGCCAGGGATGGCGCTTACGAAGCGTACAGGGATGTATTCACAGCGGTCCCGACACCGCCCTTACGCACGAGCCTCCGCCACCCTCCGCCGTCACCAGCGACGTCCCGAGGTCCCAAAGTCCCGAGCGACGTCGCAGCCGCCGTCGCGGCCGCCGTCGCTGAGCTAAAGCATGATCGCCGGCACATACGTGACAATGAGCACGACCGCCACGATGATCGCGATATACGGAAGCACGCAGCGATACAGCTCACCCAGCGAGCGGTCGAACCGATACGCCGAGAGGAAGAGGTTCTCCCCCATCGGCGGCATGAGGTAGCCGAGCTCCATGTTCGCCAGGAAGATGACGCCGAGGTGGACGGGGTCGATGCCGTAGGCGCGCGCGAGCGGCGCGAGCAGCGGCACGAGCACGATGATGGCGGAGTAGATGTCCATGAGCGCGCCGACGACCACGAGCAGCGCGTTCAGCGCGAGCAGGAAGACCCAGGGCGAGTGAATCAGGCGCTGCACGCCCTCGAGCACATGCATCGGGATTTGCGCGACGACGAAGTAGCTCGTGAGCCCGAGCGCGACGCCGATGATGATCATGAAGCCGCCGATGAGCGTCACGCTCTCGCCGGCGACGCGCAGGACGCGCCGCCACTCGAGCTCGCGCAGGACGATGCACTCGAGCGTGATCGCGTAGGCCACGGTCAGGGCGGCGGCCTCGACGAGCGTCGCGAAGCCGCCGAAGAGCCCCGCGAGAATCACTGCCGGCAGCAGCAGCTCCCACTTGGCCGCCCAGGCGGCGGCTGCGAGCTCGCGGGCGTGGAAGGGCGTCCGCGTGGCGCCGCCCGCCTCGCCGCGCCAGGCGCCCCAGCCCGCGACGGCGGCGACGAGCAGCAGGCCCGGCACGAGTCCGGCGACGAACAGGCGGCCGAGATCGACGTCCGCGTAATAGGCGTAGAGGATCACGGGCAGGCTCGGCGGCAGGAGCACACCGATCGAGCCCGAGACCGTCACGAGCCCGAGCGCGTCGCGCTCGCCGTAGCGCCCATCTCGAAGCATGGGCAGGAGCAGGCCGCCCATGGCGAGTATCGTGATGCCCGAGGCGCCCGTGAGCGGCGTGAAGAACGCGAGCACGAGCGCGACGACGACGGCGAGGCCGCCGGGCAGCCAGCCGACGAGCGCCGAGAACAGCCGCAGCAGCCGGCGGCTCGAGCCGCCCTCGGCCAGCACGTAACCGGCGAGCGTGAACAGCGGGATCGCGGGCAGCATCGGCGAGGTGCTGATTCGGTAGGCCTCGCCGGGGACGTTGGCGAGCGGCGAGCCCTCGTGCCAGAACAGAAGCAGGGCCGCGCCGCCGATGGCCGTGAAGATCGGCATGCCGAGCACCGTGCCGAGGGCGAGCGCGGCGCCGAGCACGGCGACCGGCGCGACGCCGGGCGGTTGGGGCCACAGCGAAAGCGCCGCGGCGGCAAGGACGCCGGCGGCCGCGACAGCGCGGCCGGTGCGGTCCTTCGCGCTCGCAAGCACGAGTCGCAGCGTGATGAGGCCGAACGCGACCGGCATCGCGGCCGTGAACAGCCAGACCGGCAGCCCCCAGGCGGCAACCTCGCCGAAGCGCAGGTCCGTCGCGACGAGCCTGAACGAAGCCGCCGTCAGCGCGCTCGTGACGGCGACGGCCAGAAACGATCGTACGAGACCGGCGAGGCGCCGGCGGCCTTGCGGCAGGAACTGCGCCGTGGACAGCGCGAGCAATCGGCCGGAGCGCGCGGCGAGCGCCGCGCCCACGAACGCGATCAGCAGCGTCAGATGCTGGACGATCGGGATCGAGCCCGGCACGCCAGTGCCCAGGATCTCGCGGGCGCCGAGCTCGACGAGCGGCAGCGCGCTCGCGAGACCGAGCAGCAACACGGCCCCGGCGCTCTCCGCGCGGCGGCCGAGCGCGGCCAGTCGCTCGGCGGCAGCCCAGAGGCCGCCGGCGCCGGTCAACGCGGCCGGCCGCAAGTCGTCGCTTTGCGCCACGGCGGGTTCCCGCGCCTCCGCGCCCCGCGTCAGTGCCGGCTCGCGCCCGGGCTCGAACCCGCGCGCAGGCGCATGACCTCGTCGAACAGCGCCGGATGCTGTTTAGCGCACACAAGCTCCGGGTAGATGGCGCGCGCCGTGCGCCGCCACTCCGCCTGCGTCGCCGCATCGAGGTCCACGACCGTGAGGCCCCGCTTCTGCATCTCCGCGACCGCTTCCTGCTCGGACCGATGGATCTCCCGGCGCAGCCGGATGGCCGCCTGCTCGGCCGCCTCCCGGAACGGCTCACGATACTCGGCCGGGATGCGCTGCCACGCCGAGCGCGTCAGGACGGTAGCGGCGTTGAGCGGAGCGAAATCGAGATTCGTCATATAGGGCGCGGCCTGGTAGCTTCGGTCGAGCAGCGCGAACAAGGGCGGGACGTCGATGGCCTCGATGAGCCCCGTCTGCAGCCCCATGAGCATGTCGGTCGCGGGCAGCGGCACGACGCGAAAGCCCAGACCCTTCGCGACGCGCTCGCTCTGCGGGTTGCCGGTCGCCGTCCAGAGTCTGAGGCGCCGAAGATCTTCGACGCTGCGCACGGGCTGCTTCGCGAAGAACCGCACCCAGCCCGCTTCGGCCCAGTTCATGACCACGTAGCCATGCTTCTCGAAGCTGGCCTCGAGCTCGGGCCCAATCGCTTCCCGCACGCGCGCGAGATCCTCGTAGGACTCGAAGAACAACGGCAGGTTCAGGCAGTCCACGCTGTCGTCGATGAGCGGCAGGCCCGCGCCCGAAACGGCCAGCGCGTCGAGGCTGCCGCGCTGCATCTTCCTGACCATCTCGTCCTCGCCGCCGAGCACGCCGTTCGCGTAGATTCTGAGCTCGACCTTGCCGTTCGAGATGTCGTGCCACTTTTGGCGAGTCTCGAGCAGCACGTCGTGCCAGATCGAGCCTTCGGGCGCGACGGTGCCGAGCTTGACGACGATCTGCGCCTCGGCGCGAGGGGCGCCGAGCACGCAGGCCAGCACGAGCAGCAGGGCCGGGCGGAGGCCCATCCGACGGATGCGCCCGGGCTTCGTCTCATGGATCCTTTCGAAAATTCTCATGCTTGTGCTCGCAAAACGTTCCTGTCAGAGAAACAGCTCGTCCACGCGGTCCAGCATACGCTGCGCCTGCCGTTGCGCGATGACGTTGAGCAGCCGCTCGTCGGGCACCGCGTCGGCGTCGACCGCGAGCGCGCGGCGCATGAGCTCGACGAAGGCGGCCTTGTCCTGGTGCCTGAGCGCGACGGCCTGCGCGTACGTGACGAAAAGGCTCGCTCGATGCCCCTGCGAGAGCTCGAGCGCACGCTCATAGTGCTTGCGCAGCGCGCCGTCGTCTGCGGCGCCGGTGCCGGCCGTCGCGAGCTGGATCGCGAGCTCGTGCAGGGCGCCCTCGTCCCAGGCCTCGTCGAGCGCGAGCGCGCGCGAGACGAGCGCCTCGACCTCGGGCAGGCGCGCGAGCAGCCGCGGCTCGTTGCGCGCGCTCGAAATCGCGAGCGCGAGCGAGACGGCAGTCCAATAGAGGGCCGGCACGTCGCGGGACGGGTCGCGGCCGATGGCGGCCGCGGCCCGCTCGGGGCCGTCGCGCAGGCGCGCGCCGATGCCGGGGTAGTCGAGCTCGAGCGCGCGAAGGGCATAGCCGTGGGCGCGCAAGTAAAGGTCCCGGGCGCGCAGCCTTTCGGCGCGCACGCGCGCGAGCCCGATGCCGGGCTCGTCATCGGGCGACTCGACATAGGCGTAGCCGTAGAGCACGAAGCCGCGCGCGGCGGCGAGCAGCAGGCCGCGCTGATCCGAATCGGCCGCGAGCAGCGATTCCATGAGCTTGAGCGCGAACGGCAGCGCGTCGCCGATGAGCTCCGGATCCGGATCGCTCTCGAAGACGCTGCCATCCGCCGCGAGCGCATTGCCGATGGAATGCACGGCCAGCCGCTGCACCGAGCACGCGGCGAGCGCGGCGGCAGCGCCCGCGATCGCGAGGCTGCGGAGCTGTGGCAGGCGGATGGGCATGGGCGACGCAGCATCGTGCAGAGGGCGCGAGGCGTACATTCGTGGATGTACATATTCGCAGCCATCCGCAGCCGCAGCCGCCGCCGCACGCCGAGCCGCAACGCTCCCGGGGCCGAGGAGCGCTGCCTGCGAACAGTGGTAACTGCGTATCGCTTCGGCGGGGCACGCCGGCGATACTGGCTCGTGTGATGCCCACCGACATGCCCACCGAAGTGCCCACGGACACGATCTCCGGATGAGACGTCCCCATGGGCCGCAACGGCCCGCGCAACGCGACGACGCCGTGCGCTGGCATACCCTCGAGACCGCCGAAGCGCTGCGCCGCCTCGAGTCCGACGCGCGCCGCGGCCTCGGCCACGACGCCGCGGCCGCCCGGCTCGCCCGCTACGGCGGCAACGTCATCGAGGCGCGGGATACGGCCGGTCTCGGCGCGATCGTGCTCGCGCAGTTCACGGACGTCATGATCGTCGTGCTGCTCGCCGCCGCCGCCATCGCCGGGGCGCTCGGCGAGGTCGGTGACACGGCCGCGATCATCGCGATCGTCATCGTGAACGCCGCGGTCGGCGCGCTGCAGGAATATCGCGCCGAGCACGCTATCGCGGCGCTGCGGCGCATGGCCGCACCGAGCGCGCGCGTGCGCCGCGGGGGCGAGACGCGGACGGTCCCAGCGGCCGAGCTCGTGCCCGGCAACGTCGTCGCGATCGAGGCCGGCGACATCGTCCCCGCCGACCTGCGCCTGCTCGAGGCCGCCGAGCTCGGCGCCGACGAGTCGGTGCTCACGGGAGAATCGCTGCCCGTGGACAAGATGGCCCACCCGCTCGAGGACCGGGACATGCCGCTCGGCGACCGCCGCAACATGGCCTATAAGTCCACGTCCGTCACGCGCGGCACGGGCTTGGGTCTCGTCGTCGCGACAGGGCGCGCGACCGAGGTCGGCCGCATCGCCGAGCTGCTCGAGTCGGGCGTGCGCCTGCGCACACCGCTGCAGCGGCGGCTCGCGCAGTTCGGGCGCCGCCTCGCGCTCGGCGTCCTCGCGATCTGCGCCGTGATCTTCGCGCTCGGGCTGCTGCGCGGTCAGCCGCCGCTGCTCATGTTCCTGACGGCCGTGAGCCTCGCGGTCGCGGCCGTGCCCGAGGCGCTGCCGGCAGTGGTGACGTTGACGCTCGCTATCGGCGCGAAGCTGCTCGGCCGGCGCAACACGCTCGTGCGTCAGCTGCCGGCCGTCGAGGCGCTCGGCTCCGTGACCTTCATCTGCTCCGACAAGACCGGCACGCTGACCGAAAACCGCATGCGCCTGGCCTCGGTCGCGGCCGGGGGCGGGACGGCGGGCCGGCTGGCCGAGCTGCCCTCGCCGCTGCGCGAGGCGCTGGGTCGCGCGCTGGCCCTCTGCAACGACGTGGAGGCGCCGCCGGACGCGAGCGGCAGCGAGCCCCGCGGCGATCCCACGGAGCTCGCGCTCGCAGGCGCCGCCGCGGCGGCCGGTTTCACGAAAGAGGGCCTGATCGCCGAGCTGCCGAGGATCGAAGTGCTCGCGTTCGACTCGACGCGCAAGCGCATGACGACGCTGCACGCGAGCGGGGCAGGCGCGATCGCTTTCACCAAGGGCGCGCCCGAGAGCGTTGTCGCGCGCTGCACCTCTGCGCTCGGGCCGCAGGGCGATCCCGTCCCGCTCGCGCCCGATCAGGTGCTGGCCGCCGCCGGGGCGCTGGCCGACGAAGGCTACCGGGTCCTCGCCGTCTCGATGCGCCGCTTCCGCTCCGGGGCACCCACAGGCGCACGCGAGGCCCGTCCGGCGGCGGTCGAGGCCGAGATGACGCTGCTCGGCCTCGTCGCACTCAGCGACCCGATCCGGCCCGAGGCCCCGCAAGCCATTCGCGAATGTCTCGCCGCCGGCGTGACGCCCGTCATGATCACGGGCGACCATCCGCGTACGGCCATGCGTGTCGCGAAAGAGCTGGGGATCACGGCCGATCCGGCCGCGGTCATGACAGGCGCCGAGCTCGCGGCCCTGCCCGACGAGACGCTGGCGCGCCGCGTGCGCGCGCTGCGCGTTTACGCGCGCGTGGACCCGGAGCAGAAGATCCGCATCGTGGAGGCGCTGCAGCGCGCCGGCGAAATCGTGGCCATGACCGGCGACGGCGTCAACGACGCGCCGGCGCTCAAGCGCGCCTCGATCGGCGTCGCCATGGGCCGCCGCGGCACGGATGTCGCGCGCGAGGCCGCGAAGATCGTGCTGCTCGACGACAACTTCGCCACGATCGTCGCCGCGGTGCGCGAAGGCCGGCACATCTACGACAACATCCGCAAGTTCATTACCTACGTACTGCCGAGCAACAGCGGCGAGATTCTCGTGCTGCTGCTCGCGCCGTTTCTCGGCCTGCCCGTGCCGCTGCAGCCGATCCACATCCTCTGGGTCAACCTCGTCACGGACGGCCTGCCGGGTCTCGCGTTTTCCGCCGAGCCGGCGGAGGCCGACATCATGCGGCGGCCGCCGCGCCCCGCCGGCGAAGGGATACTCGACCGCGGCTTGTGGCTGCGCATGCTGTGGGTCGGTCTGCTCGTCGCGGGCGTCTCCCTCGCGACCGCCGTGGGGGCGGACCACTCCCTGCCGCTGTGGCAGACGATGGTATTCACGACGCTCGTGACGGCCCAGCTCGCAAACGCGTTGGCCGTGCGCTCGCCGACCGAGTCGCTGCTCTCGACGGGATTCTTCTCGAATCGCTATCTGGCCGGCGCGATCGGCGTCGCGCTGGCCGGGCAGTTCCTGGTCGTCTACGTGCCCGCGCTGAATCCGATCTTCGAAACCGTGCCGCTGCCGCTGCCCGACCTATTGCTGTGCCTCGGTTTCGGCGGCGCCGTGCTGCCCGTCCTCGAGCTGCACAAGTGGCTCGCGTGCCGCGGGCCGTTCGCGGCCCTTCGGCGCACCGGATCAACCTCCGGCCGCGCCTGAACCCGCCGCGCGCCGGATCTCGGGCGCCGCGCGGTCGAGATTCAGCGCCACGAGGTTCTCGAGCCGGTCCACGGCGGTGTCGCGGCTCGGCGCGTCCGCGTCGAGCCACGTGGCCCCGGCCGTGAGCAGCGTGGGCTCGCGGCGGCCGAGCAGGTAGACGCCGATGTGCACGACTGCGGGGGCCTCGTCGGCCGCGATCCGGCTCACACGCTTCGCGAAATCGGCGTAGTCACGCAGCATCTCCGGGGTGATGGATCGACGAACCGTGCTCAGCGAGTCGCCCGACGTGAGCGGCGCGGGCCGCAGGACGAGAAGGCCCGCAACGTGCAGCTGCGCAAGCCGCGCGAGCACCGAGCGCTTGTCGAGATCGCCGAGATCGGCCACGAGTCCGTGGCTCGCCACGGCCTGCAGCGCGCCGGCGTCGAGCTTCGCGACGACGCCGTCCTCGAAACGGGCCCGGAGCTTCGGATCGGCCACGAGCGCCACGACGGCGAACGCGCGGTCGGGGATCGCAGCCGTGCCGTCCTGCGCGCGGGCCGCGCCGGCGAAGCCGCCGAGCGCGAGCGCGCAGACCGCGCATGCCGAAAGAAAATGCTTCATACCCCGCCTCCCCTTCCTCCGAGGCGCCGCGGCGCCTGCGCATCGGGGGATTTTCGGCGCGTGCCCGAAAGCGCGTCAACGGCAGCGGCTACCGCGAATCCAGCGCGCTGTCGATCGGGGATTTCCGACGCCCACTCGGGCGCCGGCGCGGTCCACATCGGCGGCCGTTTCTGAAACAATACGCGCCAATTCCCCGTCAGTGAGATCGAGATGCTGCAACGGACGCGGCTCGGGCGGCGGAGCCTTCCGCTGCTGTTTGCCTTCCTGCTCGCATTGCCGGCGCTCCTGCGTGCCGCCGAGACCGAGGTTCCGGCGGACCTCGCCGACCGGCTGGCGCCGTGCACGACGTGCCACGGCAAGCAGGGGCACTCCCAGAACGACGTTTACTATCCTTCGATCGCCGGTAAGCCCGCGGGCTACCTCTATGCCCAGCTCGAGAACTTTCGGGCGCACCGGCGCTATCAGCCGGTCATGACCCCCATGCTCGCCGTGCTCTCGCCCGAGTATCTCCACGAGATCGCCGACTTCTTCTCGGCGCAGCAACCCGTCTGGGCTCCGCCGACGGTCGGCGCCCCGGAGTCCGTGCTCGCCCGCGGCCGCGAGCTCGTGCTTCAAGGGGACCCGGCGCTCGGCGTACCGGCCTGCAAGGCCTGCCACGGCTCCGAGTTGCTCGGCGCGCGGCCGTCGATTCCGAGCCTTCTGGGCCTGCGGCCCGAGTACCTCTCGGCGCAACTCGGCGCCTGGCGCAACGGCGTCCGCAACGCCGAGGCGCCGGACTGCATGGCCGAGATCGCGCAGCGCCTTCGCCCGCAGGACATCACCGCCGTCACGGCCTGGCTCGCGTCCCAGCCCTACCCGGCCGATCACGAGCCGGCTCCGGCGCCGCCCGCGAAGCTGCCGCTGGCCTGCGGGAGCGTGCGATGAGCCGGCGGATATCGGCCGCTGCGGCGGCCCTGGCCCTCGCAGCCCTGCTGCTTCGCGGCGTCGTGGCCGACGAGCCGGCCCCTCATGGCGCCGCCGTCGGCGACGCCTCGGGCCCCGCCTCGGGCCCCAACGGCTCGGGCCCCAACGCCTCAGGCCCAAACGCCTCGGGCCTGCAGGACGCAGGCCCGCTCGCCGCGGGCCGCTACCTCGTGCGCATCGGCGACTGCGCGGGCTGCCATGCCTTGCCGGGAAGCACCGTGCTGGCGGGCGGCCGCGCCATCGCGACGCCCTTCGGCAACGTCTACAGCACGAACCTGACGCCGGATCCGAAAACCGGTCTCGGCGCCTGGACGCCGGACGACTTCTGGCAGGCGATGCACGAAGGTAAGTCCAAGGACGGGCGGCTGCTCTACCCCGCTTTCCCGTACACGAGCTTCACGCGCATCACGCGCGCCGACTCCGACGCGATCTTCGCGTACCTGCGCTCACTGCCTCCGGTCGAGCGCGCGCGCATCGCGCCCGACCTACGCTTTCCTTACGACACGCAGCTCGCGCTCGCCGCCTGGCGCATGCTCTATTTCCGGCCCGGGGAGTTCGAGCCGGACGCGGGCCAGTCCGAATCCTGGAATCGCGGCGCCTATCTCGTCGAAGGCCTCGGGCACTGCGGCGAGTGCCACACGCCGCGCGACCGCCTCGGCGGCCTCGAGCGCGACGACGCCTATGCCGGCACCCGTATCCCTTCCCTGGGCTGGGACGCGCCGCCCCTCGGCCCGCGCGGCGACGAGGGCGCCGAGGCGCGCGCCGAGCTCGCGAAGCTGCTGCGCAGCGGGATCTCGGCCAGGGACGCGGTGGCGGGCCCGATGGCCGAGGTCGTGTTCGGGAGCCTCGCCTACCTCAAGCCCGACGACGCCGACGCCATGGTCACGTTCATCGAGTCGCTGCCTCCGCCCGCCGCGGCCTCGAACGAGGCGCCGGTGTGGCTCTCGCAGGCGGACTGGCAGCGCTATCGCACGGCCGGCAAACAACTCTACGCCAAGCACTGCGCCGATTGTCACGGTGACGACGGGCGCGGCAAGCCTTATCGGTATCCGGCCCTGGCGACGAACCCGGCCGTCGTGGCCGACAAGCCGGACGACGCGATCCGCAGCGTGCTGTTCGGGGGCTTCCCTCCGAGCACGCCCGGGAATCCGCACCCCTACGGCATGCCCCCCTTCGCCCAGCAGCTCGGCGACCGCGAGATCGCTGAGGTTCTGACCTACGTCAGGACCGCGTGGGGAAATCGGGCCTCGGCCGTGGCCGCGGACGACGTGCGCCGGCGCTGAGGCGCCTTCGCCTTGACAAGCCGGTCGCGTTCGCGAATTCTGCCGGAAGGCCTCGAGCGGGGCTTCGCCCCGACGACAAGAACACCAGGAGGCACCGGTGGGAGACAACGAAGAGCGCGGCGCCGGCGTAAATCGGCGCGGATTCCTTTTGGGTGCCGCAACGGGCGCGGCCGCCTTTGCGGCCGACCTCGCGGGGGCGCAGACGCGCGGCGACGCAGACACCGAGGCGCGCGAAGCCGGCACGGCGGCGGCGCCGCCGCCCTCAGAGGCGCAGATCGAGCGCGACGCGGGTAACATCCGTCCGCCTGTCGAGGCGCGCGCCGTGCAGCGGCCCGGCTCCGATCTCATGGTGCAGGTCCTGCGGGACCTCGGCATCGAATACGTCGTCGGCAACCCGGGCTCGAGCTACGAGGGCTTCCAGGAGTCCGTGATCAATTACGGCACGCCGCCGAACAGGACGCCGGAGTTCATCACGGCCCTGCACGAAGAGTCGGCCGTGGACATGGCGAACGGTTACGGCAAGGCCGAAGGCAAGCCCATGGTCGCGGCGCTGCACGGGACCATCGGCGTGCAGCACGGCTCGATGGCGACGTACCAAGCCTTTTACGCGGGCACGCCGCTCGTCATCGTGGCGGGCCGCGACGATCAATTCATTCCCGCGCACACGGCCGGTGACATGGCCGCGATGGTGCGCAGCTACACCAAGTGGGACGCGCAGCCGAAAACGCTGGCCGAGGCCCTGGAGGCGCTGCAGGAAGGCTATCGGCAGGCCGTGACGCCGCCGACGGCCCCCGTGCTCATCGTGCTCGACATGGAGCTGCAGAAGGCCGAAGCCGGCAATCTGGCCGTGCCGAAGTTCAGGCCGCCCGTCATCGAGGGGCTCGACCCGCGCACCGCGGACGAGATCGCCCGCCGGCTGCTCTCGGCCGAGAACCCGCGCATCGAGGTGGGGCGTCTGCGCACACCCGAGGGCGTCCGGCTCGCCGTCGAGCTCGCGGAGCTCGTCGGCGCCTGCACGGGCACGAGCGCGACGCAGGAGCCCATGAGCTTTCCGCAGCGCCATCCGCTCTGCGGCCCAGGCGCCAGCACCGACTACGACTACACGCTGGGCCTCGAGACGCCTGCCAAGGACGCGTCCCTGACCGGCCCGCGCGTGCAGTCGCTCGTCGGGACCCGCGATGTCATGCACGTCGGCTTCGGCGGCCTCGGCGACCACCCGGTCTCCGGACCGTTCGCGCGCCGCCGTGTGACCCCGGACCTGCAGTACGACATCGACGCCGAGGCGAGCCTGCCGGCCATCATTGCGGCCGTGCGCCAGCGCATGACCGGGAGCGCCCGCAGCGTTGCCGCGCAGCGCTCTGCCGCGCACGCGCGCGCCAACGATGCGGCGTTCGTCGCGGCCGTCGGCGCTGCGCTCGAGCGCAAGCGCTACGGCTGGGACGACAGCCCGGTAAGCACCGCGCGCATCTATGCCGAGCTGTGGCCGCTCATCGCGGACGAGGACTGGTGCCTCGCTTCGCCCAGCAATTTCTCGGGCGCCCATCACCGGGAGCTCTGGGAGCACAACCGCCCATACAGTTATCTGGGCGGCCAGGGCGCGGGCGGCATGGGTTACGGTGCCGGCGCGAGCGGCGGCGCGGGTCTCGCCGCCAAGCACCGCGGCCGTTTCGTCATCAACATCCAGACCGACGGCGACATGAACTACCAGCCGGGCGTGCTCTGGACGGAGGTCCATCACGAGCTGCCCGTGCTCACGATCATGCACAACAACCGTGCCTGGCATCAGGAGCTCATGTTCCTCGAGTTTCTGGCCGGCATTCGCGGGCGCGGCACGGACCGCGCGAGCATCGGCACGACCTTGCGCGACCCGTTCATCGACTACGCAAAGATGGCCGAGGCCTACGGCATGGCGGCCGAAGGGCCGATCAGCGATCCCGAGCAGCTCGCGCCCGCGCTCGCGCGCGGCATCGCCGCCGTCAAACGCGGCGAGCCCTACATGATCAACGTCGTGACGCAGCCGCGCTGAGGAGAGCACCATGAGGCACCCCAGGCATTCTCACTTCGGTCTCGCGGGCGCGGCGGCCGTCCTCTTCGTCGCGGCCGGCACCGCGGCCCCGGGCCGGGCACAGACGGGCGCCGCCGCGCAGACGGGCGCCGCCGCTGCCCCGAGCGCGACGCAGCCTTCCGGCGATGCGGCGCGCGGCAAGGAGCTCTATTACGCGCATGGCTGCTACGGCTGCCATGGTTATACGGGAGAGACGGGCGTGCAGAAGCTCGTGGGCCCGCAGGCGCCGATCGTGGCGGACGAGCAGACCTTCCTGAGGTTCCTCCGTCTGCGTGCGGATTACGCGCCCACGGTGCCCGCCGAGCGCATGCCGAACTACTCCAGGCAATCCCTGAGCGACCGCGACGCTCGCGACATCTACGCGTACATCCGCACGTTCAAGCTCGATGCACCCAACATCGAGGAAGTGCCGACCTTCCAGAAGATCCTGAAGCTCGCCGAGACCCGCGCGCCCGCAGCCGGGGATTGACGCGCCGCGGCGCCCGGGATTGATTTGCGTGCCCGGGATTGACGCGTCAGCCGGGATTGGCGCGGCGGCCGAGATTGGCGCGGCGGCCGAAATTGGCGCGGCGGCCGAGATTGGCGCGGCGGCCGAAATTGGCGCGGCGGCCGGATTTTCTTGCCGCAGCCGGCGCGGGTTTTTGGCACACAGTTTGCACCACCTTCGTCAACGACGCGCGGTCGCGCCCAACGCGCGACCCGCATTCAATTCTTCAGTTGAACGGAGGAAACGATGCGACAATTGAACCGCTACCGCCACTTCGCGTTGGGCCTGCTGGTCGGGCTGCCGCTCGCGGCGACGGCCGCGACGGCCGATAAAGACTGGCAGGGTTGGCAGAGCATGCAGGAGCGGCTCGTCGGCGCCGAGCAACTCATGCGCGGCAACGTGAGCAACGGGCTGAACCCGTTCGCGGGCGTCATCAACTTGGTGCTCTCGCCCGATCACGACAAAGTGCAGTACGTGCTGTTCCGGGCGTCGTATCCGTACACCCTGATCGGCGGCCAGACGGGCTTCGTGGCGTTCGACAACCTGCGGATCTGGAACGGGGCAGCCAACAGCACGACGCTGACGGTCGAGGATCTGAACAACGCCCACAAGCCCGACGAGCTCAAGCTCACGCCGAGCGGCGTCGCCAATCGGCTCGTCTCGAACGTCATCGGCTCGCAGCTTTACTTCGCGAGCGGGCAGTCCAGGCAGATCACGGACATGCTCATCGACCGCAAGACTGGCGAGATCGCCGATTACGTCGTCGACATGGACCCGAACTCGCTGTTCGATTCGAAGCCGCGCGCCGTGCCTGCCGACCGCGTCAAGGTGGACAAGGGCCGCGTGTCCACGAGCATCTCGCTCGGCGACCTCGACGACCTGCAGACGATCAATCCCGCCTATCTGTAAAGCCGAGGCGCACCCAGGTTACCGTTAACCTGTAACGTCGGGCGCGAGCTGCGCCGGGGCCCCGTGAAAGGCGCGTGCTGCGAAGGCTGCACTGCCGGAGCACGCGCTCGGGCCCGACCCACGGCCGAGGGCCGTCGCGGGCCGGCCCCGGCGCTCCCGTAGGTCATCCCGCTCGGCCAACGTCCCAGGTCACGGCCTTGGTCTGCAGGAAGGCTTCGAGCCCCTCGACGCCGTGCAGGCGCCCGATACCGCTCTCGCGGAAGCCGCCCGTCTCGACCTCCGGAAACAGCCGCATGTGCGCATTGATCCAGACGCTCCCGCTGCGCAGCGCGCCCGCAACGCGCTGCGCGCGTGCGAGATCGGCCGTCCAGATGCTGGCGGCGAGCCCGAAGCGGCTGTCGTTGGCCTTCGCGATGCCTTCTTCCTCGCGCGCAAAACTCTGCACGCTGAGCACGGGCCCGAAAACCTCCTGCGTCAGCAGAGGAGACTCCGCGGCACGTACGCGCACGAGACTCGGCGTGATGAATGCGCCGGCGGCCAGCTCGCCGTGCGGCGGCTCGCCCTCGACGAGGACCTCGTCCCGGGCCCGCGCCCTGGAGACCAGGTCGCGGATCCGATCGCGGCTCTGCCGGTCGATGAGCGGCCCGAGCTCCGTCGAAGGCTCCTCGGCGGAGCCGAGCCGCACACTGCCGAGCTGCGTCGCGAAGCGGGCCTGCAACGCCTCGACGATGGCCTCGTGGGCGATGACGCGGCTCGGGGCGACACAGACCTGACCGGCGTGACTGAGCGCGGCGCGCGTGATCGCGGTCACGGTGCGGTCGAGGTCCGCGTCCTCGAACACGATGCAGGGAGCGTTGCCGCCGAGCTCGAGATTCAGCCGCTTCAGCGTCTTGGCGCCGGCTTCCATGATGAGCTTGCCGACCTCCGTGCTGCCCGTATAGCTGATCATCTCTACGTCGGGCGAAGCGACGAGCCGTTTCGCGACCTCGTTGCCCGTCTCGACGAGCATGTTCACGGCGCCGGGCGGAAGCGCCTCGACGGCCGCGAGCAGCTTGAAGACGCGCTCGTTGACGAGCGCCGTCTGGGGCGCGGCCTTGACGACGGCCGTGCAGCCGGCCGCGATGACGGGCGCGAGCGAGCGGATCAGCAGCGTGATCGGCGCGTTCCACGGCACGATGATGCCGACGACGCCGACGGGCTCGCGCGCGAGCATGACGCGCAGCCCCGGCTCGAGCTCGGCCGTGCGGCCGAAAACGTTGCGCGCGAGACCGGCGTAATACCGGCACTCGGAGACCGCGCCCGCGATTTCGTGCATGCAGTCGCCGATGAGCTTGCCGTTTTCGCGGGCCAGATGGCGCGCGAGCTCGGGCTTGGCCGCTTCGAGGCGCGCCGCGAACTCGAGCAGCACGTCGGCGCGCGCCCGGGGGCGGTGAGCCCAGGCTTCGCCGTCGAAGACGCGCCTCGCGGCGACAATCGCGGCCTCGGCATCGGCCGCGCCGGCGGCCGAGAATTCCCCCAGCCTCTCTCCCGTTCCCGGGTTCAGGCTCTCGCCGCGTGCGCCGCCGTCGGCCGGCAGCCATTTACCCCCGATCCAAAGCTGTGCGATGTATGCCATGTTCGTGACTCGCCTCCGTTCGCCCGGCCGCCTACAGGAAGCGCAGGAACCGGTTGTCGTCGTCCACGAGCACCGTCTTCGGTTCGGGCGGAGCGTCCGCCAGCTCGAATCCCATGACGATGATCTGCTCGCCGGCCTTTATCAGATGTGCGGCCGCGCCATTCATCGCAATCTTGCCGGACCCGCGCGGCGCCGCGATGACATAAGTGTCGAGCCTCGCGCCCGACGTAAGGCTCACGACGAGCACCTTCTCGTGCACCGCGAGACCTGCCCGGTCCACCAGATCCTCGTCGATCGAGATGCTGCCTACGTAGGCCAGGTCCGCTTCCGTGACGTGAGCGCGATGAATCTTTGAGCGCAGGAACCAGCGCATGGGGCACCAGGATGACGGTGAAGGCCGCGCATTTTCAGGCCCCGAAGCCCGCATCGCAATGGGTTCCCGGCCGCCGGGGACCGGGCCGCGGCCGCAAACGCCGCGGCGCGGCGTGTATGATACATTGTCGGGACCCGGCCGGGTCGGGGCCGAACGCGCCCGCCAAGCGACGGGACCTTTGACTTGAAGGGGGAACAATGAAAATACGCAGGCTCGCGGGGCTCGCCGCCCTCGCGCTCGCAGTGCCGATCGTCGCTTTCGCCCAGACACCCGACCAGCGGCGCGCCAAGCTCGGCAACCTGATCCCGAAGCATTCCGGCTACCTTGGAGCGCTCGCACCCGAGAACCTCGCGAAGAAGCGCCCGGCGGCCCCGTTCGACATCACGGGGACCTGGTTCGTAGACCTCAGCGAAGGCTTCTCGCACTTCATGTTCGGGCCGCCCTACCCCGAGTTCATCGGCCAGGCCAAGAAGGACTTCGAGGAAGGGCAGCGGCTGCGCAAGCAGGGTAAGCCGTATCGCGACGCGATCGGCCAGTGCTTTCCGGCCGGCCTGCCGATGATCATGACGCGGGTCTGGCCGATCGCGATCGTCCAGCTGCCCACCGTGATCTACATGGTCTCGAACTTCAACGACAGCTTCAGGCAGATCTTCCTCGACGGCCGCGACTACTCCGATCCCAAGACCGTCATCTATACGTACAATGGCGAATCGCTGGGACACTGGGAAGGCGATACGCTCGTGGTCAACACGCGCTACATCGAGACGTATAATCACTACATCGACACCGGCATCCCGATCTCGGAGGACTTCAGGGTCCAGGAGCGCATCAAGCTGCTCGAGGACGGCCAGGTGCTGCAGATCGAGTACATCATGACCGACCCGAACAACTGGGTCGGCGAGTGGAAGAACACGAAACGCTGGCTCCGGGTCGACCACACCGACATCGGCGAGGTCGAGTGCCTGCCGGACCTCAACGACAACCTGCCGAGCACGCAGGCGGGTCAGGTCGGGCTCGAGAAATAAGGCTGAGAGGAAGCGACATGAAGGCGATCCGTAAATTTCTGTTCCTGACGGCGGGGCTCGCGGGCGCCGGCCTGCTCGGCACGTTGCCGGCCTTCGCCCATCACTCGACGGCCGCGTTCGATACGAGCACGGTCTTCGAGATTCACGGCAAGATCACGCAGTTCCGGTGGATCAATCCGCACGCCTCGATCAAGATCGACGGCAAGGCCGACGGCGGCCGGCCGGCCGGTCTCTGGACCATCGAGATGACGGCGCCCAACGTCCTCATCAACGAGGGCTGGACCCGAGACGCCGTCCGGCCGGGCGACGAGGTCACGATGTACGTGAGCCCGCTCAAGAACGCGATCACGCTCAACGACGGCAGCCAGGGCGCGCTCTATGTCGGCGTCGTGCTCGCGAACGGCAAGACGCTGGGCCGCACGGACGGGAAGCCTGCGGCGCAGGCGACTTACCGGAAGAAGTAACGCCCGCCTCTCGCGGCGGGGCCCGGCAGCAGCCGGGCGGCCGCCGCCCGCCGCCCGGCCCAATCCGGTCGCGAACAATGCCCGCGCGGCCGCTCGCCCCGCCGCGCTACGGATTCTCGAGGCTGAACGTCCCGGAATCGTCGTCGTAGGCAAAGACTTCGCCGTACCGCCCCCAGCTGATCACGCCGCGCAGCGTCTGCTCGGCGGCGTCCGGCGACATGTGGTCCTCGAGCTCGTCAGCAAAGCGGCTCCACGGGGCCCGGTGGCTCGGCCGCTCGTCGAGCACGCGGCGGATGTGGGCCGCGAGCGCCACGTGGCCGAGCAGGCGTCGCGCGAACAGGCGCTTGCGCTCGTCGAGGCCCGCGTTAGTGAAGGCGAGCCCGTCGGGCGTCAGGCGGATATCGCCGCCCGCGAGCTCGGCAAAGCCCAGCATCTGCAGCGTCTCGGCCACGGGGAACAGATCGTCGACTTCCATGCGCAACGCGCCCGCGATCACGGGCAGATCCGCGCGGCCCTCGTAGGGCGCCGCCGCGACGGTCTCGAGCAGGCCGGCCAACAGGTTCGACGACACTTGCGGCAGGATCGCCCCTAGACCGACGACGCCCGGCTGTCGCTCGGTCCGAGCGGCCGGGCGGCCGCTCGCGAGCCGCGCCGTCATGACGACGTAGATCCGCTCGACGATTTCGCGGAAGCGCGCGTCGAGACGGTCCCGCGGGTGCGGCAGCTCGACGGGGATCTCGGTCACGATGTGGCCGGGGTTGCTCGCAAACACGAGCACGCGGTCGCACATGAGCACGGCTTCCTCGATGTTGTGCGTCACGAGGATGATGCCTTGGATCGGCAGCTGGCCCTCGGCCCAAAGGTCGAGGAAGTCCGTTCGCAGCGTCTCGGCGGTCAGCACGTCGAGCGCCGAGAACGGCTCGTCCATGAGCAGGATATTCGGGTGCACGACGAGCGCGCGCGCAAAACCGACGCGCTGGCGCATGCCGCCCGAGAGCTCGCGCGGATAAGCCGACTCGAAGCCGTCGAGGCCGATGAGGTCGATGGCGGCCAGCGACCGGCGGACGATCTCCTCCCGCGGCAGCCGCAGCGCCTCGAGGCCGAGTGCGACGTTCTCGAGCACCGTGAGCCAGGGGAACAGCGCGAAGCTCTGGAACACCATCGCGATGCCCGCTGGCGGCCCCGCTACCGGCCGGCCGAGGTAGGTGATCGAGCCGCCCGCGGGCCTCGCGAGGCCGGCGATGAGCCGCAGCAGCGTCGACTTTCCGGAGCCGGAGCGCCCCAGGAGCCCGACGATCTCCCCGCGTCGGAGCGCGAGGTCGACACCCTCGAGGACGAGGAGCTCGCCGCCGTCGGGCTTGACGAAACTCTTGCGCAGTCCGTCCACCTGCAGCAGGGCCTGGCCTTTCGCGTCCATGAGCTTTCTCCTCAGCCGAGCCGATATTTGCGTTCGGCGCGCAGGTACAAGGGGCGCCAGAGGACGCGGTTGATGACGACGACGAACGCGCACATGACGGCGATGCCGAGCACGATCCTGTGATAGTCGCCCGCTGCCGTCGCCTCCGCGATGTACGCGCCGAGCCCGTGCGCATGCAGGGTCTCGGGTCCCCAGGTTGCTAGCTCCGCGACGATGCTCGCGTTCCACGAGCCGCCCGATGCCGCGATGGCGCCCGTCAGATAGAACGGGAACACGGCAGGCAGCGCGATCTTGCGCCACCAAAGCCACCCGCGCACGTCGAGGCTCCTGCCGATGTCGCGCAGCTCGCTTGGAATGGTCGAGGCCCCGGCGACGACGTTGAACAGGATGTACCACTGCGTGCCGAGGATCATGAGCGGGCTCAACCACACGTCGGGGTCGAGCCGGAACGCGACGATGCCCGAGACGACGAGCGGAAACAGCAGATTGGCCGGAAACGCGGCGAGGAATTGCGCGACCGGCTGCGCGATGCGCGCGGCGCGCGGACGCAGCCCGATGAGAATTCCGACGGGTACCCATATGGCGCTCGCGATCGCGATGAGCGCGAGCACGCGCAGCATCGTCGCGAATCCGAGCAGGGCCGCCGTGCCGAGCTCGCGCAGGCCGACGCCGGCGCCGACGAACCGTCCGACGTTCCACAAGACCCATGCCGCGAGCAGGCCGCCGCCGAGCGCCTGGAGCGCCGCGCCTGTGCGGGCAAAGGCCCGCGGCGCCGCATGCGGCCGCCGCGCCGGCCGAGGCTCGCGCGGCGGCCGATATGTATGCCGCCAGGCGGCCTCGAGCGGGCGCGACGCGAGGCCGACGAGACGCGATCGACGCAGCATCGTCAGGGCCCAGGCCCGCGGAGGCGGCGCGGAGGTTTCCTGCTCGAACCGGAACTTGTCCGCCCAGGCGACCAGCGGCCGGAACAGCAGCTGGTCGTAGACGAGGATCACGACGAGCATCGTGCCTATCGCCCAGGCCACGGCGCCGAGGCGGCGGTCGGCGATGGCGAGCGCGATGTACGAGCCCACGCCGGGCAGCACGACGTGCGTGCGGCCGACGCTGATCGCCTCGGCGGCGACGACGAAGAACCACGCACCCGACATGGACATCATCATGTTCCAGATCAGCGCCGGCATCGCGAACGGCACCTCGAGACGCCAGAAGCGCATCCAAGCGCCGAGCCGGAACGAGCGCGCGGCCTCGGTCAGCTCCTCCGGCACCGTCCGCAGCGATTGATAGAAGCTGAAGGCCATGTTCCAGGCCTGGCTCGTGAAGATCGCAAATACGGCGGTGAGCTCGGCACCGAGCGCGAGCCGCGGCGTCAGCGCCATGAAGAACACGGCCGTAACGGAAATGAAGCCGAGGATCGGCACGGACTGCAGGATATCGAGCAGCGGGATCAGTATCGCGGCGGCGCGGCGGCTCTTTGCGGCCCACGTCGCATACGTGAACGTGAACACGAGCGACAACACCAGTCCCGCAAGCATGCGCAGCGCCGTCAGCGCCGCATAACCGGGGAGCCCCGCCGGGTCCAGCGAGACCGGGTGGCGCGCGAGCTCGGCGAGCGGACGCGTCACGTCGCGGCTCGCCTCGGCCAGCACGACGAGCAGCCCGAGCACGAGGAGCGCGGCAAGGACGTCCCAGTGCAGGGTGCCCCGGCGCTTGCCGACGACCGCGATGGCGGTCAGCTGCGAGACGGACAATGCCGAGGCCTAAACCGGTGGCGACGGGGCGCGAGCGACACCGCGATCAGCGGCTCGTATGGGAAGCGCAACCATGGCGGCAGGGCGATGCGGGGTGAGCGCGCGCTTGTCTCGGCTATGACCGTCGACTATTCTCGGGCAACGCTCACAACAAGAACAAGCCCGCCGATGCGGCTTGCTTGCAACACCTTTCCAATGCCGATGTAGGGAGACCTTCATGACGACGTACCTGCGCGCACGCCGATCCGGCCGGATCGTCACCGGTATCGCGGCCGCCGTATTCGCCGCAGCGCTCGGCGGCGCGCAAGCCGGCGCCCAGGGAGGCTCGGGCGCCGCGTCCGCGCCCGTCGTCGAGGTCACGGGCGGCAAGATCCGCGGCGCCCGCAGCGAGTTCGACAACGGCGTATACGTCTTCAAGGGCGTCCCCTACGGCGCCGACACCGGCGGCAAGAACCGCTTCCATCCGCCCCGCCCGGTAGAACCGTGGCAAGGGGTGCGCGACGCGACGCATCTCGGCAACCGCTGCCCGGGCCCGGAGTTTCCGCCGCCGCCGTTCATGCAGGAGGAAGGGCAGGATCTCGACCAGAGCCCCATGAGCGAGGATTGCCTGTACCTCAACGTGTGGACGCCGGCGCTCGGCGACGGCGGCAAGCGCCCCGTCATGGTCTGGTTCCACGGCGGCGGCTTCAGCTCGGGCTCGGGCGGCAGCGTCCGTTACGACGGCACGCATCTCGCGGCCTACCAGAACGTAGTGCTCGTCACGACGAACCACCGGCTCAACATTTTCGGCTACCTGAACCTCGCTAACCTCGGCGATCCGGCCTATGCCGACGCGGCCAACGTCGGCGTGCAGGATCTCGTCCAATCGCTGCGCTGGGTGCACGACAACATCGCGAAATTCGGCGGCGATCCGAACAACGTCACGATCTTCGGGCAGTCGGGCGGCGGCGCCAAGGTCACGACGCTCATGGGCGTACCCGAGGCCAAGGGGCTGTTCGACAAGGTCATCGCGCAGAGCGGCCTCGCGGCCGGCCGCCCCGCGGCGCCGCCCGATCCGCACCCCGTCCTTGCGAAGCTCGGCGTCTCGCCGGATCACCTCGATCGCTTGGCGGACTTGAGCACGAGCCAGGTCATGGCGGCGATGGGTGCCGCGCAATGGGGTCCGTGGGCCGACGGCAAGATCATACCGAAGGCGCCGTTCGCGGGCGAAGCGCCGGCCCCTTCTGCCGACGTGCCGCTCATGACGGGCTGGACGCAGACCGAGAGCACGTTCTTCTCGGGCCCCGTCGCGCCGCTCACGGACGCCGAGCTGCATTCGCGCGTCGCGCGCACGCTGCACGGCGACGACGCGGCGGCGGACAAGGTCATTGCCGACTATCGCAGCGTCTATCCCGAGGCTCCGAACAACCTGCTTTACCTCAGCATCGCGGCGGACGGCATGATGGGCCGGCGGGCCATCGAGGTCGCACAGGAGAAGGCCGCGCAGCCCGGCGCGCCCGTCTACGTCTATCACTTCCGCGGCATGACTGAGGTGCGTCACCTCATGGCGCCGCACACGATCGACATCGCCTACGCGTTCGACAACCTCGCGCTCTCGACGCGCACGAACGGCGCCGTGACGGCCGAGAAGCAGGCGCTGGCGGATATCGTGAGCACGGCCTGGGCCAATTTCGCACGCACGGGGGTCCCGAGCGCGCCGGGTCTGCCCAAGTGGCAGGCGTTCACCTCCAACGACGAGGCCATCATGGTCCTCGGCCCCAAGCCGCATATGATCGAAGGGCACGTCGGCCTGCTCAAGGTCATGAAGTAGCCCCCAAAAAAGGCGAAAAAGGGGTCAGAGCCCTTTTTCGCCGCCGGCCGAGGCGGCTATAGCCGTCAACGTCACGGGCGAAGAAGGGCTCTGACCCCTTTTTCGGAACACTCGCTGCAGCGCCTCGACTCTGGCGATGTACGCGCGCGGCGAATGCGCCCCGCAGCGCTGTCCCTCGGTGAAGCGGAAACCGCGCTCCGCGTAGGCCGCCGCGGCGCCCTCGCCGCACAGCTGGATCACCATCGCGAGCTCCTGCTGCTGCTCGAGGCTCGCGCCTGCGATCGCATAACGCGCAAGGATGTCGGCGACACGTCGGTCCAGAAAGGCCGAAGTCAGCTCGATCGCGTGCGAAGGGATGATGCGCGTGTAAAGCGCATTGAACCAGCACGTGTGCGGCGCATTCCAGGGCCCGTCCTCGACGGCCACGTGACGGTGGATGCAGTAGCGCCTCGCCTCGGCGAAGGCGCCGTCCGTCATTTGGTACAGCCCGACGCCGCTCGAAGCCGGCCTGTAGATCTCGAGCGGCGCGAACGTCAGCGCCCAGCGCCAATACGTGCGCGCAATCGGATTGCCGGCGGCCTCCACCTGCGCGAGCGCGGCGAGCAGATCGGGCGTCATGACGCGCGTCGAGTGCAGCCGGAACAGCGCGCCGTAGTCTCGCCAGGTCGCCGCCGGGGACTTGTAGAGGGCGCCGCTCAGAGGGAACCAGAGCTCGGAGGGTTTGCGCGCGACCTGGAAGATCCAGTTGAGCGCAAGCAGCAGCACGAGCACGAGGGCGCCGCCCACGGCCAAGCGGACGGCGCGCGAGGACTTGCGGAAAACGCGGTCCCACCACCGTGCGCCGGCGGCGCCCGCGGCGCGCAAAGCGCGGCGCACCGGCCCGGCTCCGGGACGGCGGTGCGGACTGCGGCGCTTGCGCCCGCGCCGCGCTCCGAGGCTGCGCTGCGCGCGCGTCTTCTTCGATCTTGCGGGCCGGGACATCGCTGGCTCTGCACGGCTGGGGGCACATGATACCCGGCTCGCCCGCAGTGCCAATGCGGCTCAGAAGCGCGCCCCGGGGTGCACGCACCGCCGGCCCGGGGCGCCCCGACCGCGCGCGGCGGCTCAGGCGCTCGCGGCGAAGCCTCGCCTGCCGGCGTTGGCGCGCAGCACCTCGGCGAACGCCGCCGCCGGCATGGGCCGGCCGAAGAAATACCCCTGCGCGACCTCGCAGCCGAGGCCCTTCAGCATCTGGACCTGCTCGCGCGTCTCGACGCCTTCCACCATCGGACGCAGGCCCAGAATCCGCGTCATCGAGACGATGGCCTCGACGATCGAAGCGGCGACGGGATCGGCCAGTATCTCGGCCGTGAAGGACTGATCGATCTTGATCATCGAGATCGGAAAGCGCTTGAGATAGCTCAGCGACGAGTAGCCCGTGCCGAAGTCGTCGAGCGAGATGCTCGCGCCCGTCGCGCGCAGCTGCTCGAGCTGCTCGACGACCCGATCGCGCACGGACATGATGGACGTTCTCGGTGATCTCGAGGTCGAGCAGGCGCGCATCGAGGCCGGTGGCCTCGAGCACGGAGACGACGACGTTGCGCAGGTCCTGCCGCCTGAACTGCACGCCCGAGACGTTGACGGCAATCTTGATCGGCGGCAGCCCGGCGCGCTGCCATTCGACGGCCTGGCGGCACGCCTCCATGAGGACCCAATGGCCGATCGAAAGGATGAGGCCCGTGTCCTCGGCGATCGGGATGAAGGTCGAGGGCGGAACGAGGCCGCGATCGGGATGCTTCCAGCGCAGAAGCGCCTCCGCGCCCACGATGCCGCCGGAGGCCATGTCCACCTGCGGCTGATAATGCAGCTCGAGGCTGCCCTCGTCGATCGCCCGCCTGAGCCCGCTCTCGAGCGTGAGGCGCTCGACGGAGGCTGCGTTCATCGCGGCCGAGTAGTACTGATACGCGGCGCGCCCCTTCTGCTTGGCGTGGTACATCGCCGTGTCGGCGTTGCGGATCAGCGCCTCGGCCGTCTGTCCGTCCTCGGGGTACGTCGCTATGCCGATGCTGGCCGTCACGACCACGTCCGTCTCCTCGGCCCGGATCGGCTGCGCCAGATGCTCGAGAATCCGGCTCGCCACCGAGCCCGCCGCGAAACGGTCGCGCGTCTCCGGCAGCAGGATCACGAACTCGTCGCCGCCGAGCCGCGAGAGGACCGACTCGGTGATCGGCTCCATGCTGATCGTCGATTCGAGATCGGCTTCGTGCTCGGCGTAATGCGCGAGCATGTCCTCAGAGCGCACGAGCCGGCTCAGGGAATCCGAGAGCTGCTTGAGCAGCGCGTCCGCGCCGTGATGACCGATCGTGTCGTTGATGAGCTTGAAGTTGTCGAAGTCGAGGAACAGCACGGCGAACTCGAGTCCCTTGCGCCGCGCACGCGCGAGCACCTTCTCGAGATGCTCGTTCAAGAGCCGCCGATTCGGCAGCCCCGTCAGGCCGTCCTGATACGCCAAGGCCTTGATCTGCTCGTTCGAGGCGGCCAGCTTCTGCAACGCATCCTCGCGCGCCGCAGCCTCCGCCTCGAGCTTCTCGTTGACGCGCTCGAGCTCGGCCGTGCGCCGGCCGACGAGCGTCTCCAGATCCTCCATCTTGAGCGCGACAAGCCGCCCGAGCTCCCAGCGCCTCTGCAGCGCGTGCGCGAGCTGCCGCACCTCGATGGGATCGAAGGGCTTCTTGAGTATCAGCACGCGGTCGGTGTCTCCGAAGGCGCGCACCATATCCTCGGTGCTGTGGTCGGAGTGCGCCGAGCAGATCACGATGCCGATATCGGGGTCGCGCTCGAGCAGCCGCACCGCGGTCTCGACGCCGTCGATGCCCGGCGGCATGCGCACGTCGACGAACGCGAGCGCATAGGGCCGGCCCGCCTGCCGTGCGGCCTCGACGCGCTCGACGGCCTCAGCGCCCTGAAAGGCGGAGTCGAGCTCGAAGCCCGGATGCTCGTTTTGCGCCTCGCCGCCGAACAGCTCGTGATGCAGCGCGTCGAGCTCTTCCCGGCCGCCTCGCCGCGGGCCGAGTATCTCGCGAAAGTCCTCGTGGATCGCCTTGTTGTCGTCCACGACGAGGACGCGGCGGTTCACGGCGGCCGCCTCGCGCGCGCTCCCCGTGTCCGCTGCATGACGCACGTCCTCAGGCCCTCTTCAGGCCGGCGCCGGCCGCGAAGTCGGCGGGTATCCGCAGGGTGAAGACGGCGCCGCGGCCCGGTCCGTCGCTGCGCGCGCTCAGGCTCCCGTTCATGCGCTCGGCCCCGATCGCGCAGTTGTGCAGGCCGAAGCCGTGGCCGTTCGGCTTCGTCGTGAAACCGTGGCTGAAGATCTTCGTCATGTTTTCGGCCGGGATGCCGACGCCGTTGTCGGCCACGTCGATGCGAAGACCTTCGGCGTCGCTTGCGATCGCTACCCTGACGATCTTCTCGGGGCCGGCCGCTGCGAGCAGCGCGTGCTTCGCGTTCGAGACGAGATTCACGACGATCTGCATGATCTGGTGACGGTCCACCGAGACCTGAGGAAGCTCTTCGTACTCGCGCACGATCTCGATGTTGTTTTGCCGCAGCGAAGCCTCGTTGATCGAGATCGCCGCGTCCACGACGTCGGCCAGAGCGCATATCTCGACCACGCCGTTGCTCTTGGCGTAGGACTGCTGTGCGCCGATGATCTTCTTCATGTGCTCGAGATGCTCGAGCACATGATCGATGCGGGCGAGCAGTACCGCCTTTTCCTCGGCCAGCGCGCGCCCGAGCGTCCGCAGGTACCTCGGGATCTTGCGCCCCGTTGGATTCCGCCGAGAGGTACTCCCCGAGACGGTCCGCATGGCCCTCGAGCAGGTCGCAGACGCCGTCCAGTCCCTCGACCTTGAACGCACGCGCCGAGTCGCGGGCCATGTTGGCGCCGACGTTGACGCTGTTCATGACGTTGCCGACGTTGTGCAGGACGCCCGAGGCGATCTCGGCCATGCCCGCGCGCCGGGAGAGCTCGAGCAGCCGCCCCTGCGCGCTCTCGAGCTCGCGGGTCCGCTCGCCGACGAGCTCTTCGAGATGATCCTTATAGCGCCGGAGCTCCTCCTCGGCGTGCTCGCGTTCGGCGACCTCGTACGTGAGCTCGACGTTCGCGCGCTCGATGTCGCGCGTCTGCTGCTCCTGCCGCGCATAGAGCTGCGCGTTCTCGATCGAGGCCGCGACCTGGCCGAGCAGAATCTCGAGTCCCTCGAGCCGCGCGGGCGTGAAGGCGCCGGCGACCTGATTGTTCTCGAGGTAGAGCACGCCTGTGAGCTGGCCCTTGTGCAGGATAGGCGCGCAGAGCACCGATCGCGGCCTTCGCTCGCGGACGTACCGTTCGCCGCGGAATTTGCCGGCCGCGGCAGGCTCGGAGAGGACGAGATATTCGCGTGTACGGAAGACGTAGCTCACGATGCCGGGAGAGACGCCCGCGGCACGCTCGAGCGGCGTCGCCGCCATGACGGAGCTCGTACCTGCGGCCGCGTCCTTGCTGCTCTGCACGAGCAGCCGGCCTTCTGCGGCGAGCACGAGAGCGCCCGACTCGGCCCCCGCGCTCGCGAGAATGATGTCCATGAGCACCTCGAGCAGGCGCTCGAGCACAATCTCCTGCGCGATGGCCTGGCTCGCCTTGAGAATGCCGGCGAGATCGAGCGTGTCCCCATGCTGCGCCGTCGGCGTCGTCCGTCCCGCCGCTTCGTCGGCCGCGCCCGCGGGCAGGTCCGCCTCGTAGCGGGTGCGCAGGTCCGCGGCCCTGCCCGCCGCGCCCCAGATCTCGTAGGCGTGCAGTGCCTTCTCGACGTAGAGGCGGCCGAAATCCGGCTTGCCCTGCTCGAACCAGAACGCCGCCGCGTGCTCGGCCGCGAGCGCCTCGAGATTGAGGAAACCGTGCTCGCTCGCGCTGGCCATCGCCCGGTCGTAGAGCTCCATGGCCTGCTCCCGCTTGCCCGCGAGCCGAGCGAGCTCGGCTTCGAGCAGGAGCTGAAAGTGCAGGTAGTTGGCCGGACAGTGACGGGCCCAGGTCGCAAGCTCCTCGCGGCCATTCGAGAGCAGTGCTTGGTAGTGCTCGCGCGTCTTCGCATCGGCGTTCTTACTGAGTGCGGCGAGCGACAGCGCATGGAAGAGCCGGTGCTCGGCGCAGGTCACGAACCCGGCGCCGTAAGGCAAGAGGCGCTCGGCCTCGGCCCCGAACGCAGCAGCCGCCTCGTAGTCGCCGGCGAGGTAACGCTGCGTCTCGAGCTGGATGAACCAGTCGAGCTCGAAAGACCTGTTGCCTCGTGCCCGCACGACCTCCGTCGTGCGCGCCTCGTCGGCGCCGCCGACGACGAGGCCCGGCTCGGCCGCGCGCCGGCCCATGAGCCAGTCAATGAAGACCAGGCGCGGCCGCAGAAACTCGATGTTGGTCGCGTCGCCGACGCGCTCGAGCAGATCGAGCGCGGCGACCGTCTCGGCGCGCAGCTCCTCGAGCGGCATGCCGCGGAACTGCAGGTGCGAGATGCGGCGCGCGGCGCTGTAGGCGGCGTGCAGGTGATCTCCGGATTCGAGCCCGTGCTGCACGCTCTGCCGAAACAGCTCTACGCTCTCCTCGATCGGCCGGTTCCAGTGCGAAGCGAAGTTTGCCCAGAGAAAGTACGCGGCCGAGAGCACGGAGGCGTCCTCGCAGCGCTTGCACACCTCGACGCCGAGCTTCGCGAACCGGTACGCGCCCTCGTAGTTGCCGAGCGCGCTCGCGAGCAGGGCCCCGAACGAGCCGTAGGCGCGCGCGGACAGCCCGCAGTTGCCGTGGTCGAGCGAGAGCATGACCATCTTGCAGCAGATCAGCGCGAACAGCTGCTGATCTGACTGGTACGCGGCGGGCAGGCAATGCGTGAGCAGCGCCATGGCCGTCGTCTTTTCCGGGTCGCGCATCGGCGGCAGCGCCAGCAGGCTCTCGAGTCCCTGCGCCCCCGTGCGGCGCAGGATCGCCTCGATATCGGCCCTCAAAGTCCGCTCTATGGCCTCGGGCACCTCGGGCAGGTCCACGTTGACGAGCCGCGCGGCGCGGCGCCCGCAGGCCAGCGCTTCGGGCATGTGACCGAGGCCGAGATAGACGCTGGTCTTCAGCGCATAGAGGTTGGCCTTGTCGATATCCGTGCGCGCTCCCTCGAGCGCCCGGTCGATGACGGCAAACGCCGCCTCGTATTCGGCCGTCAGCGCGAGACACTCGCCGAGCTTCAGATGCGCCGGCATACACAGCGCATAGGCCTCCGCGCAGCCCTCCTCGCCGAGCAACTCGAGTGCCGTCTCGTAGCAGCGGGCCGCGAGCGCGTAGGCCGTCGAACGCCGCGCTCGGGCGCCGGCATCGAGGTTCGCCTCAGCGACGCGGCGCCGTTCCTCGGGCGCCGAGATCAGCGCGCGGCCGTGGTTCAGGTGGTTCACCAGATCGAACAGCTGCTGATCGGGTGTGTCGGCCGTCATTCCCGCGAGCAGCATCCGGCCGATGACGAGGTGCAGCTCGGGCCGCTCGGGCTCGGGAATCAGGTCGTATGCCGCCTGCCGCACGCGGTCGTGCAGAAAGCCGTAGTGCCGGTAGCCGAGCCGCGGCTCGAGCGCCTCGGGCTCGAGACTCTCGAGCGCGGACAGAGGCACGAGCAGGCCCTCGCGCAGCGCCGGCTCGAGGCTTTCGGCGCAGCCGGCGAGGCCGACGGGGTGGATCAGGGCCAGCACATCGAGGTCGAAGCGGTGGCCGATGGCCGCCGCAAGCCTCAGCGCCTGGCCCGTGGCCTCGGGCAGCCGCTTGAGCTTGCGCGCC
Organism: uncultured Gammaproteobacteria bacterium; assembly: GCA_963702105.1. Taxonomy (GTDB): domain Bacteria; phylum Pseudomonadota; class Gammaproteobacteria; order Steroidobacterales; family Rariloculaceae; genus ZC4RG20. The sequence goes on from OY969712.1 coordinate 3,248,247, forward strand.
AGGAGCTCGGCCACGTTCTCGGTGATCGACGCCGCCTCGATCGCGGCCATCTCGAACGTAAACGAATTCGTGCCGGCGTCGAAGGAGATCAAGCCCTCCGCATGCAGCGCCTGCAGAAACTGGCGAACGAAAAAAGGATTGCCGGCCGTCTTCTCGAGCACGATGCGCGCGAGGGGCTCGACGGTGGCCGTGTCCCGGCGCAGCGCCTCGGCTACGAGCTGAGCCGCGTCCTCGACGCCGAGCGGCTCGAGCTCGATCGAGGTCGTCGCGACGCCCGAACGCAGTTGCTGCTCGAGCGCGCTCGCAAGCCCCGGATTGCCTGCGACCTCCTCGCTGCGGTAGGCCTGCACGACGAGCAGGGCTTCGGTCCCGTGGTCGGTCAAGATGAGCTTCAGCAGATCGAGCGTCGCCGCGTCGGCCCATTGCATGTCGTCGAGGAACAGCACGAGCGGGTGCGCGCTGTCGCAGAAGACGCGCAGGAAGTTCAGGAAGGCCAGGTTGAAGCGGTTCCTCGTCTCGATGGGATCGAGATCCGGCAGCGGCGGCTGCGGCCCCATGACGAGCTCGAGCGAGGGAATCGCCTGGACGACGACCTGGCCGTTCGGGCCCAAGGCGGCGCGAATGGCGTCGCGCCAGCGCCCAATCGACTCGTCGCTCTCGGTCAGCAGCTGCTCGACGACCCCGCGCAGTGCCGCGAATAAGGCGCTGAACGGCAGGTTGCGCTGCAGCGGGTCGAACTTGCCCGCGGCAAAAAAGCCTCGGCGCCGGGTCACGGGCTCGTTGAGCCCCTGCACGAGGGACGTTCTTGCCGATGCCGGCCGGTCCCGAAAGCAGCACGGCCTCGACGCCGCCCGCGGCGGCCCGCTCGAAGGCCGCGAGCAACGCTTCGGCCTGCGCCTCGCGGCCGTATAGCTTTTGCGGCGGATCGAACCTCCGGACCACGTCGGCGCGGCCCAGCTCGAAGGGCTCGACGCTGCCGCAGCTCCTGAGCCGTCGCAAGGCTTCCTCGAGATCCGCAGCCGCGCCTGCGGCGCTCTGGTAGCGGTCCTCGGGCGCCTTCGCCAGCAGGCGCATGACGATGTCGGACAGCACGCGGGGTACGCCGGCGTCGAGCTCGGCGGGCGGCACGGGCTTGCCGGCCAGATGGAAGTGCACGATCTCGAGCGGATCGGCGTCGTCGTGCGGCAGCACGCCCGTCAACAGTACGTAGAGCGTCACGCCGAGCGAATACAGGTCGGCCCGGTGGTCCACGGGCCGGTTCATGCGGCCCGTCTGCTCGGGCGCCATATAGGCCAGCGTGCCTTCGAGGGCCTGCGGCACGGCGAACTTGCCGTCCTCGGCGCGCAGGCGCGTCGCGAGGCCCAGGTCGATGAGCCGGCAGCGCTTCGCCTCGGCATCGTAGACGACGTTGCGGGGATTCACGTCCTTGTGGATGACGTTTTCGAGGTGCAGCTCGTCGAGCGCCGCCGCGAGCTTCACGCCGAGCTCGAGCCGCTCCTCGAGCGCCAGGCCGCGCGCGGCGAGTGTATCGAGCGAGATGCCGCCGTCCTCGAGCACGAGCGCGAGCCGGCCCTCGGCGCGCACGAGATCGTGGACACGCACGACGCCCTCGCTCTCGAGCGCCCGCAGCAGCTGATATTCGTTTTGGTACCGCGTGAACTCGCGCGCGGAGACGGAACCGCCGCGCGTGCACTTGACGACGACCGCGCCGCCGTCCGCGAGCCGCCGGGCCCGATAGACGATGGAAGCCCCGTCCGAACGAAGCTGTTCACCGAGCGCGTACCCGGGAAGATGGAACGCGCCGCGTGCCGCCATGCTCGACCTCTCCATTCGCCGGGCAAGATCGAGGCATCGGGCGCGAACGGGCGGCGGCGAACCGCGCCGCTCGGCGGGAGGCCATTCCGCCCAGTGGCAAGGGAGCGGACGTTACCGCTATGCGAATACCTCGGCATTGATGAGAATCACAGTTATGGTAAGCACTTCGACGACGGCCGACGTGATCGTGGTCGGCGCCGGGGCGGCCGGCCTCGCAGCGGCCGCGACGCTCGCCCGCGCGGGACTGTCCGTCTGCATCGTCGAGGCGCGCGAGCGGATCGGCGGCCGCATCCACCCGTTGCCCGTCCCGCATCTCCCGGGGCCCGTCGAGCTCGGGGCCGAATTCGTGCACGGCCTCGCGCCCGCGACCCGCGCCTGGCTCGCGCAAGCCGGCGCCGCGGTCATCGAGACGGGCGGGCCGCGGTTCCGCCTGCGCGCCGGCCGGCTAGAGGCCGACTCGGGCCCCTTCGAGGAGCTCGAGCGAGGCCTCGCCGGGCTTCCGCGGCCCGAGCACGACCTCTCCTTCGCAGCCCTGCTGGCCGGGCCGGCCGCGCGCCTTTCGCCCGAGGCGAAGGCCCTCGCGCGCATGCTCGTCGAGGGTTTCGACGCGGCCGACGCGACGCGGATCAGCGCGATCGACGTCCTCGAAGAATGGCAGGGCGGCAGTGCGGCCGGCGCCCCGACGTTCCGGCCGCAGCGCGGCTATCCGGCACTACTCGAGGCCCTGACCGCGCCCGCGCGCGGGGCAAGGCCGCGGCTGCTGCTCGGCGCCTGCGTCCGGCGCATCGAGTGGCGTCCGGGGCGCGTCGCGGCCGAAGCCCTGCGCTTCGGCCGCGCGCTGCGGCTCACGGCACCGCGCGCGGTGCTCGCGCTGCCCCTCGGCGTGCTGCAGCAGCCGGCCGGCTCGATTGCATCGGTGGAGTTTCGGCCCGCCTTGCCCGAGACCCAACGCCGAGCGCTCGGCGCACTCGCCTCCGGCCCTGCGCTCAAGGTCGTGCTGCGGTTCGCGCAACCGTTCTGGGAGAACGTCGAGGACGGCCGCTTCTGCGACGTCGCCTTCCTGCACGCCCCGGACGCCTCCTTCCCGACGTTCTGGACGGCGCTGCCGCTGCGCGCGCCCGTGCTCACGGCCTGGGCGGGGGGCCCGCGGGCGCTGCGCCTCTCGGCGGCATCCCGAGACGAGATCGTGATGGCGGCACTCGAAAGTCTGGCGACTCTCTTCGGGGCTTCAGCGGTCGAGGCCGGCGAGCTCGAAGCCGCCTACGTGCACGACTGGCAGGCCGATCCGCTCGCCCGCGGGGCCTACAGCTATGTCCTCGTCGGCGGCGTCGGCGCCCGCGCGCGCCTCGCCGAGCCGGTCGCCGAGACGCTGTACTTCGCCGGCGAGGCAGCCGACCCCAAGGGGGCCGGCACAGTCGAAGGTGCGATTACGAGCGGCGAGCGCGCGGCGGCCGGAGCGCTGGCAGCCGCGGCGCGCGCCTGAGCCGCCCTGACGCGCTGCCCCTCTGCGCCCGTTCCCGCCCTTCTGCGCCCGTTCCCGCCCGCCGGCGCCCGTTCCCGCCCCGCCGGCGCTCATCGACGCCCGCGCCCGGCCGCGCCCGCGCCGCCTAGGCGTCCGAGGCTTCGCCGGCCCTCGCCGCGGGCTCGGCCGCGAGCTCGGCGAGCGCCTCGTCGACGAGCTCGTAGGGCACCGGTTTGACGAAGTAGCGCGCGAAACCCGCCGTCGCGGCGCGCTCTCGATCGGCGCCGCTGCCGTATCCCGATATGCCGATGACGAACGGCGAACCCTCACCGAGCCGGTGTCGCAGCCGCCGCGCCACCTCGTAGCCGTCGATGTCGGGCAGGCCGACGTCGAGCAGGACCGCCTCCGCTTGGCCGCCGACGGCCGCCTGGAGCCCGTGCGCCCCCGTGTGCGCCACGGTGACCTCGTGCCTCGAAGTCTCGGAGAGGTACAGCGCGAGCCCGCGGGTCCAGTCTACGTTGTCGTCCACAATGAGCACGCGCAGCGGCCTCGCCGCGCGCCTCGGCCGCCGCTCGGCCGAGGGATCGGCCGAGGGCCGCCGCTCGGAAAGCGGCAGCCGGAGCTCGAACTCGCTGCCGCGGCCGAGTCCTTCGCTGCGCGCCCGCACGCTGCCGCCGTGCAGCTCCGCGAGACCGCGCACGAGCGCCAGGCCGATCCCGAGGCCGCCCTGGCCGCGTCGGTCGCCGGGATCCGCCTGGGCGAACAGCTCGAATATGCTCTCGAGGTTCTCCTCGCGAATGCCGGCGCCGTCGTCGCGTACCCGGACGCTGGCCCAGCTGCCGTGGGGCGTGCGGACCGTCTCGGCGACGAGCGTCACGGCGCCGCCGTCGCCGCCGTACTTCGCCGCGTTGGTGAGCAGATTGGCGAAGACCTGCGCGAGACGCACGGGATCGGCGTAGACGTATACGGGCTCGTCGGGGTACTCGAAGACGAGCTGCTGCCGCCGCTCGAGCAGCAAGGGGCGCGTGGCGTCGAGCGCATCCCGCAGGACGCTCTTTAGCTCGAGCGGCTCGCATTTCAGCTGCACACGCCCGCTCGTGACGCGGGAGACGTCCAGCAGGTCGTCGATGAGCCGCGTCAGATGCGTGACCTGGCGGTGCAGCAGGTTTCGGGACCACTCGAGCCTATTGTCCGATACGGGCCCGCGACGCAGGATTTCGAGGCCGCTCTGCATGGCCGCAAGCGGGTTGCGCAGCTCGTGCGCGAGGATCGAGATGAACTCGTCCTTGCGGCGAGCCGCTTCCTGAAGCAGCGACTCGGCACGCTTGCGCTCCGCGACCTCCGAGACGAGCTGAGCGTTAGCGAGCTCGAGCGTCTGGTTCAACGCCTTGAGCTCCCGGGTCTTCTCCGCCTCGAGCTCCGCGTGCGCCGCCTCGAGCTCCGCGTTCGCCTGCCTGAGCCGTGCGGCCAGCTCGGCAAGCTCCTTGCGCTGCAGGTGCAGCTGCACGAGCACCCGGACCTTGCTGCGCAGGATCTCCGGGACGACGGGCACGTAGACGTAGTCCGCTGCACCCATCTCGTAACCCTTGAGTCGGTCGAGATCCGTGATGTGCATCGCCGTCACGAAGATGATCGGCGTATTGCCGCAGACGGGATGCTCCCGCAGCAGCGCGGCCGTCTCGAATCCGCTCATGCCGGGCATGTTGACGTCGAGCAGCACGGCGGCGAACTCCGTCTCGAGCAGCTTCAGCAGCGCCTCCTCGCCGGAAGTCGCGCGCACGAGGTTCTGGCCGAGGCTTTCGAGGATGGCCTCGTAGGTCAGCAGCCGTTCCGGCTTGTCGTCTACGAGCAGGATGTTGGCCCGCTCGTCCGAGACGGTCATCGATCCAGCCATACGGTCAGCAAGGAAAGCAGCTGTTGCGTGTCCACCGGCTTCGCTACGTAGTCCGAAGCGCCGGCCTCGAGGCATTTCTCCCGGTCGCCGCTCATGGCCTTGGCCGTCAAGGCGATGATAGGCAGCCGGCGCTGCCGCGCGTCGGCGCGTATGCGCCGCAGCGTCTCGTAACCGTCCATCTCGGGCATCATAATGTCGAGCAGGACGATGGCGAGATCGGGGGTCTCCCGGATGAGCCGGATCGCGTCGCGCCCGTTGTTCGCCGAGATGACACGCATTCGGCGGCCCTCGAGCACGGTGGACAGCGCGAAGATGTTGCGGACGTCGTCGTCCACGACGAGGATCTTGCGTCCCGCCAGTCCTGCCTCGCTCTCGCGCAGCCGGCGCAGCATCTCGCGCCGGCCGTCGGACAGGCTCTCGATGGGCCGGTGGAGAAACAGCAGCGCCTCGTCGAACAGGGCTTCCGTCGTGGCCGGCCTGCGTACGACGAGCCGGTCCGCGACCGCGTCGACCCGCAAGTCGCCTGCCTCGGCACCGTGGACCAGATACGGCACTTCCCGCAGCCGCGGCTCGGCCAGCGCGGCATCGAGCACACGCTCGAGCTCCGCGAGTCCCGCATCGAGCACGACGCAGTCGAAGTCGCGCTCCTCGAGGCAACGCCGGGCGCCGGCGGCGCTCTCGGCCGTCTCGGGCTCGATCCCTTCCTCCTCGAACAGATCCGCGAGCCCCGCTTCGTCGGGCGCGGCGACCAGCAGGCGGCGCCTCGAGGACGCGGCATAGCCGAGCAGGCGGTCGAGGCTGCGGCCGAGGCCTGCGTGCGTCACGGGCTTCGAAAGCACGCTCAACGCACCGCGTGCGCGGGACGCGAGCGCCTCGGACTCGGCCGCGATGACCTGCACGGGCACGTGCCGCAGCGCCTCGTCGTGCTTCAAGGCGTGCAGCACGGACCAGCCGTGCTGCTCGGGAAGTGCGAGGTCCAGACAGATCGCGGACGGCGGGTAGGCGCGCGCCAGCTCGCGCGTCTCCGCCCCGCGCGCAGTCACCACGCACTTGTAGCCGCGCTCGTTGGCGGCCTCGAGCAACGCCGTGGCCGTCTCGGACTCGGGCGTGACCACGAGCAGCACGCGGTCTCGCGGGCCGACCTCGTCGCGGTCGTCGGCGACGGGATGCGGGCGGGTAAGCGGCACGAGCATCGAAGCATGCGCGGCCGAGTGCACGGCCGGAGCCGGCCCCTCGCGGCCGGTCGGCATGGCGGATCCGGCATAGATCGAAGGCAGGTAAAGCGTAAACGTGCTGCCGCGGCCGGGCGTGCTCTCGAGCTTGATCTCGCCGCCGAGCAATTGCGCGAGCTCACGGCTGATCGCGAGGCCGAGACCCGTGCCGCCGTGCTTGCGCGCCGTCCCCGCGTCGGCCTGCTGGAAGGCCTCGAAAATGATCTTCTGCTTGTCGGCCGGGATGCCGATCCCCGTATCGATGACGGCGAACTCGACGACGCTCTCGGCATGGTCGAGCACCGCGTGGCCCGGCATCCAGCCGGCCTGCGCCACGCCGACGCGGAGCCTGACGCTGCCCTGCTCCGTGAACTTGAACGCATTCGAGAGCAGGTTCTTCAGGACCTGCATGAGGCGCTTCGGGTCCGTATGGATCGTGCCGCCGACCTCGGGATCGAGATCGATCGTGAACGAGAGATTGCGCGCCTCGACCTCATGCCGGAAGTTGCGCTCCACCGTCTCCTTGAGGCCGGCGAGCACGATCTCCTCGGACTCGACGGTCACCGTGCCCGACTCGATCTTCGACAGATCGAGAATCTCGCTGATGAGGTTCAGCAGATCCGTGCCGGCGCCGTAGATCGTCGAAGCGTACTCGACCTGACGGTTCGTAAGATTGGACTCGGCGTTTTCGGCCAGCTGCTGGCCGAGGACGAGGATGCTGTTCAGCGGCGTCCTGAGCTCGTGCGACATGTTGGCCAGAAACTCGGACTTATAGCGCGAGGTCAGGGCGAGCTCCGCGGCCTTTTCCTCCAGCGCGCGCCGCGCCTGCTCGATCTCCCGGTTCTTGCGCTCTACCTCGGCATTCTGCGCCGCGAGCAGCTGCGCCTTCTGGGCCAGCTCCTCGTTCGTTTTCTGCAGCTCGCGCTGCTGCGTCTGCTGCTCCGTCGCGAGCTGCTGCGACTGCGCGAGCAGCCGCTCGGTGCGCATCGTGACCTCGATGTTGTTGAGCACGACGCCGACGATATCGGCGAGCTGCTCGAGGAACGCGATGTGCGAGCCCGTGAACGCGTGCAGCGACGCCAGCTCGATGACGGCCTTGACCTCGCCCTCGAACAGCACGGGCAGCACGATCAGATGGCGCGGTGCGGCCTCGACGATGCCCGACGCGATCCGGATCGCGCTCGAGGGCAAGGCGCCGAGCGCGAGGGTCTTGCGCTCGATCGCGCATTGGCCGATGAGGCCTTCGCCGAAGCCGTACTCGCGCGGCAGCGCCCGGTCCGTCACATCGGCATACGCCGCGAGCTGCCTGAGCCGCACGCCGCGCTCGGTCTCGCCGGCGACGTACATGATGCCGTGCTGCGCGTGCACGAGCGGCGCGAGCTCGGAGAGCAGCATCTGCCCGACCGTATTGAGATCGCGCTGACCCTGCATCATGCGGCTGAACTTCGCGAGATTCGTCTTGAGCCAGTCCTGCTGCGTATTGCGGTCCGTGGTCTGCCGCAGGTTGCCGATCATGGCGTTGATGTAGTTCTTGAGGTCCGCGACCTCCCCGCGGGCGTCCACCTGGATGTAACGCGTCAGATCGCCCTTCGTCACGGCGGTCGCGACGTCGGCGATGGCGCGCACCTGCGTCGTCAGGTTCGCGGCCAGCAGGTTGACGTTGGCCGTGAGGTCCTTCCAGGTGCCGGCCGCGCCCGGCACGTTGGCCTGGCCGCCGAGCCGGCCCTCGACGCCGACCTCGCGCGCGACGGTCGTAACCTGGTCCGCGAAGATCGCGAGCGTGTCCGTCATCGAGTTGATCGTGTTGGCGAGCGCCGCGACCTCGCCCTTCGACTCGACCGTGAGCTTCTGCGTGAGATCGCCGTTCGCGACGGCCGTCACGACCTTGACGATGCCGCGTACCTGGTTCGTCAAGTTCGCGGCCATGACGTTGACGTTGTCGGTCAGGTTCTTCCATGTGCCCGCGACGCCCGGCACCGTGGCCTGGCCGCCGAGCTTGCCCTCGGTGCCGACCTCGCGCGCGACGCGCGTGACCTCGGCCGCAAAGCCGTTCAGCTGATCCACGAGCGTGTTGATCGTATTCTTGAGCTCGAGAATCTCGCCTTTCACGTCCACGGTAATCTTGCGCGAGAGGTCGCCCCGGGCAATCGCCGTCGAAACCTCCGCGATGCCGCGCACCTGGTTCGTGAGGTTCGCGGCCATGACGTTGACGTTGTCCGTCAGGCCCTTCCACGTGCCGGCGACGCCGGGCACCTCGGCCTGGCCGCCGAGCTGGCCCTCGGTGCCGACCTCGCGCGCGACGCGTGTCACCTCCGAGGCGAAGCTGTTGAGCTGGTCCACCATCGTGTTGATCGTGTTCTTGAGCTCGAGAATCTCGCCCTGGACCTCGACCGTGATCTTTCTGGAGAGATCGCCCCGCGCGACGGCCGTCGTGACCTCGGCGATGTTGCGGACCTGGGCCGTGAGGTTCGAGGCCATCGAGTTCACGTTGTCCGTGAGGTCCTTCCACGTGCCCGCGACGCCGGGCACCCTGGCCTGGCCGCCGAGCTTGCCCTCGGTGCCGACCTCGCGCGCGACGCGCGTGACCTCGGCCGCGAAGCTGTTGAGCTGGTCCACCATCGTATTGATCGTGTTCTTGAGCTCGAGCAGCTCGCCCTTCACATCGACCGTAATCTTGCGGGAGAGGTCGCCGCGCGCGATGGCCGTCGCGACGTCCGCGATACCGCGGACCTGGTCCGTGAGGTTCGTGGCCATGACGTTCACGTTGTCCGTGAGGTCCTTCCACGTGCCGGCGACGCCCGGCACCTCCGCTTGGCCGCCCAGCATGCCCTCGGTGCCGACCTCGCGCGCGACGCGCGTGACCTCGGCCGCGAAGCTGTTGAGCTGGTCCACCATCGTATTGATCGTGTTCTTGAGCTCGAGAATCTCGCCTTTGACGTCGACGGTGACCTTGTGGGAGAGGTCGCCGCGCGCGACGGCCGTCGCGACCTCGGCAATGTTGCGGACCTGGCCCGTGAGGTTGCCGGCCATGGAGTTCACGTTGTCGGTCAGGTTCTTCCAGGTGCCCGCGACGCCCGGGACCTCCGCCTGGCCGCCGAGCTTGCCCTCCGTGCCGACCTCGCGTGCGACGCGCGTGACTTCCGAGGCGAAGCTGTTCAGCTGATCCACCATCGTGTTGATGGTGTTCTTGAGCTCCAGGATCTCGCCCTTCACGTCCACGGTGATTTTGCGCGAGAGGTCGCCGCGCGCGATGGCCGTCGCGACCTCGGCGATGCCGCGCACCTGGTCGGTCAGGTTCGCGGCCATGACGTTGACGTTGTCCGTCAGGTCCTTCCACGTGCCCGCGACGCCGGGTACGATGGCCTGGCCGCCCAGCTTGCCCTCGGTGCCGACCTCGCGCGCGACGCGCGTGACCTCGGAGGCGAACGAGCGCAGCTGATCGACCATCGTGTTGATGGCCTCCTTGAGCTGGAGCATCTCGCCGCGGACGTCCACCGTGATCTTGCGCGAGAGGTCGCCGTTCGCGACCGCGATCGTGACCTCGGAAATATTCCGCACCTGGGCAGTCAGGTGGTTGGCCATGGAATTGACGTTTTCCGTGAGGTCTTTCCAGACGCCGGACACGTCCTTGACGACGGCCTGACCGCCGAGCTTGCCCTCGGCGCCGACCTCGCGCGCGACGCGCGTGACCTCCGACGTGAACACGCCCATTTGCTTGATCATCGTGTTCACGATCTCGGCCGAGCGCAGGAACTCGCCCTCGATGCGCCGGCCCTCGACCTCGAGCGGCACCGTCTGAGAGAGATCCCCCTTGGCGACGGCGGCGAGGCTGCGGGTGACCTCCGTCGTCGGCCAGAGCAGGTCTTCGATGAGGCCGTTGACCGAGGTCTCCATGCCGCCCCAGGCGCCGGCCGACCGCTCCGCGCGCACGCGCTGACGCGTCCTGCCGCGCTTGCCTACGGCCTCGCTGACACGCTCGAGCTCGGCGGCCAGATGCTCGTTGGACGCGACGATGTCGTTGAAGGTGTCGGCGATCTTCCCCGCGATGCCGGTCCAATGCCCCGGCAGGCGGGCCGAGAAGTCCCCGTTGCGGACGGCCTGCAGCGAGGCGAGCAGCAGCGGCGCGTCGAGATCGGCCGCAGCCGCGGCGGCGCGGCCGGCCGCGACGAGGCCGGTGGCGTGGCTTTCCATGATGAGCCCTTCGTTTTGTTGGTCGAGACGGCCCCGCGGCGGCGGGACGTTGAACTAACTTACTCGTCGCCGGACGCGCGCTCAACATAGGGCCTACTACGCCTGGTTTCGGCGGGGTCTGCCGGGGGCTCTGGCTCTCGAGAAGACGGCGGCCGCGGCCACACGGCTCCCGCGCAGCACGAGCAGCAGGCGGTCGGCCGCCTCGATGGGCACGTCCGGCCCCGGGTTCAGTATGCTCTGGCCACTGGCGCGGTCGATCTGCACGACGAAGAACGCGCCCTCGCCGCGCAGCTCGGCGTCCCGCACCGTCCAGCCGACGACGACGCCGTCGGCCGGTACGGTCACCCCTTCGATCTCGAGCCCGAACTCGCGCAGCCCGCGTTTCACATCCCGTATCTGCGCGGAGTCCTCGAGCACGCGCTCCGTGGCGGGATAGAGAATCATCTCGGCGATGCGCTCGGCGCCCGTATGCGTGGGCAGCACGACGCGGCTCGCGCCCGCATGATAGAGCTTGCTCTCCGTCGTCGGTGCCTCGCCGCGCGCGATGATCTCGAGCGCGGGATTCAGGTTGCGGGCACTCAGCGTGATGAAGACGTTGGAGGCGTCGTCGGGCAGCACGGTCGCGAGCACGCGGGCCGCGCGGATGCGCGCGGCTTCGAGCGCGCTCTCGTCGATGGCGTCGGCCGTCACGCACAGATAGCCCTGGGCTTGCGCCTCCGCGACCTTGGCCGGGTTACGATCGACGATGACGAACGCGGCGCCGGCCGCCTGCAGATGCGTCGCGAGCTGCATGCCGATGCGGCCGAAGCCGCAAATGACGGCATGCCCCTCGAGGCGGTCGATCTGTGTCTGCATGCGCTCGGGCCCCAGAAACCTGCGGATCTGAACGACAGTAAAGGCCTGGACGAGCGCGCCCGTCAACACGATCATGCCTGTGCAGCCGAGCACGATCGTGGCCGTGGTCAGCGCGCGCAGGTAGAGCGTGTCGATAGGCCGTACTTCGTTGTAACCGACCGAGAAGATCGTGGTCACGACCATGTACGCCGCGTCGCCGAGGCTCCAGCCGGCCCGAAGGTAACCGAGCGTCGCGGCGCCGAAGACGACGGCGACGAACGCCGTCGCGATCGCGAGGTTGCGCACGGGCGAGCCGAACGCGCTGTCGGCTGCCGCCGAGATCGCCGCGCGCGCCTGTCGCCGGTGCACCGGTCGCGTCGCCGGTCCTTTGCCATGGCGTTTCATGGAGCGCGTAGCTTATCCTTCCCCTCGCCGTGCGTCGCGGCCGAATCAGCGGAGGTTCAACCATGGCGAGGATCGAGAATGCCCGCCTCGCGGGACGCCTGGCACTCGCGGCGCTCGGCGGCGCCGCCCTTCTGCCTGCCGTCGTGTCGCGCGCCGCCGAAGGAGACTGGCCGAGCTACAACAGGACGCTCACGTCCGAGCGCTACTCGCCGCTCAAAGGCATCGACCGCGACAACGTCTCGAGACTCGAGCCCGTCTGCACCTACGAGACAGGCCTCGCGACGAGCTTTCAGACCGGGCCGATCATGGTCGAAGGCACGATCTATCTGACCACCGACTCCGACCTCATTGCGCTCGACGCGGCGAATTGCAACGAAAAGTGGCGCGTGCGCGAGCAGGTCGAGCCGAGCGTCCTGCGGGTCAACCGCGGCGCGGCCTATCTGGACGGCATGCTGTTCCGCGGCACCGAGGACGGCCGCGTCATCGCTTACGATGCGACGAGCGGCAACAAGCGCTGGGAGACGCGCATCGCGAATCCGGCCCAAGGCGAGTCGGTGCCGGCCGCCCCGATCGCCTGGTCCGGCCTCGTCTTCGTCGGCAATGCCGGCGGCGACAATTACGGCGTCAAGGGCCGCATTTACGCGCTCGACGCGAAAACCGGCAAGATCATCTGGGATTTCTACCTCGTTCCGAAGGGCGGCCCGGCGACGCCCGCGGGCGGGGCGGGCGGGGCGGCCGGGCACCCGGACGCCGAGCAGATCATGGCGCCGACCTGGGGCAATGCGGCCGACGTGCCGGCCGGAGGCGGCGCGACGTGGACCTCTTACACGCTCGACCCGGCCTCGGGCCTGCTCTATGTGCCGGGCGGCAACCCGGCGCCGGACTTCGTGCCCGCGCTGCGTCCCGGCGGCAACCTCATGACGGATTCGGTCGTCGTGCTCGACGCGAGGACGGGCGCGTACCGCACGCATTATCAGCTCGCGACCGAAGACTTCCACGACTGGGATGCCTCCGCGGCCCCCGCGCTGTTCATGGCGAACGGCGGCCGCCGGTTGCTGGCCGCAGCCACTAAAGACGGCCATCTCTACGGTTACGATCTCGCCTCCGGCACACGGCTGTACCGCGTCCCCGTCACGACGATCGACAATGCCGATGTCCCGCTGAGCCGCAAAGGCACTCACTTCTGCCCCGGTACCATGGGCGGCTCCGAATGGAACGGGCCGGCCTACGATCCGGACACGAACCTGCTCTACACGGGCGCCGTGGATTGGTGCACGACCGTCGCGGCCGCAAGGCCCGACGAGGTCAGCGCAAGCGCAGGTCAGCCCTGGTCCGGCTCCGCCGACAAAGACCACCCCTTCGGGGAGATGGACCGGCAGGGCCGCTGGGCCGGGTGGCTCTATGCGAGCGCGGCGGCCACGGGCGAGCTTGCCTGGAAGTTCAAGGCCCCGGCACCGATCGTCGGTGGCGTCACGCCGACGGCGGGCGGCCTCGTGTTCTTCGGCGACGTCGATGGCCACGCGTACGCGCTCGACGCCGAGAACGGCAAGACGCTCTGGTCCCGCGACCTGCCGGGCGCGATCGGCGGCGGGGTCGTCACCTACGAGGCGGGCGGCAGCCAGCGCCTCGCATTCGCGGTCGGCATGACGTCGCCGATCTGGCCGACGACGAAGACGACGGCGAAGCTCGTCGTGCTCGCAGTCAAAGGCGCGGAGGCGCGCTAGCGGCCCGTCGCAGCTGATTGCGTACGGCCCGAGCGCGTCGGGCACGAAGATCGAGGTACTTCGAGTGGTCGACGACGACCGCGGTGTTCACCGTTTCGCCCGGAAGGCTCGTGCCGCCACCGCGGTTCAGCACGAGATCCCGCCTCAGCGCGCTGACCTTGACATTGGCCATCGTTTCTCCTTCGCGCTGCGGCCGTCAGTCCGGCGGCTGCCGATCAGGCGGCCCCTCGATAGACCTCGTAGCGCGCCGCGTCCTCGGCCTTGAGCGCGATGCCGAGACCGGGGCGCGTCGGGTCGGGCGTCAAGCGGCCCTCGACCGGCGAAAGCGCGCCGTCGAACAGCATGTGCTCGATACGGTCGTGGTCGTGAAAGAACTCGAGGTGGCGCAAACGCTCGACGGCGCAGAAGGCATGCGCCGAGATCGCCGGCGCACAGTGCGCCGAAAGATCCAGCGAGCGCGCCGCGGCGAGGCCCGCGACCTGCAGCAGCCCCGTGATCCCGCCGCAGCGGGTAACGTCGGCCTGCAGGCAATCGACGGCCTGCGCCTCGAGCAGATCGGCAAAGTCGTAGAGCACGTAGCCGTACTCCCCGGCGGCCACATCGAGGCCCGGCGGCCCCTGGTCGCGGATCAGGCGCAGGCCTTCCCGGTCGTCCGAGGAGACCGGCTCCTCGAACCAGGAGACGTTCCAGTCCTCGCGGAACCGCCAGGCCCAGTACAGCGCCTCCTTTCGGCTCAACGCCCCGTTGGCGTCCGTCATGAGCTCCGTCCGCTCGCCGATTGCCGAGCGGCAGGCCGAGAGCCGCTCGGGGTCCTGCTCCGGATGGCGAGAGGTCTTGATCTTGACGCGCGGGATCCCCTGCTCGACCCAACCCGTGACCTGCGATACGAGCCGGTCGAGCGAGTAGTTGCAGAAGCCGCCGGAGCCGTAGACGGGAACCGAATCGTGAAAGGCGTTCAGCAGGCGCAACAGCGGCAGGCCGAGCAGCTTGGCCTTGAGGTCCCAGAGGGCGACGTCGACGGCCGAGACGGCCATCGTCCCGATCCCGGGCCGGCCGGCGTTGCGCAGCGACTTCATCTGCTCGTGCCATAACTGGCCGACCATGAGCGCGTACTTGCCGACGAGCCGAGGCCCGAGCTTCGATTCGACGAGTCGCGCCGTGCTCACGTCGCCGTACGTGTAGCCGATTCCCCTCTCGCCGCCGGCCTCGACCTCGACGACGACCACGGTCGTCGAGTTCCATTGCAGCGTGCCGTCGGCCTCGCGGCCATCTGGACCGTCCGTCGGCACCTCGTAGGCGGCAACGGTCACGCGGCCGATCTTCGGCCCTCTCGGCGGCGACGCTCGCTCTTCGTCCACGGATGCGCTGCTCTTCCTCGTCGGCCGGGCGCGGGACGCCTAACGCTTCTTCTCGCCCCGCCCCTTCGCTTCGATTTTCGCGCTCTGCAGAACCTCCGGGTGACCGAAGATGCGCTCGACGCCCCACTCCTTGAGGCGGTTCAGCACGAAGTAGGCGACTTCGCCGCCCGGCCCGGCCGCGGTCTTGCCCTTTCCGACAGTCGCCATGGTCATCGTTGCGGTCCTCCGTCTCGTCCCGTCTCGGCCCATCCGGTCGAACCGGGAGTACCCAATCGGCTGTTACAGGCCACTAGCTACCCTGCCCCTCCGGCCTACGGCTGTCGATTGGTGCTGTGACCGATTCCGAGCCGGCCGCGGACCGAGAAATTCCTTGCGTTAGTTGCTTCTGGCACGTGCCTTGCACGTCCCGTGTGTCGAAAAACGAAAGTGACGGACTCTGCAGTACGCGGCGAATTCGACGCGGCGTACGGAGCGCGGAGAAGAGGTGGTGATTGATCGCGGAGAAGAGGTGGTGATTGATCTATGAGTAAAACGGTTGGCGATTTTCTGCTTCAACGCCTCTCCGAATGGGGCGTCGAACGCATCTACGGGTACCCCGGCGACGGCATCAACGGCATCGTCGGCGCCTTGGACCGCATGCAGGACGAGATCGAATTCGTGCAGACGCGGCACGAGGAAATGGCGGCGTTCATGGCCTGCGCGCACGCGAAGTTCACGGGCGAAGTGGGCGTTTGCCTCGCCACCTCCGGCCCCGGCGCCATCCACCTGCTCAATGGCCTCTATGACGCCAAGCTCGACCATCAGCCCGTCGTCGCGATCGTGGGCCAGCAGGCCCGCTCGGCGCTCGGAGGCCACTATCAGCAGGAAGTGGATCTGATCTCCCTCTACAAGGACGTGGCCGGCGACTACGTGCACATGGCTGCCTCCCCCGTGCAGGTTCGCCATCTCATCGATCGGGCCGTTCGCATCGCGAAGGCCGAGCGCACGGTGACCTGCGTGATCGTGCCGAACGACGTGCAGGAGCTCCCGGCCGTCGAGCAACCGCCGCGGGCGCACGGCACGGTCCACTCGGGCATAGGCTACTCAGTGCCCCATGTCGTGCCGGCCGAGGACGACCTCGAGCGGGCCGCGCGCGTACTCAACGAAGGCGAACGCGTCGCCATGCTCGTCGGCGCCGGCGCACTGCACGCCTCCGCCGAGGTCGCGGAGATCGCCGAGCTCCTCGGCGCCGGCGTCGCGAAGGCCCTGCTCGGCAAGGCCGCGCTGCCCGACGACCTGCCCTACGTGACAGGATCGATCGGCCTGCTCGGCACGAAGCCGAGCTGGGACCTCATGGAGGGCTGCGATACCCTGCTCATGGTCGGCTCCGGGTTCCCTTATTCCGAATTCCTGCCGCCGGAGGGGCAGGCCCGCGGCGTACAGATCGACATCGCCGGCCGCATGCTGGGTCTGCGCTATCCCATGGAGGTCAACCTCGTCGGCGACAGCGCGGCGACGCTGCGCGCGCTGAAGCCGAGGCTCAAACCGAAGCAGGACCGGTCCTGGCGCAAGCAGATCGAGGCGGGCGTCGCCGAATGGTGGAGCGTGCTCGAGGACCGGGCCAAGCAGAAAGCCGATCCGATCAATCCGCAGCTCGTCTTCTGGGAGCTCTCCTCACGCCTGCCCGACAATGCGATCGTCGCCTGCGACTCCGGCTCGGCCGCGAACTGGTACGCGCGCGATCTCAAGATCCGCCGCGGCATGATGTGCTCGCTCTCGGGCGGCCTCGCGACGATGGGCCCCGGCGTGCCGTACGCGATCGCCGCCAAGTTCGCGTTCCCCGAACGTCCCGTCATCGCGACCGTCGGCGACGGGGCCATGCAGATGAACGGCAACTCCGAGCTCGTGACGGCCGCCAAATACTGGAAGCAGTGGAAGGACCCGCGGCTCGTGGTCATGGTGCTCAACAACCGCGACCTGAATCAGGTCACATGGGAACAGCGCGTCCTCGCCGGCGACCCGAAATTCGAGGGCTCTCAGGCCATCCCGAGCTTCCCGTATGCGGATTACGGGGAGATGCTGGGCTTCAAAGGCCTTCGCGTCGCCAAGCCCGAGGAGATCGGCCCCGCCTGGGACGAGGCGCTGGCCGCGGATCGGCCCGTCGTCCTCGAGGCCTGCACCGACGGCGACGTGCCGCCGCTGCCGCCACACATCAAGCTCAAGCAGGCGCGCGCCTACGCCTCGGCACTGCTGCACCGCGACCCCGAGGCGCTCGGAATCATTCTCGAGACCATTCGCGAAGTCAAAGCCGACTGGGCTCACATCGGCGGACGCGGCAAAGCCGGGGGCTGAGGGGTGTCGGCCCGATCTCCGGGGCCGCTTTCAGGCAAAGCGGCCGAGGCGCTCGCCGGCGCCCTGCGCCGGCGCGTGCATGGCGACGTGCGCTTCGACGAGGGCTACCGCGCGCTCTACGCCACCGACGGCTCGAACTACCGACAAGTGCCGATCGGCGTCGTGGTGCCGCGGGCGGCCGAAGACGTGGTCGAGACGGTCAGGGTCTGCCGCGAGCACGATGCCCCCGTGCTGCCGCGCGGCGGCGGCACGAGTCTCGCGGGCCAGTGCTGCAACGCGGCCGTCGTCGTGGACATGTCGAAGTACATGCGCCGGGTACTCTCGATCGATCCCGAGGCGCAGCGCGCGGTCGTGCAGCCGGGCTGCGTGCTCGACGACCTGCGCGATCAGGCCGAGCGTCATCACCTGACGTTCGCGCCGGACCCCGCGACGCACGACCACAACACCCTCGGCGGCATGCTCGGCAACAACTCCTGCGGCATCCATTCCATCATGGGCGGCCGCACGGCCGACAACGTGCATTCGCTCGAGATCCTGACCTACGACGGCGAGCGCATGCGCGTCGGGCAGACCAGCGAGGAGCAGCTCCGCGGCTACGCCGCCGCCGGCGGCCGCCGCGCGGAGATCTATTCCGGACTCGAACGCATCCGCGACCGGTACGCCGACCTGATCCGCGCCCGCTATCCCGACATCCCGCGGCGCGTCTCCGGCTATAACCTCGACGAGCTGCTGCCCGAGAAGGGCTTCCACGTCGCCCGCGCACTCGTCGGCAGCGAGGGCACCTGCGCGATGATCCTCGAGGCGGAGCTGCGCCTCGTGCCGAGTCCGCCGAGCCGCACGCTCGTCGTGCTCGCCTATTCCGATATCTATCACGCGGGCGACCACGTGCCCCGCGTGCTCGAGTTCGGCCCCGTGGGGCTCGAAGGCATCGACGAGCAGCTCATCGACTATCTCGAGGAAAAGCACAAGAGTCAGCGCGGGCGAAGAATGCTGCCCGAAGGCGGCGGCTGGCTGCTCGTCGAGCTCGGCGGCGAGACGCGCGAGGAGTCCGAAGGCCGAGCGCGCGAGCTCGTCGAAGCCCTCTCGAAGCTGCCCGACGGCCCCAAGGCGAAGGTCTTCGCCGACCGCGGCGAGCAGCAGGAGATCTGGGAGATCCGCGAGTCCGGTCTCGCGGCGACCGCCCACATGCTCAAGCAGCCCGACAACTGGCCGGGCTGGGAGGACGCCGCCGTGCCGCCGGCCAAGATCGGCCGCTATCTGCGCGACTTTCGCGCGCTGCTCGAGCGCTACGATTACGACTGCTCGCTGTACGGTCATCTCGGGCAGGGCTGCGTCCACGTGCGCATCGACTTCGACCTCGAGTCGCGCGCAGGCATCAAGCGATTCAAGGCCTTCACGAGCGACGCCGCGGACCTCGTGGTGAGCTACGGCGGGTCGCTCTCCGGCGAGCACGGCGACGGCCAGGGCCGCGCCGATCTGCTGCCGAAGATGTACGGCTCCGAGCTCGTCGAGGGCTTCCGGGAGTTCAAGCGCCTCTGGGACCCCGAGAACCGCATGAACCCGGGCAAGGTCGTGGACCCGAATCCGCGCGACTCGAACCTCCGGCTCGGCGCCGACTTCAAACGCCCGAAAGTCGACACGGTGTTCGCGTTCCGCGAGGACAACGGCAGCTTCATGGGCGCGGCGCTGCGCTGCGTCGGCGTCGGCAAATGCCGGCACATCGACAAGGGCGTCATGTGCCCGAGCTACATGGCGACGCGCGAGGAGATGCACTCGACGCGCGGGCGCTCGCGCCTGCTGTTCGAGATGGTCAACGGCATGGCGCAGCGGGACGCGCCCATCAACCAGGGCTGGCGCAGCCCGGCCGTGCACGAGGCGCTCGACCTCTGCCTCGCCTGCAAGGGCTGTCTCGGCGATTGCCCCGTGAGCGTAGACATGGCGACCTACAAGGCCGAGTTCAACTATCACTATTACAAGGGGCGAATGCGGCCGCGCGCGGCTTACTCGATGGGCCTGATCTACTGGTGGAGCCGCCTCGCCTCGCAGGCCCCCGGGCTCGCAAACCTCATCGGCCAGACGCCGGGGTTGCGAGACGCCGCGAAGCGCCTCGGCGGCATCGCGCCCGCGCGCCGTCTGCCGCGTTTCGCTCCGCGTACATTCAAGGACTGGTACCGGCGCCGCGGCCCGCGCCATGCGCGCGGCAAGCCCGTCGTCCTCTGGCCGGATACGTTCAACAACCATCTGCATCCGGAGATCCTCGCGGCCGCCGTCGAGGTGCTCGAGGCCGCGGGCTGCCACGTCATCGTGCCCGAGCCGTCGCTTTGCTGCGGGCGGCCTCTCTACGCGTGGGGCATGCTCGACCCGGCCAAGCGCCTGCTGCGCGGCATCATGAGCGCGCTCGAATCGGACGCCTACGCCGGCACCCCCGTCGTGGGCCTCGAACCGTCCTGCGTCACGGCGTTCCGCGACGAGCTCGTGAAGCTCTTCCCCGACGACGAGCGCGCGCAGAGGCTCGGCCGGCAGACTTTCATGCTCGGCGAGTTCCTCGCCCGGCAGCGGGACTACGAGCCGCCCCGACTCGAGCGCCGTGCCGTCGTGCACGGCCACTGCAACCATGCCGCCGTGATCGGCCTGGACGGCGAAGCGGAAGTCATGAAGCGGATGGGTCTCGACTCCGAGCTGCTCGACTCCGGCTGCTGCGGCATGGCGGGACCCTTCGGCTTCGAGGCCGATCACTACGCCCTTTCGCTCAAGATCGGCGAGCGCGTGCTGCTGCCCGCGGTGCGCAAGGCGGAGGCCGATACCCTCATCATGACGGACGGCTACGCGTGCCGCGAGCAGATCGCGCAGCAGACGGACCGCTATCCGCTGCATCTCGCGCAGGTCCTGCTCATGGCGATGCGCGAAGGGCCGCGCGGCGTTGCCGGAGACTATCCCGAGCGCGAGTATCGCTCCCAGCGGCTGCCGCGCTCCGGACGCGGGCCGCGCGGCGCCCGCGCAAAGCGGCGCCGGACGGACTTGCCAGCCGGTTCAAAGACTAATTAGGCTTCGAGCTGCCCTGAATCGTCTTCTTCGGCCGTTCTGCGAGGCAGTCAGATGAAGAACGTGATCAGAACCGGAACGTTCGCCGCGGCGCTCGCGACGGCCGCCCTGGGGACTTGGCTCACGGCGGGACGCGCGGGCGCCGGCGGGACTCTGTCGGGCCAGCCGCTCGTCGACGCCCTCGCGCACGGCGGCTACGTCATCGTCATGCGGCGCGCGAGCACGGCGACGAAGCCGCCCCAAGGCCGCCAAGCCTCGCCCGGCAATCCCTTCCACGAGCCGGAGCTCGACGAGCTCGGCGAAGCGACCGTCGAAGCCATGGGCTACGCCTTCCGAAAGTTCGCGATTCCGGTCGATCAGACCTACACGAGCCCCGTGTTCAGCGCCTACCAGACGGCCCACTACTTCGGCTTCGGCGAGCGTCACAAGGTCGAGGAGCTCGGCACGGATCATGCGAGCGCGGAATGGCTGCGCATGCAGGTCCGGCACGAGCCCGCGGCCGGCCAAAACGACCTCGTCGTCACGCAGCAGGCCAATCTGGAAGCGGCCTTCGGCACCGACGCCGCGGGGCTCGAGCCCGGCGAGGCGCTGGTCTTCAAGCCCGAGGACGGAAAGGCCGAAATCGTCGGGCGGATGCCGATCAAGGACTGGGCCAAGCTCGCGGTGCTCGGGCACACCTGAGCGTCGCTCGTCCGGCGGCGGGCGGCGTTATCGACCGCCGTTGTCGACTGCCGTTGTCGACTGCCGTTGTCGACTGCCGTTGTCGACTGCCGTTGTCGACTGCATGATTCACGAACGGATCGGGCTCCGTGGCAGCCGGAGTCTCGCGCAGACGGGCGCTTTCGGGGACGCCGTGAATACGTCCATGTAGGCTCCGTTGCGCGCCATCCCTGGCGCGCACGGCCCCGAAAGCGCCCGTCTGCACGAGACTCCTCTACTGCGTCGGCGGCCGTTCGTGAATCATGCTGCACCTGCACGACGATGCTGATGGCGCAAAGACGTTCGCCGTAAGGTCTTCGCGGAGACGGCCCTGCCTGCGAACGGGTCCGGCCCAGGCAGCGTCTCCGATGGAGACATCGGCGCTCACCGCGAACGTCGCCGGCGGAGGCGTCGCTGTAAGGGCCGTGTCGGGACGCTGAGCGCCAGGGACGGCGCTCAGCGAGCCCCCAGGGACGGGTTCACGGCGGTCCCGACACGGCCCTTACAGCGACGCCTCCGCCCACCACGGACGTTTCAGAGCCGATGCCTGCGCCCACCACCGAGGTTTCCGCGCCGATACGACCCCGCGGAACTAGGAGGACGTCAGCACCTCCTCGAGGAACCCGATCATCGAGGCCTGCGCTCGGCGCGCCGCCGTCGGGTTATACGCGAGTCCGCGTTCGGGCGCGGCCACGTGCGGATTCGTGAAGGCGTGCATCGTGCGTCCGTAGGCGTGCACCTGCCAGTCCGCGCCGGCCTCGGTCAGCTCGGTCGCGAGCGCGCGCAGATGATCGGGCGGGGCCATGGGGTCGTCGTAGCCGTGCAGGACGAGCACCTTGGCCGTGATCGGCACCTGGGGGCGGTGGTGCGGCGCGTGCAGCATGCCGTGCACGCTGACCACGCCGCGCAGGCCCTGCGGTGCGCTCCGCGCGAGATCGAGCACGCACAGCCCCCCGAAACAGTAGCCGATTGCCGCCCTGCGTTCGGCGTCCACGCGAGGATGCCGCTCGAGTGCTTCGAACGCCGCATTGATGCGCGCAGCAAGGGCCGCGCGGTCGTCGACGAAGGGTTGCATGAGTCTCGCATTCTCGTCGGGGCTGCCACCGCGCAGGCCTTTGCCGTAGATGTCCACGGCGAAGCCGACATAGCCCAGGCTCGCGAGCCGCTCGGCCTCTCTTCGCTCGGCGTCACCCTGACCGGCCCAGGTGTGGCTCACGAGCACGCCGGGCAGGGGACCTCTGCGCGACTCGTCGTAGGCCGCATAGCCCTCGCAGGTCACGTCGCCGTCGCGGTAATCGACGTATTCGGTATGCATGCAGGATCCTCCCGGCTTGTCGGACGTGGTACCGGAGTGTAGCGTGAGGCGGCGGCGCAGACGGCCGCGGCGAAGCGCGAGGGCGGGACGATCGCAAGAGCACCTTACGGATCCTGGGTCTCCCCCATCACGTCCGCCACCATCACGGCCGCAACGGTCGCGCTCGCCGAGCCGCTGCTCGCGGACGGCGCCGTTTACTGGATCGAGGGACGGCCCGAGGATGCCGGGCGCCGCGTGCTCGTGCGCCGCGGGCCGGGCGGCGAGACGGCAGACGCCGTGCCGCCCCCCTACAACGTGCGCACGCGCGTCCACGAATACGGCGGCGGCGCCTATAGCGTGCTCGCGGGCCGCGTCTACTTCACCCACTTCGCCGATCAGCGGGTCTATCGCTGCGCGCCCGCGCACACGCCCGAGCCGTTGACGCCCGACATGGGCGCCGCGGTGCTGCGCTTCGCGGACTTTCACTCCGATACGGCGCGCAATCGCCTCGTCTGCGTTCGCGAGGATCATCGCGCGGGCGGCCGCGAACCCGTCAACGAGATCGTGGCACTGGACGCCTCAGGCCCCAACAGCGACGGCGGCGCGGTGCTCGCGGCCGGCAACGACTTCTACTCGAATCCGCGCGTGAGCCCCGACGGGCGGCGCCTCGCGTGGCTCACCTGGAACCATCCACGCATGCCGTGGGACGGCACGGAGCTTTGGACCGCCGCCATCACACACGATGGCGGCTTGACCGAGGCGAGGCGCGTCGCGGGCGGCGCGGCGGAATCGATCTTTCAGCCGGAGTGGTCGCCCGATGGAGTGCTGCACTTCGTATCGGATCGCAGCGGGTGGTGGAACCTGTATCGGCTCGAAGACGAGGAACCACGTCCCTTGGCCCCGGTCGAGGCCGAGTTCGGGCTGCCGCAGTGGGTCTTCGGCATGTCGACCTACGGCTTCGCCTCGGCGGACGAGATCGTTTGTACCTCCACCCAAAACGGCACTTGGCGCCTCGGGATCGTCCGCCCTTCGGCCGAGGGCATCGAGACCCTCCCGACGCCGTTTACGGACATCGGCGCGCTGCGAGTCGGAGCCGGCGCGGCGGTCTTCATCGCGGGCTCCCCGACCGAGGCCCGGGTCCTCGCGCGCCTCGATCTTCGTTCGCGGCGTCTCGAGCGGCTGCGCGCCTCGTCGAAGCTCGGAATCGACCGGGGCTACCTCTCGGTGCCCGAGCCGCTCGACTTTCCCGCCCGCGACGGCGGCAGCGCGCATGCCTTGTACTATCCGCCCCGCAACAAAGACTACGAACCCGCCGCGAAGCCGAAGACGGCCGGCGTCCGCACCGCGGTCGAGGCGCCGTACGAGCGCCCGCCGCTCGTGGTCATCGGCCACGGCGGCCCGACGGCGCAGGCCGCAACGGCGCTGAGCCTCGACGTGCAGTATTGGACGAGCCGCGGCTTCGGCGTCCTCGACGTGAACTACGGCGGCAGCACCGGCTACGGGCGCCTCTATCGCGAGCGGCTCGCCGCCCGCTGGGGCATCGTCGACGTCGACGACTGCGTGGACGGCGCGCTGCACCTCGTGTCCAAGGGCCGGGTCGACGGCAACCGGCTCGCGATTCGCGGCTGGAGCGCGAGCGGCTATACGGCGCTCGCCGCGCTGACGTTCCGCGAAGTGTTCAGGGCCGGGGCCAGCCACTACGGCATCAGCGACCTCGAGGCGCTGGTGCGCGACACGCACAAGTTCGAGTCGCGCTACACCGATGGGCTGATCGGCCCTTATCCCGAGCGCCGCGACCTCTACGTCGAGCGCTCGCCGCTCCACTTCGCCCAGCGCATGACCGCAGCGCTGATCCTCTTCCAGGGCCTCGAGGACCGCATCGTTCCGCCGAACCAGGCCGAGGCCATGTACGCGGCCGTCAGGGCCAAGGGCGTACCCGTCGCGCTGGTCGAGTTCGAGGGCGAACAGCACGGCTTCAGGCAGGGGCCCCACATCCGCCGGGCGCTCGACGGCGAGCTTTATTTCCTGGGTCGCGTGTTCGGCTTCGCGCCCGCCGATGCGATCGAACCCGTCCCGATCGCGAACCTCGACGCGCCATAGAAAGCGCGCCTTGGAAATCTTCGAAAGGATTTGCCGCCGGGGCGGCCGGCCGCAACCGGGCCCGCTTACCGGCCGACCGCCTGGACGAGGCGCTCCGAAAGACTCATGAGCTCGTCTGCATCGACGGGCTTGCGAAGGAGATGGCAGTCGTCGACGCCTCGGAGCCGTTCGGCGATCCCCGCCGAGGTATCGCCGCTCACGAGGATGGCGGGCACGGCGTACCCCGCGGCGGCGCGCACGGCGGCTATCGCGTCGAGGCCGTTGCGCCCCGGCCCGAGATGGTAGTCCGCGATCACGAGTCCCGGCGGCGCGCCGCGCTGGCCGAGAGCGCACTCGGCCCGCTCCACGTCGGTCGCGGTGATGACCTCGAGCCCCATGGTCTTCAGCAGCATCGCCGTGGCCGCCCCGACGGCCGCATCGTCGTCGACGACGAGAACGAGGCCCTGGCTGGGCGCGTGGGACGGCGTGCCGGCGCTCGGCTTCCGCTCCTCGACATTCGGCGCGGCGGCCGCCGGCACGCAGAACGCGAAACAGGACCCCTTCCCCAGAGTCGACTCCACCTCGAGCCGGTAGCCGAGCAGCTCGGCCGTGCGCCTCACGATGGATAGCCCCAGGCCGAGTCCCTCGCGCGCCTGACCGGGGGCGCGGCCCGACTGGTAGAACTCATCGAAAATCAGGCCGAGCTCGTTGGCGGCAATGCCGCAGCCCGTATCGAGTACCTCGATGCGGAACGCATTGGCAGCGGCCGCGGTGCGCAGGCGAACCCACCCCTTGCGCGTATACCGGATCGAGTTGCCGACGAGATTCTGAATGATCTGGCCCAGCAGCGTCGGATCCGTATGGACGTAGGCGTCGCTGTCCTCGACGATGAGGTCGAGCCCCTTGGCCTCCGCCAGCGCCGCAAACTCGGCGCGCAGTCCCGCGAATATCTCCCGGACGGCACAGTCCTTGAGGTCGGGAACGATAATGCCGGCCTCGAGCTTGCTGATGTCGAGCAGGGAGTTCAGCAGCTTCGACATAGAACGCAGGGCCTCGCCCTGCGTCGCGAGGGCGGCGGCCGCATTCGAGTCCTGCGGGACGAGCCGGTTCAGCACGCGGCCGAGCAGCGTGAGCGTCTGCAGCGGCTGGCGCAGATCGTGGCTCGCGGCAGCCAGGAAGGCGCTCTTCGCGCGGTCGGCGCGCTCGGCGGCCTCGCGCGCCGCGACGAGCTCGCGCTCGATGGCTTTGCGGTCGGAAATGTCGCGGATGGCGCTCATGACGAGCAAGCCGTCGGCCGTCTCCACAGGGCTCAGGCTGACCTCGGCCGGAAACTCGGTCCCGTCCTTGCGCAGGGCGTAAAGCTCGAGGCCTTCGCCCATTCGCCGGCCGCGGGGCGCGACGAAGTAGTCGAGGCGATGAGAGAGATGGCGGGCGCGATACCGCTCGGGCAGCAGCACCTCGATGGGCCGCCCGCGCAGCTCTGCCCGTGAATAGCCGAAGACCCGCTCGGTTTGAGTATTGACGAAGGCGATTCGCCCCTGCGCATCGACGATGACCATGGCGTCCGGCGCGGCGTCGAGCAGCGCCTTACTCTGTGCATCTGCGAGTCTGTCCACCGTCGTCTCGCGATCACCCGGGCCCGGGGCGCAGGGAGGGGCCTCCTCGCACGCGGGGTTCGGTTTACATATACGAACGCATGATGCACTCTCGCGGAGAGGCAGAGGAATCATGGTCTCCACCAAACGGGCGTTGGCGGTTTCCGCTATGCTTCCCGCACCGAGAGGCGCCACCGCCCCCGAGAAGACCTATGGCAGCAGCGGATAACGATGCCGGACGCCGGCCCGGCGCTTCCCGATCCGCGGCCGAGCTGGGCGCGCTCATGTGCGCGGCGCTGTTGGCCGAGGACGGCGGCGGTGCCGCGCTCGTAGACACGCGCTTCGGTGTGCGCTACCTCGAGGGGGACGTGCAGCGGTTCCTCGCGTTTACCGCAGGTCCGCTGCGCTACGACCTGCTCGCGATGGCCCCGGTCAGTATGCGATCGCGCCTGCGCCGCGCCTGCGAGCTGGCCCTCGACGAGCGTCGCTCGGTCCGGGACGAGGCCGCGCGCGGCGACGCCGGCTGCAGCGTGACCGTCGTGCCGATCTCGACGCAGGACGAGACGCTGCTGCTCGTGACGTTCCGCCAGACCGCCGACCCGCGGCGGCCCGCAACGCTGAGCCCGGACTCGGAGGCCGCAGCGATCCGCGAGCTCGAGCGCGCGCTCGAGGCGACGCAGCGGAACCTCGCCGGCACGATTCGCCAGCTCGAGGATGCGAACGAGCGCCTGCGGTCCTCGAACGAGGAAGTCACGGCCATGAACGAGGAGCTGCGCGCCGCCAACGCGGAGCTCGAGTCCTCGGGCGAGGAGCTGCGAATCGTCAACGACGAGCTCGAGCTCAAGGTCGAGGAAACCGCCCGCACGAGCGCGGATCTCGAGAACCTGATTTCGGCGACCGAGATTCCGATTCTGTTCCTCGACCTCGACCTCCGGATTCAGCGTTACACGCCCGGGGCGGGCGGCCTGTTTCACCTGATCCCGAGCGACGTCGGGCGCCCCCTGGCCGACATCGCGCCGCGGTGCCGCGACGCCGCGCTGCTGGCGGACGCGCGCGCCGCCGCGGCGGCCGGACCAGTGCCGCAAAAGCTCAT
The DNA here is from genome assembly GCA_963702105.1 of uncultured Gammaproteobacteria bacterium. Taxonomy (GTDB): domain Bacteria; phylum Pseudomonadota; class Gammaproteobacteria; order Steroidobacterales; family Rariloculaceae; genus ZC4RG20. The sequence continues at coordinate 3,275,274 of OY969712.1, forward strand.
CCCCGCACTGAACGGCCGCTGGTACCTGCGCCGGCTCCGGCCTTATCGCCTCGCCGAGGGCCGCTTGGCGGGTGTCGTGCTCGCGTTCGTGGACGTGACGGAGCAGAAGGCACTGCGCGAGGAAGTGCTGAGCATCTCTTCACTGGAGCAGCGCCGCATCGGGCAGGAGCTCCACGACGGAACCCAGCAGGAGCTCACGGGGCTCGGACTGCTCGCCCAGACGCTCGCCGAGACGCTCGCCGGCCAGGGCGCGGCGCGCGAAAGCGAGCTGGCCGCAAAGCTCGCGGCCGGCATCGGGGACGCGAACCGGCGCGTACGCGACCTCTCGCGCGGCCTCGTTCCCGTCGCGATCCCCGCGTACGAGCTCGAGGCCGCCCTGACGGAGCTTGCGAGGCGCACGCTCGAGCGGGACCGGCTCTCGGTCGTCCTCGACTACTCGGCGGCCGCGCTCATCGACAACGACTCCGTCGCGACTCACCTGTTCCGCATCGCGCAAGAGGCTGTAACCAACGCCGTCAAACATGCCGAGGCCAGCGAACTCGTTATCGAGTTCCGCGCGGAAAAGAAGGCGCTCAGGCTTGCGATCGCCGACGACGGCAAGGGACTCGACGAGTCGCGGGAGTACGGCGGCGCGGGCCTGCGCATCATGGCGCACCGCTCCGCTCTGCTGGGCGGAACGCTGGCCGTTCGCGCGCGGCCGGGCGGCGGCACGATCGTGACCTGCGTCGTCCCATGGGGCCGGGATCACGCGGCCGAGACCGCCGTGGACAGCCGGGCCGCGAAGCGGCCGCGGCTCACATCTGCGTCTCGAACACCCACCTGACGGCACGCTGGACGAGCTCCGCGCCGTTGCGCAGGCCGAGCTTCGCGCGGATGTTTTCGCGGTGCGTCTCGATCGTGTGCACGCTGAGATGCAGCTGCTCGGCGATGCCCCGCGTGCTCGTCCCGCGGCCGATGAGCTCGAAAATCTCGAGCTCGCGGTCGCTCAGGGATTCCACGTCCGCCGCAGGGCCCGCCCCGAGTGCCTGGCCGACGAGCCGCTGCGTCATGGCCTCGCTGAGGTAGCGCTCCCCGCGCAGCACGGTTCGGATCGCCTCGAGCACCTGGCCCTGGGCTTCCTGCTTGCTCACGAAGCCGTGGGCGCCGGCCCGCAGCGCGCGCTCCGCGAACAGCGCCTCCTCGTGCGCCGTGAGCACGAGGAGCTTCGCATCCGTGCCGCTGCGCGCGGCCTTCTTGAGGAGGTCGAGCCCGTGGCCGCCTTTGAGCGTCAGATCCACGATTACCACGTCCGGGCGCACGCTGCTCAACAGCTCGACCGCCTCGTCGACGCCGGCCGCCTCGCCGCAGACCGAAAGATCGGGCTGCGCCGCGATTCGTGCGGCGAGCCCTTCGCGCACGAGCGGATGATCGTCGACGATGAGCACGGAAGCCCGAGCCGGGCCGGCCTCGGGATGCCCGTCCTCCGGAGTCTTCCGTTTCGCTGCCATACCCCGACCTGCCCGGCCGACCGGCCCGTTCGTTTCAGCACGAGGACGATACGGGCGCGGCCGTGCGCAGGTCAACCTATTTCCGGCCGCCGCGTTGTATGCTCCCGAAAGTCCGAACGGGGCAGCGGCGCGGACGAACCGCGACCCCGTCCGGAGAGTCTAAGGCTGCTAGGTACATCCACGGATTGGAGCTTTCATCGCGGTGTCGATGATGCTCATCGAGTCTTTCGAGGATCTCGACCATGATCAAGTTATCGACGACGCGCATAACGGCCGCGGCCGTGCTTGCTGCGCTTCTGGCCGTCCCTTTCGCCGCCTCCGCCGACCGCGACGACCATCGCCGTTCGGAGGAGCGGCACGAGCGTCAAGAGCGTCAGGAGCGTTACGAGACCCACCGGGCGCCCGGCAGGGTCGACTTCGCGCGCTTCGGCACACGCGTGCAGCGCCTGCCGGAGGGCCGCGTGCGGCTCAGCTTCGGCGTCGGCAGCTACTATTACTTCGGCGGCAATTATTACCGCTGGGTAAACCCGGGCTATTACGTGGTCGTGCGTGCGCCCCTCGGCCTGCGCGTCGGCTTCCTGCCGCCCGGCTACGTCGCGTTCACGCTCGGTCCGCGCCGCTACTTCTACGCGAATTCGACGTACTACCTCTGGGATCCCGCCGTGCGTGAGTACGTGGTCGTCCCGGAGCCCGAAGGCGCCGGCGCGGCCCTCGGGTCGGAGGCCCCGCAAAGCTCGGAGGGAGCGGCGCCGGCCGAGAACGGCGAGCTCTATGCCTATCCGGAGAAGGGTCAGAGCGACGAGCAGACGAAGCGCGACCGCTACGAGTGCCATCTTTGGGCCTCGGACCAGGCCGGGTACGATCCGACGTATCCGGATCAGAACACCGCCAAGCGGGACGATTATCGGCGGGCCATGACGGCCTGCCTCGTCGGCCGCGGTTACACCGTGCGGTAAGGAGAAGCGCCATGACGACGCGTGCTTTGGGCCCGGCGCTGGCCGGGGCGGCGGCCCTGCTCGGCCTCGGACTCTGCTCGGCGCAGGCCGAGGAAGGCAAGCTCATGATCTACCCGGCGCAGGGGCAATCCGCGAAGCAGCTCAGCGACGACCGCTTCGCGTGCTATCTTCAGGCCGTCGCGCAGAGCGGCTTCGATCCGGCGAACCCTCCGCCCGCTTCGGCGCACGGGCCGATCAAGGTCGAAGTGCCGAAGAACCCCAAGCAGGGGGCCGTAGGTAAGGGTGCGGCAGCGGGCGCGCTTGCCGGCGCCGCCATCGGCAACAACAATCATGACACGCTCGGGGGCGCGGTCGCGGGCGCCATCGTCGGCTCCGCCATCGGCAGCGTCATCGAGGCCCAGGGCCAGGACGACGCCCGCGAGCAGGCCACCGCCGAAGCGAAGCAGAAGGCCGCCGCGCGCGCCGACGAACGCGCCAAACAGGCGGACAGCCGAGCCCAGTACCGAGCGGTCATGCAGGCCTGCATGGAGGGGCGCGGCTACACCGTACGCTGAGCCCGTGCGGCGAGGTGGGTCGAGAGACAGGAGGCCCCGCCTCGGTGCGGGGCCTCCAAAACGACAGCTCAGCGAGCCGTGGCAGCTCAGCCTGGCGTGAACCGCACGCCCAGGACGTAGGTCGAAATGTCGCTGCCGGCGTCGACGCCGAAGTCGAGGCCCCAGTCGTCCGAGAACTGGTACAGCAGCGAGCCGATGATGTTGTTGCTCGTGACCGTGTTGATGTCGAGGTGCCGCACCCCGATCTCGCCCTGCAACGAGTGCGTCAACGGCGCACGCACGGCCGCATCGACGATGTAGCCGTCGGACGTGTCGCTCGACAGCCTGTTGCCGAGGCCGCTCAGGCCGCCGCTGAACAATCCCCCGCCCGCGCCGATCTTGAACTTGCCGTAATCGACGTCCGTGTAGCCCAGCCGCCCCACGAAGTCGATGCGGTCGGTTATCGGCCGGTGAGTGCCGAAGCCGAAGTCGAGCCGCTTGATGTCCGTGTCGGACGGCAGGCTGTAGATCGTCGAGCTCGTGTAGTTTACGTCTGAGTTCGTGCTCGAGTAGTCCCCGAACAGAAACCACTTCGGCGCGAACTGGTACGAGCCGAACAGCCCGACGCCCGAGCCATTGTCGAAGCGGTTAACGGGATCCGAGTTCGTGCCGACGCCCTTGATGTCCCGAGAGATGCCGTTGAGCTGGATGTAGGTGTAATCGAGATCCGTCTCGTGACCCGCGGCCCTGCTCGCGACAGGCACCAAGCCGGCAAGGGCGAGGCTACCTAGTCCGGTCAGTAGAACTGTGGTACGCATAATACACTCCATGTAAATCGACTCCCCGGATCGATTGCAATCCGCATGCCAAATTCGCTGGAAAGCCTATAGAAGTCGGATGGTTACAATTAATGCAATGGGCCGATCACGGGTGCCTGGCCGGCCGTTGCCGGAAAGACGCTTGTGATACGGGCGGCACGCCCGGTACCCTTCGCCTCGTAGCTTCCAGCCGCTCCCCTTCCGGAGACCCTCCGACCCCATGACCGCCACCGCACCCGCCCCGGCCGACCTGCTCGTCACCCGCATCGACTGGCTCATCACGGTGGACTCGGCACGACGCGTGATCCGTGACGCCGGCGTCGCGGTCAAGGATGGGCGGTTTGCGGCCGTGGGCAAATCGGCCGAGATCGAAGCCGCGTTCACGGCCGAGCGCGTCCTCGACGCGACGGGGCGCGTCGCGGTCCCGGGCCTCGTTGACAGTCACCTGCACTCCTCGTTTCAGCTCGCGCGCGGGCTCGCTGACGAGGTCGGCACTCGGGACTTCCTGTTCAAGCGGATGTTTCCTTACGAGGGCGCGATGTCCGAGGAGGACGTCCACGTCAGCGCGCTGTTCGCGGCCATGGAGCTGCTGCGCCACGGCGTGACGTGTTTCGTCGATCCAGGCAATTACCATCCCGTCGCGACGGGGCGCGCCGTGCGTTCGACGGGCATGCGCGCCGTGCTCGGCCGCAGCGCCTTCGACCTCACAAAGGCCGTGCTCGGCATCCTGCCCCAAGGCATGATCGAGACGACCGACGAGGCGCTCGAGCGCACGCGCGCGCTGCTCGAGCACGTCGCCGCGCAACGCGACCCGGGCCTTACGGCCAGCGTCTCGTTCCGCGGCCTCAGCAACTCGAGCGACGAGCTCATTCGCGGCTGCAAGGCGCTCGCCGACGAGCACGGCTGCATCCTCCAGACGCATGCATGCTTCAACTACTCGACTCGGGACGACTGCGTCGCCGCCTTCGGCATGACTGAGATCGAAAGACTCGAGAGCCTCGGCGTGCTCGACGAGCGCGCCTTGCTCGCGCACTCGGGCTGGCTCGAGCCGCGCGACATCGCGATCCTGCTCGAGCGCAAACCGAGCCTCGTGGCAGCGCCGAGCTCGAGCCTGCACAATGGCTACGGCAACCTCGCGCAGGGTCATCTCGCCGACCTCATGGCCCTGGGCATCAACGTCGGAATCGGTTCCGATCATGCCTGCTCAGGAATTACCGATATCGTTCAGGAGCTGTTCCTGTTCACGGGCACGCACAAGGAGATCCACGCGAATCCGCGCGTCGCGCCGCCCGAGAGCGCGGTCGAGATGGCGACTTTGAACGGCGCGCGCTGTGCCGGCCTTGCGGACCGGATCGGCAGCGTCGAGACCGGCAAGGAGGCCGACCTCGTGCTGTTCGACACGCGCTTCCCGGAATGGCAGCCGCTCTACAACCCGGTCTCGAACCTCGTCTACTCGGCCACGGGCAGTTCTGTCGCGGACGTCTTCGTCGCCGGCGAGCCGGTCGTGCGGAACGGCCGTCTGACCCGCGTCGACGAGGACGAGGTGCTGCGGCTCGTGCGCGGAACGGCGGCGCGGATTGCGGAGCGGATCGGCGGGAATGCGCTGTCGAGCCTGCGGTGGCCGGTGAGCTGATCAGGTGCCCCGAGCCGGAGCGCGCGTGGAATGCATTGACGCGCGCGCGGAATGCATTGAAAGGATTGGAATGAAGATCGATGTTTTCACGCATTTCGTGCCCCCGGGGCTCGCGGATTTTCTCGAGCGTTTTCCGGTCGGGCGCGCGGCCGTGCCGCGCTGGCGACGGCTGCCGACGCTTGTAGACCTCGACGCCCGCCTGCGGCTGCTCGAGCGCTTCGACGACCTCGTGCAGATCCCCTCGCTCGCGAACCCGCCCATCGAGGCCTTCGGAACGCCCGACGAGACACCGGAAATCGCGCGCGTCGCCAACGATGCTTTGGCGGAGCTTTGCGCCAAGCACGCGGACCGTTTTCCGACGTTCGTGGCCAACCTGCCCATGAACAACCCCGAGGCCGCTGCCGCGGAGGCCAAGCGCGCCGTGAGCGAGCTCGGCGCGGCGGGCTGCCTCATGTACACCAACGTGCTCGGCCGGCCGCTAAGCGATGGGTCCTTCCAGCAAATCTTCGACCAGGCGGCGGCGCTCGATCGGCCGGTGTGGCTGCATCCGATCCGCGGTCCAGAGACGCCGGACTACGCGAGCGAATCGCGGTCAGAGCACGAGATCTGGTTTTCCTTCGGCTGGCCTTACGAGACGGCCGCGGCCATGGCGCGGCTCGTCTACGCCGGGCTGTTCGACAGGCTGCCGAACGTCAAGATCATCACGCACCACCTCGGCGGCCTCGTGCCCTACCTCGAGGGCAAAATCGCGATGGGCTTCCGGCAGGCCGCCGAGGGCAGCGTCGAGCGCAACCCCATCGCCGAGGAAGCAGGCCTCGCGCGGCCGCCCGTGGACTACTTCCGAATGTTCTACGCCGACACGGCCGTGAACGGCGTCCGCGGGGCGCTCGAATGCGGGCTCGAGTTTTTCGGGGTGGAGCACTGCCTGTTCGCGTCGGATGCGCCGTTCGACCCCGAGGGCGGCGCGTATCTGATCCGCGAGGATCTAGCGATGCTCGAAGCCGCGGAAATGCCCGACGCCGATCGCGAGAAGATCTATCGCGGTAACGCGATGCGCCTACTGGGGCTCGCCGAAGTGCCCGCGTAGCCCGCCCCGGCGAGGCGTCGGTAGCGGCCCTGCAAGCCGCGCGCCGACCTCCAAGAGGAGGCACGTGCCTCCGACCGCCACCGACGCCCCGGCCCGTTCGGGACTCACGCGGCGGCAGTTACGCGGAGTCGCGCGGCAGTCGCGCGGCAGTTACGCGGCCGTCACGCGCCCCGAGCCCCTCAGGCTCCCATCGCGATGACGAGGCACGCGATGGCCCAGAACAGCGGGTACTCGGCCCCGCCGAAGTTCCAAATCCATTTGCCCTCCGAGATGCGCCAGCTGGCCCAGGCCGCGACGAGCAGGAACACGCCGCCGAGCGCGGCGGCGTAGGTCGTGTAAAGGTTGAAGACGAGGCCGATCGTCACGAGGATTTCGATGACGAACGCACCGTAAAGCCAGGCGATCGGGGGCTTGAGGCCGACGCGGCTCATGAAATCCTTGACGAATTCGCGGTTCCTGAATTTCACGAAGAGGTGCGGGACGAAGAAGAGCCCGCAGACGATGCGCAGGACGTTGAAGCCGTTCGTCAAATCGAAGCTGTGTGCCATGCCGGTCAATGGTCGCCCTCCCTTTCTCGGTGCCCGCGCCAATCGAGTCGCGCACCGAATGATAGTCCAAGACGGGGGTTTCGCCGCCCTTGGCCACCGTCCGCGGCTGGGCTTACCCTGAGAGCGGCTATGGATACACGACTGACCGACGAGGTCCGCTTCCTCACGACGCGGCTCGGCGCCGTCATCCGCGAGCAGGCGGGCGAGGCGCTGTTCGGGCACCTCGAGCGCATTCGCCTGCTCTCGAAGCAGGTGCGCGAGGGGGAGGAGTCCCTCGAACAGGCGCGGCAGAACGAGCTCTTCGGCCGCCTCTCGACGAGCGAGGCCTACGCGCTCGCCCATGCCTTCAGCCTGTTCTTCCAACTCGTCAATCTGTGCGAGGAACGCCAGCGCATTCGGCGGCTGAGCGAGACGCCCGAGCCGAGGCAGTCCCTGAAGCAGCTGTTCCGCGAGCTCGAGGAGGCGGGCGTGGCGAGCGAAGCGCTGCAGCGCGCGATCGACGCGCTCGACATCGAGCCCGTGCTCACTGCCCATCCGACCGAAGCGAAGCGCCGCAGCGTCATCTACCAGCTCTGGCGCATCGAGGAGCACTTCGGCGCACCCGACGAAGTGCTGGAGACGCTTTGGCAAACGGAGGAGATCCATCGGCGCAAGCTCGAGCCGCTCGACGAGGTCGCGAACACGCTCTCGTTCTTCGACGCGGCCATCTTCGACGCCGCCGCCGACTTCTATCGCTGCTTCGACGAGGAGCTGCACCGCCGCTTCCCGGGTGTCGAGCGCCGGCGGCCGTTCCTGCGCTTCGCCTCGTGGGTCGGCGGCGACCGCGACGGCAACCCGCATATCACGCCCGAGATCAGCTCCGAGACCGTCGAACGCCAACGCCGCTGCGCGCTGGCCTTTTATCGGCGCGAATGCGCGCTGCTCATCGCCGAGCTCAGCCAGGTCACCGCCGATCCGGGCCCGTTCGCCGCCGCGGGCGTCGAGGCGGGCCAGGAGCCCGGCGAGCTGTTCCGCGCGCAGCTCTCGCGCACGGCCGCGAAGCTCGCCGACGAGCGCATCACGCCCGACGAGCTCGTCGCAGACCTCGAGCGCGTGCAGCGCGGCCTGCGCAGCCAGAACGCCTGGCGCGCAGCGGCGGGCCGCATCGACCGCCTCGTCACGCAGGCCAAGGTCTTCGGCTTCCGCCTGGCCGAGCTCGATTTCAGGGACAACACGGACAAGCTCTCGAGCGGCGTCGGGGAGCTGCGCGCCGAGCTAGAGGCGCTGCGCCGAATCCAGGAGCGGCACGGGCCCGAGGCGGCCCACCGCTTCGTGCTCAGCATGACGCACGGCGCCGATCAGGTCCGCGCTCTGATCGAGCTCGCGGGCCAGGCCGGCGTCGCCGCGCTCGACGTCGTGCCGCTTTTCGAGACGATCGGCGATCTCGAAGCCTCGGCCGGCATCATGCGCGAGCTTTACGAGGACCGGGACTACCGGGCGCACCTCGCGCGCCGCGGCGACGTGCAGGAGATCATGCTGGGCTACTCGGACTCGAACAAGGACGGCGGCTATCTCGCGGCCAACTGGTTCGTCTACGAGGCGCAGACGCGGCTCGGCGAGCTCGCGGACGAGTGCGGCGTGCGGCTGCGCTTTTTCCACGGCAAAGGCGGCTCCATCGACCGCGGCGGCGGGCAAAGCCATCGCAGCCTGCGCGCGCAGCCGTACGCGGCGCACGGCGGCCGAATTCGCATCACCGAGCAAGGCGAGGTCATCACGCTCAAGTACTCGAACCCGGTCATCGCGCGGCGCAATCTCGAGCAGCTGACCTCCGCCGTCATCGCGGCATCCTGTCTGCCCGGTCCGGACGAGACGAGCGCCGACCGGCTGCCGGAATGGCGCGCCGCCATGACACAGCTCGCGCGCGATTCGTTCGAGCACTATCAGGCGCTCGTCTACGGCACGCCCGAGTTCGAGGAGTACTTCTGGCAGGCGACGCCGATCGACGTCATCGAGCAGCTCCGGCTCGGCTCGCGGCCGAGCCGGCGCACGGCCTCGCGCGACGTGCGCACGCTGCGCGCGATACCGTGGGTGTTCGCCTGGACGCAGTCCCGGCATCTGCTCTCGGCCTGGTACGGCCTCGGCTTCGCGCTGCGGCGCATGACGGCCGTGGACCCGGGCCGCCTGGAGCTGCTGCGCGAGATGTATCGGCGCTGGCCGTTCTTCGCATCGTTGCTCGACAACGCCCAGCAGTCGCTCGCCAAGGCCGATATGTACATCGCGGCGCGCTACGCCGCGCTCGTCGAGCAGGACGCCGTGCGCGAGAAGGTTTTCGGCATGATCCGCGAAGAGTACGCGCGCTCCGTCGCGGCCGTACTCGAGATCACGGGCGAGGCCGACCTGCTCGAGCGCGACCCGGTCCTGCGCGAGTCGATCCAGCTGCGCAATCCCTATGTGGACCCGCTGAATTACCTGCAGATCCACTTCCTGCCGCTTTGGCGCCGCGAGCCCGGGGAGCTCGCGAACCGCGTCGACGATCCGCTGCGGCGGCTGCTCGCGCTCACGGTCGGCGGCATCGCGTTCGGCATGAAGAGCACCGGTTAGTGGCCTGAAACAGGCCACGAGACTAGTGCGCGTGATCGTGATCGCCGTTGACGTATCGGCGTCGAGACGCCCGGCTGGCAAGGCGATGCGGCGCACCAGACACCGGCGTCAGGACAGCCTCCGGACCGCTGCGCGGCTGTTTGTGCACTAGAATGCCCGGCCCATGAGCTCCTTGAGACGCATCCTGAGCCGCGAGGTCCGGGCCGCCTTCTCGGCGGCCGGCTTCGATGCGGCACACGGCGAGGTCCAGGTGTCCAACCGCCCGGACCTCGCGCAGTTCCAATGCAACGGCGCGATGGCCGCAGCCGGCCAGCGCGGCGAGAAGCCGCGCGCCGTCGCCGAGCGCGTCGTCGCGGTGCTGCGCGACTCGCCGGCCGCGGCGCAGTTCGCGCAGGTGGAGATCGCGGGCCCGGGCTTCATCAATCTCTCCCTGACGGACGAGGCGCTGGCGGCGCACGTCGGCGCCGCGGCGGGCGAGGCGAGGCTCGGGTGCGATCCCGCCGAGACGCCGCGGCGAATCGTCCTCGACTACGGCGGGGCGAACATTGCGAAGCCGATGCACGTAGGGCATCTGCGCTCCTCGATCATCGGCGAGAGCCTGAAGCGCATTGCGCGCTTCGCGGGCCACGAAGTCGTCGCCGACGTGCACCTCGGCGACTGGGGGCTGCAGATGGGCATGCTGATCGCCGAGCTCGCGCGCGCACAGCCGAATCTCCCGTATTTCGACGCAGGCAGCTCGGGGCCGTACCCTGCCGAATCGCCGGTGACGATCGAGGACCTGCAGCGCCTGTACCCCGAGGCGAGCCGGCGCGCCAAGAGCGATCCCGAGGCGATGGAAGCCGCGCGCGCGGCGACGATGGAGCTGCAGGCCGGCCGGCCCGGTTACCGGGCGCTGTGGCGGCACTTCGTAGACGTCTCGATCGCCGAGCTCGAGGCCGACTTCGCCGCGCTCGGCGTCGCGTTCGATCTGTGGCTCGGCGAGAGCAACGCGAGCGACGCGATCCCAGCGCTCGTCGCGCGCCTCGAGCGCGCCGGCGTCGCCGTCGAGAGCGAAGGCGCGACGGTCATCGAGGTGGCCGAGCCCGGCGATACGAAGCGGGTGCCGCCGCTGATCCTCAAAAAGTCGGACGGGGCATCGCTGTACGGGACGACCGATCTCGCGACGCTCGAGCAGCGCGTCGCGACCGGCGCCGATCTGATTCTCTACGTCGTAGACAACCGGCAGGCCGATCACTTCCTGCAGGTCTTCCGCGCGGCGCGAAGGGCCGGCATCGCGCCGCCGGGCGTCGAGATGGAGCACGTCGGCTTCGGGACGATGAACGGCAAGGACGGCAAACCCTACAAGACGCGCGAAGGCGGCGTCATGCGGCTCAAGGATCTCATCGAGACCGTGACGGGCAAGGCTCGCGAGCGCATGGCCGAGGCCAGGGTCGCCGTGGACTTCGGCGCCGAGGAGAAGGACCGCATCGCGCGCGCCGTCGGCATTGCGGCGCTCAAGTACGCCGACCTCATGAACCACCGCGCCAAGGACTACGTGTTCGACCTCGAGCGCTTCAGCGCGTTCGAAGGCCGAACGGGGCCTTACCTGCTCTACGCCTGCGTGCGCGCCAAATCGATTCTGCGCAACGCGGCCGAGCGCGCTCTCGAGCCGGGCGCCCTGCAGCCCCCTGAGGCCGAGGCCGAACGCGCGCTGCTGCTCACGCTCGCGGCGTTTCCCGACGCGATCGAGGCCGCGTTCGCGGGGCGGGCGCCGAACTACCTGGCCGAGTACGCCTACCAGCTCGCGACGGCGCTGAGCCGCTTTTACACGGAGCATCACATCCTGCGCGAGCCCGACAAGGCGCGGCAGGCGTCGCGGCTCACGCTCGTGCGCCTCACGGCCGCGGTGCTCGAACGCACGCTGGAGCTGCTCGGGCTCGCAGTGCCGGAACGCATGTAGCGGGCGGCGCGCGTCCGCCACGGCGGGGCTCCCGGACGCGGGCTCGAGCGCGCCTCGCATGCGCTGCGAGCGCGCCTGCGAGCGCCCCCCGAGCCCGGCCTCGAGCGCGGCCTCGAGCGGGACACCGGGGCGGTGCCATGGGCACCGTCCGAGACTTGAATCCGGAGCGCGGCGGCGGCTACGATGAAGTTGCGTCTTCGATGAGCCGACGGCCCGCCGGAAACGAGGTGCCAATGAACCCGAACGCGACTCTTTGGACCGAAGCTCTGCGCAACGGCGGGTACAAGCAGACCAGCCATCGGCTGCGTCAGCCGGCCAGGTGCTTCTGGCGACGCCCGTCGTTCTGCGCCATGGGCGTGCTTTACGACCTGTACCTGCGCTCGCAGGGCGAGAAGTGGCCGGCCAAGCCGCCGCACGGCCCGCTGCCCGAGGCCGCGCTCGAATGGGCCGGCATCACGCGCGAGCTCGAATGCAACGTCATCGGCTACAACGACGTGGGCATGGGCTTCCGGGACATCGCCAGCGTCATCGAGGCGCATCTGTATCGCGCCGAGCGCGATCGGCGATGGCAGGAAGCCGGCATCATTGCGAACCGCTGGGTCCAGCGCGCGCAGAAGGCCGGGGACACGGAGACGGGGCCGAGCCATCACGCGCAGCATCCGGCGCCGCAGAGCGGGACCGCACGACGCGCGACGTGAGGCAGCCGGCTCGGGAGCCCGCGCGGTTCCCTCCGGGCCCCGAATCGCCGCCGCGTCACTCCGCGACGGTCCGGCTTACCCACTGGTTCGGCGCCGCATGCTTCATCGCGCTGCTCGTCAGCGGCGTCGCCATTCTCCTCGCGCATCCGCGTCTGTACTGGGGCGAGACCGGCGCTTTGGGCGCCCCGTCGCTCGTCGATCTGCCGCTGCCGTTCGTGTACGGCCTCTCCGGCTGGGGCCGTCATCTGCACTTTCTCGCGGCCTGGGGCGCCGTCGCGGCCGGGCTCTGCTATGTCGTCTACGCGCTCGCGAGCGGTCATCTGTGGCGCGCCCTGCTTCCCCGCCGCGGCGAGCTCGGCCGCGGGGCGCTGCGCACCGCACTCCGGGTGCATCGCCGGCCGCCGCCGGGAACCGTGCAGACGCGCTACAACCCGATCCAGCAGCTCGCGTATCTCGCCGTCGCCCTCGTGCTGGCACCCGCTATGGTCTGGACCGGGCTCGCAATGTCGCCGGCCGTAACATCGGCGCTGCCCGGGCTCGTCGAGACCCTCGGGGGCCAGCAATCGGCCCGCACCCTGCACTTCTGCGCCGCGAGTCTGCTCGCGCTCTTCGTGCTCGGACATGTGGCGCTGACCTTCACGCCCGGGTTCGGTGCCCGCCTGAGCGCGATGATCACGGGGCATGCCCCGCGGGCCTCCCGATGAGCCGGCGGTTCGATCGCGGGCGGGTCCCTGAACGCCGCGCGAGGAGTCCCGGCGGCCGCATCCCGGACCGCCGCCGATTCCTCAAGGCGGGGCTCGCGGCCGCGGTCGGGCTCGGCGGCGTCGGCGGGGTCGCCTGGTTGGCCGAGCGCCGCGGGCTCGTGCCGCCCGACCACGGCGGCCTGTTCGGCATCGGCGAGACCCTGACCTACGCAGCGCAGCGCCTCGTGACTTTCCGCCAGCCCCTCGCGCGGGAGTTCGGCCGCGCCGACATTTCGACCGTCGCGCCCGTGAACGGCGATCCGCCCGCCACGGAAGAGTACGCGCGCCTGCTGCAGGGAGGGTTCGCGGACTGGCGCCTTGCCGTTGACGGCCTCGTCACGAAGCCCGCAATGTTCTCGCTCGCGGAGCTCGAACGCCTCCTCCCCGCCCGCACTCAGATTACGCATCTCGCCTGCGAGGAAGGCTGGTCGTACATCGCTCAATGGACGGGCGTCGCCCTCGCCGACGTGCTGCGGCTCGTCGGCGCGCGCGCCGAGGCACGTTATGTCGTATTCCAGCCCTACGACGAATGGTGGGACAGCCTCGACATGAGCGACGCCCTGCACCCGCAGACCTTGCTGGCCTACGCCATGAACGGTGCGCCGCTCTCGCCGGGCCACGGCGCGCCCCTGCGGCTGCGCGTGCCGCGCCAGCTCGGCTACAAGAGCTTCAAATACCTTGCGCGCATCACCGTCGTCGAGAGCCTCCGGGGCTACGGGGCTGGGCGCGGCTCGGCGGCCGCCGAGGCGGGCTACTCCTGGTACGCGGGAATCTAGGCGCAGAGCCCCAAAAGGGGTCAGAGCCCTTTTTCAGAGCCCTCTTTCACCTCTTCGCGAGATAGACGGCAAGCGCCTCGAGATCGGCGTCGCCGACCTCCGTCGGCCGGAAGAAAGGCATGGTGCCTACGCCGTGGCGCACGTAGTACTTGACGGCGTCCGCGGTCAGGTCCTTGCGGTCCTCGAGGGCGGGCGGCAGCTCGCCGCGATACTTGTACGCGAGCGACTGAGTCCCCGGGGCGTTGTTGTGCGCCGTATCGCGGCCGTGGCAGGCGCTGCACCAGTTGTTGAAGACGGCGGCGCCGCGGGCGGCCAGCGAGTCGCCGACCTGCGGCAGCGCCCGCGTCCGGCTCCAGGATGCCAATGGCGGCTTCGTCGCCGGGCCGGCCGCGGCCGTCCACGCCCCGGCCGCCGCGCCGATCGCGAGAAGCACCGCGAGCGCCTTCACGCGCGCTGCTCCCGCAGGTGCTTCGGCCATATGCCGTAGCGTCCGGCAGAGATGACGCCGTTCGGATCGATCGCGTCCTTGAGCGTCTCGTGCAGCCGGTGGAGCGCACCGTTGTTGAAGTCGTAGGTCTGCATACCGCGGTCCTGGTAATAAGCGTGGATGCGGTACTCCGTCCAGCCGCGCTCGGCGCAGTCGGCCACGAGCCGCTCGAACAGCGCCCGCGTGCGCCGGTTGTCCTCGGCGTTGCGGTGCGTCGGCACGGCATGAAACACCGTCATCGCGCGCGGATGAAACATCGCGCCGGCGGCCGCGGCCGGCACCACGCCGATGTCGCCGTAGGCCTTGCCCGTCACATCGAGCAGCCCGAGCAGTTCCTCGCCCCGCGGCGCGATGATCGGCGAGAAGTCCAGGTGCCCCTCGCTCGGCGGGGCGCCCGGCCGGAAGCGCGAGGCGAAAAGGTCGAGCGTCGGGATGCCGTAACGCTGCTTGTCGGCCACGGCGTCGACCTGCTCGTCGCTGAGCGGATAGGTGTAGGAGACGACTTCCTCGAACTTCACGCCCGGAACGGCCGCCGCGAAGCGGTCCTTGGTGTGCTCCCACTGGGCCGCGATGACCTTCTTCGGCCCAAAATAGCAAAACGGCGCCGTCCAGAACGGGCCGCCGCGCCGCTCCGCATAGCGCGCCCATTCGGCGTCGGAGGCGCCGCCCTTCGTGCGCAGCCGCACGAGCTCCGCGTCGTCCGAGCCGTTCATGATGGGGCTGCCGACCTGTGTCTCCGAAGGCACGACGTGCGAGTACATGAGGCTCGTGAGCACGTCGAGCATGGGCACGACGTCGCCGCGCTTCGGCGCCGAAACGACGACCTGCAGCGAGGCCTCGGGTTCTTCCATGAGCCAGAAGCCCATCTTCGTCACGATTCCGTAATTCGACTGCGAGAAGATACCGTCGAGCCACGGTCCCATGCCGTACTTGAAGATCTGCCAGGTCTTCGCCTTCGCGTTCGCGCCCATGCCCGTGCGCATGAGCTCGCCGTTGCCGAGCACCACCTCCATGCCGCAGTGGGCGTCGAAGTGATCGCGCACGTCCCCGTCCGTCTGGCCGGCGCCGCGGTCGAGCGCATTGCCGATGAGCCCTCCCCAGCCCGGCGCGGCCGTATCGATCCAGAGCCGGATCTTGTTTTGCCGCAGGTACCGGTACATGTCGTAATAGCTGACGCCGGGCTCGACGAGGCAGGTCTTGTCGCGCTCGCTGACGTCGAGGATCCGGTTCATGCGCTTGAGGTCGAGCACGACGCTGCCCGAGTACACGGGTGCCGAGCCGCCGTAGGTCAGGTTCCGGCCCGTCGAGATCGGGTAGAGCGGCAGGCGATAGTCGTTAGCGATACGAACGATCTGCTGCACCTGCTCGACGGTGTCGGGCGCGACGGCTGCCGAGGCGTAACGCTCCTCGGGCTCGCCCCAGAGCGGCGAATACGCGTCGCGGTAGAGCGCGACGTCCGCGTCGTTGCTGAAGACCCACTGCTCGCCGATGACGTCCGCGATGCGCCGAAGTGCCGTGCGAAAATCCTGATCGGTGAGGCCGGGCGGCGGATTCGGCATAATCGTTCTCCGGGAGGTCAGGTGGAGTGTGCCGGGCCCGACGACCCGCAGAGAGACGGCCGGCCGGCCGGCACGAGGAGCCAAGAGAAAAGCGCCTCCGGCCCGGTTCTCGCGTGTGCGGCGACATCGATGAGCCCGACGGCGCCCGCGCGCCCGTCGTGCGCCAGGGCGAGCGCCGCTGCCGCCCGCGGCCATGAGGGCCCAGCCGCCTCGAGCCGCTCCGCCCAGTCCGGCACGGACAGCCGGCCTTCGAGCGCGGGCCCGAGACCTGCGCCCGGCGCCGCCGAATGGCAAATGCGGTACGCGAGCCCCAAGCCGTAGTCGCGGGCGAGATATTCGAGGCAGAACAGCGCGCCCGCAGCCGTCAATCCGGCGACCGCGACGGGCGCGCGCCGCCAGCGCGGCACGAGGCGGTCCATGAGCACGCCGGCAATGTCCCCGGCGCAGACCTCGACGGCGGCACCGTGCGCGGCGGCCGCGGCGGCGAAGGCCACGCTCTGTTCGAAGCGCCGGTCGCAGACGACGGCGGCGGGTGCGGCGACCGACTTGACAGGCGGCGCCGCAGTCGACGTGCGGCTCGGTTGCACGGCCGCCGTATGCGCCCGGGCGCCTGCCCCGACCAGCCCGACGGCTGCAGCCGCCGTGCCGGAGCGGAGGAAATCCCGACGCGTCGTCATTTCGCCCTTCCTGTTGTAGTTGGCGGCGGCGCCGATCCGGTGCGGCGGCCTTCGGACGAACTCAGCGGGTTAACCTAACTCCGGCCCCCGACGTTTGCAAACGCGCTCCAGCCGCAGCGCGCCGAATGCGAAGCGACTCGTCGCCCGGTATTCGAGGGTAAAGCCTCGTCGAGCCTGCGCCGGCCGCCCGCGCTGCCGGTCAGCCGCGCAGCAGGTAATCGTTGACGAGATTCTCGACCCACTCCTGCTTGCCGCTGCGCTGCTCGGGCTCGCCGGCCCGTGCGGCATGGTCGCGCAGATCCTGGAGGCTCAGCCGGCCGGCCTCGAATTCCCGCCCGGGGCCCGAATCGAAGCTGGCATAGCGTTCGCGCCGCCGCGCGGCCAGCGGCGAGCGCTCGAGGATCGCTTGGGCGACGACGAGCCCGCGCGCGAACGTGTCCATGGCGCCGATGTGCGCGAGAAACAGGTCTTCCGCGTCCGTCGACTCCCGGCGCAGCCTCGCGTCGAAGTTGAGGCCCCCCGTCTCGAAGCCGCCGTCGCCGAGCACGACGAGCATCGCCTCCACGGCGTCGTAGAGATTCGTCGCAAACTGATCCGTGTCCCAGCCGTTCTGAGGGTTGCCTCGATTCGCGTCGATCGAGCCCAGGAGCCCCGCGTCCGCCGCCGCCTGGAGCTCATGTGCAAAGCTCTTGCCGGCCAGCGTCGCGTGGTTGGCCTCGACATTGAGCTTGAAATCGCCCGCGAGCCCGTGATGGCGCAGGAAACCTATGACGGCCTGCGCATCCGAATCGTACTGATGATACATGGGCTCCATGGGCTTCGGTTCGACGAGAAACGTGCCTCGGAAGCCGATCGCGCGCCCATAGTCCCGGGCCATGGCCAGGAACCGCGCGAGGTGCTCGAGCTCGCGGCCCGGCAGCGTGTTGAACAGGCAGCTGTAGCCTTCGCGCCCACCCCAGAACACGTAGTTTTCGCCGCCGAGTGCGACGGTCGCGTCGAGCGCCGCCTTGACCTGCGCGCCCGCGTGCGCGACGACGTCGAAATCCGGGTTAGTCGCGGCGCCGTTCATGTAGCGAGGGTGCGAAAACAGGTTCGCCGTGCCCCAGAGCAGCTTGACGCCCGTCGCCTCCTGGCGTTGGCGGGCCAGCGCGACGAACCGCTCGAGGTTGCGCTCGCTCTCGGCCACGGTGGCGCCTTCGGGCGCGAGATCCCGATCGTGGAAACAGTAGTACGGCACGCCGAGCTTGGTGAAGAACTCGAAGGCCGCGTCGAGCCGATCGGCCGCGCGCGCCGTCGGGTCCGCGTTCTCGGCCCACGGATAAGCCCGCGTGCCCGGCCCGAAAGGATCGGCGCCCGTCGCGCAGAAGCTGTGCCAGTAGCACACCGCGAAGCGTAAGTGATCCCGCATCGATTTGCGGCCGACGAGGCGGCTCTCGTCGTAGACCTTGAAGGCCAGCGGATTGTCGGATTCCGGTCCTTCGAACGCGATTCTGCCTATTCCAGGGAAGAACTCGCGGTCGCCGGTGAACAGGTTCGTCGTCATGGTCGGCCCCATAGCTGCTCGAACAAAGGACTCATGTGCTCGACGGCCCGGCGGTAGGCCGCATACGCCCTGCCGTAAACGGCGGCGTTGGCGGGCTTCGGCGCCGCCGCGGCAGCAGCGTCGCGCGTCAGGTGCAGGGCGACGACTTCGCCTATCGAGCCGCTCCCGCCTCGCTCGCGCTCGAGCAGCCAAAGCGCCTGCAGCGCGGCGCCGAAAGACGCCCCTTCCTCCTGCTCGAGCACGATCACGGGCAGGCCGGCGATGTCGGCCACGATCTGCCGCCAGGCGCGACTCTTCGCGCCGCCGCCCGTCAGGACGATTTCCTCCGCCGCGAGGCCGAGCCCCGCGAGCTCGTCGATGCCGAACTTAAGTCCGTACGTCGCGCCTTCGACGGTGGCGCGCAGCAGGTGCCCGCCGCTGCCGTTGTGCGCCGTGAGGCCGAGCACGCAGCCGCGGCCGGTCGGCAGATTCGGGGTCCGCTCGCCGTTGAAGAACGGCAGGACGAGCAGGCCCGCGCTGCCGGGCTCGATGCCCGCGAGCGTCGCGTCGAAGGCGTCGAGGCCGATGCCGAGCGGTACGCGCACGAGCTCGGTCGCGAATGTGCAGTTCATCGTGCAGAGCAACGGCAGCCACCCTCCGGTGGAGCTTGCAAAGGCTGCGACGTTGCCCTTCGGATCGACGATGGGCGCAGCCGAGTAGGCGTAGAGCGTGCCGGAGCTCCCGAGGCTCATCGTGAGCCGGCCGGGCACGACGTTGCCCGTGCCGATCGCGGCCATCATGTTGTCGCCCCCGCCCGGCGCCACGGGGACGCCGGCCGGCAGCCCGAAGGCCTGCGCCGCTTCGGCCGTCGTGCGGCCAATGAACGCCTCGGGGCCGACGAGCGGCGGCAGCAGGGCCGCGAGCTCGCGGTCGGCGTCGACGGCGCGCAGCATGGGCAAGCTCCAGCGCCGCGCGCGCACGTCCATGAGGCCCGTGCCGGAGGCGTCGCCGTGCTCCATGCAAAGCCTGCCCGTCAGCACGAAGTTCAGGTAGTCGTGCGGCAACAGAAAGTGAGCGGCGCGAGCGTAAAGCGCCGGATGCTGCTTCGCGAACCAACGGATCTTCGGTGCCGTATAGCCCGTCACGAGCGCATTGCCGCTGAGCTCGATGCAGCGCTCGCGGCCGCCGCAGGCCGCCGTAATCTCCTCGACCTCGGCCTCGGTCGAGGTGTCGCACCAGAGCTTGACGGGAATCAGCACGTGCCCCGCGGCGTCGAGCGCGACGAGCCCGTGCTGCTGGCCCGAGACGCCGATGGCCCGCACCGACGCGCGGACCTCGGCGGGAACCCGCGCGAGCCCATCGCGCAACGCCTCGAGCCACCACGCTGCCTGCTGCTCGGCCTTGCCCTGCGCGTCGCGCATGAGGTCGAGCGGCGCGGAGGCCGAGGCGCGCGTCACCTTGGTCTCGTAGTCGTAGAATATGGCCTTGAGGCTCTGCGTGCCGAGGTCGATGCCGAGCACCGTGTTCACGGCCGCTGCCCCGCCTGCTTCGGCTCGCTGCAAAGACGCATCTCGGCCGTCCGTGAAAACCCTCGGGAAGTACCCATTCTAACGCCCATGCCCACTTTCGGCGTGCTATATATGCACATGCCTCCCCCGTTCGCCATCGGCGCCGGACATCAGAGGAGCCGCCCATGCAGCCCAGCAGGCCGATCGTCGCAACGCGTCCGCTCATGCTCTCCCTACTGGCCCTGTGCACGGAATCGGGCTGCACGCTGGGCCCGCCGCCCGTGAGATACCCCGAGGCGAAGATCTATGTAGGCACGGAAACGATCACGGTACGGCCCGGGGAAACCGACCGCTACGTTTGCCGGAAAGGCCTCATGATCTGCAACGCCTACGGCGGCAGCGACTTTCGCTGCCATTGCGAGTGACATCGCCGCGCATTGCGATCGCGCGTTTCCGAGGGCATGATCGTCGCGAGTGCGACGGCATCAAGGATAAAACACCAGCCCGCCGCCTTCTCGGGAAAAGCCATAGGGAGACTCCATGGGGGAGATGATCGAGCCGGCCTCGAATGCAAAGCCGCCCTCTTACACAGAGGCGCTCGCCGCCTACGTGGCGGAAAGCGCCTTCGAGGCCGTTCCTTCCAACGTCCGCCGCGAAGCGAAGCGCGCCATCCTGAACTACCTCGGCTGCGCTCTGGGCGGTTGCCGAGAACGCGCGGTCGACATTGCCGTCGAAGTGCTCGCGCCCTACAGCGGCGCGACGACCGCCGGCCTGCTGGGCCGCGAGGAGCGCTTCGACGCGCTCAACGCCGCGCTCGTGAACGGCATTGCGTCGCACGTCCACGAGTACGACGACACGACGCCCAAGAACTACATTCATCCGAGCCCTCCGGTCGCCTCGGCCCTCTTCGCGCACGCGGCCGCCCATCGGGTTTCCGGGCGCGACTTCGTGCACGCGTTCGTGCTCGGCTTCGAGGCCGAATCGAGAGTCGGCAACGCCGTCTATCCCGCCCATTACGAAGCGGGCTGGCACATTACGTCCACGGCGGGCGTCTTCGGGGCCGCGGCGGCCATCGGGCGGCTCCTCGGTCTCACGCGGCAGCAGCTCGTCTGGGCGCTGGGCCTCGCCGCGACGCAGGCCGCCGGCATCCGCGAGATGTTCGGTTCGATGGCCAAGTCGTTCCAGCCCGGCCGGGCCGCGCAAAACGGCTACACGGCCGCCCTGTTCGCGCGGGCCGGCTTCACGGCCGGCGAGCGCGCGCTCGAAGGCCCGCGCGGCTTCGCGGCCGTCACGGCGAGCGAGTACGACCTCGAGCGAGTCACGGCCGGCCTCGGCACGGACTTCGATCTGCGAGCCAACACCTATAAACCTTACGCGTGCGGCCTCGTCGTGCACCCGACCATCGAAGGGTGCAGCCGCCTGCGGGATCGCCATGCGCTCGACGCTGCGTCGATCGAGGCCGTGCGCCTCGCCGTCGCACCCCTCGTGCTCGACCTGTGCAACCAGAAGGACCTGCGCCGCTCGCTGCAGACGAAATACTCGATCTATCACGCGGCGGCCATCGGCCTCGCCCGCGGCAAGGGGGGCCTCGACGAGTTCACGGACGAGGCGCTCCACGACCCCGTGCTCGCGCGCCTGCGCGGACTGACGCAGGCCACGGCCGATCCGGCCGTCGGCGAAGACCAGGTACGCATCGAGGTCGAGCTCGCGGACGGGCGAGTCCTGCGCGAGTTCGTCGAGCAGTCGCTCGGCAACATTCATCGGCCGCTCAGCGACGCCCACCTCGAGGACAAATTCCGCGATCAAGCCGTACGCGCGCTGCCCCCGGAGCGCCTAGAACGCGTGATCGCCGCGTGCTGGAACATCGACGAGCTCGCGGACGTTCGGGAGCTCGTCGAGCTCGCGAGGCCGGACCGCCGCGCGTGAAACGGCGCCGCTGGATACTCGCCTGGCTCGCGCTCGCCGCGGCCGCGCTCGCGAGCGGCTGCGGTCGCGCACCTCAGAGTCCCGAGATCAGGATTCCGCTCGGCGCCGGCGGCGTCGGCTTCCTGCCGCTGTTCGTCATGCGCCAACAGCACCTCATCGAAAAACACGCGCGCGAGGCCGGCATCGGGAACCTCACGGTGCGCTGGATCGACCTCGGCGGGCCCGCCGTCATGAACGACGCCTTACTGTCGGGATCGGTCGATTTCATCGCCGCCGGGCCGCCGGCCTTCCTGACGCTATGGGACCGAACGCAGGGCGCCCTGGACGTCCGCGGCGTCGCCGCCATGTCCTCGCTGCCCATGTACCTCAATACCCGCGCCGCGCGCCTGCGTACCCTCGACGATCTCACGGACGCCGACAAGGTAGCGGTCACGGCCGTGAAGGTCTCGATCCCGGCCCTGGTCATGCAGATGTACGCGCGCGAGCATTACGGCGACGCCGAAGTGCATCGTTTCGACAAGTACACCGTCACCATGACCCATCCCGACGCCGTCGTCGCGCTGCTGTCCGGCTCGGGCGGCATCGACGCCCACTTCACGTCGCCCCCGTTTCACGAGCGCGAGATCGCCGACCCGGCCGTCCACACCGTCATGACCACCAACGAGGTTCTGGGCGGGCCCACGACGTTCACGATGCTCTCCACCACGGGCGCCTTCCGACGACAGCATCCGAAGCTCTACGCCGCCGTGCTCGCCGCGCTCCAGGAAGCCGTCGGAATCATCCGCATGAATCCCTCGGCGGCAGCGGACGTCCTGCTTCGGAACGGCTCCAGTGCAGGGTTCTCGCACGACGAGCTCGTCCGGGTCCTGAACGACCCCGATATACGCTTCACGACAGCTCCCCAGAACGTCATGAAGTACGCGGAATTCATGTATGCGACGGGTTCGCTCAAGCATCGGCCGGCGTCGTGGAAGGACTTGTTCTTCCCGGAGATTCATACGGCGCCAGGCAGCTGAGCGGTCATGGATCGCACAGACGGGCCCTCTCCGCTGCTCTCGGTGCAAGGCGTCACGCTCCGCTACCGCAGCGGCGCGAGCTGGATAACGGCCACCTATCGAGTGAGCTTCGAGGTTCTGCGTTCCGACCGCTTTGTCGTGCTCGGCCCCTCGGGCTGCGGCAAGTCGACGCTGCTCAAAGCCGTGGCCGGCTTCCTTCAGCCGGCCGAGGGCCTCATCCTGCTGCGCGGCGCGGCCGTCACCCGCCCGGGCCCGGACCGCGTCGTCGTCTTTCAGGAGTTCGATCAGCTCCTGCCGTGGAAGAGCGTGCGCGAGAACATCGTCTTCGCTTTGACCGCGAGCCGTAAGCTCGGCCGTCGCGAGGCCATCGAGCGGGCCGAGGCCCAGCTCGTAAAGGTCGGGCTCCAAGATTTCGCCGCGAGCTACCCCCATACGCTATCCGGCGGCATGAAGCAGCGCGTCGCCATCGCGCGCGCCATGGCCATGGAGCCGGACGTGCTGCTCATGGACGAACCCTTCGCCGCCCTCGACGCGCTGACTCGGGAGAAGATGCAGCAGGAGCTGCTGCAGCTCTGGGAGGATACGCGGTTCACGGTGCTGTTCGTGACGCACTCGATCCAAGAGGCTATCCGCGTCGGCAACCGCGTCCTGTTATTGAGCCCACATCCGGGCCGCGTGCGCGCAGAGATCGACAGCCCCGGGACCGACGCGCGCGACTCCGAAGGGAGAACGCTCTCGTCCCGAATCGAGACCATTCTGTTCGAGGGCGCCACCGCCGCGCCCCGAACTCCCGCCGTCGAGGAGCCAGTCAGCGATGCGCCCACCACCGATGCAGCCGTCACCGATGCGCCGGTCACCAATCGAACGCCCGGAAATCGATAACGTGCTCGAGGCCTTCACGCTCGAGATCACGGAACGGCCCGTCCCGCGCTGGACCCGCCTCTACGAGAATGCGGCGTTACGCAAGACCTTGATCCTGCTCGTTCTCGCCGCGCTATGGGAAGCGTATGCGCGCTGGCTCGGCAACCCGCTTGTGTTTCCGACGCTCACGGCGACGCTGGCGGCGCTTTACCACGACAGCGCCGACGGCCAGCTGCCCCGCGCCGCGGTCTACACGCTCTCGCTGCTGCTCGAAGGCTACGCCGCGGGTCTGGCCGCCGCGGCGCTCTTGACCGCCGTCGCCGCCACGACGCGCATCGGTGCGGACCTGCTCGAAACCCTGACGGCGATGTTCAATCCGCTCCCGTCGATCGCCTTGCTGCCGTTGGCGCTGATCTGGTTCGGGCTCGGCCCGGGCAGCGTAATCTTCGTGCTCATTCACGCCGTCCTCTGGTCCGTCGCGCTCGCGACGCTCGGCGGCTTTCGGGCAGTTGGGGGCACGCTGCGCATGGTCGGCCGCAACTACGGCCTCTCGCGCCTCGGGTACATTACGCGCATCCTGATCCCGGCCGCGTTTCCGAGCATCCTCACGGGTCTCAAGGTCGGCTGGGCGTTCGCGTGGCGGACCCTGATCGCCGCCGAGCTCGTTTTCGGCGTCAGCTCCGGCTCGGGCGGCCTCGGATGGTATATCTTCGAGAACAAAAACGAGCTGCTGATCCCGCAGGTCTTTGCCGGGCTGCTCACGGTGATCCTGTTCGGACTCGCGGTCGAGAACCTGCTGTTTCGCAGCATCGAGAACCGTACGGTCAGGCGGTGGGGAATGCACGCCTAGTGCGCTCCTCGCGCCTTGCGGGCCCGGAGCTCTACCGTTTCACGAACTCCACGCGCCGGTTCTGAGCCTTGCCCGCGGCCGTATTGTTGTCCGCCACGGGTTGCGACGCCCCTTTGCCATCCGTCGTCATCCGCGCGCCGTCGATGCCGAATTCGCCGCTCAAGGCCGCCTTCACGGCTTCGGCCCGCTTGGCCGAGAGCTTCATGTTGTAGTCCGGGTCGCCGTCCGAATCGGTATGACCGACGATCGTGACGCGGACGGACGCGTTGTCTTTGAGCACGTCCGCGATGTCCTTGAGCACGCCATAAGACTCGGGCCTGATCTGGGCCGAGTTGACGGCGAACAGAATGCCCGTGGTCGAGAACTTGCCCTCCTTGATGAGCTTGTTCCGGGTATCGGGCGCGCCGACGGCGAGCTTGACGTTGCTGACGTAGTAGGCGTCCTCGTTCTTCATGTCCGAGGGCAGCTCGAACATGAGAAAGTCGTAGTTCTTTCCGGCGGCGAAGGCCCGCGGCAGGTCGAAGACCTTTTCCTGATCAACGTAGACCCGCACCCTTTGCTTCTGGCGCCAAATGGATACCTTGACGCTATTCTTGTTCGCGCCCTTGAGATAGCGCACTTCGTTCTCGTCGCCGTTGATGACGACGGCGCCATCCGCGTAGGTGTATATCCGGCCTCGCCCGCTGTGGTTGTAGACATTGGTCGGCTGCAGAGCGACCGCCACTCCGGAGCGATGCTCGTCCGTTAGAAACCAGCCGGAAAATTCCTTGTTCGTCTGACCGCCGCTCAGCATCCAGATCTTCAGATTGGAGGAATAGTCGCTGATGTTCGGGTTGGACTGAAGATCGAACTCGAGAGTGAAATTGTCGGGCAACGCCTTGACGAACTCCGGTACGTAGCGCCCCTGCTTCTTCAGCGCCAGCCAATGCCCCGAGGCATCGTTCAGGCTCACGACATCGCCGGTGCTGTTCGTATTCCAAACGTCGGGAAAATCGCCGATCGCGTCCTGGGAGAAATCCTCGAAGGCGACGACTTTGTCCCCCGGCACGAAATCGAATTTGCTGTACGCCCTCAGATCGCCGGCTTGGGCCTTGCCCGCGCCCGCGGCGGCCGACGCGCTTCCCGGAGGCTGACTCGCGCCGCCTTGGCTCTGCGCAGCGGCGTTCGTGTTTCCGCCCGCGTTGCCGGCCGAGGCCTGCGCCTGGTCCTCGCTCTTCTTGTTCTTCCTGCGGCTGAAGAATTTGCCGAGCCCATGCTGGAGCTTGTCCGCCGCCGCCTCCACGCCCTTTTGCGTCTCTCCGACCGCGACGTTCTCGGTGGCCTGCTTGGCGCCTTGTTTGACCGCGTCGCCGATATCCTGAGCCCGCCCGGAGACCGCCCAACCGGCGCCTACTGCCAGTGTGAGCGCGCAGACTAATGCGCCGTATTTGTTCATGTTTTTGTCCTGCAAGAGCCTTTTGCCGCGCCGGAGCGCCTTCGCCGCGCCGACGCGCGTCGTAACCCTCGACCGGTCCCCCATACCGCTGAGCATCCGCGCGGATTCAGCTCCGTGATAGGAGGGAAAACCCTACGAAATCGGCCGGGACTCGGTCTTCTCGAGGGCGCGGGCCAGCTGGGCGCGCGAGGAGATCCCGAGCTTGCGGTAGGCGCGGGCGAGATTGGCCTCGACCGTCTTCACGCTCACGAACGCTCGCTCTGCGATCGCTCGGTTACTGAAGCCATCCGCCGCGAGGCTTGCGATGCGTTCCTCGGTCGCCGTCAGTGCGCTCGCGGCGCGGCGCGTTGCCACGCGGGCGAGCTCGGAGCGCGTCTGGGCGGCCCAGAACGGCGAGCCGAGAGAGTCGAAGACGACGAGCGCTTCCTCGAGCGCGAGCCGCGCCAACCGCTTTTGGCGGCGGCGGCGACGCAGCCGGCCGAGCTGGAGCAAGGTGCGGGCTCGTTCGAGCGGCATCGGCGTCGTCCGATGGTGGCGGAGGGCGTCCTCGATTGCAGCGAAGGCGGACTCGAAATCCCCTCCTGCGGCTGCGAGAAGTGCCCGGCAGCGGCTTGCGGCAGCGAGCGCCCAGCCCCGCTCGAGGGCCTGCGCCTGGCGCTCGAACGGCTCGAGCAGCGTTCGCGCCTCCTCACTGCGCCCGAGCTCCACGAGGGCCTCGACCTCATCGGGCACGAACAAGCTGAGCGCGACGTCCGTAGCCTCGAGCGCCGAGGTCAGCTCGACGCGCGGACCAAGCGCCTCGTGGGCGCCGCCGGGGTTGCCCAGCGAGAGCTCGAGGAACCCGCGCGCCCAGCGCGCCCAAATCGCGCCCGGCGTCCACCCGAGCCGCTCGAATCCCGTGATGGCCTCTGCGGAATCTCGGCGCGCCTCCTCCGTCGCGCCGGCGTGGGCATGGGCGATCGCGCTCGCGCTGAGCGCCAGCGCGTCCACCAGCCGGTCGTCGAGCAAGCTCGCCGCTTGACGCGCCTCCGCCGCGAGGCGGCCCGCACGCTGCAGGTCGCCGCACCAAACCGCAGCCCATACCAGATAGAGGAAGAGCAGCGGGGCGTCGCTCTCCCGTCCCTGCTCGAGCGCCTCGACGCGCATCGCGTCGAGCACGGCGGTCGCCTCGTCCAGGCGCCCGGTGCACAGGAGGAGGAAGCCCTGCACGAAGCGCGGCCGAAGCGGCAGCGGTGACTCGCGCAGCCTATCCTCCAGTGCGAGCGCTCGCCGCAGATCGGCCTCGCGAACGCCGCGCCCGCGCAGGAACCCGAGCACGGTCTGCACGCAGAGTGCGCTCGCCAGCAACCCTTGGTCGCCCGCATGCTCCGCATGCACTACGGCCGAACGCGAATGCATCTCGCCGACGCCATACTGGTCCACGTTCGAGTGATAGAACGCGAGATCGAGCTCGATCTCGGCCGCCGTCTCGGGCTCGCCCGCGGCGGCATCCCGGGCGGCCAGCGCGAACTCGATCGCCTCCGTGAAGCCGCCTCGACGGCTGCGCAACAGCCCCTGCAGCCGCAACGCCTTCGCACGAAGCGGGCCAGCGCCGACGAAGGTCACGCTCCGATCGAGCAAGGTCTCGGCGCGGGCGAGCGCACCCGCATCGAATTGGAATGCGGCCGCGGCGAGCATGCGCGCCGACCGAAGGCCATCTTCTTTCGGGGACAGGCGCAGCGCGAGCTCGGCGAGCTCGGCCGCCGCTTCGGGCGCCCCGCGCGCGCTCGCCAGGCCGGCCGCCGAATCGAGCACGCGCGCCACTTCCTCGTCCGGGGAGCTCGCAGCGAGCGCCAGATGGCGCGCCCGCTCCTCGAACGTCCGTCACGAGTGCCGCGAGCCGACGGTGCGTGGCTCGGCGACGGGCCGTCGAGGCCGAGTCGCGGATCGCCGCGGCCAGCAGCGGATGCTTGAACTCGATCCGATCGTCTTCGACGACACGAACGATTCCGGCCTCCTCGGCCGCGCCGAGCGCCTCCTCGTCCACGAGCCCCGTACGCGGGACCGCAAGGCAGGCTGCCGTGAGCAGCGCTTGCCGGGTTTCCGGAGCCAGCCGCTGCAGGCGCGCCCGCACGAGCGCGCGAAGATCGGGCGGCACCGGCAATTCCTCCGCGGGCGCCCGGTCGCCGAGGCGCTCCAGCTCTTGTGCGATCTCGAGGGCATGGAGAGGGTTTCCGCCGCTGGTCTTGACCACACGCAGCAACGTCGGCCGCGGCAACGTCGCCCCCAGCTCGTTCTTGAGAATCGCCTGTACGGAAGCGAGGTCGAGCGGCCCGAGCGCCAGCTCGGTACGGCGTTCGAGAGGAAGGGCATCGACGAAGGTCTGCGGCCGAAGCTCGTCCACGCGCACCGAAGCGAGCACCCCGATCGGTGCGTCCTCGAGTCGACGGAGCGCGTAAGCGAGCGCCGCCGCAGTCGAGTCGTCCAGCCATTGCGCGTCGTCGACTGCGATCAGAGTAGGCCCGGCCGCGGCGATTTCCCGCAGCAGTGAGAGCAGGCCGCCCGCGATCGCGCGCGCGTCCACTCGATCCCGAGCCTCGGCCCGCAACAGCGCGACCTCCAAAGCGCGGCGCTGCACGCGTGGGAGCGCGGCAAAGCGTTCGGGCTCGAGGTTGCCAAGGAGATCCCAAAGCCCCACGTGGGCGAGCTTCGCTTCTGTCTCGCTCGGCCGTGCCGAAAAAACGCGGATGCCGTTCTCCTCGGCCGCCGCAAGGCCCCGCCGCCACACCGTCGTCTTGCCCATGCCCGCCGGCCCGAGGAGAACGGCCGCGGCAAGGCCGTGCTTCAGGCGCCCGAGGAAGGCCTCCAACTGCTCGAGCTCGACTCGGCGCCCGATGACCTCACGGCGCTCGCCCACGGCGCTAGTATCCCGTATCGCAACTGCCGGCTTCGCTCATCAGAGCCCTTCTTCTTGTCGCCGCGATCTCCCCGTCGCCGGCGCTATGATGCCACAAGGCCGGCAAGCTCGAGCCGCCGCTTACCGGAATACAGGTAGGCGTAGCCGGCGAAACGGACAAGCGCAGTCAGCCGCCCGCGAGCTTCCCTCCCCACGTCGAAGGCTCGAACGTCGCGCACCGATTCAGAGAAGGTCCAAATGTGGCCGGCGGTGTCCTTGGCCGTGTACTGACGCTCGCCATAAGCAAACGTTTCGGGCGCCGCGACGATTTCGACCCCGAGCGCGGCCGCCGCCCCGAAGTGAGCGTCCACGTCGCGCACGCGAACCATGAGGGAATGGCCGAGCGGCGTCCCGCCCGCTGCGAGTCCTTCGGTGACGACTACGGCGCAGCTGCCGATTGCGAGCTGAACTCTGTGGCTTCCAATGCGCAGCCGTTCTTCGAATCCGAATGCACGGCAGAGCCACTGTGCGGCGAGGGCGGCATCCGGATATTGGAGAACCGGTATCACCGTGGCGGCGGGCATGGAGAGATTGTCCGCACCGAAAGCGAAGGCCGTCTCGCCGTTCATGGTTCGTCGTCACGCTCCACGGCTCGGCATGCCTTCGATTCGAGGTCGCGGAGCGTCATCCGCTTCCTCGGCCCGCCGCCGAAAGTCTTACGGCTTCCAGCCTTCGGGCGGCTCGGTGCCCCCCTTGATCTGACGCGTCTTATACCGCCACTGGCCGTCTACCCTCACGAACGTGGAGTATTCCCTGCCCTGCGCCCGTATCCGCGGTGTGTCGCCCTGCTTCTCCATGAGGTACTCCGTGAATACGAGCTGCGCAGTCGCCGTATCCCCGTGCACGACGATGAGCGGATTGCCGATCGTCACATTGAAGGAGTAGGCCTTCTGGATGCCGCTGTCTTGCCCCGCGCGCGTATACGCTTTTGCTATGCCATCCCACCCTTTGTAGTGCGTCGCGCCCAGAATCAGCTCGGCATCCTTGGCGTAGAACGCAGGGAAGCTTTCCGCATTCTCGTTGCCGAAGTTGTAGTAGTAACGCGTGATCAGGTCCTGAATCTGTGCGCGGTCGACCAGCGTCTGCGCGGTCACCTCCTGCGCATGCGCGGCCGGGATGGTCGCGAGCGCAAGGCCGAACGCCAGGGCCAAGGCACCGAGTCCCGCTCGGCTCCGATCGTTTCCAAAAGTCATCGTGAGTACCCTCCCCATCTCCGTTTCAAGGGCCGAAACCAGCCCCAACGGAAGGTAGGGCAATCTTCGGCGAAGGGCAAGAAGCCGGCCGGCCCGCGCGGGCACCGAGCTCACAGCGGACTTCGTTTCAAGATCGGGGCTCTTCCTTACCCGGCGCCGCGGCAGAGCCCGCCAGCAGACCCCCGTCGACGTTCAGCTCCGTGCCCGTCATGTAGGCGGCTCCGTCGGTCGCCAGGAAAACGGCGACCGCGGCCACTTCCTCCGGCGTGCCAAACCGGCGCGCGGGCGTTTCACGCACGAGGCTCTTCATCCTTGCTTCTCGATCGGGCCCCGTCCCGAGCATCGGCTCCCACATTGGGGTCAGGATTGCGGCGGGATGGATAGAGTTGCAACGGATCGCAAGCCCCTCTTCCGCGCAGTACAGCGCCACGGATTTCGTATGATTCCGTACGGCGGCCTTCGAGGCGGCATATGCGGCGGCCCGAGGTATGCCGACGAGCCCCGAGCGCGAAGACACGTTGATGATCGAACCGGCGCCATGGCGGCGCATCGAGCGGATCGCGTACTTGCAGCCCAAGAACACGCCGTCGAGGTTCGTCCGGTGGACGTCGCGCCAATCTTCGAGACTCGCATGCTCCGGGTCATGCAACACGGCGCCGCCTTCCAATCCCGTAATACCGGCATTGTTGACCAAGACATCGAGCCGGCCGTTCTCAGCCTCGATGGCGGACATCACGTCCCGCCACTCGCCTTCTTCTCGGACGTCGAGGTGCACATACCGAGCTCTCGGCCCCAGCGAGTCGGCGACCTGTTGGCCGAGCTCGTCGTTGATGTCGCTGACATAGACGAAGGCGCCGGCGCCAGCGAAAGCGCGCGCAGTCGCCTCGCCGATGCCTCGCGCCGCGCCCGTAATCAACGCGACCTTTCCACTGAGACTGCTCATCTAATCCAAAACGCAGTGTTTCCGCCTTTGGTGCTCGGATCGCGTCAACAGGAATGCTGTCTTCTGCGCCTCCCAACCCTGCTTCTTGTAGAACTCTTCCTTGCCTGCCTCCGAGGTCAAGGTCACGAACTGACACCCCTCCAGAAGCAGCTTCATGACCGCTTGCGGACTCCCGTTCTCGAGCGAGCGGCCTCCCGGTCCTCGGCATCGTCCACGCGGCCGCCGCGATCCAGCAGCTCCCAGGCGAAGTCGTAGAACACTCGAAACAGATTGCCGTCCAAGTCCGCCGACGTAAACTCGTGCAGGTTCCACGGCTTCGACTCGGGCTTTTCGACGATTCGTGCTCCGCTGTTGCTCCACGCCTCGTGCAACTCGTTCACTTCCGCCTTGCTGCCGAGATTGATCCAAACCACCACCGGGGCTCGCGCGCGGCCATCATTGCGAAAGGCCTCGTCGGTCAAGAAAAGCCTGCAAGCGCCTCTCGACACTTGCCCGATGCCGTCCGTGCCCCAGTCCCAATGAAACCCTAGGCACTTTTCGTAGTAGAGCGCGGCGCGCGTGACAGCAATGACGGGAAGCTCCGGAGCTGCGCAAGGAAACGCTTCATTCGCCATCAGCAGGCCCTCCATTCTTGCGCGTTCCAGGGTCGAGCGCTAAAGCCGCCGGCGAAACTTCCGGACTCACCCGGAACGCGTGGCCGTTGAGAAGAGCAAGGCTGCGCGGCTGCACGTTTTCGAAGTCGATGAGCAGATAGTTCTGTTTCAACGTGCGCTCCGGGCAACGCCTGAGATTCAGTTTCTGTCCGACAGTCGCTTTCGCCCCCCGAACGGCGGGACCGCCCGGCCGGACGTTGCCCAGCCGGAACGTCCGATCGCGGATCAGCGGTTTCCTACGGTCGCTTCGATGGCGATCGGCCCCATGAGCGAGGCTTCGGAATGCGGTCCCTGCCCCGCCGGCATATTGTCCTGATATGTGCTGATCCGCATTTCGTTGTTGGTGACGTGCGCGGTGACCTGATTATGGTACGGCAAGGCGCCGAAGCCCCAGTCTTCGTGCAGGATGTTGAACTTGAGCGTATCGCCTTCGATCTCGAAGTCGTCGAGCACGGCCATCGTGTACGGATTGTCGCAGCGGCCGCAGACCATCCCGCGAAGACCGCGCCCAAAGCGCCGAATGATGAAAAACTGCTTGTCGATACCGGCGCCGTACCCGAGCCAGACACCGGCGACCTTCGCGGGCGTCAGAGCCTCCCAAGGCCCCGGCGGCACGTAACGCCGCGGCGCCGGCCCCCCGCCGGGTGGGCCGCCGGCCGCTCGCGGCCTTTGAACCTCGGGCACGGCCGCGCCCGGGAGCGGCGGCAGCCGCGTAACGGGTATGGGCGAAGGCGCCGGCCCGCGCGGGTCCTTGTGCAGAGCCCATTCGAACGCGCCCCCGCCGGGCGCTCCGCTCATGCCGCTCACGAGCAGACGGCCGTCCTCGATCCGCGCCTTCGCATGGTCGATATAGGCTGTACTGCCATCCGGCTCGACGTGGGTGACGGCGAACGTGAGGCCGTCCTCGCCGAACTCGCCGTCCACGAACGCGAGCGTCGTCGCGTCGCTGCAATGCGTGCAGGAGATGCCTCTGACGCGGTCCCCGCGAATCGAGAAATCGAAGACGTGGGGCACTTCATCGTGAGGATCGGTCGTCCAGCCGCCGCGGTAGTCGTCGGCGTCGAGCGCATGGGCGCTGTGCCCGAGGGCAAGTGCAGCCGCGAGCGTCAGCCACTTGTGCATCGAATTCCCCCTTCTCGAGCCGAGTCCTCGCAACGCGAATTCTATACACAATTCGGAAGCCTTCGCCGGATCCGGAGCATCCTCGGCCCTCCGCGGCCGCCCGCTTGACGGCTCCTCGCGATCCCGTATCGTCTCGGGACCCGGCACGTCATCTCGCGAGGCGTCATGAACCGCTCGGCACTCGGCACGCTCGCTCCGTTTCTGCTCGCCGCGCTTCTCGCACGGCCTTTGCAAGCCGAGGACGGCTACCGGCTGTGGCTGCGCTACGACGAGCTGGATACGGCGACGCGGACGGCGCTCGAGCTCCGCATCCGCCGGCTCGTCGCCCCGCAGCTGCGCTCGGCCCGCCTCGAAGCCGCGGTCGCCGAGCTCGAGCGCGGTTTCGGCGGCCTGCTCGGCCACGACGTGCCGCTCGAGACGCAGGCCGCGGACGGCGCGGTGCTGATCGGGACGCCGAACACGCTGCCGGCCATCGGCGCGCTGAATCTGCCGCTCACTGGCCTCGGCACCGAGGGGTACCTGATTCGAAGTGTCATCGTGGGCGGCCACCCCGTCACGGTCGTCGCGGCGAACGACGCGCTCGGCGACGTCTACGGCGCATTCGCCTTGTTGCGCCTCGCGCAGCGGGGGGCGCCCCTCGCGCACCTCGACATCCGGGACGCGCCGAAGATCAAGCTGCGCATCCTCGATCATTGGGACAATCTCGACCGCTCCGTCGAGCGCGGCTACGCGGGCCGCTCGCTCTGGGACTGGACGACGCTGCCCGCCTATCGCGACCCGCGCTATACCGACTACGCACGCGCCGATGCCTCGATCGGCATCAACGGCGCCGTGCTCAACAACGTCAACGCAAAGGCGGACAGCCTCGACGCCGAGTACATCGCGAAGGCCGCCGCGCTCGCCGACGTCTTTCGTCCGTATGGCGTTCGCGTTTATCTCTCCGCGCGCTTCAGCGCGCCGATCGAGCTGGGCGGCCTGAAGACCGCTGACCCGCTCGATCCGGCGGTCCGCGCCTGGTGGCGCGCAAAGGCGAATGAGATCTACGAGGCCATCCCCGATTTCGGCGGCTTTCTCGTCAAGGCGAACTCGGAGGGCCAGCCCGGGCCGCAAGACTACGGCCGCACCCACGCCGACGGCGCGAATATGCTCGCAACGGCGCTTGCGCCCCACGGCGGCGTGGTTCTGTGGCGGGCATTCGTGTACGGCGGGAACCCCGAAGACCGCGCAAAACAAGCGTATGCCGAGTTCGCGCCCCTCGACGGCAAGTTCGCTCCGAACGTGATCCTGCAGGTCAAGAACGGGCCCATCGACTTTCAACCGCGCGAGCCCTTCCACCCTCTCTTCGGCGCGATGCCGAAAACGCCGCTCGCGCTCGAGCTGCAGATCACCAAGGAATATCTCGGCTTCGCCACGCATCTCGTCTACCTCGGCAAACTCTTCGAGGAAGTGCTCGACGCGGACACGTACACGCACGGCCCGGGCTCGACGGTCGCGCGCGTCGTCGACGGCTCGCTCGAAGGCCACTCACTGTCGGCGATCGCGGGCGTCGCGAACACGGGCACGGACCGGGACTGGTGCGGCTCACCGTTCAATCAGGCCAACTGGTACGCTTTCGGGCGGCTCGCCTGGAACCCGGAGCTCTCCGCGGACGCGATCGCGCGCGAGTGGCTCGAGATGACGTTCTCGCGCGACCCGCACTTCGTGGACACCGCCGCGGACCTCATGCGCCGATCGCGCGAGGCACCCGTCGACTACATGACCCCGCTCGGGCTCGCGCACCAGATGGCCACCGGCACGCATTACGGCCCCGGGCCGTGGGTCGCGAACCTCTCGCGCCCCGAATGGAACCCGGTTTACTACAATCGCGCCGACGCGGAAGGCATCGGCTTCGACCGTACGAAGACCGGGAGCGATGCCGTCGCCCAGTACGCCCCGCGCGTCGCCGAGCGCTTCGGGAACCTTGCGACCGTTCCGGACGAGTACCTGCTCTGGTTCCACCACGTGCCTTGGGACTACGAGATGCGCGACGGCCGCACGCTCTGGCGGGATCTGGTCCTGCGCTACGAGCGGGGCGTCGCCGAAGTGCGGCAGATGCAGGTCACCTGGGCGGGACTCGAGCGGTACGTAGATCCCGGGCGCTTCGAGAAGACGGCGGCATTTCTCGAGATTCAGGAACGCGAGGCACAGTGGTGGCGGGACGCGTGCATCGCCTACTTCGAATCGCTCTCACATCGGCCGCTGCCGCCCGGCGTCCCGCCTCCGCCGCATCCTTTGGCGTACTACGAGAAAATTCGCCACCCCTACGCGCCGCATTGAACTCGGTCTCGCCGCTCGCCGCGGCGCTCGCGCCCGTCTGCGGAGCGCTTCTGCCGAGCGCTACCGCCGCTCCAACCCGAGCGGCCCGGGCGCCCCGAGCGCCTCTTCCTCGCCCGCGTCCGCCAGCTGCCAAAGGGCCTCGATGCTCTCGAGCGTATGCCCCTTGGTCTCAGGCACGAGCTTCCAGACGAACAGCGCGGCCGCGAACGACACGACACCGTAGATCCAGTAGGAGAACCCGTGATTGAAGTGCGCCGTGAGCCAGCTGTTGTCGTTCAAGACAGGGAACGTCTGGGAGACTAGGAAATTTGCGATCCACTGTGCGGCGACCGCAATGGACATGGCGGCTCCGCGGATCTTGTTCGGGAAGATCTCGGCAAGCAGCACCCAGGTCACGGGGCCCCACGAGAATGCGAAAGAGCCCGTGTAGGTCAGCATGAAGAACAGCGACGCGACCCCCACGTGGTGCGTCGCGAACGTGAGCCCGAGCGCGAGCATGCTGAACCCCATGCCGAGGGCCCCGGCGATCTGCAGAGGCCGGCGCCCCCAGTGGTCCACGGTCTTGATCGCGAGGATCGTGAACGTGAGGTTGATGGCGCCGACGACGATCGTCTGCAGCAGCGATGCACCCGTGTCGGCGCCGGCGTTGCGGAAAATCTCCGGCGCGTAATAGAGCACGACGTTGATGCCGACGAACTGCTGGAAGACGGAGAGCATGATGCCGATGACGACTACGAGAGCCCCGAAGGAGAACAGCGAGGCGGAGTCGTGGTGGCGAACCCGCCACTTGATCTCGTCGAGGATCTCGCGCGTCTTCTCCGCGGGGTTGATCCGGTTCAGCACGGCCTCGGCCTGTGCTTCTTGCCCCCGCAGGACGAGCCAGCGCGGGCTTCGCGGCACAAAGAAAAGCAGCGCAAGGAAGACCAGGGCCGGCACGAGCTCCGACGCGAACATCCAGCGCCAGCCGACCGTGTTGAGCCAGGCGTCGTTGCCGAGCAGCGCGATCGAGTAGTTGACGAAGTAAACGACGAGCATGCCGAAGACGATGGCGAATTGATTCCACGAGACGAGCCTGCCGCGCCGGTCCTCCGGAGCGATCTCGGCGATGTACATGGGCGAGATCATGGACGCGAGCCCTACGCCGATGCCGCCGACGATGCGGTAGACGATGAATGCGGCCAGGTACTGATGGTTGCCGGGGCCGACAGGCGCGAGGCCGATCTCGGGCACGGCGGAGCCGACCGCGGAAATCAGGAACAATCCGGCCGCGAGCATGAGGCTGGTGCGGCGCCCGAAGCGGGCTGCGCAATAGCCGCCAAACACGGCGCCGATCACGCAGCCGATCAGTGCGCTCGAGACCGCGAAACCGAGCAGCGAATTGGCGCTGAGCTCCGAAAGATGGGCCGGATCGATGAAGTAGGCGCGCAGCGAGCTCACCGCTCCGGAGATCACGGCCGTGTCGTAGCCGAACAGCAAGCCGCCGAGCGTCGCGACGAGCGTGATTCCCACGAGATAGCGATTGTCCGGCATCGGCGCCTCCCCCAAGTGCCCCAAGTGCGATCAGCAGGCCATCATACGGCCGAAAACGGCGGCGACGGTAGTGCGGACGCCGCTTCGCCGCGCGCCCCGTCCAGAAGGGCGGCCGCCGCCTCGGCCTCGCGCACGACGTCCGCGGGCAGTACGAGCCGCTCGAGCAAGCGCAGCGCGTTGCGCTCGGTGCTCGCGCCGGGGCGCACGCGATAATCGAAGAAACCCTCCGCTTCGGGGTCTTCGCGGAAGTGCAGCAGCACGAACCGCTCGCCGAGCAGCGCTTGGAGCTCCACGTCGTGCGTGGTCACGAGCAACTGTGCCCGGGCGGCAATGGCCTCGAGCAGGGCTTTCGACGCCGCGATGCGTTCGACCGTATTGGTGCCGCTGAACGGCTCGTCGATGAGGAACAGCCCCCGCTCCCCGCACTCCCGGCGCTCGGCGCGCTCGGCGTAGTCGAGGAAGGAAAGCACGGCCTCGACCTGCGCGAAGTAGTGACTCTTCCCAGACTCCACCGAGTGCTCGCCGCGGATGGCGGCCATGACGACAACCTTCGGCACGACGGCTTTGGATGCAAGGCAGACGCCGAGCGTTCTCGCGAGCAGGACGTTCGTGCCGACCATCTTGATGAAGGTCGTCTTCCCGGCCATGTTCGACCCCGCGACGAGCGCCGAGACGCCGTCGAGCCTGATCGAGTTGGGCACGGCGCGCTCGACGAGGGGGTGGTACCCGTCGCGAATGTCGATCGAGGCCGTATCGACGACGTGCGGGCGGCAGTGCGCCCCGAGGCGTTCGAGGGCCGCGGCGACCGCGATCGCAGCATCGAGGGAACCGACGTTCCCATGGCCTCCCCCCCGCGGGAAGGGCGGAGGCTCGCACGGCGGGCGCCCGCAGGCAAGCGACGCCCGCGCGGCGCTTGCAAGCGCGCGAGCCGCTCGGCCATGATCTCCACATTCGATAGCAGCGGGCTCCGCCACGGACGATTACCGCATCCGGTCGTGAGAAGCTCAAGAACAACAGTCAGATAGGGAGCGCAAATATGTCTAGAACGATTTTGGGCCTCGTAGGCGCCGCCGCCCTGGCGGCCGGTTTCGTGTGCAGCGGCCAAGCAGCCGAACCTGACGCGCTGCAGGCGGCCCAGGACCGCGCGGAGATCCAGGCGCTCATGTGGCATTACGTTCGGGCGCTCGACTCGTTCGATGCCGATGCCTACGCGGCGGCGTTCACGGAGGACGGCCAATTCGGGGTCGGTCCGAACGCCGAGAAGGGCCGCCCGGAGCTCAAGAAGATGATCATGGGGCTCGCGCAGCGGCGTACCGAGCAGGAAAAAGCAGGCAAGCCGGCCGGCCCGCCCATGTACCACATCATCACCAACCCATACATCGAGTTCGTGGACGGCGACCATGCCCGCTTCCACGGCTACTGGCTCACGGTCTTCGGGCCCGCGGAGGCAAAGGGCACGCCGCGGGTCGCGGCGGCAGGCCAGGAAGTGGACGAGCTCGTGCGCGTCGACGGCAAGTGGCTCATCAAGCTGCGCAACGTCGCGGTCAAGGACTGAGCCGGACGCCGCGCCGACGCCGGCCGCGGTGCCGGCGCGCACACTGTCTTCGATCCATGGACGCGAAATGCCGCAACACCCGCCGACGACGGGCAGCGCCCGCGTAGAGGAGGTCTACCGCGCCGAATCCCGGCGCGTGCTCGCGGCGCTGATCCGCCTGCTGCGGGACTTCGATCTGGCGGAGGAAGCCCTGCAGGAGGCTTTCGCGGCGGCGATCGAGCAGTGGCCGCGCGACGGCGTGCCGGAGAACCCTCGGGCCTGGCTGGTCTCGGCCGGCCGCTTCAAGGCCATCGACGCGCTGCGCAGACGCTCGCGCTTCGACGCCTCGCTGCACGAATTGGCGCTGCGCTTCGAAGAGGAAGCGGACGGGCCTGACCTCGACACGGATGTCGAGGACGACCGCCTGCGGCTCATTTTCACGTGTTGCCACCCGGCCCTGCCGCCCGATGCGCGCGTCGCGCTGACTCTGCGCGAGGTCTGCGACCTCACGACGGAGGAGATCGCGGCCGCGTTCCTGACGCCGACGCCGACGCTGGCCCAGCGCATCGTGCGGGCGAAGACCAAGATCCGCGACGCAGGCATACCCTACGAAGTGCCGAGACGCGCCGAGCTGGCCGAGCGGCTCGACAGCGTGCTGCAGGTCGTCTATCTCGTCTTCAACGAGGGCTACTTCGCCTCGTCGGGCGCGTCGGTGACGCGCTCGGAGCTCTCCGGCGAGGCCATACGCCTCGGGCGCCTGCTGCTCGAGCTCTTGCCGGAGCCCGAGGTCATGGGTCTGCTTGCGCTCATGCTGCTCAACGAGTCGCGCCGCGAGGCGCGCGAGCGGGACGGCGAACCGGTGCTCCTCGAGCATCAGGATCGCACGCTGTGGGACCGCGAGCAGATCGCCGAAGGCCAACGCCTCGTCGAGCGGGCGCTGCAGTCCCGGCACTTCGGTCCGTACACGCTGCAGGCGGCGATCGCGGCGCTGCACTGCGAGGCGCCGAGCGCCGCAGAGACGGACTGGGAGCAGATCGTGGGGATCTACGACGTGCTGCTCCGCGCGGCCCCTTCGCCCATCGTGACGCTGAACCGGGCGGTCGCCGTGGCCATGCGCGACGGCCCGGAGGCCGGCCTCGCGCTCGTCGACGATTTGCTCGCGGGCGGGGATCTCGAGCGCTACCACCTGGCCCATTCGGCGCGGGCGGACCTGTGCCGCCGGCTCGGACGCCTCGACGAAGCTCGCGCGAGCTATGAACGCGCGCTGGGCCTTGCGCGACAAGGGCCGGAGCGGGCGTTTCTCGAGCGGCGGCTCCGCGAGCTCGACGCGCATTAGTGCGCCGTATCGCAATTGGCGTCGGCCGCGCGGCCCCGCGCCGAGCCTTCGAAGGTCAGCCCTGGAGTGTCGAAATGCGCGGCTCTCGGGCGACTACTGGTGGCCTGTACCACGGAGTCATCCAATGAAGTACCTCTGCCTTGCCTACGAAGAGCAGGCCAAGCTCGACGGGCTCGCTCCGGAAGAATGGGCGGCGCTGCGCGAAGAGACGCTGAGCTACGTCACCGCACAGCGCGAGCGCGGCGCGCTGCTCGCCGCATACCCGCTGCGCAGCGCCGCGACGGCGACCGTCGTGCGCGTCCGCGACGGGCGCACCGCGATCACGGACGGTCCATTTGCAGAGACGAAGGAACAGCTCGGCGGCTACTTCCTCATAGACGTCCCCGATCTCGACGAGGCGCTGCGAATCGCCGCAGGCTGGCCCTCGGCGAGGATCGGCGCCATCGAGGTTCGGCCCGTCGAGGACACGCTGCCCCGCGACAAACGCTATCGCTGAGAAGATACGAAAGCGGCCGAGCCGCGCGGATGCGGCCGCCGCCGCTGGGGCGCCGGCCGCATCCGCAAACCGACGCCTCCTGCCGCCCCGCGACCGAAGAGCCTTCGCTGTTCGTACGGTCTGCACATCATCGTATGTGGCACATTTCTTGCTGACCCTATATCGGACCGCCGGTCACAGCCGGCGCACCGGTCGGCGGGCTTGCGCCCCGCGGCCCGGACAAGGAGGCAGCGTGGAAGTCACATGGACCGAGAGCATTGCAGTCCCGCCAAAGTCCCAGCGCAGGTAGCGGCGGCGCGCGAGGCGCCGTGATTCGACGGGCGCGCACCGATGACGAGCGCGGCCGAGAGAGCGAGGGCCGCTATCGGCACATCTTCGAGAACGTCGACGTTCTCGATCTGGGAGGAAGACCTCGGCGAGGTCGAGGCTGAGCTCGCCCGGCTCGCCGCCCAGGGCGTAGCGGATTTCCGCGGCCATTTCGAAGCCCATCCCGAGATCGTGGCGCAGCTCATGGGCCTCGTGCGCATCGTGGACGTGAACGAAGCGACTCTGCGGATCTTCGACGCCGAGGACAAAGAGGCGCTGATCAATTCGATGGAGCGCGTGTTTCTGCCCGAGACACGCCGCATCTTCGCCGCGCAGCTGCTCGCCATGTCCGAAGGGCGGCCGCGGTTCGAGTCCGACACGACCGTGTGCACGCTGCGCGGCGAACGCCGCGACGTCATGTTTTCTATTGTCTTTCCGGTGCCGGGCGCGGCCTTCCGAAGCGCGCTCGTGACGCTGACCGACATCAGCGATCGCAAGCAGACCGAGCGGCGCCTGCAGGACAGCGAAGAGCAGCTGCGCTTCGTGACCGACCATGCGCCGGCGCTCATCGTGCACTGCGACGCCGAGCTGCGCTACAAGTACGTCAATGCACCCTACGCGGAACGTTACGGATCGACCCCCGCAGAGATCGTCGGCCGGCGAATCGAGGAGGTCATCGGCCATTCCGCGTTCGAAATGGTCCGGCCTTACGCCCGGGCGGCGCTCGCCGGCGAGCGTGTCGAGTTCGAGGAGCTCGTCCCCTACGACGGGATCGGCCCGCGCTGGGTGCACTGCGTCTACGTGCCCGAGCGCGGGCCGGACGGGCGTGTCACCGGCTACTTCACGGTCCTGCACGACGTGACGCGGCGAAAACAGATGGAGGAAGCGCTGCGCCATTCGGACCGCCTGAAGGATGAGTTCCTCGCGACGCTCTCGCACGAGCTGCGCAACCCCCTCGCGCCGCTTCGCAGCGGCATCGACATCCTGCGCATGACTCATGCGCCGAGCAGCTCCGACCGTTCGGTCCTCGATATGATGGACCGGCAGGTCGGTCATCTCGTGCGTCTCGTCGACGATCTGCTCGAGGTCGCCCGCATCACTCAGGGCACGTTCGAGCTGCGCAAGGAGCGCGTCGATCTGGCGAGCGTCGTCGGCAATGCCGTCGAGGCGAGCAGGCCGCTCATCGAGGCCGGCGGCCACGAGCTGCACGTGGACTTGCCGGCCGCGCCCGTGTTGCTCGAGGCCGATCCCGTGCGGCTTGCGCAGATCCTCGCAAACCTCTTGAACAATGCAGCCAAGTACACGGATTCGGGCGGCAGGATCGCGCTTGCGGCCGAGCGCCGCGACGGTTCGGTCCGGATCGCGGTGCGCGACAACGGAATCGGCTTCACCCCGGAAGCGCGGCTGCAGCTGTTCGTCATGTTCGGGCGCGTCCACGGCAGGCAAGGGCGCCGCCCGGGCGGCCTCGGGATCGGCCTCGCTCTCGCGCGCCGGCTGACCGAGATGCACGGCGGCACGATCGAGGCCCGCAGCGAAGGCCCGGGGCGCGGCAGTGAATTCGTCGTGCAGATACCGGTCGGCCATCCCGCGCCCGCCCGCGCGGCGGAACC
This sequence comes from uncultured Gammaproteobacteria bacterium, assembly GCA_963702105.1. Taxonomy (GTDB): domain Bacteria; phylum Pseudomonadota; class Gammaproteobacteria; order Steroidobacterales; family Rariloculaceae; genus ZC4RG20. The sequence continues at coordinate 3,316,887 of OY969712.1, forward strand.
GGCCGATTCGCCTGGCGAAACGCCGAAACGCCGCGTGCTCGTCGTGGACGACAACGAGGACGCCGCGCACAGCGTCGCGCTGCTCTTGACGCAGCTCGGGGCCGAGGTCCGCGCCGTCCACAGCGGATTCGAAGCGCTCGAAGCCTTCCGGGCCGCGCCGCCGGATATCGTGCTGCTCGACATCGGCATGCCGGAGATGGACGGCTACGAGACGGCGCGGCGCATCCGTAGCACCTTCCCGGACCACGATGCACAGATCGTCGCGCTCTCGGGGTGGGGCCAGGAGACGGACCGAGCACGCGCACGGGAGGCGGGCTTCGACCGGCACCTCATCAAGCCCGCCGACGCCGCCGCGCTCGAGGCCTTGCTCGGCGGCCGCTGAACGCGCGGGGGTCTTCCCGCAAGCCTGTTTAGCCCGTATCGTCACATCCTTTCGGCGGGATGCGATGACGGATCCAGATCGAAAATTCGGACGGGCCCTCGTCGACGAGCCGGAGGCGGGGCTCGCGCCGGCCGTAGTCGAGCCCCCGACCGCGGTGGCGGGCGCGCTGCTCCCGAGCATTGCGGGTCTGCTGCAGGCCGCTCCCGACGAGGCGGCCGGGGCGCAAGCCGCCGACCTCGCGCCGAGCGGCGAGGTTCCAGAGGGCGCAGAGTTCGCGGCCGCGGGCCCCGCCGACGCCGGTTACACGGCCCGCGCGGCCGCCGTCGCCGAGCTGCCGATCGATGCGCTCGCGCCCGGGCGCTACCAGCCTCGCCAACGCCTCTCCGAAGCGGGTCTCGCGGAGCTCGCGGACTCGATCCGCGAGCAGGGTATCGTGCAGCCCATCGTTGTACGGCGCATCGCGCCGGCCCTGCCCGACGCGCGGGCCTTCGAGATCGTCGCCGGCGAACGACGTTGGCGTGCGGCCAAGCTTGCGGGCCTAGCAATCGTACCGGTCATCGTCCGAGAGCTCGACGATCAGTCAGCGCTCGCGGTCGCGCTCATCGAGAACCTACAGCGCGAGGACCTGAACCCCATCGATCAGGCGGAGTCGCTCGCGCGGCTTGCGACCGAGTTCCGCCTCACGCACGAGCAGGTCGCCAAGGCTGTCGGCCGCTCGCGCGCCTCCGTCAGCAATTACATGCGGCTGCTCGATTTACACGAGGACGTCAAAGACCTGCTCGTCGAAGGCACGCTCGACATGGGCCATGCGCGCGCCCTGCTGCCGCTCGATGCCGAGCGGCAGGTGGCGCTCGCGCAGAAGGCGCGCAGGAAGGGGCTCTCCGTGAGGCAGGTGGAGAGCGCGGTACGGAACCTGCTCACGCGCCCGCCCGAGGCCGCGGCCGCACGTCCTCTGCTCGACCTGCAGACGCGTTGGCTTCAGGGCCAGATCGAGAAGGAGCTCGGCCAGCGGATCACTATCCGTCCTGGCAGAGACGGCGAGTACAACCTGCAGATCGGATTCACCGACCTGTTGCAGCTCGAACGCACGCTCGAACGCATCCGTGAGCTCGTGGCGCAGGTGCGCGAGACGGCCGGGCCGCGGGTCCGCGATTCCAATCGCTGACGGCTGCCGCCGAGTGTAGAATCGTCCCATGAGCTCCTCTCTCTACGATCCCCGGGTGCATCGCGTCCTCGAGGCGATGCACGCCGAAGCCGACCGCGTAGATCCGCCGCTCAGGGCCCAGGCGCAAGGCAAGGTGGGCGCCGAGCGCGCCGCCCTGCTCGATCACGCGTTCATTCCCGTGGACCGCGACGCGGGCCGCCTGCTCTATGCGTTGACGCGCTCGGCCGCGCCGGGCACGACGGTCGAATTCGGCACTTCGTACGGGATCTCGACGATCTACATGGCCGCAGCCCTGCGGGACCGGGGCCACGGCCGCGTCATCACCACGGAGCTCAATGCGGACAAGGCCGAGCGCGCCCGCGAGTACATCCGCGAGGCGGGGCTGCTCGATCTTGTCGAGCTGCGCGTCGGCGATGCGCTCGAAACGCTCCGCGGGCTGGACTCGGACGTGACGCTGGCCTTTCTCGACGGCTGGAAGGATGCCTATCTGCCCGTGCTCGAGCTGCTCGAGCCCGCGTTGAAGCCCGGCGCGCTCGTCGCCGCCGACGACCTCGCGCTGTTCCCCAAGGTGCTCGCGCCTTACCTCGAATATGTCCGGAACCCGGCCAACGGCTACGTCTCGGTCGAAGTGCCGATCGGCGACGCGATGGAGCTCTCGGCGCGCGCAGGATAGCGGCACCGGCGCTCTCGCGCCCCAGATAGCGGCGCCCGCGCTTTGCCGCCGTGGCGCCCCGAACAGTCCCCCTATTTAGCCTCGCAGGCCGACGGGTTCCATTTCGCGCCGTCGGCCTCTTTCTTGAAATGCGTGCTCGTGATGAACGGCTGCGCGAGGTATTTTGGGTCGTCCACGATCGTCGTGACGATGAGCCACGAATCGCCGTTCGACTCGTAAGTGCGATCGTAGTACTCGGTCAACACCGCGTCGGCGCTGAAGGGCGCGCCGTTCTTGCGCAGATACCCGGGCAGCATGTGGGTCGTGACGGTGTTCATCGAGCCGCCCTTGGGCGCCTCGCTGCCCGAGACACCCGGAAAGCCGCCGCCCGGCCCGCGCCCGCCCCCCGCGCGCTCCCAGTACGCGACGGAATAACCCTGCCGCGTGGCCTCGGTCCCGGCCGGCGCCTCGACCGAAGCGAGGTGCGCCTGCTCATCGCTGTCTACGCCGTCGGCGAAGTGGAACAGGCGCGTCTGCGTGCCCGCATCCGTGTCGATTTCGAGAGTCTTCGGGTCGCGCCAGGTGATGTGCAGCCGCCCCGGCACGCGCATGAGCGCCGCGGCGCCGTAGGACTTGCATTGATCGCCCGAAGCGATGTCCTTGTCCGGGTCCCAGGCGTTGCCGACGCGCGTGCCCTCCGCGTTCAGCGGTATGTCGGCGAAATCGCCTTTCGGAGGCGTGACCATGCGGTAGAGCCAGTCTTCGGTCACGACCGAGACCCAATAGCCCGTGAGGTCGATGGGCGCGCCCGGCTCGCCCGTCGGCGGCGGAGGCGGCGGCGCGCCGAAGCGTCCGCCCCGCTGCGCGTGGGCGCCGGGCGCGAAACCGCCGCCGAGCACGACCGCGGCCGCGGCGAGCGCGAGCGCGCCGGGCAAGCGCGGCTTGCGGCCGGCGCCGTGCCGGCCGGTGAGGGCCCCGGCGAGCACTAGTTGAAGCGCCCGGCGTACTTGAAGGCCGGCACGCCGTTCTCGGCCGGCCGCTCGATCGTGCGCAGGCGCATCCGGTGGTCGCCAGGATGCCGGCTCGGCATGCCGGTCACGATCACATGATCGCCGACCTTGAGCGAGTCGCGCGTGACGCCGCTCTGCGAAAGCTGGCCCGCCGCACCCCACTCGATCGACCAGCGAACCATCTGCCCCGACTGCGGGTCCTTGGCCTCCACCTGAACGAAGGAATGCGGGTTGCGCAGCAGGAACTGCACGAGCTTGCCGTCGACGGTCACGGGCGGCGCGTCCTCGAGGTACGTCCCAGCGAAGGAATGGTGCGCGTCGGCCGCCGCCAGCGGCAGGCAGCACGCTACGAACGCCAACGTCATGGATCTCAGTCTCATACGATGCCCCTTACTGATCTCGCCGCGCGGCGGCGAGAGAACTCACTTTCCGCCCAGACTCTTGTATACGGCCTCGATAAACATCTGCGTCGTCCACGGTCCCGTCGTCGAGCCCCAGCGCGGATCGTATTCCTTCGTGAAGCCCGCGGCCTCAACGTCGGCCAGCGTCATGCCTTTCGCGATCGCGTCCTGGACGCGATCCCGGACGATCGTGACCATGTCGCGATACTCGAGCAGGTCGTGCTCGTCGCAGAGGCGGCCGTGCCCCGGAATGATGTAGGTGCCGCCTTCCTGCTCGTGCTTCGGGATCGCGATGTCGAGCGCGTGATTCAACGCGTCGAGCACCCCGTTGACGGTGCCGCCGTCCTCGAGGCGGATCACGGGGTACGTCACGGTGTTGAAGACGTCGCCCGTGTAAAGCACGTCGGAGCCGCGGAAAAACACCATCGTGTCGCCGTCCGTGTGCGCGGCCGGCGCAAGCATCACGCGGATCGCCTCGCCGTTGAAGTAGATTTCCTTCTCCCCCTCGAAGAAGGTCACGGTAGGCCACGCGCCCTCGGGGACGGCGGGCTCGCGCATCTGCCCGCTCAGGTGGTTCAGCGTATTCTCGGCCGCGACGATTGCCGCGCCGTGATTGCTCGAGCCTAGATTGCCGCCGACGACGGGCACGCCGAGCCGATTGAGCTCGACGTTGCCGCCCGTCATGTCCGGGTCGAAGCTCGTGTCGATGATGTAGTGCAGGTGACCCGGGCTGATCGTGCGCAGCGCGGCGACGACCTTGTCCGTGACCTGCCCGTCGCCGGCATTGACGAGGACGATGCCCTGCTCGCCGACCTGCGCCGCGATGTTCGCGCCCGCCCCGACGAGCATGTAGACGTTGCCCTGCACCTTGAGCACGTGCACCTCACCGTCGTGCACGACGCCCTTGGCGACCTCGAGCTCCGCGGGCGTTGCCGCGGCCGCGCCAAGAGAAGTGCCGGCCAGCAAGCCGCCGAGCGCAATCGCAAGCACCGGCCGGCGCCCTCGCCCCTTCATGACTCTTCCCGCCCCCATCATCGCTGCACCCCGCGATCGGACGGGGCTCCGCCGTCGGTCGGCGCGCCACCGTCGGTCGGCGCGCCCGCGTCGCTGGATGCCCCGCCGCCGGTCGGCGCCGCGCCCTGCGAGGGTCCGCGCCCTTCGGCCGCGGCCGGCATGGCCGGAATCGGCATGTTCTTCATGGCTTCGCGGTACTCGGGATACGCCGTCTTCGCGCCCCCGAGCGCCGCGTCGAGCGGAATATGATGGCGCGCGGCAAACTCGGCCTCGAACGGGTTGCCGCCGGGCGGAAAGCTCGGCACGACCCCCTGCTGGCGGCCCGGCACCTCGTCCACGTACTCGCAGGGCCAGAGCCAGTTGCCGGCCGAGTCCTTCATCTTGACGTAGTCCTGACTCTTGATGAGCGGCTCGGTCAGATAGACCGGGTCCGTCACGATGCTGACATGCGTCAAATGGTCGCCGTGGCGGATGAAGTGCTCGGTCAGCGTAATCAGATCGCTCGAGGGCAGCCCGTTGCGGCGGTGCCAGCCCTGCTTGATGCCGACCGTATGCACGGTCAGGATGTTGCCGTCCCACTCGCCCGTCGAGAAGCCCATCCACGTGTGCGCGGCATAGGGCGGCGGCGGCGGCGGCGCGCGGTCCTTCATCCAGATGGTGCGGTTCTGCTCGTAGGTGCTGATGTAGTTGCGCAAGGCAACGACCTGCTGCGTCTCCGGGTCGCGCTGCTCCCAGATCCGCAGAAGCAGCGGCCCGCGGTAGATGTAGGCCACCGTGTGCACCTGGCACTGATGCTCCGGCAGCGTGAGTCGATCCGGATCCCAGCTCAGCGCCCACTCGCGCGCGGCGGCGTTGATGGGCAGGCCGAGATAATCCACGAGCTCGGGGCCGGGCAGACGCTCGGGCTGGTCTTCGTCGAAGACGGGCTGCCAGGCCCCCGTGAGATCCACCTGGGCGGCGGCCGGCCCGGCCGCAAGGCCGAGCAGCAGCAAGGCAGGCGCCGCGAGCGCCGCGCATACGAACTTGTTCACGATACCCCCGAGCCTTCGCGCCCTCTGTCGGCGGCGCTTTGCCGCCAAGTATGATGCCCGCGGCGCGACAGTCAAGCGCGTGCGAAAACCCGGTGCGCCGAGGCTTTTGCGGTCGCGGTCGCGAATGCGCAACGTGTGTGGCCCCGCCGCGGGGAAAGGCGCAGCGGTACGGCACCGGGCGGGGGCGGCATGGCCGCGCCGAGGAACGGGCCGGCCGACGGCCGGCCCGCGTGGGCCGATCGAGCCGCCGCCCGGCGCGAAGCGGCGGCTCGGCTCGGCTCGGCTCGGCGCACTTAGCCCCCGAAGCGGTTGCTGAAGAAGTCGGCCTCGTCGCGGCGCCCGCGCACCTCGCCCGTGTCCGGATCGAGGAACAGCCGGCGAGCTTCGCGGCGGTCGCCGTGCCCGCCGCGTTCATCGCGGCCGGCGCCGAAGTCGAACATCGCGTCGAGGCTACCGGCTTTCGCGTCGAACGAATCGTCGCCGACGCGACCGAGGTCCCAGTTGTCTTCGATGAAGCGCAAGATCGAAGATTGGTCGGTAATGCCGTGGTCCACGAAGTTCTCCTTGGCCCACGGCGAGATCACGAGCAGCGGCAGCCGCGGCCCGTAACCGCAACGATCCGCGTATGCGCCGGCGCCGGGCGTGCCGCAGGTGCCGTTGACGAGCGCATCGCGGGACGCGTCGCCGGAGGGGCTCACGATCGGACCCAGGACATGGTCGTACCAGCCGTCGGAGTCGTCGTACGCGATGATGACGGCGGTGTTACGCCATTCGGGCGAGCGCTCGAGGTGGTTGATCGTCTCCACGAGAAAGCGCTGCTCGTCGAGCGGATCGGAATAGCCGGCGTGACCGTCCTCGACGGCCGGCGCCTTGAGGAAGCTCACGGCGGGCATGTTGCCGGCGTCGACGGCGGCCCAGAAGTCGATGAGGTCGTACTGGTGATTGGCCTCGTCGCCCTGGCGGCCGATCAGCGCGACCGAGGTCGGCGGCAGGTGATGGGGGTTGGACGTCGACTCGTAGTACTGGAACGGCTCGTGGTGCGGGATGTAATCGATTACGGTGGCGCCGCCGATGTTCCGGCTCGCCGCGCCGCAGACGGCAGGGCTCGTCGCGGTCGCCGGCACGGTCGGCCGAAAGCCGCCCTCGAACCAGCCCCAGGTGACCCCCTTCGCGTTCAACAGGTCGCCGACGTTATTGTTGCCGGCCACCATCGAGACATGCGCGAAGCTCGGGTTCGAGCAGTCGTCGAACGTCGGGTCGGGATCGTTGACGACGGTGCCGATGCCGTTCGCATCCGGACTCACGACGCCGTAGGTGTCGTTCGCCGGATCGGTCGAGATCGCCCCGTGCGTCTGGCCGGAGACGAGGTTCAGCGCGCCCGGCGTCGAGGGACCGAAGGTCGTGTTGTAGGAGTTGTCGCTCATGGCGAAGTGCTGGGCATAGTTCCAGAGCGCCGTGACCGTGTTGCCGTCGTAGTAGTCCATGACGAGACTGGGCTTACTGATCTGCGGTGCCGCGCAGCCCTCGCGGTTGGTGTACTCGACGAATTTGTCCATGAGGCCGCCGTCGAACGCCTGCTGCTCGGCCGTGTAGTTATGGTCCTGATCACAGGTCAGCGCCTCGGAGCGGGCTAGGCGTTCGGGGTTGGCCGAGTTCGGGTTGTGCACGAGCAGCTGCTCGTCGAGACCGTTGACCGACGGGGTCCCCGGACGAGCGTGGAAACGCGGCTCGCCCGCGGGGTTCGCCGCGAGCGGATAGGTTGCGAAATAGTGATCGAACGAGACGTTTTCCTGAAAGATCACGACGACGTGCTCGATCGGCGTCGTCGTCGCGTGCGGCGCTGCCGAGGCGCGCGAGGAAGCGATCGAGGAACCGGCCACGCAAGCCGCGATGCCGAGCGCCAACGGGCTGCGGCGCGCGAAGACGCCCAGGGTAATTTGCATGAATGCTCTCCTTTGCTTATGCAGAGATCCGTGCGCGGAGCGCGCACGGCGGAGAACATAGGGCCGAAAGGTAAAACTAACGTGACGCCCGGATAACGTTCTCGTGTCGACGAGCGAGCACGACCGAGCCCGCGGGCGAAGCCGGTCGGCAAAGCCGCTGGGTTATACTGAAAGGCGCCGCCGAACCCAACGACGGGAGCCGCCGTGAGCCGAACGAAGATTCTCCTCGACGAATCCGAGATCCCGACGCACTGGTACAACGTCGTCGCGGATATGCCGAATCCGCCCACTCCGCCGCTCGGACCCGACGGCAAGCCCATCGCGCCGGCCGCGCTCGGCGCGATCTTCCCCGAATCGCTGATCCTGCAGGAGGTCTCGGCCGAGCGCTGGATAGAGATCCCGGAGCCGATCCGCGAGGTCTACCGGCTCTGGCGCCCGAGCCCGCTCTATCGCGCGCTCCGGCTCGAAGCCGCGCTCGGCACGCCCGCCAAGATCTACTACAAATACGAAGGCGTGAGCCCGGCCGGCTCGCACAAGCCGAACACGGCCGTGGCGCAGGCCTGGTACAACCGCGAGGCCGGCATCAAGCGCCTCAGCACCGAGACCGGGGCCGGTCAATGGGGCTCCGCGCTCGCGCTCGCCGGCCGCATGTTCGGGATCGACGTGCGGGTCTACATGGTCAAGGTCAGCTACGAGCAGAAGCCCTTCCGCCGTTCGATGATGCAGACCTGGGGCGCAGAGGTCCTCGCAAGCCCGACGGACCTGACCGAAGCCGGCCGCAAGGTGCTCGCGGCGGACCCCGCGAGCCCCGGCTCGCTCGGCATCGCGATCTCCGAGGCCGTCGAAGAGGCAGCGGGCCGCCAGGATACGAATTACTCGCTGGGCTCCGTGCTGAACCACGTGCTGCTGCACCAGACGGTGATCGGCCTCGAGGCCAAGAAGCAGCTCGAGAAGGCGGGCGATTATCCCGACGTCGTCGTCGCCTCCTGCGGCGGCGGCTCGAACTTCGGCGGCATCGCGTTTCCATTCTTCGCCGACAAGGCCGCGGGCAAGCCCGTCCGCCTGCTGGCCGTCGAGCCCACGTCGTGCCCGACGCTGACGAAAGGCGTCTATGCCTACGACTTCGGCGACACGGCGGGCTACACGCCGCTCATGAAGATGTACACGCTCGGGCACGACTTCGTTCCGCCGGGCATTCATGCGGGCGGCCTGCGCTACCACGGCGATTCGCCCCTCGTCTCGCAGCTGCACGCCGAGAAGCTCGTCGAAGCGGTCGCCGTGCCGCAGCTCGCGACCTTCGAGGCCGGCGTGCAGTTCGCGCGCAGCGAAGGCGTCATTCCGGCGCCGGAGTCCGCGCACGCCGTGGGCGCGGCCATCGACGAGGCCCTCGAGGCCAAACGCCGCGGCGAGCCGCGCACCATCCTATTCAATCTTTCGGGACACGGACACTTCGACATGGCCGCGTACGACAAGTACTTCGCGGGCGAGCTCGAGGACTTCGTGTATCCCGAGGCGGCCGTCGCGGCCTCGATGAAGAAGCTGCCGAAGGTCGCCGCCGGCTGAGCGCGTCTTCGCCCGCGCCATCGCCGGGCCCTTTCGGCGTCGGCCGGCCCTTTCGGCATCGGTGCGGCGCGTCCTGTAAACTCCGGTCACTGCGAAATCGAGCGGAGTCGAATGCACGTGGAGGAACGCTCAGGGGAGCCCGAGCCCCGACGCCGTCATCTGCCGCAGGGCCTGAAGATCGCCCGCGGACTCGGCGGCCTGCGCAGCCTCGGCCAGCGCGGCAAGAAGAAGCCCGGCAGCTCACCCGGGACGATCGTCCACACGGGCGAGCAAAAGATCGAGCAAGTCCGGATTTCGTTCATCGATTACGACCCCGCGGAGCTTCGCGAGCGCCGGATGGACCGCATCGAGGAATGTTTCCCGCTGCGGGATCGGCAGACGGTGACATGGATCAACGTGGACGGTCTGCACGACGTCGCGCTCATCGAAAGCCTCGGGCGGCATTTCGGGCTCCACCCGCTCGTGCTCGAGGACATCGCCGCCGTGAACCAGAGGCCGAAGATGGAGGAGTACGACGACTACCTGTACGTCGTCCTTCACATGCTGGCCCTCGACGACGAGCGCAAGCACGTCCTGCACGAGCAGCTGAGCCTCGTGCTCGGCCCCAACTTCGTGCTGACTTTCCAGGAGCGGATCGGCGACGTGTTCGACCCCGTGCGGGAGCGCCTGCGCTCGGCCAAGGGCCGCATCCGCACGCGCGGCGCCGACTACCTGGCCTATGCGCTCATCGACGCGGTCGTCGACAGTTACTTCACCTTGCTCGAGAAGATCGGCGACCACGTGGACGTGCTCGACGAGACGGTCATGAAGGCGCCGACGGAGGCAACGCTGCACCGGATCCACGAGCTCAAGCGCGAGATGCTCTACATGCGGCGCGCGGTCTGGCCCGTGCGAGAGGTGGCGGCACAGCTCTACCGCACCGAGCACCCGCTCATCCACGACGAGACGAAGGTGTTCCTTCGCGACGTCTACGACCACGGCGTGCAGGCGCTCGATACCGTCGAGACGCTCCGGGATCTCACGGCCGGGCTCACGGACCTCTATCTCTCGTCCGTCGGACAGCGCCAGAACGAGGTCATGAAAGTGCTGACGATCATGGCCAGCATCTTCATCCCGCTCACGTTCCTGGCCGGCGTCTACGGCATGAACTTCAAGTTCATGCCGGAGCTCGAGATACCCTGGGCCTATCCGGCGCTGCTGGCCGTCATGGCCGCGGTCGCAGTGGGAATGACATGGTATTTCAAGCGCCGCGGATGGTGGTGAGGGCCCCGCGGCGGGGGCTCGTCGGCAACGGCATTCGGCGCAGCTTGGTCGAAACAAATGCCGTCACGGCGGAACGCGGCGCCGGTGCCATATAGGAGGACGAGACGCAGGACGACTCTTCACCGAGCCCCGCATCGAACTCGGCGTCACGAAAGGCATCCAACTCAGCGTGGCCCCGCGCTGGCGCGACGATACCCGGCCGCCGCCGGCGGCGCGCGGTGCAGCGATCCCGAGCTCGTCACGTCGGTCGCAGCGCTCGTGCGTTGATCGGTGCCCGCCCCGCGGGCCTCGGCGTGGCCGCCGCGGCCCTTCCCCGCTAACATGGGCGCCGGATCGCTCACGGAGAGACATCGAAAGTGGACTATACGGGCTTACTTCTCGACCTGACCGCGCTCGTCGCGGCCGTCTGGGCACTCGATCGGCTCTTCCTGCGCCGCCGGAGGCAGCGCGCAGCCGAGGCCGCCGGGGCCGAGCACCGCGAGCCCTGGGCCGTGGCCTGGGCGCGCTCGCTGCTGCCCGTGCTGCTCCTCGTCGTCGTGTTCCGCTCGGCCGTGGCCGAGCCTTTCCGCATTCCCTCAGGATCCATGATGCCGACGCTCGATGTCGGGGACTTCATCCTCGTCAGCAAATTCAGCTACGGCATCAGGCTGCCGCAGCTGCACATGAAGGTCCTCGACCTCGGCAGCCCGCAGCGCGGCGACATCGTCGTCTTCAGGCCGCCGTGGGCGCCGGGAGAGGATTGGATCAAGCGCGTCGTCGGCCTGCCCGGCGACCGCATCGTCGTGAAAGGCGAGAAGGTCTGGATCAACGGGCAGCTCTTGGGCGATAAGCCGGCAGGCCCCTATCGCACCGACCGCGGCGACCTCGAGAACGCCTACCTGGTGCGCAACAACGCGGCCTTGCTCGACGAGCACCTCGGCCACGTCGACCACCGGATCCTCGAGATGCCCGAGATCAACAGCTCCCCGCTCGGCGCGCCCGACGTGCCGAACGCTCACAATCCCGAGGTCGTGCCGCCCGGCTGCTATTTCGTCATGGGCGACAACCGCGACAACAGCGAGGACAGCCGCTACCACGGCTGTGTGCCGGAGGACGCGCTCGTCGGGAAGGCCGAGTTTATCTGGATGAGCCTCGCTTCGATCAAGCGTATCGGCACCGTGCTGCACTGACGGGGCCCTCGCGGGCCGGTCCGCTCGCGGGCGAGGCCGGTCGCAGCATCGCGGCTGGACGCGCGGCGCCGGCTACGCTGCATCGCGGGCCGGCAGGCGGCCCACTTCAGCCGGCTGAACGCGCGGCCAGGTCAGGACGGACAGCCGACCGGAGGGGCTCTCGACCAGCGCCGTGCAGCTTTCGACCCAATCGCCGTCGTTGCAGTAGAGCAGGCCGTCCCGCTCGAAGAGGTCGGCCTTGTGGATGTGGCCGCAAACGACCCCGTCTACGCCGGCTTCCGCGGCCGCGGCCAGGCATGCCGTCTCGAAGCGCTCGATGTAGCGCACGGCGTTGCCGACGCGGAGTTTGACGTGCTGCGCCAGCGACCAGTACGGGCGGCCGAGCAGCGAGTGGGTCCAGTGCACGATGCGGTTCAGCGTCAGGAGCACGCGATAGGCGCCGGAGCCGAGCGCCTGCGCGAGCGCGCCGCAGCCCATGAGGCTGTCGAATCGGTCTCCGTGCATGACGAGCAGCCGTAGGCCGGCCGCGGTCGTGTGCACGGACTCCTCCACGATTTCGATGTTGCCGAGCCGCTTGCCGCAGAGCACCCGGAAGCCGTCGTCGTGGTTGCCCGGGATGTAGACTACGCGCGTCCCGGCCTGGCTCTTGGCCAGGATCGCCCGGAGCACCTCGCCGTGCGACGGCGGCCAGTATGCCGCGCTCTTGAGGCTCTCGAGGTCCACGATGTCGCCGACGAGATACAGCGTCTTGCAGCGCGTGCGGTTCAGAAGGTCGAGCAGCAACTCCGCGCGGCAGTCGCGGGTGCCGAGGTGGACGTCGGAGAGCCACACCGTGCGCAGCGTCTGTTCTCGCATGTTCGGCTCGGTCCTTACTTGATAGACGACGCGAGCCTACGCGCGGTTCTTTAAGCTTTCTTTGCGGGCCCCGGTCGATCTCGGCGCAGGGACGGCGAATTAACGCGACCGCAACGAAAGATTCACGCGAGCGCAATGCGCGGCGCGGCGCCCGCTCTTGCGCCGCCGCCGCGGCGGCTCGTGCCTCCATCCCGGCCGTCCGTCGCATTCGGGCGCACCGCCGCCCGGAATATCGTAGATTCGCGATCGATATGGACTAGACTGCGAATGGGAGGTGGAACGTGAACTACAAAGTGCTCGTCGCGGCCTCGCTGGCCGCCGTCGTGGCTCACGCCGGACCGGTTGACGAATCCGTCCCCGCACCCTGGTTCAGAACGGCGCCGGCCAGTCTGCCGCCTCAGATTTAGTGCGCCGTAACGGCTGATCGATGAGCGCCGAAGCCGAAACGCCCGGAACCGGCCTCGAAGTCGCCGCGAAGCCGGCGCTGCGGCGCCGCTATTGGTCTCCGGCGGCCCGCATGGCGTCGCTCGTTCCGGTCTACCTGCTTCTCGTTCCGTTCGTCAGAACGCTCGAGCTCTTCGGCCGCTGGCCGCGCGCGATCTCGAAGGCCGGGGCGCGCATGACGCGGGATTTCGAGGGCTACGAGCCGGGCGCCCACGACGTCATGGTCTGCTCCTACTTCAAATCGCGGACGAACTGGATCATGCAGATCGTGACGCAGATCGCCCACCGCGGCCGCGCGGAGTTCGACCACATTCACGACGTGGTCCCGTGGGTCGAGTTGCCGGAGCGGGTTCGCTACGCCGTGCCCGCTTCCGACGCAAGCACATGGCGCAACGCCCCGACGGGGCTGCGCGCCGTCAAGACCCACCTGCCCTTCGGCAAGCTCGTCTATTCGCCGTCCGCGCGCTACGTCTGGGTCGTGCGCGATCCGAAAGACGTCTTCGTCTCGGGTTACCGATTCGTCAAGTCCACGGTGCTCGGCCCTTTGATGCCGTCCGTGGAGAAGTGGCTCGACTTGTTCCTTTCGGACAACGCCTACCTCGGCTCGTGGGCGGAGCACGCCGACAGCGGCTGGCGCCGCCGTCACGAGGCAAACGTGCTGTTCCTGACCTACGAGCAAATGAAGGCGGATCTGCACGGGACGGTCGCGCGCATCGCCGAATTCATGCGCGTCGAGCTCGCGCCGGACGAGCTCGAGAGCACCGTGCGCCGATCCTCCTATGCCCATATGAAGGCACACGGTCGGCAATTCGATACGCGCGGCCTGAGCCCGCCGTGGGCCGCAGCCCGCGGCGCCATGGTGCGCCGCGGCGAGCGGGGCAGCGCCGGGGAGCTCTTGTCGGCGGCGGATCAGCGGCGCATCGACGATCACTTTCGCGTCGAGCTCGCGAAGCTCCGCTCCGACTTCCCGTACGACGAGATGTACCGTCGGCCCGCAGGCCGATAGCCCCGAGACGAATCCCTCCGGCTCGCGTCGTCGGCCGCGAATCGGCCGCGGCTCACACGCGTCCGCGTGCACGTGAAGAGATAACGCGATTGCGCCGTCTCGACGCGGCGGCGCCGGTGCCGCTCCGAGCGGAGCAGCCGGCGCCGCTCCTTTTCTCGGGCGGCGCTCCTTTTCACCTCGCGGCTCCTTCCCCGCAAGCTCCGGACGAGTTGCTTGCCTTTCGCGCGAGGACCTGGAAAAGCAGCTACTTACGCGCGAGGACGTAGAAATAGTTGCAGGTAGAGGCGTCTCCCTCGAGCGGTGCACCGTCGTTGTCGCGAAACTCGGCGCTTCGGAAGCCCGCTGCGGCCAGCGCCGCCGCCTCGGTCGAGGGAAGCGTGAAGTGATAGACGAGCCCGAATTCGTACGGGCCCGCGGTGCAGGTGGCCCAGCCGCCGTGGTCCTCGGCATACCGCCGCTTGCGCCACCAGTTGAGGTAAGCACGCCAGCGCCGCGGCAAAGACACGGGCAACCGGGCCAGCCGTTTGACAAAATGCAGGAAGCCGCGCTGCGGGCTTCGCCACGGGCGTCTCTGGTAGAGCCCGCCGAGTTTATTGCTCGTGGAATATAGAAAGAGGCCGCCGGGCTTCAGTACCCGATAAGCCTCGGCCACCGCGCTCGTGCGCCCGTCGTGCCCGAGCACGTCGAGGCCATTGCAGCTGAAAAAGACCAGGTCGAAGCGTTCGTCGGGGAACGACGAGAGGTCGCGAGCATCGGCCACGCGGGCGTCGAGGCCGGGGTAGTCTTGGCGGCACGTCTCGACCATTTCCGGCGACCAGTCGAGGGCGACGTAGTCATCGGAGATCAGGCGCATGAGCCACGCGGTCCGCCCTGTTCCGACGCCGACATCGAGAATCGCCCGCCCGCGGAACTCGTCGGCAATTTCATTGACGATGAGCCGTTCGCCCCCGTCGATCCAGTTGCCGCGCCGTAGCCTGATCGTTCCGATGGTCGAGGCACGGCGGTATTCGTCGCGGTTGTTGCCTTCGACTGCAGTGCCCATATGCCTTTTGCAGAGTGCGAGGCGGCTATCGGCTGGTGCCTTACTTCACGGCCAGCAGGCCGCAGAAGTTGTACCACTTGAAGAAGGTGTCGACGTGCCGAAACCCGTTCCTGAGCAGGAGGGCCGAATTTTCGTCCACTCTGTAAGGGATCAGGACGTTCTCCAGCGCCTCGCGCTTTCTCGCGATTTCGATATCGGAATAGCCGTTCCGCCGCTTCAGATCGTAATAGAAATTGATGAACATGCGATTGAAGAGCGATTCGTTGCCGAGCACCTTTTCGACGAGAATCAGACAACCGCCGTCGAGAAGGCCGGAGGCGATCTGGCGAATCAGCACTTCTCGCTGGGGCGGGCGTAAGAACTGCAGCGTGAGGCACATCACGACGACGGACGCGTTCGCGATCGACAACCCGTCGTTGAGGTCGGCCAATATCAACTTGCACCGGTCGCTGCAGCCGACTTCCAGGAGATTCGCCCGCGCTTGGGCCAGCATGGACTCGGAATAATCCACGCCGATGAAGCACAGATCCTGCTCGATGCTGCGACAGAGCGTCTGCAGCGTCACGCCCGTAGAACAACCGAGGTCGTAGACGTTTGTCCCGGGCATGGAGAAGGCCACCGCGACCTCCCCGATCATGCGCTGGATCTCCCAATACTGAGGGACGCTCCGCTCGAGCATGTCGTCGAAAACCTCGGCGGTTCTCGGGCCGAAATCGAAGTCAGCGATGTCCCTGTTCGGCTCGGTAAACAGCCTGTCCTTTTCTTTGGCCATACACTGATTCAATCCGGGCAGAGCTTCAATCCGGGCAGAGCTGTCGGCGCGCTTCGCCGCCCTTGCCTATATTCTTTATTGTTACGTCTGCGCCCCGACTCGATCAGGGCTTTTAAACTATCTTCCGCGCAACTTTGGATTGTCAAGCCGGCGAGAGGGGCCGCTCTCCGGTTGAAAGCGCACGCCCCCCGGGTCCTCAGCGCAGCGCTTGCTAATGTCTCGCTGGCCGGACTACCTTATTGGCGGCCCGGCGGTCCGACGATCCGATCAGAATAACGGAGAACAAGCCATGATGAAGACCCAGCAAGCGCGGCCGGCGCGAGACCTGATCAAGCTCCAAGCGCCCAAGCTGCTCGGCAAGACGCGCGCGGGACGCAAGATGACCGGGACCAAGCCGCAAGGGATCAAGCCGGACTGATTCGTTCAGCGGCCAAGCCGTCCCATGCGCTTATGCGTCACGGCTGGCGTAAGCGCCGGGGGCCGAACCGCGGACGGCGATACAGCGTGCCCGGAGGGTGCGTCAGCCGTACCGTCCGGTCCTCCCCGTCGAGCGCATCGACGGCCTCGACGACGAGCCGCATCGAGTGAGCGACCGCCTCTGCGAACCGGCCCTTGGCGCCCGGCACGTGCGTGCCGATGAAGGGGTTGGTATTGATCTCGTAGACCGCGGGTTCGTCGCCGTCGAAACCGAAGTCCAACCGGCCGTACTCGATGGACGCAAGCTCGAAAACCGGGCGCATACGCTCGCCGTAAGGGTTCGCATAAATCTCGTCGACCGACAGAGCTCGATCCGCATCCGTCGCGACCTGATCGACGCCGTACTTCGCGAAGGGCCCCGCCTCGGTAACGGGGTTCGAGGGGATCATTCGATCGCCGATTCGGTAGACGGTATGCCTGCGGTAAATGCCCGCGCGGTGCTCGCGGTTGGCGAATTCGATCACGAGCAGGTCACGCAGCGGGTAACCGGAAGCGCGAACGCTCCGGAGTCGGCGCTCCAGTGCGTCTTGGTCCGGAATGAGCTCGTCGAAGTCCTGTCGATGGTCGCTCACGCACTTGAGAAACACGGGGAAGCGAGCCGGCGCCGGATCGTGCGCTGCCGGATAGCCGCGAAACCGGTTGACCCCGGTTTTGTGCAGCAGGAACAGGAGCTCGGCCCTCTGGGCGCTGCGAGCCGGGTCATTGAGCACTCTCAGGCCGGCCTCGCGGAGCTGCCGGAAGGCGCGGGCCGCGGCCAAGAGCTCGAAGTGTCGGAGACGATCGAAATCGGTGAAGACGCATGCGGCGGCGCGCAAGCGCGAGCGAGCGAACAGCCAGTCATAGGAACGAACCTGCATGCGGGGCCGCCCATGGGGAGAACCGCGCAGCCCGTCGAGCGTATGAGAGTGCGGCGCCGCCGTGAAGAAAAGAATCATCGAATGAACATAATACTATGGCGGCACTGCCGAGCCTTGCCAAATTCTTCCGTTCCGGATTACCTTAAACGACGATCGTGGCGATTCGATCAGAACAACGGAGAACAAACAAGATGAACACCAAGCAATCGCGGCCGGCGCGCGAGCTCATCAAGCTCCAGGCGCAGAAGATCCTCGGCAAGACGCGGACCGGGCGTAAGATGACCGGAAGCAAGGCGGTAGGCATCAAGCCTCGATGATTCGTTCGTAACGTCCTCGGCCGGCACCCTCGCCGGCCGCCTCTCGCTCCGCTTCCCGCCCGTCGAGACGCAGACATGACGTCGGTCCGAAGCCGCTTCGATCCGTCGGTTACGAGCGGCAGACGGGCGCGGAGGGCCATAGCCCGTCGGCTTCACGAGAGCCTCGACCACATCTTTCGACAATCCGAAGGCATCGTGGAGTTCGACGGGCCGCGCGCAGCCGCCCTGCTCCGCCTTACGCAATGCGCGAAGCGCCTGCCGCCCGGTCTCTTCAGCCGATATTTCGCCCTCGTCGAGACGATCGAAAACGGCACGCTCGGCGAAGCCGAGGCGGCGCTTGCGCGCCTGCTCGAGCACGTCGAGCCGGCCCCGCCGGCGCTGCAGGTTCGCCCCTTGGTCCCGGAAGCCTTCACGTCCGCCGAGGAGTCGGAGTTACGGCGGGACTTCGCTTCGGAATCGCTGCTGGAGGAGCAGATCGAGCGGCTCGAGCCCGCCTCGGCGCGAGAGGTCGTGGCGCAATTCTCGCGCGCCCTCGGCCTGCTGCGCGCGCATGCGCCGCGCACCTTCGGCGAGATCGGCGAAGTCGTGACCGAGCTCGTGGCGGCGCGAGGCAAACCGTCCGGAGGCATGTCGTTCGACGGCTGCAGCAGCCTCGAACGCTGGGGCAGCGTGCTCATCAACGCAGGACGCACGCGCACCGACCTCGCCCTCGCGGAGGTCATCACTCACGAGTGCGCCCACAACGCGCTCTTTGCGTTGACGGCGACGGATGCGCGGGTCGAGAACGATCCCGAGGAGCGCTACTCGTCGCCGCTGCGCATCGACCCGCGGCCGATGGACGGCATCTATCATGCGACGTTTGTCCTGGCACGGATGTGCTTTGCGATGGACGAGGTGGCCGCGTCGCCGACGGCGGACCCGAGTCTTAAGGCCGAAGCTCGCGAGCTCGCCCGTGCGAGCGCCGCCGCATTCGAGTCGGGTTACGGCGTCCTCGAGCCGAATGCCCGATATACCGCGGTGGGCCGGGCGATCATCGAAGACGCCGCGGCCTACATGCGGCGGCGGTCCCCGTCCGGGTCGGGCGCCGCGGCGGCCGCCCCATCGTGAACCTCGAGCACGGCCGCGTCGGCGCGAGGCTCAGGGGTTTTGCGCCAACTTTGCCAGCGCCTGCCGATCCACCTTGCCGCTGCCGAGCTTCGGCAGCTCTGCGACGATGCGAACAACGTCGGGCACTGAGAAAGCCGGCGCTCCGTCCGCATAGAGCGAGCGCAGGCTCGCGGCGTCGGCCTCGCTGCGCGCGGTGAGCACGCAGAAGGCGACGATGGCGCGTCCGCGCGCCGTTTCGGGACCGGCTGCCACGGCCGCCTCTTCCACGCCCGGCAGGCTCATGAGCCGGTTTTCCACCTCTCCGAGCGGCAGCAGGACGCCCTGACGGTTCACGCTGATGTCGCACCGGCCGAGCACGACGATCGTTCCCTCCGGTCCCTCGGCAGCGAGGTCGCCCGTGCGCAGCCACGCATCGTCGAACCGCCGCGGGACTCCGACCGGGCGGCCGTCGAGGTCGACATAGCCGTTGTAGCCGTACCGCGTGCGTACCTCGAGCTCTCCCTGACCGGGTGCCGCGTCGCCCTCGACAGGAACGATGCGGAGCTCCACACCGGGCAGGGGCTTCCCGACCGTGCCGGCCCTGAGCTCATAGGGCATATCGGCGTCGGTGCAGGTCAGCATGCCCAACTCGCTCGTGCCGTACCCGTTCAGCAGGGGTCCGTGAAGCCGCTCCGAGCGCCGAAACGTCGCCTCGCTCAAGCGATCGCCGCCGGTAAAGATGTAACGATAGGGCCGACGGGCCCTGCGGAGACGAACGAGGATGTCGCAGAACGATGGCGTCACCAACGCGACATTCGGCTCGAACTCGGCCTCGCGCTCGAGGAAGCGCAGCGCATTGCTGCGATCCTGGTAATCGACCGACGCTCCGCCATGGAAGGCCGCCAACAGGCCGGCCTGGAAACCGTAGCCGTGATATATCGGAATCGGCAGCGCAACTCGATACGAAGGATCGAACCGCCGTGCGCCGATCGTCTTCGCGATGTTCAGGTAAAGTTGCCCGTAGCTGTACATCACGAGCTTGGCCGCGCCGAGGCTCCCCGAGGTCCGGTAAAAGAACCAGCGTTCGTCCCCGGCCGGCAGAACCTGGCGGGGTCGGAAGCGTTCGTTGGCTCTAAGCCGCAAATAATCGAGAGGGGACACCGCGTCGAGCGAGCCGGCGGGCGCCTGCGGCTTCACCGTCAGCACCCATCGACAGAATGCGGGATAGGCATAGTCGTCGCCCTCGACGCGCCCGCCGTGCCCGGGCGCCGGCAACTGCACGACGCTGTAACCCTGATCCAGCACCGCCAGCATGCAAAGCGCGGACCTCACTGAGTTGTCGAGCTCTACGGCGATACAGTCATCGGGCCGCACACCGCCGCGCCGGAGAAAAGCCTCGATCGAGTCGAGATGACCCGGCACCTCGGCATGCCGGCAACGATGGACGTTGTCGGTGAGAACCGCTTCGCGGTGGCTCGGCTCCGCGGCGGCGAAGCGAATCAAGGAACGGAACAGCAGCGCCGAAGGCGGCTGTTGCTGGACTGTCGTCGGTGCGCTCATCGGTTGTCCTGCGCCGGCATGCGCTCGCCCGGGGCCTCGACCCCGCGTCGCGGCCGGCCGGTTCTCGTGCGCTCGTGCGCTCGTGCGCTCGTGCGCTCGTGCGGCGCATTCTCTACCGATAGAAACGCATCGACAATGGCGTTACGTCAAGTGGCCGCGAAAGTAGCGGCCAGTGCCGCGATGCGCGTTCTGTCGATCTTGCCCGTCGGAAGCCTCGGTAACTCCTCGAGCACGTGGACAACGTCGGGCACGGCGAAGGCCGGGGCCCGCTTGGCATACTCGTTGCGAATATCCTTGGCGCTGTGGCGGGCGCCCGGCGCGAGGACGCAGAACGCGACGAGCATCCGGCCGCGCACGGTCTCGGGGCCGGCGGCCACGGCCGCCTCCTGCACGCTATCGATCTCCCGGAACACGGCCTCGGCCTCGGCGAACGTCATGAGCGCTCCGTGCCGGTTGACAGAGAGATCCGTGCGGCCCAGCACTTCGAGCGTTCCCTCGCTGCACGGCCTCACGAGATCGCGCGTGCAGAACCAGTCGTCGTGGAAGGCGTCAGCGTCGGCGATCGGCCGCCCGTTCAAGTCCACGTAGCACTCGAATGCAGTCGAGCTCCGAACTTCGAGCGCCCCGGTGTCGGCGTTCGCAGGCGCATCGGGCGCACCGACGATTCTGAATTCGACGCCCGGCAGCGGCCGACCGACGGTACGCGCCCTCAGCGCCGACGGCATTCCGGGCTCTCCACAAAAGATGAACCCGAGCTCCGTACTGCCATACGCATTGATCACCGTGCCATGCAGCGCCTCGCAGCGCGCGAAAGTATCCGCTCCGATCTTGTCCCCGCCCGTGAGAATGAATCGGTAAGGACGCCGAGCGCGGCGGCCGCGGGCGAGGATTTCGCAGAACGTGGGCGTCATGAACGCGACATTGGGATCGAACTCGGCTTCACGCTCGAAAAAGCGGAGCAGGTTCGGGCGCTCTTGGAAGTCGATGGAAACGCCGTTCGCGACGCTCGCGAGCAGGCCGACAGAAAGGCCGTAGGCATGAAAGATCGGCGAAGGCAGCGCCAGCCGCACGGACGGCTCGAGTCCGAGCCACCGGCCGGCACGCAGCGCGTTGGCCAGATACCCCTCCCGGCGATGCGCGACGAGCTTCGGCGCGGACAGGCTGCCGGACGTCCGAAGATAAATGCGATTCGTCCCGCCCGACACTTCGAGCGGCGCCTCGAAGGCCGGGTTGACCGCGATCTTCAAGAAGGTCGAGGGCTCGGCGAGGTCCCATCGAGCGGCAGCACCGGCATCGGCGCCGGCGGTGACGATCCAGCGCGAGAATCGAGCCTGCGGGAATTCGCGGCCGGCCACCCGCGCCCCGCGGCCAGGCGCCGGAAGGGGGGCCAGGCCGACGCCATAGTCGAGCAGCGCGAGCGCGACGATCGCAGCCGGCACCGAGTTCGTGACCTCCAGCGTCACGCAGTCGTCTCGCTGCAGGCCGCGCTCCGCGCACAGAGCCTGGATCGACTCGAGCAGAGGCGCGATCTCCCGGTAACGAATCCGGCACCTCGCATCGGCGAGCACGCTTTCGGCGTGGGACGGCGACGCGAGCGTCGAACGAATCATCGTCGCAAACCCGGAGGTGTCCTGCCCTGCGTTCACGGCTGCCCCTCGATCCCGAGGCCGATCAGAACGCTTGTTCCCAGCTGCGGCTCAGCCGCATCGCGCTCTTGATGATGCCCACCATGCTGTAAGTCTGCGGAAAGTTGCCCCACAGCTCTCCCGTTCGCGGACACAGGTCCTCCGACAGCAGTCCGAGCAACGTCCGCCGCTCCAGCATGTTGCCGAAGAGCTCGCGCGCTTCGTCCCGCCGCCCGACGGCGGCAAGGGCGTCTATATACCAGAAAGTGCAGACATTGAAAGCCGTCTCGGGCATGCCGAAGTCGTCGGGCTTCGCGTATCGGAACAGGTACGGTCCCCGCTTGAGCTCCTGCTCGGCCGCCTCGAGGGTCGCGACGAATCGGGGGTCCTGCGGCTCGACGAAGCCGAGATCCGCGAGCGTCAGCAGGCTGCCGTCGAGCTCGGTGCCGCCGAAGCTTGCGGCGAAGCTGTGGCGCTCGCGGCTCCAGGTCTCGGCCAGAATACGCTCGCGCAGGGTCCGTGCGGCATCGCTCCAGCGCGCCGCCCGCTCCTCGAGCCCGAGGTGCCGTGCGATGCGCGCGAGGCGATCGCAGCCGGCCCAGCTCATGACGCTCGCGTAGGTGTGCACGGCGCTGCGCCCGCGATACTCCCAGGGGCCCGCGCAAGGCTGATCGTAGACCTCGAGCGCCTTGTGTCCGAGCGCTTCGAGGCGCTCGAAATCACGGCGCCCGCCGCGCCGGCCGAGCCGCCGGTCGAAGAAGAGCTGCGTGGCCGCGAGTATCACGGCCCCGTAGACGTCGTTCTGCTGCTGCCGGTACGCATCGTTGCCGACGCGCACGGGTCCCATGCCGCGGTAGCCCGGCAGGCTCTCGACGATGCGCTCATTGAGCGTGGCCTGCCCGTTCACGCCGTACACGGGCTGCAGGCCCGCAGCGCCGCGAAGCTCGGTGACGATGTTCGACAGATAGCGGAGATAGGCCTCCATGGTCTTCGTCGCGCCGAGTCGGTTCAGGGCGTGAACCACGTAGAAGCTGTCCCGCAGCCAGCAGAAGCGATAGTCCCAATTGCGGCCGCTGCCCGTCGCTTCGGGAACGGACGTGGTCAGCGCGGCCAGGACGGCGCCCGTGTCCTCATAGGTGCAGAGCTTGAGCGTAATGGCGGCGCGAATGACCGCTTCCTGCCATTCGAACGGGATGGACAGGGCCCGTACCCACGCTTCCCAGTACGCCTTCGTCTCCCCGAACATCTCCCGGCTCAGCTTGCTCGGGCTGTGCGGCAGGGGCTCGTCGGGACCGAGCACGAGACTCAGAGGCTCCTCGAGCGAGACGACGCGTTCTTCGAGGATCGAAGTCAGCGAGGCATTCGTCGTCAGGCGCAGCGTGAACCCGCCGCACGCGAAGCGGATGTGATTACTGCCGTGCGTGACCTCCGGGCGCTTGCTGCCGTAATCGGCGGCGGGGCGCAGCCGAATCCGGATCGCGGGGCTGCCGGAGACGGGGGTGACTTGCCGGATCGCCATGACGGGATGAAAGCTGCGCCCGTATTGCCGGAACCGAGGTGCGAAGTCCGTGATGCGAACGCTGCCGCCAGCCGCGTCGGACAGCACGGTCTCGAGGATCGCGGTGTTCTCGAGATAGCGCTGCTCCGAGCGCACGCAGTCGAGAAGCTCTACCTCGAAAAACCCACGCTTCGCCCCGTCGCGGGCGCCGCCGAGCAGCGAGCAGAACACGGGGTCGAGATCCGGGCGCGGGAAGCATCCCCAGACGTAACGGCCGCCGCTGTCGACGAGCACGGATATCTGGCAATTGCCGATGAGGCCGAGCTCGAGATTGGGTTCTTGCTTGGGTTCGCGCTGCATGGGTCTCGCCGAATGTGCTCGGGACCGACCCTACCCCAGCGCCGCCGATGCTACAGAGAACGGCGTCAAGTAAATCGCGATCGGCGCGCCTGCGAAAGGCGCCCTGGCCGGAACTCGGGTCGTCCCGCCCGCAGGCACCTTCTGCAGTAGAATTGACTGCTCCGTATGAGGATCGGACATGTCCGCCGACATTCGCGCATTCGGTATCTGGTCAATTGGCAACCCGCGGCCCGCGCGGCCCGCGCGGCCGCGCGGGCCGCGGCTTCCGTTCGCCCTACGCCGCGTCGCCGCCGTGCTCATGCTCTTGGCGGCCGCTTCGATCGTGCGCGCGCAGACGCCCGCGCCGCGGTTCCGCGTCGAGGAAGCGACGATCGCCGATATCCAGCGGGCTCTGCTGACCGGCCGTGTCACGACCGTTGAGCTCGTCGAGGACTACCTTCGGCGCATTCAGGCGTACAACGGCGTCTGCGTACAAGAGCCCCAGGGGCGGCTCGGGCCCATCAAGACGGTCCCGCATGCCGGCCGCATCAATGCGCTGTCCACGCTGAATCTGCGTCCGGCTGCGCGCGAACGGTGGGGCTTCGACGCGCGCAAGGCCCGCTCGCTGACGAACGCGGCCGACGCGGACCCGCACATGCCCGATGCGCTCGAGGCGGCCGCCGAGCAGGACCGCGTTTTGGGAAAAAACGGCGAGCTCGTCGGTCCGCTGCAGGGCGTGATCATGGCCGTCAAGGACCAGTACGACACCTACGACATGCGCACGACTTCCGGCGCCGACGTGGACTATGCCGACGACCGGCCGCCCGACGACGCGACGGTCGTCGCGCGGCTGCGCGCGGCCGGAGCCATCATTCTCGCCAAGGCGAACATGGCCGAATACGCGGTCGACGGCGCGCGCAGCTCCTTCGGCGGGACGTTCTGCAACCCCTACGACACGGAACGGGAACCGGGCATGTCTAGCGCGGGCTCGGCGACCTCCGTGGCCGCGAACCTCGTAACCTGCGCCATCGGCGAGGAAACGGTCGTCTCCATTCGCTGGCCCGCAGCCGTGAACAGCCTCGTCGGCCTCGCGCCGACTCAAGAGCTCGTGAGCCGCGACGGCATGATGGGCGCAGGCCTCATCATGCGCACCGGCCCCCTCTGCAAAACGGTCCAGGACACAGCGCGCGTGCTCAACGTCATCGCGGGCTACGACCCCAAGGACGCGATGACCGTCTACGCGGTCGGCCGCAAACCTCCGCAAGCGTATGCCGGCTACGCCGTGGCCGGCCGCCTCGCGGGGCTGCGTGTCGGCGTCGTGCGCGAGTACATGCGGCAGGACCTTTTCACGAAGGCCGACGAGCAGAGCCTCGCCCTCGTCGAGCGCGCCGTCGAGGATCTCGGCCGCCTCGGCGCGACGATCGTAGACCCGGGCCGTGGCGCAGCGCTGTTTCGGGATTGCATCGAGCGCTACGCCCCGGAGTGGCTCACGTCCGCGTTCACGCGGCGCTACCCGCTCCTGTTCCCCTACGATGCCGACGGGGAACCGGCCAGCGATCACATCGCGACGCTGCTCGACATGCACTTCGACCTCGACCGTGTGCCGCCGCTCTCGCTGCGCGATCTCGGCGCCTTCGCACCGGGCTTCGGTCTCGCGGGTGAAGACCGCTATATGATCGACAGGTACCTGCGCGAGCGCGGCGACGCGAACATCCACGGCAACGCTGACCTCATCGCCAAGGCCAGGTTCTACGACGATCCGCATTTCCCGGATCGCCGGCAGGCACGCGAACGGGCCCAACAGGCGCGCACGGTCGACACCTCGCTTCATCTCCAGAACCGCTTCGCGTTCCAGACCCTGCTGCTGCAGTGCATGCAGCAGCAAAACCTCGACGTGCTCGTCGCGCCGACGTCGAGCGTGCCGCCGCGCAGGCTCACGGCGCCGCGGGAGCCGACCGCGAACGGGCGTCCGGCGATCGGTTGGTCGTTCTTCGGTCAACAGGGGTTTCCCGTCATGACGGTTCCGGCCGGCTTCACGACGGAAGTCTGGGATCGCGCTCCGACCCCGGACGGGGGAACCCGCCTCGTCGGCCCCGTCTCTGCCGCGCTTCCGGTCGGCGTAGACTTCGTCGCGCGTCCGTTCGCTGAGGCGCTGCTCTTTCGCGTGGGCGCGGCCTACGAGGCCGCGACTCGGCACCGCCGCGCGCCGCCGGACTTCGGGCCCTTGGCCGGAGAGTAGGACGGCCTGACCCGCCCACCTGGCCGCGCATCAAGGTCTTGCTCGGTTCGTCAGCGTACCGCTCGAGCCGGGGGGCCGGCCATCGGGAATCGACCGGAGGGGCGCGGCCCGCTTCCCGCCGTTAGCATCGGCGCGTGGCTCGATTCCTTTTGCCGTACGAGTTCTCGCCGCTCGTCGCCCTCCTCTGCTCGGCCTCGCTCGTGACCTATCTGTTCGGACTCAGGCGGCACGGGCAGGAAGGCAGTCGCTGGCGCGCCGGCGCCTTCGCGGCCGGCGTCGTGCTCGTGTACGGCGTCCTTCAGACGCGCTTCGACCAGTGGTCTCAGCACATGTTTTTCGTGCACCGAACGCAGCATCTCGTGCTGCACCACGTCGGGCCGTTCCTGATCGCGCTCTCCGCACCCCTTCCGACGCTGCTCGCAGGCGTGCCGCGCTCGGTGGGGCGCCGCGTCGTCGAGCCCGTGCGCAGGTGCCGAGCGCTCCGGACGGCCTATCGCGCCATCCAGCAGCCGTACGTCTCGGCCATCCTGTTCGTGGCGCTCATTTACCTGTGGCTCATTCCGAGCGTGCATTTCTGGTCGATGTTGAACGTACCGCTCTACGACGCGATGAATTGGGGCATGGCCGTCGATGGACTGCTTTTCTGGCAGCTCATGCTGGCTCGACCTGGACCTCAAGCGTCGAACGCCCCGAGCGATGTCATGCGGATCTCGCTGCTCGCCGCGGTCGCGATGCCGCAGCTGCTGATCGGTGGGTACATTGCCCTGTGCGGCGTGTTGCATCATGACCTGTACCCGGTGTACTCCGTTTGCGGGCGCCTGTGGCCGATCGCTCCGCCGACGGATCTGCTCGTCGGCGGGCTCGTCACTGCCTTGCCCCCGGCCATGATGAGCGTCGCGGGCATCGTCGTCATCGCCCGCCGAGCGGTGTCCACGGGCGGCGCGTCTGCAGCCCCGCCGGAACGGCCCGCGGACGATCGAACCCGCCGGCGCCGCATGCCGCCTCGCTCCGCGTACTGGGCCTGACGCGCGCCGCCGTGATAGCGATTCCTTCGTTTTGGGCAGTTCCGCCGCCTTCATCCTTGCGCTCGGCTCGCGAAAACGTCTCTGGAGCACCTTCGAGCGCCAACCATCGCATTGATCAACGTCCACACCTTCCGTAGACTCGCCGCAACCCGAGGAGCAGATCACGACCATGTGGAAGTCCATCGTGGCGGTCAGCGGCGGCGCCGCTGCCGGCGCGCTCTTGCGCTGGTGGCTCGGAATGAAGCTCAACAGCTACTTTCCGACGGTCCCGCCCGGCACGTTGGCCGCGAACCTCGTCGGCGCCTACGTCATCGGTGTCGCCATCGCCTACTTCGCCGCCTACGCGGCGCTTGCGCCGGAGTGGCGGCTGCTCATCGTGACCGGCTTCTGCGGCGCTTTGACGACCTTCTCCACTTTTTCGGCGGAACTCATGACGCTATTGCAGGAAGGCCGCGTGGGCTGGGCTTGCGGCGCGGCGGCCGTTCATCTCGCGGGCTCGGTGCTCATGACCTTCGCCGGCATCGGGACCGTGGCCTGGATCAAGAGCTGAAGCCGAGGGCTGAAGCCGAGGGCTGAAACCACAGAGCTGGAACGATGAGCGGATTCTCGGGAGGCATCATGCAAGGCTCGTTTTTGCGGTTCTACGTGCACGAGGACTACCGTCATCGAGGCGGTCCGGTTTGGGAATGGCTGCTCCGGGAGGCCAACGAGCTCGGAATCCGCGGCGGCTCGGCCTTTCGATCCATGGCCGGCTTCGGCCGGCATCATCACCTGCACGAAGCCCGTTTCTTCGAGCTCGCCGGCAGCCTCAGCGTCGAAGTCGAATTCGTCGTCACCGACGAGGAAGCGCAGAAACTGTTGGACCTCGTGCACAGGGAAAAACTGCGCGTGTTCTTCGCGAAGATGCCGGCCCGGTTCGGCGTCGTGGATCCGGACGAGACGAACCCGCCGAAGATCACTGACGGCGGCGCCTAGTGCGCCGATGAAAGCGCCTCTGGCGGCGCCAGTGGCCGCGACGGCTCAGTCCTGCGCCCGTTCGAGCCTCTTGGCGAGCGCGTTGACGCGCAGGATCGCGTTCATGTCGCTCTTTCGGTAGGCATGCTCCATTGCGGCGAACAGGTGGGATTGCTCGAGCTCGAAGCGCTCCGGGTGACGCTCCAGCAGCGTCACGTAATGCGCGAAGACGCGGTCCGCCGCGGGCTTCGTACGGCCCGCGACGGCGTAGCGCACCACCGCGTGCAGCGAATAGCGCTCGCGCAGAGGCTGCTGCACGAGGTGCCAGCGCTCGAGCTCGGCCAGCGCCGGACCGAGCTGCCGGACGCGTGAGAGCTTGGCGAGCGAGGCCAAGTCCACGTGGTCGCCGTCGACGTGCGCGAGCACGGCGAGTGCGCGGCGCGCCTCGGCGCTCAACCGCGGCCAGGCCCACTCGACGAGCAGGGCAATTTCCGGCAAGTCGTCTTCGTGCGCCAGGGCGCGCACCTTGGCCACGCCCGCGTCCTGCAGGAACTCGCCGAGCGCTTTCGCGCTCGCCGCCTGCGAGGCGACGATGCTGTCCGCGATGTCGAGGGCCAATGGGTTCCAACGCAAAAGACGCGTAAGGCCCGCCACGCGTGGAAACGGGCTCTTACCCAACGTGACGAGCGGCGCCATCACCGGAAAGATCAAGACTCCGGCGAGCAGACAGCGGCGAGCGGTGATCACGAAGGTCGCGTTGGTATCCGGAAACGCCTCGAACAGGCGCGCTATGGCGCGGTCGTCCTCGTGGTTGTCGAGCACGATGAGTCGTTGCGGACCCTCGGTAAGGTATTGCCGCAGCCGCGGCACGCGGCCTTCGCCGCCGCCCGTGCCGAAGCGAAGCGCGAGCATTTCACTCAACGTGTAAAAGCCCCACGCCCCGGAGCGAAACCAGTCGATGCGGCCGCCGAAGGCGGCGCGCATGCGGTGACCCAAGGCCGCGGCCAACATCGACTTGCCGCTACCGCCGGGCCCGACGAGCGCGAGGCGCGTGGGCCGCGTGGCGGTAATCGTGCGCTCGAGCGTGCTCAACTCGGCGCTGCGGCCCTTCATGCCCTGCGGGCGCGGGGGAAAGATCGCATGACGCGACGCTTCGCGAACTGTCTTCTTGGGCAATGTCCGGCCGCTCTCGTCGTGCACTCGCACCTCGCAGCGGAATAGTACGTCAAATCCGCGCCTCGGCATGCCGCTTGCATCCGCGTCGCAGGCTGGGGGGGACATGGCAGGAAATTTGCACACTCGGCACAAGCTCCTTGCGAGTCCCGCTCCGAAAACACGAGGCCCGGCCCCGCCCTCAAGATCATGAATACGCGTGAAAAGATAAGAGGCGCCCTGCGAGGGCTCTCGCGCGACCCCTTCGAGCTCATTCGCATCGCCGGGATCGCCGCCTGTACGCTCAAATTCCGCTACGTCAAGCGCTGTGCCGGGCCCGGCAGCCTCTTCGGCACCGGCAATCGGATCATCAATGCCGCCAACGTCAGGATCGGCCGCGGCTGTTTCTTTCAGGATTCGATCTACATCCGAGCCGGCAGCAACGGGCGGGTGACGATGGGCGACCGCGTCGCCATCAACAGCTTCTGCCAGCTCTACGGGCACGGCGGCATCACCCTCGGCGACGATACGCAGCTCGGCCCGAACACCATCATCACGACCACGCACCACGACTACGCGGGCGGGCTCGAGGAAGAGTTCCGGCCCGTCGTCATCGGTCGGCGCGTCTGGGTGGGCGCAAGCGTCACGATCCTGAGCGGCGTCACGATCGGCGACGGCGCCGTGATCGGCGCCGGCGCCGTGGTGACGCGGGACATCCCGCCGCGCGCCGTCGCCGTGGGGGTGCCGGCCCGCGTCGTGCGGCGCCTCGAGGACGACGGCAGCGAGAGCGGAAGCGAGAGCGGGACCCGCACGCAGTCCCCGACCGTCGCGGCCGCCGCCTCCTCTCGCGGGCCGTGAGGCGCGTCCTGCGCGCGACTGCCTGTTACCCGGGCGCCGCCTCCGTGCCGGGGCGGCCGCGCTCGATGAGCCTGACGCGCGGCACGCGCCCGAACCGCCCGGCGAGCTTGCGGCAGAGCACGTAGAACAAGGGCGTGAAGGCGAGCCCGAAGAGCGTCACCCCGAGCATGCCGAAGAAGACGGCGACGCCGAGCGCCTGGCGCAGCTCAGCGCCGGGCCCCGTTCCGAAAGCGAGCGGGATGACGCCGAAGATGAAGGCGG
This sequence comes from uncultured Gammaproteobacteria bacterium, assembly GCA_963702105.1. Classification (GTDB taxonomy): domain Bacteria; phylum Pseudomonadota; class Gammaproteobacteria; order Steroidobacterales; family Rariloculaceae; genus ZC4RG20. Next base: position 3,346,847 of record OY969712.1, read on the forward strand.
CCGAGGTCATGAGGATGGGCCTGAGCCGCGTCTTCGCCGCGGCGACCGCAGCTTCGACGCTCGTGAGCCCGCGTTCCTCGCCCTGGCGCGCGAACTCGACGATGAGGATTGCGTTCTTCGCCGCGAGGCCGATCAGCACCACCATGCCGATCTGCGTGAGGATATTGTTGTCGAGGCCGCGCGCGTTGACGCCGAGCATGGCGGCGAGCAGGCACATCGGCACGATGAGGATCACCGCGAGCGGCAGCGTCAAGCTCTCGTATAGCGCGGCCAGGAAGATGAACACGAACACGACGCCGAGCACGAACGCAAGCGCGCCCGCGCTGCCCGAGATCCGCTGCTGGTACGCAAGGCCCGTCCACTCGAAGCTCATGCCCGCCGGCAATACTTCGCGCGCAAGGCGCTCCATTGCCGCGATCGCCTCGCCCGACGAGTAGCCGGCGGCCGTGTCGCCCTGGATGTCGGCCGCAGGGTAGAGGTTGTAGCGCATCACGCGGTACGGCGCCGTCGTCGGCTGCAGCTTGGCGATCGCGCTGATCGGCACCATCGCACCCGACGCCGAGCGCGTCTTGAGCTGCCCCACCCACTCCTCGTCCTGGCGATAGTCCGTGTCGCCCTGGGCGATGACCTGGAACGTGTGGCCGAGAAGGTTGATGTTGTTGACGTAGACGCCCGCGAGATACGTCTGCAGCGTCGAAAACACGTTTCGCACGGGCACGCCGAGCATCTCGGCCTTATCGCGGTCCACGACGGCATCGAGCGTCGGGTTGCGCGTGTTGAAGTTGCTGAAAGCGAGCCGAACGGCGGGGTCGGCCGCGGCCGCCTCCGTGAGCCGCTGCACGGCCGCCTCGAGCGCGCGGTAGCCGAGCCCGCCGCGGTCCTCGACCATCATCGTGAAGCCGCCGTTGTTGCCCATGCCGCGAACGGATGCGGGATTCACGATACGGATTTCGCCGGCCGTGATGCCGGCCAGGCGCTTGCTGAGCTCCGCGGAGATTACCCGCGCCGTGAGCCCCTTCGGCAGGCGCTCCTCGAACGGCTTGAAGACCGCCCACATCTGCCCCGAGTTCGTGGCGTTGCTGAACGTCGTGCCGTCCATGCCCGAATACACCGACGCGGACGAGACGCCCGGTGTCGCGAGCACAATCGGGATCATCTGCTGGACGACCGCGTCCGTGCGGGCGAGGCTCGTGCCGGGCGGCATCGTGAGCGAGATCGCGACGTTGTTTTGGTCCTGGGCGGGGACGAAGCCGCGCGGCGTATCGAGCACGCGCCACGCCGTGACGCCGAGCAGGCCCGCGTAGAGCACCGTAAGCAGCGCGCCCCGGCGCAATGCCCCGCCCGTGAAGCGCGCATAGCCGCCCGAGAGGCGCTCGAGCCAGCCGTTCGCGCGCTCGCCGAGCGCGAACAGCCGCTTGCCGACCCTGCCGCGCACGAGCGTCGGGTCGTGCGGCGTCAGGATCACCGCTGCGAGCGCCGGCGAGAGCGTCAGCGACACAACGAGCGAGATCGCAGTCGCGGACGCGATCGTGAGCGCGAACTGCTTGTAGAACGCCCCGGCGATGCCGCCGATGAACGCCGTCGGCACGAACACCGCGACGAGCACGAGCGCGATGCCGATCAGTGCCCCGCCGACCTCGTCCATGGTGAGGTGGGCCGCATCCCGGGCCGACATCCCGGCGCGCAGATGCCGCTCCGTGTTCTCGACGACGACGATCGCGTCGTCCACGACGATGCCGATCGAGAGCACGAGGCCGAACATCGAGAGGTTGTTCAGCGAGAAGCCGAACGCGGACATGACCGTGAACGTACCGATCAGCGACACCGGGATCGCGAGCAGCGGGATGATGGCGGTGCGCCAGCGCTGCAGGAACAGCACGACCACGATGACAGCCAGAATCATCGCTTCGAGCAGCGTGTGCCGCACGGCGTCGACCGCAGCCTTCGTGAAGGCGACGGGATTGTAGATGATTTCGTAGGCGACGCCGGGCGGGAACTGCTTCTTGAGGTCCTCCATCGTCCTGCGAATGTTGTCCCAGGTCTCGAGCGCGTTCGTGTTCGGGGCCTGCTGCACGCTGAGCGACACGGCCGGCTCGAGGCTCTTGTAGGCATTGACCGCGTAGCTCTGCGCCCCGAGCTCGACGCGCGCCACGTCCCGAATGCGCGTGACGCGCCCCTGCGTGTCGCGCTTGATGATCGCGTCCCCGAACTCCTCGGGTGTATCGAGCCGCCCCTGCGCGCGGATGCTGAGCTGATAGGCGGCCGGGTTGTCGTTGAACGGCGGTCCGCCCACGGCGCCGCCCGCGACCTGCAGGTTGTTGTTGCGCAGCGCGGCGACGATTTCATCCACTGTGAGATCGCGCGCGGCGGCGCGCTCCGGGTCGATCCACACGCGCATCGCGTAGTCCCGCGCGGCGTTCACGTTCACGTCGCCGACGCCCGGCGTGCGCAGCAGCCGCTCGCGTACCTGGAGATTGGCGTAGTTCGCGATGTACTTGCGATCGACGCTCGAATCGGTCGCGAACATGTGGACGATCAGCAGGATGTCCGTCGACCCCTTGCGCACCGTAATGCCGAGATCGCGCACCGTCTGCGGCAGCTGCGGCAGCACAGTCTGGATCCGGTTCTGCACGTCCACCTGCGCGATATCCACGTCGGTGCCGTTCTTGAAGGTCACCGTGATGGACACGCGCCCCTCGCTCGTGGACGAGGAGGACATGTAGAGCATGTTCGTGATGCCGTTGATCTGCTGCTCGAGCGGGGCGGCCACGGTGTCCGCGATCTCCTCGGCCGTCGCGCCCGGGTACTGCGCGCTGACCGATACCGTCGGCGGCGCGATCGCGGGATACTGATCGAGCGGCAGCGCGCGGTAGGCCATGATGCCGGTCAGCGTGATAACCACGGACACCGCGGCCGCAAAGATCGGCCGGTCGATGAAGAAGTGCGAGAAACGCATCGCGCGGCCGCCTCAGCGGGCCCCGCCGGGCACGTCGCCGGGCGGGATTGCACCGCTCGGCGCGCCGGCGTCGTTCTCGGCGCCGGGCAGCGAAAGCGTGCTGTCCTCGCCGAGAGAGACGCCCGTCGGGAACGCCGTGAGCTCGCCCTGCTTCACCGTGACCCTGCGGCCGGGCCGCGCCCGCTGCACGCCGCTGATGACGATGCGGTCGTCGGCGCCGAGGCCGTCCAGAATCACGCGCAGGCCGTCGATGAGCCGACCGCGGCGCACGACCTTCTGGCCGACCACGCCCTCGCGGTCCACGACGTACACGACCTGGCGCAGCTGGTCCGTCACCACCGACTGATCCGGGACGAGCAGCGCATCGAACGGCTTTGCCGCGTAGAGACGCAGCTGGCCGAACATGCCGGGCGAGATGAACCCGTCGGGGTTGTCCACGACGGCGCGCAGACGGATCGTGCCGGAGCCGCGGTCGAGGGCGTTGTCCACGAAGTCCACGCGGCCCTTCCAGCGATAAGCCGTCTCGTCCTGCAGGCGAATGTCCACACGCCTCTCGCGCGCTCCGTCCTCCTCGCGCCGGTACTTGAGCAGCGCGGCCTCGGGCACGTCGAACACGAAGCGGATCGGGTCCTGGCTCACGATCGTCGTGAGCACGGTCGTTTCGGCGGTCACGAGGTTGCCCGGTGCGAGACGGCGATACGATGCGCGCCCGGTCAGCGGCGCCGTGACGCGCGTGAACGAGAGATTGAGGTCGGCGGTCTGCACGGCCGCCTCGGCGGCCGCGACCTCCGCCTCGGCCTCCTGCGCGGCCGCAAGCCGCAGCTCGGTCTCGGACTCGCTGACGAGCCGGTTGCCGACGAGCGCCTGGGCGCGCTTGAGCTCCGCCCGGGCCTGGGCGAGCTTCGCGCGCGCCCCGGCGACCTGCGCCTTCGCCTCGGCGAGGGCCGCCGCATACGGCCGCGGATCGATGACGAACAGGAGATCCCCCTTCTGGACGGTCTGCCCGTCCTCGAAGTGCACCGACTCGATGGCGCCTGAGACTCGCGGCCGCACCTCGACGGCATCCACCGCCTCGAAGCGGCCGGCGTAGTCATCCCAATCGGTCACGCGCTGGGCGAGGGGCGTCGCGACTTCCACCGTGGGCGGCACCTGGGCCGGCGGCCCGGGCCGGGCGCACGCGGCGCAAAGCGCCGCGAGCATCGCCGGAATGGCCGGGGCCGCACGGCCAGCGCGCAGAGTACGGGCGGCGCCGACTGTAAGGACGGCGAGTCTCGGCCACATCGTTGCTCAACCCTTGTTGTTATTCGCGGCGCCGCGACATTCTACGCTTATTACGCAACAGAGTCTCCGGTCCCGAAGCCCGCGGCGAATCGCCCCGGCGCGCTACTGACCGTGCAACCGCTCCAGGCCCGCGCGCGGCCGCCTCTGTGGACAGCGAGCGCATGCCGCCCCGACGCTCGGCGCCGGCGGATCGGCAAAGCCGTAGCGCAACACCTCATTTCGGTGCAGACTGCCTCGACGGCCGCCGCGCTCCGGGTGCTCCCGCCGCGGAAAATTGCGGATGCGTCGAACAAGAAGATTCTCGAAAGGAGAAGGAAATGGATAATCGCTCGCGCCGCGCTCGCCGACTGGGTGCAACACTCGTGGCGGCCGGCTTGCTCGCGGCCGGCGGAGCGGCGGTCGCCCAGCAAAATGCGGGCGGGCTCGACAAGGTCTCGGGGGCCCGACTGCCCTACCTCACGCGGCACGACCTCGGCGCAGAGGGCCGCCGCCTGGCCGATACCTTCGCGCGCAACGGGAAACCCTCCGATCCCGTGACGGGGCCGCTCGCGTTCGCGGCTTACGACGTGCCGGTCGCGAATGCCCTGCTCGACCTCCACAATGCCGCCGTCGGCAAGGGCTCGCTCGCTCCGCACGCCCGGGAGCTCGCGATCATGGTGGCCTGCCGCGAGACGAATTACTCGCTCGAGTGGAACGGGCACATGAAATCCGCCCTCGATGCCGGGGTAGACCCTAAGGTCATCGACGCGGTTCTGCGCGGCAAATCGCTCGAAGGGGTGTCGGACGCAGACGCCGCGGTGATCCGGTTCGGCCGGGAGCTGCTCGGCGACCGCAAGATGAGCGCGCCCACGTTCTCCAAAGCGGTCGAGCTCTTCGGCCGGCGCGGCGCCATGGATCTCGTCGCCGTCATGAGCACCTACGCCGTGAGCGGGTTCTTCGCGATTGCCGTAGACGAGCATCCCCCCGGGCAGACGACGCTCGAGGCCCTGCCTCGCGCCGCGGCATCGGCGGCGGTCTCCGCGCGCAATCCCTTGGAGGGCACGACGCGCTTCTCGGGCGCCGTGCGAAGCCTCGCCGGGCGCCGGCTTTCCGTCGCCGTGCAGAACGGCGGCACGGCAACGTTCGAATTGCCCGATTCGCTGCGGATCACGCGCAGCCGGTCAGGGACCATGAGCGACCTCGCGGCCGGCAAGTTCGTCGGCTGCACGGCCGTCGAGGGCGACGACGGGTCGCTGCGCGCCACGGAGTGCCACATCTTCCCGGAAAGCATGCGCGGAGCGGGTGAGGGCCATAATCCCATGGGGCCGCCCAAGACCACGATGACGAACGGCAACATCGCGACCGAGACGCGCGGCAGCGTGAAAGGAGCCGCCGCGGGCGCAGCCGGTCTCGTGCTGCACGTCGCATACGAAGGCGGCGCGCAGGACATCGCCGTATCGGCCAGGACGCAGATTACGCAGGTCGTCGTCGGCGATACCTCGCTGTTGAAGCCAGGTGTTCGAGTGAACGGCGCCGCGCGGGAGGCGCCGGACGGCAGGGCCGTGGTTCAGTTTCTGAACGTCGTTCCGTAGTCCGGCGCGAGCTTCGCCCTCTGGTCGGCCTTTGCCGCCGGTCCCCGGACTTTAGGTTCACGCGGCCGTGACGCGCGGGAAACGAAGGGGACGTTCGCCTGGCGGGCGCCGCCCTATCGGGTGTGCGCCCCGTGTGTCGAGCCCTGGCCGGTCGTGGTAGCGTTCTCATAATCGCCGGACGGCTTGCAGCGACGACTCAAATGGATGTAAGGAAGTGGCGGCGCAAGGGGCTGGGTGCGCTAGGCGTGCTCGGCATCGTCGCGTTGACCGCGGCGGCCTCGGGGGACAAGTCGGACGGGATCCATGCCGTCTGGCCCTCCTCGGAGTTTCATTTCGTTAGGCTGCACTACGATGATTCCCCCTACTGGGGCGGAGGCTACAGCTTCCGGGGTTGGCCCGGCCACTACATGGTGGACTACCCGGGCTCCGAGGATCACTTTGCACGCGTCCTCCCGCGGCTTACGCGCGTCGACGTCGATCCCGAGGAGCGCCGCTTCCGCATCACGAACGATGCGATCTTCAACTACCCCTTTTTGTATGCGGTCGAAGTCGGGCATTGGTATCTCGGCGAAGAGGAAGCGGCGCGCCTGCGCGAGTACCTGCTGCGCGGCGGTTTTCTCATGGTCGACGACTTTCACGGCCCCGAGGAATGGGCCGTTTTCATGCAGAGCATGACGCGTGTCTTTCCCGACCGACCCGTCGTCGACATTCCGGAAAGCGATCCGGTCTTTCATACCGTCTATGATCTCGACAAGAGCGTGCAGGTGCCCGGCCTCCGCCCGCTCATGATGGGCGTCACCTACGAGTACGGCGGCAAGGTGCCGCATTGGCGCGGCATTTACGACGACGACGGCCGGCTCATGGTCCTCATCGATCACAACATGGATCTCGGCGATTCCTGGGAGCTCGCCGACGATCCGGGCTACCCGGAGCACTACAGCACGCTCGGCTTCCGCTTCGCCTCGAACTACGTCATCTACTGCATGACTCACTGAAGAGCTCCCCCGCTCAGAAATGTCGCCGGAACTGCACATAGACGAGCACAGAGGGCGCGACGTACGGCGCGCCGCCGCCCTGCGCAGGCAAGCCTCCGTACTCGGTATGAGCGCCGCCGAAGGGCGCTTGGGCACCCGCGACGAGATCGGCGTTGTCGCTCAGCGAGCGGACCGCCTGGACCGCGAGGTAGAAACTGCGATCGTCGAGGTTGACGATTGCGCTCGGCGTTAGGTTCAGCAACGCCGTCCACTCGAGCCTCATGCCGGCCGCCGCGTAGTCCCGGGAGACGTTGTACAGTTGGCCCCGGGCGAGCCGCGCGAGGAGATCCGCGGGCAGGCTCGCATAAGGCGTGCCGGTCCGAATCGCGCCGAAGCCGTTGCGGTAGTACTCGCCGAACACCAGCGCATTGCGGCCGCTCAGCGTCACCGCGGCGCTGATGTTCGCGAGCGCGGAGACCGCCGTCCGCCCATGCGTCTCGAAGGTCGGCACGATCTCGACGTTCCACACCGCGCCTCGCCACGGCCCGCTCAGGGCCAGCGCCGCCGTCCAGTCGCCGCGGTCGCGCGCGAACATCCAGGTCGCACCGAGCGAAGCGAAGCTGCGGCGATAGTGGACCGCGAACGTGCTCGCATCGCGCTTCGCCGGTCCGCCGCTCTCGGTGCCGCGCGGGACGGCGATGAGCTGCAGGTCCGAGCCGTCGTCGAAGAGCCGCTGGACATACGCCATGTCGACGCCGGGCTTGTATTCGGTGTCGATCGCTTCGGGGGCGAACGGATCGACGAGGTCCATCGGATGAAAGACGGTGCCGGCACCCCAGGTCAGCGCCTGGCGGCCGACGCGCACGACGAGATGCGCGGAGCTGTGACCGACTGCCAGCCGGTCGATCTTCTCGGTGACGACAGCCCGTGGGCGGTCGATGGGCACGTCGCCGAGGTCGAACAGCGTTGCCGGCGGCGCGGCCGGCAGCACGCCGCCCTCCCCCCTTGCCGCCATGACGCCGCGCCCAGCCACCCCGGCGACCTCGTAGGCGAGCGCCAGATCCCAATCGCTCCACTTCGGTTCCCACGTCAAGCGCGCGTCGCCGAGGAAGTCGGTGCGCGTGCGCGGGCCGAGTACCGCCTCGAGGCTGTCATGGGCCGAGTGCTCCGCGAGCTCCGTGAGCAGCAACCTGCCATGCAGACCCGCCGCGCCCGCGCGCAGCGCAACCAGCAGTGCCGGCGCGATCGCGAAGAAGACGAGCCGCCGGGCGCGCGAGCGGCGCCGCGCCGCGAGCTGGGCGCGCGCCGCGGCGCACGGCCCCGGCCGCGCCGCGAGGCGCTCCTTACGATACGCCATACCGGGCGCCGCGCTCGTCGCGCGTGATGCGGCCGTCCGTCATCTCGATGCGGCGCCGGCTGTGCGCAATGACGCGCGCATCGTGCGTGCCGATCAGAAACGTCAGCCCCAGCGACGCGTTGAGACGCGCCATGAGGGCCACGAGGTCCTCCGCCGTCTTCGAGTCGAGATTCGCGGTCGGCTCGTCGGCCAGCACGATAGCCGGCCGGGTCACGAGCGCACGCGCGACGGCGACCCGCTGTTGCTGGCCGCCCGAAAGATACGCGGGCCGCCGGTCCTCGAGGCCCTCGAGACCCACCTCGGCGAGCGCCCCGAGGACGCGGCGCCTGCGCTCGACGGCGGCGACGCCGAGCAGCCGCAAGACGAGCTCGACGTTCTCGGCAGCCGAAAGCACGGGCACGAGATTGTACGCCTGGAACACGAAGCCGATCTTGTGGAGCCGCAGCTCCGTGAGCCGATTCTTGTCGAGCCGGCCGAGGTCCTCGCCGCCGACGACGACCGTTCCCGCGCTCGGCCGGTCGAGGCCGCCGATCATATTGAGCAGCGTCGTCTTGCCGGATCCCGAGGGTCCGGCCAGTGTCGCGAAGTCCCCAGCCTCGATCTCGAGGTCGACGCCATTGAGCGCCGGGACTTCGATCTTGCCGACGGCATAGCGCTTTTCGACGCCCCGGCACGAGACGATCGACCGCGTCTCGGTGCCGACCGCGCCGGCGCCGCCCGGGCTGCGCGGGTCCCCGGCGCCTGCGCGCTCAACTGACATGCGTCATGGCCTCCGCGGGGTTCGAGCGCGCGGCCGTGCGCGCGGGCCAGAGCGCGACGAGCGTACCGAGCACCCAGATCAGCGCGGAGAGTTCCACGAGCTCGCTCGGTGCGAGCTTCGGATATAGGACATGACCCGCGCCGAAGAATTCGGCCCCGCGCGCGAGGAAACCGAGGTCGATGCCGCCGTGCAATGCCCCGATCGTCGCCGCGGCGGCCGCAAGACCGATCGCGACGCCGAGCCCGACGAGCATGACCGATTCGAGCAGCACCTGGCCGAGGATGAGCCGCGGGCGCATGCCGAGCGCCTCGAGCAGACCAAACTCGCGCATCCGTTCGAACACGGCCATGAGCTGCGTGTTGACGATGCCGATTGCCATGAGCACGAACATGACCCAGAGCCAGATGTAGACGAAGGCGTTCATGAAGCCCTGCATAGCGGCGGCCAGCGGCACCAGCACCGTCCAGGGCTGCACGTCGAGATTCGGGGCCGCATGCCGGAGCGCCGCGACGACCGCCGGCAACTGCGTCTCGTGGGGCACGTCGAAGCTGATCTCGGAGATCGAATCGCCGATGCCGAGCATTCCCTGGGCCGTCCGCAATCCCGTGAACCCGAACTCGTCCTCGGCCTCGCGGTTTCCCCCGAAGAGGCCCACGACGTCGTAGCTCCTTTCGGCGAGGCTGCCGTCGGCGGCCTGGGCCATGACGACGATGCGTTTGCCGACACGCGTCTTGAGCCGCTCGGCGAGGTGGCGGCCCAGCACGACGCCGCCGTCCGCGGCGCCGCCGAGGTACCTGCCGGCGGCGATCCGGGCCGGGATCACCGAGATTGTCCGTTCGCGCTGCGGCTCGACCCCGACGAGGGTCAGCGGCAGCGTCTCGTACTCGCTTTGCACGACGGCCGGCACGCGCACGCGTTTGGTCCACACGGCGATTGCCGGCTCGCCGAGGACACGTACGAGCCGAGGGTCCGGGGCGGGCATGCGCCGGGCAACGGTCGGGTCGTCGAGGAAGCCTCGGGCGTGGATCTGCCCGCTGCCGGTCATGAGGTTCAGCGCGGTGTCGCGGCTCGAGACGGCCCACGCTTCGAGCAGCGCCGCAAAGCACAGGATCGAGTAGAGCCCGGCGGCGACCACGACGAGCGTGATGAGCGTCCGGCGCGGATTGCGCCAGAGATTGCGCCAGGCGAGCGGGACCAGCAACGCGAGCGAGTCCATCAGGCGGCGCCCATTGCGGCCACCGGCTCGAGGCGCCGGATCCGCCGGTACGGGACGACGCCCGCGAGCGCGACCGAGATCACGACCGCGGCGGGGCCGGCTAGCAGGCTCACGGCGCCGACGCTCGGATGCAGCAGCCCCGGCAAGCCCCACTCGGCAAACAGCCCTTCGACGCCCGCGAAGGCGATGCCGCGCCATTCGAGCCACAGCGCCGCCGCGCCGCCGATCGCGATGCCGATCAGATTGCCGAGCACGGCAATGAATATGAGCTCGAGCCACAGCATCCTGCCGGTGAGATCGGAGCGCATGCCGATCGCGAGCAGCACGCCGAACTCGCGCGTGCGCTCGAGGACCGACATCAGCAGCGTATTGAGGATGATGAAGACCACGACGACGACGAGGCTCACGTACCAGAGCATCGAGGTGGAGAAGTCGAGCGCGATCGCCTGCTCGAGGCCCGGCTGCAGCGCGCCCCAGTCCTCGACGACGAGTCCCTCGCGCGCGGCCAGCCGCCGCACCGAGGGCAGCGCCCGGTTCACCCTCGCGAGGCTCGGCCCGGCCAGCGCGACGACGTTGGCCGCATCGCCCATCGCAAACGCAGCCTGGAAGCGGTGAAGCGGCATCTCGGCGATGCGCCGATCCAGATCGCCCATGCCGGTCCTGAAGACGCCGACGACCGCGAGGCTGTCGGCGGCGATGCTGCCGTCCACGGCCGAACCGAGCAGCGTCACGCGATCGCCGACGCCGAGGTGCAGATCGCGCGCGAGCGCCGCCCCGAGAACCACGGCATCCGTGTCGTTCGGCGCGAGGTAGCGACCTTCCGTGACCGTCGACGCCAGTGTCGAGACGTGCGGCTCGGTGCGCGGGTCGACGCCCTCGACGGCCGCACCGTAGCTGCGCTCGCCGTTCGCCAGAATGACATACGCAGAGGCGCGCGGAGCGGCGGCCGTGACGCCCGGAAGCGCCGCCGCCTCGGCCGCGAGCGCCGCCGGCGCTTCGATGAGCTTGCGCACGTCCGGATCATCGGCGTAGCCCGGGGGCTGGATCTGCGCGAAGCCGTCGAAGATCCGCAGCGCGTTCGCCTTCATGTCGTCGTAGACGCCGAGCTGGAACGAGAGCATGAAGACCAGCAGTGCCGCGGCGAAGGCGATGCTCGCGAGGCTCAGGCCGGTGCGCAACGGCTGACGCCAGAGGTTCCGCCACGCCATCGCGAACAGCATGTGCGCTCAGTCCCGCGGGTTCTCGAGGTTCGAGCGGGTGAACAGATAGTCCGGCAGCGCAACGTTGAACCGCCCCGCCGTCGTCTCGACGCGGGTCCACTCCCCCGGCTTGTCGAGCGGCGCCATCTTCAGCACGACAGGATACTCGCGGCCGCCGAGCGGTCCGACCTTCTCGGTCGTCATCGTACGCACCGCCTTCATGTCCTGATCGAAGAACGTCTCCTCGAGCAGGATGCCGTCCTCGCGGACCTTGACCTGCTGCTTGCCCCAGATCACGGGCGCGCCGGGCTTCGGCACCGCCTCGATCGTGTAGACGGTGCGGCCGTCTGCCTCGGCGCTCCCGACGATCTTGTGCGTGTAGTCGGTCAGGATGTCCTCGGCCTTCGCGAGATCGTTATATGAGAAGTCCGACCCCATCCAGGATTGCGACTGCAGCGACGCGGGCAGCTTGATGACCTGATTGAGCTTCGGATTGTAGATCCACATCCGCTCGCCGAGCTTGAGCGTCGCGTTGCCCGCCACCTTGGCCGGCGCCGTGAAGCGCACGAGCGCCTCGTCGCGCCCCCGAGTGAAGGCCTTCATACCGAGGTGCCGCTCCGAGGCGGGCCGGTGAATCGTCATCGTCACGGAGGTTTCCGAGCTGTCGGCCCGCCAGTTGTCGAAGGCGGCGCGCAGCAATGCCGTAGGGTCGGCCGCGCGACCGATCGCGGGCGCTGCGGCGAGCACGCAGGCCGCGCACAGGACGGCGGTCGGGAGCGGGCGGCGACGAGGCTTCGGGTTCACGGCGGTCGGACTCCTTCTCTGGACCAGTCGGTCCACACTTCTGGTTTGTACAGCTTGTCACTGGTAAGGTCAAGCGCATGACCCGCCGACGCTTCGAGAATCTCGACCCCGAGCGCCAGCAGCGCCTGTTCGACAGCGCCGCCGAGGAGTTCGGCGCCAAGGGATACGACGCCGCCTCGCTGAACCGCATCCTCGAGCGTTCGGGGATGAGCAAGAGCTCGCTCTACTACTACTTCGAGGACAAAGCGGATCTCTTCACGACGCTCGTCGAGCGCTCGCTGAGCTTCCTCTTCAGGGAGATCGGCGGGTTCGACCCGGAGAAGCTCACGGCGGAGACGTTCTGGCCTGAGCTCGAGGCGCTGTACCGGCGCGCGATCGTGCTCGTGAACCGCGATGCCTGGTACGTCAAGCTCGGCCGCATGTTCTATCGCCTCCGCGGGGACCCTAAGGAGGGCGGCGCCACGGGACGGATGTTCGAGGCGGCGCGGCGCTGGATAGGACTCGTCGTCGCGCGCGGTCAGGCGCTCGGCGTAGTGAGGACCGACTTGCCCGGTTCCCTGCTCATCGACGGCGCGATGGGCCTCGGCGAGGCGCTCGACCGTTGGGTCGTCGCGCATTGGGACGAGCTCGAACGTCGAGGGGCGCCTCGAGATGGCGAGGCTGCACGTCGATCTGTTTCGCAGGCTCCTCGCGCCTTGACAAGCTCTTCGCGATGCCGCGCAATCGGCGTCGCATCGGCCCTTCGCGGCGAGGTCCTGGGGAATCGTGCGTCTCACTTCGGCTGCCATTACGGTTTCGCTGCTGGTCCTCGCCGCGTGTGCCGGTCACCGGGATGCGCTGAACATCTACAACTGGTCGGACTACATCGGCCGAACCACGCTCGCGGACTTCACGGCCGCCACGGGCATCGAGACGCGCTACGACGTTTACGACAGCAGCGACGTGCTCGAGGCCAAGCTTCTCGCCGGCAACAGCGGTTACGACGTCGTCGTGCCGACGGCCTGGCCCTACTTTGCGCGCGAGATCCAGTCCGGTCTCTATCGCAAGCTCGATGCATCGAAGATTCCGAACCTCGCGAACCTCGATCCCCGGTTAATGAAAGAAGTCGCGGCGGCCGATCCCGGCAACGAGCACGGCGTGATCTACGAGTACGGCACGAACGGTCTCGGCTACAACGTCGAGAAGATCGCCGAGCGCCTGCCGTCGGCCCCGCTCCATAGTTGGGCCATGATCTTCGATCCGAAGATCGTCTCCAAATTCGCCGACTGCGGCGTGACCATGCTCGACGCCGGCAGCGAGGTGATCCCGCTCGCGTTAAATTACCTCGGAAGGAATCCGAACAGCACGAGCCGCGCCGACCTCGAGGCCGCCGAGGCACTGCTGCAGAGCGTGCGGCCCTACGTCAAGTACTTTCACTCATCCCAATACATCAACGACCTTGCCTCCGGGGACATCTGTCTGGCGCTCGGCTGGTCCGGCGACGTGCTGCAGGCCAAGGCGCGCAGCGCCGAGGCAGAGAGCCCGCAGCAGATCGCGTACTCGATCCCGGAAGAAGGGACGCTGCTTTGGTTCGACATGCTCGCCGTTCCCAAAGACGCACCCCACCCAAACGCGGCGTACGCGTTCATCAACTTCGTCCTCGCGCCGAAGGTGATCGCCGGCGTGACGAATGCGGTCGGCTATGCGAACGCCGTTCCGGCCTCGCTACCCTACGTGGACGCGAAGATCCGGGACGACGGGAGCGTATTCCCGCCGCCCGCGACGCTCGCGAAGCTGTTCGTCGCCAAGGTGCTGCCCGCAGATGCGGAGCGCGAGCGTAACCGCGCATGGACGCGCATTCGCTCGGGTCGGTAGCCCGCTGACGGCGCATGGCCGAGGGTTCGAAGGCGGAGAGAGACGACGCTTCTTCGGCGCCGATCGTACGCATGGAAGCCGTGCGCAAGGGGTTCGGCTCGTCGCTCGCGCTGGACGAGATCAGCCTCGAGGTCGAGCGCGGCGAGATGTTCGCGCTGCTGGGCGCCTCGGGCTCGGGCAAGACGACTCTGCTGAGGCTGCTCGCGGGCTTCGAGCAGCCGGACCGGGGCCGAATCGTCATCGACGGCCGCGACGTGACCGCCGTGCCGCCCTATGAGCGTCCCGTGAACATGATGTTCCAGTCGTATGCGCTGTTTCCGCATATGAGCGTCGGCGACAACGTCGCATTCGGCTTGCGCCAGGGACGCGGGCGCGAGCGCCTGTCGAAGGCCGAGATTCGCGAGCGTACTCGCGAAGCGCTGCAACTCGTGCGTCTCGAAGGCTACGAGTCCCGCCGTCCCGGGCGGCTCTCCGGCGGCGAGCAGCAACGCGTCGCCTTGGCCCGAGCGATCGTGAAGCGGCCGAAGCTGCTGCTGCTCGACGAGCCGCTCGCGGCGCTCGACCGAAAGCTGCGCCAAGCGACTCAACTCGAGCTCGTGCGCATCCAAGCCGAAACGGGCATCGCGTTCGTGATCGTGACTCACGATCAGGAGGAAGCGATGAGCCTCGCCGGCCGCTTGGCCGTGCTGCATGCGGGCCGCATTGCGCAGATCGGTCCGCCGCGGCAGATTTACGAGTTCCCCGCGAGCGTCTACGTAGCGGACTTCGTCGGCGCGTCGAATCTGTTGCGCGGCCCTGTCGCCGCACTGGGCGCGGACGGCGCGCGCGTCGCGTGCGCCGAGCTCGAGGCACCCCTGCTCGTCGCAGAGCCGCCCGCGGGCGTGCGCGTGGGGACAACCCTGCACGTGGCCGTCCGCCCGGAACGCATCACGGTCGAACCGGCCGGGGCCGATGCGGCGGCTGGGGCCGATATCGGCGCCCGGGCCGCCGCCGAGGCCGCAACCGAGGCCGCCGCCGAGGCCGCAACCGAGGCCGCAGCCGGAAACGGCGTGGGAACCGCTCTCGGTCCCAACGAGGCCGAAGGAACCGTTCGCGACATTGCGTTTCTCGGCAATCAGTCTCGGCTGACCGTCGAGCTCGCGAGCGGCAAGCTCATGACGGCGTTGCGGCTGAACCCCGGGACGGCAACGGAGACCCTTCGGCCCGGAAGCCGCGTCCTGTTGCGTTGGACCGCACGCGACTGCCGCGGATTGATCGCGTGAGCGTGCGCCGCTGCGCGCCGGCGGCCCCCCTCGCGTGGCTCGCGATCTTCTTTCTCTTGCCCTTCGCCATCGTCGCCGTGATCAGCTTGTCGCATGCCGTGATCGGTCAGCCGCCGTATGCGCCGGTAATCGGTCTCGAGGGCGGGCGGCCGGCCTTCGAGGGCGGCTTCGGCAGTTACCGGTTGCTGTTCTCCGAGCCGCTTTACGTCGAGGCCCTGCTCGGTTCGCTGCGCATCGCGCTCGTGACGACGGTGCTCTGCCTCGTCATCGCCTACCCGATGGCGTACACACTCGCCCGCGCCCGCGAGCCGTACCGCGCTGCGCTGCTCACGGCCGTGGTCCTGCCGTTCTGGACCTCCTTCCTGATCCGCGTCTACGCCTGGATCGGCCTGCTGCGCGACAACGGCATTCTCAATCACGCCCTGCTCGGGCTCGGGCTCATCCGCTCTCCGCTCAAGATCATCAATACCGACGCCGCGGTGTACATCGGCATCGTGTATACCTATCTGCCGTTCATGATCCTGCCGCTCTACGCGACGCTCGAGCGGCTCGACTGGAGGCTGCTCGAGGCCGCGGCGGATCTCGGTTGCCGGCCGTTCCGGGCCTTCCTGCGCATCACGCTGCCGCTGTCGGCGCCCGGGATCCTGGTCGGCGCGCTGCTCGTGTTCATTCCCGTGACGGGCGAGTTCGTCGTGCCCGAGCTGCTCGGCGGCCCGAACACGCTCATGATCGGTAAAGTCCTATGGGAGGAGTTCTTCGAGAATCACGACTGGCCCGTGGCCTCGGCGCTCGCGGTGCTCATCGTCCTCGTGCTGTTGCCGGCCATGCTCGCGCTGCAGCGCGCCCAGGCCGCCGCCCGGGATGTGCAATGAACCGCCGAGGGATGGCGCTGGGCCTGCCCGTCGCGTTCGGTTTTGTCTTCTTGTACGCACCCATCGTGGTACTCGTCGTCTACTCGTTCAACGACAGCCGCCTCGTTGCGGTCTGGGGAGGCTGGTCGACGAAATGGTATGCGGCGCTCGTTCACGACCGCGCATTGCTCGAGGCGGCATGGCTGTCGCTGCGCCTTGCCGCGGCCACGGCCGTTCTGTCCGCCGTTCTCGGCACGCTGGCCGGCATCGCGCTGGGTCGCCGCGGCACCTTTGCCGGCAGGCGCCTGCTCGGGACGATGATCGGCGGCCCGATCGTGCTGCCCGATGTCGTGATCGGCCTCTCGCTGCTGTTGCTGTTCGTCGCCCTGCAGGCGGCCCTCGGCGTACCGAGCGCCCGCGGCGCGCTCACGATCGTGCTCGCGCACACGACGTTTGGCCTGTGCTACGTGACGTTGATTGTGCAGGCACGGCTCGCCGGGCTCGACCGCGACGTCGAGGAGGCCGCCATGGACCTCGGCGCGCGTCCCTGGAAAGTCACGATGCTGATCACCGTGCCGCTGCTCGCCCCGGCGATTCTGGCGGGCTTGCTGCTGGCCTTTACGCTTTCCTTCGACGATCTCGTCATCGCGAGCTTCGTCTCGGGCCCCGGCGCAACAACGCTGCCCATGGCCGTGTTCTCGTCCGTACGCCTGGGCGTGAAGCCGGAGGTCAACGCGCTCGCGACGATGCTGATCCTGATCGTCGCCGGGGTCGCGATCCCCACCGGCCTGTTCATGGTGCGGAGCCGAAGGCTCGGCGGCTAGTGGCGTCTCGGCTCCCGCGAAGTGAGCCGCAGTGCTCACTTTCGCACTCCTACATTCTGTTAAGCTCCGCCGCACTCGAATGAGGAGCGCATCTATGGGCCGCTCGGTACGAAGTGCTGTGCGCATCGATGAGGGCTCATCGCCCGTCCAGGCTGCCGGCATGCGCTGGGAGATCGGGAGCCTCGTCGCGGACCGCTTCGTCCTGTCCGCCCGCCTCGGGCAGGGCCGTTACGGGGAAACCTACAAGGCGCTCGACCGCGTGTGGTCGGACGGGCAGCTGCGCCTCGAGCAGCACGTCGCACTTCACATTCTCGACGATCGAATAGGCGCGCAGACCCGCCTCCTCAGAAAGCTCGAGCAGAGCTATCAGCAGCCCCACTTGTGGTCCCATGCGAACATCGTCAAGATCCGCGGCTTCGGCGCCGACCGCGGCGCGTATTTCCTTGCGACCGAGTTCTTCGAAGGCAGATCGCTGCGCGGGATGCTCGACGCGATCCAGCCGAATCGGCTGTCGCAGGACACCGCGCTCGCGATCCTGCGGAGCGTGGGCGACGCGCTCGAATATGCGCACGCGAAGCAGGTCGTGCACGGAGATATCCGCCCCGACGCCGTCTTCGTGACGACCGAGCAGACCGTCAAGGTGCTCGACCTGCTGCCCGCGAGCATTCTTCGCGCGGCGCCGTTCTTCGTCGAAGATGCGGCGCCGAACGGCCTGCTCAACCCCGACCCGCGCGACGACGTCTACGGACTCGCCTGTCTCGCGTACGAGCTCTTTTCCGGCCGCCACCCCTTCGGCGGAGCATCGGCGCTCGAAGCGCTCGGCGCCGGCCTCGCACCCTCGCCCGTTCCCGGCCTCGCTCCGGAGCGGTGGGCCGCGCTCGCCCGCGGCCTCGCGCTGCGCCGCGCGCATCGGACGGCCAACGTCGCCGAGCTCCTCGCGGGGCTCGGCATCGGCGAAAGGCACAACCGCGAGCCGGCGCGCGATGCGGCAGTGCCCGACTCCGGCAGCTCGGCGGCCGATGCGCAAGAGGACCGCAGAGCCTCGAACGACGACATGCCGGTGATCCGGGACTACTCCCGCCCGCTCGACCGCGCCGCGCAGGCCGCGCCCGGTCCCGGGCAGACGCCCGGGCAGGAGCCTGCGCCCGACCTCGACCTGCGAGCCGACGCGCAGGCGAAGCAGCAGTGGCAGCCCTCCGACGCCATCGTCTCCCCTCAGGACGTGTACGCCTATTGGGGTCATGCGCGCAGACCCTCGAAGCGGCCCGCGCGCACGGCTCGCTTACCAATGCTGTGGCTCGGGCTCGCCGCCAGCCTCGGCTTGGCCGCCTATCTGGCGCACGAGTCCCTCGATGTCGAGGTTCGCAAGGCGCTCGGTGCCGTCGAAGCGGCGATGCGCCTTGAGAGCCGCGCGGAGTCGGCGCCCGGCGCCCGGCGCGCGCCCGCATCCGCATCCGCACCCGCACCGGCATCCGCATCCGCATCCGCATCCGCATCCGCATCCGCATCGGCATCCGCGCCCGCATCCGCATCCGCATCCGCGCCCGCACGCGCACCCGCACCCGAGGGCACCGCCGCGGTCGCCGCCCCGAGCCTGAAACCTACGGCGGCCGAGCCGCCCCGCTCGGCCGCCGCAGACGCGCGAGCGAAAGCCGAGGCCGGGCCGTCGGTCGCTCCGGAAAAGGTCCCTCCGCGCGCGCTCGAGCCGGAGCACTTCGAGTTCGCGGCGCCGCTCGTGACCGTCTCCGAGAACCAGGCCTTCGCGGCCGCCGTCATCAGGCGCCGCGGCGGCCGGCTGGGCCCGGCGTCGGTTAGCTGGTGGACGAGCGACGGAACCGCCGTCGCCGGCAAAGACTACGCCGACCTCGGCCGGCAAACCGTGCGCTTCGCCGCCGGCCAAGAGACGCGGACGGTCATGATCCCGATCGTTTCCGACGACGTCCGCGAGGCTCGCGAAAGCTTCAACGTGAACATGGTCGCCGCCGGCGAGTCGCCGACGACGCCGGCCGAGCCCGTCCAGCGGCTCGAAATCGTCATCGAAGACGACGACTGAGCCGCAGCGCTCCACGCCGTCCTTGCCCTCCCGCGATCGCGCGCGCCGTCTCGGCTTCCCGGCGCCGGCGCCATTCGGGCCTCCGCCGGTTACAATCGGTCTGCGGTCCGGGGGGATCATTTGCCATGACGAACGAATCCAATGCTCGCTTGGTCCAGCGCGCAGCCGCGCTCGTGCCGATGCTGCGTAAGGCCGGTGCCGAAGCCGAACGGCACCGGCGCCTTCCTGCCGAGACGTTCGACGCGCTCAGCGAGGCGGATGTCTTTCGCATGACTGCGCCCAAGCGCTACGGCGGCCACGAAGCGGACTTCAACACACAGTGCAGGGTTCTCGCCGAGGTCGCCCGGGGCTGCCCGTCGGCGTCGTGGGTGGCGACCATCATGAGCGCCATGTCCTGGGTGGCCGGGACCTTCCCGGACGAGGCCCAGGAGGAAGTCTTCCGGTCCGGCGATCCTCGGATCAGCGGCGTCTTTTCTCCGACGGGTACGGCCGTGTCCGCGGAGGGGGGCTATCGCGTGAACGGCCGCTGGGGCTACAACACGGGCGGTCACGGATCGAATTGGACCGTGGTCAACGCGGTGCACACGGCGGACGACGGCACGATCGTACCGATGTGCGTTCTACTCGAGAGCGCCGAGCTCGAACGGCTCGACGACTGGCATGCGAGCGGCATGGCGGCGACCGGGAGCAGCACGATACTGGCGAACGACCTCTTCGTGCCCGCCCATCGCGTACAGCCGATTCCGGAGATGGCCGAAGGGCGTTTCCCAGCGCGGCACAACGCCGACAACCCCTATTTCAAATTCCCCCTCGCCGCGGTGCTGGCGGTGAACGCGGCCGGCACCCCCGTCGGGATCGCCCGCGGAGCGCTCGAGCTCTTCCTCGAGCGCCTGCCCGGCCGCGGAATCACCTACACGACGTATACGAACAAATCCGAAGCACCCGTCACGCATCTGCAGGTCGGCGAGGCCGCACTCACTCTCGACTCCGCGGAGGCGCACATGCGCCTCGCTTGTGCGTTGCTCGACGAGCAGCTCGGCAAGACGCTGACGATTCACGACCGCGTCAAAGCGCGCGCCCACGTCAGTGCGGCGACCGGGCTCGCACGCGAAGCCGTGGACGTCCTGTTCCACGGAAGCGGCGCTTCGGCCATCCAATCCCACGTGCCGATTCAGCGCTTCCAGCGCGACATTCAGGCGCTCGCGAATCACGCCATCATGCACCCGCAGACCAGCGTCGAACTGTACGGCCGCATCTTGTGCGGGCTGGAGCCGAACTCGTTGCTCGTCTGATAACTGGCGCAGAATTCGTCACCGCGGCCGGCGTCGCGTTCAGAGCCTATCGCGCTCGTGCCGGCGCCGGCTTTCCTCGAGCCGTTCCAGTTGCGGGTCCGGCGGATCGTCCGTGAAAGCCGCCCGCATCTCCTCGAACGCATCGTACACGTCCTGCTTCACCTCGACGTGCGGAAAAATATAGAACGCCTCTGCACGAATGCCGCGCAGCACTCGCTCGGCCAGCACGTCTGCAGCCATGCCCATAGGCAGCACCTTCCTGAAGAGCTCGCCGCCGCGCCGGCGCACCTGCTCCGCGCCTTCGTCCGGAGCCCCGCGGAACCGCGCCTGACGATGCTCCTCGCTTTCGTAGAGCCGCGTGCTCACGGTGCCCGGGCACACGACCGAAACGGCAATTCCGTGCCGCGCGAGGTCGTAGCGCAGGGCCTCCGAGAGCCCTCGAATCGCGAACTTCGTCGCGGCGTAGACGGCGGTCCCCGGGCCGGCCCGAATGCCGGCAACCGAGGAGACGTTCACGATATGTCCGCCTTCGCCGTGCGACATCATGTGCGGCAGAAACGTCAGCACGCCGTTCACCGTGCCGCCGTAATTGACGCTCGTGAGCCAGTCGAAGTCCTCGAACGTCGCGTCGCGGATGTCGCGGATGACGTTGACGCCCGCGTTGTTGCACAGCAGATGGACGGCGCCGAAGGCGCGCCGTGCCTCCTCGGCCGCCGCCGCCCACGCGCCGCGCTCGGTCACGTCCAACTCGACGAGCCGGAGCGCCTGCGCGTAATCCGCTAGCGCCGCCTTGGCCTCGTCGAGGTGACGCCGGCTCAGATCGCTCGCGACGACGTTCATGCCGGCGCCGAGAAACGCCTTCGTCAGAGCGAGCCCGATGCCCGAGCCGGCGCCTGTCACGAACGCGGTTTTGCCCGCCAGCGCCTTCATGGCCGAGCGGTTCGCGCGCGTGGTTGTGAAAGGATCAATTCGCGCGCGGCGCGCGGCGCGGCGGATTCTTCTGCGCCGCGTCCCAATGCTCCTGGACCATGCCGCCCTCGACGCGCAGCAAGTCGAACCAATACGCGGGATAAACCGTGTTCGGATGGTCCGGGTCCTTGCGCAGCTGCTTGACCAGGTAGAAGACGTAGGGGCCGTTCGCGATGATGAGCGTCGGTTTGTTCTTCCACTCGCCCGTGAGCGGCTGCGGCTTCGCGAACCGTCCGAAAAAGTCCACGAACGCGGCGCGGCCCGTCGGCACGTTGGGATTGTGCTGGATGTAGCTCGGCGCCATGACCTTCTGGGCGAGCTCGAGATGCCCGTACTGCAGGATGTCGCGCATCTCGACGTTCGCGATCTCGATGTTCTTACGCTCCTGGTCCGAGAAATCGAACTTCACGGCGTCGTAGTCGGTGCCCGTAGGCCCAGCGCCGCGCCGGCCGCCCGGCATCTTCAACGCGTAGTCCCAATGCTCCTGGACCTTGCCGTTCTCGATGCGCAGCAGGTCGAAGGTGTTGTACTTGTATGTCTTCGACGCATCCGCCGGATCCTTGGCCTGGCGTTCCCAGACGAGCACCACGAAGTCGCCCTTGGCGAACTGCACGACGGGCAGATTCGCGAGCTTCTCGGGAATCGGGTTCACGGGCGGCCCGAGTCTTTGGAAGAACGAGACGAAACCTTGGCGGCCCGTCGGCACGTTGATGTTGTGCTGGATGTAGTCGTCGTCCTGATACTTCGAAGTGAGCTCCAGATGACGGCCCTGTATGCATTCGCGCCACCAGTCGAGCACCATCTTGAGGTTCGCCTGCTCCTGCGGCGTCATCGACTGGGCACCGGCCGTGAACGGCAGCGCGAACGCGAGCAGCAGCAGCGTGATCGTCAGCTTCTTCATATTTCCCCCTCCGAGGGTAAGAGATGAGCCAAATGAGCCGTGATCGGCAGCGGTCACGACCGCGCTTGTCGAAGCGCCGCCAGCGCGAGCCGCTCCTCGTGGTTGGGATCGTTCTCGACGCGTACCTGCTCGCCGAACATCATCGTCGGATACGTCTGCGGATCGAACGCCGGCCAGTGCGGCATATCCGGGTGGTCCGGATTGCCCGTGCGCGCGAATGCGGCCCACGCCGCGCTCATGACGTGACCGAGCTCGTAGCGGGATTGCGAGGAGCCCGTCATCGAGGCGCCGAGGTCGAGGTTGTAGAAGACGAACGGGATATCGAGTGTGTGGTACGCGCCCATGCGGCCGTTGTGCACGGGCGAGAACCAGTCGAAGAAGTAGAGGTAGCTCGGCGCAGTGCCCTGCTCGAACTTCAATCGGTTCAGGGCCTGCGCATTCCAGCGCCGGGTGTCGTCGGCCTCGGCAGTGAGCCACAGCATCTGGTTGCGCAGTTTCGGGTGCAGGCGCTTGTAGAGAGCGAGCAGCTTGCGCCCCTCGGCGGCGTCGCCGTTGGCGAGCCGGCTCGTGAAGCGCTCGAGCATGTCCGCGTCGGAGAGGTCGAACGGCGGCGGTCCCACCCAGCCGTTCTCGGTCTCGCACGAGCCGGCCATGAGCGGGACGCGGGCGGAGTAGGAAGGCGCGGTCGGATCCCACTGATTGCGCGGGAGAACGCGGCCGTCGATGACGGGCCCCGAGCCGAGTCCCGGGATCCTCGGCTCCGCATAGTAGGCCGCCTGGATCGCCCGAAAGTCCATACTCTGCAGCTTGTCGAGCTGCGTCGCGTCGAGGCCGAGCCTGGCGAGAAAACGCTCGGCCTGCTCGCTCGCCTTCTCGGCCGGCGTGCCCCGGAACGCGGAACCGCTTTGGGCGATGCTGCGGTGAAACAAACCCTCGGCCGAGGGCATCGCCATGAGCGTCGTCGTCTTGCCGCCGCCGCCCGACTGACCGAAGATCGTGACGCGCGTCGGGTCTCCGCCGAAGTTCTCGATGTTGTCGCGGACCCAGGCGAGCGTCGCGGCGAGGTCCTGGAGACCCACGTTCGTCGACTCGGCCCATTTCGGGCCGCCGATGTCGGCGAGGTGCAGGAACCCGAAGATGTTCAGGCGGTGGTTGACGGCGACGACCACGACGTCTTCTTTCTTGGCCAGATTCGTGCCGTCATAAAGCAAATAGTTGCCGGAGCCGACCGAGAAGCCGCCGCCGTGCATCCAGACCATGACGGGCCGCGCCTTATCGTCGAGGCCGGGCGTGAACACGTTGACCGTGAGGCAGTCTTCGCTCTGCTCCGTGTGCCGGTTCAGCGCAGTGACGACCGGAGCCGGCTCCTCGGCGCCGGGCTCGATCGGCGCCGAGTAAGTGATCTCGAAGTGGTCCTTGACGCCGCGCCAGGCGGCAGGCGGCTGCGGCGGCATGAAGCGATTCGCGCCGCCCGTCGGGGCACCGTAAGGGACACACCAGAATTGATGCACGCCGTCCTTGAGCAGACCCCGAACTCGGCCGGCGCGCGTCTTCGCGATGCCGCCGATGGTTGCGAGGCGCCGGTCCTGAGCCGCGGCGCGAAACGCCGTCCCGCCCAGCGCGACTCCGGCCGCCGCGAGCAGCCCCGTGCCGATGAACGTCCTGCGGCCGCACGACCGCCCTTCTCCGCCGTTCATGATTCCCCCTCCCGAGTCGTCGTTGTTGTGCTTCGGACTATACGACACCCGGGACGGAACGCGTAAGCGTGAGCGACGTGCCCATTCCGGGCCGATTGAGCTCGCGACGCGCGTGGCCGGGCCCGGCACCGTGCCCCGGCCGCACTGCCGGACCCCGAGCCGCCCGCACATTTCACCGTGAAACGCCGCTCTTCACTCCCGCGATGGCGAATGGACCTCTAACTTCGAACGCAAGCCGGCGGTTCCGGGAGAGGCCAGAAGAATGACGGCCTGCCGCGAAACGGCCGGCAAGACGCGCAACAAGCAGGAGGACGATCATGAAAGTTAAAACGGGCGCACTGGCCTTCGGTCTGATTCTCGGGGTGGCGAATTCCGTGGCCGCCGCGGACGGCAACCGGGAGCAAGGTCACGACCGCACCGATCATCGATTCCGCCCCGTCGGGCTGGTGAAGACGGTCCTCGACTATGTTTCTCCCTTCAAGAGCTTCAGCTACGCGACACAGAGCATGGGCTACGTGCAAGGCACCGGCTGCGTGAGCGGGCCCAATGGCGGGGCGATGGGCGTCCACTACGTCAAACTGGACCTGCTCTTGGACGACGAAATCGATCCGACGCAGCCGGAGATCCTCGTCTACGAACCGACGCCGTGGGGCAGCATGCGCCTCGTTGCCGCGGAGTACGTCGTGTTCAAGTCGGCATGGGAAGCCAAACACGGCGAAAACAACGTCCCGTACGTCGAAGGTCAGCACATGATGCTGACGACGGCACCCAACCGCTACGGTCTGCCGGACCACTACATGCTCCACGTCTGGGCCTTCAAGGACAATCGGGACGGCATGTTCGCGCCGTGGAATCCGGATGTGACCTGCGAGTACTACGTTCCCGAGCAGTAGTGCCAAACCGCGCCGGGCGAGGCTCCCCGATGCCGCGGCAGTGGAGCAGGCGGCGTCGTGCCGGAGAGGCCAGATCAACCGGAGCGGCGTGCGCCGCGCGACGCTCGAGCGCGATTTCGCGCGACGCCGCCGCCCGGCCCTGCACCGCCGTCGGCACGCTCGCTAAGTGAACGGTGTACACTCCGAACAGCTCGTGAACCTGCCCCTCTCACGGAGAATCCGATGCCGCATTTCGTGATCGAGAGAGAGATCCCGGGCGCCGGCCAAATGAGCCGCGAAGCGCTTCAAGCCGCCATCGACAACAGCCTCGCCACGCTCGATGATCTGGGACCGGAAATCCAGTGGCTGCACAGCTTCGTCACGGACGACAAGATCTACTGCATATATTTCGCTCCCGACGAGACGCTGATCCGCACGCATGCGCGCAAGGCCGGCATCCCGGCGGACCGTATCTCGGCCGTCCGCAGCCTGCTCAAAGAAGACGGGGTTCACGTGCCGGAAGCATTGCTCGCCCGCGACTGAATCACTCCTCCGCGGGGCCTGCGAGGGCCTCGATCGCCGCGGCGATCTCGGCCGGCGTCATCTTCGATCCAGCCCGCAGCAATGCCTGCGCTGCCGTTTCTTCGATCTGTTGCAGCGCCTGCCGCAACACGCTTTGCGCGACGGCGTTGTGCTCGTCGGGACGCGCAGCGAAGCCGAGCGCCGTGCGCCAAGCCGCCGCGGCAGCGAGCAGCCGGACGGAAAGTGCCGGCTGCTCGGCCTTCAATGCGTAGCGCGCCAGACTCGTGGCGACGCTCGCCATGCCGCGCCGATGATCCAGCGCCTCGAACCCCGCAAGTGCCTGCAGCAGCAGCGGCCGTGCCTGCTGCGGGCGGCCGGTGTCGAGCGCCAATCGGCCGCGATCGGCCTGCGTCCGAGCCAGACCCCAGCCGTCACCGAGCTGACGGAACTCGGCCTCGGCGCCGGCATAGCGTTCGGCCGCTTTGTGGTAGTCGCCCTCGGCGCGTGCCACATCGCCGAGATGGTTGAGGCACCAGGCTGCGGCCGATGGATCTCGCTGCGCAACGAACAGGTCGCGTGCCTCGTTCAAGAGGCCATGCGCGGCGCGGGTATTGCCGAGCCTCAGCTCGCTGGCCGCCAGGTTGCTCAGCGAAGCCGCGATTTGGCTGGTATCGCCGAGTCGGCGGCACGATTCGAGGACCTGCTGGAAATAGCCGCGCGCACCCGGTTCATCGCCTAGAAAGCGCGAGGTCAGGGCCAGCGCGCCGAGCACCATCGTCTCGCCTTTCTGGTCACCGGTGCGCCTGTACAATTCGAGCAGCTCCTCGAACCGCTCGCGCCCGCCGGCATGGTCGCCCTGAAACGCGACCACGGTGGCAAGATAGGCGTTCACCTTGGCCCACAGTAACGTCTCGGGCTCGGGGGGCACCGTATCGACGATGCGTTGAAGCTGGCGTCGGCACTCGATGAGCCGTTCGCGCCGCTCCCAATAGGCGAACAGCGCCTGCCCGAGCCGCAGGCACCATCGGCTCGGTCCGTACTTCAGCAGATATTCCAGGGCCTGGCGCAGATTGTCCTGCTCGGCATCCAGGCGGACCAGCCAGGCGTTGCGCGCATCCACTTCCGTCGTACGCACGCCTTCCTCGGCCAGCACGAGGCAGTAAGCCGCGTGCGCCTTGCGCACGACGTCGCGCTCTCCGCTTGCGGACAGCCGCTCCAGACCGTAAGCGCGCAGCGTCTCCAGCATGAAATAGCGCGGCTCCGTGCCATCGGAACGGAAGTACAGCAGGCCCATCGCCAACAACCTTGTCAGGGCCGGCATCAGATCCTCGCCGACGTCGCCGCGGGCGTCGGCCACCGCCTCGGCGGCCTCCAGGGTGAAGCCGCCGGCGAATACGGAAAGGCGACGCCACATGCGGCGTGCCGCATCGTCCAGCAATTCATAGCTCGAATCGATCGTGCGGCGCAGCGTCCGCTGCCTCGAGGGAGCGTCGCGGGCAGGGTTTTCCGGCAGGTCGAGATGGCCCGTAAAGCGCTCGAGCATCTGCCGCGGGCTCAGCGCACCGGCCTGCGCGGCGACCAATTCGATCGCCAGCGGGAGACCGTCGAGCCGCACGCACAGCTCGGCCAATGGCTCCACGTCCTTCGCGAAGTCCCCTCTCGGGTTCGCGGCCGCCGCGCGGGCGAGAAACAGCTCCACCGACGGTACGGCGGCCAATTCGCTCGCGTCGTACCGCGGCTCCCCGGACGGAACCGCCAGGGGCGGCAGCGGGAATTCGTATTCGCCGTAAAGGCGCAGCGGCATGCGGCTCGTCACGAGGAAATTCAGCTGCGCGTCGGCGTCGAGCAGCGTACCGAGGATGTCGGCGCCGTCGAGCACGCCTTCCATGTTGTCGAGCACCAGCAACACGCGCCCGCCGAGCTTGCCACGAATGCGCTGCGCAATGGCTTCCGGCAGCGGCCGCCCCTCGGTTCGGCGGACGTTGAACACGCCGGCCAACAGATCCGCGAGGACGTCGCGCTGCGTGACTGACGTGAGGTCGAGAAACAGCACGCCGCCTGGATAAGCGGCGCGGACCGCGTCCGCCGCCGCAAGTGCCAGACGCGTCTTGCCGGACCCGCCGACACCGGTGATCGACAACATACGCACGCCGCCGTCGTTCAACCGAGAGACGACTTGGCGCAGCTCGTCGGCCCGGCCGATCAGCGGCGTGCGCGCGACCGGCGGCCGTGCGGCAGCCGCCGCCATGCCTCCTCGCGCCGTCGCCGGCTCCCCGCTTTCGGCCGAGGCCTCCGCGCTCGCCCGCGCCAGCGACGCTCGTATGCCGTATTGCCCCTTGGGGACGTCGAGGCGCACTGCGTCGTGCTGCCCTTCGTTGCGGTAGTAGTCCGCCAGGGCTTGGCGGAGGCGCCGCGCCTGTACGCGCACGATCGTGTCCAGGCGCGGGTCGAAATCGTCGGGGCGATCGAATACCTCCAGACCGACCGCATATTCCTTGAGCGGCCGCCCCCCCGCGGTCAGCGCGTGCTCCACGAGATGCGCGAGCATGCGGCTCAGCACCGGCGAGCTCGCGAACGGCCGCCGCCCGAGCATGCGCTCCAATTGTTCGCGGATCGCCGAGCGTCCCGGCGCATCGCTCCGCTGCTGCTCGCTCATGGCGCCATCCTCCGCCGGCGTCGCAGCTATCCTAGCGCAGCCGGTACGACGATGCGCGCGCCGGCCCCTTTGCCCCGCCCCGGGCTCGCCCTCGCCGTACAATCGCCGGCCGGCGCCTATAATGCCCGCTGCCGCTTCAGCGAAGATTGCGATGGACAAAGCATCTCCCTCCCTGTCTCCCGTCCGCCCCATCAAGCAAAAGCGCGGGAGAAAGACTTACGAAGCCCTCATCGCGGCCGGCTTCCGGCTGCTCGAGCAACGCGAGCTCGAAGCCGTCACCATCGCCGAGCTTACCCGGGCCGCCGGCTACTCGGTCGGCGCGTTCTACTCTCGATTCGGCAGCAAGGACGAGTTCTTCGATGCGATGATCGCCCATCACCTGGAGGAGCGGACCAGGGAACGGACCGCCTTGCTCGCGACGCTCTCGGACCGCCAGCTCGTCAACAGGTTCATCGAGGATATCGTCGCCTGCTACTGGAACCGCCGTAGATTCTGGCGCGCCGCCATGACACGGACGATCCGCGATCCCGAATTCTGGGAGCCGATTCGCAAGCACGGGCACGAGTATGCGGATCTGCTCATAGCGCGAATAACCGAGTCGGCCGGACGCGGCTTGACCGAGTCCGAGGACACCAACATCCGCTTCGCTCTTCAGGTCACGCTCGGAACGATCAACAACGCAATCATCAACCGGCCCGGCCCCATGTTCATCGGGCAGGGCTTGTTCGTCGAGAACCTCGCGCGCGTGTTTCGGCTCGCGTCGGACTTCGATCGGCTCGTCGGCCTTCAGGGCCGAGACGGGGACGGTCGTCCGGCGCGACGCCGCCCCGCCTGACCCCTTCCCGAGCTCGGCCGGACGTGATGTCTTGTCAAGCGCCTTAATTTCTGCAATCCTTAGCAGAACAACGAATCTATATTCGCTTTTCTCGCTGCCGCAACCATCGCGCTCATGGGTTTGTCTGGCGGCGATGTCTCGAGTTTCGAACGGGAGGCCGGCTATCGGCCCTCGCTCTACGGGGGAATTGCAAAACTTTGGGGGGAAGTTCAATGCGATCTCGACTGCTATTCGGTTCGCTGGCCGAACCGTGTCATCGTTTAGCCGTTCATCCTCTGAGCCTTGCCTGCGCACTCGCGCTGGTCCTCGTGGACACCGCCGCCATCGCCCAGGAGCAATCCACGGGCTCCGGGTCCCTCGAAGAGGTCGTCGTGACGGGGTCCCGTCTGCGTCAGACGAACGGCATGGAGACGCCGAACCCGGTCACGGTCGTCACTCCCGCAGAGCTTTCCGTGCTCGCGCCCACGAACCTCGTTGAAGGGCTCGCCGAGCTGCCGCAGTTCTTCGGCTCTGCCACGACACAGACGCCCTCGCCCTTCTTCACGAGCACGGGGGCCGGCTCGCTGAATCTGCGCGGCCTGCAGAGCAACCGAACGCTGCAGCTGTTGGACGGCCGCCGCGTGGTCCCGTCGACCATATTCGGGGGCCCCGACATCAACCTGTTCCCCGAAAACATCCTGCGCTCGGTCGAGACCGTGACCGGCGGCGCGTCCGCCGCCTATGGCACCGACGCGGTCGCCGGCGTCGTGAACTTCGTGCTCGATACCGACCTCGAGGGCCTTCGAACCAATTTCCAGGTCGGCTCGAACGAGAAGGGCCAAAACGACAACTACAAAGTCTCCGTCGGCGGCGGCTTTTCCGTCGGCAAGAACAAGAAGACCCACATTCTGCTCAACGGCGAGAAGGAGCGGCAGGACCCGATCTGGAATACCGATGTTCTGGCGTATGACTGGTACAAGGCCCGCGGCCTCATCGATAACCCGGCTCCGGGCGCCGGCAGTTCCCAGGACAATCCCTTCTACATCGCGGTCAACGATATCCGGAGCCTCGCATACGATCTCGACGGAATCTTCTATCTCCCAGCGGCGGCCGGCGGCAATCAGATCCTCGATTCGAGCGGCAACGTGTCGCCCTTCGTGCTCGGGGCCCCGTGCAACAGCCAAGGCTGTTCCGTCACGAACGGCGGCTCCGGTCATGAAAGCGGCCTGCAGACGCTGAACGTAACGCCCGATTCCGGACGACAGAACGCTTTCGCATACGTGAAACACGAGTTTACGGACAAGCTCATGGTCTATGGCCAGCTGCTGCACGGCGAGGCGGATTTCACGCAGCTGAATTTCGGCGGGCTGTTTCCCTATACATCCATCCCGCCTTTCCGCCGCAACTTCACGATCTACAGCGGCAACCCGTTCCTTCCGCCCGCCATTCAGCAGGCCATGACGGCGAACGGGCTCGCGTCGATCGCGTTCAGCCGCATCGGGGCGCCGGAAGACATCGCCGCGGGGGCCTCGACCGAGCAGAACACCACGACCGATTCCTACACCGGCGGCTTCAACTACGAGCTCAAGGGCGGCTGGCTCCTCAAGGGTTACTACCAGACGGGCGAAACCGACGTAAGGGCCATTCAGCACGGGGGCATACGGCTCGATCGTATTTACCTCGCGGCAGATGCCGTGACCGATCCCGCGACCGGGAAGCCGGCCTGCAACGTGACCGTGGTATCGGGCTTGTATCCCGACTGCGTGCCTTTGAATCTATTCGGGCGCGGCAACGCGTCGCCCGCGGCGGTCGACTGGGTGACCGGGTTCGAGCCCGGCGTGCAGATCAACGCCAACGGCTTCCTCTCCCCGACCGAGTCCATTCCTTACAGCTACGTGAGCGGCGAGAACAAACAACGGGTCATCACCATCAAGCAGGACGTTCTGGGAAGTCTCCGCGGACGGACAAATCAGCAAGGGCTGGGCCGGTCCCGTGACCATGGCCGTGGGTTACGATTCGCGCAAGGAATCGTTCCTGCAGGTCGTGGAAGTCGGCCCGGGCGGCAACATCAACGCCGACCCGACGTTCCGACCGGTCATGGCCAACGATCCGGCGCTCGGCATTCGGGGCGTTCCGGGCGGCAACGCGGCCTCGGGCAACAGCGTCGAGATCCAGTTCTCCAACGTCCCGTTCGCGCGCGGCGCTCAGGACGTCAAGGAGGCCTTCACCGAGTTCTTCGTTCCGTTGGTCGGCAAACACCCCGTCGTTCAGCAGTTGAACTTCGACGCGGCCTACCGCTGGGCGGATTACTCAGGCTCCGGCCGGGTCGCTTCGTGGAAAGGCGGCCTGAACTGGACCGTCAACGACCAGCTGCGTCTGCGCACTACGGTCTCCCAGAACGTCCGCGCGGCCACCATGGGCGAGAAGTTCGACCGCACGGGCGGCATCGGCAACGTGACCGATTACCTGCTCGACCCCGGCGGCGGCGTCTCCTACGGGATCACGACCTTCTCGAACGGAACGCCGGACATTCGCCCGGAAAGGGCCAAGACCAAGGTCTTCGGCTTCGTCTATCAGCCGGCCTGGGCCAAGGGCGTCAGCGCATCGGTGGACCAGTACACGGTCGAGGTCACCGACAACATCAACCAGATCACGGCCGCGCAAGTGGTCAGCGGCTGCTATGTGGACAACAACGTCGATCTCTGCAACTTCATCACGCGCGGCGGTCCGCCCAGCACCCAAGACCCGAACATCAACTACATCTCGCTGGTCGGCGTTCCCTACTTCAATCAAGCCTCGGTCAAGGCCGAAGGGGTGGACGTCGAAATCGTGTTCAACAGGAACGTCAACTGGTTCGGCGGCGGATCGGTCAATACCCGGCTGCTCGCGAGTCACCTGAAGGAACGTTCGAATACCGACAGCGCGGGCACGAAGACCCAGGTGCAGGGTCGGTTCGGCTTTCCGGAGTGGACGGGCATCGTCTCCGGCGGCTATACGCGGGGGCCGCTTTCGGTCAATCTGACGGCGCACTACACCGGCGCGCAGCTCATCAATCCGAACTGGAACTTCAACGGCACGAGCACGCGCTGGGACGTGGCCGACAACACGGTCGAGAGCGAAGTGCTCGTGGATGCGCGCGTCCAGTATCGGCTCGGCAAGGGCGGGACCCGGGTCAACTTGTTCGGCACCATCGACAACCTCTTCGACAAGGGCCCTCAGCAGTATCTCGCGACGCCGTTCAGCAGCTTCTTCAGCACGGGTCCCGGACTCGGCGTGACGGGCGACCTGCGGGGCCGCCGTTATGCCGTCGGAGCCTCCGTCGACTTTTGAGCGAATGCGGTCCGGGGCTCGAGGATGGGGAACAAGGTTGGCGAGCGACGACTTCCCGGCCTCGACTTTCGTCGACGCCGTCCGCAAGGAATTCGACGGCGAAGTGATCGTCGGCAACGATCTCATGGTCAGTTGAGGCGCCGACGGCGGCTTCGAATTTACTCGTGACGCCGAGGCGTTCCGCCGGCCGGAGCGGCGAAGCGGCCAATCCTCTGCTAGAGTTGACCCCGAGCAGCGGGGAGGTCGAGCTTGAGGAACCTGGCGATTCTCGTGATCGGCGGCGGGATTGGCGGCCTGACCTCGGCCATCGCCCTGCGGCAGCGCGGTTTCACCGTTTGCGTCGTCGAGAAGGACCCGACCTTCCGGGTATACGGGGTCGGGATCATTCAGCAAGGCAACGTGCTGCGCGCCGTCGCCGCGCTCGGGATCCTCGAGCGCTATGTCGATGCGGGCGTCGGCTTCGACGCCGTCGAAGTGTACGCGCCGGACGGGACGAAGCTCGCCCGCGTGCCCTCCCCGCGCCTGCTCGAAACCTATCCCGCAAACCTCGGCATCGGCCGCCCTGCGCTGCAGAAGGTGCTCGCCGAGGCCGCGACCGAGGCGGGCGCCGAGCTGCGGCTCGGCGTCACGGCAGAGGCGCTCGACGACGACGGGCGCACGGTCCATGTACGCTTTGCCGACGGGAGCGAGGGCCGCTACGACCTCGTGATCGGCGCCGACGGTATCTATTCGCAGATCCGCCCGACGGTCCTGCCCGAAGCCGAGACGCCGCAATACACGGGTCAGGCGGTATGGCGCTACAACTTGCCGCGCCCGGCCGATTTCGACGCGATGCACGTCTACAACGGCCCGATCGGTGTGGGCCTCGTGCCGATCGCCCGCGACTCGATGTACATGTACGTCACGACCCCGGAGCCCGGGAACCCGCGTCACCCGAGGCGGGGACTGGCCGCACAGATGCGCGGGCGCGTTGCCGCGTGCGCGCCCGCGATCCGCGAGCTGGCCAAGGACATCACCGACGATAACGAGGTGGTCTACCGCCCGCTCGAGACGCTGCTCGTCGAGGGGCCTTGGCACCAGGGCCGAGTCGTGCTGCTCGGCGACGCGGTGCATGCGACGACGCCGCATCTCGGCCAGGGCGCGGGCCTCGCCATCGAGGACAGTCTCGTGCTGGCCGAGGAGCTCGCGCAGCACGCCACCGTCGGCGAGGCGCTCGCGGCCTATCGCGAACGGCGCTTCGCACGCTGCGCGTACATCGTGCGGGCGAGTCTCGCGATCTGCATGGGCCAGCTCGGCAAGGGCCCGCCCGTGGACAATGCCAAGGCCACGGCCGAGATGTTCGAGCGCGTCGCACAGCCGATCTGAGGGAAAGCATATGAGCCGAGTCACCGATATCCGCTATGTCGGCTACGGCGTCGCCGATTTCGACGCCGAGAAGACGTTCTACGAGGAGATTTGGGGGCTCGACCCCGTGCCGAGCGATGACGGCATGGCCTGGTTCAAGGCGCCGGGACGCGACGAGCACCACATGGTGCGCCTGCGCAGGGCGGAGGAGAACCGCGTAGACGTCATCGCGCTCGCGGCGCGAACCCGCGCCGATGTGGACACGCTATGCGAGCAGGTGCGCGCCTCGGGGGCAAAGATCGTCGGCAAGCCGCGCGCGCTCGATACGCCCGGCGGCGGCTACGGCTTCCGGTTCTTCTCGCCGGACGGATTGCAGCTCGAAATCTCCAGCGACGTGGCGCGCGGCTCAAGCCGGGCAATCGGCCGCTGGGAAGGCCTGCCGCTCGGCATCAGCCACATCGTGCTCCACTCGCCCGACCACAAAAGACTCGCGGAGTGGTTCACGAACGTGCTCGGCTTCAAGGTGTCGGACTGGCTCGGCGACTTCATGTGCTTTCTGCGCTGCAATGCCGCGCATCACCGCATCGCGCTGCTCCCGGGCCCGCCGGCGCTCAACCACGTCGCCTACGACATGACGGGCGTGGACGGGATGATGTGCGGCGCGCACCGCCTGCGCGCCAAGGGCATCGAGATCGCCTGGGGACCGGGGCGGCATACGGCCGGGGACAACACGTTCTCCTATTTCGTGACACCGGCCGGTTTCGTGGCCGAATACACGGCCGAGCTCCAAGACGTCGATTTCGAGCGCTTCGAGCCGACGGTCTACCAGCCCGGCCCGACGATCATGGATCAGTGGGGCATCGGTGTCGGCGGCCCGCAGAGCCTGCCGCACGCCGAGCCCAACCCCGGCCTGTTCGTGGCCGTGGATGCCTGATGGCGCTGTTCGAGTATTTCCCGAACTACATCTGGAACCTCTCGGTCGCGATGGCGCTCGAGAGCGGCGCGCAAATCGGTGAAATCGTGGACATGTGCCGGCCGCTCCGAGACGCGGCCGCGAGCGGCGCCGATGCCGGCACGCCGCAGTTCATGGCGCAGTGGGTCGCGATGGCCGACAAGCTCGCCGGGCTGGCCGACGAGGACGAGGCGCGCGGCCGCGCGTTCTCGGCCTCCGACAAGCTCGAGCGCGCGGCGCTCTATCTGCTCGTCGCCGAGCGCATGCAGGCCCAGGGCTCGGAAGGCAGGCTCGAGACCTACCGCAAGGCGCTGGCGGCCTTCGAACGCTCGACCCGGCTCGGCAGGCTCGACCGCGAGCGGGTCGAGATCCCGCTCGCCCGAGGGACGATGCCCGCGCTCTACACGCGCGCGGCGGGAGCCGGCCCGCACCCCGTCGTCGTCTATTGCAACGGCCTCGACAGCTGCAAGGAGCTGCTTTACTGGTCGCGCCTGCCCGAGGCGTTGGCGCGGCGCGGCCTCTCGTGCCTCAGCGTGGACCAACCCGGCAGCGGCGAAGCGCTGCGGCTGCAGGGCCTGCCCGTGGACCCGCACAGCGAAACCTGGGCCTCGAAGGCCGTCGATTGGCTGGAGGCCCAGCCCGGCGTCGCGGCCGAGCGCATCGGCATGACCGGCATCTCTCTGGGCGGGCATTTCGCGCCGCGCGCGGTGGCCTTCGAGCCGCGCTTCGCCGCGGGGGCCGTGTGGGGGGCCAATCACAATTGGCGCGAAGTGCAGGACCGGCGCCTGCAGCGCGAGGGCGAGCACCCGGTGCCGCATTACTGGGCCCACGTGTGCTGGGCTTTCGGCGCGAGGGACATCGAGGATTTTCTCGCGAAATCGACCGACATGCACCTCGAGGGGGTCATGGAGCGAATCGAGGTGCCCTTCCTCGTCACCCACGGCGAGAAAGACCGGCAGATATCGCTCGACTACGCCCATCGGTCCTACCGGGGGCTGACCGCCTCGCCCAGGCGCGAGCTCAAGATTTTCACCGAGCGCGAGGGCGGCGTCGAACACGTCGGCGCGGACAACATGTCCTATGCGCGCGATTACATCGCGGATTGGTTCGCCGAGACATTGGGAGGGCAAACGGCATGACCCGAGCAGTACCGTTCCGCCGCATCGTGACCGGTCACGATGCCGAAGGCAACGCGATCATTCAGGAAGACGGGCCGCCCCCGCGC
Source organism: uncultured Gammaproteobacteria bacterium (assembly GCA_963702105.1). Classification (GTDB taxonomy): domain Bacteria; phylum Pseudomonadota; class Gammaproteobacteria; order Steroidobacterales; family Rariloculaceae; genus ZC4RG20. The sequence continues at coordinate 3,382,383 of OY969712.1, forward strand.
GCGGCGCGCATCGGCGGCGAGCACGGGCCCATGTTCTACGAAGTGTGGAACACGCGAGAGACCCCGGCGCGCATCGATCGCGCCTCGGGCGAGCCGCCCGAGCAGGGCATCCAGCTTGCCCCGCCGCATAACGGCACGCGTATCCGCGTGCTCGACATCCCGCCCGAGGGCGACTGGGTGGAAGGCATGTCGGCCGAAGACATCAAGGCCCACTTCGCCGAGGTCGGGGCGGCGGACGCACCTTCCGTCGGCTCGCGCCACGCGCTCATGCACCGCACCGAGACGGTCGACTACGGCATCGTGCTCGAAGGCGAGATCACGCTCGTCATGGACATCGGCGAGACCGTGGTCCGCGCGGGCGACATCGTCGTCCAGCGCGGCACCAATCACGGCTGGGCGAACCGCTCGGGGCAAAATTGCCGCGTGGCCTTCGTGCTCATCGACGGCAAGTACGAGGACGGGCTCGCGTGAGGCTCGCGACGCGGAGAAACGGCACGCCCGACGGCGAGCTCGTCGTCGTCTCCGCCGATGGCGCCCGCTGCGTAGCGGCCGGCGCGGAATGCCCCGACCTCCTCGCGGCGATCGAGCGCTGGCCCGAGGCCGAGCCGATGTTGCGCGCGCTGTCGCAGCGGTTGGAGCGAGGCCGGGGAGAGCCGCTCGATCCTGCCGCGCTCCGCGCCCCGCTGCCGCGCACGTGGCAATGGCTCGACGGCTCGGCCTTCCAGACCCACGCAGACCTCATGCAGGTCGCTTTCGGGCACGAGGCGTTGCCGAGCGCCAAACCGCTCATGTATCAGGGCCTGTCCGACCGCTTCTACGGCCCGTTCGCCGCCGTGCCGTTTCGCTCGGAGTCCGACGGCATCGACTTCGAAGGCGAGTTCGCCGTTATCGTGGACAAGGTCCCCATGGGCACGGTCGCGGCCGACGCGCTCGATCACGTCAAGCTCGTCGTGCAGATCAACGACTGGTCGCTGCGCACGCTCGCGCTCGCCGAGATGAGCACGGGCTTCGGCTGGATTCAAGCCAAGCCGGCCTGCTCGATGGCCTGCTTCGCGGTAACGCCGGCCGAGCTCGGTGAGGCGTGGCGCGACGGCCGCGTCTGTCTCGATCTGCTCGTCGACTGGAACGGCGAGCGCTTCGGCCGCGCCAACGGGCGCGAAATGAGCTTCGGCTTCGGCGAGCTGGTCGCGCATGCCGCCGCGACCCGCGACCTGCCGCCCGGCACGATCATCGGCTCGGGCACCGTCGCGAACGCGAATTACGCGCAGGTCGGCTCGAGCTGCATTTCCGAGCGGCGCGCCATCGAGATCATCGCTCATGGCGAACCGAAGACGGGCTTCATGCGGTTCGGCGATACGGTGCACATGGAAGCGCGGTCGAACGACGGGCGCACGCCGTTCGGGATCATCTCGCAGACCGTCGTGCAGTACTCGGCAGCCGGAGCCGGCGCGCCTCATCGATAGCCGGGGCACGCGCCGGGACGGTCCGCGCAAGGCCGCATCAGCGGCGCCGGCGTGTAATCGACGAACGTCGGCGCGAGGGCGGCGTCGACCTCGCGCGCCCACGCATTCAATGCCTTCGGCGAGACGGACCAGCGGCCCGTATCGATGCGGCCCTCGAGCGCGTGCAGCGCCGCGATGACTTCGTTGGGTGCCGAGGAGCAGTGACCCGCTCGCGCGTTCCAGGCCGAGGCCACGAGGCGGCCGCGGCCCGCGGCCCGCACCGCCGCGACGAAACCCGCGGCAAGCGACGGGGAGGTGACGCCGTCGCCGATGGGATCTAGGGTCAGCACCGGCACGCCGATGCGGCCGCTCGGCGTGAAGTTGCGCATCATGTAGGCGACCGCGGCGGGGTCCGCGGCGATGCGCGGGGCCGCGTTCAAGCGCGCGAGATCGGCGTCGAGATCGAGCCCGGCCGCCGCGTAGAGCCGCGCGACGAGCGCGCGGCGGCCGGATCGCTCGAGCTGCCGGGCATAATCGACGCCCGTATTCCACGAGAATACGCCGCCCGCGCGCTTCTCCTGTTCCGCCCTGGGCAGGAAGACTCCGCCCGCGAACGCCGCGGCCATCTCCGCAGCCTGCCCGGCGGCGTCGTCCGGGGCGGGCGGCGCGGCCGCTCCCGTCCAGCCGGGCAGCCCTGCCAGCACCGAGGCGAGCGCGACGCGCGCCCTGCCCGTGCGGGTGCCGAGCGCCTTCGCGAGCGCCTCGCGCGCGCGCGCGCCGTTCGCGGCATCGTCATCGATGCCGACGACGCGGATTCCGGCCCCGGGCGCGACCAGCGTGACGAAGGCGAAGGCCCCGTCCAGGCCGGAATTCATCATGCCGAGCGCGCCGCCGCTCGAGGCGCACATCGAGAGGACACCGTCGATCCGGTCTGCGTCGCGCTCCGCAAGCGCCGTCGAGACGAGCCCGCCCATCGAGCCTCCCCAGGCCAGCACGCGACGGGGCTTTCCGACCCGTGCGGCGAACTCCTCGAGCACGGCGATCTGATCGGGGACCGCCTCGGCCAAGGCCCAACCGGCCGCGGAATAGGACGAGGCGGCGAGCGCGTAGCCGGCGGCGAGGAGCTTCTCGCGAGTGCCGCGCGGCGCGCTTTCCGGCGGCCGTAATTCCGGCGACCAGCCGTGGCTCCACAGCAGAACCGTGCCGTTCCAGCTCGCTGGCCGCTCGATGATCCAGCTCGAGCCCGTGGCGCTTCGTCCCGTGAGCCGGACGATATCCGGCGGCTGCCCCGACGCCGACGTGACCTGCAGCCCAAGGAGAACAGGCAGAGCCAGCGCCGCCAGCCCCGAGAGTCGTCTCACGCGTGGCACCGCGCTGCCGCCGCCGTCCCGTTTCCAGCGCTTCCGGCGACCGTCACTTCCCTTCGAGGCGCTTGCTCTTGAAGGTCCAGGCGGGATCGGTGCACAGCCCGCACTTCGAACCCAGGAACATGCGCGACGCGGCCTTGTCGCCCCGCAGCTGCCAGTCGAGCCAGTTGACGACGACCTCCGCGGCCGGGCCGCCGTTCGGTTCCCAGTAAGTCCCGCCGTGCCCCTTGTCGATGTTGGCCACGGCGACGGGCACGTGCTCGATCTTGGCGAAATCGTCCATGCCGTTCGCATAGGCGATGTCCTTCTCCCCGCCCAGCACGTAGAGCGTCGGCGTGTGCAGATCCGCGAGGCGCGCCTTGGTTTCGACCATGCCGCCCATGCGGGTTTCGCCCTTGATGAAGAGCCCGCTGTTCATGATCACAACGGTCTTGATTCGCGGGTCGCCCGCGACAGTGAGCGCCTGAATGCCCCCGCAGCTGTATCCGGAGACGGCGATCTCGGCGGGATCGATGCGACCGAAAAAGCGGCTGCCCGAGCGCTGGTTCTCAGCGAGCGCCCAGTCGATCGCGCGGCGGAGCTGTTCCGGATGCGTCGGCGCATAGGTCTCGATGCTCGTATCGGCCGGCCGCGGCGGCGCCTCGGTCTTGCCGGGCCCGTTGTAGATCCCGCCCGGCGCGATGACGAGATAGCCGTGGGAGGCAATGTCGAGCAAATGCAGCCGCGCGCTCGCCCCGTCGTTCGAACAGCCGCCGTTGCCAAAGACGTAGACGCCGAGCTTCGTCTTCCCGAGCCGACTCAAGTCCGCCGGTCGGTACACGACCTCGTCGGGCAGACCCGGATCGATCTCCTTGAGCGCAGCGAAAGCGCCGGTCCCGGGCGTGTCGGGGATGGCGTCCAGGTTCCGGGGCGGCTGCGCGCGCGCGGCGGCGAGAACCATCGCAAGAACGGCCATGACCAAGGCGATACTTTTCGTCTTCATTGTTCGATATCTCCCTGCAATTCCCGCGGCTACCTGAGAACTGCCGCCAGAAGGATGACTAGCCCGACACCCACGAGCGCAAGCACGAGCGCAAAGGCGACCCCGACGTAGATGCCGTGACGTACACCGGTTCGCCCTTCGCGGTGAAAAGCGATTGCAAAGCGCAAGTAACGTATACCGGCCATGAGCGCCATGGCCGCGCCGAGCCCTATCAAGATCGAGCCGGCCCGGGTGGACAGCTGCGTCGAGCTCGGGTTGGCCGTAGAGAGGCCGGCCTGGAGCATTTGCAGGACAAGCCCGAAGCGATCGACGACGAACCCGAGGGCCATCAAAGACAGTGCCGTCCTGACCCACGACGTCAACGTGCGCTCGGCAGCGAGATAGACGAGCTGCTTCGCGAGCTCCACCGAGTCCGGCTCGGCATCCATCGCCCGGTCTTTCAGCACGGCCATAGCCCGGTATCCCGACCTGAAACCAGTCCGCGCGCCAAGCTACCACACAATCGCCCGGCGGCGGCGCCCTTCCCCGCTCCGATTTCGCCGCTCGCGGCGCGTCTCCCTCGCTCGCATGGCTGTCGCGCCGGCGCGCCGTTCGCATCTACTGTTGCATTGATCTTACGGTTCTGCTATCGATGGACAAGGGGAGGACAGCTTTTCGATTGTTGCGGAGCCGCGTCAGTCTCGGCTCATGGGGCTCCGTGTCCTCTGTGGAAGGGGTTCGGGTCAACAGGGGGAGCCAACACCATGCACAGGCACACAGCGCTGCCCGCGTTCGCCTTGGTGAGCGCGGCAGTCTCGGCATTGCTCATTCCGGTCGTTACGTGGGCGCAGATCGAAGAAGTCGTCGTCACGGCCGAGCGCCGCGAGACGAGCCTGCAGCAAACGCCGATCTCGATCCAGGCATTCACCGCCGAGGATCTGCAGCTCGGCGGCATTCAACAGGGTCAGGACCTCGGCATCATGACGCCGAACGTCGTGCTCAACCCGAGCGGCGGCGGCGGCGCCGGCGGCGGCAACTTCTACATTCGCGGCCTGCCGGGCGTGGGGGTCTACATCGACGGCGTGTGGCAGGGCTCGGCGGGCCTGCTGCAGTCGGACTTCGTCGAGATGGAGCGCGTCGAGGTGCTGCGCGGCCCGCAGGGCACGCTGTTCGGCCGTAACACGAACGGCGGCGCCATCAACATGGTCACGCGCAAGCCCGCGGACACGTTCGGGGCGCGCATGAAGTTCGGCATCGGCGACTTCAATCGCCGCGACATGAGCTTGGCCGTGGACCTGCCGTTCTCGGACAAGATCAAGACGAAGTGGATGGCCGCGAGCCTGAAGAACGACGGCTTCCTCAAGAGCCTCACGACCCAGCGATCGCTCGGCGACCAGAACGACACGCTGCTGCGCGGCGATATCCTTTGGGAGCCGACCGCCAAGCTCTCGGTCCGCTGGACCATCGACAACGAGACGAAGCACGGCACGGACGGCCGCATCGTGCGCATCACGGACCCGACCCATCCGCGCTACATGGCCTACAACGTGCTGGCCGGGAATCCCGATTTCCTCGCCGCCGCGCGTGCGGTCGATCCGAGCTTCCCCGATCCGCCCAAGAAGCTGCCGGGCGATGCGTTCACGCCGCAGACCGTGCAATCGGGCTTTCCGGGCGGCGAGGTCGGCAAGTGGCAGACGCGGTCGGACACGCCCATAGACGGCAACAAGCGCGACCTGCAGTACGCGACCATGACGCTCGACTGGCACGCGACGGATCACGTCGAGGTTCAGTCCATCACCTCGGGCTGGAAACAGCTTTCGCGCAGCGTCACGGACTTCGACGGCTCGGAGTTCACGATTACGACAGACGACTACCGTAATCGCGACAAGAACTTCACCGAGGAAATCCACTTTACGGGCGACAACTTCAAGGGCCGGGTCAATTGGCTCGCGGGCCTTTATTACCTGGACCAGACGGACCGCCAGCGCTTCTACCGCTGGGCCATGTACGACTTTGCGACCCCGGCCGCGGGACCGGCGCCGCCGCCCATGGACATGGCGGCCGTCAACTACGTGCGCTCTTACGGTACGCTTCTAGGTATTCCCGGGCTCGCCACCTTCACGCCGCTCACGTTCATCAGCTCTGACCAGCTCACCGAGAACCAGAGCACGGACAAGGCGTTCTTCGGCGAAGTCACCGTCAGCGCCACCAAGAAGCTCGACGTGACCTACGGCATCCGCCTGACGGGCCATAACGGCCGCGCCATTACGCTGACGCCGACGGCCGCGTTCCGGACGGCCGACCCCCGCGTGTCGCCGGAAGGCAGTGTATTTGACGGCAACGTGACGCAGGTGGACGAGGACCCCGATCTCGGCACCATCACGACGCACAAATACGGTCTGCAATACCAGGTCAACGACGCCGTGATGGCGTACGCGACGTACAGCGAAGGGTTCACGTCGGGGGGTGTGACGATCAGCCAGTATTTCGCGCAGCCGATCATCCTCGACCCGGAGGTCATCGCGGCGAAGGAAATCGGCATCAAGTCCACGCTGCTCGACCGGCGGCTGCGGTTCAACGCCGACTACTACGATTTCAAGTGGACGGGCCTGCGCGTACCGATTCTGCCCGACGATCCCAACAACCCGGGCCAGAAGCTGCCCTTCCCCGTCAACACGAGCGAGGGACGGGCCGCGGGCAACGGCTGGGAGTTCGATCTGACCTGGGCGCCGGGCGAGCGCTGGCGCATCAACGGCGGTGTCGGTCTCACGAACAACCGCTACCTCTATATCGGCGTACCGGACCCGACCGGGGTCAACGGGCTGCAGCCGGGCCTGCCGTTCGCCTACTCGCCCGATCAAAGCGCTTCGGTCTCGCTGCAGTACAGGATGCCCCTCAAGAACGGAGGCGACATTTTGTGGAACGGCCGCTACGGGTGGATGGGTAAGTACATTCGCGATCCGGCCAACCAGCGCATCCCGAAGGACGCGAACGGCAACATCGAATACGAGCCGGCCTATGGCGTATTCAACGCGACCGTGCGGTACGAGCCCATGCAGCGCAACTGGTATCTGGAAGCCTGGGGGCGGAACATCGGCGACGTGCAGTACGTGAACGGCGGCTTCGACGCCCGGACCGTCTGGGGTTACGACTTCAGCACGGTGGGCCGTTCCCGCGAGTTCGGCGCGACAATGGGCTTCACTTTCGGCGGCTAGCCGCTCTCGTCCGCTCCCGTGGCCGCGCAGGAGGCGGAGCAGAACAATAGGAGGTCATCGCAGATGAGACGGCGTACTCGGATGGTGCTGGCCGTGAGCGCCTGTGCGCTCGCGGCCGGCCTGTGGCTCACCGCGACGGGCGCGCAGCAGGCGCGCGGGGGCTTGTATCAGGGAGGATCGGCGAGCCTGAAGCCGCCGCCCGGCGTCGAGCCTCTGCAGCGGGACATGTTCACGACGAAGAACTTCTACTTCGACAAGGACCTCTGGCTCGACAAGCGCTACGCGCGCTGCAACACGCCCCGACAGCTCACGGACATGTGGGTCACGCACCGCGTAGGGGCCTGGGGTGACTGCAGCGTGGACTACCCCGTGGACAAGATCGTGAGCCCCTACCCCTACAAAACGGCCGAGGAGCACTACAACGCCCTGCTGGCCGAGGCGAAGGCCCACGGCGGCCCCACGCACCCTTCGGCCGCGAACCTGCCGAACTGGGACGGCTGGTACCGCCGGGGCGGCCGCGCCGAGCAGTGGACGTACGGCCGCGATCTGCAGACGGCGACGATGCTCTCGCTGCTGACCCCCGAGTATCGGCAGCGCATGGTGCAGGAGAACTACCACGAGACGGTCAGCAATGCGCCGCAGTGGAACGCGGCCTTCTGCTACCCGGAAGGGCTCATGCGCTGGTGGGCCGAGGCTGCGATCCGCGACATCGAGGTCATGGTCACCCCGTATCAGGTCCAGTTCCTGGCGGGCATCGCCGACAATTTCCTGCGCAAAGTATTGATCGACCAGAAACACGTAGAGCAGGTCCCGCAGTGGTACGGGGAGACCGTGGGTTTTTGGGACGGCGACAAGCTGGTAGCCTGGACCTCGAACGTGCAGGGCTGGACCTTGTCGCATTCGATGTTCGAGTACAGCGACGATCTGCAGATCATCGAGGTGTTCACGCCGACGGCGGACGCCAAGGGTCTGACCGTCGAGGCCACGTTCTACGATCCGCAGGCGTTCCTGAAGCCGCTGCGCATCGTGACGCCGTGGCAACGAACCGCGGGCCCGGCCGACCCGAACGCGCGTTACACGTTCGTCGAATGCCGAGTCATGAGCCAGATCGTCAACGACGAGAACGGCCGCCCCACGCAGCGCTTGCCGGGGGACGAGGGCTACGTCGATTACTTCGGGCGGCCCTGGGCCGAGGACTGGGAGAAGTACTTCGAGAAGGGTTGGAAGCGTCCCGACGACGCTCAGGAAAGCCCGCCCGTGGATGCCCCGCTGAGATAGACGGAATGCGGATCTCCGGTCATGAACGCCTCGAGGAGGCTTGAGGAGAAGTCAGCGATGAAAACGTTCTTTGGCAAAGGCCGCGCGGCGGCCGCGCTCGTCGGCCTCGCGGCGTACGGCCTCCTGGCGGCGGCCGCGTCGGGTCATCACTCTTTCGCCATGTACGATCTCTCCGCGAACAAGACGCTGACGGGCAAGCTGACGCGCTTCGTCATCGGCGCGAATCATTCGCAGCTGATCTTCGACCTCGTCGGCGAGGACGGCAACCCCGAGCTCGACAGCGACGGCAAGCCCGTGATCTGGGGCGTCGAAACCGGTCCGGCGCGTCAACTCGCCGAACAGGGCGTGACGGTCAAGACCTTCAAGTACGGCACGATCCTGACCGTGACGCTGCATCCGCTGCGCGACGGCCGAAACTTCGGCGCCCTGCGGAATCAGGACGGGGTTTTGATCGGCTGCGGCATGAAAATGCCGGCCGGCGGCTGCAACGAGAAGACGGGCACCGTCTACATCGGCGGCAAGGCACGGTAGCCGCGCACGCGGTATGATGTGACACTCGACAGACACGAGTCCTGTCGCAGGCCGCAAATCTTAATGCCCACGCCGAGAGATACGAAAAAACGCCCGTCAGGCCGCGGCTCCGACGCTGATGAAAACGACGGCCGGACCTACTGGTTCCCGCTCAAGTTCTTCGGTTGGGGCTGGGGCCTGCCGAATTGTTGGCAAGGCTGGGCAGTCCTGGTCGGCTACATCGCACTGGTGTTCATCGGGGGCGATTACTTTCGCCTCCGGGGCGCGAGCTTGGCCGTATATGTCGGCACGCTCACCGTAGCGTTGGTCGCGATCATAATGACGAAGGGCGAGAGGCCCTCCGATTGGCGGTCGGGCGGGAGGTAGTGCCGCCCGATCCGCGAAAACGCGTGCCCTGCGACACGTTGAGTCAGCGCGTGGAAATCACGCGCTGCGTGCGCTGGTTTTGCGCGGCTGACACGGAGAGCGACATGAAGCGTCCCGCCACGGGAAAATTCGGCGTCTTGCTCGCTGGGGTTTCGGTGTTTCTCCTGCTGAGCGCCTGCAGCAAGGGCGGGGCGGCTTCCGAGCTCCGCGGCGCCTGGCACCAACAGAATACGTTCGTCGCACCGCACACGGCCCCGCCGGTGCTGGAACTTCGAAAGGACGGGACCGCGCTTTACGACACTTCAGGCCCGGGCAGTCTCACAGGGACGTATGAGATCGAAGGCAACAGCTTTCGCTTCTCGGCCTGGCCGAACAAGACGGCCAACTATTCGCTGAAGGGCGACACGCTCACGCTCACCAGTCACATCAGGCTTCCGGGTGCACCGCAGAACCTGCCCGCGCTTACGGACACAACGACCTGGAAGCGCATCGACGCCGCGCCCCTGTACGAGTCGCTGCCCGCCGACCGCGAAAAAGTTCCCGGCTTGCTCGAGTCGCAGCTCGAGGAGGATTTCGCCGCCGCCCGAGCGTGGCAGAGCGATGCCTATCCCGTCTCGCTGACGGTCTCTCCCTATTCCCCGGGCTTCTTTCTCATTGACATGCGCTTCGAATCCCGGGCAGCCGGCAAGCTCCTTATTTTCCGGGTGCGCCCGCATTTCTCCGATGCGCAGTTCGCGCCGCTGAATGGCTCACCGAGCCCCACCATCCCCGCTCAATTCATCGACCTGCCGGAAGCGTTGAGCAAAGCGCGAGCCGCAGGGCTAAGCGGTGAATTGCGCGAGGCCGACCTCCGCAACTGGCCCGGAAGGGGCGCGGCCTGGATGCTTTCGAGCGCTTCGAGCCTTGTGACGCTCGACGCCGCCGATGGGCACCTCGTAAAGGGCGACGTCACCGGCACGATAACTCAATACAACTCACAGTGGGACACCGCAATGGCCGGATTGAAGAAGCTCCTCGCCGGCAACTCCCCTTGCGCCAATCCGCTCTCTTTCGAGTGCGATCGGGAACGAGACCATCAACGATGGCTCAATCACCAGATCGCCTGCAACAAGCACATTGCTCCACAGTCCACGTGTTGACCCCGCTCGAACGCCCGGATAGGTTTTCCGATCGACTCTATCGCCACCCCATGCCGGGCGCCACGTGCTCGAGGATCGCCTCGATGACGTGGGCGTTGTAGTCCACGCCGAGCTGGTTCGGCACCGTGAGCAGCAACGTATCGGCGGCCGCGATGGCGGAATCCTCGCTGAGCTCGCGGATGAGTACGTCGGGCTCCGCCGCGTAGCTTCGTCCGAATATGGCACGCGTGCGCTCGTCGAGGTAGCCGATCTGGTCCCTATCCTTTCCTCCCTGCCCGAAGTAGGCGCGGTCTCGATCGTCCACGAGCGCGAAAATCGACCGGCTGACCGAAACCCGGGGTTCGCGCGTATGCCCAGCCGCCCTCCAGGCGTCATGGTAGGCGGCAATCTGCTCGGCTTGCTGTATGTGGAAGGGCTTGCCGCTCTCGTCGAACTTGAGCGTCGAGCTCATGAAGTTCATGCCGAGCTTGGCGGCCCAAACTGCCGTATCGTTGGTCGCCGAACCCCACCAGATGCGCTCGCGTAACGTCTCCGAGAACGGCTCGAGGCGCAACAGCCCCGGCGGGTTAGGAAACATGGGATGCGGATTAGGCTTGGCAAACCCCTCGCCTCGCAGGAGCTCTAGAAAGACCTCCGTATGACGGCGCCCCATCTCGGCATCGGTCTCGCCCTCGGCCGGGGCGTAGCCGAAGTAGCGATAACCCTCGATGACCTGCTCGGGCGAGCCGCGCGAGATGCCGAGCTGCAGCCGACCGTCGGCGATGAGGTCGGCGGCACCCGCATCCTCGGCCATATAGAGCGGATTCTCGTAGCGCATGTCGATGACGGCCGTGCCGATCTCGATGCGGTTGGTGCGCGCGCCCACGGCCGCGAGCAGCGGGAACGGCGAGCTGAGCTGGCGCGCGTAGTGGTGCACGCGGAAGTAGGCGCCGTCCGCACCGAGCTCCTCGGCGGCAACGGCGAGATCGATGGACTGGTGCAGCGCGTCGGCGGCCGAGCGCGTGCCGGAATGCGGGGACGGCGACCAGTGGCCGAAAGATAGAAATCCGATCTTCTTCATGACATTCGCTCGCTTTCCGGCACGCCGCAGCACCCGTTCCTTGTGTTCGGAAGTGGCACATCCTACCTCAACCGCGCGCCGCCGGTGGGCGTTTGCGCGGCCTCGCTGCGCGGCGCCGCGGTGCTACCTCCGCCCTCGCGACGGTTGTCGAGCCGGCGCAGGTCGTGTCAAGCTCCGAGCTTCCGTCCCACGGGTCGCCGGGTAAGGGTCGAGCGAATGGCGGGCCGCATCATGACGATACGCCGAGACGAAGCTGCCTTCGGTGCCGCCGCGCTCACCGCTCGGGCGCTTCCGCCTCCGTGAACCGCGAGGCGAATCGAAACGCGACGAGGCTGCTGCTCCTCGGCACGCAGGGCGGGCCCAATTATTTGCCGGGACGCGCGGAGACGGCGAGCGCGCTGATCGTCCGGGGACGGCCGTATCTCGTCGATTGCGGGTACGGCGCCCTGGCCGCGCTGATCAAAGCCGGCCTGAATTACCGCGACGTGGCCACGATCTTCCTCGCCCATCTGCACGACGACCATGTGGTCGACCTGCCGGCCCTCTTGAGCCATCAATGGACCGGCGGCCGCATCGAGCCGACGAACGTTTACGGTCCTCCCGGCACGCAAGCGCTCGTTCGGGCGGCGCTCGAGTTTCAAAAGGCGAACACGGAAATCCGCCTCGTAGACGAAGACCGGATAACTTTGCCCGACAACATATTTTTCGGGCACGACGTGGCGGCGACGCAAGAGCCGCACCCGGTGTACGCCGACGAGCGCGTACGGGTCACCTCGGTCGAGAACACGCACTATCCCGAGCCCTCGAAAGCAAGGACGACACAGCGCTCGCTGTCGTGGCGCCTCGATGCCGCCGACCGCTCGATCACCTTCTCCGGCGATACGAACTACTCGGAGAACCTCGTCAGACTGGCAAAAGAGTCCGATGTCCTCGTGTGCGAAGCCATGCACGTGGAAGCGATGCGCACGGCCTTCGAGAACATGGTCGCGAACGGCGCTTACGCCGACAATCCCGAAGGCGTCTGGCACCACATCGTCACGACTCACTCGAGCACGGAGACCGCTGGACGCATGGCCGCCGAGGCCGGAGTGAAAACGCTCGTCCTTCATCATCTGATCCCCGGCGCGCTAGTAGGGGAGCTGCCGGCGGAGGCCTACATCGAGGGCGTGCGCAAGCGGTTCGACGGCGAGATAATCGTGGGCCGCGACCTGATCGAGATCTGAGTCGGCCTCGCGCTGACGGCCTTCGGTCTTGCGCTGGATCGACCGCGGAGAGGACGATGCGACGAAGCCTGCCTGCGAGACTATTGTTTGCCGCTCTGTTTGTACCCGGGCTCGTACATGCGCAGGCCACGCCCGTCGTTGGGCTGCGGAACCTGGCCCATGCCGTGACGAGCCTCGACAAGACCGTGCCGTTCTATCGCGACGCGCTCGGCTTCCCGGTGACGGGCACGACCGACCCGCTCGCGGCACGGCCGCGGGCCCTGGACGAGACCACTTCGAACTTCACCGCTACGAAGGGCATGAGCTTCCGCGGCGCGACGTTCCGCATTCCGAACGCCGAGTTCGGGTTCGAGCTTACGGAGTTTACGGGCGGGGCTCGCCGTCCGGGAATACCCGGGATTCAAGACCCCGGGGCCGCAATGCTCGCGTTGCGCGTGCGGGACCTTTCGAGCACGCTCGCAAGAGCCAAGGCTGCCGGCGCCACACTGATCTCCTCCGGGGGCCAGCCGGTGAACAACGAGATCATCATCCGCGATCCCGACGGCTTCCTGATCTCGCTGCAGCAGCCGGCTACGATTCCGGCCGGCGTCACCGGCGCCATCGTCGGCGCATCAGTCGACATCGCAGTGCGCGACACCGCGCAGTCGGTCGATTTCCTGCGCAATGCGATAGGCTTCGACGCCCGGCCGACTTCGCCGTTGGCGACGAACCCGGAGGTCTTGAGGCTCATCGGGCTGAGCGATGCGAAGTGGCGCATTACGCACGGTCACATACCCGGCACGAATGCCGATTTCGCTTTGATCGAGTACCGGGGCGTGCCGCGCCGCACGTTTTCGCTCCGCGCCGAGGACCCGGGGTCACCCGCTTTCACTATGGTGGTACGCGACATCAATGCCGCCGTGGATCGCTGGGTGACGGCGGGCGGTACGGTGGCCTCGACGGACGGCAAGCCCGTAATTCGTCCCAATGGCTCCGGAAGCGTCTTCGTTCGAGACATCAATGGCTTCATGTGGGAGCTGATTCAGCGCGGCGCGCGGTAAACGTCGCCAAGCCCGAGGCCTACGAAGTCGTACGCTGCCCCGCGCCACGCCAGAGCCGGCGCCCACGCGCCCTCCTCGGCTTCACGGCCTACTCGTCCGCCAGATTTCGAGGCGGCATGTCCTCCGGGCGATCCGTCCAATGGACCTCCGACCACACGTGCACGCGCGACTTGAAGCGCCATCCCTTCGGCGTCTTCTCGAACGTATCCTCGTAGCCGCCCTCGTAGTGAATGACGTCGCCGCGCGCGTTGGTGTCGTTCGTGATGGTCAGCAGCGTTGACTGCGCCCGCGCGCCATCGGGCGTCGCCCAGATCCGGGGGTTGATATTGAGATGGAAGCTCGGCTTTGCATTGGGCTGCGTCCCGCAGCTGCTGCCGCCGACGCGCGCCAGCGCCTTATGGCCGCGGAACCAGACCTTGACGCCGTTGCCCCACTGTGACGAAACGCCGAAAGTCCCGTCGTCGGTGAACAGGTTCGCATAATCCTCGCCGCCGTTCGTGCAGTGATCCAGCGTCTGCGCGTACGAGTCCATGAGCTGGCGAATCGCGACGAGGTCGTCGGCCGTCAAAGGCGCGGTTTCCGGCGGCTGCGCATGAGCGCAGAGCCATGCGAGCACGAGCGGGATCGGCGTCAGAAATCCAATGAGAGTCTTCATGTTCCCCCCGGGCCAAAGGTTCTTGGGACGTTTCTCAGAATCGTCGCCCCACAACGTATCGCGGCAATCCGCACGGCACCGCAACCACTGCCATAATGCCATAGGGCACCCCTTGCGTGCCGGACGCGCCGCCGAACCGGGACGGCGTACCGACAGGCGACGGCGTCAACAGGTGAAGGTGATAATCCGCGTCTGGCCGACGAGCCCATCCCCGTTGACATCTATCGTCCTGGTCTGTCGAACCGGGCGCTCGTCCCTCCGATATGACAGTGGCTATGCCTTGCCGCGCCGTGGCGTGAAAGATTCACCCGTCGCAAGCCAATGAGCACGGTCGGCCGTCAGGTTCTCCCGCGCCGCGCGCTCGTAGCGTTCGATTTCCGGCGCGCTCAGCACGTCACGCCACCGGCCGTGGGTGCCTTTGTAGATGAAGTTCTTCAAGCCGCCATCGAAGAACCCTCTGCCCATTTCGGTTACCGGCTTCTCGGCGGTCATGCTCGACGGTAGGCAATGCGCCCGCCCGCGTGCCCGACGCGGACGGGCGCTCTTCTCAGGCACGCCGCCCCAAACCGTCAATTCTGTTCCGGTTGGTAGCTCAGATCCGGCCGAGTGCGGTCGAGTTGAACCGTAAGATTCGCCACGGTGTCGTTTATCATTGCGACGATCTTGCCGCCTTCATCGGCGCCGAAATGCTGAATCACCCGCTGCTGCGGTCCGGGGTTGGCCTCGAGGTCCTCCCATTTCTGGACGAGGCCGATCACGCGCACGCTCCTGGCGCCGATCTCCGGCATTTGGAGTACGTAGTAGGAATTCGGCGTGACGGCCAGGCTTGCCTCGCGCGTCTTTTGTGATCCATCCAGGTACTGCTGTTCCATTCCGGGTTTCAGCATGATCGAGAAGTACATGACGGCCGCCGGCGGCTTGGGCATTTGCTGGGGCGGCAGGACACTGAGGTCGGGGTGTGTCCGATAGAAGACCGTCTTGATGCTGTCGACCGAGCCGTTGACCAAGCCCTCGAGTCGGTCTGCTTCCTTCTGGCCAAACGCCTTGGCCAGCTGCGGACCGGCATTTCCGAGGTCCGACCAGCCATTGAGCGCCCCGTTGAACGTATATGTGGGCTCGCCGCTGACCGATTGGGAGGCCAACCAGTAGTTCTTGAGTCCCTGCTTGCGCGAGGCATCTCGAAACGCGCGCAGAAACTCTTCGAACTGCGGCCCCGCGCCCGGCCGAACCTTTACCGTTATGACCTGCATGAGATTCGAGGTCTCTTGGCCCATCGCGTGCCCCGAGACCACGACCACCAGCGCCACCAAACACACCCGCAATGTTCTTGCAATCATGACATTTCTCCAATCTCTCTTTATTGATCTCACAATCGATCTCTCCGTTGCGCCCCGGCGCGGAAGCTGCTTCCCGTCATTCCGGTTCCCGGCTGCCGCGGTCGTTGCCCTCTGCAAGCGAAGCCGACCGCGGTGCTTCGCTCGCTAGAGCTTGATCTCGTCGCGGAGGACGAAGGTCCTCACGGTCGCGCGCTTCACTCCGTCGCCCTCCATCGCATCGACGGTCGGAGGCGCGGACATGAGCTCGAGCAGCTTGTTTACGTCGTTGACCTCCATGACGATCGCGACCTGGTTGTCGGCGTTGGCCGTGTAATGAATCGCCGTTGCCGTGTACTCGCGGAACAGGTTCGCGTGCGTCTGAAACGCACTCTTCCACTTCGCCGCATCTCTAACTTCTGCAGTGACTATGACTTTCGACATTGACTTCTCCTTCTTGCTACGCGTGCCCGCTCGGAACGACGTTGGCGTTCAAGCGGAACAAGTTCGTCGGATCGAACTTGTTCTTCAGTGCCACGAGACGCGAATAGTTGCCGAGGTAATTTGCGTCGACCTGCTTCTGCGTCTCGTCGATGAGGTCGTTGGTGTAAAAGCCCAGGATGTGCGGCTCGATGCTGGCCCAATACTGCTTCAGCCATTTAACGCCGTCGCTTGCATCCCGCTCGATGTCCCAGTCCACGCCGAGCAGCGGCGTGAGCGTGATGTCGCGGTGCGCAATGGCGGTCGCCTCGGCGGCAACGCGATTGATCGCACCGCCT
Source organism: uncultured Gammaproteobacteria bacterium (assembly GCA_963702105.1). GTDB lineage: Bacteria > Pseudomonadota > Gammaproteobacteria > Steroidobacterales > Rariloculaceae > ZC4RG20. Next base: position 3,398,752 of record OY969712.1, read on the forward strand.
CCATGCTGGAAGCCGAAAAACGTGCCGCGATTGGGACGCGCTTCGAAGCCCGTCAGAATCGCGTCGATGAAGGCGGGCGTGAGCCCGGCCGAGAATCCGGACTTCGTGTACTCCCCGAAACCGCGCGGGTCCGTATCGTCCCCGGATCTCTGCAAGACCTCGTAGTCGACGGCCGCGACCGTATCGGCCATGGGCTTACCCGCGCTGCGGATCGTCTTCATGATCGCGCCCGCCCGGCTCTTCGGGCCGCTGTAGCAGACGTTGAAGACGAACGACTCGCCCTGGAGCCCGCGTATACTGTAGAGACCGCCGTCGAGCGAGAGCTCGTCGGGCGCCGTAAGGTGGTACTCGCTGTAGAAGTCCAGCAGCTGCCGCGCCTGGCTCAGGGGGAAGACGATGTTGCCGCCGATGACCGCACGAACCAGGGGATGCAGATCGAACTCGGAGCCCCCCGTCGTTGACTCGCACCAAACTCACCAACTCTCGACACCCCTGATTGCTCGGCCTCGGCCTAGACCGCCACGGCCTCGACGAGGCTCACTTCCCCCCTTCCCCGCATCGACGCTCACCTCTCCCCTCGCTCCGTGATTGCTGCACTTGCGCGATGTTCTTGGCTCCCCGACTAGCCTGCCACTGGAACGGCCGGTTACGCTCGGCTTGTGATTCCCGGCCTTCGGAGTAAACTGCTCCTTCCCGTCCTCAAACCGCCTCGTGAGGATGTGAAAAAAGCTAAAAAGACCGTCAACGCTCAGGTGGAATAGGCAGCCGTGCCGCAATGCGTCTACGAATTCGAGGGCCTTCGTCTCGATCCGGGGCAGCGCCGGCTCGAGGGCCAAGACGGCGAGCCGCTCACGCTGACCGCCAAGCCGTTCGATGCGCTCGTCCACTTGATCGAGCACGCCGGCGAGCCCGTGTCACGAAGACAGCTCAGCGAGGTCTTGTGGCCGAACACGATCGTGGAGGACAACAATCTCACTCAGACGATCTCCACGCTGCGCGGCACGATCGGCAAGCGCTGTATCGCCACGCTGCCGGGACGGGGATATCAGTTCGTCGGAGACGTGCGCCGCGTCGGGCGTGATTCGGGCACCGCCGACGCCCGGAGAGATGACGCGAGCGCGCAACACCACCGTGCGCAAGGGGCCGACTCGGGCCGTATCGACGCCGCTTGGCCGCGGGCACCGGCACGGTGGCAGCGCGCAACGGGGGCCGTCGTCATCGTTGCGTTGCTCGGGCTCGTCCTCGGATTCCTCCTCGTCGGTCACCGACTGCCGGATAGCGAGCCCTCCGTCCTTCCGAACTCCATCGCGGTGCTGCCGCTCGAGAACCTTAGCGCCAACCCGAACAACGCCTACTACGCGGCGGGCCTGCACGAGGAGATCCTTAATCGGCTCTCCAAGGTCAAGCGTCTCAACGTCATCGCGCGCACATCGGTGCTCCGCTTCGCCAAGAACAGGCCGCCGATTCCCGAGATCGCCAAGGAGCTCCACGCCCAGACCGTCATGGAAGGGTCCGTGCGGTTCGACGGCGAGCGCATAAGGGTGGCCGTGCAGTTGATCGACGGGCACTCGGGCGAGCAGATGTGGACGCAGAGCTACGACAGCAATTTCGGCGACGTTTTCGGCGTCGAGGCCGATATCGCGACGAACGTCGCGGACTCCTTGAGCCTAAGGTTTTCGCTCGACGAGAAAGTGGATCTTCACGAGCTGCCGACGGGTTCTTCCGAAGCTTATGCCCTCTACCTGCGCGCCTGGAATACGGCCGGAATCGCCGTGCGGCACGACGAGTTTCTGGATCAAGCGATCGCGATCGACCCCAATTTCGCGCTGGCCCGTGCTTTGAAGGCCCTCGTCAACTCGAGGAGGCTCATCAATGTCGCCGGCGTAGAGGCCGTGGACCCGGCCCAGCGGAGCGGCATCGAGGCGATCGTTCTGAAGAACGCGACGCGCGATCGAGGTCATGCACCAGGCGCAACGCCTGATCCCTAACAACCCCGTCGTACGCAGACCTACCTCGCGATCGGCGACAAAGACCAGGCGCGCAAGTGGCTCAACGTCATGGCCGACGAGGCCAAAAAACCACGTCATCGACGAGGCGACGCTCAATGTCTTGCCCCTTAAGATGAACTACATGAACGACCCCGTGCTTCGGGAGCCTCCGTTCGTCGAGGTTTTGAGCCGCGTTCAGGGAGATTGAGCACACGGAGTGGAGCGCTCGCGGGACTCACTCCTCCCGCAAAAGCCGTGCCTCGATCAGATCGATTTCCCGCTCGAGCCGAATCAGCACGTCGTCGCCGATCCGATCGTCCTGCCAGAACTCGAGCAGCGCCCTGCGTTGAGCCGCCGCGGCCTCGAGCCACAATTCCAGTTCGCTCTCCGGCGCGAGGCCGCCGCGCGACGCGGCGCTGCCGAAGATACGCGTTACCGCGAGCGCCTGGTCCGGCTGCAGACCGCGTGCCGCCACGAGCTTCTCGGCCGCCTCGGCGGCAGCTCGCTGCATGGCCTCACGAGCCAGGCGGGCTTCGCTTTCCAAAGAAGGATCCGGCTTGAAGCGCAGCACCGAGATCAGCGCCGGCAGCGTGAGCCCTTGCCCGACGAGGGTCACGAACACGAGCCCGAACGTGAGCAGAATGACGAGGTCGCGCTCCGGAAAGGGCGCGCCGCTCGGCAGCAGCGCCGGTAGAGCCAGCGCCGCCGCCAGCGAGACGACGCCGCGCATGCCGGACCAGCTCACGAGCGCGGAGACGCGCGCCGAGGCGGGATCACGACGCTGCACGGACGGCACGAGCAGGCGCACGCCATAGGTCGCCGTAAATATCCAGAGAAACCGCACGCCGATGGCCACGGCGCTCAAGGCCGCGATCAAGGCTGCGACGTGCCACCATGAATAGCCGTTGGCGCGTATCAGCGTTTCGGCGATCAGCGGCAAACGGACGCCGATCATCACGAAAACGAGGCAGTTGACGACGAATACGACGCCGCCCCAGACGGTGCGGATATTGAGCCGCGAAAGCGGCGAGGCGCGCCGGTGGCTCCAGCGCGCGCGATACAGCCCGGCCGCAACGATGGCGAGCACGGCCGAGACGTGCAGCGTCTCGGCGAGCCAGTACGCCGCAAACGGCGTGGTCAGGGACATCGCGAGTTCCAGCATCGGGTCGCGCAGTCGCTCCTGGACCCTTGCCGTGATCCAGCCGGTCGCGATGCCGAGCACGACGCCACCGAACGCGATCAGGGCAAACTGGCCGACGAGCTCCGTAGCCGAGAACGTGCCCGTCAGCGCGGCGGCCACGGCGAAGCGGTAGAGCACGAGGCCGGTCGCGTCGTTGACGAGGCTCTCGCCCTCGAGCAGCGTCACGATGCGCCGCGGCAGTCGAAAGCGCCGGAGCACGGCCGTAGCGGCCACCGCGTCCGGCGGCGACACGATGGCACCGAGCGCGAACGCGACGGCCCAGGGCACTTCGGGCACCAGCCACTTGAATGCGAGACCGACCGCGAGCGTGGTGGTGGCCACCAAGCCGATCGCGAGCAGCAGAATCGGGCGCAGCATGGACCGGAAGTCGCGCCAAGAGGTGTCCATCGCCGCCGGGTACAGAATGGCCGGCAGGACCGTGCCGAGGACGAGCTCGGGCTGCAGGGCGAGGCCCGGCCAGTCGAACGCGGCGCCGAGCACGATGCCGGCCAGGACGAGCACGATCGGATACGGCACGCGAATCCGGTTAGCGAGCCAACCGGAGGCGATCGCGCAGACCATGACGAGGATCAGGGAGATCAAGGCAGTTTCCATTCCGCCGCCGGGCGCTGCCACGATAGCACGCGGGCCCGTTCTCTCGAACGTCCCGCCCGAACGGCGCGCCTCCTACTCGTGCGCGGGCTCATCATGTACACTGCGCGCGTCTCTGGGGAGTAGCCGCCACCGGATAGGCCGGGGGGTGCGCGTCAACATGATCGGCGCCTCATGCGCCGTGGCGCGGCGGCAGCAATTGCCTGGCGAGACCTTTGACACGGCGGCGTCGATCCGGGCGGGACGGGGCTTCGCGGCCAACGTGCCCGTCGTGTTCGCCGGAGGCTTCGCGGCACAAAGGCTGCCCCTCAAGTTTATCCGCGCGGGGGCTGCGGCGCTGTTCGTCGCGCTCGGCGTGCTGGCGTTGTTCGCCGGAGGCGGCCGCGGCGGCTGAAGGCGCGAGGCCTTTTCGCGCCGCAGGAATCAGCCGGGCCGTTTGCCTCGCGCCGTCTCGAGCGGCAACACGTCGGCCCGCCGCTTCCTCGACCAGTCGTTGAGCCAGGCCGGAAAGCCGGCCGCGGGCACGGGCCGCGAGACGTGGTAGCCCTGCGCGGTCTCACAGCCGAGCGAGACCAGCCGGTCCAGGATCTCGGCCGATTCGACGCCTTCGGCGACGACGCCGAGCCCGAGGTGATGCGCGAGCTCGATCGTGCTGCGCACGATGGCCTCGTCCCGCGCATCCGTGAGATTCATGACGAAGGATTTGTCGATCTTGAGCTCGTCCACCGGCAGACGCTTGATCTGGGCGAGGGCGGACTGGCCCACGCCGAAATCGTCGATCGCGATGCGGAAACCCAGCTCGTGGATGCAGGAGACGACGGCAAGCGACTTCTGCACGTTGCGCATGATGGCGTTTTCCGTGATCTCGAGCGTGAGGTGGGCCGGCGCGAGGCCTGCCCGTCTCGTCAGGTCGAGCAGGAAATACGGCAGATACTCGTCCACGAGGTCGTCGACCGAGATGTTCGCCGAGACCGCGAGCTCGAGGCCAACGCTGCGCCACTCGCCGCAGAGCCGGACGGCTTCACGCAGCACCCAGCGCGTCAGGTGCGAGATGCCGCCCGCCTGCTCGATGGCGTCCACGAACGCGCCCGGCGCGAGGAGCCCGAGCTCCGGATGCCGCCAACGCACCAGGGCCTCGGCCCCCGTGACGCGGCGTGTCGCGCAGTCGATCTGCGGCTGGAGGTCGAGCTCGAGCTCGCCCGCCTTGAGCGCCCGCGGGAAGTCACCGACGATTCTCAGGTGCTCGAGGAAGCGGTCCTCCTGCCCCAGACGGTAGACTACGACGGACTCGGAGCTTTGCCGCGCCTGCCCGCGCGCGATCGCGGCGCGGCGGAGCAGCTGGGGCGCGTCCGAGCCGTGCTCCGGGTGTGTGGCGATGCCGACGAGCCCGCGCAGGGAAACGTTCGCGCCCGCCGAGCGCACGCCGGCGCGCAGCTGATCGATCGCCGCTTCGGCCCACGCCGTCGCGCCTTCGGTGTCGACGCCCGGCAATGCAACGACGAATTCGTGCCCGCCCATGTGCCCGAGGATCTGCCCGTCGCGGATGCGCTCGCGTAGCAAGCCCGCGACCTGCTGAATGAGCTCGTCGCCCGCGCGATGGCCCAGCGATGAAACGATGCTGTTGAAGCGGTCGAGGCCGAGGCTGATGACAGGCAGCGGCCTACCGTCCGCTATCGCGTCGCGCAAGCGGCTCAGCGTGAGATCGCGGTTCGGAAGGCTCGTGAGACTGTCGTGGTGGGCCTGGAAGAAGATTCGGCGCTCGCGCTCGGCGATGGCCACCTGCATGGCGTTGAAGCCGCCGGCGAGCTCGCCGAGCTCGTCCGCAGATTCGAGCTCGATCGGCTCGTCGTAGACGCCCTCGCGCATGCGCCGAGCCGCGGCCGCCAAAGTCTGGACTGGACGCGTGACCGTATTCGCGAGCCAAACGGCGACGGCCACGGCGAGCCCGACGGACAGCGCGATCGTTCCGAGCAGTAAGGCTCGGATGTGCCTGTACGGCCTCAGCGCCTCGTCCATGGAAAGTTGCAGCGCGACGTCGAGCCCTCGCGAGCCTTCCGAGAAAGGGCGGACCAGCGTCAGGAACCCGGCGCCATGACGCCGAGCGCCGGTCTTCTGCAGCGTATACGGCTGATCCGGCGCGAGGCCCGCGAACGCCGTGCCGCGGCCCTCGGACGGCAATGTCGAAGCAAGCACTTCAAGCTTGCCCTGCGCAACGCGCATGAACGAGACCTCGAGGCCCGTCAGCGCCTCGACGTGCGAGGCGAGCTCGGCGTCGATCGGAAATCCGAGCAACACCCAGCCGATCGTAACCGGGGCGCGCAGCGGAACGAGCACGACCTGGTGCGGCACGCCGCCGACGTCGAGGACGCTGTCGCGGAACGCCTCCGGAGAGGAGGCCAGCGAGAGCGATCCGGCGGCCGCGCGGCGCTGCGGCGGTGCCGCCGCCGCGACGATCCGTCCCGTTGCGTCGAGCAGAACGGCAAGCGTCGCGCCGGCGCGCGACGCGCTGTTCTGCAGTGCGGACTCTATCGTCGCCGGGTCGTTCGTCGCGACGGCCGACTTGAAACCGTAGTCGGAGACGAGCACCTTCGCCGTGGTCCGGAGCTGCTGGGCGCGGCTCGCCATGAACTCGTCGAAGACCACGCCCGCCAGCCGCGTGGACTTGGCGGCGCGCTGCTCCGCATCGCCGTCGATAGCCCGCAGCACAGGGAACAGCGTCGCGAGCTGGACGCTCGTGACGAGCACGACGGCGAGCAGCAGCACCTTGCGTCTGAATGTGAAGTGCCGCATGCGTGCTCCGGCTCCCAGGCGTGACCGCAACCACAGATGTGCGCGCCCTGCGGATGGTAACGCTCGCGCGGTCGTCGCAGTGTGCTGACCATCACGGTTGCCGACGCTCGCGGCTCGTACGATGCGGGGCGTGCCGACGGGCTCATCTGATGGCTGCATGACCACAGCGCACCGATATCTGCGAAGGGTTGCGCCGGCGTTTGCCGGCCTCCTCGGCGCCGCGCTTTGGCTCGGGGTGCCGGCTCAGGCGAGCGCGGGCGGCCTCATGGTCTCGGTCATCGATCGCAGCGGTGCACCCGTCGCGGGCGTCGCCGTCTACGCCGTGCCGGCCGTCGCGGCGCCGAAGCCTTCGCGCCCGCTGCCGCGCGCCGTCATGGACCAGCGCAACAAGCAATTCGTGCCGCACATCCTCGTCGTACAGGCGGGGACGCTCGTCGACTTTCCGAACAGCGACACGGTGAGTCACCACGTCTACTCGTTCTCGCCGGCGCATCCGTTCGAGCTGCCGCTCTACAAGGGCGACCCGCACCCGCCCATCGAGTTCGACACCCCCGGCGTCGTCGTGCTCGGCTGCAACATCCACGACAACATGATCGGCTACATCCTCGTCGTACCGACGCCCCACTTCGCGAAGACGCGAGCCGACGGCCGGGCCACGCTCGGCGAGTTGCCCCCCGGCACCTACACGGTTCACGCGTGGACGCCGCGCGTGGCCGACGCGAACCTGCCGCAGCCCGAGACCTTGGCGCTGCCGCAATCGGCCGCGGCGCCGCTCACGTTTCGTTTCGACACGCGCCTGTTCCCGGAGCAGCCCACGGACGGCTCCGGCCTGACATGGAACCCCTACTGAACCGGCGGCCCCGGCGATCGGGCCCGCGGTGCTCGGCACCCCACGCCGCGCGCGGCACAGCCGCGGTCGGACTGATCCTTTGCGGCGCCGCGGCCCTCGCCGGCGCGTTGACCCTGATGGTCGCCACGCCTGCCGTCGCCGGCGATACCGCGGACCGCCATGCGTTCTCGGTCGCGCTCGACCTTGCTGCGGTCAACGCCGAAACGCCGCTCGGCGCCTGGCCGGCGGGCGGCCTCGGGAAGCTGCGCTTCGCCGGCGCAGGCGACAGCATCACGGTCGGTCGTCTCGCCGTTCAGTACCGCGGCCGCGTGACGCCGACTCTGTTCGCTCACGCCGTCGCCGACTGGGTCGACGACGGCTCGGCCGGCCTCGGCGTCACCGAGGCCTACCTGGACTGGCGCCCGATCCCGCGGTCGCAGCTCCGCCAACGCTGGCGCTTCGGCGCGTTCTATCCGCCGTTCTCGCTCGAGAACGGCGGCACCGCATGGAGCGACGTGCTCACGATTGCTCCGTCCGCGATCAATACCTGGCTGGGCGAGGAGATCCGTCCCATGGGCGCCGAATGGAGCCTGCGCCGCCGCTTCGGCCATGGGCGCTCGCCCCAGGAATTCGGCGTCTTCGCCGCGGGCTTCTATGGCAACGACCCGGCGGCGACGCTGCTGTTTTGGCGCGGCTGGGCCCTGCACGATCGCCAAAGCCGCCTGACGGACCGCCTGCCTCTGCCGCCGATCCCGACCTTCGGCTCCGGAACGACCGCCCACTTCGTCGCCAATCGCGTCGAGCCGTTCCACGAGGTGGACGGGCGGGCCGGCCTGTACGGAGGGCTCGAGTGGCAGTATGCGCGCCGAGCCGTGGTGCAGCTCGCGGTCTACGACAACCGGGCCGATCCGAACCGCTACGCCGGCGGCCAATGGGGCTGGCACACGCGGTTCCGGCACGCGGCCGTGCAGGTCGCGCTGCCGGCGCAGTTCGGCCTCGCGGCGCAATGGCTGACCGGCGCGACGCGCTGGCAACCGGGCGGGCTGCCCGACGGCAAACTGCTCGCCGGCAGCGGGCTCGTCACCGATGATTTCGCCTCGTGGTACCTGCTCGCCACGCGGCGACTCGGCGTGTGCAACGACCTAACGGTGCGCTACGACGACTTCGAGACGCGCCGACCGGGCACGACCCCCGCCTTCGTCTCGGATCGCGGCGAGGCGTGGACCCTGGCATTCCGGCGCAGGCAGTCGGACACGCTCACCATCGTCGTCGAATGGCTGCGCGTGCATTCGGAGCGTGCGCTGTGGCCCGTCTACGGAGTCGCGCCCGAGAACGCCGAGAAGACACTGCGGCTCGACTTCCGGCTCGCCGCGGGTCGCCGTTCGTAACCGGCGCCGACCTCACTTGTGGCGCGGAGCCGCGATCCTGCCGACGAGGGCGCGCCCGTTACGGAAAACACCAACCAAATTCGGCATCTACATATTCCGATCGATATCGCCGTCCCGTTAGGCTACGCCCCGTCTGATCTTTTCTGACATGCGGAGCATTTGTCGATGCGATTACGTTATCTACTGGCGACGGCCTTCATCTGCGCGCTCGCGGCCGCGACCGACGCGAATGCGGTCCCGAGCTTCGCGCGCCAACTCAATGTGGCGTGCAACGCCTGTCACACCCGCTTTCCGGAGCTGACGCCCTTGGGGCGCCAATTCAAGTTGGCCGGTTACACCTTGTCCGGATCGGAATCCATTCAAGGCCAAAACAGCAAGACCGCGACGACGCTTTCCATCCCCGAGCTTCCCCCGTTGTCCTTGATGCTGCAGGGCGCCTACACGAGCACGAAGGCTTCGCAGCCGGACGTGCAAAACGGCAACGCGCAGCTTCCGCAGCAGTTAAGTCTGTTCCTGGCCGGGAAGATCGCTCCGAAGATCGGCTCGTTCGTGCAGGTCACGTATTCGCAAGCGGACGACAAATTCGGCATGGACAACATGGACCTGCGTTACTCGAGCAGCAAAACGCTCCGGCGCGGGAAATCCGTGACGTGGGGAATCACGATCAACAACAACCCGACGGTCGAGGACCTGTGGAACTCGACGCCGGCCTGGGGCTTCCCATATGCCGGCCCCGACGTTGCACCGACTCCGGCTGCGGGCACGCTGATCGACGGGCAACTCGCGCAGGACGTCGCCGGCATCGGAGCGTACGCGTTTTTCAATTCGAAGTTCTACGTCGCCGCGACCCTGTACCGCTCGGCTCACCTCGGCACCGGCGCGCCCCTGCTCGGCAGCGAGAACACGATCGACTCTCTCGCGCCGTATTGGCGGGTCGCCTGGCAACACAACTTCGGCAAAAAATACCTCGAGGTAGGCGGTTACGGAATCGAAGCGAGCTTGATCCCTCAAGGGATCGTCGGGACCACCAACGACTACCGCGACGTGGCGGCGGACACGCAGCTGGATATGCCCGCCGGTAAGGGCGAGCTCACGGTGCACGGCACGCTGATTCACGAGAGGCAGAAATGGAACGCCGCCTACGCCCTCGGGGATTCGGCCAATGTCACCGACAATCTCGACACGTTCCGTGCCGATGCGAACTACGCCGTCAACGCCTGGAAGTACACGCTCGGCCTGTTCTCGACGACGGGCAGCAGCGACTCCGGGCTGTATGCGCCGGACCCCATAGACGGAAGTGCCACCGGCAGCCCCGACAGCCGCGGCTGGATCGGTCAGGTAAGCTACTTTCCGGCGTTGAACGTTCAGCTGACGCTGCAATACACGGTCTACAACCGCTTCAACGGACGCGCGTCGAACTACGACTCTTTCGGGCGCAGCGCCAGCGACAACAATACCCTGTTCCTCCAGGGGTGGTGGGTCTGGTAGTCGCCAGCGGCGGTCAGAACCTGGGGCCGAGGCAGCAGCGCAAAGGCATTCCGAGTACCCGAATGTATCGTCTGCGCTACGCTCGCTCGGGCAGTATATTTCGACTCGAGAATGAGTTATGTTGAGCTGAAACAAGCGGGAGCCGGTTTCGAATCCGGGCAACGCGATTCGTCCAATGAGCAGGGGGGAGACTCGGATGAGGATTCTCGGCGTGCTTGCACGAACCAAGGCGGCCTCGACCTGGGGCTCGGTGGTGATCCTGGCAACGACGTTCGCGGAACCGCAGATCGCGGCCGCGCAGCAGCAAGGACAACAAGGACAACAAGGACAACAAGGACAGCAGCTCGAAGAGGTGGTCGTCACCGGCTCGCGCATCGGCCGCAGCGGCTTCGATTCGCCGCAGCCGCTGTCGGTCATCAACTCGGAGCAGATCCAGAATCTCGGCCTCGTCAATGTCGGCGACGTGATGCGCACGCTGCCGCAAAACACGCCGTTCTTTACGGACACGAACGTCGGCATCGGCAATTTCAACGTCGGCGCGCAGCTTGCGAACCTGCGCGGGCTCAACCCCTACTTCGGCACACGCACCTTGACGCTCGTGGACACAAAGCGCGTCGTGCCGAACACCGAGGGCGGCGCCGTCGATCTGACGCTGATTCCCTCCATGCTCGTGGGCCGCACGGAGGTCGTCACCGGCGGCGCCTCGGCCGCCTACGGCTCGGACGCCATCGCGGGCGTCGTCAACGTGATCCTCGACACCAAGCTCGACGGCTTCAAGGCGCAGGTAGACCTCGGCGAGACCGGTCAAAGCGACGGCAGCGACCGGCACGGGTCGTTCGCCTGGGGACACGGCTTCGCAGACGATAAGGTCCACTTGGTCGTCGGCGCCGAGTATCAGCACCAGAACCCGATCGGCCCGTGCTCGCAAAACCGCGATTGGTGCAAGCAGTCGTGGCTCGTCGGCAACAACCCCGGCTTCGCGAGCGGCGACGGTTACCCGAACTTCGTCGTGGCGCCGGGCGGAAAGTACGCGACCACCGAAAACGGCCTCATCGCGCCTTGCCTGGACGCGGCCTGCACGAGCCGCGGGGCGCAACAGACCCTGAATGCCGCCGGCACCGCCCTCGGTCCCTACGATCCCGGCAGCTACTCGGGCGGCTTCGGCGCCCGCATCGGCGGGGACGGAACGGTACTCGCCTACGACCTCTCGAGCATTCGGCCGGACGAGAAGCACTACTCGGCGCTCGGTCACGTAGACATATCCCTCTCCGACTCGCTCAAGCTTTCCTTCGAGGTCGCGAACGCCCACAGCGATTCGCAGAACTATCCGGCGAACGGCGCCCTCGGGCCTTTCGGCGGCGGCGTGTTCATCAAACCCGACAACGCCTATCTGTCGCCGGCCCTGCAGGCGGCACTGCCTTACGGCGGCTACTTCTTCCGCATCTTCGCTCCGGACGTCATCTCGGCCACCAACACGACGAATGCCGATACGTCGCGCTTCGTCACGTCGGTCAGCGGCAGCCTCACGGGAAGCTGGAAGTGGGACGCCTACTACGAGCACGGCAAGAGCTCGTACCACCAGCAGTTGATTCACAACGCCGACTCGAGCATCTTGGGCATTCCGGTCCCCTATCAGTTCTTCGGTTGGGCAACCGACGCCGTGCACTCGGATCCGGCGGATCCGACGAGCGCGGTCGTCTGTCGGGCGACCATAGCGACGGACCCTGCCTACAATCCGCTCGCCGCCGGCTGCATCCCGCTCGATTACTTCGGCGTCGGCAACTCCGACCCCGCAGCGCTCGACTACGCATTCAGAACGCTCAAGGAAGACTCGAGTTACACCCAGGACGTTCCTGGCCGGCAATTTCCGTGGCGACCTAGCGAAGGGCTGGGGCGCCGGGCCGATCTCGGGCGCTTTCGGCGTCGAGTTTCGTCAGGACAAATCCGACGTGACTCACGACATGGCCAACCAGCCGTGGTACTCGAGCTATCTGCTGAACTGGGGCTACGATCGCGGCGGCAAGATCGCCGTAGCCGAGGGGTACGGCGAAATTCAGCTGCCGATCGTCAAGAAGGTCAACACGGATTTCTCCGTGCGCGAAACGCGCAACCAGGCCACGAGCCTCGCTCCGGGCAGCGACACGAAGACGCATGACTTCGCGAGCTGGAAAGCGGCGCTGACCTATGATCCGGTCGGCTGGTTCCGGTTGCGTATGACGCGGTCCCGAGACGTTCGCGGCGCCGGGTTCCGGGAGCTGTTCCTTCCGCAGGTCACGACCCCCGGCACGCCGGGCGGGTTCCCGGCGGGCATCCAGAACCCTTGGAACAACAACACCGAGGAAGCCTATCTCAGCATCACGGGAGGCAACCCGAATCTGAAGCCCGAGGTCGCCGATACCTCGGCATTCGGGTTCGTATTGTCGTTCGACCGTTTCCGCTTCTCGACCGATTGGTACGAGATCGATCTCAACGGCGCCATCGCCGGGGGCGTCTCGGCGCAAAACGTCGTCGACGCGTGCTACCGCCTGGGCCAGGCGGCCTGCGATGCAGTGGTCCGAACCGGCAGCGGCACTTCGACCGACATCATCTCGGTCAACAGCGGCTCGATCAACATCGGTTCTTTCCTTACGCGCGGCATCGATTTCGAGGCGAACTACGCCGTGCCGCTGAAGCAAGGCAGCCGGTTGAACCTGCGCATCATCTCGAGTTACCTCTATGACATGATCGTCGATACCGGATTGGGCGATCCGCCCGTGAACTGGCACGGCCAATCGGGTCCCGTCGGCGCCTTCGGCGGGTTCAACACGTCGCCCGACTGGCAGGCCAATGTGTGGTTGACCTATTCGCACTCGCGCTTCACGACGACGCTTCAGACGAAGTACATCGGGTCGGGCATACTCGACGCGCGCCGCTTCGAAAGCCCGATCGGGTCTGCGACGAACACGCTGCTGAATTCGATCAGCGACAACAGCGTCCCGAGTCGCGTCTACCTTGCCTGGTCCGGGTCGTATGACTTTTCGCAAGGAACCGACCATCAGCTCCAGCTCTTCTGGGCCGTCGACAACCTGCTCGACCAGGATCCGCCGGTTGCGCCGGGCGGCAACGCCTTCCCGACGAATCCGGTCTTCTTCGACACAATCGGCCGCCGCATGCGGGCCGGCGTGCGGCTGTCGTTCTGAGGAGCCGGCGCACCTCCGCAGGCGTGAAGCCTCGACGCGGGCGATCGGATCGGCGCGCGGGTCGAATGCGGCACCGCGGCCGAGCACGTCGGCTCCGAGCGCGTATTCCTTGAGCTGCGTTGCCCGTCCTTCCAGCGTCTCGGTCACGAGGTAGCGCAGGAGCGCCGTCGAGCGCTTGGCGCCGCTGAAGGTCCTGCCTGCGAGAATCTTCTCAACCGCAGCGCCCGCCTCGGCCGGGGTGACCGCATGCGACGCGGCGGCGGGCGCCCTCGCGCTCCTGGCACACGGTGCCGAGGCGCACCACTCGATGGCGATCTACGATCGAGGCAAGACGATCGAGATTCGAGGTACGATCGCGAACTTCAAGCTGCGGAATCCGCACTCGTCCTTCGTCATCGACAGAGTCCGTTTCGCCGAGGGCGCGGCGCAGAGCCGCGCCCTCGAACGCTGGGAGATCGAGGCGGACGCGACGGCGTTCATGAAGCGCCTTCAATCGTTCTGCGCACCGTCCAGGATCCACGACCTGATCTCGTCGATCGTCTCCTGGTCGAGGAACGGTCCGCCGAAGGGCATCCGGGCGCCGGTGATGCCCGAGGCACCTTCGAGCTTGTGGATCACGTAGCTGCTATCGGGGTCGCCCGGCTTGACGCGCATGAGACCCGGCTGCTCGAGGCTCGCGACGTTGACGAGGCTCGCGAAGCTGCTCCCTGAACGGAGATCCATCGCGCCCGGCAATGCGCCGCCGGCCGGCTGGCTGCCGTTGTGGCAGCCCGTGCAGCGGGGCGTGAAGACCGCGTCCTGGATCTGACTCAGCGTCGCGGCCGGGGCGGCATTCGCGACGGAAACCGTCAGAACGCTCGAGCTGCCGACGTTGCCATTGGCGTCCGTCGCGATGGCCCGCAACGTCGCTGCGCCGTTGCTCACGCCGGCCGTGTCCCACTGCACTGTGAACGGGGCCGCCGTCGCCGTGCTTATGACCGTGCCGTTCGCGAGGAACGTCACGTTCGTGACCGCAATCGCGTCCTGCACGTCGGCCGTCAGCGTGACGGCGCCGCTCAGATCGCCCTGCGGGGCCGCCAGCGTCACGGCGGGCGGATCGCCGAGAGCGGGCGTGGCCGTGCCGAGATCGATTCGACCGTAGAGACCGTTCGCCTCGTCGTTCGTGCCCGCGGCGAAGAACAGCGTCGCGTGCGGCTGGTTGGCGGCATCGTTGCCGAAGCCGATGCCCCACAGGCCCGGGAAGGCGAACGCGGTTCCGGCACCGTCGCCGAGCGCGCCGAGGTACCGGCCGCCGGACGCATCGTAGCCCTGGATCGTGCCGTTGCCGAAGTTGCCGACGAGGAGCGCGCCGCTCAGCGTGCCGAAGTCGGCAGGTGCAAGCGCCATACCCCACGGCGCGTCGAGCTTGTCGCCTTCCGAGACCAAGCGCTTGACGAAGCCGCCGTTCCCGTCGAACACATTCACCACCCCCAAGCCGGCGCCGGCCGCCTCGTCGTCGGGCGCCGCTGCGTCATGCCTGGCATAGCTCACGTAGATTTGGGCCGCGCCGCTCGTGCCGTTGGCGATCGCCTGTATCCCGAAAGGCGAATACCCCGCGGGCAGCGTCGCATCGGCGAACGCGAAGCTCGTCGCGGTCGGCGTGACCTTGGCAAAAGTCGCATCGAAAACGTCGATCTTGCCGTTCGCGAAGTCGGTCGCGTACAGAAAGTTGCCCGTGCCGTTGTTCGCGACGGCGAGCCCCTTATAAACGGCGCCGTCCGTGGCCGTGTACATCGTGATCGCGTGGGTCGGGTCGACGGTGCGGGACCAGCCGGCGATCATCCCGCCCTCGCCGTCGAAGATGAACAGCGCCGGGGCGCTCTGGGTCGCGTTGCTCACGACGAAGTCATGCGTGCCGTTGTAGACGATTCCGGTTGCGTCGAACGACCCTGCTGCCGGCGCGAAGTTCACGATCAGCGGGATCGACTGCCCGTTGCCGTTATAGAGCGTCGAGGACTCGCTGTGATTATTCGCGACCCAAACGGGCGTCGTCGGCCCGAACGCTATGCCCCAGGCGTTGACCAGCAGCGGGTCCGTGGAGCGTGCCGCCCCGCCCGCGGTGTCCTGGACCAGGCTCGTCGCCGTATACGCGCTCGCCGGGTTCACGTTCAGCATGGCCGAGCTGGTGGCATCGCCCGCGAACGCGTCTCCCGAACAGGTCAACGTGTAGGTGACGGGGCCGTTCTGCGTCGGCGTGACCGTCGCCGTGCCGGTCGCCGCCTGCGAGCCGTCCCATCCGCCGCCTGCCATGCAGGTGGTGCCCTGGCTGGCCGACCACATGAGCTTCGCGCTCTGACCGAGCACGATGGTTGGCGGATCTATGGAAATCGATGCCGTGGGTGCGGGCTTGGCGGAGCCGCCGCCCCCGCCACAGCCGGCGAGCACGGCTCCCAGGGCCGCGACAGCGGCACTGCTCGACCATTTCGCCGCGAATCCAATTTGTCTCGTCATTGGTAGGTTCCTTTACGTGAGCGCGCAAAAACGCGTCGCGCAAATGAGTACCCACCACCCGCCTTCGAGGTTCAATGGCGCACCGCACCCTCCGTCGGCCAGCACGCTACAACGGCGGCACCTATCCTCGTAAACGCGTTCGTTCCGGGCCGCATGGCATTCGGTTTGCGGCCAGTCGTTTGAGCGCCCGCTGCCGAACACGAGGTTGGCGGCCTTCGTTACGCGGCACGCAGACTGTTTCCGGGTCCGTAAATGCCTCCGGGTCGCGATTGGCCGCGCCACGACGACGCGATCATCGGTCGCGATTCGTAGCGACCTCTGGAACGGGCTCCGGAGACGTCCGGCTTAGGCTGCCACGGCGGCCGCCAGCGAGACGTCCCGGCGGGCTCTCGCACATACCTCGGGACAGGCGAGAAGCAGGTCGATTGCGAACCCGAGCAGGGAGGTCGTCGTAACGGTGCCGACGGAAAACGCAAATGGGATCAGCGCGGCGGCGGCCAGGACTTTGTCGCGGGCGTAGGACCGCCGTTCGAGCGCACACGGGGGCTGGTCTGGCGGGCCTTCGCGGACCGCGTCACGGCGGCGCCGGCACGTCTCCGGCAATATGCGTATACTCGCCTGCCAATGCCCGGCGCGGCGCGAGCCGGGGCTCGAACTCGTCGTCGGTCGAGACGCGTCGCCGGCCGCCGCACAGCGTTGACACTTTAGAGAGTAAGTAGTCGTGAAAGATACCTCTGTCACTCGAGTCGTCGTAACCGGCGGCGCAGGCTTCCTGGGCTCGCACCTGTGCGAGCGCCTCATTGGCATGGGCTGCAACGTCCTGTGCGTGGACAACTTCTATACCGGGTCGAAGCGGAACATCTCGAATCTGCTCACGCATCCGAACTTCGAGCTCATGCGCCACGACATCACGTTTCCGCTCTATGTGGAGGTGGACGAAATCTTCAACCTCGCCTGCCCCGCCTCGCCGATTCACTATCAGAACGATCCTGTGCAGACCACGAAGACGAGCGTGCACGGCGCGATCAACGTCTTGGGACTCGCGAAGCGGGTAAAGGCCAAGGTCTTCCAGGCCTCCACGAGCGAGGTCTATGGAGATCCCGATGTGCATCCTCAGCCCGAGTCTTACTGGGGACATGTGAACCCGATCGGCGTGCGCTCGTGCTATGACGAAGGCAAGCGTTGCGCGGAGACGCTCTTCTTCGATTATTTTCGCCAGCACCGGCTGCGCGTGAAGGTCGCCCGGATATTCAATACGTACGGTCCGCGCATGCACCCCAACGATGGACGCGTAGTGTCGAATTTCATCGTGCAGGCGCTCCAGGGGCAGCCCATCACGATTTATGGCGACGGATCGCAGACGCGCTCGTTTTGCTACGCGGCCGACCTGATCGAGGGGTTCCTCAGGCTCATGAATTCGCCCGACTCGTTTACGGGCCCTGTGAACCTCGGCAACGGCAAGGAATTCACGATTGCCGAGCTGGCCGAGCTCGTCATCGAGATGACCAACTCGAAATCGGACATCGTGCGCAAGCCGCTGCCCGCGGACGACCCGCGGCAGCGCCAGCCCGACACCAAGCTCGCCGAGGAGGCACTGGGTTGGAAAGCGACCACTTCCCTGCGCGAAGGCCTAAAGCCGACGATTCAGTACTTCGACGGTCTGCTGAGCGAAGGTCGCCGTACAAACTAGCGGCCGGTGACGGCCGGCCGGTACGGTCGCGCGCCGAAGGGCGTCAGCTGCCGTGGCCCTGAACGGCAGCGCCGTCCGACAGCAGCGGCGACACCGCGGTCATGAGCTGCTCGTCCGGCAGCCGCGACGCCTGGGAAAAGATCTTGCGGATGCGGCCCGCGCCGTCCACCACCTCTATCGTGTCCGCATGCTTGATGTCGTAACTCGGTTTGACCTTGTCCGCGAGCGGGTTCGCGATCTCGATCGGCGAATCGTCGTCGCTGTCGCCCTGCGTGCGCCAGTAGGCCATATGGAAACCGCCCTGCACGACGCGGGAAATGTCGGCCGGCGTCCCGGTCAGAAACTGCACGGCCGGGTCTTTGGGATCCCATCCGTACTGCTCGAGGAACGCCCGCATCTGAGCCGGATCGGCGTTCGCCGGCGCGACATTGAAGAACACGAATTCGACGCGGCCCTTCAAGCCGGGCAGTTGGGCGAGGCTCGCCCGAAACTCGGCGAGATCGGCCGCGACGAGGGGACACAACTCGCGGCAATACGGGAACATCGGCGTGACGATCTGCACCTTGCCGGCGAAGTCACCCGACGACACGGTCTTGCCGTTCTGGTTGGTCAGGCGATATTGCGGCGCCTGCCCGATGACGGGCAACTCGGCGCGGCCCTTGGGGCTCGGTAACCCGACGAGCACCGCGACGGCCGCGAGCGCGAGTGCCGCCCCTGCCAGGGCCGATACGAGCGGCACGACGAGGCGCCCTCGCCCGCCGCCGACGGCCCGAGCCGCCGGCTGTCGGCCGTCGCCGCTCGGCGCTTGCGAATCGGCCACGGGTTCTTGCGGGCGGTTGTCCATCTATGTTCCTCCGCGTTCCGGTCGTTTGGGGGACGACGGCCAACGAGGGGCGCCGGCGAAGACGGCGGCCCCGATCGCCTGTGAGCCCGTCTGCGCATTTTTTTCTGACTGGTCCAACCCCGCCGGGTTCCCGCCCGCTGCCCGGAAAACGCCGGGACGGCGCACGCTCGGACCGGTAGGCCTGCAGCAGGTACCGACCCTGCCTGTCCGGCGAAACGGCTGCGCCGAGCGCGGGATACTCTGCAGCGCCTGCTGACGCCCACGAGCGGCGTGAACGCCAGCAGGCGAGACCGCCCCCCGGCTCTAGAAGCGGAGATCGAAGCTCAGCGAAAGCTGACGGCCGTAGATGTCGTAGTTCTGCGGGACCGTCTGGCTGTCGAAGCGCTGACCGAAGCTCGCTACGACGGGCGGGTCCACGTTGAACAGATTCTCGATCGTCAGAGCCGTCCGCCAGTTTCGTCCGTTGGACTCCGTCTGGTTATACGCGAACGTCAGGTTCGTGTAGGACTTCGACTGCACCTTGAAGTTGTCCACGGTCGTCACGCCCGGGCCGTAATTGACGCCCGGAACGAACTGCGCGTAACGCGGCCCGAACGTCGGCTGCAGCGTGGTCGGAGGAATGTACCGCTGCTGCCAGGCGACCGAGAAGTTGCCGACCTGGTAGTTCACCGTGCCGATGAAGGTCTTATCCGGCTCGGAGTACGTGCCGGCGTTGTCGATCGGCTCGGGCGCCCCGGCAGGCGTCTGACTATCCTCGAGCAGCCGGCCCGCAAGGAGCCGGAAGCTCAACGCTTCGCTCGCGCTCTTGAACAGATCCGGCTCGGTGTTGAATTGGACTTCGTAGTCGATGCCCCTGACCTTCGCCTGGGCGACGTTCAAGTACACGTTGCGGACGTTTTGCACGTGGCCCGTGGGATCGAGGGTGATGAGGCCGCAAAGGTCTTGATTGTTGTTGAGATAACAGCCGTCCACGATCGCCTGCTGGCCGAGCTGCCCCACGGCGTCGGTCAGACTGATTCGGTAGGCGTCGGCGGAAAACTGGAAGCCCGGGATCTTCATCGGCCGCAGAACGAAGCCGTACGTGACGGTATCGGCTTTCTCCGGCTTGAGGTCCGGGTTGCCGCCCGTGGTGACCGTGATCTCGAGATTCTGGCCGTTGTACTGGGGACTGCGCTCGATGATCGTGCCGCCGCCTCCCTGCAGGTCGAACCGCTCCGAGAACGTCGGTTCGCGCACGTCGCGCGAGACGGTGCCGCGCAGGCGCAAGGCCTTGGCGACGTTGAAATCGAGCCCCGTCTTCCAGGAGACAATGCCGCCGCTCGTCGAGTAATCGGAGTAGCGGCCCGCGATATCCGCCTCGAGGCGCCGCGGCCCCGACTCCCACAGCGGCAGATCGAACTCCGAGTACGCCTCCCACACGTTGTACCCGCCGTTGATCCAGGGCACGGTGGAGAACTCGTGCAGGTTCGCGCTGCCGCCCGTGAAGCCGGGCGAGATGCCCCGGATGCCGAGCGAGGGAGCGTTCAGCGGCGGGCCGTAAGCCATGATGTTTTCCGGCTCGCCGTTCTGCCAGAACCATTGCTTACGGTACGTCGCGCCGCCCGCCATCGTCCACGCGCCCGGGCCGTAGCCTTTCCAGACGTTGCCCGTGAACAGCACTTCCGCGAACTCCTGCGTCACTGCGGAGATGCCCGCCTTGGGCGAGAGCACGTACTGCTGGGCCTGCGCCGAGGCGTTGCCCTGGCCGAGCACGTTCAAGGGAGTGCAGCCTTGGGTCGCATCGGGACCCACGGGACCCGGAATCGGAACGAGATCCGTGGGACCGCCGAGCGAACGATTGCCTTGGGGCGCCGGCACGAGGTGCCCTTGCGCCGCTGCGGCAAGCTCCGCCTGCGTGGGATTGTGCGCCGTCACGTCGCACTGAATGACGCCTTTGGCGCCGTTCAACAGTTCCTGCGCGGTGAGGATGTGGCCGTCGGTCGGATCGACCTCGACCGTGTCCATGGCCAGGAACTCCTTATCGACCCGCAGCTCGTTGTAGATCTCCGTGAGCTTGTCGCTCGTGCCGCGCTGCAGCGTGACCTTCATGTCCCAGTTGTCGAACATCTTCTTGTCGAGGCCGACGGTCCACTGGTAGGTCTCGAACTCGTTGTGCTGGTTCTCGTGGTCGTCGTAATTGCCGGCCTGGCCGAGCACCTGCCCCTGCTTCTCGACGCGGATCGCATCGATGCCCTGGTTCACCATTGCCTGGCGCAGGACGTTCCGGCAGGAACGGGTTGTTGTCGTAAATGGTGTAGTACCACGGGGCCGTGCCGTGCGGGATGCCGCGCAGATTCAGCTGATTCGACTCGACTTGGCCGTCGAGCGCATCGATGTGGAGCGAAAGCCGATCGGTCACGTCGAACGTGAATCCGGCAAAGACGTTGCGGCGCGCGACCTCGGCACCGGCGGGCCCGCCCGGGAACGCCTCGTTGTTGATCGCCGCTTCGGGGCCGCCCGACTGCGCGCCGTTCGTGCCGACCACGTCGCCGAGCTGGAACGGCTGGATGCCGGTGCCGTCGTACGTGAACTCGTATTGGGAGCCGCCCAGCGAGAACGGTGCGTGATGACCGTTCTTGCCGTCCGCCGGCACGTCGACGCCGTTGACGGTAGTGAAGCCGGAGTTGATGACGCCCGTCGGGGAATGCAGCGTCGAGCTCACTTGCGGCAACACGAGCTGCATGGGGTGCTGTGTGTCGCCGGGCCCGGTCCATGCAGGATTTCCCACGAGCCCCCACCGCTGCCAATAGCTGCCGAGGGAGGTCGGATCGCGCATGATCTGGTTGATGTGCTGATCCTCGATCGAGCCGATCATGTGCCAGCGACTCGTGAGATCGGTGCCGCCGGCGATCGAGACCTTGTAGTTCTGCCCGTCGCCGGTCGTGGTCTGGCCGCCGCGGAGAGACACGTCGAAGCCGGAGTAATTTCTGTTGAGCACGAAGTTCGTCACGCCGGCGATCGCGTCGGCGCCGTATGCCGCTGATGCCCCGCCCGTCACGACCTCGACGCTGCGCAGCAGCGCGGTGGGGAAGTTGTCGACGTTCACGGTCCCGTCCCGGTCGGCCGGCACGGTGCGCTCTCCGTCGAGCAGTACGAGCGTGCGCTCCGGGCCCATCCCGCGGAGATTGAGCGAGCTCACACCGGCCGTGCCGAACAGTGCGCCGCCGCCGCGCTGCGCGCTCTCTGTCTGAAAGAACTGCGGCAGCTTGTCGAGCTGATCGGCGACCGTCGTTGCGGGAGCGTAGTTATTCAGCTGGTCGGGCGTCACCGCCGTAACGGGCACCGGCGTCGTGAAGCCGGACGTGCGCTGAATGCGCGAGCCCGTTACCACGACCTCCTCGAGCTTCCCCGGCGCGCCTTGCTGAGCCTGTTGCGCCTGTTGCGCCTGTTGTCCAAACGCCGGTGCCTGCAGCAGCACTCCGACGGCTCCCGCCAGCGCGGAAACTTTCAAGCTGCCGATGACGGCAGACAAGCGCCTGTCGGAGGCGCGGGTGTGACTAACGGCCATCGCTGACTTCCCCCTGTATCGTCGTTTCGTTCGATTACCCGTGAGTGCCCACGTGGTAAGTAAGCAACGATTCCGGAATCCCCTGCTCGTCCGGATCGTTGCAGGCCCAACGTTATTGCAACTCGCGGCTCGCCGCAAGATGTCTCTATTTGTTGTATTAATCGCAATCATCCCCCGGGCCTCGCGCGCCGCCATTGAGGCTCGCCGAATTCACGAGACGCATGAGCTTGTAGCCGAGCTTCGGGCGCTTGCTTGAACCTTGCCTCTAGAATAGAGCCATGGGACACGCCGGCAGGCTTACGGACGCCGATCCGACGACCGATTTCGAAGTTTCCGGAGGCGCGGAGCACGGCCACGCCTGGCATGCGGCGAACCCCGAAGAAGCGCTCGCGGCGTTCGATTCCACGCCGCGCGGGGTGGACGAGGCCGAGGCCGAACGCAGACTCCAACGCTACGGGCCGAACCGACTGCCCGCGGGCTCCCGTCGCGGCCCCGTGTCTCGCCTGCTGCTGCAGTTTCACAACGTGCTCATCTACGTCCTTCTGGGCTCCTCCGCTCTGGCCTTCGCACTCGCACAGGTCGTGGATGCGGCCGTCATTCTCGCCGTCGTGCTCGCGAATGCGGCCGTCGGTTTCGTGCAGGAAGGGCGGGCCGAGCGGGCGCTCGAGGCGATCAAGGACCTCATCGATCCGAAGAGCGCCGTACTGCGCAACGGCCGGCGCACGACGCTCTCGGCGGAGCGTATCGTCCCAGGCGACGTCGTGCTCCTCGAGGCGGGCGACAGGGTCCCTGCGGACCTGAGACTCCTGCGTGCGAGCAACCTGCGTATCGACGAGGCGGCGCTCACGGGCGAGTCTCTACCCGTAGAAAAGACGGACGCGCCTGTGCCGCTCGAGGCGGAGCTCGGCGACCGGGCATCGATGGCATACCTCGGCACGTTCGTCGCGGCCGGCCAGGGCGCAGGCGTGACTGTCGCGACCGGCAGCACGACCGAGCTCGGCCACATCAGCACGCTGCTCGGCTCCGTCGAGACCTTGAAGACGCCGCTGATCCGGCAGATGGACCGCTTCGCCGGACAGCTCACGGCGATCATTCTCGCGGTGGCCGCCGCAACGTTCTGCGTCGCGCTGTTCCTGCGCGGATACGCCCTCGCCGATGCCCTCATGGCCGTCATCGGCCTTTCCGTGTCCGCAATCCCGGAGGGTCTGCCGGCGATCATGACGATCACGCTCGCCATCGGCGTGCAGCGAATGGCGCATCGGAACGCAATCGTGCGCCGGCTGCCCGCGGTGGAGACGCTCGGAAGCGTCTCGGTCATCTGCACGGACAAGACCGGAACCTTGACGCGCAATGAAATGACCGTGACGCGCGTTCTCACGGGCGATGGAGAATTCGAGGTGAGCGGCGCCGGCTACTCGCCCGATGGGGCCGTGCTCGAGAATGGCGCGCCCGTCGACCTCGCCCTCAGGCCGCCACTGGCCGAGCTCGTCCGGGCCGCCGTCTTGTGCAACGATGCCGAGCTCAAGCGCCACGATGGAACGTGGCGCGTGGAGGGCGATCCGATGGAGGGCGCCCTTCTCACGTTGGGCCACAAGGCCGGGGCCGATTATCCCGAGCTGCGCAAGGCCTACCCGCGTACCGACGAGGTGCCCTTCGACGCCGCCCATCGCTTCATGGCCACTCTGCACCATAGCCACGAGAAAGGCAGCTTCGCGGTGGTTAAGGGTGCACCGGAGGTACTGCTCGCCATGTGCGATTCGGAAAGATCTTCGAGCGGCGAAAAACCGCTCGACCCGGACCGGTGGCGAATGCACGCCGCGCAACTCGCGGCAACGGGACAGCGCGTGCTCGCGCTCGCCGAAAAGGCCATACGCGCCGGGCGCGACGATCTCTCGTTCGACGACGTGCGCGGCGGGTGTGTACTCCTCGGGCTCGTCGGGATCACGGACCCGCCCCGCGCCGAAGCCGTCGAAGCCGTGCGGGCGTGCCGCGACGCCGGCATCCGCGTCATCATGATCACGGGAGACCATGTCGAGACGGCGCGCGCCATCGCCGCGCAGGTCGGCCTCGACGACGATCCGGCCGCCGTCACGGGCCGCGAGATCGAGGCCATGGATGAAGCGGCTCTACGCCGGGTCGCCCGCGACGCGGTCGTCTTCGCGCGCGCGGCGCCCGTTCACAAACTGCGGCTCGTGGAAGCGCTGCAGTCGGAAGGCCTCGTCGTCGCCATGACCGGTGACGGCGTCAACGATGCGCCGGCGCTCAAGCGCGCGGACGTCGGCATCGGGATGGGCGCCAAAGGGACGGACGTCGCCAAGGAGGCCGCCGAGGTCGTGCTCGCAGACGACAACTTCGCCTCGATCGCCGCGGCGGTGCGCGAGGGACGGACCGTCTACGACAATCTGACCAAGGTCATCGGCTGGACGCTGCCGACGAGCGCCGGCGAGGCCTTGACGATCCTCGCGGCAATCGCCTTCGCGCTCCCCTTGCCGATCACGCCGGTCCAAATCCTGTGGATCAACATGATCACGGCCGTGGCCCTTGGCCTCACGCTGGCCTTCGAGCCGACCGAGCCCGGGACGATGGACCGCCCTCCGCGCGCGCCGGACCGCCCGCTGCTGAACGCGTCTCTGGTCTGGCAAATCATGTTCGTCTCGGCGCTCTTCCTCGGCGGCGCCTTCGGCATGTTCTATTGGGCGGAAAACCGCGGTCTTTCTCTTGAGACTGCCAGAACGATCGTCGTCAACACGCTCGTCGTGTTCGAGATCTTTTATTTGTTCAGCATACGCTACGTGCACGGCACGGCGTTGACATTCAAGGGGCTCATCGGCACCCCCGCGGTGCTCGCAGGCGTCGCCGTCGTCGCGGCGGGCCAGTTCCTGTTGACGTACGTCCCGTTCATGCAGGGCGTCTTTGCGACCCGGCCCCTCCGCTTCCTCGATGGCGCCGTCATCATCGGCGCGGGCGTAGCGCTGCTGCTCGTGGTCGAGATCGAGAAGCGTGTGCGGGGGTTCGTCCTCCGATCGCGACCGGCTGGCCGCTCCTCCTCATAAGCGCCACGTACTTGCCGAAATTGCAACGGCGCGTACGGGGCATCACTGTAAGCGAGAGACGCGGATGCACCCGGGCTCATAACTCGTCAATCGACTCGAGAGGATCTCGCGATGAAAGCTGGCTTAACCGGTGGACTGCTCAGTCTGTGCCTGGCCGGCGGGGCGGTTCACGCCCAGTCCAATCTCATGGCGTCGGCGAAGAAGCTGTTCGCGCCGATTCCTTCCACGCCTCCCGCCGTCAAGGGCGTCCCCAGCACGCCCGAGCGCGTCGAGCTCGGCAAGATGCTCTACTTCGAGCCGCGCTTGTCCCAGAGTCACGAAATCTCATGCAACTCCTGTCATCTCGTCGGACTGGGGGGCGTCGACCTTCAGGAGACCTCGATCGGCCACCGCTGGCAGCACGGGCCGCGCAACGCGCCGACCGTGCTCAACGCCGTGTTCAACACGGCCCAGTTCTGGGACGGCCGCGCCGCGAACCTGCAGCAGCAGGCCGGCGGACCGTTAGTGAACCCGATCGAAATGGGCACGACCGAGCGGCACGTCGTTGAGCAGCTCAAAGGAATCCCCGGCTACGCGCCGCTGTTCAGGAAGGCGTATCCGAACGCGGCGGACCCGATCACCTTCGAGAACGTTCGGAACAGCATCGCCCTGTTCGAGGCAACGCTCATCACGCCGAACTCGCCGTTCGACCGCTACCTCGAAGGCAACGAGAACGCCCTGACGGCGGAGCAGAAGGCAGGCCTGCAGCTGTTCATGGAAAAGGGCTGCGCCGCCTGCCACCACGGGATCAACCTTGGCGGCGGGATGTACGCGCCTTTCGGCGTCGTCGAGAAACCGGGCGGCGATCTGCTGCCGCCGGCCGACAAGGGCCGCTTCGAGGTCACGAAGACACCGAGCGACGAGTACGTCTTCAAGGTACCCTCGCTGCGCAACGTCGCGCTGACGCCGCCCTACTTCCACAGCGGTAAAGCCTGGGATTTGCGTCAGGCCGTCGCAGTCATGGGCGCGAGCCAGCTCGGGATCACCCTCACGGATGAGCAGGTGGGCCGCATCACGGCCTTCTTGGGTGCGCTGACCGGCGACCAGCCGAAGATCACTCTTCCGATCCTGCCGCCGAGCGTCGCGACTACGCCGCGTCCGGAACCGTAGCCGCCGCCGCGGGGCGATCCTCGTCGCATAAGCAGGCGCTAGCCGAGCTCGTCCTCCGCGCGCTTCCTGCCCGTGATCATGGCTGCTGCCAGATTCTCCCTGTGCACGAAGCTCGCGACCAACACGCCCAGGATGTGCAAGCCGACGAGCGCCAGCGTGAAATTCGCGAGCACTTCGTGCACTTCTTCCCACGTTTCCTCGCGGGCATCGGCAGCCTTCGGCCCCGCGGTCTCGGCACCGCTCTCGCTTTCGTTCCCCTCCGCGCCCGCCGCATTCGAGACGCCGACGAACGTCGCCAGCGGTCCTGCGTGGGAGTCGTAGGCGTAAACGGTCAGACCTGAACCGACTGTCGCGGCGAGGCTGGCCAACAGGAGAAAGATCATGAAGGCGCCGGCCGGGCTGTGGCCGAGGTAGCGACGCGTGCTGCCGCGAACGAGCCCGATCAGGTACTTCACGGCCGCGACAGGACCGAACAGAAAGCTCGAGAATCGGGCGTACCGGGAGCCCACGAACCCCCATACGACGCGCAGAATCACGACCGCGCCGACCGTATACCCGGCCCAGACGTGAGCGCGAAGGAGATCGTCCTCGGTGAAATAGGCAACGAAGAAGGCGGCCGCGAGAACCCAGTGACCGATCCGCACGAGCGGATCCCAAACGGAGATCTTCTTCGCGCCAGCAGCTTGAGAATCCATACGGAGCCTCGCAATAGATAGAGGTGCAACATCAATAAGGGCTGTCCGCGGTCCAGACGCTACGTACGATTACGCATTACCACTGCACACGTGCGGCCGCACATTTGCTCGCACTCGAAACATAAGCCCTGGAGCTGACTATGAACATCGCAACTATGAACAGGCTCAAAGCAGTGATGATCGTCCTCGCGGTCTCGGCGCCGGCCGGAGCCATGGCCCAGGGCCGCAATCGCGACACGATACAGGACCGGACGCGGGATCGGACCGCAATCCAGGACCAGGCCGCCGATCGGGACCGAGTCACCGACAGGGACCGCATCCAGGATCGCGACCAGGACCGAGCGACCGAGCGGGACCGCGACCGCGATCAGACACGGGACCAGGACCGCACGCAGGACCGCGACCGCACGCGCGACCCCCTGTACCTTCAGGATCGCCAACAGCTGCGGGACCGGGACATCTACGGTGCCCAGCTCATGACGCGGAAGGAGCTTCGTGAGTATCGGGACCAGCTCGCATCGAAGAACAGCGTGCGCGAGTGGGCGCAGCTTCGCGCGCAGCACCAGGAGCAGATGATGGCACGCGCCCGCGAGCGGAACGTGCAATTGGCGCTGCCTTTCTACGGCCAGCAGCTCATGACACATCAGGAGCGCATACAACTGCAGACCCGGTTGCAGAAGGCGGCGAATGAGCAGGAACGGGAGCGCATCCGCGAGGAGCACCGCAAACAGATGCAGGAACGCGCTCGGGAGTATCAGATTCCGCTGAACGAGCTCGGGGAAGGCTGATTGCGATGCGAGGCCGCAAGGTGGCTGGAGCCTAGAGCAAGGTTTCGGCCGGTCTCTGCGTCGCGGCTTCTGACCCTGCGGCCGCCCTCTCCCCTCGAGCAACCGCCTTGGCGGTGACGTAGTATTAACGGCGGGAGCCATAGTGCTTCAGGTGGCCGGGCCGTGCGACTGTTGCTCGTCGAAGACGAACCCAGAATCGTTGAACTCCTGACGCAGGCTTTCAAGCGATTGAACTTCGCCGTCGACGCGGTTTTCACCGCCTTGCGGGCAAAGGAGTTGCTCGAAGCCGTCGCTTACGATGCCACCATCCTCGATCTGGGTTTGGAAGACGGCGACGGCCTCGAGGTGCTCGCCGCCGCCCGCGCCCGGGGCCTCACGACCCCGGTCAGCTTTTACGCGTCGCGCGCCTGGACAGCTTCGACCTGGACGTCTCAGGCGATGTCGATCTGGAGGAGGTCGTCCGCGAGTCGGTCGAGTATCTCGCACCGTACGCAGTGGGCCAGAAGCGTTCGCTGACGTTTCGGGCAGCGGGCAGGCCCGTCGTCGTGAAGGGCAGCCGCCACGCGATGGCCGACGCCGTGTCGAACGTCGTGGAGAATGCCCTGCAGCACACGCCTGCCGGGACGGCGGTGACGGTGTCGGTCGAAGCCGACGCGAGCGTCGTCGTCTGCGACCGCGGAGCCGGCATCCCGCCCGAGGACCGCGAGCGAATCTTCGAACGATTCTGGCGCCGGAGCGACACGCGAGGGACCGGCGCCGGGCTCGGTCTCGCCATCGTCCGAGAGACGCTACGGGCGCATGGAGGCAGCATCGAGGTCGGCGCGAACCCGAACGGCGGGGCCCGATTCACGCTGCGATTTCGGCCCCCTTAATACTGTGTTAATCGAACCGTGTAAGCCTACGGCACTTCGAAGCCGGCCGAGCTGAGTGGGGAGGCACCGATGCGATCAAAAGCGTTGAAGGCTTTCGGTCTGGCCGTCGCCGTGATCGCCGTTCTGGCTACGCTCGCTGCGGTCGCGCTGCTCGAACGCGGTTTTCGAGCGACCACGGCGCCGTCTCGCCTCGAGCAGCTCATTGCGAGAAACTTCCGCGACCTCGCCATCCCCGGGGCCGAAAGGAAACAGAAAAACCCGCTGGCCGGGACAGCCGCGAACCTCGATGCGGGCCGCGAAGAGTTTCTCGCCCGCTGTGCCGGCTGCCATGGGCACGACGGCACGGGCGCCACGCCGATCGGGCGCAATCTCTATCCTCGCGTACCGAACCTTCGCGGGGCCGAAACGCAGTCGCTGACCGACGGCGAGATCCACTACATCATCGAGAACGGCGTGCAGTTTACGGGGATGGCCGCGTGGGGCGATGCGCACAGCCGATCGGCGGACAAGACCTGGAACCTCGTACTCTATATTCGGAGCTTGGCACGGCCGGCGCCCCGGCAGGTCGTAACCGCGGCAGCGAACCCGACCCGCAACGCGCCGGCCGCTCACTTTGTGGGCTCGGCAGCCTGCGCAACGTGCCATGCCGACGTCTACAAGCGTTGGAAAGCGACGCCCATGGCCAACATCGTGCGGGATCCGAAGACGCATCCCGACGCCTTCATCCCGGATCTCGCGACGAACGACGTGAGCAAATTCACGAAGGACCAGGTCGCCTTCGTGTACGGCAGCCTCTGGAAGCAACGCTACTTCACCAGAGTCGGCGACGACTACCTTCCGCTCCCGGTGCAGTGGGAGGTGGCGAACCACAAGTGGAGCAAGTACTTCGTGCCCGCCTCGGCGGACTGGTGGGTCAAGTACTACCCCGCCGACAACATGCAGCGGCCGACCGGGCCGACCTGCGACGGCTGCCATTCTGTGGGTTACGACATTCACACCAAGCAGCCGGCCGAATGGAACGTCGGCTGCGAGCGCTGCCACGGTCCCGGCAGCGCCCATGTCGACGCGCCGTCGAAGACGAACATCCTGAATCCGGCCGCGTTCGATTTCGTGGCGGCGACCGATGCCTGCATCCAATGTCACTCTCAAGGCCGTCCGCTCGAAAGCCCCATTGAGGGCAAGTACTACGACTGGCCCGTGGGTTACCAGGTTGGGCTCAAGCTTTCGGATTACTGGCAGCTCGAGCCGCACAAGCTGGGCGAGACGAACTTCTACTTCTACGCGGACGGGACCGCCCACAAGAATCGGATGCAGGGCAACGATTTCGTGCAGAGCGTCATGTACCGGCGCGGCGTGACGTGCTTCGAC
Source organism: uncultured Gammaproteobacteria bacterium (assembly GCA_963702105.1). Classification (GTDB taxonomy): domain Bacteria; phylum Pseudomonadota; class Gammaproteobacteria; order Steroidobacterales; family Rariloculaceae; genus ZC4RG20. The sequence continues at coordinate 3,428,702 of OY969712.1, forward strand.
TGCCACGACGTCCACGGCACCGCGAATTACGCCCAGCTCCGGAAACCGCCCGAGACGCTCTGCATGGACTGCCACGGCCCGGGTTCCCCGAACGGTCCGCGCACTGCCACGGTCGAGGAGCACACCCACCACAAGGCCGGCAGCAAAGGCAGCGAGTGCGTCTCGTGCCACATGCCGGCGATCGAGTCCGAAGGAGTGCCGAACTCCAACGTCCACGCGCATACGTTCCGGTTCATTACTCCGGCCATGACGGTCGAGTACGGAATCCCGAATCCCTGTACGACCTGCCATGCCGACAAGACACCGGCATGGGCGACGGAGGCAATGCGGCACTGGAACGAGCGCTCGCCGTGGCGGCTCGAGTGACCTGCTCACAGTCGTGTTTGCACCCGGTGCATCGGCATCCCCGCAGGATGCACCGCCCTTCCGAACCTGCGCGCTACGGCGCGTGGGTGAACGACCGAAACCTCGCCGCAAACTCGTAATCGCGCTGCGGTACTCCGCTGCATGCAGGCGAGGCGGCCAGCGGTGGACGGACGCACGCGCGATCCCGGTTAAGCGACCAGTAAGACACGAGTCCGAGCCCCTCTCGGCGCGCGAATTCGACCAGATGCTCCGCGTCCGCCTGACGAAAGATCTCCGACGCAACGTCATTGAGCCCGATCATGGGCGTAACGCCGATCCTCATCCAGTGGTCCGGCTTCGGATTGCCCTTGTCCAGACGCGCCCACATATCCTCGAGCTGCCCATGTACCCGGCGAGCCGCCTCGACGGCATACACCCCCATGCGGCCGTCCGGTTGGGGCGCCAGGGCCTCGCCGTAGTCCATGGCCATGACGTTGATTCCGCGAACCTCCACCCCCTCCTCGAGGGCGGCGCCGATCGCCCGAAGGCCGTCGCCGGTAAGGCCGCTCGGCGTCGCCGGCAGAGTGAGCCACACCTCGAGCGGCCGGCCCTCGGTGGCCATCTTCGTCTGCAGTGCGGAAACCGCCTGCGCACGGCGTCGGATGGACGTTGCGTCGGCGAGCCAAACGCCCTCGATGTCGAATTCGCAGACGCGTGCTCGGTAGGCATCGATGACGGACTCGTAGGCCGTCAGGAGTTCTGCCACCGACGGCGCGACCGCGGCCAGCGGTGTACCCGTGGCGCCCCCGAAAACGATGGCAACATCGCCGCCCTGCCTGCGCAGCGCGTTGATCTGACGGATCCGATACGAAGTCGTCGCGCTCTCGACCCCGCCCCAGGTCGGTTCGGGGCGGTCCGCGGCCCCGGTAACAACGAAGCCGAGACGGAAGTAGCGCGCGCCTATTCGCGCCGCGATCGCGGAAACGTCCAGGGGCGGCCACGCCGTAGCGTCGACATACGGTGCGAACACCTGCGCGGGCCACGCCGGCGCGGCCACGACGGGTGTGGCCTTCGGCGCTGGCGCGAGAGCACTGCCGTTCATTCGGATCGGGACGCCGTTCAGGCGACCGTCGCGCGGAACCTCGCGTGGCGCGCCGCTCGCCACGAAGCCGATATTAACCGACTCGCCGGGCGAGAGAACGCCGTCGTCCCAGCTTGCGTCGACGGGACCGAGTACGTACTCCCCGTCGCGCCGCGAGACGACGCGCGCATTCCAAATGCTGCCGATACGGGCGGCGAGGCGGAACGAGACCTGCCAGTCCGTAATCGGCCAGTCCGCGGCGTTCGTCACCGTCAACTCCGCGCTGAAGCCCGTCGTCCAGCTCGATACGATGGAGTAGGCGACGCGGACCCGATTCGCCTCTTGACCCCAAACGGGCTCCCCGGTGATGATCATCGCTACAAAGAGCCCGGCGGACGGTAGGGCAGCCATCAGCCTGCACCCGTAAAGCCGTGACATCGGAGCGCCTCTCGTTTGCCGCTTCGCGAACACGTTGCCGAAGTACCCGTCTCGCTGTCAAGATACTCTCGCCCAGTCGTGCTGAAGGGTTCGGCGCCGTTCCGGCCTTCCATTCAATGGCGGCGTCGTGCACTGAACTGAATCGAAACATTCCGTAAGCGGTTAATGAACGAAAACAGTCCGCTTAGCTCCGTAATTCGGTTCGCGCCGTCCGGCGGGCGTGCGCTCGCGAAGCCCTCATTCACAACCGAGGCCCGCACAGGGTGAACACGGATTTCGACGCGCTGCAGAACCTTCAGCCCGGCTTGAATGCGGGCCTGGTAGTGCTGTTGAGCGCCATCGCCGGTCTGCTGGCCTTCGCTCTCGGCAATGCCCTTTACGTCGTGCACATGCGCCGTCGACGCTTGGCCCAACGACCCCGCGGGCCGCTCGCCAGCCGGGCGCGTCACATTACGGGCGCGGCCGCCGCGATCTCGCTGCTCGCATTCACTGCGTTGAACGTTCCCGGCCCCACGCTCGTGGAAGGCAAGGGGTGGTTGAGCGGCGACGACCTGTTCACCGTGTCCTCGAGGTCCGGATTCGTCGCCAGCTACCCCAATGCCGATCGGGAAGTCAAAGAAGGCGAAACCATTCTGCAGCTCGCTCGGTCCGCGGGTCCGGACGAGCTCGCATCGGCCGCCAATCGACGCGCCCTGCTTGCCGAGGAATTGGAGTCGACGCGGCTCGATACGCTGCGGATCGACCCCTTGTTGGTCACGGCGCAGGCAGCCGCCAAGGACCGCCTCAACGAGTTGCTCGACCAAAAGCGAACCTTGAAGGAAAGCCAGGAGTCCCTGCTACGGGGCGCGCAACGCCAGCAGCTCGTGGATCAAAGCCGGTTGGACACCGCGCAGAAGGAGTTGCTGGCCGCCCGGCACGAGCTCGATCAGGTCGAGAGCAGCTTCAAGATCGCTGCGGCGAGCTACGATCTCGCGCGTCGGCCGGGCGTGCGAGCTCTGCTCACCCAGGACGAGATCGGCAAACGCGAAGAACGAGTCAACGTTTTGCGTAGCCGTCGCGCGGAGCTGCACGATCGCATCGCGACGCTGACACAGGAGCGGAAACGGCTCCAGGCCCTGACCGCGACGAGCGAGGCGACGGATTCCAAGCACATGGCGCTGGCCGAGGCAGAAGCGGCGAGACTGGATGACGACATCGTTGCGGCCGGACAGCGCGCGGACGCGGCCGTCACCGCCATCGAGCGCGACAAGGTCCGCGCAGAACGCCAGCGCGAGTATCGTATCCATCAAATCGAGCTGCAGATCGCGAGTCTCGATGAGCTGCTCAACGCACGGCAGGGAGCGCTCGAGGTCCACGCCCCGTGGGCCGGCAGGGTCGGGTTCCGGGAACCTTCACCCGCGAGCGCTCGCTCCGACGACCGCCCGTTGCTCGTGCTGTACAAGCCTGGAAGCGTCTCCGTGAAGATACTGGTCCCGGCCGATCAGGTTCAGCTTGCGAACGCGAAAGAGATCCGCGTAAACATGCAGGCATTGATTCCGGAGGCGGCCGGCGCCACATTTCAGGGCAGAATCGTGCGGGGCAACCGCCTGCCCGACGGCACGGGCGAGCTTCAGATTGCCGGGGACCCCCCCGAAGCGGCGATTCGCGAGCTGGCCGCCGGCAGCTCCGTACCGGTGCGGGTCGCCGTGCGGCGGCTCAACCCGCTGGCCGCAGCGGGCGTAAGTCGCGGCTGGTGGCTGGCCGGATCGCTGGCGGCTTCCATCGTCCTGACTGAAACCCGCTTGTGGCAGCTGCGCCGGCGAAAGCGCCGCGGCGACCCATCCGACGGCCAGTCGACCAATCGCTGGCTCGGCATCGATTGGGGCGGACACCCCGACGAGTTTCTGGAATACGTGGAAGGCGTGGGCGTCGTGCCCCGCAAGGTGCGCCGTGCCGTCGCCGCCGTCAATGTAGCGGAGGAGCGGCGCGGCCAGCGCGCGCAAATCGGGATCGCGGAGTCCCGCGGAGCCCAGGAGTCACGAACTTGATCTGCTTGGTCTTGCCCGGACGGACCGACGCTCATGCATTTGGTGCGCGCCAAGCAGCCTGACCGAACGAGCGCCAGAAGGTCCCCCGTGAAATACGTCCTCATGGGCTTTCTCTCGGCCATCGTCCTCAGCGTGTCTCAACTCTACTACTTCGGGAAGCTGCAGTTGGCCATCGCGGATCTGTCGGGCTTCGCGTTCGCGTTTGCCGTGACGTTCGCCACGTCGTTCCTCGTTTTCTGTTGGATTTCTGTAGCGCGTCACCTGGTATTGCTCGTCTGCGCCTATTTCGGTTGGACGCACGCCGTGCGCCCCAAATCCGGACCGCCGCCGACACCCCTCGTCTCGGTGCTGTTACCGGCCTTCAACGAACAGGACCGGATTCGGGCTACGCTCGAGTCGCTCCTGGCATCGAGTTACCCATATCTCGAAATCATCGTCATCGACGACGGCTCCACAGATGATACCTTCGCTGTAGCAAGCGCTTTTGTCGGCGAGCGACACGGCTTTCGTGTGCGCGTGCTGCACAAGCCGAACGGCGGCAAGAGCACGGCGCTGAACTTGGGCTTCCGCGAATCGCACGGTCCGCTCGTCATGTGCGTAGATGCGGACTCCCGCGTCGAGCGCAACGCTATCCGTCGCCTCGCCGCCGCATTCGCGGACCAAAGGGTTGGCGCCGCAGGCGGACAGGTCCGTGTTCGCAACCGCGGCTCGACGCTCACCCGGTTGCAGGCCCTCGAATACGCGCTCATGAACGGGATTCCGCGGCTCGCCCAAAGCAACTTCGCTCACGTGCTGATCGCGCCGGGTCCGGTAGCCATGTTTCGCCGCTCCGTCTTGCAGGATATCTGGAAGACATGGCGGGACGAGGACAACGAGGAAAAGCCCGATGCCCGGCGCCTGAACGGGCCTTGGGAGCACGACACATTCGCTGAGGATTGCGACGTTACGTTGAACACGCTGCTGCTCGGCAACCGCGTGATCTTCGAGCCTGCCGCCATATCGTTCACGACGTCGCCGAGCTGGCTGCTGCCGCTGCTGAACCAGCGCTACCGTTGGACTCGTGGAAACATCCAGGCCGTCTACAAGAGTTGGCGCCGTTGGCATGCCGTGCCGAATCCGCCCCGAGCCCTGCCGTTGTGGCTGGGTATATTCCTCATCGAGAGCGTCCTGTGGCCGCTCGTGAACATCTACGGGCTCGTCATGCTCGGCGGGATGCTCATGATCGTCGGCAAGATCGGCGTGCTCGTGCCCTGGTACATGATTCTACTGCTCATCGAAATGAATGCGGCCGCCTTCTCGGTGACGGTCATGGGCGAGCGGCGCGCCTTGATCCTGCTGTGTCCTTTGTTTCGCAGCATTTACAGCGTTCTGCTCGATGTGAACACGCTGTGTGCCACGTTCGATCAGTTGCGCCGTAGGCGCATGACGTGGATGTGAGTGCAGCGGCCGGCGCGAAGCGCGGCGGTTCGACTTGGTCGCGGATCGCGCGTATAACATTAGAAACTTGGACTTGCGTAGGGCGCGACGCAACGCTCGCTCCCCGCGTCCTCATCCGAGGAACTCCAAAGAAGGAGCGTAACGATCATGCCGAAGCTTTCTTTGCAAGCGGTTCTAACTGTGACGGCAGGGGTGATTGCGCTTGCCGGCGCCGGGCTTGTGGCAACGACGAGCCCGGCACGGGCCGATACCAAGAACGCGGACTCCATGCCAATGCGGCCCTATTGCGACCGCGCTTGCCTCATCGGGATCACCGACCAGTATCTCGCGGCCTTGGCCGCACACGATCCGAGCCAGGTTCCACTCTCACGCGACATCGGCTTCGTCGAGAACCTGAAGCGCATGAAGCCAGGCGAGGGCCTCTGGCAGCATGTGACGGCCGGCCCGACCACGTTCAAGATCTACATTCCCGACGAAGACATGCAGGAAGCCGCCTGGGTGGGCGTCCTGCAAGTAGACGGGAAGCCGGCCGAGATGGCCCTCCGGCTCAAGGTCAAGGACGGCAAAATCACGGAGGCCGAGCATCTCTATGCGGCGGCCAACGAGCGCGCGATGGCGAACCTGAAGACTCCGCGGCCGGGACTCGTTAGCGAAATCCCGGCCAGCGAGCGGCTGCCCCATGACGAGCTCATGCGCATCGGCATCCAATATTACGATGCGCTCGACGACAACGACGGCTCGAAAATGCCGTTCGCCGCCGACTGCGAACGGCACGAGAACGGCATAATCACGGCCGGTCCGCATGCGGGTCCGCCGACCAACTCGAACGACAAGCTGCCTCCCGTCGCTCACGATTGCGCCGGGCAAATCGATAGTAACTCGTTCGCCTATATCAAATTCATCAACGACCGGCGCATCGTCGCGGCGGATCCGGTGACCGGGCTCGCCATAGGCTTTTCCCAATTCCGTCATCCGTTCGACAACCTGCCCTACATGGTGCAGCACGTGAACGGCATGTACACGGAGCGTAACGCGAAGAACATGCCTTACAAGCCTTTCGACATGCCGGCTGCCCACATCTTCAAGATCGGCGCGGATCACAAGGTCCACGAAATCGAGGCGGTCGGCGCCGTCGAACCCTTTATGTCGCCGACCGGCTGGGAGCCTCGGGACTAACCTGCGGCCCGGCTCGGCGGGATGCAGCCCGGCTCGGTGATATATTCCGGGCCGGTTAACTTCAGCAGCGGTATAGCGAACGGTAGATATCCAAGTAGGCCGCCGCGGCTTCGTGCCAGCTGAAGCGCTGTGCGTGCCGCTTGATGCGCGCCATCGGCCGCTCGCGTTCGTAGTCCGCCATGCCGCGCGCAAAGGCATTGCGCATGGCCTCGCCATCGAAGGCGTCGAAGTAGTAGGCGGCGTCGCCGCCGATCTCCGGCAGCGACGTATTTCTCGAGGCGAAGACCGGCTTGCCGTAGTACATCGCCTCGATCACGGGCAGACCGAAACCTTCTGCCAAAGAGGGAAACGTAAATGCCAGGCAGTTCTTGTAGTACCAGTGCTTTTCCTGTTCGCTGACGGCGCCGATCAGCGAGACACGGCTGCGCACACCGTGCATGCGCGCCATCCTGTCGATCTCGGTCGAATAGCCGTGATCGCTGATGCCCGCGATGACGAGTTCGTAGTCATTCCCGACGAGCAGCGTCGGCAGCACGTGAAAGTTCTTCTTGGGGACGACCGTGCCGATCGCAAACAAGAAGGGCCGCGACGGCCGATAGGTGGGCGTATAGAACTCTGAGAACCCGCCGATATTGCAGCCGTTGTATATGACGTCGACCGGCTTGCCGTCCGTACGCAGATGCGAGAGTACGGTCCGACGCGTGTATTCCGATACGCAAACGATGTGCGATGCCAGATCGACGTGCGCTTGCACGCGGCGAAGATACTTATCGATCTTCGCCGGCTCGTCCCTCCGCTCGATCAGAAAGTTGAGGTCGTGAATCGTCAGGACCGTCCGGACGGCTCGAGTCGGCGGACCGTACCGCGATGTTTGGTAGGTGCAGTGCCAAACGTCATAGTCGTCGATGTCGCCGCGGAAGAGCTTGTGGTACGGGCGCTGCGCGACGTAGCGGCCGGTCTCACCCAAGAAGCCGAAGGAGGAGCGCGGCGCGTAGAAATTCAGGGTCTCGCGCAACGGATCGGCCACTTGCAGCAGGGCCAAGCCGAGCCGGTGGCAGTAATGGTAGAGCCCGCTGTGAACATGCCGCGTGCGCTCGCAGTCGATCAGGACGCAGTGCTTGCGCTGTTCCAAAACGCGGCCGGCGGATAAGATCCCCCTTGCCGCAACGCCTGCCGTAGCCACTCCGATGCCCTCCGTATTCGCCGGAACAGCCGCTTTCCTGAGCTGGTTACGGGATTAGACGATGGAGCGCACGGAATCATTCGACCGTTGCCGCCCTAATACGCGGGCCAGACGATCCTGAAGACGACGAGCGTAGCCTGAGCGCCGGCGGCGCACGCCAGTGCGCGTGAAAGCGAGAGGCCTCTTAGTCTGCTTCCGACCTCGGTGGACAGGAACCAAAACGGCATCGCCCAGAGGAAGGCGGTTCCCCAATGCATCTGAAGCGCCGTTCCGTCGAGGGCGGCCAGCAGGAACATCATTAGCATCGGCCCCCAAGCATGGATGAGCCAAAACCGACGAATGCGGGGATCGGCCGGCGTTGAACGGTCGAGGCGGCCGCCCTCTTTGAGTGCGTACATGATTCGCAGCATCACGATGGCTGGAACCGTACGCCAAAGCTCGTCGGCGAAGAAGCTCAGGATATCCTTCGGGCGACCGACGAGCGGGACCTTCGCCAGAAGTTCGGTTGCGGCGTAGGAGAAGGTCGGAAAGTCGTTTCGCACGAGCCAGACGACATGAGGCGCGAACAGGGCCGCCGCAACGAGGGATGCCGTCGACAACCCTGCGATTCGTGAGCGCAGCGGCAAGGAATTCGAGCCGGCCACGTACGCCGCATTGCAGAGAATCGGAAGCCCCATCTGATACTTGCTGAGCAGCCCGGCGCCCCACGCGGCTCCGAGGGCCACCCACCATACATTGCGGCCCGAGGTACTTGCCCGCCACGTGCACAGCATGGCAGCGCCGTTCGCGACCAGGAGCGCCGTGTTGTTGTTATAGAGGTGCAGACGTTCCGTATAGAAGGTGATGCAGGTCATCGCGAGAACGCCTATCCAAGCACGCGCCGGCCCAAGCGTGGCATTCCCGACCCACCACGCGAACAGCATAGCAGCTGCAACGCAGGCGGCGCCCATCCAATAGACGAGTGCCGTACTCGACGGAATCACCTGTTCGACGGCGAATAGCACGAGGCTCGGTAAGGGCGGATGCTTGCTGTAGCCGAGAGCAGGATGCGCGGCCTGGAGCAAGTGCTCGACATCGTCCGGGTGCGGAACTTCGTGAAAGGCGAGTGCTTCAACGGCCCAGAAGCCGAAGTAGACGACCAGGTAGGCTGCAAACGCCGGCAGCAATGCGCGAGGCGGCAGCGAGCGGTTCGCAGCCCATGCCTCGGGTCGCAAATTCGATCTCACACGTTCCGCGTCTGAGCGCCCCGCAACTCTCCTGTTGAATGGACGGAATCCGGAGAAAAAACCTTCGCACGAGCCGCTCGCGCAGCCGAGGAACGCGCCGACTTGCTTCGATCCCGCCCCGGCGAGAAACGCGGCCTATTCGTAACGCAGCGCCTCGAGCGGATCGACGCGGCTCGCGCGGGCTGCCGGCAGCCAGGCGGCTGCCAATGCAACGAGAGCCAAAACAACCGGCACGGCGAGGAACACGGCGACGTCGCGCGGCTTGACGTCGAACAGGAACACGGCCAGTAATGTCCCGGCGTAGAAGGCGGCGATGAGCCCGACGACGATACCGACGCCGACGAGCCGCATGGCTTGGGCGACGACCATGCTCCGGACGCGTCTCGCCTCCGCCCCGAGCGCCATGCGGATGCCGATCTCCTGCGTGCGCTGCTGAACCGAATAGGCCATGAGACCATAGATCCCGATGGCGGCCAGCAGCAGGGCCGAGCCGCCAAAAATGCTCATGAGGATCATGTTGAGGCGCTCGCTCGACGTGGAAATCGAGACCACCTGATCCATGGTTTGCACGCTCGTCACGGGCAGGCCCGTTGCCTGGCGAAGCTTGTCCTGAATGGTCTTCGATAGCGCGCCCGGTTCCGCTTGTGTCCGCACGATCCAGGCAAGGGGCGCGATTTGCATGTTGAGCGCATTCAGGGCATCCGGCATCTGCGCCTGCGGCACGTACACGGTCGGGCTGGGGTCGTTGTTCAGCCCATTGGCTCGGACGTCGCCGACGATCCCGATGATCTGCCGCACCGGCTCCGTGGCGAGCTGCTTCATGTTCGCGGCGCCGCCCCCGATCAGCAGGCGGTCCTGCAGCGGGTCCGCTCCCTTCTGCCAGTAGCGTTTTGCGAGCGCTTGATTGATGACTACCACGGGCGGCGCCGCCGCATCGTCGCGGTCGGTGAAATCGCGCCCCGCAACGACCGGCACGCCGAAAGTCTTGAAGTATCCGGGCAGGGTCACAACGTAACTCGCGCCTCCCGTGAACGGCCCTTTGTTCTGCCTGCCGACGATATTGAACGGCAGGCCATAGCCGCCTTGCAGGGGTACGCAGCAGGTTGCCGTCGCATCGGTGACGCCCGGAATCGCCCGTAGCTGAGCGAGTGCCGCGCGGGCCGTTTCCTCGACGCCGGCGGAGGTCAGGAAGCGCTGACCCGACATAGACGTGCGCATGACCAGGACGTGGTCCGGATCGAACCCGGGATCGACGCGTGCCAGCGCCAGAGACGTGCGGATCATGAGTCCCGCGCCCACCAGCAGCATGACCGCGAGCGCCGCTTCAAGCATCACGAACACCGAACGGGCTTTGTTCTTGCGGAAACCGCCGCCGGACCGGCTGGCGGAGTCCTTGATGATGGTGCTGAGATCGGTACGCGACCCCGCGAGGGCCGGTACGAGACCGAAAAGCGTGCCCGTGGCCAGAGATAGCGCCAGCGTGAAAGTCACCACGCGCCAATCCATGCCGAGCAACGAACCTTCCGGTCCGAGGCGCGGGAGCCCGGCAGTGTTGACCGTCAAGAGCGCTCGCATGCCGATGAATCCGGCCACAAGGCCCAGCACGCCGCCGGCGAGCGAAAGCAGCACGCTTTCCGTCAGCAGCTGGCGAACCAGGCGCCCGCGCCGCGCCCCGAGCGCCGAGCGAATCGCGATTTCGCGGCTCCGGCTCGTCGCACGCACGAGAAGCAGGTTCGCGACGTTGGCGCAAGCGATGAGCAGCACGAACGCCACGGCGCCGAACATCACGAACAGCGAGGTCCGCGCGCTCGGATTGACGATTGCATCCTGGAGGGTCGCGACGGTAAATCCCACGCCGTTCTGCATTGCGTCCGGGAAACGCTCCCGGTAGGCGGCCGCGGAGGCCTCAAGCTCGGCCTGCGCCTGCCCCAGCGTCACGCCCGGCTTCAGCCGCGCGGCAACGGCGAAATAGTGCCCTTGGTCCTTCGTCGTGGGCGCGAGCTGAAACGGGGTCCACAACTCGGCGTCCCCGAACTGGCGAACATCGAAGCCTCGATTCACGACGCCGACGATCGTGTATACGTCACCGCTCAAAGTCAGGGGCTTACCGAGCACGTCCGGGTCGCCGGCGAGATGCTGCTTCCAGAAAACGTACGCGAGCACGGCGACCTTCGGCCCGTCCGGCAGGTCCTCCTCCTTCGTGAACGGGCGGCCGAGGACGAACCGTGCGCCGAAGAGACGAAAATAGGCTTCGGAGACCTGCCCCGCCGCTATGCGCTCGGGCTTGTCTGCGCTCGTATAGTTCAGGGCGTTGGTCCTGTAGGCCGCGACGTCCTGGAGCACGTCCGTCTGCGCCCGCCAATACATGAACTTTGCGGGAGAAGCGGCCGGACTGGGCGGCTGCCCCTTGGCGCTGTTCATGAGGCTCACGATTCGATCCGGGTCCGGAAACGGCAGGGGCTTGAGCAAAACTGCGTTCACCACCGAGAAGATTGCCGTATTGACGCCGATGCCCAGCGTGAGCACGGCGACGATTGTGACGGCGAACCCGGGGCTCTCGCGAAAGATTCTGAGGGCGTATTTGAGATCCTGTGCCAGGTGTTGCATTGCGGCCTCGGCTCCAGTTCCGTGCCGATCATCCCTCCCGGCGCTTTGGCCCGCAAGCAGGGCGGGGCCGAAATCGACCTTGTACCCGCCGCGTGTGAGGCCGCCCAGGGGCCGTCCTTCTGGACGCAGGATCATTGCCTCAGTGGGATGATGGCCGCACGCGCCGTAAGACGAAGAAACAAATGCCCCTTGTTGACTCTCTCCCGGTTAGGGCCTAGCCTACTGCTACTCTCGTCGCCGGCGCGGAACCATCATCACTGAGCGCGTTTTCCTCGCTGGCGGATTCCACTACCCCGCGCTCAAGCCGGGCAAGAGCTCTCCTTAAGGAAGGCGAAATGCTCGAGTCCATCGAAGACAGCTGGACCTCGGAGGCTTCCGGGTCGGCCCGGCGTCCACAACGCGACCGTGCGGCAATGTTGAGCGGTCAGCAGGGATAGCTCATGGCCGATGACAACTTCCACAGCGCCGCGGTCGAGCTCTGGGTCGAGCGCGCCGCAAGCGGTCTCTCCGCCGCGGAGACACTCGCAAATTTCGACGAGGCCTTCAGCGCCCTGTGGCGGCGATCGGCCCGGACCCTTGGCGACGTTACGTTAATGGCGATCGCCGATCGCGTGTTGCACGATGCCGCCGCCAAGTTCCCCCTGCTCCCGCCATTGACGGTGGATTCGAACGGCCTGCGCTCCGAGCAGCTGCGTGCGCAAGCCGCCGAATTGGGTCAGAAGCAGGCCCTGGAGGCATCACGATTCGTTTTGGAGGAGTTCCTGACGGTGCTCAGCACCCTGGTGGCCGACGTCCTCACGCCCGCACTCCATGCCGAGCTCGCGCAGGTGACGCTCGAACAAGCCACCCGGCGGAAACAGACGCATGAGGACCCGGTGCAGCCCCGGCCCGATAGGGTGGCGAAATAATGACGCAGACAATTTCACGTTTGAAAACGGGTGTGCGCAATCTCGACGAACTCCTCGAGGGCGGCCTGCCGCGGGGATCGGTGAGCATCATCGCCGGACCGCCGGGTGCGGGCAAAACGGTGCTCGCGCAACAGATATGCTTTCACAGCGCATCGGCCGATCGCCGCGCGCTCTACTTCAGCACCCTGTCCGAGCCGACCGCCAAGACGCTGCGCTATCTGAGCCAGTTCTCATTCTTCGAAGCAGGCAAGCTGGAGCACGACATACAGTTCATCGACCTCGGCGTCATGCTGCGCACACAAGGGCTCGCGAGCAGCGCCGACCTCGTCATGGGGCATGTCCGCGATGCGAGGCCGGCCATCGTCGTGATCGACAGCTTCCGGGTGTTCGACGATCTCTCGGCCTCCCGTGAGGACCTGCGCAAGTTCGGTTACGAGCTCGCCGTCAACCTCATGGCGTGGGAGGCGACCTCGTTCCTCATCGGGGAATTCGGCCCGCTCGACATCGCCACGAATCCTCTGTTCTCGATTGTCGACGGCATGATCACCCTGCGCCAACGCGAGCAGTCGGGCGAGCAGCAGCGTTATATCCAGGTCGTCAAGATGCGCGGCACGAACCACAGCCGCGACGAGCATTCGTTCACGATCTCCCATAGTGGCATCGAAGTGTTCGCGCCCCGTGTGTCCATCCAACGGGAGGAGCTCGCGGAGCGGCCGCTTCGCCTCGCCACCGGCGTCTCGAAACTCGACGACCTCCTCGGAGAAGGCATCCCGCGCGGCTCTAGCCTGCTCGTCGCCGGCGTGGCCGGCACGGGTAAGTCCGTGCTGTCGCTCGAGTTCATTTACCGCGGCGCCCAGCGAGGCGAGAAAGGCATCGTGTTCTCCTTCGAGGAAACCGCAGAACGGCTTCGCGCAAGCGCCCGCGGCCTCGGCTGGGATCTCGAAGCCGAGATCGGGCGCGGGATGGTCGAGGTGGTCTTCATCCCGCAGCCCAATATCATGGTCGAGGCGCATCTCCTGATGATGCGCCGGCGTATCGAATCCATGGGTGCGCAGCGCGTCGTGATCGACTCGCTGTCGGTATTCCTGCACAAGATCAAAGACCCACAGCTTGCCCGGGAAAAGACTTTTCAGCTCTGCAGCATCGTGCAAAACGCGCAGGCGGTCGGTTTCTTCGTCACCGACATTCCTTACGGCTCGACCCAAATCAGCCGCTTCGGTGTGGAAGAAACGGTGGTCGACGGCGTCCTACTGCTGACATCTGTCGAGGAAGGCTTCGAGCGCCAGCGCTATCTCGAAATTTACAAATTGAGGAATACGGCTCACCTCAAGGGGCGCCATAGCCTCACGATCGGGCCCGGCGGCATCACCATTTACCCCCGCTACGACGTCGCCGCCGCGTTCGCAGGGCCGCCGACGTCCTTCGAGCCCGCGACACGCCTGCGGTCCGGCGTTCCCGGCCTCGACGCGCTGCTCGGCGGCGGGCCGTTGGAGCGCAGCGTCACGCTGGTTGCCGGCAGCGCCGGTATCGGCAAGAGCACCCTCGCTCTGCAATTCATTGCCGAAGGCACGACGCGCGGCGAGCCGGGCCTCTACCTCACGCTGGAGGAAGGGCCGGAGCAGATCCTCAAAGCCGCGGACGGCTTGGGTATCCCGCTAAGGGAGGCCGTCGCGAGCGGCTTGGTCGAAGTCATCTACATCGCGCGGGAAGGCGTCCGGCCTAGCCAACTACTATCCTTTCTCACGGACAAGATTCGCGCGCAAGGGACGCGTCGTCTGGCACTCGACGGGGTCAACTATCTCGGTGCCGAAAGCATGACCCGCAGCGTATTGCGCCGCCACCTCGTCGCGCTCGTCTCGCGCTTCAAGGCCCTCGGCGTCACCACGTTGCTCACCCTCGAATCCGTATCGCTATTTTCTACGGAGAGCATCACCTCGCAGCGCTTTTCGGCGGTGGCGGACAACCTTATCGTGCTGCGCTACCTCCCCCTGCCTGGCGAGAGGAAGCCGACGGTGTCCGTCATCAAGACGCGCGGCAGCGCTCACGACTTCGGAACCTATCTCTTCAGCATCGGATCCGGCGGCGCGCGGGTAGGGCCGAGGACGGACGCGACCGACGGGCCGACGCCGGCTGATACCCGCGAAGACAATCGGCACGAACGTCCAGGCTCTTGAGCACCCAGGCGCGTGACGCACCTGTTTACGAACACGCACGAGGTGGGGAATCCAATGGGGAAATCTCGCGGAATTGCCGATGAGGGCACCGCCTGGCCGGCCGACGGGCCGCCGCCCTCGCACCTTAGTTACCTGTACGAGATCAGCAAACTGCTCACGCGCTTCGAAAGCGCCGAACTCACGCTCCCCGGCGTCCTCGGCTTCGTCGCGAAGGCGCTGCGGGTGCGCAACGCCATTCTGATTCTCGAGCGAGGGGCCCGGTCCCCGCGGACGCTGCTTTGGTCACCGGCGCAATCCACGGACCCCGCGCGTCTGCGCACCGCGCAGGCGCGCGCCGAAAGGGCGCACGCCTACTTGTGCCGCCGAGGCGACGTCGCCGATGCACGCAACGGCGGTTCGCCCCGCCAAATCGGACTGCAGCCGGCGGAGCCCGTCGCGCAAGGGGGTGATTCCCGCCACTTTCTGCTTATTCCCCTGGCTGTCGGCCACGCTCCGGTCTTCGGTACCTTCCAGCTCGAATGCCTCGAGCGGCCGCGGGAGTCGGATCTCCTTTTCTTCAACGCGGTTGCCAATCAGCTTGCGGTCGCCCTCGATCGCCGCACCGAGATCGATAAGAGACAGGCAACAATGGCCGCCGCAAAGATCCGCGCCGAGGAAGAGCGAGACGTCGCCGAAGACATGAGAAGCCGTTACGAAGGCCTCGTAGACCACCTCGACCACGCGTTCGTCTGGGAAGCCGACCCCACGACATTGCAAGTCCTTTACGCCAGCGCGCATGCGAAAGCGATGCTCGGTTTTGCGCCCGAGCGCTGGCTCAGCGGTCCGGACTTCTGGAAGATGCGAGTCCATCCCGAAGATCGCGACAAATTCGAAGATATGCTCCGCAAGACGGCTGCGACCAAAGCCGACCAACGGTGCGACCACCGCTGCATCACGGCTGCCGGCCGCACGGTCTGGCTGCATACGGGAGTCCATCTGGCGCCCCGTAATGGTAGAGCTTCACGCCTCCAGGGCATATCGGTCGATGTCACCGCGACTAAACAGTCGGAGATGGCCCTGCGGGACGCCGACAGCCGCAAGAACGAATTCCTGGCGATGCTGGCGCACGAACTGCGCAGCCCGCTGGCCCCGATCGCCAACGCCGCCCATCTGCTGTGCTTGCAAGAGGCGGACAATGCGGCGCGGCAGCAGGCCGCGGCCATCGTGGAGCGGCAGACGAGACGGCTCGCGCGGCTCATCGAGGACCTTCTCGACGTCTCGCGCATCACTTCCGGCAAGATTCCCCTGCGCTTTGCGCACGTCTCGATCGGCGATGTCGTGCAGGGTGCCATCGAAATAGTGCGGCCCTGGATCGACACGCACCATCATGTGCTCACCGTTTCGGTGCCCACCGAACCGATCTGGGTAGCGGGCGACGCGCTCCGACTCGAACAGGTTGTTCAGAATTTGCTTACCAATGCAGTGAAATACACGGACGACGGCGGCGACGTTGAGGTAAGCGTTCAACACGAAGGCACCGAGGCGGTGCTGCGGGTGACGGACACCGGCCTCGGCATCGCTCCGGACCTTTTGCCGCATGTGTTCGATCTGTTCACTCAAGCCGAAAGCTCGCTCGACCGGGCACGCGGCGGGCTAGGGATCGGTTTGGCGCTGGTGCAGCGCCTGGTCGCCATGCACAACGGCACGATCGGGGTCCGCAGCGTCGTCGGCCAAGGCACCGAATTCACCGTTCGCCTGCCGGCGGTTCCGGCCGCACAGCCGGAATCGCGCCGCGACGCCGCCCAACCGGTCGGCTCGCCCTCCCTCCGAGTGCTGGTGGTCGACGACGACGTTGACAGCGCTCGGAGCTTGGCGATGCTGCTCGAGGCGTGCGGACATTTCGTTTCCATAGCTCACGACGGACGATCGGCGCTCCGCGAAGCCGGCGAATTCCACCCGCAAGCCGTCTTCTTGGATATCGGCCTGCCGGATCTCGACGGATACGAAGTCGCGAAGCGTATGCGCAAACTTGCTGGACTGGATGACGCAGAACTCGTTGCCTTGACAGGCTACGGGCACGCGGGCGATCTGCGGCGATCGCGAGAAGCGGGCTTCGACCGACACTTGGTCAAGCCTGGCGACTTCTCGCAGATGAAGCGGATCCTACTGGAAGTCTCTGCAGGCGCCGATTCACCGCGTCGGCGAGAGACTCGGCGGAGAAGCTCGCCCGAGGAATCGCCTCTCTAATATAGCCGCCCCAAAAGGGTACGGTCTGCCGCGGCATGTCACCGCACTGTATATAACCGAGCCATCCAGCGATCCATGCCGGATTCTCCATCCGGAACGGATGACCTTTGTCCGCATCCCCCGAATGGGCATGCAATTCTACGCCAATGGTACGTTGAAAGGCATGATCGATGGGGACGAATTTTCGAACGTCTTTCTGTCGATTTGGTTCGGCAACTCGACGGTCGCCACGTAGGCGCAGCCGTCGGGCTCACCTGAAAGTCATCCGGCCGCCGAACGCAAGTACCAAACCAACGATCGCCGCAACGATGCCGGCGACCATGTACCACACGGTGGTGTCCGTGAAGTGGCCCGTGAAGAAATGGCTCCATCGATCCGCTATCGAGCCGGATGCATTCATCCCGATGATAAACAGGACCACGCCGAGAACCAACAGAACAATTCCGACAACTCGCTGAATGCCCATGATTGACTCCAAACATGACGAAACTTCAGGGACTCTGCACGACCTTGTCGAAGCCGGTATCCGTGTCGATCGAAAACATCACGCCGCGCTGCCGCGATCGGATCTGCCAACCCATAGCTCGCGCCGAAGTCTTTCACCAGACACAGTGGATCTCCAGCGAGAAGCCGTGCATTCGTAGAAGCCCGTATAGTACTGCGCGCGCCTGCTTGGAAGAATCCCTTTCGTCGAATGAGGTAAGGCGCTATTGGAGCATATGAGATGAGCTTGGGCACAATACTGATAATAATACTCGTACTGCTCCTAATCGGCGTTATTCCCACCTGGCCGCACAGCCGACGGTGGGGTTATGCGCCTAGCAGTATCGTCGGCATTGTGCTGGTCGTGCTGATTGTGCTGCTCTTGATGGGCCGCATCTAACGGCCACCGCCTCGAACGACGCCTCGGGCGGGCCACGTTCGTCGTAGGCGAAGAAGAACAAGGTGCGGTCTGCTCAGCGAGCCGCACAACCGCTGGGCGGCGCGCAGCGGATTTGATTGTTAAACTGAATCAGTATGACCCAGCAACCCGACACCGAGCCCACCGCGGGGCGCGTTCTCGCCGTGCGCGGCAACGTGGTGGACGTCGGTTTCGAGTCCCCTCTCCCGCCACGTTATAGGGCGCTGCGCGTCGACGGCAGCCCCCCGATCGTCCTCGAAGTGGAAAGCCACATCAGCCCGTCCGCCGTCCGGTGCATCGCGTTGACCGAAACACGGGGGCTCGCCCGCGGCACGGCCGTGATCGACACTGGCCACATGCTGGAGGTCCCCGCGGGGCGGTCGCTGCTCGGCCGCATGCTCAACGTGTTCGGCGACACGATCGACCGTAAACCTCCCGCCGAAGGGCTCGAACGCTACCCGATTCATCGAGCGCCATTGCCGCTGGCGAGACGGATCACAAAGCGGGAAATCTTCACGACCGGGATCAAAGTCATCGATCTGCTTGCGCCGCTCGAACAGGGTGGAAAGGCGGGACTCTTCGGCGGTGCCGGTGTCGGCAAGACCGTGCTGATTACGGAAATGATCCATAACATGGTCGCGAGCTACGAAGGGGTCGCCCTCTTCTGCGGCATCGGCGAGCGGTGCCGCGAGGCCGAGGAGCTTTACCGCGAGATGCAAGACGCCGGCGTGCTCGAGAAGACCGTGATGGTGTTCGGGCAGATGAACGAGCCACCCGGGGCGCGGTTCTGCGTGGGCCACGCGGCGCTGACGATCGCCGAGCAATTCCGCGACAGCGAGCACCGGAACGTGCTCCTGCTCATCGACAACATCTTCCGATACGTGCAGTCCGGCACGGAGGTGTCCGGTCTCATGGGCCGCATCCCATCACAGGTTGGCTATCAGCCCACGCTCGCGACGGAGCTCGCCGAGCTCGAGGAACGCATCGCGAGCTCCGCGAACGGGACCATGACCTCGGTGCAGGCCGTCTACGTCCCGGCGGACGATCTCACCGACCCGTCCGCGACGCACACCTTCGCGCATCTCTCGGCTTCCATCGTGCTGTCCCGCAAACGCTCGGCCCAGGGCCTGTATCCGGCCGTCGACCCGCTCGGCTCGGACTCGAAGATGCTGACCCCTGGCGTAGTCGGCCAGCGACACTATGAAACGGCCTCCGAAGTGCGGCGCGTGCTGGCCGAATACGAAGAGCTCAAGGACATCATCTCGATGCTCGGCATCGAGGAGCTGGCGCAAAAGGATCGCGAGGTCGTGGCAAGGGCGCGCCGGCTCGAGCGCTTTCTGACGCAGCCGTTCTTCACGACCCGGCAATTTACGGGCAGGCCCGGCCGAATGCTGCGTCTCGACGAAACGCTCGCGGGCTGCGAACGCATCCTGGCGGGCGAGTTCGATGAACGGCCCGAGCGCTCGCTTTACATGATCGGAGCGGTCGAGGAAGCGGCCTAAGCGGCCCGGCTCGGGAGTGAAGTCCATGCGCTTGCGAGTGTTGCTGCCGACCGAGGTTCTGCTCGACGTGGAAGTCACCAAGGTCATCGCCGAGGCCGAGAACGGCTTCTTCTGCCTGTTGCCGCGCCATGTCGATTTCGTGGCCGCGCTCGTGCCGGGGATCCTGTACTACACGACGAGCCCCGGCGAGGAGCGGCTCGCCGCCGTGGACCAGGGCACGCTCGTGAAGTGCGGCGACGAAGTCCTCGTATCGGTGCTCGGGGCGGTCGCGGGCAAGGACCTTGGTGCGCTCCAGACTCAGGTCGAGGCGTCGTTCCGTGTCGTCGAGGAAGAGGAGCGCCGCGCCCGATCCGCGCTCGCGCGACTCGAGGCCGCCACGCTGCGGGGTCTGTTCGACGCGGAGTCGAGGATGCATGACTGAGGGGCCCGAAAAGCGAGACGAACCGGACGCCGAGGAGCGCTTTCGCACCGACGTGGCGCGCAAGGTACAGCGCCGCCGCAAGACGCTGCGCGAGCGAGACCGCAGCATCTGGTTCTCGATAGGATTCTTCGGGCTCGTCGGCTGGTCGATCGCGATTCCGACGCTGATCGGTATAGGGCTCGGCGTCTGGATCGACTCGCGCTGGCCGAGCCGGGTTTCGTGGACGCTGACGCTGCTCCTCGTCGGCATGGCCGTCGGCTGCCTCAACGCTTGGTATTGGATCAAGCACGAGATGGAGAACCACTGAGATGGATCGCAGGCAAACGGAGACCGGCGCGTGATCGGCCACGCGGGCACGGCCATCGCGGGCCTCTTGGCGGGCGCGGCGCTCGCTTGGGCTTACCTCAAGACGCTCTGGCTCTGCGTGAAGCAGCTGCCGGGCAGCAAGCGGCCCGCGCTCTGGATGGCGGGCACGTTGATCGTTCGCCTCGCTGCGGCCGTGGCCGTGTTCCTGGCGCTCGGACGCTTGGGCGGCTGGCAGGCGCTCGTCGGCGGCCTCGTCGGTTTTATGGTCGCGCGCGGCTTGCTCGTGGGACGCATCGAGCTCCGACCCGAATCGGAGGCGCGAGGGTGAGCATCGGCCCGGACGGCATGGTGCTCGCGACTCTCGGCCCTGTCGAAATCAACGCGACGCTCGTCTTTTCCTGGGCGGTCATGACGCTGCTCGTGCTCGGCGCCTGGCTCATCACGCGCCGACTGTCGACGGGCCCCGAGATCTCCCGCTGGCAGAACCTGCTCGAAGTCCTCGTCACCGCGATGGTCGACCAGATTCGCGAGATCAGCCGCCGGGATCCGGGCCCCTACCTGCCCTTCGTCGGCACATTGTTCGTCTACATAGCAACGTCGAATCTGTTGGCCGTCGTGCCGGGATATGTGCCGCCTACCGCGTCGCTGTCCACGACGACAGCGCTCGCGATCGCGGTATTCGTGGCCGTGCCGGTGTTCGGGATCGCCGGAGAAGGCGTGCTGACCTATCTCAAGCATTACGTCCGGCCGACCTTGCTGATGCTGCCGTTCAACATCATCGGCGAGCTCTCGCGGACCGTCGCGCTGGCCGTGCGCCTGTATGGGAACGTATTGAGCGGCACGATCATCGCAGCGGTCCTGCTCGGGCTCGTGCCCTTCCTCTTTCCCGTGGTTATGCAGTTGCTCGGGCTCCTCACGGGCATGATCCAGGCTTACATCTTCGCCGTACTCGCCATGGTCTACATTGCCGCCGCGGCTTCGGTGCGTGCTCGGACGGGAGACGCGAACGCGGACGTTCCAACCAACGGTGACCAAAACCGGGTCCCGTAAAGCCCGGCGCAGACTCGCTTGAGGGACTCATTGTCAAAGGAGGCCAGATGAACAGCTTGTCCCTGATTGGATTGATCTCGATTTTCACCGCCGGCATGACCATTGCCATCGGCTCGGTCGGACCGGCGCTCGGTGAGGGCCGCGCCGTCGCGCAGGCGCTCGCGTCGCTCGCTCAGCAGCCGGACTCCGCCGGCACGATCACGCGCACGCTGTTCGTCGGGCTCGCCATGATCGAATCCACGGCGATCTACTGTTTCGTCGTGGCCCTGATCCTGATCTTCGCGAATCCCTTCTGGGACGAGATGTTGACTCGCGCCGGAGGCTAGTCATGCAGATCGACTGGATCACCACCAGCGCACAGCTCGTCAATTTCCTGCTCCTCGTCTGGCTGCTCAAGCGGTTCCTGTACAAGCCCGTCATGAATGCCATGGCCGCGCGCGAGCGGGGCATCGCCAGCCGGCTCGATGAGGCACGGGACCGCGAGCAGCTCGCCGGAGCACGGGAGCAGGAGTACCGCGACAAGGTGCGCGCGTTCGACGAGGACTGCGCCAAGCGCCTGGACGCGGCGCGCGACGCGGCCGAACAGGAGAAGGTTCGCCTGATAGAGGCTGCGCGCGAGGACATTGAACGGCAGCGGTCAAAGTGGCTCGAGCAACTCCGGCAGGAGCAGGACGACTTTTCCGCGGGCCTCAGGCTCGAGCTCGGCCAGGAGGCGATCCGCATCGCGCGCAAGGCGCTGGCGGACGTGGCGGAGACCGCGCTCGAGCGGCAGGCGATCGACGTGTTTCTGAAGCATCTCGCGTCGGTGCCGCAAAGCGAGCGGGAGCGCCTGACGCAGGGCGAAGACACCCTGCGCCTGACCTCCGCCTTCGATCTCGATGAAGACACGCGCGAATACGCGCGAGCGGCCCTCGGGGAACGGCTCGGCGGGACCACCGACGTTCGCTTCGAACGGGACCGTGGTCTGTTGTGCGGAGTCGAGATCGCGCGCTCCGGCTACAAGCTGAGTTGGAATGTCGGCGACTACCTCGCAAGCGTCGATGAGCGGGTCGGCGCGAAACTCGCCGCGTATACGGTCGCCACGGCCGGGCACGCCTGATATGTTGCGGGAGCTGCTCGACGAGACACGGGCGGAGCTCGAGCGCACGCTCGAAGAGCCCCCAGCCGCCCTGCGCGCACGAGAGGTCGGCACGGTCGTAGACATCGGCGGCGGCGTGGCGCACGTGCTGGGCCTACCCGGCGTCGGTTCCGAAGAGCTCGTCGAATTCCCGTCGGGCTTGCTCGGTATCGCCGTCAATCTCGAGCCGGACCTCGTGGGCGTCATCCTGCTCGATTCGTCGGAGGAGCTCAGCGCCGGCGCGGAGGTGCACGCAACGGGGCGCCTCGTCGACACCCCCGTCGGCGACGGCTTGCTAGGCCGCGTGCTCGACGCCCGCGGCCGCCCGCTCGACGGCCGCGGACCGATAGCCGCAAGCGGGCGCAATCCGGTCGAACGGGAAGCGCCGGCGATCATGGACCGCGCTCCCGTGAGCGTGCCGCTCGCGACGGGGCTCAAGGTCGTCGACGCGCTGGTTCCGATCGGTCGGGGCCAGCGCGAGCTCATCGTAGGCGACCGCCAGACGGGCAAGACGACGATCGCGGTGGACACGATCCTCAATCAGCGCCAGACCGGTGTCATCTGCGTCTACTGTGCACTCGGCCAGCGCGGAACGGCCGTGGCCCGGGTCGTCGAGACGCTCGCGGAACATGGCGCTCTCGACTACAGTGTCGTGGTGGTCGCCTCGGGCGAAGACACGCCGGGGCTGCAGTTCGTCACGCCTTACGCCGCGACCACCATCGCGGAATACTTCATGGAACGCGGGCGCGACGTGCTCATCGTTTACGACGATCTCACGCGGCACGCCCGCGCCTACCGCGAGCTCTCTCTGCTGCTGCGGCGGCCGGCTGGACGCGAAGCGTTTCCGGGCGACATCTTCTACG
The DNA here is from genome assembly GCA_963702105.1 of uncultured Gammaproteobacteria bacterium. Taxonomy (GTDB): domain Bacteria; phylum Pseudomonadota; class Gammaproteobacteria; order Steroidobacterales; family Rariloculaceae; genus ZC4RG20. Next base: position 3,451,690 of record OY969712.1, read on the forward strand.
TCCACTCGCGCATGCTCGAGCGTGCGACGCACTTGCGCCCCGAGCGAGGGGGCGGCTCGCTCACGGCGCTGCCGATCGTCGAGACCCAGGCTCAGGACATCGCGGCTTACATTCCGACCAACCTCATCTCGATCACGGACGGGCAGATCTACGTGTCACCCGAGCTGTTTCGCAAGGGCATGTTGCCCGCCGTGGACGTCGGTAAATCGGTGTCCCGCGTCGGCGGCAAGGCGCAGCTGCCCGCCTACGGCGACGTGGGCGGCACTCTGCGGCTCGCTTACGCTCAGTTCGAAGAGCTCGAAACCTTCGCGCGCTTCGCGACTCGTCTCGACGACGCGACCCGCACCACGATCGAGCGGGGGCGCCGCGTACGCAGCGTGCTCAAGCAGCCGGAGCACGCTCCGTTGGCGCCCGCCGAGCAGCTTGCGATATTGCACGCGGCCGGGTCCGGCCTGCTCGACGGTCTGCCGCTCGAGACGCTCGACGGCATCGAGAACGCTCTGCAACGGGTTCTGCGCGCCGAGAACCCCGGGCTCCGTGAGCGCCTCTGCTCGCCCGCGGGCCCGGCCGCCGGCGACTGGTCGGCCCTGGAGGCGCTCACGCGCCGCGTCATCGCTGCCGCCGGACACAAAGTTTAGGCATGGAAACGCTCGAGCAACTCGGCCGCCGGCTCGACACGTACGGCAACCTCGAGGTCGTCGTGCGGACCATGAAGACCCTAGCCGCCGTCAACATCCGCCAATACGACCAGGCCGTGCGCTCACTCGCCGACTATCACCGCACGGTCGAGCGCGGCTTGCAGGCCGTGCTGCACGATGCGCAGCTGCCCCCGTCCACACCGTCCCGGTTGCCGCAGCGCGTCGGCGCCGTCGTATTCGGATCGGACCATGGGCTCTGCGGGCGTTTCAACGAAGACATGGCCGACTACGCACGCGAACGGCTCGCGGAAGCAGCCGCCGGCGCGCAGACGCCGCTCGTCATCGCGGTCGGGGCGCGGTTGAGAGCCCTGCTCGAGCCCGCGGGCTTCGCGTTCGCAGCGGAGCTGCCGGTGCCCGGATCCGCGGCACGCATCACCCACACCGTGAGGCGGGTCCTGCTGGAGATCGACGCGTGGCAGCGCGAGCGGCGGGCGCATCGTGTGTATCTGCTGCACACTCGCCCTGCCGGCGGCCGCTACCACGCCATCGGCGTGCAGCTGCTTCCGGTCGACCTCGCTCGCTTCCGCACCGCGGAGAAAGGGCCCTGGCCGTCGCGCAGTCTACCCATGCACACCATGGACCGCGGCCGGCTTCTCGCCACGTTGTTGCAGCAGTACTTCTTCGTCTCGCTCTTTCGCGCCGCGGCCGAGTCGCTGGCCGCCGAGAACGCCAGCCGCTTGGCGGCCATGCAGGTTGCGGAAAAGACGCTCGCAGACCAGAGCGAGGAACTCCGGATCGCGTTTCACCGCCGCCGGCAGGAGTCCATCACGAACGAGTTGCTCGACGTCGTGAGAGGCGCCGAAGCCGTGCGCGAACGCGGCGCGTCGGAGACCAATTCGCGAACGAAGGGCGCGCTCTCCGAAGAACTCGGCGCGCCGGATGACCTCGAAGGACTCTGCCGAATCCTCTGAAGAAGCGCCGTGCAAGCCAATCGGCGGATAGGAAAAGCAACTGCATGATGTAACCATCGGCCGGCCAGACCGGTTCACCGCTCGCCGACTCGGGCTCGAGCCGGCCGCCGCCCGCTGTTTCTTCCTGAGCACGGCCGCGCTCGGCATCGTCGCTACGAGCACGGGCCGGAAGACCCGGTGGTGCGGCTGTGGAACGACCACCGACACGTCATTGACGCAAGTAATGAGTCCTGATGCATTGAATGCCGGGATGCGAACGAAGGAATGCCGGACGGTATCCGTTGCGCATTATGGCGATGGAGATGCGTCACCCATGAGAGCCCGGACGCGGGCTCGTGAATAGAACCACTGCTTCACGAACTGCACGAACACGAGGTATACCGCCGTCATGCCCGCCAGCGCCGCCAGCAGCGCGAGCGGCGGCGGCGCGAAGCCGAACCAGCCGCCGAGCGGCGTATAAGGCAGCAGCACGGCCAAGGTCACGGCGGCCAACGATGTCGCCGTCAGAAGCGGGTGCGGCCGGCTCGCGAACGGAGAGCCGCGAGTGCGGATGACGAAAATGACCAGCACCTGAGTCATTAGCGACTCCACGAACCAGCCCGTGTGAAACAAGCCTTCGCCCGCCCCGAAAACCCAGAGCAGCAGACCAAAGGTCAGGAAATCGAACAGCGAGCTGACCGGCCCCATCACGAAGGCGAAATCGCGCACGAAGTGCATGTTCCAGTGCCGGGGACGCTCGATCATCTCCTCATCGACATCGTCCAGGGGTATTGCCGTCTCCGACACATCGTAGAGCAGGTTGTTGAGAAGGATCTGGACGGGAAGCATCGGCAGGAACGGAAGGAACAGCACGCCGCCGGCCATGGAGAACATGTTCCCGAAATTCGAGCTCGTGCCCATCATGATGTATTTCATGATGTTGGCGAATGTCCGCCGTCCTTCGCGCACGCCTTCGGCGAGCACGCCAAGGTCGTTGCGGAGAAGGATCATCGTCGCCGCCTCCTTGGCGACGTCCGCGGCCCCCTCCACCGACAGTCCGACATCGGCGGCGTGCAGCGAGGGGGCGTCGTTGATGCCGTCACCGAGATAGCCGACGACGTGGCCGCGACGCCTCAGTGCCCGGATTATCCGCGCCTTCTGCGGCGGCGACACACGGCAGAACAAGTTGATGTCGCCGAGCCGCGCCGTCAGTGCCTCGTCCGTGAGCTCGGCAAGCGCAGGTCCGGTCAGCACACCCCTGATCTCGAGCCCGAGTTCCTGGCAGACGTGCGCGGTGACATGCTCGTTATCACCGGTGACGACCTTAACGCCCACATTCAGACGGGCGAGCGACTCCAGCGCTGGGCGCGCGCTTGCCTTCGGCGGGTCGAGGAAGGCTGCAAAGCCTGCAAAAATGAGATCGGCTTCGTCGTCGAGGTGGGCGTGATCTCGGTCCGGCTCGACCACGCGCCAGGCGACACCGAGCGCCCGGAAACCTTCGACGCCGAGGTTCTCGAAGGTACGGCGCGCCATTTCGCGTGCTGCGTCATCAAGCGGGCGCGCGTCGCCATCGCCCGCGCCTTGATATCGCGACGCCAGCTTGAGGACATCCTCCGGCGCGCCCTTGACCACAAGCATGCGCGTGCCGTCGCGCTCGACCAGCACCGAGACGCGGCGGCGCTCGAAATCGAACGGCACCTCGTCGAGCTTCCGCCAACCGGCGAGGTCGATCGGCTGCGCCTCCAGGATGGCTTGGTCCAGCGGGCTCTTGAGCCCGGTCTCGAACGCGGCGTTGAGATAGGCGAGCTGCAGAACGTTACGGCTCTCCTTGCCGGTCAGGTCGACCTGCCGGATGAGCTTGATGCGTGCCTCGGTCAGCGTGCCCGTCTTGTCGCTGCAGAGCACGTCCATGCTGCCGAAATCGTGGATCGCCGACAGCCGCTTCACGATGACGTCCTTGCCGGACATCCGCAGCGCGCCGTGCGCGAGTGTGACGGAAACCACCATGGGCAGCAGCTCGGGCGTGAGGCCGACTGCAAGCGCCAGGGCGAACAGGAAGGATTCCAGCAGCGGGCGCGCGAGCAATAGGTTCACGAGCAGCACGAACAGGACCAAGAGCACGGTCAGCCGCACGATGAGCATGCCGAAGTCCCTGATGCCGAGCGCGAAAGCGGTCGGCGGCGGCGCGGTGGCCAAAGCACCTGAGATCCCGCCCAACCGCGTGTCGCGTCCGGTCGCGACGACGACGGCTCTGGCGGTGCCGCTGAGGACCGAGCTGCCCATGAAGAGGGCGTTGGGCGGCGCCGCAAGGTCTCGCGCCTGGCCCTCCGTCGAATCCTGCGCTTGTTTTTCCGCGGGATAGGCCTCGCCCGTCAAGAGCGCTTCGTTGACGAAGAGGTCCTTGGACTCGACGAGCCGACAGTCGGCCGGCACGAGGGCTCCGGCCTCGAGCATCACGACATCGCCGGCGACGATCTCGACGGCCGCGACGTCGTGAACCGCGCCGTCGCGCAGCACGGACACCTGCAGGGCGACACTCTCGCGAAGCTTGTCGGCCGCGCTCTCGGCGCGATGCTCCTGAACGAAATCCAGAATCACGGATAGCAGCACGATCGTCGTGATGATGACGAAGCTCGCGGGATCCTGCGTCGCTGCCGACACCGCGGCGGCGACGAGGAGCATCAGAATCAGCGGGTTACGAAACCGGGCGAGAAAGTCCAGCAGCAGTCGGCGCCGCGGCTGACCCGAGATGCGGTTGGGCCCGAGCGCTGCCAGCCGTGCGATCGCCTCGGCCGAGGAAAGGCCTTCGCCAGCATGCGTGTCGAGCCGGTCCAGCAGGGCCGCGACCGGACCGCTCCAGAAATCCGGCCCTTCCCGCTTTTCGGAGAGCGTCGCGGCGACACCGCGCCCCGAGCCGTGGCCATACGAGCTGTGATCCGGGCCACAGGAGCCCGACAGGAGTCCGCCGAACCGCACCCGCCGGGCGCCGAAATCGGCCTCAATCGCTCGAGTGCACGGCGAGCTGATTGTCGACGTCCTTCACGCCGTCGACGCCTTTCGCGATCGAAGCGGCTTTGTCGCTGTCGGCCTGCGAATCGACCGTTCCCGTGAGCGTGACCACGTCGTTCGAGGTCTCGACGTGGATCTGCATGCCCTTGAGGCCGGACTCGGCGAGGATCGCCGCCTTGACCTTGGACGTGATCGCCGTGTCGCTGATTGCTTGCCCCGTCTTTGCCGTTGCGTCGTTGATTGCATTTCCGGCAGATTGCGCCGCCTGATCCAGGTTTCTCCCTGCGGTCTCCGCGGGACCGGTCTTTGGATTGCTGCATGCGGCCAGGCCGATGGTGGACAGCAGCACGAGTGCGAAAGTGCATTTGCGTAAAGTATTCATGACGTCCTCGTTTCGAGATTTTCGGTCTTGCGAACGAATGCGTGCTTGCTGCGCCAGCGCCGTTTCAAGCCTCCAGCATTCGCGCCGAGTTAACGGCCGTCGGCGCGGGCCAGGGTCGGGGTTAGCTGCCCGTGAGGCGTGCTCGTATTCGGCGTCTGATCGTCAGAACGAGGCCCGCGAGCAGTGACGCGACTCCCCCGAGCGCCAAGGGCGGCAGCGGGCCCGCCGTCTTCGGAAGGCGTTCTGGCGTTCGGTCCGGCTCCGCTTGCGCGACCTGCACCGGTTCCTTCACGATCTGCGCCAACTGCCCGGGCGGCGCACCCGGCTCGCTCGCGACCGCATACATCTGTTCGGGGACATACAGGTTGAGTTCCTGACCTCGAGACAGTTCGGAAAAACGGTAGTCGTGCCCGCCGATCGCCACGCGCTGATCCGGCGCCGGCATCAAGGCGAGCTCTCCCATCGACCGACCACGACGGTCCTGGAATTCGAACGTAACGGAGCCGTCACGGTTGCGCTGCACGAAATCGGCTGCAAAACGGGCCCACTTCTTGCCGTCGGACACCACGACCTCCTGACAACCCTCGCCGATTCGCGGAAACTGCGCGAGCAGGTCCTTGTTCCACGCGACCTGAGCGCAGCTCGCGGCTTGGACGCTAGGCTGTGGAATGCTCTTCGTGTCGAGTCCCTGCTGAGCACTGGCCGGGCTCGCACCAACGAGGCACGCCAGCGTTGCCGCAATTCCGATGCCAATCGATACACTGATTTTCCCATTCACTTTGATTCTCCGGTGACAGATGCTTTTGAATTCAGCGCGACCGCCCGCACAATGTAGCGCTGCGGGGCGCTGCCGACGAAATAGAACGGATAGCAAGTCACGAGCGTGACGGCGGGCACCTTCGTCGGGAGGAGCGGGCGCACATCGGTAGGACTCACGACAGAAATGTCCACAACCCGATACTGTCGCTGCCGCGTGAGGGTGTCGATCTCGATGACGTCGCCCACGGCAACGTCCTTGAGCGCGCGGAAATACCCGTCCCGATGCGCGGCGATTGCAACGTTCCCTTTACTATCCGGCGCTGCGGTGCCCGCGACCAATCCGGCTCCGCGATTGAGGTTGCGCTCGCTCGTGTCGGCGAAGACCGGCACCTCGAGTCCTACACTTCGTATGCGCAACAGCGCGGCGGGCAGCTGCCGTGACGCGGCGGACTCGTTCCCGCGGGCCGCATAGGCGCGAATGCGGCTTTCCGACCAATGCGTTTGATCGGGCGCGCTGCTCGCCCAAAGTCGTTCGACCCGGGCGTTCTCGGTGTTCCGCCTGACGGACGCCTCAACAGTCGCTGCCGCGTGTGCCTGCGTTCGTGCCTGCGCAAATGCCGTAATGGCCTGCCGCCTCTGGAGCTCACCGTCGGCCCGCGCCCCCGCATACAGCGCCAACAGCACCAATCCGCTCGCCCAGCAAGCGATCTCCAGCGCGCGGCCGATGGGTCCGCGTTTCACCGGGTTACGGTCCGGCGCACGAGCTTCACGACAAACAGCAGAATGACGGCGCCGAGAAACGACACCAGTAATGCGCCCAAACTAAAATTGCCCTGATTGATCGTCGATGTGCCGAACAACCCACTGAAGAGCCATCCGCCCAGAAAGGCCCCGACGACCCCGACCACCACGTTCAGCACTATTCCTTGCCGCTCATTGGTCCCCATGAATACGCTCGCCAGCCAGCCGATCAGCCCGCCGATGACGAGCCAAATTACAGTATTCACAAGATCCTCCCGCTTGTCCCTGGGCCCATGTTACGCGCGATGTATGGCGGGGCACGCTCGGTGAAGTACTTAGTGTTATCCGCTACTTCACCGCCGGCCGCGAGAAAAATGCCGATTTGGAAGCAGTAAGCGTAATATGTCGCCGCTAGTTGCGGCGGGTTCAGATATAAGCCGGTGATGTCGGCCGCTTGGGCCTCGAAGTGCTGATCGTCGATGACGAAGAAGATTCACGCTTCCAATGCAACCGGCTCCCGGCACTGGGCCGACATCGCGAATGACGTTGAATAGCAGCCATAGGCCCCCGTTGGCGGCAATAGGGGCCGAACCGGCCTGCGTGAAATTCCCTGATGAGACAAAGCCTAGGGTTTCCATCTCAACCCTCCGATTGACGTGGAGCGCTTGACACGGTGATAGTAATAGCTTGGACGCACGCGGCAGCGAGCCGAGTCAGACTTGCGGCCTCCGCTACCGTGCAGAAAAAAGATTCCCGGCATGTTCGCCGCACACACCACCGACGCGGCACAATTCGGGACACTGCATGGCTAAGCAGCGGACCGAGCAAATTGCCATTGGCCAGAATGCTTGGATGTTCATTGAAGAAGGGATACAAGCGATGAGGCCGCCTCCCGCGCAGCCCCGTTCACGGGGCCCGAAGAAGACCACCGGTAGCGAATGGATCGGCGGCACGGTCTCGATGCCCGCCTACGTCACCGGCGAGGGCGAGGCGTACAGGCCCGAGGTGTTGCTCTGGGTGGGCGCCGACGGCGGCATCCTGGGCTCGACGGTTGCCAAGCCGGGCGAGCTTTTGCCCTTGGCCAGCGAGAGCCTGCAGAGCGCCATCGATAGACCGATGTACGGCAGCGCCCACACCCCGACGCGCGTCCGCGTGGCCTCGGCCGAGCTGGCCGACGCGCTGCGAGCCGGGCATCCAGGGCTCGACGTGGTCTGCGCTCCCACACCCGAGCTCGACGAGATGCTGGCGCTTTTGCGTGAGGAAATGACCGAGTACGGCGCAACCGAGCAGTCCTACCTCTCGTCCGAGATCACCCCCGAGGCCATGGGGTCGTTCTTCAAGGCGGCCGCAGCGTTGTTCCGGGCCAAGCCGTGGAAGCTCGTGCCCGACGACCAGTGCCTGTTCTCGGTCACGATCGAGCAGCTCGGCGTGCGGGATGCGGCAATGTCCATCATCGGCCAGATGGGGCAGAGCTTCGGGCTCATCCTGTTCTCGAGCCTCGACGACTTCGAAGCCTACCTCGAAGCGGCGGATGGCATCGAAGCCCGGGAAGCGCCCGAAATGCCCCCGCACTTCGTCCTAAACTTCGAGCAGGGCGCCGAGCTCGCTCCTGAGCTGCGCCAGGAAATCGCCGAGCACCGCTGGGAAGTCGCGAGCCCGAACGCCTATCCGTGGCTCGTCGCAATCGATGGGCAGCTGGTGGCGAGGCCGCCGACCGGCAAGGAAGTCGTCTTGGCCGAGGCGATCGCGCTCGCGCTCACCGACATGCTGGCCGAGAAGAAGGCGCTGCGGAAGGCGTGGGACGGAGGCGAGCCTCTCTCGCGCACGCTGACGGCGACGACACACCAGGGCCAGATCGACGTCACGCTATGCGCACCCTACGCGCGCGCCTCCGTTGAGCTCGACCCGTCCCACGGCATCCTCGCCGAGCTGGCCGCGCTCGCCCGGAACGAAGACGCGATCGACTACGACGCGCGCGCGGCCCTCGAAGGCGAGTTGGTGCGCCGCTTCGCGGCCTCGCCCGAGGCAAAGGATCTCGACGAGATCCACGCCTGTCGCTTCGTGATGGATCTCGCGGCCGACTATCTCGGCCAAACAATCGGTACTCTCGGCGCCTCCGACCTGCGCGAGGTGCTCTTCGAGCTCGTTCCGCGCAAGGTGAGCGTCGGGGCTTCCGAGGCACATTGGATCGTAGAGGAGATCCGGGCCTTCTACGCCTTCTTGAAGCGGGAGTTCGGCTTCGAGCAGGCCGACTCCTGCCTGCGCGTGCTCGGCGGCAATGCCGTGAAGAAGCTCGAGGCAGGGCTCTCGGACCGCAGCAACTTCGGCATGGCCAAGTCGCTCTTCATGGCCGGCGCGGATGCCGGCTTCGATATGCAGTCTCGCGAAGGCATCGAGGCCTGGATGGAGTCGGTTCGTGGGAAGCCGCTGCCCTCACCGATTCCCTTCCCCAGCATGGGCGCGCCGCGGCAGTCGTCGAAGAAGGCGGCCAAGGCCAAGGCCAAGAAGGACAAGCGCAAGGCCACTCGCAAGGCGCGGAAAAGGACTCGCTGAAGACACGCCCCCGCCGCTTCGCAGGAAGCGCAACTCGAACATCTCAGCAGCTGAGACGCCGGTCAGACCTCGCTATGTGCGCGCACGGCGTCCCGAATTTCCGTCAACAACGCCACCTCGGCTGACGGAGCCGGCGGCGCGGCGGGCTTCGCCTCCTGTTTGCGCTTCAGCGCGTTGATGCCCTTCACGACGAAAAACACGGCAAGCGCCACGATGAGAAAGTCGAGCATCGTATTGACGAACACCCCGTAGCGGATGACGGGGGCGCCGGCCGCGTCTGCAGCAGCAAGGCTCGGGTATGACTGGCCGTTGAGGGCCACGAACAGGTTCGTGAAGTCGACCCTCCCGAGCAGCAGGCCGATCGGGGGCATGATGACGTCGTTGACGAGCGAGGTCACGATTTTGCCGAAGGCGGCACCAATGACGATGCCGATGGCCAAATCGACCACGTTGCCGCGCATCGCGAATTCCCTGAACTCTTTGAGCATGTCGGTCTCCTGTTATGTCACGAGGACGCGGGCCTCCCTCGTACTGGTCCAGCGGTCGGCGCGGCGTCGAAACCGGATCAGCCTAAGTACCCCACACGGCTCCCGGCAGATCGTAATTGCCGAGGGCCGAGGGCGGTGCACTCGGCCAATCGAAAGAGGTGCCCCCACAAAGCCTTGCGCGACTACGTATGTTTCCTCACGACTTTCTGCAAGGCGCACGAGGCACCACATGAGCGACAGACTGCGCGCAGTCTCCGGGCGGATTGAATGGAGGCTTGTGGAGTTGCGCGTACCAGTCGTCCGGCACCGTCAGATAGCCGATGACAAGCCCGCCGCCAACGACGAAAAGGAGAAAGAGGACCAGCGGTAGACGCAGGCCGCCGGGCAGGCCGGTCCTCACCCCGTGGGCGGCGTCGTTCGTAGTCAGCGTCTGCCCTCTAATGCATCGCCTTGCCGGCCAGCCGCATGATGTCGTCGAGGGCGTTGCCGTCGCCGTTCAAGTCGAGCATCGACGCAAGCCCGCTCGACGGCGCCGCCACGCCCGTTCCCGTACTCGCCGCCCCCGCGGTCCCCGCAGTCCGCCGCGCGCCGAACAGCCCTCCGAGCAAGCCTCCGAACCCGCCGCCCGCAGGAGCGGCCTGGGCCGTCGCGCCCGCGCCCCCCTGCTTCGCCATGTAGCCGGCGACCATCATGGCCACCATCGGCAGCATCTTCTTCAGCAACTCCGGATTGATTCCGGTCTTCGAGGCGGCATTCTGCGCGACGGTGCGGCTGACGTCCTTGGAGCCGAAAATCTGTCCGAGCACGCTGTTGCCGCGGTCCACGTGGGTCGGCTGCTGCGCCAGCACGTCGTCGAGCAGGCTGCCGCCGCCGAGCTGCCCCAGAAGCCCGCCGAGCCCGTCGACGCCCTTAGGCTGCGCCTGTGCCTGCTTCTTGAAACCGCCTAGGACTGCCGGGGCGAGCGCGTCCGCGCCGCGTGCTGCGTCGGTCTCGCTGACGCCGAGCTCGCGCGCTATGGATTGAATGCCGCCCATTCGGGCGAATATGTCGGTGATCTGCATTGCGTGCTCCTTGTGATACTCAATGGGTATTCAGGGGGCCGAAATGGCGAGGGCCGCGTCTGCGCGTCGGCTGAAGCGGGACCGACCAGAAGCGAACCCAATCGTCGAAGGAATATCACAGCGTTTCGAGACTACGCCTATTGGAGCCCCGCGCGAGAGGGGGGTCTACCTGGCGCTCCCCGCCGCCCTGCCCGAGCTCGAACCTCCCCTCGTCGCGGAAGCGACGCGTGCCGAACAGCCTGCCGCGCACGCGATAGCGGACCTCGCTGCGGCTCTCGTCGTTGCCGAAGGCGAATACCTGAGAGGCCATGTTCAGAGCGACAGAAATCCTGCTATGGTTCCGGTCGGCGGTCGCGCCATCCTTGGCCTTGCGGATGTCACACACATCGTAGAGCCGAGTTGGAGCGACTTCGCGGCTCCGCTCGCCCCTGGCAATTAGGATTCGGCCCGTGCAGGACTTCGAGAAGGTCGGCGTGTTCTACCTCGGCAAGCGGGCGAACAGCGAGCCGGCGGAGCTGCTGCTGTACGATTCCAAAGACCTTACGACGCACGCCGTCATCATCGGCATGACGGGCAGCGGAAAGACCGGTCTCGGCATCGCTATGATCGAGGAGGCGGCGATCGACCATGTGCCGGTCCTCGCGATCGACCCTAAAGGCGATCTCGGCAATCTGTCGCTGGCGTTTCCGGAGTTGCGCGGCTCGGACTTCGAGCCGTGGATCGATCCGCGCGCCGCGCTCGAGGCGGGGTCGTCGCCTGCCGAGTACGCCGCGAAAGTGGCGAACGCGTGGCGCGCGGGCCTCGCCGCTTCGGGGCAAAGCCCGGAGCGGATCGCGAAGCTGAAGGCGGCCGCCGAGCAGCGCCTCTATACCCCCGGCAGCAATGCCGGCCGGCCGCTGTCCGCGCTCGCAACACTCGAGTCGCCGGGCACCGAATTGGGTGACGACGTCGAGCTTTACCGCGAGTCGATCGACGCGACGACGGCAAGCCTCCTCACACTCGCTGGCCTCGAGGCGGACCCTCTGACGAGCCGCGAGCATGTACTGCTCGCGAACGTGCTGGACCACGCATGGAGCGCGGGCAACGCGCTCGATCTCGCCGGAATAATCGCCGCCGTGCAGTCGCCGCCGTTCGAGCGTATCGGCGTGGTCGACGTCGACTCGTTCATGCCGGCTGAAGCGCGTTTCGCGCTGGCCATGCGCTTCAACTCGTTGCTCGCCTCGCCCGGCTTTGGCGGATGGCTCGAAGGGCCGCCGCTCGACATCGATGCCTTGCTTTACACGGACCGGGGCAAGCCGTGCGTCTCGGTCTTATCGATCGCGCATCTCGACGATGCAGGGCGAATGTTCTTCGTCACGATGCTGCTCGGCAGATTGATCGCGTGGATGCGCCGACAACCGGGAACGCCGTCCCTGCGCGCCGTGCTCTATATGGACGAGGTCTTCGGGTTCATGCCGCCCGTCGCCAACCCGCCGTCGAAACAGCCGCTGCTGACGTTGCTGAAGCAGGCCCGCGCTTACGGCCTCGGCGTCGTCCTCGCGACGCAGAATCCCGTAGATCTTGACTATAAGGGGCTCTCCAACGCCGGCACCTGGTTCATCGGCCGAATGCAGACGGAGCGCGACAAGGCGCGCGTCATCGAAGGCTTGACGAGCGCAGCCGCCGGGGAGCGGCTGACGCGCGCCGAGCTCGAGAGGACGATCTCGAGTCTCGCCAAGCGCACGTTCTTGCTCCACAACGTCCACGAAGCGGGGCCCGTCGTGTTCGAGACGCGGTGGGTCATGTCCTATCTCGCGGGGCCCTTGACACGCGATCAGATAAAGTTGCTGACGCCGCCGGAATCCGCGTCGCCGACTAGCGATACGGCGGCGCGGCGTTCGCAAGATCCGTCGTCGGCGGCGCCGCGGAGCGGTTCGACGAACACTGCGGCGGCGGAGACGACGGCCGGATCGCACTCCGCCGAAGTGGCGGCTTCGCGGCCGCTTCTATCGCCGAAGATCGCGCAGCGGTTCTTCCCGACTCGCAAGCCGCAGAACGCCACGATCGTATACCAGCCCCGGCTGATCGCGGGAGGCGAGGTGATTTTGACTGACGCACGGCTCGGCATCGACGAGCGCCGTCCGTTCCTCTTCGCCCTGGAGCTCGACGACGGCGCAGCCGACATCGACTGGACGCAGTCGGAGCCTGTTCCGCTGACCCTGCGCGATCTTGACACGGAGCCGGTCGACGGCGCCCGATTCGCGCAGTGCCCGGTGATGCTTGCGAAGCCTCAGCAATTCGTTGCCTGGGAAAGGACTCTGCGGCGCTGGCTGCCCGACGAGATGGGGCTGACGCTGTGGAAGAGCGCAAAGCTCGCGGAGACTTCACGGCCAGGCGAATCGGAAGCGGAGTTCCGCATCCGTCTGCAGCACAAAGCAAACGAGCAGCGCGACGCCGAAGTCGCGAAGCTTAGAAGCCGCTACGAATCTGAGCTGCAAACGCTGACGGCGCGGCTGCGCCGCGCCGAGCACGCGCTCGACCGCGAGCAACAACAGGCGGCAGGACAGCGGATCGACGCGGTCGTGTCTATCGGCACCGCCGTGTTCGGCGCATTGCTCGGGCGCAGGCGCGTGTCCCCGTCCTCTGCATCCCGCATCGGCACGGCCGTACGCAAAGTCGGCCGGACCCGCAAGGAGACCGCCGACGTCGGGCGGGCCGCGGAAAGCGTAGAAGCCGTCCAGCAGCGTCGTGCGGACCTTGAGCGCAGGTTTGCGCAGGACGTCGGCGCGCTCGATGCGGTCTACGATGCGCAGGGCGAGCAGCTCGCGGCGCAGATCATCAAGCCGAAGGCGAGCGGCATCCACGTCGATCTGATCGGCGTGGGGTGGATCCCGACGGAGGCGTCGTCGCTGGAGGCGTGACGCGACGAGCGCTCTTCTTGGATCGGCTTCACCTCCTCGTTTGACCTTCGCGGCCCGTGTCAGTTCGTCCCGGACAGGGGGCCGCCCGAAACCACGATCTCTACGCGTCGGTTGCGCGCGCGCCCCTCGGCCAATGCATTGTCGGCGATCGGCATGGACGAGCCGAGACCGGCTACGTCTATGGTCGATGCCGCAACGCCTTGCGCGATCAAGTAATCGCGCACGGTAATGGCGCGCTGCAAAGACAGAGCGTTGTTCGTAGCGACACTTCCCGTGCTGTCCGTGTGCCCCTCTACGTTGAAGCGCAAACCCGGGTAAGAGGCCACGACACCGGCGAACTTTGCGATGCTCTCGCGTCCCGATGCGTTGATCTCGGCCCTTCCGGTCGCGAACTGGACGCCCCCGATGTCGGCAATGAGACCGCGCTCCGAATCGCGCGTCGGTAGCGCCTTGTTCAACCGGCTGCGCAAATCGGTGCGAGCTGCCTCGGTCGAAGCGGCCGTGGCCCTCTGACGCTCGGCGTCCGCCGCAGCTTCGGCCGCCACGCTTGCAGCCTCACTCGCAATCGAAGCCTTTTCGGTCGCAGCCTCGGTCGCTGCGCTCGCCGCCGCCAATCGTTCGCCCTCTGCGGATGAGGCCGCCGACGCGGTCATCGCGACGCGACGGGCGTCCTCGCCGGCGATCACGGCCTCGCGAGCCAATCCGGGAGCGGCCTTGCGCGCCCTTCGTTTGCCGTGCTCGGACGTCTCCGCAGCCGCGAGCTTCGCTTTCGCCGCCGCATACGCGTCCGGTGCGTACCGTTCGGCACCGGCGGCGCGGGCGATGGCGAGTGCATATTCGGCTTCAACAATCTCCTGGGAATTCGACCGATCGAGCGGCAAGCGGGGAAGTCCAGAGTAATCGGAACGCTGAGTCAACGTGGCGACTTTCGACTCGGTCCCCTCTACATCATCGGCGACGTTGTACAAGGCGATCATCGTGCTCGGTACCGTGACCGCAAAATGGGGCTCGGCTGTGACGATCAATGCAAACTGCGATGCGCCGTATTGCGTCTCCATCTTGCCCTTACCGCCCTCGGCACCTACGACTACACCCTGATTGGTTGCGCGGCCGTCGGGAGTCAAGGCCCAAAGAACGTAAACAACGTAGGGACCGAGCGACGCCGGCTCCGGCAGCCCCTCAACCTCTACCGAGATTTGCGCGTTGCCGTCCCTGTACCGTACTCGCGCCGTGCCCTGCGCGCGTCCCGCCATCGGCGTGCTTCGAAGAATCAGGTCCGACGTCCGGCGCTCGCGGTAGCTGAACGCCGAAATCTGACTCAGGACATCGGAGCTTGCGACAGTAACGGCTTCGCCCCGCCTGCCCTCCTCCGCTGCGACACTGGCTCGAGATGCACCGCCAATCGCGATGCTGGCCGCGAGAGCGACAACAATTGTATGGTTCATTACGACTTCCCCGAAAGGCGCAAGAGGCGCCGACTGAGCCGCAGACTACGCGAAGTCTTCCGCGGGCGTCGGTACGCTAGCGCTCAAAGGCGCGGTATCCGCGCCGTTCGCTCACGTCACGTGCTATCGTCGACAGTCTTCGCAACGGCTGCCGCTTGGTGGCGCCGGCTGTACGCCTGCGACTTCGAACTCGGGCGGACACACCTGGCAGCGTCCCGTTCTGTCGTCTTCGTGTTCATGACGGGCCCCCACGGTGGCGATGGCGCGTCAGTCCTGGTGGATTCCACTACCCTAGACCTCGCATAGGTAGGTCTGGCAGCAGCCAAGGGCAAATTGCGATGCACACTTGAGCCAGCACCGCGTCACGAGAGGTACACAACGGCTCGCGCGTGCGCTCGAAGGCGCGTTTGAGCGACTACCGGTGAACAGGGCGCCGACCGCCCCCGGCACGTTCGAGGAGAGAGTCATCGCTATTGGGAAGTTCGAACTATCGGCGAGCGCACCGAAGGCGCCGCGTAGCGGCCGGGATACGGAGTTGCTGCGCTCGGAGCTGTTCAGCATTGAGCAACTGAAGCGTCACGGTGCAACGCTTGCCGGCCAGCATCGAATCGATCCGCGTCCAGGGCGGGACCGCTTGCTGCCGCGACTGGCGGACAATGCGCGCGTGCTGGTGGCAGCGTACGACGTCGTGACGGCCGCCGCAACGCCGGGCCAACGAATCGTTCCGGCAGAAGCCTGGTTGCTGGATAATTTCTACCTGATCGAGCAACAGATCGGTCTGGCGCGTCGACATCTGCCGCCCAGGTACAGCAGGCAATTGCCGCGATTGGCAGATGGCCCCTCCGCCGGTTTTCCCCGAATCTACGACTTGGCGTCGGAATTGATCTCCCACACCGACGGTCGCGTCGACACCGACAACGCAACCCAATTCGTCACCGCTTACCAGACGGTTGAACCGTTGAAGCTCGGCGAATTGTGGGCATTCCCGATCATGCTGCAGTTGGCGCTGCTCGAAAACCTGCGCCGCGTGGCGTTGCGTATCGCCCATCGGCGCGAAGAGCAGGACACGGCCATCGTCTGGGCAGACCGCATGCTCGAGACCGTCGAAAGGGAACCGAAACAGCTCATCCAGTTGCTGGCCGAGTTTGCCAATGCCGATGTGCCGCTGACCGCGGCGTT
Source organism: uncultured Gammaproteobacteria bacterium (assembly GCA_963702105.1). Classification (GTDB taxonomy): domain Bacteria; phylum Pseudomonadota; class Gammaproteobacteria; order Steroidobacterales; family Rariloculaceae; genus ZC4RG20. The sequence goes on from OY969712.1 coordinate 3,467,795, forward strand.
CGTCGAGGAGTTCCACGCAAGGCTCCAGGCGCAGGGACCCGCCATTGCGTTCGTGCAAACCTGGGTCGAGCAAAAGCTGCTCGAACAGGGGGTGACCGCAACCCAGTTATCGGAAGCGGCCAGCCGCAAGGCCGCAACCAGTCAGATCTCCATTGCAAACAGTATCGGTAGCCTGCGTTTCATCGGCGTTATGGACTGGAGGAATTACGTCGAGTCGCTCAGCGTCGTCGAGCAAACATTGCGTGAAGACCCGGCGGGGATGCACGCCGGCCAGGATTTCGCCACCCGCGACCGCTACCGGCACGCGGTCGAAGATGTGGCCCGAGGCAGTGCGCGCCGTGCGGGCAGTGAGTGGGCGGCGGCACGCGCAGCCGTTGCGCTGGCGCAGACGGCTGCAGAGCGATCCGGTAGCGACGACCGCACTGCGCATGTCGGATACTACCTGATCGATCGCGGGCGCCGCACACTGGAGCGTGCGGTCGGCTGCCGCCTGTCGTGGAAGTCGCGCATCAGCCGGGCCAGCGGGCATATGCGCCTGCTCCTTTACCTCGGCCCCATCCTGTTGCTCACCGCGCTGGCGACGGCGGTCGTGCTTTCCCCTTTCGACGGGTTTGCGCCGGGCGACTGGCGGTACTGGTTCTTCGCAGTCACCGGCGCAATCGGCGTGTCGGCGCTGGTGGTCTCGGTGGTGAACCTCTCCGCCACGCTCATCTTGCCGCCTCGCGCGCTGCCGCGCTTGGATTTTTCGCAGGGCATTCCAGTCGCTCACCGCACTATGGTGGTCGTCCCCACCTTGCTGAGCGGACGGCAGGAGATCGACGAGCTTCTCGAAGCCATGGAGATCCGCTATCTCGGGAATCGCGATCCGAATCTCTTCTTTGCCCTGCTGACAGACTTTCCTGACGCGCCGGAGCGCACGCTATCGGACGATGAAGCGTTGCTCGCCTACGCGCGCGCGGCCGTCCAGGCGCTGAACGAGGCCTACGACGATGATCGCCCGTGCATCTTCTATTTCTTTCACCGGCCGCGGGTGTGGAATCCAATCGAACGGGTGTGGATGGGCTATGAGCGCAAGCGGGGCAAATTGGAGCAGTTCAATGCCTTATTGAGGGGGGCAGGCCAAACGGCATTCGCGGATATCGTCGGCGACACATCGATCCTCGGCTCGATCCGGTACGTCATCACCCTGGATACCGACACGCAACTGCCTCGCGACACGGCGCGCACACTGATAGGCAACCTCGCTCATCCGCTCAATAGACCGGTTTTCGATGCCGCAAAGGGGCGGGTTGTCGAAGGCTACGCGATTCTGCAACCCCGCGTCTCGATCAGTCTGGCGAGTGCAGGCCGGTCACGGTTTACGAAACTGTTCGCGGGTGAGTCAGGTGTCGATCCTTACACGCGGGAGATTTCTGATGTCTATCAGGATATCTTCGGTGAAGGATCGTTCATCGGTAAGGGCATCTACGATGTGGACGCCTTTCGTCAGGCCGTCGATGGACGCTTTCCGGAAAATCTCATTCTCAGTCACGACCTGCTGGAAAGCGGGTATGCGCGTTCGGCACTGGTGACCGACGTCGATCTCATTGAAGAGTATCCGGCCAGTTACTCCATGGAGGCCAGCCGGCGACACCGGTGGATACGCGGAGACTGGCAGCTTGCCGGCTGGCTGCTCCCGCACGTGCCCGGAGCACCTCCATCCGTTGAAGCGAACGGGACAAGACGATCGAAGGCGACGCGCCAGCCGAACCCGCTCTCCGCCTTGTCGGTGTGGAAGCTGCTCGACAACCTTCGACGCAGCCTCGTGGTCCCGTCACTGCTGGCCCTGCTCGTGGGTGGCTGGCTGTTCGGTCCGGGATCGACGCGGTTCTGGACCCTGCTGGTCGCCGGTGTGGCGTTCCTGCCCGCCTTGCTGGGAGCCTTGATAGAACTCATCCGTAAACCTGCAGAACGTGATTCGCTGGTGCATGTGATCCTGACCGGCAATTCCGCGGGCCGCGCAATCATGCTCCCTTTGCTGACCGTGGTTCTGTTGCCATACGACGCCCTGATCGGCCTGGATGCGATCCTGCGGTCGGGCGTGCGCATGCTGTTCACGCAAAGTGGATTGCTGATCTGGCAACTGCGCGCCTATGCAAGGCGCAACGCCCGCCGTACGGTGGCCGAATTTTTTACGGAGATGTGGATTGCGCCGGCCGCGGCGCTGATGCTGGGCCTGGCCCTGGGTATACCGGGCGCCTGGGCGCCGTGGCAAACCCGCGCGGCGGAGTGGTTCTACTGGGCGCCGGTCTTATTCCTGTGGCTCGTCTCACCGGCCCTCGGCTGGTGGATCAGCATGCCGCTACGCGCCCGAGCACCGGACTTGACCGTCGATCAACGGGCGTTCCTACGGGCCTCGGCCCGGCGCACGTGGCGCTACTTCGCGGACTTCGTCAGTCCGCAGGACAATTGGCTGCCGCCCGACAACTTCCAGGAATATCCGGCTCCGGCCATCGCCTCGCGCACCTCGCCTACGAATATAGGCATGGCGCTGCTGGCGAACCTCGCCGCCTTCGATTTCGGTTACCTTTGCGCCGGAGAATTTCTGCAGCGCGTGGAAAACACGCTGGCGACCATGGAGAAGCTGGAACGCTACCGCGGCCATTTCTATAACTGGTACGACACCCGCACACTGCAGCCACTGCGCCCCCAATATGTCTCTTCGGTAGACAGCGGCAACCTGATCGGAAGCCTGCTCACGTTGCAGGCTGGACTGGCCGAGTTGAAAGATCAGCCGGTGCTGTCCGCGTGCGCGTTTCAGGGGCTGCAGGACACGCTAACGGTGCTTGCCGAACACGTACCAGCGCTACCCACGCCGGACCTCGAGAGCAAGATTACGTCGCTGCAGGATACTCTTCGCTCGACAACACTCAACGGCCAGCCGCTGACGCTAGTGAGCGCCGCAAAGCTCTTGGATGAGATTCACCGTATTGCCGGTGGCCTGGTTGCATGGCTGCCGGCGGATATCGATATCGATGGTGAACTGTACTACTGGGCGGAGGCATTCGACCGGCAATCCCGCGCGTTGCGCGATGACCTTGAATTCCTTGGGCCTGAATCCGATTCTGTGTCGCAGCGCTTCGAGCACATTCCGACGCTGGCGGAATTGGTGAGAGACGGTTCGCAGGGCACTGGAGCGCGCTCGTCAGTCGGGGCCTTCGCGCCGACGGAATCACGCTACAAGGATGCGCTGGACCGACTCAGAATCATCGACGCTCTGGTGGGTCGCTGCCGCGAGCTTGCGTCGATGGATTTCGAGTTCCTCTATGACACGCCGCGCGGTTTACTGAGCATCGGTTACGACGTCGGCGAACGGCGCCGCGATCCGTCCTGCTACGACCTTCTGGCATCCGAAGCGCGCCTTGCGAGCTTCCTGCTCATCGCGCACGGGCAGATACCGCAGAAGCATTGGTTCGCGCTCGGCCGCCTGCTGACCAGCCACGGCGGTCACGTGAGCCTTATTTCGTGGAGCGGCTCGATGTTCGAGTACCTCATGCCGCGGCTCTTCATGCCCAGTTACGAGAACACTTTACTGGAGCAGACCTGCATGGCCGCCGTGTCGCGCCAGATCGAATATGGCCGTCAACGCGGGGTGCCCTGGGGCATTTCCGAGTCCTGCTATAACGCCACGGATATGCACCAGGTCTATCAATACCGGGCCTTCGGCGTACCCGGACTGGGCCTCAAGCGCGGCTTGGGGGATGATCTGGTCATCGCCCCTTACGCCAGCGCGCTGGCGCTGATGGTGAAGCCGTTGGAAGCGTGTCGCAACCTGAAGGCGCTGGCCGCCGACGGCTTCCTCGGCATCTACGGGTTCTACGAAGCGGTGGATTACACGCCATCGCGTATACCGCGAGGCAAGAACCACTCCATCGTGCACGCCTTCATGGCGCATCACCAAGGCATGAGCCTGTTGGCCTTTGACAACGTACTGCTCGGTCGGCCGATGCAGCGCCGATTCATGTCGGACCCGCTGGCACGCGCGACTGAATTGTTACTGCAGGAGAGGGTCCCGAAGACGGGGGCTACGTTACACCCGCACGCTGCCGAGGTCAGCGCCGCGGCACGCCCCCCGGCCGCCGAAGCCGGCGCGGTCATGCGCGTGCTCACTGAACCGAATACGCCAATACCGGAGGTTCACCTGTTGTCCAACGGCAGGTACCACGTCATGGCGACCAATGCCGGTGGCGGCTACAGCAGCTGGCGCGATCTGGCTGTCACGCGTTGGCGCGAGGATGCCGTTTGCGACAGCTGGGGCACGTTCATTTACTTGCGGGACCGCGACACGGGGCACTATTGGTCTACTGCATATCAACCGACACTGCGCAAGGCTGATCATTACGAGGCGATCTTCATGCCGGCGCGCGCTGAATACCGGCGGCGCGATCGGGCGATCGAAGCGCACACCGAGATCAGCGTTTCGCCCGAAGACGATGTCGAGATCCGCCGCGTAACGCTGACCAACCTGGCGTCCGACGTTCGTCGGATAGAAGTGACGAGTTACGCGGAGGTGGTTCTGGCGCCCTCGAATGCCGATCTGGCACATCGCTCCTTCAGTAACCTGTTCGTGCAGACTGAAATACTCCCCGATCACCAAGCGATCCTGTGTGCGCGGCGACGCCGCACACCCGGGGAGCAGGTGCCGTGGATGTTTCATCTGTTGGCGGCGCGCGGTACCACCGCCGACGAACCGTCCTATGAAACCGACCGTGCCAGGTTCATTGGCCGGGGTCGAACGGTGGCCAACCCCGTGGTACTCGCTGGCCGTGATCGATTTGGCCAGTCGGCCGGACGGCTGTCGAACACTGAGGGTCCCGTGCTCGATCCCATCGTGGCTATACGCCGCACCCTCACCTTATCACCCGATGAATCGACGACTGTGCAGATCATCTCAGGTGTCGCGGAGACCCGTGAGGCCGCAATGACTGTGCTCGAGAAATATTGTGACCGGCACTTCGTCGAGCGCGCCTTCGAAATGGCATGGTTCCAAAGCCAGGAGGTTCTGCGCGTACTCAACGCAAGCGAGGCCGACGCACAGGTCTACGGCCGCCTGGCCAACTCGGTCATTTACGGTAACGCCTTGCGTCGCGCCGCGCCCAGCGTGATTGCGCGTAACCAGCTGGGTCAATCGGGGCTTTGGCGCTTCGGGATTTCTGGCGATCTGCCGATAGTGCTCGTACGCATCAGCGATCTGAGTCGCGTCGATCTGATAAGGGAGGTTCTGCAAGCCCATGCGTATTGGCGCATGAAGGGCCTGAGCGCGGATCTGGTGATCTTGAATGAGGACTTTTCGGGCTACCGCGCCGTTCTGCATGACCAGATCATGGGCCTGATCAACGCGGGTCCCGAGGCGCCGGTAGTCGATCGGCCTGGCGGAGTCTTCGTGCGCCGCGCGAATGAGCTCTCCGAGGAGGACAGAGTCTTGTTCCAGACCGTCGCCCGCGTCGTGCTGACCGATACCGCCGAAACTTTGCACGAGCAGGTGGAGCGCCGAGTACCGCCGGAGCGAGTGCCGGGCCGTTTGGAGTCGGTGCCAAGACCGACCGATGAGCCGGTTCGTCCGCTGTTGGCGCGCGAACGCATTTTCAGCAACGGCCTGGGGGGCTTCACGCCTGACGGGCGCGAATACGTCATCACCCTCGAGCCGGGTCAGAGCACGCCGGCGCCGTGGGTCAATGTCATCGCGAGCCCGCACATCGGCACCGTCGTCAGCGAGGGCGGCGGTGCCTATACCTGGGTGGAAAATGCGCACGAGTTTCGGTTGACACCCTGGCACGACGACCCGCTGAGCGACAGTAGCGGCGAGGCCCTGTATATCCGCGACGAGGAAACAGGCGCGTTCTGGTCGCCGACGCCTTTACCCGCACGCGGGCGGTCCGGGTATGTATGCCGGCACGGGTTCGGGTACAGCGTGTTCGAGCATTACGAAGCCGGCATCTTCTCGGAATTGTCCACCTACGTCGCAATGGACGCGCCGGTGAAGTTCGCCGTGGTGAAGCTGCGGAACGACTCCAGGCGTACCCGTCGCGTGTCCCTGACCGCGTATTGGGAATTGGTGCTCGGTGAGTGGCGGCACACCAATTTGATGCACATCGTCACCGAAACGGATCCGCCCAGTGGAGCGCTGTTCGCGCGCAATGCCTACGGGCGCGAATGCGCCAATCGAGTCGTCTTTGCGCAGGTCAGCGAGCCGGAGCGCACGATGACCGGCAACCGTAAGGAGTTCATCGGCCGCAACGGCTCGCTGGGTGCCCCGGCCGCCATGCGCCGCACGCGTTTGTCCGGAAGGACAGGGGCGGCCCTGGATCCGTGCGCGGCGATTCAGACTGGGATTGAACTTGCTGCCGGGCAGGAGCGCGAGATCGTGTTCGTATTCGGCGCGGCGCGCGACAGGGACGAAGCGCGGCATTTCCTCGGCAGATTCGGCGGACCCGCCGGTGCACGGCAGGCATTGGAAGCGGTGTGGGAATACTGGAACCGTACCCTGGGCGCGGTGCATGTGGAGACGCCGGACCCGGCCTTGGACGTGCTGGCCAATGGGTGGCTGGTTTACCAGACAATCTCGTGCCGGCTGTGGGGACGCAGTGGCTATTATCAATCCGGCGGGGCCTACGGTTTCCGCGATCAATTGCAGGACACGATGGCGCTGATCCATGCGACACCATGGCTCGCCCGCGAGCAATTGATCCGTTGTGCCGGGCGCCAATTCCGCCAGGGAGACGTCCAACACTGGTGGCATCCGCCCAACGGCCAAGGCGTGCGCACGCATTTTTCCGATGACTACCTGTGGCTGCCCTATGCGACCTGTCGTTACGTGCTGGCGACGGGCGATTCGGGCGTACTCGACGAGCCGGTCCACTTCTTGGAGGGCCGCGAGTTGAATCCGGAAGAGGAGGCTTACTACGACCAGCCGCAACGTTCGATCGAAGCGGCCAGCCTCTATGAACATTGCGCGCGTGCGATCAAGCATGGACTACGCTTCGGCGACCATGAACTGCCGCTGATGGGCTGCGGCGACTGGAACGATGGCATGAACCTCGTCGGTCGCAACGGCAAGGGCGAGAGCGTTTGGCTGGCGTGGTTTTTGTACCAGAATCTGCGGCTATTCGCAGAGCTCGCACGTAGTCGGGAAGACGAGGCCTTTGCCGAGCTTTGCACCGTGCAGGCTGCGCGGCTGGCCGAGAATGTAGAGGCCAACGCCTGGGACGGCGGTTGGTACCGACGGGCGTATTTCGACGATGGCACACCCCTCGGCTCATCCGGAAACGAAGAATGCCAGATCGATTCCATCAGCCAGAGCTGGGCAGTGCTTTCGGGCGGTGGCAATCCGATGCGAGCGCGCCAGGCGATGGCGGCCGTGGACCAACGCCTCGTGCGACGCGACGCGGGCTTGATCCAATTGCTTACACCACCCTTCGACAGGTCAGACCTCGAACCCGGCTATATCAAGGGCTATTTGCCCGGTGTGCGCGAGAACGGCGGCCAATACACGCATGCCGCGATTTGGACCACGATGGCGTTTGCGATGATCGGTGAAGCCGAACGAGCCTGGGAATTGTTCGCCATGCTCAATCCCATCAATCACGGCAGTCAGCCGGAGGCGATTGCCCGCTACAAGGTGGAGCCATACGTCATGTGCGCCGACATCTACGGGGCGCCGCCGCACACGAGCCGGGGCGGTTGGACCTGGTACACCGGCGCGGCGGGCTGGATGTACCGGCTGACCGTGGAAACACTGCTGGGCCTGCAACTGGAAGTGGACCATCTGCGCATCGCGCCGTGTATCCCGGCCCATTGGGAGTCCTACACCCTCCACTACCGCTATCGCGAAACGGTCTACCACATCACGGTCAAGCATCTGGCCGAACACCCGGGTGAGCCGGCACGGCTGACAATGGATGGAATCGAGCGCGCCGGCAACCTCATTCCGCTGATCGACGACCGCCAGGATCACACGGTCGAAGTGAGAATGACGCGTCCCCGTCCCTCTTGCTCGCCATGAAGCCATGCGCCACCGGACTTCACGAGCGATTGATCGCTTTCGCGAACATCCCGGCGATCGCCGAGCCGTGGCTGCGCTAGCGAGTCGTGGCTGCGCTAGAAGGAGTACTCGACCGAAATCGCCGTGAACGTGTCCGTCCGTTCGACGCCGGGCGGCACGTCGGAATTGCTCTTTATCGTATAGGACAGCACGAGGGCGAGGTTCATGATCATTTTAACGTGCAGCGCCGAAACCGATTCCGTGTAGCGATTGTCCTGGCCGGCTTCGAGCAGCAGCTTCTGGTCAAAGGCCGAGTTGTCACTGATGCTCAGCGCATAGTCGAGACCGGCGCGCACGACGGCCTCGTTCTGGTCCGTTCCGTCGATCAGCGTTGCCCGCTTTGCGCCGATACCGCCCTCGAGGGCGAGAGTCTGGCGGTCGTTTTCGATGAGCTTGCGCCCATAGCCCACGGCCTCGGTGAGTTGGCGCTCATAGCCAGAGAACTTGTCTTGTCGCCAGTCGACCGCGCCGAACAGATAGCTCTTCTCAGTGAGCTTGCGAAGGGCTTTATACCCGGCGGCGTAAGCCTCGGCGGTGGTCGTACCGCTCGTGCTCGCATGGATCGCCAAGGCCGTCCATTCGTGGGACCAAAGGCCGCCCGGCGTCCAGTCGAGCTTTAAGGAAGCGTTAGCGTTCGTGCTCTTCGTATTGCCGCTCGTAGCGAGATAGCCGAGCGCGGCTTGTCCGACAATCGGATCCGTTTGGGCGTGAGCCGAAGCCGACAACCACAACGCGGCTAATACCCCGAGCCTTCGAACCATGGTTGAGCCCCTCGATCCAGACCTTGGCATTTTTCCTGCAGCTCGCATTGTCCTTCGCCCCACTATAGGTCGCAAATGCGTAGGAACGCGTAGCGCCCGTCGACGGCAAAGCGTCGGGACGCGCGGTGATCGACGCGGCTCAAAACCTTCAACGGAAGTTGCCGCCGCTATACTGGTATCCCGAAGCCGGTCTATCCGGGGTGAGCTTGTCGCGGCGTGCCAAGAGTTGCCCGTCTCGGCGCTCACGAATCTACGGCGTGCAGGCGAATCGAGCACCCGTGTGACGCTCGGCTGCCATCCGGACTGACAATGGCTAGAATCCACTTATCGAAGTCATGCGCAAGCGCGAGTTGCCGTTGACTGCGCTCCTGCTCAGCGTCCTGGGCCTTCCGCCGATCGTCGACGTCGATACAGCTCCCAATGAATCCGGCGACATTCCCGGCGTCGTCGAGCAACGGCACACCGCGATCGAATATCCAGCGGTATACTCCGTCGTGGCGCTGGAGCCGGTATTCCATTTCAAAGGGCTCCCGCTCTCGAAAATGATCGAGGTACTGCCGGACGCAGCGCTCGAGGTCATCGGCGTGAACCCCCTCCGCCCAACCGTCGCCCATCTCTTGTTCGATTCTGCGTCCGGTGGACGCGAGTCTAGACAGGTCCTCGACACGATACGGTCCGATACCGGCTCATTTAGACGACTCGTCTTTGCGAATTTCGTTCTCCGCCTCGAGCCAGTCCTGAGTCGCGCGGCCTTCTTGGCGGCCGCGCCGCTCATAGAGTTCGTAGGCGCGCCTGGCGATTTGCGGTGTCCGGTCGTGAGGCACCTTGACCAACAGCGGCGCGGTGGTCGGATCGAATACCCGATACGCAAACAGCTTCACCCGATCGTTCACGAGGAACCACGCGAGCGCATAGCCCCAGACGAACAGCGCCCAGCCCCAACCGAGGGGCGTCATGAACACTCCGTAGACGGCGATCAGCGTCGCCACGAGTTGGGTGCCGAATACCGCAAAGAGCAAGATCCGCGCCGGACGGATGGACCAGAACGGGCCGCGCGTGCGTGTCAGAAAGATCGTCAGATGCCCGGCCACGGACAACATCAGATACATGAGCGTTTGTATGTGCGCACGATCGAGGTGATAGACGCGCTCTCCGAGGTAAAACAGGCCAAACGCCGCCACGGGTCCGATGACACCCAAGACCGTGGCGACCCCGAGCACCATGCGCATGTTCCATGCTTCGGGCTTATCCTTGTAATGCACGTTGTCATAGGCGATGGACAGAATGGCCCCGTCGTTGAGCAACGCGAGCAGCACGATCATGACGGCTGTCAAAGGATAGAAGTTGAAAATCAGGATCGCCAGCGTCATGAACAACAGCACGCGCAGCGTCTCGGCGATGCGATAGATGGCATAGCTGTTCATGCGCTGGAAGATCTTCCGGCTTTCCTTGACCGCGTCGACGATCACGGATAGGCCCGATGTCATGAGCACGATGGATGCGGCCGCGCGGGCAGCGTCCGTCGCCCCTGAAACGGCGATGCCGCAGTCGGACTTCTTCAGGGCCGGAGCGTCGTTGACGCCGTCGCCGGTCATGCCCACGATGTGGCCGCGTTGCTGCAGGACATCGACGATATGGAACTTGTGTTCGGGGAATACCTGGGCGAAGCCGTCGGCTTGCTCGATGGACTCCGAGAGCTGCGCGGTCTCCCTTCGGTTGGCGTCGCCGAAGCCGCCGGCGTCGAGGATATTCGTGCCGAGACCGAGCTTCGCGGCGGTTTCGCGAGCGATCGCCAGCTGATCGCCCGTTACCATTTTGACGTTTACGCCCATCTGCCTCGCGGTCGCTATGGTCGCCTTGGCTTCGTCGCGTGGCGGGTCGAACAGGGGTAGTACGCCTAAGAATTGCCATGGGCCGTCTCCCTCGGCCCGCGCTACTCCTAGCCCGCGGAACCCGCGCGCCGCGAATTCGTCGATGGCGTGCCCGACGGCGGCCTGGACCTCCCCGGCATTCGCCGACAACTCCAGAATGACCTGCGGTGCGCCCTTGGTCACCTTGAACGCTTTTCCGTCCGAGCCCTTGACGATTGCTTCGGTACGCTTGTGCACGGCGTCGAATGGCTGGAAGTGAACGAGTTGGTAGTCGTCCAAGGCCCGGGGGCCCGCGAGGCCGCCCAGCACAGCCATATCGATGGGGTCGTTGTTCCGTGCACGTGACGCCAGCGCAGCGGCGACAATGACTTGGTCGGCAGGAACGCCGTTCACGCCGAAGGGCTCGCCCAGGGTCAGGACGTTCTGCGTCAGCGTTCCGGTTTTGTCCGCGCACAGCACGTCCACGCCGGCCAATTCCTCGATGGCGGCCAGGCGGGTCACGATGGCTTCTTTCTTGGCCAACAGGCGGGCACCCACGGCCATCGTCACGGACAGCACCGTGGGCATCGCCACTGGAATCGCGGCGACCGTCAGGACCAAGGCGAACTGCAAGGTCGTGACGATGGGATCCCCGCGGAACAACGCCACGCCGAGGATCAATACGACCAGCGTCACGGCCAGGATGATGAGGTAGTCGCCGATCTTCAGCACCGCTCGCTGAAAGTGGCTGACGGTCTGCGCTTCCTGGACGAGCTGCGCCGTCTTGCCGAAGTACGTCTTCGAGCCCGTGGCGTAGACCAACGCGTCGATTTCGCCCTGGCGGACAATCGACCCCGAGAACACCGCGTCGCCGGACCCGCGCTCGGCGGGCAACGACTCTCCGGTCAGCGCGGATTGGTCCACTTCTATGGGGTCGCCGTCGAGCAGGCGCGCATCCGCGGGGACGATGTCGCCCGAGCGCAGCCGGATCACGTCGCCAGGCACCAACTCCCGCGCCTCCTGCATGGCCCAGGCACGATCACGCTTCACCCTGGCCTTGATCGCGAGCTTCGCCTTCAACGCGGCGATCGCGTTGCCCGCCTGGTGCTCTTCCCAGAATCCGACTACGGAGTTAGCGAGAAGCAGCAGCAGAATAATGGCAAAATCCGGCCAGTGGCGGGCGACTGCCGAAAGGATCACGGCCACTTCGATCATCCACGGGATGGGACCCCAGAAGTAGCTCAAGAATTTGAGGAACGAATTGGTCTTCCTTTCCTCAATCTCGTTCGGCCCATATTGCGTCAGCCGTTTCTTGGCCTCGGCTTGAGTGAGGCCGTCCGGCGACGACACCAGCTTCTTCTCGATTTCCGGCATGGATAGGGAGTTCAGATCGTCCTTCGCATCGGCTGCAGGGCCTGGCCTCGACGCGGGCGACTTGGACGCGGATGGCGTATTCAAGGTATTTCCTCTGACTCTCTTCAGCCTTTTCGCAACAGCACGATCAGCCCAAGCAACCCCGCCAACAGTGCCACCCACAGGCCGATCGCGATGTGCGTGGCTCTTACGGCGCGATCTTTCTCCCACCAACTCGCCGGGCGAATGCCCTGCACCAGAAACGTCGTCACTGCAGCCAGATTCACGCAGATCAGGTTCACCAGAAACAGCGACAATGCGCCCGCTGCAAGCGCGGGATGGCCGCCGCCCAGCAGGAGTCCGCCCGCCGCGAGCGCCGGCAATAGCGCCAACGCGACCATCACGCCGATCAAGGTCGCCGACACGCCCGTCGTGAACGCCAGCGCGCCCGCACAGCCCGACGCCAAGGCCAGTGTGACGTCGCCGAGCCGCACCCGAGTGCGCGATGCCACCTCGGGCAGCGCCGGGTCCACATGCACCAGCGCACCGATGACCACCGACAGCACCATCGCCGTCGCAATGCCGGCCAGAGCCGTCAAGAGCGCCCGCCGCAGCAGTGACACGTCTCCCAGCGTCGTGCCGAGCGCCATCGCCATGTTCGGACCGAGCAACGGCGCGATCACCATGGCGCCGACGATGATCACCACGCTGTTGTATTGCAGACCGATGGTCGCCACGACGGTAGACAACACCGCCATCGCCAGGTAGACCCTCGAGCACCGCGCGGCATCTTTAATGTCCTCGTAAAGCTCCTCCCGGCCGATCCGCTCGGGGGATTTTTCATCGGGCTGCGGCTGCCCAGACGGCGCCGCCGGCTTCGGCTCCGGGCCCGGCTCGGCCCGCGGCAAGGTCGCTTCGACCGGTAGAATCACAGCCCGATTCCCCTCCCCTCCGGCATACACCTTCTGCAATGCATCCAGCACCGTCTCGCTCTGTTCCGCATCCAACAAGATCCTCACCAGCACGACCCCATCCGGCAAGCGGATCTGTCGGTGTTCGAGCACCTTGTGCTCTGCGAGAAGGCCGCGGACGTCTTCGCCGTCCTTCTCCTTCAACACCATCTCGATCAAGCGCAGCGCCATCCCGCCTCATCCGCTCCATTTCCAATTGCGAATTTCCGGCATGTCCTGGCCGTGCTCTTCAATGTACTGCCTGTGTTCGATGAGCTTGTCCTTGAGCTGCTGCTTGAGGTAGATCCCTTTATCGCCCGTCTGCGGCAGACGGTCGACGGTGTCCATCACGAGGTGGAAGCGGTCGAGATCATTCAACACTGTCATGTCGAAGGGCGTCGTGACGGTGCCCTCTTCCTTGTAACCGCGGACGTGAATGTTGTGGTGGTTGGTGCGGCGGTAGGTCAGCCGGTGGATCAGCCACGGGTAGGCGTGGAAAGCGAAGATGACCGGCTTGTCCTTGGTGAAGAGTTCGTCGAAGTCCATGTCGCTCAGGCCGTGCGGATGCTCGCCCGGCGGCTGCAGCTTCATGAGGTCCACGACGTTCACCACACGGATCTTGAGCTCGGGAAGGTGCTTGCGCAGAATCGAGACCGCGGCGAGCGTCTCGAGCGTCGGCACGTCCCCGCAGCAGGCCATGACCACATCGGGCGCGACGGCCTGGTCGTTGCTGGCCCACTGCCAGATGCCGATGCCCTCGCTGCAGTGCTTGACTGCGGCGTCCATGGTGAGCCACTGCGGCGCGGGGTGTTTGCCCGCAACCACCACGTTGACGTAATGACGGCTGCGCAGGCAGTGGTCCATGACGGACAGCAGGCAGTTGGCATCCGGCGGGAAGTAGACCCGCACCACCTCGGCCTTCTTCTTCACGACGTGGTCGATGAAACCCGGATCCTGATGGGTGAAGCCGTTGTGATCCTGGCGCCAGACGTGCGAGGCCAGCAGGTAGTTCAGCGAGGCGATCTTGCGCCGCCACGGCAAGTGGGCGGTGACTTTCAGCCACTTGGCGTGCTGATTGAACATCGAATCGATGATGTGGATGAACGCCTCGTAACAGTTGAAGAGCCCGTGCCGGCCCGTGAGCAGGTAGCCCTCGAGCCAGCCCTCGCACTGGTGCTCGCTGAGCATCTCCATGACGCGCCCGGCTGGGGCGAGAAACTCGTCATTCGCGACCGTAGCGGCGTCCCATTGGCGGTCCGTCGCCTCGAAGAGCGCTTCCAGCCCGTTAGAAAGCGTCTCGTCGGGCCCGAAGATCCGGAAGTTTCGATCCGCTTGATTCAGCTTCTGCACGTCGCGCAGGAAGCGCCCGAGCACGTGCGTGTCGCCGACCCCGCGCGCGCCGGGCGCCGGCACCGCCTCCGCATAATCGCGGAAATCCGGCATGCGCAGGTCCCGCAGCAGCATGCCGCCGTTGGCGTGGGGATTGGCACCCATGCGTCGTCGGCCCGAGGGCGCGAGCTCGGCCAGCTCCGATTCGAGGCGCCCTTCGGCGTCGAAGAGTTCCTCCGGCCGATAGCTCTTGAGCCAGTCCTCCAGCAGCTTCAGGTGCTCGGGATGCATCGCCGGGTCGGAGAGCGGCACCTGGTGCGCACGGAACGTGCCTTCGACCTGAAGACCATCGACGACCTTCGGCCCCGTCCAGCCTTTGGGCGACTTGAGGACGATCATCGGCCAGCGTGGACGGGTCGTGTCGCCGTTGTTCCGGGCATTGCTCTGGATTCGACGGATGTCCTCGATGGTCTTGTCCAAGGTAGCGGCCATGAGCCGATGCATCGCCTCGGGCTCGTCCCCTTCGACGAAGTGGGGCGTCCAGCCGCAGCCGCGCAGAAACTGCTCCAACTCCTCGTGCTCGATGCGCGCGAGGACGGTCGGGTTGCTGATCTTGTAGCCGTTCAGGTGCAGGATCGGTAACACGGCCCCGTCGGTGACCGCGTCGAGAAACTTGTTCGACTGCCACGCCGTCGCCAAGGGGCCCGTTTCCGCTTCGCCGTCGCCGATGACGCAGGCGACGATGAGATCGGGATTGTCGAACACCGCGCCGAACGAATGGCTGAGCGAATAACCGAGCTCGCCGCCCTCGTGAATCGACCCGGGGCATTCCGGCGAGGCGTGGCTCGGGATGCCGCCCGGAAACGAGAACTGCTTGAAGAGCTTCTGCAGTCCCGCCTCATCCTGGCTGATGTTGGGGTAGATCTCGCTGTACGTGCCCTCGAGATACGTATTGCCGACGACGGCCGGGCCACCGTGCCCGGGGCCGGCGACGTAGATCATATCGAGGTCATACTTCTTGATGACGCGATTCAGGTGCACATAGATGAAGTTCTGCCCGGGCGTCGTGCCCCAGTGTCCCAGCAGCATGTGCTTCACATCCGCAAGTCCCAGCGGCCGCCTCAAAAGCGGATTATCGCAAAGATAGATCTGGCCGACCGACAGGTAGTTCGCGGCGCGCCAGTAGGCGTCCATCTTCTGGAGCAGTTCCGGCGCGAGTGTGTTTGTACGGATGTTCACTTTAGGCTCCCGGCGCATGCTGTACTCACGCCCCGACTCCGAGCGGCACGCGAATGAGACGATTACACAAGACGATTACACTAGTTATTTACGACATACGTTTTACTTACGAATTACCTTAGCGGCTGTGAAACGCAGAATTCGACGCACGCCCTAGAGTCACCCACTGACCAGAGCGGGCACACGGCAATTGAGCAAACCGCCGATTCGCTCGATCGTCAAGTCGGCGGCCGGATAGGAAGAAAGACTGCGCGGGTCGAGCGCGTGCTGCCCCCGACGCCGGAATACAGTGGTGAGGCGATCCCGCAGGAATTGATTCATTGCGGGCGGAACGCACAATTTGTCGTTCACCATCACCCAATAACGAGCCGGATAACGCCGTCCACGACATCGCCCGCAATCGCGGATCATTCATTCCGCCATCGCGACATTAGACACCCTCCTGCAGAACCGATGACCACCATATTTCTTGCTGCATGGTAGCGACATTCGAAGATTTACGTATGCCTCACGCGCAGTGTTCCGCTGATGCTCGAGTGGGTGATTGCGATGTTGTTGCCCAGGCTCGCTGCATAAACCCGTGTGCGCCACGGAATTTAGCGTGGCTTGCGCCGGAGTTTGCCGAGTGCAAGACCAAGCTGCTGGGGCAGTGGACAACCGGGGGTTAGGGCAAAGTTCGGAGCTAATCGATATCAAGCTGCCTTATTTGCGTTATACAAAGGCGCCGAAAAAGCAGTCGTAGCTCCCCACGGCCACGGCGTGACTTGCGCCGCGACTTTGCCGAGGCTCGCGGCCGCTAGGCGCCTACTTTCGACCGCTGGCGCCGGCGGGAGCCCCGTGACGTCAAGGATCTCGTGCCCGCTGAGCGTCTCGTGCGCGAGTAAGGCTTCGACAAGGGCATCAAGCTGCTTGCGATGGTCGTTCAACAGTCGTTTCGCCGTCGCCTGGCATTCGTTGACGATCTTCTGCACCTCTGCGTCAATAACGCGTGCGGTATCCTCGCTGAAGGATTTCTCGTTCGCGAACCCGGCGCCGAGGTACGGATTCCGGCGCGACGCGAGCTGTACCATTCCGAGCTTTTCACTCATGCCCCAGCGCGTGACCATGCTGCGCGCGAGGTCCGTCGCTTGCTCGATGTCGTTCTCGGCGCCGGTGGTCCTCGTGCCATACACCACCTCCTCCGCCGCGCGGCCACCGAGCATGCCGACGATTCGCGCACGCAAATACGCTTCTGGATAGTTGTAGCGCTCAGTCTGTGGCCGCTGATATGTGACCCCGAGCGCTTGGCCGCGCGGCACAATTGTCACGCGCTGGACTGGGTCCGCACCCGGCACGACGAGCCCGAGAATCGCGTGCCCACCTTCATGATAGGCGATGCGCTCGCGATCCTCGCGCGTGAGCAGCAGCGGCCGCTCGGGCCCGAGCACAATCTTCTCGAGCGCGTCCAAGAAATCCTTCTCGCGAACCTCTTGCTGATCGCGCCGCGCTGCGAGCAGCGCCGCCTCGTTGACGAGGTTCTTGATGTCGGCGCCCGAAAACCCCGGCGTTGCTGCCGCGAGATCCGCCAGACTAACGTCGCTCGCGAGCGGAATATTGCGGGCGTGGACCTTCATAATCGCTTCGCGACCGGCCTTGTCCGGAAGGTTGACGATCACGCGGCGGTCGAAGCGGCCGGGGCGCAGCAGTGCCTTGTCGAGCACGTCCGGCTGATTGGTCGCCGCCAGCACGATGACGCCCTCGCGGCTCGAGAATCCGTCCATCTCCGTCAGAATCTGGTTCAGCGACTGCTCCTGCTCGCTGGAGCCTCCGATCGCCATCGGCCCGCGCGCGCGCCCAATGGAATCGATCTCGTCGATGAAGATGATCGCCGGCGCGTTCTTGCGCGCCTCCTTGAACAAGTCGCGCACGCGCGCCGCGCCGACGCCGACGATCATCTCGACGAATTCCGCACCGCTCATCGAGAAGAACGGCACACCCGCCTCGCCGGCGACCGCTTTCGCGAGGAGTGTCTTGCCCGTTCCCGGTGAACCGACGAGCAGGACGCCCTTTGGCGCGGTTCCGCCGAGGCGCGTGTACTTAGCGGGGTCCTTGAGGAAATCCGCGATCTCGACCACCTCGTTCTCCGCCTCGTCGATGCCGGCAACGTCCTCGAACGTCACCTTCGTTCCCGCCTCCTGATCGTAACGACGCGCCTTGCTCTTGCCGATGCCCATGAGCCCGCCCATGCCACCGCCCTGACTCGCGGCGCGACGGAACATCCAGATGTAGAACGCGATGAACAAGATCGCGGGCGCGAACCCCAACAGCAGCGATCCCAGCGTGTTCCCGCTTTGGATCGGAATCGCGCTGATCTCTACCTTGTTCTCGATGAGGAATCCCTCGAGACCTGGATCGACGAACGCGGGCAGAGTAGTTGCAAACGTTTTTGCAGAACGCGGCTCAGCCGGATGCGCGAACCAGGCGGCCGGCCAATTGCTCGCGTCGGGTGTCGTCACTGGCGTCGCCTTCGGCGGAGGCCATATTACCGCCTCCGCGAACCGCCCTTCGACGCTGGCCCCCGTGCTGTAGATTGATTGGACGTTGCCTTCTGCTACCTGCTGCTTGAAGGTGGTATAGGGGATGGTGACGGCGGCGTCGGGGCTCGGAAACAGCATCCGTATGATCAGGTAGTTCACCGCGAGCACGATTACGAACGTAAGCAAGGTCTTGCGCGGAGGCATGTGCCAAGGCGAGCTGGAACCCTGGGCCCCGCCCGAGCGGCCTTCGGAGGGCCGCGGTTGCCCTTCCGCCGCCGTGTCGCTAAGGCATTGTGTGCGTTGCTTAGTATCGTCCACGTCGTTCTCCTCTTCGCTCTTGAACCAACGATTCGGCATTTCGCGCGGGCCATCGTGCTCGCTCAACCCTCCTCTCGCGGCCTGCTTTCTCGGCACTTCGCTCCAGAACACCGCGCCGCCGAATCACCGCGCGCACCGGGACGCTTCGCGAGGCTCAAACACACACGCGGATCCGAGCGTGGCGGAGCGATGAGAACAGCAAGGGCGGGGCGCGGCTCGCGCGGGCCCAAGTGCTTTGGATATACGTTTGGTAGCCAGACTTGGGCCCGAACGCATCACGCTCTGATCGCAACGTGCGCCCGAGCACGCTATCGATAGAATGAATCAACTTTTCGCGGCGCCGTTAAAGGCCTCGTACAATGTGTTTGCGTGTTCAGGCTGTGCTCTACCAACTGCCTTGTCACCCTTTGCCGCGCCGAAGCGGCGCACGATCCGGCACGACGCCGGTCTTCGCCAGCGATCCGAGCCCCTGATCACATAGCCACCGGCAGCGTAACTATGCTGCATGCCAGCGAATCGTTTCGGTGCGCTAGCGTACGCAGCTGTGTATTTGAACATCAAGCGCGCTCGCCTGGGAGCCGCTCCACCGAACCTGCGCTCGCTTGTTGGCGCCGCTCACCGCTAAACTGGCGGGCGATGAGCACGCCTCCACCCGTTCCAACCCACGAGCCCGACGGCTCGTCGTCGGTCCGCGCGCTGGCCAACCAAGCGTTTTCGCGCGCAGCCGGAGCGCCGCTGATCGCTGGTAACAGCATTCGGGTGCTCAAAGACGCGCGGGACAATTATCCGGCATGGCTGGACGCCATTCGCGCTGCGCGGCGGCACATCCATTTCGAGAGCTACATCTTTCACGAAGACGACACGGGCCGTGTGTTCGCCGATGCCCTCATGGCCAAAGCCCGAGAGGGCGTCCACGTGCGTCTGATCTACGACTGGCTCGGCGGCCTCGGGACGGTCTCGCGTGGCTTCTGGAACCGTCTACGTGCGGGTGGTATCGAAGTGCGTTGTTATAACCCCGCGCGCTGGGAGTCCCCATTCGCCTGGCTCAGTCGCGACCATCGCAAGACACTATGCGTGGATGGCGAGATAGGCTTCGTGAGCGGCTTGTGCGTCGGACGCATGTGGGCCGGAGACCCAGCCAAGAACATCGAGCCGTGGCGCGACACAGGTGTCGAGGTACGCGGCGCTGCCGTAGGCCAACTCGAGCAGGCTTTCGCAACCATCTGGGCGATCATCGGTGAGCCAATACCGGAGAGCGATCTCTCCCGACCAGCCGCCCCTACGCAACAGGGCACTGCCGCCCTGCGCGTCGTGGCAAGCCTGCCGGCGACAGGTGGGATGTTGCGCGTCGACCAACTCATTGCCGCGCTTGCCAAGGAGCGTCTCTGGCTAACGGACGCCTACTATGCGGGCATGAGCAGCTATGTCAACGCCTTGAGGTCCGCGGCTCAGGATAGCGTCGATGTGCGCCTGCTCGTGCCGCACGCAACCGACATGCCATTGCTCAAACCGCTGTCCCGCGCTGGTTACCGCGCCTTATTGGGAGCCGGAGTGCGCGTCTTCGAGTGGAACGGCACGATGTTGCACGCGAAGACTGCAGTCGCCGATGGACGCTGGGCCCGCGTCGGCTCGACCAATCTCAACATTGCCAGTTGGTTCGGTAACTGCGAAATGGACGTTGTCGTCGAGGACGAGCCGTTCGCGCAGTCGATGGAAGCGATGTTCATCGAGGATCTCGACAATGCGAGCGAGATTGTCCTGGATGCCGGGCAGAATATACGCGCGCCGACCCGGCCGCGCCATCCGCATCCCGTGATGAGCCGTGGCGGCGGAAGCCCGGGACGTGCCGCTGCCGGCGCTGTCCGCATCGCCAATGTCGTCGGCGCGGCCTTCACCCATCGACGCGTGATCGAACCCATTGAAGCGCGCATCACGTTGGGCGCTGGCGCATTGCTGCTGTTGCTGGCGATACTGTTCGCAGTGCTCCCGCGCCTGATCGCGTATCCGCTCGCCCTGCTGTTTGCCTGGATCGCCACAACGCTGCTCGTCCAGAGCTACAAGCTGCACCGTGCCCGAGTGAAGCGATGACCGGAGCAAAGGCCTGCACCCTGATGTCATCATGTCAGATCATCGCGGTCCTCACCTCGTTCACGGCGATCTTCGACTACCGGGACTACCGCTACTCAAACTTTCGGCCACGATCGGCGTGATGCTGATTGCTCTGCCGAAGTAGCGCGGACGCTGCGCGTCCGCAATCGCCGCTTCAGCCGAGCCGAGAATTGCACGCGCCTGCGTCTCGCGCTCGGCCTGTTCCTCGCGAGACATGGCGTCCTGCAACGCTTCCGGGATAGCAACGTCCCGAATTTTGACCGAGCTCACCGCGATTCCCTAGCCAGCAGTCCTTCTTCCGTCTCCTCTTTCAGTTGCTCGTCCGCCGCTTTGCGATCGGATAGCAGCAGCGCGCGTGGGCACTGCGTACGACAACGCACAGAGTCGACCGGGTCCCGCGAGTACGGTATCGCAAGGGGCGGGAACGCCACAATTCGCAGTGCGCGGCGCACTGAAGGACTATGGATGATGCACCAAACAAATGGTTGGATGGGCGGATGGATGGGTGGCTGGGCAGGCGGAGGGATGTGGCTTTGGACGGTGATCGGCATACTGGTGGTCGTCCTGCTCGTATTCGCGGTCGCGAATCTGTTGAAGAAATAGTCATTCGCTGACGACCCGCCCCGGCCATTGCAATTGTGACACCGGCGCTGCCGGAATTACGCGATGAAGGAAGGTTGGTGGGCCTGCACGAGGCTGTGGGCTTTACCGGCGACCTCTACGTTTTGTTCGGCCTTTCTTCGGCGGTCTTTCGGTATGGCGGCTGCCGGTTCCTCAAAGGCCTGGTCACGGAGCTCAAATCCCGCCGGCCCGGAATGATGACGCTGGTCGCCGTCGCCATCGCCGTGAGCGTGATGGTGATCACCGGGCGTGCTGCTCACCCCCGCCTTGGTCGCGGCGCTGATGGCTGCGAGCACGGTGATCGTGGCCTTCAACCCGCGACTGCTTGGACTGAAGAAATGACCGCGCCGCTGGCCATGGCCAATCTGGGCCTATGTACGGCATCGCACTGAACTGGTCACCCGTCCGGCGTATCAACGGCCTTGTAGCGAGCCCATTTTTGGAAATCCCCGATTCGAAGGAGAAGATCGAATGTTACGCAGCATGAATGATCTGGAGAACTACGCCATCCATGCGACCGACGGCATCATCGGCCACGTGAAGGATTTCCTATTCGATGACGAAGCGTGGGTCATCCGCTATCTCGTCGTCGACACTGGCAGCTGGCTTTCGAGTCGAAAGGTGCTGATCTCGCCGATCGCGCTCGGCCACCCGGACTGGGCGAAGAAGGTGCTGCCCGTGTCGATCACGAAAGAGAAGGTGCAGAACAGCCCCGACATCGACACCGACAAACCGGTCTCTCGCCAGCACGAGATGCGCTACCTCGGCTATTACGGCTACCCTTCCTATTGGGGCGGCGCCGGGCTCTGGGGCGCCGGAGCCTACCCGGGCATGATGATGACGGGCTTCGGCAGCTTCTCATCGATGCCGTATGCCGCGCGTCAGGAAGCGCAGCAGGCTTACGCGCGCGCCGAATCGGCGCGGCACCGGGACGACGACCTCCATCTGCGCAGTTGCAAGGCGGTCAGGAACTATCACATCGAAGCGACCGACGGCGGCATCGGGCACGTAGAGGGCCTGCTCGTCGATGAAGAGACCTGGGCCATCCGATACATGGTTGTGGACACGAGCAACTGGTGGCTCGGTCATAAGGTCCTCATCGCGCCGCAATGGATCAAGAACGTGAGCTGGCCCGCGGCGACAGTCTCGGTCGATCTGACCCGGCAGGCGGTGAAAGACGCTCCGCCGTACGACCCGGCGGTGCAGCTGGATCGAGCGCAGGAAACGGGCATCTACGAACACTACGGCCGTCCCGGCTATTGGGCGGCCGAGCGAAAAGGTGAAGCAGCAACGCCACCCACCAGGTCCGCAACGGTATGAAACCCCTTGCCCTGGTTGCCGTAACTGCCCTCCCGAAATAGGCGCGCAGCAATTGCAGCAGCGCGACAAGCGAAAAGACGAGGATTGCCAGGCTCCGAGGCAGCGTCACTCGAATCGGGTCCTTCATTGCCCTGTGTTCTGACGAGCAACTGTGGTTCGTCGGGCATCCGGTTCGCGGTGTATGAGGCGGGAGAACCGCGGCTGCGGCTCAATGGGAAAATCGATCGCATCGGCTCACGCGGCACGCATCTTGCCTGTCAACGCTCAGGCCCGAAAACCGCGGGCTGCGCGCCACCTCGCCGCCGCTGACCACCACACGGCGGCGGGCCTTCTGCTGGACTGCCGAAGCGCAGCCGTGGTTCGCGTCGGTCAAAGCCGTGGGCCACCGCGTGGTGCACGGCATGAAGCAATGCCGTGGCGCTGTTCTGCTATCAAGCGAAAAAGTAGATCGGCGCCTTCGCCGCGGCGCTCGGCCGATTGGACATGCTCGTCTTCGCCGACGGCATCGGCGAAAACGCCCCTCTAGTGCGCAAGCGCATCTGCGACGGACTCGGCTTTCTCGGCATAGAACTGGACCACAAGCGCAATGGGAAGAAAAATGCAGCGCCTATTTCGCCGCAGTCCGGTCGAGTGAAGGTGAGGGTCATCTCCACCGACGAGGAGCTCATGACCGCAAGATCGGTCATGCGTCTGCTGAATCTCGGCTTACCTCGGGACAACTAAGCCATGCCAACCAACACACTCACGCCCGAACTGCTCTACAAAATCGATGCGTACTGGCGCGCCGCAAACTATCTGTCGGTCGGTCAGATCTATCTCTACGACAATCCGCTGCTGAGGGAGCCGCTGAAGCTGTCGCACGTGAAGCCGCTGGTGGTCGGACACTGGGGCACCACGCCGGGCCAGAACTTTATCTACGTGCATTTGAACCGGGTGATCAAGAAATACGACCTGGACATGTTCTACATCGCCGGACCCGGTCACGGCGGCCCGGCGCTGGTGGGTAACGTTTATCTGGAAGGCACCTACAGCGAGATCTATCCGAACATCAGCCAGGACGAAGCCGGGCTGAAAAGGCTGTTCAAGCAGTTCTCTTTTCCCGGCGGGATTTCCAGCCATGTGGCGCCGACGACCCCGGGGTCGATCCACGAAGGCGGCGAGCTGGGGTATTCGCTCAGCCACGCCTTTGGCGCCGCGTTCGACAATCCCCATCTGATCGTCGCCTGCGTCGTGGGCGACGGCGAAGCCGAAACGGGCCCCTTGGCGACCTCATGGCAGTCCAACAAGCTTCTCGATCCGATCACCGACGGGGCCGTGCTGCCGATCCTGCACCTCAATGGCTACAAGATCAGCAACCCGACGGTACTGGCCCGCATCGAGCACGAGGAACTGGATCAATTTCTGCGGGGCTGCGGCTGGACGCCTTACTTTGTGGAAGGTGATGAGCCAGAGAAGATGCATCAACTCATGGCTGCCGCGTTGGAGAAGGTGATCGAGGACATCCGGCGCATCCAAGGCAACGCCCGAACCGAGCACGACAGGACTCGGCCGCGCTGGCCGATGCTCGTCCTCAAGTCACCCAAGGGCTGGACAGGACCGAAAGTCGTCGATGGCCTGCAAATCGAGGGCACCTTCCGCGCGCACCAGGTGCCGCTGCTGGTAGATGCCGAGCATCCCGATCATCTCGAACAGCTCGAAAGCTGGATGAAAAGCTACAAGGCAGAGGAGCTGTTCGACCAGAATGGCCGGCTCATGCCGGAACTGGCCGAGCTGGCGCCCAAGGGCGAGCGGCGGATGGGTGCCAATCCGCACACCAACGGCGGCATTTTGCTGCGCGACCTGCGCATGCCCGACTTCCACCGCCACGCGCTGAAGGTGCCTACTCCCGGCGCCGTGAGCGGCCAGGATACGCTCGTGCTGGGGCAGTTCCTGCGCGATGTGGCCACGCTGAATCAGGATCAGCGCAATTTCCGCATCTTCGGCCCCGATGAGACCCTCTCGAATCTCCTCGGCGCGGTGTTCGAGGCAACCAGCCGTCAGTGGGACGCCCGCACGGTGAAGAACGATGAATTCCTCGCGCCCGCCGGACGCGTGCTGGACTCGATGCTCAGCGAGCACCAGTGCGAGGGTTGGTTGGAAGGATATCTGCTGACCGGGCGGCACGGGCTGTTCAACAGCTATGAAGCCTTCATCCGAATCGTGGACTCGATGTTCAGCCAGCACGCCAAGTGGCTGAAGGTTACGCTGGAGCTGCCCTGGCGCCGGAAGATCGCGTCGCTGAACTATCTGCTCGCCTCCCACGTCTGGCAGCAGGATCACAACGGCTTCACGCACCAGGATCCGGGCTTCCTCGACCATGTCGTCAACAAGAAGGCCGATATCGTGCGCATCTACCTGCCGCCCGATGCGAACTGCCTGTTGTCAGTCTTTGATCACTGCCTGCGCAGCCGGCATTACGTCAACGTGGTGGTTGCAGGCAAACACGCTCTGCCCCAATGGTTGACCATGGACGCCGCAGTTGTGCATTGCACGGAAGGAATCGGCATCTGGCAATGGGCCAGCAACGACCAGGACGCCGAGCCGGACGTGGTAATGGCCTGTTGCGGAGACACGCCTACGCTGGAGATCCTGGCGGCCGTTTCAATCCTTCGCCAGCATCTTCCAGCGCTGAGAATCCGGGTAATCAACGTCGTCGATCTCATGAAGCTGCAGCCCAGCACGGAGCACCCGCACGGACTGAGCGACGACGATTACGACTCGCTGTTCACTAAGGACAAGCACATCATCTTTGGCTTCCATGGGTACCCGTGGCTGGTCCACCGGCTAACCTACCGCCGGAGCAACCGCAACCTGCACGTCCGGGGCTATAAGGAAGAGGGTACGATCACGACGGCCTTCGACATCAGGGTGCAGAACGAGCTGGATCGGTTCCATCTGGTGCAGGACGTAGTCGATCGCCTGCCGCAGTTGGGTGCCAAGGGGGCGTACTTGAAGCAGATGGTTCAGGACAAGCTCATCGAGCACAAGCAGTACATCGACCAGTACGGACAGGACATGCCGGAAGTCCGCAACTGGAAGTGGAGCAACTTCAAATGAATGCCAAAGCCGACCCGCCCCCGGGCCCCGAGTCGAAGCCGGGATCGAAGCCCGATTCGAAGGACGATCTGAAATCCCTTCCCCTGGCGGAAGTGGAGAAAAGACTGGGGTCGTCACCGGACGGGCTCACCAACGCCGAGGCGGCAAAGCGGCTGACCGAATACGGACCGAATGAGATTGAAGCAAAGAAAACCAATTTTCTGCTGAAATTCCTCAGCTATTTCTGGGGTCCGATCCCGTGGATGATCGAAGCGGCCGTGATCCTTTCGGCGCTGGCCCGGCATTGGCCGGACTTCGGCATCATCCTGGTTCTGCTCCTGGCCAACGCTGTGGTCGGATTCTGGGAGGAACATGCAGCGGGCAACGCCATCGAGGCACTCAAGGCAAAGCTGGCGGTCAAGGCCCGGGTGATACGTGACGGGAAGTGGATCAACCCGGCGGCGCGCGAGTTGGTGCCGGGCGATGTCATTCGCATGCGCCTGGGGGACATCGTGCCGGCGGATGCGCGCCTTCTGGACGGCGATCCCATGTCGGTCGATCAGTCCGCGCTGACGGGAGAGTCCTTGCCCGCCACGCGCAAACCGGGCGACGCGGTGTTTTCGGGTTCGATCATCCGCCGGGGTGAGAGCAGCGCACTCGTGTACGCCACAGGCGCGAACACCTACTTCGGCAAGACCGCAGAACTGGTGCAGGACGCGCATACCGTCAGCCACTTTCAAAAGGCCGTGTTGAAAATCGGCAACTACCTGATCATTCTCGCAGTCGTGCTAGTGGCTGCGATCATTACCGTCGCCATTTTCCGCGGCGATCCGATCCTCACCACCTTGCAGTTCGCCCTGGTGCTGACCGTTGCGGCAATTCCAGTGGCGATGCCCACGGTGTTGTCGGTCACGATGGCCGTCGGCGCCCGTCTGCTCGCCAAGAAGGAGGCGATCGTCAGCCGCTTGGTGGCGATCGAGGAACTGGCGGGCGTCGACGTGCTGTGTGCCGACAAGACCGGCACCCTGACCCAGAACAAGCTGACGCTGGGCGATCCGTTCAGCGTGAATGATATTCCCGCCGATCAAGTCATCCTCGACGCCGCGCTGGCGTCGCGCGCGGACGACAAGGACACCATCGACTTGGCCGTGCTGGGCGGCCTGAAAGACGACAAGGACCTGAAGGTCTACGAGGTGGTGCATTTCCAGCCGTTCGACCCAGTACACAAGCGCACCGAAGCGACCGTCAAGGGCGCGGACGGAAAACAATTCAAGGTGACCAAGGGCGCGCCGCAGGTGATCCTGGCGCTGGCGGCCAATGCCGGCGAAGTCAAGTCCGCCGTCGACAAGGCGGTCAACGACTTTGCGGCGAGCGGCTTTCGGTCACTAGGTGTCGCCCGGGCAGACGAGGACGGCAAGTGGATGCTTGTCGGCGTGTTGCCGTTGTTCGATCCGCCGCGGGAAGATGCCAAGGCAACCATCGCGACTGCGCTGGCGATGGGCGTGAAGGTCAAGATGGTGACGGGGGACGCACTGGCCATCGCCAAGGAAACCGCGAAAAAACTGGACATGGGCGCAAATATCCTCGATGCCGCCAGCCTGGGAGACTCGAAGAAAGAGGAAACCGAAGAGGTGGCCGAGTCCATCGAGAAGGCCGACGGCTTCGCGCAGGTGTTTCCGGAACACAAGTTTCACATTGTGGATGTGCTGCAAAAGCGCGGTCACATGGTCGGCATGACCGGCGACGGGGTGAACGACGCGCCCGCGCTGAAGAAAGCCGATTGCGGCATCGCCGTGTCGGATGCGACCGACGCCGCCCGCGGGGCGTCGGCCATCGTGCTGATGACGCCGGGCCTGTCGGTGATCATCGACGCGATCAAGGAGAGCCGGAAGATTTTCCAGCGGATGAACAGCTACGCGATCTACCGCATCGCCGAAACGCTGCGCGTGCTGTTATTCATGACGCTCTCGATCCTGATCTTCAACTTCTATCCCGTGACGGCGGTAATGATCGTGATGCTCGCCTTGCTCAATGACGGCGCCATCCTGTCCATCGCCTATGACAGCGTGCATTACAAGGACCAGCCGGAAGCCTGGAACATGCGCATGGTGCTGGGGATCGCCACGGTGCTGGGTCTTGTCGGCCCCATCGCCGCGTTCGGGCTGTTCTTCCTTGGCGATCGGGTCTATCACCTCAACCATGCGCATCTCCAGACAATGATGTATCTGATGCTGTCGGTAGCCGGGCATCTGACTATTTTCCAGACGCGCACGCGCGGCCCATTCTGGTCGATACGTCCCGCGCGGATATTATGGGGGGCCGTGCTCGGCACCCAAATCGTTGCGACGTTGATAGCGGTTTATGGGTTGTTCATGACACCCTTGGGCTGGAAATGGGCCGGGTTCGTGTGGGGTTATGCGCTGGCGTGGTTCTTCGTAACCGACCCCGTGAAACTGCTCGCCTATCGGATTCTTGATCCAGTCAAAGCTGGACCCGAACCCGCGGCCGCGCGGAAACCTGAAGCCAAGGGCAAAACAACGTCCGATCTGAGACCGCGGATCGCCACACGGGCGTATGAGCTCTATGAGGAGCAGGGCCGACGTGAGGGTCAGTCAGTTCAGAATTGGGAGAAAGCGGAGCGGGAGATTCGGAAGGATGATGTAAAGACCGAGCCTGAAGCCAAGGCAGCGGCTAAGCCGAGGGGCAAAGCCGAACCCAAGCCCCGAAGACAACGCGAAACCTGAGGATGGCGCGTAATCATGATTCCCCCCTGAGCGCGTCGTCCTCGCGCCGAGCAATGTTCACACCGCGCGAGATCGATCGGCGCATAGATTGGCCATCCGCGCAGCCGGATGCGCAGTCCCCGATGACCGTGCCGAACAAGGGCGGGCGCAGCTCTCATCTCGAGATTCTAAGCGACCGGGCGTCGCCATAGAGGCCGCGTCGTTGGTGAATCCCGCCACGCCGGATGGCGCCGAGTCGCCAGTTTGCTGGAGGAGAAACGACGACGCACGCCGTTCAGAGCTGATGTCGACCGCTCGGTGAACTCGGCGTTCGCCCGCTGTCTCTGCTCGCGTCGCCCGCGAGTTCACCTGGAAGTCATGCGGCCACCGAACGTAAGTATTAGACCGACGATCACCGCAGCGATGCCAGCGACCATGTACCAAACCGTGGTGTCGGTGAAATGGCCGGTGAAGAAATTGCTCCATCGATCCGCTATCGAGTCGGATGCATTCATCCCGACGATAAACAGTGCCACTCCGAGAACCAGCAGAAGAATTCCGACAACTCGCTGAACGCTCATGATTGACTCCAAATGTGACGAGACTTCGGGTCTCTTTCCTTCGACACGGCCGCCTGGGGGAGGACCCCCGTTACCTTGCGCAAGCGTTCTTCACGTCGCGCTCGCTGTTCTGCCACCGGCGGCGAGCTCCGCGGCTGCGATCCGCTCCTTGACGGCGATGAAGCTGTCTGGGCTCACGGAAATCGAATCGATGCGGCACTGCACGAGGAATTCGGCGAACTCCGGATGGTCGCTCGGCGCCTGGCCGCACAAACCGATCTTGGCGCCGGCGCGGCGCGCGGCATCGATGACCGTGCGAATCATCCACTCCACCGCCGCGTCTTGCTCGTCGAAGAGCTCCGCGAGCTCATCGGAATCTCGGTCGACGCCGAGCGTGAGCTGGGTCAAATCGTTCGAACCGATCGAGAAACCGTCGAATCGCTCTGCAAAGAACTTCGCGAGCACGACGTTCGACGGAATCTCACACATCACGTAGATCTCGAGCCCATCCTCGCCGCGCCTGAGACCGTTCTCGGCCATCACCTCGAGCACGCGGTCGGCCTCCTTCGTGGAACGGCAGAACGGGATCATGACAACGACATTCTTGAACCCCATCGCGTCGCGCAGCCGCCGGATCGCTCGGCACTCGAGCGCGAAGCCCTCACGGTAACGCGGCGAATAGTAACGCGAGGCACCGCGGAAGCCGAGCATCGGGTTCTCTTCCTTGGGCTCGAATTCGGTGCCGCCAATCAGGTTGGCGTACTCGTTGGTCTTGAAGTCGCTCATGCGGACGATGACCGGCTTCGGGTGGTGGGCCGCGGCGATGCGGGCGAGTCCGCGGGCGAGCCGGTCTACGAAGTACTCGGTCTTGTCCTCGTAGCCTTGCGCCAGCTCGGCGATGCGCTGCTTCGCCTCCTCGTCCTGCAGCGCATCGAACCGGACGAGCGCCATGGGATGGACCTTGATGTGGTTGCTCACGACGAATTCCATGCGTGCCAGCCCGACTCCATCTGCCGGAATGCGCCACCAACGGAACGCCGCTGCCGGATTGCCGAGATTGAACATGACCTTCGTGCGCGTCGCGGGGATGTGGTCGAGCGCGACCTCCTCGACCTCGTAGTCGGCAATGCCTTCGTAGATGAACCCTTCGTCGCCTTCCGCACACGAGACGGTTACCTCCTGCTCGTCGTGCAGCACCTCCGTCGCGCTGCCCGTGCCGACGACGGCGGGGAGCCCGAGCTCCCGGCTAACGATCGCGGCATGCGAGGTTCGCCCGCCGTGATCGGTGACGAGAGCGGCGGCCCGCTTCATGATCGGTACCCAGTCGGGGTCCGTCATCCCGGTGACCAGGACGGCGCCATCGACGAAGCGATCGATGTCGCGAGCACTTTCGAGCACGCAGACCTGTCCCGTCACCACGGCGTCGCCGATGCTGAGGCCGGTGCAAATCCTGCGGCCCTTGCTCTTAATGCGATAGGTCTTGAGCGCGCCCGCCTCGCGCCGCGACTGCACGGTCTCGGGCCGCGCCTGAACGATGAAGAGTTGCCCGCTGTCCCCGTCCTTCGCCCACTCCATGTCCATCGGCAAACCGTAATGTTCCTCGATGATGCAGGCCCAGCGCGACAAGGTCAGGATGTCCGCGTCATCGAGAACGTAAGCGGAGCGCTCGGCTTTGGAGGTCCGGACAGTCTTCGTCGGCTGCGCGGCATCGCTGGTGTAGATCATCTTATGCGCCTTCCCCCCGAGCTGCTTCTCGATGATCGGGGCCAGCGAGGGATCGGACAGCAGCGGCTTGTAGACCTGATACTCATCCGGGTCGACCGTGCCCTGGACGACGCTTTCGCCGAGGCCCCAGGCGGCGTTGATCAGCACGATCTTGTCGAAGCCGGTTTCCGTGTCGATCGAAAACATCACGCCCGCGCTGCCGAGATCGGAACGCACCATCCGCTGCACGCCGACCGAGAGCGCGACCTTCAAATGGTCGAAGCCCTTCGCTTCGCGGTAGCTGATCGCGCGGTCCGTGAACAACGAGGCGTAGCAGCGCCGGCACGCATCGAGCAGCGCGTGCGCTCCACGGATATTGAGGTAGGTATCCTGTTGGCCGGCGAAGCTCGCATCGGGAAGATCCTCGGCGGTCGCGCTGGAGCGCACCGCGACATCGGCATCCCAGCCGCCCGAACGACGGCAGAGCTCGGCGTAAGCCGAGGCAATCGCGCCGGCCATGTCCTTCGGCCAATCGGCGCGCAGAAATGCGCGTCGAATCGCCTGCCCAGCCTCGGCGAGCGCCATGCGTCCGGCTTTGAGATCGGCCAGTGGCGAGGCGATGCGCTCATTCAGCCCGTTCTGCGCGACGAACCGCCAGTAAGCATCGGCCGTCGTCGCGAACCCCGGCGGCACGTTGACGCCCTGAGCAGCGAGGCTGCCGACCATCTCGCCCAGCGAGGCATTCTTCCCGCCGACTCGCGGCACGTCATGGCGACCGAGATCCTCGAACCAAATCACGTGTGCGGCGTCAGCTGTCATATTCTGCTCCCGCGCGGTCTGCTAGTCTCCGCTGAGGTCGTTAACGAGCGAAGGTGTATCTCCAGCGAGAACCCGCGCATTCGTACAAGCGCGTATAGCAGTAAGCCTATCTGCTTGGAACAATCTTAGTCGCTGAATGAGGTTAGTCGCTATTGGAGCATATGAGATGAGCTTGGGGACAATACTGATAATAATACTCGTACTGCTCCTAATCGGCGTCATTCCCACCTGGCCGCACAGCCGACGGTGGGGTTATGCGCCTAGCAGTATCGTCGGCATTGTGCTGGTCGTGCTGATTGTGCTGCTCTTGATGGGCCGTATCTAACGGCCACCGCCTCGAACGACGTCTCGGGCGGGCCACGTTCGTCGCAAACGAACAAGGTGCGGTCTGCTCAGCGAGCCGCACAACCGCTGGGCGGCGCGCAGCGGATTTGATTGTTAAACTGAATCAGTATGACCCAGCAACCCGACACCGAGCCCACCGCGGGGCGCGTTCTCGCCGTGCGCGGCAACGTGGTGGACGTCGGTTTCGAGTCCCCTCTCCCGCCACGTTATAGGGCGCTGCGCGTCGACGGCAGCCCCCCGATCGTCCTCGAAGTGGAAAGCCACATCAGCCCGTCCGCCGTCCGGTGCATCGCGTTGACCGAAACACGGGGGCTCGCCCGCGGCACAGCCGTGATCGACACTGGCCACATGCTGGAGGTCCCCGCGGGGCGGTCGCTGCTCGGCCGCATGCTCAACGTGTTCGGCGACACGATCGACCGTAAACCTCCCGCCGAAGGGCTCGAACGCTACCCGATTCATCGAGCGCCATTGCCGCTGGCGAGACGGATCACAAAGCGGGAGATCTTCACGACCGGGATCAAAGTCATAGATCTGCTTGCGCCGCTCGAACAGGGTGGAAAGGCGGGACTCTTCGGCGGTGCCGGTGTCGGCAAGACCGTGCTGATTACGGAAATGATCCATAACATGGTCGCGAGCTACGAAGGGGTCGCCCTCTTCTGCGGCATCGGCGAGCGGTGCCGCGAGGCCGAGGAGCTTTACCGCGAGATGCAGGACGCCGGCGTGCTCGAGAAGACCGTGATGGTGTTCGGGCAGATGAACGAGCCACCCGGGGCGCGGTTCTGCGTGGGCCACGCGGCGCTGACGATCGCCGAGCAATTCCGCGACAGCGAGCACCGGAACGTGCTCCTACTCATCGACAACATCTTCCGATACGTGCAGTCCGGCACGGAGGTGTCCGGTCTCATGGGCCGCATCCCATCACAGGTTGGCTATCAGCCCACGCTCGCGACGGAGCTCGCCGAGCTCGAGGAACGCATCGCGAGCTCCGCGAACGGGACCATGACCTCGGTGCAGGCCGTCTACGTCCCGGCGGACGATCTCACCGACCCGTCCGCGACGCACACCTTCGCGCATCTCTCGGCTTCCAT
This sequence comes from uncultured Gammaproteobacteria bacterium, assembly GCA_963702105.1. Lineage (GTDB taxonomy): Bacteria > Pseudomonadota > Gammaproteobacteria > Steroidobacterales > Rariloculaceae > ZC4RG20. Next base: position 3,500,555 of record OY969712.1, read on the forward strand.
CGTGCTGTCCCGCAAACGCTCGGCCCAGGGCCTGTATCCGGCCGTCGACCCGCTCGGCTCGGACTCGAAGATGCTGACCCCTGGCGTAGTCGGCCAGCGACACTATGAAACGGCCTCCGAAGTGCGGCGCGTGCTGGCCGAATACGAAGAGCTCAAGGACATCATCTCGATGCTCGGCATCGAGGAGCTGGCGCAAAAGGATCGCGAGATCGTGGCAAGGGCGCGCCGGCTCGAGCGCTTTCTGACGCAGCCGTTCTTCACGACCCGGCAATTTACGGGCAGGCCCGGCCGAATGCTGCGTCTCGACGAAACGCTCGCGGGCTGCGAACGCATCCTGGCGGGCGAGTTCGATGAACGGCCCGAGCGCTCGCTTTACATGATCGGAGCGGTCGAGGAAGCGGCCTAAGCGGCCCGGCTCGGGGGTGAAGTCCATGCGCTTGCGAGTGTTGCTGCCGACCGAGGTCCTGCTCGACGTGGAAGTCACCAAGGTCATCGCCGAGGCCGAGAACGGCTTCTTCTGCCTGTTGCCGCGCCATGTCGATTTCGTGGCCGCGCTCGTGCCGGGGATCCTGTACTACACCACGAGCCCCGGCAACGTCGTGAGAGGCGCCGAAGCCGTGCGCGAACGCGGCGCGTCGGAATCGAATTCGGCTTCATAAAGCCCGAGGATGCTTGCCCGCCCGCCAGTGCGCTTCAATCTCTTCGAGGCTCTTGCCCTTGGTTTCCGGCACCAGGAAGAAGGCAAAGAGCCATGCGCCAATGCTGACGAGCCCATATAGCCAGAACGTGACGGACTTACCCAGCACTTGCGTGAGCGTCAAAAAGGACAAGGCGACGATCAAGTTGGCGCCCCAGTTGGCGACCGTCCCGACACTCATCGCCCGGCCTCGAATGCGCAATGGGTAAATTTCCGAAAGTACCAGCCAGAAGACCGGCCCCAGCCCCACGGCAAAGGAACCGACATACACCATCAGACTGACCACTGCGATCCAACCCAGGCTGCCGGCCAATTGTGACAGCGAAAACGCCAGCCCCAACACACCCAGGCTCAGCGTCATGCCGGCCAGACTTATCAACAACAGCGGACGCCGCCCGATTCGGTCGATCAACAGCATGGCCACGATGGTCAGCACGACGTTGACGGTGCCGACGCCGACGCTGGCTAGAATCGCTACCGACGAGGAAGACAGGCCGGCGAACTTGAAAATAGTCGGAGCATAGTAGATGACCGTATTGATGCCGGTGATCTGCTGCGCGACGGCCAATCCAATGCCCACGATCATCGCCGACCGCAAGAGCGGACTCAGCAGTTCGGACCAGTGCCCCTTCTGTTGCGCCACACTGTGCTGAATCTCGCCAAGCTCGACTTCCACCCTTTCCGGAGCGCGTATCCGGCTCAGCACGGCCCGGGCTTGATCTGCATGGCCGCGAGCGGCCAACCATCGCGGACTGTTGGGAATGAACATCAGTCCGATCCCGAATGCGGCCGCCGGAATCACCGCCATCGCAAACATCCACCGCCACGCTCCGAATCCGGCGAAGGCGTAGTCAACCAAGTAGGAGATCACAATGCCGCTGGTAAGCGCCACTTGATTGACCGAGACGAGCTTGCCACGGATGCCAACCGGCGCGATCTCGGAAATGTAGAGCGGCGCGACAAAGGAGGCGATGCCGATGGCGGCCCCGGCGACGAGTCGGGCGGCGATCAGCCACGCGGTGCCGGGCGCGAGGGCCGCGCCGATCGCGCCCAAACCGAATACGACCGCTGTGACGATCAGTAGTCTCCGGCGTCCAAGGCGGTCGGCCAGGATGCCTCCGCCTATCGCACCGATGAGCGACCCCAGCAAGACCGAGCTGACGACGATTTCTTCCATTCCCGGGGAAAGAGAGAAGTCTTTCTGAATGAACAGAATCGCTCCGGAGATGACGCCAATGTCGTAGCCGAAAAGCATGCCGCCCAACGCCGAGACGGCCGTGGCGAGATAGACAAAGTATCTTCCGTCCGCGTTGGCCTTATTCTCCATGACCCTCTTCTTTCTCGGCGAAGGCGAGCCCATCCCGTCCCAATGGGCCGACGCAAACGCTGAAGTCCTCGCCTTCCCAATGATCGGCATCGGGCCAGTAGAAGGTGAATTTGATTTCCCTTCCATCGGGAAGCGCTTGGGTCGCTAGATCGGCGATGTGCATCCCCAGCCCCGTATCGTGCGTCGTTGCATCCTGAACGGTGGTCCAGTCATCGGCGCTCCAATGAACGACGGCAGGCGCGAGCGTCTCGATGCGCAGGACTTTGCCGCCCGGCAGCGAGCGAATCTTGTGGTTGAAGCGCCACACCATGCGGGGGGATTCGGTCGCTTCGGTCAGGTAGCGCCGCACGGTTTGCGGTGGTAGATCGAAGAGCCGCCCGTCGTCCAGCGATCGCCGCAGTTTGAGGTATTCGGCGTGCGCCCATACCAACGGCATTGCCGAGCCGGACGGTCGGCCGAAATGAAGCTCGCGTTCCGGGATATTCGGAGAGTCCCAGATTTGCTCGGGGATCAGGCCGCCCTCGTTGGCGAAGGATTCCATCGCGGCGAGCAGCTCTTTTGCGGCTGCGGCCCGACCTGCCGCCAGTTCGTAGTGGGCCCGCTCGCCGGAAAGCAGCGGCCAGCCGCGACCGATCCCTGTGCCGTCGAAAGGCGCGCCGTCCTCATGCTCGCCGTAGCCGTCGTCGTTGTACCGATGCCAAGCGGGGCCGGACGGTGTCTCCACCTTGAGCAAGGCGTCGACGACTGTTGCCGTGTGGCGAACGCGCGGGTCGTCGGCCGCGCGCAGGCCAAAACGTACCAGGGCCAGGGCGTCCGGACTCACGAGGTGCTTCGCGAGGCGAGTGTCCTCGGCGGCCGCAACGTTCTTGACTCGCACGGCCGTCTGAAAGCGGGATACGCCTCGCCCGGTTTCCTGAGGAGCAATGCGCACATAATAGCCTTCGACCGCAAACTGCCGAGCCCAATCCGTGCCGGACACGTACATCCAGCGATCGATGGATGCGTGCCAAACATCGGCGATCTCGCGCAAGTAGGTGGCAATGGACCCGGCATGATTCGAATCGGCGAGGTCCGCTGCCGCCAGCAATGCCGCGATTTGCGCTCCGACTGTGAACGGCGAGTAGCCGGGATCTTCTTCCCAGCGATCCTCCGGGCTCACCGGGCCATTACGAACGAGATAGCCGGCGGCTTGCCGCACCATCGGCCAAAACCGCGACGTATCGCCCTCGGCCAATGCGCTTTCGCGATGGGCCAGATCGACGAGGAGAATCGGCAAAGCGGTCTCGTCCATCTGGATTCCGTTCCAGTAGGGGGTCCCGTCCAACCACATATTCTGCGCCCAGTGCCCATCCGGCTGCTGGGTGGCCTGCAGATAGGCGAGCACGCGGCGCACGTCCTCGTGCGCGCCGGCCGCGAGCAACCCGCCGGCGGCCTCCACCAGGTCGCGTGACCAGACTAGATGATAGCCGCCCAGGTCATCGTCACCCTTACTGGATCCTCACGGGATGGAGAGGCTGGCGATGAGACCGCCCGGCGCTGCCTTGGACTCGTGGGTGCGCAGGACGGCGAGGCTGACCCGGGAAAGATCGCCTCGAGTGCGGCCGCTCTCTTTCAGCGAAGCGTGCGCCCTGCTCCATTCCCGCCAGTCGGCCATATAGTCGTGCTTGGCTTTTTCAAGACCACCGCCCAGGCTGGCGATGGCGTTGCGGGCCGCTGCGTCGGGAGTATTGCCGAAACCGAGCGCCAGCACGAAATCCCCTTGTGACTCGATCAGGTCGATCTCGGCGGTGAGGGCAATATTGCCGTTCTCGGCCCGCGTGTATTCCCAGGTCAGCTGTTTGTGCGCCTTCAGATCCCGCCAACCGTCCGACGAACCAACGTAGCCGACAGAGCGCATTTTCCACGCCGCGGAGCATGCCAACGCCAACGCGTTGCCGTCGCGCTGCGCAAACAGCAGCGGCGCGCCGCCGAATTCATCCACCCAACCGGTATTGCCCGCGCCCTGGTTGCCGAGGTGCGGCGCGAGCAGGACATGGAGGTGATAATCGGACAGCGCACCTTGCTGCACGATGAACCGGAGGCGTTGGACCAGCGTGTCCCGATGTGGGTCGGTCAGAATCTGCTTCTCGATGCGGTAGCGGCCATCCCGGCAGGTGTTGACTAGCAGAAATCCTGGTACGCCATCGGCGAGCCAGCTGACTTCGGAGGCAGCGTCATGCTTCTCCTCGGAGAACAGATTCGCGCCGTCGGTGACGATCATCCCCATGTCGCGGACGCAGGCCTGATCGATTCGCGGGTAATAGATCTCGTTCAAAATTCCGTGGCTCAACGTGAACCAGACGTGGCTTTCGTTGCCGAGGGCCGTGCCGACGCCCGTTTTGGCGCTGGAAGTCCAGCGCGCCGGAATCCCGGGGCCGCCTGGGGCGGATTGATCGGTTATCGCTGCCATAGGATATGAGATTCCTCCAGAGGCACTGCCACCTGATCGCGGGCGGGTATGAGACGTGCCGTGAAGTCTATGGCCGGGCGCTTCGCCGGCACACCCGCGCGATAGGCGTAGCCGCTCGTTGCGCCAACGAGTTGCCTCACGCGCTTCATCTCCTGCCGTACGGGGGCGCCGTCCCCGACTCCGTCGGCATAGAGCTCGACCCGCACGGCTTCCGGATCGAGATCATCGAGGTACACTTGCACTTCGAATACATGCTGCTCACCTGCGGTCTCCACCTTCACTTCGCCGAAGCGCAGGGCGGCCCATTTCTGCTCCAGCTCATGCCGCCAATTCACAATATTCATGCCGAGAGCGCCCTTGTCGGCGGCACGCTCACGGTAGGCCGAGGCGGCCGGGAAGTAGTATTGCTCGGTGTATTCGCGCACCGCGCGGTTGGTGGAAAAGCGCGGTGTCAAACGCGCCATGCTTTCCCGCATCCGCGCCACCCATGCCCGGGGGATGCCCTGCTCGTCGCGCGTATAGAACTCCGGAACCACCTCGCGTTCCAGCAGGTCGTAAAGGGCTTCCGCTTCGAGCGCGTCCCAGGCAGGATCGTCGCCGTGTTCACGGCCGTCCCCCAACGCCCATCCCACTTCCGGGGTGTACGCTTCCGCCCACCAGCCGTCCAATTCCGAGAGGTTAATGCCGCCGTTGACGAGCACCTTCATGCCGCTGGTTCCGCTTGCTTCCCAGGGTCGGCGCGGGGTGTTGATCCGAACGTCCACGCCCTGTACCAAGTGCTCGGTCAAGAGCATGTCGTAGTCGCTGAGGAAGATCGCATGGGGGCGCACCTCGGGCCGCCGGATGAAACGCGTCCACTCCTGAATCAGGGCTTGGCCTGCGGTGTCCGCCGGATGGGCCTTGCCGGCCATGATGATTTGCATCGGGCGCTGCGGGTTGGTCAGCAGGCGCAACAGTCTTTCCGGGTCGTGCAGCAGCAGGTTCGGTCTTTTGTAAGAAGCAAAACGGCGCGCAAAGCCCAGCGTCAACGTGTTGGGATCAAACATGTGCTTCGCCGCGTCCACGGCCCCGGGCGTCGCGCCGGACGCGGCCAGTTGCCTGGATAAGCGTTCGCGCGCGTATTCGACGAGCGCCGCGCTGGCCGCCGTGCGAAATTTCCAGAGCTTCACGTCGGCGACCGCGCGAATAGCCTGCTCCAGGGAGTCCACTTCACCGAGCCAGCGGTCCTTGCCGCAGGCTTGCGTCCAAAGATCGTCGGCCGGGGCCGAATCCCAGGTCGGCATGTGGACGCCATTGGTCACGTGTCCGATCGGCACTTCGTCCGCAGGCCAGCGCAAAAAGAGCGGCTCGAAGAGGTGCCGACTCACCTTGCCGTGCAGGCGGCTCACGCCATTTACCGCCCCGCTTCCGCGAATAGCCAAATAGGCCATGTTGAACGGCTCCGACGGGTCATTCGAGTTCCGGCGGCCGAGGGCCAGCAATTCACGGCGCCCGATGCCGAGCCTCTGCTCGGCATAACCGCCGAGGTATTGCTCGATCAGCGCCGGCGCGAAGCGATCGAAGCCGGCCGCCACGGCCGTGTGCGAGGTGAATAGGTTGCCCGCCCGAGTGACGGCCAGCGCGACCTCGAACGGGACTCCGGCTTCCTTCATGAAGTCTCGCGCGCGTTCCAGCACCGCGAAGGCCGCGTGCCCTTCGTTCAAGTGGCAGACCTCCGGCTGGATGCCGAGTGCGGCGAGCAGCCGCCATCCGCCGATCCCGAGCAGTATTTCCTGCGCCAGGCGCAACTCCGGCCCGCCGCCGTACAGCTCGCTCGTAATGCCTCGACGCGCCGGGTGATTCGCTGCGTCATTGCTGTCGAGGAGGTACAGCTTTGCGCGCCCGACCTGAACCTGCCAGGCCCGCAGCCAGACCGAGTAGCCGGGCAACTCGATCTCCAGGCGCAGCCATTCGCCGTCGGGCTTACGTAACGGCGCGATGGGCAATTGGCCGGGGTCGTTATACGGGAATAGGGCCTGTTGCGCGCCGTCCTTGTCGATCAGCTGGTGAAAGTAGCCTTGCTGGTAAAGCAGTCCGACGCCGATCACCGGGACGCCCAGATCGCTGGCGGCCTTGAGTTGATCGCCTGCGACGTTGCCGAGCCCCCCGGAGTAAATCGGCAGCGCTTCGCTCAACATGAATTCCATACTGAAGTACGCGACGCAGTCTAGCTGCGAGTGCGGATAGCTTTGCCGCAGCCACGCGGGTGCCTCCGCCGCATCGCGTCTGGATTGAAGCAGAGCGTCGATGTTCTTGCGGAAGGCAGGATCGGATAGGACGCCTCGGAGTTTGTCCCGCGAGACCGTCTGCAGAACCCCCCAAGGGTTGTGCGTCAATTCCCACAGCACCGGATCGAGCTGCCGCCAGACCTGGTCGGTGGCGTGATTCCATGACGAGCGCATGTCCAGCGCGAGCTCGGCCAGAGAATCGAATCCCTCCACGTCCGCGGACTGGGTCCGCTCATTCGGGTGGCCGACTCGGGTTTCTTCGTTCACAAACTTTCCTTCGGTTGTGTGCCGGCTACGTCGCCAAGTGGTCCATTTGCAGATTCGAGGCGGCGTATGTGAAGACGATGTTCGGATCGGGACGGATCAGACCCTCATCCTTGCCGGCGTAGTGAAGCCTGCCGAGCAAGTCTTTGATGACATTCAGCCGCGCCAGACGCTTATTATTCGCGCGCACCAGCGTCCACGGCGCAGTGGCGCTATGCGACTGCGCGAGCATGTCGTCGCGGGCCACGCTGTATGCCTTCCAGTATTCCAGCGCTTGGTCGTCTATCGGACTGCTCTTCCACTGCTTGAGCGGATCCTCTTTGCGGTCCTCGAGGCGCTTCTTCTGCTCGGCTTTGCCGATATCCAGATAATACTTGAGCAGATTGATGCCGGAACGGACCAGCATATTCTCGAAGTCCACAACGGAACTCATAAACTCCGCGTATTCGGCATCAGTACAAAAGCCCATCACGCGCTCGACCCCGGCGCGGTTGTACCAACTGCGGTTGAAGAGCACGAGTTCCTGAGCGGCCGGCAAGAAAGCCGTATAACGCTGGAAGTACCAGCAGGACCGATCACGGTCGGACGGCACGCCGAGGGCGACCACGCGGGTTTCGCGAGGACTCAGATGCTGGACGATGCGCTTGATCGTGCCGTCCTTACCGGCCGCGTCACGGCCTTCGAAAATGATCAGAATCCTATCGTCGCGCTTGATGACGTGCCGTTGCAGCTTGACCAGTTCTATCTGAAGCTTGCGCAGCGTTTCCTTGTAGGTCTTCTTGGAGATCGAGAGCGGGGCTTCGGTGGTTTCCTCTGCGTGAGATTTCTTGCTCATATGTTTCTCCCGACCGGTAGCAAGCGGTCAAACGCGCGGGCCTCTTCCTAGCAAGACTAATGACGGCGAGCGCAGCGAGCAATTGCACTCAGCGCGCCAGAAGTACGACGCTCGATCGGGGGTTCAGGCGGTAGATTCTGCAATCTTCGCAAACCGGCTCCTCGCCCACCGCGAAAAGGTCTTGTGGCGATTCTCGAGCGGTGTCAACAGCGAGATGCCACCGCGCGCCCGCCATTCCTGGCGGCAAAGCGAAATCCACCGCATCCGTCCCGGCATTGAACATGAGGCAAAGTGCGCTGCGCGCGGCTTCCTGGATCAGGCAGGCGAACCGCCTTTCCTTCGGGTCGCCCCAGTTGGGCAGCCCTCCTTGCGGAGCACACCATCGGATCTCTGCGTCCGTGTAGAACTGCTCCCTGCTCAAAACCGGATGCGCTCGGCGGAACGCCATCATGCCGCGGACGAAGCGGTAAATCTCCCGGTGCCGTTCGAGACAGCTCCAGTCATACCAGCTCGTTTCGTCGTCCTGGCAGTAAGCGTTGTTGTTGCCGCGTTGCGTGCGGCGGAATTCGTCGCCGCCCAGCAGCATCGGCACGCCGCGCGAAACCAACAGGGTCAGGAGGAAATTCTTGACCTGGCGTTTCCGCACGTCCTCGATGCCGGCATCCGCAGTCTCGCCTTCGGCGCCGTAGTTGTCGCTGAAGTTGGCGTCCGTACCGTCGTGGCTATCTTCACCATTTCGTTCATTGTGCTTGTCGCGATAGCTGACGAGATCGTTTAGCGTGAAGCCGTCATGGCAGGTGATGAAATTGATGCTGCCCTCGGGGCCTTTGCCGGACGCGGCATAGATGTCGGCACTCCCGCAGATGCGGCTCGCAAACAGACCGAGCATGCCGTCATCCCCGCGCCAAAACCGGCGGACGTCATCGCGGTAGCGGCCGTTCCACTCCGCCCAACGGCGCTCGGAGAAGCTGCCGACCTCATACGCTCCGGCGGCATCCCACGCCTCGGCGATGATCTTCACGTCTCTCAAAATCGGGTCTTCGGCGATCCGTTCGAGCAGCGGCGCGTTGGCCAGCAGCCTGCCGGAGCCGTCCCGGCCGAGAATCGAAGCAAGGTCGAAGCGAAACCCATCCACGTGCATCTCCAGCACCCAGTAGCGCAACGCGGCGAGGATGTGATCCCGCACGACGGGATGGTTGGCGTTGATGGTATTGCCGGTTCCGGTGAAGTTCATGTAATGGCGCTTGTCGTCCGCCAATGTGTAGAAGATGGCGTTGTCGATTCCGCGAAAGCTCAGCGTCGGACCCAGTTCGTCTCCCTCCGCGGTGTGATTGAAAACAACGTCCAGGATCACCTCGATGCCCGCGCAATGCACGGCCCGCACCATCTCTTTGAACTCAAGCTTCTGCTGGCCCAAGCCGCCTGCACTGCTGTAGGACGCCTTCGGCGCAAAGAAGGCCACGGGATCGTAGCCCCAGTAATTCCTGCGCGGCCTGCCGGTCTGCGGATCGGTGCCGGACGCCTGGTGTTCGTTGAACTCGAATACGGGCAAGAGTTCCACCGCCGTCACGCCCAATTTTTCCAGATAAGGGATCTTTTCGATTAGGCCGCGGTAGGTGCCGGGGTGCTCGACGCCCGAGTTGGGACGCACCGTAAAGCCGCGAACATGCGTTTCATAGATCACCGTCGTCGCCCAGGGATGCCGGAGCGGCCGGTCGTCCTGCCAGTCAAAGTGCTCCTGGGTAAATACACATTTCGGCATCGCGCCGGCGTCATCGAGTTTAGAGCGGACCAAGTCCCGCTCCGGCGCGGCCGGGTCATAGCCGCGCGCCGGCCTAAAGTCCCAATCTGGAAACAGGGAGATCGCCGTTGCAAACGGATCCACGAGGAGCTTGTTGAAGTCGAAGCGATGCCCTTCCGAAGGCTGGTACGGGCCATCCACCCGGTAACCATAGAGCTGACCGGGGGAAATCCCTTCGATCCAAACGTGCCACACGTCGCCCGTGCGGTTACGCCCGGGGTCGAGATCGACGACTCTCGCGGGCGTTGCGTCCGCAGCTCGATCGAACAACTCTACGCGAACGCGGCTGGCATGACGGCTGAACAAGGCGAAGTTGACGCCCCCCTCGGATTCATGCGTGCCCATCGGCAAGGGAACGCCTCTTCGCACTTCGGTGCGTTCGGAAACCTCCGCCACGTAACGATGCAGAGGCCGCTCGGACGCGGCCGGACCTGTGGTTGGGTTCGCCTCGTCCGCAGTCTGATCCGCCAAGGAGGTTGTCTGGTCCGTTCGCGTCACATCATCGGCCAATGTCGGAACCGCCGCGGGCCGCCAGCGCCGTATCGACGATAACCTGTGCTTCCTCGAGGATGCGGCGCAGATGGTCGGCGCCCCGGAAGCTCTCTGCATAGATTTTGTAGATGTCCTCGGTACCGGACGGGCGTGCCGCAAACCATCCGCTCTCGGCAATCACCTTCAACCCGCCGACCGGCGCGTCATTGCCCGGCGCGTGAGTGAGAATCCTCTGGATTTTTTCGCCTGCCAGCTCCGCCGACTGAATCTGTTGCGGCGAGAGCTGCAGCAGCGTTTGCTTTTGCTCCGCGGTCGCCGGCGCCTCGACTCGATCGTAGACGGGCTCGCCGAGCTCGCGCGTCAGCTCGGAGTAGATTTCGCCGGGATCGCGGCCCATGCGCGCGGTCATCTCCGCCGACAGCAAAGCGGGGACGATGCCGTCCTTGTCTGTCGTCCAGACGCTGCCGTCGAGACGGAGGAACGAAGCACCCGCACTCTCTTCCCCGCCGAAGCCGAGCGAACCATCGAGCAAGCCTTCCACGAACCACTTGAAACCGACCGGCACCTCGTAGAGCTTCCGGCCGAGTTTTGCGGTGACGCGATCGATGAGCTGGCTGCTCACGACGGTCTTGCCGACCGCCGCCGCGCTACTCCACCGCGGCCGATGCTGGAAGAGATAGAAGACGGCGGCGGAAAGGTAATGGTTGGGCGGCAGCAATCCCGCATTGCCGGTCACGATCCCATGCCGGTCGTGGTCGGTGTCGCAGGCAAAGGCAATGTCGAACCGATCCTTGAGTTCGATCAGGCTCTGCATCGCGTAGGGCGATGAGGGGTCCATGCGAATCTGCCCGTCCCAATCGACCGTCATGAACCGGAAGGTCGGATCGACGGCTTCGTTCACGACAGTGAGATTCACGCCATAGCGATCGGCAATGGGCCCCCAATAATGAACTCCTGCGCCGCCGAGCGGGTCCACGCCGATACGGACGTCCCCCCGCGAATCGCATCCATATCGAGCACGCTGCCGAGATCGCCTACATAAGCATTGAGAAAGTCATACCGGTGGGTAGTAGCCGCGTGCAGCGCCCGCTCGAACGAGGTCCGTCTAACTCCGTTTAGGCGGCTCTCAAGAAGCGCATTGGCGCGGGCTTCGATCCATCCCGTGACATCGGTCTCCGCCGGGCCGCCGTTAGGCGGGTTGTACTTGAAGCCGCCGCTGCCCGGCGGATTGTGCGAAGGCGTAATGACGATGCCGTCGGCGAGCCCCGCATCGCGGCCGCGGTTGTAAGTGAGAATTGCGTGAGAGACGACGGGGGTCGGGGTGTATTCGTCCTGTTCCGCGAGCATGACTTCCACACTATTGGCCGCCAGCACTTCGAGGGCACTCGCGTACGCCGGCACGGAAAGCGCGTGTGTGTCGATGCCGATGAAAAGCGGGCCGCCTATGCCCTGCCGCTTACGGTAATCACAGATGGCCTGACTGATGGCGATAACGTGCCATTCGTTGAACGTGCTTTCGAAGGCGGAGCCGCGATGCCCCGAGGTGCCGAACGCGACCCGCTGCTGTGGCACTGCCGCATCGGGCACCTCTGTGTAATAGGCTGTAACGAGCCTTGGCACGTCGACCAGCATTGCGGACGTAGCCGGTTTGCCAGCGAGGGGACTTAGATTCGAGGACATCGGCTCTCAACTGTCCACGCTCATCATGCAAGATCAGGCCACGGCCTTGGGCGCAAGGGCGGCCCCTATATCGGGCTCTCCCTTGCTCGCGAGCGCGAGCGCCACAGTCGTGGACGGGTTCAGGCTATCGACCATCGAGCTCGGAAGCAAGATAGTGGCCCCTCGCTCCTTCGTGGTCTCGTAGATGATATTCATGGCCCGAAGTTGAAGCGCTACGGGGTGCCCGGCGTAAGTGTCCGCGGCCTCGACGAATTTTCCCGCTATCGCCGCCTCGGCCGAGCCAAGAATGACGCGCGCCTGCTTCTCACGCTCAGCCTGAGCCTGCCGAGACATCGCATCCTGCAATGCCTCCGGGATGGCAACGTCTCGTATTTCCACCGAGCTCACCGATATGCCCCAGGGAGCGGTCTTTTTGCCGATCTCGTCCTTAAGTTGCTCATCCGCTTCTTTGCGATCGGACAACAACGAAGCCAACATAGAAGAACCGATCATCTCGCGCAGCGACGTTTGCGCAACCCGGTCGATGGCTTCCCGATAGTTGGTAATCGCCAACGCCGCCTTCTCCGCATCGTGCACGTGCCAAAAGATGATCGCGTCGACGTTCACCGGAACCGTATCCTTGGTAAGCGCCTGCTCGGCGTTGAAGGCTGTGGTCTGGATACGTCCGTCGATCACGGCCGTCACGCTGTCCACGATGGGAATGATCGCGAACATACCCGCTCCCTTGACGCTTTGCAGTTTTCCCATCCTCAGGATCACGAACTTTTGCCAAGCGTTGGCCATCCTCAATGACATCGCGACGATTATCGCGACGGCGAAGAACGGCACGGCCAGATAGAGATTCGCCCATTGGGCGGCGGCAGCGCCCAATAGAACGAGAAGGACTACCAAGAATGACGTAATCGGATTCATACCCAATGCTCCATCTATCCGGTGACAACCGTCGACAGAAGCCTCATTCTGCTCTCCGACAAGCCGCCCCTCTGTGCGGCAGCGTACGCAGGATAGGCAATTCGGTTCAGAGCGAACTGTATGTGTGCAGCCGAACAGATGGCGCAGTATTTTGCCGCCATTCTTTACGCATGGTCGTGCGGCGCCCAGTTTGGGTTCCGAGACGAACACGCCTGAATCGAATACGTCATTACTACGAGACGAGACCGTATTCGGTACAGGGGGCGCTCAATCGACGATTGAAATTCTCTTGAGCACACTTCATATGGACGAAGGAAGCAGATCATGGAAACGTCAGAAAGGCTCGTATCGACCGATACTGAAGGCGATAACACCGTCGCACGCCGCATCCACCAAGCGGAAAGCGGCGCGCATCACACTATTGATAAAGCGGCCGCAGGCGCACGGCCCGCGGTGGACCGGGTCGCCGCCAGTGCCCATCATGCGGTCGACGGCGCAGCCAACGTTGCGAACCGGGCCGCGGGGTCACTGCGCCACAAAGGCGAGCGACTCAAGGAAGCGCGAGGGCACGTAATGGAGTACTCGCGCGAGCACCTGAGCAAACATCCCGTCGCTTCGCTGAGCATTGCGGTTTGCGCTGGTTTCCTATTAGGCCGCATGATCGGCTCTCGTTAGGCAATAGCGGGGAAACGGATCTTGAAAGAGGCGCCACAGAACTCAGCTACGGTCTGTGCGGCCGCGTACACTCGCGCGCATCGGGACAATCGCAACGCTTGACCCTCGTCGCCATCGCGCTAACCTGTATAGGCCTTCTTTCGGGAGCGCGGATAGTGAGACTATGCCGGGACAATGTCAGGGCGGCCCCGAAGCGCGCGCGGGCAGCGGCGAGCGTGATTCTCACCCTCGGTGCCGCATCAGCGTCCGGAATGGAGTGCGCGGGTATCACGTTCCCCGACCATGTCCAAGTTCATGGCGAATCTCTAACGCTTAACGGGCTGGGCGTCCGCAACGCAAGTGTGTTCAAAGTCGGCGTCTATGTTGCCGCACTGTATCTAAGCAAACCCCTCAGCGACCCACACCGAATTCTGCAATCGAACATTCCGAGTGCGCTCGTCCTCCGGTTCATACGTCCCGTAAGCGCGAACCAGGTCAGAAAGAGCTGGCAAGAAGGGTTCGCAACGAACGCACCAGGCCACCCGCCATGGCTCGAGAAAGGTCTCACCCAGCTGAACAGCTGGGTGACGGACGTAACCGCGGGGGAGCGGATGACTTTTTCGCGCATCCCCGGAAAGGGGATGCAGTTCGCCCTTGACGGTACCGTGAAAGGCACGATCAAAGGGGACGAATTTTCGAAGGCATTTCTGTCGATCTGGTTCGGAGAGGTTCCGCAGACGCCGGAATTGAAGAGCGGACTCCTCGGCGGCCCCTGCCTCTGAGCGAGACGAATCCCAATTCGCGCTGCAATGCGCGCGTTTCGACTCGCGCGCCTTGGACGACGCTCTCAGTCCCCCAGCAATTCACCGAGCGGCTGCAAACCGTCGACTCGGTCGCAGACGGCCTTCAGGGCCATCAGCAACGGTGCGCCCAGCAGCAGGCCCCATATTCCCCATAGCCAACCCCATGCCAACACGCCAACGAAAATCACCGTCGGGCTCATGCGGCTGGCACGCCCGGTCAACCACGGATTGAGCAGATTCCCGGCAAGCACGTGGATCAGGAGCGACGCGCCGCCCGTCAGAAGCGCCATGCTGAACGTCCCGAACTGAAGAAAAGCGATCAGTGCTGCGCCAGCGCTTGCCACGATCGCACCGACGTAAGGCACGAGATTGAGGACGGCCGCTGCCACGCCCCAAACGGCTGCGTGTGCCAGGCCGATCCATACGAACGCCACCCAAGTGGCGACGCCGACCAAGACACTGGTGAATACCTGCACCACCATAAAGCGCTGGATCTGCCGATTGATCTCGTCCAGCACTTCGACCGTGACTTTCTTCTGGCCGAAGGTCGGCCCACTGACCTTGGCCATCTTGCGGCGAAAGCGGTCGCCCGACGCCAGGAGGAAATACGTGATGAAACACACCACCATCGCTCTGCCGACCAGACCGGCGACACCGAGTGTGCCGCTCCAAAGGTAGTCCTTTACGTTGAAGCGCGGCCGCTCGACCTGTACGCGCGTGACACCCTCCGCCGCCGACGACGATGCAGAACGGCTGTCCTCCGCCGCCTGCTGGAGCTTCGCGGCGGCTCTCTGAACCTTATCGATGGCACCCTCGGGCGCGTCGCGCTCGGGGCGCAACGACTGGCGCAGTTTCTCCGCTGCGTCGGGCAGCGACCCGATCAGGGCAGAGGCGTCGTCGCTGAGCGAATAGGCCATGAAGCCAAAGCCGCCCATGGCCAAGAGCAGCAATCCAGCAGCCCCAACAGAACGTGGAATCCGCCAGCGCTGAAGTCGAGCCACCACCGGCGACAGCGCGTAGCTGCACATCAACCCCATCAGCAGCGGGATGAACACGGCCGCGGCCCAGCGTAACGCGTACAGGCCGGCCACCAAGGCGATTAACCCTAGCGCGGAGCTGCGCAGGTTGAACGGCACCTGCAGGCGCACGCGCGAAGGCTCCCCAGAGATCATCTCCGGAGCGGGCCCGGTCTCTGGCGAGGGCCCGATGGCGGGGTCAATGTGCATATGCTTATCTCGGAGTTGCGTCGGCCCTCCGCCTTACGCCGCGACTACCCAGACGAGCGGCATTTTGACGATCCTCGAGGGCGCCTGTCCATCTAATCTGCCCTCCTCCGACCGATGCGACCGTGCGCTACCGCACGCACGGGCGACGGCACTGCAAGGAACGGTATCGGTACTTGGAACAGATCGCGCGATCGCGCAGCGCGATGGCTGCATCATGCTTCGCAGCTTCGCAGTCCTGGGCACGGGCGCGGTTGCCGTTCTGGAACTGGGCTATGCGTGTTGACGTACAGACGGTGTCGGCACACTCAGCCTAATCTCCTCGAATTGGAGTCGGACCTGCGCGCAAACGATTCCCGTGAAGTGTCTTTGAAGCGCGCCTTATTCCGCATATCACAGGAAACTCCCATGAAAGATTCCATCCAAGCAAATCGGTCTATACCGAAGAGCCCACTGCTGCTCGCGATCGTCGCAACATTCGCCGTTGGGTGCGCCACCCAGCCGGATCGGCTCGCGGCGGTTGACTATACCGGCCCCGCCGGCGCCGTCGGTCCGGCGGGGGCAGCGGGACCGCAGGGTGCAACGGGCGACGCCGGGGCGCCCGGGCTGGCAGTTGCCGGCCCTAGCGGTCCACAAGGCGCGGCCGGCCCCCAAGGTCCGCAAGGCCCGGAGGGCGCGACGGGCCCCACCGGCAAGACGGTGGTTGGCCGCGCCGGTGAGGCCGGTCCTGCGGGTCCCACTGGATCGCAAGGAGCGACCGGACAGACCGGCGCTCAGGGCCCCAGCGTCGCCGGCGCCGCCGGTCCACGCGGATCCACCGGTCCCGCAGGCATACAAGGCGTGGCCGGTAGCCCGGGCGCCGAAGGGCCGACTACGGTGGGTCCGACCGGTCCGGCCGGTCCGGCCGGTATTGCGGGTGCGCGAGGCGCAACCGGGGCCACGGGAGCCGAGGGCAGCAGCGCTGACGTGGCCGGCATCGAGGGTGCGGCGGGCCCGGCAGGCGTCGCTGGTCCGCAGGGCCTGACCGGGTCCACGGGTTTGCGAGGCGCGGCGGCCGGAAGTGGCGCCTGGAGCCCGTATAGGGACTACACGTTTAGCGCAAATAGCGACGCTATTTTGCGTTCTGACAGAAACACAGCGCGGGAGATTGCCGGCTACCTCGCTCAGAATCCGAGCTATCGGGTTGGATTGGATGGCGGCAGTGAGCGCCGTGTCGGTAGCGTCCGTGATGCGTTAGTCGCTGCCGGCGTGCCCGAATACAAGATTGAGGCGGGTCCCTTCGGCGATAGTCAGCTCGAAACCGAAGACCGAGTCGCCGTGCTAATCAACAAGTAGCCGCCAGCAGTCATATTCTTGCGGACCGGCGCGGCGATGCAGCTGTGCCGGTCTTGGTCTCTGCGCGACGCGGCGCACTCAAGGTTCCGGAGGCGATCGCTCGACCGGCGGCACTGAGCCGCTGGTCATTCGAATTACTCTGCCCAGCGTCAAGCCTTGAACGAGGATCGAAAATACAACGACAAAGTACGTCAGGGTCAACACGAGACTGCGCGAACCGTTGAGCGGGAGCGACAGCGCCAAGGCCACCGAGATGGCTCCGCGCAGCCCGCCCCACGTAAGGATCGGAATGGCCCCTCGCGATTGCAGATTTATCCAACCCAGGGACCCGATGATCCCCGCGACACTCAGCCAGCGCGCGGCCAGCACGATCGGTATCGCGAGGAGTCCGGCAACCAGCCACACGCGTTCGATCGGAAGCACGAGAAGCTCCAAGCCCATCAGGAGAAAGAGCACGACGTTGAGGATCTCGTCAACGAGCTCCCAGAAAGTGTCGACATGCTCGCGCGTCTTCTCCGTCATGGCGAACGCTCGCCCCTGGTTACCCACGAACAGACCCGCGACGACGACGGCGATCGGCGCGGACAGATGCAAGGCGTCTGCCGACGCGTAAAGGCCCATGGCGAGAGCGAGCGTAAGCAGCACTTCCACCTGATAGTTGTCGACGCGCTTGAGCATTCGGTATGTGATGAAGCCCGCCCCCAAAGCCAGCGCGACGGCTCCACCCACCTCCTCGAGCAGCAGCACCCCTACCTCGCCGACCCCCACTGGGTGCCCTGCCGCGGCGCCAATGTCGACCGTTCCCGCCGCTCCGGATATCTGCAAGAGAACCAGAAAGACGACGACACCCAGCCCGTCATTGAACAAGGATTCGCCGGCCACCTGCACCTCGAGCTGCCGCGGAGCACCGACGGACTTCATGATTCCAAGCACCGCGATCGGGTCGGTCGGCGAGATCAACGCACCGAAAGACAGTGCGTGCAGGAAGGGAATGCCAAGGCCGAGCCTACCGAGGACCAGCCACGTAACACTACCGACGATGAAGGTAGAGGCAAGCGTCCCGAACGTGGCGAGCAACGAGACCGGCAGCCACTCCCGGCCAAGCTCCGCGAGATTCACATGTATGGCTCCCGCGAACAGCAAGAAGGCGAGCATGCCGTGGAGCACGACTTGGTTGAAGTCGATCCGCGATACCAATGCCGCCGCATGCTCGCGGACCCCGCCGGCGTAGGCACCGATCAGCACTAACACAATCGACGCAATCAAGCCTACCAGCATGACGCCGACGGTCGTCGGCAGCCTGATATAGCGGTAATTGATGTAGCTCGAGACAGCCGCGAGCGAAATGAGGACGCTGATCAGGGAGAATAGGCCCATGACGCCGCCGGGTGTTTCCCGCTACCTATCGCACGGATCTTAGGGAGTGTTCACGACTTGCAGCAGCGGCTTCAGATCTTCGTCTACGTCTACATCGTCATCGTCATCGTCATCATCATCCTCACCTTCAGCTTCAGCTTCAGCTTCGGGGCCGGCCACAACCTCGGCCGCCGAGTTCCTTGAACGAGATGAGCCGCTGGCTCTCCTCGTCCCAAAGCACCAACCGAAGGCCGTCGACGCTCTGTGGCAGCGTAACGCGCCCGAACGTCTCGCAACTCAGGATAATCCTCCAGCACCTTGTACAGGCGATAGTAGGGGATGCGGCTCGCAAGGTGATGTACGTGGTGCACCCCGATGTTCGCCGAAAACCAGCGTAAGATCCGCGGAAGCTCAACGTAAGAACTCCCGCGGAGGGCTGCAGCACCTACGTTCCAGCCCTCTGTCCTGGTCCAATGTGTGCGCTCGAATTGATGTTGTACATAGAAGAGCCAAACACCGGCCGCTCCTCCCAGCAGCACAAGCGGCACATGGATTATAAGGAACGGACCGAGACCAACAATGAAGATCATCGCACCAATGACGCCAGCAATAACGAGGTTCGTCGCCATCGTACTGAACCACGGCTTCCATCCCGCGCGCATGAAGCCGAGCGGCACACGGTTACACAGCACGAAGAGATATATGGGTCCAAGGCCGAACATGACGGCAGGATGCCTGTAAAGTCGGTAGCAGAGGCGCCCCCAGCTCGAGCGTGCCAGGTACTCCGCTACGGTAAGGGTCGTCACGTCGCCGATGCCGCGGCGATCGAGATCACACGATGTCGCGTGATGAACCGCGTGGCCACGACGCCAATGATAGTAAGGCGTGAGCGTCAAAACGGCGCAAAGGCGGCCCGTATAGTCGTTGCTCCGTCTGTTTGGGAAAAAGGCTCCGTGCCCGCAATCGTGCTGGATCATAAACACACGCACCAGAAGCGCGGCCGTCGGCAGGAGGAGCAGTGCGTAAAGCCAATCTTGGCCGCGATTCAACGCGAAGAGCATCAAGCACCACGCGAGCGCAAAAGGTATCAGCGTGATCGCGAGCTCGTATCCGGCGCACATCGCATCCGCTTTGCAGTACCGCCGCAGCTTCCGCGCCCAACCGCGCTCATCGAATTGCGTCGTTCCGCGTTCAGCGGCCTTCGGAATGGCTACCACAGCCGCCCCCCGCACTCATCGCACCGTCCTTCTTCGGACGGGAAAAGCGTAAGGTCCATTGCATCAGTGTCGGGACGACTGTCTTTGCTCCGTGCACATTCCGGATTGGCCGACCACTCAACTCGTTGTCGACAAGCGTTCGCGCGATTGTCTGCGCTCGCGCGAGGTTGATCTGTACGCTAGTGCACATAGAAACCGGCCGTCCACAATCAATCGGTCTTCGCTCGGCATTGATTGATATATCCCGCCTCGCCTAGGTTTGGAAGGACACGCCGGGTTCAGTCCGACACATTACCCTCATAGCCGTGCTATTATGCGGGACACACCGCTATGCTCCGCCCGTAATGGCAGGGGGCACCCTTTGACGTCCACACCCAGACCCCACCACAGTCCAAGACAGAACCACCTTCTCGCCGCCCTGCCGAAGGCCGAGTTCGAACGCCTGTCGCCTCATCTGGAACTCATCGCCATGCCGCTCGGCGAGGCGCTGTACGAATCCGGCGGCCATCTGCAGCACGTCTACTTCCCCACAACGTCCATTGTCTCGCTGCTCTACGTCATGGAGAACGGCGCATCGGCCGAAATCGCGGTGGTGGGCAATGAGGGTATCCTCGGTATTGCGCTGTTCATGGGCGGCGAAACCACGCCCAGTCGGGCTGTCGTGCAGAGCGCCGGGCACGGGTATAGGCTGCGATCGCAGATTATGAAGCAGGAATTCGGTCGCGGCGGGCCGGTCATGCGCCTTTTGCTGCGCTACACTCAGGCGTTGATCACCCAAATGGGACAGACTGCCGTGTGCAATCGGCACCACTCAGTGGAACAGCAATTGTGCCGGTGGCTGCTTCTGAGCCTCGACCGCCTGTCTACAAATGAATTGACAATGACCCAGGAATTGATTGCAAACATGCTGGGTGTTCGGCGCGAAGGTGTCACGGAAGCCGCTGGGAATCTGCGGCGCGCCGGCATCATTCGCTACAACCGCGGCCGCATAACCGTGCTCGATCGATCCCGTTTGGAGCAGGAAGTATGCGAGTGCTATGCGGTAGTAAAGATGGAGGTCGATAGACTGCTATCAGACATCCCTCTTGGCGATCCGTTTCGAGCAGTCGGACAGTCCTGACGCATAAGGGTCCTTCCATCGGCCGATTCACGCCGGCCGAAACGTCGTATTTCAGCAGTCGGGCGCTGAAACGTCGACGGGAGGGCAGCTACCGAGCGGCCGCCGCCCGGTGCAGTCCCCGCCCGATTGGCCGCGAGCGCAAGCGGAGTCGGCGTCTGCAGCTGAGGAGTGGCTATGTACGTCGACGCACCGACGCCGTACGAAAAGAGGCATATGCTCGTTCACGTTAAGGTGATGAACGAGCAATGTGATGCGCCTAGGACGATACTTGAGAAGAAGCTCCGTATCGCTTCTGAGTTTTCTTCCTCTTCTGGCAGGGACTCCCCACTCCGCTAGCGCCCAAAGCGTCACGGCGCTCCCCGAGCATGCGCATGCAAGGAGCTACGGCACCGGATGGGACTGCGGTCCGGGCTATCGCGAGGCCGATGGTGCTTGCGTGGCCATCCAGGTGCCAGCCCATGCCTATTTGACCGATACGTATCACACGAGGGGCTGGGACTGCGCTCGAGGTTACCGCGCAGTCGATGGACACTGTGTCGCCGTAAAAGTACCGCTCAACGCGCATCTCGACTCGCTAGGCGATCGGTGGACATGCGATCGCGGCTACACGACGGCCGATGACGCTTGTCTCAAGGTCCAAGTGCCGCTGCACGCCTATCTCGCTGATTCTGGAGACCAATGGAAATGCGAGCGCGGGTATCGAAAGAGCGGTGAGACGTGCAGCGCCGTTCAACTGCCTCTGCACGCATATTTGACGGATGTTTCCTATGGTTCGGGCTGGGAGTGCAATCGGGGTTTTCGAGCTGTAGACGGAGCGTGTGTGGCAATCGAGATCCCGCCGGACGGATATCTTGCGGATGTCTCCGATGAATCCGGGTGGAGCTGCAATCGTGGCTATCGCGCAGCCGGCAACGCATGTGTCCGCGTGACCGTGCCGAAGAACGCTCACCTCGACTACTCGGGCAACAACTGGGACTGCGACCCGCCTTATCAAAGACAAGGGAACCGCTGCGAGGCGCAGACCTTCACCGATTGAATAGATTGCGCCATTCAAGGTCGTCGTAGTCGTCCTCGGAGGCCGCGAGCGAGCCGTGAGCGAAGAACGGCAAGCCGCCCTGGAATCCGTTCGGCTGCCGCGCGAGGTTGTCGACGGCGCGTGGGAGAGGACGACCTGGACGCCGCGATCGAGGCCGCCGGGGTAACGGGCGAGTCATCGGAGAGCCCTTCATGTACGGCTTCGCCGATGCCGCCGCCCAGCTCGACGCGCTCGGCTTCGCCGTCGAAGAGTGCG
The DNA here is from genome assembly GCA_963702105.1 of uncultured Gammaproteobacteria bacterium. GTDB lineage: Bacteria > Pseudomonadota > Gammaproteobacteria > Steroidobacterales > Rariloculaceae > ZC4RG20. Next base: position 3,522,278 of record OY969712.1, read on the forward strand.
CGCTCGCGGCCAATGTTCTCGAGACGTGCGATCCCGTCGCGCGGCATTACGGCTTCGCTCTTTCCGGCGCCTGAGGCGACTTCGTTCTCCAACCCCTGGCCGTCTTACCGCCTCGCCCAACGGCTGGAGTCGGCCCCAGAACCGCCCTCGAAGATCAGACGCTGGGGAACAAAGTGGCCAGCCAAAACCGTGACAGGCTCAACAGTCCCGCACGCGTCGCTCGTCTAATGTCCCGGGCAAGCCGACGGAATCGGAATCGACGCCGTCCTCGTTGTCACGCCTACGGTTTGTTTGCTTCGCTCAACGGTCATGCCCCATCGATCACTGTTCCTCGCGCTTTTGGGACTGACTTTGTGGCTCGCCCTGTGCCACTCTGCCTCGGCTCAGAGATGGGCCGTCATCGTCAACGGGAAGGCGATCCATCTCAACGCTTCGAGAAGCTGGAACGAAGCCAATTGGGGACTTGGCGTCGAGCGCGAATTTGACAGCCAGGCGCATTGGGTGAAGGTCGCGCTGGCGAACGGCTTCGTGGACAGTAATAACGAAATGTCCTACATGGCTGGAGGCGGAATCCTGCGTCGCCTCGAGTGGGGCCGCTCGCGCCTGCACATCGATCTCGGCGCCGTGGGCTTCTTCATGACGCGGGCGAACATTCGCAAAGACCGCCCTTTCCCGGGACTGCTGCCGGCGCTCGCCATCGGCTCACGCTACTTTTCGGTCAACATGACGTATCTGCCGATGTCGATCATAGAAAATGTGACGCACGTCCATCTCTTCGATCCCACCGTCTCGAGCGTATTGTTCTTACAAGTGAAGCTCAGCCCAAGGCTGTTGGGAGCATCTTCGATTGCCCGCAGAGGCCGCCGCTAGCGCCGATTCCGCCGGCGCATAAGGGCGGTGCCAGCGAGATAAGGCTGCCAGCCGCTACTCCGTGATCTTCTGCTGCTGGACGCCGTTCTGGTCGATGTACTCGCGGTTGTCCTCGCAGATGTATTCCTGGAGCTTGTAGTTCTTCATCCGGGTCCAGGAGTCGGTGTAGGTCCAGGGCTTCTCGAGATATTTGGGATCGGTGACCGTGATCGTGTCCCAGACGATGCCCGGAGCGACTTCCCTGATCTGTTCGTCGATGCGCATGTCGGGCGAATGCGGGACATCGCGCAGCTTGACGTTCTCCTTAATCCCGACCGTGGTGACATTGAGCACGCCGTTCTCCCAATGACCGACGGACGTACCGTAGAACGTCGGGTCGATCTCGTCCTCGGGTGGAAGCTTCTGATCCAGATAGATGTGCCGGACCTGCGTATAGGCCTCCTCGATGACGGTGATCATGCCCCGCGTCTGGAGGATCTCCATCGGAAAGGTCGCGCCCATCATTGTCGGCATGCCTTCGGGCAAGCAATTGACGACCTGGCTGTTGATCGGCTTGCCGGCAGCCCGTGCTTCGGCCTCCTTCTTCTGCATCTCCTTATAGGCTCTCACGTATTCGGATTTCAGCGGCGGCTCGGCCATCGGCGGCGGCACATGCGGCTGGGAACGCAGCTTCTTGTTCGGGTCGTCGTTGGGATCGGTGAAGCCGAGCGTGTAGACCGGGTAACGCTGCCATTCGCCCGTGATATCGATCGCGCCCTTGCCGATCACGCCCATCGACATCTTGCCATCGTCAGCCGCCGCAGGAACGATGCCGAACGCAATAACCGCCGCAATGCTGGCCGCGGCAATGCTCTTGATCGCGAGGCCGGATTTCGGACTCGTAAAATCCGTCATCTCACACTCCCATCCTGCTCGGAGGCCGTGCGCTTGAACGTGTTCGCGGCCGGCACCGGAGCGTCGAGCGTCCGCCCGTCGGCAAGCGTCACCTGCAGGATGAGGCCGCCGGGTTGACCGTTGAGCAAAGGCGCGATCAGTACCTTCACTTTTTCGCCAGGCTTGATGGTCGTAGAGTGCCAACCGGCGCGGACCAGCATGTTCACCGACATGCATTCGATAACGTAATGCTTGACGACGCCGTCCTTATCCGTTGCGTCAACGTCGAGATATACGTGAGGGTTAGTCCATTGCAACTTGGTGACCGTGCCTTCGACCAGCACCGACCGCTCGTGGTCGAACATCGCGAACGAATGGTGGGCCGCGGCCGGATGAGCCGCCCCGAAACCCAAAGGCCCCGCGACCACGAAAAGCAACGCCCAGGATTTCGTGCTCATCACTCGCGACTCCTCGTCCACAAAAACGATAGGTGCCAGCTGGGCGACCGCTCAATAGTCTAAAGTGCGACCTATAGAGCGACGCCCTCATCGACCCAGCCGCTCGTGCCCCTCTTACGTACCGCTACCGCAGCCGTTTAATGACTACCAGCGGGACTTCTGTTCTCGGCCTGGAGGGCTCACTGGATGTCGTCATAGTTGACGCGGTCTGCCGCATCCGCCTCGAGAGCGGAAGAACATCGAGAAATGAGCCAATGGAGCACTGAGAGTAGCGGGCCAAACCGGCCTTTGTCCATAACCATTGGCTATACCCGTCATAGCCAAAAGTGTCCGCAACAGAAGGAAGCGTTCGACGCGCGGCGTGAGCAGGTTGGGCCAACGTCTCGGCATGCGGTCAGCGAGAAGGCACTCGATGACTTTGTTGCCCATCTTCCGACGGCCTGAAGAAGCGCTGTTCCGAGGCAAGCGGTCGAGGCCGAGGGCGCTGAGATCTTGCTGGAGCCGATACGACCATTGCGGGGCGGGCAGCCGCCCGCCCCGACTTTCGTGGAACGTTCGCGCAGAGTCCCGACGTGTGCTCAACGCCCCTCGTCGTCGCCGTGCTCGCCGTCGAACATCCATGTGCGGCCGTGGCAGTCGGCCCTACCGACATCGCTGTAGATTGCCGGTTCGGTGGCGGGGGCATCCGGACTCTTCATCGCCGATTCATAGTCCCATTCATACCGGCCGTTGGCGAGCGTCAGCTTCATCACGCCGTAGTAGTCGCCGGTGGCCGCTTGGATGTTCTGGCTCACGGCATTCTGGACGGGCTGATCGAGCGATTCGCCGCCCGTGCCGACGATGAATTCGCGAATGCCGCCCTTCGGGTCGGCCTTGCCGCTCGGATCCATTGGCGCGTAACGCGCATAAAGATGATCGTGACCGTTGAGGACCACGTCCGCACCGTACTTATAAAGGAGCTGCCACCATGCGTCCGCCGCCGTGCCCTCCGGCGACGTAAACACACTCCCCGGCACCGCGGCATCTCCTGCCGAAAATGTCGGCTGATGCCAGTAGGCCAACGTGCATCGGGCATGAGTGCGCGCAAGGTCCTCTGCGAGCCACTTCGTCTCTTCAGAGAGCCAGCCGGTATTCGGATCGCAGCCTCCCGGCTGCACGGCGCATTCGGCATTCAGCGAAATGATGTGCCAGCTGCCGAGGTCGTACGAGTACCAGCCGTTGCCGTTCTGGCCGACGGTGCCGGCTTGTCCGTGCTGAAGGGGTACGGGCTGGTCGACGGGCGCCCCGCCGTCGCCGGCAGTGACCGACGCGATGACGGGATTGCCGGTGTTCGGATCGACTTGGTAGCCATTGTAGTAGTCGAAGTACCCGTAACCGCGGACGCCGCTTTCGCCGTGCTCGGAGTAGAACTCATGGTTGCCGGGCGCCGGGCGATGCAGCCACTTGAAGGCGCCATAAGTATGATCGAAGGAGGCCATGAAGTCTGCGTAGCGGCCGACTTCATACTGCTCGTCGCCGAGTATGGCAACGAGATCGGGTTTCATCGCCTCGATCTGCTTGGCCGTCGCCGTTTGTGCCTGCCAGCGCGTCGTGTAGCCATTGCCGCTTTTATCGCACACGTCCTTCTGCTTTTCCCCCTCTACGGGATCCCCGGGCTGGCAGGAAATATCACCGACGGCCGCGAGGACCGGGGCACGGTCACGCCAGGCAGGCGCTGACGACGGCTGGCCGGCCAGGGACGAACCCGAAGCGCCGATCGTCAAGAGCGCGCCGGACACGTAAGTAGCGATTTGGGACCTATGCATGACCTGTTTCTCCAAGAGGTGCCGAAGCGAAGGTTTGTTGTTATCGACCGCAAGAGTGATTCCTCGCGGTAGCTTAGACTTCGATTATTTCGCGTACGTGAAGCTGCCCGAAAAGTCGATTCAGGAGGCGACGACCTCGAACGGACGCATCATCTGGTTCGCGGCGTGCTCTGCAATATGGCAGTGCCAAACGTAGCGCCCGGCGAAACCCTCGAAGCAGACGATGATGCGAGTGGCCATACCTGGGTGAGCCTGCACGGTGTCCTTCCATCCTGCTTCGTGCGCGGCCGGGGCGAGAACCGGCCCGAAGCAGCGCACCGTCCCGGAGCGCGAATACTCACCGACATCGAAGTACCTCCGATCGAGAATCTGAAAGCGCACCAGATGCAGATGGATCGGATGGATATCTTCGGTCATATTGAGGAGGCTCCAGATCTCGACGCTGTCGAGGACCGGCTTCTCGGTCGTAGGCTCCCGCCAGAACCGCCCATTAAGCAGCATCCGCATGCGGTTCCTGCCCGGGTCCCGATTCTGATCGAGGGAGAGCGTGCGTGTCCGCACGGCGCTCTTCTCCGGAATCCTTTCGACCTTGCGCAAAGCGGCCGGCAAGCGTCCGCTTTGCACCGTCCTTCCGGGGCGCACGCGAAACTGCATCAGCTCGAACGTACGGCTCTCGAGCCGGACCTCGCTGCCCGCGAGGCTCGAGAAATCGACGAGAATGTCGGCGCGCTCGGCGGGCGCCAGCGATAGGAATGTCGCCTCGACGGGAGCAGGCAGCAGACCCTGATCGCCGCCGACGACATGAAACGGGCGGCGATCCGAGAATGCCAGGTTCAGAAAGCGCGCGTTCGATGCGTTGAGCAAGCGCAGGCGGTACCTACGCGGCTCGACGCTCGCGAACGGACACAACTTGCCATTGACGAGAATCGCGTTGCCGTAGACTTCGGGAACCCACGGCGCGTATGGGTCCGACGACCTGGGGTAATACAGCTGTCCGGCCTCGTCCAATTGGCGGTCGAAGATCACCAGGGGGATCTCGTAGGGGCCGCAGGGAAATCCGAGCGCGTCCTCTTGCTGATCGCGAACCACGAACAGCCCGAACAGGCCCGCGTACTGGTTCAACCGTTCGATGCCCATGGCGTGGTCGTGGTACCAAAGCAAGGTAGCTTCCTGACCGTTGGGATAGCGGTAGAGGGCCGAACGACCGCGAGTAAACCACTGCTCCGGATAGCCATCACTCTCTGGCGGCGCCTTCGCGCCGTGGACGTGCGTCACGGTGCGCACGTCGGGTAGCGCCGGCTCCGCGCCGCACAACGTGTGATCGATCGGTAGGAAGTGCGCGTCCGGCAACTCGTTGATCCATTCCACGAGCAGAGGCTCGCCGCTTCGCGTCTCGATCGTCGGGCCGGGAACGCTGCCGTCATAGCTCCAGAGCCGCGTCGGGGGCAGGTCACGGTGGAGCCGCTGCTCGATTTCGCGCATGGACAGCCGATAGTAGGGTACCCACCCCCATACGCCTCGGGGGTCGGCCCGGCGACCGGCGGGCCCGCAGACTCCCGGAATCGGCAGAACGTCGACAAAGCGCGGCAGATTGCGCGGATTGAGCAGCGCAGGCGGCAGGCTGGACGAGACCTTCGGAGCGGAGGCCAGGGGCGCGGCTGCGCCGGGCGGGCGCCCGGGCCGGAGCGGATCCGCAACGGCTGTAGAAAATCGAAGGAGCTTGGCTGCAGTCGAGCCGGCGAGTATAGCGCTGCCGCCCAACAGCAGCTTTCGGCGAGTCGTTTGCATAGGAAAATCAGCGGCTGAACAAGTCCGACATCAGCGCCACGTCGTCATCGGCGGCGTGATTGAGATACGGCAGACCGAACCCGGATTCGAGGGACTTCAAAAGCGCAAAGTGGTTGTATTTAACCTCGCTCTTCACGCCCTTGACTCCATTGTTGGTGTCCACGATCGTGACGACCTGATTCGGTTTGCTGCTGTAGTCGTTCTCGTCCCAAACCACGACGATCGCGTTCTCGCCCTCGCGCCATACGCGCGACCCTTTGATCGCCGTCACGAGATCCTTCAGCGCCGCGTCACCCTGTGCAATCAGGGCCGGGTTCAATACGTCGTTGTTCGGATCCGGATCGTACTGACAGCCTGTCCCCACCTCGGCGCTGCCGCGGCCGTGTTGATCGTGGCACTGATTCGGCGCGATGAATGAAAGATTCGGCACATGCCCGGCCTTAAGGTCGCGATAGAGCTGGTCGAAGCCGACCATATTCTTGAGGCCGTGTTCCTCGGTGCTTGCGAAGTAGGCAAAGGGATTGTGCTTGACGGCATACAGCTTCGGCAGCGGCGAGAACTGGGCGCCCACCTCGGAGAGCAGACCGTCGCTGTAGTCCACGTTGTCCGCGCCGTATGGCGGGAGATTCTCCTGATAGCTCTTCCAAGTCATGCCGGCAAGCTCGAGCTGATCGGCAATTGTCATTCCGACCGTCGGCGCAGCCGGCAGCGGGTCGTTGTAGACCGGCTCACTCGGCGTGCCCTCGTTCGTCGTGTCGATAGCCGGTGTTTCGGCGTCGAGCCCCTGGCCCGCGATCGGGCAGATGTTCGGCGCCCCTTCGAGCGCAGGCGTCTTGAGAACGATATTCGGCACACAGGTATCGTCATGCCAATCCGGCGAGTTGTCGTTGACGACTCCGAAATTCGAGCCGCCGACGATTTCCAGGTAGTTGGTCAGGCTCGGATGTCCGACGGCAAAGTAGTTGGCGGCGAGATTGGCCGTCTGGGCGTAGCTGTTGATGAACGGGGCAGAAGAATTGCCGATGATCTGGTCGTAGTGGTGGTTCTCCATGACGATTAGGAACACGTGATCCAGCGGCGGAATACGTTGTTCCATGTGATGGCGATGATGATGGTCGTCGGCTGAGGCCGTACCGGCAATGGCCATGGCGATCGCAATCGCGAGAACACTCTTGTGCGTCTTCATGTATGTGGTGCTCCTTGGGGCGTACGGGCGGTGCGCCGATACGCGACGCGGGAAGCTACGGCGGAACCATGACAACCTGATGAATGCGTAGGATCGCCCGTGGATTCGGCGTAGGGCAGGTACTTGCTGATCTGGAAGGGGCCGTTCAGCGAGCTCGCCGCAACGAAAACGGCCGACGCCGGCGCGGCCCAGATCGCGTTCATGAACCCGGGAGGGCTTGCTCGAGCAGCAATGGCGCGGCAATCGTCGCCGCCCGATTCTTCAAGTGTCGGCCAACCTCGGCGCACGTTCCCCTCGAACCGGCGGCGGCCGGCAGGATTCATCTCGTTGAGCAAGCCGTCCGCCCATTCATCGGGCCCGAGACCACCGCCAATCGCTGAGGCAGGCCCAGTGCGCAGGCGATACGAACAGTCACGTATAGGCGACGCTCCCGGATGGGTATGCAATGCCCTTCGATCCCGGATCCCGGACCGAGAGAATGACCGCTACCCTGGGCGACAGCGAGCAAATCGATAGGCTCCTACGCGAGCTCTCGGCAATCCGAGAGCAGATGGTGGCGGATTCGACGGCCTCCGGGGCCGTACTCGAGACGGTCGATCCCGCTTACCGCGCGAGCGCCCGCAATCTGCTCGACTACCTCACGCTGCGCCGGCGCGACCTGCGCCCGCTGCAGCTTCGGCTGGCCGAATTCGGCCTGTCCTCGCTAGGCCGCGCCGAAGCCTGCGTCCTCGCGAGTGTGGACGCGGTGCTCGCGGTGCTGCACCGCCTGGCCGAGCCTTCTTGGACGCCTCCGGCCCCCGCTACCTCGAGCGTCGACTTTTCGACGGGCCAGCGACTGCTGGCCGAACACACCGAGCGACTGTTGGGGCCGGCGCCCGCGGGCCGCGACGTGAGAATCATGGTCACGATGCCGACCGCGGCCGCGCACGACTACCTGCTCCTGCACGACCTGCTCGCACAGGGCATGAACTGCATGCGCATCAACTGCGCGCACGACAACGTCGCGGTCTGGTCGCGGATGATCGAGAACCTGAGGCGCGCCGAGGAAGCGCTCGGCCGCCGGTGCAAGATCGTCATGGACCTCGCCGGGCCGAAGCTGCGGACGGGTCCGGTATCGCCGGGGCCCGCCGTCGTCCACATCCGCCCCGCGCGGGATGAGTTCGGGCGCGTGACGGAACCGGCGCGCGTGTGGCTCTGCGCCGCGTCCCCCGCTCGCCCGCCACCGACGCCGGCCGACGCTTGCCTCTCGCTGCCCGCCGATTGGCTCGGGCGCCTCGGTCCCGGTGACCGGCTGCACTTCACGGACGCGCGCGGCGCCGCCCGGGCGTTCGTCGTTGTCGACTCAGGCGAGGATGGCTGCTGGGCCGAGGCCTCGAAGAGCGCCTATGTCGTGCCGGGCACGGTCTTGCGGTGCGAGGGCGCGGGGCCGGCTGCGGCGGATGCGGCCGACGAGCCGATCGAGGCCGTCGTCGGTCCGCTCGCACCGATTTCGGGCGTACTCGTCCTACACGCCGGAGACCGGCTCGTACTGACGCGCAATCTCCGGCCCGGCCGACCGGCGAGCCGCGATGCCCGCGGCACAGTGCTGAGGCCGGCGAGCATCGGTTGCACGATTCCGCAGGTGCTGGACTGCGTGCGCACGGGCGAGGCGATCTGGTTCGACGAGGGCAAACTCGGCGGCGTCATCGATTCCGTGGAGCCCGATCGCGTCGTTGTGCGCATCACGCAAGCGCCCGTCGCAGGCGCGAAGCTCGGCGGGGACAAGGGCATCAACCTGCCCGAGAGCGCACTGCGCCTCGACGCCCTGACCCCCAAGGACATAGAGGATCTGCGCTTCGCCGCCCAGCACGCCGACATCATCGAGCTTTCCTTCGCCAACACCGCCCGCGACGTCGAGCATCTGCAGGAGCATCTGATGCGGCTCGGCGGCCGACCGCCTGCGATCGTCCTCAAGATCGAGACGCGGCGGGGCTTCCAGAATCTGCCCGAGATGCTTTTGGCCGCGATGCGCTGGCCGAGCTGCGGGGTGATGATCGCGCGCGGCGACCTCGCCGTCGAATGCGGATTCGAGCGTCTGGCGGAGGTGCAAGAGGAGATTCTCTGGATCTGCGAGGCCGCACACCTGCCGGTGATCTGGGCGACGCAGGTGCTCGAGACGCTCGCGAAGCGCGGCCTGCCGTCCCGGGCCGAAATCACGGACGCCGCGATGAGTCATCGCGCCGAATGCGTAATGCTCAACAAGGGTCCCTATGTCCTGAGCGCCGTCAAGGCGCTCGACGACATTCTGCGCCGCATGCAAGGGCACGAGACGAAGAAGCGCTCGTTGCTTCGCGAGCTGCGCCTGGCTCACGCTTTCGGTCAGCACGCAGCCCAGCACTGACTCAATCTCGACTCCGTCGCGCCGCGGCGCGTGCTTCGAATCGCACGATCCTCATCCGGCTCATGAGCGTGCCGATGCTGCTGCAGAGTCTCAGCTCGAGCGTGCCTGCAAGAGACTGATTAGAAGAGGAAGATTTGGTGGAGCCGAGGGGGGTCGAACCCCTGACCTCCGCATTGCGAACGCGGCGCTCTCCCAACTGAGCTACGGCCCCACGCGAGATGCCCTGCGGGATCGACAGAATGCGATCGGCTCGTCAGAGCGTTGCGTATTGTACCCGCTTTTTCGGCCGTTGTGCTCCCCCGCCATGGAGTCCGGAAGCGCCGGACACCCCAGGGTCAGCCGACGATCGTGATCAGCAACCGCCGCTCGTGCCCGCGATGGCGGTGCTCCCACAAGTAGATGCCCTGCCACGTGCCGAGCGCGAGCCGACCGCGCCGGATCGGAATGCTGAGCGCCGAATGCGTAAGCACGGTGCGCACGTGGGCAGGCATATCGTCCGGCCCCTCGGCCTGGTGCACGAAGCGCGGGTCGCCGTCCGGCGCGAGCTCCGCCATGAACGTTTCGAGATCCCGCCGCACGTCGGGATCGGCGTTCTCGCAGAGCATGAGCGAGGCGCTCGTGTGCGTATTGAACACATGGCAAAGACCCGTTTCGATCTTGGCCTCGGCCACGATCTCGCCGACCTTCTCCGTCACCTCGTAAGTGCCTCGGCCGCGGGTCTTGATCCGCACCTCCGCTCCGAACACGGCGTTAGTTTCCCGTGGTGACCGCCGGCGCGTTCGTGAGCTGCGAAGGCGTCAACCCCGGCGACGCGGGCGCAAGCCCGGAAGCCATGAGGCCGTAACGCACGCGCAGCGTCTTGACCTTGCCGAACCAGGGGCTGCTGACGATATAGACGTTGTCGTATTCGTCCAGCCCGATTTTGGGGATGTTCTTGCTGCCGTGCAGATCCTCGACGAGCGGCGCGATCGCGTCCGCGTCGGTGACGATCAGGACGATGTCGCCCTTGTGGTCCTTGAGGACGTCGTTCATGAACCCTTCGACGTTGTAGGGGTCCTTGATCTGCACCTTGATGCCGAGCCGGCGCGCCAGCGGCGCTGCGGTCTCCTGCGTGCGCCGGCTCGTGTTAGCGTAGATCGCGTCCACACCGCCGACGACGTCGATCTTCTCGAGGAAATCGGCCAACAGCTCCGCGCGCCGGCGGCCGGTAGCGTTCAGCGGCGGATCGGCGTCCTTCGTGACCGGCTGGTCAACGTCGGCGTGGCGCACGAAGATGATGGTCGTGGTCGAGCGCTGCTCCAGGAACCATGCGAGGCCGATCGCGACAAAGACGAAGACGAGAATCGGGACGGCCCGGGAGCGGCGGCGTCTGCGGGCGCGCCCCGAAGAGTTCCGGGATGTCGGCTGCCGGGCCATGGTCAGTTCTGCCGCCGACCCGTCGCGCTCTGTGCTCCGCCCGCCATCGAATCCTTAGCGCCTCCGCCTCTCGCGCTCGACGACCGTGTATTCGGCTTCGATGAGCCTACCCGCGGGCCGGCCCCCCGAACCGCGAACCCGGTCGCGTTCCGCGGCGGTTTTGCGCAGCTGCCGCCGGAACCACCATAGGCGGACCGCGATCACGGCGCCTGCGACGGCTGCGACGCCGAGCAGCGCCGAGAGGATCAGCGCGCCCACGAACACCGCGCCGACGAGGACCGCGCCGAAGACGAGCAATGCCAGCACCTGCACGATCGGGTTGCTCGGAACGCTCAGCTTGTAGTGTCGTCCGTACATCATGCGATTTTAACTCACCAGCTGGGAGGAGGCCGCCAGCGGCCTCGGAGCCTTGGCCGGAATGGCCGAGGCGCGCTTGAGCCTCGCGCTACGGCGAGGGCTGCTTGCCATCCATGCGCGTGAAAATACCGTCGAACCAGAGGGTCCAAGCCTGCGCGCCGAGGTCGAACTCCTCCATCTTCTGACGCACGCGCCCATCGTCGGTCTGGGTCCACGTACCTCGGAAAGCGACGACGTTGGGGGGGTTCACGTATTCGACGGTCCCCTCCATGTGCATCTGGCCCTTTTGATTCAGGCCGCCGGAAATGTCGGCGAGGGTGCCGGTCGAGCCGGTCCAGATTTCACGCCATTGACCCTTACTTGGAACGTAGAAGCTCACGCTGGTTCCGGAGGACCCGCCGGCCCCGTCCCACTTCTCGACGATCGTGCAGCCGCCGTTCTGCTTCGTGATCGTGTCGTGCCCGATCAAGGTACCGTCCGGCATCCGCACTTCCCAGCGGCCGACCCAGAAATCGAACTGCTTGGCCTCGGGTTCCTCGTTACAGGGATACACGCGGGCCCTGACGTCCGCGAGAACGGTCTTGAAGCGGGCGTCGCCGCGCACCTTCGCAAAGTCCTTGTTCTCCTCGAGCAGCGTCAAAGCGCGCAAACCCACGTGGTCCGCCGCGTCGAGCGCCGCCAAGGCGTCGTCCCGCTTGCCGAGCGCGAGCAGGTTCCGGGCCCGCTCGACGTCGACCATGGCTTCCGGAGCATTCGCCGTGCGGGCCTTCTCGAGCGTCTCGAGCGCCTCCTTGTGGCGGCCGAGCTCGCGCTGCGCCTGCGCAATGCGCAGCAGGCTCAGGCGGTCGTCCGGGCTCGCCGCGAGGATCTGCCTGTAATGGACGATGGCGTCCTCCCAGCGGCCCTGCTCGAACGCGAGCTCCGCCGGGTCGGCGACGACGGGCTTCTCGTCGGCGCCGGTACCGGTTCCGCTGTCGGCGCCGGCGTCCGCGTTGGCGCTCGACGCCGCGCCCGCCGCCGTGGAGGCCGCAGCCGAGGCCGACCGGGCGCCCGCCGAGGACGCCTCCTCGGCAGCGGCCGCGTGAGCTTGCCGCGATCCCGGCAGCGCGCCCGATTGGGCGTTCGCCCATCCCGCCGCGGTCAGTGCGGCTGCCATCATGCCGGTCGAGAGCCCTATTTTCAGACAGTCCATCGTCACCTCCACAAGGTCCGCCGTATGGTCTTGGGAATGAGCAGAAGACGCAAGTTCTTCCGGAGGTGTCGCCGAATAGGGGCGTCGTGCCGGGCTCGGGGCGCCCGAGCACCGCTGCCTCCCCGCCTTGCAACAGCCTTTGGGCCTCGGGAGAATGCTGGCCCCGGGGACAGGCGACACGGGCGTCGATGGCGCCGGTATCCGGGCTCCAGGAGGGGTGGCTGAGCGGTTTAAGGCGCTGGTCTTGAAAACCAGAGAGGTTTTACGACCTCCGTGGGTTCGAATCCCACCCCCTCCGCCACGGCCCAACGGATATTCCGCGGCTGCAAGCCGAAGCCGACTACCACGCGAACCAGCTTGCCTTTCGAGAAGCCCTCGACTTTCGCGAGAAGTAGTTCGCCCTGCGAAACGTCTCGCCGCGTCGGCAAATCGCGAGCGCCCCGCTTCGACTAATCGTTTCTCGCCGCGCCGGCGCCAGCGACGCCGTCGCGCGGCAGCCGGATAGTCACCGTCGTTCCGCGCGACGCCTCGGACTCGATTTCCATCTCGCCGCCATGCGCGAGCGCGATGCTTCGTGCGATAAAGAGCCCGAGGCCGAGACCATGACCCTGCCGCCGCTCGGGAGCGCGGCCGCGCGCCAGCATCTCGAGCGGGTGGCGCATCGCCCGCCTGACGCGCGAGGGAATGGGTCTTCCCGCATTGTGAACGGTGAGCGCGACGTGCCGACCGCCGTCCTTCGCCGTGACGGTGACGGGTGCCTCCCGGCGGCCATACAGCACAGCATTCGTGACGATGTTCGTGAGCATCTGTTCCAGACGTCCCGCGTCCCAGCGGCCGGTCAGGTCTCCGGCGCAATGCACTTCGACCGTCGCGCCCGGGTTCGTCGACCGGACGGCTTCGGCGACCCGCCGACACATGTCGCCCAAGTCCATGCGCTGCCTGTGAACAACGAGGGCTGCGCCGATGCGCACGCGGGCAAGATCGAGCAGATCGCCGATTATGCGGCGCATCTGGAGCGCCGCATCGCGAGCACGCCCGGCCGCCACGGCATGGCGCGCGGATTCGCCGTCTACGAGCACGAGCTCGGCGGAGGCGAGCACGACGCCGAGCGGAGCCCGCAGGTCGTGGGCGACGACGGCGGCGAAAACGTCTCGCGTTCGGTCGATCCGCTCCTGTAACCCGAGCACCGCCGCCGTCAACGATTCGTCGACGGCCTCGTTGAACGACAGCAATTCGCCCCAGGCCTCCCGGTCGAGCTTCGGCGCGTAGTCGATCCACCGCCGCATGACGATGGCGCGCAATGCGCTGTACTCGGCCATCATTTCATCGAGCGTGAGGCCCCGAGCATAGAAGTGCTCGGCCTGCCGTTCGGCCGTGCTGCGCAAAGAAGCGGCGCCTGCGAGAGAAGCCTCGTTCGAAGCCCCGCCAGCAGGCGAATCGCCGCTCCGAAGCGAAGCGCTCTCGCCGGGATCCCGCCTCGGCCGACGCTCGTTCATCGCAGCCGCTATCGCGTGCAGACTGCGTCCGAGCCTGCGATGCTGGGCCCGTTTGCCGAGGCTGCCCGGCCGACTCGGAGGCCGGCCGGCCCGCTGCGCACACTCCGAAGCGATCGACTCGATGTTCCCCTCGATGTAGCAGGCCATCGCCATGGGTCGATCCTTCGTCAGCGCCAGGTCTCTCGCCGCCATGATGTCCTTTGCTTCACCGCGAGCGGGGCCGCAAGAATGGGCCGCATTTCATAAGTACACGAACCGTGAAGCGTTCGGTTGCATTGCAACATAGCTCTTTGCCAAAGCTAACCTGTCGCACATGAGAGACGGTCCCTCGCGCGAAAGCGCCGAACGGGAGAGATGCCCGCCGCGCACGGAGAATCGCGGGACCGGGCGGGTCGGGATCCGCCCGGCGAGCAGGGGAAGCCACCTCGACGGCCCCGCCGCCCGCCGCGGAATAGGTCATTGGGTGAGTCCTTAGGTAGCCTCCCGGAGCAACGCTACGGCGGCCCCGACCGTGTCGCATATCGAAGGAGAGGTCACCCTTATCGAGCGAGGAGCATGCGCATGACGGATTGGCTTCCAAATTCGAAAAGTTTCGTATTCAGCGAATCGGAATGGGAATGGATCGAGCGCCGGGCAGAGGAAATCTGCGTGACGGCCGGCGATCCATTGCCTTTCGCCCGATCCGCTGCGATTGCGGATCTCGTTCGCCTTCGCCGGCGGCCGAAGGCGGAGATCCTCCAATTCAGACCGCGGCCCGATTCCAGCGCCCCGAGCGTCGCGCGGCCGCGACGAAGCTGAGCCGCCGCCGGAGATGTATTGGCACGGACATTGCTTGTCCTCCATAGAGCTTCTTGGACCGAACCTATTCCGGCCGCGGCGGCATATCGACGCCGGTTTCGTTCCATGAGGCACGGTGTCGCAGCAGCGGAGCACGCTGCCGACGCAAAGAGTTCCGCCGGGCGGGGGCGCACATCCTGCTTCCCGCTTCGTTCCCGCAGCACCCCTGCCCGGCCCCTCCCACTGCCTCGCAGCGGGCCTCTCGCACGGTCGCCCCGAGGCACGACAGACGCCGCGAGCACTCTGAGCTATCATCGCCGGACGCGGCGGCCGGAGTGCCGCCATCCGGTCTGTCGGCTCGCTGCGAGGGCGCGACGGCAGGCGCGCTTCCGGGGAGTTAGAGAATGAAAATAGCATCGATCGTAGCCGCAGCTTCGCTGCTCCAGGCCGCGGCGCTGGCGCCGCTGCCCGCTTTCGCACAAGGCCCGAGCGGCGCGGCGGCCGCGCATAGCCAACCCGCGGCGCAGCCCGCTCCGCCCGCGCCCCGGCTGCCCGACGGCACCGTGGACCTCGGCGGCAACGGCGTCTGGAGCCTGCCATACATCACGAATTTCGCGGACCATCTCGTCGGCGCCGACGAGGTCCCGTTTCTGCCGTGGACCAAGGCGCTGCACGCCTACAACCGCTCGACCAACGTGGAATACGACCCGGAAGGGTTCTGCCTGCCGCCCGGCGGCCCGCGCGCGTTCGCGACGCCCTACCCCGCGCAGTTCCTGCAGCAGAAGAACCGCATCGTCGTGATCTTCGAGGGCGGCGCCCACGTGTGGCGGCAGATCTTCATGGACGGGCGCCCGCACCCGACCGGCGACGACCTCGTGCCGACCTACTTCGGCCACTCCGTCGGGCATTGGGAGGGCGACACGCTCGTCGTCGATACGGTCGGCTACAACGAGAAGACCTGGATCGACTACAACGGCCACAACCACACTAATCAGCTGCACACGGTCGAGCGCATCACGCGGCCCAACCTCGACACATTGCACTACCAAGTCACGATCATGGACCCGGGCGCCTACAGCAAACCCTGGACCGTCGCGTGGGACATCCCGTGGCATGCGGGGCAGGAGCTCGCGGAGTACATCTGCCAGGAAAACAACAAGTACCTGCTCGCGCTCAAGGACGAATTCGGCCAGCCGTTCTTCGAGAAGCACCCGGTGAAATCGCTCGCGGAAGCCAAGTAGGTGAAAGGCGCGCGCGCCGAGCTCGGCCTGCCTCGCGGCCTGGCGGCGCTCGGCGTGCTTGGCGCCCCTGCCGCCCTCGCCGCCCTCGCCGCCGTGGCCGCGCTCGCCGTCTCGCCGCTGGGCGCGCCCGCGGCACGGGCCGCCGGCGCGCCCGGCTGGCAGAGCTTCGCGGACTGCGCGGCGGGCTACCGCGCCAATTGGAAGGATCGCCTCTCCGATCCGAGCCGGCCGCCCGAGATGCGCGACACGATCAAGGCCCAGTCGGACGACTACGAGGCCGCGGCCGTGCGGCGCTATCGCGCGCAGACCGGCGCGAGCGAAGCGGCGGCGAAGCAGGCTGTCGCGGGCTACGTCGCGGATCGGCTCGCGGACTTCGTCGCCATGGACAAGGGCGACAAACTCAACGACTTCCTCGACCGCTGCCCGCAGCCGGACGCGCAGCCGGCGTCGGCGGGCGGAGAAGGCTAGATCCCCGCATACCAGTCGTAGCCCTCGTCCTCCCAATAGCCGCCTCGCCCGCCGCCGATGCGGGCGAAGCTCTCGACGGCTTCGATGCGCTGCACGAATTTCGCCATCTTGTAGCCGAGCTGACGCTCGACGCGCAGGCGTAGCGGCGCCCCATGCGCGATCGTGAGCGGCGCGCCGTTCAGCCGGTACGCGAGGATCGTCTGCGGGTGGAAGGCATCGACGAGGTCGATCGTCTCGTAGTAGAGGTCCTTGCCCTCGAAGTAGCGCGGCAGCTCGTCGGCGCAGCGGAACACGATGTAGCGGGCCTCGGGCGCGAGGCGCACGAGGTCGAGGATGCGCGCGAGCTGTGGGCCCGTCCAGCCGCCGATGCAGCTCCAGCCCTCGACGCAGTCGTGGCGCGTGATCTGCGTGCGGGCCGGCAGCGCCTCGAGATCGGCAAGCGAGAAGCTCATGGGCCGCTCGACGAGGCCGCCCACCTCGAGCCGCCAACCGCGCCATCCGGCGCGTTCGAGCGCGAGGTAGGCCGGAGGAAGGTTGTAGGTGTCCTGAGATCCATTCGGCTTGAAATATTTCGAGACATCGGCCGGGGCGAATTCGGGGGCCAGCGCGCCGCGCCGCAACAGCGCGCGCTGCACGAGCTCGGTCAGGCCGTTGGCGCCGGCCATGAGATCGCGGAACGAAGGCGCCGCCGAGCTCCTGGCGCAGCCGCCGAGCCCGAAGCCGAAAGACACGCCGAGCGCCGCGGCCCCGGCTGCCCGGACGAAGCGGCGCCTCGCGGCAGCCTCGAGGGGCGCGTCGGAAGCGGCCTCGAGCGGGGCGTCGGAAGCGGGCTCGAGCGGCGCATCGGCCGCGGGCTCGAGCGCATGGCGGCCCGTGATCATCGCACGCAGGTTATCGAGCCAGCCCGCCGCCAAGACCATGAGCACGTGCACGACGACGAACCCCACGAGCAGCCAGGCGACGACGAAGTGCAGCGTGCGCGCGGACTGGCGCCCGGCGAACAGGTGCAGCAGCCAGGGCGCGGCGGCGTCCACGCCCGGCGACAGCGTGAGGCCCGTGAGCGCCGCGAGCGGCAGCAGCACCAGCGCTACCGCGAGATAGCTGAGCTTCTGCAAAACGTTGTAGCGGCGCGCCTGCGCATCGCGGCTGAACCTGAGGCGTGCGTGATCGAGAAGGCTCCTGCCGAGCCCGCGCAGCTCTGCGCGGCGCGGCAGCAGGTCGCGCTGCAAATGCCGAGCGACGAGCGAATAGCCGAGATAGAGCAGCCCGTTCGCCGCGAAGATCCAGGCGAAGAAGAAGTGCCACACGCGGCCCGTCGCGAGATCCTGCCAGCGCGGGATCGTGAGCCACGCCGGAAAGGCGCGCGGCACGCCTTCCCCGCCGATCGTGGACCAGCCGAGCAGGCCCGTGGTCTCGAACCTGTGACCGAAGATCGTCGTGAAGCCGACGGGACTGCCCTGCTCGTAGTGGCTGCCGATGCGCAGCAGCGGATGGTCGAAATCCGAGGCCCGGCCCCAGTACAACGAAGGATGGGCGTTGAAGATCTGCAGACCGCTCATGAACAGGATTGCGACGCAGAGCGCGTTGACCCAGTGCGTGACGCGGACGGGCAGCGAGTGGCGATACACCGAGGCCTCTCGCGCGCGCCGCGCGGCTCCCTCCGGTGCTTCGATGCTGCTCATGATGTTGCCCGACTACTTCGCGAACAGCTCCTTGAGCCCGCCCGAGATCAGAGTCGAGACGTCGAGCAGGATGCGCGGCAGCGCGATGCCGGCCGGCGCGACGAGGTACTTCGGTTCCCAGACGGGCAGGAACTTCGCCTTATAGTGCCGCAGCCCTTCGAAGTTATAGAAGTGTTCGCCGTGACGGAACACGAAATTGCCGATGCGGTGCCAGGCCGGCGCGAGCGGATGCTGCTCGAGCCCGGCGAGCGGTGCCATGCCGAGGTTAAACCACTCGTAGCCGTTGTCCCGGCCCCAGAGCATGAGCTCGATGAACAGAAAGTCCATGGCGCCGCGCGGGGCTTCGGGCCCGAACCGCATGAGATCCACGGAGAGCTCGCGCTTGGTGTCGGTCCGCCAAATGTTCGCGAACGCGACAGGCTCCCCTTCGCGGCGCACGAGCGCCATATCGAAGCGCCGGATGTAATCCGCGGTGAAAGCGCCGACCGAGAAGTGCTTCTCGGCCGTGGACTTGTCCTCGAGCCAGGCGTCCGAGATCGCCTGCAGCTTCGGCATGAGCGGCGGCAGCGACGCGACGGGCACCACATCGAAGGTCGCGCCGTCGCGCTGCGCGCGCCGATGGGCCTGCCGGAGGTCCGCCCGGTTGCTGCCTTCGAGCCCGAACTGCGGCAGCGGCACGCGAGCCTCCTCGCCGAGCTTGAGCGCTGCGAGGCCGAGATCGACGTAGAGCGCAAGGCGCTCCCGGCTCGCCTGATAGAACACGGCCCAGGCGCCGTGGCGGTCGGAAAGCTCCCGGAAACGCCAGACGAGCTCGTCGCCCGCCTCGGCCGCGCCGACCGGGTCGCCGAGCGCGACCCAGCTCCGGCCCGTGACCTGATACATGACGAAGGCCGCGCCGTCGTCGCTGAACAAGAGCCGCTTGTCGCCCGTCAGCGCCGCGTTCGCGTAAGTCTGATCCGAGGCCGCGATGGCCGAGCCCGCGCGCTCGAGGTCCTCCTGCGTCGGCGTCTGCGGCTCGGGGCGCGCGGGGCGCAGCAGATTCAGCAGCAGCACGAAGGCGGCCGCGACGCTGACGAGCAGCGAGGCTCGCAGCATGCGCGGCGCGTCGGCGTGGAACGCGAACGTCCACCAAAGATGGCTCGAGTAGGCGACGTTCTTGTAGGCCAGCATGCCGACCCAGATGCTGACGGCGATGACGCCGACGATGCTCGCGGCCCACGCCGGCGTGAAGCGCTCGGCGAGCAGCGATGCGGGCCGGTAGAAAGCGCTGCGGCCGAGCACGAGGACGCCGGCCACGATCGCGAGCAGCACGGCCTCCTCGACGTCGAGCCCCTTGAGCAGCGAGGCGGCGATACCTGCAATGAGCAGTGCGAGCGTGATGTGGTAGGCCGTCGCGACGCGCCGGCGCAGCGCGGCTGCAAGCACGACGAGGCCGAGCCCGACCATGCTGCCGACCATGTGCGAGGCCTCGACGATCCCTAGCGGCAGGAGCCTCCTGAGCGCCGCGATGCGCGCGTCGATACTCGGCGTCGCCCCGGAGAGCAGCAGCACGGCGCCGGCGAGGAAGGTCAGCGTCGCGGCGGCCTGCGGGATCACGGGGGCGATGTAGGCCGAGGCGAGCGCGTGCGCCCGGCGCCAATGCTTGTGCTGCACACGCACTTCCTCGCCGAGGAAGAGCAGCGCCGAGATCACGAGCGGGGCAAGGTAATAGATGGCGCGGTAAGCGAGGATCGAGGCCGCGAGGCTGTCTACTGGCAGGTCGGGCAGAACGAGCAGGATCACGGCGTCGAAGACGCCGACGCCGGCGGGCACATAGCTCAGAAGCCCCGCCGCGATGGCAGCGGCATAAAGGCCCGCGAACGTCGGGAAGTTGATCGCCGACTGCTGCGGCAGCAGCACCCAGAGGACGGCCGAGGCCAGCACGAAATCGAAGATGCCGAGCAGCACTTGGCCGATGCCGATGGCGGCGCCGGGCTCGCGCAGCGCCCAGCCGCGGATTTCGAAAGGGCTGCGGCCGAAGGACGCCCAGAGCGCGTAACCGACCACGACAATGACGAGCACGCTGCCGGCGAGCACGGTCCAGGCCTCGTGCAGGCGCAGCGCCGCCGCAGTCTCCGTCGGCTCGACGAGCAGCGAGACGCCGGCCAGCGCACCGAGCCCGAGTAGGGCCGTGATCGCGCAGAAGCCGGAGACGGTCGCGACGTCGACGGCCGTGAGGCCGCGCGAGGCGTAGAGCCGGAGGCGCACGGCCGCGCCCGTGAATCCCGCCAGCGTCAGATTGTTGCCGAAGGCGTAGGCGATAAACGCCGTGAACAGCGTGCGCCGGTATGGGACCTTCTTGCCCACGTAACGCAGCGCGAGTACGTCGTAAAAACCCAGCGTCCAATAGCTCAGCGTCGCGAGGCCGAAGGCGAGAGCGAGCCGCGGACCCGGAATGGCATGCAGCTGCGCGAGCACGTGGCGCACATGAAAGTGCGTGAGCTCGCGGTGCAGGATGAGGGCCGCGATGCAGAGCGCGGCCAGGGCGGCGAGCGGCCTGAGCCACCGCAACCGCTCGGTAATCGGCGAGGGGGAGACGTTCCCGGCGCTCACTGAGTCGTCGAGCCCGAGGGATTCGGCGGCGGGGCTTTGGGGCCGATGCCGAGCTGGCCGAGGAGGTAAGCGATCAGCGGCTCGTCGTCCTTGACGCGATGGCCGCCCGCATGCTGCACGGATTTCATGCCGGAGACCGGATCCGTGCAGAAAGAGCTCGCGACGTCATCCCCGTATACGCAGATCATGGGCAGGCCGACGAGTTTCTGCACCTCGGGGCGCTCGGGCACGTCCGTCGGGCGCTTCACGTCGCGGAACAGATCGTCGAAGTGAAACTCGAAGCTTGCATTGCGGCTCAAACCAACGAATGCGGCCACCTGCACCCGCTTGCGCAGATCCTCGGGCCAGCGGTTCAGCACGAACGGCATCCAGTCCGCACCCCGCGAATAGCCCACGACGACGATGTCCTCGCGATTCCAGGCCGCGAGCTGCTTGCGGACGACTGCGGCGAGATCGTTCGCGAGCCGCTCGGGCGTAACCGGCCCCTGCTGCATGTAGTCGCGCGCCTTGAGACCGACGACCGGCGCTCCGTCCCCCGCGGCAGCGTCTGCGAAGGCGCGCGGGAACTGGGCCCAGTTGCCGTCGCCGCTGATGAGCAGCACGAGGGGGCCGTCGGTGCCGGCCGACGCAGGCTCGAGCACGAGCGGCAGGCCGGCCGACTTCTGTCCGAGGGCCTCGACGGCCGGAAACGCCGTGCAGGCGAGGACCAGCAGCAGAGAAATCAGCCGACGACCGTCCATTGTCGCTCTCACGAGCAGGCTCCAAAAAACCCGGGGATGTTACACCCTTAGAGGCCCAAATACGGCAGAAATCCGCACGACCCGCGGGAAGCGCCCGGTGGGTTCCCGGCCGCCGGGCCCGGCCCTCTCGCGCGCGGCCCTGCCCGGGTCCGGCATCGGCCCTGTTGCGGAACTGGCACGGTAATTGGATGGCATGTTTAAATGTTAGCAGTAATGCTTTCCCTCATCCGGCAATGCGTCCGGTCATGCCAAACGCGGCGGAACTGAAGCAGGCGCCCGATTTCGGGCTCGCCCAGCACGTCGCGCTCGTGACCGGCGCCTCCTCGGGCCTCGGGCGCGCCGCGGCGCTCGCGCTCGGGCGCGCGGGTGCCGCAGTCGGCGTGAACTATCCGCCCGGCAACGAGAAGGCCGGGGCCGCAGTAGCCGCGGAGATCGAGGCTGCGGGCGGGCGGGCGCTGGTCGTCGAGGCGGACGTGAGCCACGAGCAGGCGGTCGAGCGCATGTTCGCCGCGGTGGTCGGGCGCTTCGGCACACTGCACGTGCTCGTGAACAACGCAGGCATTCAGGACGGGGCCGCGTTCGCGAAGATGACCCTGGCCGAATGGCAGCACGTCATCAACGTCAATCTCACGGGCCAGTTCCTCTGTGCACGCGAGGCCGTGCGCGAGTTCGAGCGGCGCGGCATGCAGCCCAACGTCTCCTGCGCGCTCGGCAAGATCATCTGCATGAGCTCCGTGCATCAGACGATTCCCTGGGCGTTCGAGGCCAACTACGCGGCCTCGAAGGGCGGCGTCATGCTGCTCATGCAGTCGATGGCACAGGAGCTCGCACGCCAGCACATCCGCGTCAACGCCGTCGCGCCGGGCGCTATCCGCACGCCGATCAATCGGCCGGCCTGGGAGACCCAGGCGGCGCTCGACAAGCTCCTCGAGCTCATCCCCTACGGGCGCATCGGCGAGCCCGCGGACATCGCCGAGGCCGTGCTCTGGCTCGCCTCCGATCTTTCGGACTACGTCGTCGGCACGACGCTGTTCGTGGATGGCGGCATGTCGCTCTATCCCTCGTTTCGCGGCAACGGCTGACGACGACCATGAGCAAGCCGATCGAGGACTACGGCTACATCGGCAACATGACCACGGGCGCGCTCGTCGCCGGAGACGGCTCCATGGACTGGCTGTGCCTGCCGCGCTTCGACAGCGACGCCTGCTTTGCGGCCCTGCTCGGCGGCGAAGAGCACGGCTTCTGGCGCCTCGCGCCGGCCGCCGAGACGCGCAAGGTCACGCGCCGCTACGTGCCGGGCACCGCCGTGCTCGAAACGACGTTCGAGACCGCCGACGGCAAGGTCACGGTCGTCGACTTCATGCCGTACACGGACGACGAGGAGTTCGTCAACGTCGTGCGTCTCGTGCGCGCCGACGCGGGCGTCGTGCCGATGCGCATGGAGATCAAGATCCGCTTCGGCTATGGGCGTGTCGTGCCTTGGGTCAGGCGGCAGGACTACGGCCTGAATGCCGTGGCGGGCCCGGACGCCGTCGAGCTCCATACGCCCATCCGCCTCGAGGGGCGGGACTTCAGCACGGTCGCGACCTTCGACGCGCGCGCCGGTATCGTCCCGTTCGCCCTCACCTACCATCCCTCGCATAGAGCGGGGCGGGAGCAGCGCGACCACGAAGGCCGGTTGGACGAGACCGTACAGAAGTGGCGCGCGTGGTCTGAGCGCTGCCGCTTCGAGCGTCCGGGCGCTAAGCGCTGGGCCGACGCCGTCGAGCGCTCGGCGATCACGCTCAAGGCGCTGACCTTCGCGCCGACCGGCGGCATCGTCGCCGCGCCGACGACCTCGCTGCCCGAGCAGCTCGGCGGCTCGCGCAACTGGGATTACCGCTACTGCTGGATCCGCGACGCGACGCTCGCGCTGTATTCGCTGCTGATGTCCGGCTACCGGCAGGAGGCCATCGAGTGGCGCCAATGGCTGCTGCGCGCGGCCGCCGGCGATCCGCGTCAGCTGCAGATCATGTACGGCCTCAGCGGCGAGCGCAGGCTCACGGAGATCGAGCTGCCCTGGCTGCCGGGCTATGGCGGGAGCTCGCCGGTACGCCTCGGCAACGCGGCCTTCGAGCAGCGGCAGCTCGACGTGCCGGGCGAGCTCATGGACGTGCTGCATGTCGCCCGCAAATTCGACCTCGCGTTCAGCGACCACGCCTGGGAGCTGCAAAAGGCCATCCTCGACCGGCTCGAGCAGGACTGGCACAAGCCCGACGAAGGCATCTGGGAAGTGCGCGGCGGCAAGCGCCACTTCACGTACTCGCGCCTCATGTGCTGGGTCGCGTTCGACCGCGCCGTCAGAACCGTGGAGGACTTCGGTCTCGAGGGGCCCGTCGAGCGCTGGCGCGCCGTGCGCAAGCAGATCCGCGAGGACATCAGCCGCAACGGCTGGAACGAAGACAAACAAAGCTTCGTGCAGTATTACGGCGGCACGACGCTCGACGCCTCGCTGCTGCTCATGGCACAGGTCGGCTTCCTCGCACACGACGACCCGCGCTTCGCGAGCACGGTCGAGGCCGTCGAGCGCGAACTGCTCCACGACGGCCTCGTGCGGCGGTACCGGACGGATGAGACGCCGGACGGCCTCGAGGGCGACGAAGGCGTCTTCCTGGCCTGCAGCTTCTGGCTCGCCGACGCCTACGTGCTGCTCGGCCGTTACGACGATGCGGTCAACTTGTTCGAGCACCTGCTCGCGCTGCGCAACGACCTCGGCCTCCTGGCCGAGGAGTACGACCCGCGGCTCAAGCGCCAGCTCGGCAACTTCCCGCAGGCGTTCTCCCACATCGCGCTCATCAACACGGCGCACAACCTCGCTTCCGCGCAGGGCCCGGCGGCGCACCGCGCCGACCGGAAGGACGCCCGAAGCGACGCGGCTACCGGTAGTCCGCAGCATTCATGAACGGCATCGAGCGACGGTGGTGGGGAGGAGGCTCGCGCAGACAGGCGCTTTCGGGGACGCCGTGAACACGTCCCTGTGGGCTCCGTGCGCGCCATCCCTGGCGCGCACGGCCCCGAAAGCGCCTGTCTGCGCGAGCCTCCTCTGAGACGTCGGCGGCCGTTCATGAATCCTGCTGCCACCGCGCGAGGAGCTCGCTGAGTCACTCCCGGTTGTTTGACGGGCGCACACTGGTCCGCGCGTCTGGGCCCTAAGACGCGATGACGCCAAGTCCGTGCTCGCCGGCGTGTGGCTGCAATCACCGTGGATCGGGGCGTCTTGGAAGACCGCGAGAGCCGCAAACGTCTGGGGGCGGAGGCCTCGGCCCGCCGCCACCGAGTCGCTACTTCGGCGCCGGCCCCTGACTCACACGCACGAAGTCGTCCGGCCGCACCCACTTCGCGAACGCCTTCTGCACCTGATCGGGCGAGAGCGCGACGTAGCGCTCGGCCGCGACGCGCGGCTCGTCGAGCGGCAGGTCTTGGTTCACGCGCTGAATGAAGCCGCGCGCAATCTGCCCTTCGCTGGACTCCTCGAGCGGGATCTGGCGCAGCAGATACGCCTTGACGCGGCGCAGCTCCTCCTCGGGCACGGGGGTCTTCTGCATGCGGGCGAACTCCTGCCGCACGATCTGTGCCGCCTTCTCCACGTTCTGGGGATCGGAGGCATACTGCGCAAGAAAGACGCTGCGGTTTCGGCCGGCCTGAAGGCCGCTGCCGACGGAATACACGAGCCCGGACTTTTTGCGCAGCTCGACGCTGAGCCGCGCCGTATAGAAGCCGCCGCCGAGCACGGCGTTGCCGAGCTCGAGCGGATAGTAGTCCTCGTCGTGGCGCGTCAGCGTCATGACCTCGCCGAGCACCACGATGTCCTGGACGCGCGTCGAATCCGGCACGGCCACAATGTGCTGCATGTTCGGCGGCGCCTTCGGCAGCTCGGTTTCCGGCTTGGGGCCCTTGGCGCTCCAGTCGCCGAAATACTTCGCGACGGTCGTTTTCGCCTGCTCGGGCGTCACGTTGCCGATGACGACGATCGTCGTGAGATCGGGCCGGAACGCGTAATGGTAATAGGCGACCGCGTCGTCGAGCGTGAGCCCCTTGACCGTCTCTGCGGTCGGATGGCGCAGGCTCGGATCGTCCTTGGGCAACAGACCCTGCTTCAGGGAAAGCTGCGTCAGGAAGCTCGGGCTTTGGTTGCGCGCCGCAGTGATCTGGGCGAGCTGCGCGCGCAGGATCTCGAACGGCTGCTTCGGCAGCGCGGGGTGCAGCTCGTTCTCCGCCAGCAGCTCGACGCCGCGGTCGAAGTCGCTCGCGAGCACCTGCACGCCGAAGTCGCTGCCGGCGTTTTCCATGGCGCCGATGGCATCGAGCGCCTGCTGGAACGCGAGCCGGTCCCGGTGCTCCGTGCCGTAGTTGAAGAGCTCCTCGAGGATCTCGTCCACCCCCTCCTTGCCCTTCGGCTCCTCAACGTCGGGCCGGTTGCGGATGTGACCGAAGACGCTGATCGTGTCGCTCACGTTCTCGGGCTGGACGATGAGCCGCAGCCCGTTCGGCAGCATACTGACGACGGGACTCGTCGTGAGCTTCGGCACCTGAAGCTGCGAGAGCTTGGCCGCGGCCCACTCCGGCAGCTTCGTGGCGGTGGACTTGCCGAGCTGGATCGTCTCCTGGCCGCCGAAGCCCGGGCCGCCGGCCGCCGTGGGCCGGCCCGAGCCGTGCGGCACCATAGTCGCCGAGACGGCATTGGAGAGATCGATGTATTTCGCGGCGACGCGCTGCACGTCGGCCGGCGTGACCTTCTGAATGCGCTCGAGGTCCTCGGCCGGCGAGTCGAGGCCATAGACCGCGACGGCCTCGGCCCAGACGGAGGCGAGCCCGTCGATCGAGGTCTTTTGGAACTCGGCCTCGCTGCGCTCCTGAAGCTTGGCGGCCGCGACGAGATCGGCCGGGACGCCGTTCTTCTTGACGTTCTCGAGGATCGCGCGCACGGCCTTCTCGAGCGCATCTACGTCCTGGCCGGGCGCGAAGGAGACAGCCGTGTAGGCCATGCTGGCCTTCCTCATCGGATCGAGCGCGAAGTAGGAACCGACGGCCTTACCCTGCACGACGAGATCGTACAGCGCGAACCGCTGGCTGTTCAAAACGTCGGAGAGCACCTCGAGCGCCGGGAAATCGGGGCTCTCGAGGCCCGGCATGCGCCAGGCGATCATGCGCGTGCCCGTCGGGCGATTCGTGTCCACCTGAAAGCTCTGGGACTTTACGGGCTGCAGGTCGATCATCGGACGCGTCGGCAGCTCCTTGGACTTGATGCCGCCGAACAGCTCCTTCGCCAAGGCCACGACCTTGTCCGGCTCCACGTCGCCCGCCACGATGAGGATCGCGTTGTTCGGCGCATACCATCGGTCGTAGAACTCATTGAGCATTGCCGAGGTGGTCTTCTCGAACGAAGGGCGCGTGCCCAGCGCGTCGTGCGCATACGGCGTGCCCGCGAACAGGATCCTGCGCAGCCTCGCGTAGAGCACGTAGTTCGGGTTCGAAAGGTCCTGCGCGACCTCCTGCTCGATGGCGCCGCGCTCCTGGCCCCAGGCGGCCTGCGTGTCGAGGATCCCCTGCATGCGCAGCGCCTCGATGTGCAGCGCCACGTCGAGATCCTCGGCGGGCACGGTGTAGAGGTATTGCGTCAGCGCCTCGCGCGTGTTCGCGTTGAACTCGCCGCCCATGATGTTGCCGATCGCGGCGAGCTGGTCGGCCGAGAGCCCGGGGCTGCCGCGAAACATCATGTGTTCCTCGGCATGGGCCATGCCAGGGTAGCCCTGCGGAGACTCGTTCGAGCCCACGAGGTAATTCACCAACGTCGAGACGACGGGGGCCAGCGTGTTGCGAACGACGATGAGCCGCAAACCGTTGTCGAGCGTCGCGCGCACAACGTCGCCGTCGCCCTGGGCCACGGCGGCTTGCGCGTTGGCGCCGGCCTGCTGTGCCTCCGTGGCCGCAGGCAGGAGCGCGAGCCAGGCGGCGGCCGCGGCCGCCGCCGCAAACGCCGCGAGGCGCGCGCGGCACGAAAAACGGAAGGACGCGGGTCGAGCTGCTGCCGATTGTCTCATGGGGGCCTCGCGATCGCTGCTGCACGTTGACGCCGCCGCGCGCTCGCGCGGACGGTTTCCGCTCCTATGCTACCGCAGTCGGTCAGAGCCGCCACTGGGCGCGGATCCGGGCCACGAGCGCGGCCACGGGCAGGCTCACGTCCAGAGACAGGGCGTCCTCGGGCGGCTCGAGCGTCTCGATCTGACTCGCCAGCAGCTCGGGCGGCATGAAGTGGTCCCTCGCCCGCATCCGCGCCTGGATGAGCTCGGCCGAGCCGTGCAGGAACACGAGCGCGATGCCGGGCCGGGCGACGCCGAGCTTCTCCCGGCTGGAGCGCGTCAGCGCCGAGCATGCGAGCACGGCAAGCCGCTCGTCTGTCCGCCATGCGTCCACGAGCTTGCGCAGAGCGGCGAGCCACGGCTCGCGATCGGCCTCCGTCAGCGGCTCCCCGCGCCGCATTTTGGCGACGTTCGCCGCAGAGTGATAGTCGTCCGCGTCGAAAAACGTGCCGCCGGCCTCGCGCGCGAGCTCGAGGCCGACCGTCGTCTTGCCGCTGCCGCTGACGCCCATGATGATGACGACCATCGAGAACTTCCGCGGCCGTTCACTCGTACCGCAGCGCGGCGATCGGATCGAGGTTGGCCGCCTTCGCCGCCGGCAGGATGCCGAAAGCGACCCCGACGAGGGCCGAGAAACCGAGCGCGAGGAATACGGCCCAGAGCGGCGTGTGCGCGGCCGGGAAGCCCGGAATCAGCGAGGCCGCGAGCGCGCCGATCCCATAGCCGATCACGAGGCCCGTGACGCCGCCGATGAGGCAGAGCATGAGCGCCTCGAGCAGAAACTGCAGGAGGATGTGATGCCGCTTCGCGCCGATGGCCTTACAGATCCCGATCTCGCGCGTTCGCTCGGTGACGGAGACGAGCATGATGTTCATGATGCCGATGCCGCCGACCAGCAGCGAGATGCCGACGATGCCCGCCATGACAACGGTCACGTTGGTCAGGATGCTGTTGAACGTCGAGGTCAGCTGCTCGGCCGTCTGCACGCGGAAGTCGTCGTCGTCCTCGGGATCGAGGTGATGGGCGTTCCGGAGCAGCCGCTCGATGATGCGGATGACGCCGTCCATCGCGCCCGCGTCGGCGATCGTGAGCTGGATCGCGATCGTCGGCTCGGCCTGATTGCCGTTCAGGCTCTGCATCGTACTGTATGGGATAAGCAGGCGGTTGTCCTGGCTCTGTCCCAGGATCTCGCCCTTCGGCTCGAGCAGGCCGATGATCTTGAGCCATTCGCCGTTGACCTGAATGAATTGGCCGACGGGATTCGGCGGCAGCGAGAGATCCTGGCGCACGTCCTCGCCGATCACGGCGACACGCCGCCGCGTCTCGTTGTCGCTGTCCGAAATGAAGCGGCCGTAGCGGCAGAAGTACTGCCCCACGTCCTGGTAGGAATACGTCGTACCCAGCATCTGCGCCGTCGTTGACTGCGAGCCGAAGCGCACCTGGCTCTGGCCGGTCTGCGAATACATGATCGGCGTGATGGACTCGATGCCGTCGACGCGATAAGAAATCAGGTCGAGGTCCTTCTGCGTGAGCTGCGCGCGCTTGCCCTGGAGCCGGTCCTCGAGCGGCGTGTAGGCCTGGACCGTGACGCCGTTGCTGCCGAGCCCCTGGAACTGCTGCCCGATCGTGTAGCTCAGGCCCTGGATGATGGAGACCATGGCGATCACGGAAGCGACGCCGATGATGATGCCGAGGGCCGTCAGGAAGCTCCGGAACGCGTGTGCCCGGATGGAGTGCAGCGCCGAGCGTACGCCCTCGGCGGCGAAAAACCACCCCGTAAAGCGCGCCACGGAGAGCCCCCCGCGACGAACGCCGTGCGCGCGCTCAGTGGCTGGGGCGGCGGGCGTTTGCATAGTCCTCCACGACCTTGCCGTCGCGCAGGCGGATGACGCGGCTGCCGTGCGCGGCGACCTCGGGCTCATGCGTCACGACGACGATGGTCTGGCCCGCCGCGTGCAGCTCGTCGAAGAGCTCGAGAATCTCGACCGTCGTCTGCGAGTCGAGGTTGCCCGTCGGCTCGTCGGCCAACAGGATCGACGGGCGCGTCACGAGCGCCCGCGCAATCGCGACGCGCTGGCGCTGGCCGCCCGAGAGCTGGTTCGGCAGATGGTCGCTGCGGTCGGCAATCCCGACGCGCTCGAGGTAATGCATACCCTCTTCGCGCCGCTCCGCCACGGCGACGCCGCGGTAGATCAGCGGCTGCATGACGTTCTGCAGCGCCGTCATGCGCGGCAGCAGATTGAAGCTCTGAAAGATGAAGCCGATCTCCTGGTTGCGTACGTCGGCGAGCTCGTTCTGCGTGAGGCCGGCGACGTTGTGCCCGTTGAGCAGATAGCGGCCCGACGTCGGCGTATCGAGGCAGCCGATGATGTTCATGACCGTGGACTTGCCCGAGCCCGACGAGCCGATGAACGCGACGTACTCGTTCCGCTCGATGACGAGGTCGATCTCGTCCACGGCCTTGATCACGTACTGGCCCATCACGTAGTGCTTGCTGATCGATTCGAGCGCGATGACGGACATAAACCAATAAAGGGGTCAGAGCCCTTTTTGAATCAGCCCGGGCTGGCGCCGGAAGCGTTGCCCGACAAAAAGGGCTCTGACCCCTTTTTCTGCTTTTTTTGTTGCGCTTCCGGCTGCACCCGGTCCCCGTCGGCCAGCGTGCGCAGCATCCGGTCCGGCCCCACGATGACCAGATCTCCCTCCTTGACCTCGTCGCCCTTGATTTCCTGATAAGTATCGTCCGAGAGGCCCACCTCGACCGAAACCTTGCGGGCGCGGCCGTCCCGATCCACGAAGAGCGAATACGTCTTGCCCTTCCGCGTGCGGTCCTCGCTGACGAGAATGGCCTGAATGGGCACCGCGAGCACGTCCTTCTTCTTCGTCGTGTAGATCTCCGCGCGGCACGACATGCCGGGACGCAGCACGATACCCTCGGGCGGATCGAGCCGGATCTTGACGGCGAAGCTCAGGCCCTGCTGCCCCTCCGGCACCTTGGCCGAGACCGCGATCGAATCGATGACGCCCTCTATCGGACGCTCCGGGTACGCCACCGCGTAGACGTTGGCCTTTTGCCCGACCGCAACGTTGGCAATGTCCGCCTCGTCCACGTTGACCTCGGTATGGATACTCGCGGGATTCGCGATCGTCATGAGCGTCGAGCCCGGAATGTTCGTTGAGCTCGAGATCGCCGTCTCGCCGACCTTGATGTCCAGCGAGGTCACGATCCCGTCGAGCGGCGAGTAGACGCGCGTTTTCGTGAGCCGGTCCTGGGCCTGCGCGAGCTCGGCCTTGGCCTGCGAGAGCTGTTCCCGGCTCGACTCGAGGTCCACCTTCGCGAGATCCCGCTCGTTCGTCGCGGCCTCGAAGCTGTCCTGATCGATGAGCTTCTGCTCGTAGAGCATGTGCTTGCGTTGCCACTGCTTCTCGATGTTGTCGAGCTTGAGCTTCTGGCGCTCGATCGCGATCTGCTGCAGCTTGACCTGCGCCTCGTCCTGCTCGGCCGCGGCGCGGTAGGCCTCGTCGTCGATCTGCAGCAGCAGCTGGCCTTTCTTGACGCGGTCGCCCTCGGCCACGAGCAGCTGCGTGACGCGGCCAATTTCTTCCGTCGTGAGCTTGACCTGGTCCTCATGCTCGAGATGTCCGGACGCGAGCACCGAGGATTCGATGCTGTGGCGCGCGAGCGGTTCCGTCTGCACGGGCTTGCCTTCGTTGCCGAAGCTGCCCTTGCGCACGATGGGCACGGCCACGACGAGCGCGATGATGCCTCCGAGAAGCAGCAGTTTCTTCCGCATCGTTACGCTCAGCGCAGGGCCGCAAAGGCCGCCAGAGCGAGAATGACGATGAGCGGCCCGGCCACGATGGCCGTCGAGGCCCCGAGCCCCTTGCCCGTCCAGCGGCCGTAGCCGTAGACCATGAGCCCGACGACCCAGAACACAGGCAGAGTCAGCGCCTGCAGCACGCGCGCGCCGCCCGCCCCCGGCCCGATGCCGAGCAGGTAGGCGAGCGACAGCGGGTTCAACTGCTCGGGAGGCAGGTGAGAGACATCGTTGATGGCGAGATTCACAAGTGTCGCGAGCACGCCGAGCAGCATCGGCAGCGACGACCACGCGGCCAGCGAAAACCAGCTCACGAAATTGTAGCCGTCGTTCGTGAAAAGCGAGACGACGGCGAGATAGCCCGCCGCAACCATCAAGATGAAGAGCACCGAGACGATCGAAGCGACGGCGGCGCCGACGCCGGCTGCATAAGGCGGCACCTTCGCGATGAGCGCAAGCGTCTGCCGGCGGCTCTCGGCCGGCACCGCCGTCGACGAAGCGTCCATGGCCCTTTCGAAGAACCAGACCAGATCGACGGCCGTGTAATACCAAAGTGCCACGAAGGCCGTGGCCCCGATGAGCACGAGCACCGGGAACAGGGACGTCGGCCGCTCCTTGAGCGACGTGAACGCCTGGGCCGGGGCCGTGAACACGTTTGTCAGGGTCTGCAGCGGCGAGGCGCCTACCGGGATCTCGTTCGCGACCATCCTTCCTCCCCCCTCCGTTTAGCGCCGCGACGCGATTTTGCCGCATCTGCGCTCGGGCCAATGCCCGCCAGGGCGCTACGCCGTGATCAGGCGATTCCGCGATGCCGTTCGTCTGCCCGGGACCGCTGAAATGGGCGCACAGTCTAGCATTTTGCTAAGACATTCTCATGATTCCGGGCCCGGGTCCCCGGACGCGCTGCGCGCCCGGCCCTCCCCGAAGCCGCCCGCCCCCCGCGCCGCGCCTGCGAACTCTCGCTAACGCCGAGCGCCGGCATCGGGTAAGGTAATGAGCTGACGAAACTGTCCTCCGCGCAAGAAGATAAACACGATGATCGGACACACCGCAGAAGACGCCGCCGTGCTGCTCACCGGCGTGACGAAACGGTTCGGCAAAACCGCCGCAGTCGAGGACTTCGATCTGCGCGTGCCGCCCGGCGCATTGTACGGGTTCATCGGTCCGAACGGCGCCGGCAAGACGATGAACGAGCTGCGCGAGGCCCAGTCCCTGATCATGCCGATCATGCTCGTCATCATGGTCCCGTGGCTAACCTGGATGCCGATCTCGCGCGACCCCAACTCGACGTTCAGCGTCGCGATGAGCTTCATCCCGCCCGTGAATACCTTCGCGATGATGCTGCGGATGGCATCGGTCTCGCCGCCCCCGCTGTGGCAGGTGTGGCTCTCGATCTGCGTCGGCGTCGTCGCCGTATTCGCGGCCCTGTGGTTCGCGGCCAAAGTATTCCGAATCGGCCTCCTCATGCACGGCAGGCCGCCGAATTTGGCGACGCTGATCCGCTGGGTGCGCGCCGCGTAATATCGGCGCCGCCCGCTCGTATTACCTCAACGAGTACCCGAAAGAGTCTCCCGATGGCTCCGACCCCGCGTCCGGAGGAGGTCCGCTTTGCGCGGCTGTACGAAGATCACTACGCCCGTGTGTACGGGCTGTGCAGACAGATGCTGCGGCGGCCCCACGAAGCCGAGGACGCCGCACAAGAGGCCTTTCTGCGCGCCTATCGCGCGCGCGCCGATTACGACCCTGCCCGCCCGTTCGCGGGGTGGATCTTGAACATCGCGGCCCGCCACTGCATCGACGTGCTGCGCCGGCGCTCGAAGGAACGGCGGCTGTTTGCGGAGGAGCCGCCCGAAGATGAGGAGACCGAGTCCGGCAACGTCGAGGCGCTCGAGGCCCTCGTCGCGGCCGAGCAGGCGGGCGAGGTTCGGCGCGCGGTCGCCGAGCTGCCGGACCGCTACCGGCTCCCGCTCGTGCTCGCCTACTACGCCGAATCGAGCTACGACGAGATCGCGGGGCTGCTCGGGATCACGCGCAACCACGTGGGCGTCTTGTTGCTGCGGGCCAAGCGAGCCGTCGGCGCGGCGCTCGAAGCGACCCATGCGGAGATCGAAACATGAGCTGTCTTTCGGACCTCGAGCTCTCGATGTATACGGACGGCGAGTCGCCCGCCGAGGCCGACTCGCCCGGCGAGTCGCTCCCCGCCGGCCGCGCGCCCGCCGGACGCTCGCCCGCCGACGGCGCGCGCGCGCTTGAGGCACACCTCGAGCAGTGCCCGGCGTGCCGGGCGCGTGCGGCCGCCTTCGCTGCGGCTAGGCGCGTGCTCGCCGAGGCCCTGGTCGAAGACGCGCCCGGCGCCGTTCCCGCGCCCCGCTTCGCCGCCGGGCCCGGCCCGCTCCTGGCGGCGGCCGCGACGGCCGCGGCCTTGTCGGGCGCGATCGGCTTGGCGTGGATGCTGGTCCGCAGCGCCCTCGCGCCGTTCCCGCTCGATTGGCTCGATCCTTTCGACGCGACCCGCTGCACGCGCATCGCACTCGGTCTCGTCGCGTTCCTGTTCCGGGAGGGAAACACCATGTTGACCCACGCCTACACGGCCGCCGCGCTCGGGGCCGGCCTGCTCCTGCTCGGCTGGCCCGTCTTTACCAAGCTCAAGCCCCGCGGCGGGGTCTGGCTCGCGGCGGCCCTGCTCGCGGCCGCCGCGCTGCCGCGGCCGAGCCCGGCCACAGAGGTCCGGCATGCGAAAGCGGAATTGACTATTCCCGCCGGCGAGACGATTCACGACACGCTCGTCGCGACGGGCGAGACGGTGACGATCGACGGCACCGTCGAGGGCGACGTGCTCGCCGCGGGCCGCCGCGTCGTCGTGCGCGGGCACGTCACGGGCCTGCTCATAGCGGCCGCCGAGAATCTCAGCGTCGAAGGCCGCGTGGACGGCAGCGTCATCGCCGCGGCCGGGGCGCTCGATCTCACGGGCGGCCACGTCGGCCGCAACGTCTACGGCTTCGGGCGACAGGTGGCCTTCGCGGGCGACACCGAGGTCGGCGCCGACGCGTTCGTCTTCGCGCAGAGCGCCGATCTCGGCAGCGGCAACGTCGCGCGGGACCTCAGCGCCTTCAGCCGGGACTTGTCGCTCGGCGCCTCGGTCGGCCGCAATGTCGCGGCTTTCGGCGACACGGTGCACGTGCTGCCGGGCGCGCGGATCGGCGGCACGCTTCTCGGGCACGTGCCGAACCCGGCGAAGGTGGACGTGGCGGCAGGCGCCACCGTCTCGGGCGGCGTGCGCACGGAGGCCTGGCAGCCGCCGCAGCGGCCGAGCGTCAATAAGGTCCCGTTCGCGGCGCGCGAAGCCGTGCGGTTCACGGCTGCGTTCATCGTCGGGCTCATCGTGCTCTGGCTCGCCCCCTCGCTGCGCGGCGCGCGGCTCGCCGACGGAGGCGACGCGCTGATAACGACCGGCATCGGTCTCGTGACGCTGCTCGTCGTGCCGATCCTCGCCATCGTGGTCGGCCTCACGATCATCGGCCTGCCGATCGCCGTCGCCGCCATGCTGCTGTGGGGAGCGGCGCTGTATTTCGCGAAGATCCTGCTCGCCTATTTCATCGGCCGCACGATCCTCGAGTACCGCATCGCCGAGCCGACTATCGCGCTCTCGCTCGCGGTCGGCCTGGTCGTCGTGCTCATCGCCGTGAACGTGCCGTTCGTCGGCGGTCTGCTCAACGTCCTGCTCACGCTGGCGGGCCTCGGCATGCTCCTCGAGGCAGTCTATCGGCGCTTTCAGTGGACGCATCCGCGGGCCGCTTAGCCCGGGGCTTAGCCCGGTCCTCGCGGGCGCCTC
Source organism: uncultured Gammaproteobacteria bacterium (assembly GCA_963702105.1). Classification (GTDB taxonomy): domain Bacteria; phylum Pseudomonadota; class Gammaproteobacteria; order Steroidobacterales; family Rariloculaceae; genus ZC4RG20. Next base: position 3,557,368 of record OY969712.1, read on the forward strand.
GGGCCGCGGCATCGGCGTAGGCGGGAGCGATGCGGGCACGCATCGGCATTTCGGGCTGGCGCTATGCCGGCTGGCGCGGGCAGTTCTATCCCAAGGGCTTGCCCCAGAAGCGCGAGCTCGCCTACGCCGCGGAGCGCTTCGACTCGATCGAGCTAAACGGCAGCTTCTACTCTCTGCAGCGCCCTGAAAGCTACGCCCGCTGGCGCGCCGAAGTGCCGGAGGGCTTCGTGTTCGCCGTCAAGGGCTCGCGCTATATCACCCACATGCTCCGCCTCCGCGACGTCCGCTCGGCGCTCGCGAATTTCTTCGCCTCGGGCATCTTCGCGCTCGAGGACAAGCTCGGCCCCTTCCTCTGGCAGCTGCCGCCGAACATGGCCTACGACCGCGAACGGCTCGAGTCTTTTCTCGATCTTCTGCCGCGGACCGGCGCCGAGGCCGCGAAGCTCGCGCGCCGACACGACGAGCGCGTCAAGGGCCGTGCGCGCATCGCGACCGATCCCCGGCGCCGCTTTCGGCACGCGCTCGAGGTGCGCCACGAGAGCTTCATGCAGCGCGAATTCATCGATCTGCTCCGCCGGCACGGGGTCGCCCTCGTCGTGGCGGATACGGCCGGCAAGTGGCCGCTCATGGAGGACGTGACGGCGGATTTCCTCTACGTGCGTCTGCACGGCGACCGGGAGCTCTACGCGAGCGGCTACTCGGCCGCGGCGCTCGACGGGTGGGCCGAGCGCGTGCGGGCATGGCTCGAGGGCGGTCAGATCGACGGTGCGCGCACGGCCTCGCCGAAGGCGCCCAAGCGGCGTCGCGGTCGAGACGTCTACGTCTACTTCGACAACGATGCAAAGGTCCATGCGCCGTTCGACGCGATGGCGCTGGCGGAGCGCCTCGAGGATTGACCGGCTCAGTACTCGAGCTCCCGCGTCACCTTGCCCCGGAATACGAAGTACGAATAGCCGGTGTAGAAGAAGACGGCGGGCAACGCGATCACCGCGCCCGCGAGCAGGAAACCCTGGCTCTCCGGCACGGCCGCCGCGTTCCAGTAGGGCACGACGTAAGGCACGATGTTGGGCCACAGACTGATCGCAAGGCCGGCATAGCCGAGCGTGAACAGCGCCAGCGTGAACAGGAACGGCGCGAACACGCGGCCGCGCTTCGTCGTGTACCAATGCAGGAAGCCGCAGAGGATCGTGAACAGCGGCACCGGCGAGAGGTAGTAGAAGTTCGGCAGCGAGAACCAGCGCGCCTCGATCACGGGATTGAAGAACGGCACCCAGACGCTGATCAGGGCCATGGCCGCGAGCACGCCGAAGAGCAGCGTCACGGACATGCGCCGCGCCCAGAGCTCGAGCTCACCGGGCGCCTTGATGATGAGCCAGGTACTGCCGAGCAGCGCGTAGCCGACGACGAGCGCGACACCGACGAGAAAGCCGAAGGGCGTCGCCCAGTCGAACGGGCCGCCCGCGTAGGCGTTGTCGCGGACGTAGAAGCCTTGCACGAAGGCGCCGAGCACGATGCCTTGGGCAAAGGCGGCAAGGACCGAGCCCGCGCAAAAGGCCACGTCCCAGATCCGGCGGCTGCGTCTGGCCTTGAAACGGAACTCGAACGAGACACCGCGAAAGATGAGCCCGAGCAACATGAAGATGAACGGCAGGTACAGCGCCGGCAGCACGATCGAGTAGGCCAGCGGGAACACCGCGAAGAGTCCGCCCGCACCGAGCACGAGCCAGGTCTCGTTGCCGTCCCAGATCGGCGCGACGGACATCATCATCGTGCTGCGGTCTTCGTCGCTCGGCGCGAATGGGAACAGGATGCCGGTGCCGAGCACGAAGCCATCGAGCAGGACGTACATGAAGATGCCGATCGCGATGAGCGCGAGCCATACGAGCGGGAGCCATCCGCCGGCCATCAGCCGTCCCCCTCTATCGACTCGGCCGGCACGGAGAGCGGCCGCGCCGGCGTGGGCGCCGTCTGCGGCGAAGGCACGGCCTCTCGCGGCCCCTGCCGGATGAGCTTCAGCACATAGTAGGTGCCGGCGCCGAAGACGCTCGCATAGACGAGCACGAACATGACGAGCGTGGTGATTATGCTGCCGCTCGGGACGGGCGAGACTCCCTGCGCCGTCCGGAACACGCCGTAGACGAGATAAGGCTGGCGGCCGACCTCGGTCGTGATCCAGCCCGCGAGAAGCGCCACGAGGCCTACCGGCGCTGCATAGCGGTATGCCCGCAGCAGCCAGCGCGTCTCATCGAGCTTGCCGCGCAGCAGCTGCACGAGGCCGGCCCAGGCCACGACGAGCATGAGGAAGCCGATCGCGACCATGATGCGGAAAGAATAGAACAGGATGAAGACCGGCGGCCGGTTCTCCGGCGGGAACTCCTTGAGGCCGGTCACGATGCCGCTCGGCGTGTGCTTGAGGATCAGGCTGCCCAGCGTCGGGATGCCGAATTCGTACGTGTTGCGTTCCTGCTTGGCGTTCGGGACGGCGAAGAGCAGCAACGGGGCGTGTGCGCGCGTCTCCCAATGCGCCTCCATTGCCGCGACCTTGGCAGGCTGGTACTTCTCGGTGTTGAGGCCGTGGGCGTCGCCGAGCACGATCTGCATCGGCACGACGATGCTCGCGAAGATCACGGCGAGCCGCAGCGTGAGACCGGCCCGGCGCGGAAACCGGCCTTCGAGCAGATAGCTCGCCGCGATGCCGGCAATGACGAAGCAGGTCGCGAGATAGGCGGCCATGACCATGTGACCGAAGCGGTATGGGAACGAAGGGTTGAAGATGATGTGCAGCCAGCTCACGGGATAGAAAATGCCGTCGCGTACCGTGAAGCCGGCCGGGGTCTGCATCCAGCTGTTTGCCGCTAGGATCCAGAATGCCGACATGAGCGTGCCGACGGCGACGATGCACGTGGAGGCGAAGTGCAGCCACGGCTTCACGCGTCCTTCGCCGAACAGCATGACGCCGAGGAAGGTCGCTTCGAGGAAGAAGGCAGTCAGCACCTCGTAGCCGAGCAGCGGCCCCAGGACGTTGCCGGTCGCGTGCGCGAAGGCGCTCCAGTTCGTGCCGAACTCGAAGCTCATGACGATGCCTGAGACGACGCCCATGCCGAAGGAGACGGCGAAGATCTTGACCCAGAATCGGTACAGGCTGTGGTAAGCCGGCGTCCCGGTGCGCAGCCAGAGGAACTCGAGCATGGCGAGCCAGCTCGCGAGCCCGATCGAGAATGCCGGGAATATGATGTGGAACGAGACGGTGAAGGCGAACTGAATTCGGGCCAGTATTGCGGGGTCGATCATCAAACGCTCCGGACCGAAGACGTGGCTGAGCCCCGCGCGACGGGAACTCGCGCGGGACGGTTCGAAGGCACGGCATCCATCATGCCGGCCGGCGGCATCGAGTCAACCCGTCCGGGCCGCGACCGCGGAAGGCCCGAGGCGCCGGGAGCGCGGCCCAAACGCAGGCCCAGGCCGCCGCGAGCGCGACGGGCCGGGCGACCTTAGCCGCCCCGCCCGCTCACCCGCAACACGCGCATTCCCCTATTGCGACCCGGTACGTTCCCGGCTGCGGCAACAGATCGCCGCCTCGAACAGCGCAGAAAAGGGCTCTGACCCCTTTTTTCAGTGCGCCAGCGGGTCCGGGCGGAACTGGAAGCGGACCATCTTGCCGCGCGTGCCCTTGCCGCCCTCGACGTGCCAGATCAGATGCGTGCCGTAGTTGGCCCAGAGCTCGCGGCCCTTCCAGCCGATGTCCGGATCGTCGATGCGCCCGTCTACGCCCCGGTGGTAGAAGCCGAGCGGGTAAGGCACGCGGAACGTGTGCCACTTGCCCGTCTTCGGATCGAGCGCGAGCAGGGCCTCGGAATCCGAGCCCGTCGCGAACGGCGTGTCCGCGCCGAGGCCCGCGACATTGTAGCGGTCCACCCAGTCGTAGTAGTGGAAGTCGGCCGGCACGTTCGTGCCCTTGAGCTTCGGGCCGTCGGTCTGATAGAGCGTCCACCCTTCGGGGCACTGATTGCCGTCGCGGGTCGAAGGGCCGTTCAGCACCTTGCACTTGCTGCGGTCGAAGCTCGCGAGGTCGCTCGAGCCCGCGAGCGCCGTCCAGACGAGGCCCTTGCTGTCGATGTCGATGCCGCGCGGATCGAAGCCCGGATCGGGCACGCGGTAGGCCTCGGTCACGCAGGTCTCGGGCGGGTTCGCGCCGGGATCGAGCCGCACGATGTAGCCCGGGTAGCTCTCCGAAGCGCCCCAGACGGAGCCGTCCACGGGGCTCGGGATCACGGAGTACAGGTTATAGCGGACCTCGGTGTCGCGGCTCGGGTCGAACTTCTCGCCGGGCTTGTTCCAGGGCTTCGTGATGCGGCCGTCGCCGTTCGTGTCGAGCACCTGCGGGCACCAGCCCTGCGAGGCCTTCGCGTCGTGCGTCTCGTCGTACTTCTTGGTGTTCACCCAGCCGATGACCGGGCCGAGCAGCTCGTTGAAGTACAGCGTGTGGTCGGCATCGTTGTCGAACTGCAGGTGATGCGTTGCGAAGCAGGTATCGAGCAGCCGCCACTCGCCCGTCGCCGGGTCGTAGACCGAGGCCTGGCGCGGGCTGAACGTCAGCGGGTAGTACTGCGCGAATTTGTTGTCCGAGCCCTGCTTGCACCAGGCGGCCTCGTTCTCCCGGACCTTCGAGGTCAGCCACACGCGGCCCTTCGAGTCCATCATAGGGTTGTGCGGGTCGGCCGGGTTCTCGGTCCCCCAGAGGTACTTCATGCCCCAGAAGTTCGAGGGCTTCGCCGGCGGCGGGAAGCGCGAGGAAATCTTGCGCGGGTCCTCGAGCGTCGGGATCGTGAGCTCGTAGGTCAGGTTCGTGTTCGGGTTCAGGACCTCGAGCTTGCCGTGACCGGAGGAGACGGCGTAGACGTTGCCGTAGGGGTTGACCGTCGGGTCGTTCTTATCGGTCGTGATCTCGTCGTGCATGAACGAAGTGTCCACGCCCCAATCCCACTCGGTGATCACGACGTTGCGCTCGACGCCCTGCGGTCGCGGCGGCGCGGGCGGCACCTCGCCGTTCGCGATGCGCGTCGTCCAGCTCGCGAAGGTCTCGGCCGCGCTCTTCTGCCCGAATGTCGCGAACGCGCCCGACATCGAGCCGCCGCGCACGCCGACCGACGTGCGGTAGATCCAGGCCTGCTCGGGCGTGTCGAAGTGCAGCGGCTTCAGGTCGTCGAGCGTGCGCGTCGTCTTCGTGCCGAGCTCGTGGCAGAAGTGGCAGCCGCTCTTGAGCTGGTAGATCCAGTGCTTCTGGCTCTCCATGATCGGGTTGATGCCGTTGCCGTCCGGCCCCGTGCCCGGAAAGTCGCTCGGCGGCGGCGGCGCGAGCAGCGAGAGCCAGTAGCTGCCGGGATAGATCTGCGCGGCCTCCTCGGGCGTCTTCGCGAGCGCGGCCGTGAGCTTGAGATCCCGGTCGCCGGGCCGGCCCTCGATGGGCTTGGAATCCACGAGGCCGTAGCCGCGCACCCAGACTCGGTAGGTCGCGACCGGCATCTCCGGCAGCACGAAGCGCCCGTCGTCGTCGGTCACGACGATCTTCGCGTAGGGCGTCTTGAGCTCGTCCGTCTGCGCGATGACCCAGACGCCGGCCTCCGGCCCGTTGCTGCTCGTGACCTGGCCCGTGATGTAGGCCTCGGACAGCTCGTGCGGGCGCGGCGCCGCGATCGCCGAGCCTGCGACCGCCGCAGCGGCCAGTGCGAGTGCGGCAGCGGCGAGCAGGCCGCGGCCGCGCGAACGGCTGAATTCGATCATCTGAAGCTTCCCCTCTCCCTATGCGCCCGCGCGTCTCGCGGGCCTCCCGGTCCGGCCCGCAGGCGGCCGCGATTGTTGTCTTATGTCAGACGTCGAGTATCGAGAGACACTCCTCGATGCTCTGCATCGGCTCGCGTCCCGGCGCGGGCCGCCACTCGTGGCTGATGTAGCCCTCGTAACCGAGGCTTGCGATAACCTCGGCCACGTAACGGTAGTTGACCTCCTGCGTGTAGTCGATCTCGTTGCGCGTCGGCACGCCCGCGCAGTGGAAGTGCTTGATCCACTTCATCGAGTCGCGCAGGTGCTGGGCGATGTCGCCGTCCATGATCTGCAGGTGGTACAGATCGCAGACGACGCCCACGTTCGGCGAGTTCACGCGCTCGAAGACCTCCATGCCCCAGTCCCAGTGCCCGAAGACCTGGTCCTCGCGGCCGAAGCGCGGGTCGGTGCGCCGGTTGTTCATGTTCTCGACGGCGAACTGCACGCCGCGGTCCTCGAGCTGGCCCTTGATGCGGTTCAGGAAGCGCACCGCGTTGTCCGCCGCTTCCTTGTAGGGCATGCCCTGCCGCTGGCCGCCGATCGAGATGATGCGCTTGATCCCCTGTGCCGCGACCATGTCGATGTACGGTCTGAGCGTGGCCTCGATCTGGTCGTGCACCTCCGGGTGGATGATGCCGTTCTTGAAGTCCACGCCGCCCGTGCCGACGAGCAACGGCTCGAGCCCGTACTTACGCAGCGTCGGCCAGTCCTTGGGTTGGATCATGTCGAAGCCGTGGCAGCCGAGCCGCGCGGCCTCGCGGCACATGTCGTCGAACCCGAGCTTCGTCTCGGCCCCGAAAACGTTGCGCCACAGGCCCTGCTTGATGCGGTTGCGGCGCTCTACCTTCGGCAGCGGCGGCGCGGGCGGCTGGGCTTCGGCGGCGAGGCTCGAGACGAGGCCGGCGGCGGCCACGGCCCCCATGAATGCTCTTCTTTTCATGATTGCACCTGCTGCGGGTCGGTGTCGTTCCCGATTGTAGCCGCGTCGGCCCCTGTGGCACAGCACCGGCGGCGGCCCGGTGCTCTTTCTGCTAAGGTAATCGAGTCACCGGGAGGGGATACCCATGGCTTCGAGTCGGGGTCGGCGAGCGTTTCTCCGGGCGGCGGTCGGCGCCGCTCTCGTTGCGGCGTGGCCCCGCAGCGGCCGGCCACAGACCTCGGGCGCGCCGCCTTTCGACGGCCGCCCCGCGCCGGCACCGAAACCAAGCGTGCCGGCCCCCGTGCGCGCCGCCGATCTCGCGGTGGACCGGCTGGGCCCGGACATCGTCGCCTTGCGCGGAGCGGGCGGCAACGTCGTCGCCGCCAAGACACGGGAAGGCCTGCTCATGGTGGACGGCGGCCTCGCGGCCCATGCCGAGGCGCTCTGGCAGCGCGTCACGGCCGAGCTCGGCACGACGCAGGCGTTCACGCTGTTCAACACCCACTGGCACCCCGAGCAGACGGGCCAGAACGCGCGCTTCGGCAAAGCGCAGGCGACCATCGTCGCGCAGGAGAACACGAAGCAGTGGCTCGGTATCGACGTGCAGTCGCGCTCGCTGCACGAGACGTTCCGGGCGCTGCCGAAAGACGCCCTGCCGAACCGCACCTTCTATTACGGTCTCCAGCACCTCGCGGTGGACGGCCGCGAGCTCGAGTACGGCTACATGCCGCAGGCGCATACCGACGGCGACATCTACGTCTACTTCCCGGACGCGAACGTGCTCGCGACGGGCGGCGTCGTCTCGAGCGACGGCTGGCCCGTCGTGGACTGGTGGACCGGCGGGTGGATCGGCGGAATGCTCGACGGCTACGAGACGCTTTTGAAGCGCGCGGACGCAAAGACCCGCATCGTTCCGGCCGCGGGCCCCGTGATGAGCCGCGCCGAGCTCGAGTCGCAGTACGAGATGTTCGGCAAGATTTTCGATCGGCTCAAGGGCTGCCTCGAGAAGAGTCTGGACATCCCTGCAACGATCGCGGCGGCGCCGACGAGCGGGTTCAAGGCCGAATGGGGCGACTCGAGCGTCTTCGTCGACCAGGCGTTCCGAAGCCTGTGGGGCCACCTGCGCGGCAGCCCGCGCATGCGGCGCATGCCGTAAACGCCGGCGAGGGAGATTGATGCGAGCGAAGATCATCGCGGGATTCGGGGCGGCAGCCGTCGCGGGCGCCGCCGGCTACCTCGGCTACGCGCACTACACGACGCCGACGCCGGCCGAAGAGATGGCCGTCATCCGCCACTACTGCACCGACTGCCACAACGATACCGAGTACACGGCCAACATCGCGTTCGACACCATGAAGGTCTCGCACATGGGGCAGAACGCGAAGATCTGGGAGGCCGCGATCCGCAAGCTGCGCGGCCGCATGATGCCGCCGCCCGGCCGGCCGCACCCCTCCGAGGCGCAGTACGAATCGCTGATCGCCTGGGCCGAGCACGCGATGGACAAGTCCGCCGCGGCGCACCCGAACCCGGGCTACGTGCCGCTGCACCGCATGAACCGCACCGAGTACGCGAATGCGGTTAACGACCTGCTCGATATCGACGTGGACGCGACGGCCCTGCTGCCCGAGGACGACGTGAGCGATGGCTTCGACAACGTTGCCGACGTGCTGCAGGTCTCCCCGGCCTTCATAGACCAGTACATCACGGCGGCGCGCGACTTGAGCCGCCGGGCCGTCGGCGATCCGCACCCGCGCGCGATCGGCACCGAATACCAGGTCAAGGACGCGGGCAGCCAGGAATTTCACGTCGAGGGCCTGCCGCTCGGGACGCGCGGCGGCATGCGCGTCGTGCACGACTTCCCGGTCACGGGCGAGTACGAGCTCAACATCGGCAAGCTGGCCGCGACGCTCTGGGAGTTCGGCCAGGAGTTTCACAACACGCTGATCGCGACCGTGGACGGCAAGAAGATTTTCGAGACCACGATCGGCGGCGGCGAAGATCTCGAGGCGCTGGACCAGAAGCAGGACGCGGCCGCCGACGCCATCAACGCCCGGCTCAAGAACATCCGCTTCAAGACGACGGCCGGTCCCCACGAGGTCGCCGTGACGTTTCTCGCGCGCACGTTCGCCGAGTCCGACGCGCGGCTGCACGCGCTGACGCCGGGCGGCGGTCAGGACCGGATCCTGCGCCTCACCTCCTTCGAGATCCGCGGGCCGCTCGAGAACGACGGCCTCGCCGAGACGCCGAGCCGGCGCGCGATCTTCACGTGTCACCCGGAAGCCGCGCGCGACGAGGCGCCCTGCGCCCTGCAGATTCTGAGCCGGCTCGCGCGGCGCGCGTACCGGCGTCCGCTCGAGGAGCGGGACACCCAGGAGCTCATGCGTTTCTATGCGACGGGCGCGGCCAAGGGCGGCTTCGAGAAAGGCGTCGAGCTCGGCATCGCCGCGATCCTCGCGAACCCCAAGTTCCTGTATCGCCTCGAGCCCGTGCCGGCCGGCGCGAAGCCGGGCCAGACCTTCGCGCTCACGGACCTCGAGCTCGCTTCGCGGCTCTCGTTCTTCCTTTGGAGCAGCGTGCCCGACGAGGAGCTCATCGAGGTCGCGGCCGCCGGCAAGCTTCACGAGACCGCCGTGCTCGACCGCGAAGTCCGGCGCATGTTGGCCGACCCGCGCGCCGAATCGCTGGTGACGAACTTCGCGTTCCAGTGGCTCAAGGTCCGGAGCATGAAGAACATCAAGCCGGACACCGAGATCTTCGCGGACGTGGACCCGGCCATCCGCGGCGACATGCGCGAGGAGCTCAGGCGCTTTCTCGGCAGCGTCCTGCTCGAGGACCGCAGCGTCCTCGACCTGCTGACCGACGATCACACCTTCGTCAACGAGCGCCTCGCACTGCACTACGGCATCAATGACGTGCGCGGAGACCGGTTCCGACGCATCCGGCTCGAGGACCCGAATCGCTGGGGTCTGCTCGGCAAGGGTGCCGTGCTGCTCGTCTCGTCGTATCCGAATCGGACCTCGCCCGTGCTGCGCGGCGCGTTCATTCTCGAGAACATTCTCGGGACGCCGCCCTCCCCGCCGCCGCCGAACGTGCCGCCGTTCAAGGAGAGCGTCGAAGGCCAGAAGGCGACGACCGTGCGCGAGCGGCTCGAGGAGCACCGGCAGAATCCGACCTGCAACGGCTGCCACGGCATCCTCGACCCGCTCGGCTTCGCGCTCGAGAACTTCGACGCGACGGGCCGCTGGCGCGACGAGGATCGCTTCGCAAAGGCGCCTATCGACGCCTCGGGCCGGCTCGCCGACGGCACGAAGGTCGACGGGCCCGTCGATCTGCGCGAGGCCCTGCTGAAGCACCCGGACCAGTTCGTGCAGACGGTGACCGAGAAGCTCATGACGTTCGCGCTCGGCCGCAGCCTCGAGTATTACGATATGCCTGCGGTACGCAAGATCGTGCGCGACGCGGCGCGGAACGACTATCGCTTCTCGGCGCTCGTGCTCGGCATCGTCCACAGCCCGGCGTTTCGCATGAAGGCGCTTCCGGCGTCGAAGACGCAGCCGCAGCACCTGCTCTCGCAGCAGGTCGCCGCGCGCCCCTGAATCAGACTGGGAGAGACGGGATGTACATCACCAAGAAACATCTTCCGCGCCGGACGTTCCTGCGCGGCGTCGGCGCCACGCTCGCCCTGCCCCTGCTCGACGCCATGATCCCGGCCGGCACCGCGCTTGCGGCCACGGCGGCGGCACCGAAGCCGCGCATGGGCTTCTTCTACTTCCCGCACGGGGCCGTCATGGACCGCTGGACGCCGAAGCAGGCCGGGCGCGACTTCGAGCTGCCCGAGATCCTCGCGCCGCTCGCGCCGTTCAAGCAATACATGACGGTCGTGACGAACCTGCGCAACAGGGCCGCCGAGAGCCCGGCGCCGCATGCGATCACGCCCGGCACCTGGCTCGGCTGCGTCGCGCCTGCCCCGACCCACGACCCGCACGCGGGCACCTCGGCCGATCAGGTCGCGGCCCAGCACATCGGTCTCGATACGCCGTTCCCTTCGCTCGAGCTCTGCGTCGAGGAGCGCATCGGCAGCGGTAACGCCTGCGACCCGAACTTCGGCTGCAGCTACTCGGCGACAATCGTGTTCCGCACACCGACCGAGCCGCTGCCCATGGAAGCGAATCCGCGCAAGGTGTTCTTCCGCCTCTTCGGCCAGGGCGACACGGCGGCCGAGCGCAAGGACATCATCGAGGAGCGCTCGAGCCTGCTCGACCTCGTCTCGGCCGACGCGTCCGCGCTCAAGCGCCAGCTCGGTGCGCAAGACCGCGTCATGATGGACGAATATCTCGACTCGGTACGCGAGATCGAGCGGCAGGTCGACAAGCTTCAGGACCGCGACCTCTCGGGGCTGAACCTGCCCGAGGCGCCGGCCGGCACGCCGGACAAGTTCGAGGACCATATCAATCTCATGTTCGACCTCGTGGCGCTGGCCTACCGGGCGAACCTCACCCGCATCGCGACGATGATGATGGCAGCCGAGGTCAGCATGATGACCTATCCGCAGATCGGCATCGCCGAAGCCTTCCACCCGCTCTCCCACCACGAGGAGAAGCCCGAGAAGATGGCGCGGCTCGCGCGCGTGCAGACGTACCACAGCAAGATCTTCGCGCGCTTCATCGGCAAGCTGGCCGCGACGCCCGACGGCGACGGCTCGCTGCTCGATCACTCGATCCTGCTCTACGGCGGCAACATGAGCGACAGCAATCTGCACAACCACAAGCCGCTGCCCTCCGCCGTCTTCGGCCACGGCTACGGCAAGATCAAGGGCGGCCAGCACCTCGTCTACGAGCCCGGCACGCCGCTCGGGAACCTGCTGTTTACACTGATGCTGCGAGCCGGCATCCCCGTCACGTCGCACGGGGACAGCACCGGAGAGCTGACCGAGGTATGAGCGCGCGCGGAAGGCGCCTCGCCGCCGGCCTGACCGGCTGCCTGCTCGCCGGCGCCGCGGCCGTCGTCATGGACGGCGCCGTGCCCGGGGGCGGGGGCCGAAGCGCGCTTTTCGACGCCTTCCGGAGCACGCTCTCGGGTGCCGCGAGGGCAGAGGCCAGCGAGGCGCCCCCGCGCATCGACGAGAGCCTCGTCGAGGCCGTCGAGGCCGGGCATCGCGAAGCCGCGCTCGCACTCATCGCCCGCGGCGCCGACGTGAACGCGGGCGGGGCCGACCATACGACGCCGCTGCATTGGGCCGTACACCGCGACGACGCGGCGCTCACGAAGAAGCTGCTCGCGGCCGGCGCCCGCGTGGATGCGGCCAACGACTACGGCGCGACGCCGATGTCCGTCGCGGCCGCCGAAGGCAATGCCGACGTCATCGGCCTGCTGCTCGACGCGGGCGCGAACGTCGATTCGCCGACGCCCGAGGGCCAGACGGCCCTCATGGCCGTGGCGCGCACGGGCCGGCTCGACGCGGCCCGGCTGCTGCTCGAGCACGGCGCGAACGTCAACGCAAAGGAGCAGTGGGGCGGCCAGACGGCGCTCATGTGGGCCGCCGCGCAGAAGCAGCCTGCGATGGTGCAGCTGCTCGTCCAGCACGGCGCCGACGTGAATGCGCGCGCGACGGTGCGCGACTGGCAACGCCGCGTCACGGCGGAGCCGCGCATCAAGGAGATGCTGCACGGCGGCCTCACGGCCCTGCTCTACGCCGCGCGCGAAGACTGCGCCGAATGCGCGCGCCACCTCGTCGAAGGCGGCGCGGACATCGACCTCACCGACCCGGACGGCGTCACGCCGCTCGTGCTCGCGCTCATCAACATGAGCTTCGACACGGCCCGCTACCTCGTCTCGGCCGGGGCGAACGTGAACCTCTGGGACTGGTGGGGCCGCTCCCCCCTCTACGCGGCCATCGACCTCGACGAGGTGCCGAAGGGCGGCCGTCAGGACCTGCCCCCGACGGATAAGACCACAGGCCTCGAGGTGGCGAAGATGCTGCTCGACCGCGGCGCGAACCCGAACTTCCAGCTCAAGCTCGTACCGCCGCTGCGCAGCATCGTGTTCGACCGCGGCGGCGACAGCGCGGTCCTGAACACGGGCGCGACGCCGCTGCTGCGCGCGGCCTACGGCGGCAACGTCGAGGCCGTACGGCTGCTGCTCGCGTACCATCCGCTCGTGAACCTGCCGAATCTGCACGGCATCACGCCGACGATGGCCGCGGCGGGCCTCGGCCACGGCGCGAACCCGACGCGCGGCCGTTACCGCACGGAGGAAGGCGCCATCGCCGAGCTCGGCCTGCTGCTCGCCGCGGGCGGCGACGTGAACGCCCGCGACGCGGACGGCGAGACCGCGCTGCACGGCGCCGCGCGCAAGGGCTGGACGCAGGTCGTCCAGTACCTTGCCGACCACGGCGCGAAGCTCAACGTCAAGGACGCCTCGGGCCGCACGGCACTGGACTACGCGGCGGGGCGATCGGCGACGGTCACGTTGACCGTGGGGCAGTTCGATACGCCGAAGCCGCATCCCGAGACGCAGGCGCTGCTCGAGAAACTCGAGAAGGCGGCCGTGCACGCCGAGTAGGCGCTTCGGCTAGCGGCCTCGGCACGGCGGCCGCGGCTCCGGCGCAGCCGTTGCGCAACCTCAGGGTTGCTTTTTCGGAGGCCGGCGCGCAGAGTATGCGCAACCAGGAGGTTGCGTATGAACGAGACGCCCGATCGCATCGAGAAACAGATTCTGCTCCGCGCCTCCCGCGGCCGCGTATGGCAAGCCTTGAGCGATTCCGCGCAATTCGGCGCCTGGTTCGGCGTGGCCTTCGATGCCCCGTTCGCGCCCGGCCAGGCGGCGAGAGGCCGCGTCACGCCGACGCGGGTCGATCCCGAGGTCGCCAAGCTGCAAGCGCCGCATGCCGGAGCGCCGTTCGAGGTCTTCGTCGAGGAAATGGTGGCCGAAACGCGCTTCTCGTTCCGCTGGCATCCGTTCGCCGTGGACCGCGAGGCGGACTATTCGAGCGAGCCGACCACGCTCGTGACCTTCGAGCTCGAGGACGCCGAGGGCGGCACCCTGCTGCGTCTCACGGAAAGCGGCTTCTCGAAGATTCCGCTGGCTCGCCGCCGCGACGCGTTCACCGCGAACGAAGGCGGCTGGGCGCATCAGATGAGACTTATCGAGAAATACCTCGCAGCCGGTGAGCAGTAAGCGCGCCGCGTCCGCCCGCGCGACCGCGCCCGTGTTCGCCGCGCTCGGCGATGCGGCCCGGCTGCGCGTCGTCGAGCGGCTCTCCGCGGAGGGACCGCTTTCGATCAAGCGGCTCTCCGAAGGCGCCGGGATCAGCCGGCAGGCGGTGACGAAGCACCTGCGCGTGCTGGAGGACGCGGGGCTCGTGCGCGGCGCCAGGGCGGGCCGGGAACGCGTCTTCGAGCTCGAGCCGCGCCGACTCGCGGAGGCGCGCCGGCGCATCGACGCGATCAGCGCCGAATGGGACCGGACCCTCGGCCGGCTCGAGGCGTTCCTCGAAGCGGAGCCGGACGCGGGCTAGTGCGCCGTGTCACAGGCGGGGTGGCCGGAACGAGAACGCGAGATGCAGAGCGTCATAGCGTCAGGCTCAGCAGCACGAGCTTGGAGTCCTCGGGCGACACCTGCTCCATGAAGCCGATCTCCCTGGCCAGGAGCAGCATGCCGCGGTTCTCGCGCAGCGCAACGCCCTCCATGCGCAAGAAGCGCCGCTCTTTGGCCACTTCGATGAGGTTTCTGAGCAGCCGCGTCGCGATGCCGCGGTGCTGCCACGCGTCGGCGACGACGACGGCGAACTCGCAGCTGCGGCCATCGGGCTCGGTCACGTAGCGCGCGACACCGACCTGCTGCTCGCGGCCTTCGGCCTCGACGAGGGCGACGAGTGCCATTTCGCGGTCGTAATCGATCTGCGTGAAGCGCGAGAGCATCTGCGGCGTCAACTCCTTCAGCGAATACATGAACCGCAGATAGCGCGAGCGCTCCGAGAGCCCGGCTACGAAGGCCTGTTCGAGCTCGGCGTCCTCGGGGCGGATGGGCCGCACGGTCAGCGAAGTCCCGTCGTCGAGACGATAACGGCCTACGAGATGAGCAGGATACGGGTGGATGGCCATGTGCGAGTACGGCAGGCCCTTCTGCTCGAACGCACGCAGGGCGATGCGCGCGTCGACCGCCACGGCACCGTGCTCGTCGACGACGAGCGGGTTGATGTCGAGCTCGGCGATCCACGGCAGCTCGCAGGCCATTTCCGAGATGCGCAGCATCGCCTCGATGAGCGCTTCGCGGTTCGCGGGCGGACGGCCGCGGAACGGGCCGAGGTAGCGCGCGGCCCGGGTGCGCTCCACGAGCCGCTCGGCGAGATAGCGGTTCAGCGGCGGCAGGCCGACGGCCCGGTCGCCCACGATCTCGACGAGCGTGCCGCCGAGCCCCACGCTGACGACGGGGCCGAAAACGGGATCGCTGACGAGGCCGACCATGAGCTCGCGCCCGCCCCGCTCCGGCAACATGGGCTCGAGCAGAACGCCTTCGACGCGTGCGTCGGGACGCGCCGCGCGCACATTGGCCATTATGCGCACGAAGCCCTCGCGCGCCGCGGCCGGGCTGCCGATGCCGAGCAGGACGCCGCCGACGTCGGTCTTGTGCGTCACGTCGGGCGAGAGCAGCTTCATCGCGAGCGGGAAGCCGACCGCCTCGGCCTCGGTCTCGACCTCGTGCTCGCCGCGGGCCGTCCTCGCGGCCGGGACCGGTATGTGGAACGCGGCCAGCACGGCCTGCGACTCGAGCGGATCGAGCAGTTTGCGGCCCGCGGCGAGCGCCGCTTCGATGATCCGGCGCGCGGCCTCGGCATCGGGCGGCGCCTGCGGCATCAACGGCTCGGGCACCTGCAGCAGCAGCTTCTGGTTGGCGTGGTGGGCGGCCGCGGCCGCGAATGCCCCGACAGCGTGCTCGGGCGCGCCGAAGGTCGGCACGCCGTGGCGGCGGAAGAGCTCCCGGCTCGAACGCATCGTCGCGTCGCCCATCCAGCACGTGAGGATCGGCTTTGCGGCCGCCTCGGCCGCGGCGACGACCTCGGCCGCGACCTCGGCCGCGTCCGTGAGGGCCTGCGGAATCAGGATCGCGAGCGCCGCGTCCACGCCCGGGTCGGCCAGGCAGGCCTCGAGCGCGCCGCGATACCGGGCGGCGTCGGCGTCGCCGAGCACGTCCACAGGGTTTGCGCCGGACCCAGCGGGCGGCATGAGCGCGGCGAGCCGCGCGTGCGTGTCCTCGCCGAGCTGCGCGAGCGCGACACCGAAGTCGGCCGCCGCATCCGCGGCCATGACGCCGGGGCCGCCGCCGTTCGTGACGATTGCGAGCCGGCGGCCCCGCGGCGCTGCACCGACGTGCAGCGTCTCGGCCACCGCGAAGAAATCGTCGTAATCCGTGACCCGCACGACGCCTGCGCGCTCGAGGGCCGCAGCGAAGACATCGTCGGCGCCGACCAGGGCGCCCGTGTGCGAGACGGCCGCCCGGCCGCCCTCGGCGTGCCGCCCGACCTTCATGACGACGACGGGCTTCGCCCGCGAAAGCGCGCGCAGCGCGCTCATGAAGCGCCGCGCGTCGTTCACGCCCTCGACGTAGAGCATGACCGCGCGGGTCGCGGCGTCGAGCAGCAGATAGTCGAGGACCTCGCCGAAATCAACGTCGGCGCCGATGCCGAGCGAGACGACGCTCGAGAAGCCGATCTCCCGCGGACTCGCCCAATCGAGCATGGCCGTGCAGAGCGCGCCCGACTGGGAGACGAGCGCGATGTGCCCCGGCCTCGCCATGGATTGGCTGAACGTCGCGTTGAGCCGGGCGTCCGGGCGCATGACGCCGAGGCAGTTGGGCCCGACGAAGCGAATGCCGTGCCGCTGCGCCGTCACGACGACGCGGCGCTCGAGCTCCCGACCCGCCTCCCCGATCTCCCGGAAGCCGCCCGAGAGAATGACCGCGGCCCGCACGTCGCGCCGGCCGCAGTCCTCGAGCACGTCCGGCACGACGCGCGCCGGGGCGACGACGACGGCGAGGTCCACGGGCGCATCGACATCCGCGACGCTGCCCGTGCACGCGAGCCCCTGCACGCGCTCGTAACGCGGATTGACGGGGTAGACCGGACCTTCGAAGCCGGCCGCGAGCAGGTTGCGCAGAACGACGGTACCGAGCGAGCCCGCGCGCTCGCTGGCGCCGACGAGGGCCACGGACTGCGGCCTAAAGATTTTTGCGATTGCGGCCGCACGGCCCGCGGCCGAACCCGACTGCAGGCGAAAGCTTTCGCCCTTCTCCACGGCCGTGGTCGCCGCCGCGCCGGTCGCCGCTCAGGTCTTGCGGCAGCCCTAAAGGCCGGCCGCCTTCGCCTCTTCGCAGCTCTCGACGTGCAGCAGGTTGCCGCGGAAATACTGGCCGTTCAGCCGTTGCACCGCCCGCTCGGCCGTCTCGGTAGCGCCCATCTCGACGAAACCGTAGCTGCGTGCCTTGAGCTGCGACCCTCGACGCTGAAGCCTGACGGACCGGACGCGCCCGAACGACGCGAACAGCTCGCGCACGGTGTCCTCTCTTGCATCCTCAGGGAGGTTGCCCACGTAGATCGTCGTCATGTCCTCTCCCCTCGCTCGTGCCGCCACGTCGAAACTATCGCTCCGGCGCAGGCGGGCGCTCCATTGGGGGATATACGGATGCGCGGCCTGGCCGGAACGGCGCCATTGGACCATCCGAAAGTTTCGGGATCGTGACGGCGACGCCGCTTTTCCGTCCCCGTCCCGAGCTCACGACGGCCGCGTCGGTGTCCGGCTGCGGCGTCGGTGTCGGGGCCGGGTCAGGGCGGTGTCGGGAGCGTAAGCGCCTTCCCTGGCGCTTACGCTCCCGACACCGCCCTGACCCGGCCCCGACACCGACGCCGCAGCCCCCGCCGACGCCCGCGTTCGTGAATAATCCTCCGCGCCACGCTAGTCTAAGCGGCGATGAACGCCCTCCCCGAAGACCGCCCCAAGTCCCGAACCCTCGCCCCGCTCCGCGCGCTGCTGCCGCTGCTGCGGCCGTACCGTCTCGTGCTCGGCGCCGCGCTCGCGGCGCTGCTCGTCGCGGCCGGCGCGCAGCTCGGCCTGCCGATCGCCCTGCGTCACCTGATCGACGCGGGGCTCGTCCTGCGCAACGTTTCGACGATCGATCGCTATTTCCTCGTCTTCCTGGCGGCGGCGGCGGTATTCGGCGTCTCCGCCGCACTGCGCTACTACCTCGTGACCTGGCTCGGCGAGCGCGTCGTCGCCGACCTGCGCACAGCCGTCTACGCGCGCGTGATCCGCATGGACCCGACGTTTTTCGAGATCACGCGGACCGGCGAGGTGCTGAGCCGGCTCACGACCGATACGACGCTCGTGCAGTCGATCGCCGGGGTCGGCATCTCGATCACGCTGCGCTCGGCCGTGACGCTCGCGGGCTCGCTCGCGCTGCTCGTCGCGACGAGCCCCGTGCTCACGGCGATCATCGTCGCGCTCATGCCGCTCGTCGTCGGGCCGATGCTCGTGCTCGGCCGGCGCGTTCGAAGGCTGTCGCGCGACTCGCAGGACCGGATCGCGGATGCCAGCGCGCTCGCGGGCGAGACCATCAACGCCGTGCAGACGGTGCAGGCGTTCACGCTCGAGGCCTTCACGGCGCGGCGTTTTCACGAGGCCGTCGAGCACTCCTTCCGCGTCGCGGTACGCCGCATCCGGGTGCGTGCGGTGCTGACCGCCGTCGCGACGATTCTCGTGTTCGGCGCCATTACGCTCGTGCTCTGGATCGGGGCGCGGGAGGTCATCGCCGGGCGCATGACTTTCGGTCAGCTCAGCCAATTCCTGCTCTACGCCGTCTACCTCGGCGTCTCCGCGGCATCGCTGAGCGAGATGTGGGGCGAGGTCCAGCGGGCCGCGGGCGCGATGGAGCGGCTCGTCGAGCTGCAGCGGGCCGAGCCGACGATCGCGGAGCCCGCGCAGCCGCGGCCATTTCCGACACCGAGCCGCGGCCGCATCCGCTTCGAGCAGGTGTCGTTTCGATATCCTTCACGGCCCGCGCACGCTGCGCTCGAGGACTTCGCGCTCACGGTGTCGCCGGGCGAGACGGTGGCGTTCGTCGGCCCCTCGGGCGCGGGCAAAAGCACGGCTTTTCAGCTGCTGCTCAGGTACTACGATCCGACGCGCGGGCGCATCCTCGTGGACGGCGTCGACATCGCGCAGGCGTCGAGCACGGAGCTGCGGCGCCGCATCGGCCTCGTGCCGCAGGACACGGTCCTGTTCGGCGCGAGCGCGCGCGAGAACATCCGCTACGGCCGCCCCGAAGCCACGGACGCCGAGATCGAAGCGGCCGCGCGCGCGGCCGCCGCGGACGAGTTCATCCGCGCCCTGCCCCAGGGCTACGACACGTTCCTCGGTGAGCGCGGCACGCGCCTTTCGGGGGGGCAGCGCCAGCGCGTCGCCATCGCGCGCGCCCTGCTCAAGGATCCGCCGATCCTGCTGCTCGACGAGGCGACGAGCGCGCTCGACGCGGACAGCGAGCGCCTCGTTCAGCAGGCGCTGACTCGGCTCATGCAGAACCGCACGACGATCGTCATCGCGCATCGCCTCGCGACCGTGCGCAAGGTGGACCGCATCGTCGTCATGAACCTCGGCCGCATCGTCGCGACGGGGACGCACGAGGAGCTGCTCGTCGCGAGCCCGCTCTACGCGCGGCTCGCGGAGCTTCAGTTCGGCGCCGAGGCGCCGGACGAGCCGGAGGTCGCGCAGGTCTAGGGCCGCGCTCGGTGCGTGCCGTGCGCCCTGGGCGCTGCGCCGCGCGCACCAAAAGCGAGCCCCGGCCCGCGTAAAATCGATGTCGTTGCACGAAGACCGTGCACGCAATATCGTCTCGGCCGCTCGGCATCCAGAACACCGTCAGCTTCCCGCTCCGAGGACTTTGCAAGCACGAAACGAAGGCTATAATCGGCTTGCGCCCCGCGTATCGAGGCGACAAGAAGAGCGAGCTTGTCCATTCAGTCGGAGAACGTCCACGGCCCCGCCGGCTCGCGCCGGGGCCTGTTCGAGGGCTACGATCCCGGCGGCTACTATTGCGAGATGTTCGGCTCGGCCGAACGGCCCGCGGCCCATACCGAAGAGGTGCGGCGCCGTCTCGCGCGCATGAAGCTCTCGACGCTGCGCCGGCGCGCGCAGGCTACGGATCGCGAGCTCTTCAATTTGGGCATCACGTTCACGGTCTACTCCGATAAGAACGCGATCGACCGAGTGCTGCCCTTCGACGTGATTCCCCGCGTGCTCTCGGCGGAGGACTGGCTTCACGTCGAGAGCGGGTGCGTGCAGCGCGTGACGGCGCTGAATCGTTTTCTGCACGACATCTATCACGAGCAGGCGATATTGCGCGACGGCATCGTGCCCGCGGAGCTCGTGCTCGAGAACGCGAACTTCCGGCCCGAGATGGTCGGGCTCGACCTGCCCTTCCAGGCCTACGTCAACGTCTGCGGCATCGATCTCGTGCGCGGCGGCGACGGTGTCTTCCGCGTGCTCGAGGACAACGCGCGGACGCCGTCGGGCGTCTCCTACGTCGTCGAGAACCGCCATCTCATGCTGCGCGCGTTTCCGGACCTCGCCGAGCATCTCGGCCTGCGGCAGGTCTCGAACTACGGGATGCAGCTGCGCCGCGCGCTCGTCGAGATCGCGCCGGAAGGCATCGAAGAGCCGCAGATCGTGCTGCTCTCGCCCGGCGTCTTCAACTCGGCCTACTTCGAGCACGTGTTCCTCGCGCGCGAGATGGGCGTGCCGCTCGTCGAGGGGCGCGACCTCGTCGCCCGCGGCGGCCGCGTCCACATGAAGACGACGGGCGGGCTCCGGCGCGTCGACGTCATTTATCGGCGCGTCGACGATGCGTTCCTCGATCCCGACTACTTCAAGCCCGAGAGCCTGCTCGGGTCCCGAGGCCTGTTTTCCGTTTACCGCGACGGCCGCGTCGCGCTCGCGAACGCCGTCGGAACCGGCGTCGCGGACGACAAGGCGCTCTACGCCTACATGCCGCGCATCATCCGCTATTACCTCGGCGAGGAGCCGATCCTTGAGAACGTCGAGACGCACCTGTGCCGCGAGCCCGAGGGCCTCGCCTATACGCTCGAGCATCTCGACCGGCTCGTCGTGAAGCCCGTCGGCGAATCCGGCGGCTACGGCATCGTCGTCGGGCCGCGGGCCGCGACCGAGGAGCTCGCGGCCTGCCGGGAACGCCTGCTCGAGAACCCGAAAGGCTACATCAGCCAGCCGGTCGTCGATCTTTCGGTGTGCCCGACACTGACGGAGCAAGGCGTCGAGCCGCGCCATGTGGACCTGCGCCCCTACATCATCACGGGCCGCCGCAGCTGGGTGCTGCCGGGCGGGCTCACGCGCGTCGCGCTGCGTAAGGGGTCGTTGATCGTGAACTCCTCCCAGGGCGGCGGCACGAAGGATACGTGGGTCCTTGAGTAGCCTGCTCGCACGGTTCGCCGAAAACGCGTTCTGGATAGCGCGGTACATGGAGCGGGCCGAGCACCTCGCGCGCATCCTCGAGATCAACGAGACGTTCGCCCGGGACGCCCGCGGCTCGAACGACTGGCTGCCCATCCTGCGTCTGTACTCCGACGAGCAGAACTTCTTCAGGCGCTACAAGGAAGCGGATGCGGCGCGGATCGTGCGCTTCTACATCATCGACCCGGAGAACATGAACTCGATCGCCTCCTCGGTGCGGGCGGCGCGTGAAAATGCGCGCAGTATCCGTCACCTCATCAGTCTCGAGACGTGGTCGCAGCTCAACGTTTTCTACAACTGGGTTCGAGCGCTCGGCCCGCGCGGCCTGAACCTGCCCGAGCTCTCGCGCCTGTGCGCGCGCATCAAGGAAGGCTGCCAGCTGCACTTCGGCATCGCGCACGATACGATGTTTCGCGACCAGGTCTGGCTGTTCTACCGGCTCGGCACGTTCATGGAACTCTGCGACCAGGTCACGCGCCTCGTGGACGTGAAGTATCACGCGCTGCTGCCGCACTGGGAGGACGTTGGCACGCCCGTGGACATCGCGCAGTGGAACGCGCTGCTGCGCTCGGCGGGCGCCTACCACGGCTATCGGCGCGTCTACCCGCGGCAAATGACGCCGACGACCGTCGCGGGCTTCATCCTGCTCGACCCTCGCTTCCCGCGCTCGATTCCCTACTGCGTCCGCAACCTCGAGGCCGTCCTCGAGCAGCTGCTCGAGGACGAGGAACTGCGCGAGGTCGAGTTTCCGCGCGATCGCCTGCTGGCCCTCAAAGGACTCGCGGCGCGCACGGCGCCCGAAATCATCGCCGGGGGGCTTCACGAGTTCGTGGACCAGGTGCAGCTCGAGCTCATCGGGCTCGGGCGGCAGATGGCCGATACGTTCTTCGCTTCGGAATTCGCGTGAAGAAATGATAGGGGTCAGAGCCCTTTTTCGCCGACCACCGACCCTGCAGCCTGCCGCTGCCGTGCCGGGCGAAAAAGGGCTCTGACCCCTTTTTCCTTCACGCCGGCACAACGTCCACCGCGACGCCCACGCTGTGCGCCCCGCCCCCGAGAATGAATCCATTGATCGGACTCACGTCGCCGTAGTCCCGGCCCCACGCGATCGTGATGTGCTCCTCGCCCGGCAAAACGTTATTCGTCGGATCGAAGTCGACCCAGCCCCGATCCGGCGACCAGACGGAAACCCAGGCGTGCGAGGCGTCCGCGCCCACGAGCTTCGGCTGTCCGGGCGGCGGCCGCGTCAGCAGGTAGCCGCTCACGTAGCGGGCGGGGAGGCCCAGGCTGCGCAGGCAGGCGATCTCGAGATGGGCGAAGTCCTGGCACACGCCCTGCCGCATGGCGAGCACGTCGGGCACGGGCGTCGAGACGTCCGAGACGCCGCCGCGGTACTCGAACTCCTCGTAGATCCGCGTCGTGAGATCCATGACGCCCGCGAGCAGGGCGCGCCCCGCGGGAAAGGAAGCCTGCGCGAACTCGAGGACCTCGAGGCTCCCGGCGACGTAGGGCGAGAAGAACGCGAACTCCGAGGCCTCGAGCGCCGCGGGCTCGGCCGCCCGCACGGCTTCGGCGACGGCCTCCCAGCCGGGGCCGCTCTCGAGGGCGACGGCGCGGTCGCGCGCGAACACGTCGATGCGCGCGCGCGACTCGACGACGAGCTGCCCGTGCGGGCGCTGCACGGTCAGGAACGAGACCGGGTTGCCGAAATAGTCAGCCGAGTTCGAGCGCGTGGAGGGCGTAGGCACAACCTGCAGGCTCCAGGCGATGCGGCGCTGGCGAGGGTGTGCGCGCGGCGCGAGGTGCAGCACGTGCTGCGAAACCGAGACCGGCTGCTCGTAGCTGAACGTCGTGCGATGCGTCACGTCGTAAATCACGAGCCGCCCTCGGGGCGCAGCGCGCCCGAGACGCGCGTCGGCGCCGAATGGCTGAAGAAGTGTGCCGCAATGTGGTCGGCGAGCTCGTCCACGTCCTGCGCCGCACGCCGCAGCAGCCTGTCGAGCTCGACGCGTGCCTCGGACCGCCCCTGCGTCTCGCCGAGCCTCACGGGATCGGCCAGCCGCAGCTCGCTGCCGAGACGCGTCGTGATGCGCTCGTCTACGGTCAACACGCCTTCCTCCCGGTCGACCGCGCGGGGCAGCTCCGCGAAATGCGCCGCGAGCGCCTCGATCTGAAAAACGGCCGAGCGCGGATTCGCCGTGTCGCAGAGCAGCAGGTCGAGCACGCCCGGCAGCTGCGGGGCCGCGCGGTAACGGGCGCGGTAGGTCATCGTACTGTCGGCGAGCTCGAGCAGCAGCTCGAGTCCGCCGTCCTCGGCCGGATCGCCGCGTGCGGCGAGCTGCTGCACGAGGTCGAGCATCGCGCGCAGGCGCTCGATGCGCCTGCCCATGTCGAGAAAGCGCCAGCCGTAGCCGCGCGTCATGTTCTCCATGACGAGGCCGCCGAACGCGGCGAGATACTGGATCAGCCGGTTCAAAAGACGCAGCGCGTCCCCGGTTTCCTCCCCGGGCGTCAGGCGCCAGCTGTAGAGCGTCTCGGTCAAGTCCTTGAGAATCTGGAACGCGTCGAACGACAGGCGTTCGCGCACGACGTCGGCGGTGCGGCGCACGTTGCGCAGCACGGTCACGAGGCCGTCGCGGCACTCGGGGTCGAACAGGATCGTCCAGAGCTCGCGCTCGACGGCCGCCTTGCCGGCCTGCATCGCGCGCCGCCCGCGCCGCGCCGAGAGGTGCTTCTGAACGACGAGCAGCGAGACGACGCGCTCGGGCGTCACGACGTTGCGGCTCGAGCCGAACTCCCCGCCGAGGCGCACGACGAGGCTGCGAAACAGGCGCACGGCGGCCTCCGTGCGCTCGGCGTACCGCCCGAGCCAGAACAGGTTGTCGGCCGCGCGGCTCGGCAGGCTGCGCCCGCTGCGCCGCAGGCGCGTGGCGTCCTGTTGCTGAGCCAGCAGGCTGAACGAATCGACGGGCTCGTCCGAGAGGACCCAGGCGTCCTTGCTGATGTCGCTGGCCTGCAGCCAAGCCGTGCGCGGGTCCGAGCCGAGCGCGATGCGCGCGAGCCCGCCCGGCATCGCGCGGTAGCCGTCGGCCGTCGCGGCGACGTAGACGCGCAGCACGATCGGCGCGGCCTCGAGCGCGCCGTCGCCCCGCCAGATCGGCGCCGTCGAGAGGGTCGGCACTTCCTGGCCCACGAAATCGTAACCCTCGTGCTCGATCTGGCGGATCAGCCGCGCGCGCCGCTCGCCCGTGAGGTCCGTGCGCACCACGCCTTCGCGGCCGCGTCCGAGCGTGCTGCGCGTCGTCGAGATGCGGCGGAGCACGAACCGGTCGAGATTCGCGAGGACGTGCGCGCGCTCGCGCGCCTGACCACACCACCACGTCGCGATGCTCGGCATCGCGAGCTCTTCGCCGAGGTGGAAGCGGCACAGGCTCGGCAGGAAGCTCAAGAACGCATCGCTCTCGACGAGCCCGCTGCCGAGCGCGTTGCCGATCGCCACCCTCCCCGCGCGCGCGGCCTGCAACAGACCGGGCACGCCGAGCAGCGAGTCCGGGCGCAGCTCGAGCGGATCGCAGAGCTCGGAGCTCACGCGCCGCATGACGAGGTCTACGGCTTTGAGGCCCTCGACGGTCTTGAGGTAGAGGCGGTCGTCCCGGACCGTGAGGTCCGATCCCTCGACGACGTTGAAGCCGAGGTAGCGCGCGAGGTAGGCGTGCTCGAAGTAGATCTGCTTCGAGGGGCCCGGCGAGAGGAACACGGCCAGCGGGTCGTCGCGCCCCGAGAGGCTCACGAAGTGCTCGGCGAAGGCGCGGAAGAAGCTCGCGAGCCGGCGCACGTTCTCGTCGCCGAAGAGCTCGGGCAGGCACTGCGAGGCCACGATGCGGTTCTCGAGGGCGTAGCCCGCTCCGGAGGGCATCTGCGTACGGTCGCTTAAGACCCACCAGCAGCCGTCGGGGCCGCGCGCGAGATCGAAAGCCAGAAAGTGCAGATGCACGTTGCCCGGGCAAGGCACATTGGCGCAGGGGCGCAGGAACTGCGGGTTGCCGAAAAGCACGGCCGGCGGGAGCACGCGCTCGCGGAGCGCGCGGCGCGGCCCATAGAGATCGACGAGCATCGCGTTCAAGAGGCGCGCGCGCTGCACGACGGCCGCCTCGATGCCGGCCCACTCGGCCGGATCGATGAGCAACGGGAACAGGTCGAGGCGCCAGGGCCGATTCGTGCGCTCGCCGTCGTCCTGCGCGACGAAGGTCACGCCGTTCTCGCGCAGCATGCGCTCGGCGCGCAGGCGGGCGGCGCGGCGGGCGTCCTCGCTCATGCCGCCGAGCCGCTCGAGCACCGGACACCAACGCGGCCTCACGGCGCCCGCGGCGTCCACGAGCTCGTCGAACGCGGGGCGCTTCGGTTCATAGGACTCGAGGAGCTCCGCGGCTCGAGCCTCGAGCTGCGGCATCCCGGTCATCGCTGGCATAAGGCTCGCTGCATCAACCGCCGATCGCGCAGTCTACCCTCAAAAAGGGGTCAGAGCCCTTTTTCGAAAAAGGGCTCTGACCCCTTTTTCATGCGCAGGTCCAGGGTGAACGGGAACTCCGCGTGCGCCTCGGCGGCCGGCTCCGGGTAGGCGCCCGGCGTATGGCCGAACGGAAAGAACCGTGCCAGGCGCCGGCTTTCGGCCTCGTAGCCGTTGACGGGCACGTGCTCGAAGTTCCGGCCGCCCGGATGGGCGACATGATAGGTGCAGCCGGCCACGGCGCGCCCGGACCAGCGGTCATAGAGGTCGAAGGTCAAGGGCGCGTCGACGGGGATCGTCGGGTGCAGGCTCGACGCGGGCTGCCAGGCCCTGAACCTGACGCCGCCGACGAGCTCGTCGGGCCGGCCGGTGGGCGCCATAGGGACGCGGCGCCCGTTGCAGGCCACGAGGTAGCGGTCGCCCGCGAGACCGGTCGCGCGCACCTGCAGCCGCTCTATCGAGGAGTCCACGTACCGCACGGTTCCGCCCGTCGCGCCCTGCTCGCCCATGACGTGCCAGGGCTCGAGCGCCTGCCGAAGCTCGAGCTCGACAGGCCCGAAGCCGACGCGGCCGAAGGCCGGGAACCGGAACTCGAAGTGCGGCGCGAACCACTCGGCCTCGAGCGCAAGGCCCGCGCGCCGCAGGTCCGCGACCACGTCCTCGAAATCGTCCCAGAGGAAGAACGGCAGCATGAACCGATCCTGCAGCTGCGTCCCCCACCGCACGAGCCGGCCCCGGTATGGCGTCCGCCAGAACCGCGCCACGAGCGCGAGCAGCATGACCTGCTGCGCGAGGCTCATGCGCGGGTGCGGCGGCATCTCGAACGCCCGGAACTCTACGAGCCCGAGCCGGCCCGTCGGTCCGTCCGGCGAAAAAAGCTTGTCGATGCAAATTTCCGCGCGGTGCGTATTGCCGGTCACATCGATGAGCAGGTTCCGGAAGATCCGGTCCACGAGCCACGGCGCGACGGGCTCGCCGGGCGGCGGCACCTGCCGGAACGCGATCTCGAGCTCGTACAGCGAATCGTGCCGCGCCTCGTCGACGCGCGGCGCCTGGCTCGTCGGCCCGATGAAGAGCCCGGAGAACAGATACGAAAGGCTCGGATGGTGCTGCCAGAACGTGACGAAGCTCTGCAACAGATCGGGCCGGCGCAGGAACGGGCTCTCGGCCGGCGTCGCCCCGCCTAGCACGAGGTGGTTGCCGCCGCCCGTGCCGGTGTGGCGGCCGTCGAGCATGAATTTCTCGGTGCCGAGCCGGCACGCATGCGCATCCTCGTAGACGCCCGTCGTAATCTCGACGAGCTCGCCCCAGCTCGAGGCCGGCTGAACGTTGACCTCGATGACGCCGGGGTCCGGCGTGACCTTGATGACGTTGAGGCGCGGGTCGCGCGGCGGCTCGTAGCCTTCGAGCTGGAGCCGGCAGTCGAGCTCGGCGCAGCTGTCCTCGATGGCCGCGACGAGGTCGACGTAATCCTCGAGCTCGGCCACGGGCGGCATGAAGACGCGCAGCAGGCCGTCGCGGATCTCGGCCGCGAGCGCGGCCCGGACCTCGAGCGCGGAACCGGGCATCGGCGACTGCGCGCGCAGCGGCTGCGGCCGCAGGGGCTGTGCAGTCTCGTCCGCGGCCAGGCCGCCGCGCAGAAACGGCTGGCGAGACGCGTCCGGCTCGGGCAGCTCGGCCGGCACGCCGGCGGGATCCGCGGCCACGATGTAGGGATACTCGAGCGGCGCGATGTATGGCAGCGAAGGCAGCGGCAGCCGGTAGCCGAGCGGCGAGTCGCCGGGAAGGAGAAAGAGCTTCCCCGAGCGCGTGCTCCAGCGGCTGGTAACCCAGCGTCGCGAGCCGTCGCGCGCATTCCAGCGCTGCAGCGGCAGCACGAAGCCCGTCGGCCGCTCGAGGCCGCGCTCGAAGACCCGGGCGAGGCGCTCGCGTGCGAGCGGGTCGTCGAGCCGGTTCGAGGCCGGATCGAGGTTTTCGGGCAAGGCCCGCTCCTGGCGCAGGTAATGCCACGGGTCCTCGTAGGCCGGCACGACGGCCTCGGCGTCGACCTCGAGGCGCTCGGCGACGGCCTCGAGGATGCGCCGGGCTGCGCGGTCGTCGTCGGCCGCACCGCGAGCATGGCACGCTTCGGACACGTCCGGCTCGTCGGCGATGCGCCCGGGCTCGGACCAGAGCGGCCGCCCGTCGCGCCGCCAGTACACCGAGAATGCCCACCGCGGCAGCTGCTCGCCCGGGTACCACTTGCCCTGCCCGTAATGCAGCAGGCCGCCGGGCGCGAAGCGCCGCCGCAGCCGCTTGACGAGCGCGGCCGCGCGCGCCCGTTTGGTCGGGCCGACGGCTTCCGTGTTCCATTCCGGCGCGTCCGGGTCGTCGAGGGCCACGAACGTCGGCTCGCCGCCGACCGTGAGGCCCACGCCATCCTCGGCGAGCCGGCGCGAGACGCGCTCGCCGAACGCTTCGATGGCCTGCCATTGCGCGTCGCCATAGGGCTTCGTCACGCGCGGCGTCTCGCGCGTGCGGCGCACGCTCATGGTGTAATCGAAGCGCGTCTCGCACTCTCCCACGAGGCCCGCGATCGGGGCCGCGCCCGCCGGCTGGGGCGTGCAGGCGAGCGGAATGTGGCCTTCGCCGGCTAGCAGCCCCGAGGTCGGGTCGAGGCCGATCCAGCCGGCGCCGGGCAGGAACGCCTCGGCCCAGGCATGCAGATCCGTGAAGTCGCGCTCGGCGCCCGCCGGACCCTCGAGCGGCTTCACGTCCGGCACGAGCTGAATCAGATAGCCGGAGACGAAGCGGCTTGCGATGCCGAGATGCCGCAGCACCTGCACGAGCAGCCAGGCCGTATCGCGGCACGAGCCCTTTGCGAGCGCCAGCGTCTCCTCCGGCGTCTGAATACCGGGCTCGAGACGGATCACGTAGCCGATCTCGGCCTGCAGGCGCCGGTTGAGCTCCACGAGAAAATCGACGGTGCTCGACGCGCCGCCGGGCAGCGCGGCGAGCCACGCGCGCAGCCGGGGCGTCGGCGGCTCGGCCTGCAGAAACGGCTCGAGGTCCTTGCGCAGCGCGGGCTCGTAGTCGAACGGAAAGCGCTCGGCGTCCGGTTCGAGGAAGAAGTCGAAGGGATTGTGGACGACCATGTCGGCGACGAGATCGACCTCGACATGGAAATGCCGGACCTCCTCGGGGTAGACGACGCGCGCGAGAAAGTTGCCGTAGGCGTCCTGCTGCCAGTTCAGGAAATAGCCACCGGGATCGATCGCGAGCGCGTAGCTCAGAATCGGCGTGCGCGCATGCGGCGCGGGGCGCAGGCGGATGATCTGAGGGCCGAGCCGCACGGGGCGGTCGTAGTCGTAGCGTGTGGCGTGGTTCAGAGCGACGTGCAGGGCCATTCGACTCGGATTCTCCGACGAGGACGCTACCGAGTATAGAGGCAGCCGCGCAGCCTTGCGCTCGCGCCCTCGGCGCTCGGGGCGCGGGCGCGCGGGCGCGCGGGCGCTCGACGCGCGGGCGCTTGCGCGCTTACCCGCTTCGCCTTACTGTCGGCGGGTCGCTTGCGCCTTGGTCGTTTCGGGGGAATCGGTCATGAAAACGCTGGACGGCGCCATCCGCCGCGCACTCCGTGTCACTCGGCCGGGCGCCGCCGCGGCCGGCCTCGCCGCCGCCGCGGCCCTGCTGGCCGTCCCGGCGGCCCGCGCACAGACCGGCGCGGTCGCCATCGACGCCGACGACATCGGCGGCGTCGTCAAAAGCCGCAACGGTCCCGAGGCCGGGGTCTGGGTCATCGCCGAGACGAACGATCTCGGGACGCGCTTCGCGCGCATCGTCGTGACCGACGACCAAGGCCGGTACGTCGTCCCAGATCTACCGAAAGCTCGCTACCAGGTCTGGGTCCGCGGCTACGGGCTCGCCGATTCGGCGAAGGTCGAGGCGCGCCCCGGCAGCCACCTCGATCTTAAGGCCGTCGCCACGGACGATCCGGCCGTCGCGGCCCAGGTCTATCCCGCGATCTACTGGTATTCGCTCATGAAGCTGCCCGCGGCCGCCGAGGTCGCGAGCCTGCCGGGCGGCGTGAACCAATATGTAGCCACGATGAAGAACCTGGGCTGCGTCGGTTGCCATCAGCTCGGTCAGAAGGCGACGCGGACGCTCGAGCCCGCGCTCGGCAAATTTGACCATTCCGCCGACGCCTGGGCGCGGCGCGTGCAGTCCGGGCAGGCCGGGCGCGACATGCTGCGCATCGCGGCCGGCATGCTGAGCGGCGTGCCGTTCAAGTATCTCGGCGACTGGACCGACCGCATCGCGGCCGGCGAGCTGCCGCACTCGCGGCCCGAGCGGCCTCAGGGCGTCGAGCGCAACGTCGTCGCGACCGTGCGCGACTGGGCGACGGACCATGCCTACATGCACGACCTCGTCTCGACCGACCGGCGCAATCCGACCACCAACGCCTACGGCAGAATCTACGGCTCACCGGAGCTCAGCACGGACGATTTCCCCATTCTCGACCCCGTGCACGACACCGCGACGAGCTTCCATGCACCCGTGCGCGACGCGAACACGCCGTCCACGGCCGACGACGCCCCGCTGCTGCCCTCGCCCTATTGGGGCAGCGAGAAGATCTGGGACAGCCGCGCGAATGCGCACAATCCGATGTTCGACCGCGAGGGCCGCGTCTGGTACACGGCCCGGATCCGCGCGCGGGAGAACCCGGGCTTCTGCAAGGCGGGGTCCGATCAGCCCTCGGCCAAGGCCTTCCCGCTCGACTCGAGCGGGCGGCAGATGGCGCTGTACGATCCGCGCAGCGGCAAGTACACGTTCATCGACACGTGCTTTTCGACCCATCACCTGCAGTTCGGCTACGACACGGACAATACGATCTGGACGAGCGGCGGCGGGCCCGTCGTCGGCTGGCTCGACACGAAGCGCTTCCTCGAGACGGGCGACGCCGCGAAGTCGCAGGGCTGGACGGCGCTGATCCTCGACACGAACGGCAACGGCCGACGCGACGACTACGTCGAGCCGAACCAGCCCGTGGACCCGGCGCGCGACAAACGCATCGTCGCGCCGTTCTATGCCGTCATGCCGAGCCCCGTGGACGGCTCGGTCTGGGGCTCGGTCTACGGCTATCCGGGCGCGATCGTGCGCATCGTCCCCGGCTCGAATCCGCCGGCGACGACGCTGGCCGAAATCTACAACGTGCCGATGCCGGGCTTCGGCTCGCGCGGCGCCGACATCGACGGCAACGGCGTCGTCTGGGTCTCGCTCGGCTCGGGTCATCTCGGTTCCTTCGACCGGCGCAAGTGCCGAGGGCCCCTGAACGGCCCGAAAGCCACGGGCGATCAATGCCCCGAAGGCTGGACGTTTTATCGGCTGCCGGGCCCTGCTTTCGAGGGGCGGCCGGACGAAAGCGCCGAGGCCAGCTACTACACGTGGGTGGACCAGCACAACACGCTCGGGCTCGGCGAAAATGTCCCGATCGTGACCGGCAATCTCTCCGACGGCGTGCACGCGCTCGTGAACGGCAAGTTCGTTACGCTGCGCCTGCCCTACCCGCTCGGCTTCTACATGAAGGGCCTCGACGGGCGCATCGACGACGCGAACGCGGGCTGGAAGGGCCGCGGCATCTGGGTCGCAAGCGGGGATCGGACGCCGTGGCTCAAGGAAGGCGGCAAAGGGACCAAGCCGCTCGTCGTGCACTTTCAGGTGCGGCCGAGTCCTTTGGCGAAGTAGGGAGGCCTCAACCGATGACGGCTTCCCCGCCCATGTAGCCGACCAGCGCGTCGGGCACCTTGACCGTCCCGTCCCTCTGCTGGTAGTTCTCGAGCACGGCGACGAGGGCGCGGCCGATCGCGACGCCGGAACCGTTCAGCGTGTGCACGAGCTCCGGCTTGCCGGTCGCAGGATTCCGCCAGCGCGCCTGCATCCTTCGCGCCTGAAAGTCCGTGAAGTTGCTGCAGGACGAGATCTCGCGGTAACGATTCTGGCCGGGCAGCCAGACTTCGAGATCGTAGGTCTTGGCGGATCCGAAGCCCGTATCGCCCGCGCAGAGCACGACGACGCGGTACGCCAGCCCGAGCCGCTGCAGGATCGCCTCGGCATGGCGCGTCAACGCCTCGTGCGCCTGGTAAGACTCCTGCGGCTGCACGATCTGCACGAGCTCGACCTTGTCGAACTGATGCTGCCGGATCATCCCGCGCGTGTCCTGTCCGTAGGAGCCGGCTTCCGAGCGGAAGCACGGCGTATGCGCCGTGAGCTTGAGCGGCAGCGCGTCGGCGTCGAGGATCGACTCGCGCGCGAGGTTCGTGAGCGGCACCTCGGCCGTCGGAATCAGGAAGAACGGATTGTCGCCGGCGATCGCGAAGAGGTCC
Organism: uncultured Gammaproteobacteria bacterium; assembly: GCA_963702105.1. GTDB lineage: Bacteria > Pseudomonadota > Gammaproteobacteria > Steroidobacterales > Rariloculaceae > ZC4RG20. The sequence continues at coordinate 3,589,492 of OY969712.1, forward strand.
TCGCCGAACTTCGGCAGCTGCCCGGTACCGAGCAGCGAGCGCTCGTGCACGATGTAGGGCACGTAGGCCTCGGTGTAGCCGTGCTCGCGCGTGTGCACGTCGAGCATGAACTGGCCGAGCGCGCGGTGCAGCCGCGCGAGCGCGCCGCGCAGCACGACGAAGCGGCTGCCCGCGAGCTTCGACGCGCTCTCGAAGTCCATGAGCCCGCGCGCCTCGCCGAGCGCGACGTGGTCCTGCGGCTCGAAATCGAACGCAGGCGGCTCGCCCCAGCGCCGGACCTCGACGTTCGAGCGCTCGTCGGCGCCGTCCGGGACGGTTTCATGCAGCAGGTTCGGGAGCCCCGCGAGCAGATCGTCGAGCTCGCGGCCGACGCCGGCGAGGCGATGCTCGGCCGCCGCGAGCTCGTCGCCGAGCCGGCCGACTTCGGCCCGGAGGGGCTCGATGTCCCGGCCGCTGGCCTTGGCCTTGCCGATGTCCTTGGAGCGGTCGTTGCGCGTGCTCCGCAACGTCTCGACTTCGACCTGCAGGCGTTTGCGGTCGGCCTCGAGGCTCGCATAGCGCTCGCGGTCGAGCACGAAGCCGCGACGCGCGAGCTGCTGCGCGACGGCGTCGAGATTCTGGCGGAGAAGTCTTGGATCGAGCATAGGTCGTCAATCGTAAGGGCCGCGTGGACGCAAGGCCAGCACCGGATCGTCCACTTGCGGGCGCGCGAAAGCGCGAGCGACCCTGAGCGTGCCGGGGGCCGCAAAGCGTGCGCAAAGGGCGCGCAGCGGGAAGAGGGCTCTGACCCCTTTTTAGGGGCTCGAGGGCAGCAGCCACTGCTCCATGCGTTGGCACCAGCCGCCGACCAACGTGTAGGACAGGATCCAGGCGATGAGATCCCCTACGCCGTTGGCCGTGATGTCGAGCAGATCGAAGTCGCGCGTCGCGGTGCCGAGCTGGAGGGTATCGAGCAGGGCGCCGAGCCCGAACAAGGCGAGCGCGACCCAGACGAGCCGCGCACGCGGGTACATGCCGCCGAACCAGAGCATGAGCAGGAAGTAGGTCGTCGCGTGCTCGACCTTGTCGTTGACGCCGATGTTCGGCAGATCCGGCGCGGGCATGAGCGTCGCGACGCAGACGGCGAGGATCAGGCCCCAGCCGAGCAGCAGCCACAGCCAGGGGAAGCGAAGAGGCAGCATAGTCAATCTCCGGCGCCGATCACGTCGACGCCACGCGGCGGCTTGAATTCGAACAACTTGTCCTTGAGCTTCGGATTCACGGCGACGTTGGAAAGCTTGATCCGCGTCACCTGGTTCAGCGTGTCCTCGAGCTCGAGGCGCTGCGGGACCCTGCCCTCGAATCCGAGGGCCACGGACTTGAAGTCCGTGCCCGGCAGGTGCGGCTTGAGCCGCACCCAGTCGAGCCCCTCGCGCTCGAACGCGCCCGCGACGTCGAACCCTTCGCGCACAGCCTTGTCGCCGCTCAGCAGCATGGCCGGGCTCGAGGCCGTCGACGAATCGAGCGGCGCGCGCGTCGCCTGCTGCAGCTCGACGTCGTAAATCCACAGATACTTGCCGTCCGCTATGACTTCCTGGGCGAACGGCTTCTCGTAGACCCAGCGGAAATGGTCCGGCCGGCTCAGCGCCACTGAGCCCGAGGCCTGCTCAATGATGTGCCCGTCCGCGCCGACGATCTGCTGACTGAAATCCGCCGTCAGCGTCTGGACCTGCTCCAGAAACGCCTCGAGCCTCTCGGCGCCGGGGCCTCCCGATTTCTGCTCGGGCGCAGGGGCGGCGGACCGCGCGGCGGCCGAGTCCGGGGCGGCGTCCCGGGCCGGAGCCTTTGCAGATGAGCCGTCGGACTGGGCGAACGCGGCGGGCGCCGTGAGGGTCAGCAGGGCAAGGAAGGCGCGGAGCTCAGTCCTCCGGCGGGGCCGGCGCGAGGACCTCCCTGAATCCGTTCGACTGTAGCGTTCCAACGATGCCGGCCTCCTCCATGGTCTCGACCATCCGCGCGGCCCGGTTGTACCCGATCTTGAGCCGCCTTTGAATACCGGAGATCGATGCCTTGCGCGTTTCCGTGACGATCCTCACGGCTTGATCGTAAAGGGGATCCTGTTCGCCGTCCAATTCGGCGCCGGCCTGGGCATCGCCCGCCGTGCCGCCTTCGAGGCCCGGCCCTTCCAGGACCTCGTCGATGTACGTGGGTTCACCGCCGGCCCTCAGGGACTTGACGACCGAGTGCACCTCGTTGTCGGAGACGAACGCGCCGTGCACGCGCGTCGGGATCGAGGTGCCGCCCGGGAGGTAGAGCATGTCGCCGTGGCCGAGCAGATGCTCGGCGCCGATCTGGTCGAGAATCGTGCGCGAGTCCACCTTGGCCGAGACCTGGAACGCGATGCGGCACGGGATGTTGGCCTTGATGAGGCCCGTGATGACGTCCACCGAAGGGCGCTGGGTCGCGATGATCATGTGGATGCCCGAGGCGCGCGCCTTCTGCGCGAGCCGCGCGATGAACTCCTCGACCTTCTTGCCGACCATCATCATCATGTCGGCGAGCTCGTCGATGAAGACCACGATGTAGGGCAAAGGCTCGAGATCCGGCGCCTCGTCGCCTTCGAGCGTCGGTTTGAACGTCGGATCCTTGATGGGCTCGCCCTTCTCGGCGGCCTCGCTGACCTTGCGGTTGTAGCCGGAGAGGTGGCGCACGCCGAGACCGGCCATGAGCGCGTAGCGCCGCTCCATCTCGGCCACGCACCAGCGCAGCGCGTTCGCGGCCTGCTTCATGTCCGTGACGACGGGTGCGAGCAGATGCGGGATGCCCTCGTAGACCGAGAGCTCGAGCATCTTCGGGTCGATCATGATGAGGCGCACGTGCTCGGCCGTCGCCTTGTAGAGCAGGCTCAGGACCATGGCGTTGATGGCCACGGACTTGCCCGAGCCCGTCGTGCCCGCGATGAGCAGGTGCGGCATGCGCGCGAGGTCGGCCACGACGGGATTGCCGCCGATGTCCTTGCCGAGCGCGAGCGTCAACGGAGACTTCGTCTCGTCGTAAACCTCGGACTTGATGATCTCGCCGAGCGCGACGACCTCGCGGACTTCGTTCGGGATCTCGAGCCCCACGTAGGGCTTGCCCGGAATGATCTCGACGACGCGCACGCTGACGGTCGAGAGCGAGCGCGCGAGATCCTTGGCGAGGTTGCTGATCTGGCTGACCTTGACGCCGGCCGCGGGCTTGAGCTCGAAGCGCGTGACGACGGGGCCGGGCTGCACGGACACAACCTCGGCCTCGACGCCGAAGTCCGCGAGCTTGAGCTCGACGAGCCGCGACATGGCCTCGAGCGCTTCGGCCGAGTAACCGCCCTCGTGCGGCGGCGGATCGTCGAGCAGCGACAACGGCGGCAGCTCGTTGGCCCCGACCGGCTCGAACAGGGGCACCTGCCGCTCGCGCTCGACGCGCGCGCTCGACTCGACCCTGTCGATGACAGGCTCGATGCGCGGCGGCGGAATCTTGAGCTTGGCCCGGCTCTTTTCGACAACGAGCTCGTGCCGCTCCTGCTTGGCGCGCCGGCCCGCGGCCCAGGTCCGCACACGGCCCGCGAGGATCCCGATCTCCGCGAGTCCTGCGTAGACCCCGCGGCCGATGCCGTCCATGACGGCGAGCCAGGAGACGCCCGTGGCGAGCGACACGGCGGCGAGCCAGAGCACGAGCAGCAGCACGGTCGCGCCGAGCTCGCCGAGCACGTTCGCGAGGCCGCCGCCGACGAGCTGGCCCAGGACGCCGCCCGCCGTGCTCGGCAGCGCGGGCGCCGTGAAGTGCAGCGTGGCGAGTCCCGAGGTCGTCGCGATCGTGAGCAGGGCGCCGGCCACCTTGTAGAGCGCCGAGAGGCGCCCGCCCGAGGCTTCGCGGCCGCGAAACAGATAGAGGGCCGCCATGAGCACGAGCACGGGGAACAGATACGCCGTGACGCCGAAGAACAGGAACGCGACGTCCGCGAACCACGCACCGGCCGGGCCCATGCGGTTCGAGACGCGGTCGCTGTCGCCGGCAACCGAGAAGGCCGGGTCGGACGGGTTGTAGCTGACGAGCGCCCACAGCAATATGAGGCTGAGCCCGGCCAGCACCCAGAATGCCGATTCCCTCAAGCCTTTGATCCGAGGCACGAAAAACGCCTCCCCGACCGCGTTCGATTTAGCTCTTGTCAAGTTTTACCGGAATTGCGTGGCTTAAGGCCATGATAATACTCATGAGCCGACGCCGCGCAAAGCGCGAATGTGAAAGCGCTATCCTATGGGCATGGAACTCGATCTAGGACGGCTCACGAGTCTCGAACACGTGGACGCCGCCGCATGGAACGCGCTGGCCGGCGGCGATCCCTTCCTCCGCCACGAATTCCTCCTCGCCCTCGAGCACAGCGGCTCGGTGGGCAAGCGCACGGCCTGGCGGCCCTGCTACGTCACGGCGCGCGACGCGGCCGGCGCGCTTGTCGGCGCGCTGCCGCTCTATATCAAGTACGACTCGCGCGGCGAGTTCGTCTTCGACTGGAGCTGGGCGGACGCCTACGAGCGCGCAGGCGGGCGCTACTACCCGAAGCTGGTCGCGGCCATCCCGTTCACCCCGGCCACGGGCCACCGGCTGCTCGTCCGCGCGGGCGCGGACGGTGCGGCCGTCGCGGCGCGCCTGCTCGAGGAGGCCGCGGCGCTCGAGCAAGAGATCGAGGCTTCCTCGACGCACGTGCTGTTCCCGATCGGGGCGGATCTCGAAGCGCTCGACCGCGCCGGGTTCCTCGCACGCAAAAGCTGCCAGTTCCATTGGCACAACCGCGGTTACGCGGATTTCGACGACTTTCTCGGCAGCTTCAGCTCCGCAAAGCGCAAGAAGGCGCGGCGCGAGCGGCGCCGCATTGCCGAGGGCGGAATCGCCTTCGAGCAGCTGCGCGGCGACGAGGTGTCGCGCCGGGACTGGGACGCCGTCTTCGAGTTCTACTCGCGCACGTTCCTGCGCCGCGGCCGCCCGCCGTACCTGAACCGCGCGTTCTTCGACGAGGTCGCGCGGACCATGCCCGAGAACGTGCTCGTGATTCTCGCGCGCCACGAGGGTACGCCGATCGCCACGGCCATCTGCTTTCGCGGCGCCGACGCGCTGTACGGACGCTATTGGGGCAGCCTCGCCGACTTCCACAGCCTGCATTTCGAGACGTGCTACTACCAGGGCATCGAATACTGCATTCGCGAAGGGCTGCAGCGCTTCGAGCCCGGGACCCAGGGCGAGCACAAGGTCGCACGCGGCTTCTCGCCGACGACCACGTGGTCCTACCATCGGCTCAGCGACCCCGGCTTCCACGCGGCCGTCGCGGATTTCGTCGTCCGCGAGGCGGCCCACGTGGACGCCTACATGGAGTACCTCGACGACCATGTCCCCTACCGGCGGGAAGGCGGCGAAACCGAGGCTGCGGGCGCCGGATGAGGACCGCCGTGGGGGCACTCAGGCCATGATCGAACCCGGGCGCGAAGCGAAATGACGACGATCCGCTGGCTCCGGGGCGTGGGCGAAGGCTTCCCCGCGCCCTGCGAGGCGCTCGAGGAACCGAACGGGCTCCTGGCCGCGGGCGGCGACCTGCGCCCCGCGCGGCTGCTGCTCGCTTACCGCAGCGGCATCTTCCCGTGGTACGAGGCCGGCCAGCCCATTCTCTGGTGGTCGCCGAATCCGCGCTCCGTGCTGCTGCCGGAGCGGCTTCGAATCTCGAGGAGCCTGCGCCGCAAGCTCACGCGCGGCGCGTTCCGAATCACGGCCGATGCGGCCTTCGAGCGCGTCGTCGCCGCCTGCGCCGCGCCGCGCAGGTACACGCGCTCGACGTGGATCACGTCGGACATGGCCCGCGCCTATACCGAGCTCCATCGCCTCGGGTGGGCGCACTCGTTCGAGGCCTGGCACGACGCAGAGCTCGTCGGCGGGCTCTACGGCGTCGCGATCGGGCGCGTGTTCTTCGGCGAATCCATGTTCGCCCGGGCGACCGACGCCTCGAAGTCGGCCTTCGCGCACGCGGTCCGTTATTTGCAGACGCGAGCGTTCGAGCTCATCGACTGCCAGGTCGGCTCGGCGCATCTCGGCAGCCTAGGCGCCGAGAACATGCCGCGGGCCCAATTCCTGGATCGGCTCGCCACGCTGTGCGAGCCGGCGGGCACGCCCAAATCCTGGGCCGCCGAGTTCGATCGGTGGGAAACGCAGCGGCCCTTCGAGCCCTCCGCGGAGGGCCGCCGGGCCGACGGCGTTTGCTAGGGCCGTTATGGATATGCAAGAATGCGCCGCCCCATTTGGGCGACGATATTTGTTGAGTGGCAAAAGAAGACGCAATTCAGCTGGAAGGTGTGGTGGTCGAGACATTGCCGAACACCACATTCCGCGTGGAGCTCGAGAACGGGCACGTGGTCACGGCCCACATTTCGGGCAAGATGCGCAAGAACTATATCCGCATCCTCAAGGGCGATAAGGTCACGGTCGAGCTCACACCGTACGACCTCAGTAAGGGGCGCATCGTCTACCGATCGCGGTAAGCGCTCCTCGCCGTCACCGCTCTGCTCGACGCTCACTGTAAGTAAGAGTGCCAGTCTCGTACGGCATCGCGAGCGGGGCGCGGGCGCCCCTCGAATACCGACGTGGCACTCTTCGGTGCAGGTGATCGAGGCACAACGCTAAGTGCCGGTGCTCCGCAGGATCCCAATCCGTATGCCCGCTGGACAGCCGGGTGTCGGCGAGCGCCTCGACCGAAGCTGAGGCGTTTCCAACCCCTACCGGCTTTCGCCGAGGCGTCTTCGTTCTGGCCGTCCGCCGCGACGACCTATCCTGGGGGCGAGTCTGGAATCGGGCTCGGCCGAGACCGTGGCGCGCAGGGATGCGCGCCCCGAGCCTCCAGGGACGGATTCACGGCGTGTCTCGGACGCACCCGATTTCGGACTCGCCCCCACCGCCGATGATCGAGGACGGGCGGACGACATCCCGAAGACGCTACTCCGGCAAATGCTCCAGCACCCGCGTCGCGGGCTCCGGGATCATCGTGAGACCGTTGCCGTCCGGCGCCACGTCCACGCGCACGTGCCCGCCCTCGACGAGCTTGCCGAAGAGCAGCTCCTCGGCCAGCGGCCGCTTGATGTGCTCCTGGATCACGCGGGCCATGGGCCGCGCGCCCATCTTCTCGTCGTAGCCGCGCTCGGCGATCCAGCTCCGGGCCGCGGGCTCGAGCTCGATCGTGACGTCGTTCTTGTCGAGCTGGGCCTCGAGCTCGAGGATCAGCTTGTCCACGACGCGCGCCACCGACTTCTCGTCGAGCGGCTTGAACTGGATGATCGCGTCGAGCCGATTGCGGAACTCCGGGGAGAAGATGCGGCGGATGACCTCCATGGCGTCGGAGGAATGATCCTGCTGCGTGAACCCGACCGAAGGCCGCGTCATTTCCTGCGCGCCTGCGTTCGTCGTCATGACGATCGTCACGTTGCGGAAATCCGCCTTGCGGCCGTTGTTGTCCGTCAGCGTCCCGTGGTCCATGACCTGCAGCAGCAGGTTGAACACCTCCGGGTGCGCCTTCTCGATCTCGTCGAACAGCAGCACGCAGTGCGGGTTCTTCGTAATCGCCTCGGTCAGCAGGCCGCCCTGGTCGAAGCCGACGTAGCCCGGCGGCGCGCCGATGAGGCGCGAGACCGTGTGCCGCTCCATATATTCGGACATGTCGAAGCGCACGAGCTCGACGCCCATCGTCAACGCGAGCTGGCGCGTGACCTCGGTCTTGCCGACGCCAGTGGGCCCGGAGAACAGGAACGAGCCGACGGGCTTGCGGTCGTCCGCGAGACCGCTGCGCGACATCTTGATGGCCGCCGAAAGCGCCTCGATGGCCGGGTCCTGCCCGAAGATCACGAGCTTGAGGTCGCGCTCGAGGTGCCGCAGCACGTCCCGGTCCGAAGCGGAGACCGTCTTCGGCGGGATGCGCGCCATCTTCGCGATGATGTTCTGGATGAGCTCGACGTCGACGCGTGTCTTGCGGTCGCTCTGCGGATGCAGCCGGCAGTTCGCGCCCGCCTCGTCGATGACGTCGATGGCCTTGTCCGGCAGATGGCGATCGTTGATGTGCTTGGCCGAGAGCTCGACGGCGGCCTGCAGCGCGTCGTCGTCGTACGAGACGCCGTGGTGCTCCTCGAAGCGGCTCTTGAGGCCGCGCAGGATCTCGACCGCCTCGGCGACCGAGGGCTCGGTCACGTCGATCTTCTGGAAGCGCCGCGCGAGTGCGTGATCCTTCTCGAAAATGCCGCGGTACTCCGAGTACGTGGTCGAGCCGATGCAGCGCAGCTCGCCGTTCGCGAGCACGGGCTTGATGAGATTCGAGGCATCCATGACGCCGCCCGAGGCCGCGCCCGCGCCGATGACGGTGTGAATCTCGTCGATGAACAGAATGGCGCCGGGCTGCTTCTTGAGCTCGGCCACGACGCCCTTGAGCCGCTTCTCGAAATCGCCGCGATACTTCGTGCCGGCGATGAGCGAGCCCATGTCGAGCGCGTAGATCGTGCAGTCCGCGAGGATATCCGGCACCTTGCCTTCGACGATGAGCCGTGCGAGGCCCTCTGCCAGCGCCGTCTTGCCGACGCCGGCTTCGCCGACGAACAACGGATTGTTCTTCCTGCGGCGGCACAGGATCTGGACGGTTCGCTCGATCTCCAGCTCGCGGCCGATCAGCGGATCGATGCGGCCCGCCTCGGCCTGCTCGTTGAGGTTCGTCGTGAAACGCTCGAGCGCGCTCGGCTCGCCGCCGCGCGGATTCTCGGCGCCCGGCCGCTCGGTTTCGGGCTTCTCGTCGTGCAGCTTCGGCACTCCATGCGAGATGTAATTGACGACGTCGAGGCGCGAGATGTCCTGAACGCCGAGAAAATACACGGCCTGCGACTGCTTCTCGCTGAAAATCGCGACGAGCACGTCGACGGGCCGGACCTCCTTCTTGCCGCTCGACTGGACGTGGAAAATCGCGCGCTGCAGCACGCGCTGGAAGCCCAGCGTCGGCTGCACGTCGACGTCCTCTTCCTCGTCGGCGCGCAGGCGCGGCGTCGAGTCGTCGATGAAGTCGGTCAGCTCCTGGCGCAGGCGCGGCAGGTCGGCGCCGCAGGCTCGCAGCACCTCGATGACCTGCGGAATATCGAGCAGCGCCAGCAGCAGGTGCTCGACCGTGATGAATTCGTGGCGTTCCTCGCGAGAGCGCTGAAACGCCTCGTTCAAACAGTATTCAAGCTCGCTGGACAGCATCAGGTCTCTTCCATCGTACAAAGCAGTGGGTGTTGGTTCTGCTGGGCCATACCGGTGACCTGCGCCACCTTGGTCTCGGCGATCTCATATGTATAGACGCCGCAGACGCCCTTGCCCTTTGTGTGCACCTCCAACATGATGCGGGTCGCCGTAGTGCGATCCAAGGAAAACACCTTCTGGAGCACTTGGACGACGAACTCCATCGGGGTGTAATCATCGTTGAGTAGAATCACCCGATACAGAGGCGGCCGTTTCACGAGGGGCCGGGATTCCTCGATAGCGAGGCCCTGGTCGTCGTCTCTACCGGGTTTGATTCGCTCGTCGGACATAGCAGGAATTCTATCGGCCCTCACAGGTCAATTTACAGGCCGGACCAAAAGCCCGCAATCTTCCTAGATCAATCGGTGCATCATGCGTGCCGTATGATGCTACTCCTATTAAATTCAGTGACTTGCTTCACTTCTTCGACTTGTTCCCGCCGTCGGTGCTGACTATGATGCAGTACCGCGCGCTCCACCCGGCAATCCGGACACACTACGATGGACGCCGTTAAAGTTTTGAGCCTTTGGAAGGCACGCCCCCCGGAGCCGTGGCTGCGGTCGGCGAACCGCTACGCCCCGCCGGTCGTCACGGCCGCGCTGGTAATTCTGATCGCGCATCAGCTCGCCGAATTGACATGGATCGTGATCCCTAGTTCCACTTTCGACCGGCCGCCGCCTGCCGTCGCCGCGCCCTCGCGCAGCGGCACTGCGGCCGAAGGCCCGGACGCGGATTTGTCGGCACTTGCCGACAGTCACCCGTTCGGCAAGGCCGCAGCGCCCGCCCCGGCGCCGACGCCGACGGTCGTGGACGCGCCCGAGACGACGCTGAGCGTCACGCTCACGGGTGTCGTCGCGGATTCGGACCCGGCCGCGGGCCAGGCCATCATCGCGAGCGGTCAGAACCAGAAGAAGTACGCGGTCGGCCAGACCATCGAGGGCGGCGGCGGCGCGAAGCTGCACGCCGTCTACGCGGACCGCGTGATACTGAACCGCGGCGGCCGCCTCGAAACGCTGCGGCTGCCTAAGGAGCAGGCCCCGGGCACGGCGGGGCTCGTCGCGGCGCGGCCCGCGCCCCCGCCGCCCCCGGCGCCGGCGAACGATTCGCTGCGCGAAGTCATCAGCAACAACGCCTCGAAGCTTACGGACGTTTTGCGCGTCGCCCCTCAATTCGAAGGCGGACAAATGGTAGGCTTCCGGCTCAACCCGGGCCGGGACCGCAAGATGTTCGAGTCGCTCGGCCTCAAGCCCGGCGACGTCGTGACCGACATCAACGGCACGAAGCTCGACAATCCGTCCCGCGGCCTGCAGGTCTTCCAGTCGCTAGGGGAAGCCACGCAGGCCAACGTCACCGTGATCAGGGACGGCATGCCGACGGTCCTCGTCGTCGATACGAGCCAGCTGCAGAACCTCGGCGACGATCGCCAATGAGCGGCCCGGGGGACGCGGACCGAAAGGAGTATGAATGGATTCCCTGTCGCAAGTGAGGCATAGAGCCCCGCGCACGGCGGCGCTGCTCGGCGCCCTCGCGCTGCTCGCCTCGGGCTCGGCCCTCGCCCAGAACCAGCTGGTTCCCAATTATCGGGACACGGACATCCGCCAGGTCATCGAAGCCGTCGGCGCCGTCACGCACCGCAGCTTCCTCGTCGATCCGCGCGTGCGCGCGAACGTGACGCTGATCACGGATTCGCCGATGTCGGTCGATGCGTTCTATCAGGCGTTTCTCGCGACCCTCTCCGTGCACGGCTACGTCGCGATTCCCTCGGGCCCGGTCGTCAAGATCGTGCCCGACGCGAATGCGCGTCAGGAGGCGACGAACGAGGAGCTCGGCGGCGGCCAGGGCGACCAGTTCGTGACGCAGGTCGTCAAGGTGCAGAACGTCGGCGCCGCGCAGCTCGTCCCGATTTTGCGCCCGCTCATGCCGCAGTACGCGCATCTCGTCGCCCACCAGCAGTCGAACATGCTCGTCATCGCGGACCGGGCCGCGAACGTCAAGCGCATCCTCGCGATCGTCCACGCCATGGACCGCGCGGCCGACACGGACGTCGAGGTCATTCCGCTCAAGAACGCGTCCGCGGACGAGGTCGTGCGGATGCTGAGCGCGCTGTCGCAGCAGACCTCGCAGGCCTCGGGCGGCGCGCCGGCCGCGCAAGTGGTCGCCGACGAGCGCACGAACAGCGTCCTGCTGAGCGGTTCACAGGACGATCGGCTCAAGTACCGCGGTCTTATCGCCTATCTCGACGAGCCGACGCAGACCGGCGGCGACACGCGCGTGCGCTACCTGAACTACGCGGACGCCAAGGATCTCGCGGCCAAGCTGCAGGCGCAGTTCGGCGGCGCGGGCGCAGCGCCCGCGGCGGGCGCCAAGGGCGCGCCGGCCGGCCCGCAGCAGGGCGTGAGCATCTGGGCCGACCAGGGCACGAATGCGCTCGTCATCAACGCCCCGGCCAAAGTGCTCAAGGACATGATGGCCGTCATCGACAAGATCGACATTCCGCGGGCGCAGGTCGCCGTGGATGCGATCATCGTCGAGCTCACGGAGCAGAAGGCGGCGCAGCTCGGCGTGACGTGGGTCTCGAACGGCTCCGGCAGCTCCCCGATCCTCGGGCTCACGAACTTCGGCTCGACGGTCCCCGGGGTCGTGCAGCTCGGCGCGGCGGCGCAGGGCTCCACGCCCTCCGTCTCCTCGATCCCCGACGGCGTGACGATCGGCCTCGGTAAGATTACCGATACGGGCACGAGCTGGGCTGCGCTGATCTCCGCGCTGCGCGGCGACGGCACGACGAACGTGATCTCGACGCCGCACATCGTCACGCTCGACAATCAGGAGGCCGAGATCCGCGTCGGTCAGGAAGTGCCGTTCGTGACCGGTCAGTTCACGAATACGGGCACGAGCTCGTCCGGGGTCGTGAATCCGTTCCAGACCATCCAGCGTGAGGAGGTCGGCACGAACCTCAAGATCACTCCGCAGATCAACGAGGGCAGCGGCGTCAAGCTCGCCATCGAGCAGGAAACCTCGAGCATCAGCGCGGGCGCGACGGGCGCCGTCGATCTCGTCACGAACAAGCGCACGATCTCGACCTCGGTGTTCGTCAAGGACGGCCAGGTGCTCGTGCTCGGCGGCCTCATGGACAATCAGCTGACGCAGAACGACGAGCGCGTGCCCGGGCTCGGCCGCATCCCGGGGCTCGGCTGGCTGTTCCGCGCGCGCAAGACGAACCGCACGAAGACGAATCTCATGGTGTTCATCCGGCCGACCATCCTGCGCACCGACCAGCAATCGCGCTTCCTCACGGATACCAAGTACAACTACATCCGCAAGCTGCAGCAGCAGGAGGCGCAAAAGCGCGTCCACCTCATGCGCGAGGAACAGGCGCCCGTGCTGCCGCCGCTGCCGCCGCCGCCGACGAAGACCGAGGGCGAGCAAAACGGCGCCGCGCCGAGCGGCGCCCCCGCCGCCCCCGGCGAGGCGAGCCCGCAGGAAGCGGCCCCCGGCGAGGCGAGCCCGCAGGAGGCGGCGCCCGGCGAGGCGAACCCGCAGGAACCGGCCCCGGGCAGCGCGGGGAGCGCCGCGGGCGCGGCGACCGGCAGCGAAACACAGGGCGCCGCGAACGCGGCGTCGCAGGCGAACGAGAGCCGGCGCAGCCGGCGCCGGCGGAGACGCGAGAATGGCGACTAATCCCGAGCCGCCGCTCGAGATCGCGCCGGCCCCGGCGCCCGCCGAACCCGTGCGCGCGCGCCGGTTGCCGTTCGCCTTCGCGAAGCGGCACGGCGTGCTGATCCAGAGCATCGAGGCCGACCGCGCCCATGCGATCTACCGCAAGGGCGCCTCGCCGCTCGGGCTCGCCGAGGTGCGCCGCTTCGCGGCCGTGCCGGTGGACTTCCGGGCCGTGGACGCAGAGGAGTTCGACGTAAGGCTCCAGGCCGCGTACGAAAGCGGCGCCGCCATGACGATGGTCGAAGGGCTCGACGACGAGACCGATCTCTTCGCCGTCGCCCAGCAGCTGCCCGAGCCCTCCGACCTCCTCGACAGCGACGACGAGGCGCCGATCATTCGGCTCATCAACGCGCTGCTGACTCAAGCCGTCAAGGACAACGCCTCGGACATCCATATAGAGCCGTACGAGAACCGGCTCGTGGTGCGCTTCCGCATCGACGGCGTGCTGAAGGAAGCGCTGCAGTCGAGGCGCGCCGTCGCCCCGCTCGTCGTCTCCCGCATCAAGGTCATGTCCAAGCTCGATATCGCCGAGAAGCGCCTGCCGCAGGACGGCCGCATCTCGCTTCGCATTGCGGGCCGCGCCGTCGACGTGCGGGTCTCGACGATCCCCTCCGGCCACGGCGAGCGAGTCGTGCTGCGTCTGCTCGACAAGCAGGCGGGCCGGCTCACGCTCGATCACCTCGGCATGGCCGCCGAGGACCAGCGCCACTTGGACGATCTCGTGCACCGCCCCCACGGCATCCTGCTCGTCACGGGCCCCACGGGCTCGGGCAAGACCACGACACTGTACGCGGCGCTCGAACGCATCAACGATTCGAGCCGGAACATCCTTACGGTGGAGGACCCGATCGAGTACCACATCGACGGCATCGGCCAGACGCAGGTCAACACGAAAGTGGACATGACCTTCGCCCGCGGTCTGCGCGCGATCCTGCGTCAGGACCCGGACGTGGTCATGGTCGGCGAGATCCGCGACCTCGAGACGGCCGAAATCGCCGTCCAGGCCAGCCTCACGGGTCACCTCGTGCTCTCCACGTTGCACACGAACACGGCGGTCGGCGCCGTCACGCGCCTTCGCGATATGGGCGTCGAGCCGTTCCTGCTTTCCTCGAGCCTCATCGGCGTCCTCGCCCAGCGCCTCGTGCGCGTGCTCGATCCGGCCTACCGGGAGTCCTATTCCGCCAGCGAATACGAATGCCGCCTGCTCGAGGCGGACCCGGCCGCCCCGCCGACGCTGTACCGCGCCGTCGAAAACGCCCCCGCCTACCATGGCCGCACGGGCATCTACGAGCTCATCGCGCTCGACGGCAAGATGCGCACGATGATCCACGACGGCGCCGGCGAGCACGAGCTCGAGCACTACGCGCGCACGCGGGGGCCGAGCATCCGCGAGGACGGCATCAGGAAGGTCATGAACGGGACGACGACGCTCGAGGAAGTGTTGCGGGTCACTCGGGGCGACTGAAGAGGGTTAAGAGCGATCGATGCTGGTGGCAGGAGCGGGCTTGCATGCGAGGGCCTTGTCGGGAACGCCGTGAATCCATCCCTGGAGGCTCCGGGCGCGCCCCGACCACCCCAGCGCTCACTCCGTTCGCGCCGGGGACCCCGGCCCCTGGCGCGCACGGTCCCGACAAGGCCCTCGCATGCAAGCCCGCTCGTACACGTTGTCGCGTCACGCTCAACCATTTCGATCCGCACGTTGACCCACTATTCGCATCCGCAACGCCGCGCGTGACTCGGTCGTCGTCCCGAACATTCGAGGTGGTAGAACAAAGTCAGCAGCCAACCAGTTGCGCTGCCGCAAATCGACATGGACGACATGGACTCGGAGACGGCACTAACCACCCGCGGACGCGGCGCGCTATGGACGACGCTGCTTGGAAACGATTGCACCGCGGTCACGCGCTGGCGATTCGCCAAACCGAAGCGTCTCGCGATGCGGCACTACGCGATCGATTGCCGATTCGGCCAATCGAAGGTATCTCGAAAAGGACGGCTTGAGTGATGTCCTGGTTGCGGATCGATGCAGGGCGTTTCGGGACGCTGGGCGCCAGGGATGGCGCCCAGCGAGCCCCCAGGGATGGGTTCACGGCGGTCCCGAAACGCCCTGCATCGATCCGCAACCAGGACGCCACTCCCCTAAGCTAGGACGACAATGGGCGCTTATCAATACGTAGCCGTAGACCCAGGAGGCAAGGAGCACAAGGGCGTCCTCGAGGGCGATACCGCGCGCCACGTCCGCCAGCTGCTTCGCGACCGCTCGCTGCTGCCGATCGAGGTCGCCGAGGTCGAATCGCGCGAGAAGACGCGCCAGAAGGGCCTAAGCCTCGGGCGCGGCATGTCCTCGCTCGATCTTGCGCTCGTCACGCGGCAGCTCGCGACGCTGCTCAAGGCCGGAATGCCGCTCGAAGAGGCGCTGCTCGCCGTCAGCGAGCAGTGCGAGAAGGCGCGGCTCAAGAGCATCGTGCTGGGCGTGCGCAGCAAGGTGCTCGAAGGCCACACGCTCGCGGCCGGGCTCGAGGACTTTCCTCACGCCTTTCCGACCGTCTATCGGGCGACCGTCGCCGCTGGCGAACAGGCGGGCAAGCTCGATTCCGTTCTCGAGCGTCTCGCCGACTACACCGAGTCCCGCCACGGGCTGCGCCAGAAGGTCAGCCACGCGATGATCTACCCGATCGTGCTCACGAGCTTCGCGTTCTCCATCATCGTGCTGATGCTCGTGTACGTCGTGCCGAAGGTCGTCGGCGTCTTCCAGTCGACGGGGCAGGAGCTGCCCGTCATGACGCGCGCCCTGATCTGGCTCTCGTCGTTTCTGCAGCACTGGTGGTTCGCCGTCATCGCCGCCGTCGTGCTCGTCGTGCTCGGCATCCGGCGCGTGCTGCGCGGCGAGGACGCGCGGCGGCGCTTCCATCGGGGGCTATTGCGCGCGCCCGTCATCGGGCGCGTGATCCGCGGCCTGAATACGGCGCGCTTTACGCGGACGCTGAGCATCCTGTCCTCGAGCGGCGTGCCCGTCATCGAGGCGCTTCGCATCGGCGCCACGGTCGTCTCGAGCCTGCCCATGAGTGACGCGATCAAGGTGGCCGCGCTGCGCGTCAGCGAAGGCGCTGCGATCGGGCGGTCCCTCGCGCAGTCGAAGCTGTTTCCGCCGATGAGCATTCACCTGATCGCGAGCGGCGAGCAGAGCGGAGAGCTCGATCAGATGCTCGCGCGCGCCGCGGCTCATCAGGAGAGCGAGATGGACAGCCTGCTCGGCACCCTACTGAGCGTGCTCGAACCCGCGCTCATCATCGTCATGGGCCTCATGGTGCTCGCCATCGTCATGGCGATTCTGCTGCCGATCTTCCAAATCAATCAGCTCGTCGGCTGAGAGCGAACGAAGGCGCGGCCGCTTCTTGTCGCGGCCGTTTTTCGATTGTGTGTAGCCCGCTCGTAATGCATTTTGAATCGGGTTGCGTGGGTATTGCGAAAGGTCTTACCTTAGGTTTATAAAAGCGCCGGATCGCGGGCGGCGTTCGTAGCCGACTCTAAGGTGGAGGGAACGATGAAACGCGTCGAGTCGGAACCGGAAGAGGAAATCACGGAAGAAGAATCGAACGAATCCGAAACGGATGAAGCGGCGGAGGAAGACGTCGACGCGGAAAGCACGGACAACGTCGGCGATCCGTCGGTCGAGATCAACGTGGAGGATCTCATTCGCGAGCTCGAGGTGCAGGGACTCACGAACCAGCTCGGCCGCGAAGGCGCGGCACGGCGCCGGCTCGAGGAGCTCATGGAGCAGCGCAAAGCGCGCCAGGATCTCGAAGATTTCGAGGACTACGATATTTGACCGTTCAATGAAAGTCTCGCGAGCGGCTCTCGAGGCTGCCGAGCAGCGCGCTGTAATCGTAGAGCTGGTCAGCGACGACGTGCAGCACCTCGCCCTCCCTTTGCACCCGCCCCCGCACGCCGAGCAGCCTCGCCCCTAAGAGCGCACGGCGACAGCGCTCCGCAACGCGCTCCCAAACGATCAGATTCAAGTAGCCCGTCTCGTCCTCGAGCGTGACGAACGTCACACCTGCGGCGCTCGAAGGCCGTTGGCGCGTCACGACGATGCCGCCGGTATGCACGCGCGCGGCGGCAGGCATACCGGCGACGTCCTGAGCCGGACGGACGCGCATACGTTCGAGCCGGCTGCGCAGCAGCGCGAGCGGATGGCGGCCCAGCGTGAGGCCGAGGTGGCGGTAGTCGGCCGCTATATCCTGGCCTTCGGACGGGCGGCCGAGCAACGGCAGGCCTTCCGGGATCGGCGCCGCCTCGAGCAGCCCGGCGGCCCGCTCGACGCCCGCGACGTCCCAGCGCGCGCGATAGCGGTTCTGCGAAAGCGTCTTGAGCGTGCCGGCCGCGGCCAGGGCGCCGAGATCCTTGGCGCCGAGCTCGGCGCGGCGGGCGAGGTCCTGCACGTCGGCGAACGCGCCGGCCGCGCGCGCGGCGGCGATGCGCTCGGCGGCCTGCGCCGCGAGGCCCTTGACGCGCTGCAGGCCGAGCCGGATCGCGGGGCGCCCTTCTTCGTCGGCCTCGAGCGTGGATTCGAAATCGCTCGCACCCACGTCGGCCGGCCGCACGGTGACCCCCTGCGTGCGCGCGGCCCGAACGAGCTGCGCCGGCGCGTAGAAACCCATGGGCTGGCTGTTCAGCAGTGCGCAGAAAAAAGCGGCGGGCTCGTGGCACTTGAGCCAGGCGGAGACGTAGACGAGCAGCGCGAAGCTCGCCGAATGCGATTCCGGAAAGCCGTACTCGCCGAAGCCTTGGATCTGCTCGCAGATCCGGCGCGCGAACTCCTCGGAATAGCCGCGCTCGCGCATACCGTCGACGAGACGCCGCTCGAAGGGCTCGAGCCCCCCTCGCCTGCGCCATGCGGCCATGGCGCGGCGCAGCTCGTCGGCCTCGCCCGGCGTAAAGCCGGCCGCGACGATTGCGAGCTGCATGACCTGCTCCTGGAAGATCGGCACCCCGAGCGTGCGCTCGAGCACACCGCGCACGGCTTCGCTCGGATACGTGACCGCCTCGTCGCCGTTCCGGCGCCGCAGATACGGATGCACCATGTCGCCCTGAATGGGGCCCGGCCGGATCAGCGCGACCTCGATGACGAGATCGTAGTAGCACCTCGGCCGCAGCCTCGGCAGCATCGCCATCTGCGCGCGCGACTCGATCTGAAACACGCCGATCGTTTCGGCGCGCGAGATCATGCGATAGACCTCGGGGTCCTCGGCCGGGATCGAGGCGACCGTCAGCGAGCGGCCGTGAAACGCGTTACCGAGCTCGAGGCAGCGTCGAATCGCGCTCAGCATGCCGAGCCCGAGGACGTCGACCTTGAGCAGCCCGAGCTCCTCGAGATCGTCCTTGTCCCATTGGATGACCGTGCGGTCCGGCATCGCGGCGTTCTCGATGGGCACGAGCCGCGACAGCGGCTCCTCGGAGATCACGAAGCCGCCCACGTGCTGGGAGAGGTGCCGCGGAAAGCCGACGAGCGTCTCGACGAGCGCGACGAGCCTCGCGACGGCGGGGCTCTTCGCATCGAGGCCGGCCTCGGCGAGGCGCTCGGCATCGAGCCGGCGGCCGTCCCACCATTGCAGCGACTTTGCGAGCACGCCGAGCTGCGCCTCGTTGAAGCCCAGCGCCTTGCCGACGTCGCGCAGCGCGCTGCGGGGCCGATACGTGATGACCGTCGCGGCCAGCGCGGCCCGCTCGCGCGAGTACTTTTCGTAGATGTACTGAATGACCTCTTCGCGGCGCTGATGCTCGAAGTCGACGTCGATGTCGGGCGGCTCGTCGCGCTCCTTCGAGATGAAGCGCTCCATGAGCATCTCCATCCTGGCCGGATCGACCTCCGTGATGCCGAGCGAGTAGCACACGGCCGAATTCGCCGCGGAGCCGCGGCCCTGACAGAGGATGCCCCGGCTGCGGGCAAACTCGACGATGTCGTGCACGGTCAGAAAGTACGGCTCGTACTCGAGCTCGTGAATGAGGGCGAGCTCGTGCTCGACGAGGCGGAGGACTTTCTCCGGCGCGCCCTCCGGCCAGCGCCGGCGCATGCCGGCCTCGGTCAGCGCCCGCAAGTGCGCTTGCGGCGTACGGCCTTCGGGCACGAGCTCGCGCGGATAACGGTAGCGCAGCTCGTCGAGCGAGAACTCGATGCGCTCGGCGAGCCGCAGGCTCTCGGCGAGCAGCTCCTCGGGATAAAGCCGGCGCAGCTCCTCGAGCGGCCGCAGGCAGCGCTCGCCATTGGCATGGGCCTCGTAGCCGAGCGCGTCGACGGTCCTGCCGAGCCGCACGGCCGTCAGCGTATCCTGCAGCGGGCGCCGCCCGCGCGCGTGCATGTGCACGTCGCCCGCGGCCACGGCGCGGAGACCGAGCGCCGCGGCGGCCTCGAGGAGCGATGCGAGGCGGCGGCGGTCGTCGCCCTGCCGCAGCAGCTCGACGCCGAGCCACAGCCGCTCGCCGAGCACGTCCTTGAGGCGTGCGCCGGCCGCGAGGTCTGGCTGTGCGCCGGGCAGCCAGAGCACGAAACAGCCCGAGGGGCCGAGCCGAACGGCGAGATCCTCGAACGTCAGCCGGTACGCGCCCTTCTCGGCCGCGCGGCGCGCATGGCTGATGAGCGCGCAGAGCGCCGCATAGGCTTCCCGATCGGGCGCGAGCACGACGGTCTTGAGCGGGCTCGGATGCGTCTCGTCCGCGACCGAGAGCTCGCTGCCCACGATGAGTTTGAGCGGCGTGCCGCGTGCGGCGCCGTGCGCCCTGACGATGCCCGCCATCGAGCATTCGTCGGTCAGCGCGAGCGCGGCATAGCCGAGCTCGACGGCCCGCGCGACGAGCTCCTGCGGGTGCGAAGCTCCCCGCAGGAAACTGAAGTTGCTGAGGCAATGCAACTCGGCGTAGCCCGCGGCGCCGCTCATGCGAAGAACCCGTGCAGATACCAGTCGCGCCGGCGGCGGTCGAGATAAATCCACACGCGCTGGCCGCCCGCGTTGTGCGCCCTGAAATAGTCCTTGGCGACGTCCTCGCCGTCCCACCAGCCGCTCTCGATGCGCTCGGGGCCGGCGTCGAGCTCGAGCGGACCATTGAAGCAGGGCCGCGTGCGCGCCGGGCCGAGCCGCTGCGGTTCGCGCAACAGCCACAGCGGCCGCGGCGGCAACGACAAGGACGGCGGCGCCGCCGCGGCATGCTGTGTGGCGGATGCACGTGCGGCCGCGGATGCACGTGCGGCCGCGGATGCATGCGCGGCGGCGGATGCACGCGCTGCGGCAGCCGCACGCGGTGCGGTGCCGGCACGCGGCGAGGCCGTCCCGGGCATGCGCGGCTCGGCGACTCGGCCCCAGGCCTTCTCGGGCCGATGGTCAGCCTCGACCGCGAGACCGTAGACGGCGCTCGACCCGAGACGGCCGCGCAGACGCTCGACGAGCCGCAGCGGCGACTCGGCGCGCGAGGCGCCCGGACGCGGATCGAAGAGATCCTTACGAGCGACGGGACGCATGGGCTGCAAGGGCCCGGCCGTAAGAGCGAGGGCCGTGGCCGGATGCGGCAGGCGCTTGCGCTCGAGCTTATCGCAGAGCAGCTCCGTAAACCTGCGCTCTTCGTAGGCGGCCTCGACGAGTTCCGCCGGCAGGGCCGTCGGGGCCTTGCGAAGATGCTCGAAGACGAGCTCGAGTTTGCGCACCTGCGCCTGCCGCCTGCGCAACTCCTCGGCGAGCTCGTGCGTCAAGCGCCCGACCGCCTCCGCGAGCAGCGCGAAATTCGTCGTCTCCTCCGCGAGCTCGACCTCGAAGCTCAAAGTTTCCGGCGCAGCGAAGGCCTCGCGCGGATCGGCGGCTCGGCCGAGCGCCCTATCGAGATCACGCAGACAATCGGCGCCCGTGCGCCGAGCGAAGCCGCCGCGCGGCAAGCGCAGGCAGGCGCCTATCGTCTGCACGCCCATATCGGCGAGCAGCGTCTGCACCGTCTCGGGCCAAAGGGTCACGGCGAGCGGCAGCGGATGAAGGCGGGACTGTAATTGCGCGAACGAGAACGCATCCCCGCTGCCGCCGCGCACGAGCCACAGGGCGCCGAGCGGCGTCGGCGCCGCGCAGAGCTCCGCGCCGAAAGCGCGACGGCGGGCCTCGCGCAGCAACTGCGACTTGATCGCCGCGAGGCCGCCGAACAGCCGCAGGCTCGCCTGCACCTCGAGCAGCACGGCATCCGGCGGCTCGACGCAGACCATCGGCGTGAACCTTCCGCACCATGCGGCCAGCGCTTCGAGATGAGCCTGCTCCGCGGAGGGCGAGCGCTCGAGCACCTCGAGCGAACCCGAGAAGCCGAAGGCCGCGCTGAGACCGAGGCCGGGCTCGATGCCGAGCTCGCGGGCGTAGGCGTCCGCGGCCGCGACGAAAAGCCGCCCGCGCCTGGGCTCGACGACGGCGACGGGACGCGTGACCCGCGTCGCAGCCGGAGCAGTTACGGCTTGCAGCGCAAGCTCGGGCAGCCGCAAGGCCACCCACAGCCGCGCTTCGGCGGCCGCGCGTGGAACGCGGCCGGGCTGCCGGGAGAGAGTTGCCTCCCGAGGCGAGAATGCCGGTGACTTGAGAAAGGCGCCCATGCTCGACTCATCGGCTGGCCAAGGCCTCTGAGGTTCCGAGCCCCGCCGCCGCACGGCGGGTATCCCAGACGGGCGGCGCGATATCGAGCTCTACGCGCGCGGGCGCGCCGCCTCGGCACTTGAGAATCTCGACGCGCGTGCAGCCCGGCTCGGCCGCGACCTCGAGGCGCAGCGCGGCCGGGGACCGCAGCTTGCGGGCCGAGCCGGGGCGGAACAGCACGAGGCCGCAGCCCCGCTCCTCCGCCGCCAGCTGCAGACGCCGCAACGCCGTATCGTCCGCCTCGCCGAGCCAGGCCAACACTGCGACCGACGTGCCCGAGCGCACGGCCTGCTCGACGGCCCACAGGACATCCCGGCTCGCCTGCACCGACTCGACGAGCAGCACGCGATCGAGCTCGATGCCGGCCGCCGACCATGCGGGGGGGTAAGGCACCCAGGGGGCCGCGACGAGCACGATCCAGTGCGCTTGCACGCGTTCGTTCGCACCTTCGCCGCGCGCCGCGGCGGCGAGCGCGGGCATCCACAGGCCGAGCTCCCCGACCCCGGGCTGCTCGGCGAAAACCTCGATGACGGCGCCCCAGGGCCAGCCGCCGCCGGGCAAGATTCGATCGAGCGTCTCGAACCCCGTCGGCACGACGGCGCGCGTGCCGTGCGCCGCGCGCCCGCGCCAAACGTGAGGGCTGCTAACTATCTCTTCGAGGCTCATACCAGCACAAAGGGCTCTGACCCTTTTTTGTTTTTTACTTGATCGAATTTCTCACGACGCCGACGACCACGCCCTCGATGGCCAACGCCTGCTCGCGCAGATCCACCTGGATCGGCTCGAACTCGGGGTTCTCGGGCATGAGCCACACGCGATGGCCTTCCTGACGATAGCGTTTGACCGTGACTTCGTTTTCGAGGCGCGCCACGATGATCTGCCGATTCTTGACCTCGGGCGTGCGATGCACGACGACGAGATCGCCGTCGAGAATGCCCGCGTCGCGCATGCTCATGCCGCTGACGCGCAGCATGAAGTGAGGCAGCTTCTTGAACAGATCCGGATCGATTTGGTAACGCGCCTCGATCTGCTCCTCCGCGAGAATCGGCGAGCCCGCCGCGACTTTGCCGACGAGGGGCAGGCCCAATTGCTCGCGCAGCGTGTCCTTGAGGCGGATGCCGCGCGAGGTGCCGGGCAGCAGCTCGATGGCGCCCTTGCGCTCCAGCGCGCGCAGATGCTCTTCGGCCGCGTTGACGGAACGGAAATTCAGCCGCTTGGCGATTTCGGCCCGCGTCGGCGGCATGCCCGTCGTGCTGATGGCTTTCTGAATGAGACCGAGTATTTGCCTCTGTCGGGGAGTGAGCTCACGCATCGCCAACCGCTCCTGTAAACATGGACAGTCTGATGCTATATACAGGAAGACGGGAGGTCAAGGCGATTCCGCGAAGACGCGGAAACGACCCAAAATAGGTATTGTGCCCAGGCCGCTCCGCCCGGAGAAAAAGCTTGCGAAGTCAATTGTCTGCCAATGGCGACGCATATAACCGCAATTGCAGAAGCTTCCCCTTTGGTCAATAATTCCGACGGTTCTTTCACTTAATCAGGGGATATCGATGACCATGAAGCTTCAGGGCGCTCTCCGGGCGACCGTACTGCTTTGCGGCGCCGCCATCGCAGCCGGTTGCGCTTCGGTGACCACCGAGCAACTGGACATGGTGCAGAAAACGGCGCAGGCGGCCCAGCAAGCCGCGCAGGCGGCGCAACAGACGGCCGATCAGGCCCGTCAGGCCGCTTCGGGCGCCCAGAGCACGGCGAACCAGGCCCTCCAGGCTGCGCAGGCCGCTCAAGCATGCTGCGACGCGACGAATCAGCGCCTGGACCGCATGTTCGAGCAATCTCAGCGCAAGTAATAAGAAGCAACCAAAAGATACGCGCGGGCGGCTGCAAGCCACCCACAACTTCACGAAGAGCCGCCGCGGCGAGAGCCGGGCGGCTCTTTTTTTCGGCGCATCTCTTTTCGGTGGCCTCGACCTCGAGACGTCGGTGGCAAGCGGAGTCGGTGGCAAGCGGAGGTCTCGGCAAAAGGGCGGTGTCGGGACCGCCGTAAACCCCTGGGGGCTGCGTACGCACCATCCCTGGCGCGTACGCTCCCGACACCGCCCTTTCGCCGAGACCTCCGCCCGACACGTCTGCGGCCCTCGTGGACTCCGAAGAGCGCTCGGATCGATGTATCACCGGCCGCCGAGCCCTCCGCCCGACACCGGCCCGGTTGCAAGAGCGCTCGGATCAATGTCCTCGATAGCCGAAGGCGAGTCGCGCACGGATTGGGACTGGTGACGCAGCCAGAAACTGCGGATACGTGTGAACTGGGATCCTTGCCGGAGCGATGTCCTCGCGCCGTGGCGCAGGATTCATGAACGGCCTACGACGCCTCAGAGGAGGCTCGTGCAGACGGGCGCTTTCGGGACCGTGCGCGCCAGGGATGGCGCGCCCGGAGCCTACAGGGAAGTATTCACGGCGTTCCCGAAAGCGCCCGTCTGCACGAGCCTCCGGCTACCACCGACGCCCAAGCCCGTTCATGGATCCTGCGGCCGACGGCCACGAGCCGACAGCTGCGGCGTCAGTGCGAGGCCGGATCGAGCGCTGCGGTAGTCGTCTCGGCTTCGGCGGCGGTCGGAACGGCGGAGACACGCACGGGGATCCCGCGCGCGGCGTGCACGACCTTCTCGGCCTCGTCCCACGAGACCTTGATGTAGCGGTCCTGCGTGGCTTCGACGAATGCGCGCGTCACATCCGTCATCGTCCACTTGCCGGCTTTGATCTCTTCGGCGAGCGGCGCGTGCGCCTCGAGATACAGCGCCCCGTCGCTGCCCCAGCCGATCTTGTAAGGCTCGTTGACGATGTGCACGGGCGTGCCCCTCGGGACCGACTTGAAGAGCTCGGCGATGTCCTCAGGGAACAGGCGGATGCAGCCGTGCGAGACGCGCATGCCGACGCCGGCCGGCTTGTTCGTGCCGTGAATCAGATAGCCCGGCAGGCCGAGCCGCAGGGCGAACTGGCCGAGCGGGTTATCGGGCCCCGGCGGCACGACGGCGGGCAGCGGGTCGTCGTTCGCAGCGTGCTCGTCGCGGATCGACGCCGGCGGATACCAGGCGGGATCCTTGACCTTGGCGACGACGGTCGTTGCGCCGAGCGGCGTCGTCCAGTCCATGCGGCCGATGCTGATCGGATGCGTGACGACTTTGCCGGGGGCGTCGGCCGGGAAGTAGTAGAGCCTGAGCTCCGCGACGTTGATGACGATGCCCTTGCGCGGCGCATGCGGCAGCACGAACTGCGTCGGCAGCACGATGTCGGTGCCGGCGCCCGGCAGCCAGGGATCGACTTTGGGGTTCGCGGCGCGCAGCTCGTTGTAGCCGAGATCGTACTTGCGTGCGAGCTCGACGAAGGTGTCTTCGTAGCGAGCCTGAATATGACGGACCTCGCCGACGAGATCGCCCTGAGGCGGGATGTCGTATTCGGCCGCGAGCGCGGCCACGCTCGGGGCGGCAAGCAGAACGGCGGCCAGGACGATGCGCGCCTTGGGGGCTATTGTCCGCAGCATGGCGGCAATTATAAGCACGTGCGGGCCGCCGAAACGAGAACCGGCCCGCGGGATCGCGAAACGGCCGCGCAGAATCGGGGAAACGGGCTCGCGCGATCGGGCCCGATCACGCGCCGAGGGGCGCCGCTCAGTCGCGGACGCTCAGTAGCGGACGAGCGCGGCGCCCCAGGTGAACCCGCCCCCGAACGCCTCGAGCAGCAGCAGGTCGCCGCGGTGCACGCGGCCGTCGCGCACCGCCGTATCGAGCGCGAGCGGCACCGAGGCCGCGGAGGTGTTGCCGTGCTCCTGCACGGTCAGTACCACGCGCTCGACGGGCATCTGCAGCCGTTTGGCCGTGGCTTTGATGATCCGGATGTTGGCCTGATGCGGAATGAGCCAGTCGATCTGGCCCTTCTCGAGCCGATTCTGCTCGAGCACGTCGTCCACCATGTGCTCTAGCGTCTTGACGGCGACCTTGAAGACCTCGTTGCCCTTCATCTTGAGGGCCGGGACGTTGCAGGCATCCCGACGGGTGGAAACGCCGCTCGAGGCATAGAGCAGATCGCGATAGCGTCCGTCGGCGCCGAGCCGCGTGTAGATGATGCCCGGTTGCTCCGCCGCCTCGAGCACGACGGCGCCCGCGCCGTCGCCGAACAGCACGCAGGTCTCGCGGTCCGTCCAGTCCATGATGCGCGACATCGTCTCGGCGCCGACGACGAGCGCGCGCTTCGCGACGCCGCCGCGGACGAATTGATCGGCCGTCGCGAGCGCATACAGGAAACCCGAGCAGGCGGCTTCGACGCTGAAGGCGGGACCGCCGCGGATGCCGAGCTTCTCCTGCAGCAGGCAGGCCACGTTCGGGAACACGAGATCCGGCGTCGTGGTGCCGACGATAACGAGATCGATGTCCTCGGGCGCGAGCTCGGCGCTTCGGATCGCGGCGAGCGCCGCGTGATAGGCGAGATCGCTCGTGGCCTGGTCGTCCGCCGCAATGTGGCGGCGCTCGATGCCGGTGCGCGTGCGGATCCACTCGTCGGAGGTGTCGACCATCTTCTCGAGATCGAAGTTGGTCAGCACCCGCTCCGGAAGATACGACCCGGTGCCGATTATGCGCGAATACATGCTTTTGGCCGATCTTCGACGAGCTTGCCGATCTGGACCGGCACCCCCTTGCGAGCCTCGACGATGGCCGTGCGCACGGCCGTCTCGAAGGCCACCTCGTCCGCGCCGCCGTGGCTCTTGAGCACGACGCCGTTGAGGCCGACGAGACTCGCCCCGTTGTACTGGCGCGGGTCGAGGCGCGTGCGCAGCGCGTGCAGCGCCGAACGCGCGAGCAGCCCCTGCAACCTGCGCAGCGGGTTGCGCCGGAATTCCTTGCCGAGGAACGAGCCGATGAGTTTGGCGGTTCCCTCCATGGTCTTGAGCGCGACGTTGCCGACGAAGCCGTCGCTGACGACGACGTTGACGTTGGCCTTGAAGATGCCGTCGCCCTCGATGAAGCCGACGTAGTTGAGCCCGCTCGCGGCAATGAGCTCGCCAGCCTCGCGCACGATGTCGTTGCCCTTGATGTCCTCCTGCCCGATGTTGAGCAGGCCGACGCGCGGGCGGCCGACGTTGAGCATATCCGCCGCGACGACCGACCCCATGAGCGCGAACTGCAGCAGGTGCTCGGCCGTGCAGCCGACGTTGGCGCCGAGATCGAGCATGTACGTCGGCCCCTCGATGCCGGGCAGCGCCGAGATGATGGCCGGCCGATCGATGCCGGGCAGCGTCTTCAGCACGTAGCGGGCAGTCGCCATGAGCGCGCCGGTGTTGCCGGCGCTCACGCAGGCATCGGCCTCGCCGCTCTTCACGAGCTCGAGCGCGACGCGCATGGAGGAATCCTTCTTGCGGCGCAGCGCCTCGGCCGGCGGCTCGTCCATCGCGACGACCTCGGTCGCGACGCGGTAGCGCAGGCGATCGCCGTAGCGGTCCCCGGCCTCACGCCGCGCGCGCTCGAGCACGTCGGGCAAGCCGACGAGCGTGAGCGTGACGGAGTCGTCCTTCTCGAGCGTCGCGAGTGCGGCCGGCAGGACCGAATCCGGCCCGCGGTCGCCGCCCATGGCGTCGAGGGCGATCGTGACGTTGCGGCTCATGCGCGGCCCATGAGCGCAAGCGAGCGGACGGCGAAGCGGCGGCGCCCCAAAGGGCGTCCCACGCTACTATTCCTCGTCGACGTTTTGCGGCCGCTCGAGAACCTTGCGGCCCCGATAGTAGCCGTCGGCAGAGAGGTGATGCCGCCGATGCGTTTCGCCCGTGGCCTTGTCCACCGAAAGCGTCGGCCCCTCGAGCGCATCGTGCGCGCGACGCATACCACGCCGCGACGGCGACTTGCGGGATTTCTGCACAGCCATTTGCGAATTTCTCCAGAAAGTGATTTGAAGCCCGGAAGCTAATCCAAGTCGCCCTCGGACGCCGCGGGCGGGGCGGCCCGGGTGCCTTGCGGGTTGCTGCACTCGGCAGCCTCGTGCCGGGGCACGAGCGGGAGCGAGATTATAAGTTCATCCTCGACCAACGTCGCAGGGCTGAGACGCTCGTCCTCCAGAACGAGCGGTTCGTACTCGTCGGGCAGGTGCTGCGCCATGGCAGAGCTCTCCAGCACCGCAAACTCGACACGATCCTCGAGCTCGTAATCGACGGACGCGAGGCAACGCTGGCAAACCAGCCGCACCCCTGCGTCGTACTCGAGCGCTATTATCGGCCAGCCGCGTTCGTCTTGTCGAAACCGAAAGGCCGCCCTTACACTGCCGCGGGCCGACTCGAGCAGCGGAGCGAGCCGCGGAAGTTTCTCTAACGGAATTTCGCCTTCGAGCACGGTACCGCGCTCTGCCATTGCCGCGAGATCGCGCGCCCCGTACCGGCTGTACAGCGACCCGGGCATAATCGGTCAATGATAAAGACTGGCGTTTCCGTCGTCAAAACGGCAAGTTACCCGACACGCAGATGAAGCGCCTCACGCTCGCCTCCACGTCCCGATACAAGCAGGCGCTGCTCGCCCGCCTCGGCCTGCCGTTCGAGACCGTGGACCCGGGCATCGACGAGACGGCCGAGCCGGGCGAAAGACCCGCGGTCCTCGCCGCTCGCCTGGCCCGCGCCAAGGCGGCGGTCACGGCGCACGGCGGCGTCGTGATCGGCGCCGATCAGGTTCCCGCGCTCGGCGGCGACGTGCTGCGCAAGCCCGGCGACCACGCCCAGGCGCTACGCCAGCTCGTCGCCTGCGCCGGCCGCACGGTCGTGTTCTACACGGCGGCGGCGATCCTCGATACGGAGACGGGCGCGAGCTGGCACACCGTGGACGTCACGGAGGTCGAATTCGCGGCATTGCCGCGCGAGCGGCTCGACCGGTATCTGCGTATCGAGCAGCCGTACGACTGCGCGGGGGGCTTCAAGGCGGAGGGGCTCGGCATCGTGCTGTTCGAGGCGATCCGCTCGCGGGACCCGACGGCGCTGATCGGCCTGCCGCTGATCTGGATCGCCCGCACGTTGCGGGACGCGGGCGTGGATCCGCTGGCGGAGTGAAAAAAGGGGTCAGAGCCTGGGTCAGAGCCCTTTTTCGGGCGCCGCGCTCCGGGCGTTGGCGGCCGTCCCGCGAAAAAGGGCTCTGACCCCTTTTTTCATGTTCAGGCGAGCGCGTCGAGCACGGCCCCGAGCTCCTCGGGAAGCGGGACACTGATCGAGAAATCCTCGCCCGTGTCGGGCCACCGGAACGCGAGGGCGTGCGCGTGCAGAAACATGCGCTGCAGCCCATAGGCCTTCATGGCCGTGTTGAACGCCTCGTCGCCGTACCGCTCGTCGCCGGCGAGCGGGTGCCCCGAATGCGCGGCATGGACGCGAATCTGATGGGTGCGGCCCGTGAGCAGAGCGACCTCCACGAGCGAGGCGATCTTGCCATAGGCCTCCACCCGGCGGAATCGCGACCGGGCGGCCTTGCCGCCTTCGTCCACGCGGACGCGGACCTCGCCTTCCCGCCGGCGTGCCGCGAGCGGCGCTTCGACCTCGACCTCCCCCTGCTCCCAGAGGCCTCGGACCAGGGCGAGATACCGCTTCTCCATGCCGCCCTCGCGCAGGACTGCGTGGAGCAGGCGCAGGGCGCTGCGGCGCTTTGCGACGAGCAGACAGCCCGAGGTCGCCCGGTCCAGGCGATGGACGAGCTCGAGCGACTTCGCCTGGGGCCGCAGAACCCGCAGCGCCTCGATGCAGCCGAGCTGCACGCCGCTGCCGCCGTGCACGGCGAGCCCGGCCGGCTTGTCGAGGACCAGCAGCCGGCCGTCCTCGTAGACGATGCGGCGCTCGAGCCACTCGAGCGAGGCCGACTCGGGCGGCGTGCCCTTGGGCTCGGCCCGGTTCACCGGCGGAACTCGGACGCGGTCGCCGGCTCTGAGCTTGTAGCTCGGCGTCGAGCGGCCCGAGTTCACGCGCACCTGGCCCGAGCGGATGAGCCGATAGACATGGCTCCGCGGCACGCCCTTCAGCGCGGCCAGCAGAAAGTTGTCCAGGCGCTGGCCGGCCCCCTCCGCATCGACTTCGCGAGTATGGGCGCCCGGCTTATTCGGTTTTGGTGCTGTGTTCGGCATAAAAATTGTGCATAAGGGCCGCTATGTTATAGTACCGGCGACGGATTTCGTCTCAGCGGGCCGCCCCGCAAAACGTTTCCGCGTCCGATTTCGGTCACGCTCGCCACACGAGCGGCCACTGCATTTTGCTGAAAGGGTTTAGTTTTCGGCGCACCCGGAACTGGGGGTGCCGCGAGATCGGGTGACAGCTCTCCGCCGCGCAAAGTCAGCGTAGAACCACAACGCGGCGGATCGAGCGGATTGGGACCTCCGCGAGACCATATGATACAGCGGTTACAAAGAAGGCACTGTTCGTATCCCGCCTCGCAATTCGCGGCTACCGAACCATGCACCGGGCCCGCCCCCATTGGGCTGAGGGCTTATGAAACGAATGTTGGTAAATGCAACTCAACAGGAGGAGTTGCGTGTGGCCATGGTGGATGGCCAGAAGCTGTATGACCTAGATATAGAAGTACCATCCAGAGAACAACGTAAGGCAAACATTTACAAGGGCCGGATCACGAGGATCGAGCCCAGCCTCGAAGCGGCATTCGTCGACTACGGGGCACAGCGTCACGGCTTCCTGCCGCTCAAGGAAATCTCCCCCGAGTACTACGTCCGCCAGCCGGACGGAGATCGTGTGCAGATTAAAGAAGTTCTGCGCGAAAACCAGGAGATCGTGGTTCAGGTCGATAAAGAGGAGCGCGGCACGAAGGGCGCCGCCCTGACGACCTATGTAAGCCTCGCAGGGCGGTTCATCGTCCTGATGCCGAACAACCCGCGCGCAGGCGGCGTCTCGCGCCGAATCACGGGCGAGGACCGCGACGTGATTCGCCAGTCGCTCGAGGAGCTGAACCTGCCCGACGACATGGGCTGCATCGTCCGCACGGCCGGCGTCGGCCGCAGCACCGAGGAGCTGCGCTGGGACGTCGATTACCTGCTCAAGGTCTGGGAGTCGATCAAGCAGGTCGTCGTCACGCGGCCCGCGCCGTTCCTGATCTACCAGGAAGGCAACGCGATCGTGCGCGCGCTGCGCGATTACTACTCGAACGAGATCGGCGAGATTCTCATCGACGACGAGCGCATCTACCGCGAAGCGCACGACTTCATGGAGCGCGTGCTGCCCGACAGCGTCCGCAAGCTCAAGCTCTACGACGACCCGACCGTCCCGCTGTTCACGCGCTTCCAGATCGAAAGCCAGATCGAATCGGCCTTCGCGCACAAGGTGCAGCTACCCTCGGGCGGCAGCATCGTCATCGACCATACCGAGGCGCTGACGGCCATCGACATCAACTCGGCCCGTTCCACGAAAGGCGAGGATATCGAGGAGACGGCCCTCAATACGAACCTCGAGGCGGCCGACGAGGTCGCCCGCCAGCTCAGGATCCGGGACCTCGGCGGCCTCGTCGTCGTGGACTTCATCGACATGGGTCCCCACCGCAATCAGCGGGAAGTCGAAACCCGGCTTCGCGATGCCGTCCGGCACGACCGCGCGCGTATCCAGATCGGCCGCATCTCGCGCTTCGGCCTGCTCGAGCTTTCCCGGCAGCGCCTGCGGCCCTCCCTCGAGGAGTCCACGCAGTCCGTGTGCCCCCGATGCAACGGCACGGGCCACGTGCGCAGCGTCGAGTCGCTCGCGCTCGCGATCCTGCGCCTCGTCGGCGAAGAAGCGCGCAAGGAGCGCACGGCCAAGGTCATCGCGCAGCTGCCGATGGAGGTGGCGAATTACGTCCTCAACGAGAAGCGCGATTGGGTCCAGACCATTCAGGACCGAAACGGCGTCGGCATCGTGCTGATCGGCAACCCGGACCTCGACACGCCGAACTACGCGATTCGCCGCGTGCGCGACGACGAAGCGCACCTGCCGGACAACGCCGCGACGAGCTACAAGCTCGTCCAGCCCAAGGAAGACCCCTCGCTCGCGTACGAGGAGATCAAGCGGCCCGTGCGCACCGAGGAGGCCGCCGTCGCCGGCGTGCTGCCGACGACGCCCGCTCCGCAGCCGCCTCCTGCCCCGCCCCCGCCGCCCGCGGCCGAAGGCAAGTCCCTGTGGCAGCGCATGTTCGGCTGGCTCAACAACGAGCCCGAGGAAAGCGCGGAAGAGGCCGAAGTGGCCGAAGGGATCGACGAGACCCGGGCGCGCGCCGCCAGCCGCGGCCCGCGGCGTAGCGGGCCGCGAGACCGGCGGCCGGCGCAGGGCGAGCGCCGCAACCGCAGCGGCACGGGACGCAAGCCCCGCGGCCGCTCCGAGGGCGAGCGCTCATCCGAGGGCGGCCGCTCATCCGAGGGCGGCCGCTCCGCGGAGGGTGGCCGCTCCGCGGAGGGCGGCCGGTCCTCGGGGCGCGGCCGATCGTCCGAGAGCGGCCGCTCTTCCGGAGGCAGCCGGTCTTCGGAAGGCGGGCGCTCTTCGGCGGGCGGCCGCAACGCGGCGGACGGGAACGGCGCCGAGCCGCGTCGCGCCCAGACGGAGCGCACCGAAGACGAGCATGCCGCTTCGGCGGCCGCGCGCGCCGAGGCGCGTGCCGAAGCCGAGCAGGCCGAGGGCGCACGGCCCGAGGGCGCTCGCGGCGAGGACGGCACTCAGCAATCCCCCGACGCGACGGGCGGACAAGGCCAAGGCAGCGCCAACCAGGGCGGCGGCTCGCGCAGCCGCCGCTCGCGCGGCCGCCGCGGCGGCAGGGGCTCAGGCACCGGCGGCCGCTCATCCGGGCGCCGGCGCGAGGACGCCCGCAAGGAAGACAAGCCCGAGGGAGAGGGCGAGCGCGAGACCAGGAACGGTAACGCCGCCGCCGCCGACGCGAAGGCGACCGCGGAAAACCCGTCCGGTAACGGTCGCGACGAGCGCCCCGAAAGGCATTCAGGCGGCCGAGAAGGCGGCGGCCGACCGGCCGAAGCCGACGCGGATACGCGCAGCGAGCGGGCGGACCGGGAACCGGGGGCTCGCGAAGCCGCCGCGCCGGAATCCGCTTCGGCTCGCGAGCCGGCTCCGGGTGGGGAGTCCGCTCCGTCCCGTGAATTTACGGCGCGCGAGCCGGCGCCGCTCAGGGAGCCTCTTGCGCCGCGCGAGCCCGGCGCAGCCCCGCGCGAGCCCGCTGCCGCTCCGCGCGAACCGGCTGCCGCCCCGCGCGAGCCGGCTGCCGCCCCGCGCGAGCCGGCTGCGGAGCCGCGCGACGTGGCCTCCCGCGAGCCGGGCGCCGGGGAATCCCGGCCGCGCGCATCCGGCCCGAACGAGTCCGCGTCCCACGAGCCGTCGGCGCCCGCGGCCGCGGCGCCCGAGCGCGCGCCTGTCGAGCAGAGCTCGGCCGCAGGAAACGGCGGCGCCTCGTAACGGCCGAGGCCGGAAGGACGGGAATCCTCAAGGCGGCGCGGCGGCGCCGGCGCGAGTCAGCGCCGGCCGCCGTCGCCGCCCGCCGTGCTCATAGCCCGGCGGTGGTATCGCGCAGCTCGGCGCGCAGGTATTCGAGCAGCCCCAAAGAGGCCTCTTCGGCCAGATCCAGCACGTGCTCGAAGCCGTTGCTGCCGCCATAGTACGGGTCCGGCACCTCGCGCCGCCCGCTGGCCGGCGCGAAATCCAGGAACAGGCGCAGCCGGGGAACGTATTCGGGCGGGCACAGCTCCCTGAGCATTTCGAGATTCGTCTCGTCCATGGCGACGATGAGATCGAAGCGCTCGAAATCCTCGACGGCAACCCGGCGCGCGCGCAGGCCGCTCAGGTCGACGCCGCGCCGGGCAGCCGCGCGCTGGGCTCGCGGGTCGGGCGCGTTGCCCACGTGGTACTCGTGCGTCCCTGCCGAATCCACGGCGAGCGCGAGCTCGGGCGCCCGCTCCTGCCAGACCTTGCGGAACACGCCCTCGGCCGTGGGCGAGCGGCAGATGTTGCCCATGCAGACGAACAGAATACGGAACGCGACCTCCGTCTCCGTGTCGACGTCCTCGGCATTGCGCCGGAACCTGGCGAATATCCCTTTCATCTGCGCGCTATTGTAGCTCACGGGCCTCGAGCGCGGCTCTCGCGGCGGCCAGGTCCTCGGCCGTATCGACTCCCCGGGGCGGGTTCGTCAGCGCATCGGCGACGACGATACGCTCGCCGAGCCACAGCACGCGCAGCTGTTCGAGCCGCTCGGCGAGCTCGAGCGCGCACGGCGGCTCCGCCGTGATGGCCTTGAGGGCCGCTGTCCTGTAGGCGTAAAGCCCGACGTGGCGCCGGAGCAGCCCCTCGTGGCCGGTCCCGCCGTCCCGCGGCCACGGAATCGGCGCGCGGCTGAAGTAAAGCGCGTTGCCCGCTCGGTCAGTGACGACCTTGACGACGTTCGGATCGCGGAGCTCGGCTTCGGACTCGATACTCGTCACGAGCGTAGCGACGCCGGCGTCGGGCCGCGCTTCGAGCAGCTCGGCGACCTGCCGGACGAGCTCCGGCGGCAGCCGCGGCTCGTCCCCCTGAACGTTGACGACGATGCGATCGTCCGTCCAGCCGAGCCGCTCGGCGAGCTCGGCGATGCGGTCGGTGCCGCTCGCGTGGTCGGCGCGCGTGAGCTCGACGCGGGCGCCGAAGGTTTCGCAGGCGGCCGCGATGCGCGCGTCGTCCGTCGCGACGATGACCTCCTCGGCGCCGCTCGCGGCGGCGCGCTCGTAGACCCAAGCGATCATGGGCCGGCCCGCGATGCCGGCGAGCGGCTTGCCGGGCAGCCGGCTCGAGCCGTACCGGGCCGGAATCACGACGGTGAAGGCAGCTGCGGGCATCGTCTCAGGTTCCTCGCGGTGGCGTTCCTCGCGGTGGCGCCGGCGGCCGCGGCAGCGGCGGCGGCAATTTCTGCAGCACGCGTGCGAGGAGCCGCTCGGCCGCGGCCGGCTCGAAGCGCATGTCCACGGTCACGCACCATACATTCTCCGGCGCGAACGCGCGGCATTTCACGGCATCCTTTTCGGTCAGCAGCACGGGATCGGGCCCCGGCGCGAGATCGGCCGCCGTGATCGGCGCATGGTCCGGCAGCGGCTGCGCGACAACCTCGAGGCCGGCGCGGCGCAACATCGCGAAGAAGCGCTCGGGGTGGCCTATGCCCGCGAGCGCCCGAACGCGCCGGCCTGCGAAGTCTTCGAGCGCCGCCTCGCGGCCGTCCGCGACCGAATAGACCCGCGCCGTCTCGAGCCGCGCCGCAATCGCAGGCGGCTGCACAGCCGGGACCCCGAGACGCGCGAGCCGGCCGGCGGGCGCCTCGCTTTCGCCCTCCTCGCGGCTGCGCCGCTCACCGCCGTCCGCCCCGCCCCCGTTCACGACGACGGCGTCCGCGCGCGCGAGGCGCGCCGGGCGCTCGCGCAGCGGGCCGGCGGGCAGGCAGCGTCCGTTGCCGAGCCCGCGCTCCCCGTCCACGACGGCGATCTCGACCGTACGCGCGAGCCGGTAGTGCTGCAGGCCGTCGTCGGCGAGCAGCACGCCGACGCCGTGCCGCTCGAGCAGCCGGCGCGCGGCCGCGACGCGGTCCGGCCCGACGGCGACCGGGCACCGCGTGCGCCGCGCGAGCAGCACGGGCTCGTCGCCGACCTCGCGCGGATCGCTGTCGGCCGAGACGTCCCGCGGCCATTCGCTCGAAGCGCCCCCGTAGCCGCGCGCGACGATCCCGGGCCGGTAGCCCAGCGCCGCGAGCGTCCCGGCGAGCCAGATCAACAGCGGCGTCTTGCCCGTCCCGCCGACCGAGATGTTGCCGACGACGACGACGGGCACGGGAAGCTCGACGCGCCGCAGGATGCCCGTCGCGTAGAGAAACGCCCGCGCGCTCGCCGCCGTGCAGTACAGCCCGCCGAGCGGCCGCAGCAGGGCCGCGGCCACGGGCCGTGCGCGCGCGCCGTCTCCGTACCAGAGCGCGTTGAAAAAGCGCGTCGCGGCCGCACGCCGCGCGCGCCGCGCAGCGCCGGCCGCGCCGTCGACGCCCGAGCGCAGGGCCTCGCGGGCTTCGCTCACGCGGTCCGGTCCGCTTCGCTCACGGCGTCTCGCCCGCGAACTGCATGCGGTAAAGCGCAGCGTAGTGACCACCGCGCGCGAGCAGCTCGACGTGGCTGCCGAGCTCGACGACGGCGCCGTCGCGGATGACCGCGATGCGGTCCGCGGACTCGACGGTCGAGAGCCGATGCGCGATGACGAGTGTCGTGCGGCCGCGCACGAGGTTCGCGAGCGCGCTCTGGACGCGGCGCTCGGACTCGGTGTCGAGCGCCGACGTTGCCTCGTCGAGGATCAGGACGGGCGCGTCTTTCAAGATGGCGCGCGCGACGGCGATGCGCTGGCGTTGGCCGCCCGAGAGCAGCGCGCCGCGCTCACCGACGCGCGTGTCGAGCCCTTCGGGCAGCGATTCGGCGAACTCGGTGACGTACGCGGCCTCGGCGGCGCGCTCGACGGCCGCGCGCCCGCACTCCTCCGGCACGCCGTAAGCGATGTTGTTCGCGATCGTGTCGTCGAAAAGCACGACGTTCCTGGCTCACGAGGCTCAGCTGCCGGCGCAGGTCGCGCAGCCGGTAACGGCGAACGTCCGTCCCGTCGAGCAGCACGGCTCCGGCGTCGACGTCGTAGAACCGCGGCAGCAGGCTCGCGATCGTGGACTTGCCGCTGCCGGAATGGCCGACGAGCGCGAGCGTCGTGCCGGCCGGAATCGAGATCGAGACGTGCTCGAGCACCGGACCCTTGCGGCCGCGGTAGCCGAAAGAGACGTCGCGGAACTCGACGTTGCCGCGCGCGCGCACGAGCGTCTCGGTGCCCGTGTCCTGCTCGACGGGACCATCGAGCGTCTCGAACAGGCTCTCGGCGCCTGCGACGCCCTTCTGCATCGAGGCGTTGATGTTCACGAGCCGCTTGAGCGGCGCGAGCAGCTGCGCCATGGCCGTGAGGAAACCGACGAACACGGCGGCGCTGAGATCGCGAAGCACCCAGTCGGAGAACGCGATGAAGATCACGCCGGCGACGGCCAGCGCCGCGACGTATTGCGTCAAGGCGTCGCCGGCAGCCCGCGTCGCGACGAGGCGAAGATTGAGCTTGAAGTTGCGCCGATTGATCTTTTCGAACTGCGCCTGCTCGAAGGCCTGACCTTCGAACAGCTTGACGACGCGATGCCCGAGCAAGGCCTGCTCGGCCGCGCGCGTGACGTTGCCCATGGAGGTCTGGATGCGCGCACCGTAGCGCCTGAACGCGCGGCTCATGAGGACGAGAAGCGCGCCGATGGCGGGTCCCACGACGGCCGTGAGCACCGTCAGCTGCCAGCTCATGCGCAGCATGTCGAAGATGAACACGGCAATCAGAAGGCTGTCGCGCACGAGCGTGGCCATCGAGGTCGAGATCGCCTCGGCTACCTGCTCGGTGTCGTAGGTCAATTTCGAGATCAGCGCGCCCGAGGAGCTCGAGTCGAACAGGCTCGCCGGCATGGCGAGGTAGCGGTCGAAGAGCTGCGCGCGCAAGTCGCGGACGACGGCGCGGCCGACGCGGGTGAGCCCGTAGACGCCGACGAAGTCCATGGCACCGCGCAGCACGAACACGGCCACGATGAGCAGCGGCAATCGCCACGCGGGTCCGGCGAGCGCCGCCGGGGCCGTGCCGTCGAGACGGCCGATCACATCCTTCGTGAGCCAGGGGATCACGCCGCTCGCGACGGCCTGAACGGCCATCGCCGCGAGCGCCAGAGCGACCGGCGGCCAATGCGGATAGACGTAGCGCAGGAGCCTGCGATACGTCTGCATGCCTCGGCTAGTTAGAAAACGCAACTAGTAGCTCTCCGGCATCGGCCTAAGACCGCTTCGGATCCGTTGGCAGCGACGGCGGAGGCCTCGCCGCAAGGGCGGTGTCGGGACCGCCGTGAATACGTCCCTGTAGGCTTCGTAAGCACCATCCCTGGTGCTTACGATCCCGACACCGCCCTTGCGCCGAGGCCTCCGCCGGGACACCGACTCGGCTGTCGCGGAACTCGAAGACGCACAGATTGTGCTGATTCGCATCTGAACGCAAAAGAGCGCAGGGGGCAACTTCTGCGGTATCGGCCATCGCGAAGAGCTCACGGTCCGGGATCTTCAATCCAACCGATCTCCCCGCGCGGTGGCAGCATGATTCATGAACGGCCGCACGCCCAGCGGCGGGCGCTCGTGCAGCCGGGCGCTTTCGGGGCCGTACGCGCCAGGGATGGCGCGCACGGAGCCTACAGGGATGTATTCACGGCGTCCCCGAAAGCGCCCGGCTGCGCGAGCGTCCGTCCACCACCAGCGCCCAAGTCCGTTCATGGAGCATGCGGGCTACGCAGCCCGTAGCGCTACTGCGTCGGCTGCACCGTCGCCATGTTGATGTTGACGAAGCCGAGCTGCCCGGCCACGTCCATGGCCGTGACGACGGCCTGGTGCGTCGCGAGGGCATCAGCCCTGATGTAGACGGGCATGTCGTGGCGCTCCCCGACGAGCTTCTCGACCGCGGCCTTGAGCGTCCGCGGCTCGTTGTTGACGAGCGGATGCCCGTTCACGAGGTAGGCGCCGGACTGGGTGATCGTGATCTCGAGCGAGTCGTCCGAGGCCGGGGGCGGCGCGTCGGCCTTGGCCTGCGGCAGGCGCAGGTGGATGGCGGTCTCGTGCACGAAGCTCGTCGAGACCATGAAGAACACGAGCAGCAGCAACACGACGTTGATGAGCGACGTCAGGTTGACCTCAGGCTCGTCTCTTGAGCGGCTCTGTAGTCTCATTTCTGCCCGATTCCCGATACTCGACGAGATCCAGGAACTTCAGGGCCTCCTTTTCCATCTGCACTACGAGGCCGTCGATGCGGCCGCGCAGGTACCGATAGGCGATGACGGCCGGAATCGCGACGCTGAGGCCCGCGGCCGTGGTGATCAGGGCCTCGGAGATGCCGCCCGCGAGCACGCCGGGATCCCCGACGCCGTTCGTCGTGATGGCCGCGAAGACCTTCATGATGCCGACGACCGTGCCGAGCAGACCCAACAGTGGCGAGATCTGCGCGATCGTGCCGAGCGGGTTCAGGTAGCGCTCGAGCTCGTGCACGACGTGGCGCCCGCTGTCCTCTATGCGCTCCTTGACGACCTCGCGGTCGGCGTGGCGATACGCGAGCCCGGCCGCGAGCACCTGCCCGAGCGGCGAGCTCTGATGCAGCGCCTGCAGATGCTGCACGTCCAGCTCGTCCCGAGCGATCCAATCGCGGACCTGCGACACGAGCTGCTTGGGCGTGACGCGTTTCTTCTGCAGCGTCCAAAGGCGTTCGAGAATGATCGCGGCCGCGACGACGGAGCAGGCGATGATCGGCAGCATGAGCCAACCGCCCGCCACTACGATCTCCAACATCGAATGTCCCGCGCCTTCCGAAAGTTGGCCGCACTATAGCGCGCGGTGCTGGAGCGTGCCAGGCGACGATTCCGAAAACGTGCGCCAGTAACGCTTCCTGCGTTCGCGCTCCCCGGAGACCTCGATACCGCGGGGCCCGAGCTCGACCTTCAGGGCGCCGGCGCGGCCGGTGACGCGGACTTCCGCGCCCTCGGCGCGCCAGCGCGCGGCGACCTCGGGCCGCGGAAAGCTCCAGCGGCTCGGGAAGGCGGCCGAGACGAGCGCGACCCTCGCATGCGTCGCCGCCACGAAATCGGGCGTGGACGAGGTCGCACTGCCGTGGTGCGGCACCGCGACGACGGCCGCGGAGGCCTCGCCCGTGCGGGTCAGCATGCGCTCCGCGCGCGCCTCAACGTCGCCGTCGAGCAGCACGGCGCCGGCGGCCGTCGTGACTTTGAGCACGCAGGAGCTGTCGTTGCCGAGCGGCGGGAACCCGGCCGGCGGATGCAGCATCTCGAAGGCGACCCCATCCCAGCGCCAGCGCTGGCCGCGCACGCAGGCGCGCCCCGGCAGGCCCTCGACGTCCGGGCCCTCGAGCACGTCGGCCCGCGGATAAGCCGCGAGCACGGCGCGCGCGCCGCCCGCGTGGTCGAGGTCGGCGTGACTCACGACCACGCGGTCCAGCCCGGCGGCCGGCTTCAGCGCGAGCACGGGCAGCACGATCTCCCGGCCCGCGTCGTAGCCCGGGGCGCGCGGACCGGTGTCGTAGAGCAGCCGATGCGACTGCGTCTCGACCACGACGGCGAGGCCGTGGCCCACGTCGAGCATCGTGATCTCGGCCGCGCCGCGCGGCGGCCTTGCGGCGGCCGGCAACAGGATCGGCAGCAGCGCGGCCCAGGCGAGCCGGCGCCCCGGCAGCGGATGCGCCGGCAGCGCGAAGGCGACGCCGGCGGCGGCGAGCGCCATGCGTCCCGCGTCCGGCGGCGGCACCGCGAGCGCGGCCGCCGACAGGGCCGCGGCGGCATGGATACCGGCCCAGCACGCGTCCGCGAGCCGGCCCGCGGCGCCGAGCAGCGCGCCGGCCCCCGGGAGCCCCGCCGCGACGCCGAGCGTGCCCGCGAGCGTCAGCGGTACGAGCCCCAGGCTGAACGCCGGGATCGCGACGAGGTTCGCGAGCGGAGCGGCCAGCGAGACGCGGCCGAAATACAGCGCCGCGAGCGGAATCGAGCCGAAGCTCACGGCGCCCTGCAGGCCGAGCCCGGCCGCCGCGCGCCGCCGCCATTCGCGCCCGCGGCCCGGCCGGTCAACGCGCAGCGCGCGGCGGCTTCCGAGTACGAACAGCAGCGCCACCGCGCCGAACGACATCCAGAACGAAGCGCCGGCGGCCGCGAAGGGATCGCGCATCAGCACGGCGAGTGCGGCCGCGGCGAGCGCATTGACGCCGGCGACGCTGCGCCGGCTCACGAGCACGCCGAGCGCGATCGAGACCATGATCACGGCACGCTGCGTCGGGACGCCGAAGCCGGCCAGCGCGGCATACCCGACGGCCGCCGCCGCACTCGCGGCCGCCGCGATCTCGAGGTCGTAGACGTCAGCGGCGAGCGGCAGCCTGAGGCATAGCCAGCGCACGGCCAGAAACACGAGCGTCGCCACGAGGCCGATGTGCATACCCGAGATCGCGACGAGATGGCTCGTGCCGCTGCGCTGCAGATCGGACCATTCGGCATCCGTGAAACCGTAGCGCTCGCCGATCGCGAGCGCCGTCAGCAGGGCGGCCGCGGACGGGGTCGGCGCGGCCGCCGCGATATCCGCGGCGAGGCGGGCCCTGACCCTGAGCCAGGCGCGCGCCGGCCGCCAGCGCCGATCGGGGACCGCCCTGCCCGCCCGCACGTAGCCCGTCGCACCGTAGCCCTGCGTCAGCAGCCACCGTTCGTAGTCGAAGCCCGCGGGATTCAGATGCCCGTGCGGCCGCTCGAGGCGCACGGTCAGCTCGAGCGTCGCGCCCGGCACGAGCCCTTTCGGGGCGTCGTACCAGCCGAGCCTGAGGCGCCGCGGCACGGCCGGATCGGCCGCCGCGACCACTTGGAACGAGAAGCTGCGGCGGATCGCGCCGCCGGTCGGGAAACCGTCGACCCAGCCCCGGACCGCGAAATCGCCGCCCTCCTTGCCGGCCGGCAGCCAATCCCCGAGGTGCCTGTGCGCGGCCGTGGCCGCCCATGCGAACGCGAGCAGGCCCGTGAAGAGCCAGTAGAGCCGCCTGCGCTCGAGCGCGAGCAGCGCGAGAATCGCGCCCGGCACGTACCAGACGGCGCCGGGCAGCGCGGGCAGCTGCTGCACGGCCAGGGCCCCGGCGCAGGCGGCAGCCGCGTGGGCGGCCAGGCCGCCTCGTGTGGACGCGAGCCCGGCTCGGCGCGCGAGCCCGGCCCCGCCTGCCGGCTCAGCCCGGCTCGAGCCGCCCTTCCCTGAGCTCAAGCACGCGGTCCATGCGCGCGGCGAGATCCGGATCGTGCGTCACGACGACGAGGCTCGTACGGAGCTGCGCGTTGAGCTCGAGCAGCAGGTCGAACACGCGCAGCCCCGTCGGCCGATCCAGGTTGCCCGTGGGCTCGTCGGCCAGCACGGCCGCGGGCTGCGTCACGAGCGCGCGCGCGACGGCCGTGCGCTGGCGTTCGCCGCCCGAGAGCTCGCCGGGCCGGTGATCGAGGCGCTCGCCGAGCCCGACGCGCTCGAGCAGGTTCCGTGCGGCGGCCTCGGCATCGCGCGCCTTGAGGCCGCGCACGAGCAGCGGCATGGCGACGTTCTCGAGCGCCGTGAACTCGGGCAGCAGATGATGAAACTGATAGACGAAGCCGAGCGCGCGGTTGCGGAGCCGCCCGCGCGCGACCTGACCGAGCCGGCTCATGCGCTCGCCGGCCACCTCGACCTCGCCGGCCGTCGGCTCGTCGAGCCCGCCGAGCAGCTGCAGCAGCGTGGTCTTACCCGAGCCGGAGGCGCCGACGATCGCGACGCGGTCGCCCGCGGCGACGCTGAAATCGATGCCGCGCAGCACCTCGAGGCGGCGCCCGGCCTCGGTAAAGGTCTTCACGAGCCCGTGCGCGGCCAGCACGACGCGCGGCGCCTGTCCCGCCGCCTCGACGCCGCTCGAGGCCTGCTCGGCGGTATCGCGCTCGGCGGTATCGCGCTCGGTCGTATCGCCGTCACTCATAGCGCAGTGCCTCGGCCGGCGCCTGGCGCGCGGCGCTGAAGGCGGGGTACAGCGTCGCGAGCACGGCCA
The DNA here is from genome assembly GCA_963702105.1 of uncultured Gammaproteobacteria bacterium. Classification (GTDB taxonomy): domain Bacteria; phylum Pseudomonadota; class Gammaproteobacteria; order Steroidobacterales; family Rariloculaceae; genus ZC4RG20. Next base: position 3,631,840 of record OY969712.1, read on the forward strand.
GCCCGCCCGCCAGCGCGCAGATCTTGAACAGCTCGTGGCCGCGGATCTGGCTCGGGAGCTCGCTGAGGAAGTAGACCTGCGCCGAGATCAGGTTCACGTGGAACGAGGCCTCGATGAGCTTGACGATGGAATCGAGCTGCGAGGTCACGAGCAGACCCAACGCGAGCCCGAAGGCCGTGCCGACGAGGCCGATGAGCGTGCCCTGGCTCGCGAAGACGAACAGGATGCTTCGCGGGCGCGCGCCGAAGCTGCGCAGGATCGCGATGTCCCCGCGCTTGTCGCGCACGACCATGACGAGCGTCGAGACGATGTTGAACGCGGCCACGGCGATGACCATCGAGAGAATCACGAACATGATCGACTTCGTGAGCCGGATGGACGTGAAGAAGTTCTCGTGCTCGTGCGTCCAGTCCGTGACGTAGGCCTGCTGATCGAGCGTGCGCGCGAGCTCGACGGCGATGCGCTGAGAGGCATACGGGTCCTTGACCGAAATACGCAGCCCCGAGGCGCGGCCTTCGGTGGAATACAGGCGCTCGGCATCCTGCATGCTCACGAACGCGAGCTGCCGGTCGTACTCGTACATGCCGGCGTTGAAGATGCCGGCGACCGTGAACTCGCGCGTGCGCGGCCAGATGCCCGCCGGTGTCACTAGCGGCTTCGGCAACACGAGCACGACGCGGCCGCCGACGCCGACGCCGAGCGCCTTGGCGAGCGCCTGGCCGATGACCATGCGGTAGCTGCCGGGCACGAGCGCTTCGAGCGAGCCCGACTCGAGCGTCGCGCCGATCGAGGAGACGCTCTGCTCGAGCTTCGGCTCGATGCCGCGCACGGAGATGCCGGCCGTGGACTCGCCCGCGATCGCGAGCGCCTTGCCCTCGACGAAGGGCGCCGCGGCGGTCACGTCCGGCCGCGCGAGCGCGCGCCGGCGCAGTGCCTGCCAGTCCGCGAGCGGCTTGTCGTAGCCGTAGACGGCGGCATCAGAAGTGAAGCCCAGAATCTTCTGCTCCAAGGTGTGCTCGAACCCGTTCATGACCGAAAGCACGACTATGAGTACCGCGACGGCGAGCCCGATGCCGATCATCGAAACGAGGGAAATGAACGAGATGAAGCTCTTGCGGCGGCGCGTGCGCAGGTAGCGCAGCGCGATCGAAAGCTCGTAGGGCTGTCTCATCGGCGCGCCGTCACTCGTAGCGCAGCGCCTCGGCCGGGCTCACGCCCGCCGCGCGCCGCGCCGGATACAGCGTCGCGAGCAGCGTGAGCACGAACGCGACGGCCGGGATCAGGGTCACGTCGAACAGGTGCACCTCGGAAGGCACCTGCGTGACGTAGTAGACGTTGGCCGGAAAGATGCGGAAGTGAAACGTATCCTCGAGCCAGGGCACGATCGTGCCGACGTTGAGCGCGATGAGCAGGCCGAGAATCGTGCCGAGCACCGTGCCGACGAGCCCGATGACCGAGCCCTGCACGAGGAAAATACGTGCCACGCGGCCGGGCTCGAGGCCGCAGGTACGCAGGATCGCGATGTCCTTCTCCTTGTCCGTCACGACCATCATGAGCGAGGCGACGATATTGAACGCGGCGACGCCGACGATGAACATGAGGATGACCGTCATCATCGTCTTCTCGACGCGAATCGCGTGGAAGTAGGTCGCGTGCTCCTCGGTCCAATCCGAGTAATCGAGCCTGCGCTCGGCGAGCCGGGGCTCGATCTCCCTGTGAAAGCGGTCCACGGCGAACGCGTCGTCGAGCTTCACGGCGAGCCCCTCGGCGCGGCCGCCGAGACCGGCGAGGCGGCTCGCATCGTCGAGATCCACGAAGGCGAGATTCGAGTAGTCCTGAATGCCGGCCTCGAACACGCCCGCCACGACGAAGCCTTCGATCCTCGGCGCCGGCCGGCCGTTCTCGACCTTGGGAACGATGAGATTCACCGTATCGCCGATCTTCACGCCGAGGTTCAGGGCCAGGATGCGCTCGAGCACGATATGCCGCGTGCCGGGCTTCAGCGTCGCGAGGCTGCCGAGCTGCAGCCGGTCCCGCAGATCGTCGATGCGCTTCTCCTGTTCCGGCACGATGCCGCGCACGACGACGGGCATGAGCTCGGAGCCGTCGGCCAGCATGCCCTGCAGCGTCACGTAGGGCGCCGCGCCGACGACGTGCGGCTCGGCGCCGAGCCACTTCTGCACCTCGGGCCACTCGGCGACGCCGCCGCGCGCCGAGACGCTCGCGTCGGCCGTCAGCGCGACGAGCCGGTTCCGGAGCTCCGACTCGAGGCCGTTCATGACGGAGAGGATCACGATGAGCGCGGCGACGCCGAGCGCGATGCCGATCAGCGAGGCGCCGCTCATGAACGAGACGACGCCGCGCCGGCGCCGGCGCGAGCGCACGTAGCGAAGACCGATGAAAAGCTCGAGCGGGCGCAGCATGGTCGGGCATTAAATCACGGAACTGTGACCCATGCCGCAAAACGGACGTGCGCGTCCTGCGCCTCGCGGAAGGCCGGTGCTATAGTCGGCGCGTCCAGGGAGGATCGCATCATGCGGCATTGGATACTGGCACTCACGTTGGTCGTTGCGGCGCCTTTGGCGCAGGCGGAGGTCTTGCTGCTCGACGGCATTCAGGCCGAAGCGGCGACGGCCGGTACGCGCCCGACGCGCGGCATGACCATGGACCGCGTCGAGGCGAAGTTCGGCAAGCCGGTCAGCAAGCACGCGGCCGTCGGCAACCCGCCCATCACGCGCTGGGACTACCCGGATTTCTCGGTCTATTTCGAGTACAAGTACGTAATCCACGCCGTGCCCGCGCACGAGGCCGAGAAGACGGGCACACCGGCCAAGCCGTAGTACAGGCCGTCGCATCTGCCACAGGCCGTCACATCGGCGGCCGCGCGCCCTGCGCTGCACACGCACTGCGCCCCGGAGCGCGCGCTCGCGGCCGGTCCGGCAGTTCGATGCCGGATTCAGAGCCAGGTTTCGAGCGCAGCCAAAAATCCTTCGAAATCGTCGTTGTGGATGAGGTGACCCGTGTTCGGTACGGCACGCACCTCGAAGCCGAGCCCCCTGAGCTCGGCCGCGCGCCCGGGCGGGATCAGCATGCTCGGATCGGCCGTGAGCACGAGCGACGGCACGGGCGGCGCCCCGGGCGCCGTGAAGTCCGCGTCGAACCGCACGGTCTCGGCATCCCACTGCGCGATCGACGCGAGGCTCGCCGCATAGCACTCCGTTTCCCAGCGCGGATAGATTCGCCGGATATCTTCGAGCGTCCACTGCTTGCGCGCGACGAAACCGGCCGACGATTCGCTGCGGTCCTCCGGCAGAAACCAGGCTGGATCCTCGTAGACGGCGCGTGCGGGCCGCAGTCGCTCGATGGCCGCGGCCAGCACGAGACCGCCGAGCGAGAAGCCGAGCGCGACCTCGGGCCGGCCCGGCACGCATTCGAGCACGTCCCCGGCCCAGGCGCCGACCGAGTAAGGACCGCGCGGGCTTTGCCCATGGCCGCGCAGATCGGGCGCGAGCACTCGGTAGCCGCGCGCCGCAAGCGTCGGGCCGAGCTTCCACCACGTGGCCGAGCTCGAAGTGATTCCGTGCAGCAGGACGGCGAGGCGCTCGCCGTCGCCCCACTCGCGTACGTGGAGCCGCATCAGCGCGCCGCCGGCCTGCGGCCGCAGGCCAAAAAGACCGTGTAGCGCCGGCCGCCGTGAACCATGTCGCAAGCGTCGCCGACGGCGACGGCCTCGAAGCCGGCCGCGGTCAGCGCGGCCGCGAACCCGGGGCGGTCGAAGCCGTGATGCACGTGCGCGTCCGGGCCGTGGAACGAGCCGTCCTCGCTGTCGAGATCCGCAATGCAGACCCAGCCGCCGGGCGCCAACAGCGCGGCGAACGCGCCGAGCACGCGCGGCACGTCCGGCACGTGATGCATGGTCAGCAGGCTCACGACGAGGTCGTAGCGCTCGTCCGGCACGGGATCGCGCAGCAGATCGAGGTCGAGGACGCGCATGTCCGCCGCGCCGGCCGCGGCGATCTTCTCGGCCGCAACGGCGCGCATCCCTTCGGAGCTGTCGGCCAACGTGATCGGCCCGACGGCATCGCGCAGCGCGAACGAGAGCAGGCCCGTCCCGGCACCGTACTCGAGCGTCCGCATCGAGTGTGCAAGCGGGACGGCCGCGCGGATTCGCGCCGCGACGGCCCGGGCGCGCTCCACCTTGGCCGGATCGTCCCAGGTCGAGGCTTTGGCATCGAATTCGCTCATGGGCTGTCTAACCTTGCGGCGGCGTCCGCCGCACTATGTTGCCCGGGTATCCCGGGGTCAAGCCGCAACCGTATGGGATAATGACCATTTTGCCGAAGACCAATCAGCAGCCGCCTTCGATGGAGTCGATCCAAGCCTTCGCCGATCTCGAGCGTCCCGGCACGCGGGCGCGTCACGTGCTCTGGGGCCGCCTGCCCGGCGCCGCGCTGAGCCTCGCCGCGGCCGAAGCCGCCACGGCGCATCCGGGCCCCGTGCTCATGGTCGCGCCCTCGGCGGCAGCCGCGGACCGCCTCGCGCGCGAGCTCGCCTTCTTCTGCGACCGCGCGTCGATGCACCGCTTTCCGGATTACGAGACGCTGCCCTACGAGCCCATCTCGCCGCCCGCAGACCTGCTCGCGGAGCGGCTCTCGGCCCTGCACGAGCTCGCGCGTCACGAGCGGCGCGTGTTCGTGGTGGACGCCGAGGCGCTGCTGAACCGCCTGCCCCCGCCCGCCTTCGTGCTCGGCCGCTCGCTCAAGCTCGTCAAGGGCCAAGAGCTCGATCGCGACGGCATGACGGCACGGCTCGTGGACCACGGCTACATGCGCGTCGAGCAGGTCGCCGAGTCCGGCGAGTTCGCCGTGCGCGGCGCCCTGCTCGACGTCTTCCCCACGGGCGCCGCCGAACCCGTGCGCATCGACTTCTTCGGCGACGAGATCGAGACGCTGCGCACGTTCGATCCGGCCACCCAGCTCACGCGCGCGGAGACCGAGTCCGTCGAGCTGCTGCCCGCGCGCGAATTCCCGTTCGACCAGGCCGGCATCACGGGCTTCAGGCGCCGCTTCCGCGCCGCGTTTCCGGGCGAGCCGAGCCGCTGCCCGCTGTACCGCGACATCTCCGAGGCCCAGCTGCCCGCGGGCGTCGAGTATTACCTGCCGCTGTTCTTCGACGAGACCGCCTCGCTGCTCGACTATCTGCCCGACGACGGCCTCATCGTGCTCGTCGAGGACGCGGCGGGCGCGCTCGAGGAAGGCTGGCGGCTTATCGAGGAGCGCTACGAGCAGCTGCACGGGGACATCGAGCGGCCGGTGCTGCCGCCCGAGAAAGCCTTCGTGCCGACTGCCGAGGTGCTCGCGGGGCTCGCGGGCCGGCGCACGCTGCAGCTCGTGCATGCCGCGGCCGCGCCGGCGCCGCTCGAGCCCGAGCCCGAGCCGCGCGCGACCGCCGAGCGCGCGGCTGGCACGGCGGCCGCGGACGGAATCGAGACCGCCGCCGGTACCGAGGCCGCGCGCGCAATCGAGCCCGATGCGCGCGTGGATTCCGCGGCGGCGCACCCGCTCGCGGCCGGCGTCGCGCCCGACATCGACCGCATCGCGCGCTGGCTCGACGCGGCCGAAGATCAGCGCACGCTCATCGTGACGTCATCGCCGGGCCACCGCGAGATGCTGCTCGAGCTCCTGCGCGGGCGCGGCTACCGCCCCGCGGCCGTCGCAGGCTGGACGCACTTCGTCGAGTCCGACGCGGAGCTCGGCATCGCCGTCGGCGAGCTCGACGACGGCCTCGCGCTGCCCGCGCTGCGCCTGCGCGTCATCACGGCCGAGCAGATCGGCATGGAGCGGCCGCGCCAGCGCACGCGGCGCCGCCGCAGCGCCGCGCGCGATCCCGAGGCCGTCATCCGCGAGCTCACGGATCTGCGCGTCGGCGCGCCCGTCGTGCACGAGGAATACGGGGTCGGCCGCTATCAGGGGCTCAAGACGCTCGACGTCGAAGGCGTGCCGACCGAGTTCCTGCTGCTCGAGTACGCGGGCGGCGACAAGCTCTACGTGCCGGTACAGAGCCTGCATCTCGTCACGCGCTACAGCGGCGCCTCCCCCGAGAACGCGCCGCTGCACCGCCTGGGCACCGACCAGTGGGCCAAGGCCAAGCGAAAGGCCGCGCAGCAGGCGCGCAACGTCGCCGCCGAGCTGCTGAACCTCTACGCCCAGCGCGCCGCGCGCGCCGGGCTCGAGTACGCGCTCGACGAGGCCGGCTATCAGCGTTTCGCCATGCAGTTCCCGTTCGAGGAGACCGAGGACCAGGCCAACGCGATCAAGCAGGTGCTCCACGACCTCGAGAGCAAGCAGCCGATGGACCGCATCGTCTGCGGCGACGTCGGCTTCGGCAAGACCGAGGTCGCCCTGCGCTCGGCCTACGCGGCCGTCGAGAGCGGCTACCAGGTTGCGATGCTCGTGCCCACGACGCTGCTCGCGCAGCAGCACTACCGTACGTTCTCGGACCGCTTCGCCGACTGGCCGGTGCGCATCGAGCAGCTCTCGCGCTTCAGGAGCGCGAAAGCCATTAAACAGGCGCTGGCCGATCTCGCCGACGGCAAGGTTGACATCGTGATCGGCACGCATCGGCTGCTGCAGAGCGACGTGCGCTTCAAGAAGCTCGGGCTCGCGATTATCGACGAGGAGCACCGTTTCGGCGTCAAGCACAAGGAGCGCCTCAAGAAGCTGCGCGCCGAGGTGGATGTGCTCACGATGACCGCGACCCCGATCCCGCGCACGCTGAACATGACGCTCGGCGGCCTGCGCGACCTCTCGATCATCGCGACGCCGCCCGCCGAAAGACTCGCCGTCAAGACCTTCGTCGGCGAGTGGCACGACCGCCAGATCCGCGACGCCGTGCTGCGCGAGCTCCGGCGCGGCGGTCAGGTCTATTTCGTGCACAACCGCGTGGAGAACATAGAAACGGTGGCTAACCAGCTCCGCTCGCTGCTGCCCGAGGCCTCGATTCGCGTCGCACATGGGCAGATGACTGAGCACGCGCTCGAGGAAGTCATGCTGGATTTCTACCACCGGCGCTTCAACGTGCTGGTGTGCACGACGATCATCGAGAGCGGCATCGACATCCCGACGGCGAACACGATCGTCATCAACCGGGCCGACCGGCTCGGCCTGGCCCAGCTGCATCAGCTGCGCGGGCGCGTCGGGCGCTCGCACCATCAGGCCTACGCGTACATGATTGCGCCGCCCGTGCGCGCGCTGACCGCCGACGCGGCAAAGCGCCTCGAGGCCATCGCGACACTCGAGGACCTCGGCTCGGGCTTCGCGCTCGCGACGCACGACCTCGAGATTCGCGGCGCGGGCGAGCTGCTCGGCGAGGGCCAGAGCGGCCAGATCCACGAGATCGGCTTCACGCTCTACAACGAGCTGCTGGGCCGCGCCGTCGAAGCGCTCAAGGACGGCCGCGAGCCCGATCTCGAGGACCCGTTCACGCACGGCCCCGAGGTCGAGCTCGGCCTGCCCGCCCTGATCCCCGAGGACTACATGCCCGACGTGCACTCGCGGCTCGTGCAGTACAAGCGCATCGCGAACGCGAGCACGCGCGAAGAGCTCGACCGGCTGCAGGTGGAGCTCATCGACCGCTTCGGCCTGCTGCCGGCGCCGGCCAAGACGCTGTTCCAGATCACCTGGCTCAAACTGCTCGCGCAACGCCTCGGCGTGACCAAGCTCCAGGCCGGCGCGAGCGGGGGCTCCATGCGCTTCGGCGAGCGCGCACGCGTGGACACGGCCGCCCTCGTGCGCCTCGTGGCGGACGAGCCCGAGCGCTATCGCCTCGACGGCCAGTACAAGCTGCGCTTCAGCTGGGATGTCGCCGAAGAGGAACGGCGCGTCGCGGCCGTCGAGAAGCTGCTGCTGTATCTCGGGGCCGGCGAGCTCGAAGCCGCCGCGTAAGCCGACCGGCGGGGCGTTGCATCCGGTAGAATCGGGCCGGAAGGGGGCGCCGAAGCGAGGCGCGAGCCTCTGTGCGCATCGCAGGGACCATGCGTGCGCTTCCACCTCCCGGATACGGAGATTCACGAGATGAAGCGCTTCGCCCGTCTTACCGCTCTTTTCGCCGGCGTCGTGCTTGCGGCGGCCGCGCATGGCCAAGCGGGCCAGGGAGGCCCGGCCGGCTCGACCGGCGGATCGGGTCAGGCGGACCGAACCGGCCAGGCGGACGCGAACCAGCCGCCGCCTCCGCCGCTATATCAGGTCGAGGTCGTCGTTTTCGCGAACAGCGGCGTCGATCCCAACGAGGAAACGTTTCCGCTCATAACGCCGCCCGCCGCGACGGTGCCGGCGGCGCCGGCGGGGGAGGCGCCGCAGCCGCCGCTCGGGACCGAGCCGCAGCCCGCGCCGGCCACCGAGCCGCAGCCGGCTTCGGGCACCGAGCCGCAGCCGGCTTCGGGCACCGCGCCGCAGCCCGGCACCGTCCTGCAGCCCGGCACCGGACCGGGGGCCGGGGACGCATCCGCGGACGTGTTCGAAGAGGCCCAGAGCGTCGCGCTTCCCGACGAGGCGGCGGAGATCGGGCCGGACGCCGAGACCGCAGGCGGTGCGGGGGCCGGCGGGGCGACGGCGGGAGCCGGCGGCGAAACGGCTGCCGCTGAGGGGACGGATACGACAACGGCGGCCGGCACGGATGCGGCCGCGGGTGCGAATTCAACGGCAGGTGCGGAAGCGACGGGCGGCACCGCGGCGGCACCGGAGCCGCTCATCGGCCCGAGCGGCTTTCGGATCGTGGACGCGAGCACGCTCAAACTCGCCGACGCCTATGCCCGGCTCCAGCGCCTCGACGCCTACCGCCCGCTGCTGCACGCCGCCTGGATCCAACCCGCGTTGGCGGAAGACCAGGCGCCCGCGATCGAGATGACCGATCTCGGCACGTTGAACCCGGTCGGCACCATCCGGTTCTACACGAGCCGCTACCTGCACGTGAACGTGGATCTGACCTACCGCCCGACGGCCGAGCAGGCGGCCGCGCTCGAGGCGGCCGAGGCAAGACGCGCCGCGCAACCGCCCGCCGGAACCGCCGGCGGCCCGGTGGAATCGGCGCCGGCCGCCGCAGGCGCGCCTGCCGGAGCGACAGAGGACGCGCCGGTCTTCGCGGGCGTCTCGGGCGGCGAGACCGAACCGCTCGAGGAGATCTCGCTCGGGCCGCGCCTGCGCATGAAGACTTCGCGCCGCATCTCGGCCGGCGACGTTCAGTACTTCGATCACCCGTACTTCGGGCTCATCGTGCTCGTCACGCCGTACGAGCCCCCGGCGGCGCCCGGCGGCGCCGCGACGGCGGTCCCGGCACCGTAGGTCAGACGGAGGGATCCGCGCCCGGACGGAGCACGGTCCGAAGGCAGCCGTGCCCGTCCGATGCCGGTCACGTCCGTGGCCGGACATGCGCCGCGTCCCCCTCCACTTGTATAGGCATAACACCCCATGTTCTGAGTGCATACCCCTCGAACAGAAAGCATTGGCCCGCAGCGCGCAAGTTATGGCACAAGCGAAGCAGGGGAAACGCAACCTGTTCGACTCGCGGCTGGCCCGCCCTCACCGGCGGTCTCGCCGTAGGCGCCGGCGGTCTCGCCATAGGCGACCGGGTTGCGGAGAAGAGCTCGAAAAAGGGGGTCTGCGATGCAACACGAAAGTCCTGCGGTCGTGCGTCATGTGCATGGGCGCGAGCGGCGAACTGCGGCACGACCCGCGGCGCCGCGGATTCAAGCCCGGCGCTGGGCCGCAACCGCCGCGGCATTCGCTTGCGCCGCGGCTTTGCCCGGTCTCGCGGCCGCGCAGTCGAGCGACGCGGCGGCTCCGGCGAAGGACTTCCGATCCTGCTCCTCCGTTGCGGGAGCGAGCTGCGTCACCGAGCCGGCGGCCGATACGCCCGTCGAGGCGCGTTTCCAGGCCTCGTACGGCGTCTACCTCGAGATGAAAAGGCAGGCGCACGGCGGCACGGTCTACACGCGGGCCGACTACGCGAAGATGCCCGACTGGTCGGGCCTGTGGACGCGCGCTAACGGCGGTCTCAAGTTCGATCCGGCCCAACCCGGAAGGCTTTCCGACGGCCGCACGACGGCACAACTGACCCCGAAGTACGAGGCCGCCTATCGCGAGAAGATTCGGCAGGTCGCCCAGGGCAACGAGTGGGACCAGCTCAGCGACTGCCTGCCCGCGGGCTATCCGCGCTGGCTCACCGAACCCTTCCTTCGCGAGATGATCGTCACCCCTAAAGAGACCTGGTGGATCAACGAACAGGAAAGCGAGGCGCGGCGCATCTACACGGACGGCCGAGGGCACGTCCCGGCGGCGGAGTCGAAGCCGCTCTGGGACGGCGATTCGATCGGCTTCTGGGACGGCGACACGCTCGTCGTACACACCATCAGCGTCACTCACGGCCAGTATCAGCGCCAAAACCCCGACTACAGCGAATCGACGAGCACGGTCGAGCGGATTCGCCTCATCGGTCCCGACATGATCCAGGACGACGTGACGGTCTGGGATCCAAAAGGGCTCGAGAAGCCCTGGCACGTCGTGGATCAGTACAAGCGCGTCACCTCGCCGCATGCGCGCATCGACATGTGGTCCTGCGACGCGAACAACAACGTAATCAGAACTCCGGACGGGTCCTCGCAGTACGTCTTGCCCGGGGAAACCGTGACCGTCCAGAGAACGTACCGCGAGCCGAACTCCTTCTTCCTGACGGAAGCACAGAAGAAGCTGTTCAAGGACGAAATCGACGGAGGCGCCGAATAGAGAAGCCGCGCCGCGGCAAAGCGTCCGCGGCCTGAAGCACAGCCGAACCGGTACGGCCCAGGCCGCGCCCGGGCGGCTGCGCCACCTGGGAGGGGGAGAAGACATGCACCGACGAATCGTGGTTTCGCATCGCAATACTTCGCAACTCAACACTTCGCATCGCAATACGACCCTGCTCGGCCTCGCCGTAGCAGCCGCTCTGTGCGCAACGGGCGCATCGGCTCAGAACGCAGGCGACGCGGCCGCCACGGCCGGCGTCGGAAGCGCCGCGGCGAGCCCAGGCAAGCTCGAGGAAATCGTGGTCACGGCCACGCGCCAGACGAGCACGGTCAACAACGTCGCGCTGAGTATCACGGCCGAGACCCAGGATTCGCTCGACCAGCAGGGGATCACGCGCGTCGCGGACCTGCAGGCGACGGTGCCGGGCGTGTTCCTGAACCAGTCGCTCGGCCCCGGCATCGCGAACATCGCCATGCGCGGCATTCAACAGGGCAGCCAGGGCGCGGCCACGACGGGCTTCTATCTCGACGACGTGGCGATCCAGAAGCGCAACGTCGGCGGGGGAGTCGCAACCGCGAACGGCACGCCATTGCCCCCGATCTTCGACCTGCAACGCGTAGAGGTGCTGCGCGGCCCGCAAGGCACGCTCTACGGCGGCAGCTCCGAGGGAGGCACGATTCGCTTCATCACGCCGAAGCCCGACCTCGAGAATTACTCGGTCTACGGCAAGGCCTCGCTCGCCGCAGTCGGCAACGGCGGCATCGGCCACGAGGCCGGGCTCGCGGTCAGCGTCCCCTTGATCACCGATCGGCTCGGGGCGCGCCTCAGCTACGAGGACGTCAATCGCGCCGGCTGGATCGACATCATGGACCCGTTCACGGGCCAGGTGAACCAAAAGGACGTCAACAGCAACAACGTGCGCGAATTCCGCGGCACTCTGCTGTGGGAACCGTCGCAGCGCTTCCGCGCCACGCTGAGCTACTTCGGTTCCGAGGACAGCACCGCCTACACCTCCAGAGTCTACAACTTCCCGACCACCCAGCCGATCGTCGTGCCGACCGCCTGCTACGACACATCCGCGATCACACCGCAGTCCCCGATGACGAATCCGACGCCCGTCGCTTTCGGCGACGCGGCGTGCGCTGCGCAGGCCGCCGCCGGCAATGTCACTTACACGCGCCCGGGGCAGAGCTACGGCCCGTATCCGCTCGCGAAGTACCAGGTCATCGCCAAGGATCTCACGCCCGCGAGCACGCGCATGAGCATCCCGGCCCTGACTCTCGAATACGACTTCAAGGCCTTCTCGCTGAAGTTCATCACGGCAGCCATCAGCGACGATTCGCGAACGACGACCGAGGAGAACTCTCAGATCGCGTCCGTCCTCACGAACGCGACCGAAGGCTCGATACTCTCGCCGCACGGCTGGCCCTACCTGGGCGGCCATACGGTCGCGGGTTCCTACAAGAATCAGGCGGGGCACTTCACGACGCGCAATAAACGCCGCGGCACCTCGGAGGAGCTGCGCCTCACGTCGGCGGCCTCGGGCGACGCGAAGCTGACCTGGGTCGCGGGCCTGTACTACGCGGACAGCCGGACGGACCAGGAGTACCGCGAGATCCAGGGCGACATGGAGGGTCTCGCTCAGGCTCTCTACGGAATGACCGAGCTGCAACGCTACGGCGTCGCCCCCGACCCGACCGGCTACAATCCGTTCTTCGGCGAAGACCTCTCCTACCTCGGCGCCGACATCTTCGACCACAAGAACCAGCAGCTGCACGACACCTCGTTCGCGCTCTACGGAGAGGCAAACTACTCGTTCACGCCGAAGCTCCAGGGCACGCTCGGCATCCGCCAGTCACAAGAGAAGTTCGACTACTGGCAGCAGTTCTACGGGCCCGTCGACAGCGCCTCGGAGGCCACGTTCGAGAACGGCCTCGAGAGCACGGGGCACGTGAAGGAGAACCCGTTCACGCCCAAAGTCGGCCTGCGCTATCAGTTCGCCGGCAACCGCATGGTCTACTTCACGGCCTCGAAGGGGTTCCGGCCGGGCGGCGTCAACGGCAAGACCTCAGCCAACATCTGCGGTCCGGCGCTTTCGCAATACGGGCTCACCGTGGACAACGTCCCGGTCGAGTACAAGTCGGACACGGTTTGGAGCTACGAGGCCGGCGCGAAGACGCGGCTGTTCAACGGCAACGTCCAGCTCAACGGCGACGTGTACCGCATCGACTGGAACGACGTGCAGGCCACGCAGAGCCCGGGGTTCGGCTGCGGCATCGTTTTCACGACCAATGCAGGCGGCGCGAGGAGCCAGGGTTTCGACATCGAGGCGCAGGGACACTTCTTCGAGGGCCTGACGACGAGCCTCGCCTTCGGCTACGACGACGCCGAGTACACGGAGAACTCGGTCGCGATACACGGTCCGGTCCGCGACCTCATCGTGGCGCTCAAGGGCCAGAAGTTCGCGCTGCCGCCCTGGACACTGCACTTCGGAGCTCGATACGACTTCACGTCGACCAACCGCCAGCCCTATATCCGCGCCGACTGGCTCATGGCGGCCGACTACGACGTGAGCCAGTTCCCGCTCGGCGGCTACAACCCGGGGACGAACCACGTTCCCTCGACGACGACGCTCAACCTGCGCGCCGGCATGAACTTCCGCAACTTCGACCTGAACCTGTTCGTGCAGAACGCCCTCGACAGCTCCAAGGGGCCGCTGACCGGCGGCTACTCCGGCTGCCGGGACGCGGCCTGCACGGTCTACTACAGCGGACCGTTGCTGAGCGGCGTCGCGGCGCCGCAGCCGCGGACGTTCGGGCTCGAGATACTGTTCAGGCAGCAGTAGCGGCACGCGCCGGCGGCGCCGGGCCGGCGGTGGCGGCAGCGGCGGCGACGGCAGCGGCGGCGACGGCAGCGGCGGCAGCACCGCGGGGCTCCAGGCTCGGCATGAGGGCGGTGTCGGGACCTCTGTGAATACATCCATGTACGCTTCGTAAGCGCCATCCCTGGCGCTTACGATCCCGACAGCGCCCTCATGCCAAGCCCGGAGCCCGTACACCGACTCAGCCGTCGAGAACTGCCAAGAGCGCACGACTCGGCGCTTTCGGCGAGCGATCTACGCGCACCGTTCCGCGTGCAGCCCGGTCTTGCTGGGCGTGCGAGGACGGTTCTCCTAGTTTTCAACCAGTTCCTCGCGGGGTTACAGCATGATTCATGAACGGCCGCCCACGCCGCAGAGGAGGCTCGTGCAGACGGCGCTTTCGGGACGCTGAGCGCCAGGGATGGCGCTCAGCGAGCCCCCAGGGACGGGTTTACGGCGGTCCCGAAAGCGCCCGTCTGCACGAGCCTCCGCCCGCCGCCGACATGTCTCCGTTCATGAAGCACGCGGTCTACCGCTCTGAAGCATGCGGTCTACCGCTACTCCCGCTACTCCCGCTACTCCCGCCACTACGGCTATCGGTAGTAGCGGCCGTGCTTGCGGCCCTGCGCATCGATGGCGCCTTCGTAGCTTCCGCCGGCCGCGCCGCTTCTGAGCGGGTGCACGACCACCGTGACGCGGTCGCCGGGCTTGAACGTCTTGGGCCCGATGCCGTCTCTCTGCATGTTCTCGGTGTATGAGGCTTCTATCGAATACGTGGAGACGGAACCGTCGGCCTTGGGCACGTCGAGAAAGAGATAGACGTGAGGATTCACGAATCGAAAGCTCTTGACGGTGCCTGTGATCGCCACGTCCTTCGTGTCGTCGTACATTGCATGAGAGTGGTGAGCGTGCACGACGGCTGCGCCCATGACCGTCAGGGCGCCGGCGCATAGCCGGAAGGCTCTCGATAACGTCTTCATCGATCCGATCCTCCCTCCGATTGGCCGGAAGTCACCCGCGGCCCGGGTGCGTGGGACGATTCGGCATCGTTGAAGATCTCTCGCCAACGCGCCGCCTCCTTCGGATGAGAGGAATCCCAAAGCGAGTAGGCCGTGGCCCAAGGCCGGTCGTCCGAAAGGTCCCGGTATTGCGGATCGCCCGGTACGCGTTCCTGCAGCACGCCCTGTGAGTCCAGGTAAATGTTGTTCGTCGATACGCAGTCCTGGTACATCGCCGGCGCCGAGGTCCAGTCCTCGTACTTCCGGTAGATCACGAAGTCGTGCCATGGGAATGCGAATGCCTCCGGATCGTAGAGCGTTATATCGTCCAATATCTCGTCTCCGAATCGCTTCATCCGCTCGACGGCTTCGAGCTTGTCGCTGTACTCGGGCAGGCCGTGCGTGATCGCCCAGCGACGGATGTTCTTCGTGTAGACCACGAGCTCATCGCCGTCCCAGAAGCCTCTCGATTCGCCGTACCATTCGGGCACCTGTTTGTCCTCGGGCAGAAAGCCCCGACGGTCGGTATAGACGTAGCGCGTGGCGTTGTCGGGCCTGTCCTTGTTGATCAAGACCATGTGCGGGTCCATGAGAAAGTGCGTGGGCGCATCTATCCACCAGAGGCGGCCGAATCCGTCCGGCAGACAGAACTCTCCGGGCCACCATTGATGCCCGCCTTCCCACTCCCCGCGCAAGAGTTCCAGGTAGCGGGGCTTGTAGGCCGGCGAGACCGCGTTCATGACTGCGGAAATCTTGGCGTTGCCGATGAGAACGCCCTCCGAAACGCCGTGCCAGTCGCCGCTCCAATCGGGAAGCATCGCTCGCGAGAGCTTCGTGCCGCCGTTCGCCGCCTCGAGCCATGCGGAGTACTGCTCGCGGGCGCTGGCATAGGGGTAAGGACTTCGAATCGCGACGCCCTTGCCCCCCGACCCCTTGAGGGCGCTCGGCGGCCGAAAAGGCTGGTCGATGTTCTGGCCGCTCCAGCTGTTTTGCCAAAACTCGTGCGTCGTCATATTGCCGAAGGCATCGTCGGGAACGACGTTCGGCTCACCGCTGACGAATTTGCTCTCCCACTGCTCGGCAGAAGCGACGCCCGCGAAGGGGTGTGCAGGGTCCGGCACTGCGGCCGGCGCAGCCCGGCTCTGTATGGGCAGAACCGAAAGACTCGCAAGCAGCCAGGCGGCCATCGATGCGGATGCGAAGGGACCAGCTCTCATCGACGTTTCCTCCCCCAAGTGCGCCGTGTCCCGGCCGCCGGGGGCGCCCGCCGGCCGGTGGCGCCCCGGCCGGGCGATCCTGAGGAGACTTCGGACCCCGGACTCAGGCGATCGGCCCCGTCTCCTCGATGGCCACCTTTCGAGGCGCGGTCTCCGCGAGAAACAGGCAGACCAGGAACCCGAACACCACGCCCGCGAGCGCCACGAGCAGGACGTTCTGAATGCCGTAGTGCTGCGCGATGAACCCCGCGATCGAAGGCGCGATACCGCCGCCGAAGATCTCCCCCGAGCCGACGACGACGCCGATGGCCGAGGAAACGAGCCCGATCGGGGCCGCCTCGGTCGCGATGGGCCCCGTGATGAGCGCGACGTTGCCGAGGCAGAAGAAACTCACGGCGAATAGAGCGGCGAAGAGCGTTCCCGGCGCCGCGCCGATGCGCGCGAACACCCAGACCGAGACCGCGGCACCGATGAAACCGAGCAGGGCCACGAGCCTGCGGCCGAAGAGATCGGAGAGCCCGGGCACGCCGAATTGACCGAAGAACCCGCCGAAACCGATCGCGGATGTGACGACGCCCATCTGCGCATTCGTCAGCTTCAGGTAATCGACGAGGTAATTCGGCACCATCGCGCTCAGCACGAACACGCAGGACATCGCGCCGAACAACGCCAGCATCGAGAGCAGGATGTTGCGGCTCTTGAGCACGGCGGACCAATTGCCGCCGCGCTCGCTGGCGCCGATGAGGCTGCCGCCCTTCGTATCGCCGGGCTCGCGCAGCACCTTGATCAGGAACAGGCCGACGATGAAGCCCGGAATCGCCACGATCCAGAACACCCAGCGCCAGGACGGCACGACGCCGAGAAGCTGAGTCGCGATGATGGGGCCGAGGCCGAGACCGAGCAGCGCGAAGCCGCACTGCTGCAGGCCTTGATTGAAGCCGCGCCGCGCGGGGCGCGAAGCGGCCGCGACGGCCGTGAAGCTCGTCGGGCAGTAGGTACCTTCCATGACGCCCATGAGCCCGCGGATCGCGATGAGGCTCGCGAAGCCGGCCACGAGACCCGTGAGGCCCGACAGGACCGAGAACAGCATGATGGCCGGAATCAGCACCTTGCGATGGCCGATACGGTCGGACAGGCGGCCGCTGAAGATCGCGAAGACGCCCCACATGAGTCCCAGGACCCCGACGATGTTGCCGAGATCCTGGTAATCGAGCCCGAGGTCGCTCGTCATCGCCGGGAAAAGGGGCGAGATGATCCAGCGGTCGAGCCCGACGAGGCCGAAACCGATGCCGAGCAGCGTCACGGCCTTCCATTCGTAAGCCGTGTCCCACGCCGAGCCGGCCGCGGCCTCGGCGGCCGGCGGCGTACGCACCTCTGCCATGTCCCCTCCCCCCGTACGCCCGGATTCGTGTGCCCGGGTTATTTGTGGATCGAATAGTCCTGCGGATCGATGAGATCCGGCACGCTCCAGCCCTCGAGATCATACTCGGCCATGCACTGCTCGGCGAAGCCCTTGAAGCGTTCCGCGTTGCCGTTGCCGAGCGCGCTGAACAGGCAGTAGCGCCGGATCTCCTCCGTGCTGCCGCCGTAATTGATCTCGTAGAGCTCGTGGCGCGCCCCGAACTCCGTGCCGAGACAATCCCAGAGCAGCTTCATGAGCTTCGCCCTCTGCTCCGCCGTGTACCCGTTGGAGCCCCGCATGTACTTGTCGATGTACGGGCGGATCTCCGGGTTCGCGAAGTCCCGGGAATGCGAGTTCAGGTAGATGAGCCCCGAAGCGACCGTCTGCTCGATGATGTATTTGATCTTCGAGTACGCGATGGTCGCGAGGATCTGGTAGGCGTTGCCGGGATCCATGTTCGGCAGCAGATACTCCCCCTGCCACGGCTGCGGCGTGCGTACCATCGCCTCGGTCAGCGCCCAGAACATGTTCCGCCACGCGAGGACCTCCCCCACGTTGGCCTGCACGCCGCGGAAGTCCTTCGTGCCCGCCGCCTCGACAGCCTTGAGCAGCAGGCCCGCGATGAAGTCGAGCTTTACGGCCAGGCGCGTGCAGCCGTGCACGACGAAGCGCGGCAGGAATCCGGTCCGCGGGAAGAAGTTGTTGGCCTTCTCCACGTCCCCGTATACGAACAGGTTCTCCCAGGGCACGAACACGTTGTCCATGATGAACACCGCGTCGTTCTCGTCGAGCCGCGAGGACAGCGGCTGATCGAACGGGCTCGACATCACGGCCGCCGTCATCTCGTACGAGGTCCGGCAGATGAATTTCACGCCCGGCGCGTTCGTCGGCACCATGAACACGAGCGCGAACTTCTTGTCGCCGAGCGGGATCAAGCCGTGGTGCGCGATGAAGGTGTAGTTCGTCAGCACCGAGCCCGTCGCGACGACCTTCGCGCCGGAGACGTAGATGCCCGCGTCCGTCTCCTTCTCGACGTGGACGCACACGTCCGCCACCTGATCGGGCGGCTTGTCCCGGTCCACGGGCGGATGGATGATCGCGTGGTTGACGAAGGGCACGCGCTCCTGGGAGAAGCGGTACCAGCGGCGCGCATTCTCCTCGAACGGCGCGTAGAACTCGGCGTTCCCGCCGAGCGTCGCGAGAAAGGCCGCCTTGTAGTCCGGCGCGCGACCCATCCAGCCGTAGACGATGCGCTGCCACTCCGCGATGGCGTCGCGGCCGGCAATCGACTCCTCGACCGTGCGCGGGGCCTTGAAGAAGGCGTGCGTCTTGCCGCCGCCGTCCGTGTCCGCCGGCAGCAGCAGCTTCCCCTGGCGCTCCGGATCGTGCAGCGCGTCGAACAGCCGCGCCGTCATGCGCGCCGTATTGCGGAAAGCCGGGTGCGTCGTCACGTCCTCGACGCGCTCGCCGTAGATATAGACCTCCCGGCCGTCGCGCAGGGACTCGATGTACTCCGCGCCGGTTTGGGGGCGATCCTGCCTCACGGCTCCGATCGTCTCCGCGGTCACGGCGGTGTTCCGCTGGGCTACCATTGATTACCTCCTGCTTGCATATTTTCGAGGCCGACCACGCCCTTCGGCAGCACATCGAGCACCGCGGCGATCGCATCCGTCCCGCCGCCGGGCGCCATGATATGCGCCCCGGCGACTCCCCGAATCTCGCGCAGCCCTTCGATGAGCTCCGCGCAAATCCTCTGCCCTTCTCTGGCCGGCGCCGACGCGCCTTCGAGACGCGCGATCACGTGCTCGGGCACGTGGACGCCGAACAGGTTCTCGTTCATCCATCGCGCCGACTTGGCCGAACGAACGGGCCCCACGCCCACGATGAACGCCAGCCGCTCCGTCAGGCCCTCCTCGCGCAGCCGGCCGATGTAGCGCCGCGCCACCTCGAGATCGAAGCAGAACTGCGTCTGGACGAATCCCGCGCCGGCCTCGGCCTTGCTCGCGAGACCATCCGGGCTGAAATCCGGCCCGGGCGCCCGCGGCACGTCGGCCGCCCCGATGAAGTAGCCGGGCGGCGGCTCGATGGCTCTGCCGGAGGGCAGTATGCCCTGCTCGCGCATCCGGCGCACGAACGCCATGAGCTCGCGCGAGCTCAGATCGAAGACGGGCTTCGCTTCCGGCTGGTCGCCTCCGCGCGGATCGTCGCCGTGCAAAATCAGCACGTTGCCGACGCCCTGGGCCGCGGCCCCGAGCAGATCCGCCGCCAGCGCGATGCGGTTCCTGTCTCTGCAGGTCACCTGCAGGATCGGCTCGTAGCCGTGGCCGGCGAGAATCGCCGCGGCCGCGAAGCTGCTCATGGCCGTGCGGCCGGAAGCGGCGTCCGTGACGTTGACGGCATCCACGCGGTCGCGCAGCACGGCGGCTTCAGCCAGCAGCGGCCCCGCGCCGGCCGCAAGCGGCGGCACGATCTCCGCCGTAATGACGAACTGCTTCGCCTCGATGAGCTTCTCGAGTCCGCTGGTCATGGCACGAGTTGTGCCACAGGTCGCGCGGCCGGGGCCAATGCTTTCTGGGGCGCCGGTATGCCGCGGTGGCATTGCTCGGGGGGAGTGGCTAACGGCAGGCCGCATGCTTCATGAACGGCTCTTGGGGGTGGTGGCAGCCGGAGGCCGTTCATGAATCACGCTGCAACCGCGCGAGGAGATGGATGGAGACGAAGACGGCAGTCCGTCACGCGCTACGCCCCATTGTCGAACCCGTCCGTTCAGCCTACGCGGGGTACGCGCCAATCCGCTTGCTCGCCCTACCGTAGCAGCAAACGCTGATCCGCGCGGTTCGGCCTGGCCGGGCCCAATCCCTGCAGTTGGCTGCCCGTCGCAGCAGACGTTGGGTTCTGGGATCCTGATAGCCCTCGATGGCCGCGGACGTTTGGGGGCGGAGGTCTCACGATGCCAACGTCTCACGATGCCAACGTCTCAGCCGGGCCCGAGCTCCGCGAACAGCCGCTTGATCTCGTCGATGACGTAGTCCCTGCCGGGCGAAGGGTAGTTCATCTGGCGTCGGGTCAAGTGAATCGGAAAGACGATCCGGTCGTCGAACGGCAGGACGCGAAGCAGGCCCGCTTCGACGTCGCGCTCGACGAAGGCCAGCGGCAGGATCGTCACGAGGTCCGCCTGCAGAATGAGCTGGCGTATCGCCGGCGAAAGGGGCTGAACCTCGAAGGCCGGATCGGGCGGCGCGGTGCCGTGGCGCAGAAATGCGTTGTCGTAGGTGATTCGCGGGACGGTCCCCGCGGACGGCAAGATCCAGCGCGAGCCGACGAGGTCGCCGATGGCGACCTCGTGCTGGCGGGCCAGCGGATGCGCGGCCCGCACGACGGCCGCGGCCCGAAAGTCCGTGAGCGGCTCGGTCGCGACGCCGACGGCGGGGCTCTCGATCGGCGGCGGCCCGAT
Organism: uncultured Gammaproteobacteria bacterium; assembly: GCA_963702105.1. Classification (GTDB taxonomy): domain Bacteria; phylum Pseudomonadota; class Gammaproteobacteria; order Steroidobacterales; family Rariloculaceae; genus ZC4RG20. The sequence continues at coordinate 3,652,549 of OY969712.1, forward strand.
GAAGAACTCGAGCCCGCCGGACATGAGCTTCGGGCCGAGGGCTTCGTAGTCCCCGACGGTCGAAGACAGGCGCAGCTGCGGCCGATGGCGCAGCACCCGCTCGATGAGCGGCGCCGCAATCAGCGCTTCCGTGAGCCAGCTCATGCCGAAGGCGATGTGTTCCGTGCGGCCGCTCGCGTCGCGCAGACCGCGCAGCTCCTTCTCGGCGAGCGCGAGGTTGGCTTCGATGATGCGGGCATACTTCAGGAGACGCTCGCCGAGCGCCGTGAGCTCGACGCCGCGCGGCCCGCGCTCGACGAGCTTGACGCCGAGCTCCGTCTCCATGCTGCGGATGCTGCGGCTCAACGCCGGCTGCGTGATCGCGAGGGAATCGGCCGCCGCACGGATGCTGCCTTTGTCGGCAATCTCGATCAACTGCCGCAGACGCTTGACGTCGATGTGACGCAGCAAGCTGGCCGTCACGGAACGCTCCGCCACCCCCCGATCCCGGCAGTATACAAGCTCGGCCCGGGCCGAACGCCGGTGCCGCGGCCCGGGCCCCGCGAAGCGCAGGCCGGTATGGATAGCGCGGGTGACGGGAAGATATGATTGAACGGATTCGTCGGGTGGGGAGGACCTGGGCAGTCGCGAACCGATGCGCAGTGAAAAATTCAAGACGGTCTTCGGCTCCCTGCGGCAGTTCGCCCACGGCGAGATCGAGGTCATTGACGACGATCCGCGAAACTACGCGTTTTCCAACATCTTCGCCGTGGCGGCGCATTCCGCGCCGTACGAGAAGGTCGTCGTGGCCAAGAGCCTGCAGTACGTCATCGAAACACTGCGCGCCGAAGGGACTTCCGCCTGGTTCGCGGCTCCGCACGACGAGTTCGCGCTCGTCATGGACGGCCGGGTCAGGGTCGAGCTCGTGAAGCTCGACACCCCTCCCGTCCGCGCCCCGGGGCCGGACGCGGGCGCAGTCGCCCTGACCGGGCCGCCCGCCGGAAGACCCATGGGTTTCGTTCGGCTCGGCCGCGGCCATCAGGCGCTGCTGCCCGAGGGAGCCGCCTATCGCTTCGTCGCCGAGGGCGGGATCGGAGTCGTCGTGCTGCAGACGCTGCTCGGTCCGTGCTCCGTGCAGAAGTGGGCGGAGATCTGCGACGCGTGAACGCCTCTCTGAGCCAGGCCCTCCCAGCGAACGCCGCGGGATACAGGAGCTTTTCCCTCGGGGGCTTCACGTTCTCCCGCGACGAATACTTCGTCCACATCGTCTGGACGGCCCGCGGCAAACGGCTCTCGCACGTGCTCTCGGCCGACACGTTCCTGCGCGCCCTCATGCGCGACGTGGCGTGGGGGTTCTTCTACGGCTCGGTGAACTTCGACGACGTTTTCGGCACGCGCAACCGCTATGGCCGCGTCGAGCTCTATGCCGGACGCTTTCATCCGGCCTACAGCGCCCACCGGCTCGACTACTCCGAAACCTTCGAGAGCCGCGAGGCCATGGAAACCTGCCTCGCCATCCTCGAGGATTGGACCAATGCCGGCTACGACCCCTTCGCTGCTCCGCGCGAGACGGGCCTGGCCTGGGCGGGCAGGAAGAACGGCGGCAACCCGGCCGCGATCGGCCGCAAGCGCGAAGTGTGCCGCCGAATGGCGGGGCTGCCGGGCGACATCGCGCTGCGCACGGACGCGACGCATCCCGTCAATGCAGCGTTCCGCGACGTGCCTCAGGACGAGCCCGAGATCCATGCCGAGCCGGGGTTCGAAGACGAAATCCACGCGCTGAACCTGTTCGCGTACCTCTCGCGCTCCGACGTGACGTGGAACCCTTCGGTGAGCTCCGTATGCCGGCACAGCCTGTTCTGCCCGACCACTGAGGAGTACGTCATGCCGGTCAAGCATGCGAACGACCGCATCGAGTGGTTTCTGCAGCTCAGTGACGAGATCGAGTGGAAAATTGAGGACCGGTGCACGGGCCTCGTCAGAGCCAAGCTCGTCATGCGGCCGGGCGACGTCGCCGCCATGCCCGCAGACATCCGCCACCAGGGTTTCGCTAAGAAGCGAGCGATGCTGCTCGTTTGGGAAAATGCGGATCCGGCCCTGCCGAAGCTGCACGAGAGCGGCGGGCTCGGTCCCTCGGCCGCCGACGCGCTCTGGCCCGCGGACGACTGACGATGAGGCGGCCGTCTATTTAGGACGTGACGAGCACGGCGCGCAGCGCGCGCGCCGTCTGCTCGAGGAGCCCGTCGGCGTCGTCGTCGAACTTCGGCACGCCGCCGCGCACCGCGCTCGTGACGGTCACATAACGGCCCGACCTCGCGCGCGGGTTGTGGAGCTTGAGGCCGAGCACGTTCTCCCTGATGCGCTCGGCCAGCGCCTCGGCCTCGCCGGGTTCCTGGTCGAGCACGGAAGCGACGAGCGTAGACTCCGCGCGCCGCGCGCAGAGGTCGCCGGCGCGCCGCAGCGAGCCGCCGATCTGCGCCGCGATCATGCGCAGGCAGGACTCGGCGGCCTTGGCCCCGAACGTGGCCCGGTACACGTCGAGCTCGACGACCTCGAAGAGCAGTACAGAGACCGGGCGCCGGTCGCGGCGCGCGATGGCGAGGTCGCGATTCAGCACGTCTATGAAGTATTCGTAGCGCAGCAAACCCGTGACGGAATCGATGCGGCCGACCTGGTCCGACTTCTGCACGCCGCGCCCGATCTCCCGGCGCAGCATCCCGGCATCGGCCGCAGTCCATTCTGGCGGCGTCTCGGCCGACTCCCGCTGCTGGAACAACAGGTACCGAACCTGCCCGCGCTCGTCGTGGAGCGGCGCGAAGGAGACGCGGCTGTGCCAGACCGAGCCGTCCTTGCGCAGATCCGGCAGCGTCACTTCGGCCGACTCCCCCGCGGCGATCGCGGCACGCAGCTTGTCCAGCTCCGGATCGCCCTCACGGTCCCGCTGCAGGAGCCGCCACGACAGTCCCACGACCTCGTCGGCCAGGAAGCCGGACAAGCTCTCGAAGGCGGGGTTCACGTAGACGATGGGCCGCGCAGGCGAACGTGCATCGAGGAGCACGACGGCTTCCGAGCTCCGCGTGACGATCTGCTCGAGGCAATGCCGATCCAAGGCCCTTCTCGGGGCGATGTCGATCGCGGGTTCCATTGGCGTTATGTTCGATGAGCCCGGACGGCGCGGTCTATGACCGGTTTCACAGACTCGGCGCGCCGAGCTCGGCCGCCAGGCGCGCGAGCAGCCGGCGCACGGCGGCCATGCCGCCCGTGAGGTGGCGCTCGATCTCGGCGTGGATCGAAGCCCCGACCGGCAGGCGCCCGGCGGCGTGGTTGACGGCCAGCGCGCAGACGGCGTATTCGATGCCGAGCTCGCGCGCGAGCGCGGCCTCGGGCAGCGCCGTCATACCGACCATCGCGCAGCCGTCGCGTGCGAGCCGGTCGATCTCCGCCGCCGTCTCGAGCCGCGGGCCCTGCGTGACGCCGTACACGCCGCCGTCGTGCACGCGGCAGCCGGTCGCTGCACCGGCCGCGAGCAGGCGCGCCCTGAGCTCGGGCGAGAACGGCTCGGCGAGCTCGACGTGCACGACGCTGCCGTCCGGTCCGCCGAAACTGCCCTCCCTGCCCCAGGTGTAGTCGATGAGCTGATCGGGGACGGCGATGTCTCCGGGCGCAAAGCCCGCCTCGATGGCGCCGACGACGTTGACCCCGATGCAGCGGCGCACGCCGTGCCGGTGCAGCGCCCACAGGTTCGCGCGGTAGTTGACCTCATGCGGCGCGATCGTGTGCGCCTCGCCGTGCCGTGCGATGCAGAGCACGCGGCGGCCGTCGAGCGAGGCCTGCAGCAGCTGGCTCGAGGGCGGCCCGAAGGGCGTGTGCGTCCCCGCGCGCGCCGCGATCTCGAGCCCGAAAGCGGCGAGCCCGCTGCCGACGATGAGTCCCAGATCGCCGCGGGTCGCGGCACCGGGATCGGTCACGAGCCGCCTCCGCTGCCGCCGTCTCGCGGCCCGTCGCCGGCGGCGCCCGCTGCGTCCTCTTCCGCGAGCGCCATGAGCTCGGGCAGGCCGCGCCAGTAACCCTTGTAGTCCATGCCGCAGCCGAAGACGTAGAGGTCCTCGACGTGCGTGCCGACGAAGTCGACGGCCGGCCGCGCGGGCTCCGGGTCGAGGTCCTTGACGACGAGCACGGCCTTGTAGATGGCGCCGACGCCGAGCGCGCCCAGCGAGCGCTCGAGCGCCGCGAGCGTGAGCCCGCGGTCGAGGATGTCGTCGACGAGCAGGATCGTGCGCCCCGCGAGATGAGGCTGCGGCTCGACGTGCCACTCGAGCGCTCCGCCCGTCAACTCATCGCGGTAGCGGCTCACGTGGACGTAGGCGAACTCGTAGGGAAAATCGAAGCCGCGGCACAACTCGACGGCCGTGAAGACGCCGCCGTTCATGACGGCCACGACGACGGGGTTCGTGGCGCGCAGGGCGGCCCCGATCTCGGCGGCCATACGTGCGAGCGTCGAGTCCACCTCGGCGGCGGAAAGCAGTCTGCGCGCGCGGCCGCGGACGCCGGCGGCTTCGGCGACGGCCGCGTCCATCTCAGCCTTCGAGCTCGAGAGACGGGCGCGCGCGCAGCGCCTCGACGGCCGCGCGAGCCGACTGCCAAGCCGCGGATTCGCGCAGCGCGTCCCAGCCCGTCGTGCGGCCGCCGTGCAGGCGCGAAAGGCGCAGCTGGGCGCCCGGATTCACGTAGCCGCGCAACGCGGCCAGCACCGCCGGGACCTCGGCCGGCGCGTTGCAGAGCAGCACGAGATCGCAGCCCGCCTCGAGCGCCTTCTGCACGCGCTGCACGGCCCCGCCCGCGACGCCCGCCCCGGCCATCGAGAACGTCGTCGGAGATCACGGCGCCCGCGAAGCGCAGCTCGCCGCGCAGCTGCTCGCGGATCCACCACGAGGACAGGCTCGCGGGCTGCGCATCGAGCGCCGGAAACATGACGTGCGCGATCATGACCGAGTGCAGGCCGGCCGCGATGAGATCGCGATAGGGCACGAGATCGTCGAGCAGCTCGGCGTACTCGCGGCCGTCCTCGGCGAGCTCCGTGTGCGTGTCGCTCGGGACGCCGGCGTGCGTCGGAAAGTGCTTGGCCGTTGCCGCCATGCCCGCGGCCGTCATGCCGGCCATGAACGCGCGCGCGAGCCGAGAAACCGCCTTGGCATCGCGATGCAGGGCCCGGTCTCCGATGACCTCGGCGAGACCGAGGTCGAGATCGACGACGGGCGCGAAGCTCATGTCCACGCCGCAGGCGCGAAGCTCCGCCGCCATGAGCCAACCGAAAGAGCGGGCGGCGGCGAGGCCGGCCTCGGCGTCCTCGTCGTAGAGATGTCCGAGGGCACGCGGCGGCGGCAGGCGCACGAAGGGCTCGCGAAAGCGCTGCACGCGCCCGCCTTCCTGGTCCACGGCGACCAGCAGGGCCGGCTGGCGGACCGCGTGGATCTCGGCCACGAGCTTCTCGAGCTGCGGGCGATCGCTGAAGTTGCGGGCGAACAGGATGACGCCGCCGACGAGCGGCGACTCGAGGCGCCGGCGCTCCTCGGCCGTCAGGGCCGTGCCCTCGATGTCGATCATGAGCGGACCCAGGGACATCGCGTGCCTCGCTAGTTGATCTCTACGACGGCGCCCGGAGCGACGAGGTCGAACAGCTCCGCGACGTCCTCGTTGCGCATGCGGATGCAGCCGATGGACGCCGGCACGCCCATGGGCGCGCTGTCGGGCACGCCGTGAATGTAGATGTAGCGGCTCATCGTGTCGACGTCGCCGAAGCGGTTGCGGCCAGGTTCGGTGCCCGAAAGCCACAGGATGCGCGTCAGGATCCAGTCGCGGTCGGGCTGTGCCGCCGCGAGCTCGGGCGTATAGATCTCGCCCGTCGGCCGGCGGCTCCTGAAAACGGCACCGAGCGGCGCGCCGGCCCCGATGCGCGCGCGCACGACATGGCGCCCGCGCGGCGTCCTGAAGCTGTCCCGTCGCTCGCCCGCGCCGTACTTCGAGGTCGAGACGGGGTAGGCGCGCCGTTCGCGTCCGTCCTCGTCGAACAGCGCGAGGCGCTGGAGGCCGAGGTCGACGCGGATGTGCGCCGTCATGGCGTCCGTTCCGCTTCGGTCCATTCCGAATAGGGATGCTCGACGAGGCGCACGTTGTAATAGCGCGGGAGGTGCGTGACTTCGGCGCCGAGCCAGGGCGGGCGCTCGAACGCTTGACCCTCCTCTTCGAGCTCGAGCTCGGCGACGACGAGGCCGCGGCTGCGCCCGTGAAACTCGTCCACCTCCCACTCGAGGCCGCCGTAAGGCACGATGTGGCGCGTCTTCTCGACGAGCGGCCCCTCGCAAAGCGTCTCGAGCATCTCCGCCGCATCCTCGAGGGGCACGGGGTATTCGAATTCCTGACGCGAAGCGACGAAGCCGCCGCCCTTGATGTTGAGCCAGGCGCGGTCGCCGGCGATGCGCACCCGAACGGACGCGCGCGGGCCGTTCGAGAGGTAGCCCTGAACCATGGAGATGCGGCGCACGGCGCCCTCTCGCCACGTCTCGTTCGCGGTCAGGAATTTGTGCTCGATCTCGCGGGCCATTGGAGGCGAATCATAGCAAGGTGTCCGGCGCAGAGCGCGCACGGTGGAGGGGGCGGGCGGCATACGCGCAGCTCCTGTCGATCCTGCGCGTCCACGGCTACGCGGCCGTCGAGGTCGGCGGAACGGTGGAAGTCGTGCCGGAGGAAGCGGCGCGCTGGCTGCCGACGCCCATCGTGCAAAACGACGACCCGAGCATTCCCGACGACGCCATCGTCACCCGGGTCGTCACGATACCGAGCAACTGCAAGCCCGGAGCCGATCCCGCGATTCCTTCGTGCACGAACTCGGCGCTGCTCGTGCCGCTGCTCCGGCCGATGCTGCCGCAATATGCCCACCTCGTGGCGCGTCCGCCGTCGAAGCTCGTCATCGTGGACCGATATGCCAACGTGCGGCGCATCACGGAGATCGCATTGGCATTGAGCCAATGAGGCCGAGGCCGTGAGGCGGCGCCTCGGCCTCCGCACGCGATCGGAACGCGCCCTTACTCGGCCTTCGCTTTGCCCGTAGACTGCAGGAACCGGAAGAAATCCGAATCGGAGTCGATCATGAGCGTCGTATTCGATCCGAGCTGCCGGTAGCTGTCGAGGGTCTTGTAGAGCCGATAAAACTCGGGGTCGGCGCCGTAGGCCTTGCCGTAGATGCGCGTCGCCTCGGCGTCGGCCTTGCCTCGGACCTCCTGCGCCTGCCTTTCGGCCTCGGAGCTGATCTGGCGCAATTGGCGCTCCATGTCGCCGAGTATCTCCTGGCTGCGCCCCTGCCCCTCGGAGCGGAACCGCGCCGCGATCGCCTGCCGCTCCGAGATCATGCGGTTCTCGACCTGCGTGCGGACCGAGTCGATGTAGTTCAGCCGCTTGATCCGGATGTCCACGAGCTCGATGCCGAGCTCGGGCATGAGCTGCTGCGCCGAGACCAGCATCTCCTGCTCGAGCTGCGCGCGGCCCTTCTTCGGCTTCTCGAGCTGCTGCTGCCCGAGCGCGCTGCGCTCGGCTTCGTCGAGCTCGTCCACGTTCACCTTCCAATCCGCCGAGCGCACGATCTCCTCGAGATCGGTTCCCGAGACCACGTCGCGGACGGTCGAATCGAGGATGTCGTCCAGACGCGTGCGAGCCCCGGCTTCGTCCCGCACCGAGCGCAGGAACCGCAGCGGATCGGCGATGCGCCAGCGGGCCGTCGTATCCACGATGATGAACTCGCGGCCGAGCGTCGGGATCTGGCTCACGTCGCCGTCCCAAGTCAGCAGCCGCTTGTCGAAGCGGCGGACCTCCTGGACGAACGGCACGCGCCAATGCAGGCCCGGCGTGGTGATCGGGCCGCCCACGGGCTCGCCGAACTGCACGAGGATGGCCTGCTGCGATTGGTCCACGATGAACGCCGAGCTCGAAAGCAGCACGAGGGCCAGGACGAGGAGTACGAAGGCTCCGCCCGTCAGTATCTTCATCGGCTTCGCTCTCCATTCGCTGCCGGCGACCGCGATCGCGACCGCGATTGCGGCTCGGGCTGCGGCGCGGGACGCGCCGTGGAGCCCGGCGCCGGGGGCCTGTTCCCGCCGTCCAAGGCCTCGCCGCCGCGCGCGCCGCCGAGATTGTAGAGCGGCAGCGGCGGGGTCTGACCGCGCTGCACGACGACGACGGAACCGATTTTCGGCAGGGCCTGGTTCAACGTCTCGAGGTACATGCGCGACCGAGTCACCTCCGGCGCGTTGCGATATTCGGCCAGCACGTCCGTGAAGCGCGCGCTCTCGCCCTGGGCGCCGTTCACGCGTTCGCTCGCGTAGCCCTGGGCTTCCGACACGGTCCGCTTGGCTGCGCCCTCGGCCTTCGGAATGGCCTCGTTCGCCTGGCGCGTCGCTTCGTTGATCATGCGCTCGCGCTCCTGGCGCGCTTCGTTGACCTCGTTGAACGCGGGCTGGACGCGCTTCGGCGGCACGACGTCCTGCAGCTGCACCGTAATGATGTGGATGCCGTCCTGGTATTTATCCATGACGGCCTGCAGCTCGTCGCGCACCTTATTGCTGATGGTGACGCGGCCGACGGTGAGCACATCGCTGCCGAGATGGTTGCCGACGACGCGGCGCATGATCGATTCGGACAAGTCGCGCAGGGCTCGCTCCGGTTCCCGCATGCCGTAAAGGTATTTGATCGGATCCGCGATGCTGTACTGCACGACCCACTCGGCGTCGATGATGTTGAGATCGCCCGTGAGCATGAGCGACTCGTCCTCGAAGTTGCCGCCCTTGTAGGCCGTCGCCCCGCTTTGGCGCGTATCCGCCGTGCGGAAGCCGAACTCCTGCTTGAGCACGCGTTCGGTCGCGACTCGCTGAACCGTATCGATACCGAGCGGCAGCTTGAAGTGCAGGCCGGGCTCGGCGACTTCGTACACCTTGCCGAAACGTTTCACGACCGCGCGCTGCTCGGGCTGCACGGTATAGAACGACGAGAGCACCGCGATGATGATGATCACGACGATCATCCCGGCGAGCAGCGTCTTGCCGTTGCCGCGTCCCGGCCCGCCGCCGCCCCCCGATCCTTTGCCGCCGCGCGGCGGGCGCCCGCGGCGCGCGAGCAGGTTCTCGATAATGTCCTTGGCTTCGCTCATGGCGGCCCTCCGCTGCGAAAAGGGGTCAGAGCCCTTTTTCGCCAGCGAAAAAGGGCTCTGACCCCTTGGCATACTACGCGTTCCGCACTGCGGCGGCGAGATCAGCGCGCGAGCTCGAACAAGGCCATGGCCTCGACGTGATGGGTATGCGGGAACATATCGAGGACGCGAGCGGCGGCAAGCTCGTAGCCGGCCGCGACGAGGACTTTGGCGTCGCGCGCGAGTGTCGCAGGGTGACACGAGACGTAGACGACGCGCCGCGGCTTGAGCCGCGCGATCTGCGCTGCGGGCGCCGCGGCGCCTGTGCGCGGCGGATCGAGGACGACGAGATCCCAGCGCTCCCGGTAGAACGGCCAGCCCTCTTCCGCGAGGTCCGCCGCGAGAAAGCGCGCGTTGTCGATGCCGTTTGCGGCCGCATTGCGCACGGCGCGGGCCACGAGTCCGGCCTCGCCCTCGACGCCGAGCACCTCCCCCGCCGAGCGCGCGAACGGCAAGCTGAAGTTGCCGAGGCCGCAGTACAGATCGAGGACGCGGTCGCCCGGCGCAGGCTCGGCGAGCTCGATGGCGGCCGCCACCATCTGCGCGTTGACGGCCGCGTTGATCTGGATGAAGTCCGTGGGCGCAAAGGCAAGCGTCACGTCGAAGTCTTCGAGCCGGTAGTCGAGCGCGCGCGCCGGCGGCCGCAGCGGCGCGACCGTGCCGGGCCCCCCGCTCTGCAGGTAGACGTCAACGTCGTGGCGAGCGCCGAAGCCTTCGAAGCGAGTGCGGTCCTCGGCCCGCGGCGCGTCGAGCACGCGCAGCACGATGGCCGCCGCGCCGTCGCCGACGGCCGTCTCGACCTGCGGCAGCCGCCGGGCCACCGAGGTCTGGGCGATCTCCTCGGCGAGCTCGCCGATCAACGAGCCCATGGGTTCGACGAGGACGGGGCAGTGCGCCATATCCGTAATGTACGGCGCGGCGCGCTCGCGAAAGCCGACGAGCACGCGCCCCTTGGCCTCGACGAACTTGACGCCGAGCCGCGCGCGCCGGCGGTAGCGCCATTCGGGCCCGGTGATGGGCGCGAGCCACCGCGCAGGCTCGACGCCGCCGATGCGCGCGAAGGCTTCCGCCACGGCCCGCTGCTTGAAGCGCACCTGCGCGTCGTAAGCCAGGTGCTGGAGCGCGCAGCCGCCGCAGCGGCCGAAATACTCGCAGGGCGGCTCCACGCGATCGGCCGCGGGCGCGACGATGCGCAGCAGCTCCGCCTCCTGGAACCGCCGCCTCGCCCGCCGCGGAGCGATGACGACGCGCTCGGAGGGCAGCGTCCCCGCGACGAACACGCGCCGCCCCTCGACGTCGGCGACACCCTGCCCGTCGTGGGTCAGATCGACGATCTCGGCCTCGACGGGGCCGGCTTCACTCGGCATGACGGGCGGTGCGCCAGGCGTCGAGGAAGACGTTGAGGTGCGCCTCGTTCGACTGCTCGAGCTTCGCCTCGAGCCGCGCGAGCTCGGCCGCGTGCCGTTCGGCGTCGAAGAGGCCCCTTACGAGCTGAAAGCGCAGATAAACGAGGTAGGTATTCAAGAACGTCCGTTTCGCAGTAATTGCAGATCTCCGCGAGCTCGCCCCGGCGGTACGAATCCCAGACGCGCGCGCCGCTCATGCCGAGCTTGCCGGGGAAGCCGAGCAGCTGGGCGACGAGCTCGAGCGAGGCGCGCCCCGCGCCTTGATAGCCCGACAGGATGTCCATGAGATCCAGATGGCGCCAGTGGAAGCGATTCAGATAGTTGTTATAGCGAAACTCCCGATCAGTGTCGCCGAGCTCCCAGTAACGGGCCGCATCCACGCCGTGCCGGAGCGTCCTGTAATGCATGACCGGCAGATCGAAGCCGCAGCCGTTCCAGGACACGAGCTCGGGTCGATAGCGCTCGATCCCGTCGAAGAAGCGCTCGAGAATCTGCTTTTCGTCCGCGCCGTCGTTGCCGAGGCTGAATACGTGCAGATCGTCGCCGCTGCGCAGCAGCGCCGAGATCACGACGATGCGATGCATGGGCAGCGGCAGAAAATCCGTGCCGCGCGCCTGCTTCTGCTTGAAGAACATGATCTTCGCGACGTTCTCGTCGTCGAGATCCGGGACCTCGTAGAGCCGACGCCCGAGCTCTGTATCGGGCACGGTCTCGATATCGAATACCAGCGTGTTCAACCCTCGCTCCGTGGCAGAAAAGGGGTCAGAGCCCTTTTTCGCAGTTCGGCTGCGGCGGCGGCCCGCTGCGCCGGCGCGGGCGAAAAAGGGCTCTGACCCCCTTTTTGCGTCATCGCCGCATGAGCACCGCGACCGCGATCACGAGCCCGGCCTCGTCGGTCAGCGAGAGGTGGCCCTCGCCGACGCCGAGCCGCTCGCAGACCGCTCGCCCGCGCTCGGAGTAGACGACCTGAGGCTGGCCGAGCTTGTCCGGCACCGTGCCGACGTCGCGCACCCAGACGCCGTTCGCGAAGCCCGTGCCGAGCGCCTTGACGATGGCCTCCTTGGCCGCGAACCGCATGGCCAGGAAGCGCACGGGCCGCCGGTGCTGCTCGAAGAGCCGATACTCCTCATCCATGAGCACACGCCTCGCGAAGCTGTCTCCGAACCTCTCCCAGGAGCTTTCGACGCGCGACAATTGGACGACGTCGGTGCCGATTCCGAAGATCACAGGCCTCTCGCGATAATGTCCTTCAACACCGCCCGGCTCTTGAGCGGGCGCTCACCGAGATAAGACTCGAGCACGCGGCCGAGGAGCCGCCGCGCCGCGCGCAGGCTTGCCTCGTCCTCGAGCGCCCCGGCCCGCAGCGAGATGAGCTCGCGGCCCCAGAACCCTTCGGCCTCGGCCACGCGGTCGTCCGCGCGCGGCCCGCGCTCGTGCTCGAACCGGTAGCGGAACTCGGGCTTGAGCGGCTCGCCGGTCTCAACGTCGCAATCGAGCTCGAGGCCATAGCCGAGCGCGCGCAGCAGATGCAGTTCGAACAACCGCAGCGTGCGCGCGACGCCGCTGCGAGGCGGGAGGGCCGCGAGATCCGCAAGGCAGCGACTATAGCAGGAAAAGAGCGCCTCGTTCGCGTCGCCGCGGACGGAGAGCCGCAGCGCAAGCTCGTTGACGTAGTAGCCCGCGAGCAGGCGTTCGGCCGTAAGCTCGAGCGCCGCGCCTTCGGCTTCGACGCCCGTGAGCCGGCCGAGATCGCCGCGCCGCAACCACGAGAGCCGCAGCGGCACGAAGGGCTGCAGCAGCGCGCGCTGCCCGCCCCGCGGCCCGCCGCCCGGCCCGCGCGAGCCGCGGGCGACGAGACCGACGCGGCCGTGCTCCGCCGTCAGGCATTCGAGTAGCTGGCTCGTATTGCGATAGGGGCGCTGGTGCAGCACGTAGCCGTATTCGAGCAGGACACTTTCCCGGTCGCTCATTCGAGATCGTAGCCGAGCCGCTTGAGCTCCTGCTCGCTGTCCGACCAGTGCTCGCGGACCTTGACCCAGAGCTCGAGATGCACGCGCCCGCCGAGCAGCTGCACGAGCTCGGCCCGCGCCTCGGTACCGGCCTGCTTGAGCAGCCCGCCTTCCTTGCCGATGACGATCGGCTTATGGCTCTCACGCTCGAGCCAGATCAGCGCATGCACGAGCCACTGCCCGTCCTCGGCCGGCACGATGCGCTCGATCTCGACCGTAAGCCCGTACGGCACCTCCTCGCGCAGCAGCGTCATGAGCTTCTCGCGGATGATCTCCGCGGCACGAAACGCGACGCCGCGGTCCGTACGCTGCTCCGGCGGGAACATCGGCGGACCCTCGGGCAGCCGGCGGAACAGCTCCTCGACGAGGCGGTCGAGATTCTCCCCCGTGCGCGCCGAGACCGGCACGAAGGCCGCAAAACCGTGCTTCGAGACGCTCTCGAGTACGGGCAGCATCGCGGACTTCGCGCGCAGCCCGTCCAACTTGTTGAGCACGAGGATCGTGCGGTCCCGATGCGGCTCGAGCAGGCGCACGATCTCCTCGTCCTCCGCGGTCAGCCCCCGGGCCTCGACCACGAGCAGGATCAGGTCGCAGTCCTCGACCGCCTGGTGCACGGCCCGCGCCATGAGCCGGTGCAGCACGCGCTTCGAGCGCTTTGCATGGCCCGGCGTGTCGATGAACACCGCCTGGTCCGCGCCCCGATTCATGACGCCGAGGATCCGATGCCGCGTCGTGTGCGGCCGCGGGCTCACGATGCTGACCTTCTCGCCGACGAGCGCGTTGAGCAGCGTGGACTTGCCGACGTTAGGGCGGCCGACGATGGCGACGAAGCCCGAGCGCGACGGTTCAGAGGCCGGTTTCATTCGTGAGCTCCGCGAGCATGGATGCGGCCGCGCGCTGCTCGGCGAGACGCCGGCTGCGGCCCTCGCCGCTCGTGCGCAGCGCGAGGCCTTCGGGCTGGCTGCGGTCCACGACCTTGCAGATGACCGTGTAGACGCGCTCGTGCTCGCGGCCGTGAATCGAATCCACCGAGTAGACCGGCAGCTTCAGGCCGCGGCCCTGCAGCCACTCCTGCAGCTTCGTCTTCGAATCCTTGAGCTCGCCCGGCTCGGGCAGCCCCGCAAAGCGGTCCGCGAACAGCGTGTGGATGAGCTCCGCGGCCGGCTCGTGGCCGCCGTCGAGCAGCACGGCGCCGACGAGGGCCTCGAAACCGTCGGCCAGGATCGCGCTGCGCTGGGCGGCCCCCGAGCGCAGCTCGCCGCGGCCGAGCACGATGTGCTCGTCGAGACCGAGCGCCCGGGCCATTTCGGCCAGCGTGCTCTGGCGGACCAGCGAGGCACGCGCCCGGCTCAGGTCGCCCTCGGAGTGGCCGGGGCGGATCTCGTAGAGCCGTTTGGCGATGACGAAGTTCAGAAACGCGTCGCCGAGAAACTCGAGGCGCTCGTTGTTGAGCTTGGAGGCGCTGCGGTGCGTCAGCGCCCGCTCGAGCAGATCGGGATCGGAGAAGCGGTAATGGAGTTTGGTTTCGGCCCAGACAGTCCGAGTGGTCACCTTCGTATTTGAATCTGCTTGTCGAATGAGACTACGAGCCAGATGTCGGCGAGGTAATGCGCACGGTTCTCGTGCTGAATGCGGACCTGATAGCCGTCATCCGCCTGGGTGATTTTAACATCTTCCTTGGGCAGCGTGATGCCCTCGACGTCGAAGCGGCGGCTCAGCGCGTCCCGGATCGCGCCGGGCGTCGGCCCCTTGCCGTTGAACTCGTTATGGATGTCGTCGAGGACCTTGGAAAGGGTCAGCTCCTGCATGTACATCGGCACGAGGCGGATGGCCGCGAGGCCCACGAAGCCGAAGACTCCGGCGACGAAGAGGAACCCGATGGCGGTGATGCCGGCCTGCCTCCGCGGCCCCGCCACCGGCTTCAGTCGATACCCTTTCCGATTCGGCTCCATCTCGGGCCTCCCTCGCTCAGCGAGCGCCAGCTCATCCATATACGCACGGCACGGCCGACAAGGTTCGCTTCGGGGATGAACTCGACGCCCGGGAAGCGGCTGTCGCGGCTGTTGTCCCGGTTGTCGCCCATGACGAAGTAGTGCCCTTTGGGCACTACGTAGGTCCCGCCCGGGCTCAGCATGTCTGTAATCAGCAGCACGGAGTGATCGTGCTTGCCGAGCTGCTCCTTGGCGAGGACCGTATCGCGTTGCCCCGGATACTGTCCGACGACCTTGATCGGCACCGGCTTACCGTCGATCGTGAGCCGTTTGGCGTCCCGATCGTAATACACCGTGTCGCCCGGCAGCCCCACGATGCGCTTGATGTAGTTGACGCTCGGGTCCGAAGGCAGCCTGAACACCACCACGTCGCCGCGCTGGGGCTCGCCGATATCGACGACCTTGCTATTTAGAACCGGAAGGCGCAGCCCGTAAGCGAATTTGTTCACAAAAATGAAATCGCCCGTCAGCAGCGTCGGCATCATCGAGCCCGACGGGATGCGGAACGGCTCGAACAGGAACGACCTTAACAGCAGCACGACGAGCAGGATCGGGAAGAACGACTTCGCATACTCGACGACGACGGGTTCCGTGACCTCGACGCCGCCGCGGGCCGCGACTCGGCGGCGCCGGGCGAAGAACAGGGCGTCCACGGCCCAGACTATTCCCGTCGCGAGCGTCGCGACGACCAGAAACAGTGCAAAATCCAACCTAGAGCCTTCCTTGAAGTAAGTAAGCTTAACTTTCCAGTATTGGTTATTTCTTATCCGCCCGCAATACGGCCAGGAAGGCCTCCTGCGGGATCTCGACCGAGCCGAGCTGCTTCATCCGGCGCTTGCCGGCCTTCTGCTTCTCGAGCAGCTTGCGCTTGCGCGTCACGTCGCCGCCGTAGAGCTTCGCCGTCACGTCCTTCCGGTAGGCCTTCACCGTGCTGCGCGCGATGACCTGCGAGCCGATCGCCGCCTGCACGGCGACCTCGAACTGCTGCCGCGGGATCACCTCGCGCAGCGTTTCGACGAGGTTGCGTCCTTTCCGCTCGGCGCCCTCGCGGTGCACGATCATCGACATCGCGTCCACGCGCTCCTTGTTGATCAGGATGTCGAGCTTGACCAGCGGCGCGGCCTCGAAGCGCAGGAACTGGTAGTCGAACGAAGCGTAACCGCGGCTCACGGATTTCAAGCGGTCGAAGAAATCGAGCACGACCTCGGCCAGCGGCAGCTCGTACTCGAGCGAGACCTGGCCGCCGAGGTACTGAAGCTTGCGCTGCACCCCGCGCTTCTCGATGCAGAGCGTGATGACGGCGCCGAGATAGTCCTGCGGCACGAGGATGCTCGCGAGGATGATCGGCTCGCGGATCTCCCGGATCTTGGAGGTCTCCGGCAGCTGCGCGGGATTCTCGACGCGCACGACCTCGCCGTCCGTGGTCTCGACTTCGTAGACGACGGTCGGCGCCGTCGAGATCAGCGTGAGGCCGTGCTCGCGCTCGAGCCGCTCCTGGACGATCTCCATGTGCAGCAGCCCAAGGAAGCCGCAGCGGAAGCCGAAGCCGAGCGCGACGCTCGTCTCCGGCTCGAACGTCAGCGCCGCATCGTTGAGCGACAGCTTCATGAGCGCCTGCCTGAACGCCTCGTAGTCCTCGGAGTCCACCGGAAAGAGCCCGGCGAACACGCGCGGCCGGATGCGCTTGAAGCCGGGCAGCGCCGGGACTTCCCCCCCGTCCGTGCCGACGATCGTGTCGCCGACGGGCGCCGCGTCGATCTCCTTGATCGAGGCGATCAGATAGCCGACCTCGCCGGCCGCGAGACTCTCGACGTCGAGAGCGTTGGGCGTGAATATGCCGAGCCGGTCCACGTTGTACCGCCGGCCCGTCGAGCGCACGTAAATGCGGTCGCCCTTGGCGATGCGGCCGTTCATGACGCGCACGAGCGAGACGACGCCGACGTACGTGTCGAACCAAGAGTCGACGATGAGCGCCTGCAGCGGCGCGTCGCGGCTCCCCTTTGGCGGCGGGATGCGCTCGACGATGCGCTCGAGCAGATCCTCGATGCCGAAGCCCGTCTTGGCGCTGATCTTCACGGCATCCTTGGCCTCGATGCCGATGATGTCCTCGATCTGCCGGATCACGCGCTCGGGATCGGCCGTCGGCAGATCGATCTTGTTGATGACGGGCACGACCTCGAGCCCCTGCTCGATGGCCGTGTAGCAGTTCGCGACGCTCTGCGCCTCGACCCCTTGCCCGGCATCGACGACGAGCAGCGCCCCTTCGCAGGCCGCGAGCGAACGCGAGACTTCGTAGGAGAAATCGACGTGCCCCGGCGTATCGATGATGTTGAGCCGGTAGTCGTGCCCGTCCTTCGCGTGGTACTTCAAGGCGACGCTCTGCGCCTTGATCGTGATACCGCGCTCGCGCTCGAGATCCATGGAGTCGAGCACCTGATCGGACATCTCCCGCGTCGTGAGGCCGCCGCAAAGCTGAATGAGCCGGTCGGCGAGCGTCGACTTGCCGTGGTCGATGTGGGCGATGATCGAAAAGTTACGGATCCGTTCCATGGTTCTCGGGACGCTGGGGCCTTTGCGCGCAACGCGCCATTATAGCGGGCGGCGGGCGTCCTCGATCGTTGTGGTTGGCGGCGGGGCGCATGGAAGGGCGTTTCGGGGACCGCCGCATCGGCCTCCTCGGCAGGACTCCTTACTCCTTCTGCTCGGGAGCGTTTCTCAGAGCTTTTCGGTGAGGCAGCGCTCCACCGCGTCTTTATCGAGCGGATACCCGCAAAGCTCCCGCCCCCCGATGGCGAGCACCGGTATCCGCAGTCCGTAGTGTCGCTCGAGCGCCGGGTCCTCGCTGATGTCCACGACCTCGACGACCGCGCGGCCCTCGCAGAGCGGCTCGAGGTCGGCAGCGAGCTCCTCGCAAAGGTGGCAGCCCGGGCGGCTGTAGAGCAGCAGCGTTTTCATGACAGAGGCTCCAGAGGCTCGAGCTCGACGCGCTCGAGCGTCGCGCGCTCGACGCGGCGCTTGAGGCGCGGGGCGGCCAGCAAGGCCGCCGCGAGACCCAAGGCCGCGCCGGCCAGGCAGCCCGGATCCGCGCCGAGCCAGGCGCCGGCCGCACCGCCCGAGAGCAGCGCGGCGAGCGGCAGACCGTGCAGCAGCAGCGTGCCGGAGAGCAGGGACTCGACCGGCAATGTTACGGCCACATCGTCGCCGACCGCGAGGGGCAGGGTCGAATGGAAGCGTTCGCGGCCTGCCGCCGGGAGGCGGCGCCAGAAGCAGAGGCCTTCGCAGCCCTCACAGCCCTCGGCGCGCGCGAGCTCCACGTCGAAGACGCCGTCGCGCAGCGCCGCGACGACCTTGCCGTGCACGGCGAGGCGCCCGGTCCGGTCGGCGCGGGAGGCGCAGGCCCCGGCGGCGAGACGACGGACCGAGGCGGTCACTTCTGCGCGGTCAACGAGGAGGCGATGGCGTGCACGGTCATCTTCGGCACGTCGCCCATGGCCGTGACCTTTCTGCCGCCGAGCGTCAACGAGTAAGTGTTGGTGATGCCGACATGGGCGAAGCCGTCGGCGACATCGGCGTGCGTCTTCGGATCTTCGATGAAGACCGAGACCGTTGCGATGCCGTCGGAGAACACGAGAATCTCGACCGGATACTTCGAGCCCGCGATCGGCCTTTCCGTGGCCGTGGAAAGCTCGAAGCCGCCGGGCAGCATGGCGACGCGCCAGGGCACGTCGGCCATGATGTGGCTCGGCACCTCGGGCGCGCGGAACCACATGAAGCCGTTGGTATCGATCGTCGGCTTGAGCGCCGAGGCCGGAATGAAATCCGAGATGTCGATCTGCGTGAACAGGATCTGCTCGATCGTATGGCCGCTGTCGTCGAGCATCTGCCACTTGAGCGGCATCGCCGTATCAACGTCGAGCCACAGCATGTAGCCGTAGCGGTAGCGGTCCTTGGGCTTGATGCCGACGACCTGGACCGACCGATTCGCGACGCGCGCCTTCTTGTAAAGCGTAAACGTGTAATGCGGCTTGAGCTTGTCCGAGTAGGTCGGCAGCTCTTTCGTCAGCGGCCCGCCATCCTTGCGATCGTCGATGAGGACCATCTTGCGGTCCGGCATGATGACCTGGACGTCGCCCTGCTCGCGGATCATCTCTCTGCCCGACCCGTCGAGCGAAACGAACCGCTCGCCGATCACGCCGTTGTGATTGCGGTGCACCATGTACATGGTCTCGGCGTTGCCGCCGACCACGTGGACGAACGTGCCTTCGTAGTTGAGATCTTCCACCGCGCGATTCATGCGGTCGAGCCAGGCGCGGGCGTCCTCGGCTTTGACCTGAAGGGCGGCGAAAGCGAGGGCGAGACAGGAAATGCGGAGCAGGGCTTTGGGATTCGGCGCCTTCATTGTGCGTCCTGATCGGCGACGCCCGGCGGGGTCGGCAACGGAGTCGCCGCCTCCACGATCGGCCCGTCCGATGCGCCGATCAGGGTCGAATGCA
The DNA here is from genome assembly GCA_963702105.1 of uncultured Gammaproteobacteria bacterium. Classification (GTDB taxonomy): domain Bacteria; phylum Pseudomonadota; class Gammaproteobacteria; order Steroidobacterales; family Rariloculaceae; genus ZC4RG20. The sequence continues at coordinate 3,671,662 of OY969712.1, forward strand.
CGGCCGTGCGGTCCAGCAGGGAGGTGTATTCGCCGTGATAGACGAGATAGTTGGTGAGCCTGATCGGAGCCTGGACGGTGCCGCCGTTCGACTGTGCGTCCTGCGGGACCACGTAGCTCGGCGACGTATCGGCGGAGAGCAGCGGCGCGCTTCGCGCGGAGCCGGCGGGCTCCGCGTTCTGGTTCACGTTCCTGACGACCAACAAGGACGCCAACGCGACGGTCGCGGCGACACCGACGCCGACGGCCGGCGCGGCGATGCGGCGGCGCCACGTGGGTTTGACCGCGACGGCCGGCTTGAGCGCCGGCGCCGTGCCGTTCAGGGCCTCGTGTATGCGACGGCGCAGCATGTCCGGATCGCCGACGAGCAGATCGCGCCGCATCGTCGAACCGATGAGCGAGTACCGCACGAGCTTCGTGCGGGCACCGGGATCACGTTCGAGACGGCGGACGAGAAAGGCGCATTCTTCGGTAGAGAGCTCGTCGTCCATGAAGGCCGACACTTGATCGTGTATCTCTTCGCTCATGGTCGTTTCAATCAAGCAGTGAGCCGATTATTGGAGCAACGCGCCGATGCGTTTGTCTATCGCTTCCCGCGCGCGGAATATTCGTGACCGCACGGTCCCGACGGGACACTCCATCGTCTGGGCGATTTCCTCATAGCTCATACCGTCTATCTCGCGCAACAGTATTGCGGTTCGAAGGTCCTCGGGCAGATCGGCGATGGCGCCGTTGACGGCCTCGCGGATCTCGTCCGTGATCGCCAGACCCTCGGGGGTGTCGAGGTCGCGCAGCTTCGAAAATGCTTCGTACTGCTCGGGATCCTGCAGATCGAGGTCGTAGTGGGAAGGCCGCCGGCCGGCCGCCACGAGGTAGTTCTTGGCCGTATTGATGGCGATGCGGTACAGCCAGGTGTAGAACGCGCTGTCGCCGCGAAACGAAGGCGCGGCCCGGTAGGCCTTCAGAAAGGCCTCTTGGGCTACGTCCATGGCTTCGGAGGGGTCTCGCACGTACCGCATGATCAGCTTGAGAATCTTGTGCTGATACTTGACGACCAACAAGTCGAAAGCCGACCTGTCACCTTGTTGCACGCGCTTGATGAGCGCGAGGTCGGATGCCCCGCTGCCCGGCTTACGGCTGCCGCCGGGTTCCGTCAAACGCCTCTCAGTAGACCTCATACCGCACCGAAAAGTTCGCCGGGATCCGGCGAATCACGAAGAGAACCGGCCTCGACTGCAACGAATCCATAAAGAACGATTCTAAAATGATTCGCGCACGCTGTCGTGGTCAATGGGCGCCGCCGCCCCGCCCGTCCCGCCGCAGCTCGGCCTGAAGGCCGCGCCAGGTCTCGGGATCGAGCTGATCGCGAAGCAGCAGCACGGCTCGGCGGCCGCCGGGTCCCTCGAGCCTCAGGTGCACCCAGAACGGGCCGACGGCCGAGCCCGGCGCGAGCACGAAGCCGCGCAGTCCCTCGGCCGGCAAGGCCCAGCCGCCTTCGCGGCTGCGCTCGAGGCGCACCGGCGGGCCGGGCCGCCGCAGCCAGGCGTGGGCGAAGAGGGCCGCGAGCGCCGCGGCCGCGGGGAGTGCCGGGACGGCGCTGGCGAGGACGGCCGCCGCCGCGAGCGCGTGGACGGCGCACCACCACAGCGCGAGCCAGCGCGAAGGCTCAGGCCTCAGGACTAAGGCTGCGCCGGATTCGGGCGAGGAGCCGGGCGCTCTCGGGGTCGGCGGCCGCATGTCGGCCCACAAGGTAGCCGTGCAGCTCCGGGTCGGGTAGGTCCAAAAGTGCCTCGAAGCGGGCCTTATCGGCCGCATCGAGCTCGGCGAATCCGTGCTCGAGAAACGCCTGCAGCACCGCGTCGAGCTCGCGCATGCCGCGCCGGCACCGCCACCGCAGTCTTGGGTATCGATCGGCCATCATTGTTCGGAACAACGCATCGGTCGGCGGCTCGCGTTCGGCCGCGGGGTCGCGCGCAGCCCGCCGCCTCCGCCCCGCAAGCGCCTCGGCCCGCGTCTCAGTGCTGCCGCTCGACCATGAGCTTCTTGATCTCGGCAATGGCCTTTCCGGGATTCAGATCCTTGGGACAGGCCTGCGTGCAGTTCAGGATCGTATGGCAGCGATACAGCCGAAACGGGTCCTCGAGCGCGTCGAGCCGCTCGCCCGTGGCTTCGTCGCGGCTGTCCACGATCCAGCGGTAGGCCTGCAGCAGCGCGGCCGGGCCGAGGTAGCGATCGGGATTCCACCAATAGCTCGGACAGGAGGTCGAGCAGCACGCGCACAGGATGCAGGCCGAGGGCGTGTTGATCTTCTCCTGGTCCTCCTTCGACTGCAGCCGCTCCCGGTCGGGCGGCGGCGCGGTCTCGGACTGGAGCCACGGCTTGATCGAGGCGTACTGCGCGTAGAAGTTCGTGAGGTCGGTCACGAGGTCCTTGACCACGGGCTGGTGCGGCAGCGGATAGATCGCGACGGAGCCCTTCACGTCCTCGACGGGCTTCAGGCACGCGAGGGTATTGCGGCCGTCGATGTTCATGGCGCACGAGCCGCAGATGCCTTCGCGGCAGGAACGGCGGAAGGTCAGCGTCGGATCGACCTCGTTCTTGATCTTGATCAGCGCGTCCAGAACCATCGGCCCGCACTGATCCATGTCGACCTTGTAGCTGTCGATCTGCGGGTTGCCGCCCGTCGTCGGATCGTAGCGGTAGATCCGAAACTCGCGCGCGTTCGCGGCACCCTCGGCGCCGCCGTGCTTCGTCCCGGGCTTGACCCTGGAGTTCTTGGGAAGGCGAAACTCCGCCATGTCTAGCTCCTCATCGAAGATTATCGGTGTCCCGCGCATGGCCGAACGAGGGCCGTGGCGGGACCGCCGTAAACCCGTCCCTGGGGGCTCGCTGGGCGCCATCCCTGGCGCCCAGCGTCCCGCCACGGCCCTCGTTCGGCCATGCGCGGGACGCATCAGTCAAGAATTGGGTCAGTTTCCTTTTCCCGTTCACGAAACGCACCACCTCCGCCGCGGGGAAAGGGCTCTGACCCCTATTTCGAAGACGCCACCGCGGTCCCGACAGCGCCCTTTCACAGATCCCTCCGCATACGAAGATGCACCGACGCGCAGCTAATACGTCCGAGCCTTGGGCGGGATGCTCTCGACCTCGTCCGTCAGCGTATTCATCTGCACCGGTCGATAATCGAACCGCACGTTGCCGGAGCCGTCGACCCACAGCAGCGTGTGCTTGAGCCAGTTCTCGTCGTCGCGATTCGGATAGTCTTCGCGCGCCTGCGCTCCGCGGCTTTCGGTGCGGTTCAGGGCGGCCTTGATCGTGCCCATGGCCTGCAGCAGCAGGTTCTCGAGCTCCATCGTCTCGACGAGGTCGGTGTTCCAGATCAGCGAGCGGTCCGAGACCTTGACGTCCGCGAACGAGGCGAACACGGGCCCGAGCTTGTCGATACCTTCCTCGAGCGACTCGCCCGTGCGGAACACGGCCGCGTGATTCTGCATGATGCGCTGCATCTCGAGACGGATCGCGGCCGTCGGCTGGCTGCCGTTCGCGTTGCGCAGCTTGTCGAGGCGCGCCACGGATTCCTCGCCCGCGCCGGCCTTGAACGGCGCCGAGCGCGAGCCGCGGGTCACGAGCTCGCCGCAGCGGCGCGCGGCGGCGCGGCCGAAGACGACGAGGTCGATGAGCGAGTTCGAGCCGAGCCGGTTCGCGCCATGCACGGAGACGCAGGCCGCCTCGCCGATGGCCATGAGGCCCGGCACGACGTGCTCTTCGCCCTGCGCGTTCTTCGCGAGCACCTCGCCGTGGTAGTTCGTCGGGATGCCGCCCATGTTGTAGTGGACCGTCGGCAGCACCGGGATCGGCGCCTTCGAGAACGTCCACGCCCGCGAAGATCTTCGCCGTCTCGGCGATGCCGGGCAGCCGCTCCTCGATGACGTCGCGGCCGAGGTGCTCGAGGTGCAGGTGCACGTGATCCTTGAGCGGCCCGACGCCGCGGCCCTCGCGGATCTCGATCGTCATCGCGCGGCTCACGACGTCGCGCGACGCGAGGTCCTTGGCGTTCGGCGCGTAGCGCTCCATGAAACGCTCGCCCGCAGAGTTAGTGAGGTAGCCGCCCTCGCCGCGCACGCCCTCGGTGATGAGCATGCCCGCGCCGTAGACGCCGGTCGGGTGAAACTGCACGAACTCCATGTCCTGCAGCGGCAGCCCCGCGCGCAGCACCATGGCGTTGCCGTCGCCCGTGCAGATGTGCGCGGACGTGCACGAGAAATAGGCGCGGCCATAGCCGCCCGTCGCGAGGATCACGACCTGCGAGCGGAAGCGGTGCAAACGCCCTTCGGCCAAGTCGAGCGCGACGACGCCGCGGCAGACGCCGTCCTCCATGATGAGGTCGATCGCGAAGAACTCGACGTAGAACTCGGCTTCGTGCTTGAGCGACTGCTGATAGAGCGTGTGCAGCATCGCGTGGCCCGTGCGGTCCGCGGCCGCGCAGGTGCGCTGGGCGGTGCCCTGGCCGAAGTGCGTCGTCATGCCGCCGAAGGGCCGCTGGTAGATGCGCCCTTCCTCCGTGCGCGAGAACGGCACGCCGTAATGCTCGAGCTCGATGACCGAGGCCGGGGCCTCCTTGCACAGGTACTCGATCGCGTCCTGGTCGCCGAGCCAGTCCGAGCCCTTGACGGTGTCGTACATGTGCCAGCGCCAGTCGTCCTCGCCCATGTTGCCGAGTGCGGCGCTGATGCCGCCCTGCGCCGCGACCGTATGGCTGCGCGTGGGAAACACCTTGCTGATACAGGCCGTCGAGAGACCCTGCTCGGCGAGGCCGAGCGTGGCCCTGAGACCCGCGCCGCCCGCGCCGACGACGACCACGTCGTAGGTGTGATCGATGAATGCGTACTCGGCGGTCATGACACGGCCCCGAAAGAGATCTTCGCGATGGAGTACACCCCGATGACGACGACCGCGAAGTGCGCGAACGCCGAGAGCGCGAGCAGCAGCGTCTTGCCGATGCGGCCGTGCACGTAGTCCTCGATGACGACCTGCACGCCGAGGTACGAGTGGTAGCCGGCCGTGAGCACGGTCAGAAACAACAGGATCGTGGTCGCCGGATGCTCGATCCAGATCACGACCGTCGGATACGTGTAGTCCGGCAGCGTGCCGAGCGAGATGGCGAGCCACAGGCCGAGCGCCGCGAGCGCGGCCGCCGTGAGGCGCTGCATCCACCAATGCTCGGCGCCGCCCTTGGCGGAGCCGAGCCCCAGGACCCGATTCAACGGCGTGACGAGACTCAACGTTGCGCTCCCTGAACGATCACTGACTGAACGACGACTAAGCCGATCACCGCACGTTCACTAAGCAAATAGGCCGTGACCCGGCGATGACGGAGCCATCACTAAACGATCACGATGACGAGGTAGGCGATCGTGAGAACGACCGCGACCGCGACGACGGCCCAGCCCGTCGCTCGAATCGTGACGGGATCGAAACCGGCGCCCGCATCCCAGAACAAGTGCCGGATGCCGTTCGCGAGGTGATAGAAGAAGCAGAATGCCCAGAGCGTCAGCGGCACCTTGAACCAGGGCCCGGAGAAGACGGCGCGCGCGTGCTGGTAAGGCTCGAGGCCGCCGGCGATGGCGACGAGCCACCAGACGAGCGCCACGGCGCCGAGCGAGAGCAGCAGGCCCGTGAACCGGTGCAGGATCGAGAGCGTATTGGTGATCTGCCAGCGATACACCCAAAACGGCGACACGGGCCGAGCAACCCTGTCCATTCTTTTTCTCTCCTAACGATTTTTCCGGCCACGAACGCGGCTCGCCCGGAGACGCCGCGGCACAGTGCCGCCGGCTCGGGTCCGGGCCGCGCTCGTCAAAAGTCGATGCAGCGCCCCGCCCGCTCCCAATCGCCATAGCGCGTCGGCTCGGGCCCCTTGGGGCCGCCGAGCTCGCGCGGGCGCTCTCGTGGTTCTTGCGCTTCGTCGCGGTGGTCCGGATCGGAGCGCTCGGGGCGCTCGCCTGGCTCTTGTTTGCGTCCACCGGGCATCGCTACAGTGTGCCAGAAACAATGGCCTAGCGCATCCCGTACTCGTTGTCTCGCAAGTTATGAACGCAACTGCTCCACTCGCCTGCCGATCGATCGACGCGGTCTGCATCGACGTCACGGGCGCGGACGCCGAGGCCTTTCTCAAGGCCCAGCTGACGCGCAATCCGCCCACGGCCGGCGCCGGCATGGCGGTCTCGGCCGCATGGCTCGATGCGCGCGGCCGCGTGCGCGCCCTGTTGCGCGTGCTGCCGCGCGAAGGCGGCTACCGGCTGCTGGCCGAGCGCGAGACGGCTGCGGCCGTGCTCGCGAAGCTGCGCATGTTCGTGCTCAGAGCCAGGGTCGATCTGGCCCTCGACGAGGGACTGCGCGTCGCCGCCTTCATCGGCGCCGGCGACGAATGGCTCGCGAGTCGCGGGCTCGCGGCGCTGGCGGGGAACGGCGCCGCCCTCGGGGCCGCGGCCCACGGGGACAGCCCGCTCGTCGCCGCGGGCGGCGTCCAGTGGCTCCGGCTCGGGCCCGGGCTCGTGTACGCCCTCGGCAACGACGCCGAGCTCGAAGCGGCCATGGCCGGTCTCGACTGCGGCGACGCCGAGCGCGTGCGCCTCGCCGAGATCCGCCTGGGCCTGCCGAAACTCGGCGCCGTGCTGACCGAGCGCTTCGTGCCGCAGATGCTGAACCTCGACCTGCAGGGCGCCGTGGCCTTCGACAAGGGCTGCTATCCAGGCCAGGAGGTCGTCGCACGCTTGAAATACCGCGGCGAGGTCAAGCGGCGGCTGCGCCGTTTCGCCGGGCCGTTGCCGGCCGCGGGGCTGCCGGCGCCCGGCGGAGAGCTCGTCGACGCGGGCGGCACGGCGGTCGGCGAGATCGTGAGCGCGGCGCGCGCCGAGGACGGCATGGAGCTGCTCGCGGTCGTGCAGCTCGAAGCGGCTGCCGCGGCGCTCGCGCCGGCGGCGGATCGCAGCGTCGCGTTGCGGCCGCTGCCCTTGCCTTACGTCCGCTGACGGGCCCGAGGATCGGCCACGAGCCGAGGGTCGGCCGTGGGCCGCGGGCCTCCCGAGGAACACAAACGCCTCCGCGGAGGGGCTTCCTGAATGAGAATCGTTCCGCAAACGCCTCCGCAAGCGCGGCGACGCGACCCTCCGGCAGCGGCTGCACCCCCGCCGGCTACGCCTGCGGCTTGAGCTGCGGAAACAGCAGCACGTCGCGAATCGACGCCGAGTCGGTCAGCAGCATGACGAGCCGGTCGATGCCGACGCCGAGCCCGCCCGCCGGCGGCATGCCGTATTCGAGCGCCCGGATGTAGTCCTCGTCGTAGACCATGGCCTCCTCGTCGCCGCGCGCCTTGGCCGCGGCCTGCGCCCGGAAGCGCTCGGCCTGATCCTCGGGATCGTTGAGCTCGGAGAAGCCGTTCGCGAGCTCGCGGCCGCCGATGAAGAGCTCGAAGCGGTCCGTCAGGAACGCATCGTCGTCGCTGCGCCGCGCGAGCGGCGAGACCTCGGCCGGATAGTGCGTGACGAACACCGGCCCCTCGAGCCCCTCCTCGACGGTCTTCTCGAAGAGCTCGAGCTGCAGCTTGCCGGCGCCGAAACTCGGCTCGACCGCGGCACCGTGCCGCGTGCAGAGCTCGCGCAGCGTGTCGACGTCGCGCAGCCGGGCGCGGTCGAGCGAGGGATGCGCCTCGAGCAGCGTGTCCTCGAGGCGGCGCCGCGGAAATTCCGGGCCCAGGTCGTATTGCCGGCCCTGGTACTCGATCTCGGTGCGCCCGAGCAGCGCGCGCGCCGTCTCGCGCACGAGGTTCTCGGTCAGCGCCATGATCTCGCGGTAATCGGCGTAGGCCTGATAGAGCTCGAGCATCGTGAACTCGGGGTTGTGGCGCGTGGAGAGCCCCTCGTTGCGGAACATGCGGCCGAGCTCGTAGACACGCTCGTAGCCGCCGACGAGCAGGCGCTTGAGATAGAGCTCGGGCGCGATACGCAGGTAGAGCTTCATGTCGAGCGCGCGATGATGCGTTTCGAACGGGCGCGCCGCGGCGCCGCCCGGCAGCGGGTGCATGAGCGGCGTCTCGACCTCGACGAAATCGAGCGCGTCGAGGAACGAGCGGATGATGCGCAGCGTCTGCGTGCGCAGCCGGAACACCTCGCGCGTGCGCTCGTTCATGACGAGGTCGAGGTAGCGCTGGCGCAGCCGGATCTCCGGGTCCGCTATGCCGTGCCACTTCTCGGGCAGCGGCTGCAGCGACTTCACGAGCAGGCGCAGCTCGGCGACGGTCACCGAGACCTCGCCCGTCTTGGTCTTGAAGACCTTGCCGCGCGCGCCGACGATGTCGCCGAGGTCCCACTTCTTGAAATCCGCGTAGAGCGCCTCGCCGACAACGTCGCGCTGGACGAAGAGCTGGATCTGGCCCGAGCGGTCCTGGATCTTCGCGAACGTGTTGCGGCCCATGACGCGCTTCGCCATGAGCCGGCCCGCGACCCGCACCTCGACATTCTCGCGCTCGAGCGACTCGGGCTCGTGCGCGGCATAGGCGGCGACGATCTGCCCCGCGAGCGCATTGCGCCTGAAGTCGTTCGGGAACGCCTGCCCGGCCGCGCGCAGCTGATTGAGCTTCTCGCGCCGCTCTGCGACGAGGCGATTGTCGTCGCCGGGCAGCGGCACGGCCGCGCCGCGTTCGGGCCCCGCGGGCTCCCCATTTCCGTCCTTCGTGCTCAAGATCGAAGCCCCCGCGTCAAGTCAAAGCCACCTGTCGAAGTCAAAGCCCCTGCTTCAGACTGTGCTCGAGAAACTCGTCGATGTCGCCGTCGAGCACGGCGCTCGGCTGGCCGCTCTCGACGCCCGTGCGCAGATCCTTGACGCGGGACTGGTCGAGCACGTAAGAGCGGATCTGGCTTCCCCAGCCGATATCCGACTTGCCCTCCTCGATCGCCTCCGCCTGCTCGCGCCGCTTCTGCTGCTCGAGCTCGTAGAGCTTGGCGCGCAGCTGGCCCATGGCCGTCGCGCGGTTCTTGTGCTGCGAGCGATCGTTCTGGCACTGCACGACGATGCCCGTCGGCAGGTGCGTGATGCGCACGGCCGACTCGGTCTTGTTCACGTGCTGGCCGCCCGCGCCGCTGGAGCGAAAGACGTCGACGCGCAGATCGGCCGGGTTCACGTCCACCTCGATGTCCTCGTCGAGCTCGGGCGAGACGAACACGGCCGCGAACGACGTGTGGCGCCGATGGCCCGCGTCGAACGGCGACTTGCGCACGAGCCGGTGCACGCCGGTCTCCGTCCTGAGCCAGCCGTAGGCGTAGGGGCCGCGGACGTGGATCGTCGCGCTCTTGATGCCGGCGACGTCGCCCGGCGAGTACTCGAGGACCTCGGTCTCGTACTCGTGCGTCTCGCACCAGCGCAGGTACATGCGCAGCAGCATCTCGGCCCAATCCTGCGCCTCGGTACCGCCCGAGCCCGCCTGGATATCGAGGAACGCATTGTGCTCGTCCATCTCGCCGGCGAACATGCGCCGGAACTCGAGCCGCGAGATGTCGCCTTCGGCGCCCGCGACGTCCTGCGCGATGTCCTCGAGCGCGTCCATGTCCCTCTCGGCGCGGGCGAGCTCGTAGAGCTCGCCCGCCTCGGCGAGCATCTTGTCGATGCGGTCGAGCGTGTTGACGACCGTCTCGAGCGCGGCGCGCTCCTTGCCGAGCGCCTGGGCACGCTCGGGGTCCGACCACACGTCCGGGCTCTCGAGCTCGCGGTTTACTTCCTCGAGACGTTCCCGCTTCTCGCGGTAGTCAAAGAAACCTCCTGAGAGCGGCCGTGCGTTCTCTCAAGTCGGCGATTTGGGTTCCGATCTGGCCTGGTTCCATTGCCGAACGCTCATGAATCGAAGCCGGCCATGTTAGCACGATGCGCGCCGGCGCCCGACCCGGCGGAGCCGCCCGCCTCCGCGTGCTCGAGGTGCTCGACGATGAGCTGGACGCGCGGCGTCTCGAAGTACGTGTTGACGTCGAGGCGATAGACGAGCGTCAGCAAATCGGCATCGGCCGCGAGGTCGCCGGCGCGATTGAACGCGATGGCCTCGAGCGACTCGCGGCCGCCCACGGGCTTGAGCTTGAGCTTCAGGTGCGCGTCGCGCAGCACGCGGCGACCCTGCACCTCGAAGCGGCCCTCGAAACAGGGCTCGGGAAAGCCCTGCCCCCAGGGCCCCGCCTCGCGCAGCAGCTCCGCGACCTCGATGCACAGGTCGGGCGGCGCGAGCTCGCCGTCCGTGAAGATGCACTCCGCGAGCGCGTCGGGGTCGAGGCGCTCGCGGCCCACGGCCTCGATCGCGGCCGCGAAGGCTTCGAACGCGCCCGGCGCGAGCGTGAGACCGGCCGCCATGGCGTGGCCGCCGAAGCGCTCGATGAGCGCGGGCTCGTGCGCCGCGACCTCAGCCAGCGCGTCGCGCAGGTGGAAGCCCGGGATCGAGCGGCCGGAGCCCTTGAGGCGCCCGCCGTCCGTCGGCGCGAACGCGAAGGTCGGCCGGAAACAGCGGTCTTTGATGCGCGAGGCGACGAGGCCGACGACGCCCTGATGCCACGCCTCGTGCTGAAGGCAGACGACGTGCGCCCGCGCGTCGCCCGCGAGCGCCTCCGCGGCCGCGACGAGCTCGACAGCCTCGTCGCGCATACGCGCCTCGAGCTCGCGGCGCTCGCGGTTCAGCGCGTCGAGCCGCACGGCCAGCGCGCGCGCCTCGGTCTCGTCGTCGGTCAGCAGGCAGCGCACGCCGATCGACATGTCGTCGAGGCGCCCGGCCGCATTGAGCCGCGGGCCGACGTGGAACCCGAGCGTCGCGGCCGTCGCGTCGCCGAGGCGCGTGCCGGCGGCCTCCAAGAGCGCGCGCACGCCGGGCCGGCAGCGGCCCGCACGGATGCGCTTCAGGCCCTGGCTCACGAGGATCCGGTTCGAGCGGTCGAGGCGCACGAGGTCCGCGACCGTACCGAGCGCGACGAGATCGAGATATTCGAGCACGGCCGCCGGCATCCCGAGCGCCTTGCCGAGCGCGGCGAGCAGGTAGAACGCGACGCCGACGCCGGCCAGGTGTTTGCCCGAGAACGGGTCGCCCGGCAGGTTCGGGTCGACGAGCACGTTCGCCTGCGGCAGCTCGCTGCCCGGCAGGTGATGATCCGTGACCAGCACGTCGACGCCGGCGGCGCGCGCGGCCGCGACGCCCGCGATGCTCGTGATGCCGTTGTCCACCGTGACGATGAGCGTCGGCTCGAGCGCGCGCGTGCGCTCGACGACCTCGGGCGTGAGCCCGTAGCCGAGCTCGAACCGGTCGGGGATGAAGTAGCGCACGTCCGCAAAGCCGAGCGCGCGCAGCGTCAGCACCATGAGCGCGGAGCTCGTCGCGCCGTCGGCGTCGAAATCGCCGACGACGACGATGCGCGCGTCGCGGTGCGCGAGCAGCAGCTCGACGGCCGCCTCGAGCGCCCCGAACTCGCCGATGGGCGTCAGCTTTCTGAGCTCGAGCCCGAGCTCCTCGGCCGAGCCGAGCGGGCGGCGCGAGAACACCTGCCGCAGCACCGGGTGGAGGCCCGCGGGCCAGCACCAGCTTTCCGCGCCCTCGACGACGGGGCGGCGCGCAATTTTCGGCATCGCATAAAACCTGCTAAGTTGTTATCGCTTGTGGAGTCAACGATCGGGCAAGCCGTTTGCCGGCTTGCCCGCCCCCGAAGTGTCGGCCATGGAAATTTCACGCGAACTCACGGAAGCGAACGTCGTCAGGGCCTGGGAACCCGGCCGCGTGCGGATCGGCGAGCATTGGCTCGAAGGCCATCTCATCGTGACGCCGGACCGCATCATCGCCGACTGGTCCGTCGAGGCGCCCGGCGCGGTGGATTTCGCAGCGCTCGAGCCCGCGATCGCGCTCGACCCGGAAATCATCCTGCTCGGCACGGGCCGCGGTCTCGTGCTGCCGGACACAGAGCTCATGGCGCAGCTCGCCGCCGAGTCGATCGGGCTCGAGATCATGGACACACCGGCCGCGTGCCGGACGTACAACCTGCTCGTGCACGAGCGGCGGCGGGTGGCGGCGGCGTTGTTCAACCCGCCGGGCTGAGGCGTCGATCGCATCGGCCTCAAGACCGTTGTGGCGAGCAACGGGCTGCCGTCTTTGCCCCAACGATCTCCTCGCGGAGTCGCAGCATGATTCATGAACGGCCGCCCACGTCTCTGAGGAGGCTCGTGCAGACAGGCGCTTTCGGGGCCGTGCGCGCCAGGGATGGCGCGCCCGGAGCCTCCAGGGAAGGATTCACGGCGTCCCCGAAAGCGCCTGTCTGCACGAGCCTCCGAAAACCGCAAACACCGATCCCGTTCATGAATCATGCGGTGACACACACCCACGATTAAGGATCCCGCGCCAGATCCGCCGGCGGCGCCATGTACCGCAGCGGATCGACGGGCTGCCCGTTGCGGCGGATCTCGAAATGCAGCCGCGGCCGGCGCCCCGGGCCGAGGCCCATCTCGGCGATCTTCTGCCCGCGCGCCACGTACTGGCCCTTCTCGACGAGCAGCCGCCGGTTGTGCCCGTAAGCCGTGAGGTACGTGTCGTTGTGCTGAATGATCACGAGCTGGCCATAGCCGATGAGCCCGTCGCCGGCATAGACGACGCGGCCCGCCGCGGCGGCCTCGACGGGTTGGCCGACGCGGCCGCCGATGCCTATGCCGCCCGCTATCCCGGTCTCCGCGCCGAACGTGCTGACGACGTCGCCTTCCGTGGGCCAGCGCCAGTCGGGCGTCGGCGCCGGGCGGGCCGAGGGCGCCGCCGCGGCGCGTGGACGCGGCGGGGGCGCGGCGGCGACCGTCGCGCTCGCGCGGGTCGGGGCGGATGCCGGGGCGCGGCGCACCGCGGCCTGCACGGGCGGCTGGGCGGCCGGCGGCGTGAGGCGGATGCGCTGGCCGACCTGAATCATGTTGGGATTCTCGAGCCGGTTCCAGCGGGCTAGATCGCGGTAGTCCAGGCGGTAGCGGTCGGCAATCGCGTAGAGCGTCTCGCCGGGCTGCACGATGTGCACGCGCGGCGAGTAGTCGACGAGCGAGCTCGCACAGCCGGCCAGCACGAGTGACAGCGCGATGGGCAGCAGCCTGGCGGCCGCGGCCTTCACGTCTCCGTGCCCTCCCGGAACGGCACGAAGGTCACGGGGCCGAGCTCGCGCCGCTTGAACTCGCCGCCCTCGCGCGTGATGCGCACGAGCCGCTGCCGCCGCCCGGGGCCCACGGGTATCACGAGCCGGCCGCCCTCGTCGAGCTGCTCCAGCAGCTCGGGCGGCACCTCGGGCGGCGCGGCCGCGGCGATGATGCCCTGAAAGGGCGCCTGACTGCGCCAGCCGTGCCAGCCGTCGGAGTGGCGCGAGCTCACGTTGTTGATGCGCAGCGTACGAATGTTTTCCTGCGCGCGGCGCAGCAGCGCGTTGATGCGCTCGACGGTGTAGACGTGTTGCACGAACGGCGCGAGCACCGCCGTCTGGTAGCCGCAGCCCGTGCCGATCTCGAGCACCTTCGGGAGCTTGTAGCCGGCAGGCAGATCCGAGATCAGCGCGACGGTCATGAGCGCGACGACGTAGGGCTGAGAGATCGTCTGCCCATAGCCGATCGGCAGCGCGGTATCCTCGTAAGCGCGGCTCGCGAGCGCTTCGTCCACGAAGAGATGGCGCGGCACGGAGCGGATGCGCTCGAGCACGCCCTCGTGTGCAATGCCTTCGTTCCTGAGCCGGTCCACGAGCCGGTCGCGCGTGCGCGCCGAGGTCATCCCGATGCCGTTCAAGCGCCGATCGTTCATGGCAGCCGCTGCAGCCAATCGCCGAGCGGCCCGAGCGCCTTGTGGTCCGTCAGATCGATCTTGAGCGGCGAGACCGAGACTCGCCGCCGCGCGACCGCGTAGAAATCCGTGCCGGGCCCCGCATCCTGCTCGGGCCCCGCGGCGCCGACCCAGTAGATCGGCTGGTTTTTCGGATCGAGCGCCTTGATGACGGGCTCGGACTTGTGCCGGTAGCCGAGCCGCGTGACCTCGTAGCCCGCGATCTCCTCGAGCGGCACGTCCGGAACGTTGACGTTGAAGATGGTCTCGGGGGGCACCGGGTTCGCCATCATGTGCTCGATGAGCCGGCGCGTGACGACCGCGGCCGTCTCGAAGTGCTGGCCGCTGCCGAGGACGAGCGAGACCGCGAGCGCGGGCAGGCCCAGGAAGCGGCCTTCGACGGCGGCCGCGACGGTCCCCGAGTAGATGACGTCGTCGCCCAGGTTCGCGCCGTGGTTGATGCCGGAGACGATCATGTCGGGCTCGGGGTCGAGCAGGCCCGTGACGGCGAGATGCACGCAGTCGGTCGGCGTGCCGTTGACGTAATATACGTCCGGCCCCACCTGCTCCACGCGCAGCGGCGTCTCGAGCGTCAAAGAATTGCTCGCGCCGCTGCGGTTACGGTCGGGCGCGACGACCGTCACCGCGGCGAGCTGCCCGAGGGTCTCGGCGAGCACTCTCAAACCCCGGGCCTGATAACCGTCGTCGTTGGAGAGCAGGATGCGCACGCACCGTTCCCTGGAATCGTTATGAACGGTGCAACTATACTTCAAGCGTAAGCGCGAGGAACCCGATGGACACGGGCAAAGATGACCGGGCCGAGTTTCGCGAAGCCATGCGCGATGTGAAACCGCTCAAGGCCGCGAAGCGCGTCACCGGAGGGCGCGCGCGGCCGGCCGCCATTGCGCGCCACAGCCGCGCGGCGCGTCTGGCCGTACTCAACGAGAGCTTGAACGGCACGCTGCACGAGCAGCCGGACGGCGAGACGGATTTCGCGCGTCCGGGCATCGGCGAGCAGACCCTGCGCCGGCTGCGGGCCGGCCGCTACAGCATCGAGGCCGAGATCGACCTGCACGGCATGACGCGCGCCGAGGCGCGGGAGGCGCTCAAGGACTTCGTCGCCGAGTCGGCGCGCTTGGGTCTGGGCTGCGTACGGGTCGTCCACGGCAAGGGCTCGCGCTCCGGTCCGGAGGGCCCGGTCTTGAAGTACGCCGTGCACGAGTGGCTCGCGCGCTGGAACGCCGTGCTGGCCTTTACCTCGGCGCGCGCGCGGCACGGCGGGACCGGGGCGGTGTACGTGCTGCTCGCGAGGCGCTGACGAAAAAGGGGTCAGAGCCCTTTTTCGTCTTACTTCTTCACCACCTCGTAGAAGCTCTCGTCCGGCTTCACGAGCCCGAGCTCGTTGCGCGCCCGCTCCTCCGCGGCCGCAAGACCGGTCTTGAGATCCTTGACCTCGGCCGCGAGCTCGGCATTGCGCTCGGCGAGGCGGTGGTTTTCGGCCGTGCGCTGGGCGAGCTCCTTGTCGAGCCGCCAAACCTTGCGCTCGCCGCCCTCCGACAGCCACAGCTTGAACTGCAGCATGGCGAGCACGACGAGTAGCAGTACGATCAGCGGGCGCATGGGCGGACGAGCGCCTCCATGAGCGGTCCCCCGGAAGCGCACATTCTACTGATAGCGCGTCAGCCGCGCATCAAAGACCGACTGGGAACGCTTTCGCCCCCGCATACGCGGCCCGCTGCCCGAGCTCGCGCTCTATCCGGAGCAGCTGGTTGTACTTCGCGAGCCGGTCCGAGCGGCACAGCGAGCCGGTCTTGATCTGCGTCGCGCGCGTCGCGACGGCGAGGTCGGCGATCGTCGCATCCTCGGTCTCGCCCGAGCGGTGCGAGACGACGGCCGTATAGCCCGCGTCCACGGCCATGTCGATGGCCGCGAGCGTCTCCGTGAGCGTGCCGATCTGATTCGGCTTGATGAGAATGCTGTTCGCGATCTTGCGCTCGATCCCTTCGGCGAGGATCCGCGTGTTCGTGACGAACAGGTCGTCGCCGACGAGCTGCAGCCGGTCACGCAGCCGCGCGCTCAGGATGCCCCACCCTTCCCAGTCGTTTTCGGCCATGCCGTCCTCGACGGAGACGATCGGATACCGGGCGACGAGATCCTCGATGAAGCCGACGAACTCCTTGGGCGAGAAGCTGCGCCCTTCCGACGCAAGCTCGTACCGGCCGTTCTCGAAGAACTCCGAGCTCGCAACGTCGAGCCCGAGATAAATCTCGCGCCCGAGCGTGTAGCCCGCAGCGTCCACGGCCTCGCCGATCGTCTCGAGCGCCTCCTCGTTCGAGCCGAGGTCGGGCGCGAAGCCGCCCTCGTCGCCGACGGCCGTATTGAGCTTGCGGCCGCCGAGGACTTTCTTCAGTGCATGAAATATTTCCGCCCCGTAGCGCAGCGCCTCCGCGAAGCTCGGCGCCCCCACGGGCAGAATCATGAACTCCTGGATGTCCACGCTGTTGTCCGCGTGCGCGCCGCCGTTGATGATGTTCATCATGGGCACCGGCAGCGTGTAGCGCTCGGCCTCGTGCAGCGAGCGGTAGAGCGGCAGCCCCCGCTCGGCCGCGACGGCCTTGGCCGCCGCGAGCGAGACGGCCAGCAGCGCGTTGGCCCCGAGCCGCGACTTGTTCTCGGTGCCGTCGAGCGCGATGAGCATCTCGTCGAGCGCCTTCTGGTCGGCCGCGTCGAACCCGACGACGGCCTTGCGGATCTCGCCCTCCACGTTCGCGACGGCGTTGCGGACCCCCTTGCCGCCGTAGCGCTTCGAATCGCCGTCGCGCAGCTCGACGGCCTCGCGCGTGCCCGTCGAGGCGCCGGAGGGCACCGCTCCGCGGCCGCGCGCCCCGCTCTCGAGGACCACCTCGGCTTCGACGGTCGGGTTACCGCGCGAGTCGAGGATCTCGAGCCCGCTGACTGCCTTGATCTTGCTCATGACTACTCCTCGGTTTCTTCGCTCTCGATGAGCGGTGCGGCTTTCACGACCTCGTCGAGATGCTTCAATTGTTCGAGCAAGGCCGCCATCTTGTCGAGGGGCCAGGTGTTCGCACCGTCGGAGAGCGCCCGGTCGGGATCGGGATGCGTCTCGAGGAAGATCCCGGCGACACCGGCCGCGACGGCCGCGCGCGCGAGCAGCGGCACGTGCCGGCGCTCACCGCCCGAGGCCACGCCGAGCTCGCCCGGCCGCTGCACGGCGTGCGTCGCGTCGAAGACCACGGGGCAGCCCGTCTCGCGCAGCACGGCGAGCGAGCGCATGTCCGCGACGAGATTGTTGTAGCCGAAGCAGACGCCGCGCTCGCAGACGAGCAGCCGCTCGTTGCCCGTCGAGCGCGCCTTCTCGACGACGTTGACCATCTCGGCCGGCGAGAGGAACTGCCCCTTCTTGAGGTTCACGGGCTTGCCCTGGGCCGCGACGCGCACGATGAAGTTCGTCTGCCGGCAGAGCAACGCCGGCGTCTGCAGCAGGTCGGCCACGGCCGCGACCTCGTCGAGCGGCGTGTCCTCGTGGACGTCCGTCAGGACCGGGATGTCGAAGTCGCGCTTGACGCGCTCGAGCGCGCGCAGCCCCGCCTCGAGGCCCGGGCCGCGGAAGCTCGCGAGCCGGCTCCGGTTCGCCTTGTCGAACGACGCCTTGAACACGAACGGCATCGCGAGCCGCTCGCAGACGGCCTTGAGGTGCTCGGCCGTCTCGAGGACGAGCCGCTCGCTTTCGATGACGCAGGGACCGGCGATCAGGAACAGCGGGCTCGACTGGCTCGTCTCGAAACCGGCTATCCTCATGCGCGCGCTGCCCGCGGCAGCTTCAGGCCCTGGCATGCGCGCGCGGCGGTGACGAAGCTCGTGAAGAGCGGATGGCCGTCCCTGGGGGTCGACGTGAACTCGGGGTGGAACTGCGAGGCCAGGAACCACGGGTGCTCGGGCAGCTCGATGACCTCGACGAGGCCGTCCGCCGAGAACGCGGAGAACACGAGCCCAGCGGCCTCGAACTGCTCGAGGTAGCGATTGTTGAACTCGAAGCGGTGGCGGTGGCGCTCGTAGATCGCGTCCTTCCCGTAGATGCCGTGCACGAGGCTGCCCGGCTTGAGGTTGCAGCGCTGGGCGCCGAGCCGCATCGTGCCCCCGAGATCCGATTCCGCCGAGCGCGCCTGGCGCCCGGCCGCCTCGTCCTGCCACTCCGTGATCAGGGCGATGACCGGGTCCGGTGTGGACTTGTCGAACTCCGTGGACTGTGCGCGCGGCAGGCCAAGCATGTTGCGGGCGAACTCGATGATCGCGACCTGCATCCCGAGGCAGATGCCCAGGTACGGCACGCGCTTCTCCCGCGCGAACTTCACGGCCGCGATCTTGCCCTCGATGCCGCGCTCGCCGAAGCCGCCCGGCACGAGCACCGCATCCACCTCGTTGAGGCGCGCCGTGCCGTGCCGCTCGATATCCTCGGACTCGACATAATCGATGTTGATCCGCGTGCGCGTGTGGATGCCGGCGTGCAGCAGCGCCTCCGTCAGCGAGAGGTAGGAATCCCTGAGGTCCACGTACTTGCCGACCATGGCGATCGTAACCTCGGCTTCCGGGTGGGCCTTCGCGTCCACGACGGCCTGCCACTCGGAGAGATCCGCCGGGGGCACCTCGAGCCTGAGCTTGCTCACGACGATGTCGTCCAGGCCCTGCTGCTTCAGCATCATCGGGATCTTGTAGAGATCGTCGACGTCCAGCGCCGAGATCACGGCGCGCGTCTCGACGTTCGTGAACAGCGCGATCTTCGCCCGCTGCTCGGGCGGCAGCGGCAGGTGCGAGCGGCACACGAGCACGTCCGGCTGAATGCCGATCGAGCGCAGCTCCTTGACCGAGTGCTGCGTCGGCTTCGTCTTGATCTCGGACGAGGTCGAAAGGAAAGGCACGAGCGTCAAGTGAATGTAGAGCGTGCGGTCGCGGCCGAGCTCGACGCCCATCTGGCGGATGGCCTCGAGGAACGGCAGGGACTCGATGTCGCCGACCGTGCCGCCGATCTCGACCATGCACACGTCCGCGTCCGCGGCGCCGCTCAGGATGCAGCGCTTGATCTCGTCCGTGATGTGCGGGATGACCTGAACCGTCGCGCCGAGATACTCGCCGCGGCGCTCCTTGGCGATGACGTTCGAGTAGATGCGGCCGGTCGTGAAATTGCTGTTGCGGCCCGTCTTGGTGCGCACGAAGCGCTCATAGTGGCCGAGGTCGAGATCCGTCTCCGTGCCGTCCTCGGTCACGAAGACCTCGCCGTGCTGGAACGGGCTCATGGTGCCGGGGTCCACGTTGATGTACGGGTCCAGCTTCATGAGCCGGACCTTGAGGCCGCGCGCCTCGAGGATCGCCCCGAGACAGGCCGATGTGATGCCCTTGCCGAGCGATGACACCACACCCCCGGTTATGAAAATGAATCGCGTCATACCCCGCCTGCTCGGCAATCGGAAATCGAAATCGAGCGCGCGCCGTCCCGACCGGGCGCCCTCGAGGATGGAACGTGAGCCAAAGGTTTGCTGAGAGACGGTATTACAAGCTACCAAAACTGCCTGTAGCGAACCAGTCCGAATCGCACCGGCTCGTATCTATTGGACCTCGTTCGACCGGCGTGCACCGACTTCGAGCAGTGAGCGCTCAGCGGCTGCGTGCAGCGCGGCTCGTCGCAGCGGGCCGTGCCCGGCGCGGCTGGTCGCAGCGGGCTGTGTCCGGCGCGCCTCATCGTACCGAGCGTGGCCGGCGCGCCTCATCGCAGCGGGCCGTGGCCTTCCCAGCGCACGCGCCATGCGCGCGCTGCGGGCCCGTCCCTGGCGGCGGCGGCGGTGGCGGACGCGGCGGCCTCGTCGAGGGCGAGGTCGGCGACGGCGAGCAAACGGCCGCGCCAATAGAGCAGCGGGATGCGGTCGCGCATCCACGGCACGATGCCCTGCTCCTGGAACCAGGTCTTGAGCTTGCGCGCGTGGGCGCTGCCCGCAGGCCGAAAGCGCTCGCCGCCCGCGCGGAACCGGACCTCGAGCCCCTCGAGCGCGACGGCTTCGGGCAGCCCGGGACCGGCGCCCGGCTCGAGAACCAGCCTGCCCTGCGGGCCGGCCCAGGGCTCGGCCGCCGAGACGCACGCCCAGGGAGCAGCCGCAGCCGCGGGCGTGGGCGCGGGCGCGTTCGCAGCCGCAGGCGCGTGGGCGGTCGCAGCCGCAGCCGCAGCCGCGGCCGCGGTCGCAGGCGGCGCGAGCAGATAGAGCCGGCCGCGGAACGTGCGCGCCTCGCCGCCGGGCCAGCATACGAGCGTGCGCGCGTCGGGCCGCAGGATCGCGAGCGCCGCGCGCAGCGCCTCGAGCTGGCGCGCGCCGGGCATCGGCAGGCCGGCCGCGCGCACCGCTTCGCGCAGGGCGTTGCGCTGGCGCGCGGCATCGAGCTCGCGTAGCCGCGCGACCTCGGGTCGGCCCCCTTCGCTGCAGGCGGCGAGGTCGCGGCGCGCGGTATCGGCGAGAATGCGCTCGGCGTCGGCCGCCGCGGCCGCTAGCCGCGCGGCCGTCCGCGCGGCCCCGGGCCAGCGCTCGACCAGCGCCGGCAGCACGGCCGTACGCATATAGTTGCGATCGAAGGCCAGATCGGCGTTGGACGGGTCCTCGAGCCAGTTGAGCCGCCAGGCGACGGCGATCCCGCGCAGCTCCGCGCGCCGGAAGTCGAGCAGCGGCCGCGCAAGGAACCCGGCGCCGAGCCGCGCCCGCGGCAGCACGCCGCGCAGGCCGCGGACGCCCGTGCCGCGCAGAACCCGGAGCAGCAGCGTCTCGAGCTGATCGTCGGCATGGTGCGCGGTCAGCAGCGTCTCGCCGGGCGCGAGATGCGCCGCGAAGGCCGCATAGCGCGCCTTGCGCGCCGCGGCCTCGGGCCCCGCGCCGCCGGGCTCGACCGCGACGCGAACGCCCCCGTAAGGCACGCCGAGGCCCTCGGCCGTCGCGCGGCAGCGGCGTTCCCAGGCGGCGGAATCGGCGTGCAGGCCGTGGTCCACGTGCAGCGCGCGCAGGCCCGGCACGGCGAGCCGCGCGAGCGCCGCGAGCAACACGCTCGAATCGAGGCCGCCGCTGAACGCGACGACCGCACCGCGGCCCGCGAGCGCTTCCGGCGCGGCACGCTCGAGCGCGCGCCGCAGCTCGTCGAGGAAGGGCCGGTCGGCGCTGTCGCCGCTCGCGCCCGTGCTCAGGCTTCCTTGAAGGCGCCGTAGCCCGCGAACTTGCGCCGGCGCGCGGCGACGAGCTCATCGACGGGCACGGACTCGAGCTCCCCGAGCGCGTGCAGCAGCGCGTTCTTGAGCGCCTCGGCCATGGCGGCCGGATTGCGGTGAGCCCCGCCGAGCGGCTCCGGAATCACGCCGTCGATGAGCTCGAGCTTCTGCAGCCTGTCGGCCGTAAGGCCCATGGCGTCGGCGGCGGTCTCGGCCTTCTCGGCCGTCTTCCAGAGGATCGAGGCACAGCCCTCGGGCGAGATCACCGAGTAGATGCTGTACTGCAGCATGAACGTGCGGTCCGCGAGGCCGATCGCGAGCGCCCCGCCCGAGCCGCCCTCGCCGATCACGACGCTGACGATGGGCGTCTTGAGCTGCGCCATGACGAAGAGGCTCCGCGCGATCGCCTCGGCCTGCCCGCGCTCCTCGGCGCCGACGCCGGGGTAGGCGCCTTTCGTGTCGATGAGCGTGATGACGGGCAGCCGGAACTTCTCGGCCATGCGCATGAGCCGCTGCGCCTTGCGGTAGCCCTCGGGCCGCGCGCTGCCGTAGTTGCGCCACAGCCGCTCCTTCGTGTCGCGGCCCTTCTGATGCCCCAGAAGCATGACGGGCCGCCCCTCGATGCGCGCGAGGCCGCAGACGAGCGCGTGGTCGTCGGCGTACATGCGGTCGCCGTGGAGCTCCTGAAAATCCGTGAAGCAGCGCTGGATGTAATGCAGCGTGTCGGGCCGATGCGGGTGGCGCGCGAGCTGCACGATCTGCCACGGGGAGAGACTCGAGAAGATGCCCTTCGTGAGCGACTCGCTCTTCCTTTTGAGCCGCTCGATCTCCTCGCCGATGTTGACCTCGGAGTCGTCGCCGACGAACTTCAGCGCGTCGATTTTCGCCTCGAGCTCGGCAATGGGCTGCTCGAAATCCAGAAACTTCAGGTCCATGTCGCGTGCGGCTCCGTCATGCGCGGGACGATACCCTCAAGGGCGGCGGCTCGACAAGCGGCGGCGCGCGGTTCTGCGGAATGGGCCCCGGCGGCGGTTCTGCGCGAGGCCGACACTCGCTGCCTGCGCGGAGATTCTTAACGATGTGTCCCGGCCCCGAAAAAGGGGTCAGAGCCCTTTTTCGCCCACGCGCCGACGGCTCCGAGGCTGCGGCTCGATGCGCAACACCGCCGCCGTTTCCGCGGTCGCGGATCGATGAGGGCCGTTGAGGGACCGTGCGCACAGGGATGTGCGCACCCGAGGGCAGGGATGCCCGAGTCCCTCAACGGCCCTCATCGAGCCGCGACCGCAACCACCGCACCGGCCGGCCGAAGCGCATCGAGCCGCAGCCGCCAACCGCCGCCCCAAGGAGGCGAAAAAGGGCTCTGACCCCTCTTTCGGGGACCGGGACTCCTTAACCCGAAACGAAGTGCCTGGGGTAGTGGATGGAGAAGCGATCCTCCCCCAACAGCCGCGTCAGCGACTCCCGCAACTCCCGCGTCGGCCGCACGGCCCATTCCTCCCCGAGCGTCAGCAGCCCCTCGGCGGAGGCGCTGCGGTACTTGAGGCAGACCTCGCACTTCCCGCGCGTGAACGGCTTCAGGGCGGCCTTGAGCGCCGGCACGAAGTCGGCGCGCGCTTCCGGTACGCGCCAGTCGATCGTGAGCCGGCGCGCGTATTCCTCGATCTCGTCGTCCACCGAGGTCACACGCTGGGCCGTCACGCGCCAGGCTCCGAGGAAGTCGTCAAAGCGCAGCTGGCCGCGCACGACGAGCACGGTCCGCTTCACGAGCAGATGCTTGCAGCCGTTGTAGACCTCGTCGAAGAGCGAGACCTCGATGCGCTCGGTGTTGTCGTCGAGCACGAGCGAGACGCGCCCGCCGCGCCGGCGGATGTCCATGACGACGCCGGCCAGCGTGACCTCGCGCCGCATCGCATAGGTGTTCGCGCCGTCGGGCGGCAGCGCGCCCACGACGCCCGCGATGGGGCCGTTCGTGAAGTAGCCGCAGTGGCCCACGTAGTCGTCGAACGGATGGCCCGTGAGGTAGAGCCCGAGGCTCTCATACTCGGCCTCGCGGCGCTCGCGCTTCGTCCACTCGCGAACGACCTCGAACTCGTGCTCGAGCTCCTCGCCCTCGTCGTCGCCGCCGAAAAGCGCGCCCTGGCCGCCCGCGAGTGCGTGCGCCTTGCGCTCGGCGAGGCGCAGCGCGTCCGGGATCGCCTTCATGAGCGTCGCGCGGTTCGCGCCGAGCCCGTCGAGCGCGCCGGCGCGCACGAGCGCCTCGAGCACGCGCCGATTGAGCTTCTGCGAGTCCACGCGCCGGCACAGGTCGAGCAGGCTCTTGAACGCGCCGCCCGCCTCGCGCTCGGCGACGATCGCCTCGACGGCACCCTGCCCCACGCCCTTGAGCGCGCCGAGCCCGTAGTGAATGCGCCGCTCGCCCGCGACCGTGAACGCGTGCGCCGAGCGATTCACGTCCGGCGGCTCTAGCGCGAGGCCGAGCGCCTTGCATTCGTCGTTGAGCACGACGAGCTTGTCCGTGTTGTCCATGTCGGCCGTCATGACGGCGGCCATGAACGCGGCAGGGTAATGCGCCTTGAGCCAGGCGGTCTGGTAGGCGACGAGCGCGTAAGCCGCAGAGTGCGACTTGTTGAAACCGTAGCCCGCGAACTTCTCCATGAGATCGAAGATGTGCGTGGCAAGCTTCTGCTCGACGCCTCGCTCGACGGCGCCGCCGACGAAGATCTCGCGCTGCTTCGCCATCTCCTCGGGCTTTTTCTTGCCCATGGCCCGGCGCAGGAGGTCCGCGCCGCCGAGCGAATACCCCGCGAGCACCTGCGCGATCTGCATGACCTGCTCCTGATACAGGATCACGCCGTACGTCGGCTTGAGCACGGGCTCGAGCGAGGGATGCAGATAATCGATGACCTGGCCGCGCGGCGCGTGCTTGCGCGCGATGAATTCCTCGACCATGCCCGACTGCAGCGGGCCGGGCCGAAACAGGGCGATGAGCGAGACGAGATCCTCGAAGCAGTCGGGCTTGAGCCGCTTGATGAGGTCGCGCATGCCGCGCGACTCGAGCTGGAACACGGCCGTCGTCTGCAGGCGGTTCAGCAGCTCGTAGCTCTTGGCGTCGCCCATGGGCAGCGCGCCCACGTCCACGGGCGGCAGCTTGGCCGCCGCGCGCGCCGCATTGATCGTCGCGAGCGCCTTGTCGATGATCGTGAGCGTCTTGAGACCGAGAAAATCGAACTTCACGAGGCCCACGGCCTCGAGGTCGTCCTTGTCGAGCTGGCTCAGCTGCCCCGCGCCCGCTTCCGAGTAAAGCGGCATGAACTCCGTCAGCGGCGCGGGCGCGATGACGACGCCGCCCGCGTGCGTGCCCACGTTGCGCGAGAGGCCCTCGAGCCGCCGCGCCATGTCGATGAGCCCGCGCACCTCCTCCTCGGCCTCGTAGACGGCGCGCAGCTCCTCGCTCTCGACGAGCGCGCGGTCGAGCGTCATGCCGAGCTCGAACGGGATGAGCTTCGCGATGCGGTCCACGTAGCCGTAGGGCATGCCGAAGACGCGGCCCACGTCGCGCACGACGGCCTTCGCGGCCATCGTGCCGAAGGTCGCGATCTGCGAGACGCGGTCGCGGCCGTAACGCTGGGCGACGTAGTCGATGACGCGGTCGCGGCCCTCGATGCAGAAATCGATGTCGAAGTCCGGCATCGAGACGCGCTCTGGGTTCAGGAAGCGCTCGAACAGCAGGTCGTGCTCGATGGGATCGAGGTCCGTTATGCCGAGCGCGTAGGCCACGAGCGAGCCCGCGCCCGAGCCGCGGCCGGGGCCGACCGGAATCGAGTTGCTGCGCGCCCAGCCGATGAAGTCCGCGACGATGAGGAAGTAGCCCTCGAAGCCCATCTTGCAAATGACGTCGAGCTCGCGCTCGAGCCGCGCCTCGTAGGACTCGGCCTCGCCGTCGGCATCGACGGCTCCGTCGGGCACCGCGGCCCCCCGCTCGCGCCCGGGCGCCGGAGCGGCCGCGCCGCCCGCGAGCCGCTCCGCGAGCCCCGCGGCCGCGACGGTGCGCAGGTGCTCGGCCGTGCTCGCGCTGCCCGGGACCTCGAACGCGGGCAGGTACACCTCGCCGAGCTCGAGCGCGAGGTTGCAGCGCGTCGCGATCTCGAGCGTGTTCGCGAGCGCCTCGGGCAGGTCCTCGAAGAGCGCGTGCATCTCGGCCGGCGACTTCAGGTACTGCTCCTCGGAGTACAGGCGCGGCCGCGCCGGGTCCTCGAGCGTGCGGCCCTGGCCGATGCAGACGCGGGTCTCGTGCGCCTCGAAGTCCTCGCGCTCGACGAAGCAGACCTCGTTCGTCGCGACGATGGGCGCCCGCTCGGCCGCCGCGAGCTCGACGGCCGCCGCGACGTAGGCGGCCTCGCCGGGCCGGCCGACGCGCTGCAGCTCCATGTAGAACCGCCCCGGCATGAGCGCCCGCCACTCCGCGAGCAGCTCGCGCGCACGCTCGGGACGGCCGGCCGCGAGCGCGCGGCCGATCTCGCCCTGCTGCGCGCCCGAGAGCGCGATGAGGCCTTCGAGCGCGGCGGGGTCGAGCGCCGCCTTCTCGAGCGGCGCGCGCCCGGCCGTGCCGACCCGCGCGTAGGCGGCCGTGAGCAGGCGGCTCAGGTTCCTGAAGCCCTGCATGCTCGCGCAGAGCAGCGTGAGCCGCGCGGGCTCGCTCTCGTCTTCGCCGAGCGCGACCCACACGTCGGCACCGACGATGGGCTTGATGCCGCGCGAGAGAGCACCCTTGTAGAACTTGACCATGGCCGAGACGTTCGACTCGTCGGTCACGGCCACCGCGGGCATCGCGAGACGCTCGATGCGCTCCACGAGCGGGCCGACGCGCACGACGCTGTCTACGAGCGAGTACTCGGTGTGGACGCGCAGATGCACGAAGGCTTGCGGCGCGGCGGGCGGCGCGCTGCCTCGCGTCTCGGTCATGGCGGCGTTCACGACTGAAGTCCCCTCGGGGCGGCGCGCGTATGCGCCCGCCTGTCAGCCCGGAACGGCTCGAGCCTTCCCATCTCCCGGCGTTCCCGTCTCGTCTTTGCGCCCGACGAGCTCGAGCACGGCCTCGGCCGCCGCGGCGTTCGCCCCGCGCTCGAGCTGCTCGTGAATGGATGCGAACGCATCATACCAATCCGGGGCGAGCCCTTCCCCGTCGAGCACGCCCTCGAGCGCGGCGCCGAGGACCTCGGGCCGCACCTGCTCCTGGCTGACCTCGGGCACGACGGCGCGGCCCGCGAGCAGGTTCGGCAGCGAGAAGTGCGGCAGCCGCCCGAGGCCGAGGCGGCGAACGACGGCCAGCGTCAGCGGGGCGAGCCGGTAGGCCACGACCATGGGGCGCTTGTGCAGCAGCGTCTCGAGCGTCGCGGTGCCCGAGGCCGTGAGCACGGCATCGGCCGCGGCGATGACCTCGCGCGCGCGGCCCGTCACGAGCGCCGCGGGCGGATCGAGACGCGCGGCGGCGTGCTCGGCGAACACGGCCGCGACCGAATCGTTCGCGAGCGCGACGGCGAAGCGCGTGCCGGGCCGGCGCGCCTGCAGCCAGGCCGCCGCGCCGACGAACGGCGCCGCGAGGCGCGCGACCTCGCTGCGGCGGCTGCCGGGCAGCAGCGCCACGAGCGGCCCCTGCGCCTCGAGCCCGAGCGCGGCGCGCGCGGCGGCGCGGTCCACCTCGCGCGGGATCGCGTCGGCCAGCGGGTGGCCCACGAAGCGCGCCGGCACCTCGTGCTCGGCGTAGAAGTCGGCCTCGAAGGGCAGCACGCAGAGGACGAGGTCCGCGGCGGCGCGGATCGTCGCGACGCGCGACTGCCGCCAGGCCCAGTACTGCGGGCTCACGTATTGCACGGTCGCGATGCCGGCGCGCTTGAGCCGCGCCTCGACCGGCACGTTGAAATCCGGCGAGTCGATGCCGATGTAGACGTTGGGGCGCTCGCGCTCGAGGCGCCGCAGCAGCTCGCGCCGGATCCCGAGCAGGCGCGGCAGATGCCGCAGCACCTCGGCGAGCCCCATGACCGAAAGCTCCTCGGTCCGGAACCAGGCCTCGCAGCCCGCGGCGACCATGTGCTCGCCGGCGATGCCGAAGAACTGGGCCTCCGGCACGCGCGCGCGCAGGGCCTCGATGAGGCCCGCACCGAGCGCGTCCCCGGACTTCTCGCCCGCGACGAGCGCGATCCGCACCGTCAGCGGCCTCCGAAAAAGGGGTCAGAAGCCTTTTTCGCCGACCACCGAGCTAGCGGAGGCCGCCGACGCCGACAGGCGAAAAAGGGCTCTGACCCCTTTTTCACCGCGCCACGCCCCGCCCCAACGTCTTCAGCGACTCGAGCATCGGCGCGATCTCCGGCTGCGCGCCCGCGAGCTCCTCGAGCGCGGCGACGGCCTCCTCGAGCTTGAGCCCCTGCCGGTACACGATGCGGTAGGCCTCGCGGATGTTGCGCTGCTGCTCGGTCGTGAACCCGCGGCGCTTCAGGCCCTCGAGATTGACGCCGCGCGGCTCTGCCGGCCGGCCCTCGACGACGACGTAGGCCGGCACGTCCTTCTTCGTGTAGCTGTACATGCTGATCAAGGCATGCGGCCCGATCCGGCAATACTGGTGCGCGCCCGTGAAGCCGCCGAGAAACGCGAAGTCGCCGACGTGCACGTGCCCGGCGAGCGTCGCCGCGTTCGCGAAGATCGTCTGGTTGCCCACGAAGCAGTCGTGAGCGATGTGCACGTAGGCCATGATCCAGTTGTCGTCGCCGATGCGCGTCTCGCCGCGGTCCTGCACCGTGCCCCGGTTGATCGTGACGTACTCGCGGATCGTGTTGCGGTCGCCGATCACGAGCCGCGTGCGCTCGCCGCCGTATTTCTTGTCCTGCGGGTCGTCGCCGATCGAGGCGTACTGAAAGATGTGATTGTCCTCGCCGATCACGGCCGGACCCCTGACCGTCGCGTGCCCCTCGATGCGCGTGCCGCGGCCGATCTCAACGTCGTCGCCGATGATCGCGAACGGCCCGACCTCGACGTCCGCATGCAGCCGCGCCTGCGGCGAGACGATGGCGCGCGGATCGATCAAGGACGCTGCCCCGTGATCATCATGATCTCGGCCTCGGCGACGGTCTTGCCTGCGACCTCGCCGCGCGCCTCGAAGAGCCACACCGAGCGCCGCGTCCGCGCGATGCGCACCTTGAGCATGAGCTGATCACCGGGCCGCACGGGCTGCTTGAAGCGCGCCTTCTCGACCGCGGCCAGGTAAGGCACGGCCTTGCGCTCCTCCTCGGTCCCCTTGATCCAGGCGAGGATGCCGCCGGCCTGCGCGAGCGCCTCGATGATAAGTACGCCGGGCATGACGGCGTAGCCCGGGAAATGGCCCGTGAAGTGGCCTTCGTTGACCGTCACGTTCTTGAGCGCGACGATCGACTCGCCCGGCTTCACCTCGAGCACACGGTCGACGAGCAGGAACGGGTAGCGGTGCGGCAGGCACTCCATGATCTGTTCGACGGTCATCGGCATGCCGGCTTTTTCGGTCTTCTCGTCCATGCTCCTCTCTCGTGTCGAGCGTGTCCCGGCAAGGATGCGCAGAGCGCGCCTGCCGGGACCGCCGTGAACCCGTCCATGGGGGCTCGCTGGGCGCCATCCGTGGCGCCCAGCGTCCCGGCAGGCGCGCTCTGCGCATCCTTGCCGGGACGGCTTAGTCGGGAGCGTCGCCTTGCCGGCGGGCGCCGTCATCGCCCTCTGCGCCCTCGGCGCCCCCGCCGCCTTCGCGTGGACGCTCGCCTGCGGCGCCGAGGCGGCGCTCGAGGCGCAGCAGGCGGCTCACGTAGTCGTCGAGGCGCTTGAAGCGCGAGGCGTTGCGGCGCCAGCGGCCCGCTTCGTCGGCCGGCAGGCTGCCGGAGTATACGCCAGGCGAGTCGATCGAGTGCGTGACGAGGCTGCGCACGAGAATGACGGCGTCGTCGCAGATCTCGAGGTGGCCGATGATGCCGACGCCGCCCGCAATCTGGCAGCGGCGGCCGATCTTCGTGCTGCCCGCGACGGCGGCCGTGCCGGCGATGGCCGTGTGGGCGCCGATGTGCACGTTGTGGGCGATCTGCACGAGGTTGTCGATCTTGACGCCGTCCTCGATGACGGTGTCCTCGATGGCGCCGCGGTCGATGGTCGTGTTCGCGCCGATCTCAACGTCGTCGCCGATGACGACGCGGCCGATCTGCGGCACCTTGAGCCAGGTGTGCCCGTCGCGGGCGAAGCCGAAGCCGTCCGCGCCGACGACGACGCCGGGATGCAGCACGCAGCGCGCGCCGATGCGCGCGCCGTCGAGCACGGTTACGCGCGCGGCGAGACGCGTGCCGGCGCCGATCGCGACGTTGTCGCCGAGCACGCAGCCCGGCCCGACGAGCGCGCCGGGACCGACGACGCTGCCCGCCCCGACGACCGCGTTGGCGCCGATCTCGGCCGCAGCGTCCACGCGGGCGTCGGGCGCCACGGCGGCGCTCGGCGCGATGCCGGGCGCGAGCGCCTTCGGCGGGTGCAGCAGCGCGGCGGCGCGCGCGTAGGCGACGTAAGGCTCTTCGGTGACGAGACAGGGCACGGGACAGGTCTGCGCGTGCCGGGCCTCGAGCACGACGGCCGCGGCCCGAGTGACCTCGAGCTGCGGCCGATAGTGAGGATTGGCGAGGAAGGTCAGCGAGCCCGGGCCCGCGGCGGTCAGCGTCGCGACGCGCTCGATGCGCACGTCGCGCGGCCCGCGCAGCTCACACCCGAGGCGCTCGGCGAGCTCGCCGAGCGTGGGAGCCGTGCCGAGCGGCGGCCCGCCGCTGCGCGCGTGGCTCAAGGGCGGGCCCTCGCTGCGGGGAAGGCTACTTCTTGCCCTTGTCGTCCTTGGCCGCGGAGTCCTTCAGCGCCGCGAGGACCTCTTTCGTGATGTCTACCGAATTGCTGTAGTACAGCACGTCGGAGACGACGATGTCGTAGCCCTTCGTGCGCGCGTAGTCCTGCACTTCCTGGAGCAGCGACTTCTGCAGCTTGCTGAGCTCCTCGTTGCGGCGATCGTTGAGATCCTGCTGGAACGCATCGCTCGCGCGCTGCAGGTCGCGCTGGCCGTCGCGGATCTGCTGCTCGAGATTCGAGCGCTCCTCTTCGCCCATGACCGGCGAATCGCGCTTATACGTGTCCTGCTTCTTCTGAAGGTCCTGCTGCATGTTGAGCAGCTTGCGCTGCCGAGGCGCGAACTCGGACTGCAGGGTATCGGCCACCTTCTTCGCCTGCGGCGACTCCTGAAGCAATGTCGACACGTTGACGACGCCGATCTTCGGGGCGCTCGCGGCCTCTGCGGGCGCGCTCGTCGAGCCCCAAAGGGCCAGCGCGGCGGCGGCGGCCACCGAGAAACCGACGGCCCACGTGCGAATTCGAATCGGTGTCTTGATCATCAAGTAAGTCCTCGACTCCTAGAATGCCTGTCCAACGTTGAATTGAAAGCGTTCGACATCGTCGCCATAGAAGCGGTCCGTTTCTTTATCTGCGTTTAGCGGGACCGCGTAACTGAAGCTCAACAGGCCGAGGGGGGCGAGCCATTCGACGGAAACGCCCACCGATCTCTTGAGCCTATTGTAGTCGAACCCGTAGTCGATCGGGTCGCCGAGTTTATCATAGAACTTGACTCCGCCCGTCGAAAACACGTTGCCCATATCGAAGAACAGCGACATGCGGCCCGAGCCTTGGAATTTCGAGGGCGTCGGCAGCACGAGCTCGAACTGGTTCGTGACGAGCAGGTTGCCGCCGTAGGGGTTGTTCAGCGAGTCCCGCGGGCCGAGCTTGCTCTGCTTGTAGCCGCGCACCGAGCCCGGGCCGCCCGCATAGAAATTTCGGTAGGGCGGCAGCGCCGTCGTGTCGCCCATCGGCTGGCCGTAGGCGAGCTCGCTGTTGATCCGGAAGCGCCACCTGCCCGGCAGACGGAAGTACTTCGTGAGATCCATCTGCGCGACGTAGTACTCGACCTTGCTCGTCGGCGCCGTCATATTGAAATTGAACCGGAAGCGGGCACCGGCGTCCGGGAACAGCGTGCGGTTGCGGCTGTCGAGAATCCAGCCGGCCGCGAGCTCGAGGCTCTTCACGTCCGAGCCGTAGATGCCGTTCGCAGGGTCGATCGCGAACGAATCGCCGTTCGCGAGGACCCAGTCGCGAGCCTGCTGGGAGCTGTAGGCGCTCGTCAGCAGCTGCGCGTCGCCGTACAGGAACCCGAAGGTCAGGTACTGGACCTCGGAGAGCGGATAGGACCAGTTGATGCCGCCGCTCAGCGTCTTCGTCGAGAAGTCCGAGGTGTAGCTCGTGAACTGCGTGATGTCCTGATACGTGAGCGAGATCGAGCGCGAGAGCTCGTTGATCGTCGTATAGGGGTTCGTGAAGTTGACGTCGTAGATCTTCTGGTACGCGCCGCCGCTCAGGTTCACGGCCACGCGGTTCCCGGTCCCGAGAAAGTTCGAGTGCGTGAAGTTGCCGCCGAGGATGATGCCCTGGTCCTGCGAGTAGCCGATGCTGCCGCCGAACTGGCCGGGCAGGCCCTCCTCGATCTTGTAGTTCACGTCCACCTGGTCGGCGCTGCCCGGCACGGGCACGGTCTCGTAGTCCACCTTCTTCACATACGGCAGACGCTGCAGGCGGACTTTGGAGCGCTCGAGCTCGTTGTTCGAGAGGTAGCCACCCTCGAGCTGGCGCATCTCGCGCCGGAACACCTGATCCTCGACGCCGCTCGCGCCCGTGAAGTTGATGCGCCGGACGTAGACGCGGTGCTGCGGGTCCACGAAAAACGTCACGTCCACCGTCTTCGTGGCCTCGTTGAGGTCGGGCACGGGCTGGACCTTGGCGTTCGCGTAGCCGTCGACGCCGAGCCGCAGGTTCATGAGCTCCTGCGTCGAGGAGAGGACTTGCTGCGAGAACGTCGCGCCGGGCTGTGCGAGGATCAGCGCCTTGAGATCCTGCTCGGGGACGACCATCTGGCCGGCGAGCTTGATCTGCCCGAATTTGTACTTCTCGCCCTCGGTGATCGCGATCGTGATGAAGATGTCGCGCTTGTCGGGCGAGATCGCGACCTGAGTGTCGTCGATGTGGAAATCCGCGTAGCCGCGGTCCATGTAGAACGACCGCAGCTTCTCGAGGTCGCCCTGCAGCGACTCCTTCGAGTAGCGGTCGTCGTTCTTGATGAACGAGAGCAGACCGCCCGTCTTGAGCTGGAATTGGCTCAGGATGTCCTTATCGGGGAACGACTTGTTGCCGACGATGTTGATCTCGCGGATCTTCGCGCGCTGGCCTTCGTCGATCTGGATCGAGACGCGCACGCGGTTGTCCGGCAGCTTCTCGACCTTCGGGTTGATCTGCGCGCCGTACTTGCCGCGGCTGTAGTACTCCTCGGTCAGGGACTGGGTGAGCTCGTCGAGCACGGAGCGGTCGAAGGTCTTGCCCTTCGTGAGGCCGGCCTGCTTGAGCACCTTCTTGAGGTCGTCGTCCTTGATGTCCTTGTTGCCCTTGAAGGTGAAGTCCTCGATCGAGGGACGTTCGAGCACGGCGATGATCAGCGTCGAGCCGTCGGCGCGCAGCTCCACGTCCTGGAAGAACCCGGTCGAGTACAGGGCCCGCACGGCCTCCGCGACGCGCTGCCGCGTCAGCGTGTCGCCGATGTTGATCGGCAGATAGTTGTAGATCGTGCCTTCCGAGATGCGCTGCGCGCCCTCGACCTTGAAGTCCTTGACGACGAAGGGGTATGGGTCCGCCGGCAACTCCTGGCCAAAGGCCCCCGTTGCCCGGCCGATCACGAGAAGCGCGGCGAGGCACGCTACGGGTAGACGAAATCGCATCAACTAAATACTCGCGTCAAATCGTTGTAGAAGACGAAGCCCATGAGCACGATGAGCAGCCAGATGCCCACCTGCTGGCCGAGAACCATGGCGCGCTCCGAAAGCGGCGAGCCCTTGACCCACTCGATGAGCTGATAGACCACCTGGCCGCCGTCGAGGATCGGCACGGGCAGCAGGTTCAGGATGCCGAGGCTGACGCTGACGACGGCCAGGAAGCTCAGAAAGGCGCCGAAGCCTGCCTGGGCGCTGTCGCCGGCGTACGTCGCGATCGCGATCGGCCCCGAGAGATTACGCACGGAGACCTCGCCCGTCACCATGTGCGCGAGCATGCGCACGGTCATGGCCGACATTTCCCAGGTCTTGTCCACCCCCTCGACGAACGCGCGGCCGGGGCCGTAACGCTGCTCGGTCGCGAGCCGCTTCGCGAGCTCGGCCCAGCCGGCAGGCGTCTCGCGGCTGCTCTCGACGCCGATGCCGACGTAGGGCGTACCGTCGCTCTGCTGAAGGCTGCGCACCTCGACGGACTTCGTGAGGTGCTGGCCGTCCCGGTCCACCGTGAGCGTGACCTGCTGGCCGGGCTGGCGTTTGCGGATGAGGTCGCCGAGCGCCTCGAAGCTCGAGATCGGCTGCCCGTTCAGCGCCGCGATGCGGTCGCCCTCGCGCAGGCCGGCGGCCGCGGCCGGGCCGCCGGGCGCGACCGTGCCGATGACGGCCGGCCTCACGGGCCCGCGCTCGATGCCGAGGCCCGGGAACAGGTCGCTCGGCTCGCTGAGCCGCTCCACCTGGCCTTGCACGTTGAGCTCGACGCGGCGCGTCGTGCCGTTCGGGCCGGCGACCGTCATCGGGATGACGCCGTCGTCGAGCATCTGGTTCAGGATCGCGAGCGTCGCGTCGTCCCAGGTCTCCGTGCGGACGCCGCCGACGCTGCGGATCTGGTCCTCCGCCCGGAGCCCCGCCTGGGCGGCGATGGAGCCGGGCGTCACGTCGCCGATGTAGGGCTTGATGGCCGGGACGCCGACGATGAACAGGAGCCAGTACGCGAGGATCGCGAACAGGAAGTTGAAGGCGGGGCCGGCCAGCATGACGGCGATGCGGTGGGGCGGCGGGCGGTTGTTGGCCGCGCGGGCGCGATCGGCCTCGTCCTCGACGGGCGCTTCGCGCTCGTCGAGCCACTTGACGTAGCCGCCGAGCGGAATCGAGGCGAGCCAGTACTCGGTGTGGTCCGGGCCGCGGCCGCGGTACCGCGCGATCGGCTTCCCGAAGCCCACCGAGAACCGCAGGATCTTGAAGCCGAGCCGCCGCGCCACCCAATAGTGGCCGAACTCGTGAAACGTCACGAGCACGCCGATCGTGACGGCGAAGGCGGCGATCGATAGCAGGAAATGCACCATGATTCTTGCGCTTGCGTAACCCCGCCCGCGGCGGACCGCTTTCCAGAAGCGGCCTATTCTAGCGAACCGGCCGCGGAACCCCGAAAGTACAGACCCCGGGGCCGGGCCGCGGTTCCGAAAAAGGGGTCAGAGCCCTTTTTCGCCCCTGACGCCGTCTCGGACGCTGCGGCTCAACGGGCGAAAAAGGGCTCTGACCCCTTTTCGCGCCGACCCCTTTTCAGCGCAGCAGCCCGGCCGCCGCCACCGCAATCAAAAACAGCGGCGCCGCGGCCGAGAGGCTGTCGATGCGGTCCATGACCCCGCCATGCCCCGGCAGCAGCTTGCCGCTGTCCTTGAGGCCGACGTTGCGCTTGCAGATACTCACGGTCAAGTCGCCGAGCACGGAGACGAAGGCCGTGCCGACCCCGATGGCGACGAGGGCGCCGACCGAGAGGTGCATGAGGTAGGCCGCGACCGCCGTCACTGCGCCCGCGAGCACGAGCCCGCCCGCGACCCCTTCCCAGGTCTTGCCCGGGCTCACGCGCGGCGCGAGCTTGTGGCGGCCGATCGAGCGCCCCGTGAAATAGGCGCCTACGTCCGCGCCCCAGACGATGACGAGGACGCTCATCGTCAGGCCGGGGCCGTGCGGCACGCTTTGGTGCAGATACGTCAGCGCGGCCCAGGCCGGCAGCAGCGCCGCGAAGCCCGCGCCCGCGACGCCCGGCAGCGGCAGGCGCCGCGGATACGTCAGCACCGCGCCGAGCGCGACGAGCCACCACAGGACGGCGATGCCGAGCGCGACGGCGATATAGGCGGGCCGCGGAATCCACCAGAGCCCGGCGAGCATGACGAGCAGGAAGACCACCATGTAGGCGAGCCGGCTCGCGGCCTTCAGCCGCGCGAGCCCGGCCCACTCCCAGGCGCCGGCGAGGAACAGCACGCCGAGCGTCACGGCCGCCACGGCCGTATCCATGAAGAGCACAGCGACGGTGATCGCGCTGCCGAGGATCAGCGCGGTGATGACCCGCGTGATCAGCAAGTAACGGCCTCGATCTGCTCGCCCGTGCGTCCGAACCGGCGCTGCCGTTGGGCGTAGAACTCGAACGCCCGCTGCAGCTCCTCGCCCGAGAAGTCGGGCCACAGCAGGTCCGAGAAACAGACCTCCGCGTAGGCGATGTCCCAGAGCAGGAAGTTGCTGATGCGCTTCTCGCCGCCCGTGCGGATCAGCAGATCGACGCCGGGCAGCCCGGCCGTCCCGAGCGCCTCCGCGAACCGCGCCTCGTCGATGGACTCGGGGTCGAGCCGCCCGGCCGCGGCTTCGCGCGCGAGCCGGCGCGCCGCCTGGGCGATGTCCCAGCGGCCGCCGTAGGCGACCGCGACGACGAGCGTCATGCGCCGATTCTCGCGCGTGCGCAGCTCGCCGGCGCGGATCGCCTCGCGCAGCCGCGCATCGAGCAGATCGAGGTCGCCGATGAAGCGCAGCCTGATCCGGTTCGCGTCGAGATCGGCGATCTCGCGCTCGAGCGCATCCACGAACAGGGCCATGAGCCCACTGACCTCGTCGCGCGGCCGCAGCCAGTTCTCGCTCGAGAACGCGAACAGCGTCAGCACCTCGACGCCGCGTTCGGCGCAGCGCTCGACCGTCGCGCGGACGGGCTTGAGGCCGGCCTGGTGCCCGGCCTGGCGGGGCAAGAGCCGCCGCCGCGCCCAGCGGCCGTTGCCGTCCATGATGACGGCGACGTGCTTGGGAACGATGGGTTTGGGATTCCGGCGGAGCCGCTCTGGCAACCATACCGGCTAGAATTCCATGATCTCCGCTTCCTTTTCCTTCAGAAGCTGATCGACCTGCGCGACATAGCGGTCCGTGAGTTTCTGTATCTCGTCGTGCGCACGGCGGTCGTCGTCCTCGGTGACGAGCTTTTCCTTGAGCAGGTCCTTCACGTCGCCGAGCGCGTCGCGGCGCACGTTGCGCAGCGCGACCCGGGCGTTCTCGCCCTCGTGCCGCACGACGCGCACCATCTCCTTGCGCCGTTCCTCGGTCATCGGCGGCAGCGGCACGCGGATGACGGAGCCGGCCGTCACGGGCGTCAGGCCGAGGTCCGAGTTCAGGATCGCCTTCTCGACGGCCTGAACCATGCTCTTCTCCCACGGGCTCACGGAGAGCGTGCGCGCGTCCTCGACGGACACCGTGGCCGCGCGCGTGATCGGCACCTGCGAGCCGTAGTACTCGACCATAATGTGCTCGAGGAGGCCCGTGTGGGCGCGGCCCGTGCGCAGGCGGCGGAACTCGTCCCTGAGCGCCTCGATCGACTTCTGCATGCGGTGTTCCGCATCTTTCTTGATGTCGGCGATCATACGTTCGTCCCCGTCGGCGCCAGTTGATTGCCGACCATCGTGCCGATCGGCTCGCCCGAGACGAGGCGCACGAGGTCGCCCGGATTGTTGAGGTTGAACACGACGAGCGGCAGATCGTTGTCGCGGCACATGACGATGGCCGTCGCGTCCATGACCCTGAGCTTGTCGGTCAGGACCTGATCGTAGGAGAGGCTGCGGTAGCGCACGGCATCCGGATCCTTGAACGGATCGGCCGAATAGACGCCGTCCACCTTCGTGGCCTTGAACAGCACGTCCGCGCCGATCTCGATGGCCCTGAGGCTCGCGGCGGTGTCCGTCGTGAAGAACGGGTTGCCGGTGCCGGCCGCGAAGATCACGACGCGGCCCTTCTCGAGGTGGCGGATCGCGCGGCGGCGGATGTAGTCCTCGCAGACCTCGTGGATCTGCAGCGCCGACATGACGCGCGCGACGGCGCCGCGGCGCTCGAGCGCGTCCTGGAGCGCGAGCGCGTTGATGACGGTCGCGAGCATGCCCATGTGGTCCGCCGTGACGCGGTCCATGCCGCCCTCGGCGAGGCCCGCGCCGCGGAAGATGTTGCCGCCGCCGATGACGAGGCCGACCTCGACCCCCATGCCGAGCAACTCGGCGACCTCGGAGGCGACGCGGCGGATGACGGCCGGATCGATGCCGTACTGGTGCTTGCCCAGCAGCGCCTCGCCGCTGAGCTTCAGCATAATACGCTTGTATGCGGGCGACCTCTCGGCCATGCGCTCCTCGGTGATGAAACGGAAAAGGGGTCAGAGCCCTTTTTCGTGCGCTGTGCCCCCGAGCTCCGAAGGCGCGAGACGAAAAAGGGCTCTGACCCCTTTTTCGTTGGCCCGCTAGATTAACGGGTCTGCGAGGCTTGCGCCATTACCTCCTTCGCGAAGTCGACCTGCTCCTTCTCGATGCCCTCCCCGACGGCGAAGCGCACGAAGCGGACGATGCGGGCCTTGCTGGCCTTGAGCAGGTCGCGCACGCGCTTGTCCGGGTCCTTGACGAAGGGCTGGCCGACGAGCGTGATCTCGTCGAGGAACTTGCGCAGCCGTCCCTCGACCATCTTCTCGACGATGTTCTCGGGCTTGCCTTCCTGCGCGGCCTGCGCCTTGAAGATCTCGCGCTCCTTGTCGAGCTCCTCGCCCGGCACCTCCTCCGGCGCCACGTAGCGCGGCGAGGTTGCGGCGACCTGCATCGCGAGGTCGCGCGCGAGCGCCTCGTCGCCGCCCTCGAGCTCGACGAGCACCCCGATGCGGCCCATGTGCACGTAGCTGCCCACGGTGTTGCCGGTCTCGATGACCTCGAAACGGCGCACGGCGATGTTCTCGCCGACCTTGGCCACGAGCGACTTGCGCGTGTCCTCGAGCGTCGCGCCGTCCACGGAGACCGCCATGAGCGCATCGAGATCCGCGGGCTCCTCGGCGAGCACGAGCTCGGCCACGCGCTCGGCGAAGCCCCGGAAGTTCTCGTCCTTGGCCACGAAGTCCGTCTCGGAGTTGATCTCCGCGATCGCGTGCTTCGGCCCCTGGCTCTTGACCACGACTGCGCCTTCGGCGGCCGTGCGCGAGGACTTCTTGTCGGCCTTCGCCTGCCCGGACTTGCGCAGCTCCTCGAGGGCCTTTTCGATGTCGCCGCCGGCGTCGACGAGCGCCTTCTTGCAGTCCATCATGCCCGCCCCGGTGCGTTCCCGAAGCTCTTTCACCATTGCCGGTTTAATGTCCATGCCGGTCCTCGCTGCGTCACTGGCCCGAAGCGCGTGCGCGGTTCGGGCCGGGTTTAAAGAATGATCCTCGCCGGGAGGCGCGGGCGGCAATCGGTGTGCGCCTCCGGGTCGGTGTCCCTCCGAGCGTTGGCGCAAGCCGCGCTGGGAGGGACCGCCGTGAACCCGTCCATGGGGGCTCGCTGGGCGCCGTCCATGGCGCCCAGCGTCCCTCCCAGCGCGGCTTGCACCAACGCTCGGAGGGACGGCTTTGTTAAGAACTTGAAGACGGTTTCGATCCGACGTAGCGGTAAGTTCGATCCGACGTTGCGGTAATCGGTCGCCCCGCCGCCTTGCCGGCCGGGGGCTACTCCTGCTTCGCGGCTTCGGCCTCGGGCTCGGCGGTCGATTCGGCCGGCTCGGCCTGCGGGGCCGGCTCGGCGGCTTCTGCCTGGCCCGCCGCCTCGGCCTCCGCCGGGGCGCCTTCGCTCGGCTCCGCGGACTCGGCAGCACCGGGCTCCGCAGCGCCGTCGCCGGCCTTGGCGGCATCGGCCGCCGGGCGCGGGCGCGGCTTGCTCACGCGGCCGCCGCGCTTCTTCGTCGGGGCCTTCTTGGCGCGGCCGGCGCCGACCTTCGGGCGGCCTTCCTCGTCGAGCTCGACGAACTCGTCCTCGCCGGCCGGGACCTCGGGGCTCGAGGCCTTGCCGGTGAGCACGGCCTCCGCCATGGCCGAGGCGTAGAGCTGGATGGCGCGCATCGCGTCGTCGTTGCCGGGGATCGGGTAATCGATCAGCTCCGGGGAGCAGTTCGTGTCCACGATCGCGACGACGGGGATGTTGAGCTTGTTCGCCTCGCGAACCGCGATCTCCTCGTGACCCACGTCGATGATGAACACGGCATCGGGCAGCGACTCCATGTCCTTGATGCCGCCGAGCGCGCGCTGAAGCTTGTCGCGCTCGCGCGAGAGCGTCAGCAGCTCCTTCTTCGTGAATTCGGTGCGCTGCGAATCGGGCGCCGTGATCTCCTCGAGCTCCTTGAGGCGCTTGATCGACTGGCGGATCGTCTTGAAGTTCGTGAGCATGCCGCCGAGCCAGCGCTGGCTCACGTAGGGCATGCCGCAACGCTGGGCCTCCTCCGTGACGGCCTGGCGTGCCGCGCGCTTCGAGCCCACGAACAGCACCGTGCCGCCGTCCGCGACGAGCTTGCGGACGAAGTCCGCCGCCTCGCCGAACATCGGCAGGGTCTTTTCGAGATTGACGATATGGATCTTATTGCGTTCGCCGAAGATGAACGGGGCCATCTTCGGGTTCCAGAAGCGGGTCTGATGTCCGAAATGGACGCCCGCTTCCAGCATGCGTCGCATCGTGACGTCGGCCATGGAAGCTCCTTGTGGGGTTAATCCTCCACGCGCCCCCGGAGCGACCCGGATGTTGGTATCATCCCCATCCAGGCACCCGGCTCTCGGGTCAACGGCGCGTGTGTGTAGTGCTCGGCGGCCTCGGGCGGATCGAATCCGCCGCGCGACTGTCCGAGGATTGGGGCCCCGGGACTGTCGTTGCCCGAGGCGCGCGCGCTTTTATACCATAGCAAGTTTGGTGCAACAATGTTCGAGCCCTTCAGATCCCGCGAACCCCGTCCGCGCGCCCCGCGCGCCCATCTCCCCGAGATGAACGTCACGATCAAGTCCCCCGAGGAGCAGGACAAGATGCGGGTGGCCGGCCGCCTCGCGGCGGACGTGCTCGACATGATCGGCCGGCACGTTCAGCCGGGCATCACGACGGGCGAGCTCGACCGGATCTGCCACGAATTCATCGTCAACGAGCAGCAGGCCGTGCCGGCGCCGCTCAACTACCGCGGCTTCCCGAAGTCCATCTGCACCTCGGTCAACCACGTCGTCTGCCACGGCATCCCGGGCGAGAAGAAGCTCAAGCAGGGCGACATCGTCAACATCGACGTGACGGTCATCAAAGAGGGCTTCCACGGCGATTCGAGCCGCATGTTCATGGTCGGCGAGCCGAGCGTCATTGCGGAGCGGCTCGCGCGCACGTGCTACGCCGCAATGTGGAAAGGTATCGACGCGATCAGGCCCGGGGCCCGCCTCGGCGACATCGGCCATGCGGTCCAGACCTATGCCGAGGAGCACCGCTTCACGGTCGTGCGCGAGTACTGCGGCCACGGCATCGGGCGCGTGTTCCACGAGGACCCGCAGGTCCTGCACTACGGCAAGCCGGGCACGGGGCTCGAGCTCGTGCCGGGCATGACGATCACGGTCGAGCCCATGATCAACGCCGGGCGCCGCGAGGTGAAGCTGCTCTCGGACGGCTGGACCGTCGTGACCAAGGATCATTCGCTGTCGGCGCAGTGGGAGCATACCGTGCTCGTGACCGAGGACGGCTACGAGGTCCTGACCCTCGGCGCCGAGGACCGCGCCCGCGCCCGCGCCCAGGGTGCCAGCGCCGCGGGCCGCACCCAGCCCACGAGCGGCTGAGGCCGGGAGGCCTATGGCGACTCCGGCCGAGATCAGCGTGAGCGCAGGCCCGGCCGGCGACATCGACGGCCCCGCCCTCGCGGCCGCGCTCGTCGACGGCGCCGCCCCGCTCGCAACGTTCCGCAAGGCGCTCGAGGCCGCCGACCTCGCGCTGCGCGAGCGCTTCCTGCGCAACGATCCCATCGAGGACCTCGTGCGCGGCCGCGCCCGCTCGATCGATCGGGTCATCGCGACCTGCTGGAACCACTTCGTGACGCGCAGCGCGCCCGGCGCCGACCTCGTCGCCGTCGGCGGCTACGGCCGCGGCGAGCTGCATCCCGAGTCCGACATCGACCTGCTCGTGCTGCTCGAGGATGCCGCGGGCCGCAACGCCGACGAGGCCATCGGCCGCTTCCTGACGTTCCTCTGGGACATCGGCCTCGAGGTCGGCCACAGCGTGCGCACGCTCCACGACTGCGAGACCGAGGCGCGCAAGGACGTGACCGTGCTGACGACGCTCATGGAGGCGCGCCCGCTGGCCGGCCCCGGGCGGCTGTTCGGGGAGCTGCCCGCGCGCATCGGCCCGGACCGCATGTGGGGCTCGGCGGATTTCTACAGGGCCAAGGTGGCCGAGCAGGAGGCGCGCCACCACCACTACCACGACACGGCCTACAACCTCGAGCCGAACGTCAAGGGCAGCCCCGGCGGGCTGCGCGACATCCAGACCATCGGCTGGGTCGCGCGGCGCCACTTCGGCGCGAGCCGCCTCGACGAGCTCGTCGCGCACGATTTCCTCACCGAGGGCCAGCTCCGGATCCTGCTCACGGGCCAGGCGTTCCTGTGGCGCATCCGCTTCGGCCTGCACCTGCTCACGGGCCGGCGCGAGGACCGGCTGCTGTTCGATCATCAGGTCAAGCTCGCGCAGATGCTCGGCTACGAGGATGCGAGCTTCACGCTCGCCGTCGAGCAGCTCATGCAGCGCTACTACCGCACGGTCATGGAGCTCAGCCGCCTCAACGAGATGCTCATGCAGCTCTTCGAGGAGGCCATCCTCTGGGACAAGAGCGTGCCGGCCGTACCGCTCAACGCCCACTTCCAGTCGCGCAACGGGTACCTCGAGGTCGTGGACGAGAACGTCTTCGGGCGCGACCCTTCGGCGCTGCTCGAGATCTTCCTGCTGCTCGAGCAGAACCTGGACTTGAAGGGCATCAGCGCACGCACGATCGCGCTCATCAAGCAGCATTTGTGGCTCATCGACGAGGAATTCCGGCAGAACCCGCGCAACCACCGGCTGTTCCTCGATGTCCTCAAGGCCCCGCAGGGCGTCACGCGCACACTGAAGCGCATGAACACGTACGGCGTGCTCGGGCTCTACCTCCCGGCCTTCGGCCGCATCGTCGGCCGCATGCAGTACGACCTGTTCCACTCGTATACGGTGGACGCGCACACGCTGTTCGTCGTCGAGAACCTGCGCCGCTTCGCGCTGCCGCGCTTCAACGACGAGTTTCCGGACTGCAGCGCCGTCATGCAGTCGCTGCAGAAGCCCGAGATCGCGTATCTGGCCGGGCTCTTCCACGATATCGCGAAGGGCCGCGGCGGCGACCACTCCGAGCTCGGCGCCGTGGACGCGGAGGCGTTCTGTCTCGAGCACGGCATGAGCCGCTACGACGCGCGCCTCGTCGCCTGGCTCGTGCAGAACCACCTGCTGCTTTCGCTGACGGCGCAGAAGAAGGATCTCAACGACCCGGGCGTCATCAACGAGTTCGCGCGCACCGTGGGCGACGAGACGCACCTCGATTACTTGTACGTGCTCACGGTCGCCGACGTGCGCGGCACGAATCCGAAGATCTGGAACTCGTGGAAGGACACGCTGTTCTGGGAGCTCTATCAGGCCACGAAGCGGGCGCTGCGGCGCGGCGTCTCGAACCCGATCGACAAGGACGAGCTCATTCTCGAGACTCAGACCTGGGCCGAGCGGCTGCTGTTCGAGCAGGGGCTCGAGCCCGAGCGCTGGCAGCGGATCTGGTCGAGCTTCACGGAGGAGTACTTCCTGCGCCACCGGCCCGAGGAGATCGCCTGGCACACGCAGGTGCTCACGGCCGCGACGGCGCCGGCAGCCGTCGTCGTGGACATCAACGAGGTCGTGACGGAGGGGCTCACGGCCGTCATGGTCTATGCGCCGAAGTCGATGCACACGTTCATGCGCGTGACGGCCGCGCTCGACGAGCTCGGGCTCAACATCGTGGACGCGCGCATCGTGCCCATGACCGAGGAGCAGAACCTCGACACCTACTTCGTGCTCGAGAGCGACGGCAGCCCCATCGAGGGCCAGCGGCGCATCGGCGAGATCCGCCAGCGGCTCCTCAAGAGCCTGACGAGCTCGGACCCGCAGTCGCTCAAGGTCACGCGCCGGGCGCCGCGTCAGGTGCGCATGTTCTCGACGCCCGTGCGCGTCGCGATCGCCAACGACCCGGTCAACCAGCGCACCGTCATCGAGCTCGTCGCCGGCGACCGCCCGGGCCTGCTGCTGACCATCGCGCGCGTGTTCGAGCAGGAGAACGTGGCCCTGCAGAATGCGAAAATCGCGACGATCGGCGAGCGCGCCGAGGACGTGTTCTTCGTCACGACCGGGGACGAGAACCTGCCGCTCGACGAGGCCCGCGCCCAGAAGCTCGGGGCGCGCCTGCGCGAGGCGCTGGCAGAGAAGAAGGACTAGAAAAAGGGGTCAGAGCCCTTTTTTCTGCGGCGCCGCGCCGCCCTGGACGACCAACTGAAAAATAGGGCTCTGACCCCTTTTTCTTTTATCGGGAGAGAGGATGACGAATCAGCTCAGCGCCGTCATCGACGCGGTCTGGGAGCGCCGCGCCGAGATTTCGCCCAAGAACGTGGACGCACAGACTGCGGACGCCATCGAGCAGGCCATCGCGGGCCTCGACGCGGGCCGCTATCGCGTGGCCGAGCCGAAGGGCGACGGCTGGCAGGTCAACGAGTGGCTCAAGAAAGCCGTGCTGCTCTCCTTCCGCACGCAGGAGAACCGCGTCATCGAGGCCGGCCACACGCGCTTCTACGACAAGGTGGCGCTCAAGTACGCGTCGTTCTCGGCCGAGGACTTCGCCGCCGCGGGCGCGCGCGTCGTGCCGGACGCCGTCGTCCGCCGCGGCGCCTACGTCGCACCCGACGCCGTGCTCATGCCGTGCTTCGTGAACATCGGCGCCTACGTCGGCCGCGGCTCCATGATCGACACCTGGGCGACGGTCGGCAGCTGCGCCCAGATCGGCGCGGGCGTGCACCTCTCCGGGGGGGCCGGCATCGGCGGCGTGCTCGAGCCGCTGCAGGCGACGCCGACGATCATCGAAGACGGCTGCTTCATCGGCGCGCGTTCGGAGGTCGTCGAGGGCGTCGTCGTCGGCCGCGGCAGCGTCATCGGCATGGGCGTGTTCATCGGGCAGAGCACGCGCATCTACGATAGGGACACGGGCGAGATCCACTACGGCCGCGTGCCCCCGGGGTCCGTCGTCGTCGCGGGAAATCTGCCGTCGAAGGACGGCAAGTACAGCCTCTACTGCGCGGTCATCGTCAAGAAGGTCGACGAGAAGACGCGGGCGAAGACGGGGCTCAACGAGCTGCTGCGGCCCGACTAGGCGAGCGGCGCGCCGGCCCGCCTCAAGGCGCCCGCGGCTCGATCTCCGCCACCTGCTTCGCCTCGGCCGTCGCCAAAACGTCGGCCTGCAGCTTCGCCGCGGCGCGCGGGCGCGTCAGCAGCG
The DNA here is from genome assembly GCA_963702105.1 of uncultured Gammaproteobacteria bacterium. GTDB lineage: Bacteria > Pseudomonadota > Gammaproteobacteria > Steroidobacterales > Rariloculaceae > ZC4RG20. The sequence continues at coordinate 3,716,281 of OY969712.1, forward strand.
GATACGCGATGACCGCCGCGAGGATGATCACGACGCCGAGGTAGAACTCGAAGGTCAGCTCGCGCTGCTCGCCGAGCAGCACCGCGGCCAGCACGACCGCGTAGACCGGCTCGAGGTTCACCGCGAGCTGCGCCGCGAACGCGCTCATGCGCCGCAGCGCGACCAGCGCGAGCGCGAACGGCAGCAGCGTGCAGCCGAAGGCGAGCAGCGCGAGAAGCAACGCGTCGCGCGGCCCGGGCAGCACAAAGAGCGGCCCCGCGAGCGGCGGGAAGACCCACGGCAGCAGCGGACCCAGGAGGCTCAGCGCGAGCGTGCCCGCGGCGAGCTCGATCCACGTCACCGTCACCGGGTCGCCGCCGTGCACGAGGCGTTTGTTCAGCGAACCAAAGATCCCGACCAGCAGGGCCGAGACGGCGCCGACCGCGACCCCGAGGCGCATGCCGCCCGGCACGCCGCCGACGACGAGCGCGACGCCCGGCAGCACCGCGACGCCGAGCGCGAGATCCTTCCAGGAAAAGCGCCCGCCCGCGACCGCGGGCTCGATCAGAGCCGTAAACGCCGTCGCGAGCGCAATGCACGTGGCCGCCACAGACGCATCGGCGAGCTTGATGGCACCGTAGAACGTCAGCCAGTGCAGGCCGACGAGCACGCCGACACCCGCGTACGCCGCGCGCCGCCGCCGCGGCATCGCGCGCAGCCCTCGCCAGGCCCCGGGCCACGCGGCGACTGCCGCGACCACGAGGAACATGCGCCACCACACGAGCGGCAGCGCGCGCAGGCTGATGAGCTTGCCGAGGATCGAGGTGAAGCCCCAGAGCAGCACGCAGAAATGAATCTGCCATTGCGCGGAGATCCCGCTCCCGCGGCGGCCCAGTCGACTCCGAAGGCTCAGAGGCATGCTGCGGACCCGGGCTGCCTGTGACGGCTCCGGTCAGCCGAAGCGACCCGTAATGTAGTCCTCGGTCAGCTTGTCACGAGGGTTCGTGAAGATTTCGTCCGTCTCGCCGACCTCGATGAGCCGGCCGAGATGGAAGTACGCCGTGCGCTGCGAGACGCGCGCGGCCTGGTGCATCGAATGCGTGACGATGACGATCGCGTAACTCTGGCGCAGCTCCTCGATGAGGTCCTCGATGCGCGCCGTCGCGATGGGGTCGAGCGCCGAGCAAGGCTCGTCCATGAGGATGACCTCCGGGCTCACGGCGATCGTTCGCGCGATGCAGAGCCGCTGCTGCTGGCCCCCCGAGAGGCTCGCGGCCGAGGCATCGAGCCGATCCTTGACCTCCGACCACAGGCCCGCGCGCTCGAGGCTCGTCTCGACGATGCGGTCGAGCTCGTAGCGGTCGCGCGCGAGGCCGTGAATGCGCGGGCCGTAGGCCACGTTGTCGTAGACGGACTTCGGAAACGGATTCGGCTTCTGGAACACCATGCCGACGCGCAGCCGCAGCAGCACGACGTCCATCTCGGGCGCGTAAACGTCCTCGCCGTCGAGCCGGATGTCGCCCGTCACGCGTGCGCTCTCGATCATGTCGTTCATGCGGTTCAGGCAGCGCAGGAACGTAGACTTTCCGCAGCCGCTCGGGCCGATGAGCGCGATGACCTCGTTCTGCCCGACGTCGAGGTTCACGCCATCCACCGCGTGGTTGTCGCCGTAGTAAACGTCAACGTCGCGGACGCGAATGACGGGGTTGGCCGCCGTGAAGTCGCCGACCGTCGTGTAGCCGGCCTTGGGCGTGGACTCGGGCGTTGCGGTGGGCGCGGAGTCTTGCGATACGGTCTCCGAGACGACCGGCGGCATCTTGGCTCTCTTCGTCGAATCCATGCCCGGCCAGTCTACCCCATGAGGCGCAGCCGGCGTGTGACCGCGTGAGGTAGCATAGCCGCTGCGCGCGGACCGCCATGGGGCGCTTGCGCCGCCGGTGCCGCGTGCGCGCGCGGCGCACCGCGGTCGCCGCGGCTCGAAGGACCGCCCGGAAGGACCTGCCGGAAGGACAAATGAGAACGATTTCGCTGCTGTTTCCTCCTCTCGCGCGCGCGGGCCGGGCGGTTCTCGAGGCCCGGTCCCGTGGGCGCTGCGCGCGGCCTACGCACCCCTCGCGCACCGCGCGGAGCCGCCGGACGGGCCCCTCCGGCCGCCGTGCAGGCGCCGGCCGTGCCTGCGGAGGACGCCCGTGAACGCCGTCGTCGAGCTCGCGCAGGCGCTCGTGCGGCGCGCCTCCGTGACGCCGGACGACGCGAGCTGCCAGGATCTCGTGGCCTCGGTGCTCGAGCCGGCGGGCTTCGCGGCCGAGCGCATGCGGTTCGGGAACGTAGACAACCTCTGGATCCGCCGCGGCCGCAGCGCCCCCGTGCTCGTCTTCGCAGGGCATACGGACGTCGTCCCGGCCGGGCCGCTCGAGCAGTGGAAGAGCCCGCCGTTCGAGGCGCAGGTGCAGCGAGGCATGCTCATCGGCCGCGGCGCGGCCGACATGAAGGGGAGCCTCGCCGCGATGATCAGGGCCGCCGAGCGCTTCACCTCGGCCTATCCGGCCGCGCACGGCTCACTCGCGCTGCTCATCACGAGCGACGAGGAAGGCGCCGCCGACGACGGCACGCTCAAGGTCATGGAGCGGCTTGCCGCGCGCGGCGAGCTGTTCGACTACTGCGTCGTCGGCGAGCCCTCGAGCGACCGGGCCCTCGGCGATACCGTGCGCATCGGGCGACGCGGCTCGCTCTCGGGCATCATGACGATCCGCGGTGCGCAGGGCCATGTCGCCTACCCGCTCGCCGCCGAGAACCCGATCCATGCGCTCGGCCGGTTCGTGACGGAGATTACGCGGGAGCCCGTGGACGCCGGCAACGCGCACTTCCCGCCGACCACGTTTCAGATGGTCAACGTGCACAGTGACGCCGGCGCGCCGAATGTCGTTCCGGGCGAGCTCAAGTGCCGCTTCAACTTCCGCTACTCCACGGAGTGGACGGCCGAGTCGCTGGCCGAGCGCGTCGAGCACGTGCTGCGCCAGCTCGGCATCGACTACGAGCTCGCCTGGAAGGTCGCGGGGCGCCCGTTCCTGACCGCGGAGGGCCGGCTCATCGAAGCCGTCTCGCAGGCCGTCGCGGAGGAGACCGGGGCCGCGCCCGAGCTCTCGACGAGCGGCGGCACCTCGGACGGACGCTTCATCGCGCCGCACGGCATCGAGGTCGTCGAGCTCGGGCCGCTGAACGCGACGATCCACAAGGTCAACGAAGAGGTCGCCGTCGAGGACCTCGAGCGGCTCGAGCGGATCTATTTTCGGATCGCCGAGCTGCTGCTCGCGTAACGCGAAAAAGGGGTCAGAGCCTTTTTTTTCGGAGCCCTTTTTTCGGAGGCTTTTTTTCGCCCTCGACCGGCACGGCGCATATCCGGCCGGCACGGCGCGAAATCCGCCTCGTCCCGGGCCACCCGGGCGCGCATAGTGTCTCCGATGCCCAGGCCCGCCCGAATCTGCTTCGCCGGCATGACGCTTCACGTCGTTCAGCGCGGGAACAACCGCCAGCGCACGTTCTTCTCCACGGCCGACTACTCCCGCTATCTCTCGCTCATCGCGGTCGCGCTGCCTCGCTACGACTCGCGGCTGCACGCTTACGTGCTCATGTCCAACCACGTGCATCTGCTCATGACATCCGAGAGCGCGAGCGGCATCTCGCAGGTCCTGCAGTACGTCGGCAGCCGCTACACGACCTGGATCAACGCGCGGCATGAGCGCTCGGGAACGCTGTGGCAAAGCCGTTTCCGCTCGTCGCCGATCGGCAAGGACCGCTATTGCCTCGCGTGTTACCGCTACATCGAGCTCAACCCCGTGCGCGCCGGCCTCGTCCGGCGGCCCGAAGACTACAGCTGGAGCAGCTACGCCGCGAACGCCTTGGGCCGGCCGTCCCCGCTCGTTACTCCGCACGCCGTCTTCACGGAGCTCGCCAGCACCGACTCCGAGCGGCGCTCACGCTACCGCGCGCTGTTCGACGAGGCTTTGCCCGAACCGACGTTGCGAGCCATCCGCTCGGGCGTACGGAAGGGCGTGCCGACAGCGGCGGAGGCCTTCACGCTGCGCGTCGAAGCGGCGTTGAACCGGCCCATCGCGAAAGGCCGGGGCAGGCCCAGCAAATCGTCCGGCAGGTCTTGACCGAAGTCGTCGGCGCAGTCACGCCCGGGCGCAAGGCGAGAGACGAGACGCGAGAGACGATCCGCGAGAGACGAGACGCGAGACGCGAGAGACCCGGCCACAATCGCCGCACCGAAAAGGGCTCTGACCCCTCTTCGAGAAAAAGGGCTCTGACCCCATTTTCAGGCCGGCGCGGAGGCGTGCTCCGCCGCCCGCTTAGCGTCGGCCACCGGCGTCCAATTGGCGTAGACGACGAGGCCGCCGAGCAGCGCGAACCAGATCAGGACCCAGCCCGGCATCGCGAGCCCCAGGAAGGTCCAGTTGACCTGCGAGCACTGGCCCGAAGAGGTGAAGACCCACTTGAGGACCTGATGCAGCGGGAAATTCGCGCGCATGTAGTCGAGGCCGGGACCGCAGGACGCCAGAACGCCCGCCGGCAGGCTCTGCTCGTGCAGGTGCCAGGAGGAGATGCCGGCACCGACGAGCGCCACGATGGCGCCGAGCGCCGCATAAAAGCGCGCCGACCGGCCCGCGGGCGCGTGCAGCCCCGCCGCGAGGAACACGACGCCGAGCGCGATCATGCCCATGCGCTGGAAGATGCAGAGCGGGCACGCGTCGAGGCCGACGACCCACTGCTCGTAGAGCGCGTAGCTCATGAGGCCGATGACGGCGAGCACGCCCGCGAAGTTCAGCAGGCGGCGCTGGCTGCGCTTGGCGATCACGACCGCGTCTCCCGCCGGCGCGCGGCCTGCTGCACCTCGGCCTCGATGTTCTCGAGCCCCGTGTAACGCAGATCCTTGCCGTGCACCATGAAAATGACGTACTCGGCGATGTTCTTGGCGTGGTCGCCGATGCGCTCGAGCGAGCGCGCGACCCAGGTCGAATCCATGATCCGCGAGATCGTGCGCGGGTCCTCCATCATGAACGTGATGCCCTGCCGGTAGATGGACTCGTATTCCTCGTCTACCGCGTCGTCGGCCTTCACGACCCTGAGCGCCTCGTCCGAATCGAGCCGCGCGAACGCATTGAGCGCGCCGCGGATCATCTGCTTGACGTGCCGCGAGAGATTGCGCAGCTCCCGGTAATTCGTGGAGGGACGCTCCATGCCGGCCAGCCGGGCCGCGAGCACGCCGACTTTCTCGGCCTCGTCGCCGATGCGCTCGAGATCCGTGATCGTCTTGATGATGGCAAGAACGAGGCGCAGGTCGCCGGCCGTCGGGCCGCGCGTCGCGAGGATCCGGCTGCACTCCTCGTCGATGCTGACCTCCATGCGGTTGACCTTGGCGTCGTCCTCGGCCACCTGGAGGCCGAGCTCGCTGTCCGCCTCGGCCAGCGCCTTGCAGGCGCGGTCGAACTGCTCCTCGACGAGGCCGCCCATGGTCAGCACGGCATTGCGAACGTGCTCGAGGTCCTCGTTGAACCGCCTCGAGGTGTGATGACTCAGATCTTCGACTTCCATGAGCTCGCCCTCCTGCCGGCCCCGCGACCGACGTTCGCCCCCGCGAAGAGGGGCGATTATAACCTTCGAGTCCGAGTATGCGGTCTCTATCGAGCCAGGCTAGCCCGCCGCCTGCGTCTGCCCGCCTCGGCGCGCGACCCGCGCCGCCGGGAAATGACAGGCGAATTTGCTGCCCTCGCCCTCGCGGCTCTCGATCGAGAGCGTCGCGCCGTGGCGCTGCAGCGCATGCTTGACGATCGCGAGCCCGAGGCCCGTGCCGCCGGCGGCGCGCGAGCGGCCGGGGTCGACGCGATAGAACCGCTCCGTGATGCGCGGGATCTGCTCCTCGGGAATGCCGATGCCCGTATCGACGACCTCGAACACCGCGCCGCCGTTCTCGGGCCGCCACGCGATCTCGACGCTGCCGGATGCCGGCGTGAAGCGCATCGCGTTACTGACCAGGTTGTGGAAGACGGACTGCAGCTCCGACTCGCTGCCGAGCAGCGCCGCATCCGTCTCGAGACGGAGCGTGAGGCGCGGCCGCTTTCCGTCCGGCGGAAACTCGTTGACGATGAGCTTCAGCATGCCGGGCACGTCCACGAAGTCCTGCGGCGCCACGCCCTCGGACGCCTCGAGCCGCGTGAGCTCGATGAGATCGCGCAGGATCTGCGTCATGCGCCCCGCCTGGCGCTGCATCTCGGTGATCGGCCCGGCCCAGGCCGCCGGCACCTCCGGATCGTCCGCGAGCGTATCGAGGTAGCCGCCGATGACCGTCAAGGGCGAGCGCAGCTCGTGAGAGGCGTTCGCGACGAAGTCCCGGCGCGTGGTCTCGAGCCGGTGCTCGCGCGTCACGTCCCGCACGATCGCGAGGTGCTGCTTCTGGCCGTAGGGGATGAGCTGCACCGCAAGCCAGCCGCCTTCGACCTGCGGCGACGGCACGACGACGGACTCGCCGCGCGGATCGGCCAGGTAGCGCACGAAGTCCGGGTGGCGCAGCAGGTTGTCTACGCGATTGCCGATGTCCCGCATCGGGTCGAGCCCGAGCAGGCGCGTCGCGGCCGGATTGAACCAGAGAATCTCGTGCGCGGCGTTCAGGATGATCCCGCCGTCGCTGAGGGCGCCCGTGCTCTCGCGCACTTCGCGCAGCAGCCGGTGATACTTCTTCTTGCGGTTCCGCGCCTTCGTCTGCAGCCGGGCAAGCCGGCCGAAGAGCTCGGCCCAGAACCCGCGCGTATCGGGCACTGCCGCGCGCTTGCCCGCGACTAGGACGCCGTCGAGCAGATAGACGTGGCGCAGCGTGTTCGCTAGATAAAGGGCGAGCGCGCCCGCGAGCCACCAGGCCACGTGGCCGAAGATGAGACCGACCAACGCCGCGAGTGCGAGCCACCCGGCCAGGAAGGAGATGAGCGATATCCAGCGTCTCGGCAATTCAAGCGTCTTCCGCAGGTCAAGCGTCTTCCGCAGGGACTTGATTCGGAGAAAAGCGGTACCCGGCTCCGCGCACGGTACGGATGAGTTTATCGTATCCGTAGCCTTCGAGCGCCTTGCGCAGCCGGCGGATGTGCACGTCCACGGTCCGCTCCTCCACGTAGACGTTCCCGCCCCAGACGCGGTCGAGCACCTGCCCGCGGCTGTAGACGCGATCCGGATGCTGCATGAAGAACTGCAGCAGGCGGTACTCCGTCGGCCCGAGCGCGATTTCGTCCTCGCCGATCGTCACTCGGTGTCCGGCCGAGTCGAGCCGCAGGCGTCCCGCCGTCACGACCTCGTCCTCGGTGCCCGTCGTGCGCCGCAGCGCCGCCCGGATGCGCGCGATGAGCTCGCGCGGCGAGAACGGCTTGACGAGGTAGTCGTCCGCGCCGCCCTCGAGGCCCGCGACACGGTCGTCCTCTTCCGCGCGGGCCGTCACCATGATGACGGGAATGTCCCGAGTTTCCGGGTCGCGCTTGAGCTGGCGCGTGAGCTCGAGGCCGCTGATGTCCGGCAGCATCCAGTCCATGAGCACGACGTCGGGGAAGCCGTTCGCGATGGCGGCGCGCGCCTCGCGGCCGCTGCCGGCCGGCTCGAACGTCGTAGCCGGCCCGGCCGAGGTTGAACGCCAGCATGTCGCGGATCGGCGCTTCGTCCTCGATGACCAACACCTTCTTCTGAGCCATGGATGCCCTCGGCTGCCCAAATACGGGCATTACAGACGAGCAATGTTACAGATTGGTTAACGCTCGCGTCGGCGCGGCTGGCACCGGCGCCGCAATGGTCGGCGCCGCGGGGCTCGACGCCGCGAGGCTCCACGCCGCTGGGCTCGCCCCGCGATGCTCAGCCCGGCAAACGCCGCCAGGCGCTCTCGCTGCGCAGATAGACCGGTAGAGCCTCTTCGGGTGCCAGGACCCGGCCCGCAGCAAGCTCCGCCTCGGCCGCGGGCAACAGGTCCCGGGCGGACGGCACGAGCCCGGCGGCGGCGCCCGCGGCGCGGGCCGCGAGCGGCTCCAAAGCCTCGGCGAAGCGTTCCCAGCCGGTGCCGGCCGCGAACCAGCCCCGCCACGGCTCGGCTGCGAGCGTCTTCGCAGCCTCGGCGGCAAGCGCCTCCGGGGGGCTCAGCCTCTCCTCGCCTTCGAGCCGCATGAGACCCTGCCCCGCGTCCGCCTCATAGAGCGCCCAGTACACCTCGCCCATGCGCGCATCCACGCAGGTCAGCACGCGCTGTGCACCGTGCTCGCGGCGCGCCCGCTCGGCGAGCGCCGCGAGGCTCGAGACCGCGACGATGGCCCGTTGCGCCGCCATGGCGAAGCCTTGGGCGAGCGAGGCCGCGATGCGCAGGCCCGTGAACGAGCCCGGCCCGCGGCCGAATACGATGGCGTCGAGATCGGCGAGCTCGAGGCCCGCCGCGGCCAGGAGCTCGGCGACGAACGGCAGCACGAGCTCCGTCTGCTCGCGCGGCGTCGGAATCGTGCGCTCGCGCACCTCGCCGCCCGCCGCGAGGGCGACCGAGCCCGTCGCGCTCGAAGTCTCGAGCGCGAGCAGACGCGGAGCCTGCCGAGGCCCGCGCGGCGCGGCCGACGCGCGCGTCATGCCCGGCTCCGTCGCGCCGGCCGTGACGCGCCCCGGCCCGCGCGGTGCCCGGAATCATCGCCGGTCGCGGCGCCCGCCTCGGGCGCAAGCGTCTCGGCGTACGCGAACGCCTCGTCCGGGTCCTCGAGGATCGGCATCGCCGGCAGGCTCGCGAGGAACAGCCGGCCGTAGGGGCGCGTCCTCAAACGCGGATCGCCGAGCACGATGAGCCCGCGGTCGTCGAAATCGCGGATGAGCCGGCCGACGCCCTGCTTGAGCGCGAGCACCGCCTGCGGCAGCTGGGCCTCGGCGAACGCGTCGCCGCCCTCGCGCCGGATCGCATTGATGCGCGCCTGGACCATCGGGTCGCTCGGCGAGGCGAACGGCAGCTTGTCGATGACGACGAGGCGCAGCGCGGGACCGCGCACGTCCACGCCCTGCCAGAAGCTGCCCGTGCCGAGCAGAATGCCCGAGCCGGCCTCGCGGAACGCCTCGAGCAGCCGGCTCCGCGGCCCCGCCCCCTGCACGAAGACGGGCCCGGGCGCCGAACGGCGGCCGATCCACTCCTCGGCCGTCCGCAGCGCGCGATAGCTCGTGAACAGCAGGAAGGCGCCGCCGACCGCGGCGACGACGAGGGGCCACACGGCGTGCAGCAACGACTCGACGTGCTCTTCGCGGCCCGGGTCCGGCAAACCCTGCGGCAGATAGAGGCGCGCGTTGCGCTCGTAATCGAACGGGCTCGGCAGCACGTGGGTGGCCGTGCCCGGCAGCCCGAGGCGCTTCAGGAAATGGTCGAAGTCCCGGCCGACGGCGAGCGTCGCCGAGGCGAAGATCCACGTGCCGGCCTGCGCCTCGATGCAGGCCGCGAGCGGGCCGCCGACGTCGAGCGGCGTCCAGTGCGCCGCGAGCGAGCGCGGGCTGCGTTCGACCCAGCGCAGCCCCGACTCGGGCGGTGCAGAGGCGATCTGCTCGACTCGCGCCGCCGCCGAGACGCAGCGCTCGCGGCAGCGGGCGAGCCCGGCCGACGCCTCCGTCACGGGCTCGAGCCCTTCCGCCAGGCCCTCGAGCTCGGCGCGCCAGGCCTCGAGCGCGCGGCCGAGGCGCCGCGCCGCCGCGGCCCAGGGCATGCGGCCCGGCGGCTCGAGCTCCTCGGCGATGCGGACATCCCTGACGGCGGCGAACAGCGCATCGGCGGCCCGCTCCAGCGGGCCCGGCAGCCCCGCGAGCCGCAGCTCCGCCGTGAGGTCCCGCGCGAGCTGCTCGAGCTCGCGCGTCGAGACGGCGACCCCGAAGAACTGCTGAGCGATGTCGGGAAACAGATGCGCCTCATCCACGATGACCGCATCCGCGCCCGGCAGCAGCTCGCCGAAGCCCGCCTCCTTGAGCGCGAGATCCGCGAGCAGCAGGTGGTGATTGACGATGACGATCTCGGCGCGCTGCGCGCGGCGCCGGGCCTCGAGCACGAAGCAGCGGTCGAAGTGCTCGCAGCGGCCGCCGAGGCAGTTTTCCACGGTCGAGGTCACGGCCGCGCGCAGCCCGTAGTCTTCTGTCAAATCCTCGAGCTCTGTCAGATCGCCGGTCGAGCTCGACCGGCCGAAGATACGCAGCGTCTCGAGCGCGGCGCGGCCCGCCGGGTCGGAGCGGCCCTCGGCCAGGGCCGCGTCGAGCCGGTGCAGGCACAGGTAGTTGTTCCGCCCCTTGAGCAGCGCGACCTCGGCCGGGCGGCCCGTGACGGCGCCGAGCAGCGGCAGGTCCCGCGCGTAGAGCTGATCCTGCAGGGTCTTGGTGCCCGTCGAGACGATGACGCGCCGCCCCGAGACGAGCGCGGGAACGAGGTAGGCGAAGGTCTTGCCGATACCCGTGCCGGCCTCGATGGCCGTATGGCACGCGTCCTCGACGGCCGCCGCGACGATCTCGGCCATCTCGCGCTGCGCTTCTCTGTACGTGAAACCCGGCAGCTTGCGCGCCAACAGCCCTTCCCGGCCGAAAATCTCGGAGACCCCGTACATCACCTAACTATAGCGCGAACGCCGCCGGCGCCCCGCGCAGAAAGCCGCGCGGACGCGCCGAAACGAACGGTTCGGGCCCGGGCGCGGGGCGGGCGGCGGCGGCCGAGCGACAGCGGCCCGCGGCGCCGCAAGGCGGCGGCTGCGGCTGCCGCAAGGCAGCGGCCAGCAGCTGACGCAAGGCAGCGGCCAGCAGCTGACGCAAAGCCGCGGCCTGCGGCGGCCTCCGGGCGCATCGCCGCGTCGATTAGGGAAGATACCTAGTGCCTTGCTGCACCAAACCGGACCATTTGAGCGACGCGCCGCGTTATACTTTTTCGACCCGAACAAACCACGCACGAACATAAGATCCATGACAACTCGATTGAAATCGCTCGGCGACTGGGTCGCCGAGACGGCTAAGCTCACGGCCGCGGACCGCGTTCATTGGTGCGACGGCAGCGAGCAGGAATACAAGGGCCTGGTGGCTCAGATGCTCGAGGACGGCACGCTCGTCCAGCTCAATCAGGACAAGTACCCGGGTTGTTATCTGCACCGCTCGGATCCGCAGGACGTGGCGCGCGTCGAGCATCTGACCTTCGTCTGCACGGAGAAAGAGGACGACGCCGGCCCGAACAACAACTGGATGGCGCCGGCCGAAGCCAAGGCCATGCTGCATGACTGCTTCGAGGGCTCGATGCGTGGGCGCACGATGTACGTCATCCCGTACTGCATGGGCCCGATCGATTCGCCCTATGCGCGCTGCGGCGTCGAGATCACGGACAGCCCGTACGTCGTCGCGAACATGTATCTAATGACGCGCATGGGCAAGCCCGCGCTCGAGCGCATCGAGCGCGAGGGCAAGTTCGTCAAGGGTCTGCACTCGACGGGCGAGCTCGACCCGGAGCGCCGCTACATCGTGCACTTCCCCGAGGAGCTCACGATCATGAGCTACGGCTCGGGCTACGGCGGCAACGCGCTGCTCGGCAAGAAGTGTCACGCGCTGCGCATCGCGAGCTGGCAGGCGCGCACGGAGGGCTGGCTCGCCGAGCACATGCTCATCGTCGGCGTCGAGAGCCCCGAGGGCGAGGTCCATTACCTGGCCTGCGCGTTCCCTTCCGCCTGCGGCAAGACGAACCTCGCGATGCTGATTCCGCCCGAGAGCCTCAAGGGCTGGAAGGTCTGGACGCTCGGCGACGACATCGCCTGGATGCACGTCGGCGAGGACGGGCGCCTGCGCGCGATCAACCCCGAGGCCGGCTACTTCGGCGTCGTGCCCGGCACGAACCGCAAGACGAACCGCAATGCGTTCGACATGATCACGCGCGACACGATCTTCACGAACGTCGCGGTCACCGAGGACAACGAGCCCTGGTGGGAAGACAAGGGCGAAGGCAAGCCGGTCATCGACTGGGTCGGCCGCCGCTACGAGGCCGGCAACGGCCCGGCCGCGCATCCGAACTCGCGCTTCACGGTCTCGGCCGATCAGAACCCGAGCTATTCGAGCCTCGCCGAGGCGCCCGACGGGGTGCCGATCTCGGCCCTCGTGTTCGGCGGCCGGCGCCGCGAGCTCGCGCCGCTCGTCTACGAGGCGAAGGACTGGGCACACGGCGTGCTCGTCGGCGCGAGCGTCGCCTCCGAGACGACGGCCGCCGCGACGGGCAAGGTCGGCGTCGTGCGCCGCGACCCGATGGCCATGAAGCCGTTCTGCGGCTACAACTACGCCGACTACTGGGCTCACTGGCTCAGCTTCGAGCAACGCACGGATCAGCTGCCGCGCATCTTCCACGTGAACTGGTTCCGCCGCGACGCGGACGGCAAGTTCCTGTGGCCCGGCTTCGGCGAGAACCTGCGCGTGCTGCGCTGGATGATCGACCGCTGCGAGGGCCGCGCCGGCGCCGTCGAGACGCCGATCGGCTACCTGCCGCGTCCCGAGGATATCGACCTCACGGGCCTCGAGCACGTCGAGCCGAACACCCTCGAGCAGCTGCTGGCCGTCGATCCGGCGCAATGGCGCACCGAGATGGCGCACCTCGGCGAGTACCTCGAAAGCTTCGGCGCTCGCCTGCCGCGCGAGATCGCCTCCGAGCATCGCAAGATCGTCGAGGCGCTGGGCTAAGAAAAGGGGTCAGACCCCTTTTCGCGCGGCGGGGGCGTCTCGAGGCGCCGCCGAGGCGGGCGGCGAAAAAGGGCTCTGACCCCTTTTCCGTCGAGCCGCGGCTCGGCTGGGGACGCTTTCCTCGCGGCCGCCGCGAGCCGATCGGCCAGCCGCTCCGCGCGCGGCACAACCCCGGCAAGATCGTTGCGATCGTAGGCGTCCTCGGACGCTTCGGCGACGAATCGCCGCAGGAGCCTCGGGCCCTCGCCCGTCAACTCGACGCCGGCCCGCTCGAGGCGCGCCTCCACGATCCGCATCATCTGCGTCGCGATGAGCGCGGCGCCCGCCTGCTGAGCGTCGGCTCGCGGCGCGAGGCGCAGCGCGCCGAGGGCCGCGGCCAGACAGAGAGCGATGATTCTGCACATACAGCACCTCCCGAACCTTCCTTGGTGCCGCCGCGGTTTGCGTGCAGCGGCCGGGAGTCGCAGTGTGGGAGATTACCGTCGCCGGAATGGAGCCGAGAAGCTCGCGGAAACGGCAGTAAAAAGGGGTCAGAGCCCTTTTTCCCGCGCTACTCCTCGACGACGTAGTGCACCGCGAGCGCGGTGCCGGGCTGGGCGGCGCGGCCGAGGCCGATGACGCCCTCGCCCGTGAGCTGCGTGCTGTCGCGGCGCACGAAGATCTCTTCGCCCGCGTCCGTCTGCACGAACGTGCCGTTCGTGCTCTCGTCGTAGAGCGTGAACTTATCCCGGCTCGCCTCGACGCGCGCATGGAGCCGCGATATCAGGTTGCCCTTCACGACGAGATCGTTGTCCTCCGCTCGGCCGAGCGTCACGCTCTTGCGGCCGTCGCCGACCGTGACCTCCTTGCCCTGGTAGCGCAGGCTCAGCCGCTTCGGGTGCGCGTTGCGCTTCGACCAAGGCACGGCCGGCAGCATGCTCGTGGCCTCCTCCGGCTGCCACAGCACCTCGAACAGGATGACCTCGTCGGCCTTGCCCCGCACGGTGGCGATATCGATCTGCCGCGCCATGGACTGCCACTCGGGCGAGAGCCGCTCGACGGTCGAGAGGGTCGTGATGATCTGCTTGGCCTTGGCCTGGCTCGTCATGCGGTTCGCGATGTGCACGGCCGAGCCGAAAATGTCGCGCTGCTCCTGCACGACGGGACCGAAGTGGCAGCCGATGCGGATCGCCACGTGGCCGCCGTCGTGGCTGAGCTCCGGGTCCATCGAGATGCGCTCCTGCATGCGGCGCGCGGCGTTCATCGCATCGTCAGCCGTCGGGAACGTGGACATGATCTCGTCGCCCATGGTCTTGATGACGTTGCCGCGATTCGACTCCGTGGCGATCCTCATGATCTCCAGGCAACGGCCGACCATCTCGCGGGCCTTGATGTCCCCGAGGCTTTCGTAAAGCTGCGTGCTGCCGACGACGTCTGCGAAGAGAATCGCGACTTCGACGTCCCTACCCATGGCTTGCTTCCTGAGTGCGCAAGAGCGGAGCCACGGATGATTATAGGGCCCTGGCTATTTCTCGGCCACGATATATGCGACCCAGGCCGGATCCGGCGTCCCCGTGGCCGTCTCGTAGAACTCGCCGTTCGGCTCGCCTTCCTCGTCCTCGCCTTCCCAATAGAACCTGACCCGCGAAAATCCCGCCTCCTCGAGCAGCTCGCGGATCTCGGGCAGCGTCCAGAGCCGCCAGCGGTAGGTGAAGGCGCGCTTGATCTTCGAGCCGTCCGGAAACTTGAAGTGGATGTGGCAGACCATGGTGTTCGTGACGGGCTCGAACTCGGCCTGGTCCCAGACGTAGGTGAAGCCGTCGTACTTGGTCTTTTCCTTCTGCACGGCGAACGACTCGGAGCCGCCGAAGGCGTCGAGGAACAGCAGGCCGTCCGCGTCGAGCGCCTCGCGCACGCGCTTGAAATAGGCCCGGAGCAAGTCCCGGGTCATGAATAGGTAGTAACTGAAATTGAATGCGACGGCGATGTCCACCGGCTCGGTGACGACGTTCATGACGTCCTCGCGCATGAGCTTGACGCGGGGCCGATCCGCCTCCGGCAGCCGCGCTACGCGGTTCGCGCGGCCCCACTCGAGCGTCGGCTCGTCGATGTCCACGCCGACCGCGTAGCGCCGCGGATCGGTGCTGACCCACTGGCAGCACGCGCTCGCCGTGCCGCAGAAGTCCTCGCGGAAGCTGATCGGATCGCGGCCGCGCAGCGCCTTGAACGTATCGACGAGAAACTCGACCTCGCCCTCGACGGCCTGCACGGACTCTTCGTACAGCTCGTGGATATCGGCCTGCTCGGCCATCGTGAGCTTGCTCTTTTTCGTTGCACTGGAATGGGGCACGGTCGACCTCTCGGAGCTTCGAAGCGAAAGCGCGATTGTAGAACGTAAATGAGGGGTCAGAGCCCTTTTTCCGAAACCACCCACGTCGGGCGCACGTGCGTCTCGGTGCGCGCGGGCGAGGAAGCGTGTGCGCCCCACGTCCCGGACCCGAGGGCGGAACGCGCGCGTCCCTCGAGGGCGCGCGTCGAGCAGCCGTCACCGCGCGCAAAGGCTCCCTGCGAAAAAGGGCTCTGACCCCTTTTTTCGGGGGCCGCCGCGAGCAGCGCGGCGATCGCAGCGGCCGGCTCCGCCGGCAGCGCACCCAGCGCGCGGCGCCAGCGCCGGCCGCCCGGGAGCCCCGCGAACAGCCCGAGCAGATGCCGCGTCATACTTTTGACGGGCGTGCCGCGCGCGGCCGCCCGTTCGAGATAGGGCACGAAGACCTCGAGCGCCTCGCGGCGGCTCGGCCGCGGCGGGCCGCCGAACACGGCCTCGTCCAGCCGCGCGAGCAGGTAGGGATCCTGATACGCCGCTCGGCCCAGCATGACGCCGTCCACGTGCGCGAGCTCGGTGAGCGCGGGCCCGGCCTCCGTGAGGCCGCCGTTCAGCACGATTTCGAGCGCGGGGAAGTCCTGCTTCAAGCGGCGCACACGGCCGTAGTCGAGCGGCGGCACCTCGCGGTTCTGCTTCGGACTCAGCCCCTTGAGCCAGGCCTTGCGCGCATGCACGACGAACGTCCGGCAGCCCGCCTCGGCGACCCGCCCGACGAACTCGCAGACGAAGTCGTAGCTGTCGTCGTAATCGACGCCGAGCCGCGTCTTGACCGTGACCGGAACTTCGACGGCCTCGCGCATGGCGCTCACGCACGCGGCGACGAGCCCGGGCTCGCGCATGAGCGCCGCGCCGAAGCGTCCCGCCTGCACGCGGTCGCTCGGGCAGCCGACGTTGAGGTTGATCTCGTCGTACCCGGCGGCCGCGCCCATGACCGCCGCCTGCGCGAGCGCCTCGGGCTCGGCGCCGCCGAGCTGCAGCGCCACCGGGTGCTCCTCGGGCGCGAACTCGAGCAGCGCGCGCCGGTCGCCGTGCCGTAGCGCGGCGGCCGTGATCATTTCCGTATAGAGCAGCGTGCGCGGCGCGAGCAGGCGCAGAAAGTAGCGGCAGTGACGATCCGTGCGGTCCATCATCGGCGCGACCGAGAGCCGGCGGTCGGGCTCCGTCCCGCTCGCCGCAAGGCTCGCGTGGGCCGCCTGCGCCTGCGAGGGTACCTGCCCGTGCCGCGGCGCCGGCACAGGTTCCGGCGCCCGTCCCTGCGCCTGCCCCCGCGCCTGTCCCCGCGCCTGCCCCTGCGCCTGCCCCGGCGCCTGCGGCCGCGGGTCCGCGCTTCCTGCCGTGAATGCCGTCCTGAGCATGACGCGCAGTCTACCGCAGGTCGGCGCACCGAAGGTCAGAACACCGCAGCCTCGACCGACGCCGGGGTCGGGTCACCGCAAGTCAGCTCGCCGCCGGGTCAGTGTCATGCAAGGTCAGTGTTACGCAGGGTCCGTTTCGCGCAGGGTCAGTTTCACACCGGGTCAGTTTCACACAGGGTCAGCGTCACGCAGAGTCGGTATCACGCAGGGTCAGCTTCGCGCACGCCGAGCGCCGTCTCCCGGATCAGGTGATCGACGACGGCCCGATTCGCTTCCGCCTCGGTCGCACCCTCCTCGAGCGCGGCCGCGCGGACCGCGAGCTGGCGGTGCGCACTCGTGCCCCGCCCGAGGATGCTGCGCGCGTGCGCGACCTCCGCCGCGCAGTCGAGCGCCTCGGCATCCTCGGCCACGAGCTCGAGGATCTCCTCGAGCAGCTGCGGAAACGGCACGACGTGCCCCCGGCCGAGGTCGATGAGCCCGTCGTCAATGCTGTAGCGCATGGCGCGCCAGCGATTCTCTTCGATGAGCATGCGCGAATACGTTCGCCAGCTGCGATTGCCGAGGCGCAGCCGATACAGGCGCCGCAGTAGACAGACCACGAGCGCCGCGAGGCACACCGCGTCGTCGAGGCGCGTGCACATATCCATGATGCGCGTCTCGAGCGTGGGGTAGCGCGCACTCGGCCGCGCGTCCCACCAGATGTTGCTCGCATCGTCTACGACTCCGGCCTCGGTCAGCACCGCGACGAGATTGCGATAGTCGGCACAGCTGTTGAAGCGCTCGGGCACGCCCGTTCTCGGCAGCCCGTCGAAGACCGTGAGCCGAAACGACTTCAGCCCCGTATCGATGCCCTCCCAGAACGGCGAGGAGCACGACAGCGCCAGCAGGTGCGGCAGGAAGTAGCTGAATTGATTCAGCAGGTCGATGCGCAGCTCCTCGTCCTCGATGCCGACGTGCACGTGCATGCCGCAGATCAGCAGGCGCCTCGCGGCGGCCTGCATCTCGCGCGAAAGCGCGCGGTAGTGCGGCCGTTCCGTGTGCTGCTGGCCGGTCCACTCGGCAAACGGATGCGTCGAGACGGCGAGCGGCGCGAGACCGTGCTCGGCCGCGACGTCGATGACGGCGCCGCGCAGCAGCGTCAGCGATTCCCGCACCTCGGCGATGCTGCCGCAGACGCGGGTGCCGATCTCGATCTGCGAGCGCAGGAACTCGGGCGTGACCTGCTGGCCGGCGCTGGCCCGCTCGCACTGCTCGAGCATCTCCTGCGGCATCTTCGCGACGAGGTCCCGCGTGTCTCGGTCTACTAGCAAGTATTCCTCTTCGACGCCGAGCGTGAACGAAGGCGTCTTCACGCGCGCTCCCCCTGGCCGGCGGGGCTTCGCGCCTCGTCCTGCGCCGCCGCCTTCGCCGGGCCCATGCGCGCGGCATCGAGATGCCGGTACAGCGAGGGCTCGGCGAGCACTCGGCCGAGCACTTCGCCGAGCCGCTCGGCCCAGCGCGCGGCGCCGGCCTCGTCGCGGATCAGATCCTGGCGAATCTCGATGCTCGCGTGCGCGATGCCGGCCGCCTCCGCATGATGGTCCACCGTGTAATCCGCGGCGTGCCGCCCCGAATAAGGCTCGTTGTCGCCGACTACGACACCGGGTTCGGCGCGCAGCGCCGCGAGCAGCGGGAGCGCGAGCCGCGGGTCCTTGTCCCAGAGCACGCCGATATGCCAAGGCCGATCCACGCCGTGCACGCGCGGCGTGAAGCTGTGCACGGCGACGAGCACCGGATGCGTTCCACTCACGCCCGCGGCTCGGGCCGTTGGTGCGATTGCGGCCGCGCTTGCGCCCGCCCCCGCCGCCTCGAGCGCGTGCCGCACCGCTCGGTGATACGGCTCGTAAAGGGCGCGGGCGCGCTCGGCCTTCGCCGCCCTCGAGAGCCCGAGGTTGGCCGGGACGAGCACGCCGTCCGAGATGGGCGGGAACGCCGTCGCGTCGTCGAGATGCCGGTTCAGGTCCACGACGAGCCGGGAATACACGCCGAGCACGCCGCGCGCATCGAGTGCCTCGATGAGCCGGCGCGCGACGCTGGCGGCGCCGATGTCCCAGGCGATGTGGTCCGCGAAGCGCCGCTCCTCGAGGCCGAGCCGCCCGAGAGCCCTCGGCACGCGGTTGCCGGCATGGTCGCAGACGACGACGACGGGACGCTCGCCGACGTGCACGGCCTCGTAGGGCAGCGGCTCGCCGGGTGTCAGCACGCGCCGGGCCCCATTACGGGCTCGAATGCAAATGGATCACGCCGTCGCCGGCCTGCCCCGCCGGCGCCGTCTCCTTGGGCGTCCCGGCCGCGGCGGGCGTCTTCGCGGCGGCGCCCGTGCGGATCGGCACGACGATGCTGCGCGCCTGGCGGCGGCCGTCGATGACGCCGTCCGCCGTGAGCTTGAGCTGAGCGACGCCGGTCGCAAGCGGCACGACCCGGACCGTCCACACGGCCGGCGCATCGGCCGCCGCCGAGGCCGTACGCTGCACGGCGTCGGCCGCCTCGACCTGAAGCGCATCGCCGCCCGCCGCCTGCAGCCTCAGGTCCGTCATCGTGCCCTGCGGGCGCACCGTGATCCGGATCTCGAGGACTCGACCCACGGCCGGCGCGCCGAGGATGGCATGGTCGATCGCGATCGGCGCGACGGGCTTGCCGGCCGAGCTGCCGGCGCCGAGGCCGGCGGCCGCGGCGCGCTTCGCTGCGGCGCGGTCCCCGGCGCGGTTTTCGATCTGCGCGGCTTCGTCGGGCGACGCTTCGCCGGCGCTCGGCGGCGGCCCGGCCTCCGGCGCCTGGCCCTGCGAAGCTTGCGACCGCACCTGGCCCGAGGAAGCGTCCGCCCGCGCCGCAGGATCAGACGCCGGCGCGCCGCAGCCCACGAGCCAGGCGGCCACCGCACCGGCGGCCAGCATCGCGGCCCCCTTCATTGCGCGGCCCCCTTCATCGCGCGGCCCCTTCATTGCGCCCCTTCATTGCGCGCCCCTTCATTGCGCGGCCACGGTCACATCGAAGCACGTCAGCCCGATCGGCGGCGTCTTGCTGTCCCGATCCTGCGTGTTGGTCCATTCGTACACCTCCAAAGCATAGTCGCCGGCCGCAAGGGACGTCGACAGCTGCTCGGTGCAGGCCGCCGGATTGCCCGGCGTGCATGCCTGCGTGGGCTCGCCTTCCGAGACCCAGGTCTGCGCGCCGCGGTGCAGGACCATGTCGGGATCGGCGTATTGATCGATCGGCATCAGCGTCGTCGCCGCCGTGATCGAGTACGTCCCGGCGGCCGGCAACGTGAACTTCACGAAAGCGCGCGACCCGAGCTTGTTGACCGAGCCCGTGCCGCCCGAATAGGCGTCGCTGCTGCAGACGTTGACGGCCGGACCGCCGACCTGCAGGTCCTTGTAGACGGGCAGCACACCGTCCTCCTCGGCCGTCGAGCCGTCCGTGGGCTGGCCGGCATTCGTGCGGCCCGCGCCGTAGTCGTCCGTGATAGGCGCGATGCGCTGGGCCTTGATCAGCGCGTCGATCTCGGCCGCGCGCGCCGGCAGGTCCGTCTCGAGCCCGTGAACGAGCGGAAACAGGCTCGTGAGCCCGACGGCGCCTTTGACGTGATTCACGAGCGCCGCATAGAGGGGCCCGAAGCCGAGCGCGAGCGTGTCCTGCGGGGTGTCCTGGACGGAGTCGTAGAGGTCGTAGAGGATCTCGTCCACGGACTGCTCGCTGAACCAGCCCGGATGCGGGTTCGTCGTTTGCCCGAAGTTGCCGGGCTCGCCCTCGACGTCGAAGGAGAAGTCCTGCGCCTGGCCCGGTCCCATCGTATCCACGTACTCGCTCACGCCGGTCGCCATCGCCGAGAACGCGTTGCCCCAGCCCTCGCTGAAGGCCGTGCGCATGTCGAGCTGGTCGCCGTGCGCGTGCGGGCCGCCGATGTTGTCCGAGCGCCAGAACGCGTTCTCGAGGTAGTGGCCGAACTCGTGCGCGATGACGTGACGGTCGTACTCGTCCGTATCGCTGTCCGCGGCGCCGAGCAGGAACATGCCCTCGGCCGGATTGAAGAAGCTCGTGCCGATGTCGCCGGTCGTCGGGTCCGGGCCGCCGCCCGTCCCGTTGCTCGGCGTGTTGTTCGGGCTCCAGTGCACGACGAGCTTCGGAAAGTCCGTGACGGGCGCACTGGCGCTGACGAAGCGCATCGCGGCGTAGATCACGTCGAGAATCGCGAACGGTGCGGCCGCGCGTTCGCCGGAATACGCCGAGCCGTCCCAGCCCGAGGCCGCGTGCAGGTCTTGCGTCTCGGCGGAGTTGCCCGTCGTGAAGCGCGCGCTTTCGAGCGCGTAGACGGCGTCGGACCGCGTGTTGTCCACGACCATCACGTCCGACGTCGGCGCCGTCGTGCTGAGCATCTCGGCGCGCGCCCGCAGCAGCACGTCGGTGCCGGGCGCGAGCGCGAGCGTGTAGTGGCCCGTGGCATCAGTCGCGGTCGAGGCGAGCACGTGCGAGGCCGCGTCGAGCGCCTGCACCGTGACGCCGCGCGCGGGCGCGGGGACGACATGCGCGTAGTCGAGGCCGATGCCGGGCACGGCGGGTACGAGGTCGAAGGTCACGACGCCGCTGACGGCGATCGTGCCGTCCGGACTGCTGCCCCCGCCCGTGCCCGAGCCGGCCGTCGTGCCGCCCCCGGAGACGCCGTTGCCGCCGCCGCCGCAGGCCGAGAGCGCCGCGAGGCAAAGCGCCAGCCAGGTCAGCCGGCCCGCCCGCCACGGGCGCGCCACGCGCCCGCGCACGGGGAGCAGGCGCGCGGCCGGCGGGCGCTCGAGCGGTCCCGACCGGTCCCCGCGTTCACCGGCGCCGCGGCGCCGCGGCGCCGGCCTCATGCTTGCACCATCCCGTCAACCTCCTCCGGGTTCGTCCTGATACTATCCTTTCGATTCGGCCGCTACTGTCTTCATATCGCGACGACTCGCCGAAGCGGCCGGCCGCCGCGCTACGGCGGCGCAATCGAGCGCCGGGGGCTGGGATTCAGACGTGCGTCGCAAACTGCGAGCGGCGTCCCCTGCAGCGTCGTCGAGACCTGATAGACTCGCCTTCCCTGATTATGTAACTCCAACGGACGGACACATGGGTCAACGGGCGATACTCGTGACGGGCGGCGCCGGCTACATCGGCTCGCACGTGGTACGGCAGCTCGGCGAGGCCGGCGAAAACGTCGTCGTGCTCGACGATCTCTCGACCGGCTTCCGCCAGGCCGTGCTGTCCGGCGAGCTCGTGGTCGGCAATACGGGCGATTCGAAGTGCCTCGAGGACATCTTCGCGCGCTACAACGTCGACACCATCATGCACTTCGCGGCCCACACCATCGTCCCGGAATCGGTTGCCGACCCTCTAAAGTACTATCGCAACAACACCTGCGCGACCCGTACGCTCCTCGAGCACGCATCGCGCGCCGGCGTCGCGCGCTTCGTGTTCTCCTCCACGGCCGCCGTCTACGGTATCCCGGAAAGCGGCCGCGCGTCCGAGCGCTCGCCCACGGTTCCGATCAATCCCTACGGCACCTCGAAGCTCATGACGGAGTGGATGCTGCGCGACCTTGCGCTCGCCACGGACCTCAGGTACGTCGCCCTGCGCTACTTCAACGTCGCGGGCTCCGATCCTGAGAGCCGGATCGGGCAATCGACGCCGAAGGCCACGCTGCTGACGAAAGTCGCCTGCGAGGCGGCCGTCGGCAAGCGCTCCCACGTCTCGATCTTCGGCACCGACTACGACACGCCGGACGGCACGGGCGTGCGCGACTACATCCACGTCGAGGACCTGGCCGCGGCGCATTTGAAGGCGCTCGATTATCTGCGCGCGGGCGGCGAATCGACGACGCTGAACTGCGGCTACGGGCGCGGCTACAGCGTGCGCGAGGTCGTCGCTATGGTCGAGAAGGTGGCCGGCAAGGCGCTGGACAAGCGCGAGGAGCCGCGCCGCCCCGGCGACCCGCCCGTGCTCGTGGCCGAGGCGGACCGGGTGCGCACCGAGCTCGGCTGGACGCCGAAGCACGACGACCTCGAGCAGATCGTCTCGAGCTCGCTCGCCTGGGAACGCAAGCTGGCCGCCGGCGTCTGGGCGGACTAGCGCCATCGGGCCGGTACTCGAGCCGTGAAGATCGCGCGTCCGCGAACCTTACTGGGACTCATTCTCGTCGGGCTCGCCTTCGCCACGCTGCCACTGCTGCTCGCGATCGGCAGCGCAGCCATGAAGCTCGGCCAGCTCACGCGCGAGAGCGAGGCCGTCGCCACCGAGAGCGCGACCTCCTCGAGCGAGACGCAGCGCATCATCAGCGTGCTCGCCGACATGGAGCGCAACGCGCGCCAATATTACGTGCTCAACGACAAGCGCCTGCTCGGCCTCTACGACACGGACCAGGCCTCGCTGAAGCAGAGCATCGCGAAAGTCACCGAGCTCACGCAGGACCCGGACGTGCTCGAGCACTTGAAGCTCATCAGCACGACGGCCGACGGGGTTCGCGAAACGCTGAATTCGACGGCGAAGGCCGAGGCCGCGCTGCCCGTCATAGGAAAGGGCTTCAACGCCATGCACGGCTCCGCCGAGGACATCTTCCAGCTCATGCGCATCGCACGGAACAGGCAGCTCACGATGCTGCAGGACTCGACGCGCGAGGCGCAGCAGAAGCTGCTGTGGCAGTCGGCGGCGCTGCTGCCGATCACGGCCGTCGTCGTGCTGCTGTTCCTCGGCCTCGTCGGCCGGCCCATGCGCCAGGTGGACCGCGCGATCCGCGAGCTCGGCAGCGGCGACTTCAGCCACGAGATCGCCGTCACGGGACCGCGGGACATCGAGACGCTGGGCCGCCAGCTCGAGTGGCTGCGGCACCGGCTCAAGGAACAGACCGAGGAGAAGAACAAGTTCCTGCGCCACATGTCCCACGAGCTCAAGACGCCTCTCGCGAATATTCGCGAGGGAACGGAGCTCCTGCTCGACGGCTCGGTCGGCCCCCTGGACTTGCAGCAACAGGAAGTCACAGGCATCCTGCGCGAGAACGGCCTGAAGCTCCAGCAACTCATCGAGAACCTGCTGAACTTCAGCGCCTGGCAGTCGAAGACAGCCTCGCTAGAAATAAGCGAATTCGAGCTCAAACCGCTGGTGTTCAGCGTCCTGAGCCAGCATAGGCTGCCCATCTCGAACCAGAAGATCCGGCTGCACCTCAACATCAGCCCGCTGCGGATTCGGGCCGACGAGGGCAAGTTGCGGCTGGTGCTGGAAAATCTGGTTTCGAACGCCGTCAAGTTCCTGGCGGAGGGCGGGATTCTGCACATCGGAGCCGAGATGCACGGCACGGAACTCATTATGGACGTAGCCGATACTGGCCCTGGCATTGCGCCGGAGGACGCCGGGCGCGTCTTCGAGGCGTTCTATCAAGGCAAGCGCCTGCAGGGCGGCCCGGTCGGCGGAACGGGCATCGGCCTTTCGGTCGTCGCCGAGTGCGTGCAGGCGCACGGCGGCAGCGTGGCGCTGCTCGACTGCGACGAATGGCGAGGCGCCCATTTTCGCGTCAAGCTGCCGCTGCGCAGGGCGGCCGACAAGGCCACCCTGGTCGCAAACGCATGAGGCGCGGGTCGCGAACGCGTGATGCCCAGGCCGCAAACACATGATGCCCAGGCCGCGAACGAAATGAGACTCAGTTGCGTGCTTCGCTGACAGTCTGGACGGTCGTCGTGGCGCTCGCCGCCGCGTCGCTCGGTGCCTGCGCCTCCCCGGGCCTGTTCGGCCGCGCGCTCGCGCACAAGGACGAGTCGCGGGAAGCGTACACGACGCCGCGGGAGAGCACCCAGGGCGTCGCCGTCTATCTCGACCTCATGCGGAAGCTCATCGAGGGCGACCCGGTGACCCAGGCGGAGACGTTCCGCAGCGTCTCGCAGGCCGCTGCGGCCTCGCCGACGACGACGAACCGGATCAAGCTGGCCCTCGCGCTCGGCACGCCCGGCCACCCGGGCAGCGACCCGAAGAAGGCCGCGCAGATGCTCAACGATCTGCTGGCTTCGGGGTCGGCGCTGTTGCCGGAGGAACGCGCGCTCGTCACCGTCCACCTCAAGGAGGTCGAGCAGCAGCTCATCCTCAGCCAGGAGGCCGAGCAGCTCAAGAAGCAGGCAGCCGAAAAGCTGGCGGCGCAGAGCGCGCAAAGCAGCCGGCGCATCGAGACGACCGAAGCCGAAAACGCGAAGCTTCGCAAGCAGCTCGACGAAGCGGAGAAGAAGCTCAACGCGATTACGAACATAGAGCGATCGATCAGAGAACGCGAGAATGGTGCAAATACAAACTAAACTCCTCGGCGCCGAATCGGAGCGCCCGCGCGGGCGAATCCTGCTCGTCGACGACGATCCGGGCCTGCTGCGGCTGATCAGCATCCGCCTGCGCGCGGAGCGCTACGAGGTCGAGGCCGTCGAAAGCGCTGAAGCCGCGCTCGGCGTCCTGCCCAGGTTTCGGCCCGACCTCGTCATCACCGACCTGCGCATGGAAAACATGGACGGCATCGGCCTGCTCAAGGAGATCCAGCGGCAGTGGCCGGGCCTGTGCGTGCTCCTGCTCACGGCACACGGCACGATCCCGGACGCCGTCGAGGCCACGCAGAGCGGCGCGTTCGGCTTCTTGACGAAGCCCGTGGACAAGCAGCAGCTGCTCGATTCCGTCGAGCGCGCGATGAAGGTCTCGGGCCTCGCGCGGAACGAGGACGAATGGAACACGGAGATCATCACGCGCAGCCCGACCATGCAGGAATGCCTGCAGCAGGCGCGCATGGTGGCGTCGAGCGACGCGCGCGTGCTGATCACGGGCGAATCGGGCACGGGTAAAGAGCTCATGGCGCGGGCCATCCACCGCGCGAGCGCGCGCAAGGATCAGCCTTTCGTCGCGATCAATTGCAGCGCCATGGCCGAGAACCTGCTCGAATCCGAGCTCTTCGGGCACGAGAAAGGCGCGTTCACGGGCGCGCACCGCAGCCACAAGGGCCTGTTCCAGGCCGCGAGCGGCGGGACGCTGCTGCTCGACGAGATCGGCGACATGCCCATGCGGCTGCAGGTCAAGCTGCTGCGCGTGCTCCAGGAGCAGCAGGTGCGCCCGGTCGGCAGCACGGAGCCCGTCGCGATCGACACGCGCGTGATCTCGGCCACGCACCAGGATTTGAACGACCTCATGATCCGCGGGGCGTTCAGAGAGGATCTCTACTATCGACTGAACGTCGTCAACATCCAGCTGCCCGCGCTGCGCATGCGGCGCGAGGACGTGCCGCTGCTCGTCGAGCACTTCCTGGAGCAGATCGCGGCCGAGTCGGCCCGCGAGCGCAAGGTCTATGCCCCGGAGGCCGTGGAGCTGCTCGTCGCGAGCCAATGGCCCGGCAACATCCGCCAGCTCTACAACGTCGTGCGCCAGAACGTCGCGCTTTCGCCGGCCCGCATCATCACCGCCGAGCAGGTCCGAAGCGCGCTCGGCGAGCAGGCGAATTCCCTGCCCTCGTTCTCACAGGCCCGCGACGAGTTCACGCGCAATTACCTCTCGCAGCTCCTGCAGATCACAGGCGGCAACGTGAGCCAGGCGGCGCGGCTTGCCAAGCGCAACCGGACAGACTTCTACAAGCTGCTCGCGCGGCATCAGCTCAATCCCGAGCAGTTCAAGGAAAGTCGGTACTAAAGAAGGGGTCAGAGCCCTTTTTCGCGGTCGCGAAAAAGGGCTCTGACCCCGACGTCCTCAGCGACGCCCGCGCCGCGACTCCAGCGACGGCCCGAAGTCGAGATGCTGCGAGAAGAACGGAATGACGACGTTCTCCATGCGCAAGTCGATGTGGTTGAAGTGGTTGCCGTCGTAGATCTGGAACTGATGGTCGATGCCGTAGGCGCCGAGGATGTTCGAGAGTTCCTCGTTGCTGGCCTTGAGGCCGTCGTCCTTGCCGACGTCCATGCCGATCGCCGAATACTCCTTCATGTTCGGGATGTACTGGTCGATCATGGCCAGCGGGGAGTTCGCGATCCACTTCGCCGCGACCGGCGCGCCGAGCGAATCGGCCTGCCCGCCCGGCAGGTCGAAGTAAGTCGGCGGATTGCGCGGATCGGGCGACCAGGCCGCGGCCTCGGCCTTGATGACGTTCGCGAAGAGGCCGCCAGGATTGCGGTTCTGTGCGTTGGCATCGGCGTTGCCGTTGGCGTTGGCGTTGGCCTGGCCTTGGCTTTCGCCGCTGCCGCTCGGGCCCGGCCGCGCCGCGTTCTGGCCGTTCGCGTTGCCGTTGCCGTTGCGATTGCGGTTCGCGAAGGCCGCGGGATTGTTCATGAGGCAGCAGGCGCTCATGATGTATAGGCTGCCGAACACGTCCGGCCGCTTCATCCCGATTCGGATCGTGCCGTAACCCCCCATCGAGTGCCCCGCGAGGCCGCGGCTTTCACGGCTCGCGAGCGTACGGAAGTGGCTGTCCACGTAGCCCACGAGATCGTCGGCGATATAGCTTTCCCAGTCGCCGATCGTGGCCGACGTCGAATACATGCTGCCGTCGTACTTCGTGTTCGCATTCGGCATCACGAGGATCATCTCGCGGCCCGTGCCGCTCGCGATATCTCGATCCATCATGGCCGGCACGTCGATGCTGGCCGGCGGCTGGCCCGCGCGGCCGGTCCAATAATCGTTCGTCAGATGGTAGCCGTGGAGCAGGTAGACGACCGGGTAGCGCCGCGCCGTCTCCGTCTCGTAGCTCGGCGGCAGATAGATCGAGACGACCGGATCGGCCGTCTCGCCCTCGAGGTTGCCTTCGAGCGCCCGCCCGTGAACCTTGACGTTGATGAGGCGGCCGTGGGGGATATCCGCCTGCGCCTGCCCTCGAGCTTGGCCCTGCCCCTGCCCCTGCGCCTGCGCAGAAGCGGCCGGCAAAACGGCCGCGCCGAGTCCCCAGGCGGCCAAGGCCGTCGCCGGCAGCAACATGAATGTGCGCTGCAGTCCCGAGCGTATTCGTTGCATGAGAGTCTCCTTCGAAATCGTTACGGCTCAGGCTCCCCGGCGTTCGTGTTGTCGAGGAAGCGAGAGCGAGGCCGCGCTGCCGCGGCTCCGGGCGGTCCTTGCGAATCGTTGTCCTTACTGAAAGGTAGAAGGAAACCCTTTGCCAGGCAACCGCGCGCCCGGGCGCTCGCGCGCCCTTCAACACGCATACGCGGTCCTCAGCGTGCGCGCCGTGCGGGCGGATGCGCCGGGAAGCTCGGCAGCGGCACGGGCCCGCGCACGCGCTCGAAGACGGCCGCGATGCGCAGCAGCTCGGCCTCGCCGTCGGGCCGGCCAATGAACGCAATGCCGACCGGCAGCCCGTGGATGAGCCCGGCCGGCACGGCGACGCTCGGGTAGCCCGAGACCGCCGCGATGCTCGAGCTCGAGACCTGGGCCGCGTCGGTGCGCTCGCCGCCGATCGGCGGCGCCGGTGCGTTCACGGGCGCGACGAGGGCATCGAGCTGCTGGCCCTCGAACAGCGCCGTCAGGCGCTCGCTGAGCGCGCCGCGGCTCGCCGCGACGGCCGCCCTATACTCGGGCGCGTCGAGCCCGCCGCGCGACTCGGCCGCGAGGAACAGGTCCTGGCCGAAAGCGGCCATGACCTGCCCCGCATGCGCCGAGTCGAAATCGATGAGACCGGCGAGCGAGGCAGGCCGCGCGTTCTCGGCCGCGAGGTAGGCATCGATGCCGGCCTTGAACTCGTAGAGCAGCGTCTCGAGCTCGGCGGCGCCGAAACCCTGCGGCAGATCGAGCTCGATGGGATCGACGAGCTCCGCGCCCGTCGCGCCGAGTGCGTCGAGCGCGCGCGCGAACGCGCCCTCCACCTCGGGGCTCTCGCCGGCGCCGGCATAGTCGCGGACGACGCCGAGCCGCACGCCGGCGAGGTCCGCGCGATCGGAAAGCTGGCCGAGGCGCACACCGCCGGGATCGTCATGGCCGTCACCGACCGCGTCCGCGCGCGTGTCTTCCTCGCCCCCGCTCGGCCCGGCCTCGTCCACGCTCGCCGGGCCGGCCCCGCTCGGTCCGGCCCCGGCCCCGCCCGGCTCTTCCGCGGCCGCGCCCGGCGCCCGCGGAGGCCACTCCATCGCCGCCAGCAGCATGGCGGCACCTCCGACGGTCGTGGCCAGCGGGCCCGGCGTATCCTGAACCTCCGAGACCGGCACGACGCCGCGGTTGCTCACGAGCCCCAGCGTCGGCTTGATCCCGACGACGCCGTTCATGCCCGCCGGGCAGACGATCGAACCATCCGTCTCCGTGCCCACCGCGAGCGGGACGAGCCGCGCCGCGACAGCGACGGCCGAGCCGCTCGAGGAGCCGCAGGGACTGCGGTCGAGCGCGTAGGGGTTGCGCGTCTGTCCGCCGATGCTGCTCCAGCCGGCGACGGCCCGCGTCGAGCGGAAATTGGCCCATTCGGTTAAGTTGGCCTTGCCCACGATGACCGCGCCCGCGGCGCGCAGGCGGGCGGCGACGACCGCGTCGGTCGGCGCGTGGTGGTCGGCCAGTGCGAGCGAGCCCGCGCTCGTCGCCATGCGGTCGCCCGTGTCGATGTTGGCCTTGAGCAGTACGGGCATGCCGTGCAGAGGCCCCACGGGCCCCTGCTCGGCGAGGCGCCTGTCGAGCTCGCGCGCGATCGCGAGCGCATCGGGGTTCACCTCGATGACGGCGTGCAGCGCGGGTCCCTGGTCGTCGAGCGCGGCAATGCGATGCAGCACCGCGTTCGTGAGCCGCTCCGAGCTGATGCGGCCCTCCCGCAGCCGCTGCTCGAGGGTCGGCGCGTCGAGGTCGAGCAGCGCCGCGTCGCCGGGCGGCGTGCGGCGCGTGCAGGCCGCGGCCGCAAGGACCGCCGCCGCGACGAGCACGAGGACGCGTAGTCTATGCATGCATGCCAGCTTTGAATGCGAAGTGCTACACCGGCGCGCCGCCCGGGCCGCTCCCGCGAGCGAACATCGTGAGCTCCCAGAGGTCGTGAACGGTGTCGTGGCGCAGAATATAAAGATCTCCGTCCGAACCGAGGCACTTGAAGTAGCGGTGGTCGGGCGCGATCCAGCGGTCCAGCACCTCGAGCACCTCGACGCCGCGCTCGCCGAGATAGAAGCGCTGCGGCGTTTCTTCCCCTCGGTACCCGGCATGGCACACGACTCGAAGGTCCGCGCTCGCACTCATCCCTGCCGGCTCCGTTCCGCTCGTCCCGCTCCGCCCCGTGCGGCCCATCTTGCCGTATAGGGCCGAGGCGTTCCAGACGTGCCGGCCGCGGGGCTTATCATCGACGCATGCAGCCCGGCTCGGACACTTCCTGGCAGCGCAGCGCCGCGTTCCGCTTCTACGAGGAGCTCAACGACTTCCTGCCGCCCGAGCGCCGCAAGCGCAGCTTCGAACAGGCCTTCCAGGGCACTCCGGGCGTCAAGGACGTCATCGAGGCGATCGGCGTGCCGCACACCGAGGTCGATCTCATCCTCGTGGACGGCGTCTCCGTCGATTTCGCCCATCGGCTCCGCGGCGGCGAGCGCGTCGCCGTCTACCCGATGTTCGAGCGCCTCGACATCGCCCCGCTGAACCGACTGCACCCGCGTCCGCTGCGCGAGCCGCGCTTCGTGCTCGACGTGCACCTCGGCAAGCTCGCGCGTTACCTGCGCCTGCTCGGCTTCGACGCCGCCTACGAACGGGACGCCGCCGACGAGGCCCTCGCGGCCCGCTCCGCCGCCGAGCATCGCATCCTGCTGACGCGCGACCTCGGTCTGCTCAAACGCACCGAGGTCACGCACGGTTACTGGCTGCGCAGCACTGAACCCGAGCGCCAGGTCGCCGAGGTGGTGCGCGCGCTCGATCTCGGCCGGCGGGCCAGCCCGTTCTCGCGTTGCACGGTCTGCAACGCATCCCTCGAGACCGTCGCCGAACGGCAGGTGCGCGACGCGCTGCCGGAAGGCGTTCGCGGCCGCTACGAGAACGTCGCTCGCTGTCCGGGATGCGGCCGGCTCTACTGGCCCGGCAGCCATTTCGCGAAGCTCTCCCGGTTCGTCGCTCGCCTGACCGCGGGCCACGGATCGGGCCACACGAGCGGGCCGGACCCCGATCCGTAGCGCCCCTTGGAGGGACCGCGCGCCCGCGCGCTTACTCCAATGCGGCGCAGGCGCGCTGAATCCGCCGACAGGCCTCCTCGAGCACCTCCGTCGCAGCGGCGTAAGAAATGCGGAAGTAAGGCGAAAGCCCGAAGGCCGTCCCCTGCACGCATGCGACGCCCGCCGCCTCGAGCAGGTAGGTCACGAACGCCGAGTCGTCCTCGATGCGCCGGCCGTCCGGCGTCTTGCGCCCCATGACGCCCGCACAAGAGGGATAGACGTAGAACGCGCCCTCGGGCTTCAGGCACGTGATGCCTTCGGCTTCGTTGAGCATTCCGACCACGAGATCGCGCCGTCCCTGGAACAGCCGAATATGCGGCTCGATGAACTCCTGCGTGCCGTTCAGCGCCTCGACGGCCGCGGCCTGCGCGATCGACGACGTGTGCGTGACGCTCTGCGACTGCACAACGTTCATCGCTGCGATGAGCTCCTTGGGCCCCCCGCAGTAGCCGAGCCGCCAGCCCGTCATGCTGTACGCCTTGGAGACGCCGTTGACGGTGAGCGTGCGCGCGTAGAGCCTGGGTTCGACCTGCGCGATCGTCGTGAACTCGAAGCCATCGTAGATGACGTGCTCGTACATGTCGTCGGCCATGACGTAGACGTGCGGATGGCGCAGCAGCACCTCGGCCAACGCCGCGAGCTGCGCCCGGGTATACGCCGCGCCCGTCGGGTTGCTCGGCGAGTTCAGTATCAGCCACTTCGTGCGCGGCGTGATCGCCGCCTCGAGCTGCTCGGGGCGCATGAGAAAACCGCTTTCCTCGCCGCAGGGCACGAACACGGGCGTCCCTTCGGCCAACAGCGCCATATCGGGGTACGAGACCCAATACGGCGCCGGCACGATGACCTCGTCGCCCGCGTCGAGCGTCGCCATGACGGCGTTGAAGAGCACGCCCTTGCCGCCGCAGCCGACCGTGATCTGCGTCGCGGCATCGTAGGTCAGCCCGTTCTCGCGCGAGAACTTGGCTGCGATGGCCTTGCGCAGCGCGAGCGTGCCCGGGATCGGCGTGTACTTCGTCTCGCCGGCCTCGAGCGCGCGGATCGCCGCCCGCTTGATGTTCTCCGGCGTATCGAAGTCCGGCTCGCCGGCGCCGAGACCGATGACATCCCTTCCCTGCGCCTTGAGCTCGGCGACCTTGCCGGTCAGCACGTTCGTCGGGGAAGGCTTGATGCGGCCGAGCCGCTGGGCGAGGAGTGACATGGCGGAACCGCTTCGGGATGCGCTGAGACGGCCCCGCACACTACGCCGCGCCGTGCGCCCGCGCAACCCGTGCGGCCCCGGTTACGGCTCGCAATATTCGCGGTCGCTCGCACAAGTTGGGGCTCGCCGCCGCTGCGCCCCGCGGGGGTGCAAGGCGCCGCGGCCGAGTCGCCGCCGCCGAGTGGCCGCGGCGACGCCGGCGCCCGCCGGCTCGGCGCTCCCGGGTTTGGTGCGCTTCTTGCAAAATAGCGGCTCGAGGACCCGGGAACTGCTGCATTTCAGACCAGCCCGGAAACGGAACCATGCGAACGCCCAAGCTCCCGCACCGCGACGCCGAAACTCATCGGCGCCTGCGCCCGCTGCTCGCCGAGATCCTCCGCTTCGCGGGCTCCGGCGCCGTGCTGCTGCCGACGGGCCTCGCCGTCTCGGCGTTTCTGCACGAGATCGTGGGGCTCGAGCAAAGGCTCGCGACGGCGGGCGCCGTCGGCGTCATGCTCATCCTCGGCTTCGTGCTCGGCCGCAGCTTCATCTTTCGCTCCCAGGGCCGCATCGGCCGAGAGCTGCCGCGCTTCGCTGTCGTCTCGCTGACGATGCGCGGCGCCGAGTACCTCGTCTTCCTGCTGCTTTTCGGTACGTTGCACATCTATTATCTGCTCGCAATGACGATCGCGGTCGGGATTTCCTTCACGTTCAAATTCGTGCTGTACCGCACGCTCGTGTTCGCGCACCGAGGCGATCCGGGGGCCGCGTAGGACTGCGGCAACGGCCGCGGGGACTCGCGCGAAGACGGCCGCGCAGACTGCCGCGGACACAGCCGCGCAGAGAGACGCGCAGAGAGACGCGCAGACAGCCGCGGAGCCTGCGGCGGATAGCCCGCATGACTCATGAACGGATTGAGCTTTGCGGTGGACGGAGGCTCGTGCAGACGGGCGCTTTCGGGGACGGCGTAAACCCATCCGTGGGGCCTCCGTTGCGCGCCGTCCTGGCGCGCACGGCCCCGAAAGCGCCCGTCTACACGAGCCTCCTCTGCGATGCCCGCGGCCGTTCATGAATCATGCTGCAACCTAGCGAAGACATCGCTCGTGCGCAGACGCCGTCCGTAACCTCGACTCGGCGCCGACCGCAAACGCCACCGGCGGAGGCACCGGCGCCGGCCACAGACGTCACGGCGGAGGCATCGGCGCTCGCCACACACACGTCACGGCGGAGGCATCGGCGCTCGCCACAGACGTCTCCGGCGGAGGCATCGGCGCCGGCCACAGACGTCACGGCGGAGGCACCGGCGATCGCCACAGACCTCACGGCGGAGGCATCGGCGCTCGCCACAGACGTCTCCGGCGGAGGCATCGGCGCTCGCCGCAGACGTCTCCGGCGGAGGCATCGGCGCTCGCCGCAGACGTCTCCGGCGGAGGCATCGGCATAAGGGCGGTTTCGGGACGCTGAGCGCCAGGGATGGCGCTCAGCGAGCCCCCAGGGACGGGTTCACGGCGGTCCCGAAACCGCCCTTATGCCGATGCCTCCGCCCCGCGCCGAGGTATCCGCGCCGATGCCTCCGCCCCGCGCCGAGGTGTCCGGCCGATGCCGCAGCCGCCGCGCCGAGGTGTCCGCGCCGATGCCTCCGCCCCGCGCCGATGCCGCAGCCCCGCGCCGGCGTCTGCCGGCATCTGCCCGCGTCTGCTAATTGTCCTGCGACGGCTCCTCCGCCTCCCGCCTCTCGCGCTTCTCGCGGCGCTTGATGAGCTTCTGCACTTCCTTGTCGTGCAGCTTCTGCAGCGCCTCCTGCTCCTTCTTGGCCGCCTCGGCCGACTGCGACGCCGTCTGTTTGGGCTTCTTGCAGTCGAGACGCGCCCAGTCGAGCTGGTGCTGGTACTCGAGGTTGTTCATCGTGGCGGCCGCCGCCTCGATGAAGTAGAGGCTCGTCGTGAGATTCGCTTCGAGCTGGCGCACGTCGAGCGGTGAGGCCCCGACGCTCGCGCCCGGGCTCAGCTTGCCGTCGAGCTCGCACTGAAAGCCGGCCTGCAGGCCGCGGACCATGAAATCCGCAAACTTCTCGGTGCGCGTGGTTTCGGTGCTGGCGCCGATGCCGTTGCCGCCCCAGTGCCACGTGAAGTCGCTGGTCGGCAGCTGAACGAATTGCGCCTGGGCCGGCAGCCGCAGCAGCGCAGCGGCGAGCACGGCGGCGCAGACGATGAACTTGCGAGATTGCATCATGCGGGCCTCTTCCGTCTGCGGGGATTATGCGGGCGCTGCCGCTGCGCCGCTACATGCGAGACCCGTGCCAACGCCGCAGGCGGGCCAGCCCCGCGCGCGCGAGCGCGCCCGCCTCGCGAAGCCCGAGCGCCTGCGCCGCGGCGAAATAGGCTGCCCCGAACACGGCCGCGACGAGGATCGCCGCCGGCAGCGGGTGCAGGGCCGCCGTCGCGGCCCGCACGGCCCAGCCCGCCGCGGCGGCGGCGAGCGCCGCAACCGCCGTCTTTGCGAGCGCGCCCCGCCCCGCCCCGACGCGGCCGATGCGCGCAGCGAGGCCGCGGTGCAGCAGGATCCACTCGGTCCAGGCCGCGAGCGCAGCGCCGAGCGCGAGCCCGACGGGCCCGAGCGGGCTGCCCGCGACCCTCGTGCCGCCGAAAAGCCCCGCGGGGATCGTGAGGCGGCCGAGCGTCACCGGCTCGAACTGCAGCATGAGCGCTGCGCCCGCGACGGCCGCGATCGCGACGCGCAGCGCGGCGACGCGCGCCGGCGTCTTCGTGTCGCGCAGCGCGAAGTAGGCGGACTGGTAGACGCGCGTGCTCGCGGAGGCCGGGAGGCCGAGGCTGTAGGCCGCGAGCGTGAGCCAGACGATGCGCACGTCCGCGGGCCCGAACTGCCCCGACTCGTAGAGGCCCGCGACGAATACCTCGCCGAGCAGCAGGAACGCGACGGCGCTCGGCACGACGTAGAAGGCGACGCGCCGCACCGCCTCGCCCGTCTGCGCGCGCAGCGCCGTCTCGGCCGCACCGCGCTGCCGCGCGAGCTCGGGCAGCGCCGCGGCCGCGACGCTCATGCCGAACAGGCTTATCGGCAGTATGTAGAGCGTCTGTGCATATTGGAGCCGAGCGAGCGCGCCGACCGCGAGCACGCTCGCGAGAATCATGTCCGCGTACGTGCTGAACTGCACGACGCCGCGCCCGAGGATCGCAGGCCCCGCGTTGCGCACGGCTTCCCGGAACGCGGCGGAGCCGCGGCCGCCGTTGAGGCGGATTTCCCGGTCGAGCTTGAGTACCCACGGAATCTGCACGCCGAACTGCAGCAGGCCGCCGGCGAGCGCGCCCCAGGCGACGGCCATGAGCAGGCCGTCGAGGTCGAGCCGCGAGCCGAACCCGACGAGCGCCGCGATCATGGCTGCGTTCCAGAACACGGGCGCGAAGTACGGCAGGAAGAAGCGCCGGTGGCTGTTCAGAATCCCCAGGGCCCAGGCCGAGAGCACGAGCACGCCGGCCATGGGAAACACGATGCGCACGACGGCGATCGTGAGCTCGCGGCGCTCGCCTTCGAACCCGGGCGCGAGCACGTCCACGAGCACCGGCGCGAACGCGACGCCGAGCAGCGCAATGCCCGCCGCGACGCCGAGCAGCAGCGCGAACATCGCGCCCGCGAGCCGCCCGGCCTCCTTGAGCCGGCCTTCGTGCAGCAGCTCGGAGTAGACGGGGATGAACGAGGCGCTCAGCGTGCCCTCGCCGAGCAGGTTCTGCAGCACGTTCGGCATGCGCAGAGCCGCGCTGAACACGTCGGCGTGCAGCCCCGTGCCGAAGTAGCTCGCGAGCACCCGGCCGCGCACGAGCCCCGCGATCCGGCTGAGTAGGATACCGGCCGCGACGAGCGCCGAGCCGAGGCCGCCCGAGCGCGCCGTCCCCTGCGCTTCGAGCACCGGCGACCCCGGCGGGGCGGGAGCCGCGCCGGTCACGGGCGGCGGCGGTGCGCTCGGTTGCGTCTCTTCAGTCAAAGGATCGCTGGCTCTCGGGCCTCGGCGGGCGGCCGCGCCCCGGCCGGCGGCGCCGTCGGCTTCAGCCGCGCGTGACCGTCATCGACGACGCCGCCGGCGCGGCCGATACGCTCGACGCGCCCGACACGGCTGACGCGCCGGCGACGCCCGTCGCCCCGGGCGCCGCCGACGCGGCCGGCGGAGCTGCGGGCGAGGCCGCCGCGGCGGTCTTGGCCGGCGTCCCGGGCAGCGGCATCGCGCCCGGCACGTCGCGCACGTGCAGGTCCACCTGCGGGAACGCGATCTCGATGCCGCGCTCGCGGAACGCCTTGACGATCGCGAGGTGCAGGTCGCTCATCAACTGCCAGCGCTCGCGCAGCTGGTTGACGTAGACGCGCAGCTCGAAGTCGAGCGTGCTGTCGCCGAACTTCATGAACAGCACCTTCGGCGGCGGGTCCTTCATGACGAGCGGATGGGCCTCGGCGATATCCGTCAGCGTCTCGATGACGAGGTCGACGTCGGCCGAGTAGCTGACGCCGACGGTCAGGATCGCGCGCGTCACTGTATCGGAAAGCGTCCAGTTGATGAGCCGGTCCGTGATGAACATCTTGTTCGGCACGACGACCTCGCGGTTATCCCAGTCGATGATCGTCGTCGCACGCGTGCGGATGCGCGATACGGTGCCGCTGTACTCGCCGATCGTGATCGTATCGCCGACGCGCGCGGGCCGCTCGAACAGGATGATGAGGCCCGAGACGAAGTTGGCCACGACCTCCTGAAGGCCGAAGCCGAGGCCTAAGGTCAGGGCCGCGACCATCCACTGCAGCTCGCTCCAGCGCAGGCCGAGCAGCGAAAACACGCTGATGACCGCCGCGACGAGGATCACGTAGCGCAGCAGCGTCGCGGCCGTGTAGCGGCTCGCGCCGTCCATGTTCGTGGTGCGGGTCAGCACGATCTCGACGAGGCCCGGCAGGTTGCGCGCCGCGATGCCGAAAAGCCCCATGAGGAAAACGGCGAGCAGGAAGCTCTGCAGGCTCACGCGGCTCACGGTCTCGGTGCCGCCGACCATGATCGTCCGCGACCACAGCGTGACGCCGTCGAGCCACGCGAGCGCGGGCAGGATGTCGGCCCAGACCCAGAACAGCGCGAGCACCATGACGCCGCCCGCGACGACCCTGACGAGCGCGCGCGTCTGCTGATTGACGTCCTCGAGGCTCAGGTGCGGCTCGGGGACGTCCACGGCGCCCTCGCCCGCGGCCGCATTGCCTTCGGCCGCCGCGGCCTTGGCGCGCTGCTCGAGCATGCGCCGGATGCGCAGCCGCATCTCGCCGAGGATCAGCGCGCGGGCCGCGAGCCGGTAGCCGAACCAGACGGCGACGACCACGACGGCCGTATCGATGGTCCGCTGAAACAGCGTGCTTACGGTATACAGATAGCCCGCGAGCGCGAGCACGACGAGCGCCGCGGCATAGATCACGGCCGCGAAGCGGACGGCGCGGCGCTTGCGCTCGGAGATCGCGGGCGCGAGATCGGCGCTCGGGGCGAGCAGGCGCCAGGCCAGAAGGCCCGTGACGATGCCCGAAATGACGAGGGCCGCGCGACCGAAGACGTCGAAGACGAGGTCGCTCGGATGCCCGAACGCGATGCCGTGAGCGATGATGAGCACGAACTGCGTCGGCAGATACCAGGCGAGATTGCGCCTGAGCCGCTGCACCATGGCCGCGTTCCACTCGAAGTGCACGGTGCCGACGCCGTTGCGGCTGATGAAGATCGCGACGAGATGACCCGCCATCCACCAGATGGCGGCGTTGAACATGACGGTCGTCAGCGTCTCGACGCCGGGCCCGATCTCGGGCACCTGCCGCAGCCGAAGCGAGGTCGTCATGAGCAGCACCGGCACGGGCAGCACGCGCAGCAGACTCCAGCCGATCGCCTTGAACGTAAGACCGATGTTGTCCGTGAAGCGATGCTGCGTCTTCTCGGCGAGGCTGCGCAGATGCCGCCCCGTCCCGCGGCCGGCGCGGTACAGCAGGCCGACGACCATGAGCGTGCCGAGCATCGCCCAGGGGCTGCCGAGCGTGACCTCGATCAAGGCCGCGCGGATCTGGTGCCAGGCCGCCGGGTCGAGCAGCGCCATGAGCGCGGCGGGGAAACGCACGGCCCAGCCGAGGCCTACGGGACTGTGGCTCGGCCACCAGAGCAGCGTCTCGCTCAGGATCTGCTCGAGCTGATTCACGAGCGCGACGACCGCGCCCAGGTGAGTCTCGGTCTGATGGAGCTGATCGACGAGGGATTCCTGGCTGTGCTCGCGCTCCCTGACGACGCTCGACTCGAGCCGCGCGTACTCGGCCTCTGGGGAGGTATCGTCCTTCGCGACGCCGGGATTGCGCGTCGCGCGCCGCTGCTCGCGCAGCGTAATGTTCAGCAGCCGCGCCTGCGCCGTCTCGCGGTCGATCTCGCGCAGCAGGTAACGCTTGTCGGCGAGCGTGCGCAGGCGGCGCTGCTCCTCGAGAAACAGGCCGCCGACCGTCTGATTCAGGCCGCCGACCTGCAGCCGCTCGTTGACGTCGGCGAGCGTCTGCGTGAGATCGGTCTCGGTGCGCTGATCCTCCTCGCGCTCGAGCTGCAGCGCGCGGATGCGGCTCTGCGTCCGGCCGATGTCGTCGATCTGGCCGTTGATGTTCTTGATCGCCTGCGCGAAGCGCGTGCGGTCCGCGGGCGAGAGGCTGTCCACCCACTGTTGCACGGACGTGCCGAGCGCGGTCAGCTCTTCGGTGGATTTCAGGCCGAGCTCCGCCTGCTTCTCCGCGATCTGTGTGCCGAGCCAGCGGCCTTCGATCTCGTGCTCGCGGATCTCGAGGCGCAGGCGCTCGATACGCGCCGGCATCGTCTGCGTGTCGAGCTGGGCCACGATGAGGCGCGCCTCGGTGCGCCGGTCGAGCGCGTCGCGCGCCGCGCGCTGTGCCTCGGCCAGCGCCGGGTCCTGCGGCTGCTGCGCGGCCTTGCCGTTCTGCTGGCCGCGGTCGCGGCGCAGCTGATCGAGCGTCTCCGCCTGACCGCGGACCTGGTCCTCGAGCTGGGCGAGGGTCTGCCGGCGCTGGTTCAGCTCGAGCGCGATCTGCGCGCGCCGGCTGTTCAGGGAATCGATTTCCTGCTCGAGCTGGCTGACCGTGGCGTCCTGATCGTCGGCCTTCTGTTTGCCGCGGCCCGGGGTCATCGAGGCGAGCATCATGTCCACCTGGTGAAGCGCGTCGTCGAGGCGCTCCTTGCCGCCGATCGCGAGCTGCGCGCGGCTCAACGCGCCGCGCACGAGCTCGGCCGCGGCCTGCTCCTGCTGCAGCGCCGACTGCCAAAGCGCGCGCTCGGCGTCCGAAAGGCCCTGCGCGGCCGCCCGCTGCGTCAGGTTCTCGACCGGGCTCGCGGCGAGCCAGGCGTCCGCGGCGGAGGTATCGACGGCCTTGATGAGCGGCGCGAGGCGCTGCTCGCCCGCGCGCAGGTCCTCGCGCAGCATCTTGAGCTGATCGACCGTGACCGGTAGATCCTGTTGCGAAGCGGGCGCGGTGCCGGCCGGGGGTGCGATGCCGGCGTCCTGGGCCGCGCCGGCCGAGCCCGTTGCCGGCGCCTGCGCCTGCGCGGAGCCGCCGGCCTTGGCGCCGCCGCCCGCGGGCGCCGCGGCGGCCGGCTTGCCGCCGCCTGCGGAGGACTTCGAGGCCTTCTGCTGTGCATTCGCGCCTGCCGCGGCCAGCAGCAGCGTGAAGAGCAGGACAAGGAAAGGCAGCGCCTTGGAACGGACGAAGTTTCTCATGGCAAACCTGCTTGCGCGCGGGAGTTCGCGCCGGAGACGCCGAAGCGTCCCTCCGAGCGATGATGCGTTTGCTGCGGCCGCCCGGCTTCGGCATCCCTCATCCCACATTCGAGGGGCGAACATGACGGTGACAGACTCCTTGCCCGCCGCTAAGGCGCGGGATTCGTCTTCCGCGCCGAATCGTAGCACTACTCAGGTGCTCGCGGGGATTGTCATGAAGTCTTCGACGTGATCGCGGAAATCGACGCGCGAGCGCTCCCACGTGTAAAACATGTGGCCGCCCGGAAAGTGGCGTGTCGTGAGATTCGCGCGCAGCGGCGGCGCGAGCTGCAGGTGGCCGACGATGCGTTCCGAGGCGAAGTAAGGCGTCACGAGGTCGTAGAGGCCGTGGCTGATCAACACCTTCATGTGCGGGTTCAGCGCCATCGCGTAGCGCAGGTCGTCCGTCGCGCCGACGTGGCGCTCGAAGACGGGCTGCTCCGTATCGAGGGTCCAGGCCTTGTTGACGTCGAGACTCAGCAGGCGATAGTCGCGCTCTGTCTCGACGCGGAGCGCCGAACGCAGGTGCGCGTTGATGCCCGAGGCGAACACGCGCTCGATCGCGAACAGCGTCGGATCCGGCCCCTGCCCCGTATCGCGGCCGGGGAAAGGATCGAAGCCGGTCGCCGTGCCGTCGTAGAGCCCGCAGACGCGGCCTGTCTCGCGCAGCAGCTCGCGCGCGAACTGCTCGAGCCGCACGCGCCCGCCGGCGCGCGCGACCACGGCCTCGGGCAGACCGAGCATGGCCGCCGTGCGCGTCACGAGCCCGGCCCGGCGCTCGGCGCCGAGCCGATCGCCCGCGAGCAGCAGCGCGCTGAGCTCGTCGGCGGCGAACCGCTCGGCCGCAGCCAGAACCTCCGGCAGCGGCAGGTCCGCGGCGAGCGCGCGGCAGCGGCCGTGAAAGTGCGCCGTCGCAACCATCGAGGGAAATACTTCGACGAAATGCAGCAGCTCGTAGTCGCTCGGAATGAGCTGCGCCCATTCGAGACAGGGCGAGATCAGGATTGCGCCGTTCAAGCCGACGCCGAAGCCCTCCTGCAGGCGGCGCGCCAGCTTGCCGACGCGGAAGCCGCCGTAGCTTTCACCCGCGATGAACACGGGCGAGGCCCAGCGGTGATGGCGGGAGAGGAAGCGCTGGATGAACTCGCCGAGGGAGTCGATGTCGCGGTTCAGCCCGAAGAAGGCCTTGCCGGGATCTGCGGTGCCGGCGGAGGGGCCGGCTGCGGCCGTGCCGGCTGCGGCCGCGGTGCCCGCGCCGGGGCCAAGGCCGGGGCCCGGGCCGGCGCTTGGGGTGTCGGGGCCGCCTTGGGCGCCTCGGGCGAGCTTGCTCGCGTCGATGATGCGCGAGAAGCCGGTGCCGACCGGATCGACGAAGACGAGGTCGGTGAACTCGAGCCACGTCTCCGCGTTGTCGAGCAGCCGGACCGGCGGCGGCGGGACGGCGCCGCGCTCGCCGAACGCGACGCGCCGCGGCCCGAGCGCGCCGACGTGCAGGTAGGCGGACGAGGCGCCGGGACCGCCGTTGAAGACGAAGGTCAGCGGCCGCTCTTCGGGCGCGCGGTCGTCCGCCAGGTAGGCGACGTGGAAAAGCTCGGCCTGCGGCGTGTCGTCCTTGCGCAGAACGAGCCACTCGGCATGCGCGCGGTAGCCGCTGCGGCGGCCGCGGAGCTCGATTTCGTGGGCGGTGACGGCGCCCGGAGGCGGGGTGTAGTCGGCTTCGCGTCGGACCTCGCGGTCGGACGCGGACAGCGAAGCGGGGCTACGGTCGCGCTCGGGCTCGGGCTCGGGCTCCATGCCGGCCACGCTAGCCGTTTCTTTCGGCAGCGGCAAGCGAGGTCGGCCGGGCATGCGCGCCGCCGGACCGCGACTGGCACGGCATTTGCTGGTGATGCTTGTGAGCCGTCGAATGAGGAGGCCTTATGCCTAAGAGCTGGTCCAAGAAGGACGAACGCCAATACGAGCACGTCAAGGAAAGCGAAAAGAAGCGCGGCACCTCGAACGATCGGGCCGAGGAGATCGCCGCGCGCACGGTCAACAAGCAGCGCAAGGAGGAAGGCCGGACGAAATCGGATAAGTAGGGCGGCTGACGGCGTCGGGCCTGAATACCCGCCGGGCGGGGCATGACTGTCCGGCGCGGCCGGGCTATGATCGCTGCGCCCGGCCCTCAGCGGGCGTTCCTGAATCAATAACAACCTATCGGAGCGTCCCTCCCATGAAATCGATCTCCGTATCGGCCGTCGCCGGCGCCGGCGCGGCCGTAGCGCTCTCCCTGTCCACCCTCGCGCAGGCCCAGCCGCCCGCGCTCGGTATCAAACTGGGCGAGTGGCAAATGACGTCGACGATCAAGATGAGCGGCCAGGCGCCGAGTTTCGACTCGAGCCAAATGACGGCCGAGCAAAAGGCGCGGATGGAGGCCATGTTGAAGGCCCTCATGACTACGCGCACCGCGACGACGAAGACGTGCATGACGAAGGACAGGATGCAGCAGACGGGCTTCCTGCTCGGCGGCGATGAAGGCGACGCGCAAAGCTGCAAGCGCACGCTGAATACCAACACCAAGCGCGTGCTCGATTCGAAGGTCGAGTGCACGGGCGAGAACGCTCAGTCCGCCGCGCTTCACGTCGAAGCGACGGCGCCGACGAGCGTGAAAGGCACGATCCATTCGACGCGGACCCGCGAGGGCCGGACGATGGTCATGGACGTGACGTTCACCGGCAAGTGGCTCCAGTCGGCCTGCAAGGCGTCCGACTAGGCAAAGCCGAAAAAGGCGAACGCCTCGACGAGCCTCGCGAAGTTGTCCACGAACAGCTGCAGGAACTCGCGCGTCTTGTCGTTCGTTACGGTACCGTCGGCGTCGAAGAGACCTTCCTTGTACTGAATAAATGCCTCGGGCGCGCCGAGCAGCGCTGCCACGTGCCCCGAGGCCATGGTGCGCATGTTCTGCTGTGCGAGGGCGGTGCTGATCGCGCCGCCCGAGGTGCCGATGATGGCCGCGGGCTTGCCCTTCCAGGAGTCGCGGCCGATGGGGCGCGTCCCCCAATCGAACGCGTTCTTGAGGGCCGCCGGCACGGAACGGTTGTGCTCGGGCGTGACGAACAGCACGGCAGCGCAGCGCTCGACCTCCTCCTTGAAGCGCAGCACCTGGGGCGGCGGCTTGTCCGCGTCGTCCTGATTCAGAAGGGGCAGATCGTCGATGCGGATCATCTTGAAATCGAGCTTCCCTTGCGCGAGCTTGCCGAGCGCCTTCGCGAGCTTGCCATTGTTCGAGTCCTTGCGAATGCTTCCGACGATGACGGCGACTTGATGCACGAGGGGGCTCCTTGGAGATCCGGTGAGAGATGAAAGGACGTGACGTACGAGCGTCCTATTTATAGCGGTTCCTTGGCTTCGCGGCGACGGTAGTCTAAAATCGCTCCTTTGTCCCCTGCCCCGCCAGAGGGCTCCGTACGGTTCGGAGCGCTCACGGTTCCATCGAAGTTCGGCCGGAAGGCATACGTCGCGGCAAGCAAGGTCCTTGGCTCGCCGCACGGGCAGCTTGCCGGCCGGCTCGCACGCGACCGATGCGCGAGCGCGCGCCCTGTGCAGCGGCAAGGCCGAGGCGAACGTTCCGTGCGCCTGCCTTTCGGGGGCTCGTCGGGAGCGTCGAAGACCTTGGATAAAACTACCGCCACCGCAGCCGCCGCCGCGCCGGCCGCTCCTCAGGAGCAGGAAGAGCCGCGCGAGATCAATCTCGTCTTCTTGTCACTGCTGGCCCTGCTCGTCGGCATCGGCACCGGCTACGGCGCCATCGCCTTCCGCGCGCTGATCGGCACGATCCACAACCTCGCCTTCCTCGGCACGCTGCAGTCGCATTACGACGCCAACGACTTCACGCCGCCGAGCCCCTGGGGCGCTTTAATCATCCTCGTGCCCGTCATCGGCGGACTCGTCGTGACGTGGCTCGTCAAGAACTTCGCGCCCGAGGCGCGCGGGCACGGCGTGCCCGAGGTCATGGACGCCGTCTATTACAAGGGCGGCGCCATCCGGCCCATCGTCGTGATCATCAAGTCCCTGGCCTCGGCACTCTCGATCGGCACGGGCGGCTCGGTCGGCCGCGAGGGGCCCATCGTGCAGATCGGCTCGGCGCTCGCCTCGACTTTCGGCGGCTGGCTGCGCATCGCGCCGTGGCAGCGCATCACGCTCGTCGCGGCCGGCGCGGGCGGCGGCATCGCCGCGACGTTCAACACGCCGCTCGGCGCCGTGCTGTTCGCCGTCGAGCTCATGATGCCCG
Source organism: uncultured Gammaproteobacteria bacterium (assembly GCA_963702105.1). Lineage (GTDB taxonomy): Bacteria > Pseudomonadota > Gammaproteobacteria > Steroidobacterales > Rariloculaceae > ZC4RG20. The sequence continues at coordinate 3,760,111 of OY969712.1, forward strand.
AGGTCAGCGTGCGCACGTTCATGCCCGTCGCGATCGCCACGGGCACGGCGACCTTCATCGGCCGCGAGTACTTCGGCTTCCAGCCCGCGTTCGCGCTGCCGAGCACGCTGCCGGCCTTCGACGCCGTCGGTGCCGGCCCGCTCGTCGTCTACGGCCTGCTCGGCGTCATCATCGGCCTCGCCGCAACGCTCTATATCCGCGCGATCTACTGGGCCGAGGATTTCTTCGAGGACCACATCGAGAACCAGTATCTGCGGCACACGGTCGGCATGGCCTTCCTGGGCCTGCTCATCTGGCTCATGTTCCGGTACTTCGGCCATTACTACGTCGAGGGCGTCGGCTACGGCACCATCCAGGCCATCCTCGACGGCAAGATGGTCACGATCTGGCTGCTCGCGCTGCTCTTCGTCGCGAAGCTCATGGCCACCTCGCTGACGCTCGGCTCCGGCGGCTCGGGCGGCATCTTCTCGCCGGCGCTGTTCCTCGGCGCGACGCTCGGCGGGGCCGTCGGCGGCTTCATCCACTTCGCGTTCCCGGCCATGCCCGGCATCTCGATCCCGGGCTTCGCCATGGTCGGTATGGCCGCCCTCGTCGGCAGCGCGACGGGCGCCGCGATGACGGCGACGATCATGATCTTCGAGATGACGCGCGACTATGCCATCGTCATGCCGATGATTCTCGCCGTGGCGATCAGTCTCGGCATCCGGCGCGTGCTCTCGCCGGAAAACATCTACACGACCAAGCTCACGCGCCGCGGACACTACATCCCGCAGTCGCTGCACGCGCACATGTTCATCGTGCGCGTGTGCGGCAACGTCATGAACCGCGACATCCTGACGCTGCCCGCCTCGATGACGTTCTCCGATTTCGCCAAGGAGTACGGCCTCGAGAACATCCGCCACGTCGTCGTCACCGAGGGCAACCGCATCGCGGGCATCGTTTCCGTGGATACGGCCGTGCGCATGCAGACGCTCGAGCCCGGCACCGTCTATACGCTGGGGCAGCTCGCGCACGGCGAGTACATCCTCGCACGCGAGACGAACGTCATGTTCAACGTCATCAAGCGCATGTCGCGGCGCGGCGCGAGCGCCGTGCTCGTCGTGCGCGGCGATAGGCTCGTGCCGCGCGCCGACAGCCCCGTAGGGGTCATCACCAAGGAGCAGATCGCCGACTCCGTGGCCGAGAGCCTCACGTTCCGCACGAAGCCGGGGCGGCCCATCGCGCAGGTGCAGACCCCGGCGCGGCAGACGCAGGTGGTGCGGCAGGAGAAGTGAAAAAAGGGGTCAGAGCCCTTTTTCGCCCGGATCGCGACGCGGCGGCCCGCCCCCGGCGCTCGGAGGGCGAAAAAGGGCTCTGACCCCTTCTTTTGCCTTCTTTTGCCCTAAACTAAGCGCGTGAAGGGACCCACGCCCCGCAAACGCAAGCCCAACCGCCCCGGCGGAATTCGCTGGCACCTGTTCCAGGTGCAGCTCATCAGCATGGTCCCGATCGGCCTGCTCGCGGCCGCGCTGCTCTACTTGCATTGGCAGGCGCAGGAGCACGAGCGCGAACGCGCCCAGATCGAATCGGTGCGCCTGCTCGCCGCCGCCGTGGACAACGCGCTCGACAGCACCGTGGAGCGGCTCTCGATCCTCGCCCGGCTCTGGGCTTCGACGGACATCAGCGACCGGGCCTTCTTCGGCCAGGCGAGGCAAGCCCTCGCCGCCAATTCCGATTGGGCGGACCTGCTCGCGTTCGCGCCCGACGGCACCGCCGTGTTCCGCGCCGACACGCCTCCCGGCGAACCGATGCTCGGCAGCGAACACCTGCCGCTCTGGCGCCCCGTCTTCGAAGAGGCCAAGCCCGTCGTCTCCGACATCTTCGAAGGCCCGAAACCCGGCTCGAAGCTCGTCTCGGTCGGCGTGCCCGTCGTCCGCGACGGCAAGGTCCAGGACGTGCTCATCGCCAACATCGATCCGGCCTGGTACGACCGACTGCTGCGCGAGCAGGGCCTGCCGCCGGGCGGCGTCGCGGCCCTCGTCGATCGCAACTTCAAGTTCATCGCCCGAAGCTCCGAGGGCGACGCGCGCCGCGGCGGCGACCCGACGGCCGCGTTCATCGCGGACATGAAGATCAAGCGCGAAGGGCTCGGCCGCTATACGAACCTCAACGGCACCAACGTCTACACGGCCTGGACGTTCACCCGGCACGGCTGGGGCGTCGGTCTCGGCACGCCTTCGGCGCCCGTAGACAACGCCTTTTGGGCGCACCTGGTCGTGTTCGGCTTCCTCTGGATCGCGGCCGTCGCGGCCGGCATGGTCTATGCGAGCGCCAAGGCGCGCGCGGTCGCGGCCGCGTTCGAGTCGCTCGAGACGCAGACCTCGCGCATCGCGACGGGGGGCCGCGTCGCCGGCCTTCCCGCCTCGCACGTCTACGAGGTGGACAGCGCGCTCCGCGCGCTCGAACGTGCCAGCGAGCTGCTGCAGAGCACCATGCGCGAGCGCGACCATTCGCTGCAGGTCGAGCGCGAGGCCCGCGCTGCGGCCGAGGCGGCCAACCGCGCCAAGGACGAGTTTCTCGCGATGCTCGGCCACGAGCTGCGCAATCCCCTCGCCGCAATATCGAACGCCGCGACGATCGTGCGCAGCGACCGCAGCACGGCCGCGCAGATCGAGTTCGCGGGCGGCGTCGTCGCGCGCCAGAGCGAGCACCTCAAGCGCCTCATCGACGATCTGCTCGACGTCGGACGCGCCATGACGGACAAGATCGTCCTCGAGCGCGAGCCCGTCGAGCTCGGCGCGACCGCGCGGCACGTCGTCGCGACGCTGCGGACCGCGGGGCGCCTCGCGAAGCGCGTCGTCGAAGTCGATGCGCCGGAGGTCTGGATCGAGGCGGACCGCACGCGCACCGAGCAGATCGTCACGAACCTGATCGCCAATGCGGCGCGCCATACCGACGACGGCGGCCGGATCACGGTGCGGACCGCCCGCGAAGGCGCGCACGCCGTGCTCGAGGTCAGCGACGACGGCGGCGGCATCGCGGCCGAGGATCTGCCGCACGTCTTCGAGCTGTTCTTTCAGGGCGAGACGACGAGCGACCGCGCGGGGGGCGGCCTCGGCATCGGGCTCACGCTCGTCCAGCGCCTCGCGCAACTGCACGGCGGAGACGTGGTGGCCGCGAGCGCAGGCGTGGGCAAGGGGGCGACGTTCACGGTCCGGCTGCCGGCGGTCGCGCCGCCCATAGCCGATCGGCCGAGCGGCGCCGAGGTCCGGGACCGCCGCCCGGAGACCGTGCTCCTCGTCGAGGACAACGCGGACGCCCGCGAGAGCCTGCGCATCGCGCTCGAGCTCGAAGGCCACCGCGTGCTCGAATGCGCGGACGGCCAGGCGGCGCTCGAGCTGCTGCGTCGCGAGCATCCCGGCGTGGCCGTGCTCGATATCGGCCTGCCGGGCATGGACGGCTACGAGCTCGCGCGCCGCATTCGGGCGAAGGTCGGCGGCGCGATCAGGCTCATCGCCCTGACCGGCTACGGCACGGAGCGGGACGAACGCCGCGCGGCCGACGCCGGCTTCGACCGGCACCTGACCAAGCCCGTCGAGGTGAACAAACTCCTGCAGCTCGTCGCGCAGGAAAAAAGGGGTCAGAGCCCTTTTTCGGCCGTGGCACCTTAGGCCGAGGAAACCTCGCTCGAAAAAGGGCTCCGACCCCTTTTTTCCATGAACCCCCGCGCGATCCGCGCCATCTCCGCAAACACGTCCTCGCCCGTCCCGCGCGACCGCTTGAGCACGCGGTAGCCATGGTCGGCCGTCTCGAGCCAATGCAGCTCGGCCGCTTCGAGACCTGCCACGACGCCTTCGAGCAGTGCACGCTCGGCCAACGCATCCCGCGTACCGGACAGAAACAGCATGGGCGCCTGAATCGAGGCCAAGTGCCGCGCCCGATCTATCGAAGGCTTACGCGCCGGATGCAGCGGAAACGCGCAAAAGATCAGGCCGGCCGGCGTGAGTGCGAGCCCGGGGTCGAGTACGGCGTGCGAGGCCATGCGGCCGCCGAAGGAGTGGCCGCCGAGCCACAAAGGCAGCGCCGTGCGCGCGGCCGCCTCGCCGTAGGCCTCGGCGATCCGGGCCATGGCGACGGCCGGCGCATCCGCCCGCTTGCGGCCGGCTTCGATGAACGGAAAGTCGAAACGGAGCGTCGCGATGCCTTCGCGTGCGAAGGCCTCCGCCAGGGCCTGCATGTTGCGGTGCCGCATGCCGGCGCCGGCGCCGTGGGCCAGCACGAGCGCGGCGATTGCCCGCTCGGGGGACTGCCAGAGCACGTTCATCGCGTGAGAGTGTGCCACGGCGCGGCGCGATGCGGCGGCTGCGGCGCTTCGCGTCTCGGCGTAGACTGACTTCAAACAAGAAGTCCTCTGCCAACCACGAGGAGCGCGACCATGCAGTCCTTCCGACCCGAAACCGTTCGCCTTCCTAGCCGCCTCGCCGCCGCCACCTTCGTGTTCGTGCTCGTGCTGACCGCGGCCGGCCCTCTGGCCGCGCAGCAGTCGGCGGCGCAGGCGGGCGCGCAGCAGCCGCCCGCGCAGTCGTCGCCGCAAGCATCGGCGCAGGCGCCGCTGCCGGAGGGCTACATCCGGCCGACGCCGGTTGAGCCCGGGCACGCCCCGAGCATGAAGGTCGAGCAGGCTGGCCCCGGCGGGCACATCTTCATGGTGCGCTTCGGTCCGGGCGACGAGATCCTCTCCGGTCTGACGGAGCTCGCGCAGCGCTACCACATCACCTCGGCCTACATCTCAGGGCTCGGCGGCCTCTCGACCGGGATGCTGGGCTGGGGCGATCCGGCCAACGGGGCGTTCAGGAAGATTCCCGTCGACCGTAAAGCCGAGCTCGTCTCGGCCGTCGGCAACATCTCGATGCGGAACGGCCAACCCTACGTGCACATCCACGCCGTCGTCGCGTTCTCCGACGGCAGCACGAAGGGCGGCCACATGATCGAGGCGAACGTCGCGCCGATCGCGGAGATCACGGTCGTGAACACGAGCGGCGGCAGCAGCGTGAGGCCGGCCGGGGCCGGCGAATAGGGCGGCAGCGAAAAAGGGGTCAGAGCCCTTTTTTCTACTGCAGCGAGTACTTCTGCATTAGGTCGTAAAGCGTCGGGCGCGTGATCCCGAGCAACTCCGCCGCGCGCGAGATGTTGCCGGCCGTGCGCGCGAGCGCATCCCGGATGGCCCGCGTCTCGGCTTCCTGGCGCACGAGCCGGAGGTTCAGCGAGGGCGCCTCGCCGCCCGGCCGGAGCCCCAGATCCTCGGCCGTCACGAGCTTGCCCTCGGCCATGATCACCGAAGCTTTGATGCGGTTTTCCATCTCGCGCACGTTGCCGGGCCACGCGTAGGTGTCGATGGCGTCGTGGGCGTCGTCGGCGAAGCCTTTGATGTTCTTGCCCTGCTGCTTCGCGAACTTCGCGAGCAGGTGCCGCGCGAGCACGATGCGCCCCCCCTGGCGCTCGCGCACGGGCGGGATCTCGATCGTGATCTCGCTGATCCTGTAGTAGAGGTCCTCGCGGAAGCGGCCCGCGGCCATCTCCTCCGTGAGGTTCTTGTTCGTCGCGCAGACCACGCGCACGTCCACGGGAATCTCGCTGCGCCCGCCGACGCGCTCGACGACGCGCTCCTGCAGGAACCGCAGCAGCTTCGCCTGCAGCGACAACGGCATGTCGCCGATCTCGTCCAGGAACAGCGTGCCGCCGTCCGCGACCTCGATCTTGCCCGGTGTCGTCCGGACCGCGCCCGTGAACGCGCCCTTCTCGAACCCGAAGAGCTCCGACTCGAGCAGCGTATCCGGGATGGCCGCGCAGTTGATCGCGACGAAGGGCTTGTCGGCGCGCGTGCTGAGCGTGTGGATCGCGCGCGCGAGCACCTCCTTGCCCGTGCCGCTCTCCCCGAGCAGCAGCGTCGTGACGCTCGTCGGCGCCACCTTCTCGATCATGCGGCAGACCTTCATCATCGCGTCGCTGCCGGCGATGATGCCGTTCAGCGTCGCGGCCGCGCTGCCCTGCTGGCTCAGCCGCCGGTTCTCGGCCTCGAGCTCGTGTATGTGATAGGCGCGCTGGACGATGAGCTGCAGCGTGTCGACGTCGACGGGCTTCTGGTAGAAGTCGTAGGCCCCGAGCCCGACGGCCTTGACGGCGTTGCTCTGATCCCCGTGGCCCGTGACGACGACGACCTTCGTGAACGGCGCGAGCTGCAGGATCTCCTTGAGCGTCGCGAAGCCTTCCTCGACGCCGTTGTCGTCCGGCGGCAGACCGAGGTCCTGCAGCACGACGGCCGGCTCGTGGCGGCGCAGCTCGGCGATGGCGGCGGCGCGGTTCTCGGCCGGGATGACCTCGTAGTCCTCAAAGCACCACTTGAGCTGGCTTTGAATCCCTGGATCGTCCTCGACGATCAGCAACTTGCGCATGGGTGTGCTCACGGTTGCCGATGCTGCCACAAAGCGTGGGGCGCGAGAATAATGGGTGTCACAGTAAGGACGAAAAGAGGGGTCAGAGCCCTTTTTTCACCACCGGCGGCGGGTATCCTACGCGCTCTGCGAAAAAAGGGCTCTGACCCCTTTTTTCGCTTTTCACTCAGTAGAACCGCGCGACGCGATCGACCACGTACTCCCGCTGCTCCGCCGTGAGCTCGGCGTAAATCGGCAACGCCAGCGTCTCGGCCGCCGCGCGCGCCGCCTCGGGAAAATCTTCGCGCGCATACCCGAGCCCCGCAAAGCACTGCTGCGCGTGCAGCGGCACCGGGTAGTAGATCTCGGTGCCGATGCCTTCCTTCTGCAGATACGCCCGCAGCTCGTCGCGCCGCGCCGCGCGGATCACGTATTGATTGAACACGTGCCGGTAGCCCGGCAACGCCGCAGGCGTAGTGACGGCCCCCTCGAGCCCCGCGGCCGCGAACAGCTCATCGTAGTGCGCGGCATTGCGCCCGCGCGCCTCGCTCCACTCGTCGAGGTGCCGCAGCTTCACGAGCAGCACCGCGGCCTGCAGCTCGTCGAGCCTGAAGTTGCCGCCGATGACCGCGTGGTAATACTTCGGACTGCCGCCGTGCACGCGCAGGATGCGCATCGAGGCCTCGAGCGCCTCATCGTTCGTCACGCAAAGCCCGCCGTCGCCGAAGGCGCCGAGATTCTTGGTCGGGAAAAACGAGAAGCAGCCGATCGTGCCGACGTTGCCCGCCCGCCGTCCGTCCGGCAGCGCCGCGCCGATGGCCTGCGCCGCATCCTCGACGACGGCGATCCCCGCGCGCTGCGCGATCGGCATGAGCCGATCCATCTCCGCCATCTGCCCGTAGAGGTGCACCGGGATCAGCGCCTTGACGCGCGTGCCCGACGCGCGATGCACGAGCCCGTCCTCGTCGCGCTCGCACTCTTCCTCGACGAGCCGCGCCAGCGCATCCGGATCGAGGTTGAACGTGCGCGGATCGATGTCGCAGAAGATCGGCCGCGCCCCGAGCCGCGAGACGACGCCCGCCGTCGCGAAGAAAGTAAACGTGCTCGTGACGACCGCGTCACCCGCGCCGACGCCGAGCGCCATGAGCGCGAGCAGCAACGCGTCCGTGCCCGACGAGACGCCGAGGCCGAAGCGCGTGCCCGAGTAAGTCGCGATGCGCTCCTCGAGCGTCGCGACGCGTGGACCGAGCACGAACTGCTGTGCGTCGCAGACCTCGCGGATCGCCTGTTCGATCTCGCCCCTGAGCGGCGCGTATTGGAGCTTCAGATCGAGGAGCGGAACACGCATGGGCGGACTAGTAAGACAGGCAAGGTAAGAGAGGGCGACACTGCCAAATCAACTCCCAGGAAACCGCCGCCGACAGACGGGACTACCCATGGCTTCCAACAGGGATTCGACCTGACAGCGCGCCCCCAAGACCAACTGTGGGTGGGCCGGAAACTGTGCGCAGCAGGATACCCGGCCCCGGGCGCCGCGCCAAGAGCAAAGAGGAATAGCTATATGAATTAGATAGTTAAGTGCCGAAGCTCGCGGGTTCGCCGGTGCTTTGCGCGGGAAGCGACTCGGGCCGCCGCAGCGGCGCTGGATCGTTGCGTCCTCGCAACACGCGCCGGCCCCGGCGTTTCCGGAAGGACGCCTGCGGCGCCGGGCCGGCGCTACTTCAAATTAAACTGTACCCGCAAGTTCGTGAGTCGCTCATAGGCGACGCCGTCCCGAACGAAGGGCGCGTACCGCTGCCGGCCGACCGCCGCCAGGGCCGCCTGTTCAAAGACACCCTGAGGCGCCGCGCCGACGACCTTCGCGCCCCGTGGCCGCCCGTCCACCCCCACGACGAACTGCACTTCCACCCAACCCTGGATCCCCCGCTTCTCAGCGGCGGCCGGGTACACGGGCGGCGCCGACTCGACGAGCCGGAGCTCGGCCGGCGAGGCCGGCACGGCCAGGTACCTTGCCCGCAAGGTCTCGCGACTGAGCGCATGGGCCGCCTTCGGGTCCGGATCGGAGCCCTCGAGCGCGCGCGTCCAGGATTCGGCCGTCGCCCAGTCATGGCCTTCGTCCGCGGCTTCGACGCGTTTCGCCACGGCCGCCCGGGCGGCCTCCCAGGCCGACCGAAGGCCCGGGAAATCCGGGTCCTGCTGCTGGAGCGCGGCCAGGTAATGAAGCGCACTGTCTTCGGCCGGCGCGACCACGCGCCCTGCCGCCAGGCGCGCGCGCGCGTCGGCGAGCAGCCCCGACCGGGCGCCATATGCGCGCTGCCGCTCGGCGGTCCGAAGGTCGTGCTCGACCCCGGCCAGCGCCTTCGGGTCCGCGCCGAGCCGGAAGGCCTCGTCGGCCAGACTCGAGGCCCGGTCGATGTCGGCCGCGTCGAGCGCGGCACGGGCGGCGCCCGCGAGGGCGGTCGCGAGATCCAGGCGCAGCGCAAGCACGGCGGGGTCGTCCGGCCTCAAGGCCTCCGCCGTCCGGTAGTAAGTTTCCGCGTTGTCACCCACCGGTTCGCGCAGCCGGCCGGTCGCGAGGCGCGCGCGGGCGAGCGTGAGAGCATTCGCGAAGTCGGAGTCGCTCGGACCGGGGCCCGCGGGGGCTGCGGAGCCTGGGGGGGCGCCGGACGCTGCGGAGCCTGCGGCGGCTGCGGGCGCTGCGGGCGCTGCGGAGGGAGCGGGGACTGCGGAGGCCGCGGACGCTGCGGCGGCCGCACCTGCGGAGGCGCCGGAGCCTGCCGGGGCCGCACCAGCGGAGGAACGCGCAGCCCGAGGCGCTTCCGCGGAAACGCGGGGCGCGGGCGACGTGTCCACCGGCACCCGCGAAGCCGGCCGGCGAGCCGTTTCCGCGGAAACGCGGTCCCGCAACGTTTCCGCGGAAACAGGCGCCGCGGACGATGCGGCCGACGCGGACGATGCGGCCGACGCGGGCGCCGCGGACGATGCCTCCGCGGAAACCTGCGAAGCGGGCCGCGCCTGCGCGGATACCTCCGCCGCGGACGGCGCCTGCTCGGCACCTACCGAAAGCGGCGCCGACCCCGCAGAGTCGTGTGCGAGAGCCGGCGCTTCCGCGGCGCCGCCTTCGGCTCCGCCTCCGGAGACCCCGTGCGTCACCCGCTCCAGGATGCTCTCGACGTTCGAGCTCAGCTCGCCGAGCCCGCCGCTCAGATGCGCCGCGAGGACCAGTGCCCCGAAAACCACCGCGCCCGCGATCCAGGCCGGCCATCGCGCCACGCGCGCCGGGTGACGGTGCCGGTGTCTCGCGCGCAGCGGGTCCTCCGTTCGCAGCTCGATCGGATATCGATCAAACGAGGCCCGCTCGTGGGTCCGCCTGCCGCCCCTGCGCGGGCTCGCCATGCGCGCCTCGCTCGGCTTGCGTCCACTGGGTTCTCGCCCCCTTGGGTGCCCCGGGGTCGGGCCCCGATCGCCAGAGCGCGCCTCGCTCGTCGGGCTCCCGAGCAGCGTCCCCCGCCACCCCGCGTCCTCCCGAAGATCCAGGTACCGCGTGACGGCCGCCTCCAACAGAAGCCGCGTGATTCCGACCTCGGCCGGCTTGACCAGCAGCCGGTAAATCGAACCTTCGGAGAGCCGTTTCGAAAGTTCCTCCGAGGCCTCGCGCCAGGCGGCCACGAGCACGATCGGCGGGGCCGCGAGGCCCTCGAACTCCTGCAGCGCGGTCTCGACTCCTCGAGGGGCCGCATCGGCGTCGAGCAGCACAATGCGGCCGCGGGCCTTGAGCGCGCGCATCAGCTGACGCCAATCGCGGACATAGACGAGAGGGAAGTGCTCGCCCGCCGCCTCGCTGACCACGTGCAGCAGCGCTTCGTCCGCCGAATAGACGAAGATGGCGGCGCCGTCGGCCGCAAGCAGATCGCGCAACGGGGTCGGCGGCAGCGTGTCCTCGAGCGAGGCATCCGAATCGGCACGCGCCAGAGCGGCGGCGCCGCGCGCGGCGCCGGAGGGCATGGTTTTGAGGCGACGTTTGGCGGACACGATGATTTTACTCGTATTGGCAATTCGCCGAATCGATTCCCAGCCGGGACTCGCCGAATCGGCATATAACGGGGACTCTCCCGTCGCCGGGCCTCGCCCGGTCAGCCGAGCGTCGTCCGGTCAGCTGGACCTCGCCCGGTCGGCCGGGTCTCGCCGGCTCCGCTCGCCGAGCAGCGCCCGCCGAATCGGGCCGCATCACCGCGCGGCAGAGGCGGGCGTCATTCCGAAGGCGTATACCAGATCGGCGACGAGTACGCGCGCTCCTGAATGCTCGCCGGCTCGTGCGTCTCGCTGACCGGAATCCCGAGCGCGACGGCATCGTAGAGCGAATGCCGCGGCGTGGGAATTTCAAGCACCCGCGCATAATAGAACGCGAGCTGCCCCGGCTTGAAGTCCGGGTCTTTCCAAACGGTCGCGAGCTGCACCGCACCGATCGTATTTGTATACGTCGCCGTGTTCACGTCAACCGTGTCGCCGACCGGCGACAGCTTGCCCGCAGCGTCGAGTTGCCGATCGCCGGACCAGGCGACGTTATAGATGCGCTGCTGCGTCTTACCCGCGTCGTCCACCCAGCCCTTGACGATCTGAATGCGGTCGAGATTCCCGCTCAATGGATCCTTAGCGGCCCAAACCAAAAAGCCAGGGGCCGTATTCGCCGGCGCACGCGTCAGGTCTCCACCCATCGGGACGCCCTTGCCGTAGCCGACCTTCGCGATGTCCTTGGCATTCGCATCCGCCGCGGCGAAATCGAAGCCGCCGAAAAAGCGCAGCATGATGCGCGTGCCCGTCGTGCCGTAGACCTCCTTGCGCTTGAACGCTTCGAAGATCGCCTGGCGAGAATTCTCCGTCGCCCAGACCGCGGCGCGCCCCGAGGCGGCCAGCATCCAGTCCGGGAAGATGAAGCGCTGCTTCGCGTCCGGCTGCATCTCGTCGCGCTTCTGCTCGAGCGTCGAATCCGTGCCGAAGTCGCCGAGGAAGTGGCTCTCCTGCACGGTCGAGAGCCCGGTGTGCGAATCCGTCGCGCCGACGAAGCCGAGCTTGTAAGGGTTCACGCCGATCGTATGCTGGAACTCGAGCCCCTCGAGCAGCGCCGTGCGCACGTAATCGTGCGGGCTCGGCGGCATGGGCCGCGGCGTCAGCAGCCGCTGCCAGATCTCGAAGTTCGCGAACTCGTCGTCGGGCGCGAGCTGCGGCAGGATCTCGGAGGTGCCCTTCGACTGCGCGATTTCGACCTCCGTCTCCCAGCGCATGCGATTGCGCGCGTATTCGGCATTGATCGGGTGCCCATCGCTGTCCACGACGTCGAACATGAGCCCGCCCGAGAGGTTCGAGTTGTGCGGGATCGCGATGAAATCGACGCCCGTCCGCGCCTTCGTCATCTCGAGAAAGCTCCACAGATCCTCGGGCCGCAGACTTTCGTAGTTGCTGTAAGGAATGAACTCGCGCGCCTGCTCGGCTGTGGCATTGCTGATCACGCAGCGGTGCAGGTTCTTGCCGCCCGGCGTCGAGGTCCACTCCCAGCCGATCAGCGTCGTGAATTTGCCGGGGATGTTGTTCTTCTCGGCCGCGTCGATCTCGGCCTCCCAGGTCTGCTGCCGCACTTCCGGCGAGAAGACCTGATCCATCATCTCCTTGCGCTCATCCGAGCCCTTGGGACCGCCCATGACGCCGAGCCGGCCGCCCTCGCGCATGACGCCGCCGATCGGCTGCTTCTCGTGGATCGCGAGCATCTTCTTGCCCCAGTCCGTCGAGAGCAGCTTCGGATCGCGTTGGTCGAGCATGGCCTGCGTGCCGAGCAGGATCGCGTGGTCGGTCACGGCGAGGAAATCGAGCGGCCGGCGGATCTGCACCGTCGCGTGCAGTGCCGGGTGCATGACCGGCAGGCCACGCGCGAAGCGGTAGGCATCGTCCGGCGAGAGCGTCGCGTTGCCCGTGCCGTAGGCGTCCCAGGAGTAGTTCGTGTGCAGGTGAACGTCGCCCCAGTAGACGTGGGTCTCGGGGGCGTTGTCCGCGGCCAGCGCGGCCGGCGTGTCGAGCGACGCCGCGGCCGCAATGGCGGCGGCGACCGCGGCCGCAAACAATAGGCGCTTCGAAACCGAGGTCGCATGATTCGAAACCGAGGCCGGATGAATGCTTCTCGCCATTGGTTCGGCCCCCCCGACTGGGCTGTTCTTATCGGACGTTTGCGCGACAAGCCACTTTATGACGATCCGCCGCGTGCCGCCAGCCTCTCGGTTGTCTCGAGGCCCGTCGCGCGCCCCTACTGCCGACCTTGCTCCTCCTCGCTCTCGAGCGTCGCAGCGAGCTGCAGAAAGGTCTCGACCGGGTCCAAATCATTAAGCGCCGAGAAGACGCGGTCTAAGTCCAGTGCCACATATTCGTGCACGATGACGTTGCGAAAGCCCGGCAGCCGTTCGAGCGCGGCGACGAGCTCTGAAGGAAAGACTTGATCTCAACGGCGAAGCTCGACGAGCCTCTCGACCAGGTACGTCATTGTCCGGTGATCGCTTGCAGCTTCACGCTTCGCGTGCGCCTCAGAAAGGGCGCCAGGTCGGCCGCACGCAGCTGCGCGTCTCGGCGAAACGCGTGCTCGGCGCCGGCATCAAAGCATACGAGGCGCCTTCCGGTCGTCACGATGCGGGCGGCCAAGGTCGGCGGCGCATCGTTGAGTATCACCACGTCCGGGTGCCGCGGAGACAAATCATGCTCGAGCTGGGCCGCGAGGCGGACGCGGACCTCGAACCGCGAAGCGGCCGTTCGATACGCCGAGCGCGCGAGCAGCACGCCGACATCAACGTCGCTCTCGGCGTGCGACCGGCCCTCGGCAAAGCTTCCGAACAAGTAAGCGGCGACGACACCTAAGTGTGCCCGCAGGGTCCGCGCCAATCGCTGCTCGATCTGCGGTAGTAATGACTGATCATCGACCATCGCATTGGCGATTATACGCATCGCCGCTTTCGGGCGGCTTCCGCCTCCCGGCGCTCCGCCGACGCAAGCTCCGCCGCCGTATTGACTCCGCAGAGCCGGTCCGGCTCGGAGGCGAAGGTCTCCGCGATGGGCGCGGTCTCGAGGACGCGGCGCAGCGAACGGTCGCCGGCGGCGATTCGCGCCTCGATCTCCGGGCGCGCTGCAGGCTCCCAGATGGCACAGAGCGGCTGCAGTGTCCCGTCGGCCTGCCGAAAGGCCGCCGCGAACCGCGCCGGATCGCGGGCGCGAAGCAGCTCGCCGACGACACTCGCATCGACCAGCGGCATGTCCGTCGCGAGCGCGAGCCAGGCGACCTCGGGGTACCGGCGCCAGGCCGCCGAGAGACCGGCCGCGGGGCCGCCTCCCCGACCGGCATCGTCGAGGATGAGCGGTAAACCGGAGTAGGCCGGCTCGCCGACCTGCGCCGCCCGCACGGAGACGTAGGTCCGGACGCAGAGGTTGTTCAGCAGGCGCCACGCGCGGCGAACCTGGGGCTCGCCGCCGAAAGGAACCGCGCCTTTGTCGCGCCCCATGCGCCGGCTCTCGCCGCCGGCGAGCACGAGGCCGAACAGCGGCGGCATCGGGGCGGGGTCGGTCACGTCATGCATCAGCCCGGCGCTCTCGGTCCGGCGGTTCGGCGGTTCGGCGGTTCGGCGGTTCGGCGGTTCGGCGTTCCGGCGGACCGGCAGTCCGGCGGTCCGTCAGCCGCCCTCGCCTTCCGCCGCCTCGGAACCCCGGGAATCGATGTAGACGAGCGCGCGGTCGATGCGCTCGAGCGTTCGCGCCTTGCCGACGAGCACGAGCGTCGTGCCGATGCCCGGCGAGGCGGCCCGCCCGGTCAGCGCGACGCGCAGCGGCTGCGCAACCTTACCGAGCTTCACGCCCGCCTCCTCGGCCACCTGCTCGACCGCGCGCTGCGTCGCTTCCTCGCTCCAGTCGAGAAGCCTCGCCAGCGCGTCGCGCACGGCGACGAGCAGCGCCCGCGCGACGGGGCGCAGGTGCGCCTTCGCGCTTTTCGCGTCGAACTCCTCGTACTCCTCGTAATAGCAGTGCGCCTGCTCGGCCATCTCGAGGATCGTCTGACTGCGCTCGCGCAGCGCCTCGACGGCGAGCTCGAGCGGCGGGCCGTTCGTCGCGTCGAGCCCCTGCACCTCCAGCTGCTTGCCGAGAAGCTCCGTGAGCTGCGCCTGCGGCGCGCGCTGGATGTGCTGCTGATTGACCCAGAGGAGCTTCAGCGGGTCGAACGTCGCCGCGGAGGGATTCGACTTCTCGAGGTCGAAGAGCTCGACCATCTCCTCGATCGAAAAGATCTCCTGGTCGCCGTGCGCCCAGCCGAGCCGCAGCAGGTAGTTGAGCAGCCCCTGGGGCAGAAAGCCCATCGTGCGGTACTCGAGCACGTTGACGGCGCCGTGGCGCTTCGAGAGCTTCGTCCCGTCCGCCCCGTGGATCATGGGCAGATGCGCGTAAGCGGGCGGCTCGAGGCCGAGCGCGCGGAAGAGGTTCATCTGCCGCGGCGTGTTGTTGACGTGATCGTCGCCGCGGATCACGTGCGTGATCTTCATGTCCGCATCGTCCACGACGACCGTGAAGTTGTAGGTCGGCGTGCCGTCGGAGCGCGCAATGATGAGATCGTCGAGCTCGGCGTTGTCGAACTCGATGCGGCCCTTGACGAGGTCCTCGAGCACGACCTTCCCGGAGAGCGGATTCCTGAACCTTACGACGGGGGCTACGTCCTCGCGCGCGCGCGCGCCTTCGCGGCAGCGGCCGTCGTAGCGCGGCTTCTCGCCGCGCTCGAGCGCGGCGGCGCGCATGGCGTCGATCTCCTCGCGCGTGCAGTAGCAGCGGTACGCCGTCCCCTGCTCGAGCATCTGCGCGACGACCTCCTTGTACCGGTCGAAGCGGTGCGTCTGGAAGATCGGGCCCTCGTCGGCGTCGATCTCGACCCAGGCGAGGCTCTCGAGGATGGCGTCGATGGCCTCCTGCGTGGAGCGCTCGCGGTCCGTGTCCTCGATGCGCAGGACGTACTCGCCGCCATGGTGGCGCGCGAAGAGCCAGCAGACGAGCGCGATGCGGACGCTGCCGATGTGGAGGAAGCCGGTGGGGCTCGGGGCGAAGCGGGTGCGGACGGGCATGACGGGCGGTGCCAACAAGAGTAGTGACTATGTTAGCAGCCGCGTCGCGCGGGCGCGCGTATTCGTCAGGTCCTGGGGCAGGATCCACGCGCCGGTTCCCACGGAGCCCCCCAACCAATGGCTGGTTGGGGGGACGAAGTTGCGAAGGTGATGAAGATTGATCAGATGCTGTGGAGGTTCTCTCGACGGCGACGCACGAAGCCGAAAGCGAAGACACCCGCTCCCAGCAAGGCCAGCGTACCCGGCTCGGGCACCTTGCGGGCTACGAGCAACCTCTGATTACTGTTGGGCGTCAAATTGCCGCTCGAATCGCTAGGCACCATCTCGTAAAACTGGTATGCGCCGCTCGGCGTGCCGGAAAGGTCCAGCCCATGGAGCCAGCTATTGGCGAGATCGAGAGTCCCACTGGGGAATTGCCGTGCCATGAAATCGCCGTTGCTGAAGAAGTTGAAGTTCGAGGCCGTGGCACTGGATCCCACGGAACCATCACCCTCGAACATGATCTCCCAAAGCGCGAGCTGAAAGGCCGCCGAGTCACTGGGATCGTGCAGACCATCGCCGAGAGAACCAGCTCCTTCGTCGTACAATTGGCCGATCAACGACAATCTATCCCCGCTGACCGACGCTATCGGACGAATGTCGTAGTAGGCGCTCGGAGTGACGAGCCAGTGGTTCACGTCGATGCAAAAGGCGTCCAGCGTGGAGCTGCCAAAGACATCCGGAGCGACGGCCAATTTGAACTCTCCGGCGTCGACAGATCGGAAGGTCCCGACCACGGGCGACCCCGTCGATTGGATCTGACCGATCTCGTAATTTGGGTAAGTGGCACCCTGGTAGGTAACGGAGATCAAGTCGGCCCGCGCGGCAACAGCCGACAAAGCCGACAGCACGCCGGCGGCTAAGAGAATGCGTTTATGTTTAATCATTGAAGCCACCACAAATACTGTGCAAGTACTGACGGCCTTGCAAAGCAGGAACTGTGCCACGCCTAAAGTTGTTTATTTTTCCAATACTTACTATTGTCTTATGTCAAGCTCTCGAGCCTGCTGCCAAGTTTCTCGACGGCTTCGGATTGGAGTGAGACAAGAAATTAGTTTTGCATGCGAAACGATTTGCTCGACCCGAATGGCGAGCGTTCGCACTTGGTAGGAGCGCAGGCCTGAAGCTTCCCAGGGGAGGCGGAACGCCACCGACGCCGCGGCCGAATCGCACCGGTGCGCATCGAGCACCAGCCAACCGCGTCACCTCCGGATCAGGTCCGCGGGAGCGGCGTAATTGCGAACCGCACTCGGCCTGTGCCACGCTTGCCGGAGCTTGCTGAACCGCACGAGATCCAGAGCCATGAAGACCGCGCTGTTTCCCCGCATCCGCATTCGGCAAGCCGACTACGACCACATCGATCGTTGCCCCTTGTGCCGCGGATCAGGCACGGTCCTGGCTACGCTGGCGCGCAAAGCCTATCGTTTCGGGCCGGTCACAGTACCTCTACCTGCGGTCGGCGTACGCCTCATGCTCTGCGACACCTGCGACTTGCTCTATAAGGACCGCATTCCGACTTCCGCGTCGCTCGCTTCGGTCCTGAACGAGGCGGCCGAGCAATACTGGCAGGTCAAGCCGGGCGCGCATCCTCGAGCGGCGGAGGTCCAGCGCTATATGAATGGCGGCTCCCTGCTCGACATCGGTGCCTCGAACGGCGACCTGCTGCGGTCCGTTCAAGGCTCGCGGCTTTCCGCGTTCGATGCCGTCGCTTACGATGCCTGCCGCCAGCACGTGACTGGCGAATACATCATCTCGGGCTTCGAGCACACGGACCACTGGTCCGGCAAGCCTTACGATGTGGTCAGCGCCTTCGATGTCTTCGAGCACTTCCTGCGGGCCCGCGAAGCAATAGGGAATATCGCGGCGTTTCTCAAACCGGGTGCCCAGTTGATCGTCGAGACGGGCAACTGGCGATCCGTCGAGCATCCAGAGGACTGGTACTACACAAACTTATTTGAGCACCAAATCTTCTGGTCTCGCACGAGCCTCGCCTCGCTGAGCGCGCTCGGGCTGGAGCTGGTCCGCTGTGACGAGACGCGTCACAAGGCGCTGCTTCGCTTTCCGCTGCATAAGCAGATTGTCGTCGGCGCCTTGAGAGCGCTGCGCTTCGTCCCCGGCGCGCCCGCCCTCGTCGAGCGAGCGACGGGCGTCGATCCGCGCCTGCTCGCGTTGCCGCGCCGGGCCGATCATGTCTTCGCGGTCCTCCGAGCGGCGGGCGGCGCCTCGGCAGCGTCGGAGCCGGCCGAGCAGGCAGCAGGCTGAAAATGAGGCCCCGGCCGCACTAGGGGCGGCCTCGCGCGACTCCCTTGGCGCCCGCCCGAAGCCCCGGCGTAAGTCGGCGATATCCAACCGCGAACAATAGGAGAAGGCATTCCAGAAGACCGGCGGAACCGCCACCACCGCCACCGCCGCCGCCGCCGCTGCTCTGCCCGCCGCCGGTGCCGCCCCCGCTGTTGCCACCGCCGTCGCCGCCGCTGCTGCCGCCGCTGCTCCCGCCGCCGCTGCTCGAGTCGCACGCGTCGCCCACCCCGTTCCCGTCCGCGTCCGCCTGGTCCGGATTCGCCACCATCGGACAGTTGTCGCTGGCATCGGGCACACCGTCGCCATCGACGTCGTTCGTGTCGCAGGCGTCGCCGATGCCGTCGCCATCGCTGTCGAGCTGATCCGTGTTGGCCGTATCGGGACAATTGTCGAGCGAGTCCGCGACGTTATCCCCGTCCCGGTCCGGCTGTTGCTTCGCGCGCCCGCCGTAGTAGAGCTTCACCGACCCGCCCTGACCCGTGTGGCTGCCGATCGTGATGTCCGGCGCGCCCGCGACGAAGTCCTCGAAACCGTCGCCGTCCACGTCGCCGGCGCTCGCGAGCGCGTAGCCCAGCATCGAATGCGCCTCGCCGTGATAGACGAGCGCCCCCGTCTCGTCGCCCGCGGGCAGGTAGTCCACGCGGCCCTCGTCCGCCGCGTCCGTGCTGCGCGCCGCACGGTTCGAACCGACGACGAGCGCCGATTTGCCGTCGAATTCCGTCGGCTGCGTGACGAGGACGGCAACGCCGAACTGGTCGCCGGCCGCCGCTCCGGGAATCTTCTCCGGCAGCGCCGCGACGCCGGCCGTCCAGTACTGGGTCGTGCTCTTGTAGACGTGGGCGGCGCCGCCGGGCGGGTCGGCATAGGCGCCGACGACGAGATCCGCAATCCCGTCGCCGTCGAAGTCCCCGCCGAAGGCGAGGGCGTTGCCGAACCGGCTGCCCGAGCCTCCGTTCGAAAGCACGAAATCCTGCATGCCCGTTGCGCTCGAGCTCCAGTCGATGTTCGCGCCGAGATAGGCATAGACGGCGCCCGCGCCCGTGAACGCGTCGCCGACCACGAGATCGGGCCGCATGTCCCCGTCGAGGTCGCCGACCGCCGCCGCGGAGCCGTAGTTGGCGGAGCTGCCCTGCGAGAGGACTTTATCGGGTGCCGGGTCGCTCGCCTGCCAGTACCGGCTCGACGCTCGATAGATCAGCGTGCGGCCCGGCGTGCCGTTCGCGCCGGGCGCGGTCGCGATGAGATCGTCGAGGCCGTCTCCGTCGATGTCCGCGATGACGAGCGCATCGGCGAAGTGCGCCGCATTGGCCGGCGCGGGCACGGTGACGGGCCCGGTGAGGCCGCTCGCGCTGCCAAAGTACAGATACACGGCCGTGCGGTCCGTGACCGCAATGTCCGCATAGTCGTCGCCGTCGATGTGGCCTACGGCGACGCGGAAGCCGAAGTCAGTGGTCGGCTGCGCGAGCGTGACGGGCGCGTCCGCCGTGAGCTTGGACTTGCCGCCGTGGAACACGACGAACGCGCCGACGCCGCCGCCGTAGCCCGGCGCGCCCGCGACCACGTCGGAGTAGCCGTCGTTATCGATGTCGCCCGCGGCCAGGGCGAACCCGAGCCGATGATCGCCCGCCTCGCCGAGGCTCAGCGTCTCGCCCGCGCGCACGGGCTCGGCGAGATACGGGTAGGTCCCGTTCTGGAACTCCTCGAGGTTGGTCGCGCCGTCGCCGTCGGGGTCCTTGGCCGCGTCCGATGGATCGTTCGGGTCGAGCCCGTATTGGGTCTCCCACTCGTCCGGGATCGAATCGCCGTCCGCGTCGTCCGCGTAGCGCGGATCGCTCGGGAACTTGTCGTAGTAGTCGATGGTCCCGTCGCCGTCTGCGTCGGCGATCGGGATGCTCAGCGTCGTGGCCGTATCGGCGTCCACCTTCGGGCCGTCGTCGGTCGAGCTCGCCTCGACGGCCATGACGTAGGCGCTCGCGGCGGCGGCCGGGTCGATGTCGAGCGTGAACTGCAGCACCTCCTGGGTGTCCGTGCTGCTCTGCTTCGAGTAAGGCGGCAGATCGCCGAGCGTGCAGGTCAAGGTCCCCTGGCCCGTGCAGCGGCTGTCCGTGCTCTTTAGCGTGATGCCGTCCGGGAACGTCAGGGTGACCTTCACGTTGCCGGCCGTGAGCCCGTCCCAGGTCGCGGGCTTCATGTTCGTGACGGCGACGCCGAAGTCGTAGGGCTGGCCCGGCTGGGCCGCGATGAGCTTGCCGGAGCCGCTCGGATCGAGGTTCGTGCCCCAGAGTCCGACTTCCGTGGCCTCGACGACGTCGACGGGCCGGGTCGCGCAGCTCGGCTCGGTGTCGCCGTCGCTGAGCATGCAGACGACGAGCGGCGAGGACGCGCTGTCGTACGTATGCGCACCGACGAGGTAGCCCTTGCCCGGCAGCGTATCCGACTGCGGCGGCACGGGCTTGCCGTTCTCGTCGGTGACGCCGATGTTCGTCCAGTCCGGCGGTTCGGCGCTCGTGCCGTCGCCCCAGCCGATCGAGAGGGCCTGCGGCTGCGGGAACGAATCCGCGTCCACGTCGCTGAACTCGATGCGCATGGGCGCGGAGAAGCCCCGCGCGACGCGGATCGTCTGCGGCAGATCGATGACCGTGTCGTCGCGCGTCGGCACCACGGTGATGGCCGCGGCGCCCGGGTCCGCCGCGTCGTCCTTGCCGTCGTTGGCCTGGAACTCGAACGTGTCCGGCCCGAAGTAGTCCTGCGCCGGCGTATAGGAGTAGTCCGCGTAGCTCACGTCCCCGCCGAGCTTGGCGAGCGTGCCGTGCGCCGGGTCCGCCGTGATGCTGTACGCAAGCGTATCGAGACCCCCGTAACCGACGAACCCGTCCGGATCGTCGGCCAGCAGGCGCAGGTAGAGCACCTTGTCCTCGTCCACCGAGCAGTCCTGCTCCGTGGTGAAGTTCGCGTCCGTGTAGCACTGCACGCGCAGGTTCTTCGGCGGGCGGTAGGCACGCGCAACGTCCACGGTCACGTCCGCCGGTGCACTCACGTCGATGCCGTCGTCCACGAGGTAGCTGAACGTATCCTGGCCCTGGAAGTTGAAGTTCGAGACGTAGTCGACCTTCGCGCTCGAGTCCGTCACGTCGTAGAACGGCAGCGTCTTGAAGATATGCAGGAAATAGTCGTTGCTGTTCAGCGTCCATTCGAGCACGTGGAACTCGGTCGAGTTCACGGAGACGGCGCGCGGCTTGCCCATGTTGCCGAGCACGAAGCTGCCGTCCTGGGTGATGCCCTGGCCCGTGGATTTCGCCTCGCCGGCGTAGGAGCCGTCGGGTCCGAAGCGCTGCACCCGGTAATTGTTGTAGTCCACGACGTAGAGAACGTCGTGCGCGTCGATGGCGATGTGCCGCGCGCCGTCGAACTGACCCGGCCCGGCGCCCATGTTGTCGGCCGCGTTCGTCGAGCGCGCGCAGGTCGCATCCGTGCACTGGAAGCCCTTCGAGGTCTGCGTCTGCTCGTCGCAGTAGTTGTAGGTTACATGCGTATTCGGGTCCTCGAGGTTGCCCAGGCACTTGCCGAGCCAGCCGATATACGGACCGGGCTTGCGGACGCCGTCGACGAGCGGCGGCGGCCCGAACTTGTGGACGCGCGAGCCGCAGACCTGATACAGGTCGCCCTTCGAGTCCGTCTCCATCCAGAACCCGCCGCGGCTGAAGCCCGAGGTGCCCTCGCAGTCGTCGAGGAAGGGCTCGCCGTCGTGAAGCTCGCCGAGCAGCTCGAGGGGCTGGTCGTAGTCGAACATGAAGATGCGGTGCTTGTCCGCCACGTAGATGACGCCGCGCTCGGGATCCACGTGTGCGTTGACGAGCGTCTGCGCATCCATGTCGGGGGTGGTCGTGTTCTCGTACTTCGCACCGCTGGCCGGAATGGCAAGCGGCTGCAGCGTCTTGCCGTCGAGGCCCGTGAGGTGGAGCTCCGCGCTCGAGCCGGCGCCTAAGATCTCGAGCGTCCAGAGGTTGTCGTCCGCGTCCACCTGGAAGACGCCTTCGAAGCCGTTATTGTCGAGGTATTCGGCCGCGAGATCGCCGTTCACGAATTTCGCGATCCGCGTATTGGTCAGCGCCTTCGGCTCGTTGTCGCAGGACCACCAGTGGTCCGAGAGGAAATACTCGCCCTCGTCGCTGATGTGAATGTAGGTCGGCTCGTAGATGAGGTCATGGGGCGGCGCTACGTTGGCCTGGCAGTAGCAGCGCGTGATGTAGGCCCCATGGTCGGAGCGCTGCAGCAGCCCGAGCTTGCCGGAGAGCTCCTGTCCGCTCGTGAGGTCCGCAGGGCAGGAGAGCGTCATCGGGTCCCCGCTGCCCGGCTCACCGGCCGGTTTCTGGCGGAAGTCCTCGATGAAGTACGGATACAGCGGCGCGACGAACTGCCCGTTGCCCGGCCGGTTCACGATCTTGAAGGCGAGTGGATCGGGCCGGCCGTCGAGGACGTCGTCATCGTGGCCGCTCAGCGTCACCGTAACGGGCTTCGCCGTGATCGTCTGCGCGGACGCCGTGCTCGCCGTCGGCGCGGTGTTCGTTCCGGGCGTCTTGATCGTCACGACCTGAGAGTACTTCTCCGGATCGTCGGCGGGCGCGGCCGTCGAGTTGCCCGAGGCGTCCGTGGCCGTGTAGGTGATGAGGTACCGGTGATCGACGTCGAGCGTATCCGGCGCGTCGTTCGTGACCTTGGGCTCCGGATCGGCGAGATCGGCGACCTGCACGGGCCCGAGGCTGAAATCACCGCTCGTGAGGTCGATGGGCGTGCTCGACTCACGCGCGAAGCCCGGCGGCGGCACGAGCAGCGGCGGCTGCGTATCGCGCACCGTGACCATCTGCGTAATCGACGCTGTCGGCGGAACCTCCGGCGGATAGGGCCCGCCGTCGCTCACGGTCCAGGTGATCTTCGTCGTCTGGTCTACCGGAAGAAACGTTGGCGCGTCGTTCGTCACGGTCACGGGGCGGCCGCAGGCGTCCGAGGCCGTCAGCGTGTTGCGCAGATCCGCGTCGGCATTCGAGTACCAGGTCCCGCCGAAATTTCGCGCCTCGAGCGTGATGGCCGGCTGGCTCGTCGAGATCTCGGGCGTATGCGTGTCCCAGACCCAGAGCTGCTGCCGGCCGTAGTTCGACGACGTCGGCACCTCGTCGTCGAATGTCCCGTTGGAGTTCAGCTCCGCCGCGTGCAGACCCGCTGCCCGGCCCACCTTGTAAGCCGTCTCGGCCAGCTTCGTGAAGACCTTGCGCGCGACCACGTCGCTCGCGCGAAGCTCCCTGAGGCCGACGGCCGTACCGTAGCGCTGCTCGACCGAGAGATCGACTTCCATGAGCAGCACGGGCAGCTCGACGTCCCAGAAGATGCCGAGCTGCGACGTCGCCGTCCAGTTCACATGGTGGATGCCGGCGCCGAGCTTGACCTCCTTCGGCCCCTCGGGGTCGTCGGGCCCGGGGATCAGGTCGTCCGAAATGACGACGCCGACGTCCACGGCCGTGTTCGAGTGCAGGAGTCCCGGCGTCCCGAGGTCTCCCCAGTCCGTGGGCAGAGGCGTGATGTTCCAGAAGCCGAACCAGTTATGGTAAATGCCTTCGACTTGCGGCAGCGTGAAATCGCGGTAACAGCCGTCCGAGGTGTTCGGATACAGCTGACGGTCGGGCGGCGGCACGAACACGGGCGGGAGCGCCTTGAGCGCGAGGTTCGTCGCGTACTCGAGCACCTCGCCAGCCCGGCCCACGGGCTCGGCGGGAATGAGGCCCGCGACGACGGAGGTATCGAGCGCCCCCGTGAGCGCCGAGATCTGAGCGTTGAGCGCGTCGTTGTCGCTGGTATCCGCCGCGTAGACGCTCGCCGAAGTCAGTACGCCGACGAGCAGCGCAGCCGCCTTTGCTCCGATCTTCATTTTCGACCCCGCTCCCTGCAGCGTGTATGCGAAGGGAAGCGCAGGGGCCGCTATTATGGTGTATCTAGGCGCCGGCCCTGCTGCGCGTTCTGCGGCGGCCCGAACGCGCAAGGATGCACGAAAGACACGACCCGCCCGCGATCATCACTTTTGCTGGATTGTCCTTCAGCATAGGCCGTTCTGCAAGCGGCGCCGTGTTCGTTGAGCCTGCTATGCAGCCATCGGCGCCATGTCGGCGACGAGCTGACAAATCGAGAGAAGCGTAAACAACACGCCGGGAAGGACGCGTACACTCCTCTCGTCGACGCCGGCATAGCCGGCAACCGCAGACATCGCGCTCAGTACGCGCAGGCACTTCCTCCTTTCGCGCGGATCTCGGTCCGGAGCCGTGACCTCCTCGAAGGCTTGACGGTCTACCAGATCCCACAGGAAATCATTGGGGCGCCCGAGGCAAAGATCTCGCAGCCAATCGAGCTTTTGCTCGATGTACTCGAGCGGGGCCGGCTCCGCGGCGCTCGGTTGCGGCGGACGCCGGCGCTGCAGTTTGCGCAGGTACCTGCCCGGAACCCAACGCTTCCACCCGATTCTCCCGAACTTCCACGGGTCGTCGTACGGTACGCTGTGAAGTTTCGGGTCGCAGAGGCGGATCAAATCATAGTGCAGCACGCGCCGGACTCGCTTGCGGCGCGGTGCCGCGAAAGCGGCGCGCAGAAACGCCTTGGACGTAAAGGGTGAGTAGCAGAAGCCGAGCGGCATCGCGAACCGGGCCAGGATGCCGGGCCATCGGCCGGTCCTTTGGTAGAGGTGGAAGACATCGCCGATGTCGTCGACCGGAATGCCCGAGTCCGCCGCGTTCACGACGTAGTCCCTCAAGAATCCCTGCGCGATCGACGCACATTCCGGCCGGAGGAAGTCGCAATCGGCATTCACCAGGGTTTTGATCAGTGCCCTTTGGACGGCTTCGACAGAGGGCTCGGAATCCTTGATGAGATAGTCGAGCAATGCCTTCGCGACTCCGCCGCCCGATCCCCAGACGATGATTCTGAGCCGCTCCACGGGCTCGGAGACGCGCGCCGCATCGGGATAAGGCAGTTCTTCGAAGCCGATGAACCCGTCATTCTGACGTACGACGTACCACCACATGCGATCCCAGTTCTTCAAGACGGCCAGGGGATCGACCGACAAGGCGCGGTACTCGAGATCGAACGCGCGCGCTACGTCTCGAGCAATGCCATTGTCGAGGGGGCTCACGTTGCCGAACGTATGATAACGACCGGGCACGTTGCCCCGCAGGGCGAGCCCGGCCACGAGACGTGAATCTATTCCGCCGGTGAGCTGAAGATCCAGCGTGCCGAAATCCCGACTGAGCATTCGCAGCGGATGAATCATGTCGTCCGCGAGTTGCGCAGTGCTCGACTTCGCTCGGCTCGGCGGCCGATACAAGAACTGCTTGCGCGGTCGGCTGGCCTCCCGCCGCGGATCCCGTCTGCCCGGTATGAATTGCCAATGAGCGCCGGGTTCGACGAGCTCGATGCCCGAAAGGATGGTTCTATCTGAGCACGCCCAACCGACGCTCAGAAGTAGTGCGACGCCCTCGTGATCCATGGCCGCCGGCGCTCCGACCGTCCGCTCGACCAGCCAGGCACTGTTGCTGACGATCCATGCGCCCTGGTGGCGCGTGAAGTAGACGGGCTCTAAGCCGAGCGCGTCGGTGAAGAGCTCGGCGGACGAGCGTTCGAAATCGCATCGAATATACGCATAGTTGCCTTCGACGTCGTCGGAGAGCGTGTGCCAGTGAGCGGCTACGTCGCCCGCGCGATGGGCAGCGAAGGTCTCGACGACGTTGATCGGCAGGCCGCTGAACGTGACGGCACATCGGTCGCCGGCATGGAGATATTGGCGTGGGGCAATCACGCCGTCGGCGGCATGCATCGTGGCCAAAAAGACCCGGCCGTCGGCACTGGAACGCTTCCAGTAACTGCGCGGATCGAGCTGCGGGTATATGGAAGTTATGCGGCTCAGCGCCGCGCCGGCCGCGCGCTGCTGCGGCTCCGGTAGGTTCCAGCCAAGCACGTAAAGATTCATGAGGCTCCCGTTATAGTTGCGGGGGTCTCGCCCGCCAGCGGGAACACCCTACTATAAACACCTTCATGTGTCGCACACATGACAGGTCTCTTCCTGCGCCGAGCGACCTCCGGAATTCGAGGGCGGAAACCGATTCCTTAAGAATTCGGCGCATTCCCTTCTGCCGTCGCGGTCCGTCGCAAGCGACACTGCTTGCATGCGACAGCGCGAAACTCCGACCTCGAAGCGGCCGAACTCCTCTTCGGCCGACGCGGCGCAGCGCGTCGTCGCCGTCGAAGATGCGGTCCGCGAGTATCTGGAGAATCGCAAGGCCGAGGGGGACGATGTGGAGCGCGATGCGCTGCAGCTCGAAGCCCACGTCCTGCCGCGCTGGGGGAGGCAGCGGATCGTCGAGCTCGAGGCCGCCGCGCTCAAAGCGTGGCGCAACGAGCTCGCCGCCACGCCGCCGCGTCGTCGCACTTCATGCCGCGCGAGCGTGCCTCGGCACGCGAGCGTCGATTTCGCCGACGCCGAGGTACGTCGCCGGCGGCGCAGCACGGTCAACCGCATCATGACGGTGTTCAAGGCGGCGCTCAACTACGCCGCCGATCTGTACCCGGCCGACTTTCCCGACCGCGCGGCCTGGCGGCTCGGCCTCAGGGCTTTTCGCAACGTCGACCGGGCCCGCGAGCGTTGGCTCACGCGCACGGAAGCCGCGGCGCTGCTCGCCGCCTGCGCGCCCGACTTTCGCAGGCTCGTTCAGGCCGCCCTTTACACGGGTTGCCGCTACAGCGAGTTGTGCCGCGCTCAGGTCGGCGACTATCGAGCCCAGACGAGGACGCTGAGGATCCCGCGGTCGAAATCGGGAAAGTGGCGAGAGGTGGTCCTACACAGGGAAGCCGCCGAGTTCTTCGCGACACTATGCAAGCGCAGACGCCCGGAGGAGCCGCTCCTCGTGCGCGGCGATGGCGCCCGCTGGGACCGAGGCCAACAAGTGCGGCCCATGCGCGAGGCCTGCCGGCGCGCCGGTTTGGATTCGCCGGTGACTTTCAATGGGCTGCGGCACTCCTACGCGAGCCTGGCCGTACAATCCGGCATGACGCTGATCGCGCTCGCGCGCAATCTCGGCCACGCGGATACGCGCATGGTCGAGAGGCACTACGGACACCTTTCCGATTCTTACATGCGTCGGCAGATCGAGCGGCACGCGCCGACGTTTCGGCCTCGAAAGCGGAACCGCTAGCGGCGGCCGCGCCTGGGTGTGCCTAGCGAACGACCGGCCGGCTGTGGCGTCCCCACGGGGATTCGAACCCCGGTTGCCGCCGTGAAAGGGCGGTGTCCTAGGCCTCTAGACGATGGGGACGTGTGACCACCGAAACGCGAGCGCGGGCTCGGGCGAGAACGGGGAAGTCTAGGGAGCGGACCTCGAGGGGTCAAGGTGCCGCGGATACGCACGCGGAGTTCGGCGGCGGGCGACACTCCGGTCGTTCCTTACGGATAGTTGGCTAGCGCGCTCGTAAGATCGAGACCAAAATGGTCGCGATGAAAACAGTCTCGGTCTCAGAGCTCAAGGCTCACCTATCCAAGTACCTCCGTGAGGTCCGTCGGGGCGGGGAGGTTCAGGTGCTCGATCGGGGCGTTCCGGTGGCGCGGCTGATCGGCTCATCGCCCATGAGCGAGCATGACGAGCCGCAACGCGACCGCTTGATTCGATCCGGCGTACTCCGGCCCGGGCGCGGCGGCGTTTCCAGCGTTTTGGAAACGTCCCCTCTCAAGCTGCCGGCGAGCCTCGCCGCATCGCTCGGCGAGGAGCGGGCAGACCGCCTGTGATGTTCTGAGACGCCTCTGCCGTAGTTCCGCGCGAGCGCTTTCGCTTCTCGCGAGACACCCCCTGCGCGCTGCCGACGCCGCGCAGCTCGCTTCCGCCCTGCTCCTGACCGAGGGCGGCGCTCCCTCCACCCTCGCCTTCGTCTACCTCGATGCGCGGCTCGCCGCCGCTGCGGAGATCGAGGGTCTGCGGGTATTGGGTTTGGCCGACGCGGACGAGTCGGACTGAGCCTCGCTCGAGTCAAAGGCCGCGATGGCGTTGATGTACGCGATGCGGTGGTGGAGCCAGGCGGGATCGAACCGCCGACCTCTACAATGCCATTGTAGCGCTCTCCCAGCTGAGCTATGGCCCCGCACCGGAGTGCGGAAGTCTAGGGACGCCGGCCAGAGCGGTCAAGCGGGAGAGACGCCCTATCGGCGCCCCATCGCGATGTTTCTCCTCCCCGAGCGCGGCGCCTTGTCCGCTCGTGCCGCTCGGCCCGCTTCGCCCACTTTCCTGGCCGCCCGGCCACGTCGCCGAGTCACTGCTCAACGTGCTCGGGCGCGGGCCGGGCGACTCGCAGAACGGCGCCAGCTCGCGACGCGTCTCCTCCTGCCTCGCCAGTGCCGCGCGCCTCGCGCTCGCCGCGGCGGCCGCCATCGTCTCGGCGGGCCGCAGGCCGGGCCGAGCCGCCGAGCGGCCGGGCCATGTTTCGCTCCCCGTCGCCGGCTGCCCGGTCCCTGCGGCCCACCGCCCGCTCACCGAGCCGTCCCGGAAAGCGGCCGCGGCCGCCGCGAGCTGCGGCGCGAACCGCCGTAGTACGCAAGCGAATCGCGGAAGGGCTCTTTCCGGAGAGCGGCATTCATATTATGTTTTGTAGCCCGTCAACCTTGTGCTTCGGGTATAGGCGCTCCCGATTCCGGCGCCCAGTCGCCGCGCGCGAGCCGGGCCCGGTCGATCTTGTTGCTCTTCGTGACCGGCATTTCCTCGACGCGCACGAACGCTTTCGGTACGACCTCGAGAGGGAAACGCCCCCGGAGCCGCGCCCGGAGGTCGGCCTCTGTGAGGACCGCGCCCCGCAGCGCCTTGTAGAAGGCCGTGAGCACGTTGCCGCCGCGGCCCATTCTTCGCGCGACAACGACGGCCTCGGTCACACCCGGTACGGCGAGCAGCGTTTCCTCGACGTCGGTCATCGAGACCATCTTGCCGTAGATCTTCACGTTGAAATCGGTCCGGCCGAGGTGGACGAGGCAGCCGTCCTCCTCGAGATAGCCGTAGTCGTGCGTGAGATAGAGCCGCACGCCGGGCTCGCCGCGGGGATCGGGCCGAAACCGCTCGGCCGTCCGCTCTGGATTGCGCCAGTAGCCGTCGGCCAGGTAACGGCTGCGGACAGCGATCTCGCCGCGCTCGCCGGCGGCCAGCGGCTCGAGCGCCTCGTCCACGATGAGCACCTCCATGTCGGCGAGCGGATAGCCCGCCGGCAAGCTCTGGCGGTCGCTTTCGTAACCCGCGTCCACGAAGAATTGCGTGTACAGCAGGCATTCGGCGGCGCCGAGCGCCGCGCGGATCAAGCAACGGTCGGAGAAGCCGCGCCGCAGCAAGTGGGCATCCGAGGTCAAGATCCGGTCGCCCGAGAGCCGGATCAGCCTCAAGTCCGGCAGAGCGTCGCCTGCCCGCAGCCCGCGCGCGAGCAGCCGAAACAGCACGGGAACGGCGGTGAGGATCGTCACGCGCTTCGCGCGCAGGTGGCGGCGGAGCGCGCGCGAGCCGCCGACGCCGCCGGCCTTGAGCCGGTACGGAAACAGCGCCGCGCCGGCGAGCAGCGTCGGCCACGTCTCGCCCCCGCTCGCCGCCGAGTTAAGCGGGCACAGCTGCGATAGCCGGTCCTCGCAGCCAAGCCGAAAGCCGTTCACGTGATTCATCGTGAAGTGCAGGACGTTGCGGTGCGAGACCATGACGCCCTTGGGCACGCCCGTGGAACCCGAGGTATAGACGATGTAGGCGAGACTGTCTGGCTTGAGCTCGACGCGAGGCGGCATGACGCGCCCCGTTCCTTGCGGGCTCTGGGCGGAGCTCTCCTTCGAGCTGCCGATCGCACTCTCCGCCGAGCTCTCGGTATCGACGACGGCTGTGCCCG
Organism: uncultured Gammaproteobacteria bacterium; assembly: GCA_963702105.1. Classification (GTDB taxonomy): domain Bacteria; phylum Pseudomonadota; class Gammaproteobacteria; order Steroidobacterales; family Rariloculaceae; genus ZC4RG20. Next base: position 3,789,920 of record OY969712.1, read on the forward strand.
GTCGTGATCCCGCGAGCGTGCGGGCGAGCTCGGCGTTGGCCCGATCGCAGAGGATCAGGCGCGTTTCGAGGTCGTCGAGCAGCCGCGCGAGCCGTACCGCGGAAAGCTCCGCGTCGAGGCTCGCGTAGAACTTCCCTGCCTTGAGCACGGCCAGCTGTGCGACGTTGTACGGGGCGCCAGGGCGATAGAGCAAGGCGACCGGCTCGGGCTCGGTGCCAAGGCGCGCCGCAATGTCGGCGGCCGCCGTGTCGCTGGCCGCATCGAGATCCGCGTACGTCAGCGCATGCGTGCCGTCGTCCACCGCGGGCCGCTGGCCGTGCGCGGCAACTATCGCCGCGAATCGGCGCGTGACCGTGCCCTCCACGTCTGCGGGGTCGAAGGGCGCATAGTCCACCGGCAGCTGTGCCGGCCGCACGCGAGGATTCACGAGACGGCGGCCTGCCCCGCCGCGGCTACATAGCGCGCCGCGGATTCCATGATGGCCCGGCCCTCGTCCGTGTAGGCGGCGTGCGCGTTCACGACCGCGTACCCGGAGGCGAAGCCCTTCGCGCTGCTCGCCGCTATCGCACGCGCCTCGTCGCGCAGCGCCGGCTCGGCCGTCGGCGATGCGGCGATCTCGTTCATGGCGAAACAGACGCGCGCGAGCACGAACGTCGCGTGATAGACGCCGTCCATGGGCCGCGGATCGCCGCGCAGCGGCGAGGAATACCGTTCGCCCGGATCGTTCGTGACGTGAAAATTCACCGGCGCCATTGCGAACAGCGCGTTGTGCGCGCATTCATGCGCGATCGTCTCGCACAGCGCGAGATCACTGCGCTTCGCGCCCGCATTCACGAGCACGCTGCCCCAGCGCTCGAGACTGCTGCAGCCCGCGAACGACGCGCTCTTCGCGACGATGAGCTCGCTCACGAGCGTTTCGATCTCCACGAACGTGAGCGGGGCATGACTCCGCATCATGTCGAGCACGCGCGCGCACTGCGCGAGCGTCTCTTCTTCGGCCGCGGCATCGAGGTGCGCGAGCTCCGCGTTGACGAGCGGCTCGGCGGCGAAGTCGCGGCGCAGCTCCGCCTCTTCCTCGACGGTAAAGCCGCGCCGCGTGAACGCACGCAGCCGCAGCCCGGGGGCCGGCGCACCCTCGGCGTAAGCGAGCAGGCTCGCAAGTGCCTCGCGCACTTGCTCGAGGCTGCCCTTCTCGATCGTCTCGACGAGCGCGAAATACCTGCCGAACACCGCTGGCGGCAACCGCTCGCCGCTCGCCGTCCGCCGCAGCAGCGCAGCGGCGCGGCGCGCGTCGAACTCGACGTGGCCTTCGCAGCGCTCGAACACGTGGCTCAGACTCTCGGTCAGCCGCGCCTGAATCGCGGCACGCACGCTCAGGGCGCCTGCAAGCGAGGGGGAAAAGCGGTCCATTTCCATGAGCTTTCCGATCGGCTGAACGGAACTGCGCGGGGCCGCGCGCGGGCCAATACGGGCCCGGAGGGAAGGAAAGCGCGAGCCTTCGGCGGCGCCGCCGACTCGCGCCTTACGGAACTTGGATCAGAACTCTACGCGCGGTCGGCTAGATGACCTCGGGCTTGATGATCTCGGGCTTGATGATTCCGGGCTTCGTGCTTCCGAGCCGGTTGCCCGAGGGCTTCGTCGTGTCGCAAGTGAAGTCGTTGGGCTTCACGGAATCGACGCTCGGCTTCACGGGTTCACCCGCCATGGTCCTTGCATTCAATGCGTTCCCGAGCAGCTTCGAAGATTCCAACGTGATGAGGCGTTGCGCCGAGTGTGAGTGCTTCACTGCCTTGCTCTCCTTCTGTTCTTGGAAATTCTTGGCCATTGCAGCCTCTCGAACGCTTGAAGTATAACCCGTTCTGCCGCGCCGTCACCTGCGGAAGCGCACCGATCTCTTTCCGCCCGCATTCAACGGGTTGCCTGACGTAGCTTATGTCCAACAGATGATTATCTTCTTCACGAACGCGCCGCATTGGCGCACGCTCCAAGGGCTCGTGAAGTCGCCCTATCGCAAGGCGCCATTGAAGGTACGCTCGTACGACTGGCTGTTCGCGCAGCGCGGCCTGCGCGCCTCAATGTGCATCTTCACGGACTTCGATCGGCTGCGACATTTCGAGCTCGTTGCGGCGGCCTCGGCATTTCGGCAACTGCGCGCGGCCGGCATCCGCGCGCTCAACGACCCGGCCCGCTGTGCCCAGCGCGCGGAGCTGCTGTTCCGCCTGCACAAGGCCGGCGTCAACGGATTTTCCGCCTACGCGGCCTCGCAGGACCCGCGCCCTGCCCGGTTCCCCGTGTTCCTAAAGTGCGAGACGGACCACGCGCAGGCCTTCGACGAGCTCATCCCCGACCAGGCGGCGCTCGATGCGAAGCTCGAGGCCGTGCGCGCCTCGGGCTACCCGCTGCGCGACATGCTCGTCATCGAGTTCGCCAATCGCGAGCTGCGCGCCGGCGTCTACGAGCGTTTCACGATCTACCGCATCGGCGACCGGATGGTCCCGGCGAACCGCGTCATGCAGGACGGCCCGTTCGTGAAGTACGGCACGCAGGGGCTCGCAACCGACGCCGAACACACGGCCATCGCCGAGGAGATCTTCGAGAACCCTTATGCGGAGCGCTTGCGGCCCGCCTTCGAGATCGCCGGCATCGAATACGGCCGCGCGGATTTCGGGTTCGACGGCGAGCGGCTCTCTGTCTTCGAGATCAACACGAACCCGCACATCGGCCGGCGCGTGCGGGGCGCTTCGGGCCGGCTTCAGGAAGCCGTCGCACACTCGATGCGCGCGATCGCCGAGGCCGTGGACGCGCTCGATGGCGAAAACCACGACGTACGCTTCGAATACCCGCGCGGCACGCTCGTACGGCAATATAGATTCGGCCCGCGACGCTTGCGCCAGCCCTGAAGACCAAGTCGGCCGCCGTTGGGCGCGAGCGCCGCCGAGCCCTATCACGAGAATGCCGACGGCCACGCGAATGCGGCGGGCCACAAGGTCATCGCGGCCGCGCTTGCGGGGACCGTGGGCGCCCGCGGTCCGATCTAGCCCGATTGCGGACGACGACCCCCCGAGCCAGGCCAGCTAACGGTTGCTCTTCAAGTACTCGATGATGTCGGCGCGCTTGTCCGCGTCCGGCATGCCCTTGAACCCCATCGAAGTGCCCGGCAAGAAGCTGCGCGGGTCCTCGAGAAACGCATCGAGATTCTTGTCGGTCCAGTCGCCGTCGAAGGCGCGCATCGCATCGGTATAGGCGAAACCCGCCGCGGAAGCGGCGTGTCGGCCATAAACCCCCTTCAGATCCGGGCCGATCTTGTGCGTCTGGCCGTCCTGCACTCTATGGCAGCCGTTGCAGCTCGAGAACAGGACCTCGCCGCGCTCGACACTCGTGAGCCGGGCCAGCACGTCCGGGGCGTCCGCCGGCTCGACGATGACGATCGAAGCGGGCGTCGGGCCGGCCGAGAGCGCTTCGGTCCACATCACGAGGCGCCCGTCCTTGTCCTGCACGAAGTCGCGGATGCGGGCGCCGATCTCGATGCGTTCGGTGAACAGCGCGCGGCCCTCGCGCACGCGCACGCGCCAGAGGGACTCGTCCCGGAGCGACGAGACGAGCAGATCGCCGCGCCAGATGTCGAACAGGCCCGGCTTGACGCGGATCAGGCTCGAAATGCCGATGGAGGGGATCCAGGCGAACACGGGGCGCTGAAAGCCGTCGTGCCGGCCCTGGGTGCTGCTCGGCGGCCAGACGGACTCGCCGTAATCCGTGCCGTACGTGACGCGCGGCCAGCCGTAGTCCTTCCCCTGCTCGATGCGGTTGAGCTCGTCGCCGCCCTTCGGGCCGTGCTCGGTCTCCCAGACGTTCCCGCTCGCATCCAGCGTGAGGCCCTCGGGATTGCGGTGGCCCGACGTGTAGACAGAGGACGCGCCTGACGCGAGATCGATGAGTACCGTCTTGCCGTAATCCGCGGACGCGTCCTGCGGCAGCGCGCGGTAGGACTCGACGCCGTCGAACGCGTGGTCGCCGACCGTGAGCAGCAAGTGCTCGTCGTCGAGCATCACCATGCGCCCGCCGATCTGAAACCCATCGAACGCCATGCCGATCTTCTTGAACGGCAGGCAGGGCGAGGATTCGTAGACGGTCCGCCACTTCGCCTCGGGCCGGTCATGCATGCCGAAGGTCGCGTAGCCGCCTTCCGTCTCGGAGACGCGCACCGTGTAACAGTGCCCTTCCGCGTTCCAATGATGATGCGAGACGAACAGCTTGAACCGCTCGCCCTCGTCCCGCACGAGCAGGCCGCCCACGCGAAAAGAGCGCGTGCTCTCCGCCCCTTCGGGCCCCACCGCCTCGGCGAAAGCCGCGCGATTGAGGGGCACGTGCTCGGGGAGCACGCGGCGGTGGAGCTCGCGGGTCTCCGGGTCCCACGAGAAGACGACGAGCCGGCCCGCGCCCGTCGCAACGAGATACCGATCCCCGAAGCGCGCGATGCCGCCGCCGACGACCTGTTCCTGGAGCACCGGGCCATGGGATTCGACGACTAGGTTGTAGAAGCTCGTGCGGACGAACTGCCTTTGCAGCGACGACGGACTCAAGGTTGGCCCGAGGCCGCGCGCAGCGACCGTCGCGACGAAACCCAGCGCGACGAGGCCGCCCGCCGCATAGAGCGCGGGCTTCTGCAAAGCGCGAGTGAGGCTCACCGAGAGCATGCCGAAGCTGCCCGCCGCGAGGACCGTGGCGATGAGCACGGCACGCGAGTAATCGGCGCGTTGCAGCAGCAAGAGCAGAAACAGTGCGCCGAAGCCGAGCGCGAGCACGCCGGCCACCTCGAGCATTCGGACCTGCGCCCCCCGCGCGAGCCAAACGCTCAGCACCGCGGCGCTGAACAGATAAGCGAGGGCCGGCGCGGCCGGCACGAGGACGTTGCCTCGATGCACGCCGTGGACGCCGCCCGGCATGACGTAGACGGCAATGAGGAAAATGGCGGCGCCGGCGAGGGCGTGCCAAAGGAACCAAAAGCCCTGCGACGCGGGCCGTGACAGTTTCATTTTCGTTCACTCCCGCGCAGGGGCGCGCCCTGCGGGCGCGAGCGTTCGGGGAGAATACCATGGGCACATGGCGCTCGCACCTACGTGCTGTCGCCCGGGAGAGGCGGATGCGCGTTGACAATGAAGCCCTGCGGCCCATAATTCATGGATGCAATAACAAGGTGCCGCGCGGCCTTGGCATCTTCGCCTGGCACGCTTGCGAGGCGGCTGCTGCCCGACCCGCGTCCAGCCGGCGCCGCGGCCGCAAAATCATCGCGCTCGCGGCGAGAGCTCAATAATGAAAATACTGTTCTCGTCCGAGACCTTCCTGCCGCGCGTCGGCGGCGTCGATCGACAGGCGGGCGAGCTCGTACGGGATCTGCGCGACCGCGGCCACGCGCTCGTCGTCGCGACCTGCGGGTCCGGGCCCGACGTCGAACGGCTCGACCACGACGGCATCCCCGTTTATCGTTTTCCTTTTCTCAGCGTCACGGAAGGCAGCATCGTCGGTCCGAGTCTCGCCCATCTCGAGCGGCTCGCAAACCTCAAGCGCGCCTTCGCGCCCGACCTCATCCACGTGGACGGCTACAGCCGCAGCGCCTGGTTCCACAACGCCACGCGGCAGGCCTATCGCGCGCCCGTGCTGCTGAGCCTCCACGACGCACCGAGCGAAAGCCTGCGCGGGCGCGCGACGCTCCTCGAGGGGCTGCTCGACGACGCCGACCGCATCGTCTGCTCGTCGGAGGACGTGCTCCGCAATGCCGCGGCCATCTCCCCCGTCGCACGGCCCCGCATGCTCGTGCTGCGTCCCGCGCTGAAGCTGCCGGAGCGCCTCCCGAGCCCGCTGCGCTTCGACCCGCCGCGGCTGCTCATGATCGGCCGCCTCGTCCGCGAGAAGGGCCTAGGCTGGCTGCTGCCGGCCCTGCCCCGCCTGTTCGAGCGCCATCCCGAGGCGCGGCTCGATCTCGTGGGCGGCGGACCCTTGCGAAAGCGCCTCGAGAGCCTCGCCGCCGAGCTGGGCCTCGGCCGCCATGTCCGCTTCCTCGGGGATGTTGCGCCGGACGCCTACCCCGAGCTCGTGGACGGCGCGACGCTCGTGATCCTGCCCTCGAAGGCCGAGGGCTTCGCGCTCGTGGCCCTCGAGGCCGCGCTCATGTGCCGGCCCGTCGTGGCCGTGCGGGCGGGCCGCCTGCCCGAGGTTGTCGTCCACGAGCAGACCGGGCTGCTCGCGGACCCCGCGCACCCGAGCAGCTTCATCCGGGCCATCGAGGCGCTGCTGGCCGATCCGGAGCGGGCGCAACGCTACGGGCACGCGGCCCGGGCGCGGGCGCTCGAGCAGTTCGCCTGGTCGGACTACGTGGACGCCCACGAGCGGCTCTATGCCGTGCTCGGCGGGGACGCGGGCCGCGCCTCGGCCGCGGCGCGTTCGCGGCGCCCGGCGTAAGGCCGGTGCGCTCGGAAAGCATGGCGGGAACCCGGATTTCGTCCTACAATTCCCGCGCGTAATCATTCTTTACGGTCCCGACCCCACCACGATAAGACGGCACGCGCGCAACGCGCGTGCCTACACGAAGGGCGGGTTCGGTAGGAGCTGGAGGACCTCATGAAAATCAACGGACGCACGCTATTGATAAGCTTGCTCGTCGGCACGGCCGCGCCCGCCGCCTTTGCGCAGCTCGAGGTCGGCGGCACCGCGCTCGACGCCTGCGGGAAGATCGACGCGCTGCAAAAGGCCGGCAAGCTCAACGAAGCCCGCGACATGGCGAACCAGTGCCTGCAGGGCATCGAGCAGAAGATGCAGGGCCAGGTCGGACAGTACTTCAAGCAGGAAATCGCCGGCTGGAAGCGCACGAGCTTCGATCAGAACATGGTGCTCGGGTTCGCGAACATCACCGCGAACTACATGAAGGACAAGCACTCCGTCGAGGTCTCGCTCACCCGCGGCGCGGGCGGCAACGACTCGCTCGGCGGGGGGCTCGGGAAGCTCCTCGGCGGGTTCGCGCGCGCAGGGCTTGCCTCGAGCGGGAAACCCGTGAAGGTTGCGGGGCTGCCGGGGACCGTGCAGCAAGACGGCACGCTCATGGTGACGCTCGAGGACAACTCATTCCTGTCGTTCAAGGGGCCGGATTTCACCGATGCGGATTCGGCGCTCAAAGGGATGGGGGACCTCGTTAATGCGTTTCCGGTGGCGGATATCAATAAGACGCTGAAGACGAAGTAGCTTCAGCGCGAGCAACGGATTCGGGCGTCGCGGGTGCGGCGCTCGAACCTTGCTTCCACTCGTCCGCGGATCAAGCGCCGCCTCAGAGCGGCGCGATGCAGCGGTCGTCGTCGGGGGCGCCGGCGAGGAAATACGTAGAGACCGCCTAGCTCTCGATCCCGTCGGACGGCAATTCCGCAATGCGGCGAGCTTCGACCAGCGGGGTGCGCGGAAAGAGCCAGGCGCCGTAATGCCAGACCGGGACAACGACCGGCATGCGCTCGCTCGAGCCCGCCGTGCCGTTCGGAGCCTGCGTGAGGACGCCAAAGGGTCCCGCGGAGGACCCTTCCGTCTCGTGAGCGCTCCAAATCCCCGTGAGCGCCATCAATCTTGTGTCCGAACTCGCGATTAGTTCGATCCCTGCATCGCTTCGATCTCGGACCGACGGTCCAAGTCAGCAGCTCAGCCCTGTCTTTTCGGTGCGGCAGTTTGAATGCCAATCAAAACGAAACCGATAGCCACGAAGCAGAGGGCCGAGGGGGCGGAGACCGAAACAGGCGGTGACTTCACTTCGCTGCCCATGAGGCTGAGTGGCGAGCCACGGTCGAACGTGAGACCGGTCACCGTGTACTTACGAGGGATCCCGACGGAGCGACCGTCGTCTCGAGGCGTGCGGATAAGCCCTATTCCTTCCTTTCTTTTGCGTGAGCTGGCCATAGGTCCAGCCCAGCGCGAGCACCACGGGAGGGAAGGAGGTAGCTTTCGGATGTCGGCTTCGGATCCACGCAAGAACGAACGGACAGTGCAGGACCAATAGGCCACCGACGTAAAATGCGGAGCATAATCCGCCCCGTGCGGCCCGTTCGGGCGTCGCGTGGCGCAGCACCCGCCGGGGTGGAGGTGCAGCCGCTACAAGCCAAATTCCCGCCTGCCTTTTGGCAGCCGAGCTGAATCGGGAGAATTTCGGAAGGAAGTATTGTTTAGCGACGATTATTGTTTGAGCAAGGCGAACGCTTACGTCCTGCTACCTTACGTCCTGCTACACCGACAGTCAGCAAGCCGACGCCCAGCAGAGCGAGCGTGGACGGCTCTGGCACGCGAGTCGCAAGAGTATAATCCCCGGGGCCGCCCGCGGTCTTCGCGGAAAATAACAACGTCGAAATTCGCGCCGTCCACCCACTCGTGCCACCGATGCTTCCCGTGGTCGCGCCCGTCTGCCAGGACTGGAACGTGAGGCCGCCCAAACTATCATTCAGACTCAAATCGGCATTGAGACCGAAACCACCGAACACATGAAAATCGCCGGTGGTTATGTGCACACTGCCAAAGGTCAAATCAAACCCAATGAGCTCGCTTGCCCACAGTAATCCGTCCGTCTCGAAACCGTCGCCGGCAGTGATGTAGCCGCCCACGACGGCGTTATCAGCAAGATTGAGGTTGCCGCACTGAATCGTGCAGGTCCCGCTAAAGTCATAGGTCATTGGGATGGCATGGCTCGCCGGCGCCGCAAGCAGGGCCACGCCCGTCACTAGCAGTGCCGATACAGTCCGAATCATACGTGTCATCCCAAATCCATTGCAGTCTTTGTACATAAGCAAATTTAGGGCCAACGAGGTCAAATACTTAAACATCAATCTGTTAGGATCTGGAATGTTCTGGCGCGCAAACAGAATCGTAAAAGAATTCGACGCTCCCAAAAGCGCCACCTACCCCGGCTCAAATACCTGCATACCAAGCGTACCCACGGTCCTCATAGCTCCCGCCCTTGCCGCCGATGGCCGCGAACTCGTCCGTGAGCTCGATGCGCATAACGTATTTGGCCATCTTGTAGCCGAGCTGGCGCTCGACGCGCACTCGCACCGGAGCGCCGTTCGCAATCGGGAGCGGCGCATCGTTGAGCGCGTACGCCAAGATCGTCTGCGGATGCAGCGCCTCGTCCATGTCGATGCTCTCGTAGTAGCGCTCCCCACGTCGGTAGCGCGTGTCCGCGCAGCGGAACACCACGTACCGTGCGCTCGGTAGGGGTTCCACGCGCGCGAGCACTTCCGCCAACGGCACACCGGTCCATTTCCCGATCGCGCTCCAGCCGTCGACGCAGTCGTGGCGTGTGATCTGCGTACGGCTTGGGAGCGCTCGCAGGTCGGCTAGCGAGAAGCTCGCAGGCCGAGCGACCCGGCCGGCGACCTCGAGCCGCCAAGACGCGAACCCGTCAGCCGCCAGGCGTCTGTAATCGACATCCTTGGGGTTCGTCGTGCCGCTGCCGGGAAACGTCGGTGAGAGATCCGCCTCGGTGAACTCCTGCGCCATCGCGCGCCGGCCTGCGACGGCGCGTTGCAAAGGGTCGTTGATGCTTTCGGCGGCGTCGAGCAGCTTGACGAAGGCAGGCGTGCTCGAGAGTCGGTCACAGCCAGCCGTAAGCGCCGCGGCGACGGCAGTCAGGCCGCGCAGAACGGCGCGGCGACCTGCGGCGGCCGGCAGGCCCTCCTCCGTCGCTGTCTGCCCGGTATTCTTGCGTCGCGTCATGACGGATCTTCCCGTTCCATCGCGACGGCGACCTGTGCATGCTCGGCGCGCCGCGGCTCCACTTCCGCCTCCGAAAGGCTCTCGATGCGGTAGTTGCCGGTAATCATCGAGCGCAGGTTATTGACGAGGCCGGTGACCGCGACCTGGAACACGTGCACGAGGACGAAAAGCACGATGAGCCACGCCCCGATGAAGTGCAGCGTGCGCGCCGTCTGCCGGCCGCCGATCCAATCCACCCAGCCAGGCCACAGCGCGTCCAGCCGCGGGGACATCGCGAGCCCCATGAGCACCATGCCGGGCAGCAGCAAAAAAACGACGGCCAGGTAGGCGAGCTTTTGCAGGACGTTGTAGCGCCGTGCCTGCTCGCCCTTGGCACGGCGCAGGCGCAAATGATCGAGCACGCTGGGCCAAATCCGGCGAAGCTCGGTCCGCGTCGGCAACCACTCGTCGCGCAGGCGCTCCGTTACGGCCGCGTGCAGGACATAGGCGAAACCGGCGAGGACAAGGACCCAAGCGAAGAAGAAGTGCCAGCGCCGGCCCAAGGCCACGCCCCGCCCGCTCGGTATCGTCATCCATTCCGGGAAGCCTCGCTCTTCCAGCCCATGCGACCGTGTCTTAGAGACGCCAAGCACGCCCGTTGTGTCAAACTTGTGGCCACCAATGCGTGTGACCCCGCGCAGCCGACCACCGGGCCCGTGCTCGGCCGTGATCTCGAAGAACGGCGGGTCGCCTGTGAAGGAAGACCTGCCCCAGTTCAACTCCGAATGTGCATTAAAGATTTGCAGGCCGCTGAACAGCAGCACAGCCAACGTGCCGGCCAGAGTCCAGTGGAGGACCCGCACGATGAGGCCGTGGCGCCGGTAGACGGAAAACGTCGGCCGAGGTCGTTCCCCGATGTTCCCGCCCGCGGTACTTTCCTTCGTCGCCACGGCACTAACGATAGCGATGCCGGCGGACCGCGCGCAAGCCGGACAACGGGGTGAACGCTGTCACAACCGTGTGATACCGCCATGGAACACGCGCTCGATGGTATGGCACACTCCGCGCATTCGCGCGGCGGCCCCATGGGGGTGCGCCTTTAGGCTAGAGGAAACGCAATGTCCGTCAAGTCCACGATCCTGGCTCAGTTCCAAGAAGTCGCCAATGAATCCAACGTCGAGCTCGCGCCGCTGACCGACGACCTGCTGCTGACCGACTCCGGACTCGACTCGCTGTGGTTCGCGATCGTAGTCGCGCGGCTCGAGGACGTGCTCGGCATCGATCCGTTCGCTGATCTCGAAGACAACCGCTTCCCCGTCACGCTCGGCGACTTCGTCCAAATCTACGAAGATGCCATCGCTTGAAGCGCGCGCACTCTGGGACGGGCTCAGCCACGCGGAGCAGCTCGCCCGGCGCGGATTGTATGCCTCCGAGGGGATCGTCGCGCTCGACGCGCTCGCGCACGGAACCTGCTTGGGAGGCCGGCTCGCGGAGCTGCGCGGCCGCTCGGTGCTGCTCGCAACACGCGGGCAGCTCGGGACGGCGCTCGGACTGATCGGGGCCGACGGGTTGGCCCGCCGTCTCGTGCTTTGCCCGCCGGATCTTGCGCTCGAGCATCTGCCCGCCGTCGTCGCTACCGCCGAGGTCGACGCAGCCGTCACCGACCGTGAAGAACTCGCCGAGCGCTTGGTAGCTGCCGGCGTGGAGACGCTCATCGACCCGAGCGGTCCCGTCGCTGGCGGCTGCGTCGGCCGCGTCGATCGCGGCGAGCCTTTGTCCACCGAGTGGATTCTCTTCACGTCGGGCACGACGGGCACGCCGAAGATGGTCGTACACAGCCTCGCGAGCCTTGCGGGCGCGATCCGCCCCGGCAGCACGCTGGCGAGCCCCGCGGTATGGTGCACGTTTTACGACATCCGCCGCTTCGGCGGACTGCAGATCTTTCTACGCGCCGTGCTCGGCGGCGGCTCGCTCGTGCTGTCGAGTGCGGAGGAGCCGCTGGCCGAGTTTCTCGAGCGCGCGGGCGCCTGCGCGGTGACGCATATGACCGGCACGCCCTCGCATTGGCGCCGGGCGCTCATGCACCCGGCCGCGCGGCACGTAGCACCGCGCTACGTACGGCTCTCCGGCGAAATCGCCGACCAAGCCGTGCTCGACAGCCTCGCGGCCTTCTATCCGAACTCCCAAGTCTCGCATGCGTTCGCGTCTACGGAAGCCGGCGTCGCGTTCGAGGTCGATGACGGGCTCGCCGGTTTCCCGGAATCGTTTGTCGGTCCGCGTGACGCGGACGTGCAGCTTCGAGTCGTCGAAGGCACGCTGCGCATTCGCTCGCCGCGCATGGCCCGGCACTATCTTGGTGCGCAGGATAAGCCGCTCGTCGATGCCGAAGGCTTCATCGACACAGGCGACGCCGTCGAGCTCCGCGACGGCCGCTACTATTTCGTGGGCCGGCGCGGCGGCATCATCAACGTCGGCGGGCTCAAGGTGCATCCGGAGGAAGTGGAGGCGGTGATCAACGGTCACCCGCAAGTGAGAATGTCCCTCGTAAAGGCGCGCAAGAGCCCGTTCACGGGCGCGCTCGTCGTCGCCGAGGTCGTGCTCACATCCGACGCCGACGACGAAACCGCCGTCCGCGGCGAGATCCTCGGGGCCTGCCGCGAGGCGCTCGCCGTTCACAAGGTGCCGGCCTCGATCCGCTTCGTCCCTTCCTTGGCGCTCACTCCGGCCGGCAAGGTCGCGCGCACCGATGCGTAACGTCATCGTGACCGGCGGCAGCCGGGGGCTCGGCCTCGGGATCGGCCGCGCGCTCGCCGCGGCCGGCTATCGCGTCATCGCGGTCGCGCGCAAGGAGAGCGTAGGGCTCGCGCAGGCCGTACGCGAGGCCGAGGGCATTGGGGGGGAAGTGCGCTTCATGTCATGTGACCTGGCCGACACTGGCGCGCTTCCCGCGCTCGTCAAGGTGGCGCGCAAAGAGCACGGGCCGATCTATGGGCTCGTCAATAACGCCGGCCTCGGCACGGGCGGGTTGCTCGCGACGATGCAGGATGCCGAGATCGAGCGCCTTATTCGGCTCAATACGCTCTCCGTCGTCCTGCTCACGAAATACGTGCTCCGCGCGATGATGGCCGACGGCGGCGGAGGCCGCATCGTAAACATGTCGTCGATCGTAAGCTCCACAGGCTTCAAGGGCCTTTCCGTCTACAGCGCCACGAAGGCCTCGCTCGTCGGGTTCACGCGCTCGCTCGCGCGCGAGGTGGGCGCGCTCGGCATCACCGTCAACGCCGTCGCTCCGGGCTTCGTGGACACGGACATGACGGAGAGCCTCGGCGGCGAACGGCGCGAAAAAATCGCACGCCGCAGCGCGCTCAAGCGGCTCGCGGAGGTCGACGACATCGCGAACGCGGTGGAATACCTGCTCGGCGAGAAGGCGAGGAACGTAACCGGGACGACTCTGACCGTGGATGCCGGAGGGACGGCCTGAACAAAAAGGGGTCAGAGCCCTTTTCCTTCGAAAAAGGGCTCTGACCCCTTTCTTGGCAGCCCCTCGGACCGGATCCGCTCGTATCGCGCCGCGTCGAGCCTTGCATACTCCCCAACCGCAGCATCGTCCAAGTAAACGGCATCGGCCGTCGCCCGTGGATCGTAACCCGCCCGGGCGTACTCGTGCGTCCGCGGCTTGAACGTCCCGGTCGCCTCGATGCGGCTCAGGATCCGCAAGAACAGCGGCCTCGCATAATCGGGCAACCGCCGCGCGAGCTGCTCGCGCAGCACGCCGAAGTCGAACCCCGGTTCGACCACCATCGCGGCCATTCCCGCACGCCCGTCCGCGCCCGGGACCTCGACGCCGAATACGACGGCCTCGGCCACGCCCGGGCACGCGCAGAGGGCGTCCGCAACTTCGGCGGTGGAAACGTTCTCGCCCTTCCACCGGAACGTCGCGCCGACCCGGTCCACGAAGTAGAAATAGCCGGCCGCGTCGCGCCGCATGAGATCACCGCTGCGATACCAGGCATCCCCTTCGGCAAAGACATTCCGCAGCACCTTCTTCGCGGAAGCGGCTTCGTCTGTATACCCCTCGAAGTGCCCCCCGTCCGACTTTGCCGTCGCAATCGGGCTGATCGCCTCGCCGGGCTCGTTGGGCTCGCACTTCACGCAATGCCCGTCTGCCCCGCGCACAGGCTCGCCGGTCTCGAGGTCGAGCTTGACCAAAGCGACGCGCACGCGATGCGCGAGGAAGGACGGAATGCGGCCGATCGCGCCCGGCTTACCCTCGCAGTTATACAGCGAAAAGTTCGCTTCGGTGGCGGCGTAGAATTCAAGGATGCGCGGGATGCGGAACCGCTGTTTGAATGGCTCCCAAACGTCCGGCCGCAACCCGTTCCCGCAGGCGAGCCGCAGGCGGTGGGCGCCCTCGCGGGGGTGCGCCGGACTGTTGACGAGGTAGCGGCACAGCTCGCCGATGTACTGAAACAGCGTGCAGTCGAACTCGAGAACCTCGTCCCAAAACGCACTGGCCGAAAAGCGCGGGCGGATCACGACCGTGCCGCCCGCCACGAGCGCGGCGCCGACCGCCACGATGCCGCCAACGCTGTGATACATCGGCAGGCAGTTGTACAGGCGGTCCTCGGGCTGCGTATTGGCAAGCCCCGCAAACCAGTGGCTCCACTGCATGACGCGATAGTGGCTGACATTCGCGGCTTTCGGCAGGCCGGTGGTGCCGGAGGTGTAGATATACAGCGCCCGGTCGCTCAACTTCGGCAGCGGGCACTCGCTTGCCTCGAGCGGGCAGCCGTCAAGAGCCGCCGCCGCAGCCTCGATACGCGGCAAATCGGCGCCGGCCTCGGCGCCGCCATCGGCGACTCCGCCACCGCGCCCGTGGGCCCAAACGCCGACCTCGCGCCCGAAGCGCGTCCGCAGACCTTCGAATGTCTGACGGAGCTCCGTCCCTACGACGACGTGCTTGGGCGACGCGAGGCCGATTGCATGCGCCAAAGAGTCGCCGACGAGATTCGTGTTGATCAGCGCAACGGCCGCGCCCGCCCGCGTGAACCCGAGCCACAGAGCGAGATAGTCGGACCTGTTCGACATTAGCAGCGCCACGACGTCGCCCGAGCCCATGCCGGCGGCACGCGCCCACCGCGCATAGCGGTTTGCACGCGCCGCGAGCGTCCGGTAGCTCATGACCCCTTCGTCGTCGATGAGCGCGGGCGCATCGCCGAATCGCGCCGCCAGCTCGTCGATCACGATGGGCAGCGTCCGCGTGGGCGCCCGCGCAATCGGTGCAGTCAACTCGAGCGCTCGGATCCAGTCCTTGAGCACCGAGGGTGAATCGTTTCCCGTAGTCACCTACCTGCCTTATAGTCCGGCCGCGAGCGGAGGCGCTAACAGCCCATCTCGCGGATCGCCGCCGCCTCTGGTCTAATTGTCGCCTTGTAGGAGGAGCATGCCATGACGGACCGCACGGAGATCGAAAGCCTGCTGCACCGGCTCTATGAGGCGCGGGCGCGCGGCGATCTCGACGGCGTGTGCGATACCTTCGCTAGCGACGCCAGCTTCGAGCTGGCAGGCGCGAGCAACGGCGCCCCGCTCACGATGAAGGCCGTGGGCGCGGACAAGTACCGGCCTCTGCTCGCAATTATGATCCGCAGCTTCAAGCTTCGTAGCTACGAGATCGTCGCGCTGCTCGTGGACGGCGACCGCGCCGCCGTGCAATGGCGCGCGGACATCCATTCGCGCATCACCGGCACGACGGTGCCGACGGAGCTCGTCGACGTCATCGCGGTGGCCCAAAGACGCATCGTCTCGTACATGGAGTTTTTCGTGCCGCGCTGATCGGCAGCCCTGCAGGCGGCGGTCGTCAGCCTAGCGCCTCCCGGACCGCCGCCCCTGCGGCCTCCACTATCGCGCGGGCCTTGGGGATCGCGCCCGCCATTGCGTAGAAGTGATGGATCATGCCCTCGTGGCAGCTGTAACGCACGTCCACGCCGGCCGCCGCCAGCGCGTCCGCGTAGGCTCGCCCTTCGTCGCGGAACGGATCGAACTCCGCCGTGTGCACGTGGGCGGGGGGCAGACCCGCGAAATCGCTCGCGCAAAGCGGCGACACGCGCGGGTCGGCCAAGTCCGTACCCGGGGCACAATACTGTTCTATGGCCCATTCGAGCGTACCGCGGTCCACTAGGTAGCCCTGACCGAAGGCCCGCCATGACGGCGTGCCGCCGCGAAGATCCGTGACGGGGCACAGCAACAGCTGCAGCGCGAGCGGCGGTCCGGCGTCCATCCGCGCCGTCTGACACAGCACCGCCGCCAGCGTCGCGCCATGCGAGTCGCCGCCGACGGCGAGGCGGTCCGAGTCGATGCCGAGCGCACCCGCGTTCTCCGCGGTCCACCGTACGGCGCGCCGCACGTCTTCGAGCGCGGCAGGGAACGGATGCTCCGGCGCGAGCCGGTAGCCGGCCGAGACGACGCGGCAGCCGCTCGAGTTCGCGAGCAAGCGGCAGAGCCCGTCGTGCGTGCCAAGGTCGCCGTAGACGCCCATGCCGCCGTGGAAGTAGACGAGCGCCGGCGTTACAGGCCGCGCGTCGAAGGGCGTGTAGAGGCGGACGCGCATCCCGCGCTCTCCGCCGATCTCGCGGCTCTCCACGGCGGCGACCTCGACACCCTTTACGTCCACAGCCTCTGCGAGCCGAACGATCGACTCACGCAGCTGCATGGGATCCCGTGCGCGCTCAGGGGACGGCGGGGCTGCAGCGATCATGCCGAGGAGTCTCTTGGCGTACGGATCCAGGGGCATGGTCACCGATTCCGGCATTTCGGAAATTGCGTACCCGGTGTATGTTGCGGTGCAAGCTCGGCGGCTGCAAAGTGAATTGGTTGCGGGTGCATCATTCCGTCTGCAAAGACACGATCAGCGCGCAGACGGCCTCGATGGATCGAAAATTGGCGGGATTAATGCTCTCCTCCGGCACGATGATCTGAAACGCCGCTTCGACGGACAGCACGAGGTTGATCATGTCGAGCAACGTCAGCCCCGCCTGGCGCAGGTCGTCGGTGGTCGCTACGGCGCGCTCGATCCCACGCTGAGCGAGTAACCGCCGCACGGCCATGGTCACCCTTGCTTCGAGCGAGGAGTTCGTACTGTCGGACATGGCGATTGTGCAAGCGAACCCGGTGTCGATATATTTTACGAATGAACCCGCAAGGCCTTGTTACACGCGGGTCGTTTGTGATCTGCTTCCTGGACGCAGAGTATATTCGCCGGCATCGTAACGATCACGATTGAACTTCACAATCGCGGCGATGTTAAGCGCCTGTTGCGAGCACCGGTCGCGAGGCGCGCAACGCGCAAGGATTAACAAGCGAACGATCGTCTCGCGCGGTCGTTTGATATAACGGCAGCCGTACCTTGCGAATGCGAAGCCTAAAGCAAAGGTAGTCGTCATGACGGAAACCGCATTCGGGCGAGCCGAAGGGGCCCCTCAGCACGGGCTTCGCGTCGCCCGCGAGGACCTGAACGAACGCGCAGAACGCGTCGCGACCGTCGCGGCCGAACACGCCGAGGCCGTCGATCGCGACGTGCGCTTCCCGGCCGAGATGCTCGGGACCGCGCAGGCCGAGCGATTGCTCGGCATGCAGGTGCCCGTCGAGCTCGGGGGCGACGGCGCGAGCGTCTCGGACGTCGTCGACGCGTGCTACACGCTCGGCAGGGCCTGCGCTTCGTCCGCGATGATCTTCGCGATGCACCAGATCATGGTGCGCATCCTCGTCCGGCACGGACGGGCCAGCGACTGGCACGAGGGGCTGCTGCGCCGCCTCGCCGACGAGCAGCTTCTGCTCGCCTCCTCGACGACGGAGAACCAGACCGGCGGCGATACGCGCACGAGCACATGCGCCGTGGAGCTCGAGGGCGGGCGGTTCTCGCTGACCAAGAACGCGACCGTCATGTCCTACGGGGCGCAGGCGCACGGCATCCTGACCACGGCGCGGCGCGCGCCGGACTCCCCGCCCTCCGATCAGGTCCTCGTCGCCTTTCTCGAGGACGACTACGAGCTCGAGCCCATCGTCGAGTGGGACACGCTCGGCATGCGCGGCACCTGCAGCACGGGCTTCACGCTGCGCGGCACGGGCGTGCCCGAGCAGATCCTGCCCGGGCCCTACGACACGATTCACCTCGAGAGCATGGTGCCCGTGGCGCACCTGACCTGGAGCGGGGTCTGGACCGGCATCGCGGCCGGCGCCGTCGGCCGCGCGCAGACGTTCGTGCGCAACGCCGCGCGCAAGAGTGGCCAGACGCCGCCCGGCGCGGCGCACCTTACGCGCGCCGTCATGTCGCTGCGCGCGCTGCGCGGCAGCGTTGCCTCGGCGGCACAGCGCTACGAGGCCGCCGCCATGAAGGAAAACGCGCTCGGCGCGCTCGATTTCCAGACGAGCCTGAACCTGCTCAAGGTCAACTCCTCCGAGCAGGCCATCTCGACGGTCATGAGCGCGCTCCAGGCCTGCGGGCTCTCCGGCTACCGCAACGACGGCGAGTTCAGCATCTCGCGCGCGCTCAGGGACGTGCTCTCCTCGGCCATCATGATCAACAACGACCGCATCCTCGCGAGCGCCGCCAACGCGCTGCTGCTCGTCGGCGTGCCGGCGACGTTGAGGGATTAGCCCCAAAAGAGGGTCAGAGCCCTTTTGCGAATCCAGCGAAAACGCAACGAAACGAGGTCGGAGTTCCCCGTGAGCAAGTCATCCTCGGCCCTCGACCGGTTCTCTCCCGATCGACTTCAGTCTCTGACTACGGCCCTGCTCGCGCCCGCCGGCGCCAGCGGCGTGCACGCGCGCACGGGCCTGTTCGAGCAGGTCATTGACGGCCTCACGGCCGCCATCACGGCGCTGCGCAGGCCCGATGCCGAGATCATGCGCTTCCCGCCCGTCATGAGCCGCGCACTGCTCGAGAAATCCGGCTACCACAAGAACTTCCCGCATCTGCTCGGCTGCGTCTGCAGCATGCACGGCAGCGAAGCCGAGATCCGCGGGCTCATCTCCGACGACGCGCCCGGCCATCACTGGACCGAGGCGCTCGGCGCGACGGACCTCGTGCTGACGCCCGCGGCCTGCTATCCGGTCTATCCACTCGTCGCTGGGCGCGGCAGCGTGCCCGCCGCCGGCCACGTCATCAACGTCGCCTCCTACTGCTTTCGCCGCGAGTCCACCCACGAGCCCGGCCGCCTGCAGTCGTTCCGCATGCGCGAGTTCGTCTACCTGGGCCGGCCCGAGGACGCGCAGACATTTCGCCACGGCTGGCTCCGCCGCGCCGAGGACCTCGCCAACCGCCTGGCGCTCCCTTACCGCCTGGACCGCGCGAGCGACCCCTTCTTCGGGCGCGTCGGCAAGCTCATGGCCGTGAGCCAGGTCGAGCAGTCGCTGAAGTTCGAGCTGCTGATCCCTGTCAACTCCGAGGAGCAGCCGACGGCCTGCATGAGCTTCAATTATCATCAGGATCACTTCGGCACCACCTGGGGCCTAAACACGGATGCCGGCGACGTGGCGCACACGGCCTGCGTCGCGTTCGGCATCGACCGCCTCGGCCTCGCGCTGTTCGCAACGCACGGCCTCGAGCTCGACCAATGGCCCGAGAGTACCCGTGAAACGCTCGCGCTCTGACGACACCGGCCCGGGGGAGGAGGGTCTCCCTCTGCACCGGGAGACCATCGCCGTACAAGGCGGTTACGACGTGGACCCGACCACGAAGTCCGCGGCCGTGCCGATCTACCAGACGGCCTCCTACGAGTTCGACAGCGCGGCGCACGGCGCCGCGCTGTTCAACCTCGAGGTCCCGGGCTACCGCTACACGCGCATCAACAACCCGACCACGGACGTGCTCGAGCGGCGCGTCGCGGCGCTCGAGGGCGGCGTCGCCGGGCTCTGCGTCGCCTCGGGCCAATCCGCGCTGCATTTCGCCGTCCTGAACCTGACGCAGCCCGGCACGAACCTCGTCTCGGTTCCCCAGCTCTACGGCACGACGCACACGCTGTTCCAGCACATCCTGCCGACGCTCGGCGTCGAAGTCCGATTCGCCGCGAGTGACCGGGCCGCGGATATCGACAAGCTCTGCGATGCGAAGACCCGCGCCGTCTACTGCGAGAGCGTGGGCAACCCGGCCGGCAACATCTGCGACCTCGAGGCCTTCGCCGACGTCGCCCATAGGCACGGCGTGCCGCTCGTCGTCGACAACACGGTGGCGACGCCGATCCTGCTGCGGCCCTTCGAGCACGGCGCCGATGTCGTCATCCACTCGCTGACGAAGTACATGGGCGGCCACGGCACGACCATGGGCGGCATCGTCGTCGACGGCGGCCGCTTCGACTGGGCGGCTCATGCCGAGCGCTTCCCCATGTTCTGCACGCCGGACGTCTCGTACCACAATCTGGTCTACACCGAGCACTACGGCGCGGCTGCCTACATCGGCCGCTGCCGCAGCGTCTATCAGCGAGCCATGGGCTCGGTGCTCTCGCCGCTCAACGCCTTCCTGCTGCTGCAGGGAATCGAGACGCTGCCGCTGCGCATGGAGCGGCACGTGGAGAACGGCCGGCGCGTGGCGGAGTTCCTGCGCGACGACCCGCGCGTGGACTGGGTCAACTATGTGGGCTTCCCCGAGAGCCCGTACTATGCGCTCGCGCAGAAGTACCTCGGCGGCAAGCCGTCGGCCCTCATGACCTTCGGGATCCGCGGCGGCTTCGAGGCCGGTACGCGCTTTTACGATGCGCTGCGGCTCATTCGCCGGCTCGTGAACATCGGCGACGCCAAGTCCTTGGCCTGCCATCCCGCCTCAACGACGCATCGGCAGATGAACGAGGAAGAGCAGCGTGACGCGGGCGTGACGCCCGAGATGATCCGGCTCAGCATCGGCATCGAGTATGCGGACGATATCATCGCGGACATCGACCGGGCGCTTGCCGCGGCGGCCAGCGCGACGACGGCCGGCGGTATACGCGAGGCCAGTGCGGGCCGCGGCAACTGAGGGGGCGCAAATGGGAGCGATATCCTTCGAGCTTCCGGAACCAACGCGGAGCGGCAGCGGCTCGCCCCTCGCCATCGGCCTCGTCAACAACATGCCCGACGGGGCGCTCGAGACGACCGAACGGCAGTTTTCCGAGCTACTGCGCGCCGCCGCCCGCCACTTCTCCGCGCGCGTGAGCCTCAGAATCTTCTCGATTCCCGAAATCCCGAGGGGTGACGCGGGCCAAGCCTATATTGACCAGCGCTGCGAGGACGTGAGCGCACTCTGGGACACCAACCTCGACGGGCTCATCGTGACCGGCATGGAACCCAAGGCGCCGACGCTCGAGCAGGAGCCCTACTGGCGGACGCTCGCCCGGGTCGTCGACTGGGCGTGGGACAACACCGCCGCGGCCGTCTGGTCCTGTCTCGCCGCCCATGCGGCCGTCTATCGGCTCGACGGCATCGCGCGCCGGCCTTTCGGCGAGAAGCTGCTCGGCGTCTTCGAGTGCGCGAAAGCCGCGGAGCACCCCATGGTGGCAGGAATGCCTCCAACTTGGCGAGTACCCCATTCCCGGTACAACGACCTGCCCGAATCGGCCCTGTCCGCGGCAGGCTATAGGCTGCTCGCGAGGTCGCCACAGGCGGGCGCGGATGCATTCATCAAGGCCGGCCAGAGCCTGTTTGTGTTCTTTCAAGGGCATCCCGAATATGATCCCGGCACGTTGTTTCGCGAGTACCGCCGAGACGTGCGAAGGTATCTGTCCGGGGAACGGGGTGATTACCCCGAGATGCCGCGCGACTACTTCGACTCGCAAACCGCCGAGGCCCTCGAATTGTTTCGGGCTCAGGCCGTGACCCGACGGAATGATGCTGCGTTGGCGGAATTCCCCGACCCGGAACCCTCCTTGCGTCCGCTGTATCCTTGGCGCCACTCCGCGGTCCGTCTATACGCCAATTGGCTGGCCCACCTCGTAGCGCGGCGTCGCCTCACGGAGCGAGCGGCCGCCGTCAAGCCGCTGCCATGACCGATCGCTCTGCAGTCCCGGCTCCCGTAGCCGCTCTGTTCCCATCTCGCGCCGAGCGCGAGAGGATCGACGACTTCCTGACGCGGGCACTGTCGAGCGCGAACGAACGCGTGGCGGCGGGCTCCGTCGTGCCGACGATCGACATGGAGAAGTTCAGGGCCGAGCTGGCGACCTTCGACTTCGAGAAGCCGCGGCCCATCGACGAATCGCTCGAGTGGAGCATCGCCCAACTCGAGCAGGGCGTTGTGCATTTGACGAATCCACGCTACTTCGGGCTGTTCAACCCGGCGCCGACGTTCCCATCGCAGTGTGCGGATCGCATCGCCGGGGCGTTCAACCCGCAGCTCGCCACCTGGACCACATCGCCCGTGGCGGTCGAAATCGAGGCGCACGCGATGCGCTGTCTCGCGAACCGGGCCGGTCTGCCGGAAGGATCTATGGGCCACTTCACCTCCTGCGGATCGGAGGCGAACTACACCGCCACGCTCTGCGCGCTCACGCGCGCCGACCCGCGTTTCGCCGCCGAAGGCGCGCGCGGCTTCGAGGGCCCGCCCGTGTTTTACACGTCCCGGGAGAGCCATTTGGCGTGGCTCAAGATTGCGCACGAGACCGGAATCGGACGTTCCGCCGTGCGCCTCGTCACGACCGACGGCACCGGACGGCTCGATGCCCGCGCCTTGGCCCGGCAGGTGGCCGCAGACCAAGCCGAAGGCTGCGTGCCCATCATGATCGTCGCGACGGCCGGCACGACGAATGCCGGAATGGTCGATCCGCTCATTCCCTGCGCCGACATCGCTCGCGAGCACGGCATCTGGTTTCACGTGGATGCGGCCTGGGGCGGCGCCGCGCTCGCCTGCGACGAGCTGCGATCGTGCCTTGCGGGAATGGAGCAGGCCGATTCCATCACGATCGACGCGCACAAGTGGTTCGCGACGACGATGGGCGCAGGCATGTTCCTGACGCGCCACCCGAGTGCCCTCTCCTCCGTATTCCACGTCTCGACCACCTTTATGCCGTCCGAGATCCGCAACCTCGACCCGTACGTCGTATCGGCCCAATGGTCGAGGCGATTCGTCGGTCTTCGGCTGTTCCTTTCGCTGGCGGCGGCCGGATGGGAGGGTTACGCCGCACATTTGCGGCGGTCGATCCGGCTCATCGGCCTGTTGCGCGAGGAGCTTGCCGAGCGGGGGTGGAAGATCGTCAACGACTCACCGCTGGGCGTATTGTGCGTGGAGCCGCCCGCGGGCGACCGCGCCGCACGTGAGATTGCGGGCGAAGTCGTGGCTTCCGGGCACGCGTGGGTCGCGCCCGCGAAGCTCGAGGGACGGGATACCATCCGGATTTGCGTCACGCATGGCGAGGCAGGGACCGCGGACATCGAACAGCTCGTCGATGCGCTTGACCATGCGCTGACAAGCGCCCCCGGCCCGCAATCAGACCAGCGGGGAACCGGATGAGCGACATGGACATCGAAATGTCGCAGCCGGCGGACGGGGACGCAGTCGTGCGACCGGATTCGCGGGGAGCGAGCCGCTCAGTTCCCGCGCGACCCGCGAGTACCGCGATCCGACTCAAGCGCGTTGCGCCTCCCGAGGCCCGCGAGGCCATTGTGCAGCTCTTCTGGAGAATGCAAGCTTGGCCGTATGCCACGGAAGAAGAGTACTTTCGCTATTGGGACTGGCGATATTCATCCACATCGGAATCGCCCCCTGCGGTGTGGGTCGCCTTGGCGGACGACAGGGTAGTAGCACAACTGGCCGTCAATTTCCGGCACTTCCAGGTCGCCGGTCGTCCGGTGGAGGTCGGCGTACCGGCGAATTTTCTCGTCGATGACCAGTATCGGAAAATGATGATCGGTCCTCTGCTCGTGAAGGCAGCGCAGAGAATGGTGCGCAAGGGCGAGATCGACTTGCTGCTCTCTTACAGCAATAGAACGGCGCATGCGATTTCGGTAGCGCTGGGCAGCAAGGATATCGGCTCGATGCAATCCTTCGTGGAGGTCCGTCGTTGGGCGCCGGTGCTCGGACGGCGGTATCCCGGCGGCGCCTTGCTCGCGCCGCTCGCGGGCGCGGCGGCGAAGCTCAGGAAGCGACTGCGGAGTCGCGACCCGCTCGAGCATCCGGAAGAATTCGTGGTCCGCGATCTGACGGCCGAAGAACTCGCTTCGATGGATCGAACGCACTGGGCGCAATCCAGCGGCCTTGTGTGGAACGGTAGTGGAGACTATCTGGCCAATCGATTTCTGCGATGTCCGTTTCGTGAGTATCGCGTCGCCGGAATAGTTCAAAAGTCGAGCGGCCGGCTGGAAGCAATTCTAATCACTGAAGGCGCGGCGAGACTCTACGTCACTCTATGTGCGGCCAATGAGGCTGTATTATCGGACGTCGAGGCGGTGGAGCTCCTGGCCCGCGCGAGGCCCGATGTCGAAGTGGTCGTGGTGCCGCTGCTGCCACAGACGGCGCTGGCCTCCGAATTCTTGGCGGCGGGCTTCCTGGCGCGCTCCGGCCCCGACGCGGACTCGGTAGTGCAGCGCACCTTTTGGTCGGCCTATTGGGCACCGGGCCATCCTCTCGCATCCTATTTCGAGCGATGGGAGGCCTGGAAGCTCTGGTATGCGTGGAATCAGCACTGAACGCGGAAGCCTGGCGCGAGTCGGGAACCGTTCGAGCGAAGTCGGACCTCGCCTCCGCATAAAGACTTGACCCGAGGCGGCCCTCAATTCGGCACCCTGGCGCTGAGCGCATCCCTCCAGCGAAATGCCTTCCCGAGCACGTCCGCCGCCGCACGGAGTCGCGCGGCGGCCCTTCTGTAAACGTCGGCCAGCGCTGCGGGGTCGTCGGCTGCCGCGGCGAGCGGCCCCAGCGCTTCGGCCAGCCTGCATCCGGGAAAGAGCTCGTCACATTCCGCGAGCAGTTGACGCTGGCGTAGAACCCGCAAGGTCAGCGTCCGCTCCTGCAGCGCCGACGGCGATTCCGCCGCCGCCTCCCTCAAGGCCTCGAGCAGCCGGCTCGCTTCGTACGCCACTCGCGCGCGGCCGACCCGCATCAAGAACTCGGGCTGCGCGAGCCGGCGGGACAAACGCTCGAGCCCGGCGAGCAGCTCGCGCGCCTCATGCCGTCGGCAGGCGCACATCCCTCCGTCGGCGGCCAAAGCCACCGGATGCAGCGTGTAGCTGCCCACTCCGCCCGCCGTGAACTCGACCTCGAGCAGCGCGGATCGGCTCGTCCACCGGTGCCCGGACGAGATATACGGGCTCATCGGCATGACGGCGTTGCCGAGCCCGTAGGCGATAAGTGACCGGCCGCGGGTTTCGAGTCCCTGAGGAACGTGAGCGTGATGGCAAAGCACCAAATCGGCGCCCGAATCGACGATGGCGCGGGCCGTTCGCTGATGCCTCGGCAATGGGTACAGCGAGAACTCGTAGCCCCAGTGCAGATGCACGACGACGAAATCGGCCGCTTCCCGAGCCTCCCGCACCGCGTCTTCCATCGCCTGCGGGTCCGCCTCGCTCGGTCGCGGACCCGGCATCCGCGCCGGCCAATAGTAATGCTCGTCGCAAAAGCCGAGGAAGGCCGTCTTCAGCCCCCTCCGGTCCACGAGCACCGGCTGCACCGACTCCCCATCCCGCCATCCGCAAGTGATCCGTCCGCGCGCGCGCACGCGCGCGATGGCGTCGGCCAGCCCGTCGACCCCATAGTCGAGGGCGTGGTTGTTCGCGAGATTCAGCACGTCGATGTGCGCGTCCGCGAGCGCCGTTGCAGCCAGGTCGGCATCCGCGGCCTTCACGAACGATCCGATTCCACCGGCTGCCGCGCTGCGGACCGTCGGGATCGCCTCCAGGTTCGCCGTGCGCACGTCCGCCGAGGCCAGCAGAGGGAGAAACGGCCCGAACGCTCGGCGGGCGTCGAGTAGTGTTTCGCTCGTCAGCGCGACATCGCCCATCGCGATGAGGCGCAGCAGGGGCCGCCCGGCATCCTGCACATGTCGCCCCGGCGCGCGCTGCCAGGGATACGCACGCGTTCTCGCCGCCTCGAGGAATTGCAGCGCCCGCCAGGGAATCGCAACGCGGTCGGCCAGATACATCTCTACCGGTCCCACTTTGATCGGCACGCGACGACGGCGCAACGGCCCGACATCACAGCCCCGCCCCTGCCTTCCCAGTATCATAGGCGAGCCGAGGCCGGGAGAATTCGGATACGCCACTCGATGTCGATCGAAAGACAAGCCGTCGGCGCCCTACGCTGGGCCGGTCTCGCTCGCGTCGGCGCCCAGATCATCACCTCGAGCGTCACGCTCGTGGTGCTGCGGCTGCTCGCGCCGACCGACTATGGCTTAATGGCCATCGTCGGAGTGGTCCTCGGCATTCTCGGCAACATCGCCGAGCTCGGCTTGGGCGCCTCGGTCGTGCAGGCCGGGAGCCTCGAGACTGCAGACGCGCGCCGTCTCGCCGGCGCCGCCGTCCTCCTCAATCTCGGCATGGGCGTGCTGCTCGCGTCGAGCGCCCCGGCCATCGCGTGGATCTACGGCGAACCGCGCCTCGCGGCGCTGATCCGCGTCGCCAGCCTCCAGTTCGCCTGCAACGCCGCCATGACCGTTCCTCAGGCGCTGTTATATCGGAAAATGGAGTTCCGCGCCCTGGCCGGCATCGAGATTCTCCGGGCGGCTTTGGGCGGCGGCACGACGCTCGGCATGGCATTGGCGGGCTATGGAGTCTGGTCCCTCGTGATCGGCAACGTCGTCGCCGCCGGCGTGCAGGCGGCGCTTCTTCTGCGCCTCCGTTGCATCGTACCGGATTTCAGGCTCGCCGGCCTTTCGCGGCACTTGAGCTTCGGCGGAGCGATCACGCTGAGCCGCCTCCTCTGGCAGGTCGTCTACCAGTCCGATGCGCTCATCGGCGGCAGATTCCTGACGCCGGCCGGGCTCGGCCTGTATTCCGTATCGCTGCATTTCGCGACGCTGCCGATGCAAAAGATCATGGCAGTCATCAATCAGGTCGCGTTTCCGACCATCGCCCGATTGCAGATGGAGCCGGAGCGGCTACGCCGACGGCTCCTCGATGCGAGCCGAGTATTGGCTCTGACGAGCGTTCCGGCCTTGTGGGGCCTCTCGTGCGTCGCCAAGGAGCTCGTCCCGCTGCTCATGGGCGAGAAGTGGTCGGGCGCGGTCGTGCCCTTTCGCGTGATTTGCCTCATCGTCCCGCTGCGAATGCAGACTTCGATACTCGCCACCTCGTTGATGGGTGTGGGCAAAGCGGGCATCACCGTACAAAATGCGCTGATCAGCGCGGCCGTGCTGCCGAGCTGCTTTCTTCTCGGCGTGCAGTTCGGCGTCGCCGGGCTCGCGGCCTCCTGGGCCGCCGCGATCCCGCTCTCTGTGCTGCTCAACTTCAGGAGATCGGCCGCGGCCATAGGCGTCGGCGCAGCGGACATCCTGACGGCGGTCCGCACGCCGTTCCTCGCGGGAGCGGTCATGTACATGTGCATTGAAGCCGCCCGACTCGGTCTCCCGCCCTGGCCGGCGGCCGAAATGCTGCCGATACTCATCTCGTTAGGAGCCCTCTCTTATTCGATAGCTGCCTACGCGTTGGATCGTCGTCTGCCGGCCGAAATTCGGGGCTTCGTCAGCGCGTTGAGGGCTTGACTTGGGGAGAACCTTCCTCTCCCGGTCCCGGACTGTGAACGGCGTCTCAGTTGGCGCTTGGCGCCACTTGCTGCCACGGCGATTGTCGGCTACGTTTTGCCGCTGGAGTGGTCAGCCCAGCGCCAGCGCGAAAACCGGGAAGGGACGAAGACCGGCTATTGTGCATCGCCGAATATATTACTATAAGCGGCGGCGAAGGCTCGTCCAGGAACGCTGACTGATCGAGCGGAGGCCCCCCGAGTGAATGCAGGCGTTTCCACGCGCCCCCAGGAGGAAGGGCACACCCTGGGCCGGCGCGCGGCCGACAAAGTGGGCGGGCGCCCTCGCGTGCGCGAGTATCTCGTCGCCCTGACGGCGAGCTTCTTCGGGCCGCGGCCCGTTCAGGCCGCGGAATGCGTTCCCGTGGATCAGTTGCCGGATCGGCTGTTCGACGTCCTCGTCAGGCGGGAATTTTGCTACCTGAGCAAGCGCCGCGTCGCACCGTACTATGCGGATTTCCTCCGCTGGGTCCGCCCCGCTGTCGCCCAAGCCGCGCCGATCGAGTTCTATTACGACATCGGCGGCGGCTACCACGCGAGCCTGCGCCCGAGCAGCGAACCGGTGTCGTTCGACGTCGGTCTCGCGGAGATTTTTCTGCTCCGGCAAATCCGAAAGTTCGCGATGAGGGCCGGCGCCATTTACGCCCCCGGCGTCCGTTTTCACCTCGTCGTCGATAATCTGTGCGCCCACCTGATCAACGACATTCCCGTCGAGCGGACGCTCGGCTATTGCCGTGCCCTGCGGGAACTGGTCGAGGCCACTGCCATGGCGGACTGCGTCGACCTGCTCGTGGAGTCCGAGCACGTCGATGCCGGCGACTTCGAGAGAATACGGCTCCAGGACAGAATTCACGAGGAGCAGACCCAGGTCACGCTCGCGCAACATCGCAATGTGGAGCGTTTCCTAGGGCGTCCGTGCGAGGAGTCGGAGGCGCTCCAGCGGTGCATCCGGTACCGCGAGGTGTGCGCCGCCTCGGAGGCCTTGCTGGCGCCGCTGATCAAGGGCTTCCACTTGACGCAACGCGCGACGGCGTCGACGATGTGCTTCCGCGCATATCCGGGCGGGGACTCACGTATTCAGAGCGGCGAGGTGGCGCTGCGCAGCGACGCCGGATGGCAGCTCGGCCCCATCCTCCTGACCAGCGCGAACGTGGAGGAGTACCTGTGCTATCGGGATCGGCCGATGGAGGTCCTCCCCAAGGTCGTCAACCACGTCACATACGCAATTCCGATCTGAGCCGATCCGGATGCAGCAGCCGTTCGCCGCGCGAAACCAACCCGACCACGCGGCTCACTCGCCCGAGCCCCTGCAATTCAAGTTCGCGTGGCCGGCCGTCGGGCCGGCCGGCGAATGCGACAACTTCTTCCTCGGCATCTGGCACCCGTACCGGCCGCTGGCCGTTCAGTGGCCGAGCGGGCGAGCGGTGCACCACGTCGTCCGGCAGGGCCGCAACTGGCTCCTCGCGGGCGCCGTGTCCGAACGGCATGCGCCACCCCGGGCCTTGGTCCACGCCCGGGACGACGGCTCGACCGCCGTAGCGTTCCGCGGCTACCTGTGCTCGCCCGCCGTCCATTCGTATTCGCCCGCCGAACGCCTGCTCGGATACTGGGAGCGCAACGCTCTCGCGGAGCACAACGGCGTCTTCTCGGCCGCCGTCGTCTCCGAGCACGGCGCCGCGCTGAGCCTCGTAAGCGACGTTCTCGGCTTCGGCCCGCTGTACTACCGCCACCTTGCCGGCGCGCTGCTCTTTGCGACGAACCCGCGATTTCTCGTGACCGGCAGCGATGCGCCCGACATGCTCGCCTGGCGGAGCATGCTCGAAGGCGGAGTCATCGGCGCCGACCGCAGTGTCACGAGCCAAGTGAATCGCTTACCGGCCGGCAAGGCGCTCGTCGCGACGGGAAGACAGCTGAAATTGACGAGCTGGCTCGAGCTCGAGGATCTCCCGCGAGGCGACCGGCCGCTCGACGAATCCGGCATCAGGGAAACCGAGACGGTCTTTCAGGAGGCCATGGACCGCTGCCTTGCGCTCGAGTCGCTGGACGTGCTCCTGCCGCTCAGCAGCGGACATGACAGCCGACGCATCCTGGCGTCGCTCGTAGACCGGCGAACGGCGTTCCAGGCCGTCACCGGTCGGGTCTTCCACAAGCGGCGCGATCTCGACGCGCGCTTCGCCGCCGAGATGGCGCGGCACTTCGGGTTTCGACACTCGATTGTCGAAACCGCCACGCCCGCCGAATACGTGCGGCAAGACAAGGTCCGGCGACTGCTCGCGGACGCCGAATCCGGCATGCACTCATGGGTGCCGGGCTTCGTCGAGGGTCTGCCGGCAAGCCCGGCGATGGTGTTCGATGGGATCGCCGGAGACATCTTGGGCAACCCGGGGTATCGACTACCGGCCCTTTACGACTCCACGGCCCGCGACGTGGAAATCATCTTGAGCGCGACGCTGCCGGTCGGGCACGATCAGACGCTGAACCCCGCCGCCTGGCCGCAGCGCGAGCGCGCCCTCGAGGACTTGAGAACGTACCTTCGAAGCTTGCCCCAAAGAGTCAACTTGGCGGAGTTCGCGTTCTTGCTTCTGCGCCAACGCCGTTCGGCGGCGCTATGGTCCCAACAGCTGCTTCCGGCCGGCTATGTTCCCGTCTGCCCCTTTCTGGACCTAGAATATGTCAGGCTATTGTTGTCGTTTCGGCCGCAGGACAAGCACCTCATCGTCCTGCAGCGGCGTTGCCTCGCGGTGTTCTGGCCCGAGTACGCGCGGTTTCCGGGCACACGTGACATCCCGCCCGACGCTTCTCAGCGCTCGGCGCGACCCGATAGGGAGGCGGGTTTCCGGTGCCTGCAGACCATGCTCAGCGAGATCAGGTCAAGCGGGGGCGACGCGCGGCTGCGCTACCTCCTTTCGTCCCGAGGACGTATGCTTTTGCGAGGCGCTCGCGTGAGCCGGCGAGTTGCTGCGATGGCAGGGTGGCGGCTGCAGGGCATATTAGAGCTTTCAGCGAGGGAGTGCGCCCGACCGGGGTGTTGGAAGAACATATCGTAACTCGCGCGCGCTCGCGTAACCTCCGGACCCGGGTGGCCCGATCATGATTCGATGGGAAATCGCGCGCGAACGAACAAACGGCTCGAGGTAGTAGCCCCATGCTGGCACGGACGATGCGAAGGGCCCTGGAACGGATTCTGCGGTATCGGGGATACGAGCTCAAAGAGATAGGCATGCCTTTGCGCGGCTTCGAGCAGAGCCTCGAGCACGCAAAGTCGGCCGGTATCGCGCCGAAAACGGTAATCGACATCGGCGTAGGCCGAGGCACCCCTTGGCTCTACGAAGCCTTCCCGGACGCGAAGCTCGTGCTTTTCGAGCCCCTCGCGATCTTTAATGCCGATCTGGACGGCATCGCGGCTCGCTATGGCGCCGACGTGCATCGCGTCGCCCTGGGTAACGCGCGCGGAACGGCCAGCTTCAACCTGAACGTCGACGCGCCGACGAGCTCTTCCCTTCTCGAAATGGACGCGACGTATTCCAACTTGGCCGTACACAGCACATTTGCGCGCCAGACCGTGCCAGTAGAGACGCTGGACGGTCTCAACACTTACGAGCCGCCTTACCTCCTCAAGCTCGACGTCGAGAGTGCCGAGCTCGACGTCCTGGACGGCGCCGGGGAGACTTTGCAGAACACCAACTTCTTGATCGCTGAGATCTCAGTCATGCGTCGAATGCAGGAGGGGCCGACGTTCGCCGAAGTCATCGCGTACCTCGACGATCGTGGCTACGAGCTTTTCGACATCCCGTCGATGTCACAGGTCAAAGGCAACGGGCGGTTGGTTTACCTGGATGCGGCGTTCGTGAGAAAGGGCGCCAATATTGCGCCGGAGGTCTCGGTCCAGGAGTGATCTGACCCGAGGGGTTTTATACCCGTGAGTAACCCCGTCGGAACACTGCAGGGCTAGCTCGGCGCTTCATATGATTCCACGGCCTTTATCGGGAAGACCTTGCGAAGCAGGACGAGCGACAAACGGTACTCCGCGCTTTTCGGCTTTCCGGCGAGAAGCCAAAGCACCACGGTAACAGCAGCGTACGCAACTGCGCCGATGGGCACCAGTATAGCCAGCTTCGCGACCGCCCCAAGATGCATCGGAAGGGACCTCATGACGTAGATAACGGCGCCGTACAATCCGAGTCCGCCGGCAATGGGTCGCCAAAGCACGTTCACCAGCGCCAGCAGCCCAATATCGATTTCGCGGGAAACGAGGAAGAACGTCATCGGCGCAGCCAGCGTGAAGGCGCCGAGGTAGGCAACGGCCACACCCTTAGGGCCCTCCGCGATTCCGAGAGGAATGCTGCTCCCGAGAAGCAATACGACTGTCACCGCCTCCATCAGCGCTATCAGGTACGGCTTCCCCCTGGCGTTGAAGACCGAGGCGCTGTTCGTCTGGAGGGCATTGATCCCGCCAAATATAGCGAGAATCTTGACGAGCGGCGCGGCGGCGACCCACTTGGCGCCCAGGAAGGCGCCGACTAGAGGCACCGCTACGGCGGTAATACCCGAGCTTGCGGGCACGGCAATGAACGCGACGATTGCCAGGACATCGAGGTAACTTGCCCGTAACAAAGAGACGTTTCCCGCGAGCTTGGCGTATCCAGGAAAGACTGCGCGGTTGATCGGCGCCACCAACTCCGTGGTGGGCAGCGTCGATATCTCGAACGCAACGTTGAAGAGTCCGAGCGCGGACGTGCCCGAAAGACGGCCGACCACGAAATCGGGCGATCTAAGACGCAGAAAACCAAAGCCGTTATTGAGAATCAGCCACTTCGAGAAGCTCAGCATTTCTGCCGCGGCAGAGAGCCCCAGGCGGGGCCGGAAAGGATGAATGAGATACGTGAGGATCACCCCAAAAACGTTGGATGCCGCAATGCCGATAACCAAAGCCCAATAGGTCCTGAGGTAGAAGGCCAAGGGCAACGTGATCACCATCCCAACGATCTTCTGCGAGACCATCAGGAGAAAATCCCTTCGGAAATCCAATTCCTTTCGAAAATTTACGACACCGTTGTTCTCGAATCCCTTGGCGAAGAACCCGGCCGCCAGCACATAGATGACGGCCTTGAGGCGGGGCTCTCGATAGAAAGCCGCGGCGGGATGCGCAAGCGCGACCAGCACGACCGTGAGAATCGCGTAAAACATCACGTTCAATGTCCACGCGGTATCGAAGTGACGGCGGTCGGCATTTTGATTTTGGATTAGGGGAACATCGAAGCTGAAGGCGGTCGCCAATTCGAGAAATGCCACAATGGAAGTCGCCATGGCAACCAGCCCAAAGTCGGCTGGAACCAGCAGCCGCGCCATGATTATCGTACTGATGAGGCCCAAGCCTCGAATGGAGACTCGCATGAGGCCCGTCCAGACGGCCCCGCTCGCCATTTTGCGGTTCAGATCGCGCATCGGCTCTAGAGAGTGTGTTCCGGCCGCGGTACTGCCTGCTCTAGCCACGCGATGCACTCATCCAGTGCGGCATCCAAGTGCGCACGCCTTGAAAAGGTATGGTCGGCTTCCAGCAATGTTCGCAGGAGAACTTTCGGCCCACCGGTGGCCCGCTTCCATGCCTTCGATTTGCCATTCAAATCCATGAACTCCTGAGCAGTCAGGTCGCGACCGCTGATCAAGAACAACACCTCGCCGTCGAAGTTTTGCAGGCCGGCCTGCATCCTGTCGACGAACGTCGGGGCCTCGCGCGTTTCGGAGCCTGTCCGGCCCTCCGTCGACCGGCGCGCAGACAGCAGCTTCGTTGCAACGTCTCGGAGCGAGTTTCGCATCTGAAACTTGCCCGAAAGTACTTTTCCCCAGAAGGCTCTTGTGAGCAGTCTCTGAAGGTAGTAGTGGCGAAGATAGGAACGGGCCTCCCCTTGGGTCGTCCGAGCCCAGGGGTTGAGAAGCACCAGCCCCGCTACCCACGGATCGCGGTCGCAATACATCATAATCGCGGATGCCGCGTCACAAAGACCGAGCAGAACACCGGCCTCAAGTCTCGGCAGCCTCGCCTTAAAATGATTGATCGCGCTGGCTATGTCTTCCCCAATGGCCTCAAATGTTCTCGACCCGCCGCCGCTATCCCCCATTCCTCGGTAGTCAAACCGTAGAACGGGATAGCCAGCGGCCGCGATACGACGAGCCATCAATACGAACTGGCGGTGACTACCAACACGGTACTGGGGTCCGCCGACGACGATGATGACCCCAACCCGCCTCTCGGCCGCGTGCAATATTCCAAGGAGTTCCTCCCCCGAACAATCCAAAATCTCTGCCGTCTCCGTCTTCCCGGCCATCAAACGTTCGCTGCTCCCAGGCACCCGACTGCCCTTTTCGGCGCTGCGCACTACGCCTGGTAAGGGCAGCGCGCCCTGCTCTTCCTTATCTCCTTTACCTCGTAGCAACTTGTCAAGCTCGTGCCGGGCTTCCAGGTGGCTATGATGCGCCATTTCTCCCCGGCCTGTCTCCGAACTCAGTTCCCGTCTTGTGGATCGACCTTCGCTTAATCTCTCCATCCGCGTTGTTCAATCCGGTCAAGCCTCTCCGTTGATGAAGCCCTAGCGACCATCGACGATCGCGCCCCCAAACCGTCACACTAATAGAGCTGGCGTGAATGTGATCACACCGCCTTGAAACCTTTTGTGGCACACTTCGTAGTTTGGAGCCGCCACCCTCGAAACCATGCACGTCACGGTCTATGAATCCCTGCTCGACATTCCCAGCTCGTTCGCCTGGAGACTCCGCTACCCGAACCAAAAAAACTTCTTCCTTACCCTCGATTGGTTTACATGCATCTACGAGACCGTTTTAGCATCGTCTGTTTCGCCGCGCATATACACCATCGTAGATGGAGGAGGCACTCCGATCGCTGCGATGATTTGCGGAGCTAACAGGCGGACGCGAACGCTCGTGAGCATGACGAATTTCTACACCTTGGAATTCGCTCCGGTAATGCTGTCCGATCGCGTTTCGTCGCGAATCGTACTGCAGGAAATCTTCGATCACGTACGTCGCGAAAAGCCTCGGTGGAACGTGCTGGATTTCCGCCTTCTGCCAGCCGACTTTATCCGGAGCTCGGCCTTCGTGGACTGCCTCGAGAACAGAGGCTTCTTCGCGCACACTTTCCTTCAATACGAGAACTGGTTCCTGCGCGCCGAGGGTCGGGACTTCGATACATATTTTGCTGGGCGCTCATCCAAACTTCGCAACACGCTGGCAAAAAAGGCAAAGCGGCTGCGTAAGTCACACGAACACGAATTCAGATTGTACACCGACGCGTCCATAGACCTTGAAGCCGCTACGAAGGCCTACACTGAAATCTACCGCAGGAGGTGGAAGCACTCAGAGCCGGTTCCAGAGTTCATACCTAAACTCATTGGCTGCTGTGCTGCACTCGGAATTCTTCGTCTCGGAATCCTGTATGTCGATTCGAAAGCGTGCGCGGCGCAATTTTGGATCACGACCGCGAGCAAAGCCATGATCTACAAGCTGGCGCACGACGGACAGTATGGAGATCTCTCGCCCGGGTCCCTCCTATCCAAACATATGTTCAGGCACGCTTTCGAAGTCGACCGTGTCACGGAGATCGACTACGGCGTCGGAAGCGAGACTTATAAGAGGGAGTGGGTAGACTCGATGAGGCTCGTCGAAGGAGTGCGAGCCTTCAATACAAAAACCGTGAGAGGCGCGGCTCTCGCTGCGAGCGAAAAAGTGAAGATGGTCTTGAAGCGTGGCTCACTTGATGCAGGTGCGGTTCGGAATGCGTTCTCCGGGTCCGGCCGCAGCATCGTCCACGTGTAGCGGCTGTTTATGGCGGACGCCGGAAGAGTATGACCAAATATTTTCGCGGGTCGAATCGTGCCGCATTCAATCTGGAGCGCGAGGGGTGAGCGTTGCAATCGGTGGGCGCGCCGAAATGCATGTGGCGACGCCCAATAGCAAACGCAGGCGAGGGCTGGTACCGATCAGACCGGTTCTCTCCAGGGCCGCCATCGGTTCGCGGCAGTCACCCGGCCTCCCAGCGCTGATCGACCATCCAGGCACAATCTTGACAACAAGTGGCCGCGCAGCCCTGGCATTGGCCTTGCGGGAAGTCGGCGTTCAGGCCGCCGACGAGGTCCTACTGCCGGCCTATCACTGTACGGCCATGGTCGGCCCTGTCACAGCAATCGGTGCAACGCCGATCTTCTATAAGATGAAGCCAGACTTGAGCGCGGACTGGCAAGACGTTGCGCGCAAGTACTCGAGCCGCACGCGCGCTGCCATATTCGTTCACTATTTCGGCATGATTCAAGATCTATCCCGGTTCCGGCGGGACTGCGACGAGCGCGGAATTGCCCTAATCGAGGACTGCGCCCATGCCCTCTACGGTGAGCGAAGTGGCGTATCGATCGGAAGGACCGGCGACTTTGCGATCGGTAGTCTAATGAAGTTCTTGCCGACGTTCGATGGTGGTTGCCTAGTTTCGTACCGTCGACCTCTGCCGATACTGCGCCAACAAGCCCCCGGCATTCGATTCGAACTCAAATCGGCCGTAAACGTAATTCAGCGAGCATCGGAGCATTCCGAAGCGAGATCGAAGGAATGGCTGGAAGTGGCAGTCAACATCGGACGATCAGCGGCTGCACAATTCAGCGGTCGTGGACTGAAGTCGCCGGGGCGCCCCGCTCCGCGATCGGCAGAAGGAGGCGTTGAGTTCGAATCGTCCTGGGTAGACGTGCGCATGACGGCAACCTCTGGCTTCCTGCTGCGGCACTTCCAGCATCGGCGCGCCATCGAGCGTCGACGGCATCTGTATGAAGCCTACCTTCGCGCCATCGGGGAGACCCAATTAGGTCGCGCGTTCGAGCCCCTCCTGGAACCCGGCAACGTCCCTTACGTCTTCCCGTATCTTCTGAACCACCCGGAAGCGACATTCGATTCCCTTTGGGATGCCGGCATTCCGCTCTACCGTTGGGAAGACGTGGCGGTCGGCTCATGCTCCGTCTCGGCGGAGTTTCGCGAGCGGCTGATTCAGTTCCCATGCCACCAGGAATTATCGGATAAGCAGGTCGCCTGGCTCCTCGCCACCGCCCGTAGCGTGCTACGGCCGGGCCGCAAATCCGGTACGCCGCCGCCTAGGGATTAAGGATTTCAAAAGATATGGCACCTAAATGGAGCATTTGCGGGATCGACGATCTCCGGGCCTCAGCACAAAGTTGGGATGACCTGAACCGAAGCGCCGCCAATTTGCCGTTTCTCGATTTTGCGGTTATTGAGGACTATTGCCGCCATTTCGGGGACGGAAACGAGCGCGGTGCCGTTTGTGAGTTGGGAGGTCAGCTGACGGCGGCGGCCATCGTTCGGCCCATAGGCCGCGGACGATGGCAGACGTTTCAACCCGCTCAAGCACCGTTAGGCCTTTGGCTCAGCCTGCCGGAGTTCGACTACGCGACGCTTCTGAAGGCGTTAGTCGATCGATTGCCAGGCCTCTGCTCCATGCTTGGAGTTACCCAACAGGACCCGGACATCATTCCACGCCCTCCCTCGTCCGGCTTACTCGAAACGCTCGATTACATCGAAACGGCCCGCGTTTCGGTAAACTCCTCATTCGAGGAATACTGGAGAGCAAGGGGCAGCAACCTGCGGCAAAACGTGCGAAAGCAGCGGAACCGTCTGCAGCGGGAGGGGGTCTCAGTTCGACTTGAGCGCGTACGTTCAACCTCTGACATCGGCGAGGCCGTAGACGACTATGGGCGTCTCGAGTCGGCCGGATGGAAAGGCAATGAGGGAACTGCCTTGCACCCGAACAACGCGCAGGGACGGTTCTATAGAGCAATGTTCGAGTATTGCGCAATCAGAGGTGAAGCGTCAGTGTATAGCTATTACTTCGATGACCGACTTGTGGCATCCGATCTATGCGTGCATAGAGGTGGAGTATTGACAATTTTGAAGACCGCTTTCGATGAAAGCTTTAAGGCAGTCTCTCCGAGTTTACTCCTGAAGGTGGAGGCCTTCGAACAGTTGTTCTCCGACCTCGACATCAAGCGCATTGAGTTCTACGGTCGCGCGATGGACTGGCACAGGCGACTGACGGACGAGATCAGGGTCCTCTACCACACAAATCAGTTCCGTTGGGAGTGGATGAGGCGCTTACACAAGTATTGGAACGTTAGAAGAGCACGGGCCGGAACGACGGCAAGCACCGCAACCTGAGCCCGATCGCCGACGCCCGCGTTCCCGCTATGAACACCGTGCTTATGATCGCATTCCACTATCCACCCTACCAGGGCAGCAGCGGGACACTTCGGACGCTCAGCTTCTCCCGCTACTTACCCGAATTCGGTTGGCGCCCAATTGTGCTCACGGCCGTCGAGAGTGTCTACGGGCGGATATCCACAGGACCTGGTGCGCTGAGTCCGCCGGAACATGTCGTACTCGATCGCGCCTACGCTCTTGACGCGGCCCGCGACCTTTCGATTATAGGCAGGTATCCCGGGATAATCGCACTACCAGATCGCTGGGTCTCCTGGTCGATCCACGCCGTCTGGCGGGCGTTGAGACTGATTCGCAGGTACCGGCCGTCGGTCGTCTGGTCAACCTATCCGATTGCGACCGCACACTTAATCGGCCGTATCGTTCACGGCATATCCGGGACTCCCTGGATCGCAGACTTCCGTGACTCCATGACGGAAGAGAACTATCCGGAAGACTCGCGTCAAAGGCGCGCCTACCGGGCAATCGAAAGGTCTACGGTGCGCGCGAGCACCCGCGTAGTCTTTACTACAAGCGGAACTAGGGCGATGTACGCGGCACGATATGAGGATGTCCCCGATTCCAAGTGGACTGTAATTGCAAACGGGTTTGACGAGGAAGTGTTCGCGGCAGTCGAACCCGCAATACAGCATCAGCAACGGCCGAATCGGCCGCTCGTTTTGCTGCATAGTGGCGTGCTCTATCCGGTCGAGCGCGATCCGCAGCCATTTCTTGCGGCAGTTCAGCAACTGAAGGCGAAGGGTGCGATCAGTGCATCGACCCTGGCAATCAGATTGCGCGCTACCTCTCACGATGATGTGATCAGGCCGATGATCAAGAACGCCGGCGTCGACGATATAGTCCGGCTCGAGCCTCCTATACCGTATCGAGAAGCCCTCTTGGAGATGCTGCAAGTCGATGGGCTGCT
This sequence comes from uncultured Gammaproteobacteria bacterium, assembly GCA_963702105.1. Lineage (GTDB taxonomy): Bacteria > Pseudomonadota > Gammaproteobacteria > Steroidobacterales > Rariloculaceae > ZC4RG20. The sequence continues at coordinate 3,828,514 of OY969712.1, forward strand.
GTTATTTCAGGCGGCCAATTGCAATCACCAAATCCCCGCAAAGCTATATGAGTACATGCGATCCGGCCGGCCAATTTTCGCCCTTACTGACCCTCGTGGAGATACGGCAGCGTCGCTGCGAGCCGCCGGCATCGGCCTGATCGCCGACCTGGCCAGCAAAACAAGCATCGAATGCAATCTGGAACAGTTCATACGCGGCGTGCGCGCAGGGACAGCTGCAACTGTGCGGCGCGAGTACGCCGAGCGGTATTCACGACGAGGCCAAGCTGCGGAATTGGCACAAGTACTTGCGGATATTCTGGCCGGCTAATTGATCCGTCCCGCATATAGTGCCAAAGCACCGACTAGAAATACTCTCATATCTATGACTGCTACGTCGGATTCGATAAAATACGTGTGTCCTGATTGCAAACGAGATTTGCGGGCGCTTTCTTGCGTGACGTGCGGCACATACTTCAGCGCAGCAGAGGGAATCCCGAACCTTTTGTCCCGGGCCCCCCGGTACGAAACAGCGCACCAAATCAGTTCGACCTATGATTCCATCTATCGGAATCATCGGAATGCCTGGGAGGACCAGGGGAGGCCACCAGCTTTCATAGAATACTTCGCCGCACTGGTGGACACACTTCCTGGCTCACGGCTGCTGGAACTCGGTTGCGGCGAAGGCATCCTCTTAGAGGCTCTATCGGCCGAGAGCAAGGCTGCGATAGACATTTCCGCTTTGGCGTTGCAGAAGGCACAGAACCGCACGGGCGCCGATTGCGCCGTCGCGATCGCGGAACGCCTGCCATTTCCGGACGGATCATTTGATAAGGTGGTAAGCGTCGGCGTTATGGAGCATTTCCTAAATCAAGACGCCGCGATGACTGAGACCTTTCGCGTCCTCCGGCGCGGCGGCTATGCGGTTACGCTGCTTCACCTGGCAATGACGCCTCTTCAGGAAATTCAGCAGAAGGTGCGCGAATACCTGTTCCCCGTGCCTCATCCCGTCTCGCTTACACGGTGGCTAGTGAAGAAGATATTCTCGCCGATCCATCAACCCGTACAGCTCCGATTCACACTGACCTCCAGCCGTTCCTGCATGGAGCGCAACGGATTAGTAGTAGAACGCTGCATTCGCGCAAAGGATCGTCCGCGACCGCCCCTCGGCGGCCCACATGTGGTTATCTTCGTGGCTCGCAAGCCCCGCAGCGGCCTGGAACCATCCGAAGCAGCCGCGTAACCTATTTCCGTGTTTCCGGTATGTGCATTGCCGGACGACGGCGTCGCCCGTCGAACCAGTGCCATCGTTTGGAACAATATTTCGACTGCCTCAGCCGACACCGACGGGATTGACGGGGCCCTGGGAGTGCCACATGCGCATGTGCTTGGCCGGGACAGGACCAGCGGATTTGTTTGGACATTAGGTTAAACTTCGGCGAGCTGCGGTAGACGAGAATTCGATACGCGGCAAAGTCCATGAAGGGACGGCTGATTGCTTGTATTCGAAATTTCCCATGCCCATACTTATTATGGCTTATTCGGCAATCCTGTTCGAAAGAAGGGGACGCAAAGCTACCGGCCTAACGGAGAGCGTTCCAATGGCAGGGGGGCTGCCGCCAACCATCACGAGGATGAGTCGCCGATAGATTCCAAGCGCTTCTCGCCTCCTCGCTGGTAGCCCGCGGCAACATAATGCATCTTGACGCCACTATGCGACAGTGTGACGTCGTGGTTTAAGGATGCGATAGTGAAATGCGTGTTCGTGGCGAGGTCGCTCTGATGGGCAATGCACAGTTTCGCAAGTCTTTTGTCGCTACCGTCCTGGTCTGGCTGCTATCCGCGCTAGCCGCCGCACAGGCGGGTCCGCTCGAGAACCTGGCTCCAGGAACATGGTACGAGGTTCCAAGTTCCCACTTGAGTTCGGTCGACCCCTGTCCGGCGCAAAACTGCTCATACTCTGGAACGGAAGGCCAAAGCGCCGTCATTGATGTCTGGGACGGCGCCGCGCTTGCGACCAAGTACGGGACAGAGGGCGGGTACATCGTGTGGGGCGGCGGCCATAAGGCATACAACGGAAACGAGGTTTACGTCTTCGATATCGCCTCACTTCAATGGCGACGCCTTACTAATCCGGTCGATAACCCGGCCTGCAATATTACAGAAGGTGAGCTGCAAGACGGTTCGCCCTGCACGGCCCACACGTACGATGGTGTTGACTACGATCCCGGCACAAATTCCTTTGTGATTCTCGGGGCGGCTGGTCTTGAGGATACCGTGGAGTCGAGCCCTCGCACTCACCTCTTCAGTCTGGACACGCTAACTTGGCGGCGCGGCGCGGTATACCCCGGAAAGAACCAGGGTATGTATGGAATGAGTGCGTACGACCCGAGTCGGGGTATCTTCTGGATGTACCCTGGTTACGACGCGCCGATCGGAAAGTACGATCCGAGCGGCAATTCCGGGGCGGGACAATGGTCCACGGTGAATGCATATAACGCGGATATCGGGGCTATGGCGGCAATCGACCCGTCGCGCGATATCATGGTCTGGACCGACAACTACCAGCATCATCAGCTTGTGGTATTCGACCTCAAGAACCCAAACAGTCCCGTTATCGCACAGCTCACGGGCGATACGACCCCAATGGACAACGTGGGAAACGGATTCGACTGGGATCCCGTGCAGAAGGTCTTCGTATCGTGGATAAGCGGCACTAGTGTATACACGCTAACGCCGCCAGCGGGCGACTGGCGGACAGGAGCTTGGATATGGAAGAAGATTGATGCCGCATCAGGAAACACGGTATCCCCTACGGCGCCCAATGCTAACCACACCTACTCCCGATGGAGATACGTACCGAGCGTAAATGCGTGGATCGTTGTCAACCGCACTACGGACGATGTCTTTTTCTATAAGCTGTCGGCAGGAGCCGCTGCCGTACAACCAAATAGCCCGACTTCATTAACGGTCAATTGAGACGGAGACACATGATGAGGATGGTACTTGCCGGGCTGGCGATTATGGTTGCCACAATCGCATTTAGCACAAGTTCCAATTCGGCCCCGGCTTCGGCGGCAGCGACGCAGGACTTTGCTTCCGTTTGCGCGCAGCCAAGCGTAATCAGGTGTTTCAGCTTCGATACTGATGCAGACTTCAATCAAGGCCGCGGCGGAACACAGGGCGCGTACGGCGCCAACTTTGGACTGTTACCGCCATCCGGGACGTCCGATTACTCGCGCGCCATACGCGACACTGCGGAGTCGGCGGCGGGCGCAGCATCTCTTCGGTTCACGATTCCAAGCAATACGCCAGCTGACACCTCAGGCTCGTGGTTTGCGAACTTCAGCAGCGATCTCTCCACTCAGATGGGAGAGGGAGAAGAAGTATACGTGCAATGGAGGCAGCGCTTCTCTCCAGAATATTTGACTACGCGGTATGATGGCATAGATTCGCCTCTTGCTAACGGTTGGAAGATGGCCGATGTAAGCGCCGGAGACCTCCAAGGGTGCTCTCTCTCCGACACCAGCCTCTGCACCAGCACTTGCTGGGACTTTACGGTAGTCGTTCAAAACACGAACCAGATTGGCATCCCTCAAGCTTATACGAACTGTGGCGGCCCTTGGGTCTACTGGCCCCTCAGCGGGCGCACGACTAATGTAACGGTGCAAAACGTGGTGGGTTGCCTATATCCAGACTATGCGTCCCCCCCCTGTGTGAAGTTTTACCCGGATGAGTGGATGACATTTCAACTACACATAAGGATCGGGCACTGGAACACTTGGGATAGCACGATTCAAATGTGGGTAGCCCGCGAAGGAGAACCATCGATACTTGTCATCGATTGCAGTCCCACAGCCACAAACCCTTGTACAAATGGGCAGGACAATTCGGCCGCCAACGGGTGGTACCTTTATAATTCAAATGCAACTTACAAGTTGGGTAAGGTGTGGCTCACTCCCTATCACACGAAGAAGGATCCAACCCAAGTCACACCGACCGCGTACACATGGTACGACGACCTCATAATTTCTAAAGGCAAGATACCAGATCCAGCATCCATACCTAGACCAGATCCGCCCACCTCGCTACAAGCTCGGTAGCGCGGCAGCCGAAGCTGCAAGGGGCGGCATTCGTCGAGGGGCGGACAGGCGCGAAGTGTCGTCATCCGGGTCCTCTACACTGAAGCCCCTGAAGAGGAAATAGGCGCGCTCGAGCATATACACAGGCACCACTTTCGTGCACAATTTCTGCCTAGGTCGTGCCGCGCCTGTTCCCTACGGCCTGAGAGCAATGAAGATTCGCCTTGGCGCCCAATTCATTCTCGGCTTGATTGCAACGCTACAATCGTCGTTTGCATTCGCGTATTTCGATTTCGCCCCGACCGAGGCCGAATTTGCCCTCTGGCCAGAGTACTGTGCCGTCCAATACTCGTTCATTATGAGGGGACGAAATGAATTCGGCGACAGATATTCGTTGGCGCGGGCTGAATATTGGCGGGACCGGATTGGCGAGCACACCTTCTTGGCCCTGCATCACTATTGCTCGTCCATTCATCTTCTCAGTCGCGCCAAGGCTAGTCACAGTAAGACGGCGCGAGATTTTCTTCTCCGCAGTGCGTACGACGAAGCGACCTATACGATTACCAGAGCCGATCCGAATAGCATCGTCTATCCAGACATGGTCATCACGTTGGCCATGATAGACAAGGAACGTGGGAATCTCCCTGCAGCCGTCTCAGTGCTCGAAGGGGAGATATCCAGTCGACCAACCGAGACAAAGGCATATACGGCACTTGCTATTATCTACAAGAGCGAAAGAGAGCTTCCGAAGGCGAAAGCGGTACTGGTAAAGGCGAACGCAGCCACTGACGGTCAATCAGCGGACGTTCAATACACACTCGGGCTCATCCAACTGGCAATGGGTGACGTGGACGGAGCGGCTCAGAGCGCCCATAGAGCCTACAAGCTTGGGTATCCCCTGCCCTGGCTCCGGAATAAGCTCAAAAGTATGGGTCGCTGGAACCCATGATCCTGTTCAGGGCTCGGCGTAACTGCTAGATGGGGTAGCCATAAGCGCGCTTCAACCGAGCCTATCGACAGAGGTCTTCAATGCACGCACTCTTGCTCGATGGCGTGAGCAATACTAGGCCGGCCGCATGACGCCCACCGGGCTTGCGTTCGTCGTCGCTTATCTTGGCGGCCTGATCGCGGGTTTGGTAGTCAACCCACTTTACGCCCTATTCACATACGTCGGCGAATTCTACGTATACCCACCTTCGCGATGGTGGGGCGCCTACTTGCCTGACCTGCGCTGGTCATTGCTGGCTGCTGCCGTAACAATTGTCGCAGCGGTACGCTACCGGCCGAACGACGCGCGTCCGCCGTGGATCTCCACGACGCCAGCTAAGCTTCTTTTGGCCTACACGATATGGCTCTGGATCCAAAGTTTCTGGGCACTCGATCCCGTTCAACACTTCGGGTGCGCAGTGCTATTTTCGAAGTACCTGGTGGTCTATTATGTGGTTTATCACTTAGTCGACACGCCGCAGAAGGCTAAGGCGTTCTTGTTCGCTCACCTAGCTGGTTGCCTATATCTCGGTCTCATTGCTCATGGAAGCTCGGTCCATGGACGGCTCGACGGTGTGGGCGGTCCGGGCATAGACGACTCCAACACGCTTGGAATGCATATCGCGACTGGAGCACTTACGGGCGCCATTCTCCTGCTACTGGAAAAGCGTTGGTGGGTTGCCCTGTCCGCAATCGCTCTAGCCGTGGCCTTGTCACTAAACACGATGATATTGACGGGCAGCCGCGGAGCCTTTCTCGCTTTGATATCGGGGGCTACTCTGCTCTTTTACCTCCGTCCGAAAATTTACCGTACAAAATTCGCGATTTTTGGTGTGTGCAGCGTATTAGTATTTGGCGCGCTTGCGTCTCAGCAGTTTTGGGGCCGCATGAAAACTCTTAATACGGTCGTCGAGGACAATCGTCCAACCGAGGCGAGTGCTGAATCGAGGATTGTTCTAGCCAAGGCCCAACTCAAGATGGCGCGGCGCTATCCATTGGGAACCGGGCACCGCGGCACCGAGTTCTTGAGCCCCCAATACCTCGCCGCGAAGTGGCTCACTGCATCTGGCGCCCGCTCTTCCCATAACACCTTTTTGACAGCGCTCGTGGAACAAGGTATTCCTGGCGTAGTGCTGTATTTCGGCTACTTGATCTGGGGCTTCAATTCGGTCAGGCGACTCAAACGGCTTGTCAATTCCCCGGAAACGACCGATCTGGGGATGTATGGTGTGGCGGCTGCTTGCAGTCTAATGATTGTGCTTGTAGGCGGAATGTTTGCGGATTTTCTCAAAGTGGAGGTCCAAATTTGGATGGCTGCGCTCCTTTCGGCCGTGCTGGAGATGAGCGTCGCATCTGCGCGACAAGGAGCCATTGCGGCCACCGGGGTCGCCACGGTCCGTGTCGGGTCGTGGGTGGCCGGGCCCACCCGACAGAAGTACCTTCTAAGCGGCGATCGCAGCAAGAACGCCAATTCCGAATGAAATTCCCTCGGCGACGACAAGCGCGAATCTTTTCGGAATGCGGCGGACTCAATCAGCGCAGAGATATCTGTAAGCTAGTCTTAGAGGGAACTCGGGCCTCAAAACGTCCCATGACGCACAGCGCGGAAGCTCAAACGTATCGGAGCGCCGCGTCGCACACCCGAACCGTGTCGACACGGCTAACGCGAAGCCGGCCTCCCTTACCATCACCGCGTGTGCGGCATCAAAGTCCCTCCCCGGCCACCCGTTCGGGTACGCGAATGAATGCGGACGTCCACCCGTTGTCTCGGCGACCCAGGCGTAGCTACCTGTAATCTCGGCACGCGCGGCCGTCGGCGATAGTCCCGCTAGGATGGGGTGACGGACCGTATGAGCGCCCACATCGTGTCCTCGTTTTGCGATTTCGGAAACTCCCTCTCGCGTTAGCATCAACCGAGGCAATTCATCGGAGACGTATCGGCGAAAGAAACGACACGCATCTCCCCATCGTTGCTCTGCCGGGCGACGTTTTTGTTGTTCTAGCACGTGCAACAGCTGCTCGGCAGGCGATCGCGAAACCAAGCCCGACATCTCGATCCCGAAGTGCGAGAGTGCTTCGGCTCCGCCACTCGTCCGGAACCCTTCTATGATGAGGTCATTCCACATGACGCCCTCATCGACGGCCGCCGTCGCGACGAAAACGGTCCCGCTCATGCCTCTGGCTTCCAGCAGCGGCAGGGCCACGCTCAGATTGTTCTCATAGCCATCGTCGAACGTAATACACGCTGAACGCGGTGGCAGCGTCCCTTCCCCGAGCCTGCGTACGGCTTCGGGCAAAGGAAGCACCTGGCAAATTGAGCGCATCACGTCCATCTGGGCGGCAAATGTCGCGGCATCCGGTTCGTGCGGCAGGAGGGGATCCTGCGTCGGGACAACGCGGTGATAGGTTAGGATGAGCAGCCGCCCACGCTTTCCGCTCGGGGAAAGCAAGCCGAGGAGCCCCCTTTCGATGGTTGCGAGAGCGCTCATGATCTACCGACTCACTTCGTTGCCTGCACCGGCTGCGTGCGACGCCTCACGGCCAGCTCACATGCCTGTTCGAACGATCTCGCAGCGATACGAAAATCGAAATTCTTCTCCACGTACTGTCGCGCCGCATACGACATTGCATACCGACGCCGCTCGTCCTTGAGTAAGGCGATCACCGCCTGGGCAAACTTCGCCAATTCGTCCTCGACAAAACAATGTTTGCCTGACACGACCGGCAGGCCTTCCACGCCAATCCGGGTTGAGACGATGACAGGCCCCATGGCCATCGATTCGTACACCTTAAGACGCGTCCCGCCCGCGACTTGCATGGGAATAACCGAAACGGCGGCACCTGATACGTAGGGTCGTACATCCTCGACAAATCCTGTGAAGCGCCAGGCCTGTCCATAGCGTGCAGCCGCAGCTACAAGTTTGTCCGGCGGAGACCGCCCGACGACCGTCATGCGTGCATCGGGAACTTCTCGGACGACGATTGGCCAGATCGCATCCAGAAACAGCTGCACGGCCTCTTGGTTCGCCAACCAGTCCATGGAACCGCAGAAGACTACGTCATTGCGACGCGCTGGCTTCGCGTACGCGAAATACTCGAGATCGACGCCAGTTGGTATGACATACGGCTCCCTTAAGCCGTAGTCAGTCGAAAGTTTGGCCCCATCGCGCTCGGAAACGGCGACAACAGTGTCGAATCGATTCACGGCTGCGCGCTCGAATTGGAACATCTTTCGAAATTGATTACGCCAGATTACATGCATCAGGGGATTTCGTGCTCTATTCAGGTGACGCTCGAAAATCTCCGCCTCGACGTTGTGCGTAAAGAGCACGGAAGGCACCGTTACCTCGCGAGGTAAAAGTACAGCAGAGTGCAGAAAGTCAAACACGACGACTTCGCAGCCGCGTTCGATTTGGTCAGCAACGAGACGGCGAGCCCCCGGCAAGTTGTCGCTAGCTATCGGAACGGGCAGGGGACTGAATAGATGCCGCGTTCGGCTCAAACGCAGCGTCGGCCCCGCCCCTCCTTGGGGCCACCATTCGAACTCGTCGCACAGCGCTTCGATCTCCTCACTGAAACGGCCGGCGAGATCGGACGTTGCGGGCGAAAGCAAGCGCGTGCGGAATTTTCCACCCTTCAATCCGCGCAAAGTCTGCGTTGTTCGGATCTTTCCGCCGGAGTCGACAGGAAGAAGGAACCTCGGAGACACGAATAGAAGTGTCGGCGCCGATTTCACATTACCCCCGGCAGTTGCACCGACGCGGCTTCCTTCGCAGCATTGCAGGTCAAACCATCGCAACCCGAGGACGCAGCGTCGATTCGAGTCGCTCCTCCATGAAATTGAGTACGCGTTGTCCCGCGCTATCCCACGAGCCGACGCTCGCGACAATGTCGCGCGAGATCCGCTGACGATCCCAGTTCGCACGTGTCAGTGCTCGTTTCAAGGCAGCGGCTAATGCTGGTGGATCGTCGACGGGGACCAAGTAGCCGTTCATCCCATCCTTCACAAAGTAAGCGTTGTCGCCGGCCTCGGTGGCGACGACCGGTGTGCCGACGGCGAGCGCTTCGATCACGGCGTTACAGCAACCCTCCCGAGCGCTCGCGAGCGCAAACGCGTCGGCCGCTTGCAGCCAGCTCGCCACTTCGGCCGGCGGACGACTCCCGAGGAAGCGCGTCGCTTGGGCGACCCCCAACTCCCGGGCGCGATCCTTGAGAAATTGCGGATATCGCTGTTCGTGGGCTTGTCCACCGACGATGGCCAGGATGACTTGGTCGTTCGAGCGTCGCAATTCAGCGAACGCCTCCAGCAAAACATGATGGCGCTTGACCTCGAGCAAGTGGCCGACGCTAACGACAAGTGGCGTTGCTGCGGGTAGGTTAAGGCGAGCCCTGCCTTCAGCCTTGTCTCGCCACCGAAAAGTGGCGGAGTCTATCGAATTATGGATAACCCGAAGACGCTCCGGAGGAACGCCATGGTCCATGGCAAACTCGCGCAGGGAATGGCTCACGCAGATGCATCCTGCCGCGTTCCTCAACGCGTGCACTATCTGCTTGCCGACGATCCTCTTGTGAACGAACTCTGATTCGAATCCCCGAATCGTGATAAACGCCGGTACGCCTAAACGCTGCGCAAGACGCACGCAACCGACCCCTTCCGGATATCCGAAGTGGGCGTCGATGACATCCAGGGCTTTTTCCGCATGAAGCGACGCGACGGGCGCGCGCAACGAACGTTCCAGCCAGAACGAGTCCAGCGACTTAAGAATGCCCGGAACGTAGGGCATGGGCGCGTGCCTTACCTCTAGCGCATCAATCGACCGCGAGGCCGTACGGGCCCAATCGGGCAGCGGTCGCAGATTGGAAAAGTACGGAATCGGCTGCACCGCTCGAACTTCGGCGTGGCTCGCCATCGCCCGTATTCGATTGAAAACGAAAATTCCGCTCGTGGGATTATCGACCGTCGGCAGTGAGCGGCAAACGCTGACAATGCGCATCGAGGCGGTCACGGCGGCCCGCTTGCGATTCGCGTTACAATCCGCGTCAAGAATTGAAGCAATTCCGCGGGTCCCGTTCTACGCACGCCGTTTTGGTTCGGCATAGCCGATCTTGTCCCGCAGCGCTGACTCGGCGCCCACATTTCTGCGAACGAAGGCATCGAACATGAGAAGGGACCATAGCGGGCCACTGTAATCGCGGCGCCCACTTCGATGCGCGTCCAATATGTACCGCAGCGCGCCCGAGTCGAGGTATCCCGTATCGACGAGGACGGAGCCGTACAGCGCTTCGCGGATCCTTTCGCGGAGCGGGCCTCGGAACCACCGGATCAAGGGCACTGCGAATCCCATCTTGGGCCTGTAGAGAACATCGTGCGGAAGCGAGTCCTCCATTGCCTTCTTTAAGAGCACCTTGCCCACGCCACGGCGCACTTTGAGGGCCGAGGGCAAGCTTGCGAGCCACTCCACAAGGGGGTGGTCCATGAGCGGCTCACGCACTTCGAGCGAATGAGCCATGCTGGCTCGATCCACTTTCGTGTTGATGTCCCCAATGAGATACGTCTTAAGATCCAAATACTGAATCAAAGCAAGGGGGTCGTCAGTCTCCGAGTCTCGAGCGTGCCCGGAAAAGACGTCATTGACGCGATACCCGCCGAGCTCCCGCTTGAGCTTCTGAGAAAACAGCGCTGCCCTCAAATCGTCTCGGCAAATCGAAACGCTGTAAAGGTAGGCGTCGACCGTCGTGCGAGCGAGAGATTCGAATGTCGACTTCGCACGGAAGACGCGCGGCGCCCAATCGGCCTTTGGATAGACTCGACCGAGCGTCCCGAACACCGCCTGGCGTATGGAGAGCGGAAAAAGGCCGCGCAGCCGCTCCTCGGCCAAATGCAGCCGATAGCGCCGATAGCCTCCAAAACTCTCGTCGCCGCCGTCCCCCGAAAGCGCCACCGTGACGTGCTTCCGAGCAAGCTCGCACACTCGGTACGTCGGAATCGCCGAGCTATCCGCATAGGGTTCGTCATACAGCCCGGCGAGCTCGTCGATGAGATCGAAGTCTTCGCTCTCGACGAGGTCCACGTGATGGCGGGTATGGTAGCGCTGCGCGACCGCGCTGGCGAAGGCCGATTCGTCAAACGCCGGATCCCCGAAGGCGATCGAGCACGTGTTAACCGCTAAATTCGAAACGCGCGCCATCGTGGCGACGACCGCACTGGAATCCACGCCGCCCGAAAGAAAGGCACCGAGCGGCACTTCGGAGATCATGCGCAAGCGTATCGATTCTTCCAGGCGCCGCTTCAGTTCCTCGCAGGCCTCGGGCAGGGAAATCGGGCTCGAAAGCGTAAAACGGGGCTTCCAGTAGCTCTTGGGTTGCGGCAAGAGCGAGCCGCGCCGCACTTCGAGGGTATGGGCCGCAGGCAACTTGTGGACGGAAGCGAATATGCTTCGGGGCTCGCAAACGTATCCGAGCGCGAAGTAGTCTTCGATGGCAAGCGGATCCAGCGCGCGCGAGAGCGCGGGGTGCACGAGCAGGGACTTAATCTCGGAGCCGAAGAGCAGTTGGCCGTCGTTCAACAGCGCATAGTGCAACGGCTTGACGCCGAGTCGGTCTCGGGCGAGAAACAGGGTCTCCCGATTTCGGTCCCAGAGCGCAAAAGCGAACATTCCGCGGAAATGTTGGACGCAATCCGCGCCCCACGCCTCCCAGCCGTGCACGATGACCTCGGTATCGGACTTGGTCCGGAACGTGTGGCCCAGTTTCTGAAGCTCGGGGATGAGCTCCTGGAAATTGTAGATCTCGCCGTTGAAGACGACGACGACGGAGCCGTCTTCATTGAAGAGCGGCTGCTGCCCGGTCGCGATGTCGATGATGGACAAGCGCTTGTGGCCGAATCCGACACCGGGCTCGAAGTGCTCGCCGTCGGCGTCAGGCCCGCGATGCGTTTGCGAAGCGTTCATTCGGCGCAACAGGCCGCGATTCACTTCGCGCGCCCCGCGGACGTCGACGATTCCGGTTATTCCGCACACTGCCGTATCCAGCTCAATTCGCTATGCGCGCTCTCATCGTGGTGCTCCGGTCGCGATCGGCCGCTGCCGCGGCCGTTCCCGCGACTCGAGCAGGAGGCCCGTCGTGCGTCCTATCAGCGCAGGCGCAGTCGTCGTCTCCACGGTCGACCAGATGGCCGTGTCGACGACGGTCGCCTCCCGGACCGAAACGCCATTGTCCCGCCAATTCGCGATGGCACGCTGAGACCCATTGCCCAATCCACCGTCGGGCCCGCGATTGACTTCGATCCAATCGACCACGCATCCCCTATCGGGCCGCAGGGTTTTGAGATTCCGCTCGTCCGTCGCACGCACGAGTTCCGGGTGCAGCTCGTAGCCGGCGACCTCGAGCGTCTCTCCGTCTTCGAGCGCCTGGCGAAGCTCGGTGACCGTCACGCCTGCATCCGGACCCATTGCCGACGCCGCAACGCGCAGACGCAGGAATTGGTCCATGTATCTTCGCCCGTCCACGACGGGCTGCCACAGCACCAAATGGGCCGCGCGCTGACCGAGTGCGCGGACGAGCTCCGTCGCAAGCAACGCCCCCCAGCGGAGTCCCAATACGGCGACCGGGCCGGCTCTGGGCTCCAGCCAATCCGCACCCGCCAAGAGGTCCCCGAGCCAGATGTCCCAGCGGCCCTGAACGAATTCGCCCTCGCTGTCGCCGGTGCCGAAGAGGTCCAGGATGAGCGTACCAAAACCGCACTCCGCCAGCGCCCGTGCCTGGAGCATCATTTGCCGACGGCTCTTGTTCATCTCCTCGGCAAAAGGCGGCACGAAAAGAATGCCGCCCCGCGAGCACCCGTCCGCCGGCGCGACAAAGACGCAAAGCAATCGGCCTGCGGCACCCTCGAGAAAGAAAGCTTCCAGATGCGAGCTCAATCTCGGAGCTTCTCGTCGACGAAATCGGCGAGCGTGCCTAAAGTGGCAAAGGTGTCGGCGGAAATCTCGTCGTCCGCGACGGCGATGTCGAAACGGTCTTCGAGCGCCGTGATCACGGTCACGACCGCCATGGAATCGAGCTCCGGAATGCTGCCGAGCAGGCGCGATTCGGCAGTCAAGCGGTTCCCTGCTTGGCCGAGCTGTAGAACGTCAACCAGCAGGCTTCGGACCTCTTCGAGCGCGGATTGCGCCATCCCATTCATTGCCGGGTACTCCCAACCCAAAACGCCATAACTTGTTGACCCCTCGACTGTTTCTCGCCGCCATGAGGCATCCCGCCGCGCGGCAGACGATATCACGATCCTCCGGGCAGGGCCATTGCGTTCCGCTCACGCGGGGCGCGCTCCCGCTAAATGGCGGCGGGCATCGCCGTTCCTGCGCTTTGGCCCGCCTGCCACTCGAACCAAGACTCGAGGATCATCAAGATCCACATGAATCCGCCGAAATAGTTCGGATGCTCCCTTAGCTTCGCGTCGCAGAGCTCGTCGATGAATTGCGGCCGCAGGATGCCCCGGCTTCTCAACGAGCTCATGCTGTCGAACGCGAGCTCCCGCAGCGGCGGATCGGCGAACAGCCAATCTCCGAACGGCATGCCGAAGCCGTGCTTCTTTTTGCGTATGATTTCCTCCGGCAGCAGGTCCGCCAACGCCTTCTTGAAGAAATACCTGAGCCTCAGGCGATTGACCTTCATCGTCGCAGGCAGGCGCGAGGCGAAGCCGACGACCTCCTCTTGCAGGAACGGAAACACCGTCATGACGCCCGCCGCGTCGGCCATCAGCGTTACTTTCGGCAGGTCGCTGTCCGTCAGCGTAAACTCGAGGTCGAGCGCCATCATCTTGTTGAGCATGTTCTCGGCTTTCGCCCGCTCGTACGTCCGTGCGTAAAGCTGGCTCGGAACCGTGGTGTCGACGGCGCTCAGGAAGTCGCCCTCGAAGACCGCCGACCGGTCGAGCATGTTCAGATAATTGTAGGTCTGCAGGCGCTCGGGCATCGGCTCGGACGCCTGCTCGATATACCGCGCGAGCTTGCGAAGCGGAACGATCTTCCGCGGCCATTCGGCGCGAAACGTCATCGGATCGAGCACGTGCCGCCTCAGCGCCGCAGGGACGCGCGTGTAATACGAGAACAGCTGCTGCGTCGCGTAGCGCTGGTTCCCGCCGAAGAGCTCGTCGCCCCCGTCCCCCGCAATCAGCGCCTCGACGCCGTCGCCCCGCGCCATCTCGGCGCAACAGTAGGTCGGAATGACGGAGGAGTTGCCGAAGGGCTGCCCGTAGATTTCCGCGAGCCGCGGCACGATTCGCACTATGTCGTCCGGGCGAAGATAGTACTCACGTTGACGAGTTCCGAAGCGCCGGGCGGCGATGCGGGCATACTCGATCTCGTCGAAGCCCTGCTGATCGAAGCCGATCGAGTAGGTGCGGGCCGGCTCCCCGCCGAGTTGCGTCGCGAGCCCGCTCAACGTGGAGCTGTCCGTTCCGCCGCTCAGAAAGCAGCCGATGGGGCTGGAGGATTCGAGCTCCCGCCGGACGCTCGCCCGCAGGAGCTCGAGAAACTCGCGTTTCAGGCTCTCGAAGTCTCCCTTCTCGTCCTCTCGCTGAAACTCGACTTCCCAGTACGAGCCCAGACGCTGCGTCGTTCCTCGCCTTTCCAGGAAACCGCCCGCCGGGAGCCTGCCGAGCTGCTTATAGACGGTACCGGGCGCCGGAACGTCGTGGAAATACAGGTAGTTATAGATCGCCTGCGGGTCAACGTCCACGTCGATCACTCGGCGCAGGGCCGCAAGATCGGTGGAAAAAGCGAGTCCTTCCGCTGCAGTGGAGTAGTACATCGAGCGGATGCCGATGCGGTCGACGGCCAACAGGCTCCTGTTCTCCTCGCCGAGGTGAATCACGAGCGCGAACTGGCCCCGAAGCGATTCGAGGAAGCGCGGCCCGAGCCGCGCATACTGAGCGGCGCATGCCGCCGGGAGGCCGCGCTCGCGCGCGGCCGCCGCGAAGCCGTCGTCCCCGTGAATTCGAGGGACGCCGTGGACGACGGCAAAGGCGTCGTCGTCGTGCCAGCGCTGGGCCCATCGCCCGGGATTCGCTACGCCGAGCACCCAGTTCCGGCCGACCTGGCTTTCGGAGGTCTCTGCGACGGCCGGCCGCAGGGCCCGCGTCGCCTCGGCGATGGCCGCCTGGCGCCCCGGCCAAGGGGCGGCCGAAAGTCTTCCGTAGAAGCGAGTCATCGCGGCGTTCCCGGAATTCGTCACGAGGTAGGTGGACCTACGGTCGATGTGAAACGTTCGCTCGAACGACCGCGTCGTAGGTCTCGAGGTATCTGCGCGTCATGCTTTCGATACTGAAGTCGCGAGCCGCGCGGCGGCGCCCCTCCGCTCCGTGCGCCCTCGCCTTCTCAACGTCCCGGGCGTAGGCGAAAATCGCATCTGCCATACTCGCCGGATCTTGGGGCGGTACGAGCCGCCCGGTCCTACCCGAAAGAACCAGCTCCGGGTTCCCGCCCACGTCGGTAGCGACGACGGGAAGCCCGGTAGCCATCGCCTCGAGGATGGTATTGGAGATGCCTTCGTTCCGCGAAGGCAGGACAAACAGGTCGAGTCCGCGCAAGATCTCGTCGATATCGTCGCGCCTGCCGGGCAGCCAACTTACTTCGGAGCCGCCGTTCTGCGCAAGGGCATGCCTCGCACTCTCGTAGAGCGGGCCGTCGCCGATCATGACGAGGCGCAAGCGTCGCGATTCCGCATCGTCATCGGCCAGAAGGCGCTGGAAGGCGCGGACCAAGGTCATGGGATCCTTGATATCGGCCATCCTGCCGACCGAGCCGATGACGAAGGTGCCCTCGGGCGCAAGTCCTTCGGGGATGGCCGCCGACGCGCGACCGCCGTCCGCGGGATGGAACTTGCCGGTGTCGACTCCGTTGTAGATGTGCCTGATGTCGCCGGCCGGCACCCCCACCGTATCCCTGAGCCAAGCGGCGATGTGGCCCGAGACGGCGATTTGAGCGTCGATCAGGGGCATGCAGCTCCGCCTGATCATGCGGTACTTTCGGCGCGTACCGGTTTCGTCCGCCACGTCCCAGCCGTGCTCGCCGTGGACCAGCCGTGCCACGCCCGCCAGCTTGGCAGGAAAGACGGTGTCTATCGTGCCGAAGTTTCGCGTATGGACGATATCGGGCCGCAGCTCGCGAAACAGCCGCCACAAGCGAATGTAGTTGCCCAGATCCTTGCCCGCGCGCTTATTCAGGGCAAACACCGGAACGTCGTCGCGTTCGAGCCTGTCCCGAAAGCTCGTGTAGCTCTTGAGGCACACGATGGCCTGCCGATAGCGTTCGGCCGGGATTCGATTGACGAGGTTGATGACGCCGTTTTCCAATCCGCCCACATCGAGATTGAACACGACGTGCGCGATCAGCGGCGGCCGGGACTTAGCGACGGACTCCTCGACGGCCGGATCCGAGCCGTTGCGTACCGTGTTGTCGAGGCGAGCGGCCAAAATATCACGCTGTCGTGGCCGCGCAGGCCGGTCCGGCTCGGCTCATGCAGGCCCTTACGTGATGGAATGCTTCGGCCACGAAGCTGCGAAGAACGGCCCGGGCCGCGTCCGGGTCGTCGGACTCCGCCGTCACGCTGATCAGCTTCGAATCGGAATAGCCGTGCCGCAACATCGCCCAGGCTTCGAGCAGCTTCGCCTGCCAGTCCGCCGAGACGTCGGCCCCGTCGACGTCGTACCAGTACCAGATGATCCGGTAGCCCGCCGCCGATCGCAGGACGGTCTCCCGCAGCGATACGCTCGTGCCGGACGCCTCGGCGTGGACGCCGTCGGTCTCGAGCATCCGCCATCGAGACTTGTCGACCGACGCATTGACGGCGCCCTCCATTTCAACGCCTTGCTGCTGGCGGCGATAAGACACTATCCGCAACTCGACCGCCTGCCCGCGGCGCCGATATTCGCCGCTCAGGGTGATGGCCGCCGCATTTTGCTCCGCCGGCGGCGCGTGCGGAGACGTCCACCGCCCGGCCCGGCGGCCCTACGGCGGCGGCGGGCTTCGCGCTCCGATCGGCGGTAAGCGAGCCGTCGGTCACGCTCGAAGGCCCTACCCAGCCCGAGCCGAGCAAGGGCAGCCGAACCTCCCCCTCGGCGGGCGTCCCCTCGCGAGCGTTTTGGTAGGCCAAGGGCCCGGCGGCGGCCAGAGAAACGATCAACAGCAGTGCGGCAGCGAGTCCGCGGGCACTACCGCCCGAATGCCCTCGCGGCACGGAGGGATCGGCAGCCGCAGCGCTAGTGGGCGGTGCGCCGGCAACGGCCAGGCCGTCGGCCGTCTCGAACGGAAGATCTCGAAAGTAGCTTCCGCCCCAAAACAGCACGCCGATCAGCACTGCGAACAACAGCCAACCGTAGATCAGATGGTCGACGCCGACGGCAAGCCGCATCCCGCTGAGGTCCGCAATCATGACGATCATGTATGCGCGGATTCCGTTGGCGATGATCGGTGCGATGATGCTCACGAGGATGAAAAGCGCCCGCTTCAAGTACGAGACGTAAGTGAGGAACGCGAACAGGACCCCCATAGAGGAACAGGCAATGAGGTATCGAATGCCGCTGCACGCCTTTGCGATCTCGAAATCGCCGCTCGGAATGCTGAAGTAGAATCCCTCCCTCGCAACCGGAATTCCGGTGACGCGCAGTGCGTGCACGGTGAAGTCGGCCGTGAAGTTCATGAGAATTGGGATCAAGCCTTCGCCGAAAGGCACGGCGAAAAGCAGGAACGCCAACGGGAACGCGAGCGTCTTGCTCGCTTCCGTGCCGAGAAAGGCGAGCGCGGCCGCGGGGAAGAGCAGCACGACAGCGAGGTGTTCGCCGACTTGAATGTTGACGGAACGCGCCACGTACCACATGAGGCTCAACACGAACACGGCCGCGAACCCGAGGACCGAAACTCTCTTCTCGACTCGGCCGAGCTCCTCTCGCCGTTGCCATATGAGAAATAGACTGATCGGCCCGATGAGCACGCAGTGGTTGAACGTTCCGGACTGAAACCAAACCGAAATGAGCGACGCGAATGTCTCGCGAAAAATGTAGACGACCGCAATCAGTGTGGCGCACAGCGCGCCGATGCGGACCGCGTCCGCATAGCCGGTCGGCGAGGCGGCGGGCGCGCTGTCGAGCTCAGGCATTCGCCCGTTCACGTCGATTCCCTTCGGGTCGCGACATCCAGCGCTCGAGCAAGCCGTCGAGACGTTGCATGGAAGCTTCCCAAGAGTGGCGCGCAAGAACACAGGCGCGACCCGCCTCCGCCAGGCGGCGCCGTCCTCCCCGGTTCGCCATGATTTCGACGACCGCCGAGGCCCAATCGAGAGGCGATTCGGCCACGACGATATCTCGGCCCGGCGCTGCGTCCACACCTCGCGCCGCCGCCGCGCTTGCGACGACCGGGACACCCATGGCCATCGATTCGAGTATCTTGTTCTGCGTACCCCGCGCGATCGCCAACGGCGCCACGGTGAGCGCCGCCTTCCGCACGTAGGGCCGCACGTCGGGCACCGTTCCCGTCACGGTGACGCCGGCGGAGCCGTCGAGGGCCCTGATGGGCCGCGAGGGCGCGGCCCCCACGACGTATAGCCGCGCGGTGGGACGCCGCTCGCGGATCAGCGGCAGCACGTCCCGGCAAAAGCCGAGCACGGCCTGCTGATTCGGATAGTAATCCATGCGGCCGACGAAGCAGATCGAGTCCGGGTCATAGGCTTCGTTCTGCGGCTCGAAGTAGTCGGGATCGACGCCGTTCGGAAACCAGCCGGAGGCCTCAGCGGCATCGAAACCGCGCAGCGTCTCGAGCTCGGCCAACGTGGTGCAGGTGCACAGATCGAAGCGCCGCGCAAGCGCCTTCTCCGTACGCTCGAGCTTGTTGCCTTCGAGCCAATAGCCCGCGGAAAGCGGAAAGCCCCTGTATCGGGCATAAAGGAGCCACTTCTGTGAATCCATGTCGCCGAAATCGAGGACCTTGGGGATACCCCCGACATCGGCCACGTATGAGGCCACCGACGAGCAGTGCACCATGATCAGGTCGAAGGAGCGCTCGGCCAGCAGGCGCGCTACCCTGCGATGCAGTGCGGGCGAATAGAAGTAGCCGAAACTCGAGGGTGAGCGCGTCGGCAGACGGGACAGCATCCCTCGTAGCGCCTGAACGCCGGTAATGCGCTCGACGATGCGCTCGGCGCAATACCGCTGCAGCCCCTCCCCCTCCTCGGCCTCCTCGGCGGACCGCGCGAGAGATGCCACCGTCACGGAATGACCGGCCTCGGCGAAGTGCCTGATGATGTTGAACGGCCGAATCTTTCCCCCCCGCCGCGGCGGAAACGGGAGCCGGTGGCAAATGAACAGGACCCTCATGGCCGGCCCGTCAAGCAAGGTTGCGGGCGATCATCGGACCCACAGCGCGCGTCAGCCAAACGGGGAGCCGCTGCCACGTGGCGATCAAGGCCCTGTACTTGGGGTTCGTGGGACTCACGTTCGGCACGCTCTGGGCACGCACGAGATGGTATTGATACTCGAGATCCTGCGGCCCGAACCCCCAATGAATCTTGAATCGATACGACCCGGTCTCCTTTTTGCTGCGACCGAAGTCGAAGACGGAGAAGCCCCGGTCCACGGCGTGGCGCATGAGCGCCCAATACATGAAGTCGTTGGCCTTGAGGTCCCTGGCCTCCGCCAGGCCGCCGCCGTAGTAGGGCAATACCTCATCCCGAAAATAGAAGCTCAGAACGCTCGCGACGGCATTGCCGTTCATAGTGACCGTGAGCACGTCGACGGCGTCGCGAAACTCTTCGACCAGCATCTGGAAGTAACGCCTCGACAACACGGGCGTGCCGAGATTCCTCACGCTCGCGGAATACATGTCGTAAAAACGCGCGATTCCTCCGTCGATATCCGCTTGAAGGCCGGCCTGAATGCCCTTCCTGACCATCGCCCGCTGCTTGCGCGGCACGGACTGCAAGTTTTCCTCGTGGTCCGCCGAGAGCGCCTTGCGAAAGGTCACGTAGAGGTCCTTATGGACCCACGACCCGGTGCTCTTGGTGAGATTGCGGAGCTCGAGGTAGCCGACGCGCAGCTGCTCCGCCAATGCGCGCGCGCGTTCCTCGAGCGCTGCCCGGTCGGCATCCGTCGCCGCGACCGCCCCGCCGTAGACACAGAAGGGCGTAGAAATCAGCGAATGCCCGAACAGACGGCTCCTGATCTCGGCCAGCGGCAGCACGCCGGTGATCTCCGAGCCTCGACGCGCGAACAGATAATGAGTCCGATGTCCCCCGGCGCGCTCGATGACGCGCTGCCAGCCCGAGAGGTGAAAAAAAGTCGCCTCCGGATGAGCCGACACAAATGCGTCCCAGGCCTTGCGCTCGGGCCTATCGCGGGAGAGCGGTAACGAGTCGACGGCCACCGAGCGCGAGCTGTCACTTACGTTCGCGTCCTCGTCGGCCGCCCTCCGTTGCGCCTGTACCTCGTTCATCGCAGTTGAAACACCCGGTCGAGCCTGTTCCACTGAAAGTCGCTCAAGAGGCGGACGAGCCGGCGCTCGAATCGGCTCAGATTGAGGTAGTGCCGAACGCGCGTCTTGAGATCGAGGCCGGATACCCGTGGCTGGGCGGGGTCGATCTCCCACGGATGAAAATAGAAGATCCCAGACTCTCCGTCGCTTTCGTTGACGCGGCGCAAAGCCCACTTGGAAAGCGCATAAGGAAACAACCGAAAATATCCGCCGCCCCCGCATGGCCAATTTCGCCCGCACAACGCGACCGTCGATATCGGAATTTCCGTCAGCCGCGCCGAGGCGGCCAAGAATCGGAAACGCGGCGCGTCCGGAATGCCGTAAAGGTCATGTTTGATGGGATAAATGCTCGAGCTGTAGCGGTGCCCGGTCTCGGCCAGCACATCCAAAGCCCAAAGGTTGTCCTTCACGATCGAGTAGCTGGCCGCCCGATAGCCGATGACCTCCTGGCCCGACCGGTCCTCGAGCAGCGCCTTCGTGCGCGCTACGTCGCTACGAAACTGCTCGGGAGACTGCTCCGTCACGCGGGTGTGGCGGAACCCGTGGCTGGCGATCTCGTGCCCGGCGTCCGCGATACGTCGAACCATGCCGGGCAAACGTTCCGCGATCCAGCCGAGCACGAAGAACGTACCGTGGATACCGGAGCCCCCGAGCAGCTCGAGAATGCGCTCGACGTTCCGTTCGACCCTCAATTGGATGCCGTCCCACTCCGTATAACGGAAATGGCCCTCGAAGGCGGAGACCTGAAAGTAGTCCTCAACGTCTACGGTCATAGCATTGACCGGCCCAGGCTGCGACGATCGATTTGCCATAGGGAACCCTACCGCAGCCCGAGCCCGGCTCCGCCTAGGCCGGACGAGACCGGTTGCGGCAGCATGACCGCTTCCCTACCGAACCGGCGGCGAAACTCGACCGTAATCTCAGTCTCCGAGTAATCGCGGGACGCTCCTACGACGGCAAGGACTGATCCCGGCACGCTGTTCTGCCGCGAGATCGAGAACGTCAGCTCTTCCTGCCTTGCGATCCGCCGGATTACGTCGACATCGTACAGGTACAGGGTATCGTTTATGACCGTTACGTCAGAGTATCGACGCGCGCGGCGGGCGGTAGCTGATAGGGACGTGGCTACGTTGAGGTCCCAGCGCAAGCCCACCTCCGTCCCGCGCAGATCTTCCGAAGCCTGGTCCGAGATGGACTGGCCATTGATGACGTCGAACCGCCGCTCCCGAAACGCTCGCAAACTCACGTCGCTCTTCGGCCTGTTCAGCACAAGGCCCACGTCATAGCGCTTTTCGACGAATACGCGATTATCGATGTTCGGCCCTTCGAGCGTATCGAACGGCGACAGCTCGCCGACGCGCCGAGCAGTGCCGAGCTGCGAGCCCAGCAACGTATCCGGATCTTCTGAATAACTGATGCTGACGGTCCCATAGGGCAGATCCCGGTTCAAGTCGAACCTGCGGGCGCGCCCGAACTTTCGCTGTCCGAAGGAGGCACGCACATCGGTCCTCACGTCGGGACGCCAATCGGCGCCCCCATACCAAGAGCGATTCTCCAAGTGTCCCGTCGTCGGCTGGAGATAGTCGCTCTCGAGCCCCTGGGTAATGAATACGCGCACCGCCGGAGTCACCCAGTACCCGAGATCCCCTTCGAAGTCGGCGAGCTCGACGGGTCGCGCCTGCGAGTACGTGTAGCGCTGACTCCGATAATCAACACTCCACGCGATGCCGCTACGCACCTTCGAATTGCCCAGGCCGAAGTGGGCCGTCGCCTGGTCGGCGTCGAGCAACGTCGGGTCGTCGTAATTGAGCCGAGTGTAGCCGTAGCGCACTTCGCCCGTGACGTTCGCTCCGAAATCCAGCGACACGTTGGGCTCCGCGCCGAGGACTCCGACGTTCGTGAGATTACCGTTGCTCGCGTTCGCGATATTGCTGAACGAGACGGTCGCGGTCGGATCGACGATGGTTTGGTCGTAGAGTCCGAACATATCGAGAAAGAACCGATCGGTAACGAGGGCCACGCGACTGTTCGCGTTGAGCTGATGGTAAACGTTGTTGAGGTCCTTGAAACTTTTGAAGAACAGGCCCTGCACCCGGTAGTCCACATCCGTCTGGAGCCGCGGCTGAGAGCGTGCGAAGCGCAGGCCTCCGTCCAACTCTCCGACGCTTTCCGCCTGCTCCCGGCCGGCGGGCGCCAGCATGAGATTGCCCGTGTGAACTACGCGCAGACCGACTTGTCCGCTCAACTGCGGGTGCTCCGCGCCGGGCGCGCCGCGAGTGTCGTCCTGGCCGTTCCCAGGGCCATTCGCGGAGGCGTTCGCGGCGTTCCGCGCCCCTTCCTCGGAGCTGAAGGGCATATTCGACATACCCCCCTCGCTGAGCTGCGCGTGACTCGACTGCGCCGCGCAAAGCACCAGCACGAGCAGCCCGAGAGCCCGCGAGCGCGGGCCGCGGGCGCAACTATTCCTGGCTCTGTTTGACGTAAGCCCCATAACCCGGATATTGGTAATCGCCGACGCCGAGCAGCTGACGATTCTTGTTGAGAATGAGATTGATCGGCTTGTTCTGATCGAGGATTTCGATGGCCTCGGACAGGGAACGCCGCGGCGTGGCGCCGGCTTCGACGACGAGCACTATCTGTCCGGCATAGCCAGCGAGAACCCTCGCTTCGCTCGTCAGTAGAAGCGGCGGGGAATCAAATACGACAATCGTCTGCTCGTGGTTCGCCAAGTCCGCGACGAGCCGCTGCATTCGCTGGGACGCGACGAGTTCCCTCGCGTCCGGTCGGGAGGGCCCGGCCGGCAGGAATCGGAGACGCGCATGATCGGTGCCGTAGACATAGTCGGCGAGCGTGCCCCGGGGATCCTCGAGCAAATTGACCAGCCCGGGCGCCTGCTCGAGTCCCAGGCACCGGCTGACGGTCGGCCGCGTGAGATCGCCGTCGACGAGCATCACGGTCCAATCGAGCTCGCTGGCCATGCTCAGTGCGAGATTCAAGGATGTGAACGTCTTCCCGGCGCCAGGAAGTGCGCTGCCGACCATGATGAGATTGCCGTTAGGCGTCGGCGGATCTCGTCGCGCGGCGTTGAGCAACAGTGGCCGGCGGATCAAGCGAAACTCTTCCGCGATCACCTGCTCCATTTCCGCCGACGGAAACAAGCCGGCCGCGCGCAAGCGCTCCAGCTCCAGAGCAACGAACCTCCCGCCTTGGGCGGACGCGAGCAAGTTTGCGCCGGGCGCAACCGCCGCGACGGCTGATACGTCCGGCCTCTCCCGCTCGCCCGGCTTACCCCGCGCTTGGGCCTTGGCCAACGCTCGTTCGACGATGCTCACGACGGCAGCACTCCCTGCGCTCGCTACGTCACCGCTTGCGACCGGACCCGCCGGTCACGAACGCATGGCGCCGAGCACGTGCACGATTGCCTGACGAGCCGGCTCTTGAACGACGACGGCGACGGCCAAGGCAATCGGCAATGCAACCCCGGCCATCGCGAACAGGACGGTCCTCCGCTTCGCCGCGGCACGCTCCGCAGCACTTTGGACGAAACTGATCGTACCCAGCACCGGCAAACCCGTCGCTTCCCGGAGCTCGCGGCGGCTGTTGAATACAGGGAACAACTGCTGCAGGAGGAATGCAAGGCCGACTCCCAGGCCTACGGCAAACACGGTGGCCGCGGCGAGATACAGCGTGCGGTTCGGCCCAACGGGGTCGAGCGCCGCGCGAGGCGGATCGATGACCCGGAACTGTAGCTGATCCCCCGTCGCCGCAACTTCGTCCGTGATGTGCAGCGACTCGCGCCGCTTGAGCAGCGCTTCGTACTGCTGCCTCGTCACGTCGTAATCGCGATTGAGTGACTTGAGCTTCCTCTCGACCTCGGGAATCGTATCGACGAGATCCCGGAGCTTCTTGACGTTCGCTTCCTCGCTCGCGAGCTGGGTCTTCAGGGTGGCAAGATCGACCTCCGCCTGGCTGAGCCCCATCTTCATCCGCTCGTAGACCGGATTCGACTCGAGTGGACCTGACGTGTTTTGCCTCGCCCGACCTTGCGCTTTCGCGAGTTCGGCCTTGCGCTGCTCCTTGAGGCGCGCGATCGTCGCCTTCAAAGCCACGACGTCGGGATAGTTGTCCGTGTATTTGAGCAGCAGTGTCTGCAATCGAGCTTCGTACTGAGCGATCAACGAGTCCTCGCTCGCACCGGCATCGTCTCCAACGTCGGATGACGACGTGAGCCCGATAACCGGCTCCTCGCCTACCAGCTGCTTTTGATATTCGTCACGGCGCTCCTGCGCCAAGCTGACCTGATCGCGCGTGGCCGCAAGCTCGGTCATCGCCTTCTGCAGGCGCGTGTAATAATCGCCGGTCTCACCGGGCATGAGACCGATGTTGTCCTGCTTGAACTTGGCTAATCGCTCCTCGGCCTTGTTCAACCGCCCCTCGTAGTCTTTGATCTGGTCATCCAAAAAGTGTTGAGCGGCCCCGGAATCCGTCCGTCTCTGACCCAGGGCGTCTTCCACAAAGCTGTCGAGAAGCGTGCGCACAACGCTTTCCGCCGTCTTGCGGTCCCGGTTTTGATACATGATTCGGAAGATGTTGTCCGCTTCCTTTGAAATAGCGATGCCCTCCCGAAGCGCATCCACGACCTGCTCCTGCTCCCGGGGCGTTCTTGCCTTCAGGCTGAGCCCTGCGCTGCTCGCGGTCTTCTCGAGCTGCGGCTGGCTCAACAGAGTCCTCGTCAGCACATTGATTTCGGTCGCCTCGTCGGTCGCGATCGCGAGGTCGCCCACCACGCGTTTGACCATTGTGTGCGTGTCGACGTAGATTCGGCTGCTCGCCTGGTACACGTCCGGCATGGCGTATACGAAAGCCCAGCCCGCGGCCGATACCGCCCAGGACGTGAAAAGGGCCGGCCACCGATAACGCCACATGCCGCGCAGGATGGTCGTGAGCATCACGGCCAATTCCTCGAGCTGCGTCGCAGCGTCGGACTTCGGCCGCGGAGCCGGCCTCACGGGGACGGGCAAATCATATTGCATTTCGTCCGGCACTCGTCGAACTCCGCGAGGACCTTAACTTCTAGAACCGCGCCTCTGGAATGATCAAAACGTCGCCCGGCAGCAACTGGAGGTTCTCGGCAAGATTTCCGCGGTTGATCAAGCGATCGAGCTTGACCCCTGTCTCCACAAGCTTGCCGTTGACTCTGCGAACCAGCTTCGCTCGGTCGCCGGCCGCATACTTGGAGAGCCCGACCTCGATCATGACATCGAGCAACGTGAGGCCCCGCCGGTAAGGGATCGCCTGCGGCTTCACGGCCCCCGCGCCCACGATGCGGATCTGGTTCCCGAAGGCGCCGATGCCGAACCTGCTAACGATCACCGTCACGTCGGGCGACCGGATGTACTTCGAGAGCACCTGTTCGATATCGGCTGCCAGCTTCGACGGCGTCTTGCCCACAGCCCGCATATCCTCCACGAGGGGAATCGAGATTTTGCCGTCAGGCCGGACCTCGACCTCGGTCGTCAAGTCGTCGTTTTTCCAAACGACGACGTGCAGACTATCGCCGGGCCCAATAATATACTCGGGCTCGGCCTGTGCCGGATCTCGGGCGCCGTCGGATGCCCGGAAAGCCGAGTTCGTGGAACTGCATGAGGCCACTGCCAGTCCAGTCACCAGAATGACGAACAAGCGCCTGGGAAATGAGCGTGGATCAGACATAAGACAGCCAGCCCTCGTTCGTCCTTCGGGTTGCATGCCGGCTCGGGGCATTCTCGCAGCATGCGACTATGCCAGCAAGCCTTGCCCTGATAAGCATTCAGCGGTGCGAAGACGCGCCTCCTGCGGGCTTCGGCGGCGCCTCACGAGCTATTTCGTGGACGCCCCGGAAGGCCTCAGCCGGCTGGGGCTCGAACCGCTTTTTCGGCGCGGCTCAATCGGCTGCTTTTGGGAGTATCGACGGAAGTTCGCGTTCCCGGAACGATATCGGTCACATTCCTGGCGCGCGCATGGGCCAGAAGCGGCGACTCATCCTCGTGAAGGGATTCCACGCGAACCGCCGCGGCGTCTGTTAGCATTCAAAACTCGGATCAGGACCGCCGCCCGGGAGTTGCCCGCGATCAGCAAGGTACATCAATATGACACAGACGGGAGCCGAACCCGCGACAAAGAATGATCCATTTGTAGATTACTACGTTCGGGAAAGCGCGTCCGAACGCACGCGCGAAAGATTCCAGGCGATATTGGACGCAATCCTGCGAATTAGGGCAGCCCAACAGCTTCCGCTCGAATCGCTGTGCGTCGCCGACGTCGGCTGCAATACGGGCACCCAGTCGCTGATGTGGGCCGAGCGAGGACACTCGGTCCGCGGCCTCGAGATCAACGCGGGGTTGCTGGAAGTCGCGCGGGCGCGGACCCAGCAGGCAGGCAGGACGGTCGACTATTTTCTCGGAAGCGCGACGAACTTGCCGTGGAAATCCGGATCGATGGATGTCTGCATCCTTCCGGAGCTGCTCGAGCACGTCGAAGACTGGCAGTCCTGTGTCAACGAGGCCTGCCGCGTGCTAAAGGTCGGGGGCACGCTGTTTCTCAGCACTACCAACGCGCTATGTCCCATCCAGCAGGAGTTCGACTTGCCCCTTTACAGCTGGTTTCCGCGGCCCCTGAAAGGACGTTACGAACGCTTGGCCGTCACGACCCGTCCCGAGCTCGTCAACCATGCCAAATTCCCGGCCGTTCACTGGTTCACACCTTACGGGCTCACCGCGTACCTAAAGGCACGTGGCTTCGAATCGTTCGACCGCTTCGACTTCATGGACGCGAGTCGAAAGGGCGCGGCCGGCCGGAGTGTCTTGCGAGCCATAAGATCGGTCCCCGCCCTACGCTGGCTCGCCCACGTCGCGACCCCCTACACCGCCCTCATCGCGGTCAAGCGCGCCGTCACACCATGACCTCGCGAGGCGGCGGATGGCTCAAGAACCCCAGGGGACTCGCGCTGCGGCCGTAGGCCCCGGACTGCATGACGACGACGAGGTCGCCCTCCTCCGCTTTCGCCATCTCCATCTTGTCGGCTAACAGGTCGAGCGGCGTGCATAGGGGCCCCACGACCGAAACCGTCTCGCGCTCCGCGCCCCGAACCTTGTTGCCGATCAGGACCGGATAGTTCTTGCGTAGCACCTGGCCGAAATTTCCCGAAGCGGCGAGGTGATGGTGGAGGCCGCCATCTACGACGAGAAACACCTGGCCGCGCGAGACCTTCCGGTCGACGACGCGGCACACGTAGATTCCCGCCTCGCCGACCAGATAGCGCCCGAGCTCCAGCACGAGCTTCACCTCCGGCAGTGCACGCCCGGCCTCGTCGGCCAGCGAGCGCGTGTGAGCAGCGATCGAGGCGAGATCGAGGCTCGCGTCATTGGGGAAGTAGGGGATGCCGAATCCGCCGCCGATGTTGAGAAGCCGGATCGGCGCGGGGGCGTCCGCCGCCAGACGCTTCGCGAGCTCGAGGGTCCGGGCCTGCGACTCGACGATGGCTGCCGCGCTCAGGTTCTGCGAGCCCGAGAAGATGTGCAAGCCGATGAACTCGAGGTCCAGCCGCGCAAGCTCGGCGAACATGGCGGGGACCTCCTCGGCGTCGACGCCGAACTGCTTCGGTCCGCCGGCCATCTTCATGCCCGAGCTCTTGAGCTCGAAGTCGGGGTTCACTCTTACGGCCACTCTGCCGCGTCGTCCCGCGGCCGCGCTCAGCGCGGCATACCGGCGCATCTCGTTCGTCGACTCCAGATTGACGACGACGCCGGCGGTCAACGCTCGCTCAAGATCGGCCCGTGTTTTCCCAGGCCCCGCAAAGCTGATCGATTCGGGCGCGGCGCCGGCCTCGAGCGCGACTTCGAGCTCCCCGGCCGAGGCCACGTCCAGACCGTCGACGAGCCGCGTGACGTGCGCGACCACCTCCGACATCGGATTCGCCTTGACGGCGTAGTGCAAATGCACGGACTCGGGCAAAGCAGCCCGCAGGCTTCGGATCCGCTCGGTAATGGCAGCGCGATCGTAGGCGTAGAAGGGCGTCGAGCCTACCTCCTCCGCCACCTGGGTCAGCTGGCGGCCCCCGAACACCATACAGTCCCCGTCGACCGCGACCCGGCGCAACGCTTCGTGCGTCATGCTCGCCCGCCCCTTATTCGCGCCCCGGCCCGGAGGCACCGGCCGACGCGTCGAATATGGTGTTGAAGGCCGACGCGAGCGCGTACCGGTCGATCTTGCCGTTGGCGTTGCGGGGCAGGCTGTCTCGCCACTCGACGTGAGTCGGGATCATGTAGGTCGGCAGCTCTCGGCGGCACGCGGCGATCAGCTCCTCGCTGCCTTGCTCCGATTGCGCCCGCATCACTCCGACGACGACGATGGCCTGCCCGAGGACGGGATGCGGCGCCCCGAATGCGACGGCTTCCGCGACCAGACCCGTGGCGTACAGCACTTCCTCGATCTCGGTCGGGCTGACGCGGTAACCCAACGTCTTCGATCATTTCGTCGCGGCGGCCGACGAAGTAGAGATAGCCTTCCTCATCCATGACGACGCTGTCGCCCGACCACACGGCGAGCTCGGGGAGCGGCAGCTCCGCCGGCCGCGCCGGGGCGGGGCGAAATCTCACGGCCGTTCGTTCCGAATCGTTCCAGTACCCGAGGCTCACGAGCGCCCCCCGGTGAACGAGCTCCCCGGGCTCGCCCGGCGCGCAGAGGCTGCCGTCGGGCCGCGCGACGAGCACCTCAGCGTTCGGGATGGCTTTGCCGATGGACGTGGGCCGTACGTCGACCTGATCCGGCGGCAGATAGGTCGAGCGAAAAGCTTCTGTGAGGCCGTACATGAGAAAGACCGAGGTCGAGGGCAGCTTCTCGCGGAGCTTGCTTAAAGTCGCCTGCGGCATCGCTCCGCCGGAGTTCGTAATGTAGCGCAGATTGCGCGCAGCGGATGCGGGCCACTCGAGCGCCGCGAGCTGGATCCACAGGGGCGGCACGGCCGCGAGGCCAGTGATTTCGTAGCGCTCGAGCGCCGCAAGTATGTCACGGGGCAACAGGTATTCGATCAAGCCGACGCTCGCGCCGACGGCGAACGCCGTGGAGAGCTGGCTGAAGCCGTAGTCGAAGCTGAACGGCAGCACGGCAAGCAGCCGGTCCGAAGCGGTATTGGCGAGGTAGCTCGCGACGCTGCGGGCGCCGGCGACCATGTTCCTCTGCGAAAGCACGACGCCCTTGGGCCGCCCGGTGCTGCCCGACGTGTACAGGATGGCGGCCACATCCGCGTCGACGGCGCGGGGGGGCGAAGCCGGCGGCGCATCGAGCAGCTCGCTCCAGAGGCACGAACGGGCCTGACCGAATTCGTCTTCCCTCTCTCCGTCCACGAGGACGACAGTTCGCAGGTCTGGACAGTTCGTCAGCTCGGACGTAAGCGACGCGGCACGCGACGCGAACGTGACGAGGACTCTCGCCCCACTGTCCCGCAAGATGTATCCGACCTGTGCGGGCTTGAGCACTGGATTGACGGGAACGAAAATCGCGCCGGCGCGGCTCGCTCCGAACATCGAAGCCACGCTTTCGATGCTCTTCGGCAGATAGATCGCTACGCGGTCTCGACGCGAGACGCCGAGCGCTGCCAGACCGTTGGCGACGCTCGACAATAGCGCCGCCAACTCGCCGTAGCTGCGGCTGTCGCTGCCGGACAACAGCGCGATTCCGGAATCGCGGGCACTCGCCGACGCCGTGACCAAGTCGTGCAATAGTTCCATGTGCGCCTTCGACTACCAGCCGATGCCCTGGTAACGGCCTACGCTCTTCATCTCGCTTTGAATACGAACCAGATCAACCACGACTTGATGGTCGCCAGCCGACTCGAGCACCTGCCGGAATTCCGGATCGGAATTGCCGATGACTATGGTGTCGGCATGCCGCAATATGTCGTCGACGGAGGGGACCATTAGCCGGGCGAGATGGGGTATGTGCTCGTCGATATAGGCCTTATTGGCTCCCGTGAGCCGAGCCAGACTGACGTTACGGTCGTAGAGGCGTAGATCGTACCCCTTACCCACGAGGTGCTCGGCCAATCGAACCAGCGGACTCTCACGCAAGTCGTCGGTGCCGGCCTTGAAGCTGAAGCCTAGTATGCCCACCTTGCGCCCCGGCGCGTTCATCACCATTTGGATGCCGCGCTCGACCTGGAGATCGTTGCTTCTGAGAATCGCACCCAACACGGGCAGATCGAGATCCAGAGTCTTGGCGCAGTAGCTCAGCGCGCGCACATCTTTGGGCAAGCACGAGCCGCCGAACGCGAAGCCGGGCTTGAGATAATACGGCGACAAATTGAGCTTGTGGTCCTGGCAAAAGATTTCCATTACCGCATGGCCGTCCAGACCAACCGCCTTGCAGATGGAACCAATCTCGTTGGCGAAATCGACCTTCAGCGCGTGCCAGACGTTGTCCACGTACTTCGCCATTTCTGCAGTGGCCACGTCCGTCACCACGAGGGGGGCCTCAAGGCCCTCATATAGCCGCGCGAGCCACTCGCCGCTGACAGAATCGGTTTTGCCGATGACCGTCTTCGGCGGATGATCGTAGTCGTATACGGCCGAGCCCTCCCGAAGAAATTCGGGATTGGAACAAACCCCGAAATCCTCGCCCGCCTTCTTGCCGGAACTCGCTTCGAGAGCCGGAATGACCACCTCCCTCATCGTGCCCGGAAGGACCGTACTGCGAATGACGACCACGTGAAAGTCGCGGGCCTCCGCCAGCGCTTCGCCTATGTCCCGACATACGCGCTCGAGGTACTGCAAGTCGAGGCTTCCGTTCGGCCGGCTCGGCGTGCCGACGCAGACGAGCGAAAGCTCGGTCTCGGCGACTGCCCGGCGCGCCGACGTGGTCGCACGCAATCGACCCGCAACCGCCGCGCGTTCAATCAAACCGTCAAGCTCCCTTTCCACGATCGGCGACCGCCCGGAGTTGATCATATCGACTTTGGTCTGGTTCGGGTCTACGCCCACGACTACGTGCTCCCTTGCGAGACACGCCGCGGAGACCGCCCCCACGTAACCCAGTCCAAACACTCCTATTCGCACGCTCTTAGCTCCCATTGTTCGGCTTCGACCGACCGCGCGCCCCGGAGCTGCGCCGCCATCCTCAATCTCGACTGCCGGTTTGGATCGGTGCGCCCACTTCCGTCGCAGCGTGAGCGTAACTTCTGGCCACGCCTACGGCAGGTATCGCCGCACGTTTCCAAAGCCGCCTCGGTCCGTGCTATCGCTCGCTCGTCGCCTCCAACTCTTGCAGGAGTCGCGTCGCATCCTCCCGCCCTTCGAAAACGACCCTCCCAGCGAGCGCCTTGCGTAGCGCGTCGATCGCCTCGTTGTTGCTACCCGTCTTGGCCAGGGCCGCAGCCCAGTGATACGTGATCTCGGCACTCTCGGGCTGCGCGACATGGCTCTGGCGCAATAGCGGCAGTGCAGCCTTGACATCCCCATGCTGAACCTGCAGCCAGCCGAACGTATCGGCAATGGCCGCATTATCCGGCGCAGCCTGATGCGCACGGCGCGCCAACTCCAGCGCCTTGTCATCGTGCTTGCGCTCATAAAGCCACGCGAGATTATTCAATGCAACGGGCTGTTTCGGATCGGCCGCGATCGCCGCTTCGTAGCGTTGAATCGCCGCGTCATAGTCGCCCTTTTCCATCGCCAGCCCGCCAAGCGCGAGATTGACTCGGATGTCTCGCGGATGGACAGAAATCCATGTCAGAAGCGAGGATTCCGGGTCGGGACGCCGGGCGCGCGCCGCCGAAGAATAGGCGGCGAGCGCAGTTTCCGCGCTCGGGGCCACTCTGAAAAGCTCGGCGAAGCGTTCCGCTGCCTCATCGAAATCGCCCTTGGCGAGCGCCAACGACCCCTCAAGCTTCACGCGCACGGGCGAGTCCGGCAACTGCGCAGCCCATTTCCGCGCCTCGGCAAAGTCGTGTCTCGAAAGCGCGACCTCCGCGAGCCCCGCCATAGCCTCAGGCTGTTTGGCATCGATGCTCAGCGCACCCCGAAAGTGGGCAGCAGCTCGGTCGGGCGCGCCGTTGGACAGGTCCACGCGGCCCAAGTTGAGCAGGGCCGGAAGATAATTCGGATCGAGATCGTTCGCCTTTGCAAAATACCGTCTGGCGTCACTGGTGTCTTTGCGCATGAGGGCTACCATGCCGCGCAGGTTGAGTGGCCACGCGGCCTTGGGCTGCAACGCTGCCACCCGCTTCAGACTCGCATCGGCCGACGGAAGATCGCCTTGGCGCAATTGAACCAGGGCGAGCACGTAGCTGGCCATCCAGGCGTTGGCATCCGCCTTCTCGACGGCCCCCCGGAGCAGCTTCTGGGCACGCTCGACCTCACCGGAGGCGGCGTACACGGCAGAGACTTCGGCAAGTTCCTCTGTATCGCCCGTCAGGCTGCGCCCGCTGTACTCGAAGAACGCGGCTGCAAGGTCGCGTGCGCCCAGCGCGAGCGCCGCGCGGCCGCCCAATGCGAAGAGCACGGCGTCGCTCTTCGGCTTGGCCGGTTCGAGTGCTTTGGCGAGCAGCTTCTTCGCGCCGTCATGGTTTCCTTGCTGGAGCTGCAGGTCACCGAGCCGAAGCATAGTGCGGCGATCGCTCGGGTCTTGCGTCAAAGCCTTCTCGAAATACATCCGGGCTTGCTCCGCGCGCCCCTGCTTCTCATTCACGGTGCCGAGCAGACGGTTCGCAGGCGCATAGGTCGGCACCTTCGCGACGAGAGCCTCGAGACGGGCGCGCGCGTCATCGAGCTGCCCTTGCTCGACCTCCGAGCCGGCCTTGAGCACAATCGCGGAAGGCTCTTTCGGATAGGCCTCGATCAGCTCGTCCGCCGCCGACCGCGCCGCTTCGGACTCGCCTTCCGTCTCGAGCGTCCGCACCAATTGCGACAGCGCGATAAATCGCTGTTCACCGTTCGTTTGCTTACGCAAGATCTGCCGGAAAGTTGCCTCGGCATCAGCAAACTGGCTCGTTAGCAACTCCAGCCGGCCGCGCAGCAGAAGCGCGGGAGCGTAATCAGGCTCGTCCTTGAGCACCCCGATCACGAGATCCTCGCCCTCTTTGTTTCTGCCCTGATCGAACAAGAAAGACGCGAGGTTTATGCGCGCTTCGGGAGAGCTCGGCCGCATGGACATGGCGGCTCGGTAAGCCTGTTCGGCCTCCTGGGGCTGCTTGAGGGCCTGATGGGCGAACCCGGCCAACTGCAAGACTGTCGCGCCATCATCGCCCGTGAGCTTCGGCCCTTTGTCAATCTGTGCGAGCACGTCGTCGTACTTGCCTTGCGCGGCCAGCGCGCGCAGCAACGGAAGCTCGATGTGGACGGGGTCCGCGCCGAGTTGCAGGGCCTTGCGAAGGTGGGCCTCGGCGCTGACAGGGTCTCCAAGCCAGATCAGGACCCTACCGAGCAATGCACGGGCGGCTACGTCATCGGGGTGATTCCGCAATAGGTTCTTGAGATAGATCGACGCGGTGCGCGGCTTTCCCTCGCTGAGCGATTGCCGGGCCCGTGACAGGAGCTGTCCGGGCGTCGGCTGACTGCACGCTGCCGCGAACACAAGCGCGACCAGCGCGATTCCCTTTAATACGGTCTTGGTCATTGGCATCACCTTAGGCGGCCGTCTCCGCAGCCCTCGCTGAGGGAAGCCGGATGCGCAAAGTGGTGCCCCTGCCAACTTGGCTGCGCACCTCCACGTCTCCGCCAGCGGCCCGCAACGTTTCGCGGATCTGGTATGCGCCGATGCCCATCCCCCTTGCCCCCTTTGTGCTATGAAAGGGCTTAAACAAGAGATCTCGCACGAATTCGGGCTCCATACCGGACCCGGTATCTTCGATTTCAATGCCCACGGATCCGCCGTCAACGCGCAAGCGCAGCTCGATTCGGCCATTCCTCGGGGTCGCGTCCTGTGAATTTCGAATGGCGTGCGTTAGTGCCATGGAAAGTCGCTCGCGGTCCATAGCAACACAGCCTGTTCCGACGACCGCGCCGAGCACCGGGACGGGCTCGCGATCGCCGCAGGCTGCACAGACCTCCTGCAGGACCTTCTCTACGCGCACCAACGAAGTACGGTCGCGGCCGCCTGCACTTTGCAAGCGCTCCAGCACCTGCTTCATTCTTTGCACGCTGGACGCGATGGTGCGTACGGCATCCTCGATGAACTCCGGTCGATGCTTGAAGCGCTTGGCGTTGCCGACCACAAGCTCCTGCTGCGCGATAAGGTTCTTTAGATCGTGCATGAGAAATGCCGTGAGGCGGCTGAATGCCTCAAACTGACGCGTCTCGGAGAGCTCATCCTGAGCGCGCTCCTGCTCGAGAAACACTGCCACCTGCTGCCCGGCAGTCTTCAGCAAATCATGATCCTCGAAGCCCAACGCCCCGAGCGCCGCAGGGCGTTCGAGACGCACTATACCGGCCAGGCTGCCGTCGCGCACTAACGGCACGAAGATGGCTGGAACAGCCATTCGTGTGAGGACCGAGTCAAAAGCGTTGGAGTACTTTTCAGGCTCTTCGAGGTACTCCTTTGTATCTACCACCCATTGGGTGGAGCGCATAAACGCCGGCAGCGGATCGTCCCAAGGTAACGCCTCGCCGACGGCCGACACCCGCCAAACTCCATAAGGCTCGTAGTTACTGCCCGCGCGGTTCGCGAGCCACAATTCGCCTCGCGGACTGCCGATGATGGCGCCCAGCGCTTGCACGCTTCGCTCGCGAAGGGATGCGCCGCTCTCGTGCCCCGCCAGCGTCTCAATGAGCCGCAGCCATTCTTGGCGATAGTCGTAGCGATTGCTGTAGAAGTGTTTCGCTATGAAAACCTTTAGGCGCCGGCGCAGAGATACGGAAAAAAGCGCAAACAGCAGGAGCGCAACGGCGGCAACCAGGAAGATAAGCTGGAACTGCAATCCCCAGGTAGTACCGCTCGCGGCGATGAGAAACCCTCCTGCCGCCATAGCCAGCAGGTATAGCCCGGCTGCTACCAATGTCGTGGTATAGAAGACAACGTGACGCGAAACGAACAGGTCGCGACCCCAGTCTGGCTGGCGCTTGACGGCCAGCAGCAGTAACGGTGCAGCTATAGCGTTCAATAGTCCACGCAAAAGCCACGATGCGGCATTGAGTCTGAGGAAAAGCAGCGTCTGGGAGAACACGAATATGTCTATGGCGTAGAGAATACCGATGCCGAAGCAAAGCGCCTTCAGCATGTATCGCTGCTCAAACATGGCGTTGCGATACAGCTGTTCGAGGCCAAGAACTCCCAGGAGCGGTAACGCCAAGAGGCCGAGCGAGAGAGTGCGACCATCGGCAAGAAATTCCAAAGGACGGTCGAAGAGCGCGGCGACTATAACGACGCCGGCGATGATCACGGCGCCGCCCGTTAGGATGTTTCCCAGCCGCGCACCGGAATCGCATTCGGATCGCGCCCGCAGCAGCGCCGCCGTGAACCCGATCCATGCGGCGGTCCGCACTGCGTCCGCGACCAGCATCCAGGGCCGCACGTCATCCTCAAGGTATAAGCCCATGGCGAGTGCAGCGGCCCACGCGGCCGACGTACCGAGCAAGGCGATGAGCCCGCTCGCTTGACGCGTGCCGGGATGGGAGGGCAGCACGAGAGCGATGACGCCAAGATACGCGACGGCCGCGGCCGCGTAGCTCGCGATGCCAAAGCTCAGAACTGCCGGTGCCAAGGGTCGCTCCCCAGCCGATTTAGCGAAAGTCGGCGTGGCATAAAACGACGATAACGATTTTCATGCGGGTAATGAGATTGTCTGTGGGACCGCGCTCGTTTGGAATTTTGCATATCGAACTCGAATATGACCAGCGCGCCCGAAACAGACCCCGGGTTCGATGCGTGGCTGTCGCCATCCTGCATTTCGGGCTCCTCTGGATGGCCCCGGTGCTGACACGGAATTCTAGCCACTTCGCCGAGAAATCCGCACGCTCCACCAGCCGTGGACGAAGCCCATGGCGTCTAGAACGCGCAATGAGCGTTGGTAGCTCCCCTCGAATAGGAAGCGCCGCCCCGCACGTACGTTGCCTCGCCACGCTTCGTGCTCAGTCCAAGGAGGTACCCGAGCGCTTCGTCTCCCCGAAGTGGTGCCAGAGGCAATATTAACGACTCGCAGGGGGCCGTGGTGTGACGTAATGGGCTCCCGTGAGGCATTGCCGCGGGCGATCGCGGCCTCGGCGAAAGCACGGGACGCCAGCGGAGGGGGTCGATGAGGCGTCCTCTAGTTGATCGTCTTTGACGCCTGATTGGAAAACTGGCTCTCTATTCCGTTTGAATCGATCGCGGTCGCTGCGAAGTACCAAGTAGCAGGTGTAAGCCCGTCGATAACATAAGTGGTCAATCCAGGGTTCATTACGGTCACCGATTGCACATAATCGCCTGCCGACTTCCCCCAATAGAACTTGTAGCCCGCGAGATCCGTGAGCGGACTGCCGTCCGTCCTTTCCGTCGGCGCATTCCAACTCAGGGTAGCCGAGCCCGCCGCCGTCGCAACAACGTTGATGGAGAACGGCCCGAGCCCTGCCATTTGCTGACCATCGGACACTGTGATCGTTATTCCCGTATAATTCCCAACGTCTCCCTGGCCGGGGGTTCCGCTAATCGTTCCGGTGCTCGCGTCGAAGCTTGCCCAGGAAGGCAGATTCGTGACCGCAAAGGTTAACGCGTCGCCATCCGCATCTGCCGCCAGAGGCACAAAGGAATACGGAACGCCCTGCATGACTGAAGCGGAGGGCTGGCCCGAAATTGTGGGCGCGTGATTGCCACTGGGACTGGTGCCGGAGGAACCGCTGTCTCCGCCTCCGCCACAGCTTGCGAGCAGACATCCGGAAACGACGAGCGTGAGAGCCCAGCCCCCGCGCTCACTCTGCTTTGAGAGAATCATTCTGGCAACCCCGCTATCATCGAATGTCCCGAAGACCGGTGGCTTTGCGTCCCCGCCTTACGACGAGTTTGCCCTTGTCAGCACGCGGTACACTTTCCTGAGAACCGAATCTTGCACGACTTCGGCGGCTTCAAGGAAGCTGATCGCGTGATTCTGTGAGGATTATCACATTGATCGAAGGACTTAACCTAAAGGCACTAGACCGCGGCGGCGGCTCGATTAAGGAATGGTTTTGTTTGCCCCAGGGGAATAAGCGCTTTCGAGGCCATTGGTATCGAAGGCTGTAACAACGAAGTACCAAGTGCCCGAATTTAGACCATCTATCACATAGGTCGTAACGCCCGGATTGTCCAAAATTGCCTCGTCGGGGTAGCTGCCCTGCTGCTGGCCCCAGTAAATCTTGTATCCGGCCAGATTCGTGAGGGGGCTGCCGTCCGTTCTCTGCGTCGGCGCTTGCCAACTAAGGGTGGCGCTGCCGTTCGCCAGCGCAACCACCGTAATCGTGAAACTGGCCAACGAAGTGCTGACGGCGCCGTCAGTAACCGATATGCGAATATTGCCGTAGCTGCCGACGTCGGCGGCGCCTGGGGTGCCGGATAACTGCCCGGTGCTGGAGCTGAAGCTGGCCCACGACGGCTTGTTCTGAATACTGAACGTGAGCAGATCGCCGTCCGCATCGCTCGCGCTCGGCGCGAAAGTGTAGGCCGTCCCCGCCGTGATGCTCGTCGAAGGCGTCCCGGTGATCGTCGGCGGCGAATTCGGCGGCGCCGCCACGGTGATGGAAAACGGGGGCAGCGAGGCACCGGCTTGCCCATCGCTGACGCCGATCACGATATTGCTGTAGCTGCCCACATCGGCAAGAGCCGGTGTACCGGAGAGCCGGCCGGTGCTCGTCTCGAAGGCCGCCCACGCCGGCTTGTTCTGAACACTGAAGGTCAGCGAATCGCCGTCCGAATCGCTGGCACCCGGGGTGAAGCTGTAGGGCGTGCCTTCCGTTACGGTCGCCGGGGGTGTGCCCGAAATGGTCGGCGGTGAATTACTGGGCGGCGCAAGGACTGTGATCGTGAAAGCGGGCAACGATGCCGATGCCTGCCCGTCGCTGACGCTGATGACGATGTTGCGATAATCCCCGGCGCTTCCGTTCCCCGGAGCACCCTTCAATTCCCCGGTCGCCGTATCGAAGCTCGCCCAACTGGGCTTGTTGGCGATCGAGAACGAAAGCGCGTCCCCGTCAGCGTCGCTCGAGCTCGGCTGGAACAGATAGTTACTGCCTTGCTCTACCGTTACCGCAGGTACGCCGCTGATCGTCGGCGCCATATTCATGGCCGGCGCCGTGACGGTCACCATGAACGGCGGAAGGTCGGCGGAGGCCGCTCCATCGCTTACGCTGATCCGAATATCGGAATACGAGCCCACGTCGTCGGCGCCCGGGATTCCGGAAAGCTGGCCCGTTGCCGAATCGAAGCTCGACCAGCTGGGGGCGTTGGCGACGGCGAATGTCAAGCTGTCGCCATCCGGGTCCGTCGCTGAAGGCGTGAACGAGTACCGCGCTCCCGCCACGGCGGAAGCGGGAGGCGCTCCCGAAATCGTGGGCGCATGATTCGTGCCGGGTATCGAGAACGTCGAGCTCTATGGGCGCCAACGACGCCGAGCTCTGCCCATCCGAAACGGAGATGACGATGCTGCGATAGGTACCGACCTCGTTCGCGGTAGGCGTCCCCCGCAACTCCCCGGTCTTCGAATCGAACGTCAACCACGCGGGGAGATTCTGAACCGAGAACGTCAAGCTGTCCCCGTCTGGATCCTGAGCGCTCGGGGTAAAGTCGTACACCGCGCCGACTGGCGCAACGTTGGATGGGCTGCCGGTTATCTCCGGCGGCCCATTCGAACCAGCCAGCTTCGGTTGAACGGTGATGTCGAACGGCGGAAGACGAACATCGGTCGTGCCGTCCGTCACATGAATGACGATACCCGAGTAAGTGCCGACATCGGCATCGGACGGAACGCCACTTAGCTCGCCGGTCACCGAATCGAATTGTGCCCAGGGCGGCAGGCCATCGACATCGAACAGCAGCGCGTCTCCGTCGGCGTCTTTCGCCTGTGGCTTGAAGTCGTATGCCAGATCGACGACTACCGAGGTCGGCGGCGCGCCGCCGATCGTCGG
Organism: uncultured Gammaproteobacteria bacterium; assembly: GCA_963702105.1. GTDB lineage: Bacteria > Pseudomonadota > Gammaproteobacteria > Steroidobacterales > Rariloculaceae > ZC4RG20. The sequence continues at coordinate 3,868,177 of OY969712.1, forward strand.
CGCAACATTCGCCGAATGTCCGGAACTGTCTTTGCCGTCCCCACACGCCACGAGTGCTGCAGCGACGCATACGAGCACCATCCATGGCACTGCCCTGAATCGTTCCATCCCTACCCCAATACACTTCCGAAGTTCTTCGGCGTCTTCGCCGACTGGCTTATCTGACCTCGCGCGCGCGACGCGCTCCGTCCCGAGCGTGGCGCGTTCAAGCTTTGTGCCAGGTCCGGGAAATGCCCGAATTATCTACATTCCGAACCGATGTCCTCATCGCCCCGGCCGAAAACCGTCAGCGTTTCCCGACAGCCCTATTCGGCGAATGTGCCGCGACACCGGGAATGCTCGTCGCCATTCAAAGACAGACAACAAGGCGGTAAATGAGAGGACCCGACAACTCAGGGTCGCAAGCCCTTGCGCGGCAAGGCAGTCGACTGTTCAGCTGTCGCGAAAGGCGGGCGACGCGGATCGGCGACTACGCCGAATACAACACGGGGCGCAGAGACTGCGTCGGGCCCGACTGATCCGATAATTCAAAGTTAGCTGCGCGGGCCCCGACGGATGAGTCCGAAAATTCGGCGGCCCCGCAAGAGCGGACGGCCTCGAATCAGCGCGAGCCCTTCTGCCACAGGACTACTTCGGCAGTCCGCAGCAAGATCATGAAGTTGAAGGCCAAACTCCGATTCTTCACATAATACATGTCGTATTCGAGCTTGGCCCGCGCGTCTTGTTCACAGTCGCCGTAGGGATAACAGAGCTGGGCCCAACCGGTCAGGCCCGGCTTCACGCAGTGTCGCTCGGCGTAATACGGGATTGTGCTCGACAACTCGCGAACGAATTCCGGCCGCTCCGGCCGCGGCCCTACGACGCTCATGTCGCCCTTGAGTACGTTAACCAATTGGGGCAGCTCGTCGAGGCGGTACTTTCGCAAATACTTCCCGACGCGTGTGACCCGCTGATCGTTCTTGGCAGCCCAGCAAGCTCCTCGGCCTGCCTCGGCGTCCTTGCGCATGCTGCGAAACTTATACAGCACGAATTCCTTGCCATTGAGGCCCACTCGCCGCTGGCGATAGAGGATCGCTCGCCCGTCGTCCAGCAGTATCGCGAGCACGACAATCGCGGCGACCGGTAAGGCGAGCAGCGCGAGAGTGCCGGCCACGGCGAGATCGAGCAGCCTGAAACTCAGTTGATGGCGGCCCGTTCGCGCGAATCCGCTCGAAAAGATCACCCACCCCGGGCTCACCATGTCCACCTTCAGGCGCCCGGTCTCGCGCTCCAAGAACTCGAGCAGGTCCACGACGCGTATTCCGGACAATTTGCACGCGAGCAGATCGGTCACCGGAAGACCTCGGCGGCGGTCATCGGCGGCGACGACGATCTCGGAAACGCCGTGGCGGCGTACGTAGTCGAGAATCGGGCAGGCGTCACTTAACATAACCCGGTCATCGTCCACGACGCAGGCATCCCCTTCCGCGGGCAAAAATGCCACGACACGAAAGCCGCGCTGATCGCTGCGACGCCGCAGCTCGAGGATACGCGACGCTCGTTGACCGGCCCCGTAGACCACTACACGACGCCGAAATATCTCGCTGTCGATATGACGCGTAAACAGCGTACGCGCGGCACCGAGCAAAATGGCGGACAGCCCGAGCGCAATAAGCCAGACCGGCCGGGAGTCAGTGAATCGGAGGAGGAAATCGAGCACGGCGATGGCGAGCGCCGCGAAGCCGATCCCGATCAGCATGCGCGCCACCACCGCCGCGGCGCGGTAGCGCTGTTGAATGCTGTAAAGCCCGGTCGCGGCGATGCCTCCATTAACGGCCACTGCAAACAGCGCGGAGCGGGCGAAGAGTCCCGCCCCGCCCGGCATCGCGGCCGCAAAACCGAAGGCGCGCACGACGATGTAGCCTACGTACAGGCTTATGATTGCCAACGCAAAATCGACTGCGACGATCAGCAGTATCTGCGGAGCGATGTAATGCGTCAGGATTTTCACGCTGCAGCGATTTGCTTCTTGGTTAACGGGGGAGCAAGGCCCCCCACTTTCGCCGCCAAGCGGGAATAGTACCGGGTTTCGAATGAATGTGCTGTTACATTTTTCGCCCTGGGTCCTGATCTGGTACTGATTTACATGTTTAGCTTTACTAGTTCCCGCCCGGCCCGGTCAATGGAACGGCACGCCATCGGTCCCGCTATCAGCCGCCGCCCGCCGCCCTCCGCAAGCTCGCCGCGACGCGCTCGGCGGTCCGGCCGTCCCACAGATCGATGTGCGTCTGCACGACTCCTCGTTCCAGCGCCTCGTCAACGTACCGCACGAGCTCGCCGGGCTTGACGAGCCGATTCGTCCCAGCCGTGAGAGTAACCGGCCGCTCAGTGTTTTCGCGCAAAGTGAGACACGGAATGCCGAGGTAGCTGGTCTCTTCCTGCACGCCGCCGGAGTCGGTGATAGCGACGGCGCAGTCTACGACCAGCGTCATGAACCCGATGTACGGCAGCGGCTCCGAGAGCCGGATGTCCTTACACTCTGCGAACCGGGCCTCGAGCCCGAATTCCTGAAGCCTGCGCCGGGTGCGAGGATGGACGGGGAAGACCAGCGGCAGCCGGCGCGCGATCGCCAGAAGCTGCTCGACAATAAGTCCCAGCTGCTCCCGACTGTCCACGTTCGAAGGCCGGTGCAGCGTCACTACTCCGTATCCGCGCCGCTTCAAGCCTTGGCGCCCCGCCCCGCTCGGCGCACGAATCTTCGGCGCGAGCAGCTCGAACGAGTCGATCATGATGTTGCCCACGCGCTCGATGCGCTCCGGCGCCACGCCGGCCGCGAGCAGATGCTCGTCGGCGTCCGGCGACGGCGTCCACAACAGGTCGGCCACCGAGTCGGTGACGATACGGTTGATCTCCTCCGGCATCGTGCGGTCGCCGCTCCGCAGGCCCGCCTCGAGGTGCGCGACGGGTATCAGCGATTTGGCTCCGACGAGCGCGGCGGCCATGGTCGAGTTCACGTCGCCGACGACGACGATCCAGTCCGGCCGCGCCTTCGAGCACACCTTTTCGTATTCGATCATCACGCGACCGGTCTGCTCCGCGTGCGTGCCGCTGCCGACTCCGAGGTGCACGTGCGGCGGGGGCAGCTGCAGCTCTTCGAAGAAAGCATCGGACATGTTGACGTCGTAGTGCTGACCCGTATGCACGATGCGCGGCGAACACCAGGACTGCTTCGCGAGCTCGTGATAGAGCGGCGCGATCTTCATGAAGTTGGGCCTCGCGGCCGCAATGAGATCTATATTCTTCACGGATGCCGAAGCGCTTGGCTTAACGCGCACCTTTGCTCCAGAGCACGACCTCGAGCGTCTGCAGCACGATGATCAAATCGAAGAGGAGGCTCTGATGCTTGATGTAGTAAAGATCGAACTTGAGCTTCTCCAGTGCGTCCTCTTTCGAGGAACCGTAAGGGTAGCGCAACTGAGCCCAGCCCGTGAGGCCCGGCTTCACCGCGTGCCGCTCGGCATAATATGGGATCTTTTGCGACAAGTCTTCGACGAAGGAGGGCCGCTCCGGCCTCGGTCCGACGAAACTCATGTCACCGCGGATCACGTTGAACAGCTGCGGCAGCTCATCGAGCCGGAGCTTGCGGATCCAGCGTCCGACTCGCGTGACGCGCGGGTCGGCCTTGCTGGCCCACTGCGGTGCGCCTCGCGCCTCGGCCTCCTTGATCATGCTGCGGAATTTGTAGAGCACGAAGAGCTTGCCATTGAAGCCGACGCGCTCCTGTGCGTACAGCACGGGCCCGCCGTCCTCGAGCCAGATCGCGAGCGCGATCGCGGCCATGATCGGCAGCGAAGTCAGCCAGAGGGCGAGCGCGAGGGCGAGGTCCACGGCTCTCGAGACGAACCTGCCCCGAGCGCAGTCGGTGAAGCCCTCCGAGAAAATCAGCCAGGAGGGATTGACGAGATCGACGCTGACCTTGCCCGTCTCGTGCTCGAGAAATGCGAGCAGGTCGGTGACGGCGATGCCCGCGAATTTGCATTCGAGCAACTCTCGGGCCGGAAAGCTGTTGCGCCGGTCGTCCATGGCGACGACGATCTCGCTGATCTCGCGCCCCTGGGCGAACTCGAGCAGCGACTCCGCCCTTTCGACCACACGCTCGTCGTTCAGCACGTCGCGGTCACCGGGCACGGCCACGAAGGCGGTGATCCGAAAGCCGCGCTGATCGGCGCGGCGGCGCAGCTTCAGTAATTCCGCGGCGCGCCGGCCCGCGCCGTATACCAGCACGTTACGCCGGAACGTCTCCCTATCGAGCAGATTCAGAAAGCCGGCCCGCGTCAAGGCGAGAAACACGAAGGAGAGCCCGAAGCTTACGGACCAGAGTTGCGCCTGGGCGGCCATGCGCGGAAACAGCGTCTGCGCGAGCCCGACGGCGACGGCGGCGATGCCGAAGCCGATCGCGAGTCTCAGCACGACGCCCTCCCAATTCAGCCGCTGCCTGGCTTGATACAGGCCCACGGTGGTCATGCCCAGCACCACGGAGAGCGCGAATATCGCGCCGGAGGGCATGAACAGGTTCCAGGCGCTGGCGTCGCGCGTATGGAGGGGGTGAAGCCCGACGACGATCCCGGACAACAGGAACGACAGGCCCGCGAAGCCGAACTCCACGAGTGCGAGCAGCAGGATCAATCTGGGAACGTGCTGACCGAGAACTCTCATTGCGCGGGACGGGAGCGGCTCCAACGCCACGCACTGTAGATGAGACGGCACCTCGGAATCGTTGCGTCGATTCACGGAATTCAGGCCCGGCAACCGCCGATCCGCCGGCTTCAGGTACGGCGGATCGGCCGCGGGCGAACAGACACCTGCGTTTCGAGGGCGGCGTCTGCCGACACTGTCGGAAGGCCGCGCCCTCCGGGCAACTTAAGGAATCGGGGCAACTTAAGGAACTGACTTGCTCGCCGGATTCGAGAAGGCGCTTTCGATTCCGGTGGTATCGAACGCGCTCACGACGAAGTACCACGTGCCCGAGCCGAGACCCTCGATTACGTAAGTCGTAAGGCCGGCGTTTGCTATGGTGGCGGAGTTGGAGTAGCTGCCGCGCTGCGTCCCCCAATAGATCTTGTAGCCGGCCAGGTTAGTCAGCGGTGAGCCGTCGGTCCGCTGCGTCGGGGCCTGCCAGCTGAGCGTAGCGCTGCCGTTCGCCATCGTCACGACGGAAACGCTGAACGCCGCCAACGTCGCCGTGGCGCTGCCGTCCGAGACCGATATTCGAATGTTGCCGTAGGTGCCCACGTCGGCCGCGCTCGGCGTGCCAGACAGCCGACCAGTGCTCGTGCTGAAGCTGGCCCACGCGGGCTTGCCCTGAATGCTGAATGCCAGCGCGTCTCCGTCGGGGTCGCTCGCGCTCGGCGTAAAGCTGTACGACGTTCCGGCCGTGACGCTTGTCGGCGGCGTGCCGGAGATCGTCGGCGGCCGATTCGTCGTGCCCGCCGCCGCCGTCGTCGTCACGCTCTTCGCCGCCGACTTGCCGGACTCGTTGTTTGCGTGGTCGTAGGCGGAGACCGTGTAGGTATACGTCGTCCCCGCCGCGAGCCCCGTGTCCGCGAAGCTCGTCGTGCTCGTCGTGCCGACCTGCACGTTGTTGCGGTAGACCTTGTAGCCCGCAAGGCCCGAGCCGCCGCTGTCCGTCGAGCCGTTCCAGCTCAGGGCGACCTGACTGGAGCTCTGCGCGCTGCCCGAGAGTCCCGTGGGCACGCTCGGCGGCGTGGCGTCCGTGCTGCCGGTGCCGCCGCTGCCGATAATCTCGATCGCGGAGACCTTCGGGTCCTCCACGACGTGCCCGAAGGAGACCGTGAGCACCCCGCCGGTCACGTTCGTCGGGAACGTCTTGACCGTCGCCGTGTTCGCCCCCACGTCGGCGTAGATATCGTAGTTCGTCAATACCCGGGCGCCGTCGATCGAGACGTTGAACACGCGCCCGCCCGTATGAAACGCGCCGCTGTAGATCTCGGCGAAGTGCAGATTGACCGTGTAGCCGCCGTTCGGAACGCTGAAGCTGTAGGTCAGCTCCGGCGAGGCGGACGCGTCCCAGCGCTCGGTCTTGTAGAGCGTCGGGTCCGAGGTGCCGGCGATGCCGCTCCCCGTCGAGGCCGCGCTCCCCGTGTTGTAGCCCGTGTCCGCCGACCACGTATGAGCAGCGCTGTCCGTGTAAGCCGGCCCGCCCGCGTTCACGCGGATCACCGTGCCCGTCGTGCCCGACGCCGCCGCCGTCGTCACGCTCTTCGCCGCCGACTTGCCCGACTCGTTGTTCGCATGGTCGTAGGCGGAGACCGTGTAGGTATACGTCGTCCCCGCCGCGAGCCCCGTGTCCGCGAAGCTCGTCGTGCTCGTCGTGCCGACCTGCACGTTGTTGCGGTAGACCTTGTAGCCTGCAAGGCCCGAGCCGCCGCTGTCCGTCGAGCCGTTCCAGCTCAGGGCGACCTGACTCGAGCTCTGCGCGCTGCCCGAGAGTCCCGTGGGCACGCTCGGCGGCGTGGCGTCCGTGCTGCCGGTGCCGCCGCTGCCGATAATCTCGATCGCGGAGACCTTCGGGTCCTCCACGACGTGCCCGAAGGAAACCGTGAGCACCCCGCCGGTCACGTTCGTCGTGAACGTCTTGACCGTCGCCGTGTTCGCCCCCACGTCGGCGTAGATATCGTAGTTCGTCAATACCCGGGCGCCGTCGATCGAGACGTTGAACACGCGCCCGCCCGTATGAAACGCGCCGCTGTAGATCTCGGCGAAGTGCAGATTGACCGTGTAGCCGCCGTTCGGAACGCTGAAGCTGTAGGTCAGCTCCGGCGAGGCGGACGCGTCCCAGCGCTCGGTCTTGTAGAGCGTCGGGTCCGAGGTGCCGGCGATGCCGCTCCCCGTCGAGGCCGCGCTCCCCGTGTTGTAGCCCGTGTCCGCCGACCACGTATGAGCAGCGCTGTCCGTGTAAGCCGGCCCGCCCGCGTTCACGCGGATCACCGTGCCCGTCGTGCCCGACGCCGCCGCCGTCGTCACGCTCTTCGCCGCCGACTTGCCCGACTCGTTGTTCGCATGGTCGTAGGCGGAGACCGTGTAGGTATACGTCGTCCCCGCCGCGAGCCCCGTGTCCGCGAAGCTCGTCGTGCTCGTCGTGCCGACCTGCACGTTGTTGCGGTAGACCTTGTAGCCTGCAAGGCCCGAGCCGCCGCTGTCCGTCGAGCCGTTCCAGCTCAGGGCGACCTGACTCGAGCTCTGCGCGCTGCCCGAGAGTCCCGTGGGCACGCTCGGCGGCGTGGCGTCCGTGCTGCCGGTGCCGCCGCTGCCGATAATCTCGATCGCGGAGACCTTCGGGTCCTCCACGACGTGCCCGAAGGAAACCGTGAGCACCCCGCCGGTCACGTTCGTCGTGAACGTCTTGACCGTCGCCGTGTTCGCCCCCACGTCGGCGTAGATGTCGTAGTTCGTCAATACCCGGGCGCCGTCGATCGAGACGTTGAACACGCGCCCGCCCGTATGAAACGCGCCGCTGTAGATCTCGGCGAAGTGCAGATTGACCGTGTAGCCGCCGTTCGGAACGCTGAAGCTGTAGGTCAGCTCCGGCGAGGCGGACGCGTCCCAGCGCTCGGTCTTGTAGAGCGTCGGGTCCGAGGTGCCGGCGATGCCGCTCGTCGTCGAGGCCGCGCTCCCCGTGTTGTAGCCCGTGTCCGCCGACCACGTATGAGCAGCGCTGTCCGTGTAAGCCGGCCCGCCCGCATTGACCCGAATGACGGTTGCGGCCTCGGCGGCGTGCAGCGCGGGCAGGGCGAACAGCAGTAGGGCGAAGACGCGGCCCGCTGTGCGGGCGAGGGAGTGACGGGCGGCCCGGTCGGCCGTGCGATCGGTGGCGTTTGAGGTCATTCGGCAAGGCCTCGCTGAAGGTCTAAAGTGGCCTCCCGCGCAATCGGCTCCGAAGCGCGTGGAAACGTGCTGTATGTCGTGCTGTACGTCGGCGAAGCGATTCGTCCTGAGCGGACCGTGGCACGGCGGGAAACCGGTACCCGCCCGGTCTTCTTGAAGTTATCGTCTCGGCCAATCCCCCCCACCGGCTCTGCGGCCGAGGACACGCCTCTCCCTCGCGAGCGGTGGACGCGGCTCCTATCCAATCTTTGTGCCAAATGTGACAAGTGCCCTGGACATGGGCCTTTCCGCGGACCGTGCCCTTCCCACGGACGGAAAGAGCGTCCCCAATCGCCAACAGTGCTTGCGGCGGATCGTGCTGCAGCCCGGAGAAACCTCGTCGCCGATCAAAGACAGGCTTTGCGCCGCGAGGTCACGTGCCGTACGAGCTCCGACCTCCAACTCTCTGCGCCGTAAGCCTTTCTTGTTCTACCCTCGGGAACGGTCCCGAGTCGCAAATCGGCGACTCGAGTACAAGGGGAGCCTTTGCGCGTGGCGCGGCCGAACCGCCGGGCCCGCGGAGAACCCGAATTGGATCAGGCGGAGCTGATCGAGCCGGGCGTGATCGGGGCGCCGACGAGCTCCCGCCCGAGCCTCACGCCCAGCGCGACGACGGTCAGCGTCGGATTCGCAAACCCCGCACTCGGAAATACGGACGCGCCGGCCACATAGAGGTTCTCGCGCCCGAAGACGCGCCCCTCCGCGTCCACGACCCCGGCGATCGGCGACTTCGCCATCCGCGTCGTGCCGGCATGATGGTGCGCGCTGAGATCGGGCCTGCGCCCCGCGACGACTTGGAGCCGCCCGAGCCGGCTGCCGATGAAGGCCTCGGCGAGCAACCCGCGCAGCCGCTCGAGCCCCGCCTGCTCCTCGTCGCTCCACTCGAGCACGAGCCGCGGCAGCGGGTTGCCGAGCCGATCGCGCCGGCGCCCGAGCTCGACGCGATTCGAAGCCCGCGGCCGCTGCTCGATGTTGACGACGAGGTCGAACGCCTCGAAGACCCGCTCGGGCGAAGGCACACGGGACCACCCGTAGCGAGCAGGCGACGCCGCACGCTCGAAGCGCCCTCGCAGCGCCCCGAGCACCGCCCGGACCCGCCCTCGCCGCTCCCGCCCCCCCCGCCGCGGCACGAGCGTCACGGCCGCCCCGGGCAACCGCAGCCTCTCGAGCGACTCGTCGGTTGCGGCGAGATGCCCGCCGATCAAGTGGCCGCCCGCGCCGGCGTGCAGATCGTAGAACCCCGAGCGCGCGTAAAGCCCCGCGCTCAACGGCACGAGCACGAGCGAAAAGTCCCGCGCATGCTCCATGAACCCGCGCCCGAGCCACGCGCTCTCCTCGCCTTCGCCATCGAGCAGCAGCAGCCGCGCGTTCTCGATGGCCCCCGCCGCGAGCACGACGGCCCGTGCCCGCACGTGCTCCATCTGCCCGCTGCTCGAGACGGCCCGCACGCCCACGACCCGCCGCCCCTCGCGCATGAGCCCCACGGCCGTGACCGAGGAGGCCAGAACCGCCCCGCCGCTCTCCTCCCCCCGCACGCGGCCCAGCAGGTTCCCGAGCAGCCGCTCCGCGCTCCCGAACTGATAAACGCGACTCTCGAGCCCCGTCCCCTCGAGCGCCCAAGGCGCCCGCGCTTCGGTCCGCCAGTATTCCGCGCCGTACTCGAACGGCCCGAGGCCGCACAGCGCCTGCGCTTCGACGTAATACGGCTCGAGCTCCCCCCGCCCGAACGGCCAGTCGCGCATGTCCCGCGCGCTCAAGGGCGTGTACTTGGCGCCGACCCGTCCCGCAACGTCGACGTTCCAGAGATTCGCGGTCCCGCCGACCCGCCGGTGCCGGGTACGCATGAGCCCGTCGTACGGCACGCCCTCGTGCTCGCCGTCGTTCAGCGCCTGCACCGATTCATCGGCCGCGAAGGCGCCGCTCTCGAGCACGACGAACCGCCGCCCGGCCGCTGCGAGCTCCCCGGCCACGGCGAGCCCGGCCGGCCCCGCGCCGACGATGCAGACGTTGAACGTGCCTCGCAAATCCGCGCCGGCGCGCTTGCGCTTCCTACCGAACTCAGGAGAATGGCCCCGATTCAGGGCCACGATAAGCGCCCGACGAGGCGCCCTCGCAACGCCATGCCTACCCGACTGCTCGTGCTCGGCGTCGATGCCGCTTGCCCGGACCTGTTGCGCCGCTGGGCGGGCGAGGGCCGGCTGCCCGCGATCCGGCGTCTGTTGGAGCGCGGCACGTCGGGCGCGGTGCAGGGTCTCACGGGTCTGTTCATCGGCAGCACGTGGCCTTCCTTATACACGGGATTGAACCCGGCGAGCCACGGCTTCTACCGCATCGAGCAGCTGCGCAGCGGCAGTTACGGCTTTTTTCGCCCGCTGGATTCGCCGAACGGCGTCGGCGGCCGGCCGTTCTGGAAGCTCGCCTCCGACGTGGGCCGGCGCGTGGCCGTGCTCGACGTGCCGCTGACGCGGCTCGAGCCCGGACTCGCGGGCGTGCAGACCGTCGAGTGGGGCGGGCACGATTCGGTGTTCGGGTTTCAGGCCTCCTCGCCTCGCGTTGCACGGCGCGTGCGTGCCGTCGCGGGCCGCTACCCCTTGCCGAGCAACTGCGACGGCGACCGCCGCGGGGCGGCCGCGCTCGAAGACTTCGTCGCGCGGCTCGAATCGGCCGTCGAGAAGAAGAAGCGCCTGACGCTCGACTTTCTCGAGCGCGAGCGCTGGGATCTGTTCGTCCAGGTCTTCACGGAGTCGCACTGCGCGGGGCACCAGTGCTGGCACGTGCACGAGCCGGCGCACCCGGCGCACGACCCGGCGCTGCTCGAGGCCGTGGGCGACCCGATCGAGCGCGTCTATACCGCGCTCGATCGCGCGATCGGCGAGATCGTCGAGCGCGCGGGCGCGAGCGCCGTGCTGCTCGTCGCCGCGCACGGCATGGGGCCTTATCGCGGCGCGCAGCTGCTGCTGCCGGAGATCCTGTTTCGGCTCGGGGCGGCGGAGCGGGCGCCGGTGCCGGCCGACCGCTCGCCCGGCCCTCGCGAACGCACGGTTCGCGCCGCACGCGGCGCCTGGCGCCGCATCGTGCCGCGCGGCGCCCGTGCCGCTGTGGCCCCGATCCGCGCTCGACTGCGGCCGGCGCGCGCCGGCACAGGCTCGGTGGCTGATCACGGCATCGACCCGCGCCGCAGCCGCTGCTTCGCGGTGCCGAACGGCGCGCCGGTCGGCGGCATCCGCCTGAACCTGCGCGGGCGCGAGCCCGAGGGCGCGCTCGCGCCGGGCGCCGAGGCCGAGGCCTTCTGCGCCGAGCTGACCGAGGACCTGTTGGCGCTCGTGGACCCGCGCACGGGGCGCCCGCTGGTTCGGGCCGTCTACCCAACCGAATCCTTATACAAGGGCTCTCGCCGCGACGCCCTCCCGGACCTGCTCGTCGAATGGGCCGGCGACACCGCGCTCGGCAGCGCGGCGCTCGCGGGCGGCCGCGGCGCCCGCGTCTGCGCGGCCTCGCCGAAGATCGGCTTGCTCGAGGCCGAGAACCGCTACACGCGCTCGGGCGAGCACCTGCCGGAGGGCCTTTTCGTCGGAACGGGCTCCGGCGTGCCGGAGGGCCTCGTGCGCGCCCCGGTTTCCATCATGGACATTCACCCGACGATCTGCCGCCTGCTCGGGCTCGAGCCGCCCGCGGTGGACGGCCGCTCGATCGCCGAGTTCGTCGAGCTTGCCGCGCACGACTGACGGCCGAGTGCCCTTCTCGCCATGATGCTGCAGCTGCTCTCGCAAGCCCACGCCGGCCTCGGCCGGCGCCGCGGCGCCGGGCGGCTGCGTGCGGCGCTGCCGCTGAACCGCCTCGCGCGCGCCTGGCTGCGCTCGGCCGTCGTCGAGTCCGAGCGCCGGCGGCCCGACGACGTTACGGTCGTGATCGGAGTGCGCAACCGCGCGGACTATCGGCTCACGAACGCGCTCGAGAGCATTCGGGCTCAGACCTTGCCGGCCCACGCCGTGCGCGCGACGGTCGTGGACTACGGCAGCGGCGCCGAAGCGGCGGCGCTGACGCGCGAGGAATGCCGGCGCTTCGGCGCGGACTACGTGCGCGTCGCCGAGGCGCCGGTCTGGAGCCGCTCGCGCTGCCTGAACGTCGGCATCCGGCGAGCAACCACGAAGTTCGTGCTGGTCTCGGACGTGGACATCGTCCTCTCGCCGAGCTATCTGGCCGAGGCCCTCGAGACGCTGCGGCGCGAACCGCTCTCCGTGGTCTGCGCCGCGATGCTGGACCTGCCGCCCGAGGCCGTGGACGCCTTCGGGCCGGCCGGCCGGCGGCGCGAGGCGCCTTGCCTCGAAGAGTGGAAGGCCCGCTGCGCGCCGCGCCTCGGCTTAACGATGCACCCGAGCATCGCGACGACGTATACGGCGTTCTTTCGGCTCGTGCGGGGGCTCGACGAGTACTACGCCGTGTGGGGCTGCGAAGACCTCGACCTCATGCGCCGCTTCGAGTACCTGGGCCTCGCGGCGCGCCCGCCCGGCGCCGAGGGCTTCTATGTGCACCAGTGGCATCCCAAGTACGAGGACGTCCCGGGCGGGGCGCAAGCCGAGCAGATCGCGCGGAACTACGCGTATCTCGAGGCGGCACACTCTATCTTGCGGAACCCGCGAGGGTGGGGGAACCCCTGAAACCGGAGTCCCCCGCGCAAAGTCCCTCAGCGTTCGTAGCCCGTGTTGGCCGAAGCGGCCGTCGGCCTCGGGGGCGCGATGCGGCGCCGGTCTCGGCCGCTGCGCCGCTCGGCTCCGCCCCAGTGAGGCGAGGGCCCCTGGCGCCGATCGAGCGGCCGCTTGCGGCGGCAGATCGAGCGGTGCAGGAAGCGCATGAGCCGCCAGGTGCGCAGGATGACGCCGAGAAAGATCGAGCCGCAGAGCAGAAAGACGTAGAGCACGGCGGCGTCGAGCGGGTGGTATACGCTGACGAGCAGGCCGACGAGCACGGCGCCGAAGGACAGCACGCCCATTGCGAGCACGGTCTCGCTGACCGTGTACCCGGCCAGCAGGAACACGTGGTGCAGGTGCTCCCGATCCGCGCCCAGCGGTGAGCGGCGGCGCAGCACGCGGCGCACCACGATCTCTATCGTGTCGAACACGGGCAGCGCAACGAACCACAATGCCGCGACGGGCGCGATGGCGGGGTGGCTGCCCTGCGAGAGATGGATCAGATACCACGCGATGACGAAGCCGAGCAGGTTGCTGCCGGCGTCGCCGAGGAACACGGAGGCCTTGCGCCGCCAAGGCGTGCGCAGGTTGAAGAACAGGAACGCGACGAGCGCCCCGCACAGCGCGAGCAGCGGCAGCATCTGGACGGCATCGCCGGCGATGAGCCCGGCGACCGCGAGGCCGCCGAGCGAGAGCAGCGACTGCGAGCCGGCAAGCCCGTCGATGCCGTCCGCCATGTTCAAAGAATTGATGAGGGCGACGGTCGCGAATACCGTGAACGGCACGGCCAGGACGCCGAGATGGACGGGTTCGCCGAAGAGCGAGACGGCGCCGAGGTCTCGCACGACGTTGTTGCCGATCCAACACATAATGAGCGCCGCGACGATCTGCGCGAGCAGGCGCACGCCGGGCGAGACCTCGAAGCGATCGTCAAAGGCGCCGACGAGCACGAGGATACCGCCGCCGAGCAGCAGCGAATCGATCTCCGAGCGGAATCCGTAGATGAACGCCGTGAGGGTCAGGGCCATGAAAACGGCCAGCCCCCCCACCAGCGGAATCTCGCCCTCGTGATTCTTCCTGTGATCGGGCGTATCTGTCAAACCGATGCGCAGCGCCAGCGGGCGCAGGGCGGTAATTCCGAGTATCGCCAATACGCACGCGGTTGCGGTGACCCACAAACCGGACATGGCCTTGCTTCCCTAGTTCTAATGAGCCGAGATTTCTTAGCGAGCGGTTCTAGTTACTTCTTCAGCTGCTTTCGTGTCGCGTGATACCAAAGTGACTTGCTTAGCCCAGACGTTATATCGACGGCGTGAAGCTGTTGTGACACCAATCCCTGTCTCGCAAAACCCAAAGTTCCAAGCACTTCCTGAGTATCATAGGAGCGACATAACGGCTCATCAAGCCCTTCGCGGGCGCTTTCGAAACGCCGCCCCAAACTGTGACGTCGATCACACTTTTGGAGCCCCTTTCCACCTCTCGGCCTTGGAAAACACCGTCTTTTGCACCATTCTGACGCTATGAGAGGAGCGCCCGCGCGCAGGGTGCGGGCGAGCGGTGCAGGGCGGCAAGTGCAGAGGCCGAGCGCGGCGCCAAACCTCGCTTTCCGGCCGCCGCGGCGCGCGCAATGTAACTTAAGACCCGTGCCGCGCGCACGGCTACCCGAAACCCTGCGGCCTGGCTTAGGCTAGGCCTCGAAGGTTCTGATTCCCTGGACTGCGTGGTAGAACTCCCTCGAAGCGCCGCCACCCGCAAAGAAGCCGACAGGCCGAAAATAATGAACAGCGCAGCGAATACCGAAAACATCCTGGGCTACGAAGTCACGACCCTCCCGGTGGAGGAGTGCGCTCGCTCGGCCCTCGAGGGCCCCAAGGACGGGCGGCGCGTGCGCTGGTTCGCCTGCCTGAATCCCCATGCCTACGTGGTGGCGCGCCGCGACCCCGTGTTCGCGGAGGCCCTGCATTCGGCCGACCTCCTCGTCGCCGACGGGGTCGGCATTACGATCGCGGCCCGGCTCCTCGGCAAGCACATCGGGGAACGGATCACGGGCAGCGACTTCTTCATGACGCTCATGGGGCGGCTTTCGGCCGCCGGCGGCGCCTCGGTGTTCCTGCTCGGCTCGACGGAGGAGAACCTCGAGGCGATGCGCGAGCGCATTGCGAGGGACTTTCCGGGCGTCCGGGTCGCCGGCGTTTACTCGCCGCCGTTCCGGGACCAATTCTCCGCCGCCGAGAACGCCGCCATGATCGCGGCCATCAATGCCTCCGGCGCGGACGTGCTCTGGGTGGGTATGACGGCGCCGAAGCAAGAAAAGTGGATTCACGAACATGTGAATCTTCTCGAGGTTCGCTTCGCCGGCGCGATTGGAGCGGTTTTCGACTATTATACGGGGCGTGTCAGACGGCCCCGAACGTTCTTCAGGCGCCTCGGCCTCGAGTGGCTCGTTCGTCTCCTCGGCGAGCCCAAGCGCCTCTGGCGGCGCAATTTCGTCTCCGCGCCCCTGTTCTTCCTGGATGTGTTTGCCGGCGTCATGGGCTTTCATTTCCGCGTCCGCAAGAGGCCGGGGCAATGATGCAGGCAACGCGCCGGGCCGCACCTCGTATAAAGTCGCTTTTTCGCGGCAGTCGCGTTTGTCCGACTGCCGGAATTTTGATAGAACCAGAACATTGATCGAGTAGAAGAACGATCGAGCGGGTGCTCGTCTTTCCCCGGGCTCGTACTCCGCGGCCCCGCAAAAAGATGAATCGCTTCGCCGCAATACAGCGCTCCCTGGCATGCCTCGAGGCTGATTGCGCGGGAAGCCACTCAAGATCGTCAGCGAGGCCTTGCCGATGACCTCATACGCCGCCTTCCGTACCGCCGACCGCGCCGTGCAACGCCCGCTTGCGCGTGCGGCACGGCGCCTGCTCGCCCTTCTGCTGCTCGCGCTGCCCGCGCTGCAGGCCGCAACCGCCGCGACCACGATCCGGGTCAACGCGGGCGGCCCGGCCTACACCGACAGCGCCGCTCACACCTGGTCGGCGGACACGGGCTACAACACCGGGAACGCGGCCTCGACGACGAGCAACATCGCGGGCACCTCGGATTCCGACGCTCTACAAGACCGAGCGCTGGGATACCTCGGCGCTGCCCGAGATGACCTACAGCTTCAATGTCCCGAACGGCGGCTACACGGTCAAACTGCACTTCGCCGAGATCTACAGCGGCGCGTTCAAGGTCGGCGGGCGCGTGTTCAACGTCTCGATCAACGGCACGCAGGTCCTGACGAACTACGACATCTACGCCGACGTCGGCGCGAACACGGCGACGATCAAGTCGTTCACGACGAACGTCAGCAACGGCGTCCTCGCGATCACCTTCGGCCACGTCGTCGAAGACCCGAAGATCTCCGCCATCGAGATCCTGAGCAACTCGGATACGACGCCGCCGAGCGTGCCGACGAGCCTCGGCGGCACGGCCGCGAGCTCGAGCGCCGTGGACCTCGCCTGGAACGCCTCCACGGACACGGGCGGCTCGGGCCTCGCGGGCTACAAGATCTACCGCAACAGCGCGCTCGTCGGGACCACGGCATCCTTGATCTACACGGATACGGGCCTCTCGCCCTCGACGACGTATCAGTACTCGGTTTCGGCCTACGACAACGCGAACAACGAGTCCGCCCAGTCCTCGCCGCCGGTCTCCGTCACGACCCAGGCCTCGACCGACACGACCCCGCCCTCCGTTCCGACGAACCTCAACGGCACGGCGAACGGTACCGCCGAAGCGGATCTGACATGGTCCGCCTCGACGGATACGGGCGGCTCCGGGCTCGCGGGCTACAAGATCTATCGCAACAACGTGCAGGTCGGCACGACGGCCGCGACGAGCTTCGCGGACACGGGGCTCGCGGCGGGCACGACGTATACCTATACGGTCTCGGCCTACGACAACGCCACCAACGAGTCGGCCAAGTCGTCACCGAAGAACGTGACGACGGCGACGGCGACGGGCACCGTCATCCGCGTGAATGCGGGCGGCCCGGCCTATACCGACAGCGCCGCTCACACCTGGTCGGCGGACACGGGCTACAACACCGGGAACGCGGCCTCGACGACGAGCAACATCGCGGGCACCTCCGACCCGACGCTCTACAAGACCGAGCGCTGGGATACCTCGGCGCTGCCCGAGATGACCTACAGCTTCAACGTCCCGAACGGCGGCTACACGGTCAAACTGCACTTCGCCGAGATCTACAGCGGCGCGTTCAAGGTCGGCGGGCGCGTGTTCAACGTCTCGATCAACGGCACGCAGGTCCTGACGAACTACGACATCTACGCCGACGTTGGCGCGAACACGGCGACGATCAAGTCGTTCACGACGAACGTCAGCAACGGCGTCCTCGCGATCACCTTCGGCCACGTCGTCGAGGACCCCAAGATCTCCGCCATCGAGATCATCGGCAGCACGGATTCCACGGCGCCGACGGTGCCGACCGGTCTCGCCGGCAGCGCCGCGAGCTCGACGCAGGTCAACCTGAGCTGGAACGCCTCGACGGACAGCGGCGGCTCCGGCCTCGCCGGCTACCGCGTCTACCGCAACAACGTCCTCGTCGGCACGGCCACGGGCACGACCTACTCCGATACGGGCCTTACCCCCAATACGACGTACAACTACGCCGTCTCGGCCTTCGACAATGCCAACAACGAGTCCGCGAAGACGGCCTCGATCCCCGTCACGACGCCGGCCGGCAGCGACACGATTCCGCCCAGCGTGCCGACGAACCTCCAGGGCAGCGGCATCAGCCCCTCGCAGATCAGCCTCACGTGGTCGGCCTCGACCGATACCGGGGGCTCAGGGCTCGCCGGCTACCGCATCTACCGTAACAACGTCCTCGTCGGCACCTCCACGACGACGAGCTTTACGGATTCGGGCCTTGCGTCCGGCACGACGTACCAGTACAAGGTCTCGGCCTACGACAACGCCGCGAACGAATCCGCGGCCGCGGGGCCCATCGGCGTCGCGACGCTGACCTCGGGCGGCGGCGGCGGCACGACCGTCCGCGTCAACGCGGGCGGCGGCAGCTACGTCGATTCGCAGGGCCACACTTGGTCCGCGGACACCGGCTTCAACACGGGCCAGGCGGCGACGATCGTCTCCTCGATCTCGGGCACCGCGGACCCGACGCTGTTCTACACCCAGCGCTGGGATCCGAGCTCGGCCCCCGAGCTCGCCTATACGTTCAGCGTCGCGAACGGCAGCTATACGGTCAATCTCTACTTCGCGGAGACCTACAGCGGCACGTTCGGCGTCGGCAAGCGCCTCTTCAATGTGTTCCTGCAGGGGCAGCAGGTCCTCTCGAACTTCGACGTTTACGCGGCCGCCGGCGGCCCGAATACCGCCGTCGTGCGCAGCTTCCCGGTCAACGTCACGAACGGCCAGATCGTCGTGAGCTTTGGCCACGTCAAGGAAGACCCGGAAATCAACGCGATCGAGATCGTGGGCTCGGCGGTCGCGGCGCCGACGTTCTCGCCGAACGGCGGCACGATCACGTCGTCCACGCCGATCTCCATGAGCACGACGACGTCCGGCGCAACGATCCACTACACGACGGACGGCACCAATCCGACCACGTCCTCGCCGACCTACACCTCGCCCATCACGCTCGGGAGCAGCGCGACCGTCAAGGCGGCGGCGTTCACGTCGGGCAGCGAAAGCACGGTGACGAGCGCGAGCTTCAGCGTCGTGAGCCTGCCCGTGAGCTACGATTTCTCGACCTCGGATACGAGCGCCTGGCAGATCGTGGACGACACGGCCAACGCCTCCTCGTGGGCCGTCGTCAGCGGCGCGTACCGGCAAAGCGTCTACATCGAGCAGACGGAGACCGGCAACCCCTACGTCGGTACGTACAGGATCGGCTCGTACGCCTATCTGAAGACGACGCAGGGCCTCTCGGATTACGAAGCCGCGGTGGACATCACCCCGCGTCCCGATGTCACGAACATCTTCGGGCGCGTGGACGACGGCTTCATGTTCCGTTACCAGGACGACAATGACTATTACCGAATCTCGCTCAGCGATCGCGACGGCTACACGCGCCTCGAGAAGCGTGTCGGCGGCACGTTCACGACGCTGGCGGTGAATGCGCGGGGCTGGCAGCCCAACCAGACGGTTCACCTCCTCGTGCGCGTGAAGGGCCCGATCATTCAGGTGTTCCAGAACGGGGCGTCTCTGTTCGCCGTGCGGGATACATCGCTCGCCACGGGCACAGTCGCGCTGTACACGCAGGACCGTTCCGTGGACTTCGACAACGTCGTCGTCTCGAACGTCAGCGGCTCGCCCTCGATCGTGATCGGCAAGCCCCTCGCGTATAGCGTACAGACGGGCACCGCGCTCACGGTCACGGCCCTGACGACCAACGTGCCGCCGGGCTCGACGGTCCAGATATACTACGGCTCGACGGCCTGCGGCGCCGCGACGATGACGCAGACGGACGTTTATTCCGCGAGCTGCGGGACTTTGCCGGTAGGCGACTACACGATTCAGGCGCAGCTCGTGAACGGCACGGTGCTCGCGACCGACACGCGCTCACACGTCGGTGTCGGCGGCGACAACTACATCACCGTCGGCGACAGCATCACGGCCGGTCACTACGACAACCTTCACCGCGACAACCTCTCCGCGGACGGGCGCATCATCGCGTCGCAGGGCTACGAGGCGAACTTGGACGACCTGCTCGCGGCGCGCCTCTCCCGCCCCGTCATCATCTTCAACAACGGCATCGGCGGCGATAAGTCCTCCGACGCGGCCAACACGCGCATCGCCTCGATCCTCGAGCGCCAGCCGGGAAGTACGAAAACCTTGATCATGCTCGGCACGAACGACTCGCGCGGCTCCATCCCCGTGCCGAGCGGGCTCGGCTGCACGGGCTCGGGCTGCAACGGCACGTTCGCGGGCAACATGCAGCACCTCGTGGACCAGCTCACGGCCGCGGGCAAGGCGGTCTACGTGGCGCAGACGCTGCCGGCCTTCGCGTCGGGCTCGAGCACGTATACGGACCCGTACAACACCAGCCGCAACCAGCTCATACGGGATTACAACACCGTCATTCGGACGCAGCTCTCGGGCATTACGCTCGGGCCGGACTTCAACACGTACTTCCTGACCTCCACGCTGAGCCGGCCGAGCTTCTTCACGGACGGCGAGCACCCGAACGGGCTCGGCTACACGATCATGGCGCAGCTCTGGGAGGACGCCCTGACGGGCGACACCACTCAGCCCTTCATCCTCCAGAACCTGTGCAACCGCCTGCTGTCTTCGACGTGCAGCGCACCCGTCAAGACGGACCACAAGCAGAACCTGCTCGAGACCGGTGATGCGTATTACACGGACGCGGCGTACACCCTGACGACAATCCCCTCTGCCCTGCAGAACGGGATCTGGATCATGACCGCCAACGCCGAGAAGAGCTCGAACGCGGCCGCCTACATCGATTTCACGCTGGACCGGCCGGCGACCGTGTACGTCGCCTACGACGCCGCGCACGCGACGACCCTGCCCTCTTGGCTCGGGACGTTCACGTCCGCGGGCACCAGCGTCACGACCACCAACCCGAACGCGGGTACACTGGCACTCTACAGTCGGAGCTATACTGCGGGGCCCGTATCCCTCCCCGCCAACCTCGCAGGCGGCGGGGTTGGGGCACAGGGGAATTTCGTCGTGATCGTCGTTCCCAACTGAGATCGCTGGAGGCGCAAGATGAGCCGAAGGCTACTGCTGGCGGCGGGGGTCGTGGCGGCGGTCCTGCTCTGGGGGCAGCCCCCCTCGGCGGAGACCCGTTCGGCCAGCGTGCCGCCGCACCTCTCTGCCTTTGTAGAAATGTATTACAACGCGTTGACGTCGGGCAACCTTGGGGGGATCTATGCGATGCTCGGCTCGCCGGAGCGCGAGCGCAACGCCGGGGTCCTCTCGAATCCGACCTATTCCGAATTCCTCGTGAAGCGGTACCGGAACTCGATGCTCGAGCTGCTCGGGTCCGGCATCGACGACGCCGGCCGCGCATTCGTTGAGATCGCGATCATGGCCGAGCAGGAGGTGCGCATAAAGGAGCGCCTGACTTTCGGCAACGGTTCGGATGCGGCGGGCGGCGTTTCGGGCCTGCGCATCGTCGGCATCAGGCAACTGAACTGAACCCCGACGACGTTGTCGGGTTGGTGCCTGCAAGCGGCCAAGCGGTGCGCCTGGCGCCGCTGCCTTGCAGCAAGGAGGTCCTGCCCATCGGGCTCGAGGCCGCCCCGGACGGCAGCCTGCGTCCCGCGGTCGCAGGGAAGCATCTGCTCGGCAAGTTCCGGGCGGCAGGGATAGGTTCGGCATTCTTCATCGTTCGCAAGGGCAAATGGGACATTCCTCAGTACTTCGGGGACGGCGCCGACGTCGGCCTCGACGTTGGCTACCTCATCATGCGGGAACCGTACGGCGTGCCGTTTACCGTGGACCAGGCATTCGCGTTCGTGACGGGGCGCACGGTCGCTTTCGGCTTTCCGGATATCCTGTTCGACGAGGAGGACCCCTTTCCGCGGCTGCTCGCAGAGCGGCAACGGACTCAGGCGGATATCGTGCTGGGGCTATTTCCCGTGGGCGCCGCGACGTCAGCGGCGGACGCGGCAAAGGCGGCGGCGGGCTCCGGGAAGCCGGCGACGGGCGCCGCACAGACGGCGGACCGCGTGGAGGTCGAGGCTTCCGGTCGCGTGCGAGCCGTGCATCCGGCTTCCACGCGCGAGGATCTGCCGCGAACGTGGGGCATCGCGGTCTGGGGGCCGCGGTTCACCGACTTCAACCATCGGCATATCCTGCGCCTGCGCGAAAGCTGCGGCTTGATCGGAAGCGGCAGCGGGAGCGGGAACGGCAGCGGGCGCGGCAGCAGCAGCGCCGAGCGGGAGCTGACGATGAGCGCGGCGATTCAGGCGGCCATCGAGCACGGCCTGCAAGCCCGTGCCGTCGACGTCTCGGCGGCGCCCTTTCTCGACATCGGCACGCCCGAAGGGCTGGCGCAGGTCATCGGTAGGCGCTGAAGGAGCGCCCGGTCGCATTCAGGAGAGCATTCTCATCATGAAGTCCACGAACAGTCCCTGTCGCTTCTGCGGTCACGAGTTGCGGCACTCCTTCGCCGATCTCGGGATGTCTCCGCTCGCGAACTCCTATGTGAAACCCGAGCAGCTCAAAGACATGGAGCCCTTCTACCCGCTCCACGCCTACGTCTGCGAGCACTGCCTGCTCGTGCAGCTCGAGGAGTTCGAGACGCCGAGCCACATATTCTCCGACTACGCCTATTTCTCCTCGTACTCTGACAGCTGGCTGGCGCATGCGAAGCGCTACGTAGACATGGCGACCGAGCGCTTCGGGCTCGGTGCGAAGAGCCACGTCGTCGAGATCGCGAGCAACGACGGCTACCTGCTGCAGTATTTCAAGGAGAAGGGCGTCCCCGTGCTCGGCGTCGAGCCCGCGGCGAACGTCGCCGAGGCGGCGAAGGCGAAGGGGATTCCCTCGGTCGTCAAATTCTTCGGGGTGCAGACCGCGAAGGAGCTCGCCGAGCAGGGCAAACAGGCGGACCTCGCCATCGGCAACAACGTGCTGGCCCACGTACCCGATCTCAACGACTTCGTGGGCGGGCTCGAGATCCTGCTGAAGCCGACGGGCGTCGTCACGATGGAGTTCCCGCACCTGATGCGGCTCATGGCCGAGCATCAGTTCGACACGATCTATCACGAGCACTTCTCCTACTTCAGCTTCCTGACCGTCGAGCGAGTTTTCGCGAAGCACGGTCTCACGCTGTTCGACGTCGAAGAGCTGCCGACGCACGGCGGCTCGCTGCGCATCTACGGGCGCCACGCGGACGCGGCCGGGACGGCGCTCGCCGTCACGGAGCGCGTCGAGCGTCTCAAGGCCGAGGAGCGGCGCCGGGGCTTCGACAAGCTCGAGAGCTACCTTTCGTTCGAGCCTGCCGTCAAGGCCACGAAGTGCGGCCTGCTCGAGTTCCTGATCCGCGCCCAGCGCGAGGGCAAGCGCGTCGTCGGCTACGGCGCGCCCGCGAAGGGCAACACGCTGTTGAACTACTGCGGCGTGCGCACGGACTTCCTCGACTACACCGTAGACCGGAGCCTGCAGAAGCAGGGCTGTTACCTGCCCGGCACCCACATCCCCATCTACGACCCGAGCCGCATCGCCGAGACCAAGCCGGATTACGTGCTGATCCTGCCGTGGAACCTCAAAGAGGAGATCATGCAGCAGATGGCGCACATCCGCGATTGGGGCGGCCGGTTCGTCACGGCCATTCCCGAGATCGAGGTGTCCGGTTGACCGCAAGCGGCTCGTCGTCTGCGCCGAGCGGCGCGCCTGCGCGGCCCGCCGCCGAATCGGTCTCGGCCGAGCTCGGGGCGCAGATGCATGCGCTCATCGCGCAGCTGTATCCCATTTGCCGCAGCATCACGGGCGACGGCGTGCGGCAGACGCTCGCCGCCCTGACCGAGCACATCCCGCTCGAGGTGCACGAGGTGCCGACCGGCACGCCCGTGTTCGACTGGGTCGTGCCGAAGGAATGGAACATCCGGGACGCCTATGTCAAGGACGCTACCGGCCGCCGCGTCATCGATTTCAAGCGCTCGAACCTGCATGTCGTGAGCTACAGCATACCGGTACGCGCCCGGCTCACCTTTCGCGAGCTCGAGCCGCACCTGTTCACGCTGCCCGAGCACCCCGCCTGGATTCCCTACCGGACGTCCTACTACAAGGAGAACTGGGGCTTTTGCCTCACCCACAACGAGTTTCTGGCGCTCGACCGGGACGCCGAGTACGAGGTCTGCATCGACGCCTCGCTCGAGCCCGGCGCGCTGACATACGGCGAGTGGTATCTGCCCGGGGAGACGACGGACGAGGTTTTCCTCTCCTGCCACGTGTGCCACCCCTCGCTCTGCAACGACAACCTCTCCGGCATCGCGGTCGCGACGTTCCTGGCCAAGCTCCTGGCCGGCCGGCCGCGGCGCTACTCCTACCGGCTCGTCTTGGTGCCGGGCACGATCGGCTCGATCACCTGGCTGTGCAGGAACGAGGCGCAGGTCGGCCGCATCAAGCACGGGCTCGTGGTCGCCCTCGTCGGCGACCCCGGGCCTTCGAGCTACAAGAAGAGCCGGCGCGGCGATGCGGAGATCGATCGCGTGGTCGCGCACGTGCTGAAGCATGCCGGGCCGGAGCACTCCGGGGCCGAGTACGAGATCCGGGAGTTCGTGCCCTACGGCTACGACGAGCGCCAGTACTGCTCGCCCGGGTTCGACCTGCCCGTTGGCTGCTTCATGCGCACGCCGAACGGCTGCTACCCCGAGTACCACACCTCCGCCGACGACCTCGAGCTCGTACAGCCGGAGGCGCTCGCCGACTCGCTCGCGAAGCTGCTGCGCATCGTCGAGACGCTCGAGGGCAACGGTGTATACCGGAGCCTGAACCCTAAATGCGAGCCGCAGCTCGGCAAGCGCGGCCTCTACACGGCGCTGGCCGGCCAGCAGCGGCGGCAACAGCACGAGATGGCGATGTTCTGGGTGCTGAACCTCTGCGACGGGTCGCATTCGCTGCTCGACATTGCCGAACGTGCGGACATGCCGTTCGAGCTGATTCGGGAGACGGCGGAATTGTTGGCCGAGCATGCGCTGCTCGAGCGGGCAAAGGGTTGATTCGAGGCGTGGCGACCGGGAAATGAAGGACCTGACGGGCAGCATTGCGGTCGTCACGGGCGCGAGCTCCGGCATTGGCCGCGCGATCGCACTGCGGCTTGCGGCCGAAGGCGTCGCGCTGCGCCTGGTCGGGCGGAACGAGGATTCGCTTCGGCAAGTCGCCGAGGCGGCGGCCACCCCCCGGGCGGCCGCCGCACGCTGCTATCGAGCGGACGTGGCGAGCGACGAAGACCTCGAGAGACTCGCGGCAAGCCTGGCGCGGGACGCCGCGCGAATCGACGTTCTGGTTCATTGCGCCGGCAGGCTGACGTTGGGCCGAGTCGCGGACGCCCCCGTCGGGGATCTCGACCTTCAATACCGAACCAACGTTCGCGCGCCCTACGTGCTGACGCAGCGGCTGCTGCCCGCGCTCAAGGCCGGCGGCGGTCAAGTCGTCTTCGTCAACTCGAGCATTTGGCAGAACGCAAGGTCCGGGATCAGTCAATACGCGGCGACGAAGTACGCGCTCAAAGCCTTCGCGGACAGCCTGCGCGACGAGGTCAACCCCGAAGGCGTGCGTGTGCTCAGCCTGTTTCTCGGGCGGACGGCCACGGCCATGCAGGAGGCCGTCCACGCCGCTGAAAAACGGGCCTATCGGCCGGAATTCATGATTCAGGCGGAGGACGTAGCGGAAACCGTCCTGCACGCCCTGCGCCTGCCCCCGACGGCGGAGGTGACGGACCTTCACGTTCGGCCGTTTCGGAAGGCGCCCGAGTAGACTCGCGGTCACGGCGCGTATCGACCGCACACTCGCTGGACCTTTTCGACACTTAACGATTCGAGTGCATCAATCATGGTAGGAATCTACGTAGACGACTCGACCCGACACCCCACTACGCACCGTGAAGTGGGATCGTTCGTCGGCCGCTGGTTTCTCTCGCGCTACCCGGCGCTCAAGAACGGCTACCTCAACCTCGGTTGCGGCGAGAACTACGAGGAAGGGTACTGCAACGCGGATTTTTATCCGTTCAACGCCCTTCGACGCCTCATGGGCGGCAAGCCGAAGCGCGTGGACTGGCAGGTAGACATACGCTATCCCCTGAAGTGCAAGGACGAATTTTTCACGGGGATATTCTGCGAGCACACGTTCGAGCACGTGGATGTGTGGGACGGCCACAATCTCCTCCGCGAGCTGCACAGAATCCTGCGACCGGGCGGTACGCTGAGAATCACGGTTCCGTCGCTCGAAAAGTACGTCCGCTACTATGTGGGCGAAACGCCCCGTCCGGAATTCGAGCAATGGAAGGTTCGCGGCGAAGCCATCTGGAGCTTGACGCACGCATGGGGGCATCAGGCCGTCTACGACGCGGAGCTCATGACGAAGATGCTGAAGCGCGCCGGGTTCAGCGAAGTCACCCAGCAAACCTTCAGATCCGGTCGCGATCCGAAGCTACTGCTCGATTCGGCGAATCGGGACTGGGAGACCCTTTACATGGAGGCGGTGCGATAAACGGAACTGCGCTGCGCCGATGAGCTAGGCCATACTCGCCACAGCGCCCTGTCGGGTTTCCGGCGCCGCTTCGAACTGCTTGCAAAAGTACGTGAAGAAGCCTTCGGCCGATAGCCGCTCCCGCCATAAGCTCCGGCAGCGAAGCTGCAGCTCCTCGAAGTCGTTCGCGGACAGGTCATGATGAAAATCAGCGAGTTTCTCCGGAAGACGGTCGAGCTCCGATTCGTCGATCCAGACCACAAACCGCTTCCAATCGATTTGTGAGTCGAACGGCAAAACGCAGTCCGTATCGATGAAAACGGGGATCCGACCGCAACTCAACGTCTCGTAGAGCCGGAACGAGTAGTTTCCGGACCCGCGCGCACACAGGATGTAGTCGCTCTGCTCCATGTTGGCGACGAATTGCTTCCGCAGCGCCCGCTTCTCCTCGACGACGTTCGCGCTATTCAAAAACATGCCCCGGCCCTGCGTCACGAAGTTCGCGGAGACTGCCGGGCTTTCGGCCAAGAGGCGAAGCGCCCTGTTCCGCACCTCGATTCCCTTGTAGGGGGAGACCGCCGCCCGGCCGGTGCGAAGCCGCATCGCCACGTAGTAGAGCGGCTCCTTTAGGCGTTCCTTACGGGAGACGGGCCGCGACAGGCCGCAGAACCCGACTACGGGCTTCGGCCCCTTCTTTCTTACAGGCGGGTTCCCTTCGAAATACTGGTCCACGAAATCTTCGACAAAGGTGGGGCACGCAAAATCGTTAGGAGTTCGATATGAGCGATAAAGGCTTTGCCTGAAGACGACCGCGTTTTCAAGCGGAACCGGCTCGTCACCACAGTCGCCCGTGAAGAAAACAACCAATCGCTTGGCAGCTCGTTGCGCTGCGTCGGCAAACTGATAAGCCAACCGTGCGGCTTCCTTGTTGCCTTTTGCCGCCCAGTGATACCCGCGCACGGCCGCCCAGTCCATGGGCAGGACGGCAATGTCGCAGGAATCGAGGGAGGAAATTCGCAGAAGACTCGAGCTGACGGAGAAGTAGCGATTCAGGGCCGTGCCCATCGGCATCTGAAACCACCAATCGGTGCTCGCACCCGCCTTTCTCCAGAGCGGCTCCAGCAACGCGGGAACGGGAGCGCCTTCCGAGCGGTATCTTTGGTCGGCGTATACCTTCAACATGCGCGCAACCGAGACCGAGCGCCCTTCCGGGCGCTCGGCGTTTCCAGACGCGAGACGCTAGTGAATTGCAAGGGCCGGGGCTTGCGGACGGGACGCTCGGTCCGTGCGGACCAGTATGATCCCGTCTCGTTCCTTGAGTGTAATTTGACCGGCGGGTTGCCCATTGTTCACGGCAGGATCCTGCTTGCCGGCGATCCTCACGAAACCCGGCTCGATGGTGACGGTCTGAGTCCCGTTCCCTTTAGGATTCACGAGCGCTACGCCGTTCTCGAAATCCCTCCGGTACACGCCCTTGCTCCAGGCAGTCGTCGGCGGCGGCGTCGTCGCGTGACCCAACCAGTCCTTGTCCGCCATTCCGGCGAGGTCGAACTCGTCGAACCAATAGACGTTATTGTATTCGGGGTTACTGTCGGAAAAGGCGAAGTACCCGTCGTCCATGAGCGACGTTGCGAAGGCGTAGCGGAAGAACTGGTAATCCTGCGGGTCGCCTTTCACGGCAAAGATGACGATGTGCGGCGCCGCGGTATTGCTGATGAGCTCCCTATAGGAATCCATAACCATTTGCCACGAGCCCCACGTCTCGATCGACCAAGAGACACCCATCGCGCCTTCCATGAGCGCGCCGCCGATCTTCCCCTTGTATTCGGGCTCGCTCAGAAGTCCGCCGGCCCCTGCCTGCCCATCGACGTTGCCGATTACGAGCGTCCCGGGGGCAAGTTTTCGCACCGTTGCCAGCCAATCCGTCAGGCCCTGGCGATACCACTGCTGCACCGTCGCCGAATTTGGATCGTCGTTGACTCCGTCGCCGTTCCAGTCCGCAGTCGCGCGGGGTCGCCAGAACCAGCAATCGAGGAACCATGCGTTGAACTGTGGAATGGGTTTGAAGAAATTATCGTAGTCCCGCTTGGCAAACCACTCGGGCACGCGGTCCCCATTCGCATCGGGTTTGACGAACCGCATGATGTTCGTGCTCCAGGTTCCCGGCCACGACGTGACGTGGTCCCCGGCGCTGGTCCGCGCCCACCAGTCCGTGCTCGCGCCGCCGGGCCCCTTTTCGGAAGCCATCTTATTGTAGATATCGGCTTTCGCCGCGGTACTCAAAGAGTCGGCCGATTCGTTGATGATCGTGTACTTGGCCAGAATCAGATTCGTATTGCCGGCCGCGTTCGCCCTCTTCCGAATGTCCGCGACCACACCCGCGACATCCGTCCCGTCACTCGCCTTCCAGCCTCTGAACATGCCGAGTATGGCGAGGTCCATTTTGGCGACTTGTGCCCTGAAAGCGGGATCCGCAAACTGCCGGCTTCCCAACGCATACGCCCCGATCTTCGGGAACGTCTCCTTTCTCGCGACCGATGTTTGCCCGCTCGCGCTGAGCGCGCCGCACACCAGAGCTGCGCCCAAAATCGCGGCGCATGCGCGGCGACCGGCGTTCCATGACCCCATACTCAAGCCCTCCTTTTCCTGAATGAGTGCGAAGAGGGCGAGCAAGAGCGGCGGTCGATGGGGTACGGCGCCGAGCGAGAAGCTCTCGAGACGTAAACCGGCAGCTCCGCCATCGTGGACATCGTCTTTAGACCGGAAGCTTTGCGTCCTAGCCTTTCAGCTAGTTTGCCCTTTTCGGTTCTGGAAAATGACACAAGCTATTGAACGCCGCAACTGTCTGCCTGCGGCGACGCCCCGACTTTACAAAATATGCGAAACCGGATACTTGGCGCGCATCACAAACAAGGCGGAGATCGTGGAAGGCCGTCTTCATCGCTGTCCCTAGCGTCCGCCGCGGTGCGAGGCCGGCCTTGCGTTCAGATCCTCGCCGGCCCCTCGCACTCGACGCAGCGTGTTCACGAGGTTGAGCAGTTCCACGAGCGTCGAGACCGAAAGAAACGAGTAGCTCAACGGCGAGCCCAATCGCTCGAGCACCGACTTCTGATAACGCCAGAATTCCTTGCCCCTGGCTTCGAAGACAGCCCGGCCCAGGAAGCGGTAATGAATTTGCAGCCGCTGCTTCATGAGCCGCACGAACTCGGCCTCGGCGAAATATTTCGGACCGTGCTTCTGAAAGAAAAGCAGCGCCTCCGAGCCGTGAGTGTTCAGGACCCTGGCGCGCGAGGTCTGCGATTCGTTGTGCCGCCTCGTGAAGGTCAGTACCTTGAACACGAAACCGAAATCGCTTTCCTCGAGCACACGAAAGCACACTTCGTGATCCGCGTGGATGTAAGTGGGGTCGTAGAAGGGCTGCAATTTGCGCACGAGATCGGCGCGTAGCAGGATGTTCGACGGCGAGCCGAACAGCCCGACCCGGCCCAGCAGCGTGTCCCTGCAGATCTGCGCACCGGGCGTGACGGTTTGACCGCTCGGCAATCCGCCGAGACTCGGCCACCGCTCCTCGAGGCGGAAGGCGCTCACGAGCCCGATCGAAGGATTCTCGACGGCGAGCCCTACCATCTCGCTCAGGCACTCGGGGTAAATCCAGTCGTCGGCGTGAATGACCTTGCAGTACGCGGCCCGGTCGTCGAGATAGGACAGCGCATGGTTCCAATTGTCCATGAGCCCGAGAAACCGGTCGGTTCTCTGCAGCCTGATCCGCGGTTCCTTGCGGACATACTCTGCGACGATCGCCGCCGTCTCGTCCGTGCTCGCGTTGTCGCAGACGGTGTAGACCCAGTTCGTATACGTCTGCCGCAGCACGCTCTCGATACATTCGCGGATGTAGGCGGCGCCGTTGTGGACGGGCGTCACGATCTCGACGAGCGGCGATGAGGTATCCGCGGCAGTCAACGCCCTCTACTCCGTCGTCAAGGTGAGCTTGGCGAGGAAGTCGTCCTGCCCGCGCTCGAACCACGGCTGCTTGATCGTGCGGCCGCGCCGAAGCAGCTCGCTGACCGGCACGAACTCGAACGTAGTTCCGAGTCGCTCGAGAAGCCGCTCCACGGCCTCGACCGTCGGCGCGCGATCGAGATAGCGCTCCTCGATGTAGTCGTGCAGGTGGTCGTGCATGAGCACGATGCTCCCCGGACCGAGCTTCGGCTCGATGCGGCCGACGAGCGTCTCCGCGTCGTCGTCGAGCCAGTCCATCGCGATCACGTTCCAGCTGACGATGCGAAGCCCCAGGGATTTGGCGGCGAGGAAAGAGGATGCGGACTGATGGCCGAACGGCGGCCTGAACAGCCGATGCTCGTTGTAGCGGATGGCCTGCTCCGCCTTGAGGATCTGCTCGCGCGTCTCGCCGAAGCGAACGCGCGCCAGCGACGGATGGCTCCAGCTGTGGTTGCCGGTATCGTGGCCCGCCTTGTGCGCGCGTTCGACGATGGCCGGGTGCCTCGCGGCGCATTCCCCGACCATGAAGAAGCTCGCGCGTGCCCGGTGGTCGGCGAGGCAATCGAGCAGCGTGGGCGTAAAGCGGCGGTCCGGGCCGTCGTCGAAAGTCAGCGCGACGGCCGGGCTCCTCGTATGGACCGAAAATATCGTGCCCGTCACGCGCCAGAGCGTGCGGTGTTTGACCTTATCCAGCAACCACATCGCGGGCCTTCACGGGACCTAAGTATTGGGCGTCGACGAGCTGACGGAACGCGCCGTCGGCCGCGACGAGCTCTTCGTAGTTCCCCGTCTCGACGATGCGTCCGCCGCGCATGACGACGATCGTATCCGCATGCTGAACCGTGGCGAGGCGGTGAGCGATGACGATAAGCGTGCAGCGGTGGCGCAGCTTCATGAGCGCCACCTGGACTGACTGCTCAGTCAGGGCGTCCAGCTGATTCGTGGCCTCGTCGAGAATGAAGATCTGGGGGTTCCGGACCATGGCGCGCGCCAAGGCGATGCGTTGCTTCTGCCCGCCCGAGAGCCGCGTGCCGCGCTCGCCCACGAGCGTATCGTAACCGTTCGGCAATCGCTCTATGAATTCGTGAGCGTCCGCGGCCTTGGCCGCAGCAACAACGTCCTCGCGCGTCGCGCCGTTGCGCCCGTAGGAAATATTTTCGGCGATCGAGGCGTTGAAGACGTAGCTTTCCTGCGAGACGAGCGCGATTTGCCTGCGCCAGTCGTGAACGTCGATGTCGCGAAGATCGTCGCCGTCGATCGTGATGCGGCCTTTGTCGGGGTCGTAGAACCTGAGCAGCAGTTTAATGAGCGTGGTTTTGCCGGCGCCAGAGCCGCCGACGAGGGCGACGAACTTCCCTCTGCCGATCGTGAGATCCACGTCCGTGAGAGACTCGGCAGTCGCATTCGGGTAGGTATAACCGATCCCCTCGAATCGAATGCCGGCGCAAAGCTTCTCCAGCCGCTTCTGGCCGCTCGGCTGCTGACCCTCGTCGGGTGCCAGCATGGCCGCCGTTTCCATGATGGCGGAGCTGTTCGAGTTGATCGAGACACGTTCGCGATTCATCTCGACAAGCCGCGGCTGGAGCCTTACGAGCACGAACGCGAACAGGATCAGCTGCGAAAGGTCCGAGGTGATGCTGAGGCGTGTGGCGAAGACGACGAGCAGAAGCACCGCCCCGGCGATGTCGTAGATGGGCCGCACGCCTTCGGCGACGACGTTCATGCGGTACCAGGCCGCCGAGACCTGTTCGGACGCCTTCTCGAAGTTCGCGAACTCTCTATCCTGCTGACCGAAGGCGCGAACGATCGGCATGGCCTCCATGACCTCGAGCATGCGGGCAATGAACCTGCTGTTCACTCTCGTGGCCGCGGCGCCCCTGGCCTTCGCGGACTCGACGAGCCGCTTCGTCGCAAACGAGACGCACGTGCTCACGGCTATCGCCACGAGGGCCAGCTTCCAGGACAAGACGACGAGCAGGCCTACGTAGACGAGGGACAGGATGCCCGTCGTCGCAACCGTCATCAGCGACTTCAGCGCCTGCGTCGTCCGGTTCGTCTCCGCATTGATCGCGCCCACGAGCCGGCCGCTGTCGTTCTTCTCGAAAAAGTTGAAGTGCGCCTTCAGCACGCTGTCGAACACCTGGCAGCGGAGGTCGTGCAGCACGCGCATCGAAAGCGAGATGTTCAACGCGGCGTTCGCGTAGGCCAAAAGTGCTCGCAGAATGACCGTAAACATGATCAACGAGGCTAGAACGAGCGTCTTCACGTGCGGGTCCAGCCCATCGAACGGATGCGAGAACCACGCGATGAGCCCTGAGCGGTCCGTTCCGTTCGGCTGCCCAGTCTGAATCGTATCGAGCAGCGGGATGAACAGCGTCAGGCCGAACCCTTCGGAGACGCTGGCGATCAAGCCCGTCACCAGAACAACCGCGGAGAGCCAGCGGTGGCTGGCGGCGAGCTTGATGAGCTTCGCGATGGCCGATCGCTCGACCAGCAGCGCGTTTTCCGTTCCCTTCCTGATGGGATTTCTCCTTACAGACAGCATTCGCGCCTCGGACTCGAGCGTACCGCTGGCATTATAGGACCAAGACGCCCTGCTTGACCCCGCCCCAAAATCTTCCCCACAGGCGGCCGAGCCGGGCCGCGAACAGTATTCGGCCCGGACGCCTTCTGATGCTCCTGATCGCGGAAAACAGGTTGACCCAGTCCCTGAACCCGGACCGTAAGTCCGCAGGCGGCATGTCCAGCCGCCGGTACCGTTTGTACAGCAGGGCCTGGTACTCGCCGTAGTTCCGCGCCTGGCGAAACGCGGCCCTCACGCTGCTGCGATAGGAAATATGCATGACCGCGTCCGGCACGAAAGCGAGCTTCGCGCCGCTGCGCTGCGCCTTCCAGCAGAAATCCGTGTCGTGCAGGTAGACCAGCGACGGATCGTAGCCGCCGACGCGCACGAAAAGCTCCTTCGTGAAGCCGAGCCCCGAGCCTCCCGCGTGCGGTAGGTACGGCGGATTCCGAAATTCCATGATACCCCGCGACTGCGGATGCACCCAGAACTTCGTGACCCACGGCTCGTTGAGCGCTTCGACGTCGAAACGCGGCGCCGCCAGTTCCGTCGTCTTCAGCGCCTCGGCCATGGCCGCCATCCAGCCTTCGTCCACCTGGTCATCGGCGTCGGCGAGCAGGATCAGACGCCCCCGCGCCGCCTCGACACCCCGGTTCACCGCGTAGGACGTGCCCTGCCCTTCCTTGGCTTCGATAATGCGCATATTCGGGATCGTCTCGAGAAAGCGCTCGGCGATGGCCCGCGAATCGTCCGTGCTGCCGTTGTCTACGAAGACGAGCTCCCAGGTCCCGGGCCAAGTCTGGCGAGCCATGGCCTCGAGCTGCCGCGCGAGGGTCGCCGCCGCGTTGTAGCAAGGAATGACGACGCTGAGCTGCGGATCGCGTCCCGACGAACTCACGTCGTTCACCGCGCCGCCCTCTCGTAGGCGGGCCAGGCTTCGTCCCGGTCGGAAATCTCCGTCACGGGGTGGGGCCACTGGATGCCGAACAGGGCGTCGTCATAACGCGCGCCCGCCTCGAAACCGGGCGCGTAGAACTCGGTATGCTGATACAGGACTTCGGTATCGGGCTCGAGCACCTGAAAGCCGTGCGCGAAGCCCCGCGGCACCCAGAGCATCCTGTGGTTTTCTTCCGTCAACTCCGCCCCGAACCACCGCAGGTAGGTCGCCGACCCCGGACGCAGGTCCACGGCGACATCGAAAATTGCGCCGCGCGTGCACCGGATCAACTTGTCCTCCTCGTGAGGCGCCCTCTGCCAGTGCATGCCGCGCAGTGTGCCCTTGCGCCGGTTGAACGAGATGTTGACCTGCACGAGGCGGCCGGAAAGCCCGCGCGCCTCGAATTCCCGTTGGCACCACGCCCTCGCAAAGAACCCCCGCTTGTCCTCGATCGGTTCGATTTCCACGGTGAACGCCCCCGATAGGGGCGTTTCAACGAACTTCATCACCGCACCCAGTACAAGGACTCGTCGACTCGCTTCTGTTCTCTGAGCTGGGAGAGCACCTTGAGGCGAATCAGGCTCGACTCACGGAAGTTCTCGTCCGCGAATCCGATGGCCTCGAGGCCCGCCTTGAGCGCGGCGATGGAGTCCTGCAGCGTATGGGCCGGCAGGTGCTCGGGCGCGAGGCGCCGATAGAGGCCGAAATCGACCTGGTAGGACCGCTTGTCGGGCGGTGCGTCCTTGTTGATCGACACTTGCGTGCCGGGGATCGCCTCGGCCACGGCCGCGGCGAGGTCCTTGACCTGATAGTTGCACTCGTTGCGCCCGACGTTGATGGCCAGGAAGGGCCGGCCGTCCGCCGGCCGCTGCAACGCCCATTCGATGGCCCTCGCCATGTCGCGCACGTCGATCAGAGGCCGCCACGGCGTCCCGTCGCTGAGCACTTCGATCTTGCCCTTCGCGAGAGCGCAGGCCACGAAGTCGTTGAGCACGAGATCGAGGCGCAGGCGGGGACTGAACCCGCATGCGGTCGGGAAGCGCAGGCTCGTGACGACCAAGTCATCGCCGGCGTCTTCGGCGATCTCGCGCTCCGTCTCGATCTTCGAGCGGGCGTAGGCCGTGAGCGGGTTGACCGGGGCGCTCTCGTCCCTGGGCCCGCTGTCCGCGAAGCCGTAGACGCTGCAGGAGGAGGCGAAGACGACTCGCTTGACCCCGGCTTCCTTGGCCATCCGCGTCAACCGCACGCACGTGTCGCGATTGATCTCCCCGGTCACCGCTTCGAACGCCTTGCCCATGGGGTCGTTCGAGATGGCCGCGAGCAGCACGATCGCGTCCACTCCGCGAAGCAGGCCCGCGTCGATGCGGCGCACGTCCGCGAAATATTGCACGTCGAGCACGCTCTCCGGCAGCGGCTCGTTGCTCGTCAAGCACTGACCGAAAAAGCAGGTGTCTATGCCCGCCAGGTGGGCATCGGGGAACCGCGTCCGCAGATGCCGCGAAACGATCGGGCCGACGTAGCCCATATTGCCGGTAATCAACAAGCGCATGATGCAGTACCTTCCTCGCTACCAAACCTTCCATGGCGCGGTCCCGTTCGCCCAGAGCTCCTCGAGGAGCATCTTGTCCCGCAGTGTGTCCATCGGCTGCCAGAAACCCATGTGCCGGTAGGCGTGCAGCTCGCCCTCCCTCGCGAGGGCCTCCAGCGGGTCGCGCTCCCAGACCGTCGAATCGTTCTCGACATAGCGGACGGCGCTGGGCTCGAGCACGAAAAAACCGCCGTTGATCCAGGCGCCGTCGCCGACCGGCTTTTCGTGGAATCGCGAGACCCGATCCGAGCCCGAGGCGAGCGTGAAAGCCCCGAACCGGCCCGGAGGCTGCACGGCCGTCATCGTCGCCTTCCTGCCGTGCTCGCGGTGAAACGAGACCAGGGCCGTGATGTCCACGTCGCCGACGCCGTCGCCATAGGTGAAGCAGAACGTCTCGCCGTTGAGATAAGGCTCGACGCGCTTCAGGCGGCCGCCCGTCATGGTCTTGTCGCCCGTGTCCACGAGCGTGACGCGCCACGGCTCGGCCCCGGGGTTGTGATACTCCACGCGGTTGTCCCGTAGATCGATCGTCATATCCGCCGACTGCATGAAGTAGTTGACGAAGTATTCCTTGATGACGTGGCCCTTATAACCGCAGCAGATGATGAAATCGTTGATGCCGTGGGCCGAGTAGATCTGCATGATGTGCCACAGGATCGGCCGCACGCCGATCTCCACCATCGGCTTCGGGCGAACGGCCGTTTCCTCCGACAAACGCGTGCCGAAGCCGCCTGCGAGAATGACGGCCTGCATCCCTTTACTCATTGAGCGCGTCCTCCGCGCGTTTTGCTGCGATCCGAGACTGCGATCGCCGACGTGAATTTCCGCGACATCGCCTTGTTATGTAATTTACCGACCTGGCCAGAATTTGACTGTGACGAGGGTCACTGACGCGTCACGCGGGAAGGCGCGAGCTGCGGGGAATGCGCCCGAGACCTCACTTCGACCCTCGGCGGCCGACCACGCGGGCAGGCACCCCGAGCGCGATCGAATAGGGCGGCACGTCCTTCGTGACTACGGCGCCGGCCCCGATGATTGCGCCGCGCCCGATCGTCACCCCATCCATGACCCTCGCGCCGGACCCAATCCAAACGTCGTCTTCTATGACGATGTCTCCTGCGCTCACGAGCGGCTGTCTGCACATGAGCTCGTTCGGATCGGCGCCGTGCTGGTAAGGAAAAAAACCGCATCCGGGCGCGATCATGACGTTCTCGCCCGATCCGGATCGATTTGAGGTAGCCGTTCAGACTGCAGTTGGGCTGAACGCGCGTGTTTTCGCCGATGACGACTTCCCCGCCCTGGCCCACGTCAATGACGGTGCCGCGGTAGAGGTGCACGCCGTTATCCAGCTGGACTCGGCCGCCGGTCGGGTTGCTGAAGATCGTCACGTTGTCGTCCACGAAGCAGAGCTTGCCGATGCTGAGGTCGCGGCAGCCGATCTGCGCCTTGGGCGAGACATAGGGATTGCAGGTAATGAGGGCCAGCGGCCACTTGCCTCGGTACGGCGGCAGGGGCAGCCCCGCGAGCCGCGTGAACCACGAGCCGACCCACGGCAGCGCCGAGAGCTGCATGTTGAACAGCATCCACCACCACCAAGGCCCGAACTCCCGCGGATAACTGCGCCAACGCGCGAGCCTGCCCGCCCATCCTGCCCGGGGCGGCGCTTGCGGGCGCGGCAGCTCGGCCGGCGGCACCGGCCGCGCCGTCTTTTGCTCGGGTCCGCTCGCGATCACCCTCGATCCCCGCGCCGGCTGCCGAGAGCCCGGCCCAATGTCACTTCCGCCCGACGAACAGCTTTTCTTCTCTGATCAGGGCAAAGCGGTTCGCGCGACCGCCGTAGGCCGCCCCGTGCTCGGTCCAATCGAACACCTCGACCCTGAAACCGGAACTTGCCAGACGGTCTACGTAGTCCGGCGCATAGATTCGAACGTGATCCCATTGCCCGAATGCGAGCTCCCTCTCGGCTTCCGCTTCGATGGAAGCGTCTTCGTAGGTGGAAGGCAAAACGTAGGAGATGGGGACCTGGAGGATCGCCCGGCCGCCCGGCTTCAATACCCGGTGCAACTCCGCCATCGCCTGCCGATCTTCGTGGACGTGCTCCAGAACGTGATTGCAGATGATGCAGTCGAACGTGTCGTCCGGGTACTGGATGTCCCGGATATCCATCTTGACGGCCACGTTGGGCTTGTTCAAGTCGGCGGTCGTGTAGTCGATGTGCGAACAGCGCTCGATGACCTTGCGGAGCTCCGGCTCGGGCGCGACGTGCAGCAGCTTTTGGGGCCGCGTGAAAAGATCCGTCTCGTTGCGCAGATACAGCAGCAGCAAGCGCTCGCGATCGGCCGAGCGGCAAACGGGACACATGCTGTTGTCGCGCAAGCCGCCGCCGATGACCTGCTTCTCGCGGAGCACGGGGAAATCGAATCCGAAAGGCAGCAGCCCGCGAAGCGAAGACTTACAGAACGGGCACTGATACCGGAATCCGTAGTGCTGGGCATAGAACCTGAGCCCGCGTCGAACCGACAGCGGCACGAGATGTTTGGCGGCTGTCAACGTCTGGGTAGCCATGGTCGCTCGTCGTCTCCTGTAGGCTTTCGCATTGGGAAAGGCAGGCAGTATAGGGAAGAAGTGGGCGCGCGGCGCCGGGGCGGCGGTCAGGCGCGGCCTGCCCCGAAACGAAGCACATTTCGCGTTTTCAAACTGCGGTGTGGCTCACGCCCTCGGCATGTTATGTAGTCCATACTGCGGCCCCGCGCGTGACCGCCAAAGTCCTTGTACCGGGTCGAGACGCGCCGTTATTCTTTGCGGGCCCGCCCCTTTCGGGATCCGCGCCCGTCCCGAGCAGAAGTATAGAATCGGATGAGCACAAAATCATGACGAAAACTGCATTAGTCTGCGGCGCCGGAGGCTTCATCGGCAGCCACCTCGTGAAGCGTCTCAAAGCGGAAGGTTTCTGGGTTCGGGGGGTGGACCTCAAATACCCTCGCTACGCCGCGACGGCCGCCGACGACTTCGTGGTCGGAGACCTGCGCGACGCGGACGTGTGCTGGCGAGTCATCGACCGGAAGTTCGACGAGGTGTATCAGCTCGCGGCGGACATGGGCGGCGCCGGCTTCGTGTTTACGGGCGAGAACGACGCGGACATCATGCACAACTCCGCGCAGATCAACCTCAACGTTCTCGACATCTGCGCCAAGCGCAACTGCCGCCGCATCTTCTACTCGTCGTCGGCGTGCATGTACCCCGAGTACAACCAGATGGACCCGAGCAATCCGAAGTGCTCCGAAGAGTCCGCCTACCCGGCAGCACCGGACAGCGAGTATGGCTGGGAGAAGCTGTTCTCCGAGCGCCTGTACTTCGCGTATGCGCGCAACAAGGGCATGGAGGTCCGAGTGGCGCGCTACCACAACATCTTCGGGCCCGAGGGTTCGTGGAACGACGGTCGCGAGAAAGCGCCGGCCGCGCTTTGCAGGAAGGTGGCCACGGCACCGGACGGAGGCGAAATCGAGCTTTGGGGCGACGGCACGCAGACGCGCTCGTTCCTCTACATCGACGAGTGCGTCGAGGGCACGATACGGCTCACGCGCTCGGCCTTCCAAGGCCCCGTGAACATCGGGTCCGAGGAGATGGTCTCGATCAACGACTTCGCGCGGATGATCATGGGAATAGCCGGCAAGCGCCAGTCGATCCGGCACATTGCGGGCCCGACCGGCGTGCGCGGACGCAACTCGGACAATCGGCTCATCAAGGAGAAGCTCGGCTGGGCGCCCAGCCTGCCGCTGCGGGACGGACTGGCGAAGACCTTCGGCTGGATCTCCGAGCAGATCGCGAAGGGCGCCGCGGACTAATCAAGGACCTTGGATACAAAGTGCCCGGCGTCTGCATCATCTTTCCGGCGGACCCTTTCAACGTCGCGCCGAGCGGCATCGACACGTTCATCGACGGCCTGATTCGCTGGTCGCCGCCCAACGTCGAGATGCGGCTCGTCGGCATTTCCATGGACCCCGTGAAGCGCCCGGTAGGCCGCTGGAACCGTTGCGCCCTGGGCGGCCGAAGCGTACTTTTCTATCCGGTGCTTGCGCACCCGTCCAAAGGCGAGCGGCCGCTCGTCCCCGTTGCGCTGCGTTTCATGCTCAAGTTAATGATCGCGAAGCCCGAGATCGACTCGGAAATCCTCGAGTTTCACAGGATCGAGCCGCTCGCCGCCTTCTTGCGCGATCCCCGGCAAAAGGTGTGTTTCATACACCAAAACATGGCGGACCTGCGGAACCCCAAGGCGGACATCCGCTGGAAACACGCCCCCGCGCTCTACTTCGCGCTGGAGAAATTCATGATTCCGAAGCTGAGCCGCGTGTTCTGTGTCCGCGAGGATGCGGCCCAGGCCTATCGGGAGAGATATCCGAGCTACGCCGATCGCTTCGAGTTCACGCCGACGTGGGTGGACCCCGAGGTCTTCTCGCCGGCCGCGCCGGAAACTCGGGGGCGGCTGCGCGCTGCCTTGGCGGCCGAGGCGGGCTTATCGCCTCGGGACGAGCTCCTCGTCTCCGTGGGCCGGCTCGACCATCAAAAGGATCCGCTGCTGCTGCTGCAGGCCTTCGCGCTCCTCGCGAAGCGGCGGCCGGCCGCCAGGCTGGTCTTCATCGGCGACGGCGTGCTCCGGGAAGACCTGCAGCGCCTGATCCGGCGCGAGTCCCTGTCTCATGCCGTCCGCCTCGCCGGCCTGAAACCGCGGCCGCAGATCGCCGACTGGCTCCGCGCGGCCGATCTCTTCGTGATGTCATCGGCCTACGAGGGCATGCCCATGGCGGTTCTCGAGGCGCTCGGCAGCGGCCTGCCCGTCGTATCGACGGCCGTGGGCGAGGTCGGCCGGGTCGTGAAGACGGGCGTCAACGGCGAAGTCGTCGACGGCCGCGAACCGGCCTCCCTGGCGGCCGCCATCGAGCGATCCCTCGCCGTCCGCGAGCGCTACGCGGGCTTCCCGTGCACGAGCGCGGTCGCCCAGTACTCGCCGCGGGAGCTCGTGAGCCGCATCTACGGCTATTACCGCGATGTCTTGCTTCGCCCCGGCGGCAGCCGCCGGAGCCAGGCGCTGCCCACCGAATGACGGCACATCCCGACATGAAGCTGCCGGATCCCGCAGATCTCGGTCCGGCCCCGCCGTCGCCGAGCGCCCCCGAGACCGCGGCACGAAGACGCGTGCTCTTCGTCGTGCCGTCGCTGCGCCAGGGGGGCGCAGAGATGCAGGTCGTGCGCCTCGTGAACCGCCTGGACGCACAGGCATTCGAGGCTCATCTGCTCTACTACGACGAGGGGGAAGCGCTGCTGGAGCTCGTGGACCGGTCGAAAGTCGCCGTGCACGCGCTGCGCAAGCAGGGGCGGCTGGATTTCGGCGTGGTCTCCGCGATGGCCCAGGTCATCGACGCGCACCGCATCGAGGTGGTGCACTGCACCATCCAGTATTCGCTGCTGCTCGCATGGCTCGCCCGGCGGAAGGCCGCGGCGAAGCCTCGGCTCGTCTGCGCGATCCACACGACCGTGAACAGGACGGCGCTGTACGAGCTCTTCGATCGAACACTCTACCGGTGGATGCTGCGTTCGGCCGATACCGTGATTTTCGTGTGCCGGAGTCAGCTCCGATATTGGCTGAATCGGTGTCCGGAGCTCGAGCCGAAGGCCCGTGTGGTCTTCAACGGCATCGATACCGCCGTCTTCGATCCGGCCCTGCCCAACGGCGGCGCCGAGGCGCGCACCGAGCTCGGCATTCCGGCCGGTGCCCTGGTCGTGACCTGCGTGGCGGCCTTCCGCCCCGAGAAGGGGCACGACAAGCTCCTGCGCGCATTCGCGGCGGCCGCCGCCGGCCTCCCCGAAACCTACCTGGTGCTGGCCGGAGACGGCCCCACGCGCCCGGCCGCCAGACAGCTGGCCGCCGAGCTCGGTATCTCCGAACGCGTTAAGTTTCCGGGGCCCGTGACGAACGTGCGCCGGCTGCTCGCGGGAAGCGACGTGACCGTCCTGGCTTCCACGGCGGTGGAAACCTTTTCGATCGCGATGCTAGAGTCGATGGCAATGGCGGTGCCCATGGTCGCCACGGACATGGGCGGAACGCGCGAGGCCGTCCTCGAGGGGGAGACCGGTCTCCTCGTGCCGCCCGGCGACGTGGGCGCCCTGGCGCGCGCTTTAACCAGAATCCTCGGCGACCCCGATCTTCGCGCCCGGCTCGGGCGCGACGCGCGGACGCTGGTGGTGAACCGATTCACGGAAGAAAAGATGGTTCGCGAAACGGAGCAAGTCCTGCAGCAGGCCGCCTCGGTCGTTCCTCGGTCCCGGGTCGCGGAAGGCTGGGCGCCATGAGCCTCCAACCGGCCCCGGTGTTCATCGTCGGCGGGGCGCGTACGGGCTCCGAGATGCTCAAGACCATGCTGTGCATGAGCGAGCAGCTGGACTTCGTGGACGAGCTGTTCCTCTACTCGCCGCCCTGGATTCACCGGGACCTGGCCACGAACATCCGCAAGCACGTGGGCGACTTGTCCTCGGCGGGGGCGCTCGACCGCCTCATGGAACTGTTTTACTCCGGCATCCCCTACGGCTGGTTCTGGTCGGTCGTGCAGGAGAAGCTGGATCGCGCGC
Organism: uncultured Gammaproteobacteria bacterium; assembly: GCA_963702105.1. GTDB lineage: Bacteria > Pseudomonadota > Gammaproteobacteria > Steroidobacterales > Rariloculaceae > ZC4RG20. The sequence continues at coordinate 3,909,663 of OY969712.1, forward strand.
GGCTTCGCGAGGCGCTCGCGTCCGAGCCCCTGAGCATGAAGGCGATCCTGACGGCGATCATGCGGGTCCACGCGATGGGCACGGGCAAGAAGGGGCTCGGCGCCAAGTTTCCCATGCACTATTCGTATACGGACAAGCTGCTCGAGTGGTTTCCGGGCTGCCGCCTTATCCACACCACCCGCAACCCCAAGGCCATTTACGCCTCCCAGGCGGCGAAGTACACTCGAGAGGAATCGAGCGCCCTGAACCGCAATTTCGTGCGCTTCCAGCATTTTGTGCACATCAGCCTCCAGACCTGGGGGACGGCCCGGCTGCACCGCCGGCTTCGCGGCTTGCCCAATTACCGGCTCGTGCGTTACGAGGACGTCGTTCTCGACCCGGAGCGCGAGCTTCAGGCGATCTGCGAGTTCCTCGAAGTCCCGTTCCTTTCGGCCATGACGAAGCCTCATCAATATGGTTCCTCCTTCGATACGATCGGAGGTTCGAAACGAGGCGTGGACGCGAGCTCGCTCGAGCGTTGGCGGACGAGCATTTCCCCTTGGACCGCCAGGCTCATCGACATTTCTCAGCGATCGGCGAAACAGACCTTCGGTTACGAGTGAACCCGGCCGGGCGGGAAGTCCCTCGGAACCCGCGCGCAAATAGGCGACATAAGCTCTAAATCCCGCAATTTCTTAAGGAATTGAACATGGTTCCTTCACGTGAAATGATGTTTCCAACTATACTGGCATTCGGCTCTGAGGCGATTAGATCAAGAATTAGAACGCGCATGATCCGCTGCACCCCCCGTCGGCGAAGGAACGCGCCCGCCTACGCGCTCGCGATGCTTCTCGGGCTCGTTTCGGTCGCGCACGCGGCCGAGAAGACGGCTGCGAGTCCTCCTCCGTCCCGGGACAAATACATGGTCCAGGCGGGCGACGAGCTCGAGGTCTCGGTCTGGAAGGAAGCCGATCTGCAGCGCGACGTGCTCGTGCAGCCCGACGGCTCGTTCTCCTTCCCGCTCATCGGCGAAGTGGACGCAGGGGGCCGCACCATTGCGAGCATCCGGGACGAGATCAAGGGCCGGCTCGAGAAGTACATCCCGGACCTCGTCGTCACCGTGCTCATCAAAAACGTGCAAGGCAACCGAATCTACGTCATCGGCGAAGTCAAGAACCCGGGCGCCTACGTCATGAATCCGAACGTCAATGTGATTCAGGCGCTGAGCCTCGCAGGCGGCATCACGGCCTTCGCCGACCAGAACGGGATTCGGATCATCAGAAATCAGGACGGCAAGGAAGTCGCGATTCCCTTCAGCTACTCGGACGTCTCGAAGGGGCGCGACCTGAAGCAGAACATCGTCCTTCAAGCCGGCGATGTGGTTTCGGTGCCCTGAGGCGCCATCGCGGAGCGAGCGGTACAAAAAATGGAAAATACCACCGGCGTGTCACTGCAGGACTACCTGTCCCTCTTAAGGCGTCGGCGCGCCTTCATGTCGTGGGTCTTTCTCGGCGTGCTGCTCGCGGTCACGCTGGGCACGTTCCTGTTTCCTGAAAAGTACCGTTCCTCGACGCTGATCTACATCGAGAAGCCGCAGATCCGCGAGGACATCGTCCAGACGACGGTGCCGAATTACGATACGGATCTTCGCATCGACAGAATTACGGATCAGGTTCTGAGCCGGAGCAGCCTGCAGCCGCTCATCGACGAGTTCTCTCTGTACCCGAACCTGCCGCCCGAGGAAAGAGCGAGCGAGATGAGGGACGACGTCAAGGTGGACAAGATCCTCAACACGGACCAGCCCGCCATCGTAAGCACCGAGCAGACGATCGGCTTCGAGGTAGGCTTCAAGTACGCCTCGCCCGAAAAGGCGCAAGCGGTCGCGAGCAAGCTCGGTCACATGTTCGTCCAGAGAAATGCCGCCAACCGTACGGCGACGGTCACGGAGACGTCCGACTTCCTGAACCAGCAGGCCGACACCCTCAAAGCCGAGCTCGCCCGAACGGAAGCGGCGCTCGCGAAGTTCAAGCAGGAACACGCCGGCAGCCTGCCCGAGGATTCGACGCTGAATCAGCAGATGCTGGATCGCACCGAGCGCGACCTGGACAACACGGAGGAGAACATCCGCACCGTACAGGCCCGCAAGGACCTGCTCATCACTCAGTTGGCGCAGACGAGCCCCTCCGCGCCCCTGTACGACGAGAACGGCAAGCCGATTCTCGGCGCCGAGGACCAGCTCGAGTCGCTGCGCCGCCAATACGTCGAGCTCTCCGCGAAATACAGCCCGCAGCACCCCGATCTCATCAGGCTGCGCAAACAGATCGAGTTGCTGAGCAAGAACCAGCCGGCAGGCATCGATCGGACCGCGATCCAGTCCGAGCTCGATACGAAGCGCGAGGAGCTCAAGGACCTGCAGCGCCGTTACTCCCCCGACTATCCGGACGTGAAGGAACTCAAGAGGACCATCACGGCGCTGACCAGGCAGCTCGCGGCGCAGCCCGCCGCCAGTTCCACGAATACGCGCGCCCCGGACAATCCCGCCTATCTGCAGCTGCAGGTGCAGCTCGACAGCGCGGACGCCGACCTCGCCGCCATGCAGGCGGATCGGCAGAAGCTGCGCAAGAAGATCGACGATCTGCAGGCGCAAATCGCCCGCGAGCCGCAGACGGAGAAGGAGCTCATCACGGTGAGCCGCGATTACGACATCGCCAAGCAGGACTACAACAAGATCCGCGAGAAGCAGACGGCGGCTCACCGGGCCATCGCAGTCGAAGACGAGCAGAAGGCCGAGCGGTACGTTCTGCAGCGGGATGCCTATTTGCCGTCGTCGCCGGCTCAACCTAGCCACCTCACGATCATTCTGGCCGGCATGTTTCTGGCCGTCAGCGCCTCGATCGGCTCTGCGCTTTTCCGAGATGCCGTGGACGGCACGGTGCGCGGTGCGCGGGACCTGAGGATGATCGTCAAAGCGCCGCCGATGGCCGTGATTCCCACGATCATGAATGGCCGCGAAACGTGGAAACACAGGATGCGGCGCCTTGCGCTTGCAGCCTCTTACGTCGGTGTGGCATTTCTCGCCATCACCGCCGCAGCCTAGATAACATTCTTCGTATCTTTCGAGGTTCTGATCATGGGACAAATCGAACGGGCGCTAGACCGAGCGCGCACCCAGCCCCAGCGAGGAGCGGGGACGAGGGATATCCTCTCCCGCGCGGTCCGGCCTCGGATTGACGGAACCCTCGGCGCGCAGATGGACTTCAAGGCATTGAGAAGAGTGGAGCTCGACCCCGCGTGGCTGCAGCGCAAGCACGTGATCGCCACGTCCGAGCGGTCCTCGGCCTCGGAGTCCTTCAAGATGCTGAGGACGCGCGTGCGGCGGACAATGGAAAGCGGCGGGCTGACGACGCTCGCCATCTCCAGCCCGACCGCGAGCGAGGGGAAAACGCTCGTCGCCGTGAACCTCGCGCTACGCATAGCGGCAGATCCCGGCGCCCAGGTCATTTTGGCGGACTTCGATCTCCGCCATCCTTCGGTTTCGGAGACGCTGGGGCTCGACCCCAATCTGCCGGGCCTCGCCCAGTACTTGAGCGGTGAGGCGAATCTGGAAGAGGTATGCGTGTGCCCCGGGCCCGAAGGGCTGGCCATTCTGCCCAACTCGATCGTCTTCGAGAACTCGTCGGAAGTCCTGAGCTCGGAGGTCATGACCGAGCTCGTCGGCGAGCTGCGGGGCCACGGGGCCGGCCGCGGTCCAACCGTGATCTTCGATCTCCCTCCGCTGTTGTCCGCCGACGATTTGCTGGCGTTCAGCGCTCACATCGACGCGATGCTGCTCGTGGTCAACGAGGGAAAGACGCTGCGCTCGGATCTGAGCGACGCCGTCGATTCCCTGGCAGGTATCAACGTCATCGGCACGGTGCTGAACAATTCCGTCGGAAGAAGCGAGACGTATTACTGACCCGCGGCTCTTTACGTCCGCGTCTTCTTCAGTCCACGGATGAAGATCCTGAGCGGACAATCTCTCGTCTACTTCTCGCCGGAAAGGTGGGAGGGCATGTGGCGAAACCGGCAGCAGCTCATGTCGGTCTTCGCTCGGGAGAACAAGGTCCTGTTCGTCGAGCCGAGGCCTTATCTGCGCGACCTGCTCACAAAGGCCGACGCCGATTCGATCGACCGGCCCCAGCGGGGCCAGGCCTCGCTGACGAAGATCTCCGAAAATCTTCACGTCTACCGGTACCCTCCGTGGGCGCCGATAAGCGGGCGCACGCCGGTCAAGCAGCTGACCGCCGCGGCTCGAGCGTGGGCGCTTCGGGCGGCCATGCGGAAACTTGGCCTGTCCGCGCCCATCGTGTGGCTTTCCCGCCCCTACATGAGCGATCTTCTCAGCGAGATCCCGCCGCCGCGCATGCTGATATACCACGTCGTAGACGAGTACTCCGCCTACTACGGAACGGGCGACGCGGCTCGCCGCGCGATCCTCGCCGCCGAGAAGGATTTGCTCGCGCGCGCCGACCTCGCAATCGTCGTGTCACAGAAACTCTATGAGAGCAAGCGGCCGCTGAACCCGAATACGTTCATCGTTAGGAATGGCGTCAATTTGGCGCTGTTCGACGAGAACCGAGGACCGTTCCGCCTGCCCCCGGCGTTGGCCGCGATCGAAGAGCCTCGCCTCGGCTATATCGGCCATATCGGGGATCGTCTGGACCTCGCGGCCTTGACGAGGCTCGCGACGGGCCATCCGGAGTGGTCGCTCGTCTTCGTCGGGGAGGTTCGCTTCTCCGGGTCAACAGCGGCGTGGGAAGAGTTTGCTGCGCTCCCGAACGTGCATTATCTGGGCACCGTTCCTGCCGCCGAGGTCGCCGACTACGTCCGGGGGTTTCAGGTCGGGCTCATGCCGTACGTCAGGGACCGGCACTCGGAGAACGTCAGCCCCTTGAAATTGTACGAATACCTTGCGGCCGGCATTCCGATCGTCTCGAGCGACATCCCGGCCGCACGGGAATTCGTCGGGTACGTGCACATCGTCGAGGACGGCAGCGCATACGATACCTTCGTGAAAGAGGCGCTGCAGGACACCGACGCGCAGCGGCGCGCGGCGCGCATCTCGGAAGCCCGTCACGCCACTTGGGAGCACCGCGCGCAGGAGATATCGGAGCTCATTCGCGCGCGCGGCGGAGACCTGGAAACCGTCGGCACGCCCGCATGAAGATCCTTCATCTCATCCACAACTACCACCCGTCGATCGGCGGCAGCCAGCACCTCTTTCGGCGGCTTTCGGCGGAGCTCGTCTCTCGATTCGGCGACGAGGTGACGGTCGTCACGTCGGACGCGCTCGGGGAGCCGCGCGACGTAAGAACCCCTCGAATAGACAAGCCGCGGGAGTCGCTCGACGGCGTCTCCGTCTTTCGCTTCAAGACAATGCGCAGGGGACATGCGGTACTCAGGTTCTGCGCGAAAGCCGCGCGCCGAATGCGCCTTCCGTTCGCGGACCTGCTCGCGCTGCTCTATGCAGGACCGATATCCACGGGCATGCTGCTCGCGGTGATCAGATCGGGGGCCGACGTCGTCTGCGCGACGTCCTTCGGCTACATCCACATGCTGTATCCCTCGATTGCAAACCGCCTGCGCATTCGAAAGCCGGTCGTGCTTTACGGCGCCCTGCATATCGTGGACAACCACATCGATCCCGTCGTCCTCCGCGCGATTTCACGAGCGGATGCCTACGTGGCCAATACCGCCTTCGAGCGCGGCGTGCTCGTGCAGAAAGGGGTGCCCGCCGAAAAGATTCATATCGTCGGTCCGGGCGTCGATCTCGAGGAGTACGGGGATGTAGACCCGGTCGTCGCAAGGCAAAGATATGGAATCGGTGCGGGCCCAGTCGTCGCCTACATCGGCCGCCAGGCCGCAGGCAAAGGCATCGACACGCTCGTCGAATCGATGGCCAGCGTCTGGGAGCAGATTCCGGAGGCGACCCTGTTGATCGCGGGAGGGCGAGGAAGCTTCTCGCAGCCGCTAGCGGAATGGCTCGCCGCTTTGCCCCCCGGGTCACGAAGCCGGGTAGTCGTCCTGGACGACTTCGACGAAGCCGAGAAGCCCTACCTGTTTGCGGCATGCGACGTGCTCTCCATGGTCTCGAAATTCGAGTCTTTCGGCATCGTCTATCTCGAGGCCTGGGCGAGCGGGAAACCGGTCATCGGCAGCGATGCCGGGGCGCCGGGCAGTGTCATCGACCACGGCATCGACGGGCTGACGGTCTCCTACGGCAGCAGCGCGGATCTCGCACGCGCCCTCGTGAGATTGTTCCTGGACGATGAGCTCCGCGCGGCGCTCGCGCGAGAAGGCCGAAAGAAAGTGGAAATGAACTACACCTGGGAAGCGGTTACGACGAAGCTCAGGGCCGTATACGAGTCCGTGTTGCCGGAGGATGTCGCGGCCCGCTTGGACGCGAGACCTCTGGCCGGCTCCCGCCGAGGCTGAGCCGAGGGCCGTGTGCGGGTTCGCGAGCCGAGACCTGTTACCTCCCCATTCCCCTTGCGCTGTGCTAGGCTCGCATGCCGTCAGTCGTTGTCGCCGCTGGTTCGACCGCCGCCGTTCATACGGAAACTCTATAGCTGGCCGGTCCCGTTAATGGCGCGATGCCTCACCGTCTCGGGACCCAAACAGGGACGAATTCAGCGCGCGGCCCGCAGCGGCCATCCACGGGTCCGGAAAATCGCCAATAGGGGAAGCGGACTCGCGGTGGAAACAGTATCAGGGAGCCGCAATCTTGGGGGGCGCCGATGAAGCGTAGAATTTCGACAGTGGCCGCGGGCGCGCTTTCGGTCATTGCCCTGTCCGTATCCGTAGCCGCGCAGGCCGCATGGGAGGGTATCCCATCGGTCTCGGCGACCGTCGAGGGCGACGACAACCCTCGGCTTGACCCGCAATCAAGCGGCCAGACGAGCGATTCACGCGCCGTCGTAGACCTGCGCTACACCGCGACGAGCTACGGTAAACGCGGCGAGCTCGTCGTCGAGCCGCGCGTCCGCGCGATCAACTACTCCAAAAGCAAAGACAGCGACCTCAACAACGCAGACCTCTTCCTGGTCTCGCAGGCACGATACACGTTCCCGAAATCGGACCTCGGCTACCAGGCCAGCCTCACCCGGCAGAGCATCCGGACCGGCGAGCTGCTGGGAGCCCAAAACACCGATACGGGGCTGCCGGACGTCGGAACGGATACCGGGCAATTGCTGTTCTTCAATCAGATCGTCAACCGCAGTCTCGTCAGGCCCTATGCCAACATCACGCTGACGCGGCGCACCGATCTCGAGCTGCAATCGGAATATGTAGACGTCTTCTATTCCGGGCCGGAAACGACGCTGCGCAGCAACTTCCAGAATTCGAGCTTTTCGTTCGGGCTCGCCCATCGCCCGGACGAGCGCCGGACCGTGTCGGCTCGAGCTTTCGTTTCGGACTACACGGCCGTCGTGAACAGCAATCACACCCGCTCGGCCGGTGTCGTCGGCGGCATGTCCGCGAAATTGTCCTCGTACCTGAATATGAGCCTGAACCTCGGCGCCGTTCGTACGGCGTACAGCTTCTTGAGCAATCAGAATACGATCAAGAACGCGGACTTCAACTACACGGTGGATTTCGCACTCAATCGCCGCGCCGAACGAACGAGCTTCAACTTCGACTTGGGCCGACAGGTGGACCCCAACGGTTCAGGCTACGTCGTGAACCGCGATCAGGTCTGGATCAATATGACGCGCGATATGACGAGGCGCCTTCAAAGCAATGCGGGCTTGCGTCTGACCCGCACGCGCGCCGTAGGCTTGGGCGCGACGAATGCCGACCGCGACTACGTGCGGTTCGAGCTCAGTTTCGACTGGCACATGAAAGAGCAGCTGTTCCTGACGATGGGCTACGACCTCACGGCGCAGCGTTTCGTAGACTCCGCCGAGGGGCGCGTCGCCTCCAACACCGTCTACTTCGGAGTCGGCTACTCCGGCAAGTCTCGCCGCCGTTGAATCGAAGGCGAATCCGGGGGCGTTCATCGCCCTGGATTCGCAGCTTCGACAGGGAAGGCCACGGAAAGAAGAAAGGCACGGGACGCCATGAGAGTTTGCCTGCTCGCCATGAACATCTACCCGATGCTTTCGGGCGACTATGCCAGCGAAAAAGTGGGCGGGGCGGAACTCCAGCAGATCAACATCGCTCAGAGCCTAGCCGCCCAGGGCCATGAGGTCTTCGTCGTATGCCTGGACCATGGCCAGCCCGACGCAGAGCGAATCGGCCGCATCGTCGTCCTGAAGACGTTCCGGGAGCGGGCCGGACTGCCCTGGATCAGGTTCTTCTACCCCCGTCTCTCGGCCATCTGGGCCGCGCTGCGCCGCGCGGATGCCGACATTTACTACTGCCGTACGGCCGGTTTTCAGCTCGGCGTTCTGCGTATGTTTCGGCGCCTCACGGGCAAGCCTTACGTGTTCGCCGGCGCCCTCGACACGGACTTCGTTCCGGGCCTCGCGAGTATTCCGAACGCTCGCGACCGCTTCCTTTACGAATACGGTCTGCGTTCGGCCGATCGCATCATCGTGCAGTCCGCCAAGCAAGCTGAGCTGCTGGCCGAAAACTACGGGCTCGAGGGAACGGTCCTGCCGAATTTCTTGAACGAAGGCCGGCGAACCCTTCCCCGAGCGGCGCGGCGCAGCGTGCTGTGGGTCTCTACGATCAGAAACCGCAAGCGCCCGCTTCACTTCGTACGCCTCGCGGAGCGGTTTCCGGACGAACACTTCGTGATGGTCGGCGGCCTCATCGGGAGCCACCGTGCCCTATACGACGAAGTCGCCGAAGCGAGCCGCCGAGTGCCGAACCTCGAGTTCCTCGGCTTTCAGCCTTTCGACCGCGTCGAGCGGCTTTTCGACGAGTGCAAAGTTTTCGTGAACACGTCGCTCTACGAAGGGTTCCCCAACACCTTTCTCCAGGCGTGGCGCCGCGACATCCCCGTCGTATCCTTCGTGGATCCCGACGGTATCATTCGCGGCAATTCGCTGGGCTACGTCGTCGATGACGAAACGCAACTCGCCGCCGCTTTACGCAAAGCCCTCGATTCCTTCGACGGCTATGGCCGGGCGGGCGACTACTTCCTCGCCAACCATTCGGCCGGCGTCGGCGAGCGCCTGAGCCGGCTCATGGAGCAAACCGTGGCGTCGGCACGGGCTCCCGGAGGGAGCCTCTGACATGTGCGGCATCACAGGAGCCCTCACCGGACGGCCAGGGGATTCGCGTCTGCTCGACGCCATTGGGGTCATGACCGAGTCCGTACGACACCGCGGCCCCGACGACGGCGACACCTGGGTGGACCGGGTGGCCGGGGTGGCCCTCGGGCACCGCCGGCTGGCAATCATCGACCTCTCGCCCCTGGGGCATCAGCCCATGATCTCGGCCAGCGGCCGCTACCGGATCGTTTTCAACGGGGAGGTCTACAACTTCGCCGAGCTGCGCGGGCAGCTCGAAGCGCTCGGGCACCAGTTCCGCGGCCATTCGGACACGGAGATCATGCTGGGCGCCTTCGAGGCCTGGGGGCTCGAGGACGCTCTGAAGCGGTTCGTCGGCATGTTCGCATTTGCCTTGTGGGACGCGAAGGAGCGCCGGCTTCATCTCGTACGCGACCGGCTCGGCATCAAGCCCGTGTACTACGCATTCGGCGCGCGCGGTCTCGCGTTCGGGTCCGAGCTCAAGGCACTGAGAGCGGCCGGCATCGGCGAAACGGTGGACCGCCTTTCCCTGGCCCTGTTCCTGAAGCACGGGTACATTCCCGGCTCCCGCACCATCTACGAAGGCGTCAAAAAGCTCGAGCCGGGCAGCATACTTTCGGTGAGCGCCGAGGTGCCGTTCGAGCACGGGGCCGTTATCGCGCGGTACTGGCATGTGCCTCCGAGCCGGCCGGAGGGAGAGGGTTACACGGATCCAGTCCAGGCCGTCGAGCAACTCGACGCCTTGATCCGCCGAGCCGTTCTCGACCGGCTCGTGGCCGACGTGCCCTTGGGCGCCTTCCTTTCGGGCGGCATCGACTCCTCAGTCGTCGTCGGGGCGATGCAGAGCCAGTGCGGCGCGGCCGTCAAGACGTTCTCTATCGGGTTCAGCGAAGCAGCTTTTGACGAGGCGCAGTACGCTAGACGGGTCGCCGCGCACCTCGGCACGGAACACACCGAGCTTTACGTCTCGCCCAAGGCCGCGCAGGACGTCATCCCGTTGCTGCCGGGCATGTTCGACGAGCCCTTCGCGGACGCCTCCCAAATCCCGACTTACCTCGTCTCGAAGCTCGCGCGGCAATCCGTCACCGTGAGTCTTTCCGGCGACGGCGGAGACGAGCTCTTCTTCGGGTACTCGAAGTACGAGTCGGCCCTCAGGTGGCAGCGGCGGCTCGCGAGAGTCCCGCGGCCCGTGCGGGTGGCGCTCGGCGGCACGCTGAGCGCCATGGTCGTGCCGGGCCGGCGGCAAGGATTACTGAGGTCCCGCGCGGAAATGACGGCCGATCTGCTCCGCCGAGTGGACCCAGTTCAGCTCTTCGAGTACTTCGCATCCCTGTGGAAATTTCCCGAGCGCGTCGTCGAGAGGTTGCCGCAGCGCATCCCCCCGCTGATCGACGGGCCGCCGGCCGAGACGGCCGAAGGCTTCCTCGAGCTCATGAGCTACATAGACCTGCGCTCTTACCTTCCCGAGGACATATTGACCAAGGTGGACCGAGCGAGCATGGCCGTCGCGCTCGAGGCCCGCGTGCCGCTGCTCGATCACCGTGTCGTCGAGTACGCCGCCCGCCTCCCTTCGAGCCTCAAAATAAGAGACGGTCTCTCGAAATGGGCGCTTAGGCAGGTTCTTTACAAGTACGTTCCGAGAGAGCTCGTGGACAGGCCGAAGATGGGGTTCGGAGTCCCGATCGGGGAATGGCTCAGGGGCCCGTTACGCGACTGGGCCGAGTCCCTGCTCGACGAGGCCGGCATGCGCTCCGAGGGATACCTGAACGCGGCCGCCGTCCGCGCCGTTTGGCGCGAGCACTTGCAGGGGCGTTTCGACTGGCAGTATCCGCTCTGGAACGCGCTGACCTTTCAGGCCTGGCTGCGTTCGCCTCGGGCTTCGGGCAACGCATCTTAGCCTGGTCTGCGGCCGATCGCGGGACGATACGTCGCAGCCGATTCGACCGCGCGGGCGGAATGCGCCAAAACGGCGGATTCCGACTCCGACTCCGGCTTCGGCTCCGGCTCCGGCTTCGGCTCCGCGGAGTCCTGCGCCAACCAGGCGAGCCTGGCGATGACACCCGAATACGCGAAGATATAGTACCAATTGACGTAGTAGACCCCGAAGAAGGCGCTGAATGCGACGGCCACGAATGCGTAGACGAACAGCATGAGTCGGCTACGCACGGCAGGATCATCCGTGACGAGGCCCGCCATGACCGTTCTCGTCAACGATACGAGCATCGCAAGATAGAGCGCGAGCCCGACTCCGCCGCTGACGAAAAGCATATACAGGTACTCGTTGTGAGGGTCCGTGAAGATGCGCGCTTCGCGGAACGAGTCCCATCCGTACCCGATCGCAAACGTGATGGGGTTCTCCTCCATCTTGTCGAGCGTCCGGGACCATATCTCCGTTCGCCCCGAGCTCGCGTCCATGAGAGAGCCCGACTCCGTCCGGTTCAGCCGCTCCAGGATCACGTCGGGGTACAGGCTGACGACGACCATGACGACACAAGTGACGGCCACGAGTGCCGCGGCGCCCACCTTCGTGACCTTCGCGATGCTCAGATGCCGGCGCAGCAGGAATGTCGAGAAGAACGCGCTCGCGACGAGCCCGACGATCGCGCCGCGGGAACCCGTGAGCAGAAGCAGCGCGAAGCCTGCCAGAATGCCCACGATCACGATCCACGACCGGCCGCGAAGCGCCGCCCTGGGACTCATGACCAGCAGGAAAAAGACCAGAAACGCAGCGAACTCGTTCGCATTGCCCACGGCACCGCCTATGCGCCCGTCACGGCGATCCACGAGGATGTGCATGTCCGGCATTTTCATGTAGTCCATGAGCAGAAGCACGAACACGATACTGAGCGCGACCGCAATGACATTCGTGAGCCACAGCGCGTCCTCCTTGCGCCTGCAGCCGAAGAAAAAGACGGTGAAGAACAAGTACGGGTCCGTGAGCAGCCCCTTGAGGAAGACCAGGTGCACCAAAGACTCGTAGTGCGGCAGTACGATGGACGAGAAGAGCCACGAAAGGATCTCGTACCCGCAGAAAATGCCGAAGACGATGAAGAAGCTCGGGAACCGGCCGCTGAAAAACTCTCCGTTGATGACCGCCTTGCTCAAGAGGTACACCACGACGATGTAGAGGTAGAGATTCTTGAAGCTCAGGCCGGGGGCAAGACTCAAACCGATGTGGAAGATCTGGTCCGCCAGCAGCACGACGAACAGGCTGAGCAAGAGATAATTGCGCCCGCTCTGGCGCGACACAGGCTCTGCGCCGGCCGTCTCGGCCGCCGCCTCGGACTCTTCCCTTTGCCCTATCCACTCTTGCACCGGCCTTACTCCTCAGCCGCGAATCCCGCTCATCATCAGCAGGCCCAACTCGATGAGCCTGCGCCGATACACGGCCAGCACCCCGCCATCGATCCCATGGTCATCCCGAATTCTTCGTCTCGAGAAGCGGTCCGCCCGCAACACGCACCTCGTGACGACCGGCCACGCGATCGCGGCTCGGCAAATCTCGAAATGGGCGGCATCGGCCATCGTGCCCTCCGAGCCCTCCGAGCCCTCCGAGACCGATTCCGACCGGTCTCCGGACACCCTTCCCAGCACGTACAAGAACCGTCTGAGCGAGGACTCGCGGCCTATGATACTCGCCCGATTCCGAATTTCCCGCCAGTCTATTCGGCCATCGTGGCGCGCCCGGAGCAGCGCGACATCGAGCAGCGGCCGCAGCGGAATCAGGAAGCGGGAAAGGTTCCTGTCCACGACCTCCGCATGCAGGAAGGAGAGCAGCACGGCGTGGGACGGGGCAGGCGACCGATACCGCAGCCCTTCGATCACACTCTCCGCGGCACTGGCCCAAAAGGTGGCCGTGGGCAGCGCCGGCTGCCCGTAGTCGGCGACCGGCGCCCGGTGAAGCTCCACGCCGGCCACGTCTCCGGACCTTACGAGCGGCGGTAAGTGATGGTGCCGAGAATGATCGAAATGCTCGAAGGGCCGGTAGCCGAGCGAGGCCATGAGCTGCGCGGCCTCCGTGAGGCGCTCCTCGGGAATCAGAATGTCGAGGTCGCCCAAGAATCTGTCCCCTATGTCCTCATACAGCCCGTCGAGCAGATACGCGCTCCCCTTGATGGGCATGGGCACGATGCCCCGCCGGTTCAGCGCCCCGAGGCACTCCAGCAGCTGCGCCCGCATCGCCCGGTTACGCTCGCGGTTGAAGTCCGAAAAGCCCTCCAGATAGGCAGCGGCATCGGCGGGGACGAAGCCGGACAAGCCCTCGCGACACAGCCCCCTCCAAAGTGCGGCCGTTACGAGGTTCGCGTTCGCGATCGAGATCAGCACCGTCCAGCACTTCGGCCCGGCTTGTGCGGCACGCTCGAAAACGGCCCCCAGGTCGGCCTCGCCTCGCCCGAACAGCGCGCCTACGAGCACCTCCCAGCTGCGGATGCGGACATTCATAGCAGGTGCCGCGAGACCCGTTCTACCGCTTCGTCCAGAGAATCGAAGAGCAATTCGCAACAGCGCAGATCCCCGATCCACTCTAAGAGCTTCACGACGGCGTGCCTATCGAGCCGTTCCGGCAAGTCATAGCCGGCCTCGGCGACTCGAACCAGCGCTTCGCAGCGCGGCAGGGGCCGCAGCACGGCCGAGGACCCGGGCACGTACTTGGGGAAGATCATCGCCGCGACGGGCAGCCCTGCGCCGGCTTCCTCGGAGAGATCAGGCGGAGGCAAATACTTCACGAGCTTGCCGTCCGCGCGCCGGTACGCCGGCAAGGCGGCGAGCCCCGGATACGAAGCGGCCAGAACCGGCCACGATCCGCTCTTCAGCCCCGGCCGCAAGGGCACCGGCAGGAGTCGAACGGTGTCGCCCGTAAGGAGCGCGAGGTCGTCCGTACAGCACCTGTAACCGCGGGCCGTCAGTGCCGCGGCCAAAGTGGACTTGCCGCTGCCCGAAGCGCCCGGCATGAGGATGCAGGTTTCGCCTAGGGCGACGGCGGAAGCGTGGAGTGCGGCGAAGCAGCTCGAAGCGTGGTACAGCAGGAGCGTCATGTTGCCGTGCAGCATCGGCACGAGCGCCTGGCTTTCGGTGCACGTATCGAGAAGCCCGCCCTCGAACAACATGAGCCACCGGCCGTCGGCGCGGAAGATTTCGAGCAGCGGCCAGTCTCGTGCCGATTCCGGCGCCGGCGGCAAATGACCGAGCACGGTGTCGACGGCAGAGGCAGCGGTCTCGTCGGCCGCGACGCGGATTCCCGAGCGGAACAACGCGAAGGCCCGGTTGCAAGCGGGAAATCCGCGGGGCCGGTCCATTCGGTCGGCTGCGGCAGGCATGCAAGGCGCCGTCACAAGGTTCTGCGCAACGCCGCCGGAGATGCCGGCTGAAACGGAAACGCCGCCGGAGACGTCGCCGGAGACGTCGCCTGAGACGGAAACGCCGCCTGCGTCGAAGAACCCCGCAGCCCGCCACTCCGCGATCAGACCGTCGATGTCGGCGGCCACCTGTCGCCTCGGGGTGCCGGTCTGGAGGCCGATTTCGGCCACGATCCGCTCGGTGGACAGACCGGCCGCGAGCCCCTCCCAGATGAACGACGCCGTCGAGTTGAGCCGATAGAGGCGGCCCTGGCGCTCGTCGAGAATGAGCACTTCGCCGTCGAGAACGTAGCTCTGAATCTGGGGACTGAAGTTTGGAGCCTGATTACCCACGGAAACGAAGCGCCCTTTCCCTAGCGGGCCGATCGGCGTCCTGCCCTTGCACGGCGTATGCCGAGACGGCAACGCCGCGCCCCGGTGCCGGCTCGGCCCGCAGGCGCGGCGTCTATAGAGCTTCTCGCATCCGGCCACCCGCGTGCCGAGCCTGGCGGACGACCGCCGGGCACGGCGCTTTGGAGCCGGTGCGACGGCCGCTTAGAACCTACTCTTGTGGAACCACCACGAATTCCTGAGGTTCTGGAACGGCGAGAAATGAAACTTCCTGAGATTCTCCTTCCCGCCTCCCTGGCAATCCGTGCCGGCCGACTTTGCGATGCTCGCGAAGCTCGGGGACGACATTGCCAGCATGGCCGGCGGCGTGTAGACGGCTATCTTGCCCGCGGTCTTGAGGAACTCCCGGCGGGATCTTTCGACGCCGGACTCTTCGATCTTATTGCTTTCTCTCGTCATTAGAGCGTACCCCTGAACCGAGTTCGAACGTAGTGCAGCAGCGATACTTTGCTTCGCTTTCGGCAATGTCAACTTCGCTCAGGAGCGGCCTCTGGAGCCCGCGAAATACGCGCTTGTGCGCGAAACCAACTTCTTATGTCAACTGTCACTTGCGCACGAAAAGTGTAAATCTTTTCGTCAGTTACGAGCGAAGACGGGCCGGATGGATCACCGAGAATCCGCCGCCTACGGCGCCGCCGCCACACCGTAAGGCTCGGCTCGATCGCCGCGGCCGATGGCGAAGTACCGGAAGCCGAGCTGCGCAAGCGTTCTCGGCTCGTAAAGGTTTCGCCCATCGAAAATGACCGGCTCCCGGAGCGCGGCTTTGATGCGATCGAAGTCCGGGCTGCGGAACTCCCGCCACTCCGTCACGATCGCGAGCACGTCCGCGCCTTCGAGCGCCTGGTCGGCGCGGTCGCAGAACTCGAAGTCCGCCCGGTCCCCATAGAGCGCCAGCGCCTGCTCGCCGGCCACGGGGTCGTAAGCCTTGACTCGAGCGCCGTGCTCCCAGAGGCGCTCCATGAGCGCGCGGCTCGAGGCCTCACGCATGTCGTCGGTATTCGGCTTGAAGGCGAGACCCCACAAAGCGATGACCTTGCCGCGCAGGTCACCGCCGAAGTAAGCCTTGATCTTCTCGAACACGACGTGCTTTTGGCGTTCGTTCACGCTGTCTACGGCGCCGAGCAGCGGCGTGCTGTAACCGAGCGATTGGGCCGACGCGATGAGCGCGCGCACGTCCTTCGGGAAGCATGAACCGCCGTATCCGCATCCCGGATAGATGAATTCGTAACCGATACGCGGATCGGAACCGATGCCGGTGCGAACGTGCTCGATGTCCGCGCCCAGGCGTTCGGCGACGTTGGCAAGCTCGTTCATGAAGCTGATCTTCGTCGCTAACATCGCGTTCGCGGCGTACTTGGTCAGCTCCGCGGAGCGAACGTCCATGAGCAGCAGCCTGTCGTGACTGCGGTTGAAGGGCTCGTAGAGGGTCCGAAGGAGCTCGGCCGTGCGCGGATTGTCCGTACCGACGATGATGCGATCCGGCTTCATGAAGTCTTCGACCGCCGCCCCTTCCTTCAGGAACTCGGGGTTCGAGACGACGTCGAACTCGACGGCCACGCCGCGTGTATTCAGCACCGAGTCGATCCGAGCCTTGACCTTGTCGGCCGTTCCGACCGGCACGGTCGATTTGTTCACGACCACGCGGTATTCGGAAAGGTGCTCGCCGATCGTATCTGCCACTTTGAGGACGTGCTGCAGATCCGCACCGCCGTCCTCGCCCGGAGGCGTCCCGACGGCGATGAACTGAAAGACGCCGTGCGCCACGCCCGCAGCCGCGTCCACCGTGAACGTCAGCCGACCGTCCTCCTGGCATCTGCTGACGATGCCCTCGAGCCCGGGCTCGTAAATCGGCAGGTCGCCGCGCCGTAAACGCTCGACCTTCTTCACGTCGATGTCGACGCACATCACGTGATTGCCGGCGTCGGCCAGGCAAGCGCCGGTAACGAGGCCGACGTAGCCGGTTCCGAAGACTGTTATGCGCATGAATGTGATCCCTGAGAGGCGATAGCAAATCGAACGGGCCGTCCGTGGGCGTTCCGCGCCTTCAGGGGGTTCCGCTCGACGGGTCCGTTCAGCTTTTGAAGCTTTCCGGTAGCCTACTATAGGCTTGCGAAGATAGTCAGCACCGGTTCCTCAAAAGCGTCGCCGCGAAGGCATCGGTCACCTCGCCCGCGGCTCCAACGGCGTCCGTTGACGGCTCTTCGACGCAGGCACTAAACTGCCCGACCACGGTTGGGCGATTAGCTCAGCGGGAGAGCGCTCCCTTCACACGGGAGAGGTCGCTGGTTCAATCCCAGCATCGCCCACCAGCCCCGTTCGCTCCCTTCGGCGCCGCAAAGCGAATTCGACTTTCGGTCCTGCTGCATTTCCCTTGCAGCTGAGACTTGCCTCACACAATCTCGCTGCCGGACAAAGGCAAACTCACCCCAAGGCGAGGACGCAAAGCAGGGCAATCGCCCAACGAAAGCTTTGCCGCCTCTGCCGGTACCGCGTCTTGACAAGGGCAAACCCTGCGAAAGCCGGGGACGCAAAGCCGCCAGTCTAAGGTCCTTACGGACTATGACAGTGGGGCCGCCGAGCGCAGCGATCCTATGCCGACCGCCTTTCGAGCGTTTCGTGCGCAGTTTGCTCCTTGCAGGACAGATCGTGCCCTGACATGGAGGAGACTGAATGGAACGCAGGCGGTATGCGCGGCTCTTCAGCAAAGCGGCCGGTGTCATGGTGCTGGGATCGATCCTGGCGGGCTGCGGCGACGGCTCCGGTGGAAACGGCTCGAGCACGAACGCCTCGGCCGCATCGAACTCGAGCGGGGGCGGGGCGCCGACGCCGAGCGCGGGCGGGAGCACGGCGAACAACTCGAGCGGCAGCACCACGGGCGGCTTTCAAACGTCCTCGCCGTCGGGTACGGGCGCGACCGGCACCGGCTCCGGCGGCACGGGCAGCGTGACCGAAAATCGAGTGCCGCAGATCAGCGGTTCTCCCGCGCGCCAGGTCCAGGCCAACCAGGCTTATGCGTTCACGCCCGTCGCGACGGACGCCGACGGCGACCCCCTGTCCTTCCGGATCACCAACAAGCCGCAGTGGCTGTCCTTCGATTCGACCATCGGCAAGCTCAGCGGGACGCCGACCGACGCCGACGTGGGCCTGTACTCGACCATCATCATCAGCGTCAGCGACGGGAAGACTTGGCGCTCCCTGCCCGCCTTCCAGATCTACGTCGTCTCGACCGGCACGAGGGCTGTAACGCTCGATTGGACGGCGCCCACCGAAAACGAAGATGGAACGCCGCTCACGGACCTCGCCGGATTCCATATCCGCTACGGCCAGCAGCCGGGGCAGTACTCGCAGGTGTTGAACCTGAATAATCCCGGCCTGACGACGTTCGTGGTTACGGACCTGGTGCCGAGCACCTACTATTTCGTCGTTTCCGCGTACAACTCCAAAGGCGTCGAAAGCAACTACTCGAACGAGGTCGCCGCTTCCTTGAATTGACGCCGCCGAACGTCGTTATGTCAATCGGCCGTTCCGCGAGGCCCCTGCCGCCGCGCGCCTGCCGGATGTACAACTTGTCGAGTGCCGGTGAGCATGACTAATATGTTCTTCGCCGCGCTTCCGGGACGATTTTGGGGCGACCGCGGAAAATGCTCGACTTCGGAAGCGGCGGGGCGATGAGCTAAAAAGAAACAACGAATTGAGCTGCCGACCTGAAGGCGATAGCGCTTCGGCAAAGGCGCCGACGAAATGAACACTACACACGCGAGATCCTTCGCCAGTGACCTCATTCGGGGCTCTGCCGGCCGGGCAGCGCACCGCGACAGCGTGCTCGCAGACGGGTGTACCCTCTGCCCGTACCCGGCCGTCGAGGAGTGCATCGAAGTCATTCAAGGCTATCTCGCCGGGGCGGGCGCGGCCTTCGAAGACTGCTTGACGGTCGAGGTCGCCAATTGCGTCACCTGCGCCCTGACGCTGCTCGCCATCGTCGACTACGGTTGGAGCCTCGCGATGCTCCCAAGCGCGCGGACCGACCGAGAACGAGGCATGCAACCCCGTGCCCCGGCATTCTCACGGTGGATCGTAGGGGTTCTGGACGGCGCCGCCTCGACCGGGATCGACCTTCGCCGGCCGGGGACGTTTCTCCAAGTCAGGCCGAACCCCGCGTATCGAGAGGATGCCGCCGTGCGCGCCGAGCGCCGGTCGAAACTCTATCTTCGGACATCGGGGAGCCTAGGCACCCCGAAGCTCGTAATGCACGACTACATGGGCTTTGTTCGAAACTCTTCCAACGGCGTCACCCCGTTCGACTTCGATCCCTCGACACGGCTGGCCCTTCCAATCCCGCTGCTGCACGCCTACGGCTTGGGCATCGGGTTCTTGGGTTCCTTCTCCCGGGGCGCCTCGATCAGCCTCATCGAACGCGCCAACCTGGTTCGTTACCTCGAACGCGAGGCGGCCTTTCAACCCAACACGGCCTTCATGACGCCTTCCTTCTGCGAGATCCTCGCGAGCGGCAGGCGCGGCAAAAGGCTTTACAAGTTCACTTTGACGGGCGGGGACCGGACCGCGCCGGCGACTTTTCGGCGTTACGAAGATATGCACGGGCCGCTCATCAATGGGTATGGGTGCACGGAATTCGGGTTCATTTCCTGCGGAAATTTGGGACTGTCATCGGAGATGCGCTCGAGAACGGTAGGGTGGCCTGTGCCCGAAACCGAAGTTCGGACGGCGAAGGCCGAAGAGGCCCAGGAGGACTCCGGCTCACTGGGCCTCGTCGAAGTGCGAAGCCAGACGGCATTCGAAGCCTACGTCGATTTCGAGGGAAACTGCATCGCCAGGCACGGCGCCGACGACTGGCATCGCACGGGTGACCTCGGGCGGATCGGCGCAGACGGCACCTTGGAAGTCATTGGCCGTGCAGACCTCAGCGTCAATCGGCAAGGCCGGCTGTTGGCCTTCGCAGAGGTGGAGGGGCTCATCACGGAGATCGAGGGCGTGAGCCTCGCCGCCGTCGCGGCAGGCGCCGAGACGGCGCATGGACGCGTGCTCGTCGGGTTCTGCGAGCTCCAGGAAGGGACCAGCAGGTCGGCGGAGCACATCCGCTCCGACTGCGCGAAGCGCATGCCGCCGTTCGCGCTCCCGGACCGCATCGTCGTCCTGGAGGCGCTTCCCAAGCTCGCGAACGGTAAGATCGACCGACGCGATTTAGCACATAGAGCGATGGCGCTTACGACGCCGCTGGCTTCGTGAACGAAGCCATTGAAGGACGCAACAACCTATGACGGAAGAACCTGCCATGCAGCAATCTGCGGAGGCTGGAGACCAGCCCTTCCGCACCGTGATTCATGTGCTGCATCAAATCATGCAAGGCGAACTGACCATTCAAGTCGCGGCCGAGCGGCTGCTGGACGAGGAGGCTTTGCTCGACGACGACCTTGGAATAGACTCGGTCGGCCTCATGGAGCTCATCACGGCCGTCGAGGAACGGTTCGACTTCGAGTTTCTCGAGTCGGACTTGACGAGCGCCAACTTCCGCACGGTCAAGACTCTGGCGCGGGTCATTGTCGAGCGCGCACCCGCCGGCGGATAGCCGCTACCCCGGTTGACCGGCCGGCACCCACGAGTTACGGCGTCCGCTAGCCGCTGAGACAGACGACGATGAGTACAAAGACTCGTACCAAGATGATGGCTTTCGGCGACAAGGACCCCTACGTCGCCGTGATTACGCGCGCCCACACGCCTTGCCGAAACCTCGGCGCCATCATATGGGGCACCGGGATCGGGGAAATGCGGGCAGCCAAAACCGCGTCGAAGCTCGGAATAGCGGCGATGCAGATCCGCCAGGAGGTGTTTTCCTATCCGCAACTGGACGTATACGGAGTACACGCCGGGCGTCAAGCAATGGACGAGCTCGGGAACGTCGCGGGGATCGATCGCTTCGTTCTCATGGGCAATTGCGGGTTCGGGAGCGTTGCGTTCAACATCGCACTGGCGGACCCGCGGGTCGTCGGACTCGCCATTTCAAATCCGCATGTCAGTGAATTTCTGTCCCTCGGCGTTTCCTATCGACGCCGCCTTCTGAGCATCGAGTCGTGGCGGCGCCTCGTGACCGGCAACGCCGACTTGAAAGTGCATCTATCGAACACGCGCTGGATTCGAGCGTTCGCGTTGCGGGCCGTGGGGCGGCCATCACCCGCCGTGAAAGAGACGTACGACAAGGACCTGGTAGTGCCGATCAACATCA
Source organism: uncultured Gammaproteobacteria bacterium (assembly GCA_963702105.1). Classification (GTDB taxonomy): domain Bacteria; phylum Pseudomonadota; class Gammaproteobacteria; order Steroidobacterales; family Rariloculaceae; genus ZC4RG20. Next base: position 3,930,863 of record OY969712.1, read on the forward strand.
CCGAGGGACTGCACGCGCTCGAAGATCGAGGCGTTCGGACACTGCTGATGTTCTCGAAGGCGGACCGCAGTCTCGATTACTTCCGCAAAGCGTTCGGAAAGGACCTCGGCGGCCTCGCCGCATTCCCTCGCCTGACTCCTGTCTTGCTCCCACTCACGGCGCACCTCGTGACGGAGAGAGACGAAGATGCGATAACGATCTCGGGCTTCTTCTCCGATTGGATCGAGCGAAGCGATTGGAGCGCCGAGCGAGGGGAAAGCGACCCTGAAGCGATCGCGATCACGAGTTCCTGACGTTTCCTCCATCGGAGCCGGCCTGTGCGTGACGGCCGCCCGGTTAGACCGCCGCTTCGCTCTCGAGCAACCGCTCGATCGGCGCCGGTGCGCCGACACCATAGCCCTGCACGTAATCCACGCCGAGCGCGCGCAGCAGCGGGATCGTGCCGGGATCCTCGACGAACTCGGCGATGGTCTCCTTGCCCATCGCGTGCACGATCTCGGCGATCGATTTCACCGTGGCGCGATTGACGGCGTCGCTCGCGATCGACTTGATGAACACGCCGTCGAGCTTGACGTAATCGACGTTGAGGTTGCGCAGATAGGCGAACGAGGAGAGGCCGCTGCCGAAGTCGTCGAGCGAAAAGCGCACACCACGCTTCTTGAGCGCGTCCATGAGCGCTCTCGCTGCGCCGAGATTGCGGATCGCGGCGCTCTCCGTGATTTCGAAGCACAGACACTCGCCCGCGACCCCGACGGCGTCGAGACGCCGCTCGAGAAACTCGAGGAACCGCGGCTCGCCGACGGACTGGCCCGAGAGATTGATCGAGCACCGGTAGGCACCGAGGTCCGCGCCGTTTGCGGCCAGCCACTCGAGCGCGGCGTTGACGACCCAGCGGTCCACCATCGGCGCCATGTTGTAGCGTTCGACTGCGGGCAGAAACAGGTTCGGGCCGTGCAGCTTGCCGCGGGAGTCCACGCTGCGGACGAGAAGCTCGAAATGCTTCGTGCCGTCGTGCAGACCGAGGCCGCCGTCGCCGTCCCCGAGGCCGCCGATCCCGCCGCCCCCGGCGTGCACGGAGGCGATCGGCTGCTGGAACAGCACGAGCCGATTCTCTTTGACCGCCTCTCGAATGCGCATGACCCACTGCATCTCGCCGATGCGCCGCGCCAGCGTCTCGCCGCCCGGCCGCCCGACGTAGACGCGGCCCCCGCCCTTGTCCTTGGCCGTGTAGCAAGCCGTATCCGCGGCGGACATGACTTCGGCGGTGTCCCTCGCCGCGTCCTCGAGCATCACGAGCCCGACGCTCGCGTCTACCTCGAGCTGGCTCGCGCCCCACTCGAACCGGAACGCCTGTATCGCCGCGAGCAGGCGCTTTGCGTTCGCATGCGCCTCGTCCGCGTCATCGATGCGAAGGAGCAGGCCGAACTCGTCGCCGCCGAGGCGGGCGAGCACGTCGCCGCCGCGCAGAGTCCGCTCCAGCGCCCCCGCAAGGTGCTTGAGCAGCTCGTCGCCGGCGACGTGCCCACACGTCTCGTTGATGATCTTGAACTGATCGAGATCAACGTAACACAGCGCATACCTCTCGGGGCGCTTGCCGACACGCTGCAGCACGCGCTTTATCCGGCTCTCAAAGGCGCGCCGGTTGTAGAGCCCGGTCAGCGCGTCGTGGCTCGCCTCGTAGGAGAGCTGCTCCGCGACGCGGCGGTAGCGTTGCTCGGATTCTCGGAGCGCGCGCAGGCTCCGGGCGCGCTCGATGCCGTAGCGGATGCTCTTCAGGAGCAACCGGCCGTCGAAGCTGCCCTTGACCAGGTAGTCCTGCGCGCCGGCCCGCATGGTCTCGAGCGGCAGATCGGCACTCGCTTCGGCCGTGAGCACGACGATGGGCACGTTCGGCGCCGAGCGCTTAAGGTGCTCGAGGGTCTCGAGGCTTTCGAGGCTCGAGCCGCCACGGGGTCTGAGCCCGAGCAACACGGCATCGAAGTGGCGGCCTCGGATAAGATCGACGGCCGCGGCCAACGTGTCGGCCGTCTCGAGCCGGGAGACGGCCGGGCCGGCTTCAGCGAGCAGCTCGCGAACCGTCCGGACGTCCGCCGGGCTGTCGTCTACGAGCAGAACCTCGAGAGCAGCTTCCATCGATCGACTCTGTCCCTGCCAAGCGTGCCGAACGTGTCAAACGTACAGAGCGTTCGCAACGCAGCGAGCGTGCGGTTCGTCTCCCGCGCACTCAGCGCGGAACGCGCGCACCTCGCCTGCGCGTTCTAGTCGCCAGCGCGCCCAACGCGCCGAACAGCCGTCGCCACCGAGTTACGATGCCGAGAGGCCAGCCGCGTCCGATCGTTGCCCCCCGCGCTCCGCAGCGCTTTACATATGTTTTGTACGTCAACATATTTCGCGGAGCAACACGAATTTAACCCGTGCATCGACGCGGCGTCGGACTATTTGCTAAATTTGTGAACTGCTGCCCGCGGAGTGCGGCATAGCCGGCGCCTACGTGGGCCCCGCTTTCCGGCTGTGATGCACTGCCGGGCGTAGCGCTGGGTTTAGGGATATGCTGCACGGCTGGGCTGTGGGGAGAGGCCTTGGATTCGACATGGAACTCAATGATTCCGCCGAAGAGAACTTAGGGGAAAATAGCAATTCCAACGCGGACGGCGAGACGATCGATCGCCTCGAGCGGGCTTTGAGCCAGGAGACGGCCGCCACGGAGTCCCTGCGCGGGGAGCTCGCGAGACTGCAGGAAGAGGTCGCCACGATCCGCACGAACTTGCAGAAGCAGATCGACGAGGCGACGAAGCGGCGGCGCAAAGCGGAATCCGTGCTTGCGGATCAAGCGCAGCGCTTGAAATCGCTCGGGGCCGGACGCGAGGCGACGATGCACGAGTTGCAGCGCGTGCGCGACGAGCTTGCGCGAGTCGGCGCGGAACGGGACAGGCTGGAGCGGGAGCTCGCGGCGCAGACGGGCATGCAGACCGAGACGATCGCGCTGCCGGACGAGCTACGCGAGAGCCAGCCCGGCCCGGAGCTGCTGCCGTCGCTCGAAGAGCTCATGACCGGTCTCGGCACGATGCAGGAAGCGGGAGTGGACCTGGATGACGATTCGGCCGACGCCGGCGATGAGAGCCCGGCCGCTCCGAATCCGGAGTTGATCTCGCCGGAGCTCGTGTTTGTCGCGGACGACTTTCGGGAAGAAGCGTCAACTGCGGCGGACGGCACGTTCCGCACGCGGGGCCTCGACGGCGCCGCCGCACCCCAAGAGCACAAATCAAGCGTGCTCGTATTTCTGGATTCCGATCCGCCCATCAAGTACCCGCTGTTGAAGGCGGTCAACACCGTAGGCCGCTCGGAGGGCGCGGACATCCGCGTGGACGGCGATTTCATCAGCCGGGTGCATGCCCGTGTGATCATCGACGAGGCGGGAGCAACCGTCGAAGACGCGGGCAGTAAAAACGGCATCGAGGTCAACTACAGGCCCGTGCTGCGGCAGCGGCTCAAGCATGGTGACGTGCTGAGCCTTGGGACGGTACATTTCACATTCTTGCAGCTCGACTAGGGCAGCCACCTCTTTTGGCGCCCGCGAACGCCTGCTCGCTCGAGGTAACGAATCGCCTACGATATAAAGCTCAACCAAGCAGGGGCCTGCCATGAGCGCCATGAACGACTCCCGCCCTATCTCCCAGATCCGCCAGCACTACGAAGTCGAAAAGGCGCTCGCCTCCCGTCTTATGGCGGCGGGAAGCGAAGAACGTAAGCGGCTCTATTCGGTGGTCTACGACGAGATGTACAGGGCCGTTCCGCACCATCCCATGCTGGTTCAAAAAGCCTCCGCAGCCGATCGGCAGCGCTATGCGCAGAGGAACTTCAACCTGATTCGCCGTTACCTGCGCCCGGATTCGACGTTTCTGGAAATCGGCGCCGGCGACTGTGCGCTTTCTGCTCTCGTCGCCGGACACGTAGCCGGCGTCTTTGCCGTCGACGTATCGGAGGTCATCTCATCCGGATCGCTGCCGGAAAATTGCCGGCTCGTGCTCTCCGACGGAACCAGCGTGATCGAGCACAGCGAAGTGATCGACCTCGCGTTTTCCAATCAGCTCATGGAACATCTGCACCCCGACGACGCATCCTCTCAGCTCCGGAACATCTATGATGCGCTCAAACCCGGAGGGCGGTATCTCTGCATCACGCCGAACGAGCTGACCGGACCCCACGACGTTAGCAGACACTTCGATCGCGTAGCCCGCGGGTTCCACTTGAAGGAATACACGTACCACGAGCTCGTTGTCACAATGCGCGCAGCGGGATTCACTGACATTCGCGCGCTCGTGGGCGGCCGCGGCGTCTTCGCGGAGGTCCCCGCCTCTTTCGTTCTTGTGGTCGAAGCGTTGGCCGAAAGGCTCGGCGACCCGTGGCCCAAGCGCCGGCCGTTCGCGAACCTGCTCAACACGCTCCGTATTGTTGCGCGCAAGCCTCTCGACTCTCGCGACAAAGCGCCGTAGTTCTTTTCGGGAGCAGGGTAAGCAAAGCCGGCTCAGCGGACCTCGGCCTAAACCCCCTAAACTCCTACAAATTCACTGCCCGCATCCCCGCCTCCGGATACCTGCCGCCGGCCGCTACGCCGCGCGGCGCGATCTCGTCGAGACGCTTGAGCTCGTCCGCGCCGAGCTCGATCTCGACCGCGCCGGCATTCTCCTCGAGCCGCCGCGCGTCGCGGGTCCCCGGAATCGGCACGGCGCGCTCGTTCTTCGCAAGGATCCAGGCCAGCGCGAGCTGCGCCGGCGTGCAGCCCTTCTGCCCCGCGAGCCGCTCGACGGCGCGGACGAGCTCGAGGTTCTTGCCGAAGTTCTCGCCCTGAAAGCGCGGATGGTTGCGCCGCCAGTCGTCGGGCGCGAGGTCCTCGGGGCGCTTGATCGCGCCCGTCAGGAAGCCGCGGCCGAGCGGGCTGTAGGGCACGAACGTGATGCCCAGCTCGTCGCAGACCGCAAACAGCTCGTCCTCCGGATCGCGCGACCACAGCGAGTATTCGGTCTGCAGCGCCGTGATCGGATGCACGGCATGCGCGCGGCGGATCGTCGCCGGCGCAGCCTCCGAGAGCCCGAGCCAGCGGACCTTGCCGGCTTTCACGAGGTCCGCCATGGCGCCGACGGTGTCCTCGATCGGCGTGTTCGGGTCCACGCGGTGCTGGTAATACAGATCGATGGTCTCGACGCCCAGCCGCTCGAGGCTCGCATCGCAGGCCTGCCTGACATAGTCGGGCTTGCCGTTGACGCCGAGAAAGGCGCCATCCGGCGCGCGCACGTTGCCGAACTTCGTCGCGATGACAGCCTCGTGCCGCCGGCCCGCGAGGGCCCGGCCGAGCAGCCGCTCGTTGGCGCCGACGCCGTACATATCGGCCGTATCGAAGAAATCCAGCCCCAAGTCGAGGGCGCGATGGATCACGTCGATCGAGCGCGCCTCGTCGGCGGCGCCGTAGAAGTCGCTCATGCCCATGCAGCCGAGGCCGATGGCCGAGACCTCGGGGCCGTCGGTGCCGAGTTTGCGGCGTTTCATGCTTTGTCTCCTGACGAGAGAAAAGGGGTCAGAGCCCTTTTTCGAGTGCGGCGGTTTGGATCGCATGCGTCCGCGATCGAAAAAGGGCTCTGACCCCTTTTTTCGCACATCCGGCGCCGTCCGCAAAATGGGGTTCCCTCCCAGGAGCCGCTCGAGATCGACGCTCCGCACGGGGCGGTCGGCGCACGCTTCGAGAAGGGGTTCGCAGTCCAGCCACGTCAAACCGTCAGGATTGGCGACGTGATTCGCAGGGCGGGCATCGCGTCTATCGAGGAACCGAGCCGGAGCGGCCATGGCACAACCTATAGGACAGTCGGCGATTCCGCCGGCCTGCCGACGACCGCGGCCAGAACCGGAGGTGGCCCCATACGCGCCGACGCACGCCTGCGGCCGCTCCCGGCCGCCCATGTCGCCGCCGCCCGACGCCCACGAGGTCCTACCCATTTCCTGTAACATTGCCCCGGCCGCCATCCGAAAGCTCGCTTAACGCCCGATGCCGATCCACCGACGCTGCCCGCGCCCGTCACGTACGGCCGCGCCGACTCTCGCCTTGATGCTCGTCGCTGCCGCGGCCGCGCTCCCGGCATCGGCGCGCGGCGTGAGCCCCTATCTGCCACTCAGCGAATCGCCCGAAATAGAGCGCATGGTCGAGCGCGTCATGGTGCTGGCCGGCGAGCCGGTGCTCGAGCGCCCCATCGCGGCCGCGACCGTGCTCGACGCGCTGCCCAAAGCCTGCGAGCGCGACGAGGCGCTCTGCGAGCAGGTGCGCCATTACCTCGAAGGCTTCGAGAAGAGCGTCGGCATCGGCTACCTTAATGCCGAGCTCGCGGCCGCGACCTCCGACGGCAACGTCGTCCTGCCGAACCGCCACGGAATGCCGGCCGACAGCGCCTGGAACGTCGCCGGCCTCGCCTATCTTCAACCCGTCGACAACCTGCTCGTGACCGTCGGCGGCGTGGCCTATCAGGGCGGCTCTTCGCCGACGGGCACCGTCGTGAGCCTCGGCATTTCCAAGGCGCAGCTCGACCTCGGCTACCGCGACCACTGGCTCTCGCCCATGACGGACAGCGCCATGCTGCTCGGCACCGAGGCGAAGACGATGCCCTCGATCACGCTCTCGAATTACGCGCCGCTCACGCGGTTTAAGCTGCGCTACGACGTCTTCGTCGCGGAGATGAGCGAGTCGAGCCGCATCGTCTACTCGGGCGGATTCACGACGGGCAAGCCGCGACTCGCGGGTCTGCACCTCTCGATCGAGCCGTTCCCCGGCTGGTCGATCGGCGTGAGCCGGCTCATGCAGTACGGCGGCGGAGCGCGCAGCGGGAACTCCTTTCGCGATCTCGTCAATGCGTTCTATCGCCCGTCAACGTATGACAATTCAGACACGGGCCAGGAGTTCGGCAATCAGGTTGCGGGCGTGAGCTCGAGCTTCCTCATGCCGACGCCGATCCCATTCGCGGTTTACTTTGAATACGCGGGCGAGGACACGTCGACAAACAGCAACTTCCGCCTCGGCAACTCGGCGCTCTCCGCCGGCATCCGCTTCCCGGAGCTCGCGGGGCGCTTCGACGTCACGATCGAGAGCAGCGAGTGGCAGAACGGCTGGTATGTCCACCATATCTATTTAGACGGCCTCACGAATCATGGCATCGTCATCGGCAACTGGGGCGCCGAGTGGCGCGTGCCGGGCGACGGCGTCGGCGCGCGGACGCTCATGACGCGTGTAGGATGGCAGCTCGGCAGCGGCGCGCTCATGGAAGCGACCTACCGCACGCTCCAAAACGCCTCCTACACGGCGCCGAACTACGAACGTGCCTACAGCTTCGACATGCGCTACAGCCGCCGCTGGGGCGTCGACTTCTTTGTCGGCGGCCAGATAGACGTCGGCCGCGACTCGTTGGGCAAGTCGTATTCGCGTCTCGGCGCGTTCATCCGCTACTGAAGGGACTGCGCATGAAGCGACTCGCAACGAACGCACGGCTCGGCGGCCTCTGGCTCTCCCTCTGCCTCTGCCTCTGCCTCTGCCTCTGCCTCGCCGTCGCGCTGCCGCGCACGGCCGCGGCCCAAGCGCCCTCTGCCTCGGAAGCGCCCCTCGCGCGTCCACTGCCCGGGTCCGAACGCCTGCCGCCGCGCGCGGAGGTCTTCTTCGACGTCGGCGCGCAGACGGCCCGCATCAGTTCCAAAATCGCGAACCGGCAAGCACCGATCAAAACGACGGACTCGGGCCTTCACGTCGGCATCGGCGCCCGCCGCGGAATCGGGCCGCGGAACGACATCGGCGTCCGCCTCGAGTTTGACGAGATGGGCTCCGATACGATCCTCGCGGTGAGGCCGCTCGATTTCCGCCACAACGTCTCCAACCGTTTGGCCTGGACCGGCTTCTTCGGCGTCGCGCGGTTCGCGCTCGGCACGCCGGCTTACGGGTGGTATTTGGGCGGCGGTCTGCAAGCGAAGGACATCGCGCCGCGCTGGAACCTGGGTGTCGACCTCCGCTACGGCGACCGGCTCGCGCGGGACAACGTGCTGCCTTCCGATCCGAAGGGCGGCAGTCCTGACAATTTTCATTCGGTGTACGGCCTGAGCGTCTATCTGAGCCGGCGGTTCTGATCGGGACCGGGCCGGGAGCGGGACTGGGACCGGGAGCGGATTCAGGCCGAGGAACCGCCGGCTCTGCAAATCGTTCGATCCGAACGAATAATTTGTGCATTTGTATACCGAGAACGCTCGAGGCGCGCCTAGTCCGCTTCGTCCGCGCTGCGCTTTGCCGGGACGCCATGACTCGCCGCGGCATCGTCTGCCGCGCGCCCAACTCCTATCCGCTGGGCGAAGGCGTAGAGGCGCCGCCCCTCGCCGACGTTTGACGTTTGAGGATCCGCCTTCTCCGCCCTAACATGATCCTTCGCACGCTAGGAGGCTCAGGATGGCTGCCATCACCTTCACCCTCAACGGTGAACCCCACACCGTAAATGTCGAGCCCACCATGCCGCTGCTCTGGATGCTGCGCGACGTGGCGGGCCTTACGGGAACCAAGTTCGGCTGCGGCATGGCGCAGTGCGGCGCCTGCACGGTCCACCTCGAAGGCCGTGCGATCCGCTCCTGCGTGACGCCGGCCGCGGCTGTCGCGGGCAAGCGCGTGACGACGATCGAAGGCCTGCCGGCGGGCATTGCCGCGCCCGTGCAGCGGGCCTGGGCCGAGGTGGACGTGCCCCAGTGCGGCTACTGCCAGTCCGGCCAGATCATGTCCGCCTCTGCCCTGCTCGCGCAGAACCCCCGCCCGACCGACGCGGACATCGACGCCGCCATGAGTGGGAACCTCTGCCGCTGCGGCACCTATCAGGAGATCCGCGCGGCCATCCACCGCGCGGCCGGCTATGTCGCCGCCGGCGCCGCGGGCCCGGGCGGCGCCACGAGCTCCTCCGACCCTGTAGGCGGCGCCAGGGTCGCGAGCACCGCCCGCGTGGAGTCGGCAGGAGACAGCGAATGAACACGGAAGCGATGGACGCCGCCCCGGCAGCCAGCGAGTCCTCCCTGCAGCTCGATCGCCGCCATTTCCTCAAGGCCTCCGCGGCGGCCGCAGGCGGGCTCATGCTGTGCCTCTATCACCGCCCGGCCGACGCGCAGTACGGCGCCTTCGGCCGCCCGGCGCCGATCGTCCCGAGCGCATTCATCCACGTCGGCACGGACGACACGGTCACGCTCACGATCCACAAGCCCGAGAACGGCCAGGGCGCGGAGACCGCGATCGCGCAGCTCCTCGCCGACGACCTCGAGGCCGACTGGAGCCGCGTGCGCACGCAGTTCGCGCCCATCGCGCCGATCTACGGCGGCCCGCTCCAGGGCACCTTCGGCAGCATGGCCGTGCGCACCTCCTGGGAGCCGATGCGCCGCACGGGGGCCGCCGCGCGCGAAATGCTCGTGCAGGCCGCGGCCGCGCACTGGGGCGTGGCCGCCTCGGCTTGCCGCGCCGAGAACGGCACGGTGGTCAATACTCGGACGGGCGCACGCCTGCGCTACGGCGAAGTCGCGGCTGCGGCCGCGAAGCTCCCCGTGCCCCCCGACGCGAAGCTCAAGGCGCCGAGCGAGTTCCGCTTCATCGGCAAGCCGATCCCGCGGCGGGACACGCGGGCCAAGATCCACGGCGAGGCGACCTACGGCATCGACATGCACGTGCCCGGGATGGCCTACGCCGTCGTCGCGCGCTGCCCCGTGCCGGGCGGGAAGGTCCGCTCTTTCGACGCCGACAAGGCCAAGGCCGTGCGGGGCGTCCAGGACGTCCTCGAGATCCCGCAGGGCATCGCCGTGGTCGCGGACAACACCTGGGCCGCGATCGAGGGCCGGCGGGCATTGAAGATCGACTGGGACGAGGGTCCGAATGCGGCGCTGACCTCCGCGGGCATCCGCCACAAGCTCTGGGACCTTTCCGCGCGGCGCGGCGGCGCCGTCGCCGTCGACAAGGGCGCAGGCGCCGCGGCCGCGACGCAGAATGCGAAGACCGTCGAGGCCGTCTACGAGGCGCCCTACCTCGCGCACGCGATGATGGAGCCGCTCAACGCGTTGGCCGTGCTGGGCCAGGACCGCTGCGAGATCTGGACCGGCACGCAGATCCCAGGCGTCGTGCACAGCGCGGCCGTCAAGGCCAGCGGGCTGCAGGCAGACCAGGTCAAGGTGCATACGCTTTACATGGGCGGCAGCTTCGGCGGACGCGGCGGCGGCGAGGCGGCCGCGGAGGCCATCGAGGTCGCAAAGCGCGTCGGCAAGCCCGTCAAGGTGCAATGGACGCGGGAGGACGACATCCAGCACGACCGCTACCGGCCGGCCTCCTGCGTTCGGCTCGCAGCCGGGCTCGACGAAACCGGCCGGCTCATGGCGCTGACCGGCCGCGTCGCCTGCTCGTCGTTCGCGGGGCTGCGCAACGGCGTGGACCGCGAGGCGGTCGCGGGGCTCGCGGACCTGCACTACGACATCCCGAACCTCTATTTCGAGTACCACGAGCCCGGCATCGGCATACCGACGAACTACTGGCGCTCGGTCGGTCACTCGCAGAACACGTTCTTCGCGGAGAGCTTCATGGACGAGCTCGCCGAGGCAGCAGGCCAGGACCCCGTCGAGTTCCGCCGCAAGCTGCTGGCCAAGGAGCCGCGCCTGCTCGGTGTGCTGAACCTCGCGGCCGAGCAGGCCGGCTGGGGCAAGCCGCTGCCGGCGGGGCGGTTCCACGGCTGCGCCGTCGTGAACTGCTTCGGCAGCTACAACGCGCAGGTCGCCGAGGTCTCCCTCGAGAACGGCAAGCCGCGCGTGCACCGCGTCGTCTCGGCCGTGGACTGCGGCCGGGCCGTGAACCCGCACGGCGTCGAGCAGCAGATGCGCGGCGCGATCGTCTATGGGCTCAGCGCGGCGCTGCGCGGGGAGATCACGATCGAGCACGGCCGCACTCAGCAGTCGAACTTCGACACGTACGAGCCGCTGCGCATGAACGAGATGCCCGTCATCGAGGTGCACATCGTGCCGAGCGACGAGGCGCCGGGCGGCATGGGCGAGGTCGGGACGCCGGCCATCGCGCCGGCCGTCACGAACGCGTTGTATCGGGCGACGGGCAAGCGCCTGCGCAGGCTGCCGATCGAGGTGTAGGTGCCTGCGGAAAAGGGCTCTGACCCCTTTGCTCGCTCTCGGCGGCATCGTCGGCCCCGTGGCACTCGTCACGGCGTTCACGGTCGCGGGCCGCCTGCGCCCGGGCTACTCCGCCATCAGGCAGGTCGTCAGCGATTTGGGCATAGGCCCGCACGCCTGGCTCGTCAACGGAGCGGGCCTCGCGAACGCCGTGCTGCTCACCGCTTGGGTCCTCGCCTTCTTCCGCTTTGCGCGCCCGCTCCTCGCGCCCTGGCGCCTCTGGCTCTGCGCGGCGCTGCTCGAGGTGCCCGCGCTCGGTTATGCGCTCGCCTCCGTCTTCACCGAGGCGCCCGCGACCAACGCCATCCACGTAATGGGCGCCTTCCTCGCGCTCGCCTGGCCCGTCCTCGCCTTCTCCGTCGCGGGCCACGCGCTCGGCCGGCGCGCGCCGTGGCGCTACTGGCGCGCGTATTCGTACACGGCGAGCGCGGGCACGTTCGGGCTCGTGGCCGCGACGCTGTGGTCGCTCGACCCGGACCCGGGCCGAAGCAATGTGCAGGGGCTCACGGAGCGTGCGCTCATCATCTGGACGTTGGCGTGGTATGTGGCCGGGGCCTGGCGAATCGTGCGCGGGCGTTGACGCAAATTGCGCCGGCCTGCCGGCGCCCTCGGACAGGCCCTCGTCGATTCCTTCTGAGCGTTCCCGCCGTTTTCCCGACGGGCAATGGGCCGATGCCCTCCGATAACGGAAAGCATCGCAGCCACGGCGCAGCCGGCACGTTCGAAGCGGCGTAGACTGAGTAAGCCGGGGAGACGATGGAACCTCTGATGGAAAGCTGGCCGCGGCGGCACCGCATTACGGTAGAGGACTATCACCGGATGGCGGAGGTCGGCCTGCTCGCGCCGGATGCGCGCGTCGAGCTCATCGAAGGGGACATTGTCGAGATGGCGCCGATCTACAGCCTGCACGGAAGCGTCGTCGATCAGCTTACTCGGCTTCTCGTCGCCACGGTCGACGAGCGCGCCATTGTCCGGACCCAAGGCGCGGTACGCCTCAGCTGCATTACGGAACCGCAGCCGGACTTCGTGCTGCTCAAGCCCCACGCGGACTTCTATCGTTCGGCGCAGCCCACGGGACGCGACACACTGCTCGTCATCGAAGTCAGCGACACGACGCTGCGCTACGACCGGGAGATTAGGCTGCCCCTCTACGCCCGCCACGGCGTGCCGGGGGTTTCGATCGCCGACCTGCAGCACTCGCGCTTCTTGTTCTTTCGGGATCCCGGTGAGCACGGTTACAGCAGCGAGTCGGCAGCCGCAAACGCCTCTTCTTCGCCTCGGGTCAGGGTTCGCAAGCCGCCTTTCTAGTGCGCGGCCGGCGCGGCTTCGGCCTTCGCCCGTGCGCGCTCGAGGATCAGAGCGACGGTTTCACGCACGTAGCGCTGGTCGTCGAAGGCGGCGACGGCCTCGGCCCCGGCGGCTCCGAGCTGCGCGCGCTGCGCGGGGGCCTCGAGCAGCGCCAGGGTGAGCTCGGCGAAGCGCGCGGCGTCGGGGGCGTCGAGGATCCAGGGGACATAGGCCGGGGGGAAGCACTCGGTGGCGCCGACGCGGCGTGAGGCCAGGACCGGTAGGCCCATCGCGAGGGCTTCGCTTACCACGAGGCCGAATTCTTCGTAACGGGCCGGGTAGAGGAAGACGTCGAGGGCGGCGAACCAGGGGTCCGGGCGCATGGATTTGGGGCGGTAGAGGACGCGGCCGGTGCGGACGAGTGGGTGACTGGCTGCCCGGGGCGGTAGGCGCTTCGAGCCCACGACGAGGAAGCGGGCGGCCGGGACGGCGACGGCGATGCGGTCGGCCGATTCGAGGAAGATGTCGAGGCCGCGCTTCTGGAAGTCGCCGGAGGTGACGAAGCCGACAAGGGGGGTCGAGTCCGGGAGGCGGAGGCTACGGCGGGCATGGAGGCGCAGGGATTGCGCCGTGGTTCGATTGAAGCGGGTCGATCGGAAGCCGGGGTGTAGGACTCGGATCCGGCTGGGCGCGAGGGAGTATTCGCGGATGAGGGCGTTGCGGACGAGGTCGGAGTTGGCGATGATGAGGGCACCTTGGTTCAGGCCCGTGAAATAGCGCTCTTCGGCGGAAACTTGCGCGGTCCAGTCCTTGTATCGAAGGTAATGCGCCGCGTCTCTAAGAAGATTGTGTACGAACACGATGTCGGCCGATGTCACGTACATGCCGTGGTCGACGGTCACGCATCGAGCCGACGCGCCCAAGAGTTCCATAGCCGCGGCCGAGGCGCGCTTCGGAAGCGACCCCGTGCTCAGGAGGTATTTGAACCGGCCGCGCCGGCACAATACCTCCACATTGAGGCCGGCAATCCGCAGACCGCGCGCCTGCGCGCGCACAAGCTGGCCGGCACCGCTCGAGAGGTCCAGTGTGCGGCGACATAGCGCCGCCCTCACCGGGCTAACCAGGAGTTTCGGCAGGCGGAAATGCTGCTCGTCTGGAGTCGAGCAAGGTTACGCTCGCCGAGGCCACCTTCTGCGACCTCGGCGGTCCCGGACGCCTCTTCCAGACCAGATCCTCGAGTTCCCCGGTCGGTGCGTAGCCGTTCACCGTCTGCAATAGGATCTTGCGGGCCGTCTCGCAATCGAAGTGGTAGCAGGCATGGCGCAATTGGTCGAGGACTCCCTTCAGCTCCGTCCACCTGATGAATACCTCCTCCGCGCGCATGATGCTCGGATGGTCCGTCCCCATCACGTTGTTGCCGATCAGCAGCTCCTCGTACAGCTTCTCTCCCGGACGCAGCCCCGTGTAACGGATCTCAATGTCTCCCTCCGGGTTGTCCTTATCCTTCACCGTCATACCCGTCAGGTGAATCATCGTCTCGGCCAAATCTCGAATCCGCACCGGCTCCCCCATGTCCAGCACGAACACGTCCCCGCCCTTCGCCATCGACCCAGCCTGGATCACCAGCGCCGCCGCCTCCGGGATCGTCATGAAGTAGCGGTAGATCTCCGGGTGCGTCACCGTCACCGGACCGCCTTTGCGGATCTGCTCATGGAACAGCGGCACGACCGACCCCGACGACGCCAGCACATTGCCGAAACGGACCATCGAGAACGTCGTCCCCGTCCCCCGCTCGTTCAGCCCCTGGAGCACCAGCTCAGCCAGCCGCTTCGTCGCTCCCATCACGTTCGTGGGCAACACCGCCTTATCCGTCGAGACGAGGACAAACGACTTCACCCCAGCCTCGATCGCCGCCTCCGCCGCGTGCAGCGTTCCGAACACATTGTTCTCGATCCCCTCGATCATGTTGTGTTCGACCAGCGGCACGTGCTTGTACGCCGCCGCGTGGTAAACCGTATCCGCCTCGTACGCCAATAGCGCTTCGCGCAGCCGGCTCCCGTTGTCCACCGAACCAATCAGCGGCACGACCTCGATGTCCCGCTCCTTGCGTCGCACAGCCTCCTGAATCGCCTGATGGATCGTGTAAAGCGCGGGCTCGGAGACATCGAATAAAATCAACTTCCTCGGATCCAGATGTACGATCTGACGGCAGAGCTCCGAGCCAATGGAGCCGCCAGCCCCCGTTACCACTACCGACTTGCCCGTCACGCAGGCCCCGAGCAAATGAGGAATCGGCGGTACCGTATCCCGACCGAGCAGATCCGCAATGTCCACCTCGCGGATGTCGTCCACTCGGGCATTGCCCGAGATCAAATCGCTTACGTCCGGCATCGTCTGCACATGCACCGGCAGTTCCTCCAGCCGGCTGATAATCTCCTGGCGCCTGCGACGGCTCACGGAGGGCAACGCCAGAAGCACCCGCGAGACCCCGAACTCCTCCACCAGAGAGGGCAGCGCGTTCGGAGAATGTACTTCGAGACCGTTGATGACTGCGCCGTGAAGATTAACGGCGTCGTCAATGAAGCCCACCACCGTGAAGTCGCCCCGCCCCGCTACGCTCGAGGCGAGACGCGCCCCAGCATCCCCAGCACCGTAAATCACGACGCGCTCGCCATTGATTCCCTTCTTCCGGAGCAGAATTCTCACGAGCAGCCGGCTACCGGTGACGTATACCAAAGTCAAAAGCCAGAACACCGCCCCGGCACGCCCAGCTTCAGACCAACCGTCGAGCCACGCGAGAGGCGCGCCGAGCGCAATGGCTCCAAGGGTCGCCGGTCGGGCAGCACTGAGCATGATCTCGACCCCCATGAAGCGCACTATCGAGCGATAGAAGCCGCCCAGCTTGAGGGAAACGAGCCCGGCCGCCAGAGGAAGCAGCGGCATCCACCAGGGCAGCCCCCGGAGTCCGGGTGATACGAGCAAGATGGTCACTAGAGCGGCCACCAGCATCGCGACCGTATCTGCCAGCAACATGATGCTGCACTTTGAGCGACGTGGAAGCGCCTCAATTCGGCGCACGCAACGCTGGCGCAGCGTCTCGGGTCTAACGTTCTTGTTCATTTCCCCCACGAAGATGGCGGGCGCTCCCGGACAATCGGACAGGTACTGCCCTCCGGCGTACCCACCGGTGTCCTGCGTGCGAGAGTCGAGCCGCTGGGATCGATGACGGCGACCACATCGAGAGCCCGCACCGGCCGGCCACCCCACTTTGGCCGAACACCGAACCAATCGTACGGTTACGACGCGATGAAACAGCAGACAATTGAACGTACTGCGCGATTTTTCTCTACTTCCTTTCAGAATGCAAGTGAAGGCGGTCACGAATTGATTGCCTTCTACCGCCCGCCGGCGAGTGCAGCAGTGCCGCCGCAGTTACTCGGGGATCACCTACACTCTGTGCAGATTGATGAGGGACTAAGGCTAATGAGGCCGATCGATGGTGGGAGCCGAGCGCCTGGCCTCTATCGAAGTGACACTTGCTCCCTTTGCGCCGCCGGGGGGATCAGGGGCCGCGAGTGCGCTTCGTTGTCGCCAGACGAGATCCTCGAGGTCACCGGTCGGCGTATACCCGTTCACCGTCTGCAATAGGATCTTGCGGGCCGTCTCGCAATCGAAGTGGTAGCAGGCATGGCGCAATTGGTCGAGGACTCCCTTCAGCTCCGTCCACCTGATGAATACCTCCTCCGCGCGCATGATGCTCGGATGGTCCGTCCCCATCACGTTGTTGCCGATCAGCAGCTCCTCGTACAGCTTCTCTCCCGGACGCAGCCCCGTGTAACGGATCTCAATGTCTCCCTCCGGGTTGTCCTTATCCTTCACCGTCATACCCGTCAGGTGAATCATCGTCTCGGCCAAATCTCGAATCCGCACCGGCTCCCCCATGTCCAGCACGAACACGTCCCCGCCCTTCGCCATCGACCCAGCCTGGATCACCAGCGCCGCCGCCTCCGGGATCGTCATGAAGTAGCGGTAGATCTCCGGGTGCGTCACCGTCACCGGACCGCCTTTGCGGATCTGCTCATGGAACAGCGGCACGACCGACCCCGACGACGCCAGCACATTGCCGAAACGGACCATCGAGAACGTCGTCCCCGTCCCCCGCTCGTTCAGCCCCTGGAGCACCAGCTCAGCCAGCCGCTTCGTCGCTCCCATCACGTTCGTGGGCAACACCGCCTTATCCGTCGAGACGAGGACAAACGACTTCACCCCAGCCTCGATCGCCGCCTCCGCCGCGTGCAGCGTTCCGAACACATTGTTCTCGATCCCCTCGATCATGTTGTGTTCGACCAGCGGCACGTGCTTGTACGCCGCCGCGTGGTAAACCGTATCCGCCTCGTACGCCAATAGCGCTTCGCGCAGCCGGCTCCCGTTGTCCACCGAACCAATCAGCGGCACGACCTCGATGTCCCGCTCCTTGCGTCGCACAGCCTCCTGAATCGCCTGATGGATCGTGTAAAGCGCGGGCTCGGAGACATCGAATAAAATCAACTTCCTCGGATCCAGATGTACGATCTGACGGCAGAGCTCCGAGCCAATGGAGCCGCCAGCCCCCGTTACCACTACCGACTTGCCCGTCACGCAGGCCCCGAGCAAATGAGGAATCGGCGGTACCGTATCCCGACCGAGCAGATCCGCAATGTCCACCTCGCGGATGTCGTCCACTCGGGCATTGCCCGAGATCAAATCGCTTACGTCCGGCATCGTCTGCACATGCACCGGCAGTTCCTCCAGCCGGCTGATAATCTCCTGGCGCCTGCGACGGCTCACGGAGGGCAACGCCAGAAGCACCCGCGAGACCCCGAACTCCTCCACCAGAGAGGGCAGCGCGTTCGGAGAATGTACTTCGAGACCGTTGATGACTGCGCCGTGAAGATTAACGGCGTCGTCAATGAAGCCCACCACCGTGAAGTCGCCCCGCCCCGCTACGCTCGAGGCGAGACGCGCCCCAGCATCCCCAGCACCGTAAATCACGACGCGATCCCCGCGTAGCCCTTTCGAGCGGAGCAGCAAACGGACCGTGAGGCGGCTTCCGGTAACGTAGACCATGGTGACGAGCCAGAAGGCAGCGGCAGCCCGCAGCGCGGTGGTCTTCGGCTCTAGAAAGGCCAACACGGTCCCGAAAGCGATGGATGTGATGGTCACGGGCTTTGCCGCCGCAAACATGATCTCGACGCCCATGAATCGCACTATCGAGCGGTAGAAACCGGTGAGCTTCAGGCTCCCGAGACCGACGGCTAGGGGAATAAGCCATACGGCGAGCCGGAACCGCTCGGCATGCGCCGCTACGAGGACGGTGGCGAAATAGACGCTGACAGGCAGGGCCGCGAAGTCGCAAAGCGCCATGATCTTGCGCTTCGTGCTCCGAGGAAGGGTTACAAACCTCGCGCTCCAGGTTCCCAGTCCCGACTCGGGCTCGGAGTGCTTGGTCATCGCCCCAACCTCGCCGGCAAAACGCGCTCAATAATCCGATATCTCCCGTCAATAGTACAACGGAAAGATCGGGCCTTGGTGTCGCCATTCGGAAACAGGCAGCTCCACGCAGCAGTAATCGCCTTCTCCCTCGGGCGCGCGGCCCCGCGGCACGGGCAGGTGTGATAAAACAGGCGCCGGATCTCTGAGTGGGATGCGAACAGCCATGACGCGGGAAGCCTCCGACCCGGAAACTTGCACGGCGCACGCCGGACCGCAGCAGGAAGCGTTTTGGGCAGAAGCCTGGCATCACCATCTCGAGCGCTATCTCGCTGCTCCGCCCCGCGTCGGCTATTGGCTGCTCGCCAAGTTCTCGTCGCGTCTCTCGACGCTTGAAATAGCCGGCGGGTCCTGTCGTGACAGCCTTTACCTGGCCCGTAGGGGAGTACGCGCGACGGCTACGGATTTTGACACACACACTTTGAACTACCTCGCCTGCCGCTTCTCGCTAGCCGGTCTCGAACTCCGTCGAGAAGACGCCTTTGCCATGTCGCTCCGAGACAAGAGTGTCGACCTGTCATTCTCGAACGGATTTTGGATTTACGTACCTGAAGACGAAAACCTCCACAGACTGATTCGCGAGCAGGCGCGAGTGACGCGCAAATACTTGGTCTCGCTCGTGCACAACGGGGAGAATCCGAAGCTCGTAGCGGCTTTTGCCCGCAAGGCCATCGACGACAAGCTTTACGACATCCGCTTCTTCGACCGCCGCAGCCTTCGTCGACTCGTAGAGACCGCCGACATCCGTTACCGATCCTTGTCAATGCAGCCTTTCGGCGGTTTCTGGGATTGCCTCTATCAGCCGCGGCTCAAGAGCTTCCCGAATCCGCTTCGCCCGCTCGCGCCGAACTGCGTGCCCTGGCTTTATGGCAGGCAGGCCTGGCACGACGCCGAGCGCATTGCCTGCATTGTCGAGCTGGAGTGATCCGTGGATTACGCGGTTCTTTCTCCGTTGCTGGACCAATCCTACGCTCTCGCCTCCTTGATCAGGCGGTATGAGCCGGTGGCGCGCGTAAGCGGGCTTTACCTGCCGGACGAGGTGCAGCTTGCGCCCGGCCGCTGGCCTTCGCGCCTGTACGATGCACTTGGAACGCTCGGCATGGAGATGGAGTCGGCGGCGGCGACCGGGGCCGCCCGGTGCATACCGACCGGGAGCCGGTCAACGATGCGTCTCCTCGAGTCCGGCGACGTGACGCTCGGCGAAATCACTTTAACTCGCGAGTCGGCCCGGGCGGCGGATAAGCCGTGGATGCTGGAACAGGCCGCAGGCGCCGGCGTGCCGGTGCCGCACACGTGGCGCTGCCGAGAGGACGTGAGCGAATACCCTGTGTTTTACAAGCCACGCCACGACACCTTTGCGCGCGTTCGCGGCATTGCTGAGGACCCGGGCGCGTTGCCTCCGGCGGAGGAGGAGGAGGAGGAGGAGTTGCTGTTCCAGGAGTACATTGCGAGCCCGGGTACGTACGGCGTCGGATTTCTCGCCGACGGCGGCGTGCTGCGTGCAATCGCCGTGCACTTCGAGCGCGAAAGCCTCCCACGCTCCGGCGGCTCGGCCGTAGTTATCGAGGCCTTCGAGGATGGGCGCCTCGTCGAGCACACGGCGCGTCTGGTGGCACGGCTGGCCTACTCCGGTTGGGGTCTCGCCGAGTTCAAGTACTGCCCACGCCGCGAGGACTACGTCTTCATGGAGATCAATGCCAAATTTTGGGCATCTTGCGAGTTCTCGTTCGCCCTAGAGCCCGCGTTCCTGCGTCTGCTCTTCGGGTGGAAGCCAAAGAAAATTGGCCGGCGACGTGTTACGTTTGTGCATAGGCTGTTCGCGCGCGACGATTGGTACGCCCCGGCTCAATTGCGCCTGCTCCTCGACTGGCCGTCGCTCAGGGTCTACCCGGGCTGCGCGCGCGCATTGGCTTACAATCTCACGCCTCGCGCGCTGCGCGGCCTTCTGAAGCCCGGCATCGTTAAGACGCCGGGGGCGCTGCGCCGCGGCGCCGGTCAAGGGTAGAACGGAGTATCACGTGATTGCGATGGAACGCTTCGTGCGCCTGCTGCCGAGAGGCGGATTCGCGCGAAACGCGGTCACGCTAATGGCCGGCACGACGCTCGCTCAAGCAATCCCCGTCGGCGTGAGCCCGATTCTCACGCGCCTGTACTCGCCCGAAGACTTCGGCCATCTCGCACTATACACGACGGTCGTCTCGCTGATCTCCGTCGCCGCAGCCGGCCGCTACGAGCTCGCAATCATGCGGCCTCGGGCGGAGGAGGACGCCGCCCAACTCGTACGGCTTTCGGTATGCGTGGCCCTCGCCGTCAGCCTCGTGCTGCTCGGTATCGTGGCGCTGACGAGCGGACGCATCGCCGCGCTCCTCGGTGTGCCGGGTATCGAACCCTGGCTGTACCTCGTACCGGTGTCCGTTCTACTTGTGGGCATGTATCAGGCGTTCAACTATTGGCTGAATCGGCAGAGACAGTACCGGGAAATGGCCCGCAATCGCGTGATTCAGAGCGCCACGACGGCGTCCTCGAACGTGGCCATGGGCCTCGCGGGCTTCGGCACGGGCGGACTCATCCTCGGCTCAATCCTGGGGCAGGGCCTCACGACCGCTTTGATTGCTCGCGGATTCCTCTCTCGACCGCGCCACAGGACCGGCGCCACGATGCGCGGCGTTGCGAAGACTTACCGCGCTCACCCGACGTTTCTCATGCCTTCGCACCTAATCGGCGCGGGTAATGGCAGCATTCCGGTCTTCTTCATCACGGCCGTCTTCGGCAGCACACCAACGGGCTACTTCTCGTTGGCGTCGAGGCTCATGGGGCTGCCCACGAGCCTAATCTCTACCGCAATCGGAGACGTGCTCCGCCAAAGGGCCACAGAGCTTTACCATCGCCAGGGCGAGTTCCGGTCGCTCTGGCTCAAGACTTTCTGGCATATCGCCGGCCTAGGCCTGGTTCCATTCGCCATCTTTGCGGCGCTCGCCCCGGCGGTATTCGAGATCGTGTTCGGCGGGCCGTGGCGGGTCGCCGGCGAGTACGCGCGCATTCTGACGCCGCAGTTCTTCTTCGCGTTCGTGTTCGGCGCCGTCGATAAGTCTGCCCTCATAGTCGGTGCGAACCGCTACATCTTCTGGTGGCACTTCTCGCGCTTCTGCGCCAATGTCGTTGCTGCGGGCCTTACGTTCGCCTACGATCTACCAATCAAGCCGTACCTTTATCTACTCGCCGCCATCAACATCGCGTTCTACAGTCTAGACATTGCCGTCTCGTACAGGCTGAGCCTCGGTTCGCCGACGGGGGCGGACCTCGAGCCTTAGAGCGGAGCGTACTCATGCACGCGATTTCGGATTGGCTCCCGCCCCTCATCATCGAGAACCGCGACGAGTTTCGGCGCAACGGCTATCTGCTGGTGCGGGGCTATCTGGACGCCGGCCGGGCCAGGCGGCTTGCCGATGCCGTCCGGCGGTACTGTACCGAGCACACGGTCATCGACGTGCAGAAACCGGCCTCGAAATTTTCCACCTTCAATGGAAGTGAGGTAGATACCGAGCTATCGGAGCTTGCCAGACTTTACGATCGAGAGGTGCTGCAGGCCGTGAACAGCGTCTCGAGGTGGCCGGTGGAGGCGCTGACTGATCGGCGCGTAGGCTTGAGCGTCAACGTTACCCCGAAAGGCGGGCGGTTCACGGCCCACTTCGACCGCCACCGCATGACTGCCGTCCTTTACCTGAACGAGGGCTACACCGGCGGGTCGATGATCCTGTACCCGCGCGTGCGGCATGTGCTCCCGGGCCGCTATCTCCCCGTCCTGCGCCAGGTGCAGGCCCTGCTGGACCGATTCACCAAGTCTCCGCGGCATCTGGGTCGCAGCAAGCGTCGTATCGTGATTCAACCCCACGCCGGCGACCTACTGATCTTCGAAGCCGTGAGTTCGCTTCATCGCGTCGAGACTGTGCACGACGGCGGCCCGCGCTTGAGCGTGCAGTTCGGCTACGATCTTCCCGGCACCCGGTTCGATACGCGCGACTACTACGGCCAATAAGCGTCGTGCCCGAGCCTCCCCCGGTCCCGACCCAAGAGCTGGCGCTCGAGCCGGAGTTGCTTGCCTGGCTCTCTGCGCTCGTCGCCGATCGCGTCTCGGCGGAGTTGAGGCTCGAATTCGCGCCCGGACCCGAACCGACATATCGGCTCGCCGCCGACGGGAAAGCCATCGAATTGCCGGCTTGGCGTTGGGAATTGGGCAAGGCCGTGGTTGAGCACTGTTGGTTCGACGCGAAGGCCGAAGGCTCGCCAGCCCCGTTCAAGGATCCGCTTCCTGCCCCGGGCGTCGCCGCCCTGCCCAGCCGAGTCCTGGAAGCCGCAGCGGGCGACTATCGCGTGCACTACGATGCCCTGGGTCTTGCCTACTGGATGCTGAGCAGAGCCGAGGAAATCGGCCGCGAGGAGCGCGACGAGCACGGGCGGTTTCCGGCCGCGGCGTCCCACGCCTACGCCCATGGCTACCTGGGGCGGCCTGTCGTCGACGAGTGGTTTGCGCTGCTCCGCGAGATAGCTGCCAAGCTCTGGCCGCGCATGAAGCTCGCGCCGCAGGCGTTCCGCGTGTTGCCCTCGCACGACGTCGATAGGCCGAGCGAATGTGCGTTCGATTCGCCGAGCCAGGTCGCCCGGAGCGTGGCCGGCAATCTTTTCAAGCGCCGAAGTCCAGCAGCGGCCGCGCGGCACGTGAGCCTGTGGGTCCGCAGCCGGCGGCGGCTGCCCGAGGCCGATCGCTACAACAGCTTCGACTGGCTGATGGATGTCTCCGAGCGGCACGGGCTCATGAGCGCGTTCTACTTCGTCTGCGCGCGTACTCATCCGCGTTTCGATCCGGCTTACCGAGTCACCGACCCGCGTATACGGGCCCTGATCCGACGCATCAATGCGCGCGGACACGAGATCGGACTGCATCCGAGCTACGGCAGCTTCGGCGAGCCGGAACAAATCGCGCTGGAAGCAAGGCGGCTCTTCGCGGTCTGTGAGCGGGAAGCCGTGCGCCAAGACCAGTGGGGCGGGCGCATGCATTACCTGCGGTGGCGCGCGCCCGCCACCTGGCACGCGTGGGACCGCGCGGGGCTTGGCTACGACACCACGCTTACCTACGCGGATGCGCCGGGCTTTCGCTGCGGCACCTGCTTCGACTATCCGGCCTTCGATCCCGAGAAGTGCGTTCGGCTCGCGCTCGTAGTTCGGCCGCTTGTCGCGATGGAGGCCTCGGTCCTTGCCGACCGCTACCTCGGGCTCGGTGTAACTCCGGCCGCGGCGGACACCTTGCTCGCGCTCAAGGATGCATGCCGCCGCGTTCGCGGCACGTTTACTCTCCTTTGGCACAACAACAACCTAGTAGATGCGGCGTCGAGAATGCTCTACGAGACGGTGATCGCCGGCTGATACGTAGGACATCGGGATAATGAGGCTGCGCGGCGGCGCGCCACCTGCCAGCGCCGGGACGAAATGCGCGGCGCTACGAGGACTTCTCGAGAAGCGGCACAGGCGCGGCCTCCGCCCCTGGAGGCGCCGACGGCACAAGCCGGGCCTGCCGGAGACAGACAGCGACAAGGTTGGGCGGCGCGCCGAGCGCGGCGACCGTGGCGGCGACGCCCTCGAGCGCGCTGCGCCGCGAGATGAGCGCCAGGGCGGTCAACGCGAGAATCCGCAAATCGAGCGCGAAGCCGGCATGATCGACGTAAAGCAGGCCGAGGCGGCTCTTCCAAGGGCGGATTAAGCCGTCGTAGGCGGCATCGGGATCGGCCTGATCGCGAAGGATTTCCCCTTCGTCCGCGAACACGATCGACGCGAAGTCCGTGATGCCGGGCCGGACGCTGAGCAAACACCGTTCGGCCGCCGTGTAGACGGCCGTGCCGGCCTCGACGTTCGGGCGCGGGCCGACGAGCGACATGTCGCCGACGAGCACGTTGTACAACTGGGTCAGCTCGTCGAGCTTGAAGCGGCGCACGAACGCCCCGACGGGTGTGATGCGAGGATCGTTGGCCGCCGTGGAGCTCACACCCGACTTGTCGGCATCCACGCGCATGGAGCGGAACTTCAGCATTACGAAACCCGCCCCATCCTTGCCAACCCTGCGGGCGCGATAGAACGGCGAACATCCGTCGTAGGCCCAGATCGCGATGGCGATCGCGGCGAGCAGAGGCGCGAGCAGCAAAAGCAGCAAGAAGGCTACGGCCAAGTCGAATGCGCGTTTCATTGTGTGAGTCCGAGCAGCCGGCGCGCCGCTTCGAAGATTCCACGCCGATCGATGCCCACCTGAGCCCGCAAGTAGGACTGGTCTCCCACGACGCTCATGTATACGTCCGGAATGCCGAGCCGCTTGAAGCGCCGCGGGCGCCGGCCCTGCTCGAGGCAATGCTCCGCGACGGCGCCCCCGAGGCCGCCGAGGACGTTGTTTTCCTCGATGGTCAGTATCCCGCCCGTCTGCTCCGCTGCAAGCTCGAGAGCCTCGGCGTCGAGCGGCTTCAGGGAATGCATGCTGAGCACTCGGCATTCGATACCCTCGACCGCGAGCGCTTCGGCCGCGGCCGCCGCTTCGGCCACCACGCCCCCGCAGGCCACGAGCGTGAGATCTTGCCCCTCTCGGAGCACTCGGGCGCGGCCGAGCTCGAACGGTCCGGCCGCCTCGTCTTCGAAGCCACCCGCCGCGCGCTCGAGCCGCAGATAGCTCGGACCCTCGAGCGCGGCGAGCGCCTCGACCGCGCAGCCGGTCTCGAACCGGCTCCCGGGCACGCAGACGCGTACGCCCGGCAACGCTCGCATAATGCCGAGATCCTCTGTGGCATGATGGGACATGCCCAAGGGCCCGTAGCTGAACCCACCGCCGATGCTGACGACATTGACATTGGCACCGTGATAAAAGGCGTCGTTGCGCAGCTGCTCGAGGCAACGCAGAGTCGGAAAATTCCCGATCGAATAGGTGAAGACCTTGTAGCCCTCTAGCGCCATGCCCGTCGCTACCGCGGCCATGTTCTGCTCGGCGACGCCTATGTTGAGGAACTGCTCCGGGAACCGCCGCTCGAACTCGTCGAGCACGGCGAATCCCAGGTCAGCCGTAATAAGAAAAATGCGCGGTTCGCGCGCGGCCAGCTCCGTGAGCCTGGCGATGAAGGCATTTCTCATGGGCGCGGACCGAGCTCGCGCATGGCGGCCTCGAATTCCTCGCCCGCTGGGATGCGATAGTGCCAGAGCACGCTGTGCTCCATGAACGACACGCCCTTGCCTTTGACAGTGTGCGCGATGAGGCAAAGAGGCGCCTCATCCGAGCGCGAACGCGGGGAAAGCGTCCTCTTCAGCGCAAGGTGGTCGTGCCCGTCAACCTCCTGCACGCGCCAGCGGAAGCTGCGCCACTTGTCCGCGAACGGCTCGAGTCCCAGCGTATCTTCCGTGCCCTTGAGGCTTTGAATCTTGTTGTAGTCGATGACTGCCGTGAGGCGCCCGAGCCGATGATGACCTGCGAACAGCGCGGCTTCCCAGTTCGAGCCTTCGTCGCACTCGCCGTCGCTGAGCAATACGTAAACGCCGTGCTCAGCTCTGCGAAGATGGGCCGCATAGGCCATCCCGCAACCGATGCCGAGGCCGTGTCCGAGAGAACCCGTGGAAACCTCGACCCCAGGGATGCCCTTGTGTGAGACGTGACCACTGAAACGGGAGCCGTTCGCATAGTGGCCGGAAAGCTCCTCCAGCGGAAAGAACCCGGACTCCGCCAAGGCCGCGTAGACCCCAGCGCCGGCATGACCCTTACTCAGGACGAAACGGTCGCGATCGGGCCATTTGGGCCGCACAGGATCGACGCGCAGCACTGCTGCGTACAGCACGGCAACGATGTCGGCCATCGAGAACACTGAGCCGATGTGCGAGCCCCCTCCCTCGCTCGTCATCCTGAGCGCGTGACCCCGAATGCGCCACGCGAGTTCCTGCGAGGAAGCGGGCGCCCGGCAATCGTCGGCAGAGTGGCTCATCCAGGCAGTCCGCGCATCACTCTATCTCGGCGAAACCGATGTACGGATCGAAGGGAAACCGGCGGATCCGAAGATTGAACGACCCGATGACCTCGAGCGCGGCCGCCGTCTCCCCCGGCCAGAGCGGATTGTCCAACTCGTCGAAAGCGACGACGGCGCCCTTCGGCATCCGCGGCAGAAACGTCTCGAGGGCAGTCTTAGTGG
Source organism: uncultured Gammaproteobacteria bacterium (assembly GCA_963702105.1). GTDB lineage: Bacteria > Pseudomonadota > Gammaproteobacteria > Steroidobacterales > Rariloculaceae > ZC4RG20. The sequence continues at coordinate 3,957,091 of OY969712.1, forward strand.
GTTCGTATAGATCGAAATCGAGAAACAACAGGCTCACAAGCACGTGCGGGTTCTCCGCCACGAAGCGGGGGATAGATTCCCGCGCGTCACCCTTGACGAGCTCGACCTTGGGAACATGACCGAGAAACCGCGTGCTGTCGTGTATCTCCGCGAGCTCCATGATTTCCGCGTAAGAGTCCGCATAGAGGTCTCCCTCGCGAACGTGGCGGCTATAAGCGGAGCGGTCCTGCTCCCCGATGTTTGGAAAGCCGCTGAAGGTGTCGAAGCCGTAAATCCTTCGCATGAGATTAACAGGCTCGAGAAGCGCCGAGAGCTTGGCCCAGGTCATGATGCCGAAGCCGTGATGCACGCCGCACTCCACGATGGAACCCTTCACGGGCAGCACGAGCTTGAACAGCTCGTATAAAGCCAAAAAACGCGTCAAGTTCTGGCGGCGCACATATTTGGGGAAATTCTCGAGCTTCGTCTCCCAGCTCGACGGATTACGTTCGAAGCAGGCCTTGTTGAGGGCCGCCTCGCGGCTTTCTGCATCCGTGCGCAGGCCTGCCGCAACGGGCGTCGGCGCTTGTTTGCTCACGTTCTTTCCGGTTTTGCCGCCATGATGCAATCCTCACGCTCCGTAAAAGGCGCGAATTTGTGCACAAATATATCGCACATCGTCGTCGGAGAGAGACGTGTTCATCGGCAGCAGCATGAAGCGGTCGACCATTCTGTCGGTATACGGCAGAGTGAGCTCGAATCCGAGCCCTTCGAACTGGTGGATCGCCTTGCCTCCCCACTGCAATATTGTGCCGACGCCGCGCTCGCCGAGATATTCTCTGAGTGCATCGCGGCTCTCGGCCTCGATCTCGTAGTTTTGGAAGACATCGAAGCGCTCCGCCTCCGCGCCGGGCGCGGGCGGCAGCAGCAGCGCCTCTAGTCCCCCGAGTTCCTCCGTATAGATCTCCGCGATGCGCCTCCGCCTGGCGACCGCCTCCCGGTACCGCGCGAGCTTCACGTTCAGCACGGCGGCCTGCAGGTTGTCGAGCCGGGCGTTATAGCCCCAGCAACGGATCTGCCCCCGATCATCGCGGCCGTGATCGCGGAGCAGGCGCACCTTTTCCGCGACTGTGTCGTCGTCCGTCAGCACGGCCCCGCCGTCACCGAAGCAGCCGAGAGTCTTGGAGGGGTAGAAGCTCAGGGCCGAGGCGACGCCGAAGGTACCCGCGCGGCGCCCGCGGTACTCGGCCCCGAGCGCCTGGCACGCGTCCTCGACGATCAGCAGGCGGTGCCGGTCCGCTATCGCCATCAGCGCGTCCATATCCGCCGTGCGACCGTTAAGCTGCACAGGCATGATAACGCGTGTGCGATCGGTGACCGCGTCGGCGACCGAGCTCGGATCGATGAGGTGGTCGGGCCCGCAATCGACCAGCACCGGAACACCGCCGGCATGCCGGACGGCTGCGGCGGAAGCCACGAAGGTGTGCGACGGGACGATGACTTCGCTCCCCGGTTCCAGGCCGGCCGCGCTGAGCGAGAGCAACAGGCCCATCGTGCCATCGGCCACGCCGATCGCGTGCTTGACGCCGACGTAACCTGCCAAGCCGTGCTCGAAGTCGGCAAGGTCATTCTGCATGATGAACGCGCCGCGTCTACATGCGTCTAGAAGTGCGCGAGAATAGTCCTCCTCGTGTTCTCGAAAGATAGCCGGGTAGTTGAAAAAGGGGATCTTTTTGCTCGCCATTGTCGTCTCAGCCGGGAAACGGTGCGCCCAGTCAACGGCGTCCGCGCGCCACGAGCACGAACTTGAATGCCGACCTCCGCGTGCCGATCAGGCGATCGAAGGCGTCCGAGATGCGCGCGGCCGAATGCTGGCCGAGCACGCGCGCGAGCGCGGGTGTCAACATCGCGATCGCCCCGAAGTAGCACACGGAAGACTCGCGAAAGGAGGTCGAAATGGCGCGAATCCTGCGCTCATCCGGCATGCAACGCAAGGTCCTGGACGTTCGCAAACCGCGTAGATAGCCGATCCATCGGTTGAGCCTGTAAACCGCGTTATCATTGAGAGAATCGACGCAAATAAACGTGCCTCCCGGCTTCAAGACCCGCCGCACTTCGGCATCCACCGGGCCGGCGCCACCGTAGCTCAAGCTCCCCGCGCACGCAACCACGTCGAACGAGTCCGCCCTGAACGGTAAGAACTCCATGTCGGCCGCCACGACCTCGACGTTTGGCAGGCAGCGGCGCCTAAGCAGCTCGAGCGAGTTTACCGATACGTCCGTAGCGACGACCGCGGCGCCCGTAGAGGCGATTACACCGGTGTGCATGCCGGATCCAGCACCGATTTCAAGCACGCGTGCGCCCTTTTCCACGAAGCGCCGGACCTGTCCTTCATAATAGAGATAGGGTGCTCGGTAAATAGGCTCGATTCCCGCGGCGCCGTCCTGCCGCAGCCGCCCTCCGGGAACTCCTTCGCGCAACACCAGCTCGGAGCGGGCGTCGTAGCGGAGCCGCTCGCGTAACTTGTCATCCATCCTGCGTCGCCAGCCGGGCATGCGCTTCGATCCCTCCCCTCGCGGCCAGCCGCTCGAGGTGCCGGACTAGGTCGCCATAGACCTTCTCATATGCGAACAACCGTGCATAGGCGTCCCGCGCTGCCGCACCAAGCTCCGCCTGAAGAGAAGGATAGCGCATGAGTTCGACGATGCAGTCCAGAAGGTCGCGGCCCGTATCTTCGCCGTAGGCGAGGCCGATGCCCTCGTGCTCAATGAGCGCCCGCACCTCGCCTGGCAGCGGGCTCAGGATAGGCAGCCCCAAGGACAGGGCGTCCAGGACTTTGTTGGGGAGGCTCAAACGGAAATCGGGGCTGTCGCGGTAGGGCGCAAGCGCCGCGTAGGAGCGCTCAGCGAGCGCGACGAGCCTCGGCCGATCCACCCAGCCCGGGAAGAGAACATTCGAGAGCCCCTGCATTGAACGTCGCAGCTCCGCCGAACTTTCGCCCTCGCCGCACAAAACGAACTGGCAGCTCAGGCCCTCGTCGAGGCAGCGACGAGCGGCGCGCCGCAGTGGCTGGAAGTCGAACGCACGTGAGTGACTGCCGACGAACATGAACCGCGGCATTCCATTGTCCTCGACCCCGCGCTTTCCCCACCAAGCACGGGCATCGGCGAGCTCAGCCTCGGCGACGCGGTCTAGGCGCGACGTCAGCGGAAACACGCCGTCGGCCACTTCGCGCTCGCGTTCCGCCATCGCAAGGGCCCAGCCCAGAAAACCCTCGGCCATGGCCGAAAGTCCGGTAGCCTCCCTCATCGCATGTCTCGCGAGCCGAAAAAGCGGCCAAAGCAGCGCAGCTCCTGGGGCGCGCGCAGCGCGGGGCAAGGCCGACAGGAAAATCGTCGGCCACTGATCCTTAACGTCGAGCAGAACGGGCACACCGCGCCGACCTAGCCAGCGAGTCATGACGGCGGCCGTCTCGATCGGCGGGTACCCGACGAAAGCGACGTCCGGCAACTCTGGCTCGAGTCGCAGCATCCGCCTGAGGTTCCAGCCGAGCTCCGCATGATCGAGCAGGCGCCCCGGGCCGATGTGCTTGCGATAGCCTCGACTAGGAATGAGCCGAACGTCGAGCCGCCCGGCGAGCTCGGTGGCCGGCTGCGCGGCGGCCCAGCGATCACTAGGCGGTTCCGGGCGGTGAATCTTGCGCTGGTGGTCGAAGCGGCTGCTCCAGAGCACGACCCGGTGGCCCGCATCGAGCAGCTTAGAGCACAAGTTCATCGCGCGCATAGGCCGGGGATCGCCAGGATCCGTCGGCAGCGGCTCGCCGGTCTGCAGCACCCAGACGTTCAACCCCCCGCCCATCGCCTCGTCCTTACGCGCAGCGGCCAAATGTCGCTACTTAGCGGCTCGCCCAGTCGCAATGTCTTTGGCCCATTGCACAGCCGGCGCCAGCGCCCGGACCATGCGCTCGGAGTTCATGAAGCTCTCCGTTTGCCGAACGGGCGCCGCCATAATCGCGTCGAACTCGGCCTCCGTGAGGCCAAACTTGCGTCGAATATAGGCCACGTCCTCGGCTGCTAGCCGCGGATCGTAAGGCTCACGCTCAAGCTCGGCTCGCGCCTGCTGGCGGCTCATCTGGCCAGACACAATGAGGCTCGAAAGGTGCGCGCGCCGCTTGTCCATCTTGAATTTCTTGGGAAGGAGATAGCCCTGAAAGAAACGGGTGTAGATCGACTCGAAATGCTTGTCTTCGTATCGACGCCACCCGAGCTCGGATTCGAGAGTCCTCATCGCCCGGGCCTTGTTATAATCGACGTAATTGAGAATGCCGACATAACGAATGCGGCGCCCGAATATGTACCATGCGAGCTTGCGGTAGCTCATCTTGGGAAAAGTGCGCAGGCGCCGCGTGCCATAGCGGCGATGGATCGACTTGATGAAGCGCAGATCCTTGGCGTCGTGCATCCAGGAACTCGGCATGATGGTCTCGGTCGCGAGGTTGCCTCCGGTAACTACGTATTTCACGCCGTGCCGGGCCGCCGTTCCGAACATTAGGGCGGTGATGGCATGGTCAGTTGGAATTTCACTATTTGCAACCGAAGCCTTAAGGAAGGCGAGCTGCAAATCTTTGAATTCATCCCAATCGACGACATGCGTGTAAAGATCGATCTGCAGGATCTTCAGCAACCGCTCAATGTTCTGCACAGCGAGCTCTGAATTCCAGCCATTGTCGAAATGGACGGCGAGCGGCCTCAGCCCGTGGCGCTTCGCGAGATATGCCGTGTAGGAGCTGTCTACTCCGCCGCTGACGCCGATGATGCAGTCATAGGGTTTGCCGCGGCCATCGCTCTTGATTTCGGCGACGAGCCGCTCGAGTTTTCCTTCGTACTGTCCGCCCGTGAACAGCTCTCGGCGCAACCGATCCTCGGCCATTCGACAGTAACTGCACCGGCCCGCGGCATCGAACTCGATATCGGGCGCGCTCGTGTCCATAACGCAGTACGTGCACTCACGGTACGCATCAAGTTCTTTGCTCGTCACGAGAATAGCTTCTCCAATTCATCGTAGGGCGGGTACGTTATCAGGACAGCCCGGTGGCGCCCGTGGAAAACGAAGAAACTGCCGGCCGCGACCGCTGCCGCACCATGGTCCGTCGCTTCGCGGAAATGCCGCAATTCGCCTGCACCGCCTGCGGCAACGACGGGCACGTTAACGGCGCCGCTGACGGATTCGATCAGCTCGAGATCGTAGCCCGCCATCGTCCCGTCCCGATCTATTGAGTTTAGCAGGATCTCGCCGGCTCCCAGGCGCTCGACTTCAGATGCCCACTGTACGACGCCGCTTCTGAAAAAGCGCGTGCCGGAGCGACTATAGGTCCTGCAGCGGCCCAGCCAATCGCGCCGCACGTCGATAGACACGACGACACTCGAGCTGCCCGCCACGGCGGCAGCCCGCGAAATTAGGTCAGGATCGGCACACGCCGAGCTGTTGAGCACAACCTTCTCGACCCCGAGCGCGAACAAGCGCTGTATCTCCTCGACGGAAGTGATGCCGCCGCCGTATCCAAAAGGCATAAATGCTTCGCTCGCGATGCGCTCGAGGAGCTCGAAGCTTGGCTGCCGTCCCGCGCGCGTGGCCCCGATATCGAGGAACACGAGCTCGTCGACCTCCTTTTCGTTGAAGATGCGCACGGCGTTGATCGGGTCACCAACATACGTTGGGCGCTTGAACCTTACGGTCTTCACGAGCCGGCCATCCTTGAGTAACAAACACGGAATAACACGAGTCTGCAGCATCTACATCGATCCGAAATTTTTCAGCAGCGACATGCCGAAGCGATGACTTTTCTCGGGATGAAACTGCACGCCGAAAGTGCTGCCACGTTGAACAACGGCTGTGAACTCGCCTCCGTGATCGGCGACCGCGAGCACGTCGGAAGGATCGTCGCAGACGAAACGGTAAGAGTGAGTGAAGTAAAATCGAGCCCCGGATTCGAGACCTGCCAACAAAGGGCTGAATCGCTTCGGGGCGAGTTCGTTCCAACCCATATGCGGCACTTTGAGCCGGCTCCCCACCGGAAACCTGAAGCGCACGCAGGCACCGTCGATGATGCCGAGCCCCGGGCTAGAGCCCTCCTCGCTCCCCCTCCCCAGCAACTGCATCCCGAGGCAAATACCGAGTATAGGGGCAGCGGCCGCCGCTCTCTGACGCAGAGGCTGCGCGAGGCCGCGCTCGACGAGCGCGGCCATCCCGTGGTCGAAGGCGCCCACGCCGGGTAGTATAAGGTTCTCGGCTGAAACGACCCCTGCAGGCGTCGATACGAACGCAACGTCGAAGCCGATCTTCTGGAGCATATTCCGGATGGAACCGAGGTTGCCCACTCCGTAATCCACAATCGACACAAGTCGCTTGTCCTCGCCGTTCATACCGGCTCCGGTCTCACTTCGAAACCCAGGCGCTCCTCGTATATCTCGCGCAATCGGCGCTCCTGGCTCTCCCAGCAAAATTCAGAACGAATGCGGTCAATAGCCGCGGCCATGGACGCCCGATCCCGCGCAAGGAGTTCGCGAACACCGCATATGATTGCCTCGACCGAGGTATCGCCGAGCACGACGCCCGCTCCGAAGCGCTCGACGAATTGCCTCTGCTCGCGCGTCGGCGAGACCAACACGGGCTTGCCAGCCATCAAGTATTCGAACAGCTTGTTCGGCATGCAGTACTCGTAGCTCAGCGATGTCGGCTCAATGACCGAAAGACCGAAATCAGCCCCTGCTGTGTAGCGTGCGAGCTCGTCCGGCGGCACGGCCGCATGAAAGTAAAGATTGGCCTGAGCGGCCGCGCGGCCCTTCACCCAGTCGGCGAGCTCGCCGTAGCCCATGATTACCAGCGCCGTGTCTTGCAGCGAGGAAAAGGCCTCGACGACGTTCGGGATACCGCGCGCTTCGCTGAGCACGCCTTGATACAGAAAAATGGGCGCACGGTGGGGTATGTCGTAAAGGCTCCGAAACACGTCAGTCGCCTGCGGCCTGGCACCGGTCGGGGCGTTGTAGATGACTGCGGTGTTCGTGAGCCCATAGCGGGACCGGTACCATTCATCGATGGCTTGCCCGACGAAGATCGAAAAATCCGCCTGATGCACGAGGCACCGCTCGACCAGCTTTGTACCGGCCTTACGGAAGCCACCGAGCCCGCTGGTCTCGGTTTCGAGCTCGTGCGCATCGTAGACGAGCCGTGCGCCCGTGAACCACTTGAGCAAACAGGCCAGCGGCAGCATCGCGACGCTATGACAATTGATGCAAGCCAGTGGCTCTTGCCGGTACGCCCGGAAGACGGTCCCGCTCCACTTGACGGCGTCTGCCACCTTGCCAAGCAGCGTCCTGTTTTCCCGGCGGCGGCCGAAGCGCCGAATCACCACACCCGGCGACACCCGCTCCTCGGCCGGCAACCCGCCGCCGCCCGAGCCGACCAAATCGATGGCTTCGAAGATCCCGAACCGGGAAAGACTGCGCGCTTCGCGAAGAATCCGACTCTCATTCAGGAACTGGGAAGGGTAGAGGTGGATGTTGAGTTTTGACACTACGGCTCCGGCACATTCCTCAAGCGAACCGAACGCGGCAGCACACTCGAGCTAAATCCGCTAACATCGCGCTCAACGTGACCACCGGGAGATGCTGCAATCCATTGTCGGTTCGGCATCCTGTTCACTGTCGAAGAGGCCCAAGCAGCCGCGGCCCGGTGCCGTGACCGCGAAATCGTACACCATTAGAATGGCGCACCTGAACTGCAACCTGCACATCACCTTTGCGCCCTGTCGCAACGATACACGGCTGTTCAAGGAAACCCTTAGTCTGGTCTCGCGCGGCCTCTTTACGCGCGTGCATATCGCCGCGCTCCACGACGGCATGCTGCCCGAGGCCGATCGCCTGGACGCGCAGCGCGAGATCCGGCGCCTGCCGCTGGTCTCTCGGCGGCTGCCGAAAACGCTCCCGGCCCAACTGCTCAAGTACGCGGAATTCTGCTGGCGCGCGTCCCGCTACGCCAAGCGCGTCCGACCCGATGTGGTCAACGTCCACGCACTGGGCCTTCTGCCGCTCGGCGTGTGGCTCAAATTTCGCCTGCGGGCCAAGCTCGTCTACGATGCGCACGAGCTCGAGACCGAGACCTTCGGGCTCACCGGGCTGCGCCAGCGGCTGTCCCGGTGGGTCGAACGGGCACTGATTCGCTTCGCCGATCTCGTCGTGGTCGTCGGGCCTCGGATTCGCGACCATTACCAGCGGTCCTATGCGCATCCCGCGGTGGCCTGTGTAATGAATTGTCCGGTCTCCGTCCCGATGGACCGGACGAATTTGCTTCGCGACGAACTCGGGATCCCGGCTTCGGCCGCTGTCTTTCTATACCTCGGCAACCTGAGCCTGGGACGAGGTATCCTTCCGCTGCTCGCCGCATTCGAGGCCGCGGACCCTGCCGAGCGCGTCCTGGTCCTGATGGGTTATGGCGATCTACATCCTATGCTCGCGAAGCGGACCCAGATATCGCGCGCGGTCTTCCTGCGCGACGCGGTGCCTCCCGAGCGGGTCGTCGAATACGCCGCTTCCGCCGACGTAGGCCTGTCCTTAATCGAAGACAGCTGCCTTAGCTATCGATACTGCCTGCCGAACAAGCTCTTCGAGTACATCATGGCCGGCTTGCCCGTCATCGTCTCGAACCTGCCGGAGATGGCCGACCTCGTGCGCGACACCGGCATCGGAGAAGTCGCGATCACGCTGGACACGGCCGGCATCGAGTCGGCCATGAAGCGCCTGCTCGCCAAGGACCGCTCGACTCTGAAGGCCAACTTGCGGTCCGCCGCCAAGCGATTCTCATGGGAGCAGCAAGAAGAGGAAATGATCCGCTGGTATCGAGATTGCGTCTTGCCGCGCTAAATTTGCCGTCCTACCCTCCCAGCATCGAGCTCGAACTCGACGGCCGCCAAGCGCCGCAGCCTTCCCGGCACCGCGCGTCGCAGCACGAGCGGAGGAAAAAGAAAACCGAAAGCCGCCCACAATGGCAGCCATGTGAAGAAGGTCGCGAGGAGCGCGAAAACGACGAAGATCACAGCCAAGATCAGCCTGAGTTGCCCGAGCTCGGGGTCCCGATAGAGCGGCGGAAAGCCCGAAAAGAGACCGGGCGGGCGCCTGAGCTCAGCATATAGCGACGCAAAATACGCGAGCAGCAGCACAGTACCAACGAGTCCCAGATGCGTAAGCACCGAAAGCAGGCTGTGAGCATAGGTCCCGCGGCCGGTAGTCAAGTCATCCACCGCAACGTTACCGAAAATCGGACTGTAAGCCCACTGGGTCAGAAAGTCGCTCTTCAAAATTTCAATGCGCCCGATCAGCGAGTAGGCAATGTTGCGGTTCTGGTAGCCAAAGATGCGCAGCTGAGAGATACGCAGGCCAGTGTAAGTCAACACCATGGCGCCGGCGACCACGCCGGCCACGAGCGAGGCCGCCCCCCAAAGCACAAGCCTCGGGAGCGACTTGACAAACAGCGACACGGCATCCGCGCCTCGCAGTGCCAGAGCCCGTGCCCATTTGAATTCAACCAGGTTCGGCCTCAGCAGCCAGACGGACGTACCGAGTGCGAGACCTGCCACCATGGCGAAACCCGTGTTCGAACCCACTAGCTGGGACGTGACGAGTTCGATGACGATCGAGCCGAAGTAAGCCAGCACCAACGCGGCCGAAACCAGGGGGCGTCCACGGCCTGCTGCACAGCATCTGAAGGCTTGGGCCGTATAGACCGAACCGATCAGCGCGGCGACGATCATGAAGTTTCCGGGCCGCTGATAAAGCGAGGCTTGGTCCTGTATCCCGAAGTGTTCGAGACTGATCGAAGAGGCGTGCGCCAGGAAGGCCTTGGCGGCGAGTCCGCAAGTCACGGTCGACACGACAAACGCCGAGAGCTGCGCGCCGCGGATGCCGCGGCGCGCGTACAACGGCGTGCACAGCACGGACACCATTGCGCCGAGTAGATAGGCGAAACATACCCCTCCGTCCGTTCCGACGAGTTCCGCCTTGATCTCACCCAAGTTTCTCACGTCCACCAGCAGTCTGAGCAAAAAGTAGCTCAAAAAGGCCAGCATGAAGCTGGCCGATCGACGGAACACTATCGTCGTCGAGAGATCCGCACTCGAGACGACCAAGAACGCCGCGCAGCTCACCGCGCAGAGCAGATAGACGTAACCTACGCCGGCCTGCAAGAACTCGACATTCGCGAAGAGAAAAAGGAGCACGCAAACGGTGCCGAGGAGCGCCAGTATCCAGCGTAAGCGGGTCATGGAATCCGGCCCTCGGCGCTCAAATGGCGCTCGGCACTCAACTCTTCATTAGTTCGACGAAGCCGTTCCTCAGCGTGTATCGCTGTCCCGTCGCCGGACATGCGGCTTCGCCGTCGCCTTCGAGTGGCAGCGCCAAGCGCTCGCCGTGAGCGCTCATCCAACCGATGCGGCGCGCCGGAACTCCGGCCACGAGCGCGAAGTCGCGCACATCCTCACGCACGACGGCGCCCGCCGCGACGAACGCCCCCACGCCGATTGTGACGCCGCACACGATGGTGCAATTCGCCCCTAGTGTTGCGCCGCGGCGCACGAGAGTCGGCCGATACTCGTCTCGCCTCGGCACGGCGGACCGCGGATTGTAGACGTTCGTGAAAACTATGCTCGGCCCGCAGAATACGTCGTCTTCCAACGTGACGTCGTCGTAGACCGATACGTTGTTCTGAATCTTGACGTTATTTCCAATCATGACTCGGTTGGCTACGAAGACGTTCTGGCCCAAAGAGCAACGCTCGCCAATTCGGGCACCCGCGCATACGTGCGTCCAATGCCAGATTCGAGTTCCCTCGCCAATGGTGGCCCCCTCGTCCACAATTGCCGACTCGTGAATGCTCAAGCTCATACTGGTCCCAGTTTAGGCTGTGGCAGCGTCCAGCCGCGGGTGCCTCTCTCCCAAATGGGCGCGCACGCGTCCGCCCCGTATGTCGGCAACCGTCCTGATTGCGACGCGGCTCTCTTCGAGGCCGAACCCCTGCCCAGCGAGAATCTTTCGATAGCTCTCAGTGTGCAAATCAGTGAAGCCACCCGAGAACTCGATTTCCTTACCGTCGACCGTAATACTGCGATAGGTGCGCTGGCCCTTCTCCGCCGTCGCAGCCGGAAGATCCCCCGGGTCTACTGACAGGAGCCAGCGCACGCGGGCGCGCTCGTACTCGAGGTAACCCGCAGCGCGCGTCTCGGCGTAATGATGAACGTGATTCTCCTGAAGCGCCCCGAAGAGGAAGTGCAGCATGTCGAAGAAATGCACACCGATATTCGTGGCGATACCGCCCGAGCGTCGTTCGTCGCCCTTCCATGAGACGAGATACCATCGGCCGCGGGAAGTGACGTACGTGAGGTCCACGTCGTGCTTGGACTTTGCGCCCGTGACGGCCACCTGCTCGCGGAGGGCGATGATGGCCGGGTGCAGGCGAAGTTGCAGTATGCAATTGACTCGGCGTCCTGTAGCAGCCTCGATTTCCTGCAAGCCGTCCAAGTTCCATGGATTGAGTACGAGCGGCTTCTCGCAGATTGCATCGGCATCGCTCCTCAGCGCAAAGCGCACGTGGGCGTCGTGGAGATAATTGGGCGAGCAGATCGAAACGAACTCCACCGGGGCCGCGCCGCCCTGTCGCCGTAGCTTGTCGATGTGCCTATCGAAGCGTTCGAATTCCACGAAAAAGCGCGCATCGGGAAAGTAGCTGTCGATAATGCCGACCGAGTCGCTTTTGTCGAGCGCGGCAACGAGTTCGTTGCCCGTGTCACGAATGGCCTGCATGTGCCTCGGGGCTATGTAGCCGGCGGCGCCGATCAGAGCGAAATTCTTGCTCACCAAGCGATCCTCTCTAACTGCCAGTTTTCGCGGCCCGGAAAGCGCCGCGAAGTACAACGATGCAAACCGCCAGCATCCCGCCCATAACGGTCCCTAGCATGACGATAAGCGTCCGGGCGGGCCTAACTCGCTGCTTAGGAGGCGTCGCCGGGTCGATCACGCGGAACGCAAACTCCTTATTCTCTCTGGCGAGCATGAGCTTCTGCAGCTCCGTCTCGAGCAAGTGGCCGATCGACTGCTGAAGCGTTACTACGCTGGTCGCTTCGAACTCGTGTCGAAGAAATGACACATCCGCCTCCGCCTCGGCCAATGCCTTTTGGCGCATCCGCTCGTTGACTTGCTCGACCAATGCGTTCGCCCATTTTGCGGCCGTTTTGGGGTCAGTCCATTCGACTGCGAGCGTGACGAAGCCCGTGGAACGGTCCGTGCTGACACTGAGCACGTTGAGATCGAAATAGCGCACGGCGTCGCGCAGATCCGGCGGGTTCGTCTCGCGGGAGTCTTGGTCGCCCTTCGGTTGCGCCGCCTCAGCCTTGGGAAACAGGACGGGGATAAGGTGGCCGTTTTCAATGAATTGACGGGCGAAGTCGCGAGAGTTCAGCACGGCGACTGCCTCCGCCCCGTCGCCCCCTCCGACGCTGATGCCCGCCAGATTAGCGAGGCCGCCGAGCGTGCCCCCGAGAGCCGGGGCGGAGCGCTGCTCCGCTGGAGCGAGAAGCACCTCCGCTCGAAACCAGTGAGTCGCTCGTAGCGCGTACACAAGCGAAAGCACCGCAAACAGGGCCGTGACTGCGACTATGATCCACTTATCGCGCCACAGCATGCTCCACGCGTCCCGCAACGTGAGCTCCCCACCGGTCTGCGGCGGCAGGTTCTCCGGCAGGACGACGTAGACAACTCGTCCCGCCCCGTCTAGGCGCGCAACTTCCCGCTCGCCAGTCTCGTGCGATATGTCGTTCACGGCCGCCTCAATTCGGCCACCGTCGCAAGGAGCGCTTCCGTCCCCACAACCAACCCCTACAGATTCTTAATGACTGAAAATGCTATAGCGATGTTGTATAGAATCTGCGTAACGCTTTGCCAACCGGCAAGCGGTCGCACGGTAGACGTATCCAGTGGAACGACTATGGCATCGCCGGGCTCGATGTCGACGCTTCCCGAGCGGCTGAACCATCGTCCCCCATGACCCGACGGGACGACCCTGCCGTTCGCGCGTACCACGTAAATCTGCTTCTTGTCGGCATGGTTGCTCAATCCGCCGCTCATCGCGATGTAGTCCTGGCGCGTGAGGCCGGTCCGATAAACATGGGAGGTGGGGTACTGGACTTCGCCCAGAACCATAACCTCCTGGGTAACCTGCGGAATGAAAAGGGCGTCGCCGTCGCGCAATACTACATCGGCGCCCTTCCTGCCGGCGATAATGTCATTTAGGTCGATGACGAGCCTTCCGACCGCTTTGGTGGAGCGCAGCTGACTGACTAGGCTGCGCCCGGTTGTTATAACGGTACTCGCGTTGGGGTCGGAGAGTGCCACCGAGGTGAGGTCGGATTCGATACGGTTGGCCATGCTGTCGAGCTGCTCGGCCTCGCGCTGCTTGAGCTCTTCGCGTGTGAAGACGCTTCCCTGTGGAAAAGCAAGGCTGGTAAGCCCCCCGGCGCGCATCAACACAGACGATAAGGTTTCGCCCTGCCTGATCGGGTATGTCCCAGGAAAGCGTACCTCTCCCCTGATAGTGACACTCTCCTGCTCGCGCCACCGCGGAACTTCCTTGACCACGAGGTGATCGTAGGGCGCGAGCAGCAAATTCGCCTTCGGATCGGCCGCCAGCACGCGGTTGAGGTCGACCTCGACGAGATTCGTCTGACGGTATTCGCCGTTCACGACCTCGAAGCGGGTTAGCTCGGCTTGAATGGAGTAAGCGGACGGAGTCAACCCCCCGCCGGCGCGAAGCAGGTCCGAGACGCGCATGCCGGGTTCCAGCGGATATTTTCCGGGCGCACGCACTTGTCCATCGATTGAGACGGTTTGCAGAGGCTGATTCGAATCTGCTTCCGCCTGCATCTCATCAAGAAGCGGCCCTACGATGTGTTGGCGGCCGACGTCGAGGTTGAATACGTATACCGTATCACGCGGCTGCAGCAAGACATCCTTGGCACCTGGCCGGTGACCCCAGACCGCCTCGAGATCTGCTGACATCGGAACGACGCGAACGTTCGCTTCCTCTTCTCGACGAATCAGTACGTAATTCAGGTCGGATTTCGGCTTGACCAGTTCGGGGCTCGGAAGCAAGTCACTGAGCTTCATTCCACTGTGCCAAGGATACAACCCAGGGCGGAAGACGTTACCGGACAACCGGACGGAGTCGTCGAGCCGGTCGAGATTGCGATCGACGTGGATCACGTCACCGTTGTCAACGTACTCGCTCGTCGCTCCCGGCGCGGCGTTGACAACCCTCACGGTGGTTCCGTGGCCCGGAACAATACGCTGCAGTTTGACGGTTTGAGCGTTCGCGTCCGCCTTCATACCGCCGGCCAGCTCGATGAGATTGCCGACCGACTCTCTATTCTTGACTTCGTATATGGCGGGTCGAAGCACCTCGCCGTCAACTGCGACCGTAGAGCCGATCGGCGGGACGAATACAACGTCGCCGGATCGCAGTCTCTCATCGCCGCGCGTATCGCCCCGAAGCAGCAAATCGTAGAGATCGAGCCGGGATACGACGCGACCGTCGCGCATAAGCCGAATATCGCGCAGCGAGCCAATCGGCTTCACGCCTCCGCTTTCGTACAAGGCACTCGTTATCGTGGATAACCCGTCGACCAGATAGGACCCAGGTTTCTGGACATCGCCGAGCACAAACACCTGGATCGATCGCAGGCTTCCGAGGGTAGTGCTCGCATGCACGCCGATCAGCTGTTCGCTCACGTGCTGATCGACCGTGTTTCGCAGCTGCGTAACCGTCAGGCCCCTTACCGTGATGGGGCCTATCTGAGGAAAGCTAATTGTTCCGTCGCGACTGACCGACAATGCGTAGGTTTGGTTCTGACCGCCGAACAGTTGTACGTTGACGGTATCGCCGGGTCCGACGACGTAGTCATCCGGGACTGGGATGTTAGTGTTCGGTCTCAACGGCGATTGGAGGCGGTTGAAGAGGTCGTAGCCGAAAGGTTGAAGCGCATCAGGGCCTATCGGCTGAATGGGCAGGTACGTCAGCTTGATCGAAAAGGGTCTCAAGGCCCGCTCGGACTGGAGCCGCACCTTTGCCTCGTCGAGGTCAAGGCCGGCAAGCTCGATTGCCGGAACGCCCGGCAAAAACAGCTGCCCGTTGCTGTCGAGCTTGTAGGGGTTTCCATCCTCGAGCCGGTCCCGCATCTCTTCAAGGGCGCGCTCGTCATCGGCCGACCTTACCGGTGCGGCAGCCGACCCGCCCGGAGCGCTCGACTCGGCAAAATCGATCACGAGTGTGTCGCCCGGAGCAAAGCGTTTCGGTCCGAAAACGCTATTCGACGCCGCCGGTCCCCCACCGGCGTTGCTCAGAGAGGTATTAGTGCCCGGCATCGGCGAGGCCGAAGTTCCCTGATCGGCGGTTTGGGTCGCCGGCGGAGCCGAGCGCAGCAGCCCGTTCAGCACGGCCTGCCTTTGATCCGGCGGCAGCACCTGCTGCAGCTGCTGGATCAAAGCCTGTTGCTGATCCGATGAGAGGGTATCGAAGTTCTGAATCTGTTGCTGCAGATTAGCCGGAACCTGAGAGAGCACCGGACAAGAGAACAAAACCATCGCCGCGAGAAGCGACATCGGCAAGATCGGCAGCAGACGCAACAACTGCGAACCTCTAATCGATACTAGTCTCACAACCTATACTTCCCTATCCGAACTTCCGGCCCAGCCGGGCGACGCGTTGATGCGGCGCGGGGCGACGTTGCACGTCCGCGCAGAAGTTGGTCACCGTCATGATTGCCACGAAGGCGCGCCAGCCGAGAAGTTTTCAGCGGTCACTCAACTGCGAAGGCGACGGACAAGAACTGCCGGCCCTGCGCGGGACATGGTCCCGGTCGGAATATACAGCATGTGGCGCTTTGGCGTGCCGCTTCGCGGGAGGCACTGACTCAAATCCGGACCCATGTCCGTAGACGAGCAAGGACTCCGGCGATGGCAAGCGCCGGTTCGGCGCCTCGCTTCCCGGATTCCGTCAGCCGCCCCGCCAATTTCTTCCCCAACTCCACGCCCCACTGATCAAACGAATCCACATCCCAAACCACCCCCTGTACGAACACCTTGTGCTCATACAACGCCACGAGCTTCCCGAGCGTCCCGGCATCGAGCTTCTCGAACGCAATTAGAGAACTTCCTCGGTTAGACGGATAATGCCGATGCGGCCCCTTCGAGCCCCCCGCGGCATCCGGATCCCCCTCCGCCAAGGCCCACGCCTGCGCGAGGCAGTTCGCGATCGCGAGATCCTGCTGGCCCTGCCTTCCCACCCCCGACTTCGCCGGCAACAGAAAATCGATCGACACCCGCTCGGTCCCCTGGTGCAGCAGCTGATAGAACGAATGCTGCGCATTCGACCCGGGCTCCCCCCAGACGATCGGGCAGGTGGCGCACTCGACGGGCTCCCCGCCGCGCCGCACGGACTTCCCGTTGCTCTCCATCTCGAGCTGCTGCAGGTACGCCGGAAGCCGCGCCAGATGGTCGTCGTAAGGCAGCACGGCATGCGTCGGCGCCCCGAGAAAGTTTCGGTTCCAGATCCCGACGAGCGCGAGCAGCACGGGCAGGTTCTCCCGCAGCGGGGCGGTGCGGAAGTGCTCGTCCATGGCGTGCCCGCCGGCCAGCATCTCCTCGAACTGCGGCCAGCCGACGGCGAGCGCGACCGTCAACCCCACGGCCGACCAGACGGAGTACCGCCCCCCGACCCAGTCCCACATCGCGAGCCGCCGATCGGGCGCGATCCCGAATTCGTCCATGGCCTCGTGGTTCGTCGAGACCGCCACGCATTGCGCCGCGACGGCGCGCTCGCCGCCGTGCCCGAGCAGCCATTCACGCACGGCGCGGGCGTTCGTCAGCGTCTCGAGCGTCGTGAAGCTCTTCGAGCAGATCACGAACAGGGTCGTCGCCGGGTCCACCTGCGCGAGTACGTGGGAGAGCCCGACGCCATCCACGTTCGAGACGCAGTGCACGCCGAGCCCGGGCTTCCGAACCTCGGCCAGCGCCTGCACGGCCATGACGATCCCTAAGTCCGACCCGCCGATGCCGACGTTCACGACATCCTTGATCGGCTTGCCTGTATAACCCTTGAGCTCCCCGGCATGCAGCGCCTCGGCCAGAGCGCGCATCTTGCCGCGCTCGGCCTCGACGGCCGGCATGACGTTCTCGCCCCAGGCGGTGATCGGCTGGTCTGCGGGGCGACGCAGCGCGACGTGCAGCGCAGGCCGGTCCTCGGTGTTGTTGATCGCGTGCCCCGAGAACATGAGCTCGATCCAGCGCGGCACCTCCGTTTGCTCGGCGAGTTCGACCAGCAGGGCGAGCGCCTCGTGGTCCAGCAGCTCCCGGCTGAAGTCGTAGAGCAGGCCTTCGCGCTCGAGCGAAAAGGCGTTGAAACGGTTCGGCTCGGCGGCGAAGAGCTGCTTGAGGGTCGCTTCGCGCTTCAGGGTATCCGCATGCCAGGAGAGCGACCGCCAGGCGTCCGTGCGGGGTCCATAGGTGTCCTTGGCCATGTCCGTGACTCGCGCTGCGGGAGGGTGGCAAAACCCTGGCATGCGGGCGGCGAGAAATCAATCGGATCGAGCGAATACGGCGCTCTGCGGCGGCGGCGGCGGCGCTGCGGCAAGCTCAGCTCGCCTCAACCGCCATGGCTCGTGGCGAGCCGCTCGGCATCGCCGCCCTGCGGGGCGTCGGTCGCCCTGGCCGCCCTTTCGTCCGAGTACGCGCGCGCCGCCCGCGCCGCTCAGGCCTTCGCGCCGTAGTAGTCGAGATACCACTCGACGAACCGCCTCACCCCCTCCTCGACCGGCGTCGCGGGCCGATAGCCCACGTCCGCGACGAGGTCCTCAACGTCGGCCCAGGTGTCGGGCACGTCGCCGGCCTGCATGGGCAGTAGGTTCTTCTCGGCCTGCCGCCCCAGGCACTGCTCGAGCACCTCGATGTAGCGCATGAGCTCGACGGGCTGCTGATTACCGATGTTGTAGACGCGGTAGGGCGCGCTGCTCGTGCCGGGGTCGGGTTCCTCGCCCGACCAGTGCTCGTTGGGCTTGGCCGGCCGGTCGAGCGCGGCAATGACGCCGCCGACGATGTCGGCCACGTAGGTGAAGTCGCGCCGGTGATGACCGTAGTTGAAGACGTTGATGGGTTCGCCCGCCAGGATCGCCTTGGTGAACAGGAACAGCGCCATGTCCGGGCGGCCCCACGGGCCGTAGACCGTGAAGAACCGGAGGCCCGTGACGGGCAGGCCGTAGAGGCTCGCGTAGGTGTGCGCCATGAGCTCGTTGGACTTCTTGGTCGCAGCGTAGAGCGAGAGCGGGTGGTCCACGTTCTGATGCACGGAAAACGGCATCTTGGTGTTCGCGCCGTAGACCGAGCTCGTCGAGGCGAAGACGAGGTGCTCGACGGCGTTGTGGCGGCAGCCCTCGAGGATGGTCATCGTGCCGCTGACGTTGCTGTCGATGTACGCGAACGGGTTCTGAATGCTGTAGCGCACGCCTGCCTGGGCGCCCAGGTGGACGACGCGGTCGAACCTTTCCGCCGCGAAGAGCTCCGCCATGCGGGGCCGGTCCGCGAGGTCCGCTTTGACGAACCGGAAGCCGGCCTCGCGCGCGAGCAGGTCGCGGCGCGCCTGCTTGAGCGTCGGGTCGTAGTAGTCGTTGAGGTTATCGAGGCCGACGACCTCGTCGCCGCGCTCGAGGAGCCGCTTCGCCGTGTGGAAGCCGATGAAGCCGGCGGCGCCGGTGACGAGGACCTTAGAGCCGGCCATCCACCCGCTCCTTCGGCAGCACCGACTTGATGTCGTAGACGACGCAGTTCGGGGTTCCGAGCCGCCGCACGCCCTCGCCGCCGAGCTCGACGAACTCCCGGTGCGCCACGGCCAGCACGATAGCGTCGTAGGCCCCCGTCTCGGGTCTTGAGACCAGGTGTAGGCCGTACTCGTGCTCGGCCTCCGCCGGGTCGGCCCAGGGGTCGTAGACCTCGACACGGCAGTGGTAGGACTCGAGCTCGGTCACGACGTCCGCGACCTTCGTGTTGCGCACGTCCGGGCAGTTCTCCTTGAACGTGAGCCCGAGCACGAGCACGCGGGCGTCGGCCGGGTTGATGTTGCGGCCGATCATGAGCTTGACCACGCGCGAGGCCACGTAGCCGCCCATATTATCGTTGAGCCGGCGCCCGGCCAGAATCATCTCCGGGTGGTAGCCCGCCGACTCGGCCTTGTAGGTCAGGTAGTAGGGATCGACGCCGATGCAGTGGCCGCCTACGAGGCCCGGCCGGAACGGCAGGAAGTTCCACTTCGTGCCCGCGGCCTGCAGCACCTCGAGCGTGTCGATGCCGAGCCGGTTGAAGATCACGGCGAGCTCGTTGATGAGCGCGATGTTGACGTCGCGCTGAGTGTTCTCGATGACCTTCGCAGCCTCGGCGACCTTGATGCTCGAGGCCTTGTGCGTGCCGGCCTTGATGATGCTGCGGTAAAGCGCGTCGACGAAGTCCGCGGCCTCGGGCGTCGAGCCCGAGGTCACCTTGAGGATGCTCGTGACCCGGTGGTCCTTGTCGCCCGGGTTGATGCGCTCGGGGCTGTAGCCCGCGAAGAAGTCCTTGTTGAACGTGAGGCCCGAGACCTGTTCGATGATCGGGATGCAGACCTCCTCGGTGCAGCCCGGGTACACGGTCGACTCGAAGATCACAACGTCGCCCTTGCGGATCGCCTTGCCGACGGTCTGGCTCGCCCCCTGCAGCGGAGTGAGCAGCGGGCGCTTGTCCTGCGAGACTGGCGTCGGCACGGTCACGATGAAGACGTTGCACTCGGCCAGGGCCTCGGGGTCCGTCGTGTACGAGAGCTGCTTCGCCTCGGCGAGCTCCTCGGAAGACGCCTCGCGCGTCGAGTCGCGGCCGGCCTTGAGCTCCTCGATGCGCGCGGCCTTGAGGTCGTACCCGACCGTCGGATAGCGCTTGCCGAACTCGAGCGCGAGCGGCAAGCCGACGTAGCCGAGACCGATAATTCCGATCCGGACGTTGTTTAGCGAGACCAAGTTCAGTCACCTCGGTTGAAAATGCCTGGGGCGCGCCGGCCGCCGGGGCCAGGATGCGCCGCCCCGACCCGGGCCGCCACGCGGCACGTCTCAGAAAAAGGGGTCAGAGCCCTTTTTCTACAGCAGAAATATCACACACAACAACCCCGTCAACGTCATGACGAAGGTGTACGGCAACGCCATGACCACCATCCGTCCATACGAGAGCCGAATGAGCGGCGCCAACGCCAACGTCAGCAAGAACAAAAACGCCGCCTGCCCGTTGGGCGTCGCGACGCTCGGCAGGTTCGTCCCGGTGTTGATGGCCACGGTCAGCATGTCGAACTGCTCGCGCGTGATCGTATGCGCGGCGAGCGCCGCGGCGGCCTCGTTGATGTAGACGGTCGCGACGAAGACGTTGTCGCTGATCGACGACAGGAGGCCGTTGGCGAGGAAAAAGACGGCCGGCTGAGTCTCCTTCCGCATCGAGAGCACGTAGTCGATGATGGGCCGGAACAGGTGCTGGTCGTGGATGACCGCGACGATGCTGAAGAACACGACGAGCAGCGCCGTGAACGGCAGCGCCTCCTGGAACGCGTGGCCGAGCCGGTGCTCCTCGATGACGCCCGTGAAGGCGGTCGCGAGCACGATGACCGAGAGCCCGATGATGCCGACGGCCGCGAGATGGAACGCGAGCCCGAGGATCAGGAACAGGGCGACACAAGCCTGCACGCCGAGCACGACGGTGTCGCGCTCGGTCCGCTTCGCGGACTCCGCGGCGTTGTAGTCGGCCAGGATGCCCCGCACGGGCTCGGGCAGGCGGGCGCCGTACCCGAACACGCGGAACCGCTCGACGGCCATGACCGTGAGCAGGCCCATGCCGAGCACGGGCATCGAGACGGGCGCGACGCGCAGGAAGAACTCCGAGAAGTGCCAACCGGCAACGGTCGCGATGAGCAGGTTCTGCGGCTCGCCGACGAGCGTCGTGACGCCGCCGAGCGCCGTGCCGACGGCCGCGTGCATGACGAGGCTGCGCAGGAACGCGCGAAACACCTCGAGATCCTCGCGGTGCAGCTCGTGGACCTGCTCGTCCACGGCCGCGTCGTGCTCGGGGTGGTGGTAGTGCTTGCCGCTCGCGACGCGGTGGTAGACGGCATAGAAGCCGGAGATGACCGCGATGACGACGGCCGTGACGGTCAGCGCATCGAGAAAGGCCGAGAGAAAGGCGCCCGCCAGCGAGAACATGAGCGAGAGCGCAATCTTCGAGCGCACGGAGATCAGCATCTTCGTGAACAGGAAGAGCAGCAGGTCCTTGAGGAAGAAGACGCCGGCGACCATGAAGATCAGCAGCAGGATGACCTCGAAGTTGTGCTCGGCCTCGGCGAAGACCGAGGCCGAAGAGGTCATGCCGATGACGACGGCTTCGAACGCGAGCAGGCCGCCGGGCTGCAGCGGATAGCAGCGCAGCGCCATGGCGAGCGTGAAGATGAACTCGATGACGAGCAGCCATCCGGCCGCGAAGCCATCGAAAGCGAAGAGGATGGGGTTGACGACGAGGAATGCGACGATCGTGAGCTTGTACCATGCGGGCGCGGCACCGAGGAAGCTCCCGGCGAACGCCTGAGCGGCGCTGCCGCCGCGGCGCGTGGCGGTGGCGCCGTTCACGGCGGCGCGGCGGCCGCGTGAGGTTCGGCGGCAGCCGCTCCGGCCGCAGCCCGTGAGCCCGCAGCCCGGGAGCCAGCAGCCGGTGCGGCCGCAGCCGCATCGGCCCCAGCCGCGTCGGCCCCAGCCGCATCGAACGCACCCGCCCCGTCCCCCGCCCGCTGGCCGGACTTGCCGATCACGCGGTCCCACACGGCCGTGCCGCCGCACTTCGCGCGGATGCGCTCCAGGAAGGCCTCGTGCGCCGCGTGCTCCTCGGCCGAGGCCGCCGGCACGATGAGCTCGAGCCCCGCGCGCGCGACGCGCTGCACGCCGCCGTCGGCGCTGGCCTCGGCCGCCTCCTCGGCGCTGAGCAGCAGGCTGACCTGCCCGCCGGTCATGGCGAGGTAGGTGTCCGCGAGGATCTGGGCGTCGAGCAGCGCGCCGTGCAGCTCGCGCTTCGAGGTGTCCACGCCGTAGCGCTTCGCGAGCGCGTCGAGGCTGTTGCGAGCGCCGGGATGCATGCGGCGCGCGAGCGCGAGCGTGTCGAGCACGTCGCAGCACTCGCGGATCTCCTGGGTCTCGGCCGCGAGGAGCTTGAGCTCGTGGTTGATGAACTCAACGTCGAAGTCGGCGTTGTGGATCACGAGCTCGGCGCCGCGCACGAAGTCGAGGAACTCCGCGGCGATCTCGCGGAAGCGCGGCTGGCCGGCGAGGAACTCGTCGTCGATGCCGTGGACCTCGAGCGCGCCGGCCTCGACGGCCCGCTCCGGGTTGATGTAGCGGTGGAACGTGCGCTTCGTCGGGCGGCGGTTCTCGAGCTCGACGCAGCCGATCTCGATGATGCGGTGACCGGCGCTCGCCTCGAGGCCGGTGGTTTCGGTGTCGAGGACGACTTGTCTCATGCTGCTTCCCCCGAAGAGGGGTCAGAGCCCTTTTTCCCCCGTCGGGGAAAAAAGGGCTCTGACCCCATTTACGTCCGCGCCTTCAACAAGGCCCGCTCCAACCCCTCGTTCGCCAACTTATCCGCGCGCTCGTTCCCGTCATGCCCGGCATGCCCCTTGACCCAGTGCCAGGCGACCTCGTGGCGCTTCGTGAGCTCGCTGAGCTCGGCCCACAGGTCCTGGTTCTTGACGGCTTTCCCGTCGGCCGTCTTCCAGCCGCGCCGGCGCCAGCCGGGCAGCCAGGTCGTGATGCCGTTGCGGACGTACGTCGAATCCGTATAGAGCTGCACGTTGCAGGGCTCGCGCAGCGCCTCGAGCGCGCGGATCGCGGCCGTGAGCTCCATGCGGTTGTTCGTGGTGTGCGGCTCGCCGCCCGAGAGGGTCTTTTCGCGGCCGCCCGAGCGCAGCAGCGCGCCCCAGCCCCCGGGACCGGGGTTGCCGCGGCAGGCCCCGTCCGTGAACGCCTCGACGCGCTTCACTCGCACCCGCGCCGCTTGGGCACGTACCGGGCGACGGTCGAGATGCGCGTCGAGGGCTCGAGGCCGCCGACGGCCCGCAGGCGCGGCCGCCGCCAGGCCGGCCGGATTGGCGTCATGGGCGTGACGCGCTTCTGGGCATGCAGCAGATAGCCGCCCGCGAGCATCGGCAGCCAGCGCTGAGCCCATTCCTCGCGCGGGAACGTGCCGAAGCGCCGGACGCGCTCGAACGGCAGCGTGTGGCAGTACTGGCGAACGGTACCCACGTCGAAGCTCAGGAGCTCGAGCCAGTCGCAGAGCCGGCCTTCGCGGATCATGCGCTTCTGGCCGATGGGGTAGCCGCCCGGCGAGAACAGGTGCCGGAGGCCCCAGGGCCCCGTCGGCGTGAACGAAAGCACGATGATCTGCCCGTCGGCGCGCAGCACGCGGTCCACCTCGCGCAGCAGCGCGTGCGGGGACTGAATGCGCTCGAGCGTGTGCGGCAGGATCACGGCGTCCACGGAGTCGGCCGCGAATGCGAGCTGCGTCGGGTCACAGACCACGTCCGCGGGCCTCTCGAGACTCCAGTCGACGAGCGAGCGGCGCTGCGTGCGCGCGTAGCGCAGGAACGTGCTCGGACCGCCCCAATTGCCGATCTGCAGCAGGTGCTCCCCGAAGACGCGGTCGAGCGCGCGGCGCACGAGGCGCTGCTCGTTCGTGAGGCAGCGGCGCCCGAGCGGCGTCGCGAGCCAGTCCTCGAGTTGTTGTCGATTGGGTCCGGTCACGGGGGCATTTTACGTCAGAGCTCGGCGCGGTGTTGAGCCTTGCTGTCGCCGGGCTGCGACAGCCGGCCTTGCGGGTGTGATCCCCGTCCCAGCTACGTCGCCGCCGAGTTGCGGGCACGGCCGCGATACGTAACGATACCTGCAATGATTCCAGATCGCACCGGCGGGTCGACGCAGCAAAGAAGGGATTCCATGCGGTCGGGCCTCCGGCCCCGTCCGCTCGCAGCCGCGCTCGGGCGCGTTGTGGGTCTGGCCGGGATCGCTAGCTTGACGAGCCTCGCAGGTTGTTCGAGCTTCGCGTTTCGCGCGCAGACGCCGGGGGCGGCCCCCGTGCCGTTCGTCGGCGCGCAGGCCGGACAGGCGCGCGCGCAGTCCGACTTCGCGGTGTCTCCGGACTCCGCCCGAGGGGGCGATTCCGCTGCCGGCGCCGATTTCGCGGGCACTGCCGATTTCCCCGAGGCGGTCACGGCCGCCGCCGCGGCCCTCTCGGCCTCGGCGATCGAGCCTCTACCCGCGCCGAACATCGAGCTCGCGGCGCTGCCGCCGCCGCGGCCCGGCAACCTCTTCGTGCGGCTCGGCGAGAGCTTCTCGCTGCCCGTCACAGACGACCCGGCCTACGAGCGCGAGCTCGAATGGTTCGCCGGCCACCCGGAGTACATGCAGCGCGTGCTCGAGCGCGGCAGCCAGTACCTCTACTACATCGCGAATCAGCTCTACATGCGTGGCATGCCGGCCGAGCTCGCGCTGCTGCCCCTCGTCGAAAGCGCCTACGATCCGTTCGCGTACTCGCGCGGCCGCGCCGAGGGGCTGTGGCAGATCATCCCGGGCACGGCGCGCCGGCTCGGCATCCAGCAGGACTGGTGGTTCGACGGCCGGCGCGATCTCATCGAATCGACGCGCGCCGCGCTCGACTACCTCCAGGCCCTGCACGAGCGCTTCGACGGCGATTGGCTGCTCGCGATCGCCG
Organism: uncultured Gammaproteobacteria bacterium; assembly: GCA_963702105.1. Taxonomy (GTDB): domain Bacteria; phylum Pseudomonadota; class Gammaproteobacteria; order Steroidobacterales; family Rariloculaceae; genus ZC4RG20. The sequence goes on from OY969712.1 coordinate 3,981,972, forward strand.
GCTACAACTCGGGCGGCGGCACGGTCGCCCGTGCGCTCGAGCGCGCCCGGGCCGCGGGCCGCGGGACGGACTTCTGGAGCATCCGCCGCTACCTGCCGGCCGAGACCCGCACCTACGTGCCGCGGCTGCTCGCGATCTCGCGGCTCGTCGCGCATCCGCAGCGCTACGGGCTCGAGCTTCCGTACCTGGCCGACGCGCCTCAGATCGCGGTCGTGGACACGGGCGGCCAGATCGACATGGCCCGCGCGGCCGAGCTTGCCGGCCTCGACGTAGACGATCTCTATCAGCTCAACCCGGGCTTCAACCGCTGGGCCACGGACCCGAACGGCCCGCACCGCCTCGTCCTGCCGTTGGACAAGGCCGCGGATTTCCGCGACGCGCTCGCGAACCTCGACGACGACCAGCGCCTCGCGTGGTCGCGCTACCGGATTGCGCCCGGCGACACGCTGATCGAGCTCGCCGGCAAGTTCAGGACGACGCCGGACGTGCTGCGCCAGGTCAACAAGCTGCACGGCAACTCGATCCGCGCGGGCGCCTATCTCATGATCCCGCACGCACAGGGGTCGCCCGCGAGCTACCCGGGAACCGTCACGGCCCGCCTCGCTCGGCAGCAGAACACGGCGCACGGCGACGAGCGCCGCGAGCACGTCGTCGCGAGCGGCGAGTCGCTGTGGTCGATCTCGCAGCGCTACGGCGTGAGCGTGACCGAGCTCGCCAAGTGGAACGGCATGGCCCCGCGCGATACGCTCAGCGTCGGCCGCAAGCTCGTGGTCTGGCTGCAGCAGCAGGACCAAGCGGCCCCCGCGCCGCAGCTCACGGCCGTGAGCCAGCTCGAGGCCGGCGACGGCCGCATCCGGCGCGTCAACTACGTCGTGCGCCGCGGCGACTCCCTGGCCGGCATCGCGCGCCGCTTCCGCCTCAAGGTCGGCGACCTCCTGAAGTGGAACGACGGCCTCTCGACGAAGCGCTACCTCCACCCGGGCCAGCAGATCGTCCTGTTCGTGAACGTCACCGAGCAATCCACGTAGAATTACAAAAAAGGGGTCAGAGCCCTTTTCGCCCGCACGCACGCATTGCGGCCGGGTCAGCCGGCCGGCGCGGACGCGCCCGGCGAAAGGGCGCCTTCGAACCCTTGTCCGTGACCGGGAGGTTCAGATGAGTTTTCTCAACGGCAAACGCGCGGTCATCGTCGGCCTCGCGAGCAATCGGTCGATCGCCTGGGGCATCGCGCAGGCCATGCACCGCGAAGGCGCGGAGCTCGCGTTCAGCTATCAGAACGACAAGCTGCGCGAGCGCGTCGTGCGCTTCGGGGCCGAGCTCGAGAGCGACATCGCGCTGCCGCTCGACGTCGGCGAGGACGCCCAGATCGACGAGTTCTTCGCGCGCCTCGACGAGCACTGGAACCGCTTCGACATCCTCGTGCACTCGGTCGCCTATGCGCCCGCCGGCCAGCTCGAGGGCCGCTACGTGGACGCCGTCAACCGCGAGGGCTTCCGCGTCGCGCACGACATCTCGAGCTACAGCCTCGCGGCGCTCGCCAAGCGCGCCGAGCCCCGCATGGAGGGCCGCCACGGCGCGCTGCTCACGATGAGCTACTTGGGCGCCGTCCGCGCCCTGCCGAGCTACAACGTCATGGGCCTCGCCAAGGCCAGCCTCGAGGCCAACGTCCGTTTCCTCGCGCTCGACCTCGGCCCGAGCAACATCCGCGTCAACGCGATCTCGGCCGGCCCGATCCGCACGCTCGCGGCGTCAGGCGTCAAGGGGCTGCGCCAGATGCTCGCCAAGGTCGGCGAGGCGGCCCCGCTGAAGCGCAACGTCACGATCGAGGATGTGGGGAACACCGCCGCGTTCCTGTGCTCGGATCTCGCGGCGGGGATTACGGGGCAAGTCGTGTACGTCGATGCGGGCTACAACATCGTGGGAATGAGCTTCGAAGACGAATCAGCGTCTTAAGAGAAGACTGAAGACGGCTTCGTTTTTCGCTGGCAGCGAGCCCTCGGCGCGCGCGTCGCTGGCGTTGACCGTGCCGCAGACGGCACGGGACGTGCCGCCGCCATGGCGCGAGCACGCCAAGGAGAACCCACGACAATGCGTTTGGGAAAAGGGCTCTGACCCCTTTTCTTCCAATTCTTTTAATGTGTCCCGCGGAGCGCTCGTGAAGAGGGCGCTTGCAGGGATGCTGAGCGCCAGGGATGGCGCGAAGCGAGCCCCCAGGGACGGGTTTACGGCGGTCCCTGCAAGCGCCCTCTTCACGAGCGCTCCGCGGGACTCCTTTTAACTCCCGGGCTCCAAGACGCTCGGCGGCACCCTCACCTTCGCCTGCTCCCTGACCGTCGCCGAATAGGCATTGAGCTCGGCCGAGCCCACCTCGTTGATGAGCTGCTGTTTGGTCTGGTCCAGGTCGTCGCCCTTCAGCGCGTCGAGCTTGCCGTCCTCAACGGCCGCGAGCAGGACCACGGCGTGGTCGCCCGAGGTCAGGCGCACGGGTTGGGCCACGACCGAGTCGTCGGTCGGCGCCGGGAGCTCGAAGGCCTGGGCGAGCACGGCCGTCGGGACGGAGGTCGTGGCGCCGCGTGCGACCCAGGTCGGGGCGACCCAGGAGCCGTTGTGCTTCATGGCCAGCTCGGCGGCCGGGGGCGCGGGCTGGTCCTTGGCCTCGGCCTTGCTCTTGTCCGCCGCGGCCTGCTGGCCCTTTTTGGCCGCAGGCGCCTTGGCCGTCTTAGCCTGCTCCGCCTTCGCCTGCTTATCCTTCGCCTGCTTATCGGCCGCGGGCTTCGCGTCCTTGCCGGCGGCGTCCTTCGAGTCCGCCTGCGCGCCCGTATCCGCCGCCTGATCGGCTGCGGCGCCGCCCGCGGCGTCCGAAGCCTCGGCGGCGTCGGCCCCGAGGAACGCCCGGCCGAGGTCCTTCGGCAGATCCGCGACATAGGCCGTGGCCGCATCGGCCGCGAGGCTCCCGGCCTTCTGCTGCACGAGCGTCTCGCGGATCTGGTCGCTGACCTGCTCGAGCGGTTTCTCCTTCGAGGGGAAGCGGTCCGTGACGCGCACGACGACGACGTCGTCGTCCGAAAGCTTCAGCATCTGGCTGTCCAGGCCCTTCTGCAGCGGCTCGGAGCCGAAGACGGCGTCCACGATCGGCGCGCTGTTCTTAAACACGGCGGGGTCGCCGCTGCGCGGGAAGCGGTCCACGGTCTTGAGCGGCACGTTGAACTGCTTTGCGACGCTGTCGAGGTTGTCGTAGGCGTCGAACGCGGCGTCGGCGAGCTTGTTGCTCTCGTTGTAGAACGCGTCGTCGGCGCGCTGCGTGCGGATTTCCTTCGCAATCTTCTCCTTGACCTCGTCGAAGGTCTGAGACTTACCGCCGCGGATGCCGTCGAGCTTGATGATGTGGTAGCCGAAGCTCGTCTTGACCGGCCCTTTGACCTCGCCGGGCTTCATCGCGAAGAGCGTGTCTTCGAAGGGGCCCTTGAGGATGCCGCGGCCGATCCAGCCGAGATCCCCGCCCTGCTGCGCCGTGCCCGGGTCCTCGGACACGTCCTTGGCGACCTTGGCGAAATCCTCGCCGCTCTCGACACGCTTCAGCGCGGCCTCGGCCCGCGCCTTGGCCTGCGCGTCCGTCTCGCCCTTCTTCGGCGTGATGAGGATGTGCTGGACGTGGCGTTCCTCGGGCGTCGAGTACTGATCCTTGTGCTCGTCGTAGTACTTGTGCAGATCCTCGTCCGTGACCTTGATGGTGTCCGCAACCTGGCCGCGCGTGAGCTCCACGTACTGCAGCGCCGCGGCTTCCTGCGTCATGAACTCCGGCTTGTGCTCTTTGTAGTAGGAAGCGATCTCGTCGTCGGTGACCTTGACCTTGTCGCGGAAATCCGCGGCCTTGAACAGCGCGTAGCCGAAGCGGCGCTTCTGGTCGCTGAGCTCGACGTAGCGCTTGAGCTCGCCCGGCGTCAGGAAGCTCGAAGCGGAGATGCCCTGCTCGAGCTCGAGCATGGAGAGCTGCTGGCGCTCGAGCGCCTCGAAGGCCGTCGGCGTCATGCCCTGGTAGCTGAGCACGCGCTTGTAGGTGTCCACGTCGAACTTGCCGTCCACCTGGAAGGGCTCGATCGTGTGGATCGCCTCGATGAGACGCTGGTCGGAGATGCGGTAGCCCTGGGATTGGACGCGCTGCGCCATCGCCTGCTGCTCGATGAGCCGATCGAGCACGCTGCGGCGAATCTGCCGGCGCATGGCGTCGCTGAGATCGACCTTGTAGAGCTGCTGGTACTGCGCCTCCTGCTGCTGCAGGGTGCGCTGGAACTCGTCGAGCGAGATCTCGTCGCCGTTGACCTTGGCGGCGAACGTGGAGCCGCCGAACTTGAAATCCACGTTCCAGAACACGAAGCCGCCGGCGATGAGCAGGCCGACTGCGGCCAGCACCCATCGGCCCGTGGAACCTACTACACCGTCTCGCAGCTTGGTCAGGAACATCTCGGGTCTCTAGTGTCTCGGAAGTGCCTCGGAGAAATATATCTCGGGGAAGTACCCGCCCCGAAAACCGGGGGCCTAAAACGACAAGGACAGATTTACTCCCGGTCTCCCGAAAATAAATCTGCCCCTATTCTTGTACTGGCGGAGTGGACGGGACTCGAACCCGCGACCCCCGGCGTGACAGGCCGGTATTCTAACCAGCTGAACTACCACTCCATCCGATTTTCAGGGCGGCTCATTTCTGGTGGGTGCTGAGGGGTTCGAACCCCCGACCTTCGCCTTGTAAGGGCGACGCTCTCCCAGCTGAGCTAAGCACCCTGGGACAGAGCCGGTCAGTTTACGGCATCCTTGAGTGCCTTGCCAGCCTTGAACCCAGGAACGTTGCTCGCCTCTATTTTGATCGTATCACCGGTGCGAGGGTTCCGTCCGCTGCGCGCCGATCGGTGCTTGACGCTGAATGTCCCGAAGCCGACGACCGATACCTGCTGCCCCTTCTTCAAGGCGTCCGTGATCGTCTCGACCACGGCGTCCACGGCGCGGCCGGCATCCGCTTTGGAAAGATTCGCTGCACCGGCGACCGCATCGACGAGTTCCGCTTTGTTCATTCCGTTCCCTTACGAGAGTGAGTTCTGTGTGACACCGAGACGCAAAGTGCTGCGTCGCGCCCCATGAATTTTGAAGTGAGTCCGTAGCTCGGCGGCGCCCCGAGTCGCCCCTAATACCGCGCAAGCTGCAAGACACGCAACCTTATACCAATACGGATTTTAGCGTGTCAACAAAGGCCGGCGCCGCCTCAATGAGGCAGCGCCGCTTCCTTTTTTTCGCTTTCTTCGGACTGTTTGTCTCGATCTACCAACGTCGCCTCCTCGCTGCGTTTCGGCCGCGGCACGTGCTGCAGCGAGAGCTCGAAGACTTCGTCGATCCACTTGACCGGAACAATCTTCAACTTGTTCTTGATGTTCTTCGGAATTTCGACGAGATCCTTTTCGTTGTCCGCCGGAATCAAAACGGTCTCGATACCGCCGCGATGCGCGGCCAGCAACTTCTCCTTGAGGCCGCCGATCGGCAACACCTCGCCGCGCAGCGTAATCTCGCCCGTCATCGCGACGTTCGACTTCGCGGGAATACGCGTGAGCGCGGAGACGAGCGCCGCGCACATGCCGATGCCTGCGGACGGCCCGTCCTTCGGCGTCGCGCCCTCGGGCACGTGGATGTGCACGTCGCACTTCTGGTGGAAATCCTCGTCGATGCCGAGCACGGCGGCGCGGCTGCGCACAACGGTCATCGCGGCTTGGATCGATTCCTGCATGACGTCGCCGAGCTGCCCCGTGTGCACGAGCTTGCCCTTGCCCGGCACGATCGCCGCCTCGATGGTCAGCAGCTCGCCGCCGACCTCCGTCCACGCGAGCCCCGTGACCTGCCCGATCTGATCGTTCTCCTCCGCACGGCCGTAGCGGAAGCGGCGCACGCCGAGATACGTCGAGAGGTTGTGGTGGGTAACGCGCACGACGCTCTTGCGCGGCCGCAGCAGCAGCTGCTTGACGACCTTGCGGCACACGTTCGCGACCTCGCGCTCGAGGTTGCGCACGCCGGCCTCCCGCGTGTAGTAGCGGATCATGTCGAGGATTGCAGCGTCGGAGATCCTGAGCTCGGACTCCTTGAGGCCGTTCTGCCGCATCTGCTTGCCGATGAGGTAGCGGCGCGCGATGTTGAGCTTCTCGTCCTCGGTGTAGCCCGGCAGGCGGATGACCTCCATGCGGTCGAGCAGCGGCGCCGGGATGTTCAAGCTGTTAGCCGTGCAAACGAACATGACCTCGGAGAGATCGAAGTCCACCTCGAGGTAGTGGTCGTTGAACGTCGCGTTCTGCTCCGGGTCGAGGACCTCGAGCAGCGCCGAGGACGGATCGCCGCGGAAGTCCATCGACATCTTGTCGACCTCGTCGAGCAGGAACAGCGGGTTGCGGACCTTCACCTTGCCGAGGTTCTGGATGATCTTGCCGGGCATCGAGCCGATGTACGTGCGCCGGTGGCCGCGGATCTCGGCCTCGTCGCGCACGCCGCCGAGCGACATGCGGACGAACTTGCGGTTCGTCGCGCGCGCGATGCTCTGGCCGAGCGAGGTCTTGCCGACGCCGGGCGGGCCGACGAGGCACAGGATCGGGCCCTTGAGCTCCTTGACGCGCTGCTGCACAGCCAGGTACTCGAGGATGCGCTCCTTGACCTTCTCGAGCCCGTAGTGATCCTCCTCGAGCACCTTCTCGGCCTCCGCGAGATCCTGGTGCACCTTCGTGCGCTTCTTCCAGGGCGCCTTGACGAGCCAGTCAATGTAGTTGCGAACGACCGTGGCTTCCGCCGACATCGGCGACATGAGCTTGAGCTTGTTGAGCTCGGCCGTCGCCTTCTCGTGCACGTCCTTCGGCATGCCGGCCGCCTTGATCTTCTGCTCGAGATCCTGCAGCTCGTTCGGCGCGTCCTCCATCTCGCCGAGCTCTTTCTGAATGGCCTTCATCTGCTCATTCAGGTAGTACTCGCGCTGGCTCTTCTCCATCTGCTGCTTGACGCGGCCGCGGATGCGCTTCTCGATGCGCAGCATGTCGATCTCGCCGTCGATGAGGCCGAGCACGTGCTCGAGCCGCTGGCGGACGGGGCCGATCTCGAGCACGCGCTGCTTCTCGGCGAGCTTCAGCGTCATCTGGCCCGCGACGGTATCGGCGAGCCGGCTCGGAGAATCGATACCGGAGAGCGAGGTCAGGATCTCGGGCGGGATCTTCTTGTTGAGCTTGACGTATTGCTCGAAGCGGCTCACGACGGAGCGAGTGAGCACGTCCATCTCGCGCTCGTTCTCGCCCTCGGCCTCCTCGAGCTCCTCGACCTCGGCCGAGAAGCACTCGTCGATCTCGAGCGCATGGAGCTTCGCGCGCTTGACGCCCTCGACGAGCACCTTGACCGTGCCGTCCGGGAGCTTGAGCAGCTGCAGGATCGTCGCGAGCGTGCCGACCTTGTAGATGTCCTTCGCCGTCGGCTCGTCGACGTCGGCCTGCGTCTGGGCGACGAGCAGGATCTCCTTGCCGCCGGCCATGGCCTTGTCGAGCGCGACCACGGACTTCTCGCGGCCCACGAACAGCGGGAGCACGAGATGCGGGTATACGACGACGTCGCGCAGGGGCAGTATCGGTAGACGCCTGCGCTCGGTGGTTTCGGTGCTACCTGTTTCCATTAAACTCTTCCTGTTGGAAAAAGGGGTCAGAGCCCTTTTCTAGGTGCCACGGCGGCCCGCCGCGGCGGCGATCTCCGGCGGCCTCTCGATGAGCGCCGCCGAGCAACGTGCGCGCAGGACGGCGCGCATTCGGGCCCTAGGGACGCGGCACGTCGCGGCGGCGCTCATAGCGAGGCCGCCGCCCCGCCGCCCGCTCGAGGGCGCGGCGAGAAAAAGGGCTCTGCCCCCTTTCCCGTCGATCAGCGCCGCTCGTCGCCGACCGCAGCCGGCTCGTCCGATTCGTAAATGACGTAGGGCTTGGTCTCGCCCGTGACGACCGCGTCGTCCACGACGACCTTCGTCGCATTCTTCATCGACGGCATGTCGTACATCGTGTCGAGCAGCACGTTCTCGAGAATCGTGCGCAGTCCGCGGGCGCCGGTCTTGCGCTGCATGGCCTTCTTGGCGACGGCGCGCAGCGCGTCCTCCCTGAACTCGAGCTCGACGCCTTCCATCTCGAAGAGCTTCTGGTACTGCTTCGTCAGCGCATTCTTCGGCTCGACGAGAATCTCGATGAGGGCCTCCTCGTCGAGCTCCTCGAGCGTCGCGACGACGGGCAGACGGCCGACGAACTCCGGGATCAGACCGTACTTGATCAGGTCCTCGGGCTCGACGTCCTGGAGCAGCTCGCCGATGTTGCGCGCCGCCTCCTGGCTCTTGACCTCGGCCACGAAGCCGATGCCGCTCTTCTTCGAGCGGTTCTGGATGACCTTGTCGAGCCCCGAGAACGCCCCGCCGCAGATGAACAGGATGTTCGAGGTATCCACCTGCAGGAACTCCTGCTGCGGATGCTTGCGCCCGCCCTGCGGCGGCACCGAGGCGATCGTGCCCTCGATGAGCTTGAGCAGCGCCTGCTGCACGCCCTCGCCCGAGACGTCGCGCGTGATGGAGGGGTTATCCGACTTACGCGAGATCTTGTCGATCTCGTCGATGTAGACGATGCCCGTCTGCGCCTTCTCGACGTCGTACTCGCACTTCTGCAGCAGCTTCTGGATGATGTTCTCGACGTCCTCGCCGACGTAACCGGCCTCGGTCAGCGTCGTCGCATCCGCGATCGTGAACGGCACGTTGAGCAGGCGCGCGAGCGTCTCGGCCAGCAGCGTCTTGCCGCAGCCCGTCGGCCCGATGAGCAGGATGTTGCTCTTCGCGAGCTCGATGTCCTGCTTGCTCTTGTCGCGCCCGCGCGTCTCGAGCCGCTTGTAGTGGTTGTACACCGCGACGGCCAGGACCTTCTTCGCAGTCTGCTGACCGATGACGTACTCGTCGAGGACGGACTTGATCTCGTGCGGCCGCGGCAACTTGTCCCGGCCGCGCTCGGCCTTCTCGTCGAGCTCCTCGCGGATGATGTCGTTACAAAGCTCTACGCACTCGTCGCAGATGAATACGGAAGGACCCGCAATCAGCTTGCGGACCTCGTGTTGACTCTTGCCGCAGAACGAACAGTACAGCAGCTTGCCGTCGTCCGTCTTGCCGCGGGAATCATCGCTCATAGCGCCTTCCTTCTGCTCGTCGAAAGTGCATGCTTCGGCCTTATAGCACCAGACCCGAAGGTCTGCAAAGCGCGAAATCTCACTTCCTTCTGTTCAAAAAACAACGTCTGCCGGGCTCCGGCTCAGCGGGCCTCTTGCGGCCGTTTTCGGGGCCTCGGCGTCCGGGCCTCGGCCCCGCGGAATCCATCAGCCTTTCGCGGCCGGCAGGGCGCGTTTAGTCAGCACCGTATCGATTAGACCGTACTGCACCGCCGATTCTCCGTCCATGAAGTTGTCGCGGTCGCTGTCCTGGGCCACGCGCTCCACGGTCTGGCCCGTATGGCGGGCCATTATTTCGTTCAGTCGCTGGCGCAACTTCAGGACCTCGCGGGCATGGATGTCGATGTCCGAGGCCTGCCCCTGAAAACCGCCGCTCGGCTGGTGGATCATGATCCTCGAGTGCGGCAGGCAGAACCTCTTGCCCTTCGCGCCGCCGGCCAGCAGCAGCGCGCCCATGCTCGCGGCCTGCCCCACGCAGATCGTGCTCACGTCGGGCTTGATGAACTGCATGGTGTCGTAGATCGAGAGACCGGAGGTCACGACCCCGCCCGGCGAATTGATATATAGATGAATGTCCTTGTCCGGGTTCTCGGATTCGAGAAACAGCAGCTGCGCGACCACGAGGTTCGCGACCTGGTCCTCGATGCCGCCCACGACGAACACGACGCGGTCTTTGAGCAGGCGCGAGTAGATGTCGTAGGCGCGCTCGCCGCGCGCGGTCTGCTCGACGACCATCGGAACGAGATTCAATGCCTTGGTGGCGCTCACTGGGTCACTCCTCGTGCACTTGGGCGGAGGCGGGCCTCCGCACGGGTAATCCTCGGGCTTCGCGTGGGCGCCCGCTCATGCGCCCATGAACTCGTCGAAGGGCAACTTCTTCTCGACCGTCTTGACACGCTCGAGCACGAACTCCACGACCTGATCCTCGAGCACGCCGGATTCGACCTGCGCCATGAGCTCGCGGCTGCCGCGGTAGATCTGCGCGGCTTCCTGGGGGCGTTCATAGGGGGCGGCGAGCTCGTCGATGCGCGTCTGAACGCGCGCACGGTCCAATTCGATCCCGTTTTTGCGAATCAGTTCCTGCAGCAGCAGACCGACCGCGACGCGGCGCCTCGCCGTCGGCTCGAAGCGCTCCGCGGGCGGCAGCTGCGAGGCGTCCTTCGCGCCGAGGCGGCGGCCTGCGTCCACCTGCAGCGCGCGAGTCTCCTCGGCCACGAGGGCCCTCGGCAGCGGAATCTCGTTCGCGGCGAGCAGCGCGTCGAACGCGCGGCGCTTCGTCTCGGCCTTGAGGCGCTCGTCGAGCTCGCGCTGCATGTTCTTGCGGACCTCGACCCTGAGCGCTTCGATGCCGCCCTCCTCGACGCCGAACAGCTTCGCGAACGCCTCGTCCACCTCGGGCAGCACCTTGTGCTCGACGCCGCGCACCTCGATGTCGAAAACGGCCTTCTTGCCGGCCAGCGCCTCGGCCGGGTAATCCTGCGGGAACTCGACCTCGGCGCTCTTCGACTCGCCGGCCACGACGCCGTGGAGCGCCTTGTCGAAGTCCTCGATGACCTGGCCCGCCCCGACGACGATCGGCACCTCCTCGCCCTTGCCGCCTTCGAAGGGCTCCCCGTCGATACAGCCCACGAAATCGACGACGACGCGGTCGCCCTCCTCCGAGGCGCGCTCGGCCGGCTGCCACTCGGCGCGCTGCTCCCGGAGCTTCTCGATCATGCGCTCTACGTCGGCTTCCTCGATCTCGACGACGGGCCGCTCCACAGTCGCCTCCTCGAGCGGCTCGAGCTCGATCTCGGGGAAGACCTCGAAAGTGGCCCGGAACGCGAAATGCTCGTCCTCGACGTCCAAGGGCTCGATCTCCGGTCCGCCGGCCGGGTTCAGGCGCTCCTGCTCGACGGCCTTCGACCAGCTCGAGCGGACGACGTTGGAGAGCACCTCCTGCCGCACCTGGCCCCCGAAGCGCTGCCGCACGACCTTGGCCGGGATCTTGCCGGGCCGGAAGCCCTTGAGCTTGGCCGTGCGGCCGACCTTGTTGAGCCGCGCAGCCACCTCGCGCTCGATCTCCGCCTGCGGAACTTTGATCGTGACGCGGCGCTCGAGGCCGCCGGGATTCTCTACGGAAATGTCCAAATTGGAAGTTGAAGTGTTCAAAGCGTTCCTGCCTGACGAGGCCTATGTCTTGTCTCCAGCCGTGGCGATGGTGCGAAAGGGGAGACTCGAACTCCCACGGGTTTCCCCACTGGAACCTAAATCCAGCGCGTCTACCAATTCCGCCACTTTCGCCCGCCGGACCATTATAGCGAAGTCGTTTGCGGCCACCCGGCACGGATCGCAGCGGCAGGTGCGCCAGCCGCTATGGCACCCCGCTCATGGCGGCGGCTGCGACGCCGCGGCGGCGGCCCGCCGTTGCGGCGGCTCGCCGTGCCCCCCGGGTGGCGGCCCTTGCTCCCGCGGCGACCTGGCCGCACCGGGGGCCCCTGCAGGGCAGTATGTGGCGGCGGCGAGGCCGGGGGGAAGGGGGCCGCGCCCCGAGCGGACGCCACCAGCCGGTGGCGGCCCGCGTGGACCGGCGGAGGCGTGGACCGGCGGGGGCAGCGAGCGGCGGAGGCAGGAAGGGGCGGAGGCACGGAGCGGCGGAGGCAGGGAGCGACGGAGGCCAGGAGCGGCGGCGGCGTGGACCGGCGGGGGCGTGGGCACGTCGCCGGCACGAGGCGCCTGGGCGGGTGAGCCGTGCGCCCACCGGTTCGATGCGCCCGGCGGCACTGCGTACCGCCCGGCGCGAACCGCCCCCGGCTTACCGCGTCCGCCGCGTGCGCCGCGTGCGCCGCGTGCGCCGCACCGTCTACGGGACCGTCTTGCTGGCCGGGTTCGAGTAGCCGCTCTCGATGCCGTTCGTATCGTAGGCCGTCATGACGAAGTACCAGGTCCCCGAGCCGAGATTGTCCACCTGGTAGGTCGTCATCCCGGGGTTCGTAATCGTCGCCGCATTCGGATAGCTGCCCTCCGTCTCGCCCCAGTAGACCTTGTAGCCCGCGAGGTTCGTCAGCGCCGTGCCGTCCGTGCGCTGCGTCGGCGCGACCCAGTTCAGCGTGGCCGACCCGTTGGCGACGGCCTGGACGGTGATCGTCAAGGCCGCGAGCGAGGCACTCTGCTTTCCGTCGCTGACGCTGATCACGATGCCGGAGTACGAAGCGACATCCGCGGCCGCCGGCGTGCCGGTGAGCGCCCCCGTGCTCGAGTCGAAGCTCGCCCAGGCAGGCTTGTTCGCAATGCTGAACGTCAGCGCATCACCATCCGCGTCGTTCGCCTTAGGCGTGAACGCATAGGCGTCGCCGACCTTGACGCTCGTCGCCGGCGTACCCGAAATCGTCGGGGCCTGATTCGTTGCCGGGTTCGTCGACGGCTGGTTCGCCGACGCCGTCACTTGGATGGAGAACGGCGCAAGCGTATTGGTGCTCATACCGTCGGAGACGCTGACGACGATGCTGCGGTACGTCCCCGCGTCGCTCGCGGCCGGCGTGCCCTGCAAGCGGCCGGTCGTCGGATCGAAGCTCGCCCACTTCGGCTGGTTCTGTACCGCGAACGTCATCGTGTCGCCGTCGGGGTCGTGAGAAAACGGAATAAATGTGTACCTGCTACCTACCGCTACGCTCGTGGTCGGTATGCCGGTGATGCTCGGCGGCTTGTTCGAGCTCGGCATCAGCGGCTGTACGGTGATGTCGAAGGGCGGCAGCACGGTCTCGTTCGAGCCGTCGGTCACGCTGATCGCGATGCCGTGATATGTCCCCGCGTCCGCGGCCGTCGGCGTGCCGCTGAGCTCGCCCGTCAAAGAGTCGAAGCTCGCCCAGGGCGGCAGCCCGTCCACGGAGAACAGCAGTGGATTCCCCGCCGAATCGGCCGCCGTCGGCTTGAACGAGTAGGCGCCGCCGACAACGACGGAGGACGCGGGCTTGCCCGTGATGGTCGGCGGCCCGTTGGCCCCTTGCGTAGACGAGTTCGTGCCGCCGTCGCCGCAGGCCGCGAGCGCGGCGCCGATGATCGCTATTGTGAACACTCGCGCAGCGGCCGCCGCGCTGAATCGATTGGGTGTGAATACGCCCTGAGCCATCCCCTGGTTCTCCCCCGGCCGTCGTGGTCCTTCCGCTCGGCCGCCGCTCAGACGCGGGGGTTACCAGGAGATCGGCCCAAAGGCCGGCTCAGTCCGCAACGATCGCCGTGCGCCGACGCGTACTTCGCTGGTAGCCCCGCTGTCGTTGGGCCCGGAGGCCCGGTAGACCGGTGGCTTTGCGTCTCCGCCTTTCGGCGGATTTGCCTTTGTCAGCCCAACACGCGCTTACGCGCTGCACGCTGGCGGACGGACGCCTCTATTCAAAACCCGTGCCACATGAAGAAAGACTAGGCTGTACGTACATTTCCGGATGACGTCAGATCGCGGGGACGCGTCGAAGCGTCACCGATCAAAGACAGGCTCGAGGCGCAGGCTCGAAGAATGGTGGCTCACAACGTCGCAATTCGAAGACAAGCGAATCTGCTTCCGGATCCGGGAAATATCCCCGCAGACACCGGAGATGCGCGCGGAGCCTGTGGATGGGTCCTCCCGATGTCGGTAATTTCGCCTGTCTGCGAGCTGCGACAGGTAACATAATTTCCGACCTTGGTCGGCACACTGTGGGCGGTTTCACAGGCCGGGCCGAAGGCGCCCGATGAGCGGCCGAACCCGCGGAACGGAGGCGCGAGGAGAAGCGCGGGACGCGAGGTGCGAGGTGCAAGGTGCGGGATGCGAGGCGCGACGAGCTGCGAGCGGCAGGGCGCGATCCGCGAGACGCACGCCGACGCGAGGGGCGCCGGTTCAGATCGAGGATATCGAGCGTATCGAGGGAATCGAGTGAATCGAGTGAATCGAGAGAAAAAGGTTGGTGGGCCGTGTAGGACTCGAACCTACAACCAATGGATTAAGAGGGAAGGAAAAAGTGTAGGTGGGAGAGTAGGTTACGCCCCAAAATCAGAATAGCTCCGAGCATTGAGGTGTAGAAGAATTAGGGTGTTACGCCGAGGTTTTGGGAACGTCACCGGGACAGTTCGTTCATGAACCGACAACTGCTATCGGTAAAGACTCCCAAGCTTTCACTCGACGCCTCGACATACAAGTATTGATGCGGGTCGAGCATCTTCCAGATGTCCTCGTACTCGTTCGGGCACGCGGCCGATAAGATCCTGAGCTGGCGGTTGCTATCGTACTGAATGATCGCCCTCGCCTGCCTATCCGGGACTTCGACGTGGACCTCCAGCCTGTGCCCGTCCACAGAAATGCCTTTTACGGCCCACCCCCCACCAATCGGGTAATGGCGGTAATACGACCTGAGCCAGCTCACCGCCTCTTCGGTCTTTTGCGGATCGACGGGAGGGTCGCACGCGACAAGCAGAAAGAGGAGTGTCACCCACATAAGGGACACTCGACGGAATCGACCGTCAAGCTTATTTGGTCGGGGCCACCACTGGAACCGATTGGTCATAAACCTTCAGCATTGACGCGGACTTATGGCCGCTGGCCTGGAGCTTGTCCCCTTCGGCATGCGTCACCCCCATGCGCTTGAGGTCATGGAAGGTGAACGGCTCGATCCCCTCCTCGGCCACGACCTTCTTCATGAGCCGGGTCCAAGCAGAGGAGAACGTGTCGCCCTGGATTTTCTGTCCTCGGCGGTCGTGGATCAACCTCATGGTGCCGATTGTGCTGGGCAGCTTCCGAGCCCGATTCACTGCCTCCCGCAGCCGAGGCGTCCAGGTAATGACCTGATCCACGGAGCCCTTCTCCCGGACGACGTGAAGTCCCTCCTCCAGGATGTGCTGGAGCTGGAGCCCGACGACCTTGCCATGCTGGTCTCGCTTGTCGGGTCCGATGATCTCCCCACGCCGTAGCCGGCAAAGGTAGGCCAGCTCCATACAAATCTGGAGCCATTCCGGCGCCCGCTTGTAGGCAGCCTGGTACTCCTCCTCGGTCGGGCACCGGGTCCTGGGCGGCAGCGTCTTCTTCTTGATGCCCAGCGCAGGATTGCTGGGCACATGATCGTACTCGTAGCCCCAGCGGAAGGCCCCCGCCAGGAAGGCCAGCTCCCGATTCGACCTCGTGGGCGATGACTCCGCACGCTTGTCCGCGTACTTCCGGATCACTCCCGGCGTGATACTGGATGCGCGGACAGTTCCAAACTTCTGCCCGCTCTTGAGCTTGTACTCGCAGACCGATTTCTTGCAGGTCTTGTAGTCGCGCTGGGTGCAAGGGGCCAGCTCCTGGTACCGCTCCGAGGCTATATAGAGGTCACACAGCCATTCGAGCGTGCCCTTCTCGCTCATCGGCTCGTCAGGGTTCAGGTTCCGGACTTTTACGTAGGCGTCCCAAACCTGCTTCTGCGAGGCTTCTGGCCCCGCCAGCCGCTTCTCCTTGCCCTGGCTATTGCGGTAGTACCACCGATTCTTGCCGAAGTAGACGCCGGGCGGCAGGTTGTACGCGCCGTCCTTCCTGGGCCGACCACCGACTTTGCGAGGTTGAGTCTTCAAAACTCGATCTCCTCGCGTTCGTCAGCTTCGGCCATCAGAGCCTTATTGATGGCGTCGAGCGTGGTCCAGATTCGTCCGTGGTTTCCCACGAAGAATCTGATGCCGTTGCGGTCAAGGTGACTGATGAGCCGACCTCGGGCCGTGTAGCCCGTTGCGTGCATCAGCTCGGCTTCTGTGAGGATATTGGTGTTGGCGTCCAAGGGCGGCGCACTCCCATCATGGAAGTTTGCGGATGCGCCCCCTTCGTCGCCCTTGCCGCGATTTCGGCCGGATGGCCGGGCCGTACATTGACCCTTGGAGTCGTTGATCGGGTCGCGATGCCCCCGAGGAACGAGGCCGGTATTTTGCGATCCGACTCCGTTCATGGCAAGCGTTGGCAAAGTGCGACACTCATCCGCCGACGACTCGTCTACGGATGCGGTTCAGTCTGTCGCGTTGCTGCTGGATCAGTGCCCGCAGCTCTGCGTACTGGCTGGAGTCGATGCCCGCTCGCTCGGCCTGCGCGTCGTAGGACTCTCGCCGCAGCTCATTGCCTCCGGCCCAGACAAGCTCCCGGTCCAGGAAACCTCCCTCGACCTCGAACAGCGCAATGCAGAGTGGGTCGAACTGGTCGGGCACGCCGGTCTTCTTGGCGAGACTGCGCAGGGCGATCTTCCCTTCGCGGGTATACCGATCCCAGCTTGCGGCCAATTGCCCACCGATCCCCTCCTCGCCCGAGGCATCGGGAGGGTTCGTGGTTATCGTCGTCTGAGACGCACTCAGGCGCTCGTACAGCCCCGGAACCAACTGACCGAAGTGGTAGTAGCCGGAGCCCCTGACAGCCATGTAGCGGACCAGGAAGGGCAGATCCATGCCCTCTACCTGAGCCCTCCACGCCTTGGCTGGCAGGTGCTTACGGTCGGGATCGAGGCACAGCAGGTCATCGAGGCTTCGTGACTTCACTGCCCCGGCTACCCCGGAGACGCAGGCCACCAGGCACTTCAGCTCACCGAGACGCCTGCGGAAATCAGACGACCTGACGCACTCCAGGACCACGGCGGCATCGACGGGTGAGCCGAACCCGATGTCCTCAAGTGCTGCGGTGCCGATCCGGAACCACGCATATCGTGGGTCAATCGAGTGGAGCTTCAGAGCCGCGTCAATTGCACTCGATTGCAAATTTCTGCGGATACTCTTCTGTAGCTGGGAGGCCAACCGCCACTTGTGATCGGCCGGAACTGGCTCGACCAGGATGCTGGGAGCCGTCTTGCTGCGCTCGAACAGCAGCTCTCTAAGTTCTTGTTCTGAGCTGATGTTGGGGAGGAGTGTCACATCGGAAAGCGTGACACAAGGACATCACCTGTCCAGTTGTTTACGCTTTGGCCATGCTCTGGATCAGCGACGAGAACGCCTTCCCCACGTTGAGCTTCTTGCCGTTCTTCGAGGTCTTCATCCCGTGGATCTCTAGGGCCGCGTACAATTTGGCGGCGTCCTTCTTGCTGACCTGGGCCGTAAAATTCACGTACCCCTTCTTGCCCGCCTTACCCTGGTTGAGGACAGAGCGAATCTCCGGGACCGTACGGTTATCCATGAGAGCGAGGACTTTCTCGACGGGCATTTTATGCGTCATCTCTCGGAGGATCATCGAGACTTTCGTCCAGCCACCGCCATCTAGCATCGTCCTAAGATCCTGTCGTGAGTAGCCCCACTTCTTCATGTTCTCGGTTGTCTCGATCAGGTACCGGGCCTTTCGCCACCCACCAATGTCTAGGTCCTTGCAGAAGGCATTGAAGCTCTTGTGGCCCGCCTTCCGCCAGACGTTCGATGCTTTGGCTTTAGCAAGAGCCAGACTCAATCCTAGGATGTCATTCCGGCGATGCATCGAGCCTATTTCTGTGATCAAGTCCTGCCTGATCGACGGAGGTGCCTTGAACGGCACTACATTATTTTTCGAGTTCGTGGCCATCTGAGTGTCCTTCGTGTGAGGCTGCAACTTTGCGGGGTGTCTCTTATCCGATCTGACCCTGAACCTGCTCCCAGACCTCGACCGCACCGTCAGCGAAGCCACGAGCGAAGTCTTGAGAAGCAATCTGGTCCTGCTCTTCTATTCCAATCTGCTCCCAGAACGCCTTCGTGTCGGCCGCGCCCTCGTCAGGCTTCCCGAGCACCACACGAGCAAGGGCGTGACCGCCCCCAGCAAACACGTTCGGCCAGTTCTCGGAGCCCACGGCATCCCGAAAGTCGTCCAGCCTCTTCAGCTCGATCCAGTCCGCCGCGTTGCGTGCCCAGTCCGCCCCGGTCGATTTCCCGAACTCGTACGAGTTGCCCAGGTACTCGTCGCGGGATGCCTTTAACCTGTTCACTACTGCCTCCATCCCCACGCCCTCCAACTTCGGCTTCTGGCGTTTCCGGATCTCCTGCTGGAACGCCCTGGCAGCCACGGCGGACCAATTGACCACCCACTTCTCGGCATTGATCTCGTCCATGCGGAGCTTCAAGTCCTTGTCCAGGCTGATGGTCATTCGGACGATGTTGGGGTCTCTCGGCATCTATGCGCCCTCGGTTATGCTTTTCGTTACGTAACGATAGTACGCCCCAATTGGCGCGTGTCAAGCCATATCCGTGGAACGTCTCCAAAAAGATGCCCAGGCAGTGCTGGGCAAAAGGGCGGAATCGGGTCAGCCGCGACCGTACTGGCGCAACACGTCGGCTAGCGTGCCTTCGTAGTGGAGGTCTCTCTCAACGGGCAACCCCAGCCCGCCCCGGACCTTCTGGATGTCGCTGAGCATCGTGTAGCCCAGCTCGGCGCAGCTCGTGTCACCAAACAAGTCCGCGAATCCGAAGAGCCTCCAGTCCCCACCAACGGGCTCGCCCTCGGTGATCCACCAAGTCGCTTGGGCATCGGGCGTGAAGTACCTCACCACGATGGGGGTATCCTCCGGTGCTTTGTCGGGGAGCCTGGAAGCCTGCTGGAGCTTCTGCTCGATTTCCTTCGTCAGGAGCTTCATTGGCGGGTCCCCCGAAACATCACCAGCTCTGCCGGCTTCCGAGGTTCAGAGACCGATAACGAGGCACGCCTCACCAGATCATCAATTGCCTCCTCCCGAGTCCACCCCAGGCCCCGTTGGGAACCATTCCGATCAGAGGCAATCCAGATGCCGTCCGGATTCTCGACGACTTCAACGCCCATTGCCTGCCTCCAGCATCGTCAAGAACTCCTCGACCTGTTCGAGGCTCATCTCCGATTCGGTCTGGAGCAGATACGTAAGGCGTTCCTCCCCAACGATCCGGAGCAAACTGAGCCCCAACCTGATGGCCCGTTGCTGGGCTTCTTCTTCGCGGCTCATGAGAGCACCGCATGCATGAGGGCAACGACCGCCCACAAGGCGATGCCTGCTGCGACGCCCATGGCAATGCCTCGGGCTGCATCCAGCGATGTATAGTTGCTTCTAGCCATTTCGTTTCCTCCTATTCAGGAACGTGGTGGTCAGGGTCTCGGCTCTGCTCGAACAGGGTCGGGACCCGCTTACAAACTCAAGCCGTCTTCACCTCCTTCCGCACACGGCGCTTCTTACTGGTGGTCTTCTTATTCCTGGGCGTGACCTTGGCTTTCAGCTCCTCTTCAGTAGCCTCCAGTTGCTCCACCGTGGGCTCGCCCCGCAAGGACTCCAGCAACTTCTTCTCGGTCGATTCCAAGTGCGGGGCTGCTTCCAGCACGGACTTGAGCCCGTCCATAACCTCGGGGGTCAACAGCTCCCCCAGCGGGACGACGTTGAGGTTCAGCGCGTGAGCCTTCGCGACGAGCGATGCAGGTTTGCCTCCCCACGCCTTGCCCTCAGCAACGAGGACTTCGCTGAGGTCCTTGGGGATCGAGGCCAGAACTTCATGGTTGGCAGATTCCAGGGCAGCTACGACGTGCTTCTTAGCGATGAAGCATCCTTCGATGCTGGCGAATCCGGTGAGAACGATCTTCATGGTCTGTCTCCTACTTCTGTGCAATTGAGTTCAAAGGCTACCTAGGTAGCGTTGCACAGTAGCGATGCATGTAAAGGGGAGACTGCCTTTATTTCGTCGTAGCCTTCCCCAGCATCCGCTTCACTGACTCCGGCCCATACGGTTTCCCCTTCACCCCCAGATGCCCCAGCTTGGCTAGCTCCTCCCCGATTGCCCGCAGACTCCGGCGCTGACCCTTCGAGTTCTTCCGTGCCAACCTCCGGGCGGCTTGAATGACTTCCTGCGGAACTTGCGGTTGACCACCTGCCCAGCCGGTCTCGGCAATCTTCTTGCGCCGTCCCCGGTGCATACGGGCTACGGCTTCGGCTTTGGCGAACTGATTGACGGCTCCGAGGACTTGCCTGACGAGCACTGCCGTGGGCGTCTCCTCGACAAAGTGGTCAGGAGCATCTACCGGGATGAGCTGGATGCCCTGACTCTTGAGCCAGTCGTGCCCCGCGAGCTGCACGGCAAGGTCCCTCGCGAACCTGCTGGCGTTCTCCACGAGGATGATCCTGGCTCCGTTCCCCAACATGTAGGTGATCATTTCCGCGAACGCCGGGCGCTCGTGGATGGCAGCGGTCCCCGAGACGCCGGGATCGTAGTACTCGTTCACAATCTCCAGCCCGTTCGCCTTGGCGTATGCCTGGCAAGCCTCCTGCTGGCGGGGACGGCTGTCGGAATCCACGTCCTTGGGATTCGTGCTGCTGGTTCTGTAGTACGCGACGCACGTCTTCATCGGTCCGCCCCGAGCCGTGCAATCAGGTGCAAAACGTCGGCTGTCATGTCACCCTCCAATGCGTTGTAACTTATTGAAGCGTGGCACAAAACACCGTCATGTCCAGTTATTAGGATAAGTGGACAGAGCACCCGCTCAACGTGAGGAGGGGTGTGGGCTGGCGCCTTCAGAGACGCACTGGCTTCGCCGTGGGCAGCTTGTTACGGGCGGGGAGTAGTATGGTGGTGTGGGACCTACGGAATCACCTTGACTGGGCGGAGGCTGGTCCCGACCAAGACGCACATCTTGTTGCCGACCCAGATCAACCGATCACGCGCTTTGAGGACAGCAAGGTCACCCAGCCGCACCTTCACCGGCACGCCACACATTCGTGGGCGCCGGAATCCCTGGGCTGTACGGAATCGGCACACCTTGTTCATGCCTTGCATATTACGCCGTCCAATCTGACTGCCCGCAGCCTACTGGGGCTCCTGACATGCCTTCACTCCCCGAATCTGCACCAATCGTCCCGATTTTTCGCTTCCCAAGGAGGTTCGTTGTGTCCAAGCCGTCCATTTGGACTTACCTGGACACGGCTCTGGACAGCTCCGGAATCTCTTCATACTCGGCATCCTCGTAGGGTGCTTCGAGCAGGGGTAGCTCATCGTCCGTGGCTTTGATGATCCGAACGATGTCTGCGATGGCTTCCCGCGTCTGCGCCGTCTGCTGGATTTCTGCCTCGAACTTCATCAGGGCTCCATCGGGGTCCACCATCCCCACCAATGCCTGGAGCTGTTTCGGGGCTCTCCTGAGCATGCCCGTTTCCATCTGGAGATTAGCCAACTTCACCGCGAGGTCCGCCACGACCTTAAGTTCTTCCCGCACGGACGCCATAAGCACTGGCATCTTTTCTTCCTGCACAAGTTGCCTTGTGAGTCTGCGCTCCCCGATCCTAACCAGCCGGGTCAACAACCCAATGGTGTCGTACCGTTCCGCCGCCTTGATCGCTGCCCGCTGGGTGCTGCTGCTCTTACTGAGGGCAAGCTGTTTCCCCACGGCTTCGGATTCAAGGTCTTCACGATAGCGGTTCAGTTGACGGATCAGTGACTCCCGCGAGATGTCCCGACACGCCAACCAGTCGTCCCGAACCTTATCCGCGACTTCGGACGCAGGCTTCCCCGCGACGAGCATCGTCTCGATGACATCGAGGCGTTCACTCCCCAGTTCCTTGAGGCGGTAAAACTTTTCAGGGGTCTTCACCAAATAAGCTCCCCGAGGTCCCCCGGCAGATCCCAATCCTCGTTCTCTTCGACGACGAACTTCTGGCGTTCGCGTGGTGCAGGCTGCGGCTCCGGGCTGGCGTATGGTGCATGCTCGCCGTCCTCCCAATCGACAAAGATGTCCTCGGTGACTTTTACCTTCATCAGTGCAGCACCCCACCCAATTCCAGATTCTGGAGTGCCACCTGACACAGGCCGACGCTCTCCACGAGCTGCATCATCTCCTCGACGCTCAACTCCCCAGCCATCGCCTTATCTGCCTTCTCGCCGTTCGCTTTAATGACGGCTTCTAGCTTCTGCCAACGCTCCTCGTACTCGGTCATGATGTCCCTCTCTTTCGCCCCGGCAGTACAACCGTTTCCCCATGTGCCTTGGCTTCGACGGCAAGGACCCGGCGTACTGTCGAAATCTCCCAGCCAAATCGCTCGCTCAACACATCCTGCGACAAACCGTGTTCTCGCCACAGTCGATAGCACTTGGCCCTCAGTTCCGGCGTCGGCCACATGCCGTCGCTGTACGGTGAGAAGGTAAGACCCGCACGGTCCTCCTTCTTCGGTGCGCCCGGTACTCGCTCAACCACGATACCGCTCCGCAAGCTCGTGACGAGCCAGGGCTTCCGAGACCAGGCCATCCAGTGGGTGAGGCTGCTGGGCTCCATGCCTTGGGGTGGGGGCAGGGCGCTCGATGTCCTCGGGCTCGCCGTGCTGATCTCTCTCGGCTTCCTGATATGGGCGGGTGGCCGTGGGCGCCGTGACTTCCGTCGAGAGCTGGTACGGACGAAACGGTGACGCATCGACAGTTGCACTCTTCTCGACTTCAATCGTTCGCTTCACCTTATCCCCGGTCCCGAACATGCTGAAGCCAGTGATCTGCCCCTTCACAATCGCATCCCAGAGCTTCTTGTCGGGCACGTGGACGCCCATTACCCAGGCACCTTCCGCGAAGTCCGGGTCGCCCTTACGAGCAATGAAGCTCTCCACGACAACAGAGCCGTTCTCTACGCCGTTGTGTTGGGTGTCGATCCCACGAACCAGCCCCTTCTTCAGGAACGAGTGGGCCATCGCCTCGATGCCCTCGGCTGTCATGAAATCCCCTTGGGAATCGACCGAGTTCGGACGGTACACCTCGGCGTAGGCAATCTGCTTTTGAGCGGCCGTCTTCTTAATCGAGACCTCTCGTGCCAAACCGTTCGCCCGCTTCAGTATCCGGAACTTCTGGCGGTTTGCCGCCTTCGTCACGAGCGAGACGAGCGAAATCTCCGCGTCCACAATCTCGTTCGCTTCGACCTTCTTCTTCATCGCTCCCCCTTAGATCAGATCGCGCCTGGCGGCTTTGCGTGGTTGGCGCAAATTGAGTGGTATGAAGGTGCCGCCAGACGCGAAACTTTTGCAATCGACTTCAAACCTCGTGGCCCAGCCCCCGGAGTACCGCCTCTAGCTTCTCGACACGAGCAGCCAGGTCCGGAACTACGCTTGCTTCATGGTCACGTTGAGCTTGCAATTTCGCATGCTCCTGTCGCTCAGCTTCAGCTTCAGCCTCCAGTTCGGCGGCAATCTCTGCACGTTCGGCACGGATCAACTCGGCTTGGCGCTTGACGGCATCGCTCTCAAGCATCGCGGCAATCTCGTCCTTCGAGTAACGGGTGCTCCTCACCGTCGCGTTTCCCCGATCATCCTGCACAACCACCACGGGCGTGCCCGGAAGCTCGCCGTACAAGTACGCCCGGTTCGCCCGTTCCGTGATGACTTCGAGGGTCAATCCATCCACCACCCAGCCAGCCAACAGCTCTGCGTGTGCTCTTTCAATCATCGCGGACTCCTCAATCCAAACGGGTCTGACAGGAGCCGGGCGTCGAGGGCGTCTGACTTCTCTACCACCTCACTCTCAGGCAGGCTCAGCCCCTGACTCCGGACCTGACCCAGTTCCAGCAAGTCGAGGTCGTTGAGGCGCTGGCTCTTGGCGATCCCTCCAGTGGGCTCCCGCAATGCCCGCAGCTTGCCTTCGACGACGCCGAGTTCGTCGATGAGGGCGTAGGCTTGCTCAAGATCAAGCGTGTCCTCGATCTGGTCTTCCAGCTCCACCTGGCGGCGTTCCAGCATGCGCTGCTGGTACAACCGAACGCGGGCAGCACGCTGAGTCGCTGTGTCCGATGCCTGCTCTCCAACCGTTGCTGGTGGGGCAGCATCGCCCTTGGGGTCGGACTTCTGCACCTCACCCGGAGGCTGGCGGACTTGTCCTTTGTCGTCCAGTACGCCCAGGAACTGCTCAGCGCCGTTCTCGAAGCTATAAACGGCGGCGACCGTGGTGATCCTTCCGTCGAGCATCATCGTTGCCGTACGGCAAAATACTTCTCCCGGCGCCGACGCCTTGAAAATGTCACCCGGCTCGATCAGCCGCAGGTCCCCGAAAGCACTCTTCAAAATCTTCAACTCAACTTCTCCCTATGCATAAGCCGTCACCAGGATCACGTCACCAGCAGCCCAATCGCTGGCACCGCTGTTGTCGATGGTCACGATTCTTCCGTCGATAGCTACAACACCATCAAAGGTCTTCAGACCGGTCGATACATTCGAGTCCTTGATCGACACGTCCACGACGCTGGGTGCGAATGGAAACGCCCATCTGATTGCCCCAGCAGCCACGTCAGCAGCCGTCACCGTGTACGCGAAGCTTGATGCTTGGGCTGTGCCGACTTCGATCTCGTCGGAGAAGTCAGTCAGCGTGGCGTTTGCCATGGTCTCGGCATTAACCAGTCCCGCAGCACCAGCAGCCAAGAAGTTGATCGCGTCAGAGGTGGTGTCGGCAGCAACCTCAACGGCGAACTTGGACTTCTTTGTGACTCCTCGGCCCCCGCCAACTCCAAGGCTGTACCCCGCAACCCAAAAGGTGACGGCATTTGCGATCAAATCCTTGGCTGTCGTGGCGGTTAGGTCCGTACCCACCGGGACTGCGAGGTTCCCAGCACCAACTGCTTGAGCTGCGGCATAGATGCTTGACGCATCGGCGTGGGATGCAGCCGTCGAGCCGAAGGCTCCCCGGACCACGATGACGTTGGTGTCGTCCGCCACCTGGAGGACGATCATGAATTCTGAGTCGATGCGGAGGACATCGCCTTCGGCAAGTCCGTGGGCTACGTCGGTCGTGATCGCAACGTCCCCAGCCGTGATGCCGCCGGCAAGGTTGGCGGTAGTATCCGTCGCGATCTCGTGAATTTCGTAAACGTCGTCTGCCAGGCTGAACGTTTCTTGGTCGGCAACCGCCCCCGACAGCTCAAGTCGCGCCAGGGAAACCGTTCCCTGGTTGTACTTTGCAATCGCTTGCAAAGCAGCACCCTTAGTCGTGTCGGCGGCTATTACACTGAAAAGTCGAGTCGTCATCCGTTACCCCTTACGCTACCTGTGCCTTCGCCTTCACCCATTCCGACAGCCACGGGGCCGGGTACCTAATGCTGCCCGCGAGCTTCACGTGGGGCGGTCCATGACCTCCGGCTGCCCAACGCTCCAGCGTGGTGACAGACACACCCAACAGCCTTGCTGTCTCTCGGCGTGTGAGCAGTGCCAGTCCTTCAGCGTCCTTCTCGTCCCGTTCGATCATCCCTGTCCTCGCTGCAATTAATTGCACTCCAAATCCTGAAAGCAAAAACGCGAGGCGCCCATGGAAGGATTGGGCAACCTCGCGTCTTGCGGGTCAACGTCTAGTTCGTTTCTACAGGTACGTTATAGAACCTCCAAACTGACCAAACAACCCCCGCACACCATTAATTTCCACTGCGTTCAGACGCCGTGTAATCGTCTCTGCGGAGGCATTGTCAGAGAGGTAGTGAGGTATTGGGGGAGGGCTCATCGCAGCATACAAGCCAACCGGATGCATGAGGCTGGGGCGATCCAGATGATGTGAAGTCGTCACCAGCAATCGTCCTCGTCGTCGTCCAGACCGACCGTGGCTGGCTTTACTGGTGCATTGTCCCAACGTGCCACCCAATCCCTTATCTCGCGTTCCGAGTAGAAGGCACCCCACCGGCATACTACGAACGGTGGTCGCCCGACCTCTGGGAAGTCTTTCCTCCACGGAGCAAGTTCGTCGAGGAGACGTTCCCCTTCCTCAATGCTCAGGAGGAGTTCAGGCGTGGGGTCCACTGGCCCAGCTTCGAGTCGTTCGGGCTCGTCCCCACCAATGGTTACTGCCCCAGCCATGTCGTCGTCGGCATGAACTTGATTGCAATTTTCCGGGTCGTGGGGGTCGTCAGCACCCAGCTCTCCATCGTGGAGGTCTGGGGCTGGCTCGGCCTGAGGTTCGGGCTCCGGAGCATCGAAGTCCACGACCACGACGCACTGGGGACACTGGCAGTCTTCGCCGTGATCGGTTGGGAGATCGGTTGCCTTCATGTCAGCCTGCCTCACTGGATTCCGTACGGGTTACTCGCGTCGTAGTACGGTGACCCCTTCATTGTCCTCAGAGCCTTATACGGGTCGTAGCCCTCCGAGTCGTACACGCACGTGCCCGTGTGGTCGGCGATGAGGAATGGAACGTCGATCCCAAACTCTTCCCGAAACGCCTTCTGAAGGAACGCCTTCCTGGCGACCCCCCGGCTATACTCGCCGTTCGGATTGTAAACGCCCTCGTGGGGCTCCCATACCACTTCGGCCATCTCTCCGTCCCACTTGGCCGCGACCGCACGGTAGAACTCGCAGTACTTGGCGTGGCGTTCAGCTTCCGCCACCGCTGCCTGGCAAGCCTGTATCTCATCCTTGTGCTTGGCCCAGAACGCCTTGAGGGCGGTTGGGACGTTGTTGGAAGGCAGGAGCAGATCCGACGTGACTGGCTTACGGTTTGGGTACTTCTTGTGCTTCCAGATCCAACTCCCATGCTCGGCCACGGCGAACACCTTGAACTCGTTCCAGTCACCAAACGCTGCCCGCAGCATCTCGTCGGCTTCTTCTCCCAATCCCTCATAGAATCCGTCGAGCCCAGGATCTTCCGTCAGTTCGTACCCATGCTCTTCGGCCAGCTCCAGAACGCGCCACACTTTTCCCTTCTTCGGGGGATTCTTCGTGATGCTCTTCGTCTTGCTCTTTGTCTTCCCTGTTTTCTTTGTCTTAGGTTTCGCCGTGGCGAGGAGGGGGGTCTTCTCCCCCTTCACTCCTTCCTGTTCAGTTTCGACCTGTTCCTGTTCTACCTGTTCGTATGCACCGTGTGCCGAAGTAGAAGCGCACGCTGTGCCGTTGTAGTTCGGCACGCTGTGCTGAAGTAGATCGGCATGGTGTGCCGAAGTGACTTCCTCGACCTGAGTGCAGATCGGCACGTCGTGCATGTCCGCTTTAGGCAGTCGCTTCTTCTGCGCGTGATAGTGCCCGAGGTTAATCCGATGGACGTAGCCACCATGCGTCAGTCTCTTAAGCGCAGTGATGTAGCCGTTGTCACGCAACGCCTTCAATGTGTCTTGGGCTTTGCGCACAGAGCAACCAGCCAATGCGGCAACTGTGTCGATGCTCGGCCAGACGACCAAGGGGTCAACCCCTGGGTCCTTCCGATATTTCGTGTGGTACATGAGCGCGTTCAGGCACGCGAACTCGTACACGTCGAGCGGTGCCAATATGGCCCACTCTCGCAGCTTCACAGCCAGGCTGCGGTTCTCCCCAGCTTTCGTCTTATCCGTAGCTTTGCTATTATTCATTCTTCGAGACCTCCTTGTAGAAGCCCCCGACTGATTGGTCGTCTGCGGGGGCTTTTCCTTTTTTAATCCCCCAGCGATTCCTTGCCCGCGTCGGTAAGCTGCAAGTCGCGATACGCAACTTGCTGCATACTTACCAGCCCACGTCGCTCTAGGCGTGCGAGGCTGCGGTTCACGGACTGATGATGAAGCCCAAGGGCTTGGGCCATATGCCGCTGATTGCGCGAGGCATCAGGGTCGGCCAAATAGGCCAGGACTGCCTTCTCAGAATAACTGAGAGGCACGTGGATATTTTCAAGATCGAACGCCATTTCGCGGTTCCTCCTTTCGACGGTGCAAACACGACGACACGTAGCCGTCTACATTCCACTGCCGATTAGGTGAGCCGCGCTCCACTCTGAGGTGGGGTCTTGGCGTGCGAGTAAGAGATTAACCCCTCCCGCAAGTCAATGCAAGGTGTTCCCGAATCCGGTACAAAATTGACATTAGTTGCAATACTAACGCTGCAATCGAGTGCAAATATGGGGGCACCGGGCAGTATGCCCGCACCCTCAGCGTTGAGTTTGTAAAAGGTGGGGGCGGACTGTCTCCAAGGACAGACGCTGGACGGAGATTGGGTTAAGCCGGAGATTTCGTCTTAGTGGTCGTCGGCTTCTTCATGTAGCGTTCGACTCGGCCGTAGGCATATAGACCGTCCTTTTCGAGCCCAGCAAGATCGTGCTCGATATCTTCGACGTCGCCTAGCTTGCTCGACCACTTCCCTTTCGGTGCTTGCTTCGCGACGTGCGTAAACTGGCCATCGAGTGCGTAGAGAGCGATCTTCCGGAAACCCGGTTCCGGCTTGGGATGGTCAGTCAACTCATAGCCCATCTTCTCGAAGAGAATGATGTAGCTGTCTAACGACCCGTCCTGGGGCACGTCCTTTGGCCAGACGTACGGGGGGAAGGAAGCTGGGATTATCGTTCCGTGTGGAGTCCAGAATTCGTTTTTCTTATCGAGCGCCCAGGCAACGCAGTTGTAGGTCTTATCCGGCTCACTAGTGATGGTGTGATGATACTGCTTCAGCTTCGGGAACAGTCCATACAGGTCTTTCAGAGGCATTGTTCAGCAGCCCCTGATCTCGTCCCCACTTAACCCAGATCTTGGCAGCATCGTCTATGGTCCCCTTGAAGTCCGATGGAATGGGCTGTGCGCCAGTGAGGAATACCAGCGCCCAGAACCAGTGGTCCGGCTCCTGCTCCAACTCCTCCAGTATCAAGGGGACGGCACGGTCACCCATCTTGATGATCTCTCGATGTGCAGGATGCATGACCTTCTGGGAGAGAACTGACAGGTGCGAGGTCTCATTCTTCCAGCGCATCGCCAAGTCTCTGAACCGTGAGCGCAGCTCAGCTTCGGCGTCCGCGGAAGTGCTCACGCCCTGGGGCTTGGCGTAGGTCATTGGGGTAGAGTCAGGCCACCTATATGCCTTGGACAAATTCCACCCCGTTGTCCCCGTTGGTTCGACGGGCGCCTCACTGCTCAATGGGATGTCTCCTTTCTAGCCTCAGAGACAGCCTTCCGGGCCTCGAATTCCGTAAGCATCTGGTCGAGCCAGTTTCGCAGGTCGCGAGCCGCAGTCTCACTCAAGAACACATCAACTTCCATTTGACGAACAATACCCTGCTTCCCTTCACGAAGGTCTTTAACCTCCGCGCCTAGCGTGCCCTCGGGCATGACCTTATGCACGCTCTTCTGCGGAATCGCGTGTCGCTCTGAAAATAGCGCAGCGTGGAGAAAGCCTCTCGGCGTGATCCCCCCTATTGCACCATCAATGTGCAGGGTCCGGAAATCAGGCCCTTTAACGTAGAAAAATTCTACTTGCTCCGGGATTTCCGGCGCACCAACTGGCTCACTCTTTTTGGCCCTCGTCTTGGATCGCTTCGTTGTTGGCTTCTTGGCTGGCATATCCCGCAGACGATATCAGGTCCCGGCGCAGTCTAGCACGGCAAGAGGTTTTGGGAATCGGTCCCGAGGTTTTGGGAATCCGGGCTCTGGAGCGGCCCAGACTTAACGTAAGTAGTTGAAAGTGATGGTGGGCCGTGTAGGACTCGAACCTACAACCAATGGATTAAGAGTCCACTGCTCTACCAATTGAGCTAACGGCCCGATGCGGGAGTGGGGTGGACGATGGGACTCGAACCCACGACGGCCGGATCCACAATCCGGGGCTCTACCAACTGAGCTACGTCCACCATCGGTCAGATGGCGATTGTATTACGTCCGCGCTTCTCTCCCAAAAAAGCGGCTTCCGTTTCGAGCTTCTTCCGTTTCGAGGCTGGCGCGCCCGGCAGGACTCGAACCTGCAACCCTCGGCTTAGCTTACCACCACCGCTTTCGCGGCCCTCTCGCGAGGTTCGTGGTCTGGACTATCTCTTCACCGTCTCAGGTGCCGCACGTATAGTCTCTACGGATCCCGCCGGCCGGGGCGCATTCTATACAAAGAGCGCGCGGCGTCCACCGGTTTCCACGGGATTGCCATCGGCACGACCCGCTAAGGTTCCCCCGTTACAGTGCGGTCCACTTCCGCGGTTCCAAGTCGATTCCCGCTGAAGGCTCCTTTCGATCGAAGGCCGATGCTCTATCCGCTTGAGCTACGGGCGCCGAATGCTTCTCGCCGGCCGGGCACGAAGCCCGGCCCTGCGTCCGGCATTCTAGCAGCCCTGCGCGGGCTGCGGCTCATTTGGGGCGATAGGCCTCGCGCGCGACCTCGCCGTAAGGCGCGGGCCCGACCGTGGCGCGGATCGTGACCTGCGCATGCGGCTCGACGGTCGGTTTCGTCGTGCCGCCGCCGGGCTCGCCCCAGACGACCTCGACCTCGGTGCCGGGCCGGCTGTGCGCCGCATCGACGCAGGCCAGCGAGAGCATCGAGCGCTCGTTGTAGCTGTAGCCGGTGTAGGTGGAGAGACCGACGAGGGTCCCGCCGCTGCGCACCTCATCGAAGGGCAGCGTCGCGTAGTTCGCGAGCGGCAGATCGATGTACTTGGCCGGCTGCCCGGAGCCTGCGCCGCGCCGAAACAGCGAGCCGAGGGCCTGCGCCGTGTCCTCGCCGTCCCAGGCGAGCGTGACCTTGACCTTGGCGGGCTGCTTCGCGAGCCGCTCGAGCGCTGCCCGGCCGACGAACTCGTGATCGAACTTCACGAACGCGCCGTAGCCGAGGTCGTAGGGGCTCAGATAGTAGGCCTCGATGTCGCCGGCCACGAAGCTGCCGCCGAGCGACGCCATTGCCTCGTAGCTCGCCTCGTCGAGCCAGCGCCGGTAGGGCCGCATGGCCTCGCCCGAGTAGACGGCCGGCAGCGGCGAGGGGATCCAGCCGGACTCGAGCGTGCTCGTCGGATACGCGCGCGCGCCGACCTGTCTCAAGCCGAACCCCCGGCCCGCCTCGACGAGCGCGGCACGCACCGCTTCGCCGTCGTCCCAGGGCCCGAAGAGCTCCCAGCCGGGCTGGCCGACCATGCCGTGGCGCAGCGCGTGCACTTCGCGCCCCGCGATCGTGACGCGGGCCATGTGGAAGAACTTGAGGTCGGGCGCGGGCCCGCCCGTGGCCTTCTCGAACACCTCGGGCGCACGCGGCCCCTGCAGCTGAAAGCGGTAGGCCCTGCGCCGGCCGCGATTGACCGCGGAGCGCTCGTCGCGCTCGAACGAGACGTTGGCGCCCGAGACGTTGGCGCCGCCCGTCTCGCAATGGTACTGCACCCAGTTCAGGGCCGGCGGCCGGCCGACAAGGGTGAAGCGGCCCTCCTCGAGGTAGAACAGGATCGCGTCGCCGATGACGAAACCGTCGGGGTTGCAGGCGATGAAGTGCTTGGCGCGATCCGGCTCGAATCCGGCAAAGCTGTTGACGGCGAGGCGCGCAAGCACCGCCTTCGCATCCGGCCCCTCGAGGTAGAGGTCCGTCATGTGGTGCGATTGGTCGAACAGCGCGCAGGTCTCGCGCCACGCCCGCTGTTCGTCGCGCCAGTTCGTGAACTCCGCCGGCACGACGGGGAAGGCATAGGGCCCGATCTGCGAATTGCGCAGCAGTTCGACGGGATTGTTTGCGGCCTCGAGGACCTGTTCCAAGCTTCTTTTTGTCATTGCGCCCTCGCGCTGCGGTTGGAGACCCTGCAGGCGCCCGCGCCCTGCCCCAGGGCGGGGCGGCGCGGCCGGAAAGTGGTCGGGGCAGAGGGATTTGAACCCCCGACCCTCTGCTCCCAAAGCAGATGCGCTACCAGACTGCGCCATGCCCCGACGGCAATCCGCTCCGCCCTGCCCTTATGATATTCGTAAGTGCGGAGGCGGGCATGTTATGAGGCTCGGCGCGGCCGGTCAACGCGCCGAAACGGCGCCGAAACGGCGGCGAGCCGCCCCCCGCGCCCGGGCCGCGCTTGAGGCCGCGCGGCGGTGATGCGAGAATCCGCGTCCCCCCTCTCTTTGAGCGGAACATCCGACCGGAGCACTTTGAATGGCCGCTACATTGATCGACGGCAAAGCCATCGCGCGTGACATAAGGAGCGAAGTCGCGGCGAGAATTCGGGCCCGCACGGAGCGCGGGCTGCGCGCGCCGGGGCTCGCCGTGGTCCTCGTCGGCCAGGACAGCGCCTCGCAGATCTACGTGCGCAACAAGCGGCGCGCCTGCGACGATGTCGGCATCCGGTCCTATTCCTACGACCTGCCGGCCTCCACGACCCAGAAGGCGCTGCTCGAGCTCATCGACGAGCTCAACGCGAAGCCCGACGTGGATGGTATTCTCGTCCAGTTCCCGCTGCCCGAGCACCTCGACGAGCGCGAGGTCATCGAGCGCATCTCGACGGCCAAGGACGTGGACGGCTTCCATCCCTACACGGTCGGCCGGCTCGCCCAACGCATCCCGATCCTGCGGCCCTGCACCCCGCACGGCGTCATGACGCTGCTCGAGCGCTCGGGCGTCAAGGTCAAGGGCCTGCACGTCGTCATCGTCGGCGCCTCGAACCACGTCGGCCGCCCGCTCGCGCTCGAGATGCTGCTGCTCGGCGCGACCGTGACCGTCACGCACCGCTTCACCACGGATTTAGAGGCCCACGTGCGCATGGCGGACGTGCTCTGCGTTGCCGCCGGCAAGCCCGGGCTCGTGCCGGGCGAGTGGATCAAGCCGGGCGCCGTCGTCATCGACGTTGGCATCAACCGCCTGCCGGACGGGCGCCTCGTCGGCGACGTGCAGTTCGAGGAAGCGAGCAAGCGCGCGCGGCTCATTACGCCCGTGCCAGGCGGCGTCGGGCCGATGACCGTCGCGACGCTCATGCAGAACACGCTCGAGGCCGCCGAGCGGCGCGAGGCCTCCGCCGAGCAGGCGGCGCCGCCGCAGGCGAAGCAAGGGTAGAACCATGCGCAAGCTTTTCAAGACCGCCGTCCTCGCCGCAGGCCTCGCGCTCGCCTCCGCTTCGTTCGCGGCGACGACGAATCCGCAAGTGCGTGTCGAGACCAATGCGGGCAATTTCGTCATCGAGCTCTACGCCGACCGCGCCCCGCTGACCGTCGCGAGCTTTCTCGACCACGTGCGCGCCGGTTACTACGCCGGCACGATCTTCCACCGCGTCGTGCCGGGCTTCGTCGTTCAGGGCGGCGGCTATACGGAGAAGCTCGAGGCGAAGCCCGTCGAGAAGACGGTGCCGAACGAATCCGGCAACGGGCTCAGCAACCTGCGCGGCACCGTCGGCATGGCGCGCACGAGCGCGCCGCATTCGGCGACCACGCAGTTCTACGTCAACCTCGCCGACAACCTCGAGCTCGACCCGCGCCCCTCGCGCTGGGGCTATGCCGTGTTCGGCAAGGTCGTCTCTGGTATGGATGTCGTGGACGAGATCGGCAACCGCCCGACCCACGCGGCCGGGCCCTTCAACGGCAGCGTTCCGGTCGACCTCGTCGTCATCAAGAAGATCGACATCCTGCCCGCCTCCTCGCAGTAAACGGCCGTGGCGGTCCTGTTCATATCGGACCTCCACCTCGAAGCCGGCCGCCCCGAGACGATCGAGCGGTTCCTCGAGCTCGTACGCCGGCGCGCGAACGGCGCGGAGGCGCTCTATATCCTCGGGGATCTCTTCGAGGCCTGGATCGGCGACGACGACACGGACGAAGCCATGCGCCCCGTGATCGCCGCGCTGGCCTCGCTGCACAAGCGCGGCGTGCCCTGCGCCGTCATGCACGGCAACCGCGACTTCCTGCTCGGGCGCCGCTTCCAATGGGCGACGGGCTGCCGGCTGCTCGGCGACTACGAGACCATCGAGCTCGAGGGCGAGCCGCTGCTGCTCACGCACGGCGACCTGCTCTGCACCGACGACGCGCCCTACATGCGCCTGCGCGCCATGGTCCGCGCACCGGAATGGCAGCGCGAGTTCCTCGGCAAGCCGCTCGTCGAGCGCCGCGAGCTCGCGCAGAAGCTGCGCAGCATGAGCCGCGCGGAGACCGCCGCAAAGCCCGAGGACATCATGGACGTGAACCCGGCCACGGTGGCCGAGGTCATGCGCCGCTTCGGCGTGCGGCGCCTGCTGCACGGCCACACGCACCGGCCCGGCGTCCACGACTTCGTGCTCGACGGCGCGCCGGCCACGCGCATGGTCCTCGGCGCCTGGCACGAGCAGGGGCACGCCGCCGTCTGGGACGGCGGGTTCCGGTTCGAGACGTTCTGATCCGAAAAACGAAAAAGGGGTCAGAGCCCTTTTCGCTTCGAAAAGGGCTCTGACCCCTTTTTCGATTTCGAAGCGTCGAGCGCTTCGAGCACCGCCTCCGCCGACGCGAACCGCTCCGCCGGCCGAACGGCCAGCAGTCGGTCGAGGCAGGGCTGCAGCGCGCCGAGCCGCTCCGGCAGCCTGGGCCGCGGCGCGTTCGCGTGCCGATAGATGACGCCCATGGCCGACGAGGCCGTGAAGGGCTTTTGTCGCGTCAGCATCTCGTACGCGATGCAGCCGAGGCTGTAGAGATCGGACCGCTCGTCGGTCGGCTCCGCATGGCCCTGCTCCGGGCTCATGTAATAAGGCGTGCCGAAGATCCGCCCCGCCCCGGTGAGCGCGGCCTCGAGGCGGAGCTGCTTGGCGAGGCCGAAGTCGATGAGCGCGACGCTGCCGTCGCGCCGGAACATCACGTTGCCGGGCTTGAGGTCCCGGTGCAGCACGCCCGCGGCGTGGATGGCCGCGAGCGCGGCCGCGATCTGGCGCAGGTATTCCACCGCCTCGCCGGCATCGAGCCGGCCGATCCGCTGCGCGAGGCTGCCGCCCGCGAGGTGCTCCATGACGATATACGCATGGTCGTCGGCGATGCCGAAATCGTGGATGCGCACGACGTTCGGGTGGCGCATGCGCGCGATGAGCTCGTATTCCTGCAGGAAGCGGTCGAAGACGCGCTCCGCGCCCGTGTCGGGCACGTGCCGCAGGACTTTGTAGACCACGCGCTCGCCGCGGTCCGGCGACTCGGCCAGATAGATCGTCGAAAGATCGGTGGAGCGCAGCTGCTCGAGAAAGCGGTGCCGGCGCGCGCCGCGGTCGGCCGCGGCGGGCGGACGCTCGCGCGCCTCGCGCGGTCCCGATCCGGCGAGCGTCGACCCCGGGTCCGCACGCCGCGCCGCGAACGCCTCTTCGAGCACGTCGACGAAGCGCCCGTGCCGCACCTCGCGCTTCGGGAAGTAGCTCGCCGCGCCGGCCTTCAGCGCGTCCACGGCCAGGAACACGTCGCTGGGCTCGGCGAACAGGATGACGGGCGGCGCGCCCGCTCGCGAGACGATGGCGCGCAGCCAACGGAAGTCCGCCTCGCCGCCGAGCGGATACGCGAGCAGGACGGCATCGACGGCTTCGAGCGGCAGCGCCTCCGGAGCCGACGCGGACGCCTGCTGCTCGACGATACGCGCCTCGGGCCACGCGACCTCGACGTGGTTGCGCAGCACGCGCCGGTAGTCGGGATCGTCGTCGACGATGAGCACGCGCATGGCTCTGATGGTCCGAATCGGCGGCTAGCCCCGCCGGCCCCGCGGCCAGCCCGGGCTCAGGCGGCCGCGCAAGGCTAAAGCCCGCTGGCGGCCGGCATTTCGTCTTCGTCGAGCTCGTCGAGGGCCTGCGCGTCGCGTTTGGCCTTCGCAGCGTTCGAGCGCAGCACCTCGAGCGCGTCGAGATAGGCGCGGCTCACGTCCCCCGTCACGTATTGACCCGAGAAGCAGGACGTGTCGAACGACTCTATGTCGGCGTTCTCGTGGTGCACGGCCTCGACGAGCGCATCGAGATCCTGATAAACGAGCCAGTCGGCGCCGATGATCTCCTGGACCTGCTCGCTCGTGTGCCCGGCGGCGACGAGCTCGTTCGCGGCCGGCATGTCGATGCCGTAGACGTTCGGATACTTGACGGGCGGCGCCGCCGAGGCGAAGTAGACCTTGCGCGCGCCCGCGTCGCGCGCCATCTCGATGATCTGCCGCGAGGTCGTGCCGCGCACGATCGAGTCGTCCACGAGCAGCACGTTCTTGCCGCGGAACTCGAGGTCGATCGCGTTGAGCTTGCGGCGCACTGAGGCCTGGCGCGCGGATTGCTCCGGCATGATGAAGGTGCGCCCGATGTAGCGGTTCTTGATGAAACCCTCGCGATACTTGACGCCAAGGCCGTGCGCGACCTGCATGGCGGCGGTCCGCGACGTGTCGGGTATCGGGATTACAACGTCGATGTCGTGGTCGGGACGGATGCGCGCGATCTTCGCGGCCAGCGCGTCGCCCATGCGCAGGCGGGCCTTGTAGACCGAGAGCTTGTCGATAATCGAGTCGGGGCGGGCGAAATAGACGAACTCGAAAATGCACGGCGAATAGCTCGCGCGCGTCGGCGAAACGCGGCTGTAGAGCTTGCCTTGCCTATCGATATAGACGGCCTCGCCGGGCAGCAGGTCGCGCTCGAGCTCGAAGCCGAGCGCGTCGAGCGCGACGCTTTCGGAGGCGACCATGCGCTCGACGCCGTCGGCCGTCTTGCGCACGCCGAGCACGGCCGGGCGGATGCCGTGGGGGTCGCGGAACGCGACGACGCCGTGGCCGAAGATCAGCGCGACGACGGCATAGCCGCCGGAGCAGCGTTTGTGCACGGCTTCGACGGCGTCGAGGATCTCCTCGGGTTTGAGCCCGTCCGTGCCGTGGCGGCCGAGCTCGTGCGCGAACACGTTGAGCAGGATCTCGGAGTCCGAGGTCGTATTCAGGTGCCGGCGGTCGTGCTCGACGACGAGTCGCTTGAGTTCGTCCGCGTTGACGAGATTGCCGTTGTGGGCGAGACAGATGCCGTACGGCGAATTCACGTAGAAAGGCTGCGCTTCCGAGAGGCTCGCGCAGCCCGCGGTCGGATAGCGCACGTGCCCGATGCCGACGTTGCCCGGCAGCCGCAGCATGTGGCGCTGCTGGAATACGTCGCGCACGAGCCCGTTGCTCTTGCGCGTATGCAGGCGGCCGGCGTGCTCGGTCACGATGCCCGCCGCATCCTGACCGCGATGCTGAAGCACGGTCAGGGCGTCGTAGAGCGCCTGGTTCACGGGCGCCCGCCCGACGATACCTACGATTCCGCACATATTGGCTTTTCCATGCTGATTCGACCGCTCAAAGGGTCTTTTGCTCCCGAACGAAGGCCGCCCCCATGGAACCGTAGTAACGGATGCCGGCGGCCACGCGGTCGCTGTAGGGTCTGAGGCGGGCCTGCTGCCACCAGGGGTCCTTGTCGAGCCCGAGCTGCTGCACCGCGATGGCGGCGAGCCCGACGATGAGCACGCCGCGCGCGAAGCCGAAGATCCCGCCGAGCGTGCGATCCGTGCCGCCGAGACCCGTCGCCCGGATGAGCTCGCGCACGAGCCACGCGACGATCCCGCCTGCGAGCAGCACGAGCACGAAGACGCTCGCGCGTGCGGCCCAGGTGCGCACTTCGGGCGCAGCCAGCCAGCGGCCGAGCACGGGTTCGAGTACCCACGCGAACCGCCACGCCAGGAAGATCGCGGCGAGCCAGGTCACGAGCGAAAGCGCTTCCTTCGCGAAACCGCGCCAGAAGCCGTAGATCGAGGACAGCACGCAGACCAGGATGATGGCTATGTCTGCCAAAGACATCGGCGGCCTCCATGAAGCAAAGCGGTCATGTTCAGCGGGCGGCGATCTGGGGTCGGATCAGTCGGCGCTCACGACCTGAGCGACGAAGCCGTGGGCGGAGAGGGCCGAGGCCGCGGCTTCGGCCCTCGGTCGCGTCGAATAGGGGCCCATACGGACGCGGTACATGACGCGGCCGTCGGACTTGTACTTCGTGATCGCGGCCTTCTGTGCGTAGCTCGAGACCCTGCGCACGAGGCGTTGCGCATTCTCTTCCTCGCCGAAGCTGCCGAGCTGTACGGCCCAATCGCCGGCGGCCGCAGGCGCTGGAACCGGCTTCGAGAATGCGGCCGCATGGGGCGCGGCCGCGGGCGCCGAGGGGGCCGCGTGCGTGGCGGCCTGGGGCGCGGCGTCCGCGTGCGCGACGGCCGCGTGCGTGACGGCCGGGCGCGCGGACGATGCGGACGCGGCCGTATGCGGCGCGGATGCGCGCGCGGCCGACGCGGCGGCTGGGGCCGAGGTCGTCGGCGCGGCGGCAGCGCGGGCAGCACCGGAGGCGGCAGAAGCGCCCGAAGCGCCCGAAGCGGCTGCAGAGCCGCCGGAAGCCGAAGTGGAAGCCGCGGAAGCGCCGGCCCCGTCCGCAGCAGCCGGCCCTGCATCCGCCGAACCGTCGGCCGCGGCGCCCGCTTTCGGCGCGTTCACGGCGGCCGTGTCGTCGGAAGCCGCGGCCGGCGTCGGCGGGGCCTTCGCCGCCGCGAGATCGATGACTTCGGTCTTGGCGGGCGGGGCCTTGTCGGCCCCCGGCACGGGCAGCTCGAGCGAGGGCCGCGCGCTCTTCGGCGCGTCCTCGGAGTTGTCGAGGAGCCAGGGTATGAGCCAGACGGCAAGCGCCACGAGCACGGCGGCGCCGATCAGTCGCTCCTTCAGT
The DNA here is from genome assembly GCA_963702105.1 of uncultured Gammaproteobacteria bacterium. GTDB lineage: Bacteria > Pseudomonadota > Gammaproteobacteria > Steroidobacterales > Rariloculaceae > ZC4RG20. Next base: position 4,020,414 of record OY969712.1, read on the forward strand.
CCCTGATCCATCGGTCGCGGCGGCCCCCCGGTTAGGAAGGCGTGGAGTATAGCCCAAGCGCTGCCATCGCGGGGCCTACCGTGTAGAAGGAACCGAACACGAGAACGCGCTCGCCGGGCCGCGCCGCCGCGGCCGCCGCCCTGCAGGCGGCCGCGACGTCGGAATGCGCGATGGCCTCCCCGCCGCGCAGCGCCTCCACGCGCTCGACGAGGCTCGCGACGCTCGCGCCGCGCTCGTCGTCCACGTGCGCGACATGCCACTGCGCGACGAGCCCTTCGAAGTTCTCGAGCACGCCCGCCACGTCCTTGTCGTGCATCGCGCCGAAGACGGCCAGCGTGCGCGGTGCGGGCGGCAGCGCGTCGAGCGCCGCGCGCAGCACGCGCGCGGCGGCCGGATTGTGGGCGACGTCGAATATCCACTCGACGCCCTCGCGCGCGACGCGCTCGATGCGCCCCCGCAGCTGCGCGGCCGCCAAACCTTGCGCGATCTCCGGTGCCGGCACGGGCAGTTCGGCCGCCAGACTCTCGACGACGGCCACGCAGGCCGCGGCATTCTCATACTGCACGTCGGCAACGTCCGCGGCGAACGGAACCGGCGGCAGCCCGGGCCAGCTGACCGCGGCGCTGCGGTAGGTCCAGCGCTCTCCCTCGCGCAGCGCGTCGAAATCGCGGCCGATGAGCCGCAGCTTCGCGCCCAGGCGCTCGGCGTGCCCGAGGACGGAACGCGGCGGATCGCGGTCGCCGATCACGGCCGGCCGGCCCGGACGCATGGTGCCCGCCTTCTCGCGTCCGATCGTTTCACGGTCGTTGCCGAGCCACTCGGCATGATCGAGGTCCACGCTCGCGATGATCACGGCGTCCGCGTCCACGGCGTTCACGGCGTCGAGGCGGCCGCCCATGCCGACCTCGAGCACGGCCACGTCCACGCCGCGGCGCGCGAAGTGCAGCAGGGCCGCCACCGCGGACGATTCGAAGTAGGTCAACGAGATGTCGCCGCGCGCCGCGTCGAGCGCTTCGAGCAGCTCCACGAGCTCGGCGTCCGTCGCGTCGAGGCCGTCTACACGGATGCGCTCGTTGAAGCGCCACAGATGCGGCGAGGTGAAGGCGCCGACGGAGTAGCCGCCGGCCCGATAAATGCTTTCGAGCAGCGCGACGCAGCTGCCCTTGCCGTTCGTGCCGCCCACGGTCACGACCTTGAACGGCGGCGGGCGCAGCTTCAGCGCGTCGAGCACGGCCGTGACGCGGCCGAGGCTCATGTCGATCTTTTTCGGATGAAGCGTCTCGAGCCAGGCCAGCCAGGCCGGCAGCGTCGTGAAGCGCGGCACGTCAGTCTTCGGTATGTTGGGCGCCCGCCGCCGCCGTCTCGGCCTCGTCGCGTTCGCCCTTGCGCTCCGCCTCGGCTTCGGCCAACGCTTGTTCGTCGGCCGCGTCCGCGGCCGCGTGGGTCTCGGCCGGCGCGGCCGCGCCCTCGCCGCTCGCGAACGGTGCCGCCCCCTGCTTCGGCAGCGGCGCGATGGGCGCGCCGGGGGCAGCGGCGCCCGGCGGCGTGCCGCTCGCACGGTACGGGCCCTGCACGGCGGCGCCCGGCGCAGAGGCGCCGGCAGTCGAGCCGCCCGGCGAAGCGGCGCCCGGCGAAGCGGCGCCCGGCGAAGCGGCGCCCGGCGAAGCGGCGCCCGACGCCGCGGCGCCCTGCGTCGCGCCACCGCGCGCGGCGGCGCCGGCCTGGGGTGTCGCCTTCGCGCCCGGCGGCACGCCGCGCTCGCCCTCGGTCGCGGCCTCGGGCTGGGGCTCGGCCGTCTCGTCCTCGGGCGCTGGCGCGGGGGTACCCGCGGCGCCCTTGGCGGCCGCCTTCGCGGCCTTCGAAGCCTTCGCCGCTTTGACGGCCTTCGCGTGCTTGGGCGCTTTATGAGCCTTGCCCTTGGGGCCTGGGGCCGGCACCTCGGCCGCGGGCTCGAGGCCCTCCGGAAGAAGCGCCGCCTCCTCGCCGAGGGGCTCGAGCTCGGCCGCCATTTCGATCTCGACGGACTCGACCCTCTCGGGCGGTCCCGCCTCTCCCGCGACCGGGGCCGGCTCGGGCTCGGCCGGCGCTTCGGCTGCCGCCGCGCGCGCCGCGTCGAGGCCGAGCATTTTGCGCAGCAGCGACGCGATCTCACGGCGGGCCCGGCGCCGGTCCACGATCATGTCGAGTGCGCCCTTTTCGAGCAGGAACTCGGCGCGCTGGAATCCGTCCGGCAACCGCTCCTTGACGGTCTGCTCGATGACGCGCGGGCCCGCGAAGCCGATCAGCGAACGCGGCTCGGCGATGTTGACGTCGCCGAGGAACGCGAGGCTCGCGGAGACGCCGCCCGTCGTCGGATCCGTCATGACCGAGATGTACGGCAAGCCGGCTTCGGCCAGCGCCGCCAGCGCGGCGCTCGTCTTCGCCATCTGCATGAGCGAGTAGAGCGCCTCCTGCATCCGGGCGCCGCCGCTCGCCGCGAAGCACACGAAGGGCCGCTCGTGCTCGAGGCAGTGGCTCACGGCGCGCGCGAAGCGCTCGCCGACGACGGAGCCCATGGAGCCGCCCAGGAAACGGAACTCGAACGCCGCCGCGACGATGGGGATGCGCTCGAGCGTGCCGGCCATGACCACGAGCGCGTCGCGCTCCTCGGTCGCCTTCTGGGCCTGCGCGAGCCGGTCGCGATAGCGCTTCGAATCGCGAAACTTCAGCGGATCGGTCGGCTCGAGATTGGCCGCGATCTCCTCGCCGCTGTCCGCGTCGAGGAACATCGCGAGACGCTCGCGCGCCCCGATGCGCAGGTGATGCGCGCACTTCGGGCACACGTAGAGATTGCGCTTGAGCTCGGCCCGGTACAGCTGCGCCGAGCAGCCTTCGCACTTGACCCACAGGCCTTCGGGCACCGAGCGCCGCCGCTTCTCGGTGTTGATGCGCGAAGGCATGAGTTTGTCGAACCAGCTCATAGTCGAAAATCGGTCGTGGTGGCCGGAGCAGCGTCCGTGATCTCGGCCGCAAAAAAGTCGGCAGTCGTGGCCGCGAATGATAGCCGAAACGAGCCTTCGGCCGACATCGGCTTCACAGCGGCGGAACCTCGCTGACGGTAGGAATACCGTAGCGCGCGGGATAGGCCACGTCGACGAGCGTGAGCCCCTGCGCAGGCGCGGTCATGGCCGCGGCCGTCCGATCGCGGCCCGCGAGCAGCTCCGCGGCCCACGCCGCCGGCGCCCGCTTCGCGCCGATCTCGACGAGCACGCCGACGAGGTTGCGGACCATGTGATGCAGGAACGCGTTCGCGACGAACTCGAGGGCGACGAGCGGCGGCCGCCGCGCGACGCCGACGGAAACGAGGAACCGCATCGGCGTGCGCGACTGGCACGAGGCGGCCCGAAACGCCGAGAAGTCCCGCTCGCCGAGCCAGGCCCGCGCGGCGCGCGTCATCGCCGCGCAGTCGAGCGGCTCGCGTATCCACCAGACGCGCCTGCGCAGCAGCGCGGAGCGGACGGGGCCCTCGAGCAGCAGGTAACGGTAGCGCCGAGCGGTCGCGCAACGGCGCGCGTCGAAGGCCGGATCGACCTCGCGGGCCCAGTGCACGCGGACGTCGTCGGGCAGATTCGAGTTGATGCCGAGCAGCCATTGGCGCGGCCGGCGCGCCGCGGCCGTATCGAAATGCACGACCTGCTGCAGCGCATGCACGCCCGCATCCGTGCGGCCCGCGCCGTGCACCGTCGCGGCCTGCGCCGCGACGCGGCCCACGGCCTCGGCGAGCACGGACTGGACGCTGCGGGCTCCGCGTTGCGTCTGCCAGCCGACGAACTCGGTGCCGTCGTACTCGACGCCTAAGGCGACTCTCGGCATAGCGTCCGCTGAACATCTCGCGACTCGCCGGACATTTCCGCGACCCTGCGCTCGTGACGGTCACGAGCGCCGCGGCCGGGGCGCCTTGACGAGTCCGCCCCGGCGGCGAAATCCGGTGTGCCCCAGCGACGCAGCGGCGCCGGTCTCAAGCGCTCAACGCGTCGATGAGTCCCTGCGCCTCGCGCCGCTGGCCGGTATCGCCCTCGTCGAGCACTTCCTCGAGGATGCTGCGTGCGCCCTCGGGATCGCCCATGTCGATGTAGGCCCGCGCGAGGTCGAGCTTCGTGCCGATCTCGGTCATCGTCTGCGGATCGAGCGGACTCGCCTCGCCTCTGCCCGTCGGATCGTCCGCGCCGATCGCGTCCGCGCCGACATCGAGATCGAGCGGCGTCTCGCCGCCGCCGAAAAAGTCTTCGGCGAAAGACGAGCCGCGCGGCTGCTCGACGGTATCGCCGCCTTCGAGCGCGGCGGAGAGATCCTCGAGGTTGAGGTCGAGGCCGTCGCCGTCCGCGGGGCCGCCCTCGTACCCGGCCAGCGCCCTGACGAGCGACGTATCGCCGGAGCCCTCGCGGCGCTGCTCGATGATCTCGGTGCCGACATAAGTGTGGTCGTCGAAAGCCGCGAGCAGCGTCGGCTCGTAGTCGGGCAGCACCGACGTGTTGCTCTGCTCTTCATCTTCGTCTTCGCTTCGGGCCTCGCGCCGATGCGCGGCCGCCTTGCGGAAGCCGAACTTCTCGGCTTCGGCATCGGCCTCGTCGGCGTCGGCCTCGATCGCGGCGTCGAGCTCCGCCTCGATCTCGCTCTCGCGTCCGGAGTCCGCCGCGTCGACGGCGTCGAGCCCCGGCTCGAACTCGAAGCCCGTGGAATCGAAGTTTATGACGCCGCTGTCGTCGCCGGCCTTCGCGCCCTCGGCCTCGTCCTCGCCGAGCACGTCGCCGATCTCGTCCTCCTGCAGCACTTCCGTCACGCCCGTGGCGGAGAGCAGACCCTCATCGGCCGCGAGCACGGCCTGCTCGCGCGTCTCGTCCCCCGTCGCGTCGCCGGCACCCGGCAGCTCGCCGATGTCCTCGGGCAGATCCTCGAGGTCCCCGAGGCTCAGGCCGAGATCGTCGAGATCGATTTCTTCCGTGTGATCCGAGCTCGAGGCGCTCGCGCCGATGCCCGTCTGCTCGACGGTCGGCGCCTCGCCGAGCCCCGCGAACGAGGCCTCGACGGTCGGCGTCTCCATGGTCGGGGCGTCGCTGCCGACGTAGGTCGGCGTCTCGACGGTCGGCGCATCGGCATCGGCATCGGCGTCGGCCGCCTCTGCCGCGAGATCGCGGTGCGTATCGGCGCCCGCATCGAAGCCGTAGGGCGTCTCGACGGTCGGCGTTTCGACGGTCGGCGCGTCCGGCCCCGCGGTCTCGACGGTCGGCGTCTCGACGGTGTTGGCCTCGGCCTCGTCCTCTTCCGAGGACTCCTCGAGGAGCAACGTCCAATCACCGTTGTCGCGCTCGTGCTCGACGGTCGGCGACTCCTGCGTGGCCGCGAGCGCGTCGTAGGCCGTGCCCGTGGACTCCGCGTCGTCCTCGTCGCCGGCGAACAGCGCGGCTTCGAGACCTGCGGCGGTCTGCTCGCCGATGTCGAGCGAGCCCGCGAGATCCTGGGACCGCGCGGCCTCGATTTCGTCGTCCTCCTCATCGTCGGCCTCGGCGTCCTTGCCGAGCCGCTCGCCCGTTTCGGCGAGCTCGAGGTCCAAATCGGCGCCGAAGTCCAGGCCGAACTCGTCCGACTCCTTGTCGTCGAGCGCGAAATCGATCTCGGTCGAGCCCGCTCCCTGCAGATCGAGATCCACGGCACCGCCCTGCGCGTCCTCGGCGAACAGGGCCTCGTCCGGGCAGATCTGCTTGCCCATGATCAGGACCTTGTCCCAATCGGCGTCGGGCGCGCCGCCCATCTCGTCGTGCAGCGAGCGCGCGCTCTCGAGGAAGGCGTCCTTGTTGCCCCAGACGAAATAGACCTCGAGCAGCTTGAGCTTGAGATCGCGGCGGCCCGGCTCGGCCTCGAGGGCCTTCGAGACGAGCTCGGCGGCTTGGTCGTAGAGGCCGTAGGCCATGTGGAAATCAGCCTCGGCGACGGGATCGGCCTGGTCGAGGTTGATGACCGTCTGGCTCGACAGCGTCCCATCGTCGTCGAAATCCCCGTGCGCCGCACCGGCCTCGTCGTCGCCGGCCGGCTGAACGCGCCGCCGCTCCTCGACGATCATGCTCGAATCGTCCGCGGGGCGGCGGACACGGGCCGTTGCGGCGCGCGTCTCCTCCTCGATCTCCGCCTCGAGTGCGTCCCAGCGGCCCGTGACGTCGTCAACGTCGTCTTCGCGCCGGTGCCGCAGGTACCAGACGGCCGTCAGCAGCACGGCGCCGAGACCTAAGCCGATGAGCAGGATCGGGTTCGCGATCCAGCCGAGCACGCGCGACGCCAGGGACGGCGCCGGCGCCTTGTGGGCGGCCGCGGCGGCCGCCCCGCTCGCGGCAGCCGGCTTGGGCGCGGCGGCACCGCCGGCGGCGGCTGCCGCCGCGGACTCGGGCGCCTGCCCGGCCGCTGCGGCCGGTTGAGAAGCGTCGGCGGCCTGCGCGCCCGGCTGCGCCGCCCCGCCTTCCTCCGCGGCGGCCGGCTTGGCCGCGGCGGACTGATCGGCGGAGCCCGCGGCCGCCTGCGCGGCCTGGGCGGCTTCGGCGGCCTTCTTGCCCGCGTCGTCCGCGAACACCTGCTCGGACTCGAGCGCGACGCCCGGCGCCGCCGTCGAGGCGGCGGCCGCGGGGGCACCGGCCGTGGCGGCCGCACCCGCCGCACCGGCCTTGCCGGAGCTCGCGAGTTGGTTTTGCAGCGTCTGCAGCTGCTGGTCCCGCAGCTCGAGCAGGCGGCGATTCTGTTCCAGCTGGCCGCGCAGGGCCTGGACCTCGCCGCGCAGATCCGAGACCTCGGCCTCGCTGGCCGCGCCCGCCGAAGCGGAACTCTCGGTCCCGGCGGCGCCCCCTGCCCCGGCGCCGGTCCGCCCGGCGCCGCTCTCGCTCGCGGCCCCCGCGCCGGCCGCGCCGCCCGTGCCGGCGGCCGCCGAATCGTTCTGCGGCGGGACGAGCCTGAGCCGGGCCTGCTCGGCCTCGGCGGAGGCGGCCCCCGAGGAGGCGGCCTCGGCGCCCGAGGGCGACGCGCCCTGCCGGGACGCGGCCGCCTGGGACTGCCAGCTGCTGGCCTGGCGCCGCACCTCGGCCGTCGCGGCCTCGGGCGACAGCGCCTGCAGCGCGTCGCGGTCCGGCACCTTGAGCGTCGCGCCGCGGAGCAGGCGGTTCATGTTGGCGCCGAAGGCGTCGGGGTTCGCCGCGTAAAGCGCCACCATCATCTGATTCGTCGTCACGTCCGCAGGCTTCAGCGAGGACGCGATGCCCCAGAGCGTCTCGTCGCGGCGCACGGGACCGTAGGTGCCGCCCGCGCTGCCTCCGGCGCCGCCCTGCGCGGCCGCAAAGCGCGTCGAGCCGGCGGAGCCGGCCGCAGACGACGCCGAGGTCGACGCCGAGGTCGATGCCTCGCCGGTGCCGCCGGCCGCAGCCGCGGATGCGGCGGGCGCGCGCGCGATGGCGCCGCCGGCCGCGCCCTGGCCCGGGCTCGTAGCCTCAGCCTGACGGATCGGGGCCTGCTCGGAGGGCCCGGGCAGCAACGTCGGCGGATCGAGCAGGACGGTGTACTCGCGCAGCAGCCGGCCGCGCGCCCACGTAGCCTCGACGAGCATCGTGACGAACGGATCGCCGATGCGCTTCGCCGACGAGACGAGCACGACGTTCTGCCCGGCCGCGTTCCGGCCGATCTTGAACTCGAGGTCGGAGAGATCGGACGGGCGATCGAGCCCGTAGCGGTCGAACGTCTCGCGGCTCGCGAGCGTCACCTTGAGCGATTCGAGCTCGTCGGCCGACGCGGAGAGCAGCGGGATCTCGGCCGAAAATGGCTGATTCAGCGCCGAATGGAGCTGGATATCGCCCAAACCGAGTGCCCAGGCTCCGGCGGGTGCGGCCAGCAGCACCGCTGCGCCCAGGGGTGGCAGTACTCTCATAACAAACTCCGTCTCGGTCTTGCGTTAGCGCGGCAGCCGCCGCCGTGGGCGCGAGCGCCGCCCGCTACACTCCGTAATGGCCCGAGGGCACCCATACGATGATCGTGCGATGCGCCATCGAGTACGCCCCCGTGGAGTTCGAGAAGCACCCGGACACGCGATCGAACGATATCTTACATAAAGCGATTTACCAAAATCTCGGCAATCTGGACGCTGTTCAGCGCGGCGCCTTTGCGCAGATTGTCCGAGACGACCCAGAGGTCGATGCCGCGCGGGTGCGACACGTCCTCGCGAATACGGCCCACGTAGACGGCATCCTTGTGGGCGGCGTCCGTTGCAGCCGTCGGATACATTCCGGTCTCACGACCATCCATTACGACGACTCCTGGCGCGGAATTTAACAATTTCCGCACTTCGTCTACTGTGATTTTCGTTCGAGTTTCGAGATGGACTGCCTCGGAGTGGCCGAAGTAGACCGGAACCCGCACGGCCGTCGGGTTGACCCGGATTTCGGGGTCGCCGAGGATCTTGCGCGTCTCCCAGACGATCTTCATCTCCTCCCTCGTATAGCCGTTTTCCATGAAACGGTCGATGTGCGGCAGCACGTTGAAGGCCACCCACTTCTCGTGACCGCGCCGCAGCGGGTCGAGGCCCGCGAGATTCTGACGCGTATCCTCCGTGAGCTGCTCGAGGTAGCGGCGGCCCGCGCCGGAGACGGCCTGATAGGTCGCGACGTTGACGCGCTCGATGCCGGCCGCATCGTAGATCGGCTTGAGGGCGACGACGAGCTGGATCGTCGAGCAGTTGGGATTCGCGATGATGCCGCGATTCACGTAGTCCGCGATGCGCTCGGCGTTGACCTCGGGCACGACGAGCGGAATGTCCTCGTCGTAACGAAAGTGCGAGGTGTTGTCGATGACGACGGCGCCGGCCGCCGCGGCCTTCGGGGCGTACTCGGCCGAGACGGCGCCGCCGGCCGAGAACAGCGCGATCTGCACCTGCTCGAAATCGAAACCGTCGAGTGCGCGCACGGCCAGCGAATCGTCGCGAAAGCGCACGCTGCGTCCGGCCGAGCGCGGGCTCGCGAGCGCGAACAATTTCCCGACCGGGAACTTGCGCTGCTCGAGCACTTGGATCATGGCTTCGCCGACCAGGCCGGTCGCGCCCACTACGGCAACGTCATACGTCACGCCCATTTCTGATCCCTCGAAAAAGCGCGCAAGAGAGAACGGCGCGGTGCGGCGTCAGGCCGGCCGCTTCGCGGCGATCTCGGGCCCGCCCGTCTGCACGTCGGCGTTCTGCGCGCGATGCCGGAGATAGTGATCCATGAGCGTGAGCGCGAGCATGGCCTCGGCGATCGGCGTCGCGCGCAGCCCCACGCACGGGTCGTGGCGGCCCGTCGTCACGATCTCGGCCGCACGGCCCGCGGTGTCGATCGTGCGGCCCGGCACCTGAATGCTCGAGGTCGGCTTCAGGGCGATGCTGACGAGAATGTCCTGCCCGCTCGAGATGCCGCCGAGCGTCCCGCCCGAGGAGTTCTTGACGAAGCCCTCCGGAGTTAGCTCGTCGCGGTGCTCGCTGCCGCGCTGCTGCACGACGCGGAACCCATCGCCGAACTCGACGCCTTTGACGGCGTTGATGCTCATGAGCCCGTGCGCGATGTCCGCCTCGAGCTTGTCGAAGACCGGCTCGCCGAGGCCGGGCGGCACGCCCGTCGCGAGCACGTTCACGCGCGCGCCGACGGAGTCGCCGTCGCGCCGCAGCTGAATCATGAATTCCTCGAGCGCGTCCACTTTGGAAGGGTCCGCGCAGAAGAACGGGTTCGAGTCCACGGCGCCGAGGTCCACGGGCTCGAGATCGAAGGGCCCCAGGCCCGCGAGGTAGCCGCGGATCTCGATGCCGACCCGCTCGCGCAGGAACTTCCGCGCGATGGCGCCGGCCGCGACGCGCATGACCGTCTCGCGCGCCGAAGAACGCCCGCCGCCGCGATAGTCTCGAATGCCGTACTTGTGGGTGTAGGTGTAATCGGCGTGGCCCGGGCGGAACTGCTGCTTGATCTTCTCGTAGTCGCGCGAGCGCTGGTCCACGTTCTCGACGAGCAGGCCGATGGCCGTGCCCGTCGTCCTGCCTTCGAAGACGCCCGAGAGGATGCGGACGGCGTCGGGCTCCTTGCGCTGCGTCACGTGGCGCGACTTGCCCGGGCGCCGCCGCTCGAGATCCTGCTGGATGTCCGCCTCCGTGAGCGCAAGGCCCGGCGGGCAGCCGTCCACGACGCAGCCGAGCGCCGGCCCATGGCTCTCGCCGAAAGTCGTGACGGTGAAAACTCGGCCGTAGGTATCGCCTGCCATGACAGAAGCCGCCTCATCCCCGCTCGCGGAGATAGTCCCCCAATTGCTCCGCCGTCACGACGAAAACGCCCTCGCCGCCGCGCTCGAACTCGAGCCACACGCCCGGGAAGCGAGGGTGCCGCGCCATGAACGTCTCCGCCTCCGCGCCGACCTCGACGATGAGGACGCCGCCGGGCACGAGGCGCTCGCGCGCGCCGAGCAGCAAGCGCTCGGCGGGCTCGATGCCGGCCGGACCGCCCACGAGGCCGAGCTCGGGCTCGGCGCGATATTCCGCCGGCAGCGATGCGACCGCATGAGCCGGCAGGTACGGCGGATTCGAAATAATAACGCGGTACGGGCCTCCCGCGCGCGGAAATAAGTCGGCCTCGTGCAGATGAACGCGATTTTCGAGCCCGTGGCGCGCGACGTTACGCGCGGCCACGGCGAGCGCGGCGGGCGAGGCGTCCGTCGCGTCGACCTCGAGGTCCTCGCAGAAGTGCGCGGCGGCGATCGCGATGCAGCCGCTGCCCGTGCCGACGTCGAGCAGCCGGTCGCCCGGCGCGAGCGCGACCCAGGGCGCGAACCCCGCCTCGACGAGCTCGGCCAGCGGCGAGCGCGGCACGAGCACGTTGCGGTCCACGTAGAACGGCAGCCCGGCGAACCACGCTTCGCCGAGCAGATACGCCAACGGCACGCGCTCGGTCGTGCGGCGCACCGCAATCTCGGCGGCCCGCGGCGCGAGCCCTGCGTCGGGTGCCTGCTCCCAGAGCTCGTCCCGCCACCCCTGCAGATGGCGGATGAGCCAGAACGCCTCGTCCTCGGCGTTGTCCGTGCCGTGCCCGAAGAAGACGCCCGCGCGGCGAAAGTGCGCGGCGAGCACCGCGACCCACTCGTCATAGCTCGCGGCGCGCTCGAGGCGCCGGCGGAGGGCGTCCGTTTCCATGGCGCGCGATGATAACGGAAATGGGGTCGGAGCCCTTTTCCTGTGCCACAATCCGCCCATGTTGGCCGGCATGCTCAGAGTCCTCGTCCTCGCGCTCGTGCTGCTCGTGGCCGCCATGCTGATGTTCCCGCGGCCGCACGGTCCGCATGCGCACGGACCGCACGCGCAAGGGGCGCAGCCGCCGGCGGCCGCGGCCGCGGCCGCGCCGACCTCCGCCGGCAAGTAGCTTTCCGACGCCCGATGACTCCGGCCGGCGTCTGGCTCCAGCATCTGCTGCCGCAGTCCCTGCTCGCACGCGTCGTCGGCGCAGCGTCGCGCAGCCGCCGGCCCTGGCTCAAAGGGCCGCTGATCCGCTGGTTCGCCGGGCACTACGGCATCGATCTCGAGGAGGCGGAGCGCGCCGATCTCAACGCCTACGCGAGCTTCAACGAGTTCTTCACGCGGCCGCTCAAGCCCGGCGCGCGCCGGCCGGAGGGCGGCGAGGAGACCGTCGTCTCGCCGGTCGACGGCCGGCTCACCGAGTTCGGGAAGCTGCACGCGGGCAGGCTCATCCAGGCCAAGGGCTTCGACTACGCGCTGGCCGAGCTCGTCGGCGAGGGCCCGGTCGCGGCGGAGCGCTTCGCCAACGGCGCGTTCGCGACGCTCTACCTCGCGCCGCGCGATTACCACCGCGTCCACATGCCGCTCGCGGGCACGCTGCTCGCGACGCGCTATATACCGGGCCGGCGCTACAGCGTCAACGCCGCCACGACCTGCGGCATCCGCAACCTGTTCTGCCGCAACGAGCGCGCGGTCTGCTGGTTCGAGACCGCCGAGGGGGGCGCGTTCGCCCTCGTGCTCGTCGGCGCGCTCAACGTCTCGAGCTTGTCCGTAGTCGGCCTCGGCGACCTGCCGAGCGGGGCGCCGCGCTACTGGCAGGCGCCGAAACGCGCCTTCGCGCGCGGTGAGGAGATCGGCCGCTTCAACCTCGGCTCGACGGTCATCGCGCTGTTCCCGGAGGGCGAGGTCGAGTGGAGCGCCGAGCTCGTCTCGGGGCGCTTGCTGCGGCTCGGCCAGGCCCTCGGCCGCCGGCCGCCGCGGCCCGATTGAGGCGGCCCATGGGCTACCGCCGCGGCGCGACGATCGAGGCCCTGCGGCTGCGGGCGGCCGTGCTCGCGCGGCTGCGCGCGTATTTCGCCGGCGCGGGCGTGCTCGAGGTCGAAACGCCGGCCCTGTCGCCGGCGGCCGTGACGGACCCGGCGCTCGAGAGCGTCGCGGCGCGCGTCGCGAGCCTCGGCGGCACGCAGTACCTGCACACTTCGCCCGAGTTTGCGATGAAGCGCCTGCTCGCCGGCGGCGCCGGGGACATCTATCAGATCTGCAGGGTGTTCCGGGACGGCGAGCTCGGCCGCTGGCACGAGCCCGAGTTCACGATGCTCGAGTGGTACCGCGTCGGCTGGGACGACGCCCGGCTTATGGGAGAGGTCACGGCCCTCGTGCGCGCGGCGCTCGGCCCCGCGCCGCTCGCGGACCGAGTCGAACGCCTCACGTATCGCGAAGCCTTCGCGCGCGCCGTCGGCCTCGATCCGCTCGATGGGGCCGACGGGGCGCCGGACGCCGCGGGCGAGCCACTCGCCGTGCGTCTCGAGCGCCGGCTGCCCGAGCTCGGCATCGAACCCCCGCCCGGACTCGGCGCCGGCGCGCTGCTCGATCTCGCGTTCGGAAGCCTCGTCGTGCCGAGCCTTCGGACCGACGCGCTGACCTTCGTCCACGACTACCCGGCCGCGCAGGCCGCGCTGGCCCGGCTCAAGCCGACGGCGCCGCCCGTGGCCGCGCGCTTCGAGCTCTTCGCGGCCGGCATCGAGCTCGCGAACGGCTTCGCCGAGCTCACGGACGCGGCCGAGCAGCGCCGGCGCTTCGCAGCGGATCAACGGGAGCGGCGCGCCGCCGGGCGGCCCGAGCCGCCGATCGACGAGGACTTCCTCGCGGCGCTCGAGGCGGGCCTGCCCGAATGCGCGGGCGTCGCGCTCGGCGTGGACCGGCTCGTGGCGCTCGCGGCCGGCGCGACGTCGCTCGAGGCCGTCGTCGCTTTCACGCACGGCGCCTGAAAAAGGGGTCAGAGCCCTTCTTCGCTCGTGACGTCGACACAGCTGCGGGATCGGTGTGGAGCGAAAAAGGGCTCTGACCCCATTTTTGGTTATTTGACTCGCGAGACGTATTCGCCCGTCCGCGTATCGACCTTGATGGTCTCGCCTTCCTCGAGGAACAGCGGCACGCGCACGACCGCGCCGGTCTCGAGCTTGGCCGGCTTCACGCCGCCTTGGGCGGTGTCGCCCCGGACGCCTGGGTCCGTCTCGACGATCTTGAGCTCGACGAAATTGGGGGGAGAGACGAGCAGCGGCACGCCGTTCCAAAGCGTGACCATGCAGCGATCCTGCTCCTTGAGCCACGGCTTCGCTTCCTCGACGGTCTTCTCGGGCGCGGCGAACTGCTCGTAGGTATCCGGCACCATGAAGTGCCAGAACTCGCCGTCCGTGTAGAGGTACTGCATGTCCTGGTCGACGACATCGGCCGCCTCGACCGAATCGCCGGACTTGAACGTCTTGTCGACGACACGCCCGGTCTTGAGATTGCGGATCTTGACGCGGTTGAACGCCTGCCCCTTGCCGGGCTTCACGAACTCGTTCTCGACGATGACGCACGGGTCGTTATCGAGGAGTATCTTGAGGCCCGAGCGAAACTCGTTGGTGCTGTAGCTGGCCATGTAGACTCGGTAGGGTTTTGAACGCGCCATAATACCGCCAACGCCGCCGGCACGCACGACAGAACATGACGCTTCGAGCGCCCGAAGTCCCGCTCCACGACCCGCTTTCGGAAGACCGCGAGACCGCGTCCTGGCAGCGGCTCCTGCGCGAGGCCGTGCGCGACCCGGCCGAGCTCGCCGCGCTGCTCGAGCTGCCGATCGAAGCCGTCGCGGCGGCGCCCGGCGCGGCGCACGATTTCCCATTGCTCGTGCCGCGCGGCTTCGTCGCCCGCATGCGCAAGCGCGACGCGCGCGACCCGCTGCTGCTGCAGGTTCTGCCCCGCGCCGCCGAGCTCCTCGAGGCGCCCGGCTTCGACGGCGATCCCGTGCGCGAGCAAGGCCTCGCGCATGCGGGCATCGTCGAGAAGTACGCGGGCCGGGCCCTGCTCGTCGCGGCCGGCGGCTGCCCCGTGCACTGCCGCTACTGCTTCCGCCGCGAGTTTCCTTATTCGGCTCAGCTCGCGGCACGCTACGACTTCGCCCCGGCCCTCGCGCACCTTGCCGAGCGGCCGGACGTCGCCGAAGTCATCCTGAGCGGCGGCGACCCGCTCATGCTCGGCAACGGCCGCCTCGCGCGCCTCTTCGAGGGCCTCGCGAAGATCGAGACCGTCGAGCGCGTGCGCATCCACACGCGCTTTCCGATCGTCTTACCCGAGCGCGTCGATGCCGGGTTCTTGCGGCTCCTCGCCGCGGCGCCGTTCCGGTCCGTCGTCGTCGTGCACGCAAACCACCCGAACGAGCTCGACGCCGACGTGGCGCGGGCCTTCCGCGCGCTGCGCGCTTCGGGCACGACGGTCCTGAACCAGTCCGTGCTGCTCGCAGGCGTCAACGACGACGCCGCGGTGCTTGCCGCCCTCTCCGAGCGCCTGTTCGCCTGCGGCGCCCTGCCCTATTACCTGCACCTGCTCGACCGCGTCAGGGGCGCGGCCCACTTCGAGGTCCCCGAACCGCGGGCACGGCAGTTGCACGGCCGGCTGCTCGAGCGGCTGCCGGGCTACCTCGTCCCGCGCCTCGTGCGCGAGATCCCAGGACGCCGGAGCAAGACGCCTGCGGCGTGACAGCGAGACAGCGAGACAAGGCCCGAAAGCCGCCGGCGCCGCGGCCCCGGCAGGACCTACACGATTCGCGGCCCGCGGGCTGTGACCCAGGTACATGCCGCTTTCCGACCGAATGCTAGAATCTGCGGCTCGCTCGGTAACCACGACCAGTCGTCAGCGGCGGCAGCGACACAGGAATAAAGACCTCATGGCCCAAGCTCCGGTACCGCTGATCGTCTTGACCCCCGCCGAAGACGACGTCGAGCTCATCAACAAGACTTTGCGCGACGCGGGACATCCCGTGCGCTGCCACTGGGTCCGGCGCGTCGAGGATCTCGAAGGCGCCCTGGTCGAGACGAGCCCCGAGCTGCTCTGGTATCGCGCCGACCGCTTCCCGACGTCGATCCGGGACGTCGCCCGCATCCGGCAGCAGACCTCGAGCATCGTCCCGCTGCTGGCCTTCGCGCTCGAGGCCGACGAGAGCACGGTCACCGAGGCGCTGCTCGCGGGGGCCCAGGACCTCGTCTCGCTGCGCCAGCGCGAACGGCTCAAGGCCGTCGCCGAGCGCGAGCTGCGCACGTTTCGTCTCGAGCAGGCGCTCAACGAAACGCTGCTCTCGGCGACCCAGTACAAGAAACAGGTCAAGGCCCTCGTCGCCGGCTCAGTAGACGCCCTGGCCTTCGTCCAGGAGGGGATCGTCGTCGAGGCGAATCCCGCCTGGGGCGAGCTGTTCGGGGATTCGCCCGAGGAGGCGCTGAACCGCCCGCTCATGGACCTGTTCGCGGGGGCGAGCCAGGCGGCCGTCAAGGGCGCGGTCGTCGCCTGCGCGAAGGGCCAGTGGAACGACGAGACGATCAGCGTCACAGCGACGCTGCGCGACGGCACGACGACGAACGTGAGCCTTCGGCTCGAGCAGACGAAGTACGAGGGCGAACCGGCCGTCAAGCTCACGGTGCCGCAGGATGCGCCGAGGCAGGCCGCGCCGGAGGAGCTCGTCGCCCACGCCGTGAGCACGGACCCGGCCACGGGGTTCTATCACCGGCGCCGGTTTCTCGAGCTGCTGGCCGAGAAGCTCGAGTCGAGCCCGCGCGGCGGCCTGCGTGCGCTGGCCTACATCCGGCCCGACAAGTTCGGCGACGTGGAGGCCGAGATCGGCCCGCTCGCGAGCGAGGACCTGCTCGTCGCGCTCGCCGAGCTGCTGCGGGCATCGGCCCAGCCCAACGACATCTGCGGCCGCTTCGGAGGCAACGTCTTCACGATGCTGCTCGAGCGCGGCACGCTGCGAGACGTCGAGGCGTGGGCCGAAAACGCCCTGCAGCAGATCTCCGATCACATCTTCAACGTCGCCGAGAACAGCCTCTCGATGAGCTGCACGATCGGCATCGCCGAGGTCGGCCCGACGACCGAGCGCATGGAGGCCCTGATCGCGGACGCCGAGAAGGCCAACCGCCGCGGCCGCCAGCGCGGCGGCAATCAGGTCGTGCTCGAGGAAACGTCCGACGAGAGCACGCGCATCCAGCGCTTCGACGAGATTTGGGTGCAGCAGATCAAGAGCGCGCTGCTCGAGAACCGCCTGCGCCTCGCGCACCTGCCGATCGCGAGCCTGAGCGGCGAGCGCAGGATCATGTTCGACACGGTGCTGCGAATGATCGACCTGCAGGGCGACGAGGTGTCCGCGGCCGAATTCATGCCGGCTGCACGCCGCAACAAGATGCTGCGCGCCGTGGACAGGTGGGTCGTCGCGGCGAGCGTGGACATGTTCGCGAAGCAGAAGGCGGACGTGCTGTTCGTGAAGCTCTCGCACGAGTCGCTGCTCGACACGACGCTCGTCGAGTGGCTCGTGAAGCTCGTCGCCGCCAACCGCGTGCCGCCCGCGCAGTTGTGCTTCCAGGTCGGCGAGGAAGACGCGACCCAGTACCTGAAGCAGACGCGCGGTCTCTCGGAGCAGCTCAAAGCCGCGGGCTTCCTGTTCGCCATCGAGCACTTCGGCGTAGGCCGGGATCCCATGCGCGTGCTCACGCAGATCCCGATGCAGTATCTCAAGATCGACGGCTCGCTCATGCAGAGCCTCGCGACGAACTCCGCGCTGCAGGAGCAGGTGCGCGGCTACATCAGGGCCGCCGACAAGCGCAAGATCCAGACGATCGCCGAACGCGTCGAAAACGCCAACACCATGGCCGTGCTGTTTCAGCTCGGCGCGGCGTACATGCAGGGGCATTACCTGCAGGAGGCCGAGGTCGTCCTCCAGGAGATGTGAAAAAAGGGGTCAGAGCCCTTTTTATTGCTCCGCGCCGAGCCGCTCGACCTTGCGCCAGCCCCGCGGCAGCGCCGCGCCGCGCCGGCCGCGCTCGCCGAAGTAGTGCTCGAGATCGCCGGCCTTGACGGTCATCTGCCGCTGTCCGGCCTTGACCTTGAGGCTCTGGCCCTCGGCGAGCACGCAGAGGCCCGCAAGCTCGACCTCGCTCTTCGCGGGCAGCGCGAGGATCTTGTTGCCCTTGCCGCGCGCAAGCTGCGGCAGCTCGTCGAGCGGAAAGACGAGCAGCCGCCCGTCCGTCGAGGCGGCCGCGAGCAGCGTGCCGCCCTCGCCGACAGAGGCGGCCGGCACGACCGACGCGCCCTTCGGCACCTTGAGGACGGCCTTGCCCGCCTTGTTGCGCGAATAGAGCTCCGAGAGCGGCACGACGAAGCCGTAGCCTGCCGTCGACGCCACGACCCAGCGGTCCTCCGGCGCACCGATGAGCACCGCCCGGAAGCTCGCCCCGTCGGGCGGGTTCACATGGCCGGACAGCGGCTCGCCCTGGCCGCGGGCCGAGGGCAACGTATGCGCGCCGAGGCTGTAGGCGCGGCCGGTGCTGTCCATGAACACCGCGAGTTGATTGCTGCGGCCAAGGGCCGCGGCCTGAAACGCGTCGCCCGCGCGGTACGACAAGGTCTCCGGATCGATTTCGTGGCCCTTCGCGGCGCGCGCCCAGCCCCGCTCGGAGAGCACGACCGTCACCGGCTCGCTCGCGACGAGCTCCGTCTCCGCGATGGCCTGCGCGGGCGCGCGCTCGACTATCTGCGTGCGGCGCTCGTCGCCGTGCTGCTCGGCGAGATCCGTGATCTCGGTCCGGATGAGCTTCGTGAGCCGCGCCTTCGATTTCAGCGTCGCCTCGAGATCGGCCTTCTCCTCCGCGAGGTCCTTCTGCTCGCCGCGGATCTTGAACTCTTCGAGCTTCGCCAAGTGGCGAAGCTTGAGCTCGAGGATGGCCTCCGCCTGCTCGTCCGTGAGCTTGAACCGCTTCATCAGGACCGGCTTCGGCTCGTCCTCGTTGCGGATGATTCGGATGACCTCGTCGATGTTGAGATAGGCGATCAGAAGGCCGTCGAGGATGTGCAGGCGGCGCGTCACGCGGTCGAGCCGGTGCTCGAGCCGCCGCCTGACCGTCTCGAAGCGGAACTCGAGCCACTCGGCGAGCAGCGCCTTCAGGCCGTAGACGCGCGGGCGCCCGTCGCGGCCGATCACGTTGCAGTTCACGCGAATCGTGCGCTCGAGGTCCGTCGTCGCGAACAGGTGGTTCATGAGCGCTGCGTAGTCCACGCGGTTCGAGCGCGCCGCGATCACGAGGCGCGTCGGGCTCTCGTGGTCCGATTCGTCGCGCAGATCCTCGACCCAGGGCAGCTTCTTCGCGCGCATCATGTTGGCGATCTGCTCGAGCACTTTCGCGCCCGAGGTCTGGAACGGCAGCTCGCGGATCACGATCTCGTTGTTCTCGATCTCGTAGCACGCGCGCAGGCGCAGCGTGCCGCTGCCGGTCTTGTAGACCTGCGCGATCTCCTCGCGCGAGGAGACGAGCTCACCGCCCGTCGGGAAGTCCGGGCCCTTGATGTGCTTCAGGAGCTGCGCCGGCGTCGCCTCCGGATCCTCGAGCAGGCGGACGAGCGCGGCGGCGACCTCGCGCAGGTTGTGCGGCGGTATATCCGTGGACATGCCGACCGCGATGCCGCTCGTGCCGTTGAGCAGCAGATTGGGCAGCTGCGCGGGCAGCTGCGCGGGCTCCGTGAGCGTGCCGTCGAAGTTCGGCACCCAATCGACGGTGCCTTGCCCGAGCTCGGCCAGCAGCAGCTGCGCGTACTTCGTGAGACGCGCCTCCGTGTAGCGCATGGCCGCGAACGACTTCGGGTCGTCCTGCGAGCCCCAATTGCCGTGGCCGTCCACGATCGGATAGCGGTACGAGAACGGCTGCGCCATGTGCACCATGGCTTCGTAACAGGCGCTGTCCCCGTGCGGGTGGAACTTGCCGAGGACGTCGCCGACCGTGCGCGCGGCCTTCTTGGGCTTGGAGCTGGCCGAAAGGCCGAGGTCGCTCATCGCGTAGACGATGCGCCGCTGCACCGGCTTGAGCCCGTCGCCGATGTGCGGCAGGGCACGGTCGAGGATCACGTACATCGAGTAATCGAGGTACGCCTTCTCGGTGAAGACATGCATCGGCACCTGCTCGATGCCTTCGAAGTTGAGCTCCTGGTCCCTCATTCGTACTCCTGAGAACGCGGCGGGTGGCGGCAAGCGGCGGCGCGCAGTATACGCGGCGCGCAGTATACGAGGTCGCCGCGCGGACGTGGGATCCCCATGAAGACGCAGCAGAACGGGTTCCCGCGCCGCGAGAGGCCCGTCAGCCTGAGCGATCGGAACCGCGGAGACGATCGAGCAGCTCCGACAGCGAGAGCTCCAGCTGCCCGAGCTCCTTGCGCCGCTGCCGCTCGTCGGCCGCCCAATCCTCGCGTTTCGCGACGCTTTCGGTCACGAGCGGCTCGAGCCCCGCTTCCGAAACCGTCTTCGCGGCTTCGCGCATCTCTTCGGCGCGCCGCCGCCCGTGAAGCAAGGCGCGACTGATCATGTAGCGCGCCGTCTCGGGCCAGCCGCTCTCGAACGTCGCCGCGAGCGAAGCGAGCACGGCGTCCTCCACGCCGTAGTGGCGCGCCGCGAGCATCGACTCGAGAAACAAGGCCTCGAGACCTTTGTACAGCACGCTTCGGCACATCTTCGTGGCCGCCGCTTTGCCGATCTCGGCCGAGACGACGGTCATTGCCGGCTCGAAACTCCGCATGCGCTCGAGGAAGGCCGCCGCGTGCGGGCCGCCGAGCAGCATCGGCGACCGGATGCCGCGCGGCGCAATGGGGCTCATGACGGCGACCTCGACGAACCGCGCGCCGGCGGCTTCGACGATCCGTCCGACCTCGATCTTGGTTGCGGGCGAGACCGAGTTCACGTCGGCGTAGAACGCCCCCGGTTCGATCGCTTCGGCGGCCGCCGTCGCGGCCGCCTCATCCGAGCCGGCCGTCACGGCGCTGAAGACGATTTGCGCCCCGTCGAGCGCCTCGGCACTCGACGGCGCCGCGGCAACGCCGAGCGCGTCGGCCGCGTGGCGCTGCGGGCTCGAAGCATCCGCGAAGGCGGTGTCCCAAGCCGTGACCGCACGCACGCCGCCGGCGAAGAAATCCGCGGCGAGGCGCTGCCCGACCTCGCCGAAGCCGATCAAGGCAATCCCTGCCGGTGCGGTCATCGTTTCATGCGCCGCGGCCGCCGCGCCCATCACACGTCGGCGAGATTGCCCTTCTGCTGCAGCCATTCGCGCCGATCGCCGGCGCGCTTCTTCGCGAGCAGCATGTCGAGCACCTGGTCGGCCATATTCTGGCCGTCCACCGTGAGCTGAACGAGGCGTCGCGTATCGCGCGCCATCGTCGTCTCCCGCAGCTGTATCGGATCCATTTCGCCGAGACCTTTGAAGCGCGTGACGGAAACCTTGCCCTTTTTGTGCTCGGCCTCGATGCGGTCGAGGATGAGCTTGCGCTCGGCGTCGTCGAGCGCGTAATAGAACGTCCTTGCCGACATCGATGCGGTAGAGCGGCGGCATCGCGACGAAGACATGGCCGGCTTCGACGAGCGGGCGGAAGTGCTTCAGGAACAGCGCACAGAGCAGCGTCGCGATGTGCAGGCCGTCGCTGTCCGCGTCGGCGAGAATGCAGACCTTGTGGTAGCGCAGCCCCTCGAGCTTTGCGGAGCCGGGATCGACGCCGAGCGCGATGCTGATGTTGTGCACTTCCTGCGATGCGAGCACCTCGCCCGCATCGACCTCCCAGGCGTTCAGGATCTTGCCGCGCAGCGGCATGACGGCCTGCGTTTCGCGGTCGCGCGCCTGCTTGGCCGAGCCGCCGGCGGAGTCGCCCTCGACGAGGAACAGCTCCGCCATGGCCGCTTCCTGCAGCGTGCAGTCGGCGAGCTTGCCCGGCAGCGCGGGCCCCGCGACGATGCGCTTGCGCACGATCTTCTTCGCGGCCTTGAGCCGCTGCTGGGCATTGCCGATGGCGAGCTGCGCGAGCTCGTCGCCGGTCTCGGGATGCTGATTGAGCCAGAGCGCGAAGCCGTCCTTTACGACGCCCGCCACGAAGCCGGCGCATTCGCGCGAGGACAGCCGCTCCTTGGTCTGGCCCGAGAACTGCGGCTCCTCCATTTTCACGGAGAGCACGAAGCTCACGCCTTCCCAGACGTCCTCGGGGCTCAGGCGGATGCCGCGCGGCAGGAGGTTGCGGAACTCGCAGAACTCGCGCAGCGCCTCCGTGAGGCCGCCGCGCAGCCCGTTCACGTGCGTGCCGCCCTGCGGCGTCGGGATCAGGTTCACGTAGCTCTCGCCGACGGGCTGCTCGCCCTCGACGAGCCAGACGACGGCCCAGTCGACGGCCTCGTGCTTACCCTCGAGCCGGCCCGCGAAGGGCTCGGCGGGCAGCCACGCGCCCTCGCCGAGACACTCCTTGAGGTATTGCTCGAGGCCGCCGCTGTAGACCCAGTGATGCTTCTCCTCGGGCTTCTCGACCTCGAAGCTGACCTCGAGGCCGGGACAGAGCACGGCTTTCGCGCGCAGGACCTGCTTGAGCCGGGAAACGGAGAAGCTCGCGGAATCGAAGTACTTCGGGTCCGGCCAGAACCGGATCGTCGTGCCCGTATTCGCCTTGCCGACCTTGCCGACGACCTCGAGCTTGCTGCGCCGCGCGCCGCCCGCGAAGCTCATGTTGTATTCCTGGCCGTCGCGCTTGATCCAGACCTCGAGATGCTTCGAGAGCGCGTTGACGACCGAGACGCCCACGCCGTGCAGGCCGCCCGAGAAGCGGTAGTTCTTGTTCGAGAACTTTCCGCCCGCGTGCAGCTTGGTCATGATGAGCTCGACGCCGGGTATCTTCTCCTTCGGATGGATGTCGACGGGCATGCCGCGACCGTCGTCGCTGACCTCGAGCGAGCCGTCCTTGTAGAGCTTGACCGCAATCTTCTTGGCGTGACCCGAAATCGCCTCGTCTACGCTGTTGTCGATGACCTCGTGAGCGAGGTGGTTGGGACGCGTCGTATCCGTGTACATGCCCGGACGGCGGCGCACGGGCTCGAGACCGCTAAGGACTTCGATGTCGGCAGCGACGTAGCTCTTGCTCATCTACAGTAGTTTCTCCGCGCGCAGGCGGCTCGGGACGCAGGGCGCCAGATTGTAGCGCGGAATAGAAAAGGGGTCAGAGCCCTTTTTTTCGCGGGACGCGCGCAATAGCCGTCGGCAGCAGGCTGCGGCCGCAGCGGCCGCCGCGCGGCGTCGCCGTTCCGAGCGCACGGGACGAAAAAGGGCTCTGACCCCTTTTTCTATTCCATGTCCGCGGCCAGAGCATCGCGGACTTCGGCAGAGACGTTCGTCTCGTGGCGGTACTCGGCGTGCGTGCTGCCGAAAGCGAGGCCGGCCCCATTCGTCAATGCCCGCTTCGAGTCCGCATCGAGCTCGAAGCGCAGGAAGTGCACGGCGGAGGTTTTGCCGCCCTCCGTCCGCTCGAGATCCTCGTCGGCAATCGCAGACACGCGCTCGCAGCCCTCGACCTGACAGTAGATCGTGTCCTCGATGCCTGCGAGCCGCTCGAGCGCCTTGCGCCGCGCCTCGACCTCCGGGAACTCGATCATGAACGTCGCTTTGAGGTTGCTGCCGTCCGGGATCAGCGGATTGTAGGCGGCGAGCTCCTCCTCGATGGCGTCGGTCTCGAAGATGCGTTCGATGCGCAGCATCTCCTGCACCTGATACTGAATCGTGAGCCGATCCTCGAAGTACAGCGTCGCGTTCGGACCGAGCGCGACCTGCCGGTGCTTCTTGTGCTCGAGCACCTTGGCACGGAAGGCCGAGCGCAGCTTGTGGTACTCCTCGAGCGAGTACAGGTCCTTTGCCGTGAGCGTCGCCATGAGTCGAGTCTATATTCCGTAGGCCTGACGTAACAGTTGGATCGGGTCCGCGGGCGTCGCGGACTCGGCGACGGCACCTATCTGCTCGGCCGCCATCGGGCAATCGCTGATGAAATGATCGGCGCCCGCCCCGTCGACCTGCCGCGCGACCGGCCGCGCGATCTTGCGCGAGATTTCGCCGTATTCCTTCTTGACGGCGTAGGTGCCGTCGTGGCCAGAGCAGCGCTCGAACGCCTGCACGGTCGTCTCGGGCACGAGCTGCAGCACGTCGCGCGTTTTCAAGCCGATGTTCTGCACGCGCTGATGACAGGGCACCTGATAGGCCACCTTGCCGAGGCTCGTCTTGAAATTCGTATCGAGCTTACCGTGCCGATGGCGCGCCATGAGGTACTCGAAGGGGTCGAAGAACGCCTGCGCGACGGCCTGGACCTTCTCGTCGTCCGGAAACAGCAGCGGCAGCTCCTGCTTGAACATGAGCACACAGGACGGTACGACCGCAGTCAGGTCCCAGCCCTGCTGGACCCAGCCGAAGAGCTCCGGAACGTTCTTGTCCTTGAGCCGCTGCACCGACTCGAGATCCCCGAGCTCGAGCTTCGGCATGCCGCAGCAGTGCTCGTCGCGCGCGAGCGCAGTCGGGATACCGTTGTGATCGAAAACGGCGACGAGATCCTCGACGAGCGTTGGCTTGTTGCGATTGCCGTAGCAGGTCGCGAAGACGAGCACCTTGCCCTTCGTCGGGCCGGCGGGCTCCGCGCCTTGGGCGTCCTTGCGCCCGACCCGGTCCTTGAGCCGCGCGCGGGCACTTCTCGAGTGGTACTTCGGCACGGGCGCCTTCGAATCGATGCCGAAGCCGCTCTCGAGCAGCTTGCGGCCGAGCTTCGAGTGATTGACCGCGTTGACCGCCTCGGCAATGACGGGAATGCCGGCCAGCCGGCCGACCGCGTCCGTCGCCGTCAGCACGCGATCGCGCAGCGGCACCTTCTGATCCTTGAACCGTTTGGCCTTGGCCCTGAGCATGAGATGCGGGAAATCGACGTTCCACTCGTGCGGCGGCACATACGGACACTTGGTCATGTAGCACATGTCGCACAGATAGCAGTTGTCCACGACCTTCCAGTAGACCTCGCGCGGGACCGAGTCGAGCTCGAGCGTCTCGGACTCGTCGATGGCGTCGAACAGCGTCGGGAACGAATTGCAGAGGCTGAAACAGCGCCGGCAGCCGTGACAGATCTCGAACACCCGCTCGAGCTCGGCGTAGACGGCGGCCTCGTCCGTGTACTCGGGCGCCTTCCAATCGATGGTGTGACGCGTCGGCGCCTCGAGGCTGCCCTCGCGGGGCGGCCGCGTCTGATTCGTATCCGGTAACTTCGAATCGCTCATGCGCGGTAAAGCCGGTTTCGGGGTTGCTCGCGACGGCGCGCGCCGGGCCTGCGGCCCGGCCGCCCGGGTTTGGAGGTCTCCGCGGCAGCCCGGCCGAGAGCCGGGCGCCGCGGAGCCGAATCAACCGTCGAGGTTGTCCAGCGCCTTCTGGAAGCGATTGGCGTGCGAGCGCTCGGCCTTGGCCAGCGTCTCGAACCAGTCCGCGATCTCCTCGAAGCCTTCGTCGCGGGCCGTTCTGGCCATGCCGGGATACATATCCGTATATTCGTGCGTCTCGCCCGCAATCGCGGCCTTGAGGTTCGGGGCGGTCGCACCGATGGGCAGGCCCGTCGCCGGGTCGCCCACGGCCTCGAGGTACTCGAGGTGGCCGTGCGCATGGCCCGTCTCGCCTTCGGCCGTCGACCGGAACACCGCGGCGACGTCGTTGTAGCCTTCCACGTCGGCCTTGGAAGCGAAGTACAGGTAGCGCCGATTCGCCTGCGACTCGCCCGCGAACGCGTCCTTGAGATTCTGCTCGGTCTTGCTGCCCTTCAGTGCCATGGGAACTCCCTCCTAACTGGTCAAATTCGAATCGAGCTCGATTCGTGGAAACCACCGGCCGCCGCAAACGGCGCCCCGCGCCGCCGACGCGATTTAGACTAAGTCTAATGGTCCGGATAATCTATGTCGGTGCCCGAAGGCTGTCAACCGGTCCCGGCGAGGCGCTTGGGCGTTTGACCCGAAGCGAGGCCCTGTGTAGTTTGGCGCCCCGTCGCGTCACCTTACGCCCGGCCGGGCGGATACTCCATGAGCGAGCAGGAAAAAAGTCTCGGAACGCTTGAAAAGTCGCTCGCGGAGCTCGAGAAGCTCGTCGAGAAACTCGAGAGCGGCGACCTGCCGCTCGAGAAGGCGCTCAAGGAATTCGAGCGCGGCATCAAGCTCACGCGCGAATGCCAGGCGGCCCTCAAGGACGCGGAGCAGAAGGTCGAGATCCTGTTGCAGAAGACGGAGGCCGGCGAGCCCGTTCCGTTCGAGCCGCCCGCGGAGGACTAGCCCTCAATTCGGGCATGGGCCCGTGCACCGGCATGGGCGCGAGCCTGCGCCGTCGGGGCCGCCGGTCGGCGTCGCCGGTCGGCGCGCCGTCTAAGTCGTCGCCGACGCGCCCTGCAACCGCTCGATGAGCGACCGCAGAAACACCTTGTTGAAACGCAGCTGGCAGGAAGAAGAGGCCTGCTCGAGCAGCGTCGAGCTCACTCGAATGAGCGTCACGGGGCCTATCGCGCTGATCGTGGCCGTGCGGCGCGCGCCGCGGACGTAGCTCGTCTCGCCGAAGCAGTCGCCGTCCTTGAGCACGCCGATCTCGCGCCGGCCGGAGCGTACGGTGACGCTGCCCGCGACCATGATGTAGAAGCGGTCGTCGAGCTCGCCCTCGCGGATGATCTCGTCGCCGTCGCGGTACTCGCGCCACTCGCTCGCGCGCAGGATCTCCCAGATCTCCGAGTGCGAGAAGTCGTGGAAGAAGCGCAGCTTGCGCAGCAGATCGAACTGCGACTGCTTGTCGATGCGGTCGTACTGGTTGCGCAGTGTCTGATACACGCGCGTCAACGCGCCCGCGAGCTCGAGCGCGTTCGCGAAGCGTTCCTCCGGCTCCTTGCGCAGGGCCGTCATGACGACGTCCTCGAGCTCCTCGGAAATGTCGGCCTTGAGCGTGTGGATCGGCGGCGGCGTCGCGTAGACGATCTGGTGGAGCAGCTTGCTGAGGTTGTTCGCGCGGAACGGCCGGAAGCCCGTCAGCATCTCGTACATGCAGGCGCCGAGCGAGTAGATATCCGACTTGGGCGTGATGTCGGCCGACTGCACCTGCTCGGGCGACATGTAGCTCGGCGACCCGGCAATCCCCTCGATGCGCGAGACCGTCGAGTCCTTCACGAGCGCGATGCCGAAGTCGATGATGCGCACGTCGTTGTCGAGCGTGAGCATGATGTTGCTCGGCTTGATGTCCCGGTGGATGACGCCCCGCCCATGGGCGTAATGCAGCGCCTTCGCGCACTTGAACATGATCTCGACGACGTCGTCGACGCGCAGCAGATTGTCGGGCTTGCAGTAGGCGGCCAGCGTACGGGCGCCGTGCACGTGCTCCGTCACGACGTAATAGCTGCCGTTTTCCTCGCCCGCGTCGTAGATGGGCAGAATGTTCGGGTGCTGCAGCCGGCCCACCATTTGGGCCTCGTTGAAGAACATCTTGCGGGTGACGCGCGCCTTCTGCTCGTCCTCCTCGCTTTCGATGCTGTACAGCTTGATCGCGACGTCCCGGCCGTAATAGGGATCGTGCGAGAGGAACACGCGGCCCGTGCTGCCCTGGCCCACTTCGTTGATGATGACGTACTTGCCGATGCGCTCCGGCACCGGCCGGCCGTCGCGCCTGCCGGCGACTTCGGCTCTTGCCTGGCTCATATCCTCAACCGATCGCGAACACGCGCCGCAACACCCACAAACAGGCGGCCGCGTAGACGGCCGCCATCAGGTCGTCGAGCATAATTCCGAGACCGCCGCCGAGTCTGTGATCCAGATCCCGTACGGGCCACGGCTTCCATATGTCGAAAACCCTGAACAGCGCGAACGCCGCGAGCAGCCAGGCGGGGCCGTCCGCGAGCACGAGGGACGTGGCGAGCACGCCGACGATTTCGTCGAACACGATGCCGGGGTGATCGTGTGTCTCGAGCCGGCGGGCGCTCTCGCCGCAGATCCAGACCCCCGCCGCGAACAGCGCCGCGACGATGCCGACCCGCCACGCCAGGGGCGAATGCATCAGGAGCCAGGCAGGCAGCAGCGCGAGCAGGCTGCCGGCCGTGCCCGGCGCGCGCGGCGCGAGGCCGGCGCCGAAGCCGAGCGCGACGAGCTGCACGGGGTCGCGCAACGTCCTCCAGCTCGGGGTCAGGGGCAGGGGCCTTACGGGGGCAGCCACGTGCGCTCGTCGCCTCAGAAGTGCGCGTAGCCGCCCGCGGGCGCGCGGTAGGCACGTCCGTCGCGCCGCCACTCGATGCCCGCGCCCGCGACGAGCCGGCCGATGCGCGTCGCCGGCGTATGCGCTTGCGCGGCCGCCGCGGCGACGCTTTCGGCCGCGGCGGGCGGCGCCGTGAAGCAGAGCTCGTAGTCGTCGCCGCCGGAAAGCGCATAACGCAGCGCCGCCTCCGGGCCGAACAGCGTCACGAGCGCGCCGGACACGGGAACGCGCTCCACTTCGACGACCGCCCCGCAGCCGCTCGCGGCGCAGAGATGATCGAGATCGGCGCCGAGCCCGTCGGAGACGTCGATGGCGGCCGAAGCGACGCCGCGCAGGGCGAGCCCCGCCGCGATGCGCGGCTCCGGACGCAGGAAGCGCTCGACGAGCGCCCGCCGCGCAGCCCCGCGCTCTTCGCCCGCAGCCGCCTCCTCGAGCAGCGCCAGGCCGCCGGCCGCGTCGCCGAGCGTGCCGGTGACGTACACGTCGTCGCCGGGCCGCCCGCCGCCGCGCCGCAGCGCGACGTCCGGCTCGACGCGGCCCATGAGCTGCAGCGTCGCCGTCAGCGGCCCGCGCGCGAGGTTGCCGCCGACGAGGCTCACGCCGAAACGCGCCGCGAGCTCGAAGAGCCCGGCCGCGAGGCCTTCGAGCCAGCGCTCGTCCGGCTCCGGAAACGTGAGCGCCAGCGTGCACCAGCGCGGCTCGGCGCCCATGGCCGCGAGGTCGCTGAGGTTGACGGCGAGGAGCCGGTGACCGAGCGCGGCGGCCTCGATGCCCGCCGGGAAGTGCACGCCTTCGACGAGCGTATCCACGGTCACCGCGAGCGCGCCTTCGACGCGCAGCAGCGCAGCGTCGTCGCCGACGCCGATGAGCACGTCCGGGTCCGCGGCTGCGCGCGTGAAGTAGCGGGCGATGATCTCGAATTCGGTCACGGCGCAGGCGCGCTCAGGACGAGCGGCCGCCGTCCTGGGCCGTCCCGCCCGCTGCTGGGCCGCCGCCCGCTCCCGGGCCCCCCGAGCCGCCCGGGCCCGCGTCCGCCCGATTCGCCTTCGCGGCCCGGTCGAGCACGGCGTTCACGAAGCGGAACGTTTCCGCCGCGCCGTAGCGCTTCGCGAGCTCGACGGCTTCGTTGATGATGACCTTGTGCGGGACGTTCGGGGCGATGCTCGAGCTCGGCGAACGCAAGCCGCAGGATGGAGCGGCCGACGGAGTCGAGCTGCTCCGTGCCGCGCACCGCGAAGCGTTCGATCGAGCGATCGAGCGCGTCCGCCTCCTGAATGACCGCGCCGAGCAGCTGGCGGAAGTACTGCTGATCCGCGCGCTCGTAATCCTGCGTCGCGCCGAACTGATCGACGAGCTCGTCGAAGTCGTGATTCGCGACCTGCCACTGATAGAGCGCCTTGACGAGCAGCTCCCTGGCACGATGCCTGGCCCGGCTCGGGCTCGCCCCGGCCACGCTACTGATCCAGTCGGCGCAGCAGCGTGACCATCTCGATCGCCGTCAGCGCCGCGTCGCTCCCCTTGTTCCCGGCCTTGCTGCCGGCCCGCTCGACGGCCTGGTCCACCGTATCCACGGTCAACAGACCGAAGCCGATCGGAATTTCCTGCGCGAGCGCCACCTCGGAAATACCGTGGCTCGCGGCCGCACAGACGTAGTCGAAGTGCGGCGTCGCGCCGCGGATCACACAACCGAGCGCGACGAGCGCGTCGAACTTGCGGCTCGCCGCCAGCTTCTTGAGCGCGAGCGGGATCTCGAAGGCGCCGGGCACGCGCACGAGCGTGATGTCCGCGCCCTCGGCACCGTGCTTCTGCAGGGTCTCGAGCGCGCCCGCGACGAGCCGCTCGACGATGAAGTCGTTGAATCGCGAAGCCACGATGCCGAACCGCAGCCCGCGCGCGTTGTATTGGCCCTCTACGGGTTTGAACCGCTCATCCATGCGTTGCCCCCCGCGCGTCCCCGTCCCTGTCCCTTTCCCCGTCCCTGTCCCCTTCGCTCCGCGCACGTCCCGCACGGTCCTCGCGCCCGCTTTCGCTCACGTATTCGACGACCTCGAGCCCGAATCCCGAGAGCGCGTGCATGTTCTTCGGGGAGCTCAGCACCCGCATGCGCCGGACGCCGAGCGCGCGCAACACCTGTGCGCCGGTGCCGAACATTCTGAGATCCATGGTCTGGCCGCGCAGCTGCGCGACGGCGCCGCGCACCCCCGCAAGCCCCCGCACCATGCGCATGAGCTCGCGCGCCGACTCCTCCTGGCGGAGCACGATGACGACCCCGTGCCCGCGCTCGGCGATGAAGCGCATGGCCTCGCGCAGCGGCCAGCCGAGGCGCGCGTCGCGCACGCCGACCACGTCCGCGAGCGTCTCCTGCCGGTGCACGCGCACATACGTCGGCGTATCCGGATCGATGCGGCCGCGCACGAGCGCGAGATGGACCGTGCGATTGATGTGATCCTCGAAACAGACCATGCGGAACGGCCCGAACTCCGTCTCGACCTCGAGCTCGCCGATGGCCTCGACGGACTCTTCCTTCGAGAGCCGGTACTCGATGAGCGAGGCGATCGTGCCGATCTTCAGGCCGTGACGCCGCGCGAACTCGACGAGCGCGTCGCGACGCGCCATGGTGCCGTCGTCGTCGAGGATCTCGACGATGACTGCCGCCGGCTCCAGCCCCGCGAGCCGCGCGAGATCGCAGCCGGCCTCCGTATGCCCGGCCCGCGTCAGCACGCCGCCCGGCTGCGCCATGAGAGGGAAGACGTGGCCGGGCTGGGAGAGGTCCTCGGGCCGGGCCTTTGGCGCGACGGCGGCGCGGACGGTCCGGGCCCGGTCGTGCGCCGAGATGCCCGTCGTGACGCCCTCGGCGGCCTCGATCGAGACCGTGAAGTTCGTCGTCTGCCGCTGGTTCGTGTCGTGGACCATGAGCGGCAGGCGCAGCTGCTCGCAGCGCTCGCGCGTCAGCGTGAGGCAGATGAGGCCGCGGCCGTAGCGCGCCATGAAGTTGATGTCGTCGGGCCGGACCTTGACGGCCGCCATGACGAGATCGCCCTCGTTCTCGCGATCCTCGTCGTCGAGCATGACGACCATCTCGCCGTTGCGCATGGCGTCTACGATGTCTTCGATCGGATCGAGGTCCGGGCGGGCGTTGTCGCTGTTCGAAGGTGTGAGCATGACTTCGCTGATCATCCAAGCCGCTGCGACCCGCGCACGGCGCCGGGCGCAGGCGGCCCGATGCGCGATGGTACCGCGAGTCGGCCGAGCCCAGCCAGCGAACCGCGCCGGCGCCGGCCTCGGCCGCGAAGCGGCAAGACCCATATCGGCGGCGTCGCGGAGCCGCCGCCCGCGCCTTCGCTCGAGCGCGTGCGACGCGCCGGCATTCCGACCGTGGGCGACGCGGAGATCGCTCGGGCGCTCGAATCGGTGCGCGGGCGGCGCTGTGCGTAGCTCGGAATGATCCGGTATCAGGACCGGACCGGGGACGAAGCGTGCCGGGACGAAGACGAAGAAGCGGCTCAGGGCGCCGGCGCCAGCATGCGCTCGACGTAGCGCGCCAGCATGTCGACCTCGATGTTCACGGGCGTCCCGACTCGATAGCGGCCGATGACCGTCCCCTCCCGGGTGTGGGGGATTACGTTGACCTCGAAGCGCGCCCCATCGACGCGGTTGACGGTGAGGCTCACGCCGTCCACCGCAATCGAGCCCTTGACGGCGATGAACCGCGCAAGCGGCGGCGGCACCTCGACGGTGAGCGTCGTCGAGCGCTGGGCCGGCGCCAGCCCGACCACACGGCCGACGCCGTCTACGTGGCCGCTGACGAGATGGCCGTCGATCGGGTCGCCGAGCCGCAGGGAGGGTTCGAGGTTCACGCCTGTCCCCGGGGCGTATTCGGCGAAGGCCGTCGCCGCGAGCGTCTCCCCCGAGACATCCGCCTCGAAGCGGCCGCCGCCGACGCTCGTGGCCGTCAGGCACACGCCGTTGACGGCGATGCTCGCGCCGATCTCCGGCTCCGGCATGGCTATGCCGCTGTGCGAGATCACGACGCGCCGGTCGCCGCCCTTGTCCTCTGTCTCCACGATGCGTCCGACGCCGCGGACGATACCTGCAAACACTATCGAACCTCCTTTTCGCGGAAGCTTCGCGTCGGCCGCCGGGCGGCTCCGGCGGCCCGCGAGTCAGCCGGCCGTCGTGTCGGGCGGCCGTCGTGTCGGGCGGCCGTCGTGTCAGCCAGCCGTCGTGTCAGCCAGCCGTCGTGTCAGCCGGCTGGCGCATCGGCCGCCGGCACATTGGCCGCCGCTGCGCCGGACGGCTCGGCGCCGCCCCGGGCGCGGCGCGCCTTCTCGGCGGGCCGCGCGAGCACGCGCAGATCCTGGCCGACGCGCCGCACTTCGCCGAGCTCGAGCTCGACTCGATCCGCGAGCGAAGCCAACGGGGGCAACGCGAACATCCCGCGCGCCGTGTCGCCGAGAATTTGCGGGGCATAGTACAGCACGAGCTCGTCGACGAGACCCGCCTCGAGCAGCGCGCCGTTGAGGACCGGGCCGGCCTCGACCCACACGTCGTTGACTTCCAGCGCGGCGAGCCGGGCCAGCACCTCGGCCAGATCGCAGCGCTCACCGCCGCCGACGCGGACGATCTCGGCGCCGGCTGCGAGCAGCGCGGGCGCGGCGGAAGCCGAGGGCGCGGAAGCGCCGGACGGCGCGGAAGGGCCGGACGGCAACGTCGTAAAGATCACGACGCGCCCCGGGAGACCGAGCGTGCGCGCCGTCGGCGGCGTGCGCAGGCGGGAATCGACGATGGCGCGCAGCGGCTGGCGCACGGCCTCGACGCCGTCGGGGCGCGCGGTCAGCGCAGGGTCGTCGGCGAGCACCGTGCCGATGCCGGTCAGCACGGCGCCCGCGCGCGCGCGCCAGTGCTGCACGTCGGCGCGCGCGGCCTCGCCCGTGATCCAACGGCTCTCGCCGTGCGCGAGCGCGGTGCGCCCGTCGAGGCTCGCGGCGAGCTTGCTGCGGACCCAGGGCCGCCCGCGCGTCATGCGCGCGAAGAATCCTCGGTTGAGCTCGACGGCCTCGGCCTCGAGCAGGCCGATTTCGACCTCGATGCCCGCAGCGCGCAAGGCCGCCGCGCCGCCGCCGCCGACGAGCGGATTCGGGTCGCCGACGGCGCAGACGACGCGCGCGACGTCCGCCTCGATGAGGGCCACGCTGCACGGACCCGTGCGCCCCGTGTGGCAGCACGGCTCGAGCGTGACGTAGGCCGTCGCGCCCGCGGCGCGGGGACCCGCGGCACGCAGCGCGACGATCTCCGCGTGCGGGCCCCCGGCCGGCGCGGTGTAGCCTTCGCCGACGACCTCGCCCTCGCGGACGAGCACGCAGCCGACGCTCGGGTTCGGCGCCGTGGTCGCGAGCCCCCGCGCGGCCAGGGCCAGCGCCCGCTGCATGAGCTCGCGCTCGCGCGGATCGCTCATGCCGCGTGGTCCCGCGGCCGCCGCGCGTCGCTCATGTCTGGTCGTCCGGCAACAGCGACATCTGCTCGCGGTTCGAGCTCCGCGTCATGTCCTGCAGACGCTGGATCTCGTCCTGGAACTCAGTGACGTCCTGGAAGCTGCGGTACACGGACGCGAAGCGCACGTAGGCCACCTCGTCGAGCCGGCGCAGTTCCTCCATGACCATGTCGCCGATGAGGCGGCTCGGGATCTCGCGCTCGCCGATTGTCTGCAGGCGGTGCGTGAGACGGTCGATGCAAGCCTCGATGTCCTCGCTCTTGACGGGGCGCTTCTGCAGCGCCGTCAGGACGCTGTGACGCAATTTGTCGACGTCGAACGGCTCGCGGCGGTCGTCGCGCTTCGTCACGTGCGGCATGACGAGCTCGGGCGACTCGAACGTCGTGAAGCGCTCCTCGCAGGACAGGCACTCGCGCCGCCGGCGCACCTGCCGGCCCTCGCCCGCCAGGCGCGAGTCGATGACCTTCGTGTCGGCAAAGTTGCAGAACGGGCAGTGCATGGCGTGGCTCGAGTCTAGCTCAAAAAGGGGTCAGAGCCCTTTTTCGGCGCGGCCTCGGCGCGGGCATCCTGCGCGCGCGGTCCCGCCGCCGCTTACATCGAGCCGCGACTCGAGCCGCGACGTTCGAAGCGGCATCGCGCGGCGAAATGGGCTCCGGCGCCGCGCTTCAGGGGTTAGAGCGCGTAGACGGGAAATCGTGCGCACAGATCCAGCACGCTTGCGCGGACGCGCCGGATGCGCCCCTCGGCGGAGGGGTCCTCGAGCACGTCCGCGACCCAGCCGGCGGCGGCGTCGATCTCCGCGGCGCCGAAGCCGCGCGTGGTCACGGCCGGCGTGCCGACGCGTAACCCGGGCGCCGAGCCGCCGGGCGCCGGCAGCGGCATGGCGTTGACGGCCACATGCGCGCGCTCGAGCGCCGCCTCGGCCGCCGCGGCATTCGGACCTTCTTTACCGAGCGGCACGAGCACCATGTGGTTGTCCGTCCCGCCCGTCAGCGGCGCCCAGCCGCTGCCCGCGAGCCGCTCCGCGAGCCGCCGCGCGTTCGCGACGACGGCGCGCTGATAGTCTGCAAACTCGGGCTGCAGGGCCTCGAGGAACGCGACCGCCTTGCCCGCGATCACGTGCATGAGCGGGCCGCCCTGGGTCGTCGGATATACGGCGGCGTCGAGCCGGCGCGCGAGCTCGCGGCCGCCCTCCGCGTCTTCGCGCGCGAGAATCAGCCCGCCGCGCGGCCCGCGCAGGGTCTTGTGCGTGGACGCCGTCGTCACGTCCGCAATCGGGACCGGGTTCGGATAGACGCCGCCCGCCACGAGGCCCGCCACGTGGGCCATGTCCGCGAGCAGCCGCGCGCCGACCGAATCGGCGATCGCGCGAAAGCGCGCCCAGTCGACGACGCGCGAATACGCCGAGAAGCCCGCGATCACGAGCTTCGGCCGATGCTGCGCCGCCAGCTCGGCAACCTCGTCGTAATCGATGAGCCCCGTTTGGGGATCGACGCCGTAATGTACGGCGCGAAAGAGCTTGCCGGTCAGGTTCGCGCGCTCGCCGTGCGTGCGGTGCCCGCCCTGCCCCGGCGCCATGCCGAGGACGGTATCGCCGGGCTCGACGAGCGCGAGGCAGGCCGCAACGTTGGCCTGCGAGCCCGAGTACGGCTGCACGTTCGCGTAACCGGCCCCGTAGAGCCGTTTCGCCCGCTCGACCGCGAGCCTCTCGGCGACGTCGACGAGCTCGCAGCCGCGATAGGAACGGCGCCCGGGATACCCATCGGCGTACTTGTTCGTGAGCACCGAGCCCTGCGCCGCGAGCACGCGCGGGCTCACGTAGTTCTCGGACGCGATGAGCTCGACGAACGACTCCTGCCGCGACCGCTCGCCGGCGAGGGCCGCGGCAAGCTCCGGATCGAAGCTGTCCAAATCCTCCACGTGCGAAGCCCAAGCGGCTCCCGAGCTCATTCCGATTCCCCCGTGCTCGAAAAGAAGAAAGGGGTCAGAGCCCTTTTTCGGTAGATGCCCCACACCCCGCAGGCGCGGCGCCCGAAAAAGGGCTCTGACCCCTTTTTGGGCGTTACGCCAGCGCTTCGACGACGCGAGTCCAGGCCCGCGCCAGATTCCGCCTGTTATACCCCCCGCCGCCCATCGCGAGCACCCTGCCCCCGGCATGCCGCTCGGCGAGCTCCCGGACACGCTCCGCCGCAAAGGCGTGCGCATGCTCGCTGTAAGCGAGGTGCGTCAGCGGATCCCCGGCCAACGAATCCGCACCGCACTGCAGCAGGATGAGCTCGGGCTCCATGCGCTCGAGAAACGCCTCGACGTCGCGCCAGGCAGCGAAGAACTGCTCGTCGCCGGCGCCGGGCGGCATCGGGACGTTGAGCTTCGTGCCGGCCGCCGCGCCCGTGCCGCGCTCGGCGCGCGCGCCCGTGCCCGGGTACAGGAACCGCCCGTCCTCGTGCAGATCGGCGATCACGACCTCGGGATCGTCCTCGAAGCCGTAGAAGACGCCGTCGCCGTGGTGGGCGTCGATGTCCACGTAGGCGACGCGGGTCAGGCCGTGATCGCGGCGCGCGGCCTCGATCGCGATCGCGCAGTCGTTGAACACGCAAAAGCCGGCCGCGCCCGTGCGCGCGGCGTGGTGCAGGCCGCCAATCGGAATGAACGCGCGCCGCTCGGGCCCGGCGACGATGGCCTCGAGCGCCGTGAGCGTGCCGCCGACGACGTGCGCGGCGGCCTCGTAGACGCCGGGGAACGCGGGCGTGTCCGCCTGGTCCAACAAGCCGCTCCCTTCCTCCGACATACGCAGGACCGTCTCGACGTAGTCGGTCGAATGGAAGTATTCGATCTGCACGCGGCTCGCCTGGGGGGCCGCAGCGCGCGCAAGGCCCGCGAAGCTCGGGGAGCGCTCGAGCTCGGCCATGAAGGCGGCATGCCGGTCGGGGCCGAACGGGTGGCCGCCCGGGAAGCCGTAGGCGGCGATCTCCGGGCCCGAGATCAAAAGCATGCTGCGCGCCTCCACCGGTTTCCCCGCGCGGGGCGTTCGTCGATAATCGCAGCCCCCGCGAAGCGCGTAAGTCCAAATTCGGCATTCCATGGCACAGTACATCTATACCACGAACCGTCTCGCCAAGGTCGTGCCGCCCAAGCGGCACATCCTCAAGGACATCAGCCTGAGCTTTTACCCGGGCGCCAAAATCGGCGTGCTGGGACTCAACGGCGCCGGCAAGTCGACGCTGCTCAAGATCATGGCCGGCGTAGACAAGGACTACGACGGCGAGGCGCGGCCGCAGGCCGGCATCAACATCGGCTACCTGTCGCAGGAGCCCGAGCTCGATCCCGCCAAGACCGTACGCGAGGCCATCGAGGAGGGCGTGGCGCAAGTCCTTAAGCTCATGCAGCGCTTCAACGAGATCAGCGACCGCTTCGCAGAGCCCCTCGACGACGAGGAGATGAACGACCTGCTCGCCGAGCAGGGCAAGCTGCAGGACGCCATCGACGCGGTCAACGGCTGGGAGCTCGAGCGCCAGCTCGAGATCGCCGCGGACGCCCTTCGCCTGCCGCCGTGGGACGCGCGGATCGGCGATCTCTCGGGCGGCGAGCGGCGCCGCGTCGCGCTGTGCCGGCTGCTGCTCTCGCGGCCCGACATGCTGCTGCTCGACGAACCGACGAACCATCTCGACGCCGAGTCCGTGGCCTGGCTCGAGCGCTTCCTGACCGAGTACCCCGGCACCGTCATGGCCGTGACCCATGACCGCTACTTTCTCGACAACGCGGCCGGCTGGATCCTCGAGCTCGACCGCGGCCACGGCATACCGTGGCAGGGCAACTACA
Source organism: uncultured Gammaproteobacteria bacterium (assembly GCA_963702105.1). Lineage (GTDB taxonomy): Bacteria > Pseudomonadota > Gammaproteobacteria > Steroidobacterales > Rariloculaceae > ZC4RG20. The sequence goes on from OY969712.1 coordinate 4,057,351, forward strand.
GCTCCTGGCTCGAGCAGAAGGAGCAGCGGCTCGCGCTCGAGGAGAAGCAGGAGGCCGCGCGCCAGCGCGCGATCAAGACCGAGCTCGAGTGGGTGCGCTCGAACCCGAAGGCGCGCCAGGCCAAGGCCAAGGCCCGCCTCGCGCGCTTCGAGGAGCTGACCTCGAAGGAGTTCCAGGCCCGCAACGAGACGAACGAGATCTACATCCCGCCGGGCCCGCGGCTCGGCGAGCTCGTCATCGAGGGCAAGAACCTTTCGAAGGCGTTCGGCGACCGCGTGCTGTTCGAGAACCTCTCGTTCAAGCTGCCGCCGGGCGGTATCGTCGGCGTCATCGGGCCGAACGGCGCCGGCAAGACGACGCTGTTCAAGATGCTGGCCGGGCTCGAGCGGCCGGACAGCGGCGAGATCCGCGTCGGCGACTCGGTGGAGCTCGCTTACGTGGACCAGTCACGCGACGCGCTCGACGGCGAGAAGACCGTCTGGGAGGAGATCAGCGACGGCCAGGACATCCTGCGCGTCGGCAACTACGAGACGCCTTCGCGCGCCTACGTCGGCCGCTTCAACTTCAAGGGCACCGACCAGCAGAAGAAGGTCGGCCTGCTCTCGGGCGGCGAGCGCAACCGCGTGCATCTGGCCAAGCTGCTGCGCTCGGGCGGCAACGTGCTGCTGCTCGACGAGCCGACGAACGACCTCGACGTGGAAACCTTGCGCGCGCTCGAGGAGGCGCTGCTGAGCTTTCCGGGCTGCGCCGTCGTGATCTCGCACGACCGCTGGTTCCTCGACCGCATCGCGACGCACATCCTCGCGTTCGAGGGCGACAGCGAGGTCGTCTACTTCGAGGGCAACTACGCCGATTACTCGGAAGACTTGAAGCGCCGCAAGGGCCACGACGCCGACCAGCCGCACCGCGTGCGCTACAAGCGGCTGGCCTGAGGAGGAAAACGGGAAAAGGGGTCAGAGCCTGGGTCAGAGCCCTTTTTCGGCTTCCTCTCGGGCGGCGGCCCGACGCGTCCGTGGCGCTCGAAAAAGGGCTCTGACCCCTTTTCCCGCTTATTCCGTCACCCCCAGCGCCGCTTCGAGCTGCCCCTCGTAGTACTCGGCCAGCCGCTCGAGCTCGGCCGCGCAGTCCCCTTCGAAGACGGCGCCGTGCATGACGGCCAGCCGCTCGGGCCGGAGCTCCGCAAGCGCGCGGATCGTCTTGCCCGTCATCGGCGTCAGCGCGGTGGCGCGAAAGGCTTCCTCGGCCTCGATCGAGGCGGGCACAAGGCTCTCGCCCGTCTTGACGCCGCGATCGCCGGCCTGCGTGAACAGGTCGCCGCACAGCAGCGTGCGCGTCGTCTCCTCGAACATGAGCCCGGACTCCCAGGCATGCGGCACGTGCGGCGTATCGATGTAGCGCACGCGCTTGCCGCCGAGATCGAGCACCTCGCCGTTGCGCAGCGCGCGTGGCGGACGCGCGGCCAGGTCGTTCAGCGAGACCATGCAGGCGATTGCGCCGTGGGCGACGTCGGCATTGGGCGCCGCCGCGAGCCACTCGTTCATCGAGCCGCATTCGTCGGATTCGATATGGCCGAAAGAGATCCAGCGCAGCCGCTCGAGCGGCACGACGCTTGCCGCGGCCCGCGACACGAGCGGAAAGAGCCCGCGCGGGCCGCAGTGGAACAGCAGCGGCTCGGCGGCATCGACGAGATACTGGTTGAAGGTGAAGCCCGCGGGCGGCATTTCCGTCAGCGTCGAAAGCTTACAAATGCCCGGAGCGATCTCGTCCGTCCGCGTCTGCATGTGGTTCCCCCCTTCAGTACGCTCTTATTTGTTTGCACGAAGCCTTGGTGCGCCTTGCTCCCAGCTGCGGCGTGCCTTGCGCGAAGCCGCCGTGCGCCTTGCCCGCAGCATCGGTGCGCCTCGCTCGAAGTGTCGATTCGCCTCGCTCGAAGCATAAAGCTTCGGGCGCGCCGCGCAACCGGCCCCGACCGTCAGCTGGCGGCGCCCGCGGCTCGTCAAAAAGGGCTCTGACCCCTTTTTTGGACTTCCCTGACATGTGACGAAGTCGGTAGACTGTCGCCAGAGGTGAGGCCTTGGCAAATTATGTTAATAAAGACAACAACTTCGAACAGGCAGAACCGACCTCCCGCGAGTGCCCTCACTGCGGCACGCACGCGCAGCTGCTCCCGGTAGCGACCCCGTCATTCGAAGTGTTGATGAAGGCCCGGCCGCGCCAGGTCGGCATCGCCTTTCGTTGCGCCGCCTGCAACGCGCCGCGGTTCGTACGCGCGGCCGTGCGCCGCTTCGAGCCCGAGCGCGTGGAGCTGTCCTCGAATCTCGTCGAGGTCGAGCGCACGCGCGAGCGTTTCCCCTACGATTACCTGCCCGAGCCCATCGCGCAGCTGCTGCGCGAGGCGCTCGAGTGCTATGCCGCGGACTGCCACAACGCGTTCGCGCTCATGTGCCGGCGCACGGTGCGCGCCTCGTGGCGCCAGCTCGGCGGCTCCGCCCGCCTGCGCTGGCACGAGCTGTTTCAGGACGTGGTCGATGCCGGCGACGTAGACGCCGCCACGACGCGCAAGCTCGAGCGCGTGCTGTTCGGGACCGACGAGGACGTACCCGAGATCGGCCCCGTCGAGGCCGCCGTCCTCATCGAGATCATCAAGGATCTGTTCTACCAGTGCTACGTCCGCAGCGCGAAGCTGCGCGCGGCCATGCGCATGCGGCGCTACTTCGCCGGCGGCGCGAGCCCGCTCGAGTACGAAAGCCGGCCCGAGGAGTCCACCATCACGGCCTCGTAGTCCGGCAGCGTCTCGATGAGCGCGAGGCCCTTCTTTACGCCGAGCACGAACAGCGTCGTCGAGAGGCCGTCCGTCATCGTCGCGTCGGGCCCGATGACGGTCGCGCTGACGACACCTTTCGTCGGCTTGCCCGTCGACGGGTTGATGATGTGATGGTAGCGGTGGCCGCCCTCGATGAAGTAGCGCTCGTAGTCCCCGGAGGTCGAGATGGCCTCGTCCACGAGCGGCAGGCGCGTGACGACTTCGTTCGCGACCCGCGGATGCCGGATGCCGATGATCCAGGGCTTGCCGAGCCGGTCGCCGAGCACGCGCGTGTCGCCGCCCGCGTTGAGCACGGCATGCTCGATGCCCTCGCGCTTGAGCATCTGGGCCGCGTGCTCGACCGTGTAGCCCTTCGCGATCCCGCCGAGGTTGATGCGCACACCGGGCACGTCGAAGCGCACGGTCGAGGCGTCCGTATCGACGATGACGTGGCGGTAGTTGATGTCCGCGAGCCGGCTGTCGATCTGCGCCTCGGTCGGGTGCTTGTGAGCGTGAAAGTCGTACAGGTAGCCGACGCTCTCGTAAGTGATGTCGAAGGCGCCGCCGCTCAGCACGGAGAGCCCGAGCGCGCGCTGGATCAGCGTCGAGAGCTCGCGGTCCACATGCACGGGCCCCTCGGCCGCGTGGGCGTTGATGGCCGAGATCTGGCTGTCCGGTTTGTAGGTGCTCATGTCGCGGTCGATGCGCCGGTACTCCTCGATCACCTCCTCGACGAGCTCCCGGCCGCGCGCCTCGTCGTCCGTCCACAGCTCGACCGAGACGCTCGTGCCCATGAGATCGATCTGCTTGCCGACCCAGCCGGCCCGCGCAGCGCCCGCGCCGCCGGCCGCGACGAGGGCAACGGCCGCGAGCACGAAGGACCGTGCGGCGCGTCGTTGGCGCCGGGCAACCGAGCGGCGTATCCTCGGCGAAAATCCGCGAGGGGCTTGACCGATGATCGGACTCTGGATCGTGCTGGGCATACTCGTGATCGTCGTGATTGCGACCATCGCGATGTACAACAATCTCGTGAGCTTGCGCAACCGAGTGCGTAACGCTTTCTCGCAGATCGACGTGCAGCTCACCCGCCGGTACGATCTGATCCCGAACCTCGTCGAGTCCGTCAAGGGCTACATGGCCCACGAGCGCGGCACCCTAGAGGCCGTCATCGAGGCCCGCAACACGGCCAAGCTCAAGCTGCAGAACGCCTCGGCGGACCCGTCGAACGCCAACGCGATCAAGGAGCTGCAGGCCGCGGAGACCACCCTCGGCGGCACGCTCGGGCGCCTGTTCGCCCTGGCGGAGGCCTACCCGAACCTCAAAGCCAACGAGAACATGCTGCAGCTGCAGGAGGAGCTCACGTCCACCGAGAACAAGGTCGCGTTCTCGCGGCAGGCGTTCAACGACGCGGTCATGGGCTACAACAACGCCTGTCAGAGCTTCCCGAGCAACATGCTGGCCAGCAACTTCGGTTTCAAGGCGGCCGAGTTCCTCGACATCGGTAAGCCCGAGAAGCGCGAGGCGCCGCGCGTGTCCTTCGGCTGACGCCGGGAGGGACGACGTGGATTTCTTCGCGCGGCAGGAGCAGTCGCGCCGAACGTCCCGGTTCCTCGTCGTCGCGTTCACGCTGGCGTTCGCGGTCGTCGTGATCTCGACGACGGTCGCCGCCGGCGTCGTGCTGCGGCTTTACTGGGCGCAGTCGGGCGCGGCCGGCCCCTACCCCGTGCAGACCCAGCCTTTCGGCCAATGGGCGTCCGCAAACCTCGGCCTCCTCGGCACCATCGCGGGGGGCACGCTCGTGCTGATACTGCTCGCGAGCGGCTACCGCACCGCGTCGCTCTCGGGCGGCGGCGGGCAGGTCGCGCGCATGCTCAACGCGACGCAGATCACGGGCGACGGCGGCGGCGACCTGCTGCGCAAGCGGCTCGTCGATGTCGTCGAGGAAATGGCCATCGCCTCTGGCCTGCCCATGCCGGAGGTCTACGTCCTCGAGCACGAGCCCGCGATCAATGCGTTCGCGTCCGGGCTCGCGCCGGCGGACGCGGCGATCACGGTCACGCGCGGCGCCCTCGAACGCCTGAACCGCGCCGAGCTGCAGGGCGTCGTCGGGCACGAATTCAGCCACATCCTGAACGGCGACATGCGCCTCAACCAGCGCCTCATCGGCCTGTGCTTCGGCATCCTCGTACTCTCGCTCGTCGGCCGCTGGCTGCTGCGTGCCGCGGCCTATGGCAGCTGGGGCGGCTATGCGCGCTACGGCAACCGGCGGGGCCGCGGAAACGGCGTCAACGTCGCGTTCGCGATCGGCCTCGCGGTCACGATCATCGGCGGCATCGGCCTGCTCGCGAGCCGGCTCATCAAGGCAGCGGTCTCGAGGCAGCGCGAGTCCCTGGCCGACGCCTCCGCCGTGCAGTTCACGCGCGACCCGGCCGGGCTCGCCGGCGCGCTCAAAAAGATCGGCGGCTTCACGAGCAAACTCTCCTCCGTGGACGGCGAGGAGGTCGCGCACATGCTCTTCGATCACGGCGCGGCGCTCGGCGGCCTGTTCGCGACGCATCCGCCGCTCATCGATCGCATCCGCGCGCTCGATCCCGCGTTCGACCCGAAGGACTACCGGCCCGAGGAAGCGCCGCTCGCGCCGCCGCCCGAAGAAGAGCCGGCCGCGGCCGCGCCGGGCGCGGCGGCCGGGTTCGCGGGTTTCGGCGGAGTGGGCGGCGCCGCGGCCGGGGACGCCTCGGCGGCCGCGCTCGCCGAGCGTCCCGCAGCCGCCGCCGCCGCCGCAGCCGCCGCCGCCTCGGCCCCGGCCGCGCGGCCACAGGCCCACGAGGCGCTGCTCGCGAGCACGGGGGCGCTCGGCTCCCCGGCGCTCGGCGGCGCCCTGCGCGCCGCCGTCCCGCGCGCCCTGCACGCCGCGGCGCATTCGAAGGACGAATGCCTGCTCCTGATTCTCGCCTTGACGCTGTCGGCCGACGCGGGCGTGCGCCGCCAGCAGGACGGCCTTCTCGCCTCGCAGCTCGGCGCGGCCCGCGCGCGCCGCTGCGCCGAGCTTCGCGCCGAGCTCACCGATCTCGACCCGAAGCTGCGCATTCCGGTGCTCGAGCTCGCCGTGCCCGCGCTCAAGCAGCGGCCGGCAGAGCAGATCGAATACCTGTTCGCGCTGCTCGGGCGGCTCGTCGATCTCGAGCCCGAGCAACGCCTGTTCGACTACGTGCTGCTGCGCATGCTGCACGCTTACCTTTCCGCCTCGCCCGCGGCCCCGTCGCAGGCCGCCGGTCAACCCGCCGCCAAGCTCTCGCCGGCGGCGGCCGTGTCTGCGCTGCTCGCCACGGTGGCGGCCTTCGGCCACCAGGACGGCGCGACGGCCCGCGGCGCCTACGAGGCCGGCCTGGCCGCGGCCGGCGTCGAAGGCGGGCAAGGCGCGGAGCCGGACTTCGCCTCGCTGGACCGGCTCCGCGATCTGACCCGGTTCGACGCGGCCCTGGCCCGGCTCGCCAGGCTCAAGCCCGCGGTCAAACGCAAGCTCCTCGAAGCCGTGCTCGCCACGATCCGCTACGACCGCGTGCTCGACGTGGACGAGGTCGAGCTGTTTCGCGCGATCGCGGCCACGCTCGGCTGCCCCGTGCCGCCTGTGCCGGAGCTCGCCGCGAGCTGACGGCGAACGCCGCCCGGAGGCGAACGCCGCAGCGGCGCGGACGCGGCGGGAGGCGAACGCCCCGACAATGCGGACGCGGCGGCGAGGCGGACGCGGCGGCGCCGGCCGCGCACGGCGCGCGTGGGCGCCTGCCCAACCAGCCCGCGCCACGCGGACCGAACCTTGTTAGGATGCGGCCCTCGCTTCGACTCGGGTCCCGCCCATGTTCAGTTCACGCCTACGTCTCAAAGCCGCGTTCGTGCTCGCAGCGATTCTCGGCGCGCTCGCAGGCACGGCTTCGCTTCCCGCGGCCGCGGCCGCAGCCGCGTTCGAGCAGCGCCTCGACGACTCGGCGCGCGTCCTCGAGAGCTTTACGGCAGACGAAGAGCACGCGATCCCCGCGGAGCTGCTCGCGCGCGCCCGCGGCGTCGCGGTGATCCCGAACCTCATTCGCGGCGGTCTCATCGTCGGCGGCCGCCGCGGTCACGGCGTGATCGTCGTGCGCTCGCCGGACGGGACCTGGAGCAATCCCGCGCCGATCGCGCTGACGGGCGGCAGCATCGGCTGGCAGATCGGCGTCGAGTCCGCGGATCTCGTGCTCGTGTTCGCGAACGACCGCTCCGTGCGCCACATCGCGCGCGGCAAGTTCACGCTCGGCGGCGACGCCTCGGCCGTCGCCGGCCCGGTCGGGCGGCACTCGACGGCCGCGCTGACGGGCAAAGCCGAGATCTACGCCTACTTCCGCAGCGAAGGCCTGTACGCGGGCGCCGCGTTCGAAGGCGCGCGCCTCAATGTCGACCTCGACGAAGGCCGCGCATTCTACGCGGGGGCGGACGGCGCCGAGCCGCTCGGTCGAGCGAGCGCGGCGACACCGGAGGCGGCGCGGCACTTTCTGAACGTGCTCGAGAAAGCCTCCGTCGACGCCGGCGAGCGGCTCCCCGGCGATGCGGGGCCCGGAGGGAGAGCACCGGCCGACGGCGCCGCGGGCGGCGACAGCAGCGACAGCAGCGACGGCGGCGGCGACGGCGTCGTCACGCACCCGCTGCCGTAGCCGACGCCCGCCGCCGAAAAGCGGGCGATCCCGGCGTCGATTTCGAGGCTGCGCCGTCCGTCAGCGCTTCGCGGCGCTCGGCGGACGAGTCGGTCTCCGGCCCGGGGCTACTTCGCGGCCGGCGGGTCCGCGACCGCTGCGGCCGGCGGATTGGCGGCCGGCGGATCCGCGGCCGGCGGATTCGCCGCCGGCGCGCCCACGGCAGGTTCGCCCCCGCGCGGCGTGCTCGCGATCGGCGCACCGGCGGTCGGCACACTCGCTGTCGGTGTGCTCGCAGTCGCTGCGCTCGCAGTCGATGTGCCCACGGCGGGCGCGTCCGCGGCGCCCGCGTTCGAGGCGTTCGGTGCCGGCGGCGCATCCGGTCCCGGGGTCTTGCCCCAGCGGGCCTCGTAGGCCGCCTTCGCTTCGGCGAGCGCGCGCTCCTGGGCCTCGCGCTGCGCTTCCTGCTCGGCCTGAAACTGGCGGCGCAGCGCCTCGAGCTTTTGCTCGGATTCGCGCTCGAGCGCCTGGCGGCGCGCCTGCTCCTTGCGCAGCTCGATCGTCGTCGCGGCACGGCGCGCGTTGGCGCATTCGATGTCGCGCCGTGCACTTGCCCGGTCGCTGTCGCAGCGTGCGAGCGCGGCGTCCCGGGCGATGCTGTCTTTGATGAAGTAGTCGAAGGTCCGCGGCGGCGGCCCCGAGCAGGCGGTCAAGGCGGTCAAGGCCGCCAGGGCGGCGCCGAGCGCCGCGCGCACCGGCAGTCGCCGGAGACCGCGGGGGCCCTTCCGGCCCTTTTGCAACGATGTTCTGCGCATCTGCGTGGGGGTTCTCTCGCCCCTTCTCGTGTCGAGGCCGAAACGATACGCCGCCGCGGCCAAGGCGCCGCGCTCGCAGTTCACAGATTTGCCGACTCGGGTCGGCGCGCGCCCGTCGTCAGGGACCGAGCGAAGCCACGGGCGCGGGCCGGCCCTGCGCGTCGATCGAGAGCGCGAGGACGCGCGGCCACTCGCGCTCGAGCTGAGGCGAGCCTGCGGGCAGCGGCGGCCCGGGCGGCGCATCCAGATCGAGGCTCACGAGCTTCGGGCGGCCCGCGTCGCGGCCGCCGACGAGACGCAGGCGCGAGCCATCCGGGGCCGTCACCGCCGCCCCGGTCTCGAGGCCCAGGCCGAGCAGGCGGCTGTCTACGACCCTGAGCCCGCGGCCGTCGATCTCGGCACGGTGCAGCCAGTGATCCGTCTCGATGACGAGGTAGTGTCCGTCGGGGCTGAATGCAAGCCAGCGGACGGCGTGCGGCAGCGCGAGGCGCTCTCCGGCCGCCGCAAAACGGCGCGCATCCCAGAGCTCGACGTTGCCCGTCGCGTCCCCGCTCGCGGCAAGCCGGCCGTCGGGCGAGAAGGCGAGCGCGAGCACCGGGCCTTGGGCCCTGACCGAGCCGAGCGCGGACTTGCCTTGCGGGGCGCCGAAATACACGTTGCCGGCACTGTCGCCGACGGCCCAGCAGCTCGAGTCGGGTGCGATGGCCACTGCGAGCGCGGTCCCGTTCACGGGTAGCTCGCCCGCGAGCTTGCCGTCCACCGTTTGCCAGGCTCGGGCCGAGTACTCGGCCGCGCTCACGATCCAACGCCCGTCGGCGCTGATGGCGACGGCGTGGATGGGCCCGACAGGATGCCGCATGAACTGCGGCGCGGGTGCCACGCTCGCGAGATCCCATACCCGGACCACGCCGTCGTCGCCGCCGCTCGCGATGAGGTTCGCGGCGGCGTTGACCGCGAGCGCCGTAACGGGGCCGCGATGCCCGATGTACTCCACGCTTTCCGCGCCCGGCAGGGCGCGCTCGAGCTCGCTGGCGCTGCGCACGCGAATGTGCCCGCCGCGAAACCCGAGCACGACGATCGCGCCGCTGCCGTCGAGCGTAATGGCCGAGATGCCGGTGTCGGTGCCCTTATCGATTTCGCGCGGCGCGAGCCGCCAGAGCCGAAACACTTCGCCGCTGCTCGTCACGAGCGCCTTGCCGTCGGCCGACAGGGCCGTGCGCGTCGTCGCGGCCTCACCCTCGACGCGCAGATACACGGGAAGCAGATCCGCATGGATGTCGCGGACGACGACCTTGCCCTGCCCGCCCTCGAAGGCGACGGTCGAGCCGTCGGCCGAGATCGCGACGCTGGCGGCCGCGACCGTCGCGCCGAGGCGCCAGTTATCGGCGGGCGTCGAGCGCTTGTCGGGCGGGGGCAGGCGCCACACCCTGAGATCGCCGGCCGTATCGACGGTCAGCAGCAGATCGCCGCCGGGTACGCCGACGAGACGCTTCAAGTCGCGTTCGTAGGCGAGCTCGCGCGGGGGGCCGCTGCCGCGCGGGTCGGTGACGACCACGACGCGCGGGGCCGCGAGTACGGCGAGGTAGCGCGCCTGGGGTCCGAGCACCCACTCGCGCGCGTCCCGGACGCCCTTCGTGGTCGCCACGGTGCGGCCGTCGGAAAGCCGCAGGAGGCTGACGCGCGGCGCATCCCCTTCGACCCCCTCGGCGATCGCGACGAAGTCCCCGTCGAGGCCCAGTGCAGGCGGCAGCACGAAGCGTGTCCGCGTGGTCCGCCGCGCGACGGGCTGCCCCGCGTCAACGTCCCAGACCGTCAATTCGCGGCCCGCGACGACGAGCAACCGCGAGCCGTCGGCGCTGAACGCGACGCGGTCCGGCACGCCGCTCGGGCGCAGATCGTGCAACAGGCGCCCGCTCGCGAGATCCCAGACCGCGATGTCGCCGTCCGCCCCCGCGCGCGCCGGCACGGCGGCGGCACGGCGCCCGTCCGGGCTCAGCGTCAGATGGACCTGCTCCGTGCGGACGGCGTCGGGGATCGCGACGGGCTGCGCCGGCGCATCCCGCGCCGAGTGGGCACCGCGACCGAAATCGAGCTCCCAGCTCAGGAGCTCGGCGGCGGCACCGGCCACGCGGTCTACGAGCGTCAGGCGCCATACGCCGCGGCGCGTCCCGCCCGCGAGGCGCGCGAGCGGCGAATCGCCTTTGGCCTCGAAAACGTACCTCCCGTCCGCAGGGGCGCCAGCCAGCGCCACGCTCGCGGCCTGGCCGCTCGGCGCGGTCAGGGTCGCGAGCACGTCGTCGCCGACGACCCCTTGTATCTCGGCGCTGAGCCGAAACGCGCCGGCCTTGCCTGCGTCCTCTACGCTGAGCTCGCGCGTGACGGGCACGTGCTGAAGCGCGGTGAGGCGGCCGACGGAGCCCGCGGGGGCGCCGGCGCCCGTCGGCGGTTGCGCCGCGGCTCCGGCGGGAGAACCTTGCCCAGCCGCGCCGTGCTGGGTGCCGCTCTCGGTCGGCAGCAGAAGGCGCGCCGGCCGGTGCGCCGCGTCGATGACCGTCAGCCGGCCCGCGGCCCAATCGACCGCCCAGTGCGGCGGCGCGGACGGCAGCCTGAAGCTCGCGGCGAGCTGACGGTAGTCGGTCGCGACGAGCTCGCCGGCCAGGCCGCGGACCCGGGCCGGGCGGCCCGGCAGGGCCTGCAGCGCGAACAGCAGCGCCGCGTCTCGACTGCCGGCGTGCATCGCTTCGTTGGCGCGCCGCAGCCAGTAGTCGCCCTGGAGCTCGTCGGCGAGCGCGGCGCGCCCGGGCAGCCGCCTCAGCACGCCGTCCGCCACCTGCATCTCGGCGTAGCTCGCGGCCGTGCGGCTGCGGCGCGCCATGGCCGCCGCGAGCAGTCGATCGGCCCTGCCGGCGAAACCCGGCAGCCGATGCAGCTTGGCGTATGCGTCCTCGGCCACCGCGAGGTCCCCGGTCACGACGGCGAGTGTGCGCTCGTAGGGCCGCGGCAGCAGCTCCGCGTACCAGAGCGGAATGCCGACGATCAGGGCCGCGAGCCCCGCGGCGGCGGCCGCGCGCCGTCCGTCGAAGGGGTGCAGGCTGCGGACCCAGCGGGCGTCGAAGACCTCGGCGATGATGCGGTTCCGGTAATGAAGCCGCCCGCCGCGCGGCGCGACGACGCCCGAGAGGCGCAGCAGATCCTTGACGGGCGAGCCGCCCGTCTCGTCGTGCACGGAAGCGCCTCGAGCGATGCGGCCGAGCAGCAGCAGCGCATGCCGGGCGCGCGGGCCGCCGCTCGTCAGCAGGCTGCGGACATGGTTCAGCAGCGGCTCGGCCGTTGCGCCGCCGGGCCCCAGGAACTGCTCGCGGACGACGCGGTCCACGTCCTCGAGCCGGCTGCCGCGCCGCGCCACGCCGCGCGCGACCTTCTGCGTCATGTACGGCTGCCCGGCCGTCCACGCGTGAATGCGCTCGAGGATCGCCCGGGCCGTCGCCTCCTCGGTCTCCAAGCCGGGCGCGAGCCGCAGGCATTCTTCGAGCGTGAAATCGCTGAGCTCGATGGGCTGCCCCTCGACGAACGGCGAGACGGCGGGATCCGGCGCGAGATTGCGTGGCGACGCGACACCGAGCACGACGAAGTTCAGGCGCGCGTACTCGGGCTGGCTGATTCGGCGCGCGTAGCAGGCCCGCAGCATGGCGAACAGATCCGGCGCGAACGGCTTGTCGAGCGCCCGCTCGATCTCGTCGAAAAACACCGTGACGGGCACCGATGTATTCGCGAGCACGACCTCGGAGAAGAACTCGGCGAGGCGCTGCTCGTTGGCGAGGCCGCTCTTCTCCTGCCAGAAGGCCCTCAAGTCGAGCTTGAGGCGCAGCTCCCGGATGATCCGGTACGCGATGCCGTAGTACCAGCGGCCGGCATCGCTGCCCGTGCCGCGCAGACCGATCTGCGAGAGGTCCACGACGGCGGCCAGCTGGCCGGCCTGGCGCAGCGCGCGGATCGCGCGGGCCGCGAGGCTCGACTTGCCGCTCGCGCGCGGGGCGAGCACGTAGCAGAAGCGCTGGTCGCGCAGGCCGCGCGCGAGCTCGCCGTCCGCCGCGCGCTCAATGTAACAAGCCCGGTCGGGCTGCACGGGACCGCCGACGACGAAGAACTCTCCGATTTGAACCGGTCTCGCCACCGGCCGATTTTAGGGGCCGGCGCTCGACGCCAGCAATCGGCGCCGGAGCGGCCTTGAGTTATCATCCCGGCGCCCGCCCGGAGCGCGGGCGGCCGCGCGAACCTCCGGGCGCGGGCCGCGCAGGATCTCGAGGAATCGACGCATGGAAATCTGTCACAGCCACAATCTGAACCGCGATCTCATGGTCCCCAAGCCATTCGGAATCCGCGTCACGCTGCGCGCGTCCGACACGTTCGCGCGCTTGCTCGGCACAGACTGGGAGCAGCTCCACTGGTACGCGACGCGCGAGGAGCGCGACGCGGCGCTCGAGGACATGGCCGGCGAGCATCTGTATTCGCGGCGGGGCGATCGGCCGACGTTGCGGTTCGAAGCCGTCGAGCGCGGTGCGTAGAAAAAGGGGTCAGAGCCCTTCTTCTACGCCTCAGGCGCCGGCCAGCGCCCTCACCCTGAACCGCGCCACATGAGCGCGATACGCCTCGAGCTCCTGCTCGGCGCGGTCCGAATCCCAAACCCCGAGATCGCGTAAGACCCGGGCGGCCGTCGGGGCGCAACCGAGCCCGAAATCGGCGCCGAGGCCGACCATGCTGCGCCGCTGCAGGATATCGACGAGCGTCGTCGCCCATTCGCGCTCGACGGCGTGCAACAGCTCGGCCGCGAGCGGGGCGCCGTCCGGGCCGGCGGGGCGCCCGAGGGCCGGCTCGGCGCGCACGCGCTCGAGCAGCGCTCCGGCCCGGGCGCCGTAGGTCCGCCAGAGCCGGCGAGCCGTCGCGGCGCCGAAGCTCCGCTCGAGCGCAGCGAGCAGCGCTTCGCGCTCGGCTTGGGCTGCCGCGCCCGGCAGAGGACCGGAATCGTCCTCGTCGAGCGCGCCGCCGACGCCGTGGTCGCGATGCAGGCGCTTGAGCACGTCGCGCGCGAGCGCCCGATGGGTCGTGAGCTTGCCGCCCACGACCGAGTAGAGCCCCTCGACGCGATGTGCGTGAACCAGGTGCCGGCGCGTGACGGCGCCCTCGACCTTGTCGGGCTCGTACGGGAGCGGCCGGACGCCGGACTGCGTGTAGAGCACGTGCCGGCCGATGCCGCCGCTCCGCGGGAACAGCCTTTCGGTCTCTTCGACGAGATAGGCGAGCTCGTCGTCGCCGATCTCGACCGTGCCCGGGTCGCCCGTGAAGCGCACGTCCGTGGTGCCGATCAGGTAGAGCCCATTCCAGGGGATCACGAAGAACGGCCGCCCGTCGCTCCCGGCCTCCGTGTAGAGTGCGGCGCTCGGCGCGCCCGGAAACGGCTCGACGATGAGATGGCTGCCCTTGGTGCCGCCGATGAGCCGGCCGTGCAGGGCCGCCGAGCGCGCGCCGCCGGCCGTGTCGGCCACGGCGCCCAAAAGCTCGTCTACCCAGGGTCCGGTCGCGTTCACGACGAGCGGCGCCGCGGCGCCGCCGGGCCGGCCTCGGGCGTCGCGCCACTCGACCCCCGTGACGGCACCCGCCGCCGTCGTCACGGCCGTGATGCGCGTATAGGTCATGAGCTTCGCGCCGTGCCCGACCGCATCGACGACGTTCTCGACGACGAGACGTTCCGGGAAGCTGACCTGCGCGTCGTAGTAGAAGGCGCCGCCGAGCAGCCCCTCTGCGGCGAGCCCCGGCAGCTGCGTGAGCATCTCCTCGCGAGAGAGCATACGGTGTCCGGGCAGCGCGTTCCCAGCCGCGAGCCAGTCGTAAAGCTTGAGGCCGATGTCGATCTGCCAGCGCGGCCGCCGCCCGCCGATGTAAACGGGGAGGTAGAGCCCGAGCGGCTCGACGAGATGCGGCGCGAGCTCGAGCAGCGCCGTGCGTTCCTTGAGCGACTCGCGCACGAGGCCGAGCTCGCCGTGCTCGAGATAGCGGAGCCCGCCGTGGATCAGCCGCGTCGAAGCGCTCGTGGTCCCGCCGCCGAGGTCGGCCCGGTCGACGAGCAGCACCGCGAGCCCCGCCGCGGCGGCCTCGCGCGCCACCGCGGCGCCGTTGATTCCGGCCCCGACGACCACCAGATCGTACGTCTCGCCGCTCACCGGATCCCGCGCCCGGCGCCGATCCCGCGCCCCGCCGCGATCCCGCGCCCGGCGCAAGACGGGCCTCCCTCAAGAGATAAGTCGCGCCGGGGTCCGCAGGCCGCGCTCGGCGGGACGCTGGGCGCCACGGACGGCGCCCAGCGAGCCCCCATGGACGGGTTCACGGCGATCCCGCCGAGCGCGGCCTGCGGACCCCGGCGCGACACCTTCAAGGGCGCGTCTGGCCGGCGCCCCTCACGACGTATTTGTAGCTCGTGAGCTGCTCGGCCCCTACGGGGCCGCGCGCATGAATCCGCCCCGTCGCGATGCCGATTTCAGCGCCCATGCCGAACTCCCCGCCGTCGGCGAACTGCGTCGAGGCGTTGAGCAGCAGAATCGCGCTGTCGAGCTCGCCGAGGAAGCGCTCGGCCGCGGCCGAGTCGTCCGTCACGATGGCCTCCGTGTGACCGGAACCGTAGCGGCGAATGTGGTCCATGGCCGCGTCGAGGCCGTCGACCACCTTGACCGCGATGATCGCGTCGAGGAACTCCTTGCCCCAGTCTTCCGGCCGCGCCGCGACGGACTCCGGGCACAGCGAGTGCACCTCGGCGTCGCCGCGCACCTCGCAGCCCGCGGCGCGCAGATCGGCGACGATGGCCGGCACGTGCGTCGGCGCGCAATCGCGGTCGACGAGCAGAGTCTCCGTCGCACCGCAGATCCCCGTCCGGCGCATCTTCGCGTTGACGACTATGCGGCGCGCCATTTCGAGATCCGCGGCACGGTGGACGTAGGTGTGGCAGATGCCCTCGAGATGGCCGATGACCGGGACGCGCGCGTCCTGCTGCACGCGCGCAATGAGGCTCTTGCCGCCGCGCGGCACGACGACGTCGAGGTAGGCCGTCATGTCGCGCAGCAGGATGCCGACGGCCTCGCGGTCCTGCGTCGGCACGCGCTGCACGGCCGTCTCGGGCAGGCCGGACTCGCGGAGCGCGCGTGTGAGGCAGGCCGCGATGGCCGCGTTCGAGCGAGCCGCCTCCGAGCCGCCGCGCAGGATCACGGCGTTGCCGCTCTTGAGGCACAGCGCGGCCGCGTCCGCCGTAACGTTCGGCCGGCTCTCGTAGATGATGCCGATGACGCCGAGCGGAACGCTCACGCGCTGAATCTTGAGCCCGTTCGGGCGCTCCCACTCGGCCAGCACCCGGCCGACCGGATCCGCGAGCTCGGCGATCGCCTCGACGCCGGCCGCCATGCCCTCGACGCGGCGCTCGTCGAGCGCGAGCCGGTCGAGCATCGCGGCGCCGAGCGCGCGCCGCCGCGCCTCGGCCACGTCGGCCGCATTGGCCTCGAGGATCTCGGCACGGGACGCGCGCAGCGTGCGCGCGGCGGCCAGCAGCGCCGCGCGCTTGGCCGCGGGCGGCGTGCGGCCGAGCGTTTCCATGGCGGCGCGCGCCGCGCGGCCGAGCGCCATCATCTGCGCGTGCAGTCCGCTCGCTTCCCGCTCCGCCGTGCTCATGCGCGTGCCCTCCCCTGAATCAGCACCAGATCGTCCCGATGGATCATCTCATCCCGGCCGCGGTAACCCAAGACGGCCTCGATGTCGCCGCTCTTGCGGCCCGCGATGACGCGCGCCTCGTCGGCCGAGTAGCCGACGAGGCCGCGGCCGAGCTCGGCGCCGTCGGCCGTCAGCACGCGCACGGCGTCGCCGCGCTCGAACGTCCCTTCGACGGCCTTCACGCCGGCCGGCAGCAGGCTGCGGCCGGCCGCGAGGGCGCGCTCGGCGCCGGCATCGACGCGCAGGCTGCCTTTGGGCTGCAGCGTGCCCGCAATCCACTGCTTGCGGGCGGCCGCGGGCGTCGCGCCCGGCAGGAACCAGGTTCCTCGGCCGCCGCCGGCCAGCGCCTCGAGCGGACGCCGGATCCGGCCGCTCGCGATCGCGACCGTGCAGCCCGCACCCATCGCGATCCGCGCCGCATCGATCTTCGTGCGCATGCCGCCCGAGCCGTGGCTCGAGCCCGGCCCGCCCGCCATGCGCCAGAGCTCGGGCACGAGCTCGGTCACCTCGGGTATGTATTCCGCACCTGCGTCGGCCTGCGGGTTGGCCGTGTAGAGCCCGTCCACGTCGGAGAGGATCACGAGGCAGTCGGCCGTGATCATCTGCGCGACGCGCGCCGCGAGGCGATCATTGTCGCCGTAGCGCAGCTCCTGCGTCGCGACGGTGTCGTTCTCGTTCACGACGGGCACGACGCCGCAGCGGACCAGCGTCAGCAGCGTGCGGCTCGCGTTGAGATAGCGTTTGCGGCTCTCGCTGTCGTCGATCGTGAGCAGGACCTGCGCGGTACGGATGCCGAATCCGCGCAGCGACTCCTGATACGCGTGCGCGAGCACGATCTGCCCGGCCGCGGCGGCCGCCTGACTCTCCTCGAGCCGCGCCCGCCCCGGGTCGAGGCCGAGCTCGCGCACCCCGAGTGCGACGGCGCCCGAGGAGACGATGACGATCTCCTTGCCCTCGCGCGTGAGCCAGGCTACGTCCTCGCAGAGCGCGTCGAGCCAGGGGCGGTCCAGCGCGCCCGTCTCCTGATCGACGAAGAGCGCCGAGCCGATCTTCACGACCACGCGCCGGGCGGCCAGAAGCCGATTCATGGAACTAGGCGCGGCCGAGGACCGGGACGCCGCGCGACACGGCCATGGCGCCGCTGCGCACGACGGAAAGGACCGAGGCCACCTCGGCGGCACGCGCGAGGAAGCGGTCGATGTCCGGACCGCCGCCGATGAGCTCCACGGTGTAGTTCTCGTCGTGGTCGTCGAGCACGCGCGCGTTGAAGCTCTCGAGCAGCTCGCCGAGCGCCCGCGGGCCGCGCTTCGCAACGTCGAGCTTCACGAGCGCGAGCTCGCGCTCGATGTGATCCGCGCTGGTCATGTCCGTGATGTTCACGACGTCAACGAGCTTGCCGAGCTGTTTCGTGATCTGGTCGATGACCTCATCCGAGCCCGTCGTCACGAGCGTGATGCGGGAGACGCTCGCGTCGAGCGTCGGGGCGACGTTGAGGCTCTCGATGTTGTAGCCGCGCGACGAGAACAGGTTCGCGACGCGCGCAAGGGCGCCCGCCTCGTTCTGTAGCACGATCGAAATGATGTGTCGCATGGGGACGGCTGTGCGCGGCGCAAAGACTCGTGTCCTGAGCCGATCAATGTTGGCGCAGAACAACGGCTATTGCAATGGAAAGGCTTTTCGTCAACACTCGGCCCTTTGAATTACCTGAATTTTCCGCTTCGCCCATGCCCCTCGCGACCGATACTCGACGGGACCCCCGTTCACCCTCCACGCACCCGCTGGCCGGGCGCGTTTTGAGCGGCGCCGATACGATCGTGCAGGTGCTCGCCGACGAAGGCGTGGACACGATCTTCGGCTACAGCGGCGGCGCGATTCTACCGACCTACGATGCGGTGTTCCGCTACAACACGCAGCACGCCGCCGACGGCGTCGAGCCCATGCCGCTCGTCGTGCCCGCCAACGAGCAGGGCGCGGGCTTCATGGCCGCCGGCTACGCGCGTGCGAGCGGCCGCGTCGGCGTGGTCATGGTTACCTCGGGGCCCGGCGCGACGAACTGCGTGACGCCCGTGCGCGACTGCATGGCGGACTCGGTGCCCATCGTCGTGATCTGCGGCCAGGTGCCGACGGGCGCGATCGGTACGGACGCGTTCCAGGAGGCGCCCGTCACGTCGGTCATGGGCGCCGTCGCCAAACATATCTTCCTCGTGACGGACCCGGAGCGGCTCGAGGCCACGGTCCGCACGGCCTTCGAGATCGCCCGCACGGGCCGGCCCGGCCCGGTCGTCATCGACGTGCCGAAAGACGTGCAGAACTGGCAGGGGCCCTACCGCGGCGAGGGCCAGCTGCCCATCCCGGGCTATCGCCACCGCATCACGGCCGTCGAGCGCAATCGGCTCTCGGACGACGACTGCCGCACCTTCCTGGAGATGCTCGCGGAGAGCCGCCGCCCCCTGATCTACGCCGGCGGCGGCGTCGTGAACGGCAACGCGGCCGAGGCGCTGCGCACGTTCGCGATCCAGCTCGGCATCCCGGTCGCGAGCACGCTCATGGGCCTCGGCGGCTTCGACACGACGCACGCGCTCTCGCTGCACATGCTCGGCATGCACGGCCTCGCGAGCGCGAACTATGCGGTGGACGACTGCGATCTGCTCATCACCGTCGGCGCCCGCTTCGACGACCGCGTCGCCGGCAATCCGCCCCGATTCGCCGAGAAGGCGAAGCGGGTGCTGCACTTCGACATCGACCCCTCCGAGATCCACAAAGTCAAGACGGCCGACTGGTATCACGTCGGGCTGCTCCCGGAGGCCCTCGAGGCCGTCTCGGCCTACGCCCGGCGCGCGCGCTTCGCGGCTGACTTCTCCGAGTGGCACCGCGAAATCGCCGAGCTCAAGGCCACATACGGGCTCAATTACGACCGCGAGAGCGCGCTGATCCAGCCGAACTACGTCATCGAGACCATCAACCGCATGACGAAGGGCGAGGCCGTCATCGCGACCGGCGTCGGCCAGCACCAGATGTGGGCGGCGCAGTATTTCGACTTCCGCGAGCCGCGCCTTTGGCTGACCTCGGGCAGCATGGGCACGATGGGCTTCGGCCTGCCGGCCGCGATCGGCGCTCAGTTCGCGCGGCGCGACAAGCTCGTCATCGACGTGGACGGCGACGCGAGCATCCGCATGAACCTCGGCGAGCTCGAGACGGTAACGACCTACGGCCTGCCGATCAAAGTGCTCGTGCTCAACAACTACGGCGACGGCATGGTCATGCAGTGGCAGCGGCTGTTCTTCAAGGGCCGGCTCTCGGCCAGCGACAAGTCGCTGCGCAAAAAAGACTTCGTCAAAACGGCCCAGGCCGACGGCTTCGAGTACGCGAAGCGGCTCGACCGCAAGGAAGACGTCCCGCGCGTGCTCGAGGAGTTCCTCGCGTTCGAGGGCCCGGCCTTCCTCGAGGTCATCATCGATCCCGAAGCCGGCGTCTATCCCATGGTCGGTCCCGGGCTGTCCTACCACGACATGGTCACGGGCGATTTCATCCCGAACCGCTACGATACCGGCGGGCCCGCCGAGCCGGATGCTTCGGAGATGTTCTAGCTCCGCGTAGGCATCGGCGCCGAGACGGTGGCGGTGGGCGTAGGCATCGCCGCCGAGACGGTGGCGGTGGGCGTAGGCATCGGCACAAGGGCGGTTTCGGGACCGCCGTGAACCCGTCCCTGGGGGCTCGCTTCGCGCCATCCCTGGCGCTCAGCGTCCCGAAACCGCCCTTGTGCCGATGCCTACGCTGGAGACGTCTGCGG
This sequence comes from uncultured Gammaproteobacteria bacterium, assembly GCA_963702105.1. Lineage (GTDB taxonomy): Bacteria > Pseudomonadota > Gammaproteobacteria > Steroidobacterales > Rariloculaceae > ZC4RG20. The sequence goes on from OY969712.1 coordinate 4,077,169, forward strand.
CTCGCGCCGATGCCTCCGCCGGATACGTCCGCGCTGGCGCCGACACCTCCGCCCGATACGTCCGCAGCTAGCGCCGATGCCACGGCTGGATACGTCTGCGGGTGGCTCCGAGCGTGCGGGAGCGTCCTTGCGCGAGCGATCTCCTCGTGGGGATTCAGCATGGTTCATGAACGGCTGGCGACGTCGAAGAGGAGGTTCGTGCATGAGGCCGCTGTCGGGATCGTGAGCGCCAGGGATGGCGCGCACGAAGGCTCCAGGGACGGATTCACGCCGGTCCCGACAGCGGCCTCATGCACGAACCTCCGCCCCACCACCGCGCCCGACCCGTTCATGAATCATGCGGTCGACAGCCGCGCGCGATAGCGCGGTAGCGCGGTAGCGCGCTAGTGCGAGTACGAGCGCGAGCGCGCGTGCGAATGCGAGCGCGAGCGGCGCGCGCACCGAGGGCATGAGCACCTATTTATCGCCCCGCCCCTTTCGGTAACATCGGACGTCCGCGCCGACCGTATCGTCCGCGCGAAAATATCGATGAACAGTGCTTTCTCGCCGCTCTGGTACGGACCAGAGGCGCGCCGTCTCGCATCGGCGCGTCCGCCGCGGAGAACGATCTGCACTCGCTCGACCCATCGCCGTTCTCAGACGGCCGCACGGTCCTTTGGGCCGCGCGGTGCCTCGCTGTGCACTCAGGGACCAGGACGTTCAATCGAAGGAGACAGGAAATGCATAAATCAGGCGTATTCGCGGTCGCTGCCTGCGCCGCGCTGCTTGTATCCGGCGCCGCCTTGGCGCAGCAAAACGACACAGTCAAGACCAAGGCCAAAAGCATGACTTACACGGGCTGCGTCGAACAGGGCAAGACGGCCGGCACCTATATGCTCACGCACGTCATGGCGGGCGAGGCGGGCTCGGCCGCGCAGACGAGCGGCAAGAAGGCCCGTGCGCCCAAGATGCTGCATCTCGAAAGCACTTCCTCGGCGCAGATCGCGCCCGAGGCCGGCCATAAGGTCACGGTCATGGGATCGACGATGCGAGGGAAAGGCGGCCCGATGATGAAGGTGGAGTCGATCAAGTCCGTCTCGCCGAACTGTCCGTAATCGAGCGCCTCGGACGGCGGGAAACCGGCACGCTCGAGCGGCCGGTTCCCCGGCCCGGCGGGCGCACGTCAGCGGCGCCGGCAATCTGTAGCAAACGCAAGGAGAAAGACATGAAAAGAAGACTGGCGTTGGGGGCGCTCGCATGCGCGGCATTGGCGACGGCGGGCACGGCGCTCGCGCAGAAGACCGGGGACGAGAAGGCCAAGGACATGACCTATACGGGCTGCGTGGAACAGGGCAAGACGGCGGGCACCTATATGCTCACGCACGTCATGATGGGCCGGCCGGGCGTGAAGGAGGCTGCGTTCCACGGCGCGGCGCCGAAGACGATCGAGCTGCACAGCAAGAACGTGCCGCTCGCCGCGCAGAACGGCCATAAGGTCGTCGTCATGGGGATGGTCAAAGGCAAGACGCATCCCATGATGAGCGTGACCGGGCTCGAGAGTCTCAACGGCACCTGCGAATAGCGCTCGCAGCGCGAGGGTTTGAAGAGGGACCGGGGCTTCGGCCCCGGCGCCGCCGACCGGCTGGCGCTCGGCAGCACGGGCGGCCCCGCCGCGTCAGGCCCGCGGACGGGCGAGAACCTTGTGCACCGCGCGCACGAGGATCGCGAGCTCGTCCTCGCCGATCACGAGCGGCGGCATGAGATAGACGACGTTCCCGAAGGGCCGGACCCAGACGCCCTCCTCGACGAACGCGCGCCGCAGTCCTTCGACTTGCGGGCGCCCCTCGAGCTCGACGACGCCGATCGCCCCGCGCACGCGCACGTCAGCGACGCCCGGCAGGCCGCGGCAGGCCGCGAGGCCTTCGGCCAGCGCCCGCTCGATCGCCGCAACCTGCGCAAGGCGCGGCTCGCGTTCGAAGAGATCCAGCGAAGCATTCGCAGCCGCGCAGGCGAGCGGATTCCCCGCGAACGTCGGGCCGTGCATGAGCGCGCGCTCGAACTCCGGCTTGAGGAATGCCTCGAAGACGTGCTCGCGGGCCGCCGTGGCCGCGAGCGGCAGCGTCCCGCCCGTCAGCGCCTTCGAAAGCGTGATGATGTCCGGCACGACGCCGGCCTGCTCGCAGGCGAACAGCGTGCCCGTGCGGCCGAATCCGACCGCTATCTCGTCGAGGATCAGCAGGAGACCGTGGCGCGCCGCGGTCCGCGCGACCGCGGCGAGCGTCTCGGGCTCGTGAAACTTCATGCCGCCGGCGGCCTGCACGAGCGGCTCCAGCACGACCCCCGCGAGCTCGTGCGCATGAGCCGCCACGAACGACTCGAACGCCGCAAGCTCGGCTCGGCCGCGCGGCAGGGGCACGACGAGCTGCGGCGCGAGCACGTGCTTGAACAGCGCGTGCATGCCCTCTTCCGGATCGCAGATCGACATGGCCGCGAAGGTGTCGCCGTGATAACCGTGCCGGAAGCTCAGAAAGCGATGCCGGTTGGGCTGCTCCTGATTGAGCCAGTACTGCACAGCCATCTTGAGCGCGACCTCGACGGCGACCGAGCCCGATTCCGAGAAGAAGATGCGGCCGAGATCCCCGGGGAGACGCTCGGCGAGGCGCCGGGCGAGGATGAGCACGGGATCGTGCACGAGGCCGCCGAGCATGACGTGCGGCATGCGCTCGAGCTGCGCGGCGACGGCGGCGGCGATGTGCGGATGGTTGTAGCCGTGGCAGGCCGTCCACCAGGACGAGGTGCCGTCGACGAGCACCCGGCCGTCGGCCAGCTCGATGCGGGCACCGGCCGTGCGCGCGGCCCGCAGCGGCGCGCGGGCCGTGCTCATCTGGCAGTAGGGCAGCCAGACCGGGCAGGCCGCAGCCCCTGCTTCGTGCGCGCTCGTCGTCATGGCGGCCAATACTACCCGGGGCCTCCGTCACGGCAAACGCCGGCTGCGCTTGGCTATACTGCGTGCCCTCGAGTTCAGCCGGACCCTTTCATGAAGAAAATCACGTGCTTCAAGGCCTATGACGTGCGCGGCCGCGTGCCCGAGGAGCTGGACGAGGAGACGAGCTACCGCATCGGCCGAGGCTATGCCGCGTTCGTACGCCCGCGCGCCGTGGCAGTGGGGCAGGACATCCGGGCCTCGAGCCCCGGGCTCGCGCGCGCGCTCACGGCCGGGCTGACCGAGTCGGGGGTCGACGTCGTCGACATCGGCGTCGGCGGGACGGAGCTCGTGTATTTCGAGACGTTCAACGAGCGGCTCGACGGCGGCATCATGGTCACGGCCAGCCACAACCCGCCGAATTACAATGGCATGAAGCTCGTGCGCGAGGGCGCCCGGCCGATCAGCGCCGATACGGGGCTGGCGGACATCCGTGCGCTGGCCGAGCGCGGCGAGTTCGAGAAGGCCCGGCGCCCGGGCCGCGTCGAGGCACGCGACGTGAAGCCGGCCTACATCGAGCATCTGCTCGGCTACGTCGATCGCGAGGCGCTCGCGCCGCTCAAGATCGTCGTCAACGCCGGCAACGGCGGCGCCGGCCCGATCCTCGATCTGCTCGAGCCCCGTCTGCCGTTCGAGCTCGTCAAGCTTCACCACGCGCCCGACGGCTCGTTCCCGAACGGCGTGCCGAATCCCATGATCGAGCGCAACCGCAAAGTCACGAGCGACGCGGTCCGCGAGAGCGGCGCCGACCTCGGGCTCGCCTGGGACGGCGATTTCGACCGCTGCTTCTTCTTCGACGAGCGCGGCCGCTTCGTCGAGGGCTACTACATCGTCGGCCTGCTGGCCCGGAGCTTCCTCGAGAAGTTTCCGGGCCGAAAGATCGTGCACGACCCGCGCCTGACCTGGAACACGCTCGACGTCGTCGGCGCGGCGGGCGGCCAGGCCGTGCAGAGCAAGTCGGGCCACGCCTTCATCAAACAGGTGATGCGCGAGGCCGACGCCGTCTACGGCGGCGAGATGAGCGCCCACCACTACTTCCGCGAATTCTCCTATGCGGACAGCGGCATGATCCCCTGGCTGCTGATCACCGAGATCATGAGCCGGAGCGGGGCCCGGCTCTCCGAGCTCGTCGACGCCCGCCTCGCGGCGTATCCGGCGAGCGGCGAGATCAATCGCAGCGTCGAAAACCCGGCCGCGGTCGCGGCCGCCGTCGAAAAGGCGTACGCGCCGATCGCCCGCCGCGTCGAGCACGTGGACGGGCTCAGCATGGAATTCGAGCGCTGGCGATTCAACCTGCGGCCCTCGAATACGGAGCCGCTGCTGCGCCTAAACGTCGAAAGCCGCGGCGACGAGCGGCTCATGCGGGAGAAGACGGAGGAACTGCTCGAGCAGATCGGCGGGGAACCGGACTGAGGTTCCCGCCCTCGGGACGGATGCGCCCGGCAGATCGCGCGAAGCGCGGCGCGCAGAGGCGGAACCGGGGGTCTCCGAGCCGAAGGTCGTCGAGCCGAAAGTCATCGAGCTGGGCGTCATCGAGCCGAGGGGCATCGAGCCGGTGACGCAAGCCTAGTCGTAGTCCTCCTCCTCGTCGTCGTCGTCATCGTCATCGTCGTCTTCGTCTTCGTCTTCGTCCTTGTCGTACTCGTCTTCGTCTTCGTCTTCCTCGTCGTCGATCTCGGCCCCATCCTCATCGTAGCCGAGCATGTTCAGCCCTTCCGCCAGGTAGTCACCGAGCAACGGCGTGCCGATGAGGTAGTCCGCGGTGCGCTCGTTCCAGCTCTCGCGGGCCTGCTCGACGGCCGAGTCCCAGTCCTCGACGTCGAAGTCTCCGCGCCCGAGCCATACGAGCGCGACGAGCTCGACCTGCTGATCCGGCTCGAGGTCCTCGACCGTGTCGCGAATCTGCTGGAGCACCGGGTCGTCCGCGTGGTCGGCCAGGATCTGCATCGCCCAGTCGTCCGAGGGGCTCAGCGGCGTCTCCGGGATCGTGACCCCTTCTTTGGCCTGAAACTCGTTCGCTCTCTCGATGATGAAGCGAACCGTGTCCGGGTTGATATCCAACATTTTGCTTTCGGCTCCGTCGTTCCTGGTTGCCCCGCAGCCCTGGAAACGGCGGCGCGCCGTCCCCATATGCAATGCACGGGCCAACGTCATTTTACACGCCTCGGTCCCCGCGAGTTTCCTGGTCGCGCCGCAGCGGGCGGCGGGCCTCGGTTTCCCTACGTGAAAGTCCGGCTTGAAATGCGGATTTCACGCCCCCACGATGAGTTTAAGGTCACACTTCAGGCAACGACATGGACCAGCAGGACACGAATCAGACGCCTCCCGCCGAGCCCCACGGCAGGCCGAACATCCCCGAGGACGTGCTGCTCATCGTCCCCGTCCGCAACATCGTCGTGTTTCCGGGCGCGGTGACGCAGATTGCGCTCGGCCGGGACATTTCCATCAACGCGGCGACCGAGGTCGTCAACGACGGGCACAAGCTCGGCATCGTGCTGCAGCGCGACCCGGACGTCGACGTCCCCGGCCCGGACGACCTGTATCAGATCGGCACGACGGTCAGCGTCGTGCGCTATATCAAGTCGCCGAACGGCATGCATCACCTGATCTGCCAGGGCGAGGAGCGCTTCCGCGTGCTCGACTACCTCTCGGGGCTGCCGTTCCTCGCGGCGCGCTTCGACATCATCCCCGAGCGCGAGAGCAAGGATCCCGCCGCCGTCGAGGCGCGCGCGAACGTGCTCAAGCAGAAGGCCGCCGAGGCCATCGAGCTCCTGCCGCAGGCCCCGCCCGAATACGGCGCCGCGCTGCGCAACGTCGAGTCGCCGTCGGCGCTCGCGGACCTCATCGCGAGCCTCATCGACATCAAGCCTTCCGAGAAGCAGGAGCTGCTCGAGACGCTCGAACGTCAACAAGCGCCTGCAGCGCGTCACGGAGCTTCTCGCCCACCGCGTCGAGGTGTTGCGGCTCAGCCGCGAGATCGGCGAGCAGACGCAGGAGAAGCTCGACGCGCGCCAGCGCGAATACCTGCTGCGCGAGCAGCTGCGCACGATTCAGAAGGAGCTCGGCGAGGACGGCGAGGACACCGAGGCCGAGGAGCTGCGCCGCGGCATCGAAGAGGCGCAGATGCCCGAGGAAGCGCACGAGCAGGCCATGAAGGAGCTCAAGCGCTTCGAGGCGATGCCGGAGGCCGCGGCCGAGCGCTCGATGGTGCGCACGTATCTCGATTGGCTCGTGGCGCTGCCGTGGGCGAAGCTCGATACGGAAAACATCGACATCGCGCGCGCGCGCGAAATCCTCGACGAGGACCACTACGGCCTCACGAAGATCAAGCGACGCATCCTCGAGTACCTGGCCGTGCGCAAGCTGAATCCGGAAGGCCGCAGCCCGATCCTGTGCTTCGTCGGTCCTCCGGGCGTCGGTAAGACGTTGCTGGGCCAGAGCATCGCGCGGGCCGTGGGCCTCAAGTTCTCGCGCGCGAGTCTCGGCGGCGTGCACGACGAGGCGGAGATCCGCGGGCATCGACGCACGTACATCGGCTCGCTGCCGGGCACGATCATCCAGAGCATCCGCAAGGCCGGCACGCGCAATCCGGTCATGATGCTCGACGAGATGGACAAGCTCGGCACCGGTTTTCACGGCGATCCTTCCTCGGCGCTGCTCGAGGTGCTGGATCCGGAGCAGAACTCGACGTTCCGCGATCATTACCTCGACGTGCCGTTCGACCTCAGCAAGGTGCTGTTCATCGGCACGGCCAACGTGCTCGACAGCATCCCGGGCCCACTGCGGGACCGAATGGAGATCATCGAGCTCGCGGGGTACACGCAGGACGAGAAGCTCGAGATCGCGAAGCGCTACCTCGTGCAGCGGCAGCGCAAGGCGAACGGCCTTAGGGAAGAGCAGGCGACGATCACGGAGGCCGCGCTCAAGGAGGTCATCGACGGCTACACGCGCGAGGCCGGCGTGCGCAATCTCGAACGCGAGATCGGCTCGCTGCTGCGCAACGCCGCGATGCAGATCACGGAGAAGTCGCTCGAGAACGTGCACATCGATGTGAAGGACGTGGCGACGATCCTGGGTCCGCGCCGCTTCGAGAGCGAGGTCAAGATGCGCACGAGCGTGCCGGGCGTCGCGACGGGCCTCGCGTGGACGCCCGTGGGCGGCGACATCCTGTTCATCGAGGCGAGCCTCACGCCCGGCAAGGGCAAGCTGATCCTCACGGGGCAGCTCGGCGACGTCATGAAAGAGAGTGCGCAGGCGGCCGTCACGCTGGCCAAGGCACGGCTCGGCCAACTCGGAGCGGCTCAGGATCTGCTCGACGAGAACGACCTGCACATCCACGTGCCGGCCGGTGCGATCCCGAAGGACGGGCCGAGCGCGGGCGTTGCGATGTTCCTCGCCGTCGCCTCGCTGCTCACGGGCAAGACCGTGCGCTCCGATGTGGCCATGACGGGCGAGATCAGCCTGCGCGGCCTAGTGCTGCCGATCGGCGGCGTCAAGGAAAAGACGCTTGCGGCGCTGCGGGCGGGCATCAAGTGCGTCATGCTGCCGGCCCGGAACAGGAAGGACTTCGAGGAGATTCCCGAGCAGGCACGCCAGCAGCTCGACTTCGTCTGGCTCGACAAGGTCGAGGACGCGCTCGACTTCGCGCTCGAGGAGCCGGGCAAGCACCGCGGCGAGGAGAAGAAGTCGCAGGTGGCGTAGGTCCGACGAAAAAGGCGAAAAAGGGGTCAGAGCCCCTTTTTCGCCTCAGCCGGGCTTGACCATGAGCACGTCGCAGGGCGCGTCGTCCACGATGTATTCGGCCGTGCTGCCGAGCATGGCTTGGCCGAGCGCGCTGCGCTTCAGCACGCCGACCACGAGCAGCTTGGCATTGCGCTCCGCCGCGAGCTGCGGCACGACGAGCCGAGGGTCCCCGGGGCCGAGATCGATGCGGTCCGGCGGCACGCCATAGCCGTCCACGAGCTCCTGCACGGCCTGCCGGTGCACGGTCTCGATGTTTTCCGAGCCGTAGAACACGCCCGGCTCGACCTCGACGGCCGAGACCCAGTTGTACTGCTCGGGGTCGGGATACGCGTGCACGACCCGCAACTGGCCGTCCATGGCCTTGGCGAACAGCGCGGCCTGGCCCAGCACGGCGCGGTCCGTTCCCGCCGGCTCCTCGTGGCCGTAGAGCGGATCGACGGCCGCCATGACCGTGCCGTAGCCCTGGAATTCGGGATCCTTGACGAGCAGCAACGGACAGGGGCACAGCCGCATGAGCTGCCAGTCCGTGTCCGTCAGGCGCGTATGGGGAAGCGGCCGCGGCGTGTGCGCGCCGACCACGAGCAGATCGCCCCGAAGCTCGCGCACCGCATCGACGATGGCGTCGTATACGGGAGCGCCCGTGCGCACGTCCACGTGCACGGTCACGCCCCATTCGCGCACCAGCTCGGCGAGCTTCTCGAGGTCTTCGCGCGCGCTCCCGAGCACGTGCTCCCGCCCGGCCGCGCCGCCGCCCGAACCGTAAACGATCCGGAGCAGGACGAGCTCGGCGCCGAGCTGCTCGGCCAACATGCGGGCGTGGTCCGCCGCGAGCGGCAGCCCCGTCTGACTCGGCTTGACGGCCACGAGCACACGCTTGATCGTCGTTTTCGTCACGAATGCCTCCTTCGTCATCGAAAGACTACCGCGCCCGCCGCGGCCCCAAAAGGGGGGCACGTGATTTCCGCAGCGTCTGGCCTCGCCGGCCCGCGTGGCCGACAATCGCTTTCGGTCCATCGCCGTGGAGATCGCCTTGCCGCAACGCTTCGTGAACGCATCGCTCGAGCGCTTCGCGGCCGCCAAGCTCGAAGCGCTCGAGCGGCGCCGCCTGCGCAGGCATCTCGCGGTCACCGACCGGCGGGACGGGGCCGGCGCCCGCGTCGGCGCGCGCGCGCTCCTCTCGTTCTCCTGCAACGACTATCTCGGGCTCTCCCGGCACCCCGATGTCGTCGCGGCGGCCGTCGAAGCCACGCGCCGCTTCGGGACGGGCGCCGGCGCCTCGCGCCTCGTGACGGGCAATCATCCGCTGTATGCCGAGCTCGAGGCGCGGCTGGCCGCGCTCAAGGGCACGCAGGCGGCCGTCGTGTTCGGGAGCGGCTATCTCACGAACGTCGGCGTGCTGCCTGTGCTCACCGGCCCCGGCGACCTCATCGTCATGGACGAGCTCTGCCATTCCTGCCTGCTCACGGGCGCCGCGCTTTCCCGCGCCCGCGTCGTCACGTTCCGGCACAACGACGTGGCCGCGGCCCGCGCGCGGCTCGAGGCCGAGCGCGCCGCCTATCGCCGCTGCCTGCTCGTCACCGAAGGCGTCTTCAGCATGGAGGGCGACCTCGCGCCGCTCCCGGCGCTTGCGGCGCTCGCCGAGGCCGCCGACGCCTGGCTGCTCAGCGACGACGCGCACGGCCTCGGCGTCGTCGGCGGCGGCCGCGGCGCGGCCTTCGCGAGCGCTGAGGTCGCGAACGTCCCGCTGCAGATGGGCACGCTCTCGAAGGCCGTCGGCACCTACGGCGGCTACGTCTGCACAAGCGCGGCCGCCGCGGAGCTCATCCGCAACCGCGCGCGGAGCTTCGTCTACTCGACGGGCCTGCCGCCGGGCACCGTGGCCGCAGCCTGCAAGGCGCTCGAGCTCATCGCCGCCGACGCAGCGCTCGTCGCCGCGCCCCTCGCCCGGGCCCGGCTCTTCACCGAGGCGACGGGCCTGCCGCCGGCCGCGAGCGCGATCGTCCCGCTGCGCTGCGGCGGCGCCGACGCCGCGCTCGCGGCGAGCCGGCACCTCGAGCAGGCCGGCTTCCTCGTCACGGCCATTCGGCCGCCGACCGTGCCGGCCGGAACCGCCCGCCTGCGCTTCGCGTTTTCGGCGGCCCATGCAGAGGACGACGTGTTGCGACTCGCGGCCGCCGTGCGCCGCCTCGAGGGCTTCTCGCCGACCGGCGCGGCCGCGGTCGCGGCCTCGGCGGGCGCGGCGACGGGATGATGGCCTCCTGGTTCGTGACGGGCACGGGCACCGACGTCGGCAAAACCTACGTGACTGCGGCGCTCGTCGCGGCCCTCCGCGCGGCCGGCCGCAGCGTGCGCGCTGTCAAACCCGTCGCTTCGGGCTTCGACCCCGCCGCTCCCGAGTCGAGCGACACCGGTGAGCTCCTGCGCGCGCTCGGCCTTCCGCTCGAGGCCGAGCGCCTCGCCGAGATCTCGCCCTGGCGGTTCGCGGCGCCGCTGTCGCCCGACATGGCCGCCGCGCGGGAGGCGCGGCGCCTCGACTTCGAGGCGCTGCTCGATTTCTGCAGGACGGCCCGGGGCTCCGACGTGACGCTCATCGAGGGCATCGGCGGCGTCATGGTGCCGCTCGACGAGCGCCGCACGGTGCTCGATTGGATCGAAGCGCTCGGGGCTCCGGTCCTGCTCGTCGCGGGCAGCTACCTCGGCACATTGAGCCACACGTTGACGGCCGCGGAGCTCCTGGCCGCGCGCGGCTGCCGCCTCGCAGAGGTGGTCGTCAGCGAGTCGCAGGAGCAACCGGTGCCGAGCGCCGAGACCGCGGCGGTGCTGCGGCGTTTCCTCGGCGCGGTGCCCGTCACGGTGCTGCCGCGTCGGGCGCTCGCCGAGGCCGCGCAGGGCGCGGCGCTCTGTGCGCTCGCGCGGCGCATCGCCGCCGGCTGAGCCCACGGCACGGGGGGCGCACGGCGCAGGTGGCTCACGGCCCAGGTGGCGTGGCTCACAGACCAGTTGGCTCACAGCGCAGCTGGCCCGCGCCGCGGCGGTGCTCACCGCCGCGGCGCGGCCCGGGACCTGACGCCGGTATCGCCCTCACTTCTGCGCGACGCGTTCTGCCTGGGCGGCCGCATTGTCGATGCTGATCTCGACGCGGCGCTCGAGCGCGAGCGCGTCGAGGTCTTTCGCGTCCGCCGTCGCGAGACGCTCGCCCTCGGCCGTGACGGAGATCCGGTCCTCCGGGAAGCCGGCTGCGACGAAGGCCTTGCGCACGGACTCGGCGCGAGCCGCGGAGAGCTGCTCGTTGTATTGCTCCTCGCCGCGCTGATCGGCGAAGCCGTCGAGCCGGACGACGACGCCCTGCATCGGCGCGAGCAGCTGCGCGATGCGGGCGAGGCGCTCGGCCGAGCCGTCCTCGAGCTCGCTCTTGCCCGTCCGGAAGTAGACCGAGACTTTGAGCGCCTGCGTCAACGCATCGCGGTTCGCCTCGCGCTCGGCCGCGAGCTTGGCCTCGACATTCTCGAGCTCGCGCTGCCGGCCGTCGAGGCGGCCTTGCAGCTGCGCCGTCTGCTCCCGGCTCTGCACGGCGTCGGTCTCCGCCGCGAGCCGCAGCTCGCGCTCGTGATGAAACCGATTGCCGATCCAGCCGCCGAAAGCGGCCCCGAGCACCGCCCCGACCGGCCCGCCGGCCAGCGCGCCGATGGCCACGCCGCTCCCGACGCCGGCCGCCTCCTGCTTCGAGCTGCGGCCGCTATCCGCCCAGGCGGGCGCCGCGAGCGCGCAGGCGACGCCGAGCGCGAGCAGCGGCTTGGCTTTCGACTTGATGGAATGGGTCCGCTTGTTCATGGCTGAAGCTCCTTGCAACTGCTGCGTGCGAAGTGCACGTGTGCATTGCAGCCGGAGCCGCGGCCCGCGCAGTGCGCGAAGCTGCCTGCAGGCGGATCAATCCTGGCGAATCCTGCCGGAGGCGGAAAGAAGAAAGGGGTCAGTGCCCTTTTTCGCCCCGAGGGGCGCGAAAAACTGCCGCCGAGCGGTCAGGCGAAAAAGGGCTCTGACCCCTTATTTCTACATGTCCCGCCGCGTCGGCAGGCTGATGAAGGTCCCGCCGTTGCGCTGGCAGATTACGCGCATCATCGTCGCGAAGTCCGCGGCCGTCAGGAGCTGGCCGCCCGTGACCTCGTAGTACGTCGGAAAGAGCACGGCGTGAATGCGGACCCGGCGCCCGTTGCGGTCGCTCGCATGGTTCTCGCGGTCGATCTCGCGCACCGTAGCGTTGATGGCGCTCGAGCCCTGGGAGAAGTCGTCGCCGAAGTAGTAGACGGAAATGCTCTTGTTCGGGTCGTAGAAATCGTGGATCGCCTCGAGCAGGCCCTCCCGCGGAGAGGAGTTCGAAAAGGCGTTCCAGTTCTTCATGCCGTCGAGAATAAGCTTGCGCCGCGAGGGTGAGTCCGGAATCCATTCGTTCCGGTAGCTCTTGAACATGTACTCGCCTTCGTCGTTCATGACCTGGATGCCCTTGACGTGCGGATACACCTCGAGGGTCTGGCTCAGCTCCTTCATGACGCGGTCCCATTGGTACTGCTTCATGCTGCCCGACGTGTCGATGACGAAGATGATGTATTCGCTGTCCACGGGGATGCCGCCCACCTTGTACTCGTCGGGCTTGGGCTTGTAGTTGGCCAGCAGCGTCTTCATCTCGGCCGAGAGCTTCTCCTTGGCCTGCGCGAGCCGGCCTGCGAGCTCGCTCGAGACCTGGGCGTCGTCCTTCTCGTTCAGCATGGCCGCGCGGATCTTCGAGAGCTGCCGCTGCAGCTTCGAGACCTCGTCCTGCTCCGAATCCACTTGCTTGACGACCGTGTTGCGCTCCCTCTGTACCTTCTCCGTGTCGCCGAGGATGTCGTTGAGCTCCTGCTCGTAGCGCGCAAGATCGCCGTTGAGCTGCTCCTCGCTCTGCTCGAGCCGGACCGGCTGGAAGAGCTTCGTGATGACGAGCAGCAGGATGATCGCCCCGAAGCCGCAGGAGACGGCGTCGAGGAACGAAAGGCTCATCGTGTCGATCTCGCGGCGCTTTCTCTTTCGCGTCATGGCCAGTCCTCCGAGGGCCCGAGCAGCGAGCCGCCCGTGCGCAGCGCGAGCCACCAGTACGAGGGCGCCGCCTGCGGGTCGCCCTCCATGGCGAGCAGAATCGTGTTGACGGGCACGTCGACGGGCAGCTCACGCACGGCCCGCTTGAAGTCGTCGAGTCTTTCCTTGCCGGTCACGCCCGGCCGCGGCGGCAGCACCTCGCCCATGGTCGGCAGTCCGTCCGTGATCAGATAGATGTCGTCCGGCTTCGGCTCGAGCTTGCGCGTCGCGGCGAACGCGAGGCTGAGGCTCGTCGGCCCCTTGGGCGTGATCTGCTTGAGATCGGCGACGGCCTTGTTGAGCTCGCTGCCGTCCGTGACCGTCTGCCACTTGCCGTCGGTGCCGTTAAGGAGCGAAAACACCTTGTCGTTGAACCCGTAGATCTGAAACTGCGTCCCGGGCTTGAGCTGCGCCGTGAGCCAGTCGATCGTGTTGACGGCCTGCACCCACTTCGGCGACTCGCGCTGCTCGAGCGCCGGCAGATTCCGGCGGCGGATGATGTTGACGATCGTGCGGTCGAGCATGCTCGTCGAGCAGTCCACGAGGATCACGACGTGCTTGCCGCCCATGCGCAGCCCCGTCAGGTACTGCCGGTTGCCCTCGCCGACCACGCTGCGGATGCGGTTGCCCGCCTCCTCGGGTGTCACGCTCTTTGCCGACTGACGTTTGACCTCGGCCTGCAGGTCCTTGAGCTCGGCCTGCAACTCCTTGACCGTCTTGCGCTGCTCCGAGGTCTGCTCGCTCAGCGTCTCGGACTGGCGCTGGGTCGTATCGATCTCGCTCGCGAGCTGCTGCTTGACGCCGCCGAGCACGGCCTGCTGCTCGAGCAGCTTCGCGATGTCCTGCTTGAGCTGCACGAGGTTCTTGCGGCCGGCCAGCACCTTGAGCTCGACCTTGTCTACCGCGCTCGTGACGGTCTTCTCGGTCTTTTGCTGATGCACGTTGATGTTCGAGACGATGATCATATAGAGCAGGATGATCGCCCCGAACCCGCACGTGATCGCGTCGATGAACGACAGCGAGAAAACGCTGAATTCGCGCTTCTTACGCGCCATGGACGTCTTCGGCTCCGGCTTGGACTCTGATGGCGCCGAGTTCCTCGCCCGGCGAGCCGATGCGGATGCGGTCCGCGACGTTGAGCACGCACTCCTCGACGCGCCGCTCGTTGACGAACGTGCCATAGCGGCTCAGGTCCCTGAGCTTGACCTCCCCGTCGCGCAGCACGATCTCACAGTGCGTGCGCGAGATCGCGCCCTGCTCGGGATCGAGGACGATCGCACGCCGCCCCGCCTGTTCCGCCCGCCCGATCAAGAGCCCGTCGGCGCCGACGGGATAGGCCACGCCGCGGTAGACGATGTGGGTCGGCACGTCGCGCTCGAGCGGCCGCTCGGCCCTGGGCGCCACGACCGGCACGGGCTCGCCGGAGACGCGCTCGCGCCACGGCAGGTGCTTCAGAAGCCGCACGGCCGTCCCGTCCGACTCGAGGCGGTCGAGGCCGGCAAGGCCGGCGCGCGCCGTGTGGCCCGCCGGCAGCGAGACGACGTAGGCATCGTCGAGCCGCGCGAGGTGCGCGGCGAGGCCCGGCAGGCCCGTCAGGCGCTCCGAGAGCTGCACGACGAGGCCGCCTTCGGCGCTGCGCGACTGCGCGATGAGCTGGACGATGGCGCGGTTGAACCCCGCGAACACGGCCTCGAGCGGCTCGCGCGCCACCTCGATGCGAAACTCGTGATCGCCTTCCGTGAGCGCGAACTCCGCTCGCTCGGTCCGCTGCAGCGCCTCGAGCCATTCCGGCAGACGATCGTAGAGGCTCTGCTCCGTCTCGGCGTGATGGAACGGATCGAAGCGCGTCGCGAGCACGAACCGCTCGGCGAACCAGCGCGCGAGCGCATCGAAGAGATCCGCGAGGCCGACGCTCGGCAGACCCTGCTCGGGCTGGGCGACGGCCTCCTCGCCCTGCTCGAGCGGCGTCACCGAGGCGCGGTGCAGGCTCGCGTCGACGTAGACGAGCTGGCGGCTTGGATAGGGCCGCGCGCTCGCCGCAACGGCCGCGTCCACGAGCGCCCTCACGGGCATGCGGCACTCCTCGGCGAGCCCGAGCAGCAGACCCAGCTGCTCGCGCGTGTAGTGGCCCGGCACGATGAATACCGCGTCGCGGTCTTCCCCGCCGAACTGTTTCCAGAGCCGGTCGAGCTGCGCGTATGCGAGCTCCGCCGCGCTGCGGCCGTCGCCGAGGCCGGCCGAGCCGGGCTCGACGCTGAGCTGCGCCCAGTAGCGGTTGCTGACGTGGCGCGGCTTGAGGCGCGCCTGCGCATAGGCCGGCGGGCCCGTTTCGATGTTGCGGCCCTCGACGAGCGCATAGCCGGGCTCGACGGCCAGCACGGCGTCGCCGTCGGCCACGACGAGCCCGGAGTCGTTGAGGTCGAACGCGAGCGTGCCCACGGAAGGATCAGCTCGTGCCGTTGCGGCTGTGCATGTGGCGGATCAGGTTGTGGTCGACGTAGGTCTGCGCGTCGAGCACCAGGCCCTCCTGCATGAGCTGCAGCTGATGCACGAGGAACATGAGGACGATCGAGATCAGCAGCGCGACGAGCGTCGAGTTGAACGCCAACCCCAAGTTCTGCGTCACGCCGCTGAGGTCGCCCTGCAGCGCTTTGTTGGCCTGGTCCATGGCCTGGCCGATACCGCGGACCGTGCCGATGAAGCCGATCGACGGGATGGCCCAGGCGATGTAGCGGATCATCGCGAGCTCGGAGTCGAGCCGGTCCCCTTCGGCCTCGCAGACCGAATTCGCGACGGAGGAGACGTCCTGGACGTTGCGCGTCGCACCGAAGCGGTCGAGGGCGGCGAGCAACAGCCGCGGCAGCAGCATTTTGCGAATCCGCTGCGGCAAAGCCTGCAGCGTGCGCGCGTACTCGCGCGTGTCCTCCGGCAGCACGCGCACGCCCTCGCGGATCGGCAGCATCTCGCGCTGCAGCAAGGCCCGCTCGCGCTGCGTCGCCACGGCCTTGTAGCCCATGAGAGCGAAGGCCCAGATCCCGAGGATGATCTCCGACTCCTGCTCGAAGTCCTTGATCACGACCCAGAGCGAGCGCTCCGGCGTGTAGTTGCTCTCCTGCTGCATGCGCAGTGTCTGCTCCGCGATGATGGCGCTCGCCTTCGGGCGCACGATCGTCACGTAGACCGAATGCACGACGATGACCGCGATCACGAGCGAGAACACCTGATACAGGAACTCCTGCGGAAGTCCCCGCTTGATACGGCCGACGCCGCGGACCGGTACCCGTTCAACTGCCATGACGACTCCTAGACTGCAAGGCTAAATATCGGCGGGAAACGTAACTTCCTGGTCGGGCTCGATCTGCTCGCTCGGCACGAATTCCCCGGGATCCTTCGGCGCGGCTTCGCCCGCGGCGCCCTTCTTCTGGCCGGCCGCGGGCGCGCCCGATTTCGCGCCGCCGGCGGCCGCCGCAGCGCTCTTGCCCGACGCGTTAGCGCCCGCCGCAGCGCTCTTGCCCGACGCGTTAGCGCCCGCCGCAGCGGGCCCGGCCGAAGCCGAAGCCGAAGCCGAATCGGCCGGCTTCACGGCCCCGGCTGCAGGTGAGGCCGCATTGCCGGCCGATGGCGCGGAGGGCGTCGCTGCTTGGGCCGCCGCCCGGCTCGAAGGCGCGGCGGCGGCCGCGCCGCCCGCGGGCGACTGCGCGTGGACGACCACCGAGAACGCGGAGAGCCCGAGCGCGGCGGCCACCCATACGATCCTTTCGATCTTCATCGCCCCTCCTTCACTGCGTCACTGCAGATTACGGGCAAGCCGGAAACCCAAATCCTCGCGCCCTTCGTCAGCGTAGTCTCGATAAGCCATGCGCAGATCCGTGACGGTCGCGCTGCGCCAGCTCGGGCCGCGTACGACGTGGAACCGCCCGTCGGTCGGCCCGAGCGGGTCCACGCTGACCTTATCCCCGGAGCCGGGCTCGACGCTCAGCGAATAGAAATCCTGCGTCCACTCGCTGACGTTGCCGCCCATGTCGTAAAGGCCGAGCGCATCCGGCGCAAAGCTGGCCACGGGCGCCGTGACCTTGAAGCCGTCGCTGTAGGTCACGAGCGTCGTCGGCAGCACCTGGGCCGCCGAGACGTCGGCGAAATTGCCGGAGCGGTCCGGCGGGGGCAGCTCCTGCCCCCAGGGATAGACGAGCGGCTTGTCGCGTTTCGCGAAGCGCGCGGCCCAGGCCCATTCCGCTTCGGTCGGCAGCCGGTAGCCGTCGCGCAGCGGCCGCACGGCGACCCATTGCCCGTCCTTCTGCTCATAGACGGGCTGCAGCCCGTCCTTGATGCTGAGCCAATTCAAGAACTGCGCGACGTCGTCCCAGCTCACGTGCACGACGGGCTGATCGTCGCCGTTCAGCGATAGCCCGTGAAAGCTGCCCGAGTCATGGCTCGCCTCGTAGGCGCGGAATTCCTTGTTCGTGACCTCGCGCACGCCGAGGTAGAACGCCTGCGAAAGCTTGACGCGGCGCTGGACCTCGTTCGAGCGGCGCCCCTGCTGCCCGCGCGGCGTTCCCATCGTGAATTCGCCGGCCGGGATCAGCTTGAGCTCCTCGCCGAGGCTCGTTCGCACGATCGGCGGGTAGCCGCTGCCCGAGCCCTGATCGAGCGCCACGAGCTCGTAGCGCAGCGTCTGCGCGTAGCCCGGCCGCGGCGTGACCTGCGTGCTCTTCGTCGCGTAACCCTGTGCGCGGATCTCGATCTTGTGGGGCAGCGCCGTGAGCCTCAAGTCGGCCGGCGTCGCGGCCTGCTCTTCGCCGTCCACGAAGACTGCCGCGCCCTTGGGTTGAGTCTCGACGTGCAGCTTGCCGTACTCGGCGACGAGATCGAGCGCGAGCTTGCGGCCGCTGTCGGCCGCGACGGACAGCGTCCGGCTCACGGTCTCATAGCCTGGCTTGGCCACGGTCAGCTCGTGGTCGCGGCCCGGCCGCAGCCGCAGGGTCAGAGGCGTGCGGCCCTTGAACTCGCCGTCCACGGTCGCCGCAGCGCCGCCCGGCATGGTCGCGAGCTCGATGCGGCCGTCGGCCTGCGTGAGCTTGACGGGCGGCAGCTGCTGCGGCTGATCGGCGACGACCTCGACACTGTTCTGCCATGCGTTGTAGCCGTGGAGCCTGACCTCGAGCGCGTGCTTCCCGGCCGTGAGCTCGAGCGAAGCCGGCGTCGTGCCGCGGGTCTGACCGTCTACGAGCACTTCGGCGCCGGCGGGCTCGGTCGTCAGCGAGACGGGCGCCCAGTTCGGCGTCATCTTGACGCTCAGCGTCTGGCGCTTGCCTTCGCCGGCGACGTCGAGCTCGCGTACCTCGGCGAGGTAGCGGTCCGCCGAGAACTCGAGCCGATGCTTGCCGGGCACGATATCCGCCGTGAGCGGCGTCTTACCGAGCGGCTTGCCGTCGAGCGCGACCTGCGCGGTCACATCCGGTTCGGCCTCGAGCGTGATCTTGCCGGGCAGCTTCGTCAGCGCGAGCTTGAGCGTCTGATCGGACGAGGGGCCGACCGTGATGACCGTGTCGAGCGGATAGTAACCGGGCAGCTCGGCCGTGACTCGATGGCGGCCCGAGCGCAGCAGCATGCGGTCGGACAGGTGCAGCTTGAGCAGCGTGCCCGGCAGCGAGACGCTTGCGGGCTGCGGCGTGAACTCGAGCTGAACGGACTTCGCCGTGAACGCGAACCACGCGAGCAAAGCCAGCACGGCGAAGCCGATCGAAACGATGATCGTAGAGGGGCTCGGCAGCCTCGAGCGCGGCGCGCTCGCGGGCGCCGCGTCGGCCCGGAACGCGATCGGTTTGATCTCGACCTCGTCGGTGGCCCCGGCGCCGCGCGCGAGCTCGTCGAGATCCGGCGGCGCGGTGTCGCCCGCCGTGATGATCGCGTCCACGACGAGCGTGAGCCGGCCGCCGCCGACCCGGCACGCGAGACGCGCGCTGTCGAGCGCGACGACGTCGCCGTCGGCGAGCCGGCGCGTCGCGGCTACGGGCTCGCCGCCGACGCGCAGGTTGCGCGTGCCGCGCGCGGGATCGAGGAAGAACACCCCGTCGAGCACGCCGATGCGCACGGAGCCCTGCACGCCCGCGATCGTGATGTCGTCCTGCGCCGATCCGCCGATCGAGACCGGCATCGAGTCGGCGCCGAAGCGACGGACGCGGCCGCCGAAATCGGTCGTGAGCACCCAGTCGGGGCCTTCGCTCATCCGTGCAATTCCTTCCTTTGCGTGTCTACCGGCGTTCATGGCGTCTCGGACTCATCGAGGGTCAGATCTGTTCCGTGCAGACGACGCTGACGGGATCGGGCGCGCGGCCCGGCTGCACCGTGAACGTCTTGCGGACGTCGCGGTAGCCGTCGCGCGACCCGATCGCCACGTACTGACCCGGACGCAGCTGCAGTTCCTTCGCGTCGAACGTCCCGAGCCGGCCGACGCGGTAGACCGTGACCTCGGTCTGCTGGTCCGACTTGAGCTCGACGGTCACGGGCGTCGTGGCCTTGTGGATCAATCCGTCGAGCGCCGAGATTTGTCCCTTGAGACGGCTGCCGGGATCGGCGACGGCGCGAGCCTGCTCGAGCAGCCCGCGCGCGGCGGCGAGCACCTCGTCGCCGAAGAGCAGCTGAGGATGGCCGATGAGGTTCTCGAGCTTGGCGTCGAGATCCTCTCGCTTTTGCGCGTGCGCGAGCCCTTTCTTGGCGAAATCCAGGCTCGGATCCTCGGCCAAAGCCGCCTGGTACTGCTCGATCGCGCGGTCCCAGAGCTCGCGGCGCTCGAATGCCAGGGCGCGTATGCGCGCGAGGGAGATCCGCCCGAGCTGCAGCCCCTGCCGGGCCTGCACGAGACCGTCGCGGGCATCCGCCGACTTCGGGCGCATGGCGAGGGCCGTCTTGAACTGCTGCTCGGCCGTCGAGTAGTCCTTGGACCCGAGCGCGCTGAAGCCTTTCGACATGAGGCCCTCGAACTTCTCGTCGGCGATGCGCTGCCTGACCTCGGCGAGCGACTCGTTCGCGGGCTTCCATTCGGGATCGATCGCGGCGGCCTTCGAGTACGCCTCCGCAGCGTTGGCGAGGAGGCCTCGCTCACGCAGCGCGTCGCCCTCGCGCATGAGCGCCAGCACGTCGGGCAGCTTCTTCGCGCGTGCCTGACCGGCCTTGGCCGCCGCATTGCCCGCATCGACGGCGAGCACGAGCGCGAACTGCCGGCCCGCGAGCGCCGCGTTGCCGACCTCGAGCGCCTGACGACCCGCGTCGAGGGCCTTCTGCGTGATCTCGGCCGAGCGGGCCAGCAGATCCTTGCCGATGTCGAGCGCCTTGCCGTAGGCGGCGATCGCATCCTGATAGGACTTGTTCAGATAGGCGTCGTCGCCGGCCTTGCTCGCGTTCGTGTAGCTCGTGTAATCCGCACCGCCCCAGCTCGCGACCGACATTTCCTTGAGGCTCTGCTGCTGCGTCAACAGCTTCGCGAGCAGCGATTCCGTCTGGTCCGCGAGCTGCTTTTCCTGCTCCGGCGTAAGGGTGGGCTTCGGCGGCGCGGGCGGCGCCTTCGCGGGCGCGGCGGCCTGCGGCGCCGGGGAGCCCCCGTCCTGCTGAACCCAGCGGGGCAGCAGCACGAAGACCCCGATGACCGCGGCCGCGAGCAGAACGCCGACTGCCGCGAGCAGCGGCCGGCCTATCCCGAACCCGCCCTCCTCGGGCTCATCCGGAAACGAGCCCGAAGCCTCTCCGCCGGCTGTGCCGAACGACGGCCTGACGGGCGCGATGGCCTCCTCGTGCTCGCGATGCTGTGTCTCGGTCTCCACGCCTGGACTCTTCCCTGCGACGGGCTCTTCCTCCGCGTTGCTGACGGCCCTCGATTTCGCCGGCCTCGGAGCGGTGGGGTACGGCGTCACGGAGCGCACCCGGCGGTGGCCGTGGGCGCTCCGAATCCGAACCCCGTGCGTACTGATTCTATGACATCGCAGAATTCTGTTAGTGTCCCGACGGCCACAGGTTCCGTCGCCGTCAATGCCGCCATGATCCTGGCAATGAGCGCTTCCAGGGCCTCGACCCCTTGGGGCCGCCGCTGCCTTTCCGCGTGCCGCTCGGTGCCGAGCGCGGGAAGTTGCGGGACGAGCGGCCGCGGCGGACCGGCTCCGCGTGCCCGGTCCGGCCGCGGACCATAGGGCAACCGTCCGGACAGCAATTGATAGAGCAGCACCGCAAAGCCGTAGACGTCGTCCTCGGGCGCCGCACGGTCGGCGGCGTACCGCAGGGGCCGATACGCCGCGGTCCCCGGCGCCGTGCGGCGCGCGGCGCCGATGGGCAGCGCAGACCCGAAATCGGCGAGCACGGCCGCGCCCGGCGACTCGTCCGCAGGCGCGCGGAACAGCACGTTGCGCGGCGTCACGTCGCCATGCACGAAGCCGCGCGCGTGTACGTGCCGAAGCGCGGCGCCGACCTGCGCGGCCGCGCCTAGCCAGTGCCGCGGCGCGGCGCCGAGCAGCGGCACGAGATCGCCGCCCTCGAGATAGTCGAGGACGAGCATGGGTCCCGGGGCCGGCTCGAGCAGGCCCAGGACCTCAACGACGTGAGCGTGGCCGAGCGCGGCAAGCACGCGGTGCTCGCGGCGAAGCCACGCGGCCGTGCCGGGATGTCCCGCAACCGCGGCCGCGGCCGTCTTGACCGCGACCGTGCGCGACGCAGGGACAACCGGCCGCGCCGCGCCGAGCGGGCCATCGCCGGGGCGAGGCCGGGCCTCGCGCGGCGGGACCTCCGCGCGCCAAACGTCGACGTACCGACCGCGGTGCAGCGGCGCGAGGAGCCGTAGGCCTCCGAGGGAGTCCCCGAACGCGCGCACTCCGGAAGCAGCGGAAGCGAAAGGCGGCGCGAGCCTTGCTGGCTGCGCGACCTCAGGCGCCGCCGGCCTTGCCCTGGCGGGCATCGGCGGTCACTCCCGTGCCCGCGGCCGGGTTCTGCTGCGGCGCGCCCGCGGAGCTTGCGTCCTTGCCGGCCGGGGCCGCACCGTCCGCCGCGGCCTGCGTCGAGGTCGGTGTCGCCGAGGTCGGTGTCGCTGATGGTGTCGAAAGCGGCGTCGACGTCGAAGGCTGCGGCGCCAACGTCTGGGGCGCCGAAGTTTGCGTCGCCGAAGGCTGGGTCGCCGAGGTCGGGCGCGCGGAAGTCTGGGGCGAAGGCGAGCTCTGCGTCGACGTAGCAGCACTCCGACCGGAGACGGAACTCTGCGCCGAGGTCGGGCTCTGGGCCGAGGCAGCCGGCTGGGGCACCGTCGAGGTCGCGGGCGCGGCGGCTCGCAGGTCGTTCGAGCCCGGCTGATCCGTGCCGGAGCCGTCGATCTGGCCCGCGGCCTTCGAATCCTCGGAGGCCGGGGCCTCGTAGACCTTGACCTCCTCGGGCGAGAAGCCCGTCTCGTTCTCGAACATGCGCTGCAGCAGATCGCGCCATTCCTGATACTGCGCGTCGACCGTGCCCGTGAGGCGGTGCTGCGTGCCTTTGATGTCCACGACGAGCGGGCGAACGTTGTCGTTGAAGCTCGATGTCACCTCCTCGAGCGAGTCGGTGTGCATCTTCTTTTCCTGCCGCCGCACGGCCGCCGACTTCAGCATGTCCGTGCCCATGTACATGAGCGCGTCCGTCACGACGCGGTCGGAGAAGGCGTTGTGGCCGCCGCTCGTGCCGTAGACGACCGAAGCCAGGATCGAGGCGATGCCGAGTCCCGTGCGCCAGCGCGCCGACTTCTGGAGCTCATGAATTGCGATCGCTTCCTCGCGCGCGGACTGTCGCCAGCCGTCGTAGGAATCCTCCGCGTCGTTCGCGAACTTCGTGTAGTGCTCGTTCAACGTGTCCATGAACAAGCGGTCGCGCGCGCGCACGCGCTCGGTCCGGTCGAACATCGGGTCGCCGTCGGCCGGCAACCGGTTGAGCTCGTAGCGGCCGTCCTTTTCCTCTTTGACGTAGCCCGCGAAGGCATCGGGACTCAAAGCATCCGCGTAGCGCAAGGCCGCCACGCGGCGGACCTCCTTGAGATCGTCGGCCGAGAAATTCTTCTGCGCGGCCGCAAGATCGTTGGCGATCTCGTTGAAGATGTCCTGGTAAGGATCGACATTCGGATAGCGCTGCCGGTCGTAGGCGCCTTCGGCGGTCTCGAGCTCGTAGTCCTTGTCGAGCCAGACCCTGCCCGTGGCGTCGACGGCCTTGGCGTGCAGCCTCACGATGTCGCCGTCGGACTGCAGGATCTTCGTCTTGACGTTGATGTCCGCGGCCGTCGTCGGCTGCGGCGTGACCCAGACGGAGCCCCAGTGACCGCTGTTCTGCAGCGTATCCCGCAGGTCGACCGCCATGTACATCGATTCGGCCCGCCGGACCTGCACGAACGTGCCTTCGCGAACCAGCTTTTCCTTGACCTCGGGCGCGACCTCGCCGTTGGGCACGCCGGGGTCGAAGACGTCGACGCCTACGTCGAGCAGTTGGCTCTGCGGAATCGTGTGCGTCTCCGGGACGAGCTTCACGGAGTGCGCGAGCATGATTTCTTCGGACGAGCACCCGGCGAGCAGGCATGTGCTCGCGAGCGCGCATAAGGCCAGATTTCGCATCTCCGTAATTCCTCCTGCCGTGTCGGTTCCTTCCGTCGGCCTCCTTACTGCTTGGCCAGAATCTTCTTGTACTGGTTGTATTCCTTCCACAACGAAGCGCGGAGGAAGGGATCTTTCTCCTTCGTGGCAGCCTCGCAGAGCTGCCGTGCGACGGTATCCTCGTCGTTGCAGCCCTTGACGGCCGGCGCCGTCTTCTCGTCGCCCGGCGCCGGAGGCGGAATGTAGGCGCCCTGCCCGTTGCCGCTGTCGGAGGCGCCGCTCGAGCCGCCCGCGGAGCCGCCTTCGCGGCGGCCGGTGGCCTGGCCGTTGTCGCCAGTGCCGGCGCCGGCCGCGGAACCCGCCGCGCCGCCCTGGGCCCCGGCTTCACCGCCCTGGTTACCGCCGGCCTGCTTGAACACGCTGTCGGCGGCCGTACCGCCGCCCGTGCGCGCAATCTTGTCCTGCTCGGACTTCATGACCTGATCGAAATCGCCGAGCGAGCGATCGAAAGCGCCCTCGGCGCCGTTCCCGGAGCCGGCCTGCCCGGCCCCTGCCGCATTCGCGAGCTCGCCGCCTGCGCCCTGCGCCTGCCCGTTGGCTCCCTGGCCCTGCTCGCCTTGCCCTTGTCCCTGCGCGCCTTGGCCCTGCCCGGCCTGACCCGGCCCGGCTTGGCCCTGGCCCGCCTGCCCGGCGCCGCCGGCCGAAGCCTGCTGCTGCCCGGCCTGGCCCAGGCCGCCACCCTGGCCGAGCGCGCCGTTCTGGCCATTCGATCCGTTCTGCCCGGCCGCGCCAGCCTGGCCGCCCGTGCCGTTCTGGCCGGCGGCACCGTTGCCGTTCTGCCCGGCCGCGCCGTTCTGGCCGGCCGCACCGTTCTGCCCGGCCGCGCCGTTCTGGCCGGCCGCACCGTTCTGCCCGGCCGCGCCGTTCTGGCCGGCCGCACCGTTCTGCCCAGCCGTGCCCAGACCGCCCTGGGCGCCGTTATTGGCGGCCGCGGTGCCCGCCGAACCGGTTCCATTTGCGTTGTTTCCCTGACTCGTGCTGCCGGCTTGCTGGCCCCCGGCCGCGCCGTTCTGCGCGCCGTTTTGCCCGCCCGGTAGACCCGCATCCTGGGACGAGGGGAAACCGTTGTCCTGGGCGCCGGGCAACCCACCCAACGTCCCCGTCGAGCTTGCCGTGCGCGAACCCGCCGCGCCCGACTGAGATCCCGAGCTGCTCGCCGACTGCGAGCCTTGAGAACCCGCGCTCTGCGAACCGGAAGCCGAGCTCTGTGCGCCTTGGCTCCCGCGCGAAGCCGTGGACGCCGAGGTCGAGCCCTGGCTGCCGGATGAGCTGGCCGACTGCGAGCCCTGCTGTCCCGAGGACGAGGAGCTCGAGCTCTGCGAGCCCTGCGACCCCTGTGAGCTCTGCGACGAGGGGAACGGGCTTTGCGCACCGGGTAGGCTGGAGCTCTGCGGGGAGGGCATCTGTATCGACGATTGACTCGAGCACGCAGCAAGCGCGGCGGCGCATGCGGTGACGAGGATCGGGCGAATCGCTGCGAACTGCATAGGGCACCTCATGTCGCGGTTGTCGCTCCCGAGCGGGACGCGACGCCCTCCCTGTTAGACGTTAGTTGCCCGCAGTTTCCCTGAGGTTCATGCGAGCGGACGGCCGTTCCCCGATTTGGAATAATCGACGGCCGATTTTCCATAACGCACGCGGCGTACGGCCGGTTGACCCGCGGTCTCGAGGTCGAAGCTTTGCGCATGATGCTCGACACGCCGCCTTCTGCGGTTCGCCCCGTCATCACTGGACATAGGATTGTGGGAACACCGCTCATGGGAACAATACCACCGTTGGCCCGCCCGCTACTATTCCTGCCTTCGGCCCGCTCGCTGCGCTTGCCGTGCCGGCTGCCGGCCCGGCTTTCGACGCCCGCGATTGTTGTCTGCTCGGGGCCGAATCGGGGCCGAATAGGGCCTGCGGCAGGCGCTGCCGAACGAGGCGCAGGATGCAACTCGCGTGCCGCGGGAAGCGCTCAGGCACCGAGGTCGGCGCGGATGACGCAAGCGGCGTTGTAACCCGGTGCGCCGCTCACGCCCCCGCCCGGGTGCGCACCCGAAGCGCATAGGTACAGCCCTCTGACGGGCGTGCGATAACCGGAGTAGCCCCAGGCGGGTCGCGCCCAGTAGATCTGATCGAGGTCGAGCGCGCCGTGGAAGATGTCGCCGCCCACGAGGCCGAAGCGCTGCTCGAGGTCCTCGGGCGTGAAGGCCTGCGCGCCGACGATCGAGGCGCGGAAGTTCGGCGCGTAGGCCGTCACGGCGTCGATGACCGTATCGAGTGCGGCCTGCCGATGGTCGGCCCAGGGGGCGGCGTTCGGGAGGCGGCGGCGGAAGTGCTGGCAGAACAGGCTGGCGACGTGAGCGCCGGGCGGCGCGAGCGTCGCGTCGAGCGTCGAAGGGATCACGAGCTCGACGACGGGCGCGCGCGAGAAGCCGCGGGCCGCGGCGTCGAAATACGCTGCGTCGAGATACTCGAGCGAGGGTGTGAGCAGGATGCCGGCGCCCTGGTGCGCCCCCGGCTCGGGCCGGCACGTGAAGCGCGGCAGCTCGCTGAGTGCGACGTTGGCGCGAAAGCTCGCGGATTCGCTGCGCCAGCCGCGGATGCGCTCGCGAAATGCCGCGGGCAGCGTCGCGGGATCGAGCAGCCGCTCGAACAGAAGCTGCGGATGGATGCCGGCCGCCACGGCGCGCGCCGCGACGACGCGCTCGGGCGTCTCGACCGCGCAGCCGTCCCCCTGCCGGTGGATCGCCGTGGCCGGCTCGCCGCAGGCGATGTCGACGCCCCGCGCGCGCGCCGCGGCCGCGAGCGCCGTCGTGATGGCGCCCATGCCGCCGATCGCGTGTCCCCAGGCGCCCTCGGCGCCGCCGACCTCGCCGAGCGCGTGGTGCAGCAGCAGGTAGCCCGAGCCGCCCTGATACGGGCTCGCGAAGCGGCCGACGACGGCGTCGAAGCCGAGCAGGCCCTTGAGGGCGTCGGTCTCGAACCAGCGGTCGAGCCAGTGACCCGCGCTGCCGGCAAGAAGATCCCAGAGCGCGGTCACGCCGCGCGGCCCGAGACGCGCGAGCCGGGGCAGCCGCGCCGCGAGGCGCAGGCGCTCGCGCCAGCCGCCCGTCGGGTCCACAGGCGCCTCGAACCACAGCGAGCGAAACAGCCGCGTCACGCGCGCGAGCTCCGCGCCGAAGGCGGGATAGCGCTCCGCGTCGCGCGTTGAATGCACGGCGATCTCGGCCTGGGCCGCGGCGGACTCGCGCGGCAGCGCGAGCCCGGGACCCGCGAGGCTCGGAACGAAATTCGCCATGGGGCGCGGCACGATCGTGAGGCCGTGCCGGGCGAGGCCGAGATCCTCGATGATGCGCGAGCGCAGCAGACTCACCGTGTAGCTCGCCATCGAGTTGCGAAAGCCCGGGGAAAACTCTTCCGTCACGGCCGCGCCGCCGACGCTCGCGTGCCGCTCGAGCACACAGACGGAAAGCCCGGCGCCCGCGAGATAGGCCGCGCAGACGAGGCCGTTGTGGCCGCCGCCGATGACGACGACGTCGTAGCGGTCTTTGCATGCGCCCGCTTTCATGTTCGCGGCTCCTCGTGCTCCCTGCTCGTGCCAGGCTGCGCGGGTTCGGCCGCGCCGGTTCGGCCGCGCGGGCTCCGCTGCTGGTGTCGGGGGACATGCTCGGCGGCTGCCGGGGGACACCGCCGCCCCGGCCGGCAGCCGCGAGCGCGCGGGACCCGAGTGTACAATACGGGCCGTCGCGGCCCGCCGCGGCATCTTCGGCGCGCGCCCGCTCGGGCCTCGCGCCTGTCATTCGAGGCGAGCAACGGGAACATCATGACGGATCAGCAAGACCTAAGCGGCCTCCTCCGCAACGACTTCGCGGAAGCGGTGGGCAATACGCCGCTCATCAAGCTGCGCAAGGCCTCCGAGCTCACGGGCTGCACGATCCTCGGCAAGGCCGAGTTCATGAACCCCGGCGGCTCCGTCAAGGACCGGGCCGCGAAGTACATCGTGCTCGACGCCGAGCGGCGCGGTCTCATCGAGCGCGGCGGCCTCATCGTCGAAGGCACGGCCGGCAATACGGGGATCGGCCTTGCGCTCGTCGGCAACTCGCGCGGCTACCGCACGCTGATCCTCATGCCGAACACGCAGTCGCAGGAGAAGAAGGATGCGCTGCGCCTCTGCGGCGCCGAGCTGCGCGAGGTGCCGGCGGTGCCCTATCGCGACCCGAACAACTACGTGCACGTCGCGAAGCGCACGGCCGAGGAGCTCGCGAAGACCGAGCAGCACGGCGTGCTCTACGCCAACCAATGGGACAACACCGCAAATCGCGAGGGCCACGTCGCTAGCACGGGACCCGAGATCTGGACGCAGACCGGCGGCCGCGTCGACGGCTTCACATGCGCCGTCGGCACCGGCGGCACGCTGGCCGGCATCGGCACGTTCCTCAAGCAGCGCCATCCGAGCGTCGTGATCGCGGCGGCCGATCCGCGCGGCGCGGCGATCTACAACTGGGTCAAGCACGGCGAGCTCAAATCCGAGGGCAGCTCGATCACGGAAGGCATCGGCCAGGGCCGGGTCACGGGCAACCTCGAAGGCGCGCCGATCGACGAGGCGTTTCAAATCCCGGACGAGGAGATGCTGCCGATCCTGTACGATCTCGTGCAAAGCGAGGGCCTGCTGCTCGGCGGCTCGAGCGGCATCAACGTCGCAGGCGCCATCCGACTCGCGCAGGCGCTCGGCCCCGGCAAGACCATCGTCACCGTCCTCTGCGACTCGGGATCGCGCTACCAGTCGAAGCTCTACAACCCGGCCTTTCTGGCCTCCAAGGGGCTGCCGCCGCCGCCGTGGCTGGCCTGAGAAAAAGGGGTCAGAGCCCTTTTTCTCACTCCGCCAGCGCGGCGGCGGCCGCCTGGGCCGCGCGGTCGCAGGCGGGGGCTTTTTCGGCCGCGTGCAGGCCGCGCAGCGCGCCGGTGCGCTCGCCGTCCCGGCGCCTCGCGGCGATCTCGTTGAGCCCGGCGCAGGCGTCGAGCAGCCGGTCCTCGGCCGCCGCCAGGTTTCGGTAGCGGGCGCTCTGGTCGTCCTCGATGTCGGCCATCGCGAATGCGAGACGCGAGGCGACGCGGTTCTGCTCCCTGAACACCTGCTCGGCATAGGCCGCGAACGCGTCGGTACCGACCCGCAGCCGCTTGCCGCCGGCCGTCGTCACCGTCGCGCAGCCGGCGGCCGCGAGCGCGCAACCGAACAGGACGAAGAGCCGAAGGGCCGTCATCTAGAAAGATCCCAGAAAAGCCGAGGGAGGGGGATGCTCCGCGATTCGCGTTTAGCTTTCAAGACTTAGGAAAGGTTGCTGATCCATGTTGTGCCGCGCCTATGCGATAATGCGCGCACTCTTCGTTCTGACGACCCATGCCAAGCCGACGACTCGACATGGCCGAACCGGCCGCGCCCGCCTCTCAACACTCCGAATGGGACGAGGCGATCGTCCGCGCGACCGACTGGCTCGACGGCCAGCAGAATGCCGAGGGCTTCTGGGTCGGCATGCTCGAGTCGAGCTACTCGATGGAGGCCGAGTGGCTGCTGGCGATGCACCTGCTCGGCTACGAGCACCCTCGCAAGGAGCGCATCGTCGCGACGCTGCTCGCGGCCCAGCGTAGCGACGGCGCCTGGGAGAGCTACTACGACGCCCCTCAAGGCGACATCAACAGCACGGTCGAGTGTTACGCCGCGCTGCGCGCCGTCGGCATGCCGGCCGAGTCGGAACGCCTCACACGGGCGCGCGAATGGATTTTCGCGCACGGCGGGCTCGGCAAAGTCCGCGTCTTCACGCGCTATTGGCTCGCGCTGCTCGGCGAGTGGCCCTGGAACCGGACCCCGAATCTGCCCCCCGAGGTCATCGCGAACCCGTCCTGGTTTCCGTTCAACATCTACAACTTCGCGAGCTGGGCCCGCGCGACGCTGATCCCGCTCGCCGTGCTCTCCGCGCACAGGACGACGCGGCCGCTGCCGCCCGAGCGCCGGCTCGACGAGCTGTTCCCGAACGGCCGCGAGCGCATGGACTATCACCTGCCGCACAACGTCCCCTTCTTCTCGTTGAAACGGCTGTTCCTCGCGACGGACCGCCTTCTGCACGTCTATCAACGCATCGGCCTCACGCCGGGCCGCCGGGCCGCGATCAACGCCTGTCTCGAATGGGTCATCCGCCACCAGGACGCCGACGGCGCCTGGGGCGGCATTCAGCCGCCCTGGATCTACAGCCTGCTGGCCCTGCACAGCGAAGGCTATCCGCTCACGCATCCCGTCATGGCCAAGGGCCTCGAGGCGCTCGACGCGCACTGGTCCTACGAGCGCAACGGCACCATGCACATCCAGGCCAGCGAATCGCCGATCTGGGACACCGAGCTCGCGCTCATGGCCATGCAGGACTGCGAGCGCGAGGTCAGCCACGGCATGGAGCGCGCCGTCGATTGGCTGCTCAGGCAGGAGATCCGCTATCGCGGCGACTGGTCGCACAAGGTGCCGAAGGCCGAGCCGAGCGGCTGGGCCTTCGAGCGCGCCAACCTGCATTACCCGGACGTGGACGACACGGCCGTCGCGCTCATCGTGCTGGCGCGGCTGCCGGTGGCGCAGCGGGAGACGCCGCGCGTGCGCGGCGCCATCGACCGCGCCGTGGCCTGGACGCTGGCCATGCAGTCGAGCAACGGCGGCTGGGCCGCGTTCGACAAGGACAACGACAAGCTCATCATCACCAAAATTCCGTTCTGCGACTTCGGCGAGGCGCTCGACCCGCCCTCCGCGGACGTCACGGCGCACGTCGTCGAGGCACTGGCCCATCTCGGTTACGACCGTCAGCTGCCGGCGCTCGAGCGCGCCTACAGGTTCCTGCGCGCCGAGCAGGACGCCGACGGCAGCTGGTTCGGCCGCTGGGGCGTGAATCACATCTACGGGACGGCCGCCGTGCTGCCCGCGCTGGCCGTGCTCGGCGAGGACATGTCGCAGGACTACGTGCGCCGGGCGGCCGAATGGATCGTCGCGCATCAGAACGAGGACGGCGGCTGGGGCGAGACCTGCGCCTCGTACATGGATGACACGCTGCGCGGTCGCGGCACGAGCACGGCCTCGCAAACGGCCTGGGCGCTCATGGCGCTGCTGGCCGTCGGCGGCCGCGAGCACGACCCTGCGATCCGCGAGGGCCTGAGGTTCCTCACGACGACGCAGCGCCTCGATGGTACCTGGGACGAGCCTTACTACACGGGCGCCGGCTTCCCGGGCTACGGCTTCGGAGCCCGCATGGATTTTCGGGACGCGGCGACCCGGCAACGCATCGCTCAGGGGACCGAGTTGCAGCGGGCGTTCATGATCAACTACAACCTGTATCGGCATTATTTCCCGCTCATGGCGCTCGGACGGGCGCGGCGGCATTTCGGGGGCGCGGCTACGGGTTAGGCCGCGCAAGCCTCGCGCGAGGCCGAATGGAGGGACTCCGGAAGACGTGTGCGGCAGATACCTGACCCCGGACGAAGCCGACTTCGAACGCCACTGGGGCCTCGCGGCCCCGATGGGCTTCAGGCGCTCGTTCAACGTCGCGCCGACGATGCCCGCGCCCGTCATCGCGCGGCACCACGACGCCGGCGCGGCCGCCGAGCTCATGACCTGGGGGTTTCGGCCGGACTGGGCGCCGCGCGCCTGGATCAACGCCCGCGCGGAAACGCTCTTCACCTCCAAGGCCTTCGCGTCGGCCGCGCGCCGGCACCGCTGCCTCGTGCCCGCGCTCGGGTGGTACGAATGGCAAGGCTCGAAGGCGCCGAAGCAGCCTTTCGTCCAGTTTCGCCCGGGATTCGAGCCGCTGGCCTTTGCCGGCATCTGGACCGCGTCGCGGAAGCCGGACGGCGGCGCCCGGAGCTTTGCCATACTGACTAAGGCGGCGACGGCCGCGCTCGCTCCGATCCACGATCGCATGCCCGTCGTGCTTGCCCCCGAGCAGTACGCCGCCTGGATCGATCCCGATCTCTCCGAAGAGGACGCGCAGCGCGTACTGACCGGGGCCGCGCCCGAGATCGCCGCCTATCCGATCTCGACCTACGTCAACAAGCCCGCCAACGACGACGAGCGCTGCATCGAGCCGCTCACGCAGGAAGCGTGAAGACGTTCGGCGCCCGCGGCACGGCCGGGGCGCCTAGGCGCCGGGCCGGGGCGCCTCGGCGCCGGGTCACTTGGGAGCCGGGGCGCGTGGGCATCCGGCCACCTGCGCGCTGGGGCGCCTGGGCGCCAGGCCGCGGCGCCAGCCGCACAAGCGGCATTTCATTGGTCGAAGGGCGGCTGTTGATCGATCGAGGCCGGCTTTGCCCGATCCGTTACATCCATTAGCATCTGCCGACGAGTCCGCAGCGAGTCCGCAGCCGCCGGCTCGAAACGGAAGGGCCAACCGGAGGATCCATGCGCGCCGTCATCGTTCGTTCTCTCGGGCTCGCGCTGCTCGCCGCAGGCGGCATGGCCGCGGCACAGAAGCCTGCGCCGCAAGAGCCGGCCGTACAGGCGCCTGCCGCACAGGCGCCTGCCGCACAGGAGCCTCCTGCACAGAAGCCCGCCGCACAGGAGCCCGCCGTACCGAAGTCTGCCGCGTCGGCCGACGGCGAAACCCTCTTCCAGGCCCACTGCGCGGCCTGTCACGCTCATCCCACGGACGAGAAGGTTCCGCCGCTCGACGTGCTCGCGACCTACTCGCCGAACGCGGTCGTCGCGGCGCTTACCGAGGGCTTCATGAAGATTCAGGGCCAGACGCTGACGCCGGCCGAGCGCAGCGCGGTGGCCGAGTACCTCACGGGGCGGGCCGTGAGCGCGGCCGCGCCCGTCGCGTTCTCGAAGGGCTCGTGCGGCCGCGCGCCCATGCCGCCGACCTTGCGCCCCGGCCAGTTCTGGAACGGCTGGGGGCCGGACGTAACGAACGCGCGCTTCCAGCGCGACGCGGGCGGCCTTTCCGCGGCAGACGTGCCGAAGCTCGAGCTCGAGTGGGCCTTCGGCATCCCGGGCGCGACACAGTCGCGGGCGCAGCCCGCCGTCGTCGGCGGGCGGCTCTTCATGGGCAGCCCGTCCGGCGCGATCTACGCGCTCGACGCGAAGACGGGCTGCGTATATTGGACGTTCAAGGCGCAGGCCGGCGTGCGCACGGCGATCTCCGTCGGGCCCGTGAGCGTGAACGGCACCGCAGGCTATGCGATCTACTTCGCGGACGCAGAAGCCCGCGCCTACGCCGTCGATGCCGAGACGGGCAAGCTCATCTGGATGCACAAGGTGGACGACCATCCGGCGGCCCGCGCGACGGGTGCGCCCGTGCTCTACGACGGCCGGCTCTACGTGCCGCTCTCGGGCGTTTCGGAGGAGAGCACCGCCTCGATGCCCGACTACGAATGCTGCACGTTCCGCGGCAGCATCACGGCGCTCGACGCGAACACGGGCGAGGTCGCCTGGAAGACCTATACCGTGGCCAAACCCGAGCCGCGGGGTAAGAGCTCCTCCGGCAAGCAGCTGTACGGTCCTGCCGGCGTGCCGATCTGGAGCTCCCCGACCGTCGACGCGAAGCGCGGCCTGCTCTACGCGGCCACGGGCAACGCGTACGCGGACCCGCCGCAGAAGACGAGCGACGCGGTCATCGCGTTCTCCCTTAAGACCGGCGCCATCGAATGGGTGCAGCAGCTCGCGGCGGGAGACACCTGGATCATGGGCTGCGACCCGCAGTCGAGCGGCGGCAATCCCCGTGCCGGCGAGAATCCGAACTGCCCCTCGTCGGTCGGGCCCGACTTCGACTTCTCGGCCTCGCCCGCGCTCGTGACGATGCCCGACGGCCGAGACGTGCTCGTCGAGACGCAGAAGTCCGGCCTCGGCTACGCGCTCGATCCGGACCGCAAGGGCCAGGTCATCTGGCGTTACCGCTGGGGCCGCGGCGCGCCGATCGGCGGCGTCTGGGGCGCGGCCTCGGACGGCGTGCGCGCGTATTTCGGCGTGGCCGACAATCTCACGCCGGCGCCCGGCGGCCTGCACGCCGTCGCGCTCGCGACGGGCAAGCGCGTCTGGTACCAGCCGCCGCAGCCGCTGCTCTGCAAGCCCGGCCCGGGCTGCAGCGCGGCCCAGTCGGCCGCCCTGACGGTCATCCCGGGCGTCGTCTTCTCGGGCTCGGCCGACGGCGGCCTGCGCGCCTACGACGCCGCGACCGGCAAGATCCTCTGGACCTACGACACGAACCGCAGCTTCGAGACGGTCAACGGCGTCGAGGCCAAGGGGGCTTCCATGGACGGCCCGGGGCCGGTCGTCGCGGGCGGGATGCTCTACGTCACCTCGGGGAACGGCGGCTACGTCGGGCGCCCCGGCAACGTGCTGCTGGCGTTCGGCGTACGGTGAAAAAAAAAGGGGTCAGAGCCCTTTTTCGCCCCGAGCGGCGCAAGAAGTTGCGCCCGACGCCGCAGGCGAAAAAGGGCTCTGACCCCTTTTTTTCACCACAGCTTCTCGAAGGCCCGCGCCAGATCGGCGATCAGGTCGTCGGCATGCTCGATGCCGACGGCGAGCCGCACGGTCGAGTCCGTGATGCCCGCGCGTTCGAGCTCCTCGGCGCTGAGGTCGCCGCCGAGGTAGAGCTTCACGGGCGCGACGAGCGAGTCGGTCGACCCGAGGCTCGCCGTCGTCGCAAACAGCTCGAGCGCGTCGATGAAGGCCCAGGTCTTCTCGCGGTCGGCCTTGAGGTCGAAGCTCAGCACGCCGCCGAAGTCCTGCATCTGCCGCTTTGCGAGGTCATGGCCCGGATCGTCCGGCAGGCCCGGGTAATAGACGCGCTCGACCTCGGCACGGCCCGCGAGGAACTTCGCCACCGCGAGCGCGTTCTCCGAGTGGCACCGATAACGCAGGTAATAGGTCCTGAGGCCGCGCAGCATCAGATAGGCGACGCCCGGATCCATGGTCGCGCCGAGATTCACCGCCTGCGGCCGCAGCGCCTTGATGAGCGGCTTGGAGCCGATCACGATGCCGCCCATCGCGTCGCCGTGACCGTTGCCGTACTTCGTCAGGCTATGCACGAAGTAGTCGATCTCGAAACGGCCGTGGTTGTGCAGCCCGGCGAACGTGTTGTCGAGCACGGTCACGACGCCGTGCCGCTTCGCGAGCGCGGCGATGGCGGCGAGGTCCGGCACCTGCAGCATGGGGTTCGTCGGCGCCTCGAAGACGACGAGCTTCGTCTCGGGCAGCGCAAACGTGCGGTCGATGCTCTCGAGATCGTGGATGCTCAGCATCGTGTGCTCGATGCGGAAGCGCGGCAGCATCTTGCGCACGGCGATGCGCGTCGGCCGATAAGACTCGACGAAGATAACGATGCGATCCCCGGATTGGACGTTGCCGAGCAGGCTCAACCAGATGGCGGCCATGCCCGAGCCCACCGCGATCGCATCTTCGCGATCCTGCAGCTCAGCGGCGAGCAGCTCGAGCTGGCGCGTCGTCGGGTTCGAGTCCCGGGTATAGTCGAACCCGTGCTCGCGCGCGTCGCGCGTCATCGAGTCCGCGATCGTGGGATACGTGAATTTGACGGTCCGGTAGACCGGAGGAATGACGGGACGGTTGCCGTCCGGCAGCTCGACCTCGGGCTGATGCGTGACGCGCGTTTGCTTATCCATGACGATGTCTCTCAAAAGATCTCGACGAGGTCGCCCACGCCGATGCGCCCGAGCCGGCGCGGAATCACATTCTGGCCGAACATCACGCCGGCCGGGCCGCGCCGGAAAGCGCGCAGCGTCTTCAGCGGCTCGCCGGCGGTATCCACGACGCCCGTGTCGGGGTCTACGGCGGTCAGCACGCAGCGCGTGCAAGGCCACGCCACCTCAAGCTCGACCGCGCCGATGACGAGCCGCCGCCAGCCGTCCTCGGCGAACGGCGCGTCCGCGGTCACGACGAGGTTCGGCCTGAAGCGCCGCATCGAAACCGGTGCGGGCAAGCGTTCGTTCAACGCTTCGAGCGAGGCCGTGGAAATCAGGAGCAGCGGCGCGCCGTCGGCGAAGCCGACCTCGTCGTCGAACCGGGCGGCGGGATTCGGCACGGCGCGGTGCTGGTCGTCGGCGAGATAGACGAGCCGGCAAGGCAGCCCCAGGAACGCGCTGAACCAGGCGGCTGCATCGCCTTCGACCTCCGTCGCCTCGACGCGCCCGCGCCAGATCGTGACTGCCGCGACCGGGCCCCCCGGCCATTTCCACGGCAGGCGCAGCGGCGCGGCGCCGGGCGCCTCGACCGTGAATCCTTCGGCGTCGGCGGCACCGATGCGAATCAACGCCATGCGCGGATGCCGGCGCTGCGTCAGAAAGCCGCCCTCGGCGTCCACGAGCATGTAGCGCCGGTCGTGCGCGAGGCCGCGCGCTTCGACGAGCTCGCTGAGACACGCCACGCGCCCGCAGGACTTGATCGGATAGACGTTGATCTCGACGACTCGCGGCATCGGCTCGAGGCTCAGCCCGCGGCGGCCGCTCAGAGGCGATCGAGCGCCTGGCGCAGGTCCGCAATGAGGTCGTCCGGATCCTCGATGCCGACCGAGAGCCGCACGAGGCCGTCCGTGATCCCGACGCGGCGGCGCTCGGCCTCTTCGACGTCGGCGTGCGTCATCGTGACGGGATGCGTGATCAGCGTCTCGACGGAGCCCAGGTTCTCCGCCAGCGTGCAGAGCTTGACCGAATCCATGAGCCGCTTGCCGGCCGCGACGCCGCCCTGGACCTCGAACCACAGCATGGCGCCGAAGCCCTTGGCCTGGCGCTTCGCGAGCGCGTGCTGCGGGAAGGACTCGAGGCCGGGATAGCGCACCTGTGCGACCTTCGGGTGCGACTCGAGGAACTCGGCGACGGCCTGCGCGTTGGCGGACTGGCGGTCGAGGCGCAGCGAGAGGGTCTTCGTGCCCTGCAGCGTGAGCCACGCGACCCAGGGCGACATGATGACGCCGGCCGCGTTCTGCACGAAGCGCACGCGCTGATCCAGGGTCTTCGAGTCGACGACGACGGCGCCACCGACGGTCGCGTTGTGGCCGTCGAAGTACTTCGTCGTGCTGTGAATCGAAATGTTCGCGCCGAGCTCGAGCGGGCGCTGGTAGTAGGGCGTCAGAAACGTGTTGTCGACGGCGTGCGGGATACCGCGCGCGCGGGTGATCTCCGATACGGCCGCGATGTCCGTGAGCTTCAGCGTCGGATTCGCGGGGGTCTCGGTCAGGACGAGCTTCGTGTTGTCCTTGATGGCGGCGCGGACGGCGTCGGGATCGGAAGTATCGGCGAACGTGAACTCGACGCCGTAGCGCTTGTAGACCTTGGTGCAGAGCCGATACGTGCCGCCGTAAGCGACGTCGGAGACGACGGCGTGGTCGCCCGCGCTGAGAAAGGCCTGGAGCACGGCCTGGATCGCGGCCATGCCCGTCGCGTAGCAGGTGCAGTCCGCGCCCTCTTCGAGGATCGCGATCTTCTTCTCCAGGGCCCGGACCGTCGGGTTGCCGGACCGCGAATACGAGAACCCCTTCGCGAGGTACTCGTCCACCGAGTCCTGCACGAAGGTCGTCGTCTGGAACACCGGCGTCAAAATCGAGCCCGTCTGCGGGTCCGGGGTCACGCCGGCGTGGACCTGCTTGGTCGTGAAGCCCATGTTTCGCTCCAAGGAACGGTTGAGCCGGCGATGATACCCGAAAAAGGGGTCGGAGCCCTTTTTCGCCGGCGGCTACGGTTGCGCGGCTGCCGACGTATTCGGCGAAAAGGGCTCTGACCCCTTTGTTCTAGCGCGGTA
Source organism: uncultured Gammaproteobacteria bacterium (assembly GCA_963702105.1). Lineage (GTDB taxonomy): Bacteria > Pseudomonadota > Gammaproteobacteria > Steroidobacterales > Rariloculaceae > ZC4RG20. The sequence continues at coordinate 4,114,385 of OY969712.1, forward strand.
CGAGCTGGACCTCGAAGAGCTTCGGCCAGTCCTTGCCCGTGAGGTAGATCTTTTTCGTCCGCCGGTCGTACGCGATGCCGTTCAGCACGTCCTCGGCGCCGCGCTCGTCGGGCGGATAGATCGAACCCGCGTGAACCCAGCCGAGCACCGCGCCCGTCGCGGGCGAGATGCGGGCGATGCGGTCGTCGTGCCAGACGTTCGACCAGATCTCGCCGTCGATGTACTCGAGCTCGTTGAGCTCGGTCACGGGCCGGCCCCGGTCCTGCACCTCGATGGTTCGGACCACGTCGAACGTCTTCGGATCGAGAAAGCGCAGCGTCGCCGTGCCGTCGCTCAAGATCAGCTGCTTGCCGTCCTGCGTGAGCCCCCAACCCTCGCCGTCGTAGCGAAAGTCGCCGAGGCGCTTGAACGTATGCAGGTCGTAGATGAAGCCGACGTGGTTCTGCCACGTGAGCTCGTAGAGCTTGTCGCCGAGGATCGCGATGCCTTCGCCGAAGAACAAGGCGCTGATGGGCTCGGACTGCTCGACGCGGCCCGTCGCGAGATCCACCTTGCGGATCGACGAATGGCCGTTGAGCCCCGTGCCCTCGTAGAGCTGGCCGTCGTGGATCGCGAGCCCCTGCGTGAACGCGTCCGGATCGTGCGGATAGGAGGCGACGACGCGCACGCCCCACTCCTTGGGCGCGCTCGCGTCGGGGGCGCCGGACTGGGCCGCGGCCGCAAACGTGGCCAGCACTGCGGCCAACGCGGCCGGCGCGACGGCCGTAAAGAATAGAGGGCGGATCGAAGCGAATTTCATGCGGCGTTCTCGACTCGCGGCCGCCCGGCGAGCGGCCTTCGGAGCCGCTACTTTAGCGCATTATGCGCGGCCGCCGCGCGCCAGGCCTCGCGCCGCTCGAGCCAGTGCGTGCGATCCACCCACTGCCAGCGGTAGTCGGCCGCCTCCTGCTCGACGGCCTCGTAGTCGCGCAGATAGCGGGACGCGAAGCCCTCGACGCCCCATTCGCGATACTGCATGACGTGCTCGAGCTCGTGCACCCACAGGCTCGGGTCGCCGAGCGCGTCCGCACGATGCTGCCAGACGACGACGTAGTCGAGCGTAATCGCAGGGGCTTCATCGAGCAGAAACGTGCCGCCCTGCAGCGTGAGCGTGCCGCCGCAGGCCACGCACCAGCGTACGCGGTCGAGCGTCGCCGCCGGCACGTAGCCCGCGAGCTCGGCGCGGATCGAGTCCGGAATCGGCGCGACGCCGTGGGCGACGGCCGCGTCGCGCGAATGCTCGATCAGGGCCGCGAGCAGCGGCGCCGCCGCCTCGACCATGAACGGCTCGATCGACTGCTCGAGCTCGGCGAGGCCGTGACCGGCCTTGTCCTCGGCGCCGGCGCACACGGCGGCCGGCACGGCGCCGACCACGGCCGCGACGACGAGCGCCGCGCCGACCTTCGCGATTCCTTTCATCGACCCGCCTCTTCGGCCAAGTTTCGATTGTAGCGGAGCCCGAAAAAGGGGTCAGAGCCCTTTTTCGCGCGTGGCGCCATCGCTTATCGAAATGCCATCGCGGGCGAAAAGGGCTCTGACCCCTTCTTTGGCTTTTTCACCCTACAGAAGCAGGCAGAGCCGCGGAAACGCCATGAGCAAGATCGTTACGGCCGTCGTAATCAGCACGAACGGAAACGCCCCGGCGAAGATCGTACCGAGGCTCACGCGGTCGTCGTCGAGGCTCGATTTGATGACGTAGACGCTGAGGCCGAGGGGCGGCGTCAGCAGGCCTATCTCGACGCCGATCACCGTCACGATGCCGAACCAGATCAGGTTGCCGCCGAGCGCCGTGACGACGGGCAGCGCGAGCGGCAGCAGGATCAGGAGGATCGAAGTCGAGTCGAGCACGGTGCCGAGCACGAGCAGCAGCAGCAGGTAGACCGTCAGAAAGCCGGCCATGCCGAGCCCCGTGCCGCCGAGGAAGCCCGCGATGTCCTGCGGCAGCTCGGTCAGCGTCAACATTCGGCTGAACGTGCTCGCCGCAATGATCAGAAACAGAATGATGACCGAGACCTGCCCCGTCTCGCGAATGACCTCCCAGAGCTTGGCCCAGGTCAGCCTCCGCTTCACGAGCGCGATGCACATGGCCGCGAACGCGCCCGCCGCACCGGCCTCGGTCGGCGTGAACACGCCGCCGTAGATGCCTCCGAGCACGAGCAGGATCAGCGCGAGCACCGGCAGCAGGCCGAGGAAGGCCTGCGCGGGGCCGTAGGCCGCATCGCCGGGACGGCCGCCCTCCGCGCCCGCGGCGGCCGCCGCGGCAGCGTCCCCCGCGGCGCCCCGGGCAACGTCCCCCGCCGCGTCCCGGGCGGCGCCTTCGGCGGCGTTCGCTGCCCTGCCGACCCCGCGCCTCACGTCCCCGGCGAAGCTCGGCCAGAACTTCGCGATGAGCACGACGCCGATCGCGAACGCGGCCGCGAGCAGCAAGCCCGGCACCACGGCCGCACGGAAGAGTCCGCCGATCGAGACTTCCGCGATGACGCCGTAGATGATGAGCAGCAGGCTCGGCGGAATCAGCATGCCGAGCACGGAGGACCCGGCCGTCAGGCCGACGGCGAACTTCGGCGTGTAGCCGTGCCGGACCATCTCGGGAACCGCGATCTTCGTGAAGATCGCCGCCGAGGCGATCGAGATGCCCGTGATGGCGGCGAACACGGCGTTGGCCGCGACGGTCGCGACGCCGAGGCCGCCGTAGATGCGGCCGAATACCTGCTGAGCCGCGCGGAACGCATCGCGGCCTATGTCGGAGACATCGACGAAGAGGCCCATGAGCACGAACAGCGGCACGGTCGCGAAGACGTAATCCGAGATCGTGCCCTCAGCCGCGAGCGACAGTGTCCGCGTCGCGATCGTGAAGTCGTGCTTGAGCAGCGCAAGCCCCAGGAAGCCCGTGAGCAGCAGACCGATGGCGATCGGCATGCCGAGCGCGATGAGGGCGAGCACGGCGAGCACCATGAGCACGCCGACGCTGCGCGGCTCGAGCGTCGGTCCCGACTGCCAGAGCACGGCCGCGGCCGCAGCCACGGCCAGCGGCACGAGCAGCGCGGCCCAGCCGATCGCGCGGGCGCCCGCGCCGGCCGGACTGCGGCGCAGCGCAGCGGGCAGCACGGTCCCGAGCTGGCGCAGCGACTCGGCTGCGACGACGACCGACCCGAAGACGAGCAGCCCTTTGACGGGCCAGACATCGACCTTGAATATGCCTTCGACGCCCTCGAACTCGCGCGTCCGCAACGCCGTCAAGAAGTCCGGCCAGGCCCCGACGGCCATGAGGGCGAACAGCACGCAAGTAAGCAACGCGAGCGCCGCGCGCCAGCGCGCCGCGGCCGCGGGCGAGTGCGCGTCGAGCCGCGCGAGCAGGAACTCGGCCTGCGTGAGCCGCCCGCGATAGACGGCGTACGCGAGCTGCAGGAACACGCTCGCGACGAGCGAGAGGGACACCATCTCGGGCACGCCGTGAATCGGCCGGTCGAACAGGTTCCGGCCCGCGATGTCGGCGCAGATCAGAAAGGTCAGCGCGAAGACCCAGACGACGCCCGCGCCGTTCATCCACTCGATGAGCGCGGCAAAAATCCGCGCCGGCCCCGACGGCAGGGCCGCGCGCGGACCGAGCTCACGCCGCGTCTCGAGGGCCGCGACGGAGCTCATGGCGCGGCCGCCGGAGCGGGCACCCCGGATGCCGCGGACTCCGGCCCGTCCCAGTCACGCAGCGGCGTCGCGCCGCGCGCCCTGAGCGCGTCCATGTAAACGTGCAGGATCTCCTTGGCGGGATAGCCCCTCGCCTCGGTCGCGGCCGCCCAGCGCTGGGCGATGTTGGGCATGCCCGCGAGCCACTTGCGCTTCTCCTCGAGCGGCAGCGCATACACCTTCGCGCCCGCGGCCTTCATCTGCTCGAGGCCGCGCGCGTACCGCCGCCCGAGCTCGGCCGCCTCCTCCTTGCTGTAGTCCTTGCCGAGGTCCGCGAGGATCTTCTGCACCTCGGGCGGCAGTCGGTTCCAGGTATCGAGATTGATCGCCATGCCGCCCGTGAGCTGCGCGCCGATGCCGACGAGCGTGATGTAGGGCGCGACCTCGTCGATGCGGTAGGGCGCGGCACCGCTCAGGATCGTGAGCACGCCGTCCGCGACGCCCGTCTGGATCTGCGTGTAGTAGGTCGTGAGGCTGCCGTCGACGGGGACGGCGCCCGTGCCCTCGAGCCAGGCCGCAGCCGGCCCCGGGGCGAGGATCTTGTGACCGCGCAGGTCGGCGACCGTGCGCACCGGGAACGTCGTCATGAGGTGGTAGGAATCGACGACGCTGCCGCCGAGATACTTCTCGTTCTGGTCCGTCCAGGCCTGGCGCAGCGCGGGCACGCGCTCGTGGAGCTCGTTGAAGAGCTCGACGATGAGCGTGTAGTCGTCGGTCGAGAACGGCGTGTAATAGGTGATGTTCTGGAGCGGCATCTTCGAAAGCTCCCAGAGCGTCCCGACCCAGCCGATGTCGGTCAGGCCGATCTGCACGGCCTCGAGCGTGTTCTCGTATTTGTAGAGCGAGCCGCCGTAGCTCTCGGTCCAGCGGATGCGGTAAGGGCTCCCGATGGCTTCGAGGCGCGCGTTGGCCTGCGGCACGACGAGCGTATGCATGACGCCGACCCAGGGCAGGCTCGTCGTATGGCTCGAGGCGATCGTGAGCGGGATGAGGTGCTCGGCGGCCGGCGCCCTGGCCGCTGCGGCTGGGCGTGCCGCGCCGGCGCCCGCCGCGACGAAGGCGCAGAGCAGCGCGATGCGGACGCGCGAAGGCGCGGTCGAAAGCGGATGTCCCACACTCCCCCCTTGGGCAAGCCGCAAACGCCCGAACGGTACCATACAAAAAGGGGTCAGAGCCCTTTTTCGGCGAGGCCCTTTTTCCGCGAGGCGCGCGCCCGGCCGCGCGCCTTGCGGCTCTCCGAGTCGGCCCGAGGAGTCGTCGGCACGCGAAAAAGGGCTCCGACCCCTTTTCTTATCGTTCCCGTTCCGCCAAGGTTAAGCCATGGGCATGTTGATCGACGGCAAATGGCACGACGTTCTGGTACGACACTGAGGCGTCGAAGGGGCGGTTCGTCCGCAGCGAATCGCAGTTCCGCAATTGGGTGACGCCGGACGGCTCGCCGGGACCGAGCGGCCGCGGCGGCTTCAAGGCCGAGCCCGGCCGCTACCACCTGTACGTCTCGTTCGCCTGCCCCTGGGCGCACCGGACGCTGATCGTTCGCAAGCTCAAGGGCCTCGAGCCGCTCATCGGCGTCTCGGCCGTGAACGCGTACATGGGCTCGGAAGGCTGGACCTTCGACCCGGGTCCGGGCGTGATCCCCGATACCGTCAACGGCGTCTCGAAGCTGTACGAGCTCTACACCCTCGCGGACCCCAAGTACTCGGGCCGCTCGACGGTCCCCGTCCTCTGGGACAAGCAGAACAAGACCGTCGTCTCGAACGAGTCGGCCGAGATCATCCGCATGCTCAACAGCGCCTTCGACAACGTCGGCGGCAACGACCTCGACTTCTACCCGCAGCCGCTGCGGGCCGAGATCGACGAGCTCAACGATGTGATCTACGCGAACGTCAACAACGGGGTCTACAAGGCCGGATTCGCAACGACGCAGGAAGCCTACGAGGAAGCCGCGCGCGCGGTATTCGATGTGCTCGACTCGCTCGAGCGCCGTCTCGCCACGCGCCGCTACCTCGCCGGAGCGCAGATCACGGAAGCCGATTGGCGGCTCTTCACGACGCTCGTGCGCTTCGACGCCGTCTACTACTTGCACTTCAAGTGCAACGTGCGCCGCATCGCGGACTACCCGAACCTCTGGGGCTACCTGCGCGACCTCTATCAGGTGCCGGGCGTCGCCGAGACCGTGGACATCCCGTTCATCAAATCCCACTACTACGGCAGCCACGCGACGATCAATCCGCACCTTATCGTGCCGATCGGGCCCGACATCGACTTCGCCTCGGCGCACGGCCGCGAACGCCTCGGAAAGGGGCACAGGGACCAGGCGCGCGCCACGGGCTGAGGCCGGACCGCCTAAGGGCGCGCTGACGGCGCGCCAATGGCGCCAGTGTGCCGAGCCGGCTACGGCGACGGCTACGGCTACAGCCGCCCGGCGCGGTAGTCGTCGAACGCCTGGTAGATCTCTTCGGCCGTGTTCATGACGAACGGCCCGTAGCGCGCGACCGGCTCGTTGAGCGGCCGGCCGCCGACGAGGATGAGCCGCGCGGGCCGATCCTCAGGCGCCGCGACGCGCACGGCCGGCCCGTGGCTCAGCATCGCAAGCTCGCCGCGCTCGACGCGCTGCGCCGAGCCCTCCGGGCCCACGAGGGCCGCACCCTCGTAGACGTAAACGAACACGTTGTGCCCCTCGGGAACCGGGAGCTCATAGGCCGCGCCGCCCTCGAGCGCGAAGTCGTAATACACGGGCTCGGTCGCGACACCGCCGACGGGCCCTTGCGCCTCGCCGAGGCGTCCCGCAACGACGCGCGCGCGCACGCCGCCGCCAAGGTCCACTTCCGGAATGGCATCGCCCTGAATGTCCTGATACCGCGGCGCCGTCATCTTGTCCTTGGCCGGAAGATTGACCCAGAGCTGAAAGCCCCACATGAGCCCCTCTTCCTGCTCCGGAAACTCCGAGTGCACGATGCCCCGCCCGGCCGTCATCCACTGCACGGCGCCCGGCCCGAGCAGGCCCGAATTGCCCTGGTTGTCGCCGTGGCGCATGCGCCCGGCGAGCATGTAGGTCACGGTCTCGAACCCGCGGTGCGGGTGGTCCGGGAAGCCCGCGATGTAGTCGTTCGGATCGTCGGAGCGAAACTCGTCGAGCAGCAGGAACGGATCGAAATGATCGAGGGTCTGCGTGCCCATGACCCGCGTCATGCGAACGCCGGCACCGTCGCTCGTCGCCTGGCCGCGTACCTTCCTGACCACTCGGCGGGAAGCCGCCGTCTCCGTCGTCGCCATATCCGTAGGCCCTCTTGAGTCTCGCAATGCGCTAATGCAAATGCGGCTTCGACGAGTCTAACTGCGGTGCCCGCCGGGGCCAACCGCGCTTGCGGGCTCAAGCGCCGGCCGCGGCGCCGCGCGGCGCCCGATAGGCGCATTCGGCCAGCGTCGTACGGTCGAGCGATCCGAGAAACGCCTCCTCTGCCGCCGCGAGCCGCCGCCTGAGCTTGCAGCGCGGGGTCAGCGTGCAGGCGCCGCCGTCCGCGCGGAAGCACTCAACGAGCGCCTGCCGCTGCTCGAGCAAGCGGACCACCTGGCCGAGCGTGATCGACTCCGCCGGCCGCGCGAGGCGGAAGCCGCCCTTGGCACCGCGTTGCGTGACGAGAAAGCCCGCATTGGCGAGATCGCGCACGACCTTGGTCAGGTGATTGCGCGAGATAGCGAATTCGGCGGCGATCTCTTCGGTCGTGAAGGTGCGCTCCGGCTCGCCGGCCAGCCGCATGAGCGTGCGCAGGCCGAAATCCGTAAACGAGGTCAGACGCATTCGGGGCTCCAGTTTGCTCGGGTCTTGCTGGGGTGTTGCTGAGGCGTTGCTCGGGTCTCGCTCGGTTTGTTCGGGACTGGTTCGGGACTTGTTCCGGTGTCGTTCGCGTGACGTGGGTGTCGTGCGGGTGTCGTGCGGGTGTCGTTCCGGTCGGTTAATACGTATTTGCAATGCGTATTAAGGCAGCCTATAGTCGCATTTGCAATACCTATTACCGATCGAGTGACCTCATGACCGAAGAGAATTCGGACCTCGCGGCACGCCGCCGGCGCCGCGTCGCCGAAGCGACGGCGACCTCGGGCATCGACGAAGCGATGATCGAGCGGCTGGTGCGTGCCTTCTACGCCCGCGTCCGGCACGACGCCGTGCTCGGCCCGATTTTCGAGGCGCGCATCGAGGACTGGGAGACCCACCTCGGCCGCATGTGCGCATTCTGGTCGTCCGTCGCCCTGGGCTCCGGCCGCTACAGCGGCAACCCCATGGCCAAGCACATGGCGCTGCCCGTGGACGCCGCGCATTTCGACCGCTGGCTCGCGCTCTTCGAGCACACGGCGCACGAGGTATGCCCCGCCGAGGCGGCCGAGCACTTCCTCGAGCGCGCCCGGCGCATCGCGCGCAGTCTCGAGCTCGGCGTCGCGAGCGGACACGCCGTCCTGCTCGGCCCCGGGCAGCGGTTCCGGCGCCCGGACGCCCCCCGCTGAACATCGCAATCGGCCCCGCGCGGGCCTCCTTCGACGCCTCGCGCCGATTCGAACATCGGCATTCATCGACCCACCGGAAGGGACTCCCAATGACGAACCCCGCCCCGCTCGACCTCGAAATCCATCACGCGCCGAACGGCCCCTCGGACCGCGTCGCCTTCGCCTTCGTCAAGACGCTGCGCTTCGTCGCAGACCGCTTCTTCGCGAAGCGCTACGGCCACCGGGTCATCGTGCTCGAAACTGTGGCCGCCGTGCCCGGCATGGTCGGCGCGACGCTGAACCACCTGCGGTGCCTGCGCCGCATGTGCGACGACCGCGGCTGGATCCACACGCTGCTCGACGAGGCCGAGAACGAGCGCATGCACCTCATGACCTTCATCGAGATCGCGAAGCCGAACGCCTTCGAGCGCGCCGTGGTGCTGCTCGTGCAGGGCGGCTTCTACAATGCGTTCTTCCTGCTGTACCTCATCTCGCCGAAAACCGCGCACCGCGTCGTCGGCTACTTCGAGGAGGAAGCGATCGTGAGCTACACCCAGTACCTGGCCGAGATCGACGCCGGCCGTCATGCGAACGTGCCGGCGCCCGCCATCGCGAGGGCGTACTGGCACCTGCCCGAGGGCGCCCGCCTCCGCGATGTGGTGCTCGCCGTGCGCGCCGACGAGGCCAACCACCGGGACGTGAATCACGGCTTTGCCGACGCGCTCGCGGGCCGCGAAGAAAAAGGGGTCAGAGCCCTTTTTCGCCCGCTGCGTCGGTTACAGCCGCCGGCGGCCGTCCGAAGCGAAAAAGGGCTCTGACCCCTTATTTCGCTCAGTACCAGGCGCGAATCCGTACCTGGATGGGTGAATCCCAGCCGATGAGGCCCCTGAAGGCGACCGGATCGGCGCGGCCGTAATCGTAGGGATAGACGATCTGCGGATGCAGCGCCTTGATCGCCTTGGCCACGGATTCCGGCGTCGTCGCCGGCGGCCGGTTGAAGTCTACGAACGCGATGTCGATGCCCTGCAGGTGCTCGAGCGAGGTCGGATCGGCGAGATCGCCGCTCACGTAGAGCTTTTTCCCGCCGAAGCCGAGCACGTAGCTGTTGCCGCGCGGCTGCTCGCCGCCCGCCGCCGCGCCCTGCCCCGGCACCGAATCGACTGCGATACCGAAAGCCTCGGTCGACTCGCCGCTCGCGAGCACCGTCGTCTTGGCCTGCAGATCCTGCGGCAGCTCGCGCTCGACGCCGAGCGGCGCGACGATACGAGTGTGCTTGCCGACGAGGCTCTTGATGACGTCGAGGTCCAGGTGGTCCTTGCCCGTGCCCGTGATGAGAATCAGATCGGCCATGGGCAACTCGTTGTAACGCATCTGTAGCCCGGCGACCGGATCGACGAAGATCGTGCGGCCGTTCCAGGCCAACGCGAAGGTCGCATGCTTCATGGGATGGATGACGAGATCGCCCTGACTCGTCTTGACGTGGTCGCCCGCGACGACGCGGCCGCCGGATTCCCCGAAAGCGAGCGGCATGCCTGCCCAAAGCAGCAAGCACGCACCGAAAACAGCCTTTTGCATGATCGAAATCCCCTCGCGCGGCGCTCCTGCCGCAGTCTCCGGCCGCAATTAAAACACGAGGGCGGGCGGATTGCGCGCATCGGGTGCGACGGCGCGCCGGCACGGCGCCGCGGCCCCGCGCTCCCGCGCATCCTCGGCGTTCGCGCCGCGGCGGGCGAACGCGGTTCCAGACCGTCCGGTTCGGCGCAAGTGCGCCGGCCACGCGTGCGCAACTGCGCCGGCCATCCACGCGGCGGATACGCGCGGCGCCCGGTCGTCGGCTCGCTCGTCGGCCCGGTCGGCCGGGCCGCGCCGCACCACACCGCACCACGCCGCACCGCGCGGACGCGGCCGGCGCGCGTGCCCCAGCGCCCGCAGGGCCTTATGGAAAGCGCCTTTCCCCGGCGTGAGAATCCCCCCCCAGTACGCTACACTTGGCCGCATCGACCGCTTCGCTTGCACGGCGGCCCGAGCGCGGGCGGCCGCGTGGCAGCGTCATCCCCGAGACCGTTCCTCAGGAGAAAGATCAATGGTCGCTAAGCTGTCCGAACCGACGATCATCAGCGAAGAAGACATCAACCCGCGTCACGACTGGTCGCGCGCCATCTACGCCCCGGGCGTCATGAACGTCGACTTCGAGGAGCGCATCGACTTTCGGCGCCTGCACCGCTACCGCCTGGCCCGCACGCGCCGGGCCCTGAACAATTCCGATCTCGGCGCTCTGCTGACCTTCGACGCGAACAACATCCGCTACATCTCGAGCACGAACATCGGCGAGTGGTCGCGCGACAAGATGTGCCGCTTCGCCCTGCTGGCCGGCGACGCGGAACCGCATCTCTGGGACTTCGGCTCCGCGGCCGCCCATCACCGCATCTACGCGCCCTGGCTGCCCAAGAGCCACTGCCACGCCGGCATGCTGGGCCTGCGCGGCGCCGTGCCGCCCTCGGCGGGCCTCATGCGCGACGCCGCCAAGGAAATCAAGGCCCTGCTCGAGGCCAATGGCGTCGCCGACCAACCGCTCGGCGTAGATCTCGTCGAGCCGCCCATGCTGTTCGAGCTGCAGAAGCTCGGCCTCGACGTCCGCGACGCGCAGCAGGTCATGCTCGACGCCCGCGAGATCAAGAGCCAGGACGAGATCATGCTGCTCAACGTCGCGGCCTCGATGGTGGACGCCGTCTACCACATGATTTACGAGGAGCTGAAGCCGGGCGTGCGCGAGAACGACATCGTCGCGCGCGCGACGAAGATGCTGTTCGAGATGGGCGCCGACGACGTCGAGGCCATCAACGCCGTGGCCGGGGAGCGCTGCAGCCCGCACCCGCACAACTTCACGGATCGCATGGTGCGTCCCGGCGACCAGGCCTTCTTCGACGTCATCCAGGCCTACATGGGCTACCGCACCTGCTACTACCGGACGATCAACGTCGGCCGTGCGAACGACATGCAGAAGGACGCCTACAAGCGCGCCCGCGAGTGGATCGACGCCTCGATCGACATGATCAAGCCCGGCGTCAGCACGGCGCAGGTCGCCTCGGTCTGGCCGAAAGCGCAGGACTTCGGCTTCAACAACGAGATGGAGTGCTTCGGCCTGCAGTTCGGCCACGGCCTCGGCGTCGCGCTGCACGAGCGGCCCATCATCAGCCGCCTCGTCAGCGACAATCCCATGGAGATCAAGGAAGGCATGGTCTTCGCGCTCGAGACGTACTGCCCGGCCAAGGACGGGTTCTCGGCCGCCCGCATCGAGGAGGAGGTCGTCGTGACCGACAAGGGCTGCCGCGTCATCACGCTGTTCCCGGCCGAGGAACTCCCGGTCGCGAACGAGTACTGAAGGCGCAAGGGCTCGCGCCCGGCTCCCGGGCGGCCGCCTCGGCCGCCGCAGGGCGCGGGCGCGGTCAGCCGCTCCGCCGCGTTCCACACCAACAACAAAGGCGACGACGTAAGTGGATCTACAATCGACCAAAGCGGCGGCTTCGTACGCGGAGCCGCAGCGCTCGCTGAGCACCGAGGTCCGGCTCAAGCTCTACAAGACGATGCTGGACTGCCGCAACCTCGAGAAGCGGGCGTACGACCTGTTCATGCAGAACCTCATCAAGGGCACGAGCCATCTCGCGCTCGGCCAGGAGGCCATCGCCTCCGGCTTCGGCGGCGCCATGCGGCCCGACGACTACACGTTCTGCACCTATCGCGGCCACAACCACACGCTCGTGCGCGGCGTCTCGATGACGAAGATCCTCGGCGAGCTCATGGGCAACTCGTCGGGCCTCATGCGCGGCAAGGGCGGCTCGATGCACCTCACGAGCGTCGAGCACGGCGCCATGGGCTCGTACGCGATCATCGGCGCGCACATGCCGATCGCGGCGGGCGCCGCCTGGTCCGCGCAGTACCGCGGCACCGAGCAGGTCGCCGTGTGCTTCTTCGGCGACGGCACGACGAACATCGGCGCGTTCCACGAGGCGCTGAACCTCGCGGTCGTCTGGAAGCTGCCCGTCGTGTTCGTCTGCGAGAACAACCTCTACATGGAATACACGTCGATCCACGACGTGACGGCCGTCGAGCACCCGGCCGCGGACCGCGCGAGCGCCTACGGCCTCGAGCCCGTGCTCATCGACGGCAACGACGTGGACGTCGTCTACCGCACGGCCATGCGGGCGCTCGAGCAGGCGCGCCGCGGCGGCGGCCCGAGCCTCATCGAGGCCGAGACCTATCGCCACGGCGGCCATTCGCGCGCCGACCCCGGCAAGTACCGGCCGGACGAAGAGGTCAAGGAATGGCTCGGCAAGGACCCGATCCCGCGCTACCGCGCGAAGCTGCTCCAGGCCGGCATTTCCGAGGACACGCTGAAGAAGCTCGAGCAAGAATCGCTGGCCGCCATCGACAAGGCGACCGAGGAGGCGCGCAACGCGCCGCCGCCGGACGTTTCCATCGCCGACATCGACGTTTGGGCCGACGGAGGTGCCGCATGGCGCAATTGACGTATCGCGAGGCCGTCGCGGCGGGCATCGCTCAGGAGATGCGCCGCGATCCCAACGTCGTGTTTCTGGGCGAGGACGTCGCCAAGGCCGGCGGCGTGTTCAAGGCCACGGTCGGGCTCTACGACGAGTTCGGGCCGAATCGCGTGCGCGATACCCCGATCTCGGAGCAGGCCATTCTCGGCGCGACCATGGGCGCGGCCATGACGGGCCTGCGTCCAATCGCCGAGATCATGTTCTCGGACTTCTTCGCCGTGTGCTGGGACATCGTCGCGAACCAGATCGCCAAGACGCGCTACATGACGGACGGGCAATGCAACCTGCCGCTCGTGATCCGGTCCGGCAACGGCGGCGGCTCGCGCTTCGGCGCGCAGCACTCGCAGAGCGTCGAGAACTGGGCCATGGCGATTCCGGGCCTCAAGGTCGTCGCGCCCGCTTACCCGGGCGACGTCAAAGGCCTGCTCGCGGCCTCGATCCGGGACCCGGACCCCGTGCTGTTCTTCGAGCAGAAATCGCTCTACGCAACGAAGGGCGAGGTGCCCGAGGGCGAGCACGTCGTGGATCTCGGCAAGGCCAACGTGCTGCGCCGCGGCGACGACGTGACGATCGTCGCGCTCGCGCTCATGGTGCCGCGCGCCATGCAGGCCGCGGAAACGCTGCAGAAGGAACACGGCATCTCGGCGACCGTCATCGACGTGCGCTCGCTCGTGCCGCTCGATACGCGAACGATCCTCGAGGAGGTCGCGAAGACGGGGCGGCTCGTGACCGTGGAGGAGAACCCGCGGCTCTGCGGCTGGGGCGCAGAGATCGCGTCGATCGTCGCCGACGAGCTGTTCTGGGACCTCGACGGGCCCGTCGTGCGCATCACGACGCCGCACGTGCCCCTTGCGGCCGCGAACAATCTCGAAGACGCGCAGCTCCCGAATGCCGACAAGATCGTCGCGCGCGTGCGCGAGCTCGTCGATTGACGAAAAAAGGGGTCAGAGCCCTTTTTTCGCGGAGTGTATCTAGCGCAACGACAGCAGCGGGAAAAAAGGGCTCTGACCCCTTTTTTTCTCAGCGCCATAACAACAACCGACTTTGGGAGTGGTAGGACCGCGATGGATGTACTGATGCCGCAGCTCGGCGAGACCGTGACGGAAGGCACCGTCTCCGCCTGGCACAAGCAGGTCGGCGATCGCGTCGAAGCGGACGAGATCATTCTGGACGTCGAGACGGACAAGGTCTCGATGGAGATTCCGGCCCCCGGCGCGGGCACGCTGACGAGCATCCTCGTCGAGGCCGGCCAGACCGTCGAGGTCGGGACCGTGCTGGCCGTCGTGCAGGCCGAAGGCGAGGCCGCGGCGCCGGCCCCGCCCCAGGGCCGCGCCGCGAGCGGCCCCGCGACGGAGACGAACCGCGCGGCCGCCACGACTGCGACCGCCACGACCGCCGCGGCCAGCCGCCCGAACGGCGGCAACGGCCGCAGCCACGACGGCGGCCTGCGCGCCGCCCGCAGCGAGGGGATGCGCCTCTCGCCCGCCGTGCGGCGTCTCGCCGCCGAGCACGAGCTCGAGCTCAGCGAGATCGAGGGCTCGGGGCGCAACGGCCGGATCACGCGCCGGGACGTCGTGCGCTTCCTCGAGACGGGTCCGAGTCAAGGGGCCGCCCGCCCCGCCCCGCAGCCCGCGCCGGCGCCGGCGCCCGGCCGTGCCACGCTCGGCGCGCAGGCTCGCACGGGCCCGGCCGAGCGCTCCGCGCGGCCCGATGCAGGCGACGCCGTGCCGGGCGCGACGGTGCCGTTCAACCGCATCCGTAAGCTCACGGCCGAGCACATGGTGCGCTCGAAGGCGACGAGCCCGCACGTGCTGCAGGCGGTCGAGGTCGACTTCAGCGGCGTCGACCGCGTGCGCAAGGCGCTGCGCGAAGCCTGGAAGGGCCGGCGCGGCTATTCGCTGACGTACCTGCCCTTCATCGCCCACGCCGTCTGCGAAGCGCTCGGCGAGTTTCCGCACGCGAATGCGAGCATCGAAGGCGATTCGCTCGTGCTGCACGAGCACGTGAACCTCGCGATCGCCGTGGACTTGGGGCCCGACGGCCTCGTCGCGCCCGTCGTCAAATCGGCCGAGCAAATGTCGGTCGCGCAGCTGGCCGACGCGATCCAGAACCTGGCCTCGCGCGCTCGGCAGGGACGCCTCAAGCCCGACGATCTCGCGGGCGGCACGTACACGCTTTCGAATTCCGGCACATTCGGCACGTTGATCACGGCGCCGATCATCAATCAGCCGCAGGTCGCGATCCTCTCGACCGACGGCGTGCGCAAGAAACCCGTCGTCATCGAACATCCCGACGGCGACGCCATCGCGATCCGGCCCATCGGCATCCTGGCTCAGTCGTTCGACCACCGCGCGATCGACGGAGCCTACTCGGCCGCCTTCCTCGACCGCGTCAGGAAACTGCTCGAGCACAATCAGTGGTCGATCGAGATCTAGGGCCGGCCGGCGCGGCGCCGGGCGCGGACCCCGGCGCGCGGCGCGGAGGCCACCCCGCGCTCGGCCTCGAGCTCGGCTGGATCGGCGCCGGCGGCCGCATGGGTTTCTCCATGGCCAAGCGCCTGCTCGAAGCGGGGGCCTCACTGGCCGTCTACAATCGCACGCGCAGCAAGGTCGAGCCGCTCGCCGAGCTCGGCGCCGTCGTCGTCGATTCGCCGGCCGCGCTCGCCGATCGCGACATCGTCTTCAGCACGGTCTCCGCCTCCGCCGACCTCGTTGCCGTGACGACCGGCGACAGCGGACTACTGACGGCCCGCGCCGCCCCGCGCCTGCTCGTGGACTGCTCGACCGTCTCCGAGGAGGCCTCGGCGCGCGTGCGCGCGGCCGCCGAGCGCCGCGGCACCGCGATGCTGTCCGCCCCCGTAAGCGGCAACGCCAAGGTCGTCGCGGCGGGCAAGCTCACGATCGTCGCCTCGGGCCCGCGCGCCGCATTCGACCTCGCCGAGCCGTGTCTCGCGGCCTTGGGCGCCGGCGCCACCTACGTCGGCGAGGGCGAGCTCGCCCGCATGGTCAAGATCTGCCACAACCTCATGCTCGGCGTCGTCGCGCAGTCGATGGCCGAAATTACGGTGCTGGCCGAGAAAAGCGGCGTTCCGCGCCACGCGTTCCTTCAGTTCATGAACTCGAGCGTCATGGGCTCGATGTTCACGCGCTACAAGACGCCGGCCTTCGTGAACCTCGACCTCAAGCCGACGTTCACGCCCGTGCTGCTGCGCAAGGATCTCGACCTCGGCCTCGAGGCCGCGGCCGAGCTCGGCGTGCCGCTGCCCGTGACGCAGACGGCCCGGGATGCCGTCGATCGTGCCGTGCAGGCCGGGCATACGGACTGCGACTTCGCCGTGCTGCTGCTCGAGGAGGCCAAGGCGGCAGGGATGACGCTCGAAGCCGAGCACGTCGAGGTCGACGACGGGTTGCATTAGGGACGACGGGTTGCACTAGGCTAGGGTCATCAGGCGCTCTTAAGACGCTCGTTCGGTGCGTGGGCGGAGGTTCGCGCAGCCGGGCGTTGTCGGGAACGCCGTGAATCCTTCCCTGGAGGGTCCGTGCGCGCCTCCTAAGGACCCTGCCGATCGGTTATCGCGGCATGTGACCATGTGACCCTGGCGGCATAACCGCTGCTCTCGGCAACCGTTACCGAACGAACTGCCCCTTGCGTCCGATCGCTACGTGAACTCTGCCGCGATGATTCGCGATTGCGGCCACTCCCCTGGAGCGTCTTCGGAGGACTGCCCGGCGAGCAGGGTCTGGGGCGGGGTTTGCGATCGCAAACGCCGCCCCAGACTTACGCGCCCCGCTCGCTCGGAGCGCGAGCCCTACGCCCAGATCTCCTCGTCCGTCGGCACCTTCTTGTGCTCGATGACCTTGCCGATCCGCGACACGTTCATGAGGTGCTTGTAGTCCAGGTTCTCCGAGATCGAGTTCCCGCCCCACGAGCCGCAGCCGAGCGTCGTCGTCGGCGCGAAGCCGTTCGTCAGGGAGCCGCCCGCCGTGAGCGAGCTCGGCTGGTTCACGACGAGGCGGCTGACCGGCAGCGCGACGCCGGCCGTGCGGATGTGTGCGTCGTTATGAGAGTGCAGCGCAGCCGAGTGGCCCGCGCCTTCGAGCAGGAGATTGGCCTTGGCCTTCTCGACGGCCTCGTCGAACGTCTTGTAAGGCAGGATCGCGACGACCGGACAAAGCTTTTCCTTCGCCAGCACGTCCGCCTCGCCCGCGCCGCGGGCGGGCAGGAGAATCAGCCGCACGGCCGTCGGGATCTCGATGCCGGCCATGGCCGCGACCTCGTGCGCGGGCCGGCCGACGACGTGCTTGTTCAGACGGCCTTCGGGAAACACGACGTCGCGCAGCTTCTGGATCTGCGTCTCGTCGGTCGTGTACCAGACCTTGCCGGAATCCGTGAAGAGCTTGACGGTCTGCTCGAAGTGCTCCTCCGGCGTCAGCACGAATTGCTCGTGCGAGCAAATGATGCCGTTGTCGAAGGCGGCGCCCGCGATGATCTTGCCGACCGCATCCTTGAGGTCGGCGTCGCGGTCGATGATGACCGGCACGTTGCCCGCGCCGACGCCGAAGGAGGGCTTGCCGGAGGAGTACGCCGACTTGACCATGGCGCCGCCGCCCGTCGCGACGACAACGTCGACCGAGCGCATGAGCTCCTGCGTCTTCTCGACCGAGCCGTTACGCACGACCTGGATCAGATCTTCGGGCCCGCCGTGCGCCTTGACGATCTTCATGAACGCGTCGGTCAGATACTCGGTGCACTTCTGCGCCTTCGGATGCGGCGCGAAGATCACGGCGTTGCCGGCCTTGAGCGCGAACATGCCGTTGCACATCGGCGTCACGATCGGGTTGGTTACGGGGGTCACGGCGCCGACGACGCCCATGGGCTTGGCGACGAGCACGAGGTTGGTGTCGGCCTCCTCGCCGATGACGCCGCGCGACTTCTTGTCCTTGAGGTTGTTCCAGATGACGCGCGCCTTGCCCTTGTTCTTCAGGACCTTGTCGTCGTAGTCGCCGATGCCCGTCTCGTCGACGGCCATGCGCGCGAGCTTCTCGGCGTTGTCGTAGACGTACTTGCCGATGTCGCGGACGATCGCGTCCACCTGTTCCTGGGAGAACGTCTCGAAGACGGTCTGCGCGGCGCGGGCCTTGGCAACCAGTTCCTGGATCTCGGTATCGCCCGTAACGGCGCGTTCCGGCATGCTCATGGCAATTCCCTCGTCCAATGGATTTGGCCCGGAATTATACCGCCGGCAGGCGCGTGCCGCAGAAGGGCGTGCTAGACTCCTGCGCGTCTCGCGTTGGGGAGGCGCGATGAGTCCGATGCGGAGGTTGGCCGCACTGGTCGCAATGCACGCGGTCGCGGCCGCGGCTCCGCAAGCCGCCGCGGCCGCCGGTCGGGCAGCCGATTCGGCCGATCGCGCCGCCGCGGCCGCCGCCGCGGCAACCCCCGAAGCGCCGCCGGCTTCTCGCCCTTCGCCCAGGCACGCCGGGGCCACGGACTCGCATCATGGGTCCGCGGCCACGCACCACGCGCTCTCGGCGTCCCGCCATGCGCGCTCGGCCTCCGAACGTGATCCCGGGCTGCGCTCGAGCTCGGCGCTCGTGCTCGAACGTCACGCACGCAAAGGTGCTCTACGCCCGGAAGCCGGATGAGCCCCGGCCCATCGCTTCGATCACCAAGCTCATGACGGCTCTCGTCGTCACCGACGCCGGCTTGCCGCTCGACGAACCGCTCCAGATCACGGCCGAGGACCGCGCGCACAGCCGCGGCGTCTACTCCCGCCTACCCGTCGGCGCGAGACTCACGCGCGGTCAGCTGCTCCACGTGGCGCTCATGTCCTCGGAAAACCGGGCGGCGCTTGCGCTCGGCCGCAGCTATCCGGGCGGCTTGCCCGCTTTCGTGCGCGCCATGAATGCCAAGGCCCGAGCCCTCGGCATGACCAGTACGCATTTCGTCGATCCTGCGGGGCTCTCGAGCGCGAACGTCTCGAGCCCCAGGGACCTCGCCCGGCTCGTCGCCGCGGCGGCCGCTCAGCCCGTCATCCGGAGAGACTCCACGGATCACCTTCACGCCGTGAAGGTCGGCCGGCAGCTGCTCGAGTACCGGAACACGAATACGCTGGTCGCGAAGCCCGACTGGGACATCGTCGTCCAGAAGACGGGCTACATCGCGGAGGCGGGCCGTTGCCTCGTGATGCAGGCGGTTATCGATGGGCGGGCCGTCGTCATGGTCCTGCTGAATTCCTTCGGCAAGTACACGCGCGAAGCCGACGCCCGCCGCGTGCGCAAATGGATGGCGCAAGCCGGCGTCGCGGGCACGAGCGCAGTCGCGGGCACGAGCGCAGTCGCGGGCGCGAGCGCGGTCGCGGGCGCATCCGCGGTCGCGGCGGCCCAGCTAGGCCCACCGAAGTAGATATCGAAGGAGGGATGGCGCGCCTAGAAGGACAAAGTTCGAACTCCTTACTCGAAACCCTGCTGACGTGGAGCGGCTGCCTGTCCCCATCGGCTACGACCGGATATCAGTTCCAGGCTTGACTTCGGGGTTAGCTTTCCTGGCAACCCAGTTCTGGATCGCAGCCCGAAGACTCCCAATTCACAAGTCTGTTATTTCCAATTGTCATGCCAACCAGTCCCAATCATCATGGAATCGGCACGGCATGTACGAGCGCTTCGTGGAGCATCCGGCGGAGGAAGCCCTTGCAGACACTCCGGTCGTCCTGATCGTCGGCCCGCGCCGGGCTGGCAAGACCACGCTTGTCCGAAAGATGGACGACGCGGGCCGCACCTATATCACTCTCGATGATCAGACAGTCCTCGACGCCGCACTGTCCGATCCAGCCGGTTTCATCCGTGGTCTGGACCGGGCCACTATCGACGAAATCCAGCGCGCGCCCGACCTGCTGCTGGCGATCAAACGGTCGGTGGACGAGGACTATCGCCCCGGCCGCTTCCTGCTGACCGGCTCTGCCAATGTGCTCACCTTGCCGCGGGTCGCCGACAGCCTGGCCGGCCGCATGGAAACTCTGCGATTGTTGCCCCTGGCTCGGGCCGAAGTAGCTGGCAAGGCGCCAACCTTTCTGGATCGCCCGTTCGCCGAAAGGCTGCAAGGCGACAGGAAGGCGATCGTCGGCGATGAGCTCGTGCGGCTCGTCCTGCTCGGCGGCTTCCCCGAAGCGCTCGACCGCGAGAGCGAGCGCCGAAGGCAAGATTGGGCACGATCGTATCTGACGTCGGTCTTGACTCGCGATCTCAGAGACATCGCAGACATCGAAAAGCTGACCGAGCTACCGAAATTCGTCCGTTTCCTGGCAGAGCACTCCGGGCGCCTGATCAACTATTCACAGTTCGGCGGCAGCATCGATGTCAGCCACAAGACCGCACAGCGCTACGTTGCGCTTCTGGAGCAGGTCTTACTCGTCTCGACCTTGCAACCCTGGTATACGAATAGACTGAAACGGATCGCTAAGACGCCGAAGCTACATTTCCTCGATTCCGGCCTGCTGGCAACGGCGCGCGGATTGAGCTTCGAGCGCGTGAAGGGCGATCGTGACGTATTGGGCAAGCTTCTCGAAAGCTTTGTCTTATCCGAGGTCATGAAGCTCATGACGGCATCGGACTTGCGGTTGACGCCGTACCACTTCCGCGACCAGCAGATGCATGAGGTCGACATCGTGCTCGAGCGCGATGACGGCATGATCGTGGGCATAGAAGTCAGGGCGTCGGCGACGGTGAAATCCAGCGACTTCTCCGGCCTGCGCACTCTGGCCGAAACATGCAAGACCAAGTTCGCCTACGGCGTCGTGCTCTATGACAGTACCGATCTCGTCCCCTTCGGCGACAGGTTGGCCGCGGTTCCCTTGTCTTCCTTGTGGGGCTGAATACGTTCGTGGACCGGGTTGGACTTCAATGGAATTGGCGCGCCCGGGAGGACAAAGTTCGAACTCTCTATTAGATGCACTCGCCGGCTGGAATACGTTCCTCGAGCAAGCGCGGATAGTGCATACAAGGCACCTTATGTCAGGGGCAGCGTCCGTCGTACCGGGTTGAAGCCGGACCGAGTCGGTTATCGCGAACCGCAACCAGCTGTGCTACTCGGTCTCCGACTGCGCCTGTGACCGTTCCTGGGGAATACCCGCCACGGCGAATAGCGCCCTTTCGATCCCCAAGGAAATCTGATTTTCGATCCAGTCCAGAACCTGCCGCAGAGTTGCTCCCCAGACTAAATTTCCAATCGTCAGCAACGCGACAAGCACGAGAATGCCTGGCTGGATGTACCGCCCTGGGAGCGCCGGCAATTCTGTGGGAAATGTCACTACTAGCCCGATCACCAGAAGCACGAATGCCAGACCAAACAGTAGGTGGCGAATCGCTCGCCCTATACGCGTGGCGATCCCTCGAAGGCGCACTTTTTGCGCCGTGGCGAGGTGCCGCGCTTCCTGTAACCTTTCCTCTGCCTCTAGCCTCCGTTGGCGCTGACTCTCTAAGTCTCTCCGAAGATCAGCCCTCACATTTTCCTTGGCTACGTCCAGGATGTCTTTGACAGTACCCTCTGTGAATGCATCTTGTCGGCCATCAGTGAGGTCCATGAGAGCCGCTTTCGCGGACAGCGAATGCCTCAGAAGCATGTATTCGTCAGCGGAAACCCCACCGCCATCCTCGAGCCGAGCGATTTCCGTCAGGTACTTCTTCCATAGCATCGGCGGAGGTTGCATCGCGGCGTAGGAGTCAGCGAGCAATATCTTTCGCGGCAATTCTGGCGCGGCGGTCGGGTTTTTCAACCACAAGAGGTTTGCGAGGGCATAGTCAGTCACGGCGAGCGCAATCGATCCTGGCGCAGCATCAGCCTGAAAGAACTCTCTAGCTGATCTTGCTAGTGCCGTATTGGTTGTTACGAAGAGAGCGACACATTCCTCGGCATCACGAGATTCCCGGCCACGACGCAAGCGCGCCATTGCGGAAATGCAGTCAACATCGTGAATGCGAGCGTTGGGGTTCCCGTAGTTAATGTTTTGCTCAAGGACTTCGTCGAATCCCTTCTCGTCGATCTGGAAATCGGAGTCGTCATAACTCGGTGGATCAACGACTTTGATGCCCATGGCGCGTAGCTTTCCCGGCAGCCGCGCCGACATCAGTTCTAAATCCGATGACGACTTCCCAGTTTCGACGAAGTACTCAATAGTGGGGCCGTATGCGTCACGTGTTCGACCTTCACGCAATCGCGCGGCACAAGCGTCAAGGACTCCCTGTAATTCATTACGTGTGGCAGCCAGACAACGAAGCTCTGCACCGTATTCGCGCAATAGATCAAGTAGCTCAAGGCAGGGAGCTGCGCGATCTGGTCCCGCAAAGCCAGTTGCGTACATGATGAAGGACGTGTCGAAGTACACATTCGTACGCTTGAAGCGCTTACTGATCTTGCCTTGCTCTGGAAGATACATGGCATTCACAAGAAGATTGCCGCGAGCGAGCATAACTAGATCGTCCATCAGCGACTGATCGGACGTTTCGGCGTGCTGGACGAACGAGGCGACTATGAACTGCGCTCCCTCAGATTCTGGTGTATCGCGCCGCCCTTCTGCTGCATCGAACAGCAGCGACAAGCTACTGTCTGCAAGAAAGTCTGTTAATGCACGATCCGCTTCTTCTGGCGACCAACTCTTTTTGTGAAACGATTCTGCATACGCTTGGACCGCAGAGACCACCCGGTCATAAGTCGCATCGACGGCATCCCTTGCTATGCGGAAATCGAGCTCGTCGCATTTTTCTTTGTTCTTATAGATGACGCCTGATTCACGACGAAAATAGCCACGCTTTGTGGCGCGTGAAATTATCATCCGGATGGCGTTTTGAGGAAGCGTGAGACCGAAGCTCTCCGCAAGAGTCTTCTGCATATCCGGCAAGGAGATGACTTCCTCGTGTGACTCACGAGCGGATTCGACCACGAACGGCACGAAGTTCTCGACGTAGTCGGTGCCGAGATGGTCCCAGTTGACCTTTAGGATTGCCAGACTGGTCAGCGTAGATGTGCTCATGTGCCAACCCTCATACGATCAAAGCAAACCTATTGTTCATTCCGAAACTCCCGTGGCGGCTCCACACTATCTATGCAGCCCGGTCCGTGCACTTGCCATTGAAAGCCTCGCTCAACAGCACGTCAGCTCGCTGAATACGTTGGTTCTTCCGACTCACATGCTGAAAGGTCACGGAGCGGAATAGGTCGACTCTGTGCCGCACTTCAAGGAATAGTCTCAGCAAATGCGACTTCTTGATGCGATAGTCCCCGTTGATTTGCTTCACGACCAACTCACTGTCGGAAAAGCATGTCACATCACGTCGAGTGTAACCGGCGGCGAGTTCAAGCCCCTTGATGATCGCGGAGTACTCGGCGACGTTGTTGGTACATTCTCCTATACAGACCGAGAATTCATGCAGCAGCTTGTTGTCTGACGTGCACAATACGATTCCTATAGAGCCCGCTCCTGGATTGCCCTTGCTCCCACCGTCCGTATACAGCTGCACCTGATCGATATACGACATGGCTCAATTTCCCGAATTCCTTATGGCTGTCAGGGCGGCGTTGAATCCAGGGGAAGTAAGCCGATAGCCATTTGAAGTGGCCTGGATCAGCTTCTCCTTACTCAGTTCGGCGAGCCGAGCGCGTATCGACTGCGGCTTTCGTCGATCTAGATTGGTAGCGATCTCAGTCGTCTCGATCGCATTGGGATAGTGACTATGAAGAAATATGAGAAGCTCATCCCGAATCGAAAACGAACCGTGGACCAATCTGCGGCCGTCGATCTCCTCGACGAGCGTTCCCACAGGAGCGTGGACTAGCTCGATCAATGCGCCCGCTTCCGTCATCGTGAGGCCCTGAGTCAGTCGCAGCAATTCCGACACGGTCCACTGACAGGCAGAATGGATAAGGCGCAGATCGTAGATATTGGGATCGACGGAGCCCTTATGGGCGATGTTCCGCTTGTTACGGAGAGCGTATGTCGCTCTGTTCAGTCGAGCGGCACAGATCCTGAGACCATCGTCGAGCGTAGTATGTTGCTCGGCGCGGTCCTTCAAAAACCGCTCAACGTTTGGTGTTGCATCGTACATCCCTGTGGCTAGGTGCTGTAGCACCTGAACGACCGATTCGACAAATTTGCCGGGCGCGGTACCGCCCACCGTATGACTTGCCGTGTCGTGCCGAATCTCTAGGAAGGAATCGACTAGATCTTCTGCGAGCTGCTGGGGTATCCCAGTAGCCAACGCCGAAACGAGACGGTCGCGGTCCATTGCCTACGCACCCTGCAGCCTGCCTGTCACGGCATCTATGCCAGCCTGCGTCAGCTTGTACTGCTTGCGTGCCTGCTGCGACTTGCCCGATTTGCGGGTCTGAATCGCTAGGCGCGGCTTCTTTGCCCCCAATTGGTTGAATGCATCAGTAACGTTAGCCAGCGAGTGCCCTAAGTTTTGAAGCAACTTGTTGACTGCTTGAGACGCGAACTGTTCATTCCCCTCAAGAACCTGGAGCCAGTAGCCCGCGACTAACGCTTTGTCTGCATTGGTCGCCGGCGACACGGCGTTGAACAGATCCGCGAACGTATCGAAACTCCCTTTCGACGCCGCGTCTCCGTTAGAATGACCTGAATCAGTCTCGGATGGGGCTGCCGCCGCTGGTCGTTGTGAGAAGCGCAGATTGAGCCGCGCCGAAACGTAGGCGACCACTCTTTCTTGAGAGCCTTCATCAGGAAGATCAGAAAGAATACCAAGAACAGATTGCATAGCAGCTAGCTCCTTGTCTTGTTCCATCGCTCGCACCTTTTCGGCCGGTTTCCCGATGGAGCAATTAGACACCAAGGGCGGTTGGAAATCCAACCTGGCTTGCCTGGATCTTTGTATTCTTGTTAAGCAGATCTATATTCGGTTCCGTATATCTCTTAAATAAAGACTCAGTTGAATATAACAACTTGATAATAATAGTAAAAATGTAATCGTGTGGCTGAGTATTATATACAAATAGAGACTGACCGCACGAAATAAGAGAGAAGAATAATAACCATAATAACTATATTCGATTGCTACGCGGTATGGCTCATAACGAGCCGGCTCCTGCCGAAGACATCATTCGTGATCGCCGTTTCGGTGTGGAACGGTTTGCGATTTGATTGTATCGCGGGATGCGAAGAAGCTACATAGAACACGCGTAAATACAGTAGCTTAAGTGTGTAGACGTTGTCTGCCCCGAGTAAATCGTTCTGGCGTGGCATGCGAAAGAGGTGCCACCAGCTGACAAGCAACGAGAAACGATACGCAAAATACGCAATCAAGGTCGTATAAATAGCATAAAAACTGGCGTCATGTGTGGTCCATGTCGAATGGCAGCCCATTTCCTGCCGAAGACATCATTCGTGATCGCCGTTTCGGTGTGGCACGGTTGCGATTGTTCGCCGGTCGGTTGGCCTTTGGAGGTCCGTTATGACGGCGGCACATAGCCGTAAAGCTATGCGCTGCTGTTCGGATAAGCGCCCCGAGATACGCGTTCTCGATGTCGCGCGTGATCAGCCCCGAGCGCTCGAGCGAGCGGCCGATCCGTTCCGCGATCCGCTGCACCAGGTCCCTGGAGCTCCGCCGGGCCTGGCGCAGGGACGGACACGAACCTCAGGCGGCCCCCGCCTTCCCGGCGATAGGCCCCGTCGAGCACGAGGATATGAAAGTGCACGTTGAGATTGAGCGCACTGCCGAATCGCTGGATCAGTGTCACGGCACCGGTCACCCCACTCGCGCGCGGCAAGCCGGCTTTGCGGATCAGATGGCCCGAGATCGCGCGATAGACGATGCCGAGCACCTGCGTGACAACCTCAGGCCGTGTCGCCAGCAGATATCGCAGCGCAAACGGCAGCGACAGCACCCACTGGCGGACCGGCTGCCGAGGCAGGAACGTCGTCTACGAGTAAGGCCGCTGTCTCGGGCATCCGCCGGGCGCCGCAGCTCGGGCAGAAGCCGCGGCGCTTGCAGCTGAACGCGACCAGCTTCTCCGCCTGACACGATTCGCGTTTGACCCGAAGAAATCCGTGCTCGAGCAAGCCGCACTTGAGATACGCTTCGAACTCGTCTTTCACATACCGTGGCAGCGCCCGCGCCTCGGCCGCCCGCCGATCCCTGAACCGGGGATAGTGCTCGGCCACGAGCTGATAAAGCAGCGTCGTTTCCGGCCGATGCCGCGAATACCCCGGCGGCGCGATGAAACCCGCGGCTTGCGCAATATCGCGGTCCGGCGCGACCATGCCGTGCGGCGTCCCTGCACTGCCTCGACGGCGTGAGCGTAGACGCAAGCCGGGGCGATCCGGCAGGCCTCAATCTCGACGAATGCCGCTGATTCGTGATCGTCATCAGTATCGGCGCCAATCAACAGCGGGCCGTCACTGCGCTCCGCAGTGACGGCCCGCGCACTGCCGCAGGAATGTGGGTTGGCGCAGCTCCATATTGAGTGGTGCGGCCGTGACGATGCTCCGTCATGCTGTCATCGCAACGAGCCTGCCGGCGGGCCTGAACACCGGACCGCTGGCGCAGGGTATCAGCGCCAGATCGCGCGAAGTCGCCCCTTCGCCGACGCCGGACCCAACCGGCTGCCCAGGAGCGCAGGTTCCTGCAGGCGCTCACCCCCGACGGGGAGGAACCGCCAGACGCGCCTCGGTTCCGTCACGCGCGTCGCCTCGATCCCCTCGGGGTGGAACCCGACTTCTCCCGGCAGTACCCATCTGCCTACCTGTTCTGAAGGATTTTCACAGCGCTCAGACTGGCCGCCGCCGGCGGCACGATGAGCGCTCCCTTTTCCACCAACCCACAGGAGGTATTCATCACCGCTATCAGCTCGCTTCTCTCTCGCAATCTCCCCGTCCCGATCTCCCCACAGGGAGTACGGCGGGCGCCTCATGAGAGGCAATAGGTGATTCTCTGCACCTGGCCCTTGTCCTTCGGGAATCTCGCCTCGGCGAGTTGGCATTAACACTGACCGAACTGGCACTCAGAGAAAGAGATAGAACCTGGATGGATGACCTGAAATGGACGATCTGACCTACAGCCTGCGCCAGCTCTGCCGGCGCAATCGCGACGGGAGCCACGCAACACAGGCGGATCGGCAAGGCATTCTGACCCTTGCCGCCCGTCAGTTGCGCGCGGCCGGATTCCGGCAGATGCGCGCAACGTCGCTGAAGGAAAAGCACATCGACGTGCTGCTCAAGCGCTGGCAGGCGGACGGACTATCGGCGGGCACGCTCAAGAACCGGTTGGCGCATCTGCGCTGGTGGGCCGAGAAGGTCGGCAAGGCCGGTGTGATTCCGGCCGACAATGCCCGGCTTGGCATCCCGCAGCGGCGTTTCGTGAGCGCCGAGAACAAGGCCCGGGAGCTGGGGGACGGGCTGGATCGCATCCGCGACCCGCACGTGCGCATGAGTCTCTCGCTGCAGCAGGCATTCGGCTTGCGACGCGAGGAATGCATCAAGTTTCGGCCCCGCTACGCCGACCGGGGCGACTGCATCATGCTCAAGGACTCGTGGGCCAAGGGCGGCCGGCCTCGAACGGTCCCGATCACCACGCCCGAGCAGCGGGCCGTGCTCGATGCCGTGCACGAGCTCGCCGGAGCGGGATCACTGATCCCGCCGCACAAGAACTTCATTCAGCAGCGTCGAACCTACGACGGGCAGTGCAAGACGGCGGGCTTGAGCCGCGTGCACGGGCTGCGACATCGCTACGCACAGATGCGCTATGAAGCCTTGACCGGCTGGAAGCCGCCCGCCGCCGGCGGCCCGTCGGTGAAATCGCTGACGCCGTCGCAGCGTGCCCAGGACACGATGGCGCGCAGAACGATCAGCCGCGAGCTCGGTCACGAGCGAACCTCGATCTTGAACGTGTACCTCGGGCGCTAAACGGCGATACGCGTGTGTGCTGATCGACAAGGCACTTCTGAAGCGGACCGCAACAGGAATGTCGCAAGAGGCGAACTGCTGGACTGCGTGCAAATCATTGAGGACATTAGTCGAGTCAATTGTAATCGCTCTGCACCGGACAGCCTACAGCGGGTTGTCTTCGACCGTCGAGATGCTGGTTCGAAATGGCGCAGATCTTGAAACGAAGTGCAGAGAACGCGGAGCGAGGCCAGACAAGGCGGAGGGTCAGATCGCGGCTGCTCGCGCGTTGGTACGCGCTCGTGCCATCATCGCTGTTCGCGCCGGGCTCACTCAACCGAAATGTACGACTTGCTAGCGAAGACAGGCGACGTGGAGAGTTAGCCGTACGACGGCTCTTGCCCGCACTGTGTCGTACAGACGGCCCACCGTTAGCCGGGGAGAATTGGTTCGGCTCCAGTCGTTCACAGGAGCGATTGCGGTATGATCGGCCGCGACGCGAAACGTTCGAAACGCGCGTTCGGTTACAGCGCGTTCTAAACGCCCTACGGCAGGCGGCGGACACGTATGAAACCGACGGACTTCTGGAAGAACTTCAAGCTTGGCGAAGAACTGAGCGTTTCGGGCGCATTCATATACAATGGACTTCGGTGCTTCCACGAGCTTCCCAAGCTCGATCACACGGACGAGATCTTCGAGGTCTTCTATTATCTCTCCATCGGTCTCGAACGTCTGATGAAGATCACAATCGTGCTGCTGGAGCACGAGGACATGGTCGACCAGAGGGCCTTCGAGGAATCCTTGATCACGCACAGCCATGTGGAGCTTTTCGGCAGAATCAAGAAGCGCGTCAATCTCAATCTCTCGGGGCCTCATACCGACTTTCTAAATCTTCTCACAAAGTTCTATAAGACGCTCCGGTACGACCGCTTCTCGCTCCGATCGGTGGTTTCTCTCGAAAAGGAGAAGAACGAGCTTTTCGACTTCCTCGAAAAGCACCTGAAAGTCGAGTTCGGAGACCGCGATTCGATTTTCGGGCACGAGAATGATGTGCGGTACAAGAAATTCCTTCGGCAGATCGTGACCAAGATATCGAGCGAGCTCTTTGAGGTTGTACGAGAGCGTGCTGGAGAATTGAACCTCTACACTTACGAGCTACGAAGCGGATCGAGGGCTGAAACCGTATTTCTCGGAAAGGCCGACATACCGGCAGAGGACATCTTGTGGAAGGAGCTGCTCATATTCTTCATGAATACCAAGGAGACTTCCGGATACCTAAGATTTCTTCGGAGCATCCAGCCGCTCGATTTCGATCCGGCGCTGGCCGATGAATACTTAGATTGCTTCCAGTCCGATAGCGCAAAGGCCCAGGTCGTGGACGAGCTGGAAAGCCTTTATGAGAATGTGCCAGATAAGTCGGAACGCCTCCAGATGATGGCAGTCATCGGTGCGCACAACGTCTATTTCGATGACGATGAAGAAACCATCGACGACGAATTCGAAGAGCAGGACGGAACCACGTAGTTCGAATGGAATACCGCGACATCCTTGCGCAGTGTGAACGCCGGGAGTTCGGCCCGGCTGTCGCCGATGCCATCGCCGCGCTTTTAGAGCGTAACCGCATTCGGTGTCAATAAAGCCGCAGGGACGGTGTCGGAATGGATGTGGGTCTGACCTGGCTCCCCGTAGCGGGCTGGAAACGGATGGATGCGATGGCCGTCGCAGCTATCAATTGGAGAGGTCGGGTTGCGACTTGAGGTATCGGCTCCGCGCCCCGAACATATTCCAATCCGGGACTACTTGAGGGAGCCCTCGGTGACGCCAAAAGAACGCCAGCGGCTTGTTCATCTGAGAGCTGCGGTCGAATTGGGCAAATTCAGCGAATCGGACGCATCTGCGTTGCTCATGATCCTCCGTGAGAACATCGGCGACGGCCCTCTGAAAGAGTTGTCTCACCACATCGCGCACAGCGAGCGCAATAGAGGACAATTCTTTCGCCGAATTTTCGAGAACAAAAAGGTGCTCGAAGAATTGGGTCGCGCGAGCGGGGTACTAAGATCCGGCGACGTGTTCCCGGTAAGTGATTTTGCCCACGACCTCAATAGGGCGCTCGGCAACTGTGGCCTCGCCCCGCTGGAGCTGCAGGCAATTGAGCGTCTTCTGGTTTCGATCATGTCTCTGCTGCAGGGTTGCAGCTACAAGAAACGAAAAAAGTTCGCCGAGCTTTCGATAGGCGCTAGCACGACCGACATAAGCTTGTGGGCAACCGTTGACTTCGAGAACAAGGGTAAGACCGTGAAGGCAAAATTCGCTGTTCTTACAGTCCCCAATCGTTGGCTCCCGATCTGTAACCCACGTGCGCATGTGGTTCCAAGCGGTCTCGTTGAGGTGACTGCAGCTGGCGGCGATCTGGAGATTTCAGGATTCGAGCCCTTTCGCGTGCAAATTGAACGCGAACCAGCAATTACCAAGCCCGACCTCGATGCAGCGATTGGCGCAGACCACCGTCTCGTTTGGATGGACGCGGAAGCGATAAAGGCAACAACGTCGGGCGGATTGAGCGCCGATATTCGATGGCACGGGGACAGACTGACGCTGGATGGCCGGCCGGAGTACTTCGAGCGCGACGGCGAGATGACCGCGATAATCCGGAGCCTTGCGCAACGGCTTGGAGCGTGCGTCCATGACGACTCGAACGCGCACTGGTTTGTGCCCGGGCTTGAGATCGCAGAAGACGGATTTCACAGCCACTGGATCGGCAATGCCGGCCCGAGGTGCAACAGGCGCCTGTGATGGGTATGCGAGCGGGTAGGAGCCGGGAAATCCTCTACATAATGCGCTAAGTGAAGAACCGCCGCCTCCACCTTTTACTTCTTGAAAGGGCAGGTATGGGTCGATCGCGGTTCCGATGATTCGCGCAGAACGCGGCGTGAATATCCGTCCCGTCAGGCACCCTTTCGAGTCGTTGAATGACTACTCTTTAGCCGTCGCGTCACTATCGCTGCCGATCCACAGAACGCTCGGAGGGTAGGCCCTAGCAAGGGCCAAATGGCGGAGAAACAAGGGTAAGGGGGCGTCAAGGGGAATGGCCCTACCCGAAAAGGCAAACGGCTCTCCCTCGGTGCGCGCTTCTGGTGCCATCGTGTCTCCTGCAAGGAGCCGCTTGCTGCATGGCGATCAAAGCGGTTGCTGTGAGGATCCGTTTCTCGATGGCAGAGGCGGCGCTCGGTACCGAAGGTCACGATATTCAGCACGAGTCGTGGACCTTGCCTGCATCGCCGCCGCCAGACACCGAAACCGTCGCACCCGTCGGAGAATTCTCGTCTCCAGGAGCGCAGCTTCGCAAGATCCAGCGCTATCGGGAACACCTCAACGGCCTCGACCTGTCGGACGCTCAAGCGGCCGAACTGCTCGAAACGATGCGATCGATCCTCTCGGCTTTCGTCGATCAGGCGTTTGGGGTAGATTCAGTCCTTCTCGCACGACCGCAGCACCAGGACGGCCCTGCCGAAACGGACGCCGCTGCGCAGAGATCCCCATCCGCCCAATAGCCGGGCAACCTGCGTTCACACTGCTGTGGAGGAGTTCTGTCATGACGCGTACGGCTAACCAAAGGGCCATCATTTACTGCCGCGTTTCCGACAAGAAGCAAAGACACGACGGCGACGGGCTGCAGAGCCAGGAACATCGGTGCCGGGACTACGCCGCTTCCCGCGGCTATGACGTCAAGGCCGTCTTTCACGATGATGTCTCCGGCGGCGGCGACTTCATGCAGCGCCCCGGCATGGTCGCGGTGCTTCGGTTCATGGAGGTCCAGTCACACGACGGCTACGTCGTCATCTTTGACGACCTGAAGCGCTTTGCCCGGGACACGATCTTCCACCTGAAGCTGCGGCAGGAGCTGGCGGCATACGGTGCCTCCGTTGAATGCCTGAACTTCAAGTTCGAGGACACGCCCGAAGGGCAATTCGTCGAGACCGTCATTGCCGCGCAGGGACAGCTCGAGCGCCTGCAGAACCGGCGTCAGACCTTGCAGAAGATGAAGGCCCGGCTCGAACGCGGCTACTACGTGTTCGCGGCACCGGTCGGCTACCGCTATGAGAAATTGGAGGGTCACGGTCGGATGCTGGTGCGCGACGAGCCGCTGGCGTCTATCATCCAGGAAGCCCTCCAAGGCTACGCCTCTGGACGTTACGAGCTACAGGCGGAAGTGAGGCGGTTCCTGGCGTCTCATCCGGAATATCCCCGAGATAGACGCGGCGAGCTGCGCGCACAGCGCGTGACCAATCTGCTGAAGCGGCCGGTCTACGCCGGCTACGTTGAAGCGTCGGATTGGGGCGTGACGCTGCGTAAGGGCCATCATGAGCCGCTGATCAGCTTCGAGACCTTCAGGGCCATACAAGACCGCCTGGCTGGCAATGCGAAGACACCGGCGCGCAAGGACCTGAGCGCGGATTTCCCGTTGCGAGGCTCAGTCGCCTGCGGTCACTGCGGCACACCGCTCACGGCCTGCTGGACCAAGGGCAAGTACTCACGCTATCCGTACTATCTCTGCCCCAGGAAGGCGTGCGAGAGCTACGGCAAGTCGATCCGTCGAGCCGCCATCGAGGACGAGTTCGAAGCGTTGCTCCATGAGCTGCGGCCGGCGCCCGAGCTGTTTTCGGCGGCAACGGCGATGTTCGAGGATCTCTGGAACCACCGGCTGACGGCGGCAGAGGCGAGAAGAAGCAGCCTCAAAGCCGAACTCGCGAAGGTCGAGCGCGACATCGAGCGCTTCCTCGACCGAATCGCGCAGGCGGAGCTGCCGTCGGTCATCACGGCCTACGAGAACCGCATCCGCCGGCTCGAAGAGCGGAAGATCGAGATCAGCGAGAAGATCGCCAATTGCGGCCGTCCGCTGCGAAGCTTCGACGAAACACTTAGAACTTCGCTCGATTTCCTGGCGAATCCTTGCAATCTCTGGGCTTCAGACTACTTGGAGCACAAGAAAGCCGTGCTGAAACTCGCATTCGGCGACCGGCTCACCTACGTCCGAAACGAGGGATTTAGAACTCCAAGTCTCGCCTTACCCTTCAAGGTGTTGGCCGATCTCAAAAGCCCCAAAAGCAAGTTGGCGCGCCCGGAGAGATTCGAACTCCCGACCCCCGGCTTCGTAGGCCGATGCTCTATCCAGCTGAGCTACGGGCGCGTAAAAACTACCAAAAACTACCTGCACAGGCGGACGGACGATCGAGCCGCCTGCCGGCCGTGGCGAACGGCCATTCTAACATCCAACCCGAGATCCGCGGGCGCCGACATCCCGGCACGATCCGCGCTCGGGCGCCGCCGCCCCCCGAAGGGGTGCGCATCGTACCACTTTTTTCCTGCCCCGCGACCTCCGATCTCACGGCCGCGCAACCAATTCGTCACGTTCGCCGGTTAAAGTGCCGGCGATTTCAAACGCGCGATGCCCATAACGCGACGGGTGCGGCCCTCCAGCCTCGGCTTCGTGGAGGGCGACGCCGGCCGCGGCGTGTCGGCAATCGGGCGATGCCTTAGGCGAGTGGCTCCGGCGAGTGCCGGCCGCGGCGTAAATCCCCCTCCCCCGCCACGGTCGCCCCGGGGCTATGGAGGCAGCGGTCGCTCCCCTTGACCGCTGCCTCCGGCCTTTCTGCTCCGCCGCCGAAACCCGAATCTCGGCGATCGACCCGAAGCTCAGCGATTGAAGTGAGCGTCGAGCCGCCCGCTCGACTCGAGATCGCGGTAGTAGCTGTCGGGGTCGCAGGGCGCCTGCTCCGTGAGATCGACGTGATCGTCGCGTGCGGAGTTGCGGTGCCGGACGACGGGCTCCGTGTAGTTCGTCGGATCGTAGATCGTCATGGTGCGGGCCATCGTGAGCCCGTCCTTGCTCGGCGTGTAGCGCTCGACGATGCGCGCCTTATCCGACATGGGATAACCGGAGCCGTCTATCCACCCGGCGGCGAGATGGGTCGTCTCGACGACGAGCTCGTTCCCCTCCCAATGGCCGACCGAATAGCCCATGGGCGTGGACGGCGTCTCCGCCGGCGGCGTGCGGCCGTCCATCCAGATGCGCCGCGGCGTGTTGTGCTCGATGAAGAGCATGAGATAGAAGTTGCCCGCGTCGATGATATCCATGTTGTACGGGGCGCCGAAAATCCGCGGCAGGCCGGGCGCGACGCAGCGCAGCGAGTAATCGTGCCAGGGCTTCGTCGCCTCGTAGACCTTGCGCGCCTCGGGCGTGAACGGAACGGGCGTCGGCTCGAGATCCTTGACCGTGACGTGCCACTTGTAGTCGTTGCGCCAAGGCCCCGTGATGTCCACGGGATAGGGCTTATGCGCGACGGCATAGCCGTAGTGCTTGTCCGCTTCGGCATTGACGGCGTTGAGGTTGCGCTTGGCGCCGGTCTGCGGCGGCAGGATCCGGCCGTCCGCGGTCTTAATCTTCGCGATGCGCAGCTTCTTCGCGCCGTTGCGGCCGAAGTCGCCATAGGCCGTGACGTGCTCGCCGAGCTTCAGCGAGTCCTCGTTCCAGTTCGCCTTGCGCAGCGTCGTGACGTTGCCGCCCTGCAGCTCCCAGAGCTCCTTCGTGCCGTCCGGCTTCGTGACCGTGAGCTGATACCGTACGTGCGGATTCGCGAACCAGACGTGCGTGATGACGCCCTCGAGCTCGCCGTGCTTGGACGTGTCGAACTCGGCCGCGACCGAGTGATGCGCGAACGCGCCGCCCGAGAATCCCACGCAGGCCAGCCCTAAGACGCCGGCCAGAAACGCCCCTCGAATCATTCTCCCCTCCCCGACTTGGGACAGTCGTTCTTGTATCGGTCCGATTCTACGCCCTTCGCGGCCCTCGGAGGCAGTCCACGGGTGGCGGGCGCGCCCCGCGGGCCACGCGCGCCGGCGGACCGGGCGGGCGCCGCGTCCCGAGGCCGGTCCTTCGGCGGCGCCTGCGCCCGCGCCGGCGCCGCGGGAGCGGCCGGGCCCCGGCTCAGTGCGGGCAGACGCCGGGCGTGCCGTCCACGGCCGCCGAAAAGGCCGGCGGCCGCCCGGAAGTGTCGATGACTCGCACGTTGGTCGAGAGCGTGTACTCGGCCGAGCCCTCGCCGAACGCGGCCTCGGCGAAAACGGCTTCGTAGCCCGCTTCCGGCGGCGCGACCGTCGCGACGTAGGTCTTCTCCTCGGCGCTCACGGGGCGCGACGAGAAGTGCGCGTCGCGGAAGTCGCTCTTGGCCGCGGTCGCGCTCCAGAGCGAAACGCGTGTCGGTGCCGGCTCGGAGCGCAGGCACAGATGAAGCGCGCCGCCTGCGGTCTCGTACTGCCAATGCATGTCGGGCAGCGGCTTGCCGCCCTCGGCCGCGCGATTGACGGCCACGACCGCCGGTATCAGGCGCGTAAAGTCCTTGACGTTGTGGCCGTTGTTCGGCACGTAGAGCACATATTTCGGAGCCGGCAGGCCGTTCCAGTAGAGGTTCAAGGCGTCTATGGGAAAGTACGCATCGTTGGTGCCGATGACGATGAGCTTCGGCTGCGTGAAGCGTTTGCGGTAGCTGTAAGGGTCCACGATGCGGCGCAGGGCCGCGCCCTGCGGCGAGCTCAGCACGTCGAGCAGGTTGCGCTCGGTGTACGGCGCGAGCGAGGCCGACGGCTGCCCCCAGAAGGCCTTCTGATGCGGCAGCTGAGCCTCGAAGTTCAGGACGTCGATGACGATCGGGATCAGCGCCTTCGCCCGGACGTCTACGGCTCCCGTGAGCCACGTCGTCCAGCCGCGCTTCGAACCGCCGAGCACCGTGAAGCGCTGCAGCGAGAGTTGCCAGGTCTTCGAGGCGAAAGCCTGCACGGCGTCCATGCCCTTGACGGTCGCCTTGACCATGGGCAACAGCAGCGGCCAGTCGGCGTCGCCGGTCTTTTGGTACTGCACGAAACTGTACGCGATGAGATCGTCCTCGTGCAGCCCGAACATGGGCTGGAACGGAACCTGACCGAGCACGGCCACGACGGTGCCGAGGCGCTTCGCGAGCTCGATGAAGACGGCGGACTCGGCCGGCAACTCGGGCGCCTTCGAAGTATCGTAGCTCTCGCGCCAGCGTCCGCCTGCGACGATGAAGAGCGCCTCGTGCATGTCCGCGTCCACGCCATCGGGCTTGATGAGATAAAGCTGGTGCTTCCAGAGGATGTGCTGCCAAGTCTGCGAATGCAGGTGCAGCTCGACGATCTCGGCGCCCGGCACCGTATAGCGCGCGTGGATCTGCCATGCACAGCTCGGATCGGGGGCGGCGACATAGGCGGCGAGCGCCTTGTCGGGCGGGCTCGACGGCGCGGCGCGCGCAGGGCCGGGGGCCGATTCTCCGACCCCTGCGAGCGTCAGCGAGCACGCGAGAAGGAAAGCTCTGGTATTCATGAGAGGCGCCTCTGCAACCCACGTGCCATTGCGCGCCGTGGGACCCGCCCCGCGCGCACGTCGGAAATCCTTACAGCCGCGCCGCGGCGGCAAGCCTAAGTATCTGACATAACTGCAAAAGCGATCGTGGCCTTCGACTTGCATCATGCGGTGCGAGTGCTACGATCTCGCCTGCGCGGACCGCAGACAAGAATTAGACAGGGAAAAATGTCGGACAGCGAAGAAACGGGAATTTTTCGCCGGCCGTCCGGGCTCGGCGGCGCCACGGAGGGCGGCAAAGCGCGCGAGCGCCGCAAGCCCAAGCCCAGTTCCAAGCCGGCGTCGCCGCAGCCTACGGCGGGGCCGGACGCCGCGGGCACCGCCGTGAAGTCGGTCCGCGAGAACGGTCTCGGCACGATTCGCTACGACGCCAAAGGCGATCCCGTGTGGGAGTGGCGCGTCGAAGAGCGCCGACGCCGGCAAGACGACCCGACGCTCGACATGCTCAAGGCGCTCGACTGCCAGGAGCTCACGATCGCCGAAGAGACGGGGATAAGGACCGGCCTGCGCAAAGGCATCGATCCCTACGACCACACCTAGGCCGGCCCCGGCGCCGGCCGAGCGCGGCCGGGCGCGCATTCGGGCCGAGACCTCACAGCAGCGACTCGGAGGCGTGCGCGCGCACGTAGTCCTGCACGTATTCCCGGTAATAGGCCATGACCCGGCGCGTGATTTCCCCGCCGCCCGCAGGAAACTCTAGAACCGTGCCGTCGCGCTGACGCAGGCTCCGCACGGGCATGACCTCGCGCGTCGCGCTCGTCAGGAAGCATTCGCTCGCGCGCGGCAGATCCGCGGCGGCGATCTCGGTCTCGGCCGTCGCGAGGCCGTGCCGCCCGCAGGCCTCGTGGACGGCTGCCTTAGTGAGGCCGCGCAGGTTGCTGGCCGTCTGCGACGGCGTCACGAGCCGGCCGTCGAGCACGAAGAAGACATTGCTGTTCGAGGCCTCGGCCACGAAACCGGCCTCGTTGAGCATGATGCACTCCTCGGCGCCGGCCGCCCGTGCCTCCATGAGGCCGAGCACGTTGTTCAGGTAGTTGCCGCCCTTGATGTTCGGATCGAGCGCGTTGCCGGGGTTGCGCCGCGTCTCGGGCACCGCGGCCGTGACGCCGGTTCGATAAAGCTCCTCGCGCCACTTCGGCACTTCCTTGACGATGACGACGCAGCTCGGCACGAGCTCGGCCGAAGGCGCGAGATCGATGGGACCACCGCCGCGCGTGACGATATAGCGCACGTAGACGTCCGTTTTGGCCCCGGCCGCATTCGTCGCGGCGATCGTCTCGCGGATGCGCCCGCGCAGACCGTCCGCGTCGAGATTCAAGCGCAGGCGGATCAGCGCGGCGGAATTCTCGAACCTCGCCCAATGCTCGTCGAAAAACAGCGGCACGCCCGCGTAGGTCCTGAACACCTCGTAGACGGAGTCGCCATAGAGGAAGCCGCGATCGAGGACGGAGACTTTCGCCTCCTCGGTGCGCGTGATGACGCCGTCGACGCTCGTCATGCTCACGAAGCTCATGCTCGTACCTTAGTACCCCAAAGACTTCCGTGGAAAAGACTCGTGCGGAAAGACTGCGGCGGCTCAGCCGAATTGCTGCGGTTCGAGCCCGGAGTAGCGGCGCTCGAGCCGGGCGCCGAGCCCCGTCAGGATCTCGTAGCCGATCGTCCCCGCGGCCGCGGCAACCTCGTCGAGGCTCACGGTCGGGCCGATGAGCTCGACGTAGTCGCCGACGCCGAGGTCTCCGGCGGCGAGCGCCGACACGTCCACGCAGAGCATGTCCATCGATACACGCCCGACGATCGGCAGCCGCAAGCCGCGAAAAGCCGCATGGCAGCAGTTGCCGAGGCGGCGCGGATAGCCGTCGGCATAGCCGACGCCGAGCACGGCGAGCCGCGCGGGCGCTGCGGCGCAGTAGGTTGCGCCGTAACCCACCGTGCCGCCGGCCGCGACGTCGCGCAGCTGGAGCACGCGGCCCTCGAGCGTGACCACGGGCTCGACCGGGCTCGGCCCCGCGGCGAACGGATTGCCGCCGTAAAGACCGATGCCCGGGCGCACTACGTCGCCGCGATAAGGCGCGCCGAGGAAAATGCCGGCGGTGTTGGCGATCGAGACCGGAGCGGCCGGCAGCCCGCGGCGCAGCGCCTCGAAGTCTTCGAGCTGGCGGCGATTCAGCGCGTGCTCGGGCTCGTCCGCGCAGGCGAGATGGGTCATGACGAGATCGAGCTCGAGCGACGCGAGCACGGCCGGGCGGCGCACGAGCTCGGCGATCTCGGCGGGCTCGAGCCCGAGCCGCGCCATGCCCGTGTCGATGTGCAGCGCGGCCGCCGCGCGGCCCGCGCGCGCCCAGCGCTCGACGTTGCGCAGCGAGTTCAGGACGGGAGTGAGGCCCGCCTCGGCGAACCCACGCTCGCCGCCCTCGGGCGCGCCCCCGAGCACGTAGATCAGCACGCCGGGCAGCAGCGCGCGCAGCGCGTGGCCCTCGTCCGCGGTCGCGACGAAATACCGCCGGCAGCCCTCGCGCGCGAGACGGCGCGCGACGGGCGCGATGCCGAGGCCGTAGGCGTCGGCCTTGACGACGGCCGCACAATCGGCGGGCGCCGCGAGCGCGCGCAGCTTGGTGTAGTTGCGTGCGAGCGCGTCGAGATCCACGACGAGCCGCGCGGGCGGGCCGGGGCGGGGCTGGCGCTCGTATTCCTCGGCGCGCGTCTGCGCGCTCAAGGTCGGTCTCCGCGGGCGCGCCCGTCGTCGTCCGCGGCCGGCAAGCCGACCTTGACGACCTCGACATCGTCCGCGCCGGCCCGAGCCATGCGGTAGGCGCCGACGCCGATCGGTACGATCGCGCTCTCACCGCATTCGAGGGGACCGAGCGGCGATCCGGCCGCGGTCTCGAGCTCGACGCGGCCGCAAAGCACGTGCAGGCAGTGCGGCGCCTCGTGCGCCACCTCGACCGGCCTCGCCCCGGGGCGCAGGTGCTCGAGCGCGAACCAAGGCGTGCCGACCGAGCGGAACACGCCGGCCCGCCCGGGCGCCGCGACGGGCTCGACGCGGAACTCGGCCGGCTCCGTACGCCGCAGATTCAGCGCGGCGACGGCCGCGGCGACGTTGACGGGACGGACCGGGAAACGCACGTTGTCCCAGGCGCGAAACGTCGGACCGGGACGGCGGATCTCGAGGGCGAGGATTTCGCGGCCCTCGGGATTGCCCAGCGCGTGGACTTCGGCCGAGGGCAGCCGGCCGGCCGCGATGCGCGGCGGGTTCGAGTTGTAGATGACGTCCCCGCCTGCCACCGGCAGCGCGTTCATGCTGTCGAGCACGTGCCAATAGAGCGCCTTGAGCTGCTCGAGCAGCGCCTCGACCTCGCCCGCGGCGCCGTTCCGGCAGCGGGCGCGCAAGAGGTCGGGCACGGCGCCGAGGCCGGCGCGGCGGTCCGCGAACCAGGGCTGCAGGAGCGATTGCAGCGCCTGCGGCTCGATGCCCGCGAGCAGCTCGAGCAGCCGGCGCTGGCGCCCGCGGCCGTCCTCGAGCTCGGCCGCGAGCTCGGCGGCGTTCAGGTCGCGATTGAAGCCGAGTCGGATCGTCGCGCCGGGCTCGGCGTCGATGACGACGTAGACCTCGGTGTGACCGGCCGGATGACCCTGCACCGAAAGCAGCTCCTTCACGTCGAGCAGCTTCGGCAGGAGCGGGAAGGTTCCGCCGTGACGGCGCACCCAAGCCGGCCCGAGCAGCGCGGCGGCGTGACGAGCCAGCAACGCGGGCAACGGCAGCTCCGAACCGTCCTCGAAGCGCAGCCGGCTCGGGTGGGCGCGGGCTTCCTCGTCCTCGTCGCAGGCGGCGATCTCGAAGCTCTCGCCGAGGCCGCAGCCCGTGAGCCGCGGCTGCTCGGGCAGCGGGCACAGGCCCTTGAGCTCGCGCAGCCGCATGCCGCCCCAGGGCCGCTCGACGAAGTTGTTGCGTTGCGGCTTCAGGAGGCCTGCCGCGAGTCTCGCGACGAGACCGTCATCGCCTGCCAGAACGGCTTCCGCAACGTTCCGAAACGCTGCCAATCCTTTGGGCCCCCCGGGATGAGACGGCGAGTATGCCACGAATCTTTATGTCAAAACGTGACTGAATACCGCGTCCCGCCCATTCAAAGCCGATACGCTTCGATTCACTCCCATGCGAAGTTACAGTTGACAGCCGATGCCTGAACCGCGCGAACTGGCCGAGAAGGCCTTCACGCTATTGCAGGAGGCGCTCCACGACTCGGAGGCGCGCGTGGCCGAGCTCAGCGAACGCCTCGATCGCCGCGAGGCGCCGGAGACCGGCCTCGAGCAACGGGTAGACGCGCTGACGCTCGAGCTTCGCCGCGTCCAGGCCGAGCGCGACCGGCTCGAGCGCGACGCCGGCCATCTCGAGGAAGTCGTGGCCGGCGAGCGGGCACGCATCGAGCAGCTCGAGAAGAAACTTCATGTCGCGGAGTCCGGTCCCGACAAGCTCACGAAGCAGGAAATCAATTACTGGCGCGGGAAGGCCGGAGACTTCGACCGCGCGACGCAGAGCTACCGCAGCCGTCTCGCACAGCTGCGCCGAGAGCTCGCCGCGGCCAAGCGCGAGGTCGCGCGCCTCGAGGTCGAACGCCCCGCCGGCGGGCCGCCGGCGCAGTCCGAGCTCGAGGCGCTGCGCGCGGCGCAGGGCGAGCTCGAGGAGCTGCGCGCGGCGCTGAGCCGGTCCGAGGACGTCGTCCGCGAACGCGACAACCGTC
The DNA here is from genome assembly GCA_963702105.1 of uncultured Gammaproteobacteria bacterium. Classification (GTDB taxonomy): domain Bacteria; phylum Pseudomonadota; class Gammaproteobacteria; order Steroidobacterales; family Rariloculaceae; genus ZC4RG20. The sequence continues at coordinate 4,155,206 of OY969712.1, forward strand.
TCGCAGAGATCTCGGCCGAGCTCGAGAAGACCCGGGCGGAGCTGACCCGCAAGTCGGAGGAGATCACGGCGGCGGCCGCAAGGCAGGATGACGCGGCCGCGGCGCAGGCCGAGCTCCTCGAGGCGCGCGAGCAGATCGACGCGCTCGAGGCGGAGCTGCGCGAGGAACGCGAGTGCGCGACGAACCTGACCGAGGTCGCCAACGAGCGCCGCGAGCTCATTCGCACGCTCGAAGACCGGCTCGAGGAAGCCGAGGAACGCTACGAGGACACGAAGTGGCGCCTCGGCAAGGCCCAGCACTACGAACGCCTCGTGCGCCGACGCAAGCTGCTCGTCGGCAAGCTCATCGAAAAAATCCGCGCAAAGTCCAAGGCCAACGTCGCGCTCAAGGCGGGCCTCGACGGCCTGCGCAAGCACAAGGCCGCGGCCGAGGCCAAGCAGCATCAGCTCCTCGCGCGCATGGACCGGCTCAAGGCCAGGATCTCCGAGCACGAAGAGACGATCGCGAGGCTGCAGGAGGACGCGCGCGCGACCGAGCAGGCGGCGCAGTCGCAGTCCCAGGCACAGGCCGCCGAGGCGCAGGCCGAAGCGGCCGAGGCGCAGGCCCGGGCGGCCGAAGCGCAGGCGCACGTCGCGGAGCTCGAACAGCGCCTGAGCTCGCAGGCCGAGGTCATCCAGTCGCTCGAGGAGGATCTCAAGACGACGCGCGCCATGAAGCAGGCCGACGCCTCGCGGCGCACCGAGCTCGAGCGGCTCGGCCGGGAAGCCGAAGAGCTGCGCCGCGAGCTCGACGCCAAGAACGCGATCATCGAGGCGCTGCAGAAGGACGCCGACGAGCAACTGCGCAAGATCTCGAAGCTGCGCGGCAGCGAGACCGAAACGCTGCGCCTCAAGAGCGCGGCCGAGAAGAATCAAAGCCTCCTCGATGCCCTGCAGCGCGAGAACGCGCAGCTGCGGGAAGTCCTCGAACGTCAATCCGGGCAGGGAGCCGCGGCGCCCGAAGCCTACGGAAACGTGGCCGAGAAGTAGCCCGTGGAAGCGCTCGCGATCGCGGCCGCAGGTTCCGCATGGCCCGGATCGCTCGCTTCGCGCGGTCTCGGGCTCGCCGATCTCGGCGGCGCCTATCTGCTGTTCTTGACCTCGGCCCTCGTCGCGCTCGCGGTCTTCGTCGCCGCCCGGCGCCTGCTCGTCATCAGCCCCAACCGCGGGGCGCGCGATTACGGGCTCTACGTTTCGGCCGTGCTCCTGGCGCTCGTCGCCGCGACCGTGCTCGACAACCAGCTCTCCCCCGTCCCGCCCGTGCTGCCTTACGCGGTTCTGCCGCAGCTCGCGATTCTGCTCGCCATGCACCTCAGCATCGGCCATCGCCAGGAGCCCTGGCTCGTCGCGCTCGGCGCGGCCTCGATTCTCGGCACGATCGCGGCGCTCGCTGCAGCCGAGCTCGCGGGCGCCGAGGTTCACCTCGCACCGTGGCTCGCGGCGCTCGTGCTTACGGGTCTGCTCGCGATGCTGTGGGTAAGGTCGATCGTCACGCGGCGCCATTATGCGAACGCGCGCTCGATCTACGTCGCTTCCAAGGAAGGCGCGAAGGCGCAGTCGGCCCCGCAGGCGCCGTGGCTCGGCCTGCCCCAATGGCTCGCGCTCGTCGCAGCGAGTATCGCGCTTGCGCTCGTGAACGGCGTGCTGCGCGGCAGCGCGCTGACCAACGTCCCCGCAGCAAGCGTGATCCTCGAGACGCTGACGCTGCTCGCCGCCACGACCGCGATCTGCGCGCTCCCGGCGGCCGGCTACTGGCTCGCGCGCCGGAGCTGGGTGCCCGGCTTCACGCGCATCGTCTGGCTCGTCTGGCTCGTCGTCGGCTTCGCGTTCACGTACGGCAACTTCCTCATGAGCCTGAGCCGCGCCTGAGCGGAGCCCGGCCCGCACCGAAACGCTCGACGAGCCGCGGCTCGATATCGCGCCGAAGCACGGCGGGATCGTCTACGGCGCAAAGATCCGCGAGCTGCGTGACCTCGAGCCCCGCGTAGCCGCAGGGATTGATGGCTCGGAACGGCGCGAGATCCATGTTCACGTTGATCGCGAGGCCGTGATAGGAGCCGTTGCGGCGGATCCTGAGGCCCAGCGCCGCGAGCTTGCGGCCGCCCACGTAGACCCCGGGCGCATCCCGGCGGCCGTAGGCCTCGACGCCATACTCCGCGACCGTCTCGATGACGGCCTGCTCGAGCCCCGTCACGAGCTCGCGCACGCCGAAACCGAGGCGCCTCACGTCGAACAGCACGTAGACGACGAGCTGGCCGGGGCCGTGATAGGTCACCTGCCCGCCGCGATCGATCTGCACGACGGGGATGCCGCCCGGCGCCAGCACGTGCGCGCGGTCCGCGTTGAGGCCGAGTGTGAACACGGGCGGATGCTCGACGAACCAGATTTCGTCCTGCGTCGCCGCATCCCGCGCCTCGGTAAAGCGGCGCATGTCCGCCCAGACCTCCTCGAGCGGCCGGCGGCCGAGGTCTCGAACCGCGACGCTCACAAGACCATGAGGATCGCTTCGCTGGCGGTCAGCTCGCGATACAGCGCGTCGATCTGCTCGCGGCTCTCGGCCCGCACCGTGACCGTGAGGCTCAGGTAGCGGTCGGCGCGGCTCGTGCGCTCGCGCAGACCCTCCTCGTCGAAGGCTTCGAAGTGGCGGCGCACGATCGCGAGCGCTGCCCTGCGGAAAGCCGCGTCGTTCCTGCCGAACACCTTGACGGGCAGATCGCAGGGAAAAATCAGGGGCGAATCGTCCATCGGGCTGCGATCAGTGTAGGGCGATTCCCCGCGGGAGGGAAAGAGGCGCCCGGGGCGAGGCGCGGGGTCGGCCGGCCCGACGCCCCGAGCAAATCCTGCGGCGAGCGGTGCCGAGGGGTATTCAGACCGCCCGCAGAGCCGTCGCGACGGGGAGACGCGCGGCACGGATCGCAGGTAACAGGCCGCCGAGAAAACCGACCCCGCATGCCCAGACGATGCCCGCGCCGACAATCGACGCGGTCACGTGCATGTTCGTCACGAGGGTCCCGGCCGTCCCCCCGAGACTGATCGTGTTGCCGTTGAACAGCGCTGCAGCCGTCGCGGCGCCGACCAGCGCGCCGAGCACGGCGAGCAGCAGCGCCTCGCCGAGCACCGAGGCGACCACGCCCCCGGCTCCGAAACCCATGGCGCGCAGCGTCGCGATTTCGACGCCGCGCGTGCTGACGGCGGAGTAGAGCGTGTTCAGCGCCGCGAACAGCGCGCCGACGGCCATGATGCCGCCGACGACGTCGGTGATGACGAAGAACAGCGGCCGCAGCGACGAGGAGACCTGCTCGAAGTATTCGGGCTCGCGCATGACTGCGACCGAGAGGCTCGGGTTCGTCGTCAGCGCGTCGCGAAACGCGTCGAACGCCTGGGGCGACGCGAGCCGCACGCGCACGCTGTTGTAGACCGTGCGGCCGTAGGCCGATTGCAGTGTCGCGGCGTCCGTGATCAGCGTCGCCTCCTCGGCCGTGCCGCCGGACTCGAACGTGCCGACGACGGTCCAGACGCTGTTGCGCAGCATGATGCGGTTGCCGAGCTCCAAGCCCCGGAACTCGGTCGCGGCGCCGCGCCCGGCGATGAGCTCGCGCAGGCCCGGGCGGAAGAGCCGCCCGCTCGTGAGCTTGATCTCCGGGCGAATCGCGAGGCCTTCGGCCGAAACGCCGCGCACGGAGACGGCCGCGCGCGAGCCGTCGCGTTTGCGCTCGAGGTTCACGGGCGAGAAGAGCTCGGCCGAGGCGGCGGCCTTGCCGTCGGGCGCCTTCGCGACGCCGGGCGCGTCGGCGATCGTCTGCACGTCCTGACTTTGAATCGAGCTCGCGCCTTCGTTCGTCGTGCCGCTGCGCAGCACGATGGCCCGGTCCGGCTGGCCCGCCGAGATCAGCGAATCCGTGAGGCCGCGGGTCATCGCGAGCACCGAGGTCAGAACGCCGACGACGCCGGCGATGCCGATGACGACGACGAGCGAGCTTCCGAAGCGTTGCGGCAAGCCCTTGAAGTTCATGATCGTCACCGCGTAAATCTGTCTCAACGTGCTCATCTTGCGTCCCTCGTCCGCGTTGCGCCGCTCAGCGGCCCGCCAATGCGTCTACCATCTTGAGCCGGTGAATGCGCCATGCCGGCGGCGCCGCGCTCACGAACGCCAGCAGCGCGGCGATTCCGAGCCCGGCCGCCACGACACCCCACGGCAGCGGCAGACCCGGCGCGCCGATGGCGGCGAAAACCTTCGGAAACACGGCCGCGGCCCCGGCGAGCCCGAGCCCCGCGGCGGCGCCGCAGAGCAGGAGCGCCTCGGCGCAGACGAGCGCGATGACCGTGCCGTCGCCGAAGCCGTAGGTCTTGAGCACGGCGAGCTCCGGGATGCGCTCGCGGACCGACTGCATCATCGTGTTGCCCGTCAGGAACAGCAGAGTGAACAGCACGGCGCCGATGATGGCGTTGACGAAGTACTGGATGTTGCCGACGCGATCGAGCTGCGCGCGCACGAAATCCTTTTCGCTTTGGGTCTGAGTCGGACTCGGCGAGTTCGCGAACAGCGAGTCGATGCGCGCGGCGATTTCCGCCGCGCGGCTCGGGTCGTCGATGAACTCGAAGTAGAAGTTCACGGTCCCGTTGGCCGTCGTGCGTTCCTGGTCGAAGTAGTCGTAGTCGATCCAGAACTCGTTGGCCGTGCCCTGGTCTTTCGGCACCTTGTAGATGCCGACTACGTCGAACGTCCAGTCGCGCGCGCCGTCCTTGCGCCCGATGACGGGGGAGCTCAGCGGCACACGGTCGCCGACGTGCCAGCCGTACTTCTTCGCGAGGTCCTCGCCGACGAGCGCCCCCGTGCGCGTATTCAGCATGGCCTTGCGCTGGTCCGGCGGGACGATGATCTGCGGGAAAGCCTCGAAGAAGCGCTTCGTGCTGATCGCGCCCGCGTTGAGCGAGTTTTTCGGGTCGCGGTAATAGACCGGGAAGATGCTGTAGTAGGCCACGGTCTTGACGCCGCCGACCTGCTCGATCTCGGGCAGATCCGCGAGCGGAATCGGCTCGAGCAGGCTCGCGCTGCTCATCGTGCGCAGCCGCTTGTCGCTGAGCTTGCCGATCGCATCGGAGAACGAGGCCGTGACGGCATGCAGAATCCCGAACAGCAGAAAGGCCACGGCCACGGAAAACAGCGTCAGCACGGTGCGGGTCCGCTTGCGCCAGAGCCCGGCCCAGATCAGCGGCAGATATTTCATGCGGCGCTCCTGATCGCATCCTCGAGGCGCCCCTTGTCCACGTGCAGCTCGCGCGAGGCGAACTCGGCCGCGCGCGGGTCGTGCGTGACCATGACGAGCGTCTTGCCGTGCTCGCGATTCAGGAGCTGCAGCAGCTCGAGAACCGATTCGGAGGTGTCGCGGTCGAGGTCACCGGTCGGCTCGTCGCAGACGAGGAGCCGCGGGTCGGAGACGATCGCGCGGGCGATGGCGACCCTCTGCTGCTGGCCGCCCGAGAGCTCGGCCGGCTTGTGGCCGCCGCGATCGGAGAGCCCGACGAGCTCGAGCGCGGCACGCACGCGCTTGCGGCGCTCCTTGCCGCCGAGATTCGTGAGCAGCAGCGGGACCTCGACGTTGCGCTCGGCCGTGAGCACGGGCAGCAGGTTGTAGAACTGAAACACGAACCCGACGTTGCGCGCGCGCCAGCGCGTCAGCGCGCCGGCCGAGAGCTTGTCGAGCCGCTCGCCCGCGACGACGACTTCGCCCTTGTCGGCGCGGTCGAGGCCGCCGATCAGGTTCAACAGCGTCGTCTTGCCGGAGCCCGAGGGCCCCATGAGCGCGAGGAACTCGCCCGCCTCGACCTCGAGGTCGAGGCCGTGCAGCACCTCGACGCGCTGCTTGCCGCGCACATAGGCCTTGACGACGTTCTTCATGGAGACGATGGCTGACATGTCTTTACTCCTCGATGCGAATGCGGACGCCGTCCGCGAGCTCGGAAAGGTGGCCGACCGCGAGGCGCGTGCCGGAGGTGAGACCCGCCAGCACGAGCTGGCCCGAGTCGGTGCGTGCGCCGAGGCGCACGGCGCGCCGCTCGACCTTGTCGTCGCGGATCACGTAGACGACGCCCGTCTCGCCCTCCGACTGCACGGCCGCGGCGGGCACGACGACGGCCGCACGCGCAGGCGCCGCGTTGGAGCTGTCCTCGGCATCCGTCAGGAACGACACGCGCGCGCCCATCTCCGGCAGGATCCGCGCGTCCTTGCGCTCGAACGCGATGCGGACGGGAACCGTCGCCTTCGCGCGGTCGGCCGTCGGGATCACGGCGATGACGTGGCCCGGGATGGTCCAGTCGGGATAGGCGTTGAGCTGGATCCTCACGGGCTGGCCGGCCCGCACGCGGTGGATGAAGCTTTCGCTCACGTCTACCTGCACCTCGAGCGAGCTCATGTCCACGATCGTGCCGATCCCCGTGCGCGTGAAGCCGCCGCCGGCCGAGACGGGCGAAACCATCTCGCCTTCCTGGGCGGCCTTGACGGTCACGACTCCCGCGAAAAGCGCGCGCACGACCGTGTCGTCGAGGTTGCGCTTCGCGACCTCGAGATCCGCGTCGGCGACGCCGAGCCCCTGCGCCGCGACGTCGGCGCTGCTGCGTGCCGCGTCGAACGCGGCCTTGGCCGTGTCGAAGCTTTCCGCGCTGATGACCTTGAGCTCGTACTGGCGCTCGTCGCGTGCAAACGTCGGCCGCGCGTTCCTGAGTGCGACGAGGGCGGCGTCGAGGCTGGCCTTGGCTTCGGCCCTGCGCGCCTGCGCAAGCGCGACGGCCGCGCGCGCATTCGTGTCGTCGAGCCGTGCGATGACCTGTCCGGCCTCGACGCGCTGCCCCTCCTCGATCGAGACCTCGACCACTCGACCGGTGACCTTCGAGGACACGGTCGCCTGACGGCGGGCCACGACGTAGCCCGAAGCGTCGAGCACGGAACCGCGCTGCACGGGCGCATCGGCCGGCGCCGGCTCCGCCATGGCGACACCGACCGCGATACGGTCCCATGGACGCGAGAACCCGAGCCAGCCCGCGGCCCCGCCGGCGGCGAGCACGACGACGGCCGCGACGAGCCATGCTGCGCGCGAACGGTGCGCGGGTGCCGGCGTCTCGTCGCGATCGATACGCAGCTGACCGAGCAGCGAAGACCTATCATTCATGAGATTTTCCCCGTGCACCCCTGTAGCGGGTCTTTAGCAGCTTCCATGCCAAGCCGAGCCGCGCAAGGCAACTCGTTGATCAGGCTAAAGAATGAGCCTCTCCGGCCGGACTCGATCGGCGCCCGCGCTCTGGTCCAATGCACGACTAGTTGGCGTTTTGCGCGAGTTTGTCGCTATGCTTGTTCAGGCTCGCATTACAGGAACACGCCATGCCCGTCGCCGCCGAAGACAGGCCGCTCGATGCGTTGCGGCAGGACACGATCGATCAGCTCGTGCTCAATTACGCCCATGGCAACCTCTCGCTCGAGGCCTTCGAGCGGCGCCTGGACGAAGCGCTCGACGCGACGTCGCACGAGGTCCTCGTGACGCTGACGCGCGATCTCGATCTCGCCCCGCCGCCGCCCGAGAACGGCGGCACGGAAAAGCCCGCCGCGACCGCGACGGCGGCCCGGACGAACGAGCGCCGGGAACGTTTCGAACGCTACGCGCCCCGTCGAGAGAGCGGGCACGACACCGAGCAGATGGTCCACATCTTCTCCGCGACGAATCGCCGCGGGCCGTGGACGGTCGCGCGAGAGATCCGCATGCTCAACGTCTTCGGCGCGGCCGAGCTCGACTTCAGCGAAGCGCGCTTCTCGGCCCCGCGAACGACCATCAGCATGCTCTGCATTTTCGGCGCGGCGACACTGTTCGTGCCCGAGGGCGTCAACGTCGTCTCGAAGCCGTTCTGCCTGTTCGGCTCCGTGGACAACCGCGCGTCCTCGGCCGCCGGCGACGGCCTGACGATCGTCGTCGAAGGCCTGTTCCTGTTCGGCGCAGCCTCGATCAAGATCCGCAAGACGCTGAAGAAGCGCCTCATGGAAGCCGGCGAGACGCTGCGGAGCCTGTTTCTCTTTAGTCCGCAGGATTGATGAACGGCCACCGCGCGAGGGAATCGCTGGTGCAAAGACGGCAGTCCCCACGCTATGCGCGCTTCTGGACGGCTGGCCCTGGCACTCCACCGTGTTCACCGGTGGACGGCAATCCGTGCGGTGTCCGCGGCACTGCGCGAACTCGGCGGGCCGTGCGGTCTTCGGCGCTCTCGACGGCCGCAGGCATCTCGGGGCGGAGGCCTCGGCGTGAGGACGGTGTCGGGATCGTAAGCGCCAGGGATGGCGCTTACGAAGCCTCCAGGGACGGATTTACGGCGGTCCCGACACCGCCCTCACGCCGAGGCCTCCGCCCAGCGCAGACGCATCTGGAGACGACGAGCCGAAGGCGGCTGCTGCAGACGCATCTGGAGCTGTGACCAGCCGCGCGTCCGTCAATCCGAGCCGCCGCAGCCCAGCCGTCACGCGGTCGTATTCCGCCGCGTCCGCCAGCGGCCCTACGCGCACGCGCTCGAGCCCGTCACCGGGATCGACGATGAGGGCGTTGCGGTAACCCTCCGCCTCGAGCCGATCGACGAGCCGCTGCGCATTCGCGCGGTCGGTGAAGGCCCCGACCTGGACGAACAGATGCGGCGGGCGGGCAGGCGGTGCGCTCGAGGCGGCGGCGGCCTCGAGCCGATCGAGGTCCGTAGGCTCGTCGGCCGCGGCGCTTGCGATCAGCGCGAACGATCGGCGCGGCGCGGAACGGCCGGCAGCCGGCCCGGGCGGCGCGGCCGGCCCGGCCGGCACGAGCGGCCGCGCCGGTTCCCGGGCCGGGGCGGCCGCAGGCTCGACGGCCGCGGCCCCGACGGACGGCGGTTCGGCGGCCGACGCGAGCACGGGCACCGGGCCGACCGGCACCGGCGCGGGCTCGCGCGGCGCACCCAAGGCGCGTACCTCGACGGGCGCGGTCCCGTCGCGGATCATGTCGAGCGCCTTCGCGGCGCTGTAGGAGAGATCGATGATGCGGTTCTTCACGAACGGGCCGCGGTCGTTGACCTTGACGATGACGCGCCTGTGGTTCGCGAGATTCGTCACCTCGACCCAGGTCGGCAGCGGCAGCGTCTTGTGCGCGGCCGTCATGCCGTACATGTTGTAGGTCTCGCCGCTCGAGGTCGTCTGCTTCTGGAAATCGGGGCCGTACCACGAGGCGATGCCGCGCTCGTCGTAGCCCGCGCTCGAGGCGCGTACGAAGTAGCGCTTGCCATCGATATCGTAGAACGGCGGATTGCCGCGCGAACCGCGCTCCGGGTTCACGACGGCGCCTGCCGGCCCGCGCGGCGCCTCGAGGCGCGACGCGCAGCCCCACTGCATCGCCGCGGCGCCGAGCGCCAAAGTGCCCGCGATGCGCGGCCGCCAACGGCCCGTGCTCATTGCGTCCGGCTCCCGAGGTGAGCTTTGCGGATGGCCTGCGCAAGCTCGTGCGCGGCGAGCGCGTACTTCGCGCTCGTGTTGTAACGCGTGATCACGCGGAAGTTGCCGTAGCCGATCCAGTACTCGCTGCCGCCGCCCTCGGCGTCGAGCGCGAGCACGCCGGCCGGCGCGTCTTGCGGCAGCGCCGAGGAAAACCGGAACCCGAGTTTCCTGAGCTCGCCGACCGTATGATCGAGATCGAGCTTGCCCTGCCCCGCCGCCGCCGCGGCGCGGCTGCCGGGCGCAACGGTGGCGCGGTCGGCCACCGGCTCGCCCGTGTGCCAGCCGTGGCGGTGGAAATAGTTTGCGACGCTGCCGAGGATGTCGCTCCAATCGTTCCAGAGATCGCGGCGGCCGTCGCCGTCGGCATCGACGGCGTAAGCCTCGAAGCTCGAGGGAATGAACTGCGGCGCGCCCATCGCGCCCGCGTAAGAACCCTGCGCGTCCAGCATCGACGCGCCCTCGCGGCGCGCGATGAGCAGAAACTGCTCGAGCTGCGAAGCGAAGAAGTCGGCCCGCGGCGGATAGGCGAAGGCCAGCGTGCCGAGCGCGTCGAGGATGCGATAACGGCCCGTGCGCGTGCCGAAGTAAGTCTCGATGCCGAGGATCGAGACGAGCATCTCGGGGGCGACGCCGTAGCGCTTGGCAGCCGCCTCGATCTCGCGCGCGTGCTCGCGCCAGAACTTCGCCCCGGCCGCGATGCGCTCGTCCGTCAGAAAGATGCGGCGATACTCGTACCACGGCACGACGCGCTCGGCGGGATGCGAAATGGTGTCGAGGATCTTGGTGTCGATCTCGACGCCCTCGAGCGTCGTCTCGAGCGACGCGCGGTCGAAGCCGTGCGCCTCGACCATGCGCGTGACGAATGCGGCCCTGGCCTTCGCGACGGCGGCCGGGTCCACGGCGGCCCGCGCCGCCGGTGCGGCCGAGGCGGCGCATGCCCAGAAGGCGGCGAGCAGCAGCGGCTTCGCGACTTTTCCGAACTTCACGGGGCGAGAAGTTTCCTGTGTCCGTGGATCGCGGCGAGGATACCGAAAGCGGCCATGAGCGTCACCATCGAGGTCCCGCCCGCGCTGACGAGCGGCAGCGGCACGCCCACGATCGGGAGGATGCCGGAGACCATGCCCGCGTTGACGAACACGTAGAAGAAGAACGTGAGGCTGAGCCCGCCGGCCAGCAGGCGCGTGTAGGTATCCTGCGCCTGCGCCGCGATGTACAGCCCGCGCCCGACGAGCACGAGATACAGCGCGAGCAGCAGCGCGAGCCCGAGCAGCCCGAATTCCTCGGCGAGCACGGCGAAGATGAAGTCCGTCGAGCGCTCGGGCAGGAACTCGAGGTGCGCCTGAGTGCCGTTGAGCCAGCCCTTGCCGAAGAGCCCGCCCGAGCCGATCGCTATCTTCGATTGAATGATGTTGTAGCCCGCGCCGAGCGGATCGGACTCCGGGTTCAGGAACGTCATGAGGCGCGCGCGCTGGTAGTCGAGCATGAAGAGCCACAGCACGGGGGCACCGACGCAGGCGAGCCCGACGACGGAGAGGATCACGCGCATGCTGATCCCGGCGAGCAGCACCGTGAGACCGCCGGCGGCGACGACGAGCAGCGCCGTGCCGAGATCGGGCTGGCGCTCGATGAGCAGCGCGGGCACGAAGATGATGAGCAGCAGCACGATCAGATGCGGCAGCGTCGGCGGCAGCGTGCGGTCGTGCAGGTACCACGCCACCATCATGGGGGCCGCGAGCTTCATGAGCTCGGAAGGCTGAAACCGCACAATGCCGAGATCGAGCCAGCGCTGCGCGCCCTTGCCGATCTCCCCCTCGACCATGACGGCGAACAGGAGCCCGAGCACGATGAAGTACAGCCAGGGCGTCCAGAGCTTCAGGTAGCGCGGCGGAATCTGCGCAAGCACGAAGAAGGCCGCGAACGCGAGCGCCGAGCGCATGGCCTGGCGCACGACGAGCGAAAGGTCGGCGCCGACGGCGCTGTACAGCACGACGAACCCGAACGCGACGACGGCGACGAGCGTCAGCAGCAGCGGAATGTCGATGACGAGCCGGCCGAGCAGCGGCGCCTTCAGCGTCTTGCGCGTGTTGACGCCGGGCTCAATGCTGCCTAGCGACATAGTCCTTTTTCCCCTGTCCCTCGGCCGTATACCACGCGTCCAGAATTTTTCGGGCTACGGGGGCCGCCGCGTCGCCGCCCTCGCCGCCGTGCTCGACCACGACGGCCACGGCGATGCGCGGCGCATCGGCCGGCGCGTAGGCCACGAACAGGCCGTGGTCGCGCAGGTTGGCGGCCACCGAGTCCGCGTCGTATTTCTCGTCCTGGCCCACGGTGTAGACCTGTGCGGTACCGGTCTTGCCGGCGACCTTGTAGGGCGTGCCGAGCATCGCACGATGGGCCGTCCCGCGCACGTCCTGCGTCACCCCGAGCATCGCGGCTTGAATCTCCTGCCAGTGGTCGGGCGAAATGTCGTCGAGCGGCTTCTCGGCCGCGGGCGCGCTCCAGCTGACCTCGCGGCTCACGGGGTCCTCGGTGCCGATCAGGACGCGCGGCTTGAAACGCTTGCCGCGGGCTGCGAGCGTCGCGACGGCGCTCGCGAGCTGCACCGGCGTGACGAGCGTGAAGCCCTGGCCGATGCCCGTGATGACCGTCTCGCCCGGGAACCAGACCTGATCCTCGGGGCGCTTGAACTGCCGGCGCTTCCAGTCGCGCGAAGGCACGACGCCCGTGTTCTCGCCCGCGATGTCGATGCCCGTGGGCCGGCCGAAGCCGAAGGCCGAGAGCATCTGCTGCATGTTGTCGATGCCGAGCTTGACGGCGAGCTGATAGAAGTAGACGTTGCAGGACTGCACGATCGCGTCGTGGAGGTCGATCGAGCCGTGGCCGTACTTGCGCCAGCCGCGATACTTGTGCGTCTCGCCCGGAAGCTGGTAGTAGCCGGGGCAATACAAATGGTCGTCGGGCACGACGGCCTCGTCGTGCAGCCCCGCGAGCCCGATGAACGGCTTGATCGTCGAGCCCGGCGGATACTGCCCGTCGATCGCGCGATCGAACAGCGGCTTGGCGGCATCGCGGTAGAGCGCGTTGTAGTCGTCGGGGCTCAGGCCCGCGGCGACGCGGTTCGGATCGAACGACGGCGAGCTCACGAGCGCGAGCACGTCGCCCGTGTTCGGGTCGATCGCGACGGCGGCGCCGCGCGCGCCCGCGAGCGCCTGCTGGGCAGCGAGCTGGAGGCGCATGTCGAGCGAGAGCACGAGATTCTTGCCCGGCACGGGCCACTTCGTCTCGAGGCCCCCGAGCGCGGGATCGCTGTCGTCGCGGTCGGTGGCCGGGTCGAGCAGCACGCGGCCCTGCGCGTTGACGACCTGCTGCCGGTAGCCGACCTGGCCGTGCAGCAGCTCCTCGTAGCTGCGCTCGACGCCCGTCTTGCCGATGTGCGAGGTCGCGGCGTAATCGCTTTGATCGATGCGCTTGAGGTCGCGCACGCTGATCGCGCCGACGTAGCCGACTGCGTGCGCGGCCGCCGGCCCGAAAGGATAGTAGCGCGTGAGCCCTTCCTGGATGTCCACGCCCGCGAAGCGGTGCCGCCGCACGGCGAAGCGGGCGGCCTCGGCCTCGGTCAGGTTCGCGAGCTTGACCCGGTCGAAGCCGCGGTGCGAGCGGATCAGGTCCACGAGGGAGGCGTGCTGTGTCGGGTCGAGCAGCTTGAGCCCCTCGAGGTGGTGCAGCTCGTCGTCGAGGTTCGCGATCTGCTCGGGCACGGCGACGAGCTGCCAGGTCGGCAGGTTCTCCGCGACGACGAGGCCGTTGCGGTCGAAGATGAGCCCGCGCGTCGGCGCGAGCGGCTCGATGCGCAGACGGTTGCCCTGCGAAAGCTCGGTGAACCGCTGGTAATCGAAGATTTGCAGCTGCACGAGCCGCGCGACGAGCACGCCCGTGAGCAGCAGCACGGCGACGGCCGCACCGATGACGCGCGAGAAGAAGAGCCGCTGCTCTCGCCAGTGATCCTTGAGCGGATGAACGCGGCGCGCCATGCCCGGCCTACAGGCGCGCTGGCGCTTCGGGCCGGTCGCCGTCGAAGGCAGACCAGGCGGCGAGCCAAAGCAGGGACCCGCTCGCGACGGGCACCCAGCGCGCGAGCGGCGGCACGGTCACGCCGGCGACGCCGTCGATCCAGAACAGCAGGAACTCGTAGAGCGCGAGCAGCGCGGCCACGGCGAGCGAAAGTTGCGAGGCCGGAAACGCGCGCAGACGCAGATAGAAGCGCTGGGCGAGATACGCGAGCACGAGCAGCGCGAGCGCATGCTCGCCCAGCAGCGTGCCGAGCAGCGCGTCGAGCGCGAGCCCGCCGAGGAAGGCCGTGACGAGCGTCGAACGCTGCGGCGCGGCCAGCGACCAGTACAGCACGGCGACGGCCATGAACGGCGGCCGGTAGGCCGCGACGGCATCGGGCAGCGGCACGACGGCCGCGACGAGCAGAAAAAACACCGTCACGAGCGTGCCGGGCCTGAGCCAAAGCATCAGGGATGCGCCTCGGCGAGATTCTGGGCCGCGGCCTGCTCGAGGGGCGCCGCGGGCTTCGGTGCCGCCGCCTCGCGGGGGGCGGCCGGACGCGCGAGGGGCGCAGAGGCCGGCGCGGCGGCCGGGGCGAGGACGGGGGCGGAGGCGGGCGCCGGTGCAGGGGCCGGCGAGTGCAGCAGCTTCGCGTCGGGCGCCGTCTCGTCCTCGCTCGGCGTCCAGACGAGCAGCACCTCGCGGTCGCGGTCGAGCGCCGAGGCGGGCTCGGCGATGACGTCCGCGAACGACTGCCCGGGGCGCACCCGAACCTCGATGACGCGGCCCACGGGATAACCCGCCGGGAAGATCCCGCCGAGACCCGAGGAAAGCAGCAGGTCGCCGACTTTGACGTCGGCCGTGTTGGTCAGATAAGGCAGCCGCAGCCGGCCGCTGTCGCCCGTGCCGACCGCGATCGTGCGCAGCCCGTTGCGGTTGATCGTGACCGGCACGGCGTGATCGGCGTCCGTGATGAGAATGGCCTCGGCCGTCATGGGCCCGACCTGGGCGAGCTGGCCGACGACGCCGTGCGCGTCGAGCAGCGACTGCCCGACGTACGCGCCGTCCATGCTGCCGCGGTTGATCTGGAACCGCTGCCGGTAGGGATCGAGATCGACGGACAGGACCTCGGCGACGAGCATGCGGTCGCGCAACCGGCCCGTCGACTCGAGCAGCTCGCGCAACCGCCGGTTCTCGGCCTCGAGCGCGTCGAGCCGCTGCAGGCGCACGCTCGAGAGCAGATCCTCGCGGCGCAGTTTCTCGTTCTCGGCGAGCAGTGTGCGGCGCTCGGCCAGCGTCACGGACGCCCAGTGCCAGGTCCTGAACGGCAGATCGACGAGCGCCTGCACGGGATAGACGAGCAGCGAGAGCCCTTGCCGGACACGGGAAAGGTGCTGCGTGCGCTCGTCCACGACCATGAGCAAAAGGCAGATGATGGCGAGCACGGCGAAACGCAGGCCGGCGGACCCGAACCCGTGCGCGGTTTTTCCAGCAGCAGTCATCGCCGTCACCGCCGCGTACGGCCGCCCCCCGCTATCTCACTCTATGGAAAAGGCCGCCGGTCCGTACTCGTCCAACAGTTCCAGCACGCGGCCGCCGCCGCGCGCGACGCAGGTCAGCGGCTCGTCGGCGACGACGACCGGCAGCCCCGTCTCCTCCGTCAGGAGCTTGTCGATATCCGTCAACAGCGCGCCGCCGCCGGTCAGCACGATGCCGCGCTCCGCGACGTCCGCGCCGAGCTCGGGCGGCGTCTGCTCGAGCGCGACCTTGACGGCCCCCACGATGCCCTGCAGCGGCTCCTGCAGCGCCTCGAGGATCTCGTTGCTGTTCAGCGTGAAGGCGCGGGGCACGCCTTCGGAGAGGTTCCGGCCCTTGACCGAAAGCTCGCGGACCTCCTGTCCCGGATACGCCGAGCCGATCTCGTGCTTGATGCGCTCCGCCGTAGCCTCGCCGATGAGGATGCCGTAGTTGCGGCGGACGTAATTCGTGATGGCCTCGTCGAAGCGGTCGCCGCCGATGCGGACCGAGGCCGCATAGACGATGCCGTTCAGCGAGATGACGGCGACCTCGGAGGTGCCGCCGCCGATGTCGAGCACCATGGAGCCGCGCGCCTCGTGCACGGGCATGCCGGCGCCGATCGCGGCCGCCATGGGCTCCTCGACGAGATAAACCTTGCGGGCGCCGGCGCCTTCGGCCGACTCGCGGATCGCGCGCCGCTCGACCTGAGTCGAGCCGTAGGGCACGCAGACGAGCACGCGCGGGCTCGGGCGGAAATAGCGCGAGCCGTGCGCCTTCTTGATGAAGTACTGGAGCATCTTCTCGGTCACGTTGAAGTCGGCGATGACGCCGTCCTTCAGCGGGCGGATGGCCGTGATGTGACCGGGCGTGCGGCCGAGCATGCTCTTGGCCTCGGCACCGACGGCTTCGAGGACCTTGCCGCCGCGGCCGGGCTCCTCGCGGATCGCGACGACCGAGGGCTCGTTCAAGACGATCCCGCGGCCCCGAACATAGATCAGAGTGTTCGCGGTGCCGAGATCGATCGAGAGATCGTTGGAAAAATGACCGAGAAAACTCTTTAACATCTGGGGGGAGATCGGTGAAAGAAATAAGCGGCGACTTTAGCAACGGGTAGGACAATCGGCAAGCGACGTGTATAGTTTCACGAGCCCTTTTTCTGAGACTTGCGTCACTACTCTGCCGCGTGATTCGCGCCGTGTCGTTAGGCCCTAAAGATATCGAAAAACTCTGCGAGCTCGCGCGCCTCGAGATCGAGGCGGGAGAGCTCGAAGACCTCAGCTCGAAGCTCTCCGAAATCGTCGCCATGGTGGACGCGCTGCAGGCCGCCGATACCGCCGGCGTCACGCCCATGGCCCATCCGCTCGAGCGCGCCCAGCGGCTGCGGCCGGATGCGGTCACGGAGACGGACGGGCACGAGCTCTACCAGCGCAATGCGCCGGCCGTGGAACGTGATCTGTATCTCGTTCCGAAGGTCATCGACTGACGGTGAGCGATTCCGGCAGGCTTCTTGCCGCCGTCCCCCTGCCGGAAATTGTAGCCAATCTCGAACCCGAAAACATGCACGACCGAACCCTTTCCGAGCTCTCCGCCGAACTCAAGGCGCGGCGCATATCGGCGACCGAGCTCGCCCGCCACTTCCTGGGCCGGATCGCGCGGCACGACGCCCGGCTCAACGCGTTCATCACGGTCACGGAAGAAGCCGCGCTCGCCGAGGCGGCCGAGGCCGACCGGCGCATCGCCGCGGGCGAGGCGGGCCCCCTGACGGGCGTGCCGATCGCGCACAAGGACATCTTCTGCACGCGCGGCGTGCGCACCTCCTGCGCCTCGCGCATGCTCGACAATTTCGTCTCGCCCTACGACGCGACCGTCGTCGAGCGCCTCAAGCGGGCCGGCACGGTCAGCCTCGGCAAGACGAACATGGACGAGTTCGCCATGGGCTCGTCGAGCGAAACGAGCTTCTACGGGCCCGTGCGCAACCCGTGGGACACCGAAGCCGTGCCGGGCGGCTCCTCGGGCGGCTCGGCCGCGGCCGTTGCCGCCCGCCTCGCGCCCGCGGCGACCGGCACGGACACGGGCGGGTCGGTCCGTCAGCCCGCGGCGCTCACGGGGCTGACCGGCATCAAGCCGACCTACGGTCGCGTTTCGCGCTACGGGATGATCGCCTTCGCCTCGAGCCTCGATCAGGCCGGCGTGCTGTGCCGCTCGGCCGAAGACGCGGCGCACCTGCTCGAGGCCATGGCCGGCTTCGACGCACGCGACTCGACGAGCCTCGAGGAGCCCGTGCCGCGCTACGCGGAGGAGATCGCGACGCCTTGGGAGAAGATCCGCATCGGCGTGCCCGACAACTTCTTCGACGCGGGGCTCGACGAAGGCATCGCGGCGGCCGTCCGCGAAGCCCTGGCCGAGTTCGAGAAGCTCGGCGCGGCGCTCAAGCCGCTGCGCTTCGACCACATCCATCTTTCGGTGCCCGCGTACTACGTCGTGGCGCCGGCCGAGGCTTCCTCGAACCTCGCACGCTACGACGGCGTGCGCTTCGGCCACCGCGCGGCGGGCGCGGCGCACGACGACCTGCGCACGTTCTATATGCGCAACCGCGGCGAAGGCTTCGGCGCGGAGGTCAAGCGGCGGATTCTCACGGGCACCTACGCGCTCTCGGCGGGTTACTACGACGCCTACTATTTGAAGGCCCAGCGGGCGCGCAAGCTCATCAGCGCCGACTTCGCGCGCGCCTTCGAGGAGGTCGACCTCGTCGCGGGGCCGACGACGCCGGCGCCGGCGTTCCGTCTCGGCCAGAAGCTCGGCAACCCGGTCGAGATGTACCTCAACGACATCTACACGATCGGCGCGAACCTCGCCGGCCTGCCCGCGATCTCGATCCCCTGCGGCTTCGTGCGCGGGCTGCCCGTCGGCCTGCAGCTCGTCGCCCCGCCTCTGGCCGAGAGCCGGCTGCTCAAGACGGCGCACCACTTTCAACGCGCGACCGATTGGCACGCCCGCGTGCCGACGGGCTACGAGTGAGGACGGCATGGACTGGGAGGTCGTAATCGGGCTCGAGATTCACACGCAGCTCGCAACGGTCAGCAAGATCTTCTCGGGCGCGGCCACGGCCTACGGCGCGCCGCCGAACAGCCAGGCCTGCCTCGTGGATCTCGGCTATCCCGGCGTGCTGCCCGTGCTCAACGAGGCCGCCGTGGCCATGGCCGTGAAGTTCGGCCTCGCGACGGGCTGCGAGATTTCGCGCCGCTCAGTCTTCGCGCGCAAGAACTACTTCTATCCGGACCTTCCGAAGGGCTACCAGATCAGCCAGTACGAGCTGCCGATCGTGCACGGCGGCCGGCTCGACATCGTGCTCGACGACGGCACGGTCAAAACGATCGGCATCACGCGCGCGCACCTCGAGGAGGATGCGGGCAAGTCGCTGCACGAGGATTTCCACGGTCTTTCGGGCATCGACCTGAACCGCGCCGGCACGCCGCTGCTCGAGATCGTTTCCGAGCCCGACATGCGCTCGGCCGCCGAAGCCGGCGCCTACATGCGCAAGGTGCACACGCTCGTGCGCTACCTCGGCATCTCCGACGGCAACATGCAGGAGGGCTCGTTTCGCTGCGACGCGAACGTCTCGGTGCGGCCGAAGGGCGAGCCGAAGCTCGGCACGCGCACCGAGCTCAAGAACCTGAACTCGTTCCGGTTCATCGAGCGGGCCATCGAGGTCGAGGCCGAGAGGCAGATCGACATCCTCGAGGGCGGCGGCGTGGTCCATCAGGAGACGCGGCTCTACGATCCGGACCGCAACGAGACGCGGCCCATGCGCAGCAAGGAGGAAGCGAACGACTACCGGTACTTCCCGGATCCGGACCTGCTGCCCGTGCTCGTGGACGATACGCTCGTCGAGCGCGTGCGCGCCGAGCTCCCGGAGCTGCCCGACGCGAAGCGCGAGCGTTTCGAGCGCGAGTACGCGCTGCCGCCCGCCGACGCGGGCCAGCTCACGGGCTCGCTCGCCGTCGCCGACTACTACGAGGCCGTCGCGCGCGCAACGAGCGCGGCGCCGAAGGCGGCCGCGAACTGGGTGCTCGGGGAGCTGGCGGCCGCGCTGAACCGCGGCGGTCTCGGCATCGAGGAGAGCCGGGTCGGGCCGGCCGCGCTGGCCGCGCTGCTGGACAAGATCGAGGACGCCACGATCTCGGGCAAGATCGCCAAAGAGGTCTTCGAGGCGCTCTGGGACGAAGGCGCCGCCGAGGCCGGGGCCGTTGCCAAGATCATCGCCGGCCGGGGGCTGGAGCAGATCACGGACACGGCCAGCATCGAGAAGCTCGTGGACGAGGTCGTCGCCGCGAACCCCGAGCAGGTCGAGCAGTACCGGTCCGGCAAAACGCAGGTGCTCGGCTTTTTCGTGGGGCAGGTCATGAAGGCTTCGCGCGGCAAGGCCAACCCGCAGCAGGTCAACGCGATCCTGCGCGAGAAACTCGGGCCCGCGTGACACTTTCCGGCGCGGCTCGGTCTAACGAAGCGTACCCTCCGTCCTTCCTTCGCGGCCCGGCGGCCAGGCGGCCGGGGCGGCCGAGGGCGTCCGGCCCACCGTTGCGCGCTCTTGGAGCGTACTCACTTTGAGGCACAGCCAGTGAACGAAGTACAAGGTTTCATTCTCGAGGATTGCGGCATCCGCGGCGCCCTCGTCAGACTGCAGGAGACCTGGCAGCAGGTCACGGCGCAGCACGACTACGGCCCGGCGCTCAAGCGGCTGCTCGGCGAGAGCCTGGCCGCCACGGTGCTGATCGCGAACAGCCTGAAGTCCCAGCCGCGCGTCTCGATTCAGCTTCAGGGCGAAGGGCCGCTCAAGCTGCTGCTGATCCAGTGCTCGGAGGAGCTGCGCGTGCGTGCCATGGCGCAGTGCGCGCCCCCGGCGATCGGGGAGGCGCTGCTCGGCACGGGCCGGCTCGCGGTCAACGTCGATACGCGCGGGCCGCACGGCTTCTTCCAGGGCATCGTCCCGCTCGTGAGCCCGCGGCTCGACGCCTGCCTCGAGTCGTACTTCGAGCGCTCGGAGCAACTGCCGACGCGCTTGTTCCTCAAGGGCGACGACAAGCGCGTGGCCGGCCTGCTGCTTCAGGCTCTGCCGGGTCACGACCCCGACGCCGGCACGTTCGCCGACGCCGCGCAGCTCGCCCAGCGCGTCTCGACGGCGGAGCTCGTCGGCGAGGCGGCCGAGGCGCTGTTGCCGCGCGTGTTCAGCCGCCACCTGATCCGCCTGTTCGACGCGCGCCCCGTGCTCCAGGACTGCCGCTGCACACCCGACCACCTGGCCGGCATCCTGCGCATGCTCGGCGAGAAGGAGCTCGACTCCCTGCTCATCGATCCAGGCTGGGTCGAGCTGACCTGCGAGTTCTGCAACCGCGCCTTCAAGTACGACGAGCCGGATGTGCTCGCCATCCTGCGCGGCGAGAGCCCGGGTCTCGTGCTGCACTGAGGAAAAAAGAGGAAAAACGGGGTCAGAGCCCTTTTTCGCCGCACGAAAAAGGGCTCTGACCCCTTTTTTCGGCGCATACCGGGCACGCCGGGTCCGCCCGCACGGCCACGCGCTGCCAGTCCCCGCGCTTCGCGTCCCAAAGCAGCAGCGCGCCGCGCAGGGCCGAATCGATGCCGAGCAGGACCTTGAGCGCTTCGACGGCCATGAGCGTGCCGATGACACCGGGCACGGGCGCGAGCACGCCGTTGCCCTGGCAGTCCCCGAGCCACTCTTCCTCCTCCCCGTAGAGGCAGCGGTAGCAAGGCCCGCCCGCAGCGTTGCCGAACACGCCGATCTGGCCCTCGAACCGCACGGCCGCGCCCGAGACGAGCGGGACGCCGGCGCGCACGCAGGCGCGGTTCACGGCGAGCCGGGCCGTGAAGTTGTCCGTGCCATCGAGCACGACATCGACGGCGCCGACCGCGGCCTCGAGCGCGGCACCGCGCAGCCGGTCCGCGAGGCAGCGCACGCGCACGTCCGGGTTCAGCGCGGCGAGCCGCGCCCGGGCGGCCTCGACCTTGAGCGCCCCCACGTCGGCGGCCGAATACAGGATCTGCCGTGGCAGGTTCGACTCCGCCACGCGGTCGAAATCGTTGAGCACCAGCGTGCCGACACCGCTCGAAGCCAGGTATTCGGCGGCCGGACAGCCGAGCCCGCCGAGACCCACGAGCAGCACCCCCGCGCGTGCGAGGCGCGCCTGACCGGCCTCCCCGACCTCGGCCAAGGCCGTATGACGGGCGTAGCGAAGCGCCGCGCCTGCGTTCACGGCGCCGCGAGCACGACGTAGCGGTCCTTGCCCGCGAGATCGCTCCGCGCGGCGACGACCCGCAGCCCAGCTGCGGCCGCCAGCCCGACGATGTCCCGCCGCTGCTCGAAGCCGTGCTCGACGAGCAGCCGGCCGCCCGCCGTCAAATGCTCGGGCGCCCCGCGGAGCACGACGCGCACGGCGTCCAGACCGTCCGGGCCACCGTCGAGCGCGAGCCGCGGCTCGAATCGAAGCGGGCCCGCGAAGTGCGGGTCCGTGCTCGCGATATACGGAGGGTTGCAGACGATGACGTCGAAGCGCCGGCCGACGAGCGCCGCGAACCAGTCCGATTCGAGCCACTCGACCTCGAGCCCTAGCCGCGCCGCGTTGGCCCGCGCAATCTCGAGCGCCGCCGGGCTCACGTCCGCGCCCGTGACCGCGAGCACGGGCGCGGCGCGCTTCAGCGCGAGCGCGATGGCGCCGCTTCCCGTCGCGAGATCGAGCACCCGCCGGGCGCCGCGCAGGCCGCCGCGAAGGTCGCCGAGCACCTCCTCGACCATGAGCTCCGTCTCGGGCCGCGGCACGAGCACCGCGGAACCGACCTCGAGGCCGAGCCCGAAAAACTCGCGCGTGCCGGTCAGATAAGCGAGCGGCTCGCCGCGAGCGCGGCGCGCCGTCAGCGCCCGAAACCGCGCGACCGACTCGGCGCCGAGCACCCGCTCGGGATAGGCCAGCACGGCGCTGCGCGCGCAGCCCGCCGCAGCGGCCAGCAGCAGCTGGGCATCGAGGCTCGGCGAGTCGCTCACCGCCGCGAGCTCGCGCGCGGCCGCGGGCCAGAGCGCGCCGAAAGCCGAGTCGCCGCCGCCGGCGGTCGTGGAGGCCCGCGCGCCCATGGGTCAAGCGCCTCCGCCGAGCGCCGCGAGCTGATCCGCCCGATGCTCGTTCGCGAGCGGCCCGACGACCTCGTCGAGGTCGCCTTCGAGCACTTCACCGAGGTTGTACAGGCGCAGGTTGATGCGATGGTCGGTGATGCGTCCCTGCGGATAGTTGTAGGTGCGGATGCGTTCGGAGCGATCGCCTGTCCCGACGAGACTGCGCCGCCGCTCCGCGGTCTCGCTCTCGCGCCGGTGCAGCTCCGCGTCCCGCAGCCGCGCGGCCAGCAGCGACATCGCGCGCGCCCGATTCTTGTGCTGCGAGCGCTCGTCCTGACACTCGACGACGATGCCGCTCGGCAGGTGCGTGAGGCGCACGGCCGAATCCGTCTTGTTGACGTGCTGCCCGCCGGCGCCCGAAGCGCGATACGTGTCCACCCGCAGGTCCGCCGGGTTGATCTCGATCTCGGCGAGATCCTCGAGCTCGGGCATGACGGCCACGGTGCAGGCCGAGGTGTGGATGCGGCCCTGCGCCTCCGTCGCGGGCACGCGCTGCACGCGGTGCACGCCGGATTCGAACTTGAGCTTCGCGTAGGCGCCCTTGCCGACGATGCGGCTGATGATTTCCTTGAAGCCGCCGTGCTCGCCTTCGCTCGCGCTCAGCACCTCGACGGCCCAACCCTGGCGCTCGGCATAGCGCGTGTACATGCGAAACAGGTCGCCCGCGAACAGCGCCGCCTCGTCGCCGCCCGTGCCGGCGCGGATCTCGAGGAACAGGTTCGCGTCGTCGTCCGGGTCCTTGGGGACGAGGTGCAGCGAGAGCTCGCGCTCCGCCTCCTCGCGGCGCTCGCGCAGCGTCTCCGCTTCCTCTCGCCCGAGCTCGCGCAGCTCGGCGTCGCCGCCCTCCGCGAGCTCCTCCGCCGAGGCGAGGTCCTGCTCGAGCTTGCGGTAAGCGGCGAAGTCGCGCGCGAGCGGCTCGAGCCGCGCGTACTCGCGCGAGAGCTCGCGAAACCGCTCTTTGTCCGCGATCGTGCCCGCGTCCGCGAGCAGCCTCGCGATCTCCTCGTAACGCTCCGTGAGAACGGTTAGCTTGTTTCTGATCGATTCCTTCACACGAACTCTTTCGCGCCGCTGTGCGCGGCCCGCATTGCGCGCGCCCCGGCAGGCGCAGGCCGTCGGCAGCGGCTCGGAACACGCCGCCCGGCCCGCCGGCTCCGAACCGGCCGGACATTCTCGGCCAACCCCGTATGGCCCACAAGCGAACAACGTCGCGCCGGCAAGGGAACCCGCGGCGCGCGTGCGACTCCGAAGAACGGCGGCTCGCGCACGCCGTCCGGCCACTCCCCCCTCTATACTGCGCTATAGTGCAGAATCCACCGATGGGCACGCTTATGAAATATGTATCGTATCTGATCGCAGGGAGCCTCGCGGTCATGGTCGGCTGCGCCGCCTCGGCTCAGTCGCCGCAGAGCAGCAGCCAGGTGGATCTCGATTCGCACACGCTGCTCGGCCAGGTCGCGCTCGAGGCCGGTCGGCGCGAGGACGCGGCCAAGGAATTCATGCAGGCCGCCCTGATTTCTTCGGACCCGGGGCTGGCCGAGCAGACCGCCCGCCTCGCCTATCAGCTCGACATGAACGACACGGGGCTCGCCGCGACGAAACGCTGGCTCGAGCTCAGTCCCAAGGACGCCCGCGCGCACTGGTTCAGCGGCATTTTCGAGACCCGGGCCGGCGACACCGATGCGGCCATCCGCGAGTTCGGCACGTTCGTGGACAGCGTGAAGAGCGTCGGCAACGTCGGCAACGGACTCTCGCTCGTCGTGGACGCGCTCGGCTCCGAGACCGATGCCGGCGTCGCGACCAAGGTCATGCAGGCGCTCGTCGAGCGCTTCCCGGGCACGCCCGAGGGCGACTACGGCCTCGCCCGCCTTGCGCTGCGCGCAGGGGACGTCAAGCTCGCTCTGCAGCACGCGAAGACCGCGGCCGATGCCCGCCCCGACTGGGTGGACGCGCAGCTGCTCTATGCGCGCACGCTGCTCGTGTCCGGCAACAGCAAGGAAGGCCTCGCGCTCGTCGCGAAGCTGGCCGAGGAGAACGACTCCGTCGAGGTGCAGCTGCAGTACGCCGAGCTGCTGCTTTCGGCCGGCGAAACCGACCAGGCGCGCGACCGGTTGAACCAGATTCTCAAAGCGCACCCGGGTCTGCCCGAGGCGCAGCGCGCGCTCGCATTCCTCGCGCTCTCGCAAAAGGATCTCGACCAGGCCCAGCAGATCTTCGAGGACCTGCGCAATCGGCCCGAGTTCCGCGACGAGTCGTATTTCTACCTCGGCCGCATCGCCGAAACGCGCAACGAGCCGCTCGAGGCGACCCGCGATTACGCGCGTGTCACGAAGGGCACTCACGCCGTGGAGGCACAGGTCCGCGCCGCCGAAATCATGCGCAAGAGCATGAAGGACGACGACGGCGCCCTGCGCTACCTCAAGGAGTTCGGCGAGGCCAATCCGAGCTTCGCGACGGACATGCTCGTCGCGCGCGGCCAGCTGCTCGTCGAGATGAAGCGGCCCGACGACGCGATCTCGCTGTTGAGCTCGGCGCTCGCCGCGAACCCGAACGACGCGACGATTCAGGAGGCGCACGCGCAGCTCTACGTCACGCTCGCCCAGGACGCGGCGAACCGCGGCGCCTACGACAAGGCGCAGAATTACATCGACGAAGGCCTCGCGAAGCACCCGAACCATCTCTCGCTGCGCTACACCGAGGCGCTGCTGCTGCAGGATCGCGGCGACAACGACAAGTCCGCGCAGGTGCTCGAGGATCTCGCCAAGGACTACCCGGACGACCCGACCGTCCTCAACGCGCTCGGCTACCTGCTCACGGATCAGTTCGACCGCTACCAGGAAGCGCGCGGGTATATCGAGAAGGCGCTCGCCAAGGAGCCGGACAACCCGGCCATCATCGACAGCATGGGCTGGGTGCTTTACAAGCTCGGCGATTATTCCTCCGCCTACGACTATCTCGCGAGAGCCTACAAGCTTTTCGCGGACCCCGAGGTCGCGGCGCACCTCGTCAACGTGCAATGGGCGTTGGGGCACAAGGAGCAGGCGCTGGATCTTCTCAACGCGGCGCTCGGCAAGAACCCGGACGACAAGCGGCTCAAGGCGCTGCAAGACCGCCTCGCGAAATGACGCCGACCGGCAGGGCGCTCGCAGTGCTCGGCCTTTCAGCGACTGCGCTCGCCGCCGGCTGCGCCCATGTCGAAGTCCCCGAGGAGGACGGGCTCAGCTTCGCCCAGCGCAGCGCGAAGCTCGAGGCGGTCCCCGCGTGGCGCATGCACGGGCGGATGGCCGTTCGGACGGACCGCGGCGGCGTCCAGGGCAGCTTCTCGTGGGTCCAGACGGGGCGCCGGCTCGCGCTCTCGGTCCGCGGGCCGCTCGGCGCCGGCGTCCTCAACGTCACCGGCTCACCTGCCGAGCTCACGGTCACGGCGCGCGGCGAGACGCGCACGCTCGAAAACCCCGAAACCGATCTCTCCGAGCTCGTAGGCTGGTGGATACCGGTCGAGAGCCTGCCGCACTGGCTGCTCGGGCTGCCCGATCCGGGCTACGAGGCGGCCGTCGACTTCGGTTCCGCCCGTACGCTGGCCGGCTTCATGCAGCGCCGGTGGGACGTCGAGTACGGCCGCTATCAGCTCGCCGACGGCCTGCTCGTGCCGCGCAGCATCGACATGACTTACGCTGGGATCGAGCTCAAACTCACGGTGGACAGCTGGGCGCCTGCGGCGGCGGGCGCCGCGAATACCTCCGCCTTGAACTGACGGCCTGCGGCGCCCCAAAATACCGCGCTCCACGACCTTGTCTGCGGCTTGAGCTTCGAGGCTGTTGGGGTGTAGCCAAGCGGTAAGGCAACGGGTTTTGATCCCGTCATTCGCAGGTTCGAATCCTGCCACCCCAGCCATCTCGAAGCCTCGGAGGACTTAGCTTGGAAACCAGCGCGACGACGATCTTTTCCGGCAAGGCGCACCCCACGCTGACCAAGGAGATCGCCTTCCACCTGGGCCTCCCTATCGGCCGCATCGCCATCGGCCGGTTCAGCGACGGCGAGGTCAATGTCGAGATTATGGAAAACGTGCGCGGCAACGAGGTGTTCCTCGTGCAGCCCACGTGCCCGCCCGTCAACGAGAACCTCATGGAGCTCCTCGTCATGGCGGACGCCTGCCAGCGGGCCTCGGCGCACCGCATCACGGCCGTGATCCCTTACCTCGGCTACTCGCGCCAGGACCGGCGCCCGCGCGCGGCGCGCGTGCCGATCACGGCGAAGCTCGTCGCGGACCTCATCGTCGCGGCCGGCATCGACCGCGTCGTCACCGTGGACGTGCATGCGGACCAGATCCAGGGCTTCTTCGACATCCCCGTGGACAACGTCTACGCCTCGCCCGTCCTGCTCGGGGAAGTCTGGAAGCAGGAATATCACAACATGGTCGTCGTCTCGCCGGACGTCGGCGGCGTCGTGCGCGCCCGCGCCCTCGCGAAGCGGCTCGACGACGCCGATCTCGCGATCATCGACAAACGCCGCCCGCAACCGAACATGTCCGAAGTCATGAACGTCATCGGCGAGGTCGGCGGCAAGACCTGCGTGCTCGTCGACGACATCGTGGACACGGCGGGCACGCTGTGCCAGGCGGCCACGGTCCTCAAAGAGCGCGGCGCCGTGCGCGTCGTGGCCTACATCACGCATCCCGTGCTTTCCGGCCCGGCGATCGAGCGCATAGAGAAGTCCGTCCTCGACGAGGTCGTCGTGACGGACACGATCCCGCTCGGCAAGGCGGCGATCGCGAACGGGAAGATCCGTCAGCTCAGCGTCGCGGAGCTGCTCGCGGAGACGATTCGGCGCATCACGGAAGCGGAGTCGGTCAGCTCGCTCTACCTCGACTGATCGTCCTCTGCCGGCTGCCCGGCCAGGGTCGCCGGTTTAAGAGTGCCAGTCCGCACGGGCGGCGGGTGGCGGTTGCGGCTCGATAGCGGCTGTTTCGGGACGCGGGCATCCCCGCCCTCGGGTGCGCACATCCCTGTGCGCACGGTCCCGAAACAGCCGCTATCGATCCACAACCGCTTCGTTGGCGTCGGAAGACGCTCCAGAATCGTCGCCGTGGGGCAGCCGCAGCAGGCGCATCGTTAGTCGGCCTCGTAGGTGCCAGCCTCTGGACGATCCGCCGCCGGATGGGGTCGCCTCCCTTCTCGTCCCCCCCAAGAGCTGCGGTGCGGCGCCCGGCTCTGATCCTTGTCGATCGGTCCACCGTCGGCACGTGCGCATCGGCATCGGACCGCGCGGCGCCTTCTATCGGTCCGGCGTCCAAGGCGCGGGTGGGTCGGCTCGGCGCTTTTCGGGACGCTGGGCGCCAGGGCCGGGGTCCCCGGCGCGAACGAAGTGAGCGCTGGGGTGGTCGGGGCGCCCAGCGAGCCTCCAGGGACGGACTTGCGGCGGTCCCGAAAAGCGCCGAGCCGGCCCGCCCGCGCCCCGCGATAAGGCCGGTTGAGGGCCGTCTTAGCGACGAGATCGAGGTGAGATCCGGAGCCGGCGGCACAGCGGCGCCGAGACTGGTGACGAGCACCGCAGCTTGCTATCATGCCCGGCCTTCCGGAGGTACCTACCAGTGAGATTCGAACTCCAAGCTGAAGCGCGCGATGCGCAGGGACGCACGGGCAGCCGTCGGCTGCGCCGCCTCGGCAAAGTGCCGGCCGTCGTCTACGGCGGCGGGGCGGACCCGAGCGCGATCGTGCTGGACCACAACGATCTGCTGCGGCACATGAGCCAGGAAGCGTTCTACACGAGCATCCTGACGGTCAAGGTGGACGGGCAGACGCAGTCTGTCGTCGTCAAGGACGTGCAGCGCCATCCCGCCAAGCCCATCGTCATGCACCTCGATTTTCAGCGCATCGTCGAAGACGAGGAAATCACGCTCGACGTGCCGCTTCACTTCATCGGAGAGGCCGGGTCCAAGGGCGTCAAGGAGCAGGGCGGCGTCGTCGAGCACCTCGTCACGGAAGTCGAGGTCAGCTGTCTGCCGCGCAACCTGCCCGAGTTCATCGAGGTAGACGTTCTCGCAGCTCGAGCTCAACCAGATTCTGCACCTCTCGGACCTGAAGCTGCCCGAGGGCGTCTCGCTCGTCGCGCTGGCGCACAATCAGGACACGGCCGTCGTGATGATCACGCCGCCGCGCCGCGAAGAGACCGAGCCCACCGAGGAAGGCGCCGTCGCGGTCGCGCCGGCCGCGGGCGCCGAACCCAAGACCGAGGGCTGATCGGGGCGGCGATGCGCTGCCGCCCTCGCCGCCAGCGCTCCTTCGATGCCGCAGCGACTCGATCTCATCGTCGGGCTCGGAAACCCGGGGCCCGAGTATCTGCTCACGCGCCACAACGTCGGTTTCTGGTTCGCGGACGCGCTGGCCGATCGGTACGGGGCGCGCTTCAGGCGCGAGAAGAAGCTGCACGGTGAGACGGCCGAGGCCGAGATCGCCGGGCAGCGCGTGCGCGTGCTGAAGCCGCAGACTTACATGAACGACAGCGGCCGCTCGGTCGCGGCCGCGCTCTCGTACTACAAGCTCGCGGCCGAGAACCTGCTCGTAGTTTACGACGAGATCGATTTGCCTCCGGGCCGCGCGAAACTCAAGTTCGGCGGCGGGCATGCGGGCCACAACGGCATCCGCAGCCTCATGGAGCACGTAGGGCCCGAGTTCTGGCGGCTGCGCATCGGCGTCGGTCATCCGGGGCCCGGGCGGCGGGATCAGGTCGTCGGCCACGTGCTGAACCGGGCCTCGGCCGAGGAGGAGCGACTGATCATCGAGACGGTCGGCGAGGCCGTCGAGATCGTGCCGATTTTCATGGAACAGGGCGCGCAACGCGCGACGCACCGCCTGCACGGCTTCAAGCCGAGCGGCGCGGACGACGAACCGGCCGGCGGCCGGGAGTGACGAACGAGACAATGGGCATCAAGTGCGGGATCGTCGGGCTGCCGAATGTCGGCAAGTCCACGCTGTTCAATGCGCTGACCGCGGCCGAGATTCCGGCCGAGAACTACCCGTTCTGCACGATCGACCCGAACGTGGGCGTCGTCGCCGTGCCGGACCCGAAGCTCGACGCGCTGGCGGCGCTCGTCAAACCCGCACGCGTGGTGCCGACGGTCGTCGAGTTCGTGGACATCGCGGGGCTCGTCAAGGGCGCCTCGAAAGGCGAGGGGCTCGGCAATCAGTTTCTCGCGCATATCCGCGAGACCGACGCCGTCGCACACCTCGTGCGCTGCTTCGAGAACGGCGACGTGACGCACGTCGCGGGCCGCGTGGACCCGATCGACGACATCGAGACGATCGAGACGGAGCTCATGCTCGCGGATCTCGAGACCGTCGAGAAGAACCTGCAGCGCGCCGAGCGCAACGCCAAGACGAACGAGAAGGCCGCGGTCATCCGGCGCGACTCCCTGAAGAAGCTCTATGGCGCGCTCGAAGCCGGCCGTCCGGTACGCTCGCTCGAGCTCTCGGAGCCCGACGCCGAGGTCCTGAAGGACCTGCACCTGATCACGGCCAAGCCCGTGATGTTCATCGCCAACGTCGCCGAGGGCGCGGGCGAGGACGACGCGCTGGCCGCACGCGTGAAGGCCTACGCGCTCGAACGCGGCGCCGAGGCCGTCGTGATCTCGGCCGCCATCGAGGCGGAGCTGGCCCAGCTGCCGTCGCCCGAGCGCGCCGAATTCCTGGCCGAGCTCGGGCTCGAGGAGCCCGGCTTGAACCGCGTCGTGCGCTCGGCGTACCGTTTGCTCGGGCTCAAGACGTTTTACACTGCCGGGCCCAAGGAGGTCCGGGCCTGGACGGTGCGCTACGACGCGACGGCGTACGACGCGGCCGGGGCCATTCATACGGACTTCCAGAAGGGCTTTATCCGCGCGGAGGTCATCGCCTACGAGCGCTACATGCAGCGGGGCGGTGAACCGGGCGCGCGCGAAGCCGGCGAGCTGCGCCTCGAAGGCAAGAGCTACGTCGTCGAGGAAGGCGATGTCATCCACTTCCGCTTCAACGTCTGAGCGGCGCGCAAGAAAAAAGGGGTCAGAGCCCTTTTTCATTCCGGCTGCGCGCCGGTCCGCGATGAGAGTGCCGGAAAAAGGGCGCTGACCCCTTTTTGCTATCGGGACGCGACGCATGCAGGCAATTCAGAATCTCCCTCCGATCATCGGGCTCATTCTCGGCTTCGTGCTGCTCGCCTGGCTCGTCTTCGCGCTGCTCGTGCCGTTCATGGTCGAGAGCATCCGCCAGTCGAACCGCCGCATGCACGCCGAGCTCGTCGAGCTCAACCGCAAGATGGATGCACTGACGGCGGCGCTGACCCACACTCGCGCCGCGCCCGGCCGGGCCCCGAGCGGCGCGGCGGAGGCGCCCGAACCGAAGACGCCGCCGGCCGCGCCCGAGCGCCGCGCCGCGCGGCCGGGCCGGAATGCCCCCGCGAAGCCGGTCAAGGGCCGCACAGGCGCCGAGCGCGCGCGGCGCGAGCCCACGATCTCGGAAACCGACTTCGGCAGCGAACCCGGGCGCGACCGCTCCGATCCCGGCATGAGGTAGGCGCCGATGAGCACGTTCGACCGCTACCGCTCCGTCCCGGCCCCGTCCCCCGAGCCGGCCCGAAGCGCCGCCGCCCGCCGGCCGGCGAGCGCGGGCCCGAAGCGCATCGACGTGCTCGTCCCGGCCTACAACGAGGAGCGCAACATCGGGCCGCTCATCGAGCAGATCTTCGCGACGCTCGACGACGCCCGCTATCGCATCGAGGTCCTCGTCGTGGACGACGGCAGCGAGGACGGGACGGCGGAGGTCGTGCGCGGCTACTGCGCGCGTTATCCGGTCACGCTGCTCTCGCTGTCGAGGAACTTCGGCAAGGAGACGGCCCTGCTCGCGGGCCTCGACCACAGCCATGCCGATGCGACCGTGATCATGGACGCGGACCTCCAGCACCCCGTCGAGCTGATTCCACGTTTCCTCGAGGAATGGGAAGCGGGCTACCGCTGCGTCTACGCGGTCAAGGCGCACCGCCGCGCCGAGCCGCTCGCGCGGACGCTGCTCGTGAAGCTGTTCTACCTGCTCGTCAACTACGACTCGAAGTTTCGTATCGAGCCCGATGCCGTCGATTTCCGCCTGCTCGACCGAGCCGCCGTCGAGGCGCTGCGGTCCGTACGGGAGCGGGTCCGCTTCATGAAGGGCCTGTATGCCTGGGTCGGCTTTCGCAGCAAGGGCGTTCCGTTCGTGCCGCCGCCTCGGCGCGAGGGCAAGAGTAAGTTCTCGCCGCGCTCGCTGCTGAGGCTCGGCTGGGACGGCCTGACCTCGTTCTCGGATCTTCCGCTGCGGCTCTCGGCCGTCGTCGGCTTCCTCGTCTCTCTGGGCTCGCTCGTGTACGGCGCCTGGATCTGGGTCCGGACGCTCGCCTTCGGCATCGACGTGCCGGGCTGGGCGACGCTCGTCGTGGCCGTGACGTTCCTGAGCGGCGTGCAGATGCTGTTCCTCGGCATCCTCGGCACCTACATCCGGAACATCTTTCTCGAGACCAAGAGCCGGCCGAGCTACGTGATCGGGGAGATCGTGCCGCCGGCTGAACCGGTGCGGGCGACGCATGACGGCGCCGCCGAGCCCGCGGCCGCCGGCGGCGGGCGCGCCGGATGAGGCTCCTGCGCACGGCCGGCATCGTCCTCGCGCTGCTCGTCATCGGGCGTATCGTGTTGGCGGCCGTCGTGCCGCTCACGGACACGACCGAGGCGCGCTACGGCGAAATCTCCCGCAAAATGGTCGAGACGGGCGATTGGATCACGCCGCAGCACGACTATGGCGTCCCGTTCTGGGGCAAGCCGCCGCTCGCCTTTTGGGCCTCTGCCGCCGGGATCGAGGCGCTCGGGCCCTCGCAGCTCGCCCCGCGGCTGCCCATCATTCTGATCTCCGTCGGCTTCCTGGCGCTGTTCTTCGTTTGGCTCGAGCCGCGCATCGGCCGCTCGCGCGCCGGGTTTGCGACGGTCATGCTGGCCTCGTCCCTGATGTTCTACATCTCGATGGCCGCCGTCATGACCGACATGGTGCTCTCGGTGGCCGTCGGCGCCGCGCTCATCGCGTTCTGGGTGCGCTACGAAGGCGGCCGCGCAGCCTGGGAGGTCGCGATGTACGTCGCGCTCGGGCTCGGCCTGCTGACGAAGGGCCCGCTCGCGGGCGTGCTCGTCTTCGGTCCCATCGTGCTGTTCGCCGTCGGCTGCGGCCGCGTGCGCGAGGTCTGGCGGCGCTTCGCGTGGATCCGCGGCACGCTGCTGGCGCTCGCCGTCGCGGCGCCTTGGTACATTGCGGCCGAGATCAAGACGCCGGGCTTCCTCAAGTACTTCATCGTCGGCGAGAACATCCTGCGCTTCCTGAAGCCGGGCTGGAACGGCGACCGCTACGGCAACCCCCACCACGAGCCTCTCGGCACCATCTGGCTGTTCTTCGTGCTCGGGCTGCTGCCCTGGTCGCTGCTCGTGCTGCCGCTGCCGTTCACGCGCCGCAAGGAACTCGCGGCCCACTGGGCGGAGCACCGCGAGCTCATCGTGTTCGGGGTCGCATGGACTCTCGTGCCGCTGCTGCTGTTCACGCTGGCAGAGAACATCATCACGCCGTACGTGCTGCCCGGCCTCGCCGGCTTCGTCGCGGCCTTCGCCGCGGCCTACGCTCGCCCCGAGAACGACCGCACGCTGCGCGCGCTGACCTGGGTCGCGGCCGCGTGCCTGCTGATCCCGGGCGCCTGGACGGCCGTGCAGGTCGAGCGGCCCGCGTTCGCGACGCGCTTCACGCAGAAGGACCTCGTCGCGGAGATCCGCGCCGGCCACCCGAGGGGCTGCGAGATCCGCTACTGGCGGGATCGCTACTTCTCGGCCGAGTACTACACGGGAGGCCGTGCGCGCGTCCTCGCGGACGCCGGCGCGCTCGCGCAGGCGCTCGACGACGGCACCCCGCTTTGTCTCGTCGTCGGCGACGACCGCCTCGCGTCGCTCCCGGAGACGGCCAAGCAGCGCATGCGGCAGACGGCGCGGCTCGGCCATTACACGGTCTTCGAACCCGCGCCGCGCACGAGCTCGCGCGCCGGCACCGAGCCCGAGGCCGTCTCGACGCCGCACGCCGGAACGCGATGAGGCCCGAGCTCCGGCCGCGGCACGTCGTCGCTTTCGGCATCGTCGGCGGCTGCGCCGCCGCCGTGCATCTCGGCATCGTGAGCCTCATCGTGCCTTTTGGCATTCCGCCGCTGGCGGCCAACGTCGTCGCGTTCTGCGGCGCGTTCGGCGTGAGCTTCGCGGGGCACAATCAGTGGACCTTTCCGGCGCCCGGGCGCGACAAGCGCCGGGCGGCCCTGCGCTTCTTCCTCGTCTCCTGCTCGAGCTTCGCGCTCAACGAGACCCTCTACTGGCTGGTGCTGCAGACCGGTCTCGACTACCGTATCGGCCTCGTCCTCGTACTCGGCACCGTGGCCCTCGTGACGCTGCTCGCGAGCCGCTACTGGGCCTTCGCCGACGTCCACGATGCCTAGCCGTCCGCTGCCCAGCCGTCCGCCGCTCGGCCGTCCGTCGCTCGGCCGGCCGCCGCCCAGCCGCCGCTTGATCCTTTGCGCGGACGACTTCGCCCTCGACGAGGCCGTCTCGGCGGGCATCCTGCGGCTCGTCGAGGCCGGCCGGCTCTCCGCCGTATCGTGCTTTGCGGACGCGCCGAGCTGGCCCGCGGCGGGCGCCGAGCTGCGCCGTCACGCCGGAAGCGTCGAGCTCGGCCTCCACTTCAACCTGACCCAGCGCTTCGGCTTCGGCGAACGGCCCCTGGCTCACTGGATGGGCGCGGCGCTGCTCGGCGCCCTGGACGCGGCGGCGGTCCGCCGGCATCTGCTGCGGCAGATCGAGGCGTTTCGCGAGGTCGTCGGCGCGCCGCCGCGCTACATCGACGGCCATCAGCACGTGCACGCGTTTCCGGGCATCCGGGCCGTCGTCGCGGCCGCGGCCGCCGAGCTCGGCGGCGCGGCGCCGATTCCGCTGCGCGACGTGCGCCGCTTCTTCGGGCCCACGGACGCGCCGATCAAGCGCCGCGTCATCGCAGCGCTCGCCCGCGCCGGCCGCCCGGCGCCGGGCGGCACCGTTTTCATGAACGCCGCCATGGCCGGCGACTACTCCCTGACGCCCGCAGCCGATTACGCGCGGCTCTTCGCGGGCTGGCTCGCGGAGGCGCCCGAGGGAGCGCTCGTCATGTGCCACCCGGCCGCCGAGGCGGCCGGCCACAGCGCGGGCGCCCGCGAGCTCGCGTTTCTCGAATCGGAGGCCGCCGGCGCCCTGCTCGAGCGCTTCCGTATCGAGCTCGCGCCGGCCTGAAGAGCCGCCGCCGGCGAAGGAGCAGGGCCTGCGAAGGAGCAGGGCCGGCCGGCGCGTCAAAAGCTGATAATCTTTGCACGCCCGGGGACGCTCCCGAGGCGTCGAAAGGAGATACGGTGCCCAACTCAACGAGCGCAGCGGTGCCCCGGCAGAACGAGCCGGCCTTTCTGCCGTTCTCGCGGCCGTCGATCACGGCCGAAGACATCGCGGCCGTGACCGAGGTGCTGCAGAGCGGCTGGATCACGACCGGCGCGCGCTGCGCTGCGCTCGAGCAGGCCTTCGCCGCACGGACGGGCGCGGCGCACGCCGTCGCCGTGACCTCCGCGACGGCCGGCATGCATCTGCTGCTGCACGCGCTCGGCATCGGCCCCGGCGACGAGGTCGTCACGCCTTCGATGACCTGGGTCTCCACGGTCAATCTCGTCGTCCTCGCGGGGGCGACGCCCGTCTTCGTCAACGTCGACCGCGACACGCTCATGGCCACGGCCGACCACGTCGCCGAAGCGCTGACGCCGCGGACGCGGCTCATCGTCCCCGTGCACTTCGCGGGCGCCCCGCTCGATCTCGCGCCGCTGCGCGAGCTCGCCGCAAGCCGCGAAATTCCGCTCGTCGAGGACGCGGCGCATGCGGCCGGCACGGAGTACGCCGGCCGGGCCGTCGGCGCCGACGGCACTTCGATCTTCTCGCTGCACCCGATCAAGAACTTCACGACCGGCGAAGGCGGCATCGTCTGCACGGACTCCGAGGCGCTGGCGGCGCGGCTGCGCCGGCTGCGCTTCCACGGCCTCGGCGCCGACGCCTACGACCGCGAGACGCAGGGACGCGCGCCGCAGGCGGAGGTGCAGGAGCCCGGCTACAAATACAACCTGCCGGACATGAACGCGGTGCTCGGGCTCGGCCAGCTCGCGCGGCTCGACGCGCTCAATGCACGCCGCGCGGCACTCGCGGCGCGCTACCGCGAACTGCTCGCGGACGTCGAAGGCGTGCTGCCGCTCGCCGTGCCGCCCTACCCGCTGCGCCACGTCTGGCACCTGTTCATCGTGCGCATAGACGCCGAGCGCGCGGGTCTCAACCGCGACGAATTCATGGCGCGGCTCAAGGCCCGCGGCATCGGCAGCGGCCTGCACTTCCGCGCCGCGCATCTGCACAAGTACTACCGCGCGCATTACCCGCCGCGGCAGCCGCTGCCGAACACGGAATGGAACTCGGCGCGCGTCTGTTCGCTGCCGCTGTTCCCCGACATGGCGGACACGGACGTCGACCGCGTCGTGGACGCGATCCGCGCCGTGCTCAGCGAGGTCAAGCGATGACTCCCGAGCTCGTATCCCTCGTTATCCCGGTCTATAACGAGCAGGCGAACCTGCCGGAGCTCGTGGACCGCTGCCTCGCCGTCGGGCGCGCGCTGCCGTACGACTTCGAGCTGATTCTCATCGACGACGGCAGCGCCGACGACTCTGCCCGGCTCATCTCCGAGGCGGCCGAAAGCGACCCCGAGCACGTCGTCGGCGTCCTGCTGAACCGCAACTACGGGCAGCACGCCGCGGTGACCGCGGGCCTCGCCGAAGCGCGCGGCGACGTCGTCGTCACGCTCGACGCGGACCTGCAGAACCCGCCCGAGGAGATCCCGAAGCTGCTCGAGGGCATCGCGGGCGGCTGCGACGTGGTCGGCGGCGTGCGCCGGCTGCGGCAGGACTCGCGCTTCCGGGTCGTCGCCTCGCGCCTCATGAACAAGCTCATGCGCCGTCTCACGGGCGTCTACGTCGGGGACTACGGCTGCATGCTGCGCGCGTACCGGCGCGACATCGTCGACGCGATCCTGGCCTGCAACGAGCGCAGCGCCTACATCCCGGCGCTCGCGAACAGCTTCGCGGGCCGCCTCGGCGAGGTCACGGTCGAGCACGCCGAGCGCCGTGCGGGCGAGTCGAAGTACCGCCTGCTCTCGCTGCTCAACCTGTATTTCGATCTGCTCGTGAGCACGACGACGGCGCCGCTGCGCCTGTTGAGCTTCCTCGGCGTCGCGCTCGCGCTCGCGGGCGTCGCCTTCGGCGTGCTGCTGTTCGCGCTGCGCTTCGTCTATGGTCCCGAGTGGGCGGCCCAGGGCGTGTTCACGATTTTCGCCGTGCTCTTCCTGTTCCTCGGCGTGCAGCTGCTCGGCATGGGGCTGCTCGGCGAGTACATCGGGCGCATCTCGCGCGACGTGCAGGGCCGGCCGCGCTTTATCGTGGACCAGGTGCTGCGGGCGGGCCGGACGGAAACGGCTTTCGGAGCCGTGGCGAGCGCGGCCAAGGCGGCGCGCGCCCGGGCCGAGCGCCGGGGTCCGCGCGCGCGTCCGGTTGCGCAGCGCGCCGCGATAACCGAGCGCGACGCGACCGGGCCCGAAGGGGGCGAGCCCCCAGCGGCCGAATCCGAAGCCGATGAGTCAGAAGCGGCCGAGTCCGAAGCGGCGGCGCCCGCGCGCGCCGAGCGCGCCGCGGGCGGAGAATCGGCTCTGTGACCGCAGTGCAGAGGCGCCTCGGCCTCGGCCTGCTGCTCGTCCTGTGCTTCCTCGGCGTCGGCCGCGCGCTCTGGACGCCCGACGAGCCGCGCGAAGCCGAGATCAGCCGCGAGATGGCGCTCGCGCCGCGCGTCGTGCCGTCGCTGAACGGCCACGACTTCATCGAGAAGCCGCCCCTGTACTACTGGACCGTGGCCGGCGTCTACACGGCATTCGGGCCTTCGGCCGCGGCCGCCCGCAGCGTCAGCGCCGCCGCGAGCTTCCTGACCCTGTTGATCGTATTCCTCTGGGGCCGGCGGGAGTTCTCCGACCGCGTCGGCTTCGCGGCCGCGTTGGGGCTCGCGACGAGCACGCAGTTTCTGATCTCCTCGCACTGGATCGTCATCGACCCGCTGCTCATGCTGTTCACGACGGCCGCGCTCTGGGCGGGCTCCGAGCTCGTGCGCGGGCGAGGCCGCGGCTGGACCGTGGCCGGCTTCTACGCGGCGCTCACGCTCGCGCTGTGGACCAAGGGCCTGATCGGACCCGTGCTCATCGGCTGCGGGGTCGTCGCCTATGCCGCCGTGCGCCGCAGCTTCGCGCCCATCTTTCGCGTCCGCCCGTTCCTCGGGGTCGGCGTGCTGATCCTCATGACGGGCGTCATCGCCGCGCTGATCTGGCTGCAATCGGGTCCGGCCGACGTGCGCGAATGGCTCTGGGTCAATCACGTTCAGCGCTTCGTCGCGCCGACGTACACGGGGCACGACCAGCCCTTCTACTACTACCTCTCGGCCGTGCCGATCGCCGTCTTTCCGTGGTGGCTGCCGTTCATCTCGCTGTTCAGGCCCTCGAGCTGGCGCGCCGCGGCCTCGCCGCGCCGGGACATCGAGACGTTTCTCGGCGCCGTCTGCCTCGGCATGGTGCTGATCCTCAGCGCTTCGGCCACGAAACGTGCGCTCTACCTGCTGCCCATGCTGCCGCCGTTGTTCCTGCTGCTGGCCTCGCGCGCCGAGGCCTGGTGGACAGCGCGCCCGGCGGGCGCACTCGGCGGTAAGGCCTGGTGGTCGCAGGCCGCGTTCGTCGTGCTGCTCGCCGCAGCCCCGACGGCCGCCGCGCTCGCCTATCTGCGCCGCCTCGACGCTGCGGCACTGGCGTTCCTGGTCCTCGTCGCTGCGCTGACGGCCGCGCTCGTCGTCTACTCGCGGCGCGGCGCCAAGACGCGTGCGCTCGAGGCGCTCGCCGCCTGCGCCGTCGCCGGCGTGGTCGGCCTGCTCGTCGTCGACACGCGGCTCGCCGAGCCTATGAAGAACATGACGCCTTTCGTCGCTTCCGTGACCGCTAACGTTCCGGCCGGCGAGCCCATCTACGTCACCGGCGACATCGACGAGACGGTGGACGGCATCGTGCCGTTCGTGACGGGGAACCGGGTTGTTGAGACAATGCCGTCCCAAATCCCCGAGCTCGCCCCGCGCTACGTCCTCGTGCAGGATAAGAACGGCGGCCGCACCGCGCCGAAGCTGCCGGCGCCCTATGAGCTCGTCGTCGCGCGGCGCTTCGGCCCGGGCCGTTATCTCGCGCTTTGGCGCCGCGCACCAGGGCCCGCCGTACATCCGGGGCCCGAACAACCGGGGCCCGGGCAGCCGGGGCCGGAGCCCGAGCAGCCGGGGCAGGCGCAGGCGGCGCCGACCTCGGCCGGCGCGCCGCCGCGCTGACGCTCGGCCGCGCTCCGTTTTGATCCGTTAACGAACACGCAGAGAGACGCATGCGAGCCATTGTCCTTGCCTACCACGAGATGGGATGCGTCGGCATCGAAGCCTTGCTCGCCAACGGTTTCGAGATCGCGGCCGTGATCACGCACGCCGACGCCGAAAACGAAAACCTCTGGTTCCGCTCCGTCGCGGAGCTCGCGGCCCGCCACGACCTGCCGGTATACGCGCCCGACGACGTGAACCACCCGCTGTGGCTCGCGAAGCTGCGCGAGCTCGAGCCCGACATCCTGTTCTCGTTCTACTACCGGAACCTCGTCTGCAAGGAGCTGCTCGCGATCCCGCGCGCCGGCTGCCTGAATCTGCACGGCTCGCTGCTGCCCAAGTACCGCGGCTGCGCGCCCGCCAACTGGGCGATCCTGAACGGCGAGACCGAAACGGGCGTCACGCTGCACTACATGACGACGAAGCCCGACGCGGGCGACATCGTCGGCCAGCGCCGCGTCGCGATCGCGCCCACCGATAACGCCCGCACCCTGAACGAGAAGCTCGCGGCGGCAGCGCGCCCCATGCTCGACGAGTGCCTCCCGCTGATCCGCAAAGGCACGGCTCCGCGCATCAAGCAGGACGAGGCCGCCGCGAGCTACTTCGGCCGCCGCAAGCCCGCCGACGGGGAGATCGACTGGCAGCGGCCGGCCCGCGAGATCGCGAACCTCGTGCGCGCCGTGACGCGGCCCTATCCGGGCGCGTTCACGCACGCGCGCGCCCAGCAGGTCTTCCTATGGGAAGCCGAGGCGCGGCCGGCGGCGGGGCACGCGCGGCCGCCCGGCACGGTCGTCTCGACGGACCCCTTCGAGGTCGCCTGCGGCCGCGGCACGCTGAGGATCCGGTTCGGCCAGCGCCAGGGCGGCGTCTACTGCGGCGGCCCCCAGCTCGCGACGGAGCTCAACATGGTCGAAGGCCTGCGCTTCGAGCCTGCCCGCGAGCGGCGCGCCCTGCGCCGGCGCAAGACGCGCGTGCTGATCCTCGGCGTCAACGGTTTCATCGGCAACTTCCTGAGCGAGCGGCTGCTCGCCGAGGGCGGCTACGAAGTCCACGGCATGGACCTCAACGACGGCGCGATCAAGCGCCTCGAGTCGCACGAGGGGTTTTACTTCCACGAGGGCGACATCGCGATCCACCGCGAGTGGATCGAGTACCACATCAAAAAGTGCGACGTCATCGTGCCGCTCGTCGCGATCGCGACGCCGATCGAGTACACGCGGAATCCTTTGCGCGTGTTCGAGCTCGACTTCGAGGAGAACCTGCGCGTCGTCAGGTACTGCGTCAAGTACAACAAGCGGCTGATCTTCCCCTCCACCTCCGAGGTCTACGGCATGTGCGACGACGCCGAGTTCGACGAGGACACCTCGCGGCTCGTGCTCGGGCCGATCAACAAGCAGCGGTGGATTTATTCGGCCTCTAAGCAACTGCTCGATCGCGTGATCTGGGCATACGGGCAGCAGCAGGGCCTGAAGTTCACGCTGTTCCGGCCGTTCAATTGGATCGGGCCGCGCCTCGATTCGCTCGAGGCCGCGCGCATCGGCAGCTCGCGCGCCATCACGCAGCTGATCTTGAACCTCGTCGAAGGCACGCCGCTGCTGCTCATCGACGGCGGCCGGCAGAAGCGCTGCTTCACGGACGTCTCCGAGGGGATCGAGTGCCTGTTCCGGATCATCGAGAACAAGGACGGGCTCTGCGACGGCCGCATCTTCAACGTCGGCAATCCCCAGAACGAGGCCAGCATCCGCGAGCTCGCCGAGCTGCTCGTCGAAAAGTTCGACCGCCATCCGCTGCGCGACCGGTTCCCGCCGCTCGCAGGCATCAAGGAGATCGAGAGCAAGTCTTACTACGGCGCGGGCTACGAGGACGTGACGTTCCGGCGTCCGAGCATCGCGAACGCGAACAAAGTGCTCGGCTGGCAGCCCGTGATCCCCCTCGAGGAGTCGATCGAGCGCACGCTCGACTTCTTCCTGCGCGACCATCTCGCGGCCGTCGGCGGCGTCGAGCCGGCGACGCCGGACGAGCCCGACGCGAGCGCCGAGAGCGCGGCCTGACACAGGCCCGAAGGCCGGCGAAGGTTTGGGGCGGCGATCGCAGATGGACGCGCACTCGGAGACGGTGTTGGGCCTGCGCGTGGACGTGGATACGTTCCGCGGCACGCGCGACGGCGTGCCGCGGCTGCTCGAGACGCTGGCCGCGCACGGCGTAAAGGCCACGTTCTTCTTCACGCTCGGTCCCGACAACATGGGGCGGCATCTGTGGCGCCTCGCAAAGCCGCGCTTCGCGCTCAAGATGCTGCGCTCGAACGCCGCGAGCCTCTACGGCTGGGACATTCTGTTCGCCGGCACGGCCTGGCCGGGCCGGCGCATCGCCGCGCGGCTCGGACCGGTGCTGCGTGCCGCGGCGGAGGCCGGCCACGAAGTGGGCCTGCACGCCTACGACCATCACCGCTGGCAGACCGCGGCGAGGCGGCTGTCGCCGGCCGCCCTGCACCGCGAGATCGGCCTCGGCGTCGAGGCCTTCGGCGAGACTTTCGGCCGGGCGCCGGACTGCTCGGCCGCGGCCGGCTGGGTCTGTGACCAGCGCGTGCTCACGGCCAAGGAGGCCTTCGGATTTCGCTACAACAGCGATTGCCGCGGGGCGGGCCCGTTCACGCCCGTCGTCGCGGGCAGGCGCTGCGCGCCGCAGGTGCCGACGACGCTGCCGACCTACGACGAGCTCGTCGGCCGCGACGGAGTCACGAACGAGAATTACAACGAGCGGCTGCTCGCGCTCGTGCGCCCGGGCCGCCTCAACGTCCTGACGGTGCACGCCGAGGTCGAGGGCATCGCCTGCGCCAAGCTCTTCGACGCGTTCCTGGGCGCCTGCCGCGCGCGCGGCATCGTGCCGGTGCCGCTCGTGACCGTGCTCGCCTCGGCAGAGGCGGCCGCGGTCGGCGGGGCCGGCGGAGTCGGAGGGGCCGGCGGGGCCGGCGGGGCGGCCACCGGGGAGACCGGCACGTCAGGGGCGCTGCCCGAGGACGGCGTCGAGGCCGCCCCGATCGCGGGCCGCGAGGGCGAGGTCTGCTGGCAGCGCACGGCGCTCGCCCACTGATGCCCGTGACGCGCGGCTTCCCCACGGCCCGCAGGCCCGCGCGCGGCGGCGCGCGCGCCGGTGCGCTCGGCGGCGCGCTCCGCAGGGCGCGCGCCCGCGTGCGCGAGCACTGCGTCGCCGCGGCCCTGCTGCTGCTCTTCGTTGCGGTGTACATCCTGCCGCTCGGCATCCGGCCCATGGCCAGCCCCGACGAGGTGCGCTACGGGGCCATCGCCCACGAGATGCTCGCGCGCGGCGACTGGATCTCGCCGCACTTCAACGGCGTGCGCTACTTCGAGAAGCCCGTGCTCGGTTACTGGCTCGATGCGGCCTCGTTCGCCGTGCTCGGCGAGTCGCCGTTCGCCCTGCGGCTGCCCGGGGCGCTCGCGACGGGGCTCACGGCGCTTATCGTTTTCGCCCTCGCGAAGCGCTGCGTTTCGCGTTTCGCGGCCGGGCTCGCCGCGGCGATCTACCTCACGACGTTCCTCGTCATGGGTCTCGGCACGTTTGCCGTGCTCGACGCGTTCCTGGCGCTGTTCCTCACGGCCGCGCTCGGGAGCTTCTTCGTCGCGACCGAGACGCCGCACGCGGGGCGCCGCCGCCGTTGGCTCGTCGCCTGCGGCGCGGCCTGCGGTGCGGCCTTCCTCGTCAAGGGATTTCTCGCGCTCGCGATCCCGGTGCTCGTCGCGGCGCCTTACCTCGCGGCGCGGCGCCGCTGGCGCACGCTTGCGACCGCGCCCTGGTGGCCGATCGCCGTCGCCGCGGCCGTGGCGCTGCCGTGGGCCGTCGCGGTCGCCCTGCGCGAGCCCGACTTCTGGCACTACTTCTTCTGGGTCGAGCACATTCAGCGCTTCACGGCGAGCGACGCCCAGCACGCGCAGCCGTTCTGGTACTACTTCGCCTGGCTGCCGCTCGCGGGCTGGCCGTGGATCCTGCTGCTGCCGGCCGCGCTGCTCGGCCTCGCCCGGGGCCGGTCCGAGGCCCCGGAGCGCACGCGCGCCCTGCTTTGGTACGCCGGCGCCTGGGCCGGCCTCCCGCTGCTGTTCTTCTCGCTTTCGAAGGGCAAGCTGCCGACCTACATCCTGCCCTGCTTCGCGCCGCTGGCCCTGCTGCTCGCGGCCGGGCTCGAGCGCGCGCTCCCGGGGCCGGGGCGGCGGGCGTTCGCGATTGCGGCAGCCGTCGTCGCGGCGGCCTTCGTCGGCGTCGGCGCGGCGCTGCTCGCGGCGCAGGCGGGCGTCCTCGGGCAACCGGTCTTCGGGCCCGGCGAAGGGCTCGCGCTGACCGCCTTTGCGCTGTTCATGGCCGCCGGGGCCGCGGGCGGGTTCTATGCTCTGCTCGCCCGCCCGCGCGGGCGGCGCCTCGCGGCGCTCGCGGGCACGGGCGCGGCGCTCATGCTGCCGCTGCAGCTCGCGCTGCCGCAGCGGGCGCTCGAGAACGTCTCGCCCTCTCTCGCGGTTGCGCGCCATGCCGGCGCGGGACTGGACACCATCGTCGTTTCCGACGCGCCGCTTTTCGGCACGGCGGCCTGGGTGCTCGGGCGCGACGACATCGAGGTTCTGAGTGCCGGCGAGATCGAATACGGCCTCTCGTATCCGGATAGCCGGAGCCGGCTCCTGGACGCCGCGGCGTTCAAGGACCTCGTGGAGGCGAACCGCGGCAGGCGGCCGATCCTCGTGATCTGCAGCCGCGCGACGGACCGAGAGATCACCCCGCTCATGCCGTCGCGGGCCACGCGGGAGCAACACGGCCAAGTCGTGTTCTGGCATATTCCGCCCGCATGAGAGGCTTGCGGTGAACGACGCCCTGCTGCTGCTCGCCGTGGCCCTGCTCGGCTCGAGCCAGGTGCTGCAGAAGGTCGGGGCCACGCGGCGGCTCGCCGGAAAGCGCCGGCCCGTCGAGTGGGTCGGCGCGCTGTTCTCGCCCGAGCTGCTCGCGGCGATCGGCTGCCTGCTCGTCGGCACGGCGCTGTGGCTGCTCGTGCTCTATTCGATGGACGTGAGCCGCGCGTTCCCGTTCCTGAGCCTCGGCACCGTGCTCGTAGTCGGCGCCTCGCGCGTCTTCCTCGGCGAGCCCGTGCCGCCGCGGCGCTGGATCGGCGTCGGCCTCATCGCGCTCGGCATCGCGCTCGTGGCGACCTCATGACCCCGAAGCCGCGCGCAAAGCGTCTGCTCGGGCTCGCGCTCCTGGCGGCCTCGATCGTGCTCTCGGCCGCGGGCCAGCTCACGATGAAGGCCGGCATGCGGGAGCTCCACGCGCTCGCGGCCGGTCATGCCTTCGCGCCGACGGCCGCGGCGCTGGCCTACTTCGCGCCGGCGCTGGCCTGGACGGCCGGCGGCCTCGCGGCCTACGGCGTCTCGCTGCTCGCCTGGCTCGCGGTGCTCGTGCGCTACCCGCTGAGCTACGCGTACCCGCTGGTCGGAATCAGCTACGTGCTCGTGTATGCCGGCGCCACGCACTGGAGCCGGATCATGGAGCACGGGACGCCGCTCAGGACCTTCGGCACGCTGCTGATCCTCGCGGGCGTCGCCCTCGTGTCCACGGGCGAGCGGCACGCGGCGGGCGCCGCTGCCGCCGCGCCCGCGCCCGGGCCGGCGCCCACGCCGACGCCCGAGACTGCGCCCGGGTCCGAGCCTGCGCCTGCGCGCGAGCCTGCGCCTGCGCCTGCGTCCGGGCCTGCACCCGGCTATGATGCGCCTCGGCCCGGCGACCGGGCCTCCCGATGAGCCTCGAACGGTGACTTGATGCATTCGATCGTCGACTGGATCGTTCACTTCGTGAGCCAGATTGGCTATCCGGGAATATTCCTGGCCATGGTGCTCGAGAGCAGCTTTTTCCCGTTCCCGAGCGAGGTCGTCATGATCCCGGCCGGATATCTGGCGTTCACGGGGCAAATGAATGCGTACGCCGCGGTCGCGATCGGCACGGCCGGCAGCCTCGCCGGGGCGCTGTTCAATTACTTCCTCGCGCTGTACCTCGGCCGGCCGATCGTGCTGCGCGTGGGCCGCT
Source organism: uncultured Gammaproteobacteria bacterium (assembly GCA_963702105.1). GTDB lineage: Bacteria > Pseudomonadota > Gammaproteobacteria > Steroidobacterales > Rariloculaceae > ZC4RG20. The sequence continues at coordinate 4,200,112 of OY969712.1, forward strand.
ATTTCTTCTTCGGCCCCGAGGCGCTCGAGAAGATGGAGCGATACTTCGCTCGGCACGGGGAAATCTCGACGTTCAACGGGCGGCTGATCCCGGGGGTGCGTCAGTACATCTCGCTCCCGGCCGGCCTGGCGCGCATGCCGCTCGCGAGGTTCTCGCTGTATACCGCGCTCGGGGCCGGCATCTGGGTCGCGATCCTCACGGCCCTCGGGTACGTGCTCGGCTCGCAGAAGGAGCTGCTGCAGCAGAACCTGCACAAGATCACGCTCGGCGCCCTCGGCTTCGTCGTGCTCTCGTCCGTCGTCTACGTGCTCGTGCGCCGGCGGCGGGACGTGGTCTTGCGGCGGCGACCGGGCCCGGACTGAAGCGCAGGCGCCGGCGTGGCGAAGCTGAGGCGGCCTTCCCACCGGCCGGGGTTCTGGACGCTCGCGCTTGGTCTGGTCCCGATCTCGCTCGGCGTCGCGTACCTCCTCGAGATCGGCCCGATCTGGGTCTTCGTCGCGGGAGCGCTCGCGATCGTGCCGCTCGCGGAGTGGATTCGGCGCGCGACCGAGCAGATGGCGCGGCATACCGGACCCGCGGTCGGCGGCCTGCTCAACGTGAGCTTCGGCAATCTGGCCGAGCTCATCCTCGGGATCTTCGTGCTGCTCGACGGGCACGCGGCCGTCGTCAAGGGCCAGATCACGGGCTCGATCATCGGCAACGGGCTGCTCGGCCTCGGCCTCGCGATCGTCGTCGGCAGCTGGGGGCGCAGCGCACAGCGCTTCAAGCGCGAGCGCGCGGGGCAGAATTCGGGGCTGTTGGTGCTGGCCATGGTCGCGCTGCTGCTGCCCGCTCTGTTCGACTATACGGAGCGCGCGGCGAATGCGGCGCAGATTTCGTCGCTGGACGAGGAGCTGAGCCTCGGCGTCTCGGGCGTGCTGATCCTCGTCTACGTCGGCAACCTGCTCTACACGCTCGTGACGCACCGAGACGTGTTCGCGCGCGACGAAGGCGACGAGCCGCCGGCCGAGTGGTCGGTCGCGCGCTCGATCACGGTGCTCGTCGTCGCGACGGCCGTAACGGCCGTCGAGGCCGAGGTCGTCTCGAGCGCGCTCGAGGACGCGGCCCGAAGCCTCGGCATCTCGACGTTCTTCCTCGGCGTCACGGTCCTCGCGATCGTCGGCAACGCGGCCGAATACGTGTCGGCCGTGTACTTCGCGCGCAAGGACAACATGGATCTCGTCGTCGGCATCACGATCGGCTCGACCGTGCAGGTCGCGCTGCTCGTCGCGCCGCTGCTCGTCATCACGTCGTTCATCATCGGCCGCCCGATGAACCTCGTATTAGGCAACCCGCTCGAGCTCTTCGCGATTCCGGGCGTCGCCTTCATCGTCAACGCAATTGCCAACGACGCCGAGACGACGTGGTTCGAGGGGGTGCTGCTGCTCGCCGTCTACGCGATGCTCGCGCTCGCGTTCTTCTTCGTGACGCCGGCCTGAGGCGTCGCAAAAAGGGGTCGGCCCAAAAAGGGGTCAGAGCCCTTTTTGCGAAAAAAGGGCTCTGACCCCCTTTTTTGGCTTTCCGCTACTTCGGGCGCCCCATGTAGCCCTGCGAGAGCATCGGCAGCCGGTAGATCGTCATGGCCGTGTTGCGCACGCCCTTCGGCGTAGACCAGGCCTTGCCGTCGGGACCGACGGCGCCCATCTGGCCCACGTAGAGCTGTCTCTTGTCCGGACCCGAGAATGCGAGCGTGATCGGCCGGCGCGGCGTCGGGATCAGGCCCAAGTGCTGACCTTCGGGCGAGAGCACGTGGACGCCCTTGGCGGCCGTCACATACAAGCGAGCGGCCGAATCGACGGCCATGCCGTCCGCGCCCGTGTCGCCGTCGATCTTGCCGAATACCCGCCGCCGCGAGGTCGAGCCGTCGGTGGCGACGTTGAACGCGAGCACCTCGTCCACGTTCGTCACGTACAGCGTGCGCCCGTCCGGGCTCAGCATGATGCCGTTAGGCCGGATGTCCTCCTCGGCCACGGCGCCGACGTTGCCGTTCGCGTCGACGTAGTACGCGCCGCCGACCGTGAAGTAGGCGCCGCCCTTCCCGTCGGCGATGAGGTCGTTGAGGCGGCCGAGCGGGCGGCCGTCCGCAAAGCTGTTCGCGAGCAACCGGCGCTCGGGCGCGAGCATGCTGACGTGCGTGAGGCGGTTACAGCCGCCGAGCTCGGGATTCAGCGGCTCCGTGCACGTGCGCATGACGGCGTAGAGCCGGCCTTTCGAATCGAGCGAGACGGCGCCCGGGCCGTCCGCGTGCATATACGTGTACGCGTTGCCGTCGCGGTCGAGCTTGACGATCGAATCCGTCTGCTCCTGCGCGAACAGCAGCCCGCCGTCGGACGTGCCGACCATGCCGTCGGCCGTCACGAAATCGGCCCAGACGATCTCCCACTTTGCACCGGCGGCGACGACGCCCGGAATCGCGCTCACGTCGGCCGCGCGCTCGCCCGGCAGCATATCGGCTGCCGCGGTACCGGCGGCGAACGTCAGTGCAAGGGCGAGCAGCGCGCCCCGAGTCGTGTTCTTCTTCATTTTCGGCTCCTGGATCGGCGGCCCTCGGCCGCATGCCGACGACGCGCAATGCGCACAACGTCCCCCGACCGGATGCTAGACCGGCGCGGGGCGCGACGTCCACCGGACCGTGGCCGAAGTCTCGGCGTCCCCATGCCGGCTGCGATCAGCCCGTGAAGCAGCTGAGCTCCTGCTTCCCGAACGTATGCGACACGAACTCGCGCCCGCTGCGCACGCGCTCGGCGTAAGGCCGAGCGCCCTCGTGATCGATGTTGTCGGCCGCGACGAGCGCGCCCGGGGCGAGCTTCGGCAGCAGGAGCTCGAGCATCGGGAGATACATGCCCTTCCAGCCGTCGAGGAACACGAAGTCGATGGGTCCTTCGGCTTCCTTCAGCGTCTCGCGCGCGTCGCCCTCGAGCACGCTCGCGACGCCGTCGAGTCCCGCCTCGCGGAGCACGCGCCGCACGGCCGCGCACTTGTCCGGATGCGCTTCCGTGGTCACGAGCTTGCCGCCGTTGTCCTTGGCCGCGGCCGCGAGGTAGGTCGTGCTGATACCGAAGGACGCGCCGAACTCGACGATCCGCGCCGAGTGCGCGCCGCGGGCCAGCAGGTAAAGCAACCGCCCTTCGGCCGGCGAGACGGCCAGGTAGAGGTCGCCCATGCGCGTCAGCGAATCCTCGTCTTCGCGCCGCCGCGCGGCGCGCCTTTCGGGATCGCGCCGTGCCTCGGCGTGCAGGGCCTCGAGGGCGCGGGCGACGGCAGGATCGTGCAGGCTGTTCATGGCTATCCTCTGTTCCGGCTCTGTTTTCTCGCGCCGCGTCTGTTCCGCTCTGTTTCGCGCGCCGCGTCGGGCTCGCGCGCAGGCGCGCTCAGTCCGTGCCTACGGGCTCGTCGGCATAGATCGCGACCACGGCCGCGGCCGCGGCCGTAACGAACGCCCGGTACATGGTATCGGTATTGAACGGGCAGGCCACGCGGCCTCGGGCGTCTACGGCGATGAGACCGCCCCGGCCGCCGAGGCCGCCGACGCGCTCGTGCAGCACACCGCTCGCCGCGCTGCGCAGGTCGGCGCCGCCGTGCTCGAGGCGCGCCGCCACGTCGCGCGCGGCCGTCGCGCGGATGAAGTACTCGCCCTGCCCGGTGCACGAGACGGCGCAGAGGCCGTCGCGAGCGTAGGTCCCCGCGCCTATCAAGGCCGAGTCGGAGACGCGCCCGGGCAGCTTGTTCGTGATGCCGCCCGTCGACGTCGCGGCGGCGAGGTGCCCGCGCCGGTCGAGGGCGACAGCACCGACGGTCCCGGGCTCCGTTCGCGTACGTCCCGAGGAAGCGTCGCGGCCAGGGCCCGCCGCGTTCGACCGGACCCGCTCCAGCGCGCGGCGCCGCTCCTCGACCGAAAAATAATCGGCCTCGACGAGCTCGATGCCGTGCTGACCGCGCGCGAACGCTTCGGCACCGGGGCCCTCGAGAAACACATGCGGAGAGGCATCCATGATGCGGCGCGCGAGGCACACGGGATTGCGGACGTGGCGTAGGCCGGCGACGGCCCCGGCGCGGCATGCTTCGCCGTCCATGATGGACGCGTCGAGCTCGTGCTCGCCGGCCGCATTGAACACGGCGCCGCGGCCGGCATTGAAGAGCGGCGAGTCCTCGAGCCGGCGCACCGCGTCCTCGACCGCGTCGAGGCTCGTGCCGCCCCGCTCGAGAATCGCCGCGGCCGCGCGCAGCACTTCGTCCAGCGTTTGGCGCAGCGCCCGGTCGCGCGCCGCGTCGATCTCGCCGCGGCCGAGATCCCCGGCCCCGCCGTGCACGGCCAGCGCCCATGCCGCCCCGTCGCCTGACCGTCTGCCTTCCATGCCGCGCCCGCCGTCCGTCTCGCCCGCCTCTCGCCCGCCCGTCTCGCCCGCCTCGGTCGCCTCGCATCATATTAGGCGGGCGGCCGGCGGGCCGGCCATCGGAACGCGCCCCGCCCCGGAGGCGCCCCTGGTCCGGCCGGTTCAGCCCTCCGCGGTGGCAGGCTCGTGCGCAGCCTCGGACGACCCCGGCGAGGGCAGATAGCCGTCGTGCTCCGCCGCCGCCTCCTCCGGATGACGGCCGAACAGCGCGTTGAGCCGCTGCTGGAAATCGTCCACGACCGTGAACATCGCGGGAACGATGAACAGGCTCATGAGCGTCGAGACCACGATGCCGCCGACGACCGCGATGCCCATAGGCGCGCGGAAGCTCGGGTCGCCCGCGAGGCCGAGCGCGACGGGCATCATGCCGGCGCCCATCGCGATCGTCGTCATGACGATCGGCCGCGCGCGCTTCGAGCACGAGTCGATGAGCGCGTCGAAGCGGCCGAGCCCGTCCTCGCGCTGCGCCTTGATCGCATACTCGACGAGCAGGATCGAGTTCTTCGACACGATGCCCATGAGCATGAGCAGGCCGATCAGCGAGTTGATCGCGAGCCCGTTGCCGGTGAGCAGCAGCGCGACGAACGCGCCCGCGACGGAGGGCGGCAGCGCGCTCAGGATCGTGACGGGCTGAATGAACTTGTGGAACAGCATGACGAGCACGGCGTAGATCGCGAGCACGCCGATGACCATGGCCGTGCCGAACTGCGTGAAGATCTCCGAGATCCAGCGCGCATCGCCCGTGCGCAGCTCCCGGACGCCTTCCGGCAGGTTCTTCATGATCGGCAGATCTTCGATCTGCTTCAGCGCGTCGCCGAGCGCGAGCCCGTCGAGCCGCGCCTGGAGCGTGATGTCGCGGCTGCGGTCGATGCGGTTGATCTGCGCGGGCCCGGCCCCGAGCGTCACGTCCGCGACGTTCATGAGCGGCACGGTCGAGCCGCCGCGCGCGGGCACGGGCAGCATCTTCAAGCGCTCGAGGTTGCTGCGCGAAGCGTCGTTGAGCCGCACGCGGATCGGGATCTGGCGGTTGTCGAGGTTGAACTTCGCGAGGCCGTTCTCGATGTCGCCGCTCGTCGCAATGCGCGTCACGAGTCCCAGCGTCTCCGTCGTGACGCCGAGCTCGGCCGCGCGGTCGGGCCACGGCCGGATCACGATCTCGGGCTTCTGCAGCGCCGCGTTGCTCGTGACGTTGTCGAGTCCCGGCATCAAGCGCATGGCGCTTTCGACTTTATTGGCCGTGTCCGACAAGCGCTGGGCGTTGTCGCCCGCGAGCGTGATCTGCACACGGTCGCCGCCGCTGCCCTGGAACTGCAGGCGCGCGCCCGGGATGTCCCGGAGCGCGGCCGTCGCCTTGCGCTCGAACGCCTGCTGTGCGCCGCGCGTGCCGTTGACGTTCTTGATCTGAATCGTCATCGAGCCCTTGCGGACCGAGCCCGGCGACCCGCCGCTGAATCCGTTGCCGCCGCCCTGCGTGCCGATGGTCGTGAAGATGCTGCCGACCTCCGGCATATCGCGCAGATGCGCGCGCACCTGGCTCACGACGCCGATCGTATCGTCCAGCGTCGCACCGGGCGGCAGCTCGACGCTGAGCTGGGTGAAGCCGTTGTCGCCGGCGGGCGAGAAGCCCTTCGGCAGAAGCGGGAACAGCGAGAGCATCGCCGTGAGCAGGACCGTGGCCGTACCGAGCGTGATCCACCGGTGCTTGAGACACCAGCGCACGCGCTCGAGATACCAGTTCATGATCCTCGGCTGGCGCACGGGACGCTGGTGCGGCTTGAGGAAGTAGGCCGCCATCATGGGTGTCAGCGTCCGGGCGACGAGCAGCGAGAACAGCACGGCGACCGTGACGGTGAAGCCGAACGGCGCGAAGAACTGCCCGGCGATGCCGCTCATGAACGCGACGGGGATGAACACCGCGCAGATCGTGAGCGAGGTCGCGACGACGGCGAGGCCGATCTCGATGGCGGCGTCCATGGCCGCCTGTTTGGGCTTCTTGCCCTGCCGCAAATGCCGGACGATGTTCTCGACCTCGACGATCGCGTCGTCCACGAGGATACCGACGACCAGGGTCAGGGCAAGCATCGTCAGGATGTTCAGCGAGAAGCCGAGCATGTAGATCACCCAGAACGTCGGGATGATCGAGAGGGGCAGTGCGACGGCCGAGATCACGGTCGCGCGCCAGTCGCGCAGGAACAGCCACACGACGATGACGGCGAGGAACGCGCCCTCGATGAGCATTTCCATCGAGGAGTCGTAGGAAGTCTGGATGTAGCCGACCGTCGAGCTCGCCTCCTCGAAGTGGACGTTCGGGTACTGCTTCTCGAGGTCCTCGACCTTCGCGCGCGCGCGCTTCGCCACGTCGAGCGCGCTCGCCCCCCAGCTCCGGACGATCTGGAAGCCGACTACGGGCTTGCCGTTCAGCATCGCGATGGACCGTCGCTCCGAGGCCTGGTCGCGCACGTCCGCAATCGTGCCGAGGCGGACGCTGCGGCCGTCGCTGAGGACGATCGGGAGCTCGGTGAGCTGGCGTACCGTCTGCAGCGTGCCCGTCGTGCGCACGGTCTGCTCGAGGCCGCCGACGCGCGCCTCGCCGCCCGGGTACTCGGCCTGAATGCGGCGCAGCTGCCGCGAGACGTCGCTCGCGTTGGCGCCGAGCGCGGCCATGCGGTCCGGATCGAGGTCCACGCGGATCTCGCGGTCCGCGCCGCCGACGCGCGTGACCTGGCCGAGGCCCGGCACGGACGAGAGCTCCCGCGAGACGACGAGATCGACGAACCACGAAAGCTCGGTATCGCTCATGGAGTCGGAGGAGACGGTCCAGGTCACGAGCGCGCCGCCCGCCGTCGTCACGCGCGATACGATGGGCTCCTGGGCGTCCTGGGGCAGATTGGGCCGAATGCGCGTCATCGCGTCGCGGACGTCGTCGAGTGCCTGGGAGAGATCCGTGCCGAAGTGGAACTCGATCGTCGTCGTCGAGACGCCCTCGTCCACGATCGACGTCATCTGCTCGATGCCGGACACGGTCGAAACCGCGTCCTCGACCTTGCGCGTGATCTCCGATTCCATCTGCGTCGGCGCGACGCCGGCGTAGCTCACCGTCACGACGACGGCCGGGAACTCGATGTCCGGCCGGTCCTGCACGCCGAGCTTCGGAAAGCTGAAAAGCCCGGCGACGGTCAGACCGACGAAGAGCACGATGACCGGAACAGGGTTCCGGATCGACCAGGTGACGAAGTTCATGAACCGTTCGCCTCTGCCGCGTTTGCGCCGGCTGCCTTTGCGCCGGTTACGGTTACCTTTGCGCCGGTTACGGTTACGTTCGCCGCGGCCGTGTCGGCCGTCGCCGCGTTTACCGCCGCCGTGGTTCCCTCCGCCGTGCTCACCGCCGCGGCGCTTGCCGCTGCCGCGCTTGCCCCTGCCGGGTTAACGTCCGCCGTGACCTGGGCCGACGCGCCGTCGTTGCTGCTCACGGACTCGTGCGCGGGCGCGACATTGACGAGATCGCCGTCCTTGAGGAAGCCGGCACCCTTAGCCACGACGACCTCGCCGGCCGAGAGGCCGCTCGTGACCTCGATGCGGTCGCCGAACACCGCGCCGGTCTCGATGCGGCGCCGCTCGACGGTGTGGTTCGGACGCAGGACGAAGGCGTAGCTGTACCCGTCCGAGCTCACGATGCTCTGGAGCGGCAACGTGAGAGAGCGGCCCTGGCCCACGACGATATCGCCGCGCGCGAACATGCCCGGGCGCAGGCGCGGGTCCGTCGGCAGGCTGACATAGACGAGGCCCGTGCGGTTCTGGTCCGTGACCGTCGGCGCGACCACGCGGATCTTGCCCGCGTACTGCGCGCCGTCCGTCGTCGTGACGGTCACGGCCTGCCCCTGGGCGAGCTCCGCGAGGCGGGCCTCCGGGATCTGCCCGCGCCACTCGACGCGGCTCTGGCGCAGCAGCCGCAGCATCTCGGTGCCCGTCTGCGCGACCTGCCCCACCGTCACCGTGCGCGAAGTGATGATGCCGTCGTCGGGCGCGGTCACGTGTGTGTACTTGAGCTTGAGCTGCGCCGTCTCGAGATCGGCCTTGGCCGACTGGAGCTGCGCCTCGGCGGCCTTGGCCTGGCTCTCGAGCTGATCGAGGTCGGAGGCCGAGACGGCTTGCCGGGAGGCCAGCGTCTTCGCCCGCTTCAATGAGGACTGCGCGTTGGCGAGCTCGGCCTCGCGCTGCTTGACCATGGCCTGCTTCGAATCGACGTCGGCCTCGAGCAGGGCCGTGGAGAGCCGCACGAGCTCCTGGCCCTTCTGCACGCGGTCGCCGACGTCGACGTTGACCTCGGCGACGCGATAGCCGCCGACCTCGGGCGCGATGATGACTTCCTGCCAGGGATAGATGGAACCGTCCACGGTGATCGTGTGTCGGACCTCCTGCGGCTCGAGCTCGAAGGTCGTGACGGTCAGCGCCGCTTGACGATTCGCGTTTGCCGACTGGGCGGCGGCCTGCTTCTCGCCGTCGGAACCCGGCAGCCGGGGCAGCACGACCGCCGCGGCCAGCGCGCCGACGCCGGCGATGACGAGCGCGGCCACCATGCCTCGACCGACTCGAATTCCTTTCACGCGATGCTCCTTCACGGACGACGTCCTTGATAACGATCAGCTTGATAACGATCAGCTTGCTGATATCATATCAGGAAGCTGATATCAGGCAACCGTACAATGGCAAGAAATCTTCAGATCGAAGACGCGAGGCACGGGCAAGAGGATTACGCCGACCAACCGGAAAAGGTTATCGGCTTCTTGTTGAAGTCCTTGCATCACTCCCTTCGCCAGGCCATGGACGAGGCCCTGCGCCGCCATGGCGTGGAGCTCTCATTTGCGCACTTCGCTACGCTGTTCAGCCTGGATCTCGAGCCGGGCAGCACCGGCGCCCAGCTGGCCCGGCGCGCGATGGTGTCGCCCCAGACGATGAACCCTGTCCTGCGTCGGCTTGAGGCGGAAGGCCTCATCGAGCGGCGGCCCCATCCCGACAGCCGCCGTGCCGACAGTTGGTTCTTGACCGCGCAGGGAGGCGAAGAGTTCCGCCGGGCGCGCGCCGTGGGCGATGCGGTATTCTCGCGCATGCTGTCCGCGCTCGACGCGCAGGAGCTCGAGCGGCTTCAGGACTATCTGCGGCGTTGCGTGGCGGCGCTCGGCGGCCCGCCCGCCGTAACTAATGCCTTGAATGATAAGGACTCGAGCAATGAGGACCGCGAACCGGAAAAATGAACCGGAAGAAGGGGATACGCCGTGACGACGGAGCTTAGGGAGAAGATTCGAGCGCTGGGCCTGGAGCTGACCCCGCCGCTGCTCGAGGGAACGCATGCCCTGTTCAAGGGGCTGCACGCCGAGTCCACGCCGCCGACGGCCGACGTCCGCCGCGATCTCCGCTACGGGCCGAACGAGCGGAACCGGCTCGAACGTCTTCAGGCCGGCGGGCCCAGGTCCCGGTGACCGAGCGCCCGTGCTCGTGTTCGTGCATGGCGGCGGCTTCGTCATGGGTGACAAGTCGCTGCCCGGGACGCCCTTCTACGACAACGTCGGTCGCTGGGCCGCTTCCCATGGCATCGTGGGCGTCACGATGACCTACCGACTCGCGCCCGCGCACCCGTGGCCGGCCGGCGCCGAGGACGTGGGCCTCGCCGTGCGCTGGCTCGCGGAGCACGCGGCCGAGCACGGCGGCGATCCGGCGCGGATTTTCGTCATGGGCCAATCGGCCGGCGCGGTCCACACGGCGAGCTACCTGGCCTTCCCGCGCTTTCACGGTGACCGCGGCCCGGGCATTGCCGGTGGCCTTCTGATCTCCGGCCTCTACGACATCGCGAAGGCGGACCGCAACGACTTTCAGAAGGCCTACTTCGGCGCGGACGATGCCGCCTACGCCGAGTGCTCCTCGCTGCCCGGGCTGCTCCGCACGGACGTGCCGCTGCTGCTCTCCGTCTCCGAATTCGACGCCGGCGACTTCCAGCGTCAGGCCGCGCAGTTCGTGGGCGCGCACGTCGAGACGCGCGGGAGCTACCCGCGCATGCTTTACCTCGCGGGCCAGAACCACCTCTCGAGCGTGCTGCAGATCGGCCTGCCGCACGACAACCTCGGGCCGGAGGTCCTGGGCTTCATTCGAGACGTGTGACCGAAAAAAGGGGTCAGAGCCCTTTTTCGCCGGCCGCTCGCCGGCAGAAGCCGTTCCGGCCCGGGGGCGAAAATAGGGCTCTGACCCCTTTTTCCTAGACCGCGTAGCGGCCCGTCCGCAGCGCCTCCGCCGGCGCCCAGCTGCCGTGGAAGCTCTTGATCTTCACCAGCAGCTTCAAGGTCGCGAGCGGCCCCTCGGCGACGTGCTGTGCGTCGAGGATCACGAGATCGTTGCGGTTCTGCGCGAAGCGGTTGACGGGCACGAGCAGGAAGCCGTCGCCCTCGGGCGCGCCGGGCCGGCGCGGGACGAACACGGGCTCCTGCACACCGCTCTCGGCGCCGGCCTGCCAGGTCTCGAGCCTCCCGGTCCTGTGATCGAAGTGGCCGAGGGCGCTCATGCCCATCGCGCCCGCGGGCGCGTCCGGCGGCCGGCAGATCAGATAGCCGTGGCGGTAGGGCCGGCCGTTATAGCGGTCGTCGAGCCGCGGCATCTCCCCGGGTGCCGAGAGCAGCCGCTTCGTCTCGTAGCTTTCGCCCGTGCCCGCGAGATCGAACGTGAGCCGCGTCAGCAGCGGCGGCGCCGGCTTCCAGGGCGAGCCGTCGTAGCTCGGGAAAAACTCGAAGCAGTTGCCCTCGTAGAGGCAAAGATCGAGGTGGACCTTCGAGCCGTCCGTAAAGGCGTTCATCATGTGCCCGGCGCTCACGGCCGGACCCTTGAACCAGCGGATCCGGCTCGCGTCCCCGCGCCTCGGCAGCACCGCGTACCAGCTGTTCTGGTCCGGGTGCCATTGATAGAAGGGGCCGCCGCGCTTCAGGACCTCGAGGTCCGTGATCATCGGGAAGAACGGCACGACGACGTGCTGCTCGGTGACCGCGAAGTCGTGCACCATGCCCGGGTACGGCATTTCGAACCACGTCTCGTGCGCGACCCGGCCGTCGGGCCCTATCACGTAGAACGCGAAGTCTTTCGTCGCGTCGCCGCGCGCCTGATACGAGAACGCGAGGTACTCGTTGCGCTCCCAATCGATCTTGGGGTGCGCCGTCATGGTCTGCGCCTCGACGCCGCCGTAGAAATCCCAGGGACCGCGCGTCTCGAGCGTATCGGGATCGAGCTCGTAGGGCAGCGAGTCCTCCTTGAGCACGAGCAGCCGGCCCGCGTGCCAGAACGCGTGCGTGTTGGAGGTGTTCATGCTCACGCCTTCGACGCTCGGGTCGTTCGTGTAGCGGTTGCGGTAGCGCCCGAACAGCGAGCGCCTCGCTTTCTCCTGCAGCAGGAAGCGCTCGTTCCGGACCCACCGGCTGCGGAAGTCCACGTGGCCGTCCTCGAAGCGGAACATCGTGACCATGCCTTCGCCGTCGATGAAGATGTCGTCCTCGAACATCGGCGGGTACTGCCGGTCGGGTCCGCAGCGATACAAGGTGCCGTTGAGCTCGCGCGGAACGGAGCCCTGCACGACCTCCACGTCGCGAAGGTCGGACTCGATGCGTTGCGGCGCGCCGAAGCCTCGGTACAGCGGAATGTCGGCGAATTTGACGTCCATTGCTCCCCCTCGAAAACGGACGGTGTCCTGCGGAGCGGCCGCGAAAAGGGGTCAGCGCCCTCTTTTCTAAAGGTCTGCCACGTCTAAGGGCCTGCCAGGTCTAAAGGTCTGCCAGGATCGCGTTGAACGTCGCGCTCGGCCGCATTGCCTTTTCGACGAGCTTCGTATCCGGGTTGTAGTACCCCCCGATGTCCACGGGCTGCCCCTGCACGGCATTGAGCTCGGCGACGATCTTCGCTTCGTCGCGCGCGAGGCGCTCGGCGATCGGCGCGAACCTCGCGCGCAGCTCCGCGTCTTCGGTCTGCTCGGCGAGGGCCTCGGCCCAGTAAAGGGCCAGGTAGAAGTGACTGCCGCGGTTGTCGAGCTCTCCGACCTTGCGCGACGGCGACCTATTGCTCTCGAGCAAGCGGCCGTTCGCTTTGTCGAGCGCGGCCGCAACGGCGCGCGCTCGCGCGTTGCCGGTCCTGACGCCGAGATCATCGATCGAGACCGCGAGCGCGAGGAACTCGCCGAGCGAATCCCAGCGCAAGTGGTTCTCGGCAAGGAATTGCTGGACGTGCTTCGGGGCCGAGCCGCCGGCGCCCGTCTCATATAGGCCGCCGCCCGCGAGCAGCGGCACGATCGACAGCATTTTGGCGCTCGTCCCGAGTTCGAGAATCGGGAACAAGTCCGTGAGATAGTCGCGCAGCACGTTGCCCGTGACCGAGATCGTGTCCTCGCCGGCGCGCACGCGCTCGAGCGTCGCGCGCATCGCGTCGACGGGCGCGAGAATCCGGATGTCCAGGCCCGCCGTGTCCTGCTCGGCCAGGTAGCCTCGGACTTTGCCGATGAGGTTGCGGTCGTACGCGCGCCGCTCGTCGAGCCAGAAGATGGCCGGCTGGCCCGTCGTGCGCGCGCGGCGGACGGCGAGCTTGACCCAATCGCGGATCGGCAGGTCGCGGGTCTGGCACATGCGCCAGATGTCGCCGCGCTCGACCCTGTGCTCGACGAGCGTGCGGCCTGCCTCGTCGACGACGCGCACGGTGCCGTCCGCGGGAATCTCGAACGTCTTGTCGTGCGAGCCGTACTCCTCGGCCTTCTGCGCCATGAGGCCGACGTTGCTGACATTCCCCATGCTCGGCACGTCGAAGGCCCCGTGGCGCTTGCAGTCTTCGATGACCGCTTCGTAGATCCCGGCATACGAGCGGTCCGGGATCATGGCCAGCGTATCGTGGAGCTGGCCGTCCGGACCCCACATCTGCCCGGATGCGCGGATCGCGGCCGGCATCGAAGCGTCGATGATCACGTTGCTCGGCACGTGCAGGTTCGTGATGCCCTTGTCGGAGTCCACCATGGCGAGCGGCGGCCGCGAAGCATAGACGGCTTCGATGTCGGCTTCGACTTCGGCCTTTGTGTCCGCCGGCAGATCCGCGATCTTCGCGTAAACGTCGCCGATGCCGTTGTTCGGCTCGACGCCGAGCTGCTCGAAGAGCTTCGCATGCTTGGCGAACACGTCCGCGTAATAGACGGTCACGGCGTGACCGAACATGATGGGGTCGGAGACCTTCATCATTGTGGCCTTGAGGTGCAGCGAGAGCAGCACGCCTTGCGCCTTGGCTTCCTCGATCGCGCGCGAATAGAAGTCGCGCAGCGGCCCGCAGCGCATGACCGCCGCCTCGACGACCTCGCCCGCCGTCGCGGCGACCGCAGGCTTGAGTACGGTCGCGATGCCGGCCGCATCGGTCAGCTCTATCCGAAGCTTGCCGGCCTTCTCGATCACAGCCGACTGCTCGCTCCCATAGAAGTCGCCGTCGCTCATGTTCGCGACGCTCGACTTCGAACTCGCGCTCCAGGCACCCATCGAGTGCGGGTGCTTACGCGCGTACGCCTTCACGGGCGCCGCGACCCGGCGGTCGGAATTGCCCTCCCGCAGCACCGGGTTGACGGCGCTGCCGAGCACCTTCGAGTACTGCGCGTTCACATTGCGCTCCTGCTCGTTCGCGGGCTCGGCCGGGTAATCGGGCAGCGCATAACCCTGCCCCCGAAGCTCCTTGATGCAGGCCGTGAGCTGGGGCACGGACGCGCTGATGTTCGGCAGCTTGATGATGTTCGCGTCCGGGGTCTGCGCAATGCGGCCGAGCTCGGCGAGATCGTCCGGGCGCCGCTGTTCGGGGCGTAGATGTTCCGGGAAGCTCGCGAGCGTCCGGCCCGCGAGCGAAATGTCGCGGGTCTCGACCGCGATGCCGGCCGCGCGCGTAAACGCTTGAATGATCGGCAGAAGCGAAAAGGTCGCGAGCAAAGGGGCTTCGTCGGTCAAGGTGTAGAGAATCTTGTGAGTCATGGCGCTCCCGAAATCGTCGTCCCGGCACGGGCGGAGCCCGCGAGAGGCGCCATTATCGTCTGTCGGAGCGCGTGCGGGCCACCCGGCAACGTCTGCCGCACGCGTCTGCCGCGCGTCTGCCGCGGTGCCGGCCGCGGTACGCCACGGAATGGCGCATCCGGGAGGCCGGGCCGAAGACTGAAAAAGGGCGGCTCCGAAAGGAGCCGCCCCCGCGGGCGCCCGTCCGGGCGCTTCGCTTGCGCGGTCCTAAGACCGCAGCCAGGCCTTACTGCTGAGACTGATTGCCGTGATTCGGCAGGTTGCTGGCCTGCTCCTGCCCGGTCTGCCCGCTCTGGTTGCCCTGCGGGTTCGACGCCTGCGTCTGGCCGTTGTGCTGCTGACCCGAAGCGTTCGAGGCGGACTGCTGGCCCGCGCCCATGAACTGGACCTGGTCGATCGGGTACACGCGGATGTTGCCCTGCTGGATGCTCTTACCGACCACCTTGGCGTTGCCGACCATGATCTGGCCGTTCTTCGCCGAGAGATCGACGTTGTTGCCGTTGAGCGTTTCCGCCTTGTTGAGCTCGCGCGCCATCTTCGGCGTCACGTTGTCCGCGACGATATGCGAACGCAGCAGCTTGATGAGTTGCTCACGGTTCTGCGGCTGCATGAGCTGGTCCACGCTCATGTTCGACATGGACTTGAACGCCTGATCGGTCGGCGCAAACAGCGTGTACTGGCCGCCCTGGTTCAAGGCGCTCTCGAGCCCCGTCTTGTGCAGCGCGTCGATGAACGTGCTCAGGTCCGGATTCTGCTTCTTGATCTGCTGCAGCTCCTTGTTGTTGCCGGTCGACTGCCCGGAGGCGGACGCCTGGCCCGACTGCGACGCATTGGCCTGCAGCTGCGACTGGCCCGACTGCGACGCATTGGCCTGCAGCTGCGACTGGCTCGACTGCGACTCATTCGCCTGCGAGTCATTCGCCTGCGACTGACCCTGCGACTGGCCCTGCGATGCATTCGCCTGAGTCTCGCCGGTCTGTCCCTGACTCGACTGCGTCTGGCTGGCCTGCGCCTGGTTCGGCTGCGTGTTCGTCGAGGACTGCTGCGCCATCGCGCCCGCCGAGCCAAAGGCCGCAAAGACGGCCGCGGCGGCGATCGTTAGAGGCAGTCTCGAAAGTTGGCTTCCTGATTTCATGATTCCTCCTCTTTCCGTGAGACGGCGGCGCTGGGCCGCCGCGGAGACCATGAAGATGCAAGCCATATGCCAGTCGGCCGCCGTGCCGCCGTCGCGACGAAAGTCAAGCGTGATTCGAAGCCGCTACGCAGTCCACGTCCCGCGCCCTCGAGATCGACGGCCGCCGCGCTCAACCGGCGGCGGTAGATTTGCCCATTGCTTCGATGAAATCGCCGGCCTCGGAGATCGCGCGCTCCATGTCGCGAATCAGCGAGGCCGTCGCCTTCTCGATGTCGTCGAGCTGGCCGCCCAGCGCACCGATCGCACGCGCGTTGAGGTCATGCTTGAGCGAGAGCACCTGATCGTGGAACAGCGCGAGCACAGGGTCCATCGAGCCCGATGCGCGCTGCATTGCCGCGAGGACCTGCCGGTAGCGTGCGCGCGTATCCCGCAGCAGCCGCTCGCTGCGCCGGCGCAGCACCGGATCCGAGTACTGGCCGAGCTCGCCTTCCCACTCCGTGAACAGATCGTTCGCGACCTTCTGCACCGACTCGATGCGTTTTCGCACTTCGTCCGCACGCTGCACGCTGTCCTCGTAGGTCGCGTTCAGGCGGTCGTACTCGCGCTCGAGATTACCGCCTTCGAAGTGCACGACGCTGCGATATTCGTCGAGCGCCGAAGCGAACTGCTGCTTGGCGTCGTCCTCCGCCGAGCTGGCGGACTTGATGCGGTCGACGAGGATGTCGCGCTTCTCGACGCCGAACTTCTCGAGCGTCGCGTAGTACGCGGCCGAGCACGACACGAGGCCGGCTGCCGCGAGCGCCCAGAGCGGAATCGAAAGAAGGCGCAGCGACCGCGCCGCGCCTGCGCGCCGGCCCCTTCCGGAAGTTGCCGTTCGACTCGTTTCTCGATACCTCTCGTCCGTTTCCACGTTGACCGCCGTCGTGCGCGCTTCCGCCTCGACGGCCATTATGCGGGTGGGCGCGCCGTCCGTCACGGCCGCCTTCCGCCGCTCCGTGCAAACTGCGGCGGGCCCCGCTAAGCTCCTTCGCCATGCCGACGGGCTTCAAAGATCACTTCTCGGACGCCTCCGACGCCTATCGCCGGTATCGGCCGACCTACCCGAAAGCGTTGTTCGCCTGGCTCGCCGATCAGGCGCCCGGCCGCGAGCACGCGTGGGACTGCGGGACCGGCAGCGGTCAGGCCGCGCTCGCGCTCGCGGCCCATTTCCGCCGCGTGACGGCGACGGACGCGAGCGCCCAGCAGATCGCGCAGGCGCCCGCGGGCACCGATATCGACTTTCGCGTCGCGCCCGCCGAGCACAGCGGCCTCGAGGCCGAAAGCGTCGATCTCGTGACCGTCGCGCAGGCGCTGCACTGGTTCGACATTCCGGCCTTCTTCGGCGAAGCGCGCCGCGTGCTGCGGCCCGGCGGCGTCATCGCCGCATGGACGTATCAGCTTGTTCGCGTCGAACCCGCGGTCGACGCGATTCTCACCGAATTCGTCGAGGGAACCGTCGGGGACTATTGGCCGCCCGAGCGCCACCTCGTCAACGGCGGTTATGCGGCCATCGACTTTCCGTTTGAGCGCATCGAGCCGCCCGCCTTCGACATGGCGGCCGACTGGGATCTGCCGACGCTCGCCGGGTACCTGCGAACCTTATCCTCGACGAAGCGGTTTACGGCGGCCCGGGGGTTCGACCCCGTCGCCGCCCTCGAGGCGCGTCTCGCGCCCTTCTGGACGCCGGGCGAGACGCGCCGGGTCACGTGGCCCCTGCCGCTGCGCGTCGGCCGCCGTTAGCGGGCCAGCGCGGCGTACGCCTTCGCTCAGGCGGCGGCCCGCGCGCCCACTTCGGCCTCGAGCCGCTCGAAATACTCGGTCACGATGCGCAGCTGCTCGGCCGCCGATTCGGCGCGATTGACCGCGTCGCGAAACGCGCCACTCTCCGGCCGGTCCTTCGCATACCAGCCGAGATGCTTGCGCGCGATGCGGACCCCCTGCGGCGCGCCGTAGAACGCGTGCAGGTGCTCGACGTGCTCGTTCAGGATCCGCCAGACCTCGGTCAAGGGCGGCTCGGGCAGCTTGCGGCCCGTCGCGAGGAAATGGCCGATTTCGCGAAAGATCCAGGGCCGGCCGTGGGCGGCGCGGCCGATCATGAGCGCGTCCGCCGACGTGCGCTCGAGCACCTCGCGCGCCTTCTCCGGCGAATCGATATCGCCGTTCGCGATGACCGGAATGCGCACGGCCTGCTTGATCGCGGCGATCGTCTCGTACTCCGCCTCGCCCGTGTAGTGCATGTCGCGCGTGCGGCCGTGAACGGCCAGCGCGCGGATGCCGGCCTCCTCCGCGATGCGTGCGATCGCAGGGCCGTTGACGCGGTCGCGGCTGAAGCCCGTGCGGATCTTGAGTGTCACGGGGACCTCCACGGCGCCGACGACGGCCGCGAGAATGCGCGCGACGAGCGCCTCGTCCTGCATGAGCGCCGAGCCCGCCCAGGCGCTGCAGACCTTCTTGGCCGGGCAGCCCATGTTGATGTCGATGATCTCGGCGCCGCGGTCGACGTTGTAGCGGGCGGCCTCGGCGAGCATGGCCGGATCCGCGCCCGCGATCTGGACGCCGACGGGCGCCGGCTCGCCGGCATGGTCCATGCGCTTGCGGCTCTTGTGCGTCCCCCAGAGCCGAGCATCGGCCGTCGTCATCTCCGAGACCGCGTAGCCTGCGCCGAGCCGTTTGCAGAGCAAGCGAAAGGGTTTGTCCGTCACGCCGGCCATGGGCGCGAGGATCACGGCCGGGTCGATGGCGACGGAACCGATACGCATGGAGGATACCTCGCCCTAACCCGAAGTTTGGGAACTTCAGCCTAACCGAGCGCGAGCAGCAGAACCACGCCGAGCCCGATCCGATACCAGGCGAATACCGTGAAGCTATGGCTCGAGATGTAGCCGATGAGCCATTTGACCGAAGCGAAGCCGACGATGGCCGCGACGACGAAGGCGGCGCCGAGCTGCGCCCAGTCCTCGGCGGCGATACCGCCGTGCGCGACCGTCTTCAGCAGCTCGAAGCCGCTCGCCGCGAGCATCGTCGGAATGCCGACGAGGAACGCGAACTCCGCCGCGCGCGGCCGGAACGTGAGCCCGGCAAACATGGCCGCGAAGATTGCCGCGGCCGACCGCGACGTGCCCGGGAAGACGCCCGCGATGACCTGCGCGACGCCGACGGCGGCGACCACGGCCCACGTCACCTGCTCCGCCGGCACGTGCCGCTGCGCATAGTACTCGGCCACGAAGATCACGAGGCCCCCGACGACGAGCGCGACGGCCACGGGCGTGACCGTCTCCGGCAGCTTGGCGCCCGCGAGCTCGGCCACGAGGCCCAGCACGGACGTGATGAAGAACGCCGCGAGCAACTTGACGATGTAGTCGCGCTCGGCCGGCTCGCGCCAACCGCGCAGCAGCTCGACGATACGGTGCCTGTAGACGAGCGTGACGGCGATGATGGCGCCCACTTGAATGCCGACGTTGAAAAGGTCGCTGCGCCGCGCGAACCAGTGCTCGACGATGAGCAGGTGGCCCGTGCTCGAGACCGGCAGGAACTCGGTCAGGCCTTCGACGACGCCGAGGAGCAAGGCTTCGATCATCTGGTCAATCTGTTGAGAAAGGGGAGGGAGCCCGCGCGCCGCGAAAGGCGCCTAGCATATCGGCTCGGCCGGCCGGGTCAATGCGCCGCATCGCGGTTTCCCGGGGCGGCGAAGCGCTCGCCCGGCGGCTCGCTTGAAACTCGCGTGGCCAAACGTCAAAGTCGGGCCTCGCAGCATCCGATGCCGTCATTTCAGGGGAACAGCATGAAAGTAGGGTTCATCGGCCTCGGCCGTATGGGTCAAGGCATGGCACGGCGAATTCAGGGCGCCGGCCACGAGCTCACGGTATTCAACGTCGTCGCCGCCGCGACGCAGCCGTTCGCGGAAGCCGGCGCGCGCGTGGCGGGCTCGGTGGCCGAGCTCGCCGCCGGAGCCAACGTCGTCGTCTCGATGCTCGTGGAGGATGCCGTAATCGCCAAGGTCGCGCTCGGCGAAGGCGGGCTCTGTGCGTCGCTGGCTCGGGACGCGATACACCTCGTCATGGGCACGCACGGCGTCGCAATCGTGCGCGAGCTCGAGGCGCGTCACGCCGAGGCCCGGCAGACGCTGGTCGCCGCCCCGGTGCTCGGGCGGCCGGACCTCGCCGCGGCCGGTCAGCTCGGCATCGTCGTCGGCGGCCCCGAGCACGCCGTCGCGCGGTGCATGCCGCTCGTCGAGGTCATGGGGCGGCGAACCTTCGTCGCGGGCGAGAAGCCCGAGTCCGCCACGGCCATCAAGCTTGCCAACAACGCCGTGCTCGGCTGCGCCATGGTCGCGATGGCCGAGGGCTTCTCGCTTATCCGCAAATACGGCGTCGCCCCGCAGGTGTTCCAGGACGTCATGACCGAGGGCCTCTTCGCGGCGCCGGCATACAAGATCTACGGGCAGAAGATGGTGGACGAGAGCTGGGACCAGGTCGGCTCGCCGATCACGGTCGGGCTCAAGGACGCGAACCTCATCGCCGCCGCGGCCGGCCTCGCCAACGTGCCGATGCCGAGTCACAACGTCTACCGCGACCGCCTGCTCGGCGCTGTCGCGCACGGCGACGGGGACCGCGATCAGGCCGTGCTCGGCCGCGAGCAGGCGCGCGCCTCCGGGCTCGAGTGACGCCGGCCGTCCGCAGCCGCGAGGCCCCGCCCGCCGGCGCCTAAGCCGCCGGCGTCGCCCGCAGGCCTCGTTCGCCCTGCCCGCTCCCGAGCCGGCCAGGGCCGGCTACTTCCAGGCCGTCGGCCGGTCGGAGGGCAGCGCCTTGAACATGGCCTCGACGGCCTGAATCGAGCCGCCGTAGACCTTGAACGCTTCGAACGTCACGAGCGACTTCCCTGCATTCTGCGGCCCCGGCATCGACCCCGGGCCGAAGTCCATCCACAACAAGACCGTGCCATTGCGCTCGTCCACGGCCGCGACGCGCTGCTTGACCTTGGGCAGCGTCGGGATCTTCTGCCCGCGAATGTCCTCGCAGTTCGGCGGGTTGAAGGTGCACTCGGGTCCCGCCATCTTGACGCCGTTCTCGAGCCGATAAGCGCCGGGTGCGAACGGCGTGTCGGCCTTGACGAAGCTGCCCGCGCGCAGTCCCGCCGGATACTTCAGCGCGATCTCGATCATCGTCTTGCGCGCGTCGAGCCGGCCCTTCGGCGGCGGCGCGTTCATGGCTTCGGAGGGCGTTGCGAGGTTGTCCGGCGAGAACAGCGCCCCCTCCGCGCGGTTGTGCACGACGAGGCTCTCGATCTCGGTAATCCGCCGGTCGTCTATATGCAGCCGCGCGGCGAACAGCACGGGCTTGCCGCCCTCCTCCATGACCGCCTGCACTGCGGCGGTGCCCGTTTTCGGATCCAGGAAATCGGCCCGTACGGTACGCAGCTTCGTGGCCGTCTTCCAGAAGCCTTCCCCGACCGGCAGCTCGGCATCGTCCTCCGTGTAGCGCACGTGGTCGGCGAGCGGGGCCTTCTTCGGGTCGTGGGCCACGAGCGAGTCGAGATAGCGATCCAGGACATCCCGCAGGCAGGCACGGTCGCAGCGAGCTCGAGCCATGAGCGGCCCGGAAGCGGTCAGCGCGGCGGCGAGTAGGACCGCTGCAGAGAACGGCAACGATTTGCGCATATTTGTCTCCCGATTCCCCTGGCGCCGCCTCGGCGCGGCGGGTTTCGGCGATGGTACTCGGCCGCACGCGCGCCTGCACGAGGATGGGCCGTGGCCCGCGGGCGCGGGATTCGTCGCGAGCCGCGCGGCCTCGCGACCGGCGCTGCCCAGAGGGCTCGATCGTCCTCGTTCGGGTACAATGCGGCCCCGCTGCTGCACGCGCGAATCGGCCCCTGGCAGGGGCGATCGATTCCCGCCAGGGACATGCGGGAGCGCGGCGGCTTATAATCGCGCCTCGTGGTGATGTAGCTCAGCTGGTTAGAGCGGCGGATTCATAACCCGCAGGTCGGTGGTTCAAGTCCACCCATCACCACCATTGTAAGCACCATTAGAGCGGCTCGGTCTTCCCTTACCGATAGCCCCCGCCCGGAAAACGCCCCGCGGAGTCCCCGACGGTCGCGCGAGCGACCAGGTGGCGCACGTCAAGCTCTATAGGCGTCCCTACCGATTGACAACCGGTCGCGCCATCACCAGCGTAGCCTTTTCGAGACGCGCGGCCGAGCAGCCTTGAGCGACGCGACGCCGTTTGGGGGAAGCAACATGCCTACCAAATACCGGCGAGGATGAATTCTCGCCCACCCAAAGTGCTGCTTGTCGAAGACAACTTCGACCAACGCGCGATCCTGACAATCGTCATTCAGCGCAGCGGGTACGATGTGGTTGCGGTGGCCGACGGCATCGACGCGCTTCAGTGGCTCCACGAAAACGCCCCCCCATCAATCGTTTTGCTGGACCTGAATCTTCCCAGGATGAACGGTTGGCAGCTTCGCGAAGAGATGCTCAAGGCTGAGCGGCTGGCCGCGATACCGGTCGTGCTCATGTCCGGCGAAGACGGGTTGGAAGAGATAGCGCACAAGCTCAAGGCCACGGCTCACGTCAGTAAGTCGCAATTGACCAACCTGTTCGCGGTCCTGCAAGCGCATTGCCCTTTAGGCACGGCTTGAAGCGGCGGCCATCCGTCATCGCATTCGCGGATGCACAACGCTGCATCTGGCAACCGAGGCGCCGAGCTGACGCGGCACCCGTTAGCGTGTTATATAGCCTTGCAACATTCTCGGAGGCGCGTTTATGAGAACCGGGCCCACTATCCTTCTGGTTGAAGACAACCCGGACCACCGGGAAACCCTGAGTCTTCTGATGGAAAGTTGGGGGTATTCCGTAACCGTGGCAAAAGATGGCGCGGAAGCACTCGCCGCCTTACGTGCCAGTGCGCGGCCGAGCCTGGTTTTACTCGATTTGATGCTTCCTTGGATATCCGGCTGGGAATTATTGGCGGAGCTAAACAAGTGGGACGCCAGTTTCGCGGTCCCGGTGGTCACGATTTCAGGGCTTTCCTCACCTCACGTCGAGGGAATCCCTGGAATCGTCGCGCATCTGAAGAAGCCATTCGAACCAGAATTGCTGCACAAAGTGCTGGCTCGGCACTACAACTGAAAAGGTGTGAACTGGTCGCGTCAAAGATTTGACGCGGCCGTGTAGCCTTTGAATGAATCTGATCGTCAGGGAGCGCATTGATGCGGTCCAAACAACCTTGGCCCTATCTCGCCGCAGGGAATGCGACGGCGGGGGCCGAAGACGACTGCGCGCCCACCGCCGCCGATTCCGTATCTACCCGCGTCATCAAGAGCACGGCCTTCGAAGTGGACGGTGCCGCGTTTCAATGGTGGGCCGTCGGCGAAGCCCCTACCCTGGTCACAGTGCGCAGTCGAATATTTGGGGTCGATACTGGCTTCACGGACGGCGATCCGGCCGAGTTGGCCGTCGAGTTGGCCACTGGCCTGCTTCGCAATCACTATACAAAGGCTAGGGTGCTCCAAGCCCTGTTCCCGAGGAAGTAGTCAGGTGGGTCCCGCTACTTCAAGCGCGTGAACCGGCCGATTGTACGCGGCACAACGACGCGAGGCTCAATCGCGTGGATAAGCGTTCGCGCATTCGTCACCTGTCGAGTGAGCTCACTTGGGCCACCGTCATCGAGCGTAGACTCGTAGAGGCTCTCGAAGCGGCCGTGTCGGACCCGGACGACTTAGTCGGCGCCATCGCTCGCGCCGTTCACGAGCTCAGGCGTTCGGCCGCGGCGCACTAGCCTTCGAGCAAGCATAGCGCCGCGACGGGGCCGAGGGCGCAGACTCGAGCAGTCGAAGAACTTTCTTCGCGGATAAAATCGATTTTGGAAACCCCCCGCGAGATCGTTGCAAACTGTCATCGCGAAGTCGTGGCCTATCGATTACGCCGGCGAACGGCTCCACTCCCCGCGGATGTGGTAGCTTCCGCTAAAGGGACGGCGCTCGTTGGACGGCGGTCGTTCGACTCGCTACAGCAATAATTGCCGGTCCTTGATGATTACCAACCTAAATAGACGTTACTGAACCGGTAACGTCCAGCGCAGGGGTTGCGCCATGCTCGCAGAGTTCCGCCGGGATTTTCGCTGGGGATTGAAACTGCTGCGGAAGAGCCCTGGCTTCACGGCGGCGGCGGTGCTGACCTTGGCGCTCGGCATCGGTGCTACGAGCGCGATCTTCAGCGTCTTGAACACGGTCGTCCTGCGGCCGCTTCCGTTTCCGCATCCGGAGCAGCTGGTCTGGGTCGAGGAGGTGAACCGGCGGAACGGTCGGATTCGCGGGCCCGCCGTCGAGGTTCACGATGCCTGGCGCAAGCAGAGCCGGAGCCTGACGAGCGTCGCGACCGCCAACACGGGGGGCATTGATGTTTCCGTCTCCGGTCCCGCCGGCGCGACCCGAATCAGTCTCGACGGCATCGCCTTGAATACGCTGGCCGTATTGGGCGTCAGGCCGATTTTGGGCCGGTGGTATCGCCCCGACGAGGCCACCGTCGAGGGCGACACGGCCGCATCGCTCGTCATCAGCTACGACCTCTGGCAGAGCTACTTCGGCGGCAGTCCGGACGTGCTGGGTAAGAGCGTGCCCGGATGGGATGCGGCCTGGGGCCGCACCATCATCGGAGTCATGCCGCCCGGCTTTTGGGTTAGGCCGTCGAGGGCGGATGTGAAGGGCTGGTTTGCGTTCAACATGTCCCGCGTACCGGGCGCGCGCACGGAGACGGTCGCGCGGCTGAAACCCGGCGTGAGCCGTACGGAGGCTCAGGCGGAGCTCGACACGATTGCCCGGCGGGTCGAGGCCTCCCTGCCCGGCGGCAAAGACGCCGCCGACTGGCACGTCCGTCTCGAGCCGCTCCATGCGGTCGTCACGGGCGACTACAAGAAGACGCTCTATCTGCTGCTCGGGGCCGTCGGCTTCGTGCTCCTGATCGCCGCCGTGAACGTTGCGAATCTCCAATTGAGCCGGAGCGTGACGCGCCAGTCCGAGATGGCCGCCCGCGCCGCCCTGGGCGCGAGCCGCTGGCGGCTGATCCGGCAGCTCGTGACCGAAAACATTCTGCTGGCGCTCGCGGGCGGCGGGCTCGGCATCGTCGTCGCCTTTCTCGGGAAATGGCTGTTCGTCACGCTCGCGCCCGGATTCTATCCGCCGTCCCAGGAGATCACGATCAGCCCCGCCGTCCTGCTGTTCACTTTCGGCGTTTCCGTGGCGACCGGGGTGGTCGCGGGCCTGGTCCCCGCGTTCCGCGCCTCGCGTCCCGACCTGCAGGACGCGCTGAAGCAGGGCGCCCGCGGCGGCGGGAGCGGCATACGCCAGGGCGTTCGCCGCGCGCTGGTCGTCGTGGAAGTCGCAATGGCTTTGGTCCTGCTCGTCGGTGCGGGTCTCATGATCAACAGCTACGCCCGGCTGCTGGGCGTAAACATGGGATTCAATCCGGACCGCCTCCTGACCATGGAGATCAACCTTTCCGGCCTCAAGCGATACCGGGCCCGGTATAACGCCTCGCACTTCAGCGTCACGCCGCACGTGGCGGAGCTTTACGGGCAAATCCTGGACCGCGTAAAGGCCTTACCCGGCGTGCGCGCGGTCGGCATGTCCACGACCCTGCCCCCGCAGGATTGGATGAACCCTCGGTTCCATATCATCGGGAAGGCGAGCGAATCCGGCGACAGCAGTCAATCCGCACAGTACTACGAGATCAGCGACGACTACTTCAAGACCATGGGGGTCCGGCTGCTGCGCGGGCGCGCGTTCACGGATGGGGACTCGGAAAATGCCCCGGCCGTCGTCATCATCAATGCGACCCTGGCGCGGCAGTATTTCGGCGATGCCGACCCGTTGGGGCAGGTCGTACAGGTCCGCGTCAATCAGGCGAACGCGGACTTAGCCGACGACCGGCCCCGACAGATCGTCGGAATCGTTGCGGACACGCGGATACGCCCGCAGGCCGATCCCACGCCGGTCATGTACGTCCCATACCGGCAGCACCTCACTGACTACGCGGGCAGCGGACAATTCCTCATCCATGCACACAAGGCATTCGCGATAAGGACCGACGCCGCCGATCCCATGGTCCTGGCCAACGCCGTTCGCAAAGTCGTGGCGGACCTGGATCCCTCGGTCGCCGTCGAGAGCATGATGCCTATGCGCCAACGCCTCTCCGAATCGGCGACGAACGAGCGCTTCTGGCTGCACCTGCTGGGCCTGTTCGCGGGGCTGGCCGTGTTCCTCGCCGCCGTCGGCATTTACGCCGTCATCGCCTATGCCGTGGAGCAGCGCGCCCACGAGTTCGGCATCCGGATGGCTCTCGGCGCCGGCCCGCGGGACATCGTTCGGCTCGTCGTCCGTGAGGGCTTCTTCGTGACGATGACGGGTCTCGCTATCGGCATCGGGGCCGCGTTCGCGCTGACGCGGCTCATCGCCAATGAGCTCTTCGGCGTGACGCCCATGGATCCTCTGACGATCGCGACGGTGGCGCTGCTGCTGACGGCGATCGCCATGCTGGCTTGCGTGGTCCCGAGCCGCCGCGCGGCGAAGGTGGATCCGCTCAGGGCGCTGCGGATCGAGTAAGGGCATCGGCGTCTTCGTGGCCCAAACTGACGTTCGCTCGCGCACGCGATGGGAACTGCTGTCCTCCGCCATGGCCGGAATCCTCAGAGCGCCCGGCGAGGACACCGCGTGATCCGGTTCTTCGCGAACGCTCACCGTCGGCGCGACCTCGAGGAAGAGATCAGCCGCACCTCACCGCTCATGACGTCGAAATCGGCCAGGACCGGGTGTACGATCGCTCCGTTCGATCGTCGCTGATAGCGCCATAAAGGGGGACGGATGCATCGCAGCACGGATCGTATTCTCGTAACTCACGTCGGCAGCCTGATTCGTCCCGAGGGCATCATGGCGTATGCAGCGGCTCTGCAGGACGGAGTCGTCGTCGATCAGTCGGCATTCGAAAGGACGTTGAGCGAGGAAGTCGGCAACGTCGTCCGCAACCAGGTCGAGCACGGCATCAACGTCGTCAGCGACGGCGAGTTCGGCAAGAACTCGTGGACGGGCTACTCCGCGAACCGCCTGACGGGCTTCGAGCTCCGCGACGACCCCGAATTCATGAAGTTCCTCGGGCGCGAGCGCCTTCGGTTCAAGCAGTACTACGAGGACAGCATGCGCGCGATGAGGACGCGCACCGCGACACGCAACTTCATCGCCAAACAGTGGGTGTGCACGGGCCCGATCGAGTACACGGACGAAGGGCGCGCCGCCGTGAGGCGCGACGCCGCCAACCTCGCCGCCGCCGTGCGCGGGCAGCACGTGACGGACGCGTTCCTGCCCGTTGCCGCGCCGTGCAGCATCGCGCCGAGCTACGCGAACGAGTACTACAAGTCCGAGGAGGAGTTCCTGTTCGCGCTCGCCGACGCTCAGCACGAGGAATACAAAATCATCGTCGACGCAGGTCTGCTGCTGCAGGTGGACGATGCGATCCTCACGAATCTGCACGACGCCGTCGTCGACAGCGGCCGCGACTACCGCAAGTGGGTGGCCATGAACATCGCCGCGCTCAACCACGCGCTGCGCGGCATTCCCGAAGATCGCGTGCGCTATCACCTGTGCTGGGGCAGCTGGACAGGGCCGCACACGAGCGATGTCCCGCTGCCGGAGCTCGTGGACCTGCTGCTCACGATCAATGCGCAAGGCTATTCGATCGAAGGCGCGAATCCTCGCCACGAGCACGAATGGAAGGTATGGGAGAAGACCAAGCTGCCCGACGGCAAGATCCTGATCCCGGGCTGCATCAGCCATGCGATCAGTCACATCGAGCATCCCGAGCTCATCGCCGAGCGGATCGTGCGGCTCGCCGACCTGGTCGGACGCGAGAACCTCATCGCGAGCAGCGACTGCGGATTCGCGCAGGGCGCCGGGCTCGCTCGGCAGCCCGTAGATATCGTCTGGGCGAAGTTCGATTCGCTGGCGGAAGGCGCTGCGCTCGCGAGCGAGCGGCTCTGGCGGCGCTAGCCGCTGCCCACAAAAGCTCCTTCAACGGCAAGAACGAGCCCATCGTCGAGACCCCGGCCGAGGCGCTCGCCTCGTTCCGGGCGACGCCGATGCACGCGCTCGCGATGCCGCCCTACGTCCTGCGCAAACGCCTCGAGACGACCACGCGGAACGTCGTCGAAGGCCTGCTCACGCCTCGGTCCGCGGCACGGCCGTCGCGCGGCGCGCCGTGAGCGCCCTTGTGAGCTCGGCGCGACCGATGGGCTTGACGAGGTGCAGGTCGGCGCCCGCGGCAAGCGAGCTCTCCACGTCGTCCGGCAGGCCGTGGCCGCTCAGCGTGCAGATCACGGTCGCCTCGCCCCAGGCTTCGCCGCGCATGCGCCGGATGCACTCGAGACCGTCCATCCCGGGCATCGAGATGTCCATGAAGACGACCTCGGGCGGCAGCGCTTCGGCGGTCTCGACCGCCTCGCGGCCGCCATACACGGCCTTCACGTCCTGCCCCATTGCAGCGAGCAGACGCACCATCGATTCGGCCGCGTCTACATTGTCGTCTACGACGAGAACGCGGCGGCGGGGCACGGCGCGGTCCTCGGGCTCCCCGTCGCTCGGCGAGGCCGCCGGCACAGGGCGCCGGGGCAGGCGCAGCGTAAACGTGCTGCCGCGCCCCGGGCCTTCGCTCGCGGCGTGGATCGTGCCGCCGTGCATTTGCACGAGACGGTAGACGAGCGCGAGGCCGATACCGAGACCGGCGCCGCCGGGCTTCCGCAGCTGGACGAACGGCTCGAAGACACGCTCGAGGTCCTCCGCGGAAATCCCGACGCCCTCGTCGCTGACCGTGACGACCACGTGCTCGGTTTCCACCTCGGCTCGGATCGAGATGCGGCTCCCCTCGTCCGAATACCGGCTCGCGTTCGACAGCAGATTGCCGAAGACCTGCGCGAGCCTCACGAGATCGGCCTCGAGCTCGACGGGCGCCTTCGGCAAATCGAGCTCGAGCCGCTGCCCCCGCGCCTCGAGCTCCGGGCGCCGCGCCTCGACGGCGGCCGCGACGATTTCCTGCAGGGTGACCGGTGCGACGCGCAGCGTGAGCTTGTTCTGCGTGATCCGGCTCATGTCCACGAGGTCGTCCACGAGGCGGTGCAGGTGCTCGCTCTGCCGCCTCATGACGGCGAGCGTCTGCTGCATGTCCGGCTCCGGGAGCGCCGGGTCCTCGAGCAGATCCAGGCAGTAAAACAGCGGCGCCAGGGGATTGCGAAGCTCGTGCGCCAGCGTGGCGAGAAACTCATCCTTGCGCCGATCGAACTCGCGCAGGCGCGCCTCCGCGCGCCGCAGCCGGAGCATGGCGCGCACCGTCGCGACCAGGACGGTCGGCTCGACCGGCGCGACGAGAAACGTGTCCGCGCCGCCTTCCAGGCCGCGCACCTGATATTCGGGCGCCTCGAACGTCGCCGAGATCTGCACGATCGCGACCGCGGCGGTCGCCTCGTCGGCGCGCGGCCGAGCGCAGACCTCGAACCCGCTGATGTCGGGCAGATTGATGTCGAGCAGCACGACGTCCGGCTTGTGCGCCGCGGCGAGCGCGAGCGCTTCGGCGCCCGTGGAGGCTTCGAGGGTAGCGAACCCCGCCGCGCGCAGGACGCGCACGGTCACGTACCGCGTCGCGTCGCGGTCGTCCACGACGAGCACGAGACTTTCGCTGTTGTCCGTCATTTCGTCGTCCAGTCTACGCCCCGGCCGCTCTCGGCGCCCGCGCTGCCGCGCCGCGAGCGCGACCAGGCTTCCACGAGGCCGCCCGCGAGCCGCTCCGGGTCGAGCCGGCTCTTGGCGAGGAAGGCGGCGTCGAGACTGCCGAGCAGCCGCCGCTCCTGCTGCGAGAGCTCCTTCGAGCTGCAGACGAGCACCGGCAGATGCCGCGTCTCGCGCTCGCCCCGCAACGCCTCGAGCAGTGTGAATCCATCGATGCCGGGCATGAGCAAGTCGAGCACGACACAGTCCGCGCCGCCCGCGCGCAGCGCGTCGAGCGCGCCGGTCGGGTCGCCCAGCGCCGTGAGATCGATGCAGAAGGGCTGCACGCACCTGGCCAGGATCGTCCGAAAACTCTCTTCGTCGTCCACGAGCAGCACGCGCCCGAGGTGTGAACGGATGACCGTGCGGTAGGCCGAGCGCACGACGCTCGGCCCTACGGCTTCTTCGGTCTCCGCCTCGTCCCATTGGTCGCCGCCGAGGCGCAGGAGCGGTATTCCCGCACGGCCGATGGCCGCACGGCCCTCCTCCGCGGCGGCGTCGCGCACGTCCGACTCGCGCTCGAAGGCGACGGCGGCGCAAGGCTCGAGCGCGGCCAGATAGTCGGAGGAGACGTTGGCTGCGCGCGCGGTGACCGCTGCGAAAGCGGTGTCGCGGAATGCGGCCCCGAGTGCGAGAGCCTCGTCGTCCGCGTCCGCGACGACGAGCAACGGCACCTTGGCCGCGGCGTTCTTGCCGGCTTCGCGCGCGTCGGCCGAAGCCGCGTCGTGGGGCGCCGGCCGGCACAGGCGCGGCACGAGGAAATAGAACGTCGAGCCTTGCCCGAGCTCACTCTCGACCCAGATTCGCCCGCCCATGAGCGAGGCGAGCTTGCGGCACAGGGGCAGTCCGAGACCGGTGCCGCGCACGTCGCGCTGCACTGCGTTTCGGACCTGGGTGAACTCGTCGAAGATCGCGTCCCGGTCGGCCGCCGCAATGCCGATTCCGGTATCCGCGACCGAAAACAGGACGGACTCCACGTGCAAGGGCCGGACGCCCTCGGCGGGTGGCTCGAACGGCTTCACGAGCCGGGCCCCGACCCCGATCGACCCCCTCTCCGTGAACTTGGCGGCGTTGGAGAGCAAATTGCGCAGGACCTGCGCCACCTTGCCCTCGTCGCCGACCAGCGGCGGCAGCTCGGCGGCCTCGAATTCGAGCGTAACGGGCCCGCCCGCCAGCACGGGACGCATCATGCCGCGCAGCGCGCCGAACAGGGCCTGCACCGTGAAGCGCGTGACCGTGAGCGTACTCTTGCCCGCTTCGACCTTCGCGAGGTCGAGAAGATCGCTGACGAGGTCGTAGAGCTCACGCGCCGCACCCTGGACCAGCGCGACCTGTTTTCGCTGCTCTTCGTTGAGCGGGCCGTCCGCCTCGTCGAGCAGCAGCTTTGCGAGCGCGAGTACCGAGTTCAGCGGGGTCCTGAACTCGTGGCTGACGTTGGCGAAGAAGCGCGTCTTGATCTCGTCGGCCTCGCGCAGGCGGTTCGCGCGCTCGTCGAGCTCCGCATACAGCGCCATGACCCCGCGATTCGTATCCTCGAGCTCCTCGTTCAAGCGCGTGAGCTCGCGTTGGCGCCGCTCCAGCTCGATCAGCGTCACAGGCCGGATAACGTCGAGCGCGCTTATTCCTGCTCGGCGCCGAGATCGAGCACCACCTTGCCCTGGACGTGCCGATCCTCGAGTCGGCGCTGTGCGGCGCGCACGGCCGCGAGCGGGTAGACGGCCTCGACGTGCGGGAGCCCCTGCCAGGCGGTGATCGCCGCGAGCGGCACGGCGGCCGCCTCGGCATAGCTCAGGCCCTCGGGTTTGCGCGCGAGCCCGCTTTCAAAATTCGAAGCGCGCCCCGGCCGCGAGCGTGCGCCCGGCCGTGTTGTAGCCCGCGACCTCGCGGTAGGCGCGGCCGGTCAGGTTCTCGGCGCGCGCGTAGAGCTCGAGGTGCGAGCGCAGGGCGTAGGAGGCGCTCACGTCGAGGACGCCGTAATCGTCGAGCGGCACGCGGCCGAGCCCGAACACCTCGTCTACGGCGTGGCGGGCGAGGCGATAGTCCCCGAGGACCGCGAGCCTGCCGCCGGCCGCGGCGTAACGAAAGCCGAAATTGGCGAGGTCCTTGGGCCGGCGCAGACGCGGCAGGCCCTCGGCGTCGCGCGTCTCGTCGTAGGTGAAGTTGCCGAGCAGCTGCCAGCGCGCTTTCAGGGGCGCCGCGAACGCGAGCTCGAGGCCGCGTGATCGGCCGACCCCGGACGCCTGCAGGTAGCCCGAGAACCCGGCCTCGTCGAAGACGATCTCGTCCTCGATCCGCTGATCGAACCAGGTCACGTCGAGGCTCGCGCCACTCGCCCAGACGAGATCGATGCCGGCGTCCACGCCGGCCGAGGACTCGGCGCCGAGGTCGAGGCCGGCGGCCGGCGGGAACGCCGCCGGCCCGCGGTCGTAGGCGAGCTCGAACAGGCTCGGGGCGCGGAAGCCGGTGCCATAGCTCGCGCGGTATTTGACCGTGAGGCCCCCGGGCAAGTCGTACGCGTAGGCGGCCGTGAGCCGCGAGCTCGCGTGGCGTCCGAAATCGGCGTTGTAATCGATGCGGCTGCCGGCCGAGACGAAGAAGCGCTGCCCGATGCGGCCCTGATACTCGAAGTAGTAGGCGTTCTGGTCGCGCACGGCGGCGTCCGCATCGCCGCGGATCCGCTCGCGCTGCCAGTCGATGCCGAAAACGAAGGCGAGGCCGTCGCGGGGCCGGTAACGCCCGGTGTACTCGGCTCGCGCGAGCCCGCCGTTCGTCGCGAACGTGCTTGCGCCGGCCGCGTAGCTGCCGGAGACCGCCTCCATGTCGCTGTAGGCGAGCGTCTGGCTCAGGGGGCCCCTGCCGAGGTCGGCAGAGAGGCGGTAAGTCGTCTGCCGCGAGGTGCCGACGCAGTCGAAGGTGGTCGGATAGCCGCAACCGTCGAACTGGCTGCGCGCGTCCACGCTGCGGGCGACGAGCTGCAGGCGCGCGCCGGGCGCGACGTTCCAGCCGAGCTTCGCGTGCAGCGTCCGGTTGCGGTAGCCGTCGCGGTCCTGCAGCACGGTGTCCGCCGTCTCGCTGTTGAAGCCGCCGGAGGCGATCTCCGTGGCCGAGAGAAAGTAGTCGCCGGTCCCGCCGCCGCCCGCGACATCGGCTTCGACTCTGCGAGTGCCGTAGGTGCCGGTCTCGACGCCGAGCCGCCCCGTCGGGGGACCCTCCCCGCGCCGCGTCATGATATTGACGACGCCGCCTGCGTCCGCGCCGTAGATGAACCCCTGCGGCCCTCTGAGAATCTCGACGCGCTCGAGATCGCCCGTCGCGAGCAGGTGGTCGAAGCTCGGGCCGGCCTGAGGCGTCGTCGGGTCGGCGATCTTCACGCCGTCCACGAGCACGAGCGTTCGGTAACCCTCCTCGCCCCGGATCCGCAGCGTCGTGTTCTTGCCGAGCCCCCCCGAATCGGTGACGGCGACGCCGGGCTCGGTCCGCAGTACGTCGGCCAGGGAGGCGTAGCCGCGCAGCCGGATCTCGTCTCCGGGGACGACGGAGACGTCCGTGCCGACCTCCCGGATCGGCGTCGGCAAGCGGCCCGAGGTCACGACGATCTCGTCGAGCGGCGTGCCCGCGCGGGCGCCGGCGGCCCCGAGCGCACAGAGCATGCAGGCGGCACCGGCCGCAACGCGGAAGGCGGTGGGCGAACCCGAAAAGCGCATGAGGTCCCTCTTCCTGGCGACGCGCGGGATGCTGAACGCCGCGCCGGATGCTAAGGGCTCGGGCCGCGCGGCGCCACTCCGCGCCGGCGTCCGTACCGCTCAGGACGGTCGCGCGGCGGCCAGCCTCTTCCCGCGGGCGCGCGTTCCGGAGATACTCTGATGAAAAGAACGTCGGGGGAGGACGGTCTCATGCGCGCGAACACGCGTCGATTCATCGTCGTAACCGTCCCGGCGGCGCTCGGGCTCGCGTCGCTTGCCCGGCCGGCGCTCGCCGAGTCGCCGCACCCGAGCTTCGAAGGCGTCTGGAGCGGCGTCTTCACGACGCAGGACAACGACTACTGGCAGGTCGAGGACTTCAGTTGCTTCGCGGGCTGCACGGCGAAGTCCTATGCGTACATGAAGAGCCTGCTAGACGATCCGGCCAACGACTCGAAATCGGTCGAGCAGCTGCAGGGCAAAGCCTACGCCTCGATGCGTACCGAGCTCGCGCAGAAATCGACCCCGGCGGGGGTCGCGCTGCAGTCGAAGAGCCAACCGGACAACGATCCGACGCTGCACTGTCAGCCCTACTCGCTCGTGCGCGAGGCCGTCGATCCGCTGCCGATCATGATCAGCGCGGAGGGCCGCAACCTCGTGATCCGTTACGAGGAGTGGAACGAGCAGCGCACGATTCACATGGATGGCGCCCCGCCGCCCGCGGGCCTCGAGCCGACGCCTCTCGGCTACTCCGTCGGCCGCTACGACGGCGACGCGCTCGTGATCGACACCACGGCGCTCACGCCGGACATCTACTTCAGCTTTCTCTCCGGCGGCGGTTACAGCGGCAGCGCGACGGTCCACGAACGGTACACGATACACGACGCGCCGAAGCGTCTCGTGCTCGAGATCACGGTCGAGGACCCGGTCACGCTCAAGGAACCCTTCGTCCTGCAGAAGACCTGGCTTTCGACGCCCAACGTCAGGCTCGTCGAGGACCGCTGCAAGGACGTGCCCGGAGTGCCCTGATGCCGCAACGAACGAGGATTCGAACCATGAGATCAACAGCCTTCGGCTTCGTGCTCGCGGCCGGCGCCCTGCTCGGCGTCCCCGCAGCGCACGCTCACCATTCCGCCGCCGTCCTGTATCAGCTCGACAAGCAGGTCACCATCGAGGGCGTCGTCACGCGCTTCACCCTCGGCAATCCGCATGCGCGGCTCTATCTGGACGTCAAAGGCGCCGACGGCCAGCACGAGGCCTGGATGGCCGAAGGCGGCTCGCGCACGGTGCTGATCAGCAAGGGCTGGACGGAAGACGAGGTCCACGCCGGCGACGTCGTCAAGGTCATCGGCAACCCTTCGCGCGACGGCTCGAAGATCATCCACTGGCAGACGCTCGTGCTGCCCGACGGCCGCAAGCTCTGGGGCGAGGACCTGAACCCGAAGAAGCTCGAGGCGCTGCGCGAGAAGCGCAACCGCGAGCGCGAGACGAAGTAGCTCCGGCCCGCAAGGTTCACGGACGGGCTCTAACGCCGGCGGTCGCCGGACTGTGCCTCAAGCCGACGCCCGCGCCGGATCCCCCGCCCCGGTGCGCTCCGAGTAGAAGTTCCCCGACGGCACCTTCACGAGCGCCGCGCTCTCCTCGTGCACGACGTTCATTGGGTCCCCGCCCTGCTGGACGATCTCGATCTGGCGCCGCAGCACGCGGCGCTGCATCGTGATGCCGCGGTCGCTCGTGCGCAGGTGCTCCTCCGAGTGCAGGGAGATAGGGCCCTGGCCCGCCTGCGCCTCGTAGTCGCCCGGCGTGCGTTGATGCTCCTCCTCGGTCATCTCACCCCAGAGTTTCCCGCCGAGCCGGATTCCGTCGAACTGCACGCCCTTTGGCAGGCGCATCGCGAAGGCCTGGCGATAGTGACTGTCGTCCACGGGGACGACCCACGAGATCATCGACGACTTGCCGGCTTTGAGGCCGATGTCGGGCACGCTCATGATATTCGGCACTATCCAGGACGAGATGCGGTCCACCTTGCGGCCGTCGTCGAGCTCGCGCACGGCCGAGTAGCAGACGCCGTAGTCGCTGTGAAAGAACCGGACCTCGGGCAGCAGCGAGAACTCGGCGGCGAACTGCGGGCCCGTGAGCGTCGAGTGCAGGACGTGGACGTGCCAAGGGTCCATGACGTTGTCGTTCATCTGCAACCAGCTGTAGGGCACCACGTCGAGGCTCGCGTCGCCCGTCGAGCCGAAACCGCCGACGTCGACCCAGATGCGCTCTTCGGGGCCGAGCGCCTCGAGGTTGTCGTAGCGCGGCAGCACGGGCCGCCGCTCGGGCGGGCCGAGATAGGCAAAGACGAGGCCGTAGCGCTCCTCGACGGGGTACCACGGCTGGCGCACGCTCTCGAGGTCGCGGCCGCCGTCAGGCTCGCAGGGCTGCTCGAGACAGCGGCCCTCGGCGTCGAAGAGCCAGCCGTGGTAGCAGCAGCGGATGCCGCGGTCCTCGACCTTGCCGTAGAAGAGAGAGGTACCGCGGTGCATGCAGCGCGGATATAAGAGCCCGGCGCGGCCCGCCTTGTCGCGAAACAGCACGAGCTCCTCGCCGAGCAGCCTGACGCGTTTCGGCAGATCGCCGACCTCGGAGGCGACCGCGACGGGATGCCAATATCTGCGCAGCAGCTCTCCCATGGGCGTACCCGGGCCGACGGCCGTCAGATACTCGTCCGGATGCTGGCGGGGGCGCCCGTAGGCATTTCCGTCCTTCGACGCTTTGCGCCATTCGCTATCGCTCATCGTCACTCTCCCCTGGTCGTCGTCTTCTGCACGCAAGGCCTCCGCGCCGGGACGCGGGGGCGCCGCTCTCGAGTTTAGCCCACTCCGCCGCGGAGACGGAGCCTCGGCCGCGCCGACGAATCTGCACGACAGTCTTTGGAAGGCGCTCCAATTCTTTCAGTGCGTGCCTTCGGGCCGCGCGCGAGCCGAGCGCACCCGCGCGCCCGCGCCCCGAAGGCCGTGGCACAGCTATTGCACCCGCCCTGCCGAAGCGGCCGAGCCAGCAGGCTCACGAATATCTTGAGGGACGAGACACAACGCAGGAGGTGCGGCGATGGCCTTCAACCCGCTCGAAGAGACCGGCATTCCCATCGAAGAACAGTTTCGTAACTGGCGCGAGCTCAACGTCGAGCCGTACAAGAAGGATCAGGTGCATCCCTACACGCGCACGCGCGCGATCCTCATGAACGGCATCGAAGTCGAGGCCGCCATGTTCTCGCATCAGATGGCGCGCAACACGCTCGACTCCGAGGTCAAGAAGGAGCTCGCGATGATGCGCCGCGTGGAGCAGCAGCAGCAGAAGGCCGTCAACTGGCTGATCCCGGGGGACGAGACGACGATCGAGGTGACGCTCGGCTACGAGCAGGTCGCCGTCGATCTCACGGCTTGGCTCGCGCGGCACGAGCCGGACCCCTACCTCAAGCAGGTCTACGACTTTGCGCTGCTCGAGGACTTCGACCACCTGTACCGTTACGCGAACCTCTACCAGCTCCTCGACGGCAAACGGGCCGAGCGCGTCTGCAGCGATCTGACCGAGATCATGCCGGGGCGGCCTACGATCTTCGAGCATCGTAATCCGCGCGACGAGATCCGGCGGCCCATGACGGCGCTGGCGGCGGCGCCGCAGTCGATCCTCAACGCGCTGACGATCGTCTCGGGCGAGCAGCAGACGATGAACTTCTATATGAACGTCGGCAACCGCTATCAGGAGCCCATCGCGCGCGCGACGTATGCCGAGATCGGCGAGATCGAGGAACAGCACGTGAGCCATTACGAGTCGATCCTGGACCCCGCAGCGAGCTGGTTCGAGAACCTGGTCATGCACCAATGGAACGAGTGCTGGCTGTATTGGTCGTTCATGCAGGACGAGCCCGACGCGCACGCCCGCCAGATCTACGAGCTCCATCTGAACATGGAGCTCGAGCATCTGCGCATCGCATGCAAGCTCATGCGCGAGGTCGAGAAGCGCGATCCCGAATCCATCCTGCCGCAGCCGGCCTTCGAGCGCCCGATGACCTTCGAATCGAACAAGGCCTATCTGCGCGAGATCCTGCGCGCGCAGGAAGACCTCACGGCGAAGAACTCGGACTTCGTGCCCGTCTCGACGCTCCCCGAGGACGACCGCTACTTCGAGTTCCAGCGCCGCGTCAACGGCGATTGGGTTCCGACCGAGGAGGTCATTCGCGAGAACGTGCGAAAGAACGGCCAGGAGTACCGGCTCGAGACCGAGGGGCCGCATCCGGTACCCGGCCTGCGCATCGACGCCGACCGCGCGGGCGAGACCACCGAATACGCGCGCCGCGTTACGCGGTCCGCCGCAGCCTGACGGAAGGGGAGGAGCGCCATGCGAATGAGACTACTCGTCGCCGACCGCGACACAGGCGAGCCCGTGTCATTGGGCGCCGCCCTCGGCGCCGGCAAGAAGGTCGGCCCCGAGGCCACGGCCTTCCTGACCGACGACCACCGCACCGTGCTCGGCTGGTTCGACTGGTACGAGCACGCGAACGACCCCGGCACGCGCAGGGAGATCGCAACGCGCGTCTGCGCGGCGCTGCGCGCGCATATGGCCGGCGAGGAAGACTATCTATACCCGGCCTGCGAGCGGCACATCGGGCGCGCCGGCCTCGTCGACCGGGTGCGCGACGAGCACGCCGAAGCCAAACGGCTCATGGACCAGATCGAGCGCGGCCAGAGCGCCGACGGCCCGCACCCCGAGCTCGTACGCCGCCTGCGCCGCGAGATCGAAGCCCACGTAGAGGAGGAGGAAACCGATCTGTTCGCGGCCGCCCGGGCCAGCGGCATGGACCTTTACGCAATCGGCCGCGCCGTCGCCGCGCGGCGCGTCGACTACCTGTTCGAGCGCGCCGGCCGCACGGACGGACGGCTCAAGGAGATTCCTACCATGGACGCCATTTCCCAGGACGAAGCGCGCCGCTTCTTCGTTACGAACCTCAAGAACATTCATGCCGCGGCCCGAGACGGGCGGGACATGGCCGCCGCGCAGATCGAGCGACTCGAGCAGTATCCGGACCTGAAGCACAAGCTCGAGTCCCACGTTCACGAGAAAGAAGCACAGCTCGAGCGCATCGAGACGATTCTCGACAAATACGACGAGAAGCCGTCCACGCTGAAGGACACGGCGATGTCGCTCTCGGCGGCCGTCGCCGGCTTGGCGACGATGCCGGCCGACGACGAGATCCTCAAGAACAGCCTCACGATGCTCGCGCTCGCGACGTACGAGGCGGCCTCGTACGAGACGCTGATCCTGCTCGGCGAGGCGGCCGGCGACGTCGAATCGCTGCCGGCCCTTCAGCAGTGCGTCAGCGAAGAGCGCGGGCTCAAGACGTTCATCGAGGAACATCTGCGCCCGACGGGCATGCGCTTTCTGCAGCTGCGGAGCCAGGGCGCTCAGGCCGGTCATTAGCGGCCGTTACCGGCCATGTCCAAAAGGAGATACACCATGAGCACCAAGCTCCATCGCTTACCGCTCGCAGCCGCCGTCGGCGCGCTGCTCGCCGTACCTGCGTTCGCGCAGCAGACGCAGCAGCAAGGGTCGCAGCAGGCCGAGACCGCGCAGCAATCACAGCGGCAGAACCCGCAGAGCGAACAGTTTATAAAGACCGCTGTCCAGGACGACATCGCGGAGATCCGCATCGGCCAGCTCGCCGAGAAGAAGGGCACGACGCAGACGCTCAAGAACCTCGGTCAGACGCTCGCCATGGACCACACGAAGGCGCTGGCGAAGACGCTGACGCTCGCTTCGAACATGAACATCGTGCCGCCGCTCGACTCTACGCAGCAGGCGCAGCAGGAGATCCACAAGCTGCAGCTCATGTCCGGCAAGACCTTCGACCAGGCGCTCGTGAAGTACGTCACGCAGTCGCATCAGAAGGCCATCGACAAGTTCAGCGAGGCCGCTCAGACCGCCGCCAACAACAAGGTCCAGCAGCTGGCTCAGAACGAGCTGCCGACGCTGAAGAAGCACCTGAACATGGCGCAGCAGGCCCATCAGGACCTGCAGGCCAGCGCGGCGCAGAAGCTCAGCAAGAACCTGCCGCTCGACGCGCAGAATCAGGAGCAGCAATAGCAGTAGCGGTAGCGGTAGGAGCACGGCAGCAGCCAGCAGCAGCGGAGCTGCTGCACGCGACGAGGGCGGCGGCCGCAAGGCCGCCCGCCCGCGCGCGGCGGCCCGCCCTCGCGCGGGGCCGTGCCCCCCTCGCGCGGGCAGGAACGTCAGCGCTGACCGCCGTCAGTGCCGCGCATACCAGTCGCGGTCGCTCTGGCTGAAGTAGTCGTCGTCCCGACGGTAACGGCGGGCGTCGCGCTTCGTGATCGGCACCTGCAGAGCGAGGTTGCCGCGCTTCCTGCCGTGCAGCAGGTCGATGCGGTTCCACGGTATCGCGAGATCGGTGCCGCCGAAGATCCAGACGCCGCCGATGTGCGTGACGACGGCGACGAGCTGCCCCTGCCGATCCAGCATCAGGTTCTCGACCTTGCCGATGGGCTTGCCGTGCGGATCGCCCACCGTGGCCGCGAGCAGGTCCTTGGCCGTGACGCCCTTGTAGAGCTGCTTGTAGCTCCAGTCCTCGAGCGGCACGACCTGCGCCCGCGCCCCGGCGCTCGCACCTGCGCCGGACGGCCCCCCGGCGGCTCGTTTCGCGAGCCGAGCCGATGCCGCGGAAGCCGAATTGCCGCGGCCGTGCGCCACCGCCTGCGCCTGCGCCGGGGCCGTGCCGGCCCAGGCGAGAAAGAATACGGCCGCCCCGGCCGCGATGTGCACACCCCGCTCGGGGGCTCGCCTGGCGTTTCTCATGCTCTCCCTCCTTGAGGCTAACCTGCCGTTATTTCTGCAAATACGGTGCCGGCAAGAGCGGAAGGGAGAAGGGCCGCGCACAGTACGAAGACCGTGCGCGGCCCGGAGGGCGGTCAGCGCCGGCGGAAACCTGCGCCGAGGCCGCCCCCGAGGCGGCGCCCCTCGCGGCCGCGCAGCGCCGCGAGCAGCAGCAAGGCACCGAGGCCGCCGAGACCGAAACCGCCACCGCCGCCACCGCCGCCCGAGGAAGGCGGCGGATTCGGCGATGACCCGCCACCGCTGGCCGCGGCGACCGTGACGGTGAACTTCTGCGTGGCCGTGGCGCCGGAGCCGTCCGTCGCGGTGATCTGCACCTGCGAATCACCGGCCGCCGTCGGCGTCCCGGATAAGGTCGCCGTGCCGTCGCCGTTGTCCACGAGCTGCAGGCCCGCGGGCAGGCCGGAGGCCGAGAACGCGATCGTATCGCCCGCGTCCGGATCCGTCGCCTTCACCGTGTAACTCACGGGCGTGCCGACCGTCGGCGCCGTGATGTCCGCGCCGGGCGTGCTCGTGAAACTCGGCGGTTGGTCGCCGCCCGCGGCCGCCGCAACGCTGATCGTGAAGTTCTGCGTCGCCGTTGCGCCCGCGCCGTCCGTCGCCGTGAGCGCCACGTCGACGTCGCCGGCGGCTTCGGGCGTGCCGGCCAGCGTCGCGGTTCCGTCACCGTTGTCCGTGAGCGTAAGCCACGCCGGCAGCCCAGCGGCCGAGAGCGCGATCGTGTCGCCTTGGTCGGGATCCGCGGCCGTTACGGAATAGCTGTACGGCGTACCGGCAGTGGCATCCGTCACCGGCGTGCTCGTAAAGCTCGGGGGCTGATTGTTCCCCGTTCCACCCGCTGCGGCCACCGTGATCGTGAACGTCTGGGACGCCGTGGCGCCGGCCGCGTCGGCGACCTGAAGCTCGACGTTCGCATCGCCCACGTCATCCGCCGTTGGAGTCCCGGTCAGCGTCCCCGTGCCGTCGGCGTTGTCCGTGAACTTCAACCACGCTGGCAACGTCGGCGCCGTCAGCGTCAACATGTCCCCGGTATCGGGGTCGGAGGCCTGCACCTGGTAGCTGTAGGCAGCGTCCTGCGTGGCATCGGTCACGGGCGTGCTCGTGAAGCTCGGCGCCTGATTGCTGCCGCCGCCCGCGGCCGCGGCGACGCTGATCGTGAACGTCTGCGCGGCCGTCGCGCCTGCGGCGTCCGTGGCCGTGAGCTGCACGGCAACGTCGCCCACGTCGTCCGCGGTCGGCGTTCCCGTGAGCGTGCCCGTGCCGCCGCCGTTGTCCGTGAACTGCAGCCAGGCCGGCAGCCCCTGGGCGGTCAGGGTGATCGTATCGCCCTCGTTCGGATCCGCCGCCGTCACGGAATATGTGTACACGGCACCCGCCGTCGCGGCCGTGACCGGTGTGCTCGTGAAACTCGGCGGCGCGTTGCCCTCCGCGACCGTGATCGTGAAGTCCTGCGTCGCCGTCTCGCCGACCGAGTCCGTGACGACGAGCTCGACGGGCTGAGCGCCCACGTCGGTGGACTGTGGCGTGCCGGTCAGCGTTCCGGTCCCGTCGCCGTTGTCCGCGAAGACGAGCCATACCGGCAGCGTCGGCGCCGACAGGGTCAGCGTGTCGCCCGCATCCGGGTCCGCCGCCGCGATGTTGTAGGTGTAAGCGGCGTTTGCGGCGGCGCTCGTCGGCGGCGTGCTCGTGAAGCTCGGCGCCATATCCGAGTTCGACGTCGTGATCGTGAACGTTTGCTTCGTCGTGTGTGTGCCGTCGCTCGCATCGATCTCGACGGCGCTCGCACCCTCGGCGCTCGCCGGTGGGGTCCCGGTCAGCTTCGCCGTGCCGTCGCCGTTGTCCGCCAACGCGAGCCAGGCGGGCGCGTTCGGCGCCGTGAGCGTGAGCGTGTCGCCATTGGGATCCGTGGCCGTCACGTCGTACTCGTAGGCGGTGCCCACCGTCGCGTCCGTCACCGGTGTGCTCGTAAACGTTGGGGAGTCCTGCGTGAGCGTCAGCGTGTCGATCGCGAGCGCCGGCGCGCCCGTCGTCGCCTCGGGCGAGAGCGACTTGAACTGGGCGCGCCACCTCACGTCCTGCCCCTGCATGGAAGCCGGAATCGCGAGCGGCGTCCCGTTCGGCACGATGTGCAGCCAGTTCGTTCCGCCGTTGCTCGTGACCCAGAAATCGGCGTTGTTGTGGAGGCCGAGTGTCGCGGGATCGATCGTCATCGCGATCGACGCCACGGGACTTGCCGGCGTCGCAACCGTCTGCGACTGCGCCTTCGCGTGAAGCTGCACGGCTGCGGCGGAGTCGCTCGCGACGCCGGCATTGAGGTAGACGCGGTCCACGAAAGGATGTGCGTGATCGGCCGCGTCGCGGTCCTCATTGCCGACGACGAGATCGATCTTTCCGTCGCCGTTGAGGTCGCCCGCCGCGATGTAGTTCGTAATGTCCTTCTCCTGGCCGAGCTCGACGTTCGTGAACGTCTGCCCCGTGCCGTCATTGAGAAGGATTCGATTCGTGTAACGCGGATTCGTGGCCGCGTCGGCCAATCCGGCCGTCGAAAGAATGATGTCGATGTAACCGTCGTTGTTGACGTCGGCGACGGCAACCCTGTGGACGTTGGCCGGGTCGCCCGGCGTGGTCACCGCGATGCCCGTGACCTGACCGAAGGGGTCGGCCGGGTTCGTCGTGTTCAGATACACCTTCACGGGCTGGTCCGCGTTGAAGTTGCCGACGACGATGTCCAGGAAGCCGTCCCCGTTTAAATCCGCGAGCGCGCCGGACTGGGAGTTGTCGGCCGCGCTACCGAGGTTGTGACACGCGAAGTGCCCGGCCCCGTCGTTGAGACAATAGCGATTGACCTCGTTCTCGTTCATGAACGCGAGATCTATGGAGCCATCGTTATTGAGATCGCCGGCCAGGACCTCCTGGCTGTTGCCGAAGTCGATGCGCTGGCCGCTGACGCCGCCGCTGCCGAAGGGCGCGGCCGGGTCCCCGGTGTTGAGATAGGCGAGGTCGGCCCACTTGTCGTTGTTGGCCGTGACGACGTTGAGATGGCCGTCGCCGTTGATGTCGGCGAGAACGATCGAGTCCGTCGCCGGCGCCTGGGACGTAATGTCCGACTCCCGGTACGTAACGCCGTCACCCGAGTTCAGATACAGATGCGGCGGCTGATTCAGATTGCCGGCGACCACGTCCAGGAAGCCGTCCCCGTTCACGTCGCCCACGGCTATGCTGCGCGTATTGGCGTTGCTCGACCCGAGTGACGAGATGTTCGGGAAGTTACCCATGCCGTCGTTGAGGTAAATGACGTTGACGCCGTCCGTGCCGGCCACGATGTCCGGCGAGCCGTCGCCGTTCATGTCGGCAATCGCGAGACCCCGCGTCGTCTGCACGGCGCCCGGAAGATCGGTCCCGGTGCTGGTCGGCCCGAAGGGGTCCGTCAGCGGCGTCGCGGTCGGCATCGTGAGCATGCCGGCCGTGGTGGCGCCCCAGTCGGCCGTCGTGTTGGCCGCATCGCTCAGCGACGCCCCGTCGAACGTTTCCTGAAATGGAAGACCGGTCGTCGCCGCGTAAAGGGCGGCCGCCGAAAGTGTCGCCGCGACCGCAGCCACGACCAGACGCACGCCGCGGCCGCGCGGGCCGGCGGCCCTTTTCACTTCCTTCCGTTGGCTGTAAGGCTCCTCGAACAATGCCTTTCGGTTCATCTGATTCTTCTCCACCTAGGACTTTTTCTTTGCGTGCCGGCAACGGCTGCGTGCCGGCAACGGCGAGTCGGGGACGCAGTCGAGCGCGTCATCGTCTGGTGGCCCCTGAATCGCGGTGACAATGGCTGTAGTCGTTGTGTTTGCCGTAACAGGAGGCCGCGATGCAGGTTCTATGCCACGGCATGGAGCGGCACGAACGACCGCGTGCGGGGTTGAAATCGTTCCGGTATTTGCAACGTCCCTTTGATTTCGCGAAACGTCGCTGCGGCGTGCGCGGGCGGCATCCCGGCGTGGCCCGAGGCGGCGGCGGAGGCACTCCGCCGCGCGGCCGGGCGGGGCTCCGCTCGCGGCCCTCGGAGGGGCCTGCACGAAATCGCTTGGTAAAGCAAGCGGCTTCTGCTATCGTAGCGCCAGCCTAGAGCACGGTTCGGTCGGTGCTCGGCTTCTCGCGGTAACCCCAGTACTCGGCTAGCCTCGATAGTTCATCACATCAAACCAAAGGCTTTGCCTGGACCGAGCTCGGCATCGACCGAGCGGGCGCCGCCTGGAGCAATCGTCCCATCATGTCTTTCGAAAGTCTCGGCCTCTCGGCCGAGTTAGTCCGCGGTGTCCGCGATAAGGGCTACCGCGAGCCCACCCCTGTGCAAGCCCAGGCCATCCCATTGATTCTCGAAGGCCGCGACCTGCTGGCCCGTGCCCAGACCGGCACCGGCAAAACGGCCGGCTTTACGCTGCCGATGCTGCAGCGGCTGGCGGCGGCGCAGCCGACGCGCAAACGCGCCCTCCGCGCTTTGATCCTGACGCCGACGCG
This sequence comes from uncultured Gammaproteobacteria bacterium, assembly GCA_963702105.1. GTDB lineage: Bacteria > Pseudomonadota > Gammaproteobacteria > Steroidobacterales > Rariloculaceae > ZC4RG20. Next base: position 4,244,648 of record OY969712.1, read on the forward strand.
CGAGCTCGCCGCGCAGGTGGCGCAAAGCGTCGCCGATTACGGCGCACATCTTCCGCTTCGCTGCGCGACGTTGATCGGCGGCGTGAACATCCGCCCGCAGACAGCCGCGCTCGCGAAGGGCGTGGACATCGTCGTCGCAACGCCCGGGCGATTGCTCGATCACCTCGGGCAAGGCAACATCGATCTCGGCCGCGTCGAGCTCCTCGTGCTCGACGAAGCCGATCGCATGCTCGACATGGGGTTCATTCACGACATCCGGCGCGTGCTTTCCGCCCTGCCGCGTGCCAAGCAGAGCCTGCTGTTCTCGGCGACCTTCACGCCCGAGATCCGCAAGCTCGCCGAGGGACTGCTCCGCACGCCCGCCGAGGTCGCAGTCGCGCCGCACAACGCGCCGGCCGAGCGCGTCGAGCATCGCGTTCATCCGGTTTCCCAGCATCGCAAGCGCGAGCTGCTCTCGCATCTGATCAGGTCGGGTGGCTGGGATCGCGTGCTCGTATTCACGCGCACGAAGCATGGCGCGAACCGGCTCGCGGGGCTGCTCGGCCGCGACGGGCTCGCGGCGGCGGCCATTCACGGCAACAAGAGCCAGTCGGCCCGCACGCGGGCCCTCGCGGACTTCAAGTCCGGCTCGGTGCGCGTGCTCGTCGCGACCGATATCGCCGCTCGCGGTCTCGATATCGTGGACCTCCCGCACGTCGTCAATTTCGAGCTGCCGAACGTTCCGGCCGACTACGTGCACCGCATCGGGCGGACCGGCCGCGCGGGGCGCGCCGGCCACGCGGTCTCGCTCGTGAGCGCCGAGGAAAAGGGCCTTTTGGCGGACATCGAATCGCTGCTGCGCCAGCCGCTCGCGCGCACGGTCGTCCCGGGCTTCGAGCCGGATGCGCAGGAACGGGCCGCGCCGGCCGGCGAGCGCGGCGAGCGGCGCGGCGGGCCGGCACGGGGACCACGCAGCGACGGCGATGCCAGGGCGCCCGCCCGTCCAGGCAACGGCAGCGGCCGTGGGAAGCGCGGGGCGAGGCACGGAGGGGCCGGGCGCGGCCCAAGACAGGTGGCGCCCGAGCGCCATTGAGAACGAGAGATCTCAGCGGCCGGCGCGGTGCCGGCGGCGAGACGGCGGGGCTTCTTTGTGATTTGGCCGCCCTGCCGCTACGGTTACGACAAATCACTTTTTCCGAGAACTGAACTATATGAACATCTATGTTGGGAACCTCGCTTACGGCGTGACGGAGGAACAGCTGCGTGGCGCCTTCGTCAAATTCGGCAACGTCACCCGCGTCAACGTCATCATCGATCGGGAGACGGGCCGCTCAAAGGGCTTCGGCTTCGTCGAAATGCCGGACGATTCCGCTGCCCACGCTGCGATCAAGGGCCTGAACGGCGTCGAGCTCGAAGGCCGCAGCTTGAAGGTCAGCGAGGCCCGTCCTCAGGAGCGTCGCCCGCGCTTCTAGCCCTTCCGCCGGCCGGCCGCGGGCGCCTGCCGGGCGCCCGCGGCCGACTTCTCGGAGAGCTGACTTGGGAGTGAACGCTTGGCTCACGATGGGGATCGTGGGCCTCATGGTCGTTTTGCTGATCGGCACGCGTATCGCGGCCGATCTGTTGCTCGTCGCTGCGCTGACCGTCCTGATCCTCGCCAAGGTGATCTCGCCGGCCGACGCGCTCGCCGGACTCGGCAACCCCGGCCTCGCGACCGTCGCCGTCCTTTACGTCGTCGTGGCCGGCCTCGTCGACACCGGCGCCGTTCACGCCGTCGGGGCGCGCCTCCTCGGGCGCCCGAAATCCGTCTCCTCGGCGCTGCTGCGCCTCATGCTGCCCGTTACGGCCGTCAGCGCCTTTCTCAACAATACGCCCGTCGTCGCCATGCTCGTGCCCGTCGTCGAGGACTGGGCCAAACGCTCGCGCATCTCGGTCTCGAAGCTCATGATCCCGCTGAGCTATGCGGCGATTCTCGGCGGCACCTGCACCTTGATCGGCACGAGCACGAACATCATCGTCAACGGCCTCGTGCAGCAGCGGACGAACCTCGATCCCATAGGCTTTTTCGCGATCGGCGCGCTGGGCCTGCCGACCGCCGTCGTCGGCGTGCTCTTCGTGCTCGCGGCGCACCGCTGGCTGCTGCCCGAGCGGCGCCCGCCGCTGCGTGATTCGGGCGAGGGGCGCGAGTACACGATGGAGATGCTGCTCGAGGAGACGAGCCCGATGATCGGCAAGAGCGTCGAGCAGGCCGGTCTGCGGCATCTGCCGGGCGCCTTCCTCGCCGAGATCGAGCGCGCCGACACCGTGCTTCCGGCCGTCGGGCCGGCCGAGGTCCTGCGGGCCGGAGACCGTCTCATGTTCGTCGGCGTCGTCGACTCGGTCGTCGACCTGCTGCGCATGCGCGGCCTCGTTCCCGCGCCCGAACAGCTGTTCAAGCTTTCGGCGCCGCGGCCCGAACGGCGCGTCGTCGAAGTGGTCGTCTCCGCGAGCTGCCCGCTCGTCGGCCGCACGGTCCGCGAGGGCCGGTTCCGCTCGCGTTACGACGCCGTCGTCATCGCGGCGGCCCGCAACGGCCGGCGGCTGCGTGGCAAGATCGGCGACATCGAGCTGCAGGTCGGGGACACGCTGCTGCTCGAGACGCGCCCGTCCTTCCCGACCCAACAGCGCAACTCGCGCGATTTCCTGCTCGTCAGCGAAGTGCAGAACGCCGCGCTGCCGCGCCACGACCGCGCCTGGCTAGCGGGGCTTATTCTCGCCGTCATGGTCGCCCTCGCCGCAACCGGCGCGCTCTCGATGTTCGAGGCTGCGCTCGTCGCCGCCGGCCTCATGCTCGCGACGCGCTGCACCACCGCGAGCGCCGCACGGGCGAGCATCGACTGGTCCGTCCTCATCGTCATCGGCGCCGCGCTCGGCATCGGCCGCGCGCTCGAAGCCAGCGGCGCGGCCCACGCCGTCGCCTCGGCCTCGATCGGCGCACTCGGCGGCAGCCCGTGGCTCGCACTGCTCGCGGTCTACATCGTCACGAGCGCATTCACGGCGCTGCTCACGAACAACGCCGCGGCCGTCATCGTATTCCCGATCGCGCAGGCCACCGCTCAATCCCTGGGCGTGAGCCTGTGGCCCTTCGTCTTCGTCATCATGATGGCGGCCTCGGCCAGCTTCGCGACCCCGATCGGGTATCAAACGAACCTCATGGTCTACGGACCCGGCGGGTATCGCTTCTCGGACTACGTGAGGTTCGGCTTGCCGCTCAACGTGCTGCTCGGAGCGATCGCCGTGTTGCTTGCGCCGGTGATCTGGCCGTTCTGAACGCGCTATGCCGTCGGCCGCACGATTCATGAACGGGTCGGCCGCACTCATGGACGCCGTCGGCCGCACTCATGGACGCCGTCGGCCGCACTCATGGACGCCGTCGGCCGCACTCATGGACGCCGTCGGCCGCACTCATGGACGCCGTCGGCCGCACTCATGGACGCCGTCGGCCGCACGATTCATGAACGGGTCGGGCGCCGCGGTTGGGGCGGAGGTTCGTGCATGAGGCCGCTGTCGGGACCGGCGTGAATCCGTCCCTGGAGCCTTCGTGCGCGCCATCCCTGGCGCTCACGATCCCGACAGCGGCCTCATGCACGAACCTCCTCTTCGACGTGGGCGGCCGTTCATGAATCGTGCTGAATCCGCGCGGGGAACTCGCTCGAGCAAAGACGCCAGGTTCCTGCGCTCGTCGGAGCTCACGACGATCACAGCCGTCTCAGACCGACGTCTCGGGGCGGAGGTCTCGGCCCGAACTACCAACGTCTCGCGGCGAACGTCTCGGCGCCAACCACCGACGTCTCAGGGCGGAGGGCTCGGCACAAGGGCGGTTTCGGGACGCTGAGCGCCAGGGATGGCGCTCAGCGAGCGCCCAGGGACGGGTTCACGGCGGTCCCGAAACCGCCCTTGTGCCGAGCCCTCCGCCCACCCCACCGACGTATCGGCGCGGAGACCTCCGCCCAACCCACCGACGTGTCAGCGCGGAGACCTCCGCCCACCCCACCGACGTGTCAGCGCCGAGACCCCCGCCCACCCCACCGACGTGTCAGCGCCGAGACCCCCGCCCACCCCACCGACGTGTCAGCGCCGAGACCCCCGCCCACCCCACCGACGTGTCAGCGCCGAGACCCCCGCCCCACTCAGAGCTTCCGCGAGTCGTAAGCCCAGTGCAGCAGCGCCTGCCGTTGCCGCCGGCGGCAGTCCAGGTCGCCGCGTTCGCAGTGCTTGCGGATCTGCGCCGCATGACGGCGCACCGCGCGCCAGCGCTTGACCTGGCGCGCATCGTCGTCGCAGCGTCTGCCGAGGTAATAGCGGCAGTACCACTGGAACCAGCCGCGCGGGTCCTCGTGGTAGATCCAGCCCTTGCGGCGCCACTCCGCGAGCGGTTGCGAGGCATTGACGCCGAAATAGTTGAGTTCCGGGTTGCGTCGTTCCGGCGAGAGCTTGGCGCCCGCGAACCACTCTCTCGGGAACTCTTCGCGGCAGTCGGTCAAGTACTTGCCGCCGAAGACGCCGAGCTCGAGCATTTCGGAGGGCGTCAGCTCCGGCGCGAAATAGGGGTCGAAGTCGCTGCCCGGCGCGACCGTGCGAAAGTAGACATAGCCCGACTGCATGCGGTCGTTCACGACGATTCTTCGAGGCTTCACGGCGGCCTGCGCTCCAAGGAGATTCGGCGAGACGCCGCTCCTTCGGGGGACGGCAGCCACCAGTCGGTCAGCGTCCAGCCGGCGTTCTCGAGCCAGGCGGCGCCCGGCGGCGGGCGGCGCGGCCGGCCCTTCGCGAAGCCGAGCCGGGCGAGGAGTCGGGCGATCCTCTCGTTCTGTGTCACGGAGACGCAGCGCACCTCGGCGAGGCCGAGCGATCGGAAGCCGAAGTCGAGAAGCAGGCGCGAGGCTTCCGCCGCGAGGCCGCGGCCCCAGCGTTCGGGCGCGAGCTCGATGCCGAACTCGGCGTAGCCCTGCGGCAGGCGCCCCGCGAACAGCCCGCAGCAGCCGATGAGCCGCGCGGGCTCGCGGTCGGGATCCCCCTCGAGGATCGCGAGCTCGTAATTGCGGCGCGGCCGCTCGGCGGCCCAGGCGATGAACCGTTCGAGCAGCCGGGCCGAAGCCCCCGGTGCGCCGGCGTCGGCCGCATAGAACGCGAGACAGCGCGGGTCGCTGCGGTAGCGGGCGAAAGCGGGGCCATCGGCCGGCACGAAATCCCGAAGGAGGACGCGCGCCCCCGCGAGCTCGAGACTATCGCCGCGCATGAGGGCAATCGGTTGCCCGCGGCGTCCCCTTGGCCGCCGCCTCGCCGCCGTCGAACCCGAAAGCGGCGGAGTCTTCATGTATTCGGAGCCGCCCCGGGCGCTGCGCCGAGCAGCCGTTCGTAAACGGCGAGGTCGCCGGCCGAGAAGCAGCAGAACAATACGGTCGCGAGCGAGCTCGCCCGCGCCGCGAAGTCCCGGACGGCCCGAATCGCGACGGGTGCCGCGAGCTCGATGGGGTAGCCATAGACCCCGGTGCTGATCGAGGGAAAGGCTACCGATGTCACGGCGTGCTCGGCTGCAAGCTCGAGGGCGCGCCGATAGCAGGCGTAGAGCAGGTCGGGCTCGCCCCGGCGACCGCCGTGCCAGACGGGACCGACCGCGTGGATCACGAATCGCGCCTTGAGCCGGAAGCCCGGCGAGATGCGCGCGTCGCCCGGGTCGCACGGCCCCAGGCTCCGGCACGCTTCGAGCAGCGCCGGCCCCGCCGCCCTGTGAATGGCGCCGTCCACACCTCCGCCGCCGAGCAGGGAAGAGTTCGCGGCGTTGACGATGGCCTCGACGTCGAGCGTCGTGATGTCCGCGCGGACCGCCTGCAGGCTCAGCATCTGCGGGCGCTCCGTGCTCGCCACAGCTCCGAACGAAGCGCCCAGCGCTCGTGGTCGCGCCACCGACCCGCAATCTTGAGGTAGTTCGGCGAGTACCCTTCGAGCTCGAACCCCAAGCTGCGCACGAGTGCGATCGACCGGGCATTGCCGGGCTGGATGTTGGCCTCGAGCCGGTGGAGCCGGAGCATTCCGAAGGCCCGGCGAATGACGGCCGCGACGCCCGCGCGCATATGGCCCCGTCCGGCAAGCGGCACGAGCGCGTAGTAGCCGAGATAAGCCGACCGGAAAGCACCGCGCACGATTTCGCTGACGTTGACGACGCCCGCGAGATCCCCGCTGCCGGTGCAGACGAGGTAGCTGAGCTGCGAGGGCGTGTCGGCGTGCGCGACGAAGGCTTCGAACTGCTCGCGCGTGGAGGGCGCCCTGACCCAGCGCCCGTGCAAGGCTCGGCTGCGCCGCACCGCGGCCAGAAACGCCTCGGCGCGCGCGAGCGACGGCCGCTCGAGCCGAACGCCTGCTCTCGACCGCGCGGCAACCGCCACGGCGCCCTTCAGACCTCGATGAGCATGCTTCGCACGAAGTGTTGCCCGTACCGGCGCCGCGCCAGCGCGCGACGCTCCGATAGTATCATCCGGAACGACGCGAACGGCGACGGGAGGACGGGCGGATGGCTCAGCGTATCGGCTTTATCGGTCTCGGCGTCATGGGCACGCCCATGGCCGGCCACCTCTCGAGGGCGGGCTACGAGCTCGTCGTCTACGACATCGATGCCGAGAAAGTCCGGCGGCTCGCGGCACACGACCGCGTCGAGGCGGCCGGGAGCCCGCGTGAGGTCGCGGCCCGCAGTGCCGTCGTCATCACCATGCTGCCGTCCGGCGAATACGTACGCGCCGTCGCGCTCGGCACCGACGGCCTCATCGAAGGCTTCGAAGGCGGCGAGCTGCTGCTCGACACCTCGTCCTCCGAGCCCTGGTACACGGCGGAGACTGCGGCGGCGCTGGCCGAGCGCGGCGTGGACACCGTCGATGCGCCTGTCTCGGGCGCCGAGTGGGGCGCGAAGGCCGCGGAGCTCGTTTTCATGGTCGGCGGCAAGGCCGAATCCGTTGAGCGTGCACGGCCGCTGCTCGAAGTCATGGGCAAGCGCATCTTTCATCTCGGCCGCCTCGGCGCGGGCCATGCCATGAAGTCGATCAACAACACAATCACCGCCATGACCCTGCTCGCGACGTCGGAGGGCCTTGCGCTCGGCACGAAGCTCGGCCTCGATCCGAACGTCATGACCGATGTGCTCAACGTCTCGACCGGCATGTCCTGGGTCAGCCAGACGCACATCAAGCAGCGCATCACGAATCGCGCATTCGACGATCCGTTCAAGCTCGAGCTCATGGTCAAGGACGTCCGCATTGCGCTCGAGCTCGCGGCGCAACAGTCCGTGCCGCTGCCGTTCAGCGCGCTGGGGCGCGAGCTCTGGCAATCGGCATCGGACGCGGCCGGGGCCGGCGCGAGCGTCAGCGACCTCGTGCGCGCCGTCGAGGCGCGGACCGGTGTCGAGATCCGGCCTGCCCCCGAACCCGAAGCTGCGCCTTAGCCGGCCTTGCGGCTCAGCCGACCTTCTCGACGCGGTGCGAGCCCGCGCTCTTCACGACGGCCTCGGTCACGGCCGCGCCGTGCACCATTTCCTCGAGCGGGATCGGGAACGGCTCGACACCCTGTGCGGCCAGCGCGAACGACTCGAGCGCGGCGCGCGTCACGTCGCACTTCTCCGCCTGCCACGTCTCGGCCGGCCCTTGTATCGGCTTGAAGGTGCAGGTGCCGAACAGCCGGGTGCGCCGCTCCTCTGACGACGCGCCCGCGACGTGCGTCATGCCTTCGAGCCGCACGTAGCCCTTCGAGCCGTAGACCTGGAAGCTGAAGCCGCCGCCCGTCGCCGTCATCGTGGCGAGATAGCCGGACATGCCTTCCTTCATGCGGAACAGGATCGAAGTCGTGTCGTCGGCGTCTATCGTGACGACGCGCCGGAAGCTCTGGCAGTAGACCTCGTCGATGGGGCCGCAAAGATCGATCATGCCGTCGATCGCGTGCACGCCCATCGGCGTCAGGCCGCCGCAAGGGGTCTCCTCCTTATCCGCGCGCCACTGCTCGGCCTTGAGGAACAGCGCGTTCGGAAACGTCATCGTGGCCTCGACGTGCAGGACCACGCCGAGGTCGCCGGACTCGATGCGCTCGCGCAGCTTCGTCATCTCCGGATGCCAGCGGCGGTTGTAGCCGAGACCCAAGGTCACGCCGGCACGGCGGACGGCTTCGGCGGCTTCCTCGGCGCCGGCCTTCGTGAGCGCGAGGGGCTTCTCGCAGAACACGTGCTTGCCGTGCTCGGCCGCGGCGACGACCTGCTCCACGTGCTTCGAGTGCGGCGTCGCGAGCACGACCGCGTCGATATTCGGGTCCGCGAGCAGGCTCTCGTAGCTGTCGTGCAGCGTGAGCTCCTGCTCGGCGGCGAACGCCTTCGAGCCCTCGCTGGCCGTACGCGTCGCGCCTGCGACGAACCGGATCTTGTCGCTCTGGCCGGCCACGGCCTCCACGAGCGTCTTGCCCCACCAGCCGAGTCCGACGATTCCTGCGTTGATCACGTCGCAATCCTCCCGTTCAGTCTTTTACTCGAGCCCGCTGGCCCGCGCCTGGTCGCGCGCCATGACGGCCCAGTCGAGATCGCTCTCGCCGTGCGCGACGGCGCCGAGCAGGCGGTCGCGATAGACGTTGCAGCTCGGCAGCGGCACGCCCGCGGCCTGGCCCGCGGCGAGCGCGAGCGTCGCATCCTTGAGCCCGAGCGAGGTCGTGAAGCCGACCTGATCGTAAGCCTGCCGGGCGATGATGCCGCCGTAGACCTTGTACGCCGGGGCAGCGAACAGGCCGTCCGTCAGCACCTCGTTGAAGACGCCCGGGTCCACCCCGAACTTGCGCGTCAATGCAAAACCCTCGCCCATGGCCTCGATGGCGCAGCCTAGCACCATGTTGTTCGCGAGCTTCACGGCCGCTGCGCCCGCCGGATTCGTGCCCGCGTTGAACGTGCGGCGGCCGACGACATCGAAGAGCGGCTGGAGCTTCGCGATCGCGTCCGGCGGACCCGCGGGCACGATGCCGAGCTGGCCCGCGGCCGCGGCGTCGGGCCGGCCGAGCACGGGCGTCGCGACGAGCACCTGGCCGGCCTCGGCGTGGATCTTGTCGAGTTCACTAAGCGCGGCCACGCTGTGCGTGCCCATGGGCACGTGGATCGCGCCCTTGGCGAGCGCGTCCCGCAGGCCGCCGTGCACGACCTCGAACAGCGCCTTGTCGTCGGTCAGCATCGTGAACACCGCCTCGCGGCCGGCGCAGGCCTCGGCGACCGAGCCCGCGACCTTGGCCCCGCGCTTTTCGAGCTCCGCGGCCTTCTCGCGCGTGCGGTTGTAGACGACGAGGTCGTGGCCTGCGTCGAGCAGGCGCCCCGAGATGGCCTGGCCCATGCGGCCGAGGCCGATGAATCCTATTTTCATTCTTCCGCTCCCTGATTCGTTGCAGTGCCCGCGCCGCAGCGGCCCGGCCCGCGTCCCGGCGCGGGCCGCAAGCGCGGCCCGCTCAGCCGCCGAGCAGCTGGTCGCGCACCCACTCGAGCTCGCGCGTCACGTAGTCGACGATGTCGCCGGTCTTGAGGTGGTCCGGCAGCACGTCCCACGTATACGTCTCGATTTCGAGCTGCGGCGAGAGCTTGTTCTCCCGATGGAATTTGAGCGCGTCCTCGATCGCGAAGCGCGTGGTCTTGAACGCGCCGAGATCGTCGAGGAAGACCGGCACGTGAAAGTGCGTGCGCCATTCGCGCGGGCCCTTATCCCGCTCCCAGGCCTCGAACGCGTCCTCGAGATTCAGGAACCGCGTGAGCTGCCCGTTGCGCCGCTCGACGGTCTGCGTGAGATACACCGTATCCGCGAACTCGCGCATGGCGTCCACCGTCTCCTGGGTGACGCTCGGCACGCGCACGGCCGCGGCCTCCTGCAGCTTGAAGACCGGGATGCCGTTGTCGGCCAGCGCGCGCAGCGAGGCGCCGACGTCCTCGAACTCGACGGCCTGATGGCAGATGTCGTAGACCATGCCGAGGTGATCGCGCAGCGCGTCGTGGGCAGCCGCGCGCGAGAGCCCGGTCTGCTCGGCCAACGAGGCCGCCGCGCTGTCGGCATAGAGATGGTTGTTGAAGTAGTCGATGGCCTCCTCGGTCGTCTCGAGGAAGCAGTACGGCTCGGGCTCGAGCGCGAGGCGCACCTTGCGGCCCGTGCGCTGCTCCAGCTTCACGAGGTGGGCCACGGTGCGCAGGACCTGGCGCGTGTAGGCCGCGACCACGTCGGGGCCCGTCACGCGCGGCTTGAAGCCCAGAGGCGGGCTCTGGATCGTCGGGTCCACGCTCGCGGGGGCGACCTCGGCCAGGATGTCCGCGACCTGCATCGTGTAGACGGCGCGTTCGTCGCTGCGCCAGTCGGGCTCGTACACCTGCTCCTTGACGAGCGTGTTCTTGAACGGGCCGTACGGGAACGCGTTGACCGTATAGAGATACATATCGTGCTCGTCCAAGAAGGACTTGAGCTTCCGGCGCTCGTTCGCGTCGGCCGTCAGCGCCTTGGCGGAAGCGGCGGAGATGCGCAGGGAGACGCCGAACGGATCGTTCGGGCATACGCGTTCCTTCACCTTGGGCACGTAGCGATTGAGGCTGTCCCAGATCTCGGGCCAGGTGTCGCCCGGATGCACGAGTGTCGAGTAAGTCAAGTGACCTAAGCCGCGGCCCAAATCCATGTCGATCTCCTAGTATTGAGCGCCCTTCGAACGCACTCGGCGATGCTCGTTGCGGGGGGCGTCTCCGCGCCGGCGAACCGGCAGCGCCGGCCAGGCCGGGTTGTGGGTGAGCGCTTTCTACAATATCGTATCCGACTCTGCAATCAAATTTCCGGAGTAGAACAATAATGTTGCGCGCCACCGCCGACATCATCCTGCCGACGACCGTGACGGGCTCGCTGCCGAGGCCGAGCTGGTATACGGACAACATGGGGCAACGGACTTTCCTTCAGGCCATGGTCGAGACGCGTTTCCGCGAGCAGTACGACGACGCCCTCTCGGTGTACCTGACCCAGCAGTCCGTCGCGGGGCTGGACATCTTCACCGACGGCGACGCCCGCTTCAACGCCGACATCGGCGGCCAGAGCTGGACCAGCTACCCGGCCTACCACATGGCCGGCTTCGACCGCGACCCCAAGGCCGCCCCCGTCGGCGGCGGCGGCATCGCCTTCCCGCGCGGCCACATCCTGCACGACTACATCGAGGCCAGGATCATGCCGAGCATCGTCGGCCCCGTCGGGCGCGGCAACATGCAGTATGCGGCCATGTGGAAAGCCGCCCAACGCCTCTCTCACAAGCCCGTGAAGTTCGGCACCGTCACCCCCGAGCTCGTCGCCTTCGCCGTCCAGGACCGCTACTACAAGGACGTGCGCGAGCGCATCTGGGCCATCAGCGAGGCGTTCAACGAGGAGCTGCACGAGCTCGCCGACGCCGGCTGCCCCGTGATCCAGATGGAGGAGCCGCAGGTGCACCTGTTGGCCGCGCGCGGCATCGTGGACGAGAAGATCAACCCCGAGTTCATGCTCGAGGTGTTCAACAACACCGTGCGGGGCCTGCGCGCGAAGACCGAGGTCTGGTGCCACACGTGCTGGGGCAATCCTTCCCAGCAGAGGATGTTCGCCGAGGTCCAGACCTACAAGCCCGCGCTCGAGATCCTGAACCGCGTGGACGCGGACGTGATCACGTTCGAGTCGGTGAGCTCCGGCGGCATGGACCTTGCGGCCATCGGCGAGCACATCACGGACATGAAGGTCGCGATCGGCGTCATCGACCACCACTCGCTGCAGATCGAGCGCAAGGAGGAGGTCGCCGGCCACATCCGCCGGGCGCTCGAGAGCATCCCGGCCGAGCGGCTCGTCGTCTCCTCGGACTGCGGCATGGGCCGGGAGGGCATGAGCCGGCGCCACGCGTTCTACAAGATGGGCGCGCTCGTGCAGGGCACGAACATCGTGCGCAAGGAGCTCGGCGTCCCCGAGGCCGAGTGCCTGCTGGCCGACTCGCGCTACTCGCTGGTCCCAGGCGCGTAAAATCCGTCGCGCTACCGGTCGGCCGCAGGCTTCATGAACGGTTTGGGCGACGGTGGCGAGGAGGAGGCTCCTCGCGGTTCGCTGACCGACGCACGCTGATCCGCACGGTGGCGTCCGGTCCGCGCTCTTCACCATCCGGGTGCGATGACCGCGGATCGGGCCGTCTTCGAAGACCGCGACAGCTGCAGAACGTCTGCGGGCGGAGGCGTCGGCGGAAGGGCGGTGTCGGGATCGTAAGCGCCAGGGATGGCGCTTACGAAGCGTACACGGACGTATTCACAGCGGTCCCGACACCGCCCTTCCGCCGACGCCTCCGCCCACCACCACCTATGCGTCCGAAGCGGTCTTAAGCCGGCCGGCAGCCCGCGTCAGATGCGGATCACCAGCTTCCCGAAGTGCTTCGCTTCCTTCATGTAAGGAAACGCCTCCGGCGCCTCGTCGAAGTCGAACACGCGGTCGATGACCGGCTTGATGCCGTTGACCTCGATGGCCCGGTTCAGCCCCTCGAACAAGTGCCGGCCGCCGACGAAAATGCCCCTCAGCGTCGCGCCCTTGAACATCAGGGGGTGGGGGCTGAGGTCGCCCTCGGGGCGCGTAATGACGCCGATCAGGGCGATCTCGCCGCCGAAGCCGACGGCTTGATACGAGTGCGGCAGCGTACCCGGTCCGCCGAGCTCGACGACCTTGTCGGCGCCGCGGCCGCCCGTGAGCGCGAGCGCCTGCTTCTCCCAGTCCGGGTACTGCTTGTAGTTGATCGTCTCATCGGCTCCGAGCGCCTTCGCGCGTTCGAGCTTCTCGTCGCTCGAGGACGTGATGATGACGCGCGCGCCGGCCGCCTTGGCGAGCTGCAGGGCCAGGATCGAGACGCCGCCCGTGCCGAGGGTCAGCACCGTCTCTCCGGGCCGCAGCACGCGGCCCTCCGTCAGGGCGTTCCAGGCCGTGACGCCGGCGCACGGCAGCGCAGCGGCCTCCTCGAACGAGAGGTGCCCCGGGATGGGCAGCAGCCCGTCGGCCGCGAACACGGCGTACTCGGTCAGCGTGCCGTCGAGCGGCGAGCCGAGCGGCGCAGGGGGATGCCCTTGAGTGAAGGTCGCCACGACGCGGTCCCCGGGCTTGAACGCCGTCACTCCCTCACCGACGGCCTCGACCTCGCCCGCACCGTCGGAGAGCGGGATCGTGTCGCGCGTCAGCGGGCCCGCGAAGTACTTGCCGCGGATGATCGCGATGTCGCGGTAATTCAGCGACGCGGCGCGCATGCGGACGAGCACCTGTCCCGGACCCGCGGAAGGCTCCGGTCTTTCGACCCGCTGCAACCCGTCGAAACCCGCGCTGCCCTTCCGAATCTCGTATGCCTTCATGACGCCGCCCCTGCCGAAATCGATCAGGAACTTTAACGGGAAGGGCGTCCTCGCGACAAATCCCCGCGCCTTCGCTTCAAGCGTCGGCCAGGCCGAGGAACCGGCGCACGCGCGCCGCGATCTCGTCCTGCGCGCCCTCGAGGTGAAGATGATGACGGCCCGGCAAGCGCACGGTTTCGATTTCGCGGAACCAGGTCAGGGCCTCGCGGTAGAGGGGCAGTTCCGCGAACGGACTGTGCTCGGCCAGGATCATGAGGACGGGCGCCGAGATCCGTTGCACGAAGGCCATGATCTGCTCCGCCGTCGCACGCTCCGACCTCGCCTTGAGGCGCTGATCGACGTGCCAGCGGAAGCCGCCCTCCGCCTCGACGAGCGAGCGCCGAGCGAGAATCTCAGCAGCCTCCGTCGTCACGGGCGTGAAGCCGTTGGCGCGTTCGGCGATGGCCGTCGCGCGCGTCGCGAACAGGCGGCCCTGGCGGCCGGCCAGCGCGCGCCGTTCGCCGATCGCGCGCGCGAGCGCTTCCGGCGCGTCGGCGGGCGCGTCGACGAGCGGAATGCCGCCCTCGATGAGCACGAGCCGGCCGACACGCTCGGGGAAGGCTCCGGCCAACATGGTCGCGACGGCGGCTCCGCGCGAATGGGCCACGACGCTGAACGAGGACCATTCGAGCGCATCGGCGACGTCGAGCAGGTCGGCCACGTCCTGCCCGAGCGAGTAGCCTGCGTCGGGCGAGCGAAAGCCGCTGCGCCCATGTCCCGCGGCGTCCACGGCGACGACGCGGCAGCCCGTCAAGAGCGGCGCGAGCAGGTCGAAGCTGCCGGCGTTGTCGAGCCAGCCGTGGGCCGCGAGCACGGGCAGACCGTCCACGGGGCCCCACTCCTGGGCGGCCAGCGAGAGTCCTGGCAAATCGAAACGTCTTTCGGTGGGCATGACTCGGCGCCGGCGTCGTCGGGGAACGGCAATGGTAGCGGGTCGGCCCCAAAAAGGGGGCAGAGCCCTTTTTTTTGAGCGGCCGCGACGGCGACGGATCGAGCGCTCGCCGCGCGCGAAAAAAGGGCTCTGACCCCTTTTTCAGCGCCGGTTCGCGCCGAACGGGCTCGAGGAGAAGCGCCGAGAAATGAACTGCTGCAGCTGCGCCTGCTGCTCCCAAAGGCTCGAGCTCGGCAGGAGCAGCACGCGGTCCTCGGGCCCGAGGCCCGAGACGACCTCGCTGTATTCGAGGTCGGTCAAGCCCGTGTGCACGCGGGTCGGCGCGGGCTTGTTATCGCGCAGCGCGATGACCCAGTAGTCGCCGCCGAATTGATACTCCGAGACGGAGGCCTCGCTGCTGCGGCCCCGCGAATCACCCTCGCCGCCGGTCGCACCCGGCGGGCGGAACCCGCCCCCGCCCGGGGGCCCGCCGCCGGGAAAGCCGCCGCCCGGACCCCCGCCGCCGGAAGATCCGCCCGGCCGGCCGCCGCCGCCCTGCCCCCCGAACGCCTGGCTCATGACGCGCCGCATGAGCTGGCGGTCCTCGTCCGAGATCTGGCCGCCGGACCGCGCCTTCGCCATGAGCTCCTTGACGTGGTCGCCGTCGACGCCGGGCGGCAGCTGGACCGTGCGGCCCCGGATCGTGATCGTCGCGCCGCCGGACTGGTCGCCCTTGCCGTCCGCGGAGGCCATGCGGACGCTCTTCGGGCCGCCATCGAGGGCCGCCCGCAGCGCGGCCTCGGGCATGCCGAGCATGGCCGCCGTGTCGGGAATGTCGCTCATGGCGCGCAGCGCGGCCGTCGGCACGGCGAGCACGTTGTCGCGCTTGGCGATCTGGATGCTGACCTCGCAGTTCATGCCGGGCTTCAGCAGCCCCTGGTGATTGTCGAGCCGGATCAGCACGGGAAACATCGTGACGTTCTGGTCGACGGTCGCCTGGGGCTCGATCTTGAGCACCTCGCCCTTGAACGGCTGATTCGGATAGGCCGCGACCGTGACCTTGGTCTCCATGCCGGCGCGGATCTTACCGATATCCGTTTCGTCCACGAGCGTGCGGACCTGCACCGTATTGAGATCCGCCATCTTGAGCAGCACGGTGCCGCCGCCCACGTCCAGCGTCGGCGAGGAGATGACGGCGCCGGGCTGGGCCGTCCGCTCGATGATCGTGCCCGTGCTCGGCGCCCGGACCTCGGTGTCGCCCAACGAAATGCGCGAGTTCTCGAGGTCCACCTGCGCGCTCACGACCTTGGCCTTCGCATTGGCCAGGTTGAGCTGCGCCTGCTCGAGGTCGGACTGGGTCAGGGTGCCGGACTTGAACAGCGTCTGGGTCCGCTTCATGGCCGTTTCGGCGATCTGTTCCGTCGCCTTGGCAGCCTCGAGCGCGGCCTGGGCCTCGTCCACCTTGTTGTGCGCGGTCCGCTTGTCGATCTCGACGAGCAACGTGCCGGCCTTGACGACATCGCCCGTCTCGGCGTGCACGGCCAGGATCTCGCCCGAGGCCTTCGATTTGACCTCGACCGTCGTCACGGGCTCGATGACGCCCGCCGCGTCTACGCTGACCTCGATATTGCGCTTCTCTACGGGCGCGGAGTCGTAGACGGGAACCACCGACTTCTGCTTCGGCGACCCGCAGCCGGCGAGCATCAGCACCGCGGCGACCGCTAGCGACCGGCGCGCGAAGCGCTCCAGAACAGCTTCCGAGATCATCTAGTGCCTCACCTTCTGCTGATTTGCGTAATCCTGTGCGATCTCGCCGTCGCGAAGAACGATGATGCGATCCGCATGATTCGCAATGTCGGATTCGTGCGTCACGAGGACGATGGTGTTGCCGGCCGAATGCAGGTCGTCGAACAAGGACATGATCTCCGTGCTCGTCGCCGAGTCGAGATTGCCCGTCGGCTCATCCGCGAGCAGGATGCTCGGATCCGTGACGAGCGCACGCGCTATCGCGACGCGCTGCCGCTGGCCGCCGCTCATCTCGCTCGGCCGGTGCCCGAGGCGCTCGCCGAGACCGACGAGCTCGAGGGCCTTGCGCGCGCGCTGCGCGCGGTCCTTGCGACCGACGCCTGCGTAGATCAGCGGCAGCTCGACGTTGTGCAGCGCGTTCGCGCGCGGCAACAGATTGAACGTCTGGAACACGAAGCCCACGTCCTTGTTGCGCACGCGGGCGAGCTCGCGATCTCCCATATCCGAAACGAGCTTACCGTTGAGCCAGTATTCGCCGTCGTCCGGAGTATCGAGACACCCGATCAGGTTCATGAGCGTGGACTTTCCAGAGCCCGACGGCCCCATGATGGCCACGTACTCGCCGCGCTCGATCGTGACGTCCACGCCGCGCAGCGCATGGATCAGCTCGCCGCCCATGTGGTAGCGGCGCTGGAGATTGTGCGTCTGAATAATAGCCGCCGGTTTCGGCGCTTCCATTATTTCCGCTGCTCGCTGCTCCACGGCATGTCCTCGCGAAGACTCGCATTATTGCATTCGCTTCGGCGTGCGCATGCTACCGCGGCTTCGATTTGCGCGGAGTAAAGGATTCTTAAGTCCTTGAAGCGGATGAGGTCTCGGGAGCGGACGAGGCCTCCGGCCGAACCACGTCTCGGGGCGGACGCGGCGCGCGGCGCTCAGCGGCCCAAATGGGAGCGCAGGAACGCCAGGGAGCGCTCGAAGGCGGCGTCGGCGTCGCGCGGACTGAAGCTCGCGCGGTCCTCGCAGTTGAACCCGTGGCCGGCGCCGGCATAGACGTGAACGATGCCGTCGGGATTGGCCTCGCGGATCTTTTCGATGTCGGCCGCGGGGATGGACTGATCCTGGTCCCCGAAGTGGTACATGACCGGGCAACGAGGGTGCTTGTCCAGCATGCGCGCGATGCCGCTGCCGTAGTAGGCCACGCCGGCCGAGACGGGCACCTCGGCCGCGGCGACGTGCACGACCGTGCCGCCCCAGCAGTAGCCGACGAGCCCCACGTCCAGCGAATCGTCCATCGCGTCCACGGCGGCGCGCACGTCGGCCAGCGCGGCCGGCCACTCGAGCTTGCGCATGGTTTCGAGGCCGGCCTGAAAATCCGAGTAATCGAGCACGACTCCGCGCTCCACCCGGTCGAACATCGCGGGCGCGATCGTCTCGAAACCCGCTGCCGCGAACCGGTCCACGACACGCTTGATGTGCGGCGTGAGGCCGAATATCTCCTGGATCACGACGAGGCCGCCCCGCGGCTCTCTGAGCGGCTTCGCCGTATACGCGTCAAACTCGTGCCCGTCTTCGGCTCGAAGCCGAATCATCTCTCCCATTCGATCGACCTTTGGTGTTCCTAAAGCTTCGATTGGCTGAGCTGCCGATAGTATTCGGCGACCGCGTCCTCGTAACCCTTCTCGATCTTGACGGGAGGTTCGGTCCTGACGGCGTCCGATTCGTCGCTGCCGCCCGCCGATTTGTCGAGCTTCAGCTCGAGCTGATCGACCTCGTTCGCGAGCGTCTGAAAGTCCTGCGCAATGGCGTCCGGGTTCCCGGTACCCGCGAGTGCGGCTCTGAGCTTCTCGCCAAGAGCCTGCACGGCACGCAGCTCCTCGTCGCTGAGCCCCTGCGCGCGCAGCTTCGAGCCGAGATTCAGCAGATCGTTGCCAGCCGTCTGCAGCCGATCCCGGGCCTGCGCGATCGTCTGGGGATCCCAGCGGAACGACGGGTCGTAGGGGCCCCAGACACGGTCCGTGTTCGGGTTGTAGTAGCCGCCGCCGCCGTTGTTGTAGCCGCCGCCGGCATAGTTGCCGCCCGCGGCCCCGCCGCCCCCGCGCTGACCCGAGGCCTGCTGCCCGCCCTGCTGACCGCCGGCCTGCTGAGCCTGCTGACCCTGCTGACCGGGCTGGCCGTTGGCCGCCTGGAGATTCTGCTGGCTCTGCTGGTTCTGCTGGCCGGGCTGCGTGCCGGGCTGCTGGGGGTTGCCCGGCTGCAGCGCGCTGCCCGGCTGCCCGTTCGCGGCCTGCTGCCGGTTCTGCCCTGCGCCGGGCGCGCCGTTCGGGCGCGCCTGACCGCCCGCGCCGCGGTTCTTGAGGTCGTTCATCTCGCGGCGCAGCGCCTGCAGCTGCGCGACGAGCTGCTGGTTCGGGTCGGCCGTCGGCCGGTCGCCCTTCTCGGCCTCGCTGCTCGCGAGCGCGAGCGCGTCCTTCGTATCCTGCTCGAGGTCCCTGAGCGCCTGGGTCGTGACCGCGTCGGTCGCGGCGACTTCGGTCGCGTACCCTTCGCGGATGCCCTCCGCCGCGGTCGTGAGCCGTGCTTCGGCCTGCGACTGCTGGAGCTTCGTCAGCGACTTATCGAGCTGCTTCGCCGCGCCCGGGGTCTGACCACGGAACTGCTGCGAGACCTGCTCGATGTCCTTCTCGAGCGCCTGCAGATCCTTGCCGAGCGCGTCCTTGCGGTCGCCGAACTCGGCCGACTGGCGATCGTCGAGATCGCTGCGGAAGCGGTCGCCGCCGCTCGATTTCCGCAGCGCGGCCTGCAGCTGCTCGGCCAACTGCCGTTGACGTGCGTAAAGCTCGCTCGAGCGGTCCGCGAGGTCCGAGAACGCCTTCGAGGCGTCGGCCTGGCGTTGGGCCGTCATCTGCTGGAGCGCCTGCTGGAGCTGCCGGCGGGCCTGCTCGATCGCGCGCCGCGCCTGCTCGGGGTCCACGTTCTGACCCGCGGCGCTCGCGCGGTCCATGGCCTGCAGCGCGGCGTCGAGCTGCTGTATGGCCTGCTGCGTGGCAGAGTTGCCGGCCGCCTGACCGCCGGCCTGCGCCTGCTGCTGGCCCGGCTGCCCCGGCTGTCCGGTCTGCCCGGGCTGTCCCGACTGCTGCTGAGACTGGCCCTGCTGACCCTGCTGGCCCTGCTGACCCTGCTGGCCCTGCTGACCCTGCTGGCCCTGCTGACCCTGCTGACCCTGCTGACCCGGCTGATTCGCGGCCAACTGCTGCCGCTGGAGCTGCTCGAGCTGGCGCTTGAGCTCCTCGGTCTGCCGCCGCAGCGACTCCTGCTGCCAACGGTCGCGCTCGGTCAGCTGCTGCCGGTTCGCCGCGAGCTGCGCAAGGCTCTCCTGCCGGCGCGCGAGCTCCTGAAGCTTGCGGATCGCATCGTCTACGCCCTGCTGCTGCTGCTGCTCGAACGAGACCGGCTTCTCCGTTTCGTACTGGTTCTTCTCCAGGTCCATCTCGAGCTCGAAGAGCTCGCTGAGGTCCCGCCCCGCGAGGCCGCCGCCCCCGCCGCCGCCGTTACGCTGGAACGAGACCTGGATGTCCGTGAACAGCGATTCGGCGTGGATCAGGTGCTGGAGCGCTTCCTGCTCGGGCGTCACGGCGTCCGAAAGCTTCACGTCTCCGAGCCGCTCGGC
Source organism: uncultured Gammaproteobacteria bacterium (assembly GCA_963702105.1). Lineage (GTDB taxonomy): Bacteria > Pseudomonadota > Gammaproteobacteria > Steroidobacterales > Rariloculaceae > ZC4RG20. Next base: position 4,264,349 of record OY969712.1, read on the forward strand.
CGCAGGCTTCATCGAGTCGGACGCCTGCTCGAGGCTCTTGACGAACTCGGCGATGCGCGGGTCCCGGTCCGTGAGCTCGCGGGCCTTCGTGCGCGAGGCGAGCGTCTGCGCCTCGTCCGAGAGCGTGCGCTGCATCTCGGACAGCATCTTCGAGTTGTCCTCGATCTGCTGTTTGTCGAGGAAGCTCGAGCCCTGGTCTTCGCGCTGGCGGATCAGGTTCCAGGTCGCGACGAGGATTTCCTTCTGCCGGCGCGAGATCTCATCCTGCCGCTGGCCGCCGCCGCCGCCCCCGCCGCCGGCTTGGCTCGACTGCGTGTAGGAACGGTCGAAGGGCTCGACCTGAATGAAGTAAAGGTCGGTCTGGACCGTGTGGTCGCGATCCTTGGCGACGGCGTAATAAGAGATCAAGTCGCCCGGCTCGAGCTTACCGGCCGCGCGCGCAATCGCCGCCTGCGCGTCCCCAGCCGGCGCAGGGCCGCCGGCCTCCGGGGCCGACTCCCCGCTCGGGGCCTGCCGCTGCCGGAACAGATCGAGCGGCGAGGGCGCGGGCCCCGCGGGACCCGCGCCGCCGGCCGTCGTCGCGGCGCCCGTCACGGCCTTGCGCAGATCCTCGAGGTAGAGCGTCTTCTCGTCCTCCGCGTGCGTGCTCCCGGCATCCAGGGCCGCCGTGTGCCACTCGCCGCCGTTGATCGAGTAGTGCAGCTCGACCTGATTGAGGCCGAAATCGTCGCTGGCCTCGACGTCGAGGGGCACTTCCTCGATTCGGCTCGCGCGGTAGTCGCGGCCGGGCTTGACGAGCTTGATGACGGGCTTGTTGTCCGGCACGACCGAGATGAAGTAGTCGTCGGTCAGCTTAACCTTGTCCTTGTCGAACAGCGTCGAGACGTAATACTGGCCTTCCTTGTCCACGTCGATCGTGGCTTTGCTCACGTTGCCGCTCGTCTGCATCTCGATGGGCTTGCCGTTCGCGACGAGCTGTGCGTGATCGAGCGGCTTGTCGGTCTGCACCTCGAGCTCGACCTGCGTGCCGGCGACGGCGCGGATGTCCCCGCCGGGGTCCTCCGTGTGCGTCTGCAGGTGGCTCCAGTCGGGATAGTGGTACGTGAGCTTGAGATCCTTGATGCGCGGCAGGTCCACGACGTTGACGGCGTAGTTCGGGCTCTTGATGCTCGCGGCCGTGACGTAATAGCGCAGCGGCTCGCGCACCGCGTAGAACGTGAACCCGAACCCGTCGCCTTTGCGCGTCATATCGGCGCTCTGCCAGCCCTGGCCCGACTCGAACTGGGCGAAGACCTGCATCTTGACGGGCGCGAAGCCCTCCGCGTGCGCGTCGATGACGAGGTCCCCGCCGCGGCGCAGCGTCTGATCGCCGGGCTGAACCTGGATGTGCTGGGGAGGCAGCGTGTTATTGAGGAACCATCCGGCCCACAGATGGCGGATGCCGTAGCGCCAGTTCGGCGGCCCGAAGGCGGCGAGCCCGATGAGCGCGCCGAGGCCGACGACGGCGAGTGCCCCGGGCACGGAGATCTGCCAGGACGGGACCTTGACGGCGGCCGGAATCCGGCGCGCGAACCGGAGCGCGTCCTCGGCCAGCAGGCCCAGGAACGGCGAGCGCCGCTCCGCGGGCGCTTGGGCGAGGCCGTCGTAAGTCTCGAGCCGGCCGTCGAAATCCGGTGCGCGCCGCTCGATGTCGGGAATGCCGCGGCTGCGCTTGAGCCGGCGCAGCGGCATTGCGACAAGCGCCGCGATGACGGCGCCGAGCGCGAGCGCGAGCAGCAGCCGCATCCCGAGCACGAAGCCCGGATCGAAGGCCCTGCGCATGCCGAAAAAGACCGCGACCACCGTGATAACGAACGCCGCCGCCGCGGCAAGGGCCGTCCCGCGCGCGACGATGACCCCGGAAAGCCGTCCACGAAACTCGCTGAGATAGGCCTCGAGCTCTTTCTGTGCGGACATATCGCTGTTCCTTAGGCGATGCCTCTGCGTACCCTAAGATGCCAGTTTCCCACCCAGGATTCCACGACGAGCACCGCGACGAGCAGGCCCAGCAGCCAGGGCGCCAGTGACGTCAGCGTGCGCTCGGGCTCCGGCGCCCCGCCGGCCGGCTCCGCCGGCTTGGCTTCGGAGCCGAGGGCCTGCCAGCGCTCGATCGTCGCCGCGTCCATGGCCGCGAGATCCGATTCGGCGGGCAGGGGGTTCACGGCCACGAGCTCGCTGCGCCCGCCGCCGTCCCCCTCGTAGAACCCGACGGCGTCCACGAGCACCTCGTCCGTGCCGCCGCCGAGGCCGAGCGCCTTGTGGCCCTCGGGGTCGAAGATTTGCCCGGCCTTGAGCCCCATGCCCTGCACCGACAGCGTGCTGCCGAGCTCGGCCTGGTTGCTGAAGCCGGCGTTGCCGAGCAGCTGGTTCGCGAGCCCCGCCATGAACGGCACGAAGACGGGCTGCACGGGCAGGTCGTTCCAGGTCCGGTCCAGTGTGGAGGCGAACAGCAGCACGCGGCCGGCGCCGAGGCGGCGCTCGATGAGCAGCGGCGAGCCGTTCTCGAGCGCGACGAGCACGCGGTCGCCCTGGGCCGGCGTCAGGCCCACGTAGCGGGTGAACCGGGCCGTGCGCAGCTCGTCGAGGCCCTGCAGCGCCGGGTGGGACAGATCCGCGTAGCCGACCGAGGTCGTCTCGGCCCCGCGCAGCGAATCGGCACCGCGAATCGCCTCGCCGGTGATCGGGATCGCCGTGAGGCTCTCGGCCCGGGGCCCGAGCGCGAGCAGCAGCGCGCCGCCCGACTGGACATAATCCTTAAGGCTTGCGGCCTCGTCCGGCCCGAGGGTGCCGGCGTCCGTCACGACGACGAAGCTCGAATCCGCCGGCTTCGCGTCGGCGAGCTTGCCCGCCGGCACCGTCTTCGTGTCGATGGCGAGCGTGGACAGCGTCTTCAGCGCAGAGCGCACGTAAAGGTCGTCCCGGCCATGGCCGCCGCTGCCCGAGACGACGAGCACCGAGCGCGGCTCGGGGCGTTTGAGCGCGAGGAAACGCCGGTCGTCGAGCGCGAGGCCGTCGCCGGGCGAAAGCACGGCGGTCACGCGGTTACCGCCCGCGGCGAGATCGAGCGGATCGAACTTCACGATGGCGTGGCCGCCGGCCGCGAGCTCCACGCTGCGCTCGGCGACCTGCTTGCCATTGAGCTCGATGGCCAGCGTCTTCGTCGCCGCCGCGGGCGCGTAGCTGCGCACATAGACCTCGAGCGCGCCCGTGACGGTGGACCCCGTGAAGCTCTCGATGGCCCAGTTCGCCGCCTCCCCGCTCGCAACGTCGTGAATGCGGATGGCAGCGGGCTCGCGCGGGGCGAGCTCTGCGAAGCGGCTCGGCATCGCAGACTTCTGCGCGTCCGTGACGAGGTCGAGCACGATGGGCAGATCGACGCCGCGCACTACGCCGTCGAGCGCGTGCATGAGCCGGCCGTAGTCCACGCGAAAGACGCCGGGCCGAAGCGTCGCGATCCCGGCCCTGAGCTTCGCGGCGTCGGCCGTCGGCCGGGTGACGATCTGCGGCACGCGGCCCGCCGCGACGACTTCGGCCTGATCGTTCGCACCGAGGCCCCCCACCACGGCTTGCGCCTCGCGCACGGCCCGCTGCCAGCGGTCGCCGTAGCCCATCGATTCGGACGTATCCATGACGATCACGTGCAGCCTTGCCTCCTTGCCTGCGCCCGTGCCCGGGAGGTGCAGCCACGCCGGCTGTGCGAACGCGAGCGCGAGCAGCACGAGCGCGCCGATGCGCAGCGCCAGTAGAGCCAAGTACTGCAATTTCTTGGCCAACACGCGCCGCGGCTCCCCGGCCTCGAGGAACATGAGCGAGGCGAAGGTCTGGCGGTTCGGGTTCTCCGCCGACAGGCGGTGCAGCCAGAGGGGCAGCGCGATGGCCGCGAAACCGGCCAGAAAAGCGGGCGCGAGCAGCGTCATGTCATCCTCGCCGCTGTCTGAACAGCAGATACTCCCTGAGTGCCGAATCGAGCGGCGCCGATATGTCGATGAGCTTGTAGTCGGCGTTGGCCCCGAGCGCGGCCTTGTGCAGCGCGTCGATGTGGGCGCGGATGCGCTCGCGGTAGCGCGAGCGCATGAACAGCGGCGAAACCTCCATCGTCTCGCCGGTCTCCACGTCCTCGAACAGCGCCGACTCCTTGAGGTCCGGCTCGAGCTCCTGCTTGTCCAAAAGCTGGAACAGGACGACGTCCTGGCCCTGGTAGGCCAGGGGCCGCACGCCCTTGATCAGCGCTTCGGGGTCGCAGTAGAAGTCCGAGATCACGGCGACGAGCCCGCGCCCTTTCTGAAACTCGCGGAAGCGCTCGAACGGCACCTTGAGATTCGTACCGGCGCCGGGCACCGCGTGGTCGATGGCATGCAGCACGGCATGCAGCTGGCCCTGGCGCGTCGAGGGCGGCCGATGCTCGCGCACCTCCTCGTCGAAGACGATGAGCCCGATCGCGTCGTGCTGCTTGGAAGCGAGGTAGACGAGCGTCGCGGCCAGATACTTCGCGTACTGGAGCTTCGTGACGGCGCCCGACCCGAAATTCATCGACGCGCTCACGTCGAGCAGCACGACGAGGTGCGTGTTCGTCTCGCCGATGTAGCGCTTGATGTAGGTGCGTTCCGTGCGCGCGTAGACGTTCCAGTCCACGAAGCGCGGATCGTCGCCCTCCGAGTACGCGCGGTACTCGGCGAACTCCTGACTGAAGCCGAAAAACGGCGAGCGGTGCAGCCCCGTGAGGAAACCCTCGACGACCGTGCGCGCCACGAGGTCGAGGTTCGAGAGCCTGCCCAGCACTTCGGGCTTGAGCAGGTGCAGCGGGGCGCGCGGCTCGGGCGTGCTCATCCGGCCAGCGCCGCCTGCCGCTTCTCACCGCCCGAGCGCTCTATGAGCGCCGTCAGGATCTGGTCCACGGTCATACCGTCGGACTCGGCGAAGTAGTTCGTGAGCACGCGATGGCGCAGCACGGGCAGCACGAGCGCAGTGATGTCCTCGCGCGTGACGTGGTAGCGGCCCTCCATGAGCGCCCGGGCCTTCGCGGCCAGCGTCAGGAACATCGTCGCGCGCACGCTCGCGCCGTACTGGATGTAGCGCCGGACCACGTCGGGCGCGCCGGGATCGCCCGGCCGCGTGGCGCGCACGAGATCGACGGCGAAGCGGTTCACGGACTCGGCCACGGGCACCTGCCGCACGAGCCACTGGAACTTGAGGATCTGCTCGGGCGTCGTGCAGGCCGCGACCTCCGGCAGGTCCATGCGCGTCGTGTTGCGGTTTACGACTTCGAGCTCGTCTTCGCCGGATAGGTAGTCGAGCACGACGTTGAACAGGAAGCGGTCGAGCTGCGCCTCGGGCAGCGGATACGTGCCTTCGAGCTCGATCGGGTTCTGCGTCGCGAGGACGAAGAACGGCCGGTCGATCTTGTGATGATGCCCGCGCACCGTGACCGAGTACTCCTGCATGGCTTCGAGCAGCGCGGACTGCGTCTTCGGCGGCGTGCGGTTGATCTCGTCCGCGAGCAGCACGTTCGCGAAGATCGGGCCCGGCACGAAGGTCCAGGTGCGGTGCCCCGTCGTGATGTCTTCCTCGATGATGTCCGTGCCCGTGACGTCGGTCGGCATGAGGTCGGGCGTGAACTGGATGCGTTTGAACGTGAGGCCGAGCGCGCTCGCGAGCGTGCGCACGAGCAGCGTCTTGGCCGTGCCCGGCATGCCCGTGATCAGGCAGTGGCCGCCGACGAGCAGCGTGAGCAGCAGGTGATCCACGACCTCGTCCTGGCCGACGATGATCTTGCGGACTTCGCCGCGAATGCGCCCGAAGGTCTCCTGAAAGCTCCCTATCAGCGCGCGCGTCTCTTCCGTGTCCAATACTTTTTCTTCAGCGCTCACGTACCATCTCCAATAGTAATTGCTGGGCGTCGCGATACTCCGGCGCGATTTCCAGAGCATACAACAACTGCTTTCGGCCCTGGTCCTGGTCGCCGAGCCCGAGGTAGGCCCGGGCCAACCGGTAATGCATCGAGGCCTGATCCTGCGGCTCCATGGCCGCGTAGGCCTGGTACTCCGCCAGCGCCTCCTTGGGCCGCTTCGCGTCGAGCAGCCAGTCGCCGAGGTCGGCGTGCAGCTTCTCGTCGAGCGGCGCGACCAGCAGCAGCGCCTGCATCGTCGCAATGGCGGCGTCCGCGTGGCCCGCCGCGTGCTGCAGGTCGGCGAGCTTGCGCAGCGCATCCGGATTGTAGCCCCCGAGCTTCAGATACTCCTCGAGCGCCGCTTCGGCCTGCCCCTCGTGCCCGAGCTCATCGTCGGCGCGCGCCTCGATGAGGTACCCGCTGCCCTCGTCTACATAGGCCGGAAACAGCTTCACGACCTCCTCGGCCTTCTCGCGCGCGTGCGCCCAATCCTTCTTCGCGTAAGCCTGATTCGCGGCCGCGAGGGCCTTCTTCCAGGCGTCGTAGTGCTCGAGCACGGCTCCGAACTGGTCCTGGACGTACTGGGCGAAGGCCTCGTCGAAGTCCCCGGCCGAGAGCCCGAGCGCCTGCTTGATCGCCGCCGCAGTGTCGGCCCCGCCGGTGTAGGCCTCGAGCATCGCATTGATGCCGTGCTGGCCCCAGCGCCCGTGGATGTACTCGCAGATGAGGCCGGCCTGCATATAGGACACGATGACCTGGGCGTTGTACGTCGGGCGGATGAAACCCTGGTCGAGATCGGCTACGGGCAGCAGCTTATTGGCCTTCAAGGCCTCGAACCAATCCGGCGGCAGATGCCGGCCCTTGAGCGGTCCCGTGCTCCACTCCTCGTAGACGGAGACGCCCTCGCTGAACCAGCGCGGCACGAGGTGATTGGTCTTCTCGAGCGTGAACACGTGAGCCATCTCGTGCCAGAGCGTCGTGCCCCAGTGGAACTCGCCTTTCGGGCGGCCCGATGGGCTGTCCATGGCCACGAGGTAGCCGAAAGTCACGCCGAGCAGGCCGATGCCGGGCAGCCCCGAGGTGCGCACGGCGAAGTCGTCGTGATTCGGATACAGCTCGACGACGACGGGGTTCTTGAGATCGAAGTCGAAGAGTTTCGTGTAATCGGTGACGGCTTCGCGCGCCAGATCGAGCACGTAAGGCTCGAGCACGGGGGCCTCCTTCTTCTGCAGGCGCGTGATGATGGCCGGCCCAACCTGCCCCGGCTTCGGCTCGGTGCGCGTCACCTCGAAATTGTCGAAGCTGTCGATGAGGCGCAGCGTGTTGACCGTCTCCGGGCTGTACGGGTCGCCGCCGTACGCGAGCGCGAGCTGCTTCTGCGCCTCGTCCACGCGATTTTCCCGCAGCAGGTTCACGCCGAGCTCGGCGTGGGCCGAGTACAGATCCGGCTGCAGCGCCACGGCCTTCTCCAGCAGGGCGATGGCCTCCCGGTAACGGCGCGTAATCACGTAGAAATGGGCCTGGGTCTCGTAGACCTGACCGTAATGCGGATCGTAGTCGAGCGCCTTCTGCGTCCACGGGCTCGGCTGCACGTCCTTGAGCAGGTCCTCGGACGCGAGCAGCGCATCCACCTCGAGCGGGGGCAGCTTGTCCTTCTCGACGGCTGCCAGGGCCTTTTTCAGCGAGGCGTCGGCGCGCGCGAGATTGCCCTCCTCGAGATCCATGCGCGCGACGAGCAGCAACGCGGGCACGTTGTCGGGCTCGGCGCCGAGCACCTCCTTGACCCACTCGCGGGCCTTGCCCTCGTAGCGGTCGGCCGAGACCGAAGCGAGGCCGAGCTTGGCCGGAACGTTGTCCGGATCGATCTTCAACGCCTCGAGGAACAGCTTCACGGCCTCGTCGGCCTGATGCGTGTCGAGAAAGAGCTGGCCCCAGCGCACGCGCACGGCCGGGTCCTTCTCGTACTGCTTGAGCGCCGTCTGGAAATGGGCGTTCGCGCTCTTGAAGTCGCGCAGCGCCCGCGCGGCCTCCGCCAGCACGCGCTCGTCGGCGCTCTGATCGAGGAGCCCGCGATAGCAGGCGTTGGCCTCGGCGTCCTCGCCGCGATAGCGCAGCCCGTCGCAGGCTTTGAGCTCGGCGGGCCGGTCCTTGCCGTATTCGATTTGAAAGGCGTGCGCGGAGGCCGCCGCGAGGAAGCCGGCCAGCAGGCCGAGGCTGCGGAAGCGCGCGCTCACGGGGACCGGTCCGCGCCGGAGGGCGGATTCGTTTCGGCGGGCGGGCTCGTGTCAGTAGTCGGGCTCGTGTCAGTAGTCGGGCTCGTGTCAGTAGTCGGGCTCGCCTTGGTTCCCAGCGCATCGCCGTCCGGGGAAATCTGCTTTTGCGCGTCCGCCGCCGCTGCATCGCCTGTGGGCCCCGCCGACGCGCCGGCGCCCTCCGCTGCCTTGCCGCCCTTGCCCTGGGCCGCGTCGATCTTCTGCTGCACCTTGGCAAGATTCACGAGCAGCGCCTGCAGCTGGTCGAGGTAATCCGCCTGCTGCAGCGTATCCTTGCGCTGGCGCAAAGCCTCGATGCGGCCTTCGATGTCGCCGAGCTGCGAATACAGCGCCGCGACCTCCGGAGTCCGCGTGCCGAGCTCGGTCAGGCGGGCGGCCATAAAGTGCGGGGCTTCCTTGCCCTCGAGCTGCGGATGCTCGGTCGCGAGCGTGCCCTCGCTCTTGTAACTGTCGGCCACCTGCCGCGAAGCGTAGTCGAAGGCCTCCTTGGCCGTGACGACGCCGTCCTTGTTCGTGTCCGCCTCCTTGCTCGAGAGCGCCGCGGCCCACTGCGTGCCGAAGCGCGTGGCGTTGCGCTCGGCGCCGCTGCGCGTCGCCGTGATCACGGTCCTGCCGTCCGCCGACCACTTCTTGAGCACGGCTCCGCTCGCGCTCGTCGCATCCACGACGAGCTGGGACCGCGCGGGCAGCGCGGCCAGCCACTTGGCGAGCTCGTCGCCGTCCACGTCCGGGCCCGGGATGTTGAACTTGTAGTGCTCGCCGTCGTAGCTGCCGTGGCCGATCAGGATCACCACTGCGCTGTCGCTCTCCTTGAGCTTGCCCGCCATCTCGCGGAAGGCCTTCTCCATGGAGGCGCGCGAGACGGCCGAGCCCGTCAGCAGCTTCACGCGCGACTGGTCACCGACCGTGCGCCGCGCGGCCGCGGCCAGCGACTTCGCGTCGGCGACGAACTGCTTTTCGTAGTCCGGCTGGCCCCCGAGACCCGAGACGATGAGGTAGTACGGCTCCGCGAATGCGGCGGGTGCGGCCAGCGCCGCGGAAAACGCCGCGAGGGCGGCGAGCCCCAATCGGCGGCGCGCGCGCGGCTTTTCCGAGACTCGGCTCGCGAACGTCATCGGTTCCATCATAGACGACCCCATCTGAGGCGCAGCAGCCATTCCGCGCCCTTGAGCACCAGCAGCAGCAGAAACGCGGCCGGCGCGTTCCACAGCTCCAGCACCTGCCGCTCGACGACGCCCGCGTCCGAGAACCTTACGGCGTCCGGCAGCTTGCCGAGATCGGCCAAAGCGAAGTAGCGGCCGCCCGTCGCCGCCGCGAGGCGCTCGAGCAGCGGCCGATTCTGCTCGACGTGGAAATGCTCGGCCACGTTGTCCTCGCGGCGCACGGCCGCTTCGGCCGTGCCGAGCGCCTTGCCGCCCGCCTCCGCCGTCACGTCGAAGCGGTAGGCACCGGGCGCTTCGGCCTCGAAGGTCGCGCGGTAGATGCCGGGCTCGCCGGCGGCGGGCGTCATCTCGAGCGACGAGGGCCCCTTCGGGCCGTCGATACTGAGCGTGACCTTGGCGTCCGACGCCGGCTCGAAGTGCTCGTCGCGCACTTCTGCGCGCAGCGCGACGCGCGTCTCATCCGGATAGAACGCATGATCCGTCGTCAGCGTGACCGGCGCCGGCGCGCTTGCCGCGAGCGTCTGCAGCAGCTGCCGCCAGAACGTCTCGTGACGCTGGTCCTCGTGAGGCAGCTGCATCTGCCAGCGCCACGTTCCGCCCGTGGCCAGGATGTATGCGTTGCCGAGACCGTAATGCTGCTCGACGAGCAGCGGCTCGCGCTTGCCCTCGAAGTCGGCGTCGAGCAGCGCAACGGCGCCGGGCTTGAGCTTGCCGAGATGCTGGAAATCGGCGATCTGCGGCATGCCTTCCCAGGCCTTGCGGTTCGCGTCGTCGCCCTCCGCGAGGCGCATGGTCGGCGAGCGCGCCCCGTCGTCCGTCAGCACGGCCTTCGCCGGCATGCGCACGAAGCTCGGGCCGTTGTCCACGTTCGGCAGCTGCGCCGGCAGCACGTCGGCCACGACCGTCGCACCCCAACCGCCGTCCGCGAGACCCCGGCGGCCGCCGAGCATGAGCAGAGTGCCACCCCGGCGGCTCACGAAATCCTGAATCATCTGCTGCTGCTTCGCCGTGAGCGCAGCGGCCTCGTAGCTGCCGATGATCAGCGCGTCGTACTTGAACAGCGTCGCATCGTCGCTCGGGAAACCGTCCTTGAGCTCGTCGGGCGATTCGATGCCCTGGCGATAGAACTTGTTCGGCGTCGTGCGCAGCAGGCTCGCGAGCCGCACCGTAGACTTGTCCTCGACCGCGCGGCGCATGAATTTGTACTCCCACCGCGGCTCGCCCTCGATGTACAGGACGCTCCGATGCGCGTCGGGCACGACGAGCGGCCGCGGCAGGGTGTTGTTGATCGTATTGCGCTCGCCGGGCAGCGCCGCGAGCGTGAAGCGCAGATCCTTGAGACCCGCCTTCTTGATGTCGAGATCCACCGATCGGGTCGTGACGCCGGCCTCGTCCGGCAGCTGGATCGTCTTCGAGGCCAGTATCGCGTCGCCGTCGTAGACCTTGAGGTCGGCGCTGCCGCCGCGCGCGTGGCGGATGCTGACCTGGGCGCTCATGGTCGTCCCGGGCAGCGCCTGTTCGGGCAGGTCCACATCCTCGAGTTCGAGATCCTCCGGCATCTTCTCGCGGCCGACGCCGACGGTATCGACTGGCACGCCGAAACTCGCGATCTCCGCGATCCTGGCGGCGTCGAGCGAGCCCGAATTGTCCTCCCCGTCGCTGACGAGCACGATCGCGCCGAGCGCGCCGGAGCGCGCGCCGCGCAGCACGGAGAGGAGCGCATCGCCGATGTGCGTCTGCGGCCCCGGCGCGGGCACCTTGGCCAGCGAGGGCAGTTCGACGGCGTCGTTCGCGAACCCGTAGAGATCCACCTGGAACTGGCGCTGCAGCGCGGGCAGCGCCGAGGCGCCGAGCGCCTGAGTGGCCTGCTGCAGGCGCGACTCCTTGCCTTCGCCGTAAGTCATGCTGGCCGACGTATCGAGCACGACGGCGACCGAGTTCTGCTTGGGCTTCAGGGTCTGGCTCAGCAGCGCCGGCCGCCAGAGCAGAAACAGCGCGAGCACGAGCACGGCCGCCTCGAGCACACCGAGCGCCGCGACCTTTGCGGGCGCGAGCCCCTGGTGCGTGCGCGCAAGGCTTACGCCGACCCCGGCGGCCGCGGCGACGCCGAGCAGCGCGAGCAGCCAGACCGGCCAGCCGCTCGCGAACACGAAGTGCGAGCGCGCGAAGGTCTCTGGGGAATACTTGAAGAACAGGTCGAACACGGACAGTCCTTGGATGGGAAGGGGGACCTTACGCCGGAGCTTACCCTCGCCGTGCCGTCCCGCCTAGTCCGCGAAGGGCCGGTTTCGCGACAGTCTCGCGGCGTGCGGCTATTATCAATTACCCCCGCGCCAGCGAAGGCGGACGACGTGACGCTCGAGGAAAAGAAGGCGGTTGTCGGCGATTTTCTACGACGCTGCAACGCCTACGCTGAAGAAAAGTTGACGCAGTATGCCCGCGAGCTCGAAAGCGCGGCCGGACCGGGGGCCGAGGAGCTGCGCAGTAAGCTGCGGGACTGGTCGGCGTACCGGAGGTTCAACGAGCACGCGCTGACGGAGCTCGAGGGCGAGACGCTCGATCGGTGGTTTTCCTGACGTCCCCCCCCCCCCCGCGATTCGGGCACGCCGCTTGCACGGTTTCCCCGGAGGGCGGAACATGTCCCGGGGCCGCGGCGGCAGGAAGGCGCGGGCGGACACCGCGAATGCCGCGAGCGGGCGAGGACCGATGAGCGAAATCGACAAGGGCAGGTGGCTGGCCAGAACCCTCTACGGAGCGGCCGCGGCCATGATCGTCGTCGCCGCCGTCGCCGCTTCCGGAGACGAGGCCGATCCGGCCCAGGCCGAGTGGCCCACCTCGGAATTCCATTTCGTGCGGCTGCACTACGACGATTCGTCGTACTGGGGCGGCTACGGCGGGCGTTGGGGCGGACACTGGCTCGTGGACACTCCCGCGGCCGAGTATCACTTCGCGCATAACATTCCGCGCCTCACGAACGTCAACGTCGACCCCGAGGAGCGGCGCTTCAGGGCCAGCGACGAAGCCCTGTTCAACTACCCCTTCCTGTACGCCGTCGAGGTCGGACACTGGTCCCTCGACGATCAGGAGGCGGCGCACCTGCGCGAGTACCTGCTGCGGGGCGGCTTCCTCATGGTGGACGATTTCCACGGCCCGCAGGAATGGCAGGTCTTCATGGAAACCATGACGCGCGTCTTTCCCGACCGCCCCGTCGTCGACGTCCCCGAAAGCGATCCGATCTTTCATACGGTCTACAATCTCGACAAGAGCGTACAGGTGCCCGGCATCCGGCCGCTGCTCATGGGCGTCACTTACGAGTACGGCGGCAAGGTGCCCCACTGGCGCGGCATCTACGACGACGACGGGCGGCTCATGGTGCTCATCGACCACAACATGGACCTCGGCGACTCCTGGGAGCTCGCGGACAAGTCTTACTATCCCGAGCACTACTCGGCGCTCGGCTTCCGCTTCGCCGTGAACTACGTCATTTATTCAATGACGCATTGACCAGACCTGAGGACCGAATGCAGGACAAGCAGACCTCCGCCGCAGAGGCGCTGCTGCGCGCGCTGAAGCGCCGCGGCGTCGATCACGTCTTCGCGAACGCCGGCACGGACTTCGCCCCGATCATCGAGGCGCTCGTGAAGGTCGGCGGAGAACTCGAGGCCGTGCCGCGCTTCGTAACCGTCCCGCACGAGAACCTGGCCGTGGCGATGGCGCACGGCTACTACCTGGTCCGCGGCCGACCGGCCGCCGTCATGGTCCACGTGACCGTCGGCACGGGCAACACGGTCTGCGCCCTCATGAACGCCTATCGCGACAACGTGCCCCTCGTGCTCATGGCCGGACGCACGCCGCACACGGAGCGCGGCCACATCGCTTCGCGCTCCGCGCCGATTCACTGGGGCCAGGAGAACTTCGACCAGGCCGGCATCGTGCGCGAATACACGAAGTGGGACTACGAGCTGCGTTCGGGCCAGTCGGTGGACGACATCGTCGCGCGCGCGCTCGAGGTCGCCCTGGCCGAGCCGCGCGGCCCCGTCTACCTCACGCTGCCGCGCGAGGTGCTGGCCGACCCGGTCCGCGGCGTCTCGGCGGGCCTCGGCGCCTCGACGGGCGTCGTGGCCGATCCGCAGCCGAGCGCGAGCCACATCGAGGCGCTGGCAGAATGGGTCGCGGCCGCCGAGCGGCCCATGATCGTGACGACCCATCTGGGCCGCGACGTCGCCGCCGTGGCCGCGTTGGCCGAGCTCGCGGAGGCATTCTCGATCCCCGTCGTGCAGGCCGGGCCCACCGCCCTGAACCTGCCCGCCAGCCATCCCATGAACGTCTGGGGCGGCGCGGGCTTACTGCCGAAAGCGGACCTGCTCATCGCCGTGGACTCCGAGGTGCCATGGTTCCCGCGCGGCTTCGTCCCCGAGCGCGGGGTCAAGGTCGCGCACCTCGGCATCGACCCGCTCTGGACGCGCTATCCGATGCACTCGTTCCCGTCCGACCTCGCGATCCCGGGCAACCCGCGCACGGCCCTGCGCCTGCTCGCGGGCGCCTTGGCCGAGCAGCGGCTCGATGCGGACAAGGTCGCCGAGCGGCGCGCGGCCGTGGAGCGCTACCGCGCCGAGCAGGCCGCCGCGAAGGAGGCCGCGCTCGCGACGAAGCGGCGGGCGAAGCCGCTGGCCTACGACTACGTCGGCGCGTGCGTCGGCCGCGCGCTGCCGGCCGGCGGTCTCGTCGTGACCGAGCTCGGCGTCTCCGCCGAGCAGCTCGGCCTCGAGGAGCCCGGCAGCCTGCTCGGCGTCGGCATCGGCGGCGGCCTCGGTTTCGGCCTCGGCGCGGCGCTCGGCGCCAAGCTCGCTGCGCCCGAGCGCACGGTCGTCGCGACGGTCGGCGACGGCAGCTACATGTTCGGCAACCCGACACCCTTCCACCTCGTCTCGCGGGCGGCGGATCTGCCCGTGCTCGTCGTCGTCTGCAACAACGGGCGCTGGCAGGCCGTGGACTCCGCGACGCGCGTGGTCTACCCCTCGGGCCTCGCGGCCGCCGCGAAGCCCATGCCGCTCGTCGAGCTGCAGCCCTCGCCCGAGTTTACGAAGGTCGCCGAGGCCTCGGGCGCGTTCGCCCGTCGCATCGACGAGCCCGGCGAGCTGCCGGCGGCGCTCGAGGAGGCGCTGGAGGCCGTCCGCGGGGGGCGGCAGGCGTTGCTCGACGTCCGGATGGAACACGGCGAGCGCTGAAGCCTCGGCGTTCAAGACAAGACGGCATCAGGCCGGTCCGGTACGCATGCACACCGGACCTGCAGCATTACGCTACATGGCTTCGATCCGAAGGCTCCATCTCGGACGTTGGCTGGAAGGTTGGTCGTTCCGCCTTCGTTCGACCGAGAACCGAGCGCGCCGCTTAAGCACGGATCGCATCCGGCCGCTGCCAGGGTCGCTACGGGGACCCGAGCGAAGCCGACGCGCGCAAGGCCGCTGGTCCGGCGTGTTTGCCCATGAGGCGCCTGTCGGGACGCTGGGCGCCAGGGATGGCGCCCAGCGAGCCCCCAGGGACGGGTTTACGGCGGTCCCGACAGGCGCCTCATGGGCAAACACGCCGGCCCCATCAGGTCGGGTCTTCGTCAGCGGAGGCCGAAGAGCGACCGCGCGCGTTCCAGCCGCTCCGGCGTGCCGACGTCGATCCAGGGGCCGTCGTAGCGGACGCCGCGCAGCGTGCCGCGCGCGATGGCCGCGTCGAGGATGGGCTTGAGCGGCTGCGGGCCGGGGGTGCGGCCTGCGAAGAGCGCGGGATGCAGCAGCGCGTTGCCGCCGTAGGTCAGCTTCGGCGGCGAGTCGCGGACCCGGCCGTCGGCGTCGAGGCCGAAGTCGCCGGCCGGGTTGTGCTCCGGGTTCGGGACGAGAAGCAGCGCGCCTTCGGCGCCGTCGAGCCGGAGCGCCGCGGGATCGAAGGCCGTCAGCACGTCGGCGTTGACGACGAGGAACGGGGCCGGGCCGAGACTCGTCAGTGCACGCAGGATGCCGCCGCCGGTTTCGAGCGGCGACTCGCCCTCCTCGCTGTAGACGACGCCGAGTCCCCAGCGGGCGCCGTCGCCGACGGCCGCGCGTATCAGATCGCCGCGGCGCGCGACGTTGACGACGACCTCGCGCACGCCGGCGCGGGCCAGCCGGGCGAGCTGGTGGGCGATGAGCGGCTCGCCGCCGACTTCGAGCAACGGCTTCGGCAGCGCCGCGGTCAGGGCGCCCATGCGGGTGCCGAGACCGGCCGCGAGCACGATCGCTTTCATCCGGACAAGTCGTTGAAGGCCAATAGGAACTATGCCATTGTAGCCGCCTTTATGCGGCCCGTGCCCAGTGTCCTTCCCCCGAGACCCCCTGCGTAAATCGCGCCGGCCGGCCTTCGGCCGCGCCCTGCCACTGCCGCTGTACCTTCTGGCCGTTTCGCCGGCCCTGGCTCAGCAGTCGTGCCCCGTGGCTCCGGACCCCATTACGCGGACGGCGAACGACCTGCTCGCGGCCGAGGCGTCACTCGGCCTCGATGCGACGCTCGCGCCGATCGTGCCCGGCACCCAGCAGCCGAGCGGGGCGCCGGTGCCGCCCTCCGGCGGGGCGTCTTCTGCTGCCCACCCGGCCGCGGTCGCCACGGGGGGCGCCCCCGCGCCGCCCAAGAAGGGGCTGCTCGGGAACGACGCGAGCGACGAGCCTTTCGAAATCGAGGCGGGCGAGCTCGAGGCCGGCACGGCCACGGGTGCGATCTTCTCGCACAAGGTGGAGATCAAGCACGGCGATCAGGTGCTCGAGGGCCAGCGCGCGATTCTCGATCGCCCGGCTCAACGCGTGCAGGTCACGGGCACGGTGACGTACAAGGATCCCGAGCTCACGATCTTCGGCCAGGACGCGAACTTCGACACGGCGAATCGCCGCATCTCCTTCGGCCAGGCCGGCTTCGAGATCCCGTCGCGCCCCGCGCGCGGCTCGGCCGAACGCATCGTGATCGGCGCGGACAACAGAATGAGCTTGTCCACTGTTCGTTTCACGACGTGCCCCGCGGACGCGACGGCTTGGCAGCTGCAGGCGCAGAGCCTGGTGCTCGACGTTGACCGCGGCTTCGGCACCGCGCGCGGCGTCAAGCTCGAGTTCAAGGGCGTGCCGATCTTCTACGCGCCGTTCTTCACTTTCCCGATCAGCTCGAAGCGCAAGAGCGGCTTCCTGACACCGAGCTTCGGTCAGCGCGACCGCACGGGCCTCGACATCTCGGTGCCCTATTACCTTAACCTCAAGCCGAATCTCGACATGACGCTCGAGCCGCACTACCTCAGCAAGCGCGGCCTCGAGGTCGACACGCAGGTGCGGTACCTGTTGCCGCGCAGCGCCGGCGAGTTCGACATGAGCTATCTGCCGCGCGATCAGGTCACGAACACCGAGCGCCGCTATCTGAATCTGCAGCATCGAACGGAGTTCGGCGAGGGCTGGGGCGTCGAGGCCGGCATCCAGCAGGTTTCGGACGACGCCTACTTCGAGGATCTGGGCTCGAGTCTCAGCGTCACGAGCCAGCTGTATCTCGACCGTTACATCGACCTGACCTACGCGGCGCCTTTCTGGAGCGTGCGCTCGCGGCTGCAGGACTATCAGACGATCGACACGACGATCCCGGTTGCGGATCGCCCGTACGAGCAGCTCCCGCAGATCCTGTTCCAAGGCCGCTGGTACCAGGGACTGCTCGGCTTCGATTCCACCGCGGAGCTCGTGAACTTCGAGCGCGATGTCGGCACGACGGGCTGGCGGCTCGATTCGACGCAGGAAGTCAGCGCGCGGTTCGCGCGCTCCGGCATGTACGTGACGCCGGCCGTCGCGCTGCGGCAGACAGACTACTGGCTCGGCAGCACGGCGGCCGGAGCCGACCAGACGCTCACGCGCACGCTGCCCGTCGCGAGCATCGACGCCGGCCTCAAGCTCGAGCGCGCCGCGCGCGGCGGACGCGCCTGGCTCGAGACGCTGGAGCCGCGCCTGCTCTACGTGCACGTGCCCTACGTGGATCAATCCGACCTGCCCCTCTTCGACACGATCGAGCCGGACTTCAACCTCGTGCAGCTGTTCAGGAAATACCAGTTCGTAGGCCCGGATCGAATCGCGAACACGGACCAGGTCAGCCTCGGCTTCACGGCGCGGCTCATCGACGAGGCGTCGGGCGAACAGCGTCTCGCGGCAACTTTGGGGCAGACCCGCTATCTAACGGACCAGAAAGTGACGCTGCCCGGCGCCGAGCCGCGGACGGCGAACGCGTCGGACTATGTCGCGGAGATGTCGATCGGCATGCTCCGGACCTGGAACCTGGATTTCGGCTATCAGTGGAACAGCGAAACCAGCCGCACCGCGCGTACGGAGACGCGCTTCGAGTACCGGCCCGACGCAGACCGGTTGCTCGGTTTCGCCTATCGATATCGCCGCGGCGTGCTGCAGCAGGGCGACGTCTCGCTCGTGTGGCCGGCGACCAAGAAGTGGCGCGTCATCGGCCTGTACAGCTACTCACTGCTCGAGAACAAACCGCTCGAGCGCTTTCTCGGCTGGGAATACGATGCCTGCTGCTGGCGCATGCGCGTCGTCGGCCGCAGCTACGTGGGGCATCGAACCGGCGAGACGTACAACGGCATTTCCGTGCAATTCGAGCTCAGCGGGTTCTCCCAAGGGGTCGCCTCGCCCGAGGAGCTCCTCGACCGTGGTATCGTGGGCTATGGCGGCCTGACCGGAGCTGAATCCCGATGACTCATCGACCTTTGCGCTATCTCCTCATCGCCTGCGCTGCGCTCGCCGCCGTCCCCGGCCTCGTGGCGGCCCAGACGCGGGAGCTCGGCTCCGGCGGCGAGCTCCTGGACGGCATCGCGGCCGTCGTGGACGACGGCGTCGTGCTCAAGAGCGACCTCGAGCAGCGCATGGATCTCGTCACGCGCCAGCTCGAGCAGCAGCAGGTGCAGACGCCCGCGGACCAGCGCCGACCGCTGCCGCCGCGCAACGTCATCGAAAAGCAGGTGCTCGACCAGCTCGTCCTCAAGGAGGTGCAGCTCCAGCGCGCCAAGCGGCTCGGCATCACAGTCAGCGACCAGATGCTGAACCAGGCGCTCTCGGGCGTTGCCCAGAAGCTCGGCATCACGCTCGAGCAGCTGCCGCAGGCGCTCGCGCAGCAGGACATCAACTACACGATGTATCGCGAGGACAGCCGCGACGACCTCATCGTGCAGCAGCTCCTGCAGCGCGACGTGTTGAGCCACATCACGGTGACGCCGCGCGAGCTGCAGCAGTGCCTCGACAAGCAGGCGGCCACGCAGGCCAGCGATCGCGACTACAACATCTCTCACATCCTCGTCGGCGTCTCGCCCTCGGCGAGCCAGCAGGAGATCGAGGCCGCCAAAAAGAAGATCGAGGAGGCCTACGCCAAGCTCAAAAGCGGTGAGGACTTCACACAGGTCGCCGTGACTTACTCGGACTCGGAGGACGCGCTCAAGGGCGGCAGCCTCGGCTGGCGCAAGGGCTCGGAGCTGCCGACCGTGTTCGCCAACGTCGTTCCGAAGCTCAAGCCCGGCGGGTTTTCCGAGCCGATCCAGAGCGCGAGCGGCTTTCACATCGTCGAGCTCAACGACGTTCGCGGCGCGCAGCGCGTCGTCGAGGAGCAACTCCACGTGCGGCACATCCTGCTGAAGCCCAACGCGATTCAGGACGACGACGCCGTCAAGCAGCGTCTGCTCGGCATCCGCCAGCAGATCGAGAGCGGCCAGGACTTCGGGCCCATCGCGAAGGCCATCTCCGAAGATCCGGTCTCCGCGTCGGACGGCGGGGACCTCGGCTGGATCACGCTCGGCGGCGGCGAGTATCCGCCGGAGTTCGAGGACGCGCTCAAGAAGCTTCAGGTCGGCGTCCTGAGCGAGCCGTTCAAGACGCGCTACGGGTGGCACCTCGCCGAAGTCACGGCGAAGCGCAAGCACGACATGACGGACGAGCTCAAGAAGGAGCACTGTGCCGAGCAGGTCCGCAACAGTAAGGCCGAAGAGGAACGCGAGCTGTGGCTGCGCCGACTGCGCGACCAAGCCTACGTCGACGAGCGCATGTAACGCTGGCCCTGACCTCGGGCGAGCCCGCGGGAATCGGACCGGACATCTGCCTCATGCTCGCGCGCCGCGAGCGGCCGTTTGCGCTCGCCGTGCTAGGTGACCCCGACGTGCTCGCCGCCCGCGCGCGCCGGCTCGGCCTCGAGATCGAGCTGCGGGCCTGCGGCGACCCGGCCGCGCTCGAGGGGGCGGGGCGCGCCGGCGTGCTCGACGTGCTGCCCGTCTCGGCCCGAGCGCAGGTCGTTCCCGGGCGGCTCGACACTTCGAACGCGGCCTACGTGCTCGAGCTGCTGCGGACCGGCGCCGATCTGTGCGTGCGGGGCGCTTGCGATGCGCTCGTCACGGCACCCGTGCAAAAAAGCGTGATCACGCGCTCCGGCGTGCCGTTCTCCGGCCACACGGAGTTTCTGGCCGAGCTCACCGGCACGCCGCTGCCCGTCATGCTGCTCGCGGGGCCGCGGCTCAAGGTCGCGCTCGCGACGACGCATCTGCCGCTGCGCGCCGTCCCCGATACCCTGACGGCCGATCTCATCGAGCGCACCGTGCTCGTCGTCGAGCGGGATCTCGCCGAAAGGTTCGGCATCGCCCGGCCGCGCATCATGGTGCTCGGCCTGAACCCGCATGCGGGCGAGCAAGGCACGCTCGGCACCGAAGAGCGCGACGTCATCGAGCCCGCGCTGCACCGACTCGCCGCGCGCGGCAGCGCGGCCTTCGGCCCCGTCTCGGCCGACACGGCCTTCACGCCCGAGTCGCTCGCGCGGTGCGACGTCGTGCTCGCGATGTATCACGATCAGGGCCTGCCCGTGCTCAAGGCCGCCTCGTTCGGCGAGGTCGTCAACGTCACGCTCGGCCTGCCCATCATCCGCACTTCCGTCGATCACGGTACGGCGCTCGAGCTCGCGGGCACGGGGCGCGCGCGGGCCGAGAGCCTGGCGGCAGCCGTCGAGCTGGCCCGCGCGCTTGCGGCGCAGGCGGCCGCGGCGCATTGATGCACACGCGACGCGGCGCGCCCCGCAACGGCCGCCGCGCGGGCGCACGCGCAGCGGGCTTAGAGCGAGCTGCGCCGCGTCGCGTCCATGCCCGCAGGCGTCTCGGCCAGCACTTCCTTCACGATCCGGCCGTCATCGCACGCATCGTCGCGGCCATCGCTCCGCAGCACGACGACGCCATCGTCGAAATCGGCGGCGGCCTCGGTGCGCTCACGGGACCGCTGCTCGAGCGGGTCGCCGAGCTGCACGTCGTCGAGATCGACCCGCGCCTCGGGCCCGACCTCGAGCGCCGCGGCACCGACGAGCACCGCCTGATACTGCATGCGGGCGACGCGCTCGAATTCGATTTCGCCGCGCTCGCCCGCGCTCCGCATTCGCTGCGCGTCGCCGGCAATCTGCCCTACAACATCTCGACGCCCCTGCTGTTCCATCTGCTCGCGAGCCGCGCCGCGATCCGCGACATGCACATCATGCTCCAGAAGGAAGTCGTGACGCGCATGACCGCTTCGCCGGGCGGCAAGGACTACGGCCGACTCACGGTCATGCTCTCGCTGGCCGCCGACGTCGAGGCCTGCTTCGACATCGGCCCCGGCGCCTTCTCGCCGCCGCCTCGCGTCTGGTCCACGCTCGTGCGCGTCACGCCGCTCGCGGCACCGCGCTTCCAACTCGCCGACGAAGCGGCCTTCGCACGCCTCGTGGCGCAGCTCTTCTCGATGCGGCGCAAGACGCTCGCCCGCATCCTCAAGGGGCGGTTGAGCGCGGCCGAGATCGAGTCGCTGCAGCTCGATCCGCGCGCGCGGCCGGAGACGCTGGCGCCATCGGACCTTGCGCGGCTGGCGGAGGCTCTCGGGGGTCGGTAGCGCGCGCGCCATCGGCTAAGGGCGCCCAGACGCCGTAGCGGGGCGGAGGCATCGGCTGAGGGCGGTGTCGGGACCGCCAAAATACCCATCCATGGGGGCTGCGTTGCGCGCCATCCCTGGCGCGCACGCTCCCGACACCGCCCTCAGCCGATACCTCCGCCGGGACGCCGACTTGGCCATAGCGAAGTCCGAAGACGGCACTGATCGATCGCATCCGAACTCCGCAGGGACGCAAGTACCGAACGCCTCTGCCAGCGAGCGCAGGGACTGCCGTCTTCAAACCCACCAATTTCCTCGCGGGGTGGCAGCAGGATTCATGAACGGCCATCAACGTCGCAGAGGAGGCTCGTGCAGACAGGCGCTTTCGGGGCCGTGCGCGCCAGGGAGGGCGCGCCCGGAGCCTCCAGGGATGGATTCACGGCGTCCCCGAAAGCGCCTGTCTGCACGAGCCTCCGGCTGCCACCACCATTGATCCGTTCATGAATCCTGCGGACTCACCGGTAGACCCGTAGACTAGCCCGATGACCCTCTACGCCATCGGCGACATCCAAGGCTGCTACGGCCCCTTCGCCACACTGCTCGACCGCCTCGACTTCGATCCGTCGCGCGACCGCCTCTGGCTCGTCGGCGACCTCGTGAATCGCGGACCGGACTCGCTCGCCGTGCTGCGCCGTGTCGCGGAGCTCGGCTCGAGCGTCGTGACCGTGCTCGGCAATCACGATCTGCACCTGCTCGCGGCGGCGGCCGGCCTGCGCCGTCCTTCGGCCGCCGACACGCTCGACCAGGTCCTGGCCGCGCCCGATTCCGAGGAGCTGCTCGATTGGCTGCGCCGCCGCCCGCTTCTGCACTACGACCGCGAGCACCGCCGCGCCCTCGTGCACGCCGGCATCCCGCCCGAGTGGGACATCGAGGCCGCCCTGCGGCACGCAGCCGAGGTCGAGGGTCTGCTGCGCGGCCCGCATTGGCGATACGGGCTCGAGGTCATGTACGGCAACGATCCGCCGAAGTGGACTCAGGATCTCGAGTATGCGGCGCGGGTGCGCTATACGATCAACGCCCTGACGCGTATGCGCTTCTGCGATGCGAGCGGTGGGCTCGATCTCGAGCGGTCCGGCCCGCCCGGCACCCAGCCCCCGGGGCTCGTGCCCTGGTACGACGCGCCTGGCCGACGGACGACGACGACTCATATCGTATTCGGGCATTGGTCGGCGCTCGGGTTCATGCGCCGCGTGGACGTGACGGCGCTCGATAGCGGCTGCGTCTGGGGCGGCATGCTCACGGCCGTCGCGCTCGACGGCGACCTCGAGCCGACTGCGATCGCCTGCGCGCAGGCGGCACCGCGCGGCTGACCTGCGAGCGGCCGCCCGGACGCCGCACGCCGGGCCGCGCCCAGCCGCGCCGGCCGCCGAGACGCGGCATAATGGCGCCGCTTGCGGAGACCCATCATGACGATCATGAAGCCGTTCAACCTGCTCGACTGGATCGAACGCCACCGCCCGGAGCTGCGCCCGCCCGTCTGCAACAAGCAGCTCTACGAGGGCGAGGACTTCATCGTTCAGGTCGTCGGCGGACCGAACTCGCGCACGGACTACCATCACGACGAGGGACCCGAGCTGTTCTACCAGCTCGAGGGCGACATGCTGCTGAAGACCGTGCAGGACGGCGGCTTCGTCGACGTCCCGATCCGCGAGGGCGAGATGTTCCTGCTGCCGCCCCGCGTGCCGCACTCGCCTCAGCGCTTTGCGAATACCGTAGGCCTCGTCGTAGAGCGCCGGCGCGGCCCCGAGGAGCTCGACGGCTTCATGTGGTTCTGCGAGCGCTGCGGCGCGAAGCTGCACGAGGAATTCCTGCACGTCTCCGACATCGTCAAGGACCTGCCGCCGGTCTTCGCACGCTTCCATGCGAACGAGGACGCGCGCACCTGCAAGCGCTGCGGCTGGATCATGCCGCCCGCATGAGCCCGTCCGCGGCGCCGCCGCCCGTGCCTTTCGGTCCCGGCAGGGAACAGGCGGAAGCGCTCGACGCGGCCGACCCACTCGCGCCGTTCCGGCAGGCCTTCGAGCTGCCGCGGCAGGGCGACCGGCCGCTGACCTACCTATCCGGGCATTCGCTCGGGCCGCTGCCGCACGCTGCGCGCAGGGCCGTCGAGGCGGAGCTCAGGCGCTGGTCCGAGTGCGCGGTCGAAGGGCATTTCGAGCTCGAAGGCTGGCTGCGTTATCACGAGCGCTTCGCGGCACCGCTCGCGCGGCTCGTCGGCGCTGGCCCGGACGAGGTCGTCGCGATGAACACGCTGACGGTCAACCTCCACCTGCTGCTTGCGAGCTTCTACGAGCCGACGCCCGAGCGCCACAAGATCCTCATCGAGCGCGACGCGTTTCCGTCCGACCGCTTCGCGGTCCGCTCCCAGATCTCCTGGCACGGCTTCGACCCGGCGGGCTCGCTGCTCGAGCTGAACCCCGCGCCCGGGAGTCTCACGCTCGATCTCGGTCGCCTCGGGGAGATTCTCGAGGCCGAGGGCGAGCGGATCGCGCTCGTGCTGCTCCCGGGCGTGCAGTATCTGAGCGGCCAGGCGCTCGACATCGCGGCAGCCGTGCGCCTCGCGGCGCGCCACGGGTGCCGGATCGGGTTCGATCTCGCGCACGCCATCGGCAATGTGCCGCTCGCGCTCTCGGCCGCCGGCGCCGATTTCGCGGTCTGGTGCAGCTACAAGTACCTCAACGCCGGCCCGGGCGCCGTCGGCGGCTGCTTCGTGCACCGCCGCTGGTTCGACGCGGGCCTGCCGCGCCTCGAGGGCTGGTGGGGCACTCGCGAGGCCCGCCGCTTCGACGCGGCCGCAGCGTTCGCGCCGATGCCGGGCGCCGCCGCCTGGCAGCTCAGTAACCCGCCCATCCTCTCGCTGGCGCCGCTTGCGGCCTCGCTCGCGATCTTCGACGACGCGGGCCTCGAGGCCCTGCGCGCCAAGTCGGAGCGTCTCACGGGTTATCTGGAATACCTGCTGTGCACGCGCCTCGGCGACCGGGCACGGCTGCTGACGCCGAGCGCCCCGACGGCGCGCGGCTGCCAGCTCTCGCTCGAGCTCGATCTCGCGCCCGAGGCGGCCGCGGCCGTGCCGGCCGGCCTGCGCGAGGCCGGAGTCGTTGCCGACTGGCGGCCGCCGGCCGTCCTGCGGCTCGCGCCCGCCCCGCTCTACAACCGCTTCGTGGACGTCTTCGACGCAGTCGCCGCGCTGGCGAAGGCCCTGCCGTGAGCCACGCGGCTGGAGCGCCGACCGCGGTCGTCGGCGGCGGCCTCGCCGGCAGCCTGCTCGCCATCCTGCTTGCGCGGCGCGGCTTCGCGCCCGTCGTCGTCGAACGCGCGACGGAGGAAGAATCGCGCACTCCGGCCGGCGGCCGCTCGATCAATCTCGCGCTCGCGGCCCGCGGCATGGCCGCGCTGGAGCGCGCGGGCGTCCTCGCAGACGTGCTGCCGCTGCTTCTGCCCATGCGCGGGCGGCTCGTGCACACCGGGAACGCCGAGCGCTTCCTGCCGTACGGGCAGCGCCGCGGCGAGGAGATCTACTCCGTTTCCCGAGCCGATCTCAACGGCAGGCTGCAGACGGTCGCGCGCGAGCGCTTCGGCGTCGAATACCGCTATGGACACGCCTGCGTGGGCATCGACCCGGCCCGCGGCGCGCCCATCGTCGAGGCCGGCGGCGCGCGCTACGCGCTCGAAGCCGGTGTGGTGTTCGCGACCGACGGTGCGGGCTCCGAGGTGAGGCGCGCGCTCGCGGCGGCGGGGCGCGTGCGCGCGAGCGAGGAGTTGCTCGACCACGGCTATGTCGAGCTTACGATCCCGGCGAATCGTGCAGGCGGCTTCGCGCTTCGCCCCGACGGTCTGCACATCTGGCCGCGCGGCGGGTTCATGCTCATCGCGCTGCCGAATACCGATCGAAGCTTTACGGCCACGCTGTTCCTGCCGCTCGAGGGCGACCCGAGCTTTACGGCCCTGCGCGAGGCTGGCCGCGTCCGCACGTTCTTCGAGGCCGAGTTTCCCGATGCGCTCGCGTTGATCCCGAACCTCGAGGCGGAGCTCGCGGCCCGCGCGGTCGGTACGCTAGGCAGCGTTTACTGCGAACCCTGGAGCGCCGCCGGCAGCATCCTTCTGCTCGGCGATGCCGCCCACGCCATCGTGCCGTTTCACGGCCAGGGCATGAACGCGGCCTTCGAGGACTGCGCGGTGCTCGACGCCGCGATCGACCGCCTCGGCGGCGACTGGGCGGCCGTGCTGCGCGACTTCGAGCGCGGCCGCAAGGCCGACGCCGATGCGATCGCCGCGATGGCCCTCGAGAATTACCGCGAGATGCGCGACACGGTGCGAAGCCCGGACTTCGAGCTCCGGCGAGAGATTGCGTTCGAGCTCGAGCGGCGCCATCCCGACCGCTTCGTGCCGCGGTATTCCATGGTCATGTTCCACCCCGAGATCGCCTATGCGGAGGCGCGGCGGCGCGGCGCCGTGCAGGCCGAGATCCTGGCCGACCTCGCGGCCGGCAAACGTGCGCTCCAGCAAGTCGACTTCGAGCGCGGCGAGGCGCTCGTCTGCGAGCGGTTGGCGCCGATCGGCTGAGCGTCGGCGCACCGTGCGCCTCAATGTATGAGAGATGTAAGGCGAGGCCTAACCGCTATTTCAACCCCAGTTTCCGGCCGGCGGCCAGGAGCTCGACAGCCTCGCGGATTCGCTTCTGCCTCGTTTCCTCCCGCTTCGCCGCTTGTATCCAGGCCACGAAGACCCTTCGGTAGGACGGAGCGAGGGCCTCGAAATGGCGCAACGCGGCCGGGTTCAGGTCGAGCGCTTCGCGAACGTAGACGGGGACTTCCGCGGGCGCGCTCTTCGAGGGCGCATCGCCGCCGGGCGCGTCGCCGCTGCGGCCGGTCGGCGGCCGCTCGAGTCCCGAAGTCGCCAGCAATCCCTGCGCCTGCAGCTTCGCATACCGCTTCCTGTTGAGCGCGGACCAGCGGCTGTCCTCGCGTCGCGGCGTGAATTTGCGGGCGTATCGCTCGTCGTCGAGGCGACGTATCAAGCTGTCGACCCAGCCGAAGCACAGGGCTTCCTCGACGGCCTCTTCGTATTCGATGCAGCTCACGCGAGTATGGCGCTTGTGGAACACGAGCCAGATCTCGGTTGCCGAGGAGCCATAGACCTCGAGCCAGCGGCGCCATTCTCGCCGCGTCCGCACGTCTAGGGTCTCGATTCCGGCCACTGCGTTACGCCTCCTCCGCGTCGCGACGACCACGAGTCTCCCCGCGAACGTGCCTGCTTCGCGCGCCGGGTATTGTCGTACCTGACGGAGCGCGCTTCAAAAGATTCGCGGCCGACCTGCCTGATCTCGCATCGCCGCGAGGTCCGCAACTTCGGGGCTACGATCCCGATAGCCAATCCATCTGCCGCTCGTCGCCGATGACGCGCTCGAAGTCTAGCCCCAGCGTCTGGAGCACGGGCTCGGCCACGGGCCGGATCTGCTTCTCGACGTAGTGCTCCCGGTCGAGCGGATGGCGCAGGTTGTCGAGCGGCTCGGCGCCGGCCGTCGTCATGATGTAGCTCACGAGCCGTCCCGCATCGTTGGACTTCCGCGCGGCGGCCACGTGAGGGGGTGTCGAGGCCGTGTACGCCTCGGCATTTTTGCGCAGCTGCTTGCGGTACACGAGCGCTCCATCGAGCTCGCCCCGCCTGAGCCGCCGCACGACGCCCGCGAGATAGGCGTCGACGGGTTGGCCGGCGAACAGTCTCGCATAGAGCTCCCGCTGCACGTCCTTGGCGAGCGCGGTCCAGTCGCGCCGTACGACCTCCATGCCGACGAACTCGACCCCGCCGCCGGCGAGCAGCCCCACATACCGCTTGCTCGCGCCGCGTGCGCTGTGGCGCGCATGGGGCAAAAACAGTTTGATGTAGAGCTTCTCGAATTCGATCTCGAGCCGGCTCGCGACACGACAACGCTCCTCGAGATGGCGTGCGAGGGCGGCGTTGAGCGCCGCGGCGAGCTCGCGGGCCCGCGCATCGAGCGCATCGAGCGCATCGGGCGCATCGAGCGCATCGGGCGCATCGGGCGCATCGGGCGCATCGAGCGACGCGGGGGCGGCGCCGGCGATCGGCTCCGCCTGCGAGCCCTCGGCCGCCGCCTCGACGAACAGGCTGTCCGTGTCGCCGTAAAGCACGCGAAACCCCGCCGCCTCGAACCACCGCTTGGCCCACAGCAGCAGCTCCCGGCCCGTGCCCGTGATCGCGTTCGCGAGCGCCGGATTGTAGAACCGGCAGGCCGGCGTGCCGAGCACGCCGTAGAACGAGTTCATGAGGATCTTGACCGCATGCGCGGCGACCGCGTCGCCGCGGCGCTTCGCCGCCTCGCGCTGCGGAAAGAGCTCGTCGAGAAGCCCCGGCAGGATCCCGGGCGCGCGCCGGAAGGCGGCGGCCGGCGTGCGTATGAGATCGTCCGCCGGCGAGGGCTCGGCGACGAACGTCAACGGATCGATGTTGAAGCTGCGGATGATGCTCGGATACAGGCTCTTGAAGTCGAACACCCAGACCGCGGCGTGAAGGCCGGGCGCGGGTTCGAGCACGTGTCCGCCCTGTTGCGCGGCGTGCACGCGGGCGTCGTCGCCGCGAACCGTCGGCGCCACGAGGCCGCGCCGCTCGAGCTCGGCCAAATACAGGAAATCGAACGACGCGATGCTGGCGGCCACGCGGTCGGGGGTCATTCCCGTAAGGCGACTGCGGGCGAACGCGAGGCGCACGAGATCGAGGCGCTCGACGATCTCGAAGGCGAGGCGGGCGTCCGTGCGGGCGTAGCGGGCGAACGCGGCGAGATCGTGGCGATAGTCGTGCAGGATCTCCGCCGCGCGCTCCCGGACGTCCCCGTGCAGCGCCTTACCCTCGCCGAGCACTGCCCGCGCCACGGCATCGAGCGAGTAGTCCTCCATGCGCACGAAGGCACCGCGCAGCAAATTGATCCCGTCCAGCACGAGCCGGCCCGGGAGGCTGGCCTGGCCGCTGCCGAACCAGCCTTCGGCCTTGCGCAAGCGCAGCCGGCCCGGTCCGCGGCCGAGCGCGAGGGGATGCTGCACGCGCGCCGCGATCCGCTGCAGCACCGTCAGATCGAAGTCGATGGTGTTCCAGCCCGTCAGGAACGTCGGGATCGAGCTCGGCCACGCGGACGCAGAACGCTTCGGGGGCCTCGCGCTCGTCGGCGCAGCGCGTCGCGCGCTCGGGCATGGCGCGCTCCGAGCCGTCGACGACGAGCACCTCGTCGCTGCCGAGGCCGTAAAGAGACACGGCAAGCAGGCGCCGAGCCTTCGGATCGGTTTCGATGTCGAACGACAGTATGCGGGGTTCGATCTCGACGGCCGCGGGCGCGATCTTCGCGTCCTCGAACACGAGGGAAACGCCGCGCCCCGGCCGTCCGGCTCCCTCGATTTCGCAGCCGCCCTTGACGCCGCGCTCCATGAGGTAGCGGACGGCGAAGCGCACGTCCGCTTCGAAGGTCTCGATGCCCGCGGCGTGCAGCCGCTCTCTGATCGCCGGAACGTCCTGCGGCGTCTCCGTCTCGATCCTGCAGACGGTGGCGCCCGCGAACGTCCGGCGGTCGTCCGGCTCGAGAACGCCGAGCCCGAGCGCCTTCGCCTTCGGCGCAGCGGCCGCCAGGACGAAAAAGAGAGGGCGCTGACGCGTGTCGCGAAAGAGAAACGTGCGCCCGTCTTCGAGGCGGCCGTAGAGATGGATGACGGGCACGCGCCTCCCGCCTGCTCCGGCTTCGATGCGATAGCTGGCCTGCAGAATGAAGCCGCGGACGTTCATTGCTCGATTGTGCCCGAGCCGAGCTTCGCGGGGGGCCCGCGCGAGGGGTCAGACCGCGATAGGGGCCTTGATCGAGGGATGTGCGCGGTAGCCGACGATCTCGAAGTCTTCGAAGCGGTAGTCGAAGATCGAAGCGGGCCGGCGCTTGATCTCGAGCCGCGGCAGCGGGAACGGCTCGCGCGAGAGCTGTTCGCGGGCCTGCTCGAGATGGTTGGAATACAGATGGCAGTCGCCGCCCGTCCAGACGAAATCCCCGGGCAGAAGATCCGTCTGTTGCGCCACCATGTGCGTGAGCAGCGCGTAAGAGGCGATGTTGAACGGCACGCCGAGGAAGACGTCGGCGCTGCGCTGGTAGAGCTGGCAGGAGAGGCGGCCGCCGGCCACGTAGAACTGGAACAGCGCATGGCAAGGCGAAAGCGCCATGCGTTCGAGCTCGCCGACGTTCCAGGCGCTGACGATGATGCGCCTCGAGTCCGGATCCTTGCGGATCGAGTCCACGGCGCGCTGGATCTGGTCGACGCGGCGGCCGTCGGCCGTGCGCCAGGCGCGCCATTGCGCCCCGTAGACCGGCCCGAGGTCGCCGTTCTCGTCGGCCCACTCGTCCCAGATCGTAACGCCGTGCTCGCGCAGGTAGCCGACGTTCGTGTCTCCCTGGAGGAACCACAGCAGCTCGTGAATGATCGAGCGCAGATGCAGCCTTTTAGTCGTGACAAGCGGGAAGCCCGCCGCGAGGTCGAAGCGCATCTGGTAGCCGAAGAGACTCAGCGTGCCGGTTCCGGTACGATCCTCCTTGCGCGCGCCGCGCTCGAGGACGGCCTCGAGCAGATCAAGATACGGTCGCATCCGCGCGCACCCTGCGATGAAGGCGGTAAGCCAATACCAGAAGCACGGCGCCCGTGACGATCATGGGCGCGGACAGGATTTGGCCCATCGTGACCCAGCCGAAAGCGAGGTAGCCGTACTGCGGGTCCGGCACGCGGATGAACTCGACGGTAAAGCGAAAGATCCCGTAAAGCAGCAGGAACAAGCCCGAGACGGCCATGCGGGGGCGCGACTGCCGCGAGAACGCCCACAGCACCACGAACATGACGAGCCCCTCGAGGAACGCCTCGTAAAGCTGGCTGGGCTGGCGGGGGACGCCGTCCACCATGACGGCCCAGGGCGCATTGGGGCTCGTGACCTTGCCCCAGAGCTCGCCGTTGATGAAGTTGCCGACACGCACGAGCCCGAGCCCGGGTGGAATCCAGGGCGCGATGAAATCCGTCATCGCGAAGAACGGTTGACCGATGTGCCGGCCGTAGAGCCACATGGCGAGCAGCACGCCCAACAATCCCCCGTGAAAGGACATGCCGCCCTGCCAGAGCATGAAAAGGCTCAACGGGTGCGCGATCAGGCCCGGCAGATCGTAAAACAGCATGTAACCGATGCGGCCGCCGACGATGACGCCGAGCGCGCAATAAAAGACGAGATCGTCCACCTGGGCGCGCTTGATCGGGCTGTCGGGCCGGCCCGCGCGGGCCCGCGCCCCGAGCCAGCCGAGCCCGAAGCCGGCGAGGTACATGAGCCCGTACCAGTGAACCTGGAGCGGGCCAATGTGAAAAGCGATCGGATTGAAATGGGGATATTGGATCAAGTTAGTGGCCGCCGACGGGTTGGCGTGAATACGGCGCCTTGAGCAGGCCGTTAGTGTAAACGGGGCCGGCCGGGGGTGCCACCACGAGGCCTCCCGTTGGGCCGGCGCTTGCTATAGTTGGGCCATGACGAACCGTCTCGCGCACGAAACGAGCCCCTATCTGCGCCAGCACGCCGAGAACCCGGTCGACTGGTACCCCTGGGGCGAGGAGGCCCTCGCGCGCGCCCGCGCCGAGCACAAGCCCATCCTCCTTTCGATCGGCTACTCGGCCTGCCACTGGTGCCATGTCATGGCCCACGAGTCGTTCGAGGACGCCGAGACGGCCGCGCTCATGAACCGGCTCTACGTCAACGTCAAGGTAGACCGCGAGGAGCGGCCCGACCTCGACCGCATCTATCAGACCGCGCATCAGCTGTATACCGGGCGCGGCGGCGGGTGGCCGTTGACCTGCTTTCTGACGCCGGAGGATCACGTGCCCGTCGTCGTCGGCACGTATTTCCCCAAGGAACCGCGCTTCGGGATGCCGCCTTTCAAGCAGGTGCTGACGCAGGTCGAAGCCTATTTTCGCCAGTATCCGGACGAGATCGAGGCGCGGGGCGCCGCGCTCGTCGAGGCGCTCGGAAAGATCGAAACGCCGGCGCCGGCCGCCGGCGGCCCGCCGACGCGCGCGCCGATCGATCTCGCGCGCGAGCGGCTCGCTGCCGCCTTCGACCCAGAGAACGGCGGCTTCGGCGGCGCGCCGAAATTTCCGCGCGCGACGGCACTCGAGCTGCTGCTCGAGCACACCGCCTCCGAACCCGCGCCGCGCGACGCCGAGGCCACGGGCCGCATGGTGGCCGTGACGCTCGAACATATGGCCCTCGCCGGGCTCTACGACCAGCTCGGCGGCGGATTCTATCGCTACACGGTCGACGCAAGCTGGTCGATCCCGCACTTCGAGAAGATGCTCTACGACAACGCAGAGCTCCTGGCCCTCTACAGCGACGCCTATGCCGCGACGGGCGAGCCGCTCTACGCGCGCATCGCGAGCGAGACCGCCGACTGGGTCATGCGCGACATGCAGGACGCGCGCGGCGGCTATTACTCGACGATCGATGCGGACTCCGAAGGCGAGGAGGGCAAGTTCTACCTCTGGACTGCCGAGGAGCTCGACGAGCTGCTCGCGGAGCCCGAAGCCGGCCTCGCGAAACGGGTCTTCGGCCTCGACGGGCCGCCTAACTTCGAGCAGCGCGCGTGGCACCTGCACCGGCTCCGCACACCCGAGCAGGCGGCAGCCGACCTCGGCCTTCCCACAGAGGCCGAGCCCGCCGCGCGGCTCGAGCGCGCGCGTGCAAAGCTGCTCGAGGCCCGCTCGCAGCGCGTGCCGCCCGCGCGCGACGAGAAGCTGCTCGTAGGCTGGAACGGCCTCATGGTCCGCGGCATGGCCAAAGCCGCGCGGCGCCTCGGGCGGCCGGAGCTCGCCGCCTCGGCGACGCGCGCCGTCGACTTCATCCGCGCCGAGCTCTGGCACGACGGCCGGCTCAACGCCACCTATAAGGACGGGCGCGCCCGGCTCGCCGGGTACCTCGACGACTACGCGCTCCTGGCCGACGGCCTGCTCGAGCTGCTCGAGCTGCGCTGGCGCAACCAGGACCTCGCGCTTGCGACCGCGCTCTGCGATGCCGCGCTCGCGCATTTCGAAGATCGCGACGGCGGCGGCTTCTTCTTCACCGCGGACGATCACGAGAAGCTGATTCACAGGCCCAAACCCCTGGCGGACGAGGCGCTGCCTTCGGGCAACGCGGTCATGCTGCGCGTGCTGCTCCGACTCGCCGCGCTGATCGGCGACGTGCGTTACCGAGACGCGGCCGAACGCGGGCTCGAGGCGGCGCTGCCGGCGGCATCCCAATATCCGGACGCGCACGCGTCCCTGATGCTCGCCCTCGCGCGCTACGTCGAGCCGCCCGAGCTCGTCGTCGTCCGCGGAACGGCCGGCGAGCTGCCGGCCTGGCGGTCGCTGCTCGACGAGGCCTACGCCCCGCTGCGCTCGACGTACTGCATTCCGAAAGACGCCGCACCCCTGCCCGGGCTCCTGGCCGAACGCGCGGCGCGCGACGAGGCCGTCGCTTACGTCTGCCTCGGGACCGAGTGCCGGGCACCGATCCAGGACCCGGCGGCCTTGCGGGGCGCACTCGCGTAGCGTCGCGTGGCTTGGCGTAGCCTCGCGTGTCTTGGCGTAGCTTGGCTTGCATGAGTCGTCGTCCGCATGATTCATGAACGGACTCGGGCGTCGGCGGTGACCGGAGGTGCGTGCAGACATCCTTCGAGTTAAGACGCGGTCCGTAGGCTCTCGGGCAGCAGATGCGAATCCGCTCAATCGATGCCGTATACCCAACCGAAGCGCAGACGTCATGCCGTGCCTTGCATGCGGTCCGGCGCGGCAGGCGCCGATCCTTGCGGGTTTGGTCGCTCTCGATGGCTGGGTCGGTATCCGGCTTCGGCCTCGGCGTAAGGGCGGTGTCGGGAGCGTACGCGCCAGGGACGGCGCGTACGCAGCCTCCAGGGACGGATTCACGGCGGTCCCGACGCCGCCCTTACGCCGACGCCGAAGCCGCTCCGCGAACGTCCACTGGAGACGCGTCGGCTAGAGACGCCTCGGCTGGAGACGCCTCGGCCGGAGACGCGTCAACTGGAGACACGCCGGCTGGAGACGCGTCGAGGAGAGACGCCCGCTACGCCCCCGCCCCGGCAGCGGCGCCCGTCGTCGCGGGCGCCTTGCCAGCCGTGTCGTCGCCGCTTTGTGCCGGCGCCTTCAGCGTGGGCTCGGCCGGACCGCCGCTGCGATGCGGCGACGTGATCCCCGAGCCCGAGCCGTCGCCCGCGGCCATCTCGATGGGCACGCGGTCCCAGTCGTAACCGTGGCGCACGAGCTCGTAGCTCGGCCAGTAGAGCGGATCGGGCTCGAGCGTGATGACCTCGGGCACGTCGTTCCAGTTCACCGTGTTGAGCCTGACCGCCTCGTCCGCGCCGAGTCCTTTGATGACCTCGATGAACGCGTCGAGATTCGGCGTCGGCCGGCCGTCGATCGCGACGATGCGCCGGCCGGCGTACAGCCCCGACCGAGCGGCCGGCGAGCCGAAGTTGAAGTACGAGACGTAGACGCCGTCGGGCGCGACGCTGCGTTGGACCGCGATGGCCCGATGCGGCGTCTGCACGAGCGCGCCGGCCCAGAGCACGACGCGGTCGATGCCGCGGCCGTTGAGCGCCGCCGTCGAAATTTTCTTCTCGACCTCCTTGCCGTCGCGGTAGACCACGACCGTCGCCATGGGCTCCTGCGTCGCGCGTTCCGCCTCGCGGTAGGTGTTCACGAGCTTGCCGTCCACGCTGAGCAGGATGTCGCCGGAGCGGAAGAAATCGGCGGCCGCGGAGCCTGCCACCGTGTTCGAGACCGCCAGCACGTCGCGCCGCTCCGGATTGTGGGCCTCGTAACGCTTCGACCAGCTCTCGGGCAGCTTGAGCTTGCGCGCCGTCGCAAGCGGCATGGGCTGCCATTCGACGTCGAGCGAGTACACGGGTTCCGACTTGCGCATATGCGCGAGCATGTCGGTCACGAGATAGGCGGGCATTCCCATGTTCAGCTGCTGCAGCTCGCGGCCCGACTGCACGGCAAAGCTGGCCCATAGACCCTCGACCCGGCCTTCCGTGTCGAGCATGGCGCCGTTGAAGTCGGAGGGGCCGTTCACGAGCGAGGCGGTCTCGAGATTCGAGTCGCGGAAGCGCAGCGTGCGCGAGTCCGGAAAGGTCGCCGGGCTCACGGAGGCGATCTGCGTCGCCTGCGACTGCAGATCGTTGTCGGCGGAGAGCCCGACAACGTCCACTTGGTCGCCGGGCGTCAGCGGCCGGTCCGAGAACTCCGCGCTCTTGACGGGGGTATCGCCGAGCAGCTTCGGATCGTAGGAGACCACGGCGAGGTTGTGCAACGGATTGACGTACTCGACATGCCCCGGAATCTCGACCGAGCCCGCGAACGTAAGGCGCACGTCGCCCATGGCGACGGGCACGGTGTTGCGGTCCACGACGACCCAGCCGCGCTCGGCGTCGACGACGAGGCCCGTCCCGTAGTAGTAGCGGTCCGAGACGCCCGAAACGGTATAGGGCATGCTGAAGTTCACGAGCACGAGCGACGGCGCGATGCGCGCGAGAATCGGGTCCTTCTCGGGCGGGAACGTCGTCGACTCCGGCGTAAGCGGCCGCGGCGGCGGCGCGGCCGCGAGCGGCATGCACGGCCAGACGCCCGTCGAGTCGTCGCGCTTGCAGCGCTCGGCCGGGAACCAGCTGCGGTTGTTCGTGATGATCCGTTCCTTCTCGACCTGCGGATCGTCGAACTCGATGAAGCGCGTGCTCACTTGCGCGCCTTCGGGCAGCGACTCGAGCACATGCTCAAGGCCGTCGATCGTCTCGACGGGCTTGCCGTCGATGGCCGTGATGATGCTTGCGCGCGGAATGGCCGCCGAGCCGAAGACGTAGCCCGGGCTCGCGACGAAGATGCCCTTGGCCGGGCGGTAATAGTGGCGCGCCTCCTCGTACGAGAGCTCGTGCAGGATGCCATCGCCGTACTCGATGTACTCGTCCGGCGTGATGCTGTAGAGGTCGTCGATGCGCACGCTCTCGGTCCGCTGGGCGCCGCCGCGCTCGACGACGACGGGAACGGTCCGGCCGACCTTGTCGTCGAGGGCGGACTCGAGCGGCACGAACGTCGAGATCGGCTCACCGTCGATGCTGATCAGGATGTCGCCCGGGGCGAGCTTGCCCGCGGCCGGCGAGCCCGGAATGACCTGCTCGACGACGAGCATGCCCGTCGTCGCCGGGTCGTCGTGCCGGACCTTGGCCTCCGTCTGTTGCGAGAGCCCGAGGCGGCGGAGCTCGGCATAGGGTTTGTGCACGAATTCCGTCTGCAGCGTGCCGCGCGGCACCGGAAGCCCCTGCTGGATCAGCGACAGCGCGACCTTCACGCGGTCGAGCGGCAGGAAGAAGCTCGACGCGGACTGCGTGTTCGCGCCTGCATTGAGCGCGAGTACCTGGCCGTCGATGTTGATCACGGGCGAGCCGGAGGAACCGCCGGAGGTACCCGAGGCGGCCTGCAGATAGAACGTGTTGAAGTCGTTGTAGTTGCCGCGGCCGTAGTCCGGCGCCTCGCGGTCGAGCCGGGCGATCGTCCCGGCGAGGATCGAGAGCCGCTCGCCCGCGTCGTTGCCGACCACGCGGATGTCCGTGCCGACCTGGGCCGCGTCGGGCACGAGCGGCAGCTCGGCCGGCTTGATGAAATGCAGTTGTTTCGGGTCGTAGTGGAAGAAGCCGAAGTCGTGGATCGGGTCGCGGTAGACCGGCTGCAGGTCCACCTCTTCCTGGTTCAGGAAGATGGCCCGCGCCCGGACCGGACCGGGAGTCACGACGTGGCGATTCGTGAGGATCAGCCCGCGCTTGGCGTCGACGACGAAGCCTGTCGCTTGGGCCGTTTCGTTGCGCTCGGTGTCGAACGCGCGCGTGCTGTCCACCTCGATCGAGACGACGCCGCTCGAGATCCGCTCGAGCGTGCGGTTCCAGGTCGCCTGTTCGGCGAGCACGGGGGAGGCGGAGGCGGCGAGCAAGGCTACGACGCAGGTCGTGTAGGCGATCAGGATTTTCATATTTGCGATTCTAAGGTTCCTAGAAATCATGTGACCATGGCGGGCGCACTTTGCTCCCGAAGGCCCAACGCCGCCAGCGGCCGGGGCCGCCCGCTTCAGCCTTCCGCGGGCCGCCGGGCACGGGCCGCGTCGCCGCCGAGACCGAGCGCCTGGCGCATGAGCAGCCGCTTCGCGGGCGGCGCGGCATCGACGGCCTGCAGGCCGAAGGCGCGCAGCGGCCGGACCCAGTCCGGCAGGCGAAAAAGGCGGTTCAACGCGTCGAGCGCGACGAGCATTCTGAGATTCTCGGCCTTGCGCCGCCGCTCATAGCGTCGCAAAACGGGCAAGTCGCCGGGCTCGCGGCCTTCCGCGAGCCCGGCCTCGATTTCGGCCGCGAGGCACGCGGCATCGGCCAAGCCCAGATTCATGCCCTGCCCCGCGAGCGGATGAACGGTATGGGCGGCGTCACCGATGAGCACCGCCCGGCTGCAACAATAGCGCAAGGCGGCCAGCATCTGCAGGGGAAACCGCGCGCGCGGCGAAATGGGCCCGAGCCGGCCGAGGATGCCGGAGCTCGCGGTCGCGAGCTCCGCGAGGAAGCGCTCGTCGTCGAGCCCGGCCAGCGCCTGCGCGCGCGCCTCGGGCAGCGACCAGACGATCGAGCTGCGGCCGTCCGCGAGCGGCAGGAACGCGAGGGGCCCGCCAGGCATGAAACGCTGGCGCGCCGTACGGGCGTGGGGCCTTTCGGTCGCGACGTGCGCGACGATCGCTTGTTGCCCGTAGCTCGCCTGCAGCGCCGGAAGCCCGAGCAGCCGCCGGACCGTCGAGTCCGTGCCGTCGGCCGCGACGAGCAGCTCGCCGCGCAGACGGGCGCCGCCCGCGAGCGAAACGGAGACGCCCGAGGACCGCAGATCCACGGCCTCTACCTCGTCTCCGATCGTGACGCTGACGCTCGGCAGTCGCGCAATGCGCTGCAGCAGCCTGTCCTTGATGAGCCGATCCTCGACGATGTAGCCGAGGTTCGGCTCGCCGATCTCGGCGCAGTCGAAATGCACGGCGGCCGGCGTCTCGGGGCCATCGCCTTCGAACACGTGCATCCGCTCGTAAGGGCTCGCGCGCGCCGCCTCGACCCCGGGCCATACGTCGAGCGCGGCCAGCACCGCTTGCGAGGCGCGCGAAAGCGCATAGACCCTGAGATCCATTTCGGCCGCGCTCCAGCGTTGCGCGCGTCGCGGCTCGATGACGTGGACGGCCAGCCGGCCCGCCGCGGGGCCCGTGCCGAGCAGTGCCGCGAACGTGAGTCCGACGCTGCCCGCGCCGCTGACGATGACCGTGTGCGGTGCGCCCGCACTCATGACAAGGGAAGCCCGCGTGCGAGCCGCGGCAGCCTGCCGGCGATTCCCATCGTGTGCCGCGCGAGGGCGGCCTTGGCGCCGGGCAGCAGGTCGAAGGCGACGAGACCGAGGCCGCGCGCGGCCCCGAAGCCCGGTGCACGGCGTCCGAACAGATCGACGAGTCCGTGCGTGAACCAGGCTACTTTGCGCTGATCGTCGCGGCGCCACTCGGCATAGCGCGCGAGCACGTCCGCGGCTCCCGCATCGCCGTCCCTGGCGACGGCCGCGGCGACGAGCTCGGCCAGCGCGGCCACGTCCCGCAGCGCGAGATTGAAGCCCTGCCCGGCGACGGGATGCAGACTCACGGCCGCGTTGCCGATCAAAACGACGCGCGGTGCGCCGAGCGTATCGCTACGGACCCGCCTCAGCGGATGCGCCGCCCGCGCGCCGACGCGGCCGATGCGGCCGAGGCGATAACCGAACTCACGCTGCAGCGCGGCGGCGAGCTCGGCATCGGGCAGCGCGGCGGCCGCATCCGCCGCCGCGGCCGGCAAGGTCCAGACGACGCCCGAGCGCCCGCCCGTCAGCGGCAGCAGCGCGATCGGACCGGTGGACGTGAAGCGCTCGAACGCCGCACCGCGGTGCGGCACGGCGGTCGCGCAATTCAGTACGACGGCCTTCTGCGCGTAGTCGTCTTCGCGCGCGGCGATGCCGAGCAGCCCTCGCACCCGCGAACGGGCACCGTCGGCCGCGACCAGCAAACGCGTCCTCACATCGATGCGCTCGCCGGCGCGCTCGAGCTCGGCCTCGACGCCGTCGGTCTGCGCTTCGAAACGCGTGAGCTTGGCGGGCGCGACGACCGAACACGCGTCGTCTGCGCCGAGACGCTCCCAGAGCGTGGCGCCGAGGGCCCGGTTCTCGACCGTGTAACCCAGCGCCGGCACGCCCTCCTCCGCCGCGCGGATGCGGGCCGCGCCGAAGCGCCCGCGCTCTGAGATATGTATCGACAGGATCGGCTCGGCCTGCGTGCGCAGCGCGTCCCAGAGCCCGAGGCCGCCGAGAATGCGTGCCGAGCCGTTCGCGAGCGCCGTGACCCGGCTGTCGAAGCTCGGCTGCTCGAGCGCTTGCGGATTCTCGGCCTCCACGAGCATGCAGCGCACCGGCAGCGGCGCGAGCGCGACCGCGAGCGCCGAACCGACGAGCCCGCCGCCGACGATGAGGACGTCGCAGTCGAAAGGCTCTCCCGTCACGCAGCCGCGCTCATGCAGCCTTCGACCTCTTCGACGGTCGCGGGCAGGTCCTCGGTCAGCACGAGATGGCCGTCGCGCGTCACGGCCACGTCGTCTTCGATACGGATGCCGATCCCGCGCCAGCGTTTGTCCACGCCCCGCGCGTTCGGCGCGATGTAGATGCCGGGCTCGACCGTGAGCACCATGCCGGGCTCGAGCAGGCGCCAGCTCTCGCCGATCTTGTAGTCGCCAACGTCGTGCACGTCCATGCCGAGCCAGTGACCGGTCTTGTGCATGAAGTAGGGCTTGTAGGCCTCCTCCTTCACGAGCGACGGCAGGCGCCCTTCGAGGATCCCGAGGCGTTTGAGGCCGCGCGTGATCTCCTTGACGGCAATGTCGTGCGGATCGTTCCAGTGATTCCCGGGCTTCACGGCCTCGATTGCGGCGCGGTTCGCCGCGAGCACGATCTCGTAGAGCTCGCGCTGCCGGTCGTCGAACCGGCCGTTGACCGGAAAGGTGCGCGTGATGTCCGAGGCGTACATCTCGTGCTCGCAGCCGGCGTCCACGAGCACGAGATCGCCGTCGGCGAGCGGCTGGTCGTTCTCGACGTAGTGCAGGATGCAGGCGTTCGCGCCCCCGGCGACGATGGGCGTATAGGCGCACTCCGCGCCGTGCCGCCGAAACTCGTGCACGTACTCCGCCTCGAGCTCGTACTCGTACATGCCGGGCCGGCAGCGGCTCATGGCGCGCCGGTGCGCCGCGACGGCGATTTGCGCCGAGCGCCGCATCGCGCCCGTCTCCTCGCGGCTCTTGAAGAGCCTCGCGTCGTGCAGCAGCGGATCGAGCACGACGAGCTCACTCGGCGCATGCACGCTCTGCCTTCTCGCGTTCAGCGCATTGAGCCAGGCCAGCAGCTGCTGATCGAACTCGGGGTGGGCACCCATGGAATAGAACACGCGCTCGCTGCGCTCGAGCAAGCCGGGCAGGATGTCCTCGATATCGCCGATCGGAAACGCGTCGTCGGCGCCGTAGTGCTTCACGGCCCCCGCAGGTCCGGCGCGCAGTCCCTCCCAGCGCTCGCGATCGGGATCGCGGTCGCGGCAGAACAACAGGTATTGCCCCTCCGTGCGGCCGGGCACGAAAACGGCGACGGCCTCGGGCTCGGGAAAACCGGTGAGATAGTAGAAATCGCTGTCCTGACGATAGGGATGCGTCGTGTCGCGACTGCGCGTGCGCTGCGGCGCGGCAGGCACAACGGCGATGTTGCCGGCGCCGACGGACTCGAGAAGTTGGCGGCGGCGGCGGGTGAATTCACGATCCTTCAAGTACTAGCCCTCTTCTTGCAAAAGGGGTCAGAGCCCTTTTTCGCTTTTTCGGGCGCGCCGGAGGAACTCCTATTCAATGAATTCGTGCGCTTCCGCCGTCGAGTTGGCGGCCGCCGTATTCCTCGAAGACCAGCTGCGCGCCGACGCGCACATACTCCTTGAGCTCCGCCAGCGCGAAGCCCGCTTCCGTGCCCTCCTCTTCGTCCTCTGCGAGTGCCGCGCGGCTGATCTCGGCGAAGTCCTTCGTGATCTCCTCGACGGCCTCCGAGTGCTCGCCTATCGGTCTCGGCTTGAGGCCGCCGAAGCCCAAGCCCGTGAGAAATCCGTGGCACCAGAGGGCGAGCGCGCGCACCTGAGAGTCGAGCGGCTGGTCGTCTCCGGGCAGGAGCGGTTCGAAGTTCAACTCGGCCGAGCTCAGACTTCGCCATGCGCCGAGCTCGAGGTCGCGCAGGGCCGCGCCGACGTTGTCGCCTTCATCGAGTTGCCAGTCGTCGAGGCACTCCTCGAGCCATCGCTGCGCGGCCGCGATGCCGCCGACGCACATCGTGCCGCAAAGGCCGCCGTGCAGTTCCGCCAGCGGCGTCACGACGCCGGACTCGTTGAGAGACCTTTCCAGGGATTCGTATCCTTGATCGCTCTGGCTCACGACGGCTCACCTCACGCCTTTTCGAGCCATGCTATCACCGCCCCGCGCGTTATTGACCCCC
The DNA here is from genome assembly GCA_963702105.1 of uncultured Gammaproteobacteria bacterium. Lineage (GTDB taxonomy): Bacteria > Pseudomonadota > Gammaproteobacteria > Steroidobacterales > Rariloculaceae > ZC4RG20. The sequence continues at coordinate 4,305,344 of OY969712.1, forward strand.
GCGGCACACGGGCTCTATATTCGCACGCATGAGTACCGAGCAGGCCAATCAGCGGTTCAACGTCGAGCTCAAGCGGCTCGAGCGGCGCGTCGACGAGCTCGTGCAGCTTTGCGAGCAGCTTCGCGAGGAAAACGCGTCGCTGCGGCAGCGGCAGGAGTCGCTCGTTGCCGAGCGCGCCTCGCTTCTGCAGAAGAACGAGCAGGTGCGCGGCCGGGTCGAAGCGATGATCGGCCGGCTGAAAGCCATGGAGCAGGCCTGATGAGCGACGCTTTCGCCCGAGTGACGATCCGCATCCTCGAGAAGGAATACCATGTCGCCTGCCCGGCCGAAGAGCAGGCGGATCTGTTGGCGTCCGCCGAGCTGCTGAACGGCAAGATGCGCGAGATCCGCGACAGCGGCAAAGTCGTGGGGCTCGACCGGGTCGCCGTCATGGCGGCGCTGAACCTCGCGAACGAGCTGCTCAAGGCCCGCAGCCAGGACGAGGAGCTCAAGAACATCGTCGGCCTCAGGATCCGCACGATGCGCGAGCGCCTCGACTCGGCCCTTGGACCGGTGAAGCAACTCAATTTATAGTGTTCGGGTACTCCCTGCGGTGTTCGACACGGATTGGATAGTCTTTCGACCCTAACTCTTGATGTAGGGGTTCCGTTCTGTCGATGGCGTTGTGCAGAACCGGCATAGCCGGGGAGCCTGCAGCCATCACGGCTTACCCCACCTTTTGCTCCGGTTCGAGAGCAACCATTCGTGACGGCACAGGCGGGGAGTACCACCTTCCCGATCCTTCTTCGAAGAGCAGACCGAGAAGCGCCCCATTGTCCGATTCCGCAGCGGTCAAGCAGGACCGAGCCCGCACGCGCCGTGAGCTTCGCCGGCTGCGCCGGGCACTCGGCGACGAGCAGCGCGCGGCCGCCGAGCGCGCCATCTGCCGGCGCATCCAGAACCTCGGCGCCTTCAAGCAGGCCCGCACGATCGCGGCCTTCCTCGCCTTCGACGGCGAACCCTCGCTCGCGCGGCTCGTCGAAGCCGCGGCGAGACAAGGCAAGACGGTCTACGTCCCCGTGTTGCTGCGCAGCGGCATGCGCTTCGCGCCCCTGGCCGGCGAGCGCCGCCTCTCGCCCAACTTCTTCGGCATCGACGAACCGTCCAAGGAGCGGCTCCTCGACGCGCGCTCGCTCGATCTCGTGCTGACACCGCTCGTCGCGTTCGACCGTCGGGGCGTCCGGCTCGGCGTCGGCCGCGGCTATTACGACCGCGCGTTCCGCTTCCTGCGCCACCGCCGCCATTGGTCGCGGCCGAAGCTGCTGGGCGTCGCCTACTCCTTCCAGCTCGTAGACGACATCGAGAAGCAGCCCTGGGATATCCCGCTCTGGGGCGCAGTGACCGAGACCGCCACCTACCGCTTCGCCGCGGAGAAATGAGGTATTGGCTCGTCAAGTCGGAGCCCGAAGTCTTCGGCATCGATGATCTCGCGGCGGCCCCGCGGCGGACCACCCACTGGGACGGCGTGCGCAATTACCAGGCCCGGAACTTCATGCGGGACGAGATGAAGCGCGGCGACCGGGTCTTCTTCTATCACTCCAACTCGGCCGAGCCCGGCATCGCGGGCATCGCAAAAGTCGTAAAGGAAGCTTCTCCGGACCCGACGGCATTCGATCCGGACGACCCGCACTACGACCCGAAGAGCGACCGGAACGACCCGCGCTGGTACGTGGTCGACCTCAAGCTCGAGCGTAAGCTCGCCCGCGTCATTCCGCTCGCAGAGCTCAAAACGCACGCTGAAGGTGCGCTTTCGGGGCTTCTTTTGCTGCGCAAGGGCAACCGTCTTTCGGTCCTTCCCGTCAGCGAAGCGCATTGGCAATTCATACTCGGGCTCGAGTGACCTCGAAGACACACTGAGGACGTTCGCAGCGTCGTGAACGGTGTTTCGCGACGGTGCGAAGCGATCACAATGTGCTCTCAATCACATCTCGCGAACAACATGTGTCGTTGTCGATGCGCAAAAATGCATAACACTCTGGAAATTTAGATCCTTTTATATATACTCAACGCCGTTTAACCCGACACGGAGACTACCCATGGCATCTACGAAGAAGACCTCTGCGAAAAAGAACGTTTACCAAACGCAAGAAAGTTCGGCGTAAGGTAGCCAAGAAGCCGGCGGCCAAGAAGCGCGTTGCCAAGAAGAAGACGGCAACGAAGAAGAAGGCCAAGAAGAAGGCTGCGAAGAAGAAAGCTTCGAAGAAGACTGCTGCCAAGAAGAAGACGGCTAAGAAGAAACCGGCACGCAAGAAAGCTGCCAAGAAGAAAGCCGGCAAGAAGAAGGCCAGCAAGAAAAAGGCTTCGAAGAAGAAGCGTGCGAGCAAGAAGTCGCAGCCGGCCATGCCGAGCTGACCAGACCAGACGACGAACCGGGAGCCTCCTCGAGGCTCACTTCGAACAAAGTGCCCGCAACGATGCGGGCACTTTTTTTTATGCCTTTGGACGGAAGTCTATGAGCCAGCAAGAGCAAAAGCGCAGAGCCGCGACGGCGGCACTGTCTTACATCAAAGACGGAATCGCCCTCGGGGTCGGCACCGGCAGCACGGTCGACGAGCTCATCGACGCGCTGCCCGCCCACTTGGGAAGGCTCGCGCTCGTGACCTCGAGCTCGACGCGCTCGGCCGAGCGCCTCGAACGGCTCGGCATCGAAGTCACTCCCATCGAAACGATCGCGAACCTCGACCTCTACATCGACGGCGCGGACGAGGTCACGAAGCGGCTGCATCTGCTCAAGGGCGGCGGCGGCGCACTGACGCGCGAAAAAATCCTCGCCGGCGCGGCGCGCCGGTTCGTCTGCATCGTGGATTCCTCGAAGCTCGTCGCCGGGCTCGGACGCTTTCCGCTGCCCATCGAGATCGTGCCGGCGGCCGCCGCGTTCGTCGCGCGTCAGCTCGTCAAGGCAGGCGGGCGCCCGGTGCCGCGCGTAGGGTTCGTCACGGACAACGGCAATCTCATTGTGGACGTCCACGATCTGCGCATCGCGAACCCGATCGAGCTCGAGACGCGGTTCAATCAGATTCCCGGCGTCGTGACCGTCGGGCTGTTCGCACACCGTCCGGCCGACGTGCTGATCATCGGCCAGGAAGACGGAGTCAAGGTTCTGGAGTAGGCGAAGACCGAAGAGCCGCCGACGACGGAGAGAGCGGGCAAAGGTCGGAAGGCGGCGGAGGCCGATGGGACGAAGAGTATGAAGGGGACGAGGGGGACGAGCGGGACGGGGAATGAAGTAATGGCTGGGGGACCAGGATTCGAACCTGGGTTCTCGGAGTCAGAGTCCGATGTCCTACCGCTAGACGATCCCCCAGCAGCCGAAACCGATCAGCGCTTCGAGAACTGGGTCGCGCGCCGGGCCTTGCGCAGGCCGACTTTCTTGCGCTCGACGGCGCGGGCGTCGCGCGTCACGAACCCGGCGCGGCGCAGCGACTGGCGCAGCGTCTCGTCGTAGGCCATGAGGGCCCGCGTGATGCCGTGCCGAATGGCGCCGGCCTGCCCCGTCGTGCCGCCGCCCTGCACGGTCGCGCTCACGTCGAACTTGCCGTCCATTTCTACGGCCGACAGGGGCTGGCGCACGATCATGCGCGCGGTCTCGCGGCCGAAGAATTCCTCGAGCGGCCGCCCGTTGACATTGATGCTGCCGGTGCCCGGCCGCAGATAGACGCGTGCCGCCGACGTCTTGCGCCGGCCCGTGCCGTAGAAGCTCTCGATTGCCATCGCTTGACTATAGCTCCAGTGGGATGGGCTGCTGCGCCTGATGAGGATGCTCGGCGCCGCGCACCACCTTGAGTTTCTTGAACATTTGGCGGCCGAGGGGATTGCGGGGCAGCATGCCCTTGACCGCCATCTCGAGCGCCCGCTCGGGGGCCCGCTCGAGCAGCTTCTCGAGCGGCTCGGCCTTCATGTTGCCGATGTAGCCCGTGTGGCGGTAATAGACCTTGTCCTTGAGCTTGCGGCCCGTGACGCGGATCTTTTCCGCATTGACGACGATGATGTAGTCGCCCGTGTCCACGTGGGGCGTATAGACGGGCTTGTGCTTACCGCGCAGGCGCCGCGCCAGCTCCGTCGCGAGACGGCCCAGCGTCTTCCCGTCCGCGTCGACGACGTACCAGTCCCGCCGCACCGTCTCTGGCTTGGCCGAAAATGTCTTCATAATCCAATAGACTCTGGTTGTGGCCGGGGCCCCCGGCCAAAGAGGGGAAATACTAATGGCCCGGCCGTCCGGGCGCAAGCGGCTCCGGGCGCCCCAAGGCCCCGCCGGCCTTGAGCCCGCAGCCGTCAGAAGGCGTACTCGAGCGAGACCGACGAGTACCTGTCGGAGTTCACGATCCCGGGCGGCACGGCGCTGTTGTATTTGAGGCGGTACGACAGCACGAGACCGACGTTGCCGAACAGTCCGGCCTTCAGCGCGGTCACGGAATCCGTGCTCGTATTCGTGGAGCCGCTCTCGACCACGAGCGTCTGCTCGAACTGACTCGTAGCGCTCAGCGTCCAGAGGTAGTCGACGGAGGTCCGCAGAACGGTGTCCCGATCGACGGACCCGTCCGGCAGCACGGATTCGCGCACACCGGCGCCGAGGCTCGCGTCGAGCGACTGCTTCGGCCTGTCCACGAACCGGCGCCCGTAGCCGGCCGTCGCCGAGGCCTGTCGCTCGTAGCCCGAGAACCGGTCGCGGTCCCAGTCGAAGGCGGTGAACGCGTAGCCATGAGCGCCGATGTCCCGCCGCGCCTCGTATTTGGCCTTATAGGCCTCCGCAGTCGTCTCGTTGTTCGTCGACGCGCCGATCGCGGAGAAATCGAAGCGGTGGCGCCAGGTCTCGAGGCGGTAGATCAGCGCGACGGCCGCGTTCACGTTCGTGCTCTCGGTATTGCCGCTCGTCGAGAGAAACCCGAAGCTCGCTTTGCCCGAGAGGCCCATGGGCGGATTGCTCGTCGTCGGGCCCGGCGCGCCGGGCGGGTTGCCGACGGCCTGAGCGCCGGCCGTGCCCGCGACCGAAGCAAGACTCAAACTGAGAAGGACGGTGGCCGCTCGCATCGTGCGCAAGTGATTCTTCTTCTCCGGCCCATATTGGCGCGGCAAGATGCCAGGGGCGAACGAAAACTGCAACGCGCAGGACTATAATGCGGCGCCATGCAGCCGCCCGTCACCTGGCCGGATCGCGTCGTGGCCCTCCTCGACGAGACGCTCAGGGCGCTCGCCGTTCGCCCTACGCCGGCGCACCCCTCTCCCGCCGCCGAAATGCCCGAGCCCGATCTCGAAGCGGGAGCGCGGGCTCGCAGCGGCGCTCTCATGCGCGTCAATCACGCGGGCGAGATCGCCGCCCAGGCGCTGTACGTCGGGCAGGCCTTCACGGCGAAGGGGGACGACGTCCGCGCGCGCCTGCTCGCGGCCGCGCGCGATGAGCGGGACCACCTCGCCTGGTGCGGCGACCGTCTCGAAGCCCTCGGCGCTCGCCCGAGCCTGCTCGACCCACTGTGGTTCGGCGCGAGCCTATGTCTCGGCGCCGCAACAGGGCTGCTCGGCGACGGCCCGAGCCTCGGCTTCGTCGCCGAGACGGAACGGCAGGTCGAGGCGCACCTCGACGATCATCTGCGCCGCCTGCCGAGCGCCGACACGAAGAGCGCGGCGGTACTCGAGCGCATGGCCGCGGACGAAGCGCGGCACGGCGCAGACGCCAAGCTCGCGGGGGGCTCGGAGCTGCCCGCGGCCGCGCGCCTCGCCATGCGCCTCGGCGGCGGTTTCCTGCGCCGGGCGGCGTACTTCCTGTGAACGAGTTCACAGCCTAGGGGTAATTACTTGCGCGTGCGCGGTGAATTGATTAAATACGGCATTAAGTCAAACCGGAGTCTCTACCGATGGAAGAAGCCTTGAGGCCCTTGAGCGACGTTCCCGCAATCAATCGTTTCTTGAGCTATTGCCGGGTGCGGACGGTTCCGGCGAAGACGGTCATGATTCATGCCGGGGACTTGCCCGACGTTCTGTATTACATCGTCGACGGCTCGGTCGAAGTCATGATCGAGGACGAGGACGGCAACGAGATGGTCCTCGCTTACCTGAACAAGGGCCAGTTCTTCGGCGAGATGGGTCTGTTCTACGAGCAGCCCACGCGCAGCGCTTGGGTGCGCACGCGCACGGAGAGCGAAATCGCGGAGATGACGTATCCGCGCTTTCGGCAGATCGCCTCCGAGAGCCCGGGCCTGATCTTCGAAGTCGCGACACAGCTCGCGACGCGGCTCGACCGTACGAACCGCAAGCTCGGCGACCTCGCGTTCGTCAACGTCACGGGCCGTGTCGCCCACGCGATCATGGACTTGTGCCGCGAGCCGGACGCCATGACCCATCCGGACGGCATGCAGATCAAGGTCTCGCGGCAGGAACTTTCGCGCCTCGTCGGCTGCTCGCGGGAAATGGCGGGCCGCGTGCTCAAGGTGCTCGAGGAGCAGGGTCTCGTGCGTGCAAACGGCAAGACCATCGTCGTCTTCAACGCGCGGCGCGAGCCCCCGAAGGCGCGTCTGCAGCGTCACGCCTGACGTTCCGGCGGCGCGCGCCTCCGCGCGCCGCTCGACATCCGCCCTACTTGAAGGCCCGACGGGCCTTGATGCGTTCGTAGGCCGCGCGGATTTCCTGCGTCCGCTGCTCGGCCAGCGTCACCATCGACTTCGGCAGCCCGCGCGCCACGAGCTTGTCGGGGTGATGCTGATTCATGAGGCGCCGGTACGCGCGCTTGACCTCCTCGTTGCTGGCCTCGCTCGAAACGCCGAGGACTCGATAGGCGGCCTCGACCTGCGGCGCGCCGTCGGCGCCGTCCGCGGCGTTGCGGACCTGCTGGGCGCGCACGAGCGCCTCGATCTGCGCGAGCTCGACGCGGCCCATTCCGAGTGCGCTCGCGACGCGCCACAGGAGCTGGCGCTTCGTGCGGCCGAGGCCGCCGGCCCCGAGCGCCGTCTGCATCTGGATCTCGACGAAGGCGCGCGCGAGGTCCCGGCGCTCGCCGAGCCGGCGCGCGAGCTCGGCCGTGCGCTCGGCGAGCGGATACTCCGCCGCCTTGCCGGCCGTGAACGATTCGATGGCCCGCTGCACCTGCTCGGGCGAGAGCTGCATCGCGTGCATGATGCGCCGCGCCGCGCGGATCTCTTCCTCCGAGACGCGCCCGTCGGCCTTCGCGACGCAGCCCATGACCTCGAAGGCGACCTCGAAGAAGAGCTGCCGCGTCGGCTCGGGCGCCGCGCCGAAACCGCCCGGCGCGAACCGCGCCGCGAAGCCCTGATCGATGCGATGGCCAAGCAGCAGACCGAGAACGGAACCGATCGGTCCGCCCGTTGCGAAGCCTACTATTCCACCGACCGCTTTGCCGATCCACTGCATGACCGCGAACGCTACGAGTTGCCGAGAAGGTGTGGGTGGAGTCATTATCTGGGGTTTTCCACCTAACGCAATCGGAGAGTCCACGCCCCGTGGAGCCCTTGTACGAATCGCGACTGCACGGCCTCGAGCTCGTAGGCCGGGGCAAGGTCCGCGACATCTACCGCGTCGACGCGGAACGGCTGCTCATCGTCGCCACGGACCGGATCTCCGCCTTCGACGTCGTGCTGCCCGACCCGATTCCGGGCAAGGGCATCGTCCTGACGGCCATCTCGAACTTCTGGTTCGCGCGCCTCGCGCACGTGATCGGCAACCACCTCACGGGGCTGGATCCCACCGCCGTGCTGGCCGACGCGGCCGACCGGGAGGTCGTCGCGGACCGCGCCGTCGTGGTCCGTTACGTCAAGCCGCTGCCGCTCGAGGCCGTGGTGCGCGGTTACCTCATCGGCTCCGGCTGGAAGGACTATTGCCAGACGGGCAAGGTCTCGGGCGTGCCTTTGCCGGCCGGCCTCGAGCTCGCCGAACAGCTGCGCGAGCCGATCTTCACGCCGAGCACCAAGGCCGCCCCCGGCACGCACGACGAGAACATCTCGATGAGCGACGTCCGCCATTTGATCGGCGCCGAGCTCGCGCAGCAAATCGCCCAGGTCTCGCTTGCGCTCTATGCCGAGGCTACGGCCTACGCCCGCGAGCGCGGCATCATCATCGCCGACACGAAGTTCGAGTTCGGCCAGACCGAGGACGGCGAGCTCCTGCTCATCGACGAGGTCCTCACGCCCGATTCCTCGAGGTTCTGGCGCGCCGACACTTACGAACCCGGCGCTTCCCCGGCCAGCTTCGACAAGCAATACGTCCGCGACTATCTCGAGACGCTGGAGTGGAACAAGCAAGCACCGGGCCCGCATCTGCCCGCCGTGGTCATCGAGCGCACGCGCGAGAAGTATCACGAAGCGCTCGTGCGGCTCACGGGGCCGCCCGCCGCCGCCGGCTGACGGCCGTGCCCCGCCGCGCGAGAGCCCCCGCCCAGGGCGCTGCGTGACGGAGCTCGAGCGGCGCATCGAGTCCTGGCTCTGGCGCAAGCGACCGGAGCGCGGCGGCCTGCGCCGCGGCGCGCTCGCCGGCGGGCGCTACGCCTGGGCGTTATTCGAAGACTTCCTCGAGGGTGACCTGAGCCTGCGCGCGACGAGCCTCGTCTATACGACGATGCTCGCTACGGCGCCGTTGCTGGCCTTCAGCTTCTCGCTCGTCAAGGGTCTCGGTCTGCACGGCCAGCTCGGGCCCGTGCTGCGCCAGCTGCTCGCGCCGCTCGGCGTGCACAGCGCCGAGATCGCCGATCACGTCATCGGCTTCGTCGACAACGTGAGCTCCGGGCTCGCGAGCCTGAGCCTCGTGCTGCTGGTGCTGGCCGCGTTCGCCATGGCGCAGCAGGTCGAGGCCAGCATCAACTTCGCTTGGAACGTCGATCGGCCCCGCAGCCTCGCGCGGCGCTTCAGCGAATACCTCACGGTCCTGCTCGTCGGGCCGATCATCATGAGCATCTCGCTCGGGCTCATCGCGGCGCTCGCGAATACCGAGTTCGTGCAGCGGCTGCGGCTCGTACGGCCCTTCGGTGAATGGCTCGCCTGGCTCGGCGCCGCATTGCCTTACCTGCTCGTGATCGGCGCCTTCACGCTGCTCTACGCGTTCGTGCCGAACACGCGCGTCGAGGGTCGCCGCGCGGCGGTCGCGGGCCTCGTAGCCGGGCTCGCCTGGGCCGCGGCCGGGAGCCTGTTCACGACGCTGGTCGTCAACGCGAGCCGCTACGACGCGATCTACTCGGGCTTCGCGATCGTGCTCATCACCATGCTGTGGCTGCACCTCTGCTGGCTCATCCTGCTGCTCGGCGCGAAGCTCGCCTTTTATCTCCAGAACCCCGAGTTCCTACGCCGCGAGGTGCCCCCGGCCGCACTCTCTGCGGGCCTGCAAGAACGGCTCGGACTCGCGGTCATGCTCATGGCCGGGCGGGCATTCGCCGAGCGGCGCCCGGGGCTCGCGCTCGAGCCGCTGGCCGCGGCGCTCAAGGTCCCGCGGCGAGTGCTCGAGCCCGTCGTCGCGGCGCTGCGCAGGCGGCGCCTGCTCGTCGAAACCCTCGATCACCGACTCATGCCCGGCGACGACGTGCACGGCATACGCCTCGCCGAGATTCTCGAGGCGGTGCGCGGGCCGCGAAGCGGGCATCCCGGGATCGGCCGTGAATCCGCTGCGGCCGCCGCGGCGCTGGCGGACCGCATCCAGACCGCCGTGGACCAGGCGGCGGGCGACGCTACGCTCGGCGACCTCATCGTGCTCGATGCGGCCGATGAAAAAAGGGGTCAGAGCCTGGGTCAGAGCCCTTTCGTCACTACTGACCCGCGACGGTAAGCTTACCGACGAGCACCGACCCCGTCCGAACGCCGCCGCGAACGTCGACGTCGGACCCGACGGCGCGGATGTTCTTGAACATCTCCGCGAGATTCCCCGCAACCGTGACCTCGTTGACCGGAAACGCGATCTTGCCGCGTTCGACCCAGAACCCGGCTGCGCCGCGCGAGTAGTCGCCCGTGACGGGATTCACGCCCTGGCCGAGCAGCTCGCCGACGACGAAGCCCTCTTCGCAGTCCGCGATGAGCTCCTCGAGCGTGCCGGCCGTCGGTTTCACGACGAGGTTGTGCACGCCGCCCGCGTTCCCCGTCGTCTGCATGCCGAGCCGCCGCGCCGAATAGCTCGACAGCACATAGCCCTGCAGCACGCCGCGCTCGACGAGCATGCGCCGGGATGTGGCAACGCCTTCGGCGTCGAACGGTGTGCTCGCCATGGCGTGGGAAATGAACGGGTCCTCCTCGATCTCGAGAAAGTCGGGAAAGATCTGCGACCCCAGCGCATCGAGCAGGAACGTGGACCTGCGGTACTGGCTCGTGCCGCGGATCGCGCCGATGAGGTGCCCGAACAGGCCGCGCGCAAGCTCGGCCGGATACAGCACGGGCACGACCTTCGTGCGCACCTGGCGGGCGCCGAGGCGCTGCACGGCGCGCTCGGCCGCACGCTTGCCGACGGCCTCGGGAGCTTCGAGGTCCTCGAACGCCCGCGCGACGGTGTACCAGTAGTCGCGCTCGAGCGAGCCTTCACCCTTGGCGATGACGCTGCAGCTCGTGGAATGACTCGTCGTCGGATAGCCGCCCACGAAGCCATGGCTGTTGGCGTAGACCCGTAAGCCTTCGCCCGTGCCGAACTGCGCGCCTTCGGAGTTCTCGATGCGCGCGTCGAAGCCCCGCGCGGCCCTCTCGGCGCGCAGGGCCAGCTCCGTCGCCTCGTCGACGTCGATCGGGTGCGGAAAATAAAGACCGGGGTCCTGCGGGTCGACGGCCATGAGCTCCGCGTCCGCAAGCCCGGCATATGGGTCCTCCGCCGTGAAGCTCGCGATGCTCATGGCCTTGCGCACCGCGTCCTCGACACCGCGCGAGGAGAAATCGCTCGTGCTCGTTGCGCCCTTGCGCTTGTCTTTGTAGACGGTGACGGCCAGCGACCGGTCGCGCTGGCGCTCGACGGATTCGACTTCGCCGAGCCGAACGCTGACCGAGAGGCCCTCGTCGTGGCTCGCGGCGGCCTCCGCTTGATCCGCGCCGAGCCGCCGGGCCAGCTCCACGGCCCGTTGGGTGGTCTCGGTCAAGGTGTTTCTGACGACACTCGGGTCCATTTTCAAGCGGTCCTTGCGGGTGAGAAGTCAATTCTACCTGCTGTACAATGCCTCGATGAAACCACTGGTTGGAGTCATCATGGGATCGGTCTCGGACTGGTCCACGATGTGCCATGCGGCCGAGACGCTCGAGTCGCTCGGGGTCCCGCACGAGGTGCGCGTCATCTCCGCGCACCGGACGCCGGATCTGCTCTACGAATACGCCTCCACCGCCGTCGAACGCGGCCTCGAGGTCATCATCGCCGGCGCCGGCGGCGCGGCCCACCTGCCCGGCATGACGGCGGCGAAGACGCGGCTGCCCGTGCTCGGCGTCCCCGTCAAATCGAAGACGCTGAACGGCATGGATTCGCTGCTCTCAATCGTGCAGATGCCCTCCGGCGTGCCCGTCGGCACGCTGGCCATCGGCAAGGCCGGCGCCGTCAATGCGGCCTTGCTTTCCTGTGCGATCCTCGCGAACAAGCACGCCGAGGTAGCCGAAGCGCTCGAGGCGTATCGCCGCGCACAAACGAGCAGCGTGCTCGAGCAGCCCGATCCGCGCGAGCAATAGTGGCCGGAACCGTGAGACGCTCGCTGCAGGCGCAGGCGGCGTAGGAGCCCCCATGGCAAAGCAGCCGAAGCTCGGCATCATCGGTGCCGGCCAGCTCGGCCGCATGATGGCGCTCGCCGGTTATCCGCTCGGCGTCGAGTGCGTGCTGCTCGATCGGGCCGCCGACTCTCCGGGGGCCCAGGTGGCCGAGTTGCTCGCGGGCGCGATCGACGACCCGGCCGCGCTCGAGTCGCTCGCGCGCGCCTGCGACGTCGTGACGCTCGACATCGAGAACGTGCCCGTCGATGCGCTCGCACAGCTCCAGGCCCATGCGCCCGTCTATCCGCCTCCCGAGGCCGTCGCGGCCGCCCAGGATCGGCTTGCCGAGAAGCGGCTGTTTCGGTCTTTGAACATTCCCACTGCGCCGTTCGCGGCCATCGATGCGGACGCGGATCTCGAGCGCGCGGCAGCGTCGCTCGGGTGGCCCCTCGTGCTCAAGACGCGGCGGCTCGGGTACGACGGGCGCGGCCAACGCGTCGTCGATTCGCGCGAGGCGCTCGCGGAGGCCTGGCAACAGCTCGGCCGCCGCCCGGCCATCGCCGAGGGCTGGGTGCGATTCGAGCGCGAGCTTTCGCTCGTCGGCGCGCGCGGCGCAGACGGCGCGACGGCCTTCTATCCGTTAGCCGAGAATCGGCACCGCGAGGGCATCCTGATTTCGACCGTCGCTCCCTACGAGGACGCGCGGCTGCAGTCGCAGGCCGAGGACTGGCTCGGGGCTCTCATGGAGCGCTATGACTACCGCGGCGTGTTGACCGTCGAGCTGTTCCACACGGCCGAAGGGCTCGTCGCGAACGAGATTGCGCCCCGAGTGCACAATTCGGGCCACTGGACCATCGAGGGTGCCGAAACGAGCCAGTTCGAGAACCACGTTCGCGCCGTGCTCGGTTGGCCGCTCGGCGCCACGTCCGCGCGCGGCTGCGCGGCGATGGCGAACCTCCTCGGAAGCATGCCGCCGCGCGAGGCCATCCTGGCGTTCCCCGGTGCACACCTTCACGATTACGGCAAGGCACCGCGGCCGAACCGCAAGCTCGGGCACTGCACGCTCGTCGACACCTCTCGGGACCGCCTGCTCGAGCGTCTCGGCCGTCTCGAGGCGCTGCTCGCGGGCGAGCACGGCCCGGGCGCCGAGGTGTGACCCTGCTTCTCGAATCCCCTCAGCGTTTGTATTAGGCTTGGATCAGTTTTCGCCGCCGGCCGATCCCCAATGTATTGCGAACTCTTTCGACTGACCGAACCGCCGTTCCGGCTCACGCCGGACCCACAATTTCTGTTCGCAAGCAAACAGCATTCGCGGGCGAAGGCGTACATGGAGTCCACGATCTGGCTCTCGGACGGCTTCGTAGTCATCACGGGAGATATCGGTTCCGGTAAGACGACGCTCATCGAAAGCTTTCTCTCCGAGCTCGGCGACAACGTCGTCATCGCTCACATCAATCAGACGCAGCTTTCGCCCGTAGAATTTCTGCAGGCGCTGCTCGTCGAGTTCGGCTTCAAGCCGTTCGAGATGCGCAAAATCGAGCTGCTCTCCCTGTTCCGCGATCATCTCGTCGAGCAGTATGCCGCGGGCAAAAAGGTCCTCCTCGTCATCGACGAGGCGCAGAACCTCTCGCGCAAAGTGCTCGAGGAAGTGCGCATGCTTTCGGGCATAGAGGCGCAGAAGGAGAAGCTGCTGCGCATCGTGCTCGCGGGCCAGCCCGAGCTCGCCGCCAAATTGGATTCACCCCGGCTCGAGCAGCTCACGCAGCGCGTACGGCTGCGCTTTCACCTCGGCGCGCTTACGAAGCGGGAGACGCGCGAGTACATCGAACACCGGCTCGAGATTGCCGGGGCGGCCGGCCGCAAGATCTTCGCGGACGACGCCTTCGACACGATCTTTCGCTACGCGGGCGGCGTGCCGCGGCTCACGAACATCCTCTGCGATACGGCGATGCTTTGCGCCTATGCCGAGGAGAAGGACACGGTGGACGAGCGGCTCGTCAAGGCCGCGGTCGAGGAGCTGCAGTGGGTCGAGTACGCCGAGCGCGTGCGCGACCGGCAGCAGGGCGCGACAGGCCGATTCGCGGTGCCGCAATCGGCCTCGCCGAGCATCGACCTCCTGTTTCAGGAGCAGTTCGTCCAACACTACTCGTTGCCTGTCGGCCGCGTGATCATCGGCCGCACGCCCGACAACGACCTGCAGATCCGCAGCAAGTTCATCTCGCGGCATCACGCCCAGATCACGACCTTCGGCGACCGTTCCGTAGTCGAGGACCTGAACAGCACGAACGGCATTATCGTGGCCGGGCGGCGCGTCAAACAGCACGTGCTCGCCGACGGCAACGTCGTGCAGATCGGTGAGCACAGTCTTGTTTACAGGGAGGCGCAGCGGCCGGCGGCCTTGCGGCCGGAGGCCCTCGACGAAGACGATCTCGACGAGCTCGACGAGGATGCGGACGACTCGGACGACGCCGAGGAATACGGGGAAGACGCCGACTTCCGGGAGACGCAGGTCACCCACGAGGACGACGAAGGCCTCCCGGAGGACGCGGAGGAGGCGGACGACGCGGGAGCCGCGTACGGCGAGACGGACGCCGGTGAGGGAGAGGGCGCGGAGGCCCTGGCGGAGTCGGCAGAGCGCGGCGAGGAGCCGGAAGGCGAGAGAAGCCTCAAGCAGGCAAACTCTTCCGAGTAGCCAGTTCCCGAGGAGCGGCGGGCGCGGCGGACCGGCTAAAGGGACTCGTCGAAGCGCGCGCGGCTCCGGCTCGAGCGGTAGTCGCGCCGCTTGAGCCAGAGCACGAGACCGGCGACGAGCAGTAGAAGCCCCGCAGCGAGACACAGGTGTGCCCAAAGGCCCCGGGGCACGTAGAAGCCGGCTACAGCGGCGGCCAGGCCCGCCGCCATGTAGTAGAACGGCAAGCCCTCATAGACCGGTCTGCTCAACCACATCGCAATTCCCCGAAGCCGGCCGCGGTGGGCGGCACGGCCCGACCCTCAACCCTGCCCGGACCCGTCGTCGGCCTCATTGTCGATGCCGAGCAGCTTGGCGAGCAAGGACGGCTCCCAGGCGTCGATCTCGAAATCCGACCGCTGCAAAACGGCCGCCGGCGCTCGGCGCCCGGTCTCCACGCGTTCGGGCTCGCGGGCTTCGGCCGCCGCGAACTCCGATTCCGTACCGGCCGCTTGCCGCCGGGACCGCTCGGGTCGCGCAGACATGCGAGCCCCTACGAGCCCCCGCGACGCTGAAACAGGCCGATGAGCCGCGAGAGCAGGGAAGCCTCCAGCCCGTCCACGGCCAGATCCGGCTCCGCCTGCATGGCGCTGAGATAACGCTCCTCGCTCGCGTCGAGCAACGGACGCCGGAAGTCGGCCTCCGTCATCGTATCGTCGAAGTCCATCTTTGACGCCCTGTCATCCTTTGACGAGCGCAGCGTACCTCAACGCGGGGGCGGCGTCAGTGAATCAATTCACGTGGCAGGCTGAATGGCTACCGGTTAGTCCGCAGGATTCATGAACGGGCTTAGGCGACGGTGGTGGGTCGGAGGCACGCCGAGACCTCCGCCCGCCACCCCCTCCATCCGAAGCGGTCTTCTCCCCGGGGCCGAGGCCGAGACCGAGGCCGAGGAGGGCCAACCGCACGGATTACTACGCCTCCGTTCCGCCGACGGTCAGCGCATCGATCTTCAATGTCGGCTGCCCGACGCCGACGGGCACGGACTGCCCGTCCTTGCCGCAGACGCCGATGCCGGGATCGAGCTCGAGGTCGTTACCGACCATCGACACGCGCGTGAGGACGTCGGGCCCGCTGCCGATCAGCATGGCCCCCTTCAGCGGACGCGTCTTCTTGCCGTGCTCGATGAGGTAGGCCTCGCTCGCGGAGAAGACGAACTTGCCGGAGGTGATGTCCACCTGGCCGCCGCCGAAGTTCGGCGCGTAGATGCCGCGCTCGACCGAGGCGATGATCTCCTCGGGATCGCGATTCCCCGGCAGCATGTACGTGTTCGTCATGCGCGGCATGGGGGCGTAGGCATAGGACTCGCGGCGGCCGTTGCCGGTCGGCGCGCTCTTCATGAGCCGCGAATTGAGCTTGTCCTGTATGTAGCCCTTGAGGACGCCCTTCTCGATGAGCGTCGTGCAGGCCGTAGGCACACCCTCGTCGTCCACGTTCAGCGAGCCGCGGCGGCCCGGCAGCGTGCCGTCGTCCACGACGGTGCATTCGGGGGTCGCGACGCGCTCGCCGATGCGGCCCGTGAACGCGGACGTGCCCTTGCGGTTGAAGTCTCCTTCGAGCCCGTGGCCGATGGCCTCGTGCAGCAAGACGCCCGGCCAGCCGGGCCCGAGCACCACGGGCATGTTGCCGGCCGGCGCCTGCACGGCCTCGAGGTTGACCGTCGCCTGCCGCACGGCCTCGGCCGCGAGACGCTCGGCGAAACCCTTCTCCGCCACGAGCCGGAAGTCGCCGCGGCCGCCGCCGCCGGCGTAACCCTGCTCGCGGCGGCCTTCGTGCTCGATGATCACGGAGACGTTGAGCCTCACGAGCGGGCGCACGTCGGCCGTCAGCACGCCGTCCGACGTGCGGATCAGCACGATCTCGTAGACGCCCGCGAGCGTGCCGACGACCTGGATCACGCGCGGGTCGAGCGAGCGCGTGTGGCGGTCGAGCTCGGCCAGCAGCGAGACCTTCTCGTTGTCGGTCAGCGTCGGCAGCGGATCGACGGCCGGATACAGCGTGTGTGCGCCGCCGCCGGCCGGGACCTTGTAGCGGCCGTCGCCCGCACCCTTCGCGATGCCGCGCGCCGCGTTGGCCGCGTCGAGCAGCGAGGCGAGGTCGAGCTGGTCCGCATAGGCAAACCCGGTCTTCTCGCCCGCGACGGCCCGGATGCCGACGCCCTGGTCGATGCTGAACACGCCCTCCTTGACGCGGCCGTCCTCGACGGACCAGCTCTCGTATCGGGTCGACTGGAAGTAAAGATCGCCGTAATCGAGCGCACGCGACATGAGCACGCCGAGCGTGCGGTCGAGCGCGCCGAGATCGAGGCCGGCGGGCTCGAGGATCCGCCGCTGCGCGAGCTCGAGCGGATCGGTGGGGATCGCGATGCGTGGCTGGACTTGAGGCTGCACTTGAATCATCAGGGGAGTTCTCGCCGATGCTGAAGGACGGGAAATTTGCTGCGTATCCGCTTCAATTCGATCATATCGAGTTCGGCCGAGACGACGCCAGGACCCTCCGGGAGCTCCGCGAGCACTCGGCCCCAGGGGCCGACGATGAGCGAGTGGCCGTAGGTCCTGCGACCGCCCGCGTGCTCGCCCCACTGCCCGGCCGCGACGACGTAGACGAGCGACTCGATGGCCCGGGCCGTGAGCAGCGGCCGCCAGTGCGCCTCGCCCGTCGGCACCGTGAACGCGGCCGGCAGCACGAGAATGTCCATGCCGAGCACGCCGAGCCGATGAAACAGCGCCGGGAACCGCAGGTCGTAGCAGACGGTCATGCCGATGCGTCCCAGCGGCGTCTCGACGGCCACGACCTCCCGGCCGGGCGCCGTGGTGGCCGACTCGCGATAGCTCTCGGACTCGCGCTCCGGGATCGCGACGTCGAACAAGTGGATCTTGTCGTAGTGCGCGGCACACCGGCCGTCGGGCCCATAAAGCATTGACCTCGAGACGGCCCGTTCGTTCCGGTCGCGGACCGGCACGGTGCCGCCGACGAGCCAGATTCCGTGCGTCCTCGCGGATTCCTCGAGAAAGGCCTGGGCAGGCCCCTCGCCCGGCCGCTCGGCGGCCGCGACGCGCTCCGCATCCTCGGCCCCGAGAAACGAGAAGTTCTCCGGCAACACGACGAGGGAAGCGCCCTCCGCCGCCGCGCGGGCGACGAGCGCACGCGCCTCCTCGAGGTTACGGGCCACGTCCCGCCCGCTCGTCATCTGGACCGCCGCCGCCTTCATCCTCTCTTCCTCGGCCTCAATGAGGCCCCGTGTGCAGGTCCGCACGCTCGTCCTTCGCGTCCGCGGTGGCGCCGCTCGCCTGCTGCGGCTTCATGACACCGCCCGGCGGCAGATCCGCGCAGATACGGCCCTGCTGCACTTCCTCCGGCGCGAGCCGCTCGACCTTGGGCGCCTCCCATTTGCCCGTTATGCAATAGGACGCCCGCCCGATGCCCTTGAGCGGCTGCTTGAAGATGCGCGTGAATATCAACAGGGCGGCGCCAACGCCTGGACCGCCGAGCAGGCCGCCGACCGTCGGCAGCACCTTGCCGGGCTCCGCTGCGACGACCGCCTGCTGAGCATAGTCGTGATCGCGCAGGCCTACCCGGCCGGCCACGCCGATCTCGGCAGCCGGGCTCGAGACCTTGAGATTGTCCGTGTAGGCGTTGCCGTCGAGGATCTCGAAATCGCCGTCGATGTTGTCGAATACCAGCCCTTTCTTGAACACGTCGCGAAAATCGAGCGAAAGGCGCCGCGGCAGCGCCGTGATGCTCATGAGCCCCACGACGCGGCCCGCGCCCGGATCGATGTCGAGCAGGCTGCCGGTGGCGAAGTGCAGCGACAGGCGGCCGGCGACGTGCTGCATCCAGTCCGTCGTCGGCGCCCCGGGCCACTCGACCTGCGCCTTGACGACGGCCTCCTTGCCCACGGCAACCGGATCGAGGGCGAGGTCGGCCAGCGCGGCCGCGACATCCGTCGAATGCAGCTGCAGCGCGAGCCGCGTCGAGAAACCGCTCGGTCCGTCGAGCCAGCCGCCGCTGCCGTCCACCGAGAGGCCGTTGCCTCGGCTCTTGAACGACGCGAGCCTGAGCCCCAGCGGGTCGGCGCGCACGTCGGCCTCGACGCGGCCGAGGCGCCGACGCCCGAAGCCCACCTGGTCGGCCTCGAGCGCGAGCCCGACGAGCTTGCGAGGATCGACCTTCGCGCCGAGCCCGGCCCCTTCGCCGGGCTCCAGGAACAGGCGCTGCATATGGGCGACGACCTGCGGCCTGCCGGCAAGGTCGCGCGGTACCGCGACGTGGCCCGCGACGGGCTGACTGTCCACGTCGATGAGCCAGTCTGCATCGCCGGCGCGCACGTCGAGCTTCGTCGGCCCCAGGCGCTGGCCGAGGATTCGGCAGTCCGAGATGTCGAGGCTCGCACGCTCGAAGAGGCTGCCGATGGATGCGTCGGCCAGCCCCGAGCCCGGCGCGGAACCGCCCATGAGCGCAATCCAATCGTCGAAGTGCAGCGCGGGCAGCGTACCGTCCACGATGAGACCGTGGTCGGGCGGGACCGGCTCGGCCCCACCGAAGCGCAGTGCGCCGGCGACGAGCCGCCGCGTTCCGGTGCCGTCCTGGAACCTCAAGGCGAAGCGACGGGTCGCGCCGAGGTGGCCCGCGACGCTCAAGCGATCCTTATCCGGCAACTCGATATCGAGACCCAGGGCGACGGGATCGGCCGGAGCCTTGGCAAACGGGGCGGGAAGATTGAGGGCGACGCCCGCGAGATTCGAGGACACCTCGACCTTGAGCGGCGGGGCGGGCCCGGTTGCCGGCTGCCCCGGGATCGACAGCCGCCCCTGCCAGCGCGTCTGCCCGGCCGCCAGCCGCGAGAACGGCAGATGGAAGGCCCTCGCGACCGCGTCGGTCGTCACCTCGCCGGAGAAATCGAGCAGCGCGCGATAGCCGCTGGCGGCGTCGGACGGCGGGGCGACGTCGGCCGTGATCGGCCCGTCGAGCAAGATCCCCGTGATGCCGTGGCCGCGCAGCTCACCGTTCGCGAAATCGAGCGTGCCTTGAAGCTGCGACGCATGCGGGTCGAAGCCGTCCACGGCGAGCTCCGCATGCTCGAGGCCGAGCTTCGCCTGCAGCTTATAGGCGGGCATGTCCTTCAGCGGCAGCGTGAGATCGAGCGCGACGGTGCCGCCGCCCGCCGGTGAGTGCAGGCGGTCGTAGCCCGGACCGAGCCGATCCGAGATGAGCGGCGCATCCTGCAGGAACGCGAGCACGTCGGCCAGATGCCCGCTCGTGTTCGCGCGCAGCCGCAGCACGGCCTTTCGCAGATCGGGGATTTCGACGCGCACGTCGCGGCTCTTGTTGCCGAGCACGCGCCCGGTCGCGCGGGCCGCGAAGCCCGCGTTGACGAAGTCGACCTGGCCGTCGAGGTCGAGGGCGCGGGGCCAGCCCTGCACGTACTCGAGCGCAGCACCCGTGACCTTGGCCTCGGCGCTGAACCGGCCTTGGCCGCCGTCGAACGGGAACGCCGCGAGCGGCCCGACGAAGCTCATCTCTGCCGAGCTCGCGCGCCCTCCCTGCAGGCTGCGGTCGAGCCAGTGGACGACGCCGGCCGGCATCGCGTGAACGGGCAGGTAGCGCTTGGCGGCCACGACCGCAAACGGGCCGATGTGCGTCTGCATGTCGAGCACGGGCGAGCCGCCGCCGGCGGGCAGCGTGAGCTCGAGGTTCGAGCTCGTGCGCGCGTCGGCATTGTCCACCTCGAGATCGTCGCTGACTATGCGGATGCCGTCGTAGCCCTTGCGCCAGATCACGGTGCCGGAGACGCGGCCGAGATCGAGCTTCTGACGGAACAGGCGCCGATAGTCGAGACCCGCCGCGCGCGCGTCGATGCTCACGCGGCCGCTGTCCGAATCCGCGCGCAGCTGGCCCGAGAGCCCGTCGAAGCCCGGCCAGTCGCCTGCGGCCGCGACGCCGAGGCCCTCGAAGCCGCCCGACACCGAGTAATCCCAACCCTGCCCGGCGCGCGCGAGCGCGAAATCGACGTGCGAGAGCTCCCCGCGCGGATCGAGCTCGAGCCAGCGTTTCGCGAGCGGATCGTCGCCGAGCGCGCGTACGAGCGGATCGAGGTCCTCGAGGCGCACGAAATCCCCGTGAAGCTTCACGCGCGCGATACCGCTCGGACTGCGGGCGAGATCGATGACGGCGTCCGCGCCCTTGGGCCACGTTCGGCCCGCGCGCTCGATATCGATGTCGTTGAGCATCAGGCGCCAGCCGTCCGCATTGCGCAGCCACTCGGCGGAGAACGCCGCGTGCCGGTAGCCGTCGTCGCCGCCCGCGCCGGCCGGCCCCGCGGACCAGTCCACGCCGTCCAGGGAACTCTGGACCATGGCGCGGCCGAGCGTGCCGTCGCGCCAATCGAGCCAGACGCCGAGGTCGCCGCGCCCGCGCGCGGGCAGCGCGACCGAGCTCGGCAGGGCCTTGCCGAGCACGCCGAGCGCAACGCCGCGCAGGTCTCCGAACAGGCGCCAGTTGTTGCCGAGATCCGCGACGGTATGAAACTCCGCCTGCGCCGAGATCTCGAAGCGCTGGCCGAGCTGCGGCGGCGGCTCGGCGCTCATGCGCAGCTGCAGCAGATCGTTCCCGCGCGTCAGCGAAGCGTCGACGCCGTGGAAGGTCCAGGCCACGTTCCTGCCGCGGTCCACGTAGACCACGATGCTGTCGTTGACGCCGACCTCGACGCCGGGCGGCACGACGAGGGCGAGATCGAGGTGCGCCTCGCTCGAGTCCGGACCGCCGAGCAGGTGCGCCGTGCCGTCGGCCTCCCGGATCAGCGTCAGCCGCGTGCCGTCGAAAGCGAGCCGGCTGATACGCAGGCGGCGTTCGGCGAGCGCCGTCCACAGGTCGATGACGACGCTCGCGCGGTCCGAGACGAGGAAGGGCTGGGAGGCTGCCTGAGCCGTGACCGATACGTCGCGGAACGTGAGCTCGGGCCCGCGCAGACCGAAGCGCGCGTCCATCTTGTCGAAGTCGAGGCGGAGCCCGAGGGAGGCATCCACCCAAGCCTTGAGCTGGGCCTGGTAGCTCGGCAGCTCGGCCACGACGAGGCGGAACCCCCCGAGCGCGATGCCGAGCAGGATCACGAGCGCGGCGACGCCCGCGAGGAGCGCGCGCAGCGTTCTCTTGAGAAGCGTGCCCGTCTTCACATCAGCACGACGTTCGAACTGGTCCGGCGCATACAGCGTCTCGCTCTGGAGCCTGATCTGCTTTCCCGTGATCTCTTCGAGCTCCGCGACGCTCGCGGATTCCTCATCCAGCAGCCTCTCTATGACGTCGGGTTTTGCAAGGATCAGCAGTTCCTGAAAGTCGAACTGCCGGTGCTGACGCACGATCTCACGGAAAATCTCGGAGCAGACCGTTTCCGGCGTCTTGACAAAACCGCGCCCCTCGCAGCTCGGGCATGCCTGGCACAGCACGTGCTCCAGGCTCTCGCGCGTGCGCTTGCGCGTCATCTCGACGAGACCGAGCGGGGAGACGTTCATGATCTGCGTCTTGGCGTGATCGCCGGCCAGCCGGCCCGTCAGCGCCTGCAGCACCTGGTTCCTATGCTCCTCCTCGGTCATGTCGATGAAATCGATAATGATGATGCCGCCGAGGTTGCGCAGCCGCAATTGTCGCGCGATCGCGACTGCGGCCTCGAGGTTCGTGCGGAAGATCGTCTCCTCGAGATTGCGGTGGCCGACGTACCCGCCCGTGTTCACGTCGATCGTCGTCATGGCCTCGGTCTGGTCGAAAATAAGGTACCCGCCCGACTTCAGGGCGACCTTGCGCTTCAGCGCCCGGTCGATCTCGTCCTCGATGCCGTACAGATCGAACAGCGGCCGCGGCTCGGCATAGAGCTCGATCTTGGCCGACATATGCGGCATGAAGCGGCTCACGAAATCGCGCATGCGGGCGTACTCACGCTCGGAATCGACGCGGACCCGGGCAATTTCGGGCCCGAGCAGGTCCCGGAGCACCCGCAACGGCAGCGGCAGATCCTCGTAGACGAGCTGGCCCGCGTCCGCCGTCGCGGCCGTCTCCTCGATGGCTTCCCAGAGCTTCTGCAGGAACAGCATATCGGCCCGGAGCGCCTCGAGCGAGGCCCCTTCGGCCGCCGTGCGCACGATATATCCGGCCCGGGTCGGCGGCGAGACGATGGAGTCCATGAGCGCCCGCAGACGATTGCGTTCCTCCTCGTCCTCGATGCGCGCCGAGACGCCGATACCGCTGCCGGTCGGCAACATGACGAGGTAGCGCGACGGGATCGTGATGTGGGTCGTAAGCCTTGCACCTTTCGTGCCGAGGGGGTCCTTCAGCACCTGAACGAGCAGCTGGTCCCCTTCGTTGACGACGTCGCGGATGTTGGGCTCGCCGATGCGGTCGGGCACCTCCTCGGTGGAATTGCGCACGATGTCGGAGGCGTGCAGGAAGGCCGTGCGCTCGAGCCCGAGGTCCACGAAGGCGGCCTGCATGCCGGGCAGCACGCGCGAGACGCGGCCGCGGTAGATATTGCTGATGAGGCCGCGCCGGCTCGCGCGCTCGATGAGCACTTCCTGGAGCACGCCGTTCTCGACGAGCGCGGCGCGCGCCTCACGCGGAGTCGCGTTGATGAGGATCTCGGCGGTCACGCGTGGTTCCGGGCGCCGTGCAGCCAGGCCGGCAGGCCGATGCGCTCGAGAAGCGAAGCCGTCTCGAAAAGCGGCAGCCCCATGACGGCCGAGTAGCTGCCCGAGATGTGGGCGACGAAGGCGGCCCCGTAGCCCTGAATGCCGTAGCCGCCGGCCTTGTCGTAGGGCTCGCCCGTCGCGCAGTAGGCGCGGCGCTCGTCCGCCGTCGTGGCGCGAAGGGTCACCTCGCTCGCGGCGAGCGCGCGGTCGAACGAGCCGCCCGCGCGCAGCGCGACCCCCGTGTAGACCGCATGCTTGCGGCCCGAGAGCCGTTCGAGCATCTCGAGCGCTTCGGCCTCGCCGCCCGGCTTGCCGAGGACCTCCCCGTCGATGACGACGGCCGTATCGGCGGCCAGCACGGCCCCTTCGGCCCCGGCAGGCAGACGCGCGCGGGCGGCCTCCGCCTTGGCCGCGGCGAGACGCAGGACGTACTCGGCCGGCGCTTCGCCGGGCAGCACGTCCTCGTCCACGGCAGCCGGGCAGGCCTCGAACGGGACGCCGAGCTGCTCGAGCAATTGGCCGCGCCGCGGCGAAGCCGATGCGAGATATACGAAATTCCTGCGCATTCAAACGACTATAAGGCCTCGTCCGACTCTCGCCTAGGGGGCGCCCGAAAAAGGGGTCAGAGCCCTTTTTCGGGTTACGGTCGGTGGTACGGGTGACGCTCCAGCACGCTCCAGGCCCGGTACAGCGCCTCGGCGGCGAGAACACGGGCGAGGCCGTGCGGCAGCGTCAGGCGTGACAGGCTCCAGCGCTCGTCGGCGCGCTCGAGGCAGGCCGCGGAAAGGCCGTCCGGGCCGCCCAGAAGCAGGCAGACCGGCGCGCCCACGAGGAGCCACGCCTCGAGCCGGCCCGCGAGCCCCGCCGTATCCCATTCCTTGCCGTGCTCGTCGAGCGCGACGACGCGGGCCCCGGTCGGCACGGCCGCGAGCAGCCGCTCACCCTCGCGCTGGACGGCCGCCTGGGCCGGCTGAGAGGAAGCGGTCCGGCGCGCGAGCGGGACTTCCCGGAGCTCGAGCGTGCAGCTGCCCTTGAGGCGCCTCGCGTACTCGGCGTAGCCCTCGGTCACCCACGCCGGCTGCCTGTTGGCGGCCGCGACGAGCACGAGCCGCACGTCAGTCTCCGGCGGCGGCCCGGCAGGGCGTCAAACGCCGGCCCCGCCGGGCGTCACACGCCGGCCGCCTCGTCCTGCGCCGAGAAGTCCCAAAGCCTCTCGATGTTGTAGAAATCGCGAACCCGGGGAAGCATGACGTGGACGATGACATCGGAAAGATCGACGAGCACCCACTCGCCGGCCTCCTGCCCCTCCACGCCGAGCGGCTTGTACCCTTCCTCCTTGCAGCGCTCGATGATGCGGTCCGCGATGGATCGAACGTGGCGGTCCGAGCGGCCGCTCGCGACGATCATCGTGTCCGTGATGGGCGTCAGATGCGTGACGTCGAGGCTCACGATCCGCTCGGCCTTCATGTCGTCGAGGGCATCGACGACGAGTTGCGCGAGCCCGTTACGCGTTGGCGCGTTCTGAGGTCTTTTCGGCATAACACTCCGTATCGAGGATGATGCGCCGGACGGCGTCCGGCACGAGGTATCGCGGGTCCATCCCGGCACGCACGCCGGCACGGAGCTCCGTCGAAGAAATCTCGAGCTGCGTCACGGGCTCGACATGGATGCGCCCGGCCCCGCCCGCGAGGTCCTCGGGCCGCGCCGTACGCCGCGCCCGGATGAGCTCGCCGAGCACGCCCGTCTCGGGCACCTGCCAGCCGGGCCGGTGCGCGACCACGACGTGCCCGAGCTCGAGCAGCCGCTCCCACCGGTGCCAGCTCGGCAGGCCCAGGAAAGCGTCCATGCCGAGCAGCAGACACAAGGCGCTGCCGGGCAGATCGGCGCGCAGGCTCTCGAGCGTGTCCACCGTGTACGAAGGCCCGGGCCGCTCGAGCTCTCGGGCATCGGCGACGAAGCGGGATTCGTCGCGGATGGCCGCGCGCAACATGCGTAACCTGAGGCGGCCCGGGGTCGCGGGTGCCGGCCGATGGGGCGGATTCGCGCACGGGATGAAGCGCACCTCCGTGAGCCGGAGCCGCTCGAGCAGCTCGAACCCCGTGCGCAAATGGCCGTAGTGGATCGGATCGAACGTGCCGCCGAGGATACCGATGATCTGCATCACGCGAGGGTCAGCCGCCGCCCCCGGCGGCGCCGGGCCGCGAACCCGCGGGGGGCCGCGAACGCGCGGGGCCCTCGAGCATGGCCGCGACGAGGGCGCCGAGGCCGTCCCACGGCCTCGCCCCGAGCCCGCCCTTGACCAGGGCGTCGACGTTGACGGCTTGCTTCAACAGTCCCTTCAGCCGTTCCCACTCATACCGCTTGAGCGCCTTCGCGACGAGCGGCTGGCGGCGTCGCCAGACTCCGTTGCGGGCGAAAGCGGCCTCGATCTTCTCTCCGCCCGCGAGCGCGAACTTCAGCCGCGCGAGCAGGCAGAGCTCCCTTGCGAGGGCCCAGGATACCAGAACCGGCTGCACGCCCTCCCCCCTGAGCCCTGCGAGCACGCGCAGGGCACGCGGGGCGTCGCCCCCGAGCACGGCGTCCGTGAGCAGGAACACGTCGAAGCGTGCGCTGTTGGCGACGGCATCGAGGACGGTCGCCTCGTCGATATCGCGCCCCGCCGCGGTCAGCGCGAGCTTCCGGAGCTCCTGATCGGCCGCCAGCAGATTGCCCTCGACGCGCTCGGCCAGAGCCTCCGCCGCGCCGCGCGTGAACGTGAGCCGCTGCTCGCGCGCGCGCTCCGCGATCCAGCGGGGCAGCTCCGTGCGGTCCACGGGCCAGACCTCGACCACGGCGCCGGTCTCTTCGAAGGCCTTGACCCACGCCGACTTGGCCGTCGAGGCATCGAGCCGGCCGCCGGCCCCGACGAGCAGCACCCGGTCGGGATCGGGCCGCGCCAAAAGTCGGCGCAGGGCCTTGGCACCGGCGTCGCCGGGCCGCGGCGCCGCGAGCCTGAGCTCCACGATTCTGCGCGTCGCGAACAGCGACAAGTTGTCCGCCTCGCCTTCGAGCTCGTCCCACTTGAAGCTGCGGTCGACGACGTGCAGCTCGCGCTCCTCGAAGCCTTGGCGCCGGGCCTCGGTGCGAACGGCCTCGAGCGCCTCGCCGAGCAGCAGCGGCTCGTCGCCGGCGATGAGGTACGCGGTCGCGAGCCCCTCCCGCAAGTGCTTCAGCAGTTGCCGCTGGGGGAGTTTCAAGACGCGCCGGAAACCCGCGCTCAGTCGCCGAGCTGGACGAGCTCGATGCCCTCGTCCTCGAGCAGCACGGGAATCCCATCGCGGACGGGATAGGCGAGCTTGCCGTCGCGGGTCACGAGGGCCTCCTCGATGTGCGCGGCGACGGCTTGGCCGCCCCGGTTCTTGAGGCGCCCGTCCGCGGCGAGCGTGTTGAGGCGCTCGAGCCGCGTGCCGGACAGCCGTTCGAGCGGCAGGCGCGTAACGGGGCAGCACAGGATGTCGAGCAAGGCGGCGTCGAGACTCATGAAGCCCTTTCTCCCTGGCCGCGCGAGCGCGCGGCGCGTTCCGGCACGGGATCGTAACCCCATGTGCCCCACGGATGACAGCGCCCGATGCGCTTGAGCGCGAGCCAGCTGCCCGACAGCGGCCCATGGCGCTCCAGCGCCTCTATTGCATAGGCGCTGCAGGTCGGAAGATGGCGGCAGCGGCCCGCGAGCCACGGCGAAAGGCAAAGCTGATACAGCCGCACGCCGCCGACGAGCGCGCCGGTCGCGGCGCGGCGCAGCAGTGCCGACGCGCGGCGCAGCATTGCGGCCGCGCGCTGCAGCGCGCCACCGCGGCGCGAGCGTCCCGGCTCCCGCACGGCGGCCGCGCTCAATGCGTCCTCCGCCAACGCGAGCCGCCCGCTACATCCTCGATGAGGATGCCCGCAGCCGAGAGCCGGTCGCGGATCGCGTCGGCCTCGGCGAACTTGCGCTCGCGGCGCAGGGCTTCCCTGCGCTCGAGCAGTGAGTCGATCTCGGCCTCGCCCATCCCGGCGCCCGCGCCGGCCCGCGAGGCGCCCGCGAACCACTGCGCCGGCGGGCGTCCGAGCAGCCCGAGCAGCGCCGCACCCTCGCGGAGCGCCTCCGCTTGCGCACGCCGCTCCGCCGGGTCCTCGGCCTTGTTCGCCGTGCGTGCGAGCGCGAAGAGCTCCGCGAGGGCCTGCGGCGTGTTGAGATCGTCCTCGAGTGCGGCGACCACGGCGGCCGGCGGCTGCGGCCCCCCGGGGGAACCGCGCTGCGCTCCGGGCGAATCGGGCGCCTGCGGCGCGGGCGTGCCGGGCACCCTCGGCGCCCTCGACGCCCCGGAGCCGGGGCTTCGGGCCGGGACGGCGGCCTCGCCGATCCCGGCATCGCGCAGCGCCCCGTAGAGCCGGTCGAGCTTTTGCCGCGATTCTTCCATGAGCTGATCGCTCCATTCGAGCGGTTGCCGATAATGGGCCGTCAGCAGGCTGAGCCGGATGACCTCGCCGTCCGCGCGCTTCAGCAGGTCGCGCACGAGCGCGATGTTGCCCACGGATTTCGACATTTTCTCGCTGCCCATGTTCACGAGGCCGTTGTGCATCCAATAGCGCACGAAAGGCCGGCCGGCGTGCGCGCAGGTGCTCTGCGCCGATTCGTTCTCGTGATGCGGAAAGACGAGGTCGAGCCCGCCGCCGTGGATGTCGATGGTCTCGCCGAGATGCGCATCGGCCATCGCGGAGCACTCGATGTGCCAGCCCGGCCGGCCGCGGCCCCAGGGGCTTTCCCAGCCGACGAGGCCCGGCTCGGAGGGCTTCCAGAGCACGAAATCGCCCGCGTCGCGTTTGTACGGCGCGACCTCGACGCGTGCGCCCGCGATCATGTCCTCGAGCGAGCGCCGCGAGAGGCTGCCGTAGCCTGCGAAGCTGCCGACGGAGAACAGCACGTGCCGTTCTGCCTCGTAGCCGTGGCCGCTCTCGACGAGGCGGCGGATCATCGCGATGATGGCCTCGACGTGACTCGTGACGCGCGGCTCTACGTCCGGCGGCAGCACGCCGAGCGCCGCCATGTCCTCGTGGAAGGCCTCGATGTAGCGGGCCGTGAGAGCGCCGATCTCGACCCCCTCACGCCGCGCGGCCGCGTTGATCTTGTCGTCGACGTCGGTCAGGTTGCGGGCGTAGACGAGCGGGCCGTAGCGGCGCAGCAGCCGCGCGAGCACGTCGAAGACGACTTCGGGCCGCGCGTTGCCGATGTGGGCATAGTTGTAGACGGTGGGCCCGCAGACGTACATCGTAATCCGGTTCGGGTCCCCGGGCACGAAGGCTTCCTTGCGCCGTGTCGCGGTGTTGTGGATGTGCAGTGTCATGGTAAAGGCCGACATGATACCAAGTCCGCGCTTGGCCTATAATTGCGCCCCCCGCAGCAAACCCCGCGCCCACCTTATGTCGCAGACATTCGCCCCACGCCGCAGCATCGAGCAGGTCGAGGAAGGCACCGAGCTCGCGCCCAAATTCGACGAGCGGGGCCTGATCCCGGTCGTGACCACGGATTACGCGACGGGCGAGCTGCTCATGCACGGCTACATGAACGCCGAAGCCTTCGAGCGCACTATCCACACGGGCGAGGCCCACTACTTCAGCCGCAGCCGCAAGGCGCTCTGGCACAAGGGCGCGACGAGCGGGCTCGTGCAGCGCGTCCGCGAGATGCGCATCGACGACGACCAGGACTGCGTCTGGCTGCGCGTCGAAGTCGCCGGCGGCGCGAGCTGCCACGTCGGCTACCGCTCGTGCTTTTACCGCAGCATCCCCATCGGCGGCGAAGGACCCATCGAGCTCGAGTTCGAAGAAGGCGAGAAGGTCTTCGATCCGACGGACGTCTACGGGGACGCGCCGAACCCGACGAAGCTCTGAGGGTTGCGCGCGAGCGTCTCCGGCGCGGACCTCGGCGGCGGCCGCACGCGTCTCCAGCGAAGGCCGCCTGCCGCCACCGCCGCGTGGGCGCCGAAGCCTACGCCCACCGCTGGAGGCACAGGCGCCGAGGCCGCCGCCCGCTGCCGGCTGCTACCGGCATCTCACCGCCGCAGCCGCCACGTGACTCCGCCATCGCCTTCGATGAGCCCCGCGCCGAGCAGCCACACGCGCGTCTCGCGCCCGTCGCCGTCGAACCAGGCCCTGGCCGAGCCCTCGCGGAAGCTGTAGCCCCAGTCGTCCATGTCGCGCAGACATTTCTCGCCCCCGTATCCCTCCAGTCGGTCCGCCAGAAGCATCTGCAGGTAACAGACCGCGCACTCCTCCGCGTCGTCGCCGCCGGCGTCGCGTTCGAGGCCGGCGCGCCGGTCCGGGGTCATGCAGACGTAATGGCAGAGCTCGTGCAGCAGCGACTGAACCGGCGTGTCCTCGCGCACGT
The DNA here is from genome assembly GCA_963702105.1 of uncultured Gammaproteobacteria bacterium. Classification (GTDB taxonomy): domain Bacteria; phylum Pseudomonadota; class Gammaproteobacteria; order Steroidobacterales; family Rariloculaceae; genus ZC4RG20. The sequence continues at coordinate 4,334,822 of OY969712.1, forward strand.
GGATGCGCCGGCCCACGAGCCCCGCCTCGGGCTCGCCCCAATACGTGCCCGGTATCGGAGCGCCGGGCGGGACGCGCACGAGGCGCGCTTCGTAGGCCGCGACCAGGGCGTCGACACGAGCCGAGTCGAGGTCTGCGAGGCGGGTCTGCGCCACGGGTTTGGGCTCGGCGCTCAGGGCGCAGGCGGCGGGACGCCGGGCTGGACGGACTGTCCGCCGGGGGCGGCCGTGGGCGGTCCGGCGCCGCCCGCGCTCGGGCCCGGCGCGCTCGAGCCGGGCGCCTGGGTGGCCGTGCCGCGCGCTTCGATCCGGCGCATGACGCGCCGCGCGAGATCTTCGGCGAGCGCCTGGCGCAGAATCGCCTCCTCCTCGCTCTTGCCGAGCACCTCGGTCTCGTTCCAGGCGTAGACCCGTGTCGCGACGAGCGACTGCGGCTCGATGAGCGTCTGCCCGCCCGTCGAAAGCCCGAAACCGACCTGGTAAAAGACCTCGTACTCGCGCGGCACGTTCTGCGCCGTGACCGAAAGCACGCGCTGTCCCGTGTCGTCGGTCACGATCGAAAGGACGGCGCCGGCCTCCTTCGGTGCAGTCACGACCTCGGCCCCCCGCAACCGCAGCGCGTCGCGCAGGCTGGTATAGAACTCGGAGTTGTGGTCGGAGGCGTCGATGTAGGTCTTCGCCATCGACCTCGGCAGCGTCCCCGCACCCTCGAGATGAAACCCGCAGCCCGCAAGGGCGCAGGCGGCAATTGCGGCCGGCGCGGCGAGCGCCGCCGGCTTGATTCCACGAAGCTTTGTCAACATCATCCGCGGGTTGCTTTGAGGCTTTTTCCGGCCGCGCGGCCGCGCGGGCGGTAGCATCGAGCATTCTCCGATCGTTGACAACAGCACCGCCGAGGATTCACAGGGACGACATGGCAGGCTATCCGTTCAAGGACATCGAGGCCAAATGGCAGCGCTATTGGGAGACGCAGGGCACGTTCCGCGTCGGCGACGAGGTCGATTCGTCGAGACCCAAGTACTACGTCCTCGACATGTTCCCCTACCCCAGCGGCGAAGGTCTGCACGTCGGCCACCCAGAGGGCTACACGGCTTCGGACATCGTTGCGCGATACAAGCGCATGCGCGGCTTCAACGTGCTGCACCCCATCGGCTGGGACGCTTTCGGCCTGCCCGCCGAGCAGTATGCGGTCAGAACCGGCACGCATCCGAAGGTCACGACGGCGCGCAACATCGGGCGCTTCCGCAGCCAGCTCAAGGCGCTGGGCTTCTCATTCGACTGGGATCGCGAGGTCAACACGACGGACCCCGCGTACTATCGATGGACGCAATGGATCTTCAAGCAGCTCTTCCAGCAAGGGCTCGCGTACCAGTCCGAGATGCCCGTCTGGTGGTGTCCCGAGCTCGGCACGACGCTCGCCAACGAAGAAGTCATCGACGGGCGCTCCGAGGTCGGCGGGTTTGCCTGCATGCGCCGCCCGCTCCGTCAATGGGTGCTTCGGATCACGGAGTTCGCAGACGAGCTGCTCGAGGGGCTCGACGCGCTCGACTGGCCGGAGAGCACGAAGGAGATGCAGCGCAACTGGATCGGCCGCAGCGAGGGCGCCGAGGTCGAGTTCGCGGTGGAGGGTCGCGACGCGGCGCTCACGGTCTTTACGACGCGCCCCGACACGCTGTTCGGCGCGACGTACATGGTGCTCGCTCCCGAGCACGAGCTCGTCGAGCTGCTTACGTCCGCCGAGCGGCAAGCCGAAGTCCGGGCCTACCGCGAGCAGGCCGCGCGCAAGAGCGAGCTCGAGCGCGTCGAGCTGCAGAAGGAGAAGACCGGCGTATTCACGGGCACCTATGCCGTGAATCCGGCGAACGGCGAGCGCCTGCCGATCTGGATCGCCGATTACGTGCTCGCGGGCTACGGCACCGGGGCGATCATGGCCGTGCCGGCGCAGGATCAGCGCGACTGGGAGTTCGCGGCAGCGCACGGCCTGCCCGTCGTGCGCACGGTAGAACCGCCCGAGGGCTTCGCCGGAGAAGCCTGGCTCGGCGACGGGGCGATCATCAACTCGGGATTCCTGAACGGTCTGCGCGTCGAGCAAGCCAAGGGGCGCATGATCGAGTGGCTCGAGACGCAGGGCAAAGGCCGCCGGCGCGTGAACTACAAGCTGCGCGACTGGCTCTTCTCGCGGCAGCGCTACTGGGGCGAGCCGTTTCCAATCGTCTTCATCGACGGCAAGCCGAAGGCCGTGCCCGACGACGCGCTGCCCGTCACGCTGCCCGAGCTCGAGGAATTCAAACCGAGCGGCTCGCCCGAGGGGCCGCTCGCGGCCGCGCGCGAGTGGATCCACACGACGGATCCTTCGACGGGACGCGCGGCGCGGCGCGAAACGAATACGATGCCGCAGTGGGCGGGGTCGTGCTGGTATTACCTGCGCTACATCGACCCGCATAACCGAGAACGTCTCGTCGATCCGGCCAAGGAACGCTACTGGATGCCCGTCGACCTCTATGTCGGCGGCCAGGAGCACGCCGTGCTCCATCTGCTCTACGCGCGGTTCTGGCACAAGGTCCTGTATCGCGCCGGCGTCGTCTCGACGCCCGAGCCTTTCGGCAAGCTCGTGCATCAGGGCATGATCCTCGGCGAGCTCGAGTACACGAGCTACGTGGACGACGAAGGCCGGCTGGTCTCGGCCGCGGTCGTCGACGACGGCCGCGACACGCGCACGGGCATCAAGGTCGCGCCGCGCCGAGTCGCGGAAGCCGACGTCGCCAAGGAGGGCGAGCGCTTCGTGCTGCGCGAGCAGCCTTCGATCGCCGTCGACGCGCGGGCGCACAAAATGAGCAAGAGCCGCGGCAATGTCGTGAACCCCGACGAGATCGTGACGAGCCATGGGGCCGACGCGTTCCGCCTCTACGAGATGTTCATGGGGCCGCTCGAGCAGGTGAAGCCCTGGAGCACGTCGGGCGTCGACGGCACGTATCGGTTCCTGAACCGCGTCTGGCGGCTGTTCGTCGACGAGGATGCCCACGCGCTCGGTTCGAAGATTGCGCGCGTCGAGCCGAGCCCCGAGCAGAACCGCCTGCTGCACCAGACGATCGCGAAGGTGACGGACGACATCGAGGGGCTGCGCCTGAATACGGCGATCGCGGCGCTCATGGAGCTCACGAACGCGGCCTACAAGTGGAAAACGCTGCCGTTCGACGTCGCCGAGCCGTTCGTGCTGCTGCTCTCGCCGCTCGCGCCGCACATCGCCGAGGAGCTCTGGTCCCTGCTGGGCCACGAGCGCACGCTGGCCTACGAGGCCTGGCCGAAAGCAGATCCCGAGCTTTTGCGCGCCGACACGCTCGAGATCCCCGTACAGGTCAACGGCAAGGTGCGCGGCAAGGTCACCGTGCCCGCCGAGGCGGATCAGGACACCGTCGTGCGCATCGCCCAGGCGGACGCGAACGTGCAGCGGCACCTCGAGGGCAAGACGCTGCGGCGGGCCGTGTACGTGCCGGGGCGGATACTGAATTTCGTCGTCGCGGGCTGAGGGCCGAAAAAGGGGTCAGAGCCCTTTTTCGCCGTTCGGGTCGGCGGCGGCTCGATGCCTCGTCAGCCGGCGAAAAAGGGCTCTGACCCCTTTTTCGGTGAGCGCCAGCAGCAACGCTCCGATCACGACCGGGTAGTTCCCCCAGCGCGCATAGGGCGTCGCGCCCTGCATGCCCGTGACGCGCTCTTCGAGCGTGCCGGGCTGGAACTGCGGAAGCCGCGAGACGACGCGTCCGCGCGGGTCGATGACGGCCGTCACGCCCGTGTTGGTCGAACGCAGAAGGTAGCGGCCGGCCTCGGCGGCGCGCATCTGCGCGATCTGCAGATGCTGGTGCGGCGCGATCGAGTTGCCGAACCAGGCGTCGTTGCTGACGTTGACGAGCAGCGTGGCCTGCGGCAGGTACCGGATCTGCTCTGCGCCGAAGACGTCCTCGTAGCAGATCGAGACGCCGACGCGCTGCCCCGCGACCTCGAGAGGCGCCTGGTTCGCAGGGCCCGGGCGGGCGTCGATGTAGGGCAGGCTCATGAGCCTGAGCCAGCTGCGCACGAAGCCCGGCACGGGAAAGTATTCGCCGAAAGGCACGAGGTGGCGCTTGAGGTAGAACTCCCCGGCGTTCGGCAGCGCGACGACGGAGTTCTGAAAATCCTCGGGCGTGCCGCGCAGGATGCCGAGCAGTATGGTGCTGCGATGGTCGCTGGCCCAGGTCGAGAGCGCATGCAGATAGCCCGGGATGTAGTCGTAGAGGGTGGGCAACGCGGCTTCGGGCAGAACGATGATCCGACTGCCTTCGCTCTCGACGGTCAATCTGCGGTACAGAGCCAGCGTCGGCTCGAGCTCGTCCGGCTGCCACTTGAGATCCTGCCGCACTGCGCCCTGCACGAGCGCGACACGGACGGGTGCGCCCGCCGGGCGCGTCCAGGCGACGTGGCCGAGCCCGAAGGCCGCGCCCCAGACGGCGGCGGCGACGGCCAGAGCGGCGACGCGGGCACGGTTCGAGCCGAAGACGAGCGTCACGAGCGCGCCTCCGGTGACGGCCGCGGCCCAGCTCAAGCCATGCATGCCGGTCACGGGCGCGAGCCCCATGAGCCAGGAGTCGCTCTGGCTGTACCCGATGGAGAGCCAGCCGAAACCCGTGAATATCCAGCCCCGAACCCATTCGGTCAGCACGAACAGCGCCGGCAGCACCGCGAGCCACGCGAGGGCCCCGCGCGTCGTGAGCCAGCGCGCGGCGACCCAGCCCGTCAGCGCGGGGAACAATGCGAGGATCGCGACGAGGCCGCCCGTGAGCAGCAGCGTGAGCGGAATGTCGACCTGGCCGAAATCGTGGATGCTGATGTAGATCCAATACAAGCCCGTCGCGAAGCTCGCCAGACCGTAGGCGAGACCGATCTCGAAGGCGCGCCGCGGCGAAACGCCGCGCCAGAGGGCGAGCAGCACGGCGAGCGAGAGCGGGGCAACGAAGAACCAGCCGAAGGGTGCGTAGGCGAGCGGCAGGGCCGCACCGGCAGCGGCCGCGAGCGCGAACGCTATGCGCGCGCGGCCGACGGCCGTCATCGCGGGCGCCCGCAAAGCTCCCGCGAGTGCGGACCGACGCGCGCGGCGCTCACTCTTGGGCCGCCGGGGGGACCCGGACGACCTCGACGCTGTGGATCCGGCGGCGGTCCCCGCGCAGGACTCGGAAGCGGAAGCCGCCGAACTCGAGCTGCTCGCCCCTGCGGGGCAGCCGGCCGAGCTCGTGCATGATGAGCCCGCCGACCGTATCGTATTCTTCATCGCTGAGTTCGACATCGAAGTAGTCGTTAAAATCCTCGATGCGCGTCAGCGCGAGCACCTGAAAGCGGCCTTCGCCCTGGTCCTGGATGTAGGCCGCTTCTTCGGGATCGTGCTCGTCGTCGATGTCCCCGACGATCTGCTCGAGGACGTCTTCGATCGTCGCGAGCCCGGACACCCCACCGTACTCGTCTACCACGATCGCCATGTGGTTGTGGCTCTCGCGGAACTCGGTCAGCAGGGTGTTGAGGCGCTTGCTCTCCGGGATGAACACCGCCGGCCGCAGCAGGCCGTCGATGTCGAACGTGCGCCGGCCTTCGGCGAAATGCTTGAGCAGGTCCTTGGCGAGCAGAATCCCGACGACCTCGTCGCGATCCTCGCCGATGACCGGAAAGCGCGAGTGCCCCGATTCGACGATGGTCTTCAGCAACTGCTCCGGCGGCTCGTCCTTAGGCAGCACGACCATGTGCGAGCGCGGAATCATGATGTCCCGAACGTGCGTCAGGGACACCTCGAGCACGCCCTGCAGCATCGCGAACTCGTCCTGCCCGAGCAGCTCGCTGCGCCGGCATTCGGCGAGGAAGGCGAGAATCTCGTCGCGCCCCCTGATCTCCTCACCGCGGCTCTGGAACAGGCGGGACCACCACCCGGTGATGCCGGGCGATCCGTTGCTTGAAGAGGTGTCGTCGGCCATATGGGCGGCTTTATGCGCTTATCTTGCGGCCGCGGCTCGGGGCGCGCAAGTCACTGGCCCTCCAGCAAATAGGGATCCTCGAAGCCGAGGCCCGCGAGAATCTCGCGCTCCCGCGCTTCCATGCGGCGGGCGTCGTCGTCCTCCTCGTGGTCGTAGCCCTGGAGGTGCAGCGTGCCGTGCACGACGATGTGCGCCCAGTGCGCCTCGAGCGACTTGCCCTGCTCCTCGGCCTCGCGGGCGACGACGGGCGCGCAAATCACGAGGTCCCCGAGCGGCAAAAGCTCGCCGGCGGGGGCCGGTCCCGCGGCGAACTCGGCCGGAAACGCGAGCACGTTGGTCGGGCCGTTGCGGCCGCGGTAACGGGCGTTGAGCGCCGCCGATTCGGCCTCGCCGACGATGCGGACCGCGATCTCGCCGGCCGCGTCGGGGGCCGCCGCCGCGGCCCAGCGCTTGATCGCGGGCGCCGCCGGGCGCGAAGCCCGCGCCGAAGCGGCCTGGACGCTGACCACGAGCGCGGATCGGCGCGGCCGGCGAGCGCCCGCCCGCGCGGCGGTCCCGGTCCGTCCCGCCGTCACTCGTCGCTCCCTCGCGCGCGCTCCTCATCGCGCGCATAGGCCGCGACGATGCTCTGCACGAGCGGATGGCGCACGACGTCCTTCGGCCCGAAATCGACGAACGCGATACCCGGCACGTCCCGCAGCACGCGCGAGGCGTGCTTGAGCCCGGACTCGCGGCCCCGCGGCAGATCGGTCTGCGTCACGTCGCCCGTGACGACGGCGCGGGTCCCGAAGCCGATGCGTGTCAGGAACATCTTCATCTGCTCGACGGTCGTGTTCTGGGCCTCGTCGAGAATCACGAAGGACTCGTTGAGCGTGCGGCCGCGCATGAACGCGAGCGGCGCGATCTCGATGACGTGCCGCTCGATGAGCCGGCCGACGCGATCGAAGCCGAGCAGCTCGTACAGCGCGTCGTACATCGGGCGCAGGTAGGGGTCCACCTTCTGCGACATATCCCCCGGCAGGAAGCCGAGCCGCTCGCCGGCCTCGACGGCCGGCCGGACGAGCACGATGCGTCGAACGACGTCCCCCGTCAGCGCCTCGACGGCCGCGGCCACGGCCATGTAGGTCTTGCCCGTGCCCGCCGGGCCGATGCCGAAAGTCAGGTCGCTCTCGCGCATCGACTTCGCATAGGCCGCCTGGTTCGCGCCGCGGGCGCGCACGTCCCGGCGCCTCGTGTGAATCACGAGCTCGTCCGTGCCCGTCTTGCCGCCCGGCTGAACATGCTCGATGAGGGCCAGATGGATGCGCTCGGGATCCAGGGTCTCGGTTTCGGTCGCCGCGAACAGATCCTCGAGCACCTTGCGGGCGACGTCGACAGAGGACGCCGGCCCCGCAAGCTCGAAGCGGTTGCCGCGGTTGCCGATGCGAACGCCGAGGCGCTGCTCGATCATGCGCAGATGCTCGTCCAGCTGCCCGCAGAGGTTCGCGAGGCGCTGGTGGTCATCCGGGACGAGCAGCAGGTCGACCCGATTCTCGGCCGCGGCTGTCTCAGGCAACGGACTGTCGCGCCGTGCTCCCGAGCACGCGCCCTCGGAGCGAGTTCGGCATCGCTTCCGTGATCTGCACGTCCATGAACCGGCCGACGAGGCCGGGGCCGCCGATGAAGTTGACCCAGCGATTGTTCTCCGTGCGGCCGGCAACCTCGCGCGCCGACCTCCGCGAGACGCGCTCGACGAGCACGCGCTGCACCGTCCCGACCATGCTCCGGCTGATCGCGGCGGCCTGCTCGTTGACGAGCGCCTGGAGCCGCTCGAGGCGGCCCTGCGCGAGCTCGCGCGGCAGCTGGCCCTCGAGGGCCGCCGCGGGCGTGCCCGGCCGCGGGCTGTAGATGAAGCTGAACGACTGGTCGAACCCGACTCGGCGGATCAACTCGAGCGTCGCCTCGAAATCCTGCTCGGTCTCCCCCGGGAAGCCGACGATGAAGTCGGACGAGATCGAAATTCCCGGCCGCGCCTCCTTGAGCCTGTCCATCTTCGCTATGTACTGCGCTGCCGTGTGTCCTCGCTTCATGAGCGCCAAGATACGGTCCGAACCGCTTTGCACGGGGAGATGCAGAAATCCGGCCAACTTTTGGACTTGGACGTAGGCCTCGACGAGGGAATCCGTGAACTCGACGGGATGGGAGGTCGTGAAGCGGATGCGCTCGACGCCGTCGATGGCCGCGACGTAGTGGATCAGCGTGCCGAGATCGGCCGTGCCGCCGTCGTGCGTCGCCCCTCGATAGGCGTTGACGTTCTGGCCGAGCAGGTTGATCTCCTTGACGCCGAGCTCGGCGAGCCGGTAGGCCTCGGTGACGACGTCGTCGAGCGGCCGGCTGATTTCCTCGCCTCGAGTATAGGGGACGACACAGAACGTGCAGTACTTGCTGCAACCCTCCATGACCGAGAGGAACGCCGTGCAGCCGGCCGAGGCCGGCTCGGGGAGCCGGTCGAACTTCTCGATCTCGGGGAAGCTCACGTCGACGACGCCGGGGCGCCCGCCGCGGACGGCCGCGATGAGCTCGGGCAGCCGGTGCAGGGTCTGCGGCCCGAACACGACGTCGACGAACGGGGCGCGCTTAAGGATCGCTGCGCCCTCCTGGCTCGCCACGCAGCCGCCGACGCCGATGATCGTGCCCGGGCGCTCGTCCTTGAGCTCGCGCCAGCGGCCGAGCAGCGAAAACACCTTCTCGGCCGCCTTCTCCCGGACCGAGCAGGTGTTCAACAGCAGGATATCGGCCTCGTCGGGCGCGGCGGCCGGCGTCGCCCCGAAGGTACCCGCCAGCACGTCGGCCATCTTGGCCGAATCGTACTCGTTCATCTGGCAGCCGAAAGTCTGGATGTAAAAGCGCTGCGGCACGGCGGACCCGTCGTCCAAAACCGCAAGACTAAGGCAGCCGGGCGCCCGGCGCCACCGCGGGCAGAAAAAGGGGTCAGAGCCCTTTTTCGCCGGCCCGCTCGTGGGCCGGGAGCCCCTCTGCGCGGGCGAAAAAGGGCTCTGACCCCTTTTTAGCGCTAGAACGGAATGTCGTCGTCGAAATCCTCGACGGGCGCCGCCGCGCCCTGCGGCTCGGGCGACTCCCGCGCCTCGCGCGGCTCACGGCTCGCGGGCGCCCCCGATCCCGGGCGGCCGCCCAGCATCTGCATCTCGTTCGCGACGATCTCGGTCGTCCAACGATCGTTGCCGTCCCGGTCCTGCCACTTGCGGGTCCGGAGCCGGCCTTCGACGTATACCTGCGAGCCCTTGCGAAGGTACTCGGCGGCGATCTCGGCGAGGCGGCCGAACATGGCTACGTTGTGCCACTCCGTACGCTCCTGCTGCTCGCCCGATTCCCGGTCCTTCCACTGCTCCGTCGTCGCGAGCCGCAGGTTCGTGACGGCGCTGCCGCTCGGCATGTAGCGGGTTTCCGGATCCGCGCCCAAGTGCCCGATGAGAATGACCTTGTTGATGCCCCTCGCCATGGATGCTCCTGCTCGTGGGGGCCCGCGCCGGAGCCCCTCGTTGCCAATACTGCGAGGGATTGTACGCCGGCCGAACCGGTCGGAGCACTTGAGTTTCCGGCCCCGTGCCGCAATAACGGAATGACAGCGGAGGCGGAGGCCGCGGCTCGGATGCCTTGGCCGGGCGCCGGAGGCCTCGGCGCAAGGGCGGTGTCGCGACCGTTGCGAGTACGCCGGTGTACGCTTCGTAAGCGCCCATCCCCCGCGCTTACGATCCCGCCAACGCCGGAGCCCGTTCATGTAGCAGGCGGGAGATGGCCGTTAGCCAAGATCCGGCCGCTGCCCGCCGAGGTCGATAGAACCGGCGGTCCGCCGCGGTCCGCCGCGGTCCCCCGGCCCGGCCCGGGCCCCGGCGCGGCAGGACTACCGGCCGCGCTTCCCGCCCGAGGTATAGTATCCGTTTGCATTCGGCACACCGCCTCCCGATGTCTACCCATCAAATCCAGATCCGCGGCGCGCGCACGCACAATCTCAAGAACGTCGATCTCGACCTGCCCCGAGACCGGCTCATCGTCTTCACGGGCCTCTCGGGCTCGGGCAAATCGTCGCTCGCGTTCGATACGCTCTACGCCGAGGGCCAGCGCCGCTACGTCGAGTCGCTCTCGGCATATGCGCGCCAGTTCCTCGCGATCATGGAGAAGCCGGACGTCGACCACATCGAGGGCCTCTCGCCCGCGATCTCCATCGAGCAGAAGTCCACGTCGCACAACCCCCGCTCGACGGTCGGCACGGTCACCGAGATCTACGACTACCTGCGCCTGCTCTTCGCCCGCGCCGGCGAGCCGCGCTGTCCCACGCACGGCCGGCCGCTGAAGGCGCAGAGCGTCTCGCAGATGGTGGACCAGGTGCTCGCGCTGCCGGCCGGAACGCGCGTCATGCTGCTCGCGCCCGTCGTCAGTGCCCGCAAGGGCGAGCACGAGGAGGCACTGAAAAGGCTGCAGGGCCAGGGCTTCGTGCGCGCCCGCATCGACGGCCGGGTCTACGATCTCGACGCCGCACCGAAGCTCGATCGCAAGCGCAAGCACGAGATCGAGGCCGTCGTGGACCGGATCAAGGTCAGGCCCGAGCTCGAGCAGCGGCTCGCCGAGTCGTTCGAGACGGCGCTCGCGCTCGGCGACGGCGTCGCACACGTCGTGTTCATGGACGACGAGGACGCCGAGACGCTCGTGTTCTCGGACAAATTCGCCTGCCCCGAGTGCGGCTACAGCATCGCCGCGCTCGAGCCGCGGCTGTTCTCGTTCAACAACCCGCTCGGCGCCTGCCCCGAGTGCGACGGCCTCGGCGTGCGCCGCTTCTTCGACCCGCAGCGCATCGTGCGCCACACCCACCTCTCGCTCGCGGGCGGCGCGATCCGCGGTTGGGATCGTCGAAACCCGTACTATTTTCAGGTCATCCAGTCGCTGGCCGAGCACTACTCGTTCGACATCGAGCAGCCGTTCGACGAGCTGCCGCAGTCCGTGCGCAACGTCCTGCTCTACGGCAGCGGCGAAGAGCGTATCCGCTTCCGGCACGTGGACGCGCGCGGCCACGAGAATCACTGGGTACATGCCTTCGAAGGCATCGTCCCGAACATGGAGCGGCGTTACCGCGAGACGGAGTCGAATGCCGTGCGCGAGGAGCTCGGAAAATATCAGAGCGTGCAGCAGTGCTCGGCCTGCGGCGGAACGCGGCTGACGGCCGCCGCCCGCAACGTGTTCCTCGACGAACGCACGTTGCCGGAGATCAGCGCGCTCGGCGTCGGCGCCGCGCTCGAGTTCTTCGCGAATCTCGAGCTCTTGGGCTGGCGCGGCGAGATTGCCGATAAAATAGTCTCCGAAATCAACAACCGCCTGCGCTTCCTCGTCGACGTAGGGCTCGGCTACCTGACGCTCGACCGCAGCGCCGACACGCTCTCGGGCGGCGAGGCGCAGCGCATCCGCCTCGCGAGCCAGATCGGCTCGGGACTCGTCGGCGTCATGTACATCCTCGACGAGCCCTCGATCGGCCTGCACCAGCGCGACCACCAGCGCCTGCTCGAGACGCTCGTGAATCTGCGCGACCTCGGCAACACCGTGCTGATGGTCGAGCACGACCGCGAATCCATCCTCGCGGCCGACTACGTCGTTGACTTGGGCCCCGGGGCCGGCATTCACGGCGGGCAGATCGTCGCGCAGGGCACGCCCGACGAGATCCGCGCGAACTTAGCTTCGCTGACGGGCCAGTATCTCTCGGGCCGGCGCACGATTCCGCTCCCGTCCACCCGGCTCGAGTTCGATCCGCAGACCGTGATCGCAATCAAGGGCGCACGCGGCAACAACCTCAAGGGCATCGACGTCGAGCTCCCGCTCGGGCTCATGACGTGCGTCACGGGCGTTTCGGGCTCCGGCAAGAGCACCCTGATCAACGACACGCTGTTTCGCGCGGCTGCCGAGCACGTCAACAAGGCGTCCTACGATCCGGCACCGTTCGACGCCATCGAAGGGCTCGAGCAGCTCGACCGAGTCATCGACATCAGCCAGAGTCCCATCGGGCGCACGCCGCGCTCCAATCCCGCGACCTACACCGGGCTCTTCACGCCGATCCGCGAGCTCTTCGCCGCGACGCAGGAGGCTCGCTCGCGCGGCTACGCGCCCGGGCGCTTCAGCTTCAACGTCAAGGGCGGGCGGTGCGAGGCGTGCCAGGGCGACGGCCTCATCAAGGTCGAGATGCATTTCCTGCCGGACATCTACGTCGCCTGCGATACCTGTCATGGGCAGCGCTATAACCGCGAGACGCTCGACATCCGCTACAAGGGCAAGAACATTTACGAGGTGCTGGAGCTCACTGTCGAGGACGCGCTCGCGTTCTTCCGCAATGTGCCGCAGATCGCGACCAAGCTCGAGACCCTCATGGCCGTGGGCCTTTCCTACGTCAAGATCGGCCAGAATGCGACGACGCTTTCCGGCGGCGAGGCCCAGCGCATCAAGCTCGCGAAGGAGCTTTCGAAGCGCAGCACGGGCTCGACGCTCTACGTGCTCGACGAGCCGACCACGGGCCTGCACTTCCAGGACATCGCGCAGCTGCTCGAGGTGCTCTACCAGCTGCGCGACCAGGGCAACACCATCGTGATCATCGAGCACAACCTCGAGGTCATCAAAACGGCCGATTGGATCGTCGACTTAGGTCCCGAAGGCGGGGCGGGCGGCGGCGAGGTCATCGCCTGCGGGACGCCGGAGGCCATCGCCGAGGACTCGCGCTCGCACACGGGGCGTTGTCTCAAGCCGGTGCTCGAGCAGGAGCCGGCGGCCGTCTCGCGCCGCAAGGTTCGAGCGCGCCGGTCGCGCAGTGCGACAGGCGGCTGAGCCGGGCAGCCGACCTCTCCGTTGGCGCGACTTACCGCCGATTCAGATCCGACTGATGTCGCGCCCCTTGGTCTCCGGCAGGCAGAACGCCAGCACTACGACACCGATCGCACAGATCACGAGCGGATACCAGACGCCGAAATAGATGTTGCCCGTCCCGGCAACCATGGCGAACGCGATCGCCGGCAGAAACCCGCCGAACCAGCCCGAGCCGATGTGATACGGAAGCGAGAGCGCCGAGTAGCGGATGCGCGTCGGGAAGACCTCGATGGCCATGGCGGCCATCGGCGCGTAGATCATCACCGCGAAGGTGACCATGAGCAGCACGAGCAGGGTCACGAGCGGGACGTTGACGCGTGCCGGGTCGGCGCCGAGCGGGTAGCCCGCGGCCTCGAGCGCACCGCTCAGGCGCGCCTGGAACGCGGAGCGGGCGGCGGTGAGATCCGCTTCGCCGAGACCACGGCCCTCGACGCTTTCGACCTCGCGCCCGCCGATGCGTACGCGGGTCAGCGCACCGGGCGCGGCGGACTCGTTCCCATAATTGATGCCGAGCCCGGCAAGCGTGCTTTTGGCGATGTCACAGGAGGAGACGAAGCTCGCCTGGCCGACCGGATCGAACTGCACGTCGCAGCCTTTCGGATCGGCCACCACCGTGACCGGTGCGGCCCGCTGGGCCGCGGCCACGGCCGGGTTCGCAGCGGCCGTCAGCGCGTGAAAGAGCGGGAACATCGTCGCGGTCGAGAGAATCGCGCCGGTGAGGATTACCGTCTTGCGTCCAATCCGATCCGAAAGCCAGCTGAAGAGGACGTACATCAGACAGCTGACCGCGGTCACGATCATCATGATGAAGGTCACGGTCGCGCCGTCGACCTTGAGAATCTGGATGAGGAAATACTGCGAGTAGAAGTGCGCCGTGTAGAACGAGACGCCCTGAAGGGTCATGAGACCGAACAGCACGGCGAGCACCTTCTTGAGGTTGCCCCACTCGAGGAACGCTTCGCGCAGCGGCGCCTTCGAATGCCGCCCCTCCTCGATCATGCGCCGGAACAGCGGCGACTCCTCGAGGGTGAGCCTGATCCACAGCGAGATCACGAGCAGCCCGAGCGAGATCAGGAACGGCACGCGCCAACCCCAGGCGTCGAACCTCGACTCCCCGAGCGCCGTGCGAATCAGAAAGATCACGAGGAACGAGAGAAACACGGCGAAGCCGGCCGCCGTCTGGATCCAGCCCACGTAGAGGCCGCGCCGACCGCCCGGGGCATGCTCGGCCGTATAGACGACCGCGCCACCGTACTCGCCGCCGAACGCGAGCCCCTGCACCATGCGCAGCGCGATGAGCAGCACGGGTGCGAGCAGGCCGACCGAGGCATAGGTCGGCAGCAGGCCGATCGCGAACGTCGAAAGCCCCATGAGCGTGATCGTGATGAGGAAGGCCTTCTTGCGGCCGCGCCGATCCCCGAAAGACCCGAACACGAGCGCCCCGAACGGGCGCACGGCGAACCCGGCCGCGAACGTCAGCAGCGCGAAGATGAAGGCGGCGGTCTCGTTGACGCCCGAGAAGAACTGGCGCGCGATCAGCGGCGCCAGGGAACCGTATAGGATGAAGTCGTAGGCCTCGAACACGGTGCCGGCGGACGTGCCGATGACGATCCGACGCAGCTTGCGGCTCTCGCCCGCTGCGTCGTCGAGGGCCCCCGTCATCGTTCTTGTCGCCATCGTTACGCCCCCCCCCGAGGCCGGTGTCTACGTCGCCGGCGGCCTGCCGCCGCGACCCGGCCCTTCCGGGCCGCCTGCTTGCCTTTCCGCGGGCTCTTTCGGCCCTTCCAGCTCTTCGGCTCGTCTACTTCTTCGGCTCGGGCTCGAGCACGATGCCGTTCATGCGCTCCCAACGCTTGACGATGGCAGAGTTGTCCTCCGCCGGGCCGATGTCGTCGCGGCCCTCGGCCCAGAGCCTGCGCACGAGGTCGATGACGGGCGTCTTCGCCTCGAGCGCCGCGCCGAGATCGCCGGCGATGCCAACGTCCTTCGCGAGCAGCCCGAGCGTGAACCCCGACGCGAACCGCCGCGTCAGCACGTGCTCGGGGAAGGTCATGGCCGAGTGAAAGCTGCGTCCCGTCGAGACGCTGAGCACCTCCGTCATGATCGCCGGATCAAGCCCGAAGCGCTTGCCGACGATCATGGCCTCGGCCGTGACGGTGAACGCGGCCGCCGCGACGACGTTGTTCAAGGCCTTCATCGCGTGCCCGCAGCCCAGCGAGCCGACCTGAATCAGGCGCTCACCGAGCACCTCGAGCGCGGGCCGCGCCTTCTCGAACGCGGCTTCGTCGTCCGTGCCGATCATGATCGTCAGCGTGCCCGCCGCGGCGCGCGGCACGAGCCCGGAAACCGGTGCATCGACGAGCGCGACGCCGCGCGCCGCGAGCGCCGCGCCGAGCGCGCGGGTGCCGAGCGGATCGGAGGAGCTCATGTCGACGACGACGGCGCCGGGCGCAAGACCGCCCGCCAGCGCCCCAAAAAAGGGGTCAGAGCCCTTTTTCGCTTCGCCGAAAAAGGGCTCTGACCCCTTTTTTGGGGCCTCGCCCGTGACGACCTGGCGGACGTCGCGGCCGGAGGGCAGCATCGTGACGACAACGTCCGAGGCGCGGCCGAGCGCCTCGAGGTCGTGTGCCGCGGTGCCGCCGCACTCGCTCACGAACCGCGCCGCCTTGCCGGGCACGGCATCGAAGACGTGGACGGCGAAGCCGGCCGAGCACAGATTGCGGGCCATGGGCCACCCCATGTTCCCGAGCCCGACGAAGCCGATCCGCGTGGATGCGCTCATCGCGGCGGCCTCAGGCCGGGCGGCGCGAGCACGCCGACGGGCGCGCAGGCCTGCTAGACGGCATCGAGATCGACGCCCTGCTCTGTGAGCGCCTCGGCCGCATTGTGGAACGCGTCGGCACCGAGCGGCACGCCGGCATAGACCATCGTGTGCAGCAGAATCTCGCGGATCTCGAGCGGCGTCACGCCGTTCGCGAGGGCGCCCTTCACATGAATGCGGAGCTCCTTCGAGCGTCCCATGGCGCAGAGGACACCGAGCGTGACCATGCTGCGCTCCCGGCGGCCGAGCCCTTCGCGCGCCCAGGTCTCGCCGAAGCAATACTTGCTCACGACCGCCTGCATGGGCGCCGTGAACCGGTTGGCGCCTTCGATCTGGCGGTCCGTGAATTCCTCCCCGAACATTTCGCGGCGAATCTCGACGCCGCCGCGCATCGCATCCTCGGCCACTTCTCCCCCTCGATATTCGTACCGGCCCCGCGCACCGCGTCGGCCCGCGCGTCGAATCGGCCCCCGCGCCGTATCGGCCCGGCCTCAGAGTATCGGGTCTGCCGCCTCGGCGCCAGATTTCGCCACGAGCGGCCAGCTTTCGTCCATCGTTCGCCCCGCCGGCGTCAGGTCCGCGAGGCCCAATGGGAGCGGACATTCGCGGAGAGAGGACATGCGCTCCAAATCGCTGCTCGCAATGCTGACCCCGCTGATCCTTGCCGCGGCGCATGCGTCGCACGCGGCGGGCCTGCCGGCCGAAATCGGCGCCGGGTCCCTTTGGCTCGAATCGGCAGCGGGCGCCCCGACGCCCGTGCCCGCGCTCGAAACCGACGTGCGCATCCGCGTCGCGGGCATCGTCGCGCGCGTCTCGGTCACGCAGCAGTTTCGCAACGACGGGACGGCGTGGGCCGAGGCCGTTTATGCGTTTCCGCTGCCCGGCGACGCGGCCGTGGACCACATGACGATCAAGGCCGGCGACCGCCTCATCGAGGGCGAGATCCACGAGCGCGAGCAGGCGCAGGCCATCTTTCGCCGGGCGCGGGCAACCGGGCAGCACGCGGGTCTCGTCTCGGAGTCGCGGCCGAACCTGTTTACGACGGCGGTCGCGAACGTCGCGCCCGGGGAACGGATCGACGTGACCATCGAATATCTCGAGACCGCGGCCTACGCCAACGGCGAGTTCAGCCTGCGCTTTCCCATGACCGCGACGCCGCGGTATGGGGCGGGCAGACCGGCCGCAGCGTCGGACGGCGCGGCCGCGCCGCCCCCGATCACGGCAGCCGCTCGGGCCTCGACCGGCTCCGCGCGCGGCCTGCCCGATCTCGCCGTCGATCCTCGCGCGGTGAACGAAGCCGCGATCCATGCCGTCATCGATGCGGGGCTGCCGCTTGCCGAGGTGACGAGCCGTTATGACGAGGTTCGCGCCGAGCACTCCGGCACGCGCTACGAGATCGAGACAGTGCTTCCCGCGGTCACGATGAACCACGACTTCGTGTTGGCCTGGCGGCCCAACGTCGGGGGCACGCCCGCTGTCACGGCGCTCGCGGAGACCGAAGGCGACGCCACCTATGCACTGCTCATGGTCCTGCCGCCCGCCGACCTGCATGTCCTGACCGCCGAGCCGCGCGAGCTCATCCTCGTCGTCGACACGTCGGGCTCCATGGGCGGCGCCTCGCTGCGCCAAGCCAAGCGTGCGCTGACCGAGGCGCTGGGCCGTCTCGGCGGCGCCGACCGCTTCAACGTCTTTCAGTTCAACTCGACCACGTCGAGCCTCTACCGGGTCCCGATGCCGCTGACCGCGCAGACCTACGCCGAGGCGCTGCGCTACGTGGACCGGCTCGCGGCGAACGGCGGCACGGTCATGGCGCCCGCGATCCGCGCCGCGCTCGATCAGCCCGCCACGCGGGGCTACCTGCGCCAAGTCGTGTTCCTGACCGACGGCGGCGTCGCCGACGAGACCGAGCTGTTCGCGCTGATCCAGCGCGGGCTCGGCGACGCGCGCCTGTTCACGGTCGGCATCGGCGCGGCCCCGAACACGTACTTCATGCGCAAGGCCGCGAGCTTCGGCCGCGGAACCTACACCCACATCGCGGACAGCGCCGAGGTCGGCACCGTCATGGGCGCCCTGTTCGAGAAGCTCGGCCGCGTCGCGCTGACCGACATCGCCGTCGACTGGCCCGACGCCGTCGAGTTCTACCCGGAGCAGGTCCCGGATCTGTACATCGGCGAGCCCGTGGTCATCGCGGCCCGGCTCGAGGGCGCGCTCTCGCATCCGCTCTCGGTTCGTCTTTCGGGCAGCGCCGGCGGAACGCCGTGGTCGCGCTCGGTGTCCGTCTCGCCCGGCGATGCGAGCGGCATCGCCGCCCTCTGGGCACGGCGCAAGATCGAGTCGCTGCTCGACGGCCGTGTCCAGGGATTCGACGAGCGCCTCGTCAAGCCGCTCGTTGTCAACGTCGCGCTGCGCCACCACCTCGTGAGCCCCTACACCAGCCTCGTCGCGGTAGACCGCACGCCGGCGCGCGGCGAGGGCGCCGGTCTCGAGCGCAAGTCGGTCGCGGCCATGCCGCCGGCGGGCGCGGTCTACGGAGGCTTCCCGCAGACGGGGACGCCCGGCCCGCTGTACAGGCTGCTCGGCCTCACGCTGCTCGCGGCCGCGGCCGCCGGCTTCGCAATGCGCCGCAGCGGCCGGCGAACCGGGGCGCCGTCATGAAGGCCCCGGCCGAGCGTACCCCGCATACGCAGCGCGTGCGGCGCGCGCGCCGCATGGCGCGCGCCGGGCGTGAGCGGCGCGCGTGGCGTCTGTCCACGCTCGGGCTCGCCGGTCTCGTCGCGGCCGGCGCCGGTCTCGCGCTGCTCGGGCTCTACATACCTGCGAAGGCCGCGGTCGCCCAATGGCTGCTGAACCGCGCGTGGAACGAGAGCCGCGCCCAGGGGCGCGATGTGCGGCCCTGGCCCTGGGCGGATACCTGGCCCGTGGCACGTCTCGAGCTTCCCGGCGCGCACTCCCCGCTCATCGTTCTCGCGGGCGCCTCCGGCCGCAACCTGGCCTTCGGTCCGGCCCACCTCGACGGCAGCCCATTGCCCGGGGCTCCGGGCGTCAGCGTCATCGCCGGGCACCGCGATACGTACTTCCGCGCGCTCCGCGGTATCGGCGTCGGCGATCGTTTCGAGATCGAGAGAAAGGACGGAGACGCCTACCGCTACGAGGTCGCGGCAGTCGAGATCGTCGATGCGCGCGACGCCCGCCTGCGGCTGGACGCCGCCGACTCGATAGTGGCCCTCGTCACGTGCTATCCGTTCGACGCCGTGAAGCCCGGCGGCCCGCTGCGCTATGTCGTGCTCGCTCGGCGCACGGCGCGGGGGCCGCGCGCCGACTTCTGACGGACGAATTCCACCGGACTTCTAACGGATTCTTGACGGCCGACTTGCGATGCGTAAGCGGCTCGAGGCGACTCAGAAGTGATATACGACGCCGACGTGCAGATCCTCGTCCACGCGCCGGTCGCTCGCGTCGATGCCGGGCGCCGCGGCGAGATTGAAGCGAAACCAGCGATAGCCGACGTACACGTTCGTGTTCGGCGTCAGCGGCGTCTCGAACCTTACGCTCACGTCGCTGACGCTGTCCGCATTGCCGAAGCTCGTGATGTCCGGCGCGTAGAACGCTGAGCCGCCGACCGTCGTCTTGTGATTGTGTCCCATATAATACCGAATCGATCCGCCGACCGCGGCCGCGAAGATATCCTCGTTCTGTTCGCTCAGCATTGCGGCATAGACGCGCGTGCCCACGTCCAAGCGCCACCCGCGCAGCGCCTCGGGCTTCCTGCCCACGGGAATGAGCAGATCGCCGAGGCCGACGAGGTCGCGGTTCTCGTTGATGAAGAACCCCGCACGCACGGAGTCTCTGCCGAACTGACCGAGGTCGAGGTGGCGCTCGAACAACGCCTGCATGGCCTTCCCGCCGATGTAGGCATCGATCGACTGCGTGCCGACCGGCCCGGTCTGGCCGTTCGGCTCGGCCTGAGCCGGGGGCTGCGCGTGCAGTATGCCCGGAGCGAAAGAAGCGAGTGTCAGCGCGGCCGCGAGGAGCGTGGACCAGGTTCGCCGAACCTGGACGATAATTCCCTTCGTCATGCGGGTTCCTTTCGAGGATTTGAGGAACCCAGCCTTGCAAGGCGTATGCCAGATCGGCCGTGGCGCGGCTAATTTGGGCCCGGCAGATTGCCCAAACGACGGAATCCTACGGCCCGCCGGATTTCGGCGAGGTACGGAATGCTGACCTCGCGAGCCTTCGCGGCGCCTTCCTGGAGCGCCCGTTCAACCTCGCCCGGCGCCGCCATGAGCCGTTCGTATTCCTCGCGCTGGGGCGCGAGGTGGGCGTCGAGGTATTCGAACAACGTCTGCTTCATCTCGCCCCAGGCGATGCCCTCGGCGTAGCGTCGGCGCATCGCGGCCGTCTCCTCCGCCGTCGCAAACGCGCGGTAGATGGCGAACAGGGTGCTCTCGGCGGGGTCCTTCGGCTCCCCGGGCTCCTGGGAATTCGTCTTGATGCGCATGATGAGCTTGCGCAACTGTTTAGCAGAAGCAAATAGCGGAATCGTGTTGCCGTAGCTCTTCGACATCTTGCGGCCGTCGAGGCCGGGCAGGACGGCCGAGGCTTCGCCGACCACGGCCTCGGGAAGCACGAACGTTTCGCCGTACCGATGGTTGAACCGCCCCGCGATGTCGCGGGCCATCTCGACGTGCTGAATCTGGTCGCTGCCGACGGGAACCTTGTTCGCCTTGAACATGAGGATGTCGGCCGCCATGAGTACCGGATAGCAGTAAAGGCCCATCGTCACGGCCTTGTCCGGGTCCTCGCCCGCTTCCTGATTCTCCGCGACGGCCGCCTTGTACGCGTGCGCGCGGTTCATGAGGCCCTTGGCCGTCATGCAGGTCAGAATCCATTGGAGCTCGAATATTTCGGGCACGTCCGACTGGCGGTAAAACACGACACGCGAGGGGTCGAGCCCGCACGCGAGCCAGGCGGCCGCGATCTCGAGTGTCGAGCGCGCCATCTGCGCAGGGTCCCCGCTCTTGACGAGCGAGTGGTAATCGGCCAGGAAAAGGAAGGACCGAACACCCGGGTTCGTGCTCGCGGCGATCGCGGGCCGGATCGCGCCGACGTAGTTGCCGATGTGGGGCGCGCCCGTCGTGGTGATGCCTGTCAGTACCGTATCCATGTCTCATCCCGTTGAGGGCCCGCCTTGGTCCGCGCCCGCCTTGGTCCGCGCCCGCGCGGCGGACTATTATTCCCGAGAACGACAACGAGATCGAACCGCAGGAGACTTTCGACTTGGCCGCGAACTCCGCCTCGTCGGCAAGCGACCTCGGCGCGCTCTACGCCGAGCATCTGGGCGTCATGGACGGCCGGCTCGTCGAAGCGCTCGAGGCGGCCGACCTCGACGGCCTGTGCGTCTTTGCAGGGCCCGAGCGCCTCGTCGAGCGCGACGACATCGCGTACCCGTTCCGCGCCGAGCCCTATTTCAAGGCCTGGGTACCGCTGACCCAGGCCATCGGCTCCGTCCTCAAGCTCGTGCCCGGCCGCCGGCCCGAGCTGCGCTACGTGCAGCCGCAGGACTTCTGGCAGGCGCCGCCGGCCGATCCGGACGGCGAGTGGACGCGGCACGTGGACATACGCACGGTGAGCTCCGAACGCGAGGCCGCCGAGGCCCTCGTCGAGTCCGGCAAGCGCTACGGCGCCCTCGGCGACCCCGGCGCCGCCGTCGAGCTCTTCGCCGCCGTCGGCGATCCGGCGCTGCTCGCGCGGCTCGACTTTCGCCGCGCCTGGAAAACCCGGTACGAGGTGGAATGCATGGCCACTGCGTCCCGAGCCGCCGTCGCGGGGCATCGCGCCGCCGCCGACGCCTTCGCGGCCGGCGCATCCGAGCTCGAGATGCACGCCGCGTTCCTGAGCGGCGCGGGACAGCGCGAGACGGAGCTCCCGTACGGGGCCATCGTCGCGCGCGGCACGCACGCCTCGGTGCTGCATTATCAGCACC
This sequence comes from uncultured Gammaproteobacteria bacterium, assembly GCA_963702105.1. Taxonomy (GTDB): domain Bacteria; phylum Pseudomonadota; class Gammaproteobacteria; order Steroidobacterales; family Rariloculaceae; genus ZC4RG20. The sequence continues at coordinate 4,356,511 of OY969712.1, forward strand.
TGGACCCCAGGCCGCCTGCGCCCGGGCCCGCATCCTTCCTCATCGACGCGGGCGTCGAGCACGCAGGCTACGCGAGCGACGTGACGCGTACGTTCGCACACGAGGCCGACGATTTCGCCGCGCTCGTCGCAGCCATGGATACGCTCCAGCAGACGCTCTGCGCGGAGCTGCGCGCTGGAGTAGACTTCGTCGCCCTGAATGCGCGAGCCCACGAGCTTCTGGCCGGCGTGCTGGCCGAGCACAAGCTCCTGCACTGCGGGGCGGACGAGGCGCTCGGGCTTGGCCTCACGCGCGCATTTCTGCCGCACGGGCTCGGGCATCTGCTGGGACTGCAGGTTCACGACGCGGGCGGCCGGCAGGTCACCGCCGACGGCGAGCGCCGCGAGCCGCCGCCCGAGCATCCGTTCCTGCGGCTCACGCGCGCCGTCGAGGCCGGCTTCGTGTTGACAATCGAGCCCGGCTTGTACTTTATTGCCTCCCTTTTACGCGGGATCGACCCTGCGCAGCGGCGCTGCATCGCCTGGGAAGCGGTCGAACGGCTCGCGCCCTTCGGCGGCATTCGGATCGAGGACGACGTTCTGGTCCAGGCCGACGGCATACGGAATCTGACCCGCGAAGCGTTCGCGGCGCACGGCGCTTGACGCCGGCCCGCAGGAGAAATCATGCCATTGTCGAATCGAACCCGGGATCTGCCGCCGCTCGCAGGTCCGGCGGGATGGATCCGCGATCTGCGCCACCACGAAGGGTCCCGCCAGACGCTCGCGGGCGCCCTGATCCTGCTCTATACGCTGACATCGCGACCGAGCTTCGTGCTGCTCGTCGTCGGCGGCGTACTGGCCGTGCTCGGCATCGCGGTCCGCCTCTATGCGAGCGGGTACATCGCCAAGAACGCCGAGCTCGCGACCGACGGGCCCTACGCGCTCGTCCGCCACCCGCTCTATACCGGCAACATTCTCACGGTTCTCGGCTTCGCCATCGCGAGCGGCACGTGGTGGGCGCTGCCCCTGGCGCTGCTGTTCTTCTGGTTCTACTACCCGCCGGCGATCGCCTATGAGGATCGCAAGCTTCACCAGCTTTTCGGCGCCGACTGGGAGCGGTGGTCGGCCGACGTGCCGGCGCTCGTGCCGTCGCTGCGTAATCTCGGCGGGGCCGCCCGCGGCGGCTGGTCGATCCGCAAGAGCTTCGCGAAGAACGGCGAGATCCTCATCGCCGCATTCGCCGTCGCGTGCCTCGTCGGGATCGCCCACCGACTCGCCACCGGCGGCCCGTGACGGCCGCGCACGCGTCCGTCGCCGACGCCGCGGCGCTCAAGAGCTGGGTCGAGCAAAGCATTGCGGCCGGCGCCGGGCGCCAGCTCGGCCGCGGCTACCAGGCATCGGTGCAGTGGTTCGCCTCGCCTTGGGGCGAAGTCGTCGTCAAAGAGGCGCACAGCGGAAGCCTCCTCGGGGTGCTCGGTCGCCGCGCGCTGGGCCACGAAGCGCGCGTCTACGAGCGCCTCGAGGGCGTGCCCGGCACCGTGCGTTGCTTCGGCCTACTCGGGGGCCGGCGCCTCGTGCTCGAGCACGTGCCGAGCGTCTCGCTGCGCGAATTCGAAGGGCCCTTCGCCGACCGCGATCGCTTTTACGCACGGCTGCTCGCGACGCTCGACGCCCTGCACGCCGCAGGCATCGCCCACGGCGACCTCAAGCGCAAGAACAACATCCTCGTCGGGCCCGACGAGCGGCCCTACGTCGTGGACTTCGGCATCGCCTGGCGGCTCGGCGACGACGCTCCGGCCTGGCGCCGCCGGATGTTCGGCCTCGTCGCCCAGATGGACTACAACGCCTGGATCAAGCACAAGCACGGCAGGCCGCCGTACGGGCTCGACGTTCCGGCCGAGGACCGCGCACGCTACAAGCCGCTGCTGCTCGAGCGGCTCGCGCGTGGCGTGCGCATTCCATGGCAGACGCTGACGCTGCGCCGGTATCGAAAACGCCGCCGGGGCTCGCGACAGGGCAGCTCCTGAACGTCCGTCGCAAACGGGGCACTCTCCCGACTGCCTGTTAGAAAACGCAGTTTCCTGTCCCCTTTTCGGCCCGGCTCGGTTCGGCCCCCTTTCGGGCGCTCGCGTCGTTCATGGGCCGGTTGACAAACCGTTCTTACTGTATCTACTCACGTACTCAGTTGGTTTGTATATTCATATGCACACTGATTTTGTCATCTCGCAAGCCGATCGACGCCCCATGTACTTTCAGATCATGGAGCAGATCAAGCAAAAGATCGCCGTCGGCGACTGGCGCGAAGGCGATGCAATCCCCTCGATCCGCCAGCTGGCCGCCGACCTGCAGGTCAGCGTCATCACGGTCAAGCGGGCCTATCTCGAGCTGGAGCGGGAAGGCGTGATCGTCACGCAGCACGGCAAAGGATCGAGCGTGGCGGACGGGAAGGATCTCGGCAGGCGCCTCCACGAAGAGGAGCTCGAGGCGCTGCTCGTGCAGGTCGCGCGCCTCGGCGTCGTCCTGGGGCTTGCGCCTGCGGAGCTGCAGAGGCGCCTCGGCGAAGCCGCCGGGCAGTTGGCCGCGAAGAAGCGGTGGACGGAAGAGGAATCGGCATGATGGACTCGGCCATTACGATGCGCGACGTGCGGAAGGTCTATCGGTACTTCACGCTCGACGACATCGATCTCGAGCTTGCCTCGGGGAGCGTCATGGGCTTCATCGGACCCAACGGGGCCGGCAAGTCCACGACCATTCGCATCCTGCTCGGGCTCGTGCATCAGGACGCCGGCGAGGTTCGTGTGCTGGGCCGCCGCATGCCGGCCGAGCAGGTCGAGGCAAAGTGGGACATCGGATTCGCGTCCGAGGACATGCGGCTCTACGAGGCCATGACGCTCGGCTGGCACATGCGCTTCGTCGCATCGATCTACCCCGCCTGGGACGCGGCCTACGCCAAGCTGCTTCTCAAGCGCTTCGATCTGAGGCCGGAGCAGAGGGTCCGCGGGCTCTCCCACGGCCAGCGCGTGAAGGCCGGCCTGCTGCTGATGCTGGCACGGCGGCCGCGCCTGCTTGTCCTCGACGAGCCGACGACTGGTCTCGATCCCGTGGCGCGGCACGAAATCTTGAGGGAGCTCGCGGCGGTCGTCCAGGACGAGAGGCGCAGCGTCCTGTTCTCCTCGCATCAGACGCTGGACGTCGAACAAATCTCCGATCAGATCACGTTCATCGACCGGGGCCGGATCATCGATTCGATGGACAAGGAAACCTACCTCGATCGTTGGCGTCGGCTGCGGCTCGAGGTGCCGTCCGGAACGCCGCTGCCGGCGCTGCCGGGCGTGGTCAAGCTCCAGCAGAACGGGCGCCTGGCGGTGGCGACTGCCAACGCGTTCGACCCCGACCTGCCGGGCGCCTACGAAAGCGCCGGCGCGCGCGTGCAGCGCGTGGAGACGATGACGCTCGAAGAGATCTTCGTAGCCAACGTCGAGCAGAGCCGGGAGGAGGTCGAAGCATGAATCGCTCGCTCACTTTCCGGCTGATCCTCAAGGATCTGCGCATGGCCTGGCCCTTCCCCGCCTTCGCGATCGTGACCGGCTGCGGCGCAGCGGGCCTGTACTACTTCGCAAACGGTCCGCTGGCGGTCGCCGGAATCGTCGCCTTCTTCGTCGTGCTCATCCTGCTCGGAACGATCGCGCAGCCGCTGATCATCAACGAGCGCAAGAAGCAGACGCTCGCCTTCGTGATGAGTCTGCCGGTCTCCGCCCGGCAATACGGCGTTGCCAAGCTCACGGCGGCTCTCGGCATGTATCTCGTCCCCTGGCTCATGCTCGGCGCCCTCGGCCTGGCGGTCATCGTGAGCCGCAGCGATGTCCCGAACGGCGTCATTCCGCTCGCCGTCTTGCTCATGCCGCTTCCCTTGATCGGCTTCCTGTCGACGATGTCGGTCGCGATCGTGTCCGAGTCCGAAACCCGGGCCATCGTCACGATGGCCGCCGTGAACGTCTCCTACAGCTTCGTCTGGGTCGGCATCATGATGAGCCCCGGCCTGACGCGGGATGTTCAAAGCCCCGTTCCCATATGGAACGAAGCGGTCCTGTCGGTGCTCGGGGTAGAAGCCGCTCTGATCGTGGCGATCGTCGCTGCGACGCTCTACCTGCAAGCGCGCAAGCGGGACTTCGTCCGGTAGCCGTTCGGCGCCATGCAGCATCACGCGCAGCAGGTTTCGAAAAAAGCTAAGAGGCACGAAGCATGACCACCGGCCCGGCCATCGAGCTCAAAGGCATCGGCAAGCGCTATCGGGAATTCGAGCTTAGGGACATCGACCTCGAGCCTGGACAGATCATGGGCTTCGTCGGCCCGAACGGCGCCGGCAAGTCCACGACGATCCGGATCCTCATGGGGCTCATCCATCAGGATCGCGGCGAGTGCCGCGTGCTCGGTCACGCGATGCCAACTTCATGTTCCGGCTGCCCGTGGCCACGTTCCTCTCGGAACGGACCGAGCAGACGCTCGCCTTCCTGATCAGCTTACCCGTGACGATCAAGGAGAATACGGCGGCCAAGATCCTCGCGAATCTAGGCGCCTTCTTCCTCGCCGGACTGCCGTTGACCTGCAGGCTCATCGCCGTGATCTTGACGACGAAGGCCATACCGAACGCCTACGCGCCGCTGGCGCTCATCGTGCTCGTGCAGGCGCTGGTGCTCAACTGCGTATTCATGGCGGTCACGCTCGTCAGCGAATCATCGGGCGCGACCATGGCCGTCGGCGTTGTCGGCAACATCCTGTTCTGGTTCTCGTTCGCATTGATCGGCGTGGTGCCCGGAATGGGGGATTCGCAGGCGGCCTGTGGGCCAAGGTCTGGTGGATGGTCCCAGTGGAAGCGGCCGCGATACCCGCGATCCTCGGTTTCACGATTTTCCTTCAATCCCGCAAGACGGACTTCATTCGTTGAGAGCACGCCTGCGGAGGCTCACGACATGCGATACATCTATCTGTTTGCATTGCTCGGGGCCGTCCTCGGCGCCGGTCCCCTCCACGCCCAGGACGGCGCAGCGCTCTACGCCCAGCGTTGCGCGCAGTGCCACGACAAGCCGACCGAGCGAATCCCCTCGCTCGCGACGATCAAGACCATGAACGGGGCGGCCATCTACGTCGCCCTGACGACCGGGAACATGCGCACGCAGGCTCAAGGGCTCGGCACGGCCGAAATCTTCGCGCTGCTCGGCTACATCGCACCGACGGGAGGGAACGCGGCCGCGCCGACGTTCGCGCGCACGTGCAAAGGCAGTGAGGCCTTCGCGCCGCGCCCCGGCGCCCCGGCCTGGAACGGCTGGAGCCCGAGCCTCACGAACAGCCGCTACCAAGGGACGCGCGCGGCGGGGCTGACCGCTCGGCAGGTGCCCCGGCTCAAGCTCAAGTGGGCGTTCAACCTCGGAGCCGTCACCGAAGCCCGCGGGCAGCCCGTGGTCGTCGGCGGCCGCGTCTTTGCGGGCACGTCGACGGGCGCTTTCTACGCGCTCGACCAGAGCACGGGCTGCACGTATTGGGGCTTCAAAGCGGCCGGCGGGCTGCGCGGCGGAGTGACGCTTGGCGACGCCGGCGGCCGCCCGGCCGTCTTCTTCGGCGACACCAGCGCGAACGTCTACGCCCTGGACGCCGCGACCGGCAAGCTCCTGTGGAAGGTCCACCCGGTGTCTCACTTCGCGTCGTTCATCACGGCGACGCCCGCCTACCGAAACGGCGTACTCTATCAGCCGATTTCCTCATTCGAGGAAGCGCTCGGCCCCGATCCGAAGTTCGAGTGCTGCACGTTTCGCGGCAGCGTCGTCGCGCTCGACGCGGCCACGGGCAAGAAGCGCTGGCAGACCTACACGATCGCCGAAGCCCCGAAGCCGACGCGGAAAAGCGCGGCCGGCACCCAGCTGCACGGCCCCTCGGGTGCGGCAATCTGGTCCTCGCCGACGATCGACGCGGAGCGCGGCGCACTCTACGTAGCCACGGGCGACAACTACTCCGATCCGCCGACGGCGACGAGCGACGCCGTGCTCGCAATGAGCCTCGACACCGGGAAGCTGCTCTGGTCGCACCAGCTCACGCCGAACGATGCCTACAACAACGGCTGCGCCGCGCCGCCGTTCACGAACTGCCCGGCAGCGAAGGGCCCGGATTTCGACTTCGGCCAGCCGCCGATCCTCGTCGACCTCGGCCGGCACCGAAGCGCGCTCGTCATCGCCCAGAAATCGGGCTTCGCCTACGGACTCGATCCGGACCGCAGAGGCGCGCTGCTGTGGCAGACCCGCGTCGGCAAGGGCAGCGCGCTCGGCGGCAGCCAATGGGGATCGGCCTCGGACGGCAGGCAGGTCTACGTCGCCGTCTCGGACCTAGGCATCCGCGGGGTGCCCGACAAGAAGGCGCCGCAGGGCTACCGGCTGGTCCTCGACCCGAGGCAGGGTGGCGGCCTCGCGGCGCTCGATCCGAAGACCGGCAAACTCCTCTGGCAGACCAAGCCGGCGCCCTGCGCCGCGGACCGCACGGACTGCTCGCCCGCGCAGTCCGCCGCCGTCAGCGCGATCCCCGGCGCCGTGTTCTCGGGCTCGGTCGACGGCCATCTGCGCGCCTATTCAAGCCGCACGGGCCAAGTGATCTGGGACGTGGACACCGCCCGGCAATTCAAAACCGTCAATGGCAAACCGGCCCGTGGCGGCTCCTTCGACGCCACGGGCCCCGCCATCGTCGACGGGACGGTCTTCGCCTACTCCGGCTACGCGCAGTGGGGCGGCATGCCGGGGAACGTACTGCTGGCGTTCTCCGTCGACGGCAAGTAGCAGCGGACGGAAAACACCGCGAGATACGGTCGCGGCGGGGCTTCAGGCTCGGCGTAAGACCGCCAGATACGTCGGCGGCGGGGCGGAGGCCTCCGCCCAGAGAAGTCTGCGGCCATCGAGACCTCCGAAAAGCGCACCGATCAGCGTCTTCTCCGCATTGCGGACTGCGAACAGCGGACTCTTCGCCGCCGCATTCTCGTCGCCGGTTGCAGCATGATCCATGAACGGCCACCGTCCTCCAGAGACAGCTCGTGCAGACGGGCGCTTTCGGGTCCGTGCGCGCAGGAACGGCGCTGGGCCGATGCCAGTTCGATCACGGGTTGGACGCTGTGCGCAGGGAATGAGCGGCAAGCGGACGGTGACCGCAAGCCTGGAACGGCGGCGCGGACCGTCACCGACTACCACCGCCGCGACTGGTCAGCGTTCCGCCGCCGCGGATTGGCACAGACGTCGATAATGAAGCACCAACGCCCGATCACAGCGCGGACCCTGGGCGTGCCGCGGCCGGGGACAGCTCGATACCGGGCTGGCCGGGACGCTGGGCGCCAGGGAGGGCGCCCAGCGAGCCCCCAGGGATGGGTTTACGGCGGTCCCGGACAGCCCGGTATCGAGCTGTCCCCGGCCCCCACTTACTAGCGGAAACGGCGGCTTTGGAGCTGGCGGAACGGCGCCTATTCCGCCGAGGAAGGCTGATCCAGCAACTGCACGACGGCCATCGGCGCCGCGTCTCCCGGCCGATTGCCCATCTTGAGGATACGCAGATACCCCCCGGGCCGCTCCTTGAACCGCGGCCCGAGCTCGGCGAAGAGCTTGCCGACGGCCGCGTTGTCGCGCAGCCGGGAGAACGCGAGCCGCCGCCTCGCGACGCCGTCTTCCTTGGCCAGCGTGATCAGCGGCTCGACGACGCGCCGCAGCTCCTTGGCCTTCGGCAGCGTGGTCTTGATGGTCTCGTGCTGCACCAGCGAGGCTGCAAGGTTGCGGTACATCGCCTTGCGATGCGAGGAATTGCGGCCGAGCTTGCGCCCGGATTTGCGGTGACGCATGGGACTGGAATCTCCGTCAGTAGGCCATCGACGAGGCGGCCGGCTCCTCGCTGCGCAGCCCCGGCGGCGGCCAGTTCTCGAGCCGCATGCCGAGCGCGAGCCCGTGCGCCTCGAGGACCTCCTTGATCTCGGTCAAGGACTTCTTGCCGAGGTTGGGCGTCCTGAGCAGCTCGACCTCCGTGCGCTGCACGAGGTCGCCGATGTAGTTGATGTTCTCGGCCTTGAGGCAGTTCGCCGACCGCACCGTGAGCTCGAGCTCGTCCACGGGACGCAGCAGGATCGGATCGACCTGCGTCTCGGCGCGCCCGTAGCCCGACTCTTCCTCGCCCTGCAGGTCGACGAACACGTCGAGCTGGCTCTTGAGGATCTGGCCCGCGCGGCGGATCGCCTCCTCCGCGTCGATCGTGCCGTTCGTCTCGATGTCGATGATGAGCTTGTCGAGGTCCGTACGCTGTTCGACGCGGGCGCGCTCGACGGTGTAGGTCACGCGCCGAATCGGGCTGAACGAGGCGTCGAGCTGGAGCCGGCCGATGGGACGCGTCTGCTCGTCGAAGGCCGCGACCTGCGTGGCGGGCCGATAGCCGCGGCCGCGCACGACCTTGAGGAACGCACGCAGCTCGCCCGACTGGGTCAGGTTCGCGATCACGAGGTCAGGGTTCACGATCTCGACGTCGTGCTCGGTCTGGATGTCGCCGGCCGTGACGGGCCCCGGGCCCTTCTTGGCCAGCGTAAGCTCCGCCTCGTCGCGCGAATGCATCTTGATCGCAACGGACTTGAGATTCAGCAGAATGTCGACGACATCCTCCTGGACGCCCTCGATGCTCGTGTACTCGTGCAGCACGCCTTCGATCTCGGCCTCGACGACGGCCGCGCCCGGCATGGACGAAAGCAATACCCGGCGCAACGCGTTGCCCAGGGTATGGCCGAAGCCCCTCTCGAAGGGCTCGACCGTGACCCGGGCGCGGTTCGCCGACAAGGGCTGAACCTTGACCGCCCGCGGTCTCAAGAACTCGGTAGCTGATTCCTGCATGTGGGATTGACCTCGCGTTACTTGGAGTACAGCTCGACCACCAGATTCTCGTTGATGTCCGGCAGGATCTCGTCGCGCTCCGGAAGTGCCTTCAGTACCCCCTGCATATTCTTGTCGTCGACCTCGACCCATTCCGGGAATCCGACCTGGCCCGCGATGTCGAGCGCGGCCTTGACGCGAGTCTGGGACTTCGCCTTCTCGCGCACGGCGATGCGGTCGCCGGCCTTGAGCTGGTACGAGGGGATGTTGACGACCTGCTCGTTGACCGCGATGCCGCGGTGGCTCACGAGTTGGCGGGCTTCGGCCCGCGTTGCGGCGAAGCCCATTCTATAGACCACGTTGTCGAGCCGGGATTCCAGCATCTTCAGCAGATTCTCGCCCGTCGAGCCCTTCACGGCCGAGGCCTTCTTGTAGTAGTTGCGGAACTGCCGCTCGAGCACGCCGTACATGCGGCGCAGCTTCTGCTTCTCGCGCAACTGAATACCGTAGTCCGAAAGCCGGGTCCGGCGCTGCCCGGGGCCGCCGGGCGGCGTCTCGAGCTTGCACTTGCTCTCGAGCGGCTTGACGCCGCTCTTCAGGAACAGGTCCGTGCCCTCGCGACGGGCCAGCTTGCACGTGGGTCCTCTGTATCTCGCCATGATTCGTTCGCCTACACTCGGCGCCGCTTGGGCGGCCGACAGCCGTTATGGGGAATGGGCGTCACGTCTTCGATCTGCGTAATGCGGAAGCCGACGGCGTTGAGCGCGCGCACGGCCGATTCGCGGCCGGGGCCGGGGCCCTTGACGCGCACCTCCATGTTCTTGACGCCGTAGTCTTTCGCCACGGTGCCCGCGCGCTCGGCCGCGACCTGCGCGGCGAACGGCGTGCTCTTGCGCGAGCCCTTGAACCCGCAGCCTCCTGCCGTCGCCCACGCCAAGGCGTTGCCCTGGCGATCCGTGATCGTCACGATCGTGTTGTTGAAGGAGGCGTGGATATGGGCCACCGCGTCCAGAATCTGACGCTTGACCTTCTTTCTGACCCTCGCAGTCGGCTGCTTCGCCATGCGTTCTCCTGACTACTACTTCCTGATGGGACGACGCGGACCCTTGCGAGTCCGGGCGTTCGTCCGCGTACGCTGCCCGCGCAAGGGCAGGCCGCGCCGGTGGCGGATGCCGCGGTAGCATCCCAAGTCCATGAGCCGTTTGATGTTCATCGCGACCTCGCGCCGCAGGTCGCCCTCGACCGTATATTTGCCGACCACCTCGCGCAGGGCGCCGACCTCGGCCTCCGTCAGATCCTTGACGCGCGTCACGGGGTTGATGCCGGCCGCCTTGCAGGCCTCGAGGGCGCGGCTGCGGCCGACGCCGTGGATATGCGTCAGCGCGATCCCGATGTGCTTGTTCACGGGAATGTTGATTCCGGCGATACGTGCCATTTCGTCTTACCCCTGCCGCTGCTTGTGGCGCGGATCGGTACAAATGACCCGCACGACGCCGCGGCGCCGAATGATCTTGCAGTTCCGGCAGATCTTTCTCACCGAAGCCCTGACTTTCATGACCGTCCTCCGTAACCTCTTAGATTGGCCTTCTTCATGAGCCCCTCGTACTGGTGGGTCATCATGTGGGCCTGCAGCTGCGACATGAAATCCATCGTCACGACCACGATGATGAGCAGCGACGTGCCGCCGAAGTAGAACGACACGTTGAACTCGAGAATCAGGAACTGCGGCAGCAGACACACGGCCGTGATGTACAGCGCGCCCCAGAACGTGAGCCGCGTCAGCACCTTGTCGATGTAGTCCGCCGTCTGCTGCCCCGGGCGGATGCCCGGAATGAACGCGCCCGAGCGCTTCAGGTTATCCGCCGTCTCCCGCGCGTTGAACACGAGCGCCGTGTAGAAGAAGCAGAAGAAGACGATGAGCGCGCCATAGACGATGATGTAGATCGGCTGGCCGGGCGAGAGACTCGCGGCGATGCGCTGCAGCCACGCGACCGACTCGTTCGTGCCGAACAGGCTCGCGAGCGTCGCCGGGAAAAGGATCAGGCTCGAGGCGAAGATCGGCGGGATCACGCCCGACATGTTGATCTTGAACGGCAGGTGGCTAGTCTGCCCCGCATACATGCGCCGGCCCTGCTGGCGCTTCGCATAGTTGACGGCGATGCGCCGCTGCGCGCGCTCCATATAGACCACGAAGCCCGTGACGCCGAGTACGACGATGGCGATCAGAAACGGCGCGGCCTGGTTCATGCCGCCGTTGTTGACGCTCTCGAGCACGCCGCCGATGGCCGAGGGCAGGCGCGAGAGAATGCTCGACAAGATGATCATCGAGATGCCGTTGCCGACGCCGCGCTCGGTGATCTGCTCGCCGAGCCACATGAGGAACATGGTCCCCGTCACGAGCGTGATCGCGGCGATGACGACGAACTGCGGGCCGGGATTCAGCACCACGTTCTGGTTCTGCAGCGCCGTCGCCGCGGCGAAGGCCTGGAACAGCGAGAGCACGACCGTGCCGTAGCGCGTGTACTGCGTGATCTTGCGGCGCCCGCTCTCGCCCTCCTTGCGCAGCTGGCCGAGCGAAGGCACGACGTGCGTCGCCATCTGCATGATGATCGAGGCGGAAATGTACGGCATGATGCCGAGCGCGAAGATCGACATGCGCCGCAGCGCCCCGCCCGAGAACATGTTGAACATGCTCAGGATCGTGCCCGACTGGCCCTGGAAGAACTGCTCCATGGCCTTCGAGTCGATGCCCGGCACGGGTATGAACGTGCCGATCCGATACACGATCAGCGCGCCCACGAGGAAGAGCAGCCGCTGCCGCAGCTCGGAGAAACGCGTCGCGTCTCCGAGCATCGCGGCGGGATTTCGGGCTGCCGTCGTCCTTGCCATATTTCCTAACCTTGCTGCCTGAGGCAGCGCTCTACTTTTGCCGCCGAAAGCAGCCGCTTACGCGACGCTGCCGCCGGCAGCCTCGATGATGGACTTGGCGCCGGGCGTGACCTTGAGCCCCGAGACCTTGACCGCGGCGGTCAGCGTCCCGGAAGCGATGATCTTCACGTGCAGGGCGCGCTTCGAAACCAGACCGGCCGCCTTGAGCGCGTCGAGATCCACGGTCTGGCCGTCGAAGCGCGCGAGCTCGTGCACGCGCACCTCGTCGTTGGCCGCAGTCCGGCGCGACGTGAAGCCGATCTTCGGCAGCCGGCGCTGCAAGGGCATCTGACCGCCCTCGAAGCCGACCTTGTGAAAGCCGCCGGCGCGCGCGTGCTGACCCTTCGTGCCGCGGCCGCCGGTCTTGCCCTGGCCGGCGCTCGCGCCGCGGCCGAGGCGCTTGCCCTCGCGCTTTGCGCCGCGGGCGGGATGGAGCGTGTTCAGGCGCATCAGATCTCCTCCACGCGCAGCAGGTAGCCGACCTGATTGATCATGCCGCAGTTCTCGGGCGTCGCGTCGACGACGACGCTCTGATGCCGGCGCTTCAAGCCGAGCCCGAGCAGGCTTTCGGCGTGCCCCGGCTTGCGGCCGTGCTTGCTCTTCAGCAGCGTCAGCTTGAGCTTCTTCGTGTCCTTGGCCATGGCGGTCAACTCGTGATTTCTTCGACGGACTTGCCGCGCTTGGCGGCGATGGACTGCGGCGAGCGCATGTCGGTCAGCGCCGCGAGCGTCGCGCGCACGACGTTGATCGGATTGCGCGAGCCGTAGCTCTTCGCGAGCACGTTGCGCACGCCGGCGCACTCGAAGACCGCGCGCATGGCGCCGCCCGCGATGATGCCCGTGCCGTCCGAGGCGGGCTGCATGAAGACGCGCGTCGCGCCGTGGCGGCCCAGCATCTCGTACTGCAGCGTGTCCTTCTTGAGGTGCACGGTCTTCAAATTCTTGCGGGCGGCCTGCATGGCCTTTTGGATCGCGAGCGGCAGCTCGCGCGCCTTGCCATAGCCGTAGCCGACCCGGCCCGCGCCGTCGCCGACGACCGTGAGAGCCGTGAAGCCGAATTGCCGGCCGCCCTTGACGACCTTGGCGACGCGGTTCACCGCGACGAGCTTTTCCTGAAATTCTTCGATGTTCGCCATAACCTTCGCTCAGAGCTGAAGCCCGGCCTCACGGGCCGCGTCGGCCAGGGCCTTGACTCGGCCGTGGTACTTGAATCCCGAACGGTCGAACGCGACGCGCTCGACGCCCTGCGCCTTGGCCCTTTCGGCCACGAGCTTGCCGACGGCTCGCGCCGCGGCGGAATTGCCCGTCTGCCCGAGCCCCGTACGCAGATCCTTCAATAGCGTCGAGGCGCTCGCGACCACGCTCGCGCCGTCCGGCGCGATGACCTGTGCATAGATGTGCCGCGGAGTGCGATGAATGCACAGACGATGGACGCCCTCGAGAGCAATCTTGGCGCGCGTCTTCCGCGCCCTGCGCTGCCGCCGTTCCTTCTTGTTCATCTGCTACTTCTTCTTCGCTTCCTTCAACACGATGCGCTCGTCCGAGTAGCGCACGCCCTTGCCCTTATAGGGTTCCGGCGGCCGAAACCGCCGAAGCTCCGCGGCCACCTGGCCGACGCGCTGGCGGTCGATGCCGCGAACGACGATCTCCGACTGGCTCGGCGTCTCCACCGTGATGCCTTCCGGAACCGGGTACTCGACCGGATGCGAGAACCCCAGCGTGAGGTTCAGCTTCTTGCCCTGCGCCTGCGCGCGGTAGCCGACGCCGACGAGCTCGAGCTTGCGCTCGAAGCCGGCGCTGACGCCCGTGACCATGTTGTTGATGTGCGCCCGGGTCGTGCCCGCCATGGCGTTCGCGAAGCGGCTGCCCGAGCGCGCCGAGACGGCGAGCTCTGAATCTTCCTGCTTGACCTCGATCTCGCGCGAGAGCTCGAGCGTCAGCGAGCCCTTCGGGCCCTTCACCGTCAAAGCGTTCGCGTTGATCTCCGCGGTCACTCCCTTGCCGAGGGGGACGGGACGCTTGGCTACTCTAGACATCGGTTCCGCCTCACGAAACGTAGCAGAGGACCTCGCCGCCGTGGCCGCCCGCGCGCGCCGCGCGGTCGGACATCACGCCCGCCGAGGTCGAGACAATCGCAATACCGAGGCCGCCCTGCACTTTCGGCAGATCGTCGGCCGCGCGGTACACCCGCAGGCCGGGCCGGCTCACGCGCTCGATGTACTCGATGACCGGCTGGTCCTTGAAGTACTTGAGCTCGATGGTCATGGTCGGCTTCGTTTCGTCGCCGTCCGTCGCCACGCCGGCCACGTAGCCTTCGGCCGCGAGCACGCGGGCGACGGCCAGCTTGAGCTTCGAAGCCGGCAGCGCGACGACGGGCTTCCTCGCCGTCTGCGCGTTGCGAATCCGCGTCAACATATCCGCAATGGGGTCGGTCATGCTCATTTCAAGATTTTCCTCGAGGTATCACGGCGGCCGCTTACCAGCTTGCTTTCCCGAGGCCGGGGATCTCGCCGCGCATGGCGGCCTCACGGAGCTTGTTTCTGCCAAGCCCGAACTTGCGGTAGTAGCCGTGCGGCCGCCCCGTAATCGCGCAGCGGTTCCTGATCCGCACCGGGCTCGAATCGCGCGGCAGGGACTGCAGGCGCACCTGGGCGTCCTGCTTCACCTCGTCGGACGCGCGCGGATCCGCGATGATCTTACGGTACTCGGCGCGCTTGGCGGCGTACTTTTGGACCAGGCGCTCGCGCTTCGCATTCCGGGCGAGCAGGGATTTCTTGGCCATCGATTGACTCCAGACTTCAGGACCGCAGCGGGAAGTGGAAGGCTTCGAGCAGAGCGCGGCCCGCTTCGTCGTCTTTCGCCGTGGTCGTGATTGCAATGTCCATGCCGCGCAGCGCGTCGACCTGGTCGTAGTTGATTTCCGGAAAAATAATCTGCTCGCGGATGCCGAGGTTGTAGTTGCCGCGGCCGTCGAAGGCCCGCGCCGAAAAGCCCCGGAAGTCCCGGATGCGCGGGATCGCGACGTTCACGAGCCGGTCGAAAAACTCGTACATGCGCTCGCGCCGCAGCGTGACCTTGCAGCCGATCGGAAAGCCTTCCCTGACCTTGAAGCTCGCGACGGAGATGCGCGCCTTGCACGGCACGGCCTTCTGCCCGGTGATGCGCGCGAGGTCGTTCATGGCGTTCTCGAGCACCTTGCGGTCCGCAAGCGCTTCCCCGACCCCCATGTTCACGGTGATCTTGACGAGCTTCGGCACCGCCATGCGGTTCTTGACCCCGAGGCGCTCCTGAAGCTTCGGGACGACCTCGGCGTTGTAGTATTCCTGCAACCTGCTCATATCAGGCGTCCAGCACTTCGTTGTTCGACTTGAAATACCGCACCTTGCGGCCGTCTCCGAGCGTCTTGAAGCCCACGCGGTCGCCCTTCTCGGTGGCCGGGTTGTACAGCAGCACGTTCGAGATGTGGAGCGGTGCTTCCTTCTCGATGATGCCGCCCTGAACCCCCGCGTTCGGGTTCGGCCGCTGATGCTTCTTCACGACGTTGACGCTTTCGACGAGCACGCGGTCGTCCTCGTACACCTTGACGACCGTACCGCGCCGGCCCTTGTCTTTGCCGGCGATGACTACGACCTCGTCGCCTTTCCTGATCCGTTTCATGCCGGGCGCCTCTAAAGGACCTCGGGAGCCAAGGAAATGATCTTCATGAACCGGCTCGTGCGCAGCTCCCGCGTGACCGGCCCGAAAATTCGGGTGCCGATCGGCTCGAGCCGGTTATTCAACAGCACGGCGGCGTTGCCGTCGAAGCGGATCGCCGAGCCGTCCGGCCGGCGCAGACCGTGACGCGTCCGCACGACGACGGCGTTGTAGACCTCGCCCTTCTTGACGCGACCGCGCGGGATCGCGTCCTTGATGGTGACCTTGATGATGTCGCCGATCTTCGCATAGCGGCGCTTCGAGCCGCCCAGCACCTTGATGCACATGAGCCGCCGGGCACCGCTGTTGTCCGCGGCCGACAATACCGTTTGGGTCTGAATCATCGGTCGAACCTCACGCTTCCGAGGCCGAAGCCTCGGCCGCCGCGGCCTCGGCGGCCGCCGGGCTCGTCATGATCTCGACGACGCGCCAGGACTTACGCTTCGAGATCGGCCGGCACTCGGTGATCGCCACCGTGTCGCCCTCGCGGCACGCATTGGCCTCGTCGTGCGCGACGACCTTGGTCGTTCGGCGGATGAACTTCCCATAGACCGGATGCCGGATCAGTCGTTCCACGGCCACGGTCACGCTCTTGTCCATCTTGTTGCTGACGACGCGCCCGACGACGGTGCGCGTATTGTTCGGCTCTGCCGTCTCGGCGGCGCTCATCGGGTCGTTTCCTTCTCGTTGGCCCGCTGGCTCAAGACGGTCTTGATGCGGGCGATGTCCTTACGGACCTTGCCGTGCTGGTCGGGCTTCGCGCCCTGACCCGTGACGGCCTGCATGCGCAGGTTGAACTGCTCGCGGCGCAGCTTCAGCAGCTCCTCCGCCAGCGCGGCGTCGTCCTTCTCGCGGATCTCTCTGATCTTCATTGTCCGTGCCGCTCCACGAATTGCGTGCGGATCGGCAGCTTTGCGGCGGCGAGACGAAAAGCCTCGCGCGCGACATCCTCCGGCACGCCGGCCATCTCGTAGAGCAGGCGGCCGGGCTGGATCTGCGCGACCCAGTACTCGACGTTGCCCTTGCCCTTGCCCTGCCGGACCTCGAGGGGCTTCTTCGTGATCGGCTTGTCCGGGAACACGCGGATCCAGATCTTGCCGCCGCGCTTGACGTGGCGCGTCATGGCGCGGCGCGCAGCCTCGATCTGCCGGGCCGTGAGCTGGCCGCGATCCGTGGCCTTGAGGCCGAACTCGCCGAAGCTCACGGCGCTGCCGCGGTAGGCTAGACCTGTGTTGCGGCCCTTGAACTGCTTTCTGAATTTGGTACGTTTCGGTTGAAGCATCTGCTTACCCTTGCCTCGTCGTCGGGGCGCAAGCCGCGGGCACTGCCCGGGCTCAGCCCTGCTGCTGCTGGCGCGGCGCCTCCTGCTGCTCCTGCTTCGCCTCGGCCACGTCGAAGACCTCGCCGCGGAACACCCAGACCTTGACGCCGATGACGCCGTAGGTCGTCTTGGCCTCGGCGAGGCCGTAGTCGATATCGGCCCTCAGCGTGTGCAGGGGCACGCGGCCCTCGCGGTACCACTCCGAGCGCGCGATCTCCGCGCCGTTCAGGCGCCCGGAAACCTTGACCTTCACGCCTTCGGCGCCTAGCCGCATCGTGTTCGTGACGGCCCGGCGCATGGCGCGCCGGAACTGCACGCGGCGCTCGAGCTGCTGCGCGATGCCTTCGGCCACGAGCTGCGCGTCGAGCTCGGGCTTACGGATCTCGGAAATATTGAGCCGCACGTCGTGCAGCGGCATGCCGAGCAGCCTCGAGACCTCGCCCCGCAGCTTCTCGATGTCCTCGCCCTTCTTGCCGATCACGATGCCGGGCCGGGCCGTGTGAATCGTAATGTTCGCCTTCTTGGCGGGCCGCTCGATGTGGATGCGGCTCACCGAGGCGTCCTTGAGCTTGCGGCGCAGGAACTCCCGAACGCGGTGATCCTGCTCGACGTAGCCCGCGAAGCTCTGTGAGTCGGCGAACCACTTGGAGGCCCACTCCTTGGTGATCCCCAAGCGAATGCCGACCGGATTGACCTTTTGACCCATAAATTACTCGTCCGCCACGCGTATCGTGATGTGGCTGTTGCGCTTGAGAATCCGGTTGCCCCGGCCCTTGGCCCGCGCGCGGTAACGCGTGAGCGACGGCGCGCCGTTGACCTCGACGATCGATACCGTGAGCTCGTCGATGTCGGCGCCGTGGTTGTGCTCGGCATTGGCGATCGCGGACTCGAGCACCTTGTGCACGAACCTGGCCGCCTTCTTCGGGCTGAACCGCAGGATGTCGATGGCCTGAGCCACCGACTTGCCTCTTATCTGATCCGCGACTAGGCGGCATTTCTGGGGGGAAATGCGCGCGTATCGCAATGTGGCCGCAACGTGCATCGAACCTTGCTCCGACTCAATTCCTTTAAGGTGTCCCGACAGCGTTCATGCATGCATCGACTTTCGGGACCGCCGTGAACCCGTCCCTGGGGGCCCGCTGAGCGCCGTCCTGGCGCTCAGCGTCCCGAAAGCCGATGCATGCATGAACGCTGTCGGGACCCATTGTTTGTCTGTCTCAGCTTTCGACGTTGACTCGGCGTTGGACACTGTCTCTGCTTTGGACACTGTCTCGGCCGCGACGTTAACTCTGCTTCCGGCGCTACGACTTCGACTTTCTGTCGCCGGAATGGCCCTTGAAGGTCCTCGTCACCGCGAACTCGCCGAGCTTGTGGCCGACCATGTTCTCGGAGACCAGGATCGGGATGTGCTGGCGGCCGTTGTGGACCGCGATCGTGAGACCAACCATGTCCGGCAGGATCATGGACCGGCGCGACCAAGTCCGGATCGGGCGGCGATCGTTCGCGGCCGACGCCTTCTCGACCTTCTTGAGCAGGTGCAGATCGACGAACGGACCCTTTTTGATGGAACGTGGCATATTCGGACCTTACTTCTGCTTCCGGGTGCGCACGATCATGGCCTTCGTGCGCTTGTTGTGCCGGGTCTTGTAACCTTTCGTCGGCATGCCCCAGGGCGATACCGGGTGGCGGCCGCCGGACGTACGGCCCTCGCCGCCCCCGTGCGGATGATCCACGGGGTTCATGGCGACACCGCGGACCGTCGGGCGCACGCCCCGCCAGCGCTGCGCGCCGGCCTTGCCGAGCTTGCGCAGGCTGTGCTCGTCGTTGCCCACCTCGCCGACCGTGGCGCGGCAGCCGACGTGCACGCGGCGCATCTCGCCCGAGCGCAGTCGCAGCGTCACGTAGGCGCCCTCGCGCGCGACGATCTGCACCGAGGCGCCGGCGCTGCGGGCCAGCTGGCCGCCCTTGCCGGGCTTGAGCTCGACGCAGTGCACCTGCGTGCCGACCGGGATGTTCTTGAGGGGCAGCGCGTTGCCGGGCTTGATCGGCGCGTCGACGCCGGTGAGGATCGCGTCGCCGACCTTGAGCCGCTTGGGCGCCAGGATGTAGCGGCGTTCGCCGTCCGTGAAGACGACGAGCGCCAGGTGGGCGCTGCGGTTCGGATCGTACTCGAGGCGCTCGACGCGGCCCGCGATGCCGTCCTTGTCCCGCTTGAAGTCCACGAGGCGATAGTGGCGCTTGTGCCCGCCGCCCTGGTGGCGCGTCGTGACGCGGCCCTGGTTGTTGCGGCCGCCGCGCTTAGGCAGCGGCGCCGTCAGCGCCGCGTGGGGCGGACCGGCGTGCAGGCCGTCGCCGACGACCCGAACCGTGAACCGCTGCCCCGCGGAGGTCGGTTTGAGCTTTTTCAAAGCCACTGTCTAAACCCTCTGCTCGAAAGACCCGTTCCCGCCCGCAATCACTCGGGGCTCAGGAACTCGAGGTCGTAGCCCGGCGCGAGCCGGACGTAAGCCTTTTTCCAATCCGAACGCCGGCCATGCCGCGCCCCGAAACGCTTGACCTTGCCCTGCACGCGGGTGGCCGCGACGCGCTCGACCTTGACGTCGAACAAAAGCTCGACGGCGCGCTTGATCTCGTTCTTGGTCGCGTCAGGGCGCACCTTGAACACGACCTGACGGCTCTCAGCCGCCGCCGTCGTCTTCTCCGAAACGTGCGGCCCGAGCAGCACGCTCGTGAGCCGCTCTTGACGGGCGATATCGTCCTGCGCGCTCATGCCAGCCGCTCCTCCAACAACTTGGCCGCCGCGGCCGTCATGACGACCTTCTCCGCGCCCACGAGGCTCACCGGGTCGACCTGCCGCGCCTCGGCGACCTCGACCTCGGGCAGATTGCGTGCGCCGAGCCAGAGGTTGGCGTCGAACGCTTCGACGACCACGAGCGCGCGCTCGGCGTCGAGCTCGCGCAGCCTGTTGCGGACTTCCTTCGTCTTGGCCTCGGCCACCGCGAAGCTCTCGACGAGCACGATGCGCTCCTGGCGCAGCAGCTCGGAGAGCACCGCGCGAAGCGCGCCGCGATACATCTTGCGGTTGACCTTCTGATCGAAGTTACGGGGCCGCGCCGCGAAGGCCCGGCCGCCGCCGATCCAGAGGGGGCTGCGCGAGGAGCCCGCGCGGGCCCGTCCCGTCCCCTTCTGGCGCCACGGCTTGATGCCGCCGCCGCTCACGTCCGACCGCGACTTCTGCGCCTTGGTGCCGGCGCGCGCGGCCGCGAGGTAGGCCGTGACGACCTGATGGACGAGCGGCTCGTTGTACGGCACCGCGAAGGCGCCGTCCGCGAGCTCGAGCGACTCGCCGTTTCCGTGCAGATTGACCTTCATGACTAACCTTGTGACGCCCTGCGGCCGCCCTTGGCGGCGGGCCGGACCAGGACGCGGCCCGTGGCCGCGCCGGGGACGGCGCCCTTGACCAACAACAGATTGCGCTCGGCATCGACGCGCACGACCTCGAGGTTCGTCGTCGTCGCGCGCACGTTACCGAGCTGGCCCGACATCTTCTTGCCCGGGAACACGCGGCCCGGGGACTGGTTCTGGCCGATCGAGCCCGGGGCGCGATGCGAGAGCGAGTTGCCGTGCGTCGTGTCCTGGGTGCGGAAGTTGTGCCGCTTGACCGTGCCCGCGTAGCCCTTGCCCTTCGAGGTGCCCGTCACGTCGACGCGCTGGCCGCCCTCGAACACGTCCACGCGGATCTCGGCGCCCGGGGCGAGATCCTCGCCTTCGCCGCTCTCGAGCCGGAACTCCCACAGGCCCTCGCCGGCCTCGACCTTGGCGCCGGCGAAGTGCCCGGCCTGCGCCTTGGCGAGCCTATCCGGCCGGCGCTGACCGACCGTGACCTGCACGGCGCGGTAGCCGTCCCGCTCGGGCGTGCGCAGCATCGTGACGCGATTAGGCAGGACCTCGATGACGGTGACCGGGATGGAATCCCCGGCCTCCGTGAAAATACGGGTCATGCCGCATTTGCGGCCAACAAGACCGATTGGCATCTATAAATCCTCTTATCCGCGCCGACCGCTTTGTTACTTCATGGGCGGCCAGCGCTTAAGCCAGCACGTCGCTCTGCGCGCTGGCACCTGGAGAGCGTTTCGGCTCGCGATGCGCCTTGCGCGCCCCTAGCGGCCGAGAAGCAGCCCATTATTATAGCAAGCAGGGCGCCCGGTAAAAGGGGTCAGAGCCCTTTTTTCCGGGTGCCGTTCGCACGGCGGTGTTCGTCCGGGGCCGCCGCGTCATTCCTGCGCCGCGGCTCCGTTTGGGAAAAAAAGGGCTCTGACCCCTTTTGCCTACTACTGCAGCTTGATCTGCACGTCGACCCCGGCCGGCAGCTCGAGCTTCATCAGCGCGTCCACCGTCTTGTCCGTGGGGTCGACGATATCCATGAGCCGCTTATGGGTCAGGAGCTCGTACTGATCGCGGGCGTCCTTGTTCACGTGCGGCGAGATCAGCACCGTGTACCGCTCGATCTTGGTCGGCAGCGGCACGGGCCCGCGGACCGTGGCCCCCGTGCGTTTGGCCGTCTCGACGATCTCCCGGGCCGACTTGTCGATCAGGCGATGATCGAAAGCCTTGAGCCTGATCCGTATGTTCTGGTTCGTAGCCATTGCGTTCGTCCCGGGGGCCTGGTTATTCGATGATCTTCGCTACGACGCCGGCGCCGACCGTGCGCCCGCCCTCGCGAATCGCGAACCGCAGGCCCTCCTCCATCGCGATCGGCGCAATCAGCTCCACCTTCATCTGGATGTTGTCTCCAGGCATCACCATCTCCGTCGACTCCGGCAGCTCGATCGCCCCCGTCACATCCGTCGTCCGGAAATAAAACTGCGGCCGATACCCCTTGAAGAACGGCGTGTGACGACCGCCCTCCTCCTTCGTCAATATGTACACCTCGCACTCGAACTTCGTGTGCGGCGTGATCGACCCAGGCTTCGCCAGCACCTGACCCCGCTCCACGTCCTCGCGCTTCGTCCCGCGCAGCAGCACGCCCACGTTGTCTCCGGCCTGCCCCTCGTCCAGCAGCTTGCGGAACATCTCGACACCCGTGCACGTCGTCTTCAACGTCTCCTTGATGCCGACGATCTCCACCTCGTCCCCCACCTTCACCTTGCCCCGCTCGATTCGGCCCGTCACCACCGTGCCCCGGCCCGAGATCGAGAACACGTCCTCGATCGGCATCAGAAACGCCCCGTCCACCAACCGCTCCGGCACCGGAATGTAGTCGTCCATCGCCGCCACCAGCTTCTCGATCGACTGCGTCCCGATCTCCGACGTGTCCCCCTCCAGCGCCTTCAGCGCGCTCCCGACGATGATCGGCGTCTCGTCCCCGGGGAACTCGTACATCGACAACAAGTCCCGCACCTCGAGCTCCACGAGCTCCAGCAGCTCCTCGTCGTCCACCATGTCCGCCTTGTTCAGGTACACCACGATGTACGGCACGCCCACCTGCCGCGCCAGCAAAATGTGCTCGCGCGTCTGCGGCATCGGGCCGTCCGCCGCCGATACCACGAGAATCGCCCCGTCCATCTGCGCAGCCCCCGTGATCATGTTCTTCACGTAGTCCGCGTGCCCCGGGCAATCCACGTGCGCGTAGTGCCGCTTCTCGCTCTCGTACTCCACGTGCGATGTCGCGATCGTGATCCCCCGCGCCTTCTCCTCCGGCGCCTTGTCGATCTCGTCGAACTTGCGGATCTCCCCGCCAAACTTCGCCGCCATCACCGTCGTCAGCGCCGCCGTCAACGTCGTCTTCCCATGGTCGACGTGACCGATCGTCCCTACGTTTACGTGCGGCTTCTTTCGCTCAAATTTCGACTTCGACACGACTCGCTTCCTCTTCCTGCGTTCTCACCCGGCCCGCGATCAGCCGGCGCGGCTCTTGATGATGCCGTCGGCGACGTTGTTCGGCACCTCGGCGTAATGACTGAATTCCATGGTGTACGTGGCGCGGCCCTGGCTCATCGAGCGCAGCACCGTGGCGTACCCGAACATCTCCGACAGCGGCACCTGGGCCCGGATGATCTTGCCCGAAGGCGCATCCTCGAGGCCCTGCAGCAGGCCGCGACGCCGGTTCAGGTCGCCGTTCACGTCGCCCATGTAGTCCTCGGGCGTCACGACCTCGACCTTCATGATCGGCTCGAGCAGCACGGGCCTCGCCTTCTTGGCGCCTTCCTTGAACGCCATCGAGCCCGCGATCTTGAACGCGATTTCGCTCGAGTCCACGTCGTGGTAGGAGCCGTCGTACAGCGTGACCTTGCAGTCCACGACGGGGTAGCCCGCGATGACGCCGTTGCCCATCTGCTCCTGCACGCCCTTGTCCACGGCCGGGATGTATTCCCTCGGGACGACGCCGCCGACGATGCCGTTGACGAACTGGTAGCCCTTACCGGCCTCGAGCGGCTCGAGGCGCAGGTAGACGTGGCCGTACTGGCCGCGGCCGCCCGACTGGCGCACGAACTTGCCTTCCTGCTCGACCATCTGACGGATCGTCTCGCGGTAGGCGACCTGCGGCTTGCCGACGTTCGCCTCGACCTTGAACTCGCGCCGCATGCGGTCGACGATGATGTCGAGGTGCAGCTCGCCCATGCCCGAGATGATCGTCTCGCCCGACTCTTCGTCCGTGCGGACGCGGAACGAAGGGTCTTCCTTCGCGAGCTTCTGCAGCGCGAGGCCCATCTTCTCCTGGTCCGCCTTCGTCTTGGGCTCGACGGCGACCGCGATGACGGGCTCCGGGAACTCCATGCGCTCGAGCGTGATGATGTTGTTCGGGTCCGTCAGCGTATCGCCCGTCGTCACGTCCTTGAGGCCCACGGCCGCGGCGATGTCGCCGGCGCGGACCTCCTTGAGCTCGGCGCGCTCGTTGGCGTGCATCTGCAGGATGCGGCCGATGCGCTCGCGCTTGTCCTTGACGGGGTTATAGACGGTGTCGCCCGAGTTCAGTACGCCCGAGTAGACGCGGATGAACGTGAGGTTGCCGACGAACGGGTCCGTCGCGATCTTGAACGCGAGCGCGGCGAACGGCGCTTCGTCGTCGGCGCCGCGGAAACCCTCGCTGTCGTCCTCGAGGACGCCCTTGATGGGCGGCACTTCCGTGGGCGAAGGCAGGTAGTCGACGACCGCGTCGAGCACGGCCTGCACGCCCTTGTTCTTGAAGGCGCTGCCGCAGAGCACGGGCACGATTTCGCCGCGCAGGCACCGGGCCCTGAGCCCCTTCTTGATTTCCTCGGGCGAGAGCGTGCCCTCCTCGAGATACTTCTCGAGCAGCGTCTCGTCGCCCTCCGCGGCCGCCTCGATGAGCTGCTCGCGGTACTGCTCGGCCTGGGCCTTGAGATCGTCGGGAATCTCGCGCTCCTCGAAGCGCATGCCCTGGGTCTCGTCGTCCCAGTCGATTTCCTTCATCTTCACGAGGTCGATGACCCCGCGGAAGGTTTCCTCGGCGCCCACGGGGATCTGCAGCAGCACCGGGTTGCCGTTCAGGCGCTGCTTGATCTGGCGCTGGACGCGGAAGAAATCGGCACCCGCGCGATCCATCTTGTTGACGAACGCGAGCCGGGGGACCTTGTACTTATTGGCCTGGCGCCACACCGTCTCGGACTGGGGCTCGACGCCGCCGACGGCGCAGAACACGGCCACGGCCCCATCGAGCACGCGCAGGCTCCGCTCGACCTCGATCGTGAAGTCGACGTGCCCGGGCGTGTCGATGATGTTGATGCGGTATTCGGGCAGGCTCTGGTCCATGCCCTTCCAGAAGCAGGTCGTCGCGGCGGACGTAATGGTGATGCCGCGCTCCTGCTCCTGCTCCATCCAGTCCATGATGGCCGCGCCGTCGTGGACCTCGCCGATTTTATGCGAGACGCCGGTGTAAAAGAGGATGCGTTCGGTCGTCGTCGTCTTGCCGGCATCGATGTGGGCCATGATGCCGATGTTGCGATAACGTTGAAGGGGGGTCTTCCGTGCCACAGATTTGCCTCGAATCCATTGCTCACCAACGGTAATGGGCGAAGGCTCTGTTGGCTTCGGCCATCCGATGGGTGTCTTCACGTTTCTTTACGGCCGCGCCGCGGTTCTCGGCGGCGTCCATGAGCTCGTGCGCGAGCCTGAGCGCCATGGTCTTCTCCGAGCGCTTGCGCGCGGCGTCGATGGCCCAGCGCATGGCCAGCGTCTCGCGCCGCGTCGAGCGAACCTCGACCGGGACCTGGTAGGTCGCGCCGCCGACGCGTCGGGACTTGACCTCGACGGACGGCTTGATGTTGTCGAGCGCCTGCCCGAGCAGCTCCAGCGCGCGCTCCGGGTCCTTCGTGACCCGGTCCGATATACGATCCAACGCGCCGTAGACGATGCGCTCGGCCACGGACTTCTTGCCGCTGCGCATGACCATGTTGATGAACTTGGCCAGCATGTCGTTCCCGTACTTCGGGTCCGGCAGGACCTGGCGGCGCGGTGCTTGGTTGCGTCTCGACATCGAATGCTTTCCTGAAAAGTAAGAAAAAAGGGGTCAGAGCCCTTTTTTCCCCATCGTTGAGCCAATCCTTGATTCAGCTACCGAAAAAAGGGCTCTGACCCCTTTTTTCTCTCCACCGAGTTCACCCTCTTCGTCTCGCTGCGCGGTCGCGTGTGCCCGCAGGCCCTTGCGAGCGACCATGAGCGCGCCGAGGCCCGGCTGCACGGCGTTCCACGCCACGAGCGTGCGGCGGTACCTGGGCAGCATCGGCACTAGCCCTTGGGCCGCTTGGCGCCGTACTTCGAACGCCCCTTGCGGCGATCGCCCACGCCCGCGCAGTCCAGCGTGCCGCGCACGACGTGGTAGCGCACGCCCGGCAGGTCCTTGACGCGGCCGCCGCGAATCAGCACGACCGAGTGCTCCTGCAGATTGTGGCCTTCGCCGCCGATGTAGCTCGTGACCTCGAACCCGTTCGTGAGCCGGACACGGGCCACCTTGCGCATGGCCGAGTTCGGCTTTTTCGGCGTCGTCGTGTACACGCGCGTGCACACTCCGCGCCGCTGCGGCGACGCGCCGAGCGCGGGGACGTTGCTCTTCGCCTTCTTCGTCGAGCGGGGCTTGCGCACCAGTTGGTTCGTCGTCGCCATTAAAATCGTTCCCAAAACATAAAAATGCGGCGAAACAAAAGCCCGCTGCCGAGGTTTTCGGCATCCGGGCCAGTGGAAATCCCTACGGGAGCGAACGGCCGCAGGGCCTCATTTTGCGCCGCAATCACGAGCGGCGCCGAGAGAGCCGGAAATTCTAGGGTCGGCGTCCGCTCGCGTCAACAAACGGACGCCGACCTACCCGTGTACGCCCTAGTCCTCGTCGGCCTCGGCGCCCTCCCCGGCCGGCTCGAACTCCTGCTCGTCGTTGGCCGTGAGCTCCTCCTCGACCTCGTCCGCCTCGACCTCCGCGTCCTCGGCCGCCGCGGCCTCGAGCTCGGACTCGCTCGCGGTCTCGACCGCCGTGGCCGTGCGGGCCAGCGGCACGCCGGCCTCCTCGGTCGGCGTGCCGGCCGCGGCCCGGGTGCTCGCCTCGAGCCCCCTGAGCTCGTCGGAGAGGATCTCCTCCTGGGTGCGGCGCCGCTCCTCGTGGTGGGCGTAGCCCGTGCCCGCGGGGATCAGGCGCCCGACGATGACGTTCTCCTTGAGGCCGCGCAGGTCGTCCTGCATGCCGCGCACGGCGGCTTCCGTCAGCACGCGGGTCGTCTCCTGGAAGGAGGCGGCCGAGATGAACGACTCCGTCGCGAGCGAAGCCTTCGTGATGCCGAGCAGCACCGGCTCGTAGAGGGCCGGGTGAGTGCCCCTGGCCTCCGCGTCGCGGTTCATCTCGAGGACGCGCGCCTTGTCGAGCTGCTCCCCGCGCAACACGCTCGTGTCGCCCGAGTGCGTGATCTCGATCTTACGCAGCATCTGCCGAATGATGACCTCGATGTGCTTGTCGTTGATCTTCACACCCTGGAGCCGGTAGACGTCCTGGATCTCGCGAACCAGGTAGTCCGCCAGGGCCGCGACGCCCTGCAGGCGCAGGATGTCGTGCGGGTTCGGCTCGCCGTCCGCGATGATCTCGCCGCGGATGACCTTTTCGCCCTCGAAGACGTTCAGGTTGCGCCACTTCGGAATGAGCTCCTCGTAGGTCTCCCCGTCGTCGCCCGTGATCACGAGCCGGCGCTTGCCCTTGGTCTCCTTGCCGAAGCTGACCGTGCCGGAGAACTCGGCGAGGATCGCCGGATCCTTGGGGCGGCGGGCCTCGAACAGGTCCGCGACACGGGGCAGACCGCCCGTGATGTCGCGTGTCTTCGAGCTCTCCTGCGGCAGCCTCGCGATCACGTCGCCGACGAGGGCCCGGGCCCCGTTCTCCATGCTGATCACGGCGCCCGCCGGCAGCGCGTAGGCCGCCGGGATGTCCGTGTTCGGGAACGTCACGGCCTTGCCATTCTCGTTGAGCAGCTTGGCCGTCGGCCGGTACTCGGTGCTGCGCGAAGCCGCGTCGAGCACGACGATGCTGGTCAGGCCCGTGATCTCGTCCACCTGGGTCGCGACCGTCACGCCGTCCACGAAGTCTTCGAACTTGAGGAAGCCGCTGACCTCGGTCACGACCGGGTGCGTATGCGGGTCCCAGGAGGCGACGAGCTGGCCCGGCTTGACCGCCGCGCCGTCCTCGACGCTCAGCGTCGCGCCGTAAGGCACCTTGTAGCGCTCGCGCTCGCGGCCGAACTCGTCGATGACGGCGAGCTCGCCGGAACGGGAGGTCGTGATCAGGTGGCCCTTCTTCTCGTGGCGCACCGTCTTGACGTTGAGCATGCGGATCGAGCCCGCGCTCTTGACCTCGACGCTGTCCACGGCCGCCGACCGCGAGGCCGCGCCGCCGATGTGGAACGTGCGCATCGTGAGCTGCGTGCCGGGCTCGCCGATCGACTGGGCCGCGATGACGCCTACGGCCTCGCCCGCGTTGACCTTGTGGCCGCGTGCGAGGTCGCGTCCGTAGCACTGCGCGCAGACACCGTACTGCGTATTGCACGTGATCGGCGAGCGCACGAGCACCTGGTCGATGGAATAGGCCTCGAGCTTGGCGACGGCCTGCTCGTCGAGCAGCGTGCCGGCCGGCACGACGACGTCGTCCGCGCCGGGGGCCAGCACGTCGAGCGCCGCGACGCGGCCGAGCACGCGCTCGCGCAACGGCTCGACGATGTCGCCGCCCTCGACGAGCGGCGTCATGAGGATGCCCTCCTCGGTGCCGCAGTCGTCCTCCGTCACGACGAGGTCCTGGGCCACGTCCACGAGCCGCCGCGTCAGGTAACCCGAGTTGGCCGTCTTGAGCGCCGTATCGGCCAGACCCTTGCGGGCGCCGTGGGTCGAGATGAAGTACTGCAGAACGTCGAGACCCTCGCGGAAGTTGGCCGTGATCGGCGTCTCGATGATCGAGCCGTCCGGCTTGGCCATGAGGCCGCGCATGCCGGCGAGCTGCCGGATCTGGGCCGCGCTGCCGCGTGCGCCCGAGTCGGCCATCATGTAAATCGAGTTGAACGACTCCTGCTGCGCCTCCTTGCCCTCGGGGTCGACGACCGTGTCCGTGCCGAGCTTCTCCATCATGGCCTTGGCCACCTGGTCGTTCGTACGCGACCAGATGTCGACGACCTTGTTGTAGCGCTCGCCGTCCGTCACGAGGCCGGCCGCGTACTGGTCCTGGATATCCTTGACCTCGCTCTCGGCGCTTTGAAGGATCGAGGCCTTCTCGTCCGGCACGACCATGTCGTCGATGCCGAACGAGACGCCGGCCCGCGTCGCGTAGTGAAAGCCCGTGTACATGAGCTGGTCCGCGAAGACGACCGTCTCCTTGAGGCCGAGCTGCCGGTAGCACGCGTTGATGACGCCCGAGATCGCCCGCTTGTTCATCGGGCGGTTGATGAGCTCGAACGGCAGGCCCTTCGGCAGGATCTCGGACAGCAGGGCGCGGCCCACCGTCGTCTTCACGAGGTGCGTCCGCAACTCGGCATCCTTGCCGTCCTTATCGGTGATGCGGACGTGGATGCCGGCGTGCAGATGCACGATCCCGCTCTCGTAGGCCCGATGCACCTCGTCGATGTCGGCGAAGAACATGCCCTTGCCGGCCGCGTCGATGCGCTCGCGCGTCATGTAGTAGAGGCCGAGCACCACGTCCTGCGAAGGCACGATGATGGGGTCGCCGTTCGCAGGCGAGAGAATGTTGTTGCTCGCCATCATGAGGGCGCGGGCCTCGAGCTGCGCCTCGATCGAGAGCGGCACGTGCACGGCCATCTGGTCGCCGTCGAAGTCGGCGTTGAACGCGGTGCACACGAGCGGGTGCAGCTGAATCGCCTTGCCCTCGATGAGCACGGGCTCGAACGCCTGAATCCCCAGCCGGTGCAGCGTCGGCGCGCGGTTCAGGAGCACGGGATGCTCGCGGATGACCTCCTCGAGGATGTCCCAGACCTCCGGCCCTTCGCGCTCGACTAGACGCTTCGCGGCCTTGATCGTCGTGGCCTCGCCGCGCAGCTGCAGCTTCGAGAAGATGAACGGCTTGAAGAGCTCGAGCGCGAGCTTCTTCGGCAGCCCGCATTGATGGAGCTTCAGCGTCGGGCCGACCACGATGACCGAGCGGCCGGAGTAGTCCACGCGCTTGCCGAGCAGGTTCTGGCGGAAGCGCCCCTGCTTGCCCTTGATCATGTCCGCGAGCGACTTCAGCGGGCGCTTGTTCGTGCCCGTGATCGCACGGCCGCGGCGGCCGTTGTCGAGCAGCGCGTCCACGGCCTCCTGCAGCATGCGCTTCTCGTTGCGCACGATGATGTCGGGCGCATTGAGCTCGAGCAGCCGGCGCAGGCGGTTGTTACGGTTGATGACGCGGCGGTACAGGTCGTTGAGATCCGACGTCGCGAAGCGGCCGCCGTCGAGCGGCACGAGCGGACGCAGATCCGGCGGCAGCACGGGCAGCACCGTCATGATCATCCACTCGGGCTTGTTCGAGGACTCGAGGAACGACTCGAGGAGCTTGAGCCGCTTCGAGAGACGCTTGATCTTCGTCTCCGACGTCGTGCTGTGGATCTCCTCCCGGACCTTGTTGACCTCGCTCGTCATGTCCATGGCGGAGAGCAGGTCGCGCACGGCCTCGGCGCCCATGCGGGCGTCGAAGTCGTCGCCGTACTGCTCGATGGCCTCGAGGTACTGCTCGTCGGAGAGCAGCTGCCCGCGCTCGAGCGGCGTCATGCCGGGATCGACGACGACGAAGGCCTCGAAGTAGAGGATCCGCTCGATCTCGCGCAGCGTCATGTCGAGCATGAGCCCGATGCGCGAAGGCAGCGACTTCAGGAACCAGATGTGCGCGACCGGGCTCGCGAGCTCGATGTGGCCCATGCGCTCGCGGCGCACCTTGGTCTGCGTGACCTCGACGCCGCACTTCTCGCAGACGACGCCGCGGTGCTTCAGACGCTTGTACTTACCGCAAAGGCACTCGTAGTCCTTGATCGGCCCGAAGATCTTGGCGCAGAAAAGGCCGTCCCGCTCCGGCTTGAACGTACGGTAATTGATGGTCTCGGGCTTCTTGACCTCGCCATACGACCACGACCGGATCATGTCCGGCGACGCGAGGCCGATACGGATGACATCGAAGTCCTCGACGGCGTTCTGCTGCTTGAAAAGCTTCAGTAGATCCTTCATGTGCTCCACCTACTGCAAATTTGTTCGAGAGTCCTGCGGTCGGGCCGCGCCGCTCAGTCCGCCTGGTCCAGCTCCATATTGATGCCAAGGGAGCGGATCTCCTTGACCAGCACGTTGAACGACTCCGGCATGCCCGCCGTCATCTCGTGGGTACCGTCGACGATGTTCTTGTACATGCGCGTGCGCCCCTGCACGTCGTCCGACTTGACCGTCAGCATCTCCTGCAGGGTGTACGAGGCGCCGTAGGCCTCGAGGGCCCAGACCTCCATCTCGCCGAAGCGCTGGCCGCCGAACTGCGCCTTGCCGCCGAGCGGCTGCTGAGTCACGAGGCTGTAAGGCCCCGTGGACCGCGCGTGCATCTTGTCGTCGACCAGGTGGTTGAGCTTCAGCATGTACATGTAACCGACCGTAACCGGGCGGTCGAAGCGCTCGCCCGTGCGGCCGTCGTAGAGAACGGCCTGCCCGGACGCGGGCAGACCCGCCATCTCGAGCAGCTTCTTGATCTCGTCCTCGTTGGCGCCGTCGAACACCGGGGTCGCGATGGGCACGCCGCTCGAGAGGTTCTTGGCGAGCTCGTCAACGTCCTCGTCCGTCAGACTCTTGAGATCGACCTTCTGGCCGCCCGTGGCGTTGTAGACCTGCTCGAGGAAACCGCGCACCTCCTTCGAGCCGCCGCCGTTCGAGACCATCTCGCCGATCTTGAGCCCGAGGCCCTTGGCGGCCCAGCCCAGGTGCGTCTCGAGCACCTGTCCGACGTTCATACGCGAGGGCACGCCGAGCGGGTTCAGCACGATGTCGACCGGCGTGCCGTCATCCATGTACGGCATGTCCTCGACGGGCACGATCGTCGAGATCACGCCCTTGTTGCCGTGGCGCCCCGCCATCTTGTCGCCGGGCTGAACGCGGCGCTTCACGGCCAGGTACACCTTGACCATCTTGAGCACGCCCGGCGCCAGATCGTCGCCGGCCGTGATCTTCTTCCGCTTCTCCTCGAAGCGGCGCTCGAACTCCTCGCGCTGCGAGCGCAGCCGCTCGGCCGCGCCCTCGAGCTGAGCGTTGATCTCGTCGTCCTTGACGTTGACGGCGAGCCACTGCTCGCGCTTAAGGCCCTTGAGGTACTCCTCCGTGATCTTCGCCCCCGACTTCAGGCCCTCGGGCCCGCTCGCGGCCGTCTTGCCGACGAGCAGCCGCTCGACCCGCTGATAGATATCGTCCTCGAGAATGCGCTGCTGGTCGTCGAGGTCCTTACGGACCTGCTCGAGCTCGGCGCGCTCGATCGAGAGCGCGCGCGCGTCCTTCTCGACGCCGTCGCGCGTGAAGATGCGCACGTCGATGACGGTGCCGTCCATGCCGGGCGGCACGCGCAGGGAAGTGTCCTTCACGTCCGAGGCCTTCTCGCCGAAGATCGCGCGCAGCAGCTTCTCCTCGGGGGTCAGCTGCGTCTCGCCCTTGGGCGTGACCTTGCCGACCAGGATGTCGCCGGCCTTGACCTCCGCGCCGATGAACGCGATGCCGGACTCGTCGAGCTTCGTCAGGGCCGCGTCGCCGACGTTCGGGATGTCGGCCGTGACCTCCTCGGGCCCGAGCTTCGTGTCGCGCGCGACGCAGGTCAGCTCCTCGATGTGGATCGTCGTGAAGCGGTCCTCCTCGACGACGCGCTCGGAGATCAGGATCGAGTCCTCGAAGTTGTAGCCGTTCCAGGGCATGAACGCGACGAGCAGGTTCTGCCCGAGGGCGAGCTCGCCGAGGCTCGTCGAGGGGCCGTCGGCCATGACGTCGCCCCCCGAAATGACGTCGCCGGCTTTGACGAGCGGGCGCTGGTTGATGCAGGTGTTCTGGTTCGAGCGCGTGTACTTCGTGAGGTTGTAGATGTCCACGCCGGCCTCGTTCTGCTTTGTCTCCTCGTCGTTGACGCGCACCACGATGCGCGAGGCGTCCACGGAATCCACGATGCCGCCGCGGCGCGCGACCACGGTCACGCCCGAGTCGACGGCCACGGCCCGCTCCATGCCCGTGCCGACGAGCGGCGTCTCGGTGCGGAGCGTCGGCACGGCCTGGCGCTGCATGTTCGAGCCCATGAGGGCGCGGTTCGCGTCGTCGTGCTCGAGGAACGGGATCAGCGAAGCGGCGACCGAGACGATCTGCTTCGGCGAGACGTCCATGTACTGGATGCGGTCCGCCGGCAGCAGCGCGAACTCGTTCATGTAGCGGCACGAGACGAGATCGTCCACGAACTCACGCTTTTCGTTGAGGTTCGCGTTCGCCTGGGCGATCACATACTGGCCTTCCTCGATGGCCGAGAGGTACTCGATCTCGTCGCTGACGCGCCCGTCCACGATCTTTCGGTACGGCGTCTCGAGGAAGCCGTAGGCGTTCGTGCGCGCATAGACGGCCAGCGAGTTGATGAGGCCGATGTTCGGACCTTCGGGGGTCTCGATCGGACACACGCGCCCGTAGTGCGTCGGATGCACGTCGCGGACCTCGAAGCCCGCGCGCTCGCGCGTGAGGCCGCCGGGGCCGAGCGCCGAGACGCGGCGCTTGTGGGTCACCTCGGAGAGCGGATTGTTCTGATCCATGAACTGCGAGAGCTGGCTCGAGCCGAAGAACTCCTTGACGGCCGCGGCCACGGGCTTCGCGTTGATCATCTCCTGCGGCATGAGCCCCTCGGACTCGGCCAGCGTCAGACGCTCCTTGACGGCGCGCTCGACGCGTACGAGGCCGATGCGGAAGGCGTTCTCGGCCATCTCGCCGACGCTGCGCACGCGGCGGTTGCCGAGGTGATCGATGTCGTCGACCTGCCCGTTGCCGTTGCGGATGTCGATCAGAGTCCGGAGGACGTCGATGATGTCCTCCTTGCTCAGCGTGCCCTCGCCCTCGGACGCCTGCCGGCCGACGCGCCGGTTGAACTTCATGCGGCCGACGCCCGAAAGGTCGTAGCGCTCGGAGTTGAAGAACAGGTTCTGGAACAGGTTTTCGGCCGCTTCCTTGGTCGGCGGCTCGCCGGGACGCATCATGCGGTAGATCTCGACCAGCGCCTCGAGCTTCGACTGAGTCGGGTCGATGCGCAGCGTGTTCGAGATGAAGGCACCGCGGTCGAGATCGTTGACGTAGAGCGTCTCGATCTTCTTGATGCCGGCCGTGACGAGCTTCTCGACGGTCTCGGAGGTGAGCTCCTCGTTCGCCGCCGCGATGAGCTCGCCGGTCTCCTGATCGACGATGTCATGGGCCAGGATCTTCCCGGCCAGGTATTCGGTCGGGACCTCGAGGTCCTTGATCTCGGCCTGCTGGAGCTCGCGCACGTGCCGCAGCGTGATGCGGCGGTCCTTCTCAATGATGGTCTTGCGCCCGACCTTGATGTCGAACGCGGCCGTCTCGCCGCGCAGGCGCTCGGGCACGAGCTTGAGCTTGACGCCCTTCGCCGTAAGCGTGAATTCGTTCTTCTCGAAGAAGAGATCGAGGATCTCCTCGTTCGAGTAGTCAAGCGCGCGCAGGATGATGCTGACCGGCAGCTTGCGGCGGCGGTCGATTCTCACGAAGAGGCAGTCCTTGGGATCGAACTCGAAGTCGAGCCAGGACCCCCGGTAAGGAATGATGCGGGCCGAGAACAGCAGCTTGCCCGAGGAGTGCGTCTTGCCCTTGTCGTGATCGAAGAACACGCCGGGCGAGCGGTGCAGCTGCGAGACGATGACGCGCTCGGTGCCGTTGACGACGAACGTGCCGTGCTCGGTCATGAGCGGCATCTCGCCGAGATAGACTTCCTGCTCGCGGATGTCCTTGACCTTCTTCTTGGCGCCCGAAGACTCCTTGTCGTAGATCACGAGGCGCACGAGCACGCGCAGCGGAGCCGCGTAAGTCAGGCCGCGCAGCTGGCACTCCTTGACGTCGAAGACGGGCTCGCCAAGGCGGTAGTTCACGTACTCGAGCGCGGCATTGCCGGAGTAGCTGACGATCGGAAACACGCTCTTGAACGCGGCGTGCAGGCCCACCTCGTCACGGCCTTCCGGATCGACCTGGTCCTGCAGAAATTTCTGGTAGGAGTCGAGCTGAATCGAGAGCAGATACGGGACGTTGAGGATTCCGGGCAGCTTGCCGAAGTCCTTCCGAATGCGTTTCTTCTCGGTGAACGAATAAGCCATTAGCTTCTACTCCGAAACAGATTTGGCGAAACAGATTGGCGAAACTGTCTGGACGACGCCTGCCGAAACGAATCAGCCTGTGAGAGTGCGGAACCGCCGGGCACGGAAGAGAGCAGCCGGCGCAGAACGCGCCGGCCGCCCTTCTGGCTGTATGAAGCTCGCCGCCCGGCGGGCGAGCCGTTGTGCTTGCAAGTCGCGATAGCGCCTATCACTTGACCTGAACGCTGGCGCCGGCTTCCTCGAGCTGCTTCTTGACGCTCTCGGCCTCGTCCTTCGCAACGCCTTCCTTGACCGTGCTCGGAGCGCCCTCGACGAGATCCTTGGCTTCCTTCAGGCCAAGACCGGTGACGGCACGGACGACCTTGATGACCGCCACCTTGTTGTCCCCAAAGGAGTTCATGACAACGTCGAACTCCGTTTGTTCCTCGGCTGCAGCAGCTTCGGCGCCGCCGGCACCCGGCGCAGCCGCGACGGCGACCGGGGCGGCCGCGGAAACGCCCCACTTCTCCTCGAGCGCCTTGACGAGCTCGACGATCTCCATGATCGGCTTGTTGCTCAGGGCCTCAATGAGCTCTTCGTTGGACAGTGCCATGATTCGATTCTCCTGGAATGGATGAGTAGTGGTGTTACCGATTGATCTTCAGCGTGAGCCGCCCTAAGCCGCCTGTTCGCCGCGCGCCTGCAGCGCCCGGGCCAGCATGGCGCCGGGCTCGGCAATGGTGCGGACGAACTGCGAGAGCGGGGCCTGGAGCAGTCCGAGCAGGCTTGCGCGCGCCTCGTCGAGCGTCGGCAGGGACGCGACTCGGTCGATGTCGGCGCCGCCGTAAAGCGCGCCGCCGATCGAGACCGCCACGGCCACGAGCTTGTCGTGGTCCTTCGCGAACCCCTTTACGACGCGCGCCGCCGCGCCCGGATCTTCCTGCGAGAACGCGAGCACGAGCGGGCCCCTGAAGGCGGACTGCATGCACTCGAAGCTCGTGCCCTCGACGGCACGCCGCGCCAGAGTGTTCTTGACCACCTTCAGGTAGACCCCCGAGCTCCGCGCGGACGCGCGCAGCGCCGTCATCTCGGCCACCGTGAGGCCCCGGTACTCGGCCGCGACCGCCGAGTGGGCGTTCGCGGCCACCGAGGCCACCTCGGCGACAACTGCTTGCTTGGCTTCGAGTTTCAGCGCCATAGTTCGACAGCTCCTGGTAGAGACGCTCCCGATTCCTTCTCGGGAGCCGACTTGAGTCGCGGCTTCCGTCCTTCGTTGCCGCGGCCCTCCACGACGGTGCGCCCCACCAGGCAGAGCCGAGTCAGGTAACACCATCTGCGTAGGCGGCCTCCGCCATTACCCCCTCGCGGGGACCTACGGTCTTCGATGAGCGGCCGGCGAGCCGGCCGCCTCATTCATCCTTGAAACGTTCTAAAGGTACGAGTTACGACGAAAGCGAGCGCCGGTCATCAATCCGCATTGGCCGCGGCCGTACCGACGGTCGCCTGGTCGACGACGAGCCCGGGCCCCATCGTCGAGGAAACCGTGATCTTCTGCATGTACACGCCCTTCGCGGACGCGGGCTTCGCCTTGTTGAGGTCCGCCAGGAGCGCCGCGAGGTTCTCCCGCAGCGCCGGCGGCTCGAACCCGACGTTGCCGATCTGGCAGTGGATGATGCCGGCCCGGTCCGTCCGGTAGCGCACCTGTCCGGCCTTCGCGTTCTGCACGGCGCCCGCGACGTCCGGGGTGACCGTACCGACCTTGGGATTCGGCATGAGTCCGCGCGGACCCAGGATCTGGCCCAGCCGCCCGACGACGCGCATGGCATCGGGCGCGGCGATGACCACGTCGAAATCCAGCTCGCCGCCCTGAATGCGCTCGGCGAGATCCTCCATGCCGACGATCTCGGCGCCCGCGGCCTTGGCCGCATCAGCGTTCGCGCCCTGCGCGAACACGGCGACCCGGACCTTCTTACCGGTGCCGTGCGGCAGCACGGTCGAGCCGCGTACGACCTGATCGGACTTCTTGGGATCGACGCCGAGATTTACCGCCACGTCGATGGATTCGACAAATTTCGCCGATGCGAGTTCCTTGAGCAGCCCGAAAGCCTCGTCCGCGTCGTAGGCCTTCCCGCGCGTGACGCGCGCGTCCACTGCCTTCCTCGCCTTGCTGACCCTGGCCATTACAGCCCCTCCACTTCCAAACCCATGCTGCGGGCGCTGCCCGCAATCGTGCGCACGGCGGCCTCTAGATCGGTCGCGTTGAGATCGGGCTCCTTGAGCTTCGCGATCTCCTCGATCTGGGACCTCGTGACCTTGCCCACCTTGTTCGAGTTCGGCGTTCCGCTGCCCTTGGCGATGCCGGCCGCCTTCTTGAGCAGCACGGCCGCAGGCGGCGTCTTCGTCACGAACGTGAAGCTGCGATCGCTGTACACGGTGATGACGACGGGGATCGGCATCCCCTGCTCCATGCCCTGCGTGGCTGCGTTGAAGGCCTTGCAGAACTCCATGATGTTCACGCCGTGCTGGCCGAGGGCCGGCCCCACCGGGGGGCTCGGGTTGGCCTGGCCGGCGGCGACCTGGAGCTTGATGTAGGTTTCGATCTTTCTAGCCATGTTCTCTCAACGAAAAAGGGGTCAGAGCCCTTTTCTCCGCCTCGCCATTACTGATGTGTTCGCCGCACCTGCCGAAAAAGGGCTCTGACCCCTTTTTTCAGGCCTTCTCGACCTGCCCGAAATCCAGCTCGACCGGAGTCGAGCGGCCCAGAATCTGGACTGCCACCCTGACCTTGTTCTTGTCGTAGTTGACCTGCTCGACGACGCCGCTGAAGTCGTTGAACGGGCCGTCCGTCACGCGCACGACCTCGCCGGGCTCGAACAAGATCTTCGGGCGCGGCTTGTCCACGCCCTCCTGCACCCGGTTCAGAATCGCCATCGCTTCCTTTTCGGTGATCGGCGCCGGCCGGTCGCTGCTGCCCCCGATGAACCCCAGGACCTTCGGCACCTCCTTGACCAGATGCCACGTCTCGTCATCCATTTCCATCTGTACGAGCACGTAACCGGGGAAGAACTTCCGCTCGCTCTTGCGGCGCTGACCTTCGCGCATCTCCACGACCTCTTCGGTCGGCACGAGAATCTCGCCGAACTTGTCCTCGAGACCGAAACGCCTAATGCGCTCCTTCAGGGACTCCTTGACCTTGTGCTCGTAGTTCGAATACGCATGAACCACGTACCACTGCAAAGCCATGCGTCTCAGCTCCCCTGACCCATGATCCAGGTCGTGAGCGCCAGCAGCCCGAGGTCGAGCAGCCAGAAAAACGTGCCCATGATCGCGGCAAACACGATCACGGCAATGGTCGTCTGGATGGTTTCCTCGCGCGTCGGCCACACGACCTTGCGCAGCTCGACTCGCGAGCCTTGGATGAATTTCCAAAGCAGCTGGCCCTGGAACGACTGCATTGCGATCCAGGCGCCGACGCCGAGCCCCGCGAGCACGCTGATGGCGCGCAGCGCGATGGGCGCATTGACGTAGTAGTAATAGCCGACAATGCCGCCGAGGACGGCGGCCAGCGCCAGCACGAGCTTCGCCGTGTCGAGCGCGCCCGGCCCGCTGTCTACCTTGCTGTCCATATCTCCTCGAAAGGAAGGCTGGCAGGCCAGGAGGGACTCGAACCCCCAACCTGCGGTTTTGGAGACCGCTGCTCTGCCAATTGAGCTACTGGCCTTCCGTGTCCTAACTGAATTGCCTCGGCACCGATTCGCCTCGGCGCGGCTACTCGATGATCTTCGCTACGACGCCGGCGCCGACCGTGCGCCCGCCCTCGCGAATCGCGAACCGCAGGCCCTCCTCCATCGCGATCGGCGCAATCAGCTCCACCTTCATCTGGATGTTGTCTCCAGGCATCACCATCTCCGTCGACTCCGGCAGCTCGATCGCCCCCGTCACATCCGTCGTCCGGAAATAAAACTGCGGCCGATACCCCTTGAAGAACGGCGTGTGACGACCGCCCTCCTCCTTCGTCAATATGTACACCTCGCACTCAAACTTCGTGTGCGGCGTGATCGACCCGGGCTTCGCCAGCACCTGACCCCGCTCCACGTCCTCGCGCTTCGTCCCGCGCAGCAGCACGCCCACGTTGTCTCCGGCCTGCCCCTCGTCCAGCAGCTTGCGGAACATCTCGACACCCGTGCACGTCGTCTTCAACGTCTCCTTGATGCCGACGATCTCCACCTCGTCCCCCACCTTCACCTTGCCGCGCTCGATTCGGCCCGTCACCACCGTGCCTCGGCCCGAGATCGAGAACACGTCCTCGATCGGCATCAGAAACGCCCCGTCCACCAACCGCTCCGGCACCGGAATGTAGTCGTCCATCGCCGCCACCAGCTTCTCGATCGACTGCGTCCCGATCTCCGACGTGTCCCCCTCCAGCGCCTTCAGCGCGCTCCCGACGATGATCGGCGTCTCGTCCCCGGGGAACTCGTACATCGACAACAAGTCCCGCACCTCGAGCTCCACGAGCTCCAGCAGCTCCTCGTCGTCCACCATGTCGGCCTTGTTCAGGTACACCACGATGTACGGCACGCCCACCTGCCGCGCCAGCAAAATGTGCTCGCGCGTCTGCGGCATCGGGCCGTCCGCCGCCGATACCACCAGGATCGCCCCGTCCATCTGCGCAGCCCCCGTGATCATGTTCTTCACGTAGTCCGCGTGCCCCGGGCAATCCACGTGCGCGTAGTGCCGCTTCTCGCTCTCGTACTCCACGTGCAACGTCGCGATCGTGATCCCCCGCGCCTTCTCCTCCGGCGCCTTGTCGATCTCGTCGAACTTGCGGATCTCCCCGCCAAACTTCGCCGCCATCACCGTCGTCAGCGCCGCCGTCAACGTCGTCTTCCCATGGTCGACGTGACCGATCGTCCCTACGTTTACGTGCGGCTTCTTTCGCTCAAATTTCGACTTCGACATGGGAACGCTCCTGCTCAGCCATCATCGCTGCGACGCCGGCCCTCGCCGAGGCGGCACGCAGGGTTAGTTTTTTCTATCGAGCGACCAATCCATGCGCCGCCGGCTCCGCACCGGCTGCCGCTCGATCCGCCCAGCCAATGGAGCCCACAACCGGACTTGAACCGGTGACCTCTTCCTTACCAAGGAAGTGCTCTACCACTGAGCTATGTGGGCGGGAACCGTCAATCACTTTTGCGTCTGCCCGTTCTTTTCCTGTGGAGCGGGTGAGCGGAATCGAACCGCCATCATCAGCTTGGAAGGCTGAGGTTCTACCGTTGAACTACACCCGCCTTCATGCCGCCCTAAGCGCCAATCCGCCGCATCGAAATGTTTCGGAACAATCGTCTCGGATTGCCCGCC
Organism: uncultured Gammaproteobacteria bacterium; assembly: GCA_963702105.1. GTDB lineage: Bacteria > Pseudomonadota > Gammaproteobacteria > Steroidobacterales > Rariloculaceae > ZC4RG20. The sequence continues at coordinate 4,396,462 of OY969712.1, forward strand.
GCACATGGTGGAGGGGGTAGGATTCGAACCTACGAAGGCAAAGCCAGCAGATTTACAGTCTGCCCCCGTTGACCGCTTGGGTACCCCTCCGCGGACATAAGCCGGGTATTGTCTGATCTGGGTCGCACAGTGTCAACAAATGTGCGGCCGACAGAACGCCCGGCCGCTTCGCTCGCGGAGCGGCATGACAACGGCTTCTCGGTCCGATCCGACCGCGCGCGGGGCCGTTCGTTCCCCGTCGGCCACCCGCCTCCGCGCCGTTCCGCGCCAGGGCCCTGACGGCCGCTCGCGAAGCCTCGGGGCGACCCCTAATGTTAGGCTCGCAACGGCCGATAAGGGTAGCGTGGGCGAAGCCCCGAACGCCATTGCGCCGGCCTGCCCGGACGCCCGGAGCACGGTACACGGAGACCCGAACAATGCTCGTAGTCAGCCAACGTCCCGACCAATCCATCCTCATCAGCCTCGCCGACGGCGCCGACGGCAAGGTGACGCTCAAGGACCTGTTCGCCAACGGACCGATCGAAATCACGCTGCTCGGCGGGAATGGGCGGCGGGTCAAGATGGGCATCGCGGCACCGCCGGAGCTCTCGATTCGGCGCAAGGACCGCTGAGGGGCGGGCGGCCCGCGGAATCCACCCCGAGAGGTCGGTGGCGGGCGCAGGCATCGGACCGGCCGCCGACGCCGGAGAGGAGGCGCGGGGGCAGGGGGGCAGGGCGGAGGGGCGGCGAATCGCGCCGGCCGGGCGGCCCGGCGGCCCGCAGCTCTCAGGCGGTCGGCCGAAACCGGGGCCGGCTCTGCATCATGAGCCCGGCCCCGCGCTCCGTGACGTGAGCGACGACGGCCTTGCGGCGATGGAGCCGGATCGTCTCGCCGAGGTTCACGGCAAAGACGAGGTTGACCACGGTACCCGCCGGCAGCCCCAGGGCCTCGATCTCCAGAAACACGCCCATGGCAGACAGGTTTCTGGCCCGACAACGGTGCAGACGCCCACCGGGTACCGAAAGGTATACCGTGGTCGAAACTTTGTTTCTGGGTAGTAGACGACGTTCCATCCCCGGCGCCTCTCCGGCCTCGAATTACGCGTACACGTTGCTCAAGAATGCCCTTCGGCGCGCCAAAATCAAGCCTTGCGTTCGCCGCCAATTCGTGCGTTCGGCCGCGGCCCGCGCGGGCCCGGGCGCCGGCGCCCCGGGACCCCGGTCCACGCCTCCAGGCACCGGCTGATTATGTAGCGGCTGCGGCGCCCGACGGTACGCGCCGCCTCAGAACGCGTCTTTGAGCGCCCGGGTTCTCGCGAAGACCTCGACGTCGGTGCCCTCGGGCAAGCCGACGGTGTCGCGCAGGTTCCGGCTCGCCGGCCGCAGGAACGGATTCGTCGCCTTCTCGGCCGCCAGGGTCGTAGGCACGGTCGGCAGGCGCTCGGCGCGCAGCCGCTCGACCTCGGCGGCCCTTTCGGCCAGGGCGCGGTTACCGGGCTCGACGCTGAGCGCGAAACGCGCGTTGGCGGCCGTGTACTCGTGAGCGCAGTAGATGCGCGTATCGTCGGGCCAGGCCAGGATCTTACGCAGGGAGCTCCACATCTCGGCAGGGCTGCCTTCGAACAGCCGCCCGCAGCCCATCGCGAACAGGGTATCGCCCACGAAGGCGACGCGATCCTCACGCAGCAGATAGACGATATGTCCCCGCGTATGCCCGGGCGTCTCGTAGACCTCGACCTCGTGTCCCCCGAAATCGAAGCGATCGCCCTCGCCGACCTCGATGTCGATGCCGGGAATGCGGCCGGCGTCGGCGCGCGGGCCGACGATGCGGCAGCCCGTCGCGGCCTTGAGGGCCAGATTGCCGCCGGCGTGGTCGCCGTGATGGTGCGTGTTGAAAATGTAGGTAAGGGTCCAGCCCTTCTCGTCGAGCGCGCGCAGGATCGGCTCGACCTCCGGCGTATCGACGGCGGCCGTGACGCCCGAGGCGGGTGCGTGCAGGAGGAAACCGTAGTTGTCCTGGAGGCACGGAAACAGGTGGACTTCGACGCGGCTCATGGGTGTTTGCCTCTGATATCGGCTCTTTGCTTATCGTACAATGCCCGGCCCGACGCGAGGCAAACGACCCATGCCGCTCATCACTCTTCCGGACGGTTCCGAGAGGCGCTTCGAAGGGCCCGTCGACGGGCTCGCCGTGGCGCGCAGCATCGGCGCCCGGCTCGAGAAGGACGCCGTCGCCGTGCGTATCAACGGCGTTCTGCGCGACCTGACCGTGCCGATCGACGCTGACGTGCGCCTCGAGATCGTGACGCGGAACGACGCCGACGGCATCGAGTTGCTGCGCCACGATGCCGCTCACGTCATGGCCGAAGCGGTCAAGGAGCTCTACCCCGAAACGCAGGTCACGATCGGCCCGGCCATCGAGGACGGCTTCTACTACGACTTCTCGCGCGCCGAGCCTTTCACGCCGGAAGACCTCGAGCGCATCGAGGCGCGCATGCGCGAGATCGTCGAACGCAACGAGACGATCACGCGCGAGGTCTGGGACCGCGACGAGGCCGTGGCCTTCTTCCGCAAACTCGGCGAGCACTACAAGGCCGAGATCATCGCTTCCATTCCGCCCGGCGAGCTCATCAGCCTCTATCGCCAGGGCGATTTCGTGGATCTGTGCCGCGGCCCGCACTTGCCCGCGACCGGGCGGCTCGGGCAGGCCTTCAAGCTCATGAAGCTCGCGGGCGCCTATTGGCGCGGCGACTCGCGCAACGAGATGCTGCAGCGCATCTACGGGACGGCCTGGCCCGACGCGAAGCAGCTCAATGCCTATCTGCGGCGGCTCGAGGAGGCCGAGCGCCGCGACCACCGCCGGCTCGGCCGGCAGATGGACCTGTTCCACTTTCAGGACGAGGCCGTCGGGGCCGTGTTCTGGCACCCCAAGGGCTGGACGCTGGTCCGCACCCTCGTCGAATATCTGCGCGATCGACAGCTCGCGGCCGGCTATGCCGAGGTCAATACGCCGGAGCTCATGGACCGCTCCCTCTGGGAAGCTTCCGGCCACTGGGATACCTTCGGCGAGCACATGTTCACGAGCCACACAGCCGACGAGCGCGTGCTGGCCGTCAAGCCCATGAACTGTCCGGGGCACGTGCAGATCTTCAACAGCGAGCTGCGGAGCTATCGGGATCTGCCGTTCAGGCTTGCCGAGTTCGGCAAGGTGCACCGCTATGAGCCCTCGGGCGCCTTGCACGGGCTCATGCGCGTGCGCGCGTTCACGCAGGACGACGCGCACATCTTCTGCACCTTCGATCAGATCACGGCCGAGACGGGCGCCGTCTGCAACCTGCTGCTCGGCATCTACAAGGATTTCGGCTTCGACAACGTCATCGTGAAGTTCGCGGACCGGCCCGCGCGGCGCGTCGGCGACGATGCCGTCTGGGACCGGGCCGAAGGCGCGCTGCTCGAGGCCATGAACCACCTCGGGCTCGAGTACACCCACAACAAGGGGGAAGGCGCGTTCTACGGGCCGAAGATCGAGTTCGTGCTGCGCGACGCCATCGGCCGCGACTGGCAATGCGGCACGCTGCAGGTGGACCTGAACCTGCCCGGCCGGCTCGGCGCGAGCTACATCGGCGAGGACGGCGGCAAGCACACGCCCGTGCTTCTGCACCGGGCCATCTTCGGCTCGCTCGAGCGGTTCGTCGGCGTGCTCATCGAGCATTTCGCGGGCGCCCTGCCGCTGTGGCTCGCACCGACGCAGGTCGTCGTCGCGACGATCACGTCCGATGCCGACGCGTACGCGCACGAGGCGGTCGCGGCGCTGCGCCGCGCGGGTCTTCGCGCCGAAGCCGACGTGCGCAACGAGAAGATCAACTACAAGGTGCGCGAGCACAGCCTCGCCAAGGTCCCGGTCATCGCGGCCGTCGGCCGCAACGAGGTCGCCGACCGCAGCCTCTCGCTGCGGAGGCTCGGCTCGCAGCGGCAGGAGTCGTCCGCGCTCGAGGCGGCCATCGAGGCGCTGCAGGCAGAGGTGCGCTCGCGGCGTTGATGCCGCGGCGAGGCCGTAGCGGCGCCGCATCTGGGACAGCGACGAAGGGAGCGGGAACATGCGTTTGACGAGTTTCGAGCGGGACGGCCGCGCAAGTTTCGGGATCGTGACGGAGGCCGGCATCATCGACGCGGGGGCCCGCCTCGCCGGCGAGTTCGCGGGACTCAAGGATGTCCTCGGCGCCGGCGCCCTGAACCTTTTGCGCGGCATGGAGGGACTCACCGTCGACTGTGCTCTCGAGGACGTGAGGTTCCTGCCCGTGATCCCGGACCCGGCCGCGAAGATCCTCTGCGTAGGCGTCAACTACCTTCCGCACATCGCCGAGATGGGCCGGGAGCGCCCCGACTATCCGGTGATCTTCGTGCGCTTCGCGGACAGCCTCGTCGGCCATCTCGAACCCATGGTCCGCCCACGCGCCAGCGAGATGTACGACTACGAAGGCGAGCTCGCCGTCGTGATGGGGCGCCGCGCGCGGCACGTGCCGCGGACCGAGGCGCTCGCTCATGTCGCGGGCTACAGCTGCTTCAACGACGGCAGCGTAAGGGACTTCCAGCGCCACGGGCCGCAGTGGACGGCGGGCAAGAACTTCCACGCGAGCGGCGCCTTCGGGCCCTGGCTCGTGACGGCCGACGAGAAGCCGGACCCGGCCGCGCTGCATCTCACGACGCGGCTCAACGGCGAGATCGTGCAGGACGAAAGCGTCGGAGAGCTGTGTTTCGGCGTGCCCGAGCTCATCGAGTACTGCTCGACCTGGGCCCAGCTCGAGCCCGGCGACGTCATCGTGACGGGTACGCCGGGCGGCGTCGGTGCGGGCCGCAAGCCGCCGCTGTGGCTCAAGCCCGGCAACGTCGTCGAGGTGGACATCGCCGGAATCGGCGTGCTGCGCAACGCGATCGTCGATGAGCGGGGCGACTGAGCGCCGCCGACCCCGCCTTCGGGCGCGCCTCGCGCGCGCCGCACCGGTCCTCTGCGCCGCCGGCGGGCTCGCGTTCGCGGCCGCCCTCCCGTACACGGCCGCGGCCCGGCCGCCGCCCGCCGGCGTCTCGGACGAGCCGGATCTCTCGTGGATCGATACGTCGGCCCTCGACGCGGGCAAGGTCGTCGAGCGCTCCGACAAGCAGGGGCGCGTCGTCGAGGTCGAGACGGCCGTGCTCGTGCACGCGCCGGCGCGGTCCATCTGGAGCGTGCTCACGGCCTGCCGGCTCGCGCCCGAGTACGTGCCGAACGTCGTGAGCTGCGAGTCGATCGAGCGCATAGAGCAGGGCCGCGCCGAGCTCTTCAAGCAGACCGTCCGGCCGGCCTTCTTCCTGCCGCGCTTCGAGCACGTCTTCCGGCTGGACTACGACCCGTACCGGCGCATCGACGTGCACGAGATCAGCGGGCCGATCAAGCGCCTCGAGGGCACGTGGCGGCTGCTGCCGCGCCCGGAGGGCGCGATCCTGCTCGTCTACTCGCTCAACGTCGACCCGGGCATCCCGGTGCCACGATTCGTCGTGAAGGCGTCGCTCAAACGCGATCTGCCGAAGATCATGGCGGCCGTGCGCGACCGCGCCGAAGCCGCCGCCCCCGGAAATTAAGCCTGCGTAGGCAAAGTAATGCGGGCTTTCCCCGCCTGTGATTCCGGTCACTGCCCGAATGTCGCGGGCCTGCTACCGTCCCGGGCGTGGAAGCCCCGGCCCGCCCGCGCATTCTGATATTGGAGCCCGACAGGAAGACCTGCGCGGCCGTGCGGCGCTTTGCCGTCAAAGGCTGCCAGGGCGCTTCGGTCCAGGCTACGTCGTCGACGCTGGCGGATGCGCTCGGCGACGGCACGAGGCTCGCGGGGTTCGACGTGGTGCTCGCCGGCGCCGACTTCGCGCAGGACGCCGGGGGCGCGCGCACGTTCGCGGCCCTGCGGGCCGTCGCGGCGGATCCGCGGGGCCCGGCAGTCATTCTGCTGACGCACGGCGGCAGCGAGTACACCGCCGTGCAGGCCATAAAGGCCGGAGCATTCGACTGTATCCCGCGCAGCCTGCTGGGCCGCGAGCATCTGCTCGCCGCCGTGCAAGCCGCGCTGCTCGGACGCCGCCACGCCGGCGGCGACCCGCACGCGCCGAGCCTGTTCGGCTACGACGTGAGGCGCTGCCTCGCCCGTAACGACAACGTCTCCGTGCACGTGGCATTCAGCGCGGAGCGGGGCTGCGAAGTCGTGCTCAAGGTGCTGCATCGCGACCGCGGCCCGTTGGCGCGCGACCGTAACTTCGAGCGCTTCGTGGACGAATTCAAGCACCTTTACGACATCGACGACCCGGCGGTCGCCCACATCTACGACTTCCGCGTCACCAGCGGCTATTGCTATATCGCCATGGAATACTTCCCGGCCGGCCATCTGGGCCGCCGGCTCGGCTCGGCGCTCGCGCCGGGGGAGGCGCTGCTCATCGCGCGCGAGGTCGCGGACGCACTGTCCATCATCCACGCCGCGGGCACCGTGCATCGGGACCTCAAGCCCGGCAACGTCATGCTGCGCGACGACGGCTCACTGGCGCTCATCGATTTCGGCCTCGCGCGCTCGAGCGGGATCGCGGCCGACGGCACGGCGATCGTCGCGGGCACGCCCTATTACATGAGCCCGGAGCAGGCGCGCGGCGAGCCCACGGACGAGCGCACGGACCTCTACGCCCTCGGCGTCATGCTCTTCCAAATGCTGACCGGCGAGAAGCCCTACACGGGCCCGACTGCGACGGCCATTCTCGACCTGCACTGCTCGGCGCCGATCCCGCGGCTGCCGGCCGACCTCGAGCGCTTCCAGCCCCTTGTCGATCGCCTTCTCGCCAAAGACATGGCGCAGCGCTTCGCCAGCGCGCGCGAGTTGACGGAGGCGCTCGACCGCGCGGGCGAGAACGAACCCGCGGCCGATCAGCCGTTCGAGCCGGCAGAAGGTGGTTCGCGGTCCGCCGCGCTGCTCGCGAGCTCCGCCTGAGTGCCGGCCGAGGACGGCGGGCGCGTGGCTGCGAGGCCTTGGAAATCGAACAATGCCCGATCCGCGAGGTGGGAGGGCGTTACGTGCTGAAGACTTCGAAAGAGCCGGTCCGTGCGGCCCGGGTCCTCCCGCTCCCAGTCCGCGAGCATGCGCTTGATCCGCGCGCGCTGCAGATTCTCCTGCGAGCCGCAGAGATTGCACGGGATGATCGGGAACCGCCGGCCGCGCGCGTAGCGGGCGATGTCGCGCTCGGCGCAGTAGGCGAGCGGTCGGATCAGCACGTGCCGGCCGTCGTCGCTGACGAGCTTCGGCGGCATGGCCTTGAGCCGGCCGCCGTGAAACATGTTCAGGAACAGCGTCTCGACGATGTCGTCGCGATGGTGTCCGAGCGCGATCTTCGTCGCCCCGAGCTCGTCCGCGACGCGGTACAGGATGCCGCGGCGCAAGCGCGAGCACAGCCCGCACAGGGTCTTGCCCTCGGGAATCACGCGCGTCACGACGGAATAGGTGTCCTCCGTCACAATGCGGTGCTCGACGCCGAGCTCCTCGAGATAGCGCGGCAGGACGTCGGCCGGGAAGCCGGGCTGCTTCTGGTCGAGGTTCACGGCCACGAGACGGAAACGCACGGGCGCGCGCCGCTGCAGGCTCATGAGCATTTCGAGCAGCGTGAAGGAGTCCTTCCCGCCGGACAGGCACACCATGATCCGGTCGCCGTCCGCGATCATCGAATAGTCCACGATCGCGCGGCCGACCGCGCCGCGCAGCTCCGCCTGCAGCTTCGTCCACCGCCCGGAGCGCGGACGGGCCGCGGGCGCCGGCTTCGGGCCGTCGCGGTCCGGCCCCGGGCCCTCGGACGCCCCGTCCTCGGCGGCCCCGCGCTCGGCCGCGCCAACCTCGGGCGCGGCTTCGTCTCGCCTCTCCGGCCTCTGTTGCCTCTGTCCTTGTGCGGCTGTCACTTAAAAACTCTGGATCTGCGTCTGCCCGAACGGGCCCTGGCGGCCATGATAGCCCAGCGGCCCGGGAGCGGCGCATGCGTGCCCGGCGGGAAAGCCGAGCTGCGCGACATAAGCCGGTTCCTGTCTGGATCCGGCGACTCGGCGCGCCGCTCTGTGAAGCCTATCACTGCACGGGCCGCGCGCTTTGCCTACCGTTGGCATTCTCCCATTACATAAACCCGACAGCTCATGAAGCGCACCGCCATCTCGGGATTCTTAGCCGTCGCGGCGCTGGCGATGCTCGTCGCCCTCGTTACGCGCTCGCGCTCGCTGCCGCTCAACGTCCACATCGCCGAGAACACCATCGGCACGGAGCTCGACCGCATCAACGACGACTTCGGGACGCTCGTGCAGACGCTGCAATCCTCCTGGGCGGACACGCAAGCGCCGAGCGACGGCGCCCGCGCGCTCAATGCCCGCCTCGCGGCGAGCCCCGACCGGCTGCGCGCCCTCGTCTCCACGATCCCCGGCAACACGAGTCAGCGCAATCGGCTGCGTAACCGCATGGACGGCTTCACGCAGACCATGAAGGGCGCAACGGATCTCACGACGCAGATTCTCAACGATCAGGCCGCCTACGTACGCAGCGTGGACTACGTCCGCGATCAGGGCCCGAAGCTCATCCAGCAGATGCGCGACCTCAAGCTCAACGAGGAGGCCGCGAACACGTTCCAGCTCGTGATCGGCACGCTCGACTTCGCCTCGCCGAGCTCCACGGTCAAGCAGCTCGACTTGCGCCGGCTCGTGACGATGCTGCTGCGCGACCGCCACGTGGACGCGAACATGCCGAGCGAGGCGCAGCAGCTCGGACAGGCCGTCGAGCGCGTCATCGACGGCAAGCCGAAGCTCGAGAGCAAGCTGACTCAGCTGGCAGCCACTCCGCTCGCGGCTTCGGCTTCGGCCCTGCGCTACGCGGCCGAGGACGTCTACCACGGCGCCGTCAGAAGCCGCGATCAGGCGCGCGTCATGCTCTCGATCTATGCCGTCGCGCTGCTGCTCGCGGTGGGCTTCGTCGCGTTTCGCCTGCAGGGCAGCTACCGCGAGATCAATCGCGCGAACGCCGAGCTCGCGACCCTGAATACCTCGCTCGAGCAGCGCGTGACCGAGCGCACCCAGGAGCTGGCGGGCGCGCTCCGCAACCTCAAAGAGTCGCAGGTCCAGCTCGTCCAAGCGGAGAAGATGTCCTCACTGGGCCAGCTCGTCGCCGGCATCAGCCACGAGATCAACACTCCGCTGCTGTACCTCTCGAACAATGCGGTGCTGATTCAGGAGCGCGTCGAGCTCGTGCAGCGATTCGTCGAGCGCTGCCGCCGGGCCTTCTCGCTCGACGCCGAGAAGTGCAAGGACCGGGCGGAGTTTCAGGCCAAGTTCGTGCAGGCGCTCAAGCACGTCAAGCACATGCTCGAGCACGACGATCTAGCCGCGAACGTGCAGGAAGCCGCCGATCTCGCGCGCGACAGCATCGAGGGCCTCGGCGACCTTACGGACATGGCCCAGAGCCTCAAGGACTTCAGCCGCCTCGACCGCGCGCCGATCGCGAGCTTCGACGTGAATTCGGGGCTCGACAAGACTCTCATGATCGCGCGCAACATCGTCAAGCACAAAGCCGACGTGAGGAAGTTCTACGGCGAGCTGCCTGAGATCGAGTGCTCGCCGTCGAAGATCAACCAGGTCTTCCTCAACATCATCACGAATGCGGCGCAGGCGATCGAGGGTCATGGGGAAATCGTCATTACGACGAAGATCGCCGACTCGGATCGCGTCGCTATCAGCATCGCCGACAACGGCAGCGGCATTCCCGAAGAAATCCTCGACAAGATCCGCGATCCCTTCTTCACGACGAAGGAAGTCGGCACGGGCACCGGGCTCGGCCTGTCGATCGTCGACGAAATCATCCGCAGCCACGACGGCGAGCTGCGCATAAAGTCGGAGGTGGGCAAGGGGTCCGTGTTCACGGTGCTGCTGCCGATCAAGCGACGCGCAGAGCACGATCCGTTCGCCGAGGACGAGTCCGAGAGCACCGAGGGGGAGGCAATGGCCGCGCCTGACGAGGCAGCGCAATCCGACGAGGAGGCGCTCGCCGAAGCGGTCTAGTACGTCTTAGGGGCGAAAGAGCCTATGTCGACAGTAATGCAAACCGATCCGCGCCCGCGACTGCTCTTCGTCGACGACGAGCAGCGCGTGCTGAATTCCATGCGCATCATGTTCCGGCGCCAGTTCGACCTGTTCCTGGCCTCGCACGGGGCCCAGGCGCTCGATATCGTGAAAGCGGAGGACATCAACGTCATCGTGGCCGATCACCGCATGCCGCAGATGACGGGCGTGGAGGTCCTGAGCAAGGTCCGCAGGCTCTCGCCGCGGACCGTCCGCATCCTGCTGACGGGCTATGCGGATCTCGACGCCGTCGAAGGCTCGATCAACGACGGTCAGGTGTTCCGTTTTCTGACGAAGCCCTGCGCGCCGCAGCAGCTTCGCGATACCGTCGAGCTCGCAGCCAAGCTCGCCCGGGAGGCGCCCGCGCCGAGCGGCGAGCAGGAAGCGGCGGACGAAGACATGCTCGAGATCGTCCTCGAAAGCGACACGGCGACGGAAATCGACGGCGCGGGCCGCGCCTCGCCGATCGGCCGCAGCCCGCGGCCGCTGCCCGAGTCCTCCCCGGAGAGCATCGCGGAAACGGCGTTCACTTCCACGACGGTCATAGAGCGGCCGAAACCCGACGCGGGCGAGACCGTCGAAGCGGTCCCCGGCGCGGAGGCGGCGGACGTGCCCGCAGCCGCCTCCCAGAGCGGACTCGCCGTGGTGGTCTTCTCGAGCGACGAAGAGATGCTCGAGGTCGTGCAAAAGGCCGTGCGCGGCCGCCTGCCCGTCTATCACGCGACCAACATCGTCAAGGTCGTCCGGATCCTCACTGAGCACCGGCCGGGCGTACTCATCACGGACGTATCGAACGACAAGGCGACGATCCAGTCCATGACGGCGCGGCTCAAGCAGCACCTGCCGCAGCTCGTGACCATCGCCGTCTCGCCGCACCGCGACGTGCTCGACATGGTATGGCTCATCAACCACGGCCAGATCTTCCGATTCCTGCGCAAGCCGCTGTCGCCCGGACGCTGCGCAGTGAGCCTGCAGGCCGCGCTGCAGCACCACCGCATGCTGCTCAAGAATCCCGAGCTCTGCCGCCGCCATCAGGTCGAAGCGGTGCAGGACAGCGGCGTCGTGGACGGCCTGCTCGCGAAGATCAAGGGCGTGAAGCGGCTTTGGGCATCGGCATGAGCAACGTGAATCCGACGATCCCGACCAAACAGAGCGACATGCTGCTGTGGCTCGCCGGCGCGCTGGTTGCCGGCGTCGGCGTGACCTGGCTGCTGATCTCCTCGCCGTGGTCGTCCTCAGGCGCCGGCGACGACGCACCGCCTGCCCCGGCGACGGCGCCGGCCGTGCCGGCCCCGGGCGCGGCGACGGGCGCAGGTACGGCGGCGGCGAGCACGCAGCCTGCCAATGACGCAAAGGCTGGGCCGGCCGCACAGCCGCCGGGCGCACAGGCCTCGGCGGCGCAGCCTGCGGGCACGTCGGCTTCCGAGGCGGCCGCGACGGCACCGGCCGCGACGGGCCAGGCGGCCGCGCAGGGCGATGCTGCGGCCGCGGACAGTGCCGCGGCCGCGAGCAGTGCCTCGGCCGACGGGGCGAGCGGGGCCGCGGCGCAGGCGGCGGACGCGGCGCAGACCGGGGCCGGCGCGGCGGACAGCAGCCGCACGGCCATCGAGGCCGCCCTCGACGACGACCCGCTGCGGATGGCGAAACTGGCGTACCAGGCCGGAATGCTCGTCGAGCCTGAGCAGTACAGCGCCTGGGCGCTGTACCGCCGCGTGCTCGCGCAGGACCCGGGCAACGGCGAGGCCAAGGTCGGGCTGCAGAAGGTCGCCGACGACCTGCTGAAGCGCGCCAATTCGGCCGTCGAGCAGGGACGCTTCGACGATGCCCGCAAGACGGTCGATCGCATCCGCGAGGCGCTCCCGAACGATCCCGGGGCAGCCGAGCTCACGGCGAAGATCGACAAGCTCGCGCCGAAGCCGGCGCCGCCGGCGCCGCGACCGAGCAAGGCCGCGCAGTCCCGGGGCGCCGAGGCGGCCGAGGAACCGAAGCAGGCCAAAGCCGAGCCGGCACCGGCCAAGCCTCAAGTGGACTACCTGGCTCAGGCGCACGAGGGCTTCCTCGCCGCTATCGAGGACAACCGGCTCCTGACCCCGGCCGATTCGAGCGCCAAGCACTTCCTGGGCCTCCTCGCCTCGCTCGCCCCCGAGGACAAGCGCACGCAGAGCGACCGCAGGGCGTTCTTCGCCAAGCTCCTGGCCCGGGCGGACGAGTCGCTGCAGAGCTCCGATACCGAGGCCGCCTCGACCTGGATCGACGAGGCGGAGGCGCTCGGCGTGGACGCGAAGGCCGTCGCGGCCAAGCGGCAAAAGCTGACCGACCAGCTCGTCAAGATCGAGTCGGCCAGGCGCCTGCCGCGCTCCGAGTTCAAAGTCGTGAGCTACACGCCGCCGAAGTTCCCGCAGCTCGCCCTCGAGAAGGGCGTGACGGGCTGGGTGGACGTGGAATTCACGGTGGCGCGGGACGGCACGACGCGCGATGTCACGATCACGGACGCCAAGAACGAACGTTACTTCAAGGACGCCGCGATCGAGGCCGTATCGAAGTGGCGCTTCGAGCCGCGCGTATTCATGAACCGTACGATCGAGCAGCGCGCCTACACGCGGATCAATTTCAACCTCGACAACTCGCACGGCTGACCGCAGCCGCTTGTAATTCAACATAATTCTGGCTCGACGAGCGCTGACGTTCGAGCCTGACTTGAGCTAGAGTGGTAGGTCGGAACCGAACCCGCGGGAGCCGACCATGAATCTGCGCCTTTCGTCCGTGCTGTGCTGTGCCGCCCTGCTTACCTGCGCAGGCCAGACGTTCGCCCAGTCCGAGCCGGCCGGCGGCGGCGCGGCCCCCGGGCCCGCCGCGGCCCCTACGGACCCCGGAGCCGGGCATGGGGCCGATGCCGGGAAGGCGAAGCCCCTCGCGCCGCTCATCGAGGTCCAGCCGATCTACCCCGCCGCGGCGCTCGGCAGCGGCCGGCGCGGCTACGTCGAGCTCCAGTTCACCGTCAACGAGGAAGGCCGCGTGCGCAGCGCGTCCGTGGTCAAATCGGAGCCGGGCAAATTGTTCGATGCGGCCGCGCTCGCGGCCGTCGGCAAATGGCGGTTCCCCGCGCAGTCCGGCCGCGAGCCGGTAAAGCTGACGCACCGGTTCGATTTCGCTCCGCCCCTCGGCGGCGGGGCCGGCGCGCCCGCCGGGCCGAGCTCCGTCGCCGAGGCCGACTTCGAGGACGCCGCAAGCGGGGCCGCGCGCAACGACTGCGTGCACGAGGGCTCGGTGTTCGACTACGGCAACGTCGTCCAGGTCGGGCTCGAGAGCAATTGCCGGGCGCCGCTCATGGTCTTCGCCTGCGCGGGCGGCACGGGCGGCCGCCGGGGCCGCTGGGCCTGCACGGACTCCGAGCGTCAGCAGCACGTCATCGTGCCGCCCGGGGACGCGCGCCTCGGCAAGTCCGTCACCGTGACGACGCCGAACGGCACCCGGTCGCTGACCTACGCAGATCAGTTCATCGTGCCGCGAGCGCCGAACAGCGAGTATTGGTGGCTCGCCTGCGGGGCCTCGGACGGCCAATGCCGGGGCGCGGGCCGTATCTGGATTCGCTCCGTGGATGGTCAGCTCTCGAGCGTCGATCCGCGAGGCCGGACCGCGCTCGAGCCGGCTCGGTCCCATTGAGCGCGGTTTGGGCGAGCGCCGAGGCCCGGGGCAGGCCGAGGTGATAGGATGAGCTCATTCCGCTCGCGCCGTCCCGGGCGAAGCCGCCGGCGCCGGACGGGCGTCACCCTACGAGTTCAGGAGTATTTGTGCCGGCACACCACATTCCGAGAGATGCGCTGAAGCGCAACCTCGAACGACTGCATCGCGAGCTCGAGTCGGCCGAGCCGTTGGATGACGAGACTCGGGAGCTGCTCGCGACCGTCGCCGACGACATCGAGCGGACCCTGACCGGCGAGCACGACGCCGAGCAGGTCGCCGAGCGCCGCGAGCGCATCGAAGACTTCGCCCTGCGCTTCGAAGCACAGTACCCGCGTGTCTCGCAGGTTCTCGGCGAGATCACGGACACGCTGACGAAGCTCGGCGTCTGAGGCGCTCGGGCCGCGCGGTGCAGGGCCCCGGCGCGGCAGCCGGTCGAAGAACGGCAGACCGTCCGGCCGAAGGACGGCGGACCGTTTCCTGAACCCGGAGGCTCCCTGCGCTGTCAGAAGCAGCGTGGGGTGTCGAAAGGAATCGGGGGTGAATGAGCGAATGTTCGCTGCTCGAAACCGTCTGCTCGCGCGGCTCGCGGTCGCGTGCGTGTTCGGCGGCCTGCTCCTCGGCGGCCTGCCCTCGGCCTCGGCGCGGCCGCTTCAACAGGTCCTGAATCACGGCTCGATCCGGATCGGCGTCGCGCTCTATGCGCCCTGGGCCATGCGCGGTCCCGACGGGGAGCTGCGCGGCTTCGAGGTGGACGTCGCAAACAAGCTCGCGGCCGACATGGGCGTGAAGCCCACGATCGTCGCCTACGACTCGAAAAAGCTGATTCCGGCGCTGCAAAGCGGCGAGATCGACGTCATCGCCGCGGGCATGACGATCACGCCCGCGCGGGCGCTGCAGATCAACTTCAGCCGCCCTTACGAGAGCGGCGGCGTCGCGATCGCGACCAACGTCGCGAGCACCTCCAAAGCCACCACGCTCGACGACCTGAACTCGGGCCACTACCGTTTCGCGGCCGTCGCGAACAGCGTCGCCGAGCGCCTGGCGCGCCGTGTGCTGCCGAACGCGAAGCTCGTGACGTACAAAGATTCCAATGCGGCCGCGGCGGCGCTCGTCGCGGGCAAGGTCGACGGCTACCTCGAAGAGCAGCCCGTGCCGACGTTCCTGGCTCTCGAGCATCCGGACAAGATCGACGTGCCGCTCGACCGGCCGCTCCTCGCGACGCCCTCGGGCTTCGGCGTCATCAAGAGCGACCCGGACTTTCTCGCCTTCCTCGACGCCTGGATCACGGCCCGCGAGGCCGACACCTGGCTCCCGGGTACCTACCACTATTGGTTCGAGACGCTGCGCTGGAGAAACGCCGGTGAACAAGAAAAGACACGCTGAAGGCACCGCGACTCGCTCGACGCCGTCCCGGGGCCGAAGGGCCGCCCCGTGGCGGGCCGGGTTCCCGGCTCTGGCCGCCGCCGGGCTGCTGCTCGCCGGCCTCGCGCCGGGCGGCGTGCGGCCGGCAGGGGCGCAGGATGCGGACGCGCCTGAGGCCCCGAGGCTGCCCTCGCCGGGTTCGCTGGCAGAGCCCCCGCCGCCGCCTCAGATCCTCGACGAGGAGCGTGCCGCGGCGCACGCCCGCGCCGACGCCGACGCCGGCGCCGGCGCTTCGGCAGCGGCAGCCCGCAGCGGCGGCAGCGGCGGCGCCACCGCCGCCGGCAGCGAGACGGCCACGCCGGCCGACACCCGGCCTTTCGGCGCGCATTTGGCGCCGGCGCAGAAGGGCCGCGCAGACGACCTCGAGGAGGTCATCGTCGTCGGCCGCAAGAACCCCTACAACCTGCCCGACCTCGGCAGCGCGAAGGCCGCTACCGAGGCCGCAGAGGGCAGCGGCCGCATCCGCGTCACACTGCTGCCGCTTTACGATCCCGTCATGGACGGCCCCGGGATCGACGATCCATTCGGCAACCGGGAAATTCAGCGCGTCGGGTACATCCACGTTTTCGAGCTGCGCTTCGGCGGGCGGCACAAGGACTGATCACCCCTTCTCGGGCATGTCCTTTTCGGTGGCGTCGCCACTTCGGCGGACCGATATAATTACGTGAAATAGAATATTCCCGTCCCTGTATTCGTCGTTACCGACATCATCGCCGCGGTCCCGCACCTCCATGAATACGCCCAACACCCATCTGCCGACCGTCAAGCAGCTCCGCTACTTCGTGGCTCTCGCGGACCAGCGTCACTTCGGCCGCGCGGCGGCCCAGTGCTATGTTTCGCAGTCCGCGTTCAGCGTGGCGATCCGCGAGCTCGAGACGCTGCTCGACGCGAACCTCGTCGATCGGACGAACCGCAAAGTCACGATCACCTCCACGGGCAAGGAGGTCGCGGCGCTCGCGCGGCGGTGTCTGCAGGACCTCGCAACGCTCGCAGAGGTCGCGCGCCGGGAGGACCGCCCCCTCGAGGGCCCGCTGCAGCTCGGCATCATTCCTACGATCGCGCCCTTCCTGCTGCCACGCGCGCTGCCTCCTTTGCGCCGCGCCTATCCTCAGCTCAAGCTGTTCCTGCACGAGGACGTGACGCAAACGCTTTACGAACGCCTCATGGAAGGGGATCTCGACCTCGTGATGCTCGCGCTGCCCTACGACCTGCCCGGCGTCGAGACGATGGTCCTGTTCCGGGACCGGTTCCGGCTCGCCGCACGCATCGACAGCAAGCTCGTGGACCCCGAGCACTACCGGCTCGGCAAGCTTCCCGACGCGAGTGTGCTGCTGCTGCGGGAAGGGCACTGCCTGCGCGAGCACGCGATCGAGGCCTGCCGCATTCGAGACTCGCAGAAGACCAGCCCGGTCTCGGCCTCGAGCTTGTTGACGCTCATCGAAATGGTGGATGCCGACCTCGGCATCACGTTCTTACCCGAGATGGCAGACGGATCGGCGCTGCTCCAAAACACGCAGGTAAAAACGTATCCCCTCGGCGAGAGCAGCTATCGCAGCATCGGGCTCGTCTGGCGTCGCGGGAGCGCGCGGGCGAAAGAGTTTCGGATGTTGGGGGAGTTCTTCGAACAGCACCACTAGACGGAAAGAAGGACAGAGCGTGCGTACGAGCTCTTGTTCGCCGCGGCGCGCCCCCCGCCGCCGAACGGTCGGCGGCGGGGGGCGAAAAGGCTCCGACCCCTAGGGGAGCCGCCGTGGGGAGCCCGGGGTCGCGGTTACTCCGCCGGGGCCGGGGCGGGCCCGGGCGGAGGCCCGAAGCGCCTGTGCATTCCATGCGGCGGCAGCTCGTCCTGCGTTAGGACGTTGTCGCCGTTGCGGTCGAGCCGCTTGAACGCTGCGGCCGTCATGTTGGGGTGCACGGCCTGCAACTCCTCCAGGGTGACCTTGCCGTCGTGATTCGCATCGATCTTTGCGAACATCGCGGCGGCGATCTGCGCGCGTCCGTTGCGCAGCTCCTCGCGCGTCAGCGCGCCATCGTGGTCCGTGTCGAGCGCGGCGAGCGTGTCGGCCGGGACGTTGGGCATGCGCGCCTCGACGTCCGCGAGCGACGCCTTGCCGTCGGCTCCGAACAGGCCCGCGCCCGGCCCGCGCCAGCGGCCCGGGTGCCGGCCGGCCTGAAGCTCGTCGGCCGAAAGCTCGCCGTCGTGATTCGTGTCGAGCCGCTCGAAGCGCTTGGCCGCGGCGGCCGACGCCGCTTGCTGGTACTGGTCGAGCGTCACGGGCCCGTTGCTGCCCAGGTTGCCGCTGCCTTGCGCCGTGGCGCCGCCTGCGACGAGCAGGGCCGCGAGACCGACGACTTTGATTGCGTCCATATTTAAAGACTCCTCGCGTCTTCGAATTGGGAGAACCGGCCCCTCAACGCGCCGGAGCGGCGCCGGGTAGACAGTCCACGATGAAAAAAAGTTTAGCTTTCGAGCGCGCTTCCGGCCGGGGCCCCGCACCGGGCCGGGTGCTGCGGCGACAGGGCCGCCGCAGTTACGCCGAGCCGCCGGCGCTGGCCTGACCCGCCGCCTGCGGCCATACTGGCCCGGAACGCCATCCGGGGGGGAGTCCATGAACGTTCGCGAGCTCATCGACCGGGGCCCGATGACGGGCCTGCAGATTCGCATCGTCGCCATCTGCCTGGCGCTCAACATGCTCGACGGCATCAACGTCTTGTCGATGTCCTTCGCCGCGCCCGCGCTCTCCAAAGACTGGGGCATTTCGCCTGAGACGCTCGGCGCCGTTTTCAGTGCGGCGCCGGTCGGCATGATGGCCGGTTCGCTGCTGCTCGCGCCGCTCGGCGATTCCATCGGCCGCCGCAAGCTCATCGTCGTGAGTCTCGCCGTGATCGCGGCCGGGATGCTCGGCACGGCCGCCTGCAGCTCCGTCTGGCAGCTCGTTCTGCTGCGCTTCGCCGCGGGCCTCGGCCTCGGCGGCATCGTCGCCAGCATGGCGGCCATCGCCGCCGAGTTCTCGCCCATCAGGCGCCGCAACTTCGCGGTCACGATCGTCCAGGGCGGCTATCCGCTCGGCTCGACCGTCACGGGTCTCGTGGCCGGCTGGATGATCCCCCACTTCGGCTGGCGCTCGCTGTTCGCGGCCGGGGGCATCGTCGCCGTTATCGGCATCGTCGTCGCCTGGCGCTACATGGCCGAGTCGCTCGAGTTCCTGCTGAGCCGGCAGCCGGCGGGGGCGCTCGGGGAGGCGAACGCGCTGCTGCGCGGCATGGGCCATCCGGAGCTCGAGGGTCTGCCGCCGAAGCCCGAGCGCACGCAGTCGGGCCGGCTGCCACTCCTCGCGGCGCTCAAGGAGCTGCTCGGGCGCGAGCATCGCGGCTCGACGCTGTTGATCTGGGTCGCGTTCTTCACGTCGTTCACGACACTGTACTTCCTGCTGAGCTGGGTGCCGCAGCTCGCCGCGAACAGGGGACTCTCCGTCGTCGCGGCAATCTCCGCCGGCACCGTCTTCAACCTCGGCGGCTTCATCGGCATGACGGCCTGCGGCTACTTTTCGGACCATTTCGGCCTCAAGCGCGTAATCACGCTGTTCCTGGCCGTCGGTACCGTGGTCATGGTCGGGTTTTCGTCGTTCACGACGCCGACGGCCATCGTGGCAGGCCTCGGCGTGCTCGGCCTCATGCAGGGCGGGTTCATCGCGCTTTACGCCGCGGCCGCGAGGATCTACCCGACGGAGATCCGCACGACGGGCGTAGGCTGGGCCGTCGGCGCGGGCCGACCGGGTGCCATCATCGGCCCCTACGTCGCCGGCCTGCTCGTCGCGGCCGGCTTGAACCTCGGCCAGAGCTTCGCTGTGTTCGCGATCCCGCTCGCGATCTCGGCCATAGCCGTCGCGCTGATCCCCTCGGCGGAGCTCAGGTCGCCGCGCCGGGCCCGCGCGGCCGCGGCGGCCTCGGAGGCGGGCACCTCGCCCTAGC
Organism: uncultured Gammaproteobacteria bacterium; assembly: GCA_963702105.1. Classification (GTDB taxonomy): domain Bacteria; phylum Pseudomonadota; class Gammaproteobacteria; order Steroidobacterales; family Rariloculaceae; genus ZC4RG20. The sequence continues at coordinate 4,415,666 of OY969712.1, forward strand.
TGCCTGTCGGACCTCGGCGGGATCTACTGCGGCGGCGGGAGAGCGCCGGCGTCCCTCAGCGCCAGAAGTCGCGCGAGAACAGCAGCAGCAGTGGAAACACCTCGAGGCGCCCCAGCAGCATCGCGAACGTCAGCAGCCATTTCGCCACGTGGTTCAGGCTGCCGAAGTAGCTGGCCGTGAGGCCGATGCCCGCGCCCATGTTGTTGATGCAGGCGGCGACGGAACCGAAGGCCGTGACGAGATCGACGCCGGTCATGGCGAGGCCCAGCGAGAGGAAGCAGAAAGCGAAGATGTAGAGGAAGAAGAAGCCCCAGACGGCCTCGACGACGCGCTCGGTGATGGGCACGCCGCCGACCTTGATCGCGAACTGCGCCGAGGGATGGATCAGCAGCCGGACTTCTCTGACGCTCTGCCGAAACAACAGCAGGAACCTGAAGGCCTTGATGCCGCCGCAGGTCGAGCCGACGCTCGCGCCGAAGAAACTCGCGAAGATCAGCAGCAGCGGAATGAAAACGGGCCACTGCGGGTAACCGCCGGCCGTCAGGCCGTTGTCGGTCGAGATCGAAGCGGCCTGGAAGAATCCGTGGTAGAACGACTGCCAGGCCGGATACGTCCCGGTCGCGTAGAGTCCGACGCAGGTCGCGAGGATGATTGCGGCCAGGACGCCGATGTAGAACTGGAATTCGGCATTCTTGAGGATCTCGAGCAGGCTGCGTTTCTGCCAGGCCACGAAATAGAGGGCATAGTTCACGCCCGCGAGCAACGAGAAGACGCCGGCCACGATCTCGATCGGCGCGCTGTGGAAGAAGCCGAGGCTCTGGCTGTGCGTGGAGAAGCCGCCGAGCGCGAGCGTCGCGAAGCTGTGCGCGATCGCGTCGAAGAGGTTCATGCCGGCCGCCCAGAACGCGAGAATGCAGGCGAGCACGAGCGCGACGTAGACGTACCAGAGCCGCTTGGCCGTAGCCCTGATGCGCGGCGTCAGCTTGTCGTCCTTCATCGGGCCCGGGGTCTCGGCGCGGTAAAGCTGCATGCCGCCGATGCCGAACATCGGCAGAATCGCAACCGCGAGCACCACGATGCCCATTCCGCCGAGCAGGTTCAGCTGGGCACGATAATAGAGGATGGAGTGCGGCAGATGGTCGAGGTCCGTGAGGACCGTGGCGCCCGTCGTCGTCAGTCCCGACATCGACTCGAACAGGGCGTCCGTGAAGTGCATGTGCGGGTGCTGGGCCAGCATGAAGGGCAGCGCGGACAGCAGCGCCGCCGCGACCCACATCGCGACGACGACGAGAAAGCCTTGGCGCTTGCGCAGGTCGAGCTCTGTGTTGCGCACGGGCAGCCGCATGAGCAGGCCGAGCGAGAGCGTCAATAGAAACGTCTCGAAGAAGGCGCTCGTGCCGCCGTCGCGGTAGATCAGGCCGACCGCGATCGGGGGCAGCATCGTCACGCTGAACAGCACGAGCAGCAGACCGAGCAGCGCGACGGCCGGCATCAGCGTCGCCCCCTGCGCAGCAGGGAAAATACGGTGGTTGACTTCTTCCATGGGATCGGGGGTATGTCGCCCGCGGAACGTCGCGACGGCTCGAGATTGGACTCTCTTTGGTGCAAAAGCCTGCCCGGGCGCACTAGACGGCGCAGATTGTGGGGGGCCGGGGCGGGTTAAGCAACCGCAGCGATCAGGCGGCCGGGGCGGCAGGCTCCCGCCGCCCGACCGGCAAACTGTCGGGTATGGCTACTCTTTCGTGAGACAGAACGCGTTGACCTTGTTGCCGTCGGGATCACGAAAGTAGGCGGCGTAGAACTGCCCGAACCTGAGGCCGGGCGCCCCTTCGTCGGACCCGCCGTTCGAGAGCGCGCAGTCGTAGAGGGCCTGAACCTTCTCCGGCGAGTCGACCGCGAGCGCGACCATGCTGCCGTTGCCGACGCAGGCCGGCTTGCCGTCGTAAGGCTTGCAGACGCCGATACCCGGCACACCTTCGCCGCCCGACCACGCGATGAGCCGCTCGTTCTCCATGTAGCGTTTCGCGCCCAGACGCCCGAGCAAGGCGTCATAAAACTTGCCGGAGCGCTCGAGATCGTTGGTACCAAGCGTGACATAGCCAATCATTCAGTTGCTCCTTCCGATCGACGGACGCCGAAGTCGCGCAAGCGTACTCCTCGGAGGCCGCCGGGGGAATATCCGTCGCAAGCCGCCCTCAGCCCCGGCGGCGGCGCACTGGTTCGTGCAGCGGAACCGCTGCAGCTTCACGCTCGGCACCCAGATCCAATGCTTGCCGAGGTTTACCGCCTACGTGAAGGTCGCCGGATCGGTCACGTGCATCGCGGCCGGACCGCCCGGCGCTTCGGTGCGCGCGCCTCCTAAGCGCTCCGGCGCGGCCCGCGGGAAGCGAAGCCGCCGATGTGTCTTATGTCATATTCGTGACGTGCGTCACGGATCTTCTCGTACTGGAGATAAATACTGGCTGCACATATACTGTGTTTTGGCTCATCTGACGCTCCCCCCCCCCAAGTCGCCCGACGTAAGTCGGGCTTTTTTTTCGCGCGCAGCGGCGTGAGGCCCGCAGCAGGGCCTGCTCTCAGAACGTCGAGGCCGATCGAGCGCATGAGCTCGAGTCCGTTGCTCTTCGTGACGACGCCGTCGCGCAACGTGAAGTCGAAGCGCATCCTGCCGCCCACGAGCTCGTCCTGAAAATGTACGTTCCGCAGACCGAGCCCTGCGGCGGCGACCTCCGTGAGCGCAAGATCGTGCGTGCTCACGAGGCCGATCGCGCCGCGCTCGACGAGGCCGCGCAGGATACCCTCGGCACCGATGCGCCGGTCCCGCGAATTCGTACCCTGGAGCAGCTCGTCGAGCAGAAACAGCAGCGCGGGCTCGGGGCCCGCGAGCTCGAGGAGGCGCCGCAGGCGGGTGATCTCGGCGTAGAATCGGGAGCTGCCCTCCTTCAGCGAATCGTTGACCCTGATGCTCGCGCCGACCTGCAGCGGCGTGAGTCGAAGGCGGCGCGCGCGCACCGTCGCGCCGGCCATGGCCAGCACGGCGTTGAGGCCCACGGCCCGCAACAGCGTGCTCTTCCCGCTCATGTTCGACCCGCTCACGAGCAGCACGCTGGCATCGGCACCGACGGCCAGGTCGTTGCGTACGCAGGTCGCGAGCGGAAGCAGCGGGTGGCCCAAGCCTTCGGCCTCGAGGGCGGCCCGCCCCGCCGCGAGCTCCGGAAACGGATCCTCGGGGTGCTCGTAGGCGAACGTCGCGAGCGACAACAGCGCCTCGATCTCGCCCGTTGCCGCCAACCAGGCGCGGATCGCGGCCCCGTGCAGCGCCCTCCAGCTCTCGACGGAGCGCGCGAGCTGCACAGAGTACATGAGCGGCACGTCGAACACGCGCACGATGGGATTGCGGCGTGCCTCGACGAACTGAACCCGCGTGCGCAGCCGGGCGATGGCCGTGGAACCGGCAATCTCGTGCGAGCGCAGGGTGCGCATGAGCTCCGCGAGCGCCGGCGCCTCGAAATGCTCGCGCTCGAGGCGTGCCAGGACCGCCGCGAGGAGCTCGAGGTCCGCGAAGGCGTGCTCGGCGGCGTTCAGCGTCGCGGCAAGCGGCTCGCGCAGACGATAGGTCACGGCGGCCTCGAGGAGCAGCACGGCCAGGAACGGCGTCGCTGTGCCGAGCGTGCCCCAGACGACGGCGCCGGCCGCCGCGGCCGCGACGAGCGCGGCCGGGAGCCAGCCGAGCCACGCACCCGTGAGGCGGTTCGGCGCTTCGGCCCACTCGAGCAAAGGCTCCGGATGCACGCCGACTTCGGGCTCTTCGCCGAGCACGGCCAGATCCTCGCGCAGCTCGAGCGCACTGCGCAGCTCGGCGACCGCGGGCTGCCGGGCGCGCACCTCGGCGACCGCCGATGGCGCGAGCAGCCAGCCCGCGAGCGCGTCCTCGCCCATGCGCGTGCGGGCCCGCGACAGCAGCTCGAAGAGCCCGCCGCGGCCGAAGAGATCGAGGTCGGCGGAATAGATGTGGTGCACGTCCTCGAAGCGCGCGCCCGTCGCCCCGCGCCCGGCCCAGCGGTCCCCGATGCGCGCGAGCCCCTCGGCGTAGACGGCGGCCGCGCGCCGGGCGCGCTTCAGCGCTTTTCGCACGCGCAGGTGACCGGCAACGAGACCGACGAAGACCGCTATGGGGATCCCGAGCCACCACGCCGAAACGGCGTGCGCATAGAACGCCAACCAGGCCCCGGCCACGACAACCGCGGCAGTCCAGAGCCGCGTGGTCGCAATGCGCTCGTGAATCCGTTCGAAACGCGCGGCCTTCGCTTCCCGGGCCGCGAGACGGCGGCGGTATTCCTCCTCCGGGCGCGGGCTCGGAACGCGGCGCGCCGACGCGCCGCGGCTCTCGGGCTCGGCCGGCGTCGCCCCCATGCGCCTCAGGAATGTGCGTCGATGAGCTCGCGCACCTTGTTGGGGTTCGGCATCCCTCGCGCCGAGATCTCGGGGGCGTCTCCAGCCGTGTAGACATCCACGTCGCCGGTGTCGAACAGCCGCTGCAGCAGCCGTTGACTCACGCGCACGGAGCGAATGCTCGTGAGCCGCACCTCGCTGCGCGACTTCGAGAGGAAGCCCTGCTCGTAGCTCAAGATGTCGCCGGTGATCGTCAGCGTTTCGGTGTTGCGCTTCACGTACCAGACGAGAAGGATCACGATGCCCACCACCGCCGGAACGAGCACGATGCTGAGAATGAAGCCCAACGGCTTGTTGCGGAACATCGGCGGATGGGCCTGGTACAGGACTTGTTCGCTCACTCGCATGGGCTCCGTTTGATGGCAGGCGTGCGGGTCCGCCGAGTCGCCTCGGGGCGGGCGGTCGAGGGCGCAGTATAGCGGGCGCATGGCGCGAACAGCTCGGGGTTCGGATCGCGACGACGGGCCGGACGCGGGGGCCGAGGTGCGGCGCGGCGGGCGGGGAAGCGCTGGGGGCTACTCGGCCCGCAGCGCCTCGACGGGGTCGACGCGCATGGCCCTTCGCGCCGGCCACCAGGCGGCGGCCCCCGCAACGACGAGAAGCACGACGGGCCCCGCGACCAAAGCGAACGGATCCGTCGGAGCGATACCGTACAGCAGGCCCGACAACAGCCGCCTGCCCGCCAGCGCGCCGCCGAGCCCGAGCAGCACACCGAGCGCCGCGGCCCCCGCCCCTTCCCGAAGCACGAGCCGCAGCACGTTCGCTTCGTCCGCGCCGAGTGCCATGCGGACGCCGATTTCGCGCGTGCGCTCGGTCACCGCGTAGCCCATTACGGCCGCGAGGCCTACGGCCGCCAGCGTCAGCGCCACGACGGCGAACGTCGCGAGCAGCGCCATATCGAAGCGCGGCTCGGCAATGGATTGGCCGAGCTCCGATGCGACGAGATCGGTCTCGGCGATCGCGACCTCCGGATCGAGCGCGTGGGCCGCCGCGCGAACGGCCGAGATGACGGGAGCGGGATCGGCCGCCGCGCGCACGAGGAGCACGAGATCCGGCAGCCTTCCGAAGAACGTCGGGACGACGGCCGCGCGATACGGGAAGTAAATCTCCGGCGTGTGCAGGTCGCGCGTCAAGCCGCCGACCGGAACGTCGCCGACGACGCCGACCACCGTGGCCCATGCGTCGCTCGCGGCGGCCTCGGCGCCGTTCGCGTTGCCGGGCGCCGCGACCTGACCGCCGAGCGCAGCGCCGGCGGGCCAGAAGCGCCGGGCCGCGGCTTCGTTGACGATCACGGCCCGCCCCGAGCGACGCTCGGCCTCCGTGAACGTGCGACCGGCGCGCAGCGGCGCACGCAGCACGCGGAAGTAGTCCGGTCCGACGTAATCGATCGCGAACGGCACGCCGGCCGCATCGGGGGCGCGGCCGCGCACCGAGAGCGGTGCACCCACCATGACGGCGTGGGGCGGTTCCGAAAACGTCTGCGTCGCGGCGGCGACGGCCGGCAGCTTGCGGACGCGCTCGAGCATCTGCTCGGCAAAGAGATCGCGGCTCGCTGCGGTTCGATAGCGGGCGCGCGGCAGGGCCACGTGCACCGCGACGAGGCCGTCCGGCTCGAAGCCCAAATCGACGTGCTGCAGGTAGACGACGCTGCGCACGAGCAGCCCGGCGCCGACGAGCAGGACGACCGCGATCGCCATTTCCGCGGCGACGAGGCTGCGGCGAAGGTGGGGCGGGCCGCCGCCTCGGCGTGCGCGCGGTTCGCTGCGGACGAGCGTGCGGCGCGGCCTCGCGGCGCTCATCTGCACCGCGGGTACGAGCCCGAACACGAGGCTGGTGGCGAGCGCCAGCCCGAACGCATAGGCGAGCACGATCGGATCGAGGCGCACCCGGTCGAGCGTCGGCAGGTTGGCCGCATGCATTCGCACGAGCGCGCCGAGCGTGAGCCGGCCGAGCGCCAGCCCGACGACGCCGGAGGCGATCGCCAACATGAGGCTCTCCGCCATGAGCTGCCGCACGAGCCTCCATCGGCTCGCGCCGAGTGTCGCGCGCAGCGCGAGCTCGTGCGCGCGGGCCGCGCCCCGGCCGAGCAGCAGGTTTGCGACGTTCGCGCAGGCGGCGAGCAGCACGAGGCCCACGGCGCCGAGCAGCACCAGCAGCGCGCGCCGAGTCCGCCCCGCGACCAGCTCCTCCGCTGCGGGCGCCACGCGAACCGCGAAATCGGCGCCGACTCGGCCGCCGTCGGCGGCTTCCCGGCGCACGTTTTCGGTCACGGATTGCAGCTCGCGCTCGAGGCGCGCGACAGGGACGCCGGCGCGAAGCCGGGCGACGACCCGGATCGATTCGGGCCCGGCGGAACCGGGGCCGGAGGCAGGCGGCCCCGAAGCGACGGTCGCGGGCGCAAGCGAGAGCGGCAGCCAGAACGTCGGCGCTCGTCGGCCCGCCCGCGAGCGCATCCCAGCCGCGCGGCATCACGCCGATCACCGTGTGCGCGACCTCGTCGAGCTGCAGGCTGCGGCCCAACACCCGCGGATCGCCGCCGTAATCGCGCTGCCAGATGCGTTCACTCAGGAGCACGACGCCGGGCGCGCCCGGTCGGGCATCGGCAGCCGTAAAGACGCGACCGAGAATCGGATGCGCGTCGAGCAGGCCCGGAAGCCCGGCCGTGATCTGCATGCCGTGCACGACGCGGGCGCCGCGATCGTCGAAGGCGAGCAGGTCGCGCGTCGCATAGGCTTCGATTCCTTCGGCCGAAGACGATTGCCGCCGCCACGCCGCGGCGAAGGGCTTCGACACGGGATAGCCGAAACGGCTTCGCTCGCTCGCGAGCGAGACGAAGACCAGCCGATCGGCGTGCGGGTACGGCAAGGGGTTCAGAAGGACACGATTCACGACGCTGAAAATCGCCGTGTTCGCGCCGATGCCGAGCGCAAGCGTCACCACGACCACGAGAGTGAACAGCGGGCCCGTGCGGAGCCGATGCAGTGCGTAGCGCAGATCCTGCAGCATCACCTTCCCCTGAGAGGGTTCTCGAGGCCGCCGGGCGAGCCGGTTCGATGCCGTCTTCCTACTCGACCCGCAGCGCCGTCATCGGATCGACGGCGGCCGCCTTGCGCGCCGGAACGTAGGCCGCCAGCGCGCTCACGATCACGAGCGACGCGGTCACCGCTGCGTACGTGACGGGATCCGATGGGCTGACGCCGAACAAGAACGCCGAGATGAAGCGGGAAACCGCAAAGGCTCCCGCGAGACCGACGCCGATTCCAAGCACGGCCATCGCCAGGGCGTTCCGAACGACGGCGCCCACGACGTTCGCGCGCCGCGCGCCGAGCGCCACTCTGAGGCCGATCTCCGACGTTCGCTGGACGACCGTATAGGCCAAGACTCCATAAAGGCCGATCGAGGCCAGCAGCAACGCCAGCGCCGCGAGGCCGCCCACGAGCGTCAATTGCGTGCTGCGCGCGGAAAGCTCCGCGTCGAAGACGGCCGTCATCGGTTGCACGTTCGCGACCGGCTGGTTCGCGTCGACGTCCCATACGGCCTTGCGAACCGCGTTGCCGAGCCCCGACGGGTCGCCCTCCGTCCTCACGACGAGATAATTCGGCCACAGGAATGTCGCCTCCACGTTCGATTGATTCAGCGACAGATAAAACTCCGGGTCTACGGGCGCCTCGAATCCCATCTCGCGGATGTCGGCGACGACGCCGACGACCGTCACCCAGGGTGAGAACGTTCCATTGGCCCTGCCGACTCGAAATCGCTTGCCGATTGGATTCTCGCGCGGCCAGTATCTGGCCGCCATCGCTGCGTTCACGAGCGCCGAGGGCGCCGAATCCGGGGCATCGCGCCGATCGAATGCCCTGCCCCTCACGACCGGGACGCCCAGCGTCGCGAAGTAGCTCGCGCTCACGGCCCGATCGAGCGGGGCATACTTCAGCATGTCGGACGGCTTCGGGGCCGGCTGCCCTTCAACCGAAATCAGCGTGCGGCCGCCCTTGAACAACAGGGGCGGGTAGGTTGCATAGCCGGCCGAAGTGACGCCGGGCAGCGCCGCAACGCGCGCGAGCACGCCCTGGTAGAACGCGCGGCGAGCGGCGAAGTCCGCATACTTCGGGGCCGAGAGCTGCGTCTGTGCGAGCAGCAGATGCTGCGGGCGAAAGCCCGGGTCCACGCCGAGAACGGCGGCGTAGCTGCGCAGCAGCAGGCCCGCGCCGACGAGCAAAACGACCGTCAGCGTGATCTCGGCGACGACGAGGACTCTTCTCGCGCGTGCCGCCCCGGTCGTCGACGCGCGCCCGATGCCGCCCTTCTTCAAGGCTGCGCCGAACCCCATGCGCGCAGCGGCAACGGCGGGCCCCGTGCCGAACAGCAGCACCGTCAGCAGGGTGACAGCGGCGCTGAAGGCGAGCACGCGCCAGTCGAGACTCGGATGCGTCCCTTGCGGGAGCGTATCCGGAATCAGCCGGGCGAGATAACCGAAGGAGGCGGTCGAGAGAGCGACCCCTCCCGCAAGGCCCAGGACGGCAAGGAGCGTGCTCTCCGTCAGCAGCTGCTGCAGCATGCGGGCCTGCCCCGCTCCGAGCACCTGCCGAAGCGCGAGTTCCTTCTGCCGACTGGCGCCGCGCGCGAGCAGGAGATTCGCAACGTTCGCGCAGGTGATCAGGAGCACCATGCCGACGGCTCCGAGCAGGATGAACAGGACGGGCCGCACGCCATCCGCAAGCTGCGCCCGCAGCGGCACGACCCCGACACCGACGCGGCCGTCGTTTGAGCGCTCGCGGGCCAGGCCGCGGGCGATCGAGGTCATCTCGGCGCGCGCCTGGCCCAAGGAGACGCCCGGCGCGAGACGAGCGACGACATTCATGACGTAGGCGGTGCGCGCGGCGAGCTCCCGCGGCGTGAACGAAGCCGGGACCCATAGCGCATCGCTCCTGTCGGGCAGCTTCGGAAACCGGAAGTCGTCCGGCACGACGCCGATGACGGTGCGTTTCGACCCGTCGAGGACGATCGAGCGGCCGACGATCGAGCGCTCTCCGCCGAAGCGGCTCATCCACAGGCTTCGACTTATGACGACGACGGGCAGGGCATCGGGGCCTTCGTCGTCGGCCGAGAACGTCCGGCCGAGCAACGGCTGCATCCCGAGCAGCGAGAACAGATTCGGCGTGGTCCGAAGGCCGTTGAGCTTTTCGGGATCGCCGCCGCCCGTGAGGTTGTAAGTCGTGCTCTCCATGAGCGCCATGTCCGCGAACGAGTGCGCTCTGCGCTTCCACTCGACGAAGTCGGCGGCCGTCGGCTCGACGGCGGCGGGGCCGCCTGCCGAGGTGAAGTCGTCCCAGAGAACGACGAGACGGTCGGGCTCCGCAAACGGCAACGGGCGCAAGACGACGGCGCTCAGAAGGCTGAACACGGCCGTGTTCGCGCCGATGCCGAGCGCGAGAATCAGCACGGCGACGAGCGTAAAGCCAGGGTTGTGCCGCAGCCCTCGACAAGCGAAGCGAACGTCGCGCGCGAGGCCCGAAGCGGACCACGAGCTCGCAGCGGGCCGGGCGGCGCTCGAGTGGCGGCCTTTTTGCTCGATCGCGTTCATGCCGGGCTCCGCTCGTATGGATTTTCCCCCTGCGACGCCTACGCAATGAGCGTGCCAGCGACTTGCTCCGCGGTAAGCCTCTAATTCCCCGGCAGGTTTCTCCGACGCCCCGGCGCGGAGCCGCCGCCGGCGGTCCCGGCAGCGGAACAGCCGTTCCCGGGGCCGGGAAATTCGGCTTTGACCGCGAAGCGATCCTGGGGCCCCACGGCCGAAGGCAAACCCGCCGAGGCCGTATGCGGTCCTGCCGACTCCCCGCTCGTCCCGCAAGCGCGTTGCCCGTGCGGCACGGGCGGCCCTCCGGCTCCGCTCAAATCTCGACCTCGTAGGCCGGCACGACGCGGCCGTCGAGCAGGTTCACGATGCGATGGGCCTCCTCGGCATGGCTCGGAGAGTGTGTGACCATGAGAATCGTCGCGCCCTGGTCGTTGAGGATTCGCAGCATGCTCATGACCTCCTCGCCGTTCTTCGAGTCGAGATTGCCGGTCGGCTCGTCCGCGAGGATGAGCTTCGGGTCGCCGACGACGGCCCGGGCCACGGCCACGCGCTGCTGCTGGCCGCCCGAGAGCTGATCCGGCTTGTGCTTGGCGCGAGCCGAGAGGCCCACGAGCTCGAGCGCCTCGCGCACGAGGTTGCGCCGCTGCGCGCGCGGCACGTTCTGATAGAGCAGCGGCAGCTCGACGTTCTCGTAGACGTTGAGCTCATCTATCAAATTGAAGCTCTGGAAGATGAAGCCGACATTGCCCTTGCGGATATCGGCGAGCTTACCCTCCGAGTAGCGCGCGACCTCGCGGCCCGCGAAGTAGTACTCGCCGCCCGTGGGCGTGTCGATGAGCCCCACGATGTTGAGCAGCGTAGACTTGCCGCAGCCCGAGGGACCCATGACCGCGACGAACTCGCCCTCGTCCACGGCGAGATCGATGCCGTCGAGCGCCGTGGTCTCGAGCTCCGTGGTGCGATAGCGTTTGGTCACGCCGCGCAGATCGATCAATGGCCTCGCGTCGTTCATGTTCGATTCTCCCGGTGCTTCTCTCGGCGCACTCATCGTTCGCCCTGCCCGCCTCTACAGGTCGATGCGGTCGAAATTCATGAGGTCCCCGTAACTCGACGTGACGACCCGGTCGCCCGCGCGGAGCCCTTCCAGCACCTCGATGCCTTCCGGGTTGCGCCGGCCGAAGCGCACGCGCCGGCGCTGCGCATGCTTGCCGGAGCCGTCGAGCACGAAGACCCACTGGCCGCCGGTGTCGTCGTAGAAGGGCCCGTTCGCGAGCACGAGGCTCTTGGCCGGCTCGCCGATCTCGAGCCGCATGCGCACGGTCTGACCCCGGCGCAGGCCCTCCGGCGGCGCTTCGAGGAACTCGAGATCCACCTGGAACTGGCGGTCCCGCACGTCGGGGTAGATCTTTGCGACCCGCAGGCGATAGTCCTTGCCCTCGAGCTCGACGCTGGCCTGCTGACCCACGGCGACGCGCGGCAGATAGAACTCGTCGATGAAGGCCGAGACCTTGAAGGTGTCCAGCTCGTCGATGCGGCCGATGCGCTGCCCGACCGGCTTCGACTCGCCCACGTGGGCCTCGAGCAGCGTGAGCTGACCGGCGATCGGCGCCGTGACCACGAGGTTCTCGAGGTTCTGCCGGGCGATGCCGAGATTCTTGTTCATGGCGTCGAGCGCCTCGCGTAGGCGGGCAACCTGCGCGGTCTGGAACTTCGCGTCCACGTCCTGGGCATCCTGCACGGCCTTGCGGAGCCTTTCGTTGTAATCCAGGTTCGCCTGCAGGTCGTCGAGCTCGCCCTTCGTGACGCCCCCTTTGCCGACGAGCGGGCGGCGCTCGGCGAGGTGACGCTCGAGATCGCCGATCTGGTGGTCGATATCGATGAGCTCGCGCCGATGCTGCAGCCGGCTCTGCTCGAACGCGAGACTCGTGCTGCTCAGGTTGTTGAGCTGCTCCGTCAACTGCGCCTCGCGGCCGATGACCTCGAGCTGCAGGTCGGTGTTCTTGAGCTTCACGAGCGGCTGGCCGGCCTTGACGAACGCCCCCTCCTCCACGAAAACGTCCGTGACCTGGCCGCCCTCGACGGCATCGAGGTAGACCGTGGTCCCGGGCACGACGTTGCCCGTCACGGGGATGTACTCCCGAAACGTCCCCGCCGCGACGGTCGAGATCGTCAGGCGGTCCGGATCGACGGTCAGCGTGCGGTGCAGGCCGTACTCGGTATAGGCGTAAACGCAGAGGCCGAGCAAAGCCAATGCGCCCAGCGCGGCGACGGCGCGCGCGGGCGTGACGAGGCGCCGCTCGAGGGCCTTGTCCATGGCGGACAGGACGACCCCGTCGCCGCCGCCGTCCGCGGCCGCGTCGGCGGCGTCATCGGCGTCGGCCGCCGAAGCCGCCGAAGCCGCAGCGCGCTCTTCCTCGCGTTCGGCCTTCTTGATCGCCTTGAGCGCCGCAAAACCCATCCGAAGACCGGCCCCTCTGTGTATTGCCTTTGCAACACAGTAGTACTGTAATACAATGCGGCTGTCAACAGCGGTCGGGCCGGCGCGAACGTGGCCAGCGACCGGCTGTAAAACAGCTCGACCGGGAGAAAGCATTCCATGACTCAACGAGCCCCGACGTGGGACGACGACAGGCCGATCTACAGGCAGCTCATGGAGCAGGTCGTCGCGCGCATCATCGACGGCACGTATCGCGAGGGCGAGATGCTGCCCTCCGTGCGGCAGCTCGCGAACGACTTCGTCGTGAACCCGCTCACGGCGGCGCGCGCCTATCGGGAGCTCGAGGAGTACACGGAGACGCGACGCGGCATCGGCCTCGTCGTCAAACAGGGCGTTCGCGAGCTCTTGCTCAAGCGCGAGCGCAAGCGGTTTCTCAGAGAGGAGTGGCCCGTCATTCGAGAGCGCATCGCCGCGCTCGAGATCGATCTGGACGAGCTGTTGAAGTAGCTGAGGAAAGCAAAAAAGGGGTCAGAGCCCTTTTTCGGCGTCGGCACGAGCGCACGAGATGCTTCGACACTATTTCTCGATGGCGGCCCGCAGCCTCTACCGCGAGAGGGTCAACAGCGGCCTCGCCATTTTCGGGCTCGCGCTCTGCCTGGCCTGCTTCGTCGGCGCCCACCTGTTCGCCACGTACATCGCCGCGGCCGATTCCGGGTTCCCGCAGGCGCAGCGGATCTACACGATCTTTCAGGGCATCCGCGTGCGCGCCATGGGCATCGACTTTCGGCCCTCTGCGGGCAGCCCCCCTGCGCTCGCGGCGCCGCTGCGCGCGGACTTTCCGCGGCTCGCGGCCGTCGCCCACACGCGAACCGTGGACCAGGCCGTCGTCACGGTCGGCGGGAAGCCCTCGTTCCGCAAGGTCGTGTTCGTCGAGCCCGAGTTTCTGGAGATCTTCGCATTCCCGTTCGAGGCCGGCAGCGCGCGCGCCGCCCTCGAAGGCGCGCGTGCCGCGCTGCTCACACCGGCCGCGGCCGCGGCGCTGTTCGGCCGTACCCGCTCCGTCGTAGGGTCGACGATTCATTTCGCGGGCATCGGCGACGTGCCCGTCGCGGGCGTCGTCGCGGTGCCCTCGCCCTCCCGCTTCGGCCGCTCCGTCAAGGGCGGCGACGACGTCAACGTCTTCGTCGTCACGCACGAACCCGAGGACATCGAGGCGCCGCTACCGGGCTTCGAGCGCCTCGACGCGCGCACGGCGCACAAGCTGCAGTGGCTCGGGTTCGGGGTCGCCGGCGGCACCGATACGTACATACTGTTCCCCAGCGACGGCAGCTTCACGCCCGCCATGCTCAACCGCGCGTTTCCGGCCTTCATCGCGCGGCACGTGTCCCTCGACCCCGGCGACGCCGTACGCTTCGAGGCGAGGCCGATCGCCGACGTGTACGCAGAAAACCTCGACGAGCTCGTCTTCTTCGGGTCCTTCGCCCCTTCCGTGACGCTCGTGCTGCGCGTTCTCGGCGGCCTCGTGCTCGTCACGGCCTGCCTGAATTTCGTGAACCTCGCGACGGCGCGCAGCCTCACGAGGGCGAAGGAGATCGGCCTGCGAAAAGTGCTGGGGGCGCATCGCAGGCAGATCGTCGCGCAGCACCTTTTCGAAGGTGTCGTCGCGGCGGCGCTCGCGATGCCGATCGCATTGCTCGCGCTGCAGGCGGCCATCGGCGCGCTCGACAGCGGCGCGGGGCTCCAGGTCGCGACGCCGTGGCGGGCCGGCGCGGGCTTTTGGGCGTTCGCGGTCGGACTGACCGCAGCGGTCGGCGCAGCCTCCGCCGCCTTTCCGGCAGCCGTGCTCGCGGGCGCCGCGCCGATCGCGGCCCTGCGGGCCGGCGTTCGCCGCGCAGGACCGAAGGGGCTGCGGGCCGGGCTGATCGGCCTGCAGTTCGCCGTCGCGAGTCTCCTGCTCATCGCCGTCTTCGTCGTGAGCCGGCAGAACGGCGAGCTCGAGCGCAGCGCGGCGGCATCGACCCGCGCCCCGCTGCTCGTCATCGACGAGCGCCTCGAGGACGCGGGGATCGATCCGGACGCGTTTCGCCGCCGGCTCGCGGCTTCCCCCTACATCGAGGCCGTGACGGGCGCGAGCATCCCGCCGTGGAACCGCTCGGCCAGCGGCGCCGGCTACGCCCGCGAACCGGACGATCCTACCGCCGTGCGGCTCACGCAGAACCTCTCCGTTTCGTACGGATACTTTCGGGCGCTCGGCATAAGGCTGCTGGCGGGCAGGACGTTCTCGGCCGAGCACGGCGATGAGCACACCACAGGAAGCTCCGGTCGCGTGGTCCTCGACCGGCTCGCCGCCCTGCAGTTCGGATGGTCGGACCCGGAGCAGGCCGTGGGCAAGACGATTTACTACGCCTCCTCATCGATGACGGGCGGCACGCCCACGCCGCTCGAGATCATCGGCGTCGTCGAGCACGCCGAGCCTCGGCTCATGGGCTTCCCCACGCGGGCCTTCGTCTACGGTCTCGACGCGAAAGTCATTTCATTCCCGATCGTCGAGATTTCGGCAGCGCACGTCCAAGCCGCGCTCGCGGAAATCGACCGACTTTGGGCCGAGCTCGCACCCGGGTACCCGCTGCAACGGCAGTTCGTCGACGAGCGCTTCGCCGCGGTCTACCGGATATTCCGCGCCTTGACCCGGGGCTTCACGGCCATCGCCGCGTTCGCCTTCGCGATCTCGGTGACCGGGCTCGTCGGCATGACGGTCTTCATCGCGGGCCGCAGGCGCCACGAGATGGGCGTGCGCAAGGTGCTCGGCGCGAAGTCGCGCGGGCTGTTCGGCCTCCTGCTGCGCGACTATCTGGCCCCGGTCCTCGTCGCGAACCTCGCCGTCTGGCCGCTCGCGCTCCTTGCAGCGCGCAGCTATACAAACTTCTTCCTGCGGCCCGCACCCCTGACGCCGGTGCCGTTTCTCGCGAGCCTCGGCATCACGGTGCTCGTCGCGACGGCGGTCGTGGCCCGCTACGCGCTGCTGGCCGCGCGCGTCGAGCCGGCGCGCGTGCTGCGCTACGAGTAACCGAGGGTCATCGGCGCTGCGGGCGTGTCAGGGCCGGCCGGCGTCGCCGACCACCGCTTCCCCGGGCCGCCACGGCCGATACGACATGACGAGGCCCGTAGCCCAGACCGCGCCGAAGATCACGGCAAGCGGAAACCAGTAGCTCCAGAGGCCGCTCACGACGCCGCCGCTTGCAGCCGCCCCGACGGGCACGACGAGGAACGCGAGCACGGCCTCGATGACCGTCCAGGCGACCGCGACAGGGAACGGCTCGCGCGCGGCTCGACGTAGGGGCCGGGCCCGGCGCCCGGCCAGCTGGCTCCCGATGGCTCCGGATGGGAACGAATGGTTAAGATATCGCTCTCAAACGCTGCATTCGAGCGACGCGCCGGCGCCCCCGCCCGCGAACTCAACCGAAAAGGCCCCGTCCGTGACCCCTGCCCCTTCCAACGCCCGCGATCTCTTCGGCTACCGCAAGCACTGGGCGGCGCGGCTCACGCCCGCGCCCTTCCTGCCGATGTCGCGGGCGGAGATGGACGCGCTCGGCTGGGACGAGTGCGACGTCATCCTCGTCACCGGCGACGCCTACGTGGACCACCCGAGCTTCGGCATGGCCATCGTCGGCAGGCTCCTCGAGGCGCAGGGCTTTCGCGTCGGCATCATTGCCCAGCCCGACTGGCACTCGACGGCCGATTTCACGCGCCTCGGCCGCCCGGCGCTGTTCTTCGGCGTCACGGCGGGCAACATGGATTCGATGGTCAACCGCTATACGGCGGACCGGCGCATCCGCAGCGACGATGCCTACACGCCCGAAGGCGCAGGCGGCAAACGCCCGGACCGCAGCGTCGTCGTCTATTCGCAGCGTCTGCGCGAGGCCTTCCGCGAGGTGCCCGTGGTCATCGGCGGCATCGAGGCGAGTCTGCGGCGCATCGCCCATTTCGACTATTGGCAGGAAAAGGTCCGCCGATCGATCCTGCTCGACTCGAAGGCGGACCTGCTCGTTTTCGGCAACGGCGAGCGGCAGATCGTCGAGATCGCACAGCGGCTCGCGGCAGGGGAAACGCCCGCGGCGATCCGCGACGTGCGCGGCACGGCCTTCGTCGGCACGCGCGCCGAGGCGGGATGGACCGAGATCGATTCGACGGATCTCGACGAGCCGGGCCGCATCGACCCGCAGCCCGATCCCTATTCGATGCGCGCGCAGGCGCCCGGGCAAGCATCGCCGCCCGGAACGTCCGGCGCCGAGGCCGCGCTCGAGCCCGGCGTCAAGATCGTGCGCTTCACGCGCCGCGTCCCGACGGCCGACCGCGAGCACAGCTACATCCGGCTCCCGAGCTACGAGCAGGTGCGGGACGACCCGGTGCTCTATGCACACGCCTCGCGGATACTGCATAGGGAATCGAATCCGGGCAACGCCCGGGCGCTCGTGCAGCGCCATGGCCGTCGCGACGTCTCGGCTCAACCCGCCGCCGCTGCCGCTGACGATGGCGGAGATGGATCGCGTCTACGAGCTGCCTTACAAGCGGCAGCCGCATCCGGCGTACGGCGGCGCGCGCATCCCGGCTTACGAGATGATCCGCTTCTCGGTCACGATACAGCGCGGCTGCTTCGGCGGCTGCACGTTCTGCTCGATCACCGAGCACGAGGGCCGAATCATCCAGAACCGCAGCGAGGATTCGATCATTCGCGAGGTCGAGACGATCCGCGACACCGTGCCCGGCTTCACGGGCGTGATCTCCGACCTCGGCGGCCCCACGGCCAACATGTACCGGCTGGCCTGCAAGAGCCGCGAGATCGAGTCGGCCTGCCGCCGGCCATCCTGCGTCTATCCCGCCGTGTGCCCGAACCTCGATACCGATCATTCGCCGCTGATCCGCCTCTACCGGCGGGCCCGCGAGCTGCCCGGCATCAAGAAGGTGCTCATCGCCTCGGGCGTGCGCTACGACCTCGCCATCGAATCCCCCGAGTACGTACGCGAGCTGGCCCAGCACCACACGGGCGGCTACCTCAAGATCGCGCCCGAGGCCATCTCCGAAGGCCCGCTCTCGAAGATGATGAAGCCCGGCATCGGCACGTACTACCGCTTCAAGAAGCTCTTCGACCGGTATTCGAAGGCCGCGGGCAAGGAGCAGTATCTGATCCCCTACTTCATCGCCGCGCACCCGGGCACGACCGACGAGGATATGCTCGAGCTCGCGCTCTGGCTCAAGCAGAACGGCTTCCGCGCGGATCAGGTGCAAGCCTTCCTGCCGGGACCGATGGCGACGGCGACGGCCATGTATCACTCGGGCAAGAACCCGCTGAAGCGCGTGACGCGCGACGGCGAGGACGTGCCGATTCCGAAGGGGCTCAAGGTCCGGCGCCTGCACAAGGCCTTCCTACGCTATCACGACCCGAACAATTGGCCGATGTTGCGCGAGGCGCTGAAGCGGATGGGCCGCGAGGATCTGATCGGCAACGGGAAGCAGCACCTCGTGCCGCGCTTCCAGCCGCAGGGCACGGGCAAGGCGCCCGAGGGCCGGCGCGGGCCGCGGCGCGGCGACGGGCCGCGGCGCGGGAAGCCGTTCAGGACGCAGCACGTGCGCTGATGCGGCGGCGCGGCGCACGCTCGGCCCTCGTTCTCATCGCCTGCGCGAGTGCCGCGGCGAGCCTGATCGCGGCGCGCCCGTCGGGCGCGGGGCAACGGGGGGCGGCCGCTCGCTCGGGAGAGGCGACGGGGGCGTTGCCCTCCGCGGAGCGCCCGGCCCCGGCACGCCAGCCCTCCGCGCAGGGGGCCGCTTCGGCACCTCGGCCTTCCGCCGACGCCCAAACCGGGGACCGAGCCGCCTTCGACGAGGTCCGCGCCGAGTTCCTGGCCGCCCTCGAGGCGATCCGGACCGGCGCCCCGCCGGCCATCGACGCGCGCCTGCGCGCCTACGCGCTGTTTCCCTACCTCGAGGCGGCCCGCGTCGAGCGCGCGCTCGAGGACGCGAGCGCCACGGACTCCGCCGCCGACCGCGATGCGGCCGCCTTTCTCGCCGCGCACGGCGCGGAGCCCGTGGGCCGTGACGTCCTCGAGGCTTGGCTCGAAAGCCTCGCGCGGCGCAAGCAGTGGAAGGCGTTCCTCGCGCATTACGACGCCGGCGGCGCCGATCAGGCGCTGCGCTGCCGTGCGCTCGAGGCGCGCATCGGCCTCGGCCGGACGCACGGCCTCGCGGCCGCGATCGCGCACATCTGGCTCACGCCCGAGCAACTGCCGCCCGAATGCGAGGCGCCGTTCGACTGGCTGCGCGCACAGGGCGCGCTGACGGACGATCTCATCGAACGGCGCGTCGAGCTGCTGCTCGAGAACGGGCGGGCCGATTTCGCGCGCATCATCGCCCGCGCGCTGCCCGACCGGCGCGCGGCGCCTCTCCTGCGCTGGGCCGCCCTCCTGAGCGAGCCCCGCGAAACGATCGACGCGCTGCTGGCCGGTCCTTCGAGCGGTGTCCGCCTCGAGGCGCTCGAGGCCGGCTGGCAACGCCTGGCCCGCGACGAGCCCGCGGCCGCGCTAGAGCGCTACGCGCCGCTCGTCGCCGGGCTCGGCCTCGACGCGGCGGCGGCCAGCCGCCTCGCGCGGGCCCTCGCGCTGGGCCTCGCCTGGGATCGGCGCCCGGAGGCGCTCGAATACTTCGCGCGGGTCGCAGACGCCGATCTCGACGACTATGCGCTCGCATGGCGCACGCGGGCGGCCCTGTGGGCCGGGGACTGGGCGCTCGCGGCCCGCTCGATCGACGGAATGTCGCGCGACGAGCGGCTCGAGAGCCGCTGGCGCTATTGGCGGGCCCGGGCGGCCGAGCAGCTGCACGACCGCGCGCAGGCGCGCGGCCTGTATGGCTCGATCCTCGACCGCGACGACTACTATGCCGCGCTCGCGGCCGCCCGGCTCGGCCGTGCCTACGCACCCCACGCCGAGCCGCTGCCCGCCGACGAGCGCGTCATTCGGCGCCTCGCCGCGCTGCCCGCCCTCGTGCGCGCCCGCGAGCTCTACTATGCCGGCCTCCCCTGGCACGCGGCCGCCGAGTGGCGCTTCGGTTCGCACGGCCTCGACGCGGCGGCCCGCATCCAGACGGTGCGCCTCACCGCACGCTGGGGCTGGTACGACATGGCCATCGCGACGGCCAGCCGCCGCGGCGTCTTCAACGCGTACGACGTCTTGTATCCGCGGCCCTACGAGAGCGCCGTCGGCGCCGCGGCCTCGCTCACGAAGCTCGAGCCGGCGCTGATTTACGCCGTCATCCGGCAGGAAAGCCTGTATCGACCCGACGCGGCTTCCGCGGCGGGCGCCGTGGGCCTGACCCAAGTCATGCCCGCGACGGCGCGCCGCATCGCCGCGGCCTGGAACGAGCCCGAGCCGCAGCGGGCGGATCTGTTGACGCCGGCCGTGAACATCAAGCTCGGTGCCGCCGAGCTGCGCGACCTCGTGAGCCGATTCGAGGAGCAGCTGCCCGTCGGGCTCGCGGCCTACAATGCCGGCCCCAACGCGGCGGAGCGCTGGCTGCCCGAGCGGCCGCTCCCGGCCGACGTTCTGGATCGAGAACATCCCTTTCAACGAGACGCGCGAGTTCGTGCAGCGCGTGCTCTGGCACAGCCTGGTCTTCCACTGGCTCGACACCGGCCGGCCGCGGACCTTGCGGCCCTGGCTCGCGACGGTCGCGCCCCTCGCCCCGGGCGGGGAGGACACGCAGGCCGAGCGTTGAGCGCGCCGGGGCTTTAGGCCGAGAGACGTTCGGGCGGAGCGCCGAAGCCGCTCAGGCGTTCCCTCAGCTCGTCGAGGCGGGCCGCCCCGGCCGGCCGCCGGGCCGGGCACGATTCAACACCGCGATGCCGGCATTGAGCGAAGCCGCGTAGCCGACCCAGGCGAGATAGGGCGCCAGGAGCCACGTCGCGACGGGAACGCTCGCATGCACGAGCACCACGAGCGCGGCGACGGTCCCGAAAAGCGCGAGCACGTCTACGAGCGCCCAGCCCGTCTGCCTCCGGCCGAAGAACGCCCAGGACCACAGCCCGTTCAGCACGAGCTGCGCGATCCACAGCGCCTTCGGCACCGTGCCGGGGACGCGGCTGAAGATGTACCAGCCCGCGACGGCGACGAGCACGTAGAGCACGGTCCAGACCGGACCGAAAACGGCATTCGGCGGCGTCCACGGCGGTTTGCGCAGGGCCGCGTACCAGTCGCCGGGCCGGAAGCGCGAGGCGAGCGCTGCGACGATGGCGACGGCGGCGAAGAAGGCGAGCAGAGTCCAGGCGGTATGGGGCACGAGCGGCATAAGGGCTCTCCGGCGGACGCCATGATCGCCTTAGCCTAACAGCCCGAGAGCGGGCCTCGCGCAAGCAGCTCTCGAGGCGGCTCAGGCCGGCGCGAGCGGACAGAAGCAACGAACGCGCGTACCGCCTTCCTCGCGGCCGTCGATTATGACCTCCCCACCGAGCGCACGTGCACGGTAGTGCATGATGTGCAGCCCCATGCCGGGGCCGGCCGGTTCCCGGATGCCGACCCCGTCGTCCTCGATCGTGAGCACGAGCCGCCGCCGCAGCCTGCGGCAATCGATGCGCACGTTCGTCGCCCGGCCGTGCCGCACGGCGTTCGTGAGCGCTTCCTGTGCAATCCGATAGAGGTTGATCGAGCGTTCGTCCCCGAGGTCGTCCGGGACGCCCTCGCAGCTCACGCTGCAATCGATACGAAAGAACCGCGTCGCCTGCGTCGCGAGCTGCTCGAGCGCGCCGGCGAACGTGAAGCCGCCGTCCTTCGGCATCGGGCTCAAGCCGCGCGCGAGCTCCGAGGTCTGCGCGATGGCGGTGCCGATGAGCTCGAGCGCCTGCTCGACGTTGGCGCTCGCGGTCGCGCCGCCGGACTGGGCCGCGAGCTGCTTGCGCACGGGCTCGAGAATCAGCTTGATGCCCGTCAACAGCTGTCCCAGGCCGTCGTGCAGGTCTCGGCCGATGCGGTTACGCTCGCGCTCGATCGCGTTCACGGCCTCGCGCTCGAGGTCCACGCGGTCAGTCACGTCCGTGACGGCGATGACGACCTCGTCTTCGCCGCTGCGCACGAAGCGCGACTCGAGATATCGGGTCTTGCCCTGAATGCGGCGCGAATACTGCCAGCGCTGCGTCTTGCCCGTCTCGAGCGCGCGCACGAGGAGACGGTCGTGCTCGCGCGCGAACTCGGGCTCGAAGATCTCGCTCGTGCGTTTGCCGACGAACGAGTCCAGGCCCATCGGCAGAAACTGCGCGATGTTCTCGGGGATGTGCACGTCGATGTGATAGCCGTCACGGTTCACGCGCATGAGCATGTCCGGACACGCCTGCATGAGCGCCCGGCTGCGCGCCTCGGATTCGCGCAGCGCCTTCAGCGCATCGCGTTGCCCGGGCTCGTCGCGCTCGCGGCCGCCTTGCGGAACGGCGGGGCCGTTCTCGCGCGAACTCGCCTCTCCCTGTCGCATGCGTCTCGCCATCGAAAGGCAGTCCTCCCCGGAGCCGGGCCGAAGCTTACTGCATGTCCGTGTCGAATACACGTTGCTGCGTCCGGGAATTTCGCAGGCGCGCCGCGTCGCGTCGCTAAGACGCCGCGACAGATCTCAGCAGGCCGGGATAGAAATACGCGAGCGTGCCGATGCGGGCGGCATAGTGCACGTAGAACGCGGCCCAGAGGCCCGCGTTACCGTAAGGACGGAGCAGCCACCAGGCGCCGAGGTAGATCGCGAGAGAGGCGAGCATCGCGTTGCGCATGTCCGCCGTCCGCGTCGCGCCGATGAAGATGCCGTCGAGCTGAAACGCCCAGACACCGAGCAGCGGCGACGCCGCCGCCCACGGCAGATAGGCCCGCGCCGCCGCGCGCGCGGTCGCGTCCACGGTCAACAGATCTATGAATACGTCGCCGAGCCCGAACAGCGCGAGCGCGACGAGGACGGCCGTGGCGAAGGCCCAGCCCGTCGTCATCCGCGCCGCCGCCCGGAGCCCCTGTCGATGAGCGGCCCCGACGGCCCTTCCGACGAGCGCCTCCGCCGCGAACGCGAGCCCGTCGAGAAAGAACGCGGCCACGGAGATGAAATGCAGCAGCACGGCATTGGCCGCGAGCACAACGTCGCCCTGCTCGGCGCCGTGCGCCGTGAACCAGGCGAACACGGAAACGAGCGCCAGCGAGCGGATCATGATGTCGCCGTTGACGGCAAAGGTGCGCTTCAACCGCGCGCGGTCGAGCACGCGCGCGAAGCTCCAGCTGCCGCCGATGCGGCGCAGATGCGCGGCCGCGAAGGCGAGCCCGACGCCCGCGGCGACGCATTCGGCGGCGAGCGTGCCGAGCGCGACGCCGCGGACGTCCCAGCCGAAGCCGAGCACAAAGAGCGCATCGAGCGCCATGTTCGTGACGTTGAGCACGAGCTGCAACACGAGTGCGATGTCGGTCCGGCCGAAGCCGATGAACCAGCCGAGCAGCGCGTAGTTTGCGAGGGTCGCGGGGGCGGCCCAGATGCGCACGTCGAAATAGGCGCGCGCGAGCCGCTCGACCTCGTCGCTCGCGTGCATGAACGAGAAGGCCGTCTCGCGGATCGGCCACTGCAGGATCACGAGCGCCGCGCCCGCCGCGAGCGCGACGAGCAGGGCGCGCGCGAGCACGGCGCGCTGCTCGTCTACGTCGCGCGCACCGAGCGCCTGGGCCGTCATTCCCGTCGTGCCCATGCGTAGGAAGCCGAAGGCCCAGAACACGAAATCGAAGATCAGGGCCCCGACAGCTACGGCGCCGATGTACGCCGGATCCGGGATGCGGCCGACGACCCCCGTATCGACGAGCCCGATGAGCGGCGTCGAGACGTTCGAGATCATGACGGGCACGGCTATGGCGAGGACCGCGCGGTGGGAGAGGCCGGAGAGGCTGCTGCGAGTTTCGGTCATCGACGGGCGGGCGGCGGGCTTCTACAGGTGTTTTGAGGGACAATGCAGACCGATTCGGACCGGCGATCCGACCGGCAAGTTTACCCGCAGGACGGCGATGAAGCTCAGCACGGACAGAATCCTCACGACTCACGTCGGCAGCCTGCCCCGCGACGCGGACGTGCTCGAGTTCCTCGTGGCCGAGGAGCGCGGTGCGCGCGTGGACGAGCGTGCGTTCGCCGCGGCGCTGTCGCGCGCGGTCTCGGACGCCGTCGCGCGTCAGGTGGCGATCGGCATCAACGTCGTCAGCGACGGGGAGATGAGCAAGATCGGCTATGCCACCTACGTCAAGAACCGCCTCTCGGGCTTCGCCGGCCACTATCCGCGGCTGCCGAGCCTCGACCTCGCGCCGCACCCGGACCTGCAGGAGGCCCTCGCGCGCATGGTCGGCCGGCAGTCGTTCCGCCGCGCCGCCTGCGTCGGCCCGGTCGCGCTGCTCGACCGCGACGCGCCGGCGCGCGACATCGCGAACCTAGCCGCGGCCGTCGCCGAGCATGCGCCGCACGAGGCGTTCATGAACGCCGCTTCGCCCGG
The DNA here is from genome assembly GCA_963702105.1 of uncultured Gammaproteobacteria bacterium. Taxonomy (GTDB): domain Bacteria; phylum Pseudomonadota; class Gammaproteobacteria; order Steroidobacterales; family Rariloculaceae; genus ZC4RG20. Next base: position 4,439,660 of record OY969712.1, read on the forward strand.
TGTCGTCTCGGCGTTTCAGCCGAACCGCTACTACGCGACGCACGAGGCATACGTCGACGCGATCGCCGCAGCCATGCAGCCCGAGTACGAGGCCATACACGCGGCCGGCTTCGTGCTCCAGCTCGACTGTCCGGACCTCGCCATGGCACGCCACACGGGCTTTCAGGAGCTCGACGAGGGAGAGTTCCTCGCGCGCGCCCGCTATCAGGTCGAGGCCCTGAACCGCGCGGTCCGGAACATTCCGGCCGAGGCCATGCGCATGCACGTGTGCTGGGGCAATTACGAAGGGCCCCACGACCATGACATTCCGCTCGAGAAGATCCTCGCCATCGTGCTCGATGCGAAGCCCGCCGCCGTGCTGTTCGAAGCCGCGAATCCGCGCCATGCCCATGAATGGACCGTTTGGCGGGACGCGAAGATCCCGGACGACAAGGTACTCGTGCCGGGCTGTCTCATGTCCACGACGAACTACGTCGAGCACCCCGAGCTCGTCGCGCAGCAGATATGCCGCTACGCCGAAATCGTCGGCCGCGAGCGCGTCATCGCGGGGACGGACTGCGGCTTCGGCACGTTCGCGGGGCTGTGGCGCGTCGCACCCGAGGTCGCTTACAAGAAGTTGCGGGCGCTCGTCGCCGGCGCGCAGCTCGCATCGCGGCGGCTATGGGGGCGGCGAGGCTAGACGACGCTAGCTTTCGGTCTCGCGGTGCCGATGGCGGCTGAGCTCGTCCGAGCGCTTCAGGCGCTGGTACTCGAGCCAGGTCAGGACGATCACGAAGCCGTCGAGCGCCGAGAGCCCGATGAGCCAGATCGACTGCGTGTGCATGTAGCGATAGAGCTGATACGCGACGAAGATCGCGAAGGCGCCGATTGCAACCGGATACGCCCACCATTGGCGGCGCAGCAGCGCCACGACGAGCCCGACCTTGATCGCCCCGTGCCAGAACAGAAATACCGCGCCGAAGAGCTTCGCGCTGCCGGTCAGATGGCTCACGGACTGCGTGAGCAGGTGCCCGACGAAGTCCTGCGAGCTTTCGTGCAGCACATGGTGGGTCACGAACCCCGCGGCCGCGTTGATGCGCTCGGAGCTCAGGACCAGCAGCAGGATGCCGCCCAAGATCTCGAGCGTACCGTCGATCCCCTTCGCGACGATGCCGACGTCGAACGCCAAATGGACGACTCTGTCACGGCCGTGCAGGGAAGGACGCCGGTGCGGAACCGGGCGGGATCGAGGGGAATCCATGGCCTAAGCGGCGTGCAAGATATTTGCCATCCCAGCCGCGGCAGGCTTCCGGCACCGTCGAGTCGCGGCTCCCTCGAGCCGTTCGGGCCGGCCGCCGGGTGGAAATGTCCCCATCGCTACGCTAAACCGGAAACGGGATAGATGCCGCAAACCTCGGGCGGTCTGCTCGTCGACCAAGCGGAGGTTTGGCGATGCAACTATTTGTCATGGCCGCTGCCGCTTTCGCCGCGGCCTTGGCGCTACGCCTCCGCTGCATTTTGGTGCTGGCGGACGGATTCGAACCGCCGACCGGCTGATTACAAATCAGCTGCTCTACCAACTGAGCTACGCCAGCTCCTGGCGGCCATTATAGGACGCGGGGCAGGGCGCCACGATGCGCCCCCGGCAAAAAAAACGAGGCGCCTAGCGGCGCCTCTACCGTTTCGTCTTCTTGTTCAGTGCCTTGAGTTAGTAGTTCTCGGCGGCCCCTGCAGAGGCTTCTTGTGGCTTCGAGAACTTAGCACGCTCCGTTCAAGTTTTCAGCCCTGGGCACCCGGCTTGCGTGCGCGAATCAGGAGCCGGTCCGTGTGCCAGCGCAGCGACTCGTCGCGGCTCGGCAGCTTGTGCGTGTCCTTGGCGTTGTGCAGCAGATCCGACTCCGCCTCGATCTTGAAGCCGGCCTTCATGAGCGCCGACTTCACGGCCTCGGGCGGCACGCGGTGCAGCTTCGCGTTATCGTTGCCGGCCTCGCCGATATGGTCGATGACGCCCAGCGTGCCGCCCGGCTTCAGCGAATCGTAGATGCCCTTGAGGAACTTGACGCCCGCTTCCTCGCCGCCGCCGTTGTAGATATCGTGGAAGTTCAGCGCCGTGATCGCCGCATCCGCTTGACCCTTGATGCCGTCCGGCAGGTCGCCGTGAATCGGCTCGACGTTGCCGAGCATGTCGTTGCGCTTCTTCTCCTCGTCCGCGAAACCCGGGCGGTTCGTGAAGAAAGCCGGATTCTGCGAATAGACCTTGCCGCTCGGGCCGACGGCGGCGGAAAGCACCCAATCGTAGTACCCGCCCGCGGCGATCACGTCGACGACCTTGTCGCCGGTCTTGATGCCGAGAAACTGGACGACCTGCATGGGCTTGCGGCCCTCGTCGCGCGACTTGTCGGCTTGCGGACGCTCCGGCGACATCAGCGCCTTGTGCATGCGCATTTCCTGCTCTTTCTGGCCCTGCGCCGCCGCCGCGAACGACCCGAGCGCCAGCACCGCCATCGGTAACCAGGTCCACCTCATCCGTTTCATGCTTCTTGCTCCTTAACGCATCCGTTTCTGTTCTTTTCGAGTTCTTGCGCGTCCCGGGGCTTTCCCAGACCGCAAGCCGTATCGTCGCCGCGCACTTTCGCCGTGCGTCTCGTTTTAAGCCACGAGTAACATAGCTCAAACTCGCCGGGCAGTGAAACCGGCGCCGGGCTCAAGAAAGCTGGGCGTGGCCCGCACCGCGCTTACAAATCGATAATATGCGCGCTCCTCGCGCCTAGCCCGCCGGGCGCATCGATGCCGATACGTCGGCGGCAATTGCGATACCGCACGCTAGTCCTTGCCGCCCGTCTCGCTGCAGGACCGCTGCTCGAGCCGGTCGGGCGGCCCGGCCGTCTCGAGGCCGCCGAGGTCGAGCTGCTGGCCGGCCGGCAGCTTCACGTCCACCCAATAGACGTCCTCGTGACGCGTTCGGTCCACGACGACGGGCTCGAAGCCGAGCGCGCGCACCTGATCGCGGAGCCGGCCGGCCCGCGTCATCTCGTTGAAGACGCCGAGCGAGATCGTGCCGCCGTCGTCGCCGGGAATCAGATAGGCCTCGGGGACGCGGTTGGCGTGCAGCTTCGCCAGCATGGCCTCCGTGTCCTTCGAGGCGAGTTGGTCGAGATAGACCCAGTAGCCCAGCCACACGTCGCCTTCGCCTGAGCGCTGTGAGGGCTCGAAGCCCGCCTCGCGCAGCTTCGCCGAGGCCGTCGCGGCCTGCGCGAGCTCGCGGAAGGGGCCGACGCTGATGCAGCGATTCCCGATCGCCTTTGCGGGACCCGGGGCCTTTGCCGGCGCGCCGCCGGGCGGAGCCGCCGTGCGGGCAGCGGCCGCGGCGTCAGAGGCGGCGGCGGACGCAACGTTCGAGGCGGGGGCAGGCGGAACGTTCGAGGCAGCGGCAGGCGGCTCATGCGGCGGCGCGCGCCCACCGTCAGGGCCGAGGCGAGCGGCCGTGTCCGCTGCGGCGGCACCGGCGGATGCGCCGGCGGAGGTGCTTCCGGTGTCGCCGGCGGCGCCCGCGGTCCGCGAGCCCGGCGCAGCGACGCCGGTTCCCGGCGCAGCGGCCCCCTCCGTGGACTGCGCCGCGGCCGCGCCGGCCCCGTCGCCGACCTCGTCCACGAGCTGGATCGAAGCGCCCGACCGCGTCGGATGGGCGCGCGGCTCGGCGCGCCGGGCGTACCACTCGTGCCAGGCCGCAAAACCGAGATTCGCGAGCACGAGGGCGAGAAACAGGTTCCGCATCGGCGTCATACCCCCTTTGCGTCAAGACTCACGGCGGGCCGCCCGCATGTTCGATCGCGAGCAGCGCGAGTCCCTCGAGCACCAAGTCTGCCCGGAGCTCGAACGTCGGTTTCCAGCCAATGCGCGAGCACCGGCCCCTCGCCGCCGGCGAGGAACACGCGCGCACGGGCTCCGAGTGCGCGCTCGACGACTCCGACGGCGCGATCGAACGCGGCGGCCGGACCGAGCAGCGCGCCGCGGCCGACGGCCTCGTCCGTGCTGCGGCCGAGCAGCTCGAGGCCGCGCGGAGCGTGCGCGGCGGCCGGAGACGTCGCGCCGATTCGCTCGGTGTTGCGGCGCAGCGCGTCGGCCGCGATGCGCGGCCCTGCGAGAATCAGCCCGCCGAGGTGGCGTCCTTCCCCGTCCACGGCGTCGAACGTCATGGCCGTGCCTGCGTTGATCACGCAGGCCGGCGGCACGGTGCCCGCGGCGGCACGACGTGCGAGCGTGTGCGCGGCGATTACGGCGAGCCAGCGGTCTACGCCGAGTCGGCTCGGGTCGCGGTAGCCGCAGCGCACGCCCAGCGCTTCGGCGGCCGTAGCCGCGAACTCGACCTCGATGCCGCAGCGCGCCGCGACGCGCTCAGCGAGACGCTCCGCGAGCTCCGGGCCGGCGACGTTCGCCACGAGCACGCGTCCTACCGACTCGGGCAGCGCCGTGATGAACTCCGCGAGTGAGTCCTCGGCCCCTGCCGCATGCACGGCATGGCCGCGGTCCGTGAGTGTCGCGCCTTCGAGGCGCGCCCACTTGATGCGCGCGTTGCCGATGTCTACGACGAATGTCGCACGCTTACCCGAATCGAGCACCTCGTCGCATCCCGGCCGCGCGCTCATGGCGCCGGCCGCACGGAGACGTCGCCCGAGATCACCCGCGCGTAGCGGCCCGTCCCGCCGCCGAGCTCGACGCGCAGCGCACCGTCGGGCTCGAGACCGCGGGCCGTGCCCTCGAGGCCGCCGGCCGCGTCGGTCACGGTGATGCGCCGGCCGCGCAGATGGTCCGCCGCCTCGAACTCGGCACGATACGGACCGAATCCGGTCCGCGCGTAGCTCACGAAAAGCTCGGCGAAGTTCTCGACGAGCGCCGCTGCGAGCGCCGTGCGCGCGGGCGGCGGGCCGCCGAGCGCCTCGCGCAGATCGACGGCACCGCGAGACCAGTCGCTGACGCCCGCGAGCCGCCCAGGCGGCACGGCAACGTTGAGACCGAGACCGGCGACGACGTGGCAGCCGCCCTGCGCCTCGGCCACGAGCTCGACGAGGATACCGCCGAGCTTGCGCTCGTCCCAGACCAGGTCGTTGGGCCACTTGAGCTCGATGGCGATCCCGGCGCACCGGACGAGCACTCGGCGCACGACGACGCCGACGGCCAGCGTCAGCGCGGGCAGCTCCGGCGGGGTCTCGAGGAAGCGCCAGCCCGCCGAGAGGCAGAGCCCGGAAGCGAAAGGCGCGATCCACGCGCGGCCCCGGCGGCCGCGCCCGGCGCGCTGAAACTCGGCGAGGCAGACACTCATGCGGCCCGGCGCCGGCGGCCGCGCGAGCAGGTAACGGTTCGTCGAATCGGTCTCGGCGAAGACCTCGAGGCGCTCGATGAGCCGCGCCGCGCTCGGAGCGAGCGCGGCCGAGAGCGCCTGCTCGTCCAACAGGTCGAGCGGCTCGGCCAGGCGATAGCCGCTGCCCGGCACGGCCTCGAGGCCGAGGCCCCAGCGCTCGAGCTTCGCGACCTGCTTCCAGATGGCCGCGCGCGTGACCCCGAATTGCTGCGCCAGCGCTTCGCCGGAGTGGCAGCGACCGTCCGCCAGAACGCTGAGCAGTGCTTCCGGGTGCATGGGATTGCCCCCGATCCTCTCGCCCTACTTGCTGCCCTGGTAGCGGCGGATGCGGGGCTCGGTGCGCTCGATCATGCGCCTTATGTTCCCGCGGTGCGTCCAGACGACGAGCCCCGCGACGAGGCAGGCGAACGCGAAGAGACCCTGGCCTTCGGGCAGCCGCGTAAGGCCGATGTAGACGGCGCCGCCGACGGCGGCCGCCATGGTCGCGAGCCCGACGAAACCCGTGAGGAGCACGAGCCCGATCCAGGCCGCGAGGATGGGCAGCGCGACGGTCGGCGCGTAGAAGATGATGAGCCCCGCGGCCGTCGCCCCGCCCTTGCCGCCCCGGAACCCGAACCAGATCGGGAACACGTGCCCGACGATCGCGCCGATGCCGACGGCATAAAGGACGAGCTCGCGCGGCACCGAGGGATCCATGCCGACGCCGGGAATGGCGAGGCCGGGGATCAGCGCGGCCGCGGCGATGCCCTTGCCGACGTCGATGACCATGACCCAGAACGCGAAGGCCTTGCCGCGCGTGCGCAGCGCATTCGTGCCGCCTGCGTTGCCGCTGCCGAGCTCGCGGATGTCGATTCCGCCCTGGAGGCGCCCGACCAGGAGGCTGCCGAGCACGGAGCCGAGCAGATACGCGAACGTGAACTTGAGCCCGAGCTCGATCATTGGCCGAGCCATCCCTTGCGGCGCTCGACGGCGGCGCGGCTCGCGCGATCCTCGAGGCGCAGCCAACAGGTGTCCTGCGGCGCCGGCTGCACGACGAGGCCGGCTTCGAGCAGCTCGTCACCGCGGAAATACGTGCACGTCACGCGTTCCCCGGGCTCGAAGCGCGCAAGACGGCGCTTCAAGTTGCGATCCGTGATCCTGAGCCGATCGAGCGCGACGAGCACGTCGCCGGGCTCGAGGCCCGCGCGCTGCGCCGCGCCGTCTTCGAGCACGGCGGTGAGCTCGAGGCCATGGTCGCGGCTCTTGTAGGCGATGCCGAGCGCAAGCGGAGCGGCGCCCGCGACCCGCGGCGTGCCGCCCTTGTCGTCGGGACCGGCCGAGGCGCGCATCTCGAGCGCGATGCCGAACCCGGCAAGCAGATCGGCGAGCGGCGGGTCCTCGGTCCCGCGAATCATGCGGTCGAAGAAGCGCGTAAGCTCGGCGCCGCCGAGCTCGATCGCGAGGGCCTCGACGCCGTCTTCGGGCACGCCGAGCCCGCGCGACCCGAAGCGCTCCCAGAGCCCGCGCACGACGTCGTCGAGCGAGTGACCGGAGCCGGCGCGCATCGTGAGGTCGAGCGCGAGTGCCGCCACGGCGCCCTTGCTGTAGTAGCTCATGCTCGCGTTGACGCCGTTCGGCTCGGGCTTGTAGAGCACGTCCCAGGCATTGAAGCTCGAGTCGGCCAACGACTGCCGATGCCGTCCCGGCGTTCGGTAAACGCGCGTCAGCACCTCGCCGAGCCGCTGCAGAAAGACCTGCCGCCCGAACAAGCCGCTGCGCAGCAGCATGAGCTCCTGGTAGTAGCTCGTGATGCCTTCGAATGCCCAGAGCAGCTGTGTATGGTTACGGCGGTCGAGCCTGTAGGGCATGAAGGCGGCGGGCTTCGTGCGCTTCACGTGCCACGTGTGAAAGTATTCGTGGCTCGCGAGCGCGAGGAAGCGCTGGTAATCGGCCGTGATTTCCTCTTCGTCCGGCTTCGGCAGATCGTCGCGATTGAACATGAGGCTCGACGAGGCTCGATGCTCGAGGCCGCCGAAGCCCTCCCCTACGGCCTGGCCCAGGAAGCAGTACCGGTCGAACGGCGCGGGCGCGCCGAAGAAGGCAATCTGCGCCTCGCAAAGCCGCGTGAGATCCTCGGCGACGCGGTCGAGATCGGAATCGAAGCGGCCCGCGACGACGAGGCGATGCGGCACGCCGGCCGCCTCGAACTCGACGCTCTCGAAATCGCCGATCTCGAACGGATGATCGAGCAGCTCGTCGTAGTTCGCGGCCCGGTACGTGCCGAAGCCGTCCCGATCGATTTCGGCCGCGTGCATGGCTGTCGCGACGCGCCAGTCCGCACAGCTCGCGTGTGCCGGCGCCTCGAGCACAAGCTCGACTTCCTCGTCCGCGCGGTCCAGCGGCAAGGCGAACAGGCAGGGGCCGTTGAAGTACGCGCGCCGCGTATCGAGATACGCACCGCGCACGGACTGGTCGAGCGCGTACACGGTGGCCTTCAGGGTGAGCGCCGCCGTGGCCCCGCGGCAGCACCACGTGGAATGGCCGATCTGCTCGACGGGCACGCTGCGCCCTTCGCTCGCAGCCTCGAGGGACACGATATGCCGAGCGAACTCGCGCAGCAGGTAGCTGCCCGGGATCCACGAAGGCATCTGAAAGCGCTGCGCGGCGTCGGGCGCATCGATTCGGCACTCCACCTCGAACAGGTGGCGGTTGAGGTCGGCCAGTCGTACTCGATAGCGGATCAGAGACTCTCCCTCCCTAGCGTGAGCCCGGCCGCGAGCCGTCGGACGGCGCATCCGCCCGTGGGGCGGCGCGGCCGCGGCATTGTCGCATAGCCGGCTCGGGACGGCGCGTGCGGCCGCTTGCAAATCGCGAGCCGCGCTCCTATCGTGCCTCGAGGCGGTGCTCCATCGGAGTAAAAGGGAACGCAGTTCGAAGCTGCGGCTGTCCCCGCAACTGTAAACGGCAAGGTTTCACGCCGAAGGCCACTGAAGCGCCCGCTTTGGGAAGGCTCGTCGAAACCGCCGGAGCCGTGAGCCAGGAAACCTGCCGCCGATGTCGTCCTTCCGGGCGCCGGGGAAGCGTGCGGAGCGGAAACCCGTCGTGGCGGCAACTCTTGGTAACGGCATCAGGGTTGGTCCATGCGCGGCGGCATTCCGAGGCGTTCTTACCGGCGTTCCCCGAGGCGCACCGGCCCCCGGCCCGGCTGCGCTCGCGCAGCGTTCTCGGCACCCGCGGCTCTCGCGGCGCTCCGGGCCCTCGCGGCGCTGGCCGCTCTGACGGCGTTGGCGGTACCGCCGGCCGCGCTTGCGGCCCCCGCGGTGCCGCTGCCCAAGGTCGCCTCGATCAACCTGTGCACGGATCAGCTGCTGCTCGAGCTCGCCGACCCGCGCCAGATCCTCACGCTGAGCTGGCTCTCGGCCGATCCCGAGGAGTCCATGCTGGCCGCGCAGGCCGCGGCCTACCCGGCGAACTACGGCACGGCCGAAGAGCTGCTTCGCTACGACCCGGACGTGGTGCTGGCCGGCACGCTGACGAGCGCCTTTACGCGCAAGCTGCTCGAGCGCCTGGGCTACCGTGTCGTCGAGATCCCGCCGGCACGCAGCGTGGAAGATATCGCGGCCAACCTCGAGCGCGTGGCCGCGGCCGTCGGCCGGCCCGCGCGCGGAGCCGCCGCGGCCGCCGCCCTGCGCGCCCGGCGCGATACCTTGGCGCGGGCCGGTGCCGGACCCCGCGTCGGCGCCGTCGTGCTCAGGCCCGGCGGCTTTACGGTGGGCCGCGACTCGCTGGCGCAGGAGCTCATGCAGCTGGCCGGGCTCGACAACCTCGCCGCCGACCGCGGCCTCGACCGCTGGGGCAGCCTCTCCGTCGAGACGCTGCTGCGCAGCCGGCCCCGACTGCTGATCGTGACCGATTACCGGCGCCACGAGGCCTCGCTCGCGAATGCGATCTTCGACCATCCGGCCGTCGAACGCATCGCGGCGCAGACGGCCACGCTCGAGTTGCCCGCGGCCGAGTGGGGTTGCGGCCTGCCCGAGAGCCTCGACTCCGTCGCGGCCATGCAGCGCGCGGCAGCCCCGCTGCGCCCCGCCGTCGCGCTGCGCACCAGGGCCGACCGGCCGTGAGCGCCGAGATTCGCGGAGCGGCCGCGAGCATCCGGGCCGAACCCCGGCCGCCCTGCGAGGCGGAGCGCCGGGCGCCGCCGGCGGCACGCGGGAACGCAGAGACGCCCGCGGGGCCGAAGCCCCGCGAGCCGGCCGTCGACCGCGTCCTCTGCATCGCGCTGGCCCTCCTCACGGCCGGCGCCATGCTGCTCTCGCTCGCGCTCGGCCGCACGAGCGGCGGTTCGAGCTTCGGCTTCGGCGGCCCCGACATCGCCGCCTCGATCCTCGTGCAGATCCGGCTGCCGCGGGCGCTGCTCGGCCTGCTCGTCGGCGGCACGCTCGGGCTCAGCGGCGCAGCGCTGCAGGGCCTGCTGCGCAACCCGCTGGCCGAGCCGGGCCTGCTCGGCGCATCGAGCGGCGCCGCGTTCGGCGCCGTGCTCGTGTTCTACTTCGGGCTCGCCGGCGCCGCGACGCTGGCGCTGCCGCTCGGCGCCGTCGCGGGATCGCTGGCGGCACTCGGGCTGCTCTATGCGCTCGCGCGGCGTCGCGGCGACCTGCTCGCCGTCGTGCTCGCCGGCATCGCACTCAACGCGCTCGCGGCCGCGCTCACGTCGCTGGCCCTGAATTTCGCGCCGAGTCCTTATGCCGCGCTCGAGATCCTGTTCTGGATGCTCGGCTCGCTGGCCGACCGCAGCCTCGCGCACGTCTGGCTCACGCTGCCGTTCATGATTCCGGGATGGATCATGCTCTCGGCGGCGGCCCGCGGCCTCGACGCGCTGACGCTCGGCGAGGAGACCGCTGCGAGCCTCGGCTTTGCGCCCGCGCGAACGCAGTGGCTCGTCGTCGGCGGCACGGCGCTCGCCGTGGGGGCGGCCGTGGCCGTGACCGGCGTCGTCGGCTTCGTGGGGCTCGTCGTGCCGCACCTGCTGCGCCCCCTCGTCGGCCATGAGCCGAGCCGGCTACTGCTGCCGAGCTTCCTGGGCGGCGCTCTGCTCACGCTCGCCGCCGACATCGTGATCCGGCTCATGCCGCCCGGCCCCGAGCTCAAGCTCGGCGTCGTGACGGCGCTCGTCGGCGCGCCGTTCTTCCTTTACCTGGTCATGCGGCCGCGGGCCGGGACCGCGTGACGCTCGAGATCGAGGCGCTCGAGGTCCGCTACGGGACCCTCCGCGCCGTCGGACCCACGACGCTGGCGCTCGTCCCGGGGGAGCTCGTCGGCCTCGTCGGCCCGAACGGGGCGGGCAAGAGCTCGCTCGTCAAGGCGACGGCGGGTGTCCTACCGGCCTCGGGCAGATTGTGGCTCTCCGGGCGGCCGCTCGAGCACATGTCGGCGCTCGAACGGGCCCGCAACGTCGCCTATCTACCGCAGGCCCCGGCGGCGCACTGGCCGCTCGCGGCCCGCGACCTGGTCGCGCTCGGCCGGCTGCCGCACCGCGCATTCGGCGCGCGGCGCGAGGCCGAGGACGCGGCGGCCGTCGAGTGGGCGCTCGCCGAATGCGGAGCGGCGGCGTTCGCGGACCGGCGCACGGACGAGCTCTCCGGCGGCGAGCGGGCGCGCGTCCTGCTCGCACGGGCGCTGGCCGTGTGCGCGCCCGTGCTGCTCGCGGACGAGCCGATCCAGTTTCTCGACCCCTACCACCAGCTCGAGATCATGCAGGTGCTGCGCCGCTATGCCGGACCGGAGACGATCGTCGTCGCGGTGCTGCACGATCTCGCGCTCGCCGCGCGCTTCTGCACGCGCATCGTGCTGCTCACCCGCGGCGAGGTCGTCGAGGACGGACCGCCCGAGCGCGTGCTCACGCGCGAGGTGCTGGCGCGCCATTATCGGGTCGAGCCCTACCTGGCGCGGCACGAGGGGGAGTGCGTCGTGTTGCCGTGGCGGCGGCTGTAGTGGGGTGAGTGGCTACCGGTCGGCCGCAGGATTCATGAACGGTTTGAGCGATGGTGGCGGACGAAGCCTCGCGCAGACAGGCGCTTTCGGGGACGCCGTGAACACGTCCATGTGGGCTCCGTGCGCGCCCTCCCTGGCGCGCACGGCCCCGAAAGCGCCTGTCTGCACGAGCCTCCTCTGCGACGTCGGTGGCCGTTCATGACTCCTGCTGCCGCCGCGCGATGAGATCGCTGGGTGAAAGAGTCGGTTCGGGACGCGACTCGCAACCCGAGACACGCGCACGCTGATCCCCGCGTTTGGTGACACTTCGGACGCGATGACGCGAGAGCCGCGCGATCCAGCGTTCGGAAGGGAACACGCGGGATCGGGCCGTCTTTGAAGACCGCGACACCTGCGGAGGTTTGGGGGCGGAGGCGTCGGCGGAAGGGCGGTGTCGGGATCGTAAGCGCCAGGGATGGCGCTTACGAAGCGTACAGGGATGTATTCACAGCGGTCCCGACACCGCCCTTCCGCCGGCGCCTCCGCCCACCGCCACCTACGCCTCCGAAGCGGTCTTACGCTGATGCTGACGCTGACGCCGACGCTGACGCCGACGGTAGCTCCCTGACGCGGTCCAGCCAGCGCTTGAGCGCCGGTCGTGTGGCGGTCGGATCGGCGCGCAGCGCGCGGGCGGCAAAGCCCGTGTACACGAAGGCGGCAATGTCCGCGTAGGTGAAACGGTCACCGGCCAGGTAGGGGCTGGCCGCGAACCGTGCGTCGAGCCGGTCGAAGAACGCCTCGGCGCGCCGGCGCCCGCGGTCGACGAGCGCAGGAATCTGCTCATGAGGCACCGGGCCGGGCAGCGCCCTGCCCGCGAAGGCCGGGTGGCCGTTACGCAGTACTTCCTGGAACGCGAGGTAGCCTTCGAGCGTCGCGATGTCGTTCCACATGAGGACGAGGGCGCGCTCCTCCGCATCTCGCCCGAATAGGTTGGGCTCGGGGTGCAGGCTCTCGAGGTAGAAGCAGATCGCGAGGCTCTCCGTCAGGCAAGTGCCGTCGTCGAGCTCGAGCACGGGCACGGTCCCGGCGGGGTTCAGGGCGAGGAACTGCGCCTGCATCTGCGCGCCTTGCCGCAAATCGACGCCGACCGTCGGCAGCTCGAGCCCCTTCTCGGCCAGAAAGAGCGTGACCTTGCCGGGGCTCGGGGCGCCGGGGGCGTCATAGAGTTTCATCGGGCGGCTCCCGTAGTCCTCGCGTACGGCCGGGCGCGCGGGCCCGAACGGACGCTTGCGTATAATCCCGGCATGGCCAATCTCATCACGCTGAGCCGGCTGATCCTGCTGTTCCTCGTCGTTTGGATCTCGTACCAGCCGATCGGCGCGTGGCAGCTCGCAAGCTTTTTTCTGATCATCCTGATTTTCGTCTCCGACGGTCTCGACGGATACATCGCGCGCAAGCGCAACGAGACGACCCTGTTCGGGGCCCTGTTCGACATTGCGGGCGACCGCGTCGCCGAGCTCACGCTCTGGGTCGTCGCTGCGGACCTGAACCTCGTCTCGATCGCCGTGCCCATCGTGTTCATCATCCGCGGCGTCGTCGTCGATACGATCCGCTCGAGCAGCTCGGTCTCCCGCGGCCTTGCGCCGTTCGCGCTCATGCAGTCCGCGGTCGGGAAATTTCTCGTCGCGGGTAAGTTCATGCGGATTCTATACGCCGTCGTCAAGGCCTGCGCGTTCTGCGGCCTCTTCCTGCTGCGGCCGCTTCCGCGCGCGCTGCCCGAGTTCTGGGCCTACGTCGGGGGCCCGGTCGTCGTCCTGACCTATGCCTTCGTCTATATGGCCGTCGCGCTTTGCATTTTGCGCGGTTTGCCGGTCGTCGTTGAGTTCGTGCACGATCGGAAGGAAGATATCATTCGGAGCACGCAGTCAAAGCCATGAAGCTCGCCGTATTCGACATCGACGGCACGCTGGTTCGCGGCGCGTCCGAGCGCATGTTCTGGTGGTACCTGTTCTTGCGGCGCCGCCAAGGCCCGCGTCAGCTCGCGGCTTTCCTGCTGTTCATGCTGCGCTACCTGCCGACGGGCGGCATTCAGACGCCGCGCAAGAACAAGGCGTATCTGGCGGGACTGGGTGTCGATGAAGTGGACGCGCTCGCGCGCGAGTTCGTGGCCGAGCGCCTCATGGGCCGCCTCTACGCGCCGGCCGTTCAGCGTCTCGAGCAGCACCTGGCGCGCGGGGACGTGGTCGTGCTCATGTCGGGCACGCTGCAACCGATCGCCCGCGCGCTAGCGGACGCGCTGCGCGTCCCCTACGCGTGCGCAACGCTGACGAGTCAGCGCAACGGCGTGATCCTCGCGCAGCCGCCCGAGATCCATCCCTACGATGCCGCCAAGCTCAGCCTCGTCCGTCAGTTCGCCGCCGAGCTCAAGATAGAGATGCGCCGCGTGGCGGCCTACGCGGACTCGATGCACGACATCTTCCTGCTCGAGGCCGTCGGGGAGCCCGTCGCCGTTCGTCCGGATCGCCGCCTTCTCGGCGCCGCGCTCGAGCGCAATTGGGAGGTCATCACCGACCGGCCGCTGGAGAACGTGCAGCATTCGTAGCAGCCCCCTCCGGGCGCGCTCGGACCCGACATGGACGACGACGCGATATCTAACGAGCGCATCCGGCTCGCCGGGGTTTCCAAGGCCTATGGGCCGAACGTCGTGCTCGACCACGTCGATCTCAACGTCGAGCGCGGCGAATTCCTTGTGCTCATCGGGCGCAGCGGCTCCGGGAAATCGACCTTGCTCAAGCTCATCGGCGGCCTCGACGCCCCCGACTCGGGCTCGGTCCTGTTCGGCGGGCGGCGGCTCGACCAGATGCCCGAACGCGAGCGCGCGATGTTCCGGCGCCGCCGCATGGGCTTCGTCTTTCAGTTCTTCAACCTGATTCCGACCCTGACCGTGGCCGAGAACATTCGGCTGCCGCTCGCGCTGAACGGGCTGCCGCGCGCCGAGACCGCCGCACGCATAGCCGCCCTGCTCGAAGAGCTCGGGCTCGGGGGCGCCGAGGAGCGCTTTCCGGAGGAGCTCTCCGGCGGCGAACAACAGCGCGTCGCGATCGCGCGCGCCGTCGCGCACGAGCCCGGCATCGTGCTGGCCGACGAGCCGACGGGCAACCTGGATCTCGAGACGGCCGAGCGCGTGATCAAGCTCCTCGACGCGACTTGCCGGCGGCGCGGGGCGACGCTCGTCATGGCCACCCACGGCCGCGAGGTCATGGGCCTCGCCGACCGCGTCTTGACGATCCGCAACGGGAAGCTCGAGGCGGCACGTTGACGGGCCTGCTGCTCAGGGCCGCACGCCGGTTCTATCTGCGTCATCCATGGCAGCTCGCGCTCGCGATCGCCGGGATCAGCCTGGGCGTCGCGGTCTACGTCGGCGTCGATCTCGCCAACGACAGCGCCGAGCGCGCGTTCGACCTGTCCGCGCAGGTCGTGAACGGGCGCGCGACGCACCGCCTGCTGCCCGTCGGCGGCGAAATGGCCGAGGCCGTGTTCCGCGAGCTCGTCGTGGGCCGCGGCATCACGGATGCGGCACCCGTCATCGAGGCTTCGGTCGGCCTTGCGGCCCTGCCCGGGCGCCGCATGACCCTGCTCGGCGTGGACCCCGTCAAGGAACCGGCCGTGCGCAGCTTCGTGGGCTTCGTGCCCGGGTCCGCCGCGGCCGCGAGCCGGCTCATGCTGCATCAGGGCAGCGTGCTCGTGCCGCCCGCGCTCGCCGAGGAGCTCAAACTCGCGGCCGGCTCGCGCCTCGAGCTTCTCGTCGGCGGCCGCCGCACGAATGTCGAGGTGGCGGGGACGCTGCAGGGTGCCGCGGGCGGCGGCAGCGGGGAGCCTCCGCTCGTCGCGGACATCGCGACGGCCCAGGCGCTGACGCAGTCTTACGGGCGGCTCGACCGCATCGATCTCAAGCTCGACGCCGCGACGGCCGCCAAGCTCGCCGCCGATCCGCCGCCCGGCACCACGCTCGTGCCCGCCGAGTCCGACGGCGGCTTTGGCCAACTCGCCCGCGCCTTTCGTACGAATCTTACTGCGCTCGGCCTGTTGGCCCTCGTCGTCGGCATGTTTCTGATCTACTCGACGATGTCGTTCGCGATCGTGCAGCGGCGCGCCGTCATCGGCACGCTGATCGCCGTCGGGCTCGAGCGCCGGCGGCTGCTGGTGAGCGTGCTGCTCGAGGCTCTCGCGATCGGCGCGGCCGCGACGGCCGTCGGCCTCGTCCTGGGACAGATCCTTTCCGAGGGCCTCGTGACGCTCGTGCTGCGCACGATCGGCGATCTCTATTACTCGAACGCGGTGCAGGCCGCAGCCCCATCGCCCTGGACCTACGCGCGCGGCGCGGCGCTCGGCGTCGGCGCCACACTCGTCGCGGCCTTCGGCCCGGCGCTCGATGCGGCGCGCTCACCGCCCGACGCCGCCATCCGCCGCGCGGCGCTCGAGCGCCAAAGCCGTGTGCGCACGCGCCGCGCCGCGTGGGCGGCACCGTTCGTGCTGGCGGCCGGCGCGGCGTTGCTCGCGGTCGGCCCCCGCAGCCTCTACTCGGCCTTCGGTGGCCTGTTTCTCGTGCTCGGCGCCGGCGCCCTCGCGACGCCGGCGGTAACCGCCGGGCTCATGCGGCTCGCCGAGCCCGCGGCCGGTCGCGCCTTCGGCCTGGCCGGGCTGCTCGCCGTCCGAGGCGTGACGGCCTCGTTGAGCCGCACGGGCGTCGCGACGGCCGCGCTCGCGATCGCCGTCGCGACGGTCATGGGAATCGGGCTCATGATCTCGAGCTTCCGGGCCAGCCTGACCGAGTGGCTGCACACGACGCTGACGGCCGATCTCTACGTCTCGCTCGGCGACTCGGACCGCGCGCTCGCCCCGGGCACGGTCGAGCGCATCGAGACCTTACCCGGCGTCGCCGGGGTCAGCCTGACCGAGTTCGCGCGTCTGCCGACGGCCGAGGGCGCCGTGGGGCTGCGCGCGGTCTCTCCCGGGCCCGGCGGTTTCGGGCTCGATTTCGTGGCCGGCGACCGGTCTCAGGCTGTGGCGAAGCTTACGTCCGAGGCGGCGGTCGCGATTGCCGAGCCGTTAGCGTATCGGACGCGGCTCGGCGTCGGCGACGAGCTCACGCTTCCGACCCCGAACGGGCCGCGGCGGTTCCCGATCGTGGGCGTCTACCGCGACTACAACACGGGGGCGAGCTCGGTTTTGATCTCCCGCGATCAGTACCGGCGCATCTGGAACGACGAGGCGGTGAGCGGCATCGGCGTTCAGCTCGAAAAAGGTGCGGATGCGGAAGCCGTGCGCGCGGCCGTCGCGCCGCTGCTGCCCGCCGGCGCGCCGATCCGCTCGGCGGCCGGCATCGTAAACGTCTCGCTCGCGATCTTCGACCGGACGTTTCGAATCACGGAAGTGTTGCGCGTGCTCGCGGCTCTCGTCGCGTTTCTCGGCGTCCTGAGTGCGCTGCTCTCAATCCAGCTCGAGAAGGCGCACGAGCTCGCCGTGCTGCGCGCCCTGGGACTGATGCCGGCGGAGCTCGGCCGGCTCGTGCTCACGCAGACGACGTTGCTCGGCGCCGCGGCCGGGATCGCCGCCGTGCCGATCGGCGCCGCGCTCGCGGCGCTGCTCGTGCACGTCATCAATCGCCGCTCTTTCGGCTGGACCATGCACCTGACGCTCGCGCCGGGGCCCGTCCTTTCGGGATTAGCGCTGGCGGTCGGCGCGGCGCTGCTGGCCGGGCTGTACCCGGCGCTGCGGGCAGCTCACACGAGCCTGGCGGGGGCGCTGCGTGAGGAGTAGCCGCCGCGGCACTGCAGCATCGGCCCCGGCGCCCCTGTCGGCGGGCGCGCGCCATGGGCTCCGGGCGGCGGGCTTGACGCTGGCGCTTGGCGTCTGCGGTCTCGCCGCTTGTGGTCCGGGCGATCGCGCGGGCACCGTCGGGGCGGGAACGCAGCCGCGCGAGGCAGCGGCGCCGGCCACCGGCGCCCGTCCCAGTGCGGGCGCCGAAGGATTGCGCGGCGGCGGCCGAACCGGCCTCGGCTTTCTCGGCGGCGGGGCCGGCGGCGCGGAGGGCTTTGCGCGGGCCCTCATTCCGCGGGAGTTCGAGTTTCCGGCGGACTACGGCAGCCATCCGCGCTATCGGACCGAGTGGTGGTACTTCACGGGCAACGTCTCGGCCGCGGGCGGCAGGCACTACGGCTTCGAGCTCACATTCTTCCGTTATGCGCTTGCCCCGGAGCCGCCCGAGAGCCGGTCGGCCTGGGCCACGAATCAGATCTATATGGCGCATTTCGCGATCACGGACGTGCAGAACGGCCGGCTACTCGCCTCGGAGCATCTCTCGCGGGGCGCGCTCGGGCTCGCGGGCGCGCAGGCGAAACCGTTCCGCGTCTGGGTCGAGGACTGGCAGGCGGCGGGCGACGGCGAAACGTTCACGCTCCGCGCCACCTCGGATCGCGCACGGCTCGATCTTCGCCTCGAACCGAAGACGCCGCCGATCCCGAACGGCGAGGGCGGTCTCGACCGCAAGGGCCCCGAGCCCGGGAACGCTTCCTACTACTACTCGATTCCGAAGCTCACGGCGACGGGCACGCTTTCCGCCGGCGAGGCGACCGAAAGCGTGCGGGGCACAGCGTGGATGGACCGCGAGTGGTCCACGAGTGCGCTCGACGCAGGCGAGGCCGGTTGGGACTGGTTCGCGCTGCAGCTCGACGACGGCCGCGAGCTCATGTTCTACCGAATCAGGCGCAAGGACGGCGCGGCGAGCCCGTTCAGCGGCGGCTCGCTGATCGGTCCCGAAGGTCAGCGCGAGCGTCTCGGGCCGGCCGCCGTCGCGCTCGAGCCGCTCGCGTACTGGACGAGCCGGGCCAGCGGCGCACGCTACCCCGTGGCGTGGCGGCTCGCGCTTCCGGAGCGGAAGCTGGTCCTGACGGTGCAGCCCTATGTGCGGGACCAGGAGCTCGATCTCTCGGTGCGCTATTGGGAAGGTGCCATCAAGGTGAACGGAACGTCCGACGGCCGGCCCGTATCCGGTGAAGGCTACCTCGAGCTTACAGGCTATTGACGGTTTGCCGGTTGGCGGCTTGTCAGGGTGTCACGGCGGGCGGATCGGGCCCAGGATCCGCCCCCTCCCCTCCCCCCCCAAAAAAAACCCCCAGCCCGGAAACCGGACTAGGGGTTCGTACATAGAAGCCTGGCGGTGACCTACTCTCGCGTGGGCAAGCCCACACTACCATCGGCGCTGGACGTTTTCACTTCCGAGTTCGGGATGGGATCGGGTGGTTCCCGCCCGCTATGGCCGCCAGGCAAACCGGTTCGGCGTCGGACGAAACGGGCAAGGGCCCGGTTCGGCTACGCCACAATTGGAATGATCCGTCGCATGTCGCGCTGCGCACACCCAGACTTCTTGGGTGTTATATGGTCAAGCCTCACGGGCAATTAGTACTGGTTAGCTTCATGCATTACTGCACTTCCACACCCAGCCTATCAACCTCGTCGTCTTCGAGGGCCCTTCAGGGGGATCGAGTCCCCAGGGAAACCTAATCTTAGGGTGGGCTTCCCGCTTAGATGCTTTCAGCGGTTATCCCGTCCGTACATAGCTACCCGGCAGTGCCACTGGCGTGACAACCGGAACACCAGAGGTACGTCCACTCCGGTCCTCTCGTACTAGGAGCAGCTCCCTTCAAGTTTCCAACGCCCACGGCAGATAGGGACCGAACTGTCTCACGACGTTCTAAACCCAGCTCGCGTACCACTTTAAATGGCGAACAGCCATACCCTTGGGACCTGCTACAGCCCCAGGATGTGATGAGCCGACATCGAGGTGCCAAACTCCTCCGTCGATGTGGACTCTTGGGAGGAATCAGCCTGTTATCCCCGGAGTACCTTTTGTCCGTTGAGCGATGGCCCTTCCATACAGAACCACCGGATCACTAAGACCGACTTTCGTCCCTGCTCGACTTGTCTGTCTCGCAGTCAAGCACCCTTGTGCCTTTACACTCAGTGCGCGATGTCCGACCGCGCTGAGGGTACCTTTGTGCTCCTCCGTTACTCTTTGGGAGGAGACCGCCCCAGTCAAACTACCCACCATACACTGTCCCCGACCCGGATAACGGGCCTGGGTTAGAACTTCGAACTTGCCAGGGTGGTATTTCAAGGTTGGCTCCACGAGAACTAGCGTTCCCGCTTCAAAGCCTCCCACCTATCCTACACAAGCAAGCTCAAAATTCAGTGCAAAGCTATAGTAAAGGTTCACGGGGTCTTTCCGTCTAGCCGCGGGTACACTGCATCTTCACAGCGATTTCAATTTCACTGAGTCTCGGGTGGAGACAGTGTGGCCATCGTTACGCCATTCGTGCAGGTCGGAACTTACCCGACAAGGAATTTCGCTACCTTAGGACCGTTATAGTTACGGCCGCCGTTTACCGGGGCTTCGATCAAGAGCTTCGCCCCCGAAGGGACTAACCCCATCAATTAACCTTCCGGCACCGGGCAGGCGTCACACCCTATACTTCCACTTACGTGTTTGCAGAGTGCTGTGTTTTTAGTAAACAGTCGCAGCCACCTGGTTTCTGAGGCCCCCACCAGCTCCGGACGCAGGTCCTTCACCGGCAGAGGCGTACCTTCTCCCGAAGTTACGGTACCAATTTGCCTAGTTCCTTCACCCGAGTTCTCTCAAGCGCCTTAGGATTCTCTCCTCACCCACCTGTGTCGGTTTACGGTACGGTCGCTTGCTACCTGAAGCTTAGAGGCTTTTCCTGGGAGTCTGGCATCGGTCACTTCGCCCCTAAAAAGGGGCTCGTCGTCACGTCTCAGGATTGTGTCCCCGGATTTGCCTAAGGACACTCCCTACTCGCTTGAACCGGGCAAACCGACGCCCGGATGACGTAGCCTTCTCCGTCCCCCCATCGCAGTAACAAGCGGTGCAGGAATATTGACCTGCTTCCCATCGACTACGGCTTTCGCCCTCGCCTTAGGGGCCGACTAACCCTGCGCCGATTAGCGTAGCGCAGGAACCCTTGGGTTTTCGGC
>OY969712.1:4465000-5453612 GCA_963702105.1 uncultured Gammaproteobacteria bacterium
GTCCCGCTCGAGCATGCGCGCGACCGTGTGCTTGGCCGCGAGCTCGATCATGCCGACGGCGTCCATCTGCGCCATCCAGCGCGAATTGAACTCGAGCCGCGTGCGCTCCGGATCCAGGATCTTGAACACCTGGGCGGCGTACGTTCTCGCGTTCGCCTCGACTTCCTCGCGGGTCAGCGCCGGGCGCGTGGCGGACTTGCCGCTCGGGTCGCCGATCATGCCCGTGAAGTCGCCGATCAGGAAAACGACCTCGTGGCCGAGATCCTGGAAACGGCGCATCTTGTTGAGCAGCACGGTATGGCCGAGGTGGAGATCCGGCGCCGTGGGGTCGAAGCCCGCTTTGACGCGCAGCGGGCGTCCTTCCTCGAGCCGCGTCCGGAGCTCGCTCTCGACCAGCACCTCGTGCGCGCCGCGCCCGAGCTCGGCCAGCTGTTCTGCGACGGAATCCATCATCCCCGCCCATGCAACGATGCTAGGCTCTGTGCCCGTCTCGAGCCCCGAGCCGAAAGGGAGCGAAGGATAGACCAACCGGCCGCGGCCGTCGACGCAGACGGCTGCCGAGACGCGCCGGGCGCGGGTCCCGGGCAGCTGCGGCGAGCGCCGGCACGTCTATCCCCTAGGATACTGACTTTAAAGACAATGTTTTGACCCTCCCGTAAGCCCCGGTTACATTACACGCCGGTTGAACATAAGGTGCGCGGTGAAGCCTTACCGAGGTGGCATTCGCCACGACTATAAAAACAGTCTCTGCGGTGAACCGCGCTCCGCCCGCGCCCTTTGGCTCGACGCGCGGGCGCGGCTCCTGCGGCTGCAGTCGCAGCGACACGTATCCTGGTTCGCGTTCGGGCTCGCGGCGCCGCTCGTCGCGGTGGCCGTCGTCCTGCTCGTCCGGCACGTCGAGCCCCCCGAGCTGCCGGCGGTGCCCGCGACCCCGGCGGCTGCGGCCTCGGCGCCCGACGGCGCCGGCTCGGGCGACGCAAGGTCGGCCGGCTCCCCGGCGGCCGACACCGCCGCGGCCGGGGCGGCTTTCGCCGACGCCGGGAGCGGCGAAGGGCGGGACACGGCCGAGCAGGCCGCCGGAACGAGCGCACCGGCCGCGACCCTCATCGCGGCGGCCGACGACGGTCCGGCCGCGGCGGCCGCAGACGCCCTCGGTGGGGTAGCCCGGCAAGCGGCGGCCGTGCTCGATCTCGTCGTCAAGAAGGGCGATTCGCTCGAACAGCTCTTCCGGCGCAACGATCTGAGCCTCGCGGACCTCGCCGCCATGGTTCAGCTCCCGAACGTGGCCGATTACCTCAAGCTCCTGCGGCCCGGCGACTCGATCGAGATCGCCCACGAGGGCGAGCACGTGCTCGGCCTTACGCGCGAGCTCGACGACATCAAGCTCATCAAGATCACGCGCGGCGACGACGGCTACAAAGCCAAGGAGATCGAGCGCCCCGTCGACCTGCGCGAGACCCATGCGCACGGCGTGATCAAGAGCTCGCTGTTCGATGCGGGGTCCGACGCCGGTATCTCCGACGCGCTGATCATGGCCATGGCCGGCATCTTCCAGTGGGACATCGACTTCATCCAGGACGTGCGCGAAGGCGACACCTTCAAGGTGATCTACCAGCAGCAGTGGCGCGACGGCACGAAGCTCGGCGACGGGCCGCTGCTCGCGGCCGAGTTCGTGAACCAGGGCCACGCGTATCGGGCCGTGCGCTATACGGACCCGACGGGCCACTCGGACTACTACACCCGCGACGGCCACAGCCTACGCAAGGCCTTCATCCGGGCGCCCGTCGACTTCACGCGCATCAGCTCCAGGTTCGAGCTGCGCCGCTATCACCCGATCCTGCACCGCTTCCGCGCCCACAAGGGCGTGGACTATGCGGCGCCGATCGGCACGCCGGTTCACGCCGCCGGCGACGGCAAGGTCATCTTCCGGGGCCGCAAAGGCGGTTACGGCAACGTCGTGATCCTGCAGCACGGCGGCAACATCACGACGCTGTACGGCCACTTGTCGAAGTTCGGCAGGTACAAGGTCGGCAGCCGCGTGAAGCAGGGCGAGGTCATCGCCTACGTCGGCATGACGGGGCTCGCGACCGGGCCGCACCTGCATTACGAGTACCGCGTCAACGGCGTGCATCGAAATCCACGCACGGTCCCGCTGCCGCCCGCCGACCCCGTGCCCGCGCAGTACCGGGCCGACTTCGAGAAGCACACGGAAACGCTGTGGAGCGAGCTCGACGCGCTCGACTCCGCCGCCGAGATTACGACCGCAGCGAATTGACGGGCGGCCCCGCCCGCGAGCCGGCCCGGCACCCGGGCGCGCACGCCCCCGGACCGCGCGCAAAGGACAGCGCCCATGCCTGAGCTTTACGTCGGACTCATCTCGGGCACGAGCGTCGACGGTGTCGACGCCGTGCTGCTGGACCTCGAGCGCGAGGCCCCGGCGGTCGTCGCGGCCCAGACCACAGCGTATCCCGAGGCCCTCGCGGCCCGCGTCGGCCGTCTGATCGAGGCGCCGCAGACGTCGCTTCGGGAGCTCGGCCGGCTGGATACGGCGCTCGGCGCGTTCTTCGCCGACTGCGCGCTCGCGGTCATCGCCGCCGGCGAACGCGCGGCCGCCGACGTGGAAGCGATCGGACATCACGGCCAGACCGTCTATCACGAGCCCCTACCGCCCGAGCCGTTCACGCTGCAGCTCGGCGATCCGAACGTCGTGGCCGCTCGAACGGGCATCACGACCGTCGCCGACTTTCGCCGCCTCGACGTGGCGCTCGGCGGCCAGGGCGCGCCGCTCGTCTGCGCCTTTCACGCAGCGAGCTTCGCCGACGCGAACGAGCCGCGCGTGGTGCTCAACATCGGCGGCATCGCGAACGTCACGGTGCTGAGGCCGGGCGAACCGGTCACGGGCTTCGATACGGGGCCCGGCAACACGCTGCTCGACCGCTGGGCCGAGCGGCACCTGGGCCGCCGCTTCGACGCGGACGGGGCTTGGGCCGCCAGCGGCGTCGTGGACGAAGCGCTGCTCGCCCGGCTCCTCGAGGAGCCCTACTTTCACGCGCCTGCGCCCAAATCGACGGGGCGCGAGCTGTTCAACGCGGCCTGGCTCGATGCCCGGCTCGGCACGCTCGGCCGCGCCGTCGCGCACGCGGACGTGCAGGCGACGCTCGCGGAGCTCACGGCCCGGACGGTCGCGGCCGCGGTCCGCCATGCCGCGCCCGACTGCGCCCGGCTCATCGTCTGCGGCGGCGGGGCGCACAACTCGGACCTGCTCTCGCGGCTCGAGCGCGCGGCCGGGCTGCCCGTCGAGCGCACGGATGCGCACGGCGTCGGCGCGGACTGGGTCGAGGGCGCGGCCTTCGCCTGGCTCGCCCGCGCACGTATTAGAGGTGAAGCCGGCAACGTGCCCACCGTGACCGGCGCCCGCGAAGCCGTAACACTCGGCGGCGTATACTCCGGCGTATCGCCTCACGCACGCGCCCGACGGCTTCCCTCGTGGACACGCTGAACTTAAGACTCCCCGATTACTACATCAATCGCGAGCTCTCCCAGCTCGAATTCAACCGCCGAGTGCTGGAGCAGGCCAAGGACCCGCGCGTGCCGCTGCTCGAGCGGCTCAAGTTCCTCTGCATTTCCTCCACGAATCTCGACGAGTTCTTCGAGATCCGCGTCGCGGGTCTCAAGCAGCGCGTGGAGGTCAGCTCCGCCCCGGCCGGCCCGGACAACCTGACGCCGGCCGAAGCCCTGCGGCGCATCGCCGAGACCACGGCCGGCATCGTCGACGAGCAGTACCGCGTGCTCAACGAGGAGCTGATCCCGGCGCTGCGCGGCGAGGGCATCCGCTTCGTGCGCCGCGACGAGTGGACCGAAACCCAGCGCAACTGGCTCGAGCAATACCTGCACGCCGAAATCGTTCCCGTGCTGAGCCCGACCACGCTCGATCCGACGCGGCCGATTCCGCGCATTCTGAACAAGAGCCTGAACTTCATCGTGAGCCTGCACGGGCGCGACGCGTTCGGCCGCCCGTGCCACCGCGCGATCGTGCAGGCGCCGCGCTCGCTGCCGCGGCTCATCCAGCTGCCCGAGGCGCTCGTGAACTCGGGCGAGACGAGTTTCGTCTTCCTGTCTTCCGTGATCCACGCGTTCGTGGGCCAGCTCTTCACGGGCATGGAGATCGACGGCTGCTATCAGTTCCGCGTCACGCGCAACAGCGATCTCTACGTGGACGACGAGGACGTCGACGACCTCATGCGGGCGCTCGAGGGCGAGCTCTTCGAGAGCCGCTACGGCGCGGCCGTGCGCCTGGAGACCGCGCACGACTGCACCGAGGAGCTCTCGGAGTATCTGCTCAAGCACTTCCATTTGACGGGCAGCGACCTGTATCGCGTCTCCGGTCCCGTAAACCTGAACCGGCTGCTCGCCGTCTACGACCTCGTCGAACGCGACGACCTCAAGTACCCGCCGTTCACTCCCGGCATCCCGAAAGAGCTGGTCAACGTGAACCCGTTCGACGCCGTCGCGAAGCGGGACATACTTCTGCACCACCCCTACGAGTCGTTCAGCCCGGTCATGGACTTCGTCTACCGCGCCGCGACCGACCCGAACGTGCTCGCCATCAAGCAGACGCTGTACCGCACGACGCCCGACTCGCAGCTCGTCGAAAGCCTGGTCTCGGCGGCCAAGGCAGGCAAGGAGGTCACGGCCATGATCGAGCTGCGCGCGCGCTTCGACGAGGCCGCGAACATCGAGCTCGCGAGCCGGCTGCAGGAGGCCGGCGCGCACGTCGTCTACGGCGTGGTGGGCTACAAGACGCACTGCAAGATGACGCTCGTCGTCAGGCGGGAAAAGGGCCGGCTGCGCCGCTACGTGCACCTGAGCACGGGCAATTACCACCCGAAGACGGCGCGCTCCTACACGGATTATGGCCTGTTCTCGGCCAGCGAGCTGCTGGGCGAGGACGTGCACCAGGTCTTCATGCAGCTCACGAGCCTCATGCGTACGCGCGATCTCAAGCTGCTCTCGCAGTCGCCGTTTCATCTGCACGAGCGGCTCATGGGAATGATTCAGCGCGAGACGCGCCAGGCGGCGTCCGGAGGCACGGGGCACATCATCGCGAAGATCAACGCGCTCGTGGAGCCCGAAGTCATCCGGGCGCTCTACGAGGCTTCGATGGCCGGCGTCCGCGTCGACCTCATCGTGCGCGGCATCTGCTGCCTGCGCCCGGGGCTGCCGGGCGTCTCCGAGAACATCCATGTGCGCTCGATCGTCGGCCGCTTCCTCGAGCACTCGCGCGTCTATTACTTCCGCAACGGCGGAGAGGAGGAGCTCTATGGCGCGAGCGCGGACTGGATGGACCGCAACTTCTACCGGCGCATCGAGATCATGTTCCCGATCCTCGATCCGCGGCTCAAGACGCGCCTGATCTCCGACCTAGCGATCTACCTCGAGGACAATACGCAGGCCTGGGCGCTCGAGCCCGACGGCCGCTACCGCCTGCTCGAGCGGCGCGACGACGAGCCGGCCGTCGCGGCACAGAGCCGGCTGCTGGCGCAGCTGGCCGAGGCTTCCTGAGCAGGTCAACGGGGCCTCGATGAAGACCGCGTCGGATGCGTAGGTGGTGGTGGTCGGAGGCACTACCAGTGATCCGTTCATGAATCCTGCGGAAGAAGCGTCGCGAGCTTGAGCTCGAAGCCGCGCGCCTCGAGCCAGACCTGCTCCTGATTCAGATCGGCTTCGGTCAGCGGGTTGTCCTCGTACCAGCGGGCGGGAAAGCGCAGCTCGAGCGAGCTCGGGCCCGCCATGGCTTCGAGCGGGGGTAAATCCACGGGGCCGCGGCCGCGGTTCAAGAGCACGGCGAGCCGCAGCACGACGATGAGGCGAAAGGCCGGCGCGCGCCAGCTCGTCGGCAGCTTCTCGAGCTCCAGGCCGTCGAGCTTGCGGCGGTGAAAGCCGACGAGCGTCGCGAGCAGCTGCTGCTCGAGGCGCACGAAGCCCGGCAGATCCGCATTCGCCAGCAGATAGCCGCCGTGCTGATGGTACTTGGCGTGGGCGATGTCGAGGCCGACCTCGTGGAGCCGCGCCGCCCAGTCGAGCAGCTGGCGGTAGCGCTCGTCCCCGAGCCCCCAGGCGCCGCGCACGCGGTCGAACAGCATCTCGGCCGTGTTCTCGACCCGCTGGGCCTGCTCCTCGTCCACGTGGTACCGCTTCTGCACGGCCCGGATCGTGCGCTCGCGCGCGTCCTCGTGGTGCAGGCGCCCGAGCATGTCGTAGAGCAGACCTTCGCGCAGCGCGCCGTCGCTGACCTCCATCTGCGCGAGGCCGAGGTTCGCCATGACCTCGACCAGGATGGCGATGCCGCCCGGAAAGACGGGCACGCGCTCCGGGCCGAGCCCGGGCAGGCGCACGGCGTCCACGCGGCGCGCCTCCGCGAGCTGCTCGATGATGGTCTCGAGCGCGCGGATACTGATGCCCCGATCGACGAGGCCGAGCTCGTGCGCGACGTCGCCCGCGGCCCGGATCGTCCCCGAGCTGCCGGCCGCCTGCGCCCAGCCCGCCCTGAGAAACGCGGCCGTGATGGGCCTGAGCTCGAGCCGCACGGCCAGGCGCGCACGGTCGAAGCGCTTGCGGCTCAACCGCCCTTCGGCGAAGCAGCGCCGGCTGAGCTCGACACAGCCGATCGTGAGGCTTTCGAGCTGCTGCGGCTCGTAGCCGCGGCCGATGATGAGCTCCGTGCTGCCGCCCCCGATATCCACGACGAGGGTGTTGCCTTCGACGCGGTCCACGTGATGAGAGACACCGAGGTAGATGAGCCGGGCCTCCTCCATGCCGGAGATGACCTCGACGGGGTGCCCGAGCGCCTGCTCGGCCGCCACGAGAAAGGGCTCGGAGTTGCGGGCGCGGCGCAGCGTGCTCGTACCGACGACGCGCACGCGGCTCGCGTCCATGTCGCGCAGCCGCTGGCCGAAGCGCCGCAGGCACGCGAGCGCGCGGTCCTGGCTCGCGCTGTCGAGATAGCCGTAGGCCGTGAGCCCGGAGGCGAGCCGGACCATCTCCCGGAGCCGGTCTACGATCGCGAGCTGCCCGTGCTGCAGCCGGGCGACGACCATGTGGAAGCTGTTCGAGCCGAGGTCGACCGCCGCCATGACCTCGGGTCGGTCTTGCGTCGGCGGCCGATCGCTCTCGGTCGAAGCGTCGATGGGACCGTCGGCTGGGCTAGACGGAGAAGGAGGACCCGCAGCCGCAGGTCGTCGTCGCGTTCGGGTTGCGGATGATGAACTGAGCGCCCGAAAGGTCCTCGCGGTAGTCGATCTCCGCGCCCATGAGGTACTGCACGCTCATGGGATCCACGAGCAGCGTGACACCGTCCTTTTCGATCTCGGTGTCGCCCTCCTGGATCTCCTCGTCGAACGTGAAGCCGTACTGGAAGCCGGAGCAGCCCCCCCCCTGGATATAGACGCGCAGCTTCAGGGCCGCGTTGCCCTCGTCCTGGATCAGCTGCCCGACCTTACGCGCGGCGGCCTCGGTGAAATTCAACGGCGGCGTCTCATCCGCCCATTGCGGTTCGCTCATATCGTTCCTCTCCGGCTCATTCGAAGGAAGCCGCGGCCTCGAGGGGACCGTCCTCATGGACTGCCACGGCCGCGCGCTCGCTCTCATGGACCAGCTTACCGTTGACCTCGGCGCCGATCGCCATCTCGATGAGCTTGTATTGCACATTACCTATGACTTTGGCTTTGGGCCCGAGTTCGACGCGCTCGGTCGCGCGCACGTCGCCGTTGACGGTGCCGTTCAGCAGGACGTGGGGTGCCGAGACCGAGCCGTCGACACAGCCGCGCTCGCTGATGCTCAGCGTCGAGCGCTGATCGTCGGCGGCCCGGACGTTTCCGCGGACGTAGCCGTCGACGTGGAACCCGCCCGAGAACTCAACGTCGCCCTGCACGCGCGTCTCGGCTCCGACCAGGGAGTTGACGGGGACGTTGGAGCGGCTCTTCTTGCGCAGCATCTGATCAGCACCTCACTCTACGGTCACCGCGGACCAACGGAACTCCTGCGTCGTCGCGTCGCGGTGCGGCGCCGAAGGCGCGATCTGCACCTGTACCGTGTCCGGCATGAAGCCGACCGGCAACTCGACTTCCTGCTCCAGCGCCTGGAAATACCGAAAGGCGTAGGGCAGCTCGTCCGTATGGTCGTCTACGGCCACGTCCTTGAGCGCGAGCTCGAGGGCTTTGCCGTCCCGGGTCCCGGCAATCTTCAATTTTACCGCGCCTTCGACCCGCCGGTCGCGTGCCATCGCTTGCATGAGCACCAATTCAAGGAAATAGCGCCGCTCCGAGCCGCCGGGCCGGATCTGCAGGCTCTGCACGCGCAAATCGGCTCCGCCTTTGGACGGCGAGACGATGCCGCGGTAGAACTCGAGCTCCTCCTGCTGCGCCTGCAGCTTGGCTTCGAGCTGGGTCAGCGTCTCCTGAACCCGCGCGTTCGTCGCCTGGTCGACCTCGTGCGAGGTCTTGAGAATGGCGACCTGGCGCTGCGCCTCGTCGAGGTCCGCCCGCTCGGCAGCCAGCGTCTTGCGCAGGCGCTTCACGTCACGGTCGTGGTCGAGGAGCGAATAACCCGCCCGGTAGCGGCCGAGCTCGAAGCTCAGGTAGGCGCTGGCCGCGACGACGACGGCAGCCAGGGCGTAGAGCACCCGGGGTCTTCGTTTGAACCGTCTCACCGTGGAGGCCGCCTTCCGCATGCCGAGGATTCTCGCAGCTCGGCCCCGACGCGACCAAGAGCCGGGTCACAGGGCCGGCCTAGGCGGCGGGGCCGCAAGCTGCCGCGCGCCGCCGCGGACACGCCCCTCGGCGTCAGTCGGGCTTCAGCCCGCGCTGCCAGCGCCGCGGCCACCACGAGGGCGGATCGGGCGGACCTTTGCCCGGGAAGGCCAGCGGGCCGAGCTCGGTCAGGGCGCGCACGTACACCTGACGCTTGAAATAGATCACTTCCTTGACTGGGCGCCAGTAGTCCACCCAGCGGCACCGGTCGAACTCCGGCGCGTCCGTGAGATCGAAGCGCAGCCGTTCCGGGGCCGCGACGAGCTGAAGCAGGAACCATTGCTGCTTCTGGCCGATGCAGACGGGCGTGCGTTCGCGCCGGATGTACCGGTCTGGCAGCCGGTACCGAAGCCAGCCCTGGGTCTGGCCGACGAGATCGAACGTCGGCGCGGCCGAGGCCGACTTCCTCGCGCAGCTCGCGGTACATGGCGGCCTCGGTAGTCTCGTCACGCCGGACGCCACCCTGCGGAAACTGCCAGCCGCCGCGGCCGCGGCGGCCCGCGATGAGCACGCGCCCCTGCCCGTCGGTCACGATGATGCCGACGTTGGCGCGAAAACCCTGCTCGTCGATGTAGTCCGTGGACCCATCGAGGGCAGACTCCTGCGCGCCCCGCGTGAGATCCCGACTCAAAAACATGACTCGCAGACCATGTTAACCATTCGCGGCAAGCGCGACCATATTCCGGCCGCTGGCTTTGGCCTCGTAGAGGGCCAGATCGGCTCGCGCGAGGAGCCGCTCGCCCGCGAGCTTGAGATCGTCCTCGCGCTCGCCGGGCCGGTACTCGGCCACGCCGATGGACACCGTGACCTCTACGGCCGCACCCGTCGCGTTGAGACGAAACGGCTCGGCGGATACGGCACGGCGGATTCGCTCGGCCAGGGCGTGCCCCGCGGCCAGATCGGTGCCAGGCAACAGAATCACGAATTCTTCCCCCCCATAGCGCGCCGATACGTCGCTCGCGCGGACGACCGCGTCCACGCATTGCGCCATCTGGCTCAGCACCTCGTCCCCCGCGAGGTGGCCGTAGCGGTCGTTGATGCGCTTGAAGTGGTCCACGTCCACCATGAGGCACACCAGCGCCGTTCGCTCCCGGCTGCTGCGCGCGAGCTCTTCACGGAGCCGCGTCATCAGGTACCGTCGATTATGCCACCCGGTCAGCACGTCCGTGAATCCGCTGCGCACGAGGCGCGAGCGGTTGACGGCGTTTTCGAGGGCGAACGCGGCGATGACCGCGAGGTGGTGCAGGAAGTCGGTCGCGAGCGTGCGCGTGAAGCGTCGCGGGTTGCGGCTGCCGAGGTTCAGGCACCCGACGAGCCGCTCGCGCCGCGACAGGGGCAGCAGCGCGACGCTGCGCAGGCCCCGGCCGTCGCGGAACAGCAGCGAGTGGTCGGCCGCCGCAAACGGGCCGAGCCAGGGCTTGACGGCGGCTGCAAGCTGCGGCGCGAGCCCGTGCACCGTATCGACGAAGATAACCTCCGGGAGGGACTCGATGGCTTCGCCCTGGCCGAGCAGCAGGCGGCGAATTTCGTGGTCGTGGTCGGCCAGGACGAGCGCGACGGTATCGAGCTGATAGCTCGCGCGCAGGCCTTCGGTCAGACGGCGAAGCAGCGTTCCGAGCTTGTCGGCCTCGAGCAACTCCATCTCGCGGGCCTGGGCGCGCTTCCAGGCGTCCTCGTTCTTGCGCGCCTCCTCCTTGAGGCGCGCGACGCGGCGGCGCAGCTCGGCCAGCTCGAGTTCGGTGCCTGACACGGTGACCTCCTGATCCCAACCGCGGCCCCGCCGGGCCGGACTGATCTGCCAGCTACCTCCGGCTCTCCATATACGCCCGGCCCGCTTCCATGAGCGCGACGAAGCCGGCCTCGTCCCTGGCCTCGACGAGGGCGCGCACGCGCGCGGCGGCTTCGGTCAGCGCCTCGAGCGCGATGTGCCCATAGTCATTGAGCGTCTGAATGTCGAAGTACAGGTGCGGGTTGTCGCGTGCGACGAGGCCCGCGACCTGCATTTGGGCATCGAACGTCGTGCTCGAAAGCCTCTGCAGCCGCGGCACGAGCTCACCGCTGCCCGCGAGCGCCGTGAAGAAGACGAGATTCAGCGCGTGCGAAAGCCCGAGGACGAACGCGATGAGCCGATCGTGATCCTCGAGGCTCATATCGATCTGCTCGGCCATCGTCGGCGCGAACAGGGCGTGGGCCTCGGCCGTGGCGTCCGCTACGCCCGCGTCGCAGAAGACTACGTGCCGGCCGGACAGCAGCCGTGTGTCCGGACCGAACATCGGGTGGATGGAGGTGACGCGGCAGCCGGCGCGGGACAGCGCGGCCAGACCGGCGCGCAGCGGGCTCTTGAGGGAGCCGATGTCCATGACGAGCCCGCGCGGTTTGCGCTCGGCGAGCTCGGCGAGCACGGCGCCGGCCGCCTTGATCGGCGTCGCGACGATGACAACGTCCTGATCGAGCGCGTTGCCGCGCCAGTCCGGGATGCGCGGATAGGGCAGCGCGCTCTCGCGCGGGTCCGCGATTTCGACGGCGTAGTCCTGCGACCCGAGAAACTCCGCGAACCAGGCGCCCATCTTGCCGGCGCCGCCGATGATCAGCACGCGCTTGCCGGCGCCGCCGGTCGCGGCGGCCACGCGCGTGCGCTCCTGCTGCGTCAGCGAGGAGCGGATCAGCAGCGCCATGACCTGCTCCATCGTGTCGGGATCTACGCCGAGCTCCTGCGCCTGCGCCCTTGCGCCGTTCAATACTTCCTTCTCGCGCTCGTAGTCGCGCGTCGGCACTGCGTGCTCGATCTTGTGCGCGCCGATCTCGGCAACGATCCGCTCGCGCGCGGCGACGAGCGAGACGAGCTCGCGGTCGATGCGCGAAAGGCGTTGGCGTAGCTCTTCGAGGGTCATCGATGTCTCCGTGCTGCGGTTTGTACCCGCGGGCCGGCACCGGCGCAAGACAAGGGTGCCGCAGGGGGATAGTATGGCGGCCGGGGACAAGAAAAAGGGGTCAGAGCCCTTTTTCGCGCACGCCCTTCGAAATCCGTACCGACGCCGATCGAAAAAAGGGCTCTGACCCCTTATTTCTTTCTTGGAGAAATGATGTCCGACCTAGAGCTCGTCAGCGAAGCGCGCTGTTTCGAGGGGCTGCAGCGCACGTATCGGCACGATTCCGACGCCTGCCGCTGCAAAATGCAGTTCGCCGTCTATCTGCCGCCGGCCGCAGAACGCGGACCGGTGCCGGCGCTGTATTGGCTCTCGGGGCTGACCTGCACGGAAGAGAACTTCAGCGTCAAATCGGGCGCGCAGCGGTATGCAGCCGAGCTCGGCCTGGCCCTGATCATCCCCGATACGAGTCCGCGCGGCGTGGACATCCACGGTCAGGACGAGCAGATCGACTTCGGCACGGGCGCCGGCTTCTACGTCAACGCGACGGCCGCGCCCTGGTCCGCGCACTACAACATGTACGATTACGTGACGCGCGAGCTCGTCGACGCCGTCGACGCGAACCTGCCCGTGGACCCGGCCCGCAAGTCCGTGAGCGGCCATTCGATGGGCGGACATGGCGCCATCATCGTCGGCATCGGCAATCCGGATGCCTACAAGTCCGTCTCGGCGTTCGCGCCGATCGCGGCGGCCAGCCGCTCGGAGTGGGGCGGCAACGCGTACCGGCGTTACTTCGGCGACAACCGCGAGAAGTGGGCCGAATACGACGCGAGCGAGCTCATCCGCCGCGCACCGAGCCGCCACGAGCTGCTCGTGGACCAGGGCACGGCCGACCCGTTCCTCGAGAAGCTCCGGCCCGCGGACCTCAAGGAAGCCTGCGCGGCCTCGGGCCAGCGGCTCACCTACAATGAGCGGCCCGGCTACGATCACGGCTACTACTTCGTGGGGACCTTCATCGGCGAGCACCTGCGCTTCCACGCCGCCGCCCTCGCGAAGCGCTGACGAAACGAGGCGCCGTGGCAGAGAACCTGGCGGAGGGCTCGGACCCGTTGCGGATCCTCGACCGCTGGCTGGCGCAGGCGGTCGAGAGCGGCCTGTGGCGCAACCCGGCTGCAATGGCGATCGCGACGGCGGGCGCCGGCGGCCGCCCTTCCGTGCGCATGGTGCTGATCAAGCGCGTCGCTACGGCCGAGGGCTTCATCGTGTTCTACACGCACTACGACTCGCGCAAGGGCCAGGAGCTCGAGAGCAACGCCTGGGCCGCGGCGGCGCTGTATTGGGAAGCCTTCGGGCGCCAGGCACGCATCGAAGGGCCCGTGCTGCGCTCGCCCGCGGCCGAGAGCGACGCCTACTTCGCGACGCGGCCGCTCGCAAGCCGCCTCAACGCCTGGGCGAGCCGCCAGAGCCGCCCGCTTGATTCGATGACCACGCTCGAGCGGCGCGCCGACGAGAAGGCGCGCGAGCTCGGCGTTCCCGAAACGGGCACCGCACAGGACGCCGCCGTGCCCCGCCCGCCGAGCTGGGGCGGATACCGGCTCTGGTGCGCGGCCGTCGAGCTCTGGATCGAGGGCCGCGGCCGCTTTCACGAGCGCATTCGGTACGAACGCGAGCTCCGCCCGGCGCAGGGAAGCCTGCGCGGCGGGCCGTGGCGCGGCCAGCGCCTGCAGCCCTGAGGCGGCCCCGAGTTCCGAGACCGCATTTGCACATGGTTCTACACGAGTCCCTGACCTGTCCTTACTGCTGGGAGACGATCGAGGTCGCCCTCGACGGCTCCGTCGAGGAGCAGGAATACGTCGAAGACTGCAGCGTGTGCTGCCGGCCGATCGTGATCCGCTACCGGATCGCGTCGGACGGCGGGATCGAGCTCGAAGCGACGCCGGAGCAGCAATGAGCCGCGCCGCCGTCGCCGCCGCGCTTACGCTGGCCGCGGTCGCCGCCGCTCGCGCGGCGCCCGAGCCCCGCATCGCCGACATCCGCGAAGGCACCGACATCAGCATTGCGCTCTCGCCGGACGGGCGGACCCTCGCGACGGATCTGCTGGGCCGCATCTGGCGGCTGCCGGCGACCGGCGGCGGTGCGGAGCCGCTGACGCCGGCCGACGAAGCCGCGCGCTACCCGCGCTTCAGTCCCGACGGGCGCTATATCGTCTATCAACGACTCGTGAACGGGCAGTGGGACCTGTGGCTGCTCGAGACGGCCACAGGCGCGCGGCGCCGGCTGCTCGGCAGCGCATTCAACGAACGCCAGCCGGATTTCACGGCCGACGCCCGCGCCGTCGTCTTCGCCTCCGACCGCACCGGCCACTACTGCCTGTGGTCCGTCGCCCTCGACAGCGGCGTCCTCACGCAGCTCACCGAGGAACCGGGCGACGCCTCGTTCCCGACCGTCTCGGAGTTCGGCGAGATCGCCTACGTGCGCCATGACGGGGACCGCTGGTCGCTGCGCGTCCTGACGGCCAACGGCGCCTCTTCCGAGATCGAGTCCGGTACCGACGCGATCCGCGCGCCGAGCTGGCGCCCCGGGGGCGGCGTGCTCGTCTTCGACGAGCAGGACGGTCCGACCGGAAGCGACCTCAAAATGCTCGTCTCCGGCGCCACGCCCATCGTCAAGACGCTGACCAACGCCGAGGACGTCTTCACGAGCCGAGTGGCCTGGGAAGGACCCAGCGACTTCATCTATACCGCGGACGGCCGCATCTGGCGCCGCGGCATCGCGGCCGCCGCGCGCCGCAACGTGCCGCTCATCGCGGCCGTCAGCGTGGACGTGCACGCCCCGACCCCGCCCGCGGCCGCCCTCGACGCGCCGGGTCCGAATCCCGTCCTCGGCGTCGCCGGCGAGGGCGCTTCGGCCGACGGCCGCACGCGCGTCTTCGCCGCGCTCGGCGACCTCTGGCTCGCGGCCGGACGCGCGCGGCCGAAACGACTCACCGACGATGCATTCGTGGACCTCGATCCCAGCGTCTCGCCGAGCGGCCGTTTCGCCGTGTTCGCGAGCGACCGCGGCGGCAGCATGGACCTGTGGCGAATCGACCTGCCCGCAGGGGCGCCGAGCCGGCTCACGCATGGCAGCGGCAAGGACTACCGGCCCGCCGTCTCGCCCGACGGACGCCGGGTCGCATTTCTCGAGACGGAAGGCTTCGGACCCTGGAGCACCGCCGCACTGCGCGTCGCCGACCTCGACAAGCCCGGGGAGCCGCGCACGCTGGCCGCCGGACTCGCCGCGCCCTCCGCGCCGCGCTGGCTCGCGGACGGGCGCACGCTGATCGTCGAGACGGGGGATCCGGCGGCGCCGGCGCCGCGCGTCGCGGTCGAATTCGACGCCGCGACCGGGAAGCGCAGCTATCCGGCGCCCGCGAATGCGCAACCCGCGCTCGAGCCGACAGCGGGAGCGCAGGCAGGGCCGCCCCGAGTGCCCGCTTCCGCCGCCCCCGCCTCGGAGCCCCGGGGTCCCGCCGGACTCGAATGGCGGCCGGCGACCCCCAAAGAGCCCTACGTCGTGCAGGTCGGGCGGCTCTTCGACGGGGTCCGCGGCGAGTATCTGCGCCACGTGGACATACACATCGAAGGCCAACGCATCGTCGCGATCTCGCCGCGCAACGTGCTGCCGCTGCCGGCAAAGGTCATCGACGAGCGCGACGCGACCGTGATCCCCGGCCTCATCGACATACACGTGCACGAGTCCTCGCTCGTCGGGGAGCGGCTGGGCCGCATCTGGCTCGCGAACGGCGTCACGACGGTGCGCGAGCTGACGGAAGACGTTCCCGGCGCGCTCGAGCGCGCGGAATCGTGGGCGAGCGGGCGCCGACTCGGACCGCGCGTCGTCGTCGCCGCCGAAGCACCGGGCGCAGACCCCGAGGCTCACTCCCCGTCGCCGGGCTCATCGGCAGCGGCGGCGGTGCCTTCATCGGCCGCGTTGCCGGCCTCGACCGCATTGCCGTCAGCGGCCGCGGCGCTTCCAGCACCGGCGCCGTCGACAGCGCCGACGCTGCCGACACCGATACCCGTACGCCGCTTCAGCGCTCTGCCGGTCGCCTATTCGTTACTGCGGCCGGGCGGCCCTCGCGGCGACGACGGCGCGCAGCGTCCACCGCCCTTCGCCGCCGCCGACAGCCGGATCGACGCGGACGCCGTCTACCGGCTCCGAACCTCCCCGCTCAGCGTGAGCTACCAAGACGTGCTGACGACCGTCATCGATTCCCAGACGGTCATCACGTCCGACCTGGCGGCGGCGCTCGGCCCCGGCGCCGTGCCCTCGACGCTTCGAGCGCTGCTCGACCAGGGCGCGTTCGCGCAGCTCTATACGCCGCAGGAACGGGCCCGATGGCGATCCGCGGCGCCCGGGACCGGTGCCGATGCGGAAGCACACGCACTCGAGCGCAACATCGCGAAGCTGATTCGGGCCGGCGCGCGCGTCGCCGCGGGCTCCGAATCTCCCGCGCTGCCGTACGGCCTCGGCGTACACATGGAGCTCGCGATGCTGGCCGAGGCCGGGATCCCGAATGACCAGGTCCTGCGCATCGCGACGGCGCAGAATGCGCTGGCGCTGGGGCTGGGCGCCGAGCTCGGCACGCTCGAGCAAGGCAAACTCGCCGATTTCGTGGTCGTGGACGGCGACCCGTTGCTGCAGCTCGGCGATGCGCTCAAGATTACGGCCGTGGTCAAAGGGGGCGTCTGGCTCGACCGCCGACAGCTGTTGCAAGGCCCCTGATTCGACGGGCCCGCCGCGAGCAATACTCGCTCGAGCGCAGCCGCGCACTGCCCGGCCGGCGCCCCTTCCCGGCGGGGCCGTTAGAGTTCGGAGCAACGAAATAGTTGCGCAGTCTTTTCGAACAGCCGCTTACACGGCCTAACTCATCCACTTGATCAAATTCTTTCCGTAACTCAATCGTCGAGGACCCTTACAAGACCGAGTCCAGTTTCTGTGCGAAACCCCCTTCTTTGCATAGTAACCCATTGACGCGATAGCGCTTTTTAAGCTATGGCACGTGTCTTGCTGTTATAGTCCCGACTCTGGAAAGAGTCAGTGAGTGCGCAAACCGACAGAAAACGATGCGAATCCGCAGAGGCTTCTGTTAAATTTGGCCCCAAGAAGAAGTAGAAAGTAGAACAAGAAGAAGACAAAACAAAAAAAGGCTGTAACAACAAAGAAAAGAAACGCGGATCATTGGCACTAGAACGAATGACCGGCAGCCAGGCCGCATACTTGAAACCGTAAACTCCGATAACAAAAAGAGTGACCCGGCGCTCCCACCGCCGGGTTTTTCTTTTTTTGGGGCCCACGACGACGGCGCTGTCCTATCATGACCGCATCGGAACGAGGCGGACGGCGATGGGCTTTCGGCTGACGAAGATCTACACGCGCACGGGCGACCAGGGCACGACCGGCCTCGCAAACGGCGAGCGCGTCTCCAAATTCGACGTGCGCATCGAAGCGGCCGGCACGGTGGACGAGGCGAGCAGCGCCCTCGCGCTGGTCCTGGCCGAGACCGATATCGACGCATGCATTCGCGAGAGTCTGCTTCGCATCCAGAACGAGCTTTTCGACGTCGGCGGCGAGCTCGCGCTGCCCGGCTACGAAGGCATCACGCCCGCGCACGTCGAGCGCCTCGAGGCCGATCTCGACGCCCTCAACGCCGAGCTGCCGCCCCTCGAGAACTTCGTGCTGCCCGGCGGCGGCCGCGCCGGCGCCGCCTGCCACCTGGCGCGCGCGATCTGCCGCCGAGCCGAGCGCGTCGTCTGGCGGCTAGCGGAAGGCCAGGACCTGAATCCGCAGACGCCGCGGTACCTGAACCGCCTCTCGGACTACCTCTTCGTGGCCGCGCGCTCGCTGACACGGGCGGGAGGCGCGGAAGAGACGCTCTGGCAGCGCTGACACCTGCTCAGACACGTTGCCTGCGACCGCGGTCTTTGCCCGAACATGCTTCTCGCTCGATTGCAGCAGGATTCATGAACGGACGCCGGCGAGGAGAATTACACCGCCCACCCGAAGATCGTCATCAACGCGATGACCGCCAGCCAGATGAACAGCGTCCGCATCACGAGGCGCAGCGAGTTCCGCGCCGCGGCGCTCGAGTTCACGGGCTGTTGCAGCACGCCCGTCATGGCCGCCTTGCCGACGGCCGCGACGAGCCGGTCGTTGCCTCGATAGAAGGCCCGGCCCGGCGGCAGGACGAAGCTCCGCCAGCTTTCGAGCGCGTCATCGAAACTGCCGCCCAGCGCGAAGCCGAGCGCGGCGAGTCGCGCGGGCAGCCAGGCGAGGATGCCGTGGAGCAGCTCGACGGCCGGCAGTACTGCCGCGGCCAGCTCCGGATTGCGCGGCGCCTCGAAGACGGTGCGGCGGCGCAGCAGATTCGTGACCCTGAAGAGCCACGCCCCGACGGGACCGAGGACGACGAACCAGAACGCGACGCCGAATATTCGATTCGTCGCCTGCATGAAGACCGCGTCCTCGACGACGTTGGTTGCCGGTTCCTGCGCATGACGCGACTCGGACAGCTCGGTCAGCACGCGCCGGGCCTCGTCGTAGTCGCCTGCGTCGAGCGCCTTGCAGTAGTCCTCGATCTCGCTCGCGAGGTCCCGCGGGCCGATGCAAAGAAACACGACCAAAACGGCGAACAACAGGTACGGCAGGTCCCACGCGATGCCCGTCCCGGCCAGGAGACGGCTGACGGCGAGCACCGGAAGCACGACGATGAGGACGAGCAGCGTCAGCATCAACAGCGCCGCAGTCGAGCCCAGCGTCTTCGTCCGGGCGAGGCCGAAGTCGAAGAAGGCGTCGAAGAACCGGAGCTCGCGCAGCTGCAGCCCTTGCGTCACGCCGTGCTCGAGCAATAGACCCACGATCAGCGCGATGAGCTTCATGCGGGGGCCTCCGCCCTGCCGAGCAGACTCTCGAGGCGCGCCCATTCGAACGCGGGACCGGGGTCGGTTTTGCGGCCGGGCGCGATGTCGGAATGCCCGACGATCTCGGCGCCGCGCAGCGTCGGGTACGTCCGCCGGAGCGCGGCGACGAGCGCGGCGAGGCGCGCGTACTGGACGTCCTCGTAGGGCGCGTCGTCCGTCCCCTCGAGCTCGATCCCGACGGCAAAATCGTTGCAGCATTCGCGGCCGTGGTACGAGGAGGGGCCCGCGTGCCAGGCACGCGCCGCGAACGAGACGTACTGCGTGAGGCGCCCCGTTCGTGAAACCAGGACGTGCGCCGAAACCCGGGCGGAAGCGATGGGGCCGAAATACGGATGGGCGGCCGCATCGAGCTGGTTCACGAACAGATCGTCGATCCACGGGCCGCCGAATTCGCCGGGCGGCAGACTGATGCCGTGCACGACGATGAGCTCGAGTTCGGCGCCCGGCGGACGGGCATCGCAGTTCGGGGAGCAGACTCTTCTGACCCCTCGGATCCACCCGGTGTCTGCGTCGATGATCATGAGTGCGCGGAGCTGCTAAAGTGCGGCGCTGCGGTCGCCCGTCGTGCCAGGTGCGACTATATACCACCGTTGCTTTGCCGGAACGGGAGCGGGTGCCGGGTGCCGTAAGCCATGTCTACTCATCATCGCCGCCTCTCCCGCCTCTACCTGGATCGCGATCTCGCGCCGAACCGAGTGGCCCTGACGGAGAGGGAGGCCCACTACCTCGGATCCGTCCTGCGGCTCAAGCGCGGCGATTCCGTGCTGGCATTCAACGGGCGCGGGCTCGAACGTTTCGCCGTGATCCGCTCGCTGGCGCGGCGCGGCGCCGAGCTCGAATTGCTCGAATCCGCCGTACCGCTCCCGGAGTCCGCGCTCGACCTGACGCTGATCCAGGGGCTGCCGAAGGCCGAGGCCATGGACCTCGTCGTGCAGAAGGCCGGCGAGCTCGGGGTCCGAGCCGTCGCCCCCGTCATCACCGACTTCAGCGTCGTGCGTCTCGACGAGGAACGCGCGGCGCGGCGCATCGCGCATTGGGCTCGTATCGCCCAAAGCGCTTGCGAGCAATCGGGCCGCCATCGCCCGCCCGAGATCCGGCCCGTACAGCGTCTCGAGGCCTTTCTCGAGACGCTGCCCGCGGACGCCGTGAAGCTCGCGCTCGACACGGGCGGCCCGAAGCCGCTCGAGCATGCCGCGGCCCCGGCGCAGCCGGTCTTCCTGCTCGTCGGCCCGGAAGGGGGGCTCAGCCCGGCCGATCTCGCCTCGGCCTCGGCCCACGGTTTCGCGCGGTTGCGCCTCGGCCCGCGCGTCATGCGTGCAGAGACGGCGGCGATCGTCGGCTGCGGGCTTTTGCAAGCGCTGTGGGGCGATCTGCGCTAGTGAGCGGCCGCGGGCTAGGCGGCCGAAGGCTCTTCCTGGACCACCTCGGCGAGCATGGCCTCGATGCGCTCGAACGTCGGGGATCAACGGATACTCGTGGATCATCCGGACGCGGCACAGCACGGGCTGGTGCTCGGGCGTGGGCTGTTCCGTGTCGAGCGTCAGCACGTCCGGGTTGACCCGGACGAGCTGCGGAAAGCCCTGGGTCAGCACGCCGTAATAGCCGCGCTTGAGCTGATCGGTAATCGCGTGAAAGACGACGATGCGGGTCCGGCCGCGGCGGCCGCCCGATTCGTCCGCGCCCGCGCCGTCGAACGACACGACCGGCAGCTGACGCCCGTTCCAGTCGACCGTCCCGAGGTACCAGTCGGGCCGCTCGTCGTCGGTGGACGGCTTCGTCTCGGCAAACGCAATGACTTCCGCGACGCACATGCGCGGCACGAGCAGCCGTTCGCGCCGCAGCGGGATCAACAAGCTGTACAGCTCGCGCGGCTCGTCGCTCAAAGCGTTCTCCCGATCAGCGCCTCGACGGCGGACACGAGCTGGCTCTCCTGATAGGGCTTGCTGAGGTAGTCGTTGACGCCGATCTCGATGGCCCTGGCTCGGTGCTTCTCGCCCGAGCGCGAGGTGATCATGATGATCGGCATATCCTTGAGCTTCGCGTCGTTGCGCACGTGCGTCGCAAACTGATAGCCGTCCATGCGCGGCATCTCGATGTCGAGCAGGATCACGTCGACGTCCTGATCCTGCAGGACCGTGATCGCGTCGAGCCCGTCGCGCGCCGTCACAACCTTGACGCCGCGGCGCTCGAGCAACCGCTGCGTCACGCGGCGCATCGTGATCGAATCGTCCACGACGAGCGCCGTAACGGGCCGGCGAGTCTCGGTGGCGATCGGAGCGACGGGCTGCGGCGCGGGCCGCAGGGAGCGTACGAGCGTGGGGGCGTCGAGGATCATGACGACGCGGCCGTCGCCGAGGATCGTCGCACCCGAGACCCCGGGGACGCTCGCGATGTGCGGCCCGAGCGTCTTCACGACGATCTCCCGGCTGCCCTCGAGCGAGTCCGTCAGGAGCGCGGTCGAGCTCTCGCCCGCGCGCACGAGCACGAGCGACACGGCGTGCTCCTCGTCGGTCAGTGCCGACGGCGTTCCTCCGAGCAGCGAACCCAAGTGCTGGATGCGGTACCCCACGCCGCCGTACTCGAGCTTCGGATCGTCCTGGGTGAGCAGCGAAAGCAGCTGCTCGCGGGGCACACGGGCGACGCCCTCGATCGTCGGCAGCGGCAGCGCGAAGCTCTCCTCGCCGACGTTGACGACGAGCGCGTGCGTGATCGCGAGCGTATACGGCAGGCGGATCAGGAAGCGCGTGCCTCTTCCGGAACGTCGCCTCGATGCGCATCGAGCCGCCGAGCTTCTTGACCTCGCTGTCGACAACGTCCATGCCGACGCCGCGACCCGCCGACTGCGTAAGCTCGCCGGCCGTGCTGAAGCCAGGCCGCAGAATCAGGTCTACGGCCTCCTCGTCCGAGACCCTGCGCGGGTCGGCGATGAGCCCCTGCTCGTAGGCCTTGCGCCGGATCGCGTCGAAGTCGAGGCCGGCGCCGTCGTCGGAAACCTCGATGAGGACCTCGGAGCCTTCGCGGCGCAGTTTCAGCGAAACCTTCCCGACCTCGTTCTTACCGCCCGCACGCCGGACCTCGGGTTTCTCGATGCCGTGAACGACGGCATTGCGCAGCAGGTGCTCGAACGGCGCGAGCATGCTGTCGAGCACATGCCGGTCGAGCTCGCTGTTGCCGCCGACGACGACGAGCTCGGCCGCCTTGCCGGTCTCGCTCGCGGCCTGCCGGACGATGCGCGCGAGCCGCGAGACGTGCCGCTGGAACGGCACCATGCGCGTCTGCATGAGACCGTCCTGGAGCTCGGACGTCACGCGCGCCTGCTGCGTCAGCATCGTATCGGCCTCCGTCGCGAGGCCTTGGAGCAGCTCGTTGATGCTCGCCACGTCGTTGGCCGTTTCGGCCAGCGCGCGGGACAGCTGCTGAATCGTCGAATAGCGGTCGAGCTCGAGCGGATCGAAACCCTCGTTCGAGCTCACGTCTTCCTGGTGCCGGTGCAGGATCTGCGCCTCCGTCTCGGCTTCGAGCTTACGGAGCTGCTCGCGCAGGCGCGTCACCGTCTGGCCGAGCTCACCGAGATGAAAGTCGATCGAATGCACCTGCTGCTTCAGGCGCGATTGGAAGATGCTGACCTCGCCGGCCGCGTTGAGCAGCTCGTCGAGCAACGCGGCGTCGACGCGGGCGGTCTCCGTTCGCTCCACGCCGCGCACTTCGCCGGGCGGCACGGCGCCCGCCGCCGCCGGGCCCTCGCGTCCCGCCGAAGCTTCCGCGTGCACGCCCTGCTCGGCCTCCCGCGCGGCACTCGACTCGGCGCGAAGATCGACGATGACGCCGGTCTCGAGCGGGGCGGCTGCAGCGGCCGCTGCCGACCGAATTTCCGCTGCTGCCTCGTTCGCGGATTCGGGGCCGGTCTCGATTTCGGCTCCGGCTTGGCCTTCGGCTTGGGCTTCGGTCCGGATCTCGACGGCGGCCCCGGTTTCCGCCGCCTGTCGCGCCGCCTGTTGCGCCGCCTGTGCGGATTCCTGTGCGGATTCCTGTGCGGATTCCTGTTCGGTTTCCTTTTCGGTTTCCTGTTCGGCCTCCGCGCCGGTTTCGACTCGAGACTCGTCTCGCGCACGAGCCTCGGCTTCGGCTCGAGCCGCGGCTTCGGCTTGAGCTCGCACTCGAGCTTCGGCTTGACCTCGGGCTCGAGCTTCGGCTTCCGATTCGAGCTTGGCTCCGGGCCCGCGTTCGGCTTCTTCCTGATCGCGCCCAGCGGTTGCCGCAGCACCCGCCGGGGCGGGCGAGGGCGCGGCCGCGTCGGCCGGGCTCGGCGAGCCCTTCGAGAATGCCTCGAGCCGGCCGACCAGGTCGAGGGCGGCTTCGGGCAACGGCGGGCCCGCGTCGATCGCGTCCCGCATTTGATTCAAACGGTCGAGCACCTGCTGGACGAGGTCGAGCGCGGCGCTCGATGCATCCCTGCGCCCCGACGCCATCTCGGCCAACAGCGTCTCGAGGGCATGGCTCAGGTCGCCCATGGATGCGATCCCGGCCATGCGCGCGCCGCCTTTGAGCGTATGCAGCTGGCGCTGCATCTCCACGAGCCCCGTCGAGGTCGCGCCGTCCGAGCGCATGGCCTGCAGCGCCAGCTCGGCGTTATCGAGAATCTCCGCGGCCTCCTCGGCGAAGATCGCTGCGACCTCGGCGTCAAACGCGAAGCGGGGCGCGGGCTCGACGCCGCGCCCGCGCGCGGACGCGCCCGCCGGCCCATCCGCGGGTTCCTCTTCTGCCCCAGGGGCCTCGGCGCCCTCCGCGCCACGCGCCGCCGAGCCGGGCTCCGAGGGCCGCAGCCGCTCCGCGAGGCGCTCGAGGCGAGCGACGACTTCCGAATCCGGGGCGAAGCCCGCGCCTGCGAGCAGCGCGTCCGCCATGCGACCGAGCTCGTCCACGGCGGCGCGCACGGCGTTGCGAGCTTCGGCGTCGAGTCTCGAGCCGGCCTCGAAGCTCTGCATGAGCAGCGTGCCGAGCGGCCGCGCGAGCCTCACCGCGGGCTCGTAGCCGGCCATGCGCGCGCTGCCGAGCAGCGTGTGGCCGGCCCGATACAGGGACGCGTCGACGTCGTGGCTGCCGGCCGGCAGGGCCGTGCCCGCGTCGACGAAACGCCGGATGACCTCGAGATGACCGCGCATCTCGTTGACGAAGATCTCGGCCAGCGTCTTGTCCAGCACGGGCGCCGGGCCCGAATCGGCGGCAGCGCCCGCTTCGGCTGCGGAGCCCGCCTCGGCCGCTGCCGTCGCGTGCGCGCCCACGGGGACCGCCGGCTCCAGCCCTGCGTTCGCCTGCGACTCCGCCTCCGGCGCGGGCAGCTCGGCCGACGCGGCGCTCGCCGCCTCGGCGCCCGCGGGCCGCCCTTCGGCCGCCTCGAACGCGCGCTTCATGAGCGAATCGACGTCCGTACGCGGCTTGATCCCCGACTCCAGCTGTTCGACGAGCTCCGGCAGTGCGGCGGTGGCTCCGCGGATCAGCTCGATCGTGGACGCCGAGACCGTGAGCGTCTGGTTGATGAGCCGGTTCAGCAGGTTTTCGATGCTCCAGGCGAACTCGCCGACGAGCTGGGCGCCGACCATGCGGCCGCTGCCCTTGAGCGTATGGAAGGAGCGCCGGACCGCGATGAGCGCCTCGGAATCCTCGGGGCGCTCGGTCCAGATCGGCAGATACCGCTTTAT
Source organism: uncultured Gammaproteobacteria bacterium (assembly GCA_963702105.1). Taxonomy (GTDB): domain Bacteria; phylum Pseudomonadota; class Gammaproteobacteria; order Steroidobacterales; family Rariloculaceae; genus ZC4RG20. The sequence continues at coordinate 4,489,336 of OY969712.1, forward strand.
CGCGGCGATTTCCTCCTTGGCCTCCTCGATGAACAGCTCGAGCAGCTCGGGATCCGAGCGGTCTTCCTCGACCTTCATCACGGACGGCGCGGGCTTCTGCGGCTTGGGCGCCGGCGGCGGCGGCGCGACGGGCCGCGCGGCCGGCAGCGCCTCGAGTAGATCTAGGCAGCGGCTTGCGTTGTCGAGCATGTACCACGGATCGGTGCGCCCGAGGCTCACGGTCTCCATGTAGTACTCGACGCTGACGATCGCGTCCGCCAGGCGTTCGAGGTGCTCGGGCTTCAACGGCTTCTCCGCGGGGCCGAGTCGCGTCGCGATCGCGCGCCCGATGCGCTCGACGATCTTCATGGCGCGCGTCTTGTTCAGCATGAGCAGGCCGGCCGTGATGCCGCGCAGCAGCGGCTTGACCTCGTCGAGCGCGCGCCCGTCGCCGGGTGAATCGATGATGTGGGCGACGGCCTCCTTGACCTTCGCCATGTTGACGATGCACTCGCCGATCACGGCTTGCGTCACGTGCCGATACTGGGCCTCGGATTCGCTCTCGGCCGTAGCGCCGTCGGCGGGCATGACCGAGCGCACGAGCTCACGGTCGAGGGCGTCCTCGACGTCGAGCAGCGTCGCCGCGATCTTCTCGAGGATCTCGGGCGAGCAGGTCCCGCCGCCCGCGACGAGCCCCTGGAGCGCCTCGGCCTCGCGCTGAATGGCCCCGCGCGCCTTCTCGAGGCCCAGCACGCCGAGCGTATCGCCGATCTTCTTGAGCATCTCGAGCTGCGGCTTGAGCTCGGCGTTGTCCTGCATGCCCGTGCGGACGAAGATGTCGAGCGTGTCCTTGACGGCCCCGAGATCCTCTTTGATCGCCTGGGCGACCGTGCGCATGAGCCGCACGCTCGGGCCGGCGAGGCCCTCGCGCACGGACGCGAGCTGCTCCTCGCGCGGCATGAGCTCGTCGAGCCGATAAAGCTCCCGAATGGCTTCGATGCGGTCGTTGCCGCTGCCCGCACGCGAAACGAAATAAAGGAGGCTGTTCAGCAGATCGACGGGCGGCTCGTGAACCCAGGCCCCTTCGCCCGCGTCGATGAGCCGCTTGAGCTGGCGGTCGGCCTGACCGACGAGGCGCTTGAGCGCGACGGTCGGCTCGAGCTGAGCGCCGGCGATCGCAGACAGCACGCCCGAAAGCACGAACCAGAGCTGGCGCACGGGCTCCGTCGAGGCACCCTTCTCGAGCGCACTCGAGATCTGTACGAGCTTGCCGAGATTGCCCTGGGCGTCCTCGCCGCGAATCCAATGCAGAAGGGCGTGCTGGAATGCGGGCCGCAGGCGGCGAGCGCCGTTCTGGAAGCGGCGGCTCGAATCGGGGTCGACGACCGTCGGTCCGCGCGCCGCCAGGTGACGTTCGTAGGGCCCCGCGTTCAGGAGCAGCAGCGAGGCTTCCGAAAGCACGGCCTTGCCGCGGATCTGCCGCAGGTCGTTGAGAAGCGGCAGCAGCACGAGCGCGACATCGCGCCCGCCGCTGAGCAGCCGGTCGAGGTAGACGGGCAGCTGAACCATGGCGCGCGTCAGCGATTCGAGCGCGGCCTCGGCGCGTTCCTCGTCCTTGAGCGCCGCCACGTAGCGGCAGCCCTCCTCCATCTCCTCGGCCAGCATGCTCGCGCCCTGCAGCTCGATGATCTTGAGCGCGCCGTGCGCGAGATGCAGCAGGTCCGCCGCGCGGTTCAGCGCCTCGCGCCCGGCCTGGCCGTCGACGTAATCCTCGAGCTCGCGGCGCGCGGCCTCGAGCGTGTTGTTGAGCTCGCGGTTGACGAGGTCGAGGGAGTGAGCCGCGAGATCGTTGATCATGCCGGAAGCCGCCATAGTTCAGTTCCCGAAAGACTAGCCGGAGCGCCGGCGGCCTTCGGTCAGCGCGGGCACGGCCTCGTCTTCGACGACGGGCGGCTCGACGCGCGACAGGGCCTCGGCGATCCCCACTTGCGACAGCACGCCCGTGGCGGTCCCGCGATCGGGGAGCGTAAAGCCGCTGACCGCCCGCCGCAGCTGCGACGCGAGCTCCGAAAGCTTGGCGATGGCGCTCGACGCCGCATTCGTCGACTCCGTCGTCTTCGAGCTGATCTCCGAGAGCGCCTGCATGGTCTTGAGGAACCGCTCGACGACTGCGGTCTGCTCGTGCGCAGAGACGGAAATGTTCTGAACGAGGCTCGCAATCTGATGCGAAACCTGCTCGATTTCGTCGAGCGCGGCGCCGGCATTCTCGGCCAGCAGCGCGCCGCCGACCACGTCCGTCGTGCTGCGCTCCATCGAGACCACGGCCTCGTTGGTATCCGACTGAATCGTCCGCACCAGGACCTCGATCTTACGCGTCGCCGTGGTCGAGCGCTCGGCGAGCTTCTGCACCTCGTCGGCGACGACGGCGAACCCGCGGCTGCCCTCCCCGGCCCGGGAAGCTTCGATCGAGGCGTTGAGCGCGAGAATGTTCGTCTGCTCGGCGATTTCCTCGATGAGCTCGACGATGTTGCCGATCTCCTGGGAGCTTTCGCCGAGCCGCTTGATGCGCTTGGAAGTGTCCTGAATCGTCTCGCGGATCGTGTTCATGCCGTCGATCGTCCGGCGCACGGCCTCGCCGCCTTTGTGCGCAACGTCCACGGCATGGCGCGCAACGTCCGAGCAGCGCTCGGCGTTGCCCGAGACCTCCTCGATGGACTGCGCCATGAGCGTGACCGACTCGGAGGCGGCCCCGACCTGCTTCGCCTGCAGCTCACTCGCGCGCACGAGATGCTGGGCCGTGCCCTCGCTCTGTTTCGTCGCCGAGTCGAGCAGCACGGCCGAGTCGTTGATCGTGGCCACGAGCTCGCGCAGCGCCTCGATGGCGTAGTTGATCGAGTCGGCGATCGCGCCCGTGATGTCCTCCGTTACGGTGGCCTCGACGGTCAGGTCGCCGTCGGCGAGGCTTGAAAGCTCGTCGAGCAGGCGCAGAATCGCCGCCTGGTTGCGCTCGTTCTGCGCCGCGTGGTTCTCGGCCGCCCGGCGGAAGTCGCGCGCCCGCGAGTAGGCCAAGGCCATGAGCAGCAGAATCAGGATGGCGGCCGCGACGAGCGCGAGCGGGAGATGCGGATCGGCCATGAGCGCCGGTTCGGTGGCCGGCCCGGCCGCACGGTAGCGGGCGAGCAGCGCCTCGGCGGCGCCGTCGAGGCGCTGCATCGCCGCCTCGGCGGCGAGGATCGGCTGGCCGCTCGCGACGAGCGCACGAACGTCGGCGCGGGCACGATCGAACAGCTTGCCGGCGGCGGCGAGATCCTCGGCCGACGCGGCGTTCTTGAGCGGCGTGAGGCCGAGGCTCGAGTCCTCCCCCGTGAGGCCGCCGATGAACTGGCCGAGGAAGTCGTCGGCCTCACCGAGACGCCTGAGCGCCTCGTTCGCGGAGCCCCCCGTCGCGAGCTCGCGCACGCTTTGGCGGATGCCGTCCACCGTGAGCTCGAAGCGATCGAGCTGCGACTGGTTCGCGGCGAGCTTCGAAGGCGGCAAGGCCGCGACGAGATTGCCCGTGACCGAAAGCAGCTCGGGCACGAGCGCCTGCAGATCCTCGCGCGTCTTGCGCGCGGCCGCGAGCGTGTCCGCGCCGCGCACGATCGAAGCCAGCGCAGTATCGAAGGCGGGCCACTCGGCGGCGCCCGCGAGCGCGCGCGGACCGCCCGCCGGCGCGGCGGCTTCGAGAGCGTTGCGCGCCGCGTCGACGTCGCGGCCGAGCCCGTCCAACCGGGAAGCGGCCTGCGGCGCTCCCTCGAGCACGGGCCGGGCCGCCGCGCGGGCCGCTTCGGCCAGCGCCATGAGCCGCCCGGCGTCGCCATCCGCGGCGCCGCGCTCGCGCCCGGTCCACAAGAGGTAGGCGATCCCGAGAAGCACGACGGCCAATACGGCCGCGAGCAGCGGCAGGACTTGCGTCCAGCGGCTCGATTTAGGTCTTGCGTTCAACCCTTTGCTCCCTCGCCCGCGTTGAGAAACTGCTCGTCGCGCAGCAGCTTCGCGAGACTGAAGCGTGCCCAAAGACCCGCACCCCGGCCGAAGGCGCCGTCCAGGTAGTGCTCGCAGCGAATCACTGTCGCCGGCGGCTCGGCGCGAAAGTCGTCGGCGGCGAAGCGCCGAAAGCCCAGCACCTCGTCGACGACGAGACCGGTCGGCACCTCGCGGCTCGCGGCGACGAGAATCCGGCCCCTTCGGTCCGGGTTCGCGGCGCCGCCGCCGAGGAATGCCTTGAGATCGACGACGGTCAAGAGCTGACCGCGCACGTTGGCGACGCCGCGCAGCCACGTCTTCGCCCCCGGCACGCGCGTGAGGTGCTCGGGGATCGGCAGCACCTCGCGAACCTCGGCGCGCGCGGTCACGAAGCGCTCCGCGCCGATCCGGAAACCGAGCCCGACCCACTCGTCCGTGGCCTCGCCCGTGCCGTCGCGCGCGGCGGCGGCCGCGCGGGCCCGGCGCTCGAGCTCGAGCAGCAGCTCGAAGGGCTGTTGCTTGAGCGCCGCGAGGCTCAAGCCCGGCGCCCTTCGGAGCGATCCAGCACCTCGTGCGCCTTGGCGATGAGCACGGCCTCGGCGACGGGCTTGACGAGGTAGTCGACGGCACCCTGGCGCATGCCCCAAATCCTATCCGTTTCCTGACCCTTGGTCGTGATCATGACGACCGGAATCGATTTCGTCTGCGGATCGCGCGTCAGCGTGCGCGTGGCCTGGAAGCCGTTGATGCCCGGCATCACAACGTCCATGAGGATCAGATCGGGCCGCAGCTCCCGTGCGAGGCTCAGGCACTCCGAGCCGTCGTTTGCCGAGACCGTGTCGAAGCCATGCTTTTCGAGCGCCGTCTTGAGGACGTGCACCTCCGTCGGCGAGTCGTCCACGATCATGATCAACGCCATGCGAGTTCCCTCGAAAAACGCACGTCAACGCCCCACGTGACTTTGGATCGCGCCGAGCAGCTCGTCCTTCGTGAACGGCTTGGTCAGATACTGCTCCGAGCCGACGAGGCGCCCGCGCGCGCGGTCGAACAACCCGTCCTTGCTCGACAGCATGATCACGGGCGTATCCTTGAACACCTTGTTGTTCTTGATGAGCGAACATGTCTGATAACCGTCCAGGCGCGGCATCATGATGTCCACGAAGATGATGTCGGGTTGATGGTCGGCGATCTTCGAAAGCGCATCGAAACCGTCGACGGCCGTGTAGACGGTGCAGCCCTCCTTGGCGAGCAGCGTCTCTGCAGTGCGGCGGATCGTCTTGCTGTCATCGATGACGAGCACCTTCAAGCCCTGAAGGCTGGGCTTCGGGCTAACGGCGTTACGGGTGGACACGCGATTCTCCCTGCAGAAGCTTGGCCTCCGCCCTCCCTGTGGCGAAAGCAACGAAAGCCCGATTCATGGCGCCTTTTAACACATTGGTGCGCCGCCTTCCAACGACTCTCGCCGCCTTTCGAATCGCGGCAGCAAAAGACCTCCGGACGACGTGACGAGCACGAAAAGCTGCGGGCGCGCGGAGCCCCGCAGCCGGCGATCATCGCTGCGACACACTCCTACGCCCGGCTATGGTAGCGTTGCCTCCTCGGTCCAAACTGAGAACCTGCACGCAAAAAGAGCGAGGCGAGAATGAGCGACTCCGAGCGCCTGTTGGGCGTCGTCATGGACCCGATCGAATCTATCAAGCCGAAGAAGGACTCGACCCTGGCGATGCTGCTGGCGGCGCGCCGACGCGGCTGGAAGCCGGTCTACTTCCTCCAACGGGATCTGTGCGTGCGCGACGGCGTCGCGATCGGCCGCGGCCGCCTGCTCGAGGTCGAGGACGACCCGGAACGCTGGTTCGCCTACGGCGACGCTTGGGAGGGCCCGCTCGACCGGCTCGACGCCCTGCTCATGCGCAAGGACCCGCCGTTCGACATGGAATATATCTACACGACCTATATTCTTCAGATCGCCGAGGAGCGCGGCCTGCTCGTCGTCAACCGGCCGGGCAGCCTCAGGGAGATCAACGAAAAGGCCTATACGGCCTGGTTTCCCCAGTGCACGCCGCCGACCCTCATCACTCGTTCCCGCGAACAGCTCGTCGGCTTTTTGGCGGAGCACTCGAGGATCGTGCTCAAGCCCCTCGACGGCATGGGCGGAAGGTCCATTTTCGTGGTGGGCCAGGGCGACCCGAACCGCAACGTGATCTTCGAGACGCTGACCGAGCATGAGACGCGCTTCACGATGGCGCAGCGCTTCGTTCCCGAGATCGTGGACGGCGACAAGCGCATCCTGCTCGTCGACGGCAAGCCCGTGGACTATGTGCTCGCGCGCATTCCGGCGCCGGGCGAGAGCCGGGGCAATCTCGTCATGGGCGCGCGCGGCGAAGGCCGCAAGCTGACCGCGCGGGACGAGTGGCTTTGCGGTCAGGTCGGGCCCGTGCTCGCTGCCAAGGGCGTCATGTTCGCCGGTCTGGACGTGATCGGCGACTACCTGACGGAGATCAACGTGACGAGCCCGACCGGAATTCGTGAATTGGATCGGGAATTCGGCCTCGACCTCGCTGGTAGACTCATGGACGCCATCGAGTTGCGCCTCGCGAGGTAAGCGCATGACCTGCCCGCGCAGTCCGCGCCGTCCGCCACGCCTCGTCGCGGCGGCGGCCCAGCTCGGCCGCGCGCTCGTGCTCGCGGCCGCAGCGCTCGCGGCCGCCGGTTGCGGCGGCCGCGCCGCGAGCTTCACGCAGCAGCGGATCTACGCCATGGGCACCTGGGTGGACGTGGCGCTCGAAGCGCCCCCGCGGCAGGCCGCCGCGGCGCTCGGGGACATCGAGCGCATGCTGCGGCGCATCGAGCGCGACGACTACGCCTGGGCGCCCGAGGGCGAGCTCGCGCGGCTCAATCTGGCGCTCGCCGAGGGACGCTCGGCCACGGTCAGCCCGGCGCTCGCGGCACTGCTCGCGAAGGCGCGCAAGCTTTCCGCGGCGAGCGGCGGCGCCTTCGACCCCGGCGTCGGCGCGCTCGTCGAGCTTTGGGGCTTCAACGACGAGCTCGCCCCTCCGTCGGCCCCGCCCGCGCCCGCGGCGATCCGCGACTGGCTCGCCGGCGGCGCCGGCATCCGCGATCTCGCGATCGAGGGCACGCGCGTCACGTCCGCGAATCGGGCCGTCAAGATCGACCTCGGCGGCATCGCCAAGGGTGCCGCCGTGGACGAGGCGATCGCGCTGCTGCGCGCGCACGGTATTCGCGATGCGCTCGTCAACGCGGGCGGCAACCTGCGTGCGATCGGCACGCACGGCGGGCGGCCCTGGCGCATCGGCATCAAGGCCCCGCGCGGGGCAGGCGTCCTCGGCGTCCTCGAGCTCGCCGACGGGGAAGCCGCTTCGACGTCCGGCGACTACGAGCGCTACTACGACCGCGGCAAGAAGCGCTATCACCACCTGCTCGACCCCCGCACCGGCTATCCGGCCGAGGGAACGGAGGCCGTGACCGTCGTCGCCCCGAACGCGACCGATGCCGACGCCGCTTCCACGGCCTTGTTCGTCGCGGGCGCCAAGGGCTGGCGCGGCGCTGCTGAGGCGCTAGGCATCGAGCTCGCGCTGCGAGTCGACACGCAGGGCGCCGTCGAGGTCACGGACGCGCTGGCCCGGCGCATCGAATGGACGAGCGGCGAGCACGCCGCCGTGGGCTCGTAGGGCCGGCATGGAAAGCACGCAGGCAACGGCGAAGCCCCCGATCGGCGATCGGCTGGGCTCCACGCTGTTCCTCGCCGCGCTCGCGCACGGCGTCGTCATTCTCGGCGTCACGTTCACGAGCGAGCCCTTTCACAAGGACAAGCACGCGACCCCGTCGCTGAATGTCACGCTCGTCGTCGACACGCACGACGTGGACCGCCCGCCCCCCGACAGCAAGATTCTCGCGCAGGCCAACGCCCTGGGGCACGGCAGCCTGCCGAAGGGGCTGCGCCCGACCGCGGCACCGGACGCGAGCGCCCCGCGCACCCAGGAAGGCACGCCCGGCGCACGGGATCCGGCGGACGGCGAGCCGCGCGAAGCGGGCGCGCGCGCGGACATCCTGCTGACGCCGAGCGATTCCCCGCGGCAGCTCGCCGCGCTGCCGAAGGCCGTCGACCGCTCGACCTCGGCGCCCGAGACGGCCGCCGCCCTGCTCGCGCACGAGGCGCCGCCGACGCTCGCGGCCGAGGTGGACACCGAGACGCAGAGCCCCGAGCAGTACGACCGCGAGCTCGTCGCGAGCCCGGCCACGCGCCAGTCGGTCATCGCCGAATACCTCGAGGGCTGGCGCCGGCGCGTGGAGCGCATCGGCACGCTGCACTTCCCGGCCCGCTTCCGGGGCGACCACGGCGTCGGGCGGCCGACGCTCGAGGTCGCGATCCGTGCCGACGGCCAGCTCGCGGACATCATCGTCCGGCATTCCTCGGGGGACGCAGCGCTCGACCAGGCCGCGCTGAACATCCTGCGCATGGCCGCGCCGTTCGACCCGCTGCCGCCGGCGATCCGGGCCAAGTACGACGTGCTGCGCTTCGCCTACGAGTGGGAATTCACGACCGGGGGCGCCGCGCCAGCGGGGCGCTGAACCGCCTCGGGCTCGTCGGTCCGCATCTTTTTCTTCCGTCCGCACGATCAATGAACGGGTTCGGGCGCTCGCGGCAGCCGGAGGCCCGGCGTAAGGGCCTGAAGCCCCGCGACGGCGCACCTCGAGCCGCTCTGTAGCCCGCACCTGTGCATCGCGGCCTGCTAGAATTCCGCTAGGAGCCGAAGCGAACACGAGGTTCGACCCATGCGGTCACTACAGGCCCACTTCCTGATCGCCATGCCCGCCCTGGGCGACCCCAATTTCAACGAGACGGTCACTTACCTGTTCAAACACGACGAGCAGGGGGCCATCGGCATCGTCATCAACCGGCCCACCGACATGCAGCTCGAGGAGGTGTTCCGCCAGCTCTCGCTCGAGCCGGTAGACCGGCGCATCGCCGAGATGCCGGTGCTCGCGGGCGGGCCGCTGCGCCGGGACCTCGGCTTCGTGCTGCACTGCTCGGACGAGGAGTACGAGTCGACGCTCGACGCGGGCGGCGGCATCAGGGTCACGCGCTCGCAGGACATCCTGACGGCGATGGCGGACGGCCGCGGCCCGGACCCGGTCATCGTCGCGCTCGGCTACGCGAGCTGGGACTCGGGGCAGCTCGAGGCGGAGATCGCCGCCAACTCCTGGCTCAGCGTGCCCGCCGAGGAGAGCGTGCTGTTCGAAACACCCTACGAGCAGCGCTGGGCGGCCGCGGCCGGTCTGCTCGGCGTCGACATCCACCAGCTCGCGACGTATGCCGGCCACGCCTGAGGCGGCCGTGGCCGCGCCGCCTGTCCGCGATCGCAACTCCGATATTCTGCTGGCATTCGACTTCGGGCTGCGGCGTATCGGCGTCGCGGCCGGCAATCGGCTCACGCGCACCGCATCCCCGGTCGCGACGCTCGATGCGTCCCGCGGGACCCCGTGGCACGACATCGATCGTCTCGTCGCGGACTTCGGTCCGGGCACGCTCGTCGTCGGCCTGCCTGAGACCTCGCGCGGGCCTACGCGCGTCACCGAGCGTGCGGCGGAGTTCGCGGCAGCGCTTCGCTCGCGCTACGGGCTGCCGGTCGGCACCGTCGACGAAGCCCTGACCTCGCGCGCGGCCGAAGCCGAGATCCGCGACGCCCGGCGGCGCGGGACACTCACGCGGCGGGCCGGGAAGGACCGAGTGGACCGTCTCGCGGCCTCGCTCATCGCCGAGCAGTGGATGGCGGCCGAGGCACGGGACACCCGCCCATGAACGTCGACCAGCTCAACGGCCGCGGCGAGCTGCGGCACCTCATCACGCTCGCCGATCTCGATCGGGCCTGCATCGAGCGCATCCTCGAGCAGGCCTCCTGCTACCGCACCGCGCTCGGCGCGCCGCCACGGCGCGACAAGAGCCTGCGCGGGCAGACGGTTGCGAATCTCTTTTTCGAGGCCAGCACGCGCACGCGCGCCTCGTTCGAGCTCGCCGCGCGGCGGCTCGACGCCGACGTCCTCAACCTCGACGTCAACATGTCCTCGCGCGCGAAGGGCGAGAGCATCATGGACACGATCTTCACGCTCCAGGCGATGCAGGTGGATATCTTCGTCGTCCGCGACGCGAGCACGGGCGTACCCGCCCGCATCGCGAGCGAGGTCGCCGAGCACGTCTGCGTGCTCAACGCCGGGGAGTCGGAGGTCTCCCACCCGACTCAGGGCCTGCTGGACCTCATGACCGTGCTTCGCCACAAGCCCGAGCTGCCAGAGCGCGTGATCGCCATCGTCGGCGACATCCGGCACTCGCGCGTCGCCCGCTCCGCCTACGAAGCGTTCACCAAGTTCGAGGTCGGCGAGCTGCGATTCGTGGGGCCCGAGGAGCTGCTGCCCGAGCCGGGCGAGTTTCCAAAAGCCCGTCACGTGCCGAGCCTCGGCGAGGGCGTGCGGGACGCGGATGTCATCATGGCACTGCGGCTTCAAAAGGAGCGCTTCGCTCAGCTCGGCGAAATCCCCGATCCGCAGCAGTACTTTCGGCGCTACGGCCTGACGCAGCAGAGCCTCGCGCTCGCGAGGCCCGACGCCATCGTCATGCACCCAGGCCCCATGAACCGCGGGGTCGAGATCGAGGGCACGGTCGCGGACGGCCCGCAATCCGTAATCCAGGAGCAGGTCACGAACGGGCTGGCCGTGCGCATGGCCGTCCTCGCGACCGTCAACCGCCACGTCCTCGAGACACGAGGCGCCTGCGCATGACCCACGCGGCGGCGAGGGGCACGATCTGCCTCGAGGATGCCGAGATTCTGGCGCACACGGCGCACGCCGGCGGCCAATACGTGCTCACGGTCCGGGCCCCTCGTGCGGCGCGCCGCGCCGGGCCCGGGAGCTTCGCTCACATAGGCTGCCACCCGGCCGTCCGCCTGCGGCGGCCGCTGTCGATCATGCAGGCGGACGCGGCCCTGGGCACGCTCGAGTTTCTTTACAAGGTCGTCGGCTCCGGACTCGCGAAGCTCGCGGAGCGCCGCCCCGGGGAGCGGCTCAGCGTCCTTGCGCCGATAGGCCGCGGTTTCTCGCCGGACCCGGGCCGACCCGAGATCATCGCGCTCGGCGGCGGCGTCGGCATGCCCCCCGTCGTCTTCCTGGCCGAAAAACTGCGCAGCGACCCGGCCTTCGCGCCAGCGCTCGTGCTCATGGGCTCGGAGGTGCCGTTCCCGTTCGAAACGGTCCCCGCGCGTCTGCCCGCACGCGCGTTACCGCCCTCGGCGACGCACGCGCTCGCGCGCCTCGAGGCGCGGGGCATCCCGTCGCGCCTCGCGAGCCGAGCGGCCCTGCCGGGCGCGTTCTGCGGCTTCGTCACGGACCTCGCCCGGGCACGGCTCGAGGCGGAAGGCCCGGAGGGATGCGACCGCGTGCAGCTCGCGGCCTGCGGCCCAGAGCCCATGCTGTACGCCGCCGCAAGGCTCGCGGCCGAGTTCGACGTGCCGTGTCAGCTCGCCGTCGAGGAATTCATGGCCTGCGGCGTGGGCGGGTGCGCGGGGTGCACGCTGCTCGTGCAGACGGCTTCGGGGCCGGCCATGAAGCGCGTCTGCGTGGACGGCCCGGTCTTCGAGGCGCGCGAAGTCTACCCGGCCCTCTTCGAATAAGGAGTCCCGAGCGGAACCGCTTGCGGTAAGACGCTGAACGGGGGTGCGGGTCCGACATGCCGCTGGCGGGACCGTGCGCGCAGGGATGCGCGCACCCGAGCCCAGGGACGGGCGTGTCCCGCCAGCGGCATGTCGGGGCCGCGCCCCCGCCTTCTGGAGCGTCTTCCCCGCAAACCAGACCACGTCAACCGAAGTTGATCTTGGCCTCAAGGTTACTGCGCGAGTCGGCGTTGGCGAGCGCCTCTTCCATGCTGATGATGCCGTCGCGGTACAGCTTGAACAGCGCCTCGTCGAACGTCTGCATGCCGGGGTCGCGCGTCTCGTTGAACGCTTCCTTGACTCCGGCGACGTCGCCTTTGAGGATGATGTCGGAAATGTGCGGCGTGTTGAGCATCACCTCCACGGCCGCCACGCGCTTGCCTTCCTTCGAGCGCACGAGGCGCTGCGAGATGATGGCCCGCACGTATTGGGCGAGGTCCATGAGGACCTGCTTGTGCTGGTCGTTCGGGTACATGTTGATGATGCGGTCCAGGGTCTGCGGCGCGTTGTTCGCGTGCAGCGTCGCGATCGCGAGGTGACCCGTGCCCGCGAGATCGAGGGCCGCCTGCATGGTCTCGCGGTCACGGATCTCGCCGATCAGCACTACGTCGGGCGCCTCGCGCATGGCGCTGCGCAGCGCGCGGGCGTAGGAGTGCGTGTCGAGGCCGATCTCGCGCTGGTTCACGATGGACTTCTGGTTCGTATGAAGGAATTCGATGGGGTCCTCGATCGTGACGATGTGCGACGCGGAGTGGCGGTTCCTGTGGTCGATCATGGCGGCGAGCGTCGTGGATTTGCCCGAGCCGGCGGCCCCGACCATGAGGATCAGGCCGCGCCGCAGCATGACGAGATCCTTGAGCGTCGCAGGGACACCGAGCTCCGCGAGGTTCGGCAGCTCCGGCGTGATGAAACGCAGCACCATCGCGACGTTGCCGCGTTGGTTGAAGATGTTGACCCGGAACCGGCCGAGGCCGGGCTCGGAGACCGCGAAATCGATCTCGAGGTCTCGCGTGAAGGCCTCGAGCTGGCTCTCGTTCATGAGCTCGAGCGCGGCCTGCCGGACCATCTTCGGAGTGAGCTCCATCTGGTTCACGGGCATGATCTTGCCGTCGATCTTGATCATGACGGGCGCATAGGTCGTGAAGAAGAGGTCGGACGCCCTCTTGTCCACCATGAGCTTGAACAGCGGCTTGACGTTCATGGGCGGGCGCTGCGCGCGGACCGTCAGAAGCGGGCGGCGCGCTCCTCTTCGATCAGATGCAGGCTCTCCGAGTGCTCGGACGAGACGCCCGCTTCACGCTTGCTCTCGAGCTTGATCTTGAGCCTGAGCTCGTTCTTCGAGTCCGCGTTCCGCATGGCGTCTTCGTAGGAAATCGTGCCGTCCTCGTAGAGCTGGAACAGCGCCTGGTCGAACGTCTGCATGCCGACGCGCGTCGACTTCGCCATGATCTCCTTGATTGCGGCGACCTCGCCGCGGAAGATCAGGTCGCTGATGAGCGGCGAGGCCAGCATGATTTCCATGGCGGCCACGCGGCCCATGCCGTTCTCCCGCGGGACGAGGCGCTGCGAGATCAGCGCCGTGATATTCAGCGAGAGATCCATGAGCAGCTGCTGGCGCCGCTCCTCGGGGAAGAAGTTGATGATGCGGTCGAGCGCCTGGTTCGCGCTGTTCGCGTGCAGCGTGGCCACGCACAGGTGGCCCGTCTCGGCGAACTGGATGCCGTAGTCCATGGTCTCGCGGTCGCGGATCTCGCCGATCATGATGACGTCCGGGGCCTGGCGCAGCGTATTCTTTAGGGCGTGGTGCCAGCTCTCGGTGTCCACGCCGACCTCGCGGTGCGTCACGACGCAGCCGCGGTGAGGATGCACGAACTCGACCGGGTCCTCGATCGTGATGATGTGGCCGTGGCTCTTCTCGTTGCGGTAACCGAGCATGGCCGCGAGCGTCGTCGATTTGCCCGAGCCCGTCCCGCCGACGACGAGGCAGAGCCCGCGCTTCGTCATGGCCACTTCCTTGAGCTGCTGCGGCAGCTCGAGGTCCTCGAAGGTCGGGATCTTGGTCACGATCTGGCGGATCACGGCGCCGACGTGACCCTGCGCGACGAACGCGCTGACGCGAAAGCGGCCTATGCCCTGCGGCGCGATGGCGAAGTTGCACTCCTTCGTCGCGTCGAATTCCTTGGCCTGCTTGTCGTTCATGATGGAGCGAACGATGAGCGAGCTCTGGGCCGGGGTCAGCGCTTTGTCGGCGAACGGTTTGATCTCCCCGTCGATCTTGATGGCCGGCGGGAACTCGGCCGTGATGAACAGGTCCGAACCCTTGTTCTCGACCATCTTGCGCAACAAGTTCTGCGTCAGCTGTACTGCCTTGTCGCGCTCCATCTCAGCCGCGCTCCCCTTTGAGGACCGGAATTCCTGCGCTGTCCTTGCATCGTGACTTGCGGATCGGCCGTGAACCCGGCCCTGGGGGCTCGCTGGCCACGATGCCTCGACGTTGCAGGGACCGCATTGTCAAAAGTTCTCTTTTATGACCGCCTTGAAGCGGGCCTCTTCCTTCGTGATGAGCCCCTTCGTCATGAGCTCCTGAAGGTTCTGGTCGAGCGTCTGCATGCCCTGTTGCTGGCCGGTCTGAATCGCGGAGTACATCTGCGCGATCTTGCCTTCGCGGATCAGGTTCCTGATCGCGGGCGTGCCGATCATGATCTCGTGCGCGGCGATTCGGCCGCCGCCTATGCGCTTCAGCAGCGTCTGCGAGATGACGGCACGCAGCGACTCCGAGAGCATGCTGCGGACCATCTCCTTTTCCGCCGCGGGAAACACGTCGACGACGCGGTCGATGGTCTTCGCGGCCGAGCTCGTGTGCAGTGTACCGAACACGAGATGGCCCGTCTCGGCGGCCGTCAGCGCGAGACGGATCGTCTCGAGGTCGCGCATTTCGCCGACGAGAATGACGTCCGGGTCCTCGCGCAGCGCCGAGCGCAGCGCCTCGCTGAACCCCAGCGTATCGCGATGAACCTCGCGCTGATTGATGAGCGACTTCTTGCTCTCGTGAACGAACTCGATCGGATCTTCGATCGTGATGATGTGATCGGGCTTGCTGTCGTTGACGTAGTCCACCATCGCGGCCAGCGTCGTAGACTTACCCGAGCCGGTCGGCCCCGTGACGAGCACGAGGCCGCGCGGGTGCATGGCAATGTCCTTGAAGATGCGCGGCGCGCCGAGATCGTCGAGCGTGAGGATCTCCGAAGGGATCGTACGGAAGACCGCTGCACAGCCGCGGGACTGGTTGAACGCGTTGACGCGAAAGCGCGCGAGCTTCGGGATTTCGAACGAGAAATCCGTTTCCAGGAATTCCTCGAAATCCTTCCGCTGTTTGTCGTTCATGATGTCGTATACCATACTGTGCACTTCCTTGTGCTTCAGTGCTGGCATGTTGATTCGCTTGATGTCTCCGTCCACGCGAATGATGGGCGGCACGCCGGCGGAGAGATGCAGGTCCGACGCATTGTTCTTGACGGCGAATGCGAGCAGTTGGGCAATATCTACGGCGGCCATACCTAACCTTCCGGAAACACGAATCCCCCCCGGGAGCGAGGGCCTGCGACGGACTTGGATAGTATAGCTAAGGGCCACGACAAAGCGTGACTGGCATCACGGACCGTTTGGCGCGCGTCTCGAGCGACGTCCGAAACGCGCTCGTACGCGCATCGAGAAGGCCCGACGACGTCATCCTCGTCGCCGTCAGTAAAGGCCATTCGGCCGATGCGGTCCGAGAAGCGTATGCGGCCGGACAGCGTCATTTCGGCGAAAGCTACGTGCAGGAAGCCCTGCCCAAGATCGAGAAGGTCGCGGAGCCCGATATCGTATGGCATTTCATCGGCCGCCTGCAGGGCAACAAGACGCGGGCGGTCGCCGAACGCTTCCAGTGGGTCCACACGCTCGACCGGGAGCGCACCGCGGTGCGCCTCGACGCACAGCGGCCGTTTCACGCCGCGCCGCTCCAGGTGCTGATTCAGGTGAGCCTGGCCGGCGAAGCGCAGAAGGGCGGAGTCGGGCCGGAGGAGGCCATGGCGCTCGCCGAGGCGCTGCGGCCGCTCTCGCGCCTGCGCCTGCGCGGCCTCATGACCATCGCGCCCGCGGGCCTCGCCGAGCCTGCGGCCGGAGCGCTGTTCGACGAACTGCGTGAGCTCGCCACGCGCCTGCGCGCCGCCGGCTTCGGGGCCGACACGCTCTCGATGGGCATGTCGGAGGATTTCGCGCTCGCGATCGAGCACGGCTCGAACTGCGTGCGGATCGGTTCGGCCATCTTCGGCACTCGGGCCCAGAAAAAGGGGTCGGAGCCCTTTTTCGACTGAGCCGACGGGGGCTCTCGCGCCGACCCGAAAAAGGGCTCTGACCCCTTTTTTTTGTTATCTTGCCTCCAACCTTCTGGATTCGATCCCCATGACCGCTGTTCTGTTTCTCATCAAGACGTTTACCGACCTCTACCTGCTCACCTATCTGCTGCGCTTTCTCATGCAGTGGGCGCGGGCGGATTTCTACAACCCTCTCGCGCAGTTCGTCGTCCGTGTCACGAACCCGCTCGTGCGGCCCGCCCGACGCTTCCTGCCGAGCGTTCGCTCGGTGGACGCGCCGACGCTCATCGTGCTCGCGGCACTCGAGGCCCTCGCGACCTGGCTGCTGCTCGCCGTCTCGGGCATCGGCTTTCCGGGCGGCTATTTCGTCCTGCTCGTGGTCCTGCGGCTCGTCAACCTGACCCTTTGGTTCTACACGATCGCGATCATCGTCTATGCCCTCCTGAGCTGGGTCGCGCAGGCCGACTACAGCCCGATCGCCGCGCTGCTCGACGATCTCGTCGCGCCCGTGCTGCGGCCTGCGCGCCGGGTCCTGCCGACGATTGGCGGGCTCGATCTCTCTCCGCTCATCGTGCTCATCGTCATTCAGGCCTTGCGCATCGCGCTGCCGCTCCCCGGCCTGCTGCGCTAGGCGAGCGGGGCTCATGACGGGCCCGCGCCAAATCGTTTATATTGGGGACGCGACTTCGGGGAGACCGTCATGGAACATCACCTGAGATTGCTTCCTCTGCTCGGTTCGCTCGCCCTCCTGTCGGCCTGCGACCACCCCGGGCGGCCCGTGGCTGCGGACGAGCAGCAGGCCGATGCGGCCATCCTCCCGGGCACCGAAAGCGCCAAGGACTTCGGCGACTACGTCCTCCACTTCAATGCCCTGAAGACCGATCAGCTGACGCCCGAGATCGCGCGGCAGTACGGCATCGTCAGGAGCCAGAACCGGGCAATGCTGAACGTCAGCATCCTGCACAAGGACAAGCCCGGCGACCGCATGGGCTCGGCCGTCACGGGCGCGGTGGCCGCCTCGGCGACGAACCTCACGGGCCAGCTCAAGGTCCTCAGCATGCGCGAAATCAAGGACGGCACGGCCGTCTACTACATCGGCGAGACGCCCGTCACCGATGGAGAGACGCTGGTATTCAAAGTGGACGTGACGCCGTCCGAGAAGAAGAGCCCGCTCTCCGTGCGCTTCAGGAAGCAGTTCTTCGCTGACTGAACCGGGCGCGGCAAAGGCCGCCCGCACCGGCCCCCGCCGGGGCGGCCCGCGCGTCCGGCGGCGCTTCAGCCCGAGCTCGGATCCGCGACGCGATTGCGGATGCGGATCAGATCGCTGTGCGAGACATACAGCAGGTCCGCGATTTTGCGTACAAGGTGATCCTCGTACTTGTCGAGATGATCGTCGGCCATCGCCACCTTCCAGAGCATCTCGACGACGCCGTGCTTTTCCTCGACGCTGAGCCGCTCGTGCAGCCGGCGCGTAAACGACTGCAGGGAAGCCGCCTTGTCGGCCTCGCTCTTGGCTTCCGCGACGAGCATCTCGGCCTCGTCCCCGGAGAGGTGGAAGAACTCCCTGAGGAGCTCGAGCGCCTTCTCGTCCTCGACGAGATCTTCGGAGAAGTCCGCCCGCGCGACCTCGACGAGCAGCAGCGCCGTGGCGACGCGAACGGCATGGCGGCGCGCCTCGGGCGCCGTCGGCGAGGTGCCGGCATCCCCGAACGCTCGTTCGAACATGTCCGCAAGCCCCCTCAACATGCGCGGCCTCCCGCCGAAAATCCCGGCGCTCCGGCCGACCCGCGCGCCGGGAAATCGGCCGCGAAGAAGCCCTTGACGCGCTCGGCGAGCTCGGTGAGCTTGCCGTGGAAAAAATGCGTTGCGCCCGGGACGACGGCGAGCTCGGCCGCAGGCTCCTGCAGCGCGAACCATCGCTCGGCCTCCGCAAGGTTGACCAGCTCGTCCTGCTCGGCGAGCACGGCGAGCCAGGGGCAGCCGGGCGCACGGAAGTCGGCGGCGACTCGGGCCACAGGCAGCGCCACCGTGACGAGCCCCAGCGCACCGGCGCGCGCCGCCGCCTCGAGCGCGACGGCCGCGCCGAACGAGAAGCCCGCGAGATAAAGGGCCGCCTCGGGACGCTCCCGGCGCACCCAGTCGACGACCGCCAGGGCGTCGGCCAGCTCGCCGACGCCTTCGCCGTACGTGCCCGCGGAGCCGCCCACCCCCCGAAAGTTGAACCTGACGCTGGCCGCCCCGAGATCCCGAAAGCTTCTGGCGAGCGTGTGGACGACCTTGTTCTCGAGGCTGCCGCCGTGCAGCGGATGCGGATGACAGACGACGGCGACCGCGGGGGCGGCCTCGGGCGGCGTCTCGACGAGCGTCTCGAGCGGACCGGCCGGCCCCGCGACCTCTATGCTTTGGGGCCGGGCACTTCTGCGCATCACGGCGTCTCGAAGGCGTCTTGCGCGGCGCGGCTCACGCCATCGAGTGGCCCAGGGACCCGGCCATCGAATCGCCGTTGGCGAGGCGGACGAGGCCGAAGAACTGCCGATAGACGAACCAGACCCAGGTCAGGGCCAGCACGGCCCAGCCCAGGGGCCGCGTTACCCAGCCGATCGAGATCCAGAGCAGCGCCCACCAGAACGTGCGGATCATCCAGTTGTGGTGCGTGGCGAAATTCTCGCCCGCCTCGGCCCGCTTCAGGTAGTTGAACACGACTCCGACGATGCTCGGAACGGCCGCGACGCTCCCGGCCAGATGCAGCACGTAGGCCGTCAGGACGAGTGACTTCTCGGATTCGACTTCCTTCTCGAGGCCGTCGGCTTCTCTGGTCGTCATAGCGAAACTCCGGTCTGATGGCGGCGCGGGCGGACAACCGGCACGTCCCGTGCGTGCAAGAACCGGGCCGTCCGTGGTGCGCCGCGAATGTTGCGCCGCCGTTCGTGCGCCGCTAGTCGTCTCCCTGCGCGGCCTTGAAGTCCAGGGCCGCGGAGTTGATGCAGTAACGCAGCCCCGTCGGCTGCGGGCCGTCCGGGAAGACATGGCCGAGATGCGCGCCGCAGTTCGAGCAGCGGACTTCTTCGCGCACCTGGCCGAGACTCAGGTCCTGGTGCGTCTCGACGGCCTCGGCCGCGGCGGGCTCGTAGAAGCTCGGCCAGCCCGTGCCGGAATCGTACTTCTCGCCCGAACGGAACAGCCGCTCGCCGCAGACTACGCACAGGTATTCGCCGGGGGCCTTGTTCGCGTAATACCGCCCGCTGAACGGCCGCTCCGTGCCCGCCTCCTGGGTCACGTGATATTGCTCCGGCGTCAGGCGCCGGGCGAGATCCTCATCGGACGCGTTCTTCCTGTCCTTCACGCCTCGCCTCCTCTGCTTCATCGGTGCGCGGCATCGAACTCATCGGCGCGCCGCATCGAAATAGATGGTAGCGCAAGCCCGGCCCAAACGGCATGGCCCCGCTCGCCGAGTCGAGTACGGTCGCCGCGGCGCCGTCCGCCCGGCGGGGCCGACCCGCCCGCCTCAGCTTTCCGCAGGCGGCCCCGGGTCGAGCCCGACGAGCAGCTCGTTGAGACGCTTGACGAATGCGGCCGGGTCGGCGAGCTGCCGCCCCTCCGCGAGCGCGGCCTGATCGAACAGCACCTGCGCGAGCCGTTCGAACCGGGCCTCCTCGCGCTCGCGCCCCAATTGCCTGACGAGCGGGTGGCGCGGATTGAGCTCGAGGCTCGGCCGCGTCTCCGGTGCCTCGTGGCCCGCGACCTTGAGCAACTCGCGCATCTGGTAGCCGACGTTTTGTTCGCCGATAACGAGGCAGGCCGCCGACTCGCTGAGCCGAGAGCTGAACCGGACCTCGTCCACGCGGTCGCGCAACGCGCGCTTGACGCGTTTCAGCACGTCTCGCTCTTCCTTGCCGAGCTCGGCGGCCACCTTGGGCTCGGCGCCGAGCTTGCCGAGATCGAGCTCGCCGCGCGCGACGTCCTTGAACGGCTTCCCCTGGTAGTCGTCGAGGTGCTGAATGAGCCACTCGTCGAGCCGCCCGGTCAGCAGCAGCACCTCGATGTCGCGGTCCTTGAAGACCTCGAGGTGGGGGCTCGAACGGGCGGTGCCGAGGGAATCGGCGCGCAGGAAGTAGATCGCCTCTTGCTCGGGCTTGGCCCCCGCGAGATAGGCAGCCAGGCTGCGGTCCTCGGCGTCGCCGGCAGAGCGCGTGGAGCTGAAGCGCAGCAGCTCCGCGATGCGCTCGCGGTTGCCGGGGTCCTCCGCGAGGCCTTCCTTGAAGACCTCCCCGAATTCGCTCCAGAACGTCGCGTACTTCTCCGGCTCGTCCTTCGCGAGACGGTCGAGCACGTCGAGCACGCGCTTGGTCAGCGCGGCGCGAATGGCCGAGACGTTCGGGTCCTGCTGGAGCATTTCGCGGGAGACGTTGAGCGGCAGATCGGCCGCATCGACGATGCCGCGGACGAAGCGTAGATAGAGCGGCAGAAAGTCCCCGGCCGCATCGGTGATGAACACGCGCCGGACGTAGAGCTTGACGCCGCGAGGCGCCTCCCGGTTCCACAGGTCGAACGGCGCCGACGAAGGGACGTAGAGCAGCGACGTGAACTCGCGCTTGCCCTCGACGCGGTTGTGAGTCCAGGCGAGCGGCTCGGCCGGATCGTGGGCGATGTGCCGGTAAAACTCGAGATACTCCCGATCCTCGATCTCGCCGCGCGGGCGCGTCCACAGGGCCTTGGCGCGATTCACCGGCTCGCCCGCGGCGCCGCCCGCGTCGGCGGCCTTGCGCAGGCGGACCGGAAAACCGATGTGATCGGAGTACTTGCGCACCAGCGCCTCGATCCGGTACGGCTCGCAGAACTCGGCCGCGTCCTCCCGCAGCTTGAGCCGCACGGTCGTGCCGCGCTCTGCGCGGGCGCAGGTCTCGACCGTGTACTCGCCGCGGCCGTCCGAGACCCAGCGCACGGCCTGCTCGGGCGGCAGGCCGGCCCTGCGGCTCGTGACCTCGACCTCGCCGGCGACGATGAAGACCGAGTAGAACCCGACGCCGAACTGGCCGATGAGCTGGGCATCCTGCTTCTGGTCGCCGCTGAGCTGCTCGAGAAAGCGCGCGGTGCCCGAGTGAGCGATCGTGCCGAGATGCGAGGCGATCTCCTCGCGGCTCATGCCGATGCCGTTGTCCGTGACGGCGAGCTCGCGCTTGTCGGCATCGACCTCGATCGTGATCGCGAGCTCCGCCCCGCCTTCGAGCAGCGCCGGATTCGCGAGCGCCTCGAACCGCAGCTTGTCGTTGGCGTCCGAGGCGTTCGAGATGAGCTCGCGCAGGAAGATCTCGCGGTTGCTGTACAGCGAATGAATCATGAGGTGAAGCAACTGCTTCACCTCGGCCTGAAATCCGTGGGTGGTCGGTCCCGGGGCTTCCATCGTCATGGCCCTGTCGTCGCTTGGAAAGCGATTACGATAGGGTCGGAGCAGGATTTTTCAAGCGGAACTGCGTGCGAGCTCGCGAGCGCCGAGCGCCGCCGCTGCGCTCGCCCCCCAGACGCCGACGCTGCCGAGCGCAACGGCGACGAGCACGAACCAGGCGGTGACGGCCTCGGCCGCGACGGACGTTGCCGCCGCCGTGAGACCCAGGATCAGAATCGCGCGCCGCGCTCGTTCCGAGGCGAGGGCGCAAACGTAGACGAGGTCGTCGAGCTCGTCTAGCCACTGCAGGACGACTTCCATGGCGGCGGGCGAGGCGGGTCTATTCGGAAAGGTCGGTCATCGGGACCGGCGTCGCCTCGCTCTTCGACTCGGGCGACTGCTGCTCTTTATGGCGACGGGCCGCATCCATGGCACAGGCAATCCATTCGAGACAATAAATCGTGTTGTCGAAGGGATTGTTTTCGCCGTTGTCTCGTGCATCCATTGCTCAGGATTCTCAGCTTCGAGAGTCGCCGCCAATGCTAGTTCCATATGCGCCGTAACGCTGTGAGGGAACTCTCACGAACGCAAGGAGGTAGCGCTGCCGGTTAGTTTAACTTATTGTAACGATTGTGCTGATGCAGTTGATAGCGCCGCAAATTTAAGCCCTGCTGGATGCAGAAGATCGTCGTTCTGAACTCGAAGGGCGGTTCCGGAAAGACGACCGTCGCGACGAATTTAGCCGCCTGCTTTGCGGCCAGAGGCGCGCATGCCGCGCTCATGGACTGCGATGCGCAAGGCTCGAGCGCCCGGTGGCTGCGCAAGCGCTCCGAGGAGCGGCCGCGCGTACACGGCATCGTCGCCTTCGAGCGCTCGAGCTCGGTCACGCGCACGTGGCAATTGCGCGTTCCACCCGAATGCGAGCATCTCGTCGTCGACACGCCTGCGGGCATCGCCGCGCAGTCCCTGCCCGAGCTCACGCGCGGCGCGAGCGCGATTCTCGTCCCGGTCATGCCGTCGGAGATCGACATCCACGCCACGGCGAAGTGCATCGCAGACCTGCTGCTCGTCGCCAAGGTGAGGCGTTCGGAGGGGCGGCTCGGCATCGTCGCGAACCGCGTCAAGCGCAACACGCTGGTCTCGCAATCGCTCATGCGATTTCTCGAGAGCCTCGACATCCCGCTCGTCGCGACGTTTCGAGATGCGCAGAATTACGTGCGCGCGGCCGAGTGCGGTATAGGCGTCTACGAGATGCCCCAGTGGCAGGCCGCGCAGGACGTTGAGGAATGGGACCGGCTGCTCGAATGGCTGCGCCGGCGCAAGGAGATCGATCCGGACGCGCCCCGCCAGCGGTCGGCACGGCCTATGGCGCGGGAGGACGGACCGGCGATAGCCCCCGGACCCGAGGCGGTGACGGCCGACGAAGGGCCGCTGACGGCCGAAACGCGGGGGGATTGAGCGGCGGCGCCCCGAATGCGCGAGCCGAGGCGCTCAGTTCTCCTCGACTTTCCACGCCTCGCGGACCTTGTCCGCCCAGTTCTGGTAGCCCTTCCAGCTGTAGATGGATTGGTCGACGCGCGTGCGCTCCGACGCGGGCTTGGCGCCGACACGCGAAAGCCACTTGCGGTACGCCTCCCAGCCCTGCTTCTCGCTGGACGCCGGGTCCGGCGCCCGGCGCTCGGTGCCCTCGGCTTTGCGGCTCGCGCCGCCCGCCTCGCCTTCGCGGCGGTGATAGAGGGGCGGACGGAACTCGTGGGACTTCTGCTCGCTCATGGGCTGCGGCACCGTGCTCTTGGCAACTGCCGCGCACCATACCGGCCGGGGGCCGCGATTCCCAGGAACTAGGTCACAAACGAACCGCCGTTTTTTTGTTGTTTTTCAAAGCATTGCGCATGGCTTAACGTAATGGCGCACCGGCAGCCCTTCGGACTCAGGCGATCGTGGCGAGGCGGCGGGAGATCACACCTGGTTTCGACAGGCGGCTACGCGACGACGCGGTAGCAGGGCACGTATTCGGCCGGATCCGTGAGCCGCATGCGGCCCTGTGCGACGAAATCGTTGAGCAGCTGATCGAGCGCGCTCGTGATGCTGCGCTCGCCGCGAAGCTCGAAGGGCCCGTGCTGCTCGACGAGCCGTATCCCGGCCTCGCGCACGTTCCCCGCGACGATTCCCGAGAACGCCCGCCTCAGATTGATGGCGAGGCTGCCCAGATCCTGGTTACGGTCGAGCTGGAGCGCGGCCATCGAGTCGTGCGTGGCCTCGAACGGCTTCTGAAACTCGAGCCCGACCTTGAGCTGCCAATTGAAGAAATTCGCGTCGTCGGTCGCCGCCCGCGCCCGCCGCACGGTCTCGAGACCCGCCGCGATTTCGCGCGCGACGCTCTCGGGCTCGCCGAGAATGATCCGATAGCGCGACTGCGCCGCCGGACCGAGCGTGCGGCCCACGAACGCATGCAGGCGCTCGAAGTAGGCCGCGCTGCTGCGCGGGCCGGCGAACACGAGCGGCAGAGCGATCTGGCGGTTATCTGCGTCGAGCAGGATGCCGAGCAGGTAGAGGATTTCCTCGGCTGTCCCGACCCCGCCCGGAAAGACGACGATGGCGTGCGCGAGGCGCACGAACGCCTCGAGGCGCTTTTCCATGTCGGGCAGGATCACGAGCTCGTTGCAGATCGGGTTCGGCGACTCGGCCGCGATGATCGTCGGCTCGGTGAGCCCGAGGTAGCGTCCCGTGCGCATGCGCTGCTTCGCGTGTCCGACGCTCGCACCCTTCATGGGCCCCTTCATCGCGCCCGCCCCGCAACCCGTGCACACGTCGAGGCCGCGCAGCCCGAGCTGATAGCCCACGGTCTTCGAATAGTCGTACTCGGTGCGGCTGATGGCGTGGCCGCCCCAGCACACCACGAGACGCGGATCGACGTTGGGCGAAAGCACGCGCGCATTCCGCAGGATGTGGAACACCGCATCCGTGATCCCGCGCGAGCTCCCGAGGTCGAAGCGGTCGCTGTGCACGACGTCTTCGTGCGCATAGAGCAGGTCCCGCAGCACGGCGAACAGATGCTCGCGGATCCCGCGAATCATGCGCCCGTCCACGAATGCCGCCTCCGGCGCGTTCTCGACCTCCAAGGCGACGCCGCCCTCGTGCTGGACGATGCTGATCCTGAAGTTTTCGTTCCGGCGCAAGATCTTGCGCACGTCGTCCTCTTCGGCGCCGGAGTTCAGCACGGCCAGCGAGCACTGGCGCCACAGCTCGTACAAGCCGCCGCCGCCGGCGCCGCGCAGCTGGTGCACCTCGGAACGGGAAAGGATCTCGAGACTGCCTTCCGGCGCGATGAGCGCATCCATGCCTCAACCTCCGGTGGATTGGCCTGGGCGAAAAAAGGGCGGCACTAGGGCCGAATTTCGATGGGCGTCGACTCGGTGGTCATGAGCCAGATGTCGACCATGTCCGAGTTCGATACGGCGATGCAGCCGTCCGTCCAGTCCCACCCCTTGTAGCTGCCCCCGTGCGGATGGTTGGGCTGACCGTGAATCATGATCTGCCCGCCGGGGTCCACGCCGGCGGCCTTCGCCCGCGCCTTGTCCTGCGCATTCGGATAGGAAACCTCGATCGAAAGGAAGTAATCGCTGTCGGGGTTGCGGTAGTCGAGGTAATACCGTCCCTCGGGCGTGCGGAAATCCCCTTCGCGGCGCTTCGGCCCTTTCGGGACGAGGCCGAGGGAGATGTCGAACGCGCGCAGGATCTTGCCGGCCCTGAGCAGGTAGAGCTTGCGCTTGGATTTGACGACGAGCACCGAGTCGGCGAGCTCGTGATGGACCGGCAGGCGGTTCTGGGCGGACGCCGGCGGCACGCGGGCCGCGAAGAAAAGCACCACCGCGGCCAGCAGAATTCTTAGGCGGGACCCTGTCATCGGCCGAAGACTCTAATGCAATCACTTCGCGGATTTCAACGCACTCCGTTCGCCTGGTCGCCCGCCGGCGTCGGTACCGGCCGCGCGGCCGCGAGCACCTGCTCGAGCCGCTCGAGGCCGAGGCCGCCCCGCACGAAGTGCACGGCGGCCAGACCGCAGCGCCTCGCGGCGGCAACGTTCTCCTCCCGGTCGTCGATGAAGACGCACTCGCGGCGCCCGATTCGCTCGAGCAGGTAGTCGAAGATCGGCCGGTCGGGCTTGACGGCCCGGACGAGTCCCGAGAGGACCACGGTATCGAACTCCGCCATGAACGGGAAGCGCCGGTACAGGAACCGGATCCGCTCGCCCGGGTAGTTCGAGAGCGCGTGCACCCGGTAGCCCCGAGCGCGAAGACCGCGCATGTGCCGCACCGTTTCGGGAAGCTCGCCGGCGAACATGCGCTCCCACCCGGCCGTGTAGCTCTCGATCCAGGGCGCATGCTCCGGGTGCCGCTCGGCGAGCTCGCGGGTCAGGGCCGCGAACGAGCCTCCCGCGTCGAGGCGGGCGTGCCATTCCGGGGTACACACCGTGGCGAGGAAAGTCTCGACGGCCGCCGGCTCGCCGCTCAGGCCGTCCCGCAGCAGATAGCGCGGGTCCCAATCGACGAGCACGCCGCCGAGGTCGAATACAACGTCGCGCATGCCCGCCGAATTGGGGGCCGCCGGCCCGAAATTCAAGCGCGCGGCGCAACCTCGCGGGCCTGCTAGAATCCACGGCGTCGTGCCCGACCACGGATCGCCGATGGCCCAACAGGCCGCCGCCGTAAATTTCAGATATGCGGGGCTCCGCCGCGCAATCGTACTGACGACGCACTTGGTCATGCGCCTCGTCGTGCGGCTCCCGCTGCGCACCCAGCTTCGGCTCGGCAAGCGGCTCGGCGCCGCGGGAAGAAGGCTGCTCATGAGCCGCCGCCGCGTCGCGCTACGCAACCTCGAGCTTTGCTTCCCGGAGCTCTCGGCGGACGAGCGCGAAGCGCTCGTCGACCGGCACTTCGAGTCCCTCGGGGCGTCGATCGTCGAGACCGCCATGGGGTGGTTCGGCGACGTCGAGACGATTCGCCGGGTCGTGCGCATCGAAGGACGCGAGCACCTCGAGGCCGGCCTCGCGCGCGGCAAGGGGGTGGTTCTGTTTTCTGCGCATTTCACGCCCATGGAGTTCTGCTTTCCGGCCCTGCGCGCCTTGTGCCCGCGGTTCACGGGAATGTACAAAGCACAAAAGAACCCGACGATGACGCGCATCATGAATCGCGGCCGGGCCCGGAACGCCGACGAGCTCATCGACAAGGACAACGTGCGCGCGATCTTCCGCAACCTCAAGCGCAACGCCGTCGTTTGGTATGCCTCGGACCAGAGCTACGACCGCAAGGGCGCCGAGCTGATCCCGTTCTTCGGGGAACCCGCCATGACGAACACGGCCATCTGGCGCCTCGCGAAGGCGAGCGGCGCCACCGTGCTCACGTTTTTTCTGCGTCGCGAGGCCGACGACTCGGGGTACGTCGCCGAGATCGGGCCGCCGCTCGAAGGCTTTCCCAGCGAGGACCCGGTCGCCGACGTCGCGCGGCTCACGCGCCGACTCGAGGATTACATCCGGCTGTGCCCGGACCAGTACTTCTGGGTCCACAAGCGGTTCAAGGGACGCCCGGCGCCGTTCCCGGACGTCTACGCGGCCTCGCGAGGCCCGACGTGAGCGGGCCGCAGCGCCGCGCCCCGCCGGCCGCCGACCTTTCGCTCGCGCGCTTTTGGGCGCCGCGCTATTGGGCCACGTGGGTGTTCTATCTCTGTCTCCGCGGGCTCGCGAAGCTGCCGTTCCGCCGACAGCTCGCCGTCGGCCGGCTGCTCGGCAAGGCGCTGCCGCTGCTGTCGCGGCGCCGGCGGCGCATCGTCGAGCGCAACCTGGCCGCCTGCTTTCCGGAGCTCTCGGCCGCCGAGCGCGAAGCGCTCGCGCGGCGCCACTTCGAATCGATCGGTCTCTCGCTGGTCGAGATGGCGATCGGCTGGTACAGCCCGATCGAGCGCCTCCGCCGCCTCGTGCGAGTCGAGGGCCGCGAGCACCTCGAGCGCGCCATCGCGAGCGGCCGCGGCGTCATCATCCTGAGCGCCCACTTCACCTCCCTCGAGACCGGCTTCGCAATCCTCGAAGAGCTGTGTCCGGGCATCAGCTGCATGTACCGTCCGCAGCGCAACGCGATGATGGACGTATTGATCAGGCGCGGCCGCAGCCGTTTTGCGAACGAGCAGATCCCGCGCGACAACGTCCGCACCCTGCTGCGCCGGCTCAAGGCCAACGGTGTCGTCGCCTACATGCCGGATCAGACGCACGTCGGCAACCAAAGCGCGCTCCTGCCTTTCTTCGGCGAGCCCGCGATGACCAATATCGCGACCTCCAAGCTCGCGCAGCTCAGCGGCGCGGCCGTGCTCCCTTACATGTTCCGCCGGCTGCCCGATGCGGCCGGCTACGTCGTGACGATCATGCCGCCGCTCGAGGGCGGCCAGCACGATCCCGTCGCCGCGACGAGACGCTGGGTCAACACGCTCGAGGACTACATTCGGCTCGCGCCGGAGCAGTACCTGTGGGCCTACAAAAAGTTCAAGGGACGGCCCGCGCCGTTGCCGGACCTCTACTCCTGAGTCGCAGGCACGGCTCGGCCGCCGCTCCTCGGGGGGCGCCGCTCATGGCCGGCCCGCCCCGCCATCCACGCGCAGCAGGCCGACGAAAAGCCCGTGGCGGTGCCCTGCTGCGTCGAAAATCCGCTCGAAATGCTCACGTACTCCCGTGTACGCTGCGCTTTCGAGCGGATTTTCGCCTTGCATCTCATCCACGACAGACTTTTTCATCGGCCTGCTGGCCTCGGGAGAAGAACGTGCTCAAGGAATTCAAAGAATTCGCCATGCGCGGCAACGTGCTCGACATGGCCGTCGGCATCATCATCGGCGCCGCGTTCGGCAAGATCGTGACCTCGCTCGTCAGCAACGTCATCATGCCGCCCATCGGCCTGCTGCTCGGCCGCGTGGACTTCGGCAGCCTGTTTTTCGCGCTCAACGGCGTGCATTACGACTCGCTCGCGGCCGCCGAAGGCGCGGGGGCGCCCGTGGTCCGTTACGGCGTGTTCATCAACACGGTGCTCGATTTCGTCATCGTCGCCTTCGTGATCTTCATGCTCGTGCGCGGCATGAACCGGATCAAGCGCAAGGAAGAAGCCAAGGTGGACGCGCCGCCCCCGCCGTCGGCGGAAGTCAAGCTGCTGACCGAGATTCGGGACGCCGTCAGAACGCGCAGCACGGCGTGAGCCCCGGCCGACCCGGCGGCTTCAACGCTCGCCGGCTTCAACGCTCGGCGGCTTCGGCGGCGGCCGCGGGCGCGCCCTCCGCATAGGCCGCCTCGAGCCGCTGCCAAGCCGCGGGGTCGAAGCGCGTCCCGGTCTCGAGCGCGACTTTGCGCAGCGAGCGCTGCAGGCGCGCGAGACCGGCCCGGTGCCATGAACCCTGCGGCCTCACGCGCGCGTTGTCGAAGTCTACGAGGTAGGTCTCGCCGGACGCTCCGAGCAGGATGTTGTGCGCAGTCAGATCGGGGTGATCGACGCCCGCGTCGTGAAAGGCCCTGACCATGCGGCCGATTGCCGCCCAGCGCTCGGGCGGCGGCCCGCCCTCGTCGAGGTGCGCAGAGAGCGGCCGCGTGTCGGGCAGATAGGCCGTGACGATGTCGGCCCGGTAGAGAGGCCCCGTGCGCACGACCCGCGCCGCGACGGGCCGAGGAACGGGCAGACCGAGCCGCCGCAGCCTCGCGAGCAGCCGCCATTCGCGGAAGGGCCGGCTGCGCTCGAGGCCGGTCCAGAGGTAGTGGTCTTCGACAAAATAGGCGACGAAGCCGCCCCGGTTGTAGTGGCGGACGACCCATTTCTCCGTACCGTGATCGAGCACCATGATGGCCCCGCGCCCCGTCGTCTCGCCGAGCCGCGTACCGGCCTCGACCCAATAGGCCGGATCGAACCAGCGCTCGACCGGCACGGGCGCATCGGCGGCGGCGGCCGCATCGTAGAGCACGACGGCCGGCCCGAATTCCGCGACGCGCGCCTCGATCAGCATGCCGGCCTCCGGGCGCCCCGCTCGAGCGCCGTGGCGACCGCGCCGTAGACCGCGTCGACGCCGATCTCGCGCAGACACCGAAGATGCGAGTAGCGGCAAGTGCGCGCGAAGCAGGGGCTGCACTCGAGCGCCTTGTAGAGCACGGTCTTGTGCTCGGTCAGGGCCGGCGTGAACGCAGGGCTCGACGAGCCGTAGATCGCGACGACGTGCGTGCCGACGCCGGCGGCGACGTGCATGAGCCCCGAATCGTTCGTCACGGCCGCCTCGGCGGCGGCGAGCAGATCGACGGCCTCGTCGAGCCGCGTCGCTCCGCAGAGGTTGTGAACTCGCCCCGTCGCGTCGGCCGCCGCGATGCGCTCGCCGAGGGGCCGCTCCTTGGGCGAGCCGAGGACGAAGACTTGCCGGCCGTCGCGCGCGAGCCGCCCCGCGAGATCGGCATAGCGCTCGACGGGCCACTGCTTCGCAACCCCATACTCGGCGCCCGGCATGAGGGCGACGGCAGGCGCGTCGAGCGCGAGGCCGAGACGCGCGGCCGCAGCGCGCGCCGCATCGAGGTCGGCGGCGAGCCGCGGCGGCTCGACGGGCGGAAGGCCTTCGCCGGGCTCGAGGCCGAGCGCGACGAAACGCTTGACGGTCTGGTCGAGCAGGCGGGTGTCGAACTGGCGAAGGTCGTTGACCAGACCGTAGCGTGACTCGCCGAGAAAACCCGTGCGCCGCGGAATCCGCGCAAAGAACGGCAGGAGCGCAGCCTTGAACGACCGCGGCAGCACGATGGCGCGTGCGTAGCGTTCCTTCCGCAGCGAGCGACCGAGCCGCCAGCGCCGGCCGAGACCGAGCTCGCCATGCCCGACGGGAAGCTCGATCGCGCGCGCGACCTCGGGCATGCGCGCGAGCAGCGGCGCCGACCAGCTCGGCGCGACGACGTCGATCTCGCCGCCGCGCGCGCGCAACAGCTTGTACAGCGACTGCGCCATGACCATGTCGCCGACCCAGGACGGGCCGACCACGAGGATCCGGGCTCCCGAGCTCACGCTTCGCGGCCGATCGCGTCCAGGTAAGCCGCCACGCCGGCGTCTACGCCGGCGAACTCGAGATCGCAGCCGGCCGCGCGCAGCGCGCCGATGTCCGCCTCGGTGAAGCTCTGGTAGCGCGGCGCGAGCTGCGGCGGAAACGGAATGTAGCGGACCTCGCCGCGCCCGTGCCAGCGGATCACGGCGCCCGCGAGCTCGTTGAACGTCGCGCTGCGGCCCGTGCCGACGTTGAAGACGCCGCTGACCTCCGGATGATCGAGGAACCAGAGATTGACGGCCGCGACGTCGTCGACGTGGATGAAGTCGCGCCGCTGCTCGCCGGGGCCGAAGCCCTCGGAGCCTTCGAAGAGACGCGCCTCGCCGTCCGTCTCGATCTGTTTGTGCAGCTGGTACGCGACGCTCGCCATCGAGCCCTTGTGGGCCTCGCCCGGACCGTAGACGTTGAAGTAACGCAGGCCGACGACCTGGCTCTCGAGGGCGGGTAGACGCCGGCGCACGTAGTCGTCGAACAGCAGCTTCGAGTAGCCGTAGACGTTGAGGGGCTTCTCGGCGGCGGCATCGGCTTCGCGGCAGACCCGGCTGCGGCCGTACACGGCCGCCGAGGATGCGTAGACGAGTGGGACGCGCTCCGTGACGCAGTATTCGAGCAGATCGACCGAGTAGCGATAGTTCACGGCCATCATGTAGCGCCCGTCCCACTCGGTCGTCACGGCGCATGCGCCTTGATGCAGAATCGCGCGCGGACGTTCCGCGCGCGCGAGCCGCGCGAACAGCTCGTCTTTGTCCCAGTAGTCGGCGACCCCGCTGCCGAGGAGGTTCGAGAACTTGCGGCCGTCCGTCAGGTCGTCGACGACGACGATGTCGCGCTCGGCGCGCTGCGAGAGCGCGCGCACGACGTTGCTGCCGATGAATCCGGCACCGCCCGTCACGATGATCATCGCTGGCCTCCCGAGTAGCGGCCTGCTGGGGCCCTCGACCGGTCCGAGGGCGCTGCGCGGCGCCGAGCCCGCTCCACGGCGGCTGCGCCTAAGTCTCGGCCCCTTCGCGCACGAGCCTGTAGCTCGCGGAGCAATAAGGGCACTTGGCCTCGCCCGTCGCCTCGATCGGCAGATAAACCTTCGGATGTGAGTTCCACAGGTACATTTCGGGCAAGGGGCAATGCAGCGGCAGATCGGCGGGGGTGACCGTATAGACCCGCTCCGAGTTGGCCGTCTTCAATTGCTGGCTCGCGGCGCCCTGGCGTTCGCGCACGGATACGATCTCCTTCGGTGAGTGGCGGCGATTATACCCGCCCGAGACGATCGTTCATGAATTCCGGCCGCCGAGGCGCCGAAACGAGCGGGAGCGGCCGGCTCAGGCGTGCGCGAAGACCTCGTGCCAAATGCCCGCGACCTCCGCCCGAATCGGGCCGAGGTCCCCGAGCTCGGTCAGCGGCAGCGTACGTCCCCGCTCGTCGAGCGCGAGCTCATGAATCCGGCTCCGCAGCGAGAGATAGGCGTGCTGCAGCCGGCGGCAGCGATCGGCCTCGACGACGCCCGTACGCTCGAGCGCGTCGAGCTGGCGCATGTTGTCCGGAAACTCGACGAGCTCGGGGTGCGCGGGGGCGTTGGCGAGGACCCAATAATCAACGAGAAACTCCACGTCGGCGAGGCCGCCGGCATCCTGCTTGAGATCGAAAAGGTCGGCGCCGCCCAGACTGAGCTCGGCGCGCATACGGCCGCGCATCTTGGCAATCTCCGCCTTAAGCCGGTCGCGGGCGACGTGGTGAACGAGAATCTCGCTGCGCTCGCGTTCGAACGTCTCGCGCACCAACGTCGAACCGGCGACGGAGCGGCTTCGGAGCAGCGCCTGATGCTCCCAGACCCAGGCCTCGTGACGCTGATAGCGGGCGAAGTTGTCGAGGCTGGAAACCATGAGCCCGGCGCGTCCGCTCGGCCGCAGCCGCGTGTCGACCTCGTAGAGCCGGCCCGAGCTCGTCTGGATCGTGAGGAAGTGGATGAGGCGCTGGACGAGGCGAGAGAAGAAACGCGTATCGTCGAGCGGCCGCGGTCCGTCGGTCTCCTGGAACGAACCCATGCAGTCATGCAGGAACACGAGATCGAGGTCGGAGCCGTAGCCGAGCTCGAGGCCGCCGAGCTTTCCGTACCCGACTACCGCGAAACCGGCCTCGTGCAGATCGGGCGGCTCGCCGAACAGCGGCTTGCCGTGCTTCTCGACCATCTCGCGCCAAGCGGTCTCGAGGGCGAGCGCGAGCACGAGCTCGGCGATGTCCGTGAGCCGGTCGCTGACCTTCATGAGTGGCAGATGCCCGAGCCGATCGGCGATCGCGACGCGGAACACGGCCGTGCGCTGAAACTGGCGCATGGCCTCGAGCATCGCCTCCGTGTCGCCGGCCGCGACGTGCGTCAGCTGCCGCTGCAGCATCGCCTCGAGCTCCGCCCGCGAGGGCGGCGTCTCGAAGATGCGCGCGTCGAGCAGCTCGTCGAGCAGCAGCGGATGCTCGGCGATTTGGCGCGCGAGCAGCGCGCTGTGGCTCGCGAGCGAGAGCAGCCGCTCGAGCGCAGCGGGGTTTTGTTGCAGCAGCGAAAGATAGGCGCTGCGCCGGCCGACGGCCTGAAAGACCGTGAGCACCCGAGCGAGCGTCGCGCCGGGATCGGCATACCCTGCGAGCAGCGGAACGGTGCGAGTCACGACGGCCGCGAGCCGTTGCCGGCTCGTCTCGTCCATGCGTTGGTAAAGGCCGCCGTCGCGCAGCTGCGCGAGATGCTCGCGGACGGCCGCGTCGCCCTCGAGCCGCGTGCCGGCAAGCAGCTCGTCGAAGTTCCGCGCCTCGAAGGCGAGGCGCCGCGCGGCGTCGCCGTCACAACGGCCGCCGCCCGCTTCCGGGTCCCAGGCGATGCGCTCGAACTCGGCCTCGACGGCGGCGCGGTGCGCGGCGAGCGTCGCGACGAGGCCCGACCAATCCGGCTCGCCCATGGCGAAGGCGAGCCTCGCGCACGGCTCCGGCTCCGTCGGCAAGCTGTGCGTCTGCCGATCGTCGAGGGCCTGCAGGCGGTTCTCGAGCGAGCGCAGGTAGGCGTAGGCGTCGAACAGACGCTCGACCGTGTCGGCACCGAGCGCGCGCTCCCGCTCGAGCCGCGGCAGGGCCGTCAGCAGAGAGGGCGTGCGCAGCGCCGCGTCCCCGCCGCCGCGTACGAGCTGGAATGCCTGCACGACGAACTCGATCTCCCGGATGCCGCCGGGCCCGAGCTTGATGTTGTCGGCCATGTCCTTGCGCGCGACTTCGCTGCTGATGCGCCGCTTCATGTCGCGCAGGGCGTCGAATACGCCGTAGTCGAGATACCGGCGATACACATAGGGCGTCAGGATCGCCTCGAAGACGTCGGCCTCGTACTCTCGGCCCGTCACGAGCCGGGCCTTGAGATAAGCGTAGCGTTCCCAGTCCCGGCCGTGCTGCAGAAGGTAGGCCTCGAACGCCTCGAGACCGATGACGAGCGGGCCGCTCTTGCCGAAAGGCCTGAGCCGCATGTCCACGCGCAGCGCGAGGCCCTCGGCCGTGGGCTGGTCGAGCAGGCGAATCAGGCGCTGCGCAAGGCGCCGGTAATAGTCGGCGGTCTCCTCGGCATCGCGGCCCTCGAGCTTCGCGTCGTCGGGGTGCAGAAACACGAGGTCCACGTCCGACGAGAAGTTGAGCTCGCCGCCGCCGAGCTTGCCCATCGCGAGAACGAGCAGCGGCGCGGGCTGGCCGTCCGGACGCCTCGGCCGCCCGTAGCGCGACTCGAGCTCGTTCGCCGCACGCTCGAGCGCGAGCTCGATGAGCGCGTCGGCGAGCGCAGAGAGCTCGGCGAGGCTTTCGGGAAGCGACGAGGCGCCGGCGAGATCCCGCCAGGCGATGCGCGCGGCCTCGACGTGCCGCAGGCGCCGCAGCGCGGCCATGGCCTCGGCTTCGGAAGCGCCTTGGAGGCTCACCTGCCTGCGCACAGCAGCGCGCGACAGCGCAGCCGGATCGGCCAACCGCGCGGCGAGCCGCTCGGGATGGCGTTCGAGCACCGAGAGCACGAACTCGCTGACGACGAGCACGCGGCCGGCGGCCTCGGACAGCTCGACTTCGAGCGCGGCGAGACGGCCGGCGACCTGCGCGAAGCGTTCGCGCAGTGCGGGCGGCAGATCGGCGGGCGGAGCGAGATTCATGCGGGCGATGCGGGCCGGGTATGGCCGAGCGACTTTAGCAAGCGCGAACCTGCATGTCTCCGAAAAAGGGGTCAGAGCCCTTTTTCGGAAAAAAGAAAGCCCCGCCGAAGCGGGGCTTCCGTTTCGCAGCGAGCTGCGAGAGAGGCTTACATCATGCCGCCCATGTCGGGGCTCGGCATCGCCGGCGCGCCCTCCTCCTTGGGCTGCTCGGCGATCATGGCCTCGGTCGTGAGCAGCAAGCCCGCGACGGACGTCGCGTTCTGCAGCGCAAGACGCGTGACCTTGGTCGGATCGATGATGCCGAGCTCGACCATGTCGCCGTACTCGCCCGTGGCCGCGTTGTAGCCGTAGTTGCCCTTGCCGTCACGCACGGCGTTGAGCACGACGGCCGGGTCGGAACCCGCGTTCTGGACGATCTGACGCAGCGGCTCCTCGACGGCGCGGCGCAGGATGTTGACGCCGACGTTCTGGTCGTCGTTGGCCGCCTTGAGCTTCTCGATGCCCTTGAGGGCACGGATCAGCGCGACACCGCCGCCCGGCACCACGCCTTCCTCGACGGCCGCGCGCGTCGCGTGCAGCGCGTCCTCGACGCGGGCCTTCTTCTCCTTCATCTCGACCTCGGTGGCCGCACCGACCTTGATGACGGCCACGCCGCCGGCCAGCTTCGCTACGCGCTCCTGGAGCTTCTCGCGATCGTAGTCGGAGGTGGACTCCTCGATCTCCTTGTTGATCTGCTCCACGCGGCCCTTGATGTCGTCCGCACGGCCGGCGCCGTCGATGATCGTCGTGTTCTCCTTCGAGACTTGGACCTTCTTGGCCTCGCCGAGGTCGTCGAGGTTCGCCTTCTCGAGCGAGAGACCGACTTCCTCGGAGATGACCTGACCGCCCGTCAGGATCGCGATATCCTGCAGCATGGCCTTACGGCGATCGCCGAAGCCCGGCGCCTTGACGGCCGCCACCTTGACGATGCCGCGGATGTTGTTGACGACGAGCGTCGCGAGCGCTTCGCCCTCGACGTCCTCGGCGATGATGAGCAGCGGACGGCCCGACTTCGCGATGCCCTCGAGCAGCGGCAGCAGATCCCGGATGTTCGAGACCTTCTTGTCGTGAATCAGAATGAACGGGTTATCGAGCTCGGCCGACTGGCTCTGCGCGTTGTTGATGAAGTACGGCGAGAGGTAGCCGCGGTCGAACTGCATGCCCTCGACGACATCGAGCTCGTTCTCGAGGCCGGAGCCTTCCTCGACCGTGATCACGCCTTCCTTGCCGACCTTGCCCATGGCCTCGGCGATGATCTTGCCGATCTCCTCGTCGGAGTTCGCCGAGATCGTGCCGACTTGGGCGATCGACTTGTCGTCCTCGCAGGGCTTCGAGAGCTTCTTGAGCTCTTCGGTCAGAGCATGCGTTGCCTTGTCGATGCCGCGCTTGAGGTCCATGGGGTTGAAGCCCGCGGCGACCTGCTTGAGGCCTTCGCGCAGGATGGCCTGAGCCAGCACCGTCGCAGTGG
Organism: uncultured Gammaproteobacteria bacterium; assembly: GCA_963702105.1. Lineage (GTDB taxonomy): Bacteria > Pseudomonadota > Gammaproteobacteria > Steroidobacterales > Rariloculaceae > ZC4RG20. Next base: position 4,525,536 of record OY969712.1, read on the forward strand.
TCGTGCCGTCGCCGGCCGCATCGGAAGTCTGCGAAGCGACCTCCTTGACCATCTGCGCGCCCATGTTTTCGAACTTGTCCTCGAGCTCGACCTCTTTGGCGACGGATACGCCGTCCTTCGTGACGGTCGGCGCGCCGAAGCTCTTCTCGAGCACGACGTTGCGGCCCTTCGGACCCAACGTCACCTTGACCGCGTTGGCGAGGACGTTGACGCCGCGCATCATGCGCTGACGCGCTTCGTCCGCGAAGCGGACTTCCTTCGGAGTAGCCATGCTGATGTCTCCCTAACTGATAAGATGTATGCGAAACCTATGGGCGCTCAGCCTTCGATGACGGCCATGACGTCGTCTTCGCGCATGACCAGCAGTTCCTCGCCCTCGACCTTGACTTCGGTGCCCGAGTACTTACCGAACAGCACCTTGTCGCCCTTCTTGAGCTCGAGCGCGCGAACCTCGCCGTTCTCGAGCAGCTTGCCCTGGCCGACGGCAATGACCTCGCCCCGGATCGGCTTCTCGGCCGCCGTATCCGGGATCACGATTCCGCCGGGGGAGGTGCGCTCTTCCTCAGTGCGCCGAATCACGACGCGATCGTGCAAAGGACGAAGCTTCATGGAGATCTCCCTTTCCAACATTTTGAAATTTGTGACTTTTTACCAGCGGCCGAGTTATCTGTTAGCACTCGACCGTACCGAGTGCTAATCATAGTGGCGATCTCGGCAATTTCAAGGGCGTGTGCGCGCTGTCATGACATCCCGCGCGGCGCGGGGCTATTCTTGGAGTCCGCGAAGGGGCCGGATGCGAACGGTGCCGGCCGCGGCGCGTCCGCGCCGGAGGTCTTCGGGCCGCGCGGCCGTCCAAGGGTGTGAGGTTCAGTGAGCTCGGAGGCATTGCTCGTCTTGACGACCTGCGGAAACGAGACCGAGGCCGACGCCTTGGCCGAGGCGCTTGTCGCCACCCGGCTCGCCGCCTGCGTCAACCGAATCGGCGCCGTGCGCTCGACCTATCGGTGGCAGGAACGCATCGAGCACGACGCCGAGGTTCTTCTGCTGATCAAGACGACCGCTGAACGCTTTCCGGACGTCGAGCGGGCCATCCGCGAGCGCTCGACGTATGAACTCCCCGAAGTCGTCGCGGTCCGAGTCGCGAGAGGCTCCGCGGCCTATCTCGACTGGATCGGGGCGGCCGTGCAAACGGAACGACAATGAAAGGCATGTACGCACGTCATTGGCTCGGTGTCCTCGCTGCCCTCTGCACGCTCGGGGCCGCCCTCTCGTGCGTCGCGCGCGCCGATGACCAGAAAGTGCTGCGGCCGGAGAAGGTCTATCCGTACCGCCTCGAAGCGGATGCGAGAAACCTGCATCTGCGCTTCGACATCCTCGAAGGCTACTACCTGTACCGCGACCGCTTCGCGTTCGCGACGAAGACGCCCGGCGTGACCCTCGGCCAGCCCGTATTTCCGAAGGGGCAGGTTCACGAGGACGAGTTCTTCGGCAAGAAGGAAATCTACCGCGGCCAGTTCGAGATCCTGATCCCGTACGCCCGCGCCGACGCATCGCGCCGGCTCACGCTCGACCTGCGTCTCCAGGGCTGCGCCGACCGCGGCATCTGTTATCCGCCGCAGAACTGGACGCGCGAGGTCGCCCTCCCCGCGGCGGCCCCGGCGGCGCTCTCGGCCGGCGGCTCCGAGGCACGCGGCGCCGCCGCGCCGGCGCCCGCGGCCGCCGTTGCGCCGGCGCCCTCGCCCTTCATCAAGACTGAAGGACAGCCGCTTCCGCCCGAACAGGCTTTCCGGATGGACGCGCGCTTCGACGGGCCGAACGAGCTGACCGTCGCCTGGCAGGTCGAGCCCGGCTATTACCTCTATAAAGACAAGCTCGCCGTCACGGCCGACGGCCGCGTCGAGCTCGGCAAGCCCGAGATGCCGGAAGGCGAGGCGTACTCCGACGCCAACTTCGGCCAGGTTCGCATCTTCCGCGGCAATGTGGAGATCAAGATCCCGCTCGCGCGCGCCACGCCGGACCCGATTCCGCTCACGATCCACGCCGCCTATCAGGGCTGCAAGGACGGCAGCGTCTGCTATCCGGCTGCCGAGCAGAGCATGGCCTTGACGCTGCCCGCCGCGGCCTCGTTCGCGGCCGCGCCCGATGCCGGCGCCGCGGGCGCAGGCACGGGCGCCGCCGCGGACGCGTCGGCGGGAGACGCGGCGGCCGCAGGCACCTCCGCAACCGCTGCCGCCCCGCCCGCACCGCCGACCTCGGCCGAGGGCCGCCTCGCGGCCGCCGCCCTCGGCGGCTCCTGGCCCATGCTGCTCGCCTTGTTTTACGTGGCCGGCCTCGGCCTCGCGTTCACGCCCTGCGTTTTGCCCATGGTGCCCATCATCTCCGGCATCATCGCAGGACACGGCGAGCTCTCGGCCAAGCGCGGCTTCGCGCTGTCGTTCACGTATGTCATGGGCATGGCCCTCACGTACACCGTTGCGGGAGCGCTGGCCGCCCTCGTCGGCCAGCAGGTCCAGGCCGCCTTCCAGAAGCCGTGGATCATCTCGCTGTTCGCGGGCGTGTTCGTGCTGCTGGCCCTCTCGATGTTCGGGCTCTTCACCGTGCAGATGCCGACGGCGATTCAAACGCGCGTCGCAGGCCTCGCGAACCGCCAGCGCGCCGGCACGTTCGTCGGCACGGGCGTCATGGGCGCGCTCTCGGCGCTCATCGTCACGACCTGCGTCGCCCCCGCGCTCGTCGTCGCGCTCGCCATGATCGGCCAGCGCGGGGACGTCGTGCGCGGGGCCGCAGCGCTGTTCGCCCTGAGCCTCGGCATGGGCTCGCCGCTGCTGCTCGTCGGCGCCTCCGCGGGCACACTGTTGCCGCGGGCGGGCGCGTGGATGAACTCGGTCAAAGCCGCCTTCGGCGTCATGATGCTCGGGCTCGCGATCTGGATGCTGCAGCGCGTTCTGCCCGGCAACGTCGCCCTCGTCCTTTGGGCCGTGCTCGTGTTCCTGACGGGTGTGTTCCTCGGGGCATTCGAGCCTCTGCCCGCCGAGCCCGGCCCGCGCAAGCGGCTTTTCAAGGGGGTCGGCGTGCTCGCCTGCCTTTACGGTGCGCTCATGCTGGTCGGCGCGACGCTCGGCGGCGAGAGCCCGCTGAGGCCGATCCCGCTGAATGGCCTCGGAGCGCGAATCGCGAGCGCCGGGCCCGGCGCCGCCGATTCCGTCGCAGCGGCGCCGGTACCCGCACTTTCCTTCCAATCGGTCGCCTCCGTCGCCGCCCTCGAGAAAGCCGTCGGCACGGCCCGCAGCGCTGGCCGCCCCGTGCTCGTCGACTTCACGGCCGACTGGTGCGTCTCCTGCAAGGAGATGGAGAAGTACACGTTCCCGAACAGCAACGTCATCGCCGCGCTGCGGCCGTTCGTGCTGCTGCGCGCCGACGTGACGGCCAACACGGACGACGACAAGGCGCTGCTGAAGTACTTCGACAGCTACGGTCCGCCGACCATCGCGTTTTTCGACGCGCATGGACGGCGGCAGGCACCCTACAAGCTCGTCGGGTACGTCCCGCCGGCGCAATTTGCCCAGCACGTGCGGCGCCTCGCCGCCCTGTAGCAGGCGCTCGGCTGCGGCCTTCGGGCTTCGCCAGGGCACCCGCCCGTGCCCTTGGGCCGAGCGCTTTCAATGCGTCCCGAAACGCGGCACCATAACGGGACATGGCAAGAGCAATGAAGCCGACCCTGATCACCCTGACGCTCAGCGTCGCGGCCGTGGCCGGCTACCTCATTTATCGGCTGGCCGTGCACGCCCCGGCCGGGAGCGCCCCCGGCACGTCCCAGAAGCACCTCGTCGCGCAGCTGCCGGACTTCACGCTCGAGAATCTCGAAGGGAAGCAGCAGTCCATCAAGAGCCTGGCCGGCGAGCCGATGCTCATCAACTTCTGGGCGACGTGGTGCGGGCCCTGCCGTGAAGAGATCCCGATGCTCAAGAAGCTCCAGGATCAGAACCCGTGGCTCAAGGTCGTCGGCGTCGCGGTCGACGAGCCCGACGCCGTGCGCAAGTACGCGAAAACCATGCAGTTCAACTACCCGGTACTCATGGGCGAGGCCGGGGCCATGAACGCGGCCGGGAGCTTCGGCGTCGATTTCTACGCGCTGCCCTTCACGGTTTTCGCCGATTCCGAGGGGCACCTGCTCGGCGTCCATACGGGCGAGCTGCACCCCGAGCAGGTCTCGAACCTGCTGGCCGTGCTCCAGGATCTGCGCGACAAGCACATCGGGGTGGCTCAGGCCCGGGACCGAATCGCGGCCCGCATGTAGCCGCCAGCGGCGGCCAAATCTCAAATCCTGCCGCCATCTGCTCCGAAAAAGGGTAGACTTAGGTCTATTCTGGCGACCTCGAGCCATGGCGCACCTACTTCTGCTCAACGGACCCAACCTCGGACTGCTCGGCACCCGGGAACCCGAGATCTACGGCAGCACCACGCTGGCCGAGATCGAGGCCGACCTGCGCCGCCGCGCGCGCGACGCGGGACACGAGCTCGACGCGTTTCAAAGCGACGCGGAACACGAGCTCATCCGCCGCATTCACGCGGCGCGCGACGAAGGCGTGGATTGCATTATGTTCAATCCGGCCGCGTTCACGCACACGAGCGTCGCGTTGCGAGACGCGTTGCTCGGCGTCGCCATCCCGTTCATCGAGCTGCACCTGTCGAACGTCGCCGCGCGCGACGCGTTCCGGCAGGTGTCGTACTTTTCGGACATCGCGATCGGCACGATCGCCGGTTTCGGCGTCGCGAGCTACGAGCTGGCTCTGACGGCGGCGGATCGATTCCTGGCCCGAGGGGGGAAGTAAGTGGACATTCGCAAGGTCAAGAAGCTCATCGAGCTCCTCGAGGAGTCGGGGATATCCGAGATCGAGATCTCCGAGGGCGAGGAGTCGGTACGGATCAGCCGCTATCCGCACCCGGGCGTCATGAGCTTCGCTCCGCACGCCGTCGCGCCGCCCCCCGCGCCCCTCGCGGCGGCGCAGTCGGTGCAGCCGGAGCCGGCCCAGGCCGAGCCCCCGAGCCCGGGCCACCAGATCACGGCACCGATGGTCGGCACGTACTACTCGAGCCCGAGCCCGGGCGCCAAGACCTTCGTAGAGATCGGCAGCGAGGTCTCGCCCGGCGACACCGTCTGCATCATCGAAGCCATGAAGATGATGAACCAGATCGAGTCGGACGTCGCCGGCCGCGTCGTCAGCATCCTCGTCGAGAACGGCGACCCGGTGGAGTACGGTCAGCCGCTCTTCGTCATCGAAACCTGACCGAGCCATGCTCGACAAGGTCCTGATCGCAAACCGGGGCGAGATCGCCCTGCGCGTCTATCGTGCGTGCCGCGAGCTCGGCATTAAGACCGTGGCGGTGCACTCGACGGCGGACACGGCGCTCAAGCACGTGCTCCTGGCCGACGAGACCGTCTGCATCGGCCCGCCGCCCTCGCAGCAAAGCTACCTGAACATGCCCGCCATCATCGCGGCCGCCGAGGTCACCGACGCCGTCGCGATCCACCCGGGCTACGGCTTTCTATCGGAGAACGCGGACTTCGCCGAACGCGTCGAGGAGAGCGGCTTCCTGTTCATCGGGCCGCGGCCCGAGACGATCCGCCTCATGGGCGACAAGGTCTCCGCGATCCGCGCAATGCGCGAAGCCGGTGTCCCGTGCGTGCCCGGCTCCGACGGCCCGCTCGGCGACGATGCCGAGCAGAACGCGCGCCTGGCCCGCAAGCTCGGCTATCCGGTCATCATCAAGGCCTCGGGCGGCGGCGGCGGCCGCGGCATGCGCGTCGTGCACAGCGATGCCGCGCTGCTCAACGCGGTATCGATCACGAAGAACGAGGCGCGCTCGGCCTTCGGCAACGACGAAGTCTATATGGAGAAATTTCTCGAGCACCCGCGCCACATCGAGTTTCAGGTGCTCGCCGATGGCCAGGGCCGCGCCGTGCACCTCGGCGAGCGCGACTGCTCGATGCAGCGGCGGCACCAGAAGGTCCTCGAGGAGGCGCCGGCGCTCGGCATCACACCTGAGCAGCGCGAACGCATGGGCAAGCTCTGCGTGGATGCCTGTCTGCGCATCGGCTACCGGGGGGCGGGGACGTTCGAGTTTCTGTATCAGGACGGCGAGTTCTTTTTCATCGAGATGAACACGCGGGTCCAGGTCGAGCACCCGGTCACGGAGATGGTGACCGGCATCGACATCGTCAAAGTTCAGCTGCAGATCGCTGCCGGCGAGAAGCTGCCGTTCGAGCAAAGCGATATCGAGTGGCGCGGTCACGCCGTCGAATGCCGGATCAACGCCGAGGACCCGCGCACGTTCATGCCTTCGCCCGGGACGGTCACGCTGTGGCATCCGCCGGGCGGCCCGGGCATCCGCGTCGACAGCCACATGTACAGCGGCTATCCCGTCCCGCCGCACTACGATTCGCTGATCGCGAAGATCATCGCCCACGGCGAGCATCGCGCGTCGGCCGTCGCGCGCATGACGACGGCGCTGAGCGAGATCGTCATCGACGGCATTCGCACGAACGTGCCGCTGCATCAGGAGATCTTCCAGCACGCGGCTTTTCGCACGGGCGGCACGGACATCCATTATCTCGAGAAGCGGCTCGGTCTGAAGTAGGCGAGTGGCGCGCCGAAGACTCAGGCTCGAGGTGCCCGCCGAGCGCGTCTCGGCAGTCGAAGCGCTGCTCACGCTGGCCGGCGCCGAATCGATCGCGCTCGAGGACGCAGGCGATACCCCGCTGCTGGAGCCTCCGCCCGGCGGCGCGCCGCTGTGGCCGCGCGTGGTCTTGCGTGCAACCTTCGGCTATGAGGTCGGGACCGGCTCTCTCGAATCCCTGCTGGCCGCTTCGCTGCCCGCGGGCACGGCGCTCGCGGTCGAGGACGTCGACGAGAATGCCTGGCGTGCGGCCGCGCTCGCGCGCGTGAACCCCCGCCGATTCGGCTCGGAGCTCTGGCTCGTGCCGGCCGAGGGCGAGTGCCCGCCCGGCAGCCGTGCATGCGTCCGGCTCAACATGGGGCTCGCTTTCGGCACCGGCGAGCATCCGACGACCGCGCTTTGCCTCGAGTGGCTCGACGCCCACGGCACCGAAGCGTCGATCGTTCTCGACTACGGCTGCGGCTCGGGCGTCCTCGCTCTCGCCGCGCTCGTGCTCGGCGCCGAGCGCGCCTACGCCGTCAACGTCGAACCCCAGGCGCTCGCGGCGACGGCCGCGAACGCCGAGCTCAACGGCTGCGCGGGGCAGCTCTGGATCGGCGCCCCCGAGGCCCTGCCGGACTGCCAGGTCGATCTCGTTCTCGCAAACATTCTGGCCGGCCCGCTAACGGAGCACGCGGCGAGATTCGCGCGCTGCCTGCGCCCCGGCGGCCGCGTCGTGCTGAGCGGCGTGCTCTCGACGCAGCGCGACGCCGTGCTCGGCGCATACGCCCGCGACTTCGAGGACCTGGAAACGGCCGAGCGGGACGGGTGGCTGCGGATCGCGGGACGCCGCCGAAACTGAGGGCGCCGCCTGCGGGACGGGCTCTAAATCTATAGAATGGCGGCCAGCGGAGGCTTCGACTGCCATGCTCTTCACGCGCTGTCCGGACTGCGACACGACGTTCCGAATCACGGCCGAGGCGCTGAACAAGGCCGGCGGGCAGGTTCGTTGCGGGCGCTGCACGTGCGTGTTCGACGCGTACTCGGAACTCCGCGAGCAGCTCGAGACCGGCGAGACGGGCATACAGGCGGCGAACCCTGCGCGCACGGGCGGCGGCGCGGCCGTGGACATCACGGCCGAGACGGTGACCGTCGTGAAGCGCCGACCCGCAGCGGACCTGAATCGCGGGGACAACCGGACGAAAGAAGGGCTTTGGGCGGTTTCTTCGCGCGCGAAGGCCGAGGCCGGCCAAGAGGCCCGGAAGGCGGCCGAAACGGAGGCCGAAACCGAGACCGAGGCCGAGACCGAGACCGAGGCCGAAACCGAGACCGAAACCGAGACCGAGGCCGAGACCGAGGCCGAGGCCGAGGCCGAGGCCGAGACGCGGCCCGAGACCGAGGCTGCCGGCATATCGCCTGCCGCGTCGTCCAATGCGGGCCTGGCCGAGTCGGCCGCCGGCGAGGACGCCGATTGGCTCGCCGCGGCGGCCAGTTTCGCCGACGAGCAACCGCTCGCCGCGCCGGCCGAAGCCGCCGGCGCCGGCGCGCCGCCCGGCTCGGAGATGCTTCCGGACGCCGAAGCTCGCGATGCCGGGTCCGTCGAGGCGGCGCCCGCAGATGGCCTGAGCGTCGATGCCGAGGCCGTTCGCGCCGCGGCCGGCGAAGCGGAAACCGGCGGCACGGAACCGGTCGGCGGAGAGGTCGACGAAGCCCGGCGCACGGCTGCCGCGGGCGCGACTCGCGCGGGCGCAACTGACGCGGACGCGACAGACGCGGACGCGACAGACGCGGACGCGACTGCGAAAGCGGATGCGGATGCGGATGCGGATTCGCGCGCATATGCAAATGCGAATGCGAATGCGAGCGCGATTCCGCGTGGAACGCCAGGGTCCACGGCGCGCGAATCGCGGCCGGCGCCGGGACCTGCACCGCTACCCTCGCCGTCGCCGTCGCCCTTGCTCTCGCCCGCAGCCGACATTATCGAGCACCCGCGTATGCCGGGCGCCTCGCGTCGCCAGCCGCCGGTCCGCAATGACGCGGCGGCGGCGCTCGTCAAAACGGCCGAGCCCGTGCGCCGCGCCGCCCCCGCCCCCGACGCTACCGAGCTCGACGAGTACAGCGTCGCGGCCGTCCTCGAGGCAATAGAATCGGGCATCGTCGAGGACGAGTCGAGCAAGATCCAGGACGATCCGGGGATCGCCCACGAAAGCGAGGTCCCTCGCGAACCGGACCTCACCACGACCGAATGGGTGCTGCTCGACGCAGCGCCCGAGACGCGGCGGGAATCGCGTCGCTGGTCGCTGGCCGTTGCAGGCGCGCTGCTGGTGCTCGGCCTGCAAGTCGGCAATCACTTTCGTGCCGACCTCGCCGGTCTCGCGCACATAGGACCCGCCGTGCGCAGCGCTTACGCATTGCTCGGCATCGACGTGATTCCCAGATGGAATGTCGAGCAGTACGAGATCGTGGATTGGACCGCCAAGGCCGAGCCTCGCGCGAGCGGCCGAGGGCGGCTCGAGATCGACGCGCGCATTCTCAACAAAGGCCCGCGCACGCAGCCGTTCCCGTTCGTCAATCTCGAGCTCAAGGATCGTTGGGAAAAGACCGTGGCGAGCCGAATGTTCGAGCCTGCGGAATATCTCTCTCCAAAGGGAAGTCCCGGTTCGCTCATGGAGCCCGGCACAACGACGCAGGCGCGTCTCGAGGTCGTCGATCCCGGCCGCGAGGCTTACGGCTTCGAGCTCGAACGTCTGCGTCGAGCGGCCGAACGGCACGATGCGCTGCGCAAACGATCAAGTGTTTCGTTGACGCGCAAGCGTCTCTGTCGGTGCACTCCACCGCTGCTCCCCGCGGCGGGTTCCATGCTATGATCTGCCCCCCGTTGTCGGTGCTTCATCTGCTCTTTCCGGGGTCAGCGTCGTGAGCATTAGTCCGGCCTTTCGCGCCGGGCCGGTGCTGCTTTCACAGGGGGGCCAACCAAGTCGGCATCTACGTCCGGCTTGATCGAAGCCGACGCACTCCGAGAGCAGTCCACGTTCCAGGGGAGGACGTCGTGAATTCAACATCGAGCAAAAAGCGGACCACGAAGAAGAAGACAAAGAAGAGTCCGCCGCCGAGCGCAACGAAGACGATCAGGGTCAGCGAACGTATGCAGCCGCTGAGCAAGCTGACGGACGAAGCGTTGCGTTGCTACTTCGCGACGCTGAACGGACACAAGCCGGGCGACCTGTACCAGCTGGTCATCGGCGAAGTCGAGAAACCGCTGTTCAAGGCCGTGCTGAGCTACACGAAGGGCAACCAGAGCCGCGCCGCGGAGATCCTCGGCATCAATCGGGGCACGCTGCGCAAGAAGCTCAAGAATTACGATCTCACGGGCGACTGAGGAGATGACCGAGAAGCGACGCGCGCTGATCAGCGTCTCCGACAAACGAGGCGTCGTCGCATTCGCCGAGTCGCTCGCAAAGCTCTCGTTCGAGATCGTGTCTACCGGGGGCACCGCTGCGGCGCTCCGCAAGGCCGGCATTGCCGTCGTCGAGGTCGCGGACGCGACGGGCTTTCCCGAGATCATGGACGGCCGCGTCAAGACGCTGCACCCGAAGATTCACGGCGGACTGCTCGCACGCCCGGGGATCGACGATTCGGCGCTCGCGGCCCACGGCATCGAGCGTTTCAACGTCCTCGCGGTGAACCTCTACCCGTTCGAACGCGTCGTCGCGCAACCCGATACGAGCTTCGCGGAGGCCGTCGAGAACATCGACATCGGCGGCCCCGCCATGCTGCGCGCAGCGGCCAAGAACCACGGGAACGTCGCGGTCGTCGTCGACGCCGAGGACTACACGGCGGTCGCACGAGCCTTCGCGGCCGGCGGGCCGGCAGCCGAGCTGCGCCGGCGGCTGGCGGCCAAGGCATTCGCCCATACGGCACGCTACGATGCGCTGATCAGCCGTTACCTCGGGGAGCGCGCCGGCGCGGCCGGCGCGACCGGCGGCGCCAAGACGGGCGAGAACGCGCGAGGCTTTCCCGACGTGCTCGTGCTCGGTTGGGACAAGGCCTACGACCTGCGCTACGGCGAGAATCCCCATCAGCGCGCGGCGTTGTATCTCGACCGCGCCGGCCGAGGCAGCGTCGCGCACGGCGCCCTGCTCCAGGGCAAGGCGCTTTCGTACAACAATCTGCTCGACGCCGACGCCGCCGTCGGTTGCGTCGGGGCGTTTGCGGCGCCGGCCTGTGTCATCGTCAAGCACATGAACCCGTGCGGCGCAGCGGTTGCGGCGGATGCCCGCCAGGCCTACGAGGCCGCCTATGCGGCCGACCCGACGTCGGCTTTCGGCGGCATCATCGCGTTCAACCGCCCGCTCGCCCGCGCGACGGCCGAAGCGATCGCCGCAAGGCCTCTCGCGGACGTCGTCGCAGCGCCCGCCGTCGAGACCGGTGCGCGCGAAGCGTTCGCTTCGAAGCCCAACCTGCGCGTCATCGAGACCGGCGCCGCGGCGCCCGAGACCGGCACGCTCGAGCTGCGCTCGATCGCGGGGGGCGTCGTCGTGCAGGAGCGGGACCGCGGGACGATCCCGAGCCGCGGCGAGCTGCGTACCGTGACGCGGCGCGCGCCGAGCGAGGACGAGCTTGCCGATCTAGGCTTCGCGTGGACGGTCGTCAAGCACGTGAAATCGAACGCCATCGTCTACGCGCTGGGCGGCCGGACGCTGGGCATCGGCGCCGGGCAGACGAGCCGCGTCATGAGCGCGCGCATAGCGGGGCTCAAGGCCGCGGAGCAGAATTTGCCGCTCGCCGGCGCGGTCATGGCGTCGGACGCGTTCATTCCGTTCCGCGACGGCCTCAACGTCGCGGCCGAGCTCGGGATTCGTGCCGTCATTCAGCCCGGGGGCTCGGTGCGCGACAAAGAGGTCATCGAGGCGGCCGACGAGCACGGCATCGCCATGGTGTTCACCGGCATGCGCCATTTCCGACACTGATCTTCACGCCATGAAAATCCTCGTCATCGGCGGCGGCGGTCGCGAGCATGCAATCGCGTGGAAGGCCGCGGCCTCCGCGCTCGTCCACGAAGTGCTCGTCGCGCCGGGCAACGCGGGCACCGCGGCCGAGCCTCGCATGCGCAACGTGGACGTTTCGGCAACGGATTGCGAGGCGCTTGTCGCGCTCGCGCAGCGCGAGCGCGTCGACCTCACGATCGTCGGCCCCGAGCAGCCCCTGACGGAGGGGATCGTCGACGAGTTCGTATCGGCGGGCCTCAAGTGCTTCGGCCCCACGCAGGACGCCGCTCGGCTCGAAGGCTCCAAGGCCTTCGCGAAGGATTTCATGACTCGGCACGCAATCCCGACGGCCGAGCACCGCACGTTCGAGGAACTGCCGGCCGCGCTCGCGTATGTGCGCTCGCGGCCCTCGCCGGTCGTCGTCAAAGCCGACGGTCTCGCCGCGGGTAAGGGAGTCGTCGTCGCGCAGACGCTCGCGGAGGCCGAGCGGGCGCTCGAGAACATGCTCGAGAGCCGCGCCCACGGCGGCGCGAGCGGCCGCGTCGTGGTAGAGGATTTCCTGGCCGGGGAGGAGGCGAGCTTCATCGCGCTCGTTGACGGCACACGCATCGTGCCGCTCGCGAGCTCCCAGGACCACAAGACGCGCGACGACGGCGACCGGGGCCCGAATACGGGCGGCATGGGGGCCTACTCGCCGGCTCCCGTCGTCACGGCCGAGGTGCACTCGCGCATCATGGAACGCATCATGCTGCCCGCCGCGCGCGGCCTCGCGGCCGAAGGCATCCACTATCGCGGGTTCCTTTACGCCGGCGTCATGATCGACGCTGCAGGCAACCCGCGTCTGCTCGAGTTCAACTGCCGACTCGGCGACCCCGAGACGCAGCCCATCCTGTTCCGCCTGCGCAGCGACCTCGTGGGCCTCATACTCGAGGCATTCGAGGGCCGGCTCGGCGAATCGGAGCCCGAGTGGGACGCCCGCGCCGCCGTCGGCGTCGTCATGGCGAGCGCGGGTTATCCCGGCAGCTACGAGAAGGGCCTGCCGATCACGGGCCTCGACCTCGTCCGAGGCTCGGACGTCAAGATATTCCACGCGGGCACGCGGCGCCGGGACGGCGCCGTCGTCAACGACGGCGGCCGAGTGCTCTGTGCCGTCGCACTCGGCACGACCGTCGCGCAGGCACGCTCACGCGCCTACGAGGCCGTAGACAAGATTCGCTGGCCGGGCGCGTTCTGGCGAAAGGATATCGGTTATCGCGCGGTGCGCAGGGAACAGGAAGCTCGGCGCTAACGCTTCATCGCCTCGAAGAACTCGGCGTTCGTCTTCGTGTCCTGCAGCTTGCTGATCAGGAACTCGACGGCTGCCAGCTCGTCCATCGGGTGCAGAACTTTGCGGAGCACCCACATCTTCTGAAGCTCCTCGGGACTGGTCAGGAGCTCTTCCTTTCGAGTACCGGAGCGGTTGATGTTGATGGCCGGGAACACGCGCTTCTCGGCGATACGGCGATCCAGGTGGATCTCCATGTTGCCGGTGCCCTTGAACTCCTCGTAGATCACGTCGTCCATCTTCGACCCGGTATCGATGAGGGCCGTAGCGATGATAGTGAGGCTGCCGCCCTCCTCGATGTTGCGCGCGGCACCGAAGAAGCGCTTCGGGCGCTGCAACGCGTTCGCGTCGACGCCGCCCGTCAGCACCTTGCCCGAGGACGGGACCACCGTGTTGTAGGCGCGCGCGAGTCGCGTGATCGAGTCGAGCAGGATCACGACGTCCTGCTTGTGCTCCGTGAGCCGCTTGGCCTTCTCGATGACCATCTCGGCGACCTGCACATGGCGCGTCGCCGGCTCGTCGAACGTGCTCGAGACGACCTCGCCGCGCACCGTGCGCTCCATCTCTGTGACCTCTTCGGGCCGCTCGTCGATGAGCAGCACGATGAGCGTGGCTTCCGGGTCGTTCGCCGCGATGGAAGCGGCGATGTTCTGCAGGAGCATCGTCTTGCCCGCTTTCGGCGGCGAGACGATGAGGCCGCGCTGACCCTTGCCGATGGGCGCGACCATGTCGATGATGCGCGCAGTCAGATCCTCGGTGCTGCCGTTGCCCTGCTCGAGCTTGAGCCGCTTCTTCGGGAACAGCGGTGTCAGATTCTCGAAAAGGACTTTGCTCTTTGCATTCTCGGGCGCGTCGTTGTTGATCTGCCCGACCTTGAGCAATGCGAAATATCGCTCGCCGTCCTTCGGCGGACGGATCAAACCGGAGACGGTATCGCCCGTGCGCAGATTGAAGCGGCGGATCTGGCTCGGCGACACGTAGATGTCGTCCGGACCGGCGAGATAGGAGCTGTCTGCCGAGCGCAGGAAGCCGAAGCCGTCCTGCAGGATCTCGAGCACACCCTCGCCGTAGATGTTCTCGCCGTTCTTGGCGTGCGCCTTGAGAATGGAAAAGATGATGTCCTGCTTACGGGACCGGGCGAGGTTCTCGATGCCCATCGATTCGCCGAGCTCCACGAGATCCGCCACGGCTCGAGTCTTGAGCTCCGACAGGTTCATCGCGTTCTTGGTGAGCTCGAACTCGGCGGCGGGGATCACGTCAAGTTCCTCATCGTCCGGGAATTCCTCTCGAACCATCTTCTTCCGCCGGGAAGACCGCTTCCCATTGCCCTCGCGCGGCTGCTGCTGCCTCGAGCCATTCTTGACCCGGGCGCGTGCTGAATTGCCCAAATAACCCCTCACGAATTTCTTTCCAAAAGTTTGGTTGCTAATCCTGATCCGGCAATGCCGGCTACTTGGCCATATTGGCGTCCAGGTTCTTGCCCAGGTTGGCGTTAAGGAACGCCTCGAGCTGGGCCTTCGATGCCGCTCCGACCTGCTGCGCGGCCACCGTGCCATTGCGGAACAACAGCAAAGTCGGAATGCCGCGAATGTTGTACTTCGGCGGCGTTTGCGGGTTCTCGTCGATATTGATCTTTACGATGCGGACCTTGTCCTCGTACTCGTCCGCGAGCGCATCGAGGATCGGTGCGATCATCTTGCAAGGACCGCACCACTCTGCCCAAAAGTCGAGCAAGACGGGCTTGTCGGCCTTGATTACGTCCTGTTCGAAAGTGGCGTCGGTGGTATGGGTAATACGATCTGTCACGTCGAGATCCTCAAGTCTTAGATCCTAACGTCCCTGGGTCTCCCGAGCCCGGGGCGCATGAAAACGGACATTGCTGCAGTCGGACTCCGAACCAAAAAGCCCAAAAGCGGTCCATTTAGGCGAACCTAAAGTGACGCAGCTCGGCCCGTGAGGCACAATACCGCAGCTGGTCGCTTATCGTTAGAGGCTCGCGGGAGTACTGCGGATAATCTAGGGAAAGCGAGAGTCCTCGCCAATGCCTTATTGTGAACCGGTGGGAAGAGAATTTGCAAGCTTTAGAGACGCGTACTGAGCACCCTTCTGCGGGTCAACATCTTACCGATCTTGGCTTTTCCGAGCTTCATCTATCCCCTGAACTTCAGCGGGGGATCGAGGAAGCCGGTTTTACATACTGCACTCCGATCCAATCGAGCACGCTTCCGATCGCCCTCGAGGGCCGGGACGTGGCGGGTCAAGCGCAGACCGGAACCGGTAAGACCGCAGCCTACCTCATCGCACTTTATCATTATCTCGAGACGCATCCGGCGCTCGAATCTTCGCAGTCCGACCCGCGGGCGCTGATCCTCGCACCGACGCGCGAGCTCGCCGTGCAGATCCACAAGGACGCCGAGCTGCTCGGCAAGCACCTGCCCTTCAAGCTGGGACTCGCTTTCGGCGGCACGGACTACGAGAAGCAGAAGCGTCACCTCGCCGCCGGCGTGGACGTTTTGATCGGCACGCCCGGCCGCGTCATCGATTTCCTGAAGCAGCGCGTCTACTCCTTCCGCCGCGTGCAGGTCGCCGTGCTCGACGAAGCCGACCGTATGTTTGACCTCGGATTCATCAAAGATATCCGTTTCGTGCTGCGGCGTTTGCCCGAGCGCGGCAAGCGGCTCAACCTGCTGTTCTCCGCGACGCTGTCGTATCGGGTCATGGAGCTCGCCTACGAGCACATGAACGATCCCGAGCTGATTCGCATCAATCCGGACAAGCTCGTCGTCGACCGCGTCCGCCAGGAGATCTATTTCCCGGCCAACGAGGAAAAGCTGCCGCTGCTCATCACGCTGCTCAAGCGAATGAACGCGACGCGCACGATGGTCTTCGTGAACACGCGCCGCGAGGCCGACCGCGTCCGCGACCGACTCGTGCGCAACGGCATCGAGGCCGCGGCGCTCTCGGGCGACGTGCCGCAGCGCAAGCGCCTCAAAATGCTCAAGGACTTCCAGGCCGGCGAGCTGCCCGTGCTCATCGCGACGGACGTGGCCTCGCGCGGCCTGCACGTGCCCGACGTGAGCCACGTCTTCAATTACGACCTGCCGCAGGACGCGGAGGACTACGTCCACCGCGTCGGCCGCACTGCGCGTGCGGGCGCCTCGGGCGAGGCCATCAGCTTCGGCTGTGAGGACTACGTGACCTCGCTGCCCGATATCGAGGAATACATCGGCCGCAAGATCCCGGTCGCCACATTCGAGCACGACGAGCTCGAGAAGCTCGCGAGCGGCGGCCACGGCGCGCACAAGCCTCGCGAGCGCAGCGGCGGCGGCGAGCATTCCGGCGACTCGGGCCGCCCCAAGCGCAAACGCTCCGGGCGTCCGCGCAGCCGGGGCCGCTCGTAACCTCCTGCCGCTGGAAGCGTCCGCAGCGAGCGGACGCGTGCGAAGCCCGCGCGATTGCCGCTGTTTGCGCGAACGATGTCGCCGTGCGGTTTCAGCGTGATTCATGAACGGGGCCGACGCCGCAGAGGAGGCTCGTGCAGACGGGCGCTTTCGGGGCCGTGCGCGCCAGGGATGGCGCGCCCGGAGGCTCCAGGGACGGATTCACGCCGTCCCCGAAAGCGCCCGTCTGCGCGAGCCTCCGCCAACCGCCAGGCTCGAACCCGTTCATGAATCATGCGGCCGACGGCCGACGCAAATCATGCGGCCGGCGGCCCACGCAGGCGGCCGACGGCCGACGCAAGCTCGACTACACGAGCTCCCCGACGCCCTCGACGCAAGCGAACGAGTCGATGACCCGCGCCGGCAGCCGCGAATCCGGCCGGCTCACGCCGACGAGATGGCCGACGCCGTGCCGCCGCGCCGCGGCGAGCACGGCCGAGCTGTCCTCGACGAGCAGCGTGCGCGCCCGATCGAACGGGCGCGCACGCTCGAAGCGCGTCCAGAAGTCCGCGCTTTCCTTCGCCGCCTCGAGATCGTGCGAGCAGAAGAAGCCGTCCACGTGCAGGTCGAGGCGCGTCTCGGCGCACTTGATCACCAGCGTCTCGGGATGGGCATTGGTCACGACGAGCACCGGCTTGCCGAGCGCGCGGAGTGCGGACAGGAAGCGCCGTGCTCCGGGTAGGTAGCTGATAAGATGCCGATGGCGCTGCTTTAGAGCGCGGATGTCGAGGCCGAGTTCCTGCGTCCAGTGCGTGACCGAGTACCAGGCCAAGGTACCCGCGACGCGTTCGTACTCCGCCAGCACGCGGCGCCGCGCCTCCTCGGGCGCGAGCCCGGTGCGCGCGGCGTACTCGGCCGGCACGAGCTCGAGCCAGAAGAAGTTGTCGAAGGCGAGGTCGAGCAGCGTTCCGTCCATGTCGACGAGGACGGTGTCGATGTCTTGCCAGGGAATGGTGCTGCTTGCCGCCTGCATGGCGGCCACATGATACAGGAGGCCTCGCATGACGGACCGCGACGAACTCGAGCTGCTCGACGAGGTCCGCGCCATCGCGCGGGCCGCAGGCGCCGCAATCATGGGCGTCTACAGCCGCGACTTCGGTGTGGACCACAAGGAGGACCGCTCGCCGCTCACGGAGGCCGATCGCCTCAGCCACGCCCTCATCACGGAGCGCCTCGCCGCGCTCCGGCCGCAGCTCCCGATTCTTTCCGAGGAGGCGCCGCCCGAGCAGATCCGCGACCGGCGGGAATGGCGCCGCTACTGGCTCGTGGATCCGCTCGACGGGACGAAGGAATTCATCAAGCGCAACGGCGAATTCACGGTCAACATCGCGCTCATCGCTGACCACGCCCCCATCCTCGGCGCCGTGCTCGCGCCCGCGCTCGCGCGCGAGTACTTCGGCGGCACGGCACTCGGCGCCTGGCGCCGGGACGACGAGGCCGCACCCGTCGCGATCCGCGTGCGGCGCGAGCCCGCCGCCCCGCTGCGCGTCGTCGGCAGCCGCAGCCATCCGAGCCCGGAGCTCGCGGGCTACCTGGCCGGCCTCGGCGAGCACGAGATGAAGCCGATGGGCAGCTCGCTGAAGATCTGTCTAGTCGCCGAGGGCGATGCCGACGTCTATCCGCGCCTGGGCCCCACATCGGAGTGGGACACGGCCGCGGCCCAGGCTGTTCTCGAAGGGGCCGGAGGATGTATGATCGATACCGTCGGCCAACCGCTCCGGTACAACTGCAGGGAGCAACTTCTCAACCCGCACTTCCTGGCCGTTGGTGATCGGACGCGCGACTGGCTGGCGCCGTTTCGGGACCGCCAGTAGAGAATCATGCTTACTGAAGCAGTGCGAAGCGTTGATCGAATCAGGCAGCTGCGTTTAGAGCACCGGGATCTGGACGACGTAATAGCTCGGCTCGCGGTCGACCCACAAGTCGATCCCATCGTGGTCCGTCGATTGAAGAAGCGAAAGCTTCTTCTCAAGGACATGATCGCCCAGCTCGAGAGCGTCCGGTCACACGACCTGAACGCATAGGCAGCGAGCACTAGCCGCGAGGCCGGCCCGCCGCAACGGAGTCCGGGGAGGTCACCCGGACGGACGGGCGGGTCAGCGCAACGCCGGCGAGACTCGAGAGCGTCTGCCGCACGGCAGGCCGAAGGGCGAGCCCTAACTCCGTCGCAAGCGGCTCCACCGAATCGCGCTTGAACGCGAGGCCGCCTTCGGCCGACTCCGAGACGATGCCCCAGTCCGCGAGGAACGCGACGAGATTCTCGAAAA
This sequence comes from uncultured Gammaproteobacteria bacterium, assembly GCA_963702105.1. Taxonomy (GTDB): domain Bacteria; phylum Pseudomonadota; class Gammaproteobacteria; order Steroidobacterales; family Rariloculaceae; genus ZC4RG20. The sequence goes on from OY969712.1 coordinate 4,544,212, forward strand.
GGCTCGTGTGAAAAAGATCCGGCGCGTCCACCGAGTAGATCAGCGCGAGCTGCTCCGAGAGCTCGCTGCATTCGCGTACGAGCTCGCCCCGCCGCAGCGCCCCGGGACCGTGGCCGAGCAGGAGCAGCAACGAAAGGTAGTAGCGCTCGATGAACGGCTCGACGATCTGCGCCGCCAGATCGAGCTGCGTGTGGCGCGGTGAAGTCGGCGCCGGCCGCGCGATGCGCCCGTCGCGGCGCACGAGCAGGCCGAGCTCGATCATGGCCTGGGTCGCCGACCGGACGGCCGCCGGAATCTCGGCCGTCGTGAGGCGCAGATAGAGCTCGGCGCTGAGACAGGGATACAGCTGCGCCACGAAGACTTCGAGCTCGGCCGGAGTGAGCTCCGAGCGCGCACTGTAGGCCGAAGCGATCAGCGAAGGCAGCACGAACACGTGCACGACGTTGTTGCGGTAATAGCTCGCGAGAATCGCCGTGCGCTCATCCATCTCGAGGATGTCGCCGAGCGCGTGGCTGCGCCGGGCGAGCCAGCTCATGCTCTCGCAATAGGCGACAATCTCGTGCGCGCCGAGGCCGCAGAGGCCCGTGCGCTCGGCATAGGGCGCCCGCCGCGATAGCTCGAGGTACAGCTCGAGCTGCGCTTCGAGCTCGCTCTCGACGATGGCCTGCCTCGGGGTCGAGAGCACGACGAGCGCGACGAGATTCACGGGATTCAGCACGGCCGCCTCGTTGATGGCGGTCATGATGCGGCGCCCGAGCTCGCGCGTCGTATCCGAAAGCCATTCGGGGCGTCGGCGTGAATCGTCGGCCGCGGCGGCGGCCCAACCGGGCTGCCGCGCGTCGAGAAACTCCGCGAGCGCGATCGGCCGGCCGAAGTTGACCTGCACGCGCCCGAATTTCTGCTTGAGTGCGGCCAGCGAGCGGAAGAAGCCCCCGAGCGACTCCTGCTTCTTGCTGCGCCCGCGCAGCTCGCCGATGAACGTCTGGCCCTCGACGAGCTTCTCGTAGCCGAAGTAGACGGGCACGAGCACGAGCGGGCGCTCGTGATCGGCCAGGAAGCTCTGCACCGTCATCGTGAGCAGGCCGAGCTTCGGCTTCAACAGTCGGCCGGTCCGGCTGCGCGTACCCTCGACGAAATACTCGACCGGAAAGCCGCGCGCGAGAATCAGCTCGAAGTAGCTTCTGAATACCGCGCCGTAGAGCGCGTCGCCCTTGAAGCTGCGGCGCAGGAAGAAGGCGCCGCCGCGCCTCAGCATGGGCCCGATGATGGGCAGATCGAGGTTTGCGCCCGCCGCCGTGTGCGGCGGCGCGAGCCCGTGCCGGTAGACGACGTAGGCCAGCAGCATGTAGTCGATGTGACTGCGGTGGGAGGGCACGTAGACGATCTCGGCTTCGACGGCCGTGCGGGCCACCTCGTCGATGTGCCTCACGTCGACGCCGTCGTAGAGCCGATTCCAGAGCCACGTGAACAGCCGCTCGAACAGCCGCACCGTCGGGTAGGAGTAGTCGGCCGCGATCTCCTTGGCGTAACGCCGGGCACGCGCTCTGACGCGGGCCCCCTCCCGCCGCGAGCCCGCGCGTGCGCGCCGCGCGACCTCCGCTTCGACGGCGGGGCTCGCGAGCACGGCGTCGAGCAGCAGGCGCCGATGCGAAAGGTCCGGCCCGATGCTGACCGTGCGCTGGCGGTGGAAATAGCTGCGCAGCACCCGGCTCATGCGCCGCGCGGCCGCGTGCGGATCGATTTCGTCGCCGGCGACGGCACACAGCGAGATCGGGTCGCCGACCTTCACGAGCACGTTGCGCCCGTGCACGGCCACGCGCAGCAGCGAGCGGATGCGGCCCGCCGGATTCCAGCTCTCGGCGAACAACAGCTCGAGCCAGGAGTGCTCGCGGGACGGCGCGCGACCCCAAAGGATCGTCACGGGCACGAACAGCACGTCGTTCTCGAGCGCTGCCTCGACGGCCAAGGCGCGGCCGAGCTCGGCGCGCTGCGGCACGGCGCGCGGCGCGAGCCAGCCCCGAATCGTGCGGACGCTCCAAAGCCCGGCGGTCTCGCCGCGTGCCGGGAAGTGCCGAGCGGGCACGCGCCAGCCGGCCGCGAGGCACATGTCCTCGAGAATCAGCCTGTCGAGCCTGCGGTCGGTCTCGAGCACGTAACAGAGCCGGCGGGCCGCAGGCTTGGGAGCGGCACCGCGAACTTCGTAACGTACCGGCAGCAGCGCCAGCCGCCTCGAAAGCCGCCGCCAGTGCGCGCGGGCCGCTCTGAATGAGCGCGCAAAATCTCGCATCTGGATGGAAGGGGTCTCGTTCGACTTCTATTTCGGTCCCGGCGTTACGATTATAGCGGCTTCGCCGAGGCACCACGGAACCGCGGGTGGTTTGCCGCCGCGCCGCCGACGGCTACTATCGTCCCATCAGCTGCTTTGCGTCCCTCCCCATGGATCTCATTGCGGACATCGGCGCGACGAACACACGCTGCGCGCTCATCGACGACGGCGGGCGCATCGGGGCGCCCGAAGTGTTCCACAACGACGACTTCGCGAGCCTCGAAGCCGTGCTGCACGCGTTCCTGGCGCACCGCCCGGCGGCCGAGCCGCCAACGCGGGCCGCGCTCGCCATCGCGGCCCCGATCCTCGGCGACGCGGTGCAGTTCACGAACCGCGACTGGCACTTCAGCCAGACTCGGGTCGCGCGCGAGTTCGGCCTGGCCTCGCTGTTCGTCATCAACGATTTCGCCGCCGTGGCCTGGGCGCTGCCCGCACTCGGCCCGGACCAGACGCACCGCATCGGCGGGGGCGAAGCCGAGCCGCGCACGCCGGTCGCCGTGCTCGGGCCCGGATCGGGGCTCGGCGTCTCGAGCATCGTGCCGGCCGGCGAAGGGTGGGCCGTGGCCCATGGCGAAGGCGGCCACGTGACGCTGGCGGCGACGACACCGCGGGAGGCCGCAATCATCGACCTCGTGCGCGCCCGCTTCGGGCACTGCTCGGCCGAAAGGCTGCTTTCGGGGCCGGGCCTCGTGAACCTCTACGAGGCCCTGGCACAGCTCGAAGGCCGCCAGACGACCGAGCGCGAGCCGGCCGCCGTCACTGCGCTGGCCGCCCAAGGGGACGCGCTGGCCGGCGAGGCCATGGGTCTATTCTTCTCGCTGCTGGGCAACGTCGCGGGCAACCTCGCGCTGACGGTCGGCGCACGCGGCGGCGTATACATCGCAGGCGGCATCGTGCCGCGGGTGCTCGATCGCCTCGAGCGCTCAGGCTTCCGGGACGCGTTCGAGGCCAAGGGCCGCTATCGCTGGTATATGGAGCGCATCCCGACCTTCGTCATCACGGAGCCGCTGCCGGCGTTCGTCGGGCTGCGGGCGCTGCTCGGGTACGGGAGTCGCGCGGACGCTCTTCGGCGCCGGGACTAAGGCGCCGGGACTGGGCCGGACTGGGCCGGGACTAATGGGAGTCGTCGCCCCCGCCCGTCTGCTTCTCGATCTCCTGCTTGAGCCGCTCGGCCTGCTCATCGACGGTCTTCTGCACGTCCTTCGCACGCTGGACGTCGTTTTCGAGCGGCGCGAAAACGTTGCTCTTGTCGCCCTCGGCGGCCGCGCCGCCGCCGTTCGACTCCGGCGCCGCGGCCTGCGGCTGGGCCGGCTCACCCGGGGGCGCCTGCCTGGTGCCGCAGCCCGCGAGCAGCGCCGTCCCGAGCGCGAGCGCGCCGAGGGCCGCCGGAACCCGCGTTACGACCTCGCGGCGGGCCTTCATGGCCGCGTCGCTCCGGCCGAGGCGGCCGGCTCGCCGACGCGCGGGGCCGGCCGGGCCGCCCCCGCCGCCGGGCCTGCGCCGCCGGGCTCGGCCGCAGCGGCGCCCTCGAGGGCAGGCTGCTCGCGGTCGCGGCGCTGTTGCTCGCGGCCGAGCGCGAGGCACAGCACGGTCCAGATGCCGGCCACGGGCACGGCCGCCGCGGCGACGCCGATGAGCGGCAGCCCGAGCGCGCGCAGGCCGGCGTCCAGGCCGGCGCCGGCCACGTCGCCGCCGCGATAAACGAACACGTCGATCATAGGCTTCGCCTTGTATTTCTCGCTGGGTGGAACCACGCTGAACAGGGTCTCGCGCGCCGGCCGCGAGACCGCGTAACGCGTCGCGCGCGAGATCGCCTGGAAGATGGCCATGACGCCGAACAGCGGCCAGACGGCCAGCACGCCGAAGCCGACCATCGTCACGAGCGGCAGCACCGCGAGGGTCCAGCCGACGCCGAGGCGCCGGATCAGGTGCGTCGTGACGAAGGTCTGCGTTATCAGCGTTGCGATCTGCGCGAGCATGTCGAACTGCGCAAACCCGCCGACACGCTGGCTGAAGGTATCCGTGTTGTCGAGGACGATGTTCGCGCCCGTGAAGTAGACGAACGTGTTGGTGATGGCCATGAAGCCGATGTAGGCCCCGATGCCGAGCAGATACGGCGAGCGCACGAGCTCGACGGCGCCGTCCCAGAAGTTGCCGCCGATGCGGCCGCCGCCCGTCGGGCCGTCGCCGGTGTCCGTCGGTGCCGCCGTGAGCTTCGAAGCCTCCGACGCGACGGCCATGCCGTCGAGCTTCAGCATGAGCAGGATCGCGCCGCCGAAGAAGGCCGCGCCCGTGAGCATGAGGCCGGCCGGCAGATAGACCGAGTTGGTCATATGGCTCGCGACGCCAGTGGCCCAGGTGCTGAAGATCGCACCCAGCGTGCCGCCGATACCGATGAACGCGAACATGCGCTTGCCCTGGTCCACGTTGAAGCAGTCCACCATGAAGGCCCAGAACAGGCTGTTCACGAACAGATTGATGACGGTGAGCCAGACGTAGAAGGTGTACCCGACGCTGCGCGAGAGCGCGGTCTCGGCCTTCGTGCCGATGAGCCCGCCGCCGGCGAGCGCGTCGGCGATGAGCAGACCCGCGAAGAGCGCGAGGCAGGCGATGACGAACAGATAGCCGATCGGGATGAAGCGCCGGCGGTCGAGGCGGCTCACGACGCCGCCGAACAGCAGAACGACCACGAGCGAGGCGACCGAGGTGGCGACGAACATCCAGTGCAGCTCGTCCATGCCGCGCGAGACGCCCATGGCATCCCGGACGGGCCGCAGGAAGAAGTAGCCGCACAGCACGCAGAAGTAGAACAGCGCGGCGAGCAGCGCGAGCGGCAGCTCGCCGCGTTTGAAATTGAGCAGGCGGGCAGTCCAATCGGTCACGGCTAGAAGCTCCCCTCGCTGCGCGAGCATTGCGGCACGCGCCAGTATAGCCGCGCGGCCGGCGCCGGAAATAGGCCCCGAGGCCGCCCGCGCGGGTTGTGCGGCCGGCGCGCGCAACCTGTAGGATAAGAGACGGCGAAGAGCCATGCCTCGACCTTTAGCGAAATCGAGAAGGGGGGTATTTCATGGCGCAGACGCGCGGGGCGCACGAGACTCGGGACATTCGGGACATCGCGTTCGTCGGTCATGCCGGGGCCGGCAAGACCACCCTCATAGAGGCCCTGCTGCAGCGCGCGGGCGCCATCAAGACCCAAGGCAGCATCGCGAAGGGCAACACGGTCTGCGACTTCGGCGACCAGGAAAAGCGGCTCGGCCACTCGCTCGACGTGAGCTGCTGCGGCTTCGAGCACGACGGCAAGCTCGTGAACCTTCTCGACACGCCGGGGTACCCCGACTTTCTCGGACGCGCGCTGGCCGTGCTGCCCGCCGTGGACACGGTCACCGTGGTCGTCAACGCGCAGAGCGGGGTCGAGCTCGTGACGCAGCGCGCCATGGACTTCGCGGCCCGACGCAAGCTCTGCCGGCTCATCATCGTGAACAAGATCGACGCCGAGGGCGTCGACCTCGCCGACGTGTTGGCCCAGATCCGCGTGAGCTTCGGCGCCGAGTGCCTGCCCATCAACCTGCCCGCGCGCGGCGGCCAGGCCGTCGCCGACTGCTTCTTCGAGCTCGCGGACGCCGAGCCCGACTTCTCGAGCTGCGCGGCGGCGCATACCGAGATCAAGGACCGCATCATCGAGATCGACGACGCGCTCATGGAGCTCTACCTCGAGCAGGGCGAGGAGATTTCACTCGAGCAGCTGCACGATCCGTTCGAGCGCGCGCTGCGGCGCGGCCACCTCGTGCCCGTCTGCTTCGTCTCGGCCGAGACGGGCGCGGGGCTGCGGCAGCTGCTTCGAGTCTTCACGCAGCTCATGCCGAGCCCGCTCGAGGGCAATCCGCCCGAGTTCGTGACGGGCGGCGCCGAGCCGAAGCGCGTCAAGGTCGACCCCGGTGACGCCTCGGCGCACTTCATCGGCCACGTCTTCAAGGTCACCGTGGACCCTTACGTGGGCCGCCTCGCGACGTTCCGCGTGCACCAGGGCCAGGTGCATTCGGGCGAGCAGGTGTACATCGGCGAGAAGCGTAAGGCCGTCAAGCTCTCGCACCTGTACCGCGTGCAGGGCAAGAACCTCGAAGAGGTCCCGCGCGTGGTCGCGGGCGAGTTCTGCGCCGTCGCGAAGATCGAGGGGCTCGCCTTCGACGACGTGCTGCATTCGAGCCACGACGAGGACGAGCTCCGGCTGCGCTCGGTCGAGCTGCCGCCGCCCATGTACGGGCTTGCGCTCGAGCTCGAGCAGCACGGCCAGGAGAAGAAGCTTTCGGACGCGCTGCACAAGCTCGCAACCGAGGATCCGAGCCTGCGCATCGAGCACAACGCGCAAGCCAACGAAACGGTGCTGCGCGGCATGGGCGAGCTGCACCTGCGGCTCGTGCTCGAGCGCATCCGCGACGAGTTCGGGCTCTCGTTCAACACGCATCCGCCGAAAATCGCGTACCGCGAGACGATCATGCACGCGGCCGAAGGCCATCATCGGCACAAGAAGCAGACCGGCGGCGCCGGCCAGTTCGGCGAGGTCTTCCTGCGCGTCGAGCCGCTGCCGCGCGGCGCGGGCTTCGAATTCGTGAACAAGGTCGTCGGGGGCGCGATTCCGGGGCAGTTCATCCCGGCCGTCGAAAAGGGCGTGCGGCAGGTGCTCGGCGACGGCGCCATCGCGGGCTATCCGCTGCAGGACGTGCGCGTCATCGTTCACGACGGCAAACACCATGCCGTCGATTCGAAGGAAGTCGCGTTCATCACGGCCGGCAAGCGCGCGTTCATCGACGCGGTCTCGCACGCCGACCCCATCGTGCTCGAGCCCATCGCCAAGGTCGAGATTACGACCCCGAGCCAGCACGTCGGCGAGATCACGGGGCACCTCGCGGGCATCCGCGGCCGCATCGCAGGAAGCGACGTGCTGCCCCGCGGCCGCGCCCGCATCCGCGCGCAGGTGCCGCTGGCCGAGCTCGGCGAGTACCAGACGACGCTGAAGTCGCTGACGGGCGGGGAAGGCTCTTTCACGCTGGAGTTCGACCACTACGCGACGGCGCCCGCGCCCGTGCAGAAGGCGCTCGAGAGCGAGTTCCGGCCCGCGGCCGAGGACTGAAAGCAGCGCGGTGGAACGTGAGCCGTCGCCGGCGCCGGGCTGGCATTTCTGGATCGACCGCGGCGGCACGTTCACCGATATCGTGGCGCGCAGCCCGGGCGGCGCGCTCGCGACCCTGAAGCTCCTTTCGGCGGACCCGGAGCGCTACGAAGACGCCTCGGTCGAAGGCATCCGCCGCCTGCTCGCAGCCGCGCCGCCCCAAGAGCGCCGCATCGAGGCCGTCCGCATGGGCACGACGGTCGCGACGAACGCGCTGCTCGAGCGCCGCGGAGAACCGACGGTGCTCGTCGTGACCGGCGGCTTCCGCGACGCGCTGCGCATCGGCACCCAGCAGCGCCCGGATCTTTTCGCGCTCGACATCCGGCTGCCGGAGATGCTGTACACCGAGGTGCTCGAGGCCGTCGAGCGCGTCGGTGCCGAAGGCGAGGTCGTGACGGCTCTCGACGCCGAGCGCCTCGAGGCGGACCTGAAGCGCGTGCTCGAGCGCGGCATCGCGAGCGTCGCCATCGTATTCATGCACGGATACCGCTATCCCGAGCACGAGCGGCGGGCCGGCGAGATCGCGCGCCGCCTCGGCTTTCGCCAGGTCTCGCTCTCGCACGAGACGAGCCCGCTCATCAAGCTCGTCCCGCGCGGCGACACGACGCTGGCGGACGCCTATTTGACCCCGGTACTTGCGCGGCACGTCGCCTCCCTCGAACGCGCGCTCGCGGCCGAGCTCGAGGGCCGGCCCCTGCTGTTCATGCAGAGCCACGGCGGCCTCGCGCGAGCGCCCTTCTTTCGCGGCAAGGACAGCGTGCTCTCGGGGCCCGCGGGCGGCGTCGTAGGAATGGCCGCGACGGCGCGCGCGGCCGGTTTCCCGCGCGTGCTCGGCTTCGACATGGGCGGGACGTCGACCAACGTCTCGCTTTATGCCGGCGAGTTCGAGCGCACGGGCGCAGAGACGATCGCCGGCGTTCGCATCGCCGCACCGATGCTGAGTATCCACACTGTCGCCGCGGGCGGCGGTTCGACCGTCCAGTTCGCCTCCGGGCGGCTGCAGGTCGGGCCCGGCTCCGCCGGCGCCCGGCCCGGGCCGGCCTGCTATCGGCACGGCGGCCCACTGACCGTGACCGACGCGAACGTGCTGCTCGGCCGCATCCAGCCGGACTTCTTTCCGCAGGCCTTCGGGCCGGACGGCCGCGGACCGATCGACGCCGGCGTCGTTCGCGAGGGCTTCGAGGCGCTCGCGCGCCGCGTCGAGGCCGAGACCGGCGTCGCGCAGGATGCCGAGCGCGTCGCTTCCGGGTGCCTCAGGATCGCCGTCGAGCGCATGGCCAACGCGATCAAGAAAATCTCCGTCGAGCGCGGCCACGACCCGGCCGACTTCGCGCTTGCGAGCTTCGGCGGTGCCGGGGGCCAGCACGCGTGCCAGGTCGCCGACGCGCTCGGCGTCGAGACCGTGCTCGTGCATCCGCTCGCGGGCGTGCTCTCGGCCTTCGGGGTCGGTCTCGCCGATCTGAGCACGATCCGCCAGCAGGCCGTCGAGGGCCGGCTCGAGGATTGCGAGGCCGAGTTGGCCGCCGTCGCGGACCGGCTCGCGGAGGAGGCCGCGGGCGAGCTGCGCGCGCAGGGCGTCGCGGCCGCGATGATCGAAGTGCGCGCGAGACTCGGGCTCCGCGCCGAAGGCTCCGACACGGTCCTGCGCGTCGATTTCGAGGACGTACCCCGTGCCCGCGCCGACTTCGGCGAGGCGCACCGGCGGCATTTCGGCTTCCTGCTGCCCGAGACGCCCGTCGTCGCCGCATGGGTCGAGATCGAGGCGGTCGGCAAGACGGCGAGCCCCGAGGAGGCGCGCGTACCGCCCCAGGCCGGCGAGCCGCAGGCGCGAGCCCGGCGCCGCATCTGGTTCGACGGCGCGGCCGTCGAGGCGCCCGTCTTCGAGCGCGCCGCGCTCGGCGCGGGCGCCGCCGTGCGAGGTCCGGCACTCGTCGTCGAGGCCAACGCGACGACGGTCGTCGAGCGCCATTGGCTTGCGGTCCTCGACGACTTCGGCCGGCTGATCCTGTCGCGCAGCGTGCCGCGCGCGCGCACCGAGCGCGTCGGCACGGCCGCGGACCCGGTCATGCTCGAGGTCTTCAACAATCTCTTCATGCACGTCGCCGAGCGCATGGGCGTCGTGCTCGAGAACACGGCGCATTCCGTCAACATCAAGGAGCGGCTCGACTTCTCCTGCGCGGTCTTCGGTCCCGACGGCGCGCTCATCGCGAACGCGCCGCACATGCCCGTGCACCTCGGCTCGATGGGGGACAGCGTCCGCAGCGTGCTCGCGAAGTTTTCGGACTCGATGCGGCGGGGCGACGCGTTCATGCTCAACGCGCCCTACGACGGCGGCACACACCTGCCCGACATCACCGTCGTGACGCCCGTGTTCTCAGCCGACGGCGCGCGGCTCGACTTCGTCGTAGCGAGCCGGGCTCATCACGCGGACATCGGCGGCACGACGCCGGGCTCGATGCCGCCCGCGAGCCGCCGCATCGACGAGGAGGGCGTGCTCGTCGAATGCCGGAAGCTCGTCGCGGCGGGCTTGCTGCTCGGCGAGGAGACGCGCGCGCTGCTCGCCGCGGGGCCCTATCCGGCGCGCAATCCCGAGCAGAACCTCGCGGATCTCGCGGCCCAGGTCGCGGCGAACGCGAAGGGGGCCGCGGAGCTCGGCGCGCTGGTCGCGCGTTACGGCCGCGACGCCGTGCATGCCTACATGCGCCACGTGCAGGCCAATGCCGAGGAGTGCGTGCGCGAGGCGCTCGCGGCGCTCGGCGGCGGCGAGTGGCGCACGAGCTTCGACGGCGGCGAGACCGTCGCCGTGGCGGTGCGCGTCGACGCGGCGCGGCGCGAGGCCGTCGTCGACTTTGCGGGCACGTCGGGCATGAGCCCGACGAATTTCAACGCCCCTGCTGCCATCGCCAAGGCGGCCGTGCTCTACGCGTTCAGGACGCTCGTGCGGCGCCCCATTCCGCTCAACGAAGGGTGCCTCCAGCCGCTCTCGATCCGGCTGCCCGAGCGCTCCCTCGTCAATCCCGTCTATCCGGCGGCCGTCGTCGCCGGCAACGTCGAGACCTCGCAGTGCATTGCCGACGCGCTGCTGGCCGCGCTCGGCGCCGCGGCCTCGTCGCAGGGCACGATGAACAACTTCACTTTCGGCGACGCGCGCTATCAGTACTACGAGACGCTCTGCGGCGGTGCGGGCGCGGGTCGGGGTTTCGAAGGCGCGAGCGCGGTACACACGCACATGACGAACTCGCGGCTCACGGACCCGGAAGTGCTCGAGACGCGCTTCCCCGTACGCGTGCGGCGCTTCGAGATCCGCGCGGGCTCGGGCGGCTCAGGAATCTGGCGCGGCGGCGACGGCGTCGTGCGCGAGCTCGAATTTCTGGCGCCGATGCGGGCCGCGATCCTCTCGAACCGCCGCCGCGTGCCGCCCTTCGGTCTCGCGGGCGGCGGCGACGGCCGCCCGGGGCGCAACTACATCGTCCGGGCGGACGGAGCCTTCGAGCTGCTCGGATCCACGGCCGAGGCCGCGCTCGAGGCGGGCGACCGTTTCGTCATCGAGACGCCGGGGGGCGGCGGCTATGGCGCGGCGCCGGCCGCCTCACAGCGCCGTTAGCGCGTCGTCGAGCGGCGGCACGGCCCGGGTCGACGCACCGCCCGAGCCGTAACGGATCTCGTAGACCTCGAAGCGGCGCGGGCGCAGCACCGCGAAGCCGAAGCGCAGGATCACGACGTCGGCCGTGCGCCGCACGCGCACGAAGTAGGACTGATCGGCGCGTTCGCCGGCCAGCACGCCCTCGGCGTGAAGCCCGGCGAGGAAGCGCGAGACCTGCTCCTCGAGGCGCGCCTCGGCACCGTCCCCGGCAGCGCCCGCCCCGAGGCGCGCCGGAACCCAATGCGCCGCCCGCTCGATCGACCCGAGCACGAACAGCGACAGCCGGCGCGTATCGAGCCGCTGCCACTCGTCATCTACGGTGTGGCGCCGCTCGAGGCACACGTTGCCGCGCAGGCGGATGTTGCCGCCCGGCCCGCGGCACAATGTGTTGACCCCGAATCGATGCAGCCGCTCGGCCTGTTTCGAATCGATCTCGGTCATGGCCGTCAGCGCGGCGGCGAGGCGCGGCTCGTCGCCGCGCGGCAAGCCCCGCGCCGTCTCCGCCGCGAGCAGCCCGGCGATGGCTCCGCAGGCGGGCAGCCCGAACGGGAAGCGCACGAGCTCCGCGCGCGGCCGCAGCCTCGGGAAATACGTCAAGGCGTTCGGGCTCGTGAGCCCGGCGGCGCGCGCGGCGAGCAGCGCGGCGTCGGGGGTGCGCCAGGCCCACGGAGGATCCCAGACGAGCAGCGCGCGGCGCCCCTCGCAGTACCGCTCAGCGGCCACGAACGTCGTCGTGCCGACGTCCCGTCCGGGCGGCGACGGGATGCAGAGGATGTCGATGCGCGGCACGCGGTCGAGGGCGAAGAGCCCCGTGCCCTCGCGGTTCGAGCCGACGATGTCGTAGTCGGTGAGCTCCTCGCCGTCCGTGCCCGAGCGCGGAAAGTCGAGGTACGGGATCGCGTCGCCGGGGTGCTTGGCGACCGTCGCATCGGGCCGCACGGACGGCAGCGGACCGACGAGCGAGACGAGCTCGGACTGCTGGAGCACGTCCACGACGAAGCGCGGATCGTCGCGCGCGACCGAGACCGCCGGAAAGAGCTCCTGGTCTTCGATGAGCCTCGAGCCCGGGCGCCCGAGCCGCTGGACGACGAGATTGAAGCGCTCGCCCTCCTGCTCCACGCCGTCGTAGTCGATCGAAACGCGGAGCGTCTCGCGGCTGCCCGGCCGGCGCGCCTTGAGCCGCAGCGCGCCTTCGCCCGCGCCGATCTCGATCGACGCATGGCTCGCGCGATTCGCGAGCCGCACGACGACCGCGACCGTTCCGCCGTTGAGAAAAAAGTGCTCGACGGCCTGCGGCAGGAAGCTGAAACCGCAATGGCCGCCGAAGACGCGGCGATAGTCGTCTACGCCCCTGATCTCGACGGGCTCGTTCGTGGGCCCGCGCTCGGTCCTGCCGAGAAATGCGGCGACGGCGGGACCCGCGAGCGGTATCGGCGGCGCCGCGTCCGGACGCGGCGCCCGGGGCCGCCCCGTCGCGCGAGCGAAGTCAATCTGATCGACTGCCATATTGTCTTGCGCGAAAAGGCGGATCATAGCTGGACGGCCGCGTGCGTGCAGCAATTGCAGCTGCAGGATCTACCAGAGCGGGCGCAGCGGCGGCGGTCTGCGCGTGAAAACCCGCATGAGCAGCATGCCGGCGACGAAGCCGCCCACGTGCGCGCGGAAGGCGACGCCGCCCCCTGCGCCGGCCGGCGCCGCCGAGCTCAAGAGCTGCGCGAGGAACCACATGCCGAGCACGAACACGGCCGGGAGCCGCAGCGTCCAGGGGATGAAGATCAGCGGGATCACGACGAGAACGTTTGCGCGCGGATACAACAAGAGGTAGGCCCCGAGGACGCCCGAGATCGCACCGCTCGCACCGATCATGGGAACGATCGAATCGGGAGCCGGCAGCGCCTGAGACAGCCCTGCTACCAGGCCGCAGATCAGGTAGAAGGCGATGAAGCGGCCGTGCCCCATGCGGTCCTCGACGTTGTCGCCGAAGATCCAGAGATAGAGCATGTTGCCCCCGACGTGCAGCAGGCCGCCGTGCAGGAACATCGACGTGAACAGCGTGACCGGCGCCGGCACCCAGCGCAGGGCCTCGGGAAGCTGCTGGTTGCCGAGCAGCACGGCCGGAATCAACCCGAGGGCGTAGACGACCTCTTCGGCGCCGCGCCGCGGCAGCAGGGCCTGCCAAAGATAGACGATCACGCAGACCGCGATGATCGCGATCGTCACGACCGGCCGCAGGACCGTGGGGTTGTCGTCGCGCAGCGGGATCATGCGGGGCGAAGACGCCCGGGCTAGCGGCCCGAGGACCGAATCAATCGGCCGCCGCCGCGGTCGCGACCGGAACCGTATTGGCGACGATGCGCGCCGCGGCGAGGTACGCCTCGAGGCTCTGGTCCGTGTTGCCGACCGGGAACGGGATGCCGCGCTTCTCGGCGACGACGCGCGCCACGGCCTCCCGGTTCAGCGCAAGCGGCGGATGGCTTCCGCGGGCCTCGGCCGCAGCGATGGCCTTCTCGGCCTCCGCGGCCAGGTCCCGCCCGTCCTCGAGCGCGGGGTGCACCTCGAGGTAGAGGGTGCCGTCTACCCAGCCGGCCAGCACGGGCTGGTCGACGATGCGCACGGGCGTGCCGCGCGGAACCTGCCGGAACAGCGTCTCGATGTCTTCGGGATACAAACGGATGCAGCCGTGGCTTACCCGCATGCCGACGCCCGCGGGCTTGTTCGTGCCGTGGATCAGGTAGCCCGGCAGCGAGAGCTGCAGCGCATACTGGCCCAGCGGATTGTCCGGGCCCGGCGGCACGACGGCCGGCAGCGGGTCCCCGGCCTCCGCGTGCTCCTTGCGCACCGAGGCCGGCACGTACCAGGCCGGGTCTTCGACCTTGTGCACGACCTTGGCGACGCCGGTCGGCGTCGCCCAGCCGTCGCGGCCGATGCCGATAGGATGGGTCGTGACCGCGAGGACGCTCGAGGCGGACTTCTTCTCTCGCCTATAATAGAAGAGCCGCATCGCGGGCAGATTGACGACGATGCCCTCGTGGGGCGCGGCGGGCAGGATCGACCGAGTGGGCAGGAAGACCGGCGTGCCCTCCCCCGGCAGCCATTGATCGACGTGCGGATTCGCGTGCCGCATGGCTTCGTAGCCTAGGTCGTACTGCCGCGCGATGGCCGAGAACGTGTTCTCGTAGCGGGTGAACAGCACCTCTACCTGCCCGACGACCTCGGTCTTCGCGTCGAGGCCCTCGTAGCGGCTCGTATCGAGCGGCGGGAGCCGCGGCGCCGATGGATCGGGTGCGAGGGCCGCGGCCGCGTGCTCGGGCGAGCGCGGAGACGTGATCGCGCAGCCCGCTACGAGCAGCGAGAGTGCGGCGACGGCGCCGGGGCGGCGCCACGGGGACTTCTCGGGGCCGGACATAACGCGGGGAGTATAGCCGGCCCTTCAGCGTGCCAACAGGCTGTCGACGCCGCCGAGCAGACGCTCGGGCAGCCGGCGCCGCCGCTTGAACGCGACGTGGTAGAGATCCCGCCGCGTCGCGGCTTCGAGCAGAAAGTCGTCGCTCGTCGTGATCTCGTCCACGAGCTTGAGCTCGAGAGCCTTGGAGCCGTACCAGTGTTCGCCCGTCGCGACGCGGTCGAGATCGACCTCGGCGCGGAATTCGGCGATCTGACGCTTGAAGAGCTCGTGGACCTCCTCGACCTCCTCGCGCATCTTGTCGCGGTCTTCCTCCGTGTTCTTGCCGAACAGCGTCAACGTGCGCTTGTAGCGCCCGGCCGTGACCTGCTCGAAATCGATGCCGTTGCGCTCGAGCAGGCGATGAAAGTTCGGAATCTGGGCGAGCACGCCGATCGAGCCGACGATCGCGAACGGTGCGGCGATGATCCGGTCCGCAACCGTGGCCATGAGGTAGCCGCCGCTCGCGGCGACCTTGTCCACGGCCACGACGAGGCGGATCCCGCGGCGTTTGATGCGCATGAGCTGGGAGGCCGCGAAACCGTGGTCGTTGACCGTGCCGCCGCTGTTCTCGAGGCGCACGAGCACCTCATCGCGCTCGGTCGCGACGCCGAGAATCGCATTGACCTCTCGGCGCAGGGAGGTGGCCGCCGTGGCGCGCAGATCGCCCTTGAAGTCGAGCACGAACGTGCGGTCGCGCGGAACCTCCGCCTTGCCGCGCTGCGCCTTCTTGCGCTCCTTGGCCCGCGCCTTGAGCACCTTGCGGAAAACGTTCTTGTCGTGCACGGCCCGCCGGATCGTGTCCGCCTGTTCCTCGAACGCGCGGTTCAGGTGGGTGACTACGAGACTCTCGCCGCGCCCGCTGCCGCGGCGCGCGGCCGCGAGAATCGCGACGATGGCGAGGACCAGCGCGAGGACGACCGTCACGACCTCCGCCGCGAACAATCCGTAGGACGCGGCGAACCCGTTCATGTCCGTTGGAAGCGCGCGCCGCGGGGCACGGCTACAGCCCCACGTTGTTGTGCTCGAAGACGCGGTCGGCGCGATAGCTCGAACGCACGAGCGGACCGGCGACGACCTCGAGGAAGCCGCGCTCGAGGCCGAGGGCGCGGTACTGCTCGAACTCCTCGGGCGCCACGTAGCGCTCGACGGGCAGGTGGTTCGGCGTGGGCCGCAGGTACTGGCCGAAAGTGACGATGTCCACGCCCGCGGCGCGCGCGTCGTCGAGCGCCTGAGCGATCTCGGCCTCCGTCTCGCCGAGGCCGACCATGAGGCTCGTCTTCGTGAGCACGCCCGGCCGGTGGCGCTTGGCATGCTCGAGCACGCGGAGGGTGCGGGCGTAGCCCGCACGCGCGTCGCGCACGCGCGCCGTGAGGCGCTCGACCGTCTCGAGGTTCTGCGCGAACACGTCTAGCCCCGAATCGACGACCGTCTCCACGTCCGCCTCGCGGCCGCAGAAATCCGGCGTCAGCGCCTCGACGGCCGTCCCGGGCGAGGCCGCCTTTACGGCACGGACGCAGGCCGCGTAGTGGGCCGCGCCGCCGTCGGGAAGGTCGTCGCGATCCACGGAGGTCAGCACGACGTAGCGCAGCCCCATGAGCACGACCGAGCGGGCCGCGTTTTCGGGCTCCTCGGCGTCGAGCCAGCCGCGCGGATTACCTGTGTCCACCGCACAGAACTGGCAGGCGCGCGTGCAGACGGCGCCCATGAGCATGATCGTGGCCGTCCCGGCCGACCAGCACTCGCCGATGTTCGGGCACATGGATTCTTCGCAGACGGTCGCGAGCCGGTGCTCGCGCACCGTCTGCTTGACCCTTTCATAGGCGGGGCCGGAGGGCAGCCTCGCGCGCAGCCACGCGGGTTTGGGCGCCGACTTCAGCTCGCGGCGCTCGTCCCGGTTCTTGACGCCGTTCTTGATGGCCGCGAAGCCCTGCGGCGTGCGGTACTTACCGCCCGTAGCGACGGATGGCGCGGTGACGACGGGGATGCCGCGGAACTCGCTCACTGGCTGGTAGACTCTCGCAAAGGGTTAAAGTATCTCACGGTTTCCCGACAGCGTGTATGAGCCGCTATCGTCCACCCCGGCCCCGAAGCTCCCAATACATCACCGCGGAAGGCGCCACCCGGCTCCGCGACGAGCTCGATTTCCTCTGGAAGACAAAGCGGCCGGCCGTCACGAGGGCCGTCGGCGAGGCTGCGGCGCAGGGCGACCGCTCCGAGAATGCCGAGTACATTTACGGCAAGAAGCAGCTTGCCGAGATCGACCGGCGCATCAGGTTCCTGCGGCGGCGCCTCGACGGCATGCAGGTGGTCTCCTCGCCGCCGAGCGACCGCGGCCGAATCTACTTCGGCGCCTGGTTCGAACTCGAGGACGAGGCCGGCGTGCGCCGGCGTTACCGGCTCGTCGGGCCGGACGAGGTGGGGTTCGCGGACGAGCACGTCAGCATCGATTCGCCGCTCGGGCGCGCGGTGCGCGGTAAGGCGGTGGACGAGGCGCTCAGCGTCGCGGCGCCCGAGGGCGAGCGCAGCTTCACGGTCGTTCGCGTCGAGTACGAGGCGCCCGCGGGCGCGTGAGGCGAAGACGGGCGGCCGCGGAAAAAAAGAAGCCCGGCAGAGCCGGGCGAAGCGTCACAGGGGGAAAGAACACTGAAACCGAAAACGCCGATTCGCGCGGCGGCTACTGCAACCGCGCCCAGTTGATCAGACGAAGGTCGCTGGAATGCAAGTCGAAATTTCGCGCGAGCAAGGCTTCGATCTCCTTCGTGCCGAAGCGGTGCTCGGTGGCCTGGTTGACCTCCACGACTCCGCTGAACTCGCGACCGAAGCCTACGGCGGCCTCGTCGCTGACCACGAAGTGCGTGTAGTACTTGACACCCATGGCTTTGGAGTTTATGGGCAAGGCCGGCCCCCATCTGTGATTGGGGGCACAAATTCCGTACCGGAGACGACGTTATGGTGACCACACGATCCTTCGCTGTAGCGGCCATGACGCTGCTCGGCGCCGCGACGCTTGGGGTGAACGCGCAGGACCTTCGCGCGACGCTGTTTCCCAAGGCGGACGAGGCGCTCGCTGCCGCGAAGAAAGCCGAGGCGCCGCTGCTGGCGCCCGACGCCTACGGCCGCGGCATGAAGGCTTACAAGGACGCCGAGGACGACCTGCAGCGCGGCCGCAATATCGAGCGCATCCGCGGCGAGCTCCGCGACGCGGAGACGGCTTTCTCAAAGTCGGCGCAGGAAGCGGCCATCGCGAAGGTCACGCTCGCCGCCGTGATCAAGACGCGGGGCGATGCGGTCAACGCGCGCGCGGCCTCCTTCGCGGCCGACAGCTGGCACGAGGCCGAGGACGGCTTCGAGGCCGCGGCTCGCCGCCTCGAGGCCGGCGACATCCGCGGCGCGCGCAACCGCGCCGACGACGCCGAGAAGGCGTACCGCGACGCCGAGCTCGCCGCGATCAAGGCGCAATACCTGAGCCAGACGCGCGCGCTGCTCGCGAAAGCCGACGAGGCCCGCGTGCCGCGCTACGCGCCGAAGACTTACGCGCACGCGCAGCAGCTGCTCCAGCAGGCCGAGCAGGCCCTGAACGAGAATCGCTACGACACGGATCTGCCGCGCGGCCTCGCGCAGCAGGCGAACCAGGAGGCGCGGCACGCGATCTACCTGGCCGAGCAGATCCGCAAGATGCGGGACGCGGGGCTCGACACCGAAGATGTCATCCTCAAGTACGAAGCCCCGCTCGTGCGCGTCGCGGCCGCCGCGGACAAGGTGCCCCAGCTCGATCAAGGCGTGGACGCGATCGCCAAGGACCTCGTCGCCTATGTAGAGCAGCTGCGCGAGACCTCGCGCCAGAACCAGAACGATCTCGACGACAGCCGCGCGCGCATCGCCGAGCTCGAGGACGAGATACGCGACCTCGACAAGCGTCTCGGCGGCGTCTCCCAGGAGCGCTCTGCGCTGATTCAGAAGCTCGAGGCGGAAAAGCGCGTCCGCGACCAGTTTGCGGCCGTCGAAGCCCTGTTCAAGCGCGACGACGCGCACGTCTCGCGCGAGAACAACACGATATTGCTGCGCATGGTCGGGCTCACGTTCAAGAGCGGACGGGCCGAGATCGGCGCCGATCAGCGCGGGCTGCTCGACAAGGTTCGGCAGGCGATCAACGTCTTTCCGAACTCCCAGGTCGTGGTCGAGGGCCACACCGATTCCTACGGCAGCGACGCAGCCAACCTCGCGCTTTCCCGCAAGCGCGCCGAGGCCGTCAGGGACTATCTGACGAACGAGCTCGGCGTGCCGGCATTCAGGATCAGCGCGGTGGGCTACGGCGAGACGCGGCCGATCGCGAGCAACGATACCGAGGAGGGACGGGCGCGGAATCGGCGCATCGACATCCGCATCGAACCCCAAATCGAGTGACGGCCGCCCTCGTCGCGCTCGGTGCGGTCGGTGCGCTCGGTAAGACCGCTTCGGACGCGTAGGTGGTGCTGGGCGGAGGCGTTGGCGTGAGGGCAGTGTCGGGACCGCTGTGAATACGTCCGTGTACGCTTCGTAAGCGCCATCCCTGGCGCTTACGATCCCGACACCGCCCTCACGCCAACGCCTCCGCCCCCGAGACGTCCGCAGCGGTCGCGGTCTTCCAAGACGGCCCGGTCTTGCGTGTTCCCAGCGGAGCTCGCCCCGGCCGAGCAACATCGGTACGAAGCGCAAAGCGCGGGGGAACGGCATGTACGACCAGCCGGACCGGGTAGAGCACACGGACTTGCCATCATCGCGTCCGAAGCGCGCGGTGGCAGCAGGATTCATGAACGGCCACCGCCGTCGCAGAGGAGGCTCGCGCAGACAGGCGCTTTCGGGGCCGTGCGCGCCAGGGAGGGCGCGCACGGAGCCTCCAGGGACGGATTCACGGCGTCCCCGAAAGGGCCTGTCTGCGCGAGCCTCCGAACACCGCCAACAATGACCCGTTCATGAAGCCTGCGGACTTACCGGTAGCCAGTCGCCAATGCACGCCGCTACGGCCCGGTGGGTCAGGTAGCCGTAGGACATGTGGACGTTGAGGCCCGTCGTGCTGCGGAAGTGATTGTAGAGGTCGAGATGGTCCTCGATGGACTCTACGAGGCCGAGCTCGAGCATCTCGGTGAAGTAGGGCCGGACGGGCCGAAGCGCCGTCATCTCGCCCACGGCCGCGAAGTTGACCCAGCGCCGGACGTTGCCGGGGTAGCGCTCTCGGCCGCTGCGGTCGGCGCCGTGCAGGCGGTTGCGCATGAACCGCGTCGAGAGCGGGCTGCCGAGCGTCACGAGCAGGTCCACGCGCGCTTCGCAGGCCTCGAGGTGTGTCAGCTCCCAGAGCGTGTCGTACGCGATGATCGAGCCGAGGCTGTGACCGATGAGCAGCACGCGGCGGCGCGCGGCCCACGCCTCGCGCAGCGCGCTCGCGAGCAGATGCCTGATCTCGGTCGCGATGCCGTCCTCGTCGCCGAAGTAGCGGTGGACCTCCGCGATCGTGACGCGCAGATCGGGCCGCGCGATGAGCCGGCCGAGGAAAGGCAGCGCGTCGCCTACGAGGTGCGAGAGGCGGCGCACGCGCCGCGCCGTGGACTGAATCTCGCGCAGATCGTCCTCGGTCGGCTCGGGGTTCTGCAGAAGGTAGTCCACGCCCGGGGCGTCGAGCCCGATGTCGCGATAGCTGCCGTAGAAGCGGTGGGTCCACGAGACGAGCTCGAACCACTCCTCGTGCGCGCGGAACAGCCGAGCGGCCTCGGGCCGCTCCCAGGCGAGTCCCGCGACGAGCGCGCGCAGCAGCTCGCGCCGGTGGGCCTCCGGCGGCGGCTTGGGCTTCATGCCGGGCACGAAGATGATGAGGGGACTATTCAAAGCGGAGCGGTCTGGGAGCCGGGCGCGGGACGCGTTATAGTCGTTTGGAGCTAAGTGGCTGCACGTGATTTCGCTCGGAGGATAGGTCTTGCGCTACCTGCACACAATGGTCCGCGTCAGCGATCTCGACGCATCGCTCGATTTCTACTGCAACAAACTCGGGCTCAAGGAGGTTCGACGCATGGACCACGAAGCCGGGCGCTTCACGCTCGTCTTCGTCGCGCCAGAGGGCCAGGAGGATCGCTCGATCGAGCTCACGTACAACTGGGACCCCGAGAAATACACCGAGGGCCGGAACTTCGGGCACGTGGCCTACGAAGTCGACGACATCTACGCGACGTGCCGGCGGCTCATGGACGCGGGCGTCACGATCAACAGGCCGCCCCGCGACGGCCGCATGGCCTTCGTGCGTTCGCCCGACAATATTTCGATCGAGCTGCTCCAGGCCGGCGAGGCCAAGCCGAAGCAGGAGCCCTGGGCCTCGATGCCCAACGTCGGGACCTGGTAGCCGCCGCCGAGGGCAGCGGGCACGCTCGGTGAAGACGGCACGGCGGGGCTTCAGGAGACGACCGCGCGAAAATTGCCGGTCTGCACGGCCGAGTCGTCGGTCGTCCTGAAGACCACGCGATTGCGGCCTTCCTGCTTGGCCTGGTAGAGCGCCTCGTCGGCGATCTGAATGCAGCCCTGCAGGCTTCGGCCACTGCGCGGCGCGACGACCGCGACGCCGACGCTGACGGTCACGACGTTCGCGGCCAGCGAGCCCTCGTGCGGAATCGCGAGCTCGAGGACGTCGCGCCGGATCTGCTCGGGCAACGTCCGCGCGTAGTCGTCCGGGGGCCCGTACAACACGAGCACGAACTCCTCGCCGCCGTATCGGGCCGAGAAGTCGAACGGCCGCTTCGCACAGCGCGCGATGGTCTGCGCAACCTTCTTGAGGCAGTCGTCGCCGGCCTGATGGCCGTAGAGATCGTTGTAGATCTTGAAGTAGTCGATGTCTACGAGCACGAGCTCGAGCCGCGTGCCTTCCCGGCCCGACTGGCGCCAGACACGGCGCACGTAGTCGTCGAATATGCGCCGGTTGTAGAGGTTCGTCATGCCGTCGCGCTCGGCAGCCTCGTGCAGAAGCCGCGTCTCGAGAAAATTCGTCCGCAGCGCGTGCTCGAGCTTGTACGTCGAGATCGAGGCGATGAGTGCCGTGGCACCGAGCATCGCGGTCATGTAGAGCAGCACCGGCGGCGGCAGGCCGAGCAGGAAGCCGATCACGACGTGAGCCGCGACGAGCAGCGCGCCGACGGCCGTCGCGACTCCGAACAGGAGACCCAAGAACAGACAGGCGTAGAGGATCACGAGCTCCTGCCCCGCGAGCAGGTAAGCGTCCCCGCGTAGTGCGCCGAGGTGGCACAGATAGGTCACGATGAGGCCGGCCAGCGTGACCCCGACAGGGGTCGTGACCGCGTACCACGGCCGCGCGATCGGCAGATACATGGAGCCGACGAGGCAAAACAGCACGGCCAGCAGCGCGCCGGCCCAGAGCAGCTCGTGGTCGACCGGGCGGCCGAAGAAGAAGCCGAGGGCCGCGACGGCCCCGAGCAGGACGAGCGCGGCGAGGCCCGAAAGCCGCGCACGCTGCAGGTTCTGCGCGACATAGACCTCGCGGAACTCTTTCTCGAGTAGCCGCGCGAATCTGAGGCCCGCAAATCCTCGTCTGAGCTGCTCTGCATAGGGGGAGCTCAGGCTGCCGCTGTCGAGCGACGGTTGCTCCATGGCGCTAAGCTCGTGAAATCACGCGCCGAAGCATGAGGTATCGATTAGGGGATTTCCCCAACCCAGGTCACAAACGGAGGACCCGCGCGAAGTCCGACCTTGCCGGCCGGCCTCCTCGACGCCGACACGTCAACGGCAATTGCGACACGGCGCGCTAGGGATACAGCGGCATGAGCCCGTCGCCGACGTCCCGGCCTCGCGCGTCGCGCTCCGGCGCTGCGGCAGCCTCGAGCGCGGCTGCGAGCTCGGCACCGTTCCACGCTTGCCGACCGCGCGGGCCGTACAGCGAGGCTTCGAGGTCTCGAACGGCGGCCGCGAGCGCGGGGCCCGCGCGCCCGGCCAGCGCTCCGAGGCTGCGCGGCGGGGACTGGGAGAAATGCAGCGCGCCCCATTCGACGAGCAGGTCCCGTGTCGCCTCGGCGTCATTGCGGGCGCACGCGGCGCGCAGGGCGGGCAGCAGCCGCCTGGCGGACGCGCGCGGGCGCTCGGCGCGCGCCGCGGCCGAAGACGAGGGCGGCGACCGCGGCACGCGCCGCGTTTGCCACCAGAGCGCCGCCGTGCCGACCCAAGCCAGCCCCAGCAGCGCCGCCGCGACGGGCCAGAACCGGCTGGGCGCGGCGGGCCCGGCGACGGCTCGGGGCGCCGCGGCGCTCGATGCGGCGGGCGCAGCGGGTGCAGAGGCCGGCTCCGGCGGCGGCGTCGCGGCCTCGTCGCCGGGCGCGACGGTCAGCGGCCGCGGCTGGATCTCCGCGAGCTTCCACTCGCCGGCCTTTACGTCGAACCAGGGCAATTCGACGGCCGCGAGCCGCGCCTGGCCCTGCTTCTGCGCGAGCACGGCATAGCGCTCGGTGCGGCGCGCCGTGATGCCGTCGTTCTCGGCCTGGCGGTCGAGATCGGGCTGATCGGGGTACTCGCGTACGCCCTGCGTTTCCGGCACGTCGAGCGGCGGCAGCTGAGTCTCGAGCAAGCCTTCGGCCACGATCGTCAGCGTCCGCGTCACGGGAACGCCGACCTCGAGCTTGCCCGGATCGTCGCTCCACTTCTCCGTGAGCTTGACACTGCGTGCCGGCAGCCAGGCCGCGTCCTTGTAGCTCGGGGGCGGCGCGACGGCGGGTTTGACCGTGATGTCGAGCGTGCCCGACCTGAAGCGCTGAATGCGCGAATAGCCCTGCGGCGGCAGCACCATGGCCTCGAACGTCGCGGGCCCGAGCGTCAACGTGCCGGCCTTCTGCGGGAAGACCGCGTAGCGCCGCTCGTGGACGACGAAGTTGCGGCCGCCGCGCGTCGTCTGGTACTCGCGGTCGTCGCCGAGGCGCTCGACGATGGCCTCGCCGCCGCTGACTTTCGGCGGCGTAACGGTCGCCCGGCCCGTCCCCACGCCGATGAAAAGGCGCATGGTGTAGACGACCTGCGCCTGCACGTAGGCCGTCGTCGGATCGGCCTCGACCTCCATGAAGATGTCCGAAGGCGCCTTGTCGGCGGCCGTAGACGCCTCCACGTCGATGTCGACGGCATTCGAGTAGGCGCCCGCGACCTCGACGGGCGCTATCGTGACGGTCCCGACGCGCCTCGGCATGAGCTGGTAGATCCACTCCGAAACCTGCTCGGCCTGCCCGTTCACGATTTGAATACGCGTGCTCGTCGTGCTCTGGACGACGTCGAAGTCCTTGTCGAGCGCGGAGACGTCCGGGTCGCCGCGCACGTCGCCCTCGGCGCGCAGTGTGTAGGTGAACGACTCGTTGACGTGCGGCGAAGGGCGATCGACGGTCGCATGGACGACGACGTTGGCCGAGGCGACCGCCGCCCAGCACAGCGCGGCCCAGGCCGCGGCGAGCAACAGCGCGGGCCTCACCATGGCTTCTTCTTGTCGCCGGGCCACACGTAATTGCCGTCCTGATCCAGGCCGAGGCGCTGATACTGATACAGAAACTTCCGCCGCAGCAGCCCGCCAGGGTCCTGCGGGACGCGCCGGAGCCACTGCTCGGCGGCCTGTTCCGACGCCCACTTTTCGACGTCCTCGGGCGTCGCCGCCCTGCGCTCGCGGTCGCCCGGATCGTCCTCGGACTTCTGGTCCGTCGGGGTTTTTGCGGCATCCCCGTGCTGCTTGTCGCCCGCCGTGCTGGAATCGGCCGAGCTCGCGTTCTCGTCGTCGCTGCCTGAACGGCGGCCGCTCGTGCCCTGGCCGTCCTTCGAGCTCTGGGCGTCGCGGGCCTGCTGCTCCCCGTCATCGGCGCCGTTGTGCTGCTGCGATTGGCCGCCGTTCCGACGCTGGCCGCCCTGCGGCTGGTCCTGCTTGTGCGCGCCCTCGTTGCCCTGCTTGCCTTTCTTTTGCTGCTGCTTTTTCTGCTGGTCGAGCAGCCGCTTTACGAGATCGCGGTTGTAGGTCGCATCCGCGTTGCCCGGATCGAGCTCGAGGGCCCGGTCGTAGGCCGCGACGGCCGCCTGCAGGTTGCCCGCGCGCGCGAGCGCGTTGCCCCGGTTGTAGTGCGAGTCCGCGGTTTCCACTCCGCGGAGCGAGGCCGCGCTCTCGGGATACTCGCCGGCCCGATACTGGGCCGCCGCGCGCCAGCGCGGGTCCTCGAACAGCTCGGCCGCCTGCGCGGGCTGGTGCGCCTCGAGCGCCTGCGCGCCGCGCTGGTCCGGCCGCTGCCACAGCGAGTGCCAGGCCTGTTTCCATGCCGGCGGCCGGGCCTCGCCGGCCGCGCCGCCGGCATTGGCCCGAGCTGCGCCGGGGACAGCGGCGGCCGGAGCCGCGTTGGCCGGAGAGCCTCCGTTCTGCGGCGCCGACTGCGCGCGCAGCGGCGCGACGGGCACGAGCAGGCAGGCGAGCCAGAGGCACAGCCAGCCGCGCCGGAAACCGAGCGCGACGAGGGGCAACAGCAGCAGCACGAGCCACCGGCCTTCGTCGCGCCAGACGTCGGCCCGATGTGCCTTGGCCTTGTCGTTCGCGCCGAGGACGGCCCCGGCGGCCTGCGGCGGCACGAGCGCATCGATATCGCGGTCGTCGGCCGTCATGAGCGCGAAACGGCCGCCGCCGGCCTGCGCGAGCTCGCGCAGCGGGCCCTCCTCGAGCCGCGGCACGACGACCTTGCCGTCCGTATCCGTCAAGAAGCCTCCTTCGCGCTGCGGAATCGGCGCGCCGTCCGCCGTACCGACCCCGAGCACGCTGATTTCCATGCCTTCGCGCCGCAGCATCCGCGCCTTCTGCATGTCTTCCCGGCCCACGGGTGCGTCGCTGATCAGCAGAATCTTGCCGTCCCGCACGCCGGCCTGCCGCAGCAGCACGCCGGCCTTCTCGAGCCCGGTCGATACGTCGCTGCCCTGACTCGGCATGATATCCGTCGTCAGCGAGGAGACCAGCGCCGAAATCGTGTGCGTATCCGTGGTGAGCGGCGTGACCGTGAACGCGTTCGCGGAAAACACGACGAGGCCCATCTGGCCGCCCTTGCGGCGATCGAGCAGCTCGAGGAGCTTGAGCCGCGCGCGCGCGAGCCGGCTCGGCGAGAGATCCGCGGCGTCCATCGAACGGGAGAGGTCGAGCGCCACCACGAGCGCCTCGTTCGAGCGGAACGCGGGCACGGGCACGCGTTCCCAGGCGGGGCCTGCGAGCGCGAGCGCCGCGAGGACCCAGGCTGCCAGCGCGGCGGCCAGGGGCCAGCGCCGCTCGCCGAAAGCCGCCGGCCCGGACAAGACGAACGGCTGCAGCGCGGCGTCGACGACGCGCCGCCAGGCCCCGCCGCTCGTGCGCCCGCGCGCGAGCGCGAGGATGAGGGCGATGCCTGCGGGGAGCGCGAGCAGCCACCATGGGCGCAGGAAGTGGAAGTCAGCCATGCGCCGCCCCGCTTCGCCCCGGAGCCGGCGCGCGGCGCGCGCCCCCGACCTCGAGCAGCGCCACGGCCGCCGCAAGAACCGCCGCGGCCGCGAGCGGCCAGAAGAACAGCTCGCGGACCGGGCGGAACCCCGACTCGTCCGACTTCGCAGGCTCGAGCTTGTCGATCTCGCCGTAAATCTTCTCGAGCTCGTGCGTGTCCCGGGCCCGGAAATAGCGGCCGCCCGTCATGCTCGCGATCGAGGTCAAGGCCTTCTCGTCGAGATCGGCGGAGGGGTTGATCTGCCGCAGGCCGAACAGCGAGCGCACCGTGAGCGCGTCGGCGCCGATGCCCACGGTGTAGATGATCATGCCGCGCTGCGCGGCCAGCTCCGCAGCCTTGAGCGGATCGACCTCGCCCGCCGTGTTCGCGCCGTCCGTGAGCAGGACGAGCACGCGCCGCCCCTTCTCGACGCTCGCATCGTCGAAGGTCCTGATCGCGAGGCCGATCGCGTCGCCGATGGCCGTCTCCTTGCCCGCGAGGCCGATGGCCGACTCGTCGAGCAGCGTACGCACGGTCTTGCGGTCGAAGGTCAGCGGCGTCTGCAGATAGGCCTCGCGCCCGAAGAGGATCAGGCCCACTCGATCGCCGGTGCGCCGCTTGATGAAATCGTCGGCCACGACCTTGATGGCCTTCAGGCGGTTGACCCATTGCCCGTCGAGCTCGAAATCCTGCTCCTCCATGCTGCCCGAGAGATCGACTGCGAGCAGCAGATCCCTGCCCGTCGCCGGGAGCGCGATGGGATCGCCGACGTACTCGGGCCGCGCGGCCGCGAGCACGAGGAGCGTCCAGACGAGCCACAGCGCCGCGAGGCGCACGCGCTTGCCCCCGGCGCGGGCGCCCGTGGCCGTGAGCAGCCCGAGGTCGCTGCCGGCGGGGACCGTGAGCGCCGCATCGCGGTCGGCCGAATCGGGACTCAGGAATCGGCGCACGAGCCACGGCACGGGCAACGCGGCGAGCACCCAGGGCCAGGCCAGGGTCCACATGGTCAGCGCCCCGCCCGCTGGGCCCTGACCCACTCGCCCGCGAGCCGCAGCAGCACGTCGGCCTGCTCCCGGCTCACGGCCTCCGTGGGGGCGTAAGGGGCCTCCACGAGCAGCCAGCCCTCGCGCGTGAAGGCCTCCCTGTGCCAACGCGCGTCGAGGTACTCGAGCCATCGGCGGCCCGCGAGGCCGGGGACGCCGCCTGCACGGGGCCCGCCTCCGACGGTCATCGCATATCGGCGCAGCACGGTCGAGAGCCTCTGCAGACAGCGGACGGGCTCCTCGCCGGCCTCGAGTGCGGCCGCGAGCGATGCGAGCGTGCGCAGCACCGCGCGCCGGTTGCGCCGCCTGTAGTAGTGCAGCCCCGCATAAGCACCGGCCGCAAGCACGAGCGCCGCGAGCAGCCACCAGCCCGGCGCGGGCGGCCACCAGCCCACGGGCGCGGGCAGATGGATGTCGCGCAGCGGCAGCTTGCTGAAGTCGACGCTCGGGTTCATCGGTTCCTGAAACGCTGTGTCAGTACTCTACGCGGATCGTCGATCGTCGCACACTCGATGAGCTCCATGCCCGGCAGGCGGCCCAGGGCCTCGAGCTGCGCCCGGCGCTGCGCGAACCGCGCCCGGTGCTCCTCACGAAGCGTCGAGTCGCCCGTGTCGATCGCAAACGCGCGGCCGCCGGTGTTGATTCGATAGTGGCCCGGCGGCGGAAGTTCAGCCTCGACAGGATCGAAGAAGTGCACGAGGAAGACTTCGCCGTGGCTCGCGAGCTCGCGCAGGTGCCGGTCGGCATCGGGGCCGAGCCCGCGAAAGTCGCTGAGCAGGAAGATCTGGCTGCCGGGCCGCACGACGCGCGTGAGCCGCTGCAGCGCATGGTCCGCGGCGGCCGCGTCGGTCGCGCCGCGCCCGGCGCCGCCCGGCGCCCGCCAAAAGACCTCGCGCGCGACGATCTGAAACAACTGCAGCGCGGAGCGCCGCCCGAGGCGCGGCCTGAACTCCTCGTGCTCGGACTCGGAGAACACGAGGCCGCCGAAGCGGTCGCCGTTGCCGATTGCGCTCCAGGCCACGAGCGCGGCCGTCTCCGCCGCGCGCACGGCCTTGAAGGCGCCGCGCGTCGCGAACAGCATCGAGGCGCGCAGATCGAGCCAGACCATGACGGGCCGGTTGCGCTCCTCGCGGAAGATCTTGGTATGGGGCTTGCCCGTGCGCGCCGTCACGCGCCAGTCCATGGTCCGCAGATCGTCCCCGGGCTGGTATAGGCGGGATTCGTCGAACTCCACGCCGCGCCCCTTGAACGCCGAGAGATGGCCGCCGGCCATCTGTGCCCTGACCCGCCGCGAGCCGAGCTTGAGCGACTCGCCGGCGGCCTTGAGCCCGATCAGGCCCTCCAGCGTCACGCGCGCCGGCTCGAGCCCGCCGCCAGGGCCGCTCACGGCACGCCGACTCTCGCGAGCAGCGTATCGACGACCTCGTCGGGCGTCCGGCCCGCGGCCTCGGCCTCGTAGCTCAGCAGGATCCGATGCCGCAGGATGTCATGCGCCACCGACTGGATGTCCTCGGGCGTCACATAATCGCGGCCCGCGAGCCATGCGTGCGCGCGCGAGCAGCGATCGAGCGCGATTGTCGCGCGCGGGCTCGCGCCGTACTGCAGCACGTCGCCGAGATCGTCGCCGTAGCGGGAAGGGTTGCGCGTCGCGAGCACGACCTGCACGAGATACTCCTCGAGCGGTTCGGCGAGGTACAGGTCGAGCACCTCGTCGCGGGCGTCGAAGACCTCGCGCTGAGTCAGCTGTTCCTCGGGCGCGAAGATCTTGCGGTCCTCGCGCGCGCGCCTGCTCTCCGCGCGGTTCAGCGCGAGAATCGCGCGCTCACCCTCCGCGTCCGGGTAATTGACGAGGACATGCAACAAAAAGCGGTCCAGCTGCGCTTCGGGGAGCGCATAGGTGCCTTCCTGCTCTATCGGGTTTTGGGTGGCCATGACCATGAAGAGGGCCGGCAGCCGGTACGTGACCGAGCCGACCGTGATCTGCCGCTCGCCCATGGCCTCGAGCAGCGCGGATTGGACTTTGGCCGGCGCGCGGTTGACCTCGTCCGCGAGGACGAGATTGTGAAACAGCGGCCCCTCCCGGAACGCGAACGAGCCGTCCTGGGGGCGATAGATCTCCGTGCCGGTCAGATCGGCCGGCAGCAGGTCGGGGGTGAACTGCAGGCGATGGAAGTCGCCCTCGATGCTGTGGCTCAGCACCTTGATCGCGCGCGTTTTCGCGAGCCCGGGGGCGCCCTCGACGAGCAGATGGCCGTCACAGAGCAGCGCGATGAGCATGCGGTTCAGCAGCTGTTCCTGACCGACGACCAGACCCTTGAGATGCGCCTCGAGGCGGAGGAACTTCTGTTGCAGCGACATGTGCTCGTGCCGGACCAAAGCGGATCATTCTAGCGACGGCCCAAGGGCTAGGCCAGCGCGGCCATGGCGCGCTAAGCTGCCCTTCTCGCCCCCCGGACTCTCGATCGCGCCCCAATTGCCATGAATCGCAGGAAGCGATGCCGGAAAGCCGCCCTGATCTTCGCGGCCGGCCTCGCCGCGGCACTCGCGGTGAGTGCGGGCTTGGGCTTCGCGCTCGTCTCGGCCTCGCTGCCGCGCCACGGCGGGCGCGCGACCGTGCCCGGGCTCGCCGCGCCCGTGCGCGTCGAGCTCGACGGGCTCGGAATTCCGCGGCTGCATGCCCGCTCGCTCGAGGACGCTTATCGGGCCGAGGGCTTCGCGCATGCCCAGGCGCGCTTCTTCGAAATGGACCTCGCGCGGCGCAGCGCGGCCGGCGAGCTCGCCGCACTCGTCGGGCGCGCGGCGCTGCCGCTCGACGAGAAGTCCCGTCCTTACGGCTTTCGCGGGCGTGCCCGGGCCGTCCTCGCAGCGCTGCCCGCGCGCGAGCGCGGCTGGCTCGAGGCGTATGCGCAAGGCGTCAACGCGGGGCTCGGCGACCTCCGCGGCCGTCCCCCCGCCTACTGGGCGCTCGGCGCGCGGCCCGAGCCCTGGAAGCCCGAGGACAGCCTGCTCGTTGCGTACGCGTTCTACACGATGCTCTCGGACAACGAGAACTACGAGGAGCCGCAGGGCGTCATGAAGGCGACCCTGCCGGAGAGCGTGTACCGGTTCCTCACGCCGACGACCTCGCGCTTCGACCGCCCGCTCGCGGGCCTCGCCGCCGGAGACGCGACGGGCGGCTATCGGGCGCTGCCGATTCCGCCGGCCGAGGACCTGCGCGCTGCGCGGGCGCCGATGTCTTCGCCGTCACCGTCAGCGTCACCGTCGCCGGCGCCCGCGCCTCCGGTTCCGCCCGCGCCGGCTCCCATCGTCGAGCCGCCGCTGACGGGGCCCGCCTCGAACGAGTGGGCCGTGGCGGCGAGCCGGTCCGCGACGGGCGCGGCCATGGTCGCGAACGATCCGCACCTGACGCTGCGCCTGCCGAACAGTTTCTATCGGACGGAGCTGTACTGGCACGGCCATGCGGCGCGCGGCCTCGGCATACCCGGTCTGCCGGGCATCATCGTCGGCGCCACGGACCGCCTGGCCTGGGGCGTCACGGTGAGCTACGTCGATCAGGCCGACTGGGTCGTCGTCGAGACCGCGCCCGACGCTCCAGGGCGGTACCTCGTCCCGGGCGGCAGCGAAGCCTTCCGCATCGACCACGAACGCATCGCCGTGCGCGGCGGGCCGCCCGTCACGATCGCCGTGAAGACGACACGCTGGGGCCCGGTGCTCGCCCGCGACTGGCGCGGCCGGCCACTGGCTCTGCACGCGGCGTGGCTCGAGCCCGATGGGCTCGACCTCGAGATGCTGGGCCTGCTCGAAACGCCGAACGCCGCCGCGGGCGTCGAGCTCGTCGACCGCTGGCACGGCCCCTCGCTGAACTGGGTTTTCGCGGATACGGGCGGCCATATCGCCTGGACCGTCAACGGGCCGATCCCGAAGCGCCGCGGTCTCGACGGCAGCGTTCCCGAGTCTTGGGCCGCCGGAGACCGCGGCTGGCAGGGCCGGCTCGAGCCGCCGCGGCTCGAGGACCCGGCCGACGGCGTGCTGTTCACGGCCAACAACCGGACGCTGGCCGAGCCCGACGCCGATTCGCTTACGCACATGTGGATGCGGCCGCTGCGGGCAAAGCGCATCGCCGACATGCTGGCCGAGCACCCGCGTCTCGACGCGCGCACGTCCCTCGCGATGCAGCTCGACACGCGCGCCGAAGGTTACGACTTCGTGCGCGACATCGCCCTCGAGGTGCTCGCCCCCGACGATCCGGACCCGGTCCTGCGCCGCGTGCGCGCTCATGTGGCGGCCTGGAACGGCCGCGCCGACGCGGATCAGCCGGGCTTCAGGCTGCTGCAGGTCTTCTACCGCGCGCTGCTCGAACGCGTGCTCTCGCCGCTGCTCGCGCGGCCGCGGGCGGCCGACCCGGCCTTCGTCTACCGCTGGCCGCTCGCGGACGAGCCGCTGCGCCGGCTGCTCGAGGCGCGGCCGGCAGCGCTGCTGCCCGAAACATTCGCGACCTGGCAGGCGTATCTGCGCAACGTGCTCGTCGAAGCCGTCCACGGGCTCGAGCGCGATCCGCAGGGCAACGGCCCCGACGCGCCCTGGGGCGCGGTGAACCGGCTCGAGGTGAGTCACCCGCTCGCACGCGTCCCGTTGCTCGGGCGCTGGCTGCGCCTGCCGAGCGTGCCGCTGTCCGGCTCCATGGTTTCCGTGCGTGTCCTCGCGCCCGACTTCGGCGCGGT
This sequence comes from uncultured Gammaproteobacteria bacterium, assembly GCA_963702105.1. Taxonomy (GTDB): domain Bacteria; phylum Pseudomonadota; class Gammaproteobacteria; order Steroidobacterales; family Rariloculaceae; genus ZC4RG20. Next base: position 4,576,031 of record OY969712.1, read on the forward strand.
GTTTCGCATGGACGTGGCTCCCGGCAGCCCCGAGGCGGGACTGCTCGAGATGGCGGGCGGCCAGAGCGGACACCCGCTGTCCGCGCACTTCGAAGACCAGGAGCGGGCCTGGGAGCACGGCACACCGGCGCCCTTCCTGGCCGGGCCGATCGAGGCATCGTTCGAGCTCGAGCCGCAGCCGCCCTAGCTAATGGGGAAGCGGAGCCACTGGGGCAGCACACGCTCGATGACGGGCGGATCCGGATCGTCGAAGTGCCCGTGCACCACGTAGAGCGCGCCCTCCGCCACGGCGGCCGTCGTCGCTCGAGACTGGAAGCTCGCCGAGCCCGCGGCCGTCGCGTTGTACCAGTCGTCGCGGCTCGCAAGCAGCACGACGCGGTTCTTGCTGTTGCTCACGACGGCGAGCCGGCCGTCCGGCAGGAACACCATGCCGTCCGCGCCCTCGATGGGTGCAGGCAACCCGATCTCGTTCATTTCCGCCGGGTCGCCCGGCTTCAGCCGGTAGAGGTGCGAGCCGCCGATGACGATCAGAGTCCCGTCGGGCGCCGCGACGATGCCGTTCAGCGGCTGCTCTTCCTTCGACCCGAAACGAAACAGCACGCGCGGCTTCTCGTCGGGCCCGACGGCGTAGACGACGTTCTGCCGCGAATCCGTCACGTATGCAGTCCCGTCGTCCCCGGCGGCGACGTCGTTCGCGAAGTACTCCGCATTGGGGGGCGGGCGGCGCTCCGCCTTCGAGAGATCGACCATCGCGATGCGCTGCCCCGAATCGAGCGCATAGATTCCGAGCTTGGCCTGGCCCTTGGACTTGCCGTCGAAGACGGCACGGTCCGAGTTGCAGACGAGGAGCCGGTTGTGCGCCGCGTCCACCTCGATGCCGACCGAGGAGACGAGATCCGGGTCGGTCACGAACGGCGTGACGGCACCGTCGGCGCCGATCTGAAACACCGTGCCCTCGGCCAGCGAGCCCGTAAGGAAGCGCATGCGGGCAGAATCGAACTCGAGCCCCTCCGGTGCGAAGCCCGTGCGCTTCGCGACGATGCGGGCCGGTAGGCCCGAGGGCGCATGCGGCTCGGAACGTCGCGGCCGGCGACGGCGCCCCCGTAACCGCCCCCGCAACCGCACCGGCGCCCGCGCTCGCCGGCGGAGCCGGTGTCGGCTCGGTGGCGGTCGTCGCGCCCGGCCCCTTGGAGCAGGCTGCGAGCACGGCTACGGCCGCCGCGATACCGATGCGGCGGATCATCGCCGAAAGCACGATGAGCGACTCACTCGTCCGGCAGCGCAAAGACCCAGATCGTCGAGCTGCGCACGACGGGCAGGTCGATCTCGGGCACGAGGCTCGGGAACGTGACCGACTGCGGCGAGCCGTAACCGACCACCATCGCGACGTACTGCTTGCCGTCGACCTCGAAGCTGATCGGCGCCGAGCTCGGCACGTCGTTGAGCCGCGTCCGCCACAGGCGCTCCCCGGAAGACGCATCGTACGCGCTGAACCAGCGGTCGAGCGCCCCCGCGAACACGAGGCCGCCCGCCGTCGCGAGCACGCCCGTCGTCTGCGGCGCGCGCTGGCGGTCGATCCAGAGCGGCTTGTGCGTCGCGAGGTCCACGGCCTCGAGGCGGCCCAGCCGCCCGTCGCTGTCGAGACGCGGCCGAATGGTGAAGCGCACGCCGGTAGAGAGCCCGCCGCGCTCGCCCTGCGGCACGGGCGTCAGGTTCATGCACGACTCGACGAGCGGCACGTAGAGCACGCGCTTGCGGGGATCGATCGAGCCCGGAATCCAGCTCTTGGCCCCGCCCGCATGCGGGCACACGGTGATCGCGCGCTCGCGGCTCGGAATCAGATCGGGGTCGATGCTCTTCGCACCCGTCTTCGGATCCACGGCCGTGATGATGTTCTGCAGACCCATGTCCATCGAGAACAGATACTGCCCCGTGTGCGCGTCGAGCGCGTCGTAGAGCGCCTCCTTGCCCGAGGTCAGCACGACGCGGCGGGTTTCGCCGCCGACCGGCAGATCGACGAGCTGGCGCTCGAACGCCCAGTCGAAGTCCCACTGGTCATTCGGCACGTGCTGGAAGTACCAGACGAGCTTGCCCGTATCGGGATTCAGCGCGAGCGTCGCGTTGGTGTAGAGGGCCTTGTTCGTGATACCCGGCTTGTCTACGGGATCGCGCAGCGGCCCCGTGTCGTAAGTCGGCGCCGGCCCGAAGAACGCAAGGTTCTGCTCGGCGTCGTAACTGCCCGCCGTCCACACCGAACCGCCCGTCCGTTTCTCGAGCGGCAGCCCGTTCCAGGAGTTGCCGCCCGGCTCGCCGGGCCGCGCAATCGAGTAGAACCGCCAGATTTCGCGGCCCGTTTCGGCGTCGAGGCCGACGATGTAGGAGCCGCCCGGCCCCTGCCCGTTGATGCCCTGTAGGATCTTGCCGTGCGCCGCGAGCGGGCCGCCCGTGATCCCGAAGCCGAGGCTCGTATCGGCGACGGGTTGATCCCAGACCACGCGGCCCGTCTTCGCCTCGAGCGCGACGACGTGCGCATCCGAAGTGCCGAAATAGATCTTGTCCCCGTAAAGCGCGAGGTTGCGCTTGACCGTCGGACGCACGTTGCGCGGCAGCTGGCGCTGGTAGTGCCAGAGCTCGTCGCCCGTCTTCGCGTCGAGCGCCTGCACGTTGTCGCCGTAGCTGTGCACGAAGATCACGCCGTCGTGCTCGAGGGGCGTCGCCGCGTTCGGGCCGGCCGGCAGCGTGAGCGTCCAGGCCACGCGCAATTGTTTGACGTTCGCGGCCGTGACCTGCTCGAGCGGGCTGAAGCCCTGATCGTCGTACGTCCGCCGCCATGTGAGCCACTCGCCGGGGCGCGGATCATCGAGCATCGCGTCGGTGACAGGCTTGTAGCGGGCGAACGGATTCGGCGGCGCGGGCCAGGACGGCAGCGCGACGCCCGCGGTCACGGGCCCGCCCGGGCTGCGGCTGCGCAGCCGCTGCTGTTCGGTCGTCGCCTGGCCCGGTACGCGCATGGCCGCGAGCAACTGCGGATCGGCGGGCAGCGCCGAATCGCCGGCCGCGACGCCGTTGCGCTCGAGCAGGAACGCGACGAGCGCGGCGTAGGCGTCGTCGCCGAGCTGGCCCGCAAGCCCCGGCGGCATGGCGCTGTGCAGATAATCATAGAGCTCGTCGACCCCGTGCCCCGCCCAGCGGTTCGCGAAGGTCTGCCCGGTCAGCGCGGGCCCGAACTCGCCGTCGTCGAGATGCGCGCCGTGGCACTGCGCGCAGCTGCGGCCGTACTCGGCCTCACCCTGCCGGGCCTGCGCGTCGCTGAACGCGGCAGGTTGAAACTTCGCTTCCGCTTGCGCTTGCTGGTGCGCTTGCGATTGCGGCTGCGATTGCGCGGCGGCCGTGCCGCAGCACGCGGCCAGCGCCGCGGCGGCCGCGGCCCCGATGGCCCGATTCGTCATTGCTCACCCCCAGGTCGACTTCTCGTGGTCGAATCCGCATAGCCTACCCGATCCCGCGCGTCATTGGCTTGGATGACCGTGCCCTGCTCGGCGCCCGCGAGCAGCGACTCCGCTTGGACCGTACGCGCCTCGGGAAACGACTGGCCCGCGCCCGGATCGTAGAGCACGGGGAGCGGGACGGTCGGCGGAGGCCCCCGAAACAGACTGCATGACACCCTGCCTTTACGTGTATTTATATCCAGACGATCGACACGAAAGCCGCGCTCGTTCAATCCGATATCGGGTCGTTGCGGAGAGGAGACGCGTTCATCGCGGTCTTTTGCAGTAATCTGCGCGGAATGAAGTACCACTCGATTAATCTGCTGCTCGTCCTCGCCGCCGTCGTCTGCTACTTCGTGGGATTCGGCGACGGAATCGTGCCGCTCATCGCCGCCTACTTCGTTTTGGAGCTGACTCTGGGCTTGCGCCTCCGCGCGAAGCTCAGACGCCGACTACGAGGCGGCACGTAAGGCGGAGCGCCTACTTGCGATTCGAACGGCCGCATGCCGCGCGCCGACGTGTCCGGGATGGTGCTGGCGCGGATCAACGAGGGCGGCCGTGAGGGCATCGTCGTAAACGAGGTCGGCCGGCGCCCGGACTCGCGCGTGCGGACACCCGGGCCTCGCCCCCGGGCCCCAACGGCCGGAGGAGCCATTGCAGGCATGCAGCCATTGGCGTATCGGGAATATAGGCGGCCGACCGTATCGAGGCTTGAGGCTTGCGCCGGAATCGCCGATCCGACAGGCTGTTCCCCATTCGCCCCCCTGGATTACCATTGCTGCGATCCAGACCAGATGGACATCGCAATGGGGGAGCCTGGTCCACGGTTGTCCGGAATGGGCGCAAGCTCGGCGAGACCGCCGCCATGAGCCGTGCGCTCCCGGGGTACCGCCGCATCGAGGTCCGCCGCTATGCGCCGGCGCTCGGCGCCGAGGTCCGCGGCATCGACCTCGCCGAAGGGCTCGATCAGGACGCGTACACGGAAGTCCGCCGCGCCCTGCTGGACCACCAGGTCCTGTTCTTCAAGGACCAGAACGAAATCCCCCCGGCCGTGCAGGTCGCCATCGGCCGCCTGTTCGGCGAGCTGCATTTCCATCCGGCCGCGCCGCAGATGACGGGTCACCCGGAGGTCTTCGAGATCCACGTGCACCGGGACTCGAAGGTCGCGAACGGCGAGTTCTGGCACTCGGACGTCTCCTGCGACGAGGTGCCGCCGCTCGGCACGATCCTGCAGCTGCACCTCCTGCCCGAGCTCGGCGGCGACACGCTGTTCGCGAACATGTACGCGGCCTACGACGCGCTTTCCGCGCCCCTGAAGGCCCTGCTCGAAGGCCTCACGGCGCTGCACGAATCCGAACACGTTTATCGGGACCGCTACTCCGACCGCGGTGTAGACGACCGCGGCAAGGTGTACCCCTCGGCCGCGCATCCCGTCGTGCGCACACATCCCGAGACGGGCCGCAAGGCGCTCTACGTGAACCGAACGTTCACGACGCGCATCAACGAGCTCTCCGAACGCGAGAGCCGCGCCGTCCTCGGGATGCTTTTCGATCACTCCGAGCAGATCGACTTTCAGATCCGCTATCGCTGGGCCGTCAACGACGTGGCCTTCTGGGACAACCGCTGCGCCATGCATCACGCGGTCTGGGACTACTGGCCGGCCGAGCGCAAGGGCCGCCGCGTCACGATCAAGGGAGATCGGCCGCGATGAGCATGGGACCCGGCAAAAGGCCTTCTCCCGAGTCGACGCTTTCGCACCTCGAATGCTCGCGGCCCGGCTGCGGCAGGACGCTCGACTATGCGCAGGCGCCGAATCTCTGCCCGGCGTGCCGGGCCCCGCTCCTCGCGCGCTACGACCTCGCCGCCGCCGCACGCAGTCTCGGCCTCGAGGCGCTGCTCCACCGCGAGAACACGATGTGGCGATACACGGAGGTGCTGCCCCACGCCGTGCCCGTCTCGCTCGGCGAGGGCCGCACGCCGCTGCTGCATGCGCTGCGCTACGGCGAACGGCTGGGGCTCGCGCGCCTGTTCGTCAAGGACGAGGGCCTGAACCCGACGGGCTCGTTCAAGGCGCGCGGCCTTTCGGCCGCCGTCAGCATGGCGAAGGCGCTCGGCGTCGGGACGATCGCGCTGCCCACGGCCGGCAACGCGGGCGGCGCGGCCGCCGCCTACGCGGCGAAGGCCGGCCTCGACTGCGTCATCGCGATGCCGGCCGACACGCCCGCGGCCAACGTCGTCGAGGCGCGCGCATTCGGCGCCGACGTGCGGCTCCTCGAAGGCCTCATTTCCGACTGCGGCCGATTCATCGCCGAAGGCGCGGCCGAGCAGGGTTGGTACGAGGTCTCTACGCTCAAGGAGCCCTACCGCGTCGAAGGCAAGAAGACGATGGGCTACGAGCTCTGGGAGGAGCTCGGCGGCGCGCTGCCCAACGTCGTCGTCTATCCGACGGGGGGCGGCGTCGGCCTCATCGGCATGTGGAAGGCGTTCGCGGAGCTCGAGGCCATGGGCCTCGTCGGCTCCGAGCGCCCCCGCATGGTCGCGGTCCAAGCCGAAGGCTGTGCGCCCGTCGTGCGCGCCTTCGAGGCAGGCGCGAGCAGCGCGGAGTACTGGGAAGGTGCGGCGACGATCGCCTCCGGCCTGCGCGTGCCGAAGGCGCTCGGCGATTTCCTCGTGCTCGCGGCGCTCTACGAGAGCCGGGGCGTGGCCGTCGCGGCCTCCGACGACGAGCTCATGCAGGCCTGCCGCGATCTCGCCTGGCACGAGGGCATCTTCGCCGCGCCCGAGGGCGGCGCGGCGCTCGTGGCCGTGCAGAAGCTCGTCGCGGCCGGGCAGATCGAATCCGACGAAACCGTCGTCGTGTTCAACACGGGCAGCGGCTACAAGTACCTCGAAGCTTGGCAACGCGCGCAGAAGATCTGACGGCCGCGCGCGGACTGCGCGCGCTGCACGCGGCCGGCGGCCCGGCCGTCTTTCTGTTGCTCGTCATGCTGCCGATCGCCGGCATACCGTATCCGGTCCGCGGCAGCATGGGCCTGTTGATCTGGATGGCCTGGTGGTGGATCGCCCAACCCGTGCACCTCGCGGTCACGGGCTTCCTGCCGCTCGCGGTGCTCGCGGTATTCGACTTTCTGCCCGTCGGCCAGATTCTGCCGGCCTACTCGCAGCAGCTCGTGATCCTGCTTCTCGGCGCGAACATTCTCGCGACACTGTGGACGCGGTGGGGACTCGACCGGCGCATCGCGCTCGTCTCGCTGATCGGTGTCGGCGTCGGCGCGCGTCGGCAGATCCTGGCGTGGTTCGCGGTCGCGGCCGCGCTGAGCGCGATCCTGCCGAACACGGTCGTCGCCGCGGCCATGATGCCCATCGTCGTCGCAATGCTGCGCTACATCGGCATCGAGGACATCGGCAAGAGCGCTTTCGGCTCCGCTCTGCTGACGGCCGTCGCCTGGGGCACGAGCGTCGGCGGCGCCGGCACGCCGATGGGCGGCGCCCCGAACCTGCTGACCGTGCAGTTCATCCAGCAGCAGCTCACGCACCGCGAGTTCCTGTTCACGACCTGGCTCGTGCGCCTGCTGCCTCTGACCGTGCTCGTCGCCGTCATCGCGTTCGTCTTCGTGCGTTCGGCGTTCGAGCCGGAAATGGACCGCGTCGAGGGCTCGCGCGGGTATTTCACGGAGCAGCTGCGCCGGCTGGGCCGGATGAGCGTGCCGGAGCTCTGGGCGCTCGCCTTCTTCGCCGCCGCCGTGCTGCTCGCGTTCACGCGCCAGCTCTATGCCGGCGCGCTGCCCGGACTCACGCCCGCGTTCGCCTTTCTGGCCTGCGCGCTCGCGAGCTTCGTCGCGCGCCACCGGGGCGAACCCCTGCTCACCTGGGAATTCGCGCAGGGCAAGATGGTCTGGGGGCTCATCTATCTTTTCGCGGGCGGCTCGGCCCTGGGACAGATTCTGAGCAAGACCGGCACGGCCCAGTTTCTCGCCGACCGGCTCATCCCGTTCGCGCACGGCGGCGGCTTTCTCGCCGTCGCCGTGTTCGTGTCCCTCACGATTCTGCTGACCCAGATCACGAGCAACACGGCGGCCGTCGCGATCGTCATGCCCATCACGATCAGCACGTTTCAGGGGCTCGGGCTGAACCCGATTCCGATGGTCTACATCGTGGCCGCGGCCGGCAACTACGGGCTCATGCTGCCCTCGTCCTCGGGCGGACCGGCCATCGCGGCAGGCTACGGCGTGAACCTCAAAACGATGTTCTCGGCCGGCCTCAGGCTGACCGCGCTGATTCTGGCCGCGCTCGTCGCGGCCGGATACCTGCTCGCGAGATTCTGGCCCGGGTTCGGGATGGCTTGATCCGCGACGGGCGCCGACGCTACGGTCCGGTGCGCTGCAGAGCAGCGCCTGCGTCAGCTCTTCGGGGCGCCCGCGTTGCGTTCGTCCGGCCGAAACCTCTAATCGCGAGGCTACGACGCCGCTCGGGCGGCCGCATAGACCACGGGCGGATACAGCTCGTCGAGCGGAACGCTGCGCCCGGACTCCGAGACGATCCTGCAGTGCCGCCGCTCGAGCCGCCGCGGCTCGGCCACGCCGCAGGAATGCGCGATCATGAGCAGCTCTTCGGTCATGCGCGTCGCATAGTGGTAGACGCGCTCGGCCTTGTCGGCCGGATCGAGGCCGCGCTGCAGACGGCGGTCATGGGTTGCGACGCCCGTCGGGCAGGTATTGCGATTGCACTGCATGGACTGAATGCAGCCGAGCGCGAACATGAAGCCTCGCGCCGAGGCCACGAAGTCCGCACCCGCGCAGAACGCCCACGCGGCTTCGGCCGGCGTAATCATCTTGCCGCTCGCGACGACGCGCACGCGCTCGCGCAGGCCCGCGGCCACGAGCTTGTCTACGACGAGGGGCAGGCTCTCGCGTACGAGCAGACCCACGTTGTCGATGAGCGGCATCGGCGCGGCGCCGCTGCCGCCGTCGCCGCTGTCGATCGTCACGAAGTCGGGTGCCGCATCCGGACCGCGCTTCAGGATCTCGTCGCAGAGGACGTCGAGCCAGTCCGTCGTGCCGATCACGGCCTTGAAACCCGTGGGTTTGCCCGTCACCTCGCGCACGCGCGCGACGACATCGAGCAGGTCGCCAACCCCGTCCACGTCGAGGCGCCGATTGGGGCTCAGCGAAGCGCGGTGGGGCGGGATGCCGCGAATCGCGGCGATTTCCTCGGTGACCTTGACGGCCGGCAGGATCCCGCCCTTGCCGGGCTTTGCGCCCTGGCTCAGCTTGATCTCGAACATCTTGACTTCCCGGTGGGCCGCGACCGCACGCAGGCGCGCATCGCTGAGCCGGCCCTCGGCGTCGCGGACGCCGTAATTGGCCGTGCCGATCTGGAAGACGAGGTCCGCGCCGCCGTCGAGATGGTACGGAGATAGCCCGCCCTCCCCCGTGTTGAGCCAGACGCCCGCCTTGGCGGCCCCGCGCGAAAGCGCGAGCACCGCGGGCTTCGAGATCGCGCCGAAGCTCATGGCCGAGACGTTGAACAGCGACTCGGTCGTGTAGGGCGCGGCGCAGCCGGGCCCGATCGTCAGGGCCGCGGGACGCGAGGTCTCCGTGTCGAGCAGCGCCCAGGGCCCGTTCACGAAGATCACGGTGCCGGACCGGCGCAGGTCGCGCGTCGACCCGAAGGCGACCGTGTCGTCGACGTGCTTCGAGGCCCGGTAGACCCAGGAGCGCTCGGCCCGGTTGAACGGCAGCTCCTCGCGGTCAAGCGCGAAAAAGTACTGCCGGAAGAACTCGCCGAGGCGCTCGAAGAGGTAACGGAATCGGCCGATTACCGGGAAATTGCGGCGTATGGCATGCTTCGTCTGCGAGACGTCGACGAAGAACATGACGGCGACGGCCAGCACGCCCGTCCCGAAGAGTAAAACGAACGCATAAACGAGCACGCCGACGATTTGCGCTGTGAGCTGCATCGAGATCTCCCTGCGGCAGAAAGCGGCGGCGGGCGCGCCGCGAGGCGCGCGCCGGCCATAGAGTACCCGAAGCGGAGCACGCGAACTGCGGCACACGGCACGAATCCTCCGGCCAACCCGAGTTTCCGAGACCATGCATTCAAGTCCCGCTCTGCTCCTCGCCGTTCCCGCCGTCGGCTTCGCCGCGGGCTTCATCAACACGCTGGCCGGCAGCGGCTCGCTCGTCACGCTGCCCATGCTGATCCTGCTCGGCCTGCCGGCGACCGTCGCGAACGGCACGAACCGGGTCGGCATACTCGTCCAAGGGCTCGTCTCGGTCGCGACCTTCCGCAGCCGCGGGGCGCTCGAATTCGGCGGCAGCCTCCGGCTGGTCGTGCCGGCCGTGCTCGGCGCCGCCGTCGGCGCGGAGCTCGCCGTGGACCTCAACGAGGCGCTGCTCCGCCGCCTCATCGGCGTGCTCATGCTCGTCATGCTGGCCGTCGTGCTCGCGCGGCCCACGCGTTTTCTCGCGGCACACCGGCGCGAGAGCGGCGTCTCGATATGGATCGAAGCCCCGCTGTTCTTTCTGATCGGCGCCTATGGCGGCTTCATCCAGGCCGGGGTCGGCATTTTCCTGCTGGCGGGCCTCGTGCTCGGCGCGGGCTACGACCTCGTCGGCGCGAACGCCGTCAAGAATCTCATCGTGCTGGTCTTCACGATCGCGGCCCTCGTCGTCTTCGTCGTCAACGACGAGGTGCGCTGGCTGCTCGGCGGCCTGCTCGCGGTCGGCAACGGCTTGGGCGCCTGGGCCGGCGCGCACCTGGCCGTCGAGAAGGGGGCGCGGTTCGTGCGGTGGGTCCTCGTCGCGATCCTCGCGCTCTCCTCGGTCGCACTGATCGGCGACCTCGGGGTCGCGCATTAGCCATGCAAGCCGCTCGCCGCAGCTAGGGGGAGGGGCCGTGCGCTGGGCGAACCCCGTGCTCTTCGCAGCCGCCGCGGCTTCCGCCCTCGGGGCGTTCGCGCTGCTCGCGCGGCCCGCGGCAGCGCCGCCGTGGCCCGCGCGCATCGAGGGCTTCGCGTTCTCGCCGCTGCGCCCCGGGGACGATCCGGCGCGGGCTCACTACCCGACGGCCGCCGAGGTGGACGCGGACCTCGCACTCGTGGCGACGAAGGCGGGCTCGATCCGGACCTACTCGCTCGAGGGACCGCTCGCAGAGATTCCGGCGCTGGCCGCACGCCATGGCCTCAAGGTCACGCTCGGCGTCTGGCTCGGCCCGGACCGGCGCGCGAACGCCGCGCACCTCGAGCGCCTGCGCACCGTCATGCACGGCGCTCGGGCGGTCACGCGCGTCATCGTCGGAAACGAGGTGCTGCTGCGCCGCGACCTGCCCGAAGCGGAGCTGGAGGGACTGCTGGACTCCGCGCGCCGCGACCTGGCCGTCCCCGTCGGCACGGCCGAGCCGTGGAACGTCTGGATGACCCACCCCGAGCTCGTCCGCCATGTCGACTTCATCGCCGTGCACCTGCTGCCGTATTGGGAAGGCGTGCCCGCGCAACGGGCGGTGGACTACGTGCTCGATCGGGTGGACGCGCTCGCGCGCACCTATCCCGGCAAACCCATCGTCATCGGCGAGGTCGGCTGGCCGAGCGCGGGCAGGCGCTACGGGAGCGCCGAGGCCTCCCGCGCGGCCGCGGCCGGCTTTCTGCGCCGCTTCCTCGCGCGCGCCGAGGCCGGAGGCTACGACTACTTTCTGCTCGAGGCGCTCGATCAGCCCTGGAAGCGCGCCTACGAGGGCGAGATCGGCGCCTACTGGGGCTTCTTCGACGCGGCGCGGCATTCGAAGTACGCGGCCGCGGGTCCGGTGGCGCCTTATCGTCATACCTGGCTTTTTGCGTCGCTCGCGGCCGTGCTCGCGGCGGCCGCGCTGCGCGCGCTGCTGACGGACGGCGGGCGCCTCCGACTCCCGGGGCGCGTCTTCCTCACGGGATGCGCCGTCGCCATCGGGACGGCCGCGACGGCGGCCCTCGCGGCCTGTGAGCGGCAGTACTGGCAGCCGCACGATGTCCTGGCCGCCGCCTTCGCAGGCGCCGGGCTCGCGGCGATCCTCGTCATGCTCCTCGTCGAAGCTCACGAATGGGCCGAGGCGCGCTGGGCCGAGCGCCGCCTCGCTCGCGCGCCTCGGCCGGCTCCGCATTCGGCCGGCCCGGACCCGTGGTCGGCCCGCGCGCCCAAAGTCTCGATCCACGTCCCCGCGTACCGCGAGCCGCCCGAGATGCTCGTCGAGACCCTGCGCGCGCTGGCCGCGCTCGACTATCCCGACTTCGAGGTGCTCGTCATCGACAACAACACCGACGACGAGCGGCTCTGGCGCCCCGTCGAAGCCTGCTGCGCACGCCTCGGGCCCCGGTTTCGCTTCTTCCACGTCGCGCCGCTCGCGGGCTACAAGGCCGGCGCGCTGAATTTCGCGCTGCGCCGCACGGCACCGGACGCGGCGGTCGTCGCAGTCGTGGACAGCGACTATGTCGTCGAGCCCGGCTGGCTCCGCGATCTCGTGCCGGAGCTCGAAGCGCCGGGCGTCGCGATCGTGCAGGCGCCGCAGGCGTATCGCGACGCCGCGGGCAACGCGTTCAAGCGCATGTGCGAGGCCGAGTACGCGGCCTTCTTCCGCGTCGGCATGGTTACCCGCAACGAGCGCAACGCGATCATCCATCACGGCACCATGACGCTCATCCGGCGGCGCGTCATCGAGGAGGTCGGGGGCTGGGCCGAATGGTCGATCACGGAGGACACCGAGCTCGGCCTGCGCGTGCTCGAGCACGGCTATCGTGCAGTCTACGTCCCGCGCTGCTACGGGCGCGGCCTGACCCCGGACCGCTTCCGCGATTACAAGGCGCAGCGCCACCGCTGGGCCCTCGGCGCCATCCAGATTCTCAAGCGCCATGCGCGCGCGCTCGCGGGTGCTCGGCCCACGCGGCTCACGGCCGGCCAGCGCTTTCACTTCGCCGCGGGCTGGCTCCCTTGGCTCGGCGACGGCGCAAACCTCGCATTCGGCGCCCTGGCCCTCATCTGGTCCGCTGCGATCATCGCGCTGCCCGCGGCCTGCCGGCCGCCGCCCGCCGAGATCTCGGCGTTCGCGCTCGCGCTCTTCGCGTTCAAGCTTGCGAAGACTTTCGCGCTTTACCGCAGCGAGCTGCGCGCGACGCTGCCCGAGAGCCTCGGGGCGGCCGTCGCGGGGCTCGCGCTCGTGCAGTGCGTGGGAACGGCCGTGTTCATGGGCATGCTGACGCGCGAGGCGCGGTTCCTGCGTACGCCGAAGCTCGCCGCCCGGGCGGGACTCGCGGGCGCGGTGGCGGCCGCGCTGCCGGAGACGCTCGCGGCGCTCGCGCTGGCCGGTGCGGCCGTCGGCGTCGCGCTCACGACGCCCGTCGCGAGCCTCGATTCGCAGCTCTGGTGCGCGTGGCTCGGGGCCGCGGCCGTCCCGCACGCGGCCGCGCTCGCCCTCTCGCTGGCCGGCGTGCTGCCCGCGCGCCGCTGCACGATCGAGACCGAACCGTTGCGTGAGCCGGTCGGTTCGGGCGGAGGCTGAGCCGGGAGCCGCCGCGGCGCCTGTGTCCCGACCGCGCTTGCGGCGACCGACGAGCGCTGGCCGGCGCCTTCCCTCCGAGGTCAGTGAGCGGCCGGCCGCGTCACCGCAGCGGCCGTCGCGGTCACCGCAGCGGCCGTCGCAGGCGGCGCCGTCTCCGCTGGTCCCGGCGCCGGTGCGGCCGGTTCGGGCGCACCGCCGAAATCGGCGAGCAGCATCGGCGCCAGCGTGTGCATAGGGCCGATCGACTTCTGGGCCGGCGTGAAGCCCTCGACGAAACCGTCTCGAAGCAGCGCATCCACGATGTCCCGCCGCTTCGAGATTACGTGCACGGGCACGTCCCAACGGGCGCCCTCGCCGCTCACGCTCGAGGCCGGCTGATGGTCGCCGATGAGGATCAGCACGAAGTCCGCGTCCGGGCGCCGCCGCAGGTAGCCGGCCCAATACCGGAACGTGTAATCGAGCGCGCCGACGTAGGCGTCGCGCATGTCCGTCCACTCGGGCTTCTCCGCGAGGCTCGCGGCGAGCGGCGCGGCATCGAAAGGCTGCTTGCCGAGGACCCGCTGCCAGTCCGCCTGATACGGTGCCGTCGGCCGGAACGGCATGTGCGTGCTGATCGTCGGAAAGAAGACGAACAGCGGCTTGCGCGGCGAGGTCGCGAGCTCCATCTGATCGAGCTTCGCGAGCGTGTATTCGTCCGGAACCTTCCACCAGCCGAACTGCGGCCCTCGATAATGTAGGTCCGCCAGCCCGTAAATGCGGTCGAAGCCGTAGAAGCTGCCCTCCGGCCACGCTTCCTTGAGGCCCGGCATGACCGCGATGGTGCGGTAGCCGTTGCGCTCGAGGCGGCGCGGCAGGCTGTCGCGGTGCTGCGTGAGCAGCAGGTTGTAGACGGCGTTCTCGCGCACCTCGCTGCCCGTCATGAGGCTCGAGTGCGCGAGCCAGGAGCCGCCGCCGAAGGTCGGCAACGTCATGAAGGCCGAGGCCGCGTAACGGCCCGTGGCCGCAACGGCGCGCGCAAGCTCCTCGCGTGCCGGCACCAGCGCGGCCCGCATTTTCGGGTCGTCGTAGCTCGTCGCGCCGTACGACTCCATGAATACGAGCAGCACGTCCGCGCGCCCGAGCCGCGGCAGCGGTCCGCTGCCGAAGTCGGCGGCCGGCGGCAGGTCCGGCCCACCGTTGCGCTGCTCCGCCACGGCCGCCGCGATGAATTGGATCTGGTCGGTGTAAGTCCCCGAAACCGGCAGCGAGAACCAGCGCAGAGTCGGCAGCGCGCCGGCCGTGCCGGCAACGTAAAGGGCGACGAGCGCCGCTGCGAGGCCGCCCACGGCGCGCCGCTCCGCGACCGAGGCAAAGCCGCGGACGACGCGCGCGAGGCAGGTCCGGAGCAGCAGGAACAGTGCGGTCAGAAGCGCAGCGATGCCGGCCGCGCCGACCACGATGAGCCAGGCCGGCACGACCTGGAACATCATCGCCGCGACGCCCGGGATGAACCTCGCATCCCAGTACAGATTGATACGGCGGCCGTACAGGGCCGGCGCCGTGACTTCGGCATAACGGCCGAAAGTCATGACGAGCAGCACGAGCGCGACCACGGTCAGCAGCCGCATCGAAGGCGGGCCGCGCAGCTCGCTCCAGACCGCGAGCGCGAGTATCAGGACGGCGATCTCGATCGAAATCTCGTGATGCGTCGTGATCCAGAACGTCGGCCAAACGTTGTGAAAGCTCAGCGCGAAATTCAGCACCCAGAGCGCGGCGGCGAGGCCGAGCCAGCGGACGGCCAGGGCGACGCGGACGCCGCGCAGGGTGACCGGTGCGCCGGGCCGCGGCGCGAGCCTCATGGCACGAGCGCTCCGGAAGCGGGCTCAGCGACGGCGGCGGCGGGCGGGACGGCGGCGGACGCGACGGCGGCAGGCGGGACGATTGCGGCAGGGCGCGCAATGTCGGCAGGCACCGGCCCGCGAGCGCGAGCCGGCGCACGGCGGGCGCACCGCCACAGCCACTGCACGTCGACCGCGAACGACGCCGCGACGGCCGCGAGCCCGAGCCCGGCCACGGCTGCGGCCGCAGCGACGGGCAGGGCGGGCGCGAGGCAGACGACGAGGGCCGTGGACTGAACGACGCAGGCTGCCTGGCGCCGCCGGCTGCGCGGGAGAGGGGCCTTCAACCACGGGCACGCCGCGCCGGCCGCGACGAAACCGTAGCGCAGCAGACCGCCGACCAGCACCCACGCGCCCGCGCGCCCGAAGTGCCAGGCCAGCAGGCACAGGATCAGGATCGTCAGCGCGTCCGTCTCCATGTCGAAGCGCGCGCCGAACGCGGTCGAAAGGCCGCGACGCCGCGCGAGCGCACCATCCACGCCGTCGAGCACGAGCGCGCCGGCCGAGACCGTCACGGCGAACCACGCGACGGCGGGCCCGGGCGCCGCGATCAGGAGCCCAGCCGCGAGCGCCGCGAGCGCGCCGCGCGCGAGGGTGACCCGATTGGCCGAGCCGAATGCGCCCTCCAGCCGCAAAGCGGCCAGCCGCAGTACGCCGGCCGCGCCGAGCACGAAGGCAGCCGTTACCGCCGCCGCATACGGCGCCTCGATGGCGAACGCGTGCTCGGCTGCGACGGCGGCGACGCCGACGGCGACGGCCAGCGCCGGAACGCTGGCATCGACGCGCCGCGGGTGCGCCCTCGGTGGTTCTGTTCTGGGGTCGGCCTTGCGCATCGAAGAGAACGCTTGCATGTTTGCAGACTTGTTGCAAGCAGGGCCGCGCAGGGGCGGTACGAGGAGCGATGGCCGATACCGACCTTTCCGAGGCGCGCGCCTTCTGGATCACCGGCCCGGGCCGCGGCGAGATCCGCCGCGAGCCCGTCCCGGCGCCGGCCGCCGACGAGGTGCTCGTCGAGACATTGTATTCGGGGGTCAGCCGGGGCACCGAGTCCCTGGTCCTCGATTGCCGCGTCCCGGCCTCGGAGTTCGAGCGCATGCGCGCGCCCTTTCAGGGCGGCCACTTTCCGGCGCCGGTCAAGTACGGCTACAGCAGCGTCGGGCGCGTCGAGGAGGGGCCGGAGAGCTTGCGCGGGCGGAACGTTTTCTGCCTCTACCCGCATCAGGACCGCTACGTCGTTCCGCTCGCGGCCGTCCATGCGCTGCCGCCGGACGTGCCGCCGGAACGAGCGGTGCTTGCCGCGAACCTCGAGACGGCCGTCAACGCGCTTTGGGACGCGAGCCCGCTGATCG
Organism: uncultured Gammaproteobacteria bacterium; assembly: GCA_963702105.1. Classification (GTDB taxonomy): domain Bacteria; phylum Pseudomonadota; class Gammaproteobacteria; order Steroidobacterales; family Rariloculaceae; genus ZC4RG20. The sequence goes on from OY969712.1 coordinate 4,592,270, forward strand.
GCGACCGCATCGCCGTCGTCGGCGCGGGAACGGTCGGCTGTCTCGTCGCGTGGCTCGTCGGTAAGCTGCCCGGCGTCGAGGTCCAACTCGTCGATACCGACGGCGGCAAGGCGCAGGTGGCGGCCGCGCTGGGCGTCCCGTTCGCCGCCCCGGAGCGCGCAGCGGACGAGGCCGATCTCGTCGTCCACGCGAGCGGCAATCCCACCGGGCTCGCGACGGCCCTGAGTCTGGCGGGCTTCGAGGCCACCGTGCTCGAGCTCAGCTGGTACGGGGATCGCGAAGTCGGCGCGCCGCTCGGGGAGGCCTTTCACAGCCGCCGGCTCGTGCTGAAGTCGTCGCAGGTGGGCGCCGTGGCGGTCTCGCAGCGCGCGCGCTGGTCCACGCGACGCAGGCTCGGGCTCGCGCTGCGGCTCCTCGAGGCGCCCGAGCTCGACGCGCTCCTGACGGGCGAGAGCGCGTTCGAGGACCTGCCCGAGGCGCTGCCGACGCTCGCCGCCGCGCGCGGCGGCGTGTTGTGTCACCGAATTCGTTACCGATAGGCCGATCCATGTTCAGCGTCACCGTCCGGGGCCACTTCATGATCGCGCACAGCTTCACGGGCGAGGTGTTCGGACCCGCCCGGCGGCTGCACGGCGCGACATACGTCGTAGATGTCGAGCTCAAGCGGCCCGCGCTCGACCCCAACGGCATCGTCGTAGACATAGGCCGCGCGAGCGCCGCCCTCGAGCAGGTACTTGCAGAGCTCAACTACCGCAATCTCGACGAGGCGGCCGAGTTCGCGGGTCGCAACACGACGACCGAGTTCCTGGCCTATACGCTTTTCGAGCGCATCGCGGACCGCATCGCGGCCGGCGAGCTCGGGCCGGGCGCGGACCTGCTCTGCGGGCTGCGCGTGACGCTGCACGAGTCGCACGTCGCCTCGGCCTCGTACGAGGCCGCCCTGCCGCGTATCCGCCAGCCTTGAGCGCTTCGGCGGCGGTGGACCTCCTCGTGCCGGGCGACCCGTCGACGCGGACCGGCGGCTACGTGTACGACCGGCGCATGCTCGCGGCGCTCGCCGCTCGAGGCTGGCGCGTGCGCGTGCATGCGCTCGACGCGAGCTTTCCACAGCCCACCGAGGCGGCCGTCGGGGCCGCCGCCGCGACCCTGGCCGCGCTGCCCGACGGCGCCCGCGTCGTCGTCGACGGGCTCGCGCTCGCGGGCCTCGCCGAGGTGCTCGCGGCGGAGGCGGCCCGGCTGCGCCTCGTCGCGCTCGTGCACCATCCGCTCGCGCTCGAGACGGGACTCGCCGTCGCCGTGCGCGAAGCCCTGCGGCGCGCCGAGACGGCTGCCCTCGCGGCCGTCCGCGGTGTGATCACGACGAGCGGCTGGACGGCGCGCGCGCTGGCGCCGGCCGGCGTGGACGCGCGCCGTCTGCGTGTCGTCGAGCCCGGCATCGACCCCGCCGCGCCCGGCGCCGCTGCCGCCCCGCGGGGCGCAGCCCTGCCGTGCGCAGACCCGGGCGCGCCCGAGGGAAGCCCCGCAGACCGGCTCGCGAGCGGCGAGCTCCGCCTGCTTTGCGTCGCGACGCTGACGCCGCGCAAGGGTCACGCTCTGCTCCTCGAGGCCCTGGGCCGGCTCACGCACATGGCTTGGCGGCTCGACTGCGTCGGCAGCACGGGCCGCGATCCGGCGACGGCGGCGGCCATCGCGCGGCTCGTGCGAAGCCTGGGGCTCGAGGGCCGCGTGAGGCTGCGCGGCGAGCTCGACGAGCGCGCGCTCGCACGCCGCTACGCCCGTGCGGATGCGTTCGTGCTCGCCTCCTATTTCGAGGGCTACGGCATGGCGCTGGCCGAGGCCGTGGCCTACGGGCTGCCCATCGTCAGCACGACGGGCGGGGCGATCCCGGAGACGGTGCCGCCCGAAGCCGCGCTGCTCGTGCCGCCCGGCGATGCGGAGGCGCTGACCGGCGCGCTGCGGCGCCTGCTCGCGGAGCCTGGGCTGCGCGCGCGCCTCGCGGCGGCAGCGCGCAGCGCGAGCGCCCGCCTGCCGAGCTGGCAGGCCGCAGGCGAGCGCTTTGCCGCGGCCCTCGAGTCGCTCGCGTCGTGAGCCTGGAAGCGCGCGCGTGACAGGGCGTACCCCAGTCGAAGGGCTGCGCGGCGGCGGCTTCTCCGCCGAGTGGCTCGCGCTGCGGGAAGAGGCCGATTCGGCGGCCCGCGCGCGGGCGCTCGTCGCACGCCTCGGCGCGGCATGGACCGGGCCGCGCGAGATCGTCGATCTCGCGAGCGGCGCCGGCGCAAACCTGCGTTACCTCGCCCCTCTGCTCGGCGGTCCGCAGGACTGGCTGCTCGTCGACGTGGATGAGACGCTGCTCGCGCGGGCGCACCTTCGGCCTGCCGAGCGCGCTTCGCCACCGCACGAGTGCCGAATCCGCCGCGTCGGCCTCGACCTCGCGCGCGACCTGGCCGCGCTCGCGGTTCCGCCGGGCGGCCTCGTCACGGCCTCGGCCCTGCTCGACCTCGTCTCGCGCCCATGGCTCGAGGCGCTCATCGAGCGCTGCGCGTGCGCCGGAGCCCAGGTTTTGTTCGCGCTGACGTACGACGGCCGCATCGAGCTCGACCCGCCCGAGCCCGAGGACGACGCGGTCAGGGCGCTCGTGAATCGCCACCAGCTCCTCGACAAGGGTTTCGGCGCCGCGCTCGGGCCGGCGGCGGGGCGCGCTGCGGCGGACGCGTTCGCGGCGGCGGGCTACGACGTCGTCACGGCACCGAGCGATTGGCGGCTCGGGCCGGCCGACACCGCGCTGCAGCGCGCGCTGCTCGACGGCTGGTTGCAGGCGGCGGCCGAGCTCGAGCCGGCCGAGGGTGCGCGCCTGGCGGCTTGGCGCCGGCGCCGGGAGAGGCACATTGCCGCGGGCCGCGCCGCTGCCCTCGTCGGCCACATCGACCTGCTCGGCCTCCGGGCGGCTCAGTAGACTCGGGCGAGACCCGTCGCCTCGGCCTCGCCGGGCGGCGCCTTGAGGTTGCAGTCAAAGAGCATGTCGCCGCCCATTCGGAACATGCGGTGGGCGGGCCGCAGGCACTCGGCAAGGTGGTGGCGCGCGACGAGGCGGATGCCGGGGCGGCCGTGGCCGGTCACGAGCGGGGCGACGGCGATCTGCAGCCGGTCCAGCAGATCCGCCTGCAGGAAATGCGAAACGGTCGCGCCGCCGCCTTCGACGAAGACGGTATACATGCCGCGCGCGTGCAGCACGGCGAGCAGGCGGTCGAGCGCGAGGCGCCCCGCGGGCGCCGGGATGCCGACGATCTCGGCGAGACCGTGCTCCTCGGCGCTGGGCTCGCACCGATCCTCGGCGCAAATCAGCAGCGTCGGGGCCGCGGCGTCGGCGAAGATGCGAAAGTCCGCGCCGAGCCGCCGGCGCGGGTCGAGCACGACGCGCACGGGATTGGGGCCGGGCACGCGCCGGACCGTGAGGCGCGGATTGTCGAGCGCGACGGTCTCGGTGCCGACGACGATGGCGTCGCACAGGGCGCGCATCCGGTGCAGGTGCAGCACGTTCTCGGGGCCCGTGACGTAGTACGAGTCGCCCGTATCCGTCGCGATGTAGCCGTCGAGGCTCTGGCCGAGATGAGCCACCGCGAGCGGCCGCTCGGCCGAGGCGTTGCAGACCGGGAGGTAGAGGTCGAGCAGCGCGGCGGCCGGATCGGGTGCCTCGGCCGCGGCCGCCCACCCTCGCGGGCCCTTGACGAGCAGGCAGTCCGCCCCTTGCGCCCCGGCCTCGCCCACGCGGCCCTCGCGATCGATGCCGGCGCCCGCCGGGGCCGTGCGCGCGGCGCGGGCCGAGAGCAATGCCTGCCACGCGCCCGCGAGCGCATCGGGCTCCGCCCCGGTTCGTTCGGGCCCTGGGCTTTGGGGCATGACGGCCAGCAGTTTCGCTCCCTACAGCCCTTCGGGCCGCGCAGTTGGTATCCTAGCACTCCCATGAAAAGATCCGCAGAAAGTTCCGGGGCGCACGGGATCAACGGCAGCGAGGCCGGGCTCGCCATCGATCGGGCCGTCGGCGAGCTGCGTCGGGGCCGCGCACTCCGTCTCGTGCAGCCCGGGCGAAAGGGCGGCGAGCTCGTGGTCGCCGCCGTCGAAACCGTCCAGGCCCCGCTCCTGCGCCGCCTCGAGGCAGCCGGCCGCGAGCTTCTGCTGCTGTTGACGCCGGAAAGAGCCGAGGCCGCCGAGCTCGCGAAGGATGCGGCCGGCCCGGTAGCAGGCACGGTGCCCGCAGGTACTCCTCCGGAAGCGCTGCGCGCGCTTGCGTCGATGAGCCCGGTCCCGCCGGCGCAGCGGACGATTTTGGCCGTAGACGCGAACCCCGCTCGCTCGGAGCTCATCGAGGTCGGCTTTCAGCTCGCCAAGGCCGGGCGGCTGCTGCCCGCCCTCGTCGGCATCGAAGCGGACGGGATCGAGGACCCTTCGCTGCTGCGCGTCGAGGCGCCGGCCGTGAGGCGCCGTACGCGTTTTGCGCATCACAGCCTCAAGCGAATGAGCCAATCGCGCGTGCCGCTCGCCGACGCGCTCGAGTGCGAGCTGGTACTGTTTCGCGACGAGCACGGGCTCGGCGAGCACGTGGCCGTGATCATCGGCGAACCGCGTCCGGGCGAGATCGTGCCCGTCCGGCTGCACTCAGCCTGCCTCACGGGCGACCTTCTCGGCAGCCTGCGCTGCGACTGCGGCGAGCAGCTGCGAACCGCCGTCGCCCGCATCGCGGAGCTCGGCGGCGGCGTGCTGCTGTACCTCGACCAGGAGGGCCGCGGCATCGGTCTCGCGAACAAGCTGCGCGCGTACGCGCTGCAGGACAGCGGCTTCGACACGATCGACGCCGACCGCCACCTCGGCTTCCTCGCCGACGAGCGCAACTACGAAGTCGCCGTCGCCATGCTGCAGGACCTCGGCTACACGCGCATCCGTCTGCTCACGAACAACCCGCACAAGATCGACGCGCTCAAGGCCCACGGCATCAACGTCGCGGGGCGGCTGCCGCTGATCGGGCAGACGAACAGCTACAACGAGCGCTACCTGCGCACGAAGCGGGAGCGCGCCGGGCATCTGGCCGAGGAGCCCGAGGTCTAGACGAAAAAGAGGTCAGAGCCCTTTTTCGGCTGGTCCGGCCGAGCGTTCGCACACCTCGGTCGAAAAAGGGCTCTGACCCCTTTTTTTCGTCATCCCGCGAGGATCGACAACGGCGTCCCGGCGACCTCGACGACGAGGGCCGCGAGCTGCCCGCACAGGAAATCGAAATAGGCGGCCCCGCGCCGCGCATCGGCGGCCGCCGCGTTCCCGCAGACGCCGGCCGGGTGCAGGTCGCCGCCGAGCCATCCGAAACCGACGGGCTTCTCGACGCCGAGCACGCCGCCGCGCTCCGCTAGCCGCTCCGGCAGCCCGATAAAGCGCTCGAGCCGGTCGCGGCGCACGAGATCCGGGCGCAGGTGCAGCATGAGCGAGGTCTCGACCTCGCCGCCGTGCAGGCCGTGTTTGAGCTCCGCCTCCTCGAACAGACCCGGCGGCGCGCCGAAAGCGAAGTAATTGGCGCGCACGGCGAGCAGACCGAGCTCGGCGCGCAGGCGCACGGCGGCGAGATGCACGAGCGCCGCCTGACCGCCGTGCGCGTTGAGGATCACGAGCTTGCGCAGGCCCGCGCGCGCGACGCCGCGGGCCATGGAGGTCCAGAACGTCGAGCACGGTCTTCGGCTCGAGGGAGAGGGTGCCGGCATAGGCTTCGTGCTCGGGGCTATGGCCGACGTTCACGGCCGGCAGCACGAGCAGCGTCGCCGCGCTGCCGATGCGCTCGAGCACGCCCGCCGCGAGCGCGCCGGCGATCAGGGCGTCGGTCGCGAGGGGCAGATGGGGGCCGTGCTGCTCGATCGCCCCGACGGGCAGCAATGCGATGCAGCGCTCCGGATCGAGGCCCTCGAGCTCCGCCGTCGTCAGATCCTGCCAATGGCCGCTGCGCATGATGCCTGTGTCCGGTGCCTCGGGCCGCCGCGCCTTGTCTCCCCCTACCGACAGTTTGGTCGCCGTTCGGCGAGCCGCTATGGTGTGGGCCACGCGGACGGCCGCGCAAGGGTCGCAGTAAAGCTGATCAGCTCGGACGACTCAGCGCTAAGAGCACAGGGAAGTGCTCGCCTTGCGGCCCCTGCCGGCCGCCGCGCTCATTGCGGCAGCTTCAGCGCGTCGATGTCGCCTGGAGAAAAACCGGCCGTCCGCACCCCGGCCTGAACCGGCGGCGCCTCGGGGCCCTGATCCTGAGGCGGCGCGACCGTGGGCTTGCGCGACTTCAGATGCTTGTCGAAGAAGCGCAGCATCGTCGCGGCCGTCGTCAGCACTGCCTCGCGCCCGCGGTACGAGTGCCCCTCGTGCGGCAGCAGCAGGATGTCCGCGTCCCCGCCCGTGCGCCGAATGGCTTCGTAGAACTGAATGGACTGCAGCGCCGGCGTGCCGGCATTCTGGTCCTCGAGACCGTGCACGAGCAGCAGCGGCGCGTGCAGGCTGTTCGAATACAAGAACGGCGACATCGCAAGATACGTGTCCGGCGCCTGCCAGAGCGTGCGGTGCTCGGTCTGGAAGCCGAAAGGCGTCAGCGTGCGGTTATAGGCGCCGCTCAGCGCGACGCCGGCCTGAAACAGCTGCGAGTGCACGAGCAGGTTCGCGACCATGAATGCCCCATAGCTGTGGCCGGCGACGCCGACGCGCTGCGGGTCCACGAATCCGGTGGCCGCGGCCGCGTCGATCGTGACCTTCGAGTTCATGATGATCTGCTGGACGAACGTGTCGTTCGCCGTGTCGCCCGCGCCGATGATCGGCATGGAGACGTCGTCGAGGACGGCGTAGCCCTCGAGCAGAAAGAACAGCTTGAACGCTCGCGCAAAATCCGGGAAGCGGTCGCCCGTCTCGAGGGTCATCGAGTGCGTGTCGCTGCCGTACTCGCGCGGATAGGCCCAGACGATCGTCGGCAGCGGGCCGCGCTTCTCGTAGCCGGGGGGCAGATAGAGGTTGGCCGAAAGCTCGTAGCCGTCCGGCCGGCGAAACCTCAGCGGAATCCGCCGCGCATCGAGCAGGCCCGTCGTGGGCGGGTCGAAATCCGTGAGCCGCAGCGAGTAATCCTCGCCCTTGCCGCCCATGACGAAGTAGTTCGGGGCTTCCCGAGCCGTCTCGTGGCGGATCAGCACGCGGCTGCCGTCGCGCGCGACGAGCCCGAGGACGCCCTCGCTCGCATGCGGATCGGCCGCCCAGACGCGCTGCACGTCCAGCGTGTCGAGCTTGAGGTAATCGAGATAAGCGAGCACGCCGTTCGCCGCCGGCGCCTCGCCGCGCAGGTAAATGCCGCCGTTGTACACCTCGACGACCTGCTCGCCTCGCCCGTTGCCGATATACATCGGCCGGCCGAACGTACGGACCGAGGCGTCGATGCTGGTCTCGGCGATGAGCCTCGGCCGCTGGTCCTTGTGCTCGAGATCCACGTCCCAAATGCGCTTGATGCGGCGGCCCGGGTCGTACTCGCCGATCAGGGCGCCGGCGCCGTTCTCCAGCCAGTCCACCTCCGAGAACCGGTTGGCCGTGTGGAAAATCTCCGTCGGCGCAGCGGCGTCGAACGGCACCCGCTGCAGCATGACGAGGTCGCGGCCGTCGTTCCGCTCGACCCAGGCCAGCGTGGCCGGGTCCGAGGGGTCCCACTGGACGCCGCGCCGATTGTGAGAGTCCTCGTCCTGCTCGGAGGAGGCGATCACCTTGAGGCGCGTGCCCGCGCGGTCCCAGAGCTCGACGGAGCGGTGAATCTGGCCGAGCTCCTGCATGTCGGGGTACGGCGGCACGAGCCGGCGGACCAGAAGATACGCCCCGTTCGGCGAGGGCTGCACGGATTCGATGGCCGCCGCGGCGCCGAGCGCCTCGGACTCGCCCGTGGCCGCGTCGACGCGGACCAGCTGGGACTCGAGCAGTTGGCGGACCGCGGACTCGTCCACGACCGGCGACTGAAACCCGGCGCCGAGCAGGGTCGGCATCTCGAGCTGGGAGTCGCGCCGCGCCGCGAGCGTCCCGGCAAGATCGGGATCGCCGGCCGTGACCTCACGGCAGAGCAGGTGCGCGCTGTCGGGCATCCAGGTGCACGGTGCGCTCAGCGTGCCGTTCAGCGTCGGGCCGAGGAGCCGCCGCACGTGTGCGGACGCCGTGTCGCCGACATAGAGCTCGATGCCCTTGTCTACGGTCACGGTGAAGGCGAAGTGAGCCCCGTCGGGCGACCAGATCGGATAGCCGAGCGTCGTGTCGGGCGGCACGGCGAGCTTCGACTTTGCCCCGCTCGTGAGGTCCAGCAGCGTGAGCCCGTAGTACGCCAAGGGGGCGTACGGGCCGTAAGTCTTTGGATTCACGCGCATCCCTGCGACCCAGACCATGGGCTGAGCGAGGCTCTCGTCCGAGAGCAGCTCGTGCTTGTGCACGAGCAGCGCAAAGTGGTGCTGCGGGTCCGGCGCGAGCTCGGGCAGAGGCGGCGCCTCGAGCAGACGCGCGACTTCGGGCGGCGGCACGCGGCTCACGGCCGCCGCAGCCCGTGCGGTTCCGATCGAGAGCAGGCCCCCGCCTACGGCGAAGCCCACGGCGAGCCGCAGAACGCGCCGCCGGCCGGCGGTCGCCCAAACGCGCGGCAACCTGACTTTCCCTGTCCTATGCCTCCGGAGCACGAAGCATGCACCTCCGTTGTTTGTCAAGGCATTTGCCTGAAAGTCCGAGGACTTACGGCTGCCTTTCAGCGGACGACTGAAGTTGCCCGACGGATACTATCACTATGCGATCGCAAATGTTGGAATCGGTTCCACGGTCGAGAAGCGGGTCTCGAAATGCTGGCGGAAGCTCCGATGACACAACTGCTTACGGCCTGTCCGACCGCTGCCGTGGTACGATTCTTGCTCCAACGCGGTTGTCCAACTATTTGATCGGGCTCGTGCGAATACTCCTACTCGAGGACAACGTCGACGCCGCCGCGTCGCTCGCGGAGGCCCTGCAGTATCTGGACGATAGTTACGAGATTTACCGCGTCACGAAGCTCAAGGACGCCGAGGCGGCGGTGCTCGCCCACGACCTCGAGATCGCCCTGATCGACCTCACGCTTCCCGACGCCGACGGCTGCGACGCCGCCGTGGCGCTGCGGCGCGCCGCACCCGATCTCCCGCTGGTCGCGCTCACGGGCAAGGATTTCGAGGCGGTCGCGCTCGAGCTCACGCGCAACGGGGTCCAGGACTTCCTGCAAAAAGGCACCACTTCGGTGCAGCGCATTCATCAGGTGCTGCAGCTCGCGGCCGAGCGCCACCGGCAGGAGTCCGTACTGCGCCGGCAGGCCTCGTTCGACTCCCTGACGGGCGTCATGAACCGCGCCGAGCTCGAGCGCCAGCTCGCCAAAGCCATCAGCCACGCGAACCGGGGCGTCTATCGCGGCGCGGTCATGGTCATCAACGTCGACGACTTCAAATCGATCAACGATTCCTACGGCCACCCGGCCGGGGACGCCGTGCTGCAGGATGTAGCCCGCCGTCTCGGGGCCGTCGCGCGCACGGGCGACAGCCTCGGCCGCCTCGGCGGCGACGAGTTCGTGCTGATCCTCGAAGGCCTCAAGAGCCGCGAGGACGCCGCCGCCGCCGCGCGCAAGGCCAGCGACACGACCAACTACACCTTGCGCTTCGGCTCGAACATCCTGCGCGTCTCCACGAGCATCGGCGTCGCGGTATTCCCCGAGCAGGGAGACTCCCCCCAAAGCCTGCTCGAGCTTGCGGACCAGGCCATGTACCGGGCGAAGCGCAAGGGTAAGCACACATACTGCTTCTACACGCCCGCCCGCGCGAACGGGGATCGGCAGCGCTAGCGCAGAAATGCGCGTGCCAAGCCTCCTCTGCGACGCAGGCGGCCGTTCATGAATCGCGCTGCCACCGGGCGAGGAAATTCGTGGCGTAAAGACGCCGGCCCATGAGCTGTCCGGACGCAGGATGCGAAGTCGCGAGTCCGTGGTGCGTGCTGCGCCTCCCGAGACGGAGTCGACGATGGCGGCGGCATTACCCCCGACCGTTCAGTGCCGAGGCCTCCGCCCACTAATGCGCCCCGCCCGGCCCGTGCGCATGCCCGTGCTCGATCTCCTCGGCCGTCGCCTCCCGCACGTCGAGGATCTTGACCTCGAACACGAGCGTCCTGCCCGCGAGCGGATGGTTCAGGTCGACGTCGACGTTGAAGCGGCCGACCTTGAGGACCGTCGCCTGCTGCGCGCCGCGTTCGGTATTGATGGAGACCACCTTGCCCGGCTCGAGCTTTCCGGGGCGGATCAGATGCTTGATCGGGACGCGCACGAGGCCGTTCGGGTCCCGCGGGCCGTAGGCCTCCTCCGGCGGCACAGTGACCGTAAGCTCCTCGCCCGCCTGCCGGCCCTGCAGCGCGTTCTCGAGGCCGCGGACGATGTTGTTGCGGCCGTGCAGGTAGCCGGCCGGGTCGCTGTCTTCGCTCGTTTCGCTGAAGGAACCTTCCGAGTCCCGGACCTTGTAGTGAAACGTGACGACCCTGTTCCTGGCGATTTCCATTGCGGATCTCTCTGTGATGAATCCGTGCGCGGCCGCTGGCGCGTGCCTCATCCCTGCGCGGCTACCCAGTTGAGCACGGCCTCGTCGAGCTCGTTGCCGGGGCCCCTATCCGCATCGGGCGCGTTGAGCAGCACGACGACGACGTAGTCCCGGCCGCCGGCCACGTGCACGTAGCCTGCGAGCGCCGAGACGTTGTCGAGCGTCCCGGTCTTCACATGCATGTCTCCGGTCGTCTCGAGGTCACCGAAGCGCCTGCGCGTCGTGCCGTCGAGGCCGGCCAGCGACAGCGACGACGTGAACTCGGCCGAGTAGGGCGCCGAAGAGGCGCGCAGCAGAAGATCCGCAAGGAAGCGCGCAGAGACACGCCCGTCCCGAGACAGACCGGCGCCGTTATCCATGAAGAAGGGCCCCGCGTCGAGTCCCTCGGAGGCGAGAAACTCCCGGATGGCGGCGACGCCCTTCTCGCGCGTGCCCGGTGCCCCGCCGCGCTCGGCACCCAGCGTGTAGAGCAGCTGGCGTGTCATGACGTTGTTGCTGTACTTGTTGATGCTGCGGATGATCTCGTCGAGCGGCGGGGAGCGCCAGGTCAGCACGGGAACGGCCTCCGCCGGCACGACGCCCTTGCGCAGCTTCCCGTGGAACTTGCCGCCCGTCTCCTTCCACAGCGATTCGAACAAGCCGTAGACGTATGCGTCGGGGTCGAGCACGGTGCGGGCCAGGCTGTACGCGCGGCAGGTTGCGGGGAACCGGCCGCCGAGCACAACCCGCGCCAGCTTCGGATCGACCACGTCGAAACTGATCCCATCCTGATACCCGCGGCACGGACCGTCGCCGAGCTCGATGCGATTCTGCACGCTGAGGTTCGGGAGCGGCGGCTCGATCGCCACGTCGACTCGCCGCCGCGCCGGGTCGGCGCGGAACTGGAACTGCACGGCCTTGAAGTTCATCAGCAGCGCGTCCGGGACGACGTTGTACGTCCTGAACGGCTGATCGTCGAAATCGCCCGGGTCGTCCTCGCGAACGTCGAAGAAGCTGTCGTCGAGGACGAGGTCGCCCTCTATCTGCTCGAGCCCGAGCCGATGCACGGCGCGCAACAGCTTCCAGACGTTCTCGAGCACGAGGAACGGGTCGCCGTAGCCTTTTAGCGCGAGATCCCCGTCGAGCCGATCGCCGTCGAACGGACCGAGGAAATAGACTTCGGTCGGCCAAGTGTAGGTGGGGCCGAGCAGCTGCAGCGCCGACCATGTCGTGACGAGCTTCATGACGGATGCCGGATTGCGCGGCACGTCGGGCGCGTAGCTCAGCAGCGGCTTCGCGGCGCCGACCGCCTGCACGAGCACGCTGACCTCGCCGGGCGGAATGTGATGACCGCTAAGCACGCGCTCTACGGGCGCCGGCAGATCGCCCGCGCGGGCCGCCGTGCCGATGCAGCAGAACATCAGAAGTAGCGGCAGGCCCCCTCGCATGGGGCCGCATTCTGGCACGCGCGCTCCCTGTTCGCGAGCCTGCGCCGCGCGGCCTCGCGGCACGCCGTGCGGCCGATTTCCCTGGACCTCAAGGCCCGGTTTATAGTCTCGTGATCTTGGGGGGGGCGGGAGAGCTCACAATGACCGATCAGGCGGGAGAACCGGGAATGGCGCAGAACAACGATCGGGTCGATCGTCGTTCCTTCATGACTTCGGCGGTGGGGGCGGCAGCCGGGGTCGGCGCGCTCATGGCCTCCTCCGAATCCAGCGCTCAGCAGAGCGGCGGGCCCGCGTCTCGCCGGGCGCCCCGCGAGGAAGACTTGAGGCCCTCGATGCGCCGGCCGACGAGTCTCTACCGCGTGCAGGCCGAGGTGCGCAACTGTGAGGTCGAGGGAAAAATTCCCGACGACCTCAACGGCGCGTTCTACCGCGTGGGTCCGGACGTGCAGTATCCGCTCGATCCGGGCAACATCCCGTTCGACGGCGAGGGCCACGTCAGTATGTTCCGCATCCGGAACGGCCGCGCCGATTACCTGAGCCGCTACGTCAAGAACGACCGCTGGCTCGCGCAGGACAAGGCCGGCCGCCGCCTGTTCCACATGTACCGCAATCCCGACGTAGACGACTCGAGCGTGCGCGGCAAGGGACTTTCCCGGAGCACGGCCAACACGCACGTCATCAACCACCGTAATCTGCTGCTCGCGCTCAAGGAAGACAGCCCGCCTTCGGCCATGGACCTGCTCACGCTCGAGACGCTCGAGGCGAGCTACACGTTCGGCGGCCAGCTGCCGAGCCAGACGTTTACGGCGCATCCGAAGATCGACTCGGTAACGGGCAACATGGTGGCTTTCGGCTACGAGGCGACGGGCTTCGGGAGCAACGTCGTCACGATGTTCGAGTTCACGCCTGCAGGCGAGCTCGTCTGGCACGCTTCCGTGCAGGTGCCCTACGTAGGCATGCTGCACGACTTCGCCGTCACGGAGAAGCACATCGTCTTCTACGTGATTCCGCTCGCGTACGACGAGGCGCAGCTGAAGCGCGGCGGCATCCACTGGTCCTGGGACGCGACGAAGCCCACGTATTTCGGGTTCGTGCGCCGCGGCGGCGACGGCAAGGACATTCAATGGGTCGAAGGCCCGACGCGCAGCGCCACGCACGTCATGGGCACGTTCGAGGACGGCAACCGACTGTTCGTCAACGTCGAGATGTCCCTTTCCAACCCGTTTCCGTTCATGCCGATGCGCGGCGGCGAGGCCTGGGACCCCGTCGCGGGCTCGAGCCACATCACCCGGCTGTCGGTCGATCTCGGCCGGAAGCGGCCTTCGAGCTACGAGATCGAGACGCTTTACCCGCGCCACGTCGGTGCGCTGCCGCGGCAGGACGACCGCTACAACACGGTGCCGTATCGCTATGGCTTCCTGCCGTGCCCGGATCCCGAGGCGGCCGATCCGCGCCGCGCGGGCGCGTGCTATGCGCGCTTCGACCATCAGACGCGCAAGGCGACGCTGTTCAACGCCGGCCCCGAGACGTATCTCGCCGAGTGCTGCTTCGCGCCCAAGAACTCGCAGGCCTCCGAGGGACAGGGCTACCTGCTGGGCGTCGCGACGCGCAATGCCGAGAACGGCCGCGCCGATCTCGTGATCCTCGACGCCGAGCGCCTGGCCGAAGGCCCCGTCGCGACGGTCAAGCTGCCGATCCGTGCCCCCGGCCAGATCCACGGCTACTGGGTGCCGGAAGACAAGCTCCCGAAGGAAGCGTAGGGAAGTGCGCGCAAGCAGCGGACGGCGGGACCCCGAGATGCCCGCGAACGAAGCGCATGCGCGGGCGGCGCCCCGCCGCCCGCTCGAGGCGGGCCGCGCGCTCGGGCTCGGGCTCGCGCTGTTGATCGGGACGGCGGCGGTCGGCCCGGCCGCGGCCCAGCGACCGGCCTCGGTGCAGGAAGCCGAGTCCGGCCAAGGCGGCGCGTCGGCGCAAAGCGCGGCAGCGCAAGCCGCGGCAGCGCCTCTCGCGCGGCGCCTCGATGCGCTCGAGCACAGGCGCTCGCTGCTCGAGGACGCGAACGACGTGAAGCGGTTGCAGCGAGCCTACGGCTACTACGTCGATCGCGGTCTCTGGGATCAGGCGGCCGGCCTGTTCGCGGCCGGCGGGACGATCGAGATCGGCCTCGATGGTGTCTACGTCGGCAAGGCGCGAGTCGCGCAATACCTGCACGCGCTCGGCCGCGCCCTGGGGGGCCCGGAATCCGGCCTCGCCCACGGCGAGCTCAACGAGCAATTGCAGCTCATGGGGGCCGTGACCGTCGCGCCGGACGGCCGCACGGCGATGGCGCGCTGGCGCGGCCTCGTGCTCGCGGGCCATCTGGGCAAAGACGCGTTCTGGGGCGAAGGGCCCTACGAAAACGAGTACGTCAAAGAAGACGGCGTCTGGAAGATCAAGACGCTGCACTGGTACCAGAGCATGCTCGTGGCCTATGCGGGCGGCTGGGCCAAGAACAAGGACGCGAACGGCGCACGGTACGTCACGGACTTGACGCCCGATCGCCCGCCCACGATCGAGTACGACACGTGGCCCACGACGAATCTACCGCCGTTCGACTTCCCGAACCCGGTCATCGGTGCGACGCCGGCGCGGGATTCGGCGGCCACCCCCGCGGAGGGCTCGGCCGCGGGCGATACGGCTTCGAATACAGACTCCGCAAACGCCGAAGGCCGCGCCCCGGTCACCCCGTCCGCTCGCTCCGTGCGCGACCTCGCGCGCGGCGCGGCCGTGCTTGCGCAGCAGGTCGAGCTGCTCGAGGACCAGCGCGAGATCGAGAACCTGCAACGTACCTACGGCTACTACGTCGACAAGGGTCTGTGGTCGGAGGCGGCGGATCTGTTCGCGAACGACGGCAAGTTCGAGGTCGCGGGCCGCGGCGTCTACGAGGGCCGCTCCCACGTGCGCGCCTACCTCAAGTCGATCGACACGGAAGGACCGCGCTACGGGCGCCTGTACGACCGCATGCAGCTTCAGGGCATCGTCAACGTCGCGCCGGACGGCCGGACGGCCAAGGGACGCTGGCACCTGCTCGCGCAGGAAGCGGACTGGGGCAAGTTCGCGCAGTGGGGCCTCGGCGTCTACGAGAACGACTACGTCAAGCAGGACGGCGTCTGGAAGATCGCGCGCCTGCGCCTCGTCCCGACGATGTACACCCCTTACGAGGACGGCTGGGGCAAAACGGCGCTCACGAAAGACGGGTTCGCCGGTAAGCGCGCGCCCGACGCCGCGCCGACGATCGGCAGCGGCCTTTACCCGGAGGTGACCGTCGTGCCCTTCCACTATCCGAACCCGGTGACGGGCGGCGCCGTGTTTTCAGGCCGCGCCGCGGATTACGCGCAGAACGTCCCCGCCAACGTCGGCGCCGCCGCCGTCGAGAAGTCGCTGGCCGACCTCGACCGCCGCATCGGGCTGCTCGAGGATGCGGAGGCCGTCGAACGCCTGCATGCGATCTACGGCTACTACCTCGCACGCAATCAATGGGACAACCTCGCCGGGATCTTCGCCGACGACGGCGTCATCGAGATCGCGCTGCGCGGCCAGTACGTGGGCCACGCGAGCGTGCGGCGCAACCTGAACCTCTACGGCCGACCGGGCGTGCAGTTCGGCCTGCTGCACAATCACATGCAATTTCAGCCTGTCATCAACGTCGCGCCCGACGGTAAATCGGCCAAGATGCGCTCGCGCGCCCTGAGCATCATGGGCAACTACGAGCGCCTCGGCATGTGGATGGGCGGCGTCTACGAGAACGAGTACGTCAAGATCGACGGCATCTGGCAGATCAAGAAGGACCAGGTGTTCAACACGTACTTCACGCCCTACGACGTCGGCTGGAAAAACCTGCCGCAACGCGACCCGCCCGGCGTCACGGACTCGAACCCGCCGGACCGCCCGCCGTCGATCCCGTTCGCCATGTATCCGAAGCAGTTCGTGCCGCCGTTCCATTACCCGAACCCGGTGACGGGGCGGCCCGTCGCGGTGCCCGCGAGCTCGGGCACACCGGCATCGGCTGCGCCCGGTCGCGGACCGCAGTAGAGGGCAGCAGCGCAGCGGCGGGGCGGCGCAAAGGGCGGCGTCAGCCCCGCTGCGCGCGCACCAGAACCGTGCAACCGCTCCGCTGCAGTGCACTACCGCGACGCTTCCGCATCTTGCGGCATCCCCCTAACCCTTTGTATTCGCAAACAATTCTGCCTTGGCACATTTCCTGCTATGGCATGCGCTCGAACGAGTGTGGAACGCATCTCGTCGAGATATCTGCATCGATCAATCAAGGAAATGAGGCATGAATAACAAGCACATCGCTCTCTTTGCGGCCCTCGCCGTGATGGCGTTCGAATCGGCGCCCTCGATGGCCGAAGGGGACCTGACTGCCAACGCCGCCGTCACGAACAATTACTTATGGCGCGGGTTGACGCAGACGCAGAATCAGGCCGCAGTCTCCGGCGGTATCGACTATGCGGCGAAGGGCGGCTTCTACATCGGAACCTGGGTATCGAACGTAGACTTCGGGCCTGCGTACCCGTCCTGGTATTACGAGAACGACTTCTACTTCGGCTACTCGGGCGGCGACAAGGTCAAGTACGACTTCGGGTACATCTACTACAACTATCCCGATCAGGACGTGAACGTGGACTTCGGCGAGGTCTACGGAAAATTCACGGTCGCGAACTTCGGAGCGAGCGTTTACGCGTTGACGAACACTCAGATCCCGGAAGGACCCGGGCAGGATCTCGGCGCTTTCTCCGCCTTCTACGTCTCGCTGGATTACAGCGTTCCGCTCAAGAACGATCTCTCGATCGGTCTGCACGCGGGCCACTACTCCGGCAAGGACTTCAACGCGGCCTTCAACGGCACGCCCGAGTACACCGACTACAACGTGTCCATGGCCAAGGGCGGGTTTACGTTCATGATCAGCGACACGGATCTGCCCGCGAAGCAGTCGGACGGCTACGACAACGGCTCGGTCAAGTTCGTCGTGAGCTACAAGGTCGACATCGACCTCTGACGGGGCCGTCCCTCCGCGAGGCGGGACGCCGGTTCCGCCTTTCCTTTCCCTGCCTCTCCCCCCTATCGACGCGCGGCGGCCGCCCGGCCGCCGCGCGTCCGTCTCAGGGTCTGGCGGCACAGCGCCGGGTGCTCTATACTCCGCCGCCGTGATGTCTCAGACATCTCTTTCGAGCCTTTAACCTTCGGTATATATCCCTTCCATACCAGTACTGACGCCGGAGACATGATTACTTCGAGTCAGATGCGGGCGGCGCGCGCCTTATTGGGCATCGACCAGCGCCGCCTCGCCGACCTCGCCGGGCTTTCGGTCCCGACGATTCAGCGCATGGAGGCCAGCGACGGCGTCGTGCGCGGCAATGTGGACTCGCTCGTCAAGCTCGTCGACGCGCTCGGGGTCGCGGGCATCGAGCTCATCGGCGAGGGCGCCGAGAGCCGCAGCGGCGGCCGCGGTGTGCGGCTCAAGGAAGCGGCGGCCGAGCCTAGGCCCGCGGCCGCTTCGAGCGGCGGGGACGGCTGAGGCCCGGGGACTTCGATGAGCAGCGTCGGGCTTGTACTCGCGGGGGTCGGCCTGCTGTTCGCGGCGGGCCTGCTCGGTGCCGCTTCGCACGCGACGCGGCACGGCTCGAGCTCCGTGTACGCAGCGTGCCTCGTGGCTTCGCTGTTGGGTTTGACGGCGGGGCTCGAAGGCCTCTTCGGTCGCGCGGCCGCCTCGACGCTCGCGCTGCCGCTCGGCGTCCCATGGATCGGCGCGCACTTTCGCGTCGACGCGCTCGCCGCGTTTTTCCTCGTCCTCGTAAATCTCGGGGGTGCGGCGGCGAGCCTGTATTCTTTCGGCTACGGCCGCGGCGAGCCTCACCCGGGCCGGGTGCTGCCATTCTTCCCCGTGTTCCTGGCCGGAATGAATCTCGTCGTGCTCGCGGACGATGCGTTCACCTTCCTCGTCGCCTGGGAATTCATGTCGCTCGCCTCCTGGGCGCTCGTCATGGCGCATCACGAGCAGGCCGACAACGTGCACGCGGCCTACGTCTATCTGCTCATGGCAGGCTTCGGCACGCTCATGCTGCTGCTCGCCTTCGGCCTGCTCGCGGGGCCCGGCGGCGCTTATGGTTTCGCGGCAATGCGGGCCGCCCCGCCGACGCAGCTCGTCGGCACGCTCGCGCTGCTGCTCGTGCTCGTCGGCGCCGGCTCGAAAGCCGGCCTCGTGCCCCTGCACGTGTGGCTGCCGCTCGCGCATCCGGCCGCGCCGAGCCCGGTCTCGGCGCTCATGAGCGGCGTTATGACCAAGGTCGCCGTTTACGCATTCGTGCGCGTCGCCTTCGATCTTCTCGGACCGCCGGCCTGGTGGCAAAGCATTCCCGTCCTCGTGCTCGGTGCCGGAACGGCCGTGCTCGGCGTGCTCTACGCGCTCGTGCAGCGGGACCTCAAGCGGCTGCTGGCCTACTCGACGATCGAGAACGTCGGCATCGTGTTTCTCGCCCTCGGCCTCGCGCTCGCGTTCCGGGCGGACGGGCTCGGCACTGCTGCCGCCCTCGCGCTGACGGCAGGCCTGTTTCACGCCTTCAACCATTCGCTGTTCAAAAGCATGCTGTTCTTCGGCGCGGGCGCCGTGCAGCGCGCGACCGGGCATCGCGACATGGAGCAGCTCGGAGGCTTGATCCGCGGCATGCCCCAGACGAGCTTCGCGTTTCTGGTCGGCGCGCTTGCGATCGCGGGCCTGCCGCCGCTGAACGGCTTCGCCTCCGAATGGCTCACGTTCCAGGCCGTGCTGCAGAGCCCCGGCGTACCGCAATGGGGGCTCAAGCTGCTGGTGCCCGCCGCCGGCGGCCTGCTCGCGCTCGCGGCCGCTCTCGCCGCAGCCTGCTTCGTCAAGGCCTTCGGCGGGAGCTTCCTCGGGCGGCCGCGCTCGGCCGCGGCGACGACGGCGCGCGAAGTGGACGGTTTCTCGCGCGCCGCGATGTTCGCGCTTGCGGCGCTGTGCCTCGTCGCGGGGCTCGCGCCCGGCGTCTTCATCGACGCGCTGTCGCGTGTCGCCGTCGCGCTCGTCGGCCAGCGTCTGCCCGCCCAGGAGACGCTGCCCTGGCTCACTGTCGTGCCCGTCAGCGCTGCGAAGGGCTCCTACAACGGCCTGCTGGTTTTCACCTTCGTCGCGAGCTCCGCCGGCCTCGCAGTCCTCGCGATCCATCGCTTCGCGTCCCGAGCGCTCCGGCGCGCGCCGGCCTGGGACTGCGGCGCGCCGGACCCGCGGCCGGTCACGCAGTACACGCCGACGAGCCTCGTGCAGCCGATCCGGCGCGTGTTCGGAGCCGTCGTCTTCCGCGCGCGCGAGCACGTCGAAACGGCCCCGCCCGATTCGGCGCTGCCCGCGCGCATCCGTGTCGAGCTGCGGGACCTCGTCTGGGAGGGCCTGTATCTGCCGCTCGCGCGCGCCGTCGGGGCGGCCGCCGAGCGTTTGAATCGCTTTCAGTTCCTGACGATCCGCCGCTACCTGAGCCTCGTCTTTGCGGCGCTCGTCGGCCTGCTGCTCGTGCTCGCGCTATGGATATGATCGTCGGCCTTGCCGTGCAGGGCGCCCAGATGGCGCTCGTGCTCATCGCGGCGCCGCTCGTCGTCGGCCTCGTGCGCAAGCTCAAGGCGCGGCTGCTGCGCCGCCGCGGGGCCGGCGTCCTGCAGCCGTATCGCGACCTCGCGCGGCTGCTGCGCAAAGACGTCGTGCTCGCGCAGAACGCGTCATGGCTGTTCCGAACCGCACCCTACGTGATCTTCGCCGCAACCTGGGTCGCGGCCGCGCTCGTGCCGACGTTCGCGACCGGCCTGACGTTCAGCTGGGCCGCCGATCTCATCGCGATCATCGCGCTGCTCGGCAGCGCCCGCTTCTTCCTCGCGCTCGCGGGCCTCGATGTCGGCACGAGCTTCGGCGGCATCGGTGCGAGCCGCGAGCTGCTCATCGCCTCGCTGGCCGAGCCCGCCATGCTGCTCATCGTCTTCTCGCTCGCGCTCGTAGCGGGCTCGACCCAGCTCTCGACCGTCGCAGAGTTCCTGGGCGCGACGCACGCGGGGCTGCGAGTCTCGCTCGGACTCGGGCTCATCGCGCTCGTCATGGTCGCGATCGCCGAGAGCGGGCGCATCCCCGTCGACAATCCGGCCACGCACCTCGAGCTCACGATGGTGCACGAGGCCATGGTCCTCGAGTACTCGGGGCGCCACCTCGCCATGATCGAGCTCGCGGCCGCGCTCAAGCTCACGCTCTATCTCTCGCTCATCGCGTGCCTGTTCGCGCCTTGGGGCATCGCCCGGGCGGCGTCGGCGGGCGCCTATACGGTTGGAGGGCTGAGCTACGCGGCGAAACTCGGGGCCGCCGCGCTGCTGCTCGCGGGATTCGAGACGGCCATCGCGAAGATGCGCGTGTTTCGGGTCCCCGAGTTTCTCGGCGCGGCGCTCATGCTCGGCCTGCTCGCGACGCTGCTGCTGTTCTTTTCGGGGAGTCTCTGAGGTGTCCCGCCGAGGGCCGGGCTATCGTTCGTGGGAGGCGCGGTGAACGGCTTCGCGTTCGAGGTAGCGCACTTGCTCGCGGGGGCGCTCGTGCTGCTCTCGCTCGTGCTGCTCTATCAGGATCGGCTCAGCGCGCTGATCAATACGTTCGCGCTGCATGCGTTCGTGCTCTCGCTGTCGGTCGCGTGGCAGGCCTACATACAGGACGCGCCGCATCTCTACGTGACGGCTGCCATCGCGCTCGGCTTCAAGACGCTCGTGATCCCTGGGGCGCTGCATCGCATCGTGCGCGCGCTCGGCATTCACCGGGAGATCGAGACGGTCGTCGGCATCGGCGCGACGATGCTGCTCGGCATCGGGCTCGTGGCGCTCGCCATGGTGCTCATGCTGCGCGTCACGGCCGGAGCCGACCCGCTCGCGCGGGAGGACCTCGCGTTCGCGCTCGCCGTGCTGCTGCTCGGGCTGCTGCTCATGGTCACGCGGCGCAACGCCGTGAGCCAGGTCATCGGCTTCATGTCGCTCGAGAACGGGCTCGTGCTGGCCGCGACGGGCGCGAAGGGCATGCCGCTCGTCGTCGAAATCAGCGTCGCGTTCTCGATCCTCATCGCGTTCATCGTCATCGGCATCTTCCTGTTCCGGATTCGGGAGCGCTTCGACACCGTCAACGTCCAAGTGCTCGATCGCCATCGCGGCGAGCGCGCGGAGGAGTTCCATGTTTGATCCGGTCGCCGCGGTGCTGCTGATCCCGGTCGCGGCCGCCGCGCTCGCGGCGCTGCTGCCGGGCTACAGGGCACCCTCGACGCTGAGCGTGCTCGCCTCGCTCGGGACCTTCGCGGCCTCGCTCGCCCTGTTCACGGCAAGGCGTGCGGCCCCCGGCAGCTATCTGATCGTGGACGACCTCAACGTCGTCTTCGTCCCATTGAACTGTTTCGTCGGGTTCACGACGAGCGTTTTCAGCGCGAGCTACATCGCGCACGAGCTCGAGACGGGCCGCCTCAATTCGGTATACCTGCGCTTCTACCACGCGATGTATCAGGTGCTGATCTTCGCGATGAATCTCGCGCTGCTCGCCAACAACGTCGGGCTCATGTGGGTCGCGATCGAAGTCGCGACGCTGACTACCGTGGTCATGGTCGGCCTTTACCGCACGCCGGCCGCGCTCGAGGCGGCCTGGAAGTACTTCATCCTCGGCAGCGTCGGCATCGGCCTCGCGCTGTTCGGCACGATTCTCGTGTACATGGCCGCACGCCCCGCGCTCGGCGAAGGTCTGGCGGCGATGACATGGAGCGTGCTCAGAACGCACGCGGCCGAGTTCGATCCGGCTCTGCTCAATGTCGCGTTCGTATTCCTGCTGCTCGGCTACGGCACGAAAGTCGGACTCGCGCCGCTGCACGCCTGGCTTCCGGACGCGCACGCCGAAGGGCCGACGCCGATCTCGGCCGTGCTCTCGGGCCTGCTGCTCAACGTCGCGCTCTACGCGGTCCTGCGGTTCAAGATGCTGCTCGCCGCGAACCCGGGCGCGATCGCGCCCGGCCCGCTGCTCGTCACGTTGGGGCTCGTGTCGCTGATCTTCGCGGCCTTCATGCTGTACCGGCGGCTCGACGTGAAGCGGCTGTTCGCCTATTCGTCGATCGAGCACATGGGGATCATCGCATTCGCTTTCGGCATCGGCGGTCCGCTCGCGAACTTCGCGGGGCTGTTGCACATGGTCATGCACAGTCTCACGAAGTCGGCCATCTTCTTCGCGGTCGGGCACGTCGCCCAGATCAAGGGAACGCAGAAGATCGCCGATATCCGCGGCCTCACAGTCTCGCATCCATGGCTCGGCTGGGGCCTCGTGCTCGGTGTCATCGCGATCGCGGGGCTGCCGCCCCTCGGCATCTTTATGAGCGAATTCCTCGTCGTGAGCTCGACGTTCGCGCGCTCGCCCTGGCTCGCGCTGCCGCTCGTCGCAGGGCTGCTCGTCGCGCTCGGCGCGCTGCTCATGAGGCTCGGCGGTCTCGCTTTCGGAGCGCCGACGGGCGGCATGGGAAAGGCGCAGGCCTCGTATGTGCCGCTCTTCACCCACCTCGCAATCGTGCTCGTCGCGGGGCTGTATCTGCCTGGGCCGCTCGTAGCATGGTTCCGTCATGTCGCGGATCTGCTCGGATGACGCAGGACGCGGGGGAACCGAGTGCCGAGCTCGAGCGGCCCGAGCGCCGCGGCCGACGCGTCGCGGCGCACGCGCCGTGGCCGCGCACGATCGTAGACGCCGAGGCCTGGAGCGCGATCGCGGCCGAGCTTGCGGCCGGAAGCTGCGCCCTGCTCGGCTTCTGGGGCGAAGCCGCCGCAGTGCATGCGGCCCTGCTGCGCGCCGACGCGATATCGGTGGCGACGCTCGAATGTCCGGAGGGAACGTTTCCGTCGCTCGCGTCCCATCATGCGCCGGCGGCGCGCCTCGAGCGCGCGATTCGGGATCTGTTCGGTCTCGCACCGGCTGCCGCCCCCGCGGCGGCGGCGGTCGGCGGCCCGCCGTCACCCGCAGCATGCCCGGACGATCGGTCCTGGCTCGATCACGGCCGCTGGGGCGTCACGGCGCCGCTCGCCGCCGCGCCGCGCCCCCGTGGCTCCGGCACGGCCCCCGGACCGTTCCTGCCCGTCGAGGGCGAGGCCTTGCATGAGATCCCCGTCGGCCCCGTGCACGCCGGCATCATCGAGCCGGGCCACTTCCGCTTCACGGCCGCGGGCGAGACGGTCGTGCGGCTCGAGGCCCGGCTCGGTTACACGCACAAAGGCGTGGAGGCGCTCATGGCCGGCACGGACCTCGAGCGGGCGGGCCGGTTGGCGGGGAGGACTTCGGGCGACAGCACCGTCGCCTACGCGCTCGCGTTCGCACGCGCGGCCGAGGCCGCCCTCGGAGTCGAGGCGCCCGCGCGGGCCCACTGGCTGCGCGCCCTCATGGCAGAGATCGAGCGGCTCGCGAACCATCTCGGCGACATCGGTGCCATCTGCAACGACGCGGCCTTCGCGCTCATGAACGCGCATTGCGCGGTGCTGCGCGAAGACGTGCTGCGCGCCGCCGAGGCCGCGTTCGGCCATCGCCTCATGCGCGATTGCGTCGTGCCCGGGGGCGCGGCCGTCGATCTCCCGGCGGCGGGCCGGCACGCCCTCGCGGCGCTCGTCGAGGCGATCCGGCGCCGCTTTCCGAAGCTCGTCTCGATCTACGACGCGACGGCATCGCTGCAGGACCGCACGGTCGGCACGGGCGTGCTGGCGCCGGCCCTCGCGGCCCGGTACTGCGCCGGCGGCTACGTGGGACGTGCCTCGGGCCGCGTCTTCGACGCACGGCGGTCGCCGGGCTACCCGCCGTACGACCGCCTGCGCTTCGACGTGCCCGTGCGCGAGACGGGCGACGTCGACGCCCGCGTCTGGGTGCGCATTCTCGAGGTCGACCAGAGCCTCGCGATTCTCGACCAGATCCTCGAACGCTTGCCCGCCGGGCCCGTAACGACCGCGCTGCCGCGGCCGTCAGGCGGCGAGGCCGAGGGCATGGCCTTGGTGGAAGGGTTCCGCGGCGACGTGCTCGTCTGGCTCAGGCTCGCGGCAGACGGCAGCGTCGCCCGCTGCCACCTGCGCGATCCCTCCTGGTTCCAGTGGCCGCTGCTCGAGGCCGCGATCGAGGGCAACATCGTCGCGGACTTCCCGCTCTGCAACAAGTCGTTCAACTGCTCGTACTCGGGCCACGATCTTTAGGGAGCCAACAGATGCGAAAGCTGCTGCTCGAAGGCCTGCTGCGCGGCCCCTTGACCGAACCGCCGCCGGCGCCGGCCGCGCAGGCGCTGGCCGAGCTCGGCGATGCCGTCGCGGGCGCGGCGCGCCGCAGACTCGGCCGGAGCCTTTCGATACGTCAGGTGGACGCGGGCTCGTGCAACGGCTGCGAGCTCGAGATCCGCGCCCTCGAAAACCCTTATTACGACCTCGAACGGTTCGGGCTGCGCTTCGTCGCCTCCCCGCGTCACGCCGACGTGCTGCTCGTAACGGGGCCCGTGACGAAGAACATGCGCGAGGCGCTCGAGCGCACCTACGCCGCGACGCCCGACCCGAAATGGGTCGTCGCGGCGGGCACATGCGCCCGCGACGGCGGCCTGTTCGCCGGCAGCTACGCCGTCGAAGGCGGCGTCTCGCGCGTCGTCCCCGTCGATCTGCACATCCCCGGCTGCCCGCCGTCGCCGCGCCAGCTCCTCGAGGGCCTGCTGGCCCTGCTGGCGTAGAAAAAGGGGTCAGAGCCCTTTTTCGCGCGCGAAGAACCATCCCCTTCGCTCGAGAAGGAAAAAGGGCTCTGACCCCTTTTTCGTATAATTCCGCCAAGACACGCGAGGACGCCCGCCTTGGATCCGCTCGACCTGTTCGACACCCGCTCGGAGCTCACCGACGATGAACGGCTCGTCCGCGACTCCGTGGGCCGCTTCGTGGACGAGCGCGTGCTGCCCATCATCCGCGAATGCTTCGAGGCACACCGCTTTCCGCGCGAGCTCGTGCCCGAGCTCGGTGCGCTGGGCTTGCTCGGCTGTACGCTCGAAGGCTACGGCTGCGCGGGGCTCGGCAATGTCTCCTACGGCGTCGCCTGCCAGGAGCTCGAGCGCGGCGACAGCGGCCTGCGCAGCTTCGTCTCCGTGCAGGGCTCGCTGACGATGTATCCCATCCACGCCTTCGGCAGCGAAGAGCAGAAGCAACGCTGGCTCCCCGCGCTCGCGAGCGGGCGCGCGATCGGCTGCTTCGGGCTCAGCGAGGCGCAGGGGGGCTCGGACCCTGCGGCCATGAGGACGCGCGCCGAGCGCCGCGGCTCGGACTTCGTGCTCACGGGCGCGAAGATGTGGATCACGAACGGCAGCATCGCCAACGTCGCGGTCATCTGGGCCGAGACCGGCGAGGGCGTACGCGGCTTCCTCGTCGAAAAGGACATGCCGGGCTTCACCGCCGCCGAGATCGAGCGCAAGTTCTCGATGCGTGCCTCGGTCACCTCCGCGCTCTATCTCGACGCGGTGCGCGTCCCGGCCGAGAACGTCCTGCCGGGCGCCGTCGGCCTGCGCACCGCGCTGGCCTGCCTCACCCAGGCGCGCTTCGGTATCGTCTGGGGCGCCGTCGGCGCGGCGCAGGCCTGCCTCGCCGAGCTCCTCGACTACACGAGTACGCGCGAACTCTTCGGCAAGCCCCTCTCCAAGACGCAGGCCATCCAACTGCGCCTCGCCGACATGGCCCGCCGCATCGCCGGCGCCCAGCTCATCGCCCTGCGCCTCGGCCGCCTCAAGGACGCGGGCCGCATGGATCCCGCGCAGGTCTCGCTCGCGAAATGGAACAACGTCCGCATGGCGCTCAACGTCGCGCGGGATTGCCGCGACATGCTCGGCGCCGCCGGTATCAGCGCCGAGCACTGCCCGATCCGGCACATGCTGAACCTCGAGAGCGTCATCACGTACGAGGGGACGGAGACGGTCCACGAGCTCGTCGTCGGACGGGCGCTGACGGGGGCGGCTGCGTTTTAGCGCGCCAGCTTTGCTTTTCCCGAGCCTGCCGCCCCCCGCGGACCTCGGCTCGAGACTACGTATGCATGACGAACCGCGCCCGCCGCTCGCCGAGGTACCAGAGGCCGTCGATCCGCACGAAGCGATCCTCGAACTCGCCGAGCAGCTTGCGCGCCTCGCTCGTGAGCCCGAGCTTCTTGTCGCCCATGCCCGAGGCGTCCGCCGTGTAGAGCAGCACGTAGGTCAGCCCTCGCGCCGTCGTCGCCGTCTCGGCGTGGATCAGTATGTTCGTGCAAAGATGCCGCGTGACGCGCGTGGACGGGCGCGTGAGGTACGAGTCGACGATGGCTTCGCGGCCTTGCAGCGGTTCTCCCGCGGGGCGGTGCAGCACGCCGTCGGGCGCGAAGAGCTCGGCGAACCCCTCGAAGTCCTGCCGGTCGTTCGCCGCGGCGGATTCGAGCACGAGTCGTGTGCAGGCGCGCTCGATGAGCAGCCGGGCTTCGTCCGTGAGCGGTGCATCCATGCGGGAAGGATAGCCCACGGACCCCCTCGGTCTCCAGGAGGGACCCAGGCAGGCCACCCGTGCGCGCTAGGGCTGCATGGCGACCTCGATGTCGCCGCGGAAATCGGTCACGGATACGGCCGCCCGGCCGTGCTCGCGCATGAACTCGAGGTTCACGCTCGCGTCCCCGAGCCTCACGCCCTCGAGGCGCACCCAGTCGAGATACGGAGGCAACACCGGGTGCTCGATGCAGGCCTTGTGCGCGTGGGCGTCGACCTCAAGGCCTAAGACCGCGTCGAGCAGGCTCAAGGCGGCGACGCTCGACCAGGCCTGGGGCGCACAGGACTCGGCGTAGTCGGCGGGCCGCTTGGCCGGCCGGCGAGCGAAGCCGCAAAAGAGCTCCGGCATGCGATGCAGCGGCATGAACAGCGAGGCGTCGAAAAGCCCCGTGAGCAGGCGCACCGCCTCGTCCCGGAAGCCGTAGCGTGCCAGTCCCATGCCGACGAGCGCGGTGTCGTGCGGCCAGATGGAGCCGTTGTGGTAGGACATTGGGTTGTAGCGCCGCTCGTCGGTGCCCAGCGTCCGGATGCCCCAGCCCGAGTACATGGCCGGGCTCATGAGCGTTTCGACGAGCCGCGGCGCGAGCTCCTCGGGCACGATCCCGGTCAGCAGCAGCTGGCCCGCGTTCGAGGCCAATACGCGGCAAGGCTGCTTGGCGCCGTCGAGCGCGAGCGCGAACGTGCCGTGCTCGCCGCTCCAATAGGCGTCGACGAAGCGCTCGCGCAGACGGCCGGCCTCGCGCCGGAGCCTTTCAGCGGCAGCCGCGTCGCCCCGCACGCCGGCGAGACGCGCCGCCGCGAGCTTGGCCGCGTACACGTAGCCCTGCACCTCGCACAGCGCGATGGGGCCCTCGGCGAGACGGCCGTCGGCGTGCGAGATCGCATCCTCGGAATCCTTCCACCCTTGGTTGCGCAGCCCGCCCGCGCTCTCGCGGCGATACTCGACGAAGCCGTCCCCGTCCACGTCGCCGTCGGCCTCGATCCAACCCAGCGCGGCCTCGACGGCCGGCCAGATCTCCTCGAGCAGACCGCGGTCCTCGGTCCGATCGAAATAGGCCCCGGCCAACATGACGAACAGCGGCGTCGCGTCGACGCTCCCGTAGTAGGCGCCGAAGGGCACCTCCCCGAGGCGCGCCATTTCGCTCCTCCGAGTCTCGTGCAGAATCTTGCCCGGCGCGGCGTCGCGCCGCGCGTCGCGCTCGCGCGCCTGGGTCGCGGCGAGAAACCGCAGCACGCCCTTCGCGAGCTCCGGATAGAACCACAGGCACTGCAGCGCCGTGATGAGGCCGTCCCGGCCGAAAGCGGTGTTGAACCACGGAATCCCGGCATAGGGATACAGGCCGTGCTCGGTCTGCGTCGTGAGCAAGTGCAGGTCGCTGACCGAGCGGTTCAGCCATTGATTGAACAGCTCGTTGCTCGTCGCGATGCGCACGGTGTCCGCGAATCTCCGCCGTTGCGCCCGCCGCGCCGACCGGTAGCTGTCCTTCAGAGACGGCGGCGAGAAGTTCGGCCCGGGCGGCTCGTACTGACGGGCGACGATCCGCATGGTGAGCGTGGCTTTGCCGCGCGCCTGCAGCTTGAGCTCGTGGAACGAGGCCGTCGGCGTGAGCCGGTCGGGCCGCTGATCGAACCATAGCGTCGTGTCCCGGCGCAACCCGTCGCGGCCGATATAGCCGAGCCGCACGTAGCGCCGATCGCCCTCGACGGGCAGAATCTCCCCGCGCAGGGGGCGCGATTGGCCGCGCACTTCGAAGATGTCGAGATAGTCCGCGTCGAACACGTGCTGCAGGACGACGAGCAGCGGCTCCGGGCTGAAGCTGTGAACGGCGATGCGCTCGAACAGCGTCTTGTCCCAGACGAAGAGATCCCGCGAGAGGTGTATCTGCTCGCGCAACAGCGGCCGCTGATCGCCGACGCCGTACACGTCGGGGTTCGCGAGGTCGATACTGAGCAGCGCGTTGTCGTGCGTGAGGTTGGCGGCGAGGCGCAGCGGCCTAGCTCCCCCGACTCGCAGCTCGAACTGCGAAAGATGCCGAGTGTCGTTGACGTAGAAGCCGTGATCGAGATGGCGGTCCGTGCGGATGTCGCCCCCCGAGTCGGCCACGACGAACGCGTCGTCGCGCTTAAGGACCACGTCGCGCGAGGCCGGCTTCGTCTCGTGCTTCTGCGGTTGCGGCGCCTCGCTCATGATCTTCCGCGACTGCCTCCGCTCAGGAGGCGGCCCGCACGCCGCGGTCGAGCATCTCGGAATAGATTTCGAGATAGCCGCTCACCATGCGTTCGCTCGAAAACCGCTCGGCAAAGCGCGCGCGGATGACCGAGCGGTCCAGCTCGGCGAGCCGCTCGACGGCCGCCACGGCCTCGCCGCGGTTCGCGACGACGAAGCCCGTGACGCCGTGCTCGACGATCTCGGGCACGGAGCCGTGACCGTACGCGATCGTCGGCGTGCCGCAGCCCATCGCTTCGATCATCGTGAGCCCGAAGGGCTCGGGCCAGTCGATGGGCAACAGATTGCCGAGCGCCCCGCCGAGCAGGGCCTGCTTCTCGCGGTCGCCGATCTCGCCGAGGTATTCGACGTGCGGCTCGGCCAGCATGGGCCTGATCACGGTCTCGAAGTAGTCGACGTCGAGCGGATCGACCTTGGCGGCGATCTTGAGCGCGACGCCGGCCTCGCGCGCGATCGCGATCGCCCGATCCGGACGCTTTTCCGGGCAGATCCTGCCGAGGAAGACGAGGTAGCCGTCGTGCCGCGCCGAGTACCGGAACTCCTCGCTGGGGTAACCGTGATAGACGTTGCCGACCCAATTGAGCCAGGGCAGCGGACGACGTTGCGCCAGCGAGATCGAGATGGCCGGTGCGTCGATGAACTCGCGCATGAGCGCGGCCGTGTCGGGCAGGTCGAGACGGCCGTGCAGCGTCGTCACGGCGGAGGGCAGCACATGCCGCGCCGCGGAGTAGTGCAGCATACCGTCGTGAAAGTGGACGATATCGTAACGTCCGGAATCGCGGATGACCTGCTCGATCTGCAGCAAATGATACGGCAGCGGATCCTCGCAGGCCCGGTCGAGCCGCAGGCTGCGCGGCACGACGGGGCGGAGCCGCGCGCTCGTGACCGAATCGCCCGTGGCATACAGCGTCACCTCGCAGCCGAGCGCCACGAGCTCCTCCGTGAGCACGGCCACGACGCGTTCCGTGCCGCCGTAGCCCCGAGGCGGAACGCTCTCCATGAGGGGCGGCACCTGCGCGACTCTGAGCCCGGCGAAGCCACCGCGGCGCGGGGACCGGCGGCCCGTGGATGCGGGGCCTTCGCCGAAAGGGGAACCGTGCTCATGCCGCCGCATACCGAACTCCTTTTCGGCCCTACGCCCACAGCGCAGGTCCCGCTGCAACTCGCGTGCCACGGGCGGCGGCGCGTGCCGCGGCGAAGGCTCAGCTGCTTGCGATGAGCTCCATTTGGCCGCGCCGAGCAATGCGCGCGTCGAAAACGCCCCATGCGCCGGCCTCGCCGTGCCATTCGCCGCCGGTCGCGGCTTTGGCATATTCCGTGGCGCGCGTTTCGAAAAAGTTGGCATGCTCGACGCCGTTTAGGATCTCGGTGAGCCAGGGCAGCGGGTGCTCGCGCAGGCCGTAGAGCTCGGGAAGTCCGAGCTGGCGCAGGCGCCAGTCGGCCACATAGCGGATGTAGCGTTTGACCTCTTCTGCCGCGAGGCCCTCGATCGGCCCCATCTCGAACGCGAGATCGATGAAGCGGTCCTCGAGCGCGACCACCGTGCGCGCGCAGTCCACGATGTCGTCGCGCACGGCGGCCGTGAGCGCGCCGGTCTCGCCCGCGAACGCGTGAAACAGACGGATCACTCCGTCCGCGTGCAGCGTCTCGTCGCGCACGGACCACGAGACGATCTGGCCCATGCCGCGCATCTTGTTGTGCCGCGGGAAGTTCAGCAGGATCGCGAAGCTCGCGAAGAGCTGGAGGCCCTCGGTGAAGCCGCCGAACATCGCGAGCGTGCGCAGAATATCGGCCTCGCTGTCCACGCCGAAGCGCTGCATGTAGTCGTGCTTGTCGCGCATCGCGGCATAGTCCATGAACGCCGCGAACTCGGAGTCCGGCATGCCGAGCGTCTCGAGCAGCAGAGCGTAGGCCACGATGTGCACGGTCTCCATGTTCGCGAAGGCCGCGAGCATCATTTTGATCTCGGTGGGCCGGAACACCCGCGCGTAACGCTCGAGGTAGTTGTCCTGCACCTCGACGTCGGATTGCGTAAAGAATCGAAATACCTGCGTCAGCAGATTGCGCTCAGCGTCGCTGAGCCGCATCGCCCAGTCTTTGCAGTCCTCGCCGAGCGGCACCTCCTCGGGCAGCCAGTGAATCTGCTGCTGGCGCCGCCAGAAATCGATGGCCCACGGGTAGCGGAACGGCTTGTAGCTCGTGCTCGGTATCATGAGACCCGGGCGGCGCAGAAGCTCGAGCTGAGGGTCGAGGGCGGGCATGGCAACTCCTACCGGCGAAAAGGGGTCAGAGCCCTTTTCGGAGGATAAAGGGCTTTGATCCGGGCTTTGCTCCGGGCGGTGTCACGGGCCCAGACACGAGTTTTGTTCCGGGCTGCGACCGCTTCTTCCGCTTCATTGGCAGGCCAGGCATTCGTCGTACTTCGTCACGTCGGCCTTGAGCGGGCGCTCGGGCCAGCGGCGCGTGTTGTCGCCCTCGACGCCCGCGAAGCCCGCGCGCTGCACGGACTTCGAGCGGCAGTAATAGAGGCTCTTGATGCCCCGCTCCCAGGCCGTCCAGTGCAGCATGAGCAGGTCCCACTTGTGCAGGTCGCTGTGCAGGAACAGGTTCAGGGATTGTCCCTGACAGATCGAGGGCGCGCGGTCGGCCGCGAGCTCGATGATCCAGCGCTGGTCGATCTCGAAGGCCGTGCGGAATACGGCCTTCTCGTGCTCGTCGAGGACGTCGAGGTGCTGCACCGAGCCTTCGTGCTCGAGGATCGAGCGCCAGGTCTCGGCCGTATCGAGCCCCTTGGCGGCGAGGCGCGCTGCGAGCGCCGGGTTTTTGACCGTAAACGAGCCCGAGAGCGTCTTGTGCGTATAGATGTTGGCCGGGATCGGCTCGATGCACGCGCTCGTGCCGCCGCAGATGATGCTGATGCTCGCCGTCGGCGCGATGGCGAGCTTGCTGCTGAAGCGCTCGGCGACGCCGCAGTCCGCCGCGTCGGGGCACGGACCGCGCTCGGCCGCGAGCCTCCGCGAGGCAGCGTCGGCTTCCGCACGCAGATGGCCGAACATCGCCAAATTCCAGCTCTTCGCGAGCGCGCTCTCGAACGCGATGCCGCGCGCCTGCAGGAACGAGTGAAAACCCATGGCGCCGAGCCCCACGCTGCGCTCCCGCCAGGCCGAGTAGCGCGCCTGCTCCATGCCGGCCGGCGCGCGTTCGATGAAGTCGTCGAGCACGTTGTCGAGGAACCGCATGAGGTCCTCGACGAAGGCGGGCTCGCCCCTCCATTCGTCCCACTTCTCGAGGTTGACGGAGGACAGGCAGCAGACGGCCGTACGCGGCTCGCCCAGATGATCGCGGCCCGTCGGCAGCAGGATCTCACTGCAGAGGTTCGACTGCCGAACGGCGAGGCCGAGCTCGCGCTGATGCGGTGCGAGCGCGCGGTTCGCGGCGTCCACGAAAAGCAGGTACGGCTCGCCGGTCTGCAGGCGCGT
Organism: uncultured Gammaproteobacteria bacterium; assembly: GCA_963702105.1. Classification (GTDB taxonomy): domain Bacteria; phylum Pseudomonadota; class Gammaproteobacteria; order Steroidobacterales; family Rariloculaceae; genus ZC4RG20. Next base: position 4,624,616 of record OY969712.1, read on the forward strand.
CTCGAGGATCTTCTGCCACAGCAGCCGCGCCGAGACGGACTTCAGGGGCCGCCCGGTCGCCGGGCTGCGCAGCGTGAAGGCGCGATCGTCGCGCACGCATTCCATGAACTCGTCGGTCACGCAGACGCCGTGGTGCAGATTCAGGCTCTTGCGGTTGAAGTCCCCCGAGGGCTTGCGGATCTCGACGAACTCCTCGATCTCGGGATGGTGCACGTCGAGGTAGACGGCGGCCGAGCCGCGGCGCAGCGAACCCTGGGAGATCGCGAGCGTCAGCGAATCCATGACGCGCACGAACGGAATGATTCCCGAGGTCTGCCCGTTGGCCTTGACGGTCTCGCCGATCGAGCGCACGGCGCCCCAGTAAGTGCCGATGCCGCCGCCATTCGACGCGAGCCAGACGTTCTCGGTCCAGGTGCCGACGATCGCGTCGAGGCTGTCCTCGACCGCGTTGAGAAAGCACGAGATCGGCAGGCCCCTTTCCGTGCCGCCGTTGCTGAGCACGGGCGTCGCAGGCATGAACCACAGCTTCGACATATAGTCGTAAAGCCGCTGCGCATGGGCCGTATCGTCGGCATAGGCGCGGGCGACCCGCGCGAACAGATCCTGGAATGACTCGCCCGGCAGCAGGTAGCGGTCCTCGAGCGTCGCCCGCCCGAAAGCGGTCAGCAGCGCGTCGCGTTCGTGATCCGTCGTTACCGCGCCCACGGTGCGCCTCCGGGGCCGGCCGCTCTGCACGCTCGTCAGCGAATGCCGGGCGGCCGTTCGCGATCTCGTCGTTGCCGTGGACTCGGTCATCTCGTTACCTCTTGAGCGGCCGTCGACGGGCCCGCGGTCGTGCTCGGGGAGCTTGAACACAAGATATTGTGTTTCAGAAGGCATGACTGTCAATATCTAGTCAAAACGAGGCCGCGGAGCCCGTCCTGGCCGGCCTCGGGTCGCAGCTTGGCGGCGCGCGCGCGCGCCGAGCGCAGGGACCCGGCGGGCCGCGAACCTCCGGGTCGGCGCGCGCTCGACGGCCCGAGGTCCCCGAGTCTATGGTGAGCGTATGGAAGCCGTTCGCCTGCGCCCCCTCCGCCTCGAGGACGCCTCGAGCATTTACGCCTCGATCGAGGAGTCGCGCGCCGAAATCGCCCGCTGGATGGACTGGTGCCGGCCGGGCTACGACCTCGTCGCGACGGAGAAGTGGATCGCGGCCACCGCGCGCGCGAGGCAGGACGGCACGGGCTTCGAGTTCGGCATCTTCGGCCCCCAGGGCTTCCTCGGGACCATCGGCGTCAATCAGATCAACCCTCACGAGCGCTTCGCGAACGTGGGCTATTGGGTCCGCACGTCGGCGACCGGACGCGGCACGGCGACGGCGGCCGTCAAGCTCGTCGCGCAGTGGGCCTTCCTGAGCACCGAGCTGCAGCGGCTCGAGATCGTCGCCGCCGTGGACAACGCCGCGAGCCGGCGGGTCGCCGAGAAGGCGGGCGCGGCACGCGAGGGCAGGCTGCGCTCGCGGATCTGCGTCTGCGGCAAGTTCTACGACGCTTTCATGTTCTCGATCGTTCGCGGCGACCGGCTCTGACCTGCCGAGCCGCTGCTACGTCGCGGCCCGCGCACGCTTGCCGGCCGCACGCCCCGGCTTCTGCAGCCAGTTGGGCACACGGATCGCGAGCAGCGCGAGCAGGAAGGCGGCGTACATGACGGGCAGCCGGATGTCCGACTTCACGAGCCAGTAGTAGTGGATCACGCCCGCGGCCGCGCTGACGTAGACAAGGCGGTGCAGCGTCTGCCAGCGGCGGTAGCCGAGCCGGCGCACCCAGCCCGCCGTCGAGGTGATCGCGAGCGGCACCATCGCGAGATAGCCGAGCATGCCGACGGTGATGTACTTGCGCTTGATGACGTCCGCGATCATCGCGTTCACGTCGAGCTGCTGATCGAGCCCGAGCCACGTCAGCATGTGCAGACAGCCGTAGAAGAAGGCGAAGAGCCCGAGCATCCTGCGGAAGCGCGTGAGGACGGGACGCTTGAGCATCATACGTAACGGCGTGACGGCCAGCGTGATGAGCAGGAAGCGCAGCGTCCAGTTGCCCGTGAAGTGCGTGATGTACTCGATCGGGTTCGCCGTGAGATCCCGTGCAACGAAGGCCTGCCACGCGAGGAACAGGAACGGCACGAGAGCAAGGGCGAAGACGACGACCTTCGCCCAGGGGTTCGTGAGGACGCGGTTGATATTCAATAGTACTTTTTGATCAGGTCCATGCCCTTGTACATGTGGGCGACCTGGTCTCCGTAGCCGTTGAAGATCACCGTGTCGATACGCGTGCCGAGGCCCAGGAAGCCGCCGCCGAGACGCTGCTCGTGCTTCTGGCTCCAGCGCGGGTGATCGCGGTTCGGATTCACGTTGGAATAGAAGCCGTACTCGTTCGGCGCGTACTCGTTCCACGTCGAAGCCGGCTGGCGCTCCGTGAAGTTGACCTTGACGATGGACTTGATGCTCTTGAAGCCGTACTTCCAGGGCACGTTGATGCGTACGGGCGCACCGTCCTGGTTCGGCAGCGTCTCGCCGTACATGCCGAAGGTCAGCATGGTCAGCGGGTGCATGGCCTCGTCGAGCCGCAGGCCCTCCACATACGGGAACGGAATGCCGGCCTGCCGCGGCGAGAGCATGACCTTCGGATCGTAGTAAGTCTCGAAGGCCACGAACTTGGCCTTGCCGAGCGGCTCGACCTGCTTGAGCAGCTCGCTGAGCGAGAAGCCGATCCAGGGCACGACGATCGACCACGCCTCGACGCAGCGGTGGCGGTAGATGCGCTCCTCGAGCGGCGCGAGCTTCATGACGTCGTCGAGGCTCAGCGTCTTCGGCTTCTGCACGTCGCCGCCGATCGCGATCTTCCAGTCCGGATCGGGATGCCAGGCCGGCGCGTTGCGCGACGGATCCTCCTTGCCCGTGCCGAACTCGTAGTAATTGTTGTAGGTCGTGACCGACTTCTCGGGCGTCAGCATGTCCTGCAGCAGCTCGTGATACTTGCCGGACTTGTCGACGTTGGAGAGCTTTCCCGGGCTCCAGGCCGAAGCCGCGGCCGGCAGGGCCATGGCGCCGATGAGCCCCGCGCCGGCGCCGAGCAGCTTGCGCCGGTTCAGGTAGACGTCTCTTGGAGTCACGTCGCAATACCTGAGATCTGCGGGCTTACGAATCGACATAGCTCTCTCCCCTCCAATCGTGGTTTCGCCGTGCCCGGCGGAACCCGTCCTTACGCGCCGCAGCGCGCTGCCCGGAAACCCCGAGCTCATGCGGCCGATAGCCGCGGGTTCGCTCGTTACCGGGCTGCGCCCGGACCGCCGCCAAAGTCTCCTACCTTGGCGGAAAACCGCCGGACAGTCCAGACCGAGCGTTACTCGGCGGGCCTTCCGTCTGCGCCCCGGGGCATGGAATTTGCAGCCGCAGCCGGCGCGAAACGACGCGTCGGGACGGGCCGCCTCGGGAGCCCGCGGCATGACATCGGGCCGGGAGGCGCAATGGTTCCACTTCGCCGCACACCGCGGAACGGACCCCGGCGGCCGAGGCGCGCGCGCGGCGGCCCGCAACGGCCTCGCTCGGTAGGTGGGACCGCGCAGGCGGCGCATCGTTCCTGGGCCATCGTCTCGCGCCGCACGCGCAGGCGGCCCTGACGGGCAGCGGCGAGACGCGCCATGGCGAAGCGCCCGCTCGAAGGCAGCTACGTCTCGACGCTCGGCGTCGCGCTGTTTGCGCTCGTGCCGTATATCCTCGTCGTCAGCGGCGCGAACCTGTACCGCGCCGGAGTCATCCGGGACCTCGGCGCGACGCACGGCGCCCTGTCGGTCATCGGCGGCATCTCGACGGCCGGCTACGCGTTCGGCGCGCTCCTCGCGGGCGACCTCAACAGCCGCATCCCGCAACGCCGGCTGTTCTTCGCCTGCGAAAGTCTCTTCATCGTCGGCTGGATGCTCTGTGCCGTCGCGGGCGGCACCGTGACGTACGGCGCGGGGCGCGTCCTGGCGGGATTCGCGACCGGAACCCTGCTCGTGACGGCCATACCGCCCGTCGTCCAGCGCTTTCCGCCTTCGCGCATGCCGCTCACGGCGGCGTTCATCAACGTCGGGTTCTTCGGTGCGATCGCGGGCGGCCCGCTGCTCGGCGGCGCCGTCGGCGCCTTCGACGCATGGCGCTGGATGTATGCCGGCTTCGCCGCAGTCGGCGTATTCACGGTCGCGATCGCGTTTCTCGCGCTGCCGACGACGCCGCCGCCGAACCCGGATCTGAAGGTGGATTACTGGGGAATCGGGCTCGGGCTCGCGGCGGCGGCGCTGCCGTTCTTCGCGAGCGGCGAGCTTGCCGCGCACGGCTTCGGCACGGCCGTGGTCACGGCCCCGCTCGCCGTCGGCGTGGTCGCGTTCCTTGTCATGCTGCTCGTCGAGTACCACCGTCGGGAGCCGCTCGCGCCCGTCAAGAAGATGTGGAGCACGATCCCCGTCGTCGGGACGCTCGTCGCGATGATCGGCGGCGGCGCGTTCGTGACCTTCGTGATCCTCGCGGTCGAGTACCTGCTGGCCGTCATGCAGCGCGGCCCGCTGCCGACGGGGCTCTCGTTCTGGCCGCAGCTGCTCGGCGCCTTGATCACGGCCGGCCTGCTCGGCGTTCTGTTTCGGACGCGCTTTCTGCCCCTGCTCGCGTTCGGCGGACAACTCGTGCTGCTCGGCGGCGGCGCCCTGCTCATGTTCTACCAGGGCGGCTCGAGGGCTCAGCTCCTGGCCGCGGTCGGCCTGCTCGGCCTCGGCGCCGGGGCGACCGTCAGCCCGGGGCTCTTCCTCGCCGGCATGTCGCTGCCGACCCTGCTGCTCGGGCGGCTCTTCGCGCTCATCGAGCTCGTGCGCTCCGTCGCGGATTTCATCCTCGCGCCCGTCATGGTCAAGATCGCGAAGGTCACGTCGGCGGGCTCGGGGCTGACCTCGCCCGGCGTACACCGCGCCATCTTGATCACGCTGCTGATTACGCTCGCCGGCCTGGCGATCTCCCTCGCGATCTACGCCGCCGGCCGCACGGGCCTGCCGAAACCCGACCTCGAGGCATGGATCAAGCGCAAGCAGACGGCCCTGAAGTCGCCGCCGCTCGGCCAAGGACTGCGCGGCCGCGTCTAGTGCGCCGGAGCGGTCGGGCGCTCAGCCAGCTGCGCCCGCTCCTCGGGCGTCAACACGCGCGCTACGGCGAGCGGCCTCCCCGAAGCCGGGTCGAAGAACGCCGACTTGCGCTGCTCGCCGCGCAGCATCCGGCCGAGGAGCGTCGCGGCGAGGCGCAGGACCATGCCGAGCGTGAATCTTTCGGTGGCCGGCTCCGGCAGCGTGCCGCGGGCGAACTTGCCGAAAACGCGCCACTGCACCGGGCCGAGCGCGGCGTCGCGGCCGGTGCCGGGGACGCTCGAATCCACGAACGAAAGGATCAGGCCGACGAACGGGATCCGCCCCGTCGGCATCGTATTCGCGATCGGTGTATTGCAGCAGGCGGCGTACCAGCGGAACGGGCCGCGCGGCGTGACGCGCACGCTCGCGAGCCGCTCGACGCCTTGGGTGATCTCGACGAGGGCCGGCGAGGTCTGGTAGATGTCGGTGCCGCCGTGCTCGTCGAGGAGCTCTGCCGGACGGCCGAGGAAGGCCGCGAACGCCTGGCAGTCGTCGCAGTAACAGACGACGCGTTTTCCGGCGGCGGGCGAGGCGTGTAAGGCGCCGCGCACGGCTCCGCAACGACACGAAAGCGGCAGATCGGTTGACATTCTGGCAGCCTCGCCGCCTGTGCGGCGGCCTAGCGTAGCATTAGCCGCCTCGCGAAACGACTTGCAGGCGCCGGCTTCCGACCTGTCCTCCGGCGGCCGCAGAGGGACAATGCGAAGCGAGCCCGTGCCGAAACGCTTCCTGGCTCAGCTCGCCTAGCCGTTTCGCGGCGCGCGCCGCGCGCCCCCCCCTTTACCCCAGCCGCAGCCGGAGTAATCTTGGCCTTGCGAGGCGGACCGCCCGGCCGGCCGGCAGCGGTCGCGGCGCATTACTTACGAATTAAGCGATGAACATGTACGGCAACAACATTTGGGTTCTCATTCCCATCGTCGCGATCGTCTGCGGGTTCCTGACCCAGTGGATGCGGATCAAGCACGGTTACCCGCTGCGGGATCGCGGTGCCCGGCGCCGGTATTCGGCCGATCTCGAGTCCGAGGTCGACGGGCTCACGAAGAAGATCGCGTCGCACGAGGCGACGATCGCGAAGCTCGAGGAGCGCGTGCGTGTGCTCGAGCGCATCGCGACGGACGCCTCGGCGCGACTCGGCGAGGAAATCGAGCGGCTCAGAGCCTAGGGGCACAGCCTCGAGGCGTGAGCGTTGCGCTGGGCGAGGCGTGAGAACGGTCACCGCAACCCGCTATGTGACGCCGCTGCGCGAGGGCGGCTCGCTGCCGGCCATCGTCGAGGCCGACGACGAAGGGCTCTATGTGCTCAAGTTCCGCGGTGCCGGTCAGGGGCCGAAAGTGCTCGTGGCCGAGCTCGTCGCCGGCGAGATCGCGCGCGCCGCCGGCCTGCCCGTGCCCGAGATCGTCTTCGTTGAGCTCGATCCCGACCTCGCGCGCACGGAGCCGGACCCTGAGATCCAGGACCTCATCAAGGCCAGTGCGGGGCTGAATCTCGCGCTCGACTATCTGCCTGGCTCCGTCACTTTCGACCCCGTGGCGACTACGCCCGACCCGGAGTTCGCCTCGGCCGTCGTGTGGTTCGACGCCTATGTCACGAACGTGGACCGCACGGCCCGCAACACCAACATCCTCGAGTGGCATCGGCGGCTCTGGCTCATCGATCACGGCGCAGCGCTGTATTTTCACCATGGCTGGGACGAGAACTTCGCCGCGCACAGCCGCACGCCGTTCGCGCGCGTCAAGGATCACGTGCTGCTCGAATTCGCGGCGGAGCTGGCCGAGGCCGACCGGCTCATGCGCACGCGTGTGACGCCGGCCGTCATCGAGAACGCCGTCAAGCTCATCCCGGCGGGCTGGCTCGCGGAGGACTCGCCCGTGGGCGGCCGCGACCGGCAGCGGCGAGTCTACGCCGAGTACCTCACGGCGCGGCTCGAGGCGAGGCAGGTCTTTGTCGAGGAGGCGATCCGTGCGCGATCACTGCACGTATGACTACGCCGTCGTGCGCGTCGTGCCGAAGGTGGACCGCGGGGAGTTCGTCAACGTCGGGGTGATCCTGTCGTGCCCGGCGCTGGACTTTCTCGAAGCGCGAATCGACCTCGACGAGGCGCGGCTGCTCGGGCTGGATCCGACCGTCGACGTCGAGGCCGTGCGCATGCACCTCGAGTCGATTCCGGTGGTCTGTCGCGGCGGACGCCGCGCCGGCCCGCTCGGCAGGCTCACGCAGCGCGAGCGCTTCCACTGGCTCGTCGCGCCGCGCAGCACGATGGTCCAGACCTCGGCCGTGCATGCCGGGCGGTGCCAGGACCCCGAGGCCGCGCTGCAGCATCTGCTGCGCAGGATGGTCAGCGCGCCTGGCGCGCTCGAAGAGAGGACACCCCGTATGCTGATTCGTGAGGAGACGCCCGAGGACCGCGAAACGGTGGACGCCCTCATCGCGTCCGAGTTCGACACCGGCGCCGAGGCCGACTTCGTCGGGGCGCTGCGAGCGGGTCCACGGCCCGTCGTCTCGCTCGTGGCCGAGGAAGGCCGCGCCGTCGTCGGGCACGTCCTGCTCGCCCCCGCGCCGCTCGCGGGCGCGGCCGGCCCCGAGCTCATGGGGCTCGGCTGCCTGGCCGTGCTGCCCGAGCATCAGGGCCGCGGCATCGGCAGCGCGCTGCTTTCGGCCGCCCTCGACCGCTGCCGGGCGCTCGGCTTCGACGGCGTGGTCGCCCTCGGGCACGCGCGCTTCTATGCACGGTTCGGCTTCGGGCCGGCCGCGCGCTTCGGCCTACGCTTCCGCCACTCGGTGCCGGAGGAGGCGTTCCTCGCGATCGAGCTCGTGCCCGGCGCGCTCGAGGGGCGCGGAGGCACCGTCGAGTATCTCTCGGCGCTGAGAAAGAAGTAGCGTTAAAAGAAGTAGCGTTACAACAGCAGCTGCCAATAACCCACGTCCACCCAGCGGCCCAGCTTGAAGCCCGCCTCGCGAAAGCGGCCGACCTCCTGGAAGCCGAACCGCTCGTGCAGCGCGATGCTGGCAGGGTTCGGCAGCGCAATGCAGCCGACGGCGGCATGCAGCCGCAGGCGTCGGAGCTCATCGATGAGCGGCCGATAGAGCGCCCCGCCGATTCCGCGTCCCCTCGATTCAGGGTGCAGGTAGACGGTCGTCTCGGCCGTAAAGCGGTACGAGGCACGCGCCTTCCAGAGACCGGCGTAGGCGAAGCCCACGACCGAGCCGCCGCTTTCCGCTACGAGCCAGGGGAAGCGCTCGAGCGTCTCCGCGATGCGCCGGCCCATTTCCTCGACCGTCACGGGCGTCTCTTCGAACGACACCACCGTGCCGCGCACGTAATAGTCGTAGATTCCGCAAATCTGTTCGGCGTCCGTCCCTCGAACGGGGCGAACGAAGACGCCTTCGGGGTCGGCCGCGGCGATCATCACGACGAGGCCGAAGAGAGAGTCAGCACCCGCACGATCGTGTTCTCCCGCTGCACGGTCCCGACAGGGGGCCTGCCCGTCAGGGCCTGCGCCGTCCGCGCTATCTTAGAGGCTTCCAGCCGCGTTGCCGAGACGAAGCGGAAAACCGATCGCGGCGCTGGCCGAGAACTGGCGCCGCGTGGCGCGGGGCGCCCTCCCGTATGCAGGCGTGACCCAGCACACAGAACGGCCGAGGGGCCGCGCGTATTGTCCTTTGGGTTGAGCGGCTCGGCGTTTCGCGGTAAGAAGGCCCGCGATGCGCCTTGATCACAGCGGGGGCAACATGTTCGAAATCGGCAAGAAAGGCAGCGACAAGCGGGAGGATTCCATGGCACGCGACGAACACACTTCCACGACTTCGACCTTCGCGGACTCGGTGAAGCGCAACGCGCCATCGCGGGAGGCGGCCGTGATCGGCCCGTCGATCCGGATTGACGGCGATCTGCGCGGCGAAGAGGACCTGCGCATCGAGGGCGAGGTCAAGGGCACGGTGCAGCTCAAGAACAATTCACTTCGCATAGGCAGCGAGGGCCGCGTGCGCGCGACGGTCTACGCTCACTCGATCGACGTGGAAGGCCTCGTCGAGGGCGACCTTTTCGGCCTCGAGCGCGTCACGATCCACAAGAGTGCCCGGGTGCAGGGCAACATCACGTCGCCGCGCGTGAGTCTCGAGGACGGGGCCCAATTCAAGGGTTCGATCGAGATGGACAAGCAGGCCGTGGAGGCCGCGCTCGGCAAGGGCCGCGGCGGTAACGTCTCGCCCCTGGGCGGCTCGAAGGACGGCTCGGCGGGTTCGCGCCCGAACGCGGAAGCCGGCTCCACGGGCTGACCCTTTGCCGCCGTGTTTGCGGCGGCAAAGGTTGCGCGAAAGCTCCGGGCGGGCCCTGCGTCCGGAGCTTTTTCGGCTATGCTCCGTGCGTGGACATCTATCACATCTGGTGCAATCTCAAGTCCGGCATCCGTGATACCGAGTTCGCGGCCCAGCTCGCCGCGTTTCTCGGGCGTCTCGAACGCGAGGGGCGCATCCAGGGCTATCGGATCACGCGCTGCAAGCTCGGGCTGCGTCCGCCCGCGCTGCGCGAGTTTCACATCACCGTCGAGTTCGACGACCTCGCACAGATGCAGAAGGCATTCGACGCGGCCTCCGCTCGCGCGGACCCGATCGAAAGCCTGCATTCCGCCGTAAACTCGAAGGTGCAGGACGCGTTCTTTGCGCTGTACCGCGACTTCCCGGACGCGAACAGGGTCGAGGGGCAAGAGCGCTTCTAGTGCGCCGCAGGGGCCTGTCGAAATCCGCGCCGGCTCGGACCGCGGCGCCTCAGAGAAATCCGCGCCGGCTCGGACCGCGGCGCCTCAGAGCGTTCCACCCGCGGCGCGGCGGACGTGCTCCTCCAGCGAGGGCGCCGCGTGCAGTCCCGTGACCGCGAGGATCTCGTGCTCGTCGAGCGTCTCGCGCTCGAGCAGGGCGGCGACGAGCGCATCGAGCGCGTCGCGGTGCGCCTCGAGCAGACGGCAGGCCTCGGTGTGGCTCTCGGAGATAATGCGGTGCACCTCGGCGTCGATGACGCGCGCCGTGGCCTCGCTGAACGGCTTGTCGCCCCCGTAACCACCTCGCGCGCCGAGGTAGGAATTCTGCTGCGGGGCGAGCTGCACGAGCCCGAGCTTCTCGCTCATGCCCCAGCGCGTGACCATGTTGCGGGCCAGCTCCGTGGCCTGGGAAATGTCGTTCTCGGCCCCCGTCGTGCGCGTGCCGTAGATGATCTCCTCGGCGGCCCGGCCGCCCAGCATGCCGACGATGCGTGCGCGCAGGTAAGCCTCGGGGTAGTTATAGCGGTCGCTGTCCGGGCGTTGATACGTCACGCCGAGCGCCTGCCCGCGCGGCACGATCGTGACCCGATGCACGGGGTCGGCGCCCGGCACGAGCAGGCCGAGGATCGCATGGCCGCTCTCGTGGTAGGCGATGCGCGCGCGGTCTTCCTCCGAGAGCAGTAAGGGCCGCTCCGGACCGAGCACGATCTTCTCGAGCGCATCGAGGAAGTCGCGCTGGTGCACGGCGCTCTCGTTGCGCCGCGCCGCGAGCAGCGCCGACTCGTTGACGAGATTGCGGATGTCTGCGCCCGAGAAGCCGGGCATCGACGCTGCGAGCTCGGCGAGGTTAACGTCGTCCGCGAGCGGCGTGTGCCGCGTATGGATCCTCAGGATCTCCTCGCGGCCCTTCTTGTCGGGCAGGTTCACGACGACGCGCCGGTCGAACCTTCCGGGCCGGAGCAGCGCGCGGTCGAGCACGTCGGGCTGATTCGTGGCCGCAAGCACGATAATGCCCTCGCGGCCCGAGAACCCGTCCATCTCCGTGAGGATCTGATTGAGCGTCTGCTCCTGCTCGCTCGACGCGCCGCCGGTCAAGATGCCGGCCCGCGCACGCCCGATCGCGTCGAGCTCGTCGATGAAGATGATGGCCCGCCCGCTGTCGCGCGCCTGCTTGAAGAGATCCCGCACGCGCGCGGCGCCGACGCCGACGATCATTTCGACGAACTCGGCTGCGCTCATGGAGAAGAACGGCACGCCTGCCTCGCCCGCGACGGCGCGCGCGAGCAGCGTCTTGCCCGTGCCCGGAGCGCCGATGAGCAGCACGCCTTTCGGCGCCGACCCGCCGAGACGCGTGTACTTCTCGGGCGACTTCAGGAAATCGACGATCTCGACGAGCTCATTCTCGACTTCGTCTATGCCGGCAACGTCGTCGAACGTCACGCGCGTATCGCGCTCCACGTCGTAGCGCTTGGCCTTGCTGCGGCCGATGCCCATGAGCCCGCCGCCGCCGAGACCGCCGCCCTTGCCGGCGCGCCGGAACATCCAGACGTAGAACGCGATGATCAGGATGGCCGGGCCGAAGCCGAAGATCAGGAGACTCCAGCCGGAGCTTTGGTTCATGGGCTGCGCGCTGATCTGCACGTTGTGGTCGAGGAGCAGCGCTTCCAAGTCCGGCCCGACGAAGCTCGGGATCGTCGTCTTGAACGTGAGCCCGGTGCGGGGCTGCGCACTTTTGCCGAAGGCGGCGGCGGCAGGCGCCTGCGGCGCGGCCGACCGCTGCGTTGCGGGGGCGTTGGCGTTGGCGCCACCGTTGGCGTTGCGGTTGGCGCCGCCGTCGGCAGGGGTGTTGGCGCCGCCGTTGGCCTTGGCAGCGGCATTGGGCGCGGCACCGGCGCTGCCGCCGGCGCTCGCGGCCGGCCGCGGCAGCGGGTAAGTGACGGGCTGGATGAACCGGCCCTCGATGTTCTGGCCTTCGTTGTAGATCGAGGCGACGTTGTTCGCCGTCACCTGCGCCCGGAAGACCGTGTAGGGCACGGTCAGCGCGGCGTTGTGGCCGGGGAAGAGCCAACGCACGAGCAGGAAATTTACGAAGAGGATGAGCAGGAACCACAGCCACGTATTACGCGGCGGCATGCCGGGCTTACCCGCGCCGCCGGAGGTTCTGCCCGAGTTGCCGGGCGCGGACGGGCGGTCGCCGCCTGCCCGCCGATCCGGCGAGTTCTGGTCTTTTCTCGATATCATCCGTGGTTCTTTTCTCGGACCCAACGGCCCTGACCGCAGTCGCGTGATTAGAACAGGCAAGAATCGTACCGGCATGGTCCGGCCGCCCGGCCGGCGGCAAGCGGATAAATTGGGCGGGTGTGAGGTTCATCCGCGAGCACTGACGCGCGGGAAACTGACGGCCGGGACGAAGACCTTCGCACTTTTGTGCTTGCCGCCTCTGGCCGCCGCGATGCTCGCGGGCTGCGCCGCGACCGACCGTACCGTCTCGGCGGCGTGGTTCGCTTGTGAGGCGAGCGCGGAATGCACTTTGGTGAGGGACCGCGATTGCGACTTCGTGCCCATCAACGCGCAGCACGCGAAAGCGTTTCTGGCTGCGACGCTGCCGCGTCGGCGGCGGCGCAGAAAGCACTGCTCGCCGAGCTCCGTCGCCGACGACTACCTGCCGATCTGCGAGGCTGCGCGGTGCTCCGCGCAGCCCATCCGAGCGCGGCCGGATCCGGATTCGAACCCGCTCGCCGCCGCGCTGCGCGCGGGCGCACCGGATTAGGGCGCCGGGCCGGTGTAGACGGCGCGCGGCCGGATCAAGGCGCGCTCGCGCATCTGCTCGCGCGCGTGGGCGGCCCAGCCGATGCTGCGGCCGACCGCGAACAGCCCGATTCCGGCATAGGGCGGCAGCGCGAGGACCTTCGCGAGCACGGCCAGCGCGTAGTCCACGTTCGGATGAACGCCGACCGCCTCCTTGACGTAGGCCGGGACGCTGCGCGTCAGCAGCGTCTCGCCGAGCCGGGTTTCGATGGCTTCGAGCAGCATCGCGGCGCGCGGGTCGCCGTCTCGATAGATCGCGTGGCCGAAGCCGGCCAAGCGCTCGCCGGCCTCGGCCTGCTCGCGAATGCGCGCCATGGCGTCGCCCCGCGTCAGGCGCTCGAGCTGCCGGGCCGCGCGCGTCGTGGCGCCGCCGTGCAGCGGACCTTTGAGCGCCGCCAGGGCGGCGACCGTTCCTTCGTATAGGTTTGCGCCCGTCGAGACGGCGCAACGCAGTGTGAACGTCGAGGCGTTGAGCTCATGGTCGGCCATGAGAACCAGCGCGATTCGGACCAGGTCCCGGCCCTCCGGGCCGAGCGCCCATGCTTCGGCCAGCTGCGCATGGATGGGAGCCGGCGAAATCGGCCCGGCACCCACGATGGCGGCCAGCAGGCGGGTGATACGCGCGGCTGCGAGCGCGAGCCCGTGGTCTGTCTTGTTGAACGCCGCATCGTCACTGGCGCCCGCGAGCGCGAGCGCAGCCATGGATGTGTCGATCGGATGCGCGCTCGGGGCGGCCGCGGCGACGGCGCGCACGAGGTCGGCGGCCTGCGGCAGGTTCTCCGGGGCAAACGCGTCGTAGTCCGCGGTCTGCCACAGCAGGCCGGCCGCCGTCTCGAGCGTCGCGTGGCGCGCGAGCTCCGTCGCCTCGACGCCCCGGTAATACAGCCGCCCGTCGGCGATGAGCGAGAGCCCCGAGGTCAGCACGGGCTGCCCGAGCAGGCCCGGGTAGCGGGCGGGCCTCTCGCCGCCCGCCGGCGGCGCGCGCCGCTCGCGCAGCGCCCTCACGTCCTCGGCCCGGTAGCGTTTCGCGCGCTCGCCCGGAATGGGCTCGGAGCGCACGAGGCCGCGGCTCACATACGCATAGAGCGTCGCAGGCGAGACGCCGAGCTCGGCCGCGGCCTCGCGGGCGGAAAGATAGGGCGTCGCCTCGGGCACCGGAGTCGCGGATTTCATATTGACTAGCTTAATCAAGATTGATTGGACATGGAACCGGCCTCAGACTGTCGGCCCCGGAGACGAGATTCGGAGGGAAGCAGATGAGCAAGGACAATGATCGGGTCGTCGCGGCCGGCCTCGAGGGCGTCGCGGCGGCGGAGACCGCGCTCAGCGACGTAGACGGCGCCGCCGGCCGGCTCATTCTGTGCGGCGAGGACCTTGCGACGTTCGCGGCTCGACACGATTTCGAAAGTGCGGCAGCCGCGTTCTGGGGCGCGGCGGAAGCCCGCGCGCCGGTTTCGGCCGACGCCGTTCGCACCGCGCTCGGCGAGGCTCGGGAGGCGGCGTTCGCACGCTTCGAGACGCTGGCCGCCGCGGCCCGCGGACTCACGCTTTCGGAAGGCCTGCGCCTCGGCCTCGCCGCGCTGCACGCCGGCGGCTCCGAAGCGCGCTTCGCCGTGACGGGCGCCGTCCCCGTGCTCGTCGCGAACCTCGCGAGGCTTACGCAGGGCTTGCCTCCCGTCGCCCCGCGCCGCACCTCGGGGCACGTCGCCGACTTCCTGCGGATGCTGGGCGACGCGGAGCCGGATGCGGCCTCGGTCGAGGCGCTAACGAGCTATCTGCTCACGGTCATGGACCACGGCATGAACGCTTCGACCTTCACGGCGCGCGTCATTGCCTCGACGCGCGCCGATCTCATCTCGGCCGCCGTCGGCGCCTACGCCGCGCTGACGGGGCCGCTGCACGGCGGTGCGCCCGAACCCGTGCTCGAAATGCTCGACGCGATCGGGCGACCCGAGCGCGCAAGCGCGTGGATCGAAGCGGCGCTCACGCGCGGCGAGCGCATCATGGGTTTCGGCCACCGCGTCTACCGCGTCAGGGACCCGCGCGCGGACGTGCTCAAGGGCGTTCTCGAGAAGCTCGGCGATGCCGACGGCCGGCTCGCGCTCGGCCGCGCCGTCGAGGCGGCCGCGCTGGAAGCGCTGCGGCGGCACAAGCCGGAGCGCAAGCTCGAGACGAACGTCGAGTTCTACACGGCCATGCTGCTCGACGCGCTCGGCATGCCGCGCGCCGCCTTCACGCCGATCTTCGCGATGGGCCGCGTCGTCGGCTGGCTCGCCCATGCGATGGAGCAGCAGCGAACCGGAAGGTTGATCCGCCCGGCATCGGTCTACACGGGGGCGCGTCCGCTCGCGGCGTGAGGCGGGCGCTGATTGCGGAATCTCCCTATTCAATCGGCGGCTTCGCGGCCCGAAAATAGGGCCGCGAAGCCGATGGCCACGAACAACCGCATCACGCTTTACGATCTACAGCTCGCCTCCGGCTGCACGATAAGCCCTTTCGTCTGGGCGACGAAATACGCGCTCGCTCACAAGGGCTTCGATGTGGACACCGTGCCCGGAGGCTTTACTGGGATTTTCGAGCGCACGGGCGGCCGCTCCGAGCGGCTGCCCGTGATCGTAGACGACGGCGAATGGGTGCTCGACAGCTGGCGGATCGCCGAATACCTCGACGAGAAGTACCCGGAGCGGCCGACGCTGATCGGCGATCCCTGCGTGGCGGTGCTGACAAAGTTCCTCGAGGGCTGGCTCTGGCGCACGGCCGTCTCGCCCTGGTTCCGCTGCTTCATCGTGGACTACCGGGATCTCTCGCTGCCCGAGGATCACGACTACGTCATGCGCTCGCGCGAGAACATGCTCGGCGCGAGGCTCGAGGAGGTGCAGGCCGGCCGCGAAGACCGGCTCCCGCTCGTGCCGCCCGCGCTCGAACCGTTCCGGCAACTGCTTCGGGAGAACGCGTGGCTCGGCGGCGCCAAGCCCAACTACGCCGACTACCGGGCGCTCGGGCAGTTTCTCTGGGCCGCGTCCGTCGCGACGACGCCGCCTCTTCCGGAGGACGACCCGCTGCGCGACTGGCTCGACCGCGGCTTCGACCTGTACGGAGGTCTCGGTCGCCACCCCGGCATGCACACGCTGTTCGGGTTGAAGCGCCGGGCCGGGGACCCTGCACCCTTCAGCAAGGCGGCACCCGCAGGCGGGCTCGCGAGCCGCAATACGGGGCCGAGGTCGACGCGTGCCGAGACGCAGCGGATAAGCCAGTGACAGACCGTAAGCCAGTGACGGACCGCGTTTTGTTCTACTCCGTGGAATCGCTATCCTGTAAGCCATGCTGAACCATCCACTCATCTCCTGCGACGATCATCTCGACCTGAACACGCTGCCCGCGGACCTGTGGACGAGCCGCCTGCCGAGCTCGATGCGGGGCCGCGCGCCCCACGTCGAGGAGCGCGACGGCCGCGCGTTCTGGATCTGCGAGGGCGAGAATTGGGGCGCATGGTGGGGCGCGGGCTCGGGCCCCAAGGGCCCGAAGCCCGTATTTACCGCGCTCGACCGCGGCGGCATCAGCGACTTCAGCGAGCGGCGCCCGGGCGTGCCCGAGCTGCGGCTCGAGGACATGGACCGCGACGGCGTGCACGCGCAGGTCATCTTCGGCCCCGTCACCTCGATCAAGAGCGGCGACACGGCGTTTCGGGACGCGTGCTACCGGGTCTACAACGAGTGGCTCGAGGAGTACTGCGCGGTCGCACCCGACCGGTTCCTGGGCGTGCCGATGCTGCCGCCCACGCCCGAGTCCGCGCTCGAAGAGATGCGCCGGCTCGCCGACAAAGGCGCGTTCAAGCAGGCCAACCTGCAGATCGCCGTCACGGACCCGCCCATTCGCGATCCGCGCTGGGAGCCGCTGCTCGAGCTCATGGAGAGCACCGGCACGGTCCTCGCCTTCCACGTCACCGTCTTCGCAAAGTCGCTGCTCGCGTTCGATCCGCTCAAGGGCAGCCCCGGCGCGACGTTCCTGCACGCCAAGAGCTTCGTCGAGCAGTTCCTCGATCCGTTCGTGGATCTGTTCGCCTACGGTATTCTCGAGCGGCATCCCGGGCTCAAGTTCGTCATGGCCGAATCCGGCGCGGGCTGGCTGCCCTGGCTCGTCGAGGAGCTCGACTACCGCCATTGGCGGCTTTGGGAGGCCGAGGAGTACTGGCGCGACAAGGGCGGCATTCCGCTCGCGCACAAGCCCTCGGAGCTCTTCAAGCGGCAGATCTACACGACGTTCCAGCAGAGCCCCGTCACGATGCGGCTGCTCGAGTTCTATGGCGACAACCTGCTGTGGGCGTCGGATTACCCGCATCCGGACAGCATCTGGCCGAACTCGCGCCGCACGATCCAAGAGACGATGGGGCATTTGCCGGTCGAGACGGTCCGCAAGATCACGTACGAGAATGCGGCGAAGCTCTACGGCCTCGACGCGGGGGGCGCCGGGCGGCGGGCGGGCGCGCAGGCGCGGACGGGGGCATAGTCCTCCGTCGGCGCGCGGGCTCGGGCGTACCTCCTCGCGCCCACCTCTTATGAAGCGCGTCTTTCTCGCGGGCGCCAGCGGCGTCATCGGGCGCAGGCTCCTACCCCTGCTGGCGGCTGATGGATGGGTCGTGTTCGGCACGACTCGGTCGGCGGCCAACGCGGACGATCTCCGCGCCTTGGGCGCGACGCCCGTCGTCGTCGACGTTTTCGATGCGCCCGCGCTCGAACGCGCCTTGGCCGACGCGCGCCCGCAAGTCGTCGTCCATCAACTTACCGATCTGCCGGACGGCCTGGACCCTGCGCGAATCGCCGAGGCGCTCCCGCGCAACGCCCGCATCCGCGACCTCGGCACGCGCAATCTCGTCGCCGCCGCCGTCGCTGCCGGAGCGCGGCGGCTCGTCGCGCAGAGCATCGCGTTCGCGTACGCACCGGGCGAGAAGCCCTATCGCGAGGACGCGCCGCTCAACGTCCAGGCGGCGGGGACCGCCGGGATCACGGCGCGCGGGGTCGAGAGCCTGGAGCGGCAAGTGCTCGAGGCGCCGCTCGAAGCCATCGTGCTTCGGTACGGGCGGCTGTACGGGCCGGGGACGGGCGTCGCTCGGCCGCCCGAAGGCGGCCCGCTGCACGTCGATGCGGCGGCCCATGCAGCGCTGCTCGCGATGACTCGCGGGTCGCGGGGCGTTTACAACGTGGCCGAGGAGGACGGCACGGTGGCGAGCGAGAAGGCGCGGGCGGAGCTCGGGTGGCGGTCCATCGAGTCATGACCTGCGGGCCGCGGGCCGAAAGCGTCACGGCTTCCGGGGCGCGAGCGGGCGCGGCGCCGGCGGGGCCGCCGCGGGGCGGAACGGCGCGGGCCGGAGCGCGAAGTAGATTGGGGTCGGCGAGAGCCGGCCATCCTGGCCGTGGAAACGGACTCTTCCCGGCCATGCCGATGCGAGCTCGGTCCTGAGCCTCCGCGCGGTTTCGCTCCATGCCCTGCGATCCGCCCGCGAGTAGAAGCCGATTGAGACGCCGCCGCCCGTCGAGGCGGCCCTGTAGCCTTGGTCGGCCCAGCGCACCTCATTGACCTCGATGTTCAGCACGTCCCGTCGGCAGAGGCTCAGGTACAGCAGCCGGCCATCCTGGCGGTCCGCGCTGTTGCCGCGAAAGAAATAGCCGTTGCGACGGCCGAAATCTGCGAAGAAGTGCACGAGCCGGGGCCACTCCTCGTGCCCGAGGTCGAGGTCCATGATGAGCCTTACTGGGCCGAAGCTCGCGGAGCCATGACAGGAAGTATCCTGCTTGGTCGTCGGCACCGAGAGCACGCGCGCCGTCGCAAGGAGTGCGAGCGTGAACGCGAGGCCCGGCCGCAGCGCGTCCGACCCGCGGCGGGCGCCGCAGGGACCGGGTGGATCGCCGGCCCGCCGGGGCGCGCCGCCGACCCCATGCAGCACGAGACGGAATGCACCCGCGCCCGCGGCCCCGAGTATCCCGAGCTGAATCAGCGTCCGCAGATGTTCGAGCCAGCCGGCGGCCGTCGGGATGCCGGAGACGACGGTCGCGACACCGCCCGATGCCTTGTCGACGCCGATCGCCAGATCGGACAGCACGATGACGAGCGTGATCGGCATCGCGCCCACGAAAAAACCGCCGGCGAGGCTCCACCAGAAGGACTCGCGGCGCGCCGCCCTTAGACCGAGATAAGCCGGGAGGCCCAGAAAAACCGCGTGGGCCAAGGCCACCGCGAAGACCCAGGATACGAGCCGCGGCCCGACCGCGAGGGCGAACAGACCCGCCACGGCGAGCGCCGCGCCGAGCAGCGCGCTCGCATAGCGGGCAAACACGATCGCGTCGTTGAGCGGCTGCATCAGGTCCGGCTCCTCGAAGGGTCGCTCGCGGACATCTTCTCACGTCGCTCCGTCCCGATCACTTAGCGGTCCGAGCCCGCGCCGGACGGTCGCCGCAGCGCGATCCGCAGAGGGGATGCCTGCGGCTACCGCGCGAGCGCCGCCTGTGGCATACAGTACGGCCCGAATTCGCGCGGCCGAGAACGACCCGATGACTGCAGAGACGACTTCACAGGCGACTTCAGAGATGACTTCAGAGATGACTTTAGAGACGAGCGAAATGGCCGCGTCGGAGGGCTCGGCCGGCTCTGCGGCGCCCGGTGCGGAGCGGACGCGCCGTCGCAACCGCCTCGTCATCAATCTCCTGCTGGTCTCTGCCTTCGTCGTGATTCTCAACGAGACCATCATGAACGTGGCGCTGCCGCGGCTCATGACGAGCCTGCACGCCTCGGCGACGGCCGTGCAGTGGCTCACGACGGCGTTCTTGCTCACGACAGCGGTCGTGATTCCGGTCACCGGCTTCCTGCTCCAGCGCCTGCGCACGCGGCCGATTTTCATCGCCGCGATGTCGTTGTTCAGTCTCGGAACCCTTTTGGCGGCCCTTTCGCCGGGGCTGGTCCCGCTCGTCTTCGCGCGCATCGTCCAGGCTTCCGGCACCGCGATCATGATGCCGCTGCTCATGACGACGGTCATGACGCTCGTGCCGCCGGAATCGCGCGGCAAGACCATGGGGAACATCATGATAGTGATCTCCGTCGCACCCGCGCTCGGCCCCACCATATCGGGTCTGGTGCTGAACTTTCTTCCTTGGCGCTGGCTCTTCATCCTCGTGCTGCCGATCGCGCTCGGGGCGCTCGCCCTCGGCGCGCGCCGCATCGAGAACGTCACGACGCAGCGCTACGCGCCGCTGGACCTCGTCTCCGTCGTTCTCTCGGCCTTCGCCTTCGGCGGGGCCGTCTACGGCATCAGCGCGATCGGCGCCGCGGGTGCCGGTGCCGCGCCGGCCAGCGTGCCGCTCGGCATCGGCGCCTCGGCCATGCTCGCGTTCGTGCTGCGCCAGATCGGGCTGCAGAAGCGCGACGGCGCACTGCTCGATCTGCGGACGTTCAGCTCGCGCAACTTCACGGTCTCCGTGCTGCTCATGTCGATCATGATGATGTCGCTGTTCGGCACCGTGATTCTGCTGCCCATCTACCTGCAGAACGTGCGCGGCCTTACGACGCTGCAGACCGGGCTCCTTCTGTTGCCCGGCGGGCTGCTCATGGGCCTGCTCGGGCCCTACGTCGGGCGGCTCTACGACCGCCTCGGGCCGACGCCGCTGCTCGTGCCCGGCGTCGCCGTCGCGAGCCTAGTGCTTTGGGCCATGACGCTGCTCGGCACCTCCACCTCGATCGGCGCGATTCTTGCCGGCCACATCGTGATCAGCATCGGCTTCGCTTTCATGTTCACGCCGCTCTTTACCGTGAGCCTGTCGTCCGTGCGCCCCGAGCTCTACTCGCACGGCAGCGCCGTGCTCGGGTCGATTCAGCAGGTCGCGGCTGCGGCGGGCGTCGCGCTGTTCGTCACGCTGATGTCGGCGCGGGCGGCGAAGCTCGGCGCGGGCGGGCTCGCGTCCGTCGAAGCGCTCGCGGGCGGGGTCCGGGCGGCGTTTCTGTGCGGCGCGGTGCTGTCGCTGTTCGCGGTCGCGTGCGCGTTTTTCGTGCGCGGGCCCGGCGCGGGCGTCGCGAGCGCGGGGCCCGAGGGCGCGGGCACCGACAGGTAGCGGACGGATGATTTGCGTGTGCCGGGATGCGGTCTCGGCAGCGAGATCGTCCGCGCTCGGGCGTTGAATTGCGGGCGGGAACTGGATATAATTCCAGTTACAGAAAGGACGCGAATCGGGAGAAGTCCATGCTTCCGCAAGACCCTCCCGAAAGGGTCTCGACGAACCCGGCGGGCGCCCGGCCGCCGCGGCCCCAGAGCCCGAAACCTCACCCCGCAGCGCTCGCGAGTGCCGCAGCGTCGAGCAGCTCGACGCCACCTTCTGCCGCCTCACGCGCAACCTGCACGCCGAGACGTATCAACTGCTGCTCGTGATCCGCGAGCTCGACGATTGCTTCGGCTGGGCCAAGTGGAGCTTTCGCAACTGCGCCGAGTGGGTCGCCTGGCGCGGGCAGATGTCGCTCTCGGCCGCCAGGGAGAAGCTGCGCACGGCGCACGCCCTGCGTGAGCTGCCGCGGATCTCGGCGGCCTTCGCGGCCGGGCGGCTCTCGTACTCCAAGGCCCGGGCGCTGACGCGCGTCGCGCGGCCGGAGGACGAGGACCTGCTGCTCGCCTATACGCTCGATGCGACCGCGGCGCAGGTCGAGGAGCGCTGCCGGCAGATCCGCAACGTCGCGCCGGCGTCGGCCGAAGAAGCTGACTTCGCTGTGCACGTACCATCATCGGCTCGTGCACGAGGGCGGTTTCAGCGTCAGGGAGCGGGCGGACGGGCGGCTGGAGTTCCTGCGGCCCGACGGGCGCGTGATCCCGAGGTCGGGGTATCGGCTCGAGGACATGGTCGATGACGAGGCTGAGGCCGGGCCCGAGCGCGACGACCCCTCCGCGGAGGGGTCGGGCGGAACCGAAAACGAACCGCCCACGGGTGTGCGCGAGCCGCCGGGCGAATACCGGGTCGCCGGTCGGTCCCGGGGCGAGTTCCGCATGACTTGATGTCGATTCCGAGACCGCGGAAACGACTATGGGTTGACCCGAAAATCAACCCCGAGGAGATCGCCATGCCGAGCAATACGGTTCGACTACACCGAGTCCTGCGCGCCAAGCCCGAAAGGGTTTACCGGGCCTTTCTGGATCCGGACGCTCTCGCTCGGTGGCTTCCGCCCAATGGATTCACGTGCAAGGTCGATCATCTCGACGCCGTCGTCGGCGGCACGTACCGCATGTCGTTCCGAAACTTCGGCACCGGCAACGGCCACTCCTTCGGGGGCAGCTACCTGGAGCTGGTTCCGGGCGAGCGCATACGTTACACCGACAAGTTCGATGCGCCGGGACTGCCGGGCGACATGCAGACGACCGTCACGCTGCGGCCCGTGGTCTGCGGCACCGAGCTCAACGTGGTTCAGGAGGGCCTTCCCGAAGCCATCCCCGTCGAGCTGTGTTATCTCGGCTGGCAGGAATCGCTGGACTTCCTGGCGCGGATCGTGGAGCCCGAAATCCCGGACTGACGCCTCAGCGCGAACACGCGTTCCAGGCTCGGGATCATCGCGGCTGCGAATAAGTAACGACAGAATTCGCATAACGGGCCGGCCGGCGCCGGAGTAGCCTTCTTCCGAGCGTAGTCCGGAGGAGACACCATGGCTGCCGTCACCGACCAGTGCCTGAAGAACAACGAACGATACGCCAAGGGCGAGAAGCTTCACGATGCCTCGCATCCCGGGAAGCAGAAGATACAGCCGGCCAAGCGCCTCGCGGTCGTCGCATGCATGGACGCGCGCATCAACGTCGAGGACTTGCTGGGGCTCAAGACAGGCGACGCCCACGTCATCCGCAACGCGGGCGGCGTCATCGACGAGGATGCCATCCGCTGCCTGATCATTTCGCATCATCTTCTCGACACCAACGAGATCATGCTGATCCACCATACTCGCTGCGGCATGCTCGCCTTCACCGATGATCTGCTCAAGGCGGGCCTCGAGGGCGATGCCTCCGCAGAAAAAATGCTAGGGCAGGCCACGGGACGAAAGTTCACGAGCTGCAAGTCGGCTTCGGCGATGCCGAGCGCGTTCCATGCTTTCCGAGGCGGCCCGCAGCCGCTCGACGCGCACGACGACAAGGCAATAGAACGGCTGCACTGGGACGTGCGGCGCGGCATCTCCGCGATCCTCAACCATCCTTGGCTGCCCACGAGCGGACCGGATGCGATTTCCGTGCGCGGCTTCGTTTACGACGTGGATACCGGCAAGCTCGAGGAGGTCGCTTATCCCGGGCCGATGGGATCGATCGGGTAACGAGCGGGTCGCGCCGACGCCGGATCGAGGCCGCGGAGCCGCCCCGCGGCCTCGCAGTCCGCCTTATTCGTAACGCAACGCCGCGATCGAGTCGATACGGGTGGCGCGACGTGCCGGAAGGTAGCTCGCGACGCAAGCGACGGCGAAGAGCGCAGCCGCAACCGCCGCAAGCGTCAGCGGGTCGGCCGGCTGCACGCCGTAGAGCATTTTCGCGAGCAGACGCGTGAGCGCGAGCGCTGCCAGCACGCCGCCGGCCGTACCCACGGCCGTCAACGCCAAGCCTTCGCGCATGACGAGCCGCAGCAAGTCTGCGCGGCTGGCCCCGAGCGCTGCGCGCACCCCCAGCTCCTGAGTTCGTCGACCGACTGCATAGGACATGACGCCGTAGATGCCGATCGCGGCAAGCACGAGCGCGCTGGAGGCGAACGCGATGAGCAGCAGCATAATGAAGCGCCTTTCGGCCAGCGAGCTTGCGATGATCTGCGTCATGGTCCGGACGTTGTAGACCGGCTGGTCTTCCGTCGGCCCGGCAACCGCGGCGCGCAGCGCGGGCACGACGGCCGAGGGACCGGCCGACGTGCGTAAGAGCAAGTGCAATCCGGCAGTCGCCTCCGGCAGGAACCGGTCCGGTATCTGCGCGACCGGAAAGTACATCTCGTCGCGTATCTTCGCCGTCGAGTCCGAATCTAGCCCCCAATGCTTGACGTGTCCCACCACGCCGACGATTCGGAATGCCGAGTCGGGACCGATCTGCATGTCAATGTGGTGGCCGAGGGCGTCCTGGTTGGGAAACAAGTGCTTCGCCATGACCTCGTCGATAACCACGACCGGATCCGAAGCCGTCGTATCCCGTTCCGTGAAGAAGCGCCCTTTGATGAGGGGAATGCCGAGGACCTTCAAGTAGTCGGGCGAGGTGATGAACCACAGCGCGGAGTACGGGCGATTCGACGCCGCGGACTGTGCCTCGCCCTCGTCCGTTCCAAAGCTCACGGCGTTGAACTCGCCGCTCAGAGGAACGAGCCCCGTGAGCGCCGTCGAGCTCACTCCGGGCAGGGCGCGAACACGTGCCATCGTCTGCTCGAAAGCCATGCGGATGCGGGAGGAATTCCCCACCACGGTCGGCGACAGGGCGATTTGCGACGTCAGCACATGGGACGTATCGAAACCGGTGTCGACGCGCCACAGCCGCCAGATGCTTTGGATCATCAACCCGGCTCCGGCGAGCAGCACCACCGCGAGGCCGATCTGCACGGCGACGAAACTTCCCTCCGTGCGTCGCCGGCCTCGGCCGCTCGTCCGGGCACCCTCCTTCAGAGGCTCCTGCAGATTCGAATTCGACGCCTGGAAGGCGGGCGCCAGACCGAAAAGAACGCCCGTCAGAACCGAGACCCCCAGCGTGAAGAGCAGGACATGGACGTCCATGACTACGTGCTGCGTGCGAGGGAGGCTGTCCGGAATGGCGGCCAGCACGAGCCGGGTGCCCCAATACGCCAACAACCCTCCGACCACGCCCCCAGTCACGCCGAGCACAAGACTCTCGGTCAGCAGCTGGCGCACGATCCGCCCGCGCCCCGCGCCGAGTGCGGTCCGAACGGCAAGCTCGCGCCGGCGGGTCGTCGCGCGCGCAAGCAGCAGGTTCGCCACGTTCGCGCAGGCGACGATGAGCACGAAACCCACGGCGCCCAGAAGCAGGAGCAGCGTGGAACGGATATCGCGCACCATGTCATTGTGCAGGGGCACCACGGAGGCGCCGCGGCCGGCGTTGGACTTCGGATACTCTTTCGCGAGCGCGCTTGCGATCCTGCTCATGTCCGCATGGGCCGCGGCCACCGTGACTCCGGGCTTGAGCCGTGCGACGGCCCGCAGACCGGGGTGGCTGTCCCGCTCCGGCAGCTCCGCAGCACCCCATTGTGCGAGCGGAATATAGAGATCCGCCTGGTCGCGGAAGCGAAAGCTCGAAGGCAAGACTCCGATGACCGTGTAGACCCGGCCGTTCAATGTGACGCTCTTGCCGAGCACGGCTCGGTCGGCTTGAAACCGGCCCTTCCACAGACCGTAGCCGAGGATTACGACGCCGCCGGCGCCGCGCCGATCCTCTTCCGGAGAGAAGCTGCGGCCGAGGAGCGGCTTCACGCCGAGGACCGGGAAGAATCCCGCGGATACGTATTCGCCCGAAAGGTGCACGGGCCGACCGGATCCCGTGAAGTTGAAGTCATTGTTGCGGAACGCCGCAATGCCCCTGAAGGAGCGATTCTCCCGGCGCCAGTCGAGAAAGTTCGGATATGCGATCGCGCCCTGATCGAAGCCCGAGGCACGCTCGTAAACCGCGACGAGACGGTCCGGCTCGGGATAGGGAATGGGCTGCAGCAAAACGCCGTTGACCACGCTGAAGATCGCCGTGTCCGCGCCTATTCCGAGGGCGAGTGCGCCGACTGCGACGAGGGCGAAGCCCGGAGCGCGGGCGAACCAGCGCAGACTGAAGCGCAGATCGTCGAACAATGCCGCCATGGCGCCGTTCCTCGATGAGAATAGACATCGACAGCGGCGCAAATGGCGTGCCAACGACGCGCCGCCGTTAACGTCTTGTATCTGCGGCAGATCGAGGCGTTCCATGCGATCTCGGCGCAGACGCGCGTCCCGCGATCGGACAGCCGGTCCCGGATTTGCGACCCGGGCGCGCCGCTTCAGAATCGTTCGAAGCGGCCTAACGCTCGCTTTCCGTTCCGGGCAGCCACACGCGGAACTCCGCCCCGGGCCGCATGTTCCTGACCTCGACGTGCCCCGACATGGCGCCCGCGAGCTCGCGCACGAGGGCGAGCCCGATACCCGTGCCGGCCGTCTCGCGTGTGAGCTCGCCGGGCGGCCGGTAGAACAGCTCGAAGATCTTCCTGAGCTGTCCTTTCGGAATGCCCGGGCCGAAGTCCCTGACCGTGAACAGCAGGCCCCCGCGCTCCCGACGGCAGGCGATCTCGACGGTCTTGCGCTGCGCGCCGGCCGAGAACTTCAGTGCGTTGTCGGCGAGGTTGATAAAGATCTGTGCGAAGCAGTCCGCGTCCACGAGCACGGCGGCCTCGACGCCCGCGTCGTTGCGAAGCTCGAGCGCGAAGCCGGCCCGCTCGGCCTGAGTCGCGATCTTCGCCCTTATCCCCTCGAGGAGCTCGGCGACGCCGACGCGTTTCAGATCGAGCCGCTGCGAGCGGCGCGTGAGCCTGGCCAGCTGCAGCACGTTCTCGATGAGGCGCGACAACCGCTCGCTCTCGGAGTGAATGTACTCGTAGTACATCTGCTTCTTCGCATCCTCGGCCCAGCCGGCCTTCAGCATCTCTCCGTACATGCGGATGGATGTGAGCGGCGTCTTGAGCTCGTGGCTCACGGCGGAGACGAAATCCTGCTGCTGGCGCGCGAGGCGCAGCTGCCCTGCCGCGAATCGATACATGAGCACGAAGCCGCTGCCGAGCACGGCGGCGAGCACGACGCCCGTCCACCCGAGCAGCGCGCCGGCCGCACCGAGCGGCAGCGCGCCGGCCGTCATCACGAGCTCGAGCGCGCCGAAGGGCGGCGACATGCGCGCGCGATACAACAGCGTGCCGCGGTCACGGCTCCTGCCAGCCTCGCCAGCCGCGCCGAGCAGCGTGCCGGCGAACGTCACGCGGAGCGCGGCCGTTCGAGCCAGAGAGCTCGCCGCGACCTCGCTCTCGACGGCGTCGCGCAGGAAGCGTTCGCGATCGACGACTGCGCCCTGGACATAACGCTGTCGATCCCGCCAGGCGTTGCGGAACATGACGAGCTGCCCCGAATCGAGCAGACCGACCTCGAACGGATCGAGCTCGCTCTCGAAGGTCCGCACCCGGAACTCGGCGGCGTTGCTGCCGCTGCCGCTGTCGGCACTCTCGGGGGCCGCTTCCGTTTGTCCGCTTCGCCGGGCGGCGGCCGCGGCCGACCCCGCCGACCTTGCCTCGTCCTTCGCAATCGGTAAGGCCTCGTCGCGTAAGGAAGCCGCCTTCGGCAGCGGCCCGACCCTCTGAGCCGGCGCGCGCGCCGAAGCCCGATTCCCCGCAGCCGCGCTAAGCCGATCGAACGCCGCGCCGGGGCCGACGGCGGAATCGCGGCTCGACCCGGCAACATTCTTGTCCGACGAGGCATTCGGAAGTGCGCTGGCGGCGCTTGCGGAGACCTCCGCGGCACGCGCGCGCACCGAAGAAGACGGCAGATCCGACCGAAGCGCTGGAGCCGGTTCGGCCGACGCAGCCGGCCCATCCGAACCCGCCGACGGCACGGACGCTACGGACCCAACCGCCGCAACCGGCGGACGTTGGACGAGGTGGTTGTCGACGAGCACGGTTCGAATCTTCGCTTCGACCGCAAGCCGGGCGTTGCGCTCCGCTTCCGTGATCCCGAAGCGGGACCCGTCCATGTCGGGCCCAGGCAGCAGCGGCGTCGTGAGCCGCCCGGCCGAGTCCACTTGGAAGTAGCCGATCACGCCCGGCAGGGCGCTCGCAACGGGGAAGGCAGCAAGTGCGGAGGGCCGCACGCCGTTTACGCCGCCGGACCTGTCCACGATCAGGAAGGAATAGTCGGCGAAAGTACGCGCCTCCTCGGCCGCAACGGCCGCGCGCAGCCGGCCGTCTATGCGCCCAGCGAGGGTCTCTGCCGCGAGCTCCGCGCGGTGCAGCGCTTCCCAGCGCAGTTGCCGATAGGCCTCGGCAAACAGCACCCCGGCCGGCACCGCGAGCACGAGAAAGAACAGCGCGAAGAGCCACCGGAGACGGCGCTCGTCGAGGCGTCGGCGAAGCCATGCCCGCATCGTCTCAAGGCTCTGCGAGCAGCCGGTACCCGGCCCCGCGAACAGTGACGAGATGGCGCGGTTCGGAAGCATCTGCCTCGACCTTGCGCCGCAGCTTTGCGATATGAATGTCTACCGTGCGCGTCTCGAGGTCGGCGTTACGGTCGTAGCCCCATACGCGCGTGAGGAGCTCCGTGCGCGATACGGGGCGATGCGCGTTCGCGTGCAGATACTGCAGGATTTCGATCTCGCGGCGCGTGAACGCCGTGGTCTCGCTGCCGCGCCGGCCCGCGAGGTTCTGCGTATCGATCTCGAACGTCGTCGCCGAGCCTGATTACGGCCGCGGCAGCGGCGCCCGTGCGCGAGCGGCGCAGCACGGCCTTGATTCGCGCGACGAGTTGCGCGATCGAGAACGGCTTCGCGACGTAGTCGTCCGCCCCGAGCGCGAGGCCGCTGACGATATCCGCGTCCGTCGTCTTCGCAGTAAGCAGAATGATGGGCTGCTCGCGGTCGACCCTGCGCACTTCGTCGCAGATCGAAAACCCGTCGCGGCCGGGCAGCATGACGTCGAGCAGCAGAAGATCGTACTGGCCGCTCAGCGCGCGCGACAGGCCCTCGCGCCCGTCGGAAACGGCGTCGACGCGGTAGCCGTGATACACGAGCACGTCTGCGAGCCCGTCGCGGATCGCCGCTTCGTCCTCGACCACGAGTATGCGTGCCTTGTTCTCCATGCGCTCGATGTTGCCGGACACGGGAATGGACACTAGCAGGTCGCGCCGATCCGGAGTGTAAACAGTTTGTAAATCGCCGGCGAAAGATTTTGCACGATCGCGTCTGATGTCTTCCGTGCGCCGCGTCTAGTCTGCCTGCGGTTCCACTGACCAGGAGGCGAACGACGTGGCACTCATACACCGAATTTCCCGGCTCCTGACGGCGGACGTACACGCCGTCCTCGATCGCATCGAAGAGCCCGCGGCGCTGCTGCGCCAGGCCCTGCGCGAGATGGAAGAGGAGCTCGTGCACGGCGAGCGCCGTATCAAGCGCATCGAGCACGACCGCGCGGGCGCGGCCGGCCGCCGCGCGAAGCTCGAGGGCACGGTACGCGACCTCGACGCGAAGCTCGAACGTCTGCTTCGAGGGCGGGGACGACGCGGTCGCCCGCAAGCTGATTCGCCGCAAGCTCGAAGCGCAGCGCCTCGGCGAGCATCTTGAGGAGCGGCTCGGCTCGCTCGATGCGGCGCTCGCGGCCGCGCGTGCGGTGCTGGCAGAGCAGCGGGAGCGCTACAACGTCCTGCGCCAGAAGGCCGAGCTCCTGAGCGAAGCACCCGACGCAGACGGCGGCCGCGGCGACGATTGCGGCGGCGCGGCCTTCACCGTCGGCGACGACGAGGTCGAGGTCGCGTTGCTGGCGGAGCGCGGGCGGAGGGTACGGCAGTGACCCGCGGCGGGCATCCCTCGCTCGCGGACGGCATCGGGGCCGCCGTGTTCTTGAGCGCGACCGGGGCGGCGCTGCTTGCGGGGCTTCTGCTCTTCGCGAGTGCCGCGGCGGGTCTCCGGCTTACGGTTGCCGCGGTCGGCTTCGCGTACCTGCTCTACCTGCTTGCGCGAAGCGGCGAACGCACGGGCCGCTTGACGACCGTCGCGCTGTGGGCCATCGCGAGCATCGTGCTGTGGCTCATGGGCCCGGCGCTGCCGGCCTACGTCGCGGCCCACATCGCCGTGCTTTGGCTCGTTCGCGCGCTCTACTTCCACTCGAGTCTGCTCACCGCGATCGCCGATCTGGGCGTGGCTTTGCTCGGCGCCGTCTTCGCGGCCTGGGCGGCGCTGCGCTCGGGCAGCGCGTTGCTCGCGTTCTGGTGTTTCTTCCTCGTCCAAGCGTTCTCGGCCCTCATACCGCCGGCCCTCCGCAGCGCGGCGACGCGCGCCGAAGGCCCGGAACTGCACGGTGAGGACGGTACGCGGTACGACCCCACGACCTTCGAGCGCGCGCACCGCGCCGCGGAGGCTGCGCTGCGGCGCCTGGCCGTGCACCGCTGACCTTGGTTTGGCCCTACGCAAAATCTACGCACGAACTTTACATTACCCACTGGAGGAGCTTCCGAAGATGACCGCAAAGACCGTTGGCCTCGTGCTTCTGGCCGCGACCGCCTCTGCCGTCGCGCTCTATCCGACCCAGCGCGGCCGCGCCGCGACCGGTTCCGTCCTCCCGCCGATTCCGGCCCAGCAGCAAACACGACCGGCCCATCATGCCAAGGTGGACGCCGTGTTCGTCCTCGACACGACGGGCAGCATGAGCGGACTCATCGAAGCGGCGAAGCAGAAGATTTGGTCCATCGCCTCGACGATGGCGCAGGCGCGGCCCGCGCCCGAGATTCGGATCGGCCTCGTAGCTTACCGCGACCGCGGCGACGACTACGTGACACGCGTCGTCGATCTGAGCCCGGACCTCGATTCGATGTACGCACAGCTCATGTCTTTCACTGCCGGGGGCGGCGGCGACACGCCCGAGAGCGTAAACCGCGCGCTCGACGACGCCGTGAACCGCATTTCATGGAGCGCCGATTCCTCGAGCTACAAAGTCGTCTTCCTCGTCGGCGATGCGCCGCCGCACATGGACTATCAGGACGATCGCAAGTATCCCGACTCGCTGCGCGAGGCGGCCGCGAAGGGCATCGTCGTGAACACGATTCAGTGCGGGGACATGGCGGCGACGATGGCACCCTGGCAGCAGATCGCCTCCCTCGGCGGCGGACGTTACTTCCGTGTCGAGCAGTCCGGCAGCGCGGTAGTCATCGGCACGCCCTACGATGCGGAGCTCGCGGATCTTTCCGCGCAGCTCGACGCGACGCGCCTGTACTACGGGGCGCCCGCCGTGCGCCGCGCCCTCGAGTCGAAGGCCGAGGCGACGGCCGCACTGCGAGCCGCCGCGACGACGGCCGCGCAGGCGCGCCGCGGCGTCTTCAACTCCTCCGCGGCCGGCAGCGCCAACCTCACGGCCGGTCACGACCTCGTGGCCAACGTCGCGAGCGGACGCGCAGACATTGCCGCCGTACCGCCGTCCGAGCTGCCGAAGGCGCTCGCCGCCCTGCCGGCCGACAAGCGGCGGCAGCACGTCGAAGAAGCGGCCGCGCGGCGCAAGGAGATTCAGCGGCAGATCGCGGAGCTCGGCAAGAAGCGGGACGCCTACATCGCGAAGAAGCTCGACGAGCGCGGCGGCGCGGCCGGCTCCCTGGATCAGAAGATCTACGAGGCCGTGAAAGATCAGGCGGCATCCAAAGGGCTCGTGTACTCCGGCGGGCCGAAGTTCTGAAGCGGCGACGCGTCCGCGAGCGCGACGGTCGAAGCCGGCGGCCGTGTCATATATCATCGGGAGCGGCCAGAGTTTCGAGTAGCCGAACCTCGAGGAGAGAAGAAGAAATGCACGCCCGATTGCCCGTTTTGCTGCTGCTGATGCTGCCGGGTCTCGCCCCCGCGCAGACCACGCTGCCGCCCGACATCGATCCCGTCACGCTGTCCCGTCTACCGCCCGTCACACCTCAGGATCTCGACGAGGAAGGCCGGCGGCTCCTCGCCAAGCGCCCGAACTTCAAGCCCGCCCCCGGGCCCACGCACGTGACGATTTACAGCCCCGACGAGCGCAGCATCGGTATTCCGATGGGCAACGGCAGCTTTGTCGGCGCGCGCAATTTTCAGCTTGCGACGCTCATCGTCGCGCGCGAGATCGATCAGCAGTTCGAATGGACCTACCACGAACCCGCGGCGCGGCAGGTAGGCCTGGAGCAGAAGGTCATCGATGTCGTCAAGTACGACAGGGACGTCGCGGGGCTCTCGCCCGCAGACGCCACCTTCATCCGGTTCGGCCGAGAGCTGCTGCGGAAGCACGGCGTCAGCAGCGAGCTTTGGGCGGAGATGGTCAAGCAGTTCGGCAAGCAGGGCACTGTCACGCTCATGACTATCATGGGCGACTATCTGAAAGTAGGGATCATGCTGAATGCCGTGGATCAGCACCTGCCGGCCGGACGGGAACCGCTGCTGCCGAAACTCGAGAAGTAGCCTGCGCCGCCGGCTCGTTGCGCCGGCGGTTTCCGCACCACGCGTCCCGTTCATAGCGCCGGTCGTCGGAATGTACGTACATTCTCCCGACCGGCACGCGGCGGTCTCCTCCGGGACGTAGTAGATCTACGTATCAACCTCCCGCGCCTCGATCCGGATACTTCCGCCGGGGACTCACCCTCGGGGAAGGCAAGCAATGCAAGCACCGGCTCACTACGACGACACGGTAGTGCGTCGCTTTGCCATCATGACGCTCGTCTGGGGCATCGTCGGCATGGCCGTCGGCGCCCTCATCGCGGCGCAATTGATCTGGCCGGATCTCAACTTCGGGCAGCCCTGGCTCGGCTATGGACGGCTGCGGCCGCTGCACACCAACGCCGTCATCTTCGCGTTCGGCGGCTGCGCACTGTTTGCGACCTCCTATTACGTCGTCCAGCGCACCTCCCACGTGCGGCTGTTCGCACCGAGGCTCGCGCACTTCACGTTTTGGGGGTGGCAGGCCGTCATCGTGCTCGCGGCGATCACGCTGCCGCTCGGCATTACCCAGTCGAAGGAATACGCCGAGCTCGAATGGCCCATCGACCTGCTCATTGCAGTGGTCTGGATCGCCTACGCCGTCGTGTTCTTCGGCACGCTGGCCAAGCGCCGCGTCAAGCACATCTACGTCGCGAACTGGTTCTTCGCGGCCTACATCATCACGATCGCGCTGCTGCACATCGTCAACGGCCTCGCCGTGCCGGTCTCGCTCACGAAAAGCTACCCGATCTATTCGGGCACCGTGGACGCCATGGTGCAGTGGTGGTACGGCCACAACGCGGTGGGCTTTTTCCTCACGGCCGGCTTCCTCGGGATCATGTACTACTTCGTGCCCAAGCAGGCGGATCGGCCGATCTACTCCTACCGCCTCTCGATCGTGCACTTCTGGGCCCTGATCTCGATCTATATGTGGGCCGGCCCGCACCATCTGCACTATACGACGCTCCCCGACTGGGCGCAGTCGCTCGGCATGGTCTTCTCGCTCATGCTGCTCGCGCCGTCCTGGGGCGGCATGATCAACGGCATCATGACCCTCTCGGGCGCCTGGCATAAGCTGAGGACCGATCCCATCCTCAAGTTCCTAATCGTCTCGCTGTCCTTCTACGGCATGTCGACGTTCGAGGGACCCATGATGTCGATCAAGACCGTGAATGCGCTTTCGCATTACACGGACTGGACGATCGGCCACGTGCACTCCGGCGCGCTCGGCTGGGTGGCCATGATCTCGATCGGCGCGCTCTATCACCTGATCCCGCGCGTCTTCGGGCGCTCCGGCATGTACAGCACGCGCCTCATCGACACGCACTTCTGGATCATGACGGTCGGCATCGTGCTCTACATCGTCGCGATGTGGATCTCGGGTCTCATGCAGGGCCTCATGTGGCGCGCCGTGAACGACGACGGCACCTTGACCTACAGCTTCGTCGAGAGCCTCAAGGCGACGTACCCGTTCTACGCGGTGCGACTCGCGGGGGGTCTGCTCGTGCTCTCGGGCATGTTCGTCATGGCCTACAACGTCTGGATGACGCTGACTCGCGGCACCGCGGTCGAGCCGCAGCCCATGCCGCTGCCACAGATCGAAATCGAACCCGAGGCCGAGCCCGCTTAGGAACGAAGACATGAAACACGAAGTCATCGAACGCACGGTCGGCCTCCTCGGCGTGCTCATCGCGGTGGTCGTCAGCCTCGGCGGCCTCGCCGAGATCGTCCCGCTCATGGCCTCGGCGCCGGCCACCGAGCCCGCCCCCGGCGTCGTGCCCTATCCGGCGCTGCAGCTCGCCGGCCGGGACATTTACGTACGCGAGGGCTGCTACAACTGCCACTCGCAGATGGTACGGCCCTTCCGGGCGGAAACCGAACGCTACGGCCACTACTCTTTGGCTGGGGAGTCCGTCTACGACCGGCCGTTCCAGTTCGGCTCGAAGCGCACGGGCCCCGATCTCGCGCGCGTCGGCGGCCGCTACTCGGACGAATGGCACCGCGCGCACCTTACGAACCCGCGCGACGTCGTGCCGGAGTCGAACATGCCTGCCTACGGCTGGCTCGCCAACCGGCTCGTGGACCCGGCGCTCACGACGCGCAAGCTCAAGGTACTGCGCTGGCTCGGCGATCCGTACACGGACGAGGACATCGCCAAGGCCGCCGACGCGGTCAAGGGGAAGACCGAGCTCGACGCGCTGATCGCCTACCTGCAGGGGCTCGGCAAGGCCGTCGGCCGCCGGAGGTAACGAGATGGACATCAATTCGTTTCGCGGCCTCGTCACGGCCGTGCTGCTCGTGCTGTTCGTCGCGCTCATGATCTGGGTGTTCGCTGGCCGCAGCCGGGGCGCCTTCGACGAGGCCGCTCGGCTGCCGTTCGACGACGAGGAAGACGGGCCCGGCCGCTCGACGACCGGCCGCCGTCCGGGAGAGAAGTGAGATGTCCCTCGGTTGGAGTCTTTTCATCCTCGCGCTCGTCGTCCTCAATGTCGGCGGTTGTGCCTGGCTCATCCGCTGGTCCAGCAAGCTTTCGGCCGGCGAAGGCGAGACGACGGGCCACGTCTGGGACCACGACCTCGAGGAAGGCAACAACCCTCTGCCGCGCTGGTGGCTCGGGCTGTTCTGGATCACGATCGCGTTCGCCATCGGCTATCTCGTCTTTTTTCCGAGCACCGGGCGTTTGCAGGGCCTGCTCGGCTGGAGCGAGACGGGCCAATACGAGCGCGAGATGAAGCAGGCCGAAGAGACTTACGGCAAGATCTTCGCGGCGTTCGCGAAGACGCCGATCGAGCAGCTCGCGAAGGACGCGCCGGCGCTTGCCGCCGGACGCAATCTGTTCGTCAACAACTGCGCGGCCTGCCACGGCTCCGACGCGCGGGGCGCGCGCGGCTTCCCGAACCTCACGGACCCGGAATGGCTCTACGGCGGAACGCCGCAGGCGATCCAGACGACGATCTTGAACGGCCGCATCGGCGTCATGCCGTCTTTCGGCGCAACGCTCGACCAGGACACGCGCGAGCTGCTGGCCGACTACGTCACGCATCTCGCGGGCCGCGAAGTGCCGGCCGCGCGCGTCGCGGCCGGCGCTCCGAAGTTCTTGACCTTCTGCGCCGCGTGCCATGGCCCCACCGGGCAGGGCAACCAGGTGCTCGGCGCGCCGGCGCTCGCGAACGAGTACTGGCTGCACGGCTCGAGCCGCAGCGTGATCCTCGACGTGATCACGAAGGGCCGCACGAACCGGATGCCGGCGCAGGGTCCTTGGCTCGGCGAGGACCGCGTCCACGTGCTCGCGGCCTACGTTTACAGCCTTTCGCACAAATAGGAGCGGCGAGCCGTGGCGAGCGAGTGGCCCGAATCGCGCGAAGTGCGCAACCTCGATCGCCGGCGCCGCGACATCGCGGTGATCGGCTGGTGCTCGTTTCTCGCGGCGGCGATCGGCTCGGTCGCCATGTTCGCCTGGCTCGATCCGGCCGCGGTCTTGAGCGTTGCCGAACCGCCGCTCGAGGTCGCGCGCCCGACGGGCTATGCGATCGGCTTCTTCTTTCTCTGGGCCGTCGCAGCCTCCGCCGCCGCGCTGACCGTATTTCTGATTCGCACGCGGCGCGGCCACCCGGCCGTCGATTGAAAGCTACGGCTCCGAAGGCTTTTCGAACATGAGCTCCTCCGCCCCTCAGTCCCTCTACGCAGGCCGCGAGAAGATCTATCCGCGCGAGATGGACGGCCGCTTCGCGCGGGCGCGCAAAGCGGCCATGGTTCTGCTCCTCGGCGCCTTCTACGGTACGGCCTGGCTCAGCTGGAACGGCCGCCAGGCGCTGCTGTTCGACCTGCCCGCCCGCAAGTTCTACGTCTTCGGCCTCACGCTGTGGCCGCAGGACTTCTTCTTCCTCGCGTGGCTCATGATCATCGCCGCACTGTCGCTGTTCTTCGTCACGGCGCTTGCCGGGCGGCTCTGGTGCGGCTACGCCTGCCCGCAGACCGTCTGGACGGAGATCTTCCTGCTGATGGAACGGCTCGCGGAAGGTCCGGGACCTGCGCGGCGTAAGCTCGACGCACGCCCATGGAGCGCGGAGAAGGCGCTGCGCAAGTCGGCCAAGCAGGCGCTGTGGATAGGGTTCTCGCTCTGGACCGGCTTCACGTTCGTCGGCTACTTCACGCCCATTCGAGCGCTCGCCGCCGAGGTCGAGACGCTTTCGCTCGGCGGCTGGGAGACGTTCTGGATCCTGTTCTACGGCTTTGCGACCTACGGCAATGCCGGCTTCATGCGCGAGCAGGTTTGCCGCTACATGTGCCCCTACGCGCGCTTCCAGAGCGCGATGTTCGATCGCGACACGCTGATCATTTCCTACGACGCCGCGCGCGGCGAGCCGCGCGGCTCGCGCCCGCGCGGGAGCGCATCGGGCGCCGCGGGTCTCGGCGACTGCGTGAACTGCCGCATCTGCGTGCAGGTGTGCCCCACGGGCATCGACATCCGCGAGGGACTGCAATACGAGTGCATCGCCTGTGCGGCCTGCGTCGACGCCTGCGACGGCGTCATGGACAAGATGGGCTATGCGCCCGGCCTGATTCGCTACTCGACACAGCAGGCGATAGAGGGCAAGCGCACGCGCGTTCTGCGGCCGCGAGTGCTGATCTACGGCGCGCTGCTGAGCGTGCTCGTCGCGGGCTTCTTCGCGGCACTGTGGCTGCGCGAGCCGATCGGGCTCGACGTGATCCGGGATCGCAATGCGCTCTACCGTGAGCCCCGCCCGGGTTACATCGAGAACGTCTACACATTGAAGGTGCTCAACAAGGACGCCGCGCCGCACAGCTACGCCGTGGCCGTGAAAGGCCTGCCGGACCTCGAGGTCGAGACCGAGCCCGCCGAGATCCGCGTCGCCGGCGGCGGGATCCTCAGCGTCGCAGCGCGCGTGCGCATCGAGGACGGCGCCGCGCCCCGCGGCGGGCACGACATCGTCTTCGAGCTCAGGGCCCGCGACGCTCCGAAGCTCGCGACGCACGAGGAAGCGAGGTTCTTCACGCCATGAACGCCTCCACGCGCCAGGCTCCCTCGCCGTGGTACCGCCACGCCTGGCCCTGGCTGCTCATGTTGCCGCCGGCCGCCTCGGTCGTCGTCGGCACCGTGCTCGCGTATTTCGCGCTGCACGTGCCGCTCCCGCTCAGCGTGGCCGACTACGCCGACATCGAGGCGACGACGGCCCGCGAATTCTCCGCCGACGCGGCGGCCACGGCGCTCGGGCTCGGCGCGCGCGTCGTGCTGAGGGCCGGAATCGACGGCGCGGCCCGCATCGACGTCGAGATCACGAGCCGCGCCGACATGCCGCTCGCCGACGATCCGCGCCTCGACGATCTCGTGCTCTCGTTCGAGCATCCCGCCGACCCTGCACGCGACCGGCGCGTGCCGCTGCATCGCGACGGCCTGCACTATACGGGCCGTGTCGAGCTCGCCGCCGCGGCTTACTCCCTCGAGCTCGCGCCCGAAGCTCGGGCATGGCGTCTGGCCGGCGCGCTCGACTGGCGGCCGTCGGAGCGCGATCGCGAAACCGAGCTCACGAGCCAGAGGCCCGGAGCCGGCACGCCGTGACGAGGTGCTTTCACTGCGGCGAACCCGTGCCCGCAGGCGCGGACTTCGCCGTCACGATCGCGGGCGAGCGGCGCGCCATGTGCTGCCCCGGCTGTGCCGCAGTGGCCGAGGCCATCGAACGCAACGGCCTCGCGCGGTTCTACGCCTATCGAGAGGCGCCGAGCCGCCGCCCCGAGCGCGATGCGGCGCAGGACGACTATCGTGTCTACGACCGCCCTGCTCTGCGCGAGCGGCTCACGGCCGACGCGGGCGAAGGGCAGCGCGAGCTGCGCTGCACGGTCGGCGGCCTGACCTGTGCGGCCTGCGCTTGGCTCCTCGGCACCGGACTGCGGCGGCTCGAAGGTGTCGTGGACGCGGGCGTCAATCCGCTCTGCGCCGAGGCCTGGGTCCGCTTCGACGCGGCCAAGATCGAGCCGAGCCGCGTGCTCGCCGAAATCGCCGAGCTCGGGTTCGATCCGCGGCCTCGCGCGCTCGGCGGGCCGTCCGCGAGCGCGCGCCACCGCGAGCGCGACGCCGCCGAGCGGCGCGCCGCGCTCAAGCGCCTCGCCGTCGCGGGCTTCGGCGCGGCCCAGGTCATGACGTTCGGCGCGGCGCTCTATCTCGGCGCGGCCAAGCACATGAGCGCGACGTTCGAGTCGTTCTTCGAGCTCGTGAGCCTGCTCGTCGCGACCCCCGTCGTGCTCTACGCGGGCGCGCCGATCTTCGCGGCGGCGTGGGGGGAGCTTCGCCGCGGCAGGCTCGGCATGGACGTGCCCGTCGCGCTCGCCGTCGGCGGCGCGCTCGCCGCAAGCCTGTTCAACGCGCTGCGCGGACGCGGCACGGTTTATTTCGATTCTGCAACGATGTTTGTATTCTTCCTGACCCTGGGGCGCTTCCTCGAAGCGCGCGCGCGGCACGAGGCCGGCTCGGTGTTCGACGCCCTCGCGGACCTGCTGCCCCTTGCCGCGCTGCGCCGTCGCGAGGGGCGCCTCGAAGCAGTAGGCACGCTGGAGCTCGAGCGCGGCGACCGGGTCGTCGTGAGCCCCGGCGAGGCGCTGCCCGCGGACGGCGTACTCATGAGCGCTGCCGAGCTCGACGAAGCGATCCTGAGCGGGGAGTCTCGCCCGCAGCAGCGCCGGCCCGGCGAAGCGGCGCTCGCGGGCAGCCTCAACGCGGGCAGCGCGCCCGTCGAGATCGAGGTCACGGGGCTTGGCGCGGAGACGTATGTCGGGCGCATCGGCGGCATGCTGGCCCAGGCCACGACCGCGCGGCCCGAGTTCGTGCGCACGGCCGATCGCGTCGCGGCCTGGTTCGTCGCGGCCGTGCTTGCGGCGACGGCCGTCGTGACCGGGATCTGGTGGCACGTGCAGCCCGGGCGCGCGTTCGACGTCGCCCTCGCCATGCTCGTCGCGACCTGCCCGTGCGCGTTGTCCCTCGCGACGCCGGCCGCGTTCTCCGTCGCACTCGCCGCGCTCGCACGCCGCGGGCTGCTGCTGCGCTCGACCCGCGCGCTCGAGCGCATCGGCGACGTAAACTGCTGGGTGTTCGACAAGACCGGCACGCTGACCGAAGGCGCGCTCGCGATCGCCCGCGTCGACACCTTTGGCGACCTTGCCGCGAACGCCTGCCTCGAGGCGGCCGCGGCGCTCGACGCCGGCGTCGAGCACCCGCTCGCGCGCGCGTTCGCCTCGGCCCGTGCTTCCGCGCGCGCCCCTGAGCCCGGGGAGGCGCCGGCTGGCCCCTTCGCGCTCGCCGAGGACGTGCGCTTCACGCCCGGGCAAGGCGTCGCGGGTAATTTCGCGGGCCGCCGCCTGCGCCTCGGCTCGCGCCGGTTCGTGCTCGGCTCCGAGCCGCCGGGCACGGACCGCGCGGCCGGGCCGCGGCTGCGGCCTCTGCCGCCCGCGGCGCAGGCCTCCGCGTCCGCGCCCGCGGCCGGCGAGTCGGCCGTCGCGGTCTATCTCGGCGACGAGCGCGGCGCGCTCGCGCGCTTCACGCTCGAAGACGCTCTGCGCCCGAGCGCGGCGCCCGCCGTGGCGGCGTTGCGGCGCGAAGGCCAGGCCGTCTCGATCGTGAGCGGCGACGACGCGCGGACCGTGGCCGCGACGGCCGCCGCGCTCGGCGGCCTCGACTGGCACGCGGCGCAGACGCCCGACCGCAAACTCGCTTTCGTCGAGGACCGGCAGCGCCGGGGACATGTCGTCGCGGCCGTCGGCGACGGCATCAACGACGTGCCGCTGCTCGCGCGCGCGGACCTCTCGATCGCCGTCGTCGAAGGCAGCCGACTCGCGCAGGCGAGCGCCGACGTCGTGTTCACGGGCACGGACCTCACGCTGCTGCCGCTCCTCGTCGAGGCCGGCCGCTCGACGCGCGCCGTCATCCGGCAGAACCTCACGTGGGCCGTGCTGTACAACTCGCTCGCACTGCCCGCCGCCGCGCTGGGCCTGCTCGCCCCGTGGGCCGCCGCGCTCGGCATGTCCGTGAGCTCGCTCGTCGTCGTCATGAACGCGCTGCGCCTGCGCCGTCTGCTCGGCGCCCGCCCTGCAGCGCCCAAGCGAACCGAGAGCAGCCTGCGTCTGCACGAGGCGACGGCATGAACATCCTCTTCGTGCTCGTACCGCTCGGCGTCATGGGCATGGCCATCGCGATCTGGGCGTTCTTCTGGGCCGTGCGCAGCGGTCAGTTCGACGACCTCGACACCCCTCCGCTCGATATCCTGCTGGACGATACAGAACATGACCCACGTTGACGCCGCTCTGCTCGCCGCGGCGTGGGTCGCCGGCTTCGCGGGCAGCGGCCACTGCCTCGGCATGTGCGGCGGCATCGCGGCGAGCGTGAGCCTCGGCGGGCGGCGCACGCGCGGCGCCGCCGCCGCGCTGTTCGCGGCGACGCATGCGGGCCGCATCTTCTCCTACGCGGTCGCGGGCGCCGCCGTCGGCCTGGCCGGTGCCGCGGCCGCGGCGCCCTTCGGCGGCCACGGTCTCTCAGCGCTGCGCCTCGCGGGCGCCGTGCTGGTCACCGCGGTCGGGCTGCAGCTGCTGCTCGGGCGGCGGCTGCTCGCGCCCGTCGAACGCCTCGGCGCGCGGCTCTGGACGCTCGCGGCGCGGCCGCTGCGCGGCCTGGTGCCGCCGCGCGGACCCGGGCGGGCATTTGCGCTCGGCGCGCTTTGGGGCTGGCTGCCCTGCGGGCTCGTCTACGCCGAGCTCACGGTCGCGGCCGTCGCGGGCGGCGCCTTGCAAGGCGCCGCCGTGATGTCGGCCTTCGGCCTCGGCACCGTTCTCGGCTTCTCCGCGCTCGGCATGCTGCTGCAGGCACTGCGGCCGAGGCGCCTGCCGCGGCAGCTAGGGGGTGCATTGCTGTTGCTGCTCGGGCTCTGGATCGCGCTGCCGCTCGGCGGCCACTCGATGCACGCGGTGCACGCGGTGCAGGCGATGCATACGCCGCAGACGCTGCCCGCGCAGGCCGACGGAAAGATACCCGAGCATAGTCATCAGCATTGACGAGCGGCCGCGAATCCGAACCGCCCGCGCGGACGAATTCAATGGTGCGGTAACGTTCGCGTTCGCCGGGAGCCCTCAGTGTTCGAAGACTTCGCGCGCGTTTGGACCCCAGTCGCCTTCGCGGACCGGTTGCGCAGCGGCCGGCTCCTGCCGGTCGTCGTCGCCGGCACGCCGCTCGTGCTGTTCCGCGGTCCGGACGGAGCGCCGCGCGCCTTCGTCGACCGCTGCCCGCATCGCGGCGCGGCGCTCTCCTTGGGCCGCCTCGTCGAAGGCTGCCTCGAATGCCCTTTCCACGGCTGGCGCTTCGCGCCCGACGGCTCGAACGTGCGTGTTCCGTGGAACCCCGACGCCAGGACCGCCCGGCTCGGCGCGGACGTCGTGGCGGTCCGCGAGCTCGGCGGCTGGATATGGCTTTTCACGGCCGCGAACGAGGCGCCGCCCGCTGAGCCCTTGGTCGAGGAATATTTCCTGAACCCGAACGTCCGAGTATCGGGCACCGAGGTCTTGTGGCACGCACACTGGACGCGCGCCATGGAGAACATGCTGGACTGGCCCCATCTCGCGTTCGTACACCGCAGGACCATCGGGCGCGAACTCGCTGCGCTCGCGGCGAAGCGGCTCGAGATCGTGCGCGACGAGCAGCCCTGGGGCGTTCGCTCGCACGCCCGCATCGACGGCGAGGACCAGCCGGGCCGGCTCGACTACCGTTGGCCAAACCAGATGAACCTGCACATCCGGTTACGCGGCCGCAAGGTCCTGCTGGCCGTCGCGTGCGTGCCGGTCGATCGGGCCCGCACGCGCATGCTGCTCACGATCGCGCGGCCGTTCCTGAAATCGCCGCTGCTCGATTGGGCGTTCGACTACTCGAACCGGCGCATCGCCAAGGAGGATCAGGCGATCGTCGAGTCCTCCTCGCCGCAGGAGATTCCGGAGGCGGGCGACGAGCAGTCGGTGCGCACCGACGCGCTGACGCTGCGCTTCCGCAAGGACTACTACACCCGCCTCAAGGGATCCGCGGCCGGCCGAGGCGGATCCCGGACGCCGCCGGGCCGAGGTCCTCAGGAGGAAGCCCTCCGCGAGGCCACTCCCTGAGGACGCAACGACCGGCTTGCCCCGCGGTACCGACGAGGGACTTTTCGGCCGGCGATCGTCTAACCCCGACGCCCATTCGACGCGCGATGCAGGCATCATTGCGCCGGCTGCGATCGTGCCGTTGATCCGAGCGAGTCCTCATGAGCCAAGAGCCCCGCGAAAAACCCGAGCAACACTCCCTGGACCCGGACGACTGGAACTCGTGGCGCAGACAGGGGCATCGGATGCTCGACGACATGTTCGACTACCTGGAATCGCTTCGTCACCGGCCCGTGTGGCGACCGATACCGGCGGCGGTGCGGGAACGGTTCGCAGCGCCCTTGCCTCGTGAACCCGCCGAGCTGGACGAGGTCCATGAGGCGTTCATGGAATCGATCATGCCCTACGCCGTGGGCAACGCCCACCCGGGCTTCATGGGCTGGGTGCATGGCGGCGGGACGGCGGTGGGAATGTTGGCGGAGATGCTGGCCGCCGGGCTGAATGCCAACGTCGGCGGCCGGGATCAGATACCCGTCGCCGTGGAGCGGC
The DNA here is from genome assembly GCA_963702105.1 of uncultured Gammaproteobacteria bacterium. Lineage (GTDB taxonomy): Bacteria > Pseudomonadota > Gammaproteobacteria > Steroidobacterales > Rariloculaceae > ZC4RG20. Next base: position 4,667,207 of record OY969712.1, read on the forward strand.
AGGTCACGGCCTGGGTGCGCACGCTGGTCGGCTTTCCCGAGGCTGCCGACGGGCTGTTCGTGACGGGATCGTCGATCGCGAATTTCATGGCGGTGTTGGTGGCCCGGAACTTTGCCCTTGGCGATCGCGCGCGGGAGGACGGCGTCGTCGCCGAGGGCGCTCCATTGACGGCATACGCCTCGTCCTCCGCTCACGGCTGCATCGCGCGGGCCATGGACATGGCGGGACTCGGCACGAAGCGTTTGCGAACGGTGCCCGTCGACGCGGCCTACCGCGTCAACTTGAAGTCGCTTCGCGCGGCCATCGAGGCGGACCGTGACGCCGGTCTGCAACCGTTTCTCGTCGTGGCGACGGCCGGCACCGTCGATGTCGGTGCGATCGACGATCTTGAGGCGCTGGCCGACATCGCGGACGAGCAGCGGCTGTGGCTGCACGTGGACGGGGCGTTGGGGGCCTTGGGCAAGCTCTCCCCCCGCATCGCACCTCGGCTCGCGGGCTTGGAGCGGGCATCGTCCTTGGCATTCGATTTTCACAAGTGGGGTCAGGTGCCCTATGACGCGGGTTTCCTGCTGGTCCGCGACGGCCGCCGGCTGCAGTCGACGTTCCAGAGCCGAGCCGCGTACCTGCAACGCTACGAACGCGGCCTCGCCGCCGGCCCCGTTTGGCCCTGCGACTTGGGACCGGATCTCTCGAGAGGGTTCCGCGCGCTCAAGACCTGGTTCACGCTTCAGGTATACGGGGCGGACAGGCTCGGCAGAACGATTGCCCACAGCTGTGATCTCGCCCAGGAGCTGGCGCGAAGGATCATGGCGGAGCCGGAGCTCGAGCTCATGGCCCCCGTCGGTCTCAATATCGTCTGCTTTCGCTATCGATGCCTGAATGCTGACGCAGTGAACGCCGCGATCGCGGCGGATGTCCAGGAGTCCGGCATTTCGGCGCCGTCCACGATTGAGCTCGAGCACGGTCTCGCGATTCGCGCGGCGCTCGTGAATCATCGCACGCGGCGGGCGGACGTCGACGCCCTGGTCGACGCCGTCTTGGCCTTCGGCCGAATCCGCGCGGGCAGCGGGTGCGGAACCTGCGCCGGGCCGCGAACCGCCTCGAAGTAGCGTGCCCTCCCCCGGCTCCCTTGCAACGTCCCGGCCCAAGCTGTCTTGCTCGAGATAAGGATGTGTACGCCGTGAATGAACGGACCCCGCCGCAAAACGAAGGTGCCGGGGAATTCCTCGGGCTGGCCCGCCTCATGACCATGACCTATCACGGCGTGGATATGACGCCCATCGGTGAGCGGCTGCTCGCGCGAGCCGATGCCGGAGACGACGCGAACGCGATGATGGACCTTTCGATCCTGCTGCAACTGCGCGGCGACCCCCGGACGGCCCTGGCCGTTCAGGCGCAGGCCTTGCGCATGCAGCAGGTCTACACGCTGCCGGCCGCCACGCGGCAGCCCGGCATCCGTCTGCTGGCGCTCAAAGCCCCCGGCGAGATCATGTGGAATACGCCGTTGGAGATGCTCGTCGAGAACAGCGACATCCAGCTCGAGACCCTCTATGTAGGCGCGGGACTGCCGCTCCCCGAGGCCTTGCCGGAGCATGATGTGATGATGGTGGCCATCGCCCAGTGCCGCGAGAACCGCCCGTTGCTGGAGATTCTGCAGGACGTGGCCGCGGACTGGCCCCGGCCGGTGATCAACCCGCCCCAATCGATCCTGCAGTTGACGCGGGACAACGCGAGCCGGCTGCTGGCGCATATTCCCGGCGTGCTCGTGCCGCGCGCCGTTCGGGCCGACCGTCCGGCCCTCGAGCATATGTGCGAGCGGCGGCTCGCCATGGCCGAGCTGTTGGAAGACGGAGACTACCCCGTAATCATCCGGCCCGTGGACTCTCACGCCGGCCAGAACCTCGAGCGGCTCGGATCGCCGGAAGACCTGAAAGAGTACATGGGTTCAAACAGCGCCGCGGAATTTTACGTGTCCCCCTTCGTGGACTATCGCGGCGCGGACGGCCTTTTCCGCAAATGCCGCGTCGCGATGATAGACGGCCGGCCCTACGCCAGCCACCTGGCGATTTCCGACCACTGGATGATCCACTATCTGAACGCAGGCATGGCTCGAGATGCGCAAAAGCGCGAGGAAGAAGCCGCCTTCATGGCCGGATTCGAGAGCGGTTTCGCGGTCCGCCACGAAGCGGCCCTCGAAGCCATCCACGACCGGCTCGCCCTCGATTACTTCGCGATCGACTGCGCCGAGACTGCGGATGGCCGGCTGCTCGTGTTCGAGGCGGACAGCGCGATGGTGGTGCACGTCATGGACCCCATAGAAGACTTTCCTTACAAGCACGAACACATGCCGAAGGTGTTCCGGGCGTTCCGCAGGTTGCTGGAGCAGCGCCGAAACGGCGAAGGTCGGAGCCCCGCTCGATGATCCGCGTCGCCGCGGACGGGCACACTTCGCAGGCCGCTGCGCGCCTCCTGCCGCACGTCAGCCGCCGTGCCGGAAGTCCGGATACAGCAGCATGCCGCCGTCGATCGGGATCGTGATGCCCGTGATGTAGCCCGCGAGATCGCTGCACAGAAAGGCGATCGCATGGCCGATCTCGTCCGGCTCGCCGATGCGTCCCATGGGTATCTTCGCGTCCAGATCCTCGAGCCCTCTCGGGTCTTCCCAGACTTTGGCATTGATCGGCGTCTTGATGGCGCCCGGCGCCACGGCGAGCACGCGGATCCCGAGGCCGGCGACTTCCTGCGCCAACGTCTTGCTGAACATGCTGAGCCCGGCTTTCGAGCTCGTATAGGCGCTGTAGCCGGCCCAAGGAATGAACTCGTGCACGGAGGTCGTATTGACGATGACGCCGCGACCCTGCTTGCTCATCAGCTCGACGGCGCGACGGGCGCAGTAGTATGGCCCGACGAGGTCGATCTCGACGACGTTGCGCCACTGATCGATCTCGCTTTCGGCGCAAAGAGCGCGGCGGCCGTCCGTGCCCGCGTTGTTGACGAGGATGTCGAGGCCGCCGAGCTGCTCCGAGAATTGCCGAAACGTATCGCCGACCTCGTCCGGGTCGGAGACGTTGTCCATGCGCAGCACGCTGACCTGGCCGCCGACCGTTTTTGCCGCCTCCGCGACCTTATCGGCCGCATCCGGCTTGTACCGGTACGTGATCGCAACCCGAGCCCCGGCCTGCGCGAGAGACTTGGCCGTCGCGGCGCCGAGGCCGGAGTCGCCGCCCGTTATCAGAGCGTTGCGGCCCGTCAGATCGATTGGAATCATGTTGCACCTCCTGCCTCGTCCGAAAGCAGCACTTCGTAGTCCCGACCTTCCCAGCGATTCTCGCCGAGCCAATAGAACGTGAACTGAACCTGCGTGCCGGCGGCCAAGGCCGCGGTTGGGAGCTCGGCCGCGAAAACTCCGAGCCCGGTATCCAAGGTCTCGGCCTCGGCAACCTCGTGCCAGCCGTCTCTGCCCCAGTGGACGCGCGCCGGCGACAGCAGCGCAATCGTGAGATCCGCGCCCGCGCGCAGCCGACGCGGACGGCAGCGCGGGCCCCACAGGTTGAAGCTCGCATCCGGCCGCGCGCCGCGGTAGCGGTTCCACGTCGCCGTGGGACGGTCCACGGGGTACCCGCGCGCCCGGCTGTAGCACAGTTTGATGAACTCGCTATGCGCCCAGACGAGCGGCATGGCGGAGCCGCTCGGCTTGCCCGGCTCCAAATGCCGCTCGGGGATCGGCGCGCTATCCCAGACCTGCTCGGGCAGCAGCCCGCCGGGGCCCGTCATGGCCGCCATGGCCTCGAGGAACGGCAGCGCGTCCGCACCCGCCGCGAGGGCGTAGTGGCCGCGCTCGCCGGTCAGCAAGGGCCAGCCGCGTCCCGAGCCCGTGCCGTCGAAGCCGCTGCCGTCCTCGTGCTCGCCGTAACCGTCGCCGTTGTAGCGATGCCAGACCGGGCCGGCCGGCGTGTCGGTTCGCAGCAGGGCGTCGATCACTTTGAGAGTGTTCAGGATGCACGGGTCGTCCGGACGGCGCAGGCCGTACCGGACGAGCTGCAGAAAGTCCGTCGCGACCTGCTCCTCGGCGGGCAGATTCGGATCGATGGCGCGGTTCTTGATCATGACTCGCTCGGCCATCGCACCCTCGTGCACGAGCGCATCGGTCGGCGCCGTGCGCACGTAGTAGCCGCCGACGTCCAACCTGCGCGCCAGCGCCGAGCCTTCGACATAGGCCCAGTCCTCTATATGGCAGTTCCAGCTGTCGGCCAGGCGCAGGGCGAACTCCCGGCCGGGATCGTCGAGAAAAGCGCTGCCTTCGACGAGCGCCGCGATCGCGACGGCGAGCGTGAAGGTGTTGATGCCCGCATCCTCCTCCCACCGGTCTTGACCGGTGGCAGGGCCTTCGCGCGCAATGAACCGCAGCGCTCGAAGGACCATGTCTTTGACGGGAATGCCGTCGAGGGCACCGCGTTGCTTGAGCGCGGCGGCCAGGAGCACCGGGAAGGCCGTCTCGTCGAGCTGGATGCCCTGCCAGAACGGCGTGCCTCCGAGCCACTGATTCTGCAGCCAGTGGCCGTTCTCCTGCTGCGTGGCGATCAAGTAACGCAGCACGTCGCGGGCGTCCTCGACCGCATCCATGGCGAGCAGCGCCCCGGCCGTCTCGAGCAGATCGCGCGTCCAGACGAGATGGTAGCCGCCGCGGCTCTGGCTTTCGTCGCCCCATGGAATGGAGAGGCTCGCGACGGTCGCGCCGCAGAAGGTTCGGTCCTGATGCACCTTGAGCACCGTCGCCGACAGCTCGAGCAGCTCCCGGAGCGGCGCAGGCAAGGCCGGGAACTCGCGCTCCGCGAGCCACTGGTCCCAGGCGCGGCTCTGCGCTTCCCAGACGGAGCCGAAGTTCTGCATGATTCCCGAGACGGCCAACGTGGCGGCCGCGATTCTGCTGGTTCCGAAACCGAGGGCGAGCGTCCCCTCGGGCGGCAGCTCCCCCGTCATCGTCACGGCCCCGGGCCCTGCGCTGTCGTACTCCCACGTCATTCGCCCATGGCGCGCGAAGTCCTGCCAGCCGTCGCTCTCCTCGAGACAGCCGACCGAGCACCGTCGCCAGCCGTCGGCGCCCTGGCTGTCGACGGCGACGACGGCGACCCCGAACGGACCCTGTTCGCCCCACAGGACGGGCCGGCCATCGTGTTTCTCTGCAAACGCTCGATTGGCAGCGGCATCCTCGCCGAGCCGCAGCGCAATCAATGCATACGGGCGCAAATCGGCCTCGCCCGAAAGCTCGTACGACAGCAGGAGGACGTCGCGGTGCTGCGACGGGCAAATCCGCAGCGTGAACGTGAATCTCGGATGCCGATGAACGATCCGCACTGCGGGCACGCCCGGCTTGGCCAATGTCACTTCGTAATTCCGGTTGCGCCGCAGCTCGACCCAGAAGCCCTTGTCGTCGGCGACGATGAATCCGAGGTCTTTGATCTGGGGGATGTCGATGCGCGGATAATAGAGTTCCGTAACGATGCCTTCGGCGACCGTGAACCAAAGGCGCGAGGAGCCGAGGCTCGTGCCGACCATGTCTTTGGCCGCAGTGGCCCAGGTCGGGTGAGGATCAGACGTTGGTGCTTGCATCGTGCCTCGGGTTCCTGCCGTGAAAAACGCCGTATCGATCGTGCGCGAAGTGATAGACCTTCGCCACCTCGATTTCCCATGGGAAGCGCGGAATGAGCCGGACGGCGGCGACGCCGAGCAGAGCGCCCGCCAGAGGACCGAGCCAATACACCCACCACGCGGACCACTCGCCGGCGATCAGCGCCGGGCCGAAGCTGCGTGCCGGATTCGTGCTCGTGCCCGAGACGGGCGCCTCGAGGAAGACCATGAGCGCGTAGAGCACGGGGAAAAGCGCCGGCGTGAAGTTCCGCAGGCGGGGACGCTGCAGAAAATAGAACAGCCCGATGATGAGCAGCGAGGTCGTCACGGCCTCCCCGAGCACGGCGGCGGCCTCGCCGTAGTTTGCGCCGGGCAGCGTCGCGCCGAAAGCGACGCTGCGTCCCATGCCGCCCCATGCGAGCAGGGGGACGCAGCCCAGAGCGGCGCCGAGCAGCTGCGCGACGGTGTAGCCGAGGCCGTGGCGCGGCCGCAGCTTGCCCATGAGCACGAATCCCAGCGTTACGACGGGGTTCAAATGAGCACCGCTCTCCTTGCCGAGCGGCGACAACGCGATCAGAGCGCCGGTCGTCCCGAACAGGAAACCGGTGATCAAGCGACGGAGCCCGGGCGGCGGCAGCGCGCTGACGACCGCGCTGCCGCGGCCGAAATCCGCGATGACGAAGGACAAGCCTACCCCTAGCAGCAGGGCCGTGCCGGCCAACTCCGCACCGTACACGAGCCATGGGAACGGGGGATCCTCGGCTTCCGCATCAGCCACCTCGCACTCGACCCCGACAGCGTCCCGAACCATGACGTGCTCGCCACCCGATCTACTACGCTCGCGCGGCCGGCCCGCCACGGGCAGAAGGTCGTGCGTCTCCGTATTGTCGCCCCGGCGGGGCGCGCGTGCGACTGCTCGACGCCGGCAAGCCGGCGGCCTCACCCGATGCAACTTATCGAGCCTCACGCCCTCGAAAAGTCAGAGACCCGTGGACCTGGCAGCCCGGGCGGCGGGCTATTCGTCCAACGTTGTGGAGGACTGTTCCATGAGCTCGAGCAGTGATGCCGCCGTCGATCGGCTTGGGGCACACAGTTCGGAGCGACGGCGCTTCCTGACGGCCGCGGCCACCGTCGCGGGTGTCGTCGGCGTCGCCGCCGCTGCGGTGCCGTTCGTCGAGTCGTTCGAGCCCAGCGCTCGGTCCTTCGCCGAGAGCGCGCCCGTAGACATCGACGTCAGCAAGCTCGCAGAAGGGCAGATGGTCAGCTTCCTTTGGCGGCACAAACCCGTCTGGGTAGTGCGCCGGACGCAGAAGCAGCTCACCGAGCTACCCAAGCTCAACGGCATGCTCAAGGATCCGTTATCCAAGTCGGCCCAACAGCCCCCGGGGCTGGCGCACTGGAATCCCGTGCAGCGCTCGATCAAGCCCGAGTACTTCGTGGTCGTCGGCATCTGCACGCACCTCGGCTGCGTGCCGGACTACCATCCGAATGCAGGTGTGGCCGGGCTCGGACCGGACTGGCCCGGCGGGTTCCTGTGCCCGTGCCACGGCTCGCGCTACGACCTCGCGGGCCGCGTCATGGACGGTTCACCGGCGCCCCTCAACCTGCCCGTGCCGCCGCACTTTTACATGAGCGCCGGCGTCATCCGCACGGGCGTGCTCGAAGACGGCGGCGACAAAAATTGGTCGCCGCAGACCTGGTGAGCCGGAGCGCGAACGTGCCCCGCGATCTCCGGTCGGCCGCAACGAGGCTGTCAACCTGATGGCCCTTCGGCCGTTCTATCCTTGGAGGTGGCTCATATGAAAACACTTGGGTTGGCTCTCTTCGGAATGCTCGCCATGGCCGCTCTCCCGGCCCAGGCACACCGCGGCTTCCATGGGCATTCGTTCGTGGGGATCGGGATCGGCTTCGGCGGCGTGCCCGCCTACGCGCCATACTCCTGGTACGGACCCTACTCCTGGTACGGGCCCTGGTCGTATCCATACGCTGAACCGTACGGGTGGTACGGCTACACGCCCTTTCCACGCAATCCGGAGGCGCGGAGCACCAAGAACGAAACGGCGCCGGAAAAGCTGTTCGTCTATCCGGCCGCCGGGCAGACCGCCGCGCAGACGGAGCAGGATCGCAAGGCGTGCGGCGATTGGGCGACGGGACAGACAGGATTCGACCCGACGAATGCGACCAAGCGGGCGAAGGCACAGCACCTCGGCGATTACGACCGCGCGTTCATCGCGTGCATGGAAGGGCGAAAGTACACCGTGAAGTGACGGGCCCGCGAAGCCGCTCCGCCATCGCGCTTCGTCGCGCTGTCGCAGGAGCGGCCTCGGCCGCAGGCCGGGGCTCGCCGATATGACCCAACCCCCATAGCGGCGTCGCGTCTCTACAGAACAGGCCGCGCGCGGCTGCCCTAGAATTGCCCATAGTCGGTAGAGAAGAGCCCCGGCCGACTGTTCCCGCTCGCCCGCCCCCGGCGCGGCCGACCGTGCTGTTAGAGCCGAGCGACGCGAGCTGTTCCGCGGGCAAACGGAGGACGCATGGCGCGCATAGTTCTCGGTCTTTGGACCACGCATGGCCCGCAGCTCAGCACGACGCCGGAGGAGTGGATGCTGCGGGTGCCCGCCGACAAGTCGCGGCGGCACTGGTACAAGGGCAGGCAGTACTCGTTCGACGAGCTCGTCGCGCTGCGCCGGAACGAGCACCTGGAGCGGCAGATCACGCTCGAGGTGCAGACCGCGCGTCACGCGGCGTGCCAAGCGGCGATCGACCGGCTCGCCGACATCTGGGCAGAGGTCGAGCCCGACTGCTGCGTGATCTTCGGCAACGACCAGCGCGAGCTCATGTTGCCGGCGCTGCAGCCCGCCTACACCGTCTACTACGGTGAGACGTTTTGGAACGGCCCGATCCCCGAACGGCGCCTGGCCGGGCTGCCGCGGGGCATTCGCGAGGCGGAATGGGCCAACCGGCCGGAGCGGCGCACCGATTATCCGGGCCTTCCGGATCTGGCCGGCCTGCTGTTCGCGGCGGGACAGGAAGAGGGTTGGGACTTCGCGGCGTCGGAGAGCTGGCCCGAGCACGAGCCCGACCATCACCACGCTGGAACGCCTCACGCGTTCGCGTTCATCCTCCGCCGCGTGATGCGCGATCGTCCCATTCCGACCTTACCGATCATCACGAACACGTTCTTCCGGCCGAACCAGCCGCGGCCGTGGCGTTGTTTCGATCTGGGTCGGCTCGTCCACAAGGTCGTTTCGAGCTGGGACACGGACATGCGGGTCGCGATCGTAGGCTCCGGCGGCATGTCCCATTTCGTCATCAACGAGGAGTTCGACGCGTCCCTCATCGAAGCGATTGCCGAGCGCGACGAAGCTTTCCTGCGCGCCATAGACCCCCGCCTGCTGCAGGACGGCACCTCCGAGCTCCTCAATTGGATCTCGGCGGCCGGGTGCCTTTTCGGTACCGACTTGCGGGGCGAGCTCCTGGATTACCTGCCGTGCTATCGCACGGAAGCCGGCAGCGGCACGGCGCAGGGCTTCGTTACCTGGAAGTAGGGAGCCCGAAAAGAGCCCGCACGTTGTCTTCGAGAATCTTCTGCTTGTCCTCGGCCGACAGCCAGTCGAACTGCCGAATCAGCGGCACGATGTCGTCGAAGGTCGAGCCGGTATCCGGATTAACGGCGGAGCCGACGCCCGGGCATTCCGCACCGTAAAGCACGCGGTCGGGGCCGACGGTCTTGATCAGCAGCTCGAGCGCGTCGGCCGTATAGAGCACGGTATCGTAATAGAGCTTGCGCATGCGGTCCCTGAAACGCTGCCCCCCGCGCCTCGTCGAAGCGGAGTCGAAGCGGCCGAGCTGATAGGGAATCGCGCCGCCGCCGTGCGACGCGAGGACCTTGAGATTGGGGAAGTCGTCGAGGACGGTCGAGCTCACGAGGCCGTACACGGCCGTCGTCTCTTCGTTGATGAAGTGAAGCGTGTAGGGCTCGCGCTCGGGCTCCCTCGAGCCCGTCGCGTGGATGTGTGCCACGACATCGAGGTCGCACAGCTTCTCGTAAAGCGGATACCAGTAGCGGTCGCCGAGCGGCGGCGCCTTGACCCCGCCGTTCTCGTAAGGGTCCGGGTTCAGCAGGCAACCCTTCATGCCGAGCTCATTGACGCAGCGCTCGAGCTCGGGCAGGCAGTCTTCGATAGGCGCTCCGCCGCACTGCGGCAGACCCGCTACGCCGAAGAACTTCTCCGGCATCAACTGGCAGCTTCGATGGATCAGGTCATTCGTCACGCGCGTCCAGTCGTGCACGATCTTCGCCGGGCGCTCCGAATGCATCATTTGAAACGGCCGCGGCGAGACGCACTGGATATCGATGCCGCAGGCCTTCATGTGATCGAGATGTCCGGTCGGCGCCATCTCCTTCGCGTTCCAGGCTTCGAGAATGTCCGCATCGCTGAGCCGCGGCCCCGCGCTCCCGTGGCTGCCCCGGTGCGAAATCAGGCCCGCCTTGTAGGCCCAGTAGGCTTTGGGGCCGGAAACGTGTGCGTGACAGTCGATGATCATCCGTTCGTTCTCCTTCGGCGTAGCCGCAAGCCTTTCGGCGCCTCCGGGCGGCGCGCCCGCTCAGCGGCGCGCATCGGCGCACATGCCGGGGCGCGGCGGCCGCAGGCCGGCCTTCAATGGCCTACCATGTGGTACTGATCGAGATTGTTGTCCTGGCAGAAGTACTCGATGATGTCCTCGTCCGCTTTCCAGGACTTGGTCCACGTGGCCGTCCAAGGCCGCGTGTAAGCGAGCGGATCGTCGATCGTGACCTGGTACCTCAGCGTATCGTGGTCGGGCCGCGAGATCCGCTCGATGAGGTGCAGCGCTTCGGTGTGCGGAAAGCCTTCTCTATGCATCCAGAACCGCTCGTTGAACCCCACCGTGTCCACGACGAGCGTGTCGCCCTCCCAGTGTCCCACCGAGTGGCCGAAGTAACTCGGCGTGAACGTTTCCGGATCCGGATGAGGGCGCCCGTCCATGTAAATGACCCGCCAAGGCCGCGTCGACCCTCCCGACAGCAGGAAGATGCGCTTGATCCGCGGCACCTGAATGATCTGCAGCCCGAAAGGCACGGCAAATTGGCGCGGGCCGCCGGGCGGCGCGCAGCGCACGTGCGGATCGTCCTTTGAGAGCGTCCGCTGCCGGTAATCGTACAGCGCGCGCGCCCAGGGTCTGAACGGGATCTGATCGGGCGGAGGGTAGTCGGCCCCGCCGACCTGCGGACCCGGACCGCGGTCCCAGAAGCCGAGGCCGTCGGGACCGGGCCCGAGGTTCGGCGTGCCGTCCGGGAGGCGCGGCGTCGAATCGGCGGCGCCTTGCGTATGCACGGCGTCACGTGCAGGCAGGGTCCGCTGTCTGGTGGACCCATCGGCTCCGCTCTGAGCCGCGGCCGGCAGCACGGTCAGCGAGAGCGCTCCGAGGACGAACGGGGCGAAGACGCGTCCGAGGCCGCGACGAGCGTTCTTGCGCATGCTGAAACTCTCCCTTACGGCCGGCGCAGGGTGCGCACAGTGCCTCAGTGACGCCGCGCTCACTCGCTCGGCTTCGGGCGCGGGCCGGGGCCGTCCACCTGGCGCTGCTCGCCGGCCGAGCGCGCGAACAGGCGCCGCCCCGTGTCGGCCATGACGACCGATTTGGCGTTCAGCGCCAAGCTGCCGTCGCGGGCGCGGATCCCGTCGACGTTCACCACGTCGCCGATGTGCAGCGTATTCCGCGACCAGCCCTGGCGCGTCAACACCACCGGCGACCCGAGCTCGCAGGCCCAGCTGTCCACCTTGCCCGTGGCCGCGTTCTTGACGTCGACGTAGAAGTAGGCATGGGGATTCAGCCAATCGATTTTGACCACCACCCCCTTGATCGAGACGGGACGGTCCTTGTCGTACTGAGCGGTAAACGCATGATGCGCAGAGGCGGGAGCGCCGGCCGTGAGGCAGACGGCGGCCCACAGAGACGCCAAAGCCGGTTTCCAGATGTTCATGACCTGCCTCGTTTAGAGAAGGCGCGTAGCCGAATACCCGGAATTTTATGGCACGGCACGGCGGCCTGTTTTGAATTAGCCGGGGGACGCTATGACGAATTCGCCATGGCCCGAGCTCCGCGAGCCGCGTTCGAGCCGCTCAGTCGATGCCGGCCCGCAGCGCCGCAACTAGGTCTTCGGCATACCGCTCGAGCACCGGGTCCGCCTTATGGAGGACGCCGACGGGCGGCGGGTTCAGCGGTATCGCAACGTCGAGCTGCGCGAGGACGCCGTTCTGGATGTCCCTGCGCAGACTTTCGGAGGGCAGCGTGCACACGAGATTCTCGTTCTCGAGCAAAATCGCGCGCACTGCGAACATCGACGCGATCTCGAACACGTTGTTGGGCAGGGAAAGGCCTTCCTGATAGAACAGCCCCTCGAGGTAGCTGCGGAACGGGTTGTTCGGGGGCGGCAGCACCCACGGATAACCCACGAGGTCTTCGAGCTTGATGTCGCTGCGGCCCGCGCACGGGTGGTCGCTGCGCACGACGATGATGTCGCCGACGTCGTAGCTTTTGATCGCCTTGATGTCGGCGTGATCCTCGGCGACGCCCAGGCGGGCGATCAACAGGTCGATCTCGCCGAGTGCGAGGCGACGGTGCAGGTCCTTCGTACGCCCGAAGATGAGCCGGATGATCTGGTCGTCCTCGCGTTGGGCCTTGAAGCGCGTGAGCGCGCTGACCGCGACCGTATCGAGGTAGGACACGCAGCCGATGACGATGTGGGTGGACCTTTCGGCCGAGATGCGAGAAAGCTCGGCCGCGGTTCGCGCGCATTGATTGACGATCTGTCTCGCGTGCCGATACAGGATGTCGGCCGCGGGGGTCGGAGTCACGCCGCGGGTGTGACGGGCGAAGAGCTCCGTGTCGAGCACGGCCTCGATCTCGGAAATGCTCTTAGAAACCGTGCTGTGGTCGAGCGCGAGGTCGCGGGCGGCCGCCTGTATGTTGCGATGCTCGTAAACCGCGATGTAGGCGACGAGTTGACGCATTCGAAAGCGCGTCAGGAGCAGATGCTTGATCTCTTGCTGGCCTCTTTTCATCGGTTACCGTCGATGCGCTGTATGTCGATGTGGCGACATTACCAGAGGAAGGGTACGCCGATGTACTGAGGCCCGGTTTGCCTACGCGGCGGGCTCGCGGCGGTCAGCGCGCGGCGGCGCCTTCGATTTCCTTCGCGATCCGTTCCAGCTCGGGGATCCGCGCGAGCGGAGGGGGTTCCGGCAAACTGCGCAGGAACGTGTAGATCGCATCCGCCTCGGCGTCGCTCAAGAGCTTGACCGTATAGGGCGGCATGCGGCGAGGCACGGCCGGATTGCGCAGATAGGTCTTGAAGGCCTCGCGCCCCAGCGGCATCGGTACGAGCCGCGCGCCGCCCGGCATGCCCTCGTAGCCCGCGCCCGAGTACTGATGGCATTCGTAGCAGCCGAAGCGCACATACGCCGCGCGGCCCCGGCCCGCTTCCGTGTCCGCGCTCGCCTGCGGGCGGCCGGTCGCGGGCAGGCAGAGCATGAGCACGGCGGCGGCGGCGATCGCGCGGTTTGCGCGCCTGATCGCTTCGCGTCGCATTAGATCCCCGCCCTCGGCTTCATCTCGGCTGCGTCACGACGTCGATCAAGGCCGGTTCGCCGCGCTTGACGCGCTCGATGCCGCGCATCAGCGCACCGCGCAGCTCGCCCGGCTCGGTGATCGGGCCCTCGCCGTAGACTCCGAAGGACTCGGCCATCTTCGCGTAATCGATGTTCGGCTCCGTCAGCGTCGTTCCGATTCGCGCACGGTCCGCGCTGCGGTTGTGCCAGTTCGCCATGCGCTGCATGAACATGACTTCCTGGTGGTAGGCGCGGTTGTTGTGCATGACCGTGAGCAGGGGGATGCGGTGGTGCGCGGCCGTCCACAGCACGGCCGGGCCGTAGCAGAGATCGCCGTCGGTCTGCAGATTGACGGACAGCCGCCCGCGTCGGCGGTTCGCGAGCGCCGCGCCGACCGAGGCCGGCGCGCCGTAGCCCATGCCGCCCGCCCCTTGGGCCCCGATGTAGCGGTAATGCCTGTCCATGTTCCAGAGCTTGCCGGGCCAGCCGCTCAAGAATCCCTGCGGCGAGACGAGCGACCAGTCCTCCTGCTCGATCAAGGACCACAGCTCGGCGCAGAGCCGCGGCACGCTTATCGGGACGGCATCCCAGCCGGCGCGCGCCCCCTCGAGCTCGCGCAGCCGGGCGGCGGTATGCACGCGCCCGAGCTGCTCGCCGCGGCGGGCGAGCTCGCGCTTGCGGGCCGCCGAAAGCTGCCGCCGTACCTCCTCGATAAGGGCGGGCAGCGAAGCCTGCGCATCGGCCGCGACCACGAGGTCGCCGGCCGCGGGCGGTGGCGAGATCTCGAAGTTGCCCGTCATGAGCAGCTCGGCCGAGCTGATCGTGAGCTGACGAGGAGCGGCGCCTTCGCGGCCTGCGGTCTCGAGGTTAAGTATGACGTCGGCGGTACCTTCTCCGTCGCCTGCGAGCGGATGGCGCGACGGAAAGTTCACGCGGTCGCTGCCGCCGTGCACGGGCGCCTGCAGCAGCTCGGCCAACTCGACGAGCAGATCGATGCCGGCCTGAGAGCGGGCCGCGCGGCCGCAGACGATCTTGGGGTTTTCCGCCGCCACGAGGGTTTTCGCGATCTCGCGCAGCGAGCCGAGGTCGGCGGCGGGCGGCTCGGGCAACGTAAGGCGCGGAATGCGCGGGGACTTGGCCGGCATCGGCGCCTGCTGCATCTCGAGGTCCGCGACGAGCAGCACGGGCCCCGTCGGCGGAGTGACGGCGAGCCGGTAGGCCTGCACGGCCGAGGCAGCGAAATCGCCGAGGGAGAGCGGCTGGTGGTCCCACTTCACGAAGTCGCGCACCATGGTCGCCATGTCGGTGGCCGCATGGGCGCGCACGGCGTCGCGGCCGAGACCTGCCACGATGAGCACGGGCACCCGGTCGCCATAAGCGTTGTAGATCGCCATCGAGGCGTGCTGGAGCCCGATCGTGCCGTGCACGAATGCTGCCATCGGCCGGCCCTCGATCTTCGCATAGCCGTGCGCCATGGCGACCGAAGACTCTTCGTGGCAGCAAGTCAGGAACTCCGGCGCCGTGTTGCCGCCGTAGTTGATGATCGATTCCTGCAGTCCGTCGAAGCTCGAGCCGGGATTGGCCGCGACGTATTCGAGACCGAATGACTTCAGCACATCCACCATGAAGTCCGCTTGCGGGCGCTCGACGATGATCGAGGGCAACGGCGGCGGTGCCGCGCCCGCTTCCGTGGACGCGGCGGACTCCGAAGGCGGCGGCGTGCGGCGCGGCGCGCTCTGCGCGGCGGACTCGCGCGTCGGGACGGCCGCCGCGGCAGCGGCAGTCCCGGCCGCGCCCTTGAGAAAGCCGCGCCGGCTCAGGGAGCCGCCCGTATCGAGCCGCTTCCGATCCGCTCCTTCGGCCACGTCCGGTTCCGCTACTGTCCGACCGCGATGCCGGGCTGCGCGGCCAAGGCGGCCTGGTCCGCCGGCGAGGTCCAATAGCGCGGCTTGACCCACCAAACGGAAAGCGTCGCGACGGCCGCCGCCGCGCCGAAGACGACCATGCCGGTGCTGAAGTTGCCGAACACGTCGGCCAGCCACCCGAACAGCGGCGGGCCCGCGGCGAAGCCGAGATTCACGGCGACGGACATGATGCCCATCGTCATGCCGATGCGCTCCATGCCGAAGTAGTGCTTCGTGAGGATCGGCACGTCCACGATCATGCCGCCGTGAGCCACGCCGCGCACGAGCACGAACAGCAGCAGCGACATGACGCCGGCGACCGGCAAGCCGAGCCAGATCGAGGCCGCGAGCAGCAGATAGAAATAGGCGATGCCGCGAATCGAGTAGCGATCGTAGAACCAGCCCGAGCCGACCTTGGCCAGCACGCCGATGACGGCGAGCAGGCTGCCGGCCCACGAGATCGTGGTGCGCAGGTCCATGCCCTTGTCGTTGTGCAGGAAGCTCACGTAGTTCTGCATGAGGGCCTGATCGACGCCCGAGACGATGAAGATACCGGCCGCGATGAGCCAGAAAGAGCGCTCGCGGCTGATGAGCTTGAAGTGCTCCCACAGCGTCGTGTTGCTGACGACGTCGGTCGGCGCGCTCACGATCTCCCGTGTACGGCGGCTCCGGGCCATGAAGACGAGCCACAGGGGCACGGCGATGAGCAGGGGCCCGAGGCTCAACAGCGCGATGATCTGCCGCCAATTCAGCACCTGCAGCATCTGCGGCCACACGATCGGCATCACGACGCCGCCCGCGCTCGTCGCAGTCAGCACGATGCCCATGGCGATGCCTTGGTTCGCGGAGAACAGGCGCGACACGATGACCTTCATCGCTGCGACGATCGAGGAGGCGGAGAAGCCGCCCAGCGCGCCGGCGATGTAGTAGACCGGAAGATTGGTCGCGAACAGGAAAAGCGCCATCGCCAGACCGCCGACGGCCGTGCCGAGCAGCACGATCCAGCGGCCGCCCATCTTGTCGATGAGCAGGCCCATGCCGAGCGCGGCGCCCGCGCCGATCACGAACCTCGCCGTCGCGAGCAGATTCACTTCGGCGTGGCTCCACCCGAGCTCCTTCATCGCCGCGTCGTACATGAACGGCAGCGAATAGGTCGGCACGCCGAAGGCGAAAAACACCAGCAGGAACGCGACGACCATGATCGGCCAGTTAGCGATGAGCTCTTCTCGTGCACTGCTCACTTGCACACCCCCTCAGCGGTTCTTCACGCCGGCGCCGCGGACGGCGCCCCCGGTCTTCACCGGCCTTGCGGACCGATCATACGCCGAGCGTCCAGGTTGTTTTCCTGGCACAGATAGTCGTAAGGCTCGTTGCCGGCAACCCACGGGATGGTCCAGCCGCCCGTCCAGGGTGCGGTGTAGGCGCCGGGGTCGTCGATCGTGATTTCGTATTTCAGAGTATAGAAGTTCGGGCGCGAAATCCGCTCGACCGTGTGCAGCTGCTCCGTGTGCGGGATGCCCTCGCGCGAGAGCCAGAACTTCTCGTTGAAGCCGACGGTGTCGATGACCAGCGTATCGCCTTCATAGTGACCGATCGAGTCGCCGAAGAACGTATGACCGGGATGGGCCGGATGGGCGCGGCCGTCCATGTGCACGACTCGCCACGAGTGAGGCGCGCCCACGCTGAGGAAGATGATCTCCGCCGAATCGGGCAGCTGCAGAATCTCGAAGCCGTACGGCGTGTGAAACATTCTGGCTCCGCCCGAAGGCATGCAGCGCGTGTGCGGATCGTCCTTGGTGAACGTAGCCTGCCGGTAGTCGTAGAGCTTGCGGGCCCAGGGCTGAAACGGCACGCGGTCGATGCTGAGGTTGGTCGGAAGATTGTACTTCGGGTTGTCGAGCGCCCCTTTCATCACGTTGTTCGCGAGCGTAGCGCCCGCTCGGCCGTCCCAATTACCGACCTCGCCCGGCGGCCCCGTGAAGCTGATGGTGCCGTCGGGCCAATGGGGGGCGGGACGGGTGTAATCCACGGGGGCGCCCTCCTGCGCCGCGGCGGCAGCCCCGAGGAGACCGGCGAAGAGCGCGACGACGGCGGCCGCCGTTGAGCGATGCGGGACGGGCGGCATTCGTGCCTCCGGCCCTACTGCGCCGGCCCGGAGCCAGGCGCCGAGGCCGCGGGCGATGCGGCCTTTGGCGCTCCGAGGACCGTCTGGCCCTGGCTCGAGGCCGCGCCGAGCACCTGTCCCGTAGCCGTCAGCCGCACGCTGCGGGCGTTGGCAGTCATGCTGCCGTCCCGCGCTCTCGAACCCTGCACTTCGACAACGTCGCCGATGCTCATGGAGTTTCGTTTCCAGCCGGCCTTCTGCAAAAGATGGGGCGGGCCCATCTCGAACGCCCACGTCTCGCGCTTGCCGGTCGTCTTGCTCTTGACGTCGATGTAGAAGTACACGTGGGGATTCATCCAGTCGATTTTAGTGACGACGCCGGTCAAATCGACGGGCTGCTTCGGATCGTACTGCGACCGGAAAGAATGATGGGCCGACGCGGGCACGGCGAGCATCCCGCCGACCAAGAGGCCGAGTAAAGCGATTGCGACACTGCGAACCATATCCGTCTCCTCGAAACTCTCTGGCGTCCGATCTGCCGGCCGCCGTTCAGCCGCGGCTCAGCGCTGCGCGGCGTCCTCGCAGAAGTGCTCCTCGATGTCGGCGCCTTCGACCCATCCGATGGTCCATTCCGCCGTCCACGGGCGCGTGTAAGTGAGCGGATCGTCCACCGTCACTTCGTACTTCAGCGTGTCGAAGCGCGGCCTCGAGAACCGCTCCGTGAGATGCAAAGCCTCGGTATGGGGCAGGCCGCCGTTGGAAAACCAGAAGCGCGCGTTGAAGCCCGTGGAGTCCACGACGAGGGTATCGCCCTCGAAGTGCCCCACCGATTCGCCGTAGTAAGTGCCGACCACCTCGTCGGGGTCCGGGGGCTGCCGACCGTCGAGAAAAATGATGCGCCAGTTCCGATTCCCGCCGCCCGAGAGCACGTAGACGCGGCCGAAGTTGCGGTCCTGAACGATGCGGAAGCCGCCCGGAATCATGAGCTGGCGGGGGCCGCCCGGCGCGAGACACGCCCCGAGCGGGTCGTCGGCAAGGCCGTTCTTCTGGCGATACTCGTAGAGCGCAAGCGCCCAAGGCTTGAAAGGCGCCACTTTGCGGGCGTCCTCGAGGTTCGCGAGACGCCCCTTCGCGTCCATGACCACGTGTGCGCCCTGCTCCACGAGCGAGCTCAGACTCGCCCGCCCCCAATACCCGCCGTGCTCCCCCGGAACACGGTCGAAGCGCACCGTCCCATCGGCGAACCGCGGCGTGCCTTCCTGCCCCGGGCCCGTCTGCGCCTGCGCGGCACCCATCGGGCCCGCCCAAGCGATCGCCGCGGCCGCGAGGAGTGCAGCCGCCGCAAACGCGCTGCTCGCCCCCTTCATGGCCGCAGCCGGACCGTCCGCGATCGCCGGGAACAGAGCGCCGCCCGTCACTGCCTAGTCATCTTGAACGGATGCTGCGTACCTGCTTCGGTCCACGTTCCCTCGACGTACCGATGATACGAGCCGATGTCCTTGAGCTTCCCCTCGACGACGATCGGCTTTCCGTCGGCGCTCTCGGCCTCGATCCGCACCGACCAGTCGTCCGGGAACAGCTTCGCGGACTTGAACGGCAGCGCATCGGGCCCCGGATCGATGCGGCCGTTGATCCGCTGCCCATCCCACTTCATGACCATGACGACCTGCGTTGCGCCGGGTCCCGTGCCCCATTCGCCGCGCCACGTGCCGTCGAGAGGAAAGCCCTCCTGAGCCCGCACGGCGCTGCCGGGGGCGGCCGCGGCAAGCGCAACGAAGAGAATCAGGTTGACCAGGCGCAGCCGCGCGGCCGTGTTCGCAATGCTCATCGACATACTCTCAACGACATACTCTCAACTGCGGTGGTGGCGAGACTCGAGCTCGAAGCGGAGCGCCGCCGAGCCGGAAGCCCAACGCATGCTACGAACGCGCGGCGACGGGCGGAAGTGCGAATTCTCCGCCCGACCGTGGCCTTCCACCCATACTTGATACTTTCGAGACTTATGGCAGACGGAGTCCGGATCCGGCCTGGCTCCGGCCGCCGCGTGTTCCGTCGGTACCGTGAGCGCCAGGCATGCCGAAAACGTCACATCGCCCCCCGAGTTCTTCATACCGGGCTTCGGCGTCATGCCCCTATACTCGCGAGGATCCGGACGATACGGTGGGGACTCCGTTTCGAGACGGATCGATTCTCGTGCACAAGGGGGGGTCCATGCACAGCGAACTCGATGTCCTGAGCCATAAGCGGCTCACGGTAGCCATTGCTCTTTGCATGGCTGCAACTTTGGTGCAGTCGGCCGAGGCGCAGGAGCAAAATGCGCCGGCTCAGCAGCGCCCGGAAGAGATCGTCGTCACGGGCTCTTATCTGCAACGGCCCGTAAACAGGCCCCAGCCCGTGACGGTCCTCGGCTCCAACGATCTCAAGCTCTCGCAGCGCACGACCGTCGCCGAAGTGTTCAAAGACCTGCCCCAGGTGACAGGTTCGGTGTCGACGATCAATACGGCCGAGGGCGGCAATTCCCCGACGGCGACCGTCAATCTTCGCGGCCTGGGCCCGCGCGCGACCCTCGTGTTGCTGAACGGCGAACGGCAGACCACAGACGGCGGCATCGGCGCCGTGGACATCAACAACCTGACGCCCTCGATCATGATTCAGCGCATCGAGATCCTCACGGACGGCGCCTCGGCGCTCTACGGCAGCGACGCGGTCGCGGGCGTCGTGAACTTCATCACGCGCAACAACTTCGATGGTGTCGAGCTCAGCTACGAGGCGCAAAAGATTCAAGATACCTCGGCAAACCGGCCCGACACCAAGTTCAGCGCCCTGGTCGGCTCCCAAGGCGAGACGACCGGCGTCGTCGCCGGCTTCGAGTACTCGACGACGGAAACCCTGCTCGTCGAGGATCGTTACAACGATGCGCGGCTGCTCGACACGCTGCAGTCCGGCTTCGCCAACCCCGGGTCGTTCACGAATCTCACGACCCATCAGCGAATGCCCGATCCGCTTTGCGGCAGCGATCTCATCGGCGGCGGGCTTCGCGCCGGCTTCGTGAATCCCGTCAATCACAACCAGTGCATGCTCGCGAACAGCCTGGGCCGCGCGCTGCAGCCGGAATCGAAGCGGCTCGTAGGTCTCGCGGAGCTGCATCACGACTTCGGCCACAACGTCAACGGCCAGCTCGAGATGGGCTTTGCGCGCACGCGCTACAAGATCGCCTTCGGCTTCGTGACGCCGCTGCTGTTCCCGCTGCCGTTCGTGCCCGCCACGAACCCGGGCGTGATCTTCGCCCATCAGATGGACCCGAGCTTCCCCATCGCGGACTACCAGTTCTGGGGCAGACCGCTCTCGCCCGCGGGCGGCTCGGCAGAGCAGAACTACCACTACACAGAGCAGAATACGTTTCGCCTAGCGGCCAAGCTCGACGGGCGCTTCGGCGAGAAGTGGGACTGGCGCGCCTCGGTCGTGGACTCGTGGAACGACCTGAGCTTCACGAGCATAGACACGTTCAGCGACCGCTATACCGACGCGCTGCAGGGCTACGGCGGCCCCAACTGCAAGGCCTCGCCCGCCACGGACCCGACGGGTGCGCTGGCCGGGCAAGGAGACTGCCACTGGTGGAACCCCTTTGCCAATCATCTGCTCGCGCAGCCCGGCGATCCGGCCTACAACGACATGTCGCTCGCCAACTGGTTCCTCGGCAGCCGTATCGACAAAGAGAGCGGAGAGCTCAAGACGGCGCAGTTCGTCTCGACGGGGCAGCTCTGGGAGATGGCCGGCGGCACCACGGGACTCGCGCTCGGCTACGAGTACCGCCAGCAGGCTTTCGGTCAAAAGTGGGACAACGTCTCCCACGACGGCGGCTGGCGGTTCAATTCCGATCCGTACGAGGACTTCTCGGGCGTGCGGGACACGAACGCCATGTTCGCCGAGCTCGACATGTTCCCGACGAAGACGCTCGAGCTGCAGCTCGCCGCTCGCACCGAGGACTATGGCCAGATCAGCTCGACCGACCCGAAGCTCGGCATCCTGTGGACGCCGGGCAAGCGCTGGTTCGTCCGCGCCTCGGCCGGCTCATCCTTCCGGCAGCCGGGCGAGCTGCAGACCTTCGGTCAGGGCCCGGGCGGAAGCTCGGTGCGCGTAATCGGCGGCGACGCCATTCAAGCCCGAGCCAGCCTCACCGGCAACCCGAATCTGAAGCCGGAGACCTCCGACAGCTGGACCCTCGGGTTCACGTGGGAGGCGACCGACCGATTCACGATGGACCTGAACTACTGGAACGTCGACTTCAAGAACCTCGTAACGCAGGAAGACGCCGACGTGATCCTGGCCCAGGACATGGCCGACGGCTACATCACCGACCCGAGGATCGTGCTGCGCGCGGGCTCATCGAATAAGGTCTGCGAGTTCTTCGACCCGAGCTATAAGGGCGGCGACCCGAACTGCATGTCCGGCTTCGACGTAAGAGTGTTCAACCTGACGTATTTCAATCAGGACTACCAGGAAACCTCGGGGCTAGACTTCCGCTTCAACTACAAGTTCGACGCGCTGAACAGCCAGTGGGGCCTTTCGCTGACCGGCGCCTACACGACGAAGTACAAGCTCACGACGACAGGGGTCACGATCGACGCGCTCGGCAGTTACAACACCGACAACTTCGGCGCCCCGGATCCCAAGCTTCGCGCCAACCTCGCGCTCGATTGGACGCATGGCAACAACTACATCAGGGCCACGCTGCGGCACATCTCGAAGCTCACCGAGGACAGTCCCAACAACCCGCTCTCAGAGGAAAAGCCGTTCGACACCGTAGATATCGTGTACGACTACACGCTCGCCGGCGGCAAGGTCGATATCACGGGCGCGATGATCAACGCGTTCGACAAGGAGGATCCGATCCGGCAGAACGCGCTGCAGACCACTACGAGCGAGATTTACGACGTGCGGGGCCGGGTATTCAGGGTCGGTGCCAATGTGAGCTTCTAGCACGCCTCAGTAGTTCAGGACCACGTGTCAGCAAGGCGGGGGCGTACGATAGTACGAGCCCGCCGGCTGATTCCTCGACGACGCCGTGCCCCGAACTTGTCGCACCCGCGTCTCTGCCGCTGTAAGATCACGGAACACTAACAAGATCGAACGGGGGGCAGACCATGCGTCTCGGCAGATGCGCCGCGCTCGGCGCGCTTGCGCTCATCGTCCTGCCGGTTTCGGCCCAGCAGCGCGTGCCATTCCGGAACGGCACGCCCGTCGCGCCCTCCGGCCTCAAGATTCCTCCGCTGCCCGACCATCCCGTTTCCTACCACACGGCGGAAGGCCAGGATATTCGTGTCGTGGTCGTCGCGCGCGGGCTCTCGACTCCGTGGAGCCTGGCCTTCCTGCCCGACCGGTCGATGCTCGTGACGGAGCGACCGGGTGCCCTGCGCATCATACGAGACGGCGCACTCGATCCGACTCCGATCGTCGGCGTGCCGAAGGTCCACGTCGGCTTCCTCTCGGGGCTGTTCAACGTCGTGCTTGATCCAGACTTTGCCCATAACCGCTATGTCTACCTGAGCTACGACAAGCCCCGGGGCGAAGACGCCGCCGTGCTCGCGGTCGCGCGCGGCGAATGGAGCGGCACGGCCTTGAGGGAAGTGCACGACATTTTCGTTGCGGACGAGGGTACCAGCGGCAATTCCCGCCTCCTGTTCGGGCGGGATGGCATGCTCTATGTGAGCATTCACTCGCCGGGGGCGGCCGCTCAGGACCCCGCAAGCGACGCCGGCAAGATACTGCGTTTGCGCCCGGACGGCACCGTGCCGTCGGACAACCCGTTCGTCGGCAAGCCGGGCTACAGGCCCGAGATCTTCACGCTCGGGCACCGCGACCCGCTCGGTCTCGCCGTGAGTCCCAGCACCGGCGACATTTGGGAAGTCGAAATGGGCCCGAACGGAGGGGACGAGCTCAACATCCTGCACGCGGGCGCGAACTATGGGTGGCCGCTCGTGAGCCTCGGCCGGACGTATGCCGGCCCCTGGCAATCGAAGGCGTTTCAAAAGGAGGGCTTCGAGGACCCGGTCGTCTATTGGACGCCTTCGATTTCGAACGTCGGGCCTGGCGTTCTATACCGGCGACAAGCTGCCAAAATGGAAGGGCGACGCGTTCGTAGGAGGCATGCGCTACGGCGAGATCCCGGGCACCGGGCAGCTGCAGCGGATCCTGTTCAACGAGAATATGCAGGAGCTGCGGCGGGAGCCGCTGCTCGTCGACCTGCATCAGCGCATTCGTGACGTGCGGCAGGGCCCGGACGGCCTGCTGTATCTGCTGACGGACGATGCCAAAGACGGCGGCGTGCTGCGGATCGAGCCGGCCGATATCGGGAATTAGCAGTCCGACCTCGCCCCCGCGAGCTCGGTGTGCAGGGTACGAAGGGAACTCCTCATGAGGCATGCGAGCGGCCGTCACTTTCTGCAGATCCCGGGGCCGACGAACGTCCCCGACCGCGTATTGCGGGCGATGGACCGGCCGACCATCGACCATCGCGGCCCCGAGTTCCAGGCGCTCGGCCGCGAGGTCCTGGCCGGCATCCGGCACATCTTCCGGACGCGGGCCCCCGTGATCATCTATCCGGCCTCCGGCACGGGGGCCTGGGAAGCCGCCCTCGTCAATGTTCTTTCGCCGGGCGACAAGCTGCTGACCTGCGAGACCGGCCAATTCGCCTTCCTCTGGGCGCGCCTCGCGAGCCGTCTCGGGTTCGCGCCCGAGAGCCTGCCCACAGACTGGCGACGGGGCGCCGATCCCGCTGCGGTCGAGGCGCGCCTCGCCGAGGATCGCGGCCACGAGATCAAGGCCGTCTGCATCGTTCACAACGAGACCTCGACCGGGGCCGTGAGCCCGATCCCGGCGATCCGCGCCGCGCTCGACGCCGCCCGGCATCCGGCCCTGCTCATCGTCGACACGATCTCTTCGCTCGGCTCGATCGACTTTTCGATGGACGAGTGGGGCGTGGACGTGACGGTCGCGGGCTCGCAGAAAGGGCTCATGCTGCCGCCGGGCCTGTCATTCAACGGCGTCTCGTCCAAGGCCGCCGCCGCCCACGAGGCCGCACGCAGCGCGCGGGCGTACTGGGACTGGTCGGACATGCTGGCAGCGAACCGCGACGGCTACTTCCCGTACACGCCGGCGACCAACCTGCTCTTCGGCTTGCGCGAGGCGATTGAGATGCTGCTCGAAGAGGGGCTCGAGGCCGTCTTCGCGCGCCACGCCCGGCACGCCGAGGCGGCGCGCCGCGCGGTTACGGCGTGGGGCCTCGAGGTCCTGTGCGCAGACCCGGCGGCCTACAGCAGCGCGCTGACGGCCGTGCTTTTGCCCGCCGGTCACGATGCGGACGCATTGAGGCAAGTGATTCTCGAAGCCTTCGATCTTTCGCTCGGCACGGGCCTCGGCCGGCTCGCGGGCAAGGTCTTTCGCATCGGCCACCTCGGCAGCTTCAACGACCTCATGCTCGCCGGCACCCTCTGCGGCGTCGAAATGGGGCTCGCCGTCGCCGGCGTCCCGCACAACCCGGGAGGGGTCGGGGCCGCCCTCGACTATCTCGCCGGCAGCGCCCGGAAGTGAATCCGGCCACCGCGGTCGCGACGAGCCCGCTGGTCTCGCTCGCCGCCTTCCTCGGCGTCATCGCGCTGCTGCTCTTTCTCATCGCGCGTTGGCGCTGGCACGTGTTCCTCGCCCTGCTCCTGCCGCTGCTGATCTTCGGCGTCGTGCCGGGCGTCGTCACGAACAATTTCATCGCCGCCTTCGAAAAGGGTTTCGGCGACACTTTGGGCTCGATCGGCGTCGTGATCGTGCTCGGCTCGATCATCGCCGAAGGGCTGCGGCACACGGGCGCGATCCGCACGATCACGCGCACGATGGTCGCTGCGGTCGGCGCGCGGCGCATGCCGCTCGCCTTGACGCTGACGGGCTTCGTGCTCGGGATCGCTATCTTCTCCGACGTGGCGTTCGTAATTCTGAACCCGCTCGTGCACTCCGCGGCGCGCGTGTTCGAGGTGCCGATCGGCGTGATGTCCGTCGGCCTCGTCGGGGCCCTGCAGCTCACCCATGCGATCGTGCCGCCGACGCCCGGCCCTCTCGCCGCGGCCGCGCTGCTGCACGCCAACGTCGGCAAGACGATCATCTTCGGCAGCATCGCATGTCTCGCCGGCTCCGCCGCCGCCTGGATCTGGGGGCAATTCGTGATCGGGCCGCGGCTCCCGACGCCGCCCTCGGAGGAGTTCGCCGGGGAGGACTTCCTCGGAGACGAAGGCGGCCACGGGCTGCCGACGACGCTCGGCGCCTATGCCCCTATCGTCGTGCCGATCGCGCTCATCGCGGCCGCGAGCGTGGCCCGGCTCGTGCTGCCCGAAGGCCACCCGGTTCGCGTCGTGCTGGCTTACGCCGGTTGGCCCGTCGCGGCCCTCGCGATCGGACTTTGGCTCTCGTTCTTGAACATCCGCACGCCCGAGCAGCGCCGGGACGCGACGACGCGCTGGGTCGAAGAGGGACTGCGCGTCTCGGCGATGATCCTCGTCGTCACAGGCCTCGGCGGGTCGATGAGTCAGATTCTCAAGGGCACGCCAGCGGTCGAGACGATCAGTGCCTTCTTCGTCGCCCACGCCTTGCCCGCCATCCTCCTCCCGTTCGTGATCGGCGTCATCGGCAACATGATCACCGGCTCGACGACCGTCGGCGTCATCACGGCCGCCTCGCTCGTCGCGCCCATGTTGTCCCGCCTGAACCTTTCGCCCGAGGCGGCGATGCTCGCGGGCGCCTCCGGCTCCGTCATCATCAAGTATGTGAACAGCAGTTACTTCTGGGTGTGCACGTCGCTGACGCGCATGCCCGTCAATGAGGCCATCGCCGGATACGGCGGCGCGACGCTGTTCGGCGGCATCGTCTCCTTCGCGGCCGTCTGGGCGCTTTGGAGCGCCGGTTTTATCTGAACGCGGCTGCCGCCGCCGCGCGCTTCATACCTGCAGCCGATCGCCCGACCGCGCCACGAGCTTGTACAGCGCCGGCATCAGGAAGATGCCGATCACGAGGCGCGAGATCATGCCCGCCACGATGACCAGCGCGAACGGCCGCTGCGAATCCGTGCCGACGCCGGTAGCCACCGCGGCGGGCAGCAGACCGAGCGCCGCGACCAGCGCGGTCATGACGATCGGGCGAAGGCGCAATACCGCAGCCTCGTGCAGCGCCCGGCCGCTATCCATACCGCCGAGGCGCAACTCATTGACGCAGGAAATGTAGACCACGCCCGTCAGCACCGAAACGCCGAACAGCACGATGAAGCCGATGCCGGAGGAGACCGAAAACGCCGTGTGCGTGACCCACATCGCGAACACCGCGCCGACCGGGGCCGACAGCAGCACGCCGATCACTGTAATCAGAGGAAACTTGAAGTTGTCGTAAAGGACGAACAGGAGGCCAAAGATCACGAGCACGGTCAGCGGCAGAATGACCCGCATCTGCGCGCGAGAGGCTGTGTATTCCTCATACTCGCCGCCCCAGGCGATCCGATATCCCTGCGGCAGCTTCACCGTTCGCTCGACCTGCCGGATCGCGTCGCCGACGGCGCCGGCCAGATCCCGGCCCGCAACCGAGAACTGCACGCCGATGTAGCGCGAGTCCCCTTCTCGATAGATGAACGAAGCGCCGTTCTGAACTTCGATATCCGCCAGCTCCTTCAGCGGGATCTGCTGGCCGCCCGGCGTCATGACGGGAATATCGCCGATCTCCTCCGGGTCGTTACGAAACCGCTGCTCGAGCCGAACCAGAAGGTCGAACTGCTTCTCCCCCTGCACGACCTCGGTCGCAACGTCGCCCGCGATGGCGCTGCTGATGAGATTGTTGACGTCGTCTACATTGAGCCCATAGCGGGCGCACTTCGAGCGGTCGATGCGAATCGCGAGATTGGGCTGACCGAGCTCGTGCACGAGCGTGATGTCCGTAATCCCGCGCACCTTCTCCATCACCGCCTTGACGGCCTTGGCCTCGTTCTGCAGCACTTGCAGCTTCGGCCCGTAGATCTTGACGGCCAGCGCACTTTTCAAGCCCGTCTCGGCCTCGTCCACGGCATCCTCGGCAGGCTGCGTGTAGTTGTACTGGATGCCGGGGAATTGCTGCAGCTTCGCGTCAATCGCGGCGATCAGGGCGCGCTTGTTGCGATAAGCGCCATGCCACTCCGAGTACGGCTTCAGGCCCACGAAGAACTCGTCGTTGAAGAACCCCGTAGAGTCCGTGCCGTCGTCGGGGCGCCCGAGCTCCGAAGTGACGGTGGTCACGACCGGAAACGACTGCAGCACCTTGCGAATCTGGGGCGAGATCTGCGCGGCTCTCTCGAACGAGATTGTGTACGGCATCGTGGCGCGCACCCACAGGGCCCCTTCGTCGAGCGCAGGCATGAACTCCGCGCCGATGCCCTGCATCATGGCGGCCGCGGCAACGAGCAAAAGGCCGCACACGGCCGTCACCCGCCACGGCACTCGGACAGCCTTGTCCAGCCAGCGTGCATACCACGCCTTGAATCTCTCGTAGAGCGCGTTGCGGCGCTCGCGCACGCCGCGGCGCATGAACAGCGCACACAGCACCGGCAGCAGCGTGAGCGTCACGATCAGCGAGCCCACGAGCGCAAAGATCATGGTGTCCGCCATCGGTCTGAACAGCACGCCGGACGGCCCGGTCAACGCATAGATCGGCAGGAAGCTGGCCACGATGACGGCGACCGCATAGACCAGCGGCCGATCCACCTCCGAGGCAGCGCTTTGGATGACTTCCTGGATGCGGTAGTCGTCGCCGCGCCGAGCCGCGAGCTCGCGGAAGACGTTCTCTACCATGAAGATGGCGCCGTCCACGAGGATGCCGAAGTCCACGGCACCGATGGAAAGCAGGTTGGCCGAGGCGCTCTTGAGGTCCAGGCACAGAAACGCAAACAGCAGCGCCAACGGCACCGTGACGGCGACGATGAGCCCCGCGCGCACGTCGTACAGGAAAAAGATCAGGACGGCGACCACGAGCACCAGACCGAGCGTGAGATTGTGTACCACCACGTGCTTGGTCTGATCGATCAAGGTCGTCAGGTCGTAGAACGGATGGACCTTCACGTCCTTCGGCAGGATCGTGCTGTTGAGCTCGCGAGTCTTTGCTTCGACGCGCTGAAGCACATTCTGGGTTTTGCTGCCGGTCAGCGCCAGGATGACCCCCTCCACGGCGTCGTTCTGGTTCATGTAGCCGAACTCGCCGAGGCGCGGCGCAATGCCGATCTGCACTTTGGCGACGCTCTTGAGCAGGACCGGCGTGCCGTTGTGAATCGCCAGCACCGTATTCCCGATGTCCTCGAGCGTCTCGATGCGTCCCAAACCGCGGATGTAGAAGAACTGCCCCCCCTGAGAGTAGAAGCCGCCGCCGGCGTTGTTGTTGTTGGCCGCAAGTGCGGCTTCCACCTGGCTGACCGACAGCCCCAGCGCGGCGAGCTTGACCGGATTCAGCAGAACCTCATATTGCATGTTGCCGCCGCCGAAGGCGGAATCGTCGGCGACGCCCGGCACCGAGCGGTACTGCGGCGCGACGACCCAGTCTTCCAGCGTCTTGAGCTCCATGGGCGAGCGGTCGGAGCTTTGCAGCACGTATCGGTAGACGAGGCCGGACGGCGGCGAGAGCGGCGAAATCGAAGGGCCGACGCCGGCGGGCAACGTGATGCCGGGCAGCCGGTTGTACACGCGCTGGCGCGCAAAGTAGTTGTCGATGCCGTCGGCGAACGTCAAGGTGACGTCGGACAGGCCGTACAAGGAGATCGAGCGCTTGGTAACCAGGCCCGGAATCGCGTTCATGCCGAGTTCGACGGGCACCGTGATCAGACGCTCGACCTCCTCCGCCGAATGCCCGGGCCACTGACTGATGATTTCGACCATGGGCGGCGACAGATTCGGATAGGCGTTCATCGGCAGGATCGCGTAGGCCCACGCGCCGGCGGCGGCAAGCGCCAGCGAAAGCAGCACGACGAGCAGGCGCTGCTCCAGAGCGAAGGCGACGATGCGATTGATGACCGAAGCTTGGCGCTCCGATTCGCGCGGCGGAATGGGTGCGTTCATTGTGACTCGATGAACTGGAGGAAGATGCCGTCGTCCGCCACCACCGTATCGCCGGCCTGGAGACCCTCGGGGACGACGAAGCGATCGCCGACGCGCTGACCCAGCGTCACGTGCCGTCTTGCGTAGCCGCCGTCGCTTGCGGTCACGTACACGAACGGCAGGTTTTCGTCGTCGCGCAGCACGGCGGAAGCGGGAATCAGCAGCCCCGTATGCTCCTCCTGCGGTCGGATGTGCACCTCGACGTACATGCCTTTCTTCAGCTCGCCATCCTGGTTTTCCACTCGCACCCGCACATGTACCGCACGCGTTTCGGGATCGACCAAGGGGCTGACGTTGGTGACTGCGCCCTCAAGCGGCTTACCGCCGTCGCCGAGGTCTACCGCAGCTTCGTCGCCCGGGCGGACACGGCTCACGTCGGCGCCGAAGACGTCGGCCATGACCCACATCGTCGAGGTATCGGCGATCGTGAAGCAGGGCGTCGACCCCGCGGTGAGCGTCTCGCCGAGCGCGATCGATTTTTCAACCACGGTACCTGCGATGGGTGCTCGGATCACGGCCTGCGACTGCGCGGCATCGCGGCCGGCGCGGACGGCGGCGATGGTCTTCGCATCCATGTGCAGCGCCACCAGGGACTGCAGCGCCGCATTCCGGTCCGCATCCGCACCGACCGCATCGGCTTGAGCCTGAGCGTTCTCGCGCGCGGAGATGGCCTGCTGCGCATACAAGGCGCGATCGTTCGCGGCCACTTCATCGGCCGCCCGCGCGGTGATCAGGGCCTTGCGGTAGGCGCCGACGGCGGTCGTAAAGTCGGGCGAATCCACCTGCGCCAGCGCCTGCCTCGTCGTCACGTGCTCACCGAGCGACACGAGCAGCTTGGTGACGGGACCGGAGAACGGTGCCGGCACGGGCGTCGCGCGGTCGCGGTCGAAATCGACGACACCGGTGGTCGTGATACTCGTGCGATATTTCACGGGCGCGACCGTGTAGACGTGAATGCTTTGCCGTTGCGCAGGGGTCAGCGTGAGGTCGTGCGGCGTGTCCGCGGGCTGCTCCGGCGGGTCGCCGGGCGAGCAGCCGGCCAGAGCCGGAGCGACCAGCAGGGACGCGAGAACGTGGAATTGCTTACGGACGCGGCGACGACCGGCGTGACGGCTCGTGGATTTCATCGTAGTCATTGCTCGCTCATGTCTTCGTGATGCCACCAGCCGCCGCCGAGCGCCTGATACAGCGCGGCGGTGTCGGCAAAGCGACTCGCCTCGGCCTGCACGAGTGCGACCCGCGCTTGCTGGTACGACTGTTCGGCGGCCAGCAACTCGAATATGCCGATGTATCCGCGGCGCAGTCTCAGCTGCGAAAGATCCAGGGTCGATTTGGCCGCCTGCTCGGCCGTCGCTGCGGCCTGTAGCGCGGCGGCGTCCTGCTGCAATGCGACCAGCGTGTCGGCGACGCTTTCGAACGCGCCCAGCACGGTGCTGCGATATTGCTGGGCCGCTTCGACGTAGGCGGCTTTGGCCGCACGCTCCTGGTGCAGCAGTTGGCCGCCCTGAAAGATCGGCGCGGTCAAAGAGGCCGCCAGCCCCCAGAAGCCCGTCCCGGACGTGAACACCTTGGAGATTTCGAGCGCCGTGCTGCCGGCGCTGCCGCTCAACTCGATATCCGGCAGGCGGTCGGCGGCCGCGATGCCGATTGCCGCGCTGGCCGCGTGCAGATTGGCCCGCGCCTGCCCCACATCCGGACGCTGCTCGACCAGCTTCGAAGGCAGGCTGACCGGCAGTTCCCGCGGCAACTGCAGGTCATCCAGCTTGAAGGACCCGGCCGGCGCCTCGTCGGGAAACCGGCCGGTCAGCGCCGCCAGCGCATGCTGTGTCTCCGCCAGCTGTTTCTCGAGCGCCGGCAACGCGGCTTCCACCTGCGCGACTTGCGTCTGCTGGGCCGCCACGTCCAGCTTGCTGGCGTCGCCCTTCTGAAATCGCAGTTGCAGAATGTCGAGACTCTTTCTCTCGAGCGTGATCAGCTCACGCGTCGCCTCGACCTGCTGGCGCAGCGACGCCTCCTGCACGGCCGTGACCACGACGTTGCTCGTAAGCGTGGTCCAGGCGGCGATCATCTGGAAGCGCGCGGCCTCTGCCTGCGCCTGCAGCGATTCCAAGGTGCGCCGATTGCGGCCGAACAGGTCCGGCGCATACGAGATGCTGAGCTGCGGCGTGAAGAGGCTGTAGACGAACTCCTGCGGCACCACGGGATAGTTGGGAACGGGCGCGAGCACGTTCGACACCCGCTGACGGCTCGCATCGACGCCCGCGGAAAGCCCTGGGAAGAATGCGCCGCGCTGCGCCAGCGCGTCCTCCTGAGCGACTCGAAGCGCAGCCTGCGAAGCCTTCAGATCGGGATTGTGCTGGAGGGCCGCGTCGATCAGCGCGTCCAGCGGCGCCGAGTGAAAAACCGTCCACCAATCCCCGGAGATATCCGCGCCCGTCGCGAAATGCTGGGCCGCGCCGCCCGGGACACTCGGGGTCGCGGCCGTCGCCGACGGCGACGGCCGCGCCACGTACCCGCTGACCTCGGGCGCCGCCGGCGCCTCGAAGTCCGGTCCCGCCGCACAGGCGGCAAGAGCGCATGCCGCCGCCGCCAGGGCAATGCCGAGCCGAACCGACGAGAAGGCTTTCGGTGATGCGGTAGTCGAGACAGCGCGAGCGTCCAGCGTCGGGCCTGCGCTAACGCCCATATCGGTTGTTCATGGCGGCTTCCTTCGGGTCGTATCCCGGCAGCAACGCACCACGGCCCTCGGTCCGTCCGGTCCGAGGCGTGTGGTTCGAGAAAAGCGCTACTTAGGAAACCAGAGGCGGCCCGCGGGCGCGCTCGGGGAGTTCGGCGTGAGAGAGGAGCAGGACCGTGGAAGCCGCGTCGCACGCTGCGGCCCGAGGTATGACCGGCACCGTGGGCGCGTGGCCGACGTTGGCGCCGGCGACGAACCCAGCCAGGCTGAGACAGATCTTGCAGGGCTCGTTATTGGAGTGGCCCTTGAAGTCCAGCGCGTGGCAGATGGCGAAGACTTGGGCAAAGAGCACGAGACTGGCAACGAGCGCAGGAATCCGCAAGCTGCGGAGTCGCTTATGGCCGTGCCGGTCGCGCTTCGTGGTCATCTCATGACCCCTGGGTTGCGTGGAGCTTAGCACTGCCCCCTTGGGGTGACAATCGCGGGACCGAAGACCGACGGGGTCGACATTTGTCACGGCAAACCGATTTTACGACGCGCCGTAGTACGCGCCGTAGCACTTGCCGTCGAGGGGGAATCCTCCTCTTTGGCGTCAAAGGTCCTGGCAGCCTTACGGAAGTTGCCGCAGCGCCGACCGCGATGCACTCTGGTGCGGCGTCGCACCGACCTTGGCTCATCACTTTCATCTGAGGACGCAGTACGCAGCAATCTCGATCAATCGGGCGGCCAGAGCCGCCGCCAGCGGAGTCTAGGCCGAGGGACGGTTCTGGAGTCATCGCCACTGCGCGCGCGAAAGCCGACGCCGCCCCGAACAAGCAGCCCAAGCTCTCGCCCGCGGCGAGGCTGCTCTCCTTCGCCGCGGTGAGCGGCATCGTGGTCCTCGGCGCATTGGCGCCCGCGCAGGGCACCCTCGCGTCGTCACCGGCCGGGCCCACCCTGACGACCGAAACGCCATGTTCTCATGACGCCGCCGCCGCGCCGGATCCATTCGCAAGGTGCGGACCCGCTCCGCTTCCGACGACCACACTGGATTCGGCGAAAGGCGCCGCTCGCCGGAACGACCCGGTGCGCTGGGGTGCCGATGCCAAGGCTTACGTCGTCGCGCCTTTACATTTGGGGCGCAAGCAGTGGCTCGAGCTCGGTGGCGCCACGGCCGCGGTGATGCTGGCCTATCAGTATGACGCCAGAGTCCGCGCTCACTTCATCCCCGAAGATACCAGGCCGATACACAAACCCCACAATCCCGAAGATGCCTTGCCCGCGGCCGTCGCGCTCGGGGCCATGTGGATTCCGGCTCGCTTACTGAACGAGCCGGACCGGCGCCGCGAGGCCGGCGAAATGCTCGAAGCGGCGGTCTTTGCCACGACGGCGACCGAGCTGATGACAAAGATCAGCGGCCGCAAGCAGCCGAACAACGGCACCCGCCATGCCTTCCACCAGCGTGGCGATGCGTTCCCCTCCGGCCACACCGCCTTTGCTTTCGGCGTCGGCGCCGTATTCGCAGAATCGGGCGGCGAAGGGCCGCGATGGCTGAGAAAGACGCTGGGTTACGGCATCGGCGCCGTCACCGCCTACGAACGCATGAAGCACGACGAGCACTGGCTCTCGGACACCGTGGCGGGTGCCGGCATGGGCATCGCGACCGCGCGGTTCCTGACGAATCGTCACGGGCGGGCGGTCGAGCTCGCCGACAGCCCCCGCGGTTTCGATGGCGGCCAATTCACGCTCGCGCCTATGCGGGGCGGAATCATGGTGGCGTATTCGTGGCCGCTGCGGCGCTGAGACACGCCGTTCGTCCTCTGTTGCCGCCCGCGCCCTGAAGACAACCGCGCGGGACATTGCCCGAGGCTAGAAGCGCATGCGCAGCGTTACGCCGTATTCACGCGGGGCATTCAGGTAGACGCTATAGGAGCCCGGCTGAAACGTCGTATTGAAGTAGATCGTCCGGTAGGTTCGGTCTCCGCAATTGGTGCACCAAAGCGTTGCTTCCCACCGGCGGCCGGCGTCTCGCAAGCCTATACTCAGATCTCCGATGAGATACGAACCCACCTTTTCCTCCATCGGTACCTCGGCACCGACGTAGTGAGGTCCGGCATAGTTGAGCAGCGCGCGCGCAAAAACCGCGAGGCCCCTCGGCAACGGCCACTCGTAGTCGAGTGTGCCGACGGCCGAGAAGCGCGGGGCCATGGGGGTATCGCGATTGTCGAGGTAGTAGAGGTCCGGCGTCT
Organism: uncultured Gammaproteobacteria bacterium; assembly: GCA_963702105.1. Taxonomy (GTDB): domain Bacteria; phylum Pseudomonadota; class Gammaproteobacteria; order Steroidobacterales; family Rariloculaceae; genus ZC4RG20. Next base: position 4,701,522 of record OY969712.1, read on the forward strand.
CCAGGTTCCCGAAGGCCGCCTCGAGGTACGTTGCAGAGAGGTCGAGGCGAATTCGAGTCGTGAGCAGAAAGGCGTTCTGCACCTCGATGCCTCGGGTCCTCGCTTGCCCCACATTCTCGGTCTTGAATTCGAGGCCGGTGAAGAAGTCGATCTGAAGGTCCGAAAATTTCGTGTCGAACAGCGCCGCATCCATCCTGGCCCGGCCGCGCGCGTACTCCGCCTTGAGCCCGAGCTCATAGCTGTCGGCGGTCTCTGGCCGGTACGTGGTCTCGGTGATCGCTCCCTCACGAAACAGGTTGACGCCGCCGGCCTTGTAGCCGTGATGATAACTGCCGTACACCATGAGGTCGCGCGCCGCAAAGTACTGCAGGGACAAGACGCCGGCCGTCTCGTCGTCATCGACCGCGGCGGTGAACGAGGGGCTGTACAACGTGCCGATCAGGTCCAGGCCGTTTCGCGGCGTCCCATCGTCCGGAACGCCGACGGCGGCCAGAGCCGCACGCGCAACAGGCGAATCGTACCAGTACGAGTTTACGACGCCGCCGTGCTTGTTCTCTTGGGAGTAGCGCAGCCCGGCCACGAGAGCGAGCCCGTGCGGCAGGGAGATCGAGGCATGGGCGAAAGCGGCAGTGCTCGTGCTTTGCTGCGTGTAGCGTTCCTTCGTAAATTCGCCGTCGGGCAGCAGCGCGCCGACGTTCGTGGGGAATGCACAATCGAGCGCGACGATCGGCGGCAGGCAAGCCGTCGAACCCGCACCGGCGCTGATGAGCGCGTTGAGATAATTATCCGCATCCGCACCGGTCGCTGCCGAGCGCACGCTCCTGTAGTCCTCTCTCTCGTAATAGGCGCCGAGCAGCAGATTCGTCCGCCCGATCTCGAACGAGGCGTCGAGCTCCTGCGAGAAGCTCGCTATCGTCGCCGGCTCGTCGAGGACGAATAGATCGGCCGGCGAAAAGTCCGCGTCGGCGTCGATCTGGCTGTGGCGCCAATCGCGCAGCCCCGTGATCGACTTCAGCGTCGCCTTTCCCGCTTTCCATTGCACGATGCCCGTGAGGCCCGTGTCCTCGATCGTCTCTCTCGAGGGGGTGTTCAGCGATTCCTCCCGGCGGCGCTCCGCTACAGGCACGGGCACGAACGTCAAACCGTGCGATTTGCCGAATAACTCTATGAGCGGCGCAGTCGGCCCCGCCACGGCTATGGCCGCGCTCCAGCAGCAGTTCGAGCTCGAACGCGAGAACGTCGGCAATGATCCTCGCTTCGAGGCGATCCGACGGGTTGAACAGGACCTGCGCCTTGAAGCCGTACCGGTCTACGCTGTCGTATTGGCTGCCGTTGTCCGGGCTCGTGAAGAATCCGTCCCGCCGGTGGTAGGTGCCGGCGACTCTCAGCGCCAGCGAATCGCCGAACGGCATGTTGCCGGCTCCGGCGAGATAGCTCGAGTCGTAGTTGCCGAGCCGCACGTCGACGAACCCGGAAAGGCTTTTGAGCTCGGGCTTCGTGCTCGAGAGAGAAACGGCGCCCGCGACGGTGTTCTTGCCGAAGAGCGTGCCCTGCGGGCCATGGAGCACCTCCACGGTGTCGATGTCCAGCAGGTCACCGAGAACCATGCCGTTGCGGGATCGATAGACGCCATCCACGAACACGCCGACCGCGCCTTCGAAGCTTCGGCTGTTGCCGATCGTTCCGATGCCGCGGATCTTGAGGCTGTTGCGCTGAAAGCTCTGGGCGGTCTCGAACGACACGCTCGGGCTGAGATCGGTCAACTGCTTGATCGTGAGCGATCCGCTCTCTTCGATTGCCTCCCGGTTCAACTCCGTGACGGCGACGGGCACGTTCTGCCCGCTCTGCTCGCGCTTCTGCGCAGTGACGATGATCTCCTCGAGACGAGGAAAGGTTTCCGGCCCCGTGGCGCTCGAGACGGGCGGGGACTGGGCCGTGGCTTGGTCGCCGATCACGAGCGCGATGCCGATCCCGAGGCCGATCCCGATCCCGAGCCGACGACGACCTCGAAGGCCGAATCGGTTCGAGGTCCGCATTTCCGTCGAATCGAACACCGGTCCCCCGTCTCGTGCGCCGGCAGCGCATCTACGCAGAGACATCCGAACCTGCGGCAGCGAGCGCGGCGCGACAGTTCTGATTTGAGTGCGGCTAGAGTATCCGTTTTACGTGGCCAATGATATTGTTGGCCACGAGACCCTCGGCCGCGTCGGGATGAACTCATGCAAGTCTTCGACGTGATCATCGTCGGGGCAGGTCCGGCCGGCAGTGCTCTGGCCGCCGGCTTGGCGCGCGACGGGTACAGCGTGCTCGTGCTCGAAAAGCACCGGTTCCCGCGGGACAAAGTCTGCGGCGATCTCGTGAGCGCAAAGGGGCTGACGCTCCTAGCCGGCCTCGGCTGCTACGAAGAGATCGCGCGCCGCGCATATATCCCGATCAAGGAGTCCGTCGTCGTTCTCGACGACCGAACGCTCGCGCGAGGCGCCTTGCCGAAGATCCCCGGGCTGCCGTCCTTCGGTCACGCCGTTCCGCGCGTCGAGCTCGACGCGATGATCTTCGAGCAAGCCGCAAAGGCCGGGGCGCAGTCCGTGCAGGGATGCACCGTGCAAGGATTCGAGCTCGGCCCTTCGCTGGTCGTCGTACACGCCGCCGTGGACGGCCGCGATCGTCAATTCCTCGGCCGCTTCATCGTCGGCGCGGACGGAGCGGCCTCCGTGGTCGCACGCTGCGCCGGTCTCGAGATGCGCGACGCGCGTTACGTGCAGCTCGCCCTGCGGGCATATTGCACGGGGTTTCCGCTTGAGCACGCCGTGCTGTACTTTGCGGAGGAGTTCTTCCCGGGCTACGCCTGGGTCTTCCCGGTGAACGAGAACGTCGCGAACATCGGCGTCGGCATGGTCAAGGAATCGGCTCTAAAGCACGGCCTCCGGCTGCGCGAGTTTTATGCCCGGCTCGTTCGTTATCTCGAGCGGCAGGCTGCGGAGCGCGGGCTGCGGGTCGAGCTGAGCCGGCCGGCCGGCTGGCCGATCAAGACGTACGGCGGCGCCCGGCGGAACTACTTCGAGCGAGGGCTGCTGATCGGAGACGCAGGCTGTTTCGTGGATCCGATTTCCGGCGAAGGTATTCCGCTGGCGCTCGAAACCGCAGCGATGGCCGCCGAGGTCATTCGCGCCGCGTTCGCCGAATGCGATTTCAGCGCAGAGTCGCTCGCGCGCTACGAGCGCCGCTGGCGCGATCGCTACGACAGAGACCTTTCGATCTCGGATCTCATCGTATCGATCGCAAGGAATCGATATCTCGCCAAAGTCTGGGTGCAATGGCTGCGGACGATCGCCATGACGGCGGCACGGGACCCGGATTACGCGGCCAAGACGGGCGGCGTGCTGGCGGGCCTCGTGCCGAACCGCGAAGCGCTTGCGGGCGACGTGATCCTCAAATCCGTCATGCACGGGCCAGCGTTCTGGGTTGAGGCTTTCGGATTGGCTCGAGAGCGCCTGCCCGATGCGCTCGTTCACCGGAGTATCCGGCTCGTCCAATGGGAAGCGGGGGCCGCGTCTTCGATGCTCGCCGACTTCGACTGGTTCAGGGACTGGGCGATCGAGATCGGCGACAAGCACCTGAAGGTGCTCGACGCGCTCACATGCTCCGCTCGAACACCCAGGTGACCAGCCCTTCGATGAACTGTTTGTCTCGAGAGTCTGGCAGGACCGAATAGAGCAGCGAGTACTCGTGCATCGCGGCCCCCGCAAGGCCGTGCGCGACACCGCGGGCATAGTCGGCGCAGCCGTGGCGCTCGAGCAGGTCTCTTATCCAGGCGATCTGCGGTTCCGTTTTTCGTTCGCGAGGCAGTCCGAGCATTTCGCCGAGGGCCGCCTTCTCGGCGCCCGTCGCGACCTTGAGCAAGCGAATCAGCATGAGTGTCCGCTTGCCCTCCCATAGATCGCCGTCGCGCTCCTTACCGTAGCGTTCGTCGGCAATCAGATTGAGCAGATCGTCCTGAATCTGAAACGCCGCTCCGACGAAAAAGCCGAAGCGCACGAACGGCTCGAGATCCGCTGCGCCGCGCGTGCCGATCAAGGCACCGACGCGCATGGGATAGATGCTGGCGAGCCAGCACGTCTTCTTGAGCACCATCGACAGATAGTCGGCCGCGTCGAGATTCCGCGTATTGTCCCGCCGCCAGCCGAGCTCCATGGCCTGTCCCTCGGCCGTCTCGCGCGCCATCGTCATCGTCTCTTCGAGCACGCGAGCGGCGAGCCGCGGCCCGAGCACGCGGCGGTTCTCGAGCAGAGGCTGCAAGCCCATGAGCGAGAGGGTATCGCCGGCGTTGATGGCGAGCGGCACGCCGTATGTCATGTGCAGCGTGGGCCGGCCGCGGCGCTCCGTGCTCGCGTCTTCGATGTCGTCGTGGATGAGCATCGCATTGTGCAGGAGCTCGATGGCGACGGCCGTGCTCAACGCTTCGTCGAACCCGGCCCCGAATGCCCGCGCCGTGGCGATACAAAGGCTCGAACGCATCATCTTGCCGCCGCGGCTGGGGTAGTCGGCAAGGAGGCTGTAGAGATAGCGCCGAGGGGTGCCCGAGGGCAGGCTCGCCTTCAGCGCCTCGCGCGTGATCGCGCCGTATTCTGCCAGCACCTCGGGCACGATCGAGGGCGTGACGGCTGTGTTTTCCATGCCTCGCTGCACTGCTCCGGCGCCTCAGTCATTCGGCCAAACGTACGCTGAGCGTCCCGCAGGGCTCGTTGGTTTCTGCATCCACGACGGCGCCCGTATAGGTGCCCGGCGTTTGTGTCTGCGGCACTTTGATCCTGAGCGCCGGGGCCGCGCCGTCGCCGATGGCCGTGAATGCGATGCCAGTCAATGGCACCGAATCGCCGTTGAGGGCAAATAAGCCCGGGACGGCGAGCGCCGAGCCATTGCCGCGGGGACGGAGGTCGAGCGTGACCTTGATAGGCCGGCTAGCCTCGATCTCGACGGAAATGGCGGCCGCTCCCCGACCGTCGCTACGGTCTTTGCCTCCCGGCCGCCCGTTGGCGAACGGAGCCGCGCGGCGGTCTGCGGCCGTGGCCATGCCAGTCGTCACTTCCATCATGTCCGCGAAGAGCGCACCCAGGTCGATCGAGTAATTGAGCATTCGCTGGAACAGGTGCGCCAAGCCGTCGCTCGCGCCCAGCGCGCGAGCCCCGCCGCTGAATTGCTCGGCGATCCGGCGCCCTTGCCGGATTTGCTCCTGGATCACGGCGTACCCGAGCCTGACACTCTCCGAAACGGCGTCCGCGTGCGCGCCGACCCGCTCCGAACCGTCTTGGGACGCAGCCGATGCGGGTCGATCGTCGCCGCGTTCCGGCCGCTTGAGCAGCCCCGAGAAATCGCGGATCGGACCGGTCCGCTCCGGCTTAGGCCGGCTCAAACGTCGACTGGTGCGCGTCATCCATGCGCTCCTCGCTTTGCTTGTTGAGGAATTGCCGTACTCACGGGTGATCGTAGCCGATGATGTCCTCGAGCCTGGGCTGCAGGGACAATGCGTGCGCCGCAAGACGGCCCGACATTACGGCGGCCTCGACGCAGCCCTCGTTGAAGCCGCAGTCCGTCCAATCGCCGGCGATCGTGAGATTGTCATAGCCGCTGTCCAGCGGCGAGATGCGGTATTGGAGGCTGCCGGGCGGCGCGAGCACGTAGCGGTCCGAGCCGTTGACGCTCGCGGTCCAGTATTGACTGCCGAACCGGTCCTCGTCGGCGGCAGCGGTGCGGTGCTCCTGTACCGGGTCTAGGAGCAACGACCAGCGGAACCCGCCCGATTCGGAGCCCGCGGCCGGCCACATTCGCTGGATGTCTTCGTTCAGGAAGCGCACGGCGTTTTGTCTCACCTGCTCGCGGCGGATCTCGGGATAACGCGGGTCCGACCGGTCGAGGTCGGTGTCTTCCGGAAGGCGATTACAGAAGTAGGCGATGGCGCCGGGCTTCGCGGGCCAGCCTTCCTTGCCGATCAGGTGTCGCATGTCGGCCCAGGTATTGAACGGGTTCACGTATGCCGAGACGACGGCGGCCGGCCCGCTCCAGCCGAGCGATTCCATATCCTCGTGAAGCCACACCTGAAAAGCTTGGGTCTCTACGGTCTTCACGTGCTCGATCATCGTCCGCCAACGCTCGTCGCGCGCAAGGATCTCGGAGCACACGCGCGGGATGCCGCCGATTCCGATCGCGAGCACGACGAAATCGAAATCCCGGCCCACTCTGAGCACCTTCGTGGACACCTTGCGTTCGTCCCAGTCCGATTCGAAGTCGCGCTCCTCGCGGGCCAGCCTCGCGCCGCCGACGAGCTGGCGGAACTCGGGCTCGGAAGGCCAGCACGCGAGTCCACCAACGTCCACGAGTGGCTCGTACGCCTGTCCCCGCTTGACCTTCGCCTGCACCGCGAACTCGAGCGCCTCCACGTACGCCGCCTCGCCGTCCTTCTCGGGCTCGGCGATGCCGACGTTTTCGAGGCGATGAAAGAATTCGAAGCGTACGCCGCGGCGCCTGAGCGCTTCGTAGGCGGGCGCAAACACGACGTCGCCCATGCCGCCCTGCATCGTCCAGAACATGGCGCCGCGATACGTGAACAGCATGCGCAGCGCGCCGCGGATCGCCTGGCCGGCCGCGATCCCAGGATCGGGGCCGTCTGTGCCGTATGCGAACGCGAGATCGTAAAGCGCACGAACGAAACCGGACTTGACCGAGCGCTCGGAGGCGCCGTTCATCTGCAGCCAGTCGAGGCACTCGTAGTCGTTGATGCTGTCGAAACCTTTCGGGTGATAGAGCAGGCCGTGACGCACGATGCCGGCGATGATCGCGAGTACGAGATCGATGATTTCCCACTTGTAAAGCGCTTCCGGATCTTCCGTCAGCGCCCCCTCCAGCCGTTCCTTGACGGTGGCCGCGATACGCTCCAGCAAGTCCAGGACGACATTCTGCGGATAGCTCGGGAGCGAGACGAAAACGACTTTGAGGACACCGACAGCGTTGATGAGTCCGGCCGTCGTCGAGAGCAGCCCGAAGCGGAACAGCTCCGCGATCTGCGCGACGACGGTGTCGCGGCTCGTCGCGGCCGCGGGCGGTACCGGAGGCGAAGCGGGTTCTGTCTGCACGCCGATGAGCAAGGTCCGCAGCAGCTCGACCGTGCGCGTCAGATAGCCCTCCACCGTAAACGGGTTGTCGCGCTCGCTGAGCGGATCGCCGGGAACGCCCGGCGCGGTGAACGCGGCCGTGCGGAACCGCCATTCGCCGTCCGCGTCGCGATCGGCGAAGCCGATACGTTCCTGGGGCACAAAGGCTTTACGCCAGTCGCGGCCCAGCTCGCCGTAGCACTCGCGGACCAGGCGAAACGCGTTTTCGTAAAAGCCCATCCATACATGGAGGCCGTGTTCTTCTATTCGCGCGGCGGCGCCGCGCCCGGAGGCGCCTTTGCCGCCGAGACGCCAGCCGAGCTGGTAGACGGTAACGTGGTATCTGCCATCGTGCTCGGGGCGGGTGAGCTCGAAAGCGGCAGCAATCGAAGCGCAGCCTCCGCCGATGACGGCGACTTCGATCGCCTTTCGCGACTCGGCGCCCAGCGAATCCCGCGTCGTCATATTTGTTCTTTCCGCGGTGCCGTCGTGCGCTCGAGCAATTGCGCCGACCGGAGACATCTTCCAGGCAACTATAGCAACTGGACCGGCCGATAGACCAGACGTGCTCCGGGCAATCCCTTCGGGCTTTCTCGCCGGCTCTTGCCCGTGTGCACCGGCATGCTAGCATCCCGCCGTTGCGCCGCCTACGCGGGCTATGCGGCGCAGGGGCGGCGGCATCGCGGGCGCGCTTCCGGCAGCGCGCAGACGGCCTTCTTACGAACGGGATGGTTACGCGCTACGATATCGTCTTGTACGGAGCCACGGGGTTCACGGGCCGTCAGGCCGCTCGGTATCTCGACGTGCACGCCCCGCCCGGTCTGCGATGGGCGATCGCAGGCCGCAACGCGGACAGACTCGATGATCTGCGCGCCGGCCTCCCCAGCGGCCCGGGCCGCATCCTAGCCTCCGCCGAGGACGAAACCGCGCTCGACGAGCTCGTCGGCGCTGCGCGCGTCGTCATGACCACGGTCGGGCCCTATTCCCGTCACGGCGAGGAGCTGTTGCGCCGTTGTGCGATACGCGGGGTGGATTACGTGGATATCACGGGCGAGACGCCCTGGGTCCGCAGGATGATCGACCGCTATCATGCGCGTGCGGTCGACAGCGGGGCGAAGGTGGTCCCGTGCTGCGGTTTCGACTCCGTGCCTTCGGATCTCGGAACGCATCTGCTCGTGGATCACCTGCGCCGGCTCGGCAAGAGGACCCGGGAAGTGCGCGCCTTCTATCGTGCGCGCGGCGGCATCAACGGCGGGACGATCGCATCGATCACGAGTGCGCTTGCCCCCTCGGACAGGCGGCAGTTCGACGACCCCTTTCTTTTGAATCCCGAGGCGTTTCCGAAGCCGCACGATGCGCTCGCCCACCGCGATCCTCAGCTGCCCCGGTACGATCCGGACCTCGGCCGCTGGGTCGCGCCGTTCTTCGTGGCGCCGATCAATACCCGTGTCGTGCGCCGCAGCCACGCGCTTTCGACTCAGTGGCAGACGCCCTACGGCGCCGACTTCCGCTACCAGGAGTACTGGGATCCGGGAGGCGGCGTGGACTTGGCGGCTTCGGCCGCGGCAGCGCTCGGAATAGGCTTCATGAAATCGATGCTGAGCTTACCCGGCGCGGCGCGATTGCTCACGGCGGTATCGCCCGCGCCCGGCGAGGGCCCCCCACAGGAGAAGTTGGACGCGGGCTATTTCGAATGCCGCCTGCTCGGCGTCGCGGGCGATGCGACGAAGTATTGGGCCCGCATTCAGGACGACGGCGATCCGGCCAACCGCGCGACGAGCAAATTTCTTTGCGAAAGCGCACTCGCTTTGGCGCTCGAACGGGACAGGCTCCCGGGCGGTCCGGCGCGCGCGGGCCTGCTGACGCCGGCTACGGCTTTCGGCGACGTGCTGGTCGAGCGGCTTCGCCTTGCGGGCACGAGGATCGAGTGCCCGGCTGCGTGACTTCCGGCGTCTCCCGGCGGCATCAGGTGCGGCGTTCGCCGATGATTTCGCGCGCGCCGAGGAGTGCGCGGGATTGCGCTCCTGCATCGAAGGACGAGCAGATTTCTGCCAGTGTCGCCCTCAATGGCGGGCCCTTGGGGTCCGCACAACCCGAGCGATACAGGGCCAGCGCGGCTTCGAGCTCCAGCTGCCTCGCGCCGCCCGCTCGGGCAAGCTCCACCGCCTTCCGGAACTCGTGACGAACGGTCTCGCGAGGGAATGCGGGCATCGCTGCCATGACTTCGGCTCGAAGGCGATGCAGCAGGCTGTCGTACATGTGATGATCGAACGTCTCCGCATGCGCCAACGCCCGGTCAACGGTCGTCAAGGCCCGCTCGAGCCGGCCGGCGCGCCTGAACGCTTCCGCGAGTCCGGTCAGAAAGTAGGGCATGACCGACCGCGCGCCCGTCGCCTCGTAGAGCCCGATCGCGCTCTCGAGTATCTCGATAGCCTCGCCGGACTCGCCGAGCAGTGCCTTCGCATAGCCGAGGTGGATGGCGCCGACCGCGTTCCACACTTCGAAGCCGTTTTCCTCAGCGAGCCGAATGGCCTCGAGCGAGTGCGATCGCGCGCTCTCCGCCTCGCCGTCGAGCTCGGCAAGCATCGCGCAGTACGTGTGAACGTAGGCGAGATGGAACGGGTGATTAAGCTCGATGGCGAGGTCGAGCGCGCCCTGCAACTGCCGTCGGGCAGCTTCGCCCCTGCCTAGAAACCACAGCACGATGGAGCGCAGCGCCCCCGAGGCGACGCCCGGGTCCTGCGGAGTCAACGGGACGATGCTACTTCTGTTGCGCTGGTACACGTCGAGACACCGGGCGAGCAGCTCGGACCCCTGCTCATAGAGCCCTCGATGACACTCCACGTAGCCGAGGGCCGTGTAGGCCTCGACAAGATAGGAGGGATTCCGCTCGCGCTCCGCAATGGCGACGCAGCGCCGGGCCAGCTCCCTCGCATGGCCGAGCTCGTCACGAACGATATAAAACGTGCAGATGTTGCGCGTAACGGGAAACGTCTCTGCCTCACGGCCCAGCCTTCGAGAGAGCTCATCGGCGCGTTCGTAAGTGTCTTGAACGGCCGGAGTCGCATAGCCCTGTGTAGACGCAAGGCTCACTCCCAGGGAAACCCGCAGGCCGAGCTCGAGCTCGTCGCGCTCCGTGCCCTCGCCGAGCCCCTCGAGCAACCTCAAGGCGGCCCTGAAATGCCTCAGCGCCTCCGCATGCGCGGCGCGGCCGCCCGCGTTGATGCCGGCCTTGTGCCAATAGGTGATCGCGCGGCGTTTGTCGTCGGCCCGAGTATAGTGATGCGCCAGCAACTCGGGCTCGCTGACGGCCGTTTCCGGAAAGCGTTGTTCGAGCTCCGCGGCTATTCGCGCGTGCAGGCGCCTGCGGTCGGAACGAAGCAGGCTCGAGTACGCGGCGTCCTGCAGCAAAGCGTGGCGAAAAGTATAGACGGCCGCGGGCGGCGCGCCCTGGCACCGCACGAGGTCCACGCTCGTCAGCCGGTCCAACGCCTTTTGCTGGGCCTCGGGCGGCATGTCCGAGACCGCCGCCAAGAGCTCGTAGGAGAACTGCCGGCCGATGGCGGCGCCGATCTGCGCGACTTCCTTGGCCTGCGCGACGCCGTCGAGCCTGGCCATGAGAGAGTCCTGCAGTGTGCTCGGTACCGGCAGATCGAGCGAGGGCGCGCTCGGCTCGTAGTGTCCGTCCCGTTCCTCGAGGAGACCCGAGTTCAATACGGTGCGGGTGAGTTCCTCGATGAACAGCGGCACGCCGTCGGCCTTATCCATGATGAGCTCCATGAGCTCGCTCGGGAGCACTTTGCCTGCCGTCACGCCGGAGACGAGCTCGGCGCCGTCGCTTCGCTCGAAGCGAGTCAAACCGATCGTCGTCACGCGGTCGTCGCCGACCCACGGAGACTCGAAGTCCGGACGGGCCGTCATGAGCAGCAGCACGCGTGCGGAGCGAATCCATCGCACCGTGTCCTCGAGCAGTTCCATGGTGGTCGCATCGACCCAATGGAGATCTTCGAACACGACGAGCACGGGCCGCTTGCTGGAAAGCGCGACGAGCTGCGCCTCGAGAGCCGCCATCGTATTTTCCTTACGGCGTTGCGGGCTCAGCATCAATGGCAGGTATCGGCCGGAGGAGGGAATGGACAAAAGGTCCGCAAACAGCGGGGCTGTGCCGACTGGATCTCCGGCCGAGCGCGCGAGCAGGGCCTCGAGCTTGTCGAGCTTCGCCTCGGGGGCATCCTTACGATCGATCCGCGCCGCGCGCTCGATTTGATTGATGACCGGGAACAGCACACTGTTGTTGCGGTACGGCACGCAGTAGTAGCGCATGAGCGTGTACGGCTCGGGCCCGAGTCGCTCCCGCAGCGCCAAGGTCAACCGCGACTTGCCAATGCCCGCCTCGCCGGTGAGCAGAACCGCCTGCCCCTGACCGCTGCGCACCAAATCCCACCGCTCGAGCAGCAGCGAGACTTCTCTGCCGCGACCGACGAGAGGCGTCAGCCCGCCGCGGTGCGTCGCTTCGAACCGGCTGTCTACCGCGAGCTCGTCGCCGACGTGCCAAGCCCGCACCGGCGCGGCAAACCCGCTCGCGGAATGAAGCCCGAGATCGGTGTAGCGGAACAGGTCGCCGACGAGCCGTCGCGTGGCCTCGGAGATCACGACATGATCGGGCCGGGCGATCGCCTGCAGACGCGCGGCGAGATTCGGCGTTTCCCCGATCACGGCCCGTTCCCGCGATTCGCCCTCGCCGATCAGCTCGCCGACGACGACCTCGCCGGTCGCGATGCCGATGCGAACGTGCAGGGCGAGCCCACCCACGATCTGGAGCCGTGGGACGGCTTCGGCAATCTCGAGGCCCGCTCGCACAGCGCGTTCCGGATCGATCTCGTGCGCACGAGGGTAGCCGAAATACGCGAGCAGGCCGTCGCCCATGAATCGCGCAATGTAGCCGGAGTATCGATCGAGGACGTTCTTGCAGGCAACCTGGAACGCCCCGATGATCTCGCGCATGTCTTCGGGGTCGAAGCGTACCGACAATGCCGTCGAGCCCACGAGGTCACAGAACATGACCGTTAGCTGACGGCGTTCAGCCCCGGCGAGGCCCGCTGCGACCTGCGTCGACTCGACCTCACGCTTACCGCCGAGCGTGTCTGCCGGCAGACGCTGTGGCAGGCCCGCCACGGCGTTCAGCAAACGCTTGCGATCCCCCAACGCAACGCCGAGCTCCTTGAGATCGTCGCTCGTGAGCTCCCGAAGGAGCGCCAAGTCGATGTGGTGCTCGGAGAAAGCGCCCGAGTACTGCCCCAGGCCCAGCGCTTCGAGCCACGATTTGATTTCGGCAGCCATGGCGAGAAAACGTGGAGAAGGCTTAGGGAAACTGTAGCACAGCCCGGGGACCGTTATAGCGAGTCAACGACCAAGGCGACGCGGTCCCGAGGTAACGATACGGCTCCGCAATCAAGAGCCTGTCACGTTCACGAGGACATGCACATGCGCCAGGATATTGTCCTTTTGGTACAGCAGCCCGAAATAATGCCCGTTGGAAGGCGGATTCGCGGCCAACGCGTTGAGATTCTGGAGCTCGACCGTGACAGAAAAACCCGTGTCGTTGAGCACCACGTTCGCCGCAGGAAACACGTTTCCGCTCGAGCCGATACGTGTGAGCTCCGTAATTTTGATGGGGTCCGGCGGTCCTGGGACCGGGGTGAGCGCGTCGCTGATTGGCGCCGGTGTCAGCATCTTCGGAACAGGGTTGGCCTTCTTTACGCCATGCCAACCATCGATTTGAACAAACGCATTGTAGGGGAACCCTCCTACGTTGCCGAGCACTGGCCAACTCACAATGTCCTTCCATGTCCCGTATACGTCCGCGATCAAGTCCTCGGCCGAGTATTGAGCCGGCGTGCTTTCAAGCTTATCCAGAGCATGCAGCCAGCGGTTGCTTGCGTTATTCACTACGATGCTGACGTATTCGAGTGCATCGGTGAGAAAGCCAGTTGTGAGCGCTCGCATACTTCGTTTCCTGGTCGTTGGCGTCAGACTTCTATTCCGGAGAGCAGCACGGCCCGTATTGCGTCGCGTCTTGAAGCCACAAACCAAGCGCCGCTGGAGCCAGCCAGTTCGACAGCTCACCGAAATCCCATGGCCCGCCCGCGCTACTCATGTCATCGAATCGCACGCTCTTCGTCATCGTCAGCTGCGTCCAGCCGGGCTGTGCCGGAAGGCTTTCCGCGAGCAGATACCCCTCATCGATTTCGAGCGAACCGTTTGCGGGCATCAGCGCCTCGTTCAAGCTGTAGTCCATTCGGATCTGAGAGGAAGTGACATTGAAGTTGATGTTAAGCAAGTTCTCATACGTGACGGCTGCGCCTTGAACCCGTTCATACAGCAAGTCATTCCAACTCTGCCCAAGAGCGGCGGCAATATTCTTTTTCGGATATCCAGCGGCGGCATTTTTGTCGACGGTATATGTATCCAGGAAGAAGTCGCTGCACGCGCTCCAACAGCGCGGGTCGAGGGCGGCCGCCATGTCCGCGAGCGCGCGGTTCACTTTCGCCGTGGCCACAGTCGTGGTGATCAGTTCCTTCGCGTCGTAGCAGGTGTTGCAGGTCGCCTTGACGATTTGGCACTGGCCCTCCGTGAAACTCACGAGGTCGTCAAGCACCTCGGAAGCCTCCTGCGGCTTAACGTCTGCGAGTACAGCCACATCAACGTTCAATGACTTGCCAAGCATCTCGAAGCTCGCGATCACGGCATCTATCTCTTGCCGGTACGAACGGTCCCGGGCCAATCGCATCCGCTCGATTCGCCGCTTGCTTCCGAATCCAGCCGCGGCCAACATATATAGAGCCCGCCGACCTCGGCTTCGACTGTGTTCGTCCGTTGCATCTCGCACGAGCTCAATGGCGGACGCCAGCCGTATCGGAATGAGGGACCCTCTGATCTCTTCCGGAAGAGGAAGCCGTGACAGCAAGGACGGTCCTGCGTTGGGCAGATACAAGCAGTGGTATTGGATGCTCCACATTGCTGATGCCAACATAGTCGGCTGCCGGCCGTGACGCTCGCTCGATAACATAAGCCCCCCATTTTGCATTCCGGAGACTGTGAGTATCGCAGGTCGATGATAGTCCCGCGTACGTCATTATGCATCGAGTTTTTTGACTCCGAGCCGAGGACAGCGTAGCAAACGCGATGAGGCCCCGCACCCGGGGTTTCCGCGCGGGCGGAGCCACCTTGTACGTGCGCGCCACATCGGAATCCGGGTCTCACCTCGAGGCTAGCGCCGCCTCACTCGTTCGGGGCGTGCGCGGGGGCCGCCCTCTCAGCACCCTCGAGCGACTCAGTCTTTACGACGCTCCCACTCCTCCATGAAATCGTATGCGGACATGAGCCGCCGGTGCCGCTCCTCGACGTGCGCCCGGGTCTGCGGATCCGTGGTGATATAGAACTGTCCGGCGGCGACTCCGGCCAGGATCCGCCTTGCCACCTCGTCGGGATTCATACCCGCGGCCGTGTCCGGCGGCGTCGTCGCATACTCGTTCGGCCCGCCCAGACCGCCTCGATGCTGCGCGGAGGTGACGTAGAAGTCGCTGCTTACCGGCCCCGGAGTCACGACTGAAACGCCGATCGAGCTGCCTTTCAGCTCGTGCTCGAGCGCCTCGGAGACCGCGACGATCGCGAACTTCGACGCGGCATAGACTCCGTTACGCCGGTCCCTGACGACGAGGCCCGAGATCGACGCGGTGTTGACGATGTGACCGACCTCGCCGGTGGCCCGCATTCGCGGCAGGAACGAGCGCACGCCGTGAACGACACCGTAAAGGTTGACTCCGAGGAGCCACTCCCAAACGTCGTCCTCGACATTCTCGATAAGCGGCCCGCGGATGAAGACCGCGGCGTTATTCATGAGCAGGTTAACTTGGCCGAAGCGGCGCTCGATCCGCTGTGCCGCGGCCTCCACTGCGCCGGCGTCGCTGACGTTGACCCTGATCGCAATGGCCTCCGCGCCGAGCGCCTCGACTTCGCGGCACGCCGCGTCGAGCGGCTCCGCCCGCACGTCGAGCAACGCAACGGACATGCCCTCGCGCGCAAAGGCCTTCGCGCAGGCGAGGCCGATGCCCGAAGCTGCGCCCGTGACCACGGCGACCTTGCCTCTGAACTCGCGCATTGCTCCCGCTCACCGCTACCTCGACCGCAGGAGTATAAGCGGCATATTCGGTGGGCCTACACTGCCCCCGACAGATCCCGTGCCCCTCCGCCGAGGCGGTCGTGGGCGACGCGGCGACGCCGCCGCTTGGCTCGAGCACGCGCTCACCGTCCGAGGCTCGGTGCTGCGCGAGCACGCGAGCCGCTCAAGGCGCCGGTATGATCTCGATGCGGTTCGCCCGAAACGAGCCCACCCAGAGGTCGTCTCCTACCTCGAGCACGGTCGTGCCCGCGCCGAAAGCGCTCGTGTCGGCCCGGCTCAAAACCTCGTGCACGGCAAGCGTCCGCGGATCGATCTTGACCGCCTTCCAACTCCCGTCGCCTTGGCCCACGGCCCAGAGCGAGCCGTCGCGTGCCCAGTGCACGTTGTCCACTCGGAACCCGAGCGGCACGTCGCGGCGTGCGGGCGGCGTCACGCCGCGCGACAGGCGTGCCAGCTTCTGGCTGCCCCATTCGGCCATGTAGAGCGTCTTGCCGTCGGCCGAGAGCTCGACGCCGTTCGCGCCGGCCGCTTCGCTGCCGGGCACCTTCTGCCACCCGCTCGACGTATGCCATTCCCAGAGCTCGCCGTTGGGCTCGCCGGCCATCATCTTCTGCCTGGCGGCCTGGCCGCCGCCGCGCGGCAGAAAGTTCGTCGTCACGAAGCCGCCATCCGGCAGCCCACGCACCGAGTTCAAGCCGATGGGGTCCGGGGCGACGACGCAGCCCACCCACGTGACGGCGGGCATCGCGCTCGCCGTGTCGATATCGAAAACTTCGATCGCCTCGCGTGCGCCGTGGCCGACGGCAAAGACCTTGTAATCTGTCCCGGCGGCCGGAGCGACGTACAAGCCGTGCGTCAGGAACCGGCCCTTGTCCGGCGGGCCCGGACATCCGGGGTATGTTTGCGTGTCGGGACGGTCCTTGGCCGACGCGGACGGGTAGGCCGTGTAAGTCTCATGGTCGCGGACGCGGATCAGCCTCAGGCCCCCGCTGCCCTCGTACGCCGAGGCGGCCACCCAGTTGGGTCCGAGGGCGACGAGGTCCTCGGGCGACTGCTGGCCGCAGACGACGTCGGGGGCCGGAGTACATGCCGGCGGTTTCGGCTGAGGTGGAGGCTGGGCGGATGCCGATCCGGCTGCGACGACGGCGAGGACGGTTAGCAGTATCGCGGTTGCTCTCACGACGGTGCCCCTGTTTTGCGATCTGGTAACGTATCGTACATCGTCCGGGCTGGTGCAGGGCCTAAAGCTGGACCCCGCGAACGGGCGGAATCGAATCGCTGGGCGACATGAGCGCCGTCGTCCCTCGGCGGCGACGACCTGGTCAACGCCGGAGGCGAGCATCGCGGCACTGTATGTGCAGAAGGGCCCGAAAGAACGGCCGAGCTTCGCCCACGGTCGCGGGGGACGTGAGGTCCTCGAAGCTCGCGGGCTGGTAGACGCTAGTCCGCGTCGCGGCGCCCGAGCCGCGCATCGCCCACGATGCGGCCGTCCACGAGCTCGATGGTCCGATCGCAGTTCGCCGCGAGCCGTGCGTCGTGCGTCACGAGCAGCACGGCACACCCATACTCTTCGTTGAAGCGGCGAAATAGCGCGAACACCCCGGCCGCCGTGTGCGAGTCGAGGTTACCCGTCGGCTCGTCGGCGAGCAGCAGAGGCGGGCGCAGCAGCAGTGCACGGGCGATGGCTACGCGCTGCTGCTGGCCGCCGGAGAGCTCGCCGGGCTTGCGATCGGCGAAGGCCTCGAGGCCGACCTCCGCGAGCAGTGCCCTGCCCTGCGCCAAGGTCTCGGTTGCGGGCCGTCCCTGCGTAAGCATCGAAGGCATGAGCACGTTCTCCAGCGCCGAAAAGGCCGGAATCAGATGATGGAACTGAAACACAAAACCGATGGCCGCCGCCCGCAGGGCGGTCCGGGATGCGTCGTCGAGCCCGCGCGTCGCTCGCCCCACGAGGTAGAGCTCACCAGCGGTCGGGACATCGAGCAAGCCGATGACGTTGAGCAGGGTGCTCTTGCCGGATCCCGAGGGGCCGACGAGCGCCGCGAAGTCCTTGCGGGCGAGAGCGAAATCGATGCCGTGCAACACTTCGACCTCGGTGGGCCGGCCGACGTTGTAGGACTTGCGCAGGCGGGTGAGCCGCAGGACTTCGGGTTCCGGCTCAGACATTGCGGATGGCCTCGACGGGATCGAGCCGTGCAGCGCGCCGGGCCGGAACGGCCGCGGCGAGCAGGCCCGTCGCGCAGGCAACGAGCATGGCTGTCGGCACGAGCGCCGGCGGCAGCGGGACGACGAACAACCCCGGCCCAAAGGTGTTGAAGACCCAGACCATGCCGAAGCCAACCAGTGCGCCGACACCCGAGCCAACGAGGCCGAGCACGGCGCCCTGGAGCAGAAAGACGCCTAGCATTTGCCCGCGTGTCGTCCCCATTGCCCGCAGGATGCCGATCTCACGCGTGCGCTGCACGACGCTGACCGACAGCACGCTCGCGATCCCGAGCGCGACCGATAGCCCGACGAACAGGCTGATGAGATTCGTCGAGAGGCTCTGTGCGCTCAGCGCGTTCAACAGCTGCGAGTTCGTCTGCATCCAGCTCTCGGACTTCAGTCCCGTGAGCCGCCCTATGCGCCTGGCGACGCGATCGGCTGAGAAGATGTCGTCCACGGTCACGTCGATGACCGTGACGCCGCCCGGCAGACCCAGCAATGACTGCGCCTGTTTTAGATCGACGTAGACATTGCGCGAATCGACTTCGCGCACGCCGAGCTCGAAAATGCCTGCCACCGTGACGATCGCCGCCCCGGACTGGCCCGACTCGAGGCGCATCTTATCGCCGACGCGCAACCCGAGATTCTTCGCGAGCAGCGAACCGATGACGGCGTCGCCCGCACCGACCTTGAGACGCCCTGCGACCATATAGCGGCCGAGCGGAATGATGCGCTCATACCGCGGCACATCGATGCCGAGCAAGGCTGCCGACTCGCGCGCCACCCCGCGCCGCGCGAATGCCGGGCCCGAGGCCACGGGCGAGACGGCCGTCACGCGCGCCAGCCCATCGAGCTCGTCCCGCACCTGCTGCCAACTGTTGATCGAGCGCAGGCGCTGGGCGCGTTCGTCCTCGAGGACGAGTTGCAGCGTGCCGGGCGCCGCCGGCACCACGCGGTTGGCCTCCTCCAGCGGCTGCACGCGGATGTGCGCCTGCGTTCCGAGCGTGCGCTCGATCGTGTTCTCCTGCAAACCGGAAATGAGCGCCGTCAGGAACACGATCACGGCGACGCCGACGGCGATGCCGACGAGGATCAGCGCCGTCTGCATGTGCCGCTCGCGCAGAAACTTCAGCGCAATCGTCCACTCGACCCACATCGCGATTACTCGAAGCCGGCCGGGGGCGCGTTGCGGTCGGCGTCCGCCCGATTTCCTCGGTTTCGGTCGTCGCCATAGGCGGCGGCAGAGCCAGCCGGCTCGACGGCAGCGCGCACCCGCCTGCCAACTCTCGTCGCATCCGGATCGCGGAGCACGACATCCCCTGCACGAAGGCCCTGCGTGACCTCGCTCATGCCGAGGCCCTCGAGCCCGAGGGTCACCGGCACGGCCGCCACGCGGCCGTCGCGTACGGCATACACTCGCGCCTTGTGCCCCTGCCTGTCGGCCACCGCGTCGTTCGGCACCGCGACCGCGCGCTCCCGCCGCGCCGCTTCGATGTTGACCGAGACCGTCATGTCCTGAATCAGGAACGGCGGCGCTGGCGCCACGGCTAGCCGCACATCGACGGTCCCGCGGTCGGGATCGACGCGCGGCGCGATCAGCGTCACGACGGCGTCGAAGACGCGATCCGGATAGGCATCGGCAACGCACCGCGCCTGCTGGCCGAGCGCGAGCGCACCCAAGTTCTTTTCGTCGACCGGCACCAGCAGCTCGGTACGGCCGCTGCGGGCGATCGTGAACAATACTTGTCCGGGCTGGACGACGTCGCCGGGCTCGGCATTGCGGGTCAGCACTTTACCGGCGATCTGCGAACGCACGCGCGTCTTGGCGAAGGCCGCCTCCGCGGCGGCGAGACGCGCCCGCAGCGTTGCCTCTTCCGAGCCGCCCGGCGCGAGCCCGGCCGCGGTGAGCCTCGCGGTACCTACGCTCGCCGCGGCCACCGTTTCCGCCTGCTCGGCCTGCTCGACGGCCTCGCGTGAGAGCAGCTTGCGCGCAAAAAGCTCCCGCCGACGTGTCGTCTCGCGCTGAGCCTGCGCCAGCGTCGCTTCGGCCTCCCGCAGCCGCACCTGTGCCTGCGGACGCTGCGTATGCACGAGATCGTCCAACGCGGCCTTGGCCTCGCGCACCTGCGCCTCGAGATCGTCGGCCCTCAGAACGGCCAGCACCTCGCCCGGGGCGACCTCGTCGCCTTCCTTGACGAGCCGCTGGAGCACCACGCCTGTAATCTCGCTGCCGACCGCGGCCGTCGACGCCGCCACGACGCGCCCCGTGGCGACGACGGTCTGGACAAGCGGCTGCGACTCGACGCGATACGCCGGCACGACGGGCCCGGCCCAGGCGCGGTACAACACGACGCCCGCGAGCGCCAGAGCGAGGATGGCTCCGGCCAGAGCGGCGCGCCGCCAGGGGTTCGCAACGATTGGTACAGCCTCCGGGACGGGTTCGTCTCCCTATTGTATTCGCGCCAGCCGCCGAACCGGATTCGCGTCCTCGGCACCGCGCGGCGGAGCAGCTGTAACCATTTGAAGCGCCGCTCGTCGGTGGTGCGATCAGCGCCGGACTACCGCGTGTCCACGTCGTTTGCGAATGACGCCATCGGCGTACGCCCGGCTCACGAACGAGCGACGATTTCTACCGAAAGCTGGGTAGGAAGGTTCAGGTCAGCGGCAGGACTCCGCCGCTCGCCCATGCGCCGTGCACCTGAGGGCTCGATCTGAACGGCAGCACGATGCGAGCCGACTCCTGCATCGTGGTCGCCTCGATGACATAGAGCTCGGTCGTGGCCCGGGGAACGTTATCCGCGACCGCGAGCAGATAGCCATCGCCTTCTGTGTCGGACCCGCTTCGTGGGACGAACACGGGCTCGTGTACGGCGCGTCCGGGGCCGGGGAAAAACGGCCTCAGCTCGCCCGTATGCGTGTCGAAGCGGCCAATGCAGTTGCCGTCGGTTCGGCCGAGCACGTCACCATTGTCGAAGCGCGCGTCCGCGTACTGCACGAATACGTAACGATACGGCAGGGTGAGGTAGCGGTCGTCGATGCGCGTGAAGCTCGATATCAACGTCGTGAACAGCTCCTCTTCCTCGACCGAGCCGTCATGCGTGCCGAGATCGAGCGTGATGCGCCGAAAGGTGTTCGGTGACGGCTTGTACGACGCCCCGCGCGTATCGGGAAAGAAGGGCCACGGGTTGCCATTCGAGACGGGCGCCTCGAGCACGATGCGATTGCCCTCCGTGCGCGCGTTCGCGGTATGCACGATGCTGCGCTCGGGGCCGAAGACGAAGCGGATGTCTTCACTGCCGCCGTCCCGCGGGATCACGGCGTGCCACGACGGCTTCGACGTATCCCATGCCCAGTGCTTCCCGCCGGCTTTGAGCCGTTCGGGGTCCGTCACGAAACCGCTGCCCGGGATCACGATGTGCTCGCCCGTGAGCCACATGTCATGCAGGGCGCTCGTATGCGGCGCTTCGAAGCGCCACTGCTTCGTGATATTGCCCGCGCGGTCGAAGCGGCAGACGAACACGTCGCGTGAACAGAGGCCGGTCGCCTCGTAGCCGAATCCGAAGGTCTCCCCCGTCGAGGGGTCGCGCTTCGGATGCGCGGTGAACGTCTGGCTCTTCCAGACGCCCCCGAAATCCGTCGGACCGCGCGTTGCCAGGGTGTTCGGGTCGATCTCGTAGGGCAGCCCATCCTCTTTCGTTGCGAAGAGCCTGCCGCCAAGGATCACCGGCGTCGTGTTCGCCGCGGTCCGCCGATTCGGGTTCGCAACGTCGCGCACCTTCGGGTCGTCTGTGTATGGGTTGCGGTAATAGCCGTAGAGCTGCCGGCCTGCCTCGATCTGATTCCGATACCGCTCCGTCTGCACGTAGCGCCCCCGGTAATGGGCCCGCCCGCCCTTCAGCCTGAACACACTGATGTAGCCGTCCGCGCCGAAAATGGTGTCGTCCTCGAAGAGAGGCGGATACAGCCAGTCGAGGTGCATCCGATAGAGACCGCCATCGATGTCCCTCGGCAGCTCGCCGGTCATCTCGCAGTCATGCAGGTCGACCTCGAAACGCATCGTTCAATCCTCCGCGTAGGTTTTGTGCGCTCCTCGACGCCCGCCGGCACCGGGAACGAGAGGTTCGAGAGCCGCTCGTGATAGAGAATGAAGAATTACCTCGGACTGCGTTTACCTTCGGAGCGCGCGGCAGGCCGTCTCAAAGTCCGCGGCGGACCCGGAGCGCAGCGTAACCGTGGCTGTCCCGGCGTCGGCCGTCGAGGTCGTGTGCCGGATATCGCCGCGCGGCGTGAAGACCTCGGTGAACGAGTTGTCGGGACTACTCAGCTCCAGCGCTGGCCCGCGCCAGGCTCCCCGCAGCGCGACCACCCAGCCGGGCGGAAGCTTCGTCGGCGCGCCGCCGGTAAGGCGGATCCGGGTGGCCGCGTTGTCCGTCGTCCACCAGCCGTCGACTCTTCCCCTGAGTGCGAATGTACGCGTCACACCCGATTCGGTGCACAGCCTCGCCGTGCCGTCCAGCGTGTCGTAGCCACTGCCGAAGCTGGAGCCTCCCGTTCGCCTCATGCCGCCGGCGCCGTGCATGCCGCCTTGCAGGTGCGTGTAAAGGATGTACTTGCCGCCGTTGCTGGCTACGAGCCGGCCGTACCCGTTCCACTGGGCAAGCGGCGTGTACCGGCCTCCCATGTGCAGCGCCCACGGCGTGAGCGCAAAGTAAACTGCCAAGAGCATGACTCCGAGCAGCGCGAAGCCGGAGAGGGTGCCCAGCGGGCGGCGCCTCAATGTCCGCGTCCGCAGCGTGGGAAGGTCGCGGCGGTATTCACACAGCGCTCCCCTTATCGACTACATCTTCTGAGCGGCTGCGGCGAGCAGCTGGCCCATGACGTCGTTCGTCGCGTTCCCCGGCGCAAGATACATTATATGAACGACTTTGCCGTTGCGAACCACGCCGCCGTGGCCGATTTGTCCGCTTAGGCAAACGACCGAAGCGGCATTGAGCCCGCTCACATCCTGGAGGGATCCGCACGCCCCTGCCGGGACCCGCGCAAGGAGCCCCTGAGCGTAGTCGTGGACGCTGACCTTCGTCAGGTCGCCGGCGCCGCTCGGCAACCGCACGATCACACCCGCTCCGGTCGGCGGCTGAGAGAAACCGTTTGGGGCGCCCCGAAGCCGAAATGGACTCGCGCCGCTGAACGCCTGGCTCAACGCCTGGCTGAACATCTGCACGACCGCATTCAGCGGTGCCGTCGGATCCACATATACGCAAGAGTCGCCATTGTCCTTCACTTTCGTGATGTTCAGCCCCGTGATCTTGCTGATTGTCGCGGCATCAAGGTAGGAGCATGCGCTGTCGGAATTCGCACTCTGTTGCGGGCTCTTCTTGCAGTACTCGTCCAAGGAGTGGCCGCTGACTGTGATGTCCGCGCCACTCTCGCCGCCGGTTACGCCGAGCTTCAACGGCCCGATCGCGTCGAGTGTCGGAGGTGATCCGGTCGTGCCCTCCGGGCACGCACAACCGCCGACTTTTGTGCAGACATCGACGGGTTGGCCATATAGCTTCACGTCGAGCTGATTGTTTACGTCGGTCAAGCCGGCCCAACCGGCGACGGGGGTGAGCGTCACGATGTCAGCGCCCTCGGTAGTGACCCGCTCGAGCGTGTTCTCCCAGGGGTTGGCCATCACGCTCACCGACTGCCCATTGCCGACGGCGTCGAGCTGGGACGAAGGACTATCGGGCGGCACCGGCCCGGGCCCCTGAATTTCCCACTCCTTATTCGGACCCTCACGGAACCAACTCGCCGCCCATGTCGTCAGGAATTCCTTGGGGTTCTGGTTCGTCGCGGTGTGATACGCCGTGATGCTGTCCTCGGTGACCATCGGCAGCAGAAGCTTCCAAACGTTGATCCCGACGTCCTGAAGGTGAGCGTAGAAGCCCACTGCGTCGTAGTCGCGGTCGAACAAATGCTTGTTCGGGTAATCGACGTAGTTTTTCCAAAACTCCTTGGACTTCGGATTGTTGGACGAGGCGAGCGACTCGCCGACGAACATCGCCTCGCCTTCGCTGAGCCACGCGGGCACCCCCTTCCAGGCGTTGTACGAGCCGAGGGCCTGGTCCTGAAAACAGTGGAATACCTCGTGGCTTATGATCATCTTGGCGTTCGTCATATCGACGCTCTGCTGCAGGATCGGAAAGACTTTGATCGCACATGTACCGTCTGGATCCCATGTCTTACCATTCGTTAGCCAGACCACGCCTTCGGCCCAGACCGGTCCATATTTCTTGTTCACCAACGGGGCCTTCTCGAGAGTCACCACCGTTGGGAGCGTGAGCGTCACACCCGTGAGAGCGCTGATCTGTTTGATCGCGTCGTTCACGATCGCTCGGTAGGTCGCAGTGCCAGGGTCGTCGGTTGGTGCGGCGCTGCAGGTCATGGCAAAGGTACCCGCCCACAAGAGGAAAATGACCTTGTTCACGATGCGTCACTCCGAATCTCTTGGAGGCGGCGCGGAACTTGTCGTCCCAACGCCGGCCACGCACCCGGTCCGTCTGCCGATTCCCTAGTTGTTCTTGCCGGCGGTAGGACCCCGGTGGTCAATCGCGACTATACACCCGGGCCCCGCCGGGCGCTCAAGACAGGAGAGATCGAGCCGAGCCGAGGCGTGACGTTCTCGTACGTGCGCGAAGTCATCGGCGGAACCGAAAACGCTGTCCGGGCCTCAGTGGTCCCGGGCCCCGCGGCCATTCGCAGCGGCGCGAACGTCCTTTCTCAGCGCCGGTAGGCGAGCTGGACGCCGATTTGCCGCGGTATCGGCGCTGCTACCGTAACCCCATAGGTGTAGCTGTTATACGTGGAGCAGTCGGCGTTGGTGCACTGAGACCGGCCACCGAAGCGCTGCCCTTGCTTCTCGTCCGTTACGTTTAGGGCGAACAGATTCACGTCGAATGCCCCGGGCTCGAATCCGAAGCGCAGGTTGATACTCTTCTGTGCCGGAACGTCGCTGGAATCCGGGGAATAGGCCCCACTGCTGCGCGCGACGGTTGCATAGCCGTCCTGCCAGAGATAGTCGATGCGCGCATAGGCCGGCGTGGAGCCAAGTGAAAAGTCGAAGCGTGCGCCGAGGTCCAGTGTTCTTGGCGGCTGGGCAAATTCCTGCCCCGCGCTCGCAATGACCAAATCGCCGCCGCGCGTGGCGGGCCCGCCAGGAATGACCAGGGAAGAGCGGTACTCCGCCTTGGTGTGGCTGAGGGCGGCATTGATCGTGAGCAGCGGGATCGGACGGAACTCCCCTTCGATCTCGATACCGCGGCTGCGCGCCTTGGGCACATTGAAGACGGCGCCGTCGCCCAGGAACAAGAATGTCTGAACATCTTTCCATTCGAGATCGTAGACGGCCGTGTTGATCTGGGCCCGGCCGTCGAGCAGACGGACCTTGCCGCCGAGCTCGTAACTCCAGACCGTATCCGAGTCATAGGTCCTCGGCAGCACCGCAGTGGTGAGATCGTACTGGGCTAAGGAGCCTTGGGCCGCCGAAGTGAGCACTTGGTTCACACCGCCGGCGCGAAATCCCTGGGCTGCAGTGACGTAAAGCAGATCGTCCGAATTGAAGAAGTATTGCACCGACACCTTGGGCGTTACCGGTGTCTCGGAGATCTGCCCCGTGACCAACGCCTGCGAGGGATCCGAGGTGCCGCCGTTCGGGCCGAAGTTGAATTGCTCGAACTGCGTTTTGACGTGCGTGACGCGAATGCCTCCGCTGGCGCGCCAGTGGTCGGTGAGGCGTGCGGTGACGTCCCCGAACAGGGCTGTCTCGGTGTCTTCATCAGATTCGTAGATGTTGGCGAAGAAGCCGTTGAAAGGTACGCCATACCGCTGTTCGATCGTCATGCCCGATAGTTCCAGGAACGCCTCATTCGTGGTTTCTGCGATCTGCCGGACGTCGGCGTTTGTATCGGCGAAGTATGCGCCCACGACGTAGCTGACACGCTTATCCGCCGAGGACGTCAGGCGGAACTCGTGCGAAGTCGCGCGGCGCTTGTTCCTGGTGTTCGTTTCGATCAGCGCGCCTAGACCCAACCCGTTGGGAACCGTGACGATGTTCGGATTGAATCCGGACCCGGTGGGAACCTGCACCGTCGGCTCGCCTGGCGTGACGATCTGCGCAGTGCCCGGGTAGACGAACAACGTGGCCGGGAAATTCTGCGGGCTCTGGCCGCGATTCAGGTCATAGGTAGACGAAGCGATGTACGTGAGCTCGAGGTTGTCATTGATATCCCACTGGAAGTCTGCGCTGGCGATTTCGATATCGGTGCGGGTGGGCGTCGGACCGAAAGCGAGCGACTGGAAGCGATCGAGATCGAAGGGTCCAACCGTATACCCCGGAGCCACATAGGCGCCCGTGTTGGCATTGCAGCCCGGGTTCGGCGGCAGCACAGCGGGCGGGACCAGAAACGCACGTGCTGCAACCGGCTGGTGCAAGATGTACGGAATGTTGAAGCAAAGCGCACCGACCTGAAGCTGCCCCGGCTCTGACAAGTTGTACGAGCTCGTCAGATTGTCCGTTTCGTCCCGTGACTTCAGGTACGAGACCGTCAGCTTGGTGTTGTCGGAGGGCGCCCACGTGAGCGCCCCGCGGAAGGCAGCCACATGGCCCTCATTGGAATTCCTTTCGTAAATGCTGCCGTCCCGGTAGTCGGTGAGGTCGATGTACCCGCCGGTGTCGCGGCGGAACAGGCTGGCACGGAAACCGAGCCTATCCTTGACGATCGGCCCACCGATGGCGAAGCCGGCCTCGTACCCCGAGTCGCCGCCCTCAGTGGAAAGCATTTGTGCACGGCCGTACGACGAGTAGTCGGTGAGGCTCGGCGCCGTCTGGATGTAGCGGATCGTGCCGCCTTCCGAACCGCTGCCGAACAGGGTGCCCTGCGGTCCGCGCAGCACTTCGATGCGTTGCAGATCGAACAGCGGCGGCACCGGCGTCCCGTTCTGCGAGGCAAAGCCGCCCGCGGAACGCTTCTGCAGCGGGGTTTCATCCAGATAGAAACCGGTAGTCGCAGCCGTCGCGCTTTGCTGTCGAATGCCGCGGATGGCGACGGTCGCATTGCCGGATGCTTCGCGGCCGGACAGTCTCAGTCCAGGCACCAGGGTCTGGAGATCCGCAATGGTCTGCACGCCCCGCTGGTCCAGATCCCGCTGCGTCTCGGCCGTCACGGCCAGTGCAACGCGATTGACGGTGCTGCTCTGCCGGGTTGCCGTCACGGTGATTTCTTCGAGCGCGCCGTCGTCGGCTCCGGCCGCGAACGCCGGCGCCTGCAAAGTCGAGACTAGGGCGCCGCACGCTACGATGGCGCGGCCAGGAAACTGGATACTATGCACACTCCCCTCCCGGCGCACTTGAATGCGCTGTTGATCTATTCGCGCTTCTCCCCCGCCGCTGCGGCCCTCCCCACGCATTCCCGAGAACGTCTCGATATGCGCGCTCCGTCAGCGGAATTCCTCGATCATGCCCGCTACGTTCCCCGCGGCCGGGCCCGGGCCTCCCCAATGGAATTCCGCGGCGAGCACCTGCGCGATCTCCTGCTCCGACTTGTGAGCGCGCACGAGCTGCTCCGCACGCGCCCGCAGCGCCGCCATCTTGTCGCGATGGTCGAGGAACTGCTGCTTGGTCAGAACCGGGCCGTGACCCGGGATCATGAAATCGAAGTCGAGCTCGGCGAGCGCATCGAGGCTTCGGATCATGTCGGTCCAGCTGCCGCCGTCGCGGTAGTTCGTGACCTGCGGAATCGAGTCGGGCGTAGTTACGAGATCGCCGCTGATCACGACGCGCGCATCGGGCAGATAGACGACCGTGTCTCCGCTCGTGTGACCGCAGAACTCGAGCAACTCCACGCGCTTGCCGCCGAGCACGAGCTCGGCGTGCCCCTCGTAACCGATCTGCGGCAGCACCGAATCGCCCGCGGCGGCCATGCGTCTGCGGTCGGCGGTCGACGTGATCACCGTTGCGCCGAGCGCTCGTAGCCCAGCGGCGCCAGCGCTGTGATCGGCATGATGGTGGGTCAGTACGACGTACGCGATCGGTGCGTCCGTGAGGGAGCGCACTTTCGCGACGAGGTCGTCGTGCATGCGCTCGTTCTTCGAATCAACGAGCACGACGCCCTCGGCCGTGAGGTACACGGCGACGTTGCCGCCGTAGAGCAGAATGTCCGGTATCACCGTGTTCTTAGCGTTGACGATCGCGTATACGTCGTCGCGAACCTTCACGAGCTTCGTCGCCTCCGCGGGCACGCCGGTGCCTTTCGGCAGCGGCGGCAACTGCGGCGCGCCGGGCGTGGCTGCGGGCAGAGCAACACTGCGCGTGCAAGCGGGGCCTATGGTACGGCCCATCGGCAGCGACGGCTCTTGCGCGCACAAGCTCGAAGCGAGCGCCAACGATCCGAATGCCACACCGGCGGCGGTCGATCGCCAACGACGTTCGAATTTCATTTCGTATCGCCGAGCACGATCGGCTCGTCCCCGCGATCGACGCGGCAATCCGCCGTCTCGACGAAGCCGACATACGCGCCGATCGCCGCAGCGTGCTGAGCCAACGAGCGGCGAGCAGCCTTCGCCGAGCGCATCGCGTTCTCCCCCCATCGGAACGAGCCCTGTCGAATCCAGCGTGACGCCGATTCGTTGGCCAGGATCGGATATTGCCTTCGGGGCGGCCGCGACAGAAATAGGAAACCCGGATACCAGGTATTGGCGGCAGCCCGCGCATCAATCGGGAGGCCCGCGCAACAAACGGGAGGAACGGCGGGTGATCGCCGCTCCGTAAGCCCATGCAGCGCGAACTCTAGGCGAGGGCACGCGGCACAATGATGTCGGCGAGAGCTGTCGCGTTGGCGACCCGTTGCTCACAAAGCCGACAACTAGCGCCGCTCCTGGATGCGGATCATGTTGCCCGCTGGATCCCGGATAGCGCAGTCGCGCACCCCATATGGCTGATCGACGGGCTCCTGAACAATCTCGGCATCGCTGGCCTGGAGTCGTTCGAAGACGCTATCGAGGTCTTTGGTAGCCAGGAGGATCCAGCCGTAGGTGCCCTTCGCCATCATCTCGGCGATGGTGCGGCGCTCGTCGTCGGTTAGGCCAGGGTTGGCAGCCGGTGGCGCCAGCAGGATCGAGGTATCAGGCTGCCCGGGAGGGCCGACGGTGATCCAGCGCATCTTGCCCTTTCCTACGTCCAGTCGGACCTCGAAGCCGAGGACGTCGCGATAAAATGCCAGGGAGGCCTCCGGGTCGTCCGCTGGGAGGGCGCTGGAGTGAATGGTGAGGTCCATGGTCACTGCTCCTTTGAATGAAGTTCGCTACCGGAACTATCTTAGGAGCGAGCGAGGGCCGGCGCTTCTCGATTCCTGACCGGTCTGGCTGCCTGCTTCAGGATGCACGGCGGCAAGCTCGTCGTCACGCCCTCCATCTCCCGATGATAGACGCTGGGTGACACACCGACCAGTTCGGTGAAGCGTGAACTGAAGGTGCCGAGCGACGAGTAGCCGACCTCGAAGCAGACCTCGGTGACACTGAGATCGCCGCGACGTAACAGCGCCATCGCTCGCTCGATGCGGCGCGTCATGAGGTAGCTGTAAGGTGACTCGCCGTAGGCAAGCCGGAACTGGCGGCTGAGGTGCCCGGCCGACATGTTCACGCCCCGGGCGAGCGCCTCGACGTCCAACGGTTGCGGATACTCGCGGTCTATTCGGTCGCGGACGCGACGCAGGAGCGCAAGGTCGCGCAGGCGCTGCGCCTCGGCAGGGCTCCTGCCGCCGGACTCCTGCGCGTCCGCCGGCAACGTTTCGTCGGCGCTAACTTGCGATCCAGCGCAGCAACGCATGCAGAATCGCCGCGGGTAGAACGGTGAAGAGGCCCGACAGGGCGGCCGAGGCGAGCACGAGGAGGTAAGCGGCGACGGCCATGAGACCGCCGAGGATCGCGAGCAGCGCGATGCCCACCGTCAAGAGCGGCCAGGGGATGGTTTGCTGCGGCCGCGGATCGACGTTCGCCCCCATCTTGGCCAGCGCTTTGATCCGCCTCTCCGCCGCCGGAAAAATCGGCACGAAGGATTGAGCCACGAGCCCTTCGCGCGCGCCGGAGTCGGGCGCGACAGCGAGATGCGCGGTCCACGAAACGATGCCCTTCGGACTTTCGGCCACGGCCTCGAGCGCGTGCGCGAGCCCATCGGGGTCGCGCGTGAGCCGGACGGCCGTCGCATCCGCCATGTACTTGCGCTGACGCCAGGCCACCGCGATGAGCGGCAGGAGCAGGAACTGGCTCACCATGCCGCTCAAGAAGCCCGTCAGGACGATCGGCCCCATTAGCGGCATCAGGGCCCACTCCCGCCACGTCAGACTCTCGCCCTCGGCGGACGTGGCGGCCGCGGCGTCGCCTGCGTCGTCATGGAAGGGGTCGGCAAACTCGGCGAGGAACCGGGCCGTCGCCTCAGAGGTCGGCGCGACGAGCAGCCGCCACAGCTTCCCCGCCTCGCGGAAGGCGCGGCGATCGCTGAACGAGCCGCCCAGTCGCGTCATGAGCCCGAACAGTCCCAGCGTCGTGCTGACCCTGAGACCGATCGTCATGTCGCCGTC
This sequence comes from uncultured Gammaproteobacteria bacterium, assembly GCA_963702105.1. Taxonomy (GTDB): domain Bacteria; phylum Pseudomonadota; class Gammaproteobacteria; order Steroidobacterales; family Rariloculaceae; genus ZC4RG20. The sequence continues at coordinate 4,731,665 of OY969712.1, forward strand.
CGCGATAGAGCCGACGAGGTGAGCAATCATGCCCTGGAGCTGTTCTCGATCGACGCTCGAGGCGAGGGCCTCGCCGGCGAGAATCGTCACGTGAGATTCGTCGCGGCCGAAGGCCGCCGCATTGGCGCCGCCCGCAACGACGAGGACGCGCGGCGCGGGGATGCCGGCGGCGATGGCCATCTCCTCGACGACGTTTGCGAGCCGCGCTTCTGAAACCCTGCTCCTATCCGGCGCGCGGCCCGGAACGTCTCCGGAGTCGAAGAGCGGGGAGGTCAGCCAAACATGCCGCAGCCCCAGCGTCGCCGCGCCCATGAGCGCAAGCCCCGGGAAGGCGGCGACCGCGCCGACGCGAAGGAGCGCGCCGGCCGTGGCGTGCCCGGAAAACACGGGGTCGAGCGAGCGGCCCATCCAGCCCATAGCGTCGGGCGTCGAGACGACGAGATTGACGACGTCGAAGGCGAGGCCGACGAGACAATAGAGCAGCGGCGCCATCAGAAGAGCGACCACGGCCGCGAAGGTGAGCACTGCCGCGCCGCAGGCGGCCGTGACGCGCCAGGAATCGCGCCGGTGGCGCGCGATGGCCGCGAAGAAGTCCTCGCGCTCGGCGGGCGAGAGGTGGTGCCATGCACCAAGCGCGGCGGGGGTCGGCTGGACTTCCGTCACGAGCGTTGTTTCCCGGGAGCCGTCTTTGCGACGCCTACGCTACTACAACTCGCGGCGGCGGGCGATGTGCGCAGCCGACGGCCGGAACGATCGCCGCCGGCGGCCGCGGGCGAGTCGGCGCGAGCGCTTTCCGCGAGAGCGCCTCGATGTGGTCACGCGACGCGTCGGACGCGCGCCGCCGATAGGGTCGCCGGAGGCGTCGCTCTCGAATCACTCGCTCGAGTCGAGAACTGCGAGCAGTTCGGCAAGCCGCTGCCCACGAGCTGGGCGGCGAGCGCCGCCTTGATGCGGTTGATCTTGACCCCGACATTACTTTCGCTGAGGCCGAGGATCTGCGACATTTCTCGGTAGCTGAACCCACCGGCTCATCTCTCGAATCGACTTGCAGCTCGGCCCGCCGCCCGAAGGATACTCGTCCAGCCGCTAGCGCGAGAGGCCGCTTCCTGCCTGGCAGAGACCGTTCCCGGCTCCGGCTTCGGAAGCGCCCGCGCACGGGGGAACCCGGCGGGGCCCTGGCGACTCGCGGGGCGCCGCTTCGGGTAGAATTCAGCGGAAATCGGCGAACTCCCGTTTACGATACGTCCTGACGAACTCACAAGGAGCCGACTCATGCACCGGAGCAGACTTAATCGACGCGTCTTTCTGCGTAACGCCGCCATCGCCTTTCCTATCGGCTACGTCGTCATCGAGGGCGTCGCCCGCGCTCAGGGCGACCTGCCGCACGTGACGTCCGACGACCCCACGGCCAAGGCGATTTATTACGTCGAAGACGCCACGAAAGTCGACAAGTCGAATCCGATGGCCGTGCGCTATACGGAAGGCCAGCACTGCGCCAACTGCGTCCAGCTCCAGGGCGACGCCGGCGCCGCCTGGCGGCCCTGCAATCTGTTTCCGGGCAAGCTCGTGTCCTCGAAGGGCTGGTGCTCGGCCTGGCAGATGAAGCCCGACGCCTGAGACCGGCGTCTCGCCCGCCTGCGCGGTCGCTCTCGAGTCCGCGCGGGCGGAGTGAGCGCGCCCCCCTGGACGGTACATAGGACCCATCCACAGGTCTCATCTCGAGACGGATGCGGGCGACCGCATGGCGCAGCCGCCCGCCGGCTCGGCCGCCAGCCTGTTGCTCCTCGATCGCTCGCCCGATATATGCCACGATTAGGAGAATCGCGCTATTCTTTGGCCTTCAAATAGGGGGGCTATCTTCGAGTCCCGGGGATTGATGCCATGAGAAAACAATATCGCTCGTTCCTTTTTGCATTGCTGTTTCCCGCTCTTTTCCTCCTCGGCGTAAGCGCTGATGTCGAGGCTCAGCAAGCAATCTCTTCGCAGGCCGGTGCTTCGCTCTGGTCCAATCCTGCCACCTGGCCCTCCGGGAAAGTGCCGGGCGAAGGCGATAAGGTCACCATCGGGCGGGATATGAACGTGGTCCTCAACGTCAGCCCGCCGCCGCTGCACGGTTTGACGATCGACGGCAGACTCAGCTTTTCAGACAATGCCGACCTCGAGCTGACCACAGAGTGGGTCTTGATACACGGGGAGCTGGACATCGGCAGCGAAACCCACCCCCACACGCGCAAGGCGACCATCACCCTCACCGATAACGTCCCCGATGAAAACATCAGTGGCATGGGTGACCGCGGGATCATGCTCCTGGGCGGAATCCTGAGCCTGCACGGGGATCGGGAGAATTCCTGGACCAAGCTGACCAAGACGGCCGAAGCGGGCAGCAACACGATAGACGTCCTGAACGCATCAGGCTGGCGGGTCGGTGACGCGATTGTCCTCGCGTCCACGGATTACGACCCCTATCAGGCAGAGAGGCGGACCATTTCCGCGATCGACGGCAATACGATCACGCTGGACGAGAAGCTCGACTACATGCATTACGGCAAGATCACGTTCGGCGTGGATGAACGTGGCGAAGTCGGCATGCTGACGCGCAATATTCTTATCCAGTCTTCGCCCGACTCGGAAAAGACCCTCTTCGGCGGCCACGTGATGGCGATGGTCGGCAGCAAAATGTACGTCTCCGGCGTCGAGTTCAATCGCATGGGTCAGAACCTGCATCTGGCGCGGTATCCGATCCACTGGCATCTGGTCGGCGACGCGAAGGGGCAGTACGTCGAGAACTCCGCGATTCACGACACCTACAGCCGCTGCGTGACCGTGCACGGCACGAACTTCGTGCGCGTCGAGAACAATGTGACCTACAACAACATCGGTCACTGCTTCTTCCTCGAAGACGGCGCCGAGCACGGCAACGAGTTCGTTCACAATCTGGGGATCCTGACCAAGTGCCATCCGGACGCACCGTGCGTCCCGACCGACCTTGCTCCGTTCGGGTCGACGGCGGACGGCAAGAACTTCAATTTGGCCGGGCAGAACGCCAAGGATATCCTGATCCCTTCCGACAACACGGTGTCGACTTTCTGGATCACGAATCCGAACAACATTTACCGGGACAACGTGGCCGCGGGGTCCGAGGCGACGGGTTTCTGGTACGCCATGCCGGAGCACCCGACGGGTGCGTTCGAAGGCACGGATATCAGCAAGGCAACCTGGCCACGCCGCACGAAGGTCAAGGAGTTCGAGGGCAACGTCGCCCACTCGAACTTTGACGGTTTCATGATGGACCGCGGCCCCAGGGCCGATGGCCATTTCGCCGTCGGCGGGTATATTGCCCAAGCCGATCCCGCTGACGCGAACAGCCCTCAAGTGGCGTCGGTCATCGAGGATTTCACCGCCTACAAGAACCGAAATAACGGCATCTGGGCCCGCGGTGAGATGCACCTGTTCGAGAACCTGAAGATGGCCGACAACGCCATCGGCTACACGCACGCGTCCGGCAACTTCGGCCGTTCCGCCTATACGTCACGGGTGGTCGACTCGCTGTTCGTGGGCGAAACCGACAACGTCGGTAACCCCAGGACGCCGGCGGAAAAGGCTTACGGCCGCAGCTTGCCGGAGCCCAAACTCCCGGGTTTCCCGATCCGCGGCTACGAGTTCTACGACTACCATCATGAACTGGACAATGACACGTTCGTGAATTTCCAGGACAACGCCACCCGCAAGACGGGAGCGATCTCTTACCTGCTGTATACGAGCTTCGGAATGAGCTCCAACAACACCGTACAGCGCGCGAAGTTCATCAACGCCAAGCCGGTCTATTTCCCGCCGCTGGAGTACAAGTGGAGCAACGACGATTACGGCAATGGGAGCTATAAGACCTCGGTGTTCCACGACCTGGACGGCTCGGTCACCGGCGTCCCGGACTCCTTCGTTCTCATCGACGACAAAAACGACGGAATCGCCATCGACACGAAAGCCTGTCAGATCAAGTCCACCTGGAACGCTGCGGTGTGCACGGGCGATGTCGGGCGCTTGAATATTACCGCCGCCAGCGGCGCAGGCGGCCCGGGCAGTTCCGGCGGCTTCGGCGGTCGTCGCGCAGGTGCCGGTTCCGGCGCGCCGGGCGGTCCCGGTGGTCCTGGCGGAGCGGCCCGTCCGGGCGGAGCGGCCCGTCCCGGCGGAGCAGCCCGTCCCGGCGGAGCGCCTGCTTTCCCGGCCGGCGCCTTCGTTAGAGGACGGTTCGGTGCGGATGGCGCCCGTGGATCAGCTCAGCCGCCCATCGTTCTGAGCCGCAATGGCAAGGACTATGGCGTCGCCGGACAAACCAACGTACTTGCGGGGACCGAGATCAAAGTCACCACCGAAAGGCCGTCCCTGTCGCTCAGCGTGAGCGAGCTGGATAGGGGCTCGTGGGTGATGTTCGAGCTGCCGGGATTCACTACCGCAGCCTCGGGTACGCAGGAGAAAAGCCTGGATGCGCTGCGCGGGGCCAGTGCCACCTCGTACTACAAGGGCGACGGTTCCCTTTGGGTCAAGCTCGTGTCGAGCGGTGACGTCCTCGGCAGCGGCGCTGACAGCGGCCCCAGTGGCGGAGCCAGCCTCCAGGTCAGCCGGTGAGCTGAAAGCTGTCGTTTGCGCAAAAGCCCCCGGCCTCGAGGCCGGGGGCTTTTTTCCGGTTTTGGCGCGCCGCGCTTTTGGAGGCCGACCGAATGGAGCAGCCATGCCTCGCGCTGGCGCCGCATCTCTCGGACTCGCCTTTCGATCGCATGACGTGGAAAGGGATCGAGGGACTGGCCCATCGACTCGCCTCGCGCGTGAGAATCTGCGCATCGGCCGATTCGTCATCGGCGCGCGGACCTTCCACCGCTTGCTGAGAACAACTTTTCCTTAAGGTGCATGTGAGGAGTCGTGCCGAGCTGCTGCGCCCTCTCTGCCTCGCGCGCGATTCGCTGCGCGAATGTCGCGTGCGCCCGAGATGGACTTGTTCGCCATCGGCCTCCCCAATCAAGGGGGAGGATTCGACGTCGTGCTCCTTAGAAACCTTCCCCCTCGATGGGGGAAGGTTTGGATGGGCGTGATCTCCTGGCCTGTCCGGCGCGAGCAGAACCTACTCGCGCCGGTAAGCAACCTCACCGATGCAGAACGAGGTTCTGACTGACTGGGTAATGGCCGTCATAAGGCGGCCAGTTGGGCATCGGCAGCAGCGGATCGGCATAGACCATGGCGGCGTAGACCTTGCTGATCTTCCCGCCGTCCAGAAAGAAGACTTCCATGAAGCAGTTGCGGCGCTTGGGATTCAGTGGCTCGCGGATGAAGATCGCCGAGGCGACCACGACCTGGGCTTCCTCGTCCACCATGAGATAGCGACGCCCCGTGACGTTGATGATCCCGAGCCCGCCATAGCCAGTGCGGCAATCGGTCTGGCTCTCGAAATCCTGGTCGGCCTTCGGCACCGGTCGATTGGCCCATTGAGGGCCGCCGACGCCGTTCTCGAGCCGGTAGCAGCCGGGATTGGCCTGGACATGGCGGCCCGTCCCGGCGGTGATGCCGTCGAAATAGCTGTTGACCGCCGCGACCAGCTCGTCGCGGGGATGGCGTTCGTTGTTCGGGACCACGCGTTGCGGCGGCGGGTTCTTGAGCAGATTGTCGAGGTCGAAGACGGTGCGTTCCTTGGTCCCCATGATGTCGGGATCGGTCGAGCGCGAGATATGCCATTCCGCCTCGCCGATCTGGTCACCATGGAGCTTCATTCGGAGCGAGACGATGGCCGGCGAGTCGCCCTGCTTCATCGTGCCGTAAAACTCGGCCTGCTGCGTATCGGGATCGAAATAACGCCGCTCGAGCGCACCCATGCCGGTATTGGTCTTCCAGATCCCCTCGCCCGGCGCGGTGAGCTGGGCGTTCTGGGTCTGCCGGAAGCCGATCCAGAGATTCGCCTTTGACGGATCTTTGGCGACGACCGCGTGCAGGAACTGATCAAGCTTGTCGCTCAGGCACTTTCGGTCGCAATTGACCTTCGCATTAGCCAAGCCTGCCGCCCCCGCGAGCCCGATCGCCAAAAATCCTGCCACCCAATATTTCCTCATTGCTACCCTCCGTTTCGAAACGTGACCGTGACCGTTGTGTCCCCGTTTTGTCCCGCGACCACTCTAAAGCACTCGACGCTCCAGCGGACAGAGCCCCGGCCTAGAGACGGGGGCTCTTGCTCATAGGAATCAGCTTAGCGACTGACGTGGACGCTGGTTCCGCCGCCAGGGCCGCCGCCGATGGGGCCGCGAGCACCATCACCGTTGGAGACCACCTTGACCCAGAGGGAATCCTTGTCCTTGAAGTACGCCGTGTCGCTGGCTTTGCGCAGCGCAGCCAGGCTGCTTTCCTGCGTACCCGAGGCGGCAATCTTGAATCCCGGCAGCTGGAAGATGACCCAGGAGCCTTTGTCCATCTCCCTGAGGTTGAGATACACGTCCGGTCTTTCGGTGGTCACCTTGATCTCGGTGCCGGCTCGCACGTTGCTTTGGTCCCGCGTTACGGTGTAGTCCCTGCCGTTGCGACTGAGAACGACTGGCGGCTGGGGGGCTCTGCGGGCACCGCCGAATCGACCACCGGCTTCGCCAGGAACACCCGGACCCACGGTGATGGGGGTCACTGCGCCCGGACCACCAGGTCTGCCGAACCCGCCGCCACCCGCAGCTGCGCCCGGACCGGCAGCACCGGCTCTCGGGGCACCCCGGCCGCGAGCGCCGAAACCGCCGTAAGCACCGAATCCACGGAATCCGCCGCCGGGGGGACCGAAACTCAGGCGTCCGATATCGCCCTTGCACACCGCGGCGTTCCACGTGGGCTTGAACTCACAGTCTTGTGCGTCGGCGGCGATGCTGTCGTTGACGCCATCATTGATGAGAATGTAGGAATTGGGGATGCCGCCGACCGAGCCGTCCTTGTCGTGGAACACCGCGGTCCTCCAGGCCACGCCGCCCAGATTGTCGCTGCCCCACTTGCGCTCCATGGGCGGGAAATATACGGGCTTGGCGTTGATGAATTTGGCGCCCTCGATGGAGTTTTCGGTGCTGACTCCGGCGCTCGTATACATTAGGTACGAGAGCGCTCCCGTCTTGCGAGTGGCATTGTCCTCGTAGTTGACGAAGGTGTCATTCACCACGTCATGACGGTAGTCGTAGTACTCGTAGCCGCGAATCGGGAAATCCGGCATTTGCGGCTTCGGTAGACTGCGGCCGTAAGCCTTTTCCGCGGCGGTCCTGGGGTTGCCGACGTTCTCGGTTTCGCCCACGAACAGCGAGTCCGCGACCCTCGACGTGAAGGGGTCACGACCGGCCGATCCGGACGCATGGGTATAGCCCATGGCGTTGTCGGCCAGCTTCACGTTCTCGAAAACGTGCATCTCACCGCGGCCCCAGATGCCGCCATTGCGGTTCTTGTAAGAGGTGAGATCCTCGAAGACCGATTCCACCGTCTTGCTGGTCGGGTCAGCGGGATCTTCCTTGGGGATATGCGCGCTGCCGGTAACAAAGAAGGTGCCGTCGGGCGCAACGTTTCGGTCGAACATGAACCCGTCGTAGTTGGAGTGGGCGACGTTGCCCTTGAACTCGCGGAGTTTCGTTCGACGCGGCCACGTTGCCTTGCTGACATCCGTACCTTCGAACGCACCCGTCGGGTGCTCCGGCAACGACATCCAGAAGCCTGTCGCTTCGGACCCCGCGGCGACGTTATCCACGTAGATGTTGTCGGGGTTGGTGATCCAGAACGTCGACGCCGTGTTGTCGGAAGGGATCAGGACATCCTTTGCAGACTGGCCATTGGCTCTGATGGCCTGGCGATTATCGTAGTTTGGGCTCTCTCCGGCCGCGGCGAGGTTCGTTGGGACGCACGGCGCGTCCGGATGGCACTTGGTCAGGATCCCCAGGTTGTGAACGAATTCGTTGCCGTGCTCGGCGCCGTCTTCGAGGAAGAAGCAGTGACCGATGTTGTTGTAGGTCACATTGTTCTCGACGCGCACGAAATTCGTGCCGTGCACAGTCACGCAGCGGCTGTAGGTGTCGTGAATCGCGGAGTTCTCGACGTACTGCCCTTTCGCGTCGCCGACCAGATGCCAATGGATCGGATACCGCGCCAGGTGCAGGTGCTGACCCATGCGATTGAACTCGACGCCGGAGACGTACATTTTGCTGCCGACCATCGCCATCACGTGGCCGCCGAAGAGGGTCTTTTCCGAGTCGGGCGAAGACTGGATAAGAATATTGCGCGTCAGCATGCCGACTTCGCCACGTTCATCCACGCCGAACGTGATCTTGCCGTAATGCATGTACTTGAGCTTCTCGTCCAGCGTGATCGTATTGCCATCGATCGCGGAAATGGTCCGCCTCTCCGCCTGATAGGGGTCGTAATCCGTGGACGCGAGGACAATCGCGTCACCGACCCGCCAGCCTGATGCGTTCAGGACGTTCTATCGTGTTGCTGCCCGCTTCGGCCGTCTTGGTCAGCTTGGTCCAGGAATTCTCCCGATCCCCGTGCAGGCTCAGGATTCCGCCCAGGAGCATGATCCCGCGGTCACCCATGCCACTGATGTTTTCATCGGGGACGTTATCGGTGAGGGTGATGGTCGCCTTGCGCGTGTGGGGGTGGGTTTCGCTGCCGATGTCCAGCTCCCCGTGTATCAAGACCCACTCTGTGGTCAGCTCGAGGTCGGCATTGTCTGAAAAGCTGAGTCTGCCGTCGATCGTCAAACCGTGCAGCGGCGGCGGGCTGACGTTGAGGACCACGTTCATATCCCGCCCGATGGTGACCTTATCGCCTTCGCCCGGCACTTTCCCGTCCGGCCAGGTGGCAGGATTGGACCAGAGCGCCCCATTGGCCTGCGAAGCGCTTCCTTGCTGAGCCTCGACATTCGCCGATACGCTCAGAAGGAATAGGGCTGGAAACAGCAATGCAAAAAGGAACGAGCGATATTGTTTTCTCATGGCATCAAGCCCCCGTGCTCGAAGACAGCCCCTAACCGAGCGGCAAAGAACAGCGCGATTCTCCCGCGTCTAGCGTAATACCAGGCGCACGTTAGAAGAGCAATCGCTGACAATTCTTGCCATTGGTTGCGGATAGGAAGAACAATAGCGGCCGATACTATCTCAGCTATCATCAGTCCAGCCAGGACCAACTTCGGCGTCGTCAACGGCACCCGGGACCGCGGCATGGACAAGCAGCCGATGCCCACGATCTTTTTGCCGTACCGCTACGGCGTGATCGCCTACTCCGTCTCCCGTCGAACAGCGGAGGTCGGTGTACAGATGGCGCTGTAGTCTTCGTCATAGCGCCTCGTTCCCCTATTCGGCCCAACGCAGGACCAGTGGATCCAGCGTTCTGGCGATATTGAGCAGTCCCGCGCGCTGGCGCGGGTGAACGGGCTGTACGGGCAGCCTGACCGCATCGGAGCGGATCACGCCGCCTTCCTTCATGAGGATCTTCGCCGTCGCGAATCCGCACTGGCGGTTTTCGTAGTTGATGAGCGGCAGCCAACGCGCATAGGCGGCGGCCGCTTCCTCGCGGCCACCGGCCGCAAATGCATCGTAGATCTCGCGGATGCCGTCGGGATAACCGCCGCCCGTCATCGTGCCGTTGGCGCCCGCCTCGAGATCGGCCATGAGCGTGATGCCTTCCTCGCCGTCCCAGGGGCCCTCGATCCGGTCGCCGCCCAGCGCGATCAGCGCGGCCAGTTTGTTCGCGACGGGCGGCACCTCGAGCTTGAAGTAGCGGACGTTCGCGGTCTCCCGGGCGATACGCGCGAGCAGTTCGGCCGACAAAGGCGTGCCGGCAACCGGCGCGTCCTGAATCATGATCGGGATCGAAACCGCGGCGGAGACGTTGCTGAAGAACTCCGCAATCGCCGGCTCGGGCACGCGCAGGGTAGCGCCATGATAGGGCGGCATGATCATGACGAGCGCCGCGCCCGCGGCCTGTGCCCGGCGGCAGCGCTCGACGCACACGCGCGTGCTGAAGTGCGTCGTGGTCACGATGATCGGCACGCGGCCGCCGACATGATCGAGCACGAGGTGCATGACGCGCTCGCGCTCGTCGTCGGTCAACGAAAACTGCTCGGAGAAGTTCGCGAGGATGCAGATGCCGTGCGATCCGGCGTCGATCAGGAAATCGATACAGCGGCGCTGCCCCTCGGGATCGAGCGCGCCGTCGGCGTCGAAGATGGTCGGCGCGACAGGGAAGACGCCCCGATACGGAAGCGCGCGTTCCGGGTCCGAATCCGCCATGGTGCGCCTCCTATTGGTTATCGCGGCCGACGGGCGCGCCGCTGCGCCCGACCAGGAAATCGAAATCCACGCACCGGTCCGCCTGCAGTAAGTGCTCGACGATATACGGCGGCGCCGGAGGATTCAATTGTCCTCACCTTCGCTTCGACAGCACGCGTCGCCGCCGTCACTTCATCGAGGATCACTGGGCGATGTGCCCAGCTCTGACGAGGGCCGGCAGCGGGGCTCTCGGGCCTACTGAGCGGAAGCGGACTCGATGGCCGCCGCAACACCGAAGTGCTTGCAAGTCGCAGCGATCAGGCCGCCGGCAATCATCATAGCCCCCCCGAGGATGACGATCCCCGCCGAGGGGCTGCCGAATACATCGGTCAAGGCACCCAGCAGATAGGGGCCGAAGAAGCCGCCGAGATTCCCGATAGAGTTGATGATGGCCAAGCCCGCTGCCACGCCTAATCCCATTAGAACCGACCCTGGAAAGCTCCAGAACAGGGCGGAGGAGACGAGGCCGCCCGCGCTGGCGAGCGTGATGAATGTGACGGTCAGCAACGTGCTGCTGGGCAAGACCGCACTGAGCGCAAGGCTTGCACCGCCGATGAGGGCGGCAGCCGTCGCGTGCCAACGTTTCTCGTTTCGGCGCTCCGCGTGGCGGGTGCCGAGCAGCGCGATGATCGCCGCGACGAGATAGGACGCCGCCGTGATGAGGCCGATGTTGAACACGGACTTCACGCCGCTGTTCTCGATGATCGTAGGAAGCCAGAAGTTGATGCCGTACACGCCCATTACGATCAGCAGAAAAATGCCGGTGAACAGCCATAGCTCCCGTACTGCCAGCAGAGCACGCAGCGGAAGATCGCGTTTGGTCTTCGCGTCTTGGTCGAGACGGTCGTTCAACAACGCCTTCTCGTGGCCCGCAAGCCAGGGCGCGTCGTCGATCTTGTCCTTGAGATAGAACATGATCGATACGCTGAACAGCAGCGCCGGCGCCGCTTCGATCAGGTAGAGCCATTGCCAGTCGTAAAGGCCGCCCAGCCCATTGAACCTATCCATGATTCCGCCCGAAATCGGCCCGCCCACGACGTAGGACAGGGGCTGTGCGGTCAGCAGCAGGGCGACTGCGCGGCTCTGCCTGTGTGCCGGGTACCAGTAATTCAGATATAGAATCACGCCGGGGTAGAAACCGGCCTCGGCGGCGCCGAGCAGAAATCGCAGGCCGTAGAACACCTTGTCGACGCCGAGGCCGGTCATATGGGCGAAGGGTTCGGTGAATGCCATGGCCCCCGATATGACGCCCCAGGTCACCATGATGCGGGCCATCCAGGTGCGCGCGCCGACGCGGTGCAGAATCAGGTTGCTCGGCACTTCGAAGAGGAAATAGCCGATGAAAAACACGCCGGCACCGAAGCCATAGGCCGTTTCCGAAAGGTTCAGATCGGAAAGCATGTGCAGCTTCGCGAAGCCGACGTTCACGCGGTCCAGATAGGCGATGAGGTAGCACGCGCCGAGAAACGGTAGAAGGCGCCAGGTAACCTTTTTGTAGAGGCGCTCTTCGGTCTCTAACGCGTTGTTCGCATCCGTGTAAGCAACGTGATCGCTGTGAGCGTCTCTGACCTTGGTAATGCTCTGATCCGTCACCCGCACGGCCTTTTCTGTTGATCGTTCTTATGGAGTCGTGGCGATCGAGACCATCGCCCGCAGCGAACGCGTGGCGTTTGCACGGTCACGATTCATTGGCCGCTATCTCGAAGAATGTCAGGCAGGAGAGCCTGAGGCAGGTCCTGATAACAGACCGGCCGCAGGAAACGTTCGATGGCCAGCGTGCCGACGGACGTGCTGCGGCCGTCCGAAGTCGCGGGGAAAGGCCCCCCGTGCACCATGGCGTGGGCCACTTCGACCCCGGTGGGCCAGCCGTTGGCCAGGATGCGCCCCGCGCGCCGCTCCAGAATCGGCAGGAGTCTTTTCGCCAGCGGCAGGTCGCCATCCTCCATGTGCAGCGTGGCCGTCAACTGGCCTTCCAGAGCCTCGAGGATCGAGCAAAGTTGCTCTTCGTCTTCACAGCGGATGATCAGCGAACTAGGCCCGAAGACTTCATGGGTGAGCGTGGGATCGCTGAGAATGTCAGCGGCCTTTACGGCGAACAGATAGGTCTCGGCTGAATTGGGCCCCGTGGCCGCCGGTCCGTGGGCCAGCAGATCTGCCTTTGTCTCACGGCGCAAACGGTCCACCCCGCTTTTGTAGGCCGCGTGTATGCCGCTCGTTAGCATCGTGCTGGCGGGCCTTGACCCCAGCCCCTCGCAGGCAGCGGCTATGAAACGGTTGAGCCCGGTGCCCTCGAGCGCGATCACGAGACCCGGATTGGTACAGAACTGCCCGACGCCCATCGTGAGCGAATTGAGGAAGCCGTCGGCGACGGCCTCGGCCCGGGCCGTGAGCGCTCCCGGCAGCAGCACGATCGGATTGACGCTGCTCATTTCGGCATAGACCGGGATAGGCTCGTCACGTCGGGCTGCGATTTCCATCAATGCAAGGCCGCCCTTGCGGGACCCCGTGAAGCCTACCGCCTTGATGCGCGGATCGGCCACGAGCGTCGCACCGAGTTCGTTGGAGGGCCCGGCCAGCATCGAAAACACGCCTTCCGGTAATTCGCAGGCCTTCACAGCCCCCGCGAGCGCGCCCGCCACCATCTCGCTGGTACCGGGATGCGCCGGATGCGCCTTCGCAACCACAGGACAGCCCGCCGCCAAGGCCGCTGCCGTATCGCCGCCGGCGACGGAAAAGGCCAGCGGGAAGTTGCTCGCGCCGAAGACCGCCACGGGCCCCAGAGGAATCTTTCTGAGCCTCAGATCCGGCCTCGGTAAGGGTTTGCGATCCGGGAGCGCGGGATCGATGCGGACGCCTTGCCAACGATTGTCGAGCACTTCCTGCGCGAAGAGCCGAAGCTGGTTGCAGGTCCGCGCAAGCTCGCCGCCGAGCCGCGCCTGAGGCAAACCGGTCTCGGCTTCCGCGCGTTCGGTCAGCAAGGTGCCGAGCCCGGCAATCTTGTCTGCCGCAGTCTCGAGAAAGGCGGCGCGGGTTTCGGGATCGGTCGCGCGGTAGGGGCCGAACGCTTCCGCCGCGAGCTCGCACGCTCGGCGGACGTCCGCCGGCCCGGACACGCTGAAGGCCGGCGTCAGAGCCTTATCCCGCTTTGGATCGACGGCGTGAAAGGTCTCGTTCGACCCGACGCGGCGGAAACCGATAAAGAACTCGCCTGTCAGGGCGAGCTTATTTTCCGGCATGAAGGAGGCTCTCCGGATTGAGACGTCTCGAAGGGCTAAAGCCCGCGCAGCAGTGAATTACTCCTACATAAAAGCACCGACGCGTCCTGCGATCAAGGCTCAATCCCCGGAAGCCGTCTCTACCAAAGAGGCGATTTGATTGCAAGCGTGCTGCCATACCCTTGCTTGCGGCCCGAGCCTTGGCTAGAAGTCGGTTGTATGAGTTAATTGCAGCGGCGAGCGTCGCGCGTATTGCCCGCCGGTCAAGTGGGCCTTCATACCGGCGCCGCTCTCAGGGGGGAATCGCATGGTCACTAGCGGCGAAACCAATCCGCCGGGAACGCTCGCTCGCGGGCACGCGAACATTCGTTACGGTCTCGCGCTCAGCATTCTGGCGACCGTGTTCTTCATGTGGGGATTCGCCACGGTGCTGAACGACATTCTCGTTCCGCATCTGAAGGCCGTTTTCGAACTGAACTACGCGAAGTCTCTGCTCATTCAGTTCGTGTTTTATCTCGCCTATCTGCTGATGTCCCTGCCGTCGGCGAAGCTTTTGGAACGCATCGGCTATAAGCCCTCGATCATCGTGGGGCTCCTGGGCATGGCGCTCGGCGCGTTCATGTTCGTGCCGGCTGCCGTATTCGTGTCCTACGGCATCTTCCTCGCTGCGCTCTTCGTGCTCGGGACGGCAATCGCGCTTCTACAGGTTGCGGCCAATCCTTATGTTGCCGTGATCGGTCCGCCGGAGACGGCATCGAGCCGGCTCAATCTCGTGCAGGCGCTGAATTCCGCCGGCACCATGGTCGCGCCCGTCTTCGGCGGCCTGTTGATCCTGGGCCGCAGCGCATCCGGCACTGCGAGCGACGAGGCCTCGGCAGGCCTGAGCCTGGCCCAACGCATCGCCGATGCCCAAGCCGTGCGCTTGCCCTATGTTCTGATTGCCGTAGTCCTGATCGTGCTGGCCCTGGTCGTCTGGCGCACGAAGCTGCCGGCACTGGGCGAGGCGACCCGGCGCGCCGCCCGTGAGGAACGCAAGAAGCACTCTCTCTGGCGCCACCGCAATCTCGTCCTCGGCGTTCCCGCGATCTTCATCTATCTCATCGCAGAAATCGGTGTCGGCTCCACGCTTGTCAACTTTATTTCGCTGCCCCATATCGGCGCGATGACTCATGAACGTGCGGCGGATTATCTGGTGCTGTTCTGGGGCGGTGCGATGGTGGGCCGTTTTCTCGGCGCCGGGATCATGCGCTTCGTGAGCGGCGAGCATTTGCTGGCCTTTGTCAGCATTTGCGCGCTGGTGTTCAGTGTCACCGGCGTGATGACGGACGGGCACGTCGCGATGTGGTGCCTGATCTCGCTCGGCCTATTCCACTCGATCATGTTCCCGACCATCTTCACGCTCGGCATCCGGGGCCTCGGCCCGCTGACCGAAGAAGGTTCGGGTCTGCTGATCATGGCGATCGCCGGCGGCGCGCTTTCGGCGCTGCAGGGCGTGATTGCGGACCATTTCGGGCTGCAGTTCTCGTATTTGCTGCCGGCCGCGTGCTACGTCTATGTATTGTTCTATGCGGTATGGGGCTGCCGTCCGACGGAGGCCTTGCCGGCCGAGCAGCTCGCCGAGGCCGAGTGATCAGCGCGCCTTGACCTTCTTCACTTTCTTCGGGGAGCTCCGCGCGTTCATCGTATCGGCAAGGGCCAGATCCACCAGATTCGACATCGCCGCATAGGCAGCATTGGCGTTCGAGGCCGCGATGGCGTCGAACACCTTGCGGTGATCCGGAATCGGATCGCGCGGCAGCGGACTTTCCCGCTGCTTGAAGATCGTCGTCCAGGAAATCGCCGCGCCTACGCCGCTCGTGAGCGAGACGAGAAACACATTGCCCGTGGCGCGCAGGATTGCCGCGTGAAAGGCGAGATCGGCATCGCGGCCCGAAGGCGTGGCAAGCGTATCGGACGCCATCGTTGCCAGGGTGTCCTCCATCTCGGCCAGATTCTTGTCGGTGCGGCGTTGGGCGGCGAGCGCCGCGGCCTCCGGCTCGATCATGCGGCGGAGCTCGAACAGATTATTGAGGAATGCCTCATCCGGCTCGAACTCGAACACCCACGAGAGGACGTCCGGGTCGAGCAGATGCCAGGTCGACTGCGGGCTGACCCGTGTCCCGACCTTGGGCCGCGACACGACGAGTCCCTTGGCGGCCAGAATGCGCACGGCCTCGCGATAGACGGTGCGAGAGACATGGAGGGTCTCGCTCGCGGAGATTTCCCCCTCGAGTAATTGCCCGGGCTCGTATTTACCCGAGATGATCCCGACGCCGATATTCCTGGCTATTTCGCCGTGGAGACGAAGCCGCTTCTTGGTATTGGAGTTGCGCGGCATGGAATGCCTCCGGTCACGATCGGCGGCGCCGCGACTCAGTGGTTGTCGCGCGGCGGCCCGGACGTGCGCGCGACGTCCTGATACTTCACGGCCATTTCGAGCACCATGCCGTCGCCCATCTGTCCGACGAGCCCGCGCTGGATCTCCTGCCATGGCGTTTGTGAAGCCGGGTAGGGGTAGCCGCCGCGCGCCTCGAGATCGGCGCGCCGCTGCGCGAGTTCCTGATCCGAGATGAGAATATTCGCCGTACCACGCCGGAGGTCGACGCGCACCTCGTCGCCGTTCTGCACGAGCGCGAGACCGCCGCCCGCTGCCGCCTCCGGCGAGGCGTTGAGGATCGAGGGTGACGCGGACGTCCCGGATTGCCGTCCGTCGCCGACGCAGGGCAGCGCCGTGATGCCGCGTTTGATGAGCGCCGCAGGCGGCTGCATGTTGACGACCTCGGCGCCGCCCGGATAGCCGATCGGTCCGGCGCCCCGGATGAAGAGGATGCAGTGCTCATCGATATCGAGCGCCGGATCCTCGATACGGGCGTGATAATCCTCCGGCCCATCGAACACGATGGCGCGTCCTTCGAACGCCTCGGGATCCCTCGGGTTGGAGAGAAAGCGCTCGCGGAACTCCTCGCTGATCACACTCGTTTTCATGATGGCGTTATCGAAAAGGTTTCCGCTCAACACGATGAAGCCGGCGTCCGGCCGCAGCGGATCATCGAATGGGCGGATCACCTCCGTGTCGATGATCTCGCGCCCGCGGCAGTTCTCGCCGAGCGTCCTGCCGTTCACGGTCTTGGCGCCTTCCGCGATGAGCTCGTGCTTCATGAGCTCGTTCACGACGGCAGGCACGCCGCCCGCATGATGGTAGTCCTCCCCGAGATACTCTCCGGCGGGCTGCAGATTCACGAGCAGCGGGACCTTGCGACCATAGGTCTGCCAGTCTTCGAGCGGCAGGTCGATGCCGACGTGGCGCGCGATCGCCGTGATATGGATCGGCGCGTTGGTTGAGCCCCCGATGGCGGAATTGACAACGATCGCATTGCGGAAGGCATCGGGCGTGAGAATGTCGGAGGGCTTCAGGTCTTCCGCCACCATCTCGACGACGCGCTTGCCGGTGCGATAGGCCATTTGCTGGCGCTCGCGGTAGGGCGCGGGGATCGAGGCCGAGCCCGGCAGCTGCATGCCGAGCACCTCGGCAAGCGAATTCATCGTCGTCGCCGTACCCATCGTGTTGCAGTAGCCGGTCGAAGGGGCGGAGCTCGCGACCAGCTCGATGAACTCGGCATAGTCGAGCTTGCCTGCGGCCATCATCTGGCGCGCCTTCCACACGATGGTGCCGGAACCGGTGCGCTCGCCGCGATGCCAACCATTCAGCATCGGGCCGACCGAAAGCGCAATCGCCGGAATGTTCACGGTGGCCGCCGCCATGAGACAGGCCGGCGTGGTCTTATCGCAGCCGATGGTCAGGACGACGCCGTCGAGCGGGTAGCCGTAGATCAGTTCGACGAGACCGAGATAGGCGAGGTTGCGATCGAGACTCGCGGTCGGCCGTTTGCCCGTTTCCTGAATCGGGTGAACCGGAAATTCGATGGCGATGCCGCCGGCCTCACGGATGCCTTCACGGATGCGATCCGCGAGCACGATATGGTGACGGTTGCAGGGCGAGAGATCCGAGCCGGTCTGGGCAATGCCGATGATCGGCTTGCCCGACTGCAGCTCCTCCCGGGTCAGGCCGAAATTCAAATAGCGCTCCAGGTAGAGCGCCGTCATCGACGGATTGTCCGGGTTGTCGAACCAGGCCCGCGATCGCAACCGGCGCGGGGCGGACAATGAACCGTCATCGCGATGCTCAGCCATTCTTTTGCCTTAACCTTGGCCCTGAAAGTCTTTGACAGCTTTCGCCGCCGATGTCAATTTGTACTAGAAATGTTCAAAAAATGGGAGGGCGTTTGGGGAAGCTGCGCATCGGCCTCGTGGGAGCCGGAAAGATTGCGCGGGACCAGCACATGCCGGCCATCGCAGCAAACGAAGCCTTCGAGCTCGTAGGCGTCGTCGATCCTGCCGCGCGGCTCGAGAGTGTCGCAAGCTTTGTCTCGCTGGAGGATCTGTTCAGCGCGGATCCGGCCGCGATCGCCGTTTGCACGCCGCCCCGGATGCGCCACGCGATCGCCCGCGCGGCGCTCGCCGCCGGCAAGCACGTGCTGCTCGAAAAGCCCCCCGCGGCCACCGTTGGCGAGTTGGAGGATTTGCGCAGCAGGGCCGAGGCGACTGGCCTCACACTGTTCACCGCATGGCACTCCCAATTTGGGCCGGCGGTTCCCGCGGCCAAGCAGTGGATCTGCGCACGTCGGCCGCGTCGAATCATGGTGACATGGCGCGAGGACGTGCGCCGCTGGCATCCCGGTCAGGACTGGATCTGGGAGGCCGGTGGCTTCGGGGTATTCGATCCCGGCATCAACGCCTTATCGATCCTAACGGCGATTCTGCCCGGCCGCGTCTTCGTGACCGCTGCGAATATCGAGGTTCCGGAAGACCGTGCGACGCCGATTGCCGCCAGGCTGAGGCTCGCCACGAGCGAGGGCGCGCAGATCGAGGCGGAATTCGACTGGCGGCAAACCGGCACGCAGACCTGGGACATCGCTGTCGAAGCCGAGGATGGCAGCGAAATGCGGCTCTCGCGGGGCGGCCATCGACTCTCGGGTAACGATGTGCCGCCCGCCGATGCGCTCGGAGGCGAGTATCCGGCGATCTACCGCCGATTCGCGACGCTCGTCGCGCACGGAGAACGCGAGGTTCATTCCGATCCATTGCAGCTCGTCGCAGACGCGTTCCTCGTCGCGGAGCGGCGTACCGTCGCGCCGTTTGCCGAATGAGTCGGACGAGGGATAAATCGAGGGGTCGGATGAGCCTTACGTCGCTTTTGACCGGGGCGCAACGATGCCTTATTGTATGAGTAATTTAGAATGACAATAAAGCTGCGTGTGATCGGCCGCCGATGCTCGACCATACTGCGCAGCGGAAGGAAGAAGATGGGGTCTCACAGCAAACGGGCGGGCGCCCTGCCTGCGGGTTTGATGCTCGCCGGGGCAACCATCGCGAGCGTCGTCGTGGGCCATGCTGCATCGGCGGCGACGGCTGCAAAGAGCGTCTTCGGTACGCTGCGCGACGGCACGAAGATCGAATCGGTTACCCTCCGCAACGCCAAGGGCATGTCTGCGCGGATCATGACGCTCGGCGCCGCTCTACAGTCGCTCGGCGCCCCGGACCGCGACGGCCGCAGCGCCAATGTGGTGCTCGGCTACGCGACGCCGCAGAAGTATCTCGACGTGCCGAACTATTTCGGCGCCACCGTCGGCCGTTTTGCCAACCGCATCGCGGGCGCCCGCTTCACGCTCGACGGCAAGACCTATCACCTCGAGGCGAATGACCACGGCAACTCGCTGCACGGCGGCTTCAAGGGCTTCGATAAGCAGATCTGGGCGATCAAATCGGTGTCGTCCGGCCAGCCCGCGAGCGTCACGCTGACCTATCGGAGCCCGGACGGCTCGGGCGGCTATCCCGGCAACCTGGACGTCACGGCCGTCTATGCGCTGAGCGACGACAACGTCCTGTCGCTGACGTACACGGCGACGACGGATGCGCCCACCATCGTCAACATCTCTAACCACAGCTTCTGGAACCTGCGCGGCGAGGCCAGCAGCCACGATGTCATGGACGAGGAGCTGACCATCGACGCGGACGCCATCACGCCGGTCGACAAGAACCTGATCCCGACCGGCGAGATCCGCAAGGTCGACGGCACGCCGTTCGATTTTCGCAAGGGTCGAGCCATCGGCGCACGGATCCGGGACGGTAAGGCGGAGCAGCTTCTGATCGGCAAGGGGTACGACCACAATTTCGTGCTCAATGGCCGCTCGGGCGGCGCGGTGCGCTTTGCCGCACGCCTTGCGGATCCTCATTCGGGGCGCGTCATGGCGATCTACACGGATCAGCCCGGCGTTCAGCTCTATACCGGCAACTTCCTGGATGGATCTGTCGCTGGAACCAGCGATCACGTCTATCGCCAGACCGACGCGGTGGTCATGGAGCCCCAACATTTCCCGGACGCTCCCAATCAGCCTAATTTTGCGCCCGTCACGTTGCGGCCGGGCGAGACTTACACGAACAAGATCGAGTACCGGTTCTCGACGATCAAGTGACCGTCTTCGGCCGGCGCCGGCCCGAGTAGGGGCCGCGGCGAGATCCATAAGGAGGCGACAGTGACGAGGCAGGCCAAGCAGCGCCGTGCGGCGATACTGACGGTTTTGGCAGCGTTCATCTCGGGCCCCGCCCTGACTCAGACGACGCTCTCGGCAAGTGTGACTATCCATGCGGACAAGCCGGGCGCGCAGATCAGTCCGGAGCTCTTCGGCCAGTTTTCAGAGCATCTCGGTCACGGCATCTACGGCGGTCTGTGGGTCGGCAAGGACTCGAAGATCCCCAACACGGATGGTCTCCGGAACGATGTCACCGCCGCGCTCAAGGACCTGCGCGTGCCGGTCGTGCGCTGGCCCGGCGGCTGCTTCGCCGATGAATATCACTGGCGCGACGGCGTCGGGCCGTCGGACAAAAGGCCCGTCACCGTAAACACCAACTGGGGCGGCGTCCCGGAACCGAATTCGTTCGGCACCGACGAGTTCATGAAATTCGTCCGGATGATCGGGACGAAGGCCTATGTGAACGCCAACGTCGGTACCGGCACGCCGGCGGAGATGGCCGACTGGCTCAAATACATGACCGCCGATCAGGACACGACGCTCGTCCGCATGCGCGCGGCGAACGGCCACAAGGATCCCTACAAGGTGCCCTTCTGGGCGATCGGCAACGAAACCTCGGGCTGCGGCGGCAACATGACGCCGGACTATTACGTCGACCTGTTCCGCCGCTATTCGACCTTCCTCAAATCTCCCCCGGGCACCCGGCCGCTGATCATCGCAAGCGGCGGCCACGACGATAACGGGCCGGTCTGGACCCGCACGATTCTCGAAAAGGGCGGCCCGAATGTCGGCGCCATCACCTATCACTACTACACGATCCCCTCGCGCACTCACGACTGGCAGCACAAGGGCAATTCGACGGGGTTCCCGGAAAGCGAATGGATCTCGACCATGGTGAACGCGCTCGAGATCGGCGACCACATCGCCGACAACATCAAGGTCATGGACGAGCTCGATCCGGACAAAAAGGTCGCTCTGTTCGTCGACGAATGGGGCACGTGGTACGACCCGGAACCGGGCCGCAACCCCGGCTTTCTCTATCAGCAGAACACGGTGCGCGATGCGGTGGTGGCCGCGACCGAGCTCCATATCTTCATGAAGCACGCAGACCGCATCCGCATGGCCAACATCGCGCAAACCATCAATGTATTGCAGGCCATGATCCTGACCGACGGTCAGAAAATGGTTTTGACCCCGACCTACCACGTCTTTCATATGATGATTCCGTTCCAGGGAGCGACCAGTCTGCCAGCCGATGTCGATACGCCGGCTTACGCCGATGCCGGCATGTCGGTCCCGGCGATCAGCGTGGCGGCCGCTCGGGATTCGAACGGCGAAATCGTCTATTCCTTGACCAACCGCGATCCGACGCGGCCCGTGAAGGTGTCGACCGTTATCGAGGGCGCCAAAGCGAAGTCGGTGGGCGGTCTTGTGCTGACCGGCGCCGCGATGGACTCGCGCAACACTTTCGCCCATCCTGATGACGTACATCCAGTGTCGTTCAATGGGGCGACGGTTTCCGGCGGCAAGCTGACCGTAGACTTGCCTGCGAAGTCTGTGGTGGTTCTCGACGTAAGATAGCGAAGCTGCCGCAAAAGGAATGCGCCGGTTCGCCTAACGGGGCTTGTTCAGCCCGCGTTCGGCGAGATTTCTCATAAGTGCGCGCACACCAAAGACCCAAGGCGCGGCCGCCTTGGACGTGGTCACGTCGTTGATCAACGTACCGAGCCTCGAACTGGACACGGCGACTCTGTCGCCAAGCTTGTGTGAGAACCCGCGACCTTCGCCGTCTCGATCCTTCGTGGGCGCAAATGCGGTGCCGAGCAGGAGCGCGAAGCCATCAGGATATTGATGTTCGCTGAGCGCCTGATCGATCAAGACCAGCGGGTCGCGGCTGATGTGCCTCATCGAGCTTATTGCCGAGAGGCTAAACCCATCCGCTCCAGCGATCTTTAGATGAACGTCGGTGCTGCGCACGTCGTCGATCGTGAAGCGGCCGTCGAAGAGTCGTATGAAAGGACCCAGCGCACACGAAGCATTGTTGTCCTTCGCCTTCCCCAGCAAAAGGGCCGAACGGCCCTCGAAGTCACGCAGGTTCACGTCGTTTCCGAGCGTCGCCCCTACGGGTGCCCCGGAAGCGTTCATGACCACGGCGATTTCTGGTTCGGGGTTGTTCCAAACGGAGTCGGATCGTACGCCGATTTCCGCGCCCCAGCCGACCGTGGCAAGAACAGGCGCCTTGGTGAAGATCTCGGCGTCCGGGCCGATCGCCACCTCGAGGTACTGGGACCACATACCGTCCCTGATCAACGTGCTCTTCAGCATCGCCGCCTCGCGTGAACCCGGCACGACCGCACGCACACTCCCTCCAATCGCGGCCTCGAGGCGCTTCCGGATCTCGGCCGCCGCCGCACTGTCGCCGCGTGCGCGCTCCTCGATTACCCGCTCGAGGGCCGAAAGCGCGAATGTCACGCCGGCAGCTTTCACGCACTGCAGGTCTATAGGGCTCAAAAGGCGGATATCGGCCTCGAGCGCCCCAGAGAGCTCGATCGACTCCACGGCGCCGAGATCCTCGCCTTTCGCCGTCCGCGGCTCGACTTCAACCAGGTCCGCGGAAGTCGGCGCGAGGCGCGACATATCGAAGAGATGACCGTTACGAACGAGAACCGGCGTTGGGCCGTCGCCCCGATCGATCCGCCCCGCGAATATGCCCTCTCTCCAGTCTTCCGGCAGATGGCTATCGACGTCGAACAGATCCATGGCTCGGCACTCCTGCTTGTCGCCCCTGTATCGATTACGCAAACGTCGCGGCACCGCGATTGCAGTCTCTCGAGACTCATCCGTTGCTCGCGTTGCGTTTTGCGATGTCATTACTCATACTAATTCCGAGACCGTAGATGGCGAAATTCCCATAAACAAGCCGGTCTGCTGTCCACCAGGGCGTCTACGAAGCGCTCTTCGGGCATGACGTCATGTTCGTGCGCATCGACGTATTCATGCACGTTGACCCGAGACTGTCCAACGAACGCCGTTTCTCGACCTTCTTCCAGCCGCCGGGTACTGGAGCGGTCGAAAGGGCGAAGTTCCCGCGAATCGTGAGAGGAAACAAATCATGACGGTCGATTCCAGCAACGGTGGGGTTTTCAATCGTCGAGGCCTCCTGAAGGGTGCAGCGGTGGCAGGGATGGGTGCCATGCTGGGCGCCGGAGAAGAAGCACGGGCGTACCCATTGCAGAACGGCGAACGCGACGGCCCTCGCGGCTGCAGCACGCCGCGGTCGGCGGTCGTCAAGACTCGGTACGGCAAGGTGCGTGGCTTCGTAGCCGGCGAAGTCTTCACGTTCAAGGGCATCCCGTATGGCGACGACACGGGCGGCGAGAACCGTTGGCTGCCGGCCAAGGCGCCGAAGATGTGGGACAACGAATACCCGGCTCTCGCCTACGGCGCCAATTGTCCTCAGGACCTGCACGATTTTCGGAACATCGAGCACACTTTCCTGCAGCAGTGGGACGATGGCTTCCTCGGCGAGGACATGCTGAAACTGAATGTATGGACACCGGCGCTCTCGGGCAATCGGCCCGTCATGGTCTATTTTCACGGCGGCGGATACAGCTTCGGTTCCTCTTACGAGCTGGCTGCACATGACGGTGCGCAAATGGCGCGCAACCACGACGTCGTCCAAGTTTCGGTGAACCACCGCCTCAACGTTCTGGGCTTCTTCGATCTCGCCGAGATCGGCGGATCGGCGTATGAAGACTCGGTCAACGTCGGCATGACGGATCTGGTCGCGGCGCTGCACTGGGTAAAGGAGAACATCCAGAAATTCGGCGGCAACCCGGACAACATCCTGATCTACGGCCAGTCCGGCGGCGGTTCTAAGGTCACCACCCTTTTGGGCATGGCTTCGGCCAAGGGTCTCATTCAACGTGCGATCGTTCAGTCGGGCGGCGGAGGTACTCAGCCCAGCGCCGAGCAATCCCGCGACTTCGCCCGCCGACTCCACGCGGCCCTCGGCAAGCCGGATGTTGCGGCGCTTCAAAAGATGAGCTGGAAAGCGCTGTACGATGCCGGCAACCGCCTTGCCATGGAGATCAACGGCCCTCTCGACTTCGACAAGATGGTCATGACTCTCAACTCAGGCCCGGCGCGAGTGGGCTGGAGTCCCACGGTGGACGGGCGTCTGATTACCGTCGCGTCATACAGTGCGGCTGTGACCGACGTTTCGAAGGATGTGCCCGTGATCATCGGCAACGTCAGCGAAGAAGGCATGCGCTACAGCCAGAACCCCACGGAGGCCGAATGGCGCGATCAGCTCGCTTCGCTCATGGATGCCGAGAAGGCTTCCGCGCTCGTCAACTCAATGAAGAAGGCGCACCCCGAAAAGGCGATCCGCACGCTTTCCTACGGTGTCGCGGGACTTGCTCAGCGCAACAACGTGCAGCACATGGTGAAGCTGAAGTATGACCAGCACGGGGCGCCGGTCTATCAGTATCTGTTCCAGTGGCAATCGCCGCAGCTCGATGGCGTCGCGGGTGCCTGGCATACCGCCGAGCTCGCGTTCTGTTTCGACAACACGAGGCGTTGCGAACAGGGCACCGGCGATACACCGGAGGCGCGTACGCTGGCCGGCAAAATGGCGACGGCATGGGCCAACTTTGCACGCACGGGCAATCCGAGCCAGCCGGAACTCGAATGGACGCCGAGCGACCCGGTGCGATGCCAAACCATGGTATTCGACGATCACTGCCGAATGGAGGACGACCCCGAGGGCGCATCGCGGCGGATACTGCTTTCTTGACGCCAGCGATAGGGCGGTCTTCCGCGATCTAGCCGAGCCGTAACGACCCGCTGCTGTTCGAGCGCTACTCGAACAGCAGCGGCGCGAGATCGTGAAGATAGTGCCGCCATACGCGCCAGTGATGCGCGCCTTCGGATTGGACGAAAACGTGCTTGATGCCGGCTTCGGTGAGCGCGTCCGAGAGCGCCTTGGCGCCTTTCATTGCCGTATCTTGTCTGCCGCAGGCGATCCAGATAAGTTTGGTTTCCTTGTTGATCTTTTCGGGGTCGGCGGCAAGCTTCGCGATGAGCTCTGAGTCCCCGCCAGTCGGGCCCGGGCCGATGCCCGCGCTCATCACGCCGACATAGCTGAACGTGTCCAGGTTGCCTAAGCCGAAACGTGCAGCCTGTCCGCCGCCCATCGAAAAGCCGGCGATTGCCCGATGTTCCCGATCCGCGATCGTGCGGTATTTCTTGTCGATCATCGGGATGATGTCTTCGAGAATGTCGCGCTCATAGAGCGCCATATCGCCACCGAAGGCTCCCGCATGTGCGGCCGGAATTCCGGTGTCATCGCCATTCACGTGAGCGCCGCCGTAGCCGAGCGGCATGACGACGAGGAACGGCTGTATCTGCCCGCGCGCCAGAAGATTGTCGAGGATGTCATTGGCTCGGCCGTAGCGATGCCAGGATTGCTGATCGTTCGCATACCCGTGCAGGAGATAAAGCACCGGATAGCGCTTATTCGGGTGATCGTCATATCCCGGGGGCACATAGACGGTCAATTGGCGAATGACGCCGCCATTCGATTTCGACTTGTACAGGATGTTCCGGATCTCGCCGTGCGGCACATCCTGCACAGCATAGAAAGCAGGCTCCTTCGTCGGCACCGTAAGGAGGCTTGTTGTCGTGCTCGTTACATAGCCGATTTTTACGCGCGGATTGCTGGGATCGATCAGCCGCACGCCGTCCACGACGAAGAAATAGACGTACATTTCAGGTGGGAGCGGCCCGACGGTGACGCTCCAGACGCCGTCATCGCCCTTGGTCAACGCCGTGTCGTCGCCGAAATCGCCGGACACCATCACGGATTTGGCTTCCGGCGCTTTCAAGCGGAACGTCACACGGCCGTCCTCGGCGACGGACGGGGATTCGATGCCCGTCCCGCCCCGCATCCCAACCTCCTGAGCCCAGACGGGCTGCGCCAAAAGCGCGACGAGACACGATGCCGCCAGCGTGGCGCACATTACGAATACCGACAGCATTCGCTTCATTTTCGACCTCCGGGCTTCACTTTTGGCTTTTTGATCAAACGAAGGGCCGAATCACTCGAGGCGCCTCGCTCAACGGCCGAAATCTCCCCTTTCGGCGGACGCGAACGGCAAGTTATTTTGTAGGAGTAATGCCAAAGAGTCCAGCCGAAGGTAAGCCTCCCGGCTAGCCGCGCGTTGGCCTGCGATGACCGGGATCGTGCCCTTAGCGGCCGCTCAAGCCTCCCGGCCAGCCCGAATTGAAGTGATACGGCACGGTCGGGCCGACCATCTCGACGCGCCGGATCTTGCCGTGCTCGATCTTGAACGCCTCCGTCACGTCGATACTCGACGCTCGGCCGGCAAAGGCGCCCATATCGACGGTCTCGCCCGTGTTCAGCGTGATCTTCTTGACGGTGCCGCCCATGTCGAATACCGAGTAGGCCAAGACGATGCCGCGCTCGGGATCGACAAGCGGAAAGCGACGGGCGTGGATGCTCGTGACGATGCCGAGGTAGCCGCTTTCGAGCTGTCCTTTGCAGTCGAGCGCCATGTAGTTGAAGCCGCCCGGCGTGGGGCGGCCGGCGCTCGGATTGTTCGTCGTGTGCATGCCGTTCTCTATCCGGTCGCAGTCGTCCGCCATGGGATAGAAGCCCTTGCCGTCGTCGCGTTGGACACCTTCGAAATAGGCATTGGCTATCCGGGTCAGCTCGCCGCGCGTCGCCCGCTCCGCGGGCGGTATGGACTCGGACCACAGCGCTTCGGGCCGGCTCTTCGCGTCCAACGCCGCGATGTCGTTGGGCCCGCCCCCGCCCTTGCGGAAGTACAACGTCTCGATCTCGGTGATGCGTCCGAGCTGCACGCGCAAGCGTAGCGCCATCAGCAGCAGGCCGCCTTTCTCCTGCATCGTGCCCATCCATCCGGCCTGCTCAGTGACCGGGTCCGCGAAGTAATGCGAGTAGTGGCCGCGGCCGGTCGCCGTATTCCAGAAACCGTCGCCGACGTCGAGCACTTGATCGTCCTCGGTGTATTTGACGTCCGCCGAGAGCGGCAACCGCGACGGATCGTGCGCCACCACGGCGGCGAGGTAGGCGTCGATGAGCCCATTCAGGCAGGCCCGGTCGCAATCCGTCGGCACCGGTCCCGCCGCACCGGCTGGCGGGGCGGCCTGCACCGCCGAAGCGCCCAGCCCCATCCCGAGCGCGAGCGCGGCTCCGAACCAAGCGGCCGCCGCCACCGTTCTAAGCGCCGGCCGCCCGAGCCGCCCGTTTCGGCGGCCCCCTACGTATGTGCGATTCTTCATGCCCCTCTCCCACAGCCTTCGAGATTCGCTTCCCCACCTACGGCCGGCAGTCGAAACTTTTCTCGCTGTTTGGATTGCCTCCGACATAGCGCGCCACCTTAGGATAAGGGCACAACGGCCGCGACACGCCCGGGAAAGACTTCCCGCGAGCAACAATCCGGTCCGGTGCCTGGCCCTTTTCGACCCAGTTCTGAATAGCCGTCAGCATGTCGAACTGGTCCGTCGCCTTACCGCCCGAACAGTGAGTCATGCCTGGAATCAGGAACAGGCGCGCCCAATCCTGCGTGTTGCCGCCGGTGGACGCTTTCAGCTTGTCGTACCAAGCGACGGTATCGAGCGGCGACAGGCCCTGATCACTCAGCCCATGATACAGAATCAGTTTGCCGTGACTGGCAAAGGTCGGCAGATATGTGGCATCCGCATCGTTGATCTTGGACGTCTCCCGAATGCGCGCGGTATCGCGGTCGAAATCGAATTTCATCACATCGAAATCCGGATCGGGCGGCGTCATCGCGTAATAGCGCAAGGAGTCGAAGCCGAGCGTCGCGTCGGCGGCATTCATCACACCGTCCGGCGACGTGCCGAAGTGCATCTGCCGAAAGGCGGGCGCCGAAATTCCGGTGTCATACGGAAACGGCGCATAGAGCGGCTTGCCGTTCGAATCATGCGGGCCGCCCATCAATTCCTTTAGAGCCGTAACTTGCTTGGAAGCGAGGCAAGACTTCGTCTTTTCTCCTTTGCACTCCAAAATCGAAGGATCGAAATGGCAGGCCCGGAAATCGTTGATCATGCCGTCGTTCAACCCATCCTTAGCGTCGCAGGCATTGAGCACCGCGTTTGAAACCAGCTGCAGATCCGCGTCGGAGAGAGCCCTCGAAACTATCGGCCGGCCTTCCGAATCTTTGGGCGCGGCGCGCGCCAGGACGATCTCGTTCCAGGCTTGGTCGACATTCGTCCATGCCAAGCGAAAAGTTGGGTCTCCGGAGACGATGCCGTCGAAATAGGTGGGGAACCGCTCGGCCGCGATCATTCCATTGCGCCCGCCATTGGAGCAGCCGATGAAATAGGAATAATCGGGCTTTCGGCCGTAATACGCGGCCAACACGGCTTTTGCGACGAGCGTCGTCTTGTCGACTGCGTTATACGCGTAATCCAGCCGAGCCTGCTGGTCGAGCGCGAATTGAGCGTCCATCATCGATTTGCTGCGGTGACCGCCATCGGTGGAGACGACAGCAAAGCCGCGGACTAAGGCAGGCGGGAGCATCGTGCCGAAGACGGAGCCGTAGCTCGCATGCAGAACTCCGTCGAGGCCGCCGCCCCCTTGGAACGCGAAGCGACCATTCCAATCGGTCGGCAACCTCAGTTCGATGCCGATCCCGAATGCTTGGCCGTTTACGCCCTTGCGCGCCGACAGAGCGGCGCGGAATAGACAGTGCTCCGGCAGCATCGTGCCCCTGGGCACACCATCAGCCGGATCGGCCGGACCTGCCGCGACCAGTTGCGCATCCTCGATGACCAGATTCGGCCAGGAGAAGGACTTGAGGGCCTGACACTTCTGCTCGGCCGAATTCGGCGCTCCGATTGCATTCAGGCTCATAAGACCGATTCCCAGAGCCACGATGACCTGATTCTTTCTTCGCATATTCACGCCCCGCGCGTCAGCATCCAGCTCGGCCCAGTCTAATCGCCGTTTCCCCGCGACGGAACAAAGACGGACGACAGGGTGACGCTGACGTTCACTGTGGACGAGCGGTCATCTGGCTGGTGATGGCGAACCTGCTGGTCGGCTATTTCGGCGTCGCCATGCGGTTCGCCAGGGGCCGCGCCAGCCGTCAGCTTCATTGGCTACTGTGCCGAACCCGCCGCCGGCAACGGCAGGATCGCGATCATAATGAGGGCGGCGGCAGCGAAAGGGGCCTTCGAGGAGAGGGATCGTCTCCGTCTCCCCAAGGGTCGGATGTCGACAGTACTTCGCAAGGGCATCGCTTGACGGAATGTCATTCGGGCGGCGCCCGGTTAACATCGACCCCCTGCTACATCATTGCACGCGCCGGCGGCACCCATGACCGAAATGAAGCAGACAGCGCACGGGCGACCCACCGCCGTATTCCAGCGCCCGTGCGCCATGCCCTTCGGCTCCTATGGGTTCTATTCGCCGTCGTCGCGTTGGCGCTGCTTCTCGCGCCCCCGGGCCTCTGGAGAGACAGGCCCGGCGTGCTGCTCGCGCTCCTGCTCGGCACCCTCGCCCTGTGGCTCTTCCAAACGCATCTTATCGCGCGGGGCAACGCATACGGCCGCTGGACGTTCGCGTGGCTCGCGGCGTACGGCATCGCCGGCCTGGTCGCCGCGCTCGTCAAAGGGCGACTGCTTGGTCTTCTGAATATCGGAATCGCGATCGCGGCCGTCGCCCTAGCCGCCTTGATCCTCCGCCTGCTCTTTTCGGCCGTCTCGAATGCGTGGTTCATGGAGCGCCGGCGCGCGCTGCGGCTGCGATTGGAACGCCTGTCCGCAGCCTGGGCTCCGTTGAAGACCGTTCGGCTTCCCGAACTCTCGAAGCTGCCGGGCCGCGTATCGATTCGCGAATTCCGAGTGGGCGACCGCGAAGCGTGCGTCGCCATTTTCCGGCAAAACGAGCGCAACGGAATACCGCAAAACCATCTCGCCGAATTCGAGGAGTTTCTCGAACGAAGCGACTATCTTCGCCTGGTGGTCACCCAAGAGGAGAGGGTGGTTGGCGAAGGCGGGATCGGTTACGAGCCGTCGGCGCCGCAACCGCGCGCGTGGTTGGCCTTCGGCTTGATCTCCCCGGCGTATCAGTGCCGCGGATTGGGCAAGGCGTTGTTCGTCGCTCGACTCAGCGCCGTGCCCGAACCCCACCCCGATCAGTCCGTGGTCCTCGTCATGAGCAACATCGGTCGCTCTCTCCGCTACTCACGGCGGAAGTATTAGATGGTGGCCAGGGGCGGAATCGAACCACCGACACGCGGATTTTCAGTCGGCCTTGGATTCCGCTTGGTCTTGTAGATCAGTCAGTTGCCGGGGCGTCCGTTGCCAGGTTCGCCGCACTAAGCTTCACGACGCGGGACTGATGCACGCAAAATTCACGCAGGCACGTGACGATCAGGGTGCGGCCGTTCTCGCTCTGACAACCTTCGGCGGCGGCTGCTGCATCGCCTGCCAAAGGTCGTAGTCGGCCTGCATTCTGAGCCAGCTCTCTGCGCTCGGCCCCTCCTTCGGACCGCCGAGCCAAGCTTCGAGCCGCCGCGCCATGTCGGCGGAGATACCAGCCTGTCCGTTGATCAGACGGGAGAGCGTGACGCGCGCGACGCCGAGCTGACTGGCCGCCTCAGTGACCGTGATTCCCAGCGCCGGCAGGATATCTTCCCGAATCGCCTCTCCCGGGTGCGGCGGATTGTGCATGCGTCCCATCTTCACTGTGCCTCTCAGTGGTAGTCCTGATAATCGACAAGAATGGCGTCCTCACCTTCGAACTCAAATGTCAGTCTCCAGTTCCCGCTGACCCATACGGCCCAGCGTCCCTCCGATTCACCCTTCAGTGGATGGAGCTTCCACCCAGGCACATTCATATCTTGGGCGCGACGAGCAACATCGAGGCGCTGCAATTGACGCGCAAGCTTCCCCGCGTGCGCCGCCCGGATCCCCGCCTTGGTCCCCTTCAGGAAGAAGCGTTCGACGCCCTTATGGCGAAAACTCCTGATCACGGTTGTAGCGTATCTTGTGTCGTTACACGCGTCAATCGAGGACGGCGGATAGGAAGAGCAATTTGGGGGCCGAAAAAGAATGACCGACAGTGCGCCGAATCGACGTGACATCCGCTGCATTTGAGTGCTGACTCGTGCAGCGATGTGGCCGGCAGGGGCCTACGAGGAGCCGCGCCGAGTCGGGATGCCGATGGCCAGCGACAACCCGGAGGCAATAGTGCCGAAGAACTGGCATTCTGCCATGAGCTCGGGCCCGCCCTTGGACGGCGGTCGGCGACCAAGTCAGGCCCGTAACACGGTCTTTGAACCTACTATCCGTTGCTCACTCGGCCGCCAGCGCCTCCACGGCATCGACCGCCGCCGCGCGGCGGGCCGGTAGGTAGCTCGCAAGCGCCGCGACGAGCACGAGCCCCACGACCACCGCGCCGTACGTCAACGCGTCGATCGGCCGCACGTCGTAGAGCAGCGATCCCATGAGCCGGCTCACGCCGGTTGCTACGACGATGCCGATGACGACGCCGACGCTCGCGAGGCCGACGCCGTCACGCACGAACCGCCGCTGCACCTTGCGTCGATCGGCACCGAGCGCCAAACGGATCGCGATCTCGCGGCGGCGCAGCGCCACGCTGTAAGACAACACGCCGTAGAGCCCAACCACTCCGAGCGCGAGCGCCGCGCACGCGGCAACGACGAGGCTCACGAATGCGAACGTCGTGCGCTCCCCGGATTGATCGTAGATGTCTCGCAACGTGCGCACCCAGGTGATCGGCAGGTTGGGGTCGACGGACCAAACGGCTTCTTGCGCCTGTCGGCCGAATGCCGCGGTGCCCGCGTGGCGGCTCCTGACGGCGACGATCACCGAGCGGGCAACCTCCACGTGACCGCCGTTCAGCGCGGCCGCTTGTGCCGAGCTCACGTGCCGCAGCGACGGCAGGTAGACGATCGTCGGGGGCGCTGCGCGCACGCCGTCTTCGCGCACGTTGGCAACCACGCCGACGACCTCACGCCAGCGAGCATCCTCCTCCAGGCGAATCCGCTTCCCGATGGCCGCGACCGGCGTCGCCCAGAGCTCGCGTGCCATGTTCTCCGAGACCAAGGTGACCGGCCGATCGTCGAAGAGATCCGTCCACTCGAGGTCGCGCCCCGCGAGCAGCGGCGCGCCGATGGCCTTGAAATAGCCTGGAGAGATGTTCTTGAAGCGGCGCCCGGCGGGCCCTGGGCCGCGCCCATCCGCGGGCCTGCCTTCGACTTCGACCGTGCCTCCTTGGTGGTTGAAGTCGTCCATCGGCATGGAGCTCGCGAAGCCGGCCGCGTCGACGCCGGGCAGCGTCGCGAGCGCTTCGACGATCTGCCGCTGACGCCTCGCGACCTGCTCCGGGTCCGAGACCTGGTTGCCGCGCATGGAGATGCGCAGCGTCTCCACCCGCTCGGGGGCGGCGAAGCCGGGATCGATCGCGTGCAGCGCCACGGCCGTCCGCAGCAATAGGCCCGCGCACACCATGACGACGACGACCAGCGCGACCTGAACGATCGCCAACGACTGCCGCAGCCGACCGTGTCCGCGGCTCTCACTCGACGTGCGGCCGCTTACGTGGAGGCCTTCGTGGAGATGCGCCTTTCCGATCCTCGCCGCGGAGACGAGCCCGACGGCCAAGCCCGCCAGCGACGACACGATCAAGGCGGCCGCGGCTACTCCAGCATCGAGCGTAACCTCGCTCAAGCGCGGTACGTTGGCCGGCGCGAGAGCCAACAACGACCGCAAGCCGCCGGCGACCACGACTAGACCCAGAGCTCCTGCCGCGAGCCCGATCATCGTGCCCTCCAGCAGCAGTCCCCGCGCGAGACGCCCGACGCCGGCGCCGAGTGCAGCGCGTATGGCGAGCTCGTGCTGCCGCGCCGCGCTCCGGATGAGCATGAGGTTCGCGACGTTGGCGGAGGCGATCACGAGCACGACGACGATGGTCGCCAGCACGACCCAGAGCAGATCTCCGGCCGAGCCGACCACGTCCTGTTTCAGCGGTCGCACGGCCGGCGCAATCCGCCAGACCTCCGTATAGGTGCGGGGGTTGACGCCCGGAAACGGCGGCCACGACCTGAGCCAAAGCGGGATCATGCGGGCGAGGTCAGCGTTCGCGTTCGCGACCGTCTTGCCGTGCTTCAGCCGCGCGATGCCGTTGAAGGAGAACGGCCCCAACAGCGAGTGGCTGCGATCGAACCGCATCATCACCAGTACGTCGGCTTTGGTGTCGGCGATCCGAAAACTCTTCGGCATGACGCCGACGATCCGCATCGGGCGCGAGTTGATGGTCAGCGTGCGTCCCACGGCGGCAGGATCGCCGCCGAAGCGACGCTGCCAGTACTCGTAGCTCAACATCGTCCCCGGGTCAGGACCCCCGCCGTAGTCATCGGCGCTCAACGAGCGCCCGAGCAACGGCGGGACGCCAATCGCCTGCAACGTGCCGTCGCTCACGGCGATGCGCGGGACTTCTTCGGGCTCGCCGTCGCCCGTGATCGTCGCGACACCCGCCGTCCAAGCTCCAATGTGTTCGAACACGCGGTTCTCGTCCGCGTATGTGAGGAACATCGAACCCGAGGTCAACATGGAGCTCGCCCAGGCCTGCCCTGAGGCGCCGGGTGCGACGTGCCAAATCGCGACGACGCGGTCGGCGTCGGGATACGGCAGCGGCTTGATCAGCACGCTGTCGACGAGGGCGAATGTCGCGGCTGCGGCGCCGCTCCCGATCGCGAGCGTGAGGACGGCGACCGTCGTGACCCATGGAGTGCCGCGCAGGGAGCGCCAGGCGTCGCGCAGGTCGCGACCGAAGGAATGGAGGGCGTCAAGGCTCTGCATCGGGTCGGAGTATCTCCGCCGCCCAGCCGGCTCGCAAGGCACTGCGTGCACAAGCGCTCGATTTGCGACGATGTCGGCCGGCTATCGCAGCTCATGCCGTTCATCGGGCAAGTTCGGCTGGACCGCCTTCGTGGAGCAGCGGCTGCTCGATATGTCGGACTCGTACGAAGGTGGAATCACCGATGCTCCTATGTGCGAAATCGAAGTCTGCTGCGCAGATGGAACGTCACGCCTTGTGCGTCACTATCACGGTTCATTCGATGCTCCAGACTCACTCGAGGGCCTCGAGAACCCGCTTGACGCACTGATTGGGACGGCACCTCGACCGCCGACCTAATGTGCTTCACAGGTTCTGATACGCCAGACGGACCCAAGCCAAAGTCTGCGAGGTGAAGTATGAGAACGCGTCTCAACTGCCCCCAGGCGGTCGTGCGTTACGCGCTGGCAAGTGATGCGTTGACGCGATTTCGTACGGCGCGAGCCCTTGGTTGGGCAACCATGAATGACGTTCGAACATCTCACTTTGGCGACGAACTTCCACCAGTGCGGCGCGGAGATCGCTCCGCCGGTGCCATCGTCGAGCCCCGCGAATGTAAACCTTGCTATCCGCGTGATCGCGGATCATCGACTACCTCGAAAGGGCACGGCCCTGTTCACCTCGGCGCGGCCTTCAACGCATTGACGAGCTCCGCCTTGTTGCTCACGCCGAGCTTCGCGTAGACGGCGCTCAGGTGATTGCGAACGGTGCTGGGAGCGATCCCGAGCCGCCGGGCGACGTCTTTATGCGACATCCCGTCACCGAATGCGACGGCCACGTCCCACTCGCGCTCACTCAGGTCGTCGCAGGGAGCGATCTCCCGTAGGCTCACCAGAAACAAATCGTTGACGGCGGTCGCCTTTGCGACGACCCGCGTTAGAACCGCACTCCTTCCGGTCGCGCGGATTGCGGCGACCATGTCTCGCGGCAGAATCGGACCGTGCCACTGCGGCGACTCCGAAAGCAGCAGCGTGACGAAAGGTGCATTGGCGCCGTGAAGCATCCCTTCGCCGTCGACGATGGCGGCCGCCCGGCGGTTACGCTCCCGTTCCGGAAACGGGATCTCGGTGAGGTACTGGATGCGGCTGCGGTCGTACAAGGCGACCAGGTGCGGCACCAAGGCTTGGAACAGCCCCCGATCCCGCTCGGAGTACGGTCGGGCGGCGTCCGCGCGATAAAGACAGATGGCACTCGCGAGCTCGGTGATCGGACCGCGAGTCAGCGTCGCGAGCGTGTGTGCCATCCGGTAGCGCTCGACGTGTTCCTTCATCGCGTCGCCCCGCCGGTCCCATACGACGTCGGCCGCGGCGATGTTTATCGTGACGCCCGGCGAGCCGAGCGCACGAACGAAAGCCTGATCCCGATCCTTGACGCGCTCGTAGCTCGCGAGCATCTCCTGAGGCTGATTGAACAAGAAGGCGCTGACGATCGTCGGTATGCCCGGAGGGCGATACGTACCGACTCCCCAAAGGGCCGAATCGAATGGAATTCGGCCTTGAACCAGACGAAGCGCCTCTCGCTGAAAGTCCGAAAACGGCAGGACATCACACGACGTGACGAGCTCGAGAATAACGTCGCTCAACTCCTGAAGCGATTGGGATGAGCTCAACCCTGGCACACGCCCTCGCCGTTAGATCAATTGCACTATGGGCTGCACACCGCGAAATCCGCAAGCTTCGGACTCGCCGATCCGAGCGCGGCCGCCATCGTGCTCGGGAGAAGCGCGTCGTCATTGAGCCGGGCGCGTATCGTAAAGGCGGTCCGCGAACTCGAACTTGCGGATCAGAGAACGAAAATCGCCACGCGCACAGTTTGGTATACGGTCTCGCATTTGGGAAGACCCTCGACGGCGCCAGGGTTCGCTACGACAAGCAGACGATTCGGAGACACTATGCGTACCATGCTCTATCTGCTGACCCTCGCCGCACCATTCGCCCTGGCACAAACGGCTACCACCAGCGCCGACGCCGCGGCCGGGGCGCAGCCCGGGGACGCTTCGCTCACCTGCGAGCAGATCCATGCGGAATTGACCAAGATCGCCTCGGATCCGGCATTCCAGAGACTCATGGCGTCACAGCAAGCGAGTGCGGCCGGCGCCCGCTCCCAGCTCGCGCAGCACCCGGAATCGGCCCGCCAGATCGATCCGAACGCGCTCGCCGACCTCAGCGGCGCCGCTGCAACCGGGGACCCGTCCGCCGTCCAAAAGGCGGCCCTCAACGCGTCCCAGGACAAGGACTCGACCAACACGGCCGCCAGCGGCGATCAGGCCCCGGCGCCTCCGAAGAAGAAGCGTCGCGGCCTGTTCAAGGGAATCGGCGCCGCAATCGGCACCGGCGCGGCGGGCGCATTCGGCGCCAATCGCGGGGCGGTCGCGGCTCAACAGGCGCAGATCGATGCGATGGGCAAGGCGGGCCATGCAGCGCAGGACGCAGAGCGGCCCGTCTTGGACGCACAGGCGGCACAGGCAGCGCAGCTCTCGCCGCAGCTGACCCGCGGCATGCATCTGACGCAGCTGGCCGAAGCGCGCGGCTGCGCCCGCCAGTAAGGCCGGCCGCCAGAAAAGAGAACGCTCGCTGCGCTCGCTATGACGCTGTGGTCACTTCCCCCGCGTTTCCAAGGCCTTCGTCACTTCGGCAAGTATTCGATTCGCGATGGTCTTGCGCGTCTTAGTGCCGCTCAGCTGGTGCTGGAGCGACTCGAGCGAACGCGATCTCAAAACCGCTTCCAGCGCACGGACCTCGGCGGTTGCAGAGTGCTCGACGCGCTGCGGCTGGAAACGCCGCTGCGCGTACAGCCCGTGTCGCCCGACGAGGTCGCCGCTTCCGACAATGTCATCGTTCGGCTCGCCGATCAGATCATCGCGGAGGCGTATCGAGAGCGCGCCTCGGACATTCACATCGAGCCGAGCAACGACCACGGCAAGACGCTCGTGCGCTTCCGCATCGACGGCCGAATGGTCCAGAAACGCGGCATTCCCTGGGTTTGTCGCGACGCGCTGGTCTCGCGCTACAAGGTCATGGCGAACCTCAACCTGGCCGAGCATCGGATCCCACAGGACGGCAAGATCCTGTTCCGCAAGGTGGGCGGAGCGCCCATCGATCTGCGCGTGGCCGTGCTGCCGACGGCTGGCGGCACGGAGGACGTCGTGCTGCGCCTGCTCGACTCGTCGAGCGCCGCCGCGATCCTCGCTACGAGCGTTTGAAGCTCGGCCGGGGTCGCTGGTTCGACCGGGCGAAAGCGCGGTGGCAAGAAGGTGGCGCAGCATGTCGTCGAGGCACGTCGTGGCCAGCATAGTGAGTACGTGTTCGCCTTTCGCGGCAAACCGGTGATTCGGATGCTGAACTCGGCGTGGGTGAAGGCGCGAAGGAGAGCCGGCTTGCCGATGGTTCGCGTGCACGATCTCAAGCACACTTTCGGTCGTCGCCTGCGGGCGGCCGGGGTGAGCTTCGAGGACCGACAGGACCTGCTCGGGCATCGGTCCGGGCGCATCACTACGCACTATTCGGCTGCCGAGCTCGCAAGGCTCATCGATGCAGCGAACAGCGTGTGTGAGCGGAAGGACGAACGGCCCGAACTCGTAATCCTGCGGCGGCTGAGCGTGTCATGAACGCCTCACGCAAAATTCACGCAAGACAACTTAGGTAAGTAAACGAAAGTGGCGCAAGCCATTGTTTGGATGGTGGCCAGGGGCGGAATCGAACCACCGACACGCGGATTTTCAGCTCGCCGCCGAGGGCCATATCGCTCCGTAAGCCCTTGTATTTAAGGGCTCCCGAGGGGGCCCGGTCAAGACATTATTAGCCTTTCTAAACGGTGCCGAACGCTGTGCCGCGCGGCGCCACCGAGAGAGGAGAGGCTGATGACGAGACTGACCGAGACGGCGGCCGAGGCGCTCGCGCCCGGCGCCATACTGAGGGACCACCGCTTCAAGGGCCTCATGGCCATCGGCCGCAGCGGCCCGACCGCCTGGGCCTACCAGACCGACCTCCGCCGCAACGGGCGCTTCGTGCGCACCGTGCGCGTGACGCTCGGCAGGCAGGGCGCGATGACGCTCAAGGAGGCGCGCGCCGCGGCGGCCAAGGTGCAGGAGCGGATCAGGGCGGGCGTCGACCCGAACTCCGAGGCGAAGAGCGCCAAGGAGCTCACCATGCTCGACGTGCTCGAGGACCACATCAAGGAGCGCTCGGAGAGCGAGCGGCCGCTCGCGGAGCGGACGGCGTCGGACTACCGCCGCCACTGGACGAGCAAGTCCATCAACACGCTCTACCCGATGCGCAACATGCACCCGCGCGACATCACGCGCGACGACGTGCGCATCCTCAAGGCGAGGCTCATGAGGCGGGGCAGGACGATGTGCGGCGGCGCGCTGCGGGTGCTGAGGCTCACGCTCGCGCACGCCGCGCGCATGGACGAGGGGGTCAAGGAGAACCCCTGCCGGTTCGTCGTGATCCCCTCTACGCCGAAGCGCCACGTCGGCGCCGTGGACCTGGAGAGGTTCGCCGAGGCGGCCGCGGCGCTGCCGCCGATGTGGCGCGCGCTGTGGACGACGTGCCTGCTCACGGGCGCGCGGCGGGCCTCGCTCCTGGCCATGCGCAGGGCCGACGTCTCCGTGGCCTCCAGGACGATCAGGCTGACCCACGTGAAGACCATGCCGCAGGGCGCGACGCTGCCGATCGGCCCGAGGCTCGCCGGGCTGCTCAGGGAGTACCTCGACGAGCCGTCGGCGTCTGAGTGGCTCTGGCCGGGCCGCGGCGACGGGCCGATCGCGAACCTGAGGCTCCGCGGGTGGCCGTACGGCTCGCACGAGCTGCGGCACAACTACACGACGCTCGCCACGCGCGCGGCGGTGCCGTTCATGGAGCAGCGGCTGCTGATGACGCACGCCGTGCCGGGGATCGGGCAGGTCTACACGCACCCGGAGGCGCTCGTCGAGCATCTCAGGCAATATGCCGAGGCGATCGAGGACCTGGTCGCCGACGGGGCGCCGACGCTTTTTGGGGAGCATGCAGGAAGAATATCTGGAATTGGCGGCGAAGCGCGCCACCACGAGATGGCCACCTTACCTCCAGCCTGAGGACTTCGGCTACGACTTCCGGGGCTGGGTCAGCCCGTACACGAAGGGGGCGCACGCCACGGGCGGCGTCGCCCTCGTCCTGCAGGACTGGCTGAGCGTTGACGGGCTCACGGGCGCGTCCGACCCAGAGGTACAGAGACTCGGGCGCGTCGCCGGCCTCAAAACGAACAAATACCTCGAGGAATTGCTGCGCCGCGTCCTGGGCTTGCGCATCGACGACGTTCTACGTGACCAACGCGTTCCCCTTCATCAAGCCAGGAGGGATGTCGAGTCGCGTCCCGATGAAGGACCTCGTAGAAGCGACGAGGACGTTCGCGGCCGTCGAGTTGCGGCTTGCCCGACCTTCGACCGTTCTCGCCTTGGGGTCCATGACCCACAAGGCCCTCGCCCGGATCGGCGTACGCGCTATTCCGCTGCCGCACCCCGCAGCGCGGGGCATGGGTCTCGACTCACAAGAGCGGCGGTGGCGCGTCGCATTGCGCGATCCGGTCGTCGAAGGATACTGAATGTCCGCTTGTACGCCGAAGCGAGACGTTCCAGTGATATAGTTCGCCCGCTTTCGCAACTCAAAGCAGCCATCCAGTATGTGCCCCTTGAAGATCGGGTGGAGGCGACCGTGAAAGAAGGCGATCTGGATAGATTGTTCGCCGAAAAAATGCGTGACTCAGGTGATTTCTCATGCTGGGTCCTTTCCAAGACGTGCTTTGCGCGGCTCGCTTCATCGTCGCGCCTGCTGGTGGAGGAGCAAATTGCAGCACGTCCCAACGTCGCTCCGGAGAACTGGTATCGGCATTGGTGGTGCCGTGTCCCAGATGGGAGCGAGTCCGAAACCGATATCTTTGCGGTATTCGAGTCTGTCGAGCCTCGACTTAGGTTTGCACTCCATATCGAAAACAAACCGCCCGGCGGTCACTTTACGCCAAACCAGCAGCTAAACTATCGCGTTCGCGGCCAGTATATGGCTAAGAAGGATCGTTACTTGGACTATGCTGATTTCGCGACGATCCTCATCGCGCCGCAAGTGACCTGGGATACGGATGCCAGGGCTCGAAGCAGTTTCGACCTGTTTATCGCCTACGAGTCGATATCAGAGTGGGTTGAGGAGTTCAGTGACGTTCTGTAGTTGATCTGAGAGACGATCCATGGCCGGCGGTGCCAAGGTCCGCTACCGCTCCGAATGCCGACATCGCATCATTGCCGGCAAGTTCGACTCGGTCGCGGCTAGTCCGCCGAGACGTGTTCGCCTCCTGAGACCGAGCCCTCGCGGTCCACGCGCACGACGCGCAGGCCGCCGCGGATGCGATCGGCGCCGCTGAGCCTGCCCACGTTCCGGACGCGCCTCGCCTCCTGCGCCGCGACGGCCGGGAGCTCGGCTGCGTCGCGCAGCACGGCCGCGACCTGCTCGGCGTCGGGGAACTCGACCCCTGAGACGATCGAGGCGTTGGTCATGCGGCGCTCGGCGGCCGGCACCTGCGAGTTCCGGCTGAGCACGGCGGCGAGGCCGCCGAGGTCGCGCGTCGAGCGGAAGGCGTCGGCGAGCGTCTCGACCTCGGCCGGCCCCGCGTTCGCGAGCATCGCCGCGACCTCGGCGCGGCGCGCCGCCATCGCCGGGTGCATCGCCGTCATCACGTTGAGGCGCTTGATCGGGTTCTCGTAGAGCTCGCGCGCGGCCTCGATGTCGGCGGCGAGCGCGGCCACCTCGCGCAGCGCGCCCCTCGTGTCCTCGTCGAACGACGAGACGATCCCCGCGTTGGTCGCCGAGACCTCGCGGGCCACGTACTGGCGCCGGTCCCTCGGCGGCAGCGCCGAGTAGCGCCGCTCGGCCTCGTCCCTCGCGCGCTCGAGCTCCTCGCGCGCCCGCGCCGCGCGCCTCGTGATCTCCTCGGTCCTGCCCCGCAGCTTGACGTTGATCTCGGTGAGCTGCGCCACCGTCAGGTACTTCGCCATCGCAATCCTCCTCGGTCCTTCCAGCCGAAAGCGAGGCCGCGCCGTCCGCGGCCGCCCGCGGTCCATTTGGCCGCGGTCGCGACCGAAGGCGAACCCTCGATCAGGCGCGGGCCGTCCGGCCGACGTTGGCTACACGGCGCGGGCGGCGCCGCTTGGCCCCGGCGTCGACGACGCGCTCGTCGGCCGGCCCGATCTGGCCCGTCGCGGGGGCGGCCTCCGGGACCACCGCCTGCACGGCCACGTGGGCCGTGGCCTTGAAGCGGTCATACGCGGACCCGAGCGGCGGGGGCTCGCGGTGCGGCCTCTG
The DNA here is from genome assembly GCA_963702105.1 of uncultured Gammaproteobacteria bacterium. Taxonomy (GTDB): domain Bacteria; phylum Pseudomonadota; class Gammaproteobacteria; order Steroidobacterales; family Rariloculaceae; genus ZC4RG20. The sequence goes on from OY969712.1 coordinate 4,773,092, forward strand.
GTGGCTGTCGACCATCACGAGCCACTCGTCCTCGCCGAGGGCCATGGTCAGGAAGCCGAGCCCCGTCTGCGCGACGCGCGCCCGGACGAACGCCTCAGCCGCGTCGGCCTCGGCCTCGACGCGCTCGTCGGTCAGCGCGTCGCCGGGGGGCAGCGGGCCGAGCCCGACGAGAGCGCGGCCGTGCTCGAGCACCTGCAGCACGAGCCGCCCGACGCACGCCTCGTAGAACTCCAGGGACCGCTCGGGGCCCGGCGCTGTTCCCTCGGCGGCGTCGGCCCTAGTCCTGCCGCGGGGCATGCTCGATCGTCCGGGGCGGCGCGTCGGTGGAGTCGGGCTCGCGCGTCGCCTTCGCGACGAGCTCCAGCAGCGTTCGGCGCTCGCGTCGGTCGAGGCGCATGTACTGCCGCGGCGTCAGGTTCACGGCGTGGAGGCCGACCTGCCCGCTGACCTCCACGTCGTGGGTGAAGTGGTTGAGCTCGCGCGCGTGGTGGAGGTTCAGCAGCGCGAGGATGATCCTCTCGCTGCGCTGCTTCGGCACGGCGACGACGCCGCCGTCCTTCGTGACGACGTAGGCCTTGCCGACGCCGTGCGCCTCCTCGTAGGCGAGCGACATCGTCGCCTCGCGGCCGGCCGCGATGGCCTCGTCGTACTCGGTTCGGAACCCGGGGTCGCGCGCACGCCTGTCGGCGATCGTGTTCGGGTGGATGCCGAGGATGCGCGCCGCGAGCAGCGGCGACGGCACCTGCGCCAGGAACGAGAGCGCCCACCGCTGGTGGCGCCGCGTGAACTTGACGCGGCCGCGGCTCGGGGGCGGCGGCGGGCCGACGCTCCCGAGCACGCGGTAGAGGTTCTCGTCGCCGGCGAGCTCGGCCGGGACGGCGTAGCCCTCTGCCTCAGCGCCCGCCGCGGAGTCCACTTCTGACGGCCCTGTTGAGCGCCGAGCCGACGCCGTTCGCCGTGAGCCGCGCGACGCGCGCCTGGACTTCGTTTCGCGCCGCGTCGCCGCTCCTGATCGCCCTGGCCACGTTGGGCACGGAGCCCTTCGCGCTGCTCTTGACGGCCATTCCGACCCCTCCGTGCCTGCTCGCGTCCGTATCGCTCGATTGTGTCGCGCGGCGGGGCGCCGATAACCCCTCGAGATCCGGAGCCCAGGGAAGGAGCGAGGGCGGCCGTGGGCCGCCCCCATCCCTCAGGTCACTCCCTCGCCTTCATGAGGTCCCTGCCGAGCCAATCGGTGAAGATCCGGAGCTCGATCTTCTCCCCCTCGGTGACCTCAGTCAGGTTGTAGTAGTAGCCAATGATGTCGCTCCTGAGGCGCTCCCTGTACCTCAGGTAGTCGGCGGCCTGCTCGATGCTCACGGTCGGCTCGCGGCGGAGGCGCTGGTATGCGATGAGGCGCTTGAGGGTCATGATCGTCGGATCGAAGAGGTCGAGATCGAGATCGATCCCCTCGCTTTCGAGCTTCTCGTCGAGTTCCTGTGACACCTCCCGGAAGGAGTCGAACTGGTTGAGTTCATCCTGGGTCTTGTCGTAGACCATCCCCAATACCGGGTGCAGGATTCCTTCTTTCTTCTCTGCTGACTTTGCCACTGTCTGGTCCTCTTGATGAAGGCCCAGGGCAGCCTGCTGGCTGCCCTGAGCGAGTGGTTGAAGCTGCCTTACTGGTTGGCCAGCCAGACTGCGAACTGGTCCAGCTCCCACTGCTCCCATGCGGTGAGCTGGGCAGGGGTCGGGTAAGTGCCCCAGCAGTCCACGTGGTCCTTGCCCGGATACGGCCTGTGCTGGGGGTTGCCATGGATGTGCTCGAGGTAGGCCCTGGCGGTCTGGATGTCACAGGGCCCCTCGCCTCCTGTCATCCACTGCCAAGTGAAATACCTCAGGAGTGCGAGTACGTACGGCTTCCAGGGCACTATGTTGCGGGGGTCGCCGGCCCTCGGATCGTGGTCGATGCCGAGAAGGAGCTCGTCATGGACGGTGCACATCCTGTTGTACAAGGCATCTTTCTCGGGGGTCGGCGGCCCCCACGATTCCATGAGGGACAGGTCGAACCCCCACGGCTCGGCAAAGGCAGGCGGAGTGGCCTTCAGCCGTGCGACGGACGGAAAGTGGTCAAAGTAAGAAGGGAAATTTTCTTGCTGGCTTTCTGCGAGCGGTACTTTCAGTTCTGCCACCATTGGGTTCTCCAAAGGTTGAAGGGGATGCCCTGGGCTCTCCCAGGACAATCAGACTATGTCGAAGTGCATCAGAGGGTGTCTGCGGCCATCGTGAAAATGATGGCTCTGCCTACTAACCAGTTCTTGATGGACTGCTTGATCGTGTCGGGGTGGGCTGTGCCTCAATCTTGGTTGGGATTGCGTCCCTGAGGCTTGCCGACTGAGCTTGGGCAGCTAGAGCTGCCCAAGCAGTGTCACCTGCTAACGAGAATGTCGAGGTGCAACACAGGGTGTCAGCAGTCCTTGCGCACTGAGGGCTCTGCGAGCTAAGCAGTGTTGGCGCTAGTTCTCGCGTCGGGATTGCGCCTCAAGGGGCGCGCCCCACTGATCGGAAGTCCGTCGCCTTGTTGGCGTGCAGGTCTTGCCGTCCTTGGGCCTCGACGACTCGGTGGCGGCATCGGCACCGTTGACGGCACAGCAAGGAAGCGGATTCAGGGGGATCTGGCGGCTCGAGGACCATCCAACGCACGCGCGCGCGAGGCACGCTCGTCACGGTCGGCGCCTTTCAGGCAGGGACGCTCTCTGGGATCTCCCCATAGACACCCTGCCGCTCTATAGAGCGGCGGGCGGGGTGTCTATGCATGGGCTTCGATGGACGCTTCGATGGACACCCGCGGCGCAACGCCTTGATCCGGTTAATGGACGCAGTGTCCATGGCCGGGTGTCCATGGGCTTTCCCCATGGACACTCCCCATGGACACCGCCGAGTCTATGGGGACCCCGAGCGCCGCACGACCTCGGCCTTCGGCCCCCTGTCGGGGTCGGGCTCGAGCCAGACGCGCGATCCGTCGTCGAGGACGGCCGCCGCGGCGCGGCCCCTCGGGATCGCGGCGGTGACGAGCTTCTTCACCTGCGTGACGGCGAGCCCGGTCTCGGCCGCCACGGTCTGCTGGAAGGCGGACCTCGGCGTCCCGTCCTCGACCCCGGCGGCGAGCTCGAGCACGCGCGCCCCCGGGCCGAAGTCGTCGGCGGCCGTCGAGGCCCTGAGCGCGGCCGACGCGCCCTGCGGCGCGAGCCGCAGCCGGACCGGGGGCGGCGGCTCGCCGTGCCTGAGCTCCTCGACCTCGAGCGAGATGTCGGCGCCGTCCCTGCGCACCCTGATCGCCGAGTCGACCGCGCCCAGCAGCGCCGTCGAGCCCCGCATGCCCTTCGCCTGGTCCTTGCCCGAGTGGTGGACGAGCAGCACGGCCGCGCCGGTCGCCTCGCGCACCCTGTCGCAGCCCCGCACGGCGTCGCCCATGTCCTTCACGCTGTTCTCGTCGCCGCTCATGCACCTCGCGAGCGTGTCGAACACCACGAGGTCCCACGGCCCCGGGTTCGCCTCGAGCAGCTCGTCCACCCCGGACGCGCTCCCGAGGTTCACGGCCCTCGGCACCACCGCGACGCGGCCGCGGAGGCGCTCGGCGCCGACGCCGCGCGCCGCCATCCACGCCTCGACCCGCGCCCCCGCCATCGGCGCGCCGCCCTCGGCGAGCACGTAGAGCGCGCGCCCGGGCCTCACCGCCATCCCGTGCACGTCGGCCTCCCCGGCCGCGGCGCTCAGCGCCATGTCGAGCGCCAGGAACGTCTTCGACGACTTCGGCGGCCCGTACAGCACGGCGAGGCTGCCGCGCGGCACCGCGCCCTCCAGGAGCCACTCGGGCGGCTCGAGGCCGAGCAGGTCGTCGATGCCGAGGCCCTGCAGCCGCCCGCGCTCGGTCCCGATCCCGTCGCCTGCGTCCTCCGCGAGCTCCGGCTCGGGCTCCGGCTCCGGCTCGAGGCCCGCGAAGTCCATCACCGCCAACGCGCGCCTCGGGCCTAGGTCGTCGGGCCGCGCCTGCTTCGCCTCGATGAGCCTCCGGTAGAGCGTCGCCGCCGTGACGCCGCCCTCCCTGAAGGGGTCGACGCTGTGCCAGCGCGCCACGATCTCGTCCCACTGGTGCGCGTAGTTCGGGTCCGAGGTGGACCACTCGGCGAACTCCGCGTCGCCCTCGGGGCACGCGTGGCGGCAGGCCATCATGAGCTCGAGCCACCTGTCGTGGTCGGCGAACTCGGTGGGGTCGAGCGCCTCGAGCACCGCGGCGAGCCGCTCGCCGTCGAGCAGCCCGGGCGGCTCGGCGCCGCCGGACGGGTCCGGGCGCGCGAGCATCCGGAGCAGCGCCCTCGGCGCGAACGGCGCGTCCTCGGGGCGCACGTCGTTCAGCGCCTCGTACCTTCCCCCGTCCGGGTGCGTCGAGCCCGCCGCGACGACGTAGGCGCCGCGGCCCGACTTCACGTCCACCCACGGCAGCAGCTTCGCCCTCAGCCTCGGCGCGCCGTCCGGCAGCCGCATCTTGAGGTGCTCGCCGCCCGAGCCCGTGCGTACCCTGGAGCACTCGTCGACGGGGACGCCGAGCCCGCGCAGCGTCTCGATCGTCGCGGCGAGCGTCACGCCCTCCGGCATGTTCCTCGGGTCAACGTCGAGGACGACCGCGCCGTCGAGCCGCTCGCCGACGTTCTCGACGCCCTCTATGTCGAAGGCGTCGCGCGACTTGAACCTGACGGCGGGCTCCTTCGACCTGAACTTGAGCGGGAACCGCACGACGGGCGGCCGCTCCACCGCCGGCGGGTCGTTTGAAGATGTGGCCATGCGCCTCCTCCCCGCGGGGGCGAGTCGCGCCCGCGGATTCGATGGGGTAGCCGCGTCCGGCCTCGGCGCATAATGGTCCCGCTCTCACCTGGGACCGGCGCGCCGCGGACCGCGGCCGTCGGGCGAGGGGACCAGAAGGCCGGACTCGCCCGTCCGGCCGACCCTTTTACCAGCCCCCGTCGCCCGTTTAAACCAACATTTGTGTTAGCGGCCCGCCCCGGGCCGGGCGGCGCCGATCGGCCCGCCGTCCCTCACGGCCGCGTGCCGCTCGACCCACTCGTCGAGGTCCGCCCGCCGGTACAGCACGCGCCCGCCGACCTTGAGCGACCTCGGGCCGGTGCCGCGGCTCCGGTAGCAGTAGAGGCTCGCCGTCTTCATGCCCACGTACCGCGCCGCCTCGTCCACGCGCAGGTACCGCTCGTCCATCGCCATCGTCCTCGCCCTCCTCGGCTGTGCGACGGCGACACGTTACGGCGTTCGTATGCGGTCGTAACCCTCTATACGGCCGTCGATCAGGAGACCATGTGCCCGACTGCGACGGTGACGGCAAGGTCCGATGTCAACATTGCCGTGTGCGGTCGAATCAACTAGATTCTCTGCTGCGCAGCGGCTGCCGAACGCTGCATTATTTGGTGTCTGACACCAGCGAGCATGGGGAACCTTTGTGTTTGAACAACAGCCGTCGGCACCCAACGAATCTTCCACTCAGACACAGCGCACCTCGTCAAACCAGCCGCGCCGCTACACGGTAGCGGGGTTATTCGCCGGCATCGGCGGAATCGAGCTGGGCTTCCGGCAGGCTGGACACGAAACCGTACTCTTCTCCGAGCTCGATCCGGCCGCGAAGGCCGTCTTGGAAGACCGGTTCCCCGGCATCCCGAATGAGCCGGACGTGACCAATTTGCGAGCGCTACCGGCGGAAGTAGATCTCCTTGCGGGCGGCTTCCCTTGCCAAGACTTGAGCCAAGCGGGCATGACAGTCGGAATCAAGGGAAGCAGATCGAGCCTCGTCTCGCATGTCTTGCGCCTACTCAGAGACCGGCCCGTCGAGACCGTCGTGCTCGAGAACGTCCCTTTCATGCTCCAACTCGCACGCGGCCAAGCGATGAGCTACATCCTGGGCGAGCTGGAGCAGCTGGGCTACCGATGGGCATACCGAGTCGTCGACTCGCGAGCATTCGGAGTACCCCAGCGGCGGCGGCGTGTCTACATCGTCGCATCTCAGAGTGTCGATCCACGTTCGGTCTTGTTTGCCGACGACGCCGGTCCTTCCGATCGGCAAGTGGAGAACTGGAGGTCCGTCGCCTGCGGGTTCTACTGGACGGAAGGGATACGGGGTCTCGGATGGGCAGTGGATGCCATTCCCACCCTTAAGGGTGGGTCCACAGTAGGAATTCCGTCTCCACCCGCAGTCGTGCTTCCCTCCGGGGCCGTCGTCAAACCCTCAATTCGCGCGGCTGAGCGTCTCCAGGGTTTCCGCCCCGACTGGACTCGGCCGGCCGAAAAGGCCGGTCGCGCTAGTTTCCGCTGGAAGCTCGTCGGCAACGCGGTCACTGTGCCTGCCGCCGCTTGGGTCGGGCGCCGGCTCGCGCGTCCGGGGAAACTCCTGGCGCTCAACGAGCACGAGATGCCTGCCACCCACACCTGGCCAACGGCGGCATACAACGTGGGGGCGGGCCGCGTCGCGGTCCGAGTGTCGGAGTGGCCAAAGCGCTACGCCCAACGGGGTTCATTGGCCGATTATCTTGAGGGGGAACATGAGCCTCTTTCGGTGAAAGCGACCGCAGGATTCCTGAGCCGGGCCACGAGCGCCAAGACCAAGCTTAATTTCCGGGACGGGTTCCTTGACGTTCTCCGTAAGCATATAGAGGATGCACGGACTGCTTCGGAGACCACGAAGTCGAATGGCAGCTCGAAGACACGAAAACCTCGAAACGGATCCCGGCACGTCGGCTCGAATGGGAAGGATCCGTCAGCGCGACACCGCGGCCGAACTGCGAGTGCGGAGCCTGTTTCGGAAAGAGGGTCTGCACTACAGGACGAACAACCCGGATCTGCCGGGTCGACCTGACCTCGCAAATCGCCGCCAGCACTGGGCGGCGTTCGTCCACGGCTGTTTCTGGCATGGGCACGAGGGCTGCCTAAAGGCGACCATTCCAAAGCGCAACCGGGAGTTCTGGCAGAAGAAGTTCGCTCGAAACCGAGAGCGCGACGCGCAGAGCGAGAGCAAACTCCGCGAGCGCGGCTTCCGCGTAATCGTGCTGTGGGAGTGTGAGCTCGACAACGAAGACGTAGTCCGAAGAAAGGTTCGGGCCGCTCTGAACGACTTGGTGCGGCAATGAGCGGATACGTCTACCCAACATCGGACCCGAAGTGGTCCGACCTTCAGCCAGAGCCGGCGATCGTTGCGGCGTTGGGTCACGCGGGCTCTCGGCCAAATGACGATGCGAGCCAAAACGACAAGCGCGCATGGAGCGAGCGATTTGCCAACGGCTGTGCCGTCGCGGTCGCCGACATGCTCCGGCAACACAATAGGCTCAAGAACAAACGCATAAAGCCCTTGGATCTTGATTCGGGGACGGAACCACTTACCCCTCTCGGGGCCGGCACGAATAAGCGAATTGACGTCACCATAGTCGACGATCTGCTCGGACTGGAGATCGGCGTGTCGTTGAAGGGATACAACTTCAAGGACGGCAGGGCGAACAATTACGACAAGAATCTCACTGGCCGCCTTTACGAGCTCGGTGACGAGATGCGACTCGTCCATGAGCATCTGCCCCACGCATTCATGGTTGCGATTTTGTTTCTCCCTCTTGGTAGCACATCCGACAAGACAGAAAAGGCCGCGTCCTCGTTCGCCCGAACCGTCCTAAAGCTTCGTGAGCGTACTGGAAGGTTGGACCCGTCGCTCCACACGCCGAAGTGCGACTCTGGGTACGTGGCGCTCTACGTCCTTGGTGAGGAAGAAGACCCCTACGCTGCGGGTGTCTGTCGATTCATGAAATTCGACAAGAACCCCCCACGGCGAGGCCGGCCGCTCGTGAGTGAGACTCTGTCGCTTTCGCAAGTCGTCGACGAGATAGTTCGCGAGGCGACCGAAGCTTCCGCAGAGGAATGGGGAGAGGCCGAGGCCGACTGACTTCATTCTATCCCTAGGCCCTTCAATGGCGATCCTATAATTCAAGAGACCGAGGAGCGGGATCGCGCACGCTACCTGACGCCAGCGAAGCATAATGTCTGTACACTGTGCACATTCTATCCTGGGAGAACCGTGTGTCTCGGATAATGACGCTTTACAACCATAAGGGCGGCGTCTCTAAGACGACGACCACCTATCTGCTAGCGCATGCCTTGGTCGAGGTGACGGGGAAAAAGGTCCTCGTCGTAGACGGCGATCCCCAGTGCAATCTGACAGAGCTCTTCCTATTTCAGCAGATCGAAGAGCTAGATGAGAAAGAAGCGGCCGGTGAGACGACACAGCTACCAGGAACCACCGTTAAGGACGCTCTTTGGCCGCGCCTTGATGGAGAACGTCCGTTTGTCGATGTCGAGGCGATCCAGTTAGTGCAACCGGATGCCAGTGAGCCGCTATTTGTCTTTCGTGGCGACATCGGACTTAGCGAAGCCGAAGACAGGTTGTCATATGCCCATAGTCAGCGCCTAACGACCGATCTTCATCAAAAGAGAAACTACGTCGCCGTCCATGACATGCTACGCCGTCTCGGCGAACGCGACGATTTCGGCTTCATTTTAGTAGACGTTGGACCTAGCGCCGGCGCACTCACACGCAGCTTCTTTCTGGCGTGTGATGAGTTCCTTGTTCCGGTCGCACCTGACCGATTCAATTACCAGGCTATAGGTTCGCTCTCGGCGATTCTGGAAAAGTGGATTGCCGACCACCAACCTGTGATAGCCGACTTCATAAAGCTAAAACTGAATGTTCCTCGGCGCCCCCCGCAGTTCAGAGGACTTGTGATGCAGCGCTTCCAGCGACATGGAGGTGCTCCGAAGCCGAGCTTCCAGCTGTGGATTGACCGCATTACGGCACGGGCGAGAGAAGACTTGCTCCCTCGGCTTATCGAGTTCGGTGGAGACGGCGCAGTCTCGAAGCGTTGCATGACTGACCCGGTCGCTGTCACTATCCCGGACTTTGCGAGCCTCGCTCCCATGATGCTCTCAGTTGGAAAACCGCTATGGCGTTTGACTAAGCAGGAAACTCGGTGGCAAGGGAATGTATGGGAAGACCGATCGAAGGCAATGGAGGAAATTCGTGGTCTATTCTTCGGTCTTGCGGAGATGGTAGCCAGGTAGATGGCCGTCAGCTGGGAGTACGGAGCCGTCGCATTCTTGGACATCCTCGGATTTGCCGGCTTTGTCGAGGGCGACGCCGAATCGGTCTCGCCTAAGCATCTGGAGAGACTGCTTAATTGCCTCGCGGAAGTCAGGTCCACTACCGAAGCCAGCCTTTTCAATCTACGTTCGTTTTCCGACAGCATTGTCCTCGCGGCAGACCTCGCACCGGAACCAGTGATTAGGCTCCTGGTGTCTGTGGTTGGGCTCCAGAGGACGTTTATCAACCGAGGCGTTCTAGTTCGCGGTGGCATTGCGCTGGGCAAACATTATGCCGATGCTGAATCGGTGTACTCCCAGGCGCTTGTGCGCGCATTTCGACTTGAGCACGACAATGCTCGATTTCCACGAATTCTCTTGGACGATAACCTGTTGGACTGGCTGATGAACGATGAGGAGTGCACATCCGAACTTAGGGAGCAGTTGTCCTCCCTGCTACTTCGCGACCGCGATGGACAGATCTTCATAAGCTACCTCGATGGGGCTCTAATCGAATCGCACGCGAATCTAATCGACTCATATAATGGGCAGCGAATGACCGCTAGCGTGCTCGACAAGGTCCAGTGGCTCGCCCGGTATCACAACTATGTTGCTGAGAGCCTTGGTCACGATCTATTGATTGACGGGCCTCTCGTCGCCGGCTTTGCGGCGATCTAAAACGGTGCCATGGCCGTGTCGGTCAAAGTCCGGCAACCCGGAAGATACCGAGCAAGGCTAACCGGTTCAAGGCGTTAGATGGTGGCCAGGGGCGGAATCGAACCACCGACACGCGGATTTTCAGTCCGCTGCTCTACCAACTGAGCTACCTGGCCATGCTGGGCGGGACCCCGCCAGCCCTCCCCGGCAGGGGCGAGTATTAAACCGGCGACCTCCCACCCGAGTCAAGGCGCCGCCGGGGCGTGCAGCCGCCGCTCGGCTTGCCCCGCTTTGACAGCCGACTCGCCGCCCGGCTAGGCTGGAACGGTTCTACTTGGGGAGCGCGCCCGGCCGCAGGGCGTGCGGATTTCGATGGCAAGCGTACCGACCGATCCAGCACCGGCCCCACGCGCCGAGACGCTGGCGGAGCGCTACCGGCGCATCCGCGACGCGAGCGTGAGACTGGCCGAGCCGCTCGTGCCCGAGGATCAGGTCGTGCAGACGATCCCCGAGGTCAGCCCCACGAAGTGGCACCTGGCCCACGTGACCTGGTTCTTCGAGCGCTTCTGCCTCGCCGAGCATGCGCCGGGCTACAAGCTTCACGACGAGCGGTATCACTACCTATTCAACTCGTACTACTACACCGTCGGCGAGATGTACCGCCGCCCGCAGCGCGGGTTGCTGAGCCGGCCCACCGTCGCCGAAATCCAGGCCTTCCGCGACGATATCGACGCCGCCATGCTGCGGCTCATCGATGCGCGCGAGGGCGACGAGGCCTTCCGCCTCCTTGTCGAGCTCGGCCTGAACCACGAGCAGCAGCACCAGGAGCTGCTGCTGACGGATATCAAGCACGTCTTTTTCTCGAACCCGCTGGGCCCTGCCTATGCAACCGGGCCGGCCGCGCCGCGGACGGTCAGCGCCCCGCTCAAGTTCATCGCGCGCCCCGGGGGCCTGGCGCGGATCGGCACGCAAGGCCGCGACGGCTTCTCGTTCGATAACGAGACTCCGCGGCACGAGGTCCTGCTCCGCGAGCACGCGCTCGGTCATCGGCTCGTCACGAACGCCGAATATCGTGAGTTCATCGAGGACGGCGGCTACGCCGAGCCCGCCCTCTGGCTCTCCGACGGCTGGGCGACGATCCGCGAGGCGGGCTGGAACCGGCCGCTGTGCTGGTCGGAGGACCTCGAGCAGGAGTTCACGCTCGGCGGCTGGCGCGAGATCGATCCGGATGCCCCCGTGTGCCACGTGAGCTACTACGAGGCGGACGCGTTCGCGCGCTGGGCCGGCGCGCGGCTGCCCACGGAGCCCGAGTGGGAGAGCGCGGCGGCGGAGCAGCCGGTCTCCGGCAACTTTCTCGACACGGGCGCCCTGCATCCGGCGTCCGCAGGCGAGCGTCGAGGGCTCACGCAGCTCTTTGGCGACGTCTGGGAGTGGACGGCGTCGCCGTACGCGCCCTACCCCGGCTTCAAGCCGTTGGCGGGCTCGCTCGGCGAGTACAACGGCAAGTTCATGTGCAATCAGATGGTCGTGCGCGGCGGGTCGGCCGTGACCTGGCGCGAGCACGTGCGCCCGACGTACCGGAGCTTCTTTTATCCCAAGGATCGCTGGCAATTGCTGGGTTTCAGGTTGGCCAAGGACCCTTGAGCGCCGGGCTCCGGAGGCGCGCGGGGAAACGACAAGACAAGGAACGAAGGCCATGAGCAAATCGAAAGGCGGCGCGCTGCCCGAGCTCGCGACCGCAAACGACGCGGCGCCCGACGTCGCGGACGACGAGGAGGAGATCCTCGCGGGCCTCGAGGCCCCGCAGAAGCGCATCTCGCCGAAGTATTTCTACGACGAGCGCGGCTCGGAGCTCTTCGACGAGATCTGCGCGCTGCCGGAGTACTACCCGACGCGCACCGAGCTCAAGATCATGGATGCCCATCTCACGGAGATCGCAGGGCTCGTCGGCCCGCGCGCAGCCGTCATCGAATTCGGAGCGGGCTCAAACGTCAAGGTCCGCCAGCTGCTCGACGCGCTCGATGCGCCGGCCGCCTATGTGCCCGTCGAGATCTCCGCCGACTACCTCGTGAAGCAGGCCGAGGACCTGGCGCGCGATTATCCGAACGTGCACATCCAGCCGGTGTTCGCGGATTTCACGCAGCCGTTCGAGCTGCCGCGCCACCCGATCGAGCCGGAGCGCAATCTCGTATTCTTCCCGGGCTCGACGATCGGCAACTTCACGCGCAACGAGGCCGAGGACCTGCTGCGCGTGATGCGGGCAGAGGCCAAGCCGGACGGCGCGCTGCTGATCGGCGTGGACCTCAAGAAGGATCCGGCGATCATTCGCGCGGCCTACAACGACGCGCGCGGCATCACGGCGGAGTTCAACCTCAACGTGCTGCGCCGGCTCAACCGCGAGCTCGGCGCGGACTTTCGGCTCGACCGGTTCCGCCACGAGGCCGTTTACGACGAGGCGGCGGGCCGCGTCGAGATGCGCCTCGTGAGCCTCGAGGACCAGATCGCGGCGGTCGCGGGCCACGCCCTGCGGTTCGCCGAGGGCGAGTTCATCATCACGGAGTATTCTCACAAGTACTCGCTCGAAGGCTTCCGGGCGCTCGCGCGGCGGGCCGGCTTCGTGCCGGAACGGGCATGGACGGACGAGCGGTCGCTGTTCAGCGTCCACTATATGAGGGCGGCATAGCGACACGGAGTGGAAGAGCCACAGGGCCTAAGTGGGGGCGGCCGGCCGCCTCGAGCGGGTCCGGTGGCCGGCTTATGATGGGGGGAACATGAACAACGAAAAGCGGTACCCCGTTCCGAAGGAGTGGGCGGAGCGGGCCTTCATCGACCGGGCGAAGTACGAGTCCCTGTACAAGGCTTCCGTCGAGAACCCGGAGGCGTTCTGGCGCGAGCAGGCCCAGCGTATCGACTGGATCGAGCCGTTCCACGAGGTCAAGGACGTCTCCTACGACGCGGACGACCTGCACATCCGCTGGTTCGCCGACGGGAAGCTCAACGTTTCGGCGAACTGCCTCGACCGACACCTGGCCGCGCGCGGCGACCAGACGGCGATCATCTGGGAGCCCGACGATCCGAGCGAGCCTTCGCGCCGCATCACGTACCGTGAGCTCTATGAGCAGGTCTGCCGCTTCGCGAATGCGCTCAAAGCGCTCGGCGTCGCGCGCGGCGACCGCGTGACCATCTACATGCCGATGATCCCGGAGACGGCCGTCGCGATGCTGGCCTGCGCGCGTATCGGCGCGATCCACTCGGTGGTGTTCGCGGGCTTCTCGCCCGAGGCGCTGCGGGGCCGCATCGAGGACTGCGACTCGAACATCGTGATCACGGCCGACGAAGGACTGCGCGGCGGCAAGCACGTGCCGCTCAAGGCGAACGTCGACGAGGCGCTCGCCCATCTGATGGATACGGAGGTGGACGCGGTCGTCGTCGTGCGGCGCACGGGTGCGGCGGTCGGCTGGCAGGACGGGCGCGATCACTGGTATCACGAGATCACGCTCGCGGCGCCGGCAGAGTGCGCGCCGGCGGTCATGGGTGCCGAGGACCCGCTGTTCATTCTGTATACCTCGGGCTCGACGGGCCGGCCCAAGGGCGTGCTGCATACGACGGGCGGTTACCTCGTCTACGTCTCGCTCACGCATCAGTACGTCTTCGATTATCACGAGGGCGATATCTTCTGGTGCGCCGCCGACGTCGGTTGGGTCACTGGCCACAGTTACATCGTCTATGCGCCGCTCGCGAACGGCGCAACCGAGATCATGTTCGAGGGCGTACCGAACTACCCGGATGCGAGCCGCCTCTGGCAGGTCGCCGACAAGCACGGCGTGAACATCCTCTACATGGCGCCGACGGCGATCCGCGCGCTCATGCGCGAGGGGGACGGGCCCGTGAAGCAGTGCTCGCGCAAGAGTCTGAAGCTGCTCGGCACGGTCGGCGAGCCGATCAACCCGGAGGCCTGGGAGTGGTATTACCGCGTCGTCGGCGAGACGCGGTGCCCCATCGTCGACACGTGGTGGCAGACGGAGACGGGCGGCATGCTCATCACGCCGCTGCCGGGCGCGACGGACCTCAAGCCAGGCTCGGCGACGAAGCCGTTCTTCGGTATACGGCCCGCGCTCGTCGATGCGGAGGGCAGGATTCTCGAGGGCGAGGCGCACGGCAACCTCGTGCTGCTCGACAGCTGGCCCGGGCAGATGCGCACGGTTTATGGCGATCACCAGCGCTTCGTGGAAACCTACTTCACGCAGTTTCCCGGCATGTATTTCACCGGCGACGGCGCGCGGCGCGACGCGGACGGCGACTACTGGATCACGGGGCGCGTGGACGACGTGATCAACGTCTCGGGCCACCGGCTCGGCACGGCCGAGGTCGAGAGCGCGCTCGTCGCGCACACGGTCGTCGCGGAGGCCGCGGTCGTAGGCTTTCCGCACGATATCAAGGGCCAGGGCATCTACGCGTACGTGACGCTCGTCGCGGGGCACGAGCCGAGCGAGGAGCTGCGCGTCGAGCTCACTGAATGGGTGCGCAAGGAGATCGGGCCCATCGCGAGCCCGGATTTCATTCAGTGGGCGCCGAGTCTGCCGAAGACGCGGTCGGGGAAGATCATGCGAAGGATTCTGCGCAGGGTCGCCGCGGACGACTTCGGCGACCTCGGGGATACCTCGACGCTCGCCGATCCTGGAGTCGTGGAGGACTTGATCGAGAATCGGCGGAAGCGGTAAGAAGAAAAAAAAGGGGTCAGAGCCCTTTTTCGATCGCCCGCGCGTCAGTACCTGATGCAGTCGGCCGAAAAAGGGCTCTGACCCCTTTTTTTCTTCTTCCTCACTCCGGCCGAAACTCCGGCGGCCTCTCCGACCCTTCCCCGAAAAAGAACTTCTGCATTTCCTTCTCGAGAAACGCGCGCGCCTTCGGCTCGACGGGCGAGAGCCGATACTCGTTGATGAGCATGGTCTGGTGCGCGAGCCAGCGCTGCCAGGCGACCTTGGAGACGTTCTCGTAGATGCGCCGGCCAAGCTCGCCGGGATAAGGCGGGCGGTCGAGCCCCTCGGCCTCGGCGCCGAGCACCACGCAATGTACCGTTCTCGTCACGCTCCCTCCTCCGTCGCTTCGCGCCGGCCCGCGTGCTCGAGGCTGCGCAGCAGCGCGAGAATGGGTGCCGCGATGCCGACCGCGGTGGCAGACCCGGCGTTATACCAAAGCCGATTCCCCGAATCCATGATCGCCCGAGGCGCCTCGGCGAGCCGCACGAGCACGGGATCGAGCTCGAGATCGAAGTGCGTGAACGCGTGCTCGATGCGCGGGAGCGGCTCGGCGGACGCCGCCCGGGCAGCGCACCGCGAGCGGGTCCACTCGAGCGCATCGTCGCCCTCGCCGAGCTCGGGCAGGCTGAAGAGCCCGCCCCAGATGCCGGCCGCCGGCCGCCGCTCGAGCAGCACGCGCCCCTCCGCGTCCACGACGACGAGCACCGTGCTGCGCCGTCGCGGCCGATCGCGCTTCGGCCGCGGCACCGGCAGACGCGCCTGGATGCCGAGGCGGCATGCCCGGCAGCCGGCCGCGATCGGGCAGACCGTGCAGGCCGGCCGCGAGCGCGTGCAGAGCGTCGCGCCGAGATCCATGACGGCCTGCGTGTAGTCGGCAACGCGGCTGTGCGGCGTATGCGCCTCCGCGTGCGCCCACAGCGCCTGCTCGACCTCGCGCCGCCCGGGCCAGCCCTCGAGCGCGTGATAGCGCGCGAGCACACGCTTGACGTTGCCGTCGAGAATCGCGTGACGCGCACCGCGCGAGAGCGCGAGTATCGCGCCGGCCGTCGAGCGCCCGATGCCGGGCAACGACTGCAGCGCCTCCATGTCTTCGGGCAGCTCACCCCCGAAGCGCTCGAGGGCGACGCGAGCGGCCCGGTGCAGATTTCGCGCTCGCGCGTAGTAGCCGAGCCCGGACCAGAGCGCGAGCACCTCGTCGAGCTCCGCGGCCGCGAGCGAAACGAGCTTCGGAAACCGGGCCGTGAAGCGCTCGAAGTAAGGGATGACCGTTGCGACCTGCGTCTGCTGGAGCATGACCTCCGAGACCCAGACGAAGTAAGGGCTGCGGTCGCGCTGCCACGGCAGGTCGTGCCGGCCGCAGCGGTCGTACCACTCGAGCAGCGAGGAGGCGATCGTGGGGTCGTCCGGCGGCGGCGCACCGTCCGCTTGCGGCCCGCTCAATGCCCGCCGTCCCGGTCCGCGCTCAAGCCGCCCGGCTTCGCGGCCGCCGCGTCGTGCGCGAGCCGCTCGATGTTCGCGAGCGCGTGCTTACCGCCGGACAGGAAGCGCTTCTTGAGCACCCACGTCCCGACGAGGGGCGGGACGCCGAACTTCGGCTCCATGGTGAGCCGATACGTGACCTCGGTCCCCTCGCCCATTGCCTTCAGAGTCCACTCCGAACGACTGTACTTGAAGTCGCTGCGATCGGGGAGCGCGTCGGTCTCGATGTGGTTCGGCGCCTCGACCATGAGCCGCGAAACTCGTTTCATGTCGCGGCAGAAAAACAGGACGCAGCCGTGCACGACCGTGTACACGAGCGGGGTGCCGTCGGCCGCGTGCCCGGCATAACCGCTGTCTTTGTAGACCGGCGAGATGCGCTCGTACGCGTCGTCGCCGAAGTCCGTGAGCACGTCGTAGACATTCCGGACGGGGGCATCGAGATACGTGTGCGCGACGAGACGGAAGCGATGATGGTGGTGCGAGACGTGGAGATCGCGGATCTCGGCCGACGTCGCGGGCCCCGGGTTCGCCGCGCCGAGGACGGCGGCGCCGAGCGGGGCTGCGAGCACGAACCGACGCGGGCCGGATCGACGGCGGCGGGCCGGGGCGGCGTCACCGCGCCCGAAGGGGCTTCCTTTGCCTGTCGATCCGTATCCCTTCAACGATTCAGTAGACCGCGCAACTTGTTGCGCAGCTTGTCCTCGGTCTGTTGCTTCTGTTGCTCCAGCTTGTCCTTGGCCTCGCTCTTCTGCTCCTGCACGGCCGCCTTCGCCTTGGCCTTCGCCAGACCGGAAAAGTCCGGCTTGACCTCCGGCGCCTCGATCGAGCCGCCGACCTTGAGCGGCAGCTTCTGGCCCGCGAGATCCGCCAGCAGCGGATCCGATTTCACCGCCGCCGAGTCCGCAAAGGCCGCGACGAGGTCGAAGGCGATGCCGTCCGTCAGCAGATTCACCGTCCCGGTCCCGTCGACCGTCATGATCGGCAGCGTCGCGTTCAGATCCTTCGTCGTCAGAACCGCGTTCTTGACCACCCCCGAGGCCGAGACGCTCGAGAACGGCGTGCGCCGGCTGCCCTGCGGGCGAGGCGGCGCCTCGTTGCGCTGCAGCACCGCGTGCGCGCGCCGAAGCTCATATGCAAGATCGAGGCCTTCGAGCGCGCCGTCCTTGATCGCGAAGCGGACGTCGCCGTCGAGGGCGCGCCGCATCTGCCCGATATTCGAGCCGCGCGAGCTCAGGTTCAGCGAGACGCTGCCCGTGCCAGAGACCATTTCCGAGTTCAAGAGGTCCTTGCCGAGCGGCGCCATGTCGACGCCCGAGAGATCCTGCGTGTAACCGAGCTTGACGGCGTCGCCGTCCGTGTCGAGCTTCACGTCCCCGGCGAACTGGCCGCCGTAGAGCTTCGCCGTCGGCTTGATCTCGACGTGACCGCCGGCGGCCGCGAGCGAGAACGCGGCATCGGTCAGGGTCAGGCCCGCGAACTGTGCCTTGCCGAAAGCGAGCTTGCCCTGCGCGTTGACCTGCTTGAGCACGGCCACGGGCAGATCGACGGCGTCGAGCGAGCCTTCGTCGGCCTTGGACTTGGGATTCCGCCTGCTCGGCCGGCGGCAGGTAGCGGTCCGCATTGATCTCGTTGACGGCGAGATCGAACCGCAGCACGTCGTTCTCGAGCCCCACCTTGCCGGTCAGCTGCGAGTCGTCGAGCGCGAGCTTCATGTCGTCGAGCCCGATGCGCGAGCCCGAGTAGACGAACGTCGCGTGTGCGCTCGCGCGCTTCAGCGCCATGGGATCGGCGGTCTTGACCCCGGCGCCGAAAACATCGAGGACCGAGCTCGGATCGAACTGCTTGATGTCCACCTGCCCGTTCAGCGCGAGATTGCCGAGCAGGTTTCGGCCCTTGAGCGAGCCGTTGGCCGTAATGCCGAGGAACGCAGCCGTGAGGTCGTCGAGCGCGAGCGTCTGCGTCTTGAGATCGGCGACTAGCGAAGCGAACGAAAGGTTGGCGGTGCCGTGGCCCCCGGGCCAGCTCGCGCCGCTGCCGTCGAGCTTGACGTGCAGGCCGCCGAGGCGATAGCGATCGTCGGCCAGCGACACCTGAGCCATCGTGTCCGCGGCGACATTGAGCTGCAGGTCCTTGCCGGTCAGCGCGAAGTTCGTCGAGACCGGAAAGGCAACGTTCGGGCCGAAGCCGGAAGCGAGCAGCTGGAACTTCGAGAGCGTCCACTTGCTGCCTGTCGAGGCGTCGGACCACTTGACCTCGGAGTCCGCGATTCGCAGTACGTCGACACCGAGATCGACGGGCGCCCCACTGCCGGCCGGCGCCCCGGGCTGGCCGGCCGGCGTCGTCGCGGAGCCGGCGCCGCCCGCAGCGTTCGGAGCGGCCCCGGCCGGCGCGCCTTGGGCGGGCGTCCCGCCGCCGAGGTCCTGCCAATTGTCGCGCCCCTGCGCGTTGCGCTCGAGATTCAGCACGAGGCCCGTGAGCTCGGCCTCGCCGATCTCGACGTGCTTCGTGAGCAGCGGCAGCAGACGAAGATCGAGCGAGGCGCTGCGGATCTCGGCGAAAGGCTCGTTGCCGAAGCCCTGCGCGTTGCCGAGCGTAGCGTGACCCACCGAGATGCTCAGCGTCGGGAAAATGTGCAGGCCGAGGTTACCGTCGAGCACGAGCTTGCGGCCCGTGGCCTTGGTGACCGCCGCCTCGATCTGCCCCTTGTAGTCGTTCGGGTCCACGAACACGGAAACGGCGACCACGGCAACCACGACGACCAGCACGATGGCGCCGACGACGATGGCGAAGAGCCTGATTAGACGAGTCATGGCCTACCTCGAGCGTATTTTCACGAACGTGTCTTCAATCGACGCTTGGCGGCGACCATCGTAACAACAATCGAATGTCGGGGAGAGTACGGGTGCCCGAAAACGGAGGTTCGCAAGACCGGCGGGCTGCGGAGCCCGCCCCGGCGCGAAACTCAGTGCTGCCCGGCGTACCAGTTCACGGCGAACTGGACGAGCCGCGGCGAGGTCTCGAGGCTCAGCTTCTTCTTGATGCGCTGGCGATGCGATTCGATAGTCTTGATGCTGAGGTTCAGGTCCTGCGCAATCTCGCGCGTCGTCTTGCCGCGGCCGATGAGGTTGAGGACCTGAACCTCGCGATTGCTGAGCCGCTCGATGGGATCCATGCTGTGTTTGCGTCCGGAGACCGCAAACCGCTCGATCATGTTGGCTCCGACCTGCTCGCTGACGTAGATGCCCCCCGCGAGCACGCGCCGCAGCGCCGCAATGAGCTGGTCCCCGGCCGCCTGCTTCATTATGTAGCCGCTCGCACCGGAGCTCAGCAGCCGCTCGGCGTAGATGTTCTCGTCGTGCATCGAGAGCACGAGGACGGGCAGGCCGGCATACTTGTTCCGAATGTCCTTGATGAGCTCGAGCCCGTCGCTGTCGCGCAGCGAAAGATCGAGGATCACGATATCGGGCGTCAGACGGCTCAGAAACGCCCGGGCCTCCCGCACGTCGGCAGCCTCGCCGCAGACCTTGAGATCCGGCTCCTGCTCGATGAGCTGCGCCAGGCCCTGCCGTACGACCGGATGGTCGTCGACGATATAGACGGTACGAGACCGTGAGTTGTTCGACTCAGACATATCCGACACTTTCGGCCGGCGGGGCCGGCCTCAGAGCGAGCTCCCGACGGAAGCGGTTGGAGCGGGTGATGGGAATCGAACCCACGTCATCAGCTTGGGAAGCTGAGGTTCTACCATTGAACTACACCCGCAAAACGAGCATCCCCCCAAACGGCTGCGACGGTCCGAGCGTAGAATCCGACACGCGCGCGGCCGCCGCGCTCGGCGCGGGCGCTGCCGGCTCCCCTCGCGGCCCGGACAGTTTCGCTTCCTGCGCCTTTTTCAAGCGAGTATATACGATACCGCTGCGCTCGGGCACGACAGGCGCCGCAGAGCAGGGGCAACGGCGTCGCTGCGGCCGCCGCGCATGGGCTCGCTCTTGATGCGGCCCTCCCGGCTCTCCACAATCGCGCCCGGTGACAGATCACTACCGCAAGGTCCGGAGCTTCGTGCGCCGGCCCGGCCGCATGACGGCGGCTCAACGCCGGGCGCTCGAGACGCTGCTGCCGCGCTTCGGCGTCGGCTACGCGCCGCGACTGCTCGACCTCGGGGCGCTGTTCGGACGGCGCGCCCCGCGCGTGCTCGACATCGGCTTCGGCGACGGCGAAGCACTCGTGACGAGCGCGGCCAACCATCCCGATGTGGACTATCTCGGCGTCGAAATCCACGAGCCCGGCGTCGGACACCTGCTCATGCTGCTCGAGCGCACCGGGCTCGCGAACGTGCGCGTCGTCGTTCACGACGCCGTCGAGGTCGTCGAGCACATGGTGCCCGAGGCCTCGTTCGATGCGATCGCCCTGTTCTTTCCGGACCCGTGGCCCAAGAAACGGCATCATAAGCGGCGTATCGTGCAGCCGGCCTTCGCCGCCCAGTGCGCGCGCGTCCTTCGCGACGGCGGTATCTTGCATTTTGCGACCGACTGGGCCGACTACGCCGGGCACGCCGCGGCCGTGTTCGCCGCCAGCGAGGCGTTTGCGGCCGTCCCGCCCGAGGCGCTCGCGGGCGATCCGCTTGCCTTCAGGGCCCCGACGAAGTTCGAGCGCAGAGGCCTCGCGCTCGGGCACGGAGTCGCCGACCTGTTCTTCAGGAAACAACCGCGGGGGGCAGCGTGAAGAGACGCAGCTACATGACCGTCCTGACCGAGCTGCGACGGCCGAAGGTCGCGACGATGCTCGCGCTCGGCTTCTCGTCCGGCCTGCCCTTCCTGCTGACCGGCAATACGCTCGGCTATTGGCTGCGCGACGAGGGCGTGACGCTGACGGCCATCGGCCTTTTGTCCTGGGTCGGTTTCGCCTATGCGCTCAAGTTTCTGTGGAGCCCGCTCATGGACCGGCTCAACGCTCCGGCCGTCGGCCGGCGGCTCGGGCGGCGCCGGGGCTGGATGCTCGTCGCGCAGTGTGCGGCAGCGGCGGGCCTTGCCGGCATAGCCGCTGTCGGCGGCCAAGGCACGAGCTTGACGGCCATCGCCGTGTTCGCGGTACTCGTCGCGTTCTCGTCGGCCTCGCAGGACATCGTCGTCGACGCCTGGCGCATCGAGATTGCCGACGACGGCGACGAGCTCGGTCTGCTCTCGGCGGCCTATCAGCTCGGCTACCGGGCCGCGATGCTGCTGACCGACGCGCTGATCCTGATCCTCGCGAGTCACTTCGGCTGGCGCCTGTCCTATGCCGCCATGGCGGCACTCATGGGCGTCGGCTTCGCGGGCACCTGGTTCGCCACGGAGCCGGCGCGCGCCGACGCGGCGCTCGAGGAGCGGGCCGAGGCGGCGCCGCTGATCTCGGTCCGGGGCCTGTATGACGCGATCGCGGGACCGTTCCTCGCATTCTTCCGGAGCCACGGCGCGATGGCGCTGCTGATGCTGACGACGATCGCCCTCTACATGGCACCGGATTTCGTCATGGGACCGATGGCGAACCCGTTCTACCACGACCTCGGGCTCTCGAAGGACGTCGTCGGCAGCGTGCGCGGCTCCGTGGGACTCGTCGGTACGATCTTGGGAATTGCGGCCGGCGGCCTCGCCGCCGTGCGGTTCGGCTTCTGGCGCACGCTGATCATCGGCGAAATCGTCGAGGCGGGCTCCATCGCCACCTATTCGCTGCTCGCGCTCGCGGGCCACGGCATGGGCCTGTTCAGCTTCGTCATGGCCTTTACGAACTTCGGCATCGGGTTCGCGGGCGTTGCGCTCGTGTCCTATATGTCGAGCCTCACGAACCTCGGCTACACCGCGACGCAATACGCGCTGCTGAGCTCGACGTACGCCGTCGTCGGCAAGTTCCTCAAGGGCCTTTCGGGCGTCATCGTGGAGCGGCTCGCGGCCGGCACGACGCTGATGCACGGCTACGCGGCCTACTTCGCCCTGTGCGCGGCCATCGGGCTGCCGGCCGTCGCGTTGTGCCTGATCCTCATGCGCTTGCAGAAGCGCGCGGCCGCCGTTGCGGAGACGGCGCTGGCCGAAACGTGAGCGTCGGCGCCGCCGCCGCGTCGTCCGCCGCACTAGGCCCGCGCAGCCTTCTTCCGTCCCTTCCTGGCAGCCCGCGCCGCGGGCCGCAATTTCGGCAGGTCGTACTCGAGGGTCAGCGGCGCATGATCGGAGTAGCGTTCGGCCCGAAACACCGAAGCGCCCTTGACCGCGTTGGCGAGATCGGGGGTCACGAGGTGGTAGTCGATGCGCCAACCGACGTTCTTCTCCCAGGCGCGGCCACGGTTCGACCACCACGTGTACTCGTCCGGCGACTGGTTCACGACCCGGAACGCGTCTATGTAGCCCACGTTGTCGAAGATGTGATCGAGCCACGCGCGCTCCTCGGGGGTAAAGCCCGAGTTCTTCTGGTTCGAGCGCCAATTCTTGAGATCGATCTCCTTGTGCGCGATGTTGACGTCGCCGCACAAAATGCAGGGCAGGCCGCGGCCCAGGAGTCCGTGCATATGGGACTCGAAGCTCTCGAGGAACCGGAATTTCGCGACCTGCCGCTCGGGCGAAGACGAGCCCGAAGGGAAATAGACGCTCGCAACCGCCACGTCTTCGAACACCGCCTCGAGGTAGCGGCCCTCGCCGTCGAACTCCTCGTCGGCGTAGCCCGCGACGATCTCGCGCGGTTCCGTGCGGCTGTAGATTGCGACGCCGCTGTAACCGGGCTTCGCGGCCGGAAACAGGTAGCGGTGGTAGCCCGCGGCATGATAGGCGGCGGCGTCGAGCTGCTCGGCCTGCGCCTTGAGCTCCTGCACGCAGAGCACGTCCGCGTCCTGCTCCGCGAACCATTCGAAGAAGCCCTTGCGCGCGGCCGCGCGCAAACCGTTTGCATTGAAGCTGATAATTTTCATTCGGTCGGCACTCGAGCGATCGCCCGTCGGACTCGCGCGCGGTATCATACCAGCGGCGTTTCGGAGCGCGGCCGATGAGAGCATACAAGACCCAATTCCTGGAGCTCGCCCTCGAGCTCGGGGTGCTGCAGTTCGGCGAGTTCAAGCTCAAGTCGGGGCGCGTGAGCCCTTACTTCTTCAATGCCGGGCTCTTCAACAGCGGCTACGCGGCCGCCAAGCTCGGGCGCTGCTACGCCTCGGCCGTCACGGAGCTGGACCTCGAGTTCGACATGCTGTTCGGGCCGGCCTACAAGGGCATCCCGCTCGTCTCGCTCACGGCCGCGGCGCTGGCCGAGCATCACGACCACGACTATCCGTTCGCGTTCAATCGGAAGGAAGCGAAGGACCACGGCGAGGGCGGCAACACGATCGGCGCCCCGGTTGCGGGCCGCGTGCTCATCCTCGACAACGTCATCACGGCAGGCACGGCCGTGCGCGAGGTCCTCGATGTCATCACGGCCGCCGGGGGCACTCCGGCCGGAGTGCTCGTGGCGCTGGACCGCGAGGAGATCGGCACGCGCGGCAGGATCTCGGCCGTGCAGCAGCTCTCGACCGAGCTCGGCGTGCCGATCCGCAGCATCGTGACGCTGACCGACCTCGTCGAGCACCTCGAGGAAGACGACGAATATGCGGACCGGCTCGCTTCGGTCCGGTCGTATCGGAATCGTTACGGCGTGCCGTTCGATCCCTAGTTCGATACGGCGCACTACGCCGCAGCGCGGGCGGCGGACAAGGCCGCGGGCGGAGGACGAGGCCCCCAGGCGCGGCCCGGCGCGGGTCCAGGGCGAGGCCGCGGCGGCGCCCCAGGGAGCAATGCGGGAAATTGCGTGATCCGGCGCTTTTCTTCGTCTTGAAATCTGGTATACGTGCAGATCAGGCATCGACGGTCTTTGACATAAGTTGAACACGCTCGCCCGACTCACCGTGCTCGCATCAGCCGCGCTCGTGCTCGGAGCGCCGTCGGCCCTCGCTCAGAAGGGCGGCAAGCAGCAAAAACTCTATCGTTGGGTGGACGACAAGGGCCTCATCCACTACACGGACAACCCGCCTCCCGACGCGGCCGGGCGGGATCGCCAGATCCTCAACGACCAGGGCGTTCCCGTCGGCTTCGAGCAGGGCAGCCTCAGCGAAGCCGAGAAGGCGGAGCAGGAGAAGAAGCAGAAAGCCCAGCGGGCCGAGGAGCAGGCCAGGGAAGAGGTGGCCAAGCACGACCGGATGCTGCTCGAGACCTACCTCTCGGTGCACGACATCGAGGAGCTGCGGGATCGGCGGCTCGAGCTGCTCGATTCGCAGATCAAGGTCACCGAGCTCTACCTCAAGAACCTGCGCAAGCGCCTCGACAAGCTCCAGGCCGAGGCCGCGGCCTATCGCCAGCCGGCGGGCGGTGGGCAGCCGCGCGCCGTGCCCGACGATCTCGCCGACGATATCTCCAAGACCGCCGGCACGATCAGCTCCTACGAGACGATGCTCGATCGCACGCGCAGCGACCAGGAGAAGCTGCGCGCGTCCTTCGCCTCGGACATTGCGCGGTTCAAGGAGCTCAAGGGCGGCTGAGCGCGGCGGCCGTGCCGCCGAAGCTACCGCGTCCCCGTATGACCGAAGCCGCCGGCTCCGCGGCGGCTCGCGGCGAATTCCTCGACGATTTCGAAGCGCGCCTGCACGACGGGCACGATCACGAGCTGCGCGATGCGCTCGCCGGGCTCGATCGTGAACGGCGCCGAACCGCGGTTCCAGCAAGAGACGAGCAACTCGCCCTGATAGTCGGAGTCGATGAGACCCACGAGGTTGCCGAGCACGATGCCGTGCTTGTGGCCGAGGCCCGAGCGCGGCAGGATCATGGCCGCTAGCCCGGGGTCGGCCAGATGTACGGCCAGGCCCGTGTTGATGAGCTTCGCGTCGCCGGGCGGAAGCGTGAGCGGCACGTCGAGGCAGGCGCGCAGGTCCACGCCCGCCGAGCCCTCCGTCGCGGGCGCGGGCAGCGGCCACTGAGCGCCGAGACGCGGATCGAGAATCCTGAGCTCGATGGGCCGGGCCGGGCCGCTCATGCGGGCGCCTTCTTCGGCGCAGGGCGCGTTTCCTTGTAGCGCTTCGCGATGAGCTCCATGAGCCGGCGCGCGAGCTCGGCCTTCGTGCCCTCGCCGAGCTCGAGCTCGCCGCCGGGCCAGTAGGCGGCCAGCGCGTTCGTATCGCGGTCGAAGCCGCAGTCCGGTCCCACTTTGTTCGCGGCGATCATGTCTACGCGCTTGCGCTCGAGCTTCTCGCGCGCGTGCAGGGCGACGTCGTTAGTCTCGGCGGCGAAGCCGACCGTGAAGGGCGGCTCGGGCAGCGCCGCGACGCTCGCGAGCGTATCCGGCGAGCGCACGAGCTCGAGATGCATGGCCGGCTCGGTGCGCTTGATCTTCTCGCTCGCCGCGCGCTCGGGCCGGTAATCGGCAACGGCGGCGCAGGCAATGAAAAGATCCGCATCGGCGATCTCCGCGTGCACGGCCGCGTACATCTGCTCGGCCGTCTCAACGTCAATGCGCCGCACGCGCCCCGGGGTCGGCAGCGCGACGGGCCCGCTTACGAGCACGACCGCGGCGCCCGCCTCGCGCGCGGCCTCGGCCAGCGCGTAGCCCATGCGGCCGGAGCTGCGGTTCGTGATGTAGCGCACGGGATCGATGGGTTCGCGCGTCGGCCCGGCCGTGACGACGACCTTGAGGCCCGCGAGCGGCCCCTCGCCCTGTACCGCCAGCAGCTCGTCCGCGATCTGCTCGGGCTCGAGCATGCGCCCCAACCCGTGCTCACCGCAGGCCTGCTCGCCCGCGGCCGGACCGAGCAGCCGTACGCCGCGGCTCTCGAGCAGCCGGCAGTTGGCCTGTACCGCCGCGTGGGCCCACATCTGGCGGTTCATCGCCGGCGCGAGCACGAGGGGCGCGGCCGTCGCAAGGCACAGCGTGGTCAGGAGGTCGCCCGCGAGGCCGGCGGCCAACCCGCCGATGAAGTGGGCCGTGGCGGGCGCGACGAGCACGACGTCGGCCCAGCGCGCGAGCTCGATGTGGCCCATCGCGGCCTCGGCCTCCTCGTCGAAGAGCTCGGTCCGCACGCGCCGGCCCGAAACGGCCTGCAGCGCCAGCGGCGCGACGAAGCGGCGAGCGCCCTCCGTGAGCACGACCTGCACGGCGCAGCCGCGCGCGGTGAGCCGGCGCACGAGCTCCGGGCACTTGTAGGCGGCGATGCCGCCCGTGACGCCGAGCAGGACGTTCTTGGGCGGCTGGGGTTGGGGTATCACGGGGCTCACGGGGCTCATGGGGGTCACGGGGATGGGCATTCGCCTGCGGCGGGAGCGCTCGGCGGGCAGCTTAACGCCGCCCGCGGCGCCTTTCCACAGCCGCGCAGCGGGCGGCATTTGTCGCGAGGGCCGGCAGTTTCGGCGCATGCCTCCGAGCACCCTCATCGAGCACGATGCAGCCCATGAGCATCAAGCGCTGGCCGAGCTCGGAGCGTCCGCGGGAGAAGCTGCTCGCAGGCGGCGCGAAGCAGCTTTCGGACGGCGAGCTCGTCGCGCTCGTGCTCGGCTCCGGCTGCAGCGGCGCGCACGCGCTCGAGATCGCGCGCGGCCTGCTCGAGGGCTGCGGCGGGCTCGACGGCCTGTTTTCGGCCGCGCCGGCCGCGCTCGCGCGGCTCAAGGGGCTCGGGCCCGCGCGCATCGCGCGGCTTCACGCGGCCGTCGAGCTAGGGCGGCGGTACCTCGGCGCGCCGGCCGCAGTACGCCTCGCGCTCAAGGCCCCGCAGGACGCCGCGCGCGTCTTCAGGGCGCAGCTCGCCGATCTGCCGCACGAGGTCTTCAGCTGCCTGTTTCTGGACACGCGCCATCGGGTCATCGCCTACGAGGAGCTCTTCCGCGGCACGATCGACGGCGCCATGGTCTACCCGCGCGAGGTGCTGAAGCGCGCGCTGCACCACAACGCCTCGGCCGTCATCGTCGCCCACAACCACCCTTCGGGCGTCGCGGAGCCGAGCGAGGCCGACCGGGGCATCACCCTGAAGCTCGCGAAGGCGCTGGGGCTCATCGACGTGCGGCTGCTCGATCACCTCATCGTCAGCCGCGGCGGCCACGTCTCGCTGGCCGAGAGGGGCTGGGTGTAAGCCCCGAGAAGGGGCGAGAAAAGGGGTCAGAGCCCTTTTTTGGCAGCGTCTCGGCGCCTCGGGCCGCTCGGGCCGCTCGGCCGCTCGGCCGCTCGGACCGTTCGGACGCTCTGGGCGCTCGGGACGCTCTGGGCGCCCGCAGCTTGCGGGACCCTGCGGGCGCCGCGTACAATCGCCGGCTCTTTTCTTTGCTCGTCCCCAAGGAACAGCGTAATGTCCAGAGTCTGCCAGGTCACGGGAAAGCGCCCCATGTCGGGCAACAACATTTCCCACGCGCACAACAAGACGCGCCGGCGTTTTCTGCCCAACCTGCATACCCAGCGGTTTTGGCTCGAGGACGAGCGGCGCTTCGTGACGCTCCGCGTCTCGAGCAAGGGTCTTCGGATCATCGACAAGCTCGGTATCGAGAAAGTCGTCGCGAAGCTCAGGGCTCGCGGCGAGAAGGTCTAACCGAGCGCGTCCCAACGCAAGGAGCCAGGCACCATGCGAGAGAAAATCAGGCTCATGTCCTCGGCCGGCACGGGTCACTACTACACGACGACCAAGAACCGCCGCCTGCATCCGGAGAAGATGGAGGTCAAGAAATACGACCCCCGCATCCGGCAGCACGTGATCTACAAGGAAACGAAGATCAAGTAGCCGGCCCGGGCTCGGCGGCCGGTCCGCTGCGGCGGCGCCCCGCCGTCGATGTCCGCCGCCGCGGACCGGAATGGGAAAAACCCGCCTGCGAGGCGGGTTTTTCGTTTCTTCAGATCTCGACCTCGATCGGACCTCAGACCGTGACGGCGTGAGGGCTGAACGACTTCAGGTATTCCGCGAACTCCTCGAGATACTGAATGCCGCTCGCTTCGGCCCGCGCGCACCAGGCGCGAAAGTCCGCGAGCAGCCGCTCGTTGCTCGTATGGGCGCCTTCCCAGAGGCTCTTGAGCTCGTTGCGAAATTCCAGCACAGCGTCGAAGCGCGGGTGCTGCTCGCGCAGGGCCTCGAGCCGGCGCAGCGAGTCGTCGTCGAGCATGTGCGGCTGCCAGCTCAGCCAGCGCTTGACCGACCGCAGCATCGAGTTGCCGTTCTCGCCGAGCGATTCGACTTCCCGGCGCAGCACGGGCAGCGTGACGTAGTGCATGTAGTCGCGCAGCACGTGCATACGGTTGACCATGACGGCGCGCAGCGCCTCGAAATCGGGCGCGGGCGTCGCTTCGGCACGGACCTCGTCCACGACGGGCGCCGTGGCGACGCGGCGGATCTTCGCGAGGCGGAGCGCCGCGAGCAACTTGAGGTACACCCAGCCGAGATCGATCTCATGGGCCCGCATCGAGAACCGGGCCGAGGTCGGGAACGCGTGGTGGTTGTTGTGCAGCTCCTCGCCGGCCACGACGACGCCGAAAGGCCACAGATTCGTCGAGGCGTCGTTGGTCTCGAAGTTCCGATAGCCCTTGGCGTGGCACAGGCCATTGATGACCCCGGCGGCCATGAACGGCATGTTCGCGAGCTGCAGCCCGATCATGACGATGCCGGGGACGCCGAAGAGCACGAGATCGATCACGACGAGCAGGGCGATGCCCGTGTACGTGAAGCGCCCGTAGACGTTGCGCTCGAGCCAGTCGTCCGGCGTGCCCTTGCCGTACTTCTCGAGCGTCTCCGGGCGGCAGGCCTCGGCGCGGTAAAGCTCCGCCCCCTCGAGCAGGACCTTTTTGAGGCCGAACAGCCGCGGGCTGTGCGGATCGCCCTCGCGCTCGCAGAACGCGTGGTGCTTGCGGTGCACGGCGACCCACTCCTTCGTGGGCGCGCCCGTGCTGAGCCACAGCCAGAAGCGGAAGAAGTGCCTGAGCGCGGGGTGCAGGTCCACCGAGCGGTGAGCCTGATCGCGGTGGAAATAGAGCGTGATCGCGATCAGCGTCGTGTGAAGCCACAGCACGGTGACTGCGACATAGCCCCAGAATCCGAGGTTTGCGAGGCCGTAGAAGTGATCGTATACGAAGTCCACGTCCGGGTACCGGTGCAGGTTGAAATGGCCGCCACTATAGCGGATCGGGCGGGGGCGCATCCAGGCGGCCCGTCACGGACCTCACGAATCTTTGCAGCCCCCTGCGGCCCCTTGGCAGCCGAGCACGCGCGCCCGTAAGCTCCGCCGATGCCCGAGCTTCCGGAAGTCGAAACCACGCGGCGCGGCCTTGCGCCGCTCGTCCGGGGGCGCTCGGTCGAGCGGCTCGAGGTGCGCGAGCCGCGACTCAGGTGGCCCGTCGGGGCCGAGGTCGGCGCGGCGCTCGAAGGCCGGCGCGTGACGGGCCTCGGACGGCGGGGAAAGTACCTGCTTTTCGAGACGGACGGCGGGGGAACGCTGCTCGTCCACCTCGGCATGTCCGGCAGCTTGAGGTTCCATGCGGCGGCCGCGCCGACGCCGGGCAAGCACGACCATGTGGATCTGCACTTCGAAGGCGGTGCTCTGCTGCGCTTCAACGATCCGCGCCGCTTCGGCAGCCTGCACTTCACCGAGTCGGCCGCGGGGCATGCGCTGCTCAGGGACATCGGGCCGGAGCCGCTCGGCCCGGACTTCACGCCCGACTATCTCTGGCAGGCCAGCCGGGGCCGGCGCGTGCCCATCAAGGCGCATCTCATGAATGCCCACGTCGTCGCGGGCGTCGGCAACATCTATGCGAACGAGGCGCTGTTCCGCGCCGGTCTCCACCCCGCGCGCTCGGCGGGACGCATCGCACGTCCGCGCGTCGAAGCGCTCGTCGCGGCCGTGCGCGCAGTCCTGGCCGAAGCCATCGAGCAGGGCGGGACGACGCTGCGCGACTTTAGGGGCGGCGACGGCAAGCCCGGCTACTTCCAGCTCGCGCTCGAGGCCTACGGCCGCGCCGGCGAGCCCTGCTCGCGGTGTGGCGGCACTATACGCCTGCTGTCGCTCGGCCAACGCGCGACCTACTACTGCCCGGGCTGCCAGCGCTGAAAAAAGGGGTCAGAGCCCTTTTTTCGATCTTTTCAGCGAAACTTCGCGAGCAGCTGCCGCTCGACCACGGGATGCACGAACGGCGAAACGTCCCCGCCGTACTCGGCGATCTCGCGCACGAGGCTCGCGGAGATGAACGTGAAATGCTCGGTCGGGGTCAGGAAGACCGTCTCGACGTCGTCGGTCAGGCGCCGGTTCATGGTCGCGAGCTGGAACTCGTATTCGAAGTCCGAGGCCGCGCGCAGACCGCGGATGATGACACCGAGCCTGTGCTCGCGCGCGAAATCGACCGTGAGCCCGTCGTAGCCGCACACCGAGACTTCGGACAGGTCCGCGAGCACCTCGCTCGCGAGCGCGACGCGCTCCTCGAGCGTGAACAGCGGCGTCTTCCGCGGGCTGGCCGCGACGGCGACGACGACTCGGTCGAAGAGTCGGGCACAGCGGCGCAACAGATCCTCGTGACCGCGAGTGATGGGGTCGAAGGTGCCGGGATACATGGCGCCGACTTTCACGATCTGACCCTCCAGCGAGCGACGGCTCATTGTAGCGGCGGCGCATGCCGCACGCATGGCGCCGTGGCCGCACCTCGGCGCGCCCTGGGCCGCGCCTCACCGCGCTTCGCGCGCCTTGGGCGGAAGCTCGAGCAGGCCGAACGCGACTCCGCCCGCCCGTCCCTGCCTCACGAGCCTGAACGGCTCGACGGCCGGCAGGCCGCTCCCGGCCGCGCGTTCGATGTAGACCCGTGCGCCCGGGGCGAGCCTGCGAACGAGCGCGGCGAGCACGGGCTCGAGCGGGTCGCCGAACGGCGGGTCGACGAAGGCCAGGTCGAACGTCGGCAGGCCCGAGTCGGCCATCGCGGACGCGGCGTCGCCCATGCGTATCCGTGCGCGGGTCCCCGCGCCGAGGCCGCCCGCGTGCCGCTCGAGCGCCGCCGCGAGCCGCGGATCGCGCTCGACGAGCCAGACGCCGGCGGCGCCGCGCGACAGGGACTCGAACCCGAGGGCACCCGTGCCGGCGAAGAGATCGAGGGCCAGCGCGCCCTCGATGCCCGGGCCGAGCCAGTTGAACAGCGTCTCGCGCACGCGGTCCGGGGTGGGCCGTACGCTCGTGCCCGGCGGGATGCGCAGCCTGCGCCCGCGCCACTCGCCCGCGACGATGCGCACGGCGCCCGGAGCCCGGGCCTCGGACCCGGCCTTCGTCGCTCCCTCCGCGCCCTTCGCGCTTCTCACACCTTTCACACCCTTCGCTCCGCGCAGCCGGTCCAATTGTCTTCTCGCCGCCCTTATAATTCACGCGCTGCGAATGCAGGCGCCGCCGAATGCAGGCACTTGCCGAATGCGATTCGGCAAGTGCCGGCGGCTGCGCGCACGCACTACGGAATGCGCACGCATTCGTTTACGCTCGGACTTTCGCCTCCCGAATCTCACAGGAACACGAAGTGGCCCCCGACCCCGAAGCTCGCCAGGGCAGCGGCTTTTTCGCGAAACTCAAGGCGGGTCTCGGCCGCAGCCGCAATTGGATCACCGCGGATCTCTTCGGCCTGTTCCGGCGCGGCATCGACGAGGCCTCCCTCGAGGAATTCGAGGAACGGCTGCTCTCGGCGGACGTCGGCGTCGAGGTCACGGACTGGCTCATCGAGCGGCTGCGCAAGACGGCGAAGGGCGACGGCAGCTCGCCCGAAGCCGCCGTCTCGGCCCTGCGCACCGCGCTGCTCGAGCTCCTTTCGCCCGTCGAGATGCCGCTCGAGATCGACCGCGCCAAGAAGCCGTTCGTCGTACTCGTCATCGGCGTCAACGGCACGGGGAAAACGACGACGATCGGGAAGCTTGCGCACCGGCTCAAGCGCAACGGGCGCAGCGTGCTGCTCGCGGCCGGCGATACGTTCCGCGCAGCCGCCGTCGAGCAGCTCGCCGAATGGGGCACGCGCTCGCACGTCAACGTCATCGCGCAGGCCGCAGGCGCCGATCCCGCCGCCGTCGTGCACGACGCGCTGCACGCGGCGCGCGCACGCGGCGTGGACGTCCTCATCGCGGACACGGCCGGCCGGCTCCACACCTCGTCCGGGCTCATGGACGAGCTCGAGAAGATCAAACGCGTCGTCACGCGCTTCGACGCGAGCGCCCCGCACGAGGTGCTGCTCGTGCTCGACGCGAGCCAGGGCCAGAACGCGCTCGCGCAGGCGCAGCAGTTTCACGGCCGTCTCGGCGTCACGGGGCTCGTCGTCACGAAGCTCGACGGCACGGCCAAGGGCGGGGTCGTGCTCTCGATCGCGAGGAGAATCGGCGTGCCGATCCGCTACATCGCCGTCGGCGAGGGTCGCGAGGATCTCGACGTGTTCCGCGCCGAGGATTTCGTCGACGCGCTGCTCGGGGACCGGCCGAAGTGATCCGCTTCGAGAACGTCCATAAGCGGTATCCCAACGGCCGCGAGGCGCTGCGCGGCGTGAGCTTCGCGCTCGAGCGCGGGGAGATGGCCTTCCTCACGGGCCCCTCGGGCGCCGGCAAGAGCACGGTGCTCAAGCTCATCACGCTCATCGAGAAGCCGACGCGCGGCACGGTCCTGGTCAACAACCAGAACACCTCGCGTATCAAGCGGCGGCGGATCCCGGCGTTTCGTCAGCGCATCGGCGTGGTGTTCCAGGATCACAAGCTCCTGCACGACCGCCCGGTCTTCGACAACGTCGCGCTGCCGCTCATCATCATGGGCTTAGGCCAGCGCGAGATCGGCCGGCGCGTGCGCGCTGCGCTCGACCAGGTCGGCCTGCTCGGGCGCGAGAAGCACGCTCCCGTGACGCTCTCGACCGGCGAGCAGCAGCGCGTCGGCATCGCGCGCGCGGTCGCGGGCAGGCCCAACGTCGTCGTGGCGGACGAGCCCACGGGCAATCTCGACCCGGCGCTCTCACTCGAGATCATGCGGCTCTTCGAGCGCTTCAACGAGGTCGGTGTGACGCTGCTCATCGCGACCCACGACCTCGAGCTCATCGAGAGGCTGGGCCGCCGGCGGCTCGAGCTCGTAGACGGACAGATCGAGGCCGATCGCGGGTCGCCCGTCTTCGCGGACCGTGAAGCGATTTAACCGGTACCTGCGGCTGCACGCGCAGAGCCTGCTCGGCGCGGCCGGCCGGCTCGCGCGCCAGCCGTTCGCGACGGCGCTGACGGTGCTCGTCATTGCAATCGCCCTGGCACTGCCGGCCGGGCTCCGCGTGGTCGTGGACAACGTCGGAGCCCTGAGCGCTTCGTGGCAGGGCGCGGCGGACTTCTCGGTCTACCTCAAGCTCGACACGAGCGATGAGAAGGCCAAGGCCGTCGCGGACGACATCGCGGCACGCCCGGACATCGCGTCGGCGCGGCTCATCGACCGCGACGCAGCGCTCGCGGACTTCAAGGCCCATTCGGGCTTCGGCGACGCGCTCGGCGCCCTCGACGAGAATCCGCTGCCCGACACCATCGTCGTGCGCCCCGCGAGCGGGGCGCACGGGAATCTCGAAGCGACGGCCGCGGCGCTGCGCAAGCTCCCGGAGGTCGATCTCGTGCAGCTCGACACGCAGTGGGTCGCGCGCCTGCGGGCCATCGTCGCGCTCTCGGGCCGCGTGCTCGACGCGGTCACGCTGCTGCTCGGCCTCGCCGTCGTCCTCGTGATCGGGAACACGATCCGGCTCGAGATCGACGGGCGCAGCACCGAAATCGAGGTCATGAAGCTCGTCGGCGGCAGCGACGCCTTCATTCGCCGGCCTTTCCTTTATCTCGGTATCTGGTACGGGCTCGCGGCGGCCGCCCTGGCCGCCGGCCTCGTGGCCGGCACGCTGGCCGTGCTGCAGGGCCCCGCCTCGGCCCTCGCGCGCCTCTACCACAGCGATTTCCGGATCACGGGCCTCACGCTCCCGCAGGCCGGGGTGCTGCTCGCGGGCGGCGCGCTGCTCGGCTGGGCCGGGGCCGGGCTCGCAACGGCCCGGCATTTGCATGTCATAGAGCCGAGGTGACGGGTCTCAACACCCTGATCCGGCAGGAAATTTAGGCCTAGTCCAGGGAACTTACGGGCGTCTTAGCACTCTAAATCCGCGAGTGCTAGTATCGGCGCTCCGGGAGGACGGAACACATGACGACTGCACTAGCTGCAAGAAACACGGACTTCATGCTCAGCGGGCCGGTAGGCAGCCTCGACCACTACCTGCAAGCGATCAACAGCGTGCCCATGCTGAGCGCGGAAGAGGAACGCGAGCTCGCGACGCGGCTGCGGGATCACGACGATCTCGACGCGGCCCGCCGGCTCGTGCTCTCGCACCTGCGTTTCGTCGTGCACATCGCACGCGGGTACGTCGGCTATGGACTGCCGCTCCCGGACCTGATCCAGGAAGGCAACGTCGGCCTCATGAAGGCCGTGCGGCGATTCGATCCGACGGTCGGCGTGCGGCTCGTCTCGTTCGCGGTCCACTGGATCCGCGCCGAGATTCACGAGTACGTGTTGCGCAACTGGCGCCTCGTGAAGGTCGCGACGACAAAGGCGCAGCGCAAGCTGTTCTTCAACCTGCGCAAGGCCAAAAAGCACCTGGGCTGGCTCACGCGTGAGGAGACCGAAGCCGTCGCCCGCGACCTCGGCGTCGCGACGCGCGAGGTCACGGAGATGGAGCAGCGGCTCGGCGGGCAGGACGTGTCGTTCGACCCGGACCCGGTGGACGATGACGACTACGCGCCCGTGGCCTATCTGCCGAGCCCGGACGCCGACCCGGCCGACGCCGTCGAGCGGGACGACTGGGAGACGGACGCGCACGACCGTCTCGACGAAGCGCTCGAGAAGCTCGACGCGCGCAGCCGGGACATCCTGGCGCGCCGCTGGCTCGCCGAGCAGAAGGCCACGCTGCACGAGCTGGCCGCCGAATACGACGTCTCGGCCGAGCGCATCCGCCAGATCGAGGCCAACGCGATCGGCAAGCTCCGCACCTACATGGGCTGATCGAAGAAGGGGTCAGAGCCCTTTTTCGCCCCGCGCGGACGCCCGGCGTACCGCGGCGGGGACCGGCGAAAAAGGGCTCTGACCCCTTTTTTCTTTCCTAACTCGGCTGCGTCAGCGGTACGAGCGTGAGCTCGACGCGCCGGTTCTGCTGGCGCCCCTCTGGCGTATCGTTCGAGGCGATCGGCTTCTGCTCGCCCTCGCCGACCGTGATGATGCGGTCGCTGCGGATGCTGCGCGTTTCGAGATAGGCCGCGACAGCCTGGGCGCGCCGCTCGGACAGCTGCTGGTTGTACTCGGCCGTCCCCGTGCTGTCCGTATGGCCCGCGACCTCGATGACGGTCTTGTCGAACTCGCCGAGCACCTGCGCCACCGAGTTCAGCACCGGGAAGAAGTCGGCGTTGAGCCCGGCGCTGTTAGTCGCGAACGTGATGTTCCCGGGCATGTTCAGGGTGATGTTGTTCCCGTTTCGCGTCACGCTGACGCCGGTCTTGTCGAGCTCCTGGCGAAGCTTCGCTTCCTGCCTGTCCATGTACGTGCCCACGGCGCCGCCTGCGAGCGCACCCAGGCCCGCGCCGATCAGCGCGCGCTTCTTGCGTTCCATGGAGCTGTCGCCCGTGATGAGGCCCGCCACGGCGCCCGAAGCAGCACCGATGATCGCCTGGCGTTGCGCATGGGCCGTCTGCGGGTCGCGCGTATAGGCGTCGAGCGTCTGGCAGGCGCTGACCAGGACCGAGATGCCGACTATAGCCGCTACCGCGCGGTAAGCATTCCCCATTGCCATCGAAACCTCCTGTCTTGAGTGCTTATCCTTGTCCTTAGCGAGAGGACGGCATCGGCGATTCTACCCCACCCGCCGCGCACCGCCCGTTGCGCTATATCATGCCGGTCGCGAGCTGAACGAAACGTGACCGAGCTTCCAGGACCGAGAGCGACGCCATGCCAGAATCCAAGAACCCCTGGACCACGCTGTCCCGCCGGATCGTTTACGACAACCCCTGGATTCGAGTCGAGGAGCACGACGTCATCAACCCCTCCGGCGGCCGCAATCAATACGGCAAGGTGTGCTTCAAGAACCGCGCGGTCGCGATCATCGCGCTCGACGCCGACGACAACCTCTATCTCGTCGGCCAGCATCGCTACACGCTCGACGAGTACAGCTGGGAGCTGCCCATGGGCGGGGCGCCCCTCGCGGAGGCGCCGCGCGCCGCAGCCGAGCGCGAGCTGCGCGAGGAGACGGGCCTCACGGCCCGCAGCTGGCGCGAGCTCATGACGATCCACCCTTCGAATTCGATCACAGACGAAAGCGGTCTCGTGTATCTCGCGCGCGACCTCGTCGAGGGCGAGCAGGACCCGGAGGAGACCGAAGACCTTACCGTCAAGGTGCTGCCCTTCGGCGAGGCTTACCGCTGGGCGCTCGACGGCCGCATCACCGACGCGATCTCGCTGGCCGGCATCTTTCGCCTGGCGGCCGAACGGGGACTGCAGCCGTGACGGGCCCCGTCGTCGCGGTCGTCGAGGACGAGGTCGCGATACGCGACAACTACGCGGCGGCGCTGCGCCGCCAAGGCTACCGCGTCGCCGGCTACTCGACGCGCAAGCAGGCCCTGGCCGCGTTCGAGGCGCGGCTGCCCGACCTCGTGATCATCGACATCAACCTCGGCGACGAGATCGAGGGCGGCTTCGAGCTCTGCCGCGCGCTCAGGGCCCGCTCGCCGCAGCTGCCGATCATCTTCCTGACCGCGCGCGAGAGCGAGCTCGACGCCGTCTCGGGCCTGCGGCTCGGCGCCGACGACTACCTGACCAAGCGCGTGAGCATCGAGCACCTGCTCGCCCGCGTGGCCGCGCTGTTCCGCCGCACCGAAGCGCTGCGCGCGGGCGCCGACACGGCCGCCCCCCTCGTGCAGGGCTCGCTCGCGCTCGACCGCGACCGCATGACGGCGACCTGGAAGGAACGGCCCATCGCGCTCACCGTGACCGAGTTCTGGGTCGTGCACGCGCTCGCGCAACATCCGGGCCACGTGCGCAGCCGCGAGCAGCTCATGAACGCAGCGAACGTCGTTCTCGACGACAGCAGCGTGACTTCGCAGATCAAGCGCATCCGGGCGAAGTTCGCCGCCGTCGATCCGGGATTCGAGGCCATCGAGACCGTCTACGGCATGGGCTACCGCTGGAAGTCCGACTGAGGTCGCGTCGCGCGAAGGGCGCCTGCGGCGTCACTCCGCCCCGCCCGCCTCCGACGCCTCCGACGCCTCCCACGCCTCCGGCTATGTTCCCGCCCGGAGACGCTCTAGCAACCCGATAGATCAACGGGTTGGACGCTACCCCGGTATTAGCGTCGCCTGTAGGCAACACTACCGGGTGCCATAGCTTCCTGTTCCTCGAAGAGCGAGGACGCGGCGCCGGCTCAACTCCTTGATTCGGTAGTGCGCCGCGGCACTTGGTACGCATCTTGCTCATCTCGGGGAGCCAAGGTCGAGACTCCACGCAGGCTGCCCGACGACACCCCCCGCCGCCCTCCGATTACCGACACCAGCGAACCCCATCGAAGCGACGCGCAAGGTCGCAGCGGTTGGGTCGGTGCGGCGGCGACGAACGGCAGGCGGCATGAATTCGGCCCAAGGCACATCAAAACTACGAGCGTCACAAACGAATGAACGTATCAAGCATTGCCCATTCGGCAAGGTTCAACAGGCCCTCGTCCGGCTCGCGGCGGGCCATGGATCACCTGCTCCACTTCGTCATCTTCGGCGGCCTGCTGGCCGGCTTCGTGCTCGCCACGTTCGTGGCGCTGCACCCGAGCGGCGATTTCATCGCCAAACACCCCTGGGCCCAGCCTCTCGTCACGCCCTCGCTGATCTGGTTCGCGCTCGGCATGGCCCTGCTCGCGACGCGCACGCTGCTCTGGCTGCTGTACCGGCCGTACGACTCCGTCTCGGATTCCGAGGCGCCGTTTCTCACGGTCGTGATCCCGGCCTACAACGAGGGCGCGCTCGTGCGGCGCTCGATCGTCTCCTCGGCCACGTCGCGCTACCCGCGCGATCGGCTCGAGATCATCGTCATCGACGACGGCAGCCGCGACGATACGTGGGAGCACATCAGCGCGGCCGCGGCCGATTATCCCGACCTCGTTCGTACGATCCGCTTCGAGCGCAACAGCGGTAAGCGCGAGGCCCTCGCGGCCGGCTTCCGCGCGGCGCGCGGCGAGGTCGTCGTCACGCTCGACTCGGACAGCGTCATCGAGCCCGAATCGCTGGCCGCGATCGCGGGCCCGTTCCGCGACCCGCGCGTCGGCGCGGTCGGCGGCAAGGTCAGCGTCCTGAACCGCTTCGAGGCCTTGCTGCCGCGCATGCTGCACGTGCAGTTCGTGCTCTCGTTCGACTTTCTGCGCAGCACGCAGTCCTGCTACGGCGCCGTGTTCTGCTGCCCGGGCGCGTTCTCGGCCTACCGCATGGAGCTCGTCCGCCGCGTGCTGCCCGCGTGGCTCGAGCAGCGCTTCCTCGGCGCGCCGTGCAGCACGGGCGAGGACCGGGCGCTCACGAACGACATCCTCGGGCTCGGCTACGCCTCGGTCTATCAGCGCACGGCCATCGTCCATACGCTCGTGCCGGAGAACTACCGCAAGCTGTGCCGCATGTATCTGCGCTGGGACCGCAGCTACGTCCGCGAGGAAATCCGGCTGCTGCGCTCGATCTGCTGGAGGCTCAGTCCGGTCGCGCGGCTCATGACGATCTTCGAAAAGGTGATCACGAACCTGCGCATTCCGATCGGCATGGCCTCGATGGCGCTGCTCATCGTGCTCGCGGTCGACGACCCGTGGACGATCGTCCGCCTGCTCGCGGGCATCGGTGCGGCCTCGCTGTTCTACATGCTCTACTTCCTCAAGAGCGAGCGCAGCTGGGACTTCAAGTACGGCATCCTCTACGCCTACTTCGCAACCTTCGGATTGTTCTGGGTCTTTCCCTATGCGCTCATGACCCTGCGCAATCGCTCCTGGATGACGCGTTAAGCGCCCGGCGCGAAAGTCGCGGCCGGCCTCGCTCCGAGGCCGGCCGCCCCGCCAAAGCGACGCGACCGTCGGTCCGCGGGTCAGGGGGCGCCACATTGACGCCCCCTGCCGTCGTTTTTATAGTTGACGGTCGGCACGCAGCTGCTCTGGCCCGCGAGGGCCCGTCCGCGGCGGAATCCATTAGGCCGAAGGACTGATACGACTACCGGGCGAGCGGGGCGGGAAGCCCCGGACGCGCACCCGGCCGCGGGAGCTCGCCGGACCGAAACCGGCGGCCCACCGCCAGAATCTGCGATAAGAAATGCATCGGCGGAGCAGCTTCGATCTTCGCCAGGGAGAATCATGACTCCAGGCACACTGCCCGCGAAGCGAGCCGCCGCTGCCCCCGGGGGAGACACTCGTCCGCACGCCCGTAGGTGCGGAACGCCGAGCCACGAACCGGACTGGTACCGAATATGAGCGCTGAAACGAGATACGGCCTGCCGCAGGCCCAAGGACTCTATCTTCCGGAGCTCGAGCACGACAGCTGCGGCGTCGGCTTCGTGGCCCACATCAAGGGCCAGCGCAGCCACCAGATCGTGCGCGATGCAGAGCACTTGCTCTGCCGCATGGATCACCGCGGAGCTCGCGGCGCCGAAGCCAATACGGGCGACGGCGCAGGGATACTCACGGCGCTGCCCCACGAGTTCCTCTCCAAGATCGCACGCGCCGAGCTCGGCGCGGAATTGCCCGCACCCGGCCGGTTCGCGGCCGGCAATGTGTTTCTGCCGCAGGATGCGGCCGAGCGCGAGCACTGCAAGCGCGTCGTGGCGGAGATCTGCGCCGAGGAAGGCCAGCGCGTCGTGGGCTGGCGGGACGTGCCGACGGACGCCGACGGCGCCGACCTCGGCGCGACGGCCCGCGCCGCGGCGCCCGCGATCCTGCAGCTGTTCATCGCGGCCGGGGAGGGCCTCGAGGGCGACGCCTTCGAGCGCAAGCTCTATCTGATCCGCAAGCGTGCCTCGCGCCGGCTGCGCGAGGACGAAAGCCTCGTGCACGGCAAGCAGTTCTATGTCTGCAGCCTTTCGACGAAGGTGCTGATCTACAAGGGTATGCTGACGCCCGGCCAGCTCATGGTGTTCTATCCGGATCTCGCGGACCCGGACTACACCTCGCACCTGGCCATGGTGCACTCGCGCTTTTCGACGAACACGTTCCCGAGCTGGGACCGCGCGCAGCCGAACCGCTTCATGTCCCACAACGGTGAGATCAACACGCTGCGCGGCAACATGAA
Organism: uncultured Gammaproteobacteria bacterium; assembly: GCA_963702105.1. GTDB lineage: Bacteria > Pseudomonadota > Gammaproteobacteria > Steroidobacterales > Rariloculaceae > ZC4RG20. Next base: position 4,813,418 of record OY969712.1, read on the forward strand.
CTGGATGAAGGCGCGCGAGGGCATTGCGAAGTCGGAGCACTTCGGCGACCGGCTCGGCGAGCTGTTTCCCGTCGTCGAGCCCGACAATTCCGACTCCGGCGTTTTCGACAACGTGCTCGAGTTCCTGCTCATGAACGGCCGCACGCTGCAGGAAGCGGTCATGATGATGGTGCCCGAGGCCTGGCAGAAGAACGAGCTCATGCCCGAGGGGAAGCGCGCGTTCTACGAGTTCCACTCCTGCGTCATGGAGCCCTGGGACGGGCCCGCCTCGATCGCGTTTACCGACGGCAAGTACATCGGCGCCGTGCTCGACCGCAACGGGCTGCGCCCGAGCCGGTATTACCTCACGCACGACGACCGCGTCATCATGGCGAGCGAGGTCGGCGTCGTGCCGGTCAACCCGGCCAACGTCAAGGCCAAGGGCCGGCTCGAGCCCGGCCGCATGTTCCTGATCGACTTCGAGGCCGGCCGCCTCGTGCCGGACGAGGAGCTCAAGAGCGAGTTCGCGAACCGCCGGCCTTACAAGAAGTGGCTCGACGAGCAGCGCATCGCGCTGCGCGACGTTCTCGGTCAAGCAGACCGGCCGCGCCTTCGACCGCGAGACGCTGCTGCCGCGTATGCAGGCCTTCGGCTACACCACCGAGACGCTGCAGTTCATGCTGCTGCCGCTGATCCGCGAGCTGCGCGATCCCGTCGGCTCTATGGGCAACGACTCGGCGCTGGCGTGTCTCAGCGACAAGGCGCGCATGCTCTACGACTACTTCAAGCAGATGTTCGCGCAGGTCACGAATCCGCCCATCGATTCGATCCGCGAAGAGATCATCATGTCCCTCGAGTGCTACATCGGCCCCGAGGGCAATCTGCTCGAGACATCCGCGAACCAGGCACATCGGCTGCGCTTGAGGCACCCGATCCTCACGAACGAGGACCTGGCCGGCATCAAGCGCATGAATCATCGCGGTTGGCGCACCGCTACGATCGATATCACGTTCGACCGCGCCGACGTGCCCGGCGGCCTCTTGCGCGCGCTCGAGCGCATCTGCACGGAGGCCGAGCGCGCCATCGACGAGGGCTACAGCCTCATCGTGCTTTCGGACCGCGCCGTCGGCCCGGACCGCGTCGCCGTGAGCGCGCTGCTCGCCTGCGGGGCCGCGCATCATCATTTGGTCGGCAAGGCCAAGCGCACGCGCATCGGTATCGTGCTCGAGACCGGCGAGGCGCGCGAGGTCCACCACCACTGCCTGCTCGTCGGCTACGGCGCGGATGCGATCAACCCGTATCTCGCGTTCGAGGCGCTGTGGAAGGCGCGCGAGGACGGCCTCATCGACCAGGGCACCGAGCTCGTTTCCGCGTACCGCAAGGGCGTCGCCAAGGGCATGCTCAAGGTCATGGCCAAGATGGGCATCTCGACGCTGCAGTCCTATAAGGGCGCGCAGATCTTCGAGGCCGTCGGGCTGCGCCGCGAGATCGTGGACCGCTGCTTTGCGGGCACCGCGAGCCGCCTCGCGGGCGTCGGCTTCGACGTGCTCGAGCAGGAGGCCCTGCGCCGGCACGCGCTCGGCTACCCCGAGCGCGACGAAGACCGGCTCGCGCAGCTGCCGAACCCGGGCGAGTTCCACTGGCGCAGCGCAGGCGAGCGCCACACCTGGGATCCGGAGTCCATCTTCACGCTGCAGGTCGCGGCGAGGCGCGGCGACCGCAACGCCTACAAGCAGTTCGCCGAGCACATGAACCGCGGCGCGCGCGAGAGCCTGACGCTGCGCGGCCTCCTCGACTTCGAGTACGGCAAGGCCGGTCCCGCCGTGCCGCTCGAGGAGGTCGAGCCCGCGAGCGAGATCGTCAAGCGCTTCTGCACGGGCGCCATGAGCTTCGGCTCGATCTCGGCCGAGTCGCACGAGACGCTGGCCGTCGCCATGAACCGGCTCGGCGGCAAGAGCAACACGGGCGAGGGCGGCGAAGACCCGGCACGCTTCGAGCCGCTGCCTTCGGGCGACTCGCGCCGTTCGGCCATCAAGCAGGTCGCCTCGGGGCGCTTCGGCGTCACGATCTGGTATCTGGCCAATGCCGACGAGCTGCAGATCAAGATGGCGCAGGGCGCGAAGCCGGGCGAGGGCGGCGAGCTGCCCGGCCGCAAGGTGGACGAGAATATCGCCCGCATCCGCTACTCGACCCCCGGCGTCGGGCTCATCAGCCCGCCCCCGCATCACGACATCTATTCGATCGAAGATCTCGCGCAGCTCATCCACGACCTGAAAAACTCGAACCCGAGCGCGCGCGTCTCGGTCAAGCTCGTCTCCGAGGTCGGCGTCGGCACGATCGCCGCCGGCGTCGTCAAGGCGCACGCCGATCACGTGCTGATCTCGGGGGATGCCGGCGGCACGGGCGCCTCCCCCCTGACGAGCATCAAGCACGCGGGCCTGCCCTGGGAGCTCGGCATCGCGGAGACGCACCAGACGCTCGTGCTCAACAACCTGCGCAGCCGCACGGTGCTGCAGACCGACGGCGGCCTGCGCACGGGCCGCGACGTCGTCATCGCAGCGCTGCTCGGCGCCGAGGAAATGGGCTTCTCGACGGCGCCGCTCATCGCGCTCGGCTGCATCATGATGCGCAAGTGCCACCTGAACACCTGTCCGGTCGGCATCGCGACTCAGGACCCGGTGCTGCGCAAGAAGTTCGCGGGCCAGCCGGAGCACGTCGTCAACTATCTGTTCATGGTGGCCGAGGAAGCGCGGGAGATCATGGCCAAGCTCGGCTTCCGCCGGCTCATCGACATGGTCGGGCGCGTGGACGTGCTCAAGACGCGCAGGGCCATCGAGCACTGGAAGGCGGACGGTCTCGACCTGACGCCGCTGCTGGCGCCGATCACCCCGCCGGCCGACTCGACGGGCGTCTTCTGCACCAGAAGTCAGGACCACGGCCTGAACCTCGCGCTCGATCACCGGCTCATCGAGCTGGCCGAGGGCGCGCTCGAGCGCGGCGAGAAGACGCGCATCGAGCTGCCGATCGTGAACACGAATCGCACGGTCGGCACCATGCTGAGCCACACGCTCGTCAAGAAGTGGGGCGAGCGCGGGCTGCCGTACGACACCATTCACGTGAAATTCCGCGGCTCGGCCGGGCAGAGCTTCGGCGCGTTCCTCGCCAAGGGTGTCACGCTCGAGCTCGAGGGCGACGCCAACGACTACGTCGGCAAGGGCCTCTCCGGCGGCCGGCTCATCGTCTATCCGCCGAAGGAGAGCACGTTCGCGGCCGAGGAGAACGTGCTCGTCGGCAACGTTGCGCTGTACGGCGCGACGGGCGGCCGCGCGTTCTTCCGCGGCCGCTCGGCCGAGCGCTTCTGCGTCCGCAACAGCGGCGCGCGCGCCGTCGTCGAGGGCGTCGGCGATCACGGCTGCGAATACATGACGGGCGGGCGCGCGGTGATTCTCGGGCCCACGGGCCTGAACTTCGCTGCCGGCATGTCGGGCGGCATCGCCTACGTGTTCGACGCGCACGGGGACTTCAGGTCGAAGTGCAACATGGGCACCGTCGACCTCGAGGCCATCGAGGCCGACGAGGACATCGCCGAGCTCATCGAGCTCATCGAGCTGCACAGGGAGTACACCGGGTCGCGTGTCGCGGAGAAGATTCTCGACGCCTGGCCCAGGGTGCTCTCGCAGTTCGTCAAGGTCATGCCGACGGATTACAAGCGCGTGCTTGCCGAACGCAAGCGCCACGACGAGGAGATGGAATCCGCCGTCCACGACGAGGAGACGACGAGCTTCGTCGCACTCGGCAGCTGATGGCGATCTGAGCCGACTTATGGGCAAGCCGACTGGATTCATGGAGTACCCGAAGAAGAGCGTCCCGTACCGGGACGCTCTCGAGCGCAGCCGCGACTTCGGGGAGATATTCACAGAGGCCAACGAGGACCACCTGAAGATTCAGGGGGCGCGCTGCATGGACTGCGGCGTGCCGTTCTGTCAATCGACGACGGGCTGTCCCGTGGACAACCTGATCCCGGAGTGGAACGACCTCGTCTATCAAGGCCGGTGGCACGAGGCGCTCGATCGCCTGCACAAAACGAACAACTTCCCCGAGTTCACGGGCCGCACGTGCCCCGCGCCCTGCGAGGGCGCCTGCGTGCTCGGCATCACGGACCCGGCCGTCACGATCAAGAACATCGAGAACGCGATCATCGACCGCGGCTTCGCCGAGGGCTGGGTCAAGCCGAGGACGCCGAAGCACCGCACGGGCAAGCGCGTTGCGGTCGTCGGCTCGGGGCCGGCGGGGCTCGCGGCCGCCGATCAGTTGAACAGCGCGGGCCACTCTGTGACCGTGTACGAGCGCGCGGACCGCATCGGCGGCCTGCTCATGTACGGCATTCCGAACATGAAGCTCGACAAGCGCGTCGTCGAGCGCCGCGTGGGCCTGTTGCGCGAGGCAGGCGTCGAGTTCGTGACGAACGCCGACGTCGGCAGGAACGTGGACCCGGCCGAGCTCAAGGCGCGCTTCGACGCCGTGCTGCTCGCGACGGGCGCGACGCGGCCTCGCGATCTCGCGATCCCGGGGCGCGACCTCACCGGCATCCACTTCGCCATGGAATTCCTGACGGCGAACACGAAGAGCCTACTCGACAGCAACCTCGCGGACGGCCGGTACATCAGCGCCAAGGACAAGAACGTCATCGTCATCGGCGGCGGCGACACGGGCGCCGACTGCATCGGCACCTCCCTGCGGCACGGTTGCCGCAGCATCGTGAACCTCGAGCTGCTGGATCAGCCGCCGCCGCAGCGCGCGGCGGGAAATCCCTGGCCGGAATGGCCCAAGATCATGCGCACCGACTACGCTCACGAGGAGTCGATCGCGCGCTTCGGCGCGGACCCGCGCAACTACGCGATCGTCTCCAGGCAGTTTCTCGGCAACGAGGCCGACCGGGTGCAGCGGGTCGAAACCGCGCGCGTGCGCTGGGTCCTGAACGGCGGCCGCCCGCAGATGACCGAGATCGAGGACAGCATCCAGCACCTCGAAGCCGATCTCGTGCTGCTCGCCATGGGATTCCTGGGGCCGGAGCACTACGTCTCCGAGGCGCTCGGTGTCGAGACGGACGCGCGCTCGAACTACGCGGCCGCGCATGGCAGCTTCGCGACCAACGTGCCCGGCGTCTTCGCCGCCGGCGACTGCCGCCGCGGGCAGTCGCTCGTGGTCTGGGCCATCAACGAGGGCCGCGGCGCGGCGCGAGCGGTGGACGTGTACCTGCGCGGCACGAGCGCGCTGCCCGCGCCCGGCATCACGCTCGGCACAGCGGCGGGCTGATCCGAAGAGGGGTCAGAGCCCTTTTTCGGACGCCTTCTTCGGGAACCAGCGGCCTCGCCCGCGTTGTCCAATCCAGCATGCTGAGCCAGAGCCCACGGAGGCCTTATGTTCGGTCGCAGAATCGTGAATCTCGTCGACGCCTCGCAGGCGCTGCCGGGCCGCGCGGAGCCGCTCGCCGTGCCGGCCGAGCACTTCGTGCTGCATCGGCCCATCAAGCCGCCGTTCCCGGACGGCCTCGAGCAGGCCGTGTTCGGCCTTGGCTGCTTCTGGGGCGCCGAGCGACGCTTCTGGACCGAAGCCGGCGTCTACACGACGGCGGTGGGCTACGCGGGCGGCTTCACGCCGAACCCGACCTACGAGGAAGTCTGCACGGGCTTCACGGGCCACGCCGAGGTCGTGCTCGTCGTCTACGACCCGAAGGCCGTGGCGTTCGCGCGCCTGCTCGAGCGCTTCTGGGAAGCCCACGACCCCACCCAGGGCATGCGCCAGGGCAACGATGTAGGCACCCAGTACCGCTCGGCGATCTACGTCGACGGCGAGGAGCGCCTGACCTCGGCCGAGCGCAGCCGCGAGCAATACGCACGCCGGCTCGCCGAGCGCGGCTTCGGGTCCATCACGACCGAGATTCGCGAGGCGCAGCCGTTCTACTACGCCGAGGACTACCACCAGCAGTATCTCGCGAAGAATCCGCAGGGCTATTGCGGGCTCGGCGGCACCGGGGTCTGCTACGCCGGCTGAGCCGCAGCCGCGGCCCCGGCTGCCGCAGCACGCGAGGCGGAGGGCAGGTATGTCACGCTACGTCATCGGCGCCTGGTCGGTCTCCTGGTTGCTGCTGTTCGCGTACTGGCTGATTGCGGCCGCCGGAGCGAAGCGCAACGTGCACCGCCGCCGCCATTGGCCGACGCTGGGGCTGCGTCTCGCGATGCTCGTGTTCGTGGTCGCCGCCGTACGCTTCGGCGGCGGGGGTCCCGGCGCACGCGCGGAGCTTCCGGGCGGTCCCGCGGTCGGCGCGCTCGGCGCCGGCCTCAAGGCGCTCGGCCTCGCGTTCGCGGCCTGGGCCCGGGCGCACCTCGGCAGCAACTGGGGCATGCCCATGTCCGTCAAGCGGGACCCCGCGCTCGTCTCCGACGGCCCGTACGCTTTCGTGCGTCACCCGATCTACACGGGTCTGCTCCTCGCGATGCTGGCCTCGGCGCTCGTCGTCGGCATCTGGTTTTTGCCGATGGCCCTCATGACCGCGGCCTATATGGTCTACAGCGCGCGGCGGGAGGAGCGCACGCTGCTCGGGCAATTCCCGGAGCCGTACGCCGCCTACATGCGCCGCACGAAGATGCTGATCCCGTTCCTGTACTGAAGGGCTCGAACGGAACTCTCGGCGCGGATCAGGCCGAGCCGCGCGCCGGAAAAGTCACCCCGAACTCGACCCCGGTCCCGTCCGGCAGGTTCGCGGCTTCCGCGCTGCCGCCGTGGAATTCGGCGATGAGCGCGACGATGTGGAGCCCGAGCCCGAGGTGGGGCTGGCCGTCGTCGCGCCCCCGCAGCGAGACCATCGAGTCGAACAGCCGGCTGCGCATGCCTTCGGGCAGCAGGGGCCCGGCGTTCCGCACCCGGAGCCGCCACTCGCCGGCGAGCCGATCGAGCCCGATCTCGATGAGGCTCTCGGGCGGGCTGAAGCTCACGGCATTGTCCACGAGCTTGTCGATGAGCTGCGCCGTGAGCTCGGCGGAGCCGAAGGCCTCGGCGGCGCCGGTCTCGATGCGGCACGCGAAGCGGCGCGCCTTGTAAATGTCCGCATAGGCGTGGCTGCAGGACTCGACCACGGCCGCGAGATCGAACGGCTCGGGACGCGTATCGCCGATGGCCTGCTCGATGCGCGTCGCTTCGCCCATGGCGGCGAGAATCGAGTCGAGCCGAGCGGTGCCCTGACGCAGCCGGGCGAGATAAGGCAGGGCGGAAGGCTCGGCGACTTCCTGCTCGAGGTTGTCCAGCGAGGTCGAGACCACGGCCAGCGGCGTCCTGAGCTCGTGCGAGAGCTTGCCGGCCAGCGTGCGCAGGTACTGCGTGTGCTCGCGCAGGCGCTCGAGCAGCCGCCCGAAGCTGCGCGCGAGATCGCCGATCTCGTCGCCGGCGCCGCGGCCGGGCAGCCCGACCTCGATCTCGCCCTTGGGGCCGACGGCCGTCTCCGCCGCGCGCGCGAGACGGCGCACGCGCACCGACAGCAGCGTGGCGAAGCCGAGCAGCCCGGCAGCCGCGACGGCCGTCGCGAGCAGCGTGAACGACATGAGCCGCACGAGCGCACGGTCCGTGAGCGTGAGGATCGGATCGCTGGCCTGCTCGAGCAGCACGGCGCCGACGACCCTGCCGCCCGCGCGGATCGGCACGCCGGCGGCGACGACGGTGCTGCCGCCCGGCCCGTCGCGATACCAGGCAGCGGCCGGCCGCCCGACCAGGGCGGCGCCGAGCGGCGCGCCCTCGAGCCGCCCGGGCCTCGACTCGAGCCGGTCGTAGGCCGGGTCGTGGCGCTGCAGCAGCGCCGCGAACAGCCGGTCGGCGAGGCCGAGCGGCGCGGGCTCCGCGGCGGGCGCGATGGAGCCGGTGTCGGCCAGCACCCAGCCGTCCCGATTCAGCACCCGGAACCGGCTTCCGGCGCGGCCGAACTCCCCGAGGAGGCGGTTCAGGTCCGGCCGCTCGTAGATCAGCGGGCCCGGCGCCGCGGACTGCAGGTCCGAGGTCTGCGCGACCGAGACCGAATACCCGTCGCCCTCGTGGTCAACGTCGACGACCGCGAGGCCGACGCCGCGTCCAGCCAGCGTCAGCGGAACCCGCGTCTCGACGGCGAAGCCTTTCGGCGTTTCCTGCCAGGCCGCGACGACGCGGTCCTCGTAATCGCCCGTCGGTTTGAACAGCGGCGGCGCCGTCCGCTGCGCGCGGAACTGGCCGGGAGCGCGCGTGGACAGCAGCAGCCAGCGCTCGGCGCCGTCCGCATCCCGCAGCTCGAGCACGAGGCGATCCCCGTAGGGGCCCGTGCCGGGGGGGCCTTCGTAGACGAGGTCCGGGTCCGTCGCCTCCACGTACAGATACAGGGAGCGGCCCTGGATGCCGGCCCAGTAGCGATCCCGAGCGCCGAGCGGGCTTCCGGCATCGGGCGGCGCGGACACGAGCTGCGAGGTCCAGTCGTCGCGGGAACCGTCCACGACGGGCGCATCCGCAACGTTGAGCGGCGAGGCATAAATGGCCGTGCCCGTCGGATCGTCCGCAAGCGCCGATGGGGACGGCCGCCCCGAGCCGGCGGGCGCCGCCGAACCGTCCGCGCGGGCCGCATACGTCCGATCCTGCGAGTCGTGCCAGTCGTCCGAGTCCGCCGCCGCCGTCCCCTCGAGCGCCGGCCGGCCGCCCAATGCGGCGGCGACCGTGTCGGCGCTCGCGAGCAGCGCGCGCTCGAGCCCCGCGCGCAGCGTGGCCTCCATTTCCTGCACGAAACGATATCCGGCCCAGGGCAGGACCAGCGTCAGCAGCCCGAAGGCCAGTAGTTGCTTACGCAGCGACATCGAGATCGGGGAGACTGTTTCCGGGTTGCGGGCCCCGGGCCCGGCCCGCGAGAACTATACTCGGGTGCAGGGCCCGGGGCGTGACGCGCGCCCGCAGGTCGTGGGAATGTCTGACAAAGCATGGACCTCCGAATCGAAAAGCTCCTCTCGGCCTGGTTCGGGCCGGCGCCGGCGACGCAAGCCGAGGCCGACGCGCTCGTCTCAAAGTGGTTCAAGGCCGACGCGGCCGCCGACCGCGAGCTGGGTGAGCGCTTCGGCGCGCTCGCCGAGGCCGCCGCGAACGGCGAGCTCGAGGCCTGGCGCGCCGCGCCGCGAAGCCGGCTCGCGCTGATCCTGCTGTTCGACCAGATGCCGCGGCAGCTGCACCGCGGCACGGCCGCGGCCTTCGCCGAGGACGACCGCGCGCTCGAGCTCACGCTGACGGGCATCGAGCACGGCCAGGACGCGGCGCTCGCACCGCTCGAGCGCGCGTTCTTCTACATGCCGCTGCAGCACTCGGAATCGCTGCCTGTCCAGGAGCTCGGCGTGCTGAAATTCGCGGCGCTCGCGGCGGACCCCGAGGCGCCGGACGTGCTGCACGGCGCGCTCGAGGGATTTGCGAAATCCGCGCGCGAGCACCGGGACATCGTGGCCCGCTTCGGGCGCTTCCCGCACCGCAATCATCACCTTGGGCGCGAAGACACACCGGAGGAGGCGGCCTGGCTCGGGGGCGGCGGGCCCACTTTCGGCCAATAGGGAACGACGAAGTCAGGAGACTCTGCATGCGAAATCAACCGGCCAGGCCCGTCGCGATCGTCGGGGGACTCCGAATCCCCTTCTGCCGCGCCTACACCTCGTACCGCCGCCGCTCCAACCAGCAGATGATGACGGCCGTGCTGCGCGGTCTCGTGGATCGTTTCGGCCTCGCGGGTCAGCGCCTCGGCGACGTGTCGCTCGGCGCAGTCATCAAGCACTCGCGCGACTTCAATCTCGCGCGCGAATCCACGCTTTCGTCCGGCCTCGCGCCCGAGACGCCGGCCTTCGACATCCAGCGCGCCTGCGGCACGAGCCTCTCGGCCTCTGTCCTCCTCGCGAGCAAGATATCGGTCGGCCTCATGGAATCGGGAATCGCGGGCGGCACGGACAGCATCAGCGACATGCCGATCGTCTACCCCGACGAGTACCGGCGCATTCTGCTCGAGAGCGCGCGCGGGCGAACCCTGGGCCAGCGCCTCGTGCCCTGGCTCGGGCTGCGGCCCAAGCACTTCAAGCCGAGCCTGCCCGCCGTCATCGAGCCGCGCACGGGCCTCTCGATGGGCGAGAGCATGGAAATCACGGCCAAGAAGTGGGGCCTCACGCGGCAGGAGCAGGACGAGCTCGCGCTCGCGAGCCACCGCAATGCCGTCGCGGCGTACGAGGAAGGTTTTTACGACGACCTGCTCGTCGAGTTCGAGGGTGTGAAGCGCGACAACAACCTGCGCCCCGACACGAGCCTCGAGAAGCTCGGCAAGCTGCCGCCCGTCTTCGACAAAGCGGGCGGCACGCTGACGGCCGGCAACAGCACGCCGCTGACCGACGGCGCCTCCGCTGTGCTGCTCGCATCGGAGCCCTGGGCGGCCGAGCGCGGCCTGCCGATCCTCGCGCGCATCACGTATGCCAAGGTCACGGCCGTGGACTTCGTGAACAAGGAAGGCCTGCTCATGGCGCCGGCCTACGCCGTCTCCGAGATGCTCGCGGATGCGGGTCTCTCGCTGCAGGACTTCGACTACTACGAGATCCACGAAGCGTTCGCGGCCCAGACGCTCGCGACGCTCAAGGCCTGGGAATCGCCGGAGTTCTGCCGTGAGCAGCTCGGCCGCGATGCGCCGCTCGGCGCAATCGACCGCGCCAAGCTCAACGTCAAGGGCGGGAGCGTCGCGATCGGGCATCCGTTCGCGGCCACCGGCACTCGGCTCGTCGCGACGATGGCGAAGCTGCTGCACGCTCGGGGCAGCGGACGCGGCCTCATTTCGGTCTGCACGGCCGGCGGGATGGGCGTCACGGCCATCCTCGAGGCGGGGTAACAGCGGTCCCGGCCTCGTCAGCGCGACGCGTTCAGGGCGGTTCCGAAACCGCCCTTGCGCAGGCGCCGGCACCTGCGCCGGCGCCGCGGCGACCGCGCGGCCGTGCGCGCGGCCGTCGGCGGAAGACGCCGACGCCCCGGAGATCAGCGGCTCAACGCGAGCACGTACGACACGAGCCAGGGCAACGAAAACGCCACGAGGAACGTCGAGACCAGAACCGTCCCCGCAACGTCCTCGGCGTGCCGGTCATAGCGCGCCGCGAAGAGGTAGTTGAAGATCGCGCTCGGCATCGCGCCCTGCAGCACGAGCACGGCGAGCGCGAGGCCGTGCAGACCGAACAGGCGGCCGACGCCGAGCGCGACGCCGAGGCCGAGCGCGAGACGGCCGACGGCAATGGCCGAAGCGAGGCCGAGGCGGTGCGCGCGCAGGCCGCCGAGCGTGTGGCCGAGCGCGAGCAGCATGAGCGGGATCATGAGATCGCCGAGCAGACGGATCGTCGTGTCGAGCCCCGCAGGCAGACGCGTGCCCGTCGCGAGCAGCGCGACGCCGGCCACGGCGCCGTAGACGACCGGCGTGGACCGCAGCGTGCGCAGGATCGGCATACCGCTCTGCAGCATCGGCGTCACGGTGAACTGGCCGACCGAGTTCGTGACGTAGACCGCGACGGCGAGCCCGAGGCCGGGCTGGCCGAAAGCGAACAGGCACAGCGGCAAGCCCAGGTTGCCGGTATTGCCGATCGCGAGCGTCGGCAGAAACGAGCGCACGGGCAGCCGCGCGAGCTTCAGCACCACGAAGCCGAGGCCGATCATGACCGCAAGCGCCGTGATCGCGGCGAGCGTCATCGTCAGGAACTCGTGCAGCGGCGTCGTGAGATGCGAGAGGCTCGACACGATGAGGCAGGGGCCTGCGACGTTCATGATGAGGTTCGTCACGAACTCGCGCTCGAAGGCAAAGCCGAGCCTGCGCCAGCCGTAGCCGACGCCGGCGAGGCAGAAGACGGGCAGAAGGATACCGGCGAGCTCGGCGAACATCGGGGAGCGGGGCTGCTTGGAACGGGCAGCGAATTCTGCCAGATTCGGGCGGCCAGCGTGCTGGGCCGGACCGGCCGGAGCCGGCCGAAGCAGGCCGAAGCAGGCCGGAAGGAGGACGCGTTCGATGTTGGGCCGGTTTCTCGAGTTTGCGATCGGCGCGCCGCCGACGGCTGCGACGCTGGCGGAGTTTGCGGCCTTGGGGCTCGTGGACACGCGGGCGCCCGAAGTCCCGGGCGGCGCCTATGCGGTGCTCTCGGACGGCCGCCTGTGCATCGGCCTGCACGACGCCGAGCTCGAAGGGCCGGCGCCGACGTTCGTGCGGCCCGATCTCAAGGATCACGTGCGCGCCCTGCGCCGCGCCGGCGTCGAGTTCGAGTACCTCGACCTCGCGGACGACGCCTTTCACCGCGCGGCGTTCAGGGACCCGGGCGGCCTCCCGGTGCTGCTCGTCGAGGCCCGCGGGGCACCGGCGCCGCCGGACGCGTCGGGCCTCGTGGCCGTGTGCGGAGAGTTCCTCGAGCTCAGCGCGGCCGCGGCTTCGCTCGAGGACTCGGCCGCGTTCTGGCAGCGGCTCGGCTTCGCGGTCGAGCAGACCGGGACGACGCCGCACCCGTTCACGCGCCTGACCGGCCACGGACTCGCGCTCGGGCTTTACGAGACGAACCGATTTCGGGCGGCGTTGACGTTCCGCGCACGCGACGTTCCGGCCCGCGCGGCTTACCTCGAGGCCAAGGGGGCCGCGCCGCGGAAGCCGGCGCCGCTCGGGGGCCCGGACTCGGTCGCGCTGCGCCTGCCGGGCGGGCTCGAGGTCTTTCTCGTCGAGCCGGACCGGAGCTGAGCCGCAGCTAAGCCTGCAGCCGGCCGAGCGCCGCCTCGATCGAAGGCAGGTATCCGGCGCCGAAAAGGTTGAAGTGATTGAGCAGGTGGTAGAGGTTGTAGAGATCGACGCGGGCCGCCGCCCCGGGCCGCGGCGGCCGCAACGCCTCGTAGGCTTCGTAGAACGCCGGCCCGAAGCCGCCGAACAGCCGCGTCATTGCCAGATCGGCCTCCGCGTCGCCGAAGTAGACCGCCGGATCGAAGAGACAGGGGACGGCTCCGGGCGCCGCGCCCCAGTTGCCGCCCCACAGGTCGCCGTGCAGCAGCGAGGGCGCGGGCTCGCCGCCCGGGAAGTAGTCCGCCAAGGCCGCCGCCACGCGCCGCACGGCGCCGGCCAGCGGCGGCGGCAGGCCCCGTCTTTCGGCGAGCGCGAGCTGTTGGCCCAGGCGGCGCTCGGCGAAGAACTCGATCCAGCGCGCCGAGCGGGCATTCGGTTGCGGCGTCGCGCCGATGAAGTTGTCGCGATGCCAGCCGGAGTCCGGGGCCGTCACCGCGTGCTGGCGGGCCAGCGCCCTGCCCAACGCTCGCTCGGCCTCGGCCGACCCGGAGCCGAGCTCGACCCATTCGAGCGCAAGGTAGGCCGCGGACGGGCAGCAGCCGACCGCGAGGACCGCCGGGACGACCGCCTGGGCGGCCACCGGACCTTCGGCCGCGTGGACGCCCGCAAGCGCCGCGAGCCCGTCGGCCTCGGCTTCGAAGAGCTCGAGGCTGCCCGGAGCGTTGAGCTTGAGGAACAACGGACCCGCGGCCGTGGGCACGCGCAACGCGCGATTGATGCTGCCGCCGCCGACGCGCCGGCAGGCTTCGCCGCTGCGCGTGATGCCGTGCCTCGCGAGATCCGCCGCGACGTCGGCCGGCAGCACGCCGGGCTAGGGCCGAACGGCGGTGCGGGCCAGATGCCCTCGCAGCCGCGCGTGCAGCGGGCTCGTGCGAGGGAAATGGGTGAGCAGATACTCCATCTGGTCGGCGAGCACGCGGCGGCCCTTGAGATAGATGTACTCGGCGTAGGTCGGCGTGAACGGCACGGCGAGCAGCTGCATGCCGGCCTCTTCGGGCTTGCGGCCGCCCTTGTGGTTGTTGCACCGCCGGCAGGCCGTGACGACGTTGGTCCAGGCGTCGCGGCCGCCCTGGCTCAGCGGCGTGACATGGTCCCTCGTCAAGTCCGAGGAGCGGAACTGAGCGCCGCAGTACATGCAGAGATTTGCGTCCCGCTTGAACAGCGTGTGGTTGTTGAGCGGCGGGATGTACCCGGCCGAATTGCGCTCGAAGCTGTGCGTCTCGCCGTGGGTGGCGATGATCGAGTTGATGCGGATCGCGCTGCGCAAGCCCGTGCGCGCGTTGAAGCCTCCCCGAATGGTATAGATCGGCGACCCGCAGGCGTAAGCCACCTGCTGCGTGTGATAAAGCGTCGCCGCGATCCGGTAATCAACCCATTCGAGGGGCATGCCCGCGACATCGGTGCGCAACACTTCCTGGGTTAGCGAGCGAAGTTCAGGCTCCATACCAGTCAGCCGAGCAGTCGACCCCTCAAGTGTCACCGAGATCGTGCAGATAATCAATTGCTTGGAAACTCGCCGCGAGGGGTCGGCTGCACGTGCCCCGCGACGACCCCGAGCGCCGGCCAGGGACGCCGCGGGTTGTCCATGGGCAACAGCGCCGGCGCGCCCGAAAGCGGCCCGCGCGGGAGCGCAGTCAGCGCTCGGGCGAATCGGCCGGCGGTCGGGGGCCGGGCGGCCCCGGGCCGAGCCGGTCCTGCCCGAGCCGCCGCTCGCGCAGCCGGCGCCGCTCCTCGGGCGTCATGGACTGGAAGCGCCGCCGCAATTCCTCCCGCCGCTGGGGAGGCATTTGCCGAAAGTTCTTGTACGCCTCGCGGATGCGGTCGCGCTCGTCGGGCGGCAGATCCTCGAACGTCGAGAAGCGCCGGCGCAGCGCCTGCTTTTGCTCGTCCGTGAGACTTTGCCAACGGCGGAAACGCTGCCGGGCCTGCTCCCGCTCCGTCGGCGACATGTCGAGCCAGCGCTGAGCGTTGGCCGCGAGCTGGCGTTGCCGCGCGGGCGGCAGGCTCGTCCAGCCGGACTCCTGCGGCGCCAGCAGCTCGCGCTGCGCGGCGCTGAGATCCTTCCAGGCGACGCCGTCGTCGGCGCGCGCAGCGGCGCCGCCGAGCAGCAGCACGGCCCCGGCGAGGATTGCGAGTGCCTGCGTGCGGAGCACAGCCGTCCTCAGCCGATGCCGCCGCCCGAGCTGTGCGGCGGCTCCTGCTGCGCCTGGGCGTCGAGCCACGAGTAGAAATCGAGGTCCTGGATGATGTCCAACTCGTCCTGATTCAGCAGCAGCGCGCCGTCGGGCGAGGCGGCCACGACGACGGACCCCTGCGGACCCTGCGGGCCGCGATCGGGCAGCAGCCAGGCGAACGACAGTGCGACCGCGGCCGCGAGACCCGCCGCGATCCAGGGAGCCGGGCCGGCGATCAACGCGGGCCGAGGCGCCTCGAGCGAGGTCAGCGCGGTGCGCCGCGCACGCGTGAGCCGGGCGCGCGTCGGCGCATCCAGCTCCGCGACACTACGCGCGAACGCGCTCCGCGCACGCTGCTCGAGCGTGAGATTTTCCGCAGCAGGCCTTTCGTTCATGACCAGTGATCTCCGAGCAGTTCCCGCAGCCGCCTCGCGGCACGGGAGTAGTGCGTCTTGACGCTGCCTTCCGAGCAACCCATCGCGGCCGCCGTCTGAGCGACGTCGAGCCCTTCGAAATTCCGCAGCACGAAAGCCTCGCGCTGGCGATCGGGCAATGCGTGCAAAGCGGACTCGAGGGCCCGCATCGCGTCATCGCGGACCAGCGTCTCGAGCGGGTCGTCGCACTCGGGGGCCCGGGCCTCGGCAATCGGATCGCGCTCGCCCGGCGCCTCGAAGCCGAAAAAGCCGATGATGCGATTGCGCACCGCCCGCCGCCGCTGGCCGTCGCGTATCCGGTTCTTGAGGATCCGATAGAACAGCGGCCGCCATTCGGCGCTCGGCCGAGCCGCATACCGCCGCACGAGCCGGATCATCGACTCCTGCACCGCATCGAGCGCCTCGTCCGCGTCGCGCAGCTCGAGGGCGGCGATGCGATAGGCGCGCGCTTCGACTTCGCGCAGAAAGGCCTCCAGCTCGACGGCCGGATCGACCGCGGGTTGCTCCGCTGCCGCTTGCGTCGGCAACAATTTCAGGGCTGCCGGCTGCATGAGCGGGAACCGGTCGGGATGCCTCGGTTGCTGCTATCGTAGGCGCTCATCCTGCTGCCGAATTGAACCACAATTCCGAGCTTGACAAGACCCCATAACGCAGAAGCCGTGGCGTGGTTGACATGAGCCGCGCCCCCGCGGCGCCGCCCGCGGCCGCCGCGGCGCGCGGCCGCGGCGGCCTAGACGATGCCGTGCTCCGCGTCGCGGTGCCCGTGCCTCTTGCCGAGTCTTTCGATTATCTATGGACCGGCGCGGAGCCGGCCCCCGCGCCGGGCACGCGCGTGGCCGTGCCCTTCGGCCGCAGTCGCCGAATCGGCATCGTGCTCGCCGTCGGCGTCGAGAGCGCACTGCCGCGGGAGCGCCTCAAGCCCGTCATCGAGGCGCTGGACGGCACGCCGCTAGTCGGGCCGGAGCTGCTCGCGACCCTGAACTGGGCCGCCGACTACTATCACCACCCGATCGGCGAGGTCGTGCGCCATGCAGTCCCCGGCCTGCTGCGCAAGGGCCGCGCCGTCGTGCCCCCCGCGGAGCGTCCGTGGCGCCTCACGTCGGCCGGGGCGGCCGAGGCCCCCGGGGCCCTGGCCGGGCGTGCGAAACGCCAGGCGGCGGCCCTTGCCGTGCTCGCCCGCGGCGGCCCGGCGCTGCCGGCCGCGCTGCGCGCCGCCGGCATCACGTCCGACGTGCTGGCCCGGCTCGCGGCGAAGGGCTGGGCCGAGCAGACGGACACGCTCTCGGCAGGCCACTCGGACTCCGCCGCGGACGGCCGAGAGCGCTGCAGAGCAGCCGCGGGCGCGCCGGCGCGGGACTCGGCGACCGCGGGCACCGCCGGCGCCGGCCTCCCCGAGCTCACGGCGGATCAGCGCCGCGTCCTCGAGGCGTTCGCCGCCCGCCCCTCGGGCTACTCGAGCTTTCTGCTTTACGGCGTCACGGGCAGCGGCAAGACGGAGGTCTTTCTGCGCCTCATCGCCGAGGAGCTGCGCGCCGGGCGGCAGACGCTGCTTCTCGTGCCCGAGATCGGGCTCACGCCGCAGCTCGTGGAGAGGCTGCGTGGGCGGCTCGGCGAGCGGCTCGCCATCGTCCATTCCGCCCTCACGGACCGCGAGCGCCTCGCGGCATGGCGCCGAGCGCGCGGGGGGGAGGCGGCCGTCGTGGTCGGCACCCGTTCGGCGGTGTTTGCCGAGCTGGGCCGCCCGGGCCTCGTGATCGTGGACGAGGAGCACGATCCGTCCTACAAGCAGCAGCAAGGATTCAGATACTCGGCGCGCGATCTTGCCGTCCTGCGGGCGCGGCGCCTCGGCGTGCCCGTGCTGCTCGCCTCGGCAACGCCCTCGCTCGAAAGCTTCCACAACTCGCGCAGCGGCCGTTATTGCCTGCTCGAGATGCCGAACCGGATCGGCTCAGCCGGCCATCCGGCCGTGCGCATCATCGATCTGAACCGGCACGCGAGCCGCAGAGCGCTCTCGACGCCGCTCGTCGCGGCCGTCGAGCGTCATCTTCAAGCCGGCAATCAGGTGCTGCTGTTCCTGAACCGGCGCGGATTCGCTCCGGTCCTGTTCTGCCCGAACTGCCGCGAGGTCTCTCAGTGCTCGCGCTGCGATGCCCGCCTGACGGTCCACGCGGCGAACGGCGAGCTGCGCTGTCATCATTGCGGCGCGGCCGAGACGCTGCGCTGGGCATGCCCCGGTTGCGGCGCCGAGCGCACGGCGGTCGGCGCGGGCACGCAGCGCGTGACGGACGAGCTTCACGCGCTGTATCCGGACCAAAAGATCGGCCGCCTCGACCGCGACGTGACCGCGCGCAAGGGCGCGCTCGACGCGGTGCTCGCGGACGTGCGGCGCGGCGAGACGCGCATCCTCGTCGGGACGCAGATGCTGACGAAGGGGCACGACTTCCCGCGCGTGACGCTCGTCGGCGTGCTCAACGCCGACCAGGGCCTGTTCGGCACCGAGTTTCGCAGCGACGAGCGGCTCGCCCAGACGCTCGTTCAGGTCGCGGGCCGCGCGGGCCGCCGGGATGCGCCGGGCGAGGTGCTGATCCAGACGCATTACCCGGAGCATCCTCTGCTCGAGCGGCTCCTCGCGCACGGCTATGCGGCCTTCGCCGAGCTCGCGCTCGAGGAACGGCGTAAGGCCGGCTGGCCGCCGTTCTCGCACCTCGCGCTGTGGCGCGCGGAGGCGACGCAGCGCGGCGCCGTGTTCAAGCTCCTCGAGCGCCTGGCCGAGGCGGTCCCGCGCGAAGCCGGCGTCCGCGTGCTCGGCCCGGCACCCGACCCGATGGAGCGCAGGGCCGGGCGGTACCGCGGCCGGCTGCTGCTCGAGTCCGCTCGCCGCGCGCCCCTGCACGCGCTGCTCGATGAGCTGCTGGCGGCCTGCCGCGGCTGGCCCGAGGCGCGCCGCGCGCGCTGGTCGATCGACGTGGACCCGCTCGACGTTTGAGGCACTTCGGCCTCGACCGCGACCGCGACCGCGCTGACGCCGCCGGATTAGGTAGAATTCGCCGTTTACCTCCGGAGACGGAAGCGTGCTCGCCGATCTCGACCATCTCCTGCGTCAGGCGCTCGCGTCGGTGGCCCGCAAGCGAGGACTGCATGCGCTCGAGTCGCTGGTCCCGGCGCTCGAGCGCACGCGCGATCCGCGCCATGGCGACTTCACGACGAACGTCGCGCTGCAGGCCGCCAAGGCCGTGGGCCGCCGCCCGCACGAGCTTGCAGGGGAGATCGTGGCGGCCATGCCGGAGTCCACGCTCGTCGAGGAGGTCGGCGTCGCGGGCCCGGGCTTCGTGAATTTCAGGCTCGCGCGGGCGGCCTACCACCGGGAGATCGCCGAGATGCTCGCCGCGGGCGAGGCTTACGGCCGCAGCCGGGCAGGCGCGCGGCGCCGCGTGCTGCTCGAGTATCTGTCCGCGAATCCGACCGGCCCGCTGCACGTCGGCCATGGCCGCCATGCCGCCTACGGGGCCTCGCTCGCGAACGTGCTGCGCGCGGCGGGCTACGCCGTGGACGAGGAATACTACGTCAACGACGCGGGCCGGCAGATGGACATCCTCGCGCTGAGCGTCTGGCTTCGCTATGCGGACCTGTGCGGCCTGCGCATCCCGTTCCCGCCGAACTGTTACCAAGGCGGTTACGTGCGGGAGATCGCAGCCGAGCTTTACGCGCGCGACGAGGACGCGTGGCTCGGCGACGCGGCATCCGTCGCGGGCGAGGCGGCCGACACGGAGGGCGACGCCGACGGCGAGCGCCGGCTCGATCGGCTCGTCGCGGCCGTCAAGCGTCACGCGGGCGAGGAGCGGTTCGCGACGGTGTTCGCGGCCGCGCACGACAGCGTGCTCGGCGACATCCGCGAAGACCTCGCGGAGTTCGGTGTGCGGCCTCGGCGCTGGTACTCCGAGCGCAGCCTGACCGAGTCGGGCGCCGTGGAGCGGGCGCTCGGGCAGCTGCGCGAGCGCGGCGTACTCTACGAGCGCGACGGCGCGACCTGGTTCCGGACCACGGACTTCGGCGACGACAAGGATCGCGTCGTCGTGCGAGAGAACGGCGCGACGACTTACTTCGCCTCGGACATCGCCTATCACCTCGAGAAGTGCGAGCGCGGTTACGAGCTGCTGCTCAACGTGCTCGGCGCCGACCACCACGGCTACATCGCCCGCGTGCGCGCGGGCCTCGAAGCGCTCGGCCGTGATGCCGATATCCTCGAGGTGCGGCTCGTGCAATTCGTCGTGCTGTACCGCGGGAAGGCCAAGGCTCAGATGTCTACGCGCACGGGCGAGTACGTGACATTGCGTGAGCTGCGCGAGGAGGTCGGCAACGACGCGGCGCGGTTCTTTTACGTCTCACGGGGCAACGATCAGCACCTCGAGTTCGACCTCGAGCTCGCGAAGTCGCGCTCGAACGAGAATCCCGTCTACTACGTGCAGTACGCACACGCACGCGTCGAGAGCCTGCTGCGCCGCCTCGAGCAGGAAGGGCTCGAGCTGCCGAAACCCTCCGAGGCACCGCTCGAGCGGCTCGATACCGCCGAGGAGCACGCGCTCGTCGTCGCGCTCACGCGCTACCCCGAAACCGTCGCGCTCGCGGCCGAGCAGCGCGCGCCGCAACACCTCGTTCACTACCTGCGCGAGGTCGCGGCCGCCTTCCACTCGAGCTACAACGCCCATCGGGTCCTCGTCGAGGACGAAGCGCTGCGCGCGGCGCGCATCGTGCTCGCGCTCGCGGCCCGCCGCGTCATTGCGAACGCCCTCGGCTTGCTCGGCGTCTCCGCGCCGACGAACATGTAACCGCGATGGCCCGCCGCCGACGAAGACCCGCCCCCCGCGACGAGACCCGAGGCTGGGTCTACATGCTGTTCGGCCTTACGCTCGGGCTCGGCGTCGCCTTCGTGGTCTATCTCACGGGCGCCGGCCCGCACGCGCCCTCGGTCCCGCACTCGCCCTCTCCGCCGCGCGCGCGACCGGCTCCGCTCGAGCCCGCGCCGAAACCCTCCCCGGCGGCCGTGCCCGCGCGGGCCACCCAGGGCCGCGCGACCGAGCCGCTGCGGGCCGCCGCGGACGAGCACGGCGGCAGCGCCGGGCCGGCGACGGACAAGGCCAAAGCCAAAGCCAAGGACACAGGAACCGACTTCGACTTCTACGAGATCCTGCCGCAGTCGCACTTGGACGTGCCCGGTGCGGCCGCCGCGGACAAACCCGCGGCGTCAGCCTCCTCCGGCGCGCCGGCCTCCTTCGGCGCCCGTGCCTCCGGCGCGGCCCACGCGCCCGTCGAAACGCCGGGCCAGTACTACCTGCAGGCGGGCTCGTTCCGCTCGCACGACGAGGCCGACCGCATGCAGGCGCACCTCGCATTGCTCGGCATCGAATCGAGCATCCAGAAGGTCGATATCGACGACGACGAATACCAGCGCGTGCGCATCGGGCCGATCAGCGACCTCGATCGGCTGAACCTGATCCGCGAGAAGCTGCGCAAGGCGGGCGTGGATGCGCTTCTCATGCATGGGGAGTAGAGGCGGCCTCGAAGACGGCTTCGTTTCCGCGGCGGGCGCACGCAGAAGGCCCCGGCGCGGGAACCTTGCCCCCTTATGAGGACGCGGCCAAGAGCTACTCGTCGAGCGTTTGCCTGAAATCGACGCCGAGCGAACGCAGCTTGCGGTACAGGTGTGTGCGCTCCATGCCTACGCGCTTCGCGAGTTGCCCGACCTTGCCGCCGCAGAGCAGCAGCTGCTGCTGCAGATAGGCCCGCTCGAAGTGCTCGCGGGCCTCGCGCAGCGGCAGCGCCAGCAGGTCCTGCTTCACGAGCGGTTCGCTGTCGGGTGCGGCCGAGGCGAGTTGCGCCTCGACCTCCTCGAGGTCGATGCTCTCGCTGCCGCCGAGCACGAGCAGGCGCTTGACGAGGTTCTTGAGCTCGCGCACGTTGCCGGGCCAAGGATAGTTGCGCAGGCGGTTCTGCGCGGCGACCGTGAAGCGCCGGAACGGCAGGCCTTCGCCGTCCACGAGCGAATCCACCTGGTAGCGCAGCAGCTCGGGCACGTCCTCGGCGTATTCTCGAAGCGGCGGGACGCGCAGCACGATGATCGAGAGGTGCGAGAGCAGCTCGCGCTTGAAGACCTCGTCGCGCTCGAATCCCGGCGGCGCGCTCGCGACGATGCGTACCTCGAGCGGCTGCTTGGCGACCGCGCCGGCCGGCAGATACTCGCCCTGCTCGATGGTGCCGAGCAGGAGTTGCTGGGCCGCGGGGGAGACCTCCTGCAGCTCGCTTATGTACAGGATGCCGCCGTTGGCCCGCTCGAGCAGCCCCGGCTCGCTGCCGTCGCCGAGCAGCGCCGCGCGGTAGCCGGCCTCCGTGAGCTCGCTGCCCATCGCGACGACGAACGGAGCGGCGGAGCGATCGCTGCGGCTCGCGAGATACCGCGCGAATGCCTCGCGGCCGCTGCCGGGCTCGCCGGTCAGAAGCGTGTGGGCGTCGTGCTGCGCCACGCGCGCGACCTGCTCGCGGAGCCTGCGCATCGTCTGGCTCTTGCCGACGGGCGCGAGCATGGGCGGCACGAGGTGGCGGCGCTTCGGGCGCGAGCGCCGATCCGCGAGCGCGGCTTCGACGACGCGCAACAGTTTCGCGAGCGAGACCGGCTTTTCTATGAAATCGACGGCGCCGAGTCTCGTGGCCTCCACGGCCGCGTCGACCGTGCCGTGGCCCGACATCATGACGACCGCGCCCTGCATGTCGCTATCCGCCCATTCCTTGAGCAGCGAGATGCCGTCCGTGTCCGGCATCCAGATGTCGAGGAGCGTCAGATCGTAGTCCTGGCGGCCCCTGGCCTGCCGGGCTTCCTCCGCATTGGCCGCCGTCGTGACTTCGTAGCCTTCCTCGCTGAGGATCTCATCGAGCAGGGCACGAATGTTCGCTTCATCGTCGACAACCAAGACCCGCGCGTTCTTCATGCGCGCTCCCTCCTGTGCTCGTTGCGCTGGACGGCCAGCGCGCCGCCGACTTCCCCAGAGGTCGGAAGCAGTATACTGATCTCCGCCCCGCCTTGCTCACGGTTACGTGCCGTAATCTGGCCGCCGTGCTCCTCTACCAGTTTCTTGACGATCGCGAGCCCGAGACCCGTGCCCTTGGCCTTGCTCGTCACGTAGGGCTCGAAGGCCTGGTCCATGATCTCGTGCACGAAGCCCGGGCCGTTGTCCGCGACCTTGATCTCGACGGCATCGGAATGCGGGCGGTGCAGGAAGCGCGTCGAGATCTCGACGGCCGGATCGGGCTGGTGCTCCATGGCCTCGATGGCGTTGCGCATGAGATTGTGAAACACCTGGCGGATGCGGCCGGCGTCCGCCTCGATCGGCGGCAGGGCGGCGTCGAACGAGAGCTTGATCGTCATGGGATGCTCGGGCGAGCGGTACAGTTCCGTGACCCCGGCGATAAGCTCGTTGAGATCGAAGCGGCTGAGCTCGATGTCCGGAGTTTTCGCGTACTGACTGAACGCGTTGACCATCTCCTTCATGGCCTCGACCTGGTCGATGATCGTATGCGTCGCACGGTCGAGCAAGTCGAATTCGCCTCCGTCTGTCGTCAGGTACCGGCGCCTGAGCCGCTCGGCCGAGAGCTGGATCGGCGTCAGCGGGTTCTTGATCTCGTGCGCGAGCCGGCGCGCAACCTCGCCCCAGGCCGCATCGCGCTGCGCCTGCAGCAGGGCCGTGATGTCATCGAAGACGACGACGAAGCCGCCCGCGCTGCCGCTCTCGGCCGCCGGCAGCGCCGTGCAGGCGCAGACGAGCACGCGGCGCCCGACGTCCCCGCGCAGCACGATCTGCTCGCGCCATTCGCTGCGCCCGCGCTCGACGTTCTGGCCGCTGACGGCCAGGAACTGCTCGAGCAGCGGATGCGAGGCCGCGAGGTCGTAGAGGGACTCGCCGATGTGTGCCTCGAGATCGACGTTGAGGATCGTTCCCGCGGCCGCGTTGGCCGTGCGGATTCTGAGATCGGGCTCGAGCGAGACGACTCCGGTCGAAAGCCTTGCGAGGATGACCTCAAGCTTGCGCCGCTCGCCCTCGACCTTCTGCTCGCTGAGCCGCGCCTCCTGACGCGCCTCGGCAAGCCGCTGGGTCATCTCGTTGAACGAGTTGATCAGAAAGCCGATCTCGTCGCGGCCGGGCGTCGGCAGCCGCGTGTCGAAGTCGCCGCGGGCCACGGCCCGCGTGCCCTGCATGAGCTGCTGAATCGGCCCGACGAGCCGCCGTGCCGACGTGAACGAGCCGTAGACCGAGGCCAGCAGCGAGATCAGCAGCACGAGGCTCAGCGTCAGCGTGAACGAATACTTGAGCGCTGTGCGCAGGAAGGCGAGCTCGGAGTACTGGTTGTAGCTTTGCTGAACGGAGTTCGCGAGCGTTCCGAGCCGTGTCTCGACGGCGAAATGGGCCTGCAGGATACGGTTGCCGGGCGTGCCGTCGGCGCCGGGCAGGCTCAGCGCCGCGATGACCTCGTACTGACCGTTCGGCAGCGGCTCGAGGCTCACGTAAGGCCGGCCCTGGCGCAGCTGCGAGTTGATCTCGCGCGTCGGCCCCGTGGGCACGCCCGCGGCCGGATCGTCGGAGCTCGTCGCGATGATCTGATTGTTCGGGCCGAACATCGTGAGCTCCGCCGCACCGCTGTCGCGCCGGAGCTCGCCGAGCTCGCTGACCATCGCCCGGCCGGCGAGCCCCGGCAGGCGGCCCGCGACGCGCTCGAGGGCGTCGAGGCTGCGCCGCTTCTGCAGGTCCAACGCCGTCTGGCTCAGCGTCAGCGCGTTATCGAGGCCCTGCTCGACGTCGACGCTGAACCAATTGTCGATGCCGCGGTTGATGAATCCGACCGAGAAAAGGTAGACGACGACGAGCGGCGTCACGGCAAGCGCGACCAGCAGCGTGATCATCCTGAGCTTGAGACGCGAGCCCGGCTCGTGGCGCCTGAGCTCGCGGATGAGCCGGACCAGATTGCCGCCGATCAGGAAGATCAGCACGGCGATGCCGATCGAGTTGACGAGCAGGATCCAGTTCTGGAGCCGCGCGAAGTCGTCCGAGTTTTCCGCGACTCGCGTGAAGAGCAGCAGCGCGGCCAGCCAGAGCAGGACGCCGATCAGGAGCGCAAGCGCGACGAGCGCGCGCTTGATCCCTCGGCTTATCGGTCGACCAGTGGGCATTGGTACCAATCACTTTCGATGGACCAGTCGCGCCGCCAGAACGCGAGCAGGCGCAGCGGGCCCGGGAAACGGTCGCTGTCGAGCGCGACCCGCACGCGCACATAGGAGCGCCGGTCGTGAGCGAGCAGAGGTGCGTCGATGAGCGGCAGCATGTCCACCCGTGCGAGCGAATTCAACGCTGAATAGACGTTCGCAAACGAGGTCTGGTCGCCGCTGTTGAGATTGGAGACGACGTAGCGCTCCGTCAGCGCGTGATAGTCGAGCTGGTAGCGCTGCCGAAGCACGGCGTCCTCGCCGTCCACCCAAAAGCGGCGGTGGTGCAGTAGCTCGACGTCGAGCCGGATCGTGAGCGGCACGCCGGAACGCAGTGCCTCGCGCGCCTCCGTCGACAGCCGCAGCTGCATCCACGCGTTCAGATAATAAACGCCATCCTGGCGTTCTACCGCGGCCTTGCGGATCTCGAAGTGCCCCGGGTCGCGGTCCTGGGCCGCCGCAGCGGCCGCGACGAGCACCAAGAGCACCACGAGCAACGCGCGCTTCAGGGGGCCCGCGAGCCGGCCGGGAGGCTCCGGGCTAATGTATGCGGGGCACAACACGGGCGGGCGGAGGCGTCTCCTGCTTTTGCAAGCAAGCATAATAGAAGCCGTCTGTATTCGCTTCACCGGTGCGGATGCACAGCTCCGCCGGGCCCGGGCCCGCCGCTCGCCGCGCATCCGCATGGGCCGCGAGGAAGGCCTCGATCTGGGCCGCGTTCTCGCGCCGCGTCAGCGTGCACGTCGCGTAGACGAGACGGCCGCCCTCGGCGAGCAACGGCCACACGGCTTCGAGCAGCGCGGCCTGGCGCAGGGCGCTGCGCCCGACGTCCTCGGGGCGCCGCAGAATCTTGATGTCGGGATGGCGCCGGATCACGCCGAGCGCGCTGCAGGGCGCGTCGAGCAGAATCCGGTCGAACGGCCGGCCGTCCCACCAGGCGCCGGGGTCGGCCGCGTCGGCAGCCAGGAGCCGGGCGGCGAGCCCGAGCCGCTCGAGATTTTCTCTCACGGTCTCGAGCCGGGCGGGGTCCACGTCCACGGCCAGCACCTCGGCCAGCTCGGGGCAGCGCTCGAGCATGTGCGCCGTCTTGCCGCCGGGCGCGGCGCAGGCGTCGAGCACGCGCAGACCGGGCGCGAGGTCGAGCAGACCCGCGGCGAGCTGGGCCGCCGCATCCTGCACCGAGACGAGCCCCTCGGCATAGCCCGGCAGGCGGCTCACGGGACAGGGCTCTGCCAGCAGCACCGCGGCCGGGAGCGCGGGGGAGGCCGAAGGCCAGGCGGATTCGCCGGAGGCGGGCGCCGGTCCGGGCGAGGGCGGGGGCGATGCGGCGATGCCCTCGGCCGCGAGCCGCGCGACGTAGGCGTCGCGCGTCGTGCGCGCGAGGTTGACGCGCAGCCACATGGGCGGCTGGGCATTGCCGGCCTCGAGCAGCGCTTGCCAGTCGTCGGGCCAATCGTGCCGCAGGGTCTCGATGATCCAGGCCGGGTGGCTGTAGAGCGCCTCGGGAACACCGGCCTGCGCGCGCGCCAGCGCTTCGCGCTCGCGCAGGTAGCGGCGCAGCACGGCGTTGACGAGGCCCTTTGCGCGCTCGAGACCGAGCAGCGAGGCTGCGCCGACGGTCGCCGCGACGGCCGCATGATCCGGCACCCGGAGCCACTCGAGCTGAAACAGCCCGACGCGCAGCAGCGCCGCGAGCTCGGCGTCGCGTGTCTTGAGGGGCCGCGTCAGCAGCTTGTCGATCTGCCACTCGAGCCGGTGGTGCCAGCGGCGGGCCCCGAACACGAGGGCGCGCACCAGGGCCGCGTCGCGCTCGGGCAGCGGCGGCATCGCCGCGAGCGCCTCGTCGAGCGAGATCCGCTCGGTCACGATGCGCGCGTCGAGCCGCGCGGCCGCGGCCCGCGGCTGCGCGCCTGCAGCCTCAGACGAAGACGGCATCGTCGAGCGAATGGGCGGCGAGATAGGCGGCCGCCTCCATGGGCCGGCCGCCGGCCGGCTGGACGACCTCGAGCCGCAGCAGGCCGTCGCCGGTGGCCACGTCGATGCCGCCGCGGCCGGCCGCGAGGACCCGGCCCGGCGGTCCAGCGTCGGCGCCGACCCCGGCCGCGCCGGCGGCATCCAGCGGCTCGGCGCGCAAAATGCGCAGCCGCCGGCCGTCGGCGAGCTCGGCAAATGCCGCCGGCCAGGGGTTGTAGGCGCGGACGCGCCGCGCGAGCAGGGCGGCGCTTTCGCGCCAGTCGAGACGGGCCTCGGCCTTGTCGAGCTTGGCCGCATAGGTCGCCGAGTGCGAGTCCTGAGGCTTCGGGACGCACGTGCCGTCGAGGACGCCGGGCAGAGTCTCGACAAGCAGGCGCGCACCGAGCGTCGCGAGCCGGTCGTGCAGCGTGGCCGCCGTGTCCGCCGGTTCGATCGTCGCGGCGGCGCAGGCGTAGACGGGGCCCGTATCGAGGCCCCGCTCCATGGCCATGATGCTCACGCCCGTCTCGGCGTCGCCCGCGAGCAGCGCGCGCTGGATCGGTGCGGCGCCGCGCCAGCGCGGCAGCAGCGAGGCATGTACGTTGACGCAGCCGCGCGTCGGCCAGTGCAGCGTGCGCTCGGGCAGCAGCAGGCCGTAGGCGACGACGACGAGCAGATCAGGCGCGGGGCCGCCGGCGGGCGGCTCGGCTTCATCGAGCCACTCCGGCTGCTCGACGTGCAGGCCGAGCTCGAGGGCCCGGCGCTTGACGGGGGGCGCGGTCAGGCGCCGGCCGCGACCCGCCGGCCGATCCGGCTGCGTGAACACGACGGGAATCTCGGCGCCGGCCGCGGCCAGGGCCTCGAGCGTCGGCACGGCGAAGTCCGGCGTGCCCGCGAACGCGATCCGCGAGCCTTGCAGGCTTGAGGTGGACATCGAGCGAGGCGCCGGCGCGAGTCGCGTGAGGGACGGTCGCGGCCGCGGCCGTCAGAGCGAGCGCGCCGACGAGCGCAGCGGGACGGGCTCCTCGCGCTTCGCCTTCTTTTGATAACGCTTCTTGATGCGCTCGCGCTTGAGCGCGGAGAGATAGTCGACGAACAGCTTGCCTTCGAGGTGATCCATCTCGTGCTGAATGCAGACGGCGAGCAGGCCCTCGGCCTCGCGCTCGAAGGGCCGGCCGTCGCGGTCGAGCGCCCGGACCGTGATCTTCTCCGCCCGCTCCACGTAGTCATAAAGGCCGGGCACCGAGAGACAGCCCTCCTCGGCGTTGAAGCGGCCCTCGGCGCTCACGATCTCGGGATTGACGAGGCAGACGGGCTCGTCGTGCTCCTCCGAAACGTCGATGACGATGATACGCTTGTGCACGTCGACCTGGGTCGCCGCGAGCCCGATCCCGGGCGCCGCATACATCGTCTCGAACATATCGTCGATGAGCCGCCGCGTGTCCGCGTCTACATTTGTGACGCGTTCGGCGCGTATCCGCAGCCGCGGATCCGGATACTCGAGGATTGGGAGACGTGCCATTGTGAACTTCCCTCGGTTTCGTGTATAACGCCGCAGGTTGAGTTAAGCCTCTGACTTACAAAGGATAGTCCTGGGCCGCGACGCGTGGGAACTGCTGCCTCAAGGGCCTGTGACGCAGTGCGTGCAGTATAGCAGTCCGGCCCTGGCGGGCGACTCGACGCGGCCCCATCGCTCGGCATAGGGAGCTTACGCCATGTTTTACGCCCACTCGCGGATCCTGCGTTCGGCTGCCGTCACGGCCGCGACGGCGCTCGCCGTCGTCGCCATCGCCCAGACCGCCTGGGCTCAGGCGGGCGGGCGCGCCGAGGCCGCGGCCCAGGCCCCGGCCGGGCCCGCGCTGAACCCGAGCCACCCCGACCGCTACGTCGTGAAGCGCGGCGACACGCTCTGGGACATCGCCGGCAAGTTCCTGCGGGACCCCTGGTATTGGCCCGAGATCTGGCAGGTCAACCCGCAAATCGAGAATCCGCATCTGATCTATCCGGGCGACGTCCTGTCGCTGGCCTACGAGAACGGGCGCCCCGTGATCCGGCTGCAGCGCGGCAACGGGCCCGTCGGCCCCGTCGAGAAGCTCTCGCCGCGCGTGCGCTCCGAGCCTCTGGAGCAGGCGATTCCCACGATTCCGTACGAGACCGTGCGCGCATTCCTTTCGCGGCCTACGGTTTTGGACAGGAAAGAGATCGATTCGTTGCCGTATCTGCTGGCCCTGCGCGAGGGGCTCATCGGCAGCGCCGGCAACGACGTTTACGTGCGCGGCACGCACGACGCGGCGGCGGGCAAGATCTACAGCGTGATCCACGTCGGCGAGCCGCTCGTCGATCCCGACGACGGCGATGTCATCGGCTACCAGGGCATCTATGTCGGCCAAGGAAACCTGCGGCGCGACGGCGACCCCGGCACGCTGCGGCTCACGCAGACCGACCGCGAAGCGCTCGTCGGGGACCGGCTCATCGAGGATCGCGAGGCCGCGCCCATGGATTTCCTGCCGCACGCGCCGCATAAGAACGTCGACGGCCGCATCATCTCCGTCATGAACGGCGTCTCGCTGATCGGCCAGTATCAGATCGTCGTGATCAACCGGGGGACGCGCGACGGGCTCGAGCCGGGCGCAGTCCTCAAGGCCTACCTCAAGGGCGACGTGGTCCGGGACACGGTCGGCGGAGGCGGCGCTTTCGGCGAGAAAGTCAAATTGCCGGACGAGCCGGCCGGCGTCATGATGGTCTTCCGCGCATTCGACCGCATCAGCTATGCCCTCGTCATGGAGGCCACGCACGCCATCCGGGTCCAGGACGCCGTGCGAAATCCTTAACGAGCCCGTCGGCGACGACTGGCTCGCGCTGCTCGACGCGGCACGCGGCGAGACGGGCTGGCGGCAGCTTCTCGTCGAAGCCGGCGGTCTCGGCGCGCTGCTCGGGGCAAGCGACCGCCGCTTGACCGAAGCCGGGCTCAGGTCGGCGGCCATCGAGCGGCTCCGCAAGCCGAACGCCGCAACCCTGGCCGGCTGGCGCGCATGGCTCGAGCGGCCGGGCCGCGCGCTGATCCCGCTCGGCGCCCCCGCATATCCCCCGCAGCTCGCGGCCACGCCGCATCCGCCGCTCGCGCTCTGGGTGCAGGGCGCCCGGCCGGAGCTGCTCGCGGGCCCGCAAGTCGCCGTCGTGGGCAGCCGCAACGCGACCGCGGGCGGTAAACGCACGGCCGAGGACTTCGGCCGCTTCCTGGGCCGGAGCGGGCTCACGGTCACGAGCGGTCTCGCGACGGGCATCGACGAGGCGAGCCACCGCGGCGCGCTCGGCACCGCCGGGGGCACGGTCGCCGTCCTCGGCTGCGGCATCGACACCGTTTTCCCTCGGGAAAACCGGGCCTTGGCCCGCGCCATCGCGGCCGAGGGCCTGCTGGTTTCGGAATATCCTCCCGGCGTCCCGCCGCGGGCGCCGCAGTTTCCCGCCCGCAACCGCATCATCGCCGGGCTCGCGCTCGGCACGCTCGTCGTCGAGGCGGGGCGGCGCAGCGGCGCGCTCATCACGGCGGCCCGCGCGCGTGACTACGGCCGCGAGGTGTTCGCGATCCCGGGCTCCATTCACAACCCGCTCGCGCGCGGGTGCCACGGGCTCATCAAACAGGGTGCGAAGCTCGTCGAGGAGGGCGCCGACCTCCTCGTCGAGCTCGCGGGGCTCATCGAGCTTCCGGACGCGGCCACCGAGGCCCTCGCCGAGGGCGAGGCCCGCGGCGCCGGCGCCGAAGCCTCGCCCCTCGCCGTTCCCGGGTCGGCCGGGGCCGACCCGGCCTACGCGGCGCTGCTCGAGGCCCTGGGTTACGCGCCCGCCGCCATGGGGGAGCTCGTCGAGCGCAGCGGATTGACGGCAGGGGAGGTTTCCTCCATGCTCCTGATACTGGAATTGGAAGGGTTCGTTGAGGCGTTGCCCGGCGGCCGATATAGCCGTTTGCCCGCGAGGAGCCGATGAAGGAAACCGTTCTCGACGTACTCATGTATCTGTTCGAGTCCTTCGTGGACGGCGAGGACGAACCGGAGCCGGATCGCAACGAGCTCAAGGAAGAGTTGGAGCGTGCGGGCTTCGGCCACCATGCCATCGACCGTGCCCTGGACTGGCTCGACGGGCTCAACGCCGGCGAAGGCGCGCCGGCCTACAGTGCCCCGCGCTCGCCCGCGATCCGCATTTACGATCGCGTCGAGCTCGAGCGGCTCGATTCCGAGGCCCGCGGCTACCTGCTGCATCTCGAGCAGGTCGGCATTCTGGCTCCGGCCCAGCGCGAGATCGTCATCGATCGGCTGCTCGCGCTCGATACGGAAGAGATCGATATCGAGCAGATCAAATGGGTCGTCATGATGGTCCTGTTCAGCCAACCGGGGCACGAGCAGGCCTACGCACAGATGGAAGACCTGGTGTTCGCAGACGACCCAGGCTGGCTTCACTGACCTTTCTCCCCGGCCGCCCGCCGGGATTTTCCTCCCGGAATCTCTCGAATCGCGGAAACGCCCGACCGGGCAGGGCTACTTTTTGCGTCGCCGAAGCATTAGCCTCGGAGGTAGCAACCAAGGCCGGAAACCGATGAGCAATGGAATGACATCCGCAGGCCTGCCCGCGTGGCGGGCACACCGTCGGCCGGCCGCGGTACCGGGTTCGGCCGCGGTACCGGGGTCGGACGGGGCGGCGAAGGAGGGCGAGACGCCGTGAGCAAGAACGTCGTCATCGTGGAATCGCCGGCCAAGGCGCGCACCATCGAGAAGTATCTCGGCGGCGACTACGAGGTCCTCGCCTCCTACGGCCACGTGCGCGACCTCGTGCCCAAGGAAGGTGCCGTCGATCCCGAGCACGGCTTCGCGATGAAGTACCAGCTCATCGACAAGAACGAGAAGCACGTCGAGCGCATCGCGAAGGCCGTCAAGAAGGCGCAGACCGTGTACCTCGCGACGGACCCGGACCGCGAGGGCGAGGCGATCTCCTGGCACGTCTATATGGTGCTCAAGGATCGCAAGCTGCTCGACTCGCGCGAGGTGCACCGCGTCGTGTTCCACGAGGTCACGAAGCGTGCGATTCGCGAGGCCATCGAGCATCCGCGCGGGCTCTCGGAGGAGCTCATCAACGCGCAGCAGGCGCGCCGCGCACTCGATTATCTCGTCGGCTTCAATCTCTCGCCGCTGCTGTGGAAGAAGGTCCGGCGCGGCCTCTCCGCCGGACGCGTGCAGAGCCCGGCGCTGCGGCTCATCGTCGAGCGCGAGGACGAGATCCAGGCGTTCAAGCCGCAGGAGTACTGGACCGTCGAGGCCGCCGTCGCGCACGAGGCGCAGGGGTTCAACGCCCGGCTCTCGGTGTTTCGCGGCACGAAGGTCGAGCAGTTCACGTTCACCAACGAGACGGACACCCGCGCCGCCGAGCGCTATATCCGCGAGCGCGCCAACGGCGTGCTCACGGTCGCCTCGATCGAGAAAAAGCAGCGGCGCCGTAACCCGGCCGCACCGTTCACGACCTCGACGCTGCAGCAGGAGGCGTCGCGCAAGCTCGGGTTCAGCGCGCAGAAGACCATGACGGTCGCGCAGCGGCTCTACGAGGGCATCAACGTCGGCGAGGGCTCGACGGGCCTCATCACGTACATGCGAACGGATTCGGTGACGCTGGCCAACGAGGCGCTCACGGAGCTGCGCAACGTCATCGCCAAGCGCTACGGGGCAGAGAATCTGCCCGAGGAAGCGCGCCGCTATACGACCAAGGCGCGCAATGCGCAGGAGGCCCACGAGGCAATCCGCCCCACGTCGGCCGCGCGGGCGCCGGAGGACGTGCGCCGCTTCCTAGAGCACGATCAGTACCGGCTCTACGAGCTCATCTGGAAGCGCACGGTCGCCTCGCAGATGAACCCGGCCGTCTACGATACCGTGCGCGTGGACCTCGCGGCCGGCCGCGAGCGCGACAGCAACGTCGTATTCCGCGCCACGGGCTCGGTGCTCGTGAGCCCGGGCTTCATCGCCGTCTACCAGGAAGGCCGCGACGACAACGCGGCCGACGAGCAGGACAGCATCCTGCCGGCCGTCAGCGAAGGCGACGAGCTCGCGATGACGGACATCCTGACCGAGCAGCATTTCACGGAACCGCCGCCGCGCTACTCGGAGGCGACGCTCGTGAAGGCGCTCGAGGAGTTCGGCATCGGCCGGCCCTCGACCTATGCCTCGATCATCTCGACGCTGCGCAATCGGGAGTACGTCGAGATGGAGAACCGGCGCTTCGTGCCGACCGAACGTCGGCCGCGTCGTGAACCGTTTCCTGACCGAGTACTTCTCCCAGTACGTCGATTACGAATTCACGGCCCGCATGGAGGACTCGCTCGACGCCGTCTCGCGCGGCGAGCGCGACTGGGTGCCGCTGCTCGATGAGTTCTGGCGGCCGTTCCATGAGCTCGTCGAGCACACGGACAGCTCGGTCACGCGCGAGCAGGCCTCGCAGGCCCGCGTGCTCGGCGAGGACCCGAAGAGCGGCCGCCCCATCAGCGTGCGCATGGGCCGGTACGGCGCATTCGTGCAGATCGGCACGAAGGACGACGAGGAGAAGCCGAAGTTCGCCGGCCTGCGCCCCGGCCAGAAGATGGACGACATCACGCTGCCCGAGGCGCTCGAGCTCTTCAAGCTGCCGCGCGATCTCGGCGAGACGCCGGAAGGGGAGCCCGTCTCCGCCAACATCGGCCGCTTCGGGCCCTACGTGCGCTACGGCAACAAGTTCGTCTCCATTCAGGAGGACGACCCCTACACGATCGGGCTCGAACGCGCGCTCGAGCTCATCGACGAGAAGAAGCGCGCCGACGCGAACCGGATCATCAACAACTTCGACGACGGTGCCATACAGGTGCTGAACGGCCGCTACGGTCCGTACGTGACGAACGGCTCGAAGAACGCCAAGATCCCCAAGGACCGCGAACCGGCGTCGCTGACGCGCGACGAGTGCGAGGCGCTCCTGGCCGCCGCCCCGGAGCGGCGCGGACGCGGGCGCCGCGGCCCGGCGCGCGCCGGGCAGGGCGCCGCCGGCAAGAATACCGCCGGCAACGGCGCAGCAGCCCCGGGCGCGGCCGAAGCCAAGAAGGCCGCGAAGAAGAAGACGGCGAAAAAGAAGGCAGCCAAGAAGAAAGCGACGAAGAAAGCCGCGAAGAAGAAGGCCGGGACGGGCCCGAGCAAGCTTGCCGCGAAGAAAAAGAAATCCAAGACGAGCGGCGCCTGAGCCGCTCGGCAACGTGGGCGGGCGCCGCGCGGGCGCTCTCGCGGCACACGGGCCCTGCGGCGCGGCCTGCGCGCGTGGGGACGGTCCCGCTTGAGCACCGCGCTGCGCGCCGCCGCCGCGGCCCGGGTCCTGCGAGCGGGCGGCGTCGTCGCCTACCCGACCGAGGCCGTGTACGGGCTCGGCTGCCTTCCTGAAGACGAAGCGGCGGTCGGCCGCATCCTCGCTCTGAAACGCCGCTCGTGGCGCAAAGGCCTGTTGCTGATCGCGGCCGACGTGGAGACGCTCGCGCGCTATGTCGCCCTCGAGCGATCGCCGCTCGCGGCCGAGATTCTCGCGAGCTGGCCCGGAGCCGCAACCTGGGTGTTGCCGGCCCGGCCCGGCGTCTCGGCGCTGATCACGGGCGGCCGCGGCTCCGTCGGCGTACGCGTCACGGCCCATGCCGGCGCGCGCCTGCTGTGCCTGCGTGCCGGCAGCGCGCTCGTCTCGACGAGCGCCAATCTGAGCCGCCGCCCGCCGGCCCGCACGGCGCTCGCGGCGAGGCGGGCCGTCGGCGCCTGCGTCGACTACGTGCTGCCCGGGCCCGTGGGGGGCCAAGCGAAACCGACGGCCATCAGAGACGGAATGACCGGGCGCGTGCTGCGGTCATCGTGACCGGGTACTATCGAGCCCTGCAAGCAATCTTCCGGAACCGGAAACTCACTTTGCCCGGGCCCCGGCGCTCGGGCGAGGACGCATAGAAGAACGACGAAGTGGCAGCGTCTCGTCCCGCAAGATCGCGGCCTGCAAGGCGCAGCGGGCGGCTTTGCGCCGCGCCGCGTCCGGCCCGCGTCGTGCTCGCGCTACTCGCGCTGGCCGGCGCCGCGCAGGCGCCTTGCGCCGCAGCGGGCGAGCTGCACCGCGCGGCCGCGGGCGGGGCGTTGTCGGTCGTCGGCGGCGTCCGACCCGTCAAGCACGGCACGGCCGTCTACCTCGTGAAGCTCAAGGCCGCGGGCGCGGCGACCTACAAGGGCGGCACGGCCGGCTATGCGGCCACGAAGCCCGCGCCGGGCCGCAAAATCGATTCCACGTCGGGAACCGTGCAGTCCTACGTCAAGCATCTCGAAGCTGCACAGGACCGGCTGCTCGGCGAGATCGGGGCCGTGGGCGCGAAGATCTACAGTTACCGCTACGCCATGAACGGCTTCGCGGCGCGACTCACGCCGGAGCAGGTCGCCGCGCTCGCGCACAACGCGGAGGTCGATCGCATCTGGCTCGACTCGGATCAGAAACTCCGGGACGACAGCTCGGTCTTCCTGGGGCTCGAAGACCAGGTCGGCGGCCTGCGCGCGGACCTGGGGCTCGAGGGCGAGGACATCGTCATCGGCGTCATCGACAGCGGAATCGCGCCGCAGCACCCTTCGCTGCTCGACGTGCAGAAGCACATCCCGCGCGTCTGCGAATCGCACTGGGCCGCGGCGTCCTGGCTCGGCGCCTGGCTCTGCGGGGCGGTGCGCAGAGATCCGCCCACGACGCTCGAGTACGGGCCCGTGAAGGGCTTCAACGGCGTGTGCCAGACGGGCGACGGCTTTCCCGAAGGTTCGTG
This sequence comes from uncultured Gammaproteobacteria bacterium, assembly GCA_963702105.1. Taxonomy (GTDB): domain Bacteria; phylum Pseudomonadota; class Gammaproteobacteria; order Steroidobacterales; family Rariloculaceae; genus ZC4RG20. Next base: position 4,848,900 of record OY969712.1, read on the forward strand.
CAACAACAAGGTCGTCGGGGCCCGCTACTACATCGACGGCTTCCTGGCCCAGCACACGCTCGACCCGAACGAGTTCATGTCGCCGAAGGACGTCGACGGGCACGGCACGCACATTGCGACGACGGCCGCCGGCAATCCCGTCGAAGCGACGCTGTTCGGCACGCGCATCGCGCCGATCAGCGGCATCGCCCCGCGCGCGCGCATCGCCGTCTACAAAGCCTGCTGGCTCACCCCGGGCGCGACGCAGGCGACCTGCGCCACCTCGGACCTGGCCCGGGCCGTAGACGACGCCGTGGCGGACGGCGTGGACCTCATCAACTACTCGGTCGGCAGCCTCGAGACGGACCTCACAGCCCCCGATGACATGGCGCTGCTCGACGCCTTCGACGCGGGCGTGCTCACGGTCGTGGCCGCCGGCAACGACGGACCGACGGGCGGTACGATCGGCTCGCCGAGCAGCGACCCATGGGTCCTGACGGCCGCGGCCTCGACGCTGGCTGGCACGCACTACAGCGAGGCCATCGAGATCACGGCACCCAAGGGCCTGGCGGGCCGCATCGCCATGAAGGAGGCGAGCTTCACGCCGCCGCTTCGCGCCGACAAAGGGCTCACCGGCAACCTCGTGCAAGTGGACGACGGCGTGGCCACGTTCCCCGACGGCAGCACGGGCAGCAACGCCGACGCCTGCGAACCGCTCGTGAACGGCCACGACGTCGCGGGCAACGTCGCGCTCATCGCACGCGGCGGCTGCGAGTTCCAGACGAAGCTCATGCACGTGCAGGACGCCGGCGCGATCGCGGCCGTCGTCTACAACGACACGGGTGCGCCGATCGTCATGAACGGGGACCGCGGCAGCGTCTCGATACCGGCCGTCATGATCGCGACGGCCGACGCGCAGCGCATCCTCGATTCCCTCACTAACGGCGACGAGGTCACGGTCAACCTGATTCGCGGGCTGTTCCTCGAGAACAGGGAAACCGGCTACGACATGGCCGACTTCTCCTCGCGCGGCCCCGACTCGAGCGAGCCCGATTTCGTGAAGCCCGACGTGACGGCGCCCGGCGTAGACATCCTGGCGGGCAACACGCCCGACGCGGCGAACGGCGTGCGCGGCCAGTGGTTCCAGTACCTCTCCGGCACGTCGATGTCGACGCCGGAGACCGTCGGCGTCGCGGCGCTGCTCAAGGAGGCGCACCCCGACTGGTCGCCCGCGATGCTGAAGTCCGCGCTCATGACCACGGCCTACCGAAAGGTCTACGAGTCCGACGCGGAAACGCCGGCCGGCCCGTTCGACATGGGCGCGGGCCACATCGACCCCGACAAGGCCATCGATCCCGGCCTCGTCTACGACAGCGGCTTTCTCGACGACGCCGCCTACCTGTGCGGGCTCGAGCGGCCGCCGTTCACGGCGGCCGACTGCAGCGTGCTGTCCGACGCCGGCTACTCGTTCGCGCCGAGCGAGCTCAACCTGCCCTCGATCGGCGTCTCGCGGCTGATCACCGGCGACGTCGTGACGCGGCGCGTCACGAACGTCGGCCCGCCGGCGACCTATACGCCGACGGTCGAGGCGCCGAAAGGCGTCGCCGTGGACGTGCAGCCCAAATCGATGACGCTGGCCACAGGCGAATCGGCCGACTACGCCGTGACATTCACGGGCCAGGGCGCGGCGCTCGACAGCTGGACCTTCGGCCGCATCGCATGGTCCGACGGCAAGCACGAGGTGGCGAGCCCGATCGCCGTCAAGCCCGTGACCCTGCGCGCCCCCGAGCAGATCCTGTTGACGGGCAGCGCCGGCAGCTTCTCCATCCCCGTCGACTTCGGCTACACCGGCACCTACTACGCCGGTGTCCATGGACTGCGCGCCCCGTACACCGAACAGGGCCACGTCGATCAGGACCCGACACGCCAGTTCAGCTTCCGCTTCGACAACGGCGTCACGGGGCATCTGATTCAGGTGCCGCCGAACCAGCTCTTCGCGCGCTTCGCGCTGTTCGACAACGCGACGGACGGCGCCGACGACCTCGACCTCTACGTGTACTACTGCCCGAACGACCAGTGCACGCAGGTCGGCCAGAGCGGCGGCTTCACCTCGAACGAGCGCATCGACCTTCAGACGCCCCAACCCGGCGTCTACGCCGTGCTGGTCCATGGCTTTCAAACGGACCCCACGAACGGGCCGGGCGCGAACTACACGCTGTTCGCCTGGTCGGTCGGCCTCGACAACGTCGTCGGCAACATGCAGGTCACGGCGCCGCAATTGGTCGCGGACGGCGATCGCACGAGCTTCGATCTCGAATGGTCGGGGCTCGAGCCTGCGACGCGGTATCTCGGGGTCCTCTCGCACAATACGCCGAACGGGCTGTACGCGATCACCGTCATCAACGTCACGACCCCTTAGCGCGCGGGCCAGCCGCTCAACGCTCAACGCTCAACGCTCAACGCTCAACGCTCAACGCTCGGCGCTCGTCCGCATGATTCATGAACGGCCGCCGGCGCCGCAGAGGAGGCCGTTCATGAATCATGCTGCAACCGCACGAGGACATCGCTTGGGGGAAAGACGCCCATCCTTGCGGTTTCCGCGTTTCGTGAGCGTGAACGCCAACCGGAATGGTTTCTGGAGCTCACGACGGCGGAGAACGTTTCCAGGCCGGAGACTTGCGCGTAGCGTCGGCCGAAGATCATGGATCACGATGCAACCGCGCGGTCGTCGCGTTTCCGCGCGAAGACCGCCAGTCCATGGGCTCTTTGGAGCTCACGACGGCCGAGGAGGTATCCGGCGGAGGCTTGCGCGTAAGGGCCGTGTCGGGAGCGTACGCGCCAGGGACGGCGCGTACGCAGCCCCCAGGGAAGGGTTTACGGCGGTCCCGACACTGCCCTTACGCGCAAGCCTCCGCCCTCTGCGACCTTTCTCTTGAGATCCGCTGCGACGCCCTTCGACGTTCCGCGAGATCCCGCGACGTCCCGCGTCCCGGGATCAGCACGCCGAGTAACGGAAGCAGTCCACGAGGTGATCGTTGATGAGACCCGTTGCCTGCATGTGCGCGTAGATGACCGTCGAGCCGACGAATTTGAAGCCGCGCGCCTTGAGGTCGCGGCTCAGGGCATCGGACTCGGCGCTCGTGGCCGGCACCTCACCCTGGCGCCGCCAGCGGTTCACGATGGGAGAACCGCCGACGAAGTTCCAAACGTAGGCATCGAAGCTGCCGTGCGACGCCTGCAACTCGAGGAACGCGCGCGCGTTTGCGACGGCCGCCTCGATCTTGCGCCGGTTGCGGATGATGCCGGGGTCCGTGAGCAGGCGCTCGATCGAGCGCGAGTTGAAGCGTGCGACGCGCTCCGGGTCGAAATCAGCGAAGGCACGCCGGTACCCTTCGCGCTTGCGCAGCACGGTGCGCCAGCTCAGGCCGGCCTGGGCGGTCTCGAGGGTCAGGAACTCGAAGTGGCGGCGGTCCTCGTGGACCGGCACGCCCCACTCGGTGTCGTGATACTCGAGATATTGCTCGTCGACGCCACAGCTCCAGTCGCAGCGGATCAGGTCGTTCACGGTGTTCCTCGTCGCGATTCCGAGCCTATGTTCGCAGAGCGCAGGCGCAGGCTCCAAGCTCGAAAAGCGGGTGTTCGGCCCGCGAATGGGCGCGTGGCAATCGTTGCCCGGACCCGCCACAATGCCCGGCGCCGCCCGATCGAAAGGTGACCCGATGACCGACGCTTCCCCGCCGGATCGTTACGGCGTGGTGGGCTACCCGGTCCGCCATAGCCGTTCGCCGCTGATCCACCGCCTGTTCGCCCAACAGACGCGCCAGCACCTGACGTACGAGCTTATCGAAGCCGAGCCCGCTCGCTTCGAGGAGGTCGTGCGCGCCTTCGGGCAGGCCGGCGGCAGGGGGCTCAACGTTACGGTGCCGCACAAGGAGGCCGCCTTCCGGATCGCGAGCGAGCTCGGCGAGGCCGCGGAGGCCGCCCGGGCCGTCAACACCTTGAGCTTCGGGCCCCAAGGCCTGCGCGGCGACAACACGGACGGCGTCGGCTTCCTGCGCGACCTCAGCGTGAATCTCGGCTGCACGGTCCGCGGCCGACGCGTTCTCGTTCTCGGCGCGGGCGGCGCCGCCCGGGGCATCCTCCCGCCGCTGCTGGGCGAAGCGCCGGCCGAGCTCGTAATGGCAAACCGGACGCTCGAGCGCGCAATGCTGCTCAAGGAGCGCTTCGCGCCGCTCGGCGAGATCGAGGCATGCCGGTTCGAGGATCTCGAGGCGGCCCCGCCGTTCGACATCGTCGTCAACGCGACGTTGGCCGGACTCGAAGGCCGGACCCCGCCGTTCCCGGCCGCCATCGTCGGCCGGGGCACCCTATGCTACGACCTCGTCTACAGCCGGGGCGATACGCCGTTCGTCGCCTGGGCCAGGGAGCACGGCGCCGGCCGCGCCGAGCAGGGCTGGGGCATGCTCGTCGAGCAGGCAGCGGAGTCGTTCCTGATCTGGCGCGGCATCCGTCCCGAGACGGTACCGGTGATCGCCGAGCTCGCGCGGGCGCGTTAGCGGCCGTTCGAGTGGAGCCGCACCGAGGCGCAGCCTACGTCGGCGCCCGCGCATCCACGCGCGTGCGCATCGTCACGAGTTCCTCCGCGCTCGTCGGGTGGATCGCGATCGTGTCGTCGAAATCGCGCTTGGTCGCGCCCATCGTCACGGCGACCGCGAAGCCCTGAGTCATCTCGTCGGCGCCGGAACCGATGACGTGGCAGCCCACGATGCGCTCGTCGGCGCCGACCACCACGAGCTTCATGGCCGTCACGGGCTTCTCCTCCGTCAGCGCGTTGAACATCGGCACGAACTCCGAGGTGTAGACGTGCACGGGCTCCGCCGGATAGCGCTGCAAGGCCTCGGTCTCCGAAAGGCCGACGGTGCCGATCGGCGGATGCGAGAAGATGACGGTCGGAATCACGTCGTACGAGAGCCTGCGATTCCGATCGTGCCCGAAAACGCGGTCGGCGAGACGCCTTCCCGCAGCGATGGCCACGGGCGTCAGCTCCGCGCGTCCGGTCACATCGCCCACGGCGTAGATGCCGGGCACGCTCGTGTTCTGATACTCGTCGACGGGCACGTAGCCGAGATGTGTCGGGGCCAGGCCCGCGCGATCGAGCGCGAGCGAGGCCGTGTTCGGCGCGCGGCCGATGGCCCAGAGGACGCGGTCGAAGCCTTCGCAACGGCGGCCGTCCTCGAGCTCGAGCGTGTAGGGTCCGGCACCCGTCAGGGCGCGCGGCACGGCCGAGGTCACGATCTCGATGCCGGCGGCGCTCATGTGCCGCATCAGGTGATCGGACAGCATCGTGTCGAAGTAGCGCAGCACCCGGTCGTAGCGCAGAAACATCACGACCTCGCTGCCGAGCGCCGCGAGCACGCCGCCGAGCTCGACGGAGATGTAGCCGCTGCCGACCATTGCGATGCGCCGCGGCAGGTTCTCCAGCTCGAAGAAGCCGTCGGAGGTGATGCCGCGCTCGGCGCCCGGCACGCCGGGAACTTTGGGGTAGCCGCCCGTCGCGATGACGATATGATCGGCCGCGTAACCCCGGCCCTCGGCATCGACGATCTCCTTCGGCCCTGCGAAGGCGCCGCGGCTCCGGACGACCTCGATCGAGCGCCGGTCGAGGTTGCGGCGATAGATGCCGTTCAGGCGCTCGACATAGGCGTCGCGCGCACCTTTGAGGCGTCCGAAGTCGTGACCGCTCACCGTAACGTCGAAACCGTAGGCGCCGGCGCTGCCGATCCGCGCCGCCGTCTCCGCGGCATTCCACATGACCTTCTTGGGCACGCAGCCCACGTTGACGCAGGTGCCGCCGAGCCGGGCGGGCTCGAACAACGCCACGCGCGCGCCATAATCCGCCGCCCGTTGGGCCGCGGCGAGGCCGCCGCTGCCGCCGCCGAGAACGATCAAGTCGAATGCCTTCACTTTCACCTCTGAAGTGGTGCGCCTCCGCCGCGGCCCGGAGCTTACACTGCCGCGCACGCCGGTGCGCGCGGCCCGGACCGAAAGGGGACGGCCCCCCCGGCGTCCGGGGACCCGCAGGGTGATCGCGGCCGGGGCAAAACGGCGGGCGTCTCTGCTAAGGTTGCGCGCTGCACAACGTCTCTGGATATGCCGATGAACGAACAGTCTACCGATGCCGCCCGCAACCCGCTGCTCGCGCCGGCCGGGCCGCCCCGCTTTGCGGAAATCGCGCCCGAGCACATCGAGCCGGCGGTCGTTTCGGTCCTCGCCGAGCAGCGCGCGGCGCTCGAGCGCGCCGCGGCGGCGCCGGCCGATCTCGCCTGGCTCGAGCAATTCGAGCAGATCCAGGACGCGGTCGAGCGCGTCTGGAGCCCCGTTGCTCATTTGAACGCGGTCGCCTCCTCGCCGGCGCTTCGCGAGGCGTACAACCGCTGTCTCCCGCTCGTGACGGAGTTTCATACGGAGCTCGGCCAGAACGAGGCCCTGTTTCGCCAGTTCGAGCGCCTGGCCGAGAGGCTGCCGCGGCAGCGGCCCGTCGAGGCCGAGCTCGTGGAGCAGTCGCTGCGCGACTTCCGGCTCGCGGGCGTAGACCTTCCGCCGGGCGACAAGGCCCAATTCCGCGAGACGAGCCGACGCCTCGCGGCCGCCGAGGCCGAGTTCGAGCAGAACCTCATGGACGCGGCCGATGCGTTCCGGCACCACGAAACGCGGGCCCAGGAGGTCGAGGGACTGCCCGCCGTCGTGCTCGAGCGCGCTCGCGCGACGGCAGCCGCCGAGGGCCTTGCAGGTTGGCTCTTCGCGCTCGATATGCCGACCTACCAGGCCGTCATGAGCCATGCGCAGTCCGCCGACCTGCGCGAGCTCTTCTATCGCGCCTGGGTCACGCGCGCCTCGGACCAGGGCCCGCTCGCCGGGCGGTGGGACAACGGCCCGTTGATCGCGGAAATTCTGGCGCTGCGCGATGCTTCGGCGCGGCTCGTGGGCTTCGTCGACTTTGCCGAGCTCTCTCTCGCGACCAAGATGGCCGAGTCGCCGCGGGCCGTCCTCGCGTTCCTGCAGGACCTCGCGCGGCGCAGCCGCGGGGCCGGCGAGCGCGAGCTGGCGGATCTCGAGGCGCATGCCGGCCGGCCCCTCGACGCCTGGGATGTCGGCTACTACTCCGAGCAGGTCAGGCGCGAGCGCTTCGGACTCGACGAAGAAGCGCTCCGGGCCTATTTTCCACTGCCGCGCGTGCTCGAGGGGCTCTTCGGGCTCGTCGAGCGCCTTTTCCGCGTCGTGATCGGCGAAGCCGAAGCCGCGGCCCCGTGGCATCCGAGCGTCGCCTATTACGAGATCGAGCGGCCCGACGGCACGCCCGTCGGCGGCTTCTACACGGACCTATTCGCGCGCGCGAACAAGCGCAGCGGCGCGTGGATGGACGCGTGCCTCACGCGTGCTCGCCTGCACGGCCGTTCGCAGGACCCTATCGCCCATCTCGTGTGTAATTTCAACCCGCCCGTCGGCGATGCGCCGAGCCTGTTGACGCACAACGAGGTGGTCACGCTGTTCCACGAGTTCGGGCACACGCTGCACCACCTGCTGACGACCGTCGATTATCCTTCGCTCGCGGGCGTCAACGGCGTCGCGTGGGATGCCATCGAGCTGCCGAGCCAGTTCCTCGAGAACTATGCCTGGGTGCCCGAGGTGCTGCGCACGATCTCGGGCCATGTCGAGACGGGCGAACCGCTGCCGCCGGCGACGATCGAGACGCTCCGCGGCTCGCGCCGCTTCCTCGCGGGCCTCGCGATGCTGCGCCAGCTCGAGTTCGCGCTTTTCGACTTCCGGCTGCACACCGAACCGGAGCCACCCTCGCTGCTGCGCGTGTACGCCATTCTCGAGGAGGTCAGGCGCGAAGTCGCCGTCATCCGGCACCCCTCCTACAACCGCTTTCCCAGCGGCTTCGCCCACATATTCGGCGGCGGGTACGCCGCCGGCTATTACAGCTACAAGTGGGCCGAGGTGCTCGCCGCCGACGCCTTTGCGGCCTTCGAGGAACGCGGCGCCTTCGACGCAGCCACGGCCCGCCGCTTCGAGCGCGAGATCCTGCGCGTCGGCGGCAGCCGTCCCGCGCTCGAGGCGTTCACGGCCTTTCGCGGCCGCCGGCCCGAGCTCGAGGCGCTGCTCGCGCAGGCCGGCATCGCCGAGGCGCCGTGAAGATCGCGACCTGGAACGTCAACAGCCTGCGGGTGCGGCTCGAGCAGGTGCTCGGCTGGCTCGGGGCCAACGCGCCGGACGTCCTCGCGCTCCAGGAAACGAAGTGCAGGAACGAAGCGTTCCCTGCCGCGGAATTCGAGGCCCTGGGCTACCAGGCGGCGTTCAGCGGCCAGGGCGGCTACAACGGGATCGCGCTGCTCACGCGCGCGCCGGCCGAGGACGTCGTGACCGCTATCGAGGGCTTCGACGATGACGCCCGAAGGGTGCTCGGCGCCACCGTCGCGGGCTTTCGGATCTACGATCTGTACGTCCCGAACGGCCAAAGCGTCGGCTCGGCCAAGTTCGACTACAAGCTGGCCTGGCTCGAGGCGATCCGCGCGCAGCTCGCGCGCGAGCTCGCCCGGCACGAGCGGCTCGTCGTGGTCGGCGATTTCAACATCGCTCCCGACGACCGCGACGTCCACGATCCGGCCCTCTGGGAGGGCAAGATTCATTGCAGCGCGGCGGAGCGGGAGGCGCTCGAGCGCATCGTCGCGCTCGGCCTCGACGACGCCTTCAGGCTGTTCGAGCAGGAACCGGGAATTTTCAGCTGGTGGGACTACCGCGCCGCGGCCTTCCGCCGCAACATGGGCCTGCGCATCGACCTGATCCTGTGCTCGAAGTCCCTCGGGCCCGGCTGCACCGGCTGCGCCGTCGATTCCGAGCCGCGCCGCGCGGAACGGCCTTCCGACCACGCGCCCGTCGTCGCCGACTTCGCGGACGACGTTGCGAAGTCGTGATCTGCGTCCTGTTCCGAGGCGCAAGCCGCGGGTTATGTTAGATGCGCGGGTGCCCGCGCGAATGGAATTGCGTACACTCGTGGCCGTGCAGGGGTGGGGCTATGGTGTCGAGCGAAGAAGCCGCGCAAGAACGCCGTAACGACTATGACGTGACGAACACGGTCCAGGTCAGCTCTGCGCGCGCCGTCCGCAAGGCCGTCCGCGAGCTGTTCACGGAGGCGTATTCGTCGAGTCCCTTCGACGCGGTCTGGCTCGCCTTTCACGACTTCGAGCGCATGTACCTGGGTCTCGATCCGTCTTACCACGGCGTGGACACGGCCTACCACGACATGCAGCACAGCCTCGACATGACGCTCGCCCTCGCGCGCCTCGTCGTCGGCTACGAAGCGAGCGTCCCCGCGCGGGATCGGCTCGGCCCGGAGCGCGGCATGCTCGCGCTGATCAGCGCATTGTTTCACGACGCCGGCTATCTCCGTCACAAGACGGAAGACCGGGAATCGAAGAATGGGGCCGAGTTCACGCGCACGCATGTCACGCGCAGCGGACGGTTTCTCGAACGCTACCTTCCGAAGGTCGGGCTCGACGAGTACGTGCCCGTCATCAGCCGCATCGTCCACTTCACGGGCTACGAGGTCGCCCTCGACCAAATCGAGCTCGAGGAGCCGAAGGATTACGTCGTCGGCCACCTCCTCGGCACGGCCGACCTGCTCGCGCAGCTTGCCGACCGCTGCTATCTCGAGAAGTGCCGCGACCGCCTATTTCCGGAGTTCGTGCTCGGCGGCATCGCCTTCGAAGGCCCCGGCGGAGCGCCGGTTCGCTACCGCTCGGGACGAGACCTTCTCGCGCAGACGCTCGGGTTCTATCAGAAGTCCGTCCATCTGCGCCTCGAGCGCGGCTTTCACGGTGCCTATCGCTATCTCGAGGGATACTTCGGCAGCGAGCAGAATCCCTACGTCTATTTCATCCGCAAGAACCTCAACTTCCTGTCCCAAGTGCTCGCGCGCGACGCCTGGGACAAGCTGCGCCGCAGGCCGCCCTGCGCGATTCCCGATCCCTTCGGCGAGGCCCGGCTCATGGCGCTCGCGCTGCGCCTCGTGCGCCAGCGCGCGGAGGCGGAACGAGAGGCGGAGCGCACGGGCATGCACCCGGCCGGCGTCTCGGCGGTGCCGGTCTAAGGGACGCCCCGCCGCCGTCGCCCAAACCCGTTCATGGATCCTGCGGGCGACCGGTAGCCACTCGGCCGCGGCCAGTTACTCCACCGTGACCGACTTCGCGAGGTTACGAGGCTGATCGACGTCCGTGCCCTTGAGCACGGCGACGTGATAGGCCAGAAGCTGCAGCGGGACCGTGTAGACGATGGGCGCGATGAGCCGGTCCGCGTGCGGCATGTCGATGACGTTGACGCCGGGCTCGGACTCGATTCCCGTTTCGCGGTCCGCGAACACGAAAAGCTGCCCGCCGCGCGCGCGCACAACCTGCATGTTCGACTTGAGCTTGTCGAGCAGCTCGTTGTTCGGAGCGACGACGATGACGGGCATCTCCTCGTCAATGAGCGCCAGGGGGCCGTGCTTGAGCTCGCCGGCCGCGTAGGCTTCGGCATGGATGTACGAGATCTCCTTGAGCTTGAGCGCGCCTTCCATGGCCACGGGCCACATCGGACCGCGGCCGAGAAACAGCGCGTGGTGTTTCTCGGCGAACTGCTCGGCCAGAAGCTTCGTCACGTCGTTCATCGCGAGCACCTGCTCGACCGCAACGGCCGCATGATAGAGGTGCGGGACCAGCGATTCCTCGCGCTCGGCGGTCATGCCCCGGTGCCGCGCCAGCATGAGCGTCACCAGGAGCATGGAAAGCAGCTGAGTCGTGAAGGCCTTCGTGCTCGCGACGCCGACCTCCGGCCCGGCCTGCGTCATCATCACGAGATCCGATTCCCGGACCATCGAGCTATGCGGGCTGTTGCAGATCGTGAGCGAACCCAAGTAACCGGCCGTCTTCGCAAGCCGCAGCGCCTCGAGCGTATCGGCCGTCTCGCCGGACTGCGAGAGCGTCACGAACAGCGTGTCCGGCGGCACGACGACCTTGCGGTAGCGATACTCGCTCGCGATCTCGACCTGGCACGGGATGCCGGCCAGCGACTCGATCCAGTACTTGCCGACGCTGCCGGCATGGTAGCTCGTGCCGCAGGCGACCACGTGCAGCTGCTTGACGCGCCGCAGCAGCGCCGCCGCGGCCGTGCCGAGCGAGTCGGGCAGCACATGGTTCTTCTCGACGCGGCCGTACAGCGTATCGGCCAGCGCGCCGGGCTGATCGAAGATTTCCTTGATCATGAAGTGCCGGTACGGGCCCTTCTCGGCCGCGTCGGCGCTCCACTGGGTCTCGTGAACCGGCCGCTGCACCTCGTTGCCGTTCGCGTCGATGATGCGCACGCTGTCGCGCTTGATCTCGGCCAGGTCCCCCTGCTCGAGGTACACGAAGCGCTGCGTGACCGGCAGCAGCGCCGGGACGCCGCTCGCGACGAAGTTCTCGCCGATCCCGAGGCCGATCACGAGCGGGCTCGCAATGCGGCTCACGACGATTCGTTCGGGATCCTGGGCGTCGAAAACGAGCAGTGCGTAGGCGCCGACGAAGCGCCGCACGGCGAGGCGCACGGCTTCGACGAGATCGTAGCCGCGCTCGAGGTGCTCGTGGACAAGGTGCGCCGCCACCTCGGTGTCCGTCTCGGACTCGAACTCATAGCCTTTGGCGATGAGCTCTTCCTTGATCGGCTCGTAGTTCTCGATGATGCCGTTGTGGATCACAGCCACTCGGCCGCCCGACAGGTGCGGATGCGCGTTCTGCTCCGTCACGCCGCCGTGCGTGGCCCAGCGCGTGTGCGCCACGCCGAGCCTTCCCGCGAGCGGGTTCGCCGCAAGCTTTCCCTCGAGCTGCGAGACTTTGCCCACGGCCCTGCACAACCCGAGCTTGCCGTCGTCCCCGACGACGGCCACGCCGGCCGAGTCGTAACCGCGGTATTCGAGCCGCTTGAGCCCCTCGAGGAGCACGGGAACGATGTTTCGCTCTGCAATGGCTCCGACGATGCCGCACATATGCTGTTCCTTCCTGCCGTCCGTCCGAGGACGCCCGCCTACTTCTCGTGCCCCGGGCCGGGTTTTTTGACCGGCCGCTTCCAGCCTTCGACGGTCGTTTGCCGAGTGCGCGCAACCGTGAGCCGGCCCGCGGGCGCATCGCGGGGGATCGTCGATCCGGCGCCGATCGTGGCGCCCGCGCCGACCTCGACGGGCGCGACGAGCATGACGCCCGAGCCGATGAAGGCCTCGTCGCCGATCGTCGTGCGGTGTTTGTTCGCGCCATCGTAGTTGCACGTGACGGTGCCGGCGCCCACGTTGACGTTCCGGCCGACGGTCGTGTCCCCGAGGTAGGTCAAATGATTGACCTTGCTGCCCTCGGCGATGCGGCTTTTCTTGATCTCGACGAAATTTCCGACCTTGACGTGCCCGGCCAGGTCCGCGCCCGGGCGCAGGCGGGCGAACGGGCCGATCTCGCAGGCCTCGCCCGCGGCGACGCCCTCGAGGACGCTGTGTGCGTGCACCTTGGTGTCGGCGCCGAGGCGCACGTCCTTGAGCACCGAGTACGCGCCGACGCTGACGCGGTCGCCGAGCTCGACCTCGCCTTCGAAGATGCAGCCCACGTCCACGCGGACATCCGCGCCGACATCGAGGCGGCCGCGCACGTCGATGCGCTCCGGGTCCGCGAGCGTCGCGCCCGCGCGCATGAGGCGCTCGGCCTCGCGGCGCTGAAACGCGCGCTCCGCGGCCGCGAGCTGGACCTTGTCGTTTATGCCGAGCACCTCGAGAGAGGAGTCCACGAGCACGCCCTCGACGGTCCGGCCCGCGGCGGCCGCCATGGCAGCGACGTTGGTGAGGTAGTACTCGCCCTGGGCATTGTCGTTGTCGAGGCGCTCGAGCCAGCCCTTGAGGTCCGCCGCGCCCGCGGCGAGCAGGCCCGTGTTGACCTCGCGGACACGGCGCTCGTCGTCGGTCGCGTCGCGCTCCTCGACGATGCGGGCTACGCGGCCGCGCTCGTCGCGCAGCACGCGGCCGTACCCGCGCGGGTCGTCGAGCTCGGCCGTGAGCAGCGCGAGGCCGCCCTCGGCCGCGGCCGTCAGCCGTTCGACCGTCTCGGGGCGCACGAGCGGCACGTCGCCGCAAAGGATCAGGACCGTGTGCGCCTGCGGAATTCTCGGCAGAGCCTGCGCGACGGCGTGCCCCGTGCCGAGCTGATCGGCCTGCAGGCACCAGTCCACCTCGGAGTCGGGAAAGGCCTGCGGCACGCGCTCGCCGCCGTGCCCGTAGACGACGTGAATGGATTGGGGCGCGAGGGCACGGGCGGTCGCGAGCACGTGTGCGAGCATGGGGCGGCCCGCCAGAGGCTGAAGCACCTTGGGCAGCGCCGAGCGCATGCGCTTACCCTGGCCCGCCGCGAGAATCACTACGGAAAGCGGCACGAATCACATCCTTGAGACTTGCAAGCCTCGAAACATGATAGCGCGGCGGCCCCGGAGGGGCGCGTGTTGCAGGTCACGCGGGCGGACCAGCCCCGGCGCCGCTGCTCGGCGACGAGGTTCGGTGCGCCGCGACGAGGCGCCGCTGGGCGGCGACGAGGGGCCGTTGCCGTCCTCAGCCGCGCTTGCCCTTGAGCTTCTGCGCCGCTCGGTAGCGGGCCTCGGCCTCGGCGAGCTCCGCCTGCGCCTGCGCGAGATCGAGCTCCTCACCGTGGCGCCCCTCGAGCGCTTCGCGCGCGCGCTCGCGGGCCTCGAGCGCGGCCGCTTCGTCGAGCTGATCGGCCCGAAGCGCGCTGTCGGCGAGGACGGTCACGAGGTGGGGCTGCACTTCGAGCACGCCGCCCGTCACATAGAAGAACCTCTCCTCGCCGTCCCCGGTATCGACGCGGACCTCGCCGGGACGCAGGTTCGTGAGCAGCGGCGCATGGCGCGGTGCAATGCCGACGTCGCCCATGACGGCCGGCGCATACACCATGGCGGCCTCGCCCGAGAAGATTTCGCCTTCGGCGCTGACGATATCGACGTGAATCGGCATACGTTCCGCTCTCCGTTGTGCCTCGGGGCCCGACGCGGCATCAAGCCAGCGTCTTGGCCTTCTCCTCGGCTTCCTCGATGGCGCCGACCATGTAGAAAGCCTGCTCGGGCAGGTGGTCGTACTCGCCCTGAACGATGGCCTTGAAGCTGCGGATCGTGTCGCGCAGCGTGACGTACTTGCCTGGGACGTTCGTGAACGACTCGGCCACGGAGAACGGCTGCGAAAGGAAATTGCGGATCTTCCTCGCGCGCTGCACCGTGAGCTTGTCGTCCTCGGAAAGCTCGTCCATGCCGAGAATCGCGATGATGTCCTGCAGCTCCTTGTAGCGCTGCAGCACGGCCTGCACGCCGCGCGCGGTGTCGTAGTGCTCCTGGCCGATGATGTTCGGGTCGAGCAGGCGGCTCGTCGAGTCGAGCGGATCGACGGCCGGATAAATGCCGAGCTCGGCGATCTGGCGCGAGAGCACGAGCGTCGCGTCGAGGTGGGCGAACGTCGTGGCCGGCGAGGGGTCGGTGAGGTCGTCGGCCGGCACGTAGACGGCCTGGAACGAGGTGATCGAGCCCGTCTTCGTGGACGTGATGCGCTCCTGCAGCACGCCCATCTCCTCGGCCAGAGTCGGCTGGTAGCCCACGGCGGAAGGCATGCGGCCGAGCAGGGCCGAGACCTCCGTGCCGGCGAGCGTGTAGCGGTAGATGTTGTCGATGAACATGAGCACGTCGCGGCCTTCGTCACGGAAGTACTCGGCCATCGTGAGGCCCGTGAGCGCGACGCGCAGGCGGTTGCCCGGCGGCTCGTTCATCTGCCCGAACACGAGCGCGACCTTGTCGAGCACGCCCGCGTCCTTCATCTCGTGGTAGAAGTCGTTGCCCTCGCGCGTGCGCTCGCCGACGCCCGCGAACACGGAGTAGCCGCCGTGCTCCTTGGCGATGTTGTTGATGAGCTCGAGCAGCGTGACGGTCTTACCGACGCCGGCGCCGCCGAAGAGCCCGACCTTGCCGCCCTTGGCGATCGGCATGATGAGGTCGATGACCTTGACGCCGGTCTCGAGCAGCTCCGTCGCCGGGGCCTGGTCTTCGTAGCTCGGCGCTTCGCGATGGATGGGCCAGGCCTGCTCCGCGCCGATGGCGCCGGCCGCGTCGATGGGCCGGCCGAGCACGTCCATGATGCGGCCGAGCGTCTTCGTGCCCACCGGGACTGCGATCGGCTCACCCGTGTTCGAGACCGAGAGGCCGCGGCGCAGACCCTCGCTCGTGCCCATGGCGATCGTACGCACGACCCCGTCGCCGAGCTGCTGCTGCACCTCGAGCGTCAAGTCCTGATCGTCGAGTTTCAGGGCGTCGTAGACCTTCGGGATCGCGTCGCGCGGAAACTCCACGTCGACGACCGCGCCGATGACCTGAACGACCGTGCCCTTGCCGTTACCCGTCGTAACCGTGCTCATGTGAGTCTTCCTCAGTGTGAAACCGCTGCGGCGCCGCCGACGATTTCCGCGATCTCCTGCGTGATCGCGGCCTGGCGCGCCTTGTTGTAGGCGAGCTGCAACTGCTCGATGAACTTGCCGGCATTGTCCGTCGCGGCCTTCATGGCGACCATCTTCGAGGCCATCTCGCAGGCCACGTTCTCGACGGCCGCACGGTAGACCTGGGACTCGATGTAGCGCGTCAGCACTCCGCCGAGCAGCTCCCGGGCATCCGGCTCGTAGAGGTAATCCCAGTGCTCCTGCAGCGCCTCGGTGTCGACGGCCTCGACGGGCAGGAGGGTCGTGATCTTCGGCTGCTGGCTCATGGTGTTGACGAACACGTTGTGGGCCAGGAACAGCCGGTCGATGCGGCCTTCCTCGTAGGCGTCCGTCATGGCCTTGATCGAGCCGACGAGGTCCGCCACGCGCGGGGACTCGCCGAGGTGGCTCGCGGCCGCGACGATGTTCGTCCGCAGGCGCCGGAAGAACGCGACGCCTTTCTGGCCGACGATGCCGAGATCGGCCTCGACGCCTTCGCCTTGCCACTTGCGCAGGTCGGTTACGAGGGCACGGAACAGGTTCACGTTCAGCGAGCCGCATAGGCCGCGGTCCGTGCTGATGATGATGTAGCCGACGCGCTTGATCTCGCGCGTCTCCAGATAGGGGTGGCGGTAGTCCGGGTTCGCCTGTGAGAGGTGCCCGACGACCGTTCGGATGCGCTCGGCATAGGGGCGCGTCGCCTCCATGCGCAGCTGCGTACGGCGCAGCTTCGAAGCCGCCACCATTTCCATGGCCTTCGTGATCTTCTGCGTGTTCTTGACGCTCGCGATCTTGCCGCGGATTTCTTTGCCGCTTGCCATCTACGTCCTCTTGCGGAAGAGAGAAAAAGGGGTCAGAGCCCTTTTTCTCTCAATACGTTCCCGTCGCCTTGAACTCGTCCACGGCCTTCTTGAGCCCGGCCTCGGTCTCGTCGTCGTAGACGCCCGTCGAGTTGATCTTCTCGAGCAGCGCGTGGTGGGCCGTTTTGGCGTGCGCGTGCAAACCGGCCTCGAAGGCGCCGATCTTCGCGACCGGCACGTCGTCGAGCGCGCCCGAGTTCACGGCGTACAGCGAGAGCGCCATCTCGGCGACCGAAAGCGGCGCGTACTGGCGTTGCTTCATGAGCTCCGTCACGCGCTGGCCGCGCTCGAGCTGGCGGCGCGTGGCCGCGTCGAGGTCCGATGCGAACTGGGCGAATGCCGCGAGCTCGCGGTACTGGGCGAGCGCGAGGCGCACGCCGCCGCCGAGCTTGCGGATGATCTTCGTCTGCGCTGCGCCGCCGACACGCGAGACCGAAAGGCCGGCGTTGATGGCGGGCCGGATGCCCGCGTTGAAGAGGTCCGTCTCGAGGTAGATCTGCCCGTCCGTGATCGAGATGACGTTCGTCGGCACGAAGGCGGACACGTCGCCGGCCTGCGTCTCGATGATCGGCAGCGCCGTCAGCGAGCCCGTCTTGCCCTTGACCTCGCCGCCCGTCTCGCGCTCCACGTAGGCCGCGTTGACGCGGGCCGCGCGCTCGAGCAGGCGCGAATGCAGATAGAACACATCGCCCGGATACGCCTCGCGGCCCGGCGGCCGACGCAGCAGCAGCGAGACCTGCCGGTAGGCCCACGCCTGCTTCGTCAGGTCGTCGTAAATGATCAGGGCGTCCTGGCCCCGGTCACGGAAGTACTCGCCCATGGCGCAGCCCCCGTAGGGGGCGATGTACTGCAGGGCCGCGGATTCGGAGGCGCCCGCGTGGACCACGATCGTGTGCTCCATGGCGCCGTGCTCCTCGAGCCGGCGCACGACGTTCGCGACCGTCGAGTTCTTCTGGCCGATCGCGACGTAGATGCACTTGATGCCCGTGCCGCGCTGATTGATGATCGCGTCGATCGCGACGGCACTCTTGCCCGTCTGGCGGTCGCCGATGATGAGCTCGCGCTGGCCGCGGCCGATCGGCACCATCGAATCGATGGACTTCAGGCCCGTCTGCACGGGCTGGGTCACCGACTGGCGGTCGATGACGCCCGGCGCGACCTTCTCGATCGGCGAGGTGGCGGCCGCCTGGATCGGGCCTTTGCCGTCGATGGGATTGCCGAGCGCGTCCACGACGCGGCCGAGCAGCGCCTCGCCGACGGGCACCTCGAGGATGCGGCCCGTCGTCTTGACGCCGTCGCCCTCCGAGATGTGCGTGTAGTCGCCGAGCACGACGGCGCCGACCGAGTCCTGCTCGAGGTTCAGGGCGAGGCCGAAGCTGCCGCCCGGGAATTCGATCATCTCGCCGTACTGCACGTCGGCGAGGCCGTGAATGCGGGCAATGCCGTCCGTCAGCGCGATGATCGTGCCGACATCGCGAGCCTCGGGCTTAGCCTCGAAGCTCTGAATGCGTTGCCTGATGAGATCGCTGATCTCCGAAGCCTTAAGTGCCATTTCCTGCCCTCTTACGCGATCAACGAATCGGTCAGGCGCTTGAGCCGCGCCCGCACCGAGCCGTCGATGACCCTGTCCTCAGCTTGAATGATTGCGCCGCCGATCAGCGACTCGTCCACCTGCGTCTCGAGGTCGACTTGGCGTCCGAACCGGCGCTCGAGCGCCTCGGCGAGCTTGCCCTTGAGGTCGTCGTCCATCTGCGTCGCCGCGACAAGCTTGACCTTGATGCGATTCTGGGCGCGCGCCTTGAGCTCGTCGAATGCCGCCGATATCTCCGACAACGCCTCTAGCCTGTCGTTCTCGACGAGCAGCTTGAGCAGCGCGCGGCCCTGCGGCGACTCGAGGACCGAAGCCTCGGGCACGCCCCCGAGCACTCCCTCGACGAACTCGAGCCGCTTCGCGTCGTCGAGCGAGGGGCTGCCGAGCAGCTCCCCGGCCGAGCGGTCCGCAACGATGGCGGCCGCCGCGCCGAGCGCCGTCGACCACTGATCGAGCGTGTTCGCCGCCTGCGCGACCTCGAACAAGGCCCTGGCGTAGGGCCTTGCGACAGCGCCGTATTCTGCCGAATGTCCCGCCATGCGAGTGCTCAGAGCTCTTGAACGAGCCGCTCGAGCAGCTCGCGGTGCTTGGCAGAGTCGATCTCGCGGCCGAGCACGCGCTCCGCGCCGGCCATCGCGATCTGCGCGACCTGTCCGCGCAGATCCTCGCGCGCCCGGTTGATTTCGACCTCGATCTCCGACTGCGCGCTTTCGAGCTGCCGGCGCTTCTCGGTCTCGCCCTCCGTGCGCGCCCCTTCGACGATGTCGCTCGCCCGGGAGTTGGCCTGATCGATGATGCTGCGCGCCTGTTCGCGGGCCGCGGCAATGATCTTATCGGCTTCGCCGCGGGCTTCCGTGAGGCTGCTGCGCCCCCGCTCGGCCGCGGCCAAGCCGTCGGCGATCTCGACCTGCCGCGCCTCGATGGCCCTCATGAGCGGCGGCCAGATGAACTTCATCGTGAACCACACGAACACGATCATCGCGATCGTCTCGCCGATCAGGGTTCCCAAATTGACTTCCACGACGGTTCTCCCAGCGCTTGCTTGATCCGATCTCCTCGGGAGTCGCGGTCAGGCGCCCGCGCCCGCTGCCGCCAGCGCCGCCTGAAGCTGACCGATGAACGGATTGTTGAAGGCGAAGTACAAGCCGATGCCGACGCCGATCATCGCCACGGCGTCGAGCAGCGCGACGACGAGGAACATTCGCGTCTGCAGCATCGGCACGAGCTCGGGCTGGCGAGCGGCGCCTTCGAGGAAGCGGCCGCCGAGCAGGCCCATACCGATGCCGACGCCGAGCGCGCCGAGGCCGATAAGCAGCGAGACCGAAATGGCGGTCAACCCAATCACATTTGCCATCAGTTTCTCCAGTCGAAGATTGCCAGTGCTCTAGATAACCCAGTAAGACCCCAAAACCCCGTTTCCGCGGCAGCGCCGGCCGCTGCGTGCCCGCCGCGGCCGAAGCCCGAGAACCCGTTCGTCAGGCGACCGAAAGAATCTTCTCTTCGGAACGCCCGTCAGTGCTCGTGCTCATGCGCGAGACTCAGATAGACGATCGTGAGCATCATGAAAATGAATGCCTGCAGCACGATCACGAGAATGTGGAAAACCGCCCAGGCGAAGAACAGCGGCAGCTGGTAGATGCCTGTCACGGCGATGATCACGAAGATCAGCTCGCCCGCGAACATGTTTCCGAAGAGTCGCAAGGACAGTGACAGCGGCCGCGCGAGCAGCGAGACGCCTTCGAGCACGAAGTTGAAAGCGATGATGATCGGAGCGCCGATGAGCAGGATGCCGCGCTTCGGCGGCGCGATGGGGTGCAGCGTGAGCTCCTTGACGAAGCCGAGCGGACCTTTGCACTTGATCGCGTAGAACAACGTCAGGATGAAGACCGAGATCGACATCGCGAAGGTCACGTTCGCGTCCGCCGTGGGCACGAACCGGAAGTACGGAATGCCCGCCGCGCCCGTGATCAGCGGCAGCCAGTCGACCGGAATCAGGTCCATGAGATTCATGAGGAAGACCCACATGAATATCGTCAGGGCCAGCGGCGCGATGAGCCTGTTGTTGCCGTGGAAGGAGTCCTTCACGGAATTGTCGACGAACAGCACGACCATCTCGATGGCCGCCTGAAGCTTGCCGGGCTTGCCCGTCGTCGCGCGGGCCGCCACGGCCCTGAACAGCCACAGAAAAAGCACGCCCAGCAGCACGGAAATGACGAGCGAGTCGAACGTCCATGCCGTAGAATTGCCCCGTGCACTGGTTCCACACCCAGTGCCCATCGACGCGGCAGACCGCCAAGTTCGTCAAATGGTGATGGATGTATTCGCCGGCACCTTGTTCCGCGCCCGCCTTCACCTCTTCATACCTCAGCTCTTCCAGCTCTTCTCAGTCGCCCGACCGGACGGGGGCCCTGCCGCCGTGCAGCAAGGCCGCGAACACCACGAATTGCGCACCGATGAACCCGGTGAATACGGCCGGTGCCGAAATCGGTCTCACGCATGCAAAAACCGCCCCAAACAGCAGCGCTGTCAGAATCAACTTGCCGATTTCTCCAAGCCACGCCGAGCGCATCATGCCGGCGGCGCCGGCGGCGCGGGGCTTGAGCAGCCTCGCAGCCAGGAATCCGTTGGGGATGACCGCGGTCATTCCTCCGAGGAGCGTGGATACGGCCGCCAACTTGCCGTGCCACAGTCCGAGCAGCGCAGCCAGCGCGATGCTGACGCAGACCTGCCCCATCAAGGTCAGCGGTATGACGTGCCGGTCATCGCCTAGCACGGCACGCTCTCGTGCCGGCGCCTGCCGATCGGCCAAAAAAAAGCCACGGCAGCATCGTGGCCAGCGGGCGGCATTGTAAGCAGTTCGAATGCGTTCAACAAGCGGATCACGAGCTGTTCACTTAATGTGTGCGAGGATGCCTTCGAGCTCGTCGAGGCCCGTGTAACGGATGACGACGCGGCCGCCGCGGGCTCCGTGCTCGATCGCGACGGGCGCGCCGAGCGTATCGGCGAGCTCGGACTCGAGCCGCTTGACGTTCGGGTCCACGGCACGCGCTCCGGCTTTCGGCGCACGCCCCTGCGCCGGACCGGCCGCGCTCCGCACGGCGCGCTCCGTCTCGCGCACGCTCCAGCCCTCCTTGGCGGCGCGCCGCGCCATCTCGAGCTGCAGCTCCGGCGTCGGCAGGCCGAGCAGCGCGCGCGCATGCCCCATGTCGAGCTCGCGCCGCTCGACGAAGCCCCGCACGGCTTCGGGCAGCTCGAGCAGCCGCAGCAGGTTGGTGACGGCCGCGCGCGAGCGGCCCACCGCGTCGGCGGCCTCGGCGTGCGTGAGGCCGAACTCGTCGGCCAGCCGCTGCAGCGAGCGCGCCTCCTCGAGCGGGTTCAGATTCTCGCGCTGGATGTTCTCGATGAGCGCCACGGCGACGGCGGCCTCGTCGGGAATGTCCTTGACGAGCGCCGGGACCGTTTCGAGGCCCGCGAGCTGGGCCGCGCGCCAGCGCCGCTCGCCCGCGACGATCTCGTAGCGCGTCTCGCCCTCGCCGCTCGACTTGAGCGCGCGCACGACGATGGGCTGGACGATGCCCTGCGCCCGGATCGACTCCGCGAGCTCGGCCAGCGTCTCCTCGCGCATGTCGATGCGCGGCTGATAACGGCCGCGCTGCAGCAGATCGAGCGGCACCTCGCGCAGCGCGTCTTCGGCGCGCGGGCGGGCGGGCTCCGCGCTCGTCGAGCTCAGCAGCGCTTCGAGGCCGCGCCCGAGACTTCTTCTCTTGACCATGCGCGCTGTTTCCTCCTGCATCAGGTTCGCACGAGCGGAGCGGCGCCCTCGCGCCGGTTGATCTCGCCGGCGAGCGCGAGATAGGCCAGCGCGCCGCGCGAGTACTTGTCGTGAAAGAGAACGGCCTTGCCGAAGCTCGGCGCTTCGGCGAGGCGGACATTGCGCGGGATCACGGTCCGGTAAACGCGGTCGCCGAAATGATGAATGAGCTGCGAGGAGACCTCGTTCGCCAGGTTATTGCGCGGGTCGAACATCGTGCGCAGGATGCCGTGGATCTGCAGCTTCGGGTTTGCGCTCGAGCGGATCTGCTCGATCGTGCGCATCAGTGCCGAAAGACCCTCGAGCGCATAGTACTCGCACTGCATCGGAATCAGCACGTGATCGGACGCGGCCAGCGCATTGACGGTCAACATGTTTATCGCGGGCGGGCAGTCGATGAGCACGTAATCGAACTCCGCCGCCACGGCGTCGAGTGCGCGGCGCAGGCGGAACTCCCTATCGGGCTTGCCGAACAGCTCGACCTCCGCGGCCGTGAGCGCCTGATTGGCCGGCACCACCCGGAACCCGCCTTCGGCCGGCGCCAGCATGGCCTCGCGCAGCGGCAGGCCGTCGAGCAGCACGTCGCAGACCGTGTTCTCGGCCGCGTTCTTGTCGATTCCCGTGCCCATCGTCGCATTGCCCTGCGGATCGAGGTCGATGAGGAGCACGCGGCGCTGCGTCGCGGCGAGCGAAGCCGCAAGATTCACGCAGGTCGTGGTCTTGCCGACACCGCCCTTTTGGTTCGCGACCGCAATCACTTTTGCCATCGATCGATCTCAACCCCGAGTTCTTTCCAGTGCCACGATCGTAGCGCGCCCGAGTTGCGGCGCGAGATCCGTCGCGAGCATTCGCAGCGGCCGCGCAGCGGCAACCGTCCGCCATTCCGCCTCGAGCCGGGCCGCCGTGAGCATGACGAACACGCTACCCGGCGCCGTCAGGTGCCATGTCAGGTCGAGGAGCTTGGCCGGCAGAGCGACCGCTCGGGCGAGAACGGTATCAAACGGCGTATCGGATCGTAAGTGCTCGACGCGGATCTGGTGGACGTCCACGTTGCCGAGACCGAGGCTGCCGGCGGCATGCCGCAGGAATCGCGCGCGCTTGGCCCGGCTCTCGACGAGCGCGAAGCGCCGCTCGGGCGCGGCGACCGCGAGCGGGATGCCGGGCAGGCCGGCTCCGGAGCCGACATCGACGATGCGCGTGCCGCGCAACAGCGTCGCGAGCGCCAGACTCTCGACCAGATGTCGCTCCACGAGTTCCGCGGGATCGCGGATCCCCGTCAGGTTGTAGACGCGGTTCCACTTGACCAGCAGATTCAGAAACTCGGTCAGCGGCGCGACCCCCTCGGGTGGCGGCGCGACGCCGGCCGCCTCGAGCGCGGCGCCGACCCGGGCTTGCTCGAGCGGACCCTCTGCCATGGCCAGGGAGTATACGAGAAAGGGGTCAGAGCCCTTTTTCGCGACCTCCGCCGGCGGCGCCGGCCGGGGCTCGCCATACCGCCAGGCGTGAGCGTGCGCCCAGGATACCGTGCACGCGAGTCCAGGGATGGGCGCGTCAGCCTGGCGGCGCGTCGAGTCCCGGCCGCTGAAACGTCGGAGCCTGCGAAAAAGGGCTCTGACCCCTTTTTCGGCTACATGCCGACGATGGTGAAGAGCCCGGGCTGGGCTGCGAAGTAGGCCGCGATGTCGCGCATGTCCTGCTCGCTGAGCGTGGAGACCATGGGCCCCATGATGATGTCCTTGCGGTCGCCGGACTTGTACTCGAGCATGACCTGACGCAGATAGGAGGCATGCTGGCCCGCGAGGTTCGGGTACTTGCCCGCCGTCGAGTGGCCGTCCTTGCCGTGGCAGGCCGCGCAGGCCGTGATCTTCTTCTGGCCGGCCGCGATCTCCGCCTCCGAGGCGTCCGAGATGCCGGTGTGCGGCACGCCCTTGACGCTCGCGAAGTAGGCGGCGATGTCGGCGATGTCCTGATCCGAGAGCGCCGCTGCCTGCGCCTGCATCGTCGGATAGCCGCGCGACTTGCGGCGGTAGTCCTGCAGCGCGATCGTGATGTAGTCGCGGTTCTGACCGCCGAGCTTCGGCACGTTGTAGGACGGATACGCGTTCTTGTAGCCCGGCACGCCGTGGCAGCCCGAGCAGGTCGCGGCCAACGTGCGGCCGCGCGCAGCGTTGCCCTCGAGCGCAATCGGGGTCGCGGGCGGCGGAGGCGGGGACGAAGCCGCCGGCTCGGCGCTTGCGAACAGCTGCTGGGCGCCGGCCAGGCCGCTCACCGAGGCGGCGAGGGTCATGATGACGATCCGCGAAGTCAGCGAAGTCTTTTTCGAGCCTGACCTGAACACTGCGAAGACTCTCCCTGTCGGCGGGCTTACGGAGGGCCGCTATGTTAGGGGTACGCTGCCGATATTGCTAGTTGTGGGCTGGGGCGCGCCCCGACGCGGCCTCGGGCCCGTCAGGCGATGCGCCGCTGCCTTTTTTTCAGGTGCACGATGAGCAGCGAGACCGCCGCCGGCGTCACGCCCGGAATCCGCGCCGCCTGCCCGAGGTCCACGGGCCGGACGCGCTCGAGCTTCTCCCGGACCTCGTGCGAGAGTCCGCGCACGGCGCCGTAGTCGAAGTCGGCCGGCACGGCGGCGGCCATATGGCGCCGCTGCCGCTCGATCTCCTCGCTCTGCCGCTCGATGTAGCCTGCGTAGCGGGCCTCGATCTCGAGCGTGCGTGCAACCTGCTCGAGCTGCTCGGGCTCGATTGCGGCGGCCGCCTCGGAGGCGGGCCCGAGTGCCGCGAGCCCCGCGAGATCCTCGTAGCGAAGCTCCGGCCGGCGCAGCAGCTCGGCGGCCGAGACATCGCGCGCGAGCGCGCCGAGCGGGCTCCCGGGTGGGACGTCGGCCGGCCGCAGGCGCACGCCGGCAAGGCGCTCGCGCTCCGCCTCGACGGCCTCGAGCTTGCGCTCGAACACGCGCCAGTGCAGGTCGTCGACGACGCCGAGGCTCCTACCAACGGGCGTGAGCCGGCGGTCGGCGTTGTCTTCGCGCAGCGTGAGCCGGTATTCCGCGCGGCTCGTGAACATGCGGTAGGGCTCGGCCGTGCCGCGCGTCACGAGGTCGTCGACGAGCACGCCGATGTAGGCCTCGTCGCGGCGCGGCATCCAGGGCTCGCCCCCCCGCACGGCGAGGCCCGCGTTGATGCCGGCCACGATGCCCTGCGCGGCCGCCTCTTCGTAGCCCGTCGTGCCGTTGATCTGGCCCGCGAAATACAGGCCCGGCACGGCACGCGTCTCGAGGCTCGGGTGCAGGCCGCGCGGGTCGAAGAAATCGTATTCGATCGCGTAGCCCGGCCGCGTGATGTGGGCGCGTTCGAAGCCGGGAATCGAGCGCACGAGCGCATGCTGCACGTCGAACGGCAGCGAGGTGGAGATGCCGTTCGGATAGACCTCGTGCGTGTCGAGACCCTCGGGCTCGACGAATATCTGATGGCTCTCGCGTTCCGCGAAGCGCACGACCTTGTCCTCGATCGAGGGGCAGTAGCGCGGGCCGACGCCCTCGATGGCGCCGCCGTAGAGCGGCGAGCGATCGAGCGCGGCCCGGATGAGGTCGTGCGTGCGCGCCGTCGTACGCGTGATGTGGCAAGGCACCTGCCGCGGATGATCGGCGCGCCGCCCGCGGAACGAGAAAACGGGCACGGGCGCGTCCCCGGGCTGCACCTCGAGCCGGGCATAGTCGATGCTGCGTCCGTCGATGCGCGGGGGCGTGCCCGTCTTGAGCCGGCCGACGCCGAGGCCGAGCTCGCGCAGGCGCAGCGCGAGACGCACGGCCGCCTGATCGCCCGCACGGCCGCCTGCATAGTTGACCTCGCCGACATGGATTCGGCCATCGAGAAACGTGCCGACGGTGAGCACCACGGTCGGAGCCGCAATCTTGAGGCCCATCTGCGTCACGACGCCCGCGACGCGGCCGCCCTCGAGCCGAACGTCATCCACGCCCTGCTGCAGCAGGGCAAGATTCGGCTGGCGTTCGAGCGCCGCGCGGATCGCCTGTTTGTAGAGCCGGCGATCGGCCTGCGCGCGGGTCGCACGCACGGCCGGCCCCTTTCGCGCATTGAGGATGCGGAAGTGGATGCCCGCCACGTCCGCCGCGCGCGCCATGACGCCGCCGAGCGCGTCGATCTCCTTGGCGAGGTGTCCCTTGCCGATCCCGCCGATCGCGGGATTGCAGCTCATCTGCCCGAGCGTTTCGATGTTCTGCGTGACCAGCAGCGTCGCGACCTTCATGCGCGCGCAGGCGAGCGCCGCCTCGGTGCCCGCGTGACCGCCGCCGACGACGATGCAGCCGAAGCGTTCGGGATACTCGAGGCAAGGACGGTGCGTGCGCATCGGCGAATTTTATGTCGGCCTCGGGACGTGCCGCCAGCCGCGTTTCGCTCTGCCCGGCTCGGCAGGCTCCGGCGCCGCGACGCTTGCGCCAAATGCCAACCTGTTCTCGCTGCGGAGATTACGGCGTGGCTTTCCGCGGCCTTTGCGGTCAACATTCGGACCCCATGGGACAAGGGAAGGTCACGCCGCGCGCGCTGGTCGCCGCGTGGGCGGTGGTGCTCGCGCTCGGGGCGTCGCCGGCCCAGGCCGCCGGCGGCCATCGTGCGCTCGCGGAGTCCCCCTGCCGTCTCGAGGCGGAATCGCTGCCCGCGGTGCTGGCGGAATGCGGCACGCTCTCGGTGCCCGAGAATCCCGACGCGCCCCGCGGCCCGAAGCTCAGCCTCTTCGTCGCGCGCGTCCCCGCGCTGACGGCGACGCCGAAGCCCGATCCGCTCGTCCTCATCGCGGGCGGCCCGGGCCAATCGACGGTGGATTTCTACCTCGAGCTGCGCCAGGCCTTCGAGCCCGTTCGCAGAGACCGCGATATCGTGCTGCTCGACCAGCGCGGCACGGGGCGCTCGGCGCAAGGGTTCCGCTGCGATTTTCCGGAGGACGTCGATTTCGACACGGCGGCGCCGGAGCGTCTCACGGCCGCCATCCGGAACTGCCTCGGCCAGCTCGAGCACGACCCGCGCTACTTCGGGACCTCGCAGGCCGTCGCGGATCTCGACGCGCTGCGCGCGGCGCTCGGCGCGCCGACATGGGACCTCTACGGCGTCTCCTACGGTACGCGCGTCGCGCAGCAGTACGCACGGCGCTATCCGGGGCGCACCCGCGCGCTGATTCTGGACGGCGTCGTGCCCGCCGAGCTCGTTCTCGGGCCCGCCATCGCGCTCGACGCACAGCATGCCCTCTACGGCCTCTTCGCCCGCTGCGCCGCCGACGCGGCCTGCGGCCGGCGCTTCCCCGAGCTGGGCGCGCATTTCGAGGCGCTGCGCAAACGTCTCGAGGGGCGGCCCGCGGCGCTCGAGCTGCCCGATCCGCTTACGGGCAGGCCCGCGGCGCACAGCTTCGGCGAGCCCCAGCTCGCGACCGCCGTGCGCCTCATGACTTACTCGGCGCCGACCGTGGCGCTGCTGCCGCTCGCGCTCGACGAGGCCTTCGCGGGCCGCTATCGAATGCTGGCGGCCGAGGCGCAAGTGCTGAGCGGCAGCGCCGAGCAGGCGATCAACGTGCCCATGCACAACTCCGTCGTCTGCACCGAGGACGTTCCGTTCTTTCCGCCGGAGCCTCCCGCGGGCACGGATGCGAGCTACCTCGGCTCGAGCGTCGTCGACTCGCTGCGCGCGATCTGCGGCGTCTGGCCCAGAGGCGTCATGGACGAGGACTTCAAGCAGCCGCTGAATTTCCCAGGCCCGGTCATGCTGCTCTCCGGCGAGAACGATCCCGTGACGCCCCCCAAGTACGCCGTCGAAGCCATGGCCCATGGCCTGCACAACGCCGTGCACCTGGTCGGGGCAGGTCAAGGCCACGGGATGGCAGGCGTCGGCTGCGTGCCTCGGCTCATGGCGCGGTTCCTCGACACTGCCGATACCGGGTCCGTCGACGGCCATTGCCTCGCGCTCGAGAAGCCGACGCCGTTCTTCCTCTCGCCGGCGGGACCGGGCGCATGACGGCGGCCCGCGCATGATCGAGGTCGGGGGCCTCCTCAAGACTTTCGGCGCCGTGCGCGCGCTCGACGGCATTTCGTTCGAAGCCGGCGACGGCCGCATCACGGGGCTGCTGGGGCCGAACGGCGCCGGCAAATCGACCTGCCTGCGCATCCTCTCGACCGTGCTCGCGCCCGACGCCGGGCGCGCCGTGATCGGCGGCGTCGACGTGGTCGCCGCGCCGCTCGCGGCGCGGCGCATGCTCGGCGTGCTGCCGCACGCTTCCGGGCTCTATCCGCAGCTCACTGCCCGGGAGAACATCCTGTATTACGGCCGCCTGCACGGTTTGCGCGGAAGCGCGCTGCGGGCCCGGGTGGCGGCGCTCATCGAGCGTCTCGGCCTCGGGAGCATCGCGGACCGTCGCGCCGGCGGCTTCTCTCAGGGTGAGCGAACCCGCGTCGCGCTCGCGCGCGCGCTCGTGCACGGCCCGCGCCACCTGCTGCTCGACGAGCCGACGAGCGGGCTCGACGTGATGGCCGCGCGCGAGCTGCGCGAGTGGCTCAGGGAACTGCGCGCGGACGGCTGCTGCGTGCTGCTGTCGAGCCACGTGATGCAGGAGGTCGCGGCGCTCGTCGACGATCTCGTCATCGTGGCGCACGGCCGCATCGCCGCGGCCGGCACGCCGGCCCGGCTGGCCGAGCGCTATCCCGAGCGCAATCTCGAGGAGATTTTCGTCGCTGCGGTCTCGGAGGCCGAGGCGGCCTCGAAGGCCCCGGCCGCGGGCGAGGCCGCCGCGCCGGCCACGGCCGGGGCGGCGCGATGATGCGCGCGTCCCGCGGCACCGCTGCAGGCTCGGCATGAGCGCGGTCGGGGTCGTCTGCCGCAAGGAGATCGTGGACAACGCGCGCGACCGGCGCACGCTTTTCTCGGCCTTCGTCTTCGGCCCGCTGTTCGGGCCCGTGCTGTTCGCCGTGCTCGTCAACCTCGTCGTGTCCCAGGCGGTCTCCTCGGTGGACCGTCGCGTCGCGGTCCCGATCGTCGGCGCGGCCCAGGCGCCGAACCTCGTCGCTTTCTTGGCCGCCCGCGGCATAGACGCCCGGGAGGACTCGAATATCCTCGGGCTCGACGACGCGGTCGCGGCAGTCAAGCACGGCGGGCGCGAGATGGTGCTGCTGCTCGCCCCGGACTTCGGCAAGCGATTCGAGGCGACGGGCACTGCGCGGGTCGAGCTCGTGTTCGACCGGTCCGACGCGCACGCGGCAAGCCGCATCGCGCGCGTTCGCAACGCCGTCGAAGCCTATTCGCGCCAGCTCGCGACGTTGAAACTGCTTGCGCGCGGCATCCACCCAGAGGCCCTGACGCCGCTGCGCCTCGACGAGCTCGAACGTCTCGACGGCCGCGGGCCGCTCGATCGTGCTGCTCGGCATGCTGACTTATTTCCTGCTGCTCGCGACGCTCATGGGCGGCTTCTATCTCGCGATCGACAGCACGGCCGGCGAGCGCGAGCGCCGCTCGCTCGAGCCTCTGCTCACGCTTCCGGTTCCGCGCACGAGCCTGTTGCTCGGAAAGATGGCGGCGGCAACTTGCTACATGTGGCTGAGTCTCGCGCTCACGCTCATCGGCTTCACGATTGCGCTGCGCTTCCTGCCGCTCGAGCAGCTCGGCATGAGCTCGAGCTTCGGGCCGCGTTCGGCGCTCGAGGCCTTCGCGATCATCGCGCCGTTCGCGCCGCTCGGGGCCGCGCTCATGACGCTCGTCGCGTCCTTCACCAAGAGCTACAAGGAGGCTCAAACGTACGTTACGCTCGTGCTCCTCGTGCCTACGCTGCCGCTGATTTTTGCGACTCTGCTCAATGTCGCGCCCAGCGCGGCGCTCATGTGGATTCCGAGCCTGAGCCAGCATCTGCTCGTGACGGCACTCATCAAGCAGCAGGCCGTCGCACTGAGCTTCTACATGGAGTCGACCGTCTGCACGCTGGCCCTCGGTGCGTTGCTCGCTGTCGCGGCAATGCGGCTCTACCAGCGCGAAAGGGTGCTCGGATAGCGCGAGGCACCGCACCGCGCGGGCCGGCGCTGCGATGCGCCGCGCGGACTGGGACGGCCGTCACGCCTCGTCTTTCGCCCCGGTGGCAGGCTTGTGAGCCGATGCGCCGGCGCCTTTCGCAGGCCCGCCGGCGCGCCGATGAAGAAGTCTCTGGTGGATGCAATATGACTCGCCCGTTCCGTGAGCCGCCCGGCATCGCCCAGCCCGCCCACGACCCTTTGACGGGCGCCCTGTCGCGGCCGTTCTTCGTCGCAATGCTCGAGCGCGAGGTACTCGAGGCGGCGGAGACGGGACGGCCGTTTGGGCTCTGCCTCCTCAACGTCGACGAGCTCTGCAAGATCAACGCGACGGCGGGCTTTCGCGCCGGCGACGCGCTTCTGGCCCGCGCCGTTCGCGCGGCGCGCGAGGCGCTGCGTTCGGCGCCGTGGCGCGGCGTGGCGAGCGCCGTCGCCCGTTACGACGGCGACGGTCTGCTCGTGCTGCTGCGCTGCGCCCAGCTGGAGGCCGTGCTCGGATTCGCGGAAGCGCTGCAGGCCCGAGTTGCGGCGCTGCGCTGCGGCACGCTGCGCGCGAGCGTCACGGCGGCCGTCGTGTCCTACGAGTTCGGGGATTCGCCGGACGCGCTGCTCGCCCGAACGGAGCGCACGCTGCACGTCGCGAAGCAGTTCGGCCCGGGCCGCATCGAGGTGGCTCCGGCCGGCGGCTGGGAGCGCGCCGCAAAGGCGCTGGCCGCCGGGGCCTGACGCCGCTCGTACCTTCGACCGCTCGGAGCGAGACTGCCATCGCCGCGCCCGAGCGGGTCGCGGGACCGGCGCGGCGCCCGCCTGCCTCTCGGGCCTCGGCCGCGCGCTTCCCGGGCGCCTCGGCCGCGCGCCCGTCAGCCGTTCGCATCGCGCAGCAGGGTGACCGAATCGGCTTCGAATTCCCGATGACCGAAGAAGTGGAAGTCCAGTTTCCCGGTGACGGCGACGTCGTCGCCGACTGCGATACTCTGCTTGCCCTTCGCTCCGAGTGGACGACCGAGGAGCTTGCCCGTGTCCACCTGGACGGCATCGAGTCCCGTGTTCAGCGTGAATTCGTCGTTGCCCTCGTCGACGGCCGTAACCTTGCCCCTGAGTATCGTGTGCTCGTGCTTTCCGAGCGGAACGTAAGTCGGCGGCCCCGGCGGGCTCAGTGCGTTCCCGTAGACGTACTTGCCGAGGCTGCGCACATAAATGGCGTCCGCATCGACGGTCCGGGACCGGAAGAGATGGTCATCCACGATGCCGCTCACGACGACCGTCTGGCCCTTCTCGATACCGGGGGCGCCGATCTGTTTGGGCTGCGCGAGCTGCACGGGTATCGTTCCGTTTCCGTAGTCGAGGCGAAAACCTCTTCGACCGACCGATGTGACCTGACCCGTCAGCACGATCCAGGTCTGGCTCGGCCGGGAATAAGGTTGCGGTTTCAGCAGGCGATCGCTTCGGACGCCGGTCGGACCGCGCGACCCTTGAGCCCCGGGCGCGGTCCCCGCGGCGCGGGCCGCCGGCAACGTAAGGACCAGCGCCGCACCCAAGAGTATCGAGGCGTCGCGGCACGCCAGTCCTCTCCAGCGTCCGACTCGGGTCTTCGTTCGCATCGATGCCTCCTTGCGCCAAGTGTGCCGAGGGAGCACCTGCAAGCGATGTGCCAGGCGGCTGCAGCGCCGCCGGGAGCGCGCCTACGCGCGCTATTTGCCGATACAGAAGCTCGAGAAGATCTCGCCCAGCAGGTCGTCGCTCGTGAGCTCGCCCGTGAGCTCGGCGAGCGCGCGCTGGGCGGCGCGCAGCTCCTCGGCGCCGAGCTCGAGCGCTTCGCGGAGGGCCGGCCGCGCGCGCAGCAACGCGGCGCGGGCCCGCGCGAGCGCCTCGAGATGCCGGCGCCGCGCGCTGAAGGTACCGCCCGCTTCGGGCGCCGGGCCGCCAAGGGCCTTCAAGTGCCGGGTCAAGAGCTCGATACCGGCGCCCGTGAGTGCGGAGAGGCGCACGACCGCCACGCCGGCGTGCTCGAGCAGCGCCGGCCGCTCCTCGGTCAGGTCGATCTTGTTCATGAGCACGGTAACCGGCACGCCGCGCGCCTGCTCGCGGGCGGCGCAGAGCGCGGCTTCGAGACTCTCGCGCGCGTCCGCGACCCAAAGAATGTGGTCCGCCTCGTCGAGCTCTCGCCGCGCGCGCCGCAATCCTTCTATTTCGACCGGGTCCGCGCTTTCCCGAAGGCCGGCCGTATCGACGAGCGCGACCGGCAGACCATCCAGCGACAGCCGCTCGCGCAGAACGTCGCGCGTCGTTCCCG
Organism: uncultured Gammaproteobacteria bacterium; assembly: GCA_963702105.1. GTDB lineage: Bacteria > Pseudomonadota > Gammaproteobacteria > Steroidobacterales > Rariloculaceae > ZC4RG20. The sequence goes on from OY969712.1 coordinate 4,881,056, forward strand.
GGATGGAGGTCACGATCGCCGCGTCATGGCCGGCGAGGCTGTTCAGAAGACTCGACTTGCCGGCGTTCGGGGGACCGGCGATGACGAGGCTGAGCCCGTCCATGAGCAGCCGGCCCTGCGCCGCGTCCCGCAGCAGCGCGTCGAGCCGGACGAGCAGATGCTCCGCGCGTCGTTCGAGACCGGCAGCCGCCTCGCGGTCGATCTCCTCGTCCGGAAAGTCGAGCCAAGCTTCGACCTGGACGCGCAGCGCCGTGAGCTCGGCCTGCACGGCTGCGACGCTTTCGGAGAAGCGTCCGCTCAGCGAGCGCAGCGCAGCGCTCGCGGCGCCGCGCGTCCCGCTCTCGATGAGGTCGGCCACGGCCTCGGCCTGGGCCAGGTCGAGCTTGTCGTTGAGAAACGCGCGCAGCGTGAACTCGCCGGGTGCGGCCGGGCGCGCCCCGCAGGCGAACAGCGTCTCGAGCAGCCAGTCGGCGACGACGGCTCCCCCGTGTCCCTGGAGCTCGACGACGTCTTCGCCGGTGTAGGAATGCGGTGCCGGGAAGTAGAGCAGGAGCCCCTGATCGATCCGCGGACCGTCCGGTACCGCGAAATCGCAGAGCTCGGCGTAGCGCCGCCGCGGATCGATGCCCGTGACGCGACGCGCGATCGCGAGCGCTTCCGGCCCGGACATTCTCACGATCGCGACGGCCCCCACGCCGACGGCCGTCGCGAGCGCCGCGATCGTATCGCCGCGCGCCGTCAAGTGGCCCGGGCCGTCTCCGCCGCGACGATCTTGTTGATGCGCCACTGCTGCAGAATCCCGAGCGTCGTGTTGGTCAGGTAGTACAGCACGAGGCCCGAAGGAAAGAACGCGAAGAACACGGCGAACGCGATCGGCATGAACTGCATCATGCGGGCCTGCATCGGGTCGGGCGGAGGTGGATTCAGGCGCGACTGCACGTACATCACGATGCCGTTCAGGATCGGCAGCACGAAATACGGATCGCGGGCCGACAGGTCGTTGATCCAGAGCATGAAAGGCGCCTGCCGCATCTCGACGCTCTCGATGAGCACCCAGTAGAACGCGAAGAAGAACGGCATCTGAATGATCATCGGCAGACAGCCGGCGGCCGGATTGACCTTCTCCTTGCGGTAGAGCTCCATCATCGCCTGACTTTGGGCCTGGCGATCGTCCTTGAAGCGTTCCTGCACGGCCTTGATGCGCGGGGCGAGGCGCCGCATCTTGGCCATCGAGCGCCCACTCGTCTCCGTGAGCTTGTAGAACACGGCCTTGATGAACATCGTGACGAGGATGATCGCCCAGCCCCAGTTGCCCGTGACGGCCTCGACGTGGGCCAGGAGCCAGAACAGCGGCCTTGCAAGGACGCCCAGCACACCGTAGTCGACCGTGAGCTGCAGGTCGGGGCCCGTCGCCGCGAGTTGATTCTGCAGTTTCGGGCCGACGAACAGGGCGTAATGGAAATCCTTCTGCTCGCCGGGCGCGACCGTCGACACGGGCGTGCGCGCACCGACCGCCCAGTCATCGCCCATCGCCGTCGCCTCGTAGCGGATCTTCTCGCCGAGCGGCGGCACGACGGCCGCGACGAAGTGGTGCTCGATCCCCGCGAACCAGCCGCCGCTGATCGTCTCTGCGACGGGCGTCTTCTGGAGATCTTCGAGCTTGAGCTTCTTGTAGTGGTCACCGTTGTAGACGACCGCGCCTCGGTACGAGTACGTCTCGATGTTGCCGATGTGCCGCTTCACCTGGTTGTGCCGGCGAACCATCTGCGTGTACGCCGTCACCTGCCAGGGCTGCGCGCTGTCGTTGTCGAGCTTCAGGTCGAGGCCGACCGCGTAGGAGCCCCGCGTAAACGTATAGACCTTCGAGGCGCCGACGCGCGAGCCGCCGCCGATCCAGTCGAGACGCACGACGAGCTTGTCCTCGCCGGGGGCCAGCGTGTACTCGGTGGCCGACGCGCGATAGTTCGCGCGGTCGTCGGGTTCGGCCTCGTCGCCGACGCGCTCCATGCCGCTCTGAAGAATCCACAGGTCGTCGGCTTTGTAGTCGAGCAACGTGACCGGAATGTCCGGCTGATTCTTGTCGACGGGATACTCGGGCAGATTCGCGCGCACGATGTCGCCGCCGTGGGTGTCGATGAGCACATCGAGAACGTCTGTGCGGACCCGGATCGGAGCCGTCGGTGCGGCGGGCGCGGCGAACGGCGCGATCGCGTTCGGGGTGGAGGCAGGCGTGCTCCCCGCGGCGCTCGGCTGCCCGCCGCCGGAGGTTCCGGCTTGCGGCGTGCCCTCTTGTGGAGCCGGCTGCGGGCCCTTGCGAGGCGCCTGCTGCGGTGCCGTCGCGCTCTGCGGCGCGGGCGCCGGAGCGGCCCGATGATCTTGCGTGTACGCGGTGTAGTTCAGCCACAGCAGCACCGCGAGGCCGAACCAGAGAATGAGACGCAGATTATCCATTGACTTGCGGTTCCAGGCGGCGGGCGAGCCTGCGGAAGTGCTCGTCGAGGCTGCGCCTCAACTCGGCGGACACCGCGGCGGCAGCGCCTGGACGCGCGAGGACGACGAAGTCGGCGTGCGAGAGGCTTTGCTGCCGGAAGGATTCGCGTGCTATGCGCTTGAGCCTGTTTCTGTCCACGGCACGTTTGGCGACTTTACGGGATATCGCTAATCCTAACCGAGCGAAGGCAAGACCGTTCGAGCGTCCGAGTACCGTGAAGAAACGGTCGGAAGAGCGGACCGGATCGGCGAAGACGCGACCGAAATCGCGGGAAGTCCGCAGGCGCTTGTGGGGGCCGAATCCTGAGGGCGGACCGCAGGATGCCTTTTCGAGCGCGTTCAGGGTGTCAAACGGGAGCGCCCCTTGGCACGGCGCCGCTTGAGCACGTCGCGTCCGCCGCGTGTCTTCATGCGGGCGCGAAAGCCATGATTGCGCTTGCGGCGCAGGTTGCTGGGCTGAAAGGTTCTCTTCATGGCCGGACCTTGACGTTCAAAAGCGCTGGCAAAACAAGGGGATAGAGCTTCGTGGGAAACGCGAAACTCTACGCGGGCACAAGCGTGCTGTCAACCCCGGGCGTGCCCCGGCCGCTGTGGATAACTAGGGCCTGCTCGTATTAGACTCCGACGTCCGCGGGCCACGGCCCACTCCTTCCTTCCTAAAGATCAGACACACCGTGGCAGAGAATTCAGCGGCGCTCGCATCGTGCTGGAAAGAATGCGTCGGCATGCTGGAGACGGAATTTTCCGACCAGCAGCTGAATACGTGGATCCGTTGTCTGCAGCCCGTCGAAGAGGGCGGCACAGTCAAGCTCTTGGCGCCGAATCGTTTCGTAGTGGACTGGGTGCACACCCACTGCCTCGCGCAGATTCAGGATTGGTGGCGGCGCCATTGGTCGGAAGCCGCCGGGGTCGTGCTCGAGGTCGGCTCGCGCAGGCGCGGAGTCGCCGCCGTCGCGACGCCCGATGTCGACGTGCGGCCCAACGGCCAGCTGCAGGGAAGCCGCCTCAACGCCGCCTTCACTTTCGAGAGCTTCGTCGAGGGCAAGAGCAACCAGCTCGCGCGGGCGGCGGCGCTGCAGGTCGGGCAGAACCCCGGCACGGCGTACAACCCGCTGTTCATCTACGGCGGCGTCGGCCTCGGCAAGACGCACCTCATGCACGCGATCGGCAACGTGATTTTGCAGCGCGACGCCTCCGCCAAGATCGCCTACGTGCATTCGGAGCGCTTCGTCGGCGATATGGTCAAGGGTCTGCAGCACAACACGATTGCGGCCTTCAAGCAGACCTACCGCGGCCTCGACGCGCTGCTCATCGACGACATTCAGTTCTTCGCGAACAAGGAGCGGTCGCAGGAGGAGTTCTTCCATACGTTCAACGCATTGCTGGAGGGCCAGCGCCAGATCGTGCTGACCTGCGACCGCTACCCGAAGGAAGTGTCGGGTCTCGAAGAACGCCTCAAGTCACGGTTCGGATGGGGCCTCACGGTCGCCATCGAGCCGCCGGAGCTCGAGACGAGCGTCGCTATCCTCATGAGCAAGGCGGCCGGCGAGCCGGAGACCCTGCCGGACGAAGTGGCGTTCTTCATCGCCCAGCGCATCCGCTCCAACGTGCGCGAGCTCGAGGGCGCGCTCCGCCGCGTTTTTGCAAACGCCCGCTTCACGGGCCAGCCCATCACGCTCGACCTCGCGAGAGAAGCGCTCAAGGATCTGCTCGCCATGCAGGCCCGGCTCGTGACGGTGGACAACATCCAGAAGACCGTGGCGAGCTACTTCAAGATCCGGGTGTCGGATTTGCTATCGAAGCGGCGCAATCAGTCGATCGCTCGGCCGAGGCAGATCGCCATGGCGCTGTCCAAGGAGCTCACGACTCACAGCCTTCCGGAGATCGGCGATGCGTTCGGCGGCCGGGATCACACGACTGTGCTGCACGCCTGCCGCCGAATCAAGGATCTGCGGGATACCGAGACGCGCGTCGCGGAGGACTATAACAACCTCTTGAGAACCCTGACGGGATAGCTGCCGAGAACCTGTGGATGGATTTTGTCCCCAATTTTGTCCACAACCGGACCACAGGGCGAGGGCGAGTTCTCCACTCTGTTTCAGGTCTCTTAACTATTTGTGTGTAAAGGTGTTTTCTGGCTTTTTCAGATGTTCTCGGACGCCTAAAAACAAACATTGAAATGTATAAATAAATAGGTAATTAAGAATGAAGTTCAGTGCCCCCAGGGAAGCCGTTCTCAAGCCTTTGCAGGCGGTCATCGGTGTGGTAGAGCGGCGCCAGACGATGCCGATTCTGAGCAACGTTCTGCTGGTTGCCAGAGACGGCGTACTGAGCATTACCGCGACGGACCTCGAGGTGGAGCTCGTTGCCGAGGGTGCCGTCGAGGACGTGGAAGCGGGTGAGACGACGGTGCCGGGCCGAAAGCTTCATGACATCGTGCGGGCGCTGCCGGACGGCGTACGCCTCGACGTGTCCTTGAGCGGTGAGCGGCTCGGTATCAAGGCCGGGCGCAGCCGATTCACGCTTTCGACGCTGCGAGCCGCGGACTTTCCGACCATCGAGGACGTGGCGGCCCAGGATACGTTCGAAGTCCCCGCCGCGACGCTGCGGCGGCTCATCGAAAAGACCCATTTCTCGATGGCCCAGCAGGACGTGCGCTACTACCTCAACGGTTTGCTGCTCGAGACGGACGGTGCGCGGCTGCGGGGCGTCGCCACCGACGGCCACCGCCTCGCGCTGGCCGAGGTGGATCTCGACAAGCCCCCAGCGCGCACCGAACAGCTCATCGTGCCGCGCAAGGGAGTGCTCGAGCTCAATCGCTTGCTGACCGGCGACGGCTCGGTCCGCCTGACGCTGGGGACCAACCATATCCGTGCCCAGATGGACGGCCTGCGGCTGACCTCCAAGCTCATCGACGGGCGGTTTCCCGAATACAGCCGCGTAATCCCGAAGAACCCGCCGAACGTGATGACGGCGGACCGGACGCTCCTTCGCCAGGCGCTGCAGCGGACGGCGATCCTGTCGAACGAAAAATACCGCGGCGTGCGGCTGCAGCTCGGGGCGAACAGCATGATCATTCAGGCCAACAACCCGGAGCAGGAAGAGGCCGTGGAAACGGTGGAGCTCGAGTATGCGGGCAGCGAGATGGAAATCGGCTTCAACGTCAACTATCTGCTCGATGCGCTGGCGGCCGTGGACGGGGAGCAGGTGTGCATCGGCGTGACGGACGGCGATTCGAGCTGCCTGATCACGGAGCCGGGTCGCGATGACGCCAAGTTCGTCGTCATGCCGATGCGGCTGTAGTGGATTCGGCCGCGTGGCGCTCGGCGCGGGAGCGTTTCGAAGCCGCGCCGTTGTCCGGTCCCGGCGTCGCGGCGCCCTTTGCGGACCTGCCGCGGGAGCATGTGGGCCATGTGACCGGCGCGAGGGACGCTTCGGGGCCGGAAGCCGCGCGGGCCGGAAACGGCGCACTAGGCAGCGGGTCCCGACCCGCCAGTAGTTCGCCGTGGCGGTAGACCTTGTCCGTATCCAAAACCTTCGGTGCCTGTCGCACGTCGAGCTTCGGCTCGATGCCCGGTTGAATTACCTGTTCGGCCCCAACGGCGCCGGGAAGACGAGCTTTTTGGAGGGGCTTTATCTGCTGAGCCGCGGGCGGTCGTTTAGGACGCGACAGACTCGGCGGATTATCCAGCGAGGTGCGGAAGCTGTGGTCGTATACGGGGAGGTGCCCGAGCGGCGGGGAGGACCGAAGAGGCTCGGGGTCGAGGTGGGGCCGGAAGGGCTTCGGTTGAGGATCGACGGGCGTCCGGCGGCCGGCATCTCGGAACTCGCGGAGGTTTTGAGGGTCAACGTCATCGACCCCAGTGTTCATCGGCTCGTAGAGGCCGGCCCTTCGGAGCGGCGGCGGTTTCTCGATTGGGGCGTGTTCCACGTGGAACACGAGTTCTTGGCGGCTTGGCGCCGCTATCGCCGCGCGCTCGCACAGCGGAATGCTGCGCTCAAGGGACCGCTTTCCAGCGGTGCGCCCTCCAGACTCTGGGACGAATCTCTCGTTGAGGCCGCCTTGGCCGTCACCGGCGCCCGGGAGCGCCAGGTCGCGCGCCTCGGGCCCATCGTCGGAGCCGTGGCGCGAGACCTGCTCGGGGGCGAGCTCGATCTTGGGTATGCGCGAGGCTGGCGGGACGGTGTCGACTTCCGCGAGGCGCTGAACGCGTCTCGGGCTCGCGATACCGCCGCCGGGGTGACTCAGGTGGGGCCCCACCGGGCCGATCTCGTCCTGAGGTTGAACGGGGAGGTCGTGGCCGAGGAGGCTTCTAGGGGGCAGCAAAAGTTGGCCGCTGCCGCGCTCGTCGTCGCTCAGGTCAGAACCCTGTCCGCGGCGACTGGAAGCGACGGTCTACTGCTCGTGGACGATCCCGCTGCCGAGCTGGATGCGCAGGCGGTCGAGCGTCTGCTTGGGGTCCTGGAGGCCACTCCGGGGCAATTGGTGCTCACGGCGCTGTCGGCGAAGCAACTCGTGCCCCGAGAGGGGTTCCCGATGTTCCACGTGGAACGCGGAACGATCGGCCGGTGATCGAGCAATGCTATAATACGACGGTTTACCCGCAGGTCCGCCTTCTATGTCGCAGAGCGAATATACCTCTAGAAATATCAAAGTCTTGAAGGGTCTCGAGGCGGTCCGCAAGCGCCCCGGCATGTACATCGGGGACACGGACGACGGGACGGGCCTGCACCACATGGTCTTCGAGGTCGTCGACAACTCGATCGACGAAGCGCTTGCCGGCTATTGCACGGAAATCTCCGTGACGATCCATCCCGACGAGTCGATCACGGTGACGGACGACGGACGCGGTATCCCCGTCGATATCCATCCGGACGAGGGCCGCTCGGCGGCGGAGGTCATCATGACCGTCCTGCACGCGGGCGGTAAGTTCGACGATAACTCGTACAAAGTTTCCGGCGGCCTGCACGGCGTCGGTGTCTCCGTCGTCAATGCCCTTTCCCAGTCCCTGATATTGACAATCTATCGCGGGGGACACGTCTATAGGCAGAAGTACGCAATGGGCGAGCCCGAAGCGCCGTTGGCCGTCGTCGGCCAGGCGGACCGGTCCGGGACGTCCATCAGCTTCCAGCCCAGCACGGCCATTTTCACGAACATCGAGTTCGACTACGACACGCTGGCCAAGCGCCTTCGCGAGCTGTCGTTTCTAAACTCCGGCGTGAAAATCACGCTCAAGGACGAGCGCGACGAGCGCAGCGACGTGTTTCAGTTCGAGGGCGGCATTCGCGCCTTCGTCACGCACCTGAACCGCAACAAGACGCCCATTCACCCGAGCGTCATCTACTTCGCGGACAAGCGCGGCCCGATCCAGGTCGAGGTAGCACTGCAGTGGAACGACGGCTATCAGGAAGGGATGTTCTGCTATACGAACAACATCCCGCAGCGCGACGGCGGCACGCACCTGGCCGGCTTCCGGGCCGCCATGACGCGGACCCTGAACCACTACATCGAGACCGAGGGCGTAGGTAAGCGCGAGAAGGTCGCGACCTCCGGCGACGATGCCCGCGAGGGACTCACGGCCGTGCTCTCCGTCAAGCTCCCGGACCCGAAGTTCTCCTCGCAAACCAAGGACAAGCTCGTCTCCTCCGAGGTCAAGTCGGTCACGGAGTCCATCGTCGCGGCCCAGCTCGAGGCCTTCCTGCTCGAGAACCCCACCGAGGCCAAGGTCATCGTCGGCAAGGTCGTCGAGGCTGCGCGTGCCCGCGAGGCCGCGCGCAAGGCGCGTGAAATGACGCGGCGCAAGGGCGCCCTCGACGTCGCGGGCCTGCCGGGTAAGCTCGCGGATTGCCAGGAGAAGGACCCGGCGCTCTCCGAGCTGTTCCTCGTCGAGGGCGACTCCGCCGGCGGCTCAGCGAAGCAGGGCCGCGATCGCCGCACGCAGGCCGTGCTGCCGCTCAAAGGCAAGATTCTCAACGTCGAGAAGGCGCGCTTCGACAAGATGCTGCAATCGGCCGAAGTCGCGACGCTGATTACGGCACTGGGGTGCGGCGTCGGGCGCGAGGAGTTCGACCCGGATAACCTGCGGTATCACCGCATCATCATCATGACGGACGCGGACATCGACGGGTCGCACATTCGCACGTTGCTGTTGACGTTCTTTTACCGTCAAATGCCCGAGCTCATCGAACGCGGCCACGTCTTCATCGCGCAGCCGCCCCTCTACAAGCTCAAGCGCGGACGGCAGGAATATTATGTAAAAGACGACGCCGAGCTCAATGCGTTGCTGCTGAGCAGCGCCGTCGAGGACGCGCTGCTTTACCCGCAGGCGGGCGCTGCGCCGATCCAGGGCGAGACGCTGTTGACCCTTGCGCGGCAGTACATGGAGGTCAAGGCCATCATCGAACGCTGGGGAAGGCGTTACGACCCGAACGTGCTGCGGGGCATGATGTGGCTGCCCGAGGTTTCGAGCGCGGCGCTTCCGAACGCCGAGCACATGCGCGCGTGGAGTGCGCAGCTCGAAGAGCGGCTCAAGTGGCTCAACGGGACCGGGCCGCGCTATCGCGTCGTCTATCAGCCCGGCACGGAAGGCGTGGACCCGGCGCTCTACGTGACGCGCGAGTACCATGGTGTGACCTCGACTAAACACTTTCATCCGGGATTCTTCCGTTCTCCGGAATATCAGCGAATCGCGACGACCGGCACTAAATTCAAGGATCTGTTGGGCCGCGACGCTTACGTCGAGCGCGGCAAAGACCGCAAGGAAACCGCGAGCTTCCCGGAGGCCATCGATTGGCTCATGAACCAGGCCAAGCAAGGCCAGTCAATTCAGCGCTACAAGGGCCTCGGCGAAATGAATCCCGATCAGCTTTGGGAGACGACCGTGAACCCGGCCACGCGGCGACTCATGCAGGTGCGCATCGAGGATGCGGTCGCCGCCGACGAGATCTTCTCCACCCTCATGGGCGATCAGGTCGAGCCGCGCCGCGACTTCATCGAGCGCAACGCGCTGGCAGTGGCGAACCTCGACGTTTGAGCTCCCGCTCCGCCGAGATTTCGGCGAGATTGCGCTCTATCCAGGCCTGGGCATCGGCCGTGATCTCGCGGGCGTCGCGGCCGGCCGTCGGGATCGCGGGCCCGATGCGTACGCGTATCGTCCCGGGGCGCTTGAGCAAGCCGCGCCGCGGCCAATATTCGCCGGCATTGTGTGCGACGGGGACGACGGGTCTCCCGGCCTGCGAGGCGAGCAGCGCGCCGCTGATGCCGTAGCGCCGCGATTCGCCGGCCGGCACGCGCGTGCCCTCGGGAAAGATCACGATCCACAACCCTTCTGCGAGCCGTTCGCGCCCCTGTGCGACGACCTGCTGCACGGCCGTCCGCCCGCCGCGCCGGTCGATGGCGATGGGCTTGAGCAGCTTCAGTACCCAGCCGAGAAACGGCACCCACATGAGCTCCCGCTTCAACACCCAGGTCTGCGGGGGGAACAGCTTGAATTGCGCGAGCGTCTCCCAGGCCGAGGAATGCTTCATGAGGACGACGGCATCCTCGCTCGGAAGGTGCTCGCCCCCCTCGACCTCGAAGCCGAGTCCGCACAGCCGCCTCAATAGGTAGAGCACGGAATCGACCCACCACGAAACGGTGCGATAGGCGACGGCGTGGCTCCACCACCCGGTCAACAGCACAAAGCTACCGTAGATAGGTACGGAAACGAACAAATAGAACGTGAACAGCAGCGAGGCGATTCGCTGACGCACGGAAACCTCCTTCATTCGGCCAACAGGACGTTCGCGGCCTCCCGCAGGTCTGCATAAACCTCGATACCGCGCGCCGCGGCCGCATCGCATTCCTCGCCATGTAGCCCGGTGCGCACGCAGATCGGGCGGGCCCCGACCGCCTCGGCGGCGAGCACGTCCGACAGCTTGTCGCCGACGAGCGGAACGCCTTCGAGGCGACGGCCGAAATCCGCCCCGATGCGCTCGAGCAGCCCCGGCAGCGGCTTGCGGCAGGTGCATGCGTCCTCGGGGCGGTGCGGGCAATAGTAAATCCCCGCGAGGCTGCCGCCGGCATCGCGTACCGCGTCGCGCATGCGCGCGTGGATCCGCTCGAGCTCGGCCGCATCGAACAGCCCGCGCCCGACGCCCGACTGATTCGTCGCAACCACGACCTCGAACCCCGCGCGCGTCAGGTCCGCAATCGCGGCGAGGCTGCCCGGCAGCGGCCGCCATTCTTCCGCCGCCTTCACGTAGTCGGCCGAGTCCTCGTTGATGACGCCGTCGCGGTCGAGTATCACGAGCCGATGCATCGATGTCACGCCGGCGCGGCCGGAGCCTTAAGCCTCGATGCGCTCGGCGAGAAACCCCTCGAGCTCGCCGGTCGCCACCCGGGACTGCGCGCAGCTGTCGCGCTCGCGCACCGTCACCGTCCCATCGCTGAGCGTCTCGCCGTCCACGGTGATGCAAAACGGTGTACCTGCTTCGTCCTGACGGCGGTAACGCCGGCCGATCGCACCCTTCTCGTCGTAGTAGGCGTTGTAGCGCTTACGCAGCGAGCGATAGATGTCGAGCGCCGCCTCCGGCATGCCGTCCTTCTTGACGAGCGGAAAGACCGCCGCCTTGATGGGCGCGAGCCGCGGGTGCAGCTTCAGCACGGTACGCGCCTCGCCCCCGACCTCGTCCTCCTCGTAGGCGTCGCACAGAAAGGCCAGGGCCGCGCGGTCGGCGCCCGCAGACGGCTCGATGACGTGCGGCACGAACTTGCGCCGCTCGGGGTCCGCCTCGAGCTCGTCCACGTAACGCAGATCCTTGCCGCTCCATTCCATGTGCTGGCGAAGGTCGTAGTCGGCGCGGTTCGCGATGCCCTCGAGCTCGCTCTGGCCGAAAGGGAAACGGTACTCGACGTCCGCACAGCCCGCCGCGTAGTGGGCGAGCTCGGAGGCCTCGTGCTCGCGCAGCGTCAAGTTCTCCGCGCGCAGACCGAGCGCGAGGTACCAGGCGTAGCGGCGATCGCGCCAATAGCGGTACCAATCCGCCGCCTCCCCCGGGCGGCAGAAGAACTCGATCTCCATCTGCTCGAATTCCCGGCTGCGGAACGTGAAGTTGCGCGGGTTGATCTCGTTGCGGAACGACTTGCCGACCTGGCCGATGCCGAAGGGCAGGCGCACGCGGGACGTGTCGCAGACGTTGCGGAAGTTCACGAAGATGCCCTGGGCCGTCTCCGGCCGAAGGTAGGCGATGCTCGAGCTGTCTTCGAGCGCGCCGACGTAGGTCTTGAACATGAGATTGAAAGCCCGCGGAGCCGTGAGCGTGCCGGGCTCGCCGGCGCCGGGTGCGAGCGTACGGGCGCGCAGGCCGTCGTCGGTCAGCGCGTTCTCCACGGGCTCGAGCCGCATCGCCCGCCCCGCGTGCTGCTTCGCGAGCGCGGCGATGCGCTTGCGATGCGGCGCCACGAGCTCCTCGTCGGGGCTCTTGCCGAACTCGCCCGGCGAGGCGAACAGCAGGTCCTCGAAGACGAGCCACTGCCCCTCCGCCTCGAACGCGAGCCTGAACACGACGAGCTGGTCGGCCCGGTAGCGGTTGCGCGTCTCGCGGCAGTCCACCATGGGATCGTTGAATCCGCCGACATGCCCGCTGGCCTCCCAGACGCGCGGGTTCATGAGCAGCGCCGAGTCGAGGCCGACCATCGAGTAGGTCCCGGGCGCACCGGCCGGGGCGCGCGTTTCGTCGTGGTGGGCGATCATGTCCTCCCACCACGCGCCCTTGATGTTGCGCTTGAACTCCACGCCGAGCGGACCGTAATCCCAGGCGCCGTTGAGGCCGCCGTAGATTTCGCTGGACGGAAAGATGAAGCCGCGGCGCTTGGCCAGCGACACTATTTTTTCCATCGATACCATGGTCCTCTCCATGAGGCGGGCAAAGCGGGAAAGTATAGCGCCCGCCCCGGGCCCCGCGCGGCCGCGATGTCCGGGCGGGCGCTCAGGGCGGCCCCGAATTGCCCCGCGGCGGCCCGAGCTGCCTGTGCAAATGCACCCGAAAGGTGCATCATACGAGCCGGGTGCACCACAAGCGCGCACGGCCCACCTTACCCCCGCGCCATCATTTCCTGCCTTATCAGAGGGTTAAGGCCATTCTGGCGCGTGGCACACTTAGTGCACATCCAGCGGCTCCAAAACAGCGCAGCTCGCCCGGCCGCCCCAAGCGCCGGCATCCGATTCCAGCGACTCATACCGAAAAATGGAGGAAAACATGTCGCCAGCCGAGGTTCTAAAGCTGATCAAAGAAAAAGGCGTCAAGTTCGTCGATTTGCGGCTGACGGACACGCGGGGGAAGGAACAGCACGTGACCGTGCCGGCCGGCACGGTCGATGACGGCTTCTTCGAGGACGGCAAGATGTTCGACGGCTCGTCGATTGCCGGCTGGAAGGGCATCAACGAATCCGACATGATCCTCATGCCCGATACCGCCACGGCCGTCCTCGATCCGTTCACCGAGGAGCCGACCCTGAACATTCACTGCGACGTGATCGAGCCGGCCACGATGCAGGGTTATTCGCGCGATCCGCGCTCGGCCGCCCGCCGCGCGGAGGCCTACCTCAAGTCCACGGGGATCGCCGACACGGCCTTTTTCGGTCCCGAGAACGAGTTCTTCATCTTCGACAACGTCCGCTGGTCCGTGGCCATGCAGGGCGCGTTCTATGCGATCGAGTCGATCGAAGGCGCCTGGCAGTCCGGCAAGGAGATCACCGAGGGTAACGTGGGCCACCGCCCCGGCGTCAAAGGCGGCTACTTCCCCGTTCCGCCGGTCGACTCGCTGCACGACATGCGCTCGGCCATGTGTCTCGCGCTCGAGGAGATGGGGCTCTCGCCCGAAGTGCACCATCACGAGGTCGCGACGGCCGGCCAGGGCGAAATCGGCGTGAGGTTCGACACCCTCGTGCGCAAGGCCGACCAGGTGCAGATCCTCAAGTACGTCGTGCTCAACGTGGCGCACAGCTACGGCAAGACGGCCACCTTCATGCCGAAGCCCCTCGTCGGGGACAACGGCAACGGCATGCATGTGCATCAGTCGCTCGCGAAGGACGGCAAGAACCTTTTCACGGGCGACAGCTACGGCGGCCTCTCGGAGCTCGCGCTCTATTACATCGGCGGGATCATCAAGCACGCGCATGCGCTGAATGCCTTCACGAACGCGTCCACGAACAGCTACAAGCGGCTCGTCAAGCACTTCGAGGCGCCGACGCTGATCGCCTACTCGGCGCGCAATCGTTCGGCCTCGATCCGCATCCCGTACGTCGCGAATCCCAAGGCGCGGCGCATCGAGGTGCGTTTCCCGGACAGCACGGCGAATCCGTATCTCGCGTTCACGGCCATGATGATGGCCGGCCTCGACGGCATTCAGAACAAGATCCACCCTGGCGACCCCATGGACAAGGATCTGTACGACCTGCCGCCGGAGGAGGAGAAGAAGATCCCGACGGTCTGCTTCTCGCTGCAGCAGGCGCTCGACGCTCTCGATCGGGACCGCGCCTTCCTCAAGAAGGGGGACGTGTTCAGCGACGAGCTCATCGACGGGTACATTCAGCTCAAGACGCAGGAGATTCAGCGCGTCCAAATCCAGACCCACCCGGTCGAGTTCGAGCTCTACTACAGCCTCTAGGCTCAACGCATTTTGTCAAAGCGCGCCGAAAGCGGCGGGGTTCTCAAAATCCCGCCCTTTCGGTGGCCCGAACCTTGACATGGCGGTAAGCTTTGGAGCATGCAAAAGTGGCTGATCCTGCTGACTCTGCTTGCCGCCGGTACGGCCGGGGCCGTCCCGGTGTGGAAGTGGGTCGACGAGAACGGAGTACCGCATTACACCGATCATCCGGTTCCGGGCGCCCAGCGCATCGAGCTGACGGGCGTGCCGACCGTGCCGGCCTTGAAGACGCCCGAGACGCAGCAGGCGGCGCCGGCCGCGGCGCCGCCGGGCGGGTCCGAGGCGGGTCAGGCAGCGCAGACGCAGAGCGGCCAACACGTCGCCCTCGTGAAGCCCGAGCCGAACGAAACGCTCTGGAATATCGGCGCGACGCTGACGGTCCAGGTGACGGTCGAGCCGCCCCTGCGTCCGGGGCAGCATGTGGACGTGTTCCTCGACGGAACGAGGGTGAACGTCGGAGCGACGGCGACGCAGTTCACCGTGCCGAACGTTTACCGAGGCGTGCACACGCTGCAGGTGGTGGTCGTGAGCCCGGAAGGGCAGGACGTAGCGCGGTCAGGGAGCGTTCAGTTCACGGTCCAGCAGACCAGCGTCCTGAATCCGAACAATCACACGCCCCCGGCGGTGCAACACCGGGCAGCCCCTCGGGGCTGACGCGGGCGCCGCGCAGCGCGGGCCCGGGCGGCCGCCACGGAAGCGGTTCGAGCCACTCGGGCGGCGCGCCGGGCTCGGGCGGCTCGGGCGCTCCCGGCGGCCAGCGCGCGCGCGGGCGAGGTTCCGCGCCGGACCCCTCGGACCTTCTCCAGGCGTTGACGACGGCGGTCGTCGCGCTGGATGAGCGGCTCGACATCACCTTCCTGAACTCGGCCGCCGAGAACCTGCTGGGGTTCAGTGCGCGCCAGACGGTCGGCCGACCCCTCGCCGACATCGTGCATCCGCCCCAGGAGCTGCTGACCCTCTGCCTCCGGGTAATCGAGAGCGGCCTCACGTTCAGCCTGCGCGAATTCGCCGCGCGTTTCGGCGAGCGGGAGCTCATCGTCGACTGCCGCGCCGCGCCGCTCGACAGCGGTCCCGGCCTGCTGCTCGAGCTCGCCGATACTGAGCGCGACCGAAAGCTGCGCCGTGAGTCGGAGCTGTTGGCGCAGCAGCGACTGTCGCGGCGCATCATCCGCCAGCTGGCTCACGAGGTGAAGAACCCGCTCGGAGGGCTGCGCGGCGCCGCTCAGCTGCTCGAGCGCCAGCTGCCGAAGCCGGAGCTCAAGGCCTACACGCGCGTGATCATCGACGAAGCCGACCGCCTCGCCGCGCTCGTAGACGGGATTCTCAAGGCGGGCGGCCGCCCTTCGCCCGAGACCGTCAACGTTCACCAGATCACCGAGCACGTCGCGAGCCTGATCTCGGCCGAGAAGCCGCCGGGGGTCCAGCTGCTGCGCGACTACGATCCGAGCCTGCCGCCCATCACGATCGATCGCGGGCAGATGATTCAGGCCTTTCTGAATCTCGCGCAGAACGCGCTGCAGGCCGTGGGCGAGGAGGGGCGCATCGTTTTCAGGACGCGTGCATTGTCGAACTATACGATCGGCGGCGAGTTTCACCGGCTTGTCCTCTCGGTCGAGGTCGAGGACTCGGGGCCGGGGATTCCGGAAGAGCTGCAGGAGACGATCTTCTATCCGCTCGTCACGGGCCGGCCGACGGGCACGGGCCTCGGCCTCACGATCGCGCAGGACCTCGTGAGCCGCAACGGCGGTCTCATCGAATTCACGAGCAAGCCGGGGCGGACCGCGTTTCAGATGCGCCTGCCGATCGACGGCGGCAATGGCCGTGACAACCGCGCTTCGGAAAATTCGCAGGGAGGAACCGTATGACGACTCCGGGGCTTTCGGTCTGGGTCGTCGACGACGACGAGTCGGTGCGCTGGGTGCTCGAGCAGGCACTGCGCCAGGCGCACATGTTTCCGCGCTGCTTCGAATCCGGTCGCGCGCTGCTCGGTGCCCTCGAGCGCGACAAGCCCGACGTGCTCGTAACCGATATCCGCATGCCGGACATGAGCGGGCTCGAGCTCATGGAGCGCGTCGGCCAGGCGGATCCCGACATTCCCGTCATCGTCATCACCGCGCACTCCGACCTCGACAGCGCGGTCTCGGCCTACCAGAGCGGCGCGTTCGAGTACCTGCCGAAGCCGTTCGACATCGACGAGGCCATGGAGCTCGTCTCGCGGGCGGCACGGCACAGCGGGCGCCACGCGAGCCCCGAGCCGAAACAGGCCAAGACGCCCAAGATCATCGGCCAGGCGCCGGCCATGCAGGAGGTCTTCAAGGCCATCGGACGCCTTTCCCGATCCAGCATGACGGTGCTGATCACGGGGGAATCCGGCACGGGCAAAGAGCTCGTCGCGCGGGCCCTGCACGACAATTCGCCGCGCGCCGGCGAGCCCTTCGTGGCGCTCAATACCTCGGCGATCGCGGCCGAGCTGCTCGAGTCCGAGCTCTTCGGCCACGAGAAGGGCGCCTTCACGGGGGCGACGGAGCGGCGTATCGGGCGTTTCGAGCAGGCCAACGGGGGCACGCTGTTTCTCGACGAGATCGGCGACATGTCCGCCGCGCTGCAGACGCGCCTGTTGCGCGTGCTCGCCGAGAGCGAGTTCTTCCGCGTCGGCGGTCAGACGCCGATCCGCGTCGACGTCCGCGTCATCGCGGCCACGCACCAGGATCTCGGGCAAGCCGTCGCGGCGGGCCGCTTCCGAGAAGATCTGTATCACCGGCTCAACGTCATGCGTATCGAGGTGCCGCCCCTGCGCCAGCGCCGCGAAGACATTCCCGAGCTCGCGCGCTTTTACCTGGAGCGTGCCGCCAACGAGCTCGGTGTCGCGCCGAAGACCCTGAGCCCGCAGGCCGTCGAGCTGCTCATGCGCTACGACTGGCCGGGCAACGTGCGCGAGCTCGTGAACATCTGCCGGCGGCTGACCGTGACGGCTGCCGGCCGCGAGATCGTCGCCCAGGATCTGCCCCGCGAGCTCGGCGGCCTGGCCTCGCAGCCGAGCGCGGACTGGACGGCCGAGCTCGCGCAGTGGGCCGAAGGCCAACTGGCCGCGGGCGCCGATCACCCGCTGCTCAGCGAGGCGCTGCCCGCCTTCGAGCGCACGCTCATCGTCACGGCTCTGCGCAGCGCACGCGGCAAGCGGCTCGAGGCCGCGAAGCTGCTCGGGTGGGGGCGAAACACGCTGACGCGCAAGATCAAGGAGCTCGGGCTCGAAGATCGCGTGTAGGGGCCCCGCCGTCACCTGCCGCGCCGGGAACGCCGCTCGATGTCCGTGACGATGGCCTCCGCGAGCTCCAGCGCCGCCTGGCCGTCGCGCCCGGAGACTCGGCATGGTGTGTCCTCGAGCACGGCCTGCACGAAGGCCTCGGTTTCGGCCTTGAGGGCGTCGCCCTTGTCGAGGCTCCAGCGCTCGATGCGCAGCGGCGGCTGCCCCTCGCGCCAAGGTCCTTCGCTGACGACGCGCTGCACTTCTCCTTCGCCGAAGTCGATCGAGACGTACTGGTTCTGCTCGAAGACCCGGAACTTGCGCTGCGCGGCGGTAGAAACACGGGAGGCCGTGAGGTTCGCGATCGCGCCCGAGTCGAATTCGACCCGCGCGTTCGCGATGTCGAACGTTTCGGTGAGCACGCGCGTGCCGACGGCCGAGACGCTTTCGGGGGCCGCATCCACGAGCGAGAGCACCACGTCGAGGTCGTGGATCATGAGGTCGAGCACGACGTTGACATCCGCGCCGCGCGGTTTGAACGGCGCGAGCCGGTGGCACTCGATGAACTGCACGTCGCGCAGGTGCTCGCGCACGGAGAGCAGCGCGGGGTTGAAGCGCTCGACGTGGCCGACCTGCAGCTTGAGGTTCCGGCGCTCGGCGAGCTCCGTCAGGGCGCGGGCCTCGGCCGCCGTCTGCGTCATGGGCTTCTCCACGAGCACGTGAACGCCGCGCTCCAAGAAGAATCGGGCCAGCTCGAAGTGGGCCGGCGTCGGCGCGGCGATCGTGACTGCGTCGACGGCACCCGCGAGCTCGCGGTAGTCGGCGACGAAACGCGCGCCGACTTTCCCGGCCAATGCGCGTCCTTCCGGCTCCTTGATGTCGCAGACGGCGACGAGCTCGACATTCGGCAGAGCGGCGTATTTCTCGGCGTGGAAGCGGCCGAGATAGCCGACCCCGACGACGGCCGTGCGCAGCGTGCTCATCGGCGCGCGATGCCCTTGCGCGACGTTCTCGAGGAAGCCGACGAGGTGCTCCACGGCCCGGCTCGGCAGGCATTCCTCGCGCATGCGCTGCGCGGCTTCATCGACGGTCGCGCGCCGATCCAGGAGGAGCCGGACGGCGTGCTCTATTTTGGTGCGCTCGCTCGCATCGTAGCCCGCCCGGCGCAGGCCGACCTTGTTCGCCGCCCGCAGCGTGGCCCAATGGCCCTCCGCGACCGTGTACGGCGGGATGTCCTTGTTCGCGAACGCGCCCGCGACGAGAAACGAGCAGGTGCCGAGCCGCACGAACTGCACGACGCCGGTATGGCCGCTCACGAGCGCACGATCCTCGACGACGACATGGCCGGCCAGCTGACACGCATTGGTGAGGATCACGTCGTGGCCGAGCAGGCAATCGTGCCCGACATGAACGTACGCCATGAGCAGGTTGCGGTCGCCGACGCGCGTGATGCCGCCTCCTTTCTCGGTGCCGAGGCTCAGCGTCGCGAATTCGCCGATGCGGTTGTCGTCGCCGAGTTCGAGCCGGCCCCGGAAGCCGCCGGCGTAACCGAGGTCCTGCGGCGGGCCGCCGAGAGAGGCGCCGCCTTGAATGTAGTTGCGCGCCCCGACGGCGACTTCGCCGAAGCGGCTGCCGATCCGCGCGTGGGCCTCGACGACCGTGCCTTCGCCGATCGTGACGCGGCCCGTGATCACGCAGTGCGGCCCGATTTCGGCGTCGGGCGCGATCTCGGCTTCGGGAGAGACGACGGCGGAGGGGTGGATTTTCAAGGGCGCGGGTCCTGTCGCGGGTCGGCGGGAGTCCTGATACACGAGCGGCGCGGTGAAAAAAAGGGGTCTGACGCCTTTTTTGCCATAATCGAGCGTGCCGTGCCCGCCAACCTTACACCGGACTACAAGCGCGCCGAGCAGGCCTACCGAGCCGCCGAGGACGACCGCGAGCGCCTGGCGCAGCTGCGCGAGATGCTGCGCACGATTCCGAAGCACAAGGGCACCGAGCACCTGCAGGCGGACATCAAGAGCCGGATCAAGCAGCTCGGCGACGAGCTCGCGGGGCCGAAGAAGGGGGCGGCCCGCACGGGCCCCGTGCACTCGGTGCGGCCCGAGGGCGCCGCCCAGATCGCGCTGCTCGGTCCGCCGAACTCCGGCAAGTCGATGCTGCACGCGCGGCTCACGGGCTCCCGGTCAGCCGTCGGACCGTACCCGCACGCGACGCACGAGCCGCTGCCGGGCATGCTCGCGTTCGAGGACATCCACTTTCAGCTCGTCGATCTGCCGCCGATAACGGCCGATTACATCGACAGCTGGTTCGTCAACGCGCTGCAGCGCGCCGATGGCGCAATGTTCGTCGTGGACGTGGCGGACCCCGACTGCGCCGGGCAGGTCGCGGCCGTGCTGGCGCAGCTCGACGAGCGCCGCGTGACGCTGACGGCCGCCTGGCCGGCGGGCGCACCCGAGCCGCCGGCGTCCGAGTCCGGCCGGCTCGCGGCTGCCGACGGCACCGATGCGGAACCCGACCCTGCCGAAGGGACGGACCCGGCGCTCGACCCGTTCCGCATCCGCCTGCCCACCCTGCTCGTCGCGAACAAGAGCGACCTCGGCTTCGATCCCGCCGACCTCGAGGTCCTCGAGGAACTCGCCGGCATCGATTTCCAGGTCATGCCCGTGTCCGCGGAGACCGGCGCAGGACTCGAGCGGATCGCGCCGTTCCTGTTTTGCGGACTCGGCATCGTACGCGTCTACACCAAGGCGCCCGGCAGGCCGCCCGATATGCACCGGCCGTTCACGGTGAGGCGCAACGCGACGGTGCTCGACGTCGCGCGGCTCATCCACAAGGACCTCGCCGAGTCCCTGAAGTACGCGCGCGCCTGGGGAGAAGGCGTCTTCGACGGCCAGCAGGTCGGACCCGAGCATCCGGTCGCCGACCGGGACGTCATCGAGCTCCACATGCGCTGATCAGCCGCCGGCCGGCATGTCCATGGCCCGGCCGGTATCGAGCCCGCCGACGAGTGACTCGAGACGCTCGACGCCGTGCCGCACGAGATACTCGCGCAGGCCCGCGTTGACCGTCTTGGCGGCCATCGGCTCATAGAACAAGGCCGTGCCGAGGCCGACGGCCCGCGCGCCCGTGAGCACGAACTCGAGCGCATCCTCGGCCGTTTCGACGCCGCCCTGACCGATGATCGGGACGCCGTGCCGAGCCGCGACCGCGTAGACCTGATGCAGCTTGAGCAGTGCGAGGGGCCGAATCGCGGGCCCCGAAAGCCCAGCCTGGACGTTGCCGATGATGGGCCGCCGCGTCTCCACGTCCACGGCCATGCCCATGAGGGTATTGATCGCCGAGAGGCCGTCGCTGCCGGCCTCGATGCACGCCCGGGCATTTGCCGCGATGTCCGTCTGATTCGGAGACAGCTTCGTGATGAGCGGCTTGCGCGTGACGACGCGGCAGGCCTCGACGACGCGCGCGGACATCTCGGGGTAATTGCCGAAAGCGACGCCGCCCTCCTTCACGTTGGGGCAGGAGATGTTGATCTCCATAGCGTCTATGGGGGAGTCGTCGAAGCGCCGGGCTACCTCCGCGTACTCCTCGATCGTCGAGCCGCATACGTTGGCGATGAAACGCGTCTCGCCGAAGTCGAGCGTGGGCAGGATCTCGCGCACGACGTAATCGACGCCCGGATTCTGCAGGCCGATGGCGTTCAGCATGCCGCCGGGCGTCTCCCAGACGCGGTGAGGCGGATTGCCGAGACGCGGCTTGAGCGTCGTGCCTTTGAGCACGATGGCACCGACGTCGGTGTTCGAGAAGCCTTCGACGCGCGTGTACTCCTCGCCGAAGCCGACGCAGCCCGAGAGAAGCACGATCGGCGAGGCGAGCCTGAGCCCGCAAAAGTCGACGGCAAGCGGATTCGAGACGTGGTCTTGCGGCATGACCGGAATTATCCGCGAGGCCCCGAACGAACTCCACCGGGCCCGCGACGAAGCCGCCGCGCCTTGCCGCCGAGTGACAGCCGTGATTCGGAACACTACGATTCCGCCGGATGCTGCACCTGATTCTCTACCAGCCGGAGATCCCCCCGAACACCGGCAATGTGATCCGTCTCTGCGCCAACGTCGGCGCCGTCCTGCACCTTGTCCATCCGCTCGGGTTCAGCATGGACGCGCGCCAATTGCGGCGCGCGGGCCTCGACTATCACGAGCTCGCGACCGTCGTGGAGCACCCGGACCTCGCCGCGTGTCTCGCCGAAGTCGATGCCGAAAGGCTGTTTGCACTGACTACCCGGGCGCGGCGCTCCCTTTACGACGCGCGCTTCGCGGACGGCGACGCTTTGCTGCTCGGGCCGGAGACGCGCGGCCTGCCCCTCGAAGTGCTCGAGTCCCTTCCAGAGCGCGCGCGGCTCAGAATTCCCTTGCGGCCCGGCAACCGCAGTCTGAACCTCTCGAACGCGGCGGCCGTCGCGCTGTATGAAGCGTGGCGCCAGCTCGGATTTCCGGGCGGCGATTAGTTTCCGGGCCAAGCTCGACTTTGCGCCCGCGCGTGACTTCCACGGGCGCCGTCGAGATAATCCCGCTATCCGGGCCCGGGGGGACCGCCATGCCTTGGTGGGGTTGGATCATCATCGGCGCCTTGCTGCTCGGCGCCGAGCTGTTCGCAGTCGACGCGCAGTTTTATCTCGTCTTCATCGGAATCGCGGCCATCGTCGTCGGCGTCGGCGACGCCGTCGGGCTCGATATCCCCGTCTGGCTCCAATGGCTGAGCTTTGCGGCGCTCTCGATCCTCACTATGCTCACGGTGCGCCGCCAGTTGTACGACAAGCTGCGCAACCGGCCGCTCGGCGTCGTGCACGGGGACGTCGGCCGCTCGCTCTCGATTCCCGAGCCGCTCGCGCCGGGCAAGAGCTGCCGTGCCGAATACCGGGGGACGACGTGGACGGCCGTCAACGTTGGCGGCGTCGCGATCGAAGCCGGCGCCGCCGCGCGGATCGAAAGCGTGGACGGCCTCACGCTCGGCGTGGCCGCCGTCGCCGTCGCGGCCATCCAAGCGGCCGAAGAGTAGCGAGGCGGCAAACGGAAGGGGGGCACATGAATCAGACCTTGTTCTTCGTCGTTCTCGCAATCGCGATCCTCGCGATCGTCGTCATAGCGAAAACGGCCGTGGTCGTACCGCAGCAAAGCGCCTACATCGTAGAGATGCTGGGCAAGTACAGCCGCACGATTTCGGCCGGCTTCCACATCCTGATTCCGTTCGTCGAGCGCATCGCCTACAAACACAGCCTCAAGGAGCAGGCCGTGGACATTCCGGAGCAGGTCTGCATCACGAAGGACAACGTACAGGTCGGCATCGACGGCGTGCTCTATTTGCAGGTGCTCGAGCCGAGCCGCGCATCCTATGGAATCTCGGACTACGGGTTTGCGATTTCGCAGCTTGCGCAGACGACGCTGCGCAGCGAGATCGGCAAGATCGATCTCGATCGCACTTTCGAGGAGCGCGCGACGATCAACGCGAACGTGGTCAGCGAGCTCGACAAGGCTACCGATCCCTGGGGCGTCAAGGTGCTGCGCTACGAGATCAAGAACATCAATCCGCCGCACGACGTTCTGCAGGCCATGGAAAAGCAGATGCGGGCCGAACGGGAAAAGCGCGCCGTCATTCTCAACTCCGAGGGTGACCGGGACGCGAAGATCAATCAGGCCGAGGGCGAGAAGCAGCGCGTCATCAAAGCCTCGGAGGCCGCGAAGCAGCAGCAGATCAACGAGGCCGCGGGCGAGGCCGAGGCGATCCTCGCCGTCGCCCGTGCCACGGCCGAGGGCCTGAGAATGGTCGCCGAGGCCGTGAGCGCCGATGGCGGCCTCGAGGCCATGCAGCTGCGCGTCGCCGAGGACTACGTCCAGCAGTTCGGCCAGCTCGCCAAGAGCGCAAACACGCTCGTCGTGCCCGCCAATCTCAGCGACGTCGCGGGCATGATCGCGCTCGCGACCAAGGTCTTCACGAACGGCAGAGATCCGGAACCGGCGTCCGCGCCGGCGGCCTTCGTGCCGCGCGCGAGCTGAGCGCCGCGGCGCCCGGAGCCGCGAAGTCGAATCAGCAGCCGCTCGTCGGGACGGCGATCGTCGGAGAGCTCCCGGCAATCGGCGTGTACGTCACGCGGCAGTGGGCGGCATCGCGCGCGTCGTCCTTCGTCCAGACCGCTGTGGCGCGCGAGGTGCCGGAAGGCTTGGACCCCTCGCGAGTGTCGGCGGTCTCGGACGTGTCGGACGTGTCAATCGTGGCGAACGTGAAACCTGCAGCGTCCTGCAGCGCCCTGCCGATGTCCGCCGCCGAAGGATAACCGTCCGCCGTCACCCCGACGGACCGCCCGTCGAGCGAGACCAGGCTCGTCTCGCCGCCCGCGAGCCACAGGGCGTGTACCAGCGCGGCCGAAGAGCGCACGCTTCCCGCCAGCGTCTTCGTGGCGGCGACGCGCGCTTGCCTCTCGAGCGATACGAACCTCGGCACCGCAAATGCCCCCAAGATTGCGAGAGTCGCGACCGCGACCACGAGCTCGTTCAGCGTGAAGGCATGCTGCGCCGGTCCGCCTTTCATGGCGCCGGTTCCCGGCGCGCCCCCTTCGCAGCCGCGTCCCTGCGGTCGACCTCGACCCCGGGCTGCGAGCCGGCGCTCCCGGCTGCGCCGGAGACGAGCTCCGCGACCTGCATGGCGAACGCCTGCTCGCGCGCGTCGAGCCGAGCGGCCTCGGCGACGAGGTCGGCGAGCTGCCAGCGGGCGTAGCCGTAGATGACGAGCAGGGCGACGGTCACGAGCGCGGCGGTCTCGAGCCGCCCCTTGGGCGGCCGGCGCGGCCCCGGGCCGCAGAAGGCGATCCGGAAAAGGGCGAGGCGCCCATCCACGGCTTCGCCCGCCTCTGCGAGCTTTTCGGGCGATGCCTTTCGGGCCAATCGGCCTTCGGCTCGGCGGGTCCTTCCAAACGCAGACAGCATGTCCTCGACCTTCTGAGGGCCGGGCCGCCGAGCGGCCCGGCTCCGGCCGCGCTCGAAACCGCTCGAGCGCGCCGGGCCGCCGCGGGCCTACGGCCCGGGCGGAGCGGGCAGTGAACTTAACGATGAACCGCGCGGACGGCTGAGAGGGAGTTCTCAATTGCCGCGCGAAACGGCGCGCGGGCGGCGCGGAGTGTGAACCGGCTTACGTTTCGGCGAGTCGACCCAAACGCAAGCCGCAACTGCGTGGGCGGGCGGATCTTCGCGCCCGCGCGGCAGTCGGACATCGGGGCCCGCGTCCGCCGGGGTCGGGGCCGGCCTGCGTCATTGGACAGCCCGGCCGGCGTACGATTTACTCGCCTCCTTCGCCGTCTTCGGCTTACGACGGAACCTCGATTTGGCCAGGGCCCGCAATGCGAACCGCGATGCACCGAGCCGTGCTGCCGTGAAGCAGATGCTGTGGCTCGCCGTTCTCGGCAGCGGCGGGTTCGGCGCGCTCATGGCCGCGCTCGCATGGGCTGCGTCGCTGACGGGCTCGGGCGCCTCGCATCTCGGCGGCGTGAACTTCGAGAAGAACGCGATCTCGACCATGCTGCGCGCGGAGCCGCCGCAGCTCGACAGCACGCGGACGCAGGACACGATCAGCGGCATCGTGCTCGGCAATGTCATGGAGGGCCTGCTGCGCTACGACGCCCATGGCGGGCTCGTCGCGGGCGTGGCGTACAAGTGGCGCATCGGGCCCGACAGCGCGGAGTTCGACTTGAGGCCCGACGCGCGCTGGAGCGACGGCCGCCCCGTCACCGCGCAAGATTTCGTCTTCGCCTGGCGCAAGGTCGTCGAGCCCGCGAACGCTTCCCCCTACGCCTTCCTCATGTATGCAGTGAAGAACGGCGAGGCCGTCAACGAGGGCAAGATGCCGCCCGAGGCGCTCGGCGTTCACGCGGTCGGCGACCGCAAGCTCGAGGTGGAGTTCGAAAACCCGATCGGGTACTTCGACAAGCTCGTGGCCTTTCAGACCTACCTGCCCGTGCGCGAGGACTTCTATCGCAGCTGTCAGGGGCGCTATGGGGCCGACGCCGACAAGCTGCTCTACGACGGGCCGTTCGCGCTGACGAGCTGGGTGCACGGGGCGAGCTTAAGGCTCGAGAAAAACCTCGATTACTGGAACCGCGAAGCCGTCAAGCTCGACGTCGTCAACGTGCCGTACATCACGACCGACAGCACGGCGATCCTCAACCTTTACCGGGACGGCGACATCGCGTCGGCCGAGCGGCTGGCTACGGACTCGCTCGAGCAGGCACTCAGGTACCGCTGGCCCGTCGGCCACTTCTCGGACGGCAGCGTCTGGTTTCAGGAGTTGAACGAGCGCCCGGGACGGCTCACGAGCAACTATCACTTTCGCAAGGCCCTGCAGCTCGTCAACGACAATGCCGAGCTCGTGAACAAGGTGCTCGAGACGCCGGCCTACACGCCGGCCGACTCGTTGTTTCCGTCCTGGCTACGCGGCGAGCACGGCTTGTTCGAGGAGGAGCATCCGCCGGCCAAGGTCCGGCCCGACTTCGCAGCGGCGCGCGCGGAGCTCGAGAGGGCGAGGCAGGAACTCGGTCTCGCGCGCTTCCCGCCGCTCGTATTGCTCACGGACGACACGGACACCTCCCAGAAGGTTTCCCAATACCTTCAGGATCTCTACATGCGCAAGCTCGGGCTCACGGTCCGAATCGACAAGCAGATCTTCAAGCAGCGGCTGGCCAAAGCCCAGGCCGGCGACTTCGACATCGTGTTCACGGGCTGGCTCCCCGACTATAACGATCCGTTGACGTTCGCGGACCTGTTTGCATCGTGGAACCAGAACAATCACGCCGAGTACCGCAACCCGAGCCTCGACGCGCAGGTGCGCATCGCCCAGCGCTCCCTGGACCCTCACGTCCGCATGGCCGCCTTCGCCGAGATTCAGCGCATGCTCGCGGACGACGTCGTGATCATCACGAACTTCGAGGGCGGCGAAATGTACGTGCAGAACCCGCGGCTCAAGGGCGTCGTGCACAACGCGATCGGGCCGGAGCGCGACTACGCGCGCGCCTACCTCGACCGCAATCCCTGATGCTGCGCTACATACTCAAACGTCTGCTCCAGGGCGCAGTGACCGTCTGGTTCATTGCGACGGCGACGTTCGCGGCCATGCACGCTGTCCCGGGCGACCCCCTGAGCAGCGAGCATCTGCAGAACGCGCAAGTTCGGGCCAACCTCGTGGCCCGCTACGGCCTCGACAAACCCGTGCTGCAGCAATATCTCATCTACATGGGCGCGATGCTGCACGGGGATTTCGGCATTTCCTACACGCAGCAGAACCGGCGCGTCGACGACATCATCCGCGAGCACTTCCCCGTTTCGGCGACCCTCGGCGTGCTCGCGCTCGTGTTCGCGGGCGTCGGCGGCGTCGTCTGGGGTGCGCTCACGGCGGTGTTCCGCAATCGGCTGCCCGACACGCTGATCATGGTGCTCGTCATCCTCGGCATCTCGGTGCCGAGCTTCGTCGTGGCGGGACTCGCGCAGCTCGCGCTCGTGGACGTGAACTCGGCCTTCGGCCGGCCGCTGCTGCCCGTCGCGGGATGGGGCTCCCTGCGGCACATGATCGTGCCATCGATCGTGCTCGGGCTCGGCACGATGGCCTATCTGACGCGGCTTATGCGCGCCTCGATGCTCGAGATCACGAGCTCGGACTTCATCCGCACGGCGCGGGCCAAGGGTCTGCCGCCGGGCCGCATCTTCGTCAAGCACGAGCTGCGCAACGCCGTGTTGCCCGTCGTGACGGTGCTCGGCCCGGCCGTCGCGGCCATTACGACGGGCGGCTTCGTCGTCGAGCTCGTGTTCGCGATACCGGGGCTCGGGCGCTACTTCGTGGAGGCCGTGCAGCAGCTCGACTACACCGTCATCATGGGCACGACCGTTTTCTACGGCGCGTTTCTGGTCCTCATGGTCATCCTCGTCAACGTCGTATACGTTTTCATCGATCCGCGGGTCACGCTCGAATGAGGGCGCAGCCGCAACGATGAGCACTTTGCCCAAACGCTTCGGACCCGCAGACTTCGA
Source organism: uncultured Gammaproteobacteria bacterium (assembly GCA_963702105.1). Lineage (GTDB taxonomy): Bacteria > Pseudomonadota > Gammaproteobacteria > Steroidobacterales > Rariloculaceae > ZC4RG20. The sequence goes on from OY969712.1 coordinate 4,908,539, forward strand.
GCGCGTCACCGCGGGCCGTTCGGGACAGAGCATCGCGCGTCCCTCGCAGTCCTACTGGCAGGACGCGTGGCGCCGGCTCAAGAAGAACCGGCGCGCCGTGGGCTCGCTGTACCTCCTCGCCGCGCTCGGCGTTTTCACGATTGCCGGACCGTGGGTTTGGCGCGTCGACCCGGCCGCTCAGGACGTGGACCGAGCGAATCTGCCGCCGGGACCGGTGCAGACGGCGACGATCGCCCCGCCCTACGAAGCCTGGGCCGGCGTGACGGCGCCGGCCGACGCCGTTGCATCGGCGGCCGCTGGCCGCCCCGCCGTGCCGCCCACGGGCCTGCACGTCGTCGGATTCCGCGACGACGCAAGCCGTGCGCCTCGCGTGGAATCCGGTCCCGGGCGCGGCCGGCTACCGCGTCTATCGCAACCGCTACGACCCGGCGCCCGACCGTGCGCTCGGCTTGCCGCTCGCCGATATCCTCGACGCGCGCCGCGTGAGCTACGAGGACCGGCTCAGCCTCGCGCCGCGCCGCTACTGGTACTCGGTCGTCGCCCTCGACGCGCAAGGCGTCGAGACGCGCGGCTACGCTGCCCTCGCAACGCGGCTGCCGCGCGTCGTGAGCGCGCGCGAAGCCGAGGACTACGGCTGGATCGAATCTGCCGAGGCCGTGCAGGCCGGCCAGACGATCACCCTGCCTGCGCATCCGCTCGGCACGGACTACCTCGGCCGGGACATGCTCGCGCGCCTCATGTACGGTGCGCGCGTGTCGCTGTTCATCGGCGTCGTCGCGCCGCTGCTCTACGTGCTCGGCGGCATCGTCTACGGCAGCATCGCGGGCTTCGTCGGGGGCCGCTTAGACCAGCTGCTCATGCGCTGCGCCGATTTCGTCGTCGCGCTGCCTTTCCTGCTGTTCATGATCCTGTTCAAGATCGCGTTCGGCATCGGTCCCGGCGAGAGCGGCATCGTGCCCATGCTCGTGGCGCTCGTGCTGCTCGGCTGGCCCGCGACGGCCCGCCTCGTGCGCGGCCAAATCCTCGCGATACGCCAGGAAGGCTACATCTCCGCGAGCCGGCTGCTCGGCGCGCGCACGGGCTATCTAGTGGTCCGCCACATGATTCCGAACACGCTCGGCGTCATTCTCGTGACGCTGACCTTCGCGGTGCCGACCGTGATCTTCACGGAAGCGTTTCTGTCGTTCATCGGCATGGGCGTCGCGCCGCCCACGCCCTCCTGGGGCAGCATGTCGAACGAAGGGATTCGCACCATGCTCACGCATCCTCACGAGCTCGTCCTCCCGGCCGCATTCATCAGCGTCGCCGTGCTCGCATTCAATCTGCTCGGCGACGGGCTGCGCGACGCGCTCGACGTTCGCACGCGAGGCGCGGAGTGAGCGGCGGCGATCCGTCGCCGGCCGTCGGCGCCGGCGCCCGCGCCGCGGCCGAGACCCGGCCCGAGGCCGCAAGCCCCGCCGACTCGGACGGCCCGGCGCTGCTCGAGGTCGCCGACCTGCACGTCGAATTCGCCACCTATGGCGGCGTCGTCAAGGCCGTGCGCGGCGTAGACTTCCAGGTCAGCCGGGGGCGGACGCTTGCCATCGTCGGCGAATCGGGTTGCGGCAAATCCGTCACGGTGCTGAGCATCATGGGCCTGGTCCCGATGCCCCCCGGGCGAATCACGGCCGGCGCCGCAATGCTCGAAGGCGTGGACATCCTGCGGCGCAAGGTCGTCGACGGCGAGGACGTGCGCGGCAACCGCGTCGGCATGATCTTTCAGGACCCGATGAGCTCGTTGAATCCGACGATGAGCGTCGGGGCGCAGATTGCCGAGACGTTGCAGGTTCACCGCGGCTACTCCAAGCGCGCGGCGTTCGCGCGCGCGGTCGAGCTCCTCGCCCTGGTGCGGATTCCCGAGGCCGAGGCGCGCGCCCGCCAGTACCCGTTCGCATATTCGGGCGGCATGCTGCAGCGCGCCATGATCGCCATGGCCATCGCCTGCGAGCCCGACATCCTGATTGCCGACGAGCCGACGACGGCGCTCGACGTGACGATCCAGGCGCAGATCCTCGATCTGCTTGCAGAGCTGCAGCGCCGCAACGGCATGGCCATCGTGCTCATCACCCACGACCTCGGAGTCGTCGCCCGCATGGCCGACGAGGTCCTCGTCATGTATGCCGGCGAGGTCGTCGAGCGCGGCGGCGTCGACGCCATCTTCTATCGGCCGGCGCATCCCTACACCTCGGGATTGAAGGCCGCGATGCCGGACAACGAGACGGTCAAGGGGCAGGGCCTGATGCCGATCGAAGGCGCGCCCCCGGATCTGTTTCGGCCGCCCGAAGGCTGCGGTTACTTTGCACGCTGCCCGTCCGCAATGCGCCTGTGCGAGCGCCATCGCCCGCCGCCCTTCGTCAGGGGTCCCGGACACGCGGCGCGGTGCTGGCTGCACCATCCCGATGCGCCGCCTCTCGCGGCCCGGCTGCAAACGGCGCCCGCGCCGGCCGGAGCGGACGAAGCATGAAGGCGCTGCTCGAAGCCCGCAACGTGACCCGTCACTTCGATCTCGGCCGCGGCCGCGCCGTCCACGCCGTGGACGGCGTCTCGCTGTTCATCGCCGAGGGGGAAATCGTCGGCCTCGTCGGGGAAAGCGGCTCCGGCAAATCGACTTTCGGGCGCACGCTCGTCGGCCTGCATGAGAAGACGGCCGGCGAGGTCCGCTTCGCGGGCGAGACGCTGCCCCGCCGGTATCGGCCGGCCGACTTTCGCCGCTATGCGCGCGCCATGCAGATGGTCTTCCAGGACCCATATTCGAGCCTGAACCCGCGCATGACGGTCGGCGAAATCGTCGGCGAGGGTCTACGGCTCACGGGCGAGCGCAGCCGCACGCGCATTCGGGCCGAGGTCGGCGGCTGGCTGGAGCGCGTCGGCCTCGAGCGCGGCCACGCGGCGCGCTACCCGCACGAGTTCTCGGGCGGCCAGCGTCAACGCGTCGGCATCGCGCGCGCGCTCATCATGAAGCCCAGGTTCGTCGTCTGCGACGAGCCCATCTCGGCGCTCGACGTGTCGGTGCAGGCGCAGATCGTGCGCCTGCTCGGCGAGCTCAAGGAGACGCTGGGGCTCACGATGCTGTTCATCGCGCACGATCTCTCGATGGTGCGCTGCGTCTCCGACCGCATGGCCGTCATGTACCTCGGCTCGCTCGTCGAGGTCGGTGCCGCCGAGGACGTCTACTTCCGGCCGCTGCACCCCTACACGCGCGTACTCGTCGGCGCGAATCCGCGGCCGGACCCCGCAGCCGAGCGCGCGCGCCCTAAGGTGCCGATCGGCGGCGAAATCGCCTCGCCCATCAACGTCGGCCCGGGCTGCCGATTCGCGAACCGCTGTCCGCACGTCCTGCCCGTGTGCCGCAGCACGACGCCGCCGCTCGCGGCCGTTGAGGGCGCGGAGGGCGACCGCGAGGTCGCCTGTCATCTCTACGGGCCGGCGCGCACGGCCGGGGTCTGACCCGCGGCGGCGGCCTGCGCCGGCATGCGAATGAGCCAACCGAAGCAGCCGGCCGCGGCCACACTGCCCAGCAGCTGCGCCGCGACGAACGCCGCGGCGTCGGCCGGCCGAATGCCCGCGTAGGTCGCAGTCAAGGCGCGGGCCAGCGTCACGGCCGGATTGGCGAACGAGGTCCAGGCCGTAAACCAGTAGGCCGACGTGATATAGAGCCCGACCCCATAGGCGAGTGTGTTCGCGAGCAGCGCGAGCGCGGCGTTGCCGTCCGCGAGGCGCGCCGCCATGACGCCCGAGCCGACGACGGCGGCCACGAGCAGTCCGGTGCCGAGCGCCTCGGCCGCGAGGCGCCGCGCGAGCCCGCACCGCGGCGCAGCGTTCATGAAGAGCCGATTTCCGTGAGCTGGCCGCGCAGCTCCGCGGGATCGAGCGACGCGAGCGGCAGCGCTACGAATCGGCCGATGCGTCTCTCGAGCGTCTGCAGCGCGGCGGCGAACGCCTCGCGGCGCAACTCCGCCGTCCCCACCCGCGCGGCCGGGTCCGGCAGTCCCCAGTGGGCCGTGGTCGGCCGTCCGGGCCCGACCGGGCACGTCTCGGCGGCCGCCCGGTCGCAAACCGTAAGGACAAAGTCGAACCGGGTCCCCGCGGCGAACTCGTCCCAGCTCTTCGACCGCAGGCCCTCGGTTGCGTATCCCCGCCGGCCGAGGAGCTCGAGCGCGAGCGGGTGCACCTGGCCCGTCGGATGACTGCCTGCGCTGAATGCCTCGAAGCGGCCCGCTCCGACGCGGTTCAGAACGGCTTCGGCCATGATGCTGCGCGCCGAGTTGCCCGAACAGAGAAAGAGGACGGAGCTCAGCACGCGAGGGCGTCCATGATCGGCGTACAGACGGAGGGCTCGCCTCGGCAACAGTCCTCGAGCAGGAAGAGCACGAGCTCGCGCATCGCATCGAGCTCGGCGCGGTAGCGGATGCTGCGCCCGGCCCGTTCGCGCCGCACGAGCCCGGCCGCCCCGAGGATGCGAAGGTGGGCGGACAAGGTGTTCGGCAAGGCCCCGAGCCCGGCGGCGATTCGCCCAGCCGAAAGCCCTGCGGGGCCGGCCTTCACGAGCAGCCGGAACACGTCCAGCCGAGTTTCCTGCCCGAGCGCGGCCAACGCAGCAAGTGCCGCTGTCCTATCCATATTTCGAGTATTCCAGAAATATGCGGAACTCGCCAGCGGGGCTTGGGCGGGCCCGGCCTCGGCGGCCCCCGGCCACGCCGAGGTTGGGGGCCGCCGCAAGGCGCAGGGTTACGCGGGTGTCTTACGCGGCCCCGCGCGGCTGCGGCTCTGTGCGGCCGTCGGCCGCCTCACGCCTCAGGCGGTCTCTTCCTCGAGCGGCAGCGGGGTGTGCTGCGGGCCCTTGAGGAGGTAGTGCATCGAAAGCATGGCGCCGGTCGAAACCACGGCCGGCAGCGCAAACACAAGAAACAGCTGCTGCGTAGACCATTCGAGCCCGAGCATACGGGCGCCGACCCAGGGGCCGATGATCGCGCCGATTCGGCCGATGCCGAGTCCCCAGCCGACGCCCGTCGAGCGCATGAAGGTGGGGTAATAGGTCGTGCCGAGGGCATTGAGACCGGGTTGGCCGCCGACGACGCACCACCCCGCCACGAACACGATGGCCGTGAGCAGCCACGGAATCGCGATGACGAAGTGGGTGCCGATCAGCGCGATCGAGACGGCGGCTCCGAGGAAGGTCAGCGTCAGCATCGGGGTCATGCCGCGCTTCGCGATGAGCCAGATCAGCCCATAAGTTCCGATCGTGCCGCCGAGCTGCATGAGGCCGCCGATCGTCGCGGAGCTCGAGTCGGAATAGCCCTGGTCCTTGAGGATCGTCGGCAGCAGCCCCGCGAGAAAGTAGAGGTTCAGGAGGTTCGTGAAGTTGATGAGCCAATAGAGCAGCGTCACGGGCGCGCGGGCCCGCGTCAGCAGCTGCGCGACCGGGACCTTGCCCTTGTCGTGGGGGGGGGCGACGTAGCGCGTGTCCGGTCCCGCCTTGAGTCGCGGGTCGATGCGCGGCACCCACCGCGCAATCGTCGCGTGCTTGCCCTTCGCGACGAGAAATTCGAGCGACTCCGGCAGCCAGAACAGCATGAGCGTGCCGACGACGAGGGGGATGAGGCCGCCGAGGTAGAACACCGAGCGCCAGCCGAAAAGCGGGATGAGCCGGCCGGCGACGAGGCCGCCGATCGCGGCGCCGGCCGTGAAGCCGACCGTGATGCCCATGATCAGCGTGATGCGTTTCGTGCGGGGGCTGTACTCGCCGATCAGCGCGCTCGCGTTCGGGATGATCGAGCCCATGCCGATGCCGCCGATAAAACGCAGCCAAAGAAGCTGCTGCGTGTCGTGCGCGTTGGCCGTGAGCAGGGTCATCAACGCGTAGAAGAACGTGCCGAAGATCAGGATCGGGCGCCGGCCGACCCGGTCCGCCAACATCGTGAACAGCAGCGAGCCGATGAGCACGCCCGTGTTCGCGGCCGAAAGAATGTCGCCGAGCTGCGGCTTCGACATGCCGAACTCGGGGATGACGGCCGGCGCCACGTAGCCCATCGACTGAACGTCGAAGCCGTCCATGATGAGCGACAGCGCGCAAAGCACGAACAGCATGATTTGAAAACGGCCGACGCCGGCGCCGTCGATGAGCTCGGAAACGTCGATCTTCCCCGCCTTCTCCATTCCTTTCGTCCCCCATGGCGCTCGTGCGGCGCCTACGCTCCCGATGCTAACAGCAATTCGCAGGCGGCACCCGGCCCTTGCGGGCGGCGCGGCAGGCGCTACGCTTGGCCTCCTGAAGGCTCCTCGGGAGGAAGCGCCATGGCCATGCCCCTACGGCTGCATCATTACGCCTGGGTCACTCGCGACCAGGAAGCGAATCGCCGCTTCTTCGAGGAGGTGCTCGAGATTCCGCTCGTCGCGACCTGGTGCGAACGCACGTTCAGCGCGGAGGCCGGCCGCGAGCTCGAGTACTGCCATACGTTCTACCGGCTGGCCGACGGCGGCGCCCTCGCCTTCTTCCAGTTCGCCGACCCCGCGGACTACGAGCTTTTCAAACCGCGCGCGCCCAAGCAGGCGAACTACGCCCACATCGCGCTCAAGATCGACGCCGAGGGTCAGGCGCGCACGAAACGGCGGCTCGAGGCCGCGGGCGTCGCCTATCGCCTGACCGACCACGGCTATTGCCGCTCGCTCTACGTCGCGACGCCGGACGGGCTCAAGCTCGAGCTCACGGTAGATCCCGAGAACATTGCGGAGATCGCGGCCGCCCGCCGCGCCGATGCGCACACCGAGCTTGCGCGCTGGCTCGCCGGCGATCGGCACCCCAACAACGCCGAGCATACGAGCGTCTACGCGTGAGGCTGCCGACCACCGTCGTCGGCAGTTATCCGCAGCCGGGATGGCTCGTGGACCGCGTCTGCCTCGGCGCGCGCGTGCCCCGCGTCCGTGCGCCCGAGATCTGGCGCGTCGCCCCCGATGCGCTCGAGGAGGCGCAGGACGATGCGACGCGCCTCGCCGTGCGCGACATGGAGCTCGCCGGCATCGACATCGTCACGGACGGCGAAATCCGCCGCGAGAGCTACTCCAACCGCTTTGCCATGGCCCTCGAAGGCGTGGATCCCGAGCGGTCCGGCACGACCGTGAACCGGCTCGGGACACCGTCTGAAGTTCCGCGCATCGTCGGGCCGATCCAACGCTCGGCGCCCGTGCTGCTGCGGGATCTGCAGTTCCTGCGGCGCATCACGGCCAAGCCGGTCAAGGTCACCGTGCCCGGGCCCTTCACGATGGCGCAGCAGGCGCAGGACGAGCACTACCGCGACCCGGAGGCGCTCGCCATGGCCTTTGCGGCCGCCGTCAACGCCGAGCTGCGGGACCTCGAGGCGGCGGGTGCAGACGTGCTGCAGCTCGACGAGCCTTGGCTCGAGGCGCGGCCCCAGGAGGCCCGCCGCTATGCCGTGGCGGCCATCGACCGCGCGCTCCAGGGGCTCCGTGCCGCGACCGCCGTGCACGTGTGCTTCGGGTACGCGGCGGCCGTGCCCGAGAAGGGCGGCCGCTATGCCTTTCTGCCGCAGCTCGCGGCTTCGTCGGCGGCCCAGATCTCGATCGAGGCCGCCCAGCCGCGGCTCGATCTCGGCGTGCTGCGCGAGCTCGCGGGCAAGACCATCGTGCTCGGCGTGCTCGATCTCGCCGCCGAGGCCGTCGAGCGGCCCGAGACCGTTGCGGACCGTCTGCGCGCGGCGCTCGCGTACACGGCGCCCGAGCGGCTCGTCGCCGCGCCGGACTGCGGCATGAAGTACCTGTCTCGCGCCGCGGCGTTCGCGAAGCTCGAGGCGCTCGTCCTCGGTGCCGCGATGGTCAAGCGCGAGCTCGAATGAGCTCGAGTAGGGACTTCCGCGCGGCCTTCATGGCTGACGTTCTCGAGCTCGACCTGGACGGGCCTCGTGAAGCGCCTCGCTCGAGCGCCCTGCCGTCAACGCATCGCGTATTCGAGCGAGAGCGAAATGCCGCGGCCGGACGGATCGAACGCGCTGCTTCCGGGGCTGACCGCGAGGTGGCCCCGCAGGCCCGCGTCGTAATTCCGAACCGCATGGCCGACGCCGACGCCGATCATCGCCCCGGCCGTCACGTCCGAAAGATAGTGGGCGTCCTTTTCCATGCGCGCATAGGCCACCATCGTCGCGATCCCGTAGGAAAGACCTTTGACCCATAGCGCGTCATAGTGCTCGGCGACCGAGGTCGCGACCGAAAACGCGGCCGCGGCGTGGCCCGAAGGAAACGAGTAGCTGCCGTTGAGCGGGTGAAAGTCGTGGACGCCCTGATTTGCGCGCGGCCGACTGCGGCCGACTATGAGCTTGAGCGTCGGCACGATGAGGCCCGCGGCGATCGCAGTCGTCGTGAGGCCGTCCACGGCGACGGCCTTGGCCTTGTCATTGTGGGCGAGGTCGCCGGCCACGAGGAAACCACCTACGACTGCGGCCGCGTAACCGCGGCCAAAAGGCATGAAGTCGCTCGCGATCCTATCGGTGGTCGGAGTCCTGTGATCGTCGACGTAATTGCGGGCGTTGTCATCGAGCCAGGCCATCGTTCCGGCGACGATCAGCGCCTTGACGCCGACCGAGCGCCACGTCTGCGAGTCCCAGCGGCCCGGGTCGGTGAAGACGTGCTTCACGTTGCCCGTGAGCACGTGCCAGTAGTCGATGCAAAAGATGCAGAGTGCCGAAGGGCTGCCGCTTCCGGCGGCCGCGCCCGAGCCGGTGACGGGCGCGGCCGCGAAGAGCGTCGTGGAGTCGGCCGCCGGCACGGTCAGCGGGACCCGCATCGTCATCTCGCTCTGCGCAGGCGCCGAGGCGGCGGAGGCCGGGGCCTCGTGCCCGGCCGCGGATCGCGCCGGGCCCGGCCCGAGAAGGACCAGCGCGCCGCAGATCCCGGCGAGGGGCCGGGCGGCGCGCGGGAGCAGGATTGGCGGGGAGCGGCGTGGGTCCATTGCTGGCCTCCAGGGGGCGAGCGCCGGCGGGTCCTTCGGCCGGCGAATCGTGACTATAGCGGGCGGCGCTGTGCGAGACAGGTTCGTACGAGGGCCGTCCGCGTCGTCCCGCATGCGTCGCCGCATGCGTTCCGTTTTGGACGCGGCGGGGCGGCCGCATCCTTCGCGGGCGGGGGAGGGATATTCCGCGGGCGTCCGCGCTACGATGCGCCATGGCCGCAAAATCACGCCGGGGCAGAGGGCGTCCGCGTCACGACAACGTCCTGACGCAGGCCGAGTGGCGCACGCTGCACGCGCTGCAGCACGGCCTCGGCAATCGCGAGATCGCCGAGCGCTCCGGGATCAGTGCCGACGCGGTGAAGTATCACGTGCGAAACGTCGTGGCCAAGCTCGGAGTGCGCAGCCGCCGAGAGCTGCTGCATTGGTTCGCGCCCCCGAAGTCGAGCCCTCTAAAGCGCCGGGAGACAGAGATGAGCAGCGAGTTCCGCCTGGGCCCCATCGGTCAGATTTCGCGCACCGTGAGGAACATCAAGGAAGCGGAGGCGTGGTATGGAGGCGTCCTCGGGCTTCCGCACCTTTTCAGCTACGGCAAGCTCGCCTTCTTCGACTGTGGCGGCACGCGACTATACCTCGACGAGAAGGACGAAGCGCCGGCCGCGGAGTCCATCCTGTATCTGCTCGTCGAGGACATCGAGGCGGCCCACCGGGCGCTCGCGGCGCGCGGCGTTCAGTTCAGGAACGCGCCTCATCTGATCTTCCGCCACCCGGACGGCACCGAGGAGTGGATGGCGTTCTTCGACGATCCGGAAGGCCGGCCCCTGGCGCTCATGGCGAGGGCTCGCCCCGCGCAGTGACGGGCCTGCGCCCCGATGCCAGAGACAAATCTGGCCAACCTGCCCATTTATCCGCCGTGCGCGCCCGGTCCGAATCGCGTTAAATCCGCGGCTCCGTCGAACCGGGGCCGGGCCCATGACCGACGACTCGTCGCACGCGTCCTCCCAAGCCCGAATCGAATCGCTCCTCGCCCGCGTCCAGCACGAGACCCAGGTGCCCGGGATAGCCTTGGCGATCCGGATCGGCGGTCGCCGCGTCCTCGCGGCCGTGGGCACGCAGCGGGCCGGCGGGGGCGCCGCGCTCACGAGCGCATCGCGGTTTCACCTCGGCTGCGTGACGAAGCTGCTGACGGCGGCCGTGGCGCACGAGCTCGATCTGCGGGGCGCGCTCGATCTCGGTGCGTCGCTCCGCGAGTATCTGCCCGAGCTCGCGGGCAGCGTGCACGGCGAGGAAGTGAAGATGCGTCACCTGCTGGCGCATACGAGCGGTTTTCGGGGGACGGGCGTCACGATCGGCGGCACTCGTTCCCTGAGCTGGGAGGGGCTCGTCGCCTACCTCCGGGGTGCGCCCCAGCATTTCGCTCCGGGCGCCGTGTTCAGCTACGAGCATACCGAGGCGGTTCTGCTCGGCCGCATTCTCGAGCGCGCGGCCGGCCGGCCACTCATGCGGCTCGTGCGCGAGACGATCTTCGCGCCCCTCGGCATCGCTCCGGGCCGGCTCGCCGAAGCGGGCCGGGATAAGGCGTTCGCGGGGCGCCACGACTTCGACCTCGAGACGGGCCGGTTCCGCGCGCTGGGCCGCTCGCCGCGGCTTCTGCCGCCGTGGCACGCCGCGTTCTCGAACTACACGCTCTGCGTGGACGATTTACTGAAGGTCGCCGAAGCGCTGCTCGGTTCCGAACAGGGCGCGGCCAAAGCCGTTGCGCCTGCGACGCGCGCGGCGCTCGGCGCCCCCGTCGTCCGGCTGCCGACGCTGATGAGCGCCGGCATCGCGGACCGGACGCCCGGTGCTTTCGGATCGGGCGCGGCGATATTCCCCGGCTCGGTGACGGGCCGAGATGCGGTGACGATCGGTCAATGCATCGGCCTGTGCGTCGACGCGGCGGGCGGCATCGCGATCGCCATCGGCCTCAATGCGCGTGCGCCCCGAATCCGGGATCGCGTCGTGGGCGCCTTGCTCGGAGGCCTCGGGCCGGCGGGACCGGCGCCGCGCTGGCCATTCCTCGACGGTGTCGAGGCGCCCGCGCTGGCCGGGGACTACGTCGGTCCCGGCGGCGCCCGCGTCTGCGTCGCGGCGGCCGGGACGCGCCTGATCCTCGAGCACGGCCGCGAGGGCCGGCGCCCCGCTTTCGTCGCCGCCCTCGTGCCCGAGCGCGGCCGCGTGCGGGTGCAGTCCCCGATCCCCGATCTCAAGCTCGGATTCTTCCGCGCGCCGGGCGGCGCCGTCGGCCTCATGCTCGGCCTCGAGGCCTACCGACGAATCGCGCGCTCGTAGAGCCTCGCGGCCAGCCGGCATGGAGCGGGTCGTGCTGCGACTACCGGGCGGTCGCGCGCGCCGGCTGCGCTCTACGCAAGCTCCGGTGCCAGCGGCCGCCGCATGAGCGCCTCGACGGCTTCCTCGGGGTCGAGCCGCTCGTAGAGCACGCGGTAGATCTGCTCGACGATGGGCATCTCGACGCCGAGCCGCGCCGCGAGGCGGTGAGCCGAGCGGGCGGCGAAGTAGCCCTCGACGACCTGTCCGATGTCGTGCCGGGCCTGCTCGATGGTCTGCCCCCGGCCGAGGGCCAGGCCGAAGCGACGGTTGCGGGAGTGGTCGTCCGTGCAGGTCAGGACGAGATCGCCGATGCCGGCGAGCCCCATGAAGGTCTCGCGCCGCGCGCCGAGGGCGACGCCGAAGCGCGTCATTTCGGCGAGGGCGCGCGTCACGAGCGCGATGCGCGCGTTCGCCCCGAGGCCGATGCCGTCGCCGATGCCCGCCCCGATCGCGTAGACGTTCTTCGTGGCGCCGCCGATCTCGACGCCGACGAGATCCGTCGACCGATAGGCGCGGAACGTTTCCGTCGAGATCGAGGCGGCCAGCGTCGAGGCGTAAGCCTCGTCCTGCGATGCGACCGTGATGGCGGTCGGCAGGCCGGCCGCGACTTCGCGCGCGAACGTCGGCCCCGAGAGCACGGCCATGTCGAGCCCGGGCCCGAGCACCTGCAGGGTCACCTCGTGCGGCAGCAGCCCCGTCTCGAGCTCGAAGCCCTTCGTCGCCCAGGCGAGCCGCGCCGGCACATGCCCGAGCGTGCGCAGCGCCTCGAGCACGGGCCGGAACGACTGGCTCGGCACGGCCACGAGGATGTCGTGAGCGCGCGCGACGGCCGACTCGAGGTCGGCCGTCACCGCGAGGCCCTGCGGATACTCGGCGTCCGGCAGGTAGCGTGCGTTGCGGCGAGCGCGGAGCATGTCCGCCACGTGCTCGCCGGCGCGCCCCCACAGCGTCGTCGGCCGGCCTGCCCGGGCAAATTGGATCGCCAGCGCCGTACCCCAGGAGCCGGCGCCGAGGACGGCGATCGAAGGGCTGTCGCTAATGCGGTTCGCCCTGTGCGGCTTGAGGCGGCTCGGCGCCCGCGGGCACCTGCTGGTCCTGCTGCTGTTGCATCGCCTGCGCATAGAGCGCGTCGAAGTTGATGGGCTGCAGCAGCAGCTGCGGGAAGCCGCCCTTGACGACGATATCGGAAATGGCCTCGCGCGCGTACGGATAGAGGGTGGCCGGGCAGTAGCTGCCGACGAGCATGGCACGCTCCTCCTCCGAGTAGCCCTGCATCGTGAAGATGCCGGCCTGGGCGACCTCGACGAGGAACAGCGTTTCCTGGTTGTCCTTGGCTTCGACCGTCAGCGTCAGCGTGATCTCGTGCGTATCGGGCCCGACCTCCTTGGTGTTCGAGCGCATGTTGAGCTGGGTCTGGGGCGAGACGTTGGCGTTGAAGACCTGCGGTACCTTCGGCGACTCGAAGGACATGTCCTTGAGGTAGATCTTCTGCAGGAACAGCTGCCGGGTATTCGCCGACTCGGAGTTCGAGGACTGTGGGGATTGTTCTGCCATGGTGAATCGCTTCCGCTTATGTGCGTGATGGAGTGAATGAATGCCGCCCGGCGCTCATGGGCCGGAGGCGCCGTCCGGTTGCAGCAGCGGGTCGAGCCCGCCCTTCGAATCGAGCGCGCTGAGGTCATCGTAGCCGCCGACATGCGTTCCGCCGACGAAGATCTGCGGCACGGTTCGGCGGCCGGAGCGTTCGATCATTTCCCGCCGCTTGTCCGGATCGAAGATCACGTCGATCTCCGTGTACTCGACGCCCTTGCCGTCCAGCAGCCGCTTGGCTGCCGCGCAGTAACCGCAGAACGGCGAAGAGTAGATGATCACTTCTGGATGAGACATATGCCTATGCTATCGCCGGACGCCGCCGTCATTTGACGAGCGGCAGATTTTCGTCGCGCCAGGCCTTGAGACCGCCCTTGAGGCTGAAGGCGTTCTCGAACCCGGCCTTGCGCAGCATGCCCGCCGCACGACTGGACGTGGTGCCGGTGTCGCAGACCGCGATCATGATCTTGTTCTTCTGCTTCTTGACGATGCTGCGCTCCGTCATGAGCGCGTCGAGCGCGACGTTCCGGGCGTTGACGATGTGGCCGGCCTGGAAGTCCTCCGCCGAACGCAGGTCGATGACCATGGCCCCTTTATTCATGAGCCGCACGGCGTCGGCCGGGGCCACGCCGAATCCGCCGCCCGCACGGTTACGCAGCTCGAAGGCGGCGACGGCCGCGGCCATGAAGACGAGGCCGGCGACGAGGACCGGGTGGTTGACGGCGTGTGCGGCCAAAGGGCCCATGAGACGCTCCGGGTCGGCAAAGCGCGAAATTATACCCGCTCGGGCACGGCTCCGAGGTACCTGACCGCACCCGGCCACGGTAGACTCGCCCGGCATGGGGACCCCGCCGACACGCGCCGCGCTTGCGCTGCTCGCCGCCGCGCTGTTGCTGCCCGGCGTCGGCGCCGCCCAGCGAAACGACGCTAAGGCCCTCGCGGAGGTGCGCGGCCGGATCAAGGACCTTGAAGACCGGATCGAAGAGCAGAGCCTCGAGCGCGACGAGACCTCCAGGGCGCTCAAGAAGCAGGAGCTCGAGATCGCGGCGGCCGAGCGTCGGCTCGCCGAACTTCGCGGCCGCAGCCAGGACCAGCAGGGACGCGTCGCGGCCGCGAACGAGCGTGCCGCGGCTGCCGAGGCGCAGCTCGAGGCCGAGCGCGGTGCGCTCGCCCGTCAGGTGCGCCTGGCCTATATGAACGGGCGCGAGGAGCTGTTCAAGCTGCTGCTGAGCCAGGAATCCCCGGCGGCGGCCGGCCGCATGGTCGTGTATTACGGGTACTTCAACCGGGCGCGCGCCCAACGCATCCGCAGTGTGGGTGCCGAGGTCGATGCCCTGAAGCGGCTGCGCGCACAGCGCCGGCAGCAGGAGGCCGAGCTGGCGCGGCTCGAGCAGTCCCAGAGCGCCGAGCTCGAGAAGCTCGGCCGCTCGCGCGACGAGCGCGCAAGCCTGCTCGCGAAGCTCGACAGCTCCCTCTCCTCGGCCGGGGACGAGGTCGCGAAGCTCAAGGACCGCGAGGCGCACCTGACTCGCGTCCTGGCCCGGCTCGGCGATGCCATGGCGCGGTTCCCCCGCGACTCGGAGGCGCCGTTCCCGAGCGCGAAGGGGCACCTCGCCTGGCCGGTGCAAGGCAAGCTCACGGGAGACTTCGGCGACGAGATCGCGGGCGGGGCCGTGCGCCGCAAAGGGGTCCTGTTTTCGAGTCCCGCGGGGACGACGGTGCGTGCGATCTATCACGGCCGCGTCGCTTTCGCGGACTGGCTGCCGGGCCTCGGCCTGCTCATCGTCATCGACCACGGCGACGGCTACATGAGCCTGTACGGGCATAATTCGGCGCTGCTCAAGGAGGCCGGCGACTGGGTGACGCCCGGCGAGCCGATCGCCGAGGTCGGCGACACGGGCGGCCAGACCAAGCCTTCGCTGTATTTCGAGATCCGCCACGAAGGCAGGGCCGTGGACCCGCACGACTGGATGCGGCGCTGACGCACCCCGGTCCCGCCGCCGATTCCCGCCCCCCGCGGGCTATGCTAAGGTGCAAGGTCCCGGGTCAAAGCAATAACGGCCTGATGTCGCTGACAATTCGAAGTCTCGTAGTACTCGCGGTCGGCGCCGTGCTCGGTTTCGGCGTCTCCGTCGGCACCAATGTGCTGGCCGACCATCAAGCGAAGCATACCGAGGCGGCGCCGGCCGCACCGGGCATCTCCCCCGAATACATGCAGCTGCTCACGGACGTGCTCGAGCGCGTGCACTCCGAGTACGTGGACCGAATCGACGACAAGCAGCTCGTCGAGAGCGCGATCCACGGCGTGCTCGAGAACCTGGACCCGCATTCCCGCTACCTCGATCCGACGCAATACGCGGACATGAGGATCAGCACGACGGGCAACTACTCGGGCGTCGGCCTCGACTTGAGTCTCAAGGACGGCAAGGTCACGGTCGTCTCGCCGCTCGACGGCGCGCCGGCCTCGCGCGCCGGCATCCGCGCCGGCGACGTGGTGGTCTCGGTCGATCACGTCGCAGTGAGCAAGGACAACATCGAAGCGACGGTCGACAGGATGCGCGGCATGGCCGGCACGACCGTGAGTCTCGAAGTGCTGCGCGACGGCGTGACGAAGCCGCTGCAGTTCGCGGTCGTGCGCGCCGACATAGAGGTCAGGACCGTGCGCAGCGCCTACCTCGGGCACGGCTACGGATACATCCGCATCACGAGCTTCGCGGACACGACGGCGGCCGACCTCGCGAGCGCGGCGAAAGCGCTCATTGCGCAATCGGGACGGCCGCTGGCCGGGCTCGTGCTGGATCTGCGCAACAACCCGGGCGGCGTGCTCGATGCCGCGGTCGCGGTCGCGGACCAGTTCCTCGACGGCGGTCTCATCGTGCGCGGCGAGGGCCGCGTCCGCGAGGCGCGCTTCGCCGAGTACGCGCGGCCCGGCGATCTGCTCGAAAAGGTGCCCGTCGTCGTACTTGTGAACGGGGGCTCGGCGTCGGCCTCGGAGATCGTGGCGGGCGCCTTGCACGACCGCGCGCGCGCGAGGCTCGTCGGCCTGCGCACGTATGGCAAGGGCTCGGTCCAGACGGTCATGCCGCTCGGCGAAGGCCGCGCGATCAAGCTCACGACCTCGCTCTACTACACGCCGTCGGGCCGCTCGATCAACGGCATCGGCATCAAGCCGGATCTCGTCGTCGGCGAGCCCGCCACGGCGCGCGAGTTCCACGGCGCCGGCGGCCCGCCGGCCGCGGCCGCGGACCCGCAGATGACGGCAGCGCTCGAAATGCTCGGCGACCGCCCGGCCGTTCCCAAGGAGGCGCCTGCCCCGACGCAGGCGGCACGTTGATCGCCCGCCGCGCCGCGCGGTCGCGGCTTTGAGTCGGCGGCACGCAGAGACCAGAACCCTGAGCGCTTTCCTGAGAAGACCCCAAGCCGAAGATGCCGGCGGCGCGAAGCGCGGCCCCGTCGAGCGCGGCCTCGACATCGAGCAGGCACAGCTGCGCGGCTTCGCGCGCAGTATCTCCGAGGTGGAGTGGCTGCTGCTGATCCTCGTCGTCCTCTATCTGTTCGTCACGCGGCCCGATCTCGCCCAGGCCGTGCCGGTCATCGGCAGCCTCGTGGGTTTCGCCTTGTTCGTGCTGACGTTCCGGTATACGGCCGTGCTCGCGCGCAGTCAGCGGCTCAAGATCGCGCTCGAGATTTTCGCGATGCTCGCGTTTCTCACGGCCATCCTGAGCTTCGCCGGAGGCGCTCGCAGCCCGCTCGTCAACCTCTATCTCCTGCCGGTCATCGCGGCCGCACTGACGCTCGGCAAGCTCGCCACGACAGCGGTCGTCTTCCTGGTCGCCGGCTGTTACCTGCTGCTCGCGCTGGTCGGCGAGCCGGGTGCGCTCGGTCCGGCACTCGCGGCCGAGGCCGCCGGCGTCCTCGCGCCATTCGTGCTCGTGGCCTTCTCAACCTCGCTGCTGGCCGAGAACATTCATCTCGCGAAGGCACGCATCAAGGCGCTGTCCGATCGCGACGAGCTTACGGGTCTTTACAACATGCGCGCGTTCAGGCGCCTCGCCGAGCGCGAGCACGACCGGGCGAGTCGCTCCGGCGCGCGCTTCGGTCTGCTCATGGTCGACATCGAGCATCTGAAGGCGATCAACGACACCTACGGCCACGAAGCCGGCAATCGCGCCGTGCGTCTAGTCGGCGATGCGCTGCAGCGGCTCACGCGCACGACCGACGTGGTCGCGCGGTTCGGAGGCGACGAGTTCGTCGTGCTGCTCGCCGACGCAGACCGCGCGGCCGCCACCGAGGTCGCTCAGCGCATCCGCAACGTCGTCTTTTCGACGACGCTCGAGGTCGACGTCAAGATGGTCCGGGTCAAGGCCAGCGTCGGCGTCGCGAGCTTCCCGGAGGACGGCAACTCGCTGGCCGCGATCATGGCGGCCGCGGACCGTGCCCTGTACAAGGACAAGGAATACCGCGAGCCCCCCAAGGGCCGGCTCGTGATCCGCAAGAAGTAGCGGCCCGGCCGCTCGCGAACAGGAGACGATCGTATGACCGGCTTTAAAGCGCCAGCGCCAGCGCGGCGCCTCGCCCCGCACAGGCGAGCCGCGGCGATAGCGGCCGCCTTTGCGGCCGCCTGCCTCGGTGCCGGGCTCGGGGTTTGCGGCCCGGCCGCGGCAGGACCCAGAGAGGATCTCGCCCATGCCCGGGCCGCATGGAAAGCCGCGCACATCTCGAACTACGAATACGGCTACAACAAGTACTGCGCCTGCCACAAGGAGAATCCGCCTGAGACCCTCGTGACGGTCCGCGACGGCAAGGTCGTGCGCGTCCGGCATCGGCCCTTCGGCTACGACCGCGAGGTCGAGGCCCCGCGCGGCCTCGAGTATTACTGGACCGTGGACGGGCTCTTCGACCTCGTCGCCAAGGCGCTCGCGAGAAAGGCCGAGGTGCGTGCCGAGTACGATGCGAAGCTCGGTTACCCGACGCGGATCTACGTCGACTACGACCCCAAGCTCATAGGCGACGAGGTGGACCTGCGCATCACGCGGCTCGAGCGGTCGGCCGATTGAGCCGCGCGCAGGGCTCCCCTCGCCTCCCTCGCGTCCTCGGCCTCCCGGCACCGCCGCAAGCATCTTGTCATAAGGATGGTCTTACGGGCGAACGGGTAGCCGCTGCGCCTGCGTGAGCGATCGCGCGCGCCGCCTCTTGCTCGTGGCCGCGCTGGCGGCGGTCTGGGGCGCTTCGCTCGCCGTCCCCGCCCTGCAGGTTGCCGGTGGTCCCCTGCTCCGCGGCGTGGACGTCCTCCTCGAGGGCTGGAAGGCAGGTTCCCATGGGGTCATCGCCTGGTACGCGAATCCGGTGCTCGCCGCGGCGCTGCTGCTCGCAGCTCTCGGGGGCGATGCCGCCGCCGCGGTACTCTCGGGCCTGGCGTTGTTGTTGGCCCTAAGCAGCTTCGCGCTCGAGCCGATCCTCGCGCTGCAGATGCCCCGCGTTCCAGCAGTCACGCTACTGCCGGGCTTCTTTGTATGGTTGGCCGCGATAGTCGCGCTGTTCGTATGGTCTGCTGAGCGTGCGCTTTGCCGAAAGCGCCGATTGCGTCGAAGCGCCGGCACGGAAAGCGCCTCTCGGGATTGACCGGCCGAAACGCTCGCCGTAGAGTCGCACGTACGCCCGTACATGAGGGCGTGAGGTGTCGGTTGATTCAGGTTCGTTACAGGCGCTGCCAGAAACAAGAATTTCACGGGTTTGATCTACCGATCTAGCGCTTGATCTGACGCCGTTGGTTAAGTGGCTAGCTGTGTAAAACGGCGTGAGAGTCTGTTAATGAATATTTACGTCGGCAATCTATCGTACGGCATGAGCGAGGGGGAGCTTCGCGATGCCTTTGGGGCCTTTGGGGAGGTGTCGTCGGTCAAGATTCTCATGGATCGTGAGACTGGCCGATCACGGGGATTCGGGTTCGTGGAGATGCCGAATCAGAGCGAAGCGGAGGCGGCAGTAGCGCAATTGAACGGCAAGGACGTCGGCGGGAGAGTCTTGCGAGTCAACGAAGCGCGTCCTCGCGAGCGACGTTGATCCTTCGCGGCTCGTGGCCGGCGCGCGCGCCGGCCTTCGAGTCCGGGCCCGCAATGTTTTCAGCGTTGCGGTAATCGAAGCAGAGCGCGCTTCGAACGATCGATGCGGTTCGGCCTTCCGGGCCGCACGCTGGCCCCTTTTGTCGGCGGCCCGCATCGGTGACCGGCCCCGCTACGCGGGTGCGGCGGCCCGTCTATAATCCACCGATTGCCGTCTTACGGCTCCGCCGGTGCGCGACTGCGATGATCTATTTGAAGTGGACACCCAACGACCTCGCCACACTCGACATGGGTGCACTGTACACGGAGGTGGACGAGGACGGCTGGGTGCAGCGGGAAGTCGGCGTCGATTTCGACGGGTTCGCCGTTCACCATCTCGTTCCTTCGGAAGGCGACCCGGGCTGGTTCGGTAACGCGCGGCTCACGCAGCTCATGCTCGACAGCAACGTCACGAAGGCCGAGTTCGAATCGGTATGGCGCGCGGCCGCCGACCGCGAAGGCTTGAACGGCGGCGTGCGCTGAGGCCGGGCCGAAGCCCGTCAGCGCGTCCGCGGCTTCGGCGGCGCGGGCAGCACCACGGTGTCGTAAGGGTTGTAGCCCTCGCCGGGCTCCGGGCCGGCGACCGAGTCGGCCTCCCCGTTCTCGGCGATCTCGAGACCGGCGCGGTCGAGCGCCTTGAGGTAGTCGAACGTGTCCTCGATGTCGGCTCCCGCGCGGTCGCCCTCGGTGGCCCACTTCCAGCGTGCACGGCCGAGCTCGTCGAAGTCGATGCCGCCGGCGCTTTCGTCGGCCGCCGAAACGAGGCTCTCGTCGCCTCGGCGGAGGCGGACGGTCGGCTCGCGGACCGTAGGGTCCGCGCTGTCCGGGTCATTCATTGCAGAAGGTCATTGGGCGGCGAAACGTGTATCGATGCTATCGGTGCGCACCGCTAGGGTGCGTGATCGAATTCACGTTGAGCGCGAACCGGTGAAGCGATCGTTGCGGCCTGCGCCGAGCGCGCCGCGGACATAGCGCTCGACTCGGGAGGCCGGCTCGGTTACCTTGCGCATCCCGGCGGCGAAAACGCCGCCCGGGCTCGGCGCCCGTAGCTCAGCTGGATAGAGCGCTGCCCTCCGGAGGCAGAGGTCGGGGGTTCGAATCCCTCCGGGCGCGCCACCCCTCCGCGGGGTTCGGTGGCCTTGCTCGAACCCCGCGGCGAGGGGCTGCGGCGTTCGAGGTCGCGGAGCGCCTACTGCGTCGCGGCGGCACCCGCGCCAGCTGCGCCCGTATCGGCTGCGCCCGCCCCACCTGCGCCCGTATCGGCGCTGGCCCCGCCCTGGCCTTCCTTCGCCTCGGCTGCCTTGACGGCGTCGGGATCGACCTGGCTCGCCATGTAATGCACGGCGGCGACGATTTCCGCATCCGAAAGGTCCGGACGCCCGCCCTTCGGCGGCATGAAGCCGTTCTGGCCCTGGAAGCCTTGCAGCGCGTGCTGCTCCAGCGTCGGGATGCCCTTGGCGATGCGCGGGCCCCACATGTCTTTGTTGCCGACGATCGGCGCGCCGCCGGCGCCCGGGGGCGCATGGCAGGCGAAGCAAACCATGCTGAAAACCTCGTGCCCCGAGAGCTTCTTGCCCGGCGTCGCGGGCGCCGCCGCTGCTGCGGCCGCCGCCTGGGCCTTCTTGAGCTCCTCGGCCCCGAGCATGACGACCCGGCCCACGGGCTCGATGCGCTTGTCGATTTCCTGCTGCACGAGCGGGTCCTGCAGCTCGTAGCGGCCGGCGGTGTTGATCGCGATCGAGCGCGCCGCGAAGACAAGTGCGACCGCGACACCGATCAGAACACCGAGCACCAGCACGAAGCTGTCGAAAAATTGTTGGTCGTGGTCGCGCAAAACAACGTCCTCTTCGATCTAGTTCTGAAACCGCGCGCGATTATAGCCGATATCGGCGCGGGCACTACGAGGGCGGCGGCCGGATCGGCCGGGGCCTTAGCCTTCGGCCCGCTCGGCGCTCTGCTTCGTCCCCGCGCTAATCCATCGAGACCTCGCGCGTCTCGGGTCCGAGCCAGGAGGCCGCGAGGACCAGCACGCCGCCGAGCGCGACGAGGACCAGCACCGTGTACTCGTACGGCATGAACCGGCTCAGGCCAAGCAGCCAGAAGCTGTAGAGGCCGGGAATGATGAGGCCGGTCGTGTAGCTCACGGCGAAGCCGGTCGAGCGCATGTGGGCCGGGAACCGCTCGTTGAGATAGACGATGAAGGCGCTGAGCGGTGCGGCCGTGAGCATGAGCGCCACGATGGCGAGGGCGCCGATGACGGCAAACGAGGCGCCGCCGTGGGCGAGCCGGATCATGGCGTAGAGCGCGGGGGTCACGATGACCACGAACCAGCCCCCCATGAGCGTCAGCAGGCGCCGCCGGCCCGTGCGTTGGGACAGCACTCCGAACACAATCATGGCGATGATCTGGAGAAAGTGGCTGACGACCAGGAACCAGCTCACGCTGAGCGCCGGCTGATGAAGCACCTGGATCAGCAGCGTGGGCAGGAACGAGACCATGAGCTGGGCCCCGAGCCAGTAGCCCGTCGTCAAGAGCAGCACCAGCAGCGTCGGCTTGAGGTTCTCGCGCGCGAACATCTCGACGAGCGGCTGGCGTCCCTTGGTGCCCCCGCGGATCGACTTCATGTCGGCCTCCGGGATGCGCGCGTAATAGACGAGATAGCCGATGCCGAACAGCACGCCGAGCAGAAACGGTATGCGCCAGCCCCAGGTCACGAACGTCTGATGAGACATCCTGCCGAGCGTCAGCGACTGCGCGAGATTCATGCCCAGCACGGCGATGGCCGCGGGGGCCGCGAGCAGCCCTCCGATGAGGCCGCGCATCGCCTTTGGGGACCGCTCGAGGGCCAGAGGAATCGGCGCCGCATAACCGCCCGAGACGAACATGCCGACGAGGAGCCGCAGCACCAGCATCGCGCCGATCGAGGCCATGCCCCAGTGCGCATAGCCGGGCAGCAGACCCATGAGCAGCGTCAGCACCGTGAACCCGACACCCGAGATCATGGCCGTGCGCTTGCGGCCGATCGTGTCCGCGAGGCTGCCGAAGATCGGGCTTCCGAGCGGTCTGCCGAGCAGGCCCACGGTGAAGATCAGTGTCGTCAACGTCGCCTTGGTCGCCGTGGACAGGGACGCGGGCTCGAAATACTCCATGGCCGCCGGCAGGATGAAGGCCGGCAGATACACGTCCCAGCTGTCGACGAACATCGCGATCGCGCCGCCCGCCAGGGTTCTCCGGACCTCGACCGGCAGTCGCTCGGTCAGGCTCATCGAATCGACTATGGCCATGGATTCCACCTATGGGACAGCTGCGCTCGTTGTCGGTCGGGCTATTGCAGGGCCCTCGAAGGTCCGCCGGACTCGCCCGCCGCGCGCAGCGGGCTGAACCGCGCCGGCGAGACGCGATGGGCCTTCGGGCTCGGCTCCATGGGCTTTCGGCCCTGGATCCCGTGTGCTGCCGGAACGTTATAACAAGCCGAGCGCCGAATGGAAGGACGGCGCGGCGGGAGCGCTTGCGCTACATCACCTTCGTCAGCGTGATGCGCCAGCCCAACGGCTCGAGGGGATGCACGTGCAGGTCGCTGACGCCGTCCGCGGGCTCCCCGGGCAGTCGGTCCGTATACCAGAACGCGGCCGCGTTGGCCTTCACGTTCAGGATGTTGTCCAGGAACAAGCCGACCTTCCATCCGTCCGGCAGACTGTACGAGAACGTCGCCGTTCAATTCGTGATAGCCCTTGCCGCGTACGACGTTGTCCGACGAAAGCGGGAATTCGCCGAGATACCGCCATTCCACACCGGCGTTCCACGGGCCTCGATCGGTCATGTAAACGTCGAACGACCCGGCCGTGAACGGCGCGTTCGGAAGGTAATAGCCGACATGGCCCGTGCCGTCGTCGTAGGGCGTGGTGTACCGCGAATGGTTCGCCGAATAGCTGGCGTAGAACTCGAGCCAGGTGAGCGGCTTGTAAGTGAGGTTGATTTCGGCGCCGCGGCGCTTGCTGCCCGGGCCGGCGCTGTCCATGCCGGCGTCCGGATCGTAGGTCGTTTCGGATTGCGCCTCGAGATTATAGAGGGCGAGCGTGCCCGTCAGGTTGGCCGCGATCTGTTCGCGCACCCCGATCTCTTCGCCCGTCTGGCGGGCGATCAGCGGGGCCCCGCCGGTGCCGAGCCGTTCGGCCTGCGTCACGCCGCGCAGGTCGTCGCTGTGGAAGCCGCGTCCCCAGCTCAGGTACAGCTCGGTGGAATCGGAGGGCCTGAAGACGAGGTTCACCTTCGGCTCGGCCAGGCTCGCACTCGCGGTGCCGGCGTTCGTACCGGTATCGCTGCCGGACATGTAGTCCTCCCGCAGGCCGAGCACGGTCCGGAACCAGTTGTTCCAGTGGGTCGTCGCCTCGAAGTAGGCCGCAAAGCTCCTGAGGTGGACCCGATCGGCTTCGATCTGGCTGGCCGGATAGTTCACGGCGGCGAGCTGCGCCGGCGTCAGCAGGTCGCGAGCCTGGGTCGGCAGGCGCGAGACGTCGTTGGAGTCCATGCGCGAATGAAGGCCCGCCAGCAGGTCGGTCTTCTGACCCGGCGACCACGAGTAGGTCACGTCGCCGCCCACGGTCACGCGGTTCTCGTGCTGTGCCTCCTGGTCGCCGTGCACGGGGTCCACGAGATAGTGAGTGAAGTTGTTCCAGAGCGTCAGGCGGTTGTTGATGACGTAGGCGTTGGCCTGCAGCTCGCCGCCCATGCCCATCATCGCGTGATACTGGCCGGAGACGCTGCTGCGCTGCGAATAGCCGCCGTCCGAGGGGTCGAGCGTGCCGAAGCGGTCGATGAGCCCTTGCGAGATCGCGCGCTCCGGCTGATCCGTGGTCGCATTCCAGGTGTCGTGGTAGAACATGCCGGTGATCGAGTAGCCGTTGCCGCTGTTCGGGTCCGACTGGCTATAGCGCAGAACCGAGCTCAGCTTGCGTTGGTCGTCCGGGCTGACCCAGGGGCCGTCGTAGTGCTGGAGGTCGAGAGCGCCCATGAGGTTGCCGCTCCCGAGGGCATCGGAGCCCGCGGTCAGCACGCGGTCGTATCCTTTCGAGCCGCGGCCCCCCGTGCTCATGAGGACTTCGTTCGGGATCGTATCCGCCAGCTTGATATGGGCCGAGCCGACCGAGGCGAAATCCCCTTCGGCGGCGTAGTACGTGCCCTTCGT
This sequence comes from uncultured Gammaproteobacteria bacterium, assembly GCA_963702105.1. Lineage (GTDB taxonomy): Bacteria > Pseudomonadota > Gammaproteobacteria > Steroidobacterales > Rariloculaceae > ZC4RG20. The sequence continues at coordinate 4,932,780 of OY969712.1, forward strand.
ATAGTCGATTCCGCCCACGGTTTCGGGGATCAGGAAATTCAGGTCCGAGTAGCCTTGCCCGTGTGCGTGCGAGGGCTCGTTGACGGGCATGTCGGCGACGTAGAACGCGAAATCGTCGCCGTGGTCGAGGTTATAGCCGCGCATCATGTACTGCGAGGCCTTGCCTTCGCCGCTGTGCACGGTCGCGACCATGCCGGGGACCGTCTCGACGATCTGCGCCGGGCGATAGGCCGGCAAAAGGTTCACTTCCGTCTTGGAGACGACGCCCTGACTGGCTGTCGTCGCCGTGCCCATGAGCCTCAGACGCTCGCCGACGACCGTGATTTCTTCGAGTGCCTCGCCGCCCGCCCCGCCGTTGACGGCGGCCGTGCTCTTGATGTTCGTTGGCGCCCCGCCCTCGCCCTTGGCGTCCCCGCTCGGCGCGCTCGAAGCCTTATGCGCACCTTCGTTCCCGGCCGCGCTTTGCTGAGCGAACGTGGGCGCCGCCAGCAGCGCGAGGACGGCGGCGGCAATCGGTGCCAGGCTGAGGCCGACACGTCCCGCGGCACTTCGTGCCGGGACCGTGGGCTGCTCCACGAGTCGTTCATGCATAAGTCGCGCTCCGAAGGTGGCTGTCACTGCCCAGAGGGGCCGATGCGGAGTGTGACCACGCTCGGCGGGGATTTTCTCGCGAAATTCAGGGCATAACGGTTTCGTTAACGCTGTTCGTTAACGTTTCCGAGCGGCGCCAAGCGCCTGAAATGAAGCGCATTTTCTCTGCGCGCGCGATGACGCCTCTTAAGGAATCGTAAGAAAGCAGCGGAGACGATGAACGGCCCCGCGGCGACGCAGAACTCCTTGCCGCCGCGGCGGTCCTCGCACTGCGCGGCGCCTATGCCCGCCGATCCAGCCCTCGAAGCTGCAGCGCCTCCCCGACGTGGGCAGGCGTGACGCGCTCGGCGTCCTCGAGGTCGGCGATCGTCAGCGCGACCCTGAGCACGCGCGTGTAGCTGCGCATGCTGAGCTGCCACCGATCGATGGCGCGGCCCAGCAGGCGGCGTGCTTCGGGCTCGACGACCGGCAACTCCTGGAGCGCGCGATCCGCGAGCCGCGCGTTCAGCGTGCCGCGACGCTCGATCTGCCGTGCTCGGACCGCTGCGACCCTCGCGGCGAGGGCCGGCGATTCCCGGGCCTCGTGCGGCTCGGCAACGTCCGTGAACCGGGCTCGCGGCACCTCGACTCGCAGGTCGAAGCGGTCGAGCAGCGGCCCCGATATGCGTGCTCGGTAACTTTCGATGCGGACCGGAGTGCACCGGCAGCGATCGGTCCCATCTCCGAGGTACCCGCAGGGACATGGATTCATGGCTGCGACGAGCTGAAACTCCGCCGGAAAGGTGACCTGCTCGTGGACGCGCGAGATCCGCGCGACGCCGGCCTCGAGCGGCTCCCGCAGCGCTTCGAGCGCGCGCCGGGAAAACTCGGGCAGCTCGTCGAGAAACAGCACACCGCGGTGCGCGAGCGAGATCTCGCCGGGGCGCGGCCGAGGTCCGCCGCCGACGAGCGCGACGGCAGAGGTCGTGTGATGCGGCGCGCGAAAGGGTCTGCGCAGCCCGTTGCCGAGCATATCCGCGTCGCCGGCGACGGACGCGATGCTCGCGACGCACAGCATGTCCTCGAGGTCGAGCGGCGGCAGGAGCCCCCTGAGCCGCTCGGCAAGCATGCTTTTGCCGCTGCCGGGCGGACCGACCATGAGCAGGTTGTGCGAGGCCGCCGCCGCGATCGTGAGCGCGCGTTTGGCGATGGCCTGGCCGCGCACGTCCCCGAGGTCGAGCCCTTCGGCGGGCGGCGCGCCCGGTCCGCGCCACGCGACGCGCTCGAGAGGCCGGCCGTCGCGAAGATGGTCCAGCACCTCGCCGAGCGCGTCGGCGACGTAGACCTCGGCGTCCTCCACGAGCTCCGCCTCGCGCCGATTGGCGCGGGGCAAGATCACGGCGCGGCCGGCATCGCGCGCGGCGAGGACCGCGGGCAATGCGCCCGTGACCGGCCGCAGCTCTCCGTTCAAGGCGAGCTCGCCGATGAACTCGAGCCGTTGGTCCCGCCAGCGCGCTTCGAGCTGCGCCTTGGCGACGCCGAGCGCGATGGCGAGGTCGAAGCGGCCGCCCTCTTTGGGAATGTCGGCGGGGCCGAGGTGCACGGTGATTCGGCTCGCGGGCGGGCTCAGCCTGCAGGTGTGAAGGGCCGCGCGTACGCGGTCCTTGCTCTCCCGCACGGCGGCGGCGGGAAGCCCTGTGATCGAAAACGCCGGCAGGCCGCCGGAAATGTGTACTTCGACGACGACCTCGTAGGCCCGCATGCCCCGCTGGCCGCGGCTCAGCACGCGCGCGAGCGGCATCGCCGAGCCCTTGCGATGTGCGCCGTAAGGTGTGGCGCCGCTCGCCCCGGGCGTCCGCGGCGAACCGCCTCGGACGCGCTACTCCGGCGGCGGCGAGCCCGGCCCGGTGCGCTGCCCGACGCCGCGCTCGAGCTCGGCGAGGCGTGCATCGATCGCCTCGAGCTTCTCGCGGGTGCGCTCGAGCACGGCGCTCTGCACGTCGAATTCCTCACGCGAAACCAGGTCCATCCTCTCCAGACCGGACTTGAGCAGGGCCCTGAAGTTGCGCTCGAGGTCCCCGCCGAGCACGCGCAGGTTCTTCGGCAGCGACTGCGCGAGCTGTCGGGCGAGATCGTCTACGTTGAAACCGCCTGACTTTTCGTTCTCGTCCATTTGACTGTCCTTTTCGTCGGTTCGACGAGCCGCGAATCCGGCCGGAAGGCTCGGATTGCGGCCGTCCGGCTCCGCGCGGCCCGCGCCGTCGCGTGGCCCTAGCGCGAAGCGGCCATGATACCGAACACGGCCCGCGTCGGCGGCGGAACGGCCCGGACCGGCCTGGAGAAAAGGGGACGCAGGTCACGTGTCGGCCCGGAGCCGCATGCTAGACTCCCGCACCGAGCTAGCAGGAGACCCGAGGCGTGCGCGCACTTTTGCTGATGCTTGCGCTCTTCAGCACGAGCCTTTGGGCCGGAGAAGTCTACCGGTCGGTCGGTCCCGATGGCACGGTGACCTACAGCGACGTGCCGACGGGCAACAACGCCCAGCCGATTTTCATTCTCGTGCCGCGAGCGGCTTCCGAGCCCCGCAGCTCGGCGTCGACGCCGTCCGCCGCGGCTCCGGCCGCTCAGCCCGGCGGCGACGACCTCAAAGCCGATTCGGACGCCAAGCCCGGCGCGCCGGGACAGGCGGCGAAGCCGGACGAGAAGGAAAAGGCGAAGAACTGCGAGATCGCACGCGATCGGGCGCAGCGGTACAGTGAGGCCCACCGTCTGTACAAGACCGGCGCCAATGGGGAGCGCGAGTACCTCACCGATGCAGAGATCGACGAAGCCAGAGCCCAGGCCGCGGCCGCCGTCGACCGATGGTGCAAGTAAGGCCTCGCCCGCAGCGATCCCTGCGCTCTTGCGCGCTACGCAGGCCCCCGTCGCCGACGTTCTAGACGCGGGCCGCGAAGCGGCCGTGGCGGACTTCTTCCTGCCCGACTTCTGCCACCCGCGCGCCGTGCTCGCGGTCGTGCTGATTTTCGAGCTCATCGCGCTCATGCTTGCGCTCGGCCGCCCGAACGCACCGGAATTCCTGACCGATCTCGCCCGCCTCTCGCTGTTCGCGCAATGGCTGGGCCTTACGGGCGCGGCGCTGCTGTGCTCGACGCGCCCGCGCCTCGCGCGGCTGCCGGTCGCCGCCGCCATGGCCGTGATCTTCGCGCTGCTCATGTCGAACACGGCATTTTTCTCGGCGCTCGCAATCTGGCTCGGCCGCCATCAGCGCAGCATCGGCCTGGACGCCGCGCTGTTCCCCGTAGACCAGTGGCACTTCCTGCTCCGCAACGAGGCGATGTGCGTCATCGTGACCGCTTTGCTGCTGCGGTACTTTTTCGTCGCGCACCAGTGGCGGCATCACGTGCGGGCCGAGGCGCGCTCGCGTATCGACGCGCTGCAGGCCCGCATTCGCCCGCACTTCCTGTTCAACAGCATGAATACGATCGCGGCGCTGACGCGAACCGATCCGGCTCGGGCAGAGGAGGCCGTCGAGGATCTGGCGGATCTGTTCCGCGCCACGCTGCGGGACTCCGACCGCCCGCTGACGGTCGAGCAGGAGCTCGAGCTCGCGCGCAACTACCTGCGCATCGAGCAGCTCCGGATGGGCCGCCGTCTCGCGGTCGTCTGGGACGTAGGCGAAGTGCCGACCGCGGCCAAAATCCCGAGCCTGACGCTTCAGCCGCTGCTCGAGAATGCGATCTACCACGGCATCGAGCCGCTCGACGCGGGCGGCACCGTCACCGTGACCGGACGCGTCGAGGCCGGCCGCCTCGTCTTTCGCGTCGCCAATCCGTTGCGCTCGGACCGAACCGCCCGCCGCGGGGGCAACGGCCTTGCGCTCGACAACATCCGCCAGCGGCTCCGGCTCGCTTACGGCCAAGACGGCGTGCTCGAAGTGACGCCGGGCGAGGAACACTTCGAAGTCGTCGTGCGATTCCCGCTCGAGCTATGACGGTCCCGCCGCTCGGCGTGCTCATCGTGGACGACGAGGCCCCGGCGCGCGAGCGCCTCGCGCGCCTCGTCGCGGAGCTCGAAGGCTGGACCGTCGTCGGCGAGTGCGGCACGGGCGCGGAGGCGCTCGATCAGGTCGCGCGCCTGAATCCGGCCGTCGTGCTGCTCGACGTGCGCATGCCCGGCATGACGGGCATCGAGGCGGCGCGCCATCTGAGCCGCTTCGAGACGCCTCCGGCCGTCGTTTTCACGACCGCCTACGACCAGTACGCGCTGCAGGCCTTCGAGTCGCAGGCCGTGGGCTACCTGTTGAAACCCGTGCGGCGCGAGCGCCTGCTCGCGGCGCTGCGTCACGCGGCCCGGCTCGGGGCGCCGCAGGCCGAAGGGCTCGCGGCCGCGGGTCCGCCGCTCGGGGAGCGCCGGCACGTCGCGGCGCGCGTGCGCGACACGCTCCGCCTGATTCCCGTCGGCGATATCGTCTACCTGCGCGCCGACCAGAAGTACGTCACGGTCACGCACCTCGAGGGCGAGGACGTCATCGACGATTCCCTGCGTCAGCTCGAGGAGGAGTTCGCGGCGGACTTCGTACGCATCCACCGGAGCCTGCTCGCGGGCGTCGCGCACGTGGAGGCGCTCGAGCGCGCCGAGGACGGCGGCTACCTGCTCCGCATGCGCCCCGGCGGCGAAGCGCTGCCCGTCAGCCGGCGCCAGCTGGCCGAGGTGCGCAGGCGGCTCGCGGCCGGTTCGCGCAAGCGGCTTGGATTCTGACCGGGCGCGTGCACAATACGTCCAAGCCCGCCTCCTTATGACAAGATGAGCTCACAACCGCCCGCGCAGGGGGCCGCCGCGGACGCCGCCGCACCCAACGCCGGCCCTGACGCCGGCGCAGACCGCGGGCGCGCCGGCGCCGCCGGCACCGTCCTCGGTCTTCTGGCCCTCGTCGTCGCGCTGTTCGCAGCCGCGGCGGGCGGGTTTTCCTGGTGGCAGAACGCGCAGCGTTATGCCGCGCTTGCGGCCGGCGAGCGCGACGCCCTGGCCGAGATCCGCCAGGGCCTCGAGACGGTCCGAAGCGAGGCGCAAGGCACGTCGGAGCGGGTTGCAGCCCTCGAGGCCGCGCGCGACGACGCCGACCAGCGCGCCGCGGCGCTCGCGGCCAAGCTCGAAAGCGTGCCCGGCCGCGTCGGCGCGCTCGAGCAGCGCGTCGAGGCCGGCACGGGGTCCTCCGACGCACGCTCCGAGTGGCTGCGCTCGGAGGCCCAGTACTACCTCGCACTGGCGAATACCGAGCTCTCGCTCGGCGGCCGTTGGCAGACGGCGATCTCGGCGCTCGAGCTCGCCGACGACCGCCTGCGTCAACTCGCGGCCCCCTCGCTCGCTCCCGTGCGCGCGGCCGTGGCCGCCGAGCTGCGCGAGCTCAAGAGCGTCAAGCTGCCGGACATCGAGGGCACGGCGCTGCGGCTCGGCGACCTTGCCGACCACGTCGCGGATTTGCCGCTGCGGCACCCGGGCCCCCCGGGCGGCGGCCCGGCGCCCGCCAAGACCGCGCAGACGGCGGCACCCGGGCTCGGCCGGCTCTGGCTCACAGTCAAGGGTGCGCTCGGTGGCATCGTCCGGGTCGAGCACCCCTCGGCGCCCGCCGCGCAGGCGCTGACCGACGAGGAGCGCGCGCTCGCGCGGCGCCAGCTGCGTCTCGAGCTGCAGCTCGCACGCGCGAGCGCGCTCGAGGCGGAACCGGAGGCCTTCGGTGCGAGCCTGCGCAACGCGCTGGGCCTGCTCGACCGCGACTACGACGGCGACTCGCCGGCCGTCGCGAACGCCGTGACGCTGCTGACCCAGCTCGAGGCCGTGGACGTGGCGCCTCGGCGTCCCGACATCAGCGCTTCGCTCGAGCTGCTCGAGCGAAGCGGGGGAGCGGACTGATGCGTTTCGGCGTCCTCGGGCTCGTCGCGCTGGTGCTCGGCGCCCTGCTCGCGCAGGCCGTGCTGCAGGACCGCGGCTACGTGCTCGTCGACTTCCGGGGCTATGTCGTCGAGATGTCCGTGCCCGGTCTGATCCTCGTGCTCGCGCTTCTGTACGCGGCGATCCGCCTCGCGGCCTCGGTGCTGCACGTGCCCCGGCACATCGGCGGTCGGCTCGCGCAGCGCCGCACGCGCCGCTCGGGCGGGCGGCTCAGCGAGGCGCTGCTGCGCATGGCCGAAGGCGACTGGGTCAAGAGCGAGCGGCTCCTGACGCGCGGGCTCAAGGGCAGCCACGCTCCGCTCGCGCACTATCTGCTCGCGGCGCGCGTCGCGCAGCTGCAGGGCTCGCGCGAGCGCCGCGACAAATGGCTCCGGATCGCCTACGAGGAGCAGCCGAAGGAAGAGACGGCAATCCTGTTGACGCGTGCGGAGCTGCAGCTCGAGGGCGGGGAGGCGACGCGAGCGCTCGCGACGCTGACGCGCGTCGACAAGCGCAGCCCGAATCACCCGGTTGCGCTCGCGCTGTTGGCTCGCGCGGCCGCCGCCGCGGGCGACCTCGAGCGGCTCGTCGAGCTGCTGCCGCGGCTCGACGCCCGCGTGCGCCTCGGCGGCGGCGAGCTCATGCGCCTCGCGCTGCCGGCCCTCGAGGCCCGGCTCGGGGGTCCGGAGCTCACTCGCGCCGGCCTCGACGCCTACTGGTCCACGTTGCCGAAGCCCGTGCGCACGGAGCCCGAAGCCCTCGCCTTGCGCGCGCGCGCGCTCGAGCGCCTGGGCCACGGCGAGCTGGCCGAGCGCGAGTTGCGCGCCGCGTTGAAGCGGCGCTGGGCGGCGCCGCTCGTCGCGGCTTACGGCGAGGTCCACGGCAAGGACTCTGCCAAGCAGCTGCGCTATGCCGAGCAGCGGCTCCGCGACCACGCCGAAGACCCTGCCCTGCTCGCGACGGCCGCCCGGCTTTGCATCGACGGCGAGCTTTGGGGCAAGGCCCGCAGCTACCTGGAATCGGCCCTCGCGATCGAACCCGATCCCGCGCGCTACGCTCTATATGGCCGACTGCTCGACCGCCTCGGCGAGGGCGACGGGGCGACGTCGGCGTTCCGCTCGGGCCTGGCGCTGCTCGACCACGGGCGGCCGGAGCTGCCGGCGCTGGCGGCGCCTCCCGACGCCTTGCCAGCGGGGCGCAGGCCTCGGCATGAGGGCGGCGTGGGCGGTGTCGGGACCGCCGTGAATCCGTCCCTGGAGGCTTCGTAAGCGCCCCGGCCGCCCCCGTCTGCACGCGCCTCCGGCAGCCGCCAGCGGCCAACCCGTTCAGGAATCGTGGGGACCTATCCCGTCTTACGCCCGAGCCTGCGACCTCCGTGAGCCGAGCCACTCGAGCAGCGGCTCCCACTGTTCCCAGTCCGGCCATGCGAGATAGGGCGGCAACTCGTGCACGCCGAGCCCGCGCTGATACGCGCGGATGTAGTTCTGGGCCTCGCGGAGCCGCGCGACGTACGGCGCCTTGACCTTCGAGAGGTAGGTGTCGAGCTCGTCGTAGATCAGCGTGTTTTCGCGGATTCGGTTCGCGACGAGGGCGACCTTCGCCTTCTTGTCCGCGACCTTGGCCGTTGCGAGCAGCTCGTCGACGAAGGTCTCGGCGGCCTTGATGTCGATCGGCGAGGGCAGCACGGGCACGATGATCGTCTCGGCGCGCTTAACGAGCTCGGAGAGCTCCTTTCCATAGGAGCGGGCCGGGGCGTCGATGACAAGATATTCGGTATTGCGCGGCACGGAGCGCAGCCCCGACTCGAAGCCGTCGACGCCCGCGATGGGCCCGTACTCCTCGGGGCGCTGTTCGAGCCATGCGAGCGCTGAGCGTTGCGGGTCGTAGTCCGCGAGGGCCGTCTCGAAACCCTCCGATGCATAGTACGCGGCAAGGTTCGTCGCGAGCGTACTCTTGCCGCAGCCCCCCTTCGCATTTGCGATCAGGATACTTCTCATTGACGCTCCCGACTTCGCGGCTACTGTGCGCGCGCATAAGTTAGCCACGTAACCTGGAAATGTCCAATGGCGGCGCAATTTCCCGCGAGGTTCGATCGCCTCTCAATCGATTCCGAGATCCTTCCAGATCGCGTCCACGCGCGCGACGACGTTGGGGCTCATCGTAATCGGGCGGCCCCACTCGCGCGTGACCTCTCCCTTCCATTTCGTCGTCGCGTCGATGCCGAGCTTCGAGCCGAGACCGGCGACGGGGGAGGCGAAATCGAGATAGTCGATCGGCGTCGACTCGACGATGACGCTGTCCCGGGCCGGATCGACGCGCGTCGCGAGCGCCCATATCACGTCGCTCCAGTTGCGCGCGTCGATGTCCTCGTCCACGACGATCACGAATTTCGTATACATGAATTGGCGCAGATACGACCAGACCCCGAACAGGATTCGGCGCGCATGGCCCGGGTACTCCTTGCGAATGCTCACGACCGCGACGCGGTACGAGCAGGCCTCGCTCGGCAGGTAGAAGTCCACGATCTCGGGAAATTGTGTCTTCAGGATCGGCACGAACACGTCGTTGAGCGCGAGGCCGAGCACGGCAGGCTCGTCGGGCGGGCGGCCCGTGTAGGTCGTGTGGTAGATCGGATCGCGACGATGAGTGATGCGCTCGACGGTCATGACCGGGAACGTCTCGACCTCGTTGTAATAGCCCGTATGGTCGCCGAAGGGCCCTTCGGGCGCCGTCTCGCCCTGGATGATGTGCCCCTCGAGCGTGATTTCGGCCTGGGCCGGTACCTTGAGATCGGACCCGAAGCACTCGACGAGCTCGGTGCGCTCACCGCGCAGCAGGCCCGCGAACGCGTACTCGGAGAGCGTGTCCGGAATCGGGGTCACGGCCGCGAGGATCGTGGCCGGGTCGGCGCCGATGCTCACGGCGACGGGGAAGGGCTCGCCCGGGCGCGCCCGGCACCAGGCCTGGTAGTCCGTCGCGCCGCCGCGGTGGGCCAGCCAGCGCATGATGAGCTTGTTGCGGCCGATGACCTGCTGCCGATAGACCCCCAGGTTCTGCCGGCCCCCGGCCGGGCCGCGCGTCGTCGTGAGGCCCCACGTAATCAAGGGCCCCGCGTCCTCGGGCCAGCAGGTCTGAATGGGCCAGGCGCCGAGATCGACGTCCGCGCCTTCGAGGCGCACCTCCTGCGCGACGGCGCTGCGCAGCGTGCGCGGCGCCATCGTCATGATCTCGCGGAGCAGCGGCAGCTTGCGGAAGGCCTCGCCGACGCTGCGCGGCGGCTCGGGCGCCTTGAGCGCGGCCAGCAGGCGGCCGAGCTCGGCCAGGGCCTCGGGGGCGTCGGCACCGAGCGCGGCCACGATGCGGCCTTCGGTCCCGAACAGGTTCGCGAGCACGCGGATGCCGGTCTCGCCCGCCCGGTTGAACAGCAGGGCCGGGCCGCCGCGATGCAGCGTTCGGCGCGCGATCTCGGTGAGCTCGAGCGCGGGGTCGATGGGCGCGTCGACCTCCTTGAGATCGCCCCGGGCCGCGAGCTGGGCCAGAAACTCCCGCAAGTCCCGGCAGGGCTTGTGGGGCCTGCGCCACGGAGAATCCACTATACTTCCACCAACTCGAGCGGGCCCATCGCCGGCCGCCGAAGTTAACCTTCCGGGGCAGCGAATTCCAGCCGCTATGAAGATCCGCTTCGCCAAGATGCACGGCCTCGGCAACGACTTCATGATCGCGCGCTGGCCCGCGGGCCAGCGCATTCCGGACGCCGAGCTCGTGCGCCGCTGGGCAGACCGCCGCCTGGGGGTCGGCTTCGACCAGCTGCTGCTCCTCATGGAGCCCGAGGCCGGGCACGATGGTGGTCACAATGGCGGGCCGGCCGAAACGCGGTACCGCATCTTCAATCACGACGGCGGCGAGGTCGAGCAGTGCGGCAACGGCGTCCGCTGCATTGCGGCCTTCCTCGCGCCGACCGGTCCGGCCGAGCTCGCGCTGCGCAGCCCGGGCGGCGCCGTGGAGGCGCATGTCGAGGGCGGCGGGCGGGTCACCGTGAGCCTCGGCGTCCCGAGCTTTGCGCCGGGCTCGCTGCCGTTCCGGGCTCCGGCCGAGGCCGACCGTTACCGGCGCAGCCTCCCTTCGGGTGAGGTCGAGTTCGGGGCCGTCTCCCTAGGCAACCCGCACGCCGTCATCGCCGTCGATTCGGTGGAACGGGCGCCGGTCGGTATACTGGGCCCCGAGCTCGGGGCGCATCCGGACTTTCCGCAGGGCGTCAACGTGGGATTCGCCGAGTTCGTGGACCGCTCGCATCTGAGGCTGCGCGTTTACGAGCGCGGTGCAGGGGAGACGCTGGCCTGCGGCACGGGCGCCGCGGCCGCGGTCGCCGTCGGCCGGCGCTGGGGCCGGCTCGACGAGCGCGTCGAGGTTGCCTTGCCCGGCGGCGTGCTGACGGTGCGCTGGGCGGGCCCCGGGGCGCCTCTGTGGCAGACGGGGCCGACTACGACTGTGTACGAGGGGCAAATCGAACTATGAGTCAAGCGAACAGCGAGGCCGCGGTCGTCGACACCATCTCCGAGACGGCCATTGCCGAGTATCTGCGCGACCACCCCGATTTCTTCGAGCGGCATGCCCCGCTGCTGCTGCGGCTCAAGCTGCCGCACGAGACGAGCGGCTTCACCGTCTCGCTCGTGGAGCGCCAGGTCGCCCTGCTGCGCCAGCGCAACGCGCAGCTCGAGCGCCAGCTCAAGGATCTCATCGCCGTCGCGAAGACGAACGATTCGCTCGTGCAGAAGATCCACCAGCTCTCGGTCAAGCTCATGAATGCGGGCGACCTGCCCGCGCGTCTCGAGCAGCTCGAGACCAGCCTGCGCGAGGACTTCGCGGCCGAGCGCGCGGCGCTCGTGCTGTTCGCGCACGCGGGGTACACGGGCCCCCTGCGCTCGGGTTTCGTCAAGACGCTCGATCGCGAGGACCCGGATCTGAAGCCGTTCGCCGCCTTCATGCGGGCCTCCCGGCCGCGCTGCGGCCCGCTCCGCGACCGGCAGAAGGCGCTACTGTTCGAGCGCGATGCCGATTCGATCGCGTCGGCCGCGATGCTGCCGCTCGGCACCGAGGCCAGCATCGGTTTCCTCGTGATCGGCAGCCGCGACCCGGCGCATTTCCACCCGGGCAAGCGCATGGATTTTCTGGCGCGCATCGGTGAGCTCGTCGCCGTCGCGCTCGGCGGAGAGCAGGGCCGGCGTGCGACCGCCTGAGGCGCTCGAGGCCTTCCTGCGCAGCCTCGCCATCGAGCGGCGGCTCTCGCCGCACACGCTGTCTGCGTATCGCCGCGACCTGGCCGCGCTCATCGATTTTCTGCGCCGCGACCACGTCGCCGCGCTCGCGGACGTGGATTCGTATCACGTCAGGCGCTTCGCCGCCGAGAGCCACCGCCGGGGCCTCGGTCCGCGCAGCATCGCGCGGCGGCTCTCGGCCGTGCGCAGCTTCTTCGCATTCGTCGTGCGGGCGGGGCTCGCGGGCTCCAATCCGGCCGTCCACGTACAGGCGCCGAAGCCCTCGCGCCGGCTGCCGAAGACCCTCGACACGGACCAGGTCGCGAGCCTTTTGACCCTCGGCGGCGAGGACGATCTCGCGCTGCGCGACCGCGCCATGCTCGAGCTCTTCTACTCCTCGGGCCTGCGGCTCGCCGAGCTCGTTTCGCTGAACCTCGGCGACGTGGATCTCGCCGACCGCACGGTGCGCGTGACGGGCAAGGGCTCGAAGAGCCGCGTCGTGCCCGTGGGGCGGCACGCCGTCGCCGCCCTCGAGGCCTGGCTCGCGGTCCGCGGGGCCAGCGCGGCCGGGGGCGAGCGGGCGCTGTTCGTGAGCCGCCGGGGGCGCCGGCTCAGCCACCGCTCCGTGCAGGCGCGGCTCGCGTACTGGGCCAAGCGACAGAACGCGCCAGTGCGGGTGCACCCGCACATGCTGAGACACTCGTTCGCCTCGCACCTGCTCGAATCGAGCGGCGACCTGCGCGCCGTTCAGGAGCTGCTCGGCCACTCGAGCATCTCGACGACGCAGGTCTATACCCACCTTGATTTCCAGCACCTCGCCCATATCTACGATCAGGCACATCCGCGCGCGCGGCGCCGCCACGACCGGGATTCCGACTGAGAGGCGGGGCGCCCGGCTCGGGGCCGGGCGGGCGGCGGCTCGGCTGCAGCGGCGAGGGACGATGAACACTTTCGAAGGGACCACGATCCTGTGCGTGCGCCGCGAAGGGCGCGTTGCACTCGGCGGCGACGGGCAGGTCACGCTCGGCGACAAGATCATGAAGAGCAACGCACGGAAGGTGCGTCGGCTGCACGATGGCCGGGTCCTGGCCGGGTTCGCGGGTGGCACGGCCGATGCATTCACGTTGTTCGAACGCTTCGAGAGCAAGCTCGGCCAGTACGGCAACCTGACGCGCGCCGCCATCGAGCTCGCCAAGGACTGGCGCATGGACCGTTCCCTGCGCAGGCTCGAAGCGCTGCTCTGCGTCGCGGACGCGGGCCAGTCGCTGTTGATCTCGGGCACGGGCGACGTTGTCGAGCCCGAGCACGACCTCATCGCGATCGGCTCGGGCGGCGCCTATGCGCAGGCCGCGGCGCTCGCGTTGCTCGAAAATACCGAGCAGGACGCGCGCAGCATCGTCGAGAAGGCGCTGCACATCGCAGGACAGATCTGCATCTACACGAACCGCCACATCACGATCGAAGAGCTTTGAGATGTCGATGACGCCCCGGGAAATCGTCGAGGAGCTCGACAAGCACATCATCGGGCAGGCCGAGGCGAAGCGCGCCGTCGCGATCGCCCTGCGCAACCGCTGGCGCCGGGCGCAGGTGGCCGAGCCCCTGCGCGGCGAAATCACGCCGAAGAACATTCTCATGATCGGTCCGACCGGCGTGGGCAAGACCGAGATCGCGCGCCGGCTCGCGAAGCTCGCGAACGCGCCGTTCATCAAGGTCGAGGCCACGAAGTTCACGGAGGTCGGCTATGTCGGCCGCGACGTTGACTCGATCATCCGCGATCTCGCCGACATGGCCGTGAAGCTCGCGCGCGAGGATGCCATGGGCAAGGTCGGCGACCGCGCCGCGGACGCAGCCGAGGAGCGCCTGCTCGATGCGCTGTTGCCGGGTTCGCGCGACGGGCTCTCGCCCGACGATACGGCCGGCGACGGCCGCGAGACGCGGCAGCGCTTCCGCAAAATGCTGCGCGAGGGCAAGCTCGACGAGCGCGAGATTGAGATCGACGTGCAGGCCCAGGCGCCCGGTGTCGAGATTATGGCGCCCCCCGGCATGGAGGAGATGACGAGCCAGCTGCAGAGCCTGTTCCAGAACCTCTCGCCGGGCAAGCGACGCCATCGCAAGCTCAAGGTCAAGGACGCGATGCAGCTCGTCAGGGACGAGGAGGCCGCGCGCATGGTCAACGAGGAGGACATTAAGCTCCAGGCGCTGCGCGCGGTCGAGGAGGACGGCATCGTCTTCATCGACGAGATCGACAAAGTCGCGCGCCGCGCGGAGGCGGGCGCAGGCGCGGCCGACGTCTCGCGCGAGGGGGTGCAGCGGGACCTTTTGCCGCTCGTCGAAGGCTCGACCGTGAGCACGCGCTACGGCATGGTGCGCACGGATCACATCCTGTTCATCGCCTCGGGCGCATTCAGCGTCGCGAAGCCCTCAGACCTGATTCCCGAGCTGCAGGGCCGCTTCCCGATCCGCGTCGAGCTCTCGGCGCTCGGCATCGACGAGTTCGTCGCGATCCTGACCGAGCCGACGGCCTCGCTGACGGAGCAGTATAGAGCGCTGCTCGGCACCGAGCGCGTCGAGCTGCACTTCGACGGCAGCGGCATCCACAGGCTCGCGGAGGTCGCGTTCCAGGTCAACTCGCGCAGCGAGAACATCGGCGCGCGCCGGCTGCACACCGTGCTGGAGCGCCTGCTCGAGCAGATCTCGTTCGAGGCGGCGGACCGCGGCGGCGAGGTGGTCACTGTCGATGCGGCCTACGTGGATGCGCACCTCGGGGAACTCGTCAAGGACGAGGATCTGAGTCGGTATATCCTCTAGAAGAAAAAGGGGTCAGAGCCCTTTTTCCGATCGAGTCGTAGAAGATTTGGAGACGGTGGCAAAGAAGGGCTCTGACCCCTTTTTTCTTCTTCTTGTCTCCGGGGCACGAGATGACCGACGCGCAGCGACCCTACCCGGTCGAGATCAAACTCCAAAAGCGCTCCCGGAGATTGCGTATCCGTTTCTCTGACGGGCTCGAGGGCGACCTCCCGGCCGAGTACCTGCGAGTCGAGTCTCCGTCGGCCGAGGTCAAAGGCCACGGTCCCGGTCAGGGTGTGCTCGTGGCCGGCAAGCGCGAGGTCGGGATCCTCGGTGTCGAGCCCGTCGGCCGCTATGCCGTCCGCATCGTGTTCGACGACGGACACGCAACCGGGCTCTACACCTGGCCTATACTCTACGACCTGACGCGGGACCAGGAGCGCAATTGGCAACGCTACTTAGATCGGCTCGAGGCCGCGGGCCGGAGCCGCGAGCCGCGGAGCGGCCGTGAGCAGTGAACCCGACGGCGGCGAGCCCGCGTACGCGCAAGGCCGCGAGCCCGGCGCGGAGCCCGGGACCGCCGGCGTGCCGGCCCCGGCGGCGGCGCTGACGGACTTCGGCTACGAGCAGGTTCCGTGGCACGCGAAAAGGGCCCGCGTGGCCGCAGTGTTCGACTCCGTGGCGCCGCGCTACGACCTCATGAACGACGTGATGTCGGGCGGCCTGCACCGGCTCTGGAAGCGCTTCGCACTCTCCCAGACGGGCTTGCGCCCGGGGCAGTCGGCGCTCGACGTGGCGGCCGGCAGCGGCGATCTCGCGGCCGGCCTCGCGCGCCTCGTGGGGGCGGCCGGCCGGGTGCTCGCGACCGACGTGAACGCGAGCATGCTGGCCGTCGGCCGCGATCGGCTGCTCGACCGCGGCATCGCCGGTAACCTCGAGTTTGTGCAGGCCGACGCCGAGGCCTTGCCCTTCCGCCCGCGCCGCTTCCACTGCGTCACGATCGGCTTCGGTCTGCGCAACGTGACGGACAAGTCCCGCGCGCTGACCGAAATGTTCCGGGTGCTCAAGCCCGGCGGCCGGCTGCTCGTGCTCGAGTTCTCGAAGCCGCACCTAGGGCCGCTCGGCCCGCTTTACGACGCCTATTCGTTCGAGGTGCTGCCGCGGCTCGGCCGGGTTCTCGCCCGCGACTCCGAGAGCTACCGGTACCTCGCCGAGTCGATCCGCCGCCACCCGGATCAGGAGACGCTGCTCGGCCTCATGCAGGCGAGCGGCTTCGAGCGCTGCCGCTACTTCAATCTCTCGGCCGGCATCGTCGCCCTGCATGTCGGTTTCCGGCTCTGACTTTCCTTGAGGCCGGCATGAGGCTCGACTGGTTTCTCGAGCGCGCCGCCCGTGGGCTGAATCGGCGCATCGCCGAGTCGGTCTCGGCCGCGCGTCTCGCCGCCGAGCTGGAGCGGCGCAGCTGCCGGCTGCAAGTCGAAGGGCTCGACCTCGGGGCCGTCCTGCGCGTTGAAGGCGGCCGCATCGCCGTCGTCGCCGACCCCGAAGCGGCCGCCAACGTCGCGATCGAGGGTCCCCCTCTCGAGCTCCTGCGCCTGACCGGGCCCGACGCGGCGCGGCGTCTGCAGGAGTCGGGCGCGCGGCTCACGGGCGAGATTCGCATCGCCCAGCGGTTCGCCGAGCTTCTGCGGCTCGCCGCCCCGGACCCCGAGGAGGAGCTCGCGGACTGGGTCGGCAACGTCGCGGCGCACGCGCTCGGCGGCGCGGCCCGCGGCGCGGCCGCGTGGCTGCGGCGCGCCCGGGACGCGTTGCGCGACGATGCGGCCGAATACCTCAAGGAAGAGAGCCGCATGCTGCCGACGCCTTACGAGGCCGAGGCCTTCTATGCGGCCGTAGACCGGCTG
This sequence comes from uncultured Gammaproteobacteria bacterium, assembly GCA_963702105.1. Lineage (GTDB taxonomy): Bacteria > Pseudomonadota > Gammaproteobacteria > Steroidobacterales > Rariloculaceae > ZC4RG20. Next base: position 4,949,224 of record OY969712.1, read on the forward strand.
CGCGACGACGTCGAGCGCGCGGCCGCGCGCGTCGACCGGCTCGCGCGCGCGCTCGCCGCCGGCTGACCGCGATGCGCCGCCTCCGCCTCCTGCTCAGGCTGCTCAGCATCCAGAACACGCTCGTCCGGCACGGCCTCGACGAGATCGTCTGGCAGACGCACCTGTTCCGGCCCGTGGCCTGGCTGCAGCGGCTCGTTCCGCGGCCCTTCGGGATGCGCAAGCGTCCCTTCGGAGACCGCCTGCGTACCGCCCTCGAGGAGCTCGGGCCCATCTTCGTGAAGTTCGGCCAGGCGCTCTCGGTGCGCAGGGATCTGCTCTCGCCGGCGCTGGCCGACGAGCTCGCCAAGCTCCAGGACCAGGTGCCGCCGTTTCCGTCGGCGCTCGCGGTCGAGCAGATCGAGCGCGCTTTCGGCCGCCCGCTCGCGAGCGTTTACGCCGAGTTCGACCGCGAGCCGCTCGCGGCCGCCTCGATCGCCCAGGTGCACGCGGCCCGCCTGCTCGACGGCAGCAGCGTCGTCGTCAAGATACTGCGGCCGAACGTGCGCGCCCAGATTCGCCGCGATCTCGAGGTACTGTTCGCGATCGCGCGCCTCGCGGAGCGCTACTGGCCCGACGCAAGGCGCCTGCGCGCCATCGAAGTCGTCGAGGAATTTCAGAAGACGCTGCTGCACGAGCTCGATCTCATGCGCGAGGCGGCGAACGCGGCGCAGCTCAAGCGCAACTTCGCCGGCTCGGAGATGCTCTACGTGCCGCAGATCTTCTGGGACTACTGCCGCGCCAACGTGCTCACGATGGAGCGCATCTACGGTATCCCGATCAGTCACATCGCGGCCCTCAAGGCCGCGGGCACGGACATCAAGCGTCTCGCCGAGAACGGCGTCGAGATCTTTTTTACGCAGGTGTTCCGCCACAATTTTTTCCATGCGGACATGCACCCCGGCAACATCTTCGTGGACGCGAGCGATCCCGCGCGGCCGCGCTATCTCGCCGTCGACTTCGGGATCGTCGGTACGCTGAGCGAGCGCGACCAGCACTATCTCGCCGAGAACTTCATCGCGTTTTTCAAGCGCGACTATCGCCGCGTCGCGACGCTGCACGTCGACTCGGGCTGGGTGCCGCCCGAGACGCGCGTGGACGAGCTCGAGTCCGCGATCCGAGCCGTCTGCGAGCCCATCTTCGACAGGCCGCTCAAGGACATTTCCTTCGGGCTGCTGCTGCTTCGTCTGTTCGAGACGGCGCGCGAATTCGACATGGAAGTGCAGCCGCAGCTCGTGCTGCTGCAGAAGACGCTGCTCTCGATCGAAGGGCTCGGCCGCGAGCTCTATCCGGAGCTCGACCTCTGGACCACGGCCAAACCCGTGCTCGAGCAGTGGATGCGCGAGCGCAAGGACCCGCGTCGCCAGCTTCAGCGGCTCGTCGAGCGCTGGCCCGAGATTTCCGAGGACCTGCAGCTTTTGCCCGAGCTGCTGCACCAGGCCATCCGGCGTGCCGCGGGGGGCGGCTACGGGCACACGGCTGGGGCCCGGCCGCCGCCTGCGCGCGCCCCGCGCCGAGCGCGACGGGATCTTGTGCGCGAGGCGTATGCCGCCGCCTTCCCCTGGGAGCGGCACTTCGTCGGCGCCGTCGTCCTCATGGCGGGCGTGCTTTGGCGGGGCCTTGCCGCGCAGCCGCTCTGGGTCGGTTGGCTCGGCATCGGGCTCGGCGGCGCCTTGCTGCTCGTGAATTCGCTCAAGAGGCCCTGAGGGGCTCAGGCTCCGGCTCGGCGCCTATCCCCTTCGTCCCTCCATCCGCTCCAGACGTTCCATCCGCTCCAGCCGCTCCAGGCGCTCCAGCCGCTCCAGGCGCTCCAGGCGCTCCAGCCGCTCGGCGACTTGCGGCGGCAGGTTGCTCTGCCGCTCTTCGGCGAGCGACCGGGACAGCGTATAGCACATGACGAGCAGGACGGCGCAGAACGGTAGGCCCGTTGCGATAGCCGCGGTCTGCAGCGCGCTCAGCGCATTGCCGCCGCTCAGGGTCCCGGCGATGAGCAGGACAGCGGCGACGACGCCTTCCATGACGGCCCAGAACAGACGCTGCTGCCAGATCGGCTCCGGGTCCCCGCCGTTCGTGAGGATGTCCACGACGAGTGAGCCCGAATCCGACAACGTCGCGAAAAACAGCGTGACGACGACGATCGCGAGCACGGACATGGCCATCGAAGCGACGGCCCCGATCGGAAGCTGACCCAACAGCACGAAGATCGCATGCGGAGCCGTCGCCTGCATCAGCGCCGGATCCGCGCCGGCCATGACCTTGTGCAGCGCCGTCTGGCCGAAAATCACGAACCAGACGATCGAAGCGCCCGTCGGAATCAGCAGAGTGCCCAATATGAACTTGCGGATCGTGTAGCCGTAGGAGATGCGGGCGATGAACATACCGACGAAGGGCGACCAGGAAATCCACCAGCCCCAATAGAACAACGTCCAGGCCTTCTGAAACGCGACGCCCTCGGGGTTCGTGAACAGGCTCAGGCTGTTCTGCACGAGGTGCTGCAGGTAGTAACCCGTGTCCGTGACCATGGCCCCCATCAGGTACCCCGTCGGCCCGACGACGAACACGAACGCGGCCAGCGCGATGGCCAGCCACATGTTGATGACCGAGAGCCGGCGGATGCCGGCGTCTACGCCGAGCATGACGCTCGTGATCGCGACGGCCTCGACGGCGCCGATCACGATGAGCTGCGTCGGCAGGCCGTCCGAGACGTTGAACAGATCGCGGAGACCTGCGGCGATCTGATTGGCCCCGAGGCCGATCGAGGTGGCGAGACCGAACAGCGTGCCGAACACGGCGAGAATATCGATGAGGTGGCCCACGGGTCCGTAAATCCCATCGCCGATGAGCGGATAGAAGGCGGCCGCGGGCTTGAGCGGCAGGCCGCGCCGGTAAGAGAAAAAGCCCATGGAGAGGCCGAGGACGATGTAGATCGCCCACGGCTGCAGCCCCCAATGGAAGAACGTGAAGTTCATGGCCTGAACCGCCGCGTCCGCGCTGCCTGCGGGCGCGAGCGGCGGATTCTTGAAGTGCATGAGGGGCTCAGAGACGCCGTAGTAGACGAGGCCGATGCCCATGCCGGCCGTGAACATCATCGAGACCCACGACCACGTGCCGTATTCGGGTGTCGAGTCGTCGGGGCCGAGGCGCAGCCGTCCCCAGCGGCTCAACGCGATGATGACGGTGAACAGCAGGAACAGCGCAGTGCTCAGGACGTAGAACCAGCCGAAGTTGGTCGTGATGAAGTCCTGCACGGCGGTTGCGGCCCGGCCGAAACGCACCGGATATGAGGACGCCAAGGCGACGACGACGAGCACGACGGTAGCGGAGACGAGAAACACGGGCGGGTTGGTGTGCTTGTGCAGATAGGCCTGGATACGTTGCATGTAGTCTTCACTCGTTCGTCGTTCGGGAATGGCGTGAGGCCGTCGGCAGCCGTGACGGGCGTTCAGCGCACGAGGATCACCGCACAGGGGGCGGCGTGCAGCACTTTGTGCGAGACGCTCCCGAGGAGTAACCCTTCTAGGTCGCTGACCCCGCGGCTGCCCATGACGATCGCGTCGACGCCCGCGCGGCCGGCTTCCTCGAGGATCACGTCCGCGGGGGAGCCCTGGCGCACGATCGTATCGATGTGCACGTGCATCGGACCGAGCGTCCCCTTCGTCTGCTCGATGACGCCGTGCCCGATTTGCTCGGCCTCTTCGGCCCGTTCCAGGAACCGTCTCGCACGCTCCTCGACGGTCTCGCGCGGCACGTCTCTGGCCCTTGCCCCTACGGCCTTACCGAGCGGGTCCTGCGCAGCGGGCCATTCGGGCACGTTGAGCAGGTACAGCGTCGCCTCGTCCGGCGCGGCCAGCCTATGCGCGACGTGCAGGGCCCGCCGGGAATGCTCCGAGCCGTCGATGGGGACCAGGATTTTGTCAAACATGCCGCTACCTGCGAAATCTCGTGCGTGCGGCCAGTCTAACGGCTCGCGCCGAACGGCTCGAACTCGGGGGTCTGCCTGAACGGCGCAGCCACGCTTTGAGAGCGGACAGGCTCGGCCAGCGGGGACGTCGGCGGCGGGGCTTCAGCGTGCCTACAGCGCGCCTATAGCGTTCCTTCAGCCCGCCGCCGACTCCGCGAGCCGCGCCATCGTCGCCTCGATCTCGGCCAGGACGGCCTCGACGGCCTCCGCGTCCGTGCCGCGCACGACGAGATTCGCGCCGAAGCGCCCGTCCCGCGTGAAGGGATAACTGCCGATCTCGACCTCGGGGTGCGCAAGGGCGATGCGCTCGAGCGGCGCTGCGATGTCGCCCTCGCGGAGCAGCACGTCCACGCTGCGAGCGTGGATCGCGGCGCCGCGCGCGAGCTCGGCCGCCGCAGATTCGAACATGGCCCGCGCGATCGCGGGTATGCCGGCGAGCACGTAGACGTTGCCCATACGGAAGCCCGGGGCCTGGCTCACGGGGTTGTCGATGAGCGCGGCCCCCGCAGGAATCCGCGCCATCTTGAGCCGCGCCTCGTTGAGCTCGCGGTCCGGGCGCTGCATGCGCCGCACGGCCTCCTCGTCGACGACGAGCTCGACGCCGAAGGCTTTGGCGATCGAATCGGCCGTGATGTCGTCGTGGGTCGGTCCGATGCCGCCCGTCGTGAAGACATACGTGAAACGCGCGCGGCATTCGTTGACGTGCGCCACGATCGCCGCCGTGTCGTCGCGCACCACGCGCGCCTCGACGAGCGTGATTCCGAGCTTCGCAAGCTCTTCGCCGAGGTATTTGAGGTTGAGGTCCTGCGTCTTTCCGGAGAGGATCTCGTTGCCGATGATCAGCACGCAGGCGGTCGGATTCGAGGTCGTGCTCATCGATGATCTTCCAGGCTCACACGGCAAAGGATCGGGTAATGGTCCGAGCCGAACGCGGCGAGGCGCTCGAACGAGGCGCCCGCCACCTTCGAGTTCACCACGCAATGATCTATGGGGATCCCGAGAATTGGCAAGAAAGTGGGCCACGTGATGTCGAGCCCCGCGCGCACGTCGTGCAGTTTCGAGCCGGCGAGCCAGTCCCGGAAATACGGTGAATAGGGCGTCGTGTTGAAGTCGCCGACCGCGACGAGCGGGAGGTCCTCGCGCCGCGTCACGACCGCGAGATCCCTGTATTGCCGGTCCCGCTCGGCAGCCTTGCGCGGATTCGTCGGAGAGCGCAGATGCAGGGCGAGCAGCCGCACCGGGCCCTCCGGCGTCGAGACGAGCGCTTCGACGGTCGTCGCCGTCTCGAGCGCAAAGGCCTTGCCGCGCAGCGGGTAGCGCGACCAGACGCCGACGCCGTAGGGATCGTTGCGGGCCGCGAGCAGCCGGTAGGGATACTGGGCGTCGAGCGGTTCGAGGCCCTTGCGCCACGCGGGCGTGAACTCGACGGTCACGACAACGTCGGGTCGGCGTGCATAGATGATCTCGAGCAGCCTTTGGTAGGAGCGGTTGTCCCAGAGCACGTTGGCGGAGAGAACGTCGATCGAGCCGCGCGAGGGCGCGGCGTGCGTCGTCGGAATCGCGCCGAGATAGGGCGCGACGGGAACGCCGTTGACGAGCGCCGCGGCGCCGAGCGCGAGCGCCCAGAGCCGCCGTCTGCGCAGCAAGAGTCCGACGGCCAGAGCCGCGCCGACGACGAAGAGCTGCAGCCTGAAGTGCGTGAAGAGCTCGAAGATCCACCAGGTTTTTGCCGCGAACGAGAACAGCGTCGCCGCGAGCGCGCCGGCGGCGCCGAAGGTCAGGACCCGATCGACGCCGCTCACGTCAGCGCTGAGGGTCGGGCGAGCCGCAGCGCCAGCACGCCGCGAACTGCCCCTCGTTGAGCTCGGCGCATTGTCCGCAGCGCCAGTCGGGCGCCGCGACCGGCTCGCGCTGCTGGTCGATGAGTTGCCGCGCCCGCGGCAGCTCCTCGTCGCGCAGGACCCAGAGCTCGGGCAGGCACTCGAGGAACGGGATTTCGCCGAGCGCGCCCGAAAGCTGCTCGTTCCGGATCACGCAGGCGATGCCCGCGTGCTCGAGCAGGTTGCGGAAGTGACCGACCTCGGCCAGGGACTCGCTCTGAAAGACGCGCTTCACCGGCTAGCCCCCGGCGGTCTCGCTCTCGGCGGCCTGGCTCTCCTGGGCCGGGCTCTGCGCGGCCCCGCCCCGCAGGCCGCGGATGAAGGCCGCTGGGTCCCCGCCGCGCTCGAGCAGCTCGACGAGCGCGGAGCCGACGATGACGCCGTCCGCGTGGCCGCCGAGCGTCGCGACCTGCTCGGGCGTGCGCACGCCGAAGCCGGCGCAGACGGGCACGCGCGAGGCGGCCTTGACGGCGTCGAGATAGGCGCCGATTTCGGCCGGCAGCTGCTGCCCGGCGCCCGTGATTCCCGTGCGTGTGACGGCATAGACGAAGCCCGTGCTCGCGGCGCAGAGCGCCCCGAGCCGCGCCGCCGGCGTCGCGGGCGTGACGAGCTGCACGAGCGCAAGCCCCGCGGCCTCGAGCGGCGCGGCAAGCGGCTTGCTTTCCTCGAAAGGCAGGTCCGGCACGATGAAGCCGCTGACGCCGGTCTCCGCCGCCCGTGCCGCGAGCGCCTCGTAGCCGAACGCGAGCAGCGGATTCAGGTAGCTCATGAGCAGAAGCGGCGCGCCGCCGCCGCGGGGCCGCCGCTCGAGCCGGTCGAAGATCCACTTGAGCGACACGCCGTGCTCGATGGCGGCGCGGCTCGAGCGCTGGATCGTGACGCCGTCGGCCATCGGATCGGAGAACGGCACGCCGATCTCGACGGCATCGGCGGCTTCGGCGATCGTGTCGAGATCCTCGAGGAAGCGGTCCGGGTCCGGGTACCCAGCCGTCAGGAACGCGACGATCGCGGGACCGTTGCCGCGCTTCAGCGCGGCGCCGATAGCCTCATGCGGCTGCATGCTTCGCTCCCGATTCCTTGGTCAAGCTTGCGAGGATCGGCATGTCCTTGTCGCCCCGGCCCGATAAGCCGATGAGTATTCTGCGCCCCGCGTTGCGCTCGGCCCAGCGCCTGGCGCCCGCGAGCGCGTGCGAGCTCTCGAGCGCCGGCAGGATGCCCTCGGCGGCGCAGAGCTCGTCGAGCGCGGCCACGGCCTCGTCGTCCGAGGCCGTCACGTATTCGACGCGGCCCACGAGCTTCAGCAGTGCATGCTCGGGCCCGACGCCCGGATAGTCGAGTCCGGCCGACACCGAGTGCGTCTCCTGAATCTGGCCGTCCGCGTCGTAGAGCAGCATCGAGTAGTTGCCGTGCAGCACGCCCGGGCGGCCCGCCGAGAGCGTCGCGGAATGCCGGCCCAGGGCCGGGCCCGTGCCGCCGGCCTCCACGCCGAACAGGGCGACTTCGGCGTCGCCGAGGAAGGCGTGGAACAGGCCGATCGCGTTCGAGCCGCCGCCGACGCAGGCGAAAACGGCATCGGGGCGTCCGGGCTTCTCGAGCATCTGGGCCCGCGCCTCGCGGCCGATGACGGCCTGCAGCTCGCGCACGAGGTAGGGATAGGGGTGCGGGCCGATGGCCGAGCCGATCAGGTAGTAGGTTCCTTCCGGATCGGCGACCCAGTCGCGGATCGCCTCGTCGATGGCCGCCCGCAGTGTGCGGTCGCCGGACTTGACGGCGACGACCTCGGCGCCGAGCCGCCGCATGCGGTCGACGTTGGGCGCCTGCCGTGCGACATCGATCTCTCCCATGTAAACCGTGCAGGGCAGCCCCACGCGGGCGCAGGCTGCGGCCGAGGCGACGCCGTGCTGCCCGGCGCCGGTCTCCGCGACGATGCGCTTCGCGCCGAGCGTCTGCGCGAGCAGGGCCTGGCCGATTGCGTTGTTGATCTTGTGCGCGCCGGTGTGCGCCAGGTCTTCGCGCTTGAGCCAGACTTCGGCGCCCCAGCGCTCGCCGAGCCGCGGCGCCGGCGTCAGCGCGGTGGGTCGGCCGACCCAGTCCTCGAGCTCGGCGCCCAGGCGGCGCTCGAACTCGGGGTCGTGCAGCAGCGTGCGCACGCCTTCCTCGAGCCGCGAGATGGCGGGCATCAGGGTCTCGGGCACGTAGCGGCCGCCGAAGGGTCCGTAGCGCCCGGCGCGGTCCGGGAAGCGGCCCGCGAGCAGCGCCTCGAGCAGAGCGTTGCGCTCCGCGGCATCGATTGACATTTCAATCCTCCTTGGCCGCGGCTCTGGCCCGCAGCACGAAACGTTTGATCTTGTCCGGGTCCTTGTCCCCCGGCGCGCGCTCGACGCCCGAGGAGACGTCGACGCCCCAGGGGCGGACCCGGCGGATTGCCTCGGCAACGTTGTCCGGGGCGAGGCCGCCCGCGAGGACCAACGGCGTCGCGGCCGCGAGCTGCGCGGCCTCGTCCCAGTCCGCTGCCTCGCCGCGGCCGCTGTGCGGGCCCTCGTAGAGCAGCCGCGGAACGCGGCGCGCCGCCGCAGGCACGCGGCCGCTGCGGTAGACGGGCAAGGCCTCGCAGCCCGCCGGCAGCTCGAGCTGCTCGAGGTCCTCGGCGTCCGTCTGCAGCCAGTCCGGGGCGAAGGTCTCGAGCACGGCCGCGACGAGCTCGGTCGAGGGGTGGCGCATGACGGCCACGCGCAGCACGCCCGCGGTGAGTCCCGCGCAGAGCGCCTTGGCCTCGTCCGGCGCCACCCGCCGCGGCGAAGGCGCGAAGACGAAGCCGACCGCGTCGGCGCCGGCCTCGACGGCGGCCTCGACGGCAGGCCGGCTCGTGAGTCCGCAGATCTTCACGAACATGCGTGCCTCGCCGCTTCGCGGCCCGTCGCGACGAGCCGGGCCGCGGCCGCGCCGGGGTCCGCCGACTGCATGAGCGAGGAGCCGACGAGCGCGAGGCGGTAGCCTTGCGCCGCGACGCTGCGGATGTCCTCGGGCCCCGCAATGCCGCTCTCGGCGACGGCTGGCAAGCCGCGCGGCAGGGCCGGCGCGAGCGCGGCGAAGCGCGCGAAGTCCACGCGCAGCGTCGTGAGGTCGCGGCAGTTCACGCCGGCCAGCACGGGCGGCCGGCGCCCGGCGAGGTCGAGCGCGGCGATGCGCGCGAGATCGTCGGCGCCGAAGGCCTCGAGCACCACGAACAGCCCGCATTCGCGCGCACAGTCGAGGAGCGCGCGAATCTCGCCGTCCTCGAGCATCGTCGCGATGACGAGCACCCCGCTCGCACCGGCCGCGCGGGCCTCGAGCACCTGGTAGGGGTCCGTGAGAAAGTCCTTGCGCATGACGGGCACGCCGTGAGGCGCGAGAGCGGCCGCGGCCTCGCGAAGGTGCGCGAGCGAGCCCAGGAACTCGTCGGGCTCGGTCAGGACCGAAACGCAGGCGACGCCGGCCGCCGCGTAGGCCTCGAGCTGGCGCCCCCGGTCGAAGGTCGCGCCGCCGAGGGCTCCGGCGGCCGGGGACCTGAGCTTGAGCTCCGCGATGAGGTCGAATCCCTCGAGCGCGAGCGGCGGGGGGGCCGGCGCCGAGAGCGCGCGGGCACGCAGCTCGGGTTCGGCAAGGGCCGCCCGGGCCGCGCGCACCCGTGCCCGGCTCGCGCGGGCCATGCGGGCCAGGAAGCCGCCCTCGGCCGAGCCGCTCACGAAGCGTCCCTGCGGCCGAGCTCGGCGAGCCGCGCGAGCAGGCGGGCCGCCGCGCCCTCCTCGATGGCGGCCCGGGCGCGCTCGATCGCGGCGGCCGGGTCGGCCGCCTCGCCCGTGACCTCGAGGGCGAGGGCCGCGCCGAGGACGAGCGCGTCGCGATGGGCCGGGTCGTCCTCGCCGCGCAGCGCGGCTTCGAGGCGCCGCGCATTCTCGACGGCGTCGCCGCCCTTGAGGGCCTCGACGCCGCAGCGGGCGAGGCCGTAGTCGGCGGGGTCGCGCACGCTGCGCGCGACGCTGCCGGGCCGCACGTCGAAGCAGACGAACGGTCCGACCGGTGTCGCCTCGTCCCAACCCTCGGCGCCGTGGACGACGAAGGCCCGCTCGATCTGCATGCCGGCGAGCGTCTCGGCCATGAGCGCGGCGGTGGGCTCGCTGTAGGCGCCGATCACGTGGTAGGGCGGCGCGGCGGGGTTCGCGAGCGGCCCCAGGATGTTGAACACGGTCCGCACGCCGAGCGCCGCGCGCACCGGGGCGATGTGCTTCATTGCCGGGTGGAAGTGCGGCGCGAACAGGAACGTGAAGCCGATCTCGGCGAGGTACTCCGCGGCGCGCCGCTCGTCGAGCGGCAGCGGCAGGCCGAGCGCGGCCAGCACGTCGGCGCTGCCCGAGCGGCTCGAGATCGAGCGGTTGCCGTGCTTGATGACGGCGGCGCCGGCCGCGGCGGCGAGCAGCGCGCTGCCCGTCGAGAGGTTCAGGCTGCCGGAGCCGTCGCCGCCCGTGCCGACGACATCCACGAAGCGCGGGCCGGGCTCGATGGCCGGACGCCGAGCGAGACGCCGCATGGCGTTTGCAAAGCCGCGGATCTCCGCGGCCGCTTCGCCCTTGGCACGGAGCGCCGCGAGCAGCGCGCCCGCCAGCGCGGCCTCGAGCCGGCCCGTGGCCATGGCGACGAGCAGAGCGTCGGCTTCGGCTTCGCTCAGGTGCCGGCCCGCGAGCAGGCCCTCGAGGAGCCGGGTCGGAGGCGGGCTCAGATCCTCACTCGTCATGTCCCGCGCGCTCCGGATACAGGAAATTCTCGAGCAGCCGCGGGCCGTCGGGCGTCAGCACGCTCTCCGGATGGAACTGCACGCCTTCGACGTTCACGGCGGTGTGGCGCACGCCCATGATCTCCCCGTCTTCCGTCTTGGCCGTGACGAGCAGCTCCGGCGGCAGCTCGGTGCGCTCCGCCGCGAGCGAGTGATAGCGGCCGGCCTCGAAGGGATTCGGCAGGCCTCGATAGATCGTCTGCGCGTCGTGGCTCACGAGCGAGGTCTTGCCGTGCATGAGCGCGCCCGCCGAGACGATGCGGCCGCCGAAATGCTGCACGATGCACTGATGCCCGAGACAGACCCCGAGGATCGGCACGCGCCCGGCGAACGTGTCGATGAGCGCGAGCGATACGCCGGCGTCCTCGGGGCGGCCCGGCCCGGGCGAGATCACGAGATGCGTCGGCGCGAGCGCGCGGGCCTCGGCGGGAGTGATCGCGTCGTTGCGGTATACGAGGACCTCGGCCTCGAGCACGAGGAACGCCTGCACGAGGTTGTAGGTGAACGAGTCGTAGTTGTCGACGAGCAGCAGCTTGACGCTCACAGTCCTTCCTCCGCCAGCTCGAGCGCGCGCCGCAGGATCGCGCTCTTGGCCAGCACTTCCTCGTATTCGTTCTCGGGCACGCTGTCGGCCACGATGCCTGCGCCCGCCTGAAAGCTGTACTCGTCGTCGTTGAAGACCATGGTCCTGATCGTGATGGCCTGGTCCATGTTGCCGTTGTTGCCGAAGTAGCCGACGGTGCCGCCGTAAAGGCCGCGCGCGACGGGCTCGAGCTCGGCGATGAGCTCCATGGCGCGGACCTTGGGCGCGCCGACGAGCGTCCCGGCCGGGAACGCCGCGGCGAAGAGGTCGAAGGCGTCGCGCCCTTCGGCGAGCCGGCCCCGGACACCGCTCACGATGTGCATCACGTGGCTGTAGCGCTCGATGCTGCGGTAAGGGTCGACGAGGACAGAGCCCGCTCGGGCGACGCGCCCCAGATCGTTGCGCGCGAGGTCCACGAGCATGACGTGCTCGGCGTTCTCCTTCGGGTCCGCGAGCAGCTCGCGCTCGAGCGCGCGGTCGGCGGCTTCCGTGACGCCTCGGGGGCGGGTGCCCGCGATGGGCCGCAGCGCCGCTTCGCGGCCCTCGAGCCGCACGAGGGCCTCCGGGGAGGAGCCCGCGATCTTGAGGTCGCCGAGCTCGAAGAAATACATGTACGGGGACGGGTTCAGGAGCCTGAGGCCGCGGTACGTCTGGAAGGGATCGAGGTCGGTGCGGCCGCTGAAGCGCTCGGAGAGCACGATCTGGTAGATGTCGCCCGCGCGTATGTAGCCCTTCGCGCGCGTCACGGCGTCGAGGAAGCTTCCGCGCGAGAAGCTCGGCCGCGCCGGCGAGAAGCGGCCCGTCGCTCCGGGCGTCTCGATGCCCCCGCGCAGGGCCGCGACGACCTCCGCCCGCAGGGAGCGGCGTTCGGCCTCGTCGCCCGAATGCAGCAGCGCGACGCGGCGCGTCAGATGGTCGAACACGAGCAGCGACTCGGGGGCGACGAACGCGGCCGCGGGCAGGTCCGCCAGCGCGGCCCGGTTGGGCGGCAGGCGCTCGAAGTAGCGGACGACGTCGTAGCCCGCCGCGCCGACGAGGCCGCCCGCGTAGGGCAGCGCGGGAATTTTCGGCGCGAGCTCGGGGCTCGCCGCGAGCGCGGACCGCATGAGCGCGAGCCATTCGTCGCGATTCGCGGGTTTCGCCTCGGCCGCGCCATTGCGGAACAGCGCGTCCGCCGTGAGCTCGAGCGTCTGGCCTTCGCCGAAACCGATGAACGAGTAGCGGGCGAGGCGCTCCCCGTTCTCGACGCTTTCGAGCAGAAAGCGCGGCTTGAACGGCCTGAGCTTGATATAGGCCGAGACGGGCGTATCGAGGTCCGCCGCGATGTCGAACGGTGACTCCATGGATCTCTACTCTTGTCGTGTGCCTCGTACCGCGTCGCGGTCGGTCCGCTCCGGATTTGCGCGCACAAAAACGAAAAAACCCATCGCCGGATGAACGGAGATGGGTTTCACTGGGTCGAAAAAAACGATTTGCTCGTCGACTCGGCCGCCCGGTGCCGTGGGCTAAACGTCCGGGCGCACTACCCTCTCTCCGCTGGTGTGCTTCGCCACCAGCGCCAGGAAAGACGATGTCCGAGTCCGCTCATGGCCGAAAGTATGTCGGGGCGTCGGACGGCGGTCAAGGGAAAAGGGGTCAGAGCCCTTTTTCGGGGCGAACCCCTTTGGCGCGGCGGCGGCCGAAAAAGGGCTCTGACCCCTTTTTCTCAGAGGTGATAGAGGATCGGCAGCAGGATCGAGAACCCGACCCACATGATGATGGTCAAGGGTATGCCGGCGCGCATGAAGTCGCCGAACTTGTAGCCCCCGGCCGTGAGCAGCAGCAGATTGGTCTGATAGCCGAACGGTGTTGCGTAGCTCATGTTCGCACCGAAGATCACGGCCAGCACGAAGGGCTCCGGCGGAACGCCGAGCTGGCGCGCGACCTGGATGGCGATCGGCGTGCCGATGACGCCCGCCGCGTTGTTCGAGACCACGTTGGTCAGCAGCGCGAGAATCAGCATGAGGGCGCTGAGGATCAGCGCCGTCGGCAGCACGTGCACGGCGGCGACGAAATGCTGCGCCAGGTACACGGCCGCGCCGGTGATCGTCAGCGCCTGGCCCAACGCGAGGCTCGTCACGATGATCATGATCATGGGCGCCGAAAGCGCGCTGCCAACGTCGCGCCAGCTCAGGCATCGCGTCGCGAGCATGAGGCCCATGCCGACGAAGGCGCTGACCGAGATCGGCAGCACGCCGAAGGCCGCAGTCACGACGACGAATACCATGATCGTCAGCGCCGTATCCGCACGGTGCGTCCGCGGCAGGTTGGTCGTGCCGTCGAGGACGAGCGCCGTCCCCGAGCGCTTGAGCTGCTCGAGGTCGCGCTGCGGGCCCTGCACGAGCACGACGTCGCCGGCCCGGAGCGGCACGAGGCCGATATGGCTCGAGACCTCCTCGCCGTCCGGCGAGCGGGCGCGGTGCAGCGCGAGGGGCAATAGTCCCGTCCGCTGCGCGAATCGAGTCCCGGCAAGGCTCGCCTTGTGAAGCATCGAGCCGCGGGTGACCACGATTTCCGCCATGTGCTCCTGCAGGTCCGCGCCCGGCAGCGCGTCCGCTCCCGTGCCCGCGTCGTGCAGCGTCGCGCCGAGCCGCTTTTCGAACTCCTTGAGACGCTCGGGCGTGTCGCGGACCACGAGGCGGTCGCCCGGTACGATGCGCACCGAGGGCAGCTTGGTCACGACGAGGCCCTCGCCGCGCTCGATGCGGTCCACGCGCATCTCGTTGTCGGTCAGCGCGAGGCATTCGGCGAATGTCCGATTGCAGCAGAGGCTGTCCTCGTTGATGTGAAGCACGGCGTTGAATACGCGCGGCGACGTATCGGACATCGGCGGTTTGCGCGCGGGCAGCAGGCGCGGCGCGACGAGCCACAGGTACAGCATGCCGATGCCGCCGATGATCAGAACCGGCAGCGTGAAATCGAACATGCGGATCTCGTTGAGCCCGTCCGTCCGCGCGATCGAGACGACGAGCAGATTGGTCGAGGTGCCGATCGTTGTGGCCATGCCGCCGATCAGCGTCGCGAAGCCGACGGGCATGAGGATGCCGGAGGGCGCGAACTTGTTGCGGACGGCGACGCCGACGAGCATCGGCAGCAACATGACGACGACGGGAGTATTATTCACGAACGCGCTGATCAGCGCGCTGATGAGCAGCGTGAGCAGGCTCGCAAGCCGCGGCCGGGCCATCCACGCGCGGGCGAGCGAGGCGGCGAGCGGCTGCAACGCTCCCGTCGTCTCGAGTCCCTTGCCCATGATGAGGAGCGCCGAGATCGTCACGAGCGCTTCATTGCCGAAGCCGGCCAGGAAATTGGCGGCCGGCAACCGCACTCCCGCCTGCTCGAACGGGAACAGCTGAAACACGACGATGAGGGTCACGAGGATCGCGAGCGCAGAGGCCTCTAGCGGCAGCCGATCGCGCGTGAACAGGTACAGCGCGAATACGGTCAGCACCATCGTGAAGATCGCGTGGGCGTTGGGGAATCCGAGCACAGAGTATTGTTTGTTAAGAGTTTGCTTGCCCTAATAGCACGGTCGCCGAAGCCGCGCCAAGACTTGACACGGCCGGGGCCGGGCGGCGGGACGGGCGCGCGGCGGCCGCCTGCGGTCCCCGCGCCCCTGCAGGGCGGGCCCCCGGGCTGCGCTTCCGACAGTCGTTCGGGCAGCCGCTGGGGCAGCCGCTGGGGCGCGGATTCGCGCAAGGATTCGGAAACAGCATGAGGGATCGGGACGGCAACGTGAACGTCGGCGGGTCCGGCCACGGCCGCCGTGCCGAGGGTGCCGCCGGCGCCGAGCGCGCGCAGGGCGAACCCGGCACCTCGTCCCCGAACGGCCGGGCCGAGGCGGGCGGGAGCGTCTACGGCCGCGTCGCGCGGCGTCTCGGCGACTCGCTCGGATTCTGGCGCTACAGCCGGCGCGCTCTCGAGCTCGTCTGGTCCACGAGCCGCGGCCTTACGCTCGCGCTCGGGACGCTGACCGTGCTGGCCGGCGTGCTGCCGGCCGGCGCCGCTTACGTCGGCAAGCTCATCGTCGACGCCGTCGTCGCCGCCATCGCGGCCGGTCACGCCGGCGCCGCGCCGGACTATTCGCACGTGCTCGGCCTCGTGGCCCTCGAGGGCGCCTTGTTCGCGGGCATCGCGGCCGCCCAGCGCGGCATCGATTTCTCGCAGTCTCTGCTGCGCGTGCTGCTCTCCCAGCGCGTCAATGTGCTGATCGTCGAGAAGGCGCTGACGCTCGAGCTGGCGGACTTCGAGGACTCGGAGTTCTACGACAAGCTGAACCGGGCCCGGCAGGAAGCTTCGAGCCGCCCGCTGAGCCTCGTCAGCCGTACGTTCACGCTCGGCCGAAACGCGGTCTCGCTCATGAGCTATGCGGCGCTGCTGCTGCAGTTCTCGCCGCTCGCCGTCGTGGTCCTCGTCGTGGGCGGCCTGCCGGTCTTCTTCGCGGAGACGCGCTTCTCGGGCGAGCGCTACCGCGTGTTCCGCTGGCGCTCGCCGGAGCGCCGGATGCTGCTCTATCTCGAGATCGTGCTCGCGCGCGAGGACCATGCGAAGGAGGTGCAGCTTTTCGGAATCGGCCCGAAGCTTCTCGGCCGCTACAAGGAGATCTTCAAGCTGCTCTACGAAGAGGAGCGCGCGCTCACGATTCGCAGGGACAGCTGGGGCTTGGCGCTCGGTCTCCTGAGCAACGGCGCGTTCTACGGCGCCTATGCCTGGATCGCGATTACGACGATCAAGGGCCTCATGACGCTCGGCCAGATGACGATGTACCTGGCCGTCTTCAGGCAGGGCCAGACCGCCGTGTCCTCAATGCTCACGGCGATCGGCGGCATGTACGAGGACAACCTTTATCTTTCGAACCTCTATGAATTCCTCGAGCAGCGCCCGCGCGCCGCGGCGGGCGCGGCCGCCACGGGCCGCAATCCCGAGGAGGGCATCCGTTTCGAGAATGTGAGCTTCACGTATCCGGGCGCCGAGCGCCCCGCCGTCGCGAACCTGTCGCTGACCGTCGAGCGCGGTCAGAGCGTCGCGCTCGTCGGCGTCAACGGCTCGGGCAAGACCACGCTCGTCAAGCTGCTCGCCGGCCTGTACCGCCCAGACTCGGGCCGCATTCTGTATCAGGGCACGCCGCTCGAGGACTGGGACCCGGACGCGCTGCGCGCGAAGATCGGTGTGATCTTCCAGGATTTCAACCGCTACCAGCTCAAGGTCGGCGAAAACATCGGCGTCGGCGACGTCGAGGCGTTCGAGGACGAGCAACGCCTTGCCGAAGCGGCGCAGAAGGGCCGCGCTGCGGACTTCATCGAGTCCTTCGCGGATCGCTATCAGACCCCGCTCGGACGCTGGTTCAACAATGGCCAGGAGCTCTCGGGCGGCCAATGGCAGCGCATCGCGCTCGCGCGCGCGTTCATGCGCGGCAACGCGGACATTCTCGTGCTCGACGAGCCGACGGCCGCCATGGACGCCGAGACCGAGGCCGAGATCTTCGAGCACTTCCGCTCGTTGACGCGGCACAAGATCTCGATTCTGATCTCGCACCGCTTCTCGACCGTGCGGCGCGCCCAGACCATCGTCGTCATGGATTCCGGCCGCGTCGTCGAGCAGGGCAGCCACGAGGAGCTTCTTGCCCTCGGCGGCCGCTATGCGCGGCTCTTCGAGCTGCAGGCGCAGGGCTACCGATGACGGGCCGCGGCCGCCTTGCGCTACAATCCGCCCCCTGTCGAGGCCGCCCCCCGCGGACGGCCCCGGAGCGCCTTTAGATGGCCGTACCTGAATCGAAGAACGTACTGCGCGCCGACATCTTCTTCGCCGAGAAGGATCAGGCGCTGCGCGAGGACGTGCATCGGCTCGGCGAGCTCGTCGGCGAGCTCGTTCGCGAGCAGGCCGGCGAGGCGCTGTACGACCTCGTCGAGGCCGCGAGGCGTGCTTCGATCTCGCACCGCGAAGGCGACGGCGGCGCCTTCGCCGAGCTCAGGACCCTGCTCGCGGCGCTGGCGCCGAGCACGGCACGCGACTTCATCCGAGCGTTCTCGACCTACTTCCAGGTCGTCAACATGGCCGAGAAGGTTCACCGCATACGGCGCCGGCGCGCCTATGCCCAGGAACCGTCGAAGCCGCAGCCTTTCGGGTTCAGGGACGTGCTGCAGCGGCTCAAGGCCGAAGGCGTCGACGCCGACCGCATCGAGGAGACCGTCGCCCGGACCTGCGTCGAGCCCGTCTTCACGGCCCATCCGACCGAGGTCACGCGCCGCACCTTGCTGCGCAAGCAGCAGAACATCGCGCGCCACCTGCTGGACATGCTCGACCCCTACATGACGCCCGACGAGGTCGCCGCCAAGCTCCGGTCGATCCGGCTCGAGATGACGACCGGCTGGCAGACCGAGGAGTTCCCGGGCGAGCAGATGCACCTCGGCGATGAGGCCGAGCACGTGCTGTTCTTCCTGACGGACGTGCTCTACGGCATGGTGCCGCAGTTCTACGAGGCGCTCGAGACCGCGCTGACGGAGACCTTCGTCGAGCGCGGCGCGCGGCTTCGCGTGCCGACCGTGGTCAAGTTCTCGTCCTGGGTCGGCGGCGACATGGACGGTAACCCGAACGTCACGGCCAAGAGCATGCGCGAGACGCTGACGCGCCAGCGCCAGCTTATTCTCGATCTTTACTACCGCGAGACCCGCGAGCTGCTTCAACACCTGAGCCAGAACGCAAGCCGCGTCGGCGTCTCCGAGGAGCTCCTCGAGAAGTCGAAGCTCTACGCCGGGTATTTTCCCCAGGCCGCGCACGCGGTGCCGGCCCGGCACCGCAAGATGCCCTACCGCGTATTCCTGCGCCTCGTCGGCGCGCGCCTGCAGGCGACGTACGACGATGCTTCATTCCCTTACGAGTCGCCCGAGGAGTTCACCCAGGATCTCGAGCTCGTCGCCGACAGCCTGCGCGCGAACAAGGGCCGGAACGCGGGCCTGTTCCTCGTGCAGCGTCTGCAGCGCCGCGCGCAGACTTTCGGCTTTCATCTCGCGACGCTCGACATCCGCCAGAACGCGCTCGTGCACCGGCGCGTCGTGGGCGAGGCCTTGAACGAGCCGAACTGGCTCGAGCTCTCGAGCGAGGCCCGTACGGCGCGCCTCAAGGAAGCGCTCGAGCGGCGCGAGTCGCCGCTCGGCTCGCTGTCCTCGGAAGCGCGGCGCACGCTGGCCGTGTTCCAGGCCATCACGCACTCGCGGCGAAAGTACGGCCGCGCTGCGATCGGGCAGTACATCGTGAGCATGGCCAAAGGGCCGGACGACGTGTTGTCCGTCCTGTTGCTCGCGCGCTGGGGGCACCTCGGCCCGAAGGGCGGGGACGTCCCGCTCGATATCGCACCCCTGTTCGAGACGACCGAGGACCTGCGCAACGCCGGAAACATCATGCGGGGTCTCCTGGCCGACGCCCACTACCGGCGCCACCTCGAGAGCCGCGGCAACGAGCAGATGGTCATGCTCGGCTACTCGGACAGCAACAAGGACGGCGGCCTCGTCTCGGCGCGCTGGGGCCTGCACGAGGCGCAGCGCGCTTTGATCAGGACCATGAGCGAGCTCGAACGTCAAGCTCACGCTCTTTCACGGCCGCGGAGGCACGATCAGCCGCGGCGGCGGCCGGCTCACCGAGGGCCTGCTGGCCGCGCCCGAGGGGGCCGTGACGGGGCGGCTGCGCATGACCGAGCAGGGCGAGATGATCAACGCCAAGTACGGCCTGCGCGGTATCGCGATGCGCAGCCTCGAGCAGACGATGAGCTCCGTGCTCTGGCTCACGGCGCGCGAGCCGCCGCCGCACCCGAAGATGGACGATTGGCGGCGGATTATGGAGCGTATCGCCGCCGAGAGTCGGCGTGCCTATCAGCACCTTATTTACGACTCCGGGGATTTCGCGCGCTACTTCCGGGACGCGACGCCGATCAACGTCATCGAACGGCTCAATATCGGCTCCCGGCCCCTCGAGCAGGAGAACGAAAGCCGCAAAGTCGAGGACGTCCGCGCCATTCCCTGGGTCTTCGCCTGGACGCAGACCCGCTGCCTGCTGCCGGGCTGGTACGGTTTCGCGACGGGGCTCGCGAGCGCCATGGCCGCAAAGGGCCAGGACGAGCTCAGGGAGATGCACGCGAATTGGCCTTTCTTCAAGGTCCTGATCAGCGACGTCGAGGTCGTACTGGCCAAGGCCGACCTCGACATCGCCTCGCGCTACTCGCAGCTCGCGGGATACCTGCACGACGTGTTCTTTCCGGTCATCAAGGCCGAGTACGACCGCTGCGTCGACATCGTGCGGACGCTGACCGGGCACGACGAGCTGCTCGCCGATCACGCGACGCTGCGCCGCTCGATCCGGCTGCGTAACCCCTACATGGACCCGATGAGCTTTCTGCAGGTGGATCTGCTCGAGCGATGGCGCCAGGGCGGGCGGCAGGACGACGGCGTGCTTCAGGCGCTCATGGTCAGCGTCAACGGCATCGCGCACGGCATGCAGAACACGGGCTGAGAGGAAAAAGGGGCCGAAGGCGGGGCCAGAGTCCTCGTTCGAGCCGTTTCCTTCGACGCCTCGTCCGCGCTCCGCGAAAAAGGCTCCTTCCCTCCTAGCTGGCCAGGTGGCTAGCTAGCGCGGCCACTGGACGAGCCGGTCCTCCAGGTCCGCCTCGTCGATGTCCTGCTCCGAAATGGCGCGCCCGCGCACGCTGATGCCGGCACGGTGCACGCTCTCGGGGTCGCCAGAGAGGAGCGGATGCCACGGCTCGAGCGGCTGGCCCTCGGCCAGCAGGCGATAGGCGCAGGTGCTCGGCATCCAGGCGATGCGCTCGACTTCCCCCGGCGTCAGCGCGATGCAGTCGGGCACGTGCCGCCGGCGCTCCGGATAGTGCCTGCAGCGGCAGCTGCCCGGGTCGAGCAGGCGGCAGGCCACATCCGTGTAGTGGACCTCGCCCGTGTCCTCGTCCTCGAGCTTGCGCAGGCAGCACTTCCCGCAGCCGTCGCAAAGCGCCTCCCATTCCTCCGGCGTGAGCTCGTCGAGGCGCTTGTTCTCCCAGAATCGCTTGCGTAGGGGCACGTATCCTCCCGGGGCCGGTACCTGTCGGCATGGTGTAAGCTTCCGGCCCATGCCCACGAAACCCGCAGCCGCGTTCCTCGATTTCGCGACGCTCGGGCCGGACGTGGATACGAGCGTAATCGACGCCCTGCTGGACCTCAGCTACTACGACTACTCGACACCCGACGAAGTGCCCGAGAGGATTCGCGGCGCCGAAGTCGTGATCGTGAACAAGGCGCGCCTGTCGGGCGAGGCCATCGAAGGCGCCGAGCGGCTTCGGCTCGTCGTCCTCACGGCCACGGGCACGGACAATGTGGACATCGCCGCCGCCGCGCGCCGCGGCGTCGGGGTCGCTAACGTGCGGGACTATTGCACGAGATCGGTCGTGCAGCACGTCTTCGGGCTCATTCTCGGGCTGACCCAGCAGATCGGCCCCTACGATGCGCTGGTCCGCGGCGGCGCCTGGCAGAAGGGCCGGGGCTTCGCCTTGCTCGACTATCCCATCAGAGAGCTCGCGGACCGCGTGCTCGGCATCGTGGGCTACGGGAGCCTCGGCCGGGCCGTGGCCGAGGCGGCCCGCGCTTTCGGCATGCGGGTGCTCGTTGCGGCCCGAAGATCGGATGCCGCCGAGCCCGCGCCGGCCGGCCGGGCGCCGTTCGAGACGGTGCTCGAGCAGGCCAACGTCCTGAGCCTGCACTGCCCCCTCAACGAGCGGACGCGCCACTTGATCGGCGCGGCCGAGCTCGCGCGCATGAAGCCGGACGCCCTGCTCATCAACACGGCGCGCGGCGGTCTCGTGGACGGCGCCGCGCTCGTCGCGGCCCTTCGCAACCGGCAGATCGGCGGCGCGGGCATCGACGTGCTGCCCGCCGAGCCCCCGCGCGGCGGAGATCCGCTGCTCGCGCCCGAGGTGCCGAATCTCATCGTCACGCCGCACGTGGCGTGGGCCGCGCGAGAGGCGCGGCAACGCGCCTTGAGCCAGGTCGCCGAGAACGTCGAGCACTTCCTGGCGGGCCGGCTGCTGCGCCGCGTCGTCTGAGGTCCCGCTCGGCGCCCTCAGTCGGAGGCACCCGCCTGTGTCCTGCGGTCCGGCCCCGGCTGCCCGACGTGCCGCTCGCCCACGATGCGGCCGCCGCCGAGCTCGATGAGATGCGCGCAGCGCCCCGCGGCTTCGAGGTCGTGCGTGACGACGACGAGCGTCGTGTCGGCCGCCGCGTTGAGCTCGAACAGCAGATTCAGGATGCGCGCTCCCGTGTGATTATCGAGGTTTCCCGTGGGCTCGTCCGCGAAGAGCAGCGAGGGCCCGGTCACGAAGGCGCGCGCGATGGCGACCCGCTGCTGCTCGCCGCCGGAGAGCTGGCGCGGGTAGTGGCGCAGCCGATGCTCGAGGCCGACTTGCGCAAGGGCCTCCCGGGCGCGCGGTACCGCCTCCCGGCTTCCCGCGAGCTCGAGCGGCAGCAGCACGTTCTCGAGCGCCGTCAGCGACGGCAGCAAATGGAACGACTGAAAGATGAACCCGACCTCGCGGCTGCGCAGCGCGGCCCGCCCGTCCTCGTCGAGCGCGCTGAGCTCCACGCCGTTGAGCCAAACGCTGCCCGACGAGGGCACGTCGAGCCCCGCGAGCAGCGCCAACAGGGTGGACTTGCCGGCGCCGGAGGGCCCGACGATGGCGGCCGTCTCGCCGCGGCGAACGCCGAGGTCTACGCTGTCCAGGATAGTCAGCTCCCCTTCGGGGCTGGTAACCTTTTTGGTCAGCGATTCCGCCCTCAACAGAATGTCTTCCGTGCGCAGAGCGTTCTCCTTGCTGGTTCCAAAGGGCTTCCTCGCGGTGCTGCTTCTCGCCGCGCTCGCGGCGCCGCGCGCCTGGGCAGCCGACAAGACCATCGTCGTCGTCGGCGACTCGCTGAGCAGCGGCTACGGGCTCACGACGCAGCAGTCGTGGGTGGCCTTGCTCCGGCAGCGCCTGCACGAGAAAGGTTACGGTTACGAGGTCGTCAACGCCAGCATCGCCGGCGATACGAGCGCGGGCGGCCTCGCCCGCCTGCCGCAGCTGCTCGCGCGGCACATGCCGGCCATCGTCGTCATCGAGCTCGGCGGCAACGACGGCCTGCTCGGCCAGCCGGTTGCGATGCTGCGCATGAATCTCGCCCGCATGATCGAGCTTTCGCGCCAGGCCGGCGCCGAAGTCCTACTCGCCGGCATCCGCATACCGCCGAATTACGGCCCCGAGTACACGAAATCGCTTGCGGCCATCTATCCCGAGCTCGCCGAGAAGTACCATGTCGCGCTCGTCGACTTCCTGCTGCAGGGGGTCGCGCTGCACCCGAATCTCATGCAGGCGGACGGTATCCATCCGAACGCCGAGGGTCAGACGCTCGTGTTCAAGAACGTCTGGCCCGTGCTCGCCCCGATGCTCGGTTAGGCCCGTGAGCGCCGACAAGATGGCCGACAAGCCCTGGCTCGCCGCCTACCCGCCCGGCGTCCCCGCCGAGATCGATACCGAGCGCTGCCCTTCGCTCGTTCACCTTTTCGAGGCGAGCGTCCGCCGCTTCGCGGATCGGCCGGCATTCACGAACCGCGGGACGACGCTGACTTTCGCCGACGTCGACCGCCTGAGCGCCGAGCTCGCGGCCTATCTGCAGTCGATCCCGGGCATCGAGCGCGGTGACCGCGTCGCGGTCATGCTGCCGAATCTGCTGCAGTCGCCGGTCGCGATCTTCGGTGTGCTGCGCGCCGGGCTCGTGGTCGTCAACGCGAACCCGATGTACAAGGCGCGGGAGCTCGAGCACCAGCTCGCAGACAGCGGGGCGCGCGCGATCATCGTGCTCGAGAACTATGCGGCGACCGTCATGAACGCGCTCGACGGCGTCGAGGTCGAGCGCGTCGTGGTCACGACGGTCGGCGACCTGTTCGGTTCGGTGGAGCGCGCGCTCACGAACTTCGTCGTCCGGCGCGTGAAAAGGCTCGTGCCGTCCTGGCACATTCCGGGGACCGTCCGATTCCGCGACGCGCTGGCCGAGGGCGCGCGCCGCGGCTTCAAGCGCATCGACGTCGGCGGCGAGGATCTCGCGTTCCTGCAGTACACGGGCGGTACGACGGGCGTCGCGAAGGGCGCGGAGCTCACGCACGCGAACATGGTCGCGAACACGCTGCAGGCCGCCGCCTGGGCCAGGCCTTATTTCAAGCCGGACGCGGGCGTCGTCGTGACGCCGCTGCCGCTCTATCACGTCTACTCGCTGACGGCGAATCTGCTGTGCTTCGTCGAGCTCGGCGGCCACGATCTGCTGATCACCGATCCGCGCGACCTGCGCGCGTTCGTCAAGGAGCTGGCGAAGCGCCCGTTCGCGTTCCTGACCGGCGTCAACACGCTGTTCAATGCGCTGCTCCACGCGCCGGGTTTCGCAGAGCTCGACTTCGGCCCGCTGCAGGTCAGCATGGGCGGCGGCATGGCCGTCCAGCGCAACGTCGCGGAGAGGTGGCTCGCCGTCACGGGCGTGCCTATCGCGCAGGGCTACGGCCTGACGGAGGCCTCGCCGATTGTCTCGGCGAACCCGCTCGACGCACGCAAGTTCGACGGGTCCGTCGGCGTACCGCTGCCGTCTACCGAGGTCGCGGTCTTCGACGACGAGGGCGAGCGTCTCGGCTTCGGCGAGGTCGGCGAAATCTGCGTCAAGGGGCCGCAGGTCATGGCCGGCTATTGGCGGCGGCCAGACGAGACGGCCAAGGTGTTCTACCCCGGCGGCTGGCTCCGGACCGGCAACGTCGGCCGCCTCGACGAGCGCGGCTTCCTGTTCATCGAGGACCGGAAGAAGGACGTCATCGTCGTCTCCGGCTTCAAGGTCTACCCGAACGAGGTCGAGGACGTGGTCGTGGCTCACCCGGGCGTGCTCGAGGCGGCGGCCATCGGCGTGGACGACGCTCAGTCCGGCGAGGTCGTCAAGCTGTTCGTCGTGAAGAAGGACCCGGCCCTCACCGAACGCGAGCTCATCGACTACTGCCGCGCCGAGC
The DNA here is from genome assembly GCA_963702105.1 of uncultured Gammaproteobacteria bacterium. Lineage (GTDB taxonomy): Bacteria > Pseudomonadota > Gammaproteobacteria > Steroidobacterales > Rariloculaceae > ZC4RG20. Next base: position 4,973,583 of record OY969712.1, read on the forward strand.
TCACGGGCTACAAGGTGCCGCACTACGTCGAGTTCGTGGCGGATCTGCCGAAGTCGACGGTCGGCAAGGTGCTGCGCCGGGAGCTCAAGACGCCGCAAGGCAGCCCGGAGGAACCGCCGGTGCGGCGAACCGCGAGCTGACCGGCGCCCGCCTGCGCGCCCGCTCAGCCGAAGTAGTCCGCGATCTCCGTCTGGATTTGCACGGCCGCTTCGTATGGAGAAGCGGCGTCGCGGATAGGGCGGCCGACGACGATGTAGTCGGCTCCGTTGACGAAGGCTTGACGCGGCGTCACGACGCGGCGCTGGTCGTCGGCGCGGGCTTCCTTCGAAGGCCTGATTCCGGGCGTGACGATCAGGGCGCCGGGCCCGAGCGCGGCGCGGAGCCGTTCCGCCTCGAGCCCGGAGGCGATGACTCCGTCGCAGCCCGAATCGATTGCGATGCGGGCGCGCGCCTCGGCCAGCGCGGCGAGCTCCGTCGCGATACCGACCTCGGCCAGCTCCTGCTGCACGATGCTCGTGAGCACGGTCACGGCCAGGATTTTGAGCTCCCCCTTCTCGGCGGCCGCCGCGGCCGTGATGGAGCGCTCGCCGTGGACGGTCAGGAAGGTCGCGCCTCGGTTCCTGATCTGCCTCACGGCCGCCGCGACCGTGGCCGGGATGTCGTAGAACTTGAGGTCCGCGAACACGTGCTTGTGCTGCGCCAGCAGCCAGTCGAGCAGCTCGAAGTAGCGGCCGGTCATGGCGAGCTCGAGGCCGATTTTGTAGAAGCAAACGGCGTCGCCGAGCTCGGCGACGAGCGCCTTGGCGCGGTCGATGTCCGGAACGTCGAGCGGAACGATGAGGCGTTCGCGTGCGGGGATGGTCACGGGCGGGCCTCCTGCCGGGCGATAATGGCCGGACGAGTCTAACAGAGCTGCCTGGCGCGCTCCCGGCCGTGGCCGGCTACAATCGGTGCCTCGCGCCCCGCGTGCTTGTTCCGGAGGAGTCCATGACGCTCGCTTGCCATATCGCGCCTCCCCTCGATCGGCCCGGCCGGTGCGCCGCCCCATGACCCCCGCCCAACCGCCGGCGGCGCCCGGTCTCGAATTCGCATTCGAAGTCGTCGCCGAGGTCGGCGAGCCGCTCGTCCTCGGCCGTCTGCCGACGGGCACGAGGCGCATCATCGAAATTGTCGGCGGGCGTTTTCGCGGCCCGTCGCTCGAAGGCGAGGTGCTGCCGGGCGGTGCGGACTGGCAGCTGATCCGCGAGGACGGCTTCACGGAGGTTGACGCGCGCTACACGCTGCGCACGCACGGCGGGCAGCTCATCTACGTTTCGAACGTGGGCATACGGCACGCACCGCCCGAGATCATGGCCAAGCTGAACGCCGGCGAGACGGTCGATCCGGCCAACGTCTACTTCCGCGCCGTGCCGAAATTCGAGACCGCGGCCCCGGAGCTCGCCTGGCTCATGCGCTCGGTCTTCGTCTCGGTCGGCGAGCGGTATCCGAAGGGCGTCCTGATCCGGTTCTGGCGCGTGGCGTAGGGCGGTCGGCCGCGCGATGCATGAACGGGCTCGGGCGTGGGTGGCGGGAGGAGATTCGTGCATGAGGCCGCTGTCGGGACCGCCCTTACGCCGAGGCCTCCGCCCCGCGCGGACCTATCGACCGGACGCCTCCGCCTCGGCAGGCGTTACTCGAGCGCCTCGCGCGTCTGCAGCGCGAACCGATCGGTCATTCCGGCGACGTAGTCCGCCACGACCCGCGCGGCCGCGGCCGTGCCGGCTCGCCGCTCCGCCTCGTGCGCGCGGTTCGCGTGCTTCTCGGGCATGCGGTCCGGGTCGGCCATGAACGCGTCGAAGAGCAGCCGGATCGTCTCCCGCGCCTGGTCCGTCATGCGCTTGACGTGGGGATGGGCGTACAGGTGCTGGCGCAGGAAGCGCTTGAGACCGGCCTGCGCCTCGACGAAAGGCGGGCTGAAGCCGATCAGCGGCCGATCGAGCGCTCGAACGTCATCGATCAACGTCGGCGCCGCGGCCGCGACGCGGTCCTGGCTCGAGCGGAACAGGTCCGTCACGAGCGTGTCGATCATGCGCCGGACGACCTCTCGAGGGAGGCGCGCCGGGTCCGCGCCCGGGTAACGGTCTACGACGGCCGCATACTGCTCGGCGAAGAACGGGATTTCGACGAGCTGCTCGAGTGTCACGAGCCCTGCGCGCAGGCCGTCGTCCACGTCGTGGTTGTTGTAGGCGATCTCGTCCGCGATGTTGGCGATCTGGGCTTCGAGGCCGGGTTGGCGCCTCTCGATGAAGCGCCGGCCGACCTCGCCGAGCTCGCGCGCCTTCGCGAGCGCGCAGTGCTTGAGGATGCCCTCACGCGTTTCGAACGTGAGGTTCAGGCCCTGAAAGCTCGCGTAGCGCTCCTCGAGCTCGTCCACGACCCGCAGGGATTGAAGATTGTGCTCGAAGCCGCCGTAAGCGCGCATGCAATCGTTGAGCGCATCCTGGCCGGCGTGCCCGAAAGGCGTGTGGCCGAGATCGTGCGCGAGGCAAATGGCCTCCACGAGGTCCTCGTTGAGCTGCATGGCCCGCGCGAGCGTCCGGGCGATCTGGGCGACCTCGAGTGAGTGGGTCAGCCGCGTGCGGTAGTGGTCGCCTTCGTGATTGACGAAGACCTGGGTCTTGTAGACGAGCCGCCGGAACGCCTTCGAGTGGATCACGCGGTCGCGGTCGCGCTGGAACTCGGTGCGGTACGCGGGCGGTTCCTCGCGGTAGCGTCTGCCTCGGGAGTGGAGGCCGTCGGCCGCGTAAGCTGCGAGCTCGCCGCGCACCGCGCTCAGGCCGCGAGCTCGGCGGCGGCGACGCGCCGGAGCAGCGGCGTCGGCGGCGCGGGCACGACGACGCCGTGGCCGATCCGCTCGAGCAGTACGAGCTTGAGGCCGCTCCTGCCCGCTTTCTTGTCGAGGCTCATGTGCTCGAGCAGCGCGTCCACGGCCACGCCGCTCGCATGCGTCGGCAGGCCCGCCGCGGCCAACAGCGCCTCGATGCGGCGGCAGTCCGCGGCGCCGAGCCAGCCCAGCGCCTCGGAGGTCCGCGCCGCGAGCACGGTGCCGATCGCAACCGCCTCGCCGTGCAGCCACCGCTCGTAGCCGCCGAGCGCCTCGAGCGCGTGTCCGAACGTATGGCCGAGGTTCAGCAGCGCCCGGCTACCCTGCTCGCGCTCGTCCTCGGCGACGATGCGCGCCTTGATCTCGCAGCTTCTCGCGACCGCCTGCGTCAACGCCGCCGGATCGAGCGCGCGCAGCCGGGCCATGTGCGTCTCGAGCCACGCGAAGAGCTCGGCGTCGAGAATCAGGCCGTACTTGACGACCTCGGCGAGACCCGCCGAGAGCTCGCGCGGCGGCAGCGTCGCGAGCGTGTCGGTATCCGCCACCACGGCGGCGGGCTGATGGAAGGCGCCGATCATGTTCTTGGCTTGCGGATGATTCACGGCCGTCTTGCCGCCGACCGAGGAATCGACCTGAGCCAGCAGCGTCGTCGGCACCTGCACGAAGCGGATGCCGCGCTGGTAGGCCGCCGCGGCGAAACCCGCCACGTCGCCGACCACGCCGCCGCCGAGCGCGACGATGCAGGCGTCGCGATGGAAGTGCCGGGCGATGAGCCGGTCCACGATGCGGGAGAAGGTCGCGAGCGTCTTGTGCTGCTCGCCGTCCGGCAGGACGAGCGTCTCGACGACGAGGCCCTCGAGCGAGCGCGTCACGGCCTCGAGATACAGCGGCGCCACGATCTCGTTCGTGACGACGAGCACTTGGGCCGCATCCACGGCGGCGCGCAGGAGCTCGGGCCGGCCGAGCACGCCGGGGCCGATGTGAATCGGGTAGCTGCGATCGCCGAGCTGGACGGTCAACGTTTCCACGTCGCGAAGATTCGCAGGGCGCGGGCCGTTTTTCAATGCGCGTCGGGCTCGCGCGTCAGCCGCTTGCGCAAGGCGGCCGAGACGGAGCCGACCTGACGCCCGGTCGTATCCATGCGGATTTCGGCGACCTCCTCGTAGAGCGGCTGTCGAACGGCCATGAGGCGCTCGAGCACGCCGCGCGGATCGTCGCTGCGCAGCAGCGGCCGGTGCTGCGAGCGGCCCGTTCGCTTGAGCTGCTCGTCCACGCTCGTGTGCAGGTAGACGACGATGCCGCTTGCCTTGAGCCGGGCCCGGTTGTCGGGATGGAGCACGGCGCCGCCGCCCGTCGCGACCACGAGCCCGCTCATGCCCGCGACCTTTTCGATGACCTCGCGCTCGCGTTCGCGGAATCCGGCCTCGCCTTCCTTCTCGAAGATATAGGGGATGTCGACGCCCGTGCGCCGCTCGATCTCGGCGTCCGTATCGAGGAATTCCATGCGCAGATCCCGTGCGAGCTGGCGTCCGACCGCGGTCTTGCCCGAACCCATGGGTCCGACCAGGTAGATATTGCGGCGTTCGAGGGTCGGACGCGTGTCCATCGGCGTTCCCTGGCGGTTTTCGATGCGCGAATGATACCGCCGCCCCCCGAACTTCAACGACCCACCGGACTTCGATGCGCGCCGCGCGCGCAAAAAAAAGAAAAGGCCGGCAAGCGCCGGCCTTTCCCGCGAGCCGGGCGTCCGAGCCTACGACACCGTGACGGCGTATTGGAACGTGGACACGACACCCTCCGGAGTCTTGACGGTCAGCGTCACGACGCCCTGCCCCGTGCCGCTGCCCGAGGTGATCGTGAAGCCGAAAGTCGTGATGCCCGGGTACTGAGACCCGGCCGGCGGCGCCGCGCACGGCACCGTGAACGAGTTCGGCTGCGAGACCGAGAGGCCGGCGCCGCTTGCGGTCACGGAGACCGTGGTGCCGCCGGGCATGACGTTGTCGTGAAGGTCGCGGACCCAGAACGAGACTCCGATCGCCGAGCTCGAGCTCATGGTGTACGGGCCCGCCGGCGTGGCCGTGACGTTCGGCGAGCTGCCGGACAGGATCACGAGGTTCTGCGCGGCGATGCCCGTCGAGTGCGTGGAGGCGCCGCCGCAGCGCCCGGTCGTGTCGTTGCAGAGCACGCCGTTGAACAGGCCGTCCATCGGGTCGCGGGTCTGGTTGTTGTTGAAGTCGAAGAATTCCTCGCCCGCATCGTAGTTGCCGTTCTCGTTGTCGTCCCGGTAGGGCTCGGGCAGATCCTCGAAGGCCTCGGCGTTGTCGAAAGCGCCGTTGCCGTTCACGTCCGTGAACGACTCTTCGCCGATGGCCTTCGCGAACAGCGTGACCCGGCCGTCCGTCGGCCGCGGGTTAGAGCTCCTGAAGTTGACGGCGCAGACGCCGCCTTCTGTCGCCGTCGTCTGCGTCTGGCACTGCGACTGGATGTTGCCGCCTTCGGCCGTGAAGGTCACGGCCGTACCGTCGGGCACGGGGTTCTGGAACCGGTCGCCGAGGCGTGCCGTCACGGTCGTCGTGATGCCGTCGTGATCCCAGCCCTCGATGTTGAAGCACTGCACGGCCAGCGAGAAGCTGTCGGCCGTGGGGATGCCCGTCGTCACCGTCAGCTGGCTCGACTGGGTCGAGATCGGCTGCGCCGCGCTCGTCACCGTGGCCGTGACCTTCACCGAAGTCGCGACCGTGCCCGCGTTGACGATCGTCTGCACGAGACCCTGGTTGTCGCTCGTCGCAGAGGTCGAGGACAGGCCGATGCCGCCCACGGAAGTATTGAGCGCGAACGTCACGTCGGCGCCCTGGACGGGGCCGTTGGAGGCGTCCTTGACGCGGAACACGACCGTCGAGCTCTCGGGCCTGCTCGCGTCGCCCGTGCCCTTGAGCGCGATGTTCGTCGGCGTCGCGGAGACGAACTCGATCGAGCCGACTGAGGCCTGCGCAACGGTCACGGTGCCCGTGGCAGAGAGGTTCTGGGCGTTGGCGTTCGAGGTCGCCGTGATGGAATCGGTGCCGCCGCAGCCGACCGCGACGTAGGTGACGGTCGCAAGACCGGTCTGCGTGGACACGGTCGTGACCTTCTGGCCGTTCTGCCGGATCTCGGCGGTGCCGGCCGCGATGCACTGCGAGTTGAAGCTGATGTCGGCGGAGCCGGTGTAGAGCACGCCGCCCGATTGCACGAGGGAGACGGTCAGGCTCGTCGAGCCGCCGGCCGAAAGGCCGCTGTTCGAGATGCCGATCTGCCCGACCTGAAACGAGCCGCCGCTGCCGTTACCCATTTGCAGCGACTTCGAGGTCGAGCTCGAGACGACCTGCACGTCCACCGTGGAGGAGAGCGAGCCCGCCTGCGCGGTCACGGTGATCGTGCGCAGGCTGCTGTCGCCTGCCGTCACGAGCGTGCCCGTGGCCGTGCCGTCCGTGCCCGTCACGGCCGGCGAGCCTGAGACGCCGCCCGAGGTCGCCGTAAAGGAGACCGGGATGCCGGCCAGCAGGTTGTTGTTCGCGTCGCGGACGAAGGCCGTGATCTTCGCGCTGCTCGAGCCGTCGGCCGGAATCGTCGAGGAGTCGCTCGTGACGGTCAGCGCCGCCGCGTTCGAGGTGCCGCCGCCTCCCGTGCCGCCCCCGCCGCCGCCGCCGGACGAGCTGCCGACCAGCGTGTTGTCGCTGCCGCTGCAGGCTGCAAGCCCCACGACCGCGGCGATGATCCACAAGACTCTGAGCTTACGCATATCCCTGATCCTTCTGCAATTCCGGCACGCGTCCGGACCGACGGGGCCGTGCGGGGCCCCGCACTCTCCCTACCTCGGCTACTGCGATACCTGCGTCGTCGTCGCGGCGCCCTCGCGCAGGATCTTCGGCGTAACGAAGATCAGCAGCTGAGCCTTGTTGTTCACCCGGGCGCGATTGCGGAACAAGTGGCCCAGGCCCGGGATGTCGCCGAGCAAAGGCACTTTGTTGACCGTGTCGCGATCCTCGGTCTCGTAGATGCCGCCTAGGACGACCGTCTCGCCGTCGCTCACGGCGACGTTGGCCGCGAGCGATCGCGTGTCGATGCTGGGCACCTGACCGCCCGTCGCGCTCTGCACGTTCTGGCCGACGTTGTCCTTGGTCACCTGCAGATCCATGATGATCTTGTCGTCCGGCGTGATCTGCGGCGTGACCGTCAGGCTCAGCACGGCCTCCTTGAACTGCGTCGTCGTCGCGCCGCTCGAAGACGACTGCTGGTACGGGATCTCGACGCCCTGACTGATGCGGGCCTCCTTCTGGTCGGCCGTCACGATGTGCGGCGTCGAGACGATCTGCCCCTTACCCTCGGCCTGCAGGGCCGAGAGCTCGAGGTCGAGCAGCGTGTCGGACTTCAGGATCGCGAGCGCCAGCGATCCGGGCGATCCCGACGCCGGCGTCGCCGGCAGGTTCACGTTGTAGCGCTGATTTGCGCTGCCGAGCGTGACCGGGAACGGGTTGCCCGTCGAGGCGAGGTTGTTCAGCGCGGAGTTGACGATCGTGTCGGATCCCGCGGCCGTGCCCGTGACCGAGACGAGGCCGTTGTTGCCGTTCTGCTTGACCGTGGTGGCGCCGAAGCGCACGCCGAGGTCGCGGCTGAAGTCGTCGTTGACGATCACGATGCGGGACTCGATGAGCACCTGCCGCACCGGAATATCGAGCGTCGTGACGAGCCGGCGAATGTCGGCGAGCCGATCGGAGGTGTCCTGGACGAGCAGTGTGTTGGTCCGATCGTCGACGGCCACGCTGCCGCGCTCTGAGAGCAGGCTGTTCATCGAGCCCGCGCCCTTGATGAGCTTCGCGAGATCCGCGGCCTTCGCGTAGTTGACCTGGATGAACTCGGAGCGCAGCGGCTCGAGGCCCTTGAGCGCCTGGGCCGCCTTGAGCTGCGCCTGCTCGCGCGCCGCGATCTCTTCGGCCGGCGCAACGAGGATCACGTTGCCGTTGCGGCGCATGTCGAGACCCTTGGTCGTGAGCAGGATGTCGAGGGCCTGGTCCCACGGCACGTTCTGCAGGCGCAGCGTGACGTTGCCCTTGACCGAGTCGCTGACCACGATGTTGAGGCCGCTCGTGTCGGCGAGCAGCTGCAGCACGGCGCGCGTCTCGATGTCCTGGAAGTTCAGCGTCAGACGCTGGCCGGAGTACTGCTTGTTCTCGTCGAACAGGCCGCCGCCTGCCGCCTGGGCCTGCTGCTTGGGCGGCTGCTTGAGCTCGAGCGTGAAGACATCGTCCGACTGGTAGGCGACCTGGTCGTAATCGCCGCTAGGCGTCACGACGAGGCGCGCGTTACCGTCGGACCTCAGGGCGTCCACCGTCGCGACAGGCGTCGCGAAATCGGTGACATCGAGGCGCTTCAGGAGGCTGTCGGGCAGCGCCGTATCGTCGAAATCCACGATGACGCGCCCGCCCTCCTCGTGCACGTTGACGCTCGTGTGCGGATTGCTGAGCTGCACGACGACTTGTCCCGCGCCGTCGGCGCCGCGGCGAAAGTCGATGTTCTGGATGCTGCGCGGCGCGTTCGCTGCCGCCGGCGCCGCGTCGCCGGACGTCGCCTGGCTCGAGGCGGAGCCCGCGAAGGGCCCGGCCGCCGCGTCGCCCGCAGCCTGTTGGCCCAGCTCGACGAATACCGTATCGCCGGCGACACGCGTCTCGTAGGGCACCATGGCGGTGAGGTTCAGGACGATGCGCGTGCGCCCGTTGGCCTCGGCGCTCATGATGTTCGTCAGCGGTCCCTGGTTAACGTCCCGGTGACGGGAGGAGAGCGCCAACGACGTATCCGGGAGGTCGAGCGCGATGCGGGCCGGATTGTCGATGGTGAAGGTCATCGGCTGCGGCGCCGGGCCGCTGAGGTGCAGCTGCAGCTCGACGCGGTCGCCCGGCATCGGGTGCACGTCGATGGACTGAAGCGCGCGCCCCTGCGACTGCTGCTGTGCGTGTACGCCGCCCGCCGCCAGCGCGGCGGCGAGCATCAGGCCGAGTCCCCCGAGACCGCGGCGGATGCGCGCCGAGACCGCTCCATGTCGAACAGGTGCTGACTTACACATAAGGTTCACTCCGTATACCTCCCCTGGGGCACGAACCGCTCGGCTCATTCAACTGGTGCTCAAAGCGATCGATGCCGGGCGTTCGAGATAGCCGCCGAGACCGTCGGGCACGATTTCCATGACTGAGATCTTCGATTCCGTGATCGACGTGATGCGGCCGTAGTTCTGGCCGATGTGGTTCCCCACGCTCACGCGATGGATGAGTCCGTCCGAGGTCTGCACGAGCCCGAAGGTCTTTGCGCCCGAGGTGAGCGTGCCGACCATGTGCAGCGTGTCGAGCGGGAACTGCTCGAGAAACTCGCGCGGCCGGTTCGTGTCCGGTCCCTGCACGGCATTCGGATTGGAGTTCACGCGCCGCTGCGGCGTATCGGGCACGAACGGCGAGCGGCGCCCGTCCGCGACATACTTGAACGTCGGCGCCGGCTGAATCTGCGGCAGTGGCTCGATGCGTCCGCCCGGCCGGGCCTTGACCTCGTCGACATAGGCCCTGAGGTCGTTCATGTTGTTCGAGCACCCGGCGAGCAGCGCGCCGGCCGCCGCGGCGAGGAGCAGAGGGCGCAACGCGTCGCGCCGTGCTGAGCGCATTCTCATGATCCCTCCGTCGAGTCCGCGTCGAGGTAGCGATACGTCTTCGCGGTCCCGTCGAGCGTGAGCTCGCCGGGCGCGTCCTTGCCGGCGGGCTTGATGGAGATGTCGTGCAGCGTCACGATCCGAGGCAGGGCCGCGACCCCGCTCACGAACGTACCGAGCTCGTGATACGTGCCCGTGAAACGGATCTTGATGGGCTGCTCCGCGTAGAACTCCTTCTGGACCTCGCCCATGGGCTGAAACAGCTTCTGCTCGAGGCCGGCGCCCAAGGCCGTCTGCGAGATGTCCACCAGCAGGCTCGGCACTTCGGTCTTGCCGGGCAGCTGCCGCAGCATCGTCCCGAAGGAGCGCTGAATCTCGGCGAGCTGCGTGCGGTAGGCGTCGAAGTTCGCCGCCTTGCGCTGCTTCTGCTCGAACGTCTTGCGCAGGTCGCGCTCGTCCTGCTGCGCGCGCGCGAGGACGGGCATGTCCGTCTTGACGACGAACATGTAGAAGCCGAACGCGATGACCGCGACGAACGCGATCGCGACGCCGGCGACGCGGAACGGCAGCGGCCAGCGCCCCGGATCGCTCGTGTCGAGCGATTGCAGCTCTTCGATGACGTTCATTTCGAAGACCTCGGCTTAGGCTTGGCGCCCTTTGCCTTGCCGCGCGGCTTGGCGGCCGGCTTGGCCGCGCCGGCGGCCGCATCTGCCTTGTCGACCATCGAGACCTCCTCGCAGTGGATCGTGAATCTCGAGTAGTGGGCCGCATCGTTCGTCGTTTCGACGACATCGAGCGAGGGATTCTTCAGCCAGGGGGACTTGTCGATGTTGCGCATGAGCGCCGAGACGCGCGTGCTCGACTGCGCCTCGCCGCGAATCTCGATGCGCGCGCCGTCCTGTTTGATCTCGGTCAGGTATGCGCCCTCCGGCAGGGCGTTGACGAGCTCGTCGAACAAGTGCACGACTTCGGGCCGCGACCGCTGCAGCTCGTCGATGATCTCCATGCGGGCGATGAGGCGCTTCTTCTGCGTCTCCAGGCTGGAGATCTGGTCGATCTGCTTGTCGAGCTTGGCAATCTCGCTCTTCAGCAGCGCGTTGCGCGAATTCTGGCCCGAGATGCGGGACTGCACGACGAGCTTCGAGCTGTAGACGACGAGACCGCCGACGAGGACGGCACCGAGCAGCGCGAGCAGGAATTCCTTCTTGCGCTTCTCGCGCAGCGCTTCGCGCCATGGGAGTAGATTGATTGTCGGCATGTCAGTCGAAGCTCCTCAATGCGAGACCGCAGGCCGTCAGGAGCGCCGTCGCGTCCTTCTGCACGCCCTGCGCCTTCGCGCGCGAGGACGTCTTCATCTGGCCGAGCGGGTCGCCGATCTCGGTGGGAATGCCGACCCGGCTGCCGATCACGTCGGCGACGCCGGGGATGTTCGCGCAGCCGCCGCAGACGAGAATCTGATCCGGCTGCTCGCGGCCGCTGCCCGATGCGAGAAAGAACTGCAACGAGCGGCTGACCTGTTGCGACATGTCGTCCATGAACGCATCGAGCACCTCGGGCTGGTAGTTGCTCGGCAGGCCGCCCTCCTTCTTGGCGCGTCCGGCGTCCTCCATGCTGAGCCCGTAGGTGCGCATGATCTCTTCGGTGAGCTGCTGGCCCCCGAAAGCGAAGTCGCGCGTATAGATGACCTTAAGGTCCTTGAGGACGCTGAAAGTCGTCGTGCTCGCGCCGAAGTCGACGATCGCGATGAACTTGTCGGCCCCGCCGTCGGGCATCTGGTGCGTGAGCAGCGCGCAGGCGTTTTCAACCGCGAAGGCCTCGACGTCGACGACGCGCGCCATGAGGCCCGCGGCTTCGACGGCGGCCTGGCGCTGCTCGACGTTCTCGGTCCGCGTCGCGACGAGCAGCACGTCCATCATGTCCGGATCGCGCTCGCTCTCGCCGATGACCTCGAAGTCGAAGCTGACTTCTTCCATGGGAAACGGGATGTACTGATCCGCCTGCAGCTCGACCTGACCTTCGAGCTCGGCCGTGCCGAGGTTCTTCGGCATCTGGATGATCTTCGTGATCGCGGCATCGCCGCTGATCGCGACCGCGACCTCGCGCGTCTTCGTGCCCGAGCGCTTCACGGCGCGGCGCACGGCCTCGCCCACGGCCTCGGCGTCGACGATGGCTTTCTCGTTGATGGCGTTCGGCGGCGTCGCCTCTGCTGCATAGGACTCGACGCGGTAGCCGCGCCCGTTCTCGACGAGCTCGATGAGCTTGACCGAGGAGGTCGTTATGTCAAGTCCCAGCAGGGGGCGCTTTCTGCGGCTAGAAAACACAGATTTTCCTTTCCAACGCAGGAGGTTGGGGTAGAATCCTACACGCGCCGTAAACAATTTAATTTAACTATATCTCAGCCCGGATATATACCGTTGTGATGAGTTTCACGGTCCCGGAGCCGAACCCACCCGCCAAGGACTCGGCGGCGACCGGCCGCAGCGCGATGCGTCGACTGTCGCCGATTGGAGACGCCGAGCTCCGGACGCGGGGCCGAAGACGTGAGGGCCGGCGAAGGCAGATGAAACGTCCCTCCCACCAGGGTGTTCACCTGCTTCGGCAGCCCCGCTATCCTAGGCCTCGTCTTCCAGCCCTTAGACCGGTGGCTTTGCGTCCCCACCTTTCGATGGGTTTGCCTACTGGCCGCGACTATGCACAAAGGCCCGAGGTCTGGCAAGGGCATAGAATGCACATTCCGATATGAAATCCTTCGGCCGAAAATTTCTCGCGTTTCTAACTACTTGCGTCGCCCTCGGCGCGGCGCTCGCGGGCATAGTGCTCGGCGGCTACTACTACGTCGAGCCGAGCCTGCCGACGGCCGACGACCTCAGAAACATCCCGCTGCAGATTCCTTTGCGTGTCTACACACGCGACGGGCGCCTCATCGCCCAGTACGGCGATCAGATGAGAACGCCCGTGCCCTACGAGCAGATTCCGCAGCTCGTCATCAACGCCGTGCTTGCTTCAGAGGACGATCGCTTTTTCGAGCATCCGGGCATCGACTTCATCGGCATCGCCCGCGGCGTGTTCCTGTACGTGATCACGGGCGGGACCGAGCGCGTTCCGGGCGGGAGCACGATTACGCAGCAGGTCACGCGCACGACGAATCTGCTGTCGCGGGATTTCTCGGTCGTCCGAAAGTTCAAGGAGTGGATTCTCGCGCTCCGAATCGAACGCGAGTTCACTAAGCAGGAGATTCTGCAGATCTACCTGAACACGACGTTTTTCGGCGAGCGCTCCTACGGCGTGGCCGCGGCGGCGCGTACCTATTTCGGCAAGGATCTCGACCAGCTCACGCTGCCGGAAGCCGCGACTATCGCCGGCACCATCCAGCGGCCCTCGAAGATCAACCCGGTGGCGAGTCCCGAGGCCGCCCGGCATCGGCGCGCCTACGTGCTCGGCCGCATGCACGATCTGCGCGAGATCAGCGACGCGCAGTATCAGGCCGCGCTGGCGGCGCCCGTCGAGAGCGAGTTGCACGGTCCTCGCCGCGAGGTCCGGGCGCCGTACGTCGCGGAGATGGCGCGCGCCGAGATGTTCAGGCGCTTCGGCCCGGCCGCCTACACGTCGGGACTCAGGGTCACTACCACGGTCGACAGCCGGCTCCAGAAGGCCTCGAACGCGGCCGTGAAGGCCACGCTCGAGCAATACGACCGGCGCCACGGTTACCGCGGCCCGCTCGCGCACATCAAGCTTCCCGAGGTCGTCGCGGACGATCCACAGAGCAAGGCGCGCCTGACCCAGGCCCTATCGCAAGCCGTCGCGGACTACCCGTCGGTCAGGGGCCTTCTGACGGGCATCGTCGAGACGGCCGACGACATGCAGGCCCAGGTGTATTTCCCTTCGGAAGGCGTGCAGTCCGTCGGCCTCGCCGCCGTGGCCTGGGCCCGACGCTACATCGACGCCGATCATACGGGCGCCGCGCCGGACGCCGTCTCCGACGTGCTCGCGCCCGGCGACATCGTGCAGTTCAGCCAGAAGCCCGACGGCACGCTCGAGCTCGCGCAGCGGCCCGACGTGCAGGGTGCGTTCGTCGCGCTCGATCCGCAGGACGGCGCCGTCATCGCGCTGAACGGCGGCTACGACTTCTTTCTGAGCAACTACAACCGGGCGACGCAGGCGCAGCGCCAGCCGGGCTCGTCGTTCAAGCCGTTCGTCTACTCGGCCGCCCTAGAGCACGGATTCACGACGGCGACGATCGTCAACGACGCGCCGCTGACGATAGAGGACCCGGGCCTCGAGACGGCGTGGCGGCCCGAGAACTACGACGGGCGCTATTTCGGCCAGATACGCCTTAGAGAGGCGCTCGTGCATTCGCTCAACGCGGCTTCCGTACGCGTGATCCTCGCCACCGGGATTCCGCAGACGGTGGACTACGTGCGCCGCTTCGGCTTCGACGACGTCGCCCTGCCGCACAACGCTTCGCTCGCGCTCGGCGCCGGCGGCGTCCCGCCGCTGGACCTCGCGGCGGGCTACGCAGTCTTCGCGAACGGCGGGCGGCGCGTGCCGCCGTATTTCATCGACCGGGTAGAGGACGCAGACGGCAATCTGCTGTATCAGGCGCGGCCCGATTTCGCCTGCGTGCAGAAGCTTCCGGCCGACGACACCGGCTCGACGGGCGACGACGAGTGCCTGCGTCCCGGCGAGAAGCGCCCGGACGCGGACGACGCCGCGCAGGACGACGTCGTCCCGCCGCTCATTGACGACGTGACGCAGCTGTATCCGCACCTGCACCTCGGGCACCGCATCATCACGCCGCAGAACGCCTACCTCGTCACCGACATGATGCAGGACGTCGCGCGGCGCGGCACGGGCGAGGCGGCTTGGCGCGAGCTGCATCGCACGGACCTCGCCGGCAAGACGGGCACGACGAACGACCGGCGCGACGCCTGGTTCTCGGGCTTCAATGCCGACGTCGTGGGTACGGCTTGGGTCGGCTTCGATCAGGACCGCCCGCTGGGCGGTAAGGAGCAGGGCGGGTTCACGGCGATCCCGATGTGGATCGCGTTCATGAAGGCGGCCTTGGCGGGGCGCCCATTGCACGAGCTCGCCCGCCCGCCCGGCATCGTCGACGTGAGGATCAACCCGGAGAACGGGCTCGTCGCGAGCGGGTCGGATCCGGACAGCCAGTTCGAAAAGTTCAGGATCGGGCACGTCCCCGCGCGGGAGTCCGACGCGCCGTTCAATTCACATGCCGCAACTCCGGGTCAGAGCGGATCGACACCGGACTCGTCGCCTGAGAGAAGTATCTTTTAGCGCACGGAAGAAAGGGATGGGCAGCAAGCGAGGCAGCGGATCACCTTACGCGGCCACGGCGCTGCGCGAGCGGCTCGCGCAGGCGGCCGCAAGGCTCATGATCGAGCACGGCATCAAGGACTTCGGCCTCGCCAAGCGAAAGGCGGCCGAGCGCCTCGGCGTCAAGGACTTCGGGGCGCTGCCGAGCAACGCGCAGATCGAGGCCAGCCTCGCCGAGCGTCAGCGCATCTTCGAGCCCCAGGCCCACGGCATGAGGCTCACGAACATGCGACGCATCGCTTTGTCCGTCATGGACCAGCTCGCGCCGTTCCAGCCGCGCCTCGTTGGCTCCGTGCTCGCCGGCACGGCCACGCCGAACTCGACCATCGAGGTGCATGCCTTCAGCGATTCGCCCGAGACGGTCGCGGCCTCGCTCGAGGCCCAGGGCGTCGCCCTGCGGGACACGCAGCGCCGCTATCGCTACAACTCGCAGCGCGTCGCTCTCGTCCCCGGCTACCGCTTCGTGCGCGACGGGGCCGAGGTCGTGGTCGTGACGTTCCCGGAAAAGGGGCTGCGGGAGGCACCGCTGAGCCCCGTGGACCAGCGGCCCATGAAGCGGGCGGGCCGGGGGCAGGTGTCGGATCTCGTCGAGGCCTGATCGAGGCTTCTCCGGCATCCGCGACACGTAGGAAACGTGGGCAGCGGGCATCAGGCCCGGCGTAAGGGCGGTGTCGGGACCGCCATGAACACATCCATGTGGGCTGCGTGCGCGCCATCCCTGGCGCGCACGCTCCCGACACCGCCCTCGTGTCGCCCCCTCCGCCCCGCGTACACGCCGCCGGCTCAGCGCGATTCGATCGGCACGTATTCGCGCCGCGTCGGCCCGACGTAGAGCTGCCGCGGGCGCCCGATGCGCTGGTTCGGGTCGGAGACCATCTCCCGCCAATGCGTGACCCAGCCCACGCAGCGTGCGATGGCGAACATGACCGTGAACATGGATTTCGGTATGCCGAGCGCGCGGTAAATGATGCCCGAATAGAAATCGACGTTCGGGTAAAGGTTCTTCTCGACGAAGTACTCGTCCTTGAGCGCGATGTCTTCGAGGCGCAGGGCGAGCTCGAACAGCGGCGTGTCTTCGCGGCCGACCTTCTCGAGGACGCGGTGGCACATCTCCCGGATGATGGCCGCGCGCGGATCGTAGCTCTTGTAGACGCGGTGGCCGAAGCCCATGAGCCGAAACGGGTCCTTCTTGTCCTTGGCGCGCGCGATATAGCGGTCGATGCGGTCGGGCGTGCCGATTTCCTCGAGCATGTTGATGACGGCTTCGTTCGCGCCGCCGTGGGCCGGCCCCCACAGCGCCGACATGCCGGCGGCGATGGCCGAGTACGGGTTCGTGCCCGAGCTGCCCGCGAGCCGCACGGTCGAAGTGCTGCAGTTCTGCTCGTGGTCGGCGTGCAGGATGAATAACAGATCGAGGGCAGCGGCCGCCGTGGCGTCCACCTCGTACTGCGTGGACGGCAGGGCGAAGAACATGTGCAGCAGATTGCTGCAGTAGTCGAGGTCGTTGCGCGGGTAGACGAACGGCTGGCCGCGCGAGTGCTTGTAGGCGGCGGCTGCGATCGTCGGGATCTTGGCGATGATGCGGTACGCGAAGATGTCGCGGTGCTGCGGGTTATGGATGTCCGTGCTGTCGTGATAGAAGGCCGACATCGAGCCCGCGACGCCCGAGACCATCGCCATGGGGTGCGCGTTGTGGTAGAAGCCGTTGAAAAACCGCAGCAGCGACTCGTTGATCATCGTGTGCGTGCGGATCGAGTGGTCGAAGTCCTCGAGCTGCGCCGCACTCGGCAGCTCGCCGTGCAGCAGGAGGTAGGCCACCTCCGTGAAGTTCGATTCCTTGGCTAACTGCTCTATCGGGTAGCCCCGATACATGAGGATACCGGCCTCGCCGTCGATATACGTGATGCTGCTTTCGCAGCTCGCCGTGGAGGCGTAGCCCGGATCGAAGGTGAATACGCCGCGCTTTCCGTAGAGCTGCGTGACGTCGATTACGCGGGGACCGATAGTCGGCTCCCGGACGGCTAGCTCGAGGGATTCGCCTGATTCGGGGTCGTTCAGGCTGTAGTGCTTGTCCGTCATGCATCGCACCTGGCAGTGGCTGATTTCTGATTATTCCGACCCCTGGCCAGGGTGGATCCAGTTCCGCGTGCGCGCGCCGGCGCTCCGGGGCGAACACCCCCGGCATTATAGCAGTGGAGAATGACCCTCCAAGCTTTGCGAGCGACAAGCTTCGAACGCAGAACCTGCTTGCCGCAGCGAGGCCCTACTTTCCGGAGAGACCGTACCGACGACGGAACTTGTCGACGCGCCCGCCGGTATCGACGATCTTCTGCTTGCCCGTATAGAAAGGATGGCACGCCGAGCACACCTCGACGTGCATGTCCTCGGTATGCGTCGATCGCGTCGTGATCACGTTGCCGCAGCCGCAAGTGATCTTGATCTCTTTGTATTCGGGATGCGTATCTTGCTTCATCGGATTCGGCCTTTAGAGGGCGCGAGAGGATACTGCCGAGGGCCGGCAAACACAAGCCGCCCCGGCCAAAGGTCATGGGCGCCGCGCCCCGCGCAGCCCCAACCTTATCCACAGAATCTGTGTATAACTTTGTGGAAACCCGTCGCATGTCCTTCGACAATGCCGATCGCTTCTGAGTTTCGATCGGTTTGGTCAAAAAACGAGCAAGCGCCGTAATACCTTTGCTATCAATGTCATATGTGCGCCTCTCAATTGAGTGTCGCAAGAAAGAGTCGCAAGCGGCTTGTTTCTGTAACCCTGGCGGGAGCCTGTGTATAAGACGCCGCGCCTCCGGCGCGAAGCGGCCGCTCACCGCGGCTCGAGACGGCCGCGCAAGACCGCGGCGAGCCGGCGCAGCGCCGTGGCCCGATGGCTGATCTCGTTCTTCACGGCCGCCGGCAGCTCGGCGGCCGTGAGTCCGAGAACGGGATCGAGGAAGACCGGGTCGTAGCCGAAACCGCCGGTGCCGCGCGGCCGCTCCGCGATCGCCCCGTCCCAGCGGCCTTCGGCGACGAGCGGCGCGGGATCGTCGGCGTCCAGCAAAGCGACGACGGCACAATGAAAGCGGGCCGTTCGGGCCCGGGCCGGGAGGCCTTCGAGCGCCCCGAGCAGCTTCGCGACGTTGGCCGAGTCGTGCGCGCCGGGGCCGGCGAAGCGTGCGGACAGGATGCCCGGGCGCCCGTCCAGAGCGTCGACGGCGAGACCGGAGTCGTCGGCGATGGCCGGCAGGCCGCTGCGGCGCGCGGCGTGGCGCGCCTTGATGAGCGCGTTCTCCACGAAGCTCGACGCCGGTTCCTCCGCCGACTCGATGCCGAGCTCGCTCTGTGCGTGCAGCTCGAGTCCGCAGCCTTCGAGCAGTGCCCGGATCTCGGCGAGTTTGCCCGCATTGCCCGTCGCGACGACCCAGCCGCGCGGATAGGGCTTCATCCTTGCGCTATCACGGCGGTCTGGGCGGCGAGCAGACGGCCGATGCCGAGCTCGGCGAGCTCCAGCAGCCTGTCGAGCTCAGGGCGCCTGAAGGCGTGGCCCTCGGCCGTGCCCTGGATCTCGATGAAGCCGCGCGCCTCGTTCATGACGACGTTCATGTCCGTCTCGGCCTCGGAGTCCTCGGCGTAGTCGAGATCGAGGACGGGCTCGCCGCGGTAGATGCCGACGGAGACGGCCGCGACCTGACCGTGCAGCGGATTGCGCGCGATCTCGCCGCGCCGGGCCAGCTTCTCGACGGCGAGGGCCAGCGCGATGTACCCGCCCGAGATTGCCGCCGTGCGCGTGCCGCCGTCGGCCTGGAGCACGTCGCAGTCGATCGTGACCGTCCGCTCGCCGAGCGCCCGACGGTCCACGACGGCCCGCAGGCTGCGGCCGATCAGGCGCTGGATCTCGAGCGTTCGGCCGCCTTGCTTGCCGCGCGCAGCCTCGCGCGGCGTCCGAACCTGCGTTGCGCGCGGCAGCATGCCGTACTCGGCCGTGACCCAGCCTTCCTGCTTGCCTTTGAGGAACGGCGGAACCTTGTTGTCGATGGACGCCGTGCAGAGCACCCGCGTGCCGCCGAACTCGGCGAGCACCGAGCCCTCGGCGTACCGCGTGAACTCGGCGATGAAGCGCACGTCGCGCATTTCTTCGGCTGTGCGCCCGCTCGGCCGCACGCCGGCCGTCTTCGAATGCTTGCTGCTCACCGGTGCTTGCTCACTGTGTCTCCCAGCGCAGCGCGGCGGCGCTCGTGTTGTCGCTGTGCGGGCTGTTGCTCGCGACCGCCGCGTCCACGAGCGCCGCGAGCAAGGTGCCGAGACCCGGGCCGCCGGTTGCGGAGAGCGCACCGATCTGCCCGTCGTCGACGCCGGACCACAGCCCGTCAGTGCAGACGAGCAGGGTGTCGCCGCCGCGCAGACGCTTGCGCGCCGTCACGCTCATGTTCGGCAGCGGGTTGTCGCCTCCGAGGCAGCACTCGACGAAGTTGCGCATCGGGTGGGACTTCAATTCCCCCTCCCCGATGAGCCCTTCGCGCAGCAGCAGCTCGACGTGGCTGTGGTCGCGCGTGCGCTCGACGACGGCGCCGTCGCGCAGCAGGTAGATGCGGCTATCGCCGACGTGCGCCCAATAGGCCGACGCATCCTGGACGAGGCACACGGCGCAGGTCGCGCGCGGCCGATGATCCATGGGGACGCCCTCGCCGAGCTCGACGACGCGCGCGTGGGCCTGCGCGAGGGCGAGTGTGAGGAAACCCTGCGGATCGAGGACCGGCCGCCCCTGCTCGTTGAAGCATTCCTTCAGCGTGGCGATCGTCACTTCCGCGGCGCGCGCGCCTTCGGCGTGACCGCCCATGCCGTCGACGGCCACGAGCAGGGCCGCCTCCGCGAAGGCGAAAACTTCAACGCGATCCTGATTCTCCTGGCGGTTGCCCGGCAGGCTCAGCTTTGCATAATCGAATTGCACTTAACCGACCGCTCGTGTCGTAGGTTCCCATATTATCTTAGACTTGTGCGCCGCCGGTTGTCCGATCCGGCCGTTGGAGATTCGACCTTTGCCTTACAGCATGACAGGTTTCGCCAGCGCGGAGGCGGCCTCGCCGCCGTTCCGGCTCGTGTGGGAGCTGCGCAGCGTCAACCACCGCTATCTCGACATGAGCCTGCGGCTGCCGGAGGAGCTGCGCGCGCTCGAACCGGAGTGCCGCGAGCTCGTCGCGGATGCCGTGCGTCGCGGCAAGCTCGAGTGCACGCTCAAGGTCACGACCGAGACGCGGCGCCGCGGCGTCGAGATCGCCGAGGACGCGCTCGCCGAGCTCGAGGCGCTCGAGGGCCGCATACGGCGCGTCTTTCCGGAGGCGAGGCCGTTCAGCATCGGCGACGTCCTGCGTTGGCCGGGCGTCCTCGTCGAGCCCGAGCCCGATTTCGCCGCGCTGGCCGAGCCGACCAAGGCCGCGCTGCGCGAGGCGGCGGCCGCGCTGCAGGAGGCGCGCCGGCGCGAAGGCGAGCGCATCGTCGGCCTCATTGCGCGCCGCAACGAGGCGATCCTCGTGACGCTGCACAAGCTCCGGCCGCTGCTCGGTACGCTCGAGACTCACTATCGGCGCAAGCTCGAGGAGCGCCTCGCGCGCGTCGACGTCCAGGCGCAGCCGGAACGCCTCGAGCAGGAGCTCGTGCTCGTCGCGCAGCGCCTCGACGTGACCGAAGAAGTGGACAGGCTCGAAAGTCACGTCGCCGAGGTCGCGGACGTCCTCGAGAGGGACGAGCCCATCGGCCGGCGGCTCGACTTCTTGATCCAGGAGATGAACCGGGAAGCGAACACGCTCGGCTCCAAGTCGCAAGACGAGGAGCTCACGCGCGCGGCCGTCGAGCTCAAGGTGCTCATCGAGCAGATGCGCGAGCAGGTGCAGAACCTCGAGTAGGCGCCGAGGCACGGAAGCAGATTCGTGGAGCAGCAGTGCGAAGCCCGGGGCCGTCTCGTGGTGCTCGCCGCGCCTTCGGGGGCGGGCAAGACGACACTCGTGCGCGCGCTGCTCGAGCGGCTCCCGGAGCTGGCCTTCTCGGTTTCGTACACCACGCGCCGGCGCCGGCCGGCCGAGGTAGAGGGCCGGGATTACTTTTTCGTCGACGCCCGGCACTTCGAGGAAATGGTCCGAAGAGAAGAGTTCCTCGAGTACGCGCGCGTCTTCGACAACTGGTACGGCACGGGCCGGGCCCATGTCGAGCAGCTGCTCGACGCCGGCCGGACGGTGCTGCTCGAGATCGATTGGCAGGGCGCGCGCCAGGTCCGGGAGCGCGCGCCCCATGCCGTGACCGTGTTCGTCCTGCCGCCGAGCGTCGCGGAGCTCGAACGGCGGCTCAGAGGCCGCGGCACGGACGCCACGGAAGTCGTCGAGCGCCGCCTCGGCGAAGCGCTCGGAGACATGAGCCATTGGCGCGAGTTCGATCACGTGATCGTCAACGACGACGTGGAGCGCGCCGCCGACGAGTTGGCCGCGATCGTGACGGGCCGCTCAGCGCGGCACCGTACAGACTCGGCCGCGACGCGGGCGGCCGTCGAGCGCATCCTCGGGGCCGCCGCCGAGCCGCCGCGCGGAGGACCGTAAAGGGCCGCGGGGTTTGGCGCCGAGCCGCGGGCGTTCGTGCGGAAGAGCGCCGCGCGCGCAACCGGGACTTGCAGTACACTCGACATCAGCGCCCAAGGAGGGTCACCCATGGCAAGAATTACCGTAGAAGACTGCGCCGACAAGGTTCCGAACATGTTCCAGCTGGTGCTCATCGCCGCGAAGCGGGCCCGCCAGCTCGCGAACGGTGCGCACGCGATGGTCGAATGGGAAAACGATAAGCCGACCGTCGTGGCCCTGCGCGAAATCGCCGGCGGCTACGTCAGCGAGCGCATTCTCGAGGAGCGCGACAAGCCCGTCGAGGAACTGCTCGAGCTCGAGCATGCTCCGAACCTGATCCCGGACGATCTGCTCGCGCCCCGGCCCATGTCGTTCCGCGATTGAGGATCGCCGCCGCGCCCGCATTCGGCGGCCGCGGTGACGGAGCAGGCCGATGAGTCAGCCCGGGGCCATTCGCGAGAAGCGGCTGCCGAGCGTTTGGCGCAGCGACGACTTCGCGCAGCTGCGCTCGCGCCTCTCGACGTATCTGCCGCCGGGCGATCTGCGCGGCATCACCGAGGCATACGAGTTCTCCGCCAAGGCCCACGAGGGCCAGCACCGGCGCAGCGGCGAGCCCTATATTTCCCATCCGGTCGCCGTCGCCGACATCGTCGCAGGGCTCTATCTCGACGCGGGCTCGATCAAGGCTGCGCTGCTGCACGACGTCCTCGAGGATACGCCGGCGACGATCGAGGACATCAAGCTGCGTTTCGGCGACGATGTGGCCCTGCTCGTCGACGGCGTCAGCAAGCTGGATAGGCTGCGCTTCGACAGCGCGGCGGAGGCCCAGGCCGAGAGCTTCCGCAAGATGCTGCTCGCGATGGTCCAGGATCTTCGCGTGATCCTCGTCAAGCTCGCCGACCGCACCCATAACATGCGCACGATCGAGGCGCTGCCCCTCGAGAAGCAGCGGCGCATCTCGCGCGAGACCCTCGATATCTATGCCCCCATCGCGAATCGGCTCGGTATCTACGGCCTGAAGACCGAGCTCGAGGACCTCGGCTTCCGGACGTTCTATCCCTATCGCTATCGAGTCCTGGAGCGCGCGTTGCGCCGCGCGCGCGGCAATCAGCGTCAGCCGCTGCGCAAGATCGAGGCGCGGTTCGTAGACGAGCTCGCGAAGAACGGCGTCGTGGCACGCGTGACGGGCCGCGAGAAGCACCTGTACAGCATCTACCAGAAGATGCAGCGCAAGCAGGCACACCTCGCGGAGATCGTGGACGTTTTCGGCATTCGCATCATCGTCCAGGACGTGGACAGCTGCTATCGCGTGCTCGGTCTCGCCCACCAGATCTACAAGCCCGTGCCCGGCCGGTTCAAGGACTACATCGCGATCCCGCGCGTCAACGGCTACCAGTCCCTGCATACGACGCTTTTCGGCCCGAATGGCCTCCCGCTCGAGGTCCAGATCCGCACGGAGGAGATGGACAAGGTGGCCGAGCGCGGCGTCGCCGCGCACTGGCAGTACAAGGCCGTGGACAAGCACACGTACAGCACGGAGGAGCGCGCGCGGGAGTGGCTCACGGGCCTCATGGAGATGCAGCACGCGGCGAACTCCGAGGAGTTTCTCGAGACCGTCAAGGTCGACCTGTTCCCGGACAAGGTCTACGTGTTCACGCCCAAGGGCGAGATCATGCGCTTGCCGCGCGGTGCCACGGCCGTCGATTTCGCCTACGCCGTCCACACCGACGTGGGCAACCGCTGCGTGGCCGCCAAGATCGACCGGCGCCTCGTGCCCCTCAAGACGCCGCTCGCGAACGGCCAGACCGTCGAGGTCATCACGGCTCGCGGGGCAAGGCCGAATCCGAACTGGGTCAACTTCGTCACGACCGCCAAGGCCCGCAACGCGATCCGCGCCTACCTGAAGAACCTGCGCCGCGACGAGGCGCAGGAGCTCGGCCGCAGGCTTCTGAGCCAGTCGCTGCGGCCGTACTCGATGAGCCTCCGCAAGCTCACGAGGACCCGCATCGAGGGCTTGCTGCGCGAGCTCGACGTGGGCGACATGGCGACGCTTTACGAGCAGCTCGGGCTCGGCGAACGGCTCGCGCCGGTCGTCGCGGGCATGCTGGCGCAGAGCGCAGCCGACGACGGCGAAGCCGCAAATCGCCGCAAGCCGCTCGAGGTCGCCGGGACCGAGGGCCTCGTCGTGAATTACGCGCGCTGCTGCTACCCGATCCCGGGCGACGAGATCATCGGCTTCATGTCCAGCGGCCGAGGCCTCGTGATCCACCGCGGCAGCTGCGGAAATCTCGCCGAGTACCGCAAACAGCCCTCGAAGTGGATCCCCGTGAACTGGAAGGCCAACGTCAAAGGCGAATTCGTGTCGGAAATCCAGGTCCGCACGCTCGACCGCGTCGGCCTGCTCGCCGAGGTCGCGGGGCGCATCTCGGCGACTCACAGCAACATCGACCACGTGCGCGTCGACACCGAGGGGGACGCCTCCTCCCTGTTGTTCCGGCTCAAGGTCAAGGACCGCAAGCAGCTCGCGCAGGTGATCCGCAGCATCCGAACGATTCCGGGCGTGGTCCGCGTCATCCGCAGCAACGGCTAGCAGGCCGAAAGAAGAATTGGCAGGCCGAAAGTGAAATAATGAGCAGAGAAATCATCACGACGCCCGACGCGCCCGGCGCGATAGGCACCTACAGCCAGGCCGTGCGAGTGGGCCGGACCGTTTACGTGTCCGGTCAGATCCCGCTCGACCCCGGGACGATGGAGCTCGTGGGCCCGGACCCGCGGGCGCAGATCGGCCGTGTCTTCGAGAACCTCGCGGCGGTCGCGAGGGCGGCGGGCGGCAGCCTGGCCGATGTCGCGAAGCTCAACATTTATTTGACCGACCTCGGCCAGTTTCCGATCGTCAACGAGATCATGTCGCGCTACTTCGAGCAGCCCTATCCGGCCCGCGCGGCCATCGGCGTCGCCGCGCTGCCGAAGGGCGCCGGCGTCGAGATGGACGCCGTGCTGGAGCTTTCCGCCTAGCGCCCTCGCAGCTCGGGGGCGAGGGCGACCTGCGTGCAAAACCGCCGCGAGCAGTCTTTTCTCGAGCGGCCCGCAGCAACCCTGTACGGGGTCGGACCGCGGCTCGGGCAGCGCCTCGAGAAGCTCGGCATTCGCAGCGTCGGGGACGTACTTTGCCTGCTGCCGCAGCGCTACGAAGATCGGACCGTCCTGCGGCCCTTCGGCTCGCTGCGCCCGGGCGAGAAGGTGCTCGTCGAAGGAACGGTCGAGCTCGCCGAGGTCGTCTTCCGCCGCCGCCGCTCGCTGCTCGTGCGCCTCGGCGATGCGACGGGCGCCGTCACGCTGCGCTTCTTTCATTTCGCGCCTGCGCAGCAGCAGCGCCTCGTGAAGGGCACTCGGCTGCGCTGCTTCGGAGAGGTGCGGGCCGGGGCCGTGGGACTCGAGATGGTTCATCCCGAGTGGCGCGTGGTCGGCGCCGAGGAAGGCGACCCCGAAGCGACCCTGACGCCCGTCTACCCTTCGACGGAGGGGCTGAACCAACAGCACCTGCGGCGAATCGTGCGCGTCGTGCTCGACGCCGTGGCGCGCGAACCGCTGCCCGACTATCTCGCCGATTCCGTGCCTGCCGGCTGGCCCGCGCTTGCCACGGCCATCGAGTCGCTGCACCAGCCGCCGCCCGGCAGCGACTTCGCTGCCCTCGAGGCCGGCCGCCATCCCTGGCAGCGGCGCCTCGCGCTCGAGGAACTCGTCGCCCACAGGCTCAGCCTGAGGCGCAGCGCCATGGATGCCCGCGGCGAGGCCGCCTACGAGATCGTCGCGCCCGAGGGACTCGGCGCGTTCCGCGCCGCGCTGCCGTTCCGGCTCACGGGCGCGCAGGAGGCGGCCCTCGGCGAGATCCTGGCGGACCTGGCCGCTTCGAAGCCCATGCACCGTTTACTGCAGGGCGACGTGGGGTCGGGTAAGACGGTCGTCGCCGCGGCCGCGGCATTCGCGGCGAGCGCGGCCGGATTTCAGACCGCCGTCATGGCCCCGACGGAGCTGCTGGCCGAGCAGCATGCGGCGAGCTTCAGGACGTGGCTCGAGCCGCTCGGCATCGGCGTCGCGACACTCTCGGGATCGCTGGCTGGACCGGCCCGCAGTGCAGCGCTCGAGCGCATCGCGAGCGGCCGGGCGGCCGTCGCAGTCGGCACGCATGCGCTGTTTCAGGAGGCCGTGCGGTTTGCGAGGCTGGCACTCGTCGTCGTCGACGAGCAGCACCGCTTCGGCGTGCAGCAGCGCCTGCGCCTCAAGCGCAAGGGCGAGCAGGGCCCGCGAGCGCCGCACCAGCTCATCATGACCGCGACGCCCATCCCGCGGACGCTCGCCATGACCGCTTACGCCGATCTCGACTGCTCGACCATCGCCGAGCTGCCCGCCGGCCGCCAGCCGGTCAAGACGGTCGTCATGCCCGAGCAACGCCGTCCCGAGCTCGTGCAGCGGGTCGCCGCGCATTGCCGCGCCGGCCGCCAGGCCTATTGGGTCTGTCCCCTCATAGAGGAATCGGACCTCGTCGATTCGCGCGCCGCAAGGGCCCTCGAGCAGGACCTCGCGGCCGCGCTCCCGGACCTTCGCATCGGCCTCGTGCACGGCCGCATGAAAGCCCCCGAGAAGGACGCCGTCATGCGGGCCTTCGCGACCCGTGAGCTCGACCTTCTCGTCGCGACGACCGTCATCGAGGTCGGCGTCGACGTGCCGAACGCCTCGCTCATGGTCGTCGAGAACGCCGAGCGCATGGGGCTCGCCCAACTGCATCAACTGCGCGGGCGCGTCGGCCGCGGCGAGGTCGCCTCGAGCTGCGTGCTGCTCTACAAGCCTCCGCTCTCGGACGTCGCGCGCGAGCGGCTCGACCTCATGCGGCGCAGCACGGACGGCTTCGAGATCGCCCAAAAGGATCTCGAGCTGCGCGGCCCGGGCGAGGTCCTCGGCACGCGCCAGACGGGCGCGATGCAGCTGCGCGTGGCCGACCTGCTGCGCGACGCGGACCTGCTGCCGACGGCCGTGCGCATCTCCGAGCACCTGCTCGAGCGCCATCCCGAGCGCGTCGCGCCGCTGATCCGTCGCTGGATCTCGGGCGGCGCCGAATACGCCAAGGTCTGACGTTCGCACGGGCGACACCGACGACGAACGCGGGCGACGCCGAAGAGGAAGATGTCGCTCGAAGGCATGGATAGGGGGCGCGGCGGGACCGCCATAAACCCGTCCCTGGGGGCTCGCTGAGCGCCAGGGATGGCGCTCAGCGAGCCCCCAGGGACGGGTTCACGGCGGTCCCGACACCGCCCTTGCGCCGATACCTCCGCGTCGCCACTGATGCCCAAACGTCCGTCTTCGAAGCGACGACCGATACCGGATAATGCGGCGACTGCGAACGAGCCCTACAATGCCGGAGCCATGACCGACGGAACCGACCTCCGTACCCGCGCCGCAGGCATCGCCGTTCGCGGGCTCAGGGGCTCGCGCCGCGTGCTGCACGAGCTCGGCTTGATCCTCGAGCATTACTCGAAGTACGCGCGGCTCATGCGGCTGCACCGGCCCATCGGAATCTGGCTGCTTCTTTGGCCGACGCTCTGGGCCTTGTGGATCGCGAGCGCGGGTCGGCCGGATCAGAAGGTTTTCCTCGTGCTCGTGCTCGGAACGATTGTCGTGCGCTCGGCCGGCTGCATCATCAACGATTTCGCCGACCGCAACTTCGATCCGCATGTGCGCCGGACGGCAGATCGGCCGCTCGCGACGCGCGAGATCGCGCCCGCCGAGGCGCTGATTCTTTTTGGCGCGCTCATGCTCATCGCGCTCGGCCTCGTCATGACGCTGAACCGGCTCACGCTGTGGCTCGCGGTAGCGGGCGCGGGCATCGCTGTCGCTTACCCGTTCATGAAGCGCTTCATGTCCGCGCCGCAGTTCGTGCTCGGGCTCGCGTTCGCTTGGGGCGTTCCCATGGCCTATGCGGCCGAGACGGGGAGCGTGCCGCGCGTGGGCTGGTTGCTCTGCCTGTCGGGGATCATCTGGGGCATCGTTTACGACACGGAGTACGCCATGGTGGACCGCGAGGACGATTTGAGCGTAGGCGTGCGCTCGACGGCGATTCTGTTCGGCGACATGGACCGAGCGTTCATTGCGGGCCTGCAGGCGCTGTTCCTGCTGAGCCTGCTGCTCGTCGGCGAGAGCGCGGGCCTCGGCCGCTGGTACTACGCCGGCCTCGGCGTCGCGCTGCTGCTCGCGCTGTATCAGCAGTATCTGATCCGGGCGCGCGCGCCCGCCGAATGCCTCAGAGCCTTTTTGAACAACGCCTGGCTCGGCGGCGCCGTTTTCTTGGGGATTGCGCTCGACTTCATCTTCCGGGGCGCGGCGCCCCCGTAGGCGGCAGCGTGCGGGCGACGGCCAGGGCCGTGACGCGGACGGCACCGGCGGCGAGCAGCGCCGCGGCCGCCGCGTCCACGGTTGCGCCGGTCGTCACGACATCGTCGACGAGGCACACCTCGACGCCGCCGAAGTCCCCGCGCGCGGAATAGGCCTGCGCAAGGTTGGTCCGGCGGCTGCGGGCGCCGAGCGACGACTGCGGCGGTGCCGCGCGGATGCGCGCAAGCCCCGTGTTGCGGACGGCGAGGCCGAACCCGGCCGCTGCGCCCCGCGCGATTTCGA
This sequence comes from uncultured Gammaproteobacteria bacterium, assembly GCA_963702105.1. Lineage (GTDB taxonomy): Bacteria > Pseudomonadota > Gammaproteobacteria > Steroidobacterales > Rariloculaceae > ZC4RG20. The sequence goes on from OY969712.1 coordinate 5,001,712, forward strand.
GCGCCTGATTGTAGCCGCGCTCGTAGAGCCTCTCGCGGTGCAGCGGAACGGCGACCAGCGTGGCCGAGCGGCCGATGTCCCTGCCCACGGCTTCGGCCAGCAGCAAACCGAGCGCCCGGCCGAGCCGGCGGCCCTGCTTGAACTTCAGGGCCTGCAGGTAATGGCTCAGCGGATAGGCGTAAGCGTAGGGGGCGACGATGCCCGCTACGTGCTGCAAGCCATCGCGCGGGCAGGACTCGACGGGCCGCGGCAGGCCGCACAGTGCGCAGGGCGACTCGACGCGTGCGAATTCGCGCCGGCAGCCGGCGCAGAACCCGGCCGCGGTCGGGCCCCGGCAGGCCGGGCACGTTTCGGGGAACAGCGAGGTCCACATCGCGCTTCTCGAAACCTCGGGCAACGGCCCGGCGCCGGCGTCAACTTCCGCCCGCGGCGCGAGTTGACAGCCCCCGGGGCCGTTCCGATACTGCAGCGTTTCATGGACGGCGCACACGGAGCGAGCGGGCAATGTCGGCGATCGATCGAGAATTAATGGTCGGCGGCATCGCCGTCGGCGGGGCGCCCCGCAACGACTGGTCGCGCGCCGACATCGACGTTCTTGTTCGCATTGCCGCTCATCGACCTGCTGTTCGCGGCGCAGTGGGTCCACCGCCGGAATTTCGATGCGAATGCCGTGCAGGTCTCGACCCTGCTCTCGATCAAGACCGGCGCCTGCCCCGAGGATTGCAGCTACTGCTCACAGAGCGTGCGGTACGAGACGGGCGTCGAGGCCCACGAGCTCATGTCCCGCGAGCAGGTCGTCGAGGCCGCGAGGACCGCGCGCGACGCGGGGGCCACGCGCTTCTGCATCAGCGCAGCTTACCGCGGCCCGAAGGACGCCCAGCTCGAGCCGATCCTCGGCATGATCCGGGACATCAAGGCCCTCGGGCTCGAGACCTGCGCGACGCTCGGTCTGCTGCGCGATGGGCAGGCCGAAAAGCTCGCCGAGGCCGGGCTCGACTATTACAACCACAATATCGATACCTCTCCCGAGCATTACTCGCGCATCATCACGACGCGCCGTTTCGAGGACCGCCTGGAGACGCTCGGGCGCGTGCGGAAGGCGGGCCTCAAGGTGTGCTGCGGCGGCATCCTGGGCCTCGGCGAGAGCCGCGAGGACCGAGCGGCGTTCCTGCACGCGCTGACGGCCCTCGAGACGCCGCCCGAGAGCGTGCCGATCAACCGGCTGACGCGCATCCCGGGGACTCCGCTCGCCGACGCCGAGCCTTTCGACAACTTCGAGTTCGTTCGCACGGTGGCGGTTGCGCGTATCCTCATGCCGCGCTCGCACGTGCGCCTCTCCGCGGGCCGGGCGGATTTCAGCGACGAGATGCAGGCGCTGTGCTTCCTGGCCGGCGCCAACTCCATTTTCTATGGAGAGAAGCTTCTGACGACGGGCAATCCGGAAACCGCCGCCGATCTCGCGCTGTTCGCGCGCCTTGGGCTCAAGGCCGAGAGCCGGCTCGAGGCCTGACGCGGGCGGCCGCGCATCGTGGGCCGCCGCAGCGCCGAATTCGCGCTCCCGGAACCCGGTGCCGCGCGCCGCGCGTTCGACCGCGCCGCCGCGGCGTTCGGCGGGGCGAGCGTCGTGCACGACGAGGCCCGGCGGCGGCTTCTCGAGCGCCTCGATTACGTGCAGCTCGAACCCGCCCTGGCGGTCGACCTCGGCAGCGCGACGGGCCGCTCGGCCGCCGCGCTCGCTCGGCGTTACCCGGGCGCCCGCGTCGTCGCAGTCGATACGAGCCTCGCGATGCTCTCGCGAGCGCGGCGCAGCGCCGCCGCCGTGGCCGGCGACGCCGAAAGTCTGCCGTTCGGCGATGGCACGGCACAGCTGATATTCGCTAATATGGTGCTCCCCTGGTGCCGGCCCGACCGCGTATTCGAGCAGGCGGCGAGGGTGTTGGCGGAAGGGGGACTGTTCACTTTCGCGACGCTCGGCCCGGATTCGCTCATGGAGGTGCGAAGGGCTTGGGCGGCCGTCGACGACGGCGTACACGTGCACGCGCAATTCGACATGCACGACCTCGGCGATCTGGCGATCGCGCGCGGTTTGGCCGAGCCCGTCGTCAACGTCGACCGGATCGAGCTCAGTTATACGGACGTAGGCGCGATGATCCGGGACCTGCGCGCCTGCGGTGCGGTGAACGTCGCGGCCGGCCGCCGGCGCGGGCTTACGGGGCCGCGGCGCTGGGCCGGCTTCGAGGCGGCGCTTCTCGCCGGCCGGCGCGACGGGCGCTTTCACGTCACGGTCGAGCTCGTTTTCGGCCAGGCCTGGGGTCCCGGCCGGCCGCGTCGCCGCCGCCAGGCCGGGGACGAAGTGGCGGTGCCGGTTTCGGACGTCGGCGGAATCGGGCGGCGGAAGCCCGGGCTTGCGCCGCCGCCAGCACAAAGGAGTTGAGTAGATGACCCAGGCCAGTTTTCAGGCAAAGTCTGCTAGAATCCCGCGCGCCCACCTTCGAACCCATGTTGTCGATTAATCGAATGAAGAGAAAACTTGGCGTCCTCGCGGCCGCGGCCGCCGCGCTGGTCCTGCTCGGCTCACCCGCCTTTGCGGACCTGCAGTTCAACATGCCTTACGGCGTGACCCCGAGCAGCCACGAGATCTATCGGCTGCACATGATCGCGTTCTGGGTCTGCGTGGGCATCGGCGTGGTCGTGTACGGCCTCATGGTCTACGCGCTCATCAACTTCCGGAAGTCCAAGGGCGCGGTGCCGGCGAAGTTCACGCACAGCACCAAGCTCGAGGTGCTCTGGACGACGATTCCGGCGCTGATTCTCATCGGCCTCGCCGTGCCGTCCGTCAAGACGCTCGTGAGTGTCGAAGACACCCGCAATCCGGATCTCACGGTCAAGATTACCGGCTACCAGTGGCGCTGGCAGTACGAGTACATGAACAAGAACGTGAGCTTCTACAGCACGCTCGACCGCAAGAGCAACGCCGCGCGCCAGCCGAACTCCGGCATCTCGCCCTACTCGGTCGATCACTACCTTCGCAATGTCGATCATCCGCTCGTCGTGCCCGTCAACGCCAAGGTGCGGCTGCTGATCACGGCCGCCGACGTCATCCATGCCTGGTGGGTGCCGATGCTCGGTGTGAAGCGCGACGCGATCCCGGGCTATATCAACGAGTCGTGGTTCAAGGCCACGAAGGAAGGCACGTACAGGGGGCAGTGTGCCGAGCTCTGCGGCATGGACCATGGCTTCATGCCGATCGTCGTACGTGTCGTCGGTAAGGACGAATTCGATAAGTGGCTGGCCGAGCAGGCGCAGCCTGCGCTGAGCCGCGCCGACTGAGCGCGCCTGCGGCCGCAGCTTTAGGAGAGAGATCGGGATGAGCACAACGACCGTCAACGTCCACGCCCCTGCGCACGGCACCAAAGGGTTCGTGCCGTGGATCATGCGCTGGATCACCACGACCAATCACAAGGACATCGGCACGCTGTACCTGACGTTCAGCCTCGTCATGCTTTTCATCGGCGGGGCCATGGCCATGGTCATCCGCGCCGAGCTGTTTCACCCGGGCCTGCAGTTCGTCAATCCGCTGTTCTTCAACGAGATGACGACCATGCACGCCCTGATCATGATCTTCGGCATGGTCATGCCGGCGTTCACGGGCTTTGCGAACTGGATGATCCCGCTCATGATCGGCGCGCCCGACATGGCGCTGCCGAGGCTCAACAACTGGTCCTTCTGGCTGCTGCCGTTCGCCGCGACCCTGCTGCTCTCGACGCTGTTCATGCCGGGCGGCGGCCCCGCCGGCGGCTGGACGATGTATCCGCCGTTGATCCTGCAGACCGGCTATGCCTTTCCGTTCCTGATCTTCGCGGTCCACCTGCTCGGCGTGTCCTCGATCCTGGCGTCGATCAACGTCATCGTGACGATTCTGAACATGCGCGCGCCGGGCATGTCGCTGCTCAAGATGCCGCTGTTCGTCTGGACCTGGCTCATTACGGCCTTTCTCATGATTCTCGCGATGCCCGTGCTGGCCGGCGCCGTCACCATGCTGCTCACGGACCGCTATTTCGGCACGAGCTTTTTCCAGGCCGCCGGGGGCGGCGACCCGGTGCTGTTCCAGCACATCTTCTGGTTCTTCGGTCACCCCGAGGTCTACATTCTGATCCTGCCGGCCTTCGGTGTGATCTCGCAGGTCATCCCGACGTTCTCGCGCAAGCCGCTGTTCGGCTACTCCTCGATGGTCTATGCGACGGCGGCGATTGCCTTCCTTTCGACGATCGTCTGGGCGCACCACATGTTCACGACGGGCATTCCGCTCGGCGGCCTGCTGTTCTTCATGATGTCCACGATGCTCATCGCGATCCCGACGGGCGTGAAGATCTTCAACTGGGTCGCGACGATGTGGAAGGGCTCGCTGACGTTCGAGACGCCGATGCTGTTCGCGCTCGGCTTCCTGTTCCTGTTCACGATCGGCGGCTTCTCGGGTGTCATGCTCGCGCTCGTGCCGGCCGACTTCCAATATCAGGACAGCTACTTCGTCGTCGCGCACTTCCACTACGTGCTCGTGCCGGGCGCCCTGTTCGGGCTCTTCGCGGCCACGTATTACTGGATCCCGAAGATGACGGGCGTCATGTACGACGAGCGCCTCGGCAAGCTGCACTTCTGGCTTACGATCGTGTTCGTGAACGTCACGTTCTTCCCGCAGCATTTCCTCGGGCTCGCCGGCATGCCTCGCCGCATCCCGGACTATGCCGTCCAATTCACCGACTTCAACATGGTCTCGAGCATCGGTGCTTTCGGGCTCGGCCTCTCGCAGCTCATCTTCCTCTACGTGGTCATCAAGTGCCTGCGTAAGGACGGCGAACCGGCGACGGCCAAGGTCTGGGACGAGCCCGAGGGGCTCGAGTGGACCGTGCCTTCGCCGGCGCCGCACCACACCTTCGACGTGCCGCCGGTCGTCGAATGACCGCTCACGCGGCCACCATGCGGGACGACGGCGAGAGGAACCGACACCTCAAGCGCAGCGCGTGGCTCTTGGGGCTCTTTGCGGCTGCCTTCTACGTCGGCTTCATCCTCTGGATGGCGCTGCACGGCGTGGGCTGAGGCAACTCACTACGGAACACGAACGGGAATCGCGAACGAAAATCATGGATACCGCATCTGACCGTTACTACGTGCCGCACGGCACTCACTGGCCGATCTTCGGTTCCATCGGCCTGTTCTCGATCATGCTGGGCGTCGCGCTGTGGCTCAACGAGCTGCACGTCGGCACTTGGATCGCGGGCTTCGGCATCGTCGTCCTCGCCGTCATGCTGTTCGGCTGGTTCGGCACGGTCATCGCCGAGAGCGAGCACGGCCTGTACAACGCGAAGGTGGATCAGTCCTTCCGCTACGGCATGGCCTGGTTCATCTTCTCCGAGGTCATGTTCTTCGGCGTGTTCTTCGGCGCCCTGTTTTACGCCCGCGTCCTTTCAGTTCCCTGGCTCGCGGGCGAGGGCAGCCGTTTCTTCACGCACCTGCTGCTGTGGCAGGGCTTCGAGAACACGTGGCCGTCGGCGGGTCCTGCGGCAGGTGCAGCGCCGCTTGAGGCGATGCCGGCCTGGGGCATCCCCGCCCTGAATACGGCGATCCTGCTCTCGAGCGGCGTCACGATTACGGTCGCTCACCACATGCTGCGCGCGAACAAGCGGGTCGGCGTCATGATCTGGCTCGCCGCGACGTTCCTGCTCGGCTTCCTGTTCCTCGGCATGCAGGCGCACGAGTATATCCACGCCTACACCGAGATGAACCTGCGCCTCGACACGGGCATCTACGGGACCACCTTCTTTATGCTGACGGGGTTCCACGGCCTGCACGTGACGCTCGGCGCCATCATGCTCGTCGTGATCTGGCTGCGCGTGATCCGCGGGCACTTCAAGCCCGACCATCACTTCGCGTTCGAAGCCGTCTCCTGGTACTGGCACTTCGTCAACGTCGTCTGGCTGGGCCTGTTCATCTTCGTTTACTGGCTCTGACCGGCGAGCACCCGGCCGCGCGCAGCGCGCGGGCCGCGGTCGACCCGGCCTTGCGGCCGTGCCGCCGCCGCGCGAAGGCACCCCCGGCCGCCGCGGCCCGGGGTGCCGTGCTCGTTTGGAAGCGCATTTCCCCGGTTAGCGCGCGGGCGACGCGCAATCGATCGGCCGAGCCGAGACGGCGCCCGATTCAGTGGCCGGGCTGAGCCGGGCCTCGAGTCGCGCTGGGCGGGTTCGGCACGATGCCGTGCGGCTGGATGAGCCCCGCGCGCCAGGCCACGAACAGCAGCACGAACAGCAGCACCGAAAGGCTGATTCGCAGCGTGAGCGCCTGGGCCAGGGCCTTGGAATCGCCTTTGGACTTCAGCAGCAGCGCGAGGGCGCTTCCGAGACTCGCCAGGATGGCGGCGAAAAGTACGATGACGATGAGACGCACGGAGGACTCCAGAATCGGAGGAGCATTGTAACGTGACTGCGGCCGAGAGAAACCCGCGAGCCAAGCAATGGCTCGGCATCGCACTGCTCGTCGTCGTCGGCACCGTCTGCGCGCGTCTCGGCCTCTGGCAGGTGCATCGCGCGGCCGAGAGCCGCACGATTATCGCGAGCTTCGCGGCGGCGGAGTCCGCTGCCCCACTCGCGGCGCTGCCGGCCCAGGCGAACCGCGAGGTGCGCTATCGCCGCCTGCGCCTCCAAGGCCACTACGTCCCGAGGCGCCAGTTTCTGGTCGACAACATCGTCCAGGACGGGCGCGTGGGCTACTACGTGCTGACGCCGTTCGAGCCCGATCACGGGCGGCGGTGGGTCGTCGTGAACCGCGGTTTCGTGCCGGCCGGCACGGACCGTTCGGTCCGCCCGGACGTGCGGGTCGACGGCGAGGAGCGCACGATCGTCGGCCGGCTCGCGGATCTCCCCGCGCCCGGGCTCAGGCTCGGCAAGCCCGCGCCGGACAATGCAAACGATCCGCTTCCGGTGTTGTCATACCCGACGATGGACGAGCTCGAGGGCCGGGTCGGCCGCGAGCTCTTCGGCTACCAATTGCAGCTCGACGCCGACGCTCCCGACGGCTACGAGCGCAAGTGGATCGCGCCCGTCGTCATGTCGCCCGCCCGGCATTGGGGTTACGTGGGCCAGTGGTGGGCGTTCGCGGCGCTTGCATTCGGATTCGCCATTGCCCTCGCGCTCCGCGAGGCGGGCTGGAGAAAGGGTTGAAGCGATTCTTTAGGATCGAGCCCGTGCTCGTGGCGCTCGTCACGTTCGGCCCGCTGGTGGCGGCCTATTGGCTCTACCATAGCGGACACGGCGCCGGGCTCCCGCGCGTCGAGAACCCGGAGCGGCGCCTCTTCGAGCCGCCCGTGCCGCTGCCGCCCGTTTCGGCGGTGGCCGCCGGCCAGACCGTGGAAAATGCCTGGTCCGGCAAGGCCTGGTCCCTCGTCTATCTGCGCACGTCGCCCTGCGACGCCGGCTGCACGAACGATCTCGTGCGGCTGCTGCAGGTTCATCTCTCGCTCGGCGCCGACAAGGAGCGCTTTCAACGCGTATATCTGGCCCCCGAGCCGGACGCGCGCATTCTCGAGGATCGGACTCTGATCGCCGGGCGGCTTGACGGGCCGCAGGGCGAGGCGCTGCTCGCGCGGCTGCGTTCGGTGGACCCGCCCTCCGAAGGCGAGATAGGCAGCGGCCGCATCTATGTCGTCGATCCGCACGGGCTGCTCGTCCTGGCTTATCCTGGGGATGCCGATCAGGCGGGGCTGCGCAAGGACCTGGAGCGCGTGATCGGCAAGTCGAGGAGCGGCTGATGTACAACACCTTCGTTTGGCTGGCTCGCATCGGGGCCGTTTTCGCGCTGCTCGTCGTGACGGTCGGGGCCTTCGTGCGTCTCTCGGATGCCGGCCTCGGCTGCCCGGATTGGCCGGGGTGCTATGGGCGAGCGGTCGTCACGCAGGCCATGGCCGCCGATAAGGGGCTCGGCAGCGAGTACGGCCGCCCCGTGCAGGTTACGAAGGCCTGGAAGGAGATGTTTCACCGCTACCTGGCGAGTACCCTGGGCCTCATTTGCCTCGCGCTCGCGGGCCTCGGGCTCGCCAATCGCAAGGACCCTCGCCAGCCCTGGAAGATTCCTCTCGTGCTGGTCGGCCTCGTGATCATCCAGGGCTTGTTGGGCATGTGGACGGTCACGCTGCTGCTCAAGCCGACCATCGTCGTGGGCCACCTGCTCGGCGGGCTCGCGACGTTGTCGCTGCTGTTCTGGCTCGCTCGCGGACGCGTCGAGCGCCTCGCGACGACGCCCGCCGTCCGCGTGCTCGCCGTCGCCGCGACCGCGGCGCTGATCCTGCAGATCGCGCTCGGCGGATGGACGAGCTCGAACTACGCCGCGGTCGCGTGTCCGGACTTCCCGACCTGCCAGACGCAGTGGTGGCCCGCCATCGCGGACTTCAGGCATGCTTTCGTGCTCTGGCACCCGGTCGGCATCGACTATCAGGGCGGGGTCCTGGATCATCCCGCCCGCGTAGCGATCCATTTCACGCACCGGCTCGGCGCCCTCGTGGCCGGTGCGCTGCTGCTGGCTTTTGCGGGCGTGCTCGCCTGGCGCAGCCGGTCCCGCAGCGCCGGCGCGCTCGTCGCCGCGGCGGTGGCGCTGCAGATCACGATCGGCATCACGATGGTAGTCCTCGGTATTCCGCTGCCCGTCGCCGTCGCTCACAATGGGGGGGCCGCGCTGCTGCTGCTCTCGGTGCTCAATGCTCACAAGAGAATTTGGTAATACCGGCAGGCAAACGGCCGCTCCGGGTTGGCGCGACTACTACGCGCTGACGAAGCCGCGCGTCGTCCAGCTGCTCGTCTTCACGGCCGTCGTGGGCATGTTCCTCGCGACGCCGGGCATGGTGCCGTGGGCGGCCCTCGTGTTCGGCAGCCTCGGGATCGGTCTCGCCGCGGCCTCCGGCGCGGCCGTGAACCACGTGCTGGACCAGCGCGCGGACGCGGCGATGGCGCGCACGCGGCGCCGCCCGCTGCCTTCGGGACGTGTCAACGAGCGCGACGCGCTCGCCTTTGCGCTCGGCCTCGGACTCGCGGGCCTCGCGATCCTGACCTTGTGGGTCAACGCGCTGACGGCCGCGCTGACCTTCGTCTCGCTGATCGGCTATGCCGTGATCTACACGGTGTTCCTGAAGCGTGCGACGCCGCAGAACATCGTGATCGGCGGCGCGGCCGGCGCGGCGCCGCCCGTCCTCGGCTGGGCTGCGGTCACGGGCCACGTCGACGGCTACGCGCTGCTGCTCTTCCTCATCATCTTCACCTGGACGCCGCCGCACTTCTGGGCGCTCGCCATCGCGCGCCGGGCCGAATACGAGAAGGCCGAGATCCCGATGCTGCCGGTCACGCACGGCGAGGAGCTGACGCGCAGCTTCGTGCTGTATTACACGGTCCTGCTCGTCATCGTCTCGCTGCTGCCGTACCTGACCGGGATGAGCGGCGTGCTGTATCTGCTCGGCGCGTTGGCGCTCGGGGCAGGATTCCTCGGCTACGCGATCAAGCTCAAATTCCGCCCGCAGGCCGGTACGGCCATGAAGACGTTCGCGTTTTCGATCAGCTACCTCATGGCGCTGTTCACGTTCCTGCTCGTCGACCATTACATCCCCTTGATCTGGCCGCTGTAGTCCGCCGCCGCCCGGATGGACATTACGGACATCCTCGAGCCTTTGAACGAGGCGCAGCGCGAGGCCGTGACGGCGCCGGAGGCGCCGACGCTCGTGCTCGCGGGCGCGGGCAGCGGCAAGACGCGCGTGCTCGTGCACCGCGTGGCCTGGCTCGTGCGCGTCGAGGGCTGTGCGCCCCAGCACATCCTGGCCGTGACGTTCACGAACAAGGCCGCGCACGAAATGCGCCAGCGCATCGAGGCGCTGCTGGGCTTTCCGACGCGCAACCTGTGGATCGGGACGTTTCATGGCCTCGCGCACCGCCTGCTGCGGATTCACGCCGAGGACGCCGGGCTCGCCGAGACCTTTCAGATCATGGATTCCGACGATCAGTATCGGCTCGTGCGCCGGCTGATCCGCTCGCTGAACCTCGACGAGAACGAGTGGGTGCCGCGCGAGGTGCAGTGGTTCATCAACGCGCAAAAGGACGACGGCAAGCGCGCGGCGGACCTCGACGACGAGGGCAACGCGGGCCTGCGCCAGAAGATCACGCTCTACTCACGCTACGAGCAACTCTGCAACGAGTCCTCGCTCGTCGACTTCGGTGAGCTGCTGCTGCGCACGCTCGAGCTCTTCGAGCAGCGTGCCGAGCTGCTCGCGCAGTACCGCCGGAGCTTTCGGCACATTCTCGTGGACGAGTTTCAGGACACGAACCAGATCCAGTACCGCTGGCTTCGGCTGCTCGCGGGGACGGAGGGCTCGCCGTTCGTCGTCGGCGACGACGACCAGTCGATCTACCGCTGGCGAGGCGCGCGCGTCGAGAACCTGCATCGCTTCCAGCGGGACTTCGCCGGCACGCGGATCGTGCGTCTCGAGCAGAATTACCGTTCCACGCAGACGATCCTCAACGCCGCCAACGCCGTCATCGAGCACAACAGCGGGCGGCTCGGCAAGAATCTGTGGACCGACGGCGCGCGTGGCGACGCGATCAAGCTTTATGCGGCCTTCAACGAGCGCGACGAGGCCGAGTTCGTCGTGAATCGGATCCGACGCGCCATCGCGGACGGCGAGCGCAAGGACGAGATCGGCGTGCTCTATCGCTCGAACGCTCAGTCGCGCGTCTTCGAGGAGACGCTGCTCGCGGCCGGCATTCCATATCGAGTCTACGGCGGCATGCGCTTCTTCGAGCGGGCCGAGATCAAGGACGCGTTGGCCTATTTGCGGCTCATGGCGAATCGCGACGACGATCCTTCCTTCGAGCGCGTCGTCAACACGCCGACGCGCGGCATCGGCGCCCGCACCGTGGATGCGGTCCGCGGCAAGGCCCGCGATGCGGGCGTCAGCCTGTGGCGGGCGGCCGGCGAGGTCATCGCCGAGAATTCGCTGCCGAGCCGCTCGAGCCGCGCGCTCTGGGAGTTCCTGAAGCTCATCGACACGCTCGACGAGCGCACGCGCGCGCTGCAGCTGCACGAGCAGGTCGCGCACGTCGTGGACGCGAGCGGCCTCAAGGCGCATCACGGCAAGGACGCGCACACGGGTGGCGAGGCCCGCGTCGAGAACCTCGACGAGCTCGTGAGCGCCGCCCGCGACGCGCCGCTTTCCCCGGATTCGGGGCTGCCGCCGCTCGCGGAGTTCCTGTCCTACGCCGTGCTCGAGTCGGGCGAGGCGCAGGCCGGTGCGTACGAGGACAGCGTTCAGCTCATGACTCTGCACTCGGCCAAGGGGCTCGAGTTCCAGCTGCTGTTCCTCGCCGGACTCGAGGACGGCCTGTTTCCGCACATGCGCTCGTTGAACGATGCCGACGGTCTAGAAGAGGAGCGCAGGCTCTGCTACGTCGGCATCACGCGCGCGAAGCGCGAGCTGTACATGACCTATGCCGAACGCCGGCGGCTCCACGGCACGGATAACTACTCGACGCCGTCGCGCTTCCTGCGCGAGATCCCGGCCGAGCTGCTCGAGGAAATTCGGCCCACGATGGCGGTCTCGCGGCCGGTGTACCAGCCGCCGCGCAGCTTCGGCCAGCCCGCCGGCGAGGGCGTCGCCGGCCTGCGGCTCGGGCAGCGCGTGCGCCACGGCAAGTTCGGCGAGGGGGTCGTGCTGTCGTCGGAGGGCAGCGGTGCGCACGCGCGCGTGCAGGTCAATTTCGAAAGCGGGGGGGCGAAGTGGCTTGTGGTGGCGTATGCCAAACTCGAAGTAGTGTGAATAAGGAGCAAAGGAGTCCCGCGGCTGCGCGTGCACGAGCGCGCTGTCGGGACCGCCGTAAACCCGTCCCTGGGGGCTCGCTGAGCGCCCTCCATGGCGCTCAGCGTCCCGACAGCGCGCTCGTGCACGCGCAGCCGCGGGACGCATTTGTTTGATGTCGGGGCGGAGAGGGCGCACGCTGTTGCCGGCGAATCCGTTCATTCACGCGTTCGTGGCTATGCCTCGGCTCGACACGCGCACGGAGCCTCCAGGGATGGATTCACGGCGTCCCCGAAAGCGCCTGTCTACATGCGCCTCCGGCGACCACAAGCGTCAAACGCCGTTCAGGAATCATGCGGACAGTAGCGCGAAGTAGTACTAGGAATAGAGCGGCAAACGTTAGGCGGCAGGCATGAAGATTCTCATTCTCGGGGCGGGCCAGGTCGGAACAACGGCCGCGTATAGTTTGGCCAGAGAGGAGGCCAACGAGGTCACGATCGTGGACCGGAATCCGGACTCGCTGCGCGAGCTGCAGGATCGGCTCGACGTGAGGACCGTGGTCGGCAACGCCGCGTATCCGGAGGTGCTCGAGCGCGCCGGAGCCAAGGATGCCGACATGATCATCGCGCTGACGGACAGCGACGAGATCAACATGCTGGCCTGTCAGATCGCCTATACGCTGTTCCGCACGCCGACGAAGATCGCGCGTATTCGCGCGAGCGAGTACACGGGGCGCGCGGAGCTGTTCGGGGCCGACTGCATGTCGGTGGACGTGACGGTAAGTCCCGAGTCGCTCGTGACGGAATACATCGAGCAGCTGATCCGCTTTCCGGGCGCGCTGCAGGTGCTCGAGTTCGCCGACGGGCGCGTGCGGCTCGTCGCCGCGCGCGCCCACCGCGGCGGCGCGCTCGTGGGCCACCCTTTGCGTGAGCTCGGTAAGCACATCCCGAACGCCGAGACTCGGGTCGTCGCGATCTATCGCGGCGGCCGCGGCATCATTCCCGACGGCGATACGGTGGTCGAGGAGGGTGACGAGGTGTTCTTCATCGCGGCGCGCAAGGACATTCGCTCGGTCCTCAGTGAGATGCGCAAGCTCGACGAGCCCGTGCGCCGCGTCGTGATCGCCGGTGGCGGCAACATCGGCCTGCGGCTCGCCAAGGCGCTCGAGTCGACCAACAACGTCAAGATCATCGAGCGCGGCTGGGAACGGTCGCGCGAGATCGCCGAGCAGCTCAACAAAGCCATCGTGCTGCACGGCGACGCGGCCGACGAGGAGCTGCTGCTCGAGGAGAACATCGACAGCGCCGATGTCTTCGTGGCCGTGACGAATGCCGAGGAGGCGAACATCCTCTCGGCCATGCTGGCCAAGCGGCTCGGGGCCCACAAGGTCATGGCGCTCATCAACAAAATCGCCTATGCCGAGCTCGTCGAGGCCGGGACGATCGACATCGCGATCTCGCCGCAGCAGGTCACGCTCGGGACGCTGCTCGCGCACGTGCGCCGCGGCAACGTCGTCAAGGTGCACTCGCTGCGCCGCGGGGCGGCCGAGGCTATCGAGGCCGTGGCGCACGGGGACGCACGCGAGTCGAAGGTCGTGGGCCGCGCCATCGACGAGATCCGCCTGCCCCGGGGCGCGGCGATCAATGCCATCGTGCGCGGGGACAACGTCATCATGGCCCACCGGGACACCGTCATTCACGCCGACGACCACGTAATCCTGTTCATGGCCGACCGCAGGCAGATCGACGAGGTCGAGCGCCTGTTCGAGGTCGGGGTCACGTTCGTCTGACTCGATGCCGGACATGACGGCCAATCTCGAGGCGTTGATCGCCGCCGGCCGCGACGACAAGGCGCTGCGGCTCGCCCTGGGCTCGCGCTACGAGGCGGCGGGAAACCTCGAGAAGGCGGCCGAGCATGCCGAGGCGGCCGTGCGCTTCGACGCCGACTACTCAGCGGCCTGGAAGCTCCTCGGGCGCGTCCGGGCCGCGCAGGGCGATGCCGAAGCGGCTGCCGCGGCGTATCGAAATGGGATCGAGTCGGCGGAGCGCCGCGGGGACAAGCAGGCGGCCAAGGAGATGCGGGTGTTCCTGCGGCGCGTGGAGCGGGGCTGAGGACTAAAGACGTGTCTCAATCCCACGTACGCGCTGAATGCGGCTGGATAGAGCCGAGGAACGGCAACGAATTCGGCAATTGTGCTGAATTTGCGGTTTTTATTGCCCACGAAAGGTCGATTTTCGCGGAAGTGGGGTTTTCTGCAGCATTCTCGGCCGCGCCCGCGCGCGCCGCCGGCCTCAAGGCGGCGGGAAAGCGGCCGCCTGCACTTGCACGGCCACTCCGCTGCCCTCAGAGTACGTTGACGGGGGCAGCGGGCCCGTGATCGGCCTGCTCCAGCGCGTGAGCCGGGCCGAAGTCGGCGTCGAGGGCCGGCGCATCGCGGCCATCGGGACCGGGCTGCTCGTGCTGGTCGGCGTCGAACGCGGCGACGATGAGCACGGAGCGAAACGACTCGGCGAAAGATTGGTCCAATACCGGGTATTCGCGGACGAGGCGGGGAGAATGAACCGCGACGTGCGCGAGGCGGGAGGGGCGGTGCTGCTCGTGCCGCAGTTCACGCTGGCGGCGGATACGCGCAAAGGCAACCGGCCCGGGTTCTCCCAGGCCGCGGACCCGGAGCTCGGCCGCCGCCTGTTCGAGAGGCTCGTGGAGGACGTGCGGGCCGCGGGCGTCGAGACGGCGACGGGGCGTTTCGGTGCGACGATGAGCGTGGCCCTTTCGAACGAGGGTCCGGTGACGTTCTGGCTCCGAGTGGAACCTAAGCACTGAGGTTCCGAGCCGGCTGTTTAGCGTATCATTAGGAACTTTGACTCTTCTGGAGGTCGCGATGGGACTCGGCGGAATCAGTATCTGGCAGCTCCTGATCATCTTGGCGATCGTGGTTATGGTGTTCGGCACCAAGCGACTGAAGTCGCTCGGCGGCGACCTCGGCGGCGCCCTCAAGAGCTTCCGCAAGGCCATGGAGCAGGACGAGGACAAGGAAACGGCGCCCCCGGCCGCGAAACGACTCGAGCCCGGCGCTCCGGATGCGGAGTTCGTCGAACAGAAGGACAAGACCTCGCACGGCTGAGGTTAAAGGTCCGCCCCCCGGAGTCGTTCGATGTTCGATGTCGGCTTTAGCGAGCTGGTGCTCTGCTTCGTCATTGGCCTGTTGATCCTCGGGCCCGAGCGGTTGCCGCGAGTCGCGGCTCAGGTCGGCCGGTGGGTGGGCCGGGCGCGGCGCATGGCGAATCAGCTGCGATATCAGCTCGAGCGCGAGATCGCGCTCGAGGAAATCCGAGCCGAAAACCGCGAGCGCGAGCAGCGCGAGAAGACCGCCGCCGCGGCGGACGCCGAAAGCGCGGAGGCCGAGGCGGCCGCGTCGCCCGAGGTCGCCCGCGCCGGCGCCGAGGCGAGCTCGGACGCGGCCACGGACGCGCCTGCGGCCGACGGTCCCGCGGCCGCGGACGCTCCGGCCGGGCCGGGAGCGTCCGCCGGCACGGAAACCTCGACCCCGCTCGGCAATGCCGTCCCCGGCACCCCGCCGCCCGAACCCGTGCGGGAGCCCACGGAGCAGGCGGAGCCTGAATTCGCGGGAGTCGAGCCGGAGGCGTCGGCCCGGAGGGATTCCGCGTGATGGCCGATTACCCCCGCGGCGAAGGGGAAGAGCAGCTCGCCGAGGGCACGCTGCTTTCGCACCTCGTGGAGCTGCGCTCGCGGCTCGTCAAGTCCATTCTGGCCATCGGGCTCGTGTTCGCGGTGCTCCTGCCGTTCATGCAGCGGATCTTCACGCTCGTCGCACTGCCCCTCATGAATAAGCTGCCGGCGGACAGCAAGATGATCGCCTTCAAGCCGGCCAGTCCTTTCCTGACGCCGGTCAAGACCACGATGTTCGTGGCGCTGTTCCTCGCCATGCCCGTCGTGCTCTATCAGATCTGGGCATTCGTCTCGCCCGGCCTGTACAAGCGCGAGAAGCGCTTCGCCGTGCCGCTGCTCGTCTCGAGCATCGTGCTGTTCTACCTGGGCCTGCTGTTCGCGTACTACGTCATCTTCCCGATCATGTTCGGGTTCCTCGCGCGAGTTACGCCGGCGCAAGTGCAGCTCGCCCCGGACATCGGCGAGTATCTCGATTTCGTGCTCACGCTGTTCTTTGCTTTCGGCGTGGCTTTCGAGGTGCCGGTCGGGACGGTGATCCTCGTCTGGAGCGGGCTCGTCTCGCTCGATAAGCTCAAGAGCTTTCGGGCCTACGTGTTCCTCGGTTGCTTCGTCGTCGGCATGTTCCTGACGCCGCCGGACATGATCTCGCAGACGCTGCTCGCGCTGCCGATGTATGCGCTCTACGAGGGCGGCATCATCATGTCGCGTATTCTGCTGCGCGAGAAACTGGCCGCGGCCGCGGCCGAGAAGGCCGAGGAAGAGGAAAGCTGAGCGGCGCTCCGTGCGGCCATCCTCCGGCCGCGGCTCCATGGTTCCAAGGTCCTCGCTATCGGCATCACGCTGCGGGCCCTGACCGGCGCGGCCTTCGGCTCGGCGCCCGGCCGGGCGCCGGGTCAGCGCCGGAAGAACAGATTCAGGATCAGCGTGAGCACGAGGCTCACGACGATCGTGGAGGTCAGCGGAAAAAAGAAGCGCGTGTTGCCGCGCTCGATGTGGATGTCGCCCGGCAGGCGGCCGAACCACTTGAAGGCCCCGGGCGCGAAATACAACAGGAGGCCGACAGCGAGTATCGTTAGCCCGAGGCCGATGAGTATCCTGGCCAGCATCGCCGTCAAACGTAGACCATGAGTATTCTGGAAAGCAAACTGCCGAAGGTCGGTACCACGATCTTTACCGTGATGTCGCGGCTCGCCGAGCAGCACGGGGCGATCAATTTGTCGCAGGGCTTTCCGGATTTCCAGCCGCCCGCTCGGCTGGTCGAGCTCGTCGCGCGGCACCTCGAGGCCGGGCGCAACCAGTATGCGCCGATGCCGGGTGTCGCGGCCCTGCGCGAGGCGCTCGCCGAGAAACTTCGCGGCCTCTACGGTGTGCACGCCGACCCCGGCGAAGAAATCACGGTCACATCCGGCGCCACGGAGGCGCTGTTCGCCGCGATTCATGCGGTCGTGCGCCCCGGGGACGAGGTCGTCGTCTTCGATCCGGCCTACGATTCTTACGAGCCCGCCGTGACGCTCGCGGGCGGTAACACCGTGCACGTCCCGCTCGCCGGCCCCGAGTTTGCCGTCGACTGGAATCGCCTCGAGGCCGCACTCAACGACCGCACACGTCTCGTGATCGTGAATTCTCCGCACAACCCGAGCGGCGCCGTGCTCGCGCAGGGCGACCTCGACCGCCTGGCCGCCCTTCTGCGGCGCTACGGCTGCCTCGTGCTCAGCGACGAGGTCTACGAGCACATCGTGTTCGATGGGGCCCGGCACGCGACCGTGCTCGCGCACGCCGAGCTCGCCGAGCGCAGCTTCGCCGTGTTCTCTTTCGGCAAGACCTATCACGCGACGGGATGGAAGACCGGCTACGTCGTCGCACCGCGCGCGCTGACCGCGGAGCTCAGGCGCGTGCATCAATACGTCGCCTTCGCCGCGGTCACGCCGCTGCAGCACGCGCTCGCCGACTATACGGTCGAGTGCCCGGAGCATTACCTCGGTCTGCCGGCCTTCTATGCGGCCAAGCGCGACCTGTTCGCCGAGCTGCTCGGCGCAAGCCGCTTCGAGCTTGCGCCCTCGCGCGGCACGTATTTCCAGCTCGCCGATTACGGCCGCATCTCGGATCTGCCCGATACGGAGTTCGCGCGCCGCCTTACGATCGAGCACGGCGTTGCGGTCATCCCAATTTCGGTGTTCTACGCCGAGCCGCCCGAGGGCGCGCGGCTCGTGCGTTTTTGCTTCGCGAAGGAGGACGCGACGCTGCGTGCGGCGGCGGAGCGGCTCGCAAATGTCTGAGGAGGCGCGGGCCATCACGGCCGAAGAGCGGAAGGCGTCGCCCGCCGGAGCGCTGCAGATGCAGCCGCATCAGGTACGCCTCATGCAGGGCGCGAGCGTGGCCTCCGTGGGCGTCGCCCTGACGCTGAGCGCGCTCAAGCTGTGGGCTTGGCAACGGACGGGCTCCGTTGCGCTGCTGGGTTCTCTCGCCGATTCCTTCCTCGATCTCATGGCCTCCCTGATCACGCTGTTTGCGGTGCGCGTCGCCGTCACGCCGGCCGACCAGGAGCACCGCTTCGGGCACGGCAAGTCGGAAGGCATCGCCAGCCTGCTGCAGGCGTCCGTCATCACCGTGTCCGCGCTGTCCGTCGGGGTGCGCGCCGTCCAGCGGCTCATCACGCCGCAGCCCGTCGAGGCCGTGGGGGTCGGCGTCGTGGTCATGGCGGTGTCCGTCGCGCTCACGATAGGGCTCGTGGCGTTTCAGCGCCACGTCGTCGCGCGGACCGGTTCGCTAGCGATCGTGGCCGACTCGATGCATTACCGGGCCGACGTGCTCACGAACGCCGCCGTGCTGCTCGCGCTCTACCTGAGCACGGCTTTCCGGTGGTACATCGCGGACCCGCTGCTCGGCCTGCTCGTCGTCGCCGTGATCCTCGCAAGCGTCAGGGCGATCGCGAAGGAGGCCGTCGACGTGCTGCTCGACCGCGAGCTGCCGTCGCGCTCGCGCAAGAAGATCGAGCGCATCGCATTCGGGCATCCGGAGGTCCGCGGCGTGCACGACATCCGCACCCGCTCCGCGGGCGCAACGCAGTTCATACAGTTGCACCTCGAGCTCGATCCGGACATGACGCTGCTCACGGCCCACACGATTTCCGACGAGGTCGAGGCCGAGGTTCAAAAAGCATTTCCCTATGCGGAGGTCCTGATCCACGCCGATCCTTACGGCGTACCGGAGTCGAAGGACCCGTTCTGAAGCCCAGCGCCAGGGGGGGGACGGGGCGAGGGCGGCGCTGTCGGCAGGCCCGCGCTAAGCGGGCGCGCCCGCTATTGCTGGGCGGCTTTCTCCGAGGCGGCGAGCTCGTCTACGAGGGCCAGCATCTCGTCATAGCTGCCGACCATGTTGCCGTTCGTCACGTACTTGCCGTTCACGACCATGGAGGGCACGGCTTCGATGCGATAGCGGCGGTTGAGCTCGTCGGCCCGCTGCATCTTCTCCTGCACCGCGTAGGACTCGAACGCCTTCTTGAAGGCCGCCGCGTCGACGCCAAAGCGGCCGAAGAAGGCCGCGAGCTTGTCCTCCGTCTCGAGCTGATTGTGCGCGACGTGGATCTCGTTGAAGAACGCCTCGTGCATCGCGTCGCCCTTGCCGAGAACCTGGGCCGTATAGAAGGCCCGGGCGTGAAGGCGGAGCAGCGGATTCCAGACGGCCGGGATGCGCACGAAGTGCACGTAACTCGGCTTCTTCGCCAGCCAGGCCTTGAGGTTTTCCTCGAAGTGATAGCAGTGCGGGCAGCCGTACCAGAAGACCTCGGCGACCTCGACCTCCGTCGGGCTCGAGCTCGTGGGCTGCGTGGGCGAGAGCCGAATGTAGTTGGTGCCGAGCTTGAAGTGTTCGGAGGTCGGCGCCGCGGCCGTGTCGCCGGCTTCCTCGGCCGCCGCCTCCGGCCCCGTCTCGTCCCCGCCCTGCTCGACGGCCGCTGCATCGCCCGCGGCGGCCGGCGCCGCCGCATCCTCCGCGGTGCCGGGCGAGGGCGAGCCGCCCCCGCAGCCCGCGAGCACCGCTGCCGCGACCAGCGCGGCAGCAGCCAGGATGAACCGGCGGGCTCGGCTCATGCGCACGTCAGAGGGGGCCTTGCTGCAGACCCTGGATGTAACTCGTCACGGCCTGCATCTCGTCCTCATGCATAAGGCCCGCGATGTCGCGCATCATCTGATTCGGGTCCGACTTCCGGCTGCCGTCGGCGAACGACTTGAGCGCCGCCATGAGGTACTCCTGGCTCTGGCCGGCGATCCGCGGGTACCCGGCCAGGTAGTTGCCATGCCCGGTCGGCCCGTGGCACCCCTCGCAGGCGGGCACGCCTCGGTCGGGGATGCCGCCGCGGTAGATCGACTGGCCCTCGTTAACGAGCTTCGGATCGGCGCCCTTCGGGGTGAGATCCTGCTTCGCGTAATAGGCCGCCAGATCCTTCATGTCCTGCTCGGAGAGCGTTGCGGCCATGCCGACCATGGTCGGATTCTGGCGCTCGCCGTTCTTGAAGGCCATGAGCTGGTGAACGATGTAAGAGGGGTGCTGACCGGCCAGGCTCGGGTAGTTGGGCGCGATGCTGTTGCCCGTTTGGCCGTGGCAGGCGGCGCAGGTCGCGGCTTTGCTCTTGCCCGCGTCCGCCGAGCCCTGCTCTGCGGCGGAAGCGCCCGCGACCGCGAACATGGCCCCGGCGAGCCAAAGCGGCGCGAGCGCCAGGGCGCGCCGCATTCGGGCGCGAAGCTGTCCTTTGGATATCATCTCGTGCACGCTGTGAAATCCCGGTTTCTTTCAGTCGAAATCGGGCGCCGATTGTACACCAATACCGCGGCGCCCGGAGCGAATGCGCGCCGAACGACGATGTGGAGTGCCAAGTTCATCAAGAGCGCCTCCGATCCGCGAGGCTTCCCGCCCGACGACATGCCCGAGGTGGCCTTCGTCGGCCGCTCGAATTCCGGCAAATCGAGCGCGATCAACGCGGTCACCGGAATGCGCAAGCTTGCCCGCGTCAGCAAGACGCCGGGCCGGACCCAGCTCGTCAACTTCTTCGACTTGGGCGCAGGCCGCCGGCTTGTGGACCTGCCCGGCTACGGCTTCGCGCGTGTGGCACCGGAGGTCCAGAGGCGCTGGCAGGGGCTGCTCGAGGGCTATTTTAGGGGCCGGCAGGGTCTGCGGGGCATCGTCGTCACGGTCGATCTGCGCAGGGGTCTCAAGGAACTGGACCTCGCGATGCTCGATTGGGCCGGAACGCTCGGGATTCCGGTCCTGCTGCTGCTCACGAAGGCGGACAAGCTGGGCCGCGGGGCGGCCGCTGAGCAGCGCCTGGCCGTTGAGGCGGGCGCAGGCGCGGGGACGCAGCTCGTGCTCTTTTCGGCGCTCACGGGCCAGGGCGTCCAAGACGCGCGGCGCGTGCTCGAGCGCTGGTTCGAGGCCTCAGGGTAAAGAAAGCCCCGGGCATGGGATTCAGGGGACATGCCCGGGGCTCGAACGTTCCAGTTGGGGAGACTGGAACAAGCCCGCTTAGGGAGGATAGCGGGGACGCCGTTGGCGGCGTCATGATGTTAGTCATGGGCCGCCGCCGAAAGTTCCAGCCGGGGGCGCCCTGGGGTCGGCCAAAGATTCCTGAAGCGCCAGGGGGGTGGCTATCGGTGGGCCGCAGAATCCATGAACGGGGTCGGCGTCGGTGGCAGTCGGAGGCTCATGCAGACAGGCGCTTTCGGGGACGCCGTGAATCCTTCCCTGGAGGCTCCGGGCGCGCCCTCCCTGGCGCGCCCGGCCCCGAAAGCACCTGTCTGCATGAGCCTCCTCTGAGGCGTCGGCGGCCGTTCAAGAATCCTGCTGCCACCGCGCGAGGAGATTGGTGGATTCGAAGACCGCAGTTCGAGGGCCGCGGCCATCGCAGATGACCGCAGTCCGTCCGTTGGCCGGTCTCGATGCGGAGACCGTCGATCGGAGCTGTCTTCGGACCCCGCTGCGGACGCTTCCGCGCCCCGCGCGCCGCGCCGCCTAGTGCGCCTCGTCCCAGTTGGCCCCGACCCCGGCATCGACCTCGAGCGGCACGGCGAGTTCCGCGGCCGACGCCATGAGCCGCACGACCTCGGCCTTCACCCCGTCCGCCTGCGCGGCCTCGACCTCGAGCACGAGCTCGTCGTGGACCTGCATGATGAGGCGGGCCTCCACCGCGCTCTCGCGGAGCCAGGCGTCGATCTGGAGCATGGCCCGTTTGATGATGTCGGCCGCCGTGCCTTGCATCGGGGCGTTGATGGCGCTGCGTTCCGCGTATTGCCGGCGCTGAGCGTTGCGGGATTCGATCTCGGGGAGGTAGAGCCGGCGGCCGAACACCGTGGAGACGAAGCCTTCGGCGCGGGCTCGCTCGCGCGTCTCGTCCATGTAGCGCTTGACGCCCGGGTAGCGCTCGAAATACAGGTCGATGTAGCGCTGCGCATCCGCGCGCTCGATGCCGAGCTGGCGCCCGAGGCCGAACGCCGACATGCCGTAGATGAGCCCGAAATTGATGGCTTTGGCGGACCGGCGCTGCTCCCCGGTTACGGCCTCGGGCTCGACGCCGAACACCTCGGCCGCCGTGGCCCTATGGATGTCGCGGCCCGTCGCGAAGGCGGCCGTAAGGCCCGGGTCGCGGGACAAATGCGCCATGATCCGGAGCTCGATCTGGGAGTAGTCGGCCGCGAGCAGCACGCAGCCCGGCGGAGCGATGAAGGCCTGCCGGATTCTGCGGCCCTCGGCCGTGCGGATCGGGATGTTCTGCAGGTTCGGGTCGGTCGAGGAAAGTCGCCCCGTCGCGGCCACGGCTTGGTGGTAGCTCGTGTGGATGCGGCCCGTGCGCGCGTTGATCTCGCGCGGCAGCTTGTCGGTGTACGTCGATTTGAGCTTGGCGAGCGCCCGGTAATCGAGGACCAGCCGCGGCAGGTCGTACGTGGCGGCCAGCTCCTGCAGAACGGTTTCCGCCGTCGACGGTTGACCGGTCGGAGTCTTGCCGAGCACGGGCAGACCGAGGCGCTCGTAGAGGACCTCCTGGAGCTGCTTCGGCGAGCCCAGCGCGAAGGGACCGCCCGCGGCCTCGTAGGCCGCTTCCTCGGTCTTGGCCATGGCCGCGGCGAGCTCGGCGCTTTGCCCGCGCAGCATCTCGGCGTCCACCATGACGCCGGTCTGCTCCATGGCCTCGAGCACGCGGACGAGGGGCTGCTCGATCTCGACATAGAGCTTCTCGAGCTCGGGGATGGCCTGGATCTTCGGCCACAGGTAGCGGTGGACCCGGAGGGTCACGTCAGCGTCCTCCGCCGCGTAGCGGCAGGCGGTCTCGAGATCGAACGTCGTCGAAGCCGATCTGCTTGACACCCTTGCCGCAAACGTCCTCGTACTTGGTCGTGACGAGACCTAAATACTTGGCCGCGACGGAATCCATATCGTGACGCGTCGCCGTCGAGTTCAAGACATACGATTCGAGCATCGAGTCGTAGCGCATGCCGCCGAGCCGGATGCCGCAGCCCGTGAACACGTGCGCGTCGAATTTCAGGTGATGGCCGAGTTTGGGGGCCTCCGACTCTAGCCACGGGCGGAGACGGTCCAGGACACGCTGCCGGTCGAGCTGGGGATGCGCGTCCGGATGGCGGTGCGCGACGGGCACGTAGGCCGCCTCGCCCGGCGCGACCGAGAGGGAAAGACCGACGAGCCGGCAGGTCATGTAGTCGAGCCCCGTCGTCTCCGTATCGAGAGCGACGAGCTCGGCCGCTTCGATCTTTGCGATCCACTCGTCGAGCTGGGCTTCCGTCTGCACGAGCTCGTAGCGGCGCTCGTCCTCGGCCTCGCGCCGCCTGGCCTCGGAAGCGGCCGCGGCCGCCTCGGGCAGGCGTCTCCTCAGCAGGGACAGCAGCTCGAGGCGCTCGAAGACCGCCTTGAGATCGGCCTCTTCGGGCGCCTCGATGGCCAGGTCCGTCACGCGGACTGGCAGGTCGACCGCGCAGTCGATGGTCACGAGCCGCTTGTAGAGCCCGAGATCGCCGAGCGAATCGCGCAGCCGCTCGCCGGCCTTCCCCGGAATCTCCTGCGCGTGCGCTTCGAGGCCTTCGAGGCTGCCGTACTGCTCGAGCCACTTCGCCGCGGTCTTGGCGCCGACGCCCTTGACGCCCGGGATGTTGTCGGATGTGTCGCCGACGAGGGTCAGGTAGTCCACGATGCGCTCGGGCCCGACGCCGAACTTGCGGCGCACGCCTTCCGGATCGAGCGTGGTGTTGTCCATCGTGTTCACGAGAGTCACGTCGGTGCCGACGAGCTGCGCCATGTCCTTGTCGGACGTTGAGATCACGGTCGTCTGGCCCGCTTCCTGCGCCCGGCGCGCAAGCGTGCCGATGACGTCGTCCGCCTCGACGCCCTCGACGCGGAGCACGGGTATGCCGCTCGTCTCGATGGCCTCGATGAGCGGCTCGATCTGCCGGCGCAGCGGGTCCGGCATCGGCGGGCGGTTCGCCTTGTATTCGCCGTAGAGATCGTCGCGGAAAGTCTTGCCGGGCGCATCGAACACGACGGCCATGCGCTCGGGGCCGTACTCGTCGAGCAGCTTGTAGACCATGTTGAGGACGCCGAGCACGGCGCCCGTAGGCTGACCGCTTTTCGTACTGAGGTCGGGCATCGCGTGAAACGCCCGATACAGGTACGAGGAGCCGTCGACGAGCACGAGCGGCCTATCCGCCATGGTCCCTCATCGCGTGGACGGGTTCGGGGGCGAGGGCGGCCGCGCGCTCGGTTCCGTGTCGGCGCCGGTAGAGGGCGAGGCCGGCGGCGGCGCGCCGCCGCCCGGGACCTGCGCCGCGGGCGGGGAGGGGGCGCCCGGCGCGCCCAGAGGCCGCGGCTGAGGCGACGGCAGCGTGAGCGGCCCCTTCTGGCCGCAGGCTGCGAGCGTCGCGAGCGTCAGCACGGCGGCGAGCGTCGCGGCGGCGACGAGGACGTTGCGCAACGGCGCGCGGCGGCCGGCGCTCACGAGCGCTTGGCTCCGAGCTCGGCCGCGATGCGCCGATAGGCCTCGCGGAACGGGATGCCCTCGCGCACGACGAGCTCGTTGGCGCGCGCCGCCGCGTGCAGCTCGTCCGGCAGCGCGATGCGATCCGCGCGAAAGCGCACGCCGGCGAGCGCGTGCGCCATGATCTCGAGCGCGTCGCCCGCCGAATCGATGCTGCGGAACAGCGGCGCCTTGAGTCGCTGCAGATCGCGGTGGTAACCCGAGGGCAGCTTGGCGGCGACGCCGAGCGCTTCGACGAGCGCGCCCGTGACGGTGGGCTGGACGGCGCGGAGCAGCTCGAAAACGTCCGGATTGCGCTTCTGAGGCATGATCGACGAGCCCGTCGTCATCTCGTTCGGAAGCTCCACGTAGGCGAACTCAGCCGTGTAGAACAGCAAGAGATCCGCGGCGAGCCGGCCGAGATCGCCCGTGAGCAGCGAGAGCTCGAAGATCACGCTCGCCTCCGCCTTGCCGCGGCTCAGCTGCACGGCCGTGACGGGCTCCTGCGTGCGCGCGAAGCCGAGCGCGCGGCGCGTCGCCTCGCGATCGAGCGGCAGGCCCGGGACGCCGTAACCCGCGGCCGAGCCGAGGGGGTTCAGGTCGATGCGCGCGAGCGTGCGCAGCAGGCCCTCGCCGTCGTCGCGAAGCTCGGCCGCGAAGCCGCCCGCCCACAGCGCCACGGAGCTCGGCATGGCAGGCTGCATGTGCGTGTAGCCGGGCAGCGCAACCTGGCCCTGCCGCTCGGCCAGGGTGCCCAGCGCCGCGACGACGGCGGCCGTGCGCTCGGCGAGCCCCTGCACGGCATCGCGCAGATAGAGCCGCAGCGCCGCGAGGACCTGGTCGTTGCGCGAGCGGCCGAGGTGCACGCGGCCGCCGGCTTGGCCGATTCGCTCGACGAGCCTCGCCTCGAGCGCGCCGTGCGCGTCTTCGTCCTCGAGCGAGATCGACCACTCGCCGGCGGCGTGGGCGTCGCCGAGCTCGCGGAGTCCTTCGCAGATCGCGGTCGAATCGTCGGCCGCGAGCAGGCCCTGGGCCTCGAGCATGCGCGCGTGCGCGATCGAGGCGCGGACGTCGTATTCGACGAGGCGCTCGTCGAGGCGGTGGTCCTCGCCGGCCGTGAAGCGCAGGATGCGCTCGTCGAGCGGGAGTCCCTTGTCCCAGAGGCGGCTCATGGCCGGATAGAAGAAAAAGGGGTCAGAGCCCTTTTTTCGGCACGGTCCTGCCTGTCCTCTGCGGCAGCGATCGAAAAAAGGGCTCTGACCCCTTTTTCTTCGGCGGTTTGCACGGCTACCCCTGCTGCTCTTCGGGCGACAGGTGCTCGAGCCGGTCGACGACGAGCGTGCCCGTGCCTTCGTTCGTGAAGACCTCGAGCAGCAGGCTGTCGGGCAGCGAGTAGGAGATCACGTGCACGCGCCGCACGCCCC
Source organism: uncultured Gammaproteobacteria bacterium (assembly GCA_963702105.1). Classification (GTDB taxonomy): domain Bacteria; phylum Pseudomonadota; class Gammaproteobacteria; order Steroidobacterales; family Rariloculaceae; genus ZC4RG20. The sequence goes on from OY969712.1 coordinate 5,027,654, forward strand.
CTGCGAGGGCCTTCTCGATCGCGGCGACCTTGGGCAGCATGCCGTCCTGGATGCGCCCCTCCTGCTTGAGGCGCAGGAGCCCCGTGCGGTCTACGTACGAGATCAGCGAGCGCGGGTCGTCGCGCGATTCGAGGATGCCCGGCGCGCCCGTCGCGAGGACGAGCTTCTCGGCGCCGAGGTCGCAGGCCAGCGCGGCCGCGACCGTGTCGGCATTGATGTTGAGCAGCGTGCCTTCGTCGTCGGCCGAGAGCGAGCTCACAATCGGCACGAGGTCGTCCTCGAGCAGCTTGCGCACGACCGTGCCGTCCACGCGGTCGATGTCGCCGACGAAGCCGTAGTCCACGGTCTCGCCGTTCTCGCGCTTCACGGGCGGGCGCTTGTGCGCGCGCACGAGGCCGCAGTCGACGCCGCTCACGCCGACGGCCGGCACGCCGAGCGCGCGGAACGCTGCGAGCACGCGCGTGTTGATCTGACCGTTCAGCACCATGGTCGAGACCTCGAGCGTCGCCTCGTCCGTCACGCGCCGCCCTTCAACCAGACGGCTCGGGAGCCCCAGCCGCTCGGCAAGCTCCGTCGACTGCGGGCCGCCGCCGTGCACGAGCACGACGCGAATGCCGACCTGGTGCAGGATCGCGATCTGCTCGACGAACGCGCGCGTGGCCGCAGGCGAGGTGAAGGCTTCGCCGCCCGCCTTGAGCACGAAGACCTTCCTCTTGAACATCCGGATATACGGCACCGCGTGCCGCAGCGCGGTCACGGCGATGGCGCGTTCATTGCCCGTCAAACGTGTCATCGAAACATCATCCCTTCAACATTCTGTGGAGCACGGCCATCTGCACGAGCATTCGGTTGCGCGCCTCCTGGATCACGACGCTGCGCGGCCCGTCGAGGACCCGGTCCGCCACGACGACGCCGCGGCGCACGGGCAGGCAGTGCATGAAGCGGGCGTCCTCGCGTGCATTCTCGAACCAGGGCTCGTCGACGCACCAGGGGACGAGCGCCTCGCGCAGCTTCTGGTCGCCGAGCCGCTCGGTGTAGTAGCGCGTCGACGACCACGACTTCGCGTAGATCACGTGCGCGCCCTCCGTAGCCTCGCGCCGGTCGTCGGTCTCGGTCACGCGGCCCCCGGATTGCTCGGCCGCGGCGCGCGCCTTCGCCATGATGGGCTCCGGAAGCTCGAAGCCCTCGGGCCGCAGTACGACGACGTCCATTCCGCGCATGGCGGCCATGTGCACGGTCGCCGCGGGCACGGCGAGCGGCAGTGCCTTCGGGTGATAAGCCCAGGAGAGCACGAAGCGCCCGTGCTTCGGCACGCCGAGCTCGTCCATCGTCTTCCAGTCCGCAAGGCTCTGACACGGATGGTTGATGGCCGACTCCATATTGATCCAGGGCTTCCCCGCGAGCGAGGCGAGCTCGGCGAATTCGCGGTCCGCGAGGTCGTCCTCGAGGTTCAGCCGCTTCGCGAACGCGCGAATCCCGAGCGCGTCGCCGTAGGACGCGATGACGGGCACGGCCTCGTTGACGTGCTCGGCCGCGGCCCCGTCCATGACGATACCCTGCCGCGATTCGAGGCCGTGGATCGACATCTCGGGCGAGATCACGAACGAGCCGCCGCCGAGCCGGATCATGGCGGCCTGGAACGACGCGAGCGTGCGCAGCGAAGGGCTCAGGAACAGCAGGGAGAGCACCTTGCCCTCGAGCGCGCGCGGCTCGGGATGACGGTCGAGTCTCCCGGCGAGCTCGAGCAGCGAGCCGACTTGCTCTGCCGTAAGCTCTGCCAGATCGTTAAGGCGTTTCATTGCCGAGCTCCTCGAGTGCGGCGGACAGCAGTTCGACGTGCTCGCGCTCGAGCACGAGCGGCGGCAGCAGCCTCAGCACGTGCGGATCCGTGCTCGTGCCCGTCAGGATATCGCGCTCGAGCAGCGCGTCGCGGACTTTGGCGGCCCTCGGCCCGGTCTCGAGGCCGAGTAGGAAGCCTGCGCCGCGGATGCGTTTCACGGGTCCGACGACGCAGGTCTCGCGGATCAGCGCCGAGAGCTCGCGCACGCGCGCAAGCAGCTGTTGCTCCTCGATTGCGTCGAGGACGGCGATGATGCCCGCGCAGGCCATGGGATTGCCGCCGAAGGTCGTGCCTAGCTGGCCGGGCTTGAGCTCGACCGCGATCGTCGGAGTCATGATCAGCGCCCCGCACGGGAAGCCGCCCGCGACGCCCTTGGCCGTCGTGAGCAGATCCGGCTGCACGCGGAAAAGGTCCGCACCGAAAGGCGCGCCGAGCCGCCCCATGCCGGACTGCACCTCGTCGAGGATCAGGAACGCATCGTTGCGATCGCAGGCCTGGCGCGCCGAGCGCAGAAACTCTGTGCTGAGATCGAAGGCGCCCGCGAGGCCCTGCACGGGCTCGACGATGACGGCCGCGGTGCGGTCGTCGACGGCGGCGTGCAGCGCCTCGATGTCGTTGCGCGGCACGAACGCCACGTCCATGGGCGTGCGCGGGAAGCCGTACCACGACTTCTGCGCGCCCCAGGTCACCGCGGCGGCGGCAGCCGTGCGCCCGTGGAAGCTGTGCTCGACGGCCACGATCTTCTTGCGCCCCGTGAGCTTCAGCGCGAGGCGCAGCGCGTTCTCGTTGGCCTCGGCCCCGCTGTTCACGAAGAACACGCGCTCGAGGCCGCGCGGCGCGAAGGCCGCGAGCCGGTTCGCGGCCTCTTCGCGGATCTTCATGCGCACGACGTTGCTCTGGAAATGCAGCTTCGCCGCCTGCTCGGAGAGCGCGGCCGTGAGCTTCGGATGGCCGTAGCCGAGCAGCGCGACGGCATGGCCGCCGTAGAAGTCGAGCACGCGCCGGCCGCCCTCGTCCTCGAGCCAGCAGCCGCGGCCCGAGACGGGCTCGAACGGCAGCGTCGGATACACCTCGTCGAGGTAGGCGTTCGGCATCCTTGTATCGCTCATCACATCCACCCCGCCGTCGGCGCGGCTAGCCCCATCGGGTCCGGTAAGCCGAGCAGTCGATTGACCCATTGTATGCTGCCTCCCGCAGCGCCTTTGATGAGATTGTCCAGTATCGAATAGACGACGATCGTCTCGCCGTCGACGCTCGCGGCGAGCCGCGCGTAATTGCTCCCGACGATGTCCTTGAGCCGCGGCGGCGCCGAGTCCACGTGCACGAAGGCCGACGCGCGGTAGAACTCCGTCAGCGCCTCGACGACGTCGCGTGCGCGCACGCGGCCGTCGTGCTGAACGAAAATCGTCGCATGGATGCCCCGCGTGAACGGGCCCGAGTGCGGCACGAAATGCAGCCGCATCGAACGCCCCGTCGCTGCCTGCACGAGCGCGCGCACCTCCGGGTCGTGCCGGTGTGCCAGCGGCTGATAGGCGAACAGGTTGTTATGGCGCAGCGGGTGGTGCGTCGTGTCGCGCGGCGTGCGGCCCGCTCCCGTGCTACCCGTGATCGCGCTCACAAAGAAGTCCCCGCCCGCGAGGCCCATGGCGACGAGCGGCACGATGCCGAGCAGCATCGCCGTCGCGAAGCAGCCCGGGTGCGCGGCATGGGGCGTATCTATCGAGACGCGGTGCTCGGGCACGGCGCACCGGAACTCGGCGAGCCGCGCGGGCGCCGGGTGCGGGTGCCCGTAGACCTTTGTGAACGCCTCGGGGTCTGCGAAACGGAAGTCGGCCGACGCGTCCACGACCGTGAGCTTGATTCCCGCGTTCTCGGCCGTGTCGAGCAGGCCCGCGACGATCTCGGCCGAGGCGCCGTGCGGCGCGGCCGAGAGCACGACCCAATGCGGCGCGTCGCCGAGCCGCTCGGCCACGGCCTCGAGCGAGACGAAGCGCTGCTCGGGGAACACGGCCGCCAAATGCGGAAACGCCGCGGCGATGGGCTCGCCCGCCTGGCTCGTCGAGACGGCCGCGCCGAGCTCGAGCCGCGGGTGCTGCGCGACGAGCCGCAACATCTCGCCCGAGACGTAGCCCGAGCCGCCGAGGACGATGACGGGCCAGGCGCTCATTGGGCGGCCCTCGCGAGCCGGTCGCCGAGCCCGATCCGCTGCATGAGCAGGTCCCCGAGCTCGGGGCCCTGCGCGAGCGCGTTGTACGCCGGCACGTTGGAGCGCTGCTTGATGATGTCGATGCCGACTTGATTGTCCGTGGCCGGCCCGGTGACGACGGTGGGCTCGATGTGGAACTCCTCCCTCAGCAGCCTGACGCCGCCCCAGGCCGCGACCGGATCGTTCGCGCAGAGCACGAGCGCGCTCAGGCCGTCGCGGATCTCGGCATCGTGCAGAATCGCCTCGACGCCGTAAGCGCCGAGCAGGCCGTCGCCGAGCTCGAAGACGATGACGTCGGGCCGCTGCGGCACGAGCGTCGCGAGCAGATGGCGCGTCAGGGCCGGCGCGTTGGCCGAGGTCGTCGCGCAGACGCCGAGGTCGCTGAAGATGGCTGTATTGCGCGCGCCCGCGTCCTCCATGGCCAGGATGTCGCGGCGCAGCGCGACGCCGGTCGCCTTGAACGCGTCGACGATAAGGCCGTTGTGGCGGAAGCGGCTCACGATGGCGCACGCCGCGGCCGTCTTGCCCGAGTTCATGCAGGTGCCCGCGAGCGCGACGACGGGAATGCCGTCGAGCCGCACGGGCTTGTCCCCGGTCAACCGGTGCTCGCCCGCGCGCGCCGGCACGCCGACGCGCTGGCCGAGGTACGGGAAATCGAGCACGACGCCGAGCACTCGGCAGTCGAAGGGCTGCCCGTGCGTCGGGTTTACGGAGTCGCAGATGCCGAGCACGCCGCCGAGGTTCAGCAGCTGCACGGTGTCGCCGGGCGCGAGCGCCTCGGGCAGGTGCCCCGAGTAGCCGAACAGCGCCTTGCGGTGGCCCAGCGCGCCGACGATGACGTTGCCGCGCTTGACCTGCGCCATGCGCCCGCTCGTGAGCTCGAGCGTGTTGTAGGTCGACTTGTTGTTCAGCACCTCGACCGCGACGAGGATGCCTTCCTCGCACGGGATCTCCGAGCTGACCCGGACCTCGTGGGAAAGATCGTTCGCGATCGCGACGGAGGCGATCTTGTCGACGACGATGGAGCGCATGTCATTGTCCTCCGGCGCGCGTGTAGAGCATCCCGGGCAGGGAAAGGATACGGGAGAAGCCGACGGCGTCGGCCGGCGTCCACTCGCCGGCCGATTCGCCGTACTTGCCGCGGCTCGCGGCCATGAGCGAGTGCGGCGAGTCGAGGCCCGTCACGAAGACGCTGCCTGGCCTGAGCTCGCACCGCACCGTGCCCGTCACGCGCGCCTGCGAGGACTCGAGCAGCGCCTCGATGTCGCGGCCGACGGGGTCGAGCTGCTTGCCCTCGTGCACGAGGTCCCCGTAGGTCAGCGAGAGCGGCTCCTTGACCCGGGCCTGCAGGGCCGTCAGCGTGAGCTTCTCGAGCTCGCGGTGCGCGCTGAGCAGAATGTCGGCGGCCGGGGCCTCGAACGCGACTCGGCCCTTCGTGCCGAGGATGGTGTCGCCGAGGTGAATGCCGCGGCCTATGCCGTAGCGGCTGCCGAGGGCTTCGAGCCGCTCGATGAGCTCGACGGGCGCGAGCCGACGGCCGTCGAGCGCGACCGGCACGCCCCGCTCGAAGCCGATCTCGAGGCGCGTCGCGGGCCGCGGCGCCTCGAGCGCGCCGGCGCTCAGGACCCAGGCGGACTCGGGGATCGAGCCGCTCGAGGTCAGCGTCTCCGTGCCGCCGATCGTGACGCCCCAAAGGCCGCGGTTGATGGAATAGGCCGAGCCTCGGCTTGGCACGGGCAGCCCGCGCTCCTCGAGATAGGCGACCTGGTCGGCGCGCGCCCAGGAGTGATCGCGCACGGGTGCGAGCACCTCGAGCTTCGGCGCCAGCGTCTTGAGGATGATCTCGAAGCGGACCTGGTCGTTGCCGGCCGCAGTGCAGCCGTGCGCGACCGTGGCCGCGCCCATCTCTTTCGCGAGCTCGGCGAGATGGGCGGCCTGGACGCCGCGTTCGGACCCGACGCACAGCGGATACAGCTGCCCGCGGCGCACGTTGCCCATGATCAGGTACTTGAGCACGCGGTCGAAAAACTCCGGGCGGGCCTCGACGAGCACATGGCGCGCGGCGCCGAGCGCGAGCGCGCGCTCTTCGAGGCGCTGCGCGGCCGCGGCGTCGAGGCCGCCCGTGTCGACCGTGGCCGTGACGACCGGGCGTCCATAGGTCTCCTTGAGCCAGGGCACGCAGAAAGACGTATCGAGGCCGCCGGAGAAGGCCAGCACGATGGGGTTGTCGATCGAATCAGTCATGATGTCCCTTCCCGAGGTTCTGCCGCAGCCGCGCCCTGAGGCGCCGCTGTTGGTTCGAGTTCGCCGTGGCGACGAAAATCGTATCGTCGCCCGATACCGTGCCCACGATCTCGGGCCAGTCCGTCCGGTCGAGCGTGACGGCGACGCGCTGCGCCGCGCCGACGGCCGTCTGGACCACGAGCAGGTTCGGCCCCGCGCTGCGAATGTGCCGAATGAGCTCCGCCACGAGCCGCAACGACTCGTCGTTGCCGTTCTCGGACCTATCCGGCAGGCTGTAGCCGTTCTTGAGCTTCGCCGCGCCGAGGTCGCGCAGATCGCGGCTCACGCTCGATTGCGTGGCGACAAACCCTTCGGCGCGCAACAAGGCCACCAGTTCCGACTGCCGGTTGATCTCGTGCTGGCCCAGCAATCGCGCGATGGCGCGGCGCCGCTCGTACTGTTGTGCCGTAGCACTTGGCATGCGTCGCTACCGTGAATAAAATTGCGCATATGTTATACGGTATGTGCAAACATGCAAGGGCTGTCTTTGCGCCGCGGCAAGGACGCCCACGCGGGAGGCTTGCGTGAAGGATTCGCTTTTGCCCTGCGTCGAGCGGAACATCGGCAACGAGCCGCGCCTCTGCGTGCTCTGGCTTCACGGCCTCGGGGCCGACGGCCACGACTTCGAGCCGATCGTGGACGAGCTGAAGCTCAACGGCGGTTACCGCTTCGTGTTCCCGCACGCGCCCTATCGGCCCGTCACGATCAACGCCGGCATGCCCATGCGCGCCTGGTTCGACATCTTCGCGATCGACCGTCACGCCCGTGAGGACGAAGCCGGCATCGCGGCTGCGAGCGCGGCCGTCACGGCGCTCATCGAACGCGAGATCGCGGCCGGATTCCCTTCCCGCAGCATCGTGCTCGCGGGCTTCTCGCAAGGCGGCGCCATGGCGCTTCACCTCGGCCTGCGCGAGACCCGGCCGCTCGCCGGCGTGCTCGCGCTCTCGGCCTTTCTGCCTCGAGCGGACGCTTTAGCCGCCGAGAAAAGCGCGGCGAACGCCGACGTGCCCGTATTCATGGCCCACGGCTCGGCCGACATGGTCGTCGGCCTCCACCTGGCCGAGGACGGCCGCGACCGGCTGCGGGCCGAAGGGTATGCGGTCGAGTGGAAGACCTATCCCATGGGGCATGCGGTCTGCGAGCCCGAGCTGCGCGATATCGCGCAATGGCTCGAGGCGCGGCACGCCGCGGCCTCGGCGTAAGACGCCTGCGGATACGTCACGGTCCACCACGCCTCCGGCAGCCGCCGGCATCCGCCCCCGTTCATGAATCGTGCGGGCTGCGGGCAGAGCCATCCCCCGCCATGACCCACGAGTACGCGCTCTCCCCGGCCGGCTGGCCGGCGGCGTCGAACCGCCGCTCGATGAAGCGCGCTGCACCCAGCGCGTCCACGAGGACGACCGTCGAGCAGCGCGTCCCCCATGCGGAATCGCGCTGAAAAAGCGAGGTTTGCCGCGCGTCGAAGCCCGCCGCGGCCGGGGCCGTTTCGCGCAGCAGCGCGAACAGCGCCTCCGCCGGATCGGCCTCCTCGAGCGCGGCCGCAAGCCCCTCGACGGCCCGGTCGATCTTGGGCCAGCGCGTGCCGGCCCGCGCGTTGCTGAAGGCGTGGAAGCCCGGCTCCAGCCGCTGCGTCGGCGCAAGGTTGCTCGTATAGCAAAGCTCGGCGCCGTCGTAGCAGAGCAGATTGAACGGCGCGTAACGCGCGGCGTCCGGCTCGAGATCGGCCGCGAACTCCGCGGCGCGGGCGCGGCCGGCCACGAACGTTCCGACGAGCAGGCCGCGCGAGGGCGCGCCGGCCGAGGGAAGCGCGGCGGCGCGCAGGTTCGTGACGGCCGAGAACCGGCCGCTGCGATTCACCGCGAGCCAGGTGCCGCCCGCCTCGAGGTCGCGGCCGCCCAGCACGCCCGGACGATCGGGCCACCAGGCCGCAGGGCTCGCCGCGCGGCCATGGCTCTCGTCGCGATTGGCCGCGACGACGAGCGCGTAACGGGCGACGGCACGATGGGCCAGGGCAATGACACACATGACGAGCGTTCCGATGGAATTCGACGCTGCTCGGCCGGTGCCGCCTGCGCCGCTCGGCGGTTCAGCCGCACGGCGCCGGCGAGCCGGACGCCGGCCCTCGGCGCAGGTTTCGCCGCAGGAGCGGCCGACGCGGGCCCTCAGTTGGCCCTGCCGGCGGTCTCCTCGGGCGAGAACACTGCGCAGGCCGGACATACGGGCTTCGGCAGCGCGAGCAGATCGAAGATATAGCCCACCGAGCACACCGTGCAACGCGCGATGCTGAGCTCCTCGCCGCGCTGCATGCTGATGAGCAGATTCCATCCCCACTCGAACGACAGGCTCGCACGCGGCACGAGCGCCCGGTGCGTCTCGTAGCACTCGCAGAGGCGGTGGCCGAGATCGATGTTGCCCTTCCAATTCGGCCTGTGCCCCTGCTCGGGCTCCAACAAACCGTTCGCGAGCAGCAGGTTGGCGAACACGCCGGATTCGAGCGCCCGCTGCGGGGTCCGCACGAGCGGCGCGACCTGGCTCGGCGAGCGGCCGCGCCGCCGCCGCACGGGCGCGCCCCCGAATTTGAAGTACGAGGTGTAGAGCTTGCGGATCCGGTCGTCGCTGAGGCCGGTCCAGTACCTGATCGTGCCCGTTCGAGCCTCGTGCTCGATCATGCGCAGCGCGAGCTCGAAGCGAGCCCGCTCGGTCCGATATCGATGGTCGGTTGCCCTCATGTCCTCAAATCCCCGTGAACGGCCGAGTTAACCGGTCTTAGTTTATTCGTACCACTAATGGTATTTTAGGACCATATGTGGTAAATCCGGTGCAAAAGAGGGGCTCCAATGTCAAGAACAATGCACTCCGAAGCCCTCGATCAGGTCCAGGAGCTCAACAGGCTGTTTCTGGGCTCCCTACAGAACCGCAGCGACGGGCAGCTCGCCGCGGCCCGCTTCCCGCTCTCGGAGGTCGAGGTCCTGCGCAAGGCGGAGCCGGCCGAGATCGAGGAGCTGTCCGCCTTCCCGCGCGCCCTGTTCCGCCTGCGTCTCGCGGCGGAGCCCGTGCGCGGGGAGCCGTCGCCCGAGGCCGAGATGGACGTGACGCAGGTGCTCGAGCTCACGATCCTGTTTTGCGTCTGGAACACGTGCCGGGACAGCGCTTACCAGGCCCGGCTGTTCTTCGGGCTCACCCCTCGCGAGGTGCACGTCATGCGCACGACGGCCCTCTCGGATCTGCCCCGGATGGCCGCCACGGCTCTGACGCTCGAATGCGCTTTCGCCGAATCGGCCTGGCTTTGGCACGAGCTGCTGACCGAGCGGCGGCCGGAGGCGCGGCGGCAGCTCGTCCTCGTCGCGCTGCAGCCTTCCGTCGAGGCCGCGCGCTTCGAAAACCGGGTCGCCGACCACGCCCGCGCCAAGTAGCGCGCCCGCCCGAGTCGGGCTTCCGCGCCGGCGCCGGGCGGGCCCGTGCGCCGGGCCGGCGCGCTCCGCGCCGAGCAGCGAGCCACGCCTGCCATTAGAATAGCCGGCTTGCGCGCCGGGCACCCGGCGCATCGGGCCGTGTTTCAGACAAGTGGAAGAATGGACGCACTAGCCATCGAGCAGCTGCGCAAGGTCTACGCGAACCGCGTCGAGGCCCTCAAGGGCATCGACTTGACCGTGCGCGAGGGTGATTTTTTCGCGTTGCTGGGGCCGAACGGGGCCGGCAAGACTACGGCGATCGGCATCGTGACCTCGCTCGTGACCAAGACGAGCGGGCGCGTGACGGTCTTCGGTTACGACCTCGACACGCAGCGCGACCTCGCCAAGTCCGTGATCGGCGTCGTGCCGCAGGAAGTCAACCTGAACATGTTCGAGCGCAACTACTACACGCTCGTGAACCAAGCCGGCTTCTACGGAATTCCCCCTAAGATCGCCCACGCCCGAACGGAGAAGTACCTGAAGGCGCTGCACCTCTGGGATCGCCGCGACGACATCGCGCGCAATCTCTCGGGCGGCATGAAGCGCCGTCTCATGATCGCGCGCGCGCTCGTGCACGAGCCGAAGCTGCTGATCCTCGACGAGCCGACCGCCGGGGTCGACATCGAGATTCGGCGCTCGATGTGGGATCTCATGCGCGACATCAACGACTCGGGCGTGACCATCATCCTCACGACGCATTACCTCGAGGAGGCCGAGAGCCTCTGCCGCAATATCGCGATCATCGACGAGGGCCGCATCATCGAGAACGACACGATGGCCAACGTCATCGGCAAGCTCCAGCGCGAGGCCTTCGTGCTGACGCTGGCGGAGCGGGTCGCGGAAGCGCCCCTGCTGGATGGGTACACGGTGCGCCTCCGCAACGAGCACGAGATCGAGGTCGAAGTCGCGAAGGAGCAAGGGTTGAACAGGATGTTCGAGGAGCTTTCCGCCAAATCCCTGCATGTGTCGAGCATGCGCACGAAGACCAACCGCCTCGAGGAGCTGTTCATCCGCCTCGTCGAGAACAAGAAGCGCCCGGAGGTGCCGGCATGAGCCGCGCGGAGGAAGTGGCCATGACGGAATTCAAGCCGACCGGCGCGGTGGCCGATCGCAGTCTGCTCGCCATCAACCTGATCGGCTTCGCGACGATTGTGCGCAAGGAGGTCCGCCGCGTGCTGCGCATCTGGGTGCAGACGATCATTCCGCCGGCCATCACGATGACGCTGTATTTCATCATCTTCGGCAGCCTGATCGGCCGTCGCATCGGGACCATGGGCGGCGTGCCGTACACGACGTTCATCGCTCCGGGCCTGATAATGATGTCCGTGATCACGAACAGCTTCGGCAACGTGGTCTCGTCGTTCTTCTCGGGCAAGCTGCAGCTGCACCTCGAGGAGATGCTCGTCTCGCCGCTCTCGTACGTGACGATCGTGCTCGGCTACGTCGTCGGCGGCGTCGTGCGCGGCTTGCTCGTAGCCGCGCTCGTCACGGCCGTCGCCATGTTCTTTACGGATCTGTACGTCGTGCACTGGTTCGTCACGGTGGCGACCGTGCTGCTGACGGCCATGACGTTCTCCGTGGCCGGGCTCATCAACGCCATTTTTGCGAAGAATTTCGACGAGATTTCGGTCATTCCGAACTTCGTACTGACGCCGCTGAATTACCTCGGCGGCGTCTTCTTCTCGATCGCTTCGCTCGCGCCCATCTGGCAGCACATCGCGCGCGTGAATCCGATCCTCTACATGATCAATGCCTTCCGTTACGGGATGCTCGGGCAGTCGGACATCTCGATCGGGACCGCCTTCGCGATCATCATCGCGGCGCTCGTCGGGCTGTTCGCGTTCGCGCTGGTGCTTCTGCACCGAGGCACCGGCATCCGCTCGTAACGACGCCGCGTACGGGCCGCAGCCGCCGGGCAGTCCCCGGTGCGGGGCGGCCTCGCGGCCGCGCTCACTCGTGGCCCAGGAGGTATTGGCGCCCGTCGCTGAACAGGAGGATCGCGCCGTCGGCCGTAATGCGCAGCACGCGCGGGCCGGCCTTGAGGGTCTCTCCTTCGACGTATTTCTGGCCGTCGATGAACACGAACCGGCGCGCCGGATCCGCATCGAATGCGAGCAGATCGAGGTGCAGCTTGGGCATCGCAGCGTCCTGCGACGCCGCCTCGGCGTAGGCGGGAACGAACGCGGCGACCTCGGGGCCCGGTTCGCTCGGCCGCGGCCCGGGCGCACGGGCTTCGTGCGCGGCGCCGCGGCCGCGATCAGCGCTCCCTCCCGCACTGCGGCCCGCGGCCGCTTCGGCACCGCCGGAGGGCTCGTCGCGGCCTGCTGCCGAGCCACGGGCCGTGTGGCGGTCCGCGACGGCCGGGACCGCTTGGGCCGGGCCGCGCACGTTTGGTTCCGCCGCCGCCGGGCGCCGCGCTTCGGCGCTGCCCGCGGCCGCCCCGGCGGCCGCCTCTGACGCCGGTTCTGCGGCCGGGGACGCCCCGCCCGCCGGGGCCGGCGCGGCCAGCGACGCGGACGGCTCGGTGCCCGCGGGTACGGACGCGAAGCGCGCGGCAGGGTGTGCGCTGAGCCACCAGGCGACGCCGAGCCCGACGATGGCGAGGCCGAGCCCCGCCATCGTGCCCGCGGCCCAGCGCGGCAGCCGCGCAGGCTCCGCCGGCCCCGGCATGCGCATGACGCTCGGCAGCGCCTCGCGCTGGCGCTCGCTCTCGGACTTGCGCAGGGCGTCGAGTATGAAAGACACGATCAATCCTCGTGCAGCGTGGGCGTCCCGGGCACGCCGAGATCGCTGGCCAGCGACATTTCGGTGCGTGCGCCGACGATGCCGTCGACCGTCAGCATGCGCTCGCGCTGATACCGGCGCACCTCGGCCTCGAGCGCGGCGTCGTACAGCAAGGACGGCTCGCCGTCGAGCGCGCGGCCTTCGATCTTTGCGAGGCTGCGCCGCAGCCACGCGACGTTGGAGGAGCGGATGCCGGGCCGCAGCTCCGCTCCGCTCGCGGCGGGACGCCAGAGGAGCGTCTGGCGGCCGTACCAGGCATTCGTGAGCTCGGAAACGCTCGCGACGACGGTCTTGCCGCCGATCCAGAGCCGCGCGTCGGCGTAGCCGAGCCCGCGGAGCAGCACGCGATGCTCTGCGCCGGCGGCGTCGCGCACGGTCAGGATGGCCGGCCGATTCAAGGTCCTGAGCTCGCCGATGGACCCGTGCGGCTCGGTCAGGCAGCGCAGATTCTGCTCGGCCGCCTGCGCGCACGGGTCGCCCCGGGCGGGATCGTAGTGCGCGCCCCACAGCCCGAACAGGCGCGCGAAGGCCTCGTTCGACTCGTCGGCGCCGCCGGCCGAGAGGGCGGCCGAGAGCACGCGACCCGGGCCGGCTTCGGCGCTCGGGCGGTCCTTTGCGGGCGCGTCTTCGGGCGCCGGCGAGCCGGGTGCCGTGGCGGAAGGCGCCGGCGCGGCGGGCACGGCGGCCGCCGCCGCGATGCCGGTGCCGTTACCGATGCCGGTGCCGGCGCCGGTGCCGGTGCCGGCGGCGGGCGGGGCAGCGGCGGCCCGGCGCTTGGCCGCCTCGGCCGCATCGAGGGCCGCCACGGCCGTATCCGCGGCTGGACGTGCGACGAGACCGGTCGCGGCCCGGCTCTCGAGCCGGGCCGTCGCGCCTTGGCCGGCCGGTTTCACGCCGTGCAGCAAATAAAGCCCGGCGCCGGCCGCGACGGCGCCCGTGACGGCAGCGGCCGCCGTCCAAGGCCGCCTGGGGCGCGGGCCCTCTCTGCCGAATACCTCGGCCGCCGCCCGCTTCACGAGGCTTCGATCGATGCGGGGCCGATCCCGGCTGTAGCCGGCGAGCAGGGCGCGGTCGGCCACGACGTTGATGAGGCGCGGGATGCCGCCGGAGCGGCGATAGAGCTCGGCGACCGCGCTGGGCTCGAACACCGGGCGCTGGCAGCCCGCGACGCGCAGGCGATGCCGGAGGTAGGCCTCGGTTTCGCCTTTGCCGAGGGGCTCGAGGTGGTAGCGGCCCGTGACGCGCTGGGCGAGCTGGCGCATCTCGGGGCGGCCCAGCACCTCGCGAAGCTCGGGCTGGCCTATCAGAATGATCTGCAGAAGCTTCTGAGTGGCCGTCTCGAGGTTCGTGAGCAGCCTGACCTGCTCGAGCAGATCGGGGGGCAGCGTCTGCGCCTCGTCCACGATGAGGACGACGCGGCGGCCCTGTGCATGCGCGTCGAGAAGGTAGGCGTTCAGCGCCGTCAGCGCCGTGCGCACCGAGGCTCGCTCGGGCACGGAGATGCCGAGCTCGTCGCAGATCCCCTGGAGGAACTCCGCCGCCGTGAGCTGCGGGTTCAGGACCAGCGCGATTTCGGCCTTGTCGGGCAGTTGCTGCAGCAGCGTGCGGATCAGCGTCGTCTTGCCCGTGCCGACCTCGCCCGTGAGCTGGATGAAGCCGCCGCTCTCGGAAATGCCGTAGATGAGGTGCGCGAGCGCGTCGGCATGGCGCCGGCTCAGATAGAGGTAGCGCGGGTCAGGCGTGATCGAGAACGGTTTCTCGTTGAGACCGAAGAATTCGGTATACACGGCGTCAGTCCGGCGCGACCGCGTCCAGTTCCTCGAGCTCGTCGCCGGGCTCGGCCACCGCAGCGCGGGCCTCGAGGCCGCTGCCGCCTGCCCGCGCGAGCTCGCTCGGGTCGAAGTCGTCGACGCCCGTCAGCGCAAGCACCGTTCTGTCGAACTCGCGCACGGCGGCCGCTTCCTCGGGCGTGATGACGCCGAGCGATTCGGCTTCCTCGATCTGGCCCGGGGTGTCGTCGCGCACGATGCGGCCCTCGCGGCGCGCGTCGAAGACCTTGCGTTCGATGGGCTTGACCTGCTCGGCCATCTCGAGCGCCTGCTGCAGCAGGCCGATCGGGTTCGTCGGCTCCGCGGTCAGATACGCCCCGGCCGCGAGCCGCTCCCTTGTCTCGGTCGGGTTGATGAGCAGCTCGGCGATGCGCTGCCCGAGCTCGTCCGAGGGCGCCGAGTACGTCCGCCCGCGCGGGAAGATCGCGAAGCGCAGCAGCGCGGCGACCCAGCGGTTCGGGAAGTTTCGAAGCAGGCCGTGCAGCTGCTCCTGCGTGCGGTAAAGCAGCTCGCGGCAGCTCCATTCGACGAGCGGCAGGTCCGCGGCCGGCTCCCCCTCGTCCGTGTAGTGCTTCAGAACCATCGAGGCCAGATACAGGTAGCTCAGGATATCGCCGAGGCGCGCGGACAGGAGCTCGCGGCGTTTGAGCTCGCCGCCGAGCGTGAGCATGGCGGCGTCGGCCGCGAGCGCGAACGAGGCGCTGTAGCGGTTGATGTGCTGGTAGTAGCGCCGCGCCGCGCTCGAGGTCGGCACGTGCGTGAAGCGCGCGAGCGTGAGCGCCATGACGAACGAGCGGGCGGCGTTCGAGAGCGCGTAGCCGATGTGGCCGAACAGCAGGCGGTCGAACGCGACGAGGCCGGCCTCCCGGTCCTCGGCGCGCGCGGCCTCCATCTCGGCCAGCACGTACGGATGGCAGCGGATCGCGCCCTGGCCGAAGATGATGAGATTGCGCGTCAGAATGTTCGCGCCCTCGACCGTGATCGCGATCGGGACTCCCTCGTATGCGCGCGCGAGGTAGTTCTTCGGCCCGAGCATGATGGCCTTGCCGCCGTGCACGTCCATGGCGTCGTTCGCGACCAGCCGGCCGAGCTCGGTGTTGTGGTGCTTGAGGATTGCGGCGGGCACGGCCGGCTTCTCGCCGGCGTTCATGGCTGCGCAGGTGGTGCGCAGCGCGGCCTTCATGATGTAAGTGTGTCCGGCCATGCGGGCCAGGACCTCGCCGACGCCGTGGAACTTGCCGATGGGCAGGCTGAACTGGCGCCGAATACGCGCGTAGGCGCCCGAGGCATACACCGCGGCCATGGCCCCGCCGACGGCGTTGCTAGGCAGCGTGATGCCGCGGCCGACGGACAAGAGCTGCACGAGCATGCGCCAGCCCTGCCCGGCCATCTTCGGGCCGCCGATGATGTAATCGACGGGCACGAAAACGTCCTTACCGCGCGTCGGCCCGTTCTGGAACGGGATGTTGATCGGGAAGTGGCGCCGGCCGATCTCGACGCCGGGCAGGTTCGTCGGAATCAGCGCCGCCGTGATGCCGTAATAGGTCTTGTCGCCCAGCAGCCGGTCCGGATCGTGGAGCTTGAACGCGAGCCCGAGCACCGTTGCGATCGGCGCGAGCGTGATGTAGCGCTTGTCCCAGTTCAGGCGGATGCCGAGCGTCTCGCGGCCCTCGAACGTGCCCTTGCAGACGACGCCGGAGTCTACGATGGCCGTCGCGTCCGAGCCCGCGCGCGGCGAGGTCAGCGCGAAGCAGGGTACCTCCGTGCCGTCGGCGAGGCCCGGCAGCCAGCGCTGCTTCTGCTCTTCCGTGCCGTAGTGCAGGAGCAGCTCCGAGGGGCCCAGCGAGTTCGGGACCCCAATCGTCGAGGCCGCCGTCGAGTTCCGCGAGGAGATCTTCGAGAGCACCATGGAATTGGCGAGCGGCGAGAAGCCGAGGCCGCCGTACTCCTTGGGGATGATCATCGCGAAGAAGCGTTCCTTCTTCAGAAAATCCCAGACCTCCGCCGGCATGTCCGCGAGCTCGTGAGTGATCTGCCAGTCGTCGAGCATGCGGCACAGGCGCTCGACGGGGCCGTCGAGAAAGGCCTGCTCCTCGGCCGTGAGCCGCGGCGCCGCGAGGCCCATGAGCTTGCTCCAGTCCGGGGCGCCGGAGAAGAGCTCGCCCTCCCACCAGACGTTGCCGGCCTCGAGAGCCTCCTGCTCCGTCGGCGACATGCGCGGCAGCATGCCGCGGTAGACGGCCAGCAGGCGCCGGGTCAGCGTGTCGCGGCGGAAGGCCTTGAGGTTCAGCGAAGCGAAGCCCGCGAACAAAATCCAAAGGACGACCTTGGCCGCGACCGAGTGGCCGAACAGCGTGAAGGCGATCAGCGCGCCGCACAGAATGGCCGTCGACGCCCCGAGCGGCGTGCGCAGATACGCGAGCGCCACGGGGACGGCGATGAAGACGAATGCCCAGAAAAGCCCTTCCATTATCGCGTTACCTCCGCGTTCTCCACCTCCGCGCTCACGCAGCCCGCGACGGGCCGAAGGTCGGACCCCGCTGCCTGCGGCGGCCCGGGGCACTTACGGGAGGCTTCGGCCTCCCGGGCGATCACAAAAGATCGGCGACGCCGGCGCGCTCCTCGCGCAGCTCGGCATCGGTCGCGTCGAGCTTGGCGCGCGCGAAGTCGTCGAGATCGAGGCCCTGCACGATCTCGTAGGCGCCGTCCCGGCAGCGGACCGGGTATGAGTAGACGACGCCCTCGGCGATGCCGTAGCTGCCGTCCGAGGCGACCGCCATGCTGACCCAATCGCCGTTCGTGCCCCGCGCCCAGTCGCGCACGTGGTCGATCGCCGCCGAAGCGGCCGAGGCGGCCGACGAGGCGCCGCGCGCCTTGATGATCGCCGCGCCGCGCTGCTGCACGGTCGGGATGAACTCGTTTCGGTACCAGTCCTGCGGTACGCGCTCGAGCGCCCGCCTGCCGCCGACCTTCGCGTGCGCGATGTCGGGAAACTGCGTGGCCGAATGGTTGCCCCAGATGATCACGCCCTCGACGGCGCCGACGTGGACGCCTGCCTTGGCCGCGAGCTGCGCCTTCGCGCGGTTGTGATCGAGGCGTGTCATCGCGGTGAAGTGGGTCGGATCGAGGTCCGGCGCGTTCTCGCGCGCGATGAGCGCATTCGTGTTGGCCGGGTTGCCGACGACCAGCACGCGGATGTCGCGGCTCGCGTGCTCGTTGAGCGCGCGGCCCTGGGCCGAGAAGATCTTGGCGTTCTCGAGCAGCAGGTCCTTGCGCTCCATGCCGGGGCCGCGCGGCCGCGCGCCGACGAGCAGTGCAAAGTCCGCGTCACGGAACGCCCGGCTCGCGTCGTCCGTGACGACGACGCCGTGCAGCGGCTCGAATGCACAGTCGTCGAGCTCCATGGCGACACCCTGCAGCGCACCGAGCGCGGGCGGAATCTCGAGCAGCTGGAGGATGACGGGCTGGTCGGCGCCGAGCATCTGGCCCGAGGCGATGCGGAAGGCGAGCTGATAGCCGATCTGCCCGGCGGCGCCGGTGATCGCAATGCGTACGGGTTTCCTGGTAGCCGTGTTCATGAGGTGCGTCGGAGCCCTTGCGTTAGCCGTGGATGAGTTAGCCGTGGATGAATCGAAGGAAATAGTATCACGCGGCCGGCCGGGGCCCGGCGCGCGAGCGCCGCATGCCGTCACGCCTCGGCCGAGCTCGATTGCACGGCCGTGAGACCGTGCTTCTTGAGCAGCCCGCGGAACTGGTGGTAGCTCAGTCCCAGCAGCTTGGCGGCCGCCGTCTGCTTGTACTTCGCTTCGACGAGCGCCTGTTCGAGCGTCGCTTGCTCGAACGAGGCCACGGCCGCGCGAAAGTCGAGGGGCAGGCTCGCGCCGTTCCTGGGTCGCCGCGTGCCCCCGTTCGTCTGCGGCGGCGCCTCGGGCTCCGCCTCGTCGTCGTAGGCGGGGGCGCTCGAGAGCGGCCGCAGCGCCCCGTAGGGCGAAGCGAACGGGTCGAAGATGATCCGGTCGATGGGCTCGTCGGGCGCCGGTGAACGGTAGACGCTGCGCTCCACCGCATTCTTGAGCTCGCGCACGTTGCCGGGCCAGTCGTAAGTCAGCAGCGCCGCCTCGGCCTCGGGCGCGAAGCCCGGAAAAAACTCGCGCTTGAGCTCGCTCGTCACATTGACGGCGAAGTGGTAGGCGAGCTTCGGAATGTCCTCCGCGCGCCGGCGCAGCGGCGGAACGTGGATGACGTTCGAACGCGAGCCGATCCATGAGGTCGGGGCGGAACCGCCCCTCGGCCGCGAGCGCCGGCAGGTCCGCGTTCGTCGCGCCGACGATGCGCACGTCCGTCCGCAGCGTGTTCGAGCCGCCGACGCGCTGGAATTCGCCGTACTCGATGACGCGCAGGATCTTTTCCTGCATGCGCGGAGGAATCGTCCCGAGCTCATCGAGCACGAGCGTCCCGCCGTTCGCCTGTTCGAAGCGGCCGACGTGGAGCTTCGTGGCGCCCGTGAAGGCCCCGGCCTCGTGGCCGAAGAGCTCGGACTCGAGCAGCGATTCGGTCAGGGCCGCGCAGTTGACCTTGACGAGCGGCCGGTCCCAACGATCCGAGAGGTAATGCAGACGCGAGGCGATGAGCTCCTTGCCGGTGCCGCGTTCGCCGACGACGAGCACGGGCTTCGGCAGCGGCGCGGCCCTGGAGACGTGCTCGAGCATCGATAAAAACGCGGGAGACTCGCCGATCAGCGCGACGGTCTCGGGGATGGTGGCACCCATGGCGCGAATTAGACCAAGTGTTCGCCCGAAAAGCCAACTGTTGGCGTAATGGACCCGCGGCCGGCTCGGGCCTCCCCGCGCGACAGGCCAATTTTTGTCTTGCAGCTCAATGAATTACGTCTGCCTGCGGGGGTTGGCACGTTTGGTGCTCTCCGGCTCATGAGCATCGAAGCGCCCCTTGTGCGCTTCCGGGCCGTAAGCGCGGGCGCAGCGCCCCGCTTGCCGGCTCCACGTCACCAAAAGAGGAACCAGCGATGGGCATTTTCTCGCGCTTTTCGGACATCGTGAACTCCAACATCAACGCCATCCTCGATAAGGCGGAGGACCCGGAGAAGATCGTCCGCCTCATGATTCAGGAGATGGAGGAAACTCTGGTCGAGGTCCGTTCGGCTGCAGCCCGCTCCATTGCGGACAAGAAGGAGCTGACGCGCCACCTGACGGCTCTCGAGCAGGAGGCCAAGGACTGGGAAGGCAAGGCGGAGCTGGCCATCGACAAGGGCCGCGACGATCTCGCCAAGGCTGCGCTCGCGGAGAAGGCGCGCGTGCTCGCGGCGGCCAAATCCGTGAAGATGCAGTACGACGCGATCTCCCAGGGGCTCGACAAGCTCAACGAGGACATCGGGCGCCTCGAGGAGAAGCTCGCGGACGCGAAGACCCGCCGCAATGCGATCCTCGCGCGTCACCAGGCCGCGAGCCAGCGGCTCGAGGTGCGGAAGCGCCTGCACGACTACCGCATCGACGACGCGTTCGTGCGTTTCGAGCAGTTCGAGCGCCGTATCGACGACTACGAGTCCCGAGTCGAGGCCTACGACCTCGGCAGCAAGAAGGACCTGAGCCAGGAGTTCAACGAGCTCGAATCGTCCGAGGCCGTCGAGCAGGAGCTGCGCAATCTCAAGTCGCGGCGGGCCGGGCAAAAGAGCGGCACGACCGAGGGCAACTGAGGCGCCGCCGCCGTGCATGGAGTCATTACATTCGCGACTTTCGCCCTGGTTGCCGGCTTCATCTTCTTCGTCGTCGCCGTGCTGCCGCTCATGGTCATCCTGCACTACGTGACCAAGTGGAAGGCGACCAAAGGGCTGTCCTCGGAAGAGCAGCAGCTGCTCGAGGAGCTCTGGAAGGCGAGCGAGGCCATGGACAGCCGGCTCGACGCGCTCGAGACCATCCTCAGCGACGAGGTCCCGGAATCGAAAAAGGCGGGTGTGAGCTTCGCCCGGCAAGGGGATAGCAACCGAGGAGGCCGCTCGTGAACAGAAGATTTCAGGACCGCCCGTCGGACCGGCTATATCGCAACCCCGCCGACGGCGTCGTGTTCGGAGTTTGTGCCGGCCTCGCCGACTACTTCGGCTTCAATCTCGGCGTCACGCGCGTCATCGTCGTCGTCGCGGCGCTGTTCTCCTTTCCGCTCGTGCTCACCGTGTATCTCGTTCTCGCGTTGCTGCTGCCGAAGGATCCGCGCCGGGACGACGGCGGCGAGCCCGACGAGATCGAGATGCGGGTCCGCAAGGAGCCGCACGCGACGCTCGGAAGCTTGAGGTACCGCTTCCGGGACATGGACGCTCGATTGCAGCGCCTCGAGAAGTACGTCACCTCGTCGCGCTACAAGCTCGACCGGGAATTCGAACAACTTCGTGATTGACCTTCGGTCTTCGGGCCGAGCGAACTGGGAGGCCGCGCCCTGTGAACGGTATGGAGTTCGTGATCCTCATCATCGCCCTCTCGATCATCGGTCAGGCGGTTCGCAGCCACTACCGAAGCAAGGAATTCCGAGAGGCGCAGCGCGAAGACCGGAGCGAGGTGGAGCAGACGCAGCGGCGGCTTGCGGACCTCGAAGAGCGCATTCGCGTTCTCGAGCGCATCGTGACCGACGAGCGGTACGAGCTCAAGCAGCGGTTCAAAGACCTCTGAAGATGGCGGGCTCCAGCTGGGCGGAGACTTCCGCCCACAAACGTCGGCGGCTCCGCCGCCGAGGTCGCAAAGGAGGCCCGTCTGCGGCGCGCCTCCGGCGGCCGCCACGCCGCGATCCCGTTCATGGATCAGGCGGCCGACCCGTAGGCACTCCGCGAGGTCTACTTGGATTTCGAGCCGGCCGGCGCCCCGCCGTTCGAGGGTTGCGCATGGGCCGCCTTGAAAGCACGGACTTGCTCGTTGAATGCGCCCGCGAGCGCCTCCATTTCGGAGACGGCGTTGTTGTGGCGCAGCGTCATGAGATCCTTGAACTCGGCCGGTGCGTCGTCGCCTGCGGCCTTTATCTCCTTGTCCAGGCAGCCGAGGTAGTCGTCCATGGCCGCGACGTAGACTTTGACTTTTTTCTGCGCATCGACCATCTGCTGCATCGACGCCGAATTGCCGTCGGGCACGGGCACGAGCGACGGCGTCTCACAGGCGAACGCGCCGAAGGCCACGAATCCAGCGCAAGCCACTACGGCTACGGCGATCTTCTTCATTTTTCCCCCTAGAAGACGAGATCAGGTTTTCCGCTGCCAATATAACGCAGCCGTCGGCGCGCGCGCTACGCCGGGCGGCAGCCGGCGTAGCGCGGGCGTAGCGCGGGCAGGCGGCCGGTTGGGCTGCGAGGCAGCGGGCGCTCAGGCGCGCGCGAACAGGGCGCGGAACTGGCCCGTGCCCTCGCTCTCCGCGAGCAGCATCTCGCCGAACCTCTCCGCCGTGACCGGATCGCCGAACAGGTGCCCCTGGACGAGGTCGCAGCCGTGCGTGCGCAGGAACTCCAGCTGCTCCTCGGACTCCACGCCTTCGGCGACGACGTCGAGCTTGAGGTTGTGCCCCATCTGAATGATCGTCGTGACGATCGAAGCGTTGTCTTTGTCGATCGCAACGTTGCGAATGAAGGACTGGTCGATCTTGAGCGTGCTGATCGGAAACTGCTGCAGCGCGCTCAAAGAAGAGTAGCCCGTGCCGAAGTCGTCGATGGCGAGGTGCAGCCCCATGCCGTAGAGGGCATCGAGGATGCGGATCGTGCGCGCCGTGTCCTCCATGAGCGTGGTCTCGGTAATCTCGAGCTCGAGGCAGGTCGGCGAGACGCCGTGGGCCCGAAACGTATCCCGGACGCGCTCGAGGAAGCGCTGCTGCATGAGCTGACGCAGCGAAAGGTTGACGGAGACCCGACACGGGGACGGGATCAGCTTCTGCCAGTTGCGGTAGTCCGCGCAGACGCGGTCCAGGACCCAGTCGCCTACCTGCAGAATCAGGTTCGTTTCCTCGGCGAGCGGAATGAAGTCGTTCGGGTACACGAGCCCGCGCTCGGGCAAGTCCCAGCGCACGAGCGCTTCGACGCCTTCGATGCGGCCCGTGTTGACGTTGTATTTGGGCTGATAGTGCAGCCTGAGCTCGTCGCGATCGAAGGCCCGGCGCAGTTTGTTCTTGAGCATGAGCCGCTCCACGGCCGCATTGTTCATCTCGGTCGAGTAGTACTCGAACCAGTTGCCGCCGGCTTTTTTCGACTGGTAAAGCGCAGCGTCGGCATTGCGGATCAGGTCGATGACGTTGTCGCCGTCCTTCGGGTAGAGCGCGATGCCGATGCTCGTCGTCATGAAGATCTCTTCGCCGTGCACCTGGAATGAGCGGCCGACGGAACGGATCAGCGCCCGCGAGAGCGCCGAGACCTCCTCCATGAACAGATCCATGTGGCTCGAGCCCGCGACGAGCACCGCGAACTCGTCGCCCGCGAGCCGCCCGGCCGTCGCATTTTCGGGCAGCTCGGCCTGCAGGCGCCGCGCGAAGATCTCGAGGCTCGTATCCCCGGCCGCATGCCCGAACGTGTCGTTGATGTCCTTGAACCGGTCGACATCGAGGTAAAGCAGCGCGACGTATTGCTGGGATTTCTTGGCGCGGGCGATCGACTGTTGCAGGACGTGTTGAAACTGCATGCGGTTCGCGAGCTTCGTGAGCGGGTCTACCCGTGCCAAGTACCGGATTCGGTGCTCGGCCTTCTTACGCTCGTCGATGTTCTGCACCGCGTAGACCGTGCGCTCGAGCGTACCCTGCTCGTCGCGCATTTCGGATAACGTGTACGAGACGTTGAGGGCGGTGCCGTCGCTCTTGAGAAAGCGCGTCTCGCGCGGCATGAGCCGAGGCGCCGGCTCGAGCGCCTTGCCGTCCGCGTTCGCGAGCAGCTCGGCGAGGGGGCGGCCGACGAGCGCTTCCGTGCCGTAACCGAGCATTTCGTGCGCCGCGGGGTTCGCGCGTTCGATGACGCCGTCTGCGCCGGCGACGAAGATGCCTTCGTTCATGCTCGCGAGCAGGCGGTCCAGGTAATCGCGCGAGACGATGCTCGACCGCAGGCGCTTGCACATCGCCTCGAATGCCGCGGCGAGCTGCGCGTCGTCGCCGCCTGCGGCGGGCTCGAGCCGCGTCTCGAAGTCGCCTCCGGCCGCGCGTTCGAGGGCGTCGGCGAGGCTGCGCACGGGTTCGGCGAGCCGCTGGGCCTCGCGCCGCACGAGGGCGACGACGCCGAGGGCCGCGGCCGCCGCGGCCGCAAGCGCGCCGGCGCCGAGCGCGGCGGCGCTTATCCGGCCGCTTTGCTCGAGCGCGAAGAGCACGCCGATGCACACGAGCAGCCCGCCCATGAGCAACGCGGCACTCAGCAGAAATCTGCGCATCAGACGACGCATGCGGTTCGTTCGGACCTCCGCCAAGGACTTCAGCCTTTTGTTATAGTTGTTCTTACCGCGCGACGGGATGCCGATTCCGATGCGGCACAGCCGCCCAGGCGCGGCCGGCCGACCAACAGTCTA
Source organism: uncultured Gammaproteobacteria bacterium (assembly GCA_963702105.1). GTDB lineage: Bacteria > Pseudomonadota > Gammaproteobacteria > Steroidobacterales > Rariloculaceae > ZC4RG20. Next base: position 5,051,568 of record OY969712.1, read on the forward strand.
CACCATGGGCGCTATCTCACCGACACTCGGGGCCGGCTTCGCGCCCCCGCGGCCGCTGCGGCCGGCCCACGTGCAATCCGTCCTCGCGAGCCTCGGCTGGCGCCACCGGCTGCTGCGCCGCCGCGCGGCCGCGATGCTCGAGGCCGCGCGACCGGAAATCCTCGAGCTCGACGGCATTCGCCTGCTCGGCTTCTACAGCCCCCGGCCGCGCGACGTCCGCGGCGCCGCGCCCGCGCCGCGCGGCCTCGTCATCGTGCTGCATGGTTGGGAGGGCTCGGTCGATTCGCACTATGCCGTGGCCCTCGGTGGCCGGGCGTATTCGGAGGGTTTCGACGTGTTTCGCCTGAACTTTCGGGATCACGGCGGAACGGCGGATCTGAATGCAGGACTGTTCCACTCCTGCCGCCTCGAGGAGGTCGTCGCAGCCGTGCGCGAGATCGCCCGTCGCCACGCGTGCGAGAGCACCTATCTCGTCGGATACTCCCTCGGCGGCAACTTCGCGTTGCGCGTCGCCGCGAGCGATGCCGCGGCGCTGCTCGCGAAGGTCGTGGCCGTCTGCCCGGTCCTGCATCCGCCGAGCACGATGCAGGCCCTCGAGACCGGCCTTTGGATCTATCGCGACTATTTCCTGCGCCGCTGGCGCGAGTCGCTCGCGGCAAAGGCCGAGGCGTTCCCCGAGCTCTACGACTTCGGCGACCTGCGCCGCTTCCCGACGCTGACGGAAACCACGCGGTTCTTCGTCGAGCGGTACACGAGCTTTCCGAGCCTCGACGCGTATTTGAACGGCTACTCGCTGATCGGCGACAGGCTGGCCCGCCTCGGGGTGCCCGCATGGCTGCTGGCCGCGCGCGACGATCCCGTGATTCCGAGCGCCGACCTCGGCGCGATCGCGCCGAGCGACGCGCTCGAGGTCACGCTGACCGCTTACGGCGGCCACTGTGCCTATCTTGCCGACTATCGTCTCGGGAGCTGGCTCGAGGGACGAATTCTCGCCGCCCTTCGGACGTCTTGAGGCTCACGCCGCCGAGAGCGGAACGGCGCGGCGGCGCGGCCGGCGCACTAGTAGCGGCGTCTCTCCTCGAAGTTGACGGCCCGTCCGCCGCTCGTGACCTTGATCTCGCCGTCGATGACGGCGCCTTCGGCGACGGCGACGGAGTGACCGGAAAGGCTCCCCGTGATGCGCGCCGTTCCCGAAACCTCGACGCGCTCCCTACCGATCACGTCCCCCTCGACCTCGCCCGAGACGATGATGTCGTTCGCCCGCATCGTCCCCTTCCACAGGCCGCCCTCGGCGAGCTGCATCGGGCCGTCGATATCGCAGTCGCCCTCGACCGTGCCGCAGAAAACGTAAGGGCCGTGACCCGTGATCGTGCCGACGATCTTCGTCCCGGGCGAGATGTAGGTGGTCGGCCCCGCCGCCGAGTCCTGGATGCGTCGCTTGAGTGGGTTCATGCAAGCCCTCCGGATGGTTCGAGGAAAGGTAGCGGAACGGCGCGCGGCGCGCGAGCGCAGCGTTCGCGATTCCGTAGAATGCGCCGCCGGGGGGCAGTTCCTGACGCCGCGCGTCACATCGAAACGCGTCACAGAAGGCGGCTAAGCCGCTCGTCGAAAAGCGATTAATGCGCTGGCACGAACATTGCCTCCGGCCTCGGGACAGGTGACGGACCGGGAATTCGGAGATGAATGCGGACGGCGAACTGATTGCATTGCTGCTGTTCGAAGGCGACGAGGTCGCCACGGCGGCCGATCCGGTGTCCCGGGCGAAGCGGCTCGTGCGCAAGCCCGACGGACGCGTGAGCCTCGAAGCCGTTGCTTCGCGCGACGAGTTTGCCCGCACGGCGCAGCGCACCGGCTGCTTCCGTCGCGGCACGCCGATCTGCGATCCCGAGAGCCGGGAGGTCATCGGCTACGAGATGGAGGAAGTGGCGTTCGGCGAGGCCGTCCTCGCCTGAAAGCCGGCCTGGTCGCGCCCCTGGCCTCATTGCGACGGCTGCTCGAGGTAGCCGTAACCGAGCGGCTCGATGTCTTCGACGGTGCCGTTCTCGATGCGGACCACGCGCATGAGCCTGTGCGGGCCGAAGTTGTAGATCCACTTCTCCACTACGATGTCCTGCAGGAATCCCGGTAGGTAGCGCCCGTACCAAAAGACCGACCGCGGCTCGACCCAGGAGGTGACCGAGTCAGGCTTGCCGCAATAATGCAGCAGCTTCGCGGCCGGATCGCCCTGGGAGACGAGCCTGTTGCCGCAGCGAAGCGACTGGGCCTGCGCGCTCAGCGCGAAGCCCGCAAGGACGAGCGCGGTCGCCGCCGCTCGGAGCCTGACCCGCATGCGGTCCTCGAATCCTCTGTCCGGTCGTCCCGCCATGATCCAACAGTGCGCCGTATCGCAATGGCCGTCGTATCGCCGCCGATCCATCCCGGCGGCCTGCGTTGCTCGTCGCTCAAATACCAAGACTATGCGCGCTCCTCGCGCCTGGCCAGCCGGGCGCCTCGCCGCGGCCTTCAACGGCCGTTGCGATACGGCGCACTGGGTTAGATGAACATCGGCCGAAGGGGTTCGCTCCGGCAGGGCCGTCCTATAGGCCTATAATGGCGGCCGTCGGCGGCGCCGGGCAGTGCGCGCCCTAATAACAAGACAGGCGGACGGAAAAGGCTTTGTTCGAGGCGCGGCTCAGCTGGCTCATGGAGCCCGGCAATGCAAAGTTGATACGCTCGGGGCTTCGGGGGCTCGAGAAGGAGAGTCTGCGCGTGGATGCTCACGGCCGGCTCTCCCGGCGTCGGCACCCGGCCGCGCTCGGCTCCCCCCTCACGCATCCGAGCCTCACGACGGACTACTCGGAGGCGCTGCTCGAATTCGTCACGCCCCCCGCCGCCTCGTCCTGGCCCACGCTCCAGTACCTCTGCGACCTGCATGCGTTCGTGCACCGGCGCCTCGAAGGTGAGCTGCTGTGGCCCTCGAGCATGCCCTGCGACATGGCCGGGAACGACGAGATCCCGATCGCCGAGTACGGGAGCTCCCACATCGGCCGCATGAAGAACGTGTACCGGCGCGGCCTCGGGCATCGTTACGGCCGGGCGATGCAGGCCATCGCCGGCGTCCACTTCAATTTCTCGCCCCCCGCGGCTTTCTGGCCCGCTTACCGGGAGCGGCTCGCCGCGCCCGTGCCCGAGGCCGAGTTCCGCTCGGCAGAGCTGCTCGCGGTCGCGCGCAACTACCGGCGCTGCGCCTGGCTCGTGATTTACCTGTTCGGCGCCTCGCCGGCTTTCGGCAAGTCCTTCCGCCCCGAGGGCGATGCGGTGCTCGCCGAGCTGGACGGGGCGACCTGGTACGGCCCGTACGCGACCTCGCTGCGCATGAGCGATCTCGGCTACCGCAACAAGACCCAGGCCCGGCTCAGCATCTCGCTGAACTCGCCGCGCGCCTATCTGGACGGCCTCCGGTATGCCGTCAGCACGCCGGATCCTCGTTACGAGGCCATCGGGGTGGCCGTGGACGGGGATTACAGGCAGCTCAACGCGAACATCCTGCAGATCGAGAACGAATACTACAGCGCCATCCGTCCCAAGCCGGGCAAGCGCAGCTCGGCGAGGCCGCTCGTCGCGCTCGAGCGGCACGGCGTCGAGTACGTCGAGGTTCGGACGCTCGACCTGAGCCCGGCGGATCCCGTGGGCGTCAATCAGAACCAGCTGCGCTTTCTCGAGACGCTGCTGACCTACTGCCTGCTCGCCGAGAGTCCGCCGATCGATGCGGCGGAGCAGCGCGAGATCGACGCGCGCGATCTCGCCGTGGCCCGCGAGGGCCGGCGCCCCGGGCTTGCGCTGCCGCGCGCCGGCGGCACCTTGCCCCTGGAGGACTGGGGGCTGGAGCTGCTCGATCGCATGCAGCCCGTGGCCGAGCTGCTCGACGATGGCAACAGGGACTATTCCGCGGCCATCGACGCGCAGCGCGAAGCGCTTGCGTCTCCGGAGGCGACGCCGTCGGGCCGGCTGCTCGAGGCGTTGATCGGCGAGCGGCGCGGCTTTTTCGACTACACCCTCGAGCTGGCCGGGCTGCATCACGCCTATTTTCTGGCTCTGCCCGTGTCGGCCGGGCGCGAAGCGGAGCTCGAGGCGGCCGCGGCCGCGTCGCTGACCGAGCAGCGGCGTCTCGAGGAGCGCGACCGCGCGACGACCTTCGACGCCTATCTGACCGCCTACTTCGCCCAGGAATGACGCGAGGCCGCCGCATCAGCGCCGGCAAACTGTGATTGCGTTAACCGCGGGCCGGGCCGGCGCGGCCGATACTGGGGCGCCACGAGCGGGATCGCGATGAAACCACTATTCATCATCGGACTATTGGCGGGCCTTGCGGGCGTGCTGGCCGGCGCGCATTTCATCGCCTGGGTCGATCCGCCGCGGCGCGCGTCGGAGACCTCCGTCGTCGCCAACGGCGGCCGAGCCGAGCGCTTCCTGATCCGGCTGCCGGCCGATCGCATCGCGGCGGGCGGCAGCGCTGCGGGCCTGCGTGCCGAGGCAGCCCCGGACTTCTCCGTGCCCGCCGCGCTCGGCGCGAGCCCCGTGCTCGCCGAGCAGTACAAGCTCAGGGACCGGGCCGGAAACGTGATCGGCATCGCGGCGCGCCACTGGACCGCGACGCCCGGGGGGGCCGCCGCGGCCTGGGTTCTGCTGATCCCGAGCCGCGGAGCGCTGATGCTCACGGCAAGCGGTGAACCCGCTGGCGCGGTCGACAAAGCCCTGGAGGCCGCCGGCCGCCGCGAGGGGCAAGCCTGGAGCGGGGAGGTCTCAGTGGCCGCGGCCGGCGGGGACGATGCCGTCGTCGCGGGCGGCAGCGGCGAATTCGCGGACTTAAGCGGCCATTACACGGAGACCTGGGCCCTGACGGGCGCCGGAGGCCCCGGCGACCTGCGGGGCACGATCACGATCGACACCATCACTTACGGCGGCTCATGAAGTACTTCCTGGCATTGCTCGGTGGTCTGCTTCTCGGTGCGGCGGCCGGTCTCGGGGCCCTGTACTTCAACCCGTTCAGCGAGCGGGCCGCCTCGCCGCTCGGCGACGCGAACCTCGAGTTCGCCTACGCCTTGCCGCACGGCGACCTGCTCGCGTTCACGCACTCGAGCCGCCTGCCGCTGCCGTTCGTGCCGGAAGGCCTGGGACCGCTATGGGAGAGCACGATCAGCACCTCGGCCGTCGCGGTCATCTCCCTCGAGGCCAAGGACGGCAAGCCCAAGGCCCTCGCGACGCGGCTCAGCACACCGTCGCGAGAGACCGATCCTCTGCTGCGCGGCGCCCTCCTGGACGACTACTGGCTCGTGACGGTGCCGGGCGAAGGCTCCCTCTTCGTGCACAGCGCCAACAACCTCTGGCCGTTCCTCATGGACACGGTGCTGCCCGTCTCCGTCCTGGGCCGGCCTTGGCACGGCCCGCGCAACTACCGACCGACGCTCGGCCCCGACGCCGCAAGACGGGGCGTGATCATGGGCGGCACGGGGCGCTTCGCGCACGACCGCGGCGTCGCGGCGGAGCGCTACACGCTGAAGCGCTACAGCCGCGCGCAGGGCCCGGAAGACGTCGAGGGCGAGCTGGCCCTCCGCGTCGAGCCGCCATCCGACACCTCGAAACCCTCCGCGCCGAGCGCTCCGGACGCCCCCCAACGCCCCCCCGAGAGCGCTCCTGCCAGCGCCCCAGCGAGCCCCCCTGCCGCCGCCGGAAACTAGTGGGTCCAGGGAGTTCTATCCCGAGCCTTCCGCCCGCTTCACGAGCTCTCCGAGCTCTGTCCCCGGATCCATGAGCTCGTCGGGCCGCGTGTGAAACCCGGCCGCAATCAGCTTCCTTCCGAACATGAAGTCGCGCGGGCTGTTGACGGCGTCCACCGCGATGATGCGGCCTGCGCGCAGGTAAAAGGCCGAGAAGCTGCGGGCTTCGGGCAGGCCGCGGATCACCACCTCGTCGTGGCCGCGTGAAAGTCCGGCGATCTGCAGCTTGAGCTCGTATTGGTCCGACCAGAACCACGGGACATCGTCGTAGGGCCGAGGCGCGCCCGTCAAGTTGGAGGCGGCCGCCTTGGCCTGCTCGATGGCGTTCTGCACGGATTCGAGCCGAACGCGGTAGCCCAGGCGCGGATGCGGATGGTTCGTGCAGTCACCGGCCGCGAGCACGCGCGGGTCGGCCGTGCGCGCGTATTCATCGACCGTGATGCCGTCGTCGCAAGCGAGGCCTGCCGCCGCGGCGACCTCGGTGTTGGGCACGACGCCGACGCCGACGATCGCAAAGTCGCACGCATGCCGCGAGCCGTCGGCCGTCTCGACCGCCTCGAGCCGCGAGCCGCCTCGAAATGCAGCCAGGGCCGTCCTGCAAAGGATTCGGACGCCGGCCTCGGTGTGATAACGCTCATAGAACTCGGAGACGGGCGGACAGACCACGCGTCCCATGACGCGGTCCGCCGCCTCGAGCACGGTCACGTCGAGGCCGAGGCGCTTTGCGACCGCCGCGACCTCGAGGCCGATATAGCCGGCGCCGATCAGCACGAGGCGGCGCCCGGCCCGGAAGTCTTCGGCCATGGCGTCAACGTCCGCCAGGGTTCTGAGATAGTGAACGCCGGCGAGCTCGGCGCCCGGCACGTCGAGCCGGCGCACCCGGCTGCCGGTCGCAAGCAACAGCCGGTCGTAGCCGAGGCTGCGTCCGTTCTCGAGCTCCACACGCCGACCGGCCCGGTCGATGGCCGCGACCGCGGTCCCGAGCTCCAGCGCGACCTCCTTGTCGCGGTAGAAACTTTCCGGCCGCAGCAGCAGCCGTTCGCGCGGCATCTCGCCCGCGAGGTACTTCTTCGAGAGCGGCGGGCGCTGATAGGGCAGGCAGCTCTCTGCGCCGATCAGCGTGATGGCGCCGTCGAAGCCGCCGTGGCGCAGGCTCTGCACGGCTTGCGCGGCGGCCTGGCCGGCGCCCACGATGATGAGTTGCTCTGACATTGACGATAGTATTCCGACGGACCCTTGTCCCGATTGTACAAGCGAGGATGCAGCGATGACGCGAGCGATTCGGATCCACCGTTTCGGCGGCCCCGAGGTCATGGACTATCGGGAGGTCGACGTTCCGGCGCCGGGCCCCGGCCAGGCCCGCATCCGTCACACGGCGGTCGGGCTCAACATGGTGGACACGTACTACCGCAAGGGTCTGTACCGAATGCAGCTTCCGGGCGGACTCGGCAGCGAGGCCGCGGGCGTCGTCGAGGAGCTGGGTCCGGGTGTCCGGGGGCTCGAGGTCGGCGACCGTGTCGCCTACGGCAGCGCCCAGCCGCTCGATGCCTACAGCGAGGCACGCGTCATCGATGCGCGCAGCCTCGTTCGATTGCCTCCCGAGATCGACGATCGCCACGCAGCCGCGCTCATGCTCAAGGGCCTCACGACGTGGTACCTGCTCACGCGGAGCTACCGCGTGCAGCCGGGCGACTTCGTCCTGCTTTATGCCGCGGCCGGCGGCGTCGGCTCGATCGCGGCGCAGTGGGCCGCGAGCATCGGCGCGCACGTGATCGGCGTGGTCGGCAGCGAGCAGAAGCGCGAGCTCGCGCTCGCGAACGGCTGCGAGGCCGTCGTGCTGACCGACGAAGACATTCCGGCGCGCGTTCGCGAGCTCACGGCCGGCGTAGGCGTGCCCGTCGTTTACGACTCCGTGGGCCGCGATACGTTCATGCAGTCGCTCGATTGTCTGCGGCCGCACGGCCTGATGGTCAGCTTCGGCAACGCCTCCGGGCCCGTCGACCCTGTCGCCCCGCTCGAATTGCAGAAGCGCGGGTCCTTGTATCTGACCCGCCCGACGCTCATCGACTTCATCCGCGAGCGTGCAGACTTCGAGGCCGGCTGTTCGGCCCTGTTCGAACGCGTGCGCAGCGGGGCCGTGCGCATCGAGATCGGGCAGCAGTATGCGCTCGAGCGTGCGGCCGACGCGCACCGCGATCTCGAGGCGCGGCGCACCGTCGCCTCCACGGTGCTGATCCCGTGAGCTGCGGAGCGACAGGAAGCAGAATCCGTTCGGTTCGCGGCGATTCGCCCCTCGGTGTCTTCTCCGGCATCCCCTTACGTTCGTCTTCCGAGACGAGACGGAGGAGGGGCATGGCCCGGCAACATCACGAGGCCCGTCTGCGGGCGCCGATGCGGGAGACTTTCGAGGCGCTCGTCGGCGTGCTGGCCAAGGGGCGGTGGGCCGCGGAATACCTGCTCGAGCCCGGCGGTCCCCTGCCCAAGGCGGGCCTTCGCTACGAGCAGCAGCGGCCGACCGTGCTGCGGAGAGGCCGGGTCGTCGAGTGCTTGCCGCCCGTCTCGATCACGCTCGTCGAGACGCTGCTCGACCCGCCGTGCTGCGTTCGGCTGCGGCTGCGATGGCGACTCGAGCCCGGCGAGTGCTTCTCGCTCGTGCTGCTCGACGCGAGCTTTGATCTCAAAGGTGGGGCCGCGCTGAGGCGCGGCCATTGGAACGAACGCATTCGGGGGCACTGCGGCCGGATGTTGAAGGCGGTCGAGGCCGCGGTCACGGCGGAGGCGCGTCAGCGCGCCGCCAGCGGCACGAGCGGCCACAGCCAGGGCAGCACGATCATGACGGCCGCGAAGATCAGCCCCGCGAGCGGCAAGCCCACCCTCAGATAGTCGCGGAAGCGGTACCCGCCGGGGCCCATGATCAGCAGGTTCACGGGATGGGAAACGGGGCTCGAGAAGCTCGAAGAGGCGGCCATGGCCATTGCCATCATGGCCGTCTGCGGCTCGAAGCCGAGATGGGTGCTCGCCGAGAGCGCGATCGGGGACATGAGCACGACGAGCGCCGCCCCCGGAATGACCATGTTGCCGGCGAGCGTGAACAGGTAAAGACCCGCGATGACCCACCACGGGCCGTAGGGCGCCAGAAGCGCCGTCGTGTGCTCGGCGAGGTAGCGCGCGGCGCCCGTCTCGGCCATGGCCGTGCCGAGAGGCAGAAGCCCCGCAATGAGGAAGATGGCGCGCCAGTCGATCGCACGGTAGGCCTCCTCCATCGTGATGCAGCCCGTGACGACCATGAGCGTCGCGCCGATGAGCGCCGCGATGTGGATCGGCAGCCAGCCGACGAGCACACAGCTCACGACGGCGATCATGATGGTTCCGGCGATCGGCGCCTTGCGGCTGTTGACGAAGCGTTGCGTCAACGGCGTGAGCAGCAGGAAGTCGGGGTCGCGCTCGAGGAGCCGCAGGCGCTCGCGCGGGCCGAGCAGCAGCAGGGCGTCGCCTAGCTCGAGCACGAGCGGCTCGAGGTTCGCGCGCATCGCCTCGCCGCGGCGCCATAGCGCGGCGAGCTCGAGGCCGTACTTCTCGCGGAAGCCCGCGTCGGCCACCGTCTGCCCGGCCAGCTTCGAGCGCGGGTGCAGCGTCGCCTCCACGAGGCCGAGCCGCTCGGTGTCGAGCACGTCGGCGCTCGGCCGGCTGTCGCGCTCGATGTCGAGCTCCTGGAGGCCGCGCAGCACGTCGAGATCCTCCTCGCGCCCCTGAATCAGGAGCAGGTCGCCGCCGCGCAGCGGCTGGTCGGCATCGGGCATGATCGTGAGCTCGCCCTCGCGAAAGATCGCGAGCAGGCGAAAGTCGAACGCGTCGGCGAAGCGGCTGTGGGAGAGCGCGTCGCCCGCGAGCCCCGATTCGCGCGGGACGCGGACGACGAAGAGACGCTCCTGCAGCCGGTAAATTTCGTGAAGCGTCGCCTCGTCGACCTTGCGCGGCGCGCCGAGTGCCGGGCTGCGCTCGAGCTCCGCGACGGTGGCGGCCTGCGCCTGCAGCAGCAGCACGTCCCCGACTTTGAGCGGTACGTGAGACAGGTTCACGCGCCGAACGGCGTCGCCGCGGCGCAGCGCGAGGACGTTCGCGTTGTAGCGCTTGCGGAAATCGGCGTGATCGAGCAGCGCGGAGTCCAGCGGCGAGCCCTCGGCGACGGTGACCTCGACGAGGCCGAGCTGTGCGGCCATGAGCTTTTGGAGCATGGGCGCTTCGCGCTCGATGACGAGCTCGCTCCAGCGCTGAAATTCCCTGAAACGCTCGAGCGGGCCCTGCACGTGCAGCTTATCGCCGCCCTGCAGTACGGTCTGCCGCGGCGGCAGGATTTCCGTTCGACCGCGCCGCTCGAGGGCGAGCACGATGAGCCCGGCCGCGGAGCCGATGCGGCTCTCCGCGAGGCTCCTGCCGACGAGAATGGAGTCGGGCGCAACGCGCATCTCGAAGTTGCGGGCCTGCAGCCCGTACTGCATGCGGAGGTTGCGCTGACTGCGCCGCTGCGTCTGCTCCTCCGGCTTGCGCCGCGGCAGAAAGCGGCGGCCTACGAGCGCGACGAAGGCGATGCCCGTCAGCAGCAGCGTCGTGCCGAGCGGAGTGAAATCGAAGACGCCGAAAGGCCGGAAGCCCGAGGTCGCGAGTGCATCGCTCGTGAGCAGGTTCACGGGCGTCGCGACGAGCGTCGTCATGCCGCCGAGCAGCGTGCCCTGCGTCAGGGGCATGAGCAGACGCGAGGCCGGGATGCGCGTGCGGCGCGCCACGTCGACGACGACGGGCAGCATGAGCGCGGCGACCGCGATGTTGTTCATGAAGAAGGCCAGCGTGCCGGCGGTGAGCATGATCACGACCGTGACGCGGGCCTCGCGCCGGCCGGCGAGGCGCAGGACCGTGCGGCCGATCATGTCGGAGATGCCGGCGCGCGTCAGCGCATCGCTGAGGATGAACATGGCCCAGACGGCGATGACCGCGGCGTTCGAGAAGCCGGCGACGGCTTCATTCGGCGTCACGAGGCGGGTGACGACGAGGCTGCCGAGCACGAGCAGCGCGACAACGTCCATTCTGAGTCTCGTGCCGACGAACAGCAGCAGGGCGAGGCACAGAATGCCCAGTACGAGCGCGATTTCGAGTGTCAATGAAGCCCGGCCGTTTCGCTGTTCCACGCCGCCGCCCGGCCGCGACGCCGGGCGGGCGGAACGGCTGGGGCCAGGCGGATTCTAATATGCATATGGAACGGGCCCCAAGGCTTGGGCGAGCCGGCCGAGCTGCCCGCCGGCCTTGAGCCGCCGGCCGCGAGCCGCGATCGTGAAGCGCTTCACGAGCGGACCGGGCCGCGGTACATATACTCGGAGGACTTCGGTCCCTCCGGTAGGTGTAACGAGACGAGGGAAGGATGCGATCGAGAAGTGACGGCAGAGTGAGGCCGGTCGTGAGTCTCACGGAATTCTTCAAGGACTCGGTCGGCACGGCCATGCACAAGCAAGGGCTCGATGCGGACGACCATACGGCCTATTACATCGTCAATCTTCTGACCCTGTTCGCGCGCTCCGAGGCGCTTTACGACGGCGCGGAGGGCCCCTCGTTCCGCCCCCTCGCGTCCATTCTCGCGGAGGCCATGGAGGCCCCGAGCCTCGAGCAGCGCAACTTCGCGCTGCAGCGCATCGGGGACATTTCGCTCTTCGTGGCCGGTTTCTTCGGCGAGAGCCTCTCCGAGAAGCTCGTCGGCCTCGATTACTACGTGAAGATGGGTGGCGGCGCCTATGGCTGGCTCTCGGAGAACGTGCGCGGGAGCCTGCGCGGTCAGGTCTTTGCGCAGGTCTTCGCCGAGCTCGCCGCCAAGTTCCAGGAGTTCGTGGACGTGCTCTCCGAGGTGCGCGACGCCGCGCGCGGCAGCGACGAGGCCGACGCGCTGCGGCTCTACGACGCCTGGCTCAGAACGGGGAGCCCGCGGGCGGCCAAGCTGTTGCGCAGGCTCGGTATCGAGCCGAACGCGGCGCTCGACGGCACTATGCGGCACTGATGGGCTGTCACGGGGCGCCAGGCTAGGGACCGATGCTGGGCGATCTGCACGCGCTGTTGGCGGAAATCTACGCGCTCGACGTGCCCTACGACATCGAGGACTTTCTCGTCACGGACGCCGAAGTGGCAGACGCGTTGGATACCGAGGGGCGCCGCGGCGAGGAGAAGCTCCTGATCGCCGAGGGCGAGGGGGAGGCCGAGGTCTCGTTGTACCTCGCGCGCCCGCTCGTCGACCGGCTCGAGGCGCACGATCCGACCGCGCGCCTCGACGGCCGCAACCTTGCAGACTTCTGGACGGCCTTCGAGGGCGTGAGCCATTTCGTCTACTACGCGTGGAACGCCGGCAAGGGCAAAACGGTCCGGCTCCTCGAGATGGAGCTGCAGGCCGAAGTGGACAAATTCATCGCGGCCCGCGTGCTGCTCGAGCGCCAGGGCGAGCGCCCGCCGCCCAGCCTGCACAGCTGGCTCTTCGATTGGCCGCGCTACGACGACAGGCTCACGGCCCCCGAGCTCACGCGCTACCGCCATGCCAACCACTACGCCGGCAAATACTGCCTGAAGCTCGCGCCGGAGCTGACGCAAGGCGTCGAGCACGGGCCGCTGCAACGCGAGCTCAGGGAGTTCTACCGGCTCACCCAGACCGCGAAGATCCAGCACATCGAATCGCGGTAATCCGAAAGAGCCGATAAAGGGGGTCAGAGCCCTTCTTTGGACACGCTTGCCTTCGACGCGGAGTCCGGGGCGAACAAGGGCGCTGACGCCTTTATCGTCATAGAAACAGCTTGTAGGCGGGATTTTCGGTCTCGTCGGAGTACGCGTAGCCCAGCGTCGCCAGGTGTTCGGCGAATTCCGCGCGCTCGGCCGGCGGCACCTGGACACCGGCGAGGACGCGGCCGTAATCGGAGCCGTGGTTTCGGTAATGAAACAACGTGATGTTCCAGCGCACTCCCACGCTCTTGAGGAACTTCAGCAGCGCGCCCGGCCGCTCCGGGAACTCGAACCGGTAGAGCAGCTCGTCCTCGATGGCATCGACGCGCCCGCCGATCATGTGGCGGACGTGAAGCTTCGCCAGCTCGTTGTCGCTCATGTCCACGACCGCGTAGCCGCTCGCGGAGAGATGGTCGATGAGCTCGCGCGCCTCTCGGCGCTCGCCCTGCAGCGCGACGCCCACGAAGATCCGCGCGAGCTCGGCCGGCCTGAAGCGGTAGTTGAACTCGGTGATGCTTCGCGAGCCGAGCGCCTCGCAGAACTCGAGAAAGGCGCCGCGCCGCTCGGGGATTTCGACAGCCAGCAGCGCTTCGCGGTGCTCGCCGAGCTCGGCGCGTTCGGTGACATGACCCAACCGGTCGAAGTTCACGTTGGCGCCGCTCGCGACGGCGATGAGGCTGCTGCCTTCGAGGCTGTGGTCCTCGACGTACCGCTTCAGGCCGGCGACGGCCAGCGCGCCCGCCGGCTCCATGATGACGCGGCAGTCCTCGAAGATGTCCTTGATCGCGGCGCAGATCTCGTCGGTCTCGACGAGCACGATCTCGTCCACGACCTCGCGGGCGAGCGCATACGTGTGGTCGCTCACGCGCCGGACCGCCACCCCGTCGGCAAAGATTCCGACGTGACTCAGCGTTACCGGTCCGCCATGACGCAGCGCTTCGTACATGCCGGCCGCGTCGGCGGGCTCGACGCCGACGATCCGAACCTCCGGATACAGCTGCTTCACGTAGGCGCCGATGCCGCCGACGAGGCCGCCGCCGCCGACCGGCACGAAGATCGCCGCCGGCGGCTTTCGCCACTGACGCGTGAGCTCGACGCCGATCGTGCCCTGGCCCGCGATGACATCCGGGTCCGCGAAGGGATGCACGAACGCGAGGCCCGAACGTCTCGGCCAGCCGCATCGCGCGGTCATAGGCTTCGTCGTAATCCTCGCCCTGCAGGATGATCTCGCCGCCGAGCGCGCGCACGGCGTCGACTTTGATCGAGGGAGTGCTCTTCGGCATCACGACGACGGCCCGGACGCCGTGGCGGCTCGCCGCGAGCGCGACGCCCTGGGCATGGTTGCCGGCCGAGCTGCAGATGACGCCGCGCTCGAGCGCCTCGGCCGGCAGCTGTGCGATCTTGTTGTAGGCCCCCCGCAGTTTGAACGAGAACACCGGCTGAAGGTCTTCCCGCTTGAGCCAGATCTCGCTCCCGAGTCGGCGAGAGAGCCGCGGCGCCGCGTCGAGCGGGGACTCGATCGCGACGTCGTAGACGCGCGCGCGCAGGATGCGGCCGACGTAGTCGGCGGCCAGGGGCGAGTTCGGAGTCGCGGGGGTGTCGTGGCTCGGCATGCGCGACGATTATCGCACTTTCGCCCGGCCCTTCGGCCGGCCGGCGCCATCTCCCTCTCCGCCCGTCTCCGCCCCCCGGAGCGAAACCGCGGGCCGCGCGTCTGCATGCGCGGCCCGCGGCCTGCATTGCGCCCCTGGGCGGAGCCCGCCCGGGGCGGGCCTCCTGCTACTTGGACTTGGCCGCCGGCGCGGACTTGTCGTCCAGCGGCTTCAGCAGGTCGGCCATGTGCCGCGTCATCTGGTTGTACTGATACGTGGGGATTTCGTAACGCCAGCCGTGCACGCGCGCGTTGATGCGGTCGGCTTCGGCCTGCGCGTCCGGCGCTTTTTTCTTTTCCGCCGCCGCCGCGGGCCCAGCCTTGCCGGCCTTCGCCTCGGTTGTTGTGCCCTTGCCGGCCGAACCGCTCGCGTCGGCGGAGCCGCTCGCGTTGGTCGGGCCGCTCGCGTCGGCCGGGCCGCTCGCGTCGGCCGGGCCGCTCGCGCCCGCGGAGCCGCCCGACGCCTTGGCCGCCGCCGCAGCCTGCTGCGGGTCCACCGAGGCCGCGACCTCGATCCAGTCGCCGCCCGAGGTCTCCGTGCCCTTGACGGTCACGACGAGGCCGTCGAACGTCTTGTATGTCGCCGTCACGTCGGCGGGCTTCGTCTCCTTGGCCGCGGCCACGTCCTGCAGCTTCAGGTCGTGCAGTGCGCCGCCGACGACGTTGGCGACGGCCGGATACTGCAGCTCGCGGCCCGCGGGCACGTTCTCGACGGTGAAGTTCTCCTGCTTCGCGTCGGCTTTCGTGAGCTCGAGCTTCTCTCCGTCCGCGCGCACGACGCTGACTTCGTGCACGCGGTTCTCAGGCACGTCCACGATGTCGGGGACGACCCACTTCGCGCCGTCCGTCGGCAGGTCCAGGGACTTGTCGATGAGGTAGCTCGCGGGGTCCGCGTCGTTGCGCACGTAGCGGTAGCTCGAACCCGACTCGTGACCGATCGTGACGGCGGCGAGCGACTTGTCGCCCGCCTTGAGCATGAGCTCCGTGCCCGTCGCGTTGGCCAGCTTGACCGGCTCGACGCCGAGCCGAGCGTAGTACTCGGGGTTCGAGGTCTTCTGCTCGACGACCTTGGCCTCGGCGAGGTTCAGCAGCGCCTTTCTGACCTTGGCGATGTCGGCCGGGTAATTGTCCTTCTCCATGACCACCCAGCCGTTCTTCTCGCGGACCACGGTCGCGATCGCCTTGTTGCCCGCTCCGACGATCTCGATGCGATCGATGTCGTTGAGCTTGGCCGAGAGGCCCGGCATGAACAGGGCCCGGCCGCCCGGCTCGTCGCTCGACGAGCTGTGGTGGCCGAGGGCTGCGAGACCTGCCAGCACGACGAGCGCGACGGCGAGGCCAATGAGTGTACGACTGCTCATCTTCAGGCTCCGTGTCGACGCCGTCTGAGATAGACGACGAGTAAGGCGAACAGGGTCAGTGCCAGCGGCACGAGACCGATGTTGATGACCTTCAGGCGCGTGCCGAGGCGCTCGATGCTTTGGTCGAGGTTGTGCTGGACGTCCCTGAGCTGCTTGCGGATCTGCAGCTCCTGAGCCCGGAACTGTTGAACCTCCTTCTCCTGGTCCGGCGTCATGATCAGGCTCGTCTTATCGGTACGCGATGCCTGCAGCTCGCCGAGCTTCTGCTGCGTCTGCTTGAGCTCGGCCTGCAGCCGCTGCTGAGTCGCCCGGAATTGCCTGTCGGCGGCGGCCCGAAGGGCCACGACGGTCGTGAAGGGCCGCGAAAACGTCGGCCGGCTCTTGAGGCCGATGAGCTCCGCGCTGCCGGACAGATTGTCGAGCGCGTTGGTCACGAAGTCGCCGTTGTTCGCAAACGCGGACACGAGCGCCTGGCCCAGAAAGTTTTGCCGCTGCACCCACATGCGGTCGCTGAGCATGTCAACGTCGGCGACGATGACGATGTTCGCATCGTCCGTCGATTTCAGCGAGGCGGGCTTGGCCGCAGCGGCCTTGCCGCCTTCCTTGGCGGCGGCGGCGCTGCTTTCCTTGCCGCCGGCGTCCTTGCCGGCGGATTTGTCGTCGGCGCTCGCCGCGTCCTGCTTTCCGGCATCCGCGTCAGGCGTCTTTTCCGCGGGCGGCCCGTCCGGGAAAGCAGTTTCGATGTGCCCGCTGAGCCGCGCCGCGAGCGTGTATTGCTTGCCCGTCGGCGTGAAATCGTCGAGCAGGCGGCCCGGATCGTCGAGGAACTGCATCTTGATCGCCGGGACCAGCGCCGACTGGGTGCTCGAGAGGATGAGCGGCGTGAACTTGACCTTGGCGCCCTTGGCTTTCTCGAGCGCCCCGGCCGTCCCGAGATTGATCGACTCGAGGCCGGACGTGATGACGTCCTTCTGATCCATCGACTTGTCGTCGAGGCCGATGAGGCCGATGTGACGGACGGCCTGGCCGTTGCCGGTATTGACGCGCAGCGCATGGAGGTTGTCGCCGACTACCTGGGCCGGCGAGTACTGCACGCCCCAGGCGTCGAACAGACGCTTGAGGTCCGAGCTGGCCGCGCCGATCCCCGCGATGCCGGCCTGGGGCCCTGGCGAGGCGATCTCCGCCAGCGGATCGACGAATACGAGGGCCCGGCCGCCCCGGAGCACGAATTGATCGATCGCGTAGAGCGTCTTGTCGTCGAGGTCTTTGGGGTGGACGATCCAGAGCACGTCGACGTCGGGGTCGATCTTGCTGACGCTCTTCGGCAGCGTCCGCACGTCGAAGAGCTGGCGCACCTCGGTCATGATCGTCCAGGGCATCGTCACGCGCTGGCTGCGCGCGTCGTAGCCTCCCGCCATCGGGACGCCGCTGAGCAGCGCGACGACGGGCTTCTTCGGATGCGCGAGGCCGTAGACGAGGTGCGCGAGGTCGTACTCGAGGAACGCTTCTTTGTCGGGCTGCAGGAACGGGATCTTTTGCGTATCGCCGACGCTGTTCGTGCCGGCCACACCGAAGAACACCTTCTGATCCTCGGCGCCTCCGAGGTTTACGGCCTGCAGACCGAGTTGCGTGGCGCGGTCCTCGTCGTCGGAGAACGGCTCGGGATCGATGACCTTGACCTTGAGCTTGCCGTCGGAGTTGGCCGCGAACTCGTCGAGCATCTCGTGCACACGCGTCGCGTAGGCCCGCAGATAAGCGTTTTTGGCTTCCTTGTCCGAATAGAAGAAGTAGAGGTTGACCGGCTCGTCGATATCGTGAAGGACCTTCTTGGTGCCGGCCGACAGAGTGTAGATCTTGTTCTGCGTCAGATCGATCCTGAGCCCGCGCAGCAGCGTGTTGCTCGCCATGACGGCCGCGACGAACACGAGCCCGAGCAGGATGAGGGTCGAATAGCCGATCCTGTTACGTTGTGCCGCATTCATGGGTCAGTCCGCCTTCTTGAGCTGAAGAATGATCGTCGTCGCAAAGAGCGAGGCGCCGATCAGCAGGGCGAAGTAGACGAGATCGCGGACATCGATGACGCCCTTGCTGATCGCGTCGAAGTGCGTGAGGAAGCTCAGGCTCGCGATTGCGTCGACGACCGCCTGAGGCGCCCAGCCCGTAAAGACGTCGAGCACGAGGGAGTAGCCGGCGAGCAGCAGCAGCAGACAGGCCACAAACGAGATCACGAACGCAATGACCTGATTTTTGGTCAGCGCCGAGAAGCAGGACCCGACGGCGAGGAAACCGCCCGCCACGAGGATGCTGCCGACGTAGGCCGCGAAGATGACACCGTTGTCCGGCGAGCCGAGATAGTTGACGGTGATCCACATCGGGAACGTCAGCGCCACGGCCAGCGCGATGAAGATCCAGGCCGCCAGGAACTTGCCGACGACGGCCTGCCACGGCTCGATCGGCAGCGTCATGAGAAGCTCGATGCTTCCCGATTTCCGCTCCTCAGCCCACAAGCGCATGCTGAGCGCCGGGCCGAGAAAGAGAAACAGCCAGGGGTGAAACGTGAAGAAGGGCTCGAGGTCCGCCTGGCCGCGGTTGTAGAAGTCCCCGAGATAGAAGGTCGCCGCGCTCGCGAGGATCAGAAAGACCACGATGAACACGTAGGCGACCGGCGTCGCGAAATAGCTGCGCAGCTCGCGGCGCATGACTGCGAGTGTTCCGTTCATGCGCTGGCTCCTCCGGTGATCGTCCTGAAGACTTCGTCGAGCCGGCCCGATTCGAGCTCGAGCTCGGTCAGATTCCACCCGTTCTGGTCGGCCAGGCGGTGAATCGGCGACAACGGCAGCTTGCCCGGGGCCGGAAACGCCGTGATGCGTCCCGTAGCGGCGTCGAAATCCGTTTCCGCGACCTCGGGCAGCGAGGCGACCGCGCGCCGCGCGGCCGCGGGGTCCGCGCCTTCGGCCAGCCGGAACGTGACGGCGTTGTGGAACTTCGAGCGCGCCTCGAGTCCGGCCGGCGTGTCGTCCGCGACTATCTTGCCGTGCGCGATGACGACGGCGCGGCTGCAGATCGCGTCGACCTCCTCGAGCAGATGCGTCGAGATCACGACGATCTTGTTTGCGGACATGCCGCGGATGAGCTGCCGCACCTCGTGCTTCTGGTTGGGGTCGAGACCGTCCGTCGGCTCGTCGAGCAGCAGCACGTCGGGGTCGTGCAGGATGGCTTGAGCGAGCCCCACGCGGCGCTTGTAGCCTTTCGAAAGCGTATCGATATTCTGGTCGACGACGCGGTCGAGATGCAGCAGGCCGAAGACCTCGTCGAGCCGCTTGCGGCGCGTCTGCGGCGCCATCCCGCGGGCGTCGGCGATGAACTCGAGAAACGAGCGCGGCGTCATCTCGGGGTAGCCGGCGCCGCTCTCCGGCAGATAGCCGATGCGGCGTTTCGCTTCCATAGCCTCGGTCTCGACGTCGTGACCGCAGACGAGCACGCGGCCTTCGGTCGGGGCCAGAAAGCCCGCGATGATGCGCATCGTCGTCGTCTTGCCGGCCCCGTTGGGACCCAGAAACCCGAGCACTTCGCCGGGGTGTACCTGGAAGCTCACATGGTCGACGGCCCGAAGCGGGCCGTACAGCTTCGTCAGATCTTGACACTCGATCATTTTCTGCCCTGCGAGAGGTTGGTTTGCGCGGGAAGCGCCGGCGCAGCGGCGCTTCATTCTGCATACAGCCCTTTATCGTTTCAACCGCACCCGTGGGGCGAGCGGCGTGCCGGCAGGCGTCGCGCGCGCCCCGGTAGGGGCTCGGCCAGGGACGGCGGGCGAGGCGGAATTCTACGCCGCTGCGCACGGGTTGCGGGGCATTCATGACGATCATGTAATGTTCGGAGCTCGGGCGCCGCGTTTTGAATTTCGACGGGCGCGCGGGACGCGGAACGGCAGCGCGCGGATCGCCCGACGACCGACTCGCGGGCGGCACGGTGAGCGCCGCAGGATAATCGAAGCACGGCAACGGAAAGGCGAAAGGAGCAGCGAGTGAAGAAGCTACTGTTGGTCAACGGTCGGGTCGTCAACGAGGGGCGTATCGTCGAGGCGGACGTGCTGATCGCCGGCGAGCGCATCGAGCGTGTCGGCTCCGCGCTGCCGGGGGAGGGCGCCGAAGTCGTCGATCTCGAGGGCCGTTACGTGCTGCCGGGGCTGATCGACGACCAGGTGCATTTCCGCGAGCCCGGCCTCGGGCACAAGGCGACCATCGAGAGCGAGTCGCGGGCCGCGATCTGCGGCGGCGTCACGAGCTTTCTCGACATGCCGAATACCTCGCCTCCGACCGTGGACCGCGCCGCGCTCGCGGCCAAGCGCGAGCGCGCGGCCGGCGCGAGCTTCGCCAACTACGGGTTCTACCTCGGGGCGACGAATACGAACATCGAAGAGATCAAGCGCGTGACGCGGGCCGATGCCTGCGGCATCAAAGTCTTCATGGGCGCCTCGACGGGGAACATGCTCGTCGACGATCCGGCCGCGCTCGAGGCGATCTTCGCCGAGGCGCCGTTGCCCGTAGCGACGCATTGCGAGGACACGCCGATGATCCGTGCGGCGGAGGCCGAGTACCGCGCGCGCTACGGTGAGGACGTGCCCATGGAGGCACATCCGAAAATCCGCTCCGCCGAGGCCTGCTACAAGTCCTCGTCGCTCGCGGTGGGCCTCGCGCGGCGGCACGGGACGCGCCTGCACGTGCTCCACCTCACGACCGGTCGCGAGCTCGAGCTGTTCGACCGCGGCCCTATCGAGGGGAAGAAGATCACGGCCGAAGTCTGCGTGCATCACCTTTGGTTCGACGAGACGAGCTATCGCGATCTCGGCACGCTGATCAAGTGCAACCCTGCCATCAAGACGCCGGCCGACCGTGAGGCGCTCGTGATGGGCGTCGTCGAGGACTCGATCGACGTCATCGCCACGGACCACGCGCCGCACACGCTCGCGGAAAAGTCCTCGCCGTATTTTCAGGCGCCCTCGGGCCTGCCGCTCGTCCAGCACTCGCTGCTCATGCTGCTCGAGCAGCACGAGCAGGGCCTGTTCAGCCTGCCTGCCATCGTCGAAAAGGCGGCGCACAACCCCGCGAGGCTGTTCGGCATCGTGGACCGCGGGTTCGTTCGCGAGGGTTATCTAGCGGACCTCGCCGTCGTCGATCTCGAGCGCGAGACGCGCGTCGATCGGGCGCAGATCCTCTACAAATGCGGCTGGTCGCCGCTGGAGGGCTCGACGCTGCACTCATCCGTCTTCATGACGATCCTGAACGGCGTGCCCGTCTACCGCGACGGCCGGCTCGCGGCCGAGCCGCGCGGTCGGGCGCTCACGTTCGCGCCGCTCTGAGCCCCCGCCGGCGGAGGCAGGAGAAGCCGACGCAGTTCCTTGCCCGCGCGGACCGGGCGTGCTCGACTTCGGGCGGGATTCTCGAGGGCCGAGGTTCAATAATGCATCGTTACCTCGCCTGCGTCGCGGTGGCGGCGCTGGCGGCAACCGGCTGCGGCGGCCCGCGGCAGGCCGCTCCGGCTGGAGGCTCGCCACGCGGCGCGGCCTACGGTGCCGCATCGCAGGGGGCTGCGCGCCCCCCGACCGCACCGCTGCGTGCGGCCGCGGCCGCGCCCAGCGTCGCCGCGCCGCGGGCGGCCGCCGCCGTGCTCGAGCAGCGGCTCGCCTATGGCGAGTCCAAGGACAGCAACCTCATGGGTTTCGTGGCGCTGCCCAAGGACGCGGCGGAGCCGTTGCCCGGCCTGATCCTCATTCACGAGCGCTTCGGGCTCACCGACGGCGTCAAGGAGACCGCCCGGCGGCTCGCGGCCTTCGGGTACGTGGTGCTGGCCGTCGATCTCTACGGCGGCCGAGTGGGCACCGACGCGGCCTCCGCCGCCGCACTGGCCCAACGCGTGACCGCCGATCCGGCCGCGGCGCGCAGGAATCTCCGCCAGGCCTACGAGTTCCTCGAACGCTATGCCATGGCGCCGCGCATCGGGGCCATCGGCTGGGATTTCGGCGGTACCTGGGCGCTCGAGACGGCCCTGCTCCTCCCGGAGGAGCTCGACGCAGCCGTGATCTATTACGGCAGGGTCGGGGCGGTGGACGCCGAAAGGCTCGCGGCTCTGGACATGCCGGTGCTCGCGTTCTTCGGCGGTCTCGATCCCGCGGTGGCGGATAACACGGTGGAGGGCTTCGGCGCGGCGTTGCATAAGCTCGGTAAGCCGGCCGAGGTGAAAGTCTACCCCGCGGCGCAACGGGCATTCGCCGATGCGGGAACGCGGGATTACGATCCGCTCGCGGCGGCCGACGCCTGGCACAAGACCGTTGCGTTTCTGGCCCAGGCGCTGCAGAAGGACGCAGGGCCGGCGCCGGACGCGGGACCTTAGGAAGAAAAAAACGGGGGCCGGGTTCGAACGTCCTTATCTTCTGATTCTGAAGAACAAGTCCCTGTTCGATGCCGGGAAAAACCCGGCCCCCTTACAACGGCCTTCCGGCTCGGCCGACGGCCACCATGGGGGAGGGGGTGGCGGCCGTCTGACAACACCGCTAACCGCGGATTCGATCCTCGCTCTGCGCGATCTTGACCTTGGGCGTCAACAACTCCTTGAGGTCGTCGTTGAGCTTACCCTTGATCTGGTCGTGAAAAGACCGAACGAATTCGTTCATTTCCGACCGAAAGTATTCCCTCTGTACCGCCGCCACGGTCGCGGCCTGCGACCCTTCGACGACGACCTCCTCGCCGGCCTCCGCACGCTGGCCCGCGAACGTCCAGGTCGCGGCCATGACGATGAGCCCGGCTGTCAGCAGTTTTCGCGTTACCATTGTTCGCATCCTTTCTTTCACGAAACTCCGAAAACCCCTAAACTTGCATCGCTCCCTGTCACGCGCCTCTATATGCACGCGGCGTGCCAATTTCAAGGCATAGAAAAATCAATCGCTTACAAAATACCAGGATTACGGAATTCCGTGCATTAACGAATTTCCGTTGACTTGATATACGGAATCTCGTAAATTTTCGCCATGTCGCTTGCCGATCGGTACCAATGGCTTTTCCGAAAGAGCCCTGCGCTCATCGTCTCGCTCGACGAGGATGGCTACTTTCTCGACGCCAGCGATGCCTGGCTCAAACGCTTCGGCTATACCCGCCAGCATCTGCGCCAGAAGCGCCCGCAGGATTTCGGCAGCGAAGAATCGGCGCGGCGCATTGTCGAGGAGTATTTGCCGCTGCTGCGGCGCACTGGCCGCCTCGAGAACGTCCCCGTAGACCTCGCGACGAAGTCGGGAGAGCGCGTCGACTGCCTCGCCAGCGCGATCGTGGAGCGCGGCGCCGAAGGCGACTACCTGCGCACGGTGGCCGTCTACACGGAGGTCAGGCAGCAGACGCGTCTCGAGCAGCACTATCGGGACCTATACCGGGCGACGCCCGCGATGCTGCACACCGTCGATGCCCGCGGACGCGTGATTCACGTCAGCGACCGCTGGCTCGCCAAGCTCGGCTACCGGCGCGAGGAAGTGCTGGGCCGGCTCATCACCGATTTCATGGCCGAGGAGTCCAGGGCCGAGCTGCAGGGCGGGCGCCTCGAGGCGCTCATCGCCCACGGCGAGATGGAGAACGAGCCTAGGCGCCTGTTGACGAAGAACGGCGAGATCATCGAAGTGCTGCTGTCCGCACGCCCGGACCGCAACGAGCAGGGGGAAGTCGTCGCGCTGCTCGTCGCCGCCAAGGACGTGACCGAGCGCAATCAGGCCGAGCGCCAGCTGCGGGCCGCCTTCGAGGAGAACGCTCGCCTTCGGGAGGAGCTCGAGCGCGAGCGCGACTACCTCCGCGAGGAAGTGCAGGTCTCGATGAACTTCGGCCGGATCATCGGCGAGAGCCCGTCGCTGAAGAAAATGCTCGCGCGCCTCGAGGCCGTCGCGCAGACCTCCGCCAGCGTCCTGATCCAGGGCGAATCGGGCGTCGGCAAGGAGCTCGTGGCTCACGTGCTGCACGCCCGCAGCCCGCGCAGCAACGGCCCGCTCGTCAAGGTCAACTGCGCGTCGATTCCGCACGAGCTGTTCGAGAGCGAGTTCTTCGGCCACGTGAAGGGCGCGTTCACGGGCGCCCATCGCGACCGCGTGGGCCGCTTCCAGCTGGCCGACGGCGGCACGATCTTTCTCGACGAGGTCGGCGAGATACCGCTAGACCTTCAGAGCAAACTGCTGCGCGTCCTGCAGGAGAGCGAATACGAGCGCGTCGGCGACGACCGGACCCATTCGGTGGACGTCCGCGTCATCGCCGCGACCAACCGCGACCTCGAGCGCGCCGTCGATGCCGGGCGGTTCAGGGAGGATCTCTACTACCGCCTCAGCGTGTTCCCCATCGACGTACCGCCGCTGCGCGAGCGCGGCGACGACGTCGTGCAGCTCGCGAGCCACTTCCTCGAGCGGACGTGCCAGGAATTCGGCCATCCCCCGCTCACGCTCTCGCGCCAGCAGGCCGTGCTGCTGAAGCGCTACGAATGGCCGGGCAACATCCGCGAGCTCAAGAACGTCATCGAGCGCGCCGTCATCCTCTCTCGCGGCAAGGTGCTGCGGCTCGATCTCGCGATGGCGGACATTCTCGCAGCCGCCGGCGAAACGCCGGCCGAGGCGACCCACGAGGGCAACGGCGAGAGGGTGCTGACCGAAGCGGAGCTGCGCCGTCTCGAGAAGAACAACATGCTGGCCGCGCTGCGCCTGACCAACTGGCGCGTCTCGGGACCGGACGGCGCCGCGAAGCTCGTCGGAATCAAGGCGACGACCTTCGCAGATCGAATGAAGAAATACGGCATTTCGAGGCCGACCGCGGAGCGTCCTGTCTAGACCGGAACTGTCCGCTTGCCGGCTCTTCGCAAAATCTGCTATACACCCGCGAATCCGCCTGCTCGCGTGCGCCGATCACCCGAGCCGCGGTCCGTAATCGACGAATGAAGCCGGGAACATGACCTACCTCGCCGAGAAAATGGAAGCGGCCGTGCGTCGATTGGTCGGAGACGGTCCGGTCAAGCAGCGCCTGGTCCAGGCCTACGCGGAGCATCTCGACGGTCTGCGCGAAAGCGACCTCCCGCCCTCTCTCCGGGGGGCATATGCGGAGCTCGACGAAGCCATGCATCGTTCGGGCCCCGTCGGGAAGGAAAGCAGCATTAAGATCACGGTGCAGAAAATGTCGTTTGCCGAGGCCACCGGGCACGCCGAGACCATCGTGGGCCTCTACGCCGAGGCGCTGCGCGCGGCCGAGCGCAGCGGACCGCTCAAGGTCGTGCCGAAAGAAGACGCGGCGGCCCGCTACCTCGCCGGCGGACAGTAACGGCACCGCACGTGCGCTCGTCCGCATCGGGCCGCTCGTGCCGCTCCGGCACCCCGGGGCTGCCCGATCGATCGAGATCGAGACCCACCGTGCGAAGGGTCTTTCCCATCGTCGCGGCCTGCGCCGGCCTCGCGTCTGCCGTCTTCGCCGCCGCGGCCGCTGCCGACACGGCCTACGTGACGGACATGCTGAGGCTCGGCTTATACAAGAGCGCGGATGGCAGCGGAACGCCGTTCGACAACCTCTCGAGCGGGGACGCCGTCGAGATCGTGCAGCGCAACGGCAACTACGCACTCGTGCGCCTCGGCGACGGTCGTCAAGGCTGGGTCAAGGCGGTGTTTCTCGTGACCGAGAAGCCCGCGCGCGCCCGGCTTACCGAGGTCGAAGCCGAGAAGGCCGACCTCAGCCAGGCCTTGAACGTTGCGCAGGCCGGCCGCGAGAAGGCCGAGCAGGCCCTCGCGCGCCTCAAGGAGCAGGACGCCGCCGCCCAGGAGGCCGCCGCAACGGCCGGCACTCGCCTCGCGCGCCTCGAAAAGCAGAACCGCGACTACGAAGCCCGGCTGGACGGCTACCGGTACAGCCTGCCCCTGCCCTGGGTGGCGGCGGCGCTCGGTCTTACGCTGCTGGCCGGCTTCGTCGCCGGCTGGTGGTGGCTCGATGCGCGCATTCGGCGGCGCCACGGCGGCTTCCGCATCTACTGAGGGTACCGAGGGTACCGAGGGTACTGAGGGCTGCCGAGGCATGTGCAGACGGCTGCCGGGGCAGCGCTGCCGGTCGCCGGCGACCGTGGACGATCCGGCGCCTGCCACGGCTCGTGCGACTCCGCTACAATGACCGCGGCGCGGTCCCCCTCCGCCGGCCTCGAGAGGGCGCGCCGTGAGCCAGGCAGCCTAGGGGAGCTCCATGAAGCTGATCACCGCGGTCATCAAACCGTTTCGCCTCGACGACGTACGCAACGCGCTTGCCGAGGTCGGCATTCAGGGCATGACCGTGACGGAGGTCAAGGGCTTCGGCCGCCAGCGCGGGCACACGGAACTCTACAGGGGCGCCGAATACGTCGTGGATTTCCTGCCCAAGGTCAAGATAGAGGTCGCCGTTGCGGACGAGCTCGCCGAGCAGGTCATCGAGGCGATGATCGATTCCGCGCGGACCGGCAAAGTCGGCGACGGCAAGATTTTCGTGACCGATCTCGACCAGGTTTACCGAATCAGAACGGGCGAGACGGGCGACCAGGCCATTTGAAACTCGCGCCGCCGCGAGGCGGCGCCCAGTGCGTGTCTTAAGGGGGGCTCGTGAAGAGGACCGCGATTGCGGCCGCGGCGCTTGGGGCGTGGCCGGCCTTGGCATTGGCGCAGACGGCCGACAGCGGTGATACGGCCTGGCTCTTGACCGCGACGGCGCTCGTGCTGTTCATGACCCTGCCAGGCCTGGCCTTGTTCTACGGCGGACTGGTGCGCAGCCGCAACGTACTCTCGGTGCTCATGCAGTGCTTCGCGATCTGCTGCACCGTTTCGGTCCTCTGGATCGCCTTCGGTTACAGCCTCGCTTTCGGGCAGGGCGGCTCGACGTGGCTCGTCGCCGGTTGGTCGAAGGCCTGGCTCGCGGGCGTCGTGACGAACGCGCTGCACGGACGCGTACCGGAGTCGGTCTTCGTGATGTTCCAGCTCACGTTCGCGGTCATCACCCCGGCACTCATCGTCGGCGGCTTCGCCGAGCGTATGCGTTTCTCCGCCATGCTCTGGTTCTCGGTCCTCTGGTTCGTGTTCGTCTACCTCCCCGTCACGCACTGGGTCTGGGGCGGGGGCTGGCTGGCCCAGCTGGGCTTCCGCGACTTCGCGGGCGGCGCGGTCGTGCATGTCAACGCAGGCGTCGCCGCGCTCGTGGCGGCGCTCGTCGTCGGGCGCCGGCAGGGATTCCCGACGACGGCCATGCCGCCCCACAACCTCACGATGACCGTGACCGGCGCCTCCATGCTCTGGGTGGGCTGGTACGGTTTCAATGGCGGCAGCGCGTTGGCCGCCGACGGCGCTGCCGGTATGGCGCTGCTCGTCACGCATTCGAGCGCCGCGGCCGGTGCGCTCGCATGGATGACGATGGAGTGGATCAGGTTCCGCAAGCCGAGCGTGCTCGGCATCGTGACGGGCATGGTCGCCGGGCTCGGGACCATCACGCCGGCCTCGGGCTACGTCGGCCCCGGGGCCGCGCTCGTCATCGGCTTCGTCGCGGGCGTGGTCTGCTTCTTCGCGACGCAGCTCGTGAAGCGGCGCCTCAAGATTGACGATTCCCTCGACGTTTTCCCCGTGCACGGAGTCGGCGGCGCGCTCGGCCTGCTGCTGACGGCCGTGTTCTCCTCGGCCGCGCTCGGCGGCGTCGGTTTCGAAGCCGGCGTCGGCATCGGGCGCCAGCTTTGGGTTCAGGCACTCGGCATGGCCGCCACCGCAATCTGGTCCGGGCTCGCGTCGTTCGTAATCCTGAGGGTGCTGGATGCGGTTCTCGGGCTGCGCGTGACGCCGGAGCAGGAGACCGAGGGGCTCGATATCGCGATGCACGAGGAGCGGGGGTACACGCTGTAGCCTTCCTGCGTGGCTGTCGGTTGGCGCCTTCGTGCCAGCTTCGTGCCAGGCGCCTCCTTGCGAGTAGCCGTGTCCCTGGAGGGCCTGTGCGTGCGCGCGCCCGGGACCCCGATAGAACGTCTTACGCCGTGACGGCGTGACGCCCGTTACGCCGGTTCCGTTTCGAGCGGCAGCGCCAGCTCGATTTCGAGGCCGCCCCCGGCGCGATTCCGCGCAGTGACGTGCCCGCCGTGCAGCTCCATGACGCGGGCCGTGATCGCGAGACCGATGCCGCGTCCGTCCGTGCGGTGGTCGCGGCTGTCGTCCACCCGGAAGAACGGCTCGAAGATGCGTCGCAGGTCGTGCTCCGGCACGCCGGGGCCGCGGTCGAGAACGCGGATCGCGATGCCGCCCGGGTTGCGGGCGAGCTTGACCTCGACGCAATGGCCGGAGGCCGCATGGGCGAGGGCGTTGCGGACGACGTTTTCGACCGCACTCTTGAGCCCGTCGGGATCGCCGAGAATCGTCGGGACGGGCTCGGCCTCGTAACCGATCTGCGCTTCCGGGTGCTCGAAGCGGGCGTCCGCGATAATGCCGCCGATGAGCTCGTCGAGGACCACGGGCTTGCGGGCCACGGCGGGCTCGGCCCTGAGGCGGGCCAACGTCATGACCTGGCCGACGAGCGTGTCGAGCCGCTCGACCTCCTGCTCGATGCGGTCGAGGTCGCACTGCGCGGCCGCGCCGGCACGACGCTCGGCGAGCGCCAGCGCGACGCGGATGCGCGCGAGCGGCGAGCGGAACTCGTGCGAGACGTCGCGCAGCAGACCCTCTTTGTCGGTCACGAGGGCCTGCAGCCTCTCCGCCATCGCGTCGAAGTCGCGCGCGAGCTGGCCGACCTCGTCCTTGCGTCGATTGGACGGGCTGCCGACGCGCGTCTCGAGCGCCCCCGCGGCGAGGGCCCGGGTCGCCTTCTGCAGGCGGACGATGGGTGAGGAAAGGTAGACGGCGAGGGCGAGCAACGTCAGGGCGGCGGCGATCGCGCCGATCGTGAGCACGGCGGGCTTCGTGCCCGGCCACGTGATGATGCCGAGGAACGTGATCGGCGCGGGCACGAACAGCAGCCGATACTGCCGGCCGTCGGCGCCCGTGAGCCGCGTCGTGAGCTGCATCGGCAGCACGTTCGGCGGGCGCTCGAAGCGCCGAAACGGCTTGGTGCGCAGCAGCTGCAGCATGGCGCCCGGCAACGCGCGGCCGAGCAACTCGTTGCCGTTCTCGTCGAGCACGAGCAGCACGGTGCCGGGCGCCGGGCGCGGGTGCTTGAACAGCCAGACCTTGAGCCGGAACTCGCCGCCGCTGTGTAGCTCCTCCGCGGCCTGTTGGATGATGCGCTCCCGGCCCTCGACGTTGAGCTGATCGAAGGCCCGCTCGGCGAGCCGGAAGCTCACGAAGACGGTCGCCGCGATCGTCGCCGTCATCGCGATGCCGAAGGAGACGAAAATTTTCCAGAATAGGCGCATGTCACCTCATTCGGGCGGCGGCACGAGCACGTAGCCGCTGCCGCGCACGCTGCGGATCTGCAGCCGTTCCTCGCCGCTCTCTTGGACAAGCTTTTTGCGCAGATTGCTGATGTGGGTGTCGAGGCTGCGATCGTCCGGCAGCAGGCGCCGGCCGAGTGCCGTGCGGGTCAGCGTCTCGCGCGAGACGACCTCGCCGGCCGAGCGCATGAGCGTCGCGAGGATCACGAATTCGGCATTCGTGAGGCGCAGCAGCTGCCCGTCGAGCCAGGCCTCGCGGCGCTGCAGCTGCGCCCGCAGGGGCCCCACCGTGAGCTCGGAGACCTCTTCTTCGGCGTCTTCGGCCGTCCGGCGCAGGATCGCCTTGATGCGGGCGAGGAGCTCCCGCGGATTGAACGGCTTCGGCAAGTAATCGTCGGCGCCCATTTCGAGACCGACGATACGGTCGACGTCGTCGCCGCGGGCCGTCAGCATGAGCACCGGCGTGTTGGCGCCGGACTCGCGGAGCTGGCGCAGGACCTCGAAGCCCGAAAGCCCGGGCAGCATGACGTCGAGAACGATGAGGTCGTACTCGTTCGTCTGGGCCTCGCGCAGACCGATCGAGCCGTTCGGGACGGCGTTGACCGCGAGGCCCTCCGGCGTCAGGTACTCGGCCAGCATTTCCGTCAGCCGGGTATCGTCGTCGATGATCAGTACTCGATTCAACGCCATTTCTCATCCCCGCGATGCCGAGCGGTCCGCCGCAGACTCGCGCATCCCTGCCGAGGACGGACCCGGCTTGACAAAAATTCAGCGCGGGCCCGCGCCTGCGGGCCGCTATGCGCCCGCAGACGCCTCGAAGTCCACGGGCTTGACGACGACGAGGTCGCAGGGCAGCCGGTCCAGGACGCGCTCGGCCGTGCTGCCGATGAATACGC
The DNA here is from genome assembly GCA_963702105.1 of uncultured Gammaproteobacteria bacterium. Classification (GTDB taxonomy): domain Bacteria; phylum Pseudomonadota; class Gammaproteobacteria; order Steroidobacterales; family Rariloculaceae; genus ZC4RG20. The sequence continues at coordinate 5,081,395 of OY969712.1, forward strand.
GCTTCAGTGCGCCGCGCGCGACGGCCCCCATGACGACGAAATCCGCTTCGAGCGCCCCGCACGTGCGCAGCAGCACATCGTCGGCGGGCCCCTCTTCGAAATGTACCTGGGCCGCCGGCACCGGATAGTCGGCGAGCAGGCGATCGAGCGCCTCGCGATGGCGCTGCTCGACGGCTTGGGCGATCTCGAGCGTCGGCAGCGCGACATCGGGCTCGGGTGCGGCCGCCGCGGCGGCGATCGCGGGCGCCGTATCGAAGGCGTGAACGACGTGCAGACGGCCGTGCAGTGCGGTTGCGAGCTCCTTGGCGAGCGCGAGGATCGCCCGATCCAGCGCGGCGGGCTTGTCGTGCTCGTGAGTGGGATCGACGGCCGCGAGGACCGTCGGCACCCTTGCGATGGGCCGCGGCTTCGAGAGCAGGAGCGGCGCCGGGCAGGAGCGGATCAGGTTCCAATCCGTGTTCGAAAGCAGCGTGCGCCTCAAGACGGCGTGGTGGTGAGTGTCCTTCGCGACGAGCAGAGGCGCGGCCTCGATGACCTTGCGCACGATGCCGCGGTCGAGCGGATGGTCCCAGCGGACGTCGGTGCCGACCGCGAGGCCCTTCTCGAGCAGCGGCGCGCGCAGCGCCTCGAGCCGCTCGCGATCGTGCTCGAGCCGACTGCGCCGCGCCTTGGCGAGGCCCTCGGACTCGAACAGGCGTCCGCCCTCAAGGTACTGATCGTAATCGCAGACGAAAAGCTCGAGCGAGGCGCCGAAGGCCTCGGCCAGTACGGCGGCGCGGCCCAGGGCGGGCTGCTCGGAAGCCGTCGGATCGACGACGGCCAGGATCTCGGTGCCGTGCATAAGCGCGATCGGTATGGGTACAGGGGGCCAGCTTAGCGACTCGCAGGCCTTTGAAAAAGCCCGTTTTGTGCGGCGCGGGCCGCGGCGCCGTCCGGAGCCTTCAAATCATCAGCACGGCGCTGCCCGTGAACGCGCCCGTCCGCAGGTCCGTCAGGGCTTGATTGGCGCGTTCGAGCGGGTAACGGTGCACGTCCGTCTCGATCGGGGTCCGTTCCGCCAGCGCGAGGAATTCGAGGCCGTCCTGCCGCGTGAGATTGGCCACCGAGCGGACTTGCCGCTCGCCCCACAGCAGCGAATACGGGAACTCGGGAATATTGGACATATGGATGCCCGCGCAGACGACGGTGCCCCCTTTGACCACGGCGGCCAGCGCGGTCGGGACGAGCGGGCCTACGGGCGCGAATAAGATCGCAGCGTCGAGCGGCACGGGCGGCGCCTCGTCGGAGCCGCCGGCCCAGGCCGCGCCCAGGGCTTCGGCCGAGGCGGCGGCCGCGCGGTCGCCGGGGCGCGTGAACGCGAAAAACTCGCCGTTGCGATGACGGATGACCTGTGCCACGAGATGGGCCGCCGCGCCGAAGCCGTACAGACCGACGCGGCGCGCGTCGCCGCACATGCGCAGCGCCCGATAACCGATGAGGCCCGCACAGAGCAGCGGCGCGATACGCGCGGGCTCGGCCGCCTCCGAGAGCGCAAAGCAGAAGCGGGCGTCGGCCGTGAGGTACTCGGCATAGCCGCCCGGCAACGTGTAACCGGTGAACAGGGCGGCGTCGCACAGGTTCTCGTGCCCGCTCGCGCAATACCCGCAGACCCCGCACGTGTGGCCGAGCCAGGGCACGCCCACGCGGTCGCCGACCCGCGGCGAGTCCGGGCCGTCCGCGCCGCCGGGCACGGCCGCCACGCGGCCGACGACCTGATGACCCGGAATCACGGGACGCGGAACGTTCGGGAGCTCATCGTCGACGACGTGCAGATCCGTTCGGCAGACCGCGCAGGCTTCCACCTGGACCAGGAGCTGACCGGGTCCCGGCACGGGTCTTGGAATGTCCTTGGGCAGCAGGGGCGCCCCGGCCGATTGCTGGACCATCGCGCGCATGGCGCTCAGCCGTCCGGCGCGGGATACCGGAAAGCGTGCGTGAACTGCACGCCCGAGGTCGCCACCGGTGCGCCGTCGGCCAACCGCGGCCGGAAGTGCGTGGCGCGGATGCGGGCCTCGTAGGCGGCGTCGACCACGCCTTTCGGGTCCGCCTCCGCCGTGTGCACGTTGCGGGCGCGGCCGTCGGCCGAGACGTCGAAGGCGACGACGATGGTCCCGAGCCGATAGGCGCCGCCCCTCGTATCGCGGTCGGCGGCGTCGAGCGGCGCGACGAAGTCGATCATGCGCGGCGCGCCGAAGACGCGCTCGGGCTCGGCGCCGGCCGCGCCGAGCACACTGTATGCCCGGGTGTAATAGCCGCGCGCCGCCTCGGTCTGCTCGTGCGCGGTCGCCCAGTCGCCGAGCGATGCGAGGCTCAGGCCCCTTTCGGTCGCGTCGGCGGCCGGGCTCTTGGCCAGGAGGTCGCTGAGCTTGCGTTGGGCCGCGTCGCCGCTGTCGAGCAGCAGCTCGACCGAGACCAGCTGCCTCAGGGCCCGCAGCTGCGCGTTGAGATCGCCCTGACGTTCGGCCAGGGCAGAGATCTTCCGGTACTCGTCGCGGGCAGCGGAGTGCAGGCGCGACTCGTCGTAATAGGCGCCGAGCCGGTAGCGGTACGGCAGCGTTCGCAGGTCCTCGGCTCCGAACGTGCGTTCGGCGTTCTCGAGGCGCTCGCGCTGCAGGCCGAGCGCTTGGACGGTGTCGCCGAGGCCGAGATAGGCCGTCGTGAGATCGTCGATGACCTCCGTCTGCGCGACGTTGTAGAGACCGAGGTTTCGGCGGCTGATGAACCGGGCCTGCGTCAGCGCGACGACGGCTTCCTTGAAGCGGCCGGCCGCGATGTAGCTGCGCCCGAGCCCTGCGTAGGGGCCGACGAGCGCTTCGGCGAATTCGCCTTCGGCCTTGCGGATGACGTCGACGGCCTCGAGGTAAGTGCGCTCGGCCGCATCGAAATCGCGCAGCTCCGTCTCGATGCGGCCGAGCACCGTCAGATCGTTGCCGCGCGTCTCCGGCGCGGCGTCTGCCGCAGAGCGCGTGAGGCGTCGGGCCGGATCGAGGGCCGCCGGAAAGTCGCCGGCCTCGACGAGCGCGTCGCGGGCCGAGCGCAGCGCCCGCGGGGAGGCGTCCGCACCGAGCGTAGCGGCCGAGCCCTCGGCAGCGGCGGCCGCTTCCGAGCGCGGCGCCGCCGTGGCCGGCGGCCGTGGCTGCGCTGCCGCCGTCGCCGCGGCGACGAGGCCGCCCGCGAGCAGACAAGCGTGCAGCGGCCTCAGCCGCTCAAGAATCCTTGTCTTTGTCCTTGTCGTTGTTCGGCGCATATCGGAACTCGAACGTCCGTTTGACGTGGTCCTTGCGCGCCGGCTCGCCGTCGAGGAACAGCGGCCGATAGCGTTGGTCTCGGACGATGCGTTTGAAGGCCTCGTCCCTGAAGCCGGGCGGGTCCGAGCCGAGGATGGAGACGTTCATCGTCTTGCCGTCCTTGTCCACATCGAATTGCAGGTCCACGTGGCCCTCTCGGGTCTCGCTCGGGTCCGCCCTGCCCAGGCCCACGAACACGACCGGCTGCTGCAGCACGACCTCCGCTCCCGAGAACCACTCCGCGCGCAGCTCGTCCCCGTCCGGAACCTGGCCGAGCAGCTTCCAAGCCTGCCGATACTCGCTGAGGTCCGGGGTCGTGCTCGAGAACGCGACACGCCAATCGCCGATGTCGCGCAGCACCTCGGCCTCGGCCAGCGGATCGGGTTTCGGTTGCGATTTCGCGATCTCGAGCGCCGCCTGGAGCGACTGCAGGCCGCGCGAGTCCGGGATCGTCTGGGCTCTGAAGCTGTTGCCGATCTCGCGGAGCGGCCGGACGAGCAGCGGGCTGTTCTTGCCGTGCTTGGCGCGGATCGCGTGGATGGCCTCGTTGTACTCGTTGCGCTCGTCGTCGTAGCGCTCGCTTTGCCGGAGCCAGGCCGCGTAGTGGTAAACGCCCTGAAGGTATTCGGGGGAGCCGGGCGCATGGCTGCGCTGCGCAAGGCGCAAAATCATGAGCTGCTGGTTATCGGCTTCCTTGTATTTATTCATGGCCAGGAACGAGGCCGTCATGCGGTCGAGGATGGGGACCTGCGTTTCGCTGAGAAGGCCGTAGACGCGCCGCGTGATGCCGCGCGCCTCGTCGTAGGTGGTCACGGCGTCCAGATACTTGCCGGCCGCCTCGTAGTTGTCGCCGAGGCCGATGAGCGGGTCGATGGCGCGCTCGGAGAAGTTGCCGTCCACGGCATGGATCGTGTCGATCGCCTGAAGGTAGTTCTTCTCGGCAGCGTCGTGCTGGCCGGCATCGCGCTGCACTCGCGCGAGCGTAACGTAGGCGTCGGCCGTCTCGAGACTACGGTCGCCGAATTCCTTCCGCGTCTGGGCGAGCAGCGCTTCGCCGACGGGCACCGCCTCGAGGTACTGTTTCGCGTCCGTCAGGCGCCGAATCTCGAGGAGGTTCTCGAGTCGGTCGCTTCCGGCCGCGGCGCCGGCCTCGGGGGCGGCTCCCGGCGCGTCTCCCGGCGCCGGCGCCTCAGCGGGCTCGACGGTTCCCGCGGCGTCGGCCCGTCCAAGCTCTGCGGTCGTCGCGGCGGGCGTGGTCGTCGCGGCGGGCGTGGTCGTCGCGGCGGGCGTGGTCGTCGCGGCGGGCGTGGTCGTCACGGCGGGCGTGGTCGTCACGGCTGACGTGGTCGTCCCGGGCGGCGCGGCGCTCTCCGCATTCCCAGCCGCCGTGGGGGCCGCCCCCGACGGGGCCTGCGCGGCGGTCGCGTCCGGGCTCGGGAGCCCGCCGCCCGCGACGGGCGCGTTCTCTACGGCGCGCGTCTCGTGCTCGAGCGCGTCGGCGGCCGCCGCTTCCGCGCGAGGCGCTTTGCCGGCGCCGGCATGGGCCGGCGCGGGGGGGATCACGGGCAGCGGCTGCGTGTCGGCGGTCGTGATGGCGGGAAGACCGTCGTCGTCGGCTGCCTGCCCCGAGGCCGCGGCCGCAACGGCCACGGCAGCCGCACACACGGCGGCAGGGAGCCAACGGCGCCCGAACCGGAAGTGTTCACTATTTCCCATAACGCGCTCCGCACTCCGTCGCAGTGTATAGGATCCGAAAGTCCGGTCCATTGTGCATGTTCGGTAGACCGGCACGTGGCGGCCGGGGTTCCTGAATTACGGACCGGCCCGTACAGCAAGGTTCGTCCGCGGCTTGTAGCATGACTCGGTCGATCTATAAAATGGCGCGCCAGTCTCGAGGAAGTCCATGAGCATCCCAGGCAGCGAAGCCGGTTCCCCGGCCGACCCACACGGTCCGCGGCCGGCGCATTTGCGCCGCACGCGGTCGATTACCCACCTGACTTTCGGCCGCCCCTGATTAGACGGATGCGTAGGCGGATGCCGTCGAGAAGTTCGATGTCCCCAGAATTCGAGCCTCCGTCATCGCAGGTCCAGCAAGGCCGTCCCTTTGAAAGCAAATAGGCCATGCAGCCGACGAAGACGGAAGAGACCGAGTATTTTCACCGGGTCGTAGATTGTCAGTGGGCCTGTCCGGCCCATACCGACGTGCCCGAGTACATTCGGCTGGTGGCGCAGGGCAGGTTCGCCGACGCCTACCTGCTGAACCGCAAGTCCAACGTGTTTCCGGCGATTCTCGGCCGCGTCTGCGACCGTCCGTGCGAGCCCGCCTGCCGCCGCGGCCGAGTCGAAGAGAAGCCCGTCGCGATCTGCCGGCTCAAGCGCGTCGCGGCGGACAACCGCGGCGACATCCGCGGCCGGCTGCCGCAGCCCGCGAGCGAGAAGAACGGCAAGCGCGTCGCTCTCGTCGGCGCCGGCTGCGCCTCGCTGACGGTCGCGAACGACCTGCTGCCGCTCGGCTATGAATGCGTGATCTTCGAAGCGCTGGACAAGCCCGGCGGGCTCATGCGCACGAACATTCCGGCCTTCAGACTGCCGGCCGAGGTCCTGGACGAGGAGATCGGCTACATCACGGATCTCGGCGCGGAGGTGCGTTACGGCACGCGCATCGAGAGCCTGAACGCGTTGCTGGAGGCGGGCTACGACGCCGTCTTCGTCGGCAGCGGCGCCCCGAAGGGCAAGGATTTGCGCCTGCCCGGCCGCGAAGAAGCGGCGGCGCGAATCCACATCGGCATCGATTGGCTCGAGTCGATCGCTTTCGGGCACGTCGACCGCGTCGGTAAACGCGTGCTCATCATCGGCGTCGGCAATACGGCCATGGATTGCTGCCGCAGCTCGCTGCGCCTCGGCGCCGAGGACGTAAAGGTCATGGCGCGCAAGCCGCGCCAGTTCTTCAAGGCCTCCGACTGGGAGCTCGAGGACGCCGAGGAGGAGCGCGTCGAGATCGTCGTGAACCACTCGCCGAAGGAATTCGTCGTCGAGAACGGCAAACTCGTCGGCATGCGTTTCGAGAAGCTCGAGTACGAGCTCGACGGCCGCGATCGGATCGTCGATCAGCGCGTCGTCGAGGAGGTGTTCCTGCCCTGCGACGACGTCGTGCTCGCGATCGGGCAGGAGAACGCGTTTCCATGGATCGAGCGTGACGCCGGCGTCGAATTCGATAAATGGGATGTGCCCGTCGTCGATCCCGTAACCTTCGAATCGACCCGCCCGGGCGTATTCTTCGGCGGCGACGCGGCCTTCGGGCCCAAGAACATCATCTGGGCCGTGGAGCACGGGCACCAGGCCGCGATATCGATTCACCGCCATTGCCACGGCCTGCCCTTGACCGAGCGTCTGGCGCGCGGCGTGAATCTCACGAGCACGAAGATGGGCCTTCAGGAATGGAGCTACAGCAACGGCTTCGATCCTTCGGCCCGCCGCATGATGCCACACGTCGATCTCAAGAAGCGCTTCAAGAAGCTCGATATAGAGGTCGAGCTCGGCTTCAGCGCCGAGCAGTTCGCGACCGAGGTCGAGCGCTGCCTCAACTGCGACATCCAGACGGCGTTCACGGCCAAGCTTTGCATCGAATGCGACGCGTGCATCGACATCTGTCCCGTCGACTGTCTCACGATCGTGACCGACGGAGACCAGGAGGACATCGAGGCGAGGCTCCGGGTGCCGCGTCAGAATCCCGACCAGCCGCTCTATGTCTCGTCGCCTCTCGCACAGACAGGCCGCGTCATGGTCAAGGACGAGAACCTCTGCGTGCACTGCGGGCTGTGCGCCGAGCGCTGCCCGACGGGCGCATGGGACATGCAAAAGTCGACGGTCGTGATTCCTTACGCCGCCGAGGAGAGTTTGGGGAGCGACGGCCAGTGGCAAAGAGCGCGAAGTACCGGGTAAACGATTTCGTCATCAAGCTGGCCAACGTCAACGGGACGGGATCGGCCAGCGCGAATTCGCTGCTCATGAAAACCGTATTCCGTATGGGCGTGCCCGTCACGGGCAAAAACTTCTTCCCGTCCAACATTCAGGGCCTGCCGACCTGGTACGAGATACGCGTCAGCAAGGAGGGCTATCTCGCCCGCTCAGGACGTGTCGACGTCATGGTCGCGATGAACAATCAGACCTACGAGCGGGATCTCGCCGAAGTCTCCTCGGGCGGCACCTTGCTGTACGACTCGAGCTGGCCGCGCGACCGCCTGCTCGCGCGCTCGGACATCCGGATCATCGGCATACCGTTTGCGCGGCTATGCAACGAGCGTTTCACGAACGCCCGCACGCGCGTGCTCATGAAGAACATGGCCTACGTAGGCGCCCTGGCCGCCCTGCTCGATCTCGAGCTCGGGGTCGTGCGCGAGCTCATCGAGGAGACGTTCGCGCGCAAGCCGGCCGTCGTCGGCGTGAACATGGAGGCCGTCGAGCTCGGTCACGCCTACGCGCTCGAGCACTTCGAGTGCCCGCTGACGACGCGCGTCAAACGCCTCGACAAGACGGCCGGCCATATCATGATCGACGGCAACACGGCGGCGGCGCTCGGCTGCGTGTATGCGGGTGCGACGGTCGGCGCGTGGTACCCGATCACGCCTTCGACCTCCGTCATGGACGCGTTCAAGTCGTTCTGCGAACGCTATCGAAAGGACCCGGAGACCGGGGAGCGGCGGTTCTGCATCGTGCAGGCCGAGGACGAGCTCGCGGCCATCGGCATGGTGCTCGGCGCGACGTGGAACGGCGCGCGGGCCTTCACGCCGACGAGCGGGCCCGGCCTCTCGCTCATGAACGAGTTCCTGGGCTTCGGTTATTTCGCCGAGCTGCCCGCCGTGATCATCGACGTGCAGCGCGTCGGCCCCTCGACGGGCATGCCCACGCGCACCCAGCAGTCCGACCTCCTCATGGCCGCCTACGCTTCACACGGCGACACCCGGCACGTGCTGCTGTTCCCCGCCGATCCCCGCGAGTGCTTCGAGCTCACGGTCGAGGCCTTCGATCTCGCGGACCGGCTGCAGACGCCCGTCATCGTGCTGTCGGACCTCGACATCGGCATGAACGACTGGATGTGCAAGGAACTCGAATGGGACCCGAGCTACCGCCCCGATCGCGGCAAGGTCCTGGACGCGGCGCAGCTCGCCGAGCTGCCGGCGTTTCACCGCTATCTCGATCCGGACGGCGACGGCATACCGTATCGCACGCTGCCAGGCGTGCATCCGAACGGTGCGTACTTCGTGCGCGGCTCGGGCCACAACAAGTTCGGCCGCTACACCGAGGACTCCAACGAGTATCGGGATGTCGTCGACCGGCTGCGCAGGAAATGGGAGACCGCGGCCGAGCTCGTGCCCGAGCCCGTCGTCAAGCGCAGCCGCAAGGCGGCCGAATGGGGCATCGTCGCGACGGGCAGCTCGGACCCCGCCGTGCTCGAGGCCCTCGATGCGCTCGCCGCCAAAGGCATCCACGTGAATTACTGCCGTATCAGGGCCTTCCCGTTCGGCAAAAAGGTACGTAAATTCCTCGAGCGGCACAGCCGCGTCTTCGTGGTCGACCAGAACCGCGACGCGCAGCTCAAGAGCCTGCTCACCCTCGAGACGGACTACCCCAAGGAACGCATGGAATCGGTTCTGAGCTATGGCGGCTTACCGCTGGACTGCCGCACCATCGTCGAATCGATCGAGCGCGCCTATCCCAGAGGAGAGGCGGCATGACCTCGATCGCAAAACCCAAGATCGTCCACGGCGGCTTGCGGCGCAATGCGCTCGGGCTCACCATCCGCGACTACGAAGGCGGCATGTCCACGCTCTGCGCGGGCTGCGGCCACGACTCGATTACCTCGGCCATCGTGCAGGCGTTCTTCGAGCTCGATATTCCGCCGCACCGCGTGGCCAAGGTCAGCGGCATCGGCTGCTCCTCGAAGACGCCGACCTACTTCCTCAGCGCGTCCCACGGTTTCAACGCCGTGCACGGCCGCATGCCGTCCATCGCCACGGGGACGGCGGCAGCGAACCGCGAGCTTCACATCATCGGCGTTTCGGGCGACGGGGATTCGCTCTCGATCGGCCTGGGCCAGTTCGCGCATGCGATCCGACGTAATCTCGATATGCTCTACATAATCGAGAACAACGGTGTCTACGGGCTCACGAAAGGGCAGTTCTCGGCTTCGGCCGACGTGGGTAGCAAGGCCAAGAAGGGCGAGGTCAACCGCCAGCCGCCCATCGATCCCGTGCAGACGGCCCTGGCGCTCGGCGGCACGTTCGTCGCGCGCAGCTTCTCGGGAGACAAAGGTCAGCTCGTGCCGCTCATCAAGGCCGGGCTGCGTCACGAGGGCTTCGCGCTCATCGACGTCCTCTCCCCGTGCGTGACGTTCAACGATCACGAGGCCTCGACGAAGAGCTACGCGCACACGCGCGAGTTCGCTCATCCCGTCATTCAGGCGGATTTCGTGCCGCCTCGGGAGGAGATCAGGGCGGCCTACGACCAGGGCGAGACGATGCCCGTCGTGCTCCACGACGGCAGCCGCATCCTGCTGCGCAAAGTCGACGAGACCTACGACTTCCGCAACCGCGGCGGCGCCATCCAATATCTGCAGGCACGCCAGCGCGAGGGGGAAATCGTGACGGGGCTGCTGTACGTCGACGAGGCGGAGCCCGACATGCACGCCGTCAGCGGCACGACGCGCACGCCCCTCAACGAGGTGCCGTACGAGGCGCTTTGCCCCGGCGCGGAGGCGCTGGCCGCCTTGCAGGCGCGGTTCCGCTGACCTGACGCGCCGCCAAGGCGCCCCGCGACGGCGCCCCCGCCCGCAGACGCCTGCGGCCTACGAGCGAACGGTCATTTAGTTAACACGCGAATGGCCGAACCGCTGTGACGCAAGTCAACGCATTCGTCCGAGGATGCCGGCAACTTAGCCTGCTAAATCTTGCAGTCGGGCAGTGCCATGCCGGAATCATCGACATCGATCGAAGCGTCGCGGGAACGTCTGGAAACGCTGCTCGCGGATTGCGGCGCCGAAGTGCGGCGCGTCTTCGAAGAACTCGAGCAGCGGCGGCGGCTTGCGGAGACCTTGACCGCCGAGGCGGCCGCGCACGACAAGGCGATCGAAAAGCTCAACCGCACGGTCGACGGTCAGGGCGAGCTCATCGAAACGCTGCGCACCGAGGCATCCGAATCCTCCGAGCTGCGCCGCGAGTTGCAGGAGAGGGAGGTCGAGCTCGAGAGCTTGAAGTCCGAGCGCGACAGCAAGCTTGAGCTCATCCGCGTGCTGCGCCGCGACGCCGAGGCCGCCGACCGCTTGCGGGGAGAGGTGCGCCTCAAGGACCGCGAGCTCGGCGAGCTGCGGCGCGCCAAAGAGGTCCTCGAGGCCGAGGTCGAACGGCTGCGTGAAGTCGCCGACGCGCTGCGCGACGCCGCCGAGTCCGATACCGGAGAAGGCGCGGCCGAGCTCGAGTCGATGCGCGCGGAGCTCGAGGCGCGCAAGCGCCTGATCAAGAGTCTTCAGGCGGACGGCGAGCGCGCGCAGGCGCTCGAGGACCAGCTCGAGGAGAAGCGCCAGGTCATCCAGTCTCTCGAGGCCTCGATCAACCGTCACGCCGACACGATCGCCGAGCTCAAGCGCGCTGCCGACTCGTGGAAGCGCAAGTTTCGCGCGCTCAAGGGCGGCGAGGACGTGCGAGCGGCGACGACGAGCACGGAGCTTCCCGCGCTGGCGCCGCCGGCCGTGTCCGGCGGGGACGTTGTTCGGGCATTCGACCTCGCGTCGGAGCGCACGATCGCGATCGACATGCGCCGCTCGCTCGTCGAGGCGCGGCGCACGGCGCAGGGTCTCCCCGAGAAGTAAGCCGCATCAACGTCCGCACTCGGCGGCACGATCCCCCTATTCCCGAAGGGCGTTCGAGCGCCGGCGGCGTCCGGGCGCTCGGCGCGGGCTCGGACTCGCGGGCCCGCAGTCGCGGGTCTGAAGTCGCGGGTCCGCTACGGTCCCGAAACCGCCCTCGCACCGGCGCCTGCGCCCACTGCCAGCGCGCCCGCAAGGCGTTCGAGCGTCGATCCGCAGCCCGCGCATATCTTGACGTCGAACAGATCGTCGGCGCGCGTCCGGCCGAGGTTCACGGCCGCGATCCGCAGGCCCAGCCGCGCGGCCTCGCGCACGAATCGGAAGCCCGAGAACACCATGAGCGAGGAGCCGGCGACGAGCAGCGTGTCGGCCTCGCTCACGCGCCGCATCGCTTCCGCAACACGCTCGCGCGGCACGGACTCGCCGAAGAAGACGACGTCGGGTTTGAGCACGCCTGCGCAGCGGACACACGACGGAACGACGAAGCCCTCGTGCGCCGCCTCGAGCAGCGCGTCGCCGTCGGGTGCCGGCGCGGCAAGCTGCGCGGTCCAACCCGGATTCGCGGCCTCGAGCCGGTTCTGAAAGTCCGCCCGCGGTTCCCGCCCCCCGCAGGCGAGGCAGCGGACTCGTCCCAGGCCGCCGTGCAGCTCGATGACGTTGCGCGATCCGGCCCGTGCGTGCAGCTCGTCCACGTTCTGCGTGATGACCGTGCCGAGCGGTCCGGCTGCCGCGAGCGCCGCGAGCGCGTGGTGCGCGGGGCCGGGTTCGGCAGCGCAGACGTGGCGCCAGCCGAGTGCGCTGCGCGCCCAGTACCGCTGCCGAACCCGCGGTTCGGCGACGAAATCCGCATACATGATCGGCGCCGCCCGCTTCCAGCCGCCGCCCTCGTCGCGATAGTCCGGTATCCCGGACTCGGTGCTGCAGCCCGCCCCCGTGAGCGCGACGAGCCGCCGGCTCCGCGCCACGACTTCGAGCAGCGCGCCGAAGTCCGTGCGGCAGCGGGCGCTGGGCTCCGCGGGCCGCGGCCAGGCTGCGCGAGGGCGGCGCTCCCCGACCATGCCGGTCAGAACGGGACCCAGCTGCGGTTCGGCGACAGGTGCAGGAAGCCGACGTTGATGCCCTGCCGCCAGCCGACGCCGAAACGGACGGGCGCGAGCAGGATGTCGTCCGCGCGGTTGTAGGTGACGCCGACGCCGCCGACGTAGTAAAGGCTGCCCTCGACGCCGCCGAAGCGTTGGAACACGGCTGCCACGTTGGGGAGGTGGTAGACGAGCACGAAGGTCTTCGAGGCGTTGCCGCCGAAGTCGATGCCGAGCGAGGGCCCGCGCCAGTAGACCGGGGTCGAAGTGCCGTCCTTGTAGTAAAGCATCCCATGCCCGTAGCGCAGACCGACGCCGAGCGCTCCGCCGCCTTCCTCGCCCTTGATGTAGGCATCCGGCGGACCGTTGTCCTTGAAGACCCGGTTCACAACGTCGGCGAGGCCGCGCGCCCCCTTACCGAAGAACGCTTCGGCCTCGCGCATGACCTTGTCCTGACGATACGCGCCGCCCGCGTTCGCATGCGCCGGACGTGCGGTGGGTGCGGGACGTGCCGCGACCCGCTGGTGCGCGCAGCCCGCGGAAAAGGCGGCGGCTGCGCAAAGCAGGCCCGCGGCGAACCATCGATTCCCCATGCTTCGACTCCGAGTATTTCCCACGCGCGCCAGTCTCGCGCAGCGGGCCGGCATGTCAATAGCGGCGCCTACTTCTTGAACAGGTCCTCGGCAGCCCGGCGCGCGGCCTCTTCGGGCGACGCAGTGCGCTCGGGCGCGGCCGATTCCGAGGGCGGCGGATTCGAGGCGTCCGCTTCGCCGAACAGGGCCGCGAGGCGATCGCGCGCAGCCGCCTCCGCCTGCATCTCCCTCGGGCTGTAGGCGCTCGCGCTCGGCACGAAGTAATCGCAGAAGTTTGCGCTGCGCTTATCGCGCACCTCGAGCGCGTCGTCCTCGTCGCAATCTTCCGGACGGCCAGGCGCGAAATGTACGCACATGCGGCACACGTGCAGCTGCGCGCCGCAGGCGGGGCACTCGTCGAGGCGCGCGAGCGGCAGCGAGAGCGCTTCGAGCCCCGCACCGCAGCGGTAGCAGTGAAGCTCGTCCTTCATGGTCAGGCCCTCCCGGTTCTTCCGTCGCGACGCGCGCGACGCGCGCGGCACGTCGTCGTCGCGCGATAATAACGCGATGCGCGACGTGAACTCGGATTCCGCGGCCGCCGGCGAGCCGCGCGTCATCGTCTGGAGCGGCGAGAGCGCCGGCGAGGCGGCCGAGCTTGCGCTCGTTCTCGCCGCCGCAGGCATCGAGCACGAGCGCGTGACCGGGCGCCTGCACGAGCGGCTGCTCGTCGTGCCTGCGGCCCAGGCCGACCGCGCCGCGGGCGAGCTCGCCGCCTACAAGGCGGAACGGGCGAAGGCGCCGCCGCGGCCGCGTCCCGTCGCGGCACCGGCGTTTCCGGGCGCCTGGATAGGCGTCGCGGGCTACGCGGCGGTTTTGCTCGTCGCGGGCTTCTGCGCGGGCCAGAACGTGTTCGACCTCGAATGGCTCGGCGCGGGCGAGCTCCATGCCGGCGCCGTCATGCACGGCCAGCTCTGGAGAATAGTGACGGCCCTGACGCTTCACGCCAACGCGGAGCATCTCCTCGGCAATCTCGGCTTCGGCGCATTCTTCGGCTACTTCGTGGGCCGCGACTTCGGCTTCGGGCTCGGCTGGTTGGCGATTCTGGCCGGCGGCGCATTGGGCGACCTGCTCGACGCCGCCTTCCAACCCGCGGACCATCGCGCGATCGGCGCCTCGACGGCCGTCTTCGCCGCGCTCGGCCTGCTGACGGCCCGCGCCTGGCTCGAGAAACGCGGCGAGACTTCCTGGCGCGCCCGGGTCGCGCCGATATTCGCCGGCATCTGTCTGTTGGCGTTCACGGGCACGGCAGGCGAGCATACCAACGTCTTCGCTCACCTCATGGGCTTCGCGTCCGGGTTCGGCATCGGTGCGGTGCTCGCGCGGTTGCGCTCGCGCTTGCCGCGGGCCGCGGCGGTCCAACGGAGCCTGGCGACGCTCGCCGTCGTGCTCGTGGCACTGGCGTGGGCCGTCGGGCTGCGGTTCGCGGGCTAGCCTGGACCAGCCAAGCCAAGCCTAGCCCAGCCTAGCCCAGTCGCTTCGCAGGCCGGTGCAGCGCTAGTCGAGCACCGCTGCGACGAGCTCCAGGAAATCGCGCTCGCCGCGGATCTGCTCCGCGAGCCGCGCGTCCACGGTATAGCCGTGCGCGGCCGCGAGGCCCTCGTACTTGGGCCGGCGGTGCGCGACGAGTGCGGGAAAGATCCAGCGCACGAACTCGTCCGGCTCGATCTCGTCCGGGCTCGCGAGCCCCGTCTCGGCCAGGTACTCGCCGAGCTTGGCGTCGAGGAAGCTCTCCTGGTAGTAGAGCGGCTTCGGATCGTCGATGGCCCGCTGCACGAGCTGCCGCTCCATTTCGGCGTCGGCCTTGAGATAGAGAATCAGCGTATTGTCGGCCAGGACGCGCTCGGTCTCGGGATCGTCGAGCTCGACGACGCTGCCGCCCGCGTCGTTGATGAAGTGGCCGTACCCATAGATTTCCTGCGCCTTGACGATGAAGTCGGCAACGTCGCGCATCGCGCCGATCTCCGCTTCCCTGTGCAGGCGCTGCCGCTTCTTGAACTCCTCCACGGGCAGTCCGCCCTTGTCGCGGCGCCCGATCTTGCCGAGAAACGTCGAGACCGGCTCGAGGTTGTGCACGGTGATGTTGCTCGCGATGTAGATCGAATCGTTACGGAGCAGGTCGCGCAGAAAGCCGACCTGCATGGCCTGCCGCTTGATGTTGTCGAGGATCGGCTCCGCAAGATACTTGGTGCCGATCCGGTAGTCGCCCGAATAATGGAACCACTTCGAACGCGGCAGCTTGTAGGCCAGGGTCGTCTTGCCGATGCCGGACATGCCGAGCAGGGTGATGGCTTTGTGCGGCCAGCGCAGGAAGTCTTCGCGGGTCATTCGCATGAGGGCTGGATCCGCTTGAAGGTCAAAGGGCCGATTATACGGGACTGCGCGGCGGTGAGCCGGCCGGGGCCCGCGCTTATGACCCATTGACGCCGGCGGGGTCGCCGTTTCCCGCCTCTTCGTGAACGCTCGGGCGAGCCGCGTTGCGGAGGGCTGCATGGGTGGGCCGCTTCGAGACTGGCGTGATTCGTTCCCCTGGAGCCTCCGGGCGCCTTTTCCCGTATGCTTTTACGATGGGATTGGATAGTCTGCATCCGGCCGTCGCAGGCTGGTTCCAGGGCGAGTTTGCGGCGCCCACGCCCGTGCAGCGCAAGGCCTGGGAGGCGATCAAGCGCGGTGCCGGGACCCTGATCAGCGCGCCGACGGGCTCCGGCAAGACGCTCGCGGCTTTTCTCGCCGTCATCGACGATCTCGTGGGCCTCGCGCAGGACGGCGCGCTCGCAGACGAGACCCGCGTGCTCTACGTCTCGCCCCTCAAGGCGCTCTCGAACGACATTCAGAAGAACCTGCAGGCGCCGCTCGCCGGCATCCGCCGCGGGCTGCTCGAGGCGGCACTGCCGGACGCGCCGATTCGCGCCTGGGTCAGAACCGGCGACACACCGCAGAGCGAGCGCGCGCGCATGCGCAAGACGCCGCCGCACATCCTCGTGACGACACCCGAGTCGCTCTACATACTGCTCACGTCCGAGTCGGGCCGCCGCATGCTGGGCGCGGTGCGGACCGTCATCGTGGACGAGATCCATGCGCTGGCCGGCAACAAGCGCGGCGCGCACCTCGCGCTCTCGCTCGAGCGCCTCGAGGCGCTTTGTTCCGTGCCGCCTGTCCGCGTCGGCGTCTCGGCGACGACGAAGCCGATTTCCGCCGTCGCCGATTTCCTCACGGGTGGGCAGGGCGCCGCTTGCACGATCATTGACGAAGGCCACGTGCGGGGCCGCGATCTCGCGCTCGAGCTGCCGCCTTCGCCGCTCGAGGCCGTCATGGCTAACGAGGTGTGGACGGAGCTCTACGACCGTCTGGCCGAGCTCATCCGCGCGCACACGACGACGCTCGTGTTCGTGAACACGCGCCGGTTGGCCGAGCGCGCCGCGCGGCACTTGGCCGAGCGGCTCGGCGGGGCGGCCGTGACCTCGCATCACGGCAGCCTCGCGAAAGAGCATCGCCTCGATGCCGAGCAGCGGCTCAAGGCCGGCTCGCTCAAGGCGCTCGTCGCGACCTCCTCGCTCGAGCTCGGCATCGACGTCGGGGAGATCGATCTCGTCTGCCAGCTCGGCTCGCCGCGCGCGATCGCCGCGTTCCTGCAGCGTGTGGGCCGTTCGGGCCACGGCATCGGACGACTGCCGAAGGGACGCCTGTTCCCGCTCACGCGGGACGAGCTCATCGAGTGCACGGCGCTGCTCGAGGCAGCCGGGCGCGGCGAGCTCGACGCGATGCGCCCCTGCGGCGCGCCGCTCGACGTGCTGGCCCAGCAGATCGTCGGCGAGGTCGCGATGCGCGAATGGCCGCTCGAGGCCCTGCACGCGCGCTTCCGCCGTGCGTGGCCTTATGCCGATGTGCCGCTCGAGACCTTCGAAGCCGTCGTCGGCATGCTCGCCGACGGCTTCACGACGCATCGCGGACGGCGCAGCGCGCACCTGCATTTCGACCGCGTGAACCGCACGCTGCGGCCCCGCCGCGCCGCGCGTCTCACGGCGATCACGAACGGCGGCGTCATTCCGGACCAGTTCGATTACGACGTCGTGCTGCTGCCCGAAGAGCATCCGATCGGCACGGTCAACGAGGACTTCGCGTTCGAGAGCATGGCCGGCGATATTTTCCAGCTCGGTAACGCGTCCTATCGCATCCGGAAGGTCGAGACCGGCAAGGTCTACGTCGAGGATGCGAAGGGTCAGCCGCCGAGCATTCCGTTCTGGTTCGGCGAGGCGCCGGGCCGCAGCGCCGAGCTGTCGGCGGCCGTCTCGCGGCTGCGCCTGCGCGTCGACGAATCCCTCGAGGTGCGCGGTCCCGCGGACACTGCGGCCGCGCTCGCGAGCAACCTGAGTCTTCCGGCGAGCGCAGCCGAGCAGCTCACGGACTATCTCGCGGCCGCGAAGGCCGCGCTCGGTTCGCTGCCGACGCACGAGACGATCGTCTTCGAGCGCTTCTTCGACGAGACGGGCGACGCTCACCTCGTGATCCATTCGCCCTTCGGCTCGCGCATCAACCGGGCCTGGGGGCTCGCGCTGCGCAAGCGCTTTTGTCGGCGCTTCAACTTCGAGCTTCAGGCGGCCGCGCTCGAGGATTCGATCGTGATCTCGCTCGGCAGCGTGCACAGCTTCGCGCTCGAAGAGGTGCCGCACTATCTCAAGGCCGCGACCGTGCGCGACGTGCTCGAGCAGGCCGTGCTGGCCGCGCCGATGTTCCCGACGCAGTGGCGCTGGAACGCGACGACGGCCCTCGCCGTGCGCCGCTTCACGAACGGCCGTAAGGCGCCGCCGCAGTTTCAGCGCAGCGACGCCGAGGATCTCATGGCCGCGGTGTTTCCGGATCAGCTCGCCTGCGCCGAGAATCTCGGCGGCGGTGACCGCGCGATCCCGAACCATCCTCTCGTGCGGCAGACGATGACGGACTGCGTCGCCGTCGCGATGGACGTGGCGGGTCTCGAAGCCGTGCTCGGACGCCTCGAGCGCGCGGAGTTGCGCGTGCTGTGCCGCGACCTTACGGGTCCCTCACCGCTTGCGCAGGAGATCCTCGGCGCCAAGCCCTATGCCTTCCTCGACGATGCGCCGCAGGAGGAGCGGCGCACGCTGGCCGTACAGTCGCGGCGGTTCATGAGCCCGGAGCAGGCCGGCGATCTCGGCAGACTCGATGCGGCGGCTGTCGACGGGGTGCGCGAAGAGGCCTGGCCGCTGGCGCGCGACCCCGACGAGCTGCACGACGCGCTGGTCACACTGGGATTCGTAACGGTCGCCGAAGGCGCGGAGGCGGGCTGGGCCGGGCACTTTGCCGCGCTCACGGCCACGCGCCGGGCCGGGACGTTCGTGGCGGCGGGCGGCGAGCCCCTGTGGGCCGCGGCCGAAAGGCTGCCGGAGCTGAAGCTCGCGTTTCCCGAGGGGGAGAGCGGCGGCGAGGCGGCCGCCCTGACCTGTGCCGTTGCGGACCCGGAAGTGGCGCTCGTCGAGCTCGTCCGCAGCCGCCTCGAAGGCCTGGGTCCGGTGACGGCCGCGGCGCTCGGCCGCCCGCTCGGGCTCGACGCCGAGGCGATGACCGTGCCGCTCGCCGCGCTCGAGCAGCAGGGCTTCGTCATGCGCGGCCGGTTCGAGCCGGACGCGGCCGCCGAGCAGTGGTGCGAGCGCAGGCTGCTGGCCCGCATCCATCGCTACACGCTGAAGCGGCTGCGCAGCGAGATCGAGCCGGTCTCGCTCGCGGAGTACCAGCGCTTCCTGTTCGTCTGGCAAGGGCTCGGCGCCGAGAGGCGCCAGGGTCTCGAGGCGCTGCGCGGCGCGCTCGCGGATCTGCAGGGCTGCGCGCTGCCGGCGGCCGGCTGGGAGCGCGACGTGCTGCCCGCGCGCGTCGGCGACTACGGCGCCGATATGCTCGACCGGCTCTGCGCGGCCGGCGAGATCGTCTGGTGGCGCCCGCGCCGCGCCGCGGCCGCGGGCACACGGCCGAGCACGGTCGCCGCGTCGCCCATCGTCGTCGTGCCGCGGACTTCGCTCGTCGAGTGGCGCGCCCTCGGCGGCGGCGAGCAGGAACCCGACGGCGTGGACGAGGCCGGCCTTTCGTCTCCCGCGGCGCGCCTCGCGCAGGTGCTGGGGCGGCATGGGGCGCTGTTCTTCGTCGAGCTCGTGCAGGCCTCGGGACTCCTGCGCGTGCAGGTCGAGGAAGCGCTCGGGGAGCTCGTCGCGCGCGGCCTCGTGACCGCCGATTCCTTCAATGGCCTCCGGGCGCTGCTGACGCCGCAGCGCCGTCGGACAGGCTTCCACGGCCGCGCGCGCCATCGAGGCACGGGGCACGGTTTCGATGCCGCGGGACGCTGGAGCCTCATCGCATCGCGCGCGCCCGGGTGCGCGTCGCCGCCGGCGAGCGCCGCGGCGCCGGCGGGCGCGCAGGCGGACGGATGGGCCGAGGCCGTCGAATTTGCTGCGCACTGTCTGCTGCGGCGCTACGGTGTCGTCTGCCGCGCCGTGCTCGCGCGCGAGTCGCTCGCGCCCTCGTGGCGCGAGCTGCTGCGCGTCTATCGGCGTCTCGAGGCGCGCGGCGAGATTCGCGGCGGCAGATTCGTCGCGCCCCTCGGCGGCGAGCAGTTCGCGCTGCCCGAGGCCGTGGAGCGGCTGCGCCGCGTGCGGCGCACGGACGGCGAGGGCGATTGGGTCGTAATCTCCGCGGCCGATCCGCTGAATCTCGCGGGGCTCGCGACGGCCGAGGCGCGCGTGCCGGCGGCGGCGTTTCGCCAGGTGGTGTTCCGTGCGGGCGTCCCCGTGGCCGTGCACGGCGGTGCCGGAGTCGAGTGGCTCAGGACGGCCGACGAGAGCGAGCAGCACAAGGTCGCGGCTTTGTTCGCCGATCCGCGGCGCGTCCCGCCGCGCCGGGCCTCCGCCCGCCGCTGACGAATCCGCGCCTCGTCATCCAATCCGCGCCTCGTCGACCAATCCGCAACCGGCCGACGAATCCGCGCGTCGAATCCTTTGCGTCGTTGACCCGCGGGCGCCGCGTCCGCTCGCCGCGCCTCTTACCGGCCCGCGAGGCTCGGCCGAATCCGCGGGGTGCATCGAGTACAATCCGCGCGTGGGAGCGTCCTCATGAAGATCGCAGTGCTGTTCGGCGGCGACAGCGCGGAGCGCGACGTCTCTGCGGCCAGTGCCGGGCAGGTCGTGGCCGCGCTGCGCTCGCGCGGCCACGAGGTCGTCGCCGTGGATGCGGCCCGCGGCGTGCTCGCGCCGCCCGAGGAGAAGGCGCTGCTGACGGGCCGCATCGCGAGCCTGCCGCCCGCGCGCGCCGCCGGTCCGGGATTGCCCGCCGTCATCAAGCGGCTCGATTTCTACGAAGTCGATCTCGTGTTTCTGGCCCTGCACGGTGGCACGGGTGAGGACGGCACTGTCCAGGCCGTGCTCGATCTCGCGGGCGTCAGATACACGGGCACGGGCCGGCTCGGCAGCGCGCTCGGCATGGACAAGGACGTCTCCAAGCGCCTGTTCCTCGCGGCGGGCATTCCGACGCCCGAGTGGCTCATGACGCCCGTCGACGCCGAGACGGTGGCGCGCCGGCTCGGCTACCCCGTCATCGTCAAGCCCAACGCGGAAGGTTCGACGGTCGGGCTCTCGCTCGTCGAACGGCCCGACGCGCTACCCGCGGCCATCGAAGCCGCGGCCGAGTTCGGCGAAGTCATGGTGGAGCGTTTCGTCGCGGGCCGCGAGCTCACGGTCGGCGTGCTGGACGACGCGGCGCTCGCGGTCGGGGAGATCATCCCCGCGAAGGGCACGATATTCGACTACGAATCGAAATATCAGGCCGGCGGCGCAGCGGAGATCTTTCCGGCCGATCTGACGCGGGCGCAGACCGAGCAGGTGCAGGCTCTCGGGCTCGCGGCGCATCGCGCGCTCAAGCTTGAGTGCTACAGCCGTGCGGATTTCCGCATGGACGAGGAGGGCCGCTTGTGGTGCCTCGAGGTCAACACGCTGCCGGGCCTCACGAGCGCCAGCCTGCTGCCGCGGTCCGCAGCGGCGGTCGGAATCTCGTTTCCCGAGCTGTGCGAAAGGATCTGCGCTTCGGCTTTGCGCAAGCGCTCGCGCCCGGGTCAGGCCGGCCCGGACCGCGGGGCCTGATCCTGACCGGAGCGGGGCGGCCGGTCGCGTCCGCCGGCCGTTGGGACGGTGTCGGCGGGCACCCGGGCCAGGGCATAGGCCAGTGCGAGCCAGCTCGCGATCATGGTCGAGCCGCCGACGGGGGTCAGAGGCGCGGCCGCCGCGGCGCCGAGCAGGTAGACGAGATAGATGCTGCCGCAAAAGAGGATCGCTCCGGCGAACATGAGCCAGCCCGCGACGCGGATCGGGCCGGACGGAATCCGGGGAATCCGGTCGGTGAGCAGCGCGACGGCGAGGAGGCCGAGGCCGTGGTAGTACTGGTACTGAACGGCCGTGGCGACGATCGCAAGCGCGTGCGCGCCCAGCACGCTTTCGAGCCCGTGGCTCGTCCACGCGCCGATGGCGGTCGCGGCCGCGAGCAGCAAGGCGGCGAGCAGCGCGAACAGTTTTCCGCTCGAAGACATGTATCATTCCTCCTCCGGCTCGGAGTGGCCGTCGCGGCGGCAGCATAGGCAGATCCGCGCGTGCCCGCCACTGCGCGGCGGCCAAGGGCTTTGCCGTGAGCCGGGACCGCCATGCTGAGCCAGCGATGAGGAAGAAGGACGAAGCGGCCGCAGCCGCCCGGGGTTGTTCTCGATGAAGCTATATCACTGCCAAGGAAGCCGTTCGACGCGCGTCTACTGGATGTTGGAGGAACTCGGCCTCGAATACGAGATCGAGGTGCTGCCCTTCGACGTCGAGGCTCTGCAGCCGGCGGATTGTCTGCAGATCGCGGGCAAGGGCCGCGTGCCCGTGCTCGTCATCGATGCCGTCACGATGTACGAATCGGTCCCGATCGTGCAGTACCTGCTCGATCATCATACCGACGGCCGGCTCGAGGCGCCGCGCGGCTCGAACGAATATGGCGTCTTCCTTCGCTGGATGGCCTTCGGCGAGGACACGCTCATGGGTCCGGCAACGAAGATCGCCCGCCACACGTTCGCGCTGCCCGAAGCCGAGCGCGATCCCGCCCTGCTCAAGGAGGGCAAGCGCCGCTTCAATCATTACGCGCGCACGCTCGAAGACACGCTTTCGAAGCACGACTACCTTTACGACGACGAATTCACGGCCGCCGATATCGTCGTCGGCTATGCACTGCATCTCGTGGCCCACGCCGGCGCGCTTCCCGAGGACTGCCCGAAGCTCACGGCCTACTACGAGCGGCTCGCCGCGCGGCCGGCCTTCCAGAAGGCGACGCTTTGAGAGGGGGAGCGAGCCCCGTTTGAAAAGCTTCAGCCGCCTCGGCCGCCTCGTCGTCGCGTTACCGAGCCCGGCCCCCGGCGGCTCCGACGGGGAGAGGATGAGAGGATGAGAGGATGGTGGGCCCGGTAGGACTCGAACCTACGACCAAGGGATTCGCTGTGCCCGCCGTTTCCGGCGGCAGCGGACTATCTCTTCACCCGCGCGCCGCGCAGGCGCGGCACGGGAGGGTGCGGGACGCTCGTGCCTGTCATTAAGAGCGCTGAAGCTCTCAGGTAGTCTCTGCACCTTCCGGCGGTGCACCGCCGGCTTGGCTCAGGGTTGCCGGCACGCGGGCTACGGTTTCCCTGAATTCATCCCGTCCACTTCGAGGCTTTCGCCCCGAAGGCACCTCTTCGATGAGTCCCCTGCTCTAACCGACTGAGCTACAGGCCCACGCCGCGTATTCTACACGCTCGAGGGCGAGCTCGCGCGCCGGCTCGGCGCCATCCGGCTGACCTCCTACGCGATGCTCGTCCCGACCGCCGCCGTCGTCGTGCAGTTCGTCGCGCTGCCCCTGCTCGCGGCGCTGCGACAGCCGGCGCCCGTTTACTGGTTGTCGCTGATCAACGGCACGCTGTGCACGGTCGTCCCCGTGTTCTTCACGATGATGGCCGTCGAGCGCATCGGCGCGGGGCCGACTTCGCTCGCCTCGATGATCGGCCCGATCTCGACCATTCTGCTTGCCTGGTTCTTCCTCGGCGAGACGATCACGGTATGGCAGGTCGCCGGCACCGGGCTCGTGCTCGCGGGCCTGTTCGTGCTCTCGCGCAGAAAAGGGCTCTGACCCCTTTTTCTGGGCCGGCCGCGAGGTCAGAATCGAAGAGATGAACCCCTACGAGGAGTACACGCGCCGAGAGGCGCTCGGCGTCGTCATCGACCGACTCGAGGCGACGCTGCGCCAGGCGGACCATTGGGACGAGGAGCCGCCGCCCGCGCAATTGCTCGAAGAGCGGCCAGCCGTTCTGTTACGACACGCTGACCTTCGAGCAGTGGGTGCAGTGGCAGATGATCCCGAGAATGCGGCGGATTCTCGACAACCACGAGGATCTACCCGAGTCGAGCGCGATCCTGCCTTACGCCGAGGAGTGCATGAATGCCGAGGGCGCGGAGGGGCGGCGGTTGCTGCACCTCATCGAGCGCTTCGATGCGCTGATCACGGGCTGAGAGGCGTCGTCCCGCGCCGCGGCCGCCGCGCACGAGCGGGCGAAAATCTCGAGTGAGCGGGCGTACCCCGCAAACAGAAGAGGCCGGAAGCCTCGGCCGCTCGCACCGAGCGGCCGGGCACTCCGGCCTCGAAAAAGGGCTCTGACCCCTTTTTAGTCTTCGATAAAGGGCTCTGACCCCTTTTTAGTCTTCGATGAGGAAGCTGCGCAGCTGCTCAGAGCGCGAGGGGTGGCGGAGCTTGCGCAGTGCCTTGGCCTCTATCTGGCGGATGCGCTCGCGCGTCACGTCGAACTGCTTGCCGACTTCCTCGAGCGTGTGGTCCGTGTTCATGTCGATGCCGAAGCGCATGCGCAGCACCTTGGCCTCGCG
Source organism: uncultured Gammaproteobacteria bacterium (assembly GCA_963702105.1). Taxonomy (GTDB): domain Bacteria; phylum Pseudomonadota; class Gammaproteobacteria; order Steroidobacterales; family Rariloculaceae; genus ZC4RG20. The sequence continues at coordinate 5,105,218 of OY969712.1, forward strand.
CGGCGTGAGGCCCGCGAGCACGGCGTGCGTCGTCTCCTTGAGGCCTTCCTCGGTCGCCGAATCGATCGGCGAGGAGACGGCCGTGTCCTCGATGAAGTCGCCGAGGTGCGAATCCTCGTCGTCGCCGATCGGCGTTTCCATCGAGATCGGCTCCTTGGCGATCTTGAGCACCTTGCGGACCTTGTCCTCGGGCATCTCCATGCGCTGTGCGAGCTCCTCGGGCGTCGGCTCGCGGCCCATTTCCTGCAGCATCTGCCGCGAGATGCGGTTCAGCTTGTTGATGGTCTCGATCATGTGCACGGGGATGCGGATCGTGCGGGCCTGGTCCGCGATCGAGCGCGTAATGGCCTGCCGAATCCACCAGGTCGCGTACGTCGAGAATTTGTAGCCGCGCCGGTACTCGAACTTGTCCACGGCCTTCATGAGGCCGATGTTGCCCTCCTGGATCAGGTCCAGGAACTGCAGGCCGCGGTTCGTGTACTTCTTCGCGATCGAGATCACGAGACGCAGGTTGGCCTCGACCATCTCCTTCTTGGCGCGGCGCGCCTGCGCCTCGCCGAGCGAGATCTGCCGGTTGATCTCCTTGATGTCGCCGATCGAGAGCGAGGCGACCTGCTCGAGCTTCTGCAGCCGCTTCTGCGCGCGCACGATCTCGTCCTTGAGCTTCGCGAGCTGCGAGGAGTGCTTACGCTTGGCGCGGATGTGCTTCTCTACCCACGTCAGGTTCGTCTCGTTCTTCGGGAAGCTCGCGATGAAGTCCTTGCGCGGCATGCCGGCGTCGCGCACGCAAAGCGCCATGACCTGCCGTTCGTGCGTGCGGATCGCATTCACGACCTCGCGCAGCTGCACGACCATCACCTCGAAGACCTTGGGCGCGAGCTTGAGCTCCATGAACTCGTCCGTCAGCGCCTTGAGGGCTTTCTTCGTGGCCGTGTTCCTCACGCCGCCGGCGACGAGGCACTCGATATAGCGCTTGTGCAGGCGCTTGAGCTTCTTGAGGCGCTTCGCGACTTCCTCCGGATCGGGACCGGTGTCCCCCGAAGCGTCGCGCGAATTCGAATCGTCGTCATCGTCGTCGTCGTTGCCGGAGTCGCTGTCTTCCTGCACGGCGGCGGCGCGGCCGTTGGGCTCCGCGATCTGCTCGTTGGGATCGATGAAGCCGACGATGAGGTCCTGAAGGCGGGCCTCGCCGCGCGCGACCTGCTCGTGCGCCTCGACCAAGAGATCGACGGTGTTGGGGAATTGGGCAAGCGCACGCCGGACCTGGTCGAGGCCCTCCTCGATGCGCTTCGCGATGCGGATCTCACCCTCGCGCGTGAGCAGCTCGACCGTGCCCATTTCGCGCATGTACATGCGCACCGGGTCCGTCGTGCGGCCGAACTCGCTGTCCACCGTCGCCAGAGCGGCCGCGGCCTCGTCGGCCGCGTCGTCATCGGTGGATACGGCCGAATCGGACAGCAGCAGCGACTCCGCATCCGGCGCCTTCTCGAACACCGTAATGCCCATGTCGTTGATCATGTTGACGATATCCTCGATCTGCTCGGGATCGACGATGTCGCTAGGCAGATGATCGTTGACCTCGCCGTAGGTCAGGTAGCCCTGTTCCTTACCCTTGGCGATCAGCAGCTTGAGCTGTGACTGACGTTCATCTTCCTGGGGTTGAGCGGCTGTATCCATAGACACCTGCATCCTCTGGTGGGGTGAGCACTCAAACGTTCCAATATACCCGGTTTGGAACGCCCGAGCTATTGTCCAATTCACGTACTTGGGCAGGGCGAGCCCTGATTTAGTTCAGATTCGGCGCCCTTTTTCTCAGCGATTCGCCTCGGCGACGGCGTTCGTAGTCCTGCACGATGAGCGCGAGGCTGTCGTGCAGCACCTTCACGGCCTCGGGCTCGTCGTCCAGCGGCGGCGTGGCCGCGAGCCTCACGAGGTGGCGCTCTGCCGGTTCGCCGCGGAACCGCTCGAGCAACTGGGCCGTACGGGTGATATGCGGGTTATCCCTCACGATTTCAAGAAGTTGTCGGAGCAGTTCGGCGCCGGGTTGGGCGACTTCCTCGAGCCCCTCGGGCAGCTCGGCGGCGCGTCCGGCCTCGGGGTAGTGCAGGATCAGCTTGATCGCGTAACGAATCCGCGACGGCCGCGCGCCGGCGGCCGGCTGTCCGGTCTCGGATCGGCCCTCCGCCGGGCGCGCAAAGTTACCATAACCCGGCGCCGCTGCAAGGGCCTGGCCGCGCGCCGGGCCGCCCCGCTCGGCGCCGCCCCGCCCGGCCACGGCGGGGGCCTCACGGCGGCGCGCCGAGCGCTCGACGAGCTCGGCGAAACGTCGGGGTTCGATCCCGACGCGCTCGGCCAGTTCCCCGATCAGGAGCTCTCGGTACACGCCCGGGGGCAAGCGTTCGAGCAGCGGGTGCGCCAGGGCGACGAGCCTCGAGCGGCCGTCGGCGTGGCTCACGTCCACCTGCGCCGCGAGCTCGCCGACGAGGAATTCCGAGAGCGGCCGGGCGTCCGCGAGCAGCTCGCGGAAGGCGTCCGCGCCGCGCGCGCGGACGAGCGAGTCGGGGTCCTCGCCGGCCGGCAGCAGCAGGAACCGGATCTCCACGTTGCCCCCGGCGACGGGCAGCGCCGTCTCGAGCGCCCGCCAGGCGGCCGCGCGCCCGGCGCGGTCGCCGTCGAAGCAGAACACGACGCGGTTCGCGAGGCGCGTGAGCCGGCGCACGTGCTCGGCGGTCGTCGCCGTGCCGAGCGTCGCGACGGCCGGCTCGACGCCGTACTGAGCCAGGCTCGCGACGTTGAGGTAGCCCTCGACGACGAGCACCTGCTCGGGCCGGCCCGGGCGCCGGCGCGCCTCGTAGAGGCCGTACAGGGCGCGCCCCTTGTGGAACACCGGCGTTTCGGGAGAGTTCAAGTACTTCGGCTCGCCGGCGCCGAGTACGCGGCCGCCGAAGCCGATGACGTTGCCGCGCGTATCCCGGATCGGAAACATGATGCGGTCCCGGAACCGGTCGTAACAGCGGCCCTGCTCGTTGCGGATCACGAGGCCGGCCTCAATGAGCTTCTCGACCTGCGGCTCGCCGTTGCCGAGCGCACGCAGGACCGTGTCCCAGGCGTCGGGGGCATAGCCGATGCCGAAGCGGGCGGCCGTGTGTCCGTCGACGCCGCGGCCCTTGAGATATTCGACCGCGACCGGCGACTCGCGCAGCGCGCGGCGATAGATCTGATCCGCCTCGCGCAGCACGGCCAGCAGGCCGTCCTCCGCGGCCGGCGCCTCCTGCGCGCCCGTCTCCCGCGGAACCTCGAGCCCGACCATGTCGGCCAGCGTCTCGGCGGCCTCGGGGAAGCTCAGGTTGTCGTAGCTCATGAGAAAGCCGAGCGCGGTGCCGTGGGCGCCGCAGCCGAAGCAGTGGTAGAAGCCTTTGGCCGGACTCACCGTGAACGAGGCCGTCTTCTCGTCATGGAAGGGACACAGCCCCTTGTAGTCGCGGCCGGCGCGCTTCAAGGCGACGCGCGAGCCCACGACGTTGACGATGTCGGCTCTGCCGAGAAGTTCGTCGATGAACGCCTGCGGAATCCGCTTGCTCATGCTCGGCCTCGGTGCTGCCCAAGCGACGGCGAACCGCCCCCCAAGGCGGGCGGGAAACCCGGGCCTTCTATTCGGAGGCGAGCGCGGCCCGGACGCGAGCGTTGACCTCGCGCATGTCGGCTCGGCCGGCAGCGCGTGCCTTGAGGACGCCCATGACCCGGCCCATGTCCTGCGGCCCGGCCGCGCCCGTGGAATCGATGGCCTCGGCGATGAGCTCGTCGAGCTCCTCTTCGGTGAGCGGCTCCGGCAGATAGGCCTGGAGCGTCTCGATCTCGGCTTCTTCCTTGGCGGCCAGGTCGCCGCGCTCGGCTGCCCGATACTGAGCCAAGGAATCGCGGCCCTGCTTGATCAGACGCTCGAGCACGGCCTGCACGCCGGCATCATCGAGCGCCTGGCGCGAATCGACCTCCCGCTGCTTCACGGCCGCGAGCGCGAGACGCAGGATGGAAAGCCTCTCCTTGTCCCCGGCGCGCAGCGCCGCTTTCATGTCGTCTTCGAGGCGGCCCTTGAGCGACATCGACCCGAGACCCGAGAGCTGAGGATGATCAGTATAGACGCGCGCGCCGTGCCATGGTCCGCGAGCTGCGCTTGAGGTGCCGCTTGATGGCCGCGGCCTTCTTGCGCTTGCGCTCCTGCGTGGGCTTCTCGTAATACTCTCGCCGGCGAAGCTCTGTCAAAATACCGGCCTTCTCGCAGGCGCGCTTGAAGCGGCGCAGGGCCGCATCGAAGTGCTCGCTTTCTCTAACTCGGACGCTTGGCATTAAGTACTCGCGCTGATGGAATGCTCTTGCCGGCTCAAACCGACATCGGAGCCGGCTATATTAGCCTTCGATTCCGATTGCTGTAAAGATCGCACTCGACCTCGCGCCCGCCCGCCCGCGCCGGTGGGAGCGGCGAGCAGCGGCGCGGAGGCCGGCCGGCATTCCGCCGTCAACGGACGCATCGCAGGAAGCTTTTAGGAATCGAATGAAGGTCTTAGGGATCGAAACCAGCTGCGACGAGACGGGCGTCGCGCTCTACGAGACCGGCCGCGGCATCGTCGCGGAAGCGCTCGCGAGCCAGATCGCCCTGCACGCGCCTTTCGGCGGGGTCGTCCCCGAGCTCGCCTCACGCGATCACATCGCCCGGCTCGCGCCCATGGTCCGCGACGTGCTCGAGCGCGCGGGCTGTGCGCTGGCCGAGCTCGACGCCGTCGCCTACACGGCCGGACCCGGGCTCGTCGGCGCGCTCATGGTCGGCGGCACGCTGGCCGCGGGCTTGGCCTACGGCCTCGGCGTGCCGGCCGTGCCCGTGCATCACATGGAGGGCCATCTGCTCGCGAGCATGCTCGAGGCCGAGCCGCCCGCATTTCCGTTTCTCGCGCTGCTCGTCTCGGGCGGCCACACGCAGCTCGTCGAGGTGGCGGAGCTCGGGCGCTATCGCATCGTCGGGGAAACGCTCGACGATGCGGCCGGCGAGGCTTTCGACAAGGTCGCGCGGCTGCTCTCGCTGCCTTACCCCGGCGGTCCCGCGCTTGCGGCGCTCGCGGCGGAAGGCGACCCCGCGCGCTTCGACTTTCCGCGGCCGCTGCGCCGGCAGGGCCTCGACCTCAGCTTCAGCGGGCTCAAGACGGCCGTGCGGCTCGCGGTCGAGGCTGCGGCGGAGGCCGCGGGGCAGGGGCTGCCGGACGCGCTGCGCGCAGACATCGCCGCCTCCTTCCAGGCCGCCGTCGTGGAGACGCTCGTAGAGAAGTGCCGCGCGGCGCTCGAGGCGACGGGGCTCGCGCGCCTCGTCATCGCGGGCGGCGTCGGCGCGAACCGCAGCCTGCGCGCGGCGCTCGCCGAGATGGGACGCGCCCGCGGCGCCAGCGTCCACTATCCTAAGCCGGCGCTCTGTACGGACAACGGCGCGATGATCGCCTATGCCGGCGCGTGCCGGACGCCGCCTGCCGCGGCCGCGCGCGCGCCGGCCGTTCCCGCGCGCATCGTCGCGCGCCCGCGCTGGTCGCTCGAGGAGCTCGCGCCGCCGGCCCGCGCGGCGCACGCCGCTGCGACGCGCCCGGCGGCGGCGCCACCGCAGGCGCAGTCTTGAGCGAAGCCGCTGCGGGCGCCGGAGCTGGCGCGGGCGCTGGGACTGCCGCTGGGACTGGGCCTGGCGCGGGCGCCGGAGCCGGCGGAGCGGAAGGCGCCCCTGGCCGCCCTGTGCGCAACCGCAGCCGAGGAGGGAAACTTGGATAGAGTCTTTCTGCGCGACCTCAAGATCGAGACCGTCATCGGCATCTGGGATTGGGAGCGCCACATCAAGCAGACGGTCAGTCTCGATCTCGAGATGGCGACGGACGTGCGCAGGGCCGCGGATACCGACGCGATCGCCCAGGCGCTGAACTACAAGGACGTCGCGAAGCGGCTCATCGCCTTCATCGAGAGCTCGCGGTTCGATCTCGTCGAGTCGCTGGCCGAGGCCGTCGCGCGCATCGTCGTAACCGAGTTCGGTGTGCCGTGGGTCGGTGTCTCGGTCGCGAAGCCCGGCGCGATCGAGGGCTCGCGCGAGGTCGGCGTCGCGATCGAGCGTCGAGCCGAGGACTATGCCTGAGGTCTACGTCGGCATCGGCAGCAACGTCGAGCCCGTGCCCCACCTGAAGCTGGCCGTCGAGCAGCTCCAGCTGCACTTCGGCCCATTGCGCTGCTCGGAGGTCTTTCGCAGCCCGGCCTATGGTTTCTCGGGCGACGACTTTCTGAACATGGTGGCGGCGTTCGAGAGCGACGCCGGTCCCGATTCCGTCGAGCGGACTGTGTCCGCCATCGAGTACGCGGGCGGACGCAGGCGGCAGGCCGCCCGCTACGTCCCGCGCAGGCTCGACATCGATCTCATGCTGTACGGCCGCTTCGTGGACCCCGCGCTCCGGCTGCCGCGCGACGACGTGCTGCGCTTCGCCTTCGTGCTCGGCCCGCTCGCGGAGATCGCGCCCGCGCTGATCCATCCCGTGACGGGGGTCGCGCTCGGCGACGCCTGGCGTGCCATGAGGGCCCGGCCGGGGGCCTTGACGCGCCTCGGGCGCCTCGGCGAGCTGGGCTGAAGAAAAAGTGCGAAAAGGGCTCTGACCCCTTTTTTCGCGCTTACCAGCCCACGCTGCGGCCGCCGTCCACCGACAGTATCTGCCCCGTCACGTAGGTCGCGTCGCGCACGAGATAGAGTACGGCCGAGGCGATGTCGCCGGGCTCGCCCGTGCGCTTGAGGGGGATCTCGCGGACGATGGCCTGCTGGGTCTTCTCGGGCATCCCGGCCTCGGGCCAGAGGATCGCACCAGGCGCAACGCCGTTGACGCGGATCTCGGGGCCGAGATCCTTGGCCAGGGAGCGAGTCAGCATCGCGAGGCCGGCCTTGGCGGCGCCGTAGACGAGGTAATGGCGAAGCGGACGGCGCGCGTGGATGTCGACGATGTTGATGATGACGCCGCGCGCCGCCTTGAGATGGGGCAGCGCCGCCTGCGCGAGGAACAGGGGCGCCTTGAGGTTGCTGTCGACGAGGTCGTGCCACTGCTCGTCGGTGATCGTCTCGAGCGGCGTCGGGTAGAAAGTCGAGGCGTTGTTGATGAGCACGTCGAGCCGGCCGGCGCGCTCGACGGTTTGCTGCACGGTGCGGCGCATGGCAGCGATCTCGCGCAGGTCGCCGCCGACCGCGAACGCCGAGCCCGGGCGCAGCGCCGCGAGCTCGCCGGCGAGCGCTTCGGCTTCGCCCGCGGAGCTGAAATAGTGGATCGCGACGCCGGCGCCGGCCGCATGCAGCGAGCGCGCGATCGTTGCGCCGATGCGCTTGCCCGCGCCCGTGATCAGGGCCCACCGGCCCGCCAGTGACGGTCGTTGTTCCGGCACCGCCCCCATGCCCCCGAGTCCTCGCTAAAGCTTAAGGTTACACTATCCCGCCTCGCCGGCCGCCGCCCCGAACATGTCCGCCTCGCCCCTTCCGCCGCCCGGTCCAGAAGCGTTCGCCGTCAGCCGGAAGCTCGCCGCGCGGATCGCCGCGGAGATCGACGCCGCGGGCGGCTGGATCGGTTTCGACCGCTACATGCGCCTCGCGCTTTACGCGCCGGGCCTCGGTTACTACAGCGCCGGCAGCACAAAGCTCGGCGGGGCCGGGGACTTCGTGACGGCCCCCGAGCTCGGCGACGCGCTCGCCCGCGCGCTGGCCGCGCGCATCGCGCCCCTGCTCGCAACGCTCGAGTTGCCCGCCGTGCTCGAGCTCGGTGCGGGCCGCGGCACGCTCGCCGCTCAGCTGCTCGAGGCCCTGGCGGCGCTGGGCATGGCCGACGTGCCCTACCTGATCCTCGAGCCGAGCGCAGACCTGGCCGCCAGGCAGCGCGAGCGGCTGGCGCGCTGGGGTGAGCGCGTGCGCTGGCAGGAGCGCCTGCCAGCGCCGCCGTTCGAGGGCGCCGTGGTTGCGAACGAGGTCGCCGATGCGCTGCCCGTCGCCTGCTTTGTGAAGCGCCGGGGCCGGGCGCGGCCGCTCGGAGCGGTACGCGAAGGGACCCGCTTCGCCTGGGCCGAAGGCCCCGAGGACCCCGAGCTCGAACGAGCCGTCGAGGGGCTGGAGGCCGCGCTGGGCGCGCCGCTGCCCGAGGGCTACCGCTCCGAGATCCGCCTCGAGCTGCCCGGCTGGATCGCGGCCATCGGTGCAGCGCTGCAGCGTGGCGTCTTCTGGCTCGTGGACTACGGCTACGGGCGCCGCGACTACTACCGGCCCGAGCGTTCCACCGGCACGCTGATCTGTCACTATCGCCACCGCGTGCACGACGATCCGTTCTTCCTGCCCGGACTGCAGGACATCACGGCCTGGGTGGACTTCAGCGCCGCGGCCGAGGCCGCGCTCGCCGCCCGCTTCACCGTGTCCGGGTACACGACGCAGGGCCAATTCCTGCTCGAGACGCTCGGCGAGGCCCTCGCGGGCGGCGCCGAGCCGACGCCGCAGGCGCTCGCGGCGCTCAAGACGCTCGTGCTGCCCGGCGAGATGGGCGAGCGCTTCAAGGTCATGCTGCTGGCAAAAGGGCTCGACGCCGAGCCGCCGCCCGGCAGGGACTTGCGGGACAGGCTGCTGTAGCTTCCGGTTCTCCCGCCGGCGGGCCGTGGTTACCCGGCGCCGCCGCCGTCGCTCCGCGCCGCAGCCGTCATGCGGGGCCGCCGCCGCCTTCCGGGGCCGCCGCCGTCATGCCGCGCCGCCGCCCTCACCTAGCGCGCCGCGGATCGCCGCGATCCGGGCCTGCTCGAGCGCGGCCCCGATCGCCGGGCCTTCGAGCTCCGCACGCCGCGGCAGATCCTCGACGCGCACGGTCCGCGCCGCAGCCAGCGCCCTGCGCAGCAGCTCCGCTTGAGGGTAAGGACGGGACTCGAGGCCGGCGCGCCCGCGCGCGTCCGCCTCGCAGGCGCTCAGAAAGGCATCGAGCTGCTCGGGACGGCGCAGCGCGTCGACGCCGCTCAGGAGCTTCAGGACGGTGCCGGGCCTGAGCTCCGCGGCTCGGTGCACGTGGCCGTGGTGCCGCGCTACGGCGAGCGCGAGGCGCTCGAATGCGCGCGGCACCGGCAGTCTTGCGCAAAGTGCCCTCAGCAGCTCTACCGAGCGTTGCTCGTGCCCCTGGTGGCGCGGCAGGAGCTCCTTCGGCGTCGTGCCCTTGCCGAGATCGTGGGTGAGCACGGCGAACCGCACGGCCGGGTCGTCCGAGAGGCGCGCGGCGACGCGCAGCGCCATGAGCGTGTGGACGCCCGTATCGATTTCCGGATGCCAACGCGGCGGCTGCGGCACGCCGAAGAGCGCGTCGACTTCGGGAAAGATGCGCGCCAGCGCCCCGCAGCGCCGCAGCACCTCGAAGTACGCGTCGGGACGCGGCGAGCCGAGTGCGCGCTGCGTCTCCTTCCAAACCCGCTCGGGCCGCAAGGCATCGACCTCGCCGCTTTCGACCATCTCGTGCATGAGCGCATCGGTCTCGTCGGCGACGCGGAAACCGAGCTCGGCGAGCTCGGCTGCGAAGCGCGCCGTGCGCAGGATACGGACAGGGTCTTCGCGGAAAGCGGCGGAGACGTGGCGCAGCACTCTAAGCTCGAGATCCCGGCGTCCACCCCAGGGGTCGACGATGCGGCCCCCGGCGTCCCGCGCCATGGCGTTCACCGTGAGGTCGCGGCGCTCGAGGTCCTTCTCGACGGTGACGCTCGGCGACGTGTCGAATTCGAAGCCTTTATAGCCAGGGGCGACTTTCCTTTCCGTTCGCGCCAAGGCATATTCCTCGCCGGTTTTCGGATGCAGGAACACCGGGAAGTCTTTGCCGACGCGGCGATAGCCGAGCCGCAGCAGGTCGTCGGGCGTCGCGCCGACGACGAGCCAGTCGCGCTCGCGCACCTCGCGTCCGAGCAGCGCGTCGCGGACGGCGCCGCCGACTTCGTAGATGTCCATCGGTTCATCATAGCGCAGCCCGTTTACGTGCTAAGGTCTCTGCTCATGCGTTCGATGCTGCGGATCCCCGCGCTGCTGCTGCTTTTCGCCTGCGTGAACAGCTGCGCGGTGCCGTTTTACTGGCAGGCGATCAGCGGCGAGATGGAGCTGCTGCGCAAGCGTGAGCCCATCGACAAGGTCCTTGCCGATCCGCACGAGAGCGAGCGCGTCAAGAACGTGCTCGGAAGCGTGAAGGGCATCAAGTCCTTCGCCGTCCACGAGCTCGGCCTGCCCGACAACAAGAGCTATACGACCTACGCCGACCTCGGGCGCGACTACGTCGTCTGGAACGTCGTCGCCACGCCGGAGTTCTCCATCGTTCCCGAGCATTGGTGTTTTCCGTTCGCAGGCTGCGTGAGCTATCGCGGATTCTTCTCGGAAGACCGGGCCCGCCGCTTCGCCAAGGCCATGAAGAAGCAGGGTCTCGACACCTACCTCGGCGGCTCGACGGCCTACTCGACGCTGGGCCATCTCGACGACCCGATCCTGAATACCATGGTCGACGGCGGCGAACGGTACCTCGCCTCGGTGCTGTTCCACGAGCTCGCGCATCAGCGGCTTTACGTCAAGAACGACAGTGCGTTCGACGAGGCCTTTGCGATGACGATCGAGGAGTACGGCACGCAGAAGTGGCTAGAGGCGCAGGGCGACGTCGAAGGTCTCGCCCAATATCGCCTCACGCTGCGGCGACGCGCCGAGTTCGCGGAGCTCGTCGAGCGCCAGCAGGCGCGGCTGCAGCGCTTGTTCGCGATGCCGATCCCGGCGACGGAGAAGCGCGCGGACAAGGCGGAGGCGTACGCGAAAATGCGTTCCGAGTATCAGACCCTGCGCAAGAGCTGGGACGGCGGACCGAACTACGACGGCTGGTTCTCGCAGCCGCTCAACAACGCGTCGCTCGCGGCCGTCGCGACCTACCGGCGCTGGCTCCCGACGCTCGAAGCGCGGCTCGAGAGGCTCGGCCTCGCCGGCTTCTATGCCGAGATGGAGCGTCTCGCGCACCTGACGACGGCACAGCGCGCGCTCGTGCTCGAGGCGTGGGACGACAAATCGTCGCCCGCGGACGTCGTCGCCGGGCTTCAGGGCGCGGCGGGAAGTTGCAGGCGCTCCAAATAGATCAAATGGATCGGCGGCGGCGCACGCGCCTCTTCGGCGCTACGAGGGCAGCTGACGCAGCGCCGTCGGCTCACGGCGCGGATGCAGATAGGCCGGGGCGACGGTCGCGAGGGAGCTCGCCTGAATGCCGAGCGCGGCGAGGCCGTTCTCCGTGCAGACCGCCGAGACGCCGAGCGACTTGAAGTTGTCCAGCGAGAAAGGCTTGCCGGGCAGCAGGTAATCGCCGACCCAGGCCTGAAGCCGCCCCAGCGGTTTCGGCAGCGGGACGATCGCGCGATGGATCCCGAGCAGGCGTTGAATGAATTTGACGAGCTCGGCCAGCGAGTAGATGTCGGGTCCGCAGAGCTCGTAGCTGCGATCGTACGTGCGGCCGTCGTGCAGCGCGGCGACGAGCGCCTGCGCAACGTCGTCGACGAAAACGGGCGCCATGCGCGCGTCGGGGCAGGGCAGCGGCAGCACGGGCAGGCGCCTCAGCAGACGCGCGAAGCGGTTCGTCAGCGAGTCGCCGGGGCCGAAGATCGGCGCGGGTCTGAAGAGCGTGTAGTGCAGCGTGTCGCCGCTCTGGCTCTTGATGACCTGCTCGGCCTGGCCCTTCGTGCGGAGGTAATGACTGGGACCGCGCTCGGCGTTGGCCTTGAGCGCGCTGACGTGCAGCAGGCGGGCGACGCCGTTTTCCTGGCAGGCGCGAACGAGCTTGGCCGCGAGATCGACGTGCGCGCGCCGGAAGCCGCTGCCGTCGTGGGCTCCTTCGTTGAGAATCCCGACGAGGTTCACGACGGCGTCGCAGCCTTGCACGAGGCGCCGCAGCTGCTGCTCGTCGTGCACGTCGGCCGGAGCGAGCTCGAGGCCGGGAAACACGAGCAGATCGCGGTGGCGCGCGCGATTGCGCGTCGGCACGCGCACGCGATAGCCCTGGCGGATCACGCGCCCGAGGAATCGCCGCCCCAAGAAGCCGGTTCCGCCGAGTACGCACAGACTGCCGCTCATCGGTTTCACGGGTCTCGAGAGGCCTCCGGCGTCCGGATTCTTATCGCGTTTTATGGGGCGGCGGCGCGGCCGAGGTCATCGCAGCAGGAACAGCAGGCCGCGGCTGCCGCGCTGAACCTCGAGGATGACCGACCCGGCGTTCTTGAGTATCCGACGCGCTTCGTCGATGTTGTGGACGCGCTGCCGATTGATCTTCGTGATGACGTCGCCGGCCCGCAGGCCGCGGATCGAGGCCTGGCTGCCGTCCGCGACGCTGACTACGAGCACTCCGCGCGCATTCGAGGACGCCTGCGCGTCGGACCCGTCGTTGTTCGCGAGCTCGACACCCTTGAGGGCCGGGTCGAGGGCCGGTTCCTCCGGCTGCGGTGCCGGCGCCTCCGGCGCCGCCGCCGCGTCGGTCTCGGCCTCGCCGAGGACGGCCTCGACCGAGCGCGGCCGCCCGTCACGGATCAGGCCGACCTGCAGATGCGTGCCGGGCCGCTTGATGCCGACCGCGGCCCTGAGCGTCCCGGAGTCGAGGACCTCATGGCCGTCTACGCTGACGATGACGTCGTTGATCTCGATGCCGGCCTTCTCGGCTGCCGAGCTCGGCTTGACCTCCAGGACGAGCGCGCCGGAGCTGTTCACGAGGCCGTACATCTTGGCGACGTCGGGAGTGACGCTCTGGATCGAGACGCCGAGCATGCCGCGGCTCACGTGGCCGTACTTGATGAGCTGGTCCATGATCCCGCGGGCCATGTTCACCGGGATCGCGAAGCCGATGCCGATGTTGCCGCCGCCGCGCGAGATGATTGCCGAATTGATGCCGACGAGCTTGCCCGTGAGATCGACGAGCGCGCCGCCGGAGTTGCCGGGGTTGATGGAAGCGTCCGTCTGAATGAAGTCTTCGTAAGCGTCGGGATTGATGCCCGTGCGGCCGAGGCCGCTGACGATCCCGGAGGTGACCGTGTGCGAGAAGCCGAACGGATTGCCGATGGCGACGACGAAGTCGCCGACGCGCAGGTGATCCGAGTCGCCGAGGCCGATCGCCTTGAGGTTCTTGGCGTCGACCTGCAGCACCGCAAGGTCGGTGCCCTCGTCCGAGCCGATCACGCGCGCTTCCATGCTCCGATTGTCGAGCAGGGTCACGGTGATCTTGTCCGCGTCCTCGATGACGTGATGGTTGGTCAGAATGTAGCCCTTGGCGGCGTCGACGATGACGCCGGACCCGGCGGCCTGGACCTGGCGCTTCTGCGGCTGGTCAGGCGGGAAGAAGTATTTGAAGAGCGGATCGTCCGACAGCGGGCTCTGAACCTGCACCTCGCCGCTCACCGAGATGTTCACCACCGTCGGCGACACGCGCTCGATCATCGGCGCGAGCGTAGGCACCGCTTCGCTCGGGATCTGCCCCGAGGCCGGCAAGGCGCAGCACAGCAGAACGAGCCACAGCGGCGCGAGCGGCGCGGCGAGGCGTGACACCCTTCGGCTTGCTACGGTCATAGAGCTCTTCCAATTCTGTCTTGGGGCGCCGGACGGCTCAGCGAGGCGGCGGCGAATCATTGTAGGTCCTAGTGTCCGGACTCGGAAGCTCGTCGCCTCCGTCCCCGGCGCGATGCTCGGACCGCGATGCGGCGAGTGACCGCGGTCCGGGATCCTGGCGTCATTCTGCAACATTTCCTCGTGCGTTTGCGCGCGCTTGCCGGCTCATCCACGTGCGCCGGTGCACGTTTCTGTGGATTTCCTGTGGGGGCCAAGGGGACAGGCTGGTAGCAAGCTATTCACAAGATATAGTGTGCACCCTGCCTCTGAGCAGGCCGCGGCGCGAACTCGGCGCGCAGGCGCAACATATTTTTAAGTAGTTGATAGTGAAGTATAAAATGTCTGAATCGAGCGCCGTAACCAGCCCTTGACATAAGCCGGGGCGGCCACTAGTCTCTCGCGGACGGACACAAGATGTTGTGTCGGCCGAAAACAGCCAGAACAGCTTGCAAGGGGACCGCTGTTCGAGCTCGGGGGAAGTTTCGCGCCGTGAGTCGTCGTTCATCCGAACGGGCCGCAGGCCTTGCTTTCGAGCTCCCGTGGAGACCCGAATAAGAAAGGGAAGGATGACGACGATGAGTACCGCGTTCGATCTCAAAGCCAGCCGCCTCGCGGACATCCCGCTGCAGGACGCTTCCCTCGACATCTGGGATTCGAAGTACCGCCTCAAGACTAAGGCCGGCGAGCCGGTCGATCTGGACATCGAGGCCACTTACGAGCGCGTCGCGCGGGCGCTCGCGGACGTCGAGGCGCGCGAAAAGCGCGGGCTCTGGTACGAGCGCTTCGTCTGGGCGCTGCAGCGGGGCGCGATCCCGGCCGGACGCATTATTTCGAACGCGGGCGCCGAGGCGCACAAGCCGGCCACCTCGACAATCAACTGCACGGTCTCGGGGCTCATCAAGGACTCGATGCACGATATCCTCGAGAAGGTGCACGAGGCGGGGCTCACACTTAAAGCCGGGTGCGTGGCGCCCGGCACCGAGGTGTATACGGACCGCGGCCTCACGACGGCCGAACGCGCGGTCGCAGAGCGACACGAGCGCATCCTGTGCTACGACCGCGAGGCGCAGCGCTTCGAGATGCGGCCCATCCTGCGCCATATGACGACGCACGTGCCGCGCGAGGAGAACATCGAGATCGTCTCGGCCGGCGCGCGGCTGCAGACCTCCGTCCGCCACCCCGTGCTCGTCTACCGCGGCGGACGCCTCGTCTACGTGCGGGCCGACGAGGTCGAGCGCACGGACGCGCTCGTGCACCATCGCTTTCCATGGCGGGCCGCGCCCGAGCGCGCCGCCGAGGCTTGGCGGGCCGGCGCGCGGCTCGGCGACGACGCGGCCCGAAAGTCCGCGGCGAACGAGCCCGTGCAGGCTGCGTGGCTGGCGCGCGCGGGCGGTCTGGCGCGTCGCCTCGCCCACGATATCCGCGGGATGCTCCGCGCGGCCGAGAGAGAACGTCCTCGAAACCTGGGCCGCGTTCGGCGGGCGGCCTTTGGCGGCAGGGCTGCTGGCCGTTGCGGCGCCGCTGGCGGAAGCCGCGCCGGTTTGGGGCTACGCGGGGGCACCGGCCCCGGCGCGGCGGCCCGTCGCGCCCGTTCCCGGCGCCGAGGCGGCTGGGAGCGCCAATGTGCCGCCCTGCGCCAATGTGCCGCCCTGGGTCCGCAGCCACCCCGAGCGGCATCTGATGCCTTTTCTTGCCGGGCTCATCGATGCCTGCGGCACGCTCTCGCGCGATCACGGCAGCGCGCTCGTCGCCGTCCCGGGCGCCGCGTTCGCGGCCGAGCTCAAGAGTCTGCTCGCCTTGTTCGGCGTGGTGGCCGTGTCGACGCGGGGCGCGCCGCGCGTCGAGATTGGCGGGGCGCGGGCGGGCGGAGAAGCCGACGGCGCCGGGCGCGCCGCGCGCGCCGGCGACGCCCAGGGCGAGGGCGCCTGGCTCAAGATTTCCGATTCGGCGTTCCTCGCGGCCGTCGCGGACTACATGACGGACGGCGGCAAGCGCGACCGTGTCCGCCGCTGCGCGGGCCATTCCGGGCAGCGCGATTGCTACGTCCTGCCGGAGTCTCTCGCGGCGGCGCTCGCCGAGAAGTCGGAGACGTTGGGCCACAAGGAGAGGCAGGCCCTCGGGTTCTATCACGGCTATCACAGGCGGCGCACCGTGAGCCGCATCTGGCTCGACCGCTGGGCCGAGCGCTTCCCCGAGCTCCGCGGGCTCGTCGCGTTCGCGCGCACGCTGCGCCCCGTCGAGGCCGTAAACCGCAGGCTCGATCTGCCTGAGACCTTCTACGACTTCACGGTAGAGGGCCACAACAATTACCTGGCCGGCGTCCAAGGGCTCGTCGTCATCCACAACTGCGGCATCGGCTACGAGTTCTCGACGCTGCGGCCGCGCGGCGCGTACGTCTCGGGCGCCGGGGCCTACACGTCCGGCCCTCTGTCGTTCATGGATATCTACGACAAGATGTGCTTCACGGTGTCCTCGGCGGGCGGCCGCCGCGGCGCGCAGATGGGCACGTTCGACGTCGCGCATCCGGACGCCATGGAGTTCATCCGCGCGAAGCGCGAGGACGGCCGGCTCAGGCAGTTCAACCTCTCGCTGCTCGTCACGGACGAGTTCATGCAGGCGGTCAAGGAAGACCGGCCCTGGCGCCTGGCCTTCCCCGTCACCCGGCGCGAGGCCGAGGAGGACGGGCTCGATCTCGGCGACGCCGAGCAGTTCGTGTGGCGCCACTGGCCTGCGGGCGGCGATTACGTGCTCGACCCCGAGGGCCGCGCGGCGTGCCGCGTCTACCGCACGCTGCCGGCGCGGCGCATGTGGGACGTCATCATGTCCTCGACATACGACTTCGCCGAGCCCGGCTTCGTGCTCATCGACCGCGTCAACGAGCAGAACAACAACTGGTGGTGCGAGAACATACGCGCGACGAACCCTTGCGGCGAACAACCGCTTCCGCCGTTCGGCAGCTGCCTGCTGGGTTCAGTCAATCTGACCAAATTCGTCATCGCGCCGTTCACGGAGCAGGCGCGCTTCGACTGGGACGAATTCCGCGAGGTCGTCAAGGTCTTCACGCGCATGCTCGACAACGTCGTCGAGGTCAACGGTCTGCCGCTCGAGGAGCAGCGGCGCGAGATCACGACGAAGCGCCGGCACGGCATGGGCTTTTTGGGGCTCGGGTCGGCGATCACGCTGCTCGGCATGCGCTACGGGTCGCCGGAGTCCGTGGAGTTCACTGAGGACGTCGCGCGCGAGCTCGCCGTCGCGGGTTGGGAGACGGGCCTCGAGCTCGCCAAGGAGAAGGGCGCCGCGCCGATCCTGCTCGAGGAGTTCGAGGTCACCGAGCCGATGCTGGCCGCGCGCCCCGAGATGCGCGAGGACGGCTGGGCGGTCGGGGACCGCATCCCCGGGCGCATCCTGCATTCGCGCTACAGCCGCTACATGCAGCGCCTGCGCAGCGTGCAGCCCGAGCTGGTCGCCGAGCTCGAGCGGCACGGCGCACGCTTCACGCACCACAGCTCGATCGCGCCGACGGGCACGATCTCGCTCTCCCTCGCGAACAACGCGAGCAACGGCATCGAGCCTTCGTTCGCGCATCACTATTTCCGCAACGTGATCCGGACGGGAAAGAAGACGAAGGAAAAGGTCGCGGTTTTCTCGTTCGAGCTGCTGGCGTATCGCCAGCTCGTGAATCCCAAGGCGCTGCCGGGCTCGACGAACGCGGACGAGCACCTGCCGGAGATCTTCGTGAGCTCGGAGGACGTGACGCCGACGCAGCACGTGGACATTCAGGCCGCGGCGCAGAAGTGGATCGATTCCTCGATCTCGAAGACGGCCAACGTGCCGACGGATTACCCGTACGCCGACTTCAAGGACATCTACCTCTACGCCTACGAGAAGGGCCTCAAGGGCTGCACGACCTTCCGGTTCAATCCGGAGGCCTTCCAGGGCGTGCTCGTCAAGGAGAAGGACCTCAAGAACACGACTTACCGGTTCACGCTCGACGACGGCACCGTCGTCGAGGCCAAGGGCGACGAGGAGATCGAGTACGACGGCGAGGTGCACTCGGCGGCGAATCTGTTCGATGCGCTCAAGGAAGGCTACTACGGCAAGTTTTGACTTCGGCCGAGCGGGGGGCGGTGCCGGCGCGGCGGGGGCCGCGCCGGCACCACCGAAGCTCGGCCTTTGGAGACATGCAGCAACATGGCAAAGATCAACATAGAGAAGAAGATCGTCGGCTACGCCGTCGTGCGGCCCGAGGCGGAGGCGGTGCAGAGGAAGGCCGCGCAGCCGGCGGGCGCGCAGGAATCCGGCGGGGGCGGCGAGGGCGGCTCGGCGGGCTCGGGCCAAAAGGTCATCCGGATGCACGAGAAGCTCGAGCGTCCGGAGATGCTCGTCGGCTCGACGTACAAGGTCAAGACGCCGGTGTCGGATCATGCGATGTACGTGACCATCAACGACATCGTGCTCAACGAAGGCACGGAGCACGAGCAGCGGCGGCCGTTCGAGATCTTCATCAACTCGAAGAACCTCGATCACTACCAGTGGATCGTCGCGCTGACGCGCATTATGTCGGCGGTGTTCAGAAAGGGCGGCGACGTGACGTTTCTCGTGGACGAGCTCAAGGCCGTGTTCGATCCGCGCGGCGGCTACTGGCAGCCGGGCGGTAAGTTCATGCCCTCGATCATCGCCGAGCTCGGTCACATCGTGGAAAAGCACCTGATCGGCATCGGCCTGCTCAAGCCGACGGGGCCGAGCGAGGATCAGCGCAAGTTTCTCGACGCCAAGCGCGCGGAGTTCGAGGCGCGCGGCACGCAGAAGGATGCCTTCGCCGAGAACGCGTTCCCCGAGGGCGCGCAGCTCTGCAACAAGTGCAACACGGCCGCGGCCGTGCTGCTCGACGGCTGTATGACCTGCTTGAACTGCGGCTATTCCAAGTGCGGCTGAATCCAAAAGGGGGTCAGAGCCCTTTTCCCGCGGCACGCCCGGGCGCCTCGACTACGGTGCATGAAAAAGGGCTCTGACCCCTTTTTTTGGAGCCCGGAATCCGCCGTTGGTCCGCTTCCGGATACCGTCGGGAGCGGGCCTTTTTTTCGCTAAAATGCCGCTACCGCATTCGAGAGTGAACGCGTGAGCCTTCAAGTACCGGATTTCGCAAGCCTGCGCGTGCTCGTCGCCGGCGACGCGATGCTCGACGAGTACTGGTTCGGCGACACGGGCCGCATCTCGCCCGAGGCGCCCGTGCCCGTCGTGCGGACGCGCTCGAGCGAGCAGCGGCCGGGCGGCGCCGCAAACGTCGCGCTCAACCTTGCCGCGCTCGGCGCCCGGACGACGCTCGCGGCCGTGGTCGGCGCCGACGAGCGGGGGCGTCAGCTCGCGGCGCTGCTCGAGCGCAGCGGCGTGCAGTGCCGCTTCGTCGAGTCGCGAGCGGCGCCGACGGTGCACAAGCTGCGCGTGCTCGCGAGGAACCAGCAGCTCATCCGGCTCGATTCGGAACACTCGCTCGCGGCCGCGGCCGAGGACTTCGCCAGGCTCTTCGAGCAGGCCGCCGCGGAAGCCGACATCATCGTGCTCTCCGACTATGCGAAGGGCACCCTGGCACGCGTTGACGGGCTCATCGCGGCGGCGCGGCGGCGCGGCGTGCCCGTGCTCGTCGATCCCAAGGGGACGGACTTCTCGCGCTATCGCGGTGCGACCGTGCTGACGCCGAATCAAGGCGAATTCGCGGCCGTCGCGGGCTCATGGTCCGACGAGACCGAATTCGAGGAGCGGGGCAAAGCGCTGCGCGCACATCTCGGCCTCGCGGCCCTGCTGGTCACGCGCGGCGAGCGCGGCATGACCCTGTTCGCCGAGGGCGAGCTTCCGGTCGCGCTCGCGGCCGAGGCCCGCGAGGTCTTCAACGTCACGGGCGCCGGCGATACGGTTATCGCACTCATGGCCGCCTCGCTCGCGGCGGGCCTCGATCTCGAGCGCGCGGCCGAGCTCGCGAACCTCGCTGCGGGACTCGTCGTCGGTAAGATCGGCGTCGCGACCGTGAGCCGCGCGGAACTTTCGCGTGCGCTGCACCGGCGCGGCAGCGGCGGCCGGGGCCTCGTGACCCAGGAGGAGGTCGCGGAGCTCGTGGCCGAGGCCAAGGAACGCGGCGAGCGCGTCGTCATGACCAACGGCTGCTTCGACATCCTGCACGCCGGCCACGTGAGCTATCTCGAGGAAGCCAAGTCTTTCGGCGACCGGCTCCTCGTCGCCGTCAACGACGATGCCTCCGTCTCCCGCCTCAAGGGCCCGTCGCGGCCGGTGACGACGCTCGAGGACCGCATGGCCGTGCTGGCCGGCCTCGCCGCCGTGGATTGGGTCGTGGCCTTCGCCGAGGACACGCCGGCCGCGCTCATCGAGCGCCTGGTGCCGGATGTCCTCGTGAAGGGTGGGGACTACACCGTCGAGCAGATCGCCGGCGCCGAGGCCGTGCTCCGCGCCGGCGGAGACGTGCGCATCGTGAGCCTCAAGGAGGGCCGGTCGACGAGCAGGCTCATCGACCGGATCCTGGAGCGGGGCTGACGGCGGCCTCGGGCTGCGCCGCCGGCTGCCCCGCGGCCGAGGACTGCCCGTTCGAGGAGGCCGCCGCCTGCGCGGCCGTCTGCGCCGAGCTGCCGAGCCAGCCGTTGATCTGCTGCATGTCGTCGATGCTGAGGCTGCCCGCCGCCTGCTTCAGCAGCAGCACGTTGACGAGATACTTGTAGCGGCTCTGCGCATAGGCCGTCTGGGCCTGGCGCAGGTTCTCCTGGGCGATGATCACGTCCACCGAGGTCTGCGTGCCGACCTGGTAGCCCGCCTCGGTCGCCTTGAGCGCGGTCTGGGACGATTCCTGCGACTGCTTCAAGGCCTTGACGCTCGAGATCGAGGAGATCACGCCGAGATACGCGTCCCGCGTCTCGCGCTCGGTCTGGCGCGCGATGCGCTCGGAGTCCTCGATCTGCGCCCGGTGCTGATAAACGCGCTGCTGGACCGTCGAGGAAATCTGGCCGCCCTGCCAGAGGGGTACGCTGAGGTTCAGCTGCCACTGCGTGCCGGAGGAGCCGGACAGCGAATGCGTCGAGAAGCCGTTGATGCCGTTCAAGGTCCGGTTCGCCGTGGAGTTCTGATTGGAATAGCCCGTCGAGAGGCTCAGAGTCGGCAGCCGCGCGGCCCGCGCGATCGTGATGTCGTCCTGAGCGATATCGGCGGCAATGCGGGCCGCGATGAGCTGCGGGTTCTGCTTCATCGCCGAATCCACCCAGGCTTCGGGATTCGCGGGATTGGGCGTCGCGAGCGGCAGCGCGCCCGCGGGCCCGGCCAGATCCGTGACGCTCTCGCCGATGATCTCCCGGAGCTGCTCCTGCGAAAGCGCGAGCGCCTGTTGCGCGGCGATGACGTTGGCCACGGCCTGGTCGTAGCTCGCCTGCGTCTGCTGCACGTCGGTGATCGCGATGAGGCCGACTTCGTAGCGGCGCTGCGCCTGCTCGAGCTGCTGGGAGAGCGCTTCCCGGGCCGCAATCTGCGCCGCGAGCGTGTCCTGCGAGCTGAGGACGTTGAAGTAGGCTTGGGCGACGCGGACCATGAGATCCTGCTTGGCGGCCTCGTATTGCGTTTCGGCCTGCGCGACCTGCTTGTCGGCCTGCTTCAAGGCCACGAATTTGCTCCAGTCGAAGACGGTTTGCGAGAGGGTCAACGCGTAGTTCGTCTGGCTCGACGACATGTCCGTGCTCGTAAAGCCCGGCTGCGGCTCGCCAGTGACGAAGTTCGTCGGCGGGTGCGGGTTCGTGCTGCTCGAGCCCGAGGTCGACGCGCTGACCTGGAGGCTCGGCAACAAGGCCGCCCGCCGCAGCGGGCGCACCTGCGAGTTCGCGAGATAGGTCGCCTCGGCCTCCCGGATCGTCGGGTCGTTCTGCACGGCGCGCTGGTAGATGTCGAGCAGGTCTTCCTGGTCGATAGGCCGGTTCTGCCCGGTTTGTGCGCCCGCCAGGGGCGACGACTCGCGCGGCGGCGGGCTGGCGGCACTGCCGCTGCTCGCGGCGCCCTGCGCGCCCGGATTCGGCGCAATCCCGGGCGTCGCGCCCTGGCTGCCGTTCTCCTGCGCCGCCAAAGGTCCCCCCGCGAGCAGCAACCCGACAATCAGCACGGAAGTCTTGTTCAGCATCATAATTCGAATCCTGTTTCAGTGGCGGGGCTTGAGCGGGCCCCTGTCGTCAGTAACGCGGGACGTTCGGGTCGACTTCGACGGACCAGGCGTCGATGCCGCCGCGCAGATTGAAGACCCGCTCGAAGCCGTTCGCGATCAGGTAGCGCGCGACTCGGGCGCTTCTGACTCCTCCGTGACACATGACGACGATCGCCCCGTCCCTGGGCAGCTCTCCGAGCCGGGCCGGCACCTCGCGCATCGGCACGTGCCGGGCCTCCGGCAGGCTCGCGAGCAAGACCTCATTCGGCTCCCGCACGTCGAGCAGCAGAACGTGCCGTTCGCTCGCCCGATCCGGCCAACGCCGGACGTAATCCGTGGGCGTCAATTCCGGGACGTCCTGCATGCGTTCTCGCGTTACAGGACGAACGGTTCGGGCTTATCGGCGTTGACCAGCGGGGCAAGCACCGTCTCGAAAAGGCTCTCCTCGGTCCACCTTCCGTTAGTGTGCATCGTAACGAGGCGCGCCTCCATTACCGGCGCGCGGCCGACCACGATGAACAGCCGGCCGCCGGGCCGCAGCATGCGGATGAAGTGCTCGTCCAGTACCGGTACGGACCCCGTCACGGCGATGGCATCGTATTCGGCCGCGCTCGGTAGATGCAGGCCGTCGGCCGTCGAGAGCTCGACGGTCGCGATACGCTGCTCGCGGAGCTTCTCCTCGGCGGCGGCCGTGAAGTCCGAGAATACGTCCACGCTCGCGACGGCCCCGGCGAGCTTGGCGAGGCAGGCCGTCAGATAGGCGCTGCCCGTGCCGATCTCGAGCACGCGATCGGCGGAATCGAGACTCAGGGCCTGCAGCAGGCGGCCCTCGAGCTTCGGTGCCATCATGGCCTGACCGTGGGCGAGCGGCACTTCCATGTCGGCGAACGCGAGCTCGGCGTACTCGCGCGGCACGAAGCGCTCGCGAGGTGTATCGCGCAAGGCTTCGAGCACGCGGGCGTCGAAGACGTCCCACGCGCGAATCTGTTGGCCGAGCATCTGCGTTCTTGCGGTTTCTAGGTCCATCGTGAGGTTCGGGCAGCGGCCGCCCCTAGGGAAAAACAGCCGGGTAGGGTACGGAGTTTAGCCAACGCAGACAAGGTGGAGTCTAAAGAATTATGGTCAAATCAGTGAGATCCGCTCGGGGGGATGCGGTATCTTACTTCGACCGATAAGGAATTAGGCTTCTTACGTCCGGCGCGGCGCCAGATCGTCAGGGCGCAAGCGCTGGCCGATAACAACAAGCCGGACCGCCGCTCGGCACAATAACAAAAAGGGGCTTGCACCGAGGTGGCCTCCAGGACAAATCTTTCGCCTCCCGGGCGCGGCTTGCGTGCTCGAGATGCCCTCTCGCTACGCACGGCGAACGGAGAATCCAGTTGAATGCCTTGACGGCCGACTACGGATACTGGCTGGCCGCCGTCGCCGGTCTCGTCTTAGTGGCGATGCCGCTGCTCTGGTGGCTCGCCCGGCGCCGGGCGAGCGCGGAAGTCGCGCGACTCAGGGAGGATCTGCACGCGCTGCTCGCGGGCCGCACGGAGAAGAATCGGCTCGTCCTCAACGGCCGCATGAGCGCTTTCGTGGACATTGCCGCTACGGTCAATCGCCTCATGGATCGGGCCGGCGAGGGGCATGCGGGCGCGCCGCATGCGGGCGCGCTGTTCGAGACGCTCGCCAACACGCTGCCCGAGGTCGGCCTCGTGCATACGAACGCCATTTTGTACGCGAACCGCGCCGCGGGCGAGCTGTTCGGTGTCGCCCCCGCGACCCTCGAAGGCAAGCCGGTCACGGATCTCGTGCGGCCTGCCTACCGGGCATTGCTGCGCAAGCACGTGAGCCAGGCCCTCGAAGCGGCGGCGCCGGGCGAGCCGCTCGAGGTGCAGCTCATCAGCGGCGAGGGCGGTCAATGGGTCGAGCTCTACAGCGCGCGCATCGAGTGGCAGGGCCAGGGCGCGCTGCTGACCGTCGCGCGCGACATCAGTCACCGCAAGAGCATGGAGGCGTCGCTCGGGCGCGGAAAGCTGCAGGCGCGCATCACGCTCGAGTCGATCGGCGAGGGCGTGATCACCACGGACACGGCCGGCATCATCGATTACCTCAACGAAGCCGCCGAGCAGCTCATCGGGACGACCCGCAGCGTCGGTGTCGGCAAGCGGCTCGGCGACCTCATCGCGCTCGTGGACGAAGCCGACCGGCAATCGCTCGGCGACCCGGTCGTCCAATGCCTCAACGAGCGCCGCCGCGTGAACTTGGGGCGCCGCGCGCTGCTCGTGAGCAAGCAGGCCGAGCGCGAGTTCTCGACGGAGCTCACCGCGTCGCCGATCCGCGGGCCGGACGGTCAGGTCGCCGGCTGCGTCGTGATCTTTCACGACGTGAGCGAGATGCGCGGCCTCGCCCGCGAGATGTCGTATCAGGCCGCGCACGACGCCCTCACGGGCCTCGTGAACCGCGCCGAGTTCGAGCGGCGTCTCGAGGCAAGCCTGAAGTCGGCGCGCGGCGAGAACGTGGGGCACGTCGTCGCCTACCTCGACCTCGACCGCTTCAAGCTCGTCAACGACAGCTGCGGCCATATCGCGGGCGACAACCTGCTGCGCGAGATCGCCGCCCTGCTCAAGAAGCAGGTCCGAGACTCCGACACGGTGGCCCGCGTAGGCGGCGACGAGTTCTCGATGCTGCTCGCCGGGTGTCCGCTCGACAAGGCGCGCCAGATCGCGGACGAGGTCTGCCGGGCCGTCGCAGAGTATCAATTCAGGTGGCAGGATCGGGCTTTCGACATCGGCGTCAGCATCGGCCTCGTCGAGGTCGGGCACGAGAGCATGTCGGCCGAGACTGTGCTGAGCGCCGCGGATTCGGCCTGTTACGTGGCGAAGCAGCAGGGCCGCGGCCGCGTCCACGTCTACTCGGCCCGGGACGAGATCCTGGCGCGGCAGCGCGGCGAGATCCAATGGCTGCAGCGCCTGCAGCGCGCGCTCAAGGAGAACAACTTCGAGCTTTACGTGCAGCCGATCATCGCCGTCGGCGGCCGCGTCTTGCGCGGCCCCGCCGCCGAGGTGCTCGTGCGCATGCGCGACGAGGCGGGCAAGAACGTGCTGCCTTCCCAGTTCATCGGGGCAGCGGAACGCTACCAGCTGATGTCCCACGTGGACCGCTGGGTCGTGCAGGCCGCCCTGACCGCGATCGCGAGCGGTAGCCTGCATCTCGCCGAGCAGCGCACGTGCAGCATCAACCTCTCGGCCCAGACCCTGAGCGACGACGAATTCCTCGAGTTCGTCGTCGAGGTGCTCGACCACACGGGGGTCGATCCCAGCAAGCTCTGCTTCGAGGTGCGCGAGTCCGCGGTCGTCGGCAACCTCGAGCACGCTCAGCGCTTCATCGCCGTGCTGCACGGGATCGGGTGCCGCTTCGCGCTCGACAACTTCGGCAGCGGCATCGGCTCCTTCGCCAATCTCAAACGGTTATCGCTCGACTACCTCAAGATCGACGGCCTCTACACTCGCAACCTCGCCGAGGACGGCGTGAACCGGGAGATGGTGTCGGCCATGGTCAAGCTCGCGCGGACGCTCGACTTCGGCGTCGTTGCGGAGCAGGTCGAGGATCAGAGCTCGTTCGAGGCGGCGCGCAACCTCGGCGTGGATTTCGTGCAGGGGTTCGTGATCGAGCGGCCGCGGCCGCTGCACTAGCCCGCGGGAAAGGGTACGGAAGCGGGCCCCGATTCGCCGCAAAGGCGAATCGGGGCCCTGCCGCCTCTAACGGACGAAGTGCGGCAGCAGCGGGACAATGAGCAGTGCCACGATGTTGATGATCTTGATGAGCGGGTTGATGGCCGGGCCGGCCGTGTCCTTGTAAGGGTCGCCGACGGTATCCCCAGTCACCGCGGCTTTGTGAGCCTCCGATCCCTTGCCGCCGAGGTGGCCGTCCTCGATGTATTTCTTGGCATTGTCCCAGGCCCCGCCGCCGGTCGTCATGGAGATGGCCACGAAGAGCCCCGTCACGATCGTGCCGAGCAATAGTCCGCCGAGCGCCACGGGGCCGAGCAGGGCCGCGATGATCAGCGGCACGAGCAGCGGCAGCAGCGATGGCACGATCATCTCCTTGATGGCGGCCTTGGTCAGCATGTCGACGGCCGTCGAGTAGTCCGGCTTGGTCGTGCCTTCCATGATGCCTTTCATCTCGCGGAACTGGCGGCGCACCTCGTTGACGACGGCCCCCGCCGCCCGGCCGACGGCCTCCATGGCCAATGCGCCGAAGAGATAAGGCACGAGGCCGCCGATGAACAGCCCGATGATCACGCGGTAGTCCTTGAGGTCGAAACTCAGGCCGCCGAGGCCGACGTCCTGCAGGCTGCGCGTGTAGTCGGCGAACAGCACGAGCGCGGCGAGCCCGGCCGAGCCGATCGCGTAGCCCTTGGTGACGGCCTTCGTCGTGTTGCCGACCGCATCGAGCGCGTCCGTGACGTTGCGCACCTCCGCAGGCAGCTCGGACATCTCGGCGATGCCGCCCGCGTTGTCCGTGATCGGGCCGAAAGCGTCGAGCGCGACGATCATGCCCGTCATCGAGAGCATGGCGGTCGCCGCGATCGCGATTCCGTAAAGACCGCCCAGAGCAGAGGCGCCCCAGATCGAGAGACTGACGGCGATGACGGGAAGCGCCGTGGATTTCATCGAGACGCCGAGGCCCGCGATGATGTTCGTCGCGTGACCTGTCGTCGATGCTTGCGCCACGGTCCTGACGGGGGAGAACTCCGTGCCCGTGTAGTACTCCGTGATGACGACCATCGCGGCCGTGAGACCGAGGCCGATGAGCGCCGCGAAATAGAGATTCCAGGTGCCTGGACCCATGACCCAGCGCGTGACGGGGATGAAGGCGAGCGCGGCCAGCAGGCCCGAGACGATGACGCCCTTGTACAGCGCGCCCATGATCCTGCCGCTCGAGGTGCTGACGAAGAAGGTCCCGATGATCGACGCGACGATCGAGACGGCGCCGAGCACGAGCGGATAGAGCACGGCATTGGCGCCCAGCGTCGCGACGTTGAGGCCGCCGAGCAGCATCGTCGCCACGACGGTCACGGCATACGTCTCGAAGAGGTCGGCCGCCATGCCCGCGCAGTCACCGACGTTGTCGCCCACGTTGTCGGCGATGACGGCCGGATTGCGCGGGTCGTCCTCCGGGATGCCGGCCTCGACCTTGCCGACGAGGTCGGCGCCCACGTCGGCGCCCTTGGTGAAGATGCCGCCGCCGAGCCGGGCGAAGATCGAGATCAGCGAGCCGCCGAATGCGAGGCCGACGAGATGCTTTAGGATCGCGTCCTGAGGCTGGCCGAAGGCATGGAGAATTGCGTAGTAGCCGGCCACGCCCAGCAGGCCGAGGCCGACGACGAGCATGCCCGTGATGGCGCCGCCGCGGAACGCGACCTTGAGCGCCGGATTCACGCCTAGCGTCGCGGCCTGCGCGGTGCGCACGTTGGCGCGGACGGACACGAGCATGCCGATATATCCGGCCAAGCCCGAGAAGGTCGCGCCGATCGCGAAGCCGACGGCGGTCCCCCAGCTCAGCGCGAACCCTATTGCGAGGAACAGCACGATGCCGACGACCGATATGGCCGTGTATTGGCGGTTCAGGTAGGCCTTCGCGCCCTCGTGGATTGCGGCGGCAATTTCCTGCATGCGGGCGTTGCCGGGCGTGAGTCCCACTATCCACTTGGCGGATACGAGCCCGTACGCGACCGCCAGGACCGCCGCCCCCAATGCGAGCCAAAGAGCAAAACTCGGATGCATCCCCTTCCTCCAAAATGTTCGGACACGGCCCGCCGCGAGCGGCCACCCGGTCCGACTCGAGCCACAAGGAAACCGTTGCCCCGCCGCCTAGTGAGGCGGATGCGACGGGAGCCAAATAGTTGTTTTCGTATTTTCGCGGCCGCGAGGGTGCGAAAAAGCCGCGCTACTTTAGCACAAACTCCGTCTGAAGCCGGCGCGGCACGGGCTTGCCGCGCAAGGAGACATAACGAGGCAGCCCATCCTTGTAGGGGGGGTAGTCCTCGCCTTTGATCAGAGGCTCGAGGTAGGTCCTGCAGGCCGCCGTGATCGAGAAGCCGTCTTTGGCGATGAACCGCCGCGGCATGGGCTTCTCCTTATTGGCGACCCGGGACAAGGCGACCTTGCCCGTCGTCCAGCGGTAGGGCCGGTCGGATTTGCGCACGATCGTCGGCATGACGGCGTCCTCGCCGGCGAGCGCGAGCTCGACGGCCGCCTTGCCGACCGCGTAGGCCTGCTCCACGTCGACCTTCGAGGCGATGTGCCGGGCCGCGCGCTGCAGATAGTCCGCGATGGCGTAGTGGTACTTGAGCCCGAGCTCCGATCGGACCATGTCGGCCACGGTCGAGGCCACGCCCCCGAGCTGCGCATGGCCGAACGCGTCGCGCGTGCCGGCCTCGGCCAGGAAGCGGCCGTCCTCGTAGCGCGCGCCCTCGGAGACGACGACGACGCAGTACTCGTACCGGTCGACGCTTTCCTTGACCCGGGCGAGGAACGCCTGCTTATCGAATGGGATTTCCGGGAAGACGATGACGTGCGGGGCCTCCCCGGGCCCCGAGCCCGCGAGGCCTGCGGCCGCGGCGATCCAGCCCGCGTGACGACCCATAACCTCGAGAATGAATACCTTCGTGGACGTTCTCGCCATGGAGAGGACGTTCGAGCGCGGTCTCGCGCGTCGAGACCGCGACGTACTTCGCGACGGAGCCGAAACCGGGGCAGCAGTCCGTGACGGGGAGGTCGTTGTCGACGGTCTTCGGCACGCCGATCGCCGTGATCGCGTAGCCCAGCTGCCGGCCGATCTGGGACACCTTGTGGGCCGTGTCCATCGAGTCGCCGCCGCCGTTATAGAAGAAATAGCCGATGTCGTGGGCCTTGAAGACCTCGATGAGCCGCTCGTACTCCGCGCGGTTCTCGTCGATGCTCCTGAGCTTGTAGCGCGCCGACCCGAAGGCGCCGCCCGGCGTATACCGGAGCCCTGCGATCGTGCTGGCGCTCTCGGCGCCCGTGTCGATCATGTCCTCGGTCAGCGCGCCGATGATGCCATTGCGCCCGGCGTAAACCTTGCCGATACGGTCCCGGTGTTTCCGCGCCGTCTCGATCACGCCGCAAGCCGAGGCATTGATGACCGCGGTCACGCCGCCCGACTGCGCATAAAACGCGTTCCTCTTCACCGTTTCCTCCCGGTTGAATTCGTCCGCCGCCCGAAACGCGCAAGCATAACAAGCCGCCTGCGTTTGACGAAGAACGGGGCCGCCGCTACTGTGCCTTTCTTTCAAATACGTCCCGGCAGGCGCGTCTGCACGGGGCCGTTTTCGGGACCGCCGTGAACCCGTCCATGGGGGCTCGCTTCGCGCCATCCATGGCGCTCGGCGTCCCGAAACCGGCCCCGTGCAGACGCGCCCGCCGGGACACCTTTCAGAAAGGACTTTCCAATGCGCATCGTCATGCTAGGTGCCCCCGGCTCGGGCAAAGGCACGCAAGCCAAGCGCCTCGAGGCCGATTACGGGTTGCTCCAGGTCTCCACCGGCGATCTGCTGCGCAGCGCCGTTGCGGCCGGCACCGATCTCGGCCGGCGCGCCAAGGCGGCCATGGATGCGGGCGACCTCGTCTCCGACGAGATCGTGCTCGGCCTCATCGAAGAGCGCGTGGCGAGCCCCGATGCGGCCAGGGGCTTCGTGCTCGACGGCTATCCGCGCAACCGCCTCCAGGCAGAGGACCTCGAGGTCGTGCTCGGCCGGCTCGGCCTCACGCTCGAGGCGGCCGTGCTCATGGACGTGAGCTTCGACATCCTCATGAAGCGCCTGACGGGCCGGCGCACGTGCTCGAAGACGGGGCAGGTGCTGAACGTTTACTTCTCGCCGAAGGAAGATCTCGAGGCCTGCACGAAAGCCGGCGGCGAGCTCCTGCAGCGCACGGACGACAACGAGGACACGATCCGCAACCGCCTCAAGGTCTACGAGCAGCAGACGGCGCCGCTCGTCGAGTACTACGAGAACCGCGGGCTGCTGAAGCGCGTGGAGGCCGAAGGGGCGGTCGACGAGGTCTACGGGCGGCTCTGCGCGGCGCTGGGCCTATAGCGGAACCCCAGGCCTCCGCCGGGAGACGTTTGCGGCTGGACGTTTGCGGCTGTCGAGCCCTGCTAAGAGCGCGCCGATCGAGGGTCGCGCGCGGATTTGCGGACTGCGAATGGATTGCGGGCCGGTCGCCGAGCGCGCGTTACGCGGCGGTCTCGAGCATGGCTGCACGCCAGCCGGCGGCCAGGTGCCCCGGCGGCCGCCCGCCCAGGATCGCCACGAGATCGCGCCGCGCAGCGATGACCTCGGGCTCGATGCCGAGCTTGCTCGCGAGTCGGCGCACGCGTTCCTGAAGCGCCTTGAACGCCTGCTTGTCGGGCCGCTCGGCCGGCGCGGCGCGCGCGAGCAGGGCCTCGATATCGGGGCGCTTGCGCGTCTCGAGTGCCGTGACGATATCCGTGCCCGAGCGGGCTGCGAGGCGCTTCGGCATGTCCGGGAGAGCCGCTAGGCGGACGGGGTCCGCCGGCTTCACGGTCGCGATGCGCTGCAGCAGCTCGTCGCTCATGATCCACCGCCGCGGTCGGTCGAGCTGGCGGGCCGTCGCTTCGCGCCACTCGACGAGGGCCATCGCGGCCGCCCGCGTGTCGGCGTCGAGCGCCTGGACGCCCTTGAGCCGGCTCCAGACGACGAGCGCGTCGGCGCCGGCCCCCTCATCGAGAAGCCGACGGCAGTCCTCGTGCAGCCATTCCAGGCGGCCGAGGGCCTCGAGCTCGCGCTCCAGGCCCTCCCACAACGGCAGCAGGTGCAACACATCCTCGAGCGCGTAGCGCAGAGCGCCGTCGGGCAGCGGGCGACGGCTCCAGTCGGTGCGCGTGAAATCCTTGCCGAGCTCGACGCCGAGCCGGCGCGCGAGCAGATCCTGCAGGCCGATCTGCGGGGCGCAGCCCGTGAGCGCGGCTGCGATTTGCGTGTCGATAAGCCGCCGCGGGCGCACACCCGCATGGTGCTGCACGACCTCGAGGTCCTGACGGGCGCTGTGCAGGACCCAACACCTGCCCGGGGCGCAGAGCGCCGCGAACAGCGGTCCGAGGTCGAGCGGCACGAGGCAGTCCACGCAGGCAGCGAGCAAAGGCGTCGCGATCTGCACCAGGCACAGCTGCGGGTAATAGGTGCTTTCGCGCACGAATTCCGTGTCCACGGCCACGAGCGGCGCGGCCTCCACGGCGCCGATGAGCTCCTCGAGCGCCTTGCGTTCGTCGATGAGGGTGATGGTTCGCAAGTTTCGGTTCGTTCCTCGTACTTGATCCATAGGGTATTATCGCGGCCCCCTTGCTTGGAAACACCCCCGCCGTGTGGCGTCTCTGCCTCACCTTCGCCGACATCGCGCTGCACCGCCGCGGCCCGGACGTGCTGCCGGCGTCGCAGTTTCTGTTGGGTCTCGTGCTCGCGGTCTACTTCGCGGTGGGTATTTTCGCACAGGGCTTCAACGAGCCGGCGGGCGTGGCCGTCGTCGATATGGTGCTCGACCGCGTCGTGTACCTCGGCTTCATCTGGCTCGTGCTCGACCTGTTCAAGAAGCGCCGGCGCTTCATGCAGACGGCCGCCGCGGCCGTCGGCGTGGACGTGCTCATGAACGTCGTGAGCCTGCCGCTGTTGCTGTGGAACGACGCGCTGCAAGCGCCGCCGAAGGAGGTCACGCTGCCGAGCGTCCTGATGCTCGGCGTCGTGCTGTGGTCCATCGACGTCGGCGGCTTCATCGTCGCCCGCGCCTTGTCGAAGCCTTATATCGTGGGTCTTTGCATCGTGATAGTGTACGTGTTCGTTTCCCTGGAGCTCAGGCACGCGTTCTTTCCGGTGGCTCAGTAATGCGCGTTCATATCCTAGGAATCTGCGGCACTTTCATGGGCGGCATCGCCGCCCTCGCGAAAGCCGCCGGGCATCAGGTCTCCGGCTCGGATCAGAACGTCTATCCGCCGATGAGCACGCAGCTGCGCAAGCTCGGCATTCGGCTGCACGAGGGCTACGACGAGCGCCAGCTCGACGACGACCTCGACTGCGTCGTCGTCGGCAACGTCCTGACTCGCGGCAACCCGGTCATCGAAGCGCTGCTGAACTCCGGCATCCCGTACTACTCGGGGCCCGAATGGCTCGCCGACAACGTCCTCAAGGACAAGTGGGTACTGGCCGTCGCCGGCACGCACGGCAAGACCACGACGACGAGCATGCTGACCTGGATCCTCGACTATGCCGGGCTCGAGCCGGGTTTCCTGGTCGGCGGCATTCCGAACAACTTCTCGATCTCCGCGCGGCTCGGCAAGTCCAAGTACTTCGTGGTCGAGGCGGACGAGTACGACACGGCGTTCTTCGACAAACGGGCGAAGTTCGTGCATTACCGCCCGCGGACGGCCGCGATCACGAACATCGAGTACGACCACGCGGACATCTACCCGAACCTCGACGCGATCCTTTGGCAGTTCCATCAGCTGATCCGGACCGTGCCGAGCGAGGGGCTCATCGTCGCGAACGGCCACGACGCGAATGTGGACGCGCTGTTCGCAAAGGGCGTCTGGACACCCGTGGAGACATTCAGTGCGCGCGACGAGGCCGCTACCTGGTCGGCCGCGTACGATCTCATCGGCGCCAAATCGCGGTTCAGCGTGCTGCGGCGCGGCGAGAAGGTCGGCCAGGCGGGCTGGGCGCTGCTCGGCACGCATAATCTCGAGAACGCGCTGGCCGCGCTCGGTGCCGCCGTGCACGCCGGCGTCGGCGTCGAGGTCGCCCTCGAGGCCCTGGCACAGTTCAAAGGCGTCAAGCGCCGGCTCGAGAAGCGCGGCGTGTTCCAGGGCGTGACGGTCTACGAAGACTTCGCGCATCACCCGACGGCCATCGCGCAGACGCTCGGGGCGCTGCGCAGCCAGCAGGGCGATCGGCGCATCCTGGCCGTCGTCGAGCCGCGCTCGAACACGATGCGCATGGGCGTGCATCGCGATGCGCTGCGCAAGTCGTTCGACGCGGCGGATCGCGTCTACGTGCTCGCCTCGGAAGATCTCGATTGGAAGCCCGAGACCTCGCTCGCGACGCTCGGCAGCAAGCTCCTCGTCGCGGCCAGCGTCGACGAGCTGCTCGGCAGCCTGCTCGACGAGCTCGGCACGGGCGACCAGGTCGTGCTCATGTCGAACGGCAGCTTCCACGGCCTGCCGCGGCTGCTGCAGCAGGCGCTGAAGAGCCGGGAAGGGGCCCAGGCGAGCGCCGCGACCGCCGGCTGATCGTTCCGCCCGAACGCCTGCGCCTCGGCGCGGCCACAATCATACTTAAGCAAACGCAAAGAGACGTGAAGAAGTACATGTGCCTGATCTGCGGCTTCATTTACGACGAAGCCGTCGGCCTTCCCGAGGAAGGCATTCCGCCCGGGACGCGCTGGGACGACATTCCGTTGTCCTGGCGGTGTCCGGATTGCGGGTCCGGGAAGGAAGATTTCGAAATGATCGAAGTGTGAATGGAGCGTTCGCCGAAGGCCCACGCGTCTTATGGAATGGGCGCCGGTAGTCGGGGTCGGCGTGGGCCCGGGTCGGCGTCGATTCGTTCGAACGTCGTGGCCGCGTTTTCTCAGCAGGTCTATGACGCTGTTCGGGCCCACGAGGTGCAGGGCGCCGACGACGACGAGCAGGTGTTGGCCGGCCGCGAGGCGATGTTCGAGCTCGGCGGCCCAGGCGCGGTTGCGGGCGGCGACGAGGGATTCGTAGAGGGCCGGGAAGTCCTTGAAGTCCGTCAGGAGCTCGCGGGCCAGGGCGTCGCTGCGGCCGTCGCGCCAGGCCGCGATCAATGGGCCGACTTCGGCGCTCGGCGAATCGAGCTCCTCGAGCGTCTGCGCCAGCAGCGCGCGCTGGCCCGCGGCGTCGAGCGCGGCGAAGACGTGGACCTGAGTCTCCAGAGACTCGAGGCCGAAAATCGGCTTGCCGTCGCGTTTGGCTTTGGCGAGCAGGTACTGCTCCACGCCGCGCTCCGCGTCGAAGCCCTTGGCCTGCATGCCTTGATTCAACAGCGTGAGCGCCGTGAGCCAGGGCTCGTAGCCGTCGAGGGGCCGCAGCGAGAGGCCGAGCGCGTGCGCCCGCCCCTCGGCTTGCGCATAGAGCTCCGCGCCGAGCTCGTGCTCGAGGGAGGCGCCGGCTGGAAGTCGCGCGGCCGCCTCGAACTCGGTCTCGGCCGCGGCGGGGTCGAGGTCGTCGAGGTCGAGCTCGAACAGCAGCGCGTCGGCGCGCGCGTAGAGCCGATCGACGACGGCCGGCAGCGGATAGTCCGCCGCGCGCAGGTAGTGCACGGAGCCGAGCAGCCAGAGCTCGCCGCGGCCCTCGGCCACGTGCCAGGCCGCGGGTTCGGCGCGCGCGGCGGCGGCGCCGAAGACGCCGGCGAGCCACGCGGCCGCCAACGCGGCGGTCCGAAATGCGCGCGTCATGCGCTGCGGTTCGCGAGCCATTCGACCTCGGTCTCGATGCGGCCGTCCGGGTGCAGCTCGAGCCAGCGCAGGCCGGGCGGCCGACCGTCGATCGCGAACGATTCACTGCCCGGCTTGAACTGCGAGCACGTCGAGGGTGTGCTGAGGTAGCGCACGCCGGCGCGCACGCGGTCCGACGTCTGGTGCACGTGGCCCCAGAGAACGCCGCGCACCTGCGGATGGGCGTCCACGATACGCAGGAAGGGCTCCGAGTCGCGCAGCCCCACGCCGTCGAGCCAGGCGCTGCCCATGGGCAGCGGATGGTGGTGCATGCAGACGAGGACGTGGCGCTGCGCGTTGGCTTTTAGCGCGGCCGCGAAGGCCTCGAGCCGCTCGGGACCGAGGGCGCCGGCGTCCTCGCCCTTGAGGAACGTATCGAGCAGCACCAGCGACCAGGCGCCGAGCCGTACGACGCCGCCGACCTGGAACGGGGCC
This sequence comes from uncultured Gammaproteobacteria bacterium, assembly GCA_963702105.1. Lineage (GTDB taxonomy): Bacteria > Pseudomonadota > Gammaproteobacteria > Steroidobacterales > Rariloculaceae > ZC4RG20. The sequence goes on from OY969712.1 coordinate 5,140,028, forward strand.
CGGTTCAAGAGCTCGACCATGAGCTCGGGATCGTCGTGATTGCCGGGCACGCAGAGGACGGGGACGCGGAGCCGCCGCATCGTCGTGCGAAAGCGCTCGTAGCCCGCGCGGCTCTCGTCCTGGACGATGTCGCCCGTGACGAGCACGGCGGAAGGCGGCCAGGCGGGCGCGCGCTGCGCATGGGCGAGGACGGCCGCGAACGTCTGTTGCGTGACGACCCCGCGCATGCGGCTGTCGGGTGCGGCGTGGAGATGCGTGTCGCTGATGTGCAGCAGCACCTCGGGCCGATCGGACTGCGTTCGAGTCATTTCGGAGCCTGGGCGGGTTCGCCATGATACTCGCATCTTCGCGCCGCCTTTTGAACCGCTTCGTCGTCGCGGCCGCGGGCCCGCCCCGAGTTGCGCTCGTTGCGGGCCTTAAGCGACAATCTCCGGCTCGTTCAGGACCTTACTTTCCCTTTTCGGCGGCTCCCTTTTCGGCAACGTTGGATGGCATCGATCGGAGACAACTCGAAGGCGGCCGGTCGGCCACCCCGGCGCAGGCTCGCCAACGCGATCCGCGCGCTCGCCATGGATGCGGTTCAGCGGGCCAATTCGGGCCACCCGGGCATGCCCATGGGCATGGCCGATATCGCCGAGGTCCTGTGGAACGATTACCTCAAGTTCAATCCTTCGAACCCGCAGTGGCTCGGCCGCGATCGCTTCGTGCTCTCGAACGGCCACGGGTCGATGCTGCTCTACGCCGTCGCCTATCTGACGGGGTACGACCTGAAGATCGAGGAAATCGAGCAGTTCCGGCAGCTCGGCTCCCGTACGCCCGGGCACCCCGAGCGCGACGTCGAGATCGGCGTCGAGACGACGACGGGGCCGCTGGGGCAGGGGCTCGCGAACTCGGTCGGCATGGCCATCGCAGAGCGCGTGCTCGCGGCGACGTTCAATCGGCCGGGCCACGAGATCGTGGACCACCACACCTATGTGTTCTGCGGCGACGGCTGCCTCATGGAAGGCATCTCGCACGAGGCCTGCTCGCTGGCGGGGACGCTCGGTCTCGGTAAGCTCATCGGCTTCTACGACGACAACGGCATCTCGATCGACGGCAAGACACAGGCCTGGTTCACGGACGATACGCCCGCGCGCTTCCGCGCCTACGGCTGGCATGTCGTGCCCCATGTCGACGGTCACGACCCGGAGGCCGTCGCGCGGGCCATCGACGAAGCCCGCGCCGAGACGAACCGGCCTTCGCTGATCTGCTGCAAGACGATCATCGGCTGGGGCGCGCCGACGAAGCAGGGCACGGCCGCCACGCACGGCTCGGCCCTCGGGCCCGACGAGGTCGCCGCCGCGCGCAAGACGCTCGACTGGCCTTATCCGCCGTTCGAGATCCCCGCCAACGTCCGCGCCGCCTGGGACGCGCGCGAGCGCGGCCGCGCGGCCGAGGCCGAGTGGGACGAGCGCTTCGCGCGCTACCGCGCCGAATACCCTGCGCTGGCGGCCGAGTTTCTGCGCCGCATGCGCGGCGAGCTGCCCGCCGATTGGGCCGAGCGCGCCGCCGCCGTCGTAGCGGAGGTCGCCGAGGAGGCGAAGCCGCTCGCGACGCGCCTCGCCTCGTTGCGCGCGCTCGAGGGCTACGCGCCCGTGCTGCCGGAGCTCTTCGGCGGCTCGGCGGATCTCACGGGCTCGAACAATACCTTGCATTCGCACTCGAAGAGCCTCGGCAGCGAAGGCGGCGGCAACTACATCCATTACGGCGTGCGCGAGTTCGGCATGGCCGCGATCATGAACGGCATGGCCGTGCACGGCGGGTTCATACCGTACGGCGGCACGTTCCTCGTCTTCTCGGACTACGCCCGCAATGCGCTGCGCATCGCGGCGCTCATGAAGGCGCGCAGCATCTTCGTGCTTACGCACGATTCGATCGGTCTCGGCGAGGACGGCCCGACGCATCAGCCCATCGAGCACCTCGCGAGCCTGCGGGCCGTGCCGAACATGCGCGTCTGGCGGCCCTGCGATTCGGTTGAGACGGCCGTGGCCTGGCGCGACGCGATCGAGCGCGACGACGGGCCGACCTGCCTCGCGCTGACGCGCCAGCAGCTCCCGTTCGAGGCTCGCACCGCCGATCAGATCGAGGCCGTCCGGCGCGGCGGCTACATCCTGCGCAACGGCGCCGGCGAGCCGAAGCTCGTCCTCATCGCCACGGGCTCGGAAGTCGCGCTCGCGCTCGGGGCCGCCGAGCGGCTCGCGGGAGAAGGTGCGCAGGTGCGCGTCGTCTCGATGCCCTGCACCGAGCTGTTCGACGCCCAGCCCGAAAGCTATCGGCGCCACGTGCTGCCCGAGAGCGCGGCCCGCGTCGCGATCGAGGCCGGCGTCTCGCAGAGCTGGTGGCGCTACGTCGAAGGTCACGGCGACGTCATCGGCATCGAGCGCTTCGGCGAGTCGGCCAAGGCCAAGGATCTGTTCCAGCACTTCGGCTTCACGGTCGAGCACGTCGTCGAGACGGCGCGGCGTTTCATCTAGACAATCTCTTCAGGTCACAAGGAGAGGCGGCAATGCCGGTCAAGGTAGCTATCAACGGATATGGCCGGATCGGCCGGAACGTCCTGCGTGCGCTGTACGAGGGTCAGCACCGCGGCGAGATCCAGATCGTCGCGATCAACGATCTCGGCGACGCCAAGACCAACGCGCACCTGACGCGGCACGACTCGGCGCACGGGCCGTTCCCCTCGAAGGTCGAGGTGGAAGGCGGGGACCTGGTCGTGGACGGCGACCGCATCAAGGTCTGCTCCGAGCGCGACCCGTCGAAGCTTCCTTGGAAGAGCCTCGGCGTCGACGTCGCGCTCGAGTGCACGGGCCTCTTCGCCTCCAAGGACAAGGCCAAGGCGCATCTCGAGGCCGGCGCGGGCCGCGTGTTGATCTCCGCGCCTGCGGGCAACAACGTCGCGACCGTCGTCTACGGCGTCAACCACGCCTCGCTCAAGGCGCAGGACCGCATCGTCTCGAACGCCTCGTGCACGACGAACTGCCTCGCGCCGCTCGCGAAGGTGCTCAACGACGGCATCGGCATCGAGCACGGGCTCATGACGACCGTGCACGCCTACACGAACGACCAGGTGCTGACCAACGTCTATCACAAGGACCTGCGCCGGGCCCGGTCGGCCACGCAGTCGATGATCCCGACGAAGACGGGCGCGGCGTCGGCTGTCGGCCTCGTTCTGCCCGAGCTCGCGGGCCGGCTCGACGGGTTCGCGATCCGCGTGCCGACAATCAATGTCTCGATCGTCGACTTGACGTTCACGGCCAAGCGCGCGACCTCGCACGAGGAGATCGACGAGCTCATGCGCAAGGCGAGCCAGGGGTCTCTGAAGGGCATCCTCGCCTACAACGACGAGCCGCTCGTCTCGATCGACTTCAACCACAACGCCGCATCGTCCACCTACGACGCGGGCCTCACGAAGGTGCAGGGCGGCACGCTCGTCAAGGCCTGCGCCTGGTACGACAACGAGTGGGGCTTCTCGAACCGGATGCTCGACACGACGCTCGTGCTCGCGGCGCTTTAGGAGGGCGCGAACGTGGCGCTCGCGGTCAAACGCATGGGTGATCTCGAGCTGCGCGGCAAGCGCGTGCTCGTGAGGGAAGATCTCAACGTCCCCGTCAAGGACGGCCGAGTCACGAGCGATCAGCGCATCCGCGCGGCGGTGCCGACGCTGAAGGCCGCGCTCGACGCGGGCGCGGCCGTCATGGTCATGTCGCATCTCGGCCGGCCCAAGGAAGGCGCGTTCGACGAGGCTTCGTCGCTCGAGCCCGTCGCGGCAAGCCTCGCCGCGCTGCTCGGCCGCCCGGTGCCGCTGGTTCGCGACTGGATCGACGGTGTGGACGTGAAGCCCGGCGCGATCGTGCTCTGCGAAAACGTGCGCTTCCTGCCGGGCGAGACGAAGAACGACGAAGGGCTGGCCAGGCGCATGGCCGCGCTTTGCGACATCTTCGTCATGGACGCCTTCGGCACGGCGCATCGTGCTCAGGCCAGCACGGCCGGCGTCGCCGAGTTCGCGCCCGTCGCCTGCGCCGGGCCGCTGCTCGTCGCCGAGCTCGAGGCGCTGGCCGCGGCCTTGGAGCACCCGAAGCGCCCGGTCGTCGCGATCATCGGCGGCGCCAAGGTGTCGACGAAGATCGACGTGCTGAAGTCGCTGGCCGCGCAGGTGGACGAGCTGATCCTCGGCGGCGGGATTGCGAACACGGTGCTCGCCGCGAGCGGCCTGGACGTCGGCCGTTCGCTCGTCGAGGCGGACCGGGTGGATTTCTGCAAGCAACTGCTCGCGGGCGAGTTCGGCGGCGCACGCGTGCCGCTTCCCGTGGACGTCGTCGTCGGCAAGAGCCTCGATCCGGGCGAGACGGGCGCCGACAAGAGCGTGAGCGAGGTCGGCGCCGACGACATGATCCTCGACATCGGTCCCGAGACGTCGAGGCTCTATGCTGAGCACCTGAAGTCGGCCGGGACCATCGTCTGGAACGGCCCGCTCGGGGTCTTCGAGCATCCGAAGTTCGCGGCCGGCACCCGAGCGGTCGCGCAGGCCGTGGCGACGAGCGCGGCGTTCTCGATCGCGGGCGGCGGCGACACGCTTGCGGCCATCGAGCAGTTCGGAGTCACGGACCAGATCTCCTACGTCTCGACGGGCGGCGGCGCGTTCCTCGAATTCCTCGAGGGCAAGAAGCTGCCGGCCGTCGCCGTCCTCGAGGAGCGGGCTCGATAGTCCCCTATTCGCTCGAACGGGCTCTGCTGCGACGGGCGTTCGACGTCGCTGTCGAGGCGGCGGCGCCCGCTGCGTGCCTCACGGCCGCGCTCGCCGAAAGCGCGAGGCGCCCGGCAACCGCGAGGCGCCCGGCAACCGCGAAGCGCCCGGCAACCGTGAAGAGCCCGGTAACCGCAAAGAGCCCGGTAAGCTCGAGGAGCCCGGGCGATACCGAGGGCGGGAACCCGATAGGGCTCTCCGACCGCAAGCCCGCGCTCGTGCTGGGGGCCGGCAAGGCGGCAGCGTCGATGGCCGCCGCCTTCGCCGCCGCCTGGCAGGCGCCGGTTCGGGGCATCGTCGTCACGCGCTATGGGCACGGGCTTGCGCCCGGCGAGGATGCAGGAGGCATCGAGGTCGTCGAGGCCGGACACCCCTCGCCGGACTCGGCCAGCCTCGCGGCCGGCGCGAAGCTGCTCGAGCTCGCGCGCGGCCTCGGGCCCGGCGAGCAGCTCGTCTGTCTGATCTCGGGCGGCGGGTCCTCGCTGGCCTTGGCACCGCTCGCGGGGCTCGGGTTCGCGGCCAAGCGCCGCGCCGCCGATTACCTGATTCGGGCCGGCGCCGACATCCGCGAGATCAACTGCGTGCGTAAGCACCTTTCTGGGCTCAAGGGCGGCCGGCTCGCCGCGGCCGCGCACCCGGCGCCCGTCACGACCTTCGTGATCTCCGACGTCCCCGGCGACGACCCCGCCAACGTCGCCTCCGGGCCCACGATCCCGGACCGGACGACGCAGGCCGATGCGGTGGCCATCCTCGAGCGCTACGCCTATCCCGCGCTCGGCGAGCTCATGCCCGTGCTCCGCGACCCGCGCCTCGAGACGCCTAAGCCCGGCGACGCCGCCTTCGCGCGCGACCGTGTGCGCGTCGTCGCCGCGGCGGCTACGGCGCTCGAGGCGGCCGCCGCGTTTCTGCACGCGCGCGGCTACGCGGTCGTGCAGCTCGGCGACGATCTCGATTCCGAGGCGCGTGCGCTCGGCCGCGAGCATGCGCAGCTCGCGCTCGCCGAGCGCGCCCGCGGCGGCAAGGTCGCGCTGCTCTCCGGCGGGGAAACCCGCGTCGTGCTCGGCGAGGCGCCGGGCGGTCGCGGCGGCCGCAACCTCGAATACCTCGCGGGACTCGCTTTGGGTCTTGGGGGCTGCCCCGGTATCTTCGCCCTGGCAGCGGATACGGACGGCATCGATGGGCACGGCGGTCACGCCGGCGGCATCGTGGTGCCCGGCATCCTCGAGCTCGGCCGCGAGCGCGGCGAATCGCTCGAAGCCGCGCTCGCCGCCCACGACAGCTATCGTTTTTTCGATGCGTGTGATTTATTGGTGAAGACGGGACCCACAAGGACGAACGTGAACGACTTTCGGCTCATTCTCGTCGAGCCGGAAGCCGGAGAGGCTCGATGATCATAGAACAGGATACGGAATCGACGCGCCGCCGCACGAAGATCGTCGCGACGCTGGGGCCTGCGACGGACGACCCGGCCGTGCTAGAGCGGCTCATCCGGGCCGGGGCGGACGTGCTCAGGGTCAACTTCTCGCACGGCACGAGCGAGCAGCAGATTCAGCGGATCCGTCTCGTTCGCGAGGTCTCGGACCGGGCCGGGCGCTGCGTCGCCGTCATGGGCGATCTGCAGGGGCCGAAGATCCGCATCGAGTCCTTCATGACGGGCAGCGTGAACCTGCACAACGGCCAGCCGTTCACGCTCGATACGGCCATGGACCCGAAGGCCGGTGACGAGCGCCGCGTCGGCGTCGCGTATCCGAGCCTCGTGCACGACGTGGATTCGGGCGACATGTTGCTGCTCGACGACGGCCACATCGTGTTCGAGGTCGAGAGCGTGCAGGGCACGGAGATCCGCTGCCGCGTCGTGCAGGGCGGGGAGCTCGCGAACAAGAAGGGCCTCAACAAGCGCGGCGGCGGCCTATCGGCCCCGGCGCTGACGGACAAGGATCGCGACGACATTCGCATCGCGGCGCAGGAGGGGCTCGATTTCGTCTCGGTCTCGTTCGCGCGCAACGCCGGCGACATCGAGGAGGCGCGGCAGCTGCTGCGCGCCGCCGGGGGCCACGGCTACATCGTCGCGAAGATCGAGCGCGCCGAGGCCGTGCAGAACATCAAGTCCATCATCCAAGCCAGCGACGCGATCATGGTGGCGCGCGGCGATCTCGCGGTCGAGGTCGGCTATGCGGCCATGACCGGCCTGCAGAAGGGCCTGATCCGCCTCGCGCGCGCGCAGAACACGGTGTCGATCACGGCGACGCAGATGCTCGAGTCCATGATCAACCAGCATTCGCCGACGCGCGCCGAGGTTTCGGACGTGGCGAACGCGGTCATGGACGGGACCGATGCCGTCATGCTTTCTGCCGAGACTGCCGTGGGCCGCTACCCCGTTCAGGCCGTCACGGTCATGGCCGAGCTCTGTGTCGGCGCCGAGAAGCACGAGACGTTCAGGCGGGCGGCCAACTATCGTCTCGAAGACGTCTTCGAGCACGTGGACGAGGCGATCGCGATGGCCGTCATGTACGTCGCAAACCATTTGCGTGTCAAAGCCATCATCGCCTTGACGGAGTCGGGCTCGACGACGCTCTGGATGTCGCGCGTGCGCTCCGACATCCCGATCTTCGCGTTCACGCGCCACGAGGCGACGCGGCGCCGCGTCACGTTGTATCGGGGCGTCTACCCCGTGTCTTACGACATCGTGCACGCGGATCAGTCGCACCTGTATCAGTCGATGTTCGACGCGTTGCGGGGGACGGGCGGGCTCGAGTCCGGGGACCTCGTGCTGCTCACGAAGGGCGAGCAGCAGGGCGTGGCGGGGGCGACCAACACCATGCAGATTCTGACCGTACCGTAGTAACGTGTCGGGAAGGTGTCCCGGGCGCGTGCGCAAGAGGCACGCGACGGGATCGCCGTGAGCCCGCTCATGGGGCTCGCCGGGCGCCCTCCCTGGCGCCCGGTGTCCCGTCGCGCGCCTCTTGCGCACGCGCCCGGGACGGATTGGTGAAGAATTTGGCGAGGAAAACCGAGACCGATATGCGGGGCTCACGGGAGAGGGCCTGGTTGGCTACGGCGGCATGAAAGACAAGACGGCACGCAAGGTGCGGAAGGCGCTGATTCTGCCGGGTGCCGGGGCGCGGGGGGCCTATCAGGTCGGCGTCCTCAAGGCCATCGCGCAGCTGCTGCCGAGGCGCGCCGTCAATCCCTTCGCGATCATCTCGGGCACCAGCGCGGGCGCGATCAACGCGGCCGTCCTCGCGAGCCGGGCCGCGCAATTCGAGCGTGCGGTGTCGGAGATGGAGCGCGTGTGGGCGAATTTTCACGCCGAGCAGGTCTACCGCAGCGACGCGTGGACGATGCTGAAGTCGAGCCTGCATTGGCTCGCGGCGGTGACGCTCGGCGGGCTCGGCGTCCGCAATCCCGCCTCGATGCTCGACAACGCGCCGCTTCGCGAGCTGCTCGCGCGGCGCATCCCCTTCGGTTCGATCTCACGGGCCATCGACCGCGGGTACCTCGATGCGCTGGCCGTGACGGCCTCGGCGTATACGTCGGCGCAGTCGGTGACCTTCTTCCAGTCGCGCGAGCCGGTCGAGCCTTGGGTGCGTGTGCGCCGCATCGGGCGGCCGGCGCGTATCGGCATCGAGCACCTGCTGGCGAGCGCCGCCGTGCCGTTCGTGTTTGCGCCCGTCAAGCTCGGCGGCGAGTACTACGGCGACGGTTCAATGCGGCACCGCGAGCCCTTGAGCCCGGCCATCCATCTCGGCGCCGACCGCATTCTCGTGATCGGCGGCCGCGACGAGCATCCGGACCCGGAGCCGGGCGCCGACAACGAGCCCGTGTTTCCGAGCTTCGCGCAGCTCGGCGGCTACATGCTCGATACCCTGTTTCTCGACGGGCTCTATGCGGACCTCGAGCGTCTCGCTCGCATCAACCTCATCCTCGAGCAGACCGGCACGGAGCGCCTGCCGACGCCGAGCCACGAGCTGCGGCCCATCAAGACGCTCATCGTGCTGCCCCAGGCCGACATTCGCACCATCGCGGCGCGGCACGTCCTCGAGCTGCCGCGCGCCGTGCGTCTGCTGCTCAGGGGCCTCGGCGCGATGAACCAGGACGGCATGCAGCTCGTGAGCTACCTGCTGTTCGAGTCCGGCTACACGCAGGAGCTGATCAGGATGGGCTTCGCCGACGCAATGGCCATGGAGGACGATTTGCGGGCGTTTCTGTTCGAGGAGCCCATCGAAACCCTCGACGCGCCGACGTACCTCAAGCAGCAGCTCGAGAACTGAGGAAGAAGGAAAAAAACGGGTCAGAGCCCTTTTTCGGTCACGTCGCCGGCGGCACTGACGACAGCGGTCGAAAAAGGGCTCTGACCCCTTTTTCCTTCTTCCTCACGCCAGCACGAGCGTGCCGAGGCCGAGGAAGGCGATGAGGCCCACGCAATCGGTCACGGTCGTGAGCACGACGCCGCCCGCCAGCGCGGGGTCGATGCCGAGGCGGCGCAGGGCGAGCGGAATGCCGAAGCCCGAGACGGCCGCGCAGAGAAGGTTGATCGTGAGCGCGAGCGCGATGACGAGGCCGATCCTCCACGTGTGAAACCACCAGGTCGTGACGAGGGCCACGACCACGGCCCAGCCGATGCCGTTCAGGAACGCGACGCCGAACTCCTTGTAGAGCAGCCACAGGCGGTTCGTATGGCCGACGTGGCCGAGCGCGATGCCGCGCGTGACGAGAATCAGCGTTTGCGTGCCCGCGATGCCGCCCATGCTCGGCACGATCGGCATGAGCACCGCGAGCATGACGACCTTGGCGAGGGTGTCCTGGAACAGGCCCGCGACCCAGGCGGCCAGGAAGGCCGTCGCGAGATTGATGCCGAGCCATACCGAGCGCCGCCTGGCGCTGATGCCGATCGGCGCGAACATGTCGTCGTCCTCGTCGAGGCCGGCCATGCTGAGCACCGAGTGGCTCGCGGCCTCCTGCATGACGTCGACGACGTCGTCGATCGTAATGCGGCCGATGAGCTTGCCGTCCGCGTCGATGACGGCGGCCGAGACGAGGTCGAAATTCTCGAACAGCGTGACGACCTGCGAGGCCGGCGTCTCCGCGCGGATTGCCGGCGTCTCGCGGTCCATGATCGCGCTCACGACTTCGTCCGGGTCGGCCGTCAGCAGTACGGTGATGTATAGAGAGCCAAGGTAATCGCCCGTGCGGCTCACGACGAAGACAGCATCCGTCCCGGCCGGTATCTCGCGCCGCATGCGCAGGTAACGCAGCACGACCTCGACCGTCACGTCGCCGCGCACGGTGACGGTGTCGGGGTTCATGAGCCCGCCCGCACTGTCCTCGTCGTACGAGAGCACGGCCTCGAGGCGCAGGCGGTCGCTCGAGTCGAGCGAGCGCAGCACCTCGCGGTTCAAGGTCTCGGGCAGATCGCCGATGAGGTCGGCAAGGTCGTCGAGGTCGAGACCGGCCGCGGCGGCCACGAGCTCCTCGGCGTCCATGCCGCTCATGAGCGTGTGCCGGACTTCCTCGTTGAGCTCGACGAGCACGTCGCCCTCTTCGCTCGGATCGACGAGCTCCCAAACGAGCTCGCGCTGCGGCGGCGGCAGGGACTCGAGCAGATCGGCGATCTCGGCAGGGTTCAGCGCCGCCAAGAGCCTCGCGACCTGCCGCATCGTCCCCGACTCGAGCGCTTCGCGCAGCACGTCCAGCCGCGTCGGCTGGACGGACTCGTTCTCGGCCGTGCTCATGAGACCGGCTCGCGCTAGCGCAGCTCGTGATGCCGCGTCTGCACGGACGGATGGTGGGCGCGCAGGCGCTCGGCCACGGCCTCGGCCATGTACACGGAGCGGTGCTGCCCCCCCGTGCAGCCGATCGCGACGGTCAGGTAGGAACGCTGAAAATCCTGGTACCGGGGTATCCACTTCTCGAGATACGCGGCGATGTCGTCGATCATCTCCTGCACGCGCGGCTCGGCGTCGAGGAACGTGATGACAGGCTCGTCGCGCCCCGTGAGCGGCCGCAGCTGCGTCTCCCAATACGGGTTCGGCAGGCAGCGCACGTCGAATACGAAATCCGCGTCGCCGGGCAGGCCGTGCTTGTAGCCGAAAGACTCGACGAGGATCGAGAGCGTCGCGGGCCGCTTGTGGCCGATGCGCTCGCGGATGAGCTCGCGGAGCTCGTAGGCCGTCGTATGCGTCGTGTCCACGATGAGATCGGCCGTGTCGATGATCGGGCCGAGCAGCTCGCGTTCCTGCACGATCGCCTCGCGCAGGCTCACGCTCCTCGTCGAGAGCGGATGCTTGCGGCGCGTTTCGCTGAAGCGCGAGAGCAGGATCTCGTCGTCCGCCTGCAGGAACAAGATCTCGCACGCGATGCCGTCCGCACGCAGCTTTTTCGCGAGCGCGGGCAGCTGCTCGATCTCCGAAAGCCGGTTGCGCGCGTCGAGGCCGACGCACACGTCTGTCGACGTCGTGTCGCCGGCGTAAAGCACATGGTCCACGAACGAGCGCAGCAGGCCGACCGGGATGTTGTCCACGCAGTAGAAGCCGAGATCCTCGAGCAGGTGCAGCGCGACGCTCTTGCCCGACCCCGAGAGCCCGCTGATGATGACCAGACGCACGCTGCCCGCCCGGTTCGTCGCAGCTAGTGCGGCGTGTCTACGGATGCGAGGTTGTCGATCAGCACCGTATACAGGCTGTCCGGATCCTCCGCGTCGCGCAGCTTCTCCTGCAGCTCCGGATTGCGCAGCCGCTTGACGAGCTCGCCGAGCTCCTTGAGATCGCCCGTCGTCGATTCCTGCGGCACGAGCAGGCCGAACAGCAGGTCCACGGGGCGCCCGTCGGGTGAGCCGAAATCGACGGGCTCGGCGAGCTTGAGGAACGCCGCGGCGCCGGCCTGGACGCCGGCCACCCGCGCATGGGGCATGGCCACGGCGTGGCCGAGCCCCGTCGAGCCGAGACGCTCGCGGTTCGCGAGACCCTCGAGCACTTCGCCCGCGCTCGGGCCTCGGGCGGCCTCCGCGAGCATCTCGCTGAGCAGATCGAGCGCGTGCTTCTTGCTGCCCGCGCTGACCTCGCAGCGCACGTTGCGCGGGTCGAGCATCGTTGTTATGTCCATGGAGAATCCCGGTCGCCGGGCCGGAAGCCGCGCCTCTCAGCGAAGCCGATCCTTCTCGACCTCGCGTGCGTGGTGGTCGGTGACCTTTTCCTTGTGCCTCTTTACCTGCCGATCGAGCTTGTCGACCAAGCCGTCTATTGCGGCGTACATGTCCTCCTGAACGGAGTCGGCATGAATTGTACCACCGCTCAGATGAATGATCGCTTCGGCCTTGTGGATCAGCTTCTCGATCGTCAGGATGCAGCGGATATCCGTCATGTGGTCGAAATGGCGCTCGAGCCGCGCCAGCTTGGTCGCGACATAATCGCGCAGAGCGGGGGAAACGTCGATGTGATGGCCTGTGACCGTAAGCTGCATACGCTCCTCCTGCGTTTCAGCGACTCACCCCGTTAGCTTATTCCGTTTCCGATCGCTCGAGGAAGGAATGTTCAGGGCTTCCCTGTACTTCGCGATGGTGCGACGCGCCACCTTGATGCCTTCTTCCGAAAGGAGCTTCGCGATCTGGTTGTCGCTCAGGGGCTTTTCGGGGTCCTCGCCCGCGACGAGCTTGCGGATCTTCGCCCGCACGGCCGTCGAGGACTGCTCGCCGTCGTCGCTCGCAAGGTGGCTTGAGAAGAAGTAGCGGAACTCGAAGACCCCGCGCGGCGTGTGCATGTATTTGCCCGTCGTCACGCGCGAGACCGTCGATTCGTGCATCTCGATGGCCTCGGCCACGTCGCGCAGGACCATGGGCCGCATGTGCTCCTCGCCCTTCTCGAGGAACTCCGTCTGCCGCTGCACGATCGTGAGCGCGACCTTGAGCAGCGTCTCGTTGCGGATCTCGAGACTGCGAATGAGCCAGCGCGCCTCCTGCAGCTGCGTGCGCAGCACGTCGTACTCGTCGCCGCGGCCCAGCGAGCTCGCGTAAACCTGATTGACGCGCAGCTGCGGCGCGATCGAGCCGTTGAGCTCGACGACCCACTGCCCGTCGCTGCGGCGGACGAAGACGTCCGGCACGACGTACTCGGCCGCGGGTGCGTGAATCGAGGCGCCGGGCCGCGGGTGGCAGGAGCGCACGAGCACGAGCGCGTCGTCGAGCTCCTGCTCCGAGATTTTGAGCAGGCGCTTGAGCTGCGTGAACTGGTGCTCGGCCACGAGCTCGAGGTGCTCGCGTGCGATGGCGCGCGCCGTCTCGAGACCGGGCGTGGCAGGGTCGATCTGCTCGAGCTGCAGCAGGACGCATTCGCTGACCGAGCGCGACGCGACGCCGACGGGATCGAACTTCTGGATGCGTGCGAGCACGGCTTCGATTTCGGCCTCCGAGGCGATCACCTCGGGCGCGAGCGTCTGCCGGATCACGTCCAGGTCGTCGACGAGATAGCCGTCGTCGTTGATCGCGTCGATCACGGCTTGGCCGATGGCCGTCGAGCGCGTGTCGAAGTTCTCGAGCTCGAGCTGCCAGAGCAGGTGATCGCGCAGCGTCTCCTCGGAGCGGTCGGCGTACTCGAACGTCGTGCGCGGCTCGTTGCTGCGCGGCGCCTCGGAGGGGCCCGTCCGCTGGACGTCTTCCCACTCCGGCTCGGAGACCGCGGCGAGATCGTCGTACTCGTCGGAGCCTTCGCTGATCGGTTCCTGTTCGGGCGCCTCGGGCGCCTCGGCCTCGGCCTCGGCCGTCGCGCTCTCGTCGACCTCGAGCATGACGTTCTGGTCGAGGGCCTCCTGGATCTGGGTCTGCAGCTCCATGACCGGCAGCTGCAGCAGCCGGATGGCCTGCTGCAGCTGCGGCGTCATCGTGAGCTGCTGGCTGAGTCTGAGTTGCAGGGACGGTTTAAGCATCGTGCTCGCTACAGGGAGAACCCTTCTCCCAAGTAAATCTCCCGGACGCTCTGGTTCGACAGAATTTCGCTCGGTGAGCCCGAGGCCATGAGCTCGCCATTGTTCAGGATATATGCGTAGCCGCAGATTCCAAGTGTCTCTCTGACATTGTGATCGGTGATCAGCACGCCGATGCCGCGGTGGCTCAGGTGGCGGATGATGCGCTGGATGTCGAGCACCGAGATCGGGTCTACGCCGGCGAACGGCTCGTCCAGCAGCACGAACTTGGGCTCCGCCGCGAGCGCCCTCGCGATCTCGACGCGCCGCCTCTCCCCGCCCGAAAGGCTGAGGCCGAGGCTGTCACGGACATGGCTGATGTGCAGCTCCTCCATGAGCTCCTCGAGCATGGACTGGCGCGCCGCGCGGTCGAGGTCCTTGCGCATCTGCAGGATTGCGCGGATGTTGTCGGCCACAGTGAGCTTGCGGAAGACCGACGCTTCCTGCGGCAGATACCCGAGCCCGAGCCGGGCGCGCCGGTGCACGGGCAAGCGCGTGACATCCCGGCCGTTCAAAATAATGCGGCCCCGATCGCAGCCGATGAGGCCGACGATCATGTAGAACGCCGTCGTTTTGCCTGCGCCGTTCGGCCCGAGCAGGCCCACGACGTCGCCGCTCTCGAGCCCGAGGGACAGGTCGTTCACGACCTGCCGCGCGCGATAGCGTTTCGCGATTTCGATGGCTTCGAGCCTGCTCATTGGCCCGGCTCGGATTTCGGCTTTGGCTTCTGCCCGGAGGGCTGTGGCGATACCCTGATTCGGACCGGCTGCTTGCAGTCGGCCGATCCCGACGAGAACGTCTCGTGCGCGAGGTCGTAGACGAGGTCGCAGCCCATGATGTCGTTGGCGCCCACGCGCAGCCAGGCGTTGCCCCTGAGGCTCACGGTGTGTTTGGCGTTGTCGAGCAGGATGAGGTCGGCGCCGCCTTTGACGGCCTGGGCGCTCGCCTTGGCGGTCTGCTCGAACGTCGCGGGGTTGCCGTGCAGCTCGAGCGTCGCGAGCTCGTTGTTCTGCACGGTGAGCTTTGCATCCGCGCTTTCGATCTTGGCCGGGCCGGCCGCGATCGTGACGCCGTTATGCATCTTCCATTCGCTGTGCGCGAAATCGAGCGCGTCGGCCGTCGCGGTGCCCGCCGAGATGCGCAGGTCGTTCTGACTGATCTTGAGGCCGCGGAAGTCCACGCGGCTCGTGCTTCCGTCGTAGGTGATCGATTCGGCGGAGAGGTCGATGCCGGCCGGCCCCGCGACCTGTCGCCCGGCCTGCTTGGCGGCGGCGGCGGGGTGCTCGTCGGCCGC
This sequence comes from uncultured Gammaproteobacteria bacterium, assembly GCA_963702105.1. Classification (GTDB taxonomy): domain Bacteria; phylum Pseudomonadota; class Gammaproteobacteria; order Steroidobacterales; family Rariloculaceae; genus ZC4RG20. The sequence goes on from OY969712.1 coordinate 5,155,057, forward strand.
GCACACTGCGGCAGCGAGCAGCGAAAGCGCGACGAAGAGCGTGTTCGCGACGAAGAGCGTGTTAAGGCGTAAACAGGCCATGCACCTTAGATTCCAACTCCAGGCGATCGCTCCCGAGAAACGCCTTGAGACCCACGGCCTCGAGCGTGTTGCCGTCCACCGAGATTCGCACGGGCCCGTTCGTCGAGGCGAGCCGCTGCTCGGGCTCGAGCCGAAGCCGGTCGGTCTCGACGCGCGTCGTGCGGCCGGCGGTTCCCGGGTTGCGCGTGATCTCAACGTCGCCTTCGAGGTCCAGGTAGCTCGGCTGCTCGGACGGCGCTTCGCCGCGAGCAGCCGTGACGCTCCAGGGCACCTGTTCGGCCGGCTGGTACTCGAACTGCACCTCGTGAAGCAGCAGCCCGCCGTTGTCGGGGCGCTCCTCCGCGAGCTTCGCGTGCAGGCGGTACAGGATCCGCCCCTGCTCGTCGGTCCCGAGCAGCACGGCGTCGCGCAGATAGTAGCCGAGCGGATACGCCCCGGTCTCCTGCACGACAGGAGCGGGTTTGCGCGCCGGCCGCGCGAAGTACCACGTGGCGAGCGCGGCGGCGGCGAGCAGCACGAACGCCGCGCCGTTGCGAAGGTTTCTGTACACGACCGGTATGGATGCCTAGTCAAAACAAGGCTCGAACCGGCATTGTACCTCCAATCCCCGAGGCGGAGCGTGGGCGAACTCACCGATTTCGGAAGCCGGAACGGTACGAGGTCCGCCCGTCGTCCGGCGGTCTCTTATAGACTACTGCCCGAGACTTGCTTTCCCGGAACGGCGACGCGAAGGAATGGACCCGAAACAAATCGAAGAGCTCATCGAGCAGAACCTGCCGGAATCCAGCGCCGAGGTGCGCACGGACGGCATGGGGCATTACGAGGCCGTCGTCGTCTGCGCCGCCTTCGAGGGCAAGCGCAGCCTGGCCCGCCACCAGCTCGTCTACGGCGCGCTCGGGCAGCGCGTCGGCCGCGAGATCCATGCCCTCGCGCTGCGTACCTTTACGCCCGCGGAGTGGCAGGCGGCCAGGGACTGACTTGGACAAGCTCGAAATTTTCGGCGGCGGGCGGCTCTCGGGCCAGGTCAGGATCTCGGGGGCAAAGAACTCGGCGCTGCCGATTCTGGCCGCGACGCTGCTCGCCGAGCGGCCCGTGAGCCTCACGAACATCCCGCACCTCAACGACGTGACGACGACCGTCAAGCTGCTGCGGCGGATGGGCGTCGAGATCACGTTTCACGACGGTGTGCGTCTCGAGGTCGATGCGACGCATATCGCCGAGCCGCTCGCGCCCTACGAGCTCGTCAAGACGATGCGGGCCTCGATCCTCGTCCTCGGCCCATTGCTCGGGCGTTACGGCCGCGCCGACGTGTCGCTGCCGGGCGGTTGCGCGATCGGCGCCCGGCCCGTGGACCTGCACGTCACGGGGCTCAAAGCGCTCGGCGCCTCGATCAGTATCGAGGACGGCTACATCCGGGCGCGGGCCGAGCGCCTGCGCGGGGGCCGCATGGTGCTCGACACAGTGACCGTGACGGGCACCGAGAACCTCATGATGGCCGCGGCATGTGCGCGCGGCGAGAGCATCATCGAGAACGCCGCTCGCGAGCCCGAGGTCGTGGACCTCGCCGATTTTCTCAGGGCGCTCGGCGCCCGCATCGAGGGCGCGGGAACGGACCGCATCCGCATTCAGGGCGTCGACTCCTTCGGCGCCGCGGATCACGACGTGATGCCGGATCGCATCGAGACGGGCACTTACCTCGTCGCGGCCGCAATCACGGGCGGGCGCATCCGCGCGACGAAGACGCGTCCCGAGCATCTCGACGCCGTGCTGCAGAAGCTCGGCGAGGCCGGCGCTGCGATCGAGACCGGCAGCGACTGGATCGAGCTCGACATGGGCGGCGCGCGGCCGCGGGCAGTGGACATCAAGACGGCGCCGTACCCGGCCTTTCCGACCGACATGCAGGCGCAGTTCTGCGCGCTCAACGCCGTCGCCGAAGGCACGGCGGCCATCACCGAGACGATCTTCGAGAACCGGTTCCAGCACGCGCTCGAGCTGCAGCGCATGGGCGCGAACCTCTCGATTCAGGGCAATACGGTGGTCTGCCGCGGCGTCGAGCGTCTGCGCGGCGCCCCCGTCATGGCCACGGACCTCCGCGCCTCGGCGTCGCTCGTCCTCGCCGGGCTCGCGGCGCAAGGCCGCACGCTCGTCGATCGGATCTACCATATCGACCGCGGCTACGAGTGCATCGAGGAAAAGCTCCTCGGCCTCGGCGCCGAGATCAAGCGCCTGCCCGGCTGACCCCTTTTCGCTTGTTCGGATCAGGCGTCTTCGCGCTCCGGACTGTCGAGCCGAAAGAAGTTGCTCTGCTTTCCCGACTTCAGGTGCTGCTGAAACAGGAACACGAGGCGGCGCCGCTCGAATACGCCCAGCCACGCGTCCCAGCTCACCTCCTTGAGCCCGTCGTCGTAGCCCGGGAAGTCGAAGCGCAGCACGCGCGGCTCCTCGGCGTCGTTGTCGGGAATGGTCGCGGGCGTCGCCTTGCGCTCCTCGGCCCAGGCCTTGATGACCTCAGGATTGCGCGTCGCCAGCGTCTGGCCCTCGTGGTCCTCGCGCTCGCCCACGGACTCGATCCATTTGGCCCGCTGCGTCGAGGGCGAAAGGCCCTCGCTTTTGGCGGCTTGCTTGCCCATGCCTTGCTCCTTGGCTGCCTCTTTGCGAGAGGCCTTGCAAGCGCCGTACCAGGCGGGCGGCTGCCGGTCGCCCGGTCGCCCCGGCGCGAAGAGGCCGGGTCCGAGCGGTCTTGCCCCGCTGATCGCCCTCGCCCACCGCGCCTACTGTGCCGGCTCCGCCGGCCGCTCCTCGAGCACGGCTTCGAGGTTTGCGACCTTGCCGCCCGCCCGCACGACGCGCACGCGGATGTGGTCGCCGGGCTTGGCGCTCGCGACGATCTGCAGGGCCTGCCGCCGCGTCGAGACGCGCTGGCCGTTGATGTGCGTGATGACGTCGCCGGGCGTGAGCCCCGCGGCGGCCGCCGGGCCCTCGACGCCCCGCACCTCGACGGCCGGTCCCATTATGCCGAGCTTGGCGGCGTAGACGGCGGGGAGATCGATGGGATCGACGCCGAGATAGCCGCGGATCACGCGGCCGTGCTCGATGAGCTGATCCATGACCCCGCGCACGAGATTCACGGGGATGGCGAACCCGATCCCCTCGGGCGGCGCCAGCTCGCCGGCCGAGCTCACGACGGCCGTATTGATGCCGACGAGCTCGCCGCGCGTGTTGACGAGCGCCCCGCCCGAGTTGCCCATGTTGATGGCCGCATCCGTCTGGATGAAGTCTTCGAAGTTCGTGAGGCCCAGCTGACTACGTCCCGTTGCGCTCACGATGCCCATCGTGACCGTCTGGCTCAGGCCCAGCGAGTTGCCGATCGCGAGCACGACGTCCCCGACCTTGAGGCTGTCGGAGCGGCCCAGCACGATCGTGGGGAGGTTCGGCAGCTCGATGTGCAGCAGCGCGAGCTCGGTGTCCGGATCGGCGCCGACCGTCTTGGCCGTGGCGACGCGCCCGTCGCTGAGCTGCACGTGTATCATGTCGGCGCCCCGGATGACGTGCCAGTTCGTGACGACGTAGCCCTTCGGACTGATCACGACGCCCGACCCGAGCGCCTGGTCCCGCAGCGTGATGCCGGCCGGGCCGCCCGTGTTGAAGGTCCTCTCGGTGTAGATGTTCACGACGGCCGGCGAGCTCGCGGCGACGGCCCGCGCATATCCGGCGGCGTCCGGGGGCTGGCGGCGCTCGAGGTTCGCAAGGCCCGGGTTGACGAGCACGGCCACGAACGCGACCGCGAGCCCGGCGATCGCCGATTGCGCGACGAAGGCGAAGGGCTTACCGTGCCAGGCCATACCGCGAAGTCTAGCAGTTTCACCCGGGGCTTCGGTGGCCAACCGGTTTCGCGGCCGTGTATAATGGGCTGCTTCTTAAATCATCGATGCCCCGCGCGCCGGCGGCCGCGTGCGGTATCCCAATAGAAAATTCATCACGGAACATTGAACCAAGGGAGGCGAATCGATGCCTTGCCCCTCCCGTCGAGGAGTGCTCGATGACTGAAAGCACCAGCTTTACAAGGACGGAAAGCGGCCATCTGGCGACGGACGAAGAGGGCGCCTTCTCGAGGCGTCACTTCCTGACGGTCGCGGCCATCGTGACGGGCGGCGCCGGCGTCGTGGCCGCTGCCGCGCCGTTCGTCGCTTCGTTTCAGCCCAGCGCTCGCGCCCAGGCGCTCGGCGCTCCGGTCGAGCTCGACATCAGCAAGATCGAGCCCGGCGCCATGACCAAGGTCGAGTGGCGCGGCAAGCCCATTTATGCGGTCCACCGCACCGAGCACATGCTGAAGCAGGTGGACAACGCGACGCCCCTCGTGAAGGACCCGAAGTCCGAGGAGTCGGACCAGCCGGCCTATGCAGCGAACGAGTACCGCAGCATCCGTCCCGCGATGCTCGTGCTCGTCGGCGTCTGCACGCACCTGGGCTGTGCCCCGGCCGCGCGGTTCGAGGCCGCCGCGCCCGACATCGGGCCGGACTGGCCCGGCGGCTTCCTTTGCCCCTGCCACGGCTCGAAGTACGACCTGGCCGGGCGCGTCTTCAAGGCGCAGCCGGCGCCTCAGAATCTCGCCGTGCCGCCGTACCAATACGTCAGCGACGCCAAGATCATGATCGGTTCGGACACGGGTAACTCGTAAATGGCCACGAGAGAGACTGAAATACTGGATCGCACCGGCAAGGGGGCCGGCGGCTTGCGAGCCTGGATCGACGCCCGCTTCCCCATGTCGAAGCTGCTTGCCGAGCACGTCACGGAGTATTACGCCGCCAAGAACTTCAACGTCTGGTACGGCTTCGGAGTGCTTGCGCTCGTCGTGCTCGTCATCCAGCTCGTGACGGGCATCTTCCTCACGATGAACTACAAGCCGTCGGCGGCCGACGCTTTCGCCTCCGTGCAGTACATCATGCGCGACGTGAACTGGGGCTGGCTCATCCGCTACATGCACTCGACCGGCGCCTCGGCCTTCTTCATCGTCGTCTACCTGCACATGTTCCGCGGCATCATGTACGGCTCGTACAAGAAGCCGCGGGAGCTGCTATGGCTCATCGGCATGGCCATCTACCTGTGCTTGATGGCCGAGGCCTTCTTCGGCTACGTGCTGCCCTGGGGCAACATGTCGTACTGGGGAGGCCAGGTCATCACCTCGCTGTTCGGCGCAATACCGGTCATCGGCAATGGGCTCATGGACTGGATCCGCGGCGACTTCTACGTCTCGGACATCACGCTGAACCGGTTCTTCTCGTTCCACGTGATCGCCGTGCCGCTCATGCTCGTGCTGCTCGTCGTCGTGCACATCATGGCGCTGCACGAGGTGGGTTCGCTGAACCCGGACGGTATCGAAATCAAGGAGAGCAAGGGCCCGGACGGCAAGCCCCTCGACGGCGTCCCGTTCCACCCTTACCACACCTCCAAGGATCTTGTGATCATCGCCGTGTTCCTGATCATCTTCGCGGGCGTCGTCTTCTTCGCCCCGACGATGGGCGGGTTCTTCCTCGAGCACGACAATTTCGAACCCGTCAACGCGCTGCAGACGCCGCCGGAAATCTCGCCGGTCTGGTACTTCACGCCGTTCTACGCGATTCTGCGCGCGACGCCGAACAAGCTCGCGGGCGTGCTGCTCATGGGCGCCGCCGTGCTTCTGCCGATCTTCCTGCCGTGGCTCGATCGTTGCCGCGTGAAGTCGATCCGCTATCGCGGCTGGCCGTTCAAGGTCGCCCTCGGCCTGTTCGCGGTCAGCTTCATATGTCTCGGCTACCTGGGCCTGCAGCGCGCCGTGCCGCCGATTCCGGTGCTGTCCCGCTTCGCCGCTGTGCCGTACTTCGCGTTCTTCGTGCTTATGCCGTGGTACACGCGCAATGAGAAGACCAAGCCAGTTCCGACCCGGGTGACGAAATGAGAATCAAAGCCGTAGCCTGCGCCGCCCTGCTCCTGTGGGCCGGGGCCGTGTTCGCGGCCGAGACGAGCCCGAAGGTCGAGCCCGTCGAGGAGTCGGTGCCGGTCAACAACAACATCGGCAACATTCCGTCGCTGCAGCGCGGGGCGAAGTACTTCGTGAACTATTGCATGGGCTGCCATTCGGCCCAGTACGTGCGCTACAACAAGCTGGCCGAGGGTCTGCACCTGACGGACAAGCAGCTCAAGCAGAACCTCATGTTCACGGGCACGCAGCCCTACGACACGATGTCGAATGCGATGCGCGCGAAGGATGCAGAGCAATGGTTCGGCAAGGCTCCGCCCGATCTTTCGCTCATCGCCGAGAGCCGCGGCGCGGAGTACATCTACAACTATCTGCGCGGCTTCTATGAGGACGATTCGCGGCCGACGGGCGCGAACAACCTCGTGCTGCCGAACACGGCGATGCCGGACATCCTCTGGGAGCTGCAAGGCATCCGCAAGCCCGTCTACGCGAAGCCGACGGGGCCGAACCAGGACGCCCGCATCACGGGCTTCGAGGTCGTGAAGCCCGGGCTCATGTCGGAGCAGCAGTTCGACCAGGTGGCCCGGGATATCACGAACTTCCTGGACTACATCGGCGAGCCCATGCGCGAGCAGCGCGAGGGGCTCGGCATCAAGGTCATCGCCTTCCTTCTCGTGTTCCTGCTCATCACGTATATGCTGAAAAAGGAAATCTGGAAGGACGTCGAGTAGCGCTGCGCGCATTCGCCGCCGGTCCTTTTTAGGAGACTCCTCGCATGACGGTCATCGCAAACCGTCGGTCGGTAATGACGCTCTTTTCGAAGCCGGCCGATCCGTGGAGTCATCGCACACGGCTGGTGCTTGCGGAGAAAAGCATCAACATCGATATCGTCGATGTGGAAGAGGGCAACCTGCCGGAAGATCTGCTCGACCTGAACCCTTACAGCAGCGTGCCGACGCTCGTCGATCGGGACCTCGTCCTCTACGACTCGCGCGTGATCATGGAGTATCTCGACGAGCGTTTTCCGCATCCGCCGCTCATGCCCGTCGATCCGGTCACGAGGGCGCACTTCCGGCTCGCGCTGTTCCGAATCGAGAAGGACTGGTACCCGCTCGCCGAACAGATCTACGCGAACAGCGATCGCAAGCCCGTCGGCCGGGCCGTCAAGGCGCTCGAGGAGAGCATTCTCTCGAGTGCGGAGATCTTCGCTGCCAAGCGCTTCTTCCTGAGCGACGAGTTCTCGCTCGTCGACTGCACGATCGGACCGATCCTGTGGCGGCTGCCGCTGTTCGGCATCGAGCTGCCGCCCCAGGCACGGCCGATTCAGCGCTACATGGACGACGTGTTCATGCGGCCTTCGTTCCAGGCCAGCCTGACGGAGTTCGAGCAGGAGATCCGGCAATAGCGCATGCCGGGTAATGTCGAAACGAAGCCGACGATGCAGCGGCCCTACCTGCTTAGGGCCATGCACGAGTGGATGGTCGATAACAGTTTGACGCCGCACATCGTCGTCGACGCGCGGCGCGAGGGCCTCATCGTGCCCGCGGGCCACGCGAAGGACGGCAAGCTCGTCCTCAATGTGAGCCTCACCGCGACCCGTAACCTCTCACTCGGCAATGAGCTCGTGACGTTCGAGGCCCGCTTCGGCGGCGTCCCGCAGCACGTGGAGGTGCCGGTCGAGGCCGTGCTCGGCATCTATGCCCGCGAGTCCGGGCGCGGAATGCTGTTCCCCGAAGAAGACGCATCGCCCTCGCCCGAGCCGCCCGAGGGGCCCGGCGGCGGCGAGGCGAAAAAGCCCTCGCTCAAAGTCGTCAAATAGGGGTCAGAGCCCTTTTTCGCGGCCCTTTTTAGTGGGTTACCCCCCGAGCAGCTCGGCGTCGATGAGATCGCAAAGGCAGTGGATGATGAGCAGGTGCACCTCCTGGATTCGGCAGGTGCGCTGCGCCGGCACGCGCAGCTCGAGGTCTTCCGCGTGCAGCGCCCCCGCGATCGGGCCGCCATCGCGGCCCGTGAGGGCCACGACCTTGAGGCCGCGCTCGTGCGCCGCATGGATGGCCCGCAGCACGTTTTGGGAGTGACCGGAGGTCGAGATGGCCAGCAGGACGTCGTCGCTGTGCCCCAGGGCCCGGACCTGCTTCGCGAAGATTTCGGCAAACTCGTAGTCGTTGCCGATCGAGGTCAGGGTCGAGGAATCCGTCGTCAGGGCGACGGCCGGGAGGCCGGGGCGTTCGAGCTCGAATCGGTTGAGGAGCTCGCTCGAGAAGTGCTGCGCGTCCGCCGCCGAGCCGCCGTTGCCGCAGGAGAGCACTTTGCCGTCCGCGAGCAGGGCCTGGGTCATGAGATGCGCAGCCTCGGCGATGAGCGGTGCGAGCTCCGCCGAGGACTGCTTGACCGCGATGCTCTCGCGGAAATGTTCGAGTACCCGTTCGTCCATTCGCGTGGGTGTTGCAAAACCGCACACACTCTGCCCGCAAGCGGCTCGGGGTTCAACCTGCGTGCTCCGGCGCTCAGCCGGCCTCGAACGCGTTCTTGATCCACCTCAGCCGCGGCCGGACCGATTCGATGCCCTCGATGGCGACAACGTCGAAGCGCAGCGGCCGGGCGCTCCAATGCGGGTGGCACATGAGCAGGTGCCGCGTCGCGAGCACAATTTTCCGGCGCTTGCGGCCGTCTACGCTGCCGGCGGCCGAGGCGTAGCCGCTCGAGCGCCGCGCGCGCACCTCGACGACCACGAGGTGCCGGCCCTCGCTGCAGACGAGGTCGAGCTCGCCGAGCCTGCACCGGTAGCCCCGTAGCAGCGTGCGCAGCCCGTGGCGCTCGAGGTAGTCGCTCGCGGCGGCCTCCCAGTATCGGCCCGTCTCGCCGCCCGACCCGCGTGGACGGCGCGCGCCGCCGCCGGTCACGGCACGGCGGCGCCCGGCTCCCGAGGCGGCACGGCTGCCAGCGGGCCGGCCCGCCCGACGACGGGCGCGCCCCGCACCAAGGGAGTCGCCGGCTCCGCCGGTTCGGCCACGGCCACCGGCCGGCCGTCGCGGAACTGCGCGAACGGCATGCGGCGGTGAATCTGCCCGCTCTGATCGAGTGCGAGCGTCCCCGAGACGCCCGCGACGGGCCACGCATCCGCGCCGCCGCCGTAAAGCGCGCCGACGAGCCGGTAGGCGTCGATGCCCAAGCCGTAGATCCGGATGTAATCCGCGGCGCGCTGGGGCCAGAAGCCCTCGATCGAGCGCTTGAGCGCGGCGGCCGCCGCATCGGGCTTCAGGAGCAGGGGCGCGTCGGGAAAATAGATGCCGTCCAGGTCGTCGTCGGAGGTCGTGCGGCCCGGATCGAAGATTTCCGAGGTGGCGTATGTCGGCACTCCGCCCGCGTAATGGAATGCGAGCGCCGGCACGAGCAGCAGGCCCGTCTTGCGGTCCGCGCCGATGAAGATCATGTCCACGTCCTGGCGGCGCCGCGGCTCGAACGCCAGCGTCAGCCCAAGATTCGCGGCGAGGCGGCGGCGCCGGTCGTTGCTGCGCACGAGATTCAACAGCTGCTCTATCGGGGCCGCGAAGTCGTCGGCGACGGGATCGTAACCCTCGGCGCCGAGCACGCGGCCCCCCTGCGCTTCGAACTCGTCGCGGAAGCTCGTCAGCACACGGTTGCCCCACGTGCTCAGCGGATACAGGGCGACGGCCGTGCGCGCGCCGCTGGCGATGGCTTGATCCGCGTCCGCCCGCGCTTCGTCCTCGGGGGCGAGGCCGAATTGATAGATGCCGCTCGGCACGGCGGTGCCCGCCGCCGCGTTGTTGAGCATGAGCGTCGGCACGAGCCCCGCGGACTCGGAGCGCGCGATCTGCTCGAACGTCCGCCTTCAGGAGCGGGCCCACGATGAAATCCGCGCCCTCGAGCTGGGCGCGCTCGTAAGCCTTGTCCGCCCCGAGCGTCGTGGTGTCGTAGACGCGTATGGCCGTGCCGCGGCCGTTAGGGTCCTGCAGGTGCGCGGCGACGAAGCCGTCGCGGACCGCAATGGCCGCCGTGCGCTGCGAGGAGCCGAGCGGCAGCAGCAGCGCGATCTGGGCGGGCCGGCCCTGCCCGTTGCGTTGGCCCTCGAGCAGGTCGGCCAAGAGGCCCGTGGCGGCCGGGTGGTTTGCGTACCGCCGCCGCCACTCGAGCAGCGCCCGGCGCAGGTCGGTGCCCGTCGCGCCGGAGCTCGCGGCCGGCGCCAAGGCGAGCCAGCCGTCCACGATCGGGTCGCCCGTGGCCGGCGCGGATCGGGCGGCCGGCGAGGCGGCCAGGCCGTTCCAGATCATGCGCTGGTTCTCGAGGACGGCGGCCGCGCTGTCGAGCCACGTCTCCCGCTCGACGAGCGCCCTGACGGCGTCGACGGGCCGGCCGGCTGCGAACAGGGCCGCGGCGCGCACGCGATCCGCTTCCGTGAGCACGGGGACGGGCAGTTGCTTCGGCAGCGACTCGAGCTTGGCAAGCGCGTCTGCAGGGTGCCCCGCCTTGACGTCGATATCCGCGCGCAGCACCTCGGCGAGCCGGCGCTGGGCCGCATCGGCCGCCGATTGCGCCTCGTCGAGGCGGGCGGCGGCGCCGGCGAGATCGTTCCGGTTTATCTCGATGCGGGCCGCGTCGAGCAGGTACCCGGCGCGCGCGCTGCCGCTCGCTCCGGCCGCGAGCTCACGATAGAGCTGATCCGCCGTCGCGAGGTCGCCGCGCTGCTCGGCCGCCTGCGCGCGCTGCTCGGCAGGCGCGGCGGTGCCCGCGGTTTGCGGCGGGCGCACGCTCTGGGTCGTGGAGCAAGCCGCGACCGCGCCCAGGCCGACGGCCAGCAGGACTAGCTTAAGATTCCTGATCAGCGCCCTGTACACTGGTCTCACTCCATGGACCGTACGTATCCAGAAAACGAAGAACGCGGAACGAGCGGCCCGGAAACCGGCGGCGTCCTGTACGTGGTCGGCACCCCGATCGGCAATCTCGCCGATCTGAGCCCTCGGGCCCGGGAAGTGCTGGGCCGAGTGGACTTCGTTGCCGCCGAGGATACTCGGCGCACCCGGCGATTGCTATCGAATATCGGGGTGCAAGCGGAACTAATTTCCTACCACGAGCACAACGAAAGCCGGCGCACGCCGGCGCTGCTCGAGTTGCTCGCGGCCGGCCGGCGCATCGCGCTGGTCAGCGACGCGGGCATGCCGCTCGTCAGCGATCCGGGCTGGATGCTCGTGCGGCGGGTGCTCGAGGCCGGTCTCCCCGTCCGTCCCGTCCCCGGCCCTTGTGCCGTGACGGCTGCGCTCTGCGTCTCGGGGCTGCCCACGGACCGGTTCGCGTTCGAGGGCTTTCTGCCGCGGCGGCCGGGCGCGCGCGCGGCCCGGCTCGAGGCGCTCGCGAACGAGCCGCGGACGCTGGTCTTCTTCGAAGCCGTGCATCGCGTGCGCGACACGCTCGAGGCCCTCGCGGAGCATTTCGGCGACGACCGTCCCGCGGCGCTTGCCAGGGAGCTCACGAAGTTCCACGAGCAGGTCTACGCAGGCACGCTCGCGGCCGTGCGCGACGCCGTTGGGCGCGGGGTGCCGGAGCTCGGCGAGTTCGTGCTCGTCGTCGGCGGGCGGGAAGCCGCGGAGGGTTCGGATGCCGACGAGGTGCTGCGCGTCTACGGCGTCCTCGGCAAGGCGCTCGCGCCGGACCAGGCGGTGGCTCTGACGGCCGAGCTCACGGGCCGTTCTCGCAACGAGGTCTACCGGCTCACGCGCGTGCGCTAGCCGGCGAGTGCGCCGTATCGCGGTCGCCGACGGGGTGGGGCGTGCCGGCGGATCGGTATATCGGTGCGTCTGGGATTCGTCCTGCCATAGGCCGAGGCCGAGGCCTTCCGGCGCCGGGGCCGGCCGCGGCGCCGGCGCCGACCGCGGCGTTTGCCGCGCGGCGCGAAGGCGTTAAGCTTGTCGGCGGAGTCGGCCGAGCAGCCGCTGGGGTCACACCCGGAGGAAAGTCCGGGCTTCATAGGGCAGGGTGCCAGGTAACGCCTGGGGGGCGCGAGCCTACGGAAAGTGCCACAGAAAATATACCGCCGGACGCGAGTCCGGTAAGGGTGAAAAGGTGCGGTAAGAGCGCACCGCGCAGGCGGCAACGTACTGCGGCAGGGTAAACCCCACCCGGAGCAAGACCGAATAGGGGAGTGCTGGAGTGCGGCCCGCACGAGCTCCCGGGTAGGTCGCTACAGGCGCGCGGCGACGCGTGTCGAAGATGAATGGCTGCTCTCGACAGAACCCGGCTTACAGGCCGACTCCCTCTTTACATGGGTAAGGCGGGCCGGATCCCCGAAAAGTGGGCTCCGGTCCCGCCGCGCCGTCCCGGCGGCCATCGCGCGGGCCGGCGCCGCACGGGGCCCGGCCCACCGATCCTGGCCTCGCCCGAGGCCTCGAAGCCTGCTCCCGACCCTCCCCCCATCCTCCTTGTGCGCGACTCGGGAAAAGGGCTCTGACCCCTTTTTCGCGTTCTTCGTGAACGGCTGTGACCCCATTCGGCGACGTTTGACAGTGGGGGACAGGTGTTTCATAGTGTCGAGAAGTGGTAAAAAGTGGGCAGGAATGGGCCGGCGGCTCGAGCCATGTTTCGCGGCGCTACGAAAGTTTCCCTGGACGCGAAGGGCCGGCTCGCGATACCGAGCCGTTATCGGGAGCGAATCATCGCTCGCGCCGAGGGGCACCTCATTGCGACCGTGGACCGTGACTACTGCCTGCTGATCTACCCGCTTCCCGACTGGGAGGAAATAGAACGAAAGCTCGTGCGCCTTCCGAGCCTGAACAAACAGGCACGGCGCCTGCAGCGCTTGATGGTCGGTTACGCGACGGAGGTCGACATGGACGGGCACGGCCGGATTCTCGTGCCCCGCGAGCTCCGCGACTTCGCCAGCCTCGATCGCCAAGCCATGCTGATCGGGCAGGGCAACAAGTTCGAGCTGTGGGACGAGGAACGCTGGAACGGGCGGCGGGACGAGTGGCTCGCCCCCGACGACGGTGACCACGGGAATTTGCCTCAAGAACTCGAAACGCTGTCGCTGTAGAGCGGCCGACTGTTGAGCGCGGAGTCCGAACATCAGCCCGTGCTGATGAACGAGGCGCTCGAAGGGCTCGCGATCGCGGCCGACGGCACATACGTAGACGCCACCTACGGGCGCGGGGGACATAGCGCGGGGATTCTCGAGCAGCTTGGCGGACAGGGGCGATTGCTCGCATTGGACAAGGACAGGCAAGCGGTAGCGGCGGGCCGGCGGCGCTTCGGGGCGGATCCGCGGTTCTCGATCGTCCATGCGGGCTTCGAGGACTTCGACGCGGTCGTGCGGCCGTGGCTCGCGGAGCGTCCCTTGGCCGGCGCGCTGTTCGATCTCGGCATCTCGTCACCGCAGCTCGATGAAGCGGGGCGCGGCTTCAGCTTCGCCAAGGAAGGACCGCTGGACATGCGCATGGATACGACGAAAGGGCCGACGGCGGCCGAGTGGCTCGCGCGCGTGGGCGTCGCGGAGCTCACGGACGTACTGCGCCGCTATGGCGAAGAACCGCAAGCCCGGCGCATCGCGGCGGCCATCGTGCGCGCACGCGAGAGCGCACCGCTCGCGACGACGACGCAGCTCGCCGATATCGTCGCGCGAGCAGTCCGCAGCCCGCGTCACGGCCAGCGCATTCACCCTGCGACGCGCGTCTTCCAAGCGGTCCGAATCGCGATCAACGGCGAGCTCGAGGCGCTCGGGAAGGGGCTCGATGCCTGCGTCGGCCTGCTCGCGCCGGGCGCACGCGTGGCCGTCATCAGCTTCCATTCGCTCGAGGACCGCATCGTCAAGCGGCTGTTCGCGCGCGAATCGCGCGGCGATCCGCGCTATGCAGGGCTGCCTTCCATGCCGGCCGAGGCGCGGCCGCGGCTGCGGCTCGTCGGGCGCCTCGTCCGGCCTTCGGCCGCCGAGCTCGAGCGCAACCCGCGCGCGCGGAGCGCGCGGCTGCGCGTGGCCGAGCGGCTCGCGCAGGAGGCCGCGTGAACCGCCCGCTCGTCGAGCTCGCCGTCGCCGGCGCGCTCGCGGCCGCCGTCGTAGCTTCCGGCCTGCTCGTGATCCGTGCCGAGCACGACTCGCGGCAGCTTTTCATCGAGCTCGAGGAGCTCAATCGCGAGCAGGACCGGTTGCAGATCGATTGGGGCAAGCTGCAGCTCGAGCAGAGCACCTGGGCCACGCACGCGCGCATCGAATCGCTCGCGCACGACCGTCTGAATCTCGCGGCGCCGACGGACGGCCAGATCGTCGTCGTGCAGGAGTCGCGCGGGCGTGCCGCGGCCGGCGGCGCAGCGGGCGCGTCTACCTCGGCGGGCTCGTCCGAAACAACGGGCGCGCCGGGCACGACCGGCGCGGCGGTCATACGGGGAGCAGGCCGTGTCACGGCGCAACGGTAAGCGGCGCGGAGGCCCGATCAGCGCGCGCTGGCGCAGCGTGCTGCTGCTCGTCGGCTTCGCACTCGGCGGCGCGGCGCTCGAGGCGCGCGTGCTGTATTTGCAGCTCGTCGACCAGGACTTCCTCGTCGAGCAGGGCGACAACCGCTATCTCCGCACCGTGCAGATTTCGGCCCACCGCGGCCAAATCACGGATCGCAACGGCGAGCCGCTGGGCGTCAGCACGCCCGTAGACAGCGTCTGGGCCAATCCGAAGGAGCTCAAGCCCGCGCTGGACCGGCTCGGAGAGCTCGCGAAGGCGCTCGAGGTCGATCCGGACTGGCTTGCCCGGCGCGTGACCAGCAACATGGACCGGGAGTTCGTCTACCTGAAGCGCGACATGCCGCCGACCAAGGCCGCCGACGCGCTCGCGCTGAACCTGCCCGGCGTCCACACCCTGCGCGAGTACCGCCGTTACTATCCGGCCGGCGAGGTAGCGGGCCACGTCGTCGGTTTCACGAACGTGGACGACGACGGCCAGGAAGGGCTCGAGCTCGAGTTCGATTACTGGCTCAAGGGCGAGCCCGGCAGCAAGCAGGTCCTGCAGGACCGGCTCGGCCACGTGATCGGCAACGTCGAGCTCGTCAAAGAGCCGAAGCCGGGCCGCACGCTGCGCACGAGCGTGGACCTGCGTCTGCAGTACCTCGCCTATCGCGAGCTCAAGGAGGCCGTGGCCGAGAACAAGGCCAAATCCGGCTCGCTCGTGATCCTCGACCCGCGCACGGGCGAGGTGCTGGCCATGGTCAACCAGCCGTCGTTCAATCCCAACGACCGCGCGCAGCTCGAACGTCGTGCACTACCGCAACCGGGCCGCGACGGACATCTTCGAGCCCGGCTCGAGCTTCAAGCCGCTGATTCTCTCGAGCGCGGTCGATTCGGGCCTCGTCGGCCCCGACTCGGTCATCGATACTTCGCCGGGCTACCTAAAGGTCAGCGGCCGCATTCTCACGCGCGACCATACGAATCTCGGCGCCATCTCCCTGACGACGGCGCTCGCGAAGTCGAGCGACGTGGCAGCGGGTCTCGTCGCGATGCAAATGAAGCCGGAATACCTGTGGCAGGTTCTCACGGGCTTCGGCATCGGCCAGCTGACCGACAGCGGCTTTCCGGGCGAGTCGGCCGGCGTGCTGCACGACGCGCAATTCTGGCGCCCGATCGAGCAGGCCACGATGGCTTACGGCTACGGCGTCTCGGTCACGACGCTGCAGCTCGCGCGCGCCTACGCGGCGATTGCCGCGGGCGGCGTGCTGCGGCCCGTATCGTTCCTGCCCGTGGACAAGCCGCCTAAAGGCAAGCGCGTCATTTCGGAACAAACCGCGCGCTCCATGATCCAGATGATGGAAGCGGTCGTCTCTCCCGAAGGAACGGCCGCGCAGGCCGAGGTGGCGAACTACCACGTGGCCGGCAAGACCGGCACGGCGTGGCGGGCCACGGCGGGCGGCTACTCGAAGGACAGCTACACCTCGGTGTTCGCCGGCATGGCGCCCGCCAGCGACCCGCGCCTCGTCGCGGTCGTCGTCATCGAGCAACCGCAAGGGAAGTACTACTACGGCGGCGACGTCTCGGCGCCGGTGTTCGCGCACGTCATGGCCGGCGCGCTGAGACTGCTGGCGGTGCCGCCCGACGCGCTGCCGGCGCCGCCGCTGACGGTCGTCGCGCAGTCGGACGTGGGCAGATGATGGCCGCACGACGCACAACCGAATGGACCACGCTGGGCGATCTGCTCGGCGCGGACGCGCGCGGGCTCGCGGGGCTCGCGATCGGCGACCTCGTGCTCGACGGGCGCGACGCGCGCCCGGGGGCCGCCTTCGTCGCAGTGCGGGGCGGGCGCAGCCACGGGCTCGCGTTCGCCGAGCAGGCGGCCGCGCGCGGGGCGGCCGTCGTGCTCTACGAGCCGCCCACGGACGCCCCCGCCGGCGCCGCCGCGGCTGCCGATTCACGGGCCGCCGCGGCCCAGGTGGACGGCGCGGCCGCCGACCGCGTGTTGCGCCGGCTTCGGATTCCGGCGCTGGCCGTCCCGGGCCTCCGAGGCCGGCTCGGCGAGCTCGCCGAGAAGCTTTACGGACCTTCGATCGCGGTACGCCGCATTGCGGGCGTCACGGGCACGAACGGCAAGACGACCGTCGCGTATCTCGCGGCTCAGGCGGCGACACGCGTGGGCGCGAAGCAGTCCGGCCGCGCGTGCGGCTACCTCGGCACGCTCGGCTACGGAGTGCCGCCGGCGCTGACGGCCCACGCCCTGACGACGCCGGATTGCTTCACGCTGCACCGGGAGCTCGCCTCGCTCGACGCCGAGAGCGCCGTGCTCGAGGTCTCCTCGCACGCGCTCGCGCAGGACCGCGCGGCGGGCCTTACGATCGCGACGGCCGCTTTCACGAATCTCACGCGCGACCATCTCGACGCGCACGGCGACTTCGAGCGCTACGGGCTCGCCAAGGCGCGGCTGTTCGCGCGGCCGGAGCTGCGGCGCGCCGTGCTGAACGTCGCCGATCCGTTCGCGGTGCGGCTGCTCGAGCGGCTCGCGCCGGGGGTCGAGGCCTTGCGCGTTCGGGCCGTCGCGGCCGCGGGCGCCGAGGGCGACGCGGCCGGCTCGGCGCCCGCGGCCGACCTCGAAGCCCGCGTCGAGGATCTCGGCCTGCGCGGACTCGTGCTCCACATCGGCGGGCGCTTCGGCACGGCACGCCTCGTCTCGCGTCTCGTCGGCGGCTTCAACGCCGAGAACCTCGTCGTCGCGCTCGGCCTGCTGCTGGCCTGGGACGTCCCGCTGGCCGAGGCCTCGGCCGCGCTCGGCGCGGCCGCCGCGCCGCCCGGGCGGCTCGAGGTCGTCGGCGGCGGCGAGCGCGGGCCGACCGTGGTCGTCGACTACGCTCACACGCCGGACGGGCTCGAGCGCGTGCTCGGCACGCTCGCCGCCGTGACGCGCGGCGACCTCTGGTGCGTGTTCGGCTGCGGCGGCGACCGCGATCGCGGCAAGCGGCCCCTCATGGGCGCCGTCGCTGCGCGCCTCGCCGACCGCATCGTGCTCACGGACGACAATCCGCGCGGCGAGGACCCCGAAGCCATCGTCGCGGACATCGTCGCAGGCTTGGCGGTCGAGGCGCCGGGCGCGCCGGGTGCGCCGGGGGCGCCGCGGACTCCGCCCCCGCCGGCCCGGCTCGAGGTCGAGCACGATCGCCGCCGCGCCATCGAGGCCGCGATCCGTGCGGCCGGGCCGCAGGACGTCGTGCTCGTCGCCGGCAAGGGTCACGAGCGCGAGCAGATCGTCGGGGACGCGCGCCGGCCCTTCAGCGACCTCGGGGTCGCGCGCGCCGCGCTGGCTGCGCACGGCGTCGCGGCGGCCGGTGGCCCGCCGAACGAGGGCGGACCATGTTGACGCGCACGCTTCGCGGCGTGGCCGATGCGGTCGGCGGCCGCCTCTTCGGTGCGGATGCGTCTTTCGGCGCCGTTTGCACCGACAGCCGCAGCCTCGAGCCTGCGGCACTCTTCGTCGCGCTGCGCGGCGAGCGCTTCGACGGCCACGACTTTCTGGCCGCCGCCGCCGAGCGCGGCGCTGCCGGCGCGCTCGTGGCCGCGCGCAGCGAGGCGGCGCTGCCGCAGATCGTCGTGGACGATACGCGCGCGGCGCTCGGAAAGCTCGGCCGGGCTTGGCGGCGCGGCTTCGAGATCCCGGCCGTGGCCGTGACGGGCAGCAGCGGCAAGACGACCGTCAAGGAGCTTGCGGCGGCGATCCTCGGAGTGCGCCATCGCGTCTGCGCGACGGCCGGCAACCTCAACAACGACATCGGCGTGCCGCTGACGCTGCTCAGACTCGCGCCCGGCGACGAGGCGCTCGTCGTCGAGCTCGGCGCAAACCATGCGGGCGAGATCGCGTACCTCTCCTCGCTCGCCGAGCCTACCGTCGGTGTTCTCACGAACGCCGGACCCGCCCATCTCGAAGGCTTCGGCTCGATCGAGGGCGTCGCGGCCGCCAAGGGCGAGCTGCTCGACGCGCTGCCGCGCGCCGGCACGGCCGTGCTCAATGCCGACGACCGGTTCCTCGGCGAGTGGCGCGCGCGCTCGCGGGCCGGGCAGGCCCTCACGTTCGGCCTGCACGCGAACGCGGACTTCCATCCCGACGGCGACCCGGTCTTCGACGCGCAGGGTTCGCGTTTTGCGCTGCGCCTGCCGGCCGGCGAAAGGCTCGAGATTCGCCTGCCGCTGCTCGGCCTGCACAGCGTCGCCAACGCCCTCGCTGCCGCGGCCGCCGCGCATGCGGCCGGCGCCTCGGGTGAGGACATCGTGGCCGGCCTCGCGCGCGGCAAGGCCGTGCACGGGCGGCTCGACAAGCTCGCGGGCCGGCGCGGCGCGGCCGTCATCGACGACGCCTACAACGCGAACCCGGCCTCGGTGCGCGCCGCGCTCGATCTGCTCGGGAGCCTTCCCGGGCGCCGCGTGCTCGTGCTCGGCGACATGGCCGAGCTCGGGCCGCGCGCCGCGCAACTCCACGCCGAGACCGGCGCGTACGCCGTCGGCCGCTGCGAAGACCTCGTAACCGTGGGCCCGCTCGCCGAGCGCGCCGCCGCGGCCTTCGGACCCGGCGCGCAAGCCTGCGCCGACGTCGCGGCGGCGGCCGCGGCGCTCGAGCCGCTGCTCGGCCCCGGCGTGACGATCCTCGTCAAGGCATCCCGCGTCATGGGGCTCGATCGCCTCGTGGCCGCGCTGGCCGCGCCCGAGGGCGGCCCGGAGGCGGCGCGATGCTGATGCGGTTGACCGACTACCTCACGCACGTCTACTCGGGCTTCAACGTCTTCAACTACCTGACGATGCGCGCGATCCTGAGTGCGCTCACGGCGCTCGTATTGTCGTTCGCCATGGGCCCGCGCCTGATCCAGCGTCTCTCGAAGCAGCACATCGGCCAGCAGATCCGGCGCCTCGGCCCGGAAAGTCATCTGCCGAAGGCCGGCACACCGACCATGGGCGGCGCGCTGATCCTGCTCGCGATCGCGATCAGCACGCTGCTCTGGGCCGACCTGCGCAACCGCTTCGTCTGGATCGTGCTGCTCGTGACGCTGGCCTTCGGCGTCGTCGGCTTCATCGACGACTACAAGAAGCTCGTGCTCGGCAACTCGGACGGCCTCAGCCCGCGGGCGAAGTACTTCTGGCAGTCCGTGGCCGCGCTCGCCGGGGCCGCCGCGCTGTACCTGACGGCCGACAACCCTACCGTCGAGCACGCGCTGCTGATCCCTTACTTCAAGAACCTTACGGTGCCGCTCGACGCGGCGGCCTACTTCGGTCTGACCTATTTGGTCATCGTGGGCAGCTCGAACGCGGTCAACCTGACCGACGGCCTCGACGGGCTCGCGATCATGCCGGCCGTCATGGTCGGCGGCGCGCTCGGCATCATCGCCTGGGCCGCGGGCAACGTCGTCTTCTCGTCCTATCTCGGAATTCCCTACGTCAAAGGCGCGGGCGAGATGTTGGTTTTCTGTGCGGCACTGGCTGGCGCCGGCCTGGGCTTCTTGTGGTTCAACGCGTATCCGGCACAGGTCTTCATGGGCGACATCGGCGCGCTCGCGCTCGGCGCCGCCTTGGGACTCGTGGCCATCGTTGTGAGGCAGGAACTGGTCCTCTTCATCATGGGGGGGGTCTTCGTCGTCGAGACCGTCTCGGTCATCATCCAGGTTGCCTCCTACAAGATGACGGGTCGGCGCATCTTTCGCATGGCGCCGCTGCACCATCACTTCGAGCTCAAGGGCTGGGCCGAGCCCAAGGTCATCGTTCGGTTCTGGATCATCACGGTCATCCTCGTCCTCGTCGGGCTCGCGAGCCTGAAAATCCGGTAATGGCGGCAGTCATGGACAAGACGCGAGCGATGTCGAACAACGCAGGTCGGGGTCGAAACGCAGCGGGACGCACGCTCGTCGCCGGCCTCGGCGCGACGGGGCTCTCCGTGGCCCGCTATCTCGCGCGGCTCGGCGAGTCTTTGCTCGTCGTCGACAGCCGCGCGGACCCTCCCGGGCTCGAAGCGCTGCGCGAGGCGCAGCCCCGCGTGCGCATCGTGCTCGAGAGCCTCGATCCGCGCTGGCTCGAGGGCGTCTCGCGCGTCGTGCTTTCGCCGGGCCTCGGGCTCGACAAGCCGCTCGTGGCCGAGGCGCGGCGCCGCGGCATCGAGGTCATCGGCGACATCGAGCTGTTCGCGCGCGCCGCCGACGCGCCCGTGCTCGCCGTGACCGGCTCGAACGGCAAGAGCACGGCCGCGACGCTGACGGCGCGCATGCTCGAAGCGGCGGGACTCGTCGCGCCCGCGGGCGGCAACCTCGGCCCGCCGGCGCTGGATCTGCTCGCGGGCGATCTGCTCCCCGGCGATCCTTCGGCGCCCGACCGGAGCGCGGACCTGTATGTGCTCGAGATCTCGAGCTTTCAGATGGAGACGACCGAGTCGCTGCGGCCGCGCGCGGCCGCCGTGCTCAACATCTCGGCCGATCATCTCGATCGGCACGGCGACCTCGTACGCTATGCCTCGCTCAAGGCCAAGCTCCTGACGGCCGCGGAGACGGCGGTCTACAACCTCGATGACCCGCTCGTGCGCGAGATGGCGCGCGGCTGCGCCGACGCCGTGCCGTTCTCCGTGCGCGAGCCGCTCGCGCGCGGCTACTCGATCGTCGAGCGCGGCGGGCGGCGCCATCTCGCCCGCGACGGCCGCCCGCTGCTCGCCGCCGATGCGCTCAAGCTGCGCGGCACGCACAACGAGGCGAACGCGCTGGCCGCGCTCGCGCTCGCGGCGACCGTGCTGCCCGATCTTACGCCCGCGCTGGCGGCGCTCGAGGCCTTCGAGGGGCTGCCGCACCGGTGCCGCTTCGTCGCCGAGCGCGCCGGGGTGACCTACATCGACGATTCCAAGGGCACCAACGTCGGCGCTTCGATCGCGGCCATCGAGGGCCTGGCGGGTCCGTTGATCCTCATCGCGGGCGGGCTCGGCAAGGGCGCCGATTTCGCGCCGCTCGCGGCGGCCGCGGCCGGCAAGGTCGAGGCCGCCGTGCTCATCGGCACGGCGGCGGCCGAGCTCGAGCGCGCGTTCGCGGGCGTCTGCCCGACGCGCCGTGCGGCGGACATGCCCGCGGCCGTCGCGGCCGCGGCTGCGCTCGCGCGCCCCGGGGCGACCGTCCTGCTCTCGCCGGCCTGCGCGAGCCAGGACATGTTCCGCGACTACCGGCATCGCGGCGACGCCTTCGCCGCGGCCGTCGAGAGGCTGCCCGCGTGAGTCAGTGGTCGCGCAGAGACTTCGAGTTCGATCCGCTGCTCGTCGGCGGCTGCCTCGCGCTGGCCGTGCTCGGCGCGATCATGGTCGGCTCGGCCTCGATCTCGCTCGCCGACAACGCGACGGGCAATCCGTTCTTCTATCTTTACCGCCACTTAGGCGCGCTCGGCATCGGCTGCGCGGGACTCGTGCTGGCCGCGATGCTGCCGATCGAGCTCTGGTACCGGCTCAACGTCGTGCTGCTGCTCGCGGCGCTCGCGATGCTCGCCGCGGTGCTCGTGCCGGGGCTCGGCAACACGGTCAACGGCAGCGCGCGCTGGCTTGCGCTCGGGCCCATCAAGCTGCAGCCCTCCGAGCCCGCACGGCTTTGCCTCACGCTCTATATCGCGAGCTACGCCGTGCGTCATCACGCCGAGCTTACGGCGAAGCTCTCGGCGTTCGTGAAGCCGCTCGTCGTGATCGGCATCGCCGGCATGCTGCTGCTGGCCGAGCCCGACTTCGGCGCGCTCGTCGTGTTGTCCGTCGCGACGCTCGGCGTGCTGTTCGTGGCGGGCGCACGGCTGCGCGACGTGCTGCTCGCAATCGGTCTTGCCGGCGCGGCCTTCGCGGTGCTGAGCCTTTCGGCCGACTACCGCGTCGCGCGCCTCACGGCCTTCCTCGATCCTTGGGCCGACCCGTATGCGAGCGGCTTTCAGCTGACGCAGTCGCTGATCGCGATCGGCCGCGGCGGCTGGCTCGGCGTCGGCCTCGGCCAGAGCGTGCAGAAGCTGTTTTACCTGCCCGAGGCGCACACGGATTTCGTGTTCGCCGTCGTGGCCGAGGAGCTCGGGCTCCTCGGCTCGAGCGCCGTCATCGCGCTGTTCGGCCTCGTGGTCTATCGCATGGTCGCGATCGGCCGGCGCGCGATCGCCGCGGGCTTGCCGTTCCACGGGCTCGTCGCGACGGGCGTGGGTCTTACGCTCGGGCTCGAGGCGTTCATCAACGTCGGCGTCAACACGGGACTCTTGCCGACGAA
Organism: uncultured Gammaproteobacteria bacterium; assembly: GCA_963702105.1. Taxonomy (GTDB): domain Bacteria; phylum Pseudomonadota; class Gammaproteobacteria; order Steroidobacterales; family Rariloculaceae; genus ZC4RG20. Next base: position 5,177,800 of record OY969712.1, read on the forward strand.
GGGGCTCACGCTGCCGCTGCTCTCTTACGGACGCTCGAGCACGATCGTGACGCTCGTGGCATTGGGGCTCGTGTTCCGCGTCTATCACGAGCTGCGTCCCGCCGAACGCCGCCGCGCGACCGCGGAGAGCGCGGCATGAGCGCAGGACCCGTCGTGATCATGGCGGGCGGCACGGGCGGGCACGTGTTCCCGGGCCTCGCCGTGGCCGACGCGCTCAGGAAGCGCGGCGTCGGCGTCGTGTGGCTCGGCACGCGCCGCGGCCTCGAGGCCGAGCTCGTGCCGCCGCGCGGCATCGAGATGGAGTGGATCTCGATTGCGGGGCTGCGTGGCCGCGGCTTGGCCGAGTGGGCGGCCGCGCCGGTGCGGCTCGCGCGGGCCGTCGGCCAGGCGCTGCGCGTGTTCGGTCGCCGCCGCCCTTCGGCCGTGCTCGGCATGGGCGGTTTCGTAGCCGGGCCGGGCGGCATCGCGGCGCGGCTCTCGGGGCGGCCGCTGCTGATCCACGAGCAGAACACGGTGCCCGGGACGACGAACCGCTGGCTCGCGCGCGTGGCGCGTCGCGTGTTCGAGGCGTTCCCGGGCAGCTTCCCCGAAAGCGTGCACGCCGAATGCATCGGCAATCCGATCCGTGCGGAAATCGCGGCGCTGCCGCCGCCGGCCCAGCGGTTCGCGGGCCGCGAGCCGCTGCGCCCGCGCCTGCTCGTGCTCGGCGGCAGCCGCGGCGCGCGCGCACTGAACCGCGTGGTGCCCGCGGCGCTCGCGCTGCTGGCGCCCGAGGCGCGGCCGGCCGTTCGGCACCAGTCGGGCGCCGAGCTCGCCGACGCGCGCGACGCGTACCGGCGCGCAGGCATCCACGCCGACGTGCGGCGCTTCATCGACGACATGGCCGCGGCCTACGCGTGGGCGGATTTCGTCGTCGCGCGTGCGGGTGCGCTCACGATCAGCGAGCTCGCGGCCGCCGGGCTGGGCGCTGTGCTCGTGCCGTACCCTTACGCGACCGACGACCACCAGAGCACGAACGCTGCGCAGCTCGTCGAGCGCGGTGCGGCGATCGCGATCGAAGAGCGCGCGCTCGCGCCAGAGCGCCTCGCGCGCGAGATCGATGCGCTCGCGGGCGACCGCAAGCGGCTCGCGGCGATGGCCGAGGCGGCGCGGAGCTTCGCGCACGCCGACGCCGCCGAGCGGCTCGCGGAGGCCTGCATCGAGGCCGGGAGGCGGGCGGCATGACCGAGCGCATGGGCCGCATCCGGTGCATCCATTTCGTCGGCATCGGCGGCGTCGGCATGGCCGGCATCGCCGAGGTGCTGATCAGCCTCGGCTACGCGGTCCAGGGCTCCGATCTCAAGCTCGGCCGCACGACGCGCCGGCTCGAGGGGCTCGGGGCGCGCGTCTTCCAAGGGCATGCGGCGGGCAACATAGAAGGGGCCGACGTCGTCGTCGTCTCGAGCGCCGTCGCCGCCGACAATCCCGAGATTGCGGCGGCTCACGAGCGGCGCGTCCCGGTCGTGCGCCGCGCGCAGATGCTGGCCGAGCTCATGCGGTTCCGATACGGGATCGCCGTGGCGGGCACGCACGGCAAGACCACGACGACGAGTCTCGTCGCGAGCGTGCTGGCCGAGGGCGGCCTCGATCCGACGTTCGTGATCGGCGGCCGCCTCGCGAGCGCCGACGCGAACGCGCGCCTCGGCGAGGGGCGCTACCTCGTGGCCGAGGCCGACGAGAGCGACGCCTCGTTCCTGCACCTGCAGCCGATGATCGCCGTCGTGACGAACATCGACGCCGATCACCTCGGCAGCTACGACAACGACTTCGACCGCCTCAAGCAGGGCTTCCTCGAGTTCCTGCGCAATGTGCCCTTCTACGGTCTCGCCGTGATGTGCAGCGACGACGAGCCGACGCGCTCGCTGATCCCGCAGCTCGGCCGCCGCGTCGTGAGCTTCGGCTTCGGCGAGCGCGCCGACGTGCGCGCCGTCAACGTCGAGCGCCGCGGGCTGGCGACGCGCTTCGAGGTCGAGACGAAGGGCGCCCCGAGTGCGCCCGTGGCCTACACGCTGAACCTGCCGGGCCGGCACAACGTCGTGAACGCGCTGGCTGCGATCGCGGTCGCGGCCGAGCTCGAGATCGATACGGGCGCCGTCCAGCGTGCGCTCGCCGCGTTCTCGGGGATAGACCGGCGCCTGCAGGTGCACGGCACGGTCCGGACCGCGTCCGGCACGGTCACCTTCGTGGACGACTACGGCCACCACCCGACCGAGATCGCCGCGACCCTCGCGGCCGCGCGCGACGCCTGGCCGAACCGCCGCCTGGTCGTGGTCTTTCAGCCGCACCGATTTACGCGCACGCATGCGCTGCTGGACGACTTCGCGCAGGTGCTCTCGGGGGCGGCGGCGCTGATTCTCACGAACGTCTATGCGGCCGGCGAGGCGCCCATCGCGGGTGCGGACAGCAAGGCGCTCGCGCGCGCGATCCGGGCGCGCGGTGCCGTCGAGCCGATCCTCGTCGAGGAGCCCGAAGACGTGCCGGACGTGCTCGGCCATCTGCTCGAGGACGGCGACGTGGTGCTCACGCTCGGGGCCGGCAGCATCGGCGCGCTCGCGCCCACGCTGCCGGGCCGGTTCGCGCTGCGCGGGCCCGTGGGAGTCGGCCGATGAACGGCGCTGTGCGGCTCGGAGCCGGCCGATGAACGCCGCCAAGCTCGACGGCCCGAGCCTCGTGAAGCGCGGCGAGCTCATGGCGAGGCATACCTCGTGGCGCGTCGGCGGTCCGGCCGAGATCTACTTCAAGCCGGCCGAGGAGGAGGAGCTCGCCGAGTTCCTGGCGGGACTGCCGGCCGCGACGCCCGTGCACTTCGTCGGCCTCGGCTCGAACCTGCTCGTGCGCGACGGCGGCGTGCGGGGCGCCGTCGTCGCGACGGGCGGCCTGCGCAAGCGGCTCGAGCGCGTGGGCGAGCTCGCGATCCGCGCCTCGGCCGGCGTGCCGTGCATGCGGCTCGCGCGGCGCGCGGCGGCCTGGCAGCTCGGGCCCGCGGCGTTCTTCGCCGGCATTCCGGGCACGATCGGCGGCGCGCTCGCGATGAACGCGGGCGCCTTCGGCGGCGAGACCTGGAACAACGTCGAAAGCGTCGAGACGATCGATCGCGCAGGCGTGCGCCGGCAGCGCGCGCGCGCGGAATTCGAGATCGGCTACCGCAGCGTGCGGGGCGCACCCGGCGAGTGGTTCCTCGGCTCGACCTTTCGCTTCGGGCACGACGCGAGCGCGGACGCGGCCACGATCAAGGACATGCTCGCGCGGCGCGGGGCCTCGCAGCCGCTCGGCGTCGCAAGCTGCGGGTCCGTGTTCCGCAATCCGCCCGGTGAGTTCGCGGGCAGGCTCATCGAATCCTGCGGGCTCAAGGGGCTGCGCATCGGCGGAGCGGTCGTCTCGGAAAAGCACGCGAACTTCATCGTCAACGAAGGCAAGGCGTCGGCGGCCGACATCGAGGCGCTCATCGAGACGGTGCGGCGGCGCGTGCACGAGCAAACGGGGATCGAGCTCGAGCTCGAGGCTCGGATCATCGGAGATCATCGGCGGGGGGAGCCTTAATGGGACGATCGAATCGCCGCAGGAAGCGCGCGCGCCGGCTGCAGATCCCGGGTCTGCCGCGTGTCCCGCGTATCCGCATCAACTTCAAGGCGCTGCTGGTGCCGCCGCTCGTGCTCGCTGCGGCCGGCGTCTCCGCCGCCGGGCTCGAGCGGCTCATGGACCGCCCGGTGCGCCGGCTCGTCGTGCAGGGCAGCTTCCAGCGCGTGACGCCGATCCAGATCGAGGCCGCGCTCGCGCCCGAGCTCGGCCGCGGCTTTCTCTCCGTCAATCTGGACGCGCTGCGTGCCCGCGTCGAGCGGCTCGACTGGGTGGACACGGCGCGGCTGCGGCGCGAGTGGCCCGATAAGCTCGTCGTGCGCATCACGGAGCATCAGGCCGCGGCGCGCTGGGGCGAGCACGGGCTGCTCGATACGCGCGGGCAGCTGTTCGGCCGGCACGCCCCGCATGCGTTCCCGGAGCTGCCGAAGCTCGAGGGGCCCGAGGGCAGCGAGCACGAGGTCGCGAAGGTCTACCTCACGCTGCGCAACCGGCTCGCCGCCACGCAGCTCGCCGTGGACACGCTCTCCATGGACGAGCGCGGCGCCTGGCATCTCAAGCTCAAGACCGGGCAGGAGATCCGCTTCGGCCGCCGCGACCTGCCCGAGCGCGTGGACCGCTTCTTCGAGGTCGTGACGCCGGCGCTCGTCGAGCAGTTCAACCGCGTCGCCTACGTGGACCTGCGCTACACGAACGGCTTCGCGGTGGGCTGGCGCGGCGATGGGCCGGACGGCGAGGCCCCTGACCGAGTCGCCGCCCGGCAGGGAGGCGCGAGCCGTGGCTAGACGGGACGAACGCAAACTCCTCGTCGGGCTCGACATCGGTACCTCGAAGGTCGTCGCGATCGTCGGCGAGCTCTCGCCCGAGGACCGCCTCGAGGTCGTGGGTATCGGCTCCTGCGCCTCGCGCGGGCTCAAGCGCGGTGTCGTCGTGAACATCGAATCGACGGTGCAGTCGATTCAGCGCGCCGTCGAGGAGGCCGAGCTCATGGCGGGCTGCGAGATCAACTCCGTGTTCACCGGGATCGCGGGCAGCCACGTGCGCAGCCTGAACTCGCACGGCATCGTCGCGATTCGCGACAAGGAAGTCAGCCAGAGCGACGTCGAGCGCGTCATCGACGCGGCGCGCGCGGTCGCGATTCCGGCCGACCAGCGCATCCTTCACGTGCTGCCGCAGGAATTCATCATCGACGCGCAGGAGGGCATCCGCGAGCCCGTCGGCATGTCCGGCGTCCGGCTCGAGGCCAAGGTGCATCTCGTGACGGGCGCCGTGAGCGCCGCGCAGAACATCGTCAAGTGCGTGCAGCGCTGCGGGCTCAACGTCGAGGACGTCGTGCTCGAGCAGCTCGCCTCGAGCTACGCCGTGTTGACCGAGGACGAGCGCGAGCTCGGTGTCTGCATCGTGGACATGGGCGGCGGCACGACGGATATCGCCGTGTTCTTCGGCGGCGCGATCCAGCACACGGCCGTGATCCCGATCGCAGGCGATCAGGTCACGAACGACATCGCCGTTTCATTGCGCACGCCGACGCAGTACGCGGAGGAGATCAAGATCAAGTACGCGTGCGCGCTGTCGCAGCTCGCGAATCCGGACGAGACGATCGAGGTGCCGAGCGTCGGCGACCGGCCGCCGCGGCGGCTCGCGCGCCAGACGCTCGCCGAGGTCGTCGAGCCGCGGTACGAGGAGCTCTACCAGCTCGTGCGCGACGAGCTGCGGCGCTCGGGCTTCGAGGAGCTCATCGCGGCCGGGATCGTGCTGACGGGCGGCAGCTCGAAGATGGAGGGCGCGGTCGAGCTCGCGGAGGAAGTGTTTCACACGCCCGTGCGGCTCGGGGTGCCGCAGCACGTCGAGGGTCTTTCCGACGTGGTGCGCAACCCGATTCACGCGACGGGCGTCGGCTTGCTGCTGTACGGCCGCGAGGCCCAGCAGAACAAAGGAGAGCTCACGGAGGCGAGGGGCGGCCTCTCGGGAGTCGTGAATCGAATGAAAGCCTGGTTTCACGGAAATTTCTGAATCGGAATCTGCGGGTACCGAATTTCCGGCGGCGGAAATTTCGGACCGCGGGAATTTTGAACGTCGCGGGACTCGTTTTTTCAGCGTTGGCGGGAGTCAAGGAGTAATCAAATGTTCGAACTAATGGACGGCTACAGCGAAACCGCTGTGATCAAGGTCATCGGCGTCGGCGGGGGCGGCGGCAACGCGGTGGGCCACATGGTCCGCGCCGGCATAGATGGGGTCGACTTCATTTGCGCCAACACCGACGCGCAGGCACTCAAGAGCGCGAAGGTCAAGACCAACCTGCAGATCGGCTGCAACATCACGAAGGGTCTCGGGGCAGGCGCGAACCCCGAGATCGGCCGGCAGGCGGCCATGGAGGATCGGGACCGCATTCAGGAGGTCATCGAGGGCGCGGACATGCTCTTCATCACGGCCGGCCTCGGCGGCGGCACGGGCACGGGTGCCGCGCCCGTCGTGGCGCAGCTCGCCAAGGAGCTCGGGATCCTGACCGTCGCCGTCGTGACGAAACCGTTCACGATGGAAGGCGGCAAGCGCATGCGGGTCGCCGAGCAAGGCATCGCAGAGCTGGGCCGCTTCGTGGATTCGCTGATCACGATTCCGAACGAGAAGCTGCTCTCGGTGCTCGGGCCGACGACGACGCTGCTCGACGCGTTCAAGGCGGCCAACGAGGTGCTGCAGGGCGCCGTGCAGGGCATCGCCGAGCTCATCACGCGGCCGGGCCTCATCAACGTGGACTTCGCCGACGTGCGGACCGTGATGTCGGAGATGGGCATGGCCATGATGGGCTCGGGCGTCGCGACGGGCGACGACCGGGCGCGCACGGCGGCGGAGGCGGCGATCTCGAGCCCGCTGCTCGAGGACATCAACCTCGCGGGCGCGAACGGCATCCTCGTCAACGTCACGGCGGGCATGGATCTCGGCATCGGGGAGTTCCAGGCCGTGGGCGACACGATCAAGCAGTTCGCCTCCGACGACGCGACCGTCGTGATCGGCACGGTCATCGATCCCGAAATGTCGAGCGAGATCCGCGTCACGGTCGTCGCGACCGGTCTCGGGCAAGGTAGTGCCCAGCAGGAGACCCCCATGCGCGTCGTGCGCCGGAGCCGGACCCGCGAGCCCAATTTCGCGGATCTCGAGAAGCCGGCCATTCAGCGCAAGCGGGCGGTCGGCGACGGCATGCTCGGCAACGGGGACGAGTTCGAGGACCTGTTGGACGTGCCGGCGTTCCTGCGCCGCCAGGCGGACTGAGCGCCGGCCTCCGGCCGAATCGGGAGGCACTCGGGATGGGCGGCTTGGGCTTTGTGAGGGGGCCGGCGGCGTCGGAGTGGACGCGCAGCGGGCGGCTACCCGTTCCTTGCCGCCCGTTACGGCTCTATGATAGGTTGCTGCCGCGTTCGGCCCGCGGCCAAGCGGCCCCGGAGCGAACGTCGCGGCCGGCGTCGGTGGGAGACGTCCGGCACGCGCCTTCAGGAGTTTCGGCGGTTTGAAACAGCGCACTCTCAGGGATTCGGTCCGGGCGACCGGCATCGGCCTGCATAGCGGGGCGAAGGTTTATATGAACCTGCGGCCCGCCCCGCCCAATACAGGCATCGTGTTTCGCCGGCTCGATCTGCCCGAGCCCGTGGACATACCGGCCTCGGCTTTGAATGTCACCGAGACCATGCTCGGCACGACGCTCGAGCACGGCGGCGGCAAGGTCGCGACCGTGGAGCATCTGCTCGCCGCCATGGCCGGGCTCGGCGTAGATAACGCGTTCATCGATCTTACGGCCGCCGAGGTGCCGATCATGGACGGCAGCGCGGCGCCGTTCATTTTTCTCGTGCAGTCCGCCGGGCTCGAGGAGCAGAACGCGCCGAAGCGATTCATTCGCGTCGTCGAGCCCGTCGAGATCGAGGAAGGGGACAAGTGGGCGCGGCTCGCGCCCTACGACGGCTATCGCCTGAACTTCGAGATCGACTTCGACCATCCCGTGCTGCGCAAGCATCGCCAGAAGGTCACGCTCGACTTCTCCGCAACGGCGTTCCTGCGCGAGATCAGCCGCGCACGCACCTTCGGTTTCCTCAAGGATCTCGAATCCTTGCGCGCCCGGGACCTTACGCTCGGCGGCAGCCTCGACAACGCCATCGTCATGGACGAATACCGCGTGCTCAACGAGGACGGCCTGCGCTTCCGCGACGAGTTCGTGCGCCACAAAGTCCTCGACGCCGTCGGCGACCTGTACCTGCTCGGCGCTTCCCTGATCGGCGAGTTCTCGGGCTACAAGTCGGGTCACCGGCTCAACAACCTGCTGCTGCGCGAACTGCTCGCGCATCCGGAGTGCTACGAAGAGGTCACCTTCGAGGAGGAGCGGCCTTCGCCGGTTTCGTATCAGCTGGCGCCCGGGTAAGAAGAAAAAGGGTTCAGAGCCCTTTTTCGCTTTCCGCCAACGTCCCGGCATTGCGATTCCGGGAGGGTGAAAAAGGGCTCTGACCCCTTTTTCCTCTTACCGCGGCACCACCTTGATCCGAAGCGGCCCGGCGCCGAGCTCAGCCGCCCGATAACGTACGCGCGCTGCCCAAGCCGGCGAATCCATGACGAGCACGAGGGCGCCGTCCTCGGCCCGGGACGCGGCCACGAGGTGCTCGGCCTCCTCGGCCGGCAGCCGGGCTTTGATCTCCGCCGCGAAATCTCGGCGCTCCCCTGCCTTGCGCACCAAATCGCCCAGCCGGCCGCGGTTCAGCAGCTCTCCCAAGGAAGTCGGGGACTTAGAGCTCATATTGAGACTGGTGTCAATGTTTCGGTTCGGGAGTGTTGAGCGGACTCGACCATCTGGGGCATGCTATCCGAACGATCCACGGCCGAGCCCGCCCCTGTGGACGGTTTTCGCGCCTTGGATCTGGCGGATTCACTCCTACGATAGCGGGGTCGCCGGGTGCTCTCCAAGAATAAGAAAGACTATGCCTTGTCGATCGCGGGCGGCTGGCGAGCCGCCGCGCGCGGCGGCCGTTGCCGCATCGACAACGACCTGCAACGCCGTGCCGGAGGCGGGCCGTGCACCTGATCCTGCTCTCCAAGAACCGCGGCCACATCGGCCAGCTGCGGCTGACCTCGCGGCGGCTCTGGCTCGCCGTCGGCAGCACCGCATTCGCGCTGGCCGCGGCTGCGTTCTACGGCGGCCTCCGGCTCGCCGACGGCGCAGGTCTCAAGGATCCTTCCGCTCAAATCACCGCCTGGCGCCATGAGCTCGAGACTCAGAAGGCTCAGGTCCGGCGAACTAAGGAGACCCTTCAGCAGAACATCGACGCCCTGGCCTTGAGGCTCGGGCAAATGAATGCGCACGTCGTGCGCCTCGACGCCTTGGGCAGCCGCCTGACGCAGATGGCCGGCCTCGGCGACGGCGAATTCGACTTCAGCGAGCCGCCCTCGCTCGGCGGCCCCGAGGATCCGGTTCAGCAGACCGACTCGAGCGAGCTCGGCGACGTCATGGCCTCGCTCGACTCCCTCGGTAGCGAGCTCGAGGACCGCGAGCGCCAGCTCGGCGTGCTCGAGGATCTGCTGTTGCACCGTAAGCTCAATGCCGAGGTTCACCCCGAGGGCCGGCCCGTCAAAACCGGCTACATCTCCTCGCACTTCGGCAAGCGCACCGATCCGTTCACGGGCCGCCAGGCCATTCACAAAGGTCTCGACTTCGCCGGGCGACTCGGCAGCGACGTCATCGCGGTGGCCTCCGGCATCGTCGTCTGGTCCGGCAAGCGCTCCGGTTTCGGCCAGCTCGTCGAGATCGACCACGGCAACGGTTACGTGACGCGCTACGCGCATAATTCGGCAAACCTCGTCACGGTCGGTGAGAAGGTCAGGCGCGGGGAGGTCATCGCCCGCATGGGCGAATCGGGCCGGGCCACGGGCCCGAACCTGCACTTCGAGGTGCTCCACGACGGCCGCGCCGTGGACCCCTTGACGTTCATTCACTGAGGGCCGCGCAAAGGCGGCCGCCGGCGAGGCGAGCCGCGGCTCGCGCGCCCCGCGCTCTTGCGGACTCGTAATCCTGCGCTCGTGACCAATACCCGGCGATGCCCTTAGAATGGCTGCTTTTGGCAGCGGCCGCGGGCGCGCACCTGCGCATGCGGACGGTATCTCCTGCGCGCGCGGACGGTAGGGTTCGCCGGCGAACCAATGGCCCGAGGCCGCGTCTAAGGACTGATTTTGGCGAATATAGCTACCAACCTGTTTACCGGCATCTTCGGCAGCCGCAATCAGCGCCTGCTGAAACGCTACGGTGCGCTCGTCGCCGCCGCAAACGCGCTCGAGGCGGGCCTCAAGAGGCTCGACGACGAGGCCCTGAGGGCCAAAACGGCCGAGTTCAAGGCGCGCTATGCCGAGACGCAGGACCTCGATGCGCTGTTGCCGGAGGCCTTCGCCGTCGTGCGCGAGGCCGCCTGGCGCACCCTCCGGATGCGGCATTTCGACGTCCAGCTCATCGGCGGCATCACGATGCACCAGGGCAAGATCGCCGAGATGCGCACGGGCGAGGGCAAGACGCTCGTCGCGACACTGGCCGTCTACCTCAATGCCCTCGCGGGCAAGGGCGTGCACGTCGTGACCGTGAACGACTACCTGGCGCAGCGCGACGCGGACTGGATGGGGCCCGTGTACCGCTTCCTCGGGCTCGAGGTCGGCGTCATCAAGGCGAACCAGTCGGTCCAGGAGAAGCGTCTCGCGTACGCCGCCGACATTACCTACGGCACGAACAACGAGTTCGGCTTCGACTACCTGCGCGACAACCTGGCCTTTCGGGTCGAGGACCGCGTGCAGCGCGAGCTCAACTTCGCGATCGTGGACGAGGTGGACTCGATTCTCATCGACGAGGCGCGCACGCCGCTCATCATCTCCGGTCCGTCCGAGGAGAGCACCGAGCTCTACGTCAAGATCAATCAGCTGATCCCGCGGCTGCGCCTGCACGACGTCCGGGAGGGTCAGAAGAGCAACGAGGACATCGAGGCGGGCCAGGTCGAGCTCATGGGGCTGGACGGCGAGAGCCTCGGCACGATGTCCCTCGGCAAGGCCCTTGCGACGGCCGAGGAGGGCGGCTACCACGTCGTCGAAGACGACAAGACGGCCAAGCCCATGCGCGTCCGGCTCATCGTCCCGGGCGACTACACGGTGGACGAAAAGCAGAAGCAGGCCCACCTGACCGAGGACGGCCACGAGCACGTCGAGCATCTCATGACGGAGGCGGGGCTGCTGCGCGAGGGAGAGAGCCTCTACGACGCCTCGAACATCCGCCTCATGCACCACTTGAACGCCGCGCTGCGCGCACACGCGCTCTTCAAGCGCGAGGTGGATTACATCGTCACGAACGGCGAGGTCATCATCGTCGACGAGTTCACGGGCCGCACGATGCCGGGCAGGCGCTGGTCGGACGGCCTGCATCAGGCGGTCGAGGCCAAGGAAGGTGTGCGCGTCCGCGAAGAGAACCAGACCGTCGCCTCGATCACGTTCCAGAACTACTTCCGCATCTACGACAAGCTGGCCGGCATGACGGGCACGGCCGACACCGAGGCCTACGAGTTCCAGCAGATCTACGGGCTCGAGGTCGTCGTGATCCCGACGCACAAGCCCATGATCCGCGACGATGCGCCGGACCTCGTGTATCTCTCCCAGAAGGACAAGTTCGAGGCCATCATCGAGGACATCGTAGACTGCCAGGAGCGCGGCCAGCCCGTGCTCGTCGGCACGACGTCCGTCGAGACCTCGGAGTTTCTGTCGGGGCTGCTCAAGAAGCGCAAGATCGGCCACCAGGTCTTGAACGCCAAGTACCACGAGCGCGAGGCCGAGATCGTCATGCAGGCCGGCCGGCCCGGCACCGTGACCATCGCGACGAACATGGCCGGCCGCGGCACGGACATCGTGCTCGGCGGCAACCTCGAGGGCGAGAAGTCGCAGCTCGAGGATCCGACCGCCGAGCAGCTCGAGGCCCTCGAGGCCGACTGGCGGGAGCGGCACGATAAGGTCCTGAACGAGGGCGGCCTGCACATCGTCGGCACGGAGCGCCACGAGTCCCGGCGCATCGACAACCAGCTGCGCGGCCGTTCGGGCCGGCAGGGCGACCCGGGCTCCAGCCGCTTCTATCTCTCGATGGAAGACAACCTCATGCGGATCTTCGGCGATCCCGAGCGCACGAAGCGGCTGCTCTCGCGCGCGGGGATGAAGTCCGGCGAGGCCATCGAGAGCAAAATGCTCTCGCGCCAGATCGAGCGCGCGCAGCGTAAGGTCGAGGCGCACAACTTCGATATCCGCAAGCAGCTGCTCGAATACGACGACGTTGCGAACGAGCAGCGCAAGGTCGTGTATCAGCAGCGCTCCGAGCTCATGGAGGCCGAGGACGTGGCCGACGCGATCAAGGCCATCCGCGCCGAGGTCGTCGATGGCGTCGTCGCCGAGCATATCCCGCCCGACACCGTCGAGGAGATGTGGGACAAGGAGGGCCTCTCGAAGGCCGTCGAGCACGAGTTCGGTGCGCGCGTGAACGTCGAGAAGCTCGTAGACGAGGACCATTCGCTCGACGAGAAGGGCCTCGCGAAGATCGTGCTCGAGCGCATCGAAGCCGAGTACGACGCCAAGGCCGCCGAGATCGGCCCCGAGATCATGCGCGAGCTCGAGAAGGGCATCATGTTGCGCCAGCTCGACCAGCACTGGAAGGAGCACCTCGCGGGCCTCGACTACTTGCGCCAGGGCATCCACCTGCGCGGCTACGCCCAGGTCGATCCGAAGCAGGAATACAAGCGCGAAGCCTTCGAGATGTTCTCGGAGATGCTGGACCGCGTGAAGCACGACACGATCTCGATTCTCTCCAAGGTCCAGATCCGCCGGCCCGAGGACGTCGAGGCCGTCGAGGCGCCCCCGAGCAACTTGGGCGCCCTCAGGGCACAGCACGCCGAGGCGCCCTCGCTCGTTCAGGCGCCGCCCATGCCGCCCCCCGGCTCACCGCAGGTGCAGGGCGGCGGCCCGCCGCCGGCGGGCCTACCGTTCGGCGCGCGTGTCGGCGCCGAGATGCCGAGTCCCGATCCCGTCATGCCCTACGTCAGGGAGCAGCGGAAGGTCGGGCGCAACGAGCCGTGCCCTTGCGGGTCGGGGAAGAAATACAAGCAGTGCCACGGCAAGCTGGGGTGAGCGCGAAAGGTGTCCGGCGAATGAGCCGCGGACAGCGAGGCGCGGCCGACGGGGACCGCCGTGAGCCCACCATCCCTGGGGCCTCGCTGGGCGCGGTGGACGTGCTCGTGGGCATCGTGACGGACGAGCGCGGGCGCGTGCTCGTGAATCGGCGCCGCGCCGGGACGCACATGGAAGGCTTCTGGGAGTTTCCGGGCGGTAAGCGCGCCGCGGGCGAAGGCCGGTTCGACGCGCTGCGGCGCGAGCTCCACGAAGAGCTCGGCATCGAAGTCGAGGAAGCCATCCCCATGCTCGAGCTCGTCCACGACTATCCCGAGAAGCGCGTCGCCCTCGACGTTTGGCGTGTGCTCGAGTACGCCGGCGAGCCGCACTCGCGCGAAGGTCAGGAGCTCAAATGGGTCCTGCCCGGCGAGCTTCGGCGGATCGGGCTGCTGCCCGCGGATGAGCCGATCGTCGAAGCGCTCAGCCCGCTCGGCTAAGCCAGCGCGAGCAGGAACTTCACGTCCTGGCTGGCCTGGCTCGGGCGCGAGTCGACCCCCTGCCAGCGGACGAAGCGCACGATGAAGCGGTGCTGGCCGGCGCTGATCTCCGGGTAGACCCCCAGGCGAGCGGGCAGAATGATGCGTACGAGATTGAACTGTTCCGTACGCGGCAGAGTGTGCTGATAGAGGCCCCCGGCCGCGATCGTTTCGGTCGGCTGACTCGTCTCGCGCGTGAGCCAGAGCAACTCCCCGATGGCGTCGCAGATCGGCCGCAGCCGGTTTATCCATTCGTCCAGCGTCTGGGCGCGATCTTTATGCGGCAGGTGCAGCCAGTAGCCGTAGTCCGGCACGTCGAACACGCACGTGCCGCCCGGGATCGCGCTGCGGTGCTTGATCGCGCTTAGGAACTCGCATTCCTTTAGCGAGTTCATGAATTGAGGCCCGGCTTCCGCGAGCTGACTGCGCATCGTGCCGAGCGTCGCGATAAGCCCGTCGAGCCGGTGCGTGTCTACGCCCGGCGTGCTGCGATAGCGGCCGAGCAGCTCGGCGTGGCGCTCGAGCTCCTTGAGCACGTCCGACCTCACGTCGCCGCGGCCCATGATCGTAAGGATTTCCAACAGGCTCGCGACGGCCGCTCGCGTGGCGTAGTCCGTCGGCTCCTTCGCATGGAAGAGCGCCTGTTCGAAGAGGAACTCGATGCGCAGGAACGTGCGCATGCGCTCCGTCAACGGCTGCTCGAAGCGCAGGTAGCCGTCGTCCCGAGGCTGGCTCGAGTGCTGGGCCAGGCTTTCAGCGGTGTCGGACATAATGTCTATTCTGCGCGTCCTGAATTCGGTGGGCAAACGTCTGTCGAGAGCGACAGATACAGCCCGTGCAGCCGCTCGACCTGACTGCGCGTCGCCGCCTCATCGCCGCCATTGTCCACAACGTCGTCCGCGGCCGCGAGGCGAGTCGCGCGATCGGTCTGCGCCTCGATCATCGCGTCGGCCTGCTGCCCACTCATACCGTCTCGGGCCATGAGCCGGCGCCGCTGCGTCGCGCGTGGACAATCGACGACGAGCACGCGGTCCACGAGTGCGCCGAAGTCCGTCTCGACGAGCAGCGGCACCGCGGCGATCCCATACGCGGCACCGCCGCGCTCGAACGCGTCGAGGCGCTCGAGCACGCGCTTGCGGATGCGGGGATGCAGGATCGCCTCGAGGCGGCGGCGCGCGTCGGCGTCCGCGAAGACGATGTTGCGCAGCGCGCGGCGGTCGAGGCTTCCGTCGCCCGCGATGACGCCGGGGCCGAAGGCGGCGCCGATCTCGGCGAGCGCCGGTTCGCCGGGTGCGACGACCTCGCGGGCGACAACGTCGGCATCGACGACCAAGGCGCCGAGCTGCTCGAAGAGGCGAGTCACGAGCGATTTGCCGGTGGCAATGCCGCCTGTGAGGCCGACGCGAAGCATCGTTCGCTACTTGGCCGTCTCGGGCTCAGGCGCGAACCCGAGCTGTTCCCGTACCCGTTGCGGAAACGCCGGATCCAGAGGAAGACCCCCCGAGTCGACGTCGCGTTCGATCTGCAGGACGAGCGCTTCGACCATCTCCCGACCTTCCGGATCGGCGATCGCTTGCGCCGGTGTTCGGCCTTCGAGCTCGAGCAGCGGCGTAGTGGTCCACTCCTCGTATTCCTTTTCCACGAGGCGGCGCAACGCGGCGGCGACTACCGCAGAGTCCTCCGGCTCGGCGCCGCCGATTGCTGCGTTCGCGTCTTCGTCAAGGAACAGGTCGGAGTCCTCGTCGCGCGCGAAGCCTTCGCCGTCGTACCTGTCGTCCTCGGCGATCGAATTCTCCGTTTCTTCGGTCCGCGTGGTGATGTGCCGGGCCCGGCTTCCGAGCAAGTCCTGCACGATTTGCCTGAACTGCACCGCGTGCTCGGCCGAATCGAAGTGGCCGATGAGGCTCTGGCGGTTGATCGTCAGCAATGCGACTACACCTTCTGTCTCTTCGTTCTCGCCTCGCGGATCCCAGTCGATGGTCGCGCTCAATATCTCGCCATCCCGGCCGCGCGCCGCCTCATCGAGGAGCTCGCCTTCGGGAAGCCCCGAAAGCTGCTTCAGCGCGTCGAACGCGATCTGCGCGGAGTCGATCTCGTACAAGCTGCTTGCCGGAAAGAGGGGCTTGCCCTCGGCCTCGTAGTCCTCCGGTGCGTCGCCGTAGAGGACATCCTCGCCAAGCTCCAGGTAAGTGTCCCGAATCTCCATATCCCAATCGCGAAGGCGTTCGGCAGGGGATCCCAGACTCTGTGCGGGCATGACGCGCCTGCGAAGCTCGATTATCTCGATCTTATCCTTGGGCGGCAGAACCACGGGTGACCAGCCCTCCAGTAGAGTGATGCACTCGATGTCAACCAGCTGACCGTAGAGCAGATCGCCAGGCTGCATGAATTCCGTCGCGAAGCTGTCCGAGACGTCCCGCTCTTGCCCGGTCAGGACCTCCCGCGCGCGAAAGCCGCGGTCGTGTTCGACCGTGAGGATCTCGTGGACGCTGAAAGGTGCCTCGAGGCACGCTTCGAGGTAACGCCGATACAACGGATCGAGGCGCTGGCCGCGACGCCGCAAGAACTCGGCCGTCGGGCTTTGGCCTCGGAGCGATTCGTCCTGGATTTTTGTCTCAACGTCGGGAGCCCAGCAGTGAAAGCACCAAAGCAGGAATGGGGCGGCGAGGGGGGATTCCTCGTTAAAGGTGTCCTCGTCGGTTTCCCAGCACCGGAACTCGGCCCACGCCTCCTCGAAGGCCGTCAGCCCATAGACATCTTGAGTGAAGGCGGCCAAGCGCTTCGGATGGCCCTCGAGCACTCGGCGTAAGCGCCGCCAGATGACATTTTGGGGTGCCTGAGACGCCTGCGCGGAGCCGGCGAGGCAGCAGTGCTTGTACTTCTTCCCGCTGCCGCACGGGCACGGGTCGTTACGGCCGACTTTCATTGGCGACGTCCCCGCCGCACGGTGGCGGCGCTCGGCGTGTGAATGGCGGTAGCCGCCGGTCTTGCGGCGGAGAGGCCGCCACGGCGGTATCGAGGCGAAATATAGCGCAGGATCGACGGGGTGACGAAGTCGGACGAGGAGGTTTGGCTTGTCCTGCAGGGGCGGCAGCGCGGCGGTCGCGGTCTTCCCGACGTAATCGAGTGCAGCGTCAGGCGGGCGATAGCGCGGCCAGCGGCTTCGGTTCCATGATCGGAAACACCGCGCGCCCGCTTGGAAATCGGCCACCGCTGCAGAACGGCTCGGCCTGATTCCTTCCGCTGCGCGGGTGGCACGGCCGCATCGAGCCCGAGGACTTCGGCGCGGCAAACGCCTGCGTCGCGCACGCCGTGTCCGTTCTGGCTCGCGTCATCGAAGAAACTGCCCGTACCATGTCCACAGTCGGTCGCCCCACAACAGCGCGATCCAGCCCGCGGCCGCGAGGTACGGCCCGAAAGGAATCGGTGTCTGGCGGGACTTGCCAGCCGCGAGCAGGGCGATCGAGCCGGCGACGGCGCCGACGGCGGCAGACAGCAGAATGACGAGGGGCAGCAGTTGCCAACCGAGCCACGCCCCGAGCGCGCCGAGCAGTTTGAAGTCCCCGTAGCCCATGCCTTCCTTACCGGTCACGAGCTTGAAGAGGTGATAGACGAGCCAGAGGCTGAGGTAACCGGCCGCCGCGCCTATCACGGCCGAGCGCAACTCCACGAAGAGCGGCATGCCGTTGACGGAGACAAGCCCGAGGAGCAGGCCGGCCCAGAGCAGGGGAAGGGTCATGGTGTCCGGCAGCAGCTGGTGATCGATGTCGATCAGGGCGAGCGCGAGCAGCGTCCACGTGAAAGGTAGGGCCGCGGCGAGTTGCCACGTCGGCCCGAAATGGTAGGCGACCGCGACGCTGAGCAGGCCGGAGGCGGCTTCGACGATCGGATAGCGGCGCGAGATTCGGACGCCGCAGCCTGCACAGCGACCGCGGAGCAGGAGGTAGCTCAGGATCGGAATGTTGTGCCAAGGGGCGATGCGCCGGCCGCAGCTCGGGCACGCCGAGGGAGGCCAGAAGAGGTTGAACGGACCTTCACTGTGAGGCAGCGCTTCGACAGCCGGAGCGCCCGAGTCGATGCCCTGCTCACGCCAAGCCAACTCAAGCATGATCGGCACGCGGTAGACGACGACGTTGAGGAAGCTGCCGACGATGAGGCCCAAGAGGCCCGCCGCAATTAGAACGGCGGGGGGCCAGATAACGAAGATTTCCACTGTTTCTCTGGGGCCAGTTGGCTAGGCGGACGCGGGTTTCATTGGGCCCTCGGCCGCTTTAGAAGGTTCCCCTCAGACCACTGAGCCGAGCTTGAAGATAGGCAGATACATGGCGATCACAAGCCCGCCCACGAGTACGCCTAGGACAGCCATAATCAGCGGCTCGAGGAGGCTCGACATGCTGTCGACGGCGTTGTCGACTTCCTCTTCATAAAAGTCGGCGACCTTGCTGGCCATTTCGTCTAACGAGCCCGACTCCTCGCCGACCGCGATCATCTGGTTGACCATGTTCGGGAAGAGACTCGTGTTTTCCATGGCACGCTGCAGGCGTTGACCGGTCGCGACTTCGTCGCGCATTCTGAGCACGGCCTTTTCGTAGACAATATTGCCGGTGGCGCCGGCGACCGATTCGAGGGCCTCGACGAGGGGAACGCCGGCGGCAAACGTCGTCGCGAGCGTACGAGCATACCGGGCGACGGCCGACTTATTGAGTATGGGCCCTAGGATGGGAAGACGAAGGACGGCCCTATCGAGGAAGTGACGCATGCTCGGGCTGCGCTTTTTCGCTTCCAGGAATCCGAACACGGCGCCGACAGCCAAAATCAGAAGAATCCAGCCCTCGGTCTGCACGAACTTGGACAGGTTGATCACCATCCGCGTAAACGCAGGCAGGTCGGCACCGAAGCTCTGAAATAGCGACTGGAACTGCGGAATGACGTAGATCAATAGAATGATCGTGACGACGATGGCCACGACGACGACGGCAGCCGGATAGAAGAGCGCCTTTTTGACCTTTTTCTTGATCGCTTCCGTCTTCTCCTTGTACGTCGCGACCTTGTCCAGCAGCGTTTCGAGCGCGCCGGCCTGCTCGCCCGCCTCGACGAGGTTCACATATAGATCGTCGAAATAAAGAGGATGCTTTCCCAGCGCCTGCGCAAGCGATGAGCCGCCCTCAACGTCGGCTTTGACGGCGAAAATGAGGCGTTGAACCGCAGCGTTTTCGTGACCGGCGCCGATGATGTCGAACGCCTGGACCAGGGGTATGCCGGCAGTCATCATAGTGGCGAGCTGTCGCGAGAAGACGGCGATGTCCGCCGCCGTCACCTTGCCGCGGCTCTTGAACAGCTGGCTTTCCTTCCGGATGCGGGTCGGCGCGACGCCCTGCCGCCGAAGCTCCGTACGCAGATGCGCCTCGCTTTGAGCGACGGACTTGCCCTTGACCTTCTTGCCGGCGCGGTCTTTGCCTTCCCAGTTAAACGGGACTTCTTTGATCGCGACGCTTTGAGCCATGACTCCCTAACTCCTTGAAGGCACAAGTGCGTGTCGAGGAACCGACCGGCCCCTCCGTGGGACGCTAGTCAATTGTAACGCGGTTGATCTCTTCCAAACTGGTAACGCCGTCCTTGACTTTCTTGAGACCAGACATACGCAGATCCGGTATCTGTTCCCGGCGCGCTTGCTCAGCGATTTGGAGCGCATTGCCGCCTTCCATGATGATCCGGCCCAGCGTCTCGGAGACCGGCATGACCTGATAGACGCCTATCCGACCCTTATAGCCGGAATTGCACCGGTTGCACCCTTTCGCATGGAAGATGGTCATGCCTTCGTCGATCTGCTCCTGGGTGAATCCTTCCTTGAGCAGTGCCTCCGCGGGGACCTCGACCGGTTCCTTGCAATGGTCGCACAGACGCCTGGCTAGGCGCTGCGCGATAATCAGGCTCACACTGCTGGCTATCGCGTAAGGTTTTACGCCCATATCGACGAGACGGGTCAACGTTTTCGGCGCATCGTTCGTGTGCAGAGTGGAGAGAACGAGGTGGCCCGTCTGCGCGGCCTTGATGGCAATTTCCGCTGTCTCCAGGTCGCGAATTTCGCCGACCATGATCACGTCCGGGTCCTGGCGAAGGAAGGCGCGCAGCGCGGACGCAAAAGTCAGGCCGACTTTGGGGTTGACATTGACCTGATTTACGCCCGGAAGGTTGATTTCGGCTGGATCCTCTGCGGTTGAGATATTCCGGTCGGCCGTATTCAGAATGTTCAGCCCCGTATACAGTGAAACCGTTTTCCCGCTTCCGGTCGGCCCGGTCACGAGGATCATTCCGTAGGGCTTCATTAGCGTTTGCATGTAGAGCGACTTCTGGAAGTTCTCGTAGCCCAGCGCATCGATGCCGAGTTGAGCGCTGGACGGGTCAAGTAACCGACAAACGACCTTTTCGCCGAAAAGCGTCGGACACGTATTGACCCGAAAGTCGATGGCCCGGTTCTTGGAGAGCCGCATCTTAATGCGGCCGTCCTGTGGGATGCGCCGCTCGGCGATGTCGAGCCGCGCCATGACCTTGAGCCGAGCTGCTACCTTCAGGGAGAGCGCGACGGGGGGTTTCGCGATCTCGGTCAGTATCCCATCTTGACGGAAACGAATTCGGTAGTACTTCTCGTACGGCTCGAAGTGAATATCCGACGCTCCACGCTTAATGGCATCGAGCATGACCTTGTTGACGAAGCGTACGACGGGCGCGTCGTCCACCTCGGCGCGCGTGATCTCGCCTCCCGCCTCCTCGTCGCCGCCCGAGACCTCGAGATTCTCGATATCGAAGTCGTCCTGGTCGAACTCCGACATCGTCGTATCGACGGCCTCGATGGCTCTCGCGACGCGCGCTTCAAGCTTGTCCTGCTCGACCACGATGGGCTCGACGCGCATCGTCGTCTGGAACTTGATCTCATCGAGTGCGTGGAGGTTCGTGGGGTCGCTGACTGCTACATACAAACGCTTGCCGCGTAGGAGGATCGGCAGAACACGGTGCTTCGAGAGGAGCTTGTCGTCGACGAGCTTGACGACTTCGAGATCCGAGTCGACGGCATCCAGATCGAGCAGCGGGACGCCGAACTCATGAGCGGCCGCTACGGCGATGCGCAGTGGGTCGCCATGTTGGTTCGCGACCAGATAGGGCACCAGGCCGCTGCTTCTGCCTTCCGCCGCCTCCAATGCTGCCAGCAGATCGCTTTCCGAAACGATCCCGTCCTGGACAAGCCGCCTCGGAAGTCCGGTCAAGGGGCCTTGAGTTGCAGTCGCGGCCATTACGCCCTCTGGATCAGATATGCCAATAAAAACATCGCTTTGGATCAGCTACTTTTACCGCACCCCGGTCTCCTGTCAACGGTCGAATCGTTCTTTTGTGACACGGATTCGGCTCCGGCGTGCGCCGGCTCGACGGCCGGCCGGCGCCGCGCACTCAGGCCCGCCGTGAGGGCCAGCAGGCAGGCGCAGGCCGTAACATGCGCGAGCCTGAAGATCAGCACCATGCTGATGGTGTCGCTCACCGAGAGCCCCCCCAAATGTCCAACATAGCCGTAAAGGGCTTCCTGCACTCCGAGATTGTTCGGCGTGATGGAGACCAGTGTCGAGACGGCACTGGCGATGGCCAGCAGAAGAGCCTCATGGGGTGCGAGGTGGGCTCCGAAGGCCCGGTAGACGACGAGCAGACTCAAAGCGACAAGCACATATTGGGCGACGAAAAGACCAAGCTTGGTGGGCGCCGTTGTCGCCAGAAGCGCGGCGAGAGCTGCTTGCCGCGCAGGCGAGAGCGAAGAACGCGCGAGCCCCGCCGCCGAGACCCGGCGCAGCGCCGCCAACAGCACCGGCCAACCGACAAATGTCGTGAGTCCGGCTGCGGCCAAGATGCGAACGGCACCCGCGTTGCTCAGGAATCCGACTGTGCAGAGGCCTGTGGCCGTCCAGATGCTCAAGTGTATCTGCCGGAATGTCGCAGCCGTGGTTGCAGCGATCGGCACGCCTTGCTGCTTGAAGTAGCCCATGCGTACCGCCAGACCGGGATGGAACGGTCCAAGGTAGTTCGTGAGATTGGCAAGGGCCCAGATGTGCACGGACTTCGCGAGGGGCGGCTTGACGGGCGAATCGAGCAGCGTCAGAAAGTTGAGCGCCTGAACAGTGATCGCCGATGCGGAAATGCAGGTGGCATAGAGCACGGTCAAACCGTGCCGGCTCACCGCGCCGGCGACGGCATTCCAGTGCCGGGCCATGAAGTAGCCCATTACGCAGACGGCCGCGACGTAAGCGATAACACGCATACGGCGGGCAAGTATCCGTTCCACGAAGCTGCCTTGATGATCGATGGGGCCGATATTGAGCATTCACGTGCGCGGCTGCCGTTCGGTCCGTCACACAAAGAAACGGCGATGCTCTGTAGATACCCGCGTCGATTGGAGGGCGGCGCAGGGAGCGGCGGCCGGTGCAGCGGCGAGATTCCATCACCTCGGCCCCTCTACGGTCAAGCCGACGGCCCACGCGGCCCGCCAAGCTGAGCCTTTCCGTCGTCTTGGGAAGCCGGTACTCTCAGCCCCGCGAGGGCGCCTTACTCACGTTCGTTCTGGGCATCCCTCCCGCGACTGGCGGCACGTTCGGAACAAGCTATGCGAATGTACAGTCCTCGACGATTGCTGAAATCGGCACGGATCCTCCTCAATGGCACGCCCGCGGAAAGGCGGCGTCTGCGCCAGGAAGGGGCCCGCCTAAGCGCGGCGCTTTTCGGGGACTACTATATCGGCGACGACCACAAGATATGGCGGCACGACCAGGAATTCATACGTAAATTCAAGTCCTTGTCCCCGCACAACTATTATTCCATGGAGAGAAAGTGGACGCTTCGCGAATTCGTAAGATGGACGGCGAAACTGGACGGGGACCTTGCGGAATGCGGCTGCTACGTGGGCGTATCAGCCTGGTTCATGTCGAGCGAGGCGGGACCCGGGAGCGCGCTGTATCTTTTCGACTCGTTCGAGGGGCTCTCGGCGCCGACTGGAAAGGACAGCACGCGCGTCGGCGATGCATTTGAATGGAAGAAGGCCGACCTGAGCGCTTCGGAAGCGGAGCTTCGCGCGAATTTGGCCGAATTCACGAACGTCCATGTGTTGAAGGGATGGATACCGGACAGGTTTGCGGAAGTGTCGGACCATGGCTTCAGGCTCGTGCACATCGATGTCGATCTCTACGAGCCCACACTGCAGAGCCTGCAGTTCTTCTATCCGCGGCTCGTCGAGATGGGGGTCATCGTTATGGACGATTACGGCTACGAGACCTGTCCGGGCGCGTTCCGCGCCGCAAACGAGTTCGCAGACGCGACGGGCGAGAGGATCATCCATCTTTCGACGGGACAAGGCGTGATCATAAAAGCTGGAAAACAGCCCGGAAGCGGATGACGAGACTTCCTTCGGACTGCACGTGAGATCAGATACCTCGATCGAGGAGAACCTCGCAATACTGCCTCAATACGTTCGTCAGCGAAAAGGCCTCGGCGCGAGAGCGCCGCTGTTGCGCATCTTCGGGGTGACTGCCGCTCAACGCGTCTGCCATGGCTTGCGCCAGCGCCGCCTCGTCGCCAACAGGCGTTAGTCGCCCGTATCGTCCGTCGTCGAGAATTTCACGGGGACCGCTTCGACAGTCAGTCGCGACGACGGGAGTGCCGACCGCGAGTGCCTGAATCAGGACGTTCGGCAGACCCTCCCATCGAGACGAAAGGGCGAGCACCGCCGCTCTTTGCATGTAGGCAAATGGATTGTGCTCGTAGCCGGGCATCGCGACATGATCTGCGACGTTCGAGGGAGGCCGCAAGCTGCTGCAGCATCTCCCGCGTGGGGCCTTCACCGAGCAGTATCAGCCTCGCATTGTGGGTACGTCTGAGCCGGGCGAAGGCGCGCATGAGCAGGGCAAAGTCCTTCTGCGGCACCAACCTTCCGACTCCCAGAACCACGGGCACGCTTTCGCGAAGCCACGGATGACCGGGCTCCTCGGAGGCCATTCGCCTGACCTCGTCCATGTCTATGGGGTTGTAGATTACCCGGACTTTTTGGGCAGGCACTCCGACCACGGAGACGAGGTCCTCTGCGACGGCACGCGAGACCGCCACAACTCGGTCCGCCGAAGGGTAGAGAGTGCGCGCCGCCAATCTCAGTCCGCGGTTTCGGATGTTCTCGGCCGTGTTGGCTTCGCGAAGGACGATGGGAATCGTCGCGCGTCCGAGTCGGCGTGCCGCAAGCGCTATCAGATTCGCTCCCGTCAGGCTGGACAGCAGGGAAGTCGGAGGCGACCGCCGTAGGTACCGAGCGAGCCCAGCCAGCGCAAACGTCCCGAGAACATAGCGTCCGGGCGGCCGGAAGTGGCGAGTCCGCCCGAGATCGATAATGCGGACAGGTTCCGGCACGCTGCTCAAGAGTGGACCTCGTGCGTCGGCTAGGAGCAGGTCGACGCTCGCACCGAGCGTTATGAGCCCTTTGGCCAGGCTTAGCACGACACCTTCTGCGCCACCGACCTCGAGGTCGGGCAAAAAGAAGGCGAGCCTAGACCGGGAGAGATCCATGTGCCCGCCAAAGCAGATAGACATGGATCGCCCACAGGCGATAGCCGTTGTCCCGCCTTCCTTCGCGATGGGCGTCCAGTAGAGAGCGCACGTGAGCTCTTGCGAGCGGCATGTCGATTGATTCGATCAACCCCAGCAGCTCTTCGCCGAGGCCCCCGCGGAACCATTCGTGCACGGGGACTGCGAATCCCTGCTTGCGCCGGCGCCAAATCGAGGCGGGCAGCAGATCCGCAAAGGCCGCGCGCAGCAAGCGCTTGCCTGTCAACCCGGTTCGGTGCCAGGCCCGGGGCATGGACAGGGCCAGCTCCACGACCGTGCGGTCGAGGAACGGCGCGCGC
Source organism: uncultured Gammaproteobacteria bacterium (assembly GCA_963702105.1). Taxonomy (GTDB): domain Bacteria; phylum Pseudomonadota; class Gammaproteobacteria; order Steroidobacterales; family Rariloculaceae; genus ZC4RG20. The sequence continues at coordinate 5,202,023 of OY969712.1, forward strand.
GCCTCCAGGGAGTGAGCCATTGTGGCTCGATCGACTTTGACCAGGATGTCCTGCGGAAGATAGATCAGCGCGTCCGCCGTCATCATTTCCGTCACATCGTCGATTCGGCTCTGTTCCGGAAGCCCGGGCGGGACGTGACCGCGGCCGCAAAGGCTCGGTGCGATGAGCGCGAATTCGGCGGCCGAATACATGGACGGCGCAACGTACGCGCCGCTTGCGTGTTGACGATCGACGACATCGACGAAAAGGTGCGCTTTCTTCAGCAGGCTACGGCTATGATGCGCCATAGGCTCTGGCAATTGGCGAATCAGTCGCTCGGTCCGGCAGCGGAGTGGCGCGGGAAGTCTGGCGTACCAGCGTAGGAGGGCGCGCGCTTGATACCGTTGGTACCCGCTGAACAACTCGTCGCTGCCATCGCCGGACAATGCAACCTTGACGTGCTCCGCCGCCAAGGCGGAGACCTCCGCGGTCGGCAGGAGAGAAGAGTCGGCGAACGGCTGCCCTACGTGTCGAAGGATCAGGTCGAGCAAAACGCCCGATTCCCAGTGATCCAAGCAGCGTTCCTGATGATCGGTTCCGAAGTGGCGCGCGACGAGCCTCGCATGCGGCCGCTCGTCGAAACTCGCCTCTCGAAACCCGATCGTAAACGTCTTCGGCGCGAGCCCGAACTCCTTGGAGAGGATGCCGACGACCAGGGACGAGTCGATGCCGCCCGAGAGAAATGCGCCCACATCCACGTCCGCGACCAAGCGGCGCTTCACGGCGGCGCAGAGCCCGTTGCGGACGGCGCGCACCGCCTCGAGCGGCGTGGCCGGCGGCCGTCGGAGTTCGAGACGCCAATAGGGCCTGCTGCGGCACGGCTCTCCGGGGCCAAAATCGAGGACGTGCCCGGGCAGGACTTCCCGGATGCCTCGATATGCGGTCGTGCCGGGAAGGTAGTAGCCATAGCGAAAATAGTCGGCCGTGCTGTCCTCGTCCTCACACCACCTGTCCGCCGTCAGGCGGCTCAACGCGGTCAGTTCCGAAGCGCAGGCGATGGAGTCGCCGTCGGCGTGATAGTAGAGCGGCTTCTTGCCCATTCGGTCGCGGCCGAGGAGCAGCCTGCGCGCCGTGCAGTCCCAGAGCGCGAAGGCCCACATTCCTTCCGCCCGACTCAGGAAATCCGCGCCGTGACAAATGAGTCCGGCGAGGAGCACCTCCGTGTCGCCATGGGTCCGGAACTCCCACTGCGAAGCCAGCTCCGCGCGGAGATCCCGAAAGTTGTAGATTTCACCGTTGTAAGCCAGCCAGTAACGGCGGGACGGGTCCGTCATCGGCTGCCGGCTGCCCTCGATGTCGAGGATGGCCAGGCGGCGGTGACCGATCGTCCAGGGAGGGGTGGTCTCGAGTCCGAAGTCGTCGGGTCCGCGGTGTACTAGCCGGGACAGAGCGGCTTCGCAGCGCTGGTGCAATTCGCCGGCCTCAAGCTCCGGCCGATGCATGAAGACGAATCCGCACATGACCTATGCTCTGTCGGCTTGCAGGGCGGCGCGATACACGTCGAGATAGCGCTCGGCCGTGCTCTCCCATGTCAGCTGCCGCTCCAGCACCAGAGCTCGCGCGGCCTTTCCGAGCTCGCACCTGAGGGCGGGGTCGCCTTCGAGTCGCAGCAGGCACGCGGCCAGCGCATCCGCGTCGCGGGGTTCGAACAACAATCCGGTGACCCCGTCATTCAACAGTGAGATCACGCCCGGAATCCGGCTCGCGACCGAGGGCAAGCCCGAAGCCATCGCCTCGAGCAGCGCATTCGGTCGTCCTTCGAACAGGCTGGGCAAGACGAACACGTCGGCCTCGGCGAGATGATCGGGCAGGGCCGCGGGGGGGATCACGCCCGGGAGGCGGACGCAATCGGCGAGGCCCATGCTGTCGATCAGCTCGTTCAGACGCCCGCGCTCTGGGCCGTCGCCGAGAATCGTCACGCGTACGTCGTGCGCGGCGCGCACGATGCGCGCCGCCTGCAGCAAGACGTCCATCCCCTTCCCCGGCACGAGGCTGCCCACGCTGAGAATCCGAAGCGCCCGGTCGGCGACCGGCTCGAATGAGCGCCGAATGGAGAGCAGGCCATCGTCGACGCCGTTCGTGATCACCAGGACGTTTCGGGCGTGGTCCGGGTACAAGCGCAGCACCTGGTCGCGGACCGACTCGCTGACGCAGATCAGGAACGTGTTGGTCTTGAGGCACAGGCGCAGCAGCAGCCGGTCCACTCGGGAGCGCTCGAGACGCCGTACGTCGGTGCCGCGCAGGGTCGTGACGACGGGAGTCGAAGTGAATCGCGCGGCCAGGCCGGCCACGGCGCCGACTGCCGACCAGTTCGCATGGATAAGGTCACAGGTGCGCGCGAGCCTCCGGCATGCGAAAAGCATGGAGGCCAGAAAAAACACGAGTAGGGCCCAGAGACGTCGGTCTCTTTGCAATGCGGCCGGGATTCCCCCCGGCTCGTGAGCGAGCCTCTGCCAAGGCCGCGGAGCATACCGAAAGCACCGCACGGAGTACGCTGCGCCGTTCGGCCGGAGCGGGGCAGACCTCCCGCAGGGCGTCACGACGCTGAGGCTCATACGGCGGCCGAGGTGGGCGGCGAGCCGGGCGACGAAGATGCCGGCGGCCGGGTTCTCGGCGACCGGAAAAGAAGTCGTGACGAGTCCGATGTGCAGCGTCCCGTCGTTCAAAGCGTCTGAAAGTGGACGGGCGCCGGCGCGGCTGTCGGGTACGTGGGCCGGACCTCGGCGCTGGGCCACGTCGGAAATGAACGGAGCCAGCGTCAGGTGCCCGTTCGATGAACCGATCGCTCGGTCATTGCCAGCGGCCTGACCGATTCTCTGGTCGACGGCTCGGCCGCCTCTCGGCTCGGTTGATAAATGAGCTGCGTGATCTGTTCCGAGACGAGGCCCATTAGGAACACCAGGACGGCCGTCGTGAACATCAGTGCGCTCATGTTCGTGAACCGTCCGGCCGTAACGTAAGTGAACAGATAGTAACTCAACCCCGTAACGAAGAAGGCTGCGCTCACGGGGCAGAAGAGCTTGAGCGGTGAATAGAGCGTGCCGATCTTGAAAATGATGAGTAAGAATCTGACTCCGTCCTGAAGCGGGCGGATGTGACTATGACCCAGGCGCCTTTTGGCCGTGATCGGCGCGTATGCGACTGCATAACCTGCCCGGAAGAACGCCATCGTGCTCGTCGTCGGGTAGGAGAACCGGTTGGGCAATAGGTGAAGAAACTCGCGGAACTTTGCCGCGCGAACGGCCCGAAACCCGGAGGTGAGGTCGTCGACCCTATGTCCGGTCATCCAGCTTGCAAGCCGATTGTAGAACCTGTTGGCCCACGAACGGCCCACGCTGGCCTGAGACGCCGAATCCCGGGCGCCGACCGCCATGTCGTAGCCTCGATCGAGTAGTGCAAGCAGTCGCGGGATGTCTCCCGGATCGTGCTGGCCGTCCGCGTCCATGAAGACCAGGATGTCGTGGCGGGCCGCTCGTGCCCCCGTCTTGATGGCTGCGCCGTTACCCATGCCGTACGGATGTCTGAGCTCGGTCACGCCGTGCCTGGCGCAGACCGTGCCCGTGTCGTCGACCGAGCCGTCGTTCACGACGATGATCTCTATTCCGGGGAAGCTCCGCCGAATGACGGAAAGCAAGCGATCCAGCGAGTGCATCTCGTCTCGGGCCGGGATGATCAAGGAGAAAAGGCCGATCTCACTCATCTAAGTTTACTCCGAGGGCCGGAGGAACAGCGGTGGGGAAAAGCTCGGAATGAATGCTCCGTTCATCGATGGGCGGCTTCTGGGGTCCGGCGGCGTTCATTCTCGCTTTTGCTGCGCCTGTCTCAAGGCCTGCGCAAGTCTCTCGCTCCGCAGCGCAAATCGCCCCAATAGGTCGTTGCGCTGGACGGCTTCCAGCTCCTTGGCCGCGAGCCCGTAATTTCCGAGCTGCAGTGCGATGTCGGCCAGGCTCAGGTGATTGACGGGCTCGCTCGGGTCTTCCTTCGTCGCCGCGACGGCCAGGCCGACGGCTCGCTGCACGTCATTGGCGACATTGAAGTAGTAGCTGCTCAGGATCGACATCAACGCGCCCTTGGTCTGCGGTCCCGTCGTGGGGTTCCCAATGGCGGCCTCGAAGAGATGGAGCACTTCATCGGGCGGCATTGAGACTGAGCCATTGGTCATCCAAGAGACCAGGGAGCGGAACGAGCCGACGACCGTATAGCTCAACGGAGCGGAGGCCAGTCGAGACGACAACCTTTCAACGACCTTGCCGTCGATTGGGCGAGCGTTGGTCGCATCGAGCAGAATGAGGTCGAACAGCCCATCGACCGACTTCGGAGCGAGCGCCGTAGAACGTTCGAAGTAGGCTTTGATTTGGGCGTAGTACCGCGGACCGAGCGCGGGATTCTTCAGGGCCCGGGCGCCGAGCGCCATCCCGGCCTCGTAGTTGGCGAGCGGTGAATCCGGATGATGCCGGACGAGAGCGGCGGCCAACGCATCCGTGCTGCGCCAGTCTTCGGCCCGCTCTGCCGTGACGATAGTCAGGGCCAGCGCCAGCGCGGCAGGCAGCCCGTACCTGACATGTGGCCGGGCCTCGCGAAGGGCGCTCGCGAGCGCATAGACCGCGGCCAGCACGGGGCCGTAGATCGGCAGATAGTTCCGGTGCTCGAACACGAGGCCCAGGCCGATAAACGAGGACTCCAGGACGTGGCCCCCGAGAAACCAGAAGACAGCGAATGCCAGCCAGGGGAAGCGCTTCCGCAGAACGACGGCGGCCGCGGTGGCCGATACGAGTGCGACGATAGAGATCAGCGTCGTCAAGGGATCGAGCAGCCCGTGCGACACGGCGATATCGTCGTGAAAGAGGCCGAGGCTCGATGCGGTCGGAACGATGAGCCAGCGCAGGTACAGCCAAAGGACGCGCGCCTCGGTCAAGAGCCTTTCGGTCAGCGTGAAGTCGCGAACCTGGTACTGGCTCGCGAGCCAATGGGGATGGCTCGCGATAAATGCGGCAGCGAGCACCGCCGGGACCGCGAGCGTCAGCAGGAAGAACAGCCGAAGTCGTTTGCGGTCCCTCGGCGCGAGGTCGGCGAAGCGAAACAGGGTAAATTCGATGATGCCCATATAGAGCGGCAGCAGGGCGCCGTTCTCTTTGCTCAGAACGGCCAGCGCACCGAACCCGAACAGCCCGAGCAGTATCAAAGGGAACCCGCGCTCGCCGCGGGCCAATCGGCGGCGGCCGGATACGTAGCAGATCAGGCCGAAAATCATGAACGTGGCGGCAAGGCTCGCCATCCTCTGGACGACATAGAGGACACCCGTGAGATTCAACGGGTGCAGAAGCCAGAGGCCGGCCGTCGCAACAGCGACGAAACGCAGGTGGTCCTGCGTGGTCTTCGCAGAGGCCGCCGTTCCTCGGTGCGCAAGCAGCAGGATCGTGAGCCAATACAGTCCGAGCCCGTTGACCAGGTGAATGAGCAGGTTCGTCAACTTGAAGTAGAAGGGGTCGAGGCCGGAGACATAGTAGTTGGCCCAGAAACTCAGCATGCTCAGGGGCCGCTTGAGCGTGCCGGAATCGGAGGAAAGTGCGGCTTGGCGCAGCGACTCGACAGAAATCGTATCGACCTGGAGCCGTTGGTTCTGGACGATATTAGGGAAATCGTCCAGGGTGAAATTGCCGTGAAGACCCGGGTAATAGGCGGCGACGCACAAGAGGAGGGCGAGGACCAAGCCCGCGGACGTGAAGGGATTGATTACAGGTCGATTCATGGGCCTCGATTTGGACGACGCGTCAAACGAAAGCGGGGGCCGAGCGAAGCTCGGCCCCCTTCGCATGGCGTGCTGCCGAGATCAGCGGCAGTTGGCCGGCAGATACTTCTTCGTAAGCTGGCTGTCGGTGCAGACCCAGTTCACAGTTCCCTGGCTGGTCGACGTGCCGGTAAAGACGATATCGTCCGCGGCGCCGCCGGCACCCACCTTGGCGCTGTTCAGCTTGATCTCGATCTTCGCCGAGCTCGTGCTCGAGTGGACGTAGGTGACCGCGGCGATGTACTGCGAAGTAGCGGCGGAAATGCCCGCCGAGGAAGAATCCGGCGGCATTTGGCCCTGCGACTGGTAGTACTCGGACACCGATACCTTCGCCGAATCTGCAAAAGTCATCGGCTCCGACACCTTCGCCCGAATCGTGTAGTCCTGATACGCCGGGATCGCGATCGCGGCCAGAATACCGATAATGGCAACCACGATCATCAACTCGATGAGCGTGAAGCCCTGCTGCGTTTTCCTCATTGCGAGAAGCTCCTCTAAGCGGTTTTGATTCAGTCTTGTCCGGACGCTGATCGCGTCGCTGCGCAGTAGACTGCAATCGATATGCCAAGGGCTGTGAACTATGTCAAAAGCCGAGTGGCGGCGCGGCTTGCAGCGGCGGTGCTGCTTCGAGGTTCGACATATTGCCGGTTCTGGAGCGTCACCGACAATCGAATAACGGTCACAATGTGACCAAAATTGTCACCGCGAGTCGCTGACCGGTGACACGGCGCTGCCGAAAGTCCGACAAAGGCGCCCAGAGCGGCAACGAAGACGCGATTCTCCCCCACCGTTCATTCGATTCCGAGCTTCTTGATCCGGTACCTGAGCGCCCGAAAGCTGATGCCGAGCAAATGCGCCGCCGCCGTCTTGTTGTACCGCGTCTGCTCGAGCGCCTTGACGATGGCGTCGCGCTCGATCTCCTCGAGCTGCGTGCCGAGCGGTGCACCGTCCTGCACGGCGGCCGCGCTTTCCTCCTCTCCGCCCGCCGTGGGCCGCAACTGAATATCGTCTACGTCGATCTCCTCGCCGGCGCACAGCGTAAGCGCGCGCTCGAGGATGTTTTCGAGCTCGCGCACATTGCCCGGAAACCTGTAGCCGAGCAGCGCGGCCTGGGCCTTCTTGGTGAGCCGCGGTGTCGGCACAGCCTGTACGGAGGCGAGGCGGCCGAGAATGCGCTGCGCGAGCATGAGCACGTCGTCGCCGCGTTCTCGCAGCGGCGGCACGTGCAGCTCGATGACGTTGATGCGGTAGAAGAGATCTTCTCGAAAGGCCCCTTCGGCCACGAGCTCGCCGAGGTCGCGATGCGTCGCGCTCAGGATCCTCACGTCCACCGGCAGCTCGCTGACCTGGCCGACGGGCCGAATCGCCTTCTCCTGAATCACACGCAGCAGCTTGACCTGCATGTGCAGCGGCAGGTCCGCGACTTCGTCGAGAAACAGCGTCCCGCCCTCGGCCGTCTGCACGAGCCCCACCTTGTCGCCCACGGCGCCCGTGAAGGCGCCCTTGCGGTGGCCGAAGAATTCGCTCTCCATGAGCTCGGTCGGGATCGCGCCGCAGTTGATGGGCACGAACGGCCCGTCGCGGCGCGGACCCGCCTCGTGGATCATGCGCGCGACGAGCTCTTTGCCGGTGCCGGACTCGCCCGAGATATGCACGGGCGCCTGGCTGCGCGCGACCTTGGCGATCATTGCGCGCACGCGCTCGATCGCGGGCGAGGCGCCGACGAGCTCCTGGCCGGCGCCGGCCTTGCCGCGTCCGCCGGAGCCCTTGAGCTTGAGGGCCGCGGTTACGAGCTTGCGCAGGTCGCCCAAATCGAGCGGCTTGGAGACGAAGTCGAAGGCACCGAGCTTCAAGGCCTTGACGGCCGTCTCGACGCTGCCGTGCGCGGTAATGACGGCGACGGGCGTCCCGGGCGCCTCGCGCTGTATCCATTCGACGAGCTCGAGGCCGTCGCCGTCGGGCAGGCGCATGTCGGTCAGGCAGAGGTCGAAGTGGTCGCCGGCGAGCGCGCGCTTGGCGTCACCGAGGTCCGTGCAGCTGCGCGCGGCAATGTCCATGCGCTCGAGCGTAATAGAGAGCAGCTCGCAGATGTCGGGCTCGTCGTCGACGACGAGTGCTGTCGGCTTCATCTTCGCTCGTGCCCCCCTTCGTCGATACGTGCCGCGCTTCGTGGATGGGCGATCCGAATCAGGCGTCCTCGGACTGCCATCGCTGCGGGTCCGCAAACACGACCCGGAACTGGCTGCCGCCCCCCGGGCGCGGGATGTAGCGTAGCGTAGCGCCGTTGCGCTCGCACAGCTCTCGGGAAATATAGAGCCCGAGGCCGGTGCCGCTGGCCTGCCCCGTATAGAACGGCTCGAATATCTGCTCAACCTTGTCGGGCTCGATGCCGGGGCCTCGGTCGGCGACCTGCAGGTACGGCCGGCCGGAGGTCTCGACGCGGCCCGAGCCGAGCTCGACGGCGATCGCGCCGGCCGTCGCGCTCGCATATTTGACGGCGTTCTCGCAGAGGTTCCAGACGATCTGGTGCAGGTGGGTCGGGTCCATCTCGACCTCGAGCTCGACGGAATCGGCGGTCACGGAGACGGCGTTCTCGTACAGCTCGAAGCTCGCGACGAACTCGGCCGCGAAGTCCTGCATCCAGCCGAGGAGGTGGAAGCGTTCGGGGCGCGTCTGGTCGCGGCGCGAGAGCGCGAGGACGCTCTCGACGATCTGACTCACGCGGTTCGCGTTCACGCGGATGATGTCGGTCAGGCGCTTGTCCTGGGGCGCGAGGCTCGGCGATTCGGCCAGCAGCTGCCCGGCGTGGCTCATGGCGCCGATCGGGTTCCTGATTTCGTGCGCGATGCTCGCGCTGAGCCGGCCGAGGGCGGCGAGCTTGGTCTGCTGAACACGCTCGGCGATCAGCGAGGTGTCCTCGAGGAAGATCACGACGCCGCCGGCGCGGTCCGCGCCGAGCGGCGCGAAGTGCGGCTGGATCGTCGTAGAGCCGTCGGCCGACGAGAACGGTGCCGGCCGCTCGTCGCCCGAGGACGCAGGCGTGTGCGCTGCCGCTTCTTCGCTCGCCGAGCTTGCCGTGCGCGACCCGCTCGACCCGCTCGCCGCGCTCCCCCCGCTCTCGGTGCTCCCCGCGCCCGCCGCGCCCGCCGGGCCGCTCTTCGCGACTCCGTGCCGCGAAGGGCCCGCGCGCCAGCCCGCGAGCCGCGCCGCAAGCTCCGGCGACAGCGCGCGCAGAGACCGCGGCCGGCCCCTTATCGTCCCGCCGAAGTGCTTCATGGCCGATTCGTTCATGAGCCGCACCTCGTCGTCTCCGTCCACGACGGCGATGCTCTCGCGCAGGTGCTGGATGATGTATTCGTTGAGCTCGACGAGGTTGCGCAGGTCCACGCCGCGCTGCTCGGCCAGCGCCTCGGTCTCGACGAGGCGCCGCCGTACGAGCTGGACGACGGCGACGATGAGGAAGACGACGGCGCCGAGCACGCCGGCGGCGACGTATTGTTCGAGCGAGGTCTGGCCGTTGATCTGGGCGATGGTCTGCTCGGTCAGCAACGCGAGCGTCGCGATGGCCGCGAACGCGAACGCGCGGCGGGCCGGGGCGAGCAGCGAGAGCGCGCCGACGGAGACGACGAGCAGGCCGCCGAGCCCGCTCGAGACGCCGCCGCTCGCGTGCACGAGCGCGAGCACGATGGCGAGGTCGGCGCCGAACAACAGAAAGGTCTGGAATTCGATGGCGGGCCGCCGCCAGTAGAGCAGGGCCATCTCGACACAGCCGACGGCGAGCATGGCCACGAGCGCGTGCCAGGCCAGGCGCGCGTCGTTGCTCGCGACGATGCTCGATTCGAGCTCGAAGGCGATGAGCAAGGCGGTGCCGAGCGCGAGCCGAAAGAGGTTGAGCAGCGCGAGCACGCGCCAGCCGAATTCGGCGGGTTCGATAGCCGGGGCTTCCCTGCGGGCCCTTCCCCTCGGCGCGGTGCCGGCGGGGACGGTTTCGCCGGAGGCGGATCTGCCCGAGGCGGGTTTGCTTAGATCGGCGGCCGACATGTGCGCGAATCTTACCCCTTTCTACTTGGCCGGGCCCCGGTTCTCCTTTGCTAGGCCCATGGCTTTCGTGGAAAATAGCAGGCCCCTCACGCCATGTATCGGGAATTGCGTTGAATCTTCACGAATACCAATCAAAAGCGCTGTTCGCCGAGTACGGCGTTCCGGTGCCGCAGGGCCGCATCGCGGCCAACGAGAAGGAGGCCGCGGAGGCGGCCAAGGCGCTCGGCGGCAAGGTCTGGGTCGTCAAGGCGCAGGTGCACGCCGGCGGCCGCGGCAAGGCCGGCGGCGTCAAGCTCGCGCGCTCGTTCGAGGAGGTCGCGAGCCACGCCAAAGAGATGCTCGGGCGGCGCCTCGTCACGCACCAGACGGGGCACGACGGGCTGCCGATCGAGCGCGTTTATGTCGAGTCGGGCTCGGATATCGAGCGCGAGCTCTACCTCAGCCTGCTCGTGGACCGCGCCTCCGAGCGCATCGCGATCATGGCCTCCGCCGCCGGCGGCATGGATATCGAACAGGTCGCGGCCGAGACGCCCGAGAAGATTCTCACGGTGCAGCTGCACCCGGCCGCCGGGCTGCAGCCGTTCCACGCGCGACGCCTGGCCTACGGTCTCGGCCTCGAGAAGGCGCAGCAGAAAGAGCTGCACGATATCCTCGTGAAGCTCGTCAAGCTTTTCGAGGAGTGCGACGCGAGCCTCGTGGAGATCAACCCGCTCATCGTGACGAAGGACGGCCACGTCGTCGCCCTCGACGCGAAGATCAACGTCGAGGACAACGCGCTGTTCCGCCAGAAGCGCCTCGCCGAGATGCGCGACCCTTCCCAGGAGGACGAGCGGGAGCGCCGCGCCCACGAGCACGATCTGAACTACGTCTCGCTGGAAGGCGACATCGCCTGCATGGTCAATGGCGCGGGGCTTGCCATGGCGACGATGGACCTCATCAAGCTCCACGGCGGCGAGCCCGCGAACTTCCTCGACGTCGGCGGCGGGGCGACGGCCGCGCGCGTCAAGGAGGCGTTCAACATCATCCTCACGAACAAGAAGGTGAAGGCGATTCTCGTGAATATCTTCGGCGGTATCGTGCGCTGCGACCTCATCGCCGAAGGCGTCATCGCGGCCATCAAGGAGGCCGATGTCGGCGTGCCCGTCATCGTCAGGCTCGAAGGCACGAACGTGGACAAGGGCCGCAAGCTCATCGCGGAGAGCGGCTTCGACGTTGTCGCGGCCGAGAACCTCAAGGACGCGGCCTCGAAGGCGGTCGCGGCGGCGGCGGGGGCTCAAGCATGAGCATCCTCGTCGGCAAAGATACGAAGGTCATCTGCCAGGGCCTCACGGGCAAGCAGGGTTCGTTTCACACGGAGCAGTGCCTCGCCTACGGCACGAAAGTCGTGGCGGGCGTCACGCCGGGGCGCGGCGGCACGGAGCACCTCGGGCTGCCGGTCTACGATACGGTCCGCCAGGCACGCGAGGAGACGGGCGCGACGGTCAGCATGATCTACGTGCCGGCGCCGTTCGCGGCGGACGCGATCCTCGAGGCGGCCGATGCAGGGCTGGAGCTCATCGTCTGCATCACGGAAGGCGTGCCCGTGCTCGACATGGTGCGGACCAAGGCCGTGCTCAGGAGCACGGGCTCCCGGCTCGTCGGGCCGAACTGCCCGGGCGTCATCACGCCGGGCGAGTGCAAGATCGGCATCATGCCGGGGCAGATTCACGAGCCGGGCTCGATCGGCATCGTCTCGCGCTCGGGCACGTTGACGTACGAGGCCGTGGCGCAGACGACCACGCGCGGGCTCGGCCAGACGACCTGCGTCGGCATCGGCGGCGATCCGGTGCGCGGCATGAACTTCATCGATTGCCTCGAGCTGTTCGAGGCGGACCCGGCGACGCGCGGCATCGTCATGATCGGCGAGATCGGCGGCACGGACGAGGAGGCCGCGGCGGAGTACATCGCGGCGCACGTGAGCAAGCCCGTGGTCGCCTACATCGCGGGCGTCACGGCGCCGCCGGGCAAGCGCATGGGCCATGCCGGCGCGATCATCTCGGGCGGCAAGGGCACCGCGCTCGACAAGTACAAGGCGCTCGAGCTCGCGGGCGTCGTGACGGTGCGCTCGCTCGCCGACCTCGGCGAGGCGATGGCCAAGGCGCTCGGCTGAGGGAAAAGGGGTCAGAGCCCTTTTTTGAACCCATCCGGTAAGGCACGCGCTTGAAGATTGCGCTCGCGCAGCTCAACACCCGTGTCGGCGGCATCGACGCCAATACGAGCAAGGTCCTCGACTACGCGCGCCGGGCCCGCGACGAGCTCGGCTGCGAGCTTGTCCTGTTCCCCGAGCTCACGCTGAGCGGCTACCCCCCCGAGGACCTGCTGCTGCACCGCGGCCTGCGCCGGCGCGTCGAGACGGCGTTCGAGAAGATCCAGAGCGCGGTCGAGGGCATTGCGCTTTACGTCGGCTACCCCGAGTACCAGGGCGAGTTCATCTACAACGCGGGCGCGTTCATCAAGGACGGCGAGGTGCTCGCGCGGCACCGCAAGGCCATCCTGCCCAATTACGGCGTCTTCGACGAGAAGCGCTATTTCCAGCCCGGCATGAACGCGACCGTCGCGCCGCTCGCGGGCCTCAAGTTCGGTCTCATCATCTGCGAGGACGCCTGGAGCCCCGAGCCGAGCCGCGCCGCGGTCAAGGCCGGCGCCGAGGTCCTGCTCGTCATCAACGGCTCGCCCTACAACATGCGCCAGCCGCAGACGCGCGAGCACGTGCTCGCGCGCCGGGCCCGCGAGAACGGCGTGCCGCTCCTCTACGTCAACATGGTCGGCGGTCAGGACGAGCTCGTGTTCGACGGCGGCTCGTTCGCCCTCGACGCCGCGGGCGAGACGGTGTTCCGCGCGCCGATGTTCGAGGAGGGCCTGCACGTCGTCGAGCTCGAGACCGGCCGCGGCGCGCCGCGTATCGTGCCGGGCCCGCTCGCCGCGCAGCCCGAGCGCGACGAAAGCGTCTATCGCGCGCTCGTGACCGGCACGCGCGACTACGTCGAGAAGAACGGCTTCAAGGGCGTCGTGCTCGGCCTCTCGGGCGGCGTCGACTCGGCGCTGACGCTGTGCATCGCCGTGGACGCGCTCGGCGCCGACCGCGTGCACGCCGTCATGATGCCTTCGCGGTTTACTGCGTCCATGAGCCTCGAGGATGCGGCCGGCCAGGCCCGCGGGCTCGGCGTGCGCTGCGATCTCATGTCGATCGAGCCGATGTTCGAGACGACGCTCGAGACGCTGAAGCCCGTGCTCGGGAATCTGCCGCCGGACACGACCGAGGAGAATATCCAGTCGCGCTGCCGCGGCGTGCTGCTCATGGCGCTCTCGAACAAGCTCGGCGAGATGCTGCTCACGACGGGCAACAAGAGCGAGATGGCCGTAGGCTACGCCACGCTTTACGGCGACATGGCGGGCGGGTTCGCGCCGCTCAAGGACTGCAGCAAGACGCTCGTCTACGAGCTCGCGCGCTATCGGAACCGCGTCGCCGAGGTCATTCCGGAACGCGTCTTGACGCGGGCGCCGAGCGCCGAGCTGCGCGAGGACCAGAAAGACACGGATTCGCTGCCGGCCTACGATATCTTGGATTCGATCCTCGAGGCCTTCATCGAGAAGGACTACTCCGTCGAGCAGATCACGGAGCTCGGGTTCGACCGCGACACGGTCGTTAAGGTCCTGCAGATGGTCAAGCGCGCCGAGTACAAGCGGCGGCAGGCGCCGCCCGGCGTGCGCGTCAGCAGCCGGGCTTTCGGGCGCGACTGGCGCTATCCGATCACGTCGGCTTACTGAGCGGGCGGCCGGCTCGGCGACTGCTCAGCGTTGAGCCCGGCTCAGGGCTTACCCCGGTGCAGCGCTGAGCCCGGTGCAGCGCTCAGCTCAGCGCGGCCCAGCGCTCAGTCGTTCTTGGCCGTCGCGGTCCGCGCCCCGAAGTTCTCCGAATAGACGCGCTGCGCGTCGGCCGCGAGGTCCTTCATGCCCAGCCTGTTGTACGCGGCGACCATGATCTGCAGCGATGCCTTGAGCTGCGGGGCCCCGGGGTAGTGCTCGAGCGCGTACTTGGCACGGTTCGCGGCCGCGACGTAGGCACCGCGCTCCATGTAGTACGACGCGACGTGGTTCTCGTAGGCCGCGAGCCGATTGCGCAGGAACACCATGCGCCGCTGCGCGTCCGGGACGTATTGACTGTCCGGAAAGCGGCGAATGAGCTCCTGGAACGTCGAGAACGCCTTCAGCGTATCCTTGGGCGGCCGCGCCGTCATGTCCACGCGGAAGATCTTCTCGAGGATATTCGGCGCCTGATCGAAATCGACGACGCCGCGCATGTAAAGCGCATAGTCCACGCGCGGGTGCGTCGGGTTCTCGCGCTCGAACTGGTCCGCCGCGTCCACGGCGGCCTCGGGCTGGTTGCTCTTATAATAGGCGTAGATGAGGTCGAGCTGCGCCTGCCGCGTCTCGGGGGCGAACGGATAACGGCTTTCGAGCGCGAGGTATTCCTTGATCGCGCCCTGGTAGTTGGCGCCCTGCATCATGTCGTTCGCGCGCCGGTACATCGCCTGGGGACCTATGTCCTGGACGACGCCCTGGCGGTGGTTCGCACAGCCGAGCGCCGCGACGCCGAGGGCGGCGAGGACGAGCATCTGAAGGACGGTTTTGAGCTTTCCGAACACTTTTCTCTTGACTCGGGTCCAATATGCGGCAATGGTCCGCGCCTCGTTCGCCGGGCCGCGGCACCCGCCTGGGCAGGATCGATTGCAGCGTTTGACGGCGCAGTATAGCGGAAAGTTTCGCCGGGGCCGGCGCGCGTGACCGCGGAGAACGTCTCCCGCCGCGTGACGGTGCCGCCCGAGCTCGCCGGCCGCCGGCTCGATCAGGCGGCCGCCGCGTTGATCCCGGAGTTCTCCCGCAGCCGGCTCAAGGGCTGGATAGAAGGCGGCCAGATCACGGTCGCGGGGCGGCGCGCCGAGCCCCGCCACAAGCTGCGCGGCGGCGAGGAAATCGTCCTCGAGGCCCCACTCGAGCCCGCCGTTCCGGTGCAGCCGGAGGCGATCCCGCTCGAGGTCGTCTACGAGGACGCGGCGCTGCTGATCCTCGACAAGCCGTCGGGCCTCGTCGTGCACCCGGGCGCCGGCAACCCGGCCGGGACGCTGCAAAATGCCCTGCTGTACCTCGACGAGCGGCTGGCGACCCTCCCGCGAGCGGGTCTGATCCATCGCCTCGACAAGGATACGAGCGGCCTCATCGTCGTCGCGCGGACGCCGGCCGCGCAGCTCGAGCTCACGGCGGCACTCGCGCGCCGCGAGATCTCCCGGACCTACGAGGCCGTCTGCGCGACGGTGCTCACGGGCGGCGGCACGGTCGACGCGCCGGTCGGCCGCCACGCGCGCGACCGTATCCGCATGGCCGTCGTCACGGGCGGCCGGCCCGCACGCACGCAGTATCGCGTCCTCGAGCGTTTCCGCGCCCACACACACGTTCGGCTCGCGCTCGAGACCGGGCGCACGCACCAGATCCGCGTGCACATGGCGCATATCGGCGCGCCGCTCGTCGGCGATCCGTTCTACGGGGGCCGGCCGCGTCTGCCGCCGAAGCCGCAGGACGCGCTGCGTGAGCGCCTGCAAAGCTTCGGGCGGCAGGCCCTGCACGCGACGCGCATCGAGCTGCGCCATCCCGTGACCGGCGAGGCGGTCGCCGCCTCGAGCCCGTTGCCCGAAGATTTCGCGGCGCTGCTCGCGGCGCTGCGCGAGGACGCGGCCGCGGCGCGCGCCGTCGACTGAACGCCCGGTTATGCGCCCGGCTATACTCCGCCGATGTCCCACCGCGCACGCGTCTCCCTGACCGAGGCTCGGCAGCGCCCTGCCGAGGTCGTCGCCGTGGCCGGGGCCGCTCGCGGCGCTCCGTAGTCGGCCTTCCCGTGCCCGATACTTTCGCCGCGCTGCCATCCATCGCCCCAGCCTGGCCCGCTCCCGCCCGAGTGCGCGCCTACGTGACATGCCGGAGCGGCGGCGTGAGCCGTGGCGGCTACGCGAGCCTCAATCTCGGCGATCACGTCGAGGACTCCCCCGCCGCGGTGGCCGAGAACAGGCGCCGGCTCACGATCGGGCTCGCGCTGCCGTCCGAGCCGCGCTGGCTGCGGCAGGTCCACGGCACCCGCGTCCTCGATCTCGATGCGGCCGGCGCTGCGGCGGCCCCCGGCGCCGGCGGAGAGACGCCGGGCGACGGCGCCGTGACCGGTCGCTCGGGCGTCGTCTGCGCCGTGCTCACGGCGGACTGCCTGCCTGTGCTGCTGACCGATCGGGCCGGCACCCGCGTCGGTGTGGCTCACGCGGGCTGGCGGGGCCTCGCGGCCGGCGTGCTGCCAGCGGCCGTCGCGGCGCTCGGCACGGCCCCGGCCGACGTGTTGGCCTGGCTCGGCCCGGGCATCAGCGCAGAGGCGTTCGAGGTGGGCGAGGACGTGCGGCGCGCGTTCGCCGCGGCCGGCTTCGAGACGCGGGACGCGTTCGTGCGGAACGGCCGCGGCCGCTGGCAGGCGGACCTCTACGCGCTCGCGGCCGAGAGCCTCACGCGCGCGGGCGTCGGCGGCGTCTTCGGCGGCGGATTCTGCACGTACCGCGAGACCCAGCGGTTCTTTTCCCATCGCCGGGAAGCGCCTTGCGGGCGCATGGCGAGCTTGATCTGGCTCGTCTGAAGGCGCCCCGGACGTAGAAAAACGTATTTACGGACGGTCCCGCAACGGTTGATATGCGGGCCTCGAACCCCCATCTATGCGCACAGAGCACACTCGAGGTACCGACGACCCATGCGGATGGACAAACTCACGAGCAAGTTTCAGCTGGCCCTGGCCGACGCGCAGTCGCTTGCCGTCGGGCGCGAGCACCAGTTCATCGAGCCGGTGCACCTCCTGGCGGCCCTGCTCGAGCAGGACGGCGGCGCCGTCGCCGGCGTACTGACCAAGGCCGGCGTGAATATGAACCGGCTGCGCTCGTCGCTGGGGCAGGCGCTCGACCGCGTGCCGAGCGTGCAGGGCGGCGCGGCCGGCGAGGTCCATGTCTCGAACGACCTTTCGCGGCTGCTCAACGTCACGGACAAGCTTGCCCAGGAGCGCGGGGACGCCTACATCTCGAGCGAGCTCTTCGTGCTCGCGGCGCTGCAGGCGCGCGGGGATCTCGGCCGGCTCCTCGAGCAGGCCGGCGCCGTCAAGGGCGCGGTAGAGAAGGCCATCGACGAAGTGCGCGGAGGCAGCAAGGTGCAGGACGCGAACGCCGAGGAGACCCGGCAGGCCCTCGAGAAGTACACGATCGACCTGACCGAGCGGGCCGAGCAGGGCAAGCTCGACCCGGTCATCGGCCGCGACGACGAGATTCGCAGGACCATTCAGGTCCTGCAGCGGCGCACGAAGAACAACCCGGTACTCATCGGCGAGCCCGGCGTCGGCAAGACGGCCATCGTCGAGGGGCTCGCGCAGCGCATCGTGAACGGCGAGGTGCCCGAGGGGCTCAAGGGCAAGCGGCTGCTCTCGCTCGACCTCGGCTCGCTGATCGCGGGCGCGAAATTCCGCGGCGAGTTCGAGGAGCGCCTCAAGGCCGTGCTCAACGATCTCGCCAAGCAGGAAGGGCAGATCGTTCTGTTCATCGACGAGCTGCACACGATGGTCGGCGCGGGCAAGGCCGAAGGCGCCATGGACGCGGGCAACATGCTCAAGCCCGCGCTCGCGCGCGGCGAGCTGCATTGCATCGGCGCGACGACGCTCGACGAGTACCGCCAGTACGTCGAGAAGGACGCCGCGCTGGAGCGGCGCTTCCAGAAGGTGCTCGTGGACGAGCCGAGCGTCGAGGATACGATCGCGATCCTGCGCGGCCTCAAGGAGCGCTACGAGGTCCACCACGGCGTCGAGATCACGGACCCGGCCATCGTCGCTGCGGCCACGCTCTCGCACCGCTACATCAGCGACCGCCAGCTGCCCGACAAGGCCATCGACCTCATCGACGAGGCCGCCTCGCGCATTCGCATGGAGATCGATTCCAAGCCCGAGGAGATGGACCGGCTCGAGCGCCGGCTCATTCAGCTCAAGATCGAGCGCGAGGCGCTCAAGAAGGAGTCGGACGAGGCCTCGAAGCGCCGGCTCGGCGACCTCGAGACCCAGATCGGCAAGCTCGAGGCCGAGTACGCGGATCTCGAGGAGATCTGGAAGGGCGAGAAGGCCGCGATGCAGGGCGCGAACCAGATCAAGGAGCAGCTCGAGCTCGCGAAGGTCGAGCTCGAGAAGGCGCATCGCGCCTCGGATCTCGCGCGCATGTCCGAGCTGCAGTACGGCCGGATTCCCGAGCTCGAGCGGGCGCTCAAGGACGCCGTCGAGCGCGAGCAGTCGCAGTCGGCGGACCACAAGCTGCTGCGCAATCGTGTGACCGACGAGGAGGTCGCCGAGGTCGTCTCCAAGTGGACCGGGATTCCGGTCTCGAAGATGCTCGAGGGCGAGCGCGAGAAGCTGCTGCAGATGGAGTCCTTTCTCGAGAAGCGCGTCATCGGCCAGAAAGAGGCGCTCGAGGCCGTCTCGAACGCGATCCGACGCTCCCGCGCGGGGCTTTCGGACCCGAACCGGCCGAACGGCTCGTTCCTGTTTCTGGGGCCGACCGGCGTCGGCAAGACGGAGCTTTCGAAGGCGCTGGCGGAGTTCCTGTTCGACACCGAAGAGGCCATGGTCCGCATCGACATGTCGGAGTTCATGGAGAAGCACTCCGTGGCGCGGCTCATCGGCGCACCGCCGGGCTATGTCGGCTACGAGGAGGGCGGCTATCTGACCGAGGCCGTGCGGCGCAAGCCGTACTCGGTGCTGCTGCTCGACGAGGTCGAGAAGGCGCACCCGGATGTCTTCAACGTGCTGCTGCAGGTGCTCGACGACGGCCGCCTCACGGACGGGCAGGGCCGCACGGTCGATTTCCGCAACACGGTCGTCATCATGACGTTCGAACCTCGGCAGTCAGCGCATCCAGGAGCTGGCCGGCGAGGAGAACTATGCGCGCATGAAGGAAGGGGTCTTGGAGATCGTGGCCCAGCACTTCCGGCCCGAGTTCCTGAACCGCATCGACGACGTCGTCGTGTTTCACCCGCTCGACGCGGAGCAGATCCGCAGGATCGTGGACATCCAGCTCACGTACCTGCACCGCCGGCTCGGCGAACGGGACCTCGGGCTCGTGCTCGACGACTCGGCGCGCGACCGGCTCGCCAAGGCCGGTTTCGACCCCGTCTACGGTGCGCGGCCGCTCAAGCGCGCGATCCAGCAGCAGCTCGAGAACCCGCTGGCCGAGCGCATCCTGCGCGGGGACTTCGGGCCCGGCGACACGATCCGCGCGAGCGCCGGGCCCGAGGGGCTCGAGTTCACGAAGGAGCGCGCCGCGGCGGCCTAGCGAAAAAGGGGTCAGAGCCCTTTTTCGCCTGCAGCGTGCGGGGGCCTCGGAAGCGTCCGGGTGGGCGAAAAAGGGCTCTGACCCCTTTTTCCCGCGGGCAGATCAGTCAATAATCCGAATCCCGTCCCTTTTCCGGGGGGCCGCCGTGTGGGAAAAGACGGCCGGCCCCTTGAAATTTGCCCAAGCGACCCATACTTAAGCGCCGGTTGGGATTAGCGAGAGTCTAGACATGCCCATCTACGAGTACCGTTGTGAAGCTTGCGGCCATACGCTGGACGCGCTGCAGAAGCTGGCCGATGCACCCCTCAAGGACTGCCCGGAGTGCGCCAAGCCGCAGCTCAAGCGGCTCGTTTCGGCGCCCGCCTTTCGACTGAAGGGCGGCGGTTGGTACGAGACGGACTTCAAGTCCGACAAGGAAAAGAAGCGCAACCTCGCCGACGGCGGGGCCAAGGCGGGCGAGGCCAGCAGCGACTCGCCCAAGGGCGATGCCGCCAAGACCGATTCTTCCAAGAGCGAGCCCTCGAAGAGCTCGGATTCGGCCAAGTGCGATGGCGGGAAGAGCACCACGGCGAAGAAAGACTCGTCGGGCGGTTCGAGCTCAGCGGCGGCGTAGACGTTCTCGTGGTTCGACTGCGCCGCTATCTGGTCGCAGGCCTTCTGGTGTGGGTACCGGTCGGCGCCACGATCCTGGTCTTTCGGCTCCTGCTGGGGCTCATGAACCGGTTCCTGTTCTGGCTGCCGGTCGCCTACCGGCCGGAAAACCTCATCGGCTATCCGATCCCGGGCCTGTCCGCGATCCTGGCCGGCATCCTCGCGTTCGCGCTGCTGCTGATCACGGGCGTCTTCGCCGCGAACTTCCTGGGCAAGCGGCTCGTCAGTTCGTACGAGTCGCTGCTCGGGCGCATCCCCCTGGTTCGTACGGTCTACGGCGCCGTCAAGAACTTCACCGAGGTCCTGCTCAGCGAGAACGACAACTCCTTCAAGCGGGTGCTGCTCGTCGAGTACCCGCGCGAGGGCATTTACAGCCTGGCCTTTCAGACCTCGGAAAACGCCCGCGAAGTGCAGGCCCGCACCGGCGAAACCATCGTCACGGCATTCGTACCGACCACGCCGAACCCGACCTCGGGGTTCATCCTCTTCGTGCCGCGCAGCCAGGTAACCGAGCTCGAAATGTCGGTCGAGGACGCGCTCAAGATGATCGTCTCGCTCGGCGTCGTCGTCCCGAAATGGCATCCGGCGCACCCCGAGCGCGAGCTTGCGCGGCCGAAGGCCGCACCTTAACATCCCTCCCCTTTTTCCCGGCGCCGGTCCGGAGGTGATCTGATGCGCAGTCATTACTGCGGTCGTGTGGGCCGCGATCTGATCGGCCGGGAGGTTTCGGTCGCCGGTTGGGTGCACCGGCGCCGCGATCACGGCGGCGTCATCTTCGTGGACCTTCGTGACCGAGAGGGACTGCTCCAGGTCGTTTTCGACCCGGATCGCCCCGACGTCTTCGCCGAGGCCGAGCGCCTGCGCGGCGAGTACGTCATCGCCGTAGAAGGCAAGGTCCGCGCACGGCCCGAAGGTACGGTGAACCCCTCGCTCGCGAGCGGCGAGGTCGAGGTCCTGGCTTCGAAGCTCACCGTGCTCAACAAGTCGCTGACGCCGCCGTTTCACCACGACGAGCCGGCCAGCGAGGAGCTGCGCCTGCGTTATCGCTACCTCGACCTGCGCCGCGAGGAGATGCAGCGCAACCTGCGCCTGCGTCATGCGATCACCCGCGCGATGCGAGCCTTCCTCGACGCCGAGGGCTTCGTCGACATCGAGACGCCGATCCTCACGAAGACGACGCCCGAGGGCGCCCGCGACTACCTCGTGCCGAGCCGCACGCACCCCGGCAACTTCTACGCGCTGCCGCAATCGCCGCAGCTCATGAAGCAGATCCTCATGATGTCGGGCTTCGACCGGTACTACCAGATCGTCAAGTGCTTCCGCGACGAGGATCTTCGCGCCGACCGCCAGCCCGAGTTCACGCAGCTCGACATCGAGACGAGCTTCATGAACGAGGCCGAGATCATGGCCGTCATGGAGCGGCTGATCCGCCAGGTCTTCAAACAGGCCGGCGGCGTCGATCTGCCCAGTCCGTTTCCGCGCCTCGACTACGCCGAGGCCATGCGGCGCTACGGCTCGGACAAGCCGGACCTGCGCAATCCGCTCGAGCTCGTCGAGGTCGCGGATCTCGTCGAAGGCGTGGACTTCAAGGTCTTTGCCGAGCCCGCGCGCGACGCCGGCAGCCGCGTCGCCGCGCTGCGTCTGCCGCGGGGCGGCACGCTGACGCGCAAGGAGCTCGACGACTACACGGACTTCGTGCGCCGCTACGGGGCGAAGGGCCTCGCGTACGTCAAGGTGAACGACCGCGCCGCGGGCGTTTCAGGCCTGCAGTCGCCGATCCTCAAGTTCCTGCCCGAGGCCGTCGTCGGCGCGCTGCTCGACCGGGTCGGCGCCGAGGACGGCGACGTCGTCTTCTTCGGCGCGGACAAGAAGCGCGTCGTCGACGAGTCGCTCGGCGCGCTGCGCGAGAAGCTCGGCCGCGATCGCGGCTTCACGGGCGAGGGGTGGGCGCCGCTCTGGGTCGTGGACTTTCCGATGTTCGAGGCCGACGACAAGGGCGGCTGGAGCCCGCTGCATCATCCGTTCACGGCCCCCAAGGACGCGACGCCGGAGCAGATCGCCGCCTCACCGGAACGGCTGCTTTCGCGCGCCTACGACATGGTGCTCAACGGCCACGAGATCGGCGGCGGCTCGATCCGCATCCACCGTCCCGAGATGCAGTCGGCCGTCTTCGACCTGCTCGGCATCGGCGCCGAGGAGGCCGAGGCCAAGTTCGGCTTCCTGCTGACGGCCCTAGAGTACGGCTGCCCGCCCCACGGCGGCATCGCGTTCGGCCTCGACCGCATCACGATGCTGCTCGCGGGCACGGACAACATCCGGGAGGTCATCGCGTTCCCGAAGACGCAGAACGCGAGCTGTCTCATGACGGGCGCCCCGAGCGCGGCCGACCCGGGACAGCTCAAGGAAGTCGGCATCCGGCTGCGCGCGGCCGCACCGGGCGGCGCCCAAAGCTGAGGGCGCCGCGGTGGGCTCCGAACGGGACGAGCGCGGCGCCGAGGCACCGGGCGGTCCCGCCGGAGCCGGCCGCCCCGAAGCTTCGGGGCGCGCAGGATTCCGGCGCCCGGAATCCGTCCTCGTCGTGATCTACACGCCGGCGCTCGAGTGCCTGCTCCTCGAGCGCGTCACGCCGGCAGGCTATTGGCAATCCGTGACGGGGAGTCTCGAGTGGGGCGAGAGCGCCCGCGACGCGGCCGCCCGCGAAGTTCGCGAGGAGACCGGGCTCGATCCCGGGGGCTTGCGCGACTCGGGGCTGATCCGGCGCTTCGAGATCTGGCCCGAGTGGCGCCGCCGCTTCGCGCCGGGAGTCACGCACAACACCGAGCACGCGTGGTATCTCGAGCTGCCGCGGGCCGTGCCCGTGACGCTGAACCCGGCCGAGCACAGCGCTTATCGCTGGGTCGCGCTCGACGAGGCCCTGGCGCTCGTGACCTCGTGGACGAACCGCGAGGCGCTCGAGCGCCTCAAGGCATGAGCGGCGGCCCGACCGAGCGCTCGGCCCGCCGGGTCGTCGTCGCGCACGGGCTGTGGATGCCGCCCGCTCTTTCGACGGTGGTGCTCCGCAGGCGTCTCGAGGCCGCCGGCTTCGCGACCTCCGTGTTCGGCTACGCGAGCGTCGCGCGCGACCTCGATGAGAACGCGGCCCGCCTCGCGGCCTTCGCCGCCGCACTTCCGGAGCCGCGTCTGCACTTCGTCGG
This sequence comes from uncultured Gammaproteobacteria bacterium, assembly GCA_963702105.1. Classification (GTDB taxonomy): domain Bacteria; phylum Pseudomonadota; class Gammaproteobacteria; order Steroidobacterales; family Rariloculaceae; genus ZC4RG20. The sequence goes on from OY969712.1 coordinate 5,225,155, forward strand.
GCACAGCCTCGGCGGCGTCGTGATCGTGAGAATGCTCGAGCGATACGGTGCCGACCGCGCGGCTCGCGCAGTCTGTCTCGGCTCGCCGCTGATCGCCTGCCAGGGCGGCTCCGTGCTGCTGCGTTTCGGCTGGGGCCGGCGCATCGTCGGCCGAAGCATCGCCAACGTCGCCGAGGGCCGCGGCGCCCGGCCCTGGCGCGGCGCATGCGAGCTCGGGATCCTGGCCGGCGATTGGCCTTACGGCTTCGGCCGGCTGCTCGGCGGCCTGCCGATGCCGAACGACGGCACGGTCGCGGTCGCCGAGACGCGGTTGCCGGGCGCCGCCCACCGCGTGCTGCACGTCAATCACATGGCGCTGCTGTGGGATGCCGAAGTCACGGCCGAGACGGTGCATTTCCTGCGCAACGGGGTCTTCACGGCTCACGTGCGGACGAGCGCCGCGAGCTCGTAGAGCAGGTCCAGGGCCTGGCGCGGCGAGAGCGCGTCGACATCGAGCGCGCGGAGACGCTCGGCGGCCTCGCGTGCGATGCCCTCGGCGGTCTCGGGTGCGAGGCCCTCGCCGGCCGCAGGGCGGGCGACTTCGCTCCCCGCCGTTTCGGGCCCGTCTGCTCCCGCACCGACCCGATCCTGCGCCGTTCGAAGTCGCGGGCTCCCGGCGGGCGGCTCCCGCCGCCCGGTCTCGAGCGGCAGCGAGCGCTGCGGACTCTCGGGCTCGAGCGCACGCTGGTGCCGTTCGAGCCGCGCGAGGTAGGCGCGCGCCGCGGCGACGACCTCGCGCGGGACGCCCGCGAGCTCGGCGACGTGCAGCCCGTAGCTCTGGTTCGCCGGGCCTTCCTTGACCGCATGCAGGAAGATCAGCTCGCGGCCGTGCTCGGTCGCATCGAGATGCACGTTGGCGCAGCCGCCGAGCTCGGCCGGCAGGCTCGTGAGCTCGAAGTAATGCGTCGCGAACAGCGTGAAGGCACGCAGCTTCTCGGCGATGTGCCGCGCCGCGGCCCAGGCCAAAGAGAGCCCGTCGAAGGTGCTCGTTCCGCGCCCGACCTCGTCCATGAGCACGAGGCTCCGCGGCGTCGCGTTGTTCAGGATGTTGGCCGTCTCGGTCATTTCCACCATGAACGTGGAGCGTCCGCCCGTGAGGTCGTCGCCGGCGCCGATGCGCGTGAAGATGCGGTCGATGGGGCCGATGTGCGCCTCGTCGGCCGGCACGAAGCTGCCGGCGTGCGCGAGAATCGCGATGAGCGCGGTCTGCCGCATGTAGGTGGACTTGCCGCCCATGTTCGGCCCCGTGACGATGAGCATGCGGCGCGCGTCGTCGAGGTCGAGGTCGTTCGGCACGAACGGCGCGGCGCTCGACTGCTCGACCCCCAGGTGCCGGCCGGTCCGGTAGGCGAGGCAGGGCTCCTCGACGAGGGCGGGCCGCGCGAGGCTCAGCGCCTCGGCGCGCTCGGCGAGGTTCGCAAGCGCGTCCACTTCGGCGACGGCGGCAGCGGTCGCCTGCAGCGGGCCGAGCTTCGCCGCGAGCGCTTCGAGCAGCGCGTCGTAGAGCTGCTTCTCGCGGGCGAGCGCGCGTTCGCGTGCGCCGAGCACCTTGTCCTCGAAAGCCTTGAGGGCCGGCGTGACGAAGCGCTCGGCGCCTTTGAGCGTCTGGCGGCGCTGGTAGTCGGCGGGCGCGCGGTCGGAGTGCGCCTTGCTGATTTCTATGTAGAAGCCATGCACCTTGTTGTAGCCGACCTTGAGCCCGGCGATGCCCGTGCGCTCGCGCTGCTCCGCCTCGTGCGCGTCGAGGAAGCGGGTGGCGTTCTGGCTGATCTCGCGCAGCTCGTCGAGCTCGGGGTCGTAGCCGGGCGCGACGACGCCGCCGTCGCGGATCAGCGCGGGCGGGGACTCGACGACGGCGCGCACGAGGAGAGCGTGTTCCTCGGCGTGCTCGCCGGCGGTCGCCGCGAGCGCCTCGAGGCGCGGCGCGCCGATGCCCGCGACGCGGCGCTTGAGATCGGGCAGATGGCCCAGCGCGTCGCGCAGCATCGCGAGGTCCCGCGGTCGCGCCGAGCGCAGCGCGACGCGCGCGAGAATGCGCTCGAACGTCGCCGATCTCTCCAAGCGCGCGCCGGATCGAGTCGGCCCCGCGCGCGGTCTTGAGCTCGGCCACGGCCTGCTGGCGCGCCGCGAGCTCGGCGCGGTCCCGGATCGGCCGATTGAGCCAGCGCCGCAGCAGTCGGCTGCCCATCGGCGTCGCGCAGCGGTCCATGAGGCCCGCGAGTGTGTACTCGGGCCGGTCGCCGAGGCTCGTCTCGATTTCGAGGTTCCGGCGAGTCGCCGCGTCCATGATCAGCGCCTCGTCGCGCCGCTCGCGCTTGATGGCGCGCAGGTGCGGGACCTGCCCTCGCTGCGTGTCTTTGACGTATTGCAGCAGGCAGCCGGCGGCGCCGACGGCGAGCGGGACATCCTCGGCGTCGAAGCCCGCGAGGTCGCGCACGCCGAGCTGCTGCGTGAGCAGCCGGCGGCCGGTCTCGGGCTCGAAATGCCAGGGGGGGCGGCGGCGCAGGCCCGCGGCCGCGAGAAGCCAGGGGGGCTGCTCGAGGGTCTCGGCGACGAGCAGCTCCGCAGGCCTGAGACGCTCGAGCTCGGCCGCGAGCGCCTCGAAGTCCTCGAGCTCGTCGAGCGCGAAATGCCCGCCCGCGAGGTCGAGCCACGCGAGTCCGATCTTCCTGCGGCGCGGGTCGATGCCGCGCGCATCGACGGTGCGTCCGTCGACAGCGAGGGCGGCGAGGTAGCGCGTTTCCCTGTCGCCGAGCAGCGCCGCGTCCGTCAGCGTGCCTGGCGTCACGACGCGCACGACCTCGCGCGCGACGGGGCCCTTGCTCGCGGCCGGGTCGCCGGTCTGCTCGCAGATCGCGACGGATTCACCGAGTTTGACGAGGCGCGCGAGGTAGGTCTCGACCGCGTGCACGGGCACCCCGGCCATCGGGATCGGCGCGCCCGCGGACTGGCCGCGCTTCGTCAGCGTGATGTCGATGAGCTTCGCGGCGCGGCGCGCATCGTCGTAGAAGAGCTCGTAGAAGTCGCCCATACGGTAGAACAGCAGGATGTCCGGGTACTCGGCCTTGATGGCCAGGTACTGCTGCATGACGGGGGTATGGGCGGAGGTCAAGGTCGTGGTCGTCGTGCCTGGTGGTCGTTCGGGGCTCGGTCGCCGGTCACCGGTCACCGGTTGCCAATCGCCGGTTGCCGGTCGTCCGTCGTCGGTCGCCAATTACCGGTCGTCGGTTGTCAGGAGGCGATTGGCGTGGCCGTCGGCCGCTCGGATTGTAGCGAACCCGGACAAGACACTCGCTCTCGCGCGTCGTTTCGCCAAGCTCGTACCCGAACGATCATCGAGCGGCGCGTCTTACGGCGGCCCCGGGCGGATCGCGGCCGGCGCTTCCGCGACCGGCCGACTGCCCTGGCTGAGCCGCAGTCCGGGCGACGGCGCGAAGCGGCGCAGCTTGAACGGCTGCAATATCCGTGGCAAACTGCTGGTTATTTAGACAGCATCGTGCCGCGCGGCGGCGCACGCTTTCGCCATGATCATCGTCGCTTTGTGGCCTTGACCGGTTGACCGGTTGGCCGTTTGGCCGGTCGGCGGTTTGGCCGTTTCGCCGGCGGAGGCTGCCCTCGTCGTTGAGTTCGCGCGGACAGAGCAGGCTACACTGGGGCCGATGTTTCCGCGGAAACATTTCCGCACCTCTCATGTGCGGTCCGCCGAGGGACGATTGGGGCCGCACGCGAAGGAGCCGCTCCTGGACAAGGACCGCGCGTGGCCACGACACGCGCCCGCGATGACGAACATGAAGATCGTTCACGTCGAAGCCGGCCGCCACGCCTACGGTGGCGCCCAGCAGGTCCGGTACCTGATTCGGGAACTCGCGGCGCGCGGCGTCGACAACGTGCTCGTCTGCCCGCCCGGCGCCGAGGTTGCCCAGGGCCTCGAGGCCGTCTGCACGATTGCCGAGCTGCCCATGCACGGGGATCTCGATCTCGGGCTCGCCTACCGGCTGCGGCGGCTGCTCACCCGCCTCGAACCGGATCTCGTGCACGTGCACTCGCGGCGCGGCGCCGACCTGTTCGCCGCGCTCGCGGCTCGAGGCCGCTGGCCTGCCGTGTTGACGCGGCGCGTCGATCACGCCGAGTTCCGGTTCTGGGCGGCCGCCAAGTACGCGAGCTACGCCGCGCTCATCGCGATTTCGAGCGCCGTCGAGCGCCGGTTGCTCGAGGCCGGCGTCGCCGAGGCGCGTATTCGGCGTGTGCCGAGCGGTGTCGATGTCCACCGGTTCCGGCCGGACCCCGCCGCCCGCGCGCGCCTGCGCGCGGCGTTCGCGCTGCCGGAGGACGCGTTTGCGATCGGCGTCGTCGCCCAGCTGATCCCGCGCAAGGGCCACGACGATCTGCTCCGCTGGCTGCCTGCGCTGCTCGCCCGCCGGCCGCAGGTTGCCGTGCTGTGTTTCGGCCGCGGGCGGCGGGCGGGCCCGCTAGAGCGCCGCATCGCGGCGTCAGGCCTCGAGGGCCGAGTGAGACTCGTAGGTTTTAGGCAGGAGCTCCCAGAGCTCTTGCCCGGGCTCGACGCCCTGTTCCACCCCGCACGCGCAGAGGGTCTCGGCGTCGCCGTGCTCGAGGCGCTGGCGGCCGGCGTGCCCGTGGTCGCGGCGGCTGCCGGCGGCATCGTGGACGTGATCGAGCATGGCGTTTCGGGTTTACTCGCCGCGCCCGGAGACGATGGGGCGTGGATCGACGCGCTCGACCGGCTGATCGCGGATCCGGCCGAGCGCCGGCGGCTCGCGATGGCGGGTCGTGGCCGTATGGAGCAACGCTTTTCAACGGCGCGCATGGCCGAGGGCAATCTTGCGGTCTACGAGGCCGTGCTCGCCGGCTGCGGAGTCCGGGCGGGCGTGGCCGCCTCACGCAAGCACCGGGGCAGGCGGCTCGCGCGCGTGGCGAGCGGCGAGGCGGGGCGACCGCCGTGAGCGCCCCCGACGACGCCGCGCTCGACGACGCCGCGCTCGACGCGCTCGCCCGCCGTGTCGGTGCCGCGCTCGGGGCCCGCGGTTGGGAGGCCGCGACCGCGGAGTCGTGTACCGGCGGCTGGATCGCGAAGACGCTGACGGACATCGCGGGCAGCTCGAACTGGTTCGGGAGCGGCTACGTGACTTATTCGAACGCGGCCAAGCGCCGCATGCTCGGCGTGCCCCCCGCGCTGCTCGAGGCGCACGGCGCCGTCAGCGAGCCGGTCGTGCGGTCGATGGCGGAAGGCGCGCGCGAGCGGGCCGGCGCGAAGGTTGCCGTGGCCGTGAGCGGGGTCGCGGGCCCGGGCGGCGGCACGGCCGAGAAGCCGGTCGGGCTCGTCTGGTTCGCCTGGGCCGGCCCGCACGGCACGCGGACGGAGAGCCGCCGTTTCCCGGGCGGCCGCGAGGGCGTGCGCCGCGCGACCGTCGCACACGCGCTGGCGGGGCTCGCCGCGCTCGTCGAGGGTGCGGAGGCGTCGGCGTGAGCGCGGATGCAGGCCAGAACGGGACGCCGGGCGAGCACCGCCGGCGGCTGTTCTTCGCGCTCTGGCCCGACGAGGCGACGCGAGGCGCCATCACGCGGGCGGCGCGCCGCCCGGTGCGTCTTTGCGGCGGCCGCCCCACGGCCAAGCGTAATCTGCACATCACGGTCGCGTTTCTGGGCATGGCAACGGAAGCCGATCTCGCGGCCGCCGCCTCGGTGCCGCCGCTCGGCACGGGCCCGTTCGACCTCGTGCTCGACCGCCTCGGCCACTTCCAGGCCTCGCGCGTGCTCTGGCTCGCGCCGAGCATCGTGCCGCCCGAGCTCGCGACGCTCGAGCGCAGCCTCTGGGCGGGTCTCGAGGCGCTCGGCTTCGAGCGCGAGCCGCGCCCGTATCGTCCGCATCTGACGCTCGCGCGGCGCGCGCGGGCCGTCGAGGAGCAGGTCGAGCCGGTGCATTGGGCCGCCGCGACGCTGACGCTCGTCGAGTCGGCGCCGGTGCCCGGCGGCGTGCACTACGAGCCGCTGCACGAGTGGCCTCTCTAGCAGGATCGAGGGCACCGCGAATCCAGGGGACCGCGAATCGAGGGGAACGGCCCCAAAACGGCGGCTGCGGTCGCGGCCGTTTCTATGGAATAATTCACACCATCGAGCCGGCCGCCTTCGCGGGCCGAGATCCCCGACCTCCAAGCACCCACGGGTGAAACATGGCAATGGACGACAACCGTAAGAAAGCACTCGCAGCGGCCCTCGGCCAGATCGAAAAGCAGTTCGGTAAGGGGTCCGTCATGCGCCTCGGCGATTCGACCGCCTCGCGCAACGTCGACGTGGTCTCGACCGGGTCGCTCGGGCTCGACATCGCGCTCGGCGTCGGCGGCCTGCCGCGCGGCCGCGTCGTCGAAATCTACGGGCCGGAGTCCTCGGGCAAGACGACCCTGACGCTGCAGGTCGTGGCGCAGATCCAGAAACTCGGCGGCACGGCCGCGTTCGTCGACGCCGAGCACGCGCTCGATCCGGTCTACGCCGAGAAGGTCGGCGTCAACGTGGACGATCTGCTGATCTCTCAGCCCGATACAGGCGAGCAGGCGCTCGAGATCACGGACATGCTGGTTCGCTCCGGCGCCGTGGATCTCATCGTCGTCGATTCCGTCGCAGCGCTGACGCCGAAGGCCGAGATAGAGGGCGAGATGGGCGATTCGCACGTGGGGCTGCACGCGCGGCTCATGTCGCAGGCGCTGCGCAAGCTCACGGCCAACATCAAGCGCTCGAACTGCCTCGTTATCTTCATCAATCAGATCCGCATGAAGATCGGCGTCATGTTCGGCAGCCCGGAAACGACGACGGGCGGCAACGCGCTGAAGTTCTACGCCTCGGTCAGGCTCGACATCCGCCGCATCGGCTCGATCAAAAAGGGCGACGAGGTGCTCGGCAACGAGACGCGCGTCAAGGTCGTCAAGAACAAGGTCGCGCCGCCGTTCAAGATGACGGAGTTCGAGATTCTCTACGGGCACGGTGTCTCGCGCGAGGGCGAGATCATCGATCTCGGGGTCAAGGAGAACATCGTCGAAAAGTCCGGTTCCTGGTACAGCTACAACGGCGAGCGCATCGGCCAGGGCAAGGAGAACGCGCGCGAGTTCCTGATCCAGAATCCCGAGATCGCCGACGAGATCGATGCGAAGCTCCGGGCCAAGCTGCTGCCGAAGAAAGGGGTCGCCGCCGAGGCGCCGGTCGCAGAGGCCGAGGGTGCCGCGCTCGAGCAAGCCTGATCCCGAGGACCCGGCCGCCTGCGAGCGCGCGGCCGTCGCGTTACTGGCGAGGCGCGAGCACAGCCGGCGCGAGCTCGAGCGAAAGCTCCGTGCGCGCGCGTTCGCGGCGGACCTCGTCGCGTCTACGCTCGATCGTCTCGAGGGCCAAGGCCTGCTGGACACGGGACGCTTCATCGAGAGCTTCATCGGAGCGCGCGCGGCCCGAGGGTTCGGGCCGGTCCGGATCAGGGCCGAGCTCGCCGAGCGCGGCGCGGACCCGGGCCACGCGGCCGCGGCGCTGGCGGAGGCGGAACGGGACTGGGCGGCGCTTGCGGCGCACGTGCGGCGCAAGCGCTTCGGCGCGGAGCCGCCGCGCGAGTTCGAGGAACGCGCGCGGCAGGCAAGGTTCCTGCAGTACCGCGGGTTCGACCCGGGCGACATCGAAGCCGCACTGGATCTCGGCGCCGAGTCCGGGTAGAAAAAAGGGGTCAGAGCCCTTTTTTTTGAAACAAAAAAGGGCTCTGACCCCTTTTTTCGAACCAACTGATCATATGAACCTGACAAGCAGCGAGCTGCGGCGCGCTTTCCTCGATTACTTCGCAAAGAACGGCCACGAGGTCGTGGCGGGCTCTTCGCTGGTCCCGGCCAACGACCCGACGCTGCTGTTCACGAACGCCGGCATGGTGCAGTTCAAGGACGTGTTCCTCGGCCGCGAGCGCCGCGCGGTCCCGCGCGCGACCACGGCGCAACGCTGCGTGCGCGCCGGCGGCAAGCACAACGATCTCGAGAACGTCGGCTACACGGCCCGCCATCACACGTTTTTCGAGATGCTCGGCAATTTCAGCTTCGGCGACTACTTCAAACGCGAGGCCATCCACTTCGCCTGGGAGTTCGTCACGCAGGTCCTCGGGCTGCCGCCGGAGCGGCTCTGGTGCACGGTGCACGAGGAGGACGACGAGGCCGCGTCGATCTGGATCGACGAAGTCGGCATCGATCCGAAGCGCTTCTCGCGCCTCGGCGCCGACAACTTCTGGTCCATGGGCGACACGGGCCCTTGCGGCCCCAGCACGGAAATCTTCTACGACCACGGCCCCGAGGTTGCGGGCGGCCCGCCGGGCTCGCCCGAGCAGGAAGGCGACCGCTACGTCGAGTTTTGGAACCTCGTGTTCATGCAGTTCGACCGCGACGAGCACGGTAACGTGACCCCCCTGCCGAAGCCCTCGGTGGACACCGGGATGGGTCTCGAGCGCACGGCCGCGATCCTGCAGGGCGTGCACTCGAACTACGAGATCGATCTTTTCGTGCGCCTCATCGAGGCGGCGGCGGCCGCGACGGGCACGAAGGACCTCGAAAGCAAGTCGCTGCGCGTCATCGCCGACCACATAAGGGCCTGCGCATTCCTGATCGCCGACGGCGTGCTGCCCGGCAACGAAGGCCGCGGCTACGTGCTGCGGCGCATCATTCGCCGCGCCGTCCGGCACGGCTACATGCTGGGCCGCGAGCAGCCGTTCTTTTACGCGCTGGTCGAGCCGCTCGAGCGCGAGATGGGCGAAGCGTACCCGGAGCTCGTCGCGCGCCGGGGGCACGTCGAGCGCGTGCTGCACCAGGAGGAGCTGCGCTTCGCCGAGACGCTGACGCAGGGCATGCGGCTGCTCGAGGAGGCGATCGCAGGCCTTTCCGCGGGCGGCGTCGTACCGGGCGAGACGGTGTTCAAGCTCTACGACACCTACGGCTTCCCGGAAGACCTCACTGCCGACATCGCGCGCGAGCGCAGGCTCACGATCGACCAGGCCGGCTTCGACCGTCTCATGGAGCAGCAGCGCGCACGCGCCCGCAAGGCCAGCCACTTCACGGCCGCGCGCGGCGGCGCCCCGCGGCTCGACGAGCCCACGGAGTTTCTCGGCTACGAGACGCTCGAGGCGGACGGGCGCGTCCTTGCGCTTTTCGACGCGGCCGGCAACGCGGTCGAGGGGCTCGCGGGCGGCGACCGCGGCACGGTGGTGCTCGATCGCACACCGTTCTACGCAGAGAGTGGCGGTCAGGTCGGCGACACCGGGGAGCTTACGGGCCTCGCGGAACCGGACGTGGCCCGCAGCACCGGGCCGGGCGAGTCGGCAGGCCGGTCCATGGACGCCGGCGCGGCCTTCGACGTCGCGGATACGCAGAAGCTCGGAGCGGCCTTCGGCCACGTTGGTGTGCTCACGCGCGGAAAGCTCTCGCTCGGCGATGCCGTGCACGCGGCCGTCGACGGCGAGCGCCGCGCGGCCATCGTGCTGAATCATTCGGCGACGCACCTGCTGCATGCCGCGCTCAGGCGCGTGCTCGGCGATCACGTGCAGCAGAAGGGTTCGCTCGTCGCGCCGGATCGGCTGCGCTTCGATTTCTCGCATTACGAAGCCGTATCGCCTGCCCAGATCGAGGAGATCGAGCGGCTCGTCAATGCCGAGATCCGGCGCAACGCGGCGGCCGACGTGCGCGTCATGGGCTACGAGGAGGCCATCGGCGCGGGCGCGCTGGCCTTCTTCGGCGACAAATACGGCGACAAGGTTCGCGTGCTCCGGCTCGGCGCGTTCTCGACCGAGCTCTGCGGCGGGACGCACGTGAGCCGCGCCGGCGACATCGGTCTCTTCAAGATCGTCGCGGAGAGCGGCGTCGCGGCCGGCGTGCGGCGCATCGAGGCCGTGACGGGCCCCGGGGCGTACGAGTGGGTTCGCTCGGCGGACAGCCTGATCCGTCATGTCGCGGGTCTCGTGCGCGGCGGCCGGGACGAGGTCGCCGATAAGGTAGCGCAGCTCATCGAGCGCAGCCGCGGTCTCGAGCGCGAGAACGAGGCGCTCAAGGCCAAGCTCGCCTCGGGCGGTGCGCGCGACCTCATGCAGGAGGTCGTCGAGGTGGCGGGCACGCGAGTGCTCGCAGCGCGGCTCGACGGCGCGGACAACAAGGCCCTGCGCGAGGCCGTGGATCGGCTCAAGGACAAGCTCGGCTCGGGCGTGGTCGTGCTCGGCGCCGTAGACGGCGACAAGGTGCGGCTCGTGGCGGGCGTGACGCGGGATCTCGCCGAGAGGCTGCCCGCGGGCAGTCTGATCGGGGCCGTGGCCGAGCACGTCGGCGGCCGCGGCGGCGGACGGGCGGACTTTGCCCAGGCTGGCGGCAACGACCCCGAACGGCTCGACGAGGCCCTGGGGTTGGTCAGGCAATTGGTCTCGTCGGCCTCGAAATAATCGCGTCGAGCGGAAATTTCGGCCGAAAAAAGCCCAAAAGGGGTGACGGCGCCTCGAAATGGATTACCATGGGGGGCGTCGGGGCGCCTTTTGTTGATCCGGCGTCGCGGACAGGGGGGACCGGCCAACAGCAATGAATATTATAAGGCCGGCCGAGCCACGGACGTTCGAGGGGGCGCTGGGAGAGAACATGCGCGATCCGAGACTCCTCGAACTGAAGGGCGGCCGCTGGTGGCCTCGAACCGCGTTACAGAGGAGACTGTAACCGAGGGATCGGCGGCGGAGACCAAGAAGGAGTTTGGGTATGCTGATCTTGACCCGACGAGTAGGCGAGACGGTCGTCATCGGGAACGACGTGACCGTCACTGTGCTGGGCGTGAAGGGTAATCAAGTCCGTCTCGGCGTGAATGCTCCACGAGAGGTCGCGGTCCACCGCGAAGAGATCTTCGAGCGGATCAAGCGCGAGCAGGCGGAGGAGGAGGCCCGGCAGCAGCCGCAGGCAGTCGGCGCCGGGCACCGCTAGCACCACGGATCGTCGAAGCGTCGAGCGCGGTTGCCGCCTTCACGCGGCGGCACCGCTCCTCCGCGCCCTTCGCGTTTCAATCGTTCAGCCGCTAGAATCACGTCTCGTCGCAACGAACCCGCCGACCACGGTTTGCTTGCGCATTGGTAATGGGCCGTAGCGGAGAGGTGGCTGAGTGGTCGAAAGCGCTCCCCTGCTAAGGGAGTAAGGGGTCAAAAGCCCCTTCGAGGGTTCGAATCCCTCCCTCTCCGCCAGTTCCCGCCGCGTTCCGCCATGCTCTCTCGCTCGGCCCTTCGCGATGCGCGTCTGGGGCGAAGTCATCCGAGCGAGGCGAGCCATTCGTCGTCCGAGCCCTCGGATACGTCGTCGAACAGGTAGGTACCGAGATAGCGCTCGCCGGTATCGGGCAGCATGACGAGCACCACGGAGCCCGCGTCGGCGCGATCGGCGACCTTGAGGCCTGCCGCGAGCGTCGCCCCGGAGGAAATACCGACGAAGATGCCCTCCTCGCGCGCGAGCCGGCGGGCCGTGTCCTTGCCTTCCTCGTCCGTGACCGTGACGAGTTGATCGAAGACGCGCGGGTTCAGGACATCGGGCACGAAGTCCGGCGTCCACCCCTGGATCTTGTGCGGCTGCCATTCCTTGCCGCCGAGCAGCGAGGCGCCGGCGGGCTCGCAGGCGACGATCTGCACGTCTGGCCGCGCGACCTTGATGACCTCGCCGGCGCCCGTCAGCGTGCCGCCCGTGCCCCAGCCCGTGACCCAGAAGTCGAGGCGCTTACCTGCGAAGTCCTTGAGGATCTCGGGGCCCGTCGTCTGGCGGTGGTAGGCGGGATTGGCCGGGTTCTGGAACTGCCGGGCCAGGAACCAGCCGTGCTTCTCGGCCAGCTGCTCGGCGAGGCGCACCATGCCGGTGCCGCGCTCGGCCGCGGGCGTCAACAGGACCTTGGCGCCGAGGCCGCGCATGATCTTGCGGCGCTCGATCGAGAACGACTCGGCCATCGTCGCGACGAACGGGTAGCCGCGGGCCGCGCAGACCATGGCCAGCGCGATCCCGGTATTGCCCGACGTGGCCTCGACGACCGTCTGGCCCGGTTTGAGTACGCCGCGCTTCTCCGCGTCGAGAATCACCGCGAGGGCCAGCCGGTCCTTGACCGAAGCCATGGGATTGAAGGACTCGACCTTGACGTAGACCGTCGTGTGCGCCGGCGCGAGCCGATTCAGCCTGACGATGGGGGTATTGCCGATCGTGTCCAGGATACTGTCGTAGATCATCGCGTCTCCTCCCGACCAGAGAAAAAAGGGGTCAGAGCCCTTTTTCTTGTTGCTTGTTTCTTGTTGCTCGGTCCATCGCCAAAGGGCGCCGCGGCAAAAAAAAGGGCTCTGACCCCTTTCTGCAGCGATTCTAGCTTACGCTGGCGACGGCGCCCGGACGCCGGAAATCCAGCACCTCGAGGCGGCTCGGGCCGAACCAGGCGAAGCGCTCGGCCAACGCGGCGGTCGGGCCGACGATGAGCAGCGCGGGGGGCTTGACCTCGAAGCGGTCGCGCGCCTCCGGCAACAGCCCGAGGACGGTACGCACGACGCGCTGCGCCTCCGTCGTGCCGCGCTCCACGAGCGCGGCCGGGGTCGAGGGGTCGTGACCCGCGGCGACGAGCGCGTCGCGGACGGCTTCGTACTGGCCGACGCCCATGTACAGCGCGAGCGTCTGCCCCGGGCGGAACGAGGCGAGGTCCGCGGAGGCGTGTTCCTTCGTGTGGCCGGTCGCGATGACGACGGCCTGCGAGACGCCGCGCTGCGTGAGCGGGATTCCCGCGTAGGCCGCGCAGCCTTCGACGGCCGATACGCCCGGCACGATCTGAAACGGCAGGCCGGCCTCGACCAGCGCTTCCATCTCCTCGCCGCCGCGGCCGAAGACGAGCGGGTCGCCGCCCTTGAGCCGGCAGACGCGCTTGCCCGAGGCCACGAGCCGCACGAGCAGCCGGTTGATCTGCGTTTGCGTAATGGAGGGTCGATCGGGCGACTTGCCGACGGAGACCAGCTCCGCGTCGCGGCGCGCGAACGCGAGCAGCTCGGGCGCGGCGAGCCGGTCGTAGAGCACGACGTCCGCCGCGGCCAGCAGCTGCCGGCCGCGCAGCGTGATGAGATCGGGGTTGCCGGGGCCCGCGCCGACGAGGTAGGCCTCGCCGCGCGGTGCGCTCGCCGCGGCGCCGCTTGCGGCGCGCTCGAGCGTACGCTCGAGCTCGGCGGCGGCTTCAGCGTCGCGGCCCGCGTAGGCGTGCTCGGCGACGGGGCCCGCGACGACGGCCTGCCAGAAGTCGCGGCGGCGGTCGGCGTCCCGCAGCCTCGCCCGAACGCGCTCGCGCCGCGCGCCCGCGAGCTCGGCCAGGGCCCCGAGCCGGGCGGGCAGCAGCGTCTCGATGACGCCCTTGATCCAGCGGCTCAGCACGGGTGCCGAACCGGCGCTCGAGATCGCGATAGTGACCGGATCGCGGTCCACGACGGCCGGCATGATGAACGAGCACAGCTCGGGGTCGTCGACGACGTTGCAGAAGCGCTTCGCGCGCTCGGCGGCCGCGGCGACGGCCGCGTTCACGGCGCGGTCGTCCGTCGCCGCCACCACGAGCCAGTAGGGCTCGAGGGCCGCGTCCGCCGTCGAGGCGGGTCCGGACCCGAGAGCGGGGGCGGGTGTGGACGGGAGAGCGCAGGCGTGTGCGGAGCCGGGCGCGGCATCGAAGGGCGCGCGCTCGAGGGCGACGTCGCGGCTTCGCTCCGCGGCGAGCGCTTCGAGCGCCGCGCTCGGGTGCGGGGCGCGCACCGTCACGCGCGCGCCGGCCGAGAGCAGCAGTCGCGCGCGGCGCTCGGCGACGGCGCCGCCGCCCACGACGAGGCAGTCTCGGCCGTGCAGCGCGGCGAACATTGGCAGGTGACGCATGACCGAGCTCGGGGCGGATGGGCTACAGGCCTTGCACGATACGCCGCGCCTCGCGCCGGACCAACTAAGAAGTGCTTCTTCGCTTATTCCGAGCGTCGATAACGGCCGCTTCCAAGACACGTCCGCGGCTGCGGCGGAGGCGCCCGCCTCGGCCCCTGGGCGCCGCCTGTCGGTCCGGTTGACACCCTGATCTAACCGGTGGTTATATACTGCGCGATGCCGCCGACTCTGCCGAGGAAGCGGCATTTTTTTCAGAGGACCCTGCGTGACCCTCAAGCAGCTGAAATACCTGATCGGCATCGTCGACAGCGGGCTCAATATCACGTCGGCGGCCGAGCGGCTGTACACGAGCCAGCCCGGCATCAGCAAGCAGCTCAAGCAGCTCGAAGCGGAGCTCGGCGTCCAGCTCTTCACGCGCAAGGGCAAGAGCCTCGCCGCGGTCACGCCCGCCGGCCGCGAAGTCATCGCGCGCGCCCGCAAAATCCTGCGCGAGGTGGACAACATCACGAGCCTCGCGAGCGATCTCACGGCGGAGCAGGAGGGCACGCTCTCGATTGCGACGACGCATACGCAGGCGCGTTACGTGCTGCCCGAGGTCATCCGCAACTTCCGCGAGCGATACCCGAAAGTCGACCTCGAGCTGCATCAGGGGACATCGGAGCAGATCGCCGAGCTCATCGGCACCAACAAAGTGGACTTTGCGATCGCGACCGGCTCGCGGCACCTGTTCCCGAACCTCACGCTGCTCCCGATCTACCACTGGAACCGGATCGCGCTCGTGCCGAAGCAGCATCCGCTCGCGCAGCAGGACAGGCCGCTCGATCTCGAGACGCTCGCGGGCTATCCGCTCGTGACCTACGTCTTCTCGCTGACGGGCGAGTCGTCCTTCAAGCGCGCGTTCCGCGAAAAGGGCCTCGAGCCGCGCGTCGTGTTCACCGCGCGCGACGCCGACATCATCAAGACCTATGTGCGGATGGGCATGGGTGTCGGCGTCATCGCTTCCATGGCGTTCGAGCGCCAGGACCTCGAGGACCTCAAGCCCATCGATGCGCGCGGGCTGTTCCCGCGGGTCACGACGTGGGTCGGATTTCCGCGCGGCATGGTGCTGCGCGGCTTCATGGTGGACTTCATACATTTCCTCGCCCCGAACTACTCGCCGCGGCTCATCCGCGAGGCGGCGGATCAGCCGACGCAGGAGCAGGTCGAAGCGCTGCTGCGGGACATCACGCTGCCCATGCATACGGGCTGCGAGTACGTAGCCAAGCCGGCGTAGCGCGAAAAAAGGGGCCAGAGCCCTTTTCGAGGCCCTCTACAAATCCGCCAGATTGATCTCGTGAATCCCGCACTCGCGCTTCAGGCCGAAGAAGCGCGTCTGATCCGGCGTGCTGACCTCGTGAATCGGCAGCGTGCTGTGGCGATCTCCGATCGACAGGTAGCCCTTCTCCCATAGCGGGTGATAGGGCAGGCCGTGCTTCTTGAGATAGTAGTGTACGTCGCGGTCCGTCCAGTCCGCGATGGGGTGGACCTTCCAGCGGCCGCCGGCCCACTCGAGGTAAGGGATCTGTGCGCGCGTCTCGCTCTGATTGCGACGCAGGCCCGCGAACCAGGTGTTGACCCCGAGCTCGCGCAGCGCGCGCCGCATGGGCTCGACCTTGTTCTCCTGATTGTAGGCGTCGATGCCCTCGATGCCCTGCTGCCACCGCTGGCCGTAGCGAGCCTCCTGCCAGGCCGGCGAGCGCGATGCGCGATAGACCTTGAGGTTGAGCTTGAGCCTCTCGGTCAGCTCATCGACGAAGCGGTACGTCTCGGCGAACAAGTAGCCGGTGTCGATGAGCACGACGGGCACCTTGGGGCTCACGCGCGTCACGAGATGCAGCGAGAGCGCGGCCTGCGCGCCGAAGCTCGAGGTCAGGACGTGATTACCGGGCAGGTGCTCGAATGCCCACTCGACGCGCCGCAGAGGATCGAGCGACTCGAAGAGCCGATTGCAGTGGGCGAGGGCATGGGCGCGGGTGCTTTCCTCGTCGTAAGCGGCCGAAGCCGCCGAGGCGTGCGTCTCGAGGTCCCGTTCGACCTGGTCGGGAATTGCGCTCATGCGTGTCGCCCGATTCGGCGGTCATGCCGCGAGTCGGTCCTGCTGCCTTCGGGAACGCTTAAGTTACGGAGGTCGTCCGCCCGCGTGAACGGTTAACTTCTCATTCCCCTATAGCGAAAGCGCATAAGAAGGTTGCCGACAGCGGGGCGATCAAGAAAAGGGCTCTGACCCCTTTTTACGCGCCGAGGATCTCGTCCGCGGCGAGTTCGCCCGATTCCATGGCCCCTTCCATGCCGCGCGCCGAGCGCGCCAGGTGCTCGCCGCAGAAGTGAACGCGCGCGTGTGGCCGGCCCATGACGGCGGCGAAACGCGTAATCTCGCCGGGCCTGAAGTAGGCCCATGCGCCTGCAGCATAAGGGTCGGCGCCCCAGGACTTGGCCCCGACGAGCTCGAGCCGGCCCTTGGCCGCAGGCCTCAGTCGCTCGATGGCCGCGATGACCTCGCGTCCCGCCGCGGCCTCGTCCAGCGCGTCGAGCCGCGCGGCCGCTGCTCCCATGACCCAGGCCGTCAGCGTCGTGATCTCGTTGGGGTCGCTGCCGCCGCGCACGGCCGCGAGCATGCCGGCCGCCGTGTCCGTGAACAGGCTCGGCGAAAAGCCGTCCTCGTCCCAGAACGGCGCCTTCGGCCGCAGATAGACCTGCGTGATCGGCTGCGCCGGCAGCGCCCGCACGGCCTCGGCCTGCAGGCCCTCGAGCGGCGGGTCGACGGCGATGCCGCGCAGCACGCCGAAAGGCAGCGAGCACACGACGCGGCTCGCCGTAAAGCGGCCGCCGTCGGCCGTGCGCACGACCGCCGCGCCCGGACCGCACTCGATCGCGGTCACGGTTCTGCCGAGCGCGACCTCGCGCGCGAGCCGCGCGGCCATGGCCTCGGGGATGCGTTGCACACCGCGTTCGGCCGTGAAGCCGACGCTGCCCTCGCGCGCGTGCGCGCGCTGCTCACGCGAGAATGCGGCGCGCAGGAACAGCAGCAGCGCCGAAACGTCGCCCGCATCCGCACCGAAGCTTGCGTTCATGCCGTAAGCGATCGCGATGGCCCGCTCGCCGAGCCCGAGCCCGCACAGCCAGTCGTGGGCCGAGACGTCGGCCGAGGCGAACTCGGGTGAGAGCCAGTCCGCGGCCGCGGGCAGCGGGTTGTGACGCATCGCGAGCACGCGATGATACGTCCACGGCAGATGGCCCTTGTCGCCGGCCGGAAAGGGATTCGCCGGATGCTCGGGCCAGTCGCGCTGGCGGATGATCTCGCCTTCCAGCGCGAGGTCCTGCTCGCGGAAGAACTCGAGCAGCGGCGTCACGTCGATGAGCTTTACGCCGCAGCTTTCGGCGGCGCCGATCACACGCCCGTAGCCGGCCCCGATGTAGGTGCCGCCGGCCTCGGCGTTGCTGCCTAGATGCTGCATCGAATAAATGCGGCCACCGACGCGCCGCTGCGCCTCGAGCACGAGCACGTCGAGCCCCGCGGCCTCGAGCCGGCGCGCGGCCGCGAGGCCGGCGAGGCCCGCGCCGACGACGATGACGTCGTGGCCGCCCGCCGGCTTCATGGCGAGTCGACCCCGCAGAGGGCGGGTTTTGCGGGGCCCGGACGGCCGCTGAGGCAACAGTCCGCGGCACAGTAGTCGTGGCTCGGCCCGAGAGCTCCGAGCGCGCGGCGCACCGGTGCGGCCGTCATGCGCTCGACGATGAGATCGCGGACCATGCCGACGTAAGCCGGGTGCGTCCCGACCGTGGCGGCGCGGATCATGTTGATTCCGAGCCGCTCGGCGGCAGCGGCCGCGACCGTGTCGAGATCGATGACGACTTCCATGTGGTCGCAGACGAAGCCGATCGGCACGACGACGACGTCGTCGATGCCCTCGGCCTTCTGTTGCGCGAGGGCTTCGGAGATGTCCGGGCCGAGCCAGGGTTCGCCGCCGTAGCGTGCGTTGTTGCTCTGGTAGACGAGCCGCCAGCGCTGGTGCTCGAGCGCGTCGCCGACGAGGCGGCAGGCCTCCTGCAGCTGCGTCTCGTAACGCGAGTGGCGCGCCATCGATTCCGGCAGGCTGTGCGCGGTGAACAGGATCGCGGCGCCGGCGCGCCGCTCGGGCTCGAGCCGCGCGAGCGCCGTGCGGGCGCAATCGGCGACGGCCTCGATGAAGCCGGGATGGTTGAACCCGAGCCGCAGCTTGTCGATCGCGATGGGTGGGTCGATGCCGCGCGTCGCTTCGTAAAGATCCTCGCGATAGCGCCGGCATCCGCTGTAGGAGCCGAACGTGCTCGTGACGTAGGCGCAGGCGCGGCGCACGCCGTCGCGGCTCATCTGCGCGAGCGTGTCGGCGAGAAGCGGGTGCCAGTTGCGGTTGCCCCAGTAGATGGGCAGCCCCGGGCCGCGCTCGTCGAGCTCGCGGCGCAGCGCGGCGATGAACGCGCGCACGTGCGCGTTGATCGGGCTCACGCCGCCGTACGCTTCATAGCGCTTCGCGATCTCGCGCTTCGTCTCCTCGCCGACGCGCAGCCCGCGGAACACGTTGTCGAGGAACGGCGCGACGTCGGCGGGCCCTTCGGGGCCGCCGAACGACACCACGAGCACGGCCTCGTATTCATGCGCGCGCTCGTCGTAGAGGTCCGAATGGGCCCTCGCCCCGGGCCGCTGGTCGGCGGGGCGATCGTCCGCTGCCGCCGAGGTCACAACGGGCTCTGCCACGCCGCCTTGCCCACGAAGAACGGGCCGAGACTGTCGAGGTACTGCGATGTCTGCTCGGTTTTGCGCATCTCCTGCACGACGGCCGAGAGCGGATGCAGGTTCGCGCCGAGCAGGCCCACGATGAAATCGTTGTCGTCCCGGTCGAGCCCATGGCAGGCGAGGCGCACGTCCGCCGCGACGCCGGCCTGGCCGTAGCGCTTCGCGAGCGTGCCGTGCTCGGCCAGGATCTGGCGCTGATGGTCGGCAGGCAGCGTCTGGAAGCGCTTGGCGCGCTGCAGCGGATACCAGATGGCCCAGCGGTGCTTCGGGTTCAGCAGCTTCTGCAGCGGCTTCACGAGCAACGTGTCCTCGAGGTCGGGCTCGTAGCCGATCGAATAGCTGCGGCCGAGCATGTCGTACTCGGGGCGGTGCTCGAAATCGTCGAACGGCGCCTCGTTGAACGTCTCGCGCAGCATGCCGACGAAAGTATCCGGGTCCTCGCTCGCCGCCATGACGCCGATGCCCTGCGGATCGTTCGCGTCGATGTAGAGCACGCCGGCGATCCCCGAGAGCGCGAGCCGTTCGGCGGCAGCCTGCGGGTGCGGGCAGCCCGTGAAGGCCGTGAACTTCATAAACAGGCGCCGGTCGAGCGAGATGATCTCGCCGTTACGCCGGCCCTTTTCGCTGAGGTCGAGGCGCTCGCGCTCGGCCGGCGCGGCGCCGGCGGCTTTGCGGTCCGGCGCCGGCGCGCCCTGCTCGGGCGCGCGGCTTTGCTGGGTCGCCGAAGGGGATTCGCTCGCGTTCATGGGTTTCTCCTTGCGTGTCGGGCACGCCTTCCTTGCTCAGGCGCGCCGCTCGGCGTGCACGGCTTCGACGAGCGCCTCGACGCTCTCGAGCGGGGTCGTCGGCAGGATGCCGTGACCCAAGTTCACGATGTGGCCGCCCGGCGCGACGTCCGCGAGCAGCCGCTCGGCCGCGGCGCGCGTCGGCACGGCGCCGGCCGTCAGCACGGCCGGATCGATATTACCCTGCAGGGCGCGGCCCGGGTGGCGCTTCTGCAGCGCGCCGAGGTCCACGCGCCAGTCCACGGCCAGCACCTCGGCCGGCAGGCTCGCATAGGCCTCGACGAGATGCGGCGCGTTCTGCAGAAACAGGATCCGCGGCACGCCCGCCGCGCCGACGGCCTCGAGCAGGGCCGCGAGATGCGGCCGGATCAGCGCTTCCCAGTCGCGCAGCGAAAGCACGCCGGCCCAGGAATCGAAGATCTGCACGGCGTCGGCGCCGGCCGCCGCCTGCCGCTTCAGATAGTCGGCCATGTAGCTGGAGAGCAGGCCGAGGAGGCGGTCGAGCAGGTCCGGCCGCGCCGCGGCGAACGCGCGCAGCGTCGGGAAGTCCTTGGCGCCGCGGCCCTCGACGAGGTAGGCCGCGAGGGTCCAGGGCGCACCGCAGAAGCCGAGCAGCGCCGTCGTCGGCGGCAGCTCCGCGCGCGTCAGCGCGAGCGCGCGCATGACCTCGGGCGCGATGGCTTCCGGGTCGGGGGTCGCGAGGCGCGCGAGGGCGGCCTCGTCGCGGATCGGGTTCGCGACGACGGGGCCCGGGTCGAAATCGAGCTCGATGCCGAGCGCGGGCAGTGGGCTCATGATGTCCGCAAAGACGATTGCCGCGTCGAGCGCGAACCGCTCGAGCGGCATCAGCGTGACCTCGGCCGCGAGCTCCGGCGAGGCCGCGAGCTCCTTGAAGCCGTGCTTGGCGCGCAGGGCACGGTACTCCGGCAGGTAACGGCCGGCCTGGCGCATGATCCAGAGCGGGCGGCGCGGCGTGTGCTCTCCGCGGATCGTTTGTAGGAGCAGTTTCGTCATCGGTCTCTCGCAACGGAAAGGGGGTCAGAGCCCTTTTTGGCCCGGCGATCGTCGCAACCGGCCCGGCATGGGCGGGAGCGAAAAAGGGCTCTGACCCCTTTTCTGGTCATTCGGGCTCGGGCTCCGTCGTGAATCGATAGCCTACGCCGCGCACGGTGTGGAAGTGCGCGGGCGCCTCCGGGTTGCGCTCGAAGCGCTTGCGCAGCCGCGCGATGAAATTGTCGATCGTGCGCGTCGAGGGGAACACTTCGTAGCCCCAGACGCGGTCGAGAATTTCCTCGCGCGTCACGATGGCGCCGGCGTGCTCGGCCAGCACCTTGAGGATCATGGCCTCCTTGTGCGTGAGCGCGTGCTCGTCGCCGTCCCACGACGTCGCCTGATAGGTATGGAAGTCGATGCGGTTGCCGTCGAAAGCGAGCTTCGACTCCGTCTCGTCGTACCAGCGGCTGCGCTTCAAGATCGCCGCGACGCGCAGCAGCAGCTCCTTGAGGTGGAACGGTTTCGCGAGGTAGTCGTCGCCGCCGGCCTCGAAACCGCGGATGCGGTCGGCCGCATCACCCTTGACCGTCAAAAACAGCACGGGTGTCTGGCGGCCCTCGGCGCGAATCGCCTCGCACACCTCGAGGCCGTTCATCTTGGGCATCATGACGTCGAGCAGGATCAAATCGAAACGGTGCGCGCGCGCCTTCTCCAAGCCGTCCTGGCCGTCGTGCGCGATCGCGGTCTCGTAGCCTTCGGCTTCGAGATTCTCGCGGATGCCCTCTGCCAGATGCGCCTCGTCGTCCACGACGAGGATGCGCGCCGGGCGTCCCGGCCGAACGACGCTCGAGACCGGCTCGCTCATCGGTTCGCCCGCTCCGGCCAGCTGATCGTCAGCGTGGCGCCCTGCCCCGGTCCGCGGCTGCTCGCGCCGATCGTCCCGCGCGAGAGCTCCACGAGCCGCCTGACGATGTAAAGACCGAGTCCCGTGCCGGCCATCGAGCGCCTGAGCTCGTCGCCGAGACGGTGGAACTTCTCGAAGATCATGGCCGCATCCTCGGGCGGGAACCCGAGCCCGTCGTCGGCGACCGTGAGCTCGACTCTGCCCGCGGCCGCGCTTCCCGTAACCGCGATGCGGTGGCCGTCGCCCGCGACGCAGGCCTTGACCGCGTTGTCGAGCAGATTGCGCAGGATGGTCTCGAGCGCGGAAGGATCGATCTCGAGCCGCAGACCCTCGGCAACGTCGACGGCGACCTCGATGCCGCTCGCGGCCGCCCGCTCGGCGATCTCCGCGACGCCGGCCGCGACGGTGCTGCGGACGTCCACGGCTTCGGGCGCGAGCACCTGCCGGCCCTCCTCGAGGCGCGTCGTGTCGAGCAGGTTGTCTACCATGCGCAGCAGCCGCTCGGCATCGTCGAGGATGCGGCGGCCGAGCCGCCGGCTGTCGGGCGCCTCGGCGCGCATGAGCAGCGTCTCGGCGGCGAGGCGCACGCTCGCGATCGGGCTCTTGAACTCGTGCGAGACGGCCGCGAGAAAGTTCTGCTGCCGGCGCCGGAGCTCGGCGTCGTGGCGGATCGTGAGCGTGAGCACGGCCATGCCCGCGACGAGGACCGCGATGAAAAAGCTGCCCTCCCACAGGTAGCGGATGCGCGTGCGCGCGGCCGAGCGGTCGAGCTCGGCGAGCGCGGCCGGATGGACTCGCACCGTGCCGTTCGCGAAGTCCATATCCAGATGCGGCATGAGACGCGTCACGTCGTCGGGCGCGCGCCCGGCCAGGAAGGCGCCGACGACCTCGGCGTCGGCCTCGTAGAGTGCCGTGATGCGCCGCTCCACGGCCCGGGCGTTGACGATGTTCTCGGCCATCCAATAGCCGACCTGCACGATCGAGATCACGAGCAGCGAGAGGAAGCCGATGAGCAAGGCCTTGCTCGGGTCGCGGCGCAGCATGGTCACGGCTCGTCCGCCGGGGCCGGGGGCTCGGGCCGGTCTCCGGCCACCGCGCCGAGCACCTCGCCGAGGGCCGCGGCGAGCCGGTCGATGTCGGCGCGCGTGTGGGCCAGCGACAGGAACGCGATCTCGTAGGCCGAGGGCGCGAGCGCGACGCCGCGCTCGAGCAGACCGTGGAACACGCGTGCGTAGAACCCGGCCGCGCGCGCGTCGAGCGCCTCGGCCGAGCGCGGAGGCTCGGCGGCGTACCAGGCGATCCAGAACATCGAGCCTAGGCGTACGAGGGTCGCCGGAACGGGGCTCGAGGCCAGCACGGGCGCGAGCGCCTTTTCGAGATACTCGCCGAGCTCCTCGAGCCGGCGCCAGCCGTCCTCGTCCTGGAGCGTACGCAGTGTCGCGAGGCCGGCCGTCATCGCGATCGGATTGCCCGAGAGCGTTCCGGCCTGATAGACGTCGCCCTCGGGCGCGAGCCGGCGCATGATCTCGCGCCGGCTGCCGAAGGCGCCGACGGGCATGCCGCCGCCGATGACCTTGCCGAAGGTCGCGAGGTCCGGGGTGATCTTGAGGCGCTCGGCCGCGCCGCCGGGCGCGACGCGAAAGCCGCTGATGACCTCGTCGAAGATCAGCAGGGCGCCGTGCCGGTCGCAGAGAAAGCGCAGCGTCTCGAGGAATGCGGGCCGCTGCAGCAGCAGGCCGTTGTTGGCCGGCACGGGCTCG
Source organism: uncultured Gammaproteobacteria bacterium (assembly GCA_963702105.1). GTDB lineage: Bacteria > Pseudomonadota > Gammaproteobacteria > Steroidobacterales > Rariloculaceae > ZC4RG20. The sequence goes on from OY969712.1 coordinate 5,248,353, forward strand.
ATGATCGCGGCGGCGATCGATTCGCCGTCGCGCGCGAACAGCGCCTCGAGCGCGGCCGCATCGTCGAGCGGCACGACGCGCGTGAGCTCTGCGAACGCCGCGGGCACGCCGTTCGAGGAGGGCTGGCCGAAGGTGGCCAGACCGGAGCCCGCCGCGACGAGCATCGCGTCCGCATGGCCGTGGTAGCAGCCCGAGAATTTGACGATGAGATCGCGCCCCGTCATGCCGCGCGCGAGCCGGATCGCCGTCATGACGGCTTCGGTGCCCGAGGAGACGAAGCGCACCTGCTCGAGCCCGGGGTAAGCCCGCACGACGGCCTCGGCGAGCTCGATCTCCTCCTTGCATGGGGCGCCGAACGACGTGCCGCGCCGGCAGGCCGCCTCGACGGGCTCGATGACGCGCGGGTGTGCGTGGCCGAGGATCAACGGTCCCCACGAGCCGACGAAGTCGAGGTACTCCCGCCCGTCCACGTCGACGACTGTGGCGCCGCGGCCCTCGCGCACGACGAGCGGCGTGCCGCCGACGGCGCCGAAGGCGCGCACGGGCGAGTCGACGCCGCCCGGCAGCACTTTCTCCGCGCGCGCGAACCAGGCTGCCGATTCGGGACCGGCCGCGCCGGCCGCGCCGCCGGCGCGTTTAGGGCCGCCTGGGCCGCCTTGGCCGCCTGGGCCGCCGGGGCCGCCTGGGCCGCCTGCGCGGCCGCCGTCCGCGGCGGTTTGCGGGCCGTTTCCGGCCGCCCGATACTCCTCTTGTTCCCCTGGGCTCACAGCCAGCCTCCGCGCAGCGCGTCGCGCGCGTGATAAGTGATGATCTGGTCGGCACCGGCGCGGCGGATCGCGAGCAGGTTCTCGCGCACGACGGCGGGCTCGTCGAGCCAGCCGTTCGCGGCCGCGGCCTTCACGGCCGAGTATTCGCCGGACACATTGTAGGCGGCGAGCGGCAGATCGGATATTTCGCGCACGGCACGGATCACGTCGAGATACGGGAGCGCCGGCTTGACCATGAGCATGTCCGCGCCTTCCTCCGTATCGAGGTCGGCCTCGCGCAGCGCCTCGCGCACGTTGCGGCAGTCCATCTGATAGCTCTTGCGGTCGCCGCTCTCGGGCGTGGAGTCGGCCGCGTCGCGGAACGGGCCGTAGTAGGCCGATGCGTATTTCACGGAGTAGGACATGAGGATCACGCGCTCGAAGCCGTTGCCGTCGAGGGCATCGCGAATGGCCGCGACGCGGCCGTCCATCATGTCGGAAGGCGCGACGACGTCGGCGCCGGCCCGCGCGTGGCTCAGCGCCGCGGCGACGAGCGGCTCGAGCGAGCGGTCGTTGTCGACATAGCCCTCGTCGAGCACTCCGCAGTGGCCGTGGCTCGTATACGCGCAGAGGCAGACGTCGGTCATGACCAGCAGATCGTCGCCGAACTCCTTCTTGAGCCGCTCGACGGCACCCTGCACGGCGCCATTCGGGTCGGCCGCGGCCGACCCGTGCGCCGTTTTCCCGCCGTGCTCCGGATGACCGAACAGCAGCACCGACCGGATGCCGAGCTCGAGGTCGGCCCCGACCTGTGCGAGCAGCGTCTCGACGCCCTGCAGCGAGATGCCGGGCATCGAAGGCACGGGCTCGTCGGCCTTGGCCGTCGGCAGCACGAAGTGGGGCATGACGAGCTGCGAGGCTGCGACCTGCGTCTCGGCGACGAGATTGCGCAGTGCAGGCGTGCGGCGCAGGCGGCGAGGCCGGCGGCGGTCGGGGAGGGTGATTGCGGCTTCGGGCATGGGAGTCTCCGTCAGAGTGTGCGGTTCGGCGCGCGGCGGCGCCGAAGGCGGCTGCCGGCGGTCTTGCGGACCGCGCTCATGCGTCCGCCGCCGTCCCCAGCGCCGTCTCGAGCGCGGCCAGCATGCCTTCGAGACTCGGGCTATCGGCCTCGGCCGCGACCTCGAGGCCGAGCGCGCGCACGGCCGCCGAGGTCGAGGGACCGATCGTGACGAGGCGCGCGGCTGCGTCGAGGGCCACCTGGTTCGCGAAACCCTGCACGGCCGAGGGGCTCGCGAGCAGCGCGGCGTCGACGCCGAGCGCCGCATAGGACCGCTTGGGCCGAGCCGGTGCAGCGGCCACCGTGCGATAGACGTCGAAGCGCGTGCAGTCCGCGCCGGCATCGCGCAGGGTTCGTTCGAGCGTGTCGCGCGCGGTCGCGGCGAGCGCGGCGACGACGCGCGCTCGCGGTTTATGCGCTCTCGGCTCATGCGCCTGCGGCTCATGCGCCTGCGGCTCATGCGCCTGCGGATCGTGCGGATCGTGCGCTTGCGGATCGTGCGCCGCATGACGCTCGCTCCCGATGAGCGCGGCGAGGCTGCGCGCCAGGGTCTCGGCCGTGCCTTCGCCGACGAGATCGGCGCGCCCCAGCCTGCGGCGTGCCGCCTCGGCCGTGGCTGCGCCGACGACGGCGATACGAGCCTTCTCGATGCGGGCGTCGATGCGCGCGTCCGCCGCGCCGCAAAGGTCCGCGAACGCCTCGACGCCGCGGCGGGACGTGAACACGAGCCAGTCCGTGCGCGCCGCTGCTTCCGTGAGCGCAGCTCGGAGCTCCGCCGTATCGATGGCCGCGGCCGCGATGCAGGGCAGCGAGACGGCGGCGATGCCGCGCCGCTCGAGCTCCGCGGCCCAGGCCGCGCAGTCCTCCTCGGCGCGCGTCAGCAGCACGCGCAAAGCGCGCACGGCCGTTGCCGGTGCGCGCGCCCTCACTGCGGGCCTCCTTTCATCGTGTGCCTCGCTTCACTGCGAGCCTCCTCGCGGCCCTCTCACTCCTCGCGGTCGTCCGGCTCCTCGCGGTCGCCTGACTCCTCGCGGCCGTCTCACTCGGGCGCTCCGAGCAGGTCCCAGAGGTTTTCCACCGTGCGCGAGGGCGTGTCGCCCCGGACGCCCGCGGACAGGACGCGGCCGCCGCGCTCGAGCATCGCGACGAGCTCGAAGGCGTCGTCGCCCGGCACGCAATACGCCCCGAAAGCCGTGTTGCAGCCGCCCTCCGCGCGTTCGAGCGCGTCGCGCTCGATGCCGACCGCTACGCGGCTCGCGGCGTCGTCGAGACGCTCGAGCGCGGCGCGGACGCCCGCATCGTCGCTTCGGCATTGCACGGCCAGAGCGCCCTGCGCGGGCGCGGGGATGAAGCGGCGCGGATCGAGCCGGATCGTCGCCAGCCCGTCGAGCGCGCCGTCGAGCGCGTCGCCGCCTTCGCGCAGGCGCTCGATACCGGCCGCCGCGAGCACGATCGCGTCGTAGCCGCCGTCGCGCAGCTTGCCGATGCGCGTCGGCACGTTGCCGCGCAACGGTTCGACGGCGAGGTCGGAGCGCAAGTGTCTGAGCCAGACGCCGCGCCGCACCGAGGAGGTGCCGACGCGCGCGCCGCGGCCGAGCGGCAGGAAGCCGCGCTCGGTGTCGACGAGCTCCTCGCGCACGACGAGCACGTCGGCGGGATCGACGCGCGCCGGCACGGCGCCGATCGCGAGCCCGGGCGGGGAGACGGTCGGAAGGTCCTTGAAAGAGTGCACCGCGAGATCGATGTCGCCCGCGAGCAGCGCGCTTTCGATCTCGCGCACGAATACGCCCTGCGCGCCGATCGTGCCGAAAGAGGGCGCCTGCGAGCGGTCGCCGGCCGTGCGGATGATCTCGATGCGCGTCGGGTAGCCCGCGGCCTCGAGCTGCGCGGCGACCGTGCCGGCCTGCGTGAGCGCGAGGTCCGAGCCGCGCGTGCCGAGCTTGAGCTGCGTCAAGATCCCGTCTCCTGCTCGGCTCCGCGCCGCTCGCGCGGGCCGCGGGCCGCCGAGCCGACGCTCCCGCGCTCGAGCGCGGCGCGCAGCTCGTCGGCAAATTCGGGGTCGAGGCCGCTCAGGAAGGCTTCGACCGAGCCGTCGGGCCCGGAGTACATGAGCCCCCGGAGGCCGACGCAGGGGATGTGCGCAAAGCGCCGCGCGAGCGCGCCGACCCATGTCTCGATGGCCGCACGCTCCTCGGCGCCGAGGCCTTTGAGCTCCTTCTTGAGCAGGCGTTCGACGCCTTCCTCGGCCGTGCGGCGATAGCGCTGCTGGAGCGTGCCGAACAACGGACCGTAGAACCGCTCGGCGAAGCGGTCGCGAAGACCCTGCAGCGCGCGGTCCACGTGCTCGCGTGCGTCGGCCGCGTGCATGAGACGGGCCGCCCGATTCGTCTCGGCGCGGCGCACGATCTCGTCCATGCCGACGCGCGGCACGCCGAGGCGTGCGCAGGCCTCGGGGTCGGCGTCTGCCGGAATCGCCATGTCCACGACGAGCGGCGCACGGCGCGACTTCGGGGCTGCCGCGAGCCGCGCGAGCGCGGGCGCCGTCAGCACGGCCTCGGGCGCACCCGTCGCGCAGAGCACGGCCTCGACGGGCGGGGGTTCCGCGAGGAAGGATTCGAGCGAGGCATGTTCGACCGAGAAGCGGGCCGCGAGCGCCTCGGCGCGGGCAGCCGTGCGGTTCACGACCACGAGCGGAATACCGGACGGGGCGAGCGCGAGCGCGGCGCGCTCGGTCATGGGCGAGACGCCCACGAGCGCCACGGGGCCGGGCGTGGCCGCGACTCGCTCGCGAAGCATCTCCACGGCGATTTCGGCCAAGGAGACGCGGCCTTCGTTGAGGCCGGTCTCGCCGCGGACGCGGGCGGCGATCTTGAGCGCCTCGTCGAAGACGAGCTCGAGCGCGGGACCCGCAAGGCCGAGCTCGCGTGCGCGCTCGAATGCGGTCCGGACCTGACCGACGATCTCGGTCTCACCGACGCAGGCCGAATCGAGGCCGGCCGCGATGAGAAACAGGTGCTCGGCCGCGCCTTCGCCCTGCCAGGCCCTGAGCCGGCGTTCGGCCTCACCGGGGCCGGCCTGTCGGCCCGTGAGCAGCGCGAAGACCTGCCGGCGCAGGTCGGGACCCGGCGTGCGGCCCGTGCGCGAGAAGATGAGCTCGACCCGGTTGCAGGTGCCGATGTAGGCGAGCTCGCCCAGATGGAGCTCGCGCGCGAAGGCCGCGAGGCGCGCCGCGATCTCGTCTTCGCGCAGCGTGAATTCGGCCAGCGATTCCGTGCCGCCCTGGCGCCAGGAGACGCCGATCATTCCCAGGTGATCCAGCAAGCTGCGGTCCCGAACGAAGAAAGAAAAAAGGGGTCAGAGCCCTTTTTTCGATCAACCGAGTCGGGCGCGGCGAGCCGACCGCTCGAAAAAAGGGCTCTGACCCCTTTTTTCTACCAAACCCGGCGCGCTGCTATGTCACAGGAGTGTCACGGGCCGCGAGGCGCTCCGGAGCGAAGGCCGCTTCGACGACGGCCCGCATCACGACGAGCTCGGCGCGGACCGAGCGCGCGAGCTCGAGCTGGCAGCGCGTGCGCGCCTGGTTGTGCGCACTCGAGGAGGGGTAGCGGCGGCGGTCCCAGCCGAAATAGCGCTCCGCCAGCGCGTCGGCGCAGAAGCGCGCGGCGAGCTCGATGGTAATGGTCAGGGTCGCGTCCGGGATCGCCGACCACTCCGGTTCCGCGAGCAGGCCCTCCGCGCCCCGTGCGTACCCGCGCACGGCGGCTTCGAACAGCGGCACCGAGAAGCCGGCCTTCGGCGCGTCCTCCGGCGCGGGATGGCACCAGGAACGCATCGCGTCGCCGAGCTCGAGTGCGACGGGCATGCGGCCCAGCGTGTCGAGATCGATGAGACAGAGCGCGCGGTCCGTGCCGCGCTCGAACACGATGTTGGAGACCTTGGGATCGCCGTGCACGATGCGGTCGGGCGCGCGCGGCAGCGGCGGCAGCTCGGCCGCCGAGGCGAAAACCTCGGCCGCGAGCGCCGCGACCGCCGCGTGCTCGCGATGCGATCGATGCTCCTCGAGCGCCTTACGAAGGCGCGCGAGATGCGCCGCCGTATCGTGAACCCCGAGCCGGGCGTTTGCGAACTGGTGATCGAGGTCCGCCACGGCGCGATGAAACGCGGCCAGCGCCGCGCCGGCCTGCTCGGCCTGAGCGGGCGATTCGAGCGCGTCGCGCGTGACTCCGTCGATCTCGGTCAGCGCGCGCCATGTTTCTCCCGCGCAGCCGAACCACAGGGCGCCGCGCGTCGTCGGCACGACGAGCGGCGTCGGCCGGCCGAGGGCGGCGAGATGGCGCGTCACCCGATCGATGTCGGCGTTGATCTCGGGCGGAAAGACCGCGTTCACGCGCTGCAGCACGAGGCGCGTGCCCGCGCGGCTGCGCGCGTGCCACGTGCGATTGATGAGGCCGGAGGATGCCGCGCGCAGGGACTCGGGCGCGACGTCGTAGGCCTCGAGCACGGCCGGGTCCGGCCGCTCGGTATCGGGATTCGTACTCACGCAGCGATCATAACTCGGGCGGCAACGCGCGTTGGGGCCGGCATTCGAGAGGGAATCAAACCGCCGGCCCTTTGTCATATTGCTCTACTTACCCGCGGCCGCGGGCCGGCCGTTGAGTGCTCAGCACAAGGAGTGGAGTCGACGATGTCCCGTTGCACCCGCGCCCCCCTCGGGGTCGTACTGCTCGCGGCCGCCGTGCCACCCACCTTCGGTCAGCCGCCGAGCACGGCCCGCAATGACGCGGCGGGCGAGAAGAAAACCGCACGCGATCGGGCTCCGACGCGCTGCATCTCGCTTCTCGACCTGCAGCGCACCGAAATTCTCGACGACCGTACGATTCTGTTTCATATGCGCGGCGGTACCGTCTATCTGAACCACCTCGGGCGCGAATGCCCTGGGCTCGAGCGCGAAAAGCGCTTCATGTACAGCCCGACGAGCACGCAGCTCTGCGCCATCGACGGCGTTACCGTCATAGAGAAGTGGGACTTCGGCTTCACGCGCGGCTTCACGTGCGCCCTCGGCCGCTTCGACCCGATCACGCCCGACGAGTACGAGGCCGCCGTCCAAGCGGCTTCGAAGCAGGACGAAGCCGCGCAAACGTCCGCGGCCGACGCGCGCCCGCAAGGCGACGCGCGCCCGCAAAGCAATGCGCGAACCGAGGTCGGGGCCCCCGCACCGCCGAAGTCGAGATAGCGCGTCCGTTCAGTCGCCCGGCAGCGCGACGCGCTTGCCGTTGACCGTGAGCTTGCCGTGCTCGAGACGCAGCGCGGACTTGTAGCGATTCCCCGCGTTCTCGAGGTAGCCGCGCAGCGCGAGCAGCGGCACGAGCACGGCGGCCTGTCCCTGCGCGATCGGCGCGATCTGCTGTTCCCGCGGCGACCCGCTGCGGCGCAACCGATTCTCGAGCACCGCGGCCACCGCGCGCTCGACGAGCACCTTGGACGCTGATACGTCCGCGCGGGCCTCGAGGATTCGGGTCCAGAAATCCACGGCCAAGAGATCGACAGCCGAGTGCTGCGGCAGCGCCGCCTTATCCACGCTCGCTTCAGCGCGTACTTCGAGCGGCTCGCCGTCGAAGCTCAGCTCGAGCGTCTCGATCTCGAGGCTCGGACCGGCCGCGAGCAAAGCATGGATCGAAGGCTCGAGCACGTCGGCGGCCTCCTCGGGCGGCAAGACGTTCGCCTCGATGCGCCGGGCCGCGTCGGAGTAGTCGCGCAGCGCTCGGAGGTCGAGTCGGCGGATGCGGCCGTGCAACCGCGGACTGCCGATTCGCCCCTCCTCGCCGGCGTGCATCGTGTCTGCGCTGATTTCGAGCGTGCCTTCGAGCAGCCGCATCGCGTCGATCGTCCCCTGGGCGTTCACAGCGAGCACGGTTGCGTCGAGCTCGCGCGTACTGTCCGCACTCTCGAGCGACGCGCCCTCGGCCTTGAGCGTGGCCTTGTTCACCGCGGCGCCGCCGCTCGCAAGCGCGCTCTCGGTCGTGAGCTCGACGCCTCGGAGCGAGAGGCTGCCCGCGGCCTGCTCGAGGCGCAGGGTCGCGGCCGTCCCATGTGCCGTGAGGCGGCTGCGGCGAAGCGAGCCGACGAGCCGGCCGCCCGAGAACGAGAGGTGCGCCGCAGCCGTTTGCCGGTCGAGCGCCGGCAACTCCGCGGCAAACCGCAACTCGCCGCCGAGACTCGTGCGCGCATCGAATCGAAAGGGGTACGCGGTCGCGGTGCCGGCGGCGGGTTCGGGCCGCGCCTCGATCTGCACGAAACCGAAAAAGAAGCCGTGCTCGAGCGAGACCGGCCCGTGCTCGAAATCGACGACGACCCGTATCGCACCCGGCGCACCCGGCGCGCTCGGAGCACCCGGCGCAATCGGCGACGCCGCGCCGGCGCCTGCGCCGCCAGCTGCCGCAACAGGTGCGACCGTGAGCCGTGCGCGGCTACGGAACCAGCCGCGCTCGTAAGCGTCGATCCTGGCCTCGAGCGGTTCGCTGGCATCGATCGCCGCGATGCGAGCCTCCACGGCCCGCTGCGTGAGCCTGCCGAACAGGGGCGGCAGCAGGAGCAGCGCGAGCAGCCCGAGCGCGACGAGCGCGATGCCGATGCCGCGGGCAGTCATGAGGCGGCCGCCGCGCGCTGAAAAGCGTCGAGCAGCCGCTCGTAGAGTGCGCGCTCGAAGCCGAGAAACGCATTCGCGCGCGCGTCGCTGAGCTCGCCGCTCATCTCGAGGCGGCTCGCCATGTCGTCGAGGTGATTGCGCTCCTCACCGAGCACGCGCTTCAGCGACATGGCGAGGCCGGCCCGCTTCAGCGTCTGCTCGTAAAGCTTGTAGAACCAAAGCGCGCGGAATTCGACGATCAGCGACATGTAGAGATACGTGGCCGCGCGGCTGCGCTGCCTCGCGAGCGCGGCCGCCATGCGGGCCTCGAGGCGCTGGAAGTACATGCGCGCAGCGGCCGGCGCGAGCAGATCCCCGGCCGTGTACTCGAGCGGGCGCGCCGCAGCCTTCTCTGCCTGACGCTTCATGAAATAGGCGTGATGGGCTTCTTCGGCAACGTGGCGCAGCGTCGCCTGATCGATGGCCGCGGAGTGCTGCGTCGCCATGATCTTGTGACTGCCGAGATGCTCGAGCAGGGACAGCGTGTTGATGAAACGCCCGTGCACGGCCGCCTGCGAGACGATGCGCCCGAGCAGCGCGCGCGTCTGCAGCACGAGCGCTTCGTTGTGCGCCTCGAAGTCGGAGAGCGCGTTTTCGAGCCAGGATTCCATGCGGTGCCTCTGCTTCGGCTCATGGCCGCGGCCGAAGTTTCTCTCGTCGCCGCGGCCGAGCGTTTCTCGAGGATCGAGATGATATGCGTTGCCTCGAAGGCTAATCAAAGGTGCGGCACGCCGGTCCCTGCGCGTCTCGTTTCTGCTCCGCATGTGTTTGATCGGTTGCAAGATTTTCGGCCCCGCAATGCACGGGCTTTGGAAACCTTCGCTTTGCCGCCCCGGCCGCAGACGGTAACATCGGGAGAACGAGGAGGAGCGACGATGCGAAACCGATTCACACCGCTGGCCCTGGCGGCGGCTTCGGCCTTCGTGCTTTGCGGCACGGCCGCGGCGCAGCAGGCCGCCGCCGGCAAACCGGTGCCCGCCGAGCCGGCGCGCGCCCAGGACGCGAGCCGAGGGGCGGCGCAGGCGGCGCAGGCGTCGGAGCCCTCCGCGCAGCGCTCGCCGCAAGGCGGCACCTGGGCCTCGATCGCCCGGCTGCCGGATTGGAGCGGGCTCTGGGAGCCTGCCTTCGGCGGCGGCCGCGACAATCCGAAGCCCATGCTGACGCCCGAGTACGAAGCCAAGTACGAGGCCTACCTGGCCGCCCGCAAGAGCGGCAAGGTTCAGGACACCCCGTCCGCGAACTGCGTCCCGCCCGGCATGCCCGGCATCATGACGCAGCCCTATCCCTACGAGTTTCTGTTCACGCCGGGCAAGGTCACGATCCTCGTCGAGGCCTACAGCCAGTGGCGCCAGATCTTCACGGACGGGCGGCCCCTGCCGAAGGATCCGGACCCGGCCTACAACGGCCACTCCATCGGCCATTGGGAGGGCGATACGCTCGTCGTCGAGACGGTCGGGTTCGTTTCCGACACGCCCATGGGCGGCATCTACGGGATGCAGCACAGCGACAAGATGCGCATCGTCGAGCGTATGCACGAGCTCGACCCGGAGCAGCTCGAGATCCAGACGACGGTCTACGATCCCGAGGCGCTGCAAGTACCGTGGACGACGAAGCGGGTCTACGGCCGTCACAAGGATTGGACACTGGACGAATACGTGTGCCAGCAAAACAACCGCAACTACACCACCGCCACGGGGAAGGCCGGTGTCGATCTGAAGTTCGACGACGAGGCTGACAAGCAATGAAGATGACGACACGAAAGATGCGACTTTCTCTGGGCGGCGCTTTCCTCGCCGCGGCCGGCGTTCTGGGTTTCGCCGGCGCGGCCGGCGCCCATCACTCCTTCGCACCGTTTCAAATGGAGCAGACGAAGACCGTCAAGGGCGAGGTCGTCGAGTTCCAGTGGACGAACCCGCACACTTGGACGTGGATCAACGTCAAGGGCGAGGACGGCAAGGTCACTCGCTGGGGGCTGGAAGGCATGAGCCCGAATTTCCTCGGGCGCCGCGGCTGGACGCGGCATACGCTGAAGCCCGGCGACGAGGTCACGTGCGTGATCCATCCGATGAAGAACGGCCAGCCCGGCGGCGAGCTCGTCAAGGTCATCCTTGCGGACGGGACCCAGAAGGTCATGTTCGGCAAGTGACGCGCTCGGGGGCCGCGGCCGAGGCCGAGGTTCTGGAGCGGTTCGCGCGGGCCGTCGCGGCGTTCGATCGCGGCGCCTGCGCAGAAGAGGCGACGGCCGAGCTCACGCCCGATCTCTACGCGGCGCTCCCCGACGGGCTCGTCAAGGAGGCCGTCCGCGCGGCGTTCGTGCATCTCGCTGCCGATCCGCCGCGCGCCGGCCGCGAAGCCGCGGTGCGCGCCGCGGTCGCGGGGCTCGCGAGACTCGCGGGCCGGGCAGACCTCGTGATGCTTTCGGAGGCGTTTCCCGGCAAACGCGGCGACGACCCATGAACGGATGAAGGCATGAACGTCCTGTTCGATCTCGACGGCACTCTGACGGACCCCAGGGAAGGCATCGTGGCCTGCTTTCGCCACACGCTCGCCGCCTTGCGTCTGCCGGTGCCGCCCGACACCGACCTCGAACGTTACATCGGTCCGCCGCTTCGCGACGCGCTGCGCGACCTGCTGCCCGTCGGGTCCGGCCCGCCCCATCTTGAGGCCGCCGTCCGCGTCTATCGCGAGCGCTTCGGAAGCGTCGGTCTATTCGAGAACGCCGTGTTCGAAGGCATCCCCGAGAGCCTCGACTGTCTGGCTCGCCGCCGCCTGCGGCTTTTCGTTGCGACCTCGAAGCCGCGCGTCTTCGCCGAGCGCATCCTCGAGCGCTTCGGGTTGGCGCAGCATTTCGAGGGCGTCTACGGCAGCGAGCTCGACGGCCGGCTTTCGTACAAGGACGAGCTCATCGGGTACGTGCTCGCGGACGCGAAGCTGGACCCGGAAGAGACGCTCATGGTCGGCGACCGCGAGCACGACGCGCTCGGCGCCGTGGCGAACGGCGTATGTCCCGTCGGCGTGCTCTGGGGCTTCGGTTCCCGCGAAGAGCTGCTGGCCGCCGGTGTCCAGCGGCTCTTCGAGGTCCCGTCGGCGCTCGCGGCCATCGGCGAGTGCCTTGCCGATGGCCGGTAGCGAGATACGCTACTAGTTGGCGCGGATCGCCATGGCTTCGTTGCGAGGGGCGTGCTGCAAAACAGTTAAGGCTTTGATTGTTATGGATATGCGTCCTTGGCACGGTATTGGCATTGGCACCTTCGAGAAACACCGCCCTGACCACTGTCGGGAGTCCAAAATGAAAATCCTCAGCGTGCTGATCGTCATCGTCGCCGTGTGGCTCGGCTTCGTCGTGCTCGTTCCGCTGCTCGGCGCCGCGCTCGCGGTCGCGATCCCGCTCGGCGGCTTCGTGATCTGGCTGCTGCCGATCCTCATCATCGCGGCTTCCGATAGAACCTCCGGCGCGGAAAAGCTGGCCTGGATACTGGCCATCGTCTTCCTTTCGTGGTTCGCGTGGATTTTCTACTTCCTGTTCGCGCCGATCGCCGGCCGGCACCGCGACCGGCGCTATCCCGATTACCGCGAGTACCGGTCGTACCGTTCTTATCGGTCCTACTGAGCGAGGCGTTCGATGAAGGCAGCCGTCGGACCGGCCAAGAGCGGGCTCTCGAAGCTTACTGCGTCGGTCGTCATTCTCGTGTGCCTCGTGCTCGGCGTCCTCGGCCTCGTGCTGCCGATCGCGCCCGGTCTGGTCTTTCTGCTCGCCGCCGCCGCCGTCGCCGCGAGAACGTTTCCGTGCGCAGACGGGTGGCTGCGACGAAACCGGACCATCAGGGGTTACCTCGACAAGACCGACCCGTTTCTCGAGCTGTCGTTGGCCGACAAGCTCAAAGTGGCCGCGTTGATGTGTCTCAAGGGGCTCGTAGACAGTCTCGCTATCGTCGCTCGATGCGGCGCCAAAATCTACGCGCGCTTGGCGGACAGAGGCGCGCACCGGTAACCGGGCGCGATAGCCGCCGCGGTTGCCTTGCGGTCGCGCGCGTCTGGCGTAGAGTCTGGGCTCATGGAAGGCCGGATTTTCTCCATCGGCTACCAGGAGCGGAGCCTGGCGGACTTTCTGGAGCTGCTCGCGGCGCATTCGGTGCACGTGCTCGTCGACGTGCGCGAGACGCCTTGGAGCCGCAGAAGCGAGTACTGCAAGGACGCCTTGACGTTTCGGCTGCGCGAGATCGGTATCGAGTACGTGCACGCCAAATACGCCGGGAATCCGCGGGCGATCAGGCGCGGGGCCGAAGGTCACGCCGACTGTTTGCATGCCTATGCGAAGTATCTCTCCCGCAACCCGTCGATCGTGACGGAGTTGGACGAGGCGCTCGGCGGGCGCGTGCGCTCGGGGCAGAACGTCTGTCTGCTTTGCTACGAGCGCCATCCGGACGACTGCCATCGCACGATCCTCATCGGGGCGTGGACGGCCGGCCGCGATTGGTCGCCCGACGTCGTGCACTTGGCCCCCGACGGGGCGCGGCGTCTCATCGAACCCGACCGCACAAGCAATGCCCGATGAAGTATGTCGTGTCCGGGGTATGAGCGCTCAGCGGGACTCGCGGCCGCCGTCGGCCGGCGCTTCTGGCGCCGATGGCGATCGCACGAGCTGCTGTGGGGGACCCATTACGAGCGATTCTGGCCGCAGTGGATGGTTTGGCGAAAGGAAGACGCTCTGATTTGGTGGGTACTCACGCAGTGCGGCAACCAACGCCGTAAGATGCTTGCATACGCAATGGACCCGAAGTGGGCTCACATTCGGTTCATTCGGCTGACGAGTCGCACCGAAATCGAGCGGTTCGCCACGGCGGTCGAGTCCGAGGCGGCGGCGGAGGCTCCGCGCTAGTCGCAAGCTGCGGACGGGCCCCGACCTTGGAGCCCCCACTGCAGCGGCCGCAGGGACGGGTCACTATTTGGAGTGAGCCGAACGCCGAACGCGCTTATCCCTGCCCTGGCGCGTTATAGGAATTCGCGCGGCCCGTCTTTTCGCTTTCGGGCGACCTACGCATCTCTACGCAGGCCGAGTCCGCAGCGGGCCCTCGTAATCGCGCTTTCCAAGCGGCACGCCGCGGGCACGGAGGATGTCGTATGCCGTGACGGCGTGGAAATAGAAGTTAGGCAGCGAAAAGGAAAGAATAAAAGTCTCCGACGTGAAGGCTAGCCTTCGCGGGCCGATCTGAAGGTCCAGGTCCTTGCCCGCCCAGCTGTCGACCTCGTCGGGCGTGAACGCCTCCAGCGCCGCTTCCGCCTTGCCGATCATGGCCTGCAAATCGGCGAACGGAACCGGTCCGACAAGCGCCGGGGGGGCGAACACGCCGGTTTTCACGGCCTGCAGCCCCCAGACGGAATGATGCCACGCCGCTTCGATCTGGAAATGGAACGGCGCCATATCGTCGAAAAGCCGGGCGTGAACGAAATCATTCGGGTCCGCGTGCGTGTCGGCACAGTGTCTGGCCGCGCGGTCCAGAAAGCCCCCGACGGCTTTCACGGTCTGCAGGAATGTCAGCACACTTAGGTCGTATAGCGATGTCGCCACGGACTTCCTTACTTGAACCGGCCTGGTACGGTGCAGGGCGGGGCTTGCGTCGTTGCGAAGGGACAAAGCGCAATCTGCCGGACACCGCCGATCCCGCTTTGCCTACACACCGTCAGTTTCCGGGACGTACCAATGTCCGAGTCAGTTCGATTCCGCAAACCCCAGATCGGCCCGAAATATAGCACCTGAACGTCGGCCTCCCGGCGCACTTTCTCCGTTAAAGGGCGTTCACCAAACCCCTTCCGCTCTACGCCCCCGCGGCGCTTTCGAACCCCTTGGAGACGCGACGAAGCCGCTCCCCCATCGGCAACACGAAGAATACGGCCATCCCGCTTCGAGATGTCCGCCTCTGCAATCCCGCCAAAGGCACCACGCGGCAAGTCCTTGCCCATGACGGTCCACACATCCCCGTTCAGAGTGACCTTGAAGGGCTTCTCCGATTCGATCTGCGCCTGGCCGTAAGGCGGAATCCACACGGCTTCCGCAATCCGACTGGCCGTATCCGCGTCCGGCACGAACCCATATTGGGGAATGTATGTCTCGTTCGACTAAGGCCCCGCCGTCTGAGCAGACTTCAGCGCCGTAGACGACGCAGCCCAGCCCTCGATAGGACCGTCTGCAATATCGTCCAAGCGCGGCAGTTGATGGCCCGTATGCGGATCGAAACTCGGTGCATACAGCGCCCAATGTGCGGAGCCGAACGAGTCCGTCGTTTCCGGAATAAAGAGATCCAGCTTATCGATGGCCGACCCGTCCCGTTGCAGCATTTCGATGATCAATAGCAGTCCGTCCGGCCCTGCTGCCTGTAGAAGCGAAAGGTCGGCCGGCTGTCGATACACCTTGCCGTCGACGAGGTCGTTACCGATAACTATTGCGTCCGGCGCGAATGACCACGACACCCCACCGATCGTAACCTCTATCGATCCCGCTATGCCTGAGTACTGCATACCGGATACCGAGAACCCGGGAAGAGAATGCGCCTTACCGACGGCCCTGCTGAGACTGAGATTCACGACCGCCTTGAAGGAATCGCCAAGCGATAACTTGAAGATGGATTGGCTGGACGGTGTCGAGTCCGTCGTTCCTGAGATAGTGATCGGCGCGGCGTGCGTTAAGCAAGGCAGCGAGATCAAGTAGCCGAGGTAGAAGGCCGTCATACCCGGGGCGACTGTGCCGGACATTCTCTCGCCGCGGACCGCATTGCGGTACAGTTCCGCCGCACGTCGATCGCCCGGAGGGCCAGCGGATACACCGAGTTTGGCTAGGAGCGTTAGCCACGGAGTCAGACGGTGAAATTTCATTCCCCCCCCCCAAGGCATGGACGCATCGATGGAACGAATGACATCGCCTTTAGGCTGCTTCGGGTCGAAGGCGGCCGTTCGTGAGGCGCTACCGCAAGGCGGAGCGGCTGTCCGCTCTTGCGTCATCCCCGGCAGCTCGAATTCCCACTTCTCCGTTTCACATGGCTACCTTCCAGACGGTATATGCCGTCAGCGAACGGCTCGTTCTGGGCCGGCGCGACCGTTGGGCCGCCTCGCCAGCGTCCGACCAGGGGGGCGCCATGGGCCGGGCGCGGCTGCAAGGACACATCGTTCTCCGGCCCCGGTTTGGCTTATCATTGTGGGGCAGGCCGAATTTTATTAGATAGCTCCGATTTTATTAGACACCGCCTTCGGCTGCTAACTTCTAACTCGTTGATTTTATAGACGCGCCCGTAGCTCAGTTGGATAGAGTACCTGGCTTCGAACCAGGTGGTCGGGAGTTCGAATCTCTCCGGGCGCGCCATAAAAACAATGAGTTAGACGGGTATGCGTTGTGCGCGCCCTTCTCGTGTAGACCGCGTGTAGGCGTTGCACAAGGCGGTTCACGCGCATTATCGCGGGGCCCCCTTCAGGTCCTGTAGAAATGCCCTCCCTACTCCGACGCTTGACCGCATTCCCCAGTGGGTGCGGCATTGTTTAAGAATCACCTAGCTGTTGCCTCTGCCTTACCGAATGCCAGACCCACTGTGTATAGTTGCGCCCACAAAAGGCGGAAAATCCAATCGAATAGTTCAGTGTGAACTTGCTAGGCGGCAGAGAGGCGAAAATGTCTGAGATAAAGAACTGTTTCGTCATCTCCCCAATAGGAGAAGCCGACTCTGAAATTCGGAAACGTGCAGATCAAATCCTCCGGCATGTGATAAGGCCGGCTGTTGCTGCGGCCGGTTATACTGCAGTTCGAGCGGACGAGATTGATAAGCCAGGAATAATTACCAGTCAAGTAATTCAGCATGTTGTGAATGACCCGCTGGTTATTGCCGACTTGACTGATAGAAATCCGAATGTCTTCTACGAACTCGCGATACGGCATGCCCTGCGGAAGCCGCTCGTACAACTCATTAAGAAAGGCGAACGTATCCCTTTCGACGTGGCCGGCACCAGGACGATTCAGGTCGACAATCACGATTTAGATAGCGTTGAAGGAGCCAAGAAAGAGATAACCACTCAAATCCAAAGCCTGGAAAGGGACCCGTCTGACTTAGAGACTCCAATATCGGTCTCTCTAGACCTGCAGATACTTCGGCAAAGCGAGAAGCCGGAAGAGCGATCCCTTGCCGACCTCGTGGCATTAGTTTCAGAGCTTCGATCAGCGCTAGGTAGGATAGATACGCGAATCGGGGGAGGAGACGACACCGGGATATTGGACGAAATCTCATCCATGCTCAAGGCGTTGGTACGCCGTGGCGCGCACGTCGATCGACCAAGCGGAAGTGCGGCCGCAAGATTACGACGTTTGCGTCCCGACGTACTGCGAGAGCTTACGCTAGGTGGTCCTGGCCGGAAGTCTGCCCGGTCGATACTAATCGTGGCGAGTATGGTTCGAGACTTCGTACCTTGGCTGTATGACATTGGAGTCGAAGCATATCGGGCGGTTGAGAGCAACGCGTCGAATGCCGGCGACTCTGTTCGAGAGTTCTTGAATACGGTCGAATACGCGATCCAGGGCCCGGCAGGAAGTTATCTTATGAGCGACCGACAGCGATACACTTTGTGGGAGCAGCTGGAGCCGCTTATGTGGGATGTCAGGCAATCGATTTCCTAGTGGCCGGACTCAATCGCTGAGTTTGGAGTTCGCTGGTCGCTCGAAACTACTCGCCCTCGAAATAGTCAGAGTCGACTCGCTTCAACTCGTACGTGCCAACTAGGCTGACCCCTACGTTGTGGTCAACCATCAAGGTCGAGAGTCGTTCGCCGTCGATTAAGATAACCTTGGAGTCGATCAGCTTAGCGTACTCGTACGCGTCGCGCGAAAACTGAGAGGTGGTAATGAATACTCCCTTGCGCGCCCGCTGGCCTTGTAGGGCCCCAGCGAATTTTTGTATCTCTGGGCGTCCGACGGTCGCGTCCCAGCGCTTCGCCTGAACGTAGATGACGTCGAGACCGAGTTTGTCCTCATTGATGATGCCGTCGATTCCTTCATCTCCGCTCCGGCCGATTGCACGGCCTGCGTCCCGTCGTGACCCGCCGTATCCCATTTTTACCAGAGACGTCAATCACGAGCCGCTCAAAGAAGGCCGGCGAGGCGGCTCTGACCTGGTCCAATAGCTCGGCTTCCAAGTTGGCTCTTACCTTGGCGTAGGCGGTCGCCAACGCGTCTTCCGGTGTTGCCTCGGCTGTCTCGGCCTCCGAACTTTGGGAATGGAGTGGACCCTCCTCGCTTTGTGGTTTCTCGCGTCGGCGAGACCTAAAGTCCCGAAACGACTGATACCGGTCCAGCAACGGCACGTCAATTCTGCCCGGCTTCTCCGATAACAGCTTTCGGCCCGCCTCGGTGATCTGAAATTCACCGCGCTTCGTGGACCGCAGCAGACCAGCCTGCTTGAGATAAGTGCGAGCCCAACCGACCCTATTGTCGAAAATGGGCGCGGTACCACTCGGCAAGAGCTCCGCGCGTTCCGTGTCAGAGATACCGAAAATGGAGGCCAGCTGTTCGACCGCGTCGCGAAACCGGTGCTCTTCGCCATCGCCGGAAAACTCCAGGAGAGGAAGCATCAACGTCTGATAATCTGGGATTGCCAAATTCCCACACCTCTGTTCGGCGAGCTAGACGACAAAGGGCTAGAACTCCACGACCGCTCTTGTGCTCTTCGAAAACGATAGCAGAGCGCGACTCTTCGAGCCGTTGACATACTCTCTCATGGCCAATTCCCGGCTTCGGTGTCGGGAGAATAGGTCGGTCCGGATCCCCGTTAGCGCTGCTAGTTCCTGAAGCGCGTCGATAAAGCTTCTCGAAACCTGATACGCGGAACTCAGTTCCCCCGGAAAGCACGCGGGAATGCGCGTATCGTCAAAGTGAGAGAGAAAATCATCCATTAGTACGAAGGCTTCGGCCGGTCCGTAATTCACCTTATTGCGGAGGTCGATAAACCACGACTCATTGGCGCTTACCGGACGAAACGCCTGAATAGCGGCCGCAGAGACCCAAGTCGCGAGCCCCGGAACGGCCGAATAGTAGGCGTGCCAGAAGAGGCGATGACTTCCGTTGGGGCCAGGGTGATTCCGCGTTTGGAATTGTATCCGTTGGCTTCCGGGGTTCGAATCGAGAACCTCTATCCATCGATTCCGGTGCCTCAACCAACATCCCACCAAGCCGAGGATCGCATGCGCGGCAAAGAACGCTGAATAGTACAGGCCGACCACACACCACGAACTGGAAGAGGCGCGTAGCGCCTCCACCGACCGAACAAACGTGGAGCCCGCCAGCAGAATATATCTGTCCGTTTCTCGGAGAAGGACCGCTCTAAGCTCATTGAAATTCGCCGAACCCTCTTGGAAGGCAGTAGAGCGGCCGTAGCTCGCGTCGAGGTACCGCAGTGGGTCGAGACCTGGCGCCACCGCGGGCGCTTGCCCTGTGAACCCTGCGACATAGTATTGCGCGCCGGTGAGCGAGAAGGCTCTCATGGCTACTCAAATATCTGGCCGCAAAGAGTATCGTAAATCGCGCGCATCCCGGCCGACCCTTGCTGCCCGCGAATCCGGTCTGCGTCGAGAGACGACAGGTCGATTAGCCGGAGATAGTCCAAGTAAACACGGGCGGAAATACCAGAAGGCTCGGTCTCTTCGGCGTCGATGATGTCGGGCAGCAACCGCAGTAGAGCGCGAATTACTCTGGCCTTATAGAAAGCTCCAGTAGCATTGTCCCATCCGTCCGCGTCCCTCTCCCTGACCGCGCTAAAGAACCGGATCAGTATTTCGTACTGGTCCTCATACGTAATGCCGTGCAGCCTCCCCCGCCTGGACACCAAGGACTTGATCGCAGGCGCGAGAGATCCTTGTTTAAGCGAGATCTCCCGCTGCTCACCTGTCAGATCAACACGCTGGTACAAAGGGCTCCTAAGATCTCCATTAAGGTCATAAATAAGGTCGACTGCGCGTACACCATCAGGATCATCGTTAGCGCGAACTAATCGGACTAGGTCCCATCTCAGCGATGACGGCACTCTCTTCTGATTGTCATTTATCTCCACAAATAGCTCAGCCATTTCCTGCTCCGTTAGCCCTACGTGAATAAGGCAGCAGTACCGGGCTTCCACATTCGCGAACTTTTGGGCCCATAGCCTATGCTGGCCGTCGACCACAAGCAGCCTGATCGTATCGGGAAAGGTGATCGTTGCTTCTTTGCAGCTCACCTTTAGGGAATTTGTCGCAAGGACTATCGCATTCGGGAACGTCCGCCCCTGATCTAGGACGGCCGTAGCGATTTCGCGAGCGCGGTCTTGGTTTACGCGTCGTTGGAACCCCTTCTCTGGGTCGCTGATCCGCCAAGACGGCGTGGTGCGCGCCAACAGCCAATTACCCGGGATTACGCCGACGAGTATCTTCGGTTGGTTCTGCAATTCTAGGCCGGGGTACCGATACGGCATCGAAGTGAACCTCGAGTACAGAGAGCGGGTTGTCCTTCGTCTACTCAAAGAGACTAGGAAAGATGCATATCTATTCGTCCCAAACTTAGCTGTTATCTTTACTTCATGGGTCTTTGTTGTCTATGCGAAGAATCACACTTATCGCATGGCAGATAAGAATCCATTCGGCCGATGAGCCGTCCTTGCTGCTTAGCCGAACGAAAGTTTAACAGCAATACGTGCGGTTACACCGAATCAATAGCCCAATAAGATGTATTCGGACGCTCTTCTTCTCACTGCCTTACTGTGCGTGCCAAAGTGATAAACGTGCTGCTTTTCGAATACGTCCGTCCTGGACTTGACCTTCGCAAGGAGGTTTCGTATTACGGGTAGATCTGGATAGCCGTTCGAGGAGTACGAAAGGACGATAATTGAGTCTGCAAACTTACGGAACAGTCTTTCGAAAGCATCGATTGCCGTTCGCCTGTACGAAAATGGTGTGAATCGTTTCGCTATTTTCTTGACCTTTGTCTCATGCAGAATGCGCTGGCCCTCCCAATAGCAGGATAACCCTTCGAGAAAGTGATAGCGCTTTATATAGCAGTTATCGTCTGCGCGCGGAACGTAGGGCGGGTCAAAGTAAACGAGATCGTATCCGTTGTCCTTGGCCTCGAATATATCGCCTCGCGTCGCCTGGCAGCCCCGATGTCCTCGAAACACCGTCCCGTTGTATACACGGACCTGCTCTAGAAAGTGCTCTCGAAGGCTGAGTCTCAAGTCTCGACGCCCGTCTTTATGGCCGTCCACGTCGCCTGCAGCCGTAAACACCCCGCGGGGTTGCCTCTTGACGCAAGAGCGCAGAAGCGCGGACATCGCAAGTGCCGCTTTTTTGGGTGGAAGTGCCTGCGCGTTCCAACACAGCCGGTCAAGAAACCGTAGATCTTCTGGAGTGTAGAAAATATCTCGGAATGTTCGCTCTATGAAATGTCTGTGCCTCGGATCATACGAAAGCAAGTGCTCAACATCCTGTTCCTCCAGCACGAGATGCGAATTCGCAACCGTGGCCATGCATATGACGCTGCTGAAGGTAAGAAAATCGTTGGCGACCACCCGTTTTCCCATGCACTTTAGTAGGTACGCGACCGCTCCCGAGCCAGCGAAGCCATCGAGAGCCGACGTAAAGGAGATGTCACGCAGTATTTCGTGAATCCATGGTAGAAGCCGGTGTTTGCTTCCCATTAACCGCAATTGCGGATATATGGATGCAGCGGCAGGAAACTGCTGAGACCGGCAGGAGTAACTCGGGCGCGTCTTCGTCTTGGCCGGCGGTTTGGCAAGCATGTCGGTTACCTAGCCCAGTTCTTTCTTTTCTAAATGGCTGGAAGGGTAGTGACTAAAGCTGTGATGCACAAGGTGAGATTGGGCGCGCGCGGCGATCGGCAGATGCAGTGTGAGGCAAGGAAGTTCGAGCACTTGTCCAGCAATTCGGCTCAATTGGCCCGTGACAGGACTCCGAGACAGACGAATCGTGAGGCGGCACCGTCCTTAGCGGCTGCCAGAGAGGCGGGCGCGGCCCGCCTCTCTGGCTCTTTGCCGATCTTAAGCTGCCTTTTCGCTTTTCCAGGTATCGAGCGCTCTCTTTCCAAGCTTCAATGCTTCCTCCAGTGGCGTTAGGGTCGGATAGATCATTTCAACCCTGTAGTAACGGTCCGGCCGAAACGAACCGGCTGCTATCGTATACAGCCCCTCTGGATAGGGGTCCTGACCGCGTTGGATGGTGATCTCGATCACCCGCGGGCGGTAGTTCTCCTGGATGATCTCTGCTTCCTGGAAACGGATTTGAAACTCCGTTCCGTCCTTCTTCTTTCCCGTGCGCTGGTGGGCCGCCTTGAACACTCTTACAATTAGCATTTCTGTAACCTCTGGTTGACTACGTTTCTCTTGGGCACACTTTGCCGGTCAAGCAACGAGCAAAGTGTGCCCGGCCCAATGAGCCACGCGGCGACAAGCGACGCGCGCGGCTACTTAGCGAAGCCAAACAGCTGTGGCTGCGTGGCTCTGCCAAGATTTCTGCTAAATTCGATATCTCCATCTTTGATCACGTACTTTGTTACGTACCGGAGTGCAGCGTCGTCGTTCCGGACGGCCTCAATACGGGCGAATCCCGCCATCTCGCTCCACTTGTCCATCCAATACAGTCGTCGTGTGATCTTGTTTAGATCGTGGTGATCGCCCATTAGGGCGTGAAGGTGGACGACGCCTCGCTTCTGGCGCTCGATGGCGACCACCCAGTAGATGCCGCCGTCGTCGCGGTTCATCCAGCGGCGACCGTACAGCTTTCGATTAATGTCGTTAGTGAACCGGCGCCAGCGCTTCATCGCCGCTTCCGGATGAACGTTCGTTTCGAATGTCAGAGTCGCGAACCACTGAAACGCAAAGGGCTGGAGAAAGTCAGCCCACGCGTCCCAGAGCCGGCGCTTCTCCGATTTGGATGGATCGCCCAAGGGGGCCTTGACACGTGGCCCCTGGAGGCCGTGGTTTAGCCGGCCATCCGGCCCCGCCGCCGGGGGCGTCGGGGCCGGCTGCCTGACGGCTACCACGGCCTCCTTCCCCGTGATCAAGGCGCCCCTTGTGCGATCTGAATCGACCACTTACCGTCTCCGGGTGGTCCGTCGTCGATGCGAGCTTACGTACGCTTCGAGCTCGGAGAGTCGATAGCGCACGGCCCGGGAGCCGACGCGAACGAAGGGGATTTCGGCGCCGGCCCAGCGGTCCCTTTCGAGAAACGCAGGGCTAACGCCGAGGAATCGCGCGGCTTCCTTCGTGTTTAGCAGCTTTTCCATATTTGCCTCCGTACGTTGCTGTACGAGGCAAAGCCTATGAAGCTTGCGCGTCGAGCAGAATGCCTCTCCGATCGGAGAGGTAAAAAATCACTTCAGTTTGCGGGGGGAGGGGATTTGCTTGTCTCGAACGGCTTTCTGGAACCATTTAACGAGCTGGGCGTGCGGGTCGCCGTGTCGGCCGATGATGGGAGTACCGTCCGGCAGCTGATTGTGCGGTTCAACCGTGGGCCACATGTGGACCGCAATGGAGTCATAGGTGATGCGTTTGCCGTTCTGGCGTAGTTCTTCGCACGCTTGCGGATAGAGTTGGAGGGCGCGATCTCTCAGGCTTCTGTTACGGCGGTACTTTTTATCGTTCAACAATTCATTTGTCTTTGAATTCTTTTCGCGCTGACTTTCGGCCAGCACTTCCTGTATTTCCGTCTTTTGCTTTTCTGCCCTTTCTCTGTAGTGTCGAGAGAGATTCAACGCTTGATTGGCGTAATTGAGTAGACGAATATCATTCGAGCGGTTTTCCGATTCCATTCTATTGGCCAAATAGACCGCCAATAGCGCCAATTGCTCGCTTATCTCTTCCGGCGACTCCTGATGGGAACGAGCAAGCAAAGCATCGGCGGGCGTTTGGTCGAACAATTCGGCCGGATTTTCTTCGAAGAATTCGTAATCACAAAGCGCAAGCTCGATGTACGGCAATCGCTCCGCGATATCCGTATTGGATAAATGCGAAACGGCCTCGGAAATTCCTTTCTGCAATAGCGACAATTGCGTTTTCATCTATTTGCCTCGCCGCCTAGCCGTCGTGCGAAAGTTTAGCCGCTTCGCACACGGGTGCGCTTGACGGAGTCCACGGTCCGGACTAGGCGGCGCTATCTTGGCTATTCGCCGCGTCGGGGCCAACGGCGTTGTCCTCGCTCGCGGCGAGTGCGAGCAGACGCTTGGCGATGCGCTGCATCGGCTCTCTCAAGCGGTCCACGTCGGCGACGACGTAGCCCGCGGTGACGTCGCCTCCGAGCTTGTGGTTTACGAGCCGCTTGATGGCGTAGTGGCTCAGGTCCAGGCCTTCGGCCACCGTGATGAACGTGCGCCGGAGGTCATGGAGTATGAACGAGACGCCGGAGGCCTCGATGACGCGTTTGACCTGGCGCTTCGGCTCGATCAGGTGGCCGTGCTTGCCGCCGCCCGGGAACACGAACCCGCCCTCGGTCGCTTTGAGCCGGCGCTCCAGTAGCTCGAACACGAAATCGGACATCGGCAGCGTCAGGGGCTCGCCGTTCTTGGTGTCTGGGATCGTCAGCGTGCGGTCCACGAAATCAATGTTCTCGAACCGCAGGGTCATGCCCTCCCGGCGCCGTAGCCCTGTGAACAGGAGCAGCAACAAGTAGTCGGACACGAGCGCGGCTTCCGGGTCCAGCCCCTTATCGGGCCTCTTCGGGTTCTTGAGCTGGCTCTTGAGGCCCTCGACCGCCTTGAACCAGGCGGGGAGCTGCGAGCGCGTGATGACCGTGCGCCGACGCTTCTTCGGGAACCAGGCCCGCGTGACGGTCAGCACCATGACCGGGTTGACCGAAAGCAGCGGCTTGCCCTCGGCGTCGTCGTAGACGGCGATCGCGTAGTTGAAGAGCGCGCGGAGCAGCTGCATGACGCTGTTGGCGTAGTAGGGGCCGGAGCTGCGGCCGAGGCGCATGTGGCGCTGTTGGACCATGCTCTTGGTGATGTCCTGGAGCGGCTTGTCTTTCCAGTCCTTGAGCGCGGTGTCGAGCATGAGCTTGTAGTCGGCGATCGTCTTGGCGCTGAGGGCCTTGCGCGCTTTCAGGTAATCCTTGAGCACCGCGGCGGGGGTCAGCTTCTCGCGGGCTTCGGCGTCGGTTTGCTCGAACGGGTTTTGGCCCTCGGCGATCTGGCCGAGCCAGACGTGTGCGAGCTGGCGGGCGCGCTCAACGCTCAAGTCCGGGTAGTTGCCGATCTTGCGCCGGAACTTGCGTCCCTTGATGCGCTTCTCGAGACAAAAGGTTTTGACGCCCCCCGACGTTGCGCGGACGAGGAAGCCTTTAAGCTCCGTGTCGCGCAGAAAGACTTGCCCGCGCGTCGGAACGCGTAGGCGCTCGACGTGCGCTTTCGTCAGCCGGACGGACGCCAGGTGGTCGCGTGCGCGGGGGCGCTCGTTCGCCTCGTGTCGGCGTTTCTCGGCGACACGGACCGCCTGGGCGGGCGCCAGGTGGTCGGACAATTTTTCGATCGGTGTCGCCACAGCGTAGCCGGACAGCTTCAAAAACCTGCTGCCGACCGTACGCCTCTCGCAAAGTCGAAGTCAAGAAAACCTGTGTGGTTTCAAACACCTGCGGGCACCTTCAAAGAGTCCGAATGGCTCTTCGAACCAGGTGGTCGGGAGTTCGAATCTCTCCGGGCGCGCCAATTCCATCGAGGTCCAGCCCGATCCACCAACGTCTTGGCCTTAGCGAGCAGGAAACGCCGCGTCAGCCTGTAGAGGCGGCCACGTCCAGCGCCATCTCTGCACTGACTCGAGACCATGGCACCGAGATTGCGCCGCTGTCGTCACGCTCGATCAGACCCGCATCGACGAGCGCCGTCACATCAGCGTGGACGCCGCGATAATCTCGGCCGAGAGCCTGTGCAAGGGCACGGATCGATGAGGGTCCGCGGCTGCGCAAGGTGCGCAGCAACGACCAGCGATTGGGCGTGAGCACCTTCAGGAATGTCTCCATGCTTTCGAACGCGATATAGGCCCCCTGCTGCTCACGCTCGCCGCGATCCAGCCTTTCGGCCATCGCCATGGACTCACCGATAAAGTGATTCAGCGTTTCGACATGCAATTTAACTTCTCTCACGTTCAATCTCCTTCCTCACGTCCTGCCAGAAATCAGCGAGAAGACTCTGGTAGGTCGTGAATTGATACGGTTCTTCGCGCTCGCGATAGTGTCGATGATCTCCTTTGCCGGTTTCGTTGTCGTAGCCAACGACGCGCTCACCGGGACGGCCGTAGAACAAGGAATATTTCAGGCCGTGAGGCCTCTCTTCCGTTGCCTCCGGCAACTGCCAAACCTTGATCTGCACGATCGCGCCGCTGTCTAGAAGCAACTTGCGATCCTCGATAAGGAGGGCATCTGACATATGTAATAGATAGCATATGCTATAAACAGCATCAAGTAGATCATGTCTACATGTGGTCGACTCGGTGAGTTGAACAGCCCCGCAAGGGCGAGGTTACGCTGATCGGCGACTTCCGCGGCCGCAGGCTGCTCAGACGAGTGTTCCAAGCGACCAGCGCTTCGAGCAAGGAGTTCGAACTTCGTCCTTCCGGGCGCGCCAATTCCAAGGAGGACCAACGGCGTCCGGCAACGTCTTGCCTGGTAGTGGACGGCCACCGCTTCGCGCCACGTTGTTCGATATGAGTCGCCTTGCTCTGCGCTTTCATTCCAGGTCGTCCTTCCGAGCGCGCCAATTTCACCGAGGTACCCATCCGTTCCCGGCTTTCCACTGCTGGGCAAGCCGTTCACTGCGGGCAAGCGAACGGAGCAACGGCAGTGCAAAGATCCTGAGCTCAGCGACGACCTTGCCGAACGCATCCGTGAGCTCGTCCTCGCCCATCTTTCTCACGAAGGCGTTCCACTGAACGCGGTGCTGGTCGGCGAAATTTGCCGTCAGCGCCTCGAAGTCTTCGGCAGGTACGGGCGTTTCGCGATTCTTGAACGTAGCGCCGATGGCGTCGAGAAGCGTGTCCGTGTCGAAGTCCAGATGCTTCGAGCAGATCCACACGTCATAAAAGTCCTTCATGCGACTGTTGGCGCTCCCGAGCGCTACCATCGCCTGGAGCTTCTCCGCGATCGCGGACTCAATCGGATAAGCGCGCAGCCGGATCGTGTCGCCCTCAAGGAGAACTGGGTATTCGAGCACCTGCGGTCCCGGCCTCATGACATCGCCCACGCCGAAGTCGACCTGAATTCGCAGACGTACGTTGTCCATGCGTGCGTCCATCAGGATTCGCGTTCCCTGGTACTCCGAATCCTTCGTGATTTCCTCGGCTGTCACGCCATCGGCGAGGAAGGTCAGTCCGTCTGCCTGTACCTCGAGAGTCGCACAATCCTTGACGAGCGCCACGAGATTCACCTGATCGGCCTTGCCCTCGCGCAGCATGTCGATGTCCATCGTGGGGCGGGCGCCGGAGATACCGATTGTTTTCAATAGCAGCGCACCTTTCAGAACGACGGTTTGCGCATGCTCCGACTTCGAGATCCGATACAGGAACCGCTCGATGGCGTACTGTTGAAGCACCTGTTGAAACGGTTGGCCACACGACCTCGAATGATTGCGCAGCCTTGCAAGCACAGAGGCAACGACGTTTTTCTTTTCCTTACTTGTCATTCGATGGCCTGCAGGTACGGCGACATCGGTTTTTCAACGCGCAGCAGTCGTGCGTAGCGGAGCAGCTCACGATTCTGTACTCGCTTACGTTGCCGTGCCAGACGCAGTGCCTCGAGGGCGACATCCAGCCCGATCTTGTTCCTGAATTTGAAGCAGTCCACGACGGTGCGCGCGATACCGTAGACCTTCAGCGGCATGCCGCCGATGCGATGCATCTCGAGCCCGTCCTTAAAGGTTTTCGGATCGAAGCGGTACACGGTCACGGGGATCGACAGCTTGATTCGGTGATAGCTGCCGCGCGGCACGGCCAGGTGGACGGAGGACGGGATCTGGGTGGTGATGCCGTGATACGAGAGGGCGCTGATCAGGCAGACGGCTGCGTTCGGTGCGCGCGCTGCAACCTCCACGAGGTCGGGATGTTCCGCCTCGCCGATCTCGGCCAGGCGATAGAGGCCGCGGCCAAGCTCAGTGACCCGGCCGCTGTCGCGAAGGGCGTAGAGCGCATCCGTATGGACGCCGAGCTTGATCAAATCGCGGGTGCGCAGCGTGCCGCCTTTCTCGCGGAAAATTCGCAGTGCTGTGTCGAGATCCCGGGTTTTCATGGTGGGTAATCATAGCACCACTAGCAATTAAATGGATATATTATTACCCGGCCTGCCTCTCGGTTGGGCTTGCTACCTGTGGAGCGACGGCTCACGCGGCTTCGAGAACCTCGCTCCAGCGAACGAGCATGTCGACCAAAGAGTTCGAACTTTGTCCTTCCGGGCGCGCCAATCATCACTGGGTCTATTCCGCACTCACGACGCCATGCTACTCGGCCCGCCCGAACCGCGCCGGTCCGGATCGCCTGCCGCAACTCACTGAGGCGCCTGGGCCCGGTCGCCGCCCGACACCTTGTCGAACACATAGCGATATTCGACGCGTTCGCCGCGCGCGTTCCTGCCTTCGGAAGTAAAGGTCAAGGTCCGGCCGTCCTTCGAAACCCACTTCTTGCCGCTCGCGATGACCTTGCCCTCGTACTTGTCCTCCCAGGCAACTGTGTGCGCGTCGATAGGCGTTTCGGAATATTGTCTCGGCGATTTCCCTCCGTCGATTTGCAACGCTGCCAGGAACCGAGAGTTGAATTCGGAGTAATCCTTCCCGTCGCTCTTCGCCGCGAATTGGAGAAAGTCGGGATTGCCGTGGGCATCGACGATCACCGCGAGGCCGATCAGCGTGCCGTCCGGAGCAAGGCTGTATCGGCGAACGTGCGTTTGCGGAGCCGGCCGCGCCATTTTGGAAGCGGCGACGTTGAGCTTCCAGGTGCCGAGGATGTACGGCACTTGGGCGTGCGCAGCAGCCGAGCACGCCACGAGTGTTGAACCGATGATGGTCGTTGCGCGCATGAAATCATCTCCGGCTGTCTGTCGCCGGCATTATAGCCGTCCAGCGCTTGCTGAGGCTTCGCGCGCCCGCGGCAGGGAGATCGAGTCCGCGGCCGGCGACTCGAGTCCGCGGACCTTTGGCGTATGCTGACCGCGGCGTGCGATCCGGGCAAATCAAGCTGCACGGGCAATCGGGGAGAATGAGTTGGCTTCCGTAGAGTTGCCGTTTCAACCATTCGAGAGCCGCAATCTGTCGCTCGAGAACCGTATCGTCATGCCCTCATGACGAGGGGGCAGGCGCCCGGCGGGGTGCCGAGCGATAAGTATGTCGCCTATTACGCGCGCCGCGCGGCGGCGGGCCTTGGGCGCCGCCGCTAACGGTCCGGACTCGGCCGTCATCGATCCAAACGCTGCGGCCTTTCACTTCCCGCCGGAACATCCGGAGTCACGGGCAGGATCCAGAGAGTAGGCTCGTTGCCGAGTGGGGTCGGGCTGACGCTCAGTCGACCCTCCTTGTCGATGCCGACCCAGTAAACCAAGGCGTCCTCGCACTCTACGCGCCAGGCGGCGAGGTCCGCTGCGGCCGGCGTCGTATCGCGCGCATTTTCGCAGGTGTATCCATCGCGTCGGATCGCGGTGAGGAGCGTGGTGTCGCGAAACGTCTGCGACATGGCGAGCAGCTCGCGCCGGGCGGCGTCGGCGGGGTTTTCGCGAGCGGCCTTCGTCGCAGCAGTTGCGCCGCCGGCCGTCGCCGGCTTCGCGGCGCTGCGGTCCAGGTTCGGCGGGGAGAGCGACCGCGGCGATCCGTGCTTCGGTGACCCGGCGCTGTCGGCCTTCGGTGTAGGCGAATTGGAAGGGGAAGGCGAAACGGTAGGCGACGGCGACTGCGACGGGGAAAGCGAAGCCGAAGGCGCGACGAGGCGCGCCGCGACCATGGCGATGCCGGCACCGGCGACTGCGAAAGCGGCCACTTTCCACGCGGTCATACGACTCACGCTGGATTCCGGGCGATATGGAGGAGTATAGCGCCGAGCCGGCCAGTCCTCTCATCCGGCGACTTGCGGCCGCGCCCGCGGACGCGCGCCGCGTTCCGCGCTTCAGTGCGCCCGACGGAACCGACCTACGTAGGCCGCCTTGCCGAGAATCTTGCCCTCCATGGCCGCGAGCAGCGCTCCCCGGCTCGCGGTCGCAGGCAGATCGAGCTTGGAGTCGAGCGCGTAGAGCTCGAAGACGTAGTGGTGGTAACGCGGGCCGGCGGGCGCCCCGGGTCCGAGGTAGTCGTTCTTGTTCTCCACGTTTCGCCCCGTGACGGCGCCGTCGGGCAGCCGCCCTTCCGGAATGCGGCCGGCCGCAACGGGAATGTTCCAGACCGTCCAGTGCAGACCGTCCTCCGTACGCCCGTCGAGCGCAACGTCGATGTCGTGGAAGAGGATCGCATAGCTAGCGGTCCCCTCGGGTGCACCGGAGAACTTGAATCCCGGCTGCACATTGTCGCCGAAGCAGCCGTAGCGCGGCGGCACGATTCCGCCGTCTTCGAAGGCGTCGCTTTCCATCAAGAGGGGCATCGCCGCTCCTTCGCTCGATATTGATTTTTGTCGGTCCCGCCGGCCGGGAGGCCCCCTGCGGCGAGGGGGAAATGCCGAGGCGGCGCACGGAGTTCCGTCTCGCCAGCGCCGCCCGGCCGCTTACCCGAGTGGTATTGAGTAAGCTGCGCATCCTTGCGCACGTCTCAATGCAATACGCGTGCCAACTTGAAGCCGCCGCCGTGAGCTGCGCAGAGCCTGCTTCTCGGGCGCGGGCGGAGGGGCCGCGCGGCGGTGCAGCAGAAAAAGCGTCGCCTCCCGCGGACTCGGCGAGTACCTATCGCCGCCCGCAAGCCCGGGCTTCAGTCGAGGTCGAGCTTGAACAGCTCGACGGCGTTCTTGCGGCCGATTCTGAGCTTGTCTTCTTCCGAGATAGTCGTGGTCGCGTCGAACCAGTCGGCTGCATCTTCCATTTTTTCGAACGGGTAGTCGGCCGAGAAGTAGACCTTATCCGGGCCGAGGACCTCCAACGTGCATTTGAAGGCCGGGTCATTGAAGTTGCCGCTCGTCGTGATGTGGAAATGATCGCGGAAGTAGTCGCCGAGCGGGCGGTTGCCGCGGTAGCCGCGCGGCGAGAAGCGCATGCGCGCGTCGAGCCGCCACAGGCCGAACGGAATGTTTTCGCCAAGGTGTCCGATACAGATCTTGAGCGACGGGTACTCGTCGAAGAGTCCCGAGCCGCAGAGCCGCAGCGAATGGATCGAGGTCTCGACGGCGAAGCCCCAGGGCGCGCTCATGAGCCAGGGATGGCCTTCGTAGTTCCTGGCCTGCGAGGGAATCTGCATGCGGGGGTGCAAGTAGAACGGGACGTCGAGCTTCGCGACGGTCGCCCAAAAGCCGCGGTACTCGGGCACGTCGTAGTAGATCGCGGAGTCCGGGACGTCCTTTTGCGTGAAGCCGTTGACCATGCAGCCCTTGAAGCCGAGCTGCTCGACGCAGCGCGTGAGCTCGGCCGCGGCCGCGTCCGGGTCCTGCATGGGCAGGGCCGCGAAGGCCGCGAAGCGGTCCGGATGGCGAGCCGCGGCCTCGGCCATGCGGTCGTTCGCCTTCTTTGCGAGCTCGACGGCCCGCCGCGTATCGAGGACGGCCTGAATGCCGGGGGCGTTCAACGAGAGGATCGCGAACTCGATGCCGGTCTTGTCCATGATAGCGAGACGTTCTTCGCCGATGTCGAGGATCTGGCGGTTGAACGTCGTGAGCCGTGCGGAGTCGCCGGCGAACGCCCGCGTCTGCTCCAGGGTCTCCTCGATCGCGATATGCTCCTCGAACGCTATCTTTCCTCGCATTCCGATTCCTCTGCTGTGGATCACGATGATGGGGCGGCCGCCGCAGATGCCGAGTTCCGACAGGCGGGCGCCGGCCCGCTTTGCGGGGCCTGTCGGATTATAAGAGGTCGCGGGCGATCGCAAAGGACTACCGCACCGTCAGGTGCAGGCGCGCACGGGCCGCCGACGGGCCGCACAGACGGGCCAGCGGGCCCCGTGGGCCGGGGCGCCGGCTCAAGGAGCCATTCATTCCGGAAAGTGCTAACCTTGCCCGATTACTAGACTGCCGACGGGCAGCGGAGGGGGACAGAGATAATGGCAGCTGTAAGTACGGATCCGCGCGACATCATCGCGCGCTCGCCCATGAGCGTGCTGCAGATCGTCGCCGTGGCGATCACGATCGGGCTCAACGCGCTCGACGGTTTCGACGTGCTGTCGATCAGCTTCGCGCTGCCCGGCATTGCAAACGAGTGGCACGTGAATAAGGCCGTCCTCGGCATCGTGGCTTCCATGGAGCTCGTCGGGATGGGCATCGGCTCGATGCTGCTCGGCAGCGTTGCCGACAAGATCGGGCGCCGGCCGACGGTGCTCGGCTGCCTGGGGCTCATGCTGCTCGGCATGATCATGGTTACGACAGCCCACGGCGTGGGTACGCTCTCCTTCTGGCGGGTCGTGACGGGCCTCGGCATCGGCGGCATGCTCTCGGCCATCAACGCGGTGGCCGCCGAATTCTCGAGCAACCAGCGGCGCCATCTCAGCGTCTCCATCATGTCCATCGGTTATCCGCTCGGCGTCGTGTTTGCGGGCAGCATCGCCGCGGCGCTTCTGCGCGGCCACGACTGGCGGTCAGTGTTCTATCTGGGCGCGACGATCACGGCGCTCTTCGTTCCGCTCGTCTTTTTCTTCGTGCCGGAATCCGTGCACTGGCTCGCGCGAAAGCAGCCGGACGGGGCGCTCGAGAAGATCAACCGCACGTTGAAGCGCATGGGCCATGCGGCCGTGAACGCGATGCCGAAGATTACGGACGAGGCGCGCAAGCGCTCCGTCTCCGAGGTCGTGTCGCCGGCCCTGTTGGCGACGACCGTCATCGTGACGATCGCCTATTTCCTGCACATCACGACGTTCTACTTCGTCATGAAGTGGACACCGACGATCGTCGTCGGTATGGGCTTCCCGGCGGCCATCGGTGGGCAGGTGCTGGTCTGGGGCAACGTCGGCGGCGCGCTCGGGGGCACCGTGCTCGGTCTGCTGACGCTGCGCTTCGGCGTCAAAGGCCTCACGATCGGTGCCTTGGTGCTGTCTACCGTCGCCGTCATCCTGTTCGGCCAAACGCCGGCGAACTTCGCGCGCCTGGCCTTCATCGTGGGCTGCGTCGGGTTCTTCACGAACGCCGGCATCGTCGGGCTCTATGCCATCATGGCGCACGCGTTCCCGACCCATGCGCGGGCTTTCGGCACGGGCGTCGCAATCGGTTTCGGCCGCGGTGGCGCCGTGCTCGCGCCGGTCATCGCGGGCTTCCTGTTCAACGCGAACATGCAGCTGCCGACCGTTGCGCTGATATTGTCTTTCGGCTCGCTGGTCGCGGCCTGTGTGCTGCTGTTCCTCAAGCTCAAGGCGGATCCGGCGGACATCGAGGAAGAGGTGGACGAAGCGGCGCTCGAGGGTGCCCCGGTCCCGAGCTGACCGGGCGCCTGGGCTTCGTTTCCCGCCATTCGGTTATTTGGCCAGACTCGAGGAGGGATCTATGCTGGCTCGGCGAACGCTTTGTGGTGTGACAGTGGGAATGTTGTTGGCATTCACGTCGCTCGTATCCGTGCAGGACGCCCGGGCCGACGAGAAGCCGGCCGCGGCGTCGGGCAAGGCCGATTCCGAAGCGGCCGCGACGCGCGCGAAGATCGACGCGAACACCCGCGAGGTTCTCGACAAGCTGTTCAAACAGAACGAGGGGGCGAAAAAGCTCTACGACCGGGCGGCGGGCTACGCGGTGTTCACGGGAACGAAAGCGGGCTTCGTGGTCTCGGGCGCGGGCGGCATGGGCGAAGCCGTGGACAAGGCCACGGGCGGCCGCAAGTACATGAAGATGGGCTCCGCCGGCGTCGGGCTCAGCTTCGGCGCGCGTCGCTTCGATCTCGTGATCCTGTTCGAGAACCAGGAGCACCTGCAGAACTTCCTGCATGGCGGCTGGGACTCGAGCGCGACGGCCGAGGCGACGGCCGGCAAGGAGAGCAAGGGCGTCGGCTCGACGTTCTTCGACGGCGTCGCGGTCTTTCGCATGACGAACCGCGGGCTCATGGCCAACGCCAACGTCTCCGGCACGAAGTTTTGGGTGGCGGACGACTTGAACTGATCGGCGCTGCCGGCCCTACTCGGGGTCAGAGCCCTTTTTTCGTTTAGAAAAAAGGGCTCTGACTCCTTTTCGTTACGCGTCTCGAAAAAGGGCTCTGACCCCTTTTCGTTACGCCGTCCCGAACTTCGTCTCCACCTCGATCCCGATCTCCTTCAAGAACTCCGTGGGCAATATCCCGCCGACGCTGACGATGACGGCGTCGTTCGCGACGCGCAGGCGCTTGCCGCGCTGATCGATCTCGACGTCGTCGGCTCCGATCTCTTTCACGTTCGATTCGAGCACCACGGCGAGCCGGCCGGCCGCTTCGGCGGCCTCGAGCCTTTCCCGGTTCTTCTTCTTGGCCCGGTCGAATACCGCGCCCCGGTAGGACAGAGTTACGGTGGTGCCGGGCTGCTCCGCGAGTGTCGCGGCCGCCTCGAGCGCGCTGTCGCCGCCGCCGACGACGAGCACGCGCTGGCCCCGATACTGCTCGGGTTCGATGAGGCGGTACGTCACCTTCTCGAGCTGCTCGCCCGGCACGCCGAGTTTCCGCGGCGTCCCGCGCCGCCCGATGGCGAGCACGAGCGCCGGAGTCCGGTACTCGGCCCGCGTCGTCTTTACCATAAGGCCGCCCCCATCGCGGTCGACGCCGAGGACGCGTTCGCCATAGCGGATCTTGAGCCCCGTCTTACGCTCGACATCGCGCCAGAACGCGAGCAGATCCTCCTTCGTCGTCTCGGCGAACTTCACACGCCCGACGAGCGGCAGCTCCGCCGGTGAGGTCATGACGAGCTTCCGGCGCGGGAAGCTCGCGACGGTTCCACCCAGCGAATCCTGCTCGAGCGTCACGTAGCTGAGGCCGCGCTGCTGCGCCGCGAGCGAAGCCGAGATCCCGCTCGGACCGGCGCCGACGATGACGACATCGATCGGCCCGCGCTTGCGTCCGAGGCGGGCCGAGACCGACTCGATGGCCTGGCGGCCCTGCTCGATCGCGTTGCGTATCAGGCCCATGCCGCCGAGCTCGCCGGCGATGAAGATGCCGGGCACGTTCGTCTCGAAGTTGGGCTTGACGTGCGGGATGTCCACGCCGCGCCGCTCGCTGCCGAACACGAGCGTGATGGCGTCCACGGGGCACGCGGCCCGGCAGGCGCCGTGGCCGATGCAGTCGGTCGGACTCACGAGTGTCGCCTTGCGATGCACCATGCCGAGCACCTGGTGGACGGGCATCTCGGGGCAGGCGGCGACACAGGAGCCGCAGCCGATGCAGCGCGTGGGGTCGATCTGAGGGTGCAGCGAGACGGGCTCCACGAGGCCCGCTTCGCGATTCTCGCGCAGCGTCTCGAGGCTGAGAACGTGCTGCCGGCGCCGATTGCGCAGGTACGGAAGCAGAAACAGCGCAAGCGGCGCCGCGTAAAGGGCCAGGTCGGCTGGCGCCAGGTCCATCATTGCAAACGATCCTGATTACCGGTTTGGGGGAAGCGCCTGCCGGTGCCGCCTTGGCGGCCGGCCGACGCCGGAAGTGTGCCCCGCAACCCCTTGTCAAACATCCTGTCTGTGTATGGCGACGTTTTGCCAAAACTCCCCATATGAGCCAAAACTGCACACATGCGGCAAGAAGACATTCTATTCCCAAGTGTGAGGCATTGCCGGGAATTGTCGCGGAACGCCGACCATGATCGTGAGGAACCGGGTCACGTCCGGCCCAAATTTCGCAGTTTGGAGGAAGAGACCGTGCTGTTAGTCGCCCTGTCGTGCCTGTTCGTCGTCGTCTTCGGGGCCGTCTCCTGGTGGGCGCTTCGCGTCCTCAATGTAGACGTGCGGAACTGGGCCGGTGCTTCTCTGCTCGTGCTTTGGGTGGCGGGCGTGGGCGCGAAGGCGCTTTACGACAACCAGGCCCGCGATGCCGGCAATCTCGAGTCGCTGGCCAGCGCGGCCGGGCTCGCACCCGCAGGCGAGGAAGGCTGGCCGGCCGACGCAGCGCGCGCGGCGGGCGCGGAGACCAGCGGAGTAACAGGCCAGGTCATGGCGGGGAAGGGCGCGGCCGGCCCGATCGGCTCGGTGGAATCGTTCATCGCCCCGCTCGAGGCACGGCTCGAGAATCAGCCCGACGACGCCAAAGGCTGGGCGCTGCTCGCACAGTCCTATGCCTTCATAGGCAACGACGCGGGCGCCGAGAAGGCGATTTCCCGGGCCGCGGCCCTCGGTATGGACGCGGACGCGTTGCGCGAGCGCGTCGCGGCCGTGCATCGCGAAAACTCGCACCCGGACCTTGCTGCGGCGCCGGACTCAGCCGCACGGGCCGCAGCCGCACGGGCCGGGGAATAACGGCCGTGGCAGCGGTCACGACCGAAGTCTCCGCCGGCGTCGGCGAACGCAGCGCGGGGCGCCGCGGCCGCCGGAATCTCGCGCCCGCAGGCTACGCGCTCGCTGCCACGGCGGTCGTGCTCGGTTGGCTGCGCACACGCGGCGCGCCGCTCGTCGACTCCGGCCATGGCCTCGGCTACGCGCTCGGCATCACGGGCGCGAGCCTCATGACGATCCTGCTGCTCTACCCGCTGCGCAAGCGCGTGCGTCTGCTGCGCGTGCTCGGCCCGACGAAGCACTGGTTTCGCATGCACATGCTGTTCGGGGTTCTCGGTCCGATTCTGATTCTTTTTCACTGCAACTTTCGTTTGGGATCGATGAACAGCAACGTCGCGCTCTTCTGCACGCTGCTCGTCGCGGGAAGCGGCCTCGTAGGCCGCTACCTGTATGCGAAGATTCACGTCGGGCTCTACGGGCAGCGCGCGACGCTCAAGGAGTTGGCCGCCCGCACGGCCATCAGCGCCGAGCAGCGCCGCAGCGCGGCGGCTCTCCTGCCCGAGCTCATCGAGCGCATGACGGCCTTCGACGCGCTTGCGTTGAAGCCGCCCCGGAGCTTCGTCGCGACGTTGGTGCTGCCGCTCAGGCTGGCGGTGCAGACGCGCTGGGCCGGCTGGCGGCTGGCGAAATACGCGCGCCGGCGCCTCAAGGAACAGGCGCGCCGCTCGCCGGCGGTCGCGGCGGAACGCCGGCGCCTCACGCGGACTACGACGCGATTCATCCGCGAGCATCTGCGGCAGGTGCGACGCGCAGCGGAGCTCGGCTCCTACGAGCGCCTGTTCGGTCTGTGGCACGTCTTTCATCTGCCGTTCTTCTACATGCTCGTGCTGACGGCGCTTCTGCACGTCGTCGCCGTGCACATGTACATGTACTAGCGGCTCCCGAGAGGACATGGGCGAGGCATGGCGGACTCGAAGCTCCTGTTGCGGTGGGCGGCGGCGCTCCTGCTCGGCGCGGGGGTGGCGTTCATGACCCCGGCCTCGGCGCAGCTCGGGCCTCTGGACCGGCTCGTCATGCCGGGCCCCGTCGCCAAGGCCCATGCGGACATCGAGAAGGACTGCAGGTCCTGCCACGTCCGATTCGAGCGGCAGTCGCAACAACAGCTTTGCCTCGGGTGCCACAAGG
Source organism: uncultured Gammaproteobacteria bacterium (assembly GCA_963702105.1). Lineage (GTDB taxonomy): Bacteria > Pseudomonadota > Gammaproteobacteria > Steroidobacterales > Rariloculaceae > ZC4RG20. The sequence continues at coordinate 5,285,541 of OY969712.1, forward strand.
ACGTCGCGGCTGACATCGCGGCCGGGGCGGGCTTTCACGGCCGTTCCTCCAAGGTCAAGGCGGCCGGCGGCGGCAAGGCTTGCGCGTCCTGTCATTCCGAGCACAAGGGCCGCAACGCGGACATCCTCGGGCTCGACGCGAAGACGTTCGATCACTCGCTGACCGACTTCCCGCTGCACGGGCGCCACGTCGGCGTTGCGTGCGCGAACTGTCACGCGGAGGGCAAGGCGTTTCACGAGGCGAAGTCCGACTGCGTCGCTTGCCACGCGAAGGACGACCGTCACCGCGGCAACCTCGGTCGGCAGTGCGCGGACTGCCACACCGACACGGGATGGAAGGCGGCCCGGTTCGATCACTTCGCAAAGACGCGCTACCGGCTCACGGGCGCCCATGCCGCCGTCCATTGCGCCGGCTGCCACGCCGACGAGCACTATGCGAACACGAGCGAGCAGTGCGTGGCATGCCACCGTGCCGATGACAAGCACAAAGGCACGAACGGCAGCGCGTGCGAAGACTGCCATACGACCGTGAAGTGGTCCGACGTGCATTTCGATCACTTTGCGGCGAGCCGGTTCGCTTTGACCGGCGGTCACGGCGGCCTCGTCTGCGCGGCCTGCCATACGGGCGACAAGCTCGCGCGCAAGTCGCCGCGCGTGTGCAGCGACTGCCACCGGAAAGACGACGTTCACAAGGGCGTCAACGGCGAGCAGTGCGAGGACTGCCACCGCGCGACGAAATGGAAGGACGTGAGCTTCGACCACGCCCGCGACGCCCATTTCGCGCTCGTGGGCGCGCACGCGGCGCTGAAATGCAAGGATTGCCACATGCAGCCGGCGGCCGTAGCGAAGCTCGGCACGAAATGCATCGACTGCCACCGCAAGGACGACCCGCACGAAGGCAGCCTCGGCGCGGATTGCGCCGGCTGCCACGCCGAGTCGAGCTTCAAGGAGCACGTGCGCTTCGACCACGACCTCACGGCTTTCCCGCTCCTCGGCCGCCATGCGGCGATCGGCTGCGGCGACTGTCACGCGACCAAAGCCTATCGCGGGACGCCGCAGCAGTGCGTGGACTGTCACGCCAAGGACGATGCCCACGCGAAGCGCCTCGGGACGAACTGCGGGCTTTGCCACAATCCGAACGGTTGGAAGCTCTGGATCTTCGACCACTCTACGACGGGATTCGCGCTCGACGGCGCGCACGCGAAGGCGGATTGCCTCGGCTGTCACCGGCAGCCGCTCGAGGGCGCGGCGGCGTTGCCGAAGGACTGCGCAAGCTGTCACCGCGGCGACGACGTTCACCACGGCGAGTTCGGTCGCGACTGCGCGCGCTGCCATACGACGGAATCGTTCAAGGCGCTGCGGAGGCTCCGATGAAGAGCGTAGGGACCGCCAGGCGGCGATGGATCGCGGCGGCAGTCTGTATGGCTGCCGTCATGCTCGGCGCCGTATTGCCTTCCGCAGCGCGCGCTCAATCTAGCTTCAAGTCGAGCTTCGACCACTTCACGACGGGTTTCAGGCTCGATGGCGCGCACGCGACGACGGACTGCGAGTCCTGCCACGTGGACGGCGTTTTCCAAGGAACGCCGCGGGACTGCGTGTCGTGCCATTCGCAGGGTGGGCGTATCCGCGCCACGGCCAAGCCCGTCGATCACGTTCTCAGCACCGACTTCTGCGAGGACTGCCACCGGACGCGCTCCTGGCTGCCGCTCGTCGAGATGAATCACGACTCGGTCTACGGCAGCTGCTCGAGCTGCCACAACAACGTGCAGAGCCCCGGCAAACCGCCGGGCCACGTCGCGACGCAGCTCGAGTGCAACGCCTGCCACACGACGACCTCGTGGACGACCGCTCGCTTCGATCATGCGAATGTGATGGGCAATTGCGTGAGCTGCCACAACGGCGTCGAGGCGACGGGTAAGAACGCGACGCACATCAACACGACGAACGTGTGCGAGGACTGCCACACGACCGTCTCGTTCGCACCCGCGCGCGTCGACCACACGCAGGTCCTCGGCGCGTGCTCGAGCTGCCACAACGGCACGACGGCGACGGGCAAGAACGCGATGCACTTGCCGACGACGGCCGAGTGCGACCTGTGCCATACGACGAAAGCCTGGACGCCCGCGACCTTCGATCACAGCACGGTGCAGCCCGGCACGTGCTCGAGCTGCCACAACGGCACGACGGCGACGGGCAAGAGCGCGACGCACCTGCCGACGACGGCCGAGTGCGACCTGTGCCATACGACGAAAGCCTGGACGCCCGCGACCTTCGATCACAGCACGGTGCAGCCCGGCACGTGCTCGAGCTGCCACAACGGCACGACGGCGACGGGGACGGGCGCCAGCCACTTCATGACGACGCTCGAATGCGACACCTGCCACATGACCACGGCCTGGACACCCACGATGTTCACGCATACGGCCGCGACCTATCCCGGCGATCACCGCGTGAGCCTCGTCTGCACGGATTGCCATACGACGAACGCGCAGGCCGTCCCCTGGCCTTTCCCGGCCTATGCGCCCGATTGCGCGGCCTGCCATGCGGGCGACTATCGCCCGGGCGAGCACGACGGCGCGACCGTCTCGGAGAACCGAAATTGCGCCGGCACCTGCCACGGCGGGACGCGCACCCACCACAGCGTGACCTCCCGTGGCTGGTAGGTGCATGCCGCCGGGCGCCGCGGGCGCCGCGGGTCTCGTCCTCGCCGTCGTCCTCGGCGCCCCAGGTCCGGCCCGGGCTGCGGGCCGGTACGTGGAGGACATCCTCCTCTCGCGCAGCGGCGGCGAGGCCACGATTCAAATCGACCTCGGGTGTCCGATGCGCCTCGCGTCGGACCTGGCCACCGATGCGGGCAGCGTCATCGAGCTGCACTTGAAGCCGGTAGACGACTGCAGCCGCCTCGCGGCGGACGCCTTGGCCAGCGAGGCGTACGAGCCGGCGGGCGGCGCGCTGGCCGGACTCGCGGAGGTGGACTATCAGTCGTTGGGCGTCGGCGAGAACGTCCTCGTTCTGCACTTCGATGGGCGCGTCGATTACCGCACGGCGCAGCGGGCGGACCTGCGCTCGCTGGAAGTCATTGTCCGGCTGGGCTCGGCGGATGCCGCCGCGCGCGTGCCTGATGCCACGCCGCCCGCGATCGTGACTCGCCCCTCGAGCCCGGCAGCCCCTGTGTCCGCGCCGCCATCCGCGGGCGCCCCGACCGAATCCGCGCCCGCCGCACGTTCCGGCCGCGCGCCCCTGAGCCTGCACGTCGCCGCGCCCGCGACCACGGCCGACTACATCGTGAACCTGCAGTCGACGCGGACGGCGCCTGCTCCCGGGACGCTCGCCGCGCTTTCCGTACCGGGCGGGACGCGGGCATACGTCTCGGACATCGACGTCGACGGGATGATCTGGCACCGGCTGCGCGTCGGCTTCTTCGCGACGGAAGCGGACGCGGGCGAGGCGCTTGCGCCGCTGCGCGCGCGTTATCCGAAAGCATGGATCGGCCGCGCCGAGCCCGACGAGGTTCGCGCGGTCGGCGCTTCAGGCGGCAGCCCGGCTCCGCTCCTCGAAACGGCTCGCGCCGCGGGCGCTGCGGCAGGCTCCGCCCAGCCGGTCGGGCCGGCCGAGGCGGCCGCGCCGGTCTCGCCGCCGCTGACGCTCGCATCGCCCGCCGGTGCACTGCCGCCGGCGACGCCGGCGCCGACGCCGGCCGAGCCGCTGACCGCAGCCCGCGCGGCCGAGCTCTTCGACCAGGCTCGCAACGCCACGCTCGACGGGGACTTCCCCCATGCGATTGCGCTCTACACACAGTTGCTGGCCGCGCCGCCGCCGCGTGCCGCGGATGCCCGCGAGTTGCTCGGCGTGGCGTTCGAGAAGAGCGGCCGCCCCGAGCAGGCGCAGGCGGAGTACCGCGCGTTCCTCGATCGCTACCCTTCGGCACCGGGCGCGCCGCGCGTGCGCCAGCGCCTCGTCGGGCTCGTGACGGCCGGCGAAGCCGCCGCGGCATCCGGCGCCGGCGGCACGGCCGCAAGCGGTGTCGCGACCGGCTCTTCGGCGCGGGCCTCGGCCGCCTCGCCGACGCCCGGCGCCGGCCTCTCGGGGCGCGGCCGCCCGCCGCGGCGCGGCCTCGCGGGCGCCGCGGACATCGAGGGCAGAACCCCGCGCTGGAACGTGGACACAGGCGTCTCTCAATACTATGAGCGCAACGTCGATCAGCTCGACCCGGCCTCGAACGAGATCGTCACGCTCTCGGCGCTCGTCAGCGACTTCGATCTCAACGTCTCGCGCACGGGCGGCAAGCTCACGTACGGCAGCCGCCTCTCGGTCGATCATTTCTACGACCTCATGAGCCCCGTGCAGGGCTCGAGCCTGAACGGCGCCGGCGATCGGAGCCGGCTCTACTACGCCTACTTCGACGTGGGCGCTTCCGAAGGCGGCTGGTCGCTGCGCTTCGGGCGCCAGTCGTTGCACCACTGGGGCGTGCTCGGCCGCTTCGACGGTGCGCACTTCGCCTACAACTGGGCGCCGAACCGCAGCGTCCACGTGACGGCGGGCTCTCCCGTCGAATCCCCGTTCGATTCGCTGAGCTCCAGCCGCCGCTTCCAGGGCGTCGCCGTGGATTTCGACAAGATCGGCGGGGCCTGGAACTTGAGCGCGTTCCTCAATACGCAGACGATCGGCCCGGTCGAGGATCGCCGCGCCGCCGGGTTCGAGGTCGCTTACCTCGGCGACCGGCGCAGCCTCAATACGATCGTCGACTACGATCTCGGCTACTCGAAGCTCAACACGGTGCTCGCGCTCGGCACCTGGCGCCTGCGCGGCCGCGCGACCCTGACGGCCCTCGTCGATCTGCAGACCAGTCCCTTTCTCACGACCCGCAACGCGCTGATCGGCCAAGCCGTCACGAGCGTAGACGAGCTGATGCAGACGTACACCGAAGAGCAGATCCGTCAGCTCGCCATTGACCGCACGGCCGAGAGCAAGACGGTGACGCTCGGTATCTCGACGCCCTTCGGGCAACGGTTCCAGCTCAACGCCGACGTGACCTCCTCTCAGTACGGCGGCACGGTGGCATCGGCCGGCGTCCCGGCAGTCCCGGACATGGGGACGCAGATCTTCTATTCGACGAGCCTCGTCGCCTCGGGCCTCTTCGGCGGCCGGGACGTTAGCCTGCTCGATCTTCGCTACGGCCAGGCGGACACGTTCACGACGGATGTTGCGACGTGGGATACGCGGTTTGCGATCGGCCGCTCGCTGCGGCTCGACCCCAGGGTCTCGTACTCGATTTGGACCGCGCGCGGCGACGGCCGCCGCCGCGAGACACTGAGCCCTTCGCTGCGCCTGCTCATGAACCTGCGGCGGCGCTACCGGCTCGAGCTCGAGGTCGGCCGCAATCAGATTACGCGCACGCAGTCCGGGGATTCGGTCGTGACGCACGGCAACTATCTGAACGTCGGCTACCGGGCGGATTTCTGACATGTCCGCGCGGAACCGCCGACTGGCGGCGAAGATGATCGCGGGTAGCGGCCGGCCGCGGCGCCGGCCCGCGCGGCTCGCGCGGCTCGCGATCGCCGCCTGCCTCGCCGCCTGCCTCGCAGCCTGCGCCAACGGCACAGCCCGCGCGCCGGTCCCCGCAGCGGCCGGCGACGGCCCGATCCAGTTCCTCGACGAGGCCTCGGGTATCACCGTCTCCCGCGCGCGGGCGCCGGTCGTGTACGCGCACAGCGAGCGCGGCTATTCGGTCAGCGGCCGGGACTACCTCTATCTCGGCCCCGTCGAGACGGACCGCCAGGGCGTGCACGAGTACTTCCTCTGGGTCGGGGCCGGGACGACGCTCGACCGCGGCTACCTGGCGCCGCGGGCGTCCCCGCCGCGGGCGCTATACTTGCGCCTGCGCGGCGAATGGATGGAGCTCGAGCTGCGCCCGTGGGCCGAGCGCGTTCCCGAGCCGGCTGCGGCACACCCTTACCCGACGCCCGTCGCGATGCGGTCCGAGCTCGCCGCGCGCGTGACTCTGGATCAACTGCGCCTCATGTCTCAGGAACCTCTGCCAAGCATCCGCGTCGTGGACGTCGACGGCGGCGTCGCGGAATACGAGCGCTGGGACCGCGGCCCGTCCTGGCCCGGTTTCGGGGCGGCCGCTGCGGGCGGCAAGCCTTGAACGACGAGCTCAAGCGCGCCGCCTTCACCGCCTTCACGATGCTCATGCGTCCGCTCGCGCGGCTGCTGCTGCGCTGCGGCGTCACGTGGAAAGAGCTTGCCGAGCTGCTCAAGCTCGTCTACGTCGAGACCGCGGCAGCCGATTACGGCAAGCACGGCCGCCCGGCCAACGCCTCGCGCATCGCGATTCTGACCGGTCTCAGCCGCCGCGAAGTCGCGCGCGTGCGCCGCCTCGCGGAGGAGGGCGGGCAGGAACGTTTCGCCGAGCTCGAGCGCATCAATCGCGCGACCCGCGTGCTTTCGGGCTGGCATCAGGATCTCGAGTTCGCCGACGCGCAGGGCAGGCCGCGGCTGCTGGCGCCGCAGGGCAAGCGGAGCTTCGAGGCGCTGCTCAAGCGCTATGCGCCCGACATCCCGCCGACCGCCATGCTCAAGGAGCTCAAGCGCGTCGGCGCCGTGCGGGAGACACCCGGCGGCCGATTGCGCGCGCTGACGCGGCACTTCGTGCCGGCCGGCCTCGCGCTCGACAGCGTGGTGCGAACGGGCAGCGTAATCGCCGACGTGGCGCATACGATCACCGAAAACCAGCTCGGCGAAGGAAGGCGGCCGCGCTTCGAGCGCCGCGCCTCGAACCTGCACGTGCGCCGCGGGGCGCGGCAGGCCTTTCAGGCCTTCGTCGAGTCGCGCGGCATGCAGTTGCTCGAGGACGCGGATGCCTGGCTGACCGCGCACGAAACAGCGGAGCCCGAGGAACGGAGGACGCGGCTCGGAGTCGGCGTCTATCTGATCATGGACGACTGACGGCTTCGGCCGCCTGGGGGATTGAAGCGATGAGACCAAGTCTGACGGGAGCGATCGGGATCGCCGTGATCGCCGCCTTGCTGTTCGCCTGCAGCGGCGGCTCCAACCTGAGCGCCGGCATCGACGGGAGCGGCGCACGTTCGCCGGTCGTCACGCAGGGGCCGATACAGGGTTTCGGCAGCGTCATCGTCAACGGCCGGCACTACAGCCTCACGACGGCGCAGATCGACGTCGACGGCGCGCCGTCGACCCAGGCCGACCTCGCGGTCGGGCAGGTCGTGACGGTCATGGGCACCGTCGATTCGAACGGCGCCGACGGCGTGGCTGATTCGGTGCAGCTTGATCTCGACGTCGTCGGGCCCGTCCAGTCGATCGACGCGGCGGCGGGCACGCTCGTCGTGCTCGGGCAGCAGGTTGCGATCGATTCCGACACCGTATTCGGCGCCGGCATCGCGGGCACCGGACTCGCGGGGGTCGCGGTCGGCGACTTCGTCCGGGTCAGCGGGCTCGCCGCGCCGTCGGGTGCCATTCGCGCGACCTGGATCGCCCGCGACGCGGCCCCGGGGATGATGCGCGTCGTCGGGCGCGTCGCCGCGCTCGATTCGGCGGGCTTGAGGTTCGTCCTCGGCGGGCTCACGGTCGATTACAGTGCGGCCGCTCTCGTCGAAGGCTTCGCCTCGGGCGGCCCGAGCGACGGGGATCGCGTCAGGGTCGAGGGCCGCAGCCTCGCGGCCGACGGTGCCCTCGTCGCGGACAGTGTCGCGAAGCTGGCCGAGCGCTTCCAGGAGCGCGAAGGGGAAGGCCTGGAAATCGAAGGGTTGATCACGCGCTTCGCGTCGCCGAAGGACTTCGAAGTGGCCGGCCACGGCGTTACGACGAACCCGGGCACCGTCTACGAAGGCGGCAGCGAAGCGGGCCTCGCGCTCGACGTCAAGGTTCAAGTCGAAGGCACGGCCGACTCGACGGGCATCATCGTTGCAACAAAGATCGAGATCAAGGACGGCGGCAGCGTGCGCGAGGGCGACGATTGAGCGTGGCGCCGCGCGCGTTTGCTCCGGTCCTCGACGTTTCTGTATTCGGAAGCAGCGGGTGAAAAGCGAAGGTGTATAGGGCGCTTAGGAAACTCTTCCACGATTACGAATGGGTTCACACGATTCTGGGAATCATCGGCAATACGAGCTTCCTGGTCGGCAGCATCCTCTTCTTTTGGAAGCAGACGAAGGAGACCGGCGTGTGGCTGTTCGTATTTGGAGCGAGCGGAATGCTGATCGCGTCGATCGGCACAGCGCTGGTCAAGGCCTACGAGCGCGAGCGCGGCAGTTGAGCTCCCGGCCTCGCGGTTTGCGCCGCGGGCCCTGGGGCCTCATCGGGCTTAGGCAGACGGCGGATACGGCTTCCCTACGACGTGCACCATCGTCGCCTTGGGACCCTCGTCGCCGTCCTCTTCATTGAACCTTACTTCGGATCCGGTTTCTAAATTATCGAAATCGGTATTGGTCACGCTGTTCCGGTGGAAGTAGACCTCCCGGCCGTCGGACGTGGTGATCCAGCCGAAGTTCTGGTCCGCGTGAAGGGCGGTAATGGTGCCATGCGGCGGAACCTCGTGAGCCTTGATCTCGCCGCGGCGCGCGCGGACATGGTCCTGAAGCTGCCGGCGGGCGGCGTTGAACGCGTCGCGGATCGCGACATACACGTCCTCGTGGGCATGATCGGCCCCGGGATCGCGGCTCGCGACGATCTCGCCGCCCGGGACACGGATGTCGACGGCCACGTGGTAGGTCTTGCCCTGCCGGTGGTGCCGGTGGGGCGCCTCGACGCTGACGCGGCAGCTCACGATGTCTTCCGCGAAGCGCTCGAGCTTCGCGACGCGCTCGCGAATGTCGTCTTCGACGGCCGCCGAGCGGTCCATGTTGTGAAAGCGGATTTCGATCGGCACTTGCATGAGGAAAACTATATGCCTTGGAAGGCCGCGGCTCTATCAGTATTTCCCGGGATAAGCGCGCTGCCCCAGCGCGGGTTCCGGGCGGCCGCGCGGCCGATCCCGCCCGCCGCCCTGCGCTCTCGTGTGCATCGACACGCGGCCGGGCGTAGCGGCGTGAGTATCGATGCGCATGCTCGGCCTCGCCGGATTATCAACGATCCCGGGCATGGCGTTTCTCCATACGTAAGACTCGGGGTTTCTACGCATAGCCTACTCCCCCGAGCGTCCGGACACTGGAACTTAATTTCTCGTGCATGCTCTTTTTGCACACATTTTGCAGGGACAGAAGCATCGCACTGACTCACGTCTTTTGATACTTGCATACGATAACGGGTTAATCATGGCTACTGCGTTGAAGAAAAGACCTCGGTCCAGGAAGAAACCACCGGCGGATGCGGCGCGCGATTTCGACGCCGAGGGGGTGCGTCGAGCGATGCTCGCCGCGCTGGAATGCATTTATGAGAATTATCCGCACATCACTCTGGCGCAGTACCTCGTTGCGCTCGAAGTGCTGGTGGCGGAGACGGACGGGCAGCCTCATACGCTCGTGTCGCTGGTCAAGAAGCTCAACATGCCGTTCTCGACAGCGTCACGTGTCGTGTGGTCGCTGACCAGGGAAGGCGGCAACGTCGGCGTCATCAAGTACGAGCGTCATCCCACGGACCGGCGCATGAAGTACCTCGTGATCGACAAAGAGAACAAGAACAATTGCGTGCCGAAAGCGTTGAACCGCGCCATGGTCGACTACTACGGGGAGACCGTGCAGAAGCTGAAGCGCGCGCCGCACTAGCGGCGCGGCGGACGCGTCCGGCTCCGATGGGCGGGCTCCATCGGCCCGCAGCGCGTGAGGGCGGCGCGCGCCCGGGCGCGAGGTCGGCTTCGCCCGGCCGATTGGGCTCGGGACACCGCCGAGGCCGCGAGTCGCGCGGCCCCGCGGCCGGGACGTCCTGACCTCCTTGCCTCGGGCTGCTACCATGGCGGAAGGCATCGCGAGAATGCCGAGCGCATAAGACAGCGCAAAAGACCAGTCGGCTATCAGGGCATTGTTTCTTGAGCGAGGAGATCTCCGCGAGCGGCGGCTCGGCCGCGCCTCGCATTAGCGAATCGAATTCGGCCGGCGCAGCCGGACGCCCCGTCACGGTCGGAGTCGGCGCCTCGGCGGGGGGTCTTCCCGCCTTGGTCGAGCTGTTCGCGGCCATGGCCGTCGAGCCGGCGGTCGCCTTCGTCGTGATACAGCACCTCGATCCGCGGCGCGAGAGTGCCCTCGCGGAGATCATCGGCGAGAAGACGCCATGGCCCGTCGTCCCGGTCACCGCCGAGCTGCCCATCGAAGGCGGCAAGATCTACGTCATCCAGCCCAATACGGCGCTGACCGTCCGCGGCGGCGTGCTGCGGCCGCAGACGCCGAAGCGCCGCAGGCCGCGCAATACGGTGGACCGATTTTTCAAATCCCTCGCGGCGGACGCTCACGAGCGCTCCATCGGCATCCTGCTCTCGGGAACCGGGAGCGACGGGACGGCGGGGTTCAGGGAGATCAAGCAGGCCGGCGGGCTGACCATCGTGCAGGAGCCTCGGCAAGCGAGTCACGACGGCATGGTCCGGTCCGCGCTCGAGTCCGTGCCCGTCGATCTCGTGCTGCCGGTGCGGCGCATGCCCGCCCGGATCTTGGCCTACGTCCGCCACTCCTATCTGATCACGCCGGCAGGCGCCGAAGCCGAAGAGCAGCGCGAGGAGGAAGACCTGCTGCCTGTCACCGAGCTGCTCCGTCACGAGACCGGGCACGACTTCAGGCGCTATCGCAAGAACACGCTCTGGCGGCGCGTGCACAGACGCATGAGCCTGCACCAGATAGAAAATCTGGCCGATTACGTAGAGCTGCTCCGCGGCCACAGGCACGAGGTAGAGGCCCTGCGCACCGACCTGCTCATCGGCGTGACGCGGTTTTTCCGCGACCCGCAGGCGTGGGAGGCGCTCGCGAAGCGCGTCATCGCACCCCTCGTCGCGGGGGCTGCAGAGGACGGGGCCCTGCGGGCATGGATCTCGGGCTGCGCGACGGGCGAGGAAGCCTACTCGCTCGCGATGCTGTTCTTCGAGGCGATCGACGCTGCGGGCAAACACTGCCGCCTGCAGATCTTCGCCACCGACGTGGCGGAGGAGGCGCTCGAGGCGGCGCGCGCGGGCCGATATCCGCAGTCCATAGAGAACGATGTCCCGGCCGCGCGCCGGCACCGGTTCTTCGAAAAGGCAGGCGATCACTATCGCGTGACCAAGGCGCTGCGCGAGGCCGTCGTGTTCGCCGAGCAGAACGTGCTCGCGCAGCCGCCCTTCTCGAAGCTCGACCTCGTCACTTGCCGCAACCTCCTGATTTATCTAGAGCCGGCCGCTCAGCAGCGGGTAATGGCCGTGTTTCAGTACGCCCTCAAGGAAGGCGGGCATCTGTTCCTCGGCTCGTCCGAGACGGTCGGCGCGGCCAAGGATTTCTTCGCACCGGTATCGAAAAGGTACCGCATCTTCAGGCGCACGGCGGCGCGCTCCGCGCAGCTGTTCGAGCATATCGGCGAGGCCGGCCCCAATGCTCCCGCGATGCGCGCGCTCGGGTTGTCGGTCCTCGGCCGTCAGGTCGGCCGCGGCCGCGACATCGCTGCCAGGGTCCAGCGTCAGCTGCTCAAGGAGCTCGACCGCGGGATCGCGGTCGTCAACGGGCAGGACCGTCTCGTGTACCTGCACGGCGCCGTCGATCCGTATCTGCAGCTCGCCGTGGGCGAGGTCCCGCCCGACTTTCCGGAGATCACGAGCCTCGTGCGGGAAGGGCTGCGCACGAAGCTGCGCTTCGGGCTGCAGCGCGTGCGCGAGGCCGGCGGCGTCGTCAAGGTCGAGAGCAGGGTGTTGCGCGACGGCCGCTATGGCCGCTGCGAGGTCACGCTGCGCCGGCTCGAAGGCGGCACCGAGGACGATGCCATGCTGCTGATCAGCTTCGCCCCGCTCGACGCGCGCCGAGTCTCGGGCGAAGCCGGCGCAGCGCGCCCGCGCGATGAGTTGGCGAGCGCGCCCGCCGACGCCGTCATGGTCCGCGAGCTGCAGCTCGAGCTCGCGACGACCCGCGAGGAGCTCTCCACCACGATCGAGGATCTCGAGGCGGCCAACGACGCGCTCAAAGCCTCGAACGAGGAAGCGATCTCGATGAACGAGGAGCTCCAGTCGGGCAACGAGGAGCTCGAGACCTCGAAGGAAGAGCTCCAATCCCTGAACGAGGAGCTCACGACTTTGAACCAGCAGCTCGAGACCAAGGTCGCCGAGCTGCAAAACACCTCGAACGACCTCAACAACCTGCTGACGAGCAGCAGTGTGCCGACCATCTTTCTCGATACGGACGGCTGCATCCGCCGCTTCACGCCCACGAGCACGCAGCTGTTCAGCCTCATCGAATCGGACGTGGGCAGGCCGCTGACCGATATCACGACGAGCGTCGGCGATCCGCACTGGCCGGCTGACGCGCGCGCCGTGCTCGAGGATCTGCAGCCCCGCGAGCGCCATGTCCGCAGCTCGAACCGCGGGCGCATATATCAGCGCCGAATCCTGCCGTATCGCACTCACGACGACCGCATCCAGGGCGTCGTGCTCACATTCTCGGACGTGACGGATCTGCACCGGACCACCGAGCAATTGCGCCGGCGCGAGCGGCAGCAGAAGGCGCTCGCCGAGCTCGGACAACGAGCGCTCGTCGAAGGCGATCTCGAGAGACTGCTCGACGCCGTCGTCGATTCCGTGCGCCGTGTCTTCGACGCGGACTTCGTCAAGGTGCTCGAGGTGCAGCCCGGCGGCCGGTCACTGCTCATGCGCGCCGGTTACGGCTGGCGGGAGGGTATCGTCGGCAAGCTCGTCATCGAGGACGGCACGAGCTCGCAGGCAAGCTTTACCCTGCGGCAGAACGAGCCCGTCGTCGTGCGCAATCTCGCGACGGACGGGCGCTTCAGCGGGCCCATGCTGCTGACGGAGCACGGTGTCGTGAGCGGCATCAGCACGATCATCCGCGGGCCTGCGGATCCCTATGGCGTCCTGGGCATCCATACCCGGCGGGAAGTGACCTTCACCGAGGACGACGTTCACTTCGTCGACGCCGTAGCGCACATACTCGCGGAGGCGATTCGGCGCAAGGGCGCGGAGCGGGCGTTGGCCGAGAGCGAGGCCGAGCTGCGCCGCCGCCACGACGAGATCGCCTCCCTGTACCGCACGGCCCCCATCGGCCTTTGGGTGCTCGATACCGATTTCCGCTGCCTGCGCGTCAACGAGCAGATGGCGGCGCTCAATGGCCTCGGGGCCGAGGCGCACCTCGGCAAGACCGTTCGCGAGATCGTGCCGGGGCTCGCCGAGCAGATCGAGGCCTTGCTGCGGCAGGTCGCGGTCACCCGCGCGCCCGTGCTCAAGCACGAGGTCCGCGGCGCGACGCTCGCCGATTCCGGCGCCGAACGGGTCCAGGTTGCGAGCTACTCGCCGTTGTTCGACGCCGACGGGGGCCTCGCGGGGTTCAGCGGCGTCGTCGAAGAACGTCACCGAGCGGCGGGCGAACGAACGCGCGCTGCTCGACAGCGAGGAACGCCTCCGCAGCGCGCTCGCGGCCGGCCGTATGGGCACTTGGGAGTGGATGATTCCGGAAGGCCGCATCGAGTGGTCGGAAGGCCACTATGCGCTGCTCGGCTACGAGGCCCATTCGGTCGCGCCCAGCTATCGCGCGTTCCGCAGACGGCTGCACCCGGACGACGTGCGGGGGCAGATCGAGGAGATGCGGGCCGCCGCCCGCGAACGCCGCGACTACGAGGCCGAATACCGCGTCGTCTGGCCCAACGGCGAGACGCATTGGGTGCAGGCGCGCGGGCGCTTCAAGTACGGCAGCGACGGCCGGCCGGTTCGCATGTTCGGCGTGATCGCGGACATCGACCGGCAAAAGCGCGCCGAACGCGCGGCCCAGGAGGCCGACGCGGAGAAGCTGCGCGTCGCGGCGCAGCTGCGCCGCATCGCCGAGGCGACTCCGGGGGTCATCTTCTCGCTGCGCCGCGCCCCGGACGGTCGCATCTCCATGCCTTATTCGGCGCCGCACATGCACGAGGTCTACGGCATCGGGCCCGGCGACGTGCGCGAGGACGCCTCGGTCCTCTACGAGCGCGTGCATCCCGAGGATCGCCCGCGCACGGTCGAGCTCATGGAAGCCTCGATGCGCAATTCGTCGATGTGGCACGCACAGTTCCGTTACCTCCATCCGGAGAAGGGGGAGATCTGGCTCGAGGCGTTCTCGACGCCGATGCAGGAACCGGACGGAAGCTGCGTCTGGCACGGCATCGTGCACGACATCACGGAGCTCAAGCAGGCGGAGATGGAGCTGCGCGAGGCTCGGCGGCGCGCGGAAGCGGCGGACCGCGCGAAAAGCGAGTTCCTCGCCAACATGAGCCACGAGATCCGCACGCCTATGTCGGCGATCCTGGGTTACGCGGAGATTCTGAGCGCCCAGCTCGTCGACCCCGACGATCTCCAAAGTCTCGATACGATTCGCTCGAGCGGCCGTTACCTGCTCGAGATCATCGACGATATCCTCGACCTCTCGCGAATCGAGGCCGGCCGGCTGGAGATCGTGCGCCAGCGCGTGCGGCCGGACATGCTCGTGCTCGAAGTGCAGTCGCTCATGAAGCTGCGCGCGGCCGAGAAGGGGCTGCGGCTGGAGGTCGAGTTCGAGGGCGAGCTGCCCGAGACCGTGGAGACGGACCCGACGCGGCTCCGGCAGATCCTCATCAACCTCATCGAAAACGCCGTCAAATTTACGGAGCGGGGGGAAGTGCGGGTCGCTCTGAGGCTCATCGCGGCAGAGTCGTGCCTCGAGATCGAGGTCGTGGACACGGGGATCGGCATTCCCGAACAGACGCTGCACCGCCTCTTCAAGCCCTTTTCCCAGGGTGACAGCTCCGTCACGCGCCGTTTCGGCGGCAGCGGCCTCGGCCTTTCGATCTCCAAGGCCCTCGCGCGCATGCTCGGCGGCGACATCGAGGTGACGAGCGCCGAAGGCCGGGGCACGCGGTTCCGGCTGACGATCGCGACGGGCTCGCTGCTCGGTGTCCCGCTGTTCGATCCGAAGCGCACGCAGCTGCCCGCCGCGGCCCGCCGGGAGGCGCTGCGCTCCCTGCATTGCCGCGTGCTCGTCGTGGACGACCGCCGCGAAATGCGCCATCTCGCTCAGCACATGCTCGAGGAGGCCGGAGCCGAGGTCGTGTGCGCCGTGGACGGGGCCAAAGCGCTCGACGAGGTCGAGGCGGCGAGAGGGTCGGGGCGGCACTTCGACGCGATCGTGCTCGATATGCAGATGCCGGTGCTCGACGGCTACGCCGCCGCCCGGGAGCTTCGGCGCCGGGGCTACGAAGGGCCCGTCATCGCGCTGACGGCCAACGCGATGAAGGAGGACGAGCGCAAGTGCCTCGAGTGCGGCTGCGACGACTATCTGAGCAAGCCCCTCGAGCGCGAGACGCTCGTGAACACCGTGGCCCGCTACACCGAGGACATGGACCGGAAGGCGCTCGCGGCGCGGCGGGCGGAGCGTCCCAGCGCGAACGCCGCCGGCGCGTGCCGTATCCTGCTCGTGGAGGACAATGCCGACGCGGGGACGCTCATGCGCCTGCTCATGGAGAAGGCCGGGCACGAGGTCGTCATGGCCGCGGACGGCCGCGCGGCGCTCGAGGCCGCGGCGGGCGACGCGGCGTTCGACGTGGTCGTGCTCGATCTCGGCTTGCCGCACATGTCGGGCGGGGAGGTCCTGCGGGCGCTGACGCGCCGGTCTCCGTTCGCGGGCGCCCGCTTCATCTGCCTATCCGGCCGGCGCGAGTCGGAGGTGGACTGGCGCGGGCTCGGCTTCGACCACTATCTCGAGAAACCCGTGGCGTTCGAGGAGCTTCGCGGTCTGCTTCGACCGCGCGCCGAAAATTCCTAGCCCCCCAGGGCGGCCTTGACCCGCTCGGGCGTGAACGGGAATTCACGCATACGCACGCCCGTTGCGTCGAAAAAGGCGTTCGCGATGGCGGCCGCGCCGGCCGCCATGACCTCCTCGCCGGCCCCGGAGGGCCGCTCTTCGAGCCGCTGCACGACGACCGGCGTCACCTCGGGACAGTCCTCGAAACGCAGGACGCGGTAGCCGTTCCAGTCGAGGCTCGTGACGCCGTGCTCGTCGAAGGTCACCTCCTCGAACAGCATGCGGCTCGCGGTCTGCACGAGCTGACCCTGAATCTGAGCTTCGACGTTGCCGACGTTGACGACCTGCCCCGCGTCGATCGCGCCGTACAGATGCGTGACCTTGACCCGCCCCGTGGTTTTGTTCACTTCAACGTCGGCCACGGCTCCGCCCCAGGAGGCGAGGTGCGTGCCGAGCCCGATGCCGCGGCCGCGCACGACGTCGCCCGAGGCCGCGGCGGAGCTTGCCGCGCCTCCCCGCTGCGGCGTCCAGTTCGCCGCCTTGGCGGCCGCGTCGAGCACCCCGCGCCAGCGGGCGTCGGCGATGTTGCGGCGCCGGAATTCGTAAGGGTCGGCGCCGAGGCCGTGTGCGAGCGCGTCGATGGCCTGCTCCGACGTGAACGACAACGCGAGATCGAGCGGCGAGCGCAGCCAGGCCGCGCGCAGATACTTGGCCGTTTTGAGCCGATGGTTCACGAGCCGGATGTTCTCGAGCGCGTACATGGCGCCGCAGTTCGCCGGGCTGACCTGCTGCGAGACGAGAAAGGCCCACTCGGCCGGCGCCGTGCCGAGCGCGAGCTGCTGCGAGGTCTCGATGAGGCTCCAGTTGTGGTGCCAGCCGTGATACTCGTAGGCGACGAGCCGGCCGTTCGCGTCGGCGGCCGCGCGCACTTCGCCGACGTGTGCGGGGCCGTACGGGTCCCAGCCAAGCTCGTCCCAGCGCATGAACTGCACGCGCACGGGCGCGCCCGCGAGCTGCGCGAGCAGTGCCGCGGCCTGGGCCGCGTCGTCATAGCAGCTGTGACCGTAGGTGCCCGAAGCGTCGCAGTATTCGACGCGGATCGCGGTCTCGGGAAGGCCGAGCAGCGGGGCGAGCGTGCGCCGCGTGTTGTAGAACGTCCTGAGAGCTGCAGATGACCAGCGCCGATTCCTCGTCCACTTGGGCGAGCGCACAGTTCGGCGCAAACGTCGCGTGTGACTGATAGGGCGCGCGCGTCGCGAACGACACCACATGGGCCGCCTTGGCGAACGCGTCGGCCGTCTTGCCGCGCTCGAGCACGACCTTGTCGTCCGTCTCGTCGGCCCGCATTCGAGCATGAAGCTCCGCGAACGGCGGCAGCGTCGCCGTCTCCTCCCACTTCACGGCGAGCCTTTCGGCCGCGCGCACCGCGTCCCACTCTTTCGGGGCGACGACGCCGACGAAGTCGCCGCGGCGCAGCACGCGCGCGCCGGGGATGTCGCGGATCGAAGCCTCGTCGAGCGCCAGTACCTTGGCGCCGGCCCCATACGCGCGCTGCCCGCGGGGGCGCACGACGCGGCCGTGCAGCATGCCGGGCAGCCGCCGGTGCTGCACGTAGACATAGGTGCCCGCGACTTTGGCCGGCAGATCCTTGCGCGGCGGCCGTGTGCCGACCAGCCGGTAGGCGGCCGGCTTCTTGACGGGGGCTTTGCCCGTGAACGCCACGTCGAAGAGCTTGCCGCCGAGGAGCCGGCCGTACGTTAGGCTGCGGCCCGTGCCGGGTGCCGTTACGACGCCGCGCTCGACCGTAAGCCGCTCGGCGGGCGCGCCGAGCTGCTCGGCCGCGAGCGCGAGCAGCGCGCGGCGCGCTTCGGCCGCGGCCGTGCGGACCTGCGGGCCGCCGCGCGCGATCGAGGCGCTCGAGTACGTGCCGCCCTGATTCGGGCTCACGTTCGTATCGACGGGCTCGGTCCGGATCTGATCGAGGCCGAGATCGAGCTCCTCGGCCGCGATCTGCGGCAGCGCCGTCGTCGTGCCCTGGCCGAGCTCGACGTAGCCGATGTAGAGCGTCGCCGTGTTGTCGGCATGGATCGCGAGCCAGGTGTCGATCTGCTTCGCGTCCGGGGGACCCGCCGCCGCGCCCCGCGCCCGCGGCGCCGCGGCGCCCGGTACGGCGCGCAGGCCGAGGCCGAACCCGACGACGAGCGCGCCTCCGGCCTTCAGAAACGCGCGCCGATCGACGTGCCCGGCGGGCGAGCCGGCGCGCGTCATGCCGGCTGCTCCCGCATCGCGGCCGCGGCCCGGCGGATCGCGGCCAGGATGCGCGGGTAGGTGCCGCAGCGGCACAGGTGCCCATTCATGGCCTTGCGGATTTCGGCATCCGTCGGCGCCGCGTTCGCTGCCAGCAGCTCGGCGGCTTTGACGATCATGCCGTTGTAGCAGTAGCCGCACTGCGGTGCCTGCTCCTCGAGCATGGCCTGCTGCACGGGGTGCAGGGCCGGAGCGCGCCCGAGCCCGCGCGCCGCGGCGTACCAGGCGGGCAGCCCCTCGAGCGTCGTGATCTCCTTGCCGGCCACGGCGGCCACGGGCGTCACGCAGGCGCGCCTCTCCGCGCCGTCGACGAGCACCGAGCATGCGCCGCATTGCGCGAGCCCGCAGCCGAAGCGCGGGCCGCGCAGCGCGAGCTCGTTCGTGAGCACATAAAGAAGCGGCGTATCCGCCGCCGGGGCGGCGCGCCGGCGCACCCCGTTGACGCGAAGCTCGATCTCGTCGGCCATCTGTTTCCCCCCGGCACCAGGCAGACTATGACAGTCCCGGCCGCCGCCCGGCGTCAAGTCTTGCCCCGGACCGGCCTTCGAGCGACTCGAGCAGGGCCCGCAGGCCCCGGATGTCGATGGGCTTCACGAGGTGGTGGTCGAAGCCCGCCGCGCGCGCGCGCCGGCGGTCGTCCTCCTGGCCCCAACCCGTGAGCGCGACGATTTTCGGATCGCGGCCCGCATGGTCCGCGCGCAGCCGCCGCGCGACCTCGTAGCCATCCATGCCGGGCATGCCGATGTCGAGCAGCACGACATCGGCCGGACGGTGGGCGAATACCTCGAGCGCCTCGCGGCCGCCGTGCGCGACGGTGACCTCGGCGCCGAGCAGCTCGAGCAGCATGGCCAGGCTTTCGGCCGCATCCACGTTGTCGTCCACGACGAGGATCGAGCGGCGGCGCAGCGCGGGCGAGGGCGCCCGCGCCCGGGCAGGCTCGACGGCGGCCGAGGCGCCCGCGAGCGGCAGCCGCACGAGGAACTCGCTGCCCTGGCCAATGCCTGCGCTGCGCGCTTCGATCTCGCCGCCGTGCATCTCCGTCAGCCGGCGCGCGAGCGCGAGGCCGATGCCCAATCCGCCTTGCCCGCGGCCCGCGGCATCGCTGCCGCGCGTGAACATCTCGAACAAACGCGGCACGATCTCGGGCGCGAGGCCGCAGCCGTTGTCCGCAATCGAGACCGTGAGGCGGCGGCCCACAGCCTTCGCCTCGAGTCGGATCGAGCCGCCCGGGTCGGTATATCTGGCCGCGTTGTTCAGCAGGTTCGAGAGGATCTGTGCGAGGCGCACGGGATCGCCGTGCAGCCACAGGGGCTTCTCGGGCAGCGCGACCTGGAGCGTGTGGCCGGCCGCGTCGATGAGCGGGCGGCTCGTCTCGATCGCGTTCTCGACGACGGCCGCGACGGCCACGCGCTCCTTGCGCAGCTTGAACGTGCCCCGGCTGACGCGCGACATCTCGAGCAGGTCGTCGACGAGCCTCACGAGGTGGTTGACCTGCCGATCCATCATGTCGAGCACGCTCGCGCTCTCCGCGTGCGCGGCGGCCGTCGGCGCCGCCGTCGTCATGCGCAGGAGCTCGACGGAGTTGCGCAGCGGCGCGAGCGGATTGCGCAGCTCGTGGGACAGCGTCGCGAGGAATTCGTCCTTGAGACGGTCGCCGTCCCGCAGGGCCTCGGCCATGTGGCGGAAGCGCTCCTCGCTTGCGCGCAGCGCCTGCTCCCAGGCGCGGCGCTCCGTGATGTCGGTCAGCGCCACGAGCACGTGGCGCATTTCGGGATCGCTTGGCGGAAATGCGACCGTGCACAGAACGTCGCGCCGCTCACCCTTAAGCGTCTGCATGGCCGCTTCCGACTCGAAGATCCTGTCTCCCTGCGCGATGGCCGCGAGCTCCTCCGCAAAGCAATCCGTGCTGGCGTCGACGAAGACGTTACCCAGGGCCGCAAAGAACTCCGGCTTGTCGCGCGCCCCGAACATGCGCAGCGTCGCGTCGTTGACGTCGACGATGCGGACGAGCCCGATGGCCTGCTTCACGAACGCGGGATGCTCGCGAAGGTAGGCGCGAAAGTCGCGCACACCCGCTGCCGCGAGCTCGTCGAGCGCCTTCTTGACGCCGGAAAAATCCTCTTCCCAGATGGATACGTCCACCGCTCGGAAGATGTTGTGATAGCGCGCCTCGCTCTCGCGCAGGCTTTCGCGCGCGCGGACCTGCTCCGTCACGTCGTGGCACGTCGAGATGACGCCTTCGATCGCGCCCCCCGGCGCACGCAGCGGCGAGAAGACGAACGTGAAGTAGCTTTCCTCGACCTCGCCGAGGCGTTCGATTCTAACGGGTGCCTCGCGGCAGATGCGCGGCCCGCCCGTATGCACGACTTCGCGCATGAGCGCGTCGAAGCCCTGGCCCTGCATCTCGGGCACGGCCTCGAGCAGCGGCCGCCCGAGCAGCTGCCGGCCGCCGACGATCTCGATAAAGGCAGGATTCGCGAGCGCGAAGACGAGCTCGTGGCCGCACAGGACGGCGGTCGGCACCGGCGTCTGGGCGAAGAGGTTGGCGAGCTCGGCCGCGGACACGAAGCCGCGGCCTTCGTTCTCTCGAGTACTGGCCGCCATAGGAGTGGTCTCAAGGTCGGGCGCACCCGCCCCGCGCTCCTCGTGAGCGCAGGCGGCACCCCGGTCGCTGGTTGATCCCGATCGGATCTGTGTCTGACGCACGGCCGGCCGCGCGCCCCCCGAATCCGCTCTCGATGGTATCAAAACTCGGCCGGTCTGCGCGGCCGGTCAGAGCATCGCGAGGCCGCGCCGCCTCTTCGGCGGAAACGCCTCGTCGATGGCGCGCATCTCGTCGGCGGCGAGCTCGATCTCCGCGGCGCCCGCATTCTCGAGCGCATGGGCCGCGACCGCGGCCTTGGGAATCACGAAGGCGCCGCTGCGGCGCATGAGGAAGGCGAGTGCGACTTGACGCGGCGTCGCGGAGTGCGCCGCGGCGACTTCCTCGAGGACCCGGCCGCCCGTGCTGGCGGGCGGCGGAAACCGGCCGCTGCCGAAAGGACTGTAGGCGACGACGGCGATGCCGCGCGCAATGCACCACGGGATGACCGCGTGCTCGATCGAACGTTCGCCGAGGTGATAGAGCACCTGATTGCAGGCGATGCGCTCCGTGCCCGCCAGGGTTTCGGCGGCTTCGAGATTCGCGACGTCGAAGTTGCTGACCCCCCAGGCGCCGATCTTGCCGTCCGCCTCGAGGGCCTCGAAGGCCCGGATCGTTTCCTCGAGCGGAACGCTGCCGGGCCAATGCAGCAGATAGACGTCGAGCCTTTCCGTGCCGAGCCGGGACAGCGAGCGCTCGCAGGCCTCGATCGTGCCTTCATAGGAGGCGTTCTGCGGCATGACCTTCGAGACGAGGAACAGCTCGTCGCGGCGCCCCGCGACCACGTTGCGCAGCAGCCGCTCGACGCGCCCGCTGCCGTACAGCTCGGCCGTGTCGATATGCGTCATGCCCGCCTCGATGCCGGCCTCGAGCGCCGCGACGGCGCTGCGCGCGTCATCGCGCTCGAGGTTCCAGGTCCCCTGGCCGACGCGCGAGACTGCGACGCCCGTGCGCCCGAAAAGAGCCGTCCTCATGCTGCCCTCTGCCGCATGCCACGGAAGCTAGTGTGCGCGCTCGCCGCGGTCAACTCGCTGCGTCTACGGGGCTGGGCGACGCTGCCCATGGCATGAAACGTGCACCCTTCGGGCTCCATACGGAGATTCCGTTTTTTTCCTGGAGAACGTCCTCGATGGCCGCCGTCAACTCGCGCGAGTGGCCCCGAACTGTTTCGATCGCCGCACGGCTCGCGAGCTTCGCCGTCGTCTGCGGACTGCTGTACTGGGGCCGCGTCGTACTGATTCCCGTCGCGCTTGCCGCGCTCGTGAGCTTCGTGCTGGGGCCGTTCGTCGTGCGCCTCGACAGGCTCGGGCTGCATCGCGTCGTCTCGGTCGTGGTCGTGACCGGCGTCGCGACTGCAGCCGTCGCCAGCGTCGGCTGGATCGTCGGCGGTCAGGTCGCGCAGTTCGGTAAGGAGCTGCCGGCCTACGAGCACAACATCAGGACCAAAATCGCCGACTTGCGCTCGATGCTCGGCGGCGGCGCGCTCGAGAGCGTGCAAACCACGATCAAGGACATCAACAAGGACATCCAGAATCCCTCGAAGAGCAGCGCTGAGCCGCCGAACGCGTCGGCCGCACCGAGCGCATCGCCCGCACCGAGCGCGTCCTCCGCGCCCGGTGCTTCATCCACCTCGAGCGAGGAGGGGGCGAGCCGCAAGCCCGTGCCGGTCGAGATCAGCCCCTCGTCCGGCCTGCTCGGCGAGGCGAAGCTGCTCGGGCCCGTCTTCGACGCCGCCGCGACGGCCGCGCTCATCATGCTGCTCTCGATGTTCATGCTCGTGAAGCGTGAAGACTTGCGCAATCGCTTCGTGAGCCTTACGGGCTCGCCCGGGCTCGCGAGCACGACCAAGGCGATCGCCGAAGTCGGCTCCATGATCAGCCGCTATCTGCTCACGCAGTTTCTCGTCAACGCTTCGGTCGGCGTCGCGGTCTGGCTCGGGCTGTATCTCATCGGCGTGCCGTACAGCGCCTTATGGGGCCTTGCGGCCGCCGTGCTGCGCTATGTGCCGTACGTCGGGCCGGTCGTGGCGGCCGCGCTGCCCATCGCGGTCAGCGTCGTGACGGCGCCGGGCTGGGAACAGTCGCTGCTCGTCGTCGGGTTGTTCGTCGTCATCGAGGCGTTCGTCGGCTACGTTCTCGAGCCCCTGGCCTACGGCCACAGCGTCGGGCTCTCCTCCATCGCCGTCATCGTCGCGGCGGTCTTCTGGACCTGGCTCTGGGGGCCCGTGGGACTCGTGCTCGCGACGCCGCTCACGGCGTGCCTCGTCGTGCTCGCCCGTTATTTTCCCGCGCTCTCGCCGCTCTACCGGCTGCTCGGCGAACAGCCGGCGCTCGCGCCGCACGAGTCGCTCTATCAGCGCCTGCTCGCCCGTGACGAAGACGAGGCCGAAGACATTCTCGAGCGCTACCGCGCGGCACATAGCCTTACGGAGACCTGCGACGAGCTTCTGCTCGGCGCGCTGCTCCTCGTCAAACGCGACTGTGCCGCGGACGCCATCCTCGAGGAGGACGCGGCCGTCGTCGTCGCGACGCTGCGCGAGCTCATCGACGAGCTCTCGCTGACGACCGGCGGTCGCCCTCTGCACCCGCAGTCGAACGTGCTGCTCGTCGGCCTGCCGGTCCGCGACCGCTTCGACGAGATTGCCCTCGCGCTGCTCGATTTGCTGCTGCAGGACGTGGCCTGCGAGCTCGAGATCCTCGAGGCCGACAAGCTCGTCGGCGAGCGCATCGCATACGTCGAAACCAAACGACCGAGCGCGGTGTGCATCCTCTCGCTCGCGCCGGGCGAGCTCACGGCGACGCGTTACGTGGTCAAGCGCCTGCGCGCGCGCCTGCCGAGGCTCGGCCTTGCGGTCGCCCGGCTCGGCGCCGACAACGCCTCGGAGCGCGGCAGCCAGCTCGCGCGGGCCGCGGGCGTCGCGCGCGTGGCCTCGAGCCTCGGCGAGCTGCGCGACATGCTCATGCCCGTCGTGCATGCCGTGCAGCCGCCGGAGGCCCCGGCCGCCCTGGAGGGCCGCGAGGCGCCGGTTCCGCTCTGAGCCGCGCCTCGCGAGCCCTCCCGGCCTCGGAGTCTTCGGTTAATGCGGATGGGTCCCGCCTGCGGTAGTGTTTACCGTGGCCGAGAGTTCGGACATGGGAGGCGATCCGTCGTCATGGAGGGTTCGCGCACGCCTGAATCCGGCGGCCCCACGTACGCGCAGCTCGAGGCGCTGCTCGCGCTGGCCCCGGAGGCCGTATTCGTCGCCGACGAGGAGGGCCGCTATACGTTCGTGAACCTGGCAGCGTGTCGGCTGCTCGGCTGCAGCGCGGCCGCGATCGTCGGCAGGAACATACTCGATTTCATTCCGCCCGAGGATGGCCCCCGTCTGCGCGCCGCCCGCCAGAACCTCATGCGCGGAGCGACCGACTTCGGCGAGTGGCGGCTGCGCCGCAAGGACGGAACGTGGGCGGAGGTCGAGGTCAGCGCGAAGTTCGTGCCGGGCGGCATGTGGGTCGGCTTTGCGCGCGACATCGCGGAGCGCAAGGCGCAAGCGCGCGAGCACGAGCGCCTCGAGGAGGCGGTTCGCGCCAACGAGCGGCTCATGCAGACGGTGTTCGATCTGCTGCCCCTGGGCGTGTGGATCGCGGACGAGTCGGGGCGCGTGGTCAGGCAGAACCCGGCGAGTGTGCGCATCTGGGCCGGATCGCGCCGGCTGCAGCCCGGCGACGGCGGCGAGTACTTGGGCTGGTGGGTCGAGACCGGGGAGCCGATCGCGCCGGACGAGTGGGCGCTCGCGCGGGCCGTGCGCCGCGGCGAATCCTCGCGCGGCGAGCTCATACGCATTCGCTGCTTCGACGGCTCCTTCAGGACCATCATCGACTGGGCGGCACCGATTCTCGGGCCGGACGGCGCCGTCGTCGGAGCGGTCGGCGTCAACGAGGACGTCACGTCGCTGCAGCGCACGCAGGAACAGCTGCGCCAAGCCGTCCGCGCACGCGAGCGCATTTTGGCCGTCGTGGCGCACGACCTCCGCAGTCCGCTGCATCGGATCATGATCGGCACGAGCTCGATCGAAGCCCGGGCGGCGGATTTCCCGGGCGGCGAGAAGACGCGCGATTTGGCGCGTTCGCTCGGGGCCATCACGGAACAGACCGCGCGCCTCGCCGACGATCTGCTCGCGGTCGCGGTCGCCGGCGACGGCGGGACGCCGCCGTTACAGCTCGCGCCCGTGCCGGCCGCGTCGCTGCTGGCGCAAGCGGCCGAGGCTGCCGAACCGCTGCTTGCGCAGGCTTCGCTGGAGCTCATCGTCGAAACTTTGGGCTGGCTCCCGGTTTTGCACGTCGATGCGGACCGAATCCTGCGCGTCTTCGCGAACCTCGTGGACAACGCCGTGAAGTTCACGTCCGCGCCCGGCTACGTGCGCATGGTGGCGGAGCGGATTGCGGGCGGCGCGCGGTTCTGCCTCGAGAACAGCGGGCCGGCCCTCGGAGCCGAGGGGACCGCGTCGATGTTCCGGCCTTTCTGGCAGCGCAGCCGGGATGCGCGCGGCACGGGTCTCGGCCTTTCGATCTGCCGCAGCATGGTCGAGGCGCACGGCGGGAGCATCTGGGCGGAATCGGCCGAAGGCGCGCGCGTGCGCGTCTGCTTCGTGCTGCCGCGGCTCAGCCTCGCGGCAATGGGCGAGAAATCGCCCCCGGCGCCGGGCAAGGCGCCCCCCGGATGAGCTCGAAGCGGGCGCCCTTGAATTCGCCGACCTCGAGCCCCCATAGTGGCGGAACATGGACGTGACCACCGCAACGTTCGAGCTCGAGGTGCTCGAGGCTTCGAAAACGCAGCCCGTCGCCGTAGACTTTTGGGCGCCCTGGTGCGGGCCGTGCCGGACGCTCGGTCCCATCGTCGAGAAGGTCGCCGAAGAGCTCGCAGGCCGGGTCAAGCTCGTCAAGGTCAATGCCGACGAGAATCCCGATCTGTCTGCCGCGTTTCGCGTGCGCTCGATCCCGAACGTCATCGGGTTCAAGGATGGCCGCGCCGCGGCGCAGTTCACGGGCGCGGTGCCGGAACGGCAGGTGCGGGCATTCTTCGAGAAGCTGCTGCCCTCCGAGTCGGAAGAGGCGCTGCAGCGCGCCGAGGCCGCATTTGCGGCACAGCGGCTCGACGAGGCCGAGCGCGAGCTCGAACGCGTCGAGCGGGACCCGGCGCTCGAGGCGCGCGTCGCGGCCGTGAGGCAGGGCGTCGCTTACGCCCGCGCGGCCGAGCGGGGGCCGGACGAGGATGCGCTGCGCGGCCGGCTCGAGCGGGACCCCGGCGATCACGAGGCGCGCCTCGGTCTCGCGGGCCTCTACGCCTCGCGGCGCCAATACCGCGAGGCCATGGATGCGCTGCTCGAGATCGTGCGGCGAGCCAAGGGGTGGCGCGACGGCGAAGCGCAGCGGCAGCTGCTGGCCTTGTTCGACCTGGCCGGGCAGCCGGCGCTCGTGAACGAGTATCGGCGCAAACTCGCGAACGCGCTGCACTGAGGCATCGCGCGCGCATCTCCTTCCAGCTTCCAGCTGCTTGTTGCAGCTTCCGGCTTCGAGCGTCCTGCGCGGCGCTTCGCCTCGGCGCAGTCCAGAGCTCCTACGCGGCGCTCAGCGCGCTGCGGCGCCGCCGGCGGGTTCGTCTTCCCCGGCTCGTACGTGCTCCCCGGTCGGGCCGTGCTCGCCGGCACGCTTGAGAATCGCCTGCCTCTCGGCGTCGTCCACGAGCCTGCATTTGAGCGACGGAATCGAATCGGCCCCCGAGGCCAGCGCGGCGGCCAGCTGCTCCTGCGTCGCCTGGGCGCAGAGCGGCCGCTTCTTGAGGTAGTCGGGACGGATCGGCGAATCGAGGTCGGGTCCGGAATCGTACGAGCCGCAGAGGCTGAAGAGGCCGAAGAAGTTGCCGCCCCCGAGCAGGGCCTGACAGAGGCCCGCGACCGCGCGCCCGACCTTCGTCCGCTGCTGGCCCGCATGCATGAGGGAGGGCTCGTCGCTCGGGCCGCCGAGTCGGCCCTCGAAGGCCGCTTTCCACACGCCCTGCCACGGGTTCGGATCTGCCGGTGCGGCCTTCCCGACCGCGTCGTCGAGAGAAAACGTATGGTAGTTGCGCGCGCGCGCCTGCTGCTCGACGACCTGCGCCACGGCGCGACGGCGTAAGGCTTCGAAATCGACTTGCCCGCCCTCGACGGCGGGGCTCGGCGGCGCGCGCGGACGGGCCGGCAGCTCCGGCGGTGCCCGGGGCGAAGCCGGGCGGGCCGACGAGGCCTCGGCGCGGGGTCGTTGCGGCGGCTTGGCCCGGGCAGGCGTCGGTGCCGGCGCCGTCTGAGCCGGCGCAGGAACCGTCTCGGCGGGCGCCGGAGGCGTCTCGACCGGCGGCGGGACTGGCGCGGCGCGCGGGGGCGCCGGGGGCGGCGGGGGCGGAGCGGTGCGGAGCTCGCCGAGCCAGACGATGGTTGCGGGAGCCGGTGTTCGAGAGGGCTCGTCCTGCCTCTCGGCACGGATCAGGGCCAGGATCAGCAACGCGTGCAGAAAAATCGAGACCGCGAGGGCGCGTCTGCCTCGCAGCGAAAGGTACCTGGGCGCGGCCGCGCCCGCTGACGGCTGGCTCGAGACCATGCCCGGCTCGCAAGGAATTGTTATTCCTAATGCAGACCGTCCAAGCCGTGCCGAGTTCGCGCTGCTCATTTCGCAGCCGCGGTCACGGGCGCCGGGGCACCGCCGGGGCGGGGACGCGTCCTCGGCCCAGCCGGCCGGCTCGGCCCGGTCAGAAGCGGTAGCCCAGGTTCAGCGCATACCGCCGGCCCTCGGAATCCGGGCAAGATGGCGGCCCTGAACGGCGCCGTCCCGAAGCCGGAGCACTTATGCGTGTTTTGCTGACGCCCGTCGGATCGGCAGGCGACAATCTGCCCTTCATCGGAATCGGCGCCGAGCTCGTGCGGCGCGGTCACGACGTGACCGTCGCGACGAGCGAGCACTTCGCGGCCGCGGCCCGCGATGCGGGCTTGGATCTCGTCTCGATCGCGACCGAGGCCGAATACCGTGCTGCCATCGACGATCCCGATCTCTTCCATCCGCGCCGGGGTCTTCCGGCCGTCCTCGCGCGCGTCGTCGAGCTCGACCGTCGGCTGTTCGAGGTCGTCGCGGCGCAGCGCGCGCAGGGTCCGCTCGTCGTCGTCGCGCACTCGCTCGACTTCGCCTCGCGCGCGTTCGCCGACGCCGAAGGGCTGCCGGTCATACGCGTGCATCTGCAGCCCTCGATCTTGAGGACGATCTACGCCGTGCCGACCACGAACACGCTGCTCGATCTGCCGTGGCTGCCTCGCTGGGGCAAACGCGCGATCTGGGCCCTCGCTGACCGGGGCGTATTCGATCCGATCCTCGCGCCGGTCGTCAACGACTTCAGGGCGCGCCTCGGCCTTGCCCCCGTGCGGCGCGTGTTCGCGACGCAGATCGATTCGCCGCTGCGCACGCTCGCGATGTTCCCGGCCTGGTATGCGGCCCCGCAGCCCGACTGGCCCGCGAATCTCGTGCAATGCGGTTTCCCGCTGTTCGACGGCGCTGCCGCCGAAGGCTTGCGGCCCGATGTCGGGCAGTTTCTCGCCGGCGGCGAGCCGCCGATCGTATTCACGCCGGGTTCCGCGATGCGCTTCGGGCATGCGTTCTTCGCCGCGGCCGCGGGCGCGTGCAGGCGCCTCGGCCGGCGCGGTGTGCTGCTGACGCGCCACCCCGAGCAGCTGCCGGCGGAGCTGCCGCCGCGCGTCGCGCATTTCGACTATGCGCCGCTCGGCGCGCTGCTGCCGCGCAGCGCGGCCCTCGTGCATCACGGCGGCATCGGCACGACGGCCGCCGGGCTCGCGGGCGCGGTGCCGCAGGTCGTCGTGCCTTTCAGTCACGATCAGCCCGACAATGCCGCCCGCGTCGTGCGCCTCGGGGTCGGCGCCGCCGTGCCCCCACGAGCGCTCGAGGCGGACCGGCTGGCGGCCCGGCTCGGTGAGCTGCTCGGCGCCCCCGCCGTCGCGCGGCGCTGCCGCGAAACCGCAGCGCTGTGCCGCGCCGACGACGGGTTGACACGCGCCTGCGATCTCATCGAAGCAGCGGCAGCCGCGGAAGGACGCCGGCGCAGCTAGTACCACGGGCCGCTTCATCCGCTCACGGCGGCGGCGTAAGCTCATTGCCTCTTCGCGGAGGCTGCGAGATGTACGCAATCCTGGAACAGGCGGCCCGCCGCGCGCGCGCTTATCTCGAATCGATCGGGACCCGGGCCGTCGCACCGAGTCCGGAAGCCGTGCGCGGCCTCGCGCGCCTCGACGAGCCCTTGCCCGAGCGCCAGGGCACGGCGGAGCGGACGCTGGCGCTGCTCGACGAGGTCGTCTCGCCGGCGACCTTGGCCATGGCGGGGCCTCGTTTCTTCGGCTTCGTCATCGGCGGCGCATTGCCGGCGGCCTTGGCTGCGAACTGGCTCGCCGGCGCCTGGGACCAGAACAGCGGCCTCTACAACGTCACGCCGGGGGTCGCGCACCTCGAGCAGGTCGCATTGCGCTGGCTCGTCGAGCTGTTCGGCCTGCCGCCGAGCACGGGCGGCGGCTTCGTCACGGGGGCGACCGTCGCGAACTTTACCGCGCTCGCGGCCGCGCGGCGCGCCGTGCTCGCACGCGCCGGCTGGAACGTCGAAGCCGACGGTCTCTTCGGCGCCCCGCCCATCACGGTGCTCACCGGCGAGGAGGCGCACCCGACGCTGCTGAAATCGCTCGGTATGCTCGGCCTCGGGCGTTCGCGCGTCGTGCGCGTGCCCGTAGACGGGCAGGGCCGCATGCGCGCCGACGCGGTGCCGGGCATCGGAGGGCCGACGATCCTGTGTCTGCAGGCCGGGAACGTCAACACGGGCGCGTTCGATCCCTTCGAAGACATCGTGGACGCCGCCCGTGCGGCCGGCGCCTGGGTGCACGTCGACGGCGCTTTCGGACTCTGGGCCAAGGCCGCGCCGTCGCGCCGGTACCTCGCGGCCGGGCTCGAGCGCGCGGATTCGTGGGCGACCGACGCGCACAAATGGCTGAACGTACCCTATGACAGCGGGCTCGCGTTCGTGCGCGACACGGCGAGCCTGCAGGCCGCCATGGCCATCACCGCCGACTACCTGCCGACCGGCACGCCCGAGCGCAATCCCAGCGACTTCACGCCCGAGCTTTCGCGGCGTGCCCGCGGCGTCGAGGTCTGGGCGGCGCTGCACGCCCTGGGCCGCGCGGGTCTGGCCGAGCTCCTCGAGCGCAGCTGCCGCCAGGCGCGCAGGTTCGCGGCCGCGCTCGCGGAAGCGGGGTTCGAGATCCTCAACGATGTCGTCCTGAACCAGGTGCTCGTCGCATTCGGCGACGCGGCGGCGACGCGGCGGGTCATCGCGGAGATCCAGCACGAGGGCACTTGCTGGTGCGGTGTTACCGTTTGGCAGGGCCGCACCGCAATGCGCATCAGCGTCTGCAGCTGGGCCACGACAGACGCGGACGTCGAAAAGAGCCTCGAGGCCATACTGCGCGCGGCCGCAGGCACGGAGCGTGCATGACTATCGCTCGGGCCCAGGGCCGAGTGAGCTGCAATGCATCTGTTTCAGGCGGAAGCGCTGTTGTCCGAGGACCTCTCGGGTTGGACGATGGCCGGCGAAGGCGGCTTCGACTACGTAGGCGCCGGCGTCGTCGAGAGCCGCGGCGGCCCGGGCCTATGCTGGTACGGCCGCGAGATTTACGAGAACCTCGTGCTCGAAGTCGAGTGGCGCGTTGCGAGCCGCACCGACAACTCCGGGGTCTTCCTGCGATGCCCGCCGCTCGCCGCCGATCCGGCCCCCGCCATCGAGCGCGGCTTCGAGGTCCAGATCGACGAGCGCGGCTATGATCCCGAGGCCCGCGTCGAGGACAGCGCCCTGCATTCCACGGGCGCGATCTACAAGCTCGCCCCGGCGCTCGCCCACGCGTCCTATCCGATCGGCGAGTGGAACCGGTTCCACATCGTGGCACGCGGCGGGACGCTCGAGGTCGCGCTGAACGGCGAGCTCGTGTCGCGGACGCGCGGCGCGTCGCGCGAGCCGCGCGGCCACGTCGCGCTGCAGGCGCATCACGAGGGCTCGCGCGTCCAGTTCCGGGCACTGCGCGTCCGGCGCCTCGAAGAGTAGCCTCGAAGCTCGGGCCTACTTCGCGGTCGTGAACGGGCGAACGTCCACGACGGCGGCGTGCGGGTCCGAAGCGTGGCGCGGCGACACGCCCGTGACCCAGTCGCCGGGCTTGAGGCCCGCGATGTGCGCAGCCGAGCCGGCGGGCACTGCCACGCGGTAGACGACATAGGCGTCGTCGAGCTCGGTGCCGACGAACTCGGCCGGCAGTGTCAGCGCTTCGGGCGACGCGACGGCCTGGCCGCGCGGGGCGACGGCCCGGATGCCGGCCCCCCAGGTCATGCCGGTCCAAGTCAGCGTCACGGCCTGCCCCTTGCTAAACCGATCCAGGGCCTTCCTGTCGGCATAGGTCTCCATTCGGGACTTCAAGGTCAGCATGTTCGAACCCGAATCGAACGAGACGAGCTCGGCGGACCAGCGGAAGTCCGCGTGCGCCTTTTGATCGCCGGCGGCGAGCGCGCCTTGCACCCAAGCGCCGCCGATCAGAAGAAGCGCCGCGACTACGAAGGTGCCCGCAATGGCGTTTCGGCTTTTCTCGTTCTTGGCCGTCATGGTCCTGTCCTCCTCGAATGATTCCCCGGCGAATGAACCCTGGCGCCGACACGGCGTGGCGCCGCACTCCGTTTTCGGACCACCGCAGCGGCGGAAAGTTTCCCGAACGGGGCCGGTGTCGGACGCGAAAAAGAACGGGCCTCGCGGCGCCGCCGCGAGGCCCGTCCCAAGAGGCCTTATCGTTACTTGACGCCGAGCTTGTCGAGCGTCGCCTTGTCGATTCGGCCGTTCGCCTTCAGGCCGTTGTCCGTTTGGAATTTCTTGAGGGCCTCGCGCGTAGTCGGGCCGATCTGTCCGTCTACCTTGAGGCTGGCGCCGTGCTGGTTCAGCGCTCGCTGGACGGCCTCTACACGCGCCGAACCGTGCTGCTTGCGCGCCAGCGTGGTCGCGTGGTGGGCGTTCTCGACCGGCTTGTTGCCGCCGGCCGCGGACGCCCCGCTTCCTCCCTGTGCCCATGCGCCGCCGGAGAAGCCGGCGACCAGGGCCAATGCGGACGCCACGGAAACCAACCCACGTCTCTTGATGATCATGTAACGACTCCAGAATCGGAACCGGTGATGGAAGCGCCGCAGGGCGCCGCCCGGGCGCCGGCACCACGAGCCGCACGTGCCCCCGCCTGGGGGACGGCGTGCCCATAAGACCTCCGCCGCGGGAAAAAGTCACCGGGTTTGGAAACTTTTTTTCTTGCACGCGCCGGGCATGAGTCTTGCAGCCAAGTTAGGGCCCGGAGGGGCCCCGCGCGCGAGCCGCCGGAGCCCCGCAACAGGAAGGCAAGAGCACCGCGAGAAATCGCGAGAGACCGCGAGAGACCGATCATGGCCAATCAAGACGAAGGCGGTGTGCAGCTGCAGGTCGCCAACGCGCGCGCAGAGGACGCCGGGCGGGGCATCGCGCGCGTCGATCGGCGCGTCATGAACGAGATCGGTGTCCAGGAGGGCGAAGCGATCGAGATCGTCGGGCACCGGCACACGACGGCCATCGCCGTCCGCCCTTCGCCCGAGGACGAAGGCCTGCGGCTGATTCGCCTCGACGGTCTGCAGCGAGCGAACGCCGGCATCGGCAGCGGCGATCACGCGGAGGTGCGGCGCGCCGAAGCGAGACCGGCCGTACGGGTCGTCATGGCCCCGGCCCAGAAGAACGTGCGGCTGCAGGGGCCCGGCGAGGCGCTGCGCCGTTCCTTTCATCGGCGCCCGCTCATCGCCGGGGACGTCGTCTCAACGTCGATCTATCAGCGCGGCGCCGATCCGCGGGTCCCGGAGGAGATACGCGAGATGCTGAACCTGCCGGCCTACGGCCTGCAGGAGATACGGCTCGTCGTCGTCTCGACCTCGCCGAAGGGCATCGTCCAGGTCACGGAGGAGACCGAGGTCGAGCTGCGTCCTCAATACGAGGAGCCGAAGGAAGCGCGGCGCGCCAACGTCACCTACGACGACATCGGCGGCCTCGGCAACTCGATCGACCATATCCGCGAGATGATCGAGCTGCCGTTGCGCCACCCCGAGCTGTTCCAGCGGCTCGGCATCGATCCGCCGAAGGGCGTGCTGCTGCACGGACCGCCCGGAACGGGGAAGACGCTGCTCGCGCGCGCCGTGGCCAATGAGGCCGAGGCCTCGTTCCACCACATTGCGGGCCCCGAGATCATGGGCAGCCACCTCGGCGAGTCCGAGCAGCGCCTGCGCGACGTCTTCGAGGAGGCGCAAAGGGAGGCGCCGGCCATCGTCTTCATCGACGAGCTCGATTCGATCGCGCCGAAGCGCGGGGAAGTGACGAACGAGGTGGAGCGCCGCGTCGTCGCCCAGCTGCTGACGCTCATGGACGGGCTCGAGCCGCGCCAGAACCTCATGGTCATCGGTGCGACGAACCGCGTGGACGCCATCGACGAGGCCTTGCGGCGTCCGGGGCGCTTCGACCGCGAGATCGTCATCGGCGTGCCGGACCAGGACGGCCGGCGCGAGATTCTCGGCATCCACACGCGCGGCATGCCGCTCGGCGAGGACGTCGATCTCGAGGAGTTCGCGCGCATCACCTACGGGTTCGTCGGGGCCGACCTCTCGGCGCTCACGCGCGAGGCGGCCATGGAGGCCGTCCGCCGCATCCTCCCGGACATCAATTTCAAGGACGGCATTCCGGCCGAAATACTCGAGGGGCTCGACGTCACGGCCGAAGACTTCCGCAACGCCTTGCGTCGCGTTCAGCCCTCGGCGCTGCGCGAGATCATGATCCAGGTGCCGAACGTGACCTGGGGTGACATCGGCGGTCTCGAGGACGCGCAGCGGCGCATGCGCGAAGGGATCGAGCTGCCGCTCAGGAACCCGGAGGCCTTCCGGCGCGTCGGCATTCGCCCCGCGAAGGGCTTTCTGCTGTTCGGTCCGCCCGGCACGGGCAAGACCCTGCTCGCGAAGGCGGTCGCGCGCGAGTCCGAGGCGAACTTCGTCTCCACGAAATCTTCCGATCTGCTCTCGAAGTGGTACGGCGAATCGGAGCAACAGGTGGCCCGCCTTTTTCAACGCGCGCGCCAGGTCGCGCCGACCGTGATCTTCATCGACGAGATCGATTCGCTCGCGCCGCAGCGCGGCGGAGGGCTCGGCGAGCCGGCCGTGACCGAGCGCGTCGTCAACACGATCCTTTCGGAGATGGACGGCCTCGAGGAGCTGCAGGGCGTCGTCGTCATCGGCGCGACGAACAGGCCGAACCTCGTCGATCCCGCGCTGCTGCGTCCCGGCCGCTTCGACGAGCTCGTCTTCGTCGGCGTCCCGGACCAGAAGGGCCGCCGGCACATCCTGGACATCCAGACCAAGGAGATGCCGCTCGGCGACGCCGTCGATCTCGATGCCATGGCTGCGCGGACGGAAAGATACACCGGCGCCGATCTCGGCGACCTCGTGCGCCGCGCCGGTCTCATCGCGCTCAGGCAGTCCCTCTCCGCGGACACGGTTACCGCGGAGCACTTCGAGCAGGCACTCGAGGAAACCCGCGCATCCGTGACGTCCGAAATGGAGCAGGAGTACGCGCAGATGCTCAGCACGTTGAAGCAGGAGGCACCGCGACGGCAACCCATCGGATTCGTGCGCGAACGATGAAGACAGGGGTTGGAGCCCCCTTTCCCTCGCGGAACCGCGCCTTTCGGCAAAGGCTGCACAGCGGATCAAAATATTTGTGGAAAGGTATCGTAAGCGGTGCTACTACCTATTGACCGTCTTCCTTCCGCTGCCCCTATATTGAATGGCGGCAAGCGAATAACGATCAAGACTTGTCGGAGGATCGAAGACGGCGCCAACGGCATTCAGTTCTTCCTCGAAACGTCGGTGTCGCACGAAACGTGCCGCGGCCGGACGACACTCGACGCGGTCGCCTCGCAGCTCACGGGCCGAGCTTTCGAGAACGTTTTCGCCGCTGCAGCTCGAAGCACTGACTCGAGCGGTTTCCGGTATCGGGGCGTTCGAAACCGCCCCGGCCCCGGCGGGCTGAGTCTCATGACGGGGCCGGTCACGCGCGGCTCGAGGAGAGAAGACACATGACACAGGAAGTAAGAACCGTTCCGCGGCTCGGCCCTCGCGTGCGCCCGCCGGCGCCGAGGCGCGAAGAAGCGAAGCCGCTGTTTTCCGTCGTCGTGCCCTGCTTCGAGGAGGAGGGCAGCATTCGGAAGACCATCGCCGAGCTGCGCGGCTGCCTGCGCGGCCTCGAGCCCTACGAGCTCATCGTCGTAGACGACGGCTCGGCGGACGGGACGCCTTCGATCCTCGCGAGCGCGAAGGCGCAGGACGCCGACCTGGACGTGTTCACGCACTACGACAATCAAGGCTACGGCGCCGCGCTCAAGACAGGCATTCGTGCCTCGTCGGGCGAGTACATCGTGATCACGGACGCGGACGGGACCTATCCCAACGACCGCATCCCGGAGTTGCTCGCGGCCGCCGAGGACGTGGACATGGTCGTCGGGGCGCGCACGAGCGACGAGGTCGAGTACCCACTGCTGCGCAAGATCCCGAAGGTCTTCATGCGCGCCTATGCCGTCTGGATTACGCGGCAGGACATACCGGATCTGAACTCCGGGATGCGCGTCCTGCGCCGGTCCGTGGTAGAGCGCTTCCTCAACGTGCTGCCCGACGGCTTCAGCTTCACGACGACGATCACCATCGCCATGATGACGAACCGCTATCCCGTGCGCTACGTGCCGATCAGCTATGCGAAGCGCGTCGGCCGGTCCAAGATCAGGCCGGTGCGCGATACCCTGCGTTTCTTTCAGCTCATCCTTCGCACCGGAATGTACTTCGCGCCGCTGCGCGTCTACAGCCCGATACTCTGGTTCATGTTCGTCTCGTTCCTGGCAAGCTTCGGCTACGACGTGTTCGTCCTGCGCGATTTGACCGAGAAGACGCTGCTTTTGCTCATGCTCCTCGTCACGAGCACGATGTTTGCACTGCTCGCCGACATGATCGACAAGCGCAGCCACTGAAGCAGCCGCGATGGGCGCCATTCGCCTCGGTACCGCAACCATCCGCGTTCACGCCAGGGTTCCGCTCGCCGCTGCTGCGGCCATCGCGCTCGTCGGACTGTGCTTGCTGTGGTCGTCGATCATGACGCCGCGCGGCGTGGACGAGGATGGCGCCGTCACCCTGCGCATGGCCGTGAACCTCGCGCATCACGGCGTCGTCTCGAAGGCCGCCGAGGCGCCGTACGCGCCTTCGATGTATCGCGAGCCGGTGCCCGTCCTCGTGACGGCCGGCGCCGTCGCGCTCAGCGACGCCCTTTTCGGACGGACGAGCTGGGAGCGCTACCGCACGGGCTGGCGCGTGCGCTGGCTCAAGCACGTAAACATTATCTGGATGGTCGTGCTTTGCGCCTCGGCATACTGGGCCGCGCGGGAGCTCACGGGCTCCGCGCTCGTCGGCCTCGTGGCGGCCGTGGCACTGAACTTCGACTTCCTGCCGCTCGGCGATGCCGGTCTGCGGGTGCTCGATCTCGACTCGCTCCGCACCGAAGCGCCCGCGGCCGCGCTGCTGATGACGGGCTCGGCCGCGCTGCTCTCGGCCTGGCGCGGCGGTCGCGTCTCGCGTTACGCGCTCGCCGGGCTCTGCTTCGGCCTGCTGACGCTGACCAAGGCGGCGTTCCTCTATGTGTTCATCGGCCTCGCGGGCGGGCTCGCCGTGCTCGCGCTGCTGGCCCTTCCGCGCGGCGAAGGCCGCGGCCGCGCGCCTCCCCGCGGCGGAGCCCCGCCTCTGCGGCCGGACCGCCGAGGTGTCGCGGCGCTCGCGGCGGCTTTTTTTGTCGTCGTGTTGCCCTGGATGGCTCGCAACGAGATCGAGCTCGGCCGCTTTCAGGTCTCGGAGCGCGGCGGCATGGTGCTCTACATCCGCGCGCTCGAGGACGGCATGACGTGGCAGGAGTTTCGCGGCGGCTTCTACGTCTGGGCGCCGGCGCAGCTGCGGCCTCTGCTCGGCCGCGTGCTGGGTTTCTCCCGGCGCGATCTCGAGCGCGGCGGGCGGCTGCAGAGGCTGAACCGGGCGAGCCATTCGAATTTCGCGGAGGCAGACCTCGCGGCCGAAACGGCCGGCCGGCCCGGGGACGCCTTGACGTATTACCGCGAGGCGCGCGCCGAGCGCGAGCGCCTGCGGCGCCTGGCCGCAGCCGCCGGGCAGCGCAATGCCGAGCCCGCTATAGACGCGGCCCTCGAGGCGGACGCGTTGGGCATCATCGCGGCGCATCCGTTTCGGCACGCCGTCATGACGCTCCTGTTTCTCTGGCGCGGCGCATTCTTCGCGCTGCCCCTGCTCGTGGCCGAGTACGTGTACGCGGCGCGGCGGCGCGACGCCGGCTTGGCCGTGTTTCTGGCCGCTGCGGCCGGGAGCGTCGCGTTCTACGCGCTCGTCTCCCACTTCATTCCCCGCTACTCGGCGCCGACGCTGCCGCTGCTCGTCGTCGCGCTGCTCGCGGTCGGCGCGAAGCTGCTCGAGCCGCTGTTTGCGGGCGGCGGCGCCGGCCGCCGCCCGAGCGCGCCACCGTCCGCCGCGCCTCCGTCCGAGCTATCGGGCCGAGAGCTCGCCGCGCGGCGCTGACTCCTCGCGCTTGTCCACGACGACGCGGCCGCCCTTGAGGACCATGCGGATGTTCAGCATGTTCCAGAAGCCGTCCATGGGGTTGCCGCGCACGAGCACGATGTCCGCGAGCTTGCCGCTCTCGAGCGTGCCGAGATCGTCGGCCATGTTGATGTACGCGGCGGTGTTCGGGCCCATGAGCCTGACGATGTCCTGCATCGAGAACATGACCTTGTACGACTGCAGCTCGTGCTCGAGCCCGGCCAGGGGCTCGTAGCTCGTGTCCGTGCAGTAGCCGAGCACCGCGCCGCGATCCCAGACCGTACGCGCGTTGACCATGGCGTAACCGGCCTCCGTGCCCATGGCGTTGCCGTCGGCGTCGCGGTTCGCGCCGTCGATGAAATCCGGCCACGCTTTCCCATTGCGGAACCGCGGCGCGTCGTCGTTCGCAAATACGCCGAAGATCGGCGCGCCGAAGCCGACGGTGCCGAGGATCAGCGTGTGGGTCGCCGCGAGCTTCTCCGCGGCCGCGCGCGTGACCCAATCCTTGTTCGGCAGATGGACGAGACGCCGCACCCCGGCATCGACGGCGGCGACCATGGCCGGTGTGCTGACGGCGTGGACCTGCACCGTGATGCCGACCTGCCTCGCCTCGTCGACGATGGCCTTCAGCACTTCGATCTCGTGCTCGCTCGGTCCGGGCACCGGCGTCAGCGCGATCTCGCCCGTCCACTTGATGCCCATGGACGCGAGCTCGCGCACGCGCGCGCGGGCGTCTTCGGGCGAGATGTCGCCGAGGCCGATCCGCGGGCCGCCCGGCTTGAACGCGGGAACGCGGCCCGAGGGAATGATGCGCGGGCCGTTGATGAGCCCCCGCTCGACGTGGTCGCGAAGCGTGATGTTGCCCTCGGCCGGGCCGCCGCCGGAGAGGATCGTCGTATAGCCGGCTTCGAGCAGGGCCTGCATCTGCTCCTTCTCGTCCGGCCCCGTGTTGATGTGCTTGTGCGCGTCGATGAAGCCCGGCATCGCCGTCATGCCGTGCGCATCGATCTTGAGCATGTCGCGCGGCTCCTCGTCGCCGGCCGTGACCGCGACGATCCTGCCGTCGCGAACGACGATGGTCCCGGAGTCGATGACCGTGCCGTTGCCGACGATGATGCGCGCGTGCGTAATCGCGACGTTCTGCGCCGCGGCCCGCTGAACCAGGCCGAGACTGACGGCCTGCAGGGCGGCCACGCACACGATCAGCCGCCGGATCTTCGTTGTTCTCATTCGCTTGCGCTCCCCCGAACGTTCTTGGTTGGCGCGCGCCCCCCGGTTCCCCCCGGGACGGTTCCGCGCGCCTCAGGAGAAAGCCACAGAATTGCGCAAGACGCAAGCGGCGGAGGCGTAAGATGGGCGGGGCCATGTACGACCTCGAATCCGAATGCTCGCCGCGGCCGTTCACGCGCTCCGGCGCGGAGACCGAAGGACTGCCCGCGGCGCTGCGCGCCGACTGCGCGCGCTGCGCGGGCCTGTGCTGCGTGCTGCCCGCGTTTGATGCCGAGCAGGGTTTCGGCTTCGACAAGCCTGCGCATACGGCTTGCCGCCATCTGACGCCCGCGCGCCGCTGCCGCATTCATGCCGAGCTCGGCGCACGCGGCTTCGCGGGCTGCGTGAGCTTCGACTGCTACGGAGCCGGGCAGCGCGTCACGCAGGAGCTGCTGCCCGCGACGGACTGGCGCACGTCCGCCGAAGCGAAGGAGCGGTTGAGCCGGGCGTACGCCTCCTGCCTCGCGCTGCACCGGCTCATGGCCTTGCTCGTGACCGCGCGGGCGGGATTCTGCTCGGCCCTCGACGCCCGCATCCGTCCGCAGCTCGCGCGCCTCGAGGAGCTGGCCCGGTCGGAAGCCGCCCTCGCGGGCACGCTCGACCTCGCGGCGCTCGAGAAGCAGACGCTCGGCCTCGCCCGCGAGGTGTTTTCGCTGCGTCGGCAACAGGCGGAGCGGGGCGCCGAGCCCGGGGCTTAGTCCGGCGCTCGGCCCAGCGCGAAGACGTGCAGGACGCGCTCGGTGCCCGTCTTGATCTCCGGCGTCATGCGGCCGAGCCCCATGGCCTCGGGCGACGGCCCTGTCGCGACGGTCACGAACTGCTTGCCGCCCGCCGCGTAGCTGATCGGGATTCCCGAGACGGGCGCGCCGAGCCTGGTCTTCCACAGCACCTCGCCGGTCTTCGCGTCGAGGGCGCGAAAGCTGCCGGCCGCATCCCCGTTGAACACGAGACCGCCGCCGGTGGCCACGATCGCCATGGTCCCCGACCTCTGCCGGAAGGTCCAGGCGGTCTTGCCCGTCGAGACGGAGATTGCGCGCACCTGGCCGACCTGCGTCTGGCCGGGCTCGAGATGGGCCGTGTAATTGATGCGCATGCCGAGCTGCCCCTTGCCCGTCTTCGGGCCGGCGCTCGTCACGGTCGAGCACAGGTTCTCGAGCGGCATGTACATGAGGCCGGTCTCGGGGCTGTAGGCGCCGGGGGGCCAGTTCTTGCCACCCGTGAACGCGGGGCACACCGCGAGCGCCTGGTCCGGCCCCGTAAAGACCGTCGCGGGGTTCATATGCACCTCGCCCGTGGCGCCGTCGATGGAGGCGACGACGTTCTGTCTCACCGTGGGCTCGGCCCAGAGGAACTCGCCCGTGCGCCGGTCGAGCGTGTAGACGATTCCGGTCTTGCCCGGGATGCCGGTCAGCACGTCGCGCCGCTCGCCGGGCTTCAAATTCGGGTTGATCCACGGGACATGCTTCGGGTCGGGCGCGACGGCGGCATCCACGAGGATGCGGTCGAACGTATGGTCGAAGTCCCACTGATCGACGATGTGCTGGTAATACCAGACGATCTTGCCCGTGTCCGCGTCGAGGGCCAGCGTCGAATCGTGGTACAGGTAGGTCTTGTCGTTGCCGGCCAGCAGGTACTTCGGCGTCGGGCCCGTGACCGAGGTGCCGAAATAGACGAGGTTCAGCTTCGCGTCGTAGCTCGCCGGCATCCACGTGCCGACCTGGTTGCGCTTCTCCCACGGCACACCGCCCCAGCTCGCGTCCTCGGGCGTGCCGGGCTTCGCGATGGTCCAGGTGCGCCAGAGCTCCTTGCCCGTGCGCGCGTCGTTGGCCACCATGACGCAGCCCTCGGGTCCGGCATCCGGCGCGCAGGCGCGGCCCGAGATGACCTTGCCCGCCGCGACGATGGGGCCGCCCGAGGTGTTCGCGGGGCCGGTGATCTTGACCTCCCAGGCCTGCTTTCCCGTGCGGGCGTCCACGGCGAAGAGGAAGCCGTCGGCCGAGGTCGAGATCAAGCGATCCTCGTAAATCGCGATGTTGCGCTTGGTCGCTCCCGGCGCGGCGCCCTTCGGATACCTGCGGGCGAAGGACCATAGCTGCTTGCCGGTCGCCGCGTCGAACGCGACGACCTTGTCGGCGGGCAGCGGGACGTACATGACGCCGTCGTGCACGAGCGGCGTCGCCTCCATCATGAATCCCTGCAGCGGCGCGGACCACACTTCGTGCAGGTTCTTCACGTTGTCCTTCTCGATCTCCGCGAGCGGGCTGTAGCCCCAGCCGTTCAGCGTGCGCCGAAAGGAAAGCCAGTCCGCGGGCGGCGGGTGATCGAGCATCGCGTCCGTGACCGGCCGGAACGAGCCCGGGGCCGGCGCCGGCGACTGCTGCGCGAGCGCCGCGCCCGCGACGCCGGCCGCACAGGCCGCGAGTCCGGCGAGTTGCATGGGCCGCGCGGTGCGCGCGCGGGCGTCCCTTTTCGTCATTTCGTCTCCTCGAGCCCTGGCCGTCGAGTCCGCGCGACGGTGCGCCTCGAACGGAGGCTTTCCGGCGGTTCGGCCGTAGGATAGGACGGCGAGCGGCCTCGACGGAAGCCGCGGCCGGGCTGCAGACGCGCGAGGCCCTCCGGTATCATCGGCGGCGGAAGGGCTTGGAGTGGGCGGATGACGGGGCGAACCAAACTGCTGGCGGACGAGGTATATGGATACCTGCTCGGCTGCTCCTCGAGAGAGCCCGAGGTCCTTTCGCGGCTGCGGGAGGAGACGGCCGCGCTGCCGCAGAGCATGATGCAGATCGGTCCGGACCAGGGCCAGCTCATGGCCTTGCTCGTCAAGCTCATCGGCGCCCGGCGGTGCATCGAGCTCGGCACGTTCACGGGCTACTCCGCGCTCGCGGTCGCCCTGGCTCTGCCGGCCGATGGCCGTCTCGTCACCTGCGACGTAAGCGCGGAGTGGACGGACATCGGCCGGCGCTACTGGCGCGAGGCGGGCGTCGAATCGCGCATCGAGCTCCGGCTCGGGCCGGCGCTCGAGACGTTGGAGCGGCTGCTCGGGCAGGGCGAGGCGAACCGCTTCGACTTCGCCTTCATCGACGCGGACAAGCCCAATTACCGCGCCTACTACGAGAAGCTGCTCACGCTCGTCAGGCCCGGCGGGCTCATCGCGGTGGACAACACCCTCGCCCTCTCGGGCGCGCCCATCATGAAGCAGCCGAACGCCAACGCGGCGGCCATGCGCGAGTTCAACGCCTTCGTGCACCGCGACGAGCGCGTGGACCTCGCAATGCTTTCGGTCGGCGAGGGCCTCACCTTGTTGCGCAAGCGCCCGTGACCCGCGCCCGCCGCGCGGCCCTCAGCCGTAAAAAGACGTTCAGCCGGAGCCGCCCGTGAGCACTTCGATCTACAAGTCCGGGCTCGGCGAGCACGCCGTGCGCTACCGCTATCTTCAGCTGCTCAAGCACTGGCCCGTGCCGAGCGAGCGCCTGCGCGTGCCGACGCGGGAAGGGGAGACGCATGTCATCGCGAGCGGTCCAAAAGGCGCTCCGCCGCTCGTGCTGCTGCACGGCGCGTCCTTCAACTCGGTGGGCTGGATGGGGGACGTGGCCGCCTGGTCGGAGCGCTTTCGCGTCTACGCCGTGGACATCATCGGCCAGGCCGGCCTCAGCGCGGCGAAGCGCCCGCGCTACGATTCGCAAGGCTATACACTTTGGCTCGACGACGTGCTGAACGGCCTCTCGGTCTCGGCCGCTTCGTTCGTGGGCCTCTCGCTCGGAGGCTGGATCGCGCTCGACTACGGCATCCGCCGGCCGCAGCGCTGCCGCAGCCTCGTGCTGCTCGCGCCGGCCGGGATCGGCCGCGAGAGAATGAGCGCCTTCAAGCTGCTGTTCGTGATCCTGCCGCTGCTCTCGATGGGACGCTGGGGCCGCCGCAAGGCCATGGACATGATCCTCGGCCCGCGCCCGACTTCCGGTCGCGGTGCGGCGGCCGTCGAGGATTTCCTGTCGCTCATCGCGAAGCACTTTCGGCAGAACCGCGCCAAGCCGCGGCGGTTCGAGGACGCGGAGCTCGCCGGATTGGCCATGCCGATTCTGCTCATCGTCGGGGGTCGGGACCCTGTCATCGATTCGGATGAGTCCAAGGCAAGGCTCGAGCGCACGGCCAAGAACGTCACCGTGCACTATCTGCCCGAGGTCGGGCACGCCGTCCTCGGCCAGACGCGGCTCATACTCGATTTTCTGACGGGCCATTTGGAGGCTTAGGGGGCTCGTATGCCGCTCGATCCGCAGGTCCGGCAGATGCTGGACGCCATGAACGCGCTGGGGCAGGAGCCCCTGGAAGCGTTGTCCGTCGAGGCGGCACGCCGCCGTTCGCACGCTCTCGTCGATCCGGCGGCGTTCCCGCGCTACGCCGGCCGCATCGAGAATCGGGTCGTGCCGGGGCCGGGAGGCGAACTGCCCGTGCGCATCTACCGGCCCGAGGGTCTCGGACCCCACCCGATCCTCATGTTCTTCCACGGCGGCGGCTTCGTGCTCGGCAGCCTCGACACGGCCGAGTCCGTTTGCCGCGCTCTCTCGGCTCGCTCCGGGAGCGTCGTCGTATCGGTCGACTATCGGTTGGCGCCGGAGCACAAGTTTCCGGCCGCCGTAGACGATTGCCTCGCGGCGACGCGCTGGGCGGCGGCCCAGGCGGCGGCGATCGGCGGCGACGCTTCGCGGCTCGCGGTATCGGGCGACAGCGCGGGCGGCAATCTCGCGGCCGTCGTCGCCTTGCGCTGCCGCGACGAGGGCGGGCCGCCGCTGCGCGGACAGCTGCTGATCTACCCGATCACGGATCACTACTCGGCCGGCATGGCGTCTTACGAGGCCAACGCCGAGGGCTATTTCCTCACGAAGGCCGGCATGCAGTGGTTTCTGGATCATTACCTCGACGGCGCCGAGGACGCGGCCCATCCTCACCTCGCGCCGCTGCGCGCGGAGGATCTCGGCGGCCTGCCGCCCGCCTTCGTCATCACGGCCGAGTTCGACCCGCTGCGCGACGAAGGCGACCGCTACGCCGAGCGGCTGCGGGCGGCCGGCGTAGAGACGGTGCATCGGCCCTGCCCGGGCATGATCCACGGCTTCTTCGCGCGCGTCGGGCTCATCGACCGCGCCGACGAGGTCATCGGCGAATCCTGCGCCTGGCTCGAGCGCGTCCTCGCGCCCTGAGTCTCCGCCCATCCGGATCAGCTCGCTGCGCTATGATGCACGGGCCCGGCTTCAACCCACGCCGATCGAGGCGGTCGTGGCCGAGGTCTGCGTCGCCGTCGTGGCAGGCGCAGTAGAACAACGACCCGCGGCACCTGAGGGGGAACGGCGATGACGAACAAATTCGGAATCGAAACCATGAAGACGGCGCTCGCGGCCTGTTTGCTGCTTTCGGTCGCGGTCGCCGCGCAGGCGAAATCCACGTGCACGA
Organism: uncultured Gammaproteobacteria bacterium; assembly: GCA_963702105.1. Taxonomy (GTDB): domain Bacteria; phylum Pseudomonadota; class Gammaproteobacteria; order Steroidobacterales; family Rariloculaceae; genus ZC4RG20. The sequence goes on from OY969712.1 coordinate 5,329,852, forward strand.
GGGCGGACCTGCAGACGGCCGTGGACAGCTACATCGCGGCGCAGAAGGCCGGCGACGCCTCGAAGATGGCCGTGGCTGCGGACGCGAAATTTCTCGAGAACATGAAGGAAATCGCCGCGGCCGAGGGCCTGTGGAACCAGGCTTTGCCCATCGCGCACGCGCGCAGCTTCCTCGATTCGACGCGCTGCAAGACGTTCTCGGAGGTCATCGTCACGCAGGGCGGCCATCCGTACGTGATCGGCACGCGGCTCTATGTGGACAACGGCAAAATCCAGCGGATCGACAGCCTCGTCACCGACAAGGGCGACTGGCTGTTCAACGCGAATGCCTATCTTAAGTATTCGTCGGCCGAAGACTGGAGCGCGCCGAAGCCCGCGCAGCGCGTCTCGGCGCAGGCGCTGATCAACGCGGCGAACAGCTACCTCGACGAGTTCTCGGACAAGTTCGTGCAGGTCCCCTGGGGCCGGCCGTGCGCCCGGCTCGAAGGCGGCGCCTACACGAACCGCAAGCACGACCCGAACGCGACCTGCGAGGTCGGGATTCCGGCCGGCGTGCTCTACATCGTGAACCGCGACTACGTCGTCGATCCGGAGATGGGCGTCATCAACGTCTTCTGCCGCTTCGGGGACAGCAAGACCGGAATGCCGGATTCGCACACGTTCCGGCTCGTGAACGGCAAGCTCGCGAACGTGCATACTCTGAGCGTGAATCTGAATGCCGAGAGGCCTTCGCCGCAGGCCGACGACGACGGCGCGATCTTGCGGTAGGTCGGAAAGGCGGAAAACGCGAAAGGCGAAGGACGGGTCAGAACCGCGCGTCCCATGTGAAGGCCAGCGACGGCACCGTGATGCCCGCCGTGCGCTGCAGCTCGAGCTTGAACGCGACTTCGGCGATGCGCTTGAACGCGGACCAGGCGTGGTCGTAGGCGAGCGACGTGCTGCGGCCGGCCGGAATGGCGCTGCCGTTCTGGAGGCTGAGCTTGAGCTCGTCGCGCCCGGGAATGATGGGCGGCATGAAGCCCGCGAAATCGGTCTCGAAGCCGACCTTGACCGCCGCGGGCCCGCCGGCCGAGACGCTCTGCTCGAACGTCGCTTTACCCTGAATCGTGAAGGGCGTGTCCGCGAGGCCGATTGCGCCGAAGTTTTCCTTGAAACCAAACTTCAGTGACTGCAGCAGCGCGCCGTCCGTCGAGCGCTGGATGCGGCCCTCGAGCGAATCGACGAACTGCGGGAGCCCGTGCAGCAGGAAGCGCGTGTCGAGGACGGCTCGCCCTTCCCCCTGGTCCTCGACGGTCAAGGCTGTCTTCACGTCCATGAGGTTTCGGCCGAGCAGGTGCGTCTCGTCGAGCAGGTCCGCGAAGCCGAATTTCAGCGAGGCCGTCGAAGCGCTGCCCGAGGTGCGGCTGAAGCGGCCCTCGAGACCCTGCAGGAAAGAAGGCAGCGCCTCTAGAGATATTTTGGTGTCCGATGCGCTGCCCGACGAGGTGCCCTCGCCCCAGTCGGCGAAGCGCAGGTTTGTCTGCACGCGCACGTCGTCGCCGAGGGCGAACGAGGACTGCACCCGCGGCAGCGCCTCGGCGCGGCCGTCTTCGGCGCGGAACGTCAAGTCGGCCGCGAGGTTCACTCCGCCCTCGCTGACCGCGAAACCGGTCTTGCCTTGAGCCTCCCGCCCGTCCGAGAGTTGCAGATAGGAGCTGACGGGCGCGGCATCGGCTCGCGCTGCGAACAGCGCGGTCACGGCGAGCACGAGGCCGTGCGGCAGACGACGGCCATCGGCCGGCGAGGCCTGCACGCCTCCGGAGTACCTTCGGATCGGACCCAATACGCAAACCCCGTCCTGCGCCTGAGTCTCCCACGACCCCGGAACGCGGGGCTCCCACCCCTTTGCCCTGCGGCAGCATTCCGGTCGGCGCAATCATTCCAGATCCTCCCAGACCACGCGTCCGGGATCAAGGATGAAGTTCACGTTAGGAGGGCGGGCCGAGGTCGAGTGAAGTCATTTGCGTGCGCCGAGCCGCGCGAGCATCGCCGAGAGGGCTTCAGGGCTGATGTAGAAGTGCTCGCACACACGGCCCCACAGCATGGCCGTCGGCACGTTGCGCCCGCCGCGTTCCTTCTGAGTTTCGTGCAGGACGTGCAAGACGATGCGCTCCCTGCGCGTCAGCCCGTCGCGTACGTCGGGCACGAAGTCGCGCAGATCCACGAGATCGGCGAGCCGGGCGTCGAAGGCCGGCCCGTCGGGCGGCGGAGCGTCGTTCGGCATGTTTTGGATTGTAGCCCGGGCAGTGCGGGCCGTGACGATGCCCCATCTCGATGTCCCGGGAGAGACGGGCACGGTTCGCTCTTCAAGGTCCCTGCATCGTCCGGCGGCCTCGGCCGGACAGCTGCCTGAACACGAGAAATGCGCGGCCGGCGGGCGTCAGCGCATAGCGCGTCTTGCCGTCGTCTCCGCCCGCCGCCCTCGTCAGCAGGTTGAGCTTCTCGAGCCGTCTCAATACGCGCCGCGCTTCGGTTTTGCCGAGACCCACGGCCGTCTCAACGTCGCCGATGCGCAGGGTCGCGCCGGGCGTCAGCTTCGAGTGCACGTGCAACACCTTGAGCTCCGCGACGCTGACCTCGACTTCCTCGGTGAGCTCGAGCACTGGCTCCGCACGCCGGCGCGGCAGGTTCTCGCCCCGCATCCGGCGCAGGCGGTAAGCGGCTAGGTTGATTGCGATGCGCACACGCGAGCGGCCGACGTCGTAAAGGCGGGCGATGCGCTGCGTCAGCGCGCGGTCGAAATCGCAAACGGCGCCGTAGGCCGTCGCCGTGACGAGGAGCGCCGTGAGCCAAGCCAGTGCCGAGACGAAGCCCGAAAAGACGCCGCCGTAATCGGCGCTCGAGAGGTGCAGGAATGCGGCGGCGCGCGGCGCGTGCGCCGCGAGTGCAAAGATCAGCCGGTCACCCGGAGCGAAGAACAGCCGCCCGAGCCAGGCGGCGGCGCCGAGCGTCGGCATGGCGCCGAGGCCGTGGGGTCCGAGCAGCGCAGGCGGCTTCGGTATGGTGCTCATGGATCGGCAACCCCGCTGTCCGCGGCGGCCGCGTCGATGGCATCGGCGCCGTGGACCGGAAGCTTTGCGTCCCCGCCTTTCGACGGGTTTGCCCTTGTCGGTCCGGCCAGTGTGCGGGAGCGCGGGTGCTGCGGCAACGGAGATTTGACAGAAGGCGCTCGCGCGGATGTTGCCGAGGCGCGGCTGGTCAGTGCTCGAGGATCGCACCCGCGAAGGCTTGCCAGAGCGCGGTCGCGCCGAGGACGTCGTGCAGGCTCTGGCTCGCGAGGACGAGTAGTCCGCCTGCGAGGTAGACGGGCGAGACGCGGCGCCGCGACAGGAGATCGTAGAGCACGGCCACTGCGATGAACGCGTCCGTGATGCCGTAGTAGGCGAGCGGCGAGTCTCCTAGACCTTGCACGGGCCAGCGGCCGACGGCCGGGTCGAGAATGCTGATCGTCGCGAGCAGCATGAGGCGCTTGTGCCATTCGGGGCGCGTGCGCAGGGCGACGGCCGCCGCGACGAGCGTCGCGAACACCGCGAGCGCCAGCACCGGCGTTGCGAAGAAGGCGAGTTCCTCGGCTTCGTAGCCGGCCGCGATGTCTCGCCGCCCCTGAAACAGCGCCGCGGCTGCGGCGGCGACGAGCATGGCGGCCGCGATGCAGGCGCCGGCCCAGCCGAGGCGTCGGTGGAGCCGGCGGCGATCGGCGGAGACGAGCGCGGTCTGGACGACGAAGAGCCCGATCCAGGCCGTAAAGACGAGCCCGTGAACGGCGACGACGGTGGGCAGCGGCGAAGGGTCGAACCAGTGCCGCAGGTAGAACGTGCGCGCGAACCCGAGAAACACCGCGGCCGCGGCGGCGGCCGCCATGCTCGTATAGAAAACGCGGTCGCGTCGATTCGCGCCCGCTCCGCGGACGGTGATGTGCCCCCCGATCGCGTTCACCGCATGGCTCCCTGCTCGCACCTGGGTCCGCCATTCTTGGCCGGCGCCGACGCGCGATCAAGGACGGGCTCCGCCGCCGAAGGCCCCGCGCGGCGGCTGCATTTTTGTACAGCTTGGGCCATGATACCGCCATGAACGCGAGCACGCAGTCGGGCGAAGCCCCGGCCGGCGCGCCGGAGGAGGCGCCGGCCGTCTTCGGCCGGGCCTTGAACGCCGCGCAGCGGCGCGCGGCGACCTTCGGCAGCGCCGCAGCCGGCCGCCTCGCGGCGGCTCCGTTGCTCATCATCGCCGGGGCGGGCACGGGCAAGACGAACACGCTCGCGCATCGCGTCGCCCATCTGCTGTTGAACGGCGTCGCGGGCGAGCGGATTCTCCTGTTGACCTTCACGCGCCGGGCGGCCCAGGCCATGCTCCAGCGCGCCGAGCGCATCACGCGCGAGACGCTGCGGGAGACGAAGGTCGTGCGCAGCGGCGCGACCGACCCCACGCGCGGGCTCTGGTCCGGCACTTACCACTCGATAGGCAACCGGCTGCTGCGGGAATATGCGAGCGTGCTCGGGCTCGATCCTGCCTTCTCGGTGCTCGACCGCGGGGACGCGGCGGATCTCATGGATCTCGTGCGCCAGGAGCTCGGCTACGCAAAGAAGGACAAGCGCTTCCCGCGCAAGGACACGTGCCTCGCGATCTACTCGCACCGCGTCAACGCCGCGCGTCCGCTCGGCGCGACACTCGAAGAGCAGTTTCCATGGTGCGCGGAGTGGGAGGCCGATCTCAAGTCGCTGTACCGCCGCTATACCGAGGTCAAGCAGAGCCAGCACCTGCTCGATTACGACGACCTGCTCCTCTACTGGAGTCTGCTCGTGCGCGAGCCGCGCGTCGCGCGCGAGCTCGGCGCGCGGTTCGACCACGTTCTCATCGACGAGTACCAGGATACGAACACGCTGCAGGCGGAGATCGTCTATGCCATGAAACCGGATGGGGCCGGCGTATGCGTCGTCGGCGACGATGCGCAGTCGATCTATTCGTTTCGCGCCGCGACGGTCGAGAACATCCTCGCGTTTCCGCAGCGCTTCTCGCCGGCGGCCGAGGTCGTCAAGCTCGAGCAGAACTACCGCTCGACGCAGCCCATCCTCGATGCGGCCAATGCCCTCATGCTCGAGGCCGAGCGGCAGTATCAGAAGGCGCTGCGCTCTGACCGCGCGTCGAGCCGCAGGCCGCGCTACGTGAGCGTACGGGACGATCGCGCCCAGGCCCTCTACGTCGTCGAGCAGGTCCTCGGCACGCGCGAGCAGGGCGTGCCGCTGCACCGCCAGGCCGTGCTCGTGCGCAGCTCCCACCACAGCGACGCGCTCGAGCTCGAGCTGGTGAGGCGCAACATCCCGTACGTGAAGTACGGCGGGCTCAAGTTCCTGGAGGCGGCGCACGTCAAGGACGTGCTGGCGGTGCTGCGCTGGGCCGACAATCCCCGCAACCGGCTCGCCGGGTTCCGCGCGCTGCAGCTGCTGCCCGGGGTCGGGCCCGCGACGGCCGATCGTTGCCTCAAGGTCTTCGAGGCCAGCGGTTATTCCTGGTCGCTGTTGCGGGAGTATCGAATGCCCGGGGGCGGGGAGACGGAGTGGGCGAGCCTCGCGGCGCTGCTCGAGACGCTCGCGGGCCGCGCCGAATGGGCCGGTCAGCTCGGCCTCGTGCGCGAATGGTACGAGCCGCAGCTCGAGCGTCTCTACGACGCGGCCCGCGTGCGTGCGGCGGACATCGAGCAGCTCGAGCGGCTGTCGGCGCAGTACGGCACGCGCGAACGGTTCGTGACCGAGCTGACCCTCGACCCGCCGCAGGTCACAGGCGATCTCGCCGGCGATCCGCTGCTCGACGAGGACTATCTGATTCTCTCGACCGTCCATTCGGCCAAGGGCCAGGAGTGGGACTCGGTCTACGTGCTGAACGTCGCGGACGGCAACTTCCCCAACGAGCACGCGGCGGGAAAGCCTGCGCTCATCGAGGAGGAACGCAGGCTCCTCTACGTCGCGATTACGCGCGCCAAGCAGGATCTGCACCTGATTGCGCCGCTCAAGTATTACGTGACGCGCCAGACCCGCACGGGGGACGCCCACGTCTACGGCGCGCGCAGCCGTTTCATGACGGACTCGGTCTTGGCGCGCTTCGAGCAGACCGCATGGCCGCCCGAAGCGGAAAGCGGGCCCGCGCCCGTACGGGATGCGGGGGTGCGTGTGGATGCGGCGGGCGCCTTGCGGGCGATGTGGGAGTAGCCGACAAAAAAGGGGTCAGAGCCCTTATTCGTGAGACGGCCTCGATCAGCTTTGGCCGCACTGCGCGAAAAAGGGCTCTGACCCCTTTTTCAGGCCCGCCACGGTGTGCCCTCGGCCCAGCCGTCGAGATCGTAGTCCGCAAGGCACTGCTCGACGAGCTCGGTGCAGCGGTCGAGCGCGCCCGTGCGGCGGGCGAACTTCACGGCGTCCATGCGGACCTGCTCGTGGTTGCCGGCGTAGTTGCGCTCGTAAAGTTCGTGGCGACCGCCGAATTCCGTACCGATTGCGTCCCAGACCAGCTTGTAGAGCTTGACGCGGTCGAGCGCCGAGGCCGCCGTGCCGCGGTAGTAGCGGTCGATGAGCGGGCGCAGGGCCGGGTTCAGCAGGTCCTCGCGGCCGGACGGGGCGACGATGGGCGCGCCGCCGAGCACGTTCTCGAAGATGCCCTTGACGACGGGCCACGCCGACGTCGAGAAGACGCGCAGCGTGGCCGCGTAGTCCGCGCGCGGGATCACGGAGCCGCCCGGTCCCGCCTGCGGTTCGGCGGCCATCGCGGTCGTCATCGTCCACAGCAGCGTGCGCCACGCCACGACCTCCCCGAGCGCCGCCTGAACACCGCGGAACTGATCCGTGCCGTTCATCTCGAGGCCGCGTGCGAGCAGTCCCGTCATGAAGTCGAGCTTCACGGCGAGGCGCGTGCCGGCCTGCAGGTTGTAGCGGTTGAAGAACCCGGAAGCCGGATAGAAGGCGTTGGCGCGTTCGACGTCTCTGTAGACGAGGAAGTTCTCCCAGGGAATGAACGCCTCGTCGAAGATCAGCACGGCGTCGTTCTCGTCGAAGCGGCTCGAGAGCGGGTGATCGAACGGGCTGCGGGCATTCTGCTCGTAGGACGGGCGGCACAGCAGCCGCGTGCCGGGGGTGTCGAGCGGGGCGAGGAAGACGAGAGCGTAGTCCTCGGCCTTGCCGGCCTCGAGCGCGACGGAGCTGTTCTGCGCGACGAAGGTCGCGTGCGTGAGCGCCGAACCGGTCGCGAGCATCTTGGCCCCGCTCACGATCGCGCCAGCGTCCGTCTCGCGCACGACGTGCAGGTAGACGTCGGCGACCTCGTGCACGGGCTTGTTTCGATCCACGGGGGGATTCACGAGCACGTGATTGAGGAACAGCGCCTTCGAGGCATAGCGGCGGTACCAGCGGCGGCCGTTCTCGTCGAAGGGCGCGTAGAACTCGGGGTTCGCGCCGAGCGTCGCCATGAACGAGGCCTTGTAGTCCGGCGTGCGGCCCATGAAACCGTAGGTCAAGCGCGACCAGTCCGCGATGGCCTCGCGCGCGGCGAGCAGCTCTTCGGCCGAGTAGCTCGGACAGAAGAAGCGGTGCGTGCGAATGCCGAGCCGATCCACCGTCGTCAGGGTCTCGCGCCGCGCCGGATCGTGCATCGCATCGTACAGGCGCGCGATGGAGCGGGCCGCGTTGCGGAACGCGGAGTGGGACGGCAAGTCCCGGATGCGTTCGCCATAGAGGTAAACCTCGCGGCCGTCGCGGAGACTCGCGAGATAGTCGTCACCGGTCATGAGCTCGTCGGTCGGGACAAGGCGTTCGACGTTCATCGCGTGCTCCTCGTGACGGTGGCGCAGCTATTTCACCACGGGTGGACCGCGGGCGTCACCGAGCCGCACGAGCCTCCCGTCCCGGCTGTTCGTCGAGGGGCCGAATCTCCGATTCTCCCTCGAAGCCCGGCCCGCGTTTGCGCTGGAGTTGCGTGAGCTCGGCGCGGACGCGGACGCGGACGAGAATTCGACACGCGGACGCCCGGCCGGCTATCTTGGCTCGAACGGAGGGGACTCATGCCCGAACTCATGCAGCGTTTCGAATCCGTCCGGCCATGGCTGGCCGCCGCGGTAATCGCCGGCCTGATCGGCGCCTGGCCGCCGGCGTCGCGAGCGCAGGCCGGCGTGACAGCCGGCGCGTTTCGCGTCGAGCGCCCAACGCTCGTTTCGCTCGGCTTCGAGTGGCGCATCGCGGGAGACGAGAACCGCAACGCGACGGTCGAGGTCAGCTACCGGAAGCGCGGCGAGGAGACGTGGCATCGCGGCTTGCCGATGTTCCGCCTCCAGAACGAGCCCGTGACCGGCGGCTCCGGCCGGCTCAGAAACGGCATGGGCACCTATTACACCTATACCGCGCCGAACATGTTCGCGGGCAGCGTGCTGAACCTCGAGCCCGGGACGGCTTACGAGTGCCGCTTCATGCTCGCCGACCCGGACGGCGTCAGCGGCCCGGCCGAGCACACGGTTACGGTGAGCACGCGCGCGGTTCCGGTTCCGGCCGAGGGCGGGCACGTCTACCACGTCTATCCGGCCGGCTTCAAGGGGCCGAAGCAAGAGCCCGCCTTCACCGGGCTGCTCGCGGCCTACTTCACGGGTTCGGACGAGTCCGACCACGCCAACGTATTCCCGCCTAGGGTGCAGCCCGGAGACGTGATTCTCGTGCACGCGGGCGTCTACAAGGACAGCCGGCTGCACTACGGCGGCTTCGACCCCGAGATCCCGGCTTACGGCACGCCCTTCGACGGCACCTACTACCTGACCCGGAGCGGCACGCCCGAGAAGCCCATCGTCATCGCCGCCGCCGGCGACGGCGAGGTCGTCTTCGACGGCGACGGCAACCACACGCTGTTCAACCTCCTCGCCGCAAACTACACGATGTTCGTCGGGATCACGGTCCGCAACACGGATGTCGCGTTTCTGCTCGGCATCAAGCACATCGCGGGGGCGAGCGGCTTTACGCTCGTCCACTCGAGGATCGAGGACGTCGGGCGCGGCGTGCAGGACGATTGGGCCGGCTCCAAAGATTTTTACATCGCCGACAACGTCTTCCTCGGCCGTCACGACCCGACGAAGCTCCTCGGCTGGTATCCCGCGAACGTCTGGAGCCGCTTCCCCGGCTTTCCGCAGCTCATCAACTCCGAATACGCGGTCAAGGTCTACGGCCAGGGCCACGTCGTCGCCCACAACTACGTCGCGAACTGGCACGACGGCATCGACATCGCGACCTACGGTACGCCCAGCGAAGCCGCGGACGAGGTGCCGGCCTCGGTCGACTTCTACGGCAACGACTTCTCGAACATCGACGACAACTGCATCGAAGCCGACGGCGGCGCGCACAACATCCGCGTGTTCGAGAACCGCTGCTTCAACTCGGCGGCGGGCGCGCTGAGCGCGCAGCCGACCTTCGGCGGCCCGGCCTACTTCTTTCGCAACGTCGTCTACAACACGACGTCGGGCGGACCGTTGAAGCTCTTCGACGGCGGCGCCGGCATACTCGTCTATCAAAACACGTTTTTCGGCCAGGGGGGGTTGCTCGGGCCCGTCTCCAACGTCCACTTCCGCAACAACCTGTTCCTCGGAGACGGCTGGGCCGATCCGGTTTTCAATCTGCGTACCTATACGAATTACTCGACTTCGGACTACAACGGCTTCCGGCCGAACCCCGGCGTCGCGGACGCATTCGAGTGGATCTCCCCCGATTTCGCGAAGAAAGCCGACTATGCGCACGATCTCGTGGTGCGTAAATTCGGCACGCTCGAGGCGTACCGGGAGGCGACCGGGCGCGAGCGGCACAGCGTGCTCGTCGACTACGACGTCTTCCGCAACGTGCGAATGCCGGAGAAGTCGGATCCCCAGCGGCTCTACGATCCCAAGGACTTCGATTTCCGCCTGCAGCGCGGCTCGGCCGCGGTCGACAAAGGCGAGGTGCTGCCGAACATCACGGACGACATGACGGGCAGCGCGCCCGATCTCGGCGCGCTCGAGCTCGGCCGGCCCGTGCCGCTCTACGGACCGAGGACCCGGTCGAGCGCTGCGGGATCGGGCGGCTTGGTCAAGTGATGGTCGAACCCGGCCTCCTCCGCCGCCTTTTTGTCGAACGTCGCGGCCCCAGCCGGTGACTGCGACTATGATCATGTCCTCGGCCCAGGGCTCGCTTCGGAGACGGGCGCAGAGCTCGTAGCCGGTCATGCCCGGCATGCCGATGTCGAGCAGGGCGACGTCGGGCTCGACGCGCCGGGCGACCTCGAACGCAGTACTGCCGTCGTGCGCGATATGCGCCTCGTGGCCGGCCAGCTGCAGCATCAGGGCCAGCGTTTCGGCGGCGTCGGCGTTGTCGTCGGCTACCAGGACCCGCCGGCCCCGTTTTCTTTCGTCCTTGGTCTGCAGGCTCGGCGAGAGATGCGGCTCGGAAGGCGTCTCGACCACGACGGAACGCGGAAGAATGACTTTGAACGTGCTGCCGCAACCGGGTCCCCCGCTTTGCACGTCCAGGCGTCCGCCGTGCAATCGGACGAACGCATCCGCGAGGGCAAGGCCGATTCCGAGACCGCCTTGCCCGCGTTCGTGCGCCGGCTCCGCCTGATAGAACATTTCGAAGACGCGCGCGGCGACTTCGGGTGTCAGCCCGATCCCGTTGTCGCTGACGAAGACGATCAGCGCGTCGGGCTCGAGCGCCGTGCCCAGCGTGATCGTGCCTTTCGGCTTCGTGTACTTGGCTGCGTTGAGCAGCAGGTTGCTCACGACCTGCGTCATGCGCACGGGATCGACGTCGAGCATGAGGAGGGCGGACGGCACATCGAGCTTGAGCGTGTGACCTCGCTCGTTGACGAGGGGGCGGGCTGCTTCGATGGCGTCCTTGAGGATCTCCTCGAGGGGCGTCGGTGAATTCTTCAGCGAGAGCTCGGACCGTGTGAGCCGGGAGACGTCGAGCAAATCGTCGAGCAGCGAGGAGATATGCTCCACTTGCCGCGCGATGATCTCCTTGCAGCGTTTCAGCCCTGCTTCGGCGATTCCGGGCGACATCAGGATTTCGGCGGCCGTGCGGATCGGGGCAAGCGGGTTGCGCAATTCGTGCGACAACGTCGCGAGGAACACGTCCTTGCGGCGATCGGCTTCGCGGACGGCCTCCTCGGCGCGCCTGTGCTCGGTGATGTCCCTCACGACGGAAACCGAGCCGATGATCCTGCCGTTGGCATCACGCACAGGGGCCGCGCTGACCTGGCGGTGACGCAGCTCGCCGCTGCGAGGCGTCAGCACGATCTGCTCCTCGTTGCGGACGACTTCTCCCTCGAGCGCGCGCAGCGGCGGCGCCTCCGCCAGCGGCCGCGGACTTCCGTCGGGCCTGAGAACCGTAAGGCCGCGGATGACGTCCTCGACCTCTCGGCCGTCCACGGAGATATGGCCGAACTCGGCCAAGGCCGCCGGGTTCGCGTAAGTGTAGCGCCCGTTCGTGTCCGCGAAATAGACTTCGTCGGCGATGCTGCCCAGGACCTGGGCCAGCCACTCTCTCTCGGCCTGTACCGCTTCCAGCAGCCGCCGAACCTCCTGTTCGGCCGCACGGCGCCGGCTGTCGTCGCGGAACGTGAGCACGACGCCGTCGACGCCCCGGCCGGCGTTACGAAGCCGTTGAGCAGTGAGGTCGAGCGGAAGCTCGCGGCCATCCGGGAGCACCAGTGCAACGGGCGCGCTCTGCCGGTAGGGCAGCGCACCGGCGGCGAGCACGCGCTCGACGAGGTCCGTTAAAGGCTCGCGGCGTTCGCCCTCGACGACCGTGAAGGCCCACGTCAACGGCCGCCCAGCGGCGTCTGGGGCGGCGATCCCGAGCAGCGCCTCGGCGGCTTCGTTCATGTAGACGATCCTGCTTTCGAGGTCCGTGACGATGACGCCTTCGCGAATGCTCGCCATCGCAGCGCGAATCGCTGCGCCGGCGTCCCGCGACACCGAACGGGCTTCGGGACTCGACTGAATGGATTTCATGACGGCAGGGTACTCCGGGGGCGCCGGTTTTGCCCGTCTTCCTCCCGCGGGTGACCGCCTGGACGCCGCGCGTCGCCGCGCCGGCCGCGGCCGCCGGAAGCGCCTTCCGGCGGCCGCTCCGCCGCTCGATTCGCTCCTAGAACGTGAGCCTCACGCCGGCGCGGAACCTCCGGCCCAGCGTGTCGAAGAATACGGGGTTTGTCGGGTAGAAGTTGCCGCCGGGCGCGACGGGCGGAGCCTTGTCGAGCAGGTTGTCGATTGCCCAGAACACCTGCAGCTGGTTGTTCTCGGTCCGGGGCTTGATGTCGTACGAGCCCGACCAGTCCAGATACGTGCGGCTCGGGACGCTGTTGTCGGTAATCGAGTTCGGCAGCAGATTCGTCGCCGCGCCCGCGGGACTGTCGAAGTAGAGCGCGTTGAGCTTGCCCGAGCCGATGTAGCGCGCCTCGAGTGTCGTCGTGAAGCGCGGTCTCGAGTAGGTCGCGAACACGGTCCCTTGCCAGTCCGGCGAGGTGTTGAAGCCGCCGAAAGACGCGACCGGGCCGCTCTGGCCGTGGAAGTTCTGCGCAGGATTGCCGAGCCCCGTGTCTACGATGAGGTCGTAGAGGTAGCTCGAGATGACGCGGAAGTTCAGGTTGTCGTTCCCGCTCAGCGGCACCCCGTATCGGGCCTCGAAGTCGATGCCGCGCGTGAGGAAGGAGCCGATGTTGATCGAGCTCGAGTCGACCGAAACGATGTCGGACGTGCCCGCACCGACGATCGCGTCGCATGCGCGGGCGCCGCCGGCATAGCACGCGTCGACGAGCTGCTGAGCGCTGAGGCCGCCGAGGCCGCCCACCGTAATCGCGTCCTTGATCTCGATCTGATACCAGTCGGCCGAAAACTGGAACCGGTCGAACGTCAGCACCGTGCCGAAGCTGGACGTATCCGCCTTTTCCGGCTTCAAGTCCGGGTTGCCGCCCGCGATGCTCGTATAGGACTCGGGCGCGTTGTTGTTCCACGGATTGTTGATGCCGGCCGGGAAGGAGCCCGGCACGCCGACCGTCGAGGTTCGCGGCAGGAAGAGCTCGCGGAAGCCCGCCGCGCGGACGTCGCGCGAACGCGTGGCGCGGAAGCGGAGCCAGCCGAGCGGATCGTAGACCACCGAGGCCTTCCAGCTCGGGAAGTCGTGCGTCTTCGTCTCGCTGCCGGGCGCGTCGCTCGTCGCCTGGTTGCGGGTCTCGCGCAGCGCGAAGTCCGTTTGGACCTTCTTCGCAATAGGCACGCCGACTTCGCCGTAGACCTCGGCGACGTTGATCTTGCCGCCTCGGTCGAGTCCCCACGTCAGGAAGTAATCGTTGTACCAGGGCTGGTTGGCGAGATCGTGAGTGGCCTCGTTGCGGTCGTTGCGCCATTCGAAGCCGAAGGCGCCGGAAATCGGACCCGCGCCCCAGCCCTTGGCCAGATCGGAGCGAAAGTTCGCGCCGACAACGTCCTGGCGGTAGTTGCCGTCCTCCTTGAGGGTGCGGAACGCATAGTCGAGCGCTGCAGGGTCGGCGTTCTTAACCCCGAAGAAGTCGAGCGGCACACAGCCCGCCGCGAGGGGGTTGTAGGCAGGCCCTGGCAGGGTCGCGCGACAGACGATCGGGCTCGCGGGATCGGCGGGATCCGCGTGCACGGCGTCGAGCGCCCAGCCGAAGTAGTTGTAGGTCACGGGTCTGACGGACGGCGGCAACAGGCCGCCGACGACGTTGTGGAACAGACGCTGTTGGTAGTCGCTGCGGCCGTGCTCGTAGTACGCGTCGTAGTTCCACTTATCCGTGAGGTCGCCTTGGACGGAACGTCACGAACCGAAGCACGTCCGACTGGGTCGTGTTGTCGGCCGAGAGGACGTCCGGCGCGAAGATGCGCGCGAAGATGCCGCCCGCCGGCAGCTGCGCCTGCTCCGCAGGCGTGAGATACGCGTTGTCGGGCGGGATGACGACTGCGATGGGGCCCAGAGCGCCGTTTGCCGGGTAGTTCGCCGACTCGCTGTGGGCGTTCGCGAGCTCGAACGATAACTTCAGCGAATCGCTGACGTTGTAGTCCACGTGGCCGAGCACCGAGTACCTCTTGGTGTCGGGCCGGATATTCGAGAGGTCGTAGGCGAGCAGGGAGCCGTCGCCGCCGATGCGAGAGAAAGCGCCCCCGAACCGGCCGGGGTCGTAGGGCGAGAGCTGCGTGCCGTCCGCGTTGAACGTCAGCGGCGCCCCTCCGAAGGGCGTAATGATGCCGTTCTCCGAAGTCGGCAGCTTGGCGTCGGGTGCGACGACGTAGTTCGGCAGGCCGTTGCCGACGCCGGCCGGGTTGTTGAAGTCCGGGTTCGTGCCTACGGCCCAGGCGTCCTTGCACCAGTCCCGCGTCTTGGAGCAGGGCCCGATGCCGGCCTGGTGCTGGTATTCCCCGCCGACGACAAAGTGAATTCGGTCGTTGTCGAAGCCCTTGCCGTAGGCGACGGACACGTGACGATCGCTGCCGTCGCTCTGGCCCGTCTCGCCGTAATCGAGTTGCGCTTTGACGCCGTCCAGCGTCTTGTTGAGGATCACGTTGACGACGCCGGCGATCGCATCGGAGCCGTAGGCGGCCGAGGCGCCGCCCGTCACGATCTCGGTCCGACCGACGAGCATCGACGGAATCAGCGTGAGGTCGACCGCCCCGCCCTCCGTATTGGGCACGACGCGCTTCGTATCCACGAGCGTCAGCGTGCGCGTGCCGAAGAAGGGATTGAGCCCACGCAGGTTCGCGAGCTGCGCGCCGACATTGAAGTTCCCGATGCCGACGTTGGTCTCCGTGAAGAAAGCGGTGTTCTGAGGCATTTGCCGCAGCACGTCGCCGACGTTGACGATGCCGAGGTTCTGGATCTGGCTCGAGTCCATGACCGACAGCGGCTGCGGCGACTCGAAGCCGCTGCGACCGATGCGCGTGCCGGTCACGGTGATCTCTTCGAGCTGTTGGCGGTTTCCCGACGCCTGCGCGGGCTGAGCCGGGCCCGCGTTCTGTGCCTGCGCCTGTCGTTGGGCCTGTCCCTGCGCCTGTGTCTGGGATGGCCCTTGCGCTTGAGCGTTTGCCGTCCCGATTCCGCCGGCCACGAGCGCCAGTGTCGGGAATAGGAAGTTCGCATACCTCGGAAGGTTCATGTCTCCCCCTTCGCGGCGTTCGCCGCGTGGGCGGTTTGCGCCACATCCGTGTATGCGCCGAGCCGAAGTCCCTACGAAGGCCGCGAATTCCAGTCGCGGCAAAGATACGTTGGCACTTTCCTCGGCTCCCGACAAGGGGGTCGCCGTTGCCTGTTAGCAACATTACGGGCTCGGCGGCCTCGAGGGGCGGACCTCGACCGGAGGCCGGGCTCTCATGCCGCGGCGCGTGCGCCCGGCGTTTCTCCTGCACCGGCGGCTCTCGAAGCGGCGATTTGGCCGGTGTCCGTTCGTCGAGTACGATGACGGGCCTACCCGGGCGCCCTCTCGAGGAGCGGAGGTTTTCGGATGCGCCGCCCGCAGCGGTCCTTCATTTCGACGCTGATCGTCCTCGCCGCGGGCCTCACGGCCGCCGCCGCCTTCGCCGACGAAGGCATGTGGACGTTCGACGCCTTTCCCGCCGCCGCCGTCAAGCAAGCCTATGGCGTGACCATCGATTCGGACTGGCTCGACAAGGTCCGGGGCGCCACGCTGCGTCTCTCATCCGGCTGTTCGGCCTCGATTGTCAGCGGCAACGGCCTCGTCCTGACCAACAATCACTGCGTGCGCGACTGCGCCCAGAACCTTTCCTCGGGCGAGCACGACTACGTCGAGCAGGGCTTCGCGGCAGCCGACGACGGCGGCGAGCGCCTGTGTCCCGGCATGCAGGCGGAAAGACTGGTCGCGATCACCGACGTGACGAGCGCGGTGACGGCCGCCGCGGCCGGCAAGAGCGGCCGCGAGTTCGTCAAAGCGCGCGACGCCGAAATCGCCGCGATCGAGTCGCGAGGCTGTCGGGACAGCGAGTCCGAGTTCCGTTGTCAGGTCGTCACGCTTTACCACGGCGGCCGCTATGCCCTGTACCGTTACCGCAAATACTCGGACGTGCGGCTCGTGTTCGCGCCGGAGGTCCAGACGGCGTTCTTCGGCGGCGACCCCGATAACTTCAACTTCCCCCGGTACGACCTCGACTTCGCGTTCGTCCGCCTCTACGAGGACGGGCGGCCCGTTGCGACGCCGGACCATCTGCGCTGGAGCACGAGTCCTCCGCGCGACGGCGAGCCCGTGTTCGTCGTCGGCAATCCCGGCAGGACGCAAAGACTGCTGACCGCGACGCAGCTCGAGTCGTTGCGCGACCTGAGCCTGCCCGACTCGCTGCTGTTGCTCTCCGAGGTCCGGGGGCGCCTCGTTCGCTTCTCGGAGGAGAGCGCCGAGCACGCGCGCATCGCGGCCGACGAGCTGTTCTTCACGGAGAATTCCTTCAAGCGCGACCGCGGCATGGAAATGGCGTTGCGCGATCCGCGGCTCATCGGCCGCAAGCGCGAGGCGGACGCTGCCCTCGAATCCGCCGCCGCGCGCGACCCGGCGCTGGCCGAGACGGTGGGCGATCCCTGGTCCGAGATCGACACCGCCGAGACGGCGCGCAAGGCGCTGTACGAGCCTTATCTCTTCCTCGAATCCGACGCGGGCGCGGGGTCCGATCTTTTCTCGTACGCGCGCAACATCGTCCGCGCGGCCGAGGAGCGGGCGAAACCCAACGGCGAGCGTTTGCCGGAGTACACGGACAGCCGCCTGCCGCTGCTCGAGAAGCGCGTGCTCGATGCGAAGCCCGTGTACCCCGCGCTCGAGCAGCAACTGCTCGAATTCTGGCTCTCGAAGCTGCGTGAGTACTTGACGGCGGATTCTCCGGCGACGAAGGCTTTCCTCGGCGCGGACTCCCCGGAGCACCTGGCCGCGGGGCTGGCGCAGTCGAAGCTCGGGGACGCGGCGCTGCGCCGCCGCCTCTGGGAAGGCGGCGTCGCAGCCGTCAAGGCTTCCGAGGACCCGATGATTCGCTTCGTGCTCGCGACCGACGAGGCCTCGCGGGCCATCCGCAAGCGGTACGAGGCCGAGGTCGAGGGCCCGATCGACCGCGCGGCCGAGCGCATCGCCAAGGCCCGGTTCGCCGTTTATGGGACTAGCGTGTATCCGGACGCGACGTTCACGCCGCGCATCTCGTACGGCAAGATCGCGGGCTGGACCGACAACGGCGTCACCGTGCCGCCGTTCACGCATTTCGCGGGGCTGTGGCGCCGGGCGACGGGGAAGCCGCCCTTCGACCTGACGCCAAAGTGGTCCGCGGCACGCGGCGCCGTGGACGACTCGACCGTGTTCGATATGGTCAGCGACAACGATATCGTCGGCGGCAATTCGGGATCGCCGCTCATCGACGCGCAGCGGGACGTCGTGGGGGCCATCTTCGACGGCAATATCGAAAGCCTCGGCGGCGCCTTCGGCTTCGACCCGGCCGTCAACCGCGCCGTCTCCGTCTCGTCGGCGGCCATCACCGAAGCGCTGCGCGAGGTCTATCGGCAGGATGCGCTGCTCGAGGAATTGACGAGGTAGCCAGGCCGAGCACCCGGCGGCTCGCGGGATCCTGCAAAAACGCGACGACTTCGACCCGGTCGAGCTTCCAATCCGCCTCGGCCGGCACCGTGCGTGAATACGCGCGCTCGCCGGAGCCCGGCTCGATGCGGGCGACGGTTTCGAGGCGGCGGACGACCGCCGGATCTTCGAGCTTTCGGCCGGCGTTCTCGCCTCGCTCGACGGCCGTAGACAGCCCGTCCTCGACGACGGCGACGAGCAGGTCGGCCGGCTGCTTCAGGACGGGCGACTCGGGCACCTCGACGTGCACGGCCAGGCCGTGGCCGCTGCGCCGGGCCTCGAGGCGCAGCGGCGCCTTGGGCGCGCGTGCGGCCCGGACGACCGCGCTCCGCAGCGCGGCCGCGTCGCTGCCTACGGCCTCGATGGAGCCGTCCACGACGGCCTGAGGCGTGTAGACGGCGCTGCTCGGAAACGCCTCGGCACGGTAGCGGACCTGACGGTCCGAGTAGCGGCTCGAGGAAAATCGATCGCGCCAACCGAGGTAATTCCAATAGTCCACGTGCTCGCCGAGCCCGACGACCCGCACGCCGGGAATCGGCTGCTCGGCGACGAGCGACTTCATGAGCTCGTCGGCCGGCGGGCAGCTCGAGCAGCCTTCCGAAGTGAACAACTCGACGAGGACCGGTGTCGGAGCTTTCGCTTCGGAGCCCGCGGCGCCGGCGGCGCTGGTTGAAAGAGGCAGCGCGAGCACCGCGCCGGCGAGTGCGGCGGTCATGCGCGCGAGAAACTCGGCCGGGTCGCGGCGTTGCATGCTCTCTCTCCGCCTCGAGTCGGGCTTTCCATACTACGGCAGGGTCCGAACAGCGTTCAAACCGCCGCAGGCCACGGCGCGCAGCGCAGCTTCGTTGCGCGGCACGCCCAGGCGCGCCCGTGCCCGCGCCCGATTCCACTGCGGTTAGGTTAGCGCCGCATTCTAAGTATCGCGCCGCCGAAGAAGCCTTCGACCGTATCGAGGTCGATGATGAGCGGGACGCCTTTTCGCTCTTTGTCCAGGCTCCGCTCCACTTCGGGCGAGTGCTCGTAGACGTGCCGGCGGACCGCATCGCTGTTGTCCACGCGGCCGCGGCCGCGAAACGACATAAAGCCGCGCTGGTCCGGGTTCAGATTGCCGTAGATCAGGGAAATGACCGGCCGCGCCTGAACGGCCTTGAGGATCCCGCTTTCGGGATTGCGTACCCAGATCGCGAGCTGGTCATCGCTGTAGGCCTGCGTGCTGCCGCGAAAGGAGAGGGCGGGCTCGCCCGCGTCGTTGACGTAGGCAACGCTGATGGGCCGTCTCTCCGCAGCGGCGGTATCGACGGCCCGCTTCATCTCGGGCGTCAGCTTCAGGTCCGTCAGGACGGGCGGTTGTTGTTGTGCGGTCATGGCGTCTCCTCCTTCCCCGAACGCTCAGTCTAGCAGTTACTCTGCTCCGGCTCGCCGGCCGCAGGCGGCCGGGGCCGTTTTGGGCTCGGGCGTCAGCGCATTGGGCGGCGGGCCGGCGCCGCCGGAGCGTGCCAGAGGCGTCCGAGGCCGAGTTTTTCGACGCGGGAGATGCACTTACACGGGAACTTCGTATATCCTGCGGCCGTTTTGTGCTCCAGGGATCTCGGAGATGCTTCGCCTAGGTCAAACCAGTGAATTCCCCCAGGCCTGACTTGATGGATCTCGCACCGCTACCCGAATCCGACGATTCGGAGCATGCCGGCAGCGCCGCGCTGCCGAAACCGAGCATCTTCGACAAGTGCGATGCGTACACCCGGGCCGACGAGACGAAGGCCAAGGGCATCTATCCCTATTTCCGGCTCATCGAGACGGGGCAAGATACCGAGGTCACGGTAGACGGCCGCAAGATGCTCATGCTCGGCTCCAACTCCTATCTGGAGCTCACGACGCATCCGAAGGTCAAAGAGCGCGCCGTCGAAGCCGTGCTCCAATTCGGCACCGGCTGCGCGGGCTCCCGGTTCCTCAACGGCACGCTGCCGCTCCATGTGGAGCTCGAGAAGCGCCTCGCCGAGTTCGTGGGTAAGCCCGCCGCGCTGCTGTACACCACGGGCTACCAGACGAACACGGGGGTCATCTCGTGCCTCGTCCAGCGCGGCGAGTACGTGCTCTCCGACAAGCTGAATCACGCGTGCATCGTGGAAGGCGGGTTGCTCTCGCCCGGCACCATGATCCGGTACGACCATGGCGACATGGTCGATCTCGAGCGGCAGCTCGCGGCGCTGCCCGCCGAAGGCGGCAAGCTCATCGTTTCGGACGGCGTGTTTTCGATGGAGGGGAAAATCTGCAAGCTCCCCGAAATCACTCGGCTTGCACGCAAGTACGGCGCCCAGGTCATGCTGGACGACGCGCATTCGATCGGTGTGCTCGGGCCGGGCGGCGCCGGGACGGCCGCACACTTCGGCCTCACGGACGAAGTGGACCTGATCATGGGGACGTTTTCGAAGTCGCTGGCCGCGATCGGCGGCTTCATCGCCTCCTCGGAGCGGGTCATCAATTACCTCAAGCACCATTCCCGCCCTTTTATCTTCTCCGCGTCCGCGGCCCCGGCGAACGTCGCCGCGGCCCTTGCAGCCCTGGACGTCATCCGCGACGAGCCGGAGCGCATGGAGCGGCTATGGGAGAACACGCGGTTCATGAAGCAGGGGTTGGACGCGCTCGGCTTCGACACGGCCTCCTCCGAAACTCCGATCATCCCCATCGTCGTCGGCGATCCCGAGCGCTGCTTCCGCATGTGGCGCTGGTTGCACGATGCAGGCATTTTCGTCAATCCCGTCGTCCCGCCCGCCGTGCCGCCGCGCCGGTCGCTCGTGCGCCTCTCGCTGACGGCGGGCCATACGCGGCAGCAGCTGAGCTGGGCGCTCGAGCAGCTCGCCGTCGCTGGGCGCGAGTTCGGGCTCATCGGCCGATAGGCGCATGGCCGCGGCCGTAACGGTCGAGCCGGCCGATACACCGGCGAAGATCGAGGAATTCATCCGCTTCCCGTTCACGCTCTATGCCGACTACCCGCACTGGGTGCCCCCGCTGCTCATGGAGCGGCGCGACTTTTTGAATCCGCGCAAGAATCCCGTCTACGAATACGCGCAGATCCAGCCGCTCATCGCCCGCCGAGGCGGCGCCGTCGTCGGCACGATCGCGCCGATCGAAAATAGGCGCTACAAGGAGTATCACCCGGGCGAGGCTCACGTCGGGTTCTTCGGGCTTTACGAATGCTCGCAGGACGCGGAGGCTTCGACGGCGCTGCTCGACGCCGCCGCCGACTGGCTGCGGCGGCGCGGCGCTTCCGTCATGCGCGGCCCGACGAATTTCACGACGAACGACGTGCTCGGCCTTCTCGTCGAGGGCTTCGACGACGACCCCTCGCTCCTCATGCCTTACAACCCCCCTTACTATGCCGAGCAGTTCGCGGCTTACGGCTTCGGAAAGGCCAAGGACCTGTACGCGCTCGAGGCCAGGGCCGAAGCGTACACGGGCCAACTGGAGCGGCTCGCAAAAGGCGTGCTCGCCAAGGGCCGCGCCACCGTGCGTCCCGTCTCGCTCTCGCGCTGGCACGAGGAGCTCGCCTTCGTGCGCGAGTGCTATAACCAAGCCTGGGCGAACAATTGGGGCTTCGTCCCGTGGACGGACCGCGAGCTCGCGGCGCTCGCCAAA
This sequence comes from uncultured Gammaproteobacteria bacterium, assembly GCA_963702105.1. Classification (GTDB taxonomy): domain Bacteria; phylum Pseudomonadota; class Gammaproteobacteria; order Steroidobacterales; family Rariloculaceae; genus ZC4RG20. Next base: position 5,351,139 of record OY969712.1, read on the forward strand.
GAGCTCAAGCCGCTCATCGATCCACGGCTCGCCTTCGTGGGCGAGGTGGACGGGCGCGCGGCCGCCATCTCCATCGCCGTCCCGGACGCGAACGAGGCGCTCAAGCTCGCGAACGGCCGCCTGTTTCCGCTCGGGTTGCTCAAGATCGTCTGGCGCCTCAAGGTCACCCGGTGCAAGCGGATTCGCGTCCTCGCGCTGGGCGTTCTGCCGAAGTACCGCAGGCTCGGCCTGGACGGCCTGCTCATCCACCGCACCATACAGAGCGGCCTCGCGCTCGGCTATCGGCGGGCCGAGCTGGGTTGGGTTCTCGAGGACAACGAAGCAATGCTGAGGCCGCTCGAGCACATCGCTGCAGAGCGCACCAAGGTTTATCGGGTTTACGACCGGGCGCTCTAGAGCCATGTTGGCGCTCGTGACCGGCGGTCAGGGCTTCGTGGGCTCGCATCTGTGCGCGCGCCTCGTCGCCGAAGGGTACCGCGTGCGCGTGCTCGCGCGGCCGTCGAGCCGCCTCGACAACCTCGCGGGCCTCGGTGTCGAGGTCCTGCGCGGGGACGTGACGCAAGCCGAAGGTCTCGAGGCCGCCTTGGAGGGCTGCGACTTGGTCTTTCACGTTGCGGCCGCGCTCAAGGGTCTGCGCGAGGAGGCGCTCGTGCGCGTCAACGCCGAGGGCACGCGCAACGTCGCCGCGGCCGCGGCGGCCGCCGCGCCGGGGCCGTCGCGTTTCGTCTATGTCTCGAGCGTCGCCGCGGCGGGTCCGAGCCCGGGGGGACGCGCGCCGCTGACGGAGGACCTGCCGGCGCGGCCGTTGACGTGGTACGGCCGCAGCAAGCTCGCCGGCGAGGACGCGGTTCGGTCCACGCCCGGCCTCGAGTGGACCATCGTTCGGCCGCCTATCGTGTTCGGGCCCCGTGAGCGCGACCTGCTCGGCTATTTCCGCATCGCGCGGCGCGGCTGGTTGCCGGTCGTCGGCCGTACGGAGCGGTTCTATTCGCTCGTTTACGCCGAAGATCTGGCCGAAGGTCTCGTGCGCGCGGCGGCCTCGCCCGCGAGCGCCGGGGAGACGTATTTCCTGGCGGGGCCCGAGGTCGTGAGCTGGGCCGAGCTCGGGCGGCTCATCGGCGCCGCGCTCGGCGTAGCCGGGCGCGTGCTGCGCGTCCCCGAGAGCGCTGCCTCGGCCGCGGGGCGCCTGGCGGATCTCGGGGCCCGCGTCCGGGGCAGGGCCTCGATCTTCAGCCATCAGAAGGTCATCGAGATGCTTGCGCCGGCATGGGTGTGCAGCCCGGCGAAGGCCGAGCGCGACTTCGGTTGGCGGGCCGCGACGCCGCTCGCGCAGGCGCTCTCGAAGACGGCGAGCTGGTACCGCGACCATGGGTGGGTTTGAAGCCGCCCTGCCTTTCGGCTTGAGGCGCCCGCTCGGCGCGCTGCGCCCGCTCGACGCCCTCGTCCTCGGCTATCTGGCCGCGGCCGTCGTCCCGCTCTCGGTCGGAACGGCCCGCGGCCTGTCGGGTTGCGAGCAGGAGCTGCTTCTCGATCTCTCGGTGCTCGCCGGGCTCGGGCTGCTTATCGCGGTGTCCAGGACGTTGGGCAATGCCTTACTCGTGCTGCTGCGGCTCGCCTACGTTCCGCTGCTGTTCGCGCCGCTGTACCGGCAGACCGCGACGATCTGGCCCGTGCTGCATGCGCTCTCATTCGACGGCGCGATCACCCATGCCGAGCAGGTGCTGCTCGGCATGCAGCCGTCCGCGACGTTCGCCCAGCATGCGCCCTGGCCCTGGTTGTCCGAGCTTTTCTGCCTGGCCTACTTCGTCTATTACTTGTTCCTACCCGCGATGCTGCTCGTACCGCTGCTGACGCGCGGCTATGCGGCCGCGGAGGAGGCGCTGTTCGCCGCGACGCTCTGTTTCTGCGCGTGCCTCGTGGTGTTCTGGCTGTTCCCGACCGTCGGGCCGCTGTACTGGTTCGCTCCGCACGCGGGCCCGGAGCTCTTCCCCGGCTACGTCTTCAACCACGCCGTCTACGCCGTCACGGCCAGGGCCGAGGTGCCGACGGGCGCGTTCCCGTCTTCGCACGTCGCGGTTGCGGTGCTGCTCACCATGCGTGCACGCCGGATCGCCCCGCGCCTGTTTCCTTTCATGCTCGCGGTGACGGCGCTCATGTGCTTCGCCGTGGTCTACCTCAAGGAGCACTACGCCCTCGACGTGCCTGCCGGCATTCTCGTCGCGCTGCTCGCCGACCGGATCGCCTCCGGCATAGGCTTGGCTAAACAGAGGCCGCGCCGCTTCATGAACGCCGGACCTCTCGACGAGCCGCAGACGCAGCGCCGCTTCGTCTCAAATCGGGACGAATCCTGCCGCCCTCCGTAAGCGTCCCGCTCGCGGATCCGCGTCTCCGCGCTTGCGCGGGAGCGCCGGACCCTGCACCTCGATCGCCCGCCTCGGCGCCTTGCACTGCCTGCTCGCCGTTCACTACGCGCTGCCGGCGGCAATCGCCGTGCCAGCGCCGGCACCTGGCGCATGCCCGTGGTAGATTGCCCCGGTCCTCGGCTCCCCGTCTCTCCCTCTCTGCGGCGTCGAGGACCGGAGAGGAGATCCGTATGTCGCTTCGAGTGCCGCGACTTACGTCGGCGCGCTTCCGCGCGGCTGGGCGGCTGGCCTGTTCCTTGCTGGCCACCGCGGCGGTCCTGTTTGCATCCGGAGGCCGAGCCGTGACCCGGGACGATGCCTATGCGTGGCTCGAGGACGTGCACGGAGCGAAGCCGCTCGCGTGGGTGGCCGCTCAGAACGAAAGGTCCGCGGCCGAGCTCAAGAGCGATCGGCGCTACGAGCCGGACTACGCAAGCGTCCTCCAGACGCTCGATGCTCCCGACCGCATTCCGCTCGGGCGCCTCCACAATGGTTGGGTCTACAACTTTTGGCAGGATGCCGAGCACCCCAAAGGACTCTGGCGCCGCACTCGGGCGGCGGACTATGAGAACCGGGAGCCGCATTGGCAGGTGCTGCTCGACGTCGACGCGCTGGCTGCGGACGAGAAGGAAAACTGGGTCTTCGCGGGCGCCGAGTGTTCGCCACACGAAACCCGCTGCCTCATCGGCCTCTCGCGCGGCGGCGGAGACGCCGTCGTGATGCGCGAGTACGACCTCGCGGCGAAGAAGCTCGTGACGGACGGCTTCCATCTCGGCGAGGCCAAATCGGACGCCGCTTACCTCGACGACGACACCGTGCTGTTTTCGACCGATTTCGGCCCGGGGACGCTGACCGAGTCGGGCTACCCGCGCATCGTGAAGGAGTGGAAGCGGGGAACGCCGCTCGCGGCGGCCAAGACGCTTTACGAAGGCGAAGCGCAGGACGTCGGTGCCTCGGCCCTCGCGCTGCACACGCGCACGGGCGCCTACGGAATCGTCGAGCGGGCCCTGAGCTTCTTCGAGACCGACTATTTCGCCATTGACGACCAAGGCGTGCACCTCCTCGCGCTGCCGCGCTCGGCCGCGCTCGAGGGCATGCTCGACGGCGCGCTCATCGTGAGGCTTCGCGAGGACTACGATGCGCAGGGCGCGGAGCTGCGGAAAGGTTCGCTCGTCGCGTTCCGGAAAGACGCTGCGCCGCAGGCCATATACGTGCCGGACGCGCGGAGCACGATCGCTGCCGTCGCCGTCGGCCGCGACAAGATCTATGCGGCCGTCTATTCGAACGTCACGGGTTCCGTCCACGTTTTCGCCCCGATGGACGCGAAGGGCGGCGGCTGGACGGACGAGACCTTGAGCTTGCCCGGCGGGGGCTCGACCGACATCGTCTCCGTGGACGAGTTCGGGCCCGAGGCCCTGTTTCGTTACGAGAGCTACCTTACGCCGCCGACGCTCTATTTCGACGCCGGTGACGGCAAGCCGAGCGCCGTCAAGGCCCTGCCCGCGCGCTTCGACGCTTCGGACCTCGTGACCGAGCAGTTCGAGGCGGCGTCGAAGGACGGCACGCGCATCCCGTATTTCGTCACGCGTCCCAAGACCCTGCACGGGCCCGCGCCCACCGTGCTCTACGGCTACGGCGGCTTCGAGATTTCCATGACGCCGTCCTATTCGGCCAGCGTGGGGCGTCTCTGGCTCGAGCGCGGCGGCATTTACGTCGTCGCGAACATCCGCGGCGGCGGCGAGTTCGGCCCCGCCTGGCACGAGGCGGCGCTCAAGACGCACCGCCAACGCGCCTACGACGACTTCGAAGCCGTGGCCGAAGACCTCGAGCGCCGCGGCCTGACCACGCCGAAACAGCTCGGCATTATGGGCGGCTCCAACGGCGGCCTGCTCGTCGCCACCGTCATGACGCAGATTCCGGACGAGCTCGGTGCGGTCGTGTGCCAGGTGCCGCTCATCGACATGATCGCTTACACGCACATCGGCGCAGGCGCGAGCTGGGAGGGCGAGTACGGCGATCCCGCGGACCCGAAGATGCGGGCCTACATTCTGACCTACTCGCCCTATCAGAACGTGAAGCCGAATATCGACTATCCGCCCGTGTTCTTCGTGACGGCGACGAGCGACGACCGCGTGACGCCGGCCCATGCCCGCAAGATGGCGGCCAAGATGGAGGCGCAGGGCCACGACGTGCTCTTTTTCGAGAACACGGACGGCGGCCACGCGGGCGCCGCCGATCACAAGCAGGCGGCCGAGATGACCGCCCTGTCGTTCGTCTTTTTGGCCCGCAAGCTCGGGCTTTGAGCCGGGGCCGCAGGGGGAGCGCCGATGCAAGTCAGCCGATGCAAGTCATAAGAACCTACGCGACCCGGCCCGAAGCCGATCTCGACCGAATCGAGCTCGAGGCGGCCGATATCCCGTGTGTGGTCGTCGGCGTGGACGCGGCCATGGAAGGCGGGATCTCGGGCGTGCGCCTCCTCGTGCCGGAGAACCAGGTCGATCGCGCCCTGGAAATCCTCGACCGGCGCTGAGCGGGCGAGCCGGCGTCTTTTCGGCGCCCGAACGAGCCGCCCGGCCGAGGCGCCCCGGCCGAGCCGCTCCGCCGAGGCGCCCGAACGAGGCGCCCGGCCGATGGCCCGGGGCGACGGGCGCCCGGGCAGCGGCGACGTCGACACCGCCGGGGGTCTCGGTTAAATTGCGGGAGGTCCGTCACGAGAGCATCTCGGATGCGAAAACCCTGCCTGGCCCTGGCCGCCTGCACGCTGCTCGCCGCGTGGGCCGCGAATTTTCCCGCCCCCGCGGGCGCCGCGAGCCCGACGGAAAAATGGGCCGCGCTCGCGAAATACCCGGACTGGAGCGGAGTCTGGGAAGTGGACTGGCGCAACGAGCGCAAGTCGCCGCCGCGCCCGCCCATGAAGCTCACGCCCAAGTGGCAGGCGAAGGCCGAGGCCTTCCGTGCCGGTCGAGCCCGAGGCGAGAACCTGCAGAGCGATGCGGCGAACTGCGTTCCCCCGGGGCTGCCGGGCATCATGACCCAGCCGTATCCGATCCAGTTCCTCTATCAGCCGAACGAGATCGTCATGCTCATCGAGACTTACATGCAGTTTCGGCAGATATGGACGGACGGCCGCGCCCACGAGGAAGACCCGGACCTCACGTTCTATGGCGATTCGATCGGCCATTGGGAGGGCGATACGCTCGTCGTGGATACCATCGGGCTGAATCCCCAGAACCTCATCGCGCCCGGCATCGGGCACAGCGGCAAGCTGCGCGTCGTGGAGAGGATCAAGCGCGTTGACGCCGATTGGCTCGAGATCACGACGACACTGACGGACCCCAACGTCCTCGCGGAGCCCTACACGAGCACGACTTACTATCGGCACCTGGACGATAAGATCCGCGAATATATCTGCCTGGAGAACAATCACGACAGTGCCGACGACAAGGGTCGGCCGGGCATCACCCTGGAGTAATCATGAGCACACGGCGAATCGGCGGGCTGGCCGCGCTCGCGGTCCTCGCGGCGGCGAGCGCCCCGCTTTGGGCGCACCATTCCACAGCCGTCTTCGACATGACGAAGACCGTCGAGATCACGGGCACGGTGCAGGAGTTCCAATGGACGAACCCGCACACGTGGACGAACGTCGCCGTCGAAGGCGGCGGCGGCGCCGAGATCTACGGGCTCGAAGGCATGAGCCCCAACTATCTCGGCCGCAACGGCTGGACCAAGCACACGCTGAAACCCGGCGACAAGATCACGTTCCAGGTGCACCCGCTCAAGGACGGCCGCAAGGGCGGCTTCATGGTCAGCGCCAAGTTCCCGGACGGCACCGTCCTCTACAACCTCCCGCGCCACGACAAATAGCCCGCCGCGGCCTTCGAGGCCGCGGCGATAAGAACGACTTCAGGGGGAACACGATGAAATCGACGCTCGCTCTCGCCGCCGTGCTCGCAGCGGCGGCAGCCACGGCGGCCGCGCAGCAGCCGTCTTCGGCCTTCGACCGCGGCCATAGCCTGCAGTCCTGGCAAGATCCCGGGCACGCTGCGCTCGTCGCCAAGTGCAGCAAACCGCCCAAGCCGTTCTCGATCGGCGGCCGGGCGTCGGCCGCCGATGCGGCCCCGCCGCCGCCGCCCGCACTGCCGACCTCGACGGCGATCCCCGGAGTCATCGCCGCGGGTCAGACGTGGAAGGTCGTGTGGTCCTGGGAGGGGAACAACGTCGACGGCATCATCGCCGCGGACGACGGTACGATGCTTTGGGCGAACAACGACGCGAGCAACGTCATGAAGCTCGACCCGGCCACGGGCCTCGCGCAGGTCGTCTACGGCGACGCGAATACGGGCGGCGCGTTGTCGCGCAGCAAGAACGGCGCGCTGTTCCTCGCCACGCGCGGCCTGCATTCCTCCGTCGTTCAACTCGAACCGGAGCGAAAAGTGCTCGCGGACGCCTACCGCGGCGAGCCGCTCGACTGCGTGGGCGGCGTCGTGAACGACATCGCGGCGGACGCCCAAGGCGGCGTCTACATCACGATTTCGGGCGCCGGGCTTTACTACGCGAACCCGCAGGGCGTGGTCTCGGAGTACGGCGAAGGGCTCTCGTTCACGAACGGCATCGCATTGAGTCCGGACGAGAACACGCTCTATGTGACGAACGGCGCCGACGTCGTGGCGTTCGACCGCGCGGCCGACGGCGCGCTGACGCATCAGCGCGAGTTCGGCAAGCTGCGCGGCGGGCGCGGCGGCGACGGCTCGGCCGTGGACTCCGAGGGCCGGCTCTACGTCGCCACGGGCAGCTCGGCCGACGTCTTCGCGCCGACGGGCGATTTTCTCGGCAGCATTCCCGGGCCGCAGGGCATGCACGGCGTCGCCTTCGGCGGCCGCGACAAGAAGACGCTCTACGGCATCGTGTTTTACGGCGGCTGGGGTACGCCGGGCGCGCGCAACGAGGTCGTGGCCATTCCGACGATCGCGCAGGGGTACCTCGGCCGAGCGAAGTAGGGAGATCGGCCATGACAGCGACGACAACGAGGACCGCAGTTCGCCCGGCAACGACAACGGCGGCTGTAAGGACGCTGGCGCTGCTCGCGATCGTGCTGAGCGCGGGCGCGGTTCACGCGCAAGGCGCGGACTGCGCGCCGAGCGGCGGCTTGAGCTTCGTTTGCGGACCGAAGAACGCCGAGGATCTCGTGCACGTGCCGGCCACGAAGTGGATCGTCGCGAGCGGCATGGCCGAGGGCGCCGGAGGGCTCGCCCTCATCGACTCGAGCGCTCATACCTGGAGCGCGCTGTATCCGGGGCAGAGCCCCCGTGCGGCGCACGATCCTGCCTATCCCGACTGCACGATGCCGCCCGATCCGGCCAAGCTGCAGACGCACGGTCTGAACCTGCGCCCCGGCGCGCGCGGCCACTCGACGCTGTACGCGGTGGCGCACGGGGCGCGCGAGTCCATCGAAGTATTCGACGTGGATGCGACCGGCGATCGGCCGACCGTGACGTGGACGGGCTGCGTGCCGATGCCGGACGGGCTCGCCGCCAACAGCGTCGCCTCGTTTCCGGACGGCTCATTGCTCGCGACCGTGCTGCTCCTGCCCGGCAAATCGTTCGCGGACTCGATCGCCAAGCGCCCGACGGGCGCCGTCTTCGAGTGGTCGCCCGGCGAGCACGGCTTCACGCGGGTCGAGGGTACCGAGTTGCCGGGCGACAACGGCATCGAAGTCTCGGCCGACGGGCGCGAGTTCTTCGTCGTCTCCTCGGGGTTCCAGACCATCGTTGCGTTCACGCACACGAACCCCGCGCACCAGGTGGGCACGACTCGGCCGCTGCCGTTCACGCCGGACAATGTCCACATGGGGCCCGACGGGCGGCTCCTCACGGCCGGCATGAAGAACGACGAGCCGGCCTGCGGCGGCGCGCCGGGGCCGCAGCATACGCTCGAGAAGCTCTCGACGTGCCCTCGCGGCACGATCGGCATGGCCATCGATCCTCGGACGATGCATGACACACAAGTGCTCGAGACGCAAGCGAATCCGATATTCAGCAACGCGACGATGATTCTGCCGATCGGCGGCGAGGTCTTCATCGGCACGTTCTCGAGCGACCGCATCGCATATACCTCGCTGCGCTGAGCGCGCGGCGCGGCCGGCTGCGCGGGCCGAGCGTATCGTCCCGCGCGGCCGCTTCGCGGAACCGAAGCCGGAGAAAGCACCATGATGAGTTCGAGCATCTCATGCGAGGCGCCGCGATGAACGTCCGTACCCGCTCGGCGACGCGGGCCGCGCTCGCTGTGCTCGCCGCGCTCGTGCTCGGATGGAGCGCGGCTTCGGCCCAGGACGCCGGGCGCGCGCAGCGTGCCGGGCAGGGGCAGGGGAGAGCCGCCCGCGCGCTGCTCGAGGCCGCCGCGGCCGCGATGGGCGGCCTCGAGCGGCTCGAAGGGCTCGACACCCTCGTCATGACGGGCTTCGGCCAGCGCTACGCCGCCAACGGCAACATCAGCGCCGATCCGAACTCGCCGCCGAAGTGGCAGGCCGTCGCCGAGTCCGAGCGCTACTTCGATCTGCACGCGGGGCGAGCGCTGAATCGCGAGCGCGCGAGCAACATGTTCCCGTTCGCCGCGCCTTTCGGCATGTCGTGGGACGCGCGCGAGCGCGTGCAGAGCGGCCTCGCCGTGCTCGATCATCCGCTGCCGGCCCTGCTCGCGACGCTGCGGCCGAGCACCAAGCTCGGGGCGGTGCAGATCGAGGCCGGCATGGCCGTCGTGCCGGCTACGATCGAGGACGGCACCACGTTTTGGATCGCGATCGATCCGCGAACGCATCTGCCGTACTTTACGCGCTGGATCACGGGCAGCTCGACGCTCGGCAACGTCACGAACACGGCCTATTTCACGGGCTACTTGCCGTTCGAAGGCGTCTGGCTGCCCACGGGGCTCATGGACAAGATCGATTGGCGCGACCAGGCCACGCTGATGTTCCAGGTGGACTCCTACCGGCTGAACTTGCAAGACATGCCGGCGTTCCCGGCGGCTGCTGCGTCCGCGCGCGGCCCCGCATCGCGCCCGCTCGACGTGCGTACCACGAAGATCGCCGACGGCGTCTGGGACGTACGCATCGCGGGCGGCAGCGGCGGTGCCGTCGTCGAGTTCGCCGATCACCTCGTGATGTTCGAACCTTACGGCGACGAGGCCCAGACGCTCGCGCGCATCGACGCGGCCGACGGGCTCGTGCCCGGCAAGCGCGTGACGGCCGTCGTCGTCTCGCATCATCACGAGGATCACGCGGGTGGGCTGCGCGCGGCGGTCTCGCGCGGGCTCACGATCATCGCGCAGCGCCGGACGCAGGCGCTGTTCGCGGACTGGGTCGCGCGGCCGGCCGTGCACTTTCCGGACGCGCTGGCCCGCAATCCGCAGCCGCTGCACTTCGTGCCCGTGGACGAGCATTTGGTGCTGCAGGATGCCTCGCAGCGCCTCGACCTCTACCACGCCGTCGGCGATTTCCACATGTCCGATGCGCTCATCGCCTATTTGCCGAAGCAGAAGATCCTCATGGAAGGCGACTTCACGGACGAGGGCTGGACGTGGAACTGGTGGGCCGGCGCGCTGCAGGCCAACATGAAGCTCTACGGCCTGGACCCGACGCTCGACATTCCCGTCCACGGCACGCCGGGAACGATCGAGGCGAAGCTCGCGATCACGGCCAAGCAGGTCGAGGCCGCGCAGCGATTCTGCGCCGAGAGCGCCGCGCGCGGCAGCTATCCCTTCGGCTGCCCCGTCCGCTATTCGACGACGGGGCCGATCGGGGAGTAGGCGAAAAGCGAAAAAGGGCTCTGACCCCTTTTTCGCTCTTTCGCCTACTCGCAGCGGAAGTTCGCGGCCTCCTCGAGGCTGCCTCGCCCGAGGTAGCGTGCCACCTTCGGATAGGGACACAGCGGCCGCGTGCGCCCGGGCCAGGGGCTCCGGGGCCCGGCCGTCGCGAGTATCCGGTCGGGCGCCGTACCGTGCTCGACCCAGCCGACGAGCGCGTCGAAGGCGTCGAACTGATCCGTCGCGGGGCCGCCGCCGCAGTGCGCCATCCCGGGCACGGGAAAGAGCCTCACGAAATCGGCCGCCCTGCCGCGATTCAGGCGATTTACCTCGTCGTACCAGGCCTTCGTGTCGTTGATCGAGAACACGGGATCCGATACGCCCTGGGGCACGACGAGCTTCGCGCCGTGATCCCGAAACGCCGAGAGGTCCGGCGAGCGGGCCCCGATGTCCCGCCAAGCGGAGCGCTTGAAAGGCGGATAGGTCGCATAAATCTTCGGCGCGTCCGTGTCGAAGTCGAATTTCAGCGCATAGGCGAACGCGTCGGCGGGTTTCGCGCTGACGACCGTCGGCGGCGCCGTGAAGATCGCGGCCAGGGCCGTCGACCCCATTGCGACGTTGATGCCCGGGAACTGGCCGCCCGCGGGGCCGATCTTCCAGGCGCGCCAGCCGTCGCTGCCGATGCCGCCGTCGTAGGGCCAGCTTGAGTACAGGGCCTTGCCGCGGCTGTTCTTCGCGCCGGCGTACACGCGCTCGATGACGTCCACCTGCGCCTTGCTCAGGCAGTCCGCCGAGCTCGTGCAGACCTGCGCGCGCAGCTTGCGATCGACGCGGCGTTCGTCGCAGCGCGTCCAATCGGCCGTGATGCCGTCGGCGGCGCCGTCGTCGGCATCGCAGGCGGCGAGGACGGCCTCGCGCACGCGCGCGAACTGCGCCTCGCTGAACGTCGCCGGCAGGCGCGTATAGGCGTCGGCGGCGGGTGTCTTGCCGGGATCGATGAGGCTGGCGAAGGCCTGAGTGTCCCATGCCTCGGCGACGGCCGCGCGCGGCAGCGAGAAGCCCGGCGAGGCCGCGACGATACCGTCGAAGACGTCCGGGTAGCGCTGCGCGAAGTACATGCCCTCCTGGCCGCCCTTGGAGCAGCCGACGAAATAGGAGCGTTCCGGCGCGCGCCCATAGTAGGCGCGAATCAGCGCCTTCGCGGCCTCGGCGACTGGCTTCAGGGACGTGCCGCCATAGTCGGCGCGCGCCTCGGGGTCGAACCCGAAAGCGCTCGCGCCGCCGCGCGCGGGATCGGTGTTGCGCGCGTTGTCGTGCCCCGAGTCCTGCGAGACGACGGCGAACCCGCGCTCGAGAGCGCTGGGCGAGCCGGGCGCGATGCGCCCGAGGGCGTCGCCGAGATTGCCGTCCGTGCCGCCGCCGCCCTCGAAGAAGAAGCGCTCGTTCCAGGATGCGGGCAGCCGCAAGTGGAAGCGGATGGCATAGTGCTGGCCGGCCTCGCCGACGCGCTCGTGCATGACGGCCGTGACTTCGCAGTGCGCCGGCAAGGCGACCGGGCCGCCCTGCGTCTTCAGCTGGGTTCCGGCTGTGCGCCACGCGGCGGTCTCGATGCGCGTCGTCGGGTCCGGCCAGCTCGACATCGTGGCCGCGAGTCGATCGCAGCGCGCCGGGTCCGCCGATGTCTGGCCCGATGCCGGTGCCGATGCCTCGGCCGACGCCGTTGCTCGCGCGGCCCGCTGGGGCGACGCCGCGCCGGCCGTTTCCGCCTGCTGGGCCATTGCGGGCCCGGGACCTTCCAAGAGCCAGGACGCGAGCAGCGCCGCGCCGGCGGCGAGAACCCTGCCCGGCCGGCCCGGGCTGCGGTGCGCTTTCATTCGATCCCCCCGACGGCCGGAGCCGTCCCTGCATTTCGTCCAAACATAACGCCTCGTGCAAACGTTTGCCACCGGGCGCGCGCGGCGCGGGCGACGGCTTGGGTGCACCAGCCGGGCCGAACATCGCGCCGACGCAATCGCACCGCGTACGCGAGTGCAAACGTTTGCGATCCGCGCTACAGTCCCGGCAAATGAGGAATCAAGTCCAGCTCATCGCTTATGCCGACCGGCTCGGCGGAACGCTGGACGGAACGGCCGCGCTGCTCGAGGGACCGCTCGCGGGCCTTTTCGGCGGCGTGCACCTGTTGCCGTTCTTCGACGCGATCGACGGCGTCGACGCGGGATTCGATCCCGTCGAGCACACCGAGGTCGATCCGCGCCTCGGCTCCTGGGAAGACGTGCGAAAGCTCGCCGAGCGCGTGGACCTCATGGCGGACGTCATCGTCAACCACGTCTCGAGCGGCTCGCCGCAGTTTCGGGACTTCTCGGCCAACGGCGCGCGCAGCCCGTACGCCGGCTTGTTCCTGACGTTCGACCGCGTGTTTCCTCGCGGCGCCTCTGAAGCGGACCTGCTTGCGATCTATCGCCCGAGACCCGGCTTGCCCTTCACGGCCATGACGCTCGCGGACGGCTCGCGGCGTCTCGTGTGGACGACATTCACGTCGGAGCAGATCGACATCGACGTGCACGACCCCGAGGGCCGCCGTTATCTCGAAAACATTCTCCGAGTGTTCGCCGCGAACGGCATCCGCGTGATCCGGCTCGACGCGGCAGGCTATGCCGTAAAGAGGGCGGGCGGCACGTGCTTTCTCATGGAGGAGACGTTCGAGTTCATCCGCCACTTTTCGGCGCGAGCCGAGGGGCACGGCCTGGAGGTGCTCGTCGAGGTGCACTCGCACTACTCGCAGCAGCTCGAGCTCGCGCGCCGAGTCGGCTGGGTCTACGACTTCGCGCTGCCGCCGCTCGTGCTGCAGGCGATCTTCGCGCGCAGCGCTCGGGCCCTGAAACGGTGGATCGAGATCCGCCCCGCCAATGCCGTAACCGTGCTCGATACGCACGACGGCATCGGTATCGTCGATGTCGGCCCCGAAGCGCGCGAGCGGGGCGCCCGCCCGGGTCTCGTGACGGAGAGCGAGCTCGCCGAAATCGTGCGGCGCATCCACGCGAACAGCCGCGGCGAGAGCCTGCAGGCGACGGGCGCTGCCGCCGCGAATCTCGACCTCTATCAGGTGAATTGCACGTTCTACGACGCATTGGGGCGCGACGATCTCGCGTATCTGCTCGCCCGCGCCATTCAGTTCTTTCTGCCCGGCGTGCCTCAGGTCTACTACGTCGGCTTGCTCGCCGGCGGCAACGACATGGCGCTCCTGGCCCGCACGCGTGTCGGCCGCGACATCAACCGGCACTCCTACACGCGTTCGGAAATCGACGCGGCGCTCGCGCGGCCCGTCGTGGCCGATCTGTGCCGGCTCATCCGTCTGCGCAATACCCACCCGGCCTTCGCCGGCGCATTCGAGATGGCGGCGGCGCCGGAGGAGGTGCTGGATTTGCGCTGGCGGAACGGCGAGGACTTCGCGCATCTCGAGGTGGATCTGCGCGCCATGGCGTATCGCCTCGTGTGCTCGGACGAAGGCCGGACAGTGCGGTTCTCGTTCGCAGCCGTCGAGGGAGCGGGCGCGGCGTCGCCCGAGGGCTCGGGGCACGCCGAGGAGGCGCAGGGCGAGAGGCGGTCGGCACTTTAGGACGCACCGCCGGCCGGCGGCACGCAGCGGCACGCTGCGGCAGGCGGCGGCACACACCGCAAGCAGCGGCACGCAGCGGAACGGACACCATCGAATACGGCGACGCAGGAGTCGGAATGGCGAAGAAAAGATCGAGCAGGCGCACGATGGCCGCGGTCGCTCGGCGCGCGAACGTCTCGCTCTCGACGGTCTCGCGCGCCCTCGCCGGCAGCCCGCTCGTCTCGGAGGAGACGCGCCGGCGTGTGCGCGCGGCGGCCGAGCGCCTGAACTACCGCGTGGACGCGGCCGGCAGCCGCCTGCGCACGGGGCTCGCGCGGACGGCCGGCGTCGTCATTCCGCTCGCGCACGCGGCGAAGCAGAACCTGTCCGACCCGTTCTTCCTCGAGATTCTCGGCGCGCTGGCCGACGAGCTCGCCGGCCGCGGCTACGGCTTGCTGCTGCAGAAGCTGACCGAGGACCCGGCGGAATGGATCGAGGCGGTCGTCGGGGAACGCCGCGCGGACGGCGTCATCGTGATCGGGCAGAGCCTGCACCATGCGTCACTCGATGCGCTCGCATCGGCCGATCTGCCGCTGGTCGTCTGGGGCACACGCATCGAGGGTCAGCGCTACGTGACCGTCGGCTCGGACAACGAAGCGGGGGCCCACGCGGCGACGGCCCATCTGATCGCGCAGGGCTGCCGGAACATCGTCTTTCTCGGCGACCCGGCCGCGCCCGAGGTCGCCGCGCGTCGTGCCGGCTACGCCCGCGCGCTCACCGACGCGGGCCTCGCACACAGCCCTCGGCTCGAGGCGGCCGTGCGGTTCGCCAGCGACACCGCTTACCATGCGGTCGCGGCGCTCGTGGACGCGGGCGTCGAGCTCGACGGCGTCGCGGCCTGCTCCGATGTCTTCGCAATGGGCGCAATGCGTGCGCTCGCTGAGCGCGGCCGCAAGGTGCCCGCAGACGTAGCGGTCGTCGGCTTCGACGACATTCCGTTCGCGGCCTACACGACGCCGCCGCTGACGACGGTCCGGCAGAACTGCCAGGCCGGCGCACGCCTGCTCGTCGAGAAGCTCATGCGCGCGATCGACCGCGAACGCAACGAGTCGGCCGTGATTCCGACCGAGCTCGTCGTGCGCGCCTCGAGTCTGCGCGAGCCTTATCGCGCGCTGCCCGCGATCGGGGGCACGAACTCGATCGGGGGCATGAAGACGAAGTCCGCGGCGGCCGAGCAGACGGGCGCCGAAGTCATGAGCCGCGTCGCGCGACGCGACGTGAGATCCAGGGGGAAGTCATGAGACCAAGCACGCGGCCGGCCCGGCGCCGGCGGGGAACTCGTCTTTTCGCACTCGCACTGCTGTACGCCGCGGCGGCGCTCGCTCAGGAACCCGGTACGGCGGCGCAAGGGGCTCCGAAGGCCAAGTCGCCGCCCGCGGTCCAGATCGACGCCGACGGCAGCGTGCACGTGCCCGCGCACGTCGTGCCGATCTCGAGCATGCTGAGCCCCGAGGGCCGGGCCTACATGACAGAGCACCTCCAGAACATGCAGCGCCCCGAGATGCTCGTTCAGAAGAACGGGATTCCGCCCCTGCTCGAGGGCTATCTCGCCCGCCAGAAGGCCGTATTCGCGGTCGAGCGGCGCGAGCTCACGATCGGCGGCGTTCACGCCTACGAGTACTTGCCGAAGGCCGGCGTCGCGCAGAAGAATCGCGGCCGCGTGCTCATCGATCTCCACGGCGGCGGCTTCTCCGGCTGCTGGCCGGGCTGCGCGGAGCTCGAATCGATTCCGGTGGCGGCGCTCGGAGCTATTCGCGTCGTGAGTCTCGACTACCGCGAGGGCCCGAAGTATCGCTTCCCGGCCGCAAGCGAGGACGTGGCGGCGGCCTATCGCGCGCTGCTCGAAACTTACAAGGCCGAGAACATCGGCATCTACGGCTGCTCGGCCGGCGGCATGCTCACGGGCATGGCCGTGGCCTGGTTTCAGCAGCACGATCTGCCTCGGCCCGGCGCCGTGGGCATCCTTTGCGCCGGGCTCACGCTCGATCCGAACGGCTTCGGCGGCGACTCCGAGTACACGGCGGCGGCCATCGGCGAGAGCCGCGTGCCGCCTTCTCCGCCCGCTGCCCGGGGTGCGGCTCCGAGCGGAGGCGCGCCGCTCGGCTACTTCGAGGGCGTGAACCTCGACGATCCGCTCGTCGCGCCCGCGAGCTCGCCCGCGGTGCTCGCGAAGTTTCCGCCGACGCTCATCGTGACGGCCACGCGCGGCTTCGAAATGAGCTCGGCCGTGCACAGCCACGCGCTGCTCGTCAAGGCGGGCGTGGACGCTGAGCTGCACGTTTGGGAAGGGCTGTTCCACGGCTTCTTCTACAACGTGGACGTCCCCGAGTCACGCGACTGCTTCGACGTCATCGTGAAGTTCTTCGACCGGCACCTGGGGCATTGAGGGAGGAGACCATGGAGCGGATCGATCGCAGAGAACTGCTGGCGCTCGCTTGTACAATGGTCGTGGCCGGCACGGCCGCGGCGCAGGAGGGCCCCCGGGACGCGGCGCGGCGCCCCGCGAAGCTCGTGCCGCCGCCGCGGCCCCGGGCGCTGCCGCAGGCATGGCTCGAGGCCCCGAGCCTGCCGATCTGGCCGGGCGACCCGCCCGGTATCGAGGGATTTGCGAAGCAGGCATTGCCTCCGGATTGGCCGGCGGTCTTCGTGCGCAACGTCGCGCGGCCCGAGCTGCACGTCTTTCGTCCAGCGCGGCCCAACGGCCGCGCACTGCTCGTCGTGCCGGGCGGCGCTTATCAATTCGTCTCGGTCGCGAACGAAGGCGTAGACGTTGCGGCCCGCATGAATGCACTCGGTATCACGGTCTTCGTGCTGACTTACCGCCTGCCGGGCGAGGGTTGGCCACACCGCGCCGACGTGCCGCTGCAGGACGCGCAGCGTGCGATGCGCGTGATCCGCTCGCAGGCCTCGCGCTTTCGCATAGAGGCGGACCGGTTGAGCGTGCTCGGGTTCTCGGCCGGAGGCCATCTCGCCGCGACGCTTGCGACGCAGTACGCCGAGCGCAGCTATGTCCCCATGGATGCGGCGGACGCCGAGAGTCCGCGCCCGTTCGCCGCAGGGCTCATCTATCCCGTCGTGACGATGGCGAAGCCCTGGACGCACGAGCTGTCGCGCGATCTCCTGCTCGGCAAGGAGCCGGCGCCGGGCGAGGTCGAGCACCGTTCGGCGGAACGCCACGTCGATGCGGAAACGCCGCCGATCTTCCTCGTCCACGCGCTCGACGATCCGGCCGTGCCGCCCGAGAACAGCCTGCGCATGATGGCTGCGATGCGCGAAGCGCATCGGCCGGTCGAGGCGCATTTTCTGCAGGAGGGCGGGCACGGTTTCGGGGTCGGCTACCCGGGCACGCCCTCGGCGCACTGGATCGATATGTTCTCGCCCTGGCTCGGCAGATTGGGCTAGTGCGCCGCGGCTGCTGCCCACTGCCGCGGCTGTTACCCGCTACTCGCTGCCCGCAGGCCGCGGACCGGGGCCCGCTGCCCGCAGGCCGCGGCCCGCGGCCCGCTGCTCGTTGGCCGCGGCGGGCTGCGGGGGAGCGGGCCTCGCGGGAGGGTGACGGCCGTGGCCGCTCGATCGTTAGCTCGTTTACCATGCCTCCGCGCTCATTAGGGGAGGAGACGCAATGGAGGTGATCGGCGCCGGGTTCGGCCGTACCGGAACGCTCTCCATGCGCGGCGCGCTGTCGCGCCTGCTCGGCGGCCCGTGCTATCACATGGCCAGCCTTATCGAAGACCCGAGGCAACTCGAGCACTGGTACCGATGGGCGGTGCACCCGGAGCGGTCTCCGGACTGGCCGAGCATCCTGGCCGGCTACGCCGCGGGCGTCGACGCGCCGATCTGTTTCTTCGTCGAGGAATTGATGGAGCGTTATCCCGATGCAAAGGTCGTGCTGACCGTGCGCGACCCCGAGAAGTGGCTCGTGAGCTTCCAGAACCTCATGCGCACGAACATCCGCTTTGCCTGGCTCGGACTCTTCTCCGCCCGCGCCCGACGCTTCGGAAAGCTCGGGCGCACGCTCGGCCGGCGCTTCGTCGGCAGGATGAGCCGCGATACGCTGCTTCGTGCTTTCGCCGCCCACAACGAGCGCATCCAACGCATCGTTCCGAGCTCGCGCCTGCTCGTCATGCACGTGCAGGAAGGCTGGGAGCCGTTGTGCCGTTTTCTCGGCAAGCCCATTCCGGACGAGCCGTTCCCGCATGAAAACGAGGGCACGAAAACGATCGCGAGCGGCCACTGGCAGGTCGCCTTCGGCCGCAGCGGTGCCGTCGCGCTGCGGCCGAAGGCGTAGCCGCTGCCCGCGCTTCCCGAGGCGCAGGGGAGCGCGCCGGGCGAGTGCGTAGCCCCCTGATTTTGACAGAACTTTAGACGGTGCGAAGCGCTGCGCCAGTACCTTTCCCCGGCCCGAGACTGTAGAGTGGGCGCTACTGAAATACTCCGGGGGGAGTACATCCGATGCCTCTAAATTCAACGGTCTTCTCGGGCCTGATGCTTGCGGCTGCCGCGACGTTGGGCTGCGCCGCCGCCGCGGCCGCCGAGCCCGCGCATCCGGATTTCACGGGCGTCTGGACGGCGCATCGCGAGCCGGGACAGGGGCGGTTCTCGGGGTTCGGCGGGCCTCGTGCGGGCCTGCCCCTAACGGACGAGGGCAAGCGCCGCGTCGAGGAGTACACGAAGCTCATCGGTCCTCAGCGGGACAACCCGGCCGCCTACTGCGTGGACTACGGCGTGCCGACGATGATGGAAATGCCGGGCGGGTATCCGCTCGAGTTCATCCAGAAGCCCGATCAGCTCACGATCATTTACGAGGTCGAGAACGAGACGCGCCGGATCTACATGGGCGACCGTCACCTGCCCGAGGAGCGGCGGTTGCCGAGCCGGGACGGCTACTCGGAAGGGCACTGGGAGGGCGACACGCTCGTAGTCAAGACGACGGATCTGCTCGACGGGCAAG
Source organism: uncultured Gammaproteobacteria bacterium (assembly GCA_963702105.1). Classification (GTDB taxonomy): domain Bacteria; phylum Pseudomonadota; class Gammaproteobacteria; order Steroidobacterales; family Rariloculaceae; genus ZC4RG20. The sequence continues at coordinate 5,369,944 of OY969712.1, forward strand.
ATCAGGGCGGCCATCCGCACAGCGACAAGGCGGTGATCGACGAGCGCTTCTCGCTCGGCAAGGACGAGAAGGGCACGAAGGTCATCACGTACGAGGCGACGATTACGGATCCCGTCTATTACACGAAGCCCGTCAAGGTGGAGCGCAAGTACGAGCCGCTGCCGAACGGCTTCATCATTCCGTATCGCTGCCCAGACGAGTTCTGGTATTCGCTGCTCGACCTGCGGCGCGAGCAGATGAAGGCGGGCAAGCCGATGAACGCGCAGATGAGCGACGTTTACAAGGCCCGCGAAGCGTATCAATGATTCGAACGAGGAGAGCCGCGCGATCGAATCGCGCGTGCGAAACGAGGAGAGTTTCATGGCTGCATTCACGAGAAAACTGTTCGTTGCGGTCGCCGGTCCCACGCTCGTGCTTTGGGCGATGGTCGCGGCGGCTCATCATTCCGCGGCGCAGTTCGACTTCACGAAGCGCGTCACGATTCAAGGCGTCGTGAAGGAGTTCAACGTGGCCAATCCGCATACGGCGGCCGTCGTCACGGTTTCGGACTCGCAGGGCACTCGCGACGTCCGCTACGAAGGGCACAGCGCGAGTCACTTCTTCCGCGCCGGCTACACGCGCGACATGGTCCGCGCGGGCGACAAGATCGCGATCCTGATTGCGCCGCGCAAGGATGGCCGCGACGGCGGCTTCATCCAGGCCTTTACCGTCAACGGCCGTACGGTCGGCTTCGGCGGGCTCTCGCCGGTCACCGGCAAGCCGGTCGAGAACGGCAAAGGAGCCGGCCCCGGCGGCGATTGAGCTTGGGGTCCGAGGCCTCCGGCATCGGAGGCCTCGGTCGCGGGGCGTCCGGCGAGCGCCATGGCCGCGGGACCGGCGGCGCGCGCTACGAGCGTTCTTGCTCTGCCCGCTCGGGCACGGTCATCGGCGCGCGGAGCGCTATGGCGCGGCGGCTGCGTCGTCGCGGGCGAGCAGCCGGCCGAGGATGCGCGCGAGCGCTCCGTCGCTCGGTGCCGTGGAGGCTCCCGCGCGCCAGGCGACGAATCCATCGGGACGCACGAGCACTGCCCCGCCCGCAGAGAGCCCGTAAGCCTCGAGAAACCGCCCCGCGACGTCTTCGAGACCGCCGGCTCCGCCGATCTGCCAGGCCTTTATCGGTATCGCGAGCGCGCGTGCGGCTGCAGCGGCGGCTTTGAGCCACGCGGCGCCCTCGGGCCCGGCGAGAACGACGAAGCCTCGGCCGAACAGATCGAGCGTCGAAATCGGCTCGCCGTCGCGTTTCAAAGCGAGATGAGGCGCGCGGCTGCCGGGCCGGCCGCGCAGCGTATCGGGATGCACGAACAGCGGGTCGTCGGCGGCACCGTCGTCCGCGACCGTGGCCGAGCGGTACCGATAGCCGATCTCGATGGTGAGATCGTCTACGAGCGGCTTCGCGTTCTGCGTGCCCCGCTCGGGCACGACGCGCGTCGCGTAGCGCCCGTACGCCTGATGAATCGTGAACTCGCCGACGGGCCGGCGCTCTTCGCCGTAGGTCGCGAGCAGGCCCCGCCCGGCCTCGCCCTTCAAGACCATCGCGAGCTTCCAGGAGAGATTGTGCGCGTCCTGCACGCCGGTGTTGCCGCCGAAGCCGCCGTTCGGCGGCACGACGTGCGCGGCGTCGCCGGCGAGGAACACGCGGCCCTCGCCGTAGCGCGAAGCGACGTTGGCCTCCGCCTCCCAAGGGATGATCTGCCGCACGGTCACCGGCAGCTCCGGCACACCGATGGCCGCGCGCAGCAGCTCGAGCGCGCGCGTCTCCGTCATGCCCGTCGAGACTTCGACGGCCTCGTCTCGCGTGACGTCGGCGCCGACCGTATTGACCGCCAGAAAGCCCTTCTGGCCCGCCCGATTCAGGCGGAAGAAGCCGCGCAGCACGGGATTGGCGACGTAGAAGACCCCGGAGTTCCGGCCCTGCAGCAGCGACGCGCAGTCCGCCTCGAAGTAGATCGTCACGCTCCTCGAGAGGAGACCGTAGCCGAGCATCTCGATGCCGAGGGCGCGGCGCACGCGGCTGCGGTTGCCGTCGGCCGCGACGAGGTACTCGGCCCTGACCATTCGTTCCTGACCTGTCGAAAGGTCGCGCAGGACCGCGCTCACGCCTTCCGCGTCCTGCTCGAAGGAGGTCATCTCCGTCCGGTAACGCAGCGTCGCGCCGAGCTCCTCGGCCCGGCGTCTCAGCAGCGGCTCGAGCACGTCCTGGTCGATGAAGATGCGGCCTGTGGGGCTGCGGCCGTCCACGCCCTCGTTGAGATTGGCGATGAATCGCGCGAGCTCCTTGCCGGCCAGGGATTCGACGGCGGTGATGCCGCCCTCGGGGTCGTAGGTCTCGCGTGACTTCTGCCGCACTTCGGGCTCGAGCCCGAGCTCGCGCAGAATCTCGACCGTGCGAATCTGGAAGTGTCCGGCGCGCGGGTGAATCGCGGTGCCGGCGTGCCGCTCTACCGCGAGCGACCGGATTCCGTGCGAGCCCAGGAGCGCCGCCGTGGTCAGCCCGACGAGGCTGCCGCCGACGATAAGGACCGGCACTGACTCCGATCCGGGTTTTGGATGGGTTCCCATGCGTGCCGCTGTCTCCGGTGCTGCGAGGTTCGCGGCCGGGCCGCCGTCGCCTCGCTCATGCGCTTCCTCGGCGCCTGGCCTTTTGTGTTCGCGCGGACCTCTATACTACCGTCATCGACCGTCGGTCGGCCGGGAGGAGGGGAGGCTCGATGATGCCATCGTTGCGGGCGGCGTGCGTGTGCGTCGCCATGAGCTTCTCGATTGCGCTGCCATGCGCGGCCCAGGCGCCAGGGCCGGCGCGCGCCGCCCCGCCCGCGGCCGCCGCCCCGCTCGAGCCGAATCCGAGCTGGCCGCTCTACCGCCATACCGGCGAGCAGTACCGCGTCTACGACTTTCCCGGCACGGGCGAAGCGATGCCCTATCGTCTGTTCGTGCCCGAAAGCTGGAAGCCCGGTCTGCATCTGCCCATGCTCGTCACGCTGCGCGCGGGAACGAGCGTCAACAACAATTATCGCGCGGGCAACGATCTCGTTCGCGTTGCGGCGCAGCGCGGCTACATCGTCGTCACGCCGCTCGGCTACCGCCCGTACCGCCAGCCCTACTACAACAGCCCGTATCCGATCGCGCGCGAGCCGAAGCCCACCGTGCCCGGCGAGGGGTGGACGCGCCAGGAGGACGAACGCGCAGAGCAGGACGTCATGAACGTCATCGGGCTCGTGACAGAGGAATACGGCGTCGACACTTCCCGCATCTACATCCACGGCCAGAACCCTTCGGCCTCGGGTGCGATGCACCTCATCGAAAAGTACCCGGACCGGTTTCGGGCGGCCGTGATCAGCTCGGGCCCGATCGTCACGGCGCATTACCCGTTCGCGAAGCTGCGCGGCAAGGTGGCGCTGCTGGTCATCCACGGAGAGAAGGATACGGTGAACCCGATCGCCGGCTCCCGCGCACTGGCCGAGGCGGCCCGGACGGCAGGCGTCGAGGCCGAGTTCGCCGAGGTGCCGGGTGGGACGCACCTGACCGCGTACCTCGATTACGCGGACGAGATCTACGCTTTCCTCGATGCGCACGGCGGTGCGCGTCGGAAGCCGTGACGCGCGTCAGTCGTGGCCTGCGGCCAGCTTGTCTTCCACGGTCTTCTTCAAGCCCGTGACGCCGGCGGCGACGCCGAGCGCGAGCGCCTGGTCCTTGTCCGCGCCGTGCAGCTTCGCGCGCAGCGCGAGCAGGGCGCCGGCGCGGTTGCCCGTCGCGCAGTGCAACAGCACGGGGCCTTTGAGCTTCGCGAGCAACTCGTCGAGGGCGGCCGCATTCGCGTAGGTGACGCCGGCCGCATGCATGACGGGTAGGTTGACATAGTTCATGCCGAGCTTCTCGACGGCCGCCTTCTCGTCGAGACCGCGGTCCTCGGCCGGGCCCCGCAGATCGATGACCGTCTTGTAGCCCTCGGCGGCGGCCGCCTCGAGCTGCTGCGCAGTCGGCTGTCCTGCGGTCGTGATGCCGGGCACGGCATCTTTCCGGTTCAGGAAATTCGTCGTTTGCGCGGCCGCCAGGTTGGCCAGGAGCCAAACGAGGGCGAGGGCGGCGCCGGCCGAAGCGGCGCGGGATTTCGGCGATGGTCGGAGGTTCATCTGTGGCTCCTCGGTCGAAGCTGCGATGTTCGGGTGTTTCGTCTTTTCGTTTCGTCGGCGGCGAGGCGAAGGCGCGCGCATGGCGGGCGCACGGCCGCCCGTGCCTCGACGGTGCCCCAATGTACCTCCGCCGCGCCCGGACGGCCAGCGGTGCCGGCAGCCGGCCGGGCGGACGGGCCATCGAGCCGAGCGCGCCGCGCGCGCGAAGCGGCGGCCGGCCGAGGCTGCGGCTCGCCGTCGGCGCCTCGGCCGCGCATGCTCGCGCCCATGGCCTCGCGCACGGTGCTCATCGCAGGTCTCGGCGTCGGCGGTCCGACGCTCGCCTATTGGCTCCTGAAGTACGGCTTCGAGCCTACGATCGTCGAGGTCGCCGCGGAGCCGCGGCGCGGCGGTTACATGATCGACTTCTGGGGCGTCGGCTACGCCGTCGCGGAGCGCATGGACCTCATCGGGGCTTTGCGCGAAGCGGGCTATCGCATCGACGAGGTACGCCTCGTGGACGCGAGGAACAGGCGCGTCGCAGGCATCGACGGCGACCTTTTCCGGTCTTCGCTCGGCGATCGGCGAATGGATGATGCGGGCCATGGTCGGCGACGACCTCGAATTGCCGGACTACGGCTGAAAAGAAAAGAGGGCTCTGACCCCTTGGGTTAGTCGCGGCTGCAGAGCTCGGAATCGATGCGAGTATACTTCGGGGATCGGCCGCGAGGCTTGCGGGGGAGCGGGTGTGAATCGCCGAGGGTTTCTCGTGAATGCCGCGCGCTTGGGGAGCGCGGCTTGGCTGTTGCGGCCCGGCCTCGAGACGCTGGCCGCACCCGCGCGCAAGCGTGTCGTCGTGGACGGCCGCCCCGCGAAGGTCGTGGACATTCACGCGCACTGCGTGGTCCCGGAGCTCGAGCGGCTCGTGCCCGATGCCGGCGCGCCGAAGAACGGCATGGCCTCGCTGATCCTCGGGCCCGCGCGCCTCGAGCTCATGGACACCCGCGGCATCGACGTGCAGGCGCTGAGCATCAACCAGTTCTGGTGGTACTCGAAGAACGAGGATCTCGCGAGCCGAATCGTAAGGGCACACGACGAGGCGCTCGCCGCCTGGTGCCGCGCGCATGCCGATCGCTTCGTGGCGCTGAGCTCCGTTGCGCTGCAGCATCCCGAGCTCGCGGCGCGCCAGCTCGAGCACGCCGTGCGCGAGCTCGGCCACCGGGGCGCCGCGATCGGCGGCAACATCGCCGGCGAGGCGCCGACGGCACGAAAGTTCGACCCGTTCTGGGCCAAAGCCGAAGAGCTCGGCGTGCCCGTGTTCATGCACCCGAACAACGCGGAGAACCTCGTGCGCGAGGGCGCGCTCGGCGGGCGCGGCGACCTCGGCAACATCATCGGCAATCCGCTCGAGACCACGGTCTTTTTGTCGCATATGATCTTCGAGGGCACGCTGGACCGCTTTCCGAACCTCAAGCTCTGCGCGGCGCACGGCGGCGGCTTCCTGCCCTCCTACCTCGGCCGGACCGATGTCGCCTGCGCCGTGCGCCCGAATGCTCAATGCGCCAACCGGCGCCCGCCGAGCGCGTACTTCAAGGACCAGATCCTCGTCGACTCTATGGTGTTTACGCAGGAAGGCCTGCGCCATCTCGTCGCCGAGACGGGCCCGACTCAGGTGGTCTACGGCTCGGACATCCCGTACGACTGGCCGGACACGATCGATCTCATCGCCTCGGCGCCCTCGCTCGATGCCGCGGCCAGGAGGGCGATCCTCGGCGGCAATCTCGTGCGCTTGCTCGAGCTCGGTTCATGAGCGACCGCTGACGGCGGCGGCATCGACATTTGCGGCCCGCAGTCGGCCGAGTGTGCCGAGAGTTTTCCGGGAGGAGGTTCGATGAAGCACCTATGCATCCGCCCACTCGCCGCGGGCTGCCTGGCCGCCGCGTTGACGGCGGGTGTCGCCGGGGCGCAGCAACGCTGCGCAAGCTTCGCAGCCGGCGCCGGCTTTGCCGATACTGCGATCGTTTCGGCCCAGAGCGTGGCCGCCGACGCCGCCCACGGGCGGCCGGCCTACTGCGAAGTGCGTGCGGCGATCACGCCCGTCGAAGGCTCGCACATCGGCGCCGTCTACCGCCTGCCGGCGAAGTGGAACGGCAAGGTGCTCGGCATCGGCGGCGGGGGCTTTGCCGGTAACGTGGGCGTCGCCGCCGCGTCGGCGGGGCTCGCACGGGGCTACGCGGTGATCCAGAACGACCTCGGGCACCCGAGCGCCAGCGCGCTCGATCCATCGTTCGCGATCGGCGCCGACGGCAAACCGAACGTTCCGGGCATCGTCGACTTCGGTCACCGCGCGACGCATCTCGCGACCGCCGTGGGTAAGGACGTGGTCGAGCGCTTCTACGGCCGCGCCCCCGAGCACGCCTATTGGCAGGGGTGCTCGACGGGAGGCCGCCAGGGCCTCGCCGAGGTCCAGCGCTACCCCGCAGACTACGACGGCGTCATCGCCGGCGCTCCGGTCTTCGACGCGCTGGTCTACTCGAACGCAGTGCTGCGCGTGCAGGCCTTTCACCAGACGCCGCAGAACAATCTCTCGCCGGCTCAGGTGCCCCTGATTCACGCGGCCGTGCTCGCGGCCTGCGACGCCGCCGACGGCGTCGCGGACGGCATCCTGACCGATCCGCGCAAGTGCACGTGGGACCCGGCCGTGCTGCAGTGCAAGGGCGGGGAAGCGCCGGATCGCTGCCTCACGGCGGCCCAGGTCGAGACGGTCCGGCGCGTCTATGCCGGCGTGCGCACGCGGGACGGCCGGTACGCGGCCATGCCCCTCATGCGCGGCGGCGAGAGCGACTGGGTCGCGCGGATGATCGGCAACGCGCAGATGCCGCTCGGGCTCAACGCCCGGCTCGGCGCGCCGTTCGTGTCCTACATCGTCATGGCCGATCCGCATTACGATCTCCTGCGCTTCGATCCGGAGCGCGACATGGCGCGGCTCGAGGGCGGCATCGCCGCGGCCGAGGTCTATGCGCAAAATCCGGACATCTCGCGCTTCGTTGCGCGCGGCGGAAAGCTCTTGCTGTGGCACGGTTTCAACGATCCCGGCCCGAGTCCGCTCTCCACGATCGGCTACTACGAGGCCGTGCTCGACAAGGTGCCGGGCGCCGCGAAGGACGTCCGCCTGTTTCTGGCGCCGGGCGTGCTGCACTGCGGCGGCGGCGCGGGCCCGGACAAGTTCGATAGCTTGACGGCCATGGAGCACTGGGTCGAGGACGGCACGCCGCCCAAATCGATGCTCGCAACGAAGGACGGCTCGGCGCTGTCGCGGCCCCTCTGCCCTTACCCGGCATTGCCCTGGTACAAGGGCAGCGGCGATCCCGACGCGGCGTCGAGTTTCGAGTGTAAGCAGCGCTGACGGTGCGCGCGACGCTCGGCAGGACGCCGATCTGCACGATTCCCGGGCGCTACCCATAACCGAGCGCGCGATTCAGACTTCCGGCGCGGCGCTCGAAGTAGTCCAGATCGTCCTGCGTCAATCTCGACATCCATTGCACGTCGGGCTCGAGCTCGGACGAGCCGCGCAGGCGTATGTCATTGCCGTTCGTCGCGTGATGCACGTGATCGCGGAACTCGAGCATGCCAGGCTCGAAGGGCACGCCCACGAACTTGCAGATCCGCGCGAGCTCCCGCGCGGGCGCGGAGGTCAGGTCCTCGTACCGGACCCTGAGGACACGCTCCGCCGGCACGTGGCGGGCGAGCAAAGGCAAGGCCCGAGCGTACTGGTTCCTCCATTCGCGGATCGCGCGGTGCCTCGGGACGCCGCGCTTCATGTTCGACCACAGCACGCCGCGGCCGTCGCGCGTCAGCAAGAGGATGCGCACGTTCTCGGGGGCATGTGCGTACAGGGCAATGCCTTTGAGGTAGGACTTCGACGAATCGGCGACGGTCGTAACGCCCAAGGTCTCGCGAATGATCTCGAACACGGCCAGATTATTCTCGATCGCGCGATCGATGCCGCGCACGAACAGCTCCGGCACGGCCCTGCCGAGCCGGGCGCGGGCGTAGCCGAGCCCGAGCACGAGCTTGCGTTTGACGAGATAGGCCCTGGTTTGCCGCCGGCGGTCCACGACGCGCGACGCGCGCGGATAGCCCATGTGCAGCGAGTAAGGCTCGTGGAGCAGGTCCACACCCAAATCCACGGCGACGCGGGCCGCGACCTGCGTCCAGAGCGGACAGGAGCGGATCTTCTCCCCGCAGCCGCAACGCGTATCGAGCGCGAAGTTCTTGGAGAGGTGATCTATCTCGCCCAGCGATGCGATGCGCGAGTGCGACCCGACGAGCAGGTCGAGCAGGGTCGAGCCCGAATGGCCTGCCGAGCATATGTAGACGAACTTCGCCGGCAAGCGGGGATCGTCTGTCGGTCCCTGTACGGCCATCGCCGGTTCGCCATATTCGCTGCTTTCGCGCGTCCCTGGCATGTATTCAGGATAGGAGGCGAACCGGGGCCTGAGACATCGGGACGCCCACGGAGGTATACTCGGCAGGTGAGGTAACGGGACGGCGTAGGCGCGCCAGCGTTGGCGGACCCATCGTCGAACAATTACAAGCCTCTTGCGGACCGAAGACGGATTCGGGGGTCGCCCGCGTAGCCTCCACCTCGCCGCCGATCGTTGGCATCAACGGTGATGAGGGGATGACTATGCGATCGATCTATCGAGCAGGTCTCTGGGCCGCGGTTGTCCTAAGCGCTCCCGCCTTCGCCCATCACGGGTTCGCAACCGAGTTCGACCGGGCCCGCCCCGTGCAGCTGACCGGTACGGTCACGCGCGTCGAGTGGGCCAACCCGCACGTGCGGTTCTATCTGGACGTCCGCGACGCCCAAGGCAAGCCCGAGAATTGGGCCTTCGAGCTCGGGAGCCCGAACAGGCTCGAGCGCCGCGGCTGGACGCCCGCGTCGCTGCAGATCGGCGAGCTCATCACGATCGACGGCGTGCGTGCGAAGGACGGCGCCCTCAGGGCCGGCGTACGCACGCTGACGCTGCCTTCGGGAAGGAAGCTTTCCGGCGCGATCAAGGAACTCAGGTAAGGCGATCGTCCGACTCAGGTAAGACGATCTCGGAGGCCCGGACGAGCGCCCCCGGCGCTTCAAGTCGGGCGGGCGTTCGTTCATTGGGCGGCGGCCGCCCGGCCGCCCGCGCGGAGGGACCGTCGAGCGAGCGGCTCGACCGTCCCTCCGCGGGATGCGCCTACTTCTTGGTCAGCTCCTGATACGTCGTCTCGATGAAGCTCGGGAACCGCGGCGGAGGCTGCCCCGCGGCGGCCTTCTCCCCGAGCGCGTTCTTGATGTCGTCGAGCGACTTGCCTTCCTTGACCATGGCCGCGATCTTGCTGCGCTTGGATTCGGCGTTTGCGAGCCGCTCCTTTACCTGCGCCTTCGTCTGCGGGTCGCCGTGCCCCGGCACGTAGGTATCGGCATCGAGCGCGACGAGCGCCGAGACGAACTTGATCCAGCCTTCGGAGCTGCCGTTCTTGTTCAAATGGATCAGCGGGTCGGGCAGCGTCGTCGCGACGAGGTCGCCCGTCGCGACGATCTTCTCGTCCGGGAAGTAGACGGCCAGATCGCCGCTCGTGTGCGCCGGAGCGATATGGATCAGCTGCATCCGGACGCCGTCGATCGTTTCGGACCGGCGCATCTTGCTCACGACCATGGTCGGCATGGCTTCCTTGGGCGGCGCGCCGCGCCCGCCTGCGGCCGCGGCCTGCTTCTGTTCCATTTCGTTGTTCTTCGTCGCGATGACGGTCACGCCGTGCGGAAACGCGGGCAGCCCGTTGATGTGGTCGCCGTCGCTGTGGGTCTCGATGACGGTCGTGATGGGCTTGCTCGTGAGCTTGGCCACCTCGTCGACGACCTCCTTGCCGTAGTCGGCCGAGATCTTCGCGTCGACGACGATGACCCCCTTGTCGCCGATGACGATCGTCGAGTTGCCGCCGCCGCCCTCGGCCACGTAGACGTTGTCCTTGAGTTTCTTGACCGTCAGCGGCTGAGTCGGCGCTTGCGCGAGGACGCTCGTCCCGAGCAGGCCTGCGGCCGCAAGCAGCGTTAAGCGCAGAGAGACATTTCGATGCAGCATTGGTGACGCCCCTATTGCGAGGATGTAAGGAAGCCGATCGGCGGCGCTTGGCGTTAGCTGTTTCGATTGCGCCGCGGGCCCTTGCGGGCAGCACTCCGACGTTATCACAACCGCCGGCTGCTGCGCGATCCGCGCCGCGATGCTATAACTTCGTACGCTCGAGAATAAGAACGGCGGGGAGGGGCATGAGAACGGGGAAGGTTCCAGCCGTGCGCGGTTCCGCGGCCGCGGCCGCGGGAAGCGCGTCGCGGCGCGCGGCCCGATGCGGCGGTCTCCGGCGGTCGAGCGTTGTCGCGGCGGCGCTCGCGCTCGGCGCCTTGGCCGGCACGGCCGCGGGCCAGAGCCGCGACCCCGAGGGCGCGGCCGTCTTCGGAAAGAGCTGTGCGGCCTGCCACCTGCGGCCCGCGCCCGACTCGCGCGCGCCGGATCGCGAAGTCCTGGCCGAGCTCGCGCCCGAGGCCATCGTCACGACGCTGACGACCGGCAACATGTTTCGTCAGGGCAGCGCGCTGACGCCGGCTGAGCGCCGCGCCGTGGCCGCGTATCTCGCGGGGCGGCCCGTGGGCCAGCCGGCGCCGCCTTCCTCGCTCGGTTCGTGCCAGGGCACGGCCCCGCCCATGAAGGGTCCGGATCAGGGCCCTTCATGGAACGGCTGGGGCAACGGTGCGAGGAACACGCGCTTTCAGAGTGCCGAGGCCGCCGGCCTTCCGGCCGCGCGCGTGCCGCGGCTCGAGCTCGCCTGGGCTTTCGGCTTTCGCGGCGTCAACTCGGCCCGCGCGCAACCCGCCGTCGTCGCGGGGCGGCTCTTCGTCGGCAGCGAGAGCGGGGACCTGTATGCGCTCGACGCGAAGACGGGCTGCACGTGGTGGACCTATCACGCACAGGCCGGCATTCGCACGGCGGTCTCGGTCGGACCCTACCGGGCGGCCACGGGGGCCGGCTACGCGGTCTACTTCGCGGACATGGCCGCGACGGCCTACGCCGTCGACGCCGCGACGGGCACGGAGCTCTGGCGGCGCAAAGTGGACGAGCATCCCTACGCTCAGTCCACGGGCTCGCCGACGCTCTATGCCGGCCGGCTCTACGTGCCGACCTCGGGGGTCGGCGAGGAAGGCCGCGGCGGCGAGGCGGGCTATGCCTGCTGCACGTTCCGCGGCAGCGTCACGGCGCTCGATGCGAGCACGGGCAGCGTGCTCTGGAAGTCGTACACGATCGCCGAGGCGCCGAAGCCGCGCGGGCGCAACGCGCAGGGCATCCAGACGTTCGGCCCGGCCGGCGGGGGCATCTGGTCGGCGCCCACCGTAGACGCAAAGCGCCGCTTGATCTACGTCGCGACCGGGAACGGCTACTCGGAGCCGCAACAGAAGACGACGGACGCGGTGCTCGCGCTCGACATGGCGACGGGCCGGATCGTCTGGGCGAGCCAGCCGATCGCCGATGACGTTTGGGCCGGCGGCTGCAAAGCGGACGGCGCTCCCAATCCGAACTGCCCGGCCGAGCTCGGCCCCGATGCGGATTTCTCGGACTCGCCCGTGCTCGCGACGCTTGCGGGCGGCCGCGACATTCTCCTCGTCCAGCAGAAGGCCGGCCTCGCTTACGGCTTCGACCCGGACGCGAAGGGCGCGCTCCTGTGGCGCTACCGCACGGGCCGCGGCAGCAGCCTCGGCGGTCAATGGGGCGGTGCCGTGGACGGCGCGCGCGCGTTTTTCGGAGTCGCCGACACCTTGGCCCCCATGCCCGGCGGTCTTCGCGCCGTGGACGCGGCGACGGGCCGCGAGCTCTGGTCGCGGCCGCCGGCAGAGAAGCTCTGCGGTACGCAGCGCGGCTGCAGCTCGGCGCAGGGCGCCGCGGTCACGGCGATCCCGGGCGTGGTCTTTTCGGGCTCCAGCGACGGCGGCCTGCGCGCTTATGCGGCCGAGGACGGCTCGCTGCTTTGGCAGTACGACACGAACCGGGCCTTCGAGACGGTCAACGGCGTCAAGGCGCACGGCGGCGCAATGGACGGTCCCGGCGCGGTCGTCGTCGGCGGCATGGTCTACGTCGAATCGGGATACGTGAGCCTCGTGGGCCGGCCCGGCAACGTGCTGCTGGCGTTGCGAGCCGCGGATTGATCTTTCGCAGGCAGCTGCGCTTTCGAGCTGTGCCGACTTCACGGAGATGAAACGATGATTCGCTATCGAGCTTTTCTTTCGCTGGTCCGATGTCTGTTGGTCGCGATGATTTTGCCCGCGGCCGTCCACGCGCAGGGCACCGCAACCGAGAAGATCATCATCTCCGGCGCCTCGGGGCACCTCGGCGGGCTCACCGTCGAAGCCCTGCTCGCGCGCGGCGTCGCGCCGAGCCGGCTGATTCTCGTGAGCCGCACGCCGGAGAAGCTCGAGAAGTACGGCACGATGGGCGCGAGCGTGCGCTTCGGAGACTTCACGAAGCCCGAGTCGCTGCCGGCCGCCTATGCCGGCGGCACGCGTATGCTGCTGATCAGCGTGGGCGGCACGAAGACCGAGCCCGCCGTCACGCTGCTGCGGCGCGCCATCGCGGCCGCGAAGGCGGACGGCGTCAAGCAGATCGCCTACACCTCCTACATCGGCATCTCGCACGGCGACACGGCCGGGCTCGCCGCGAACCACCAGCAGACCGAAGAGGATCTCAAGGCGAGCGGCATCCCCTGGACGATGCTTCGCAACTCGATCTACATGGACAACCTCGTCCGTCAGGCTGCAGGCATGATCGCGGCCGGCCGCGCGACGATACCGCCTAACGAATTCCGCATCGGATACATCACTCGGGCGGACTGCGCCGCCGCCGCCGCCGCCGTCCTGACGACGCCCGGCCGCGAGTACAAGGCCTACGACATCACGGGGCCCGAGCTGCTCGGCGTGAGGCAGATTGCGGCGGTCGCCTCGAAGGTCACGGGTAAACCCATAACGGTCGTCGAAGGCGGACCGGACGCCAAGCCCGGTTTCGGGCGCCCGCAGATGGCTTATGTGAGCGGCGATTTTCGCAAGCTCACGGGCCGCGCGCCGACGAGCGTCCGGGAACTGTTCGAGGCGAACAAAGCGGCATTGCTGAACAGCGGGCGATAAGCCGGCGGCGCGGGCCGAGCGCGCGAGCGGCCTCGAATTGCTCCCGACTGCGGGAGCGCGCGAAACGTCGGCCGAGGCGAAGGTCTGCTAGACTCCGAACGCATTCGGCTCAACCGAATGCCAACTGAGGTTCAGCGATGAAGAAATTAACCCCGATGCTCGTCCTTCCGATCGTACTCGTGCTGGTTCTGGTCGCGACGGGCTTCTATACCATTCCGGCCGGTGAGCGAGGCATCCTCTTGACGTTCAACGCCGTGCAGCCCGGCGTCGTCCTGCCCGGCGCGCACCTGAAGATTCCGTTCGCGCAGGCCGTGCGGACCATGAACGTGCAGGTGCAGAAGTTCACGACGCAGGAATCGGCGGCCTCGAAGGATCTGCAGGAACGTCTCGACGACCGTGGCCGTGAACTTTCATCTCGATCCGACGAAGGTGGACGACCTTTACAAGAACGTCGGCACGCCGGCCGATCTGGAGCAGAAGATCCTGAATCCCGCGGTATCCAACGCCGTCAAAGCCGTGACCGCGCGCTACAACGCCGAGGACCTGGTCTCGAATCGCGACGTGGTTCGCAAGGGGATCGAGCAGGAGGTGCGCTCGGCGCTCGACAAGTACAGCGCCGAGATCGACGCGGTCAATATCACCGACTTCAAATTCTCGAGCGAGTACGCGCACGCGATCGAGCTGAAGCAGGTGGCGCAGCAGAGGGCGCTGCAGGCGCAGTACGATCTGGACAAGGTCAAGATCGACGCGCAGCAGAGCGTCGTGAAGGCCGAAGCGACGGCCAAGGCGACCGTCGTCGCGGCCGAGGCCGAAGCGAAGGCCCTCGAGCTCAAGCAGAAGGCCGTGACGCCCGAGCTCATCATGCTCAACGCCGTGCAGAGGTGGAATGGCGTGCTGCCGAGCATGATGACGACCGGCAGCGGCGCGATACCGATGCTCGACTTGACCAATCTGGTTCCCGGCGCAGGCCGCAAGCCCGAAGCCGAGCCGACCAACACTCACACGGTCAAGTAGCCGGTTCTCATACCGTCGAGCAGCGGGTTCCGCCGCGGGCGCCCCCGCGCGGACCTCGTTCCAGTCCGCGGGGGCGCCGGCGACGCGGAGGCGCCCGGCCTGCGCGCCGCCCTACTTGGTCTGCTTCTTCGGAACGGACTCGTAGAGCTCGAGATTCAGCCCGTTCGGGTCCTGCACGAAGATGTCGCGAATGCTCGGCGTGAACCAGATCGGCTCCGGCGTGACGGTGGGCAGGCCCTGCGCCTTGACCTTCGCGACGATCGCGTCGAGGTGCGTGACGCCCATGACCATACCGCCCGCGCCTGGATCCGGCACGCGCAGATGGAAGGGCTTGCGCTGCACGCCCTTCCACTCGATGAATTCCATCGTCGCGTCGTGCTCGCCGGGGAACGTCGCCGTGGCATGCCGGAATTCGCTGCCGGCCGGCGCGCCGAAGAGCTCGGCCATGGCGGGATCGCTCCGGAACGGCGTCTCGCCCGCGAGGCTGAAACCCAGCACGCCGTTGTAGAACTTCATCGTCGCGTCGAGGTCCTCGACGGCCAGGGCCAGCGACGTGCCGCCCTGGATGTTGCCGGCCACCGCGGACGCAGCCGCCGGCGCTTCGACGGCCCGGACGAGATAGCCGTCCGGATCGCGTACGAGCAGCGCGCGCGCGGGCCCCGACGAGGTCTGAATCTTCACCGGCCGGCCGTTGCGCGAAAGGATCGGCGCGCCGCGTTTCTTGACGGCGGCATAGACGGCGTCGAGATCGCGCACGCGCAGGATCAGCTCGACGGCGCCCGGGTCCGTAGGCAGCGCTTGGCCGCCCTTGCGGTCCACGTGGCCGAACTCGGTGAACTCGAGGCCGTATTTCTCGCCGGGCAGAATGGGCCGCGAGAGTCGCAGCGTGAGCCCGGGGACGTTGTTGAGGAGCGCGGCGCCCGGATTCTGGAACGGCGCGGGCGGCGGCGCTTCGAGGCCGAACACTTCGCGGTAGAACGCGAGCGTGGTGTCGACGTTCTGCGTGGCATGGATGTAGTGCATGAGACTCACGGCCCGAGGCGCGCCCGATGCAGGCGCGTCGGCCCATGCAGCCGTTACGCCCAAAGCGAGAATGATTCCGGAAGCAGCGAAGCCAGCGCGGCGCATGGTCTCTCCCCTCGTTGTTGTCGTCGCCGCGTGCAGTATGGCACCAACGGCGCCGGGCGTCTCCGGCCGTCCCGCTGTGCCTTGCGGCGCGGGCAGCCGGCCGCGGCCGTTCAGGACTCGGCCCAGCGGGCAATCAGGTGGTGAGCGACGGCGAAGGCGGGCGGGACGAGAAGGCCGGCCTCCGCGTCGCCGCGCAGTGCGGCCCGCACCGTCGCACGGTCGAACCACCTCGCGTCCGCGAGCTCGAGGCCGTCGACGGCGATCGCCTCGCTGCGCGCCTCGCCGAAGCAGCCGATCATGAGCGAGGACGGGAACGGCCAGGGCTGGCTGAGCCCGTAGCGAACTGCGCCGACGTCGACGGACGTTCTCTTCCTTCACTTCGCGGCGCACGGCCTCCTCGATCGTCTCGCCGGGCTCGACGAAGCCCGCGAGCGTCGAATACCAGCCTGCCGGAAAGCGGTCCTGACGGCCGAGCAGGCACCGATCGCCGTTCGCGATCAGCATGATCACGACGGGGTCGGTCCGCGGGAAGTGATGCTGCGAGCAGGCTTCGTTCGTACAGACGCGGACGAAGCCGGCCTGTCGCGACACGCTCAGTCGGCCGCAATTAGCGCAGAAGCCGTGGCGGCGGTGCCAGTCGGTCATCGAGCGCGCCGTCGCGAGAATCGCGGTTTCGCCGGCTGGGACTTCCGAGTGCACGGACCGGAGCTCGACGAAGGTGCCGAAGTCCACAAACCTTCCGCGCGCCTCCTGCTCCTCCAGCGCGGAGACGTCGATGGCGAAGTGGGCCGTCTCGCGGTCGAGGCCGAGGCTCACCGTCTGCATCTCGTCGGCGAGCGCGCCGAGCTCGTGCCTCCGCACCCAGCCCGGATGTTTGACCGTGTCGCCGGCGACGAGCGGCTGCAGCCGCCAGACCGGCAGGAACCGGGTCCCGGGGTCGGCCAGCCGGGCCGCGACGAGCGCCTCGTCGTGGCGCCAGTGGCCGGTACGGTCCAGCGGATTGCCCGCGTAGGCCATGGGTTTCGGTTCGTAGCGGGAATCGGGCATCGGGAAGTCGGATCGAAGCCGTTAGAGCAGGGTCACCGCACGTCCTGAATGTCCTCGCTGCGGTTCTGCTCGTAGGTGCTCCAACCGGAATTCATGCCGTAGGGCGCGCGAATGAAGATGGCTTCGATGCGGCGGATCTGGCCCTTCTCGATCTTGAACAGCTCGCCCAGCTCCCAGGTCCAGTCGATGGGCCGGTGGTCGAAGAACGCGAACGCGAACACGATTCCGCGCTCGCGGTCCACGGCCACGAAGCGGCGGTCGCGGATGCTCGTGACGACGCCGCGGAGACCGGTCTCGAACTGCGCTTTGCAGGTCTGCCGCGCGCCCGTGCTCGGCGGGCCCGCGGTGATGACACCGTTCTCGTGCCGCAGGCAGTCGTCCGTGAACGGGTAATAGCCCTTGCCGTCGTTGCGCTGCAGGCCCGCGAAATAGTAGTTCGCGCTCCGGATCAGGTCCGCCCGGCTCATTCGTTCGTTCTCGGGAATCGCCTGCAGGAAGACCGGGTCGGGCGAGCCCATTTTCTCGACCGCTTCGCCCGTGGCCGGGAAGGGGCTCGTGCTTTTCGCGCCCGGGGTCAGCGGCCGGTCCGGCCGCGCGACGATCTGCTCGATTTCGCTGATCTTGCCGTCGCCGTCGATTCTGAGGCGCAGCGCGATGCCGACCGGGTCGGGCGCCTGCGTGGGCCCGGTAGAACGGTTCGGCGCCTGCTCGAATACGGTGCCGAGAAAGGCGATCTGCTGCGTCTCGACGTCCGGGATGTAGAACTTGTAGTGGCCCGGCGCGCTCGTGTCTACCCATAGGCCCTCGTTGCCGAGCGGCAGCTCGACGCCGTTCTCGGTGAAGCGCACGTGCTTCGCGAACAGCGCGGGATCGACGTTCTTGTCGCGCATCGCCGCGAGGTACTTGTCCACGTAGCCTTCGAGGCATTCGCGCTGGCAGGCGTGCACGACCTTGGGCGGCCCATCGGCCTGTGCCGAAGCGTCGGTGGCTGCGCCCGCGGCGAGGGCGAGTGCGGCGGCCGCGAGCGCGGCATGGATAGAACGGCTCATGAATTTCCTCCCTCCGGGCGGTTCTCCGATCGGCGGAGAATCCTCGGCCAAGGAGAATAACGCAAATTCGCGCGGCCGCCGTCTGGAGATTGACCGAATCGTCTCGGCCGCCCAAGCGAGCTCAGGGGCTCGGACCGTCCTTCGGCGCGCCGCTATTTCCGGATGAAGCCGCGGCCAGCCCGTCCCAGCGCTCCGCCGCCTGCATGACGACGGCCGGCACGTCGGCCTCGAGCAGGTAGCGTTCCCGCGCGAGCGCGGCCGCGGCCTTCTCGACCTTCGCCACGTAGGCCTCGCGTGAGGGGTAGCGCTCCTCGATCGAGCGTCGCGGGTCGCCGCTCTGCCGCCGGGCCTCCCGCGTGGGCGCGAACGGCACGAAGGACCCGAGCAGCGGTGCGAGCTCGCTGTCCGAGCCGCGCCGGAAGTTCCAGCCCGTGAGCGTCGCGAGCGGCACGGCGACCTCGGGCAGGCGGATGCCGGAGATCTCGTTGCCGTCGGCATCGACCTGCGGCACGAACAGCGGCAGCGGAGCGCCGGCACCCGCTCCGCCGGGCTGAAGCGGGTTCGGCGCGCGCGCGCCGGCCGTCAGCCCGCGCGGAGAGGCGACGCCGGGGATCGCGGGAAACGCGACGCGCGCCGCCGGCACCAGCGTGCCGTCGGCGAGCTGCGGGTATCGGCTCGGGGGCGGCGCGGTCCCATGCCGGACCCAGTCGTCCATGGCCGCGAACAGCGCGCGCAGAGCCCACCAGTAGTCGGTCGGGTTGTTGCGCTGCTGCCCGGCCGTAGCCGTCGGCGGGAAAGGCGCCGGCCCGTGCTGCGTGCCGGCCAGGAAGTAAAAGCGCACATTGGCCGGCAGCGTGAGGTCGGCCCTGCCGTCGGGCGTTTCGTGAATGAGCGCCGCGACGCGGCCGCCGCCCCAGTACTCGACGCCCGTATTCGTGTAGAAGACCTTCGGCTCCTGCGCGCGGGCCCGCGGGTTCTCGAGCTCGCCGTCCACTACGCCGCTGACGGGATCGCGCAGTGCGGCGTCGGCGAACGGAAACGAGGTCGCCGTATACATGGCGAGCGAGCTCGGATCCGCGCCCGGTGTGTTGAGGTTGGTGCGCGAGGCGCCGGCGATGTGCGCCATGACGGCGTCGAACACTTGCCGGCCGTGCTCGTCTTCGTTGAACCCTTCGTACAGGAAATCGCGCAGGAAGCGGCCGCTCTGCGACAACCCGAAAGCGTAGACGCGGCGCCCGTGAACGACGGCGTCGCTCGCGTGCCGAATCCACGCCGCCGCATCGCGCACGGCCGCAAAGCCGACGCCGCCGACGGGAGTCCCTTCGGCGCTCGGGGCCGAAAGTCCCGTGAGGCCCTCCGCGGAGGGTACGTTGAACTGCCAGCCGATCCACACGAGCGTGACGCCGCGCTCGAGCAGGAACCGGTCGCCGAGGCTCGCGTCGTTCACGGGATCGTTCGAGGGCGGCCCCCGGTCGAATCCCGCCAGCGCCACCTTGCGGCCGCGATTGAGGATATCGACGAGCACGGGCGCGTCCGCCCGCGGGTGCTTCGGTGCGAGCACGTAGAGGTCTGCCGCGAAACCGACTCGCCCCGAGCCGTCGCGGGGCGCCCGGTCCAGGCCGGCGATGACCGCGTTGTGGGGATCGCGCGGATCGATCGCGAAGTGCAGGCGGCCGACGATGCGCTCGTACGCGAC
Organism: uncultured Gammaproteobacteria bacterium; assembly: GCA_963702105.1. GTDB lineage: Bacteria > Pseudomonadota > Gammaproteobacteria > Steroidobacterales > Rariloculaceae > ZC4RG20. Next base: position 5,389,231 of record OY969712.1, read on the forward strand.
GCCGGGCACGGCCACGTCCTGCCTGCTGGTGATCTCGGCCGAGGTGACTTCTCCGCGTGCCGGGGCGGCCAGCGCCGCCACGGCGAGCGCTGTACCCGCGACGCCCGCACAATGTCGCAATGCTCGAAGTTGCAGCATTCCCGATTCTCCCCCTCGGCCGCTTTGGCGTTCAGTCTATCTCACCGCCGGACGCCCTCGCATGTGCGTCTCCCCCAAAGACCATTGCCGAGCGTCGAGCCGCGCGTCCACGTGGACGAGGCGGCAGGCCGACGCCGGCCTCTGCGCGCCGCGCCGGCGCTGCCATTGAAAACCACGTCTCTCCCGCCGATACTCGGTGGTCCGGACACGAGCGGGTATATTCCAATGAACAAGGCCTCTCTTCGTCCTTTCAGCCGTCTCGGCGCCTGGTTCCATGCGGGACTGCTGGCCTTCGGCGCCCTGCTGCTCGTCGGCATGCCCGCGGCCGGCCGGGCGGCCGAGCCCGTGAAGATCGGCATCATCGGCGCGGGCCACATGGGCGGCAACCTTGCCGAGCTTTGGGCCAAGGCCGGCCACGAAGTCATGATTTCCTCGCGGCATCCCGAGGAGCTCGAGGCGCAGGCGAAGGCCATGGGCCCGAACGTCCACGTCGGTACCGCGCGCGAAGCGGCGGCTTTCGGGCCGGTCGTGCTCATCGCGATGCCGTACGGGCAATGGCCGAAAGTCAGCGAAGACATCAAGTCCGAGACGGTCGGCAAGACCGTCATCGATCTGACGAATCCCTACCCGGAACGCGACGGCCCGATGGCCGAGCAGGCGCGTAAGGAGGGGACGGGCGTCGCCGATCCGAAGTATCTGCCCGGGGCGCATCTGGTCCGTGCATTCAATTCGATCATCTACACGGACCTTCGCAGCAAGGCCCACCGCGCCGGCGACCCGGTCGCCGTGCCCGTCGCTGGGGACGACGCGCAGGCCGTCGCTCTGACGAGTCGGCTCGTGCGCGACGCAGGCTTCGAGCCCGTCGTGGTCGGGCCGCTCTCGAGCGCGCACCTGTTCGAACGTCGGGTCGCCCGTCTACGTGAAGATCATGACGGCGGCGGAGCTGCGCGAAAAGCTGGGTCTGAAAAAACAGTGAAGCGTCCGTCCGCAGCTTGGCGGCCGGGACTTCGCGAGATTCGAGAATGAAAGCCAATGCATCCTTAATCGCAGTGCCCGTCCTCGTGCTCGCCGCTCTCGCCGGCGCGCCTCGCGGCTCGCTCGCTGCACAGGACGAGTCTTCGGCCCGCTCGTGCGCGTCGATCACGGATAACGCCGAGCGCCTCGCTTGTTACGACCGGGCCGTGCGCGCGGGCCAGGCCGAGGGCACACGGGCCCGAGGCGCGCAGGCCGAAGGCAGCCCGGCGGTTTCACCCGGCGCAACCGCAGCGCCCGGCGTACCGGCGGCCTCCGCAGGAACGGCTTTGCATACCGAAACGGGCTCACGGAGCCGCTCGGCCGCACCCGGCGGTTCGGCCCAGCACAGTGAGACGGCACAGCACAGCGAAAACGCCGCAGGCAGCGCCGATGCAGCGGCTTCAGAGTCGCCGTCGCAGGGGCACGGTGAGGCGAGGGGCGCGGCACCGCCGCGCGAATCGGAGCGCGAATCCGGTCGCGACGAAGCGACGCGCCTGCAGCGCGAGCCGCCGAGGTCGAGCCGATCCGAGCCCGCCGAGTTCGAGATCCGAGTCGTTCAGGTGCGGCGCATCCAGCAGCGTCCGGATGCCTATCTGATCACGGACGACGGCGACGTTTGGCGGCAAACGGACGGCAGGCGCATCGACTTTCCGCATCCGCCGTTCCGTGCCGTCATTACTCCGGGCTCGTTCGGCAGCCACTTTCTGCAACTGCCCGGGGCGCGCTTCCTGATCAGGGTGTCCGAGCAGCGGCCGCACTGATCCCAAGGCTCGATTCGAGCGCGAAGTGAACTGCGGCCGGCTCATTCCCGCGCCGCACGAGGGGAGGACGACAACATGAAGCATTCTCTTTCCCGAGCGCTGATCCTGCTGGCTGTCGCCGCGGTCGCGGCGCCTGTCTCGGCGCAGATCCTCACGGCCAAGGTCGCGGGCGGGCAGGTGCGCGGCGTCGCGGCCGAAGGCATCACCGTGTTCAAGGGCATCCCGTTCGCCGCGCCGCCGACGGGCAAGAACCGCTGGCGCGCGCCGCAGCCCGTGCAGTCGTGGACGGGCGTCAAGCAGGCGGATCACTTCGCGCCCGGTTGCATGCAGGATGCGGCGATGATGAGGTTCATCGGCTCCGACGCCGGCGTCAGCGAGGACTGCCTGTACCTCAACGTCTGGACGCCCGCGAAGGCGGCGGGCGCCAAGCTGCCCGTCATGGTCTGGATCTATGGCGGCGGCTTCGCAGCCGGCGCGACGAGCTCGCCGACTTACGCCGGCGCCGAGCTCGCGCGTCTCGGCGTGGTGCAGGTCAACGTCTCCTACCGCCTCGGCGCCTTCGGATTTCTCGCGCACCCCGAGCTCAGCAAAGAGAGCGGCAAAGGCTCGGGCAACTACGGCCTGCTCGATCAGATCGCGGGCTTGAAGTGGGTACGGGACAACATCGCGGCCTTCGGCGGCGACCCCTCGAATGTCACGATCTTCGGCGAATCGGCCGGCGGCATCTCGGTCAGCATGCTGGCCGCGTCGCCCGCCGCGAAGGGGTTGTTCGAACGCGCGATCTCCGAGAGCGGCGGCTCCTTCGCACCGCCGCGCAGCGGCGCGAACGCCAACGCGCCCGGCGAGAACGTGCCGACGCTGGCCGTGGCCGAGGCCAGAGGCCGGCAGTTCCTCGAGAAGCTCGGCGCAAAGGACATCGCCGCGGCGCGCGCGCTGCCGGCGGAGGAAATTCTCAAGGCGCAGGGGCAGGGCCTCGGCACGGGCTTCTGGCCCGTTGCCGACGGCCGGGTGCTGCCCGGCGACCAGTACGTCCTCTACAGTCAGGGCCGCTTCAACGACACCCCGGTCCTCATCGGCACGAACTCGGACGAAGGCGCCTCGTTCGTGCGCGGCAAGTCGGCGCCCGCGGATTTCGAGGCGAACGTCCGCGCTCAATACGGCGTGCGGGCCGATGCGATCCTCGCGGCCTACCCGCACGCCACGGAGCAGGAGGCCTCGCGCTCGGCACAGGACCTCATGCGCGACTCGTTGTTCGGCTGGTCCACGTGGGCTTGGGCCAAGCTCCAGACACAGCACGGCCGCCACAAGGCCTTCGTGTATTACTTCGACGAACGCACGCCGCAGACGCCCGAGGGCGCGCCACACGCCTCCGAGCTTCCCTACGTCTTCAAGACGCTGGACGCGCGCGGCGGCAAGCCGCGCGCCGAAGACCGAACCGTCTCGGACTTGATGAGCCGTTACTGGACCAATTTCGCGAAGACCGGCGATCCGAACGGGCCGGGGCTGCCGAGGTGGCCGGCGTACGACCCGGCCGACCAACAGGCCATGGTGTTCGGCGAGCACAGCGGTCCGCAGCCGTACCCGAATCTCGGGAAGCTCGAAGCCATGGACGCGTATTTCGCATGGCGGCGGGAGAACGCCGCGCAGAACTAGAAAGGACGAGGCGCGGGCCGCCGGGCGGCCGCCCGCGACCGTGTCGCAGCGCTTTGCGGCGCGTCCTGCGTCGTGCCGCGGGGCGCCTCCTTGCGTCGGGCATGAATCGGGGGGATGAATTCGATGCGTCGAACGACTCGCTTTGGCCGCACGCTCATTGCGCTCGCGGCCGTGTCGCTGCTCTCTGCAACCGCCTTCGCACAGCCGCCGAAGCCCGGCGTCAAAGGGTACGAGGTGGAGTGGGTCTACCGCGTGCGGTACGGCTACATCGACGAATGGTGGGACATTTTCCGCAAGTACCAGCTCCCGATCCTCGACCGCGCCAAGGCACTCGGCTACGTCATCGACTACCGCGTTTACCATCCGCAGCTGCACACCGACGAGGCTGCGCGCTGGGACTATCGCGTCGAGATCACGTATCGCGATTTCGATGCGGCTTCGCACGAGGAGGAGATCGCCGCGCAGCTGTTCCCGGACGCCGCGACGCGTAAGCGCGAGGAAAATCGCCGCTGGGAGCTGACGGAGAATCACTGGGACCTGCCGATCTATCAGGTCGATACGACGAAGCCGCGCTGAGAGGCGGAGGACAGGCGTGAAAGCGATACTCGGTTCGTTGTTCTTGGTCCTCGCCGGGGCGCCGGCGGCTTCGTTCGCGCAGCCGGCGGGGCAGGCCGCGGCGCCCACGAGGGCGCTCGTCGTGGGCGCGGGGAATTTCTTCAGCCCCATCGTGAGCGACCTGAACGCGGCCGTCGCGTTCTATCGCGACGGGCTCGGCTTCGAAGTGCAAGGGGCCCCGGGCGACGCCGACACCAATCCGGCGCTGCGCAATATGTTCGGTCTGCCCGACGCGCACATCCGTTGGACGATCGCGCGGCCGCCGGGGATGACGACGGGCGTCGAGATCGTCGAGATCGACGGTGCCGGCGGGCGCCCCCTCGAGCGGCGCCTGCAAGACCCGGGCGCGACGACGCTCGTCGTCTACGTGCGCGACCTCGACTCGACCCTCGCACGTCTCAAGGCGCTCGGCGCACCCGTGCTCACGAGCGGCGGCACGGCCGCGACGCTCCTTCTAGACGGCCGGCGCGCGGCGCGCATGGTCATGGTGCAGGACCCGGGCGGTCATTTCGTCGAGATTGTTCAGCCCGAGAGCGTGCCGGCGACGCGCGCGCCGGCCGGGGCGAACGTCGTCGGCGTGCGCGTGCGCTTGACCGTAGACGACGTGGACCGAGCCGTGGACCTGTACCGCGACGGTTTGGGTTTTTCAGTGGTCGAGAACCGAGTGCCGGCCGACGACCCCGCGGTGCAGGCGGCGCTCGCAGGCAGCGGGCACTATCGCTCGGCTCTCATGAGGGTGCCGGGCTCGGGGCTCGAGCTCGAAGTTGTGGATTTCCAGGGCGTCGAGCGCCGATCCATACGCGGGCGGCTGCAGGACCCGGGCTCGACCCGCATGCAGCTGCGCGTGCGCGACATCGACGCCGCGATCGCGACGTTGGAGCACGCCGGCGGAGCCCTCGTCTCGACGGGCGGAGCGCCCCTCGATCTGCCGGTCGCGGGCGGCGCGCCGCTCAAGGTCGCGATCGTTCGGGAGCCCGACAACTTGTTCATGGTCCTGATCCAGGCGCCGCCGGCGAAGTAGACCGGCGGCGCCCACGCCGCGCGAGTCGGTCAGGGCGGCGCGATCGTCATTCTTCCGTCTACCAGGAGATTGCGTTCGTTCTCGGTGCAGTCCGCGGGGAGCATCCTGTCGACGTCCCGGACGCGGTCATAACGGATCGAGACGCGCCAAGGCTTTGCGAAACGCTGCGGATCGTCGATGGTCATGTCGTCCTGCATGGCGTCGGCATCGAGGCGGCGCACGCGCTCTACGAAATGGACCTCGGCGCTGAAATCCGCGCTGCCGGGAATCGGGATCGGAAATACGGGCCCCGCTTTGCGTGCGATCGTATCGACGACGAGAACCCCGCGTTCCCAGCGGCCGATCGAATCGCCCATGGCCGTCGGCCAAAGGTCGCGCTTGGGCGGATGGCCGCGACCGTCGGTATAGACATGCCGAATCTCTGCGTCCTGAAACACGAACAGCGTCTCCTCCGGCGTCACCATCGCCTCGAACATGAAGAACGGCGACTCGGCAACCGCCGGGAACCCCCAGCTGCACACGGCCATAGGCGCGGCGGACCGCCGGGTGATGCCGGGGCCGGGCGCAACGGCTGCGCTGCGACTCCGCTGCGCCCATTCCGGGTTGTAGGGCGGGGGAGCGAGGAGCGCGACGCGTTGGCCGAGCAAGGCCACGAACGGGTCGAGGGCCGCGGCGCCCCCCGCTATCGGTGCCGGCGGAGCGCTCCAGCCGTTTGCAAGGGGGGGCTCGCGTTCGAGCTCGCCCGTTGCGAGCGCGGCAGAGAGCGGCGTTTCCCAGAGGCCGGACCAATCGGGAAGCCCGGCGAACGCCCGCACGCGCTCCGCCGAGACCCGTTGCGCGTGCGAAGGCGCCGCGAGGAGAGAGACCGCGAGCCCTGCGAAGGCGAGGGCTGCGAGGGCGACAGACTGCGGCCGCCTCACCGCTCGGCCCTCGAGGGCGAGATCGGCATTCCGTTCGCGAGCGTCCCGGAAACGAACGCGCCGCCTTTCGTACCGTACTTGACCGGATGGATCGCGATCGACGCCTCGTCCCCCGCCTTCAATGTTCCCGGGCGCCATCCGCGGCGGTAGAGAATCGCCGGCGCGTCGAGCTCTATGCTCCATTCGGCCGTCGTGCCGTTCTCCGCGACGAGCAGCTGAATGAAGCAGTGCGGGTTCGTCCATTGAAACTCCTTCACGGTGCCGTGCAAGGTCACGGACCTCGCCATGTCGAACATGGCCATGGAATGGTGGGCGCCGGACGGCGGCGCGAGAAGCGTGATGCCTACGGCGGCCGTGGCGACACAGAAGGTCCGACGGCGATTGGCGAGGTTCATGGGCGCAGCCTCCCGGAGCGAGTGACATTGGCGCCTCAAGTTAATGTCGGGCGCGTGAAAAATCGTGAATTCGCCGCGCGCGGGCCTGTGCTGCCGGTCGCGAGCGGGCGATATAATCGGGCCAGGCTGGCGGACGATGTGTCGCTTGAATGACGTTGAACTCGCACCCGCCGGGTATCGGTGCCGAAGAGCTCCCGGCGACGTACGAGTTTGGCGGCTTTCGCCTGGATCTCGCGCGACGCCGGCTGCTCTCGCGCATCGGCAATCGGCCATTGGCCGTCACGCCGCGCGTGCTCGATACGCTGATTTATCTCGTCCGGCATCCAGGTGTCGTCGTGGACCGCGACGCGCTCATGGATTTCGTGTGGCCGGACACCGCCGTCGAGCCGAATAACCTCAGCCAGAACATCACGAAACTGCGCAGGCTTCTCGGCGAGAAGATCGGCGAGAAGCGCTTCATCGAGACAGTGCCCGGGCGCGGATACCGATTCATCGCGGACGTGCGGATCTTGGGCGAAACGCCCGGCGAGAGCCCGGCGGCCGTTGCCGGTTGGGAGCCGGACGAGGCGACCTCCCAGCTATATCGTCAGGCGCAGCGTCTCCTGCAGAGGCCGACCGCCGACAACTGCGCCCTGGCCATCGAGCAGCTCGAAGCCGTCCTGGCGCGCGAACCGGGTTTCGCCGAAGCCTGGGCCTGTTTGGCGGACGGTTACCTGTTCGCGGTCAACATCGGACATATGCCGCTGACGGCTCTCGCCGACGCCGAGCACCGTGCCGAGCACGCGTTGCGGTTGAAGCCGACGCTGGCGGTCGCTCACACGATCATCGCGACCGTTCGCGCTCAGCGATGGGACTGGCTCGCGGCAGAGTCGCACTTCGTTGCGGCAATTTCCCTCGACAGTGCCGACGCGATGCCGCGTTGCCTGCACGCCGGCTTCGTCCTGCACCAGGTCGGCCACGTGCGGCGCGGCCTCGAGCAGATCCGTGAAGCTTACCGTCTGCTTCCGGACGACCCGCGCATGCTCATGAACCTCGCCGTCTCGAACTGCCTCGCGGGATTCGACGCCGAGGCCATACGCTGCGCGAGACTCGCCGTGCGATTCGGGTTTCCGGAGTACGTGTATCCGCTTCCACTCGTGTTCACGCATGCCGCGCTTCATGCCGGCGACTATGGGGGCGCCGCCGAGCATGCGGTCCGCCTGCTGCCGCCGAGCGCGGGAGCGGACGACGTGGTGTGTCTCGTCTACGCCGCCCTTGACGACGAGCGGCTCCGCGCAACGGCGGTCGCCCGTCTCTGCGAGCTGCTCGATCGTGCCTGCGAGCTCCTTCTCGGCACGAGCGGCGTGACGACGGTGCTCGTCGAGTGGCTCGCTCGCCTCGGAAGGCCGGATCTGGCTCTCGACGCCGCCCATCGGTCCATCGATCTCTGCGCGCGGAACGCCGTGCGGGCCGCGAGCTGGCAGGGGCTGTGGATTCCGGAGTTGGCTCCGCTGCGGCAGGACCCGCGGTTCGCCGCGCTCGTCGCGCGGCTCGGTTTCGCATCGTACTGGGAGGTGTTCGGGCCGCCCGACGGCGAAGCGGGCCCGTAACCGCTGCAACGGCCTGCAGCGGCCTGCAGCGGCCTGGATTGCAGCGGCCGTAGCAGCCGCAGCGGCTTGCGATCGCCTACGACGGCCGCTAGTCGTAATACGCCGGGGCCTTCTTGAGCTTACGAAAGCCCGCGAGGTCGTGCTGAATCCACAGCGTGGCGCCCGAGGCCTCGAGAAACGCTTCGATCTTCTTGCGCGAGCGCGCGGTCTCCTTGGCGTCGAACTCGAACGTCGGCAGCCGCCCGAGGCGGCGCTCGGCGGGGTAGTGGTAGAGATCGCCCGAAAGCACGAGGGGGCCCGTGTGCGCGAGTTTCACGAACAGCACCTGGTGCCCGGGCGTGTGGCCCGGCGCGCTCTTCAAGACCACGGTGCCGTCGCCGAAGACGTCGTAGTCCTCGTCGCCGAGAAAAATCGTCCGACTCTTCTTCAGCGCCGAATAGGTGGACGGCCGCACCGAACCGCGTTTCGCCTCGGGCGAGAACATCGCGTCCCAATCCTTCCTGCGTGCGAGCCAGGTCGCGCCCGCGAAGACGTTGGCGTTCGCGGTATGGTCCCAGTGATAGTGGGAAAGGGCCAAGTAGGTGACGTCGGCCGGCTTGTAGCCGATCGCGGCGAGCTGCTCGAGCAGCGGCGGAGCGAGCGTGACCGTGCGCGGCTCGCCGTTGGCGAGCACGAGGTGCTGCTCGGCGCCGACCTTCGCCGCGACCCGCTCGGCGTCGGGCACCGCTCCCGTATCCCAAATCAGCACGCCCTTGGGGTGCACGATCACGTAGGCGGCGACCGAGAGCGCGCTCGTCTCGACATCGGCGGCAGTGAGGTGATAGCGCGTAGGGTCCGAAGCGAGGACGCCGCCGTCCAGCACGTAGAGGCGCGGCGTGGTCACCGGCTGCGCCGCGGGCGGCGCCTGGCCCATGGCGCCTCCGGCTCCGAGCAGGGCCGCGCAGGCCGCGGCGGCCAGCGCGAACCGTCTCGTGATGGCGGTCGGCACAGCGGTCGGCAGTTTCCTCGGCACAGCGGTATGCATAGCGGCGGCCCGTCGATCTATCGCTCCCGCAGCGGAGATTACCGAAAAATCGGCGCCGCGGCGAACGGCGCGCGCCGGCGCGGCGGCTGCTACAGTTGAGCCGATGAACGTCCGATTGCTCGCCGCCGCTCTGGCCTTGCTCGCGATTGCCGCGGGCCCGGCCTTCGCTCAGAGGCCGTGGCGCGAGTATCCGGCCATCGAGGACTGGGACGGCGACAGGGCCCCGGCGCCCGACCACGTTGCCCCCGCGGACTTCGTCATCGGCCGCCTCATGTACCCCCAGACGCGGCGCCGCCGCACGCTCGGCGCCGGCCGCGGCGATTGGCGCCAAGGCGGCACGGCCTGGACCGTGGACTATCCGGAGGCGGACCGCACGCTGGCGCGCGTCCTCTCGCGGCTCACGACGATCGACGTAAGGGCCGTCGAGCAGCCCGTCAACCTCGACGACGGCATCGACCCGTTCTACTGGCCGTTTCTGATTTCGGGACTCGTCGGCGCCTGGGATCTGACCGATGCGGAGGCGGCGAAGCTGCGCGAGTATCTGCTGCGCGGCGGATTCCTGCTCTGCGACAGCTTTTACGGCACGAACGAGTGGGTCGGCTTCGTCGAGAGTCTGAACCGCGTCTTCCCGGATCGGCCCATCGTCGAGCTGCCGGACGACCATCCGATCTTCCACATCGTCTACGATCTGACGAATCGCCCGCAGGTCCCGACGTGGCAGCACCTGCCTCGCGGCTACCGCAACGACGGCGCGGTTCCGCATTGGCGCGCCATCCTCGACGACGACGGGCGCGTCATGGTCATGATCACGTACAACAACGACATTGCCGACGGGTGGCAGCGCGCGGACGAGCCGCGGTACCCGCACGAGGCGGCCAACGCGGCGCTGCGGCTCGGGGTCAATTTCGCGGCTTACGCATTGACTCACTGACGGGCTCAGCAGAAGAAAGGGCTCTGACGCCTTTTTTCTGCTTAGACGAACCGCGTCGCGACCTCGTCCCCGAGCACCATGGCGCCGAGCTCCTCGAGCACGCCGTCGTTGAACAGCAGGTGCTGATTGATCGTGACGGCGTCGCGCAGCAGCCGATCGAGCGGGGAGCTCGCGTAGACGGCCGCGGGTCCCGCGGTGTCGAACATGAGCCGCGCAACGTCGCAGGCCATGCGGTGCGCGTGGATGCGCGAAAGGCCCACGTCCCGACGGGCTATCATCGAGGCCTCGCCGTGCTCCTCGAGCTCCTGCCACAGGCGGTTCACGCTTTCGTAGACATACGCGCGCGCGGCGCCCAGCAGGCTTTCGGCGCGCGCGACGGCGAGCCGGACGCGCGGCAGCGTCTTGAGCAGCACGGGCGGCGGCGGAATCGCCACGGTCTTCTGTCCCGCCAGCCCGCAAAGCTCGTCGATGGCGCGCCGCGCGAGGCCGAGCGGCACGCCCGCCATCGGCACGGAGACCGAGGCCGTGATCGGCAGTCTGTAGAGCGGCTCGTCGCGCCCGGAGGCCGACATGAGGTCCAGCACGTGGCCGTCGGGCACGAAGATGTCGTTCGCCGAATAGTGGTGGCTGCCGCTGCCGGCGAGGCCCGTCGAGAACCACGTGTCCTCGATCTGCCAGTACCGCGCCGGGGCGAGCACGTGAACGACCTCGGGCGGGCCGAAAACGGCGCCTTCCGCCTGCTTCGCCCGGCCTGCCCGGTCCGCCGGGTCCACCTCGCCCGTCCGGCCGTTCTCGACGACGCAGCCCCCGAGCATGACGTCGGCATGCGTGCAGCCGGAACCGAAGCCCCACCGGCCCGTCACGCGGTAGCCGCCTTCGACTCTGCGCGCACGGCCGTTCGGCGGCGCCTGCCCCGCGGTCACGAAGTCCATATCCGGGTACAGCTCGCGCGCGGCGTCCTCGCCGAGCCACGCCGCGAACAGGCCGCTGTCCGCGCCGATCTTCACGCACCACGCGACGGCCGTGTCCGCGCGGGCGAGGACCTCGACGAGCTCGACCTGCATGGGCAACGACATCTCGGGGCCGCCCCAGCTGCGCGGAAAGGTCAGGCGGAAACAGCCTGCTGCTTTGAGCTTATCCACGAGGTCGCGGGGCAGGCGGCGAAGCGCGGCCGCCTCCGCCGCACGCGCGGCGATTTCGGGAGCCAGCTCGCGAGCGTTGGCCAGGATTCGGTCCGCCGTCAGAAACTCCGTCACACCATGCTCCCCCTGCGGTTTTCGCGCTGCCGGCGGCTTTTTTCATCGGCCTGCCGATCCAGTGCGCCGTATCGCGATTGCCTCTGACGTAACGCCGCCGATCCATCCCGGCCGGGTGCGTTGCTCGTCGCTTACATATCAACAATATGCGCGTCAACAATATGCGCGTTCCCCGCGCCTTGCCAGCCGGGCGCCTCGGGGCCGATACGGCAACGGCCATCGCGTCGGCGCCGATACGGCAACGGCCATCGCGCTGCGGCGCGCCAGCCGACGACGACTTGAACGCGCAGTCGGCGTATTGTATGAGCCGCAGTGCGCCGGCGCGGTGCCGGCCCTTCGGGAGGAGAACGACAATGCGAAGAATCTTGACAGCGCTCGCCTGCGGCGCAGCGCTCACGGCGGCGGCCGGGACGGCGGTTGCGGGCTATGGCGACGACCGGGCCGAGATCGAGAATCTCCAGGCCCGCTATGTGCTCGCCATGGACTTCCACAATCCGGATGCCTATGCCTCGACCTTCACGAAGGACGGTGTGCTCGACTGGGCCGGCGGCCAGGTGGTCGGGCGCGACGCCATCCGGAAGTTCATGGCCACCGGCACTTACAACCCCACGCGCGGCGCGAAGGAGGTGCCGGGCTGGCCGGCTGCCTATCGCCATTTCATTCTGAACCAGGTCATCAAGGTGGACGGCGACCACGCCACTGCCGTCACCTACTGGTTTCAAGGCGGCAATCTCCAGGATCGGCACAAGTTCGAGTTCGGGCTTTTCGGCACTTACGAGGACGAGCTCGTCAAGGTCGACGGCCACTGGCTCTTCAAGAAGCGGGCGATCTACAACGAGGGGCTCGAGAAGCGCCACCGCGCCGGCATGAAGGATCCCGATCCGTTCCTGAACGGTTCCGGATCGGAGAATTGAGACGGCGGCCGGCTGCGCGCTCGTGCGCAGCCGGCCCATGCCTCGAGGATCAGGCGCCGCGCCGAGGCGCCCCGTCGAGCCGCCCGCTTCCGGCCGGCATCAGCGGCGGGCCGATTTGACCGACGCCTTGTAAGCGTCCTCGAGATCCACGAGGTGCTTGAGCGCTTGGCCCAGCTGCGGGTCCTCGGCGGCCAGCTTGCGCATCTTGTCCTTCAACAAGCCGCGCTTGTAATTGTCCTCGTTCACGAACTCGCCCGAGCCCGGCCCGAAGAATCCCTGCAAGGCATGCGCCTCGTTCGCTCCTTGGGCGGCCTGCACGTCGAGCTCGAACTGCGGCCGGCACTCGCGCCGCGGTATGTTCGAGCCCGTGAGCCGCTCGTTCCGGCACACGATATCGAACTCGTGGTCGCCGTTGATCGCATTGAAGCGTGCGTAGAACGCGTTCTCGGCGCGCTCGATCTCGGCCAGAAGCTGCTGCGGCCGGCGACCCTCGACGACGATCTCGTCCTCTGGCGACGGGGACGACGGCGCCGGCGCCGGCGCCGAGGAGGCCGCGCTCGAGGCTTCGGCGTCCTTCGCCGCGGTCGGGCCGTCGGCCGTCGGCGGCGGCTGCGCGATCGCGACTCGGCCGAGCAGCACGGCGCCGGCCCCGATGCCGACGATCGCCGCGACTTTCGCTGCGGTTCGGTTCATGGTGCCTCTCGCTCAGCTCAATTCTATCCAGGTCGGCGCGTGATCGCTGGGCTTCTCCCAGCCGCGCACGTGCCGGTCCACGCCCGCGCTCGAGAGCTTCGCGGCCGCGCTCGCGTTGAGCAGCAGATGGTCGATGCGCAGCCCGGCGTCGCGCTCGTAGGCATTGCGGAAATAGTCCCAAAAGGTATAGATCGTCGCGTCCGGATGCAGGGACCTCAGGGCGTCCGTCCAACCTTGATCGACGAGGCGCCCGAACGCCTCCCGCGTCTCGACGCGAAACAGCGCGTCGTTGATCCACCGCTCGGGCTTGTAGACGTCCTTCTCCGTGGGAATGACGTTGTAGTCGCCGGCGAGGACGACGGGAACGTCCCGGCCGACGAGCTCGGCCGCGTGCCGCGTGAGCCGCTCGAGCCACTTGAGCTTATAGTCGAACTTCGGCCCGGGTGCCGGGTTGCCGTTCGGAAGATACAAGCAGCCGATCAGGAGGCCGCTCACGTTTGCCTCGATGTAGCGGCTGTGCTCGTCCTCCGGGTCGCCGGGCAGCGCGCGACGAATCTCGTCAGGCTCCGCGTTCCGCGTCAGGATCGCGACGCCGTTGTAGCTCTTCTGCCCGTGCCAGATGGCGCCGTAGCCCGCGTCACGAATCGCCGCTTCGGGAAACTTCTCCTGCGGCGCCTTGAGCTCCTGCAGGCAGACGATGTCCGGCTTCGTCTCCTCCAGCCACGCGAGCACGCTCGGAAGACGGGCGTTGATGCTGTTCACGTTGTAGGTGGCGATTCGCAAGGCTGCTCGACCCTCCGCGGAAGCGTTTATCGAATGAGACGCGTCCGACCGATCCCTCCCCGGCCGCCGCGGATCGTCCCGGCTCGAACCGCCCTCGGACGAGGGGAGCGCGGCGGCCCAAGTCGGAGCGTACCTTCGGCGCGTCCGGCAGGGAACCTGCATGGCAGGCAAGCGGGGCGTCCGGCCGCGACTCGTTGACCGAAGCGCACCGTCACGTCCGCGCCGAGGCGCCGGCCGGCAGCGCGCGGTCGAGCCCTAAGGCGCGACGAGCCTCGGGCGCGACGGCGGCGGCGGCCGTGACTGTCGAACGTTACATAATGCGGAGCGGCGGCCCGCAAGCACGGAGCGTGGACCGGTTCATTCCGGGTTCAGCTCCCGCGTGAGAGTCTGCGACCATCGATGCGGACACTCATCGCCACCCAAGGAGCTCGCTCATGCGAAGACTCGCGTTTCTGCCAGGACCCGGGAGGCCGGCCGCAGCCCGCGTTGCGCTGGCCGTGCTTCTCGGCGTGCTTGGGCAGAGCTGGGCCGGCGGTGCGCATGCGGGGCCCGTGAGAGACGCGCGGCAGTGTCTCGCTCAGGCGATGTACTGGGAGGCGCGAGGGGAGGGCCGGCGTGGCATGGTCGCCGTAGGATGGACGATCCTCAACCGCGTGAAGAGCCCCCGCTTCCCGGCGACGCCCTGCGGAGTCGTCCATCAAGGCGGGGAACGGCCGCCCTGCCAATTCTCGTTCTGGTGCGACGGCAAGAGCGACAAGCCCCGCGATCCGACGAGCTGGCGCTCGGCGCTCGATATCGCGGCACAGCTGCTGCGCCGCCCGCCGCGCGACCCGACGCACGGCGCCCTGTACTTTCACAGCGCCGGCGTCCGTACGCCGCCGAACCATGTTCGCACCGCCCGCATCGGCCGGCAGGTGTTTTATCGGTGACGCGTCGGCGCGCTGGCCCCGGCGCCCGGGCCGCGCTCACTTGCCGTCGAGCAGGCTCTTGCCGGCCTCGCGCGAGAATTGGGACGCCGACTCGACGTTGCAGTTGTAGGGCACCCACCGCGCATCGTCGGCCACGCGCGCGAGCTCGATGCGCGCCGAGTGCGGCTTGCTCATGTAGACGGGATCGAACAGCGTGTACTCGTAAACGAGAGTAAGCCCGTCCGCGCTGACGGAATACCGTTCCGTCACGGTCTTCTGGGCGCTCGAGGGCACGTCGGCGCCGCCGCCGTTGATCTGGGTCGCCGCGCCGAGTCCCCAACGCGAGGGCGGATAATCCCGGCTCTCCACGACGAGCGTCGCGCCTTCGACACGACCGCGGACGCGGCCCCACTGGCCCTTCGGGTCCGCGGGCGCGAAGTCGTTGCCGAGCGGGACCGTGCGATTCACGTCGTAGGCTTCGTTCCTCAAGACGACGTTGTCTTTGCCGAAGCGGATGTCCACGAAATAGCCCGGCGCGTTGAACACGACGGGGATGCTCATCGGCTCGCAGGTGTTGGCCGGGGAGAGCTTTTGATCGTAGCCGCGCCAGGCGGCCAGACCGGCCGCGTTGAGCGGCAGCGCCGAGGTCTTGCCTTCGGGCTGATACGGCGGGCGCCAGCGACCCGCTATGCGGCGGACGCCGACGGCGTCGGGCGCTACGACCGGCGCGGCGGCGACGGCGGCCACGCTCCCGATCGGCTGCCGGTCGGGCGTGAGGAATTCGGCCGAATTTGCGCGGTGCAGGCCGCGGCGGCTCGGCGAGCCGACGACGATGATCGAATCACCGTACTTGATCGAGTCGGCCGTAATGCCTTTGGCCACGAGGCCCTTGACGGCGCTCGACTCGATCTCCCAGTTCTGCGGCGAGGAGTCCAGCGGTTTGCCGTTCTCGTAGGCGATGCCGCGAACGACGAGCGAGGAGTGCGGGCTGACGAGCTTGAAATCCAGGACCCGACCGCGAATCTCGATGTGCCGGCTCGGATCGAAGTTCGCGGAGACGGAATGATGGGCTGCCGCGGTGCTCGCGATGGCTGCCGAGGCCGCTATGCAAATCCCCCGAAGCAACCTGGACGTCATGATGGCATCCCCTCGTTTTCGTTGTGTTGCGGCCGGCCGGCGTTTGCCCCGGCTACCCGGCCCAGCTCCCGAAGTCTAGCGCGTTTCCATGCGCGCTGCCGTCTCGTCCTCAAGACGGCGCTGCATCCGAACGGTACCCGCGGCCGGTGCAGCCGGTGCAGCCGATGCGGCCGGCGGGCCGGCGGCCCGACCGCCGGCTACCGGACCGCCTGCCGGTCCGGTCAACGGCAAGCCCAATTGTCCGCGGCGTTCGGGTCGCCCTGGCCCTTGTAGTGGGCGACCTCTGGCTCGGCGCACAACGGCCGCGTCATGGTCACCTTGCCTTCCTCCATATGGCTCGCGATGATTCGGTCCGGCGCCTTGCCGTGCTCGACCCAGTCGACGATGGCGGGCATGAAGTCGAAGTGATCGGGCCCCACGCCGCCGCCGCAATGCCCCATGCCGGGGACCATGAAGAGCCGCTCGTGGTTGCGCGTATCCGCGAGCGGCTGCGAGGAGCCCTGCGACTCTTGGCGGAACCGCTGCAATTGCTCGTAGTACTCGAGCGTGCGCATCGGCATGACGCCGGGGTCGGCCCAGCCGTGGTAGATGATCTGCTTGCCGCCATGCTTCTCGAAATCGCGCAGATCGGGATTCACGGCGTTGAGCACGCCCATGAGCTTATCGTCGATGGACTTTGCGTCCTTGTCGTAATCGAACTTGTCGAGATCGAAGTGCGGATTCTCGAAGCCCATGCCGGCGAGCACGGCCGTATCGAGGAAGAAGGGCTTGTCGCCCATGATCATGGACCAGCCCGGATTGCGAGGCTGCGGGCCCGAGCTGCCGGGCTCGAGGCCCGGATAGACCTGCGCGCCCGTGTGGGGATTCACGGGGCCGGCGTAAATCTTGCGGACCGTCTCGACCTGCGCGGCGTTCAGGCAGCCGGAGCTGTGCCCGGGTTTGCACTGCAGGACCGCCGGATCGAAATGGCACGTTCGCGGGTCGGTGATAATGCCGTCCTTGACGCCGTCGTTCATGTCGCAGGCCGCGACCGCGCCCTGCATGACGAGCGCAAAATCGTCGCCCGTGAGATTCGCGTCGGG
Organism: uncultured Gammaproteobacteria bacterium; assembly: GCA_963702105.1. GTDB lineage: Bacteria > Pseudomonadota > Gammaproteobacteria > Steroidobacterales > Rariloculaceae > ZC4RG20. The sequence goes on from OY969712.1 coordinate 5,406,065, forward strand.
CGCGCGCATGCGCGCCTGGTAGCTCCACAGCTGCCCCATGTGCAGGTGCGTGAAGTCGAACACCGGCGCGCCCGAGACGACGCCGTCGTAGTCGTCCGGGAAGCGCTGCACTTCCATGAAGCCCTGGCGGCCGCCCGTCGAGCAGCCGTTGAAGTAGGCAAAGTCCTGCGCCTTACCGTAGTGGGCCTTGATGAGGTCCTTGGCCTTGAGCGTCATCTCGTGAATCGCGCGGTAGCCGTAGTCCTCGACGCGGCCCCTGTCGGAGAGCCAGGTCAGGTCGCTGGCGACGTGCCCGGTGTCCGTGGAAGCCGTGGCAAAACCGTCGCGCACGGCGGAAGCCATTGCCGAATAGCTGATGACGCCGGCGAGCCCGCCGCCGCCCACCGACTCGAGCCGGCCGTTCCAGTCCTCGGGCAGCCAGACCTCGAAACGAATCTGCGGCGCGATCGTGCCCGCGACGCGGCACATGGCCGGGACCTCGAGCTTCGCGTTGGGGCCTTTGGCGCCCGTATCGAACGTGCCGGATGTGACCTTCTCGGCCGTCGTGATCACGGCGTCGCGGAGCCGGACGTTGAGCAGGTCGCTGCAGGCGCCCTCGGCGCGGGCCTGGCCGCCCAACAGTAAAGCCGGCAGCACGCAGCCGGCCGCCAGCGCAGATAGTCGGTCGTATCTCATCAACTTCTCCCCCGTCGATCAGACGGCCTCTTCCAGCTGCCAGCCGGGCGTCCAGAACCCGTGGACCTGGCTTACGACCCGATACGGCATCTTGACCCGCGCCACGGGGCCCGCGTCGAGGTGCTTCGTATCCGCAATGATCAAGTCGGAGCGGCCGTTCTCCTTCGTGTTGTCGCCGATGCCGATCAGATAGCCGTCGGCCTCGCCCGCGTTGCGGTTGCGCGGCACGAAGCACATCTCGGCGAGCCGCACGTCCTTGCCCGCGGAGAAGATCTTCACCTGCTCCATGTCGTGATCGAACATCGCCCAGCCGCCCTTCGCCCCGAACGAGTTCAGGAAGCCGTAGCGGTAAGGCAGCGTGTGATAGCGGTCGTCCTGGCGGGACAGCACGCCCGAGACCTGCGGGTACAGCACCTTCATCTCGTAGGTTTCCGTGCTCTTGCGGCGCAGATCCACGGTGAAGCGGCGCACGTTGCCGACGGCCTTGGCCGGATCGAAGGGCTCGTGCACGTTCGGGAAGAACGGGAACTGGTTGCCGGCGCCGCCGTCCATGTCCACGATGATCCTGCCGTCCTTGTCCTCGCGCACACCCATGACGTGCGTGCACATGGTCTGCTCGCCCTTGAACCAGCGCAGATCCTTGCCGTCGCCGCCGCGGCGCATGACGCCGAGATAGGTCGGCATCGTCGAGTCCCAAGCCCAGATGACGCCGCCCTTCTTGATGTTCTCTTCGTTGAACGCGAGCGGCACGGCCAGGAAGATGATGTGGTTCTCGCTGACGGCGAAGTCGTGAATCATGCCGCAGTAGGGCGCCTGCACCCACGTATGCCAGGTGATCTGGCCGTACTTCGGCTCGGCCTGGTAGACGTAGATGTCGCGCGAGCCGTACCCCTTGGCCGCGTAGCCGAAGCCGATCATGTCGCCCGTGTGCGAGTCGATCTTCGGATGCGCCGTGTGCGTCTGGCCCTCGTACTGATCCCCGAAGAGGTAGTAGTCGTCGGTCGTCTCGAGCGTGAACGGGTCCATGGTGACCGGCGGGCTGTCTTCCTTGTAGACGAGCAGCTTGCCGTGATGGAAGAACAGCTGCGTGTTGGCCGTGCCGCGGCTCAAGCCTTTGACGCTCGGATCGTCCGTGGAGGGATTGCGGTACATGCCGAACAGGGAGCGGCGCGCCTTGTGCTGGGCCTTCCAGCGCTGGGTGCGTGCGAAGCGCGACCTGTAGTCCACGTGACCGTCCTTGATGCGGAACATGCTCACGTGGCCTTCGCCGTCGAAGCCGATGTCGTTCTGGTACTGCTCGGGCTTCGGGTATTGGGGGTCCGTGCCGACTCGGAAGAAGATTCCGTCGAGATCCGCGGGGAGGTCCCCCTCGACCTCGCAGTCGTAGAGATCGTTCTCCGAGCGGTTCACGCCGCCGCCCTCGGCTCCGCCGCCCCCGAAGGCCCGCGGGTCCGAAGGGAACGTGACGCGCGGCGCTTCCGTCGCCGCTTCGGCGCTTCGGGAATGGACGCCGGCCGCCAAGGCGCCGGCCCCGAGCGTTACGGCGCCGATAAAGTGCCGCCGGTCGAATCCCGCTTCGGTGACTCGGTCGTCTCGATTCCTGGTCTCGGCCGCGTTGTCGCCACGCGGCTCCGGCGTTTCGTTCTTCATCGCTTCCGCCTCTTGTTTTCCGATCGGATGGTCGGGGCCCGGTTCGTTCACCCCCTGTTCAATCATCGTGCCCAGCCGCGGTCCCGTCAAATGGGCCGGAGCCGCCGGTTGCAGTGCGAACGGGGCCTGCGCCGCCCGCCGGCGCCCTCGGCTATGATGGCGCGAGTCGACCGGGCGCTTCGGCCGTCGGCCCGAAGGGAGCAGCCTTGCGATTCACCGTCGTCACCTATGGAACGGAAGGCGATACGCGGCCGCTCGTCGCACTGTCTCGCGGGCTCGTCGAGGCCGGCCACGAGGTCAGTCTCCTGGCCGAACAATCCACGCTCCGATTCGCGCGCCGCATGGGGATTCGGGCCGCAGCTCTCGCCGGCGACATTCGGAACATGCGTTCGGGTGCCGGCATCGCCGAGCTCATGCGGCACGGCGGCGGAGTCCGGCGCATGGCCGAAGCCGTCGCCGAGATCGCCGACGAGAACACCGCGTCGTGGCTCGAGGCCGTCGTCGAAGACGCCGCCCGTTCGGACGCCGTGCTGTTCGCGAGCGTCGCGAGTTTCGTGGGTCTTTCGGCTGCCGAGCACCTGAACATTCCCGCCATCGGCCTCGGCCTCTTTCCCATTTCCCCGACGCGGGAGTTTCCGTCGGCGCTCGTTCGGCCCATGCGAATGCCGGGCGCGCTCAACCTCTTGAGTCATCGCGCCGTGAACTCGCTGCTGTGGAGGCGGTTTCGGGCGGCCCTCAACGATGCGCGCCGGCGGGTGTGCGGCCAGCCGCCGCGCGAAGAAATGTGGACGGGATACCCGGTCCTTTACGGCGTCTCGCGCCATTTGGTTCCGCAGCCCAAGGACTGGCCGTCCGAATGTCGCGTCTGCGGTGCCTGGTACGCCGCGGCCGCGGACTGGTCGCCGCCCGCGGATCTGCTCGCCTACCTTGACGAAGGACCGCCGCCGATTTACGTCGGCTTCGGAAGCATCCGAGGCTTCGATCCGCGCAAGCTTCTCGAAGCCGTCATCGGAGCCGTCGCGGGGCGCAGAACCCTGTTTTTCCCGGGTTGGAGCGGCATCGTCGCCGGCGATCTGCCGAGCAACTTCCTTGCGTTGGACGACACGCCTCACGATTGGCTGTTCCCGAGGGTCGCCGCCGTGGTCCACCACGGCGGCGCCGGTACCTCCCACGCTGCCGCGCGCGCGGGCGTGCCTTCGATCGTCGTGCCCTTCGGCGGCGATCAGTTCTTTTGGGCCGAACGGTTGCGTGCCGCGGGCGTCGCGCCGCGCTACGTCCCCTATACGAGAATCACCGCCCGGACCCTCGGCGGCATGCTCGAGTTTGCCGAGCGCCGCGAGGTGCGCGAGCGCGCGCGGCGCCTGGGCGAGGCCGTGCGCGAGGAACGGGGCGTGACCGAGGCCGCGGCGGGGATCGAGCGGCTCGTGCGCGAACGATCGCGCGCGCCCGCAGCGCTCAGAACGACGTCGTGACGGCCGCGTAGAAGTAACGGCTCGGCGCGGTCAGCGCCGGGGTCGGCGCCGTGCGTGCGACGAACGCGCCCTTCGTGAAGTGCGCGATGCCCGTTTCGACGTTGAGCCGCTGCGGAATCGCGCTCCACCGCAGGCGCACCTCGGCCTGGCGGCCGAGCGAGCGGCCGGCGGCGCCCGAAGGGCTGCGCAGACCGGCCGTCGTCCAGGCGTCCGTGGCCGACTGCAGGCGATAGGCACGACAGCCGAGCATCGCCTGCCATCGCGGCGCGGGATCGAACGTCATGCGCAGCCCGGGCGTCTCGAGGTTCGCGCGCGCGAAAGGCCCGTAGATGCCCGACGGGCCGTAGTCGAAGACGCGCGCGCCGAACAGCGTATCGAACCGCTCGTCGAGCTGGTCGTTGGGATTCTTGTCACCGCTCGCCTCGTCGAACAGGACCGCCAGAGACGGGGAGCCGTGGAAAGCGAACGTATAGCCGGTCTCGGCGTGCACGAAGTAAGCGCGATGTGCGAGACCGGCGACGGTCCCGCCGTGCACGAGGGCGGTCGAGGTGCCGCGCTGCACGGCGCCTTCGAAATCGTAGTCCCAGCGGCCGCGGCGCGGGGGCCGAGCGAGGTGCACGCCGAGCGTCGTCAGCCGGCCGCGGTCCGCCGGCGCGCGCGCGTCGAGCTCGAGGCCGTAGACGTCGAGCGTCTCTGCGGGCGCAGTGCGAAAGGTATAGAAGGCGCCCCAGAAGGCCGTGTCCTTGGCCGGCCGATCGAGCCGCTGGTCGTTCGCGAGCAGCGCGGCGCGGGCTGACGGCAGGCGGACCATGGGGAGCAGATAGAAGACGCGGAGAGCCCGGCCGCCCGGCGCTTGCCGGGCCCAATCGACGCCGGTGAAAAAGTTGACCGTGTTGCGGTAACGATTGCGGGCGACGAGCCGCCGCGTGCCGAGATCGAGCGTCACGCGTCCGGCGCGCACGGTCTCGCGGACGCCGCCCGGGCGGCGGTGCGTCCACTCGAGATAGGCCTGTATGGGCTCGAGCGTGTTCACGATGCTCGTGTTCAGCACCGACTCCGCATCGTTGAGCTCTGCGCGCGCGTCCTCGACTTCGCCGACGAATCCGAACCGCCGTCCGCGCGCGGCGACCTTCAGGTCCGTGCGCAATGCGAGCGCCGCATCCCGCCGCCCGTAGCCCGGGCGGAACTGTCCGTCGAGCGACTCGTAACGCGTGCGCTGCTGCCCGGAGACCGAGAGGCTCAGGTGCTTTTCGACGAGGTTCTTGGCTGGGGCGGCGGGCGGCGCGGCGCGGGTCGCGGCGACGGAGCGCGCCGCCGCCGCGCGGCCGCTCGGCGCGCTCCCGGCCAAGGCCGAGACGGCGGCAAGGGCGGCGAGGGCGAATGGATGAGCCGACCGCAATTGAATGAACGTCATGACCTGCCGCGCCTTCCGAACCTCCGATATATTTAACTGAATATAGCGGCAAGTTCGCAAGTCGGATCTCGGCCGGGCCTTCGGACGCCGGTCTTCCCGGGCGCGGTCGAACCTGGCGCGCCGTGTCAAAGGCTGCGACGAGAGGTTACGCTACGTGCATGAGCGCCACGCCGCACGCCCAACTCTGGATCAAGCTGACGGTGCCCGGCGTCGGGCAGATCGGGCCCGGCAAGATCGAGCTGCTGCGCCGCATCGACCGCGAGAAATCCATCTCCGGCGCCGCGCGATCGATGGCGATGTCGTACCGGCGCGCCTGGCTGCTCGTGGACGAGATCAACGCGATGTTCGAGACGCCCGTCGTCGCGACGCATGTCGGCGGCAGCGAGCGCGGCGGCGCGCGCCTCACGCCTTTCGGCGCGAAGCTGATCCGCAGCTATGAGGAAATCCTGGCGCGCTCGAACCGCGCGTGCGGCGGCTTGCTCGAAGAGCTCACGGCTGCCGCAGGGGCGAGCTGACCTACTGACCTACTGCAGCATCCAGCCGCCGTCGATCACGAGATTGACGCCGTTGACGCCCTTGTTGTTGAACAGGAACTTGACGGCGTCCACGACATCCTCGGTCGTCGCGAGCCGGCCGCCCGGCGTGCGTTGGCGCACGCGCTCGAGCGCCTCGGGCTTGTCGGCCCAGGCCGGCGTATCCGCGATGATGCCGGGATGGATCGCGTTGAAGCGGATCGGGGCGAGCTCGACGGCCATGGTCTTGATCATGCTGCGCACGGCGCCGTTGACCATCGTGATCGTCGTCGAGCCCGGATACGGCCGCTCGCTTGCGAGGCCCCCGAAGATCACGACGGAGGCGTCCTTGCTGAAGCGGTCGAGCAGCGTGTGCACGATCTCGGTGTAGCCGATGAGCTTGACCGTGACTCCGCGCCGAGCTTTCGCGATATCGTAATTGCGCACGCTGTTGTGGTCGCGCTCGACGGCGACGATGAGCAGGCGGTCGATCTGCGCGACGCTCGCGAGCATGCCGGCGATCTTCTCCGGCTCCGCGACGTCGAGCGCGATGCCGCGCACGTTCGGGCCGATCTCGGCGGCCGTCGTCTCGGCACGCTCGGACGAGCGGCTCGTGATGATCACGTCGCTGCCGAGAGAGGCGTATCTCACGGCTAAGGCGCGGCCGATGCCGCCCGTGCCGCCCACGATCAGGACGTTGGCTTTGAGTCGGTCGTTCATCACGCCCTCCTTTTCTTGGACGACGCTTCCGCGGCAGTCTTGCGCTGCTGCAGCTGCTCTGCGAAATACTCCCAGTCCCGCGCGAAGCGATACGAGTGCCGCGCCGGCGGCTGCGGCGACTGCGTCTCGAGCCAGCGCACGGTCGTGCCGCTCTTGTTGTAGAACGCATGCGTGCAGCCGACGCCGGCCCAGAGAAAGTCGCCGCGCTTCATGAGGTATTTATCGTCGTCGGCCGAGGCTTCGACCTCGCCGTCCACGATGAAGTAGGCCTCCTCGAGCGGGTGGTCGTGCGGATGCGCGTTGCCGTTCGGTTCGTACTCGACCATGAACATCGTGTGCAGCGCCGCGTCGAGCCGCTCGTCCACGAGCATCTTCAGCGAGATGCCGCTGTAGACGAGCAGCGCGGTCGCCATGCTGGCCGAGACCTTGGGCGCGTCCTTGCGCAGACCGGTGCGCAGCGCGTCCACCTTGATGTCGTCGTCGGCCATGCGGAACAGGTGCCGCGAGGTCGGGTCGCGGATGTCGAGGTCCTCGACCGGGAGCTCGGGCGGCGGGCCGAGGAAATAGGTGTCGTCGGCGAAATTCTCGCCCTTCGGCACGGGCGTGTTCATGTCGATCCACTTCGCCGTCCCGCTCGCCGGCCCGAGCCAGGCCTGCTTCATGCCGACGGGGATCAAGCCGCAGGCGCCGGGCGCGAGCCGGAATGCACGGTTGTCGAGGATCAGGATGGGATGGCCTTCCAGCACGTAGAAGCTTTTCTCGAAGGACTGCAGGTGCTGATTCACGCGGCCGCCGGCGTCGAGCTCCGCGAGTCCCCAGCCGGAGTGCACGGCGCCGCAGGCGCGGTCCGAGAGAGAGAAGCGCCGGTAGCCCTCGGATTCCTCGGGGAAAGCCTTCGTCGGGCGAATGTCGCCCGCCCGGATGAAGTGGTGCATAGCAGTCTCCGCCGCAATGAAGAGTGCCGCCGGGCATCGCGCGCCGGCGGGGGATGCGGTTCGGCCGCATCCTATGGCGGTTAGTCTACTCTTTCGCCCGGCGCCGGAAACGTGGGCGGCGAGCTCGCTTACGATGCGTGACGCGGCCCGCAAACGCCGCTCGAACTTGCGCCCATGCCGTGCAGATGCCGATCGAGCCATGAGGGATGCGCGCCCACTCGACCGCAGAGCTCGGCGATCAGCACGCCGACGCTCGCGGGCCGCAGATGGCCGATCAAGTTCACGAGCACGAGGTTGTCCTCGTCCTGCACGGCCAGCGCCGCGCCGGAGATCGTTCCGTCGGGCTCGAGCTTCGCGAGCGCCACCACCTCCTTGCCGGCGTCGCGCACACCGAGCAGCGGCTGCCATCCCTGTTCCACGAGGCGCCCTCGTGCGGCCTCGATGCGCTCGCGTACCCTAGCAGCGTCGCCGTCGATGTCATACACGTAGAGCCGGACGGCACTGAGATCGCCGAGCACGGCCGAGACGCCGCGGGAGCCCCGCACGAAGAGCCGTGCGAGACCGAGCGTCGCAGGTCCCAGAGATACCGGCACATCGAGGTCGGTATCGCCGGCGCCCGGCGAGCCGAAGGCCGCGAACCCGGTCGCGAGGCGCAGATCGCCGAGGACCGTGCAGTCCGCGAGCAGCAGGACCGCGGCGAGGATGGCGCCGCGCCGCGCCCAGCGGCGGGCCGGACCACGGGGCGGCGGCCGCACGGTCAGGGCTCCGCGTTTCGATCGTCTTGCAGTGTGCCGGTTCCGCCTTCGCGCTGCGCCTCGGGCGCGGCGGGCGAGGCCGTAGGTGCCGGCGAGACCGCTGCGGCGGGCGAGGCCGGTGCCGTCGGCGGGGCCGGGGCGGCCTCAGGCGCCGCGCCCGGCGAGGACGCGCTGGCTTCCGGTGCGTGACCCCCGTGCCGCCCGTGCCTTGCGCGGTCGAAGCCGCGGCCGGCTTGCCCGAAACTGTCCAGCACGTCCCCGGCGCCCGCCATGCGCATGAGCTGGCCGAGCTGTGCCGGTTCGATCGAGCCGTCGATATTGATGAAGACGGCCTCGTCGTCGCCGTCCACGACCATGACGTTCATGCCCGAGACGGTCTGATTCTGGAGTTTGACGTAGACTCTGACCTTCTCGTCGTTGTCCGTCACGTAGACGGTGCGCTGCCAGCCCGCGCGTTCCAGCGCCGTCGACGAGCTCTCCACGAACGCCTGCACGGCGGCCGGGTTCTTGAGCTCCTCGTAGACGCGCACGCGCACGTGCTTGAGCCCGCTCAGCGCCGCGGCCGCGTCGGCCGAGCTCGCGCCGCTCGCCTTCGCCGCCTCCGTCACGAATGCCAGCATCGCGGCATTCAGGTCCACCTCGACGTTGGGCTCGGCGGCCACGCCCGGAATGCGGCCGAAATCGACCGGGCTCGAGTCCTGGGCCTGCGCGCCGGCGCAGGCGGCCGCCGCCAACAGTGCGGCTACGATCGTTCGATTCCACATCTTCTCAACCTCCTTTCTTGCGTTCCGCCCGCGTGTCGCGGACGGCCTTGCGGCTGATGACGAGCGCGTCCCGAAGGCCGCTCCCGATGGCGGACGACACTTCCGCGCCCGCGATCAGGGTGCTGCGCTGCAGATACGCCATCGCGACCTGAAAATTCTCGACGGCCGCTCTATCTTCCGCGGCCGCTACGGCGGCTGCCGGGGAAGAGGCCGGCGGCGCGCCGGGGTTCAGCCGCGCGCCGGGGTGCGGCCGCGCGCCGGACATGGCGACGAGGACCGCGACGACCGCGACGGCCGCGAGGGCCGAGACGGCGACGCCGAGACGCGTGACCGGCAGACGCATGAGGGGCAGACGCACGACGGGACGACGCGGGGCTGGCACGCGCGTGCCGGCGGCCGGCCCGTCGCCTATTCTGAGAAGGCGCCGCCGGAGGCCGCGCGGCACCGGTTCGCGGCCGAGGCGCCCGAGCTCCCGGCGCAGACGCGCCGCGCGTTCGACCGCCTCGCGCAGCGCGGGCTCGCGGGCCATGGCTTCGCGCATGCGCTGCGCATCGGCCGCCGGCAGGCTGCCATCTGCCATGCTCTCCACGCGGTTCCGCGCCCACTGATTCTCGATGTCCGTCATGCCGACTCCTCCAGGGCGAGGCGCAATCGGCGCCGCGCCCGGTGCAGGTAAACCTTGGTTTGATTCGGGCTGAGGCCGAGGATGCGCGCGCACGTTGCGCCGTCTACGCCATGAACGTCGAACAGCACGACGAGACTGCGCTGGGGCTCGGGGAGCGCCGCGATCAGCGCCTGCAAGCGCTGCGCGAGCTCGCCCTGCTCCAAATGCCACTCGGGGCCGCGGTCCTCGGCCTGTCGCTCGAGCGTCTCGGCATCCGTATCCGCCGCGGGTCGCCGCCGGGCGCCGCGAAGCCGGTCCAGGCAGGCATTGCGCGTCACGGTCAACAGCCACTCCCTTCGCCTGCGAATGCCGCCGCCCTGTTGCCAGAGCCGCAGGAACGCCTCCTGGGTGACGTCCTCGGCCTCATGGGCGTCGCGGAGCATCGAGCGGGCGACCCGGTAGACGAGCCCCTGGTGCCGCAGCACGGCGAGCCGAAACTGCCACGCCGAGATGCCCGCGCTCCGGCAAGGCTGGGGCTCGGCAGCCCGCTCCTCGCTCGTGGTCTCGGTTTTGGCCACCCGCATGCCCCCGCGCACCTTTGCTCCGCCGCTCGCCCGCATCGTCACTCTATGTTGCAGAAGACGCCGGATCGCCCCAAAGGTTACAGGCGTTGTCGCGCCCATCCGGTTCGACTACCGTGCCCTTCGAAGGTCCCGCTCGTTCGCCTCGCGGGAATTTATCGCGGATCGCGATCGAGATCGGCCATCCGGGCGCCGTCATGTGCGCCTACAACCGCGTCAACGGCGCCTACGCCTGCAACAATGATTTCTTGCTGAACAAGGTCCTCAAGGGAGACTGGGGGTACAAACGCTGGGTCATGTCGGACTGGGGCGCGGTGCCCGGTCTCGAGGCGGCCGAGCACGGTCTCGATCAACAGTCCGGGCAGCAGCTCGACGCGGCCGTCTACTTCGCGGGTCCGCTCCGGCAAGCCGTCGAGGACAAGCGCCTCGCGAGCGCGCGTGTCGAAGACATGGTGTATCGGATCCTGCGCTCGATGTTCGCGGTCGGCCTGTTCGACGATCCGCCCGCGAAGCAGCCGATCGATTTCGAGGCGGACGGGGCCGTCGCGCAGAAGGCCGCCGAAGCCGGCATCGTGCTGCTCAAGAACGAGGGGGGGACGCTGCCGCTTTCCAAGAGCATCGGGCGCGTGGCGGTCATCGGCGGCCATGCCGATCTCGGCGTGCTCTCGGGCGGCGGCTCGTCGCAGGTCCTCCCGCCGGGCGGCACGGCGATTCGCATCCCGAGCAATCGGGGCGGCGAGGTGCCTTCGTTCGCGAGCAGGATATTCCACCCTTCGCCGCCGCTCGCGGCGATCCGTGCGATCGCGCCGAGCGCGAAGGTCGACTACTACGGCGGCGCCTACCCGAGCGCGGCCGCCCGCCTCGCGAGCAAGGCGGATGCGGCGATCGTGTTCGCGACGCAGTGGATGACGGAGGGGGCGGATGCGCCGGATCTCTCGCTGCCGGACGGCCAGGACGCGCTGATCGCGGCCGTCGCGGCCGCGAATCACGGGCTCTCCTATACGCAGTTCGCGTTCTCGAAGTTGACCGTGACGGGCGGCGCCACGCTGCGCGCCACGTTCGACGTGACCAACACCGGCTCGCGTCCCGGCGCCGAAACGGCGCAGCTCTATCTGCTGCGCGCAGGCGGCGAGCGCCTCGAACGGCTCTTCGGTTTTAAGAAGGTCGAGCTCGGGCCGGGCGAGACCCGCACGCTTACGCTGACGGCGGATCTCAGGGTGCTCGCCGACTTCGACGCCAAGGCGAGGAACTGGCAGATCGCAGCCGGGACTTATGAGGTCGGCGTCGGGCCCGATGCGCAGGACCTAGTGCAGACAGGCTCGGCGCAGCTGAACGGCGCGCGGTTCTGAAGACCGGTGGCCTGGGACAGCTTAAAGGCCTTCAGGCTGCGCCGCCCCACACCGCGCAGGCCGTCTGCACGACGAGCTCGAGCTTGCGCCGCTCGGCCTCCTCGGAGAGCGGGTTGCCCTCGATCGTGCTCGCGAAGCCGCACTGCGGGCTCAGGCACAGGTTCTCGAGCGGCACGTGCCGCGCGGCCTCTTCGATGCGGCGTGCGACCGCGTCCTTCCGCTCGAGCTCCGGCGACTTGGTCGTGACGAGGCCGAGCACGATCTTCTTGGCCGAGCCGCGCGGCAGGTCGCGCAGCGGCTCGAAGCCGCCCGAGCGCGCGTCGTCGTACTCGAGGAAATAGCCGTCTACGTCGACTTCGGCGAGCAGCACCTCCGCGACGGGCCCGTAGTCGCCGCGCGCCGCGAACCGGCCGGCACGGTTGCCGCGGCAGACGTGCAGGCAGGCGGTCATCCCGGCGGGCCGGTCCGCGATCGCGGCGTTGATGAGCGCGGCATAGCGGCGCAGCAGCTCGGCCCGCGACGTGCCGGGCGGCAGGAACCGCGGGCTCAAGCTCGGATCGCACAGATACGCGAAGTTGGTGTCGTCGAGCTGCACGTATGTGCAGCCGGCGTCGCCCAGGGCGCGGAGCTCCGCCGCATAGAGCCGAGCGATGTCGCGATCGTACTCCGCGAGATCCGGGTAGGCCTCGCGGCTGATCGCCTCACGGTCCGCCCGCAGGAGCATGGTCGGGGAGGGCAGCGTGACCTTCGGCACGGCGCGCGTCAGCGACGCCAGATAGCGAAAGCCCTCGACCTCCACGGGCGCGCTGTGCCGCAGCTTTCCCGTCACCGTGTAGGTTCGCGGCGCGAACGCGTCCGAGGCCTCCGTCAGAGGCTTCGATACGCTGACGGCCGACTCGATGTGCTCGAGGAAGTGCTGAAACGACACGCGCCGGAATTCGCCGTCCGTGACGACGGGCAGGCCCACGGCCTCCTGCATCTCGACGGCCTCGCGGATGCAGTCGTCCTGAACCGACCGCAATTCCGCCGCGTCGATGCGGCCCGCCCGTGCGCCCGCGAGGGCCTCCTTGAGGCGCGGCGGCCGCAGCAGGCTGCCGACGTGCTCGGCGCGAAACGGCGGGCTCGGGGCGTGCATGCACGCCAGTCTAGCCCATTCGGCGGCGCGGGCGTGGCCGCCGGGTCGTCACTCCTCCGCCGTCCAGGCCGCGAAGCCCATCGCGCAGCCCGTGCCGGCCTCCGAGCGATAGCACGGCACGTAATCGAGCAGCCGCATGCGCAGATGCGTCTCCGCGAGCATGCCGGCCGCGACGAGCCAGTTCTTGATCTCCGAGGTGCCGTCCCTGAACCAGTGATCGTCGAGCGCGACAAGGTAGTTCGCGTCGCGGCGTTCGAGCGCGGCGAGGAAGTCTCGATCGAACGGCTCGTCGATGACGAAGTGCGAAAGCCCGCCCGAGCCGCCAACGGCGACACGCTTCGCGCCGTCCCAGCTGCGTATTGCGCGGCCGATGGCTAGGCCGAGCTCGTAGCAGCGCTTCGGGGGCGGCCGGTTCGGCGCGTAGAACGTGTTGACCAGCACGGGCACCAACGGCGCCGGCCGGTCGAGCAGCAGCTGCCGGTAGACGAAGCCCCACGCGTGGCCGAGCTGGCGAGGACCCTCGGGACCTTCCGGCTGCCGCGCGGAGGCCGCGACATCGAAGCCCGCGGCGACGAGCTGCTCGACGATGTGCACGGCGAGCGCGGATTCGACGGGATAGACCTGGTCGCGGCCCGGCGCCTCGGTCGCGCGCAGGCGGTGCGCGATGCTCGGCTCGCGTGCCGCGTGCGCCTCGTCGAAGGCGAGGTTCGTGACGGACTCGCCGTGGAAGACTGTGAAGGTCGGCTGCACATCCGCCATGATCCACTCGCGCTGATCGTCGCCGGCCACGACGAGCACGTCCGGCGCCGCCGCGCGCAGCGCCTCGCCGAGCTCGCGGATGCGGCGGCGGCAGCGCGCGTAGCGCTCGGTCTTCGCTTCGAGCGTGAGCGCCGCCGCGAGAGGCTCGTCCCGCTTCAGGCGCACGAGCTCCTCGAACGCGTATGTGCCGCCGCGGTAATGATGCCGTTGCCGCCGGTCCCATTCGGCACGCAGCTCCCACTCGGCGGGCGGCGTCACGAGCAGCGGACCGTGGGAGACGCCGAAGCCGAAGACGATCTCGGCCATGGTCAGCCCGTCGCAGGGCCGGCGCCCAAGCGCGGCTTCACGTCGCCGAGCTTGAACAGCCTGATTGCGTTCGCGAAGAAGATCTTGTCCTTGTCGGTCTCCGAGAGCCATTCGATGCGCTCGATGTAACCGCCGACGTCGTCGAACTGCCGCCCCGTGCGCGGGTCGATGGCCGTGCCCGTCCCGGGCAGCTCGGAGCCCATGAGCACGTTGTCCGGCCCGATCTCCTTGATGAGCAGCTCCATGGCGTTCTGGCTGTAGAGCACCGTGTCGAAATAGAGCTTCTTGAGCTTGTCGCTGAACAGCGGCCCCTTGCCCTTCGTCTTGACGGAGCTCGCCGCGTCGAAGCGGCCGATCTGATACGGGATGCCGCCGCCGCCGTGCGAGACGACGAGCTTGAGACTCGGGAAGTCCGCGAAGACGTCCGAGCTCACGAGCCCGAAAATCGCCGCGGTCTCCTCGGCGATGAAGTTGATCGAATACGGCTCGCGGCGGCTGCGCGAGCCGCAGGCATGGATGTAGCCCGGCACGTCGAGCTCGCAGAGCTTCTCGTAGAGCGGATACCAGTACCGGTCGCCCATCGGCGGCGGCTCGCAGGCGCCGTGCTCGTACGGGTCCGGATTGATCAGCGCCCCGACGAAGCCGAGCTCGCCCACGCAGCGCTCGAGCTCGGCCAGCGCGGCATCGAGCGGCTCGCCGGCAGGCTGCGGCAGGGACGCGATGCCGATGAAGCGGTCGGGCCAAAGCCGGCACTGAGCGTGCGTGACGTTGTTGCATTCCTCGGCGAACATCACGACGACCTCGGGCGGGCTCTCCGAGTGCATCATCTGATAGGGCCGCGGCGAGAGCAGCTGGATATCCGTGCCGGCCTCGTCCATGTATTCGAGGTGGCCCTTGACGCCGTGCACCGACGAGCCGCCCCCCTCGACGTGGGCCTTGATGTTCTCGAGCGAGAGCTTCTTCGGAAACTGACCCTTGCCGGCCGTGCCGCGCGAGGCCAGCAGCATGGCCTTCAGCGAGTAGAGCGAATCCGGCGCGCTGAAGTGGGCGTGGCAGTCGATGCGCATCGGCGTTTCCTCGGCGGAGCGAACGTCACAGCACGGCGATGAATTCGATCTGAATGCAGCGTCCCGGCGGCAGCGTTGCCGTGGACGTGTGCCGCACGGGCCGGTCGTCCTCGTCGGGGAACATCTCGATCCAGTGCGGGTTGACGAGCTTGCGATCCTCGCGGTCGGCGACGTAGACCGTGACCTTGCCGATGTTCGCTGGGCTCGCGCCGGCCGCGGCCAGGATGCTGCGGACGTTGCGGAACGCGTTTGCAATCTGCGCGTCCTTGTCCGCGGGCAGCTCGTGCGTCTCGGGGTCGTCGCCGCCGATGGCCGAAGAGAAGACGAGGTTGCCGATTTTTACGGCGGCCGGAAACGGTTGCGAATGCTCGGGGATTCCGGGCCCTTTGATTCTTTGCCTGACTGTCATCGCCCTGCCTCCCGTCGCGCGCCGCGGATATTCGCAGAGTATAGTACCGACCAGGGTCGCCGCTCGCGGCGACGGGCGTGCGCTCTTTGGGGGGAGAATGGCAGGCACCGGGACCGTCGACGTTTCCGCGCTCATCGATAGAAGCCGAATCGGCCGATTTCAAATCGCGCTGTTCGCTCTGTGCGCGACCTCGCTGATCATGGACGGCTTCGACGTGCAGGCCATGGGCTACGTGGCCCCCGCGGTCATTCGCGAGCTCGGCATGTCCGGCAGCCAGCTCGGCTCGCTCATCGCGGCCGCGAACGTGGGTCTTCTGCTCGGCTCGATGGTGTTCACCGTCGTCGCGGATCGTATCGGCAGGCGGCCCGTCCTCATTTTCGGGACCTTCTTCTACGCCGCCATGACGCTCGCGGCCGCGCGGGCTCGCACGCCCGAGGCGCTGCTGTGGCTGCGCTTCGTCGGCGGCCTCGGCCTCGGTTCCGTGCTGCCGAACGCGAGTGCGCTCATCGGCGAGTACAGTCCGCGCACGAAACGCGTGACCCTCATCATGACGATCACGCTCGGCTTCACGGGCGGCGCCGCGCTCGGCGGCTTCGTCGCGGCCGGTCTCATGCCGGCCTTCGGGTGGCGCTCGGTGTTCTATTTCGGAGGCGCCGTGCCCATTCTCATCGGCTTGGGGATGGTGTTCTGGCTGCCGGAGTCGCTGCAGTTTCTCGCGCTGCGCCGGCGCTTCGTCGAGCTCGCGGGCTGGCTCCGGCGCATCGACCCGCGCGCGCAGCTCGACGCGGACGCGGAGTTCGTCGTCGGCGAGCAGAGCCGCGGAGGGGTACCGGTCGCGCATCTGCTGCGCGCGGACCGCGCGCCCGTCACGCTGCTGTATTGGCTCGTCAACTTCACGAACCTCGTGAATCTCTATTTCCTTGCCGGACTGCTGCCGACGATCCTCACGCGCAACGCCTACTCCGCGGCGCTGTCCTCCTCCATCGTCGGCCTCATGCAGGCGGGCGGCCTCGTCGGCACACTGTGCCTCGCCTGGATCAGCAGCAGGCGCGGATTCACGCCGACGCTCGCCGCCGCGTTCGCGCTCGCGGCCGTGGCCGTCGCGCTGATCGGCGCGGGCCCCGTGCTCGCGGCGCCCGTGCTGCTGACGGCGGTCGTGATCCTCGCCGGGGCCTGCGTGATCGGCGCCCAGCCCGGCCTCAACGCGCTGGGCGCGACGTACTATCCGACCTACATGCGCTCGACGGGCGTCGGCTGGGGACTCGGCATCGGGCGCCTGGGCGGCATCGTGGGGCCGATGGTCGGCGGGACGCTGCTGGACTTCGCCTGGTCCACCGAGCGGCTGTTTCTCGTCTTCGCGCTGCCCGCCGTGGTTTCGACGCTCGCCATGGTGCTCATGCGCGGGCTGCTGCACGAGTCGGGCGCAGCGGTGGCGGCGGGCGAGTCGGCGGCGGCGGGTGATGCGGCGGCGGCTGCGGGCGATGCGGCGGACCGGCAGGCCGGCAGCCGTTAGCCGGCGCGCAGCGGCTGCGCGTGCCGCCCCAGGCGACGCCTCGCTTCGCACATGACCGCCGAATCGCGGTCGAGCTCGCGCCGGTTCCTCAACGACGCCTGCGTCCCTGGCCCGGCCGCCGCAACTCGGCGTCTTCGCCGTCCAATTGCCGCTGCTGCCGAGGCTTGAAGTCGGCGAGCACCGGGGTGCCGCGAAAGCAGCCGATCGTGTACGGATACTCGGGCGTCAGCACGTAGTGATACATGTCCACGAGTTTCCCGTCCCACATCACGGGGCTCGTCGTGCCGTGGCAGGCGTCGAGATCGTCGTCGTGCAGAATTCGGCCGGTCGCGCCGTCCTTCATTCCGTAGATGCCGAAGCCGTCGAGGGCGTAGCCGACGAGACCCGACGTCGTCTCGTTCGGCGTGCAGGGCGAGGGCCCGTGATAGTGGTATTGACCTTCGTGCTGCGGATGGCCTGGAGTTCGGATTGGGGTCGTAGCGGTGTGCGGGATCGGAAGCTGCGATCGGGAAGACGCCCGTCGGGTGGATGTTTGCGAAGGAGGTAGAACAGCTAACGATCGATATCGCCCCTCGGTTGACACGGCTGCCGCGCGTTCGCCGCCGATCGTTGCTCGGCGCCGAGCCGCAGTGCGAGGATGGGCGCCGGTCCCGAATCGAACGCCTGAGAGGAGTTCCCCATGAAGATCGTCCGGTTTTCTCGCTTCGGTCCGGCCGAACAGGTCGCCGAATGCGTCGAGGCCGAGGATCCGCCGCCGCCCGGCCCGGGCGAGGTCGGACTCGAGGTCCTTGCGTTTCCGATCAACCCGGCCGACGTTCTGACGATAGAGGGGCGCTACCGGACGGACCTCGCTCTGCCTTCGCGTCTCGGCACGGAGTGCCTCGCGCGCGTCGCGGCCGTGGGCGAGGCCGTGACCGCGCTGCAGACTGGCGACCTCGTGATTCCGCTCGATCGCGAGAACTGGGTGCAGCGCAAGGTTTCGGGGGCCGGCCACGTCGTCAAGGTGCCGGCCGAGATCGATCCGCTGCAGCTCGCCATGCTGAAGGTCAACCCGCCGACCGCGTACTTGATGATGACGCGTTACGTCGGGCTCTCGCCCGGCGACTGGATTCTGCAGGACGCGGCGAATTCCGGCGTCGGCCGCTGCGTGATCCAGCTCGCGAAGCGAGCAGGGTTCAAGACCGTCAATATCGTGCGCCGCGAAGGGCTCGAGGCCGAGCTCACGGCGCTCGGCGCCGACGCGGTGCTCGTGGACGGTCCCGATCTCGCGCAGCGCATCACGCGCGCGACGCGAAGCGCCCCTATCCGGCTCGCGCTCGATGCCGTCGGCGGCACGCAGATCGTGCGTTTCGGCGATGCGCTGGCCGAGGAGGCGACCGTGCTGAATTACGGCCTGCTCTCGGGCGAGAACCCTCAGTTGAGCGGGCAGCAATGCGTGTTCAAGCGGCTTCGGCTCACGGGCTTCTGGCTCGCGCCCTGGTTCCTCGAAACCCCGCGGGCCGAGATCGAGGCGCTCTACGCGGAGCTTGCGGGCCGCGTGGCCGAGGGGAGCTTGAGCGTGCCGGTGGAGGCTACGTTTCCGATCGAGGAGATCCGGCAGGCGCTCGCGCTCGCGAACGGCTATGGCCGCGCCGGCAAGGTGCTCGTGACGCCGAACGGGCCCGGTTTGGGATGACGTCCGAAAACGGCCGGAACCTGCGCCGGAGTCGCGTTAAGCTGCGCTCCATGCAGCTCGATGCAGAGGCCTGTTACGAAGCGGTCAAAGCGCGCGATGCGCGTTTCGACGGCGCCTTTTTCGTGGGCGTTTCCACGACCGGCATCTACTGCCGGCCGGTCTGCACCGTGCGCACTCCGGGACGCGACCGCTGCTCGTTCTACGCGAACGCGGCGAGCGCCGAGGCGGCCGGCTACCGGCCCTGCCTGCGCTGCCGGCCCGAGTTGGCCCCGGGGCGTGCGCCCGTCGATTCCGTGCGGCGCGTGGCGAGTGCCGCGGTCGCGCGTATCGATGCGGGGGCGCTGACCGATGGCGGCGTCGAGGCGCTCGCGGCCGAGTTCGGCATCGGCGCTCGCCAGCTTCACCGGGTCGTCGAGGCGGAGTTCGGCGTGAGCCCCTCGGCGCTCGAGCAGACGCGGCGCCTGCTGCTCGCCAAGCAGCTGCTCACGGATACCACGCTGCGCATCGTCGACGTCGCGTTTGCGAGCGGCTTCTCGAGTGTGCGGCAGTTCAATCGCAAGTTCCGCGAGGCCTACCGCCTGAATCCGCTTGCGCTGCGGAAGCGCCGGGCGGAGGACCCGGAAGCGGGTGTCGTGCTCAAGCTCGGGTTCAGGCCGCCGCTGGCCTGGCTGCCGATGATTACGTTTCTCGCCGCTCGCTCGGCCGTGCGCAGCGAGGCCGTGATCGGCAACACGTATGTTCGCACCGTGCGCCTCGGCGAGCGCACGGGCTGGATCGCGGCCGAGCCCGTCGCGCACAATCTGCTGGCCGTCCGCGTTGCGCCGGCGCTGCTGCCGGCGTTGCCACAATTGCAGTCGCGCCTGCGCCGTTTGTTCGACCTCGAGGCAAATCCGCTCGCCATCGAGCCGCGGCTCGCCGTGCACCGGAATCTCAAAGTCCTCGTGGCGCGCACACCGGGCCTGCGCGTCCCGGGTGCGGTCTGCGGCTTCGAGCTCGCGCTTCGAGCCGTGCTCGGCCAGCAGATCTCCGTGCGCGCGGCGACGACCGTGTACGGCCGCTTCGTCGAGACTTTCGGTCGCCGCGTGGAAACCCCTTTCGCAGACGTCGACCGCGGGGCTCCCGCCGCCGCGGACGTGGCGAACGCGACGCTGGAGCAGATCATCCGCCGCGGCGTGACGGGCAAGCGCGCGGAGACGATCAGCAGGCTGGCCCGCGCCGTCGCCGAGGGGTCCTTGAGCCTCGACTCGCCCGCCGACTTCGAAGGCGCCCGGCGGGCGCTCAAGGACATTCCCGGCATCGGCCCGTGGACCGCCGAGTACGTGGCCATGCGCGCGCTCGGCGATCCGGACGCGTTTCCGGGTTCCGACCTCGGCTTGCTCAACGCGCTGCGGCTCGAGAAGCCCCGCGAGCTGCAGGGTCTCGCCGAGAAGTGGCGGCCGTGGCGCGCATATGCGGCCGTGCATCTCTGGCACAGCCTGGGGCAGGGTGGATAACAGGCGATAAGGATCCGCTATGTTGGAGACCAAAACATCTTTCTACAGCCGCATGGATTCCCCGGTCGGGTCGCTGCTGCTGATCGGCGACGGCGAAGCCATCACGGGCCTGAACATGGAAGGGCAGCGGCACGCGCTGCCCATCCCCGAGGGCTGCGAACGCGACGACGCGCTATTCGCCGAGGCCCGGGAGCAGCTCGGGGCCTACTTCGAGGGTCGATTGCGCACGTTCGAGCTGCGGCTCGCGCCGGCCGGAACGCCGTTTCAGCAATCGGTCTGGAAAGGGCTGCTCGAGATCCCCTACGGCGCGACCGAAAGCTACGGGGCCCTCGCGAAGCGCATCGGTCGGCCGGGTGCCGCGCGCGCCGTCGGGCTCGCGAACGGCCGCAATCCCATCGGCATCGTCATTCCGTGCCATCGCGTGATCGGTGCAGACCGCTCGTTGACGGGCTACGGCGGCGGGATCGAGCGCAAGGAGTGGCTGCTGCGGCACGAGGGGAGTCTTCGGGCGGCGTAAGGCGAGCGCTCTGAGCCCGCCTGCACCGTTTCGCCATCGGCCTGCTAATGGTGCGCGCGCCCATCAAGCTCGAGCCAGCCGGCTGGATGACGGCCGCGCGGATCTGCGTGCGTCCAGTGAACGACTCCGCCTTGCGCATTCCATTCGTATTCGCCCTTGAATTGCACAACGTCGCCCTTCTTCAACCCGGCCACCCGATCGGCTAGAGCGATGTTGTGAGCGATCAGCAAGGTCTGCCCCGAAGGCAACCTCAGAATGAACCGTTGATGAAGTCTGCCATTGCGATCGTCCGCCAGGATGCGGGTGACGACTCCGCGGCCCGTCACCTCGATTCCGCTGCGATGATTCGCAAAGGCGCTCGCGATCGGGTCCTGAACGTCGGCGGCCGCGGTCGAGGCGACGTGATTCGGCTCGAAGAGCCGCAGCCCGAGCGCTACGACGGCGAAAAGGACGAGCAGGGGAAAGGCCTTTCTCACGCCGATATTCCGTTGTCGCGTTCGACCTGAGCCATGCTATCGAAAGTCCGGGGCTCGGTTGCGTGATCCGTCGCTCGCTACGGCCGCAACGATCGCGGGCTTCGGCGAGCCGCAGGCCGGCTTCGAGCCGCCCGTGTTCACCGGCTCATTGTCAGTTGACGTTGACGCGCGAGCCCGCCTGTGCGCGCGCCTCGATCTCCCCCTCGACCTCGGCCCATTCGGACTCGAGCGCCTCGATCGCGCCCCGCAAGGCCGCCTGCCGCTTGAGCAGCGGCTCGAGGTTCGATTTACCGCTCGGCGCATAGAGTGCCGGGTCGGCGAGCTGCCGCTCGATGTCCTCGAGCTCGTTCGTCTTCGAATCGATCTCGCCCATGAGCTTGTTCGATCGGTTGCGCAGCGGCTGAACGGCCGCGCGCTGCTCGGCCGCGGCTTTGCGGGCGGCCTTTCTGTCCGCGGCGGGCTGTGCGGCCGCTGCGCCCGGCGCGGTCTCGCGCGCCTCGGCGCGCCTGCCTTCGAGCCGCTGCCGATCGAGCCAGACCCGGTAGTCGCGCAGGTCACCGTCGAATTCGCGCACCTTACCTTCGGCGACGAGCAGATAGCGGTCCACGGTGCTTTGGAGCAGGTGGCGGTCGTGGGAGACGGTGATGACGGCGCCCTCGAAGCCTTGCAGCGCCATTGTCAGGGCGTGGCGCATCTCGAGGTCGAGGTGGTTCGTGGGCTCGTCCAGCAGCAGCACGTTCGGCGCCTGCCACGCGAGCAGCGCGAGCACGAGCCGGGCCTTCTCGCCCCCCGAGCGCGGCGCGACGGGCTCCGTCGCCATGTCGCCGCGGAAATCGAACCCGCCGAGAAAGCTTCTGAGCTTCTGCTCCGCCGCATTCGGCGAAAGGCGCTGCAGGTGCAGCAGGGGGCTCGCGGCGAGGTCGAGCTGCTCGAGCTGGTGCTGCGCGAAATAGCCGATGCGCACTTTCGCGCCCACGAGCAGCTCGCCGGCCCTCGGCGCGAGCTCGCCGGCCAGCGCGCGCACGAACGTGGACTTGCCCGCGCCGTTCGGCCCGAGCAGGCCGATGCGGTCGCCGGCCGCGACGCTCAACGTCACCCCGTGTAGAACCTCTCGCTCGCCGTAGCCGAGGCTTACACCGTCCAGCCGGATCAGCGGATCGACGGCGCGCGGCGCTTCCGGGAACTCGAAGTGAAACGGCGAATCAACGTGGGCCGGTGCGATTTTCTCCATGCGCTCGATGGCCTTGATGCGGCTTTGCGCGGCCTTGGCCTTCGACGCCTTGTAGCGAAACCGGTCCACGAACTTCTGCATGTGCGCGACTTCGCGCTGCTGCTTCTCGTACAGGTTCTGCTGGCGGGCGAGGTTGGCGGCGCGCTGGCGCTCGAAATCGGAGTAACCGCCCGTGTATTGATTGAGCTTCCTCTGCTCGATGTGCAGGATCTCGCCCACGACGCCGTCGAGAAACTCGCGGTCGTGGGAGACGAGCACGAGCGTGCCGCGGTAGCTCTTGAGCCAGTCCTCGAGCCACATGACGGCCTCGAGATCGAGGTGGTTGGTCGGCTCGTCGAGCAGCAGTAGATCCGACGGGCACATAAGCGCCTGCGCGAGCCCGAGCCGGACCCGCCAGCCGCCGGAAAACTCCGCGACCTTCCTGCCGTGGGCATCCGGCGCGAAACCGAGTCCGTTCAGGAGCTCGCCCGCGCGGGCCCGCGCGGTGTAGCCGTCGGCATTGTCATACCGGACGTGCGCGCGGCCGATACGCTCGCCGTCGCCCGCGGCTTCGGCCTCGGCGACGGCCCGCTGTGCGGCACGAAACTCCCGGTCGCCGTCCAGCACGGCCTCGACGGCCGGCTTGTCGAGATCCGTGAACTCCTGCGCCATGTGGGCGATGACCCAGTTTTCGGGCACGGAGACGGTACCGGCATCGACGGACAGCTGGCCGCGCAGCAGCGCGAACAAGGAGCTCTTGCCCGTGCCGTTGGCGCCGACGAGGCCGACCTTGTGACCGGGAAAGATCGTCGCGCTCGCGTCTTCGAGCAGCACGGTCGGGCCGCGGCGCAGCGTGATGTTGGAGAGCTGGATCATGGGCGCTCATTTTACGGCAACACCCGGGAGCGGCGGGCGGACGCGGGCGTGCTGCGCGTGCCGTGCGACAGCGGCGGCGGGCGGCCGCATGCGCGCCGACACGGCGGACGACGGCGCCCGAATGCCCTGTCTTTAGGCGGGCCGGTGCTGCGTGCCGAGACCGTCGGTGAGCGCGAGCATCACGCACGGCTCATCGATGCGCGCGGTGTGCCAGACGCCTCTGGGCACGACGAGCAGCCTGCCCGCCTCGAGCTCGACGGGGCGCTCCTCGCCGTCTTCCTCGAGGACCAGGGTGAGCGCGCCGCTGACGAGGAACAGGATCTCGTCGCCGGCCGGATGCATCTCCCAGTTCGTCCAGGTCTGGTTCATGGGAAAAACGGTGAGCAGACGGCCGTGGGTCGCGTGCATCAGGCGCTGGATGCCGGCATCCGTCGGGCGGCCCGACATCAATTGTTTCCAGAAAGTCTCGCCGCCTGGCAGCGGCACGGCAGTGCCGTCCGCTTCGAGCAGCAGGTAGTTGTGAACGGGATCGATTGTTTCGGTCATCGGCATGTCCTCGAGTGTTTCCGGTGCCCCCCGATCCGCCGCTCTCGTCAGCGGGCCTCGCCGCTGCTCACTACGTCTTTCCCGACGGGCCAGAGGGAAACCCCGGCGAGCTTCAGATGCGCCCACGCGAAGGGCAGACCGATGATGGTGATCGCGAGCGCGAGCGCCGTGACCAGATGCGCGAGCGCGAGCCACCAGCCGGCCAGCACGAACCAAATGACGTTGCCGATCGCGCCCAGCGTCTTGCCGACCGGTGAGCCGGGGCGGTCGACGACCGTCTGGCCGAAAGGAAACAGCGTGTAGACCGCGATCGTCAATGCGGCGCGCGCCCAAGGCAGGCCGATGATCGTGATCGCCATGATGACCGCCGCGAGCAGCCAGCCGGCGGCCATCCAGATACCGCCGAACACGATCCATAGCACGTTCAACAGCAGACTGACGGGCGACATGGGCCTTAAGGGATCCTTCACCGAATGACTGCGACGGCAACGTCCATTGCCATCTTGGACCATGCGGCGTCGGCCGTCACTGCCGTGACCCCTTCTGCGTTACCTCGCGTTACCTCGTGGGCGCTCGGGGATCTCGGCCGCCTCAGCGCCCGTAGCGCTCGAGCCAGGGCGTGATGGCTTCGGCCCAGACCTCGTAGCCCGGCGTTCTCATTCCGATGGACCACATGTCGGGATTCATAGAACCGCCGGCGCTGCGGAAGCGGTCGCTGAAGTCGACGAAGAAGACGTTCCTTTCGTCCGCGAGCCCGGCGAGCCTCGCATTCACCTCGCCGATGAAGCTCAAGGTCGGAAACCACTTGCGCACGTTCGCGACGATGAGGATCTTGGCCTGCGGCTGCCGCTTGCGGATCTCCGCGATAATGGCCTCGTGGCCGGCCACGATGGCTCGCACGTCGTGGCCCGCGGGCGAGTCCCCGGCGGAATGCAGCGCGTACAGCACGATGGCCTTCGGCCGGTAACCTTCGAGCTCGCCGTGCTGCATCCGCCATAACGTGCTCCGGGTCGAGGCGCCCTGGGCGCCGAAGTCCGCCGCCCGGAACGATGCAAACGCCTTGTCCCAGACGCTGCGGCCGCGATCCTTCCAGAGCCAGAACTCCGCCCCGCTGTCGCCGAAGAAGACCACGTCGATGTTGCCCGCCTTGGCGATCGGTAAGAATTGCGCGTGGCGGTAGGCCTGGATCGGCGAAAGCAGGCCGGGCGGCGCGTCCCATCCTGCGATTTTCATGACCTGCCGCTCGGGGCGCTGGGCCCAGGCCGCGTAACCCAGGGCACACCCGAGGACGGCGACCGCGGCGGCGCCGGCGAGGGCGGCCGAGCGGGTCAGCGACGGCCGCGCAAGCATCGCGATGCGCTCGCGCATGCGCGCGGCCGACGGGCTCGTCCAGGTGCAGCCGAGCGGCAGAACCGCGGGCACGACCTGCGTCTTGAGCAGCGCCTGCGCATAGGCACGGCGCTGATTCGGACGCGCGGCGATGACGGCCGCGTCGCAGGCGAACTCCTGATCCGTTCTGAAGCGGCTCGATGCCAGATGGGCGAGGGGATTGAACCAGCTCGCGCAGCGCGCGACCTCGACAAGCGCGTTGACGACGGTATGGCCCGCGACCCGATGGACCTCCTCGTGAGCGAGTATCAGGGCGCGTTCCTCGGCCTCGAAGCGCGTCTCGAAATCGGCCGGCAGCACGAGCTTCGGCCTCACCACGCCGACGAGCGCGGGCCCGAGCATCGGGTCCGCGGCGAGACGCCGCGTGCTCACGATCGAGCGAATCAGCAGTGCGCCGGCGCCGAGCAGCCAGACGCCGAGGAACAGATCGGCGAGCGCCGGGCGCGCGATCAGCGGCTTCGCGGCGATCTCCGCCCGAACCGTCTCCGGCGCAGCGGACGCGCCGCCGATCGTCAGGGTGGCCGGGTTTGCGGCCGCGACGACGCCCGGCGGCGCGACGACGCGGACCCGCTCGCGCACCGGCAGGCAGCTCACGAGCACGGCGATCGGCACGACGAGCCAGAGCCGGTAAACGATGCTCGGGCCGAGTCGACGCAGTGCCAGCGGCCGCAGCAGCATCGCGAGCGCAATCGCGACGCCGGCGACGAGGTTGGCCCGGAGGAGCCCGGCGACGATGGCATCGGCGCTCATGATCGCGCCTTTCTATGAGTCCCGTCAGCGGTCATGATCGAGCCTCTCGATGAGTCGCTTGAGCTCTTCGATCTCGTCGCGGCTCAAGCTTCGCCGCTCGGAGAACTGGGTCACGAAGGGCGCGATGCGGCCGCCGAACAGCCTGTCGATGAGCTTGCGGCTCTGCTCGTGGACGTAGTCCTCGCGCCGGATCAGCGGACGGTATAGATAGCGGCGCCCGTCCGGCCTGGCGGCCAGCGCCTTCTTTTTCACGAGCCGGGTCAGGAAGGTTCGGATGGTGCCGGCCGACCAGTCGCGGTCGTTGTCGAGGGCGGCGACGACGTCCTCCGCGCTGAGCGGCGCCTCGGCGCTCCAGAACACCTCGAGAACCCTGCTTTCCGCTTCGCTGATCTTCATCGCCTGGCTAATACAGTTGTAGTTAGGAGATTAAATACACTTGTAGTAGTCAATGTCAAGCCGTTCCTCGCGGGACGACCCCCCCCCCGGGGTGAGGCAGCCTGCGCGGACTGCCGTGCGTGCAGGACGGCGGCCGGCGGCGCACCAGGATCCGCTGCTCGTCCGGCTCCTCGGCCGGCCGCGCCCTGTGTCAAGATCGCCGCGATGAACGCCGCCGATTCGCCGCCCGCCGCACGCGCCTCCGAAGAGGGCGCACGGCTCCTGCGCCGGCTCCGCGGCGCGTTGCTTTCGGTCGCCGAGCCCGCGAAGGCGCCGGCCATGCAGGCCTACATGAAATCCGCGATGCCGTATCTCGGCGTGCAGACTCCGGCTTTCCGCAAAGTGTGCGCGACCGTCTTCGCGGACCTCGAGCTCGCGGATGGCAACGAGTGGCGCGCGCTCGTTCTGGATGTGTGGCGCGGCGCCGAGTATCGCGAGGAGCGATACGCGGCAGTCGAGTTGTCCGGGCACAAGCGCGCGCGGGCGTTTCAGACGCCGACCGCGATGCCGATGTACGAAGAGCTCATCGTCGCCGGCGCCTGGTGGGACTTCGTGGACAATATCGCCTCGCACCGCGTCGGGCCGATTCTCGCGAGTCATCCGAAGCCGATGCGCCGCAAGATGCTCGCCTGGAGCCGCAGCGCCGATCTCTGGAAACGGCGGACGGCGATCCTTTGTCAGCTCACGTTCAAGCACGCGACCGACCTCGACCTGCTCTACGATTGCCTGGAGCCCTCGCTCGATTCGAAGGAGTTCTTTCTGCGTAAGGCCATCGGCTGGGCGCTGCGGCAATACGCCTGGTCGAACCCCGAGGAGGTTCGGCGATACGTCGCTGCAAATCGCGGCCGGTTGAGCGCGTTGAGCTACCGGGAAGCGACGAAAAACCTCGGCCCCGCCGGCCTCAATCGCCGCTCGCGACGTTCCTGAGAATCCGGACCTGGTAGTGATAGGAGTTGACGCCGGCGCCGTTGTAACGGCGTGACGCGTAGGGCCAGTCGCAGGGCACGGCGCGGCGCAGCGGAACGTTGCGGTACGTCTCGGTCTTGTAGTACTGCGTCGGCTCGTAGCGGCCCGTGCTGCCGTCGAAGAACGGGTCGCCGCGGCGGATCGTCGTGCGCGGCAGCGCCGCGAGGCACGCAGTGCAATCCCGCATGAACTTCGGGTCCGATCGGTCGTACCTGCACTCGCGTAACGGGCCGTGGCCGACCTCCGCGATGCGATCGTCGGCGCGCGTGCCGGAGGTCGGTCCGTTGACGTAGCGCTCGAACTTGGAGCGATACTCGGCGGCGGCCTTCGAGACGTTCCCGGCCGGAATCCATCATGTAGTCCTGAATCTCTTCGGCGCGCGGGGGGTGATGAAACAGCGTGTATTGACCCGCGCCGTAACCGCGAGACGTGATGGCCACGCGGGCGTTGAGCTTTTTCGAATTCCGATCGAGCCCGATGGTGATGAAGCTGTCCTCGTCGCCGCCCGCGGGCACGTGGAAGTGCCGCAGATCGCTCTCCTGCCTCAGCATCGCGAGCAGGAACGGCACGGGGACGGCCAACTCTCGGTCGTTGCGCAGGGTCTCGAGGAGCTGCGCGTTGGCCGCTGCCGGGTCCCGGCTGCTCGGCAGCTTCGGGAAATTCTCCTCGGTCATCATGTCGGCGATGCAGGCCGCCAGGGACTGATCCAGGACCCCCGTGACGTCCACGACGCGACCGCGACTGAAGTTGACGACCGAGACCGGCGCCGAGCCGTCGTTGGCCGTGCTCTCGCCGACGTTGTTCAGCAAGTCGTATTGAATGGAGCGGATGGCGAGCTCGGTCCGGGCGCCGAAGTCCCCGTCGATGCCCTCTGCGAGGTAACCGAGCGCGCGCAGGTGCGTCTGCAGGACCCGGACCTCGGCCGCGTCGGGATGCCCGCGCCGCATGACGAGGCCGTCCTTGCGATAGGCCGGGTTCGCGGCTATTGCAGCTCACCCCCCAAGGGTTCGGAGCGCGTCATTTCCCGTCCTGTCCCTTCGGTCAGCCGCGCCCCGGCGGCCGTTTCAACGCCTCGAGCACGGCATCGGGTTCGGGTCTCGGCTCGTCTTTGAACTCGGCCAAGCGCTCGTAAATGTCGCGGGCCGCTTCGTGAAAGCCGCGCGGCATGTTTCCGAGCGCGAACGTCGAAGCAATCTCCTCCATCTCGCCGACCCAGCGCCAGGCTCGGTCGGTGATGCGCGTCACTTTGAGCGCCGCGGACTTATCGAGGCCCGAACCGTCGTCCGCCCAGCGACGCATCAAGGCCTCGAGCACGCCCAGATTCTCGGCCGTCCCGAGCACGCCGGCGATCAGCGCAGTGTGACCCTTCGTGTACGCGCCGTAACACATCTTCAGGGCCGACGCATCGCCGACGCGATCGCCGAGGATTTCGGTTTCCAGGGGGCCGTTCGTGAAGCAGCGCGCGATGGTTTCGGAGCGGCTTCCCGACAGACACAGCCACGTCGTCCTCGGCCGCCAAGCGGGCGGGCCGACGATGCCGCCGTCCACGAAGGCGATGCCGGCCGCTTCGAGGCGCTGGCCGATCCGCTGCGCCCGTTGCGGCGAGATGGCGTTGAGATCTGCGAAGGCGCCGCTGAACTGTTGCGCCGCGACCTCCTCGGCGACCTTTTCCGCCGCGCTCGGCGGCACCACGCTCAGCATGATCGAGCACTGCCTGCACAACTCGGCCAACGTGCCAACGTCGACGAGGTTGTTCTCTTCGGCGCGCTTGCGCGTGTCTTCGCTGCGCCCTTGGGATGCCCAATAGACGTGATGGCCGTTGTGGATGGCCGAGGCGGCGATCGAGACACCCATGTTGCCGGGACTGATGAGGCCGATCGATTCGCTCATGGCGTCACCGCTCGAAGTCGATGGGATGGGCCAAGCGTAGCACATCGAGGCTGTGGGCCCGACGCCCACAGCCGCCGCCCATCGAGAACGGGCCTAGACCCCTATCACGACCTCGAGGTAGTCGCTCTCGACGATCATCGCCTCCCCGCCGCGGTTGTACCGCCCGATCAAGGCCAGCACTTCCTGCTCGAGCGCGGCCTGCCGCTCGGCCTCGAGGGCGCCGAACGCTTTGTGCGTCGGGCCGTAAAACGTCCGGAACGTCTCAAGCCAGTGGCGCGGCGATCGGTACCGAAACACATGCCGGCGGGGCACGGCCTCTATCTCGCAGCCCGGAAAGAGCTCCGCGAGCCGCTGCGAGGTGCCCCAGAGCAGCGGCGTCTTGAGCCCGGGCGGCGGCGGCACGAAGCGGCCGATGAGCTTGAACAGATCGCCGATGAAACTCGTCGGCGTCCAGTTGGCGAGGCCGATGCGGCCGCCGGGACGGCAGACGCGCACGAGCTCGGCGGCGGCCTGGTCCTGATCCGCGGTGAACATGACGCCGAAAGTCGAGATTACGAAGTCGAAGCTGCCGTCCGCAAACGGCAGATGCTCCGCATCGGCCGTCTCGAAACGCACGTCGAGGCCGTCGGCCGCCGCCCGCGCGCGGCCGCGCTCGAGCAAAGCCGGCACGTAGTCGGTGGAGACGACCTCGCAGGCGCGCCGCGCGGCCGCGAGCGTCGCATTGCCGTTGCCGGCCGCGACGTCGAGGACGCGCGCGCCCGGCACGATGTCGAGGGCTTCGCACAGGGATTCGCCGACGAGCTGCAGGGGCGTGCCGATGACGGCGTAGTCGCCCGCCGCCCAGGTTTGCTGCTGTCGCGTCTTGATCGCGCCGAGATCGGGGCCCGGCGTCGCGAGGGCTGATGTCTGCATGGGTTTACTCCTTACTGCGTGATCTTTTCGAGCATGTGGTCGAGGACGTGAGTGTGTTCGCGCGCGGGGCTGAACATGACGATTTCGGCGTCGGCCTCGACCTTCACGTTGTGCCCGGGCGGCCAGTAGAAAAGGTCGTGGGCCTGCACGGTCTCGCGCTTGCCCGCGGTGTCGGTCGTCGTGAGCCGTCCGCTCAACACGAACCCCCAGTGCGGGCATTGGCACGCGTCGCCCTCGAGGCCCGCGAGCAGCGGGGTCGTATCGACGCCGGCGGCCAGCGAAAAGTACTCGCCGCTGAGCGAGTCGTAGCCCTTGACGCTTCCGAAGCCGAGACGCTGGCGCAGCGTCACGCCCGGCACCTGCATCTTGAGGTCGATCTTGTCTTTCGCTATGTGCATCGCTTGAGCTCCCTTCTATCGAGCCGTTTCGGCAGGGACCATTTGAACCTCGCCGGCAGCGGCTGCGGTCCCGCTCAGGGGGACAGACAGCGGCACAAAAAGGGGCGAGAATCTCCGCATGAGCAGGGACATCCCGGGGCCGGGGCCGTCGAGCGATTCGTTCGGGTATTGGCTGCGCCGGCGGCGCAAGGCGCTCGATCTCACGCAGGAAGCGCTGGCGCGCCTCGTGAGCTGCTCGCGGGATGCGATCCGGAAGATCGAGGCCGACCAACGCCGGCCGTCCAGAGGGCTCGCCGAGCGCCTCGCCGCGAAGCTCGAAGTCCCTTCGGCGGAGCGGCGGGCCTTCGTCCAAGCCGCTCGGGGGGCGCGCCGTGGCGCGCGGCTCGAGGGCGAGGAGGCGCCGGCCGGCGGGGCGCCTGAGCCGGAGGGGACCCGATTCGTCGGCCGCGACAACGAGTCCGACCTGCTGCGCGCCCTGTTGGTCCGGCTCGCCGCCGGGCAGGGGCACGCCGTGCTCGTCGAAGGGGAGCCCGGCGTCGGCAAGACCCGGCTGCTGCGCGAGCTCGCGCGCTACGCGGGCGCGCATGCCGTACCGACGCTCGCGACGCGCTGCTACGAGATCGAGCGAGCCATGCCTTACCAGCCTGTCATCGATCTCGTCACGCAAGGGCTCGCGCTCGCGCCGAAAGCCATGCTCGAGACGCTGCCGCCGGTCTCGCTGGCCGAGATCGCCGCCCTCGTGCCCACGATCCGCCAGCAGGCCGAGGTGCCGGCGTTGTCGCAGGATTTTCCGGAGGCGCGCCAGGCGCGGCTGTTCAGAGCCATCGATCAGCTCTTCGACGCGCTCGCCGCGGCACGCCATCTCGTCGCGATCGTAGACGACGTTCAGTGGGCCGACGCGGCCAGCGCGCGCTTCCTCCACTACCTCGCGCGCGAGTCCGCCGCGCGCCCGCGGCTCGTGCTGCTCGCCTATCGCGACGAAGCGCTCGCGGCGGATGAGCACCTCGCGGAGCTCGTCGGGAGCCTGCGGCGCGAGCCCCACGCCCGGCATGTGCCGCTCGCGCGGCTCAGCCTCGCCGACACGCAGACGCTGCTCGAAGGCGATACGCGTCTCGCGGCGCGGCTGCATCGCGAAACGGACGGCAACGCTTTCTTTCTGACCTCGATGCTGCACGCGCTCAAGGCCGGCGAAATCTCCGGCGACGAGCCCGGCGATCTGCCGCTGCCCGAGGCGCTGACGGCGTCCGTGCAAAGGCGTCTCGCCCACGTGCCCGAAAGCGCGCGTCCCGCGCTCGACGCCGCCGCGGTGCTCGGCCGGCGCTTCGACTTCGAGAGCCTGCTAGCGGTGACCGAGAGTCCCGCGCCTGCGCTGCTCGAGGCGCTCGAGACCCTGATCCGGCGGCGGCTGCTGCGCGAGGACGCGGAGGGCACGTACGACTTCGGCCACGACAAGCTTCGCGAGGTCGCCTATCGCGAGATCAGCGCCGCGCGCCGCCGGCTCCTGCACCGGGCCGCCGCCGAAGCGCTCGAGGCGCGCGCGGGGGCCGCGTGGCCCGAGCGCGACGCGCGCCTCGCCGAGCATTACGAACGCGCGCAGGTCTGGGACAAGGCGTTGGAGAAAGCCTTGCTCGCGGCCGAACGCTCGCAGCGGCTATTCGCGCTGCGCGCCGCGCTGCATTGGCTCGACCGTGCCGAGGCGCTCGCCGCCGCGCATCCGGCCGCGCTCGGCGAGCGCAAGCTCGAGGATTTGTACGCGTGGCGGGGCGGCGTGCGGGCACAGGCGGGGCAGACGGCCGGGGCCGCCGAAGACATCCGCCGCGTCATCGCGCAGGCGAGGACCGGCGGCGACCGGACCGCGGTGCGCGACGGCCTGATCCAGCTCGGCATGACATATCGGCGCGGCGACGACTACGAGCAGGCGAGCGCCTGCCTGACGGAGGCGTTGGCCGAGTGCCGCGCCATGGGCGACGAGCGCCGCGCCGCGGATACGCTCTACCATCTCGGCACCGTGGCCTGGAGCGACCACCGCAATGTCGAGGCCATCGCGCACCACGACGAGGCCGTCGCCGTCTGCGAGCGGCTCGGCCTCGCGGACCTCGTAGCGGTGCAGGCCTACCACGGGCGCGGCGAGGCGCACTTCAACGACCTAGAGCCGCGCGCGGCCATCGCCTGCTACGAGCGCTCGAACGAGCTCGCGCGCGAGGTCGGCGACAAGAGCTACGAGTCCGAGAATCTCATGATGATCGGCTTTGCAAACGTCGGCTTCATGGGGCTCGGCGACTATGCGCGCGCGGCCGCGAAGTTCGAGGCCGCGCTCGAGATCGCCGAGCGCGCCGATCTGCAATGGCACCGCGGCCCGATCCTGCTCGGCCGCGACCACGTCCGGGCCTGCACGGGCGCCTACGGCGAGGCGTATTCAGCCATGACGCAGACGCTGCACTGGCTTGAAGGGCTCGGCCAGGCTCGCTATCGCCTCATGGCGTATGTGCTGCTCGCGCAGCTGCTCCTCGACCTCGAACTGCACGAGACCGCGCTCGAGTACAGCGAACGCGCGCTCGCGCTCGGCCGCGACTCGAAGGTCACGTTTTGGCGGGGCCAGATTCATGCGACACACGCGCTCGCACGGCTCCGGCTCGGCGATCTTTCCATCGGGGCCGGGCTCGAACGCGAGGCGGCGCTTTGCGAGACGCGCCGCGAGCGCCTGCAGAGGATGCAGTGCCAGCGCGTGCTCGCGGAGCTCGCGCTGGCGCGCGGTGACCCCGCGGCCGGCCTCGGGATGGCCGCCGCGCTCTACGAAAGCGCGCAGGCCGCAGGACTCGCCGAGGTGGCCGTGGCAGCCGAGCGGCTGCGGGTCGAGGCGTTGCTCGCGCAGGGCGAGACGGGCGCCGCGGCCGAAGCCATCGTGGGCCCTCGTCGCGCCGCGCGCCGCATCGGCCGCGTGCGCCTCGTGCTCGAGCTCGAGCGCCTTGCGGCCAGGATCGAAGGGCGGAGCGAGGCGGAGCGTTGGGCCGCGCGGATCGGGCAAAGCCTCGCCGGCACGCCGCTGCGCGCGTCACTTTGATGCGGGTGCATGCGTTGTTTCGATTCCGCGGTCAGGAGCGGGCTGATTCTCGGCGTAGGTATCGGGGCGACTTGGCATCGGTATTCTCCTCGATGCAACCTTTCTATCAGGGCTTGCGTGTTCTTCCTTTGAGGCTGCCGCCCCGGAAGGGTGCCGCGAGCCCGAAGCGCGAACCCCCTGAGGTCGAATGGAGTCGTGAGCTTCCGGTCAATCGCCAAATGCGTCTTCGTCGGACTTGGTGCGTCCGCCGCGCTGACCGTGAGCGCGCCGATCCTCGCCGGCCTCGCGTTCACGAGCGAGCCCCCGACGCACGCTACGGTCGGGCAGCGTTACGCCTACACGATGACGGCGGCGAACGTGCCCGCGGCCGGCGGCGACTCGGGCGGTCACGGTGATCCGGCGGGGCACGGCGGTCCCGGAGGCCACGTCGGTCCCGGAGGTCCGGGCGGCCCGCCGGGCCGCGGCGACAAAGCCGATCCGCTCGAACCGGTGCGCTTCATCGCCCGCGCACTTCCGCCGTGGATGCGTTTCGACGGCCGCGACACGATATCCGGAACGCCGGGCTCCGACGACGTTGGACAGCAGGTGGTCGAGCTTCGCGCCGAAGTGAAGGGCGACCACGTCGATCAGCAATTCACGATCACGGTGGATGCGGCGCCGAGCGATTCGCCGCCGAACGGCCCGCCGAGCGCCCCGCCGCCGAGCCATCCGCCGCCGGCCGGCGCAGATCTCGCCGCTGCGGTGAACGTGACGCCGAATCCCGTGCCGGTCGGCAGCCTGGTGACCTGGACGCTGTCGGCCAGCAATCCCTCCAATCGCAACGTCGCGAATGCCGTGCTCGAGACGGTCCTCTCCGGCGACGCGCCGTTCAAGGTCGAAGGCGTCGATGACGACTCCTGCTCGATCGCCCCGCGCGGCAGCGGCACCTCGGTGACGTGCCGCTGGTCGCCGCTTGCGAGCGGCGCTACGAGGTCGGCCGAGGTGAGCGGCCGCGCGAGCGGCCCCGGCGCCATCGTCGCGAACGCGACCGTCTCGATTGCCGATGCGAGTCCGACCGATACGAATGCCGGCAACGACACAGCCCGCGCGGTACTGAGCGTGACGGCAGCGCAGGGCGGCAACCGTTCGCAGGAGCTGTCGGCGCCCGGGGCAGCCGCCGTGGCCGTCGGGGACTTCGACGGCGACGGTTGCGACGACCTTGCGGTCGCGACCGGGGCAGGCCATCCCGTGCTGATCTTTCTCAACGCTCGCGATCTCGACGAGGCTCACCCGTTCGCCAGGATGCCGATCACCGTCGGCGACGACACGTCGGCCGGAGCGGCGATCGCGGCCGCCGATATCGACGGAGACGGTTCCGCCGACATCGCCGTCGCGAACGCCGACGCACCGAGCGAGGTCTTGTTCGACGCGTATTCCTCGACACCCGACCGCGTCACGCTGAACGGTGCCGCAGGCGGCGGCCGCGGTGTCGCGATCACGGACGTCGATGGCGATTCGTTGCCGGACGTCGTGATCGCCTACGACGGATCGAGTGCGGTCTATCGAAACCTCGGCAACCGGGAATTCGCAACGGAGACGGTCGACGTTTCGTCGAGCACCTCGGTACTTGCCGCAAATCTGCTGGGCGAAGGCAGTCCGGAGCTCGTTTTCACTCATTCGGATCGGGATGCCGACGTGTTTGCGCGAAGCGGGAGCGCGTATTCGCGTGCGGGGACGCTCCCGACGGGAGCGGCGGCCTCGAGTGCGGCCGCCGACTTCGATGCGGACGGGCATCCGGACCTCGCCATCGCGCGCGCCGGGGCCGATCTCGTGCTGCTCAACACATCGGCCGACTCGACGGCCTTCGCGGAGGCCGCGCGTCTCGGCGACTCGGCGACCGTCACCGTGCTCGCGGGGGACTTCGACGGTGACGGCCGCAACGACGTCGTGACGATCGGCGCCTCTGGCGCGCACCGCCTCGACACGAGCGACGGCGCGACGCCGCCTTCGTTCGCCGCCGCCGGAGGATTTTCCGGCAAAGCCGCTACGGGCGCGGTCGAGGGTCTCTTCGACGCCGGCAGCGCGCTCAACGTCGCCGTGGCGGGCAGCGATGTCGTCGACGTTTTCCTCAACGTCGGCGGCGCGGGCTCCGGCGGAGGCGCGCCCTCAGCCTCAGGGGGGCCCGTGCTGACGTTGAACGGCGATTCGACGGTCACCGTCACCGTCGGCGACAGCTATAACGATCCGGGCGCGAAGGCGATGGACCCGCGCGATGGGGATCTCACGAGCCGTATCGTCGTGGACAACCCCGTAGACACGAACGTCATCGGGCGCTACAGCGTGACGTACGAGGTCGTGGATCGCGCCGGCGAACGTGCGACCGCGACGCGCCTTGTCGAGGTCGTCGCGAGGAGTCCGAACGGCGGGGGCGGCGGCGGTACGGCCGGACCTCTGCTGTTGGCACTCTTATTGGGGGGCCTGTCGCTGCGCCGAATCGCCACCGAAGCGAAGCATGGTGGGCGTTGAGCGCTTAAGAGATTCTTAGGATCGGCCGAAGATCTTCTTAAGAACAGGCGTCCGGCCGCCTGCCTAGACTGAAGTCCTCATTCGACCACCGAGGACATCCGCCATGACCACCGCAAATTCCGCCGCCGTTCCGCAGAACCGTTTCGACCTCTACCGCCCGATCCACAAGGCCCTGCGCGCGTTCATGAGCGATACGCTCGTCGCCGTCGGGCGCATGGACGCCGACGACGCGGCCGAAGTCGCCGCCGCCGTCGAGCAGACCCGTGCGCTGCTCGGCACGCTGGCCGTGCACCTCGACGACGAGAACCGGTTCGTGCACGCCGCCATGGAAGCCCGCAGTCCGGGGACGGCTGGGTCTACCGCCGAGGATCACCTCGCCCACGAGCGCGCGCTCGCGGAGCTCGAGGGTCTGCTCGGGGACCTCGAGCGCGCTGCGGGCGCCGCTCGCGCCGACGCTGCGCTCGAGCTGTACCGCCGTCTGGCCGTTTTCGCCGCCGAGAACTTCGAGCATATGGACGTCGAGGAACGGCAGAACAACGCGGTGCTGTGGGCGAACTACACGGACGAGGAGCTCGCCGCGATCGAGGGCCGAATCGTCGCCTCGATTCCGCCGGACGCGCTGTTCCTGGGGATGCGCTGGATGATCCCCGCCGTGAATCACACCGAGCGCGCCGGGCTTCTGGGCGCCATGCGGGCCGGCATGCCGCGGGACGCATTCGAGGCCGTGCTCGGCATCGCACGCGAGCACCTGGGCTCGCGCGACTGGGCCAAGCTCGAGCGGGCGCTGGGTCTCTCGGCCGCGCTCGCGGCCTAGCGGCGAGCCGCCGGTGCGGCGACTTCGTCGAGGTGCAGCGGCCGGTTCACGCGCAAACGGAACCGGCCGCGGCCCGTCTTCTCGATGCGCACGCACGCGCCGCGCTCCTGGAGGCGCCGCTGCAGCAGGATCAAGCGGGCCTCGAGATTGTCGCTGACGTCCGGCAGCCGAATGCGTCGATCGAGCCGCAGCTCGCGGTTGCTGAAGGCCGTGCGCTGGTCGTACACGTAGTCGCGCACGAGCGCCCAGAGGATCGCGCCGGCGACGCCCTTGATGAGATAGTCGTCGTCGAGGAACACCGTATCGTTCTCGGCATAGTGGCGCACGACGACCGGGGCACCGCCCGGCGGGAAACGCGAGACGCTGCTCGGGGCCGTCTCCTCCGCGGCATCGGGCGCGCTCTGCAGCACGCGGATGCCGACGCCGAGTTGACCTGCGATCGCGACGAGGGCGTCCTCGTCGTCGTAGCCGAAGCGCAGGTCGAGATCGCTCTCGACATACAGAATGCCGAGCAGCTGCTCGAACGCGACGACGGGCACGGCCATCTGACTGCGCGACTCGGGCAATCCCGGAAGCGGTATCTCGGTCTCGAGCATGCCGGCCAGGCCGCCCTGGCTTGCGCTCGCCCGGATCGCGCGGCCGTAGGCGTATTCGGCCGTCATGTGGCCGATGCGGATCGGCGTACGCTCGCGGGCCGCGACGCCAATGACGCCCTGGCCGAGCGGAATCTCCGAGCCGACGCCCGAAGCGTCGTAGCCGCGGCTCGCGACCGTGTAGAGCCTGGCGCCCGCGGCGTCGAGCATGAGCACCATGGCGTGCGCGATGTCGAGCTCTGTCTCGAGCGCGGCCAGCGTCCGGTCGAGCAGCTCGTCGAGCGCGTAGCAACTGCGCATGCGCTCCGAACAGCGGCGCACGGCGGCCAACAGATTGCGGCGCGGCGGCGCGGGCGGCAGCGTCTCGCCCGGGATCGGCTCGATGCCCGTCACGCGGTAGACATCGGAGCCGCGCAGGCGAAAGACCGCGGACATGCCGGTGTGCGAGGCGATGCCGGCGAGCTTGGCCTTCATGTTTTCGAACAGCGGCCCCTCGGTCTCCGTGCGCAGGTAGCGCAGCGCGAGCCGGTAGCGGGCGGCCGTCACCGAGTTCACGATGATGAGGCTCGCGGTCGGATTGGCGAGCACGTTGCGGCGCGTGCGGTTGAAGAACTGGTAGGAGAGCGCGACGTGCTCGCTGTCCACGTACTGAACTTGGGAGAGGTAAGAGACGTTCGGCGTGCCGTCGGCGGCGCAGGTCGCGATGACCGCGGGGATCGCGCTGTCGAGGCAGTCGCGGACCGAGTCTACGGTGAGCGTCATCGGGCGTTCGTCGGCGGCGCGGGCGGCGCGGGCGGCGCGGACGGCTCGGGCGATCCCAGCGGCGCGCCGGCCTTCGGCCCCGGCGTTTGCACGAAGGCGGCCGTCGGCGTGAACGTGACGGCCACGACATCGTCGGGCGTCACGGCCAGTAGGGCGCGCACGAAACCTTCGGGGAAGCCGAGCGGTCCGACCTCCGCAGCCAAGGCCTTGCGATAGGCCTCGAGGAAGCGAGTCGCTTCGCGCGCGGCCGGCGCGACCGTCCCGACGGCTCCGACCGCTCCGATGGCCCGGCCCGACGCGACAACCGCGTCCACCGCCTTGAGCTGAACCGCGCGGTGCGAGCTCGGATGGCTGAACACGACCGCGATGGTTCCATCCGCCCTCAGGTCCGCGAGCAACTCCGTGGACTGCGCGGCCGAGAGCAGCACGGTCACGCGCCGCCGGTCCTCGGAGACGCGGCAGCCCAGGCAGCGCGTCACGGTCGTCTGGTTCGCCGCATTGCGCGTCGCCGCGTGAATCGAGACCGGGCCTTGAATGAAGGCCGCATGCTCGGCGTCGAGCGCCGGGTCGTCTGGGATCATCGCGAGATCATACAGGATCGCCGGGCAGCGG
This sequence comes from uncultured Gammaproteobacteria bacterium, assembly GCA_963702105.1. Taxonomy (GTDB): domain Bacteria; phylum Pseudomonadota; class Gammaproteobacteria; order Steroidobacterales; family Rariloculaceae; genus ZC4RG20. Next base: position 5,444,565 of record OY969712.1, read on the forward strand.
CGGCCTTGCGGGGCGACTCGTTCGAACGGCAGCGCGACGTTCGAGCGTACGGCAACGCTCAATGGTAAGCTCGCTAACAAGACGTTACTGCAAGGTAGACATTGTGAAACGCCGATACCAGGTATTGCCGGTCGCGATGCTCGCGTGCGTTTGGGCCGCCGCGCCTGCACTCGCCCATCACTCGTTCGCTGCCGAGTTCGACGCGCGCAAGCCCGTTACGCTCAAGGGCGCCGTCGTGAAGTGGGAGATGATCAACCCGCACGGCTGGATCACGCTCGACGTTGCCGAGCCCGACGGCAAGGCGACGCGGTGGATGATCGAGAACGTTCGAATCCGAATGCGCTCATGCGGCTCGGTTGGACCAAGAACTCGCTGAAAGCCGGGGACTTGATCACCGTGGACGCCTTTCGCGCCAAGGACGGTTCGAATACGGCGAACGCCGCGCGCATCACGCTCGCGAACGGCACCAAAGTCTTTGCCGGCTCTGCGGGCAGTTCGAGGGGACCGGCCGACGGCGCGTCCCAGGAGCGTTGACGTGCTAAGCAAATTCGCCCTCCCGGGTCGCGCGGCCGCACTTGCGAGCGGCTGCCTGGCCGCCCTCGTCGCCGCGGGATTGCCCGGACTCGTCTCGGCACAGTCGCCCGCGCCGCCCCCTTCGCTCCCGCGACTCCCCGGCGGCCACCCGGACCTGCAGGGACTGTGGCTCAAGAGCGCCGGCGGATTTCAAGGCTTGTACGTCGGCTCGCTCAACGGGACGAATTTCGCCGCGGGCGGCGGCAGGGCGGGCACGGCGCGTCGCGAGGTCGGGCCGGCACCGGGGCCGAAGTTCGACTACACGCCCGAGGCCGCGGCGGAGAAGCTCAGGCGCCAGCGCGACGGCTACGAGGACCCGGAAGCGCATTGCCACTTGCCGGGTGTCCCGCGTTCCCTCGATCAGCCCGGCGGCCTTTACCCGGTGCAGATCATCCAGGACGAGCACTACGTCGCGCTGCTGCACGAAGCCATGCACGACGTGCGGATCATTCCGACGGACGGCAGCCCGCATCCGAAGAGCTATTCCGCCTGGGACGGCGATTCTCGCGGCCGCTGGGAAGGGGATACGTTCGTCGTCGACGTCGCCGACTTCAACGGCCGCACCTGGCTCGACATGGCCGGCAACTTCGTGGACGAGAACGAGCACGTCCTCGAGCGCTTCACGCTCATGGATCGCGACACCATTCTTTATGAGGCCACGGTCACGGACCCGACGGTGTTCGTCAAGCCGGTCGAATTTCGCTTCACGCTGAAGCGCCTGCCCGCGGACCAGCAAATCCTCGAATACAGTTGCCTCGAAGGCGAGCGCAGCCTGCAGCACTACACGCAGGAGGACGGCGGGAAGAAGCGGAGGGTGCAATGAGCAGGACTCACCAGGCGCTGGCCGCAGCCGCAGTCATGGCGATGCTTTCGCCCGCGGCGCTCGCGCAGAGCGCCAACGATGCGAGTGCCTACAAGCCGATGCGGCTCTGGGACGGCAAGACGCCGGACTTTCGCGGTATCTGGCAGACGGGGGACACCGCTTACCTCAACATCGAAGGGCATCCGGCCGAGGACGGGCTCGCGGCCTCGCCCGGCATCGTCGTCGATCCGCCGAGCGGGAAGATTCCCTACAAGCCTGAGGCGTTGGCGCGCCGCCGGGAGAACTACCGGAATCGGGCCACGGCCGATCCTTCTTCCAAGTGCTATCAGGCCGGCGTGCCGCGCGCGACGTATATGCCCGCGCCGCTGCAGATCCTGCAAAGCCCCGGCAACTTCGCCATCGTCTACCAGGACAATCACGCGTTCCGCGTCTTCCACCCGGACACGCGCCCGCATTTCGACGCGACCGACTGGTGGATGGGCGATACGCGCTACCGCTGGGAGGGCGACACGCTCGTGGCCGACGTGGCGGCAATCACCGACCAGGAATGGCTCGACCATGCCGGCAACTTTCACAGCACGAGCGTGCACATCGTCGAGCGCTACCGAATGACCGGGCCCGACACGCTCGAGTACGAAGCGCGGATCGAAGACCCCGAGGTCTACACGGAGCCGTGGACGATGCGGACCGTCTTACATCGAGTGACTCAGCCCGGCGCGCGCATCGTCGAGGACGAGTGCCTCGAGGACGCGAACGGCGTTCGCCACCACATTTCGCCCTACGATCCGGCGAACCTGTTGAAGCACGATTACTCGCGCGCGGCGCCCGCCGGCTGAGTCGTCGGCTGAGTCGTCGCGCCGGCTTTACCGACGCCGGCCGCGCGATCGCGGAACTTGTTGAACAGCGACTCGTCGCTCGGCACGCAGCGGTCCTCGAGAATGCCGGACCACCCGCCGATCGCCATGTCCTGCTTCGGGATCAGGGCCCACACTTTCGGGCTGCTGTGCCAGGGCGCGGTGTAGGTCGCAGGATCGTCGAGCGTGAGGCGAACGCGCAGGCGATTCGGGCTCGGCCGGTCCCAACGCTCCTCGAGCACGGCTTTCTCGCTGATCGGAAAGCCGTACTGATCGAGCCACTGCCGGTCGTCGAAGCCCGTGGACGTGACGACCAGCGTATCGCCTTCCCAGCGGCCGACCGAATAGCCGTTGAAGCGCGGCAGGTAATCCTCGACGTTCGGCGTTTTGCGGCCGTCCATCCAGATATCGCGGAAGTCCCAGGTCCACTCGAAGAGCTGCAGCAGGCGGTCGCGCGTCTGCACGAACTCCATGGCCGCGCCGATCCCCGAGAACGTGATGAGCCGGGCCAGGCCGAGCGGCTCGCAACGCATCTCCGGGTCATTGCCGAAGGCGGGCAGCACCGCGCGCCGGTAGCCGATGTGCAGGTCCGTGCGCTGCTTCGCCTGCGCGCTGTCGAGCTCGAGGCCACGCGAGGGCCGGTTGGCTTCGAAGCGGCGCCGACCCTCGGGCGTCATCGGCGGCGTCTCGCCGAAGAACCCGTAGCCAGGCCACGACGCGGGGTCGCGGCACTCGGGGCAGCGCGGCAGGTCGTACTGCTCGGGCGCGCGGCTCCACAGGCCGTTGAAGTCGCGCTTGTCGTAGCTGCGCGTGTCGGTGTCGGAGGAGCCGATGCCGCCGGGCGCCGGGCCGGTGTTCGATGCCGCAGCGCCCTGTGTCGCGGCGCTGCGGGCGCCGGCGTTTTGCGCCGCCGCGTCCTCGCCGATCGTCAGGCCGGCGACGCAGGCACAGCAGGCCGCGGCCAGGAGTATTTTGCGCATGGTCATGTCAATGACCCTGCTGGCCGGGCAGAGGCTTGTGGCCGCTCGGCTGCCGCCCGCCAGGCACGCCGTCTAGATCGACGCCGTCGCCGCCCGGGCGCCCGCGGCCGCCGATCGCCTCGCCGGCCTCGTTTTCGATCCTCACGACGATGGCGCTGAACCCGCCGGCCCGCGACGTGGCGAGCACGAGCTTGACGCGCGTACCCGCGGCGAGCGCGTTCAGCGTGCGCTGGCGCGTCCAGCCGGCGCGCGCCATGACCGAAGGATTCGTCAGCAGCTCCGCGACCCAGTGCTCGACGACGTTGCCTTTGACGACGCGGTCGAAAGCCATCGTCGGATGCGGATTCTTATAGTTGAACTGCTGGACCGTCGCCCACGTCGTCCAGAGGTTGTCCGTATCGTAGGAGATGCTGCTGCCGTGGTGGGCGCTCGCCGAGAGCGATCCGAAAGCCAGCCCGACGCCGAGCAGGCCTGCGCCGAGCGTCCCGGCGAGGCGATTCGCACGGTGCGTATTTCGAGTGTGATTCATTCTTTCTACCTGCTTGCTTCAGCGGCCGCCGCCGAGGTTGCGATAGACGGCCTCGATGAACCGATCGGTCGTCCAAGGGCCCTCCGTAGCGCCGAAAACGCCCGCATAGTCGAGTGCCGGGCGGCTTCGCTTGACCTCGGCCAACGACGCACCCTTCTCGATCGAGCTCTTGATGCGGTCGCGGATGATCGTCAGCATGTCGCGATACTCGGCAACGTCCGTCTCGTCGTAGATCCGGCCGTGGCCCGGGATCACGAGTGTGCCGCCCTGACCGCGCGTTTCGGCGACGGTGATATCGAGGATCCGGTTCAGCGCCGCGATGAGGCCATTGACCGAGCCGCCTTCCGTCGGGTCGAAGCTCGGGAAGCTCGTCGTCGAGATCAGACCGCCGGCGCTGACCACGTCCGAGCCGCGGAAGAACACGATCGTATCACCGTCCGTATGCGCCGCGGGCACGTGGATGATCTCGATGGCCTCGCCGTTGAAGTAGATGTCCTTCGAATCGCCGTAGAACGTGTCCATGACGAGATTGCCGGCCGGGGATTTCGCCTCGACGAGCCGCAGGCCGACGTTCTCGTTCGCGATGATCGCCGCACGCTGTTTCGGTTCCTCCGAGATCAGCACGTTGCCCCCGGTGTTCTCGTCGTGGAAGTCCGTCGCGATGACGTAGCGGACGGGCCGGTCTCCCGCGAGCCGCCGAATCTCCTCGCGAACGGCGGGCGCGTTCGCCGCGGTGCCCGTGTCTACGACGAGCACGCCCTCGTCGCCGATCTGCACGGTGATGTTGCCGCCCGCGCCGAAGATCGCCCAGATCTTGCCTTTGACATGCATCGAATGCACGCCGGCGATGCCCGGCTCGCGCGCCGGTATCGCGGCCGGCGCCGCCGTAATGTGGGTGTCGCCGCCGGGTTCGAGGCGCGCGGCGAATTCCGGAAACATCGTCGCGCCCCCCACGGCCATGGCCCAACGCGGGAGCGCGTATTTCCGCGAGAAGTCGTCGAGCAGCGGGTTCTGGCCCGGGAGATAGTGCGGCACGTAGCCATGCGGCTCCGTCGTCTCCTCGGCCGGGAAGCATTTATAGAAGATCGGCCCGTCGTTGCGCGTGAACGGATCGCCGAGGACCGGGGCGGGCCTGACCACGGGCAGATACTCCGTGGTCCGCACGAAGGGCTCGGTGAAATAGACCGGGTCGTCTACGATCGTCGTCACGAGCAGGTAGTCGTCGAAGCGCGTGTAGTATTCGATCATGTGCGCGCGCTCACTCGTCGGCGTGCCGTTGCGCCGCAGCCAGCCGGGCTTCATGTGCGTGGTGTCCACGACGAGCGAGTCGCCTTCCCAATGGCCCGTCGAAAACCCCGTGAACGTATAGAGCGCCTCGGGCGGCGGATGCGGCCGGCCGTCCATCCAGACGATGCGGTCGAGGCCGTAGGTGCCGTCGAGCCGAATCGCCTTCACGACGCGGCGCACGCGGTCGTACTCCTTGTTGACGGTAAGCGTATTCGGGCCCCAGGTCTGGTAGGCGGCCGGATGCGGCGTGCACTGATGCTCCGGCACGCTGAGCCACGAGCCCGAATACGTCTCCGCCTTGCGGATCCCGGCCTCGTTGAGGGGCAGGCCCATGTAGTCGCCGATCTCAGGACCCGTCCCGCGGTCGTTGAAGTCTTCCTGCCCGAAGATGCCCGGATGGTCCCATTCGCCGGCGAAGTCCACCTGCGCGAAGGCGCCCGAGGCGGGCAGGAGTGCGAGCCACAGCAGCGCGGCGAGCCGCTTCATGGTTTTTTCTCCGCGGCCAGGGGCGGCGCCGTCCGGCAGGGCGAGGGATTCCAGTGCGCGCCATCGGGCTCGCGCTCGAACTGCGACGACGTGATGAAGTCGGTGCTGAGATTCGCCGAGTCGTGAACGATAGAGAGCACAGTCACATAGTCGCGGCCGAAGGCCGAGACGCGCGAGAAGTACTCCGTGAGCCGCGTGTGCTCGCTGTACGGCAGGCCGTTCTTGCGCAGGTAGCCGGCACGAAGATTCGTCGTCACGGCCTTGAGAGAGCCCATGCGCGGCCCCGTGTGCGCAGCGGGCGCCCGCCCGCTCACGAGCGCCTTCAGGTCGAACGCGCCCGGCGCCGGCCCTGTCCACTCCGCCGTCGTCACGCCCTGCCAGCTCGGCGCCGGGGGCGCGGGCGGCGCGGCGCCGAAATGCAGCAGCCGGGTCTGCCGGCCCGCATCGGTCTCGATCTTCAGCGTGTTCTCGTCCTGCCAGGTAATGTGCAGGCGCAGCGGCATGCGCATGAGGCCGGCCGCGCCGAACGGGCGGCAGGCTTCGCCATCGGCTTCGTCCTTCTCACGGTTCCACTCGGCCGCGACGCGCCGCCCCTCGGCGTTGAGCGGCACGCTCGTCGCGTCGCCGCGCGGGGCCGTGATCATGCGCCAGAGCCAGTCTTCCGTGACGAGCGCAACCCAGTAGCCCGTGAGATCGACCTGCGCCGACGCGCGAGCCGAGGGCGGCGGCCCGCGAAAGCCGCCTGCGGGGCCGCCCGCGCCGGGCTGGGCCGACGCCGCGGGGCTCGCGAGCGTCAGGATCAGGGCGGCGCACGCGGCGAGGAGTGGCGCGGCGGCGCGGGAGCCTGGGCCGATGCCGCGGCCCGTCGCTCTCACTTGGCCTCCTCGCCGCGGCCCGTGCCCCAGCCGAAGCCGTCCGTCGTTCGCTTGATCGTCACGAGACGCAGGCGATGCTCCGCCGGAACCCGGCCCGGGTTGCCGGTGACGATCACGGGGTCGCCGGGGTGCAGCGTCACCGCCGAGACACCGTTGGCGCCGAGCTGCGTCGCGCCCTGCCACTCGACGGCCCAGCGCGTCGTCGCGCCCGACTTTTCCTTGACGAGCACGTGCAGCACCGAGTGCGGATTGCGAAACAGAAACTGCACGACCTCGCCTTCGATCCGGATCGTTTTCGCGGGGTCGTAGACGGCCGCGAAGGAATGATGCGCCGGTGCCGGCGCTGCGACGGCGCCGAGCAGCGACGCGAAGCACACCCAGAGAATCCTTATTCTGTTCATGACCGTGCTACCTCGAGCCGCCGCTCACCTGGAGCTTTTGCGAAGGATGTCCGCCTGCATGCATTCGGAAACGACGCGCCAGAAGCGCTGATACCTTGCCGTTCCCATGACGAAAGGATTGGGCTCGCCGGGGCGGCGCGCCGCGAGCGCGGCGAGGCGCTGCGGCGTCTCGTCGAAAAGCGGGTGATTCTGGATCTCAACGTCCACGCCCATGCGTTCGGCCACGTCGAGATAATGGGCGATCGAGCTCACGTACTGGCGCAGCCCGGGCATCGGCGTGTACGACGATGCGAGCACCGTGCCTCCGAAGAGGCCGGCCACGTGGCGCGTGCCCCCTTCGAATACGGGAAAGATGAAGGCCAGCGACCCCGGCGTGTGGCCCGGCACCTCGACCGGCGTGATCGTGGTGTCGCCGAGCACGATCGGCTCGCCCTCGCGAAGGACGCGATCGCGCGACGGCGGCGCCGGGTCCCCGGGACGCGCCCGAGCGGCGGCCTGCGCGATCGTGTCCCAGTCGGCGGCCGTCGTGCCGACGTGCGTGCCGTACTTCGTCTGGAAATACGCCGCGCCGCCGTAGTGATCCGAATGGCCGTGGCCGAGCAGGATGAGCCGCACATCGGCCGGATCGAGCCCGAGCGCCCGCAGCCCCGGGATCAGCACCGTCTCGACCTCTTTCGCGAATCCAGAATCGATGAGGACGATACCCGCGGAGGTCGTGATCGCGTAGACGACCGTCTCGGAGTTGCCGGCCACGTAGAGGTTGTCGAACAGCTTCGCGGGCTGGAGCGGCGGCGCGGAAGGATTGTTCGGGCGGGCATGGCCGGGGACGCAGAAGAAGTCGAACGGCGCAGAGATGTCCGTGCCCGCGAGCGCGCGCGCCTTCTCGACGTGGGCCGCAGCCTCGGCGGGCTGCGCCGCTGGCTGCGCGGCGCGCGAGGGCGGGGAATCCTGCGCAACCGCCGTTACGGCTACGCCTAAGGCGAGTCCCAGGGCGCAGCGGATGGCGAGGCCTATCGTTGCGGCGTACTGGGCCGGCAAGCGGCGAGCCGCCTTCGCAGAGCGCATCCCGTTCTCCCTCTTATGCGGTCGAGCCTGGCGAAGTGCCGGCGCGATTGTCATTCTGATTCGCCGCCAGCATGGGATATTGCCGGCGGCGGGGGCAGGGCAGAAATGGGAAACTCGGATACCAGGTATGCCCCTGGCCGATTGGGCCGGGCTCAGAGCTCCGCCGCGACCTCGGCCAGAAGCCCGCGCATGAACACGTGCGCGGGGCTCGACGTGAAGCGCGGATTCCAGTTCAGCTGCTCGCGCAGCGGCGGCACCTCGAACGGCAACTCGAGCAGCCGGATGTCGGCGGCCCGGGCCATGCGCTCGCCGAGGCGGCGCGGCACCATCGTCAGAAGGGAGGTGCCGGAGAGCAGGAACGGCGCCGCCGTGAAACTCTCCGTCGAGGCGACGATCCTGCGCTCGTGCCCATGCCGGCCCAGATACTCGTCGGCCACGGAGGCGTGCCCGGGGTCGGAAATGTTGAAGGCCATATGCGGCTGCCGCAGGAAGTCTTCCATCGTGAGTTGCTTGCCGATGGCCGGATGCCCGGACCACGCGGCACAGACCCAGCTGTCCTCGAAAAGCGGCACGGAAGGAAGGCCGGGCTCGAACTCCGTCGGCCAAATGCCGAAATCGATCTCGCCGGCCGCGATGCGGCCGCCCGTGGAGAGATCGAGCCGCACGAAGTGCAGGGCGATGTTCGGCGCGAGCGTCGTCAGCCTATGGATGAGCGGCCCGAACAGCAGCAGCACCGTGTAATCGCTGGCACCGATCCGGAAGGCGTGGCGTTCCGTCTCCGGCGTGAACGGGCGTCCGGCGTCGAGCAGATCCTCGAGCTCCCGCACACATTCATGAACGCGCTCGGCGATGCCCTCCGCAAACTCGGTCATCTCGAGGTTGCGTCCGACGCGAACCAGCAACTCGTCTCCGAATGCCTGGCGCAGCCGCGCGAGGATGCCGCTCATCGCCGGCTGGCTCAGATACAGCCGCTCGGCGGCACGGGTCACGTTGCGCTCTTTGAGCAACGCGTCCAGGGCCACGAGCAAATTCAGATCGAACTGCCTCAGGTTCAAACGGTATTCGTCCTGTCCCCCGAAAGGCTTGGTCTATCGTAGCGTCCTACGCCGGTCGAAGACAGCTCGAGGGGCGAGCGAGACCAGCTGGGCGGGTCGTCGGCCGTATCGTCGACGATG